>CBDHFM010000001.1:0-14941 GCA_965262505.1 Vicinamibacterales bacterium
ACCGGCATCCCGGGCAGTGGGTGCCGTTCTGGCAGCAGGCTTGCGAGGAAGGGCGGCCGCACGCGTGCGGCTACCTGGCCGCGAAGCAGTCCGGCCTCTGCAACAGCGGTTCGGGCTGGGCATGCAACGAGGCGGGCGTGCTGCAGGCTGCCGTCGGCGGGGCTGGCGCGGTTGGAGACGATCGTGAGCGTGCCGGCCAGGTCGAGGCGTTGTTCGCGTTCCAGCGCGGGTGCGAGCTCGGCTTCGAGTCGGCGTGCGGGGAACTACCGGGCGGTGCTCGACGGAGGTGGCGCGTTCGAGCGGGCGCCGCCGACCGTCGACGATTATCCGATAGTGCTCCGGGGCAGTAAGGGGGAAATCGCCGACCGGGACCCTGCGGCGCTGTACGCCCGGGCGTGTCGGCAAGGATGGCTGGACGCTTGCGAGTCCGTTAGGTGATGACCACTCGGTGTGTACTCATCCTGGGATTCCCTTTCTGGAGCATCCCGCCCCGGTGGTGTTAGTCCACAACCACCGTGCCCCGCTTCTTCGGCCGCTGAAGAAGTGTCAGATTACATCGAAACTACTGCACCTAAAATGGAATATCGTCGTCCTCTTCGCTCTTCTCTGCAGTTGCGTAGGTAAGGTTGTTAAACTCATCTATCTTTTGATCTATGCGCTCATTCGCCCCCTTGTAGCGCTTAGTCGGAAGTTTCAGAGCGAATCGCGCGGAAGTCATTCTCATTGAGTCAGTTAGCCCAAGTTTACCAACCACAAAACTAAACCAATTTAGAATCAGTGGTTTACGCCGACAGAAATGCTCGAGTGGCACTACAAACGCGTACGAACCGGGGAAATTGGTCGGTCAGACGAGCGTCTTGCGGACGCCGCCGGGATGTGGGTCGACGCCGAGCGCGTCGTAGATGGCCCGCTGATCGGGTTCGGCTTGGGTTGCCGTGCGCACATGCAGCGTGCGTCCGTCGGGACGGCGGAAGGTGGCGGTGACGCGCTGCTGGCCTTCGAGGACGCGGCGTAGCGTGGTCCACCTGGCGTGTTCGCGGCGCGCGCGCAGCCGAGTGCGGATGACCTGCACGAGCTGGTAGGCGATGACGGTGATGAACAGGTGGCCGTCGGCCCGCGCCGGCTTGCGGTGGTAGATCGGGCGCAGGCCGAGCTCGGATTTGAGCGAGCGGAATACCGCCTCGACGTCGGTGAGCGTGGTGTAGGTACGCCACAAGGCGTCTTCGTTCCAGTCGGTCTCGCTGCTGCGCAGGCAGTAGACGCCCGGATGGGTAACCATCGAGCCGTCCTGGGGGCGGCGGGTCCAGTTGACGGCGACGGCCTGGTCGCCGGCCTCGTTGGCGGTAACGGTGATCTGGTAGTGCGAGGCGACGCGGGAATGCTTGGCTTTCAGCCGTCCGATGCGTTGCCAGACCTGGTCGAGGCGCTTGTGCGCGCGGGGACGCGACAGCCCGTCGTTGAGCTTCGTCAGGGCGGTCTCGAAGCGGGCGGCGAAACGCTCGACGATGCCCCGCTCCTTGTTGGCCCGCTCCTCGGAGTAGCAGTACAGGCGCACTTCGTCGGGGTCGGTCGAGACCACCTTGTGCATGTGCACGGTCTGGTCCGACTGCGTCTGGAGCGACACGGCGGCATCGGCATCGAAGCGGCGGTGGCGTTCGCGGCTGACCACCAGATAGCGGTAGCCGTTGTCGCGCAACCAAGTCACACAGGCGTCGGTGGCGACACCGCGGTCCATCACCACCAGGGCGCCGACCGGCGCCTCCAGTGCTTCGAGCATCCCGGCCAGCGTCCGGTGTTCCCGGACGTTGCCGGCGAAGACTTTCGAGCGGCGCACGAAGCCGCTGGCATCGAGCATCAGGCCCAGGGTCAGCAGCGGGCAGTCGCTGCGCTTCTCTTTCGAGTGCCCGCGTTGCGCCTGCGGCTGGTCGCTCGCCTCGCCCTCGAAGTAGGTGTTGGTCAGGTCGTAGAGCGTCACCGTCGGCTGCAGGTCGAACAGCCCCATCGCGCGGTCGAACAGATGCGCCTCGATCGCCTCGCGATGCTTCACCAGCACGTCCGAGGCGCGGTAGAGCTGCATCGCACCGACGGTCTCGAAGTCGACGCCGAGCAACTCCCCGAGACCGCTGCGCTCCTGCAGCCAGCGGTGCGTCGCGCGCTCCGAGGCGGGCGCGGCCAGACGCCCGACGATGGCGCCGGTGGCCGCGCTGCGCAGGGCGCCGTTGACGCCCAACCGGGTCAGCAACGCCGGCAGGTCCAGTTGCTCGAGCGCCCACAGGCCGACCTGCTCCACGCCGACGCTGCGGGGGCGGACCAGCCGCAACGAGTCGACATCGACCGGCTGCACATCGGTCAGTCCGGCGGTCGGCGCGGCCGCGCCGCGGGCGATCAACTGCGCCGCGATCCGTTGCGCTTCCTCCTCCACGGCAGGCGGACAATCGGCCACCAGCGGCGCCTGACCGCTCAACGCATCGTTGATGCGGGCGCACAGCAGCGGCCAGTCCGCCTGGGGAATATCGAAGTGGCGACCGAGGTTGAGGAGGGTGCGCTGGCGCACGCTGCTGCCGAGGCGTTCGGCGTGCACGAGGCGATGAGAGAAGTAGGGCTTTCCGTCCTCAGTCCGCCGGGTTTGGGTGCGCCGAATGAACATGGCGCCCACCATAGCGGACGCACCCTGTCCCAGGCAACTATTATTATCCGATTATGGCACTACCTTCGTCTCTGGCGAAACCCGATCCTTTATAATCAACAAGTTACAGGCCTCGCACTCCCCGAAAACCGCCCAAATCCGCAAAACGACCGCTAATCTTGGTAAAGATGGGTTAGCGATTCCGTCGGGGTGTCGGTGGTGGCTACACTCGGGTCGTTACCCCCAGTAGCTCGAAGCAGCGCTGCTGCAGCGGTGTGGGGTCCGTCTGCAACTGAAAGGTGACGCCGCTTTCGGCGACCTGCATCGTGTTCGCCGTCAGCGTTCCCAGGTCGGTGAGCAGCGTCCGGAAGCTGTGCACCGGCAAGTCGTCGTCGGTCCGATTGCAGCCCGCCTTGGCCAGGGCCGCCGGTGAGCGGCGAGCGGCGGCGACCACCGAAGGACGCTGCTGCTCGGCCGCCGCCGGGTCGTGGTCGTCGAACGGCAGCGGCGCCAGCGCGTGGCGCATGTGCCACTCGACGTAGTAGGCCAGCATGCACAGCAGGACATGCGCCCGCACCCGGTCCGCCCGCCGGTGGTGGATCGGCCGCACCTTCAGGTCCACCGACTTCAGGCTCCGAAACGCCCGCTCCACCTTCGACAGGTCCTTGTAGGCCCGCACCGTCTGCGCTGCATCGAACTGCTCCGGCTCGACGTTGGAGCGGACGATGGACAGCCCGTCGAGCTGCTCCTCGGCCGCGATCTTGTCTTCGTCCCGGCGATAAGTGAACGTGTCGTCGGTGATCGTGGTGACGAAATGCTTGGCCATCTTGTGCCGGTTGATCACCTTCCCGACGCGCATACCGATTTCGGCTGCTCCGCGTAGCAGCCGGTTCTGGCGCGTTGTCGCTGCCGCGATGGGCGCCAGGTCCTTCTCGGTTGCCGCCAGCAGTTCCTGCCGCTTGCGCTGCCGCTCGGCGGCCAGCAACGGATTGCGGCACACGACCAGCCGCTCGCCGGGGAACAGCTCGCTGGTGACCTCGGCCAGGTCCCGCTCGTCGAACAGCGACGGCGTCACCGTGCCGGCGGCCAGCAGTTTCCGAATCGTCGGCGCCCGCAGCGTGGTGATCCAGCGCAGCCCGTCGACGCCCGCCAGGTCCTCGCGGATCCGCGCTGCGGTCAGCATGCCGCGGTCGCCCACCAGCACCACCCGCTGCAAGCCAAAGCGGGTGCGGAGCTTGTCCACCTGGCAGGCCACCGTCTTCGGGTCGCTCGTCGAGCCCTCGAAGACCTCCACCGCGACCGGACAGCCCGCGGCCGTGCACAACAGGCCGAAGACGATCTGCAAGGTTCCCTGCTTGCCGTCGCGGCTGTGCCCGCGCTGCGCCAACGGGCAGTGGGTCCCCTCCAGGTAGCTGGAGGTCAAGTCATAGAGCACCAGGGTGTGTTCCTGCAGCAGGTGCTGCTTGGCCAGGCGTTGCTCGATGGCCGCCTGCCGCTCCACCAGCCAGTCCATCGCCGCATACAGTTCGTGCTGATCGACGTCGCCGAGCCCAAGCGTCTCGCCCAGGGTGGAGACGGC
Source organism: Vicinamibacterales bacterium (assembly GCA_965262505.1). GTDB lineage: Bacteria > Acidobacteriota > Vicinamibacteria > Vicinamibacterales > UBA2999 > JACPPO01. Next base: position 4,206 of record CBDHFM010000001.1, read on the forward strand.
GCTCTCGGGGGCCAGGCCGCGCGCGGTGGCCAGCTTCGACTGCGCGTCGATGACGCGGGCGACGATCAGGGCGAGGACGAGGTCGCGGAGGCGACCGGCGTTACGGGCGATCAGCGTGTGCAGTCCGATCCGCTTGAGGGTGCCGAGCACCGCGGCGATGTGGCCGTGGGGCAGGCTGCGCACGCAGGTGAAGGCGTCTTCGGGGTTGACGAGTCGCTCACCGCGGAGGACGCGGCGCAGCGTTTCGATGGCGGCGGTCGGCAGCTTGGAGAGGTTGGCGAGGGTGCGCTTCTTGACGTGGCCGCCGGCGCGGTAGGACTCGCGCAGGAGGACGGCTGGGGGGGAGGAGCGATTGGGCACGCTCTCGATATACATGGTCACTAATTATACCGCAGTAACTCAATACATAAAAAGAAAACAACGCGCATTACGCGCCTATTACATGGCTACATATCGCCGTATACACCAAGCCGAAAAGCTCCAAAAAGCCTTTAGACACTATGGTTTAGGGCTAAATCGCCCGCTGAAACTTCCGCTTAGTGATGTGTGTTATCGCCGCCTTCATCCTTTGCATGTAATCTAGAGTATCCTGATGGCTTCCTTCCTTTGCCGACTCCTGCTCATGCAATGCGATGAAGTGGCGAAGAAGATCTTCAATCGCGGCGGAGGCTATACCCGAGCGTGCCGGGGCTCGTGACGCAACTCTGCTTAGCTGCAGAATTTCCACCAGCAATTCCCTGTCTGACCGAACCGGCTCGTCTGGCTCCCCTGCCGTCGCCAAGATCTGATTAATCTTCTCTTCAAGGTCTGGCCACCACTTTTCAAATACCGTATCAAGCGTCTTCTGGGGCAGTTTGCTTTCACCGATTCGTCCGTTAATGACACCGAGCAGTCGGTGTATATCTCCCTTCTCAAAATTCGTCGTTTGGAACTGCTTCAGTGGACCTGTAAGATCGGTGTTGGTGATTCAGAATAAGACTGGACAGACATGAGACTTTTCCAAGCTCTTTGATAGAGCGCCAGCTTCAAAAAGAAGCCAATCACTATGAATATTGTCCCGGGTGACGCAGAGGATGCCGACCTGCGATTCTGAGAGTTCTTTCGCGATATCGGTCGACCAAAGCGTTCCTTTCTCGATGTCTGATGGAGTGAAATATGGCGTAACGAGTTGGAGGACGCCCGGAAGCCAGTCTCGAAGAGCCTCACCAAGCCTCTTACTGGGCTGGCCTGACCAACTGATGAACACCTTCATGCCTGCGTCTCCAAATGCGAAGGTCTATTCTGTGCGGTAGAATCCAATGTCTAAACTATCTCAAAGGCGTGAATGTTGTCAAGATCGTCACGCAACAGGCTCGTGAACGCATCGCTGGTGAAACTGCACATCCTGATCCGTGTTGAAGATCTCCGGCCTTCGGATAGGCGCGCTGGTTCGAGCACGTCTCGGCAGAACTGTTCGTCCAGCGTGACCGACAGCTCCCAGGCCAGGACGTACCTGCCTGCGCCAGTCCAGGATCGGCATCAAATGGACGAATCCCGAGCGAAGTCGGGGTGTGGCTCTTCTTCGTCGACCGTTTTTTCGCCTGTTCATAGGCATTTTCGCTCGCGGACGGTTCCTTTTCTGTTCATTTTGCGCGGGGACAGAGCTCCGGACAGCGCCCACCCGCCTCTTTCGGGCAGCCAGCCCGTCCTAATCACGGCGCCTGGCCGCTTCGGTCGGTCCCCTCCGGCCCGCCCCCTGCGGCGTCCCACTGGACATTCGCGCGGCGCTTTGGTACGGTGTCGTGGGATGGCAGAAACCCCTGCGATGGCCGTGGCGACGACGAGGTTCTCGGGACGTGTGTTCAGCGTGCAGGAGGTGACGCTGATCCGCGAGATTGTGCGGGACTGTTCGGGCCTGAGCCGGATGGAGCTGGCGCGCACCGTGTGCGAGCTGTTGCGGTGGCGGCGGCCGAACGGGAGGCTGAAGGCCCGGGAGTGCCGGGAGTTCCTCGAGCGGCTCGACGCGGGTGGTGCGCTGGTGCTACCGGATAAGCGGCAGGGCCGCGCGGTCGGTTCGGTCACCCGCGTTCCCCGGACGGCGGCGGGGGAGCCGGGGTGCCCGCTGCTCGGCAGCGTGCGCGATGTCGAGCCGCTGGAGGTCGAGCTGGTGCGTGAGCCCGCCCAACGTCTGCTGTTCCGGGAGCTGGTGGGACGCTACCACTACCTCGGGCACACGGTCCCGTTCGGCGCCCACCTGCGCTACCTGGTGTTTGCGTCGCGGCCTCAGCGGGCGGTGGTCGGCTGCCTGCAGTTCTCCAGTCCGGCGTGGCGTATGGCGGTCCGGGACCGCTGGGTCGGCTGGGACGATCGGACTCGGGCGCGCAATCTGCAGCATGTGGTCAACAACAGCCGCTTCCTGTTGCTGCCGTGGGTCGGGGTGAAGAACCTGGCCAGCGCCGTGCTGGCGCGCGGCCTCTCGCAGTTGGCGGTGGACTGGCCGCGCCACTACCGCCTGGAGCCCTGGCTGGTGGAGACGCTGGTGGACCCTGGCCGCCACCACGGGGGTTGCTACCGCGCCGCCAATTGGGTCGCGTTGGGCTCGACCAGCGGTCGAGGTCGAATGGACCGGCACGGCCGCCGTGGTGGCGAGGCGCCCAAGACGGTCCTGGTCTATCCTGTGGTTCGGAATGCGCAGCAGCGGTTGCGGGAGCGTTGAGCGATGCGAGCCGTTCCTCCCCGCGCTGCTGCACCCGACCCGGCGCCGTATGCGGCGGCCGAGGCCGCCTTCGCCGAGGCCAAAGCCTACCTGTGTTCCCGCGAAGCACAACAGATGAGCGAGAGCGACCTCGAACGGGAGTTGCATCGGCGGGGTCAGGCGTTGATGCGCAAGCTCCTGCAGGGGCACCTCGATCAGCGCAGTCCGGGGGAGGCCGCCGGTCCGGTCGCGGGGGCCGACGGTGTCGAGCGCTCCGAGCGGCGCGTGCACCAACGCCACATCGAGACGACCTTCGGCACGGTGGAAGTCGAGCGCCTGGGCTACGCGCGCGCTGGTCACGACAGTCTGCATCCGCTCGACGCCGCGCTGAACCTGCCGCCGGAGCGTTACTCGCTGGAGGTGCGCCGACGGGTGGCCGAGGCGGCCGCTTCGCGGTCGTTCGACGAAGCGCTGTTCGACCTGTCTCGTAGTACCGGGGCCGAAGTGCCCAAGCGTCAGGCGGAACAGTTGGTGGCTCGCGCGGCCGAGGACTTCGACGCCTTCTACGAGGCGCGCCGTGCGGCGCAGGGCGAGCCGCCCCCCGAGGGGTCGGTCGTCGTGCTCACCTTCGACGGCAAGGGCGTGGTGCTGCATCGCGACGATCTGCGTGAGGCGACGCGGCGGGCGGCCGAGAAGCGTCGGCAGCAACGGGAGCCGCTCTCCCCGTTCAAGCGCCTGAAGCCGGGGGAGAAGAAGCACGCCAAGCGCATGGCGACGGTGGCCGCCGTCTACACGACCGCGCCGTTGGTGCGGAGTCCGGAGGAGTTCCTGCAAAGCTTGATGCCACGACAGCCGGTAGCCAAGCCCCGGGCCAAGCCCCCGCCCGTGCGGCCCCGCCCGGTGGCCAAACGGGTCTGGGCGAGCCTCGAACGCGAGCCCTGGGAGGTCGTCGCCGAGGCGACGCTGGAAGCCGAGCACCAGGACCCCGAGCACGTCAAGCGCTGGGTCGTGCTCGTCGACGGCGCCGAGACGCAGCTCGACCTGGTGGAAGCGAGCGCCGCCGCCTACGGCGTGGACGTCACTGTGATACTCGACATCATCCACGTGGTCGAGTACGTCTGGAAGGCGGCGCACGTGTTCCATCGCGAGGGGAGCCCCGAGCTGGAGTGCTGGGTCTGGACGCGCGTACGGAGCATTCTCGAGGGCAAGTCCAGCAAGGTGGCGGCGGCGATGCGGCGTGCGGCGACCGTCGCCGGTTTGTCGAGCGACACCCGCAAGCCGGTCGATACGTGCGCCAACTACCTGCTGAAATACGCGCCGTATCTGCACTACGACCGCTACCTCGCGGCGGGCTATCCCATCGCCACCGGGGTCATCGAAGGGGCGTGCCGGTACCTGGTCCGCGACCGGATGGAGTTGACCGGCGCCCGCTGGCGCCTGGTGGGAGCCGAGGCGGTCCTGAAGCTGCGGGCGCTACGGGCCAGCGGCGACTTCGACGCGTACTGGGACTTCCACGAAGCGCGCGAATACGAGCGGAATCACGCCCAGCGATACGCTGAAAGGACGGCGCCGCCGGTCAGCGAGCCGCCCCCGCCACCCGCCCCACCACGCCTTCGACGCGTCAAGTAGCTCTTGCCGTGACGCTCGCCGAAGCTCCCTGGGTCGTCGACGAAGAAGAGCCACACCCGCGAAGTCGAAAGTAGGTGATGTCGCAACTCGACACTTGGTCGACCCGCTCGAACTCGATGTCGCGCAGCAGGTACAGGTACACCCGGTGCGCGGGGTGCGCGGGACGGGCCTGACTCAACCGCGGCGTCGGACCTGCCGCCTGGATGCCCCATCAACCACATCAGGCGCCGCACCCGCTCGCGGCTCACCGTCCGTCCCTCGCGCTGCAGGGGGCCGCCAGCAACAGCCGCGACCCGTAGTACAACGGCGTCGCCGTTGTACATCTCGTGGACCGTGTGCCTCAGTGCCGACTCGGTCGAGCTCACCGGCGGGGCCGGTAAGTAGAACGACGCGCGGAAGATTCCCAGCAGAGCACATTAGCGTTTGACGTTCAGTTCTGAAGGTTGAGCTGGATCGGTTGGAGCGAGAACAGCGAAACACGAACTGGTCGACCCCTGATCGCCGTGCAGCGGTCGAACCGGGGCGCCCAGCGAGTGCGGGACACCTACCGGAGAATTCGAAGGCACGCACCCGCGCTTCGGACCAATTCGGCAGACACTCCCCGCTCGAGGGCACGTCAATTGTGTCGGGTCCCGGCCATCTCAGACCGGCCCCTTTGGTGCGGCGCAGGTACTCCTTCACGGTCGACGGCGAGTCAAGCTCCGGACTATAGGCCGCGTGTTCCACATCAGCGCGCTGGCGTCGGGAGGGTTTGGCCTGCCGACGCGGAACGAAGCGCGTGCGCACGATCGGTCGAGGAACGGAGCACAGACCGCATGCGCGGTTTTCGGTACCTGGCGGACGGACACGATGTGAATGTTGCGGGCAACCGGATCTTGCTCGACTTCACCGATCCCCGTATGATCTTGCCTTCAGGTCGGGGAGGTCCGCAGGGGGGCGCATGGTCGACTTCAATAGGCTCAGAACCAGAAAGCAGAAACCAAGAGTCATCGATCCGCTCGAAATCTTCCGACGCCTTCCGAAAGCATCTGGCATCAACGATTTGTATACGAGCCAGGCGGAAGTCCTGCAGAGTTGTTTCGAGCGCCGAAGCGAGCGCGACACTGTTCTCAAGCTGCATACTGGTGGCGGTAAGACACTGGTTGGCCTTCTTGCGGCACAATCAACACTCAACGAGTTGTCGGAGCCGGTGTTGTACCTGACGCCTACGCAACAACTTGTTCAGCAGACTCTCGAAAAGGCGCAAGCTTACGGTATTCCCGCGGTCCCATACCCAAAGGGTCAGCCGCTCAGCGATGAGTTTCTCAAGGCACGAGCCGTCATGGTAGCTACCTATAAGGCTCTGTTTAACGGCCAAAGCAAATTCGGTGTGCGTGGCCAGAAACAACCGATACAAGTCGGGGCAATCATCCTGGATGACGCGCACGTCGCGGTCTCGGTTGTGCGCGACTCCTTTACCCTAACAATTGACACAAGCGAAGAACGGACACGGTACGAAAGCCTGGCGGAACTGTTTCGGCGAGCCTTTAGGGACATGGATCGTGTTGGCACCTTCGATGATGTTGTAGGCGGCAAGGAGAACATGACACTTGAGATTCCGTATTGGGCGTGGCACGAACAGATTGATGCCGTGCGGGAGCAGTTGCGGGCAGAGGCTCATTCACGGGCTTTCGTGTGGCCGTTGCTTAGGGATCATCTTCACCTATGTCATGCCATTGTTGGCCAGACGAAGTTTACTATCACGGCGATACTGCCGCTTGTGAATGCCTTCCCGACGTTCTCGGAGGCACCCCGCAGGATCTACATGTCTGCAACCATTTCCGACGACACTGATATCATCAGGACGTTTGATGCAGATCCCAAAGCAATTCCGAAGGCGTTGAAATCGCGGTCACTTGCAGGTATAAGCGAGCGAATGATTTTGATTCCGAGTCTAATGCCTTTCAGATTCGATGCTCGAGAGGTTGTTGAGAAGCTCGCGAAGTGGACGGCCACAAAGCGTAACGCCGGGGCAGTAATCTTGGTGCCATCGGACAAGAGTGCGGCTGGTAGTTGGGGAGAAGTGGGCACCGTCGCTAAAGGGTCGAGTGAGGTGGAGCAGCTTGTCGCCGACCTGCAAACCGGCACGACATTCGGACCGGCAGTGTTCTCGAATAGATATGACGGGATCGATTTGCCAGGTAATTCGTGTCGATTGCTTGTTATGGACGGATTGCCCATGGGAACATCGGACTACGAACGATTCCGCGCGAGCACGCTGTATGGAGGGACAACGATTACCCGGATGTTGGCCCAGCGAATCGAGCAAGGGATCGGTCGTGGTGCGCGAGGAGCGGGCGACTATTGTGTCGTGCTTCTCGTAGGGAACGCTCTGGCGGCATGGATAGCTAAGGATGCGAATTATAGATTCTTGACAGATGCTACCAGGGCGCAGCTTGAAATGGGTGCGGAGGTCAGTAAGGAAGTGAAGGACCTTGCCGAGTTGGCGCATACGATCAGAAGGAGTTACGAGCGCGACGGCGAAGGAGTCAACCTGAACCTGATCCACACCCGCGACCTGCGGAAGTCGACGCTGCTCTTCCACCTGACGAAGCGGCTGCTGGAGACCAAGTGGCGCGATCCCGGCGAGGAGCCGAAGCTGCACCTGTTCGGCCAGCTCAAGCGGATCACCCGCCAGTGGCTCGACGACCACCTCGTGTGCAAGGGAGGGACGTATCCGGCGCAGCTCATGTACCAGGAACTGGCGGACATGGCCTGCGAGCGGATCACGGCCGGGATCGTCTCCAACCTGCTGGGCGAGCGCCCGATCAAGGCGGTGCTGGACCCCTACAACCCTGTTGGCTCGACGCTGCACGTGCGCTTCACGACGTCGAAGAAGATTCGCTGGAAGACCGACCCCACCCGCTGCCACATCAACTGGGTCGTGTGCGACAGCAACTGGGAGGCCCAGTTCTGCCTCGTGGTCGAATCGCATCCACGGGTGCGCGCCTACGTCAAGAACCACAGCCTCGGGTTGGAGGGGCCGCACCGCTACGGTTCCCAGACGCGCCGCTACCTCCCCGATTTCGTCGTGCTCGTGGACGACGGCGGCGGGGACGACGACCTGCTCCGCCTCGTGGTCGAGGTGAAGGGCTACCGGGGCGAGGACGCCAAGGACAAGAAGACGACGATGGACACCTACTGGGTGCCCGGCGTCAACAACCTTGGCGCCTACGGCCGCTGGGCCTTCGCCGAGCTGACCGACGTCTACGCGATGGAGGAGGACTTCGAGGACGCGCTGGAGGCGCAGTTCCACGCGCTGGTCGAGCGGGCGGCGCCTCGGCGGGGAGCGGCCGATAACCAGGATCGCGCGGCACCGGCTGCGCCGTGACGGAGCGTACATGGCGAAACGGCAGCGTGAGAAAACCGTGGCGACCCTCATGCACGAGGAGGCGTCGCGGAAGAACATCCCCACGGCCGAGTTCCGGTCCGTGATGGAGCGCACCGAGCAGAGCCCCGTCCAGGTCGCCTACGAGCGCCGCAACCGCGACCTCGACCCGCAGTTCGTGTGGCGCGGCAAGGACGCGCAGGACTGGTCCGACCTCGTCGTGCAGGCGGCACCGCTTTTCATACAGGAGAAGGTCCACCCGAAGGTGCTCATCGACAACCTGCGCCGGCAGCGCAGGAACGGCCAGGCCGGCCGGGGCGGTGACGGCGCGGAGGTCCAGCCGGATCTGTTCGCCGACTTCAACGGGCTGCCGAGCGATGATGCCCGGACGGAGTTCTATCAGCACGACGCCAACTGGTCGAACCGGATGATCCTCGGCGACAGCCTGCAGGTGATGGCGTCGCTCGCCGAGCGCGAGGGGCTCCGCGGCAAGGTGCAGTGCATCTACCTAGACCCGCCCTACGGCATCAAGTTCAACTCGAACTTCCAGTGGTCGACGACCAGCCGCGACGTGAAGGACGGCAACGCCGACCACATCACTCGCGAGCCGGAGCAGGTCAGAGCGTTCCGGGACACGTGGCGGGACGGGATTCACTCGTATCTCACATATTTGCGGGACCGGTTGACGGTGGCGCGGGAACTGCTGGCGGAGAGTGGTTCGATATTCGTGCAGATTGGGGATGAGAATGTTCACCGGGTGCGGGCGTTAATGGATGAGGTGTTCGGAGAGTACAACTTCCGGAGTGTTATCACGTTTCAAAAGACTGGTGGTTTGATTTCTCAGGGGCTGGTCAAAACACTGGACTTCGTCTTGTGGTACGCGAAGGACACCAGCGCTACCAAGGTCCGACAGCTGTTTGCCTCTCGGCAGAGTGGTGATACCTCGTTGGAACGCTACGACCTCGTCCATCTCGATAGTGGAGCGTTTCGCAGGATTAGCCCGGAAGAACGTTTGACAGGAATCCTGCCTGACGGTGCGAGCCGCTGCAGGCATGTTGCACTCGAATCCGCCAATCCTACGTTCGAGTTTGAATTCCAAGGCAATGCGTATTCTCAGCGATGGAAAACGAATCTAGATGGACTGCAGAGGCTTGCCCGGGCGGCGCGAGTAGCGACAACAGGGAGACGACTAAACTCACTGAGGTACTACGATGACTTTCCAGTTATCCCGGTGACGGATCGTTGGGAATCGATGCAGATTGGCACTGGATTGACTTATGTTGTCCAAACTGCGCCGGCGGCTGTCCAGCGGTGCATCCTTATGACTACGGACCCCGGGGACTTAGTGGTCGACCCCACGTGCGGGTCCGGTACGACCGCCTACGTCGCCGAGCAATGGGGCCGCCGCTGGATCACCATCGATACATCCCGAGTAGCGCTGGCTCTGGCCAGGGCCCGGATCATGGGCGCCCGCTACCCGTACTACCTGCTCTCCGACAGTCCGCAGGGTCAGCGCAAGGAGGCCGAGATCACGCGCAAGGCGCCATCCGACGTGCCGACGCGCGGCGACGTCCGGCAGGGGTTCGTCTACGAGCGGGTGCCGCACATTACGCTCAAGTCGATTGCCAACAACGCCGAGATCGACGTCATCTGGGAGCGCTGGCAGGAGACCCTGGCGCCGTTGCGCGACGATCTGAACGCCAGGCTCGATTCCGACTGGGAGGAGTGGCAGATTCCCCGCAAGGCGTCCGAGGAGTGGCCGGCGGAGGCGGTCGAGACGCATCGGCTCTGGTGGGAGGCGCGCGTCGCCCGGCAGCAGGAGGTCGACGCCTCCATCGCGGCCAGGGCGGACTACGAGTACCTCTACGACAAGCCCTACGAGGACAACAGGAAGGTGCGGGTCGCGGGACCGTTCACAGTGGAGAGCCTGTCGCCGCACCGCGTGCTGGCGGTCGACGAGAACGACGAGCTCCTCGACCGCGCCGCGGAGCCGAGGGCCGACTACGGGCCGCAGCAGGACTTCGCGGGCATGATCCTGGAGCAGCTCGCGACCGCCGGCGTGCAGCAGGCGCACAAGGAGGATCGCATCGCCTTCGCCGCCGTCACGCCCTGGCCGGGCGGGTACATCTGCGCGGAGGGACGCTACGTCGAAGGCGATGGAGATTCCGGCCCGGAGAAACGCGCCGGGGTCTTCGTCGGCCCCGAGTTCGGCACGGTGTCCCGTCCGGACCTGGTGGCGGCCGCGCGCGAGGCGGGCGACGCCGGCTTCGACGTCCTGATCGCCTGCGCGTTCAACTACGAGGCGCACGCGTCGGAGTTCAACCGCCTCGGCCGCATCCCGGTCCTCAAGGCGCGCATGAACGCCGACCTCCACATGGCGGACGAGCTGAAGAACACCGGCAAGGGCAACCTGTTCGTCATCTTCGGCGAGCCGGACATCGACATCCTCCCGGTCGACGGAGAAGACGCCGGCAGCTCGCGGATCCAGGTAAAGATCAACGGCGTGGACGTCTTCCATCCGACCACCGGCGAGGTCCGCAGCGACGGCGCCGACGGCATCGCGTGCTGGTTCATCGACACCGACTACAACGAGGAGAGCTTCTTCGTCCGGCACGCCTACTTCCTCGGCGCGAACGACCCCTACAAGGCGCTCAGGAACACCCTGAAGGCCGAGATCGACGCCGACGCGTGGGAGACGCTCCACAGCGACATCTCGCGTCCGTTCGACCGCCCGGAGTCGGGCCGCATCGCCGTCAAGGTCATCAATCACCTCGGCGACGAGGTGATGAAGGTGTTCCGGGTGTGAGGAAGGCTGGTCATGAAGAAGCCGCGAGTCTACGTCGAGACCAGCGTCGTCAGCTACCTGACCGCGCGGCCCGCGCGTGACATAGTGATTGCAGGTCGGCAGCAGAGCACGCAGGACTGGTGGGCGGGCGCGAAGGAGCGGTTCGAGTTGGTGATTTCGGAGCTGGTTCGGGAAGAAGCGGCGGTAGGAGATCGCGATGCCGCGCAATCGCGGCTGGCGGCGATCTCGCCGCTTCCCGTGATCGGCGCCACACCGGCAGT
>CBDHFM010000002.1:0-121522 GCA_965262505.1 Vicinamibacterales bacterium
AACTACGGAACAGAATTCAGCACTCCTCGATCCGGCCGCAGCACGGTGGCGGTTGGACAAATATGCGGCTTGCCACGCCGCAAATGAACGAAATGCCAGCCAACCTCACAAAAACCAGTGTGACCTTGAGCATTCCATGGCGAAAGGTCCGGGACGACATCGCGCGGCAGAAGCGGGATGGCCCGAAGCGCGCAAAACGCTTCGAACAAGCATGCGAGCAGGAGTTTCCGAACCGCGATTCATTAGACATAGACATAGTCATGGTCATCAACGGCTACTTGAAATGCCTGTCGGATGTCATAAATAAACGACGAGAGGCGCAACCGTTCAGGACACATACCGAGCTACTGGAGAAGGCTAGAGCGCTGAATGACATGGATGCAGTGTCTCCAGATGGCGAGAAAATCCCTCTCGGAGCAAGTCAAATAAAGTTGGCAGAAATCAAGGAACTTCTAGATTGGAATCAGCGCCTCCCAGATCTCGAACTCATACAGTTCGGGAGGGGAAAGCCCGACCTAGGGCCGACGCCGCGCTAAACCGACAGTAGTTCGTCTGATCGCTCCGGCAACACCCACCCCCAAACGGCCCGGATAGCCTTCACGAGCCGGGCGTGTCAACGGCTGTGCCGGCCTCCGCTTGTCTGTTTACGATTGGCGAGGAATGGGCCTTGGGAGGGCCCAGCCCAGCGGCGCCCCTGGCAAAGCGCCGCCTTGGCAGGCGGTGGTCGGACCGAGTCCTCCGCTGGCCGTCGAAGGGCCGTAGGGCTGGCGTTGACCACCGCCCCGCCGCCCGTCCTGGCCGCGGCGGGCGAGCTCGGGAGCGCCCAGGGCTGGTCATGATGAGCCGGCGCCGCGGGGAGAGGCCGGGGGCCCGTCCTGATCCGCGAGGGCGCCGGGCTCCGGCCGCCCGGTGTGCGCTCGGCGGCCCCCGGTGACGGCGCTGGGTCCGTCGCCGTATCTCACTGTCCCATAACTCCCTTTATGGGACCCTCGACCCCGACCCGCCCGGGTCTTGTGTCTTGGACGATCATCTACTAACCTAGCGTACAGGATGCGCGCCAGACATCGTCCCACCTCGCACGCGCCGCAGGGGGTGTAGCCGACACGGCCCTATCCGATGCCCGCCACGCCCCGCTGGCTGCTCGCCATCCCCGACGCCATCCGCCAGCTCGAGGCGCTGGACCGCGACCTCCTGACCCGCCGCGATCTCGAGCAGCTCTTCGGCGTCTCGCGCGCCCGGGCGGCGACGCTCATGCAGACCTTCGGGGCCGAGATGACCGGCAACCAGCGAACGCTCCCGAGAACACAGCTCCTCCGCCAGCTCCGGACACACCGGGGGCGGGCCGCCTTCCGCGGAGAAGCAGCACGCCGGGAGCGGCTCCTGACCGAGCTCCGGACGGCGCGGCTGACCGGGATCCGCGTGGCCGTTCCTGTCGAGGCGTTCGAGGGCCGGCTCGCCAGCCTGCCCGAGGGCGTCCACGTCGCGCGGGACCGGATCGACGTGCGGTTCTCCGGGGCGCAGGAGGCCGTCGGGCGGCTCTTCGCCCTGGCCCAGGCGCTGACGAATGACTACGAGCAGTTCGAGGCGCTCGTCGGCAGGGGAGAGGTGTCCGAATGAGCGAGGCCCTGATGCCACCGGTCGCCCGGCCCGAGATCACCAGGCCCGGCGGGGCCGTCGTGCTGCCCGCGGTGATCGTCGACGCCGGGCCGGCGGCCGTCGAGCGCTTCCTGGAGTTCTTCGCGGCGCGGATCGCGAACGCGAGGACGCGGGCGGCGTACGGGCGGGCCGTGGGGCAGTTCCTGGCGTGGTGCGAGGCGCGGGGCCTGGGGCTCACGGCGGTCTCGCCGCTGCACGTGGCGGCCTACATCCGGACCCACCCCGGGTCGGCGCCCACCGTCAAGCAGCACCTGGCGGCCATCCGCATGCTCGGCGACTGGCTCGTCGTCAGCCAGGTCCTTCCGGTGAACCCGGCGGCGGCCGTCCGGGGGCCGAAGCATGTGGTGACGACGGGCGCGACGCCGGTGCTCTCTCCGGCCGAGGCGCGCCGACTCCTCGCGGCGATCGACACGGGCACGCTCGCCGGCCTGCGCGACCGGGCGCTCGTCTCGGTGATGCTCTACAGCTTCGCGCGGGTGAGCGCGGTGATCGGGATGCGGCGGCAGGACTACTTCCGGCAGGAGCGCCAGGGGTGGCTCCGGCTCCACGAGAAGGGCGGCCAGCGGCACGACGTCCCGGCCCACCATCGGGCGGCCGAGGCGCTCGACGACTACCTCGCGCGGGCCGGGCTCGACGCGGCGTCTCGTCCTGGCGATGATCAAGCGGCGGGCGGCGGCGGCGGATCTCCCGCCCTCGACCTGCTGCCACACGTTTCGGGCAACGGGGATCACAGCGTATCTGTCAAACGGGGGGACGCTCGAGCACGCGCAGCAGATCGCCGGGCACGCCTCCCCGAAGACGACGAAGCTCTACGACCGGACAGCGGACACGATCACCGTCGACGAGATCGAGCGCATCGTGATCTAGATCTAGGCGGTGGCCGTACGGCCGCGCCCCGCGGGACGTCCGTGCGGCGCGTCGGGACCGACGCGCGGCCAGAGGCCGAGTCCGCCACGGCGGAGGGCTCGTCTGGACGGTATAATCAGACTGTTATGAGTATCCAGGTCGCGTACCGCGATGGTGTGTTCAAGCCGCTTGAGGAGGTGGCGGGCGCGGAGCCCGGTGCGATCTACACGGCTTTTTCGAAAGAAGAACTACGCGACTTCATCGAGACAGTCGGCTGGCTCAAGGCGGCGGAAAAGAGCTTCGAATTCTGGGACAACCCGGCGGATGCCGTCTACGACACGCTATAGGCGTGGCGACATCGTCCTGGTCCCCTTTCCCTTCACCGACCTCAGTTCCACCAAGAAGCGTCCTGCGCTCGTCGTTTCACCAGACAAATTCAACGAGCACGCGCAAGACGTGGTGCTCGTCGCCATCACCTCGCAGCCTTCGGACAGTCACGTAGTCTCGCTCGACGAGCACGACTACGTCGACGGGAAGCTGCCGCGGACCTCGTTTGTGAAGGTCTCAAAGCTGTTCACGACGCATCCCACGCTCGTTCTCAAGAAGGTCTGCGCCATCAAACCGGCACGTCTGAATGTCGTGCTCAAGGAGCTGCGCCGATTCTTCCAGTAGCAGCCGCCGCGGCCACTTTGGAGATCACCTCGACACGTATGGCACGAGACGCATACGGTGACGGGTTGCTGCCGGCGGCAGACTGCGAACAAGTCCGAGTGCAAAAGGAGAGCAGTCAAGCCACCCACGGCAGCGGTTTCAGCGTGGCGTGTAGTTCCAGTCGTCCCCTAAACCCAGCACCTTGCAAAACCCATCGATCTCCTCCTGTTCGGCTGGGGTGGTCGGGCTTGCGAGCGTGCGCAGGGCTCGGCGGATGTGCTGCTCGACCTCGCGGACGAGCGCCCGCTTGACCACGTGCCCGCGGCTGATGTGGTCCGCGCACGCGATCGTGTCGAGCCGGGCGACGAGGCGGCGGCGAGCGATCTCGTCATGGGCCGACTCGTTCGGCGACTTGAGAGGGATGAGGATGGTCTCATGGGCGTGCGCCCCGAGCGTCTGACCGCCGACGAGTTGGCGCCGGCCAGGCTTCACATTGGCCACGATCGCCGCCAATTGAGCCTCAAGCTCAGCGTCGAACGTCGCGCAGGTGGTGGGCCGCCTTTGGCGGTCGCGCCTGCTCCGGCGGATGTGCTGCTCGACCTCGCGGACGAGCGCCCGCCTGACCACGTGCTCGCGGCTGATATGGTCCGCGCGCGCGATCGTGTCGAGCAGGGCGACGAGGCGTCGGGGGACGTGCGCCCCGAGCGTCTGACTGCTGATGAGTTGGAGTCGGCCCGGTGGAGTGCCCATTGGATCTAAGACTCAACCACTTGAATCAACCGGTCAAGCATTACGCCTCTCGCGCGCCGCTCGTCGGCGCGGCCAGCAGTATTCCAACAGGGATGATTTCAGATGGGAGCCACGATGCTGAGGCGGTGTCTGGTTGATGTATACGCCAACTCGACACCTGCCTCTGGCTCACAAAAGTCCTTACCGTACGATGTGTTTCGTTTCGTGAGGTGACCTCATGAAGCACACCGCAGAGAGAGAAGCGTACTGATCGCCGAAGTCGGGAAGATGATCTCCCAGGGATTTCCGTTTTGCCTGCCGCGGATGGCTTATTTCTTGCGGGTCATCGAGACTGGCACGGACAGCCGGGACAGCTCGTAAGTACCAGCGAGCCACAATCGAGGCGCTCAAGGCCTGGATGGCCGTGCGGCCAGAGTCAGAGCAGTTCGCGCTGAAGGCTACGACTGCGCGGGCTAGCCACGAGCGAGAAACAGAAGAAAACAGAAACGGCATACAAGCCAGAGCCGCGCAAGGAGAGCGTTCCTCTAGTCGGTGCCCGGCTTCGATGAGTACACTGGAGAACCTGACGATGTGGAAGCACGCTAAAGCGGTAGACTCGACCAGCGAGCAATCGACAACCAGCGGGCCAGCCGTCCAGTCGCCGCCGGGGCGCGCGGCTTCACCGCAGGTTTCCAAGCAGCCGATCAGGAGAGAAGTTGTGAATATCGGCAAGTCGGTCATCATCAAGGGCGAACTGAGCAGTCGCGAGGATCTCACGACCGACGGTCAGGTCGAGGGCACGATCAAGCTGAAGGATCACACGCTGACCATCGGGTCGACCGGCAAGATCAAGGCAGAGGTCTTTGCCAAGACGTTGATCGTCATAGGTGCAATCAACGGCAACATCGCCGCCTCCGAGAAGGTTGACATCCGCGCCGGCGGCGCCGTCGAAGGCGACATCGTGGCGCCGCGGGTGGCCATCGCGGAAGGCGCGTACTTCCGAGGCAGCATCGACATGCAGCGGAAGAGTGAGCAGCAGGGGCAGGGGTTGCAGTAATCACGAGTGGCCGGTCTGGCCGAGCCGCCGCCGGTGCGGAAGTTGAGTACGCGGTAGCACCCCAATGCGCCCGCGCAGCCGCCCACCGGCACGTCCACCCCGCCTCGCCTGACGCGGTGCACAGCGCCCCACGCCACGTCCCACGCGCCGAAGTGCGCCACCGTCTCCGCGATCGCTAGATCGGCCAGTCCCCGCGGTGTGCTGGTTGGTGCCTCGGGCGTCCAGCCTTCCGCGAACGGCTGCGGGTCGCCGTCGCCGTCGTACGCTGCCTCGATCGCATCGGTGTACCGGTTCCACCACCGCTCGAAAAGCACGCCACCGCGGCTGGCTGGCGCGACCGTATTGTCCCACGCCTCGAGCATCGTGAGCGCGTCGGCCAGCGCGACCGCACCGGCGGCATCGATCACCCAGGACCCGGCCATCGGACCGGACAGCTACACCGGCTATCTTGTGAGTAACTTCCAGGGGTCGACCGAAACGACCTTCTACGTGCTGGCCGTCTACTACGGTGCCGTCCAGGTTCGCCGGATCCGACACACATTGGCCGCCTCCCGAAGGAGCCAGGTGATTGACCCCCAACGTATCGGTACACCGCACTCGGATGACCTGTGTCGCGCGGATACCGAGACCAGCTGACGACCCTGTGGTTACTCGTTGAAAGACCGGAACATTACGGCGAACGCTTGCTTGAACTTCGCGTGGTCGGTGCCGCCGTCGTTCTCGCTGGAGATCGAAAAGTGAATCATCCGGACCCGGGAGAAACGTGATGCGACCAAGCACGGTGCGCGTGACATTGGGGTGCCGTACGCATGAACGATGGAGTGGATTGTCTCGTGGCTCGTGCCAGGCCGGTACTGCTTCTTACGCAAACTTCTTACGCCGGCGATATGCCCGGG
The DNA here is from genome assembly GCA_965262505.1 of Vicinamibacterales bacterium. Taxonomy (GTDB): domain Bacteria; phylum Acidobacteriota; class Vicinamibacteria; order Vicinamibacterales; family UBA2999; genus JACPPO01. The sequence continues at coordinate 5,836 of CBDHFM010000002.1, forward strand.
CGGCGAAACCGGTGCCGAGCAGCGCGACCGCGAGCAGCACGGCCGATCGCGGTGTCATGGTGTTTCGAACGTTTTGCAGATACTTCATGTTCTTCCTCCCGACCGAGTCTCTCTGTAAGACGAAGGGACCTGCGAGTGCCTCTGTCCAGAGCATCGGTTGTTCCACGGCCGCGCTTTAGGTGCGCGCTCGAGCTGACGGGGGCGGGTGGATGCGGCTGACGGTCACTCAGCACCAGCCGCATGACGTTCCTACGGGTCTAACGGTGTCGGGTTGGTGTATGCCCTAGCCTTACGTCAGGGCTTGGGCACTGATGCGTCAGAATAGAGTCCAAGTTTGGATTAATAGCCACATCCAGTCCAGGGTTATAGAGTATTTCCTGACAGAGTTGGATGCAGGCGCTCAGGCCCCTGTCGCTGTCGACGATGCCACAGGAGCTGCTCGCCGCCGGTCAGGCGACCGGCCAAAGCGGCCATCGGGTGTGAGCGCCAGAAAACCCGAGTTCTCCAACGCTTGCAGAACCGCCACTGCCGCGGTGCGGGTGAGGTCCAGCAACTCCGCCGCCTCCCCAACGGTCAGGAGTAGGGTGGGGGTCTCAAGATACTCGGCTCGTAACAACGCAAGCGCCGCGTCGACGCGTTCGGACAACATGGGGTCTCGGGTTGGGCCAGTTAGGCTACGCTTCTTGCTCTTGTCTCAGCAAGCGAAATCATGATCGAGGTGAAAGTCTCGGAATACCTGGCTACCCGTCCGTAGCGCGGGTCGATGGTGTGGTGCGGGATGTCGCCGCGTTCCGGGTGCGGCGGCCACCCCGCTGACGAAACCCTATGGCTGAGATCGCGCCGATCGACTACACGCTGGGTCAAGACAACGTCAAGGTTCTCGGCCTCGACATCCACCATCCGGTCTTCGTCGTCTCCAGCCTCACCGTCATCGCGTTCGTCGCCGGGGTGCTGGCATTCCAGGCTGAGGCGGCGGTCGCGTTTGAAGCACTGCGCGCGTGGCTTCTGTCGACCTTCGACTGGGTGTTCATGGGCGTGAGCAACCTCTTCGTCCTCTTCTGTCTGCTGCTGGTGGCGACACCGCTCGGCCGCGTGCGCCTGGGCGGCGCGGATGCCCGGCCGGACTATTCCCGATCGGCGTGGTTCGCCATGTTGTTCGCCGCCGGGATCGGCATCGGCCTGATGTTTTTCGGGGTGTCAGAGCCGGTAGAGCATTTCCTGCAACCGCCGCTCGGGCTCGCGGCGGCCGACACAGCGGCGGCGCGCCTTGGCATGGCCGGCGCCATCTACCACTGGGGCATCCATGGGTGGGCCATCTACGCGGTGGTGGCGCTGTCGATCGCCTTCGCGTCGTACAACCTCGGCCTGCCGCTGACGCTCCGGTCGGCGCTCTATCCGCTCCTGGGGAAGGCGGTGTGGGGGTGGTTCGGCCACGGCGTCGACATCCTCGCCGTTTTCGCCACGCTCTTCGGACTAGCCACGTCGCTCGGCCTGGGTGCCGAACAGGTGGCCGCGGGGCTCGCCCACCTGTGGGGCACGCCGACGACCGACACCACCCATGTGCTGTTGATCATCGGCATCACTGGCATGGCGCTGGCGTCGGTCGTCAGCGGGATGGAGAAGGGGATCAAGCGGCTGAGCGAGGTCAACGTGCTGCTCGCCCTGCTGCTGCTGGCGTTCATGCTGACGGTCGGGCCGACGCGCGACATCGTCACCGGCACCGTGACCAGCCTCGGCCAGTATCTCGCGGCGATCGGACCGCTCAGTAGCTGGGTGAGCCGCGAGGACCTCCACTTCATGCACGGCTGGACGACCTTTTTCTGGGCCTGGTGGATCTCGTGGTCCCCCTTCGTGGGCCTGTTTATCGCCCGGGTCTCCCGCGGCCGGACGGTGCGCGAACTGATCGCCTGCATGCTGATCATGCCGACGCTGGTTGCCGCGCTCTGGATGAACGCCTTCGGCGGGACCGCGGTGTCGCAGTACGTCGATGGTGGCTATCCCGACGTGATCGCGGCGGTGCAGGCGCAACAGCCGGAGATCGCCCTGTTCGCGCTACTGGACACGCTGCCGCTTGCGCCCGTCATATCGGTCTTGGGCCTCGTGCTCATCGTGGTGTTCTTCGTCACCTCCTCCGACTCCGGATCGCTGGTCATCGACACCATCACCGCAGGCGGCAAGCTGGACACGCCGGTGCCCCAGCGCGTGTTCTGGTGCATCTTCGAGGGGCTCGTCGCCATTGCGCTGCTGCTCGGCGGCGGCCTCGTGGCCGCGCAGGCGGCCACCCTCGCCGCCGGCCTTCCCTTTACGCTGGTGCTGGTCGCCCTGTGCTACAGCACCTGGAAGGGGCTGCGCGCGAGCACGGCGGGCCGATCTAGTTAATCCGCTCTGTGCAATCTGGAGTATGCGGGGTGCGAGAGATGAGGCCCTGGCGGGTGGCGGTGGGCGTGCACTACTGAACAGGGCGAGGCACCTGTTCGTGCACTCCGCAGGGCGCGTTCGGCACACGGCACTGGCACACGCGCTCGACGTCTGCAAGACATAGAATCAGACATGGGATACGACACACAGCGGCGCTGGTCGGACGGCGCCCTTGCCCGCATGTCGCAAACGGCCGTTTACGACACCTGCTGGCCGGCTACGCCCGCGTCTCGCGCCTGTGGCTGGTGGAGGCTGTCGGCAAAGGCTTCGGCACTGGCGCGGCCATCAGAACGAGACGGTCGCGGTCATCGAGACCGTCCGCGGCGCCCCGAGCCACGCCGCGTTCTCGGTGATGGCGGAGAGATACCCCTTGTCGAGTAGGTTGTTCGCCACGATCGAGAATTCCGTCGACCGCAGCCGATCGCTCAACGCCTCGCCGGAGAAGCTGACGTAGGCGTCCACCAACCAGTAGGCGTCCGCGTACCAATCCGACCTCAGGCTGACGCGCCGCGACGACGTGTATTTGGCGCTCAGCCCCATGCCGAGCGGACCGCTCCGATCAAGTGAGACGACCCACAGCCGGGCGGGCACGCCGGTCACATCCGTCCCCGCCACGATGCCCTGGTTGGTGTCGACGAGCGGATCGCCGCTGCCGATGTACGCCGAGTTGTTGAATGTGTAGGCGGTGTAGAACGCCGTCTGGCGCGGCAGCGGCACCGTCGCGGAGAGCTCGATGCCGGTCGTGTCGATGCCGCCCGCATTGAAGTAGGCGCCGCCGCCCGGGATGAGGTAATTGGGACCGGCCGGCGTCTGCGGACCAAGGTAGAAGATCCGGTTCTGAAAGTCGATGACGTACCAGGTGGCGCCCAGCGCGACCCGATCCCCGGCGTACTGCAGCCCGACATCGACGTTGGAGGCGGTCTCCGGCTCAAGGAGGTCGAGGCTTCGCCCCGGCACCTCGAGGAGCGTGGCGCTGATCGCCTTGAAATTCTCGGCATAGCCGGCAAAGAGATCGAGGCCCTCGACCGGCGTCTCGTAGGTGATGCCGCCGGAGAGGAGCAGAGTCGAATTGGAATCGACCACCAAGTCCGGGTCCACGCCAAACAGGTCGTCGCGCGACACGCCGACCAGGAACTGCTTGACGCCGCCGCTCAGCGCGACCGGCCCGGCGTAGAGCGTCTCCTCCACGTACCACTTGAAGACGTGCTGCGGGAAGTCCCATTCGTACTGGTGCCAGTAGGCCTGCTCGTTCCACTTGAAGCTGAGTGTCGGATCGAGCATCTGGTGCCAGTCCCGGCCCAGGTCGCGCCGCGAGTCCTCGTACCAGAGGCCGGCGCGCAGCGTGCTGCCGGCGGCGCCGACGGGGGTGAACCACTCCTCATCGAGCGTCACGCCGACGCGGTCCTTCCCGTAGTGGCTGTGGCGGTACGACTGCACCGCCGTGGCGTCCGGGTGGCACGCCGGGTCGACCGCCGGGCCGCCCGATCCGTAGTAGTTGAAGCGGTAGGACGACGTGCACCCGGCCGCGGGTCCGACGGCGACGCCCTCCGGGTTCACGAAGCGGATCAGCCCGAGCTGTGCGCCGCCCTGTACCGGGGTCCGGCCCATCAGCTCAGATTCCGGCCCGCCGCCGTCGTCGGTGATGTCGACGATGTAGGGGGGCAGCCAGTCGCCGCGGCCCCGGTTGCGATGGACATAGAATCCGGCGCTCAGCGAGGTGACGTCGCTGAACGCCCAGTCCGCCTTCAGGTAGGCGAACGTGTTGGTTCGCCGGGTCTGCCAGCCGGGCCGGTAAAACTGGTTCAGGTACGGGACGCCGGGCCAGTCGCCGACCAGGCGGTCCCACCGCGGGTTGGCCAGGAAGTCGCCCTCGCTGTAGAGCCGCTGGTAGGTGTCCTCGTGAATGCTGTCATACGAGAGGTAGCTGGTGAGATCGAGCCGCCCGTGCGACGAGACCAGCTTGGCGGCGACGTGCTCCCGCTCGTTCCGCGCCGACCCCTGCACCCAGTCGGTCGCCTCCTGACGGACCGCCGAGATCCACGCGCGGGTCTCGCCGCCGAACAGCGGCCCGGTGTCGACCCGCATGGAGAACCGCTTGCCGTCGTTCTCGCCGATGGTGGTCGACGCGGTGTAGGTCCGCTCGGCCGCCGGATCGTCCGTCAGGTAGTTGAAGGTGCCGCCCAGCGCTTCGACCGAGCGGGAGGCGATGTCGGCCGTTCCCTGCGAGACCTCGACGCCCCCGAGATTCATCGGATCGATGAACCGGTTCGCCTTGGCGCCGCTGAAGTAGTCGGACGTCCCGTTCGGAAACCCGTCGATGGTCGTGCCGATCTGCGCCTCGCTGATGGTGACCTGGAAGCCGCGCACGGCGACGTTGCTTGACCAGTCGTCGAAGCCGTACGCGTCCCCCTCCTGGATGGAGACCCCGGGCAGGTTGTCCGCCACCGATGTCACGCTGGTGATGTTCGACTGCTGCAGCCGCATCGGGTCCGCGACGATGTTGCGCGCGAAGATCCTGGGCTCCTCCGCAACGACACTGACCGTTTCGAGCAGCCGCGCGATCTGCAGCGTGATCGGGACCGATGCGGTGGCGCTCGCCTGGACGGAGACCGGGGTTTCCACCGTCTCGAAACCTGGCAGCGCCGCGGTAACGACATAGTCGCCCGCCGCCAGCCCGGCGGCCGTGTAGGCGCCGTCCGTGCCAGTGACATGCTCCTGGCGCACGCCTGGGCCCGTCACCGTCACCACGACGCCGGGCAGCGGGGTGCCGTTCGCGTCGACGACCGCGCCGTCGATTAATCCAGTCGTCTGGGCTGCCGCCGTGACTGCGACCGACAACGACAACAGCACGACAGCGATGGCGAGCTGGCCAGGGTTACAGGCGTCCAGTGTCATGGTTTTTCATGCGGGCGTCCCCTCTCCGAGCAATTCTACTCTGTAGCGCCCCAGGGTTCTTGGACAGTGGTTTGACGGTATTCGCATCTATGCTGCCGCGTCCAGCCCGACGAAGTCACGTCGCACCTGAGCGGGGCTTTGATAGTGGTACTTCTCTAGCATCCACTGCTCGTTGTACGTCCGCTTAAACTCGAGTAAGGCCAGGCGGAGCTCCTCGATGGTGTCGAAACTCCGCACCCACAACAAATTCTCCTTCAGCGTGCGGATGAAGCGTTCCGCGACGCCGTTGCCTTCGGGCTCCCGCACGAAACTCGGCGAGCTCTCGATGCCGAAGAACGCCACCTCCTGTTGAAAGTCGTCAGCCAGATAGTTCGACCCGTGGTCGTGCCGAAGACGCAGCCCGCGGGCGACGCCCTCGCCAATCGTGCCGAAGCGGGCGCGGACGCCCTGGCGGATCGGCTCCAGGGCCTCAAATCGGGTCCCGCGCTTGGCCGCATGCAGGCCGATGCACTCGGTCGTGCAGTGATCGACGGCCACGAAGACGAAGGCCGCGCCCTCGCCCACGGTCACTGTGGCCGTCATGTCCGTGCCCCACATCACATCGGGGGCCGCGGTGGTGATCGTGCCGTCGTGCGCCTTCGGGCCGTGCGCGTGGCCCACGCGGTGCGGGGCCTGGAGGTCGTGCTCCCGCATCAACCGACGCACCCGTTCCAGCGAGGTGCGGATCCCCGCGACCCGGAGCTTCGCCCAGGCTTTCCGGTACCCTTCGCCGTGAAAGGGCGAGGCTTCGAGCAGTCGGCGGATGTGGCCGGCCAGCACGTCGTCCGGGGCGGCGCCCACCGGCCCACGCCGCCGACACGGCGCCCGGGACGTTGTCGCCTGCCGCCGCGCATACACGCTAGAGCGGGCGCGGTGCCACACGCGGCAGACCCGCTGCACGCCATACGCCCGCCGCGTGGAGATCGAGTGGGCGTCCTTCATCGCCTCGACCTCCGTCGGGCCAAAGGGCCGCCCACCTCCAACTGGTCCACCTTCGCGTAGAGCAGTTCGTTCTCCATCAGTAGTTCACCGATCTTGGCTTGCAGCCGACGATTCGCCTCGTCCCAGGCGTCCGGCGCCCGGCTCTTCAGGCTGGCCTGGCCCGCGGCCAGAAACTGATCCCGCCACTGCGCGGCCCGCGCCGCCGTGATCCCCAGCTCCCGCGACACGGACTCGAGATCCTCTCCGCGCAGCAGACGCAGCACCGTCTCGCGCTTGCGCCGGGCTGACAACCGTCCCCCACGGCCGCGCCCGGCGGCGTCTCCGGTCGCCCTTCGGGCTTCCTCCGCCGCCGCCGATTCTTGATCTGGTTTCCCCATCTCGACACGCCTCCTGCGAGTACTCTCTCGCAATCAAGTGTCCAAGAAAATCCTAGGGCGCAGGACCTCGCCAGACGACCGGCGCCGGCGCGAAGGCGGTCGTCGACGTCTCTCCCGTCGACGCGAGCAAGGCGAGACGGTCCTCGCCCCTTGAATCGGAGCGCTCTGGACCGTGATGCCGCTCGGAAGTGTCGCAAACGACCGTTTCCGACACATGCTGAATTGTCAAGGGCGGAGCAAAATTAGACCACCGTGGCGGAGGAAAACTAGACCATTAGGCAGTTGGGTGGAGTGGCGGAACGCGGCCGTGCGGAGGGGACGTCAGGACGCCGGGGTGGTCGCGGGCTGGCGGGCTTTCTTGCTGTGTTCGAGGCGATAGCTCTCGCCGTTCAGCTCCAGGATGTGGACGTGGTGGGTCAGTCGATCGAGCAGCGCGCCGGTCAGCCGTTCGGACCCGAAGACCTCGGTCCATTCGTTGAAGGGCAGATTCGAGGTCACGAGCGTCGACGCTTGCTCGTAGCGCTGGGAGAAGATCTCGAAGAGCAGCTCGGCGCCGGTCTTCGACAACGGCACATAGCCGAGCTCGTCGACGATCAACAGATCCTGCTTGGCGAGCTGCTTCTGAAAACGCAGCAGGCGCTTGTCATCCCGCGCCTCGAGTAGCTCGTTCACCAGTGCGGCGGCGGTGGTGAAGCGCACCCGATAGCCTTTCTGACAGGCGGCCAGCCCCAACGCGAGCGCGAGATGCGTCTTGCCCGTGCCGGAGTTGCCCAACGCCAACACGTTCTCTCGCCGGTCGAGATACTCCGAGCGGGCCAGGTCACTGGCTCCGGATCATCAAACACATCACGTAGCCACAGTGACTCCGACAAAGTCTTATACAAAGCGGCGGACTGATTCTTCTCCGGGAGATCTTGAGACAGATCAAGTGGAAATATCGACATTCGATGCTCGGCAGCCCATGCGGCGCACACTGCCCGCATCATCGGAGCCCCAGACGCGACAAATCGAATTCTGGTATCAATTCGGAAAGCGATCTTGTCAGGAGGACGAGCTAGCAGGGTTCGCTGCTGGAAATCGGCGGGAAAGGTGTGGCCGATAAGCACGTATTCCTTTTGGAGGTTGAAATACTCAGCGACATTGTCGTGCGGCTTGAGAAGCGCTATCCATACTTTCTGATTAGTTGCTGTTCCAAACCAGGTGATGGTAAACCCAGCCGACAGGAACTCGAGAACCTTGCTTGCGTGACGGCGAGTATCTAAGTCAAACGCGTCGAACGCTTTCTTGGCCTCTCCACCAAAGTCCATCCGAATATCCCTTACGTGTGTCGATTGCTATTAACTTGCTTATCCCGTTTCTTCTTCTGCTCCGCTGCGGCCTTGGCGACCTTCTGCTTCTGGCCCTTGTTCTTGTCCTTCTGACCACCTTTGTCTCCCATGACGTGTCTCCCTTGTTGCAGTCGCGCACGAACTGAGTCAACCGGTTCGGTCGTGGGGCTGGCTTTAGACTGAGATTTCCGTTTTGTCTGCTCCAGATGACCCCTTTATTCACCCGAAGGCCGCCCAGCGCACGAAACTCGTTTCCGTCACAGCATCGTCCCGCTTCAGAGGCCGTCAGCGCAGTTCGGGCGGCCGTGTGACCCACTGAAGTCGCTACGTTCAGGCATTCTACAGTCACCGCTCCCGACGTGTGTCCCTTCTTCGCCAAGAGGGCTGCACTGCGCGTGCCGCGTCAATCTGCCGGCACCGGCAGCGCCCATATCCGCCGCAACATGTCGCCGAACAGCCGCTGGGCCAGCTGCCCTTCCGCCCGCAGGAGCCAGTAGTACCTGGCGTGTTTCACCAGCCGCTGCTGGAGACTCGTGAGGGACCAGCGCTTGATTCACGGCGGCAGGATCAGTCTGCGTGAGAGGTTACCCAGGTTGTACGCCAGGACACTCAGTTGCAGGCGCACCTCGTTCGCCCGGAACCGATGGCACGACAGCCGCGTCCAGTGGTCGCCTGTTTGCCTTCTTTGATCCATTGCTCCGCCGTGCCGCGCTTGTTGTAGAACACGCACGGGCGGGGCAAAGCGTTCGGCGTCGAAGGCACCGGCAGCTATGGCGCCGGCCTCACCTGGGCGGTGCGCCGCGCAGGGCATCCGCGCGATTCGGGATCTGGAGATTGGTCGCGATGAAACCAACGCGCGGGAACAGCTCGACCGCGTGATGCTCGACTTTTGCCACGACCCGTCGGGCCATGGTCCAGCTGTCCGCCGTAGAAACCGATTGTGGTGAAGCTGCGTTCTCAACGGCAGTCCGTTAGAATGGGATATCGTCTTCGGTGAGTTCGGGGACGGCCTTTTTTTCGCGGAACAGCGAGAATAGCGAATCGTTGCTGTCAATCCAGGTCCACGCACCGTCGGTGACGTCGACGGCATCGTACTCGCCATCCTCATCCTCGTACCTGACGAAATCTACGAACCGCCTTCGCTGAAGACTGCGGAGCGCCACTCCAAAACCGATACCGGTTAGACCCGCGCGTTCGGCGTCATGACGAAGGGACCAAGCACTTGCCGGCTTCCCTGGTATGGCCGTCTCGGCGGCCGCGATGGCGAGTACGGAAATCTCCGCTTGACTCAGGCCGCCTGTTGGGGCCACCTGTTGCGCTTCGACGACCTCTCTTACAGCATTCTTCTTGACGAGTGCCTTCGCCCGCGTCGAGATCTCCTCGCCGAGTTTGACGAAGTCGCTCTCCGATTCCGGCTCGTACTTGATGACGGTCTGATGCTGAACATCGAAGGGGAGTTTGCCTTCACGTTCGCTCGAGCAAACCATGACTACGGAACGGCCCGCTGCAAATGCGTACCCGAGTTCATACCACACGTTAGGATTGTCGGTCGTGATGTCGGCGAGACAGATCGTCGCGTCGCGGATCTGCTGTTCTATGGAGTCCATGACCCCTTCGGTGCTGGGATCCTGATCGACGCGATAGGGATCGAGTCCAGCCTTCTCCAGAGCAGGCTTGTAGACGTCCCGGTATCTCTTGTCGAACTTGGAGTTGAACGGCTGAATCACAAAGCATGTCGGCATTCTGGGAGATCCTCCGTTTCAAGCTGTCGCCCGATCACTCACTGCCGGAACCATCCTGAACCATACCGCGTTCTTCGGAGACTGGATTCGTTGAATCAGGCCACCGCGCCTGGGCATAGGACTGCGCTTCGAACTCGGCTGGTGGGATGTCCCCGTGCGGCCCCAGCGGCGGCCGTGCGCGATTGGTAGAGCGCCCGTTCGCAAACTGCCGATAGAGGAGTAGCTCCAGCCGGGGACCGCTTGTCACAGGCGACCATCGCGCCGGCGGGAGGACTGCGCCATGCCACGAGATCCAGCCCCCGTCACCGTGGCGCTGCCCATCGGCGCGGCCCTGCTCCGTCGCCTCGACGCGGTGGCCGCCGACCTGCACCTGGACCGGCCCGGAGCCCTCCACGCGGCCCTCCTGTCCTGGCTGGGGTTTGGGGAGCAATGGAACGGAAAGTACGGTTAGCGACCGCCGTCAGCGGGGTTTCTGAGCGGCCGGAGCTCGCCACGAGCGACCGATTCAGGTACGGCGAACGAGTAGCGTCCCAGCAGGTTGATGTGCTCGTGGCCGAGCGGTGACAGTCTCGCCTCGTCTTCTGGACGCACCGAGTGGCCATCTGCGCGATGCTGGTCGAGGGCCGCCTGCATATAGATGGTGTTCCACAACACAATCATGTTGACGACGACGCCGAGTGCGTCGAGCTGGTTTTCCTGGCCTTCACGGTAACGTCGCCGCAGTTCGCCACGTTTGCCGTGGAAGACGGCGCGGGCCAAGGCATGGCGACCTTCTCCCCGGTTCAGCTGGATCAGCGTGGCGCGACGTTTGGCCTCATCGTCGAGGTACGTCAACGTGTGGATGGTCTTGTCGATCCGTCCGAACTCCGCGAACGCCTGCGCCAGGCGCGTTGGCCGATCCCCCACCTGCAGCGTGCGCATGATACCGGTGGCCGGCACGCGCCCGAGTTTCAGCGAGCCGACCGTCCGCAACATATCGTCCCACTGTGGGGTGATTCGGTCGAGGTTGACGGATTGGCGTGCCACGCGGTTAAGCGGGCCGTAGTCGGCCCTGGAATCGATCCGCCAGAAGCGGGTACCACCGATGTCGGCGAGCCGCGGACTGAAGCGGTAGCCGAGCAGGCGGAAGAGACCGAACACCACATCCGAGTAGGCCCCGGTGTCGGTCATGATCTGCGTGGGCTGCAACTCTGTCTGCTGTTCGAGCGCGACCGCGAGCAGCACCAGGCTGTCGCGCAACGTCCCCGGGACCGTAATGCCGTGCAGGCCGGTGAACTGATCGGACACGAGGTTGTAGTAGGTGACGCCCCGGCCGATACCGAAGTACTTGGGGTTGGGCCCCGCGTGCACGGTGCGCACCGGCACCACGAAGCGCAGGCCGTCGGCGGAGGCCACCTCACCACCGCCCCAGGCGCGCGCCAAGGGGATCCCGGTTTGCGCCGCGACGAGGCGCGCGTTCGCCGCGCGCAAGGTCTCGTCGCGCAGGTAATTCTGGCTGACCCAGGACAGGCGATCGCGCCGCAAGCTCTGAGTCTCGTGGCGCACGAGTGGCTCGAGGCCGGTGTTGCAGGCTTCCGCCAGCAGCACGGCGCAGACGCTGACGCCAAGATCCGTGACCCGCGCCGCGCGTTCGCTGACGTGCGTAAACGCGACGGCGAAATCTGTACGCGCCGCGATCTCGAGCAGGATCTCCGGCAGATCGACACGGGGCAACCGTCCCGCGATGGCGGTCCGTAGCGCCACCAGCGACGCGGGTTCCTCGACCTTGTCGAGGGGGCTCACGATCAGCTCGTCCTTCCCGTCGATGCGTTCGAAACGCACGGCTGGATTGTTGGGGAGGCGCGCGGCCACCGCGCGGTAGGTCTGATCCAGCTCGTCGCTTAACGCGGCAAGGATCGGTTCTGGGCGAGGACTGTAGCCAAGCGTTCGACACATGATCGGCCGCGCCGCCTCCCACTCGGCGCCAGCCAGGAGATTGCGCCGCGGATCGGCATACCGCCAGCTCGGCGTCACGAAGACATCCCGCCGGCGCAGCGCCTCGCGCAGTTGGTCGAGGACGCAGAAGGTGTAGGCCCGGTGATCGACCGCGTCGTTCGCGCCGTACACGTATCGCCGCCAGGCTGTCGTCACGACCGCAGACGGCGCCACGTCCTGGGCCCGCGCCGGCGCTTCACGACGCTTGAGATACTCGAGCGCTGCGACGACAGCCGCGCCGGCCGGAGCGGCCTCAAAGTGCACCTGGTGCAAGAGGGTTGGCAGGAACAGCCGCACGCGTCGGTACCTCGTCTGCAGCTCGGTGTAGAACACGTCATCCGGCGGCCGCACCAGTGTGCTCAGTGTCCCGAGGGCCTCGGCCAGGGTGGCGCGGGGGACACGCGCGAACACGTGGTCGCGCAGCACGTTGTCCGGGAGAGCGGGATCGAGGAGCGCCGCGCAGGCGTGCGCCAACGTGAGGGCAAGCGCATCGAGATCCTTAAGGCTGCGCAACCGTGCTTTCCGATCCGCTTTTTCGGCGGCACCAAAGATGTCGCGTAACAGTCGGTCGAGGACCTCGAGCGCGTTATCCTGTGCGGAGGCTTCGAGCGAGTGGACGAACGCGACCAACGTGGCGGCTCGGCGTAACGCTGGCAACCGTGCGACCGCGGTGACTTTGGCTTTCTCCGCAAAGCGCGCCAGGGCTGCCATTCGCGTCGGCGCGATCGCGGCGGCCGCTGGCACGGTGATGCTGAGGCTACGGACGGCGTTCAGCCGCTCGAGCGCACGCACCAACGCCGGGCCACTCACCATCGCGGCACCCGTCCGCAGCGTCACGAGTGATGAGCTGCGCCCTTCATCTGGCACGCGCAACAGATCTTCGAGGCGGCGCTGCTGTGGCGGACTGATGCCGCTCGCCAGCACGCGCCACACGCGCACGTCGACGCGGTGCCGCAGCTTGGCCACGAAGCGCTCCAGCGTCGTCGCGCCCGGCAACAACACCTTGTGGGCGAGCATCCAGGTCGTCGCCCGATCGAACAGTGCGCTCGGACGTTCGGTGCCCGTCCAGCACTGTGCGTAGAGCCATCGCGTGAGGCCAAACCCGGCCGCGCGATCCGCGAGGTCGCGATACCCATGTTCCGTCCGGATGTGTGCGGCATGAGCGAAGCGCCACTTGCCGTCTCGATAGCCGGTCAAGTCCGTGGTCGTATCGATGCCAAGTTGCCGGCTCATCGTGGCGAGTACCGCCGGTGGCACGGCCGTCGGATCATCGAGGAACGTCCCCACGAAGCGCACCGTGGTGAGCTGCAGAGCGAATCCGAGACGGTTGGCATCGCCGCGCTTCTCGACGATCTGCGTGTGATCGCTGTCATCGAGGTGGAAGTACCTGGCCAGCTCTTGGGTTGACGGGTCGCCCAGGTACTGGCCGTAGCTGTCGCGCTGCGCCGGGCTCAGGAAGCTCACGGGCATCGCGGCCTCCCGACGTGGCGGAGTTGCATAAACGATGGTTTGCGCACGGAGGGGCGATCGGCAGGAAACCCCACGTTTACAGGGTGCAAAACAGTATTGCATTACCAGGCACGTATGCAATACCTTTACGCAATCATGCTCATCGGCTACGCGCGCGTCTCCACTGGCGAGCAAACGACCGCCGCTCAGGTCGCCGCGCTCAAAACCTCCGGCTGTGAGCTCATCTTCCGCGACAACGCCTCCGGCGGCCGCTGGGATCGGCCCGAGCTGCACCAGCTGCTCAGTCAGCTCCGGAAAGGCGATGTGTTGGTCGTCTGGACACTCGATCGCCTGTCACGCTCCCTGCGCGATGTACTGACCATCATGGAGCGGGTGCAGGAGCGCCACGCAGGCTTTCGCAGCCTCAAGGAAGCGGTGGACACCACCACGCCCGCGGGTCGGATGATGATGCAGATGGTCGGCGCGTTCGCCGAGTTCGAGCGCGCGATGCTCAAGGAACGGACCAAGGCGGGCCTCGACGCCGCGCGCAAGGAAGGCCGGATCGGCGGCCGGCCGCCGAAGCTCAAGCCCCACCAGCAACAGGAAATTGTGACGCTCGTCAAGCAGGGGAAGAAGACCGCCGCCGACGCGGCGCGCCTGTTCGGCGTCCACCCGGCAACGGTGTCGCGGCTACTCCGGCGGACCTAGATCGAGTCTTCTACCGTACTTTCGGTTCCATTGCTCCCCAAGCCCCGGATACCACAGGAAGCCCTTACGCCGGGCGTGTTCCCCGCGCGGGCGGGGATGAACCGCGGCCCATCACCGCGCGGGCCGCCGCCACGACGTGTTCCCCGCGCGGGCGGGGATGAACCGGGATAGATTGCCTGATCCACGAGTCGAGGTCAGTGTTCCCCGCGCGGGCGGGGATGAACCGCGGCTATCGGAGGCGCTCAACACCTTACCTGAGTGTTCCCCGCGCGGGCGGGGATGAACCGACGTCGTGCACGTCTGTCGTTGCCGTCGCGTTGTGTTCCCCGCGCGGGCGGGGATGAACCGGCCAGAAGCGCTGCTTGGAACGCCGCCTCTTCGTGTTCCCCGCGCGGGCGGGGATGAACCGGCCCACGTAGCAACCGCGAGGGTCTGGCCCGCGTGTTCCCCGCGCGGGCGGGGATGAACCCGACTGAGCGCCACGTTGATCGTCTCGTCGTACGTGTTCCCCGCGCGGGCGGGGATGAACCGACGCGGCATCTTCTCGGCTGAATTCGATCTGCGTGTTCCCCGCGCGGGCGGGGATGAACCGCTCAACGATCTGGTCGGCGTCGAGGACCGCAGGTGTTCCCCGCGCGGGCGGGGATGAACCGTGGAAGGAAGCCGCTTTCACGATGACCGACAAGGTGTTCCCCGCGCGGGCGGGGATGAACCGATCGGATACTTCGACGGGAAGCACTCGAATATGTGTTCCCCGCGCGGGCGGGGATGAACCGGTGCCCGGAGGCTGCAATCAGAGCCGTGACTTGTGTTCCCCGCGCGGGCGGGGATGAACCGCGATGAGCGCGGCGTGTGCTTTGTGGGGCGGGGTGTTCCCCGCGCGGGCGGGGATGAACCGTAGCCTGTAGGCGCCGTGAACTCCGGTACTAGGTGTTCCCCGCGCGGGCGGGGATGAACCGTAGCCTGTAGGCGCCGTGAACTCCGGTACTAGGTGTTCCCCGCGCGGGCGGGGATGAACCGCTACGACGGAGCGATCACGCTCCAGCGCTCAGGTGTTCCCCGCGCGGGCGGGGATGAACCGAATGAGCAGCCACGATGCGACGTCTGGCTCTGGTGTTCCCCGCGCGGGCGGGGATGAACCGAATGAGCAGCCACGATGCGACGTCTGGCTCTGGTGTTCCCCGCGCGGGCGGGGATGAACCGACACAGACAACACGGACCGACGCGCCGACGCCGTGTTCCCCGCGCGGGCGGGGATGAACCGTCTTCCCATCTTTTCACCGCGATGTCCACGTAGTGTTCCCCGCGCGGACGGGGATGAACCGTGGATTCGACCGGACAAGCGGCTCTCTATCTAGTGTTCCCCGCGCGGGCGGGGATGAACCGGTCTGGTCTCCTTGAACCCTGGTGACGGTGCCGTGTTCCCCGCGCGGGCGGGGATGAACCGGGGGCATTGATGGGTCGGCGTGGGGCGGCTCGCCGGTTCGGCGACTTCCGCCCAAGCCAGTGCTACGCTTCCATCCGATTTGGGTTCATCACTGAGCAGAGGTGGACCCCGAAATTCGGACAGCTTGCTAAGGTGGGATCCAGACCCAGGAGAAGGAGTCTGGCATGCCACGGAAGAGACGGAGTTATCCGGCTGAGCTGAAGGCGAAGGTCGCGTTGGAGGCGCTTCGCGAGGAAGCGACGATGGCGGAACTGGCGGCCCGCTACGATGTGCATCCGAACCTGATTACCAACTGGAAGAAGACGGCTCGACAGACGGTGCTGGCCGGCTTCTCGGGGAACCACGAGCGGCAGGAGGCCTCTCGGGAGACCGAGGTCAAGGAGCTGCGGGCAAAGATCGGAGAACTCGTCATCGAGCGGGATTTTTTATCGAAGGCCTTCGGTCGGTGAGCCGCGGCCGGAGAGTCGAGATGGTCGATCCCAACCACCCACGGATCAGCATCGTACGGCAATGCCGCTTGGTGTCGATCGCCCGCTCGTCGTTCTACGACGCGGGCACGGGCGAGAGCCCGTTGACCCTGCGCCTGATGCGGTTGATCGACGAGCAGTTCTTGGAGACGCCGTTCTACGGCTCGCGGCAGATGACACGCTGGCTCCGCCGTCAGGGCGACATGGTCTCTCGCAAGCGGGTGCGCCGCCCTGATGCGACTGCTGGGGGTGCACGCGCTCTACCAGCGGCCCAGGACGTCTCAGCCGCACCCGGCGCACCGGATCTATCCCTACCTGCTGCGCGATCTGCCGATCACGCGGCCGAACCACGTGTGGTGCACGGATGTGACCTACATCCCCCTGCGGCGGGGCTTTCTGTACCTGGTCGCCGTGATGGACTGGGCGAGCCGCAAGGTGCTGTCCTGGCGCCTGTCCAACACGCTCGATGCCAGCTTCTGCGTCGAGGCGTTGCACGAGGCGCTCGAGCGTTATGGCCCTCCAGAGATTTTCAATAGCGACCAGGGCAGCCAATTCACCAGCGTCGACGTCACCGACGTGCTCACGGAGGCGGGCATTCGCATCTCGATGGACGGCAAAGGCCGCTGGATGGACAACGTGTTCATCGAGCGGTTGTGGCGATCGCTCAAGTACGAGTGCGTCTACCTGTCGGAGTTCGCGACCGGCTCCCAGGCCCGGACCGGAATCGGCGGGTGGATGGACTTCTACAACGAGCGCCGACCGCACTCTGCGCTCGACGACCGGACGCCGCAAGAGGCGTACACTGACGGAGAGGTTGCTCGGAGCCCGGGGCTACGCCCCGTCTCCCGTCAGCCCAAGGTAGCTTGAATCATGACCCCGGATTTCACCTTAGCTGTGACGAAAACCTGTCCAAAGGATGGGGTCCACCTCTAGCATGATCCATGGGCACCTTCGTCGCTATTGACTTCGAGACCGCCACCACCAGCCGCGACAGCGCCTGCGCGGTCGGCCTTGCGGCCTGCAGCGGCAGCCGGATCGTGCTCTCGCGGACCTACCTGATCCGGCCGCCAGCCAGGCAGTTCACGTTCACGGGGCTCCATGGTCTCGGTTGGCAGGACGTGCGCGACGCGCCCACCTTCGCCGAGCTGTGGCCGACGCTCCGCGCCTGGGTCGACGACGCGACGTTCGTCGCCGCCCACAATGCGCCGTTTGACCAGAGCGTCCTGCGCGCCTGTTGTGCCAGGTACCGGCTGCACCCGCCGCGGACGCCGTTCACCTGTACTGTGCAGCTCGCGCGTGCGCAGTGGGGAATCTCCCCGACGAAGCTGCCCGACGTCTGCCGCGAGCTTCGCATCCCGCTCCGTCACCACGACGCTGGAGCGGATGCGCTGGCGTGTGCGCGCATCGTTCTCGCGGCCGTGGCCGATGGTTGGCGTCCCGGGAAGCGCCGGCGCCGTCGAGGCGTCGTCACACGTCTTGAACAGCGCGCTAGGTTCTAGTAGGGAGTCCACAACCGGACGGGATTGCAGAAAGGAACGGTTGTGCAATGTCCGAGGACAGCGTGCCCGTGCGCGCCCAATACGCTGGCGATCTCGTTAGAAGCGGACGCCCACGCCCAGCCGGACCTGAAAAATTTGGACTTGCGCGCGGGCGAAGACACGGGTGCCGAGCGGAATGTCGATTCCCCCGCCGATCACCGGGAAGACTCGATGACGGCTGATTACCGGGTCGTCCACACACCGCTGTTCTTCCCCCTCCGCGAAGTCCACACGGTACCGTCCGTTTGGCTCTCTCTGAACCGGGTCACCAGGAGCCACGCAGGGACGGTGCGCGATGTTCAAGTACTGGAGCCCGAAGAGCACGTGTGGAGATACAGGCCAATCCCGCATGAATCGCCAGTGCACCGCCACAGCACCTACCTGATACACATTGGTGCTCCGTGCGGCGCGATACACGGGGATTTCTTGCCCCTGATGGTTTTCTATTTTACGTTCCGCGTTATCGGATCGCAGACGACTGCGCACGTACTCCATCTGTAGGCGAAACTTCCCAGTCCCCCACGTCACCCAAACGCCGGGCGGCCGGCCATACGGCCCATCTAAGTACTCCAGCCTGACAACCGGCGACCAGCTGACGCCCACGTCGCCCCACGAGGGAGGGGGGGCGGCCTGTGCGTGGACCACCCGCGCACCGGCGATGCACGCCAGTACCGTGGCGATCAGGGCCATCCGAATTGTCGCCGCGCCGACGACAAGCAGGATGCGCCCGGTGCGGTCTGTCATATCTGAGAATGCGCAAACGGATGGGAATCGGCTCACCGAATTCAACCCGACCGTCTGCCGAAGGGGACGGGATCGAGACTCAGAAGGTGTAGCCGAGCGCGAGCGTCGGCCGGAAGATCGGCACCAAGTCAAGCCGGACTTCCGTGGCAACAAAGACCTGCTGGGTGAGGAACCACCGGACACCCAAGCCGCCACTGATGTGTGGGACATGTTGTATATCCCAGCCGTCGACCCCAGGGTAGGTGAACTCAGAGTACAGGGTGCGGTATTTCGTGAGGCCGCCCCCGACGACCGCGTACGGGTTAACACGCTGGCCCGGGGAGAACTCGTACTCCCACAGGGCCGTCACGCCTAGGGCCCGGGCGGCCAAGCCAGAAAAGTAAGGACCGTACAGAGTGGCATGCCACACTTCCACCCCGAACCGCGAATGCTCGCCCCGGGGGACACCGTCACGGTTCCGCCTCCGACCCAGGCATAGGGAGGCGAGTCATCCAAGCCGTATGCGTAGCCGCCGAATGCCCGCACGTCGACTGGGCGGGCCTGTCCCAAGACCGGGTGCGTGGGGGCGCTCCTGGGGCGTCCTCGGGGTATTTCCCGACGGGTAAACCCCATGCTGAGCGAGAACCGAAGATTCGGCTCCGCACCGATGCGAAACTCGGGCGCGATGAAAACGCGATCACTGCGCCACGCCTTGAATCCAACTCCCAATCCGAGTCCACCAAACGTCACACCATCCCTACCATCGAGACCACGATAGAAATTGATGCCGGCTCCCATGACCATGTACGGCACCACGGTCCGTGACGGCATGGTGAAATCCTTGACCACGTTCAAGATGAGCAGGTGGTCCTGGTGGGATCCGTCGGTCATGAACGTGTACTCCGGTTCGATGCCCCAGCCGCGTTCGCTAAAATATTTTCGGTAGGAGCTACCGCCGGTGAAGTGCTGAGACGCTTCGAAGAAGACAGCGGTACCGACATGCACGCGGAGTTCAGCGGCGGGGGGCTGTGCGACGATGGGGCGCACAAGCGGCCCGATCAGCAGCGCCCCGGCGACCAGTAAGGTCACGGCGGCGTGTCGGCGTCGCGGAGTTACACAGCCAAAAACCATAATGAGAGTCTTTTCCTAGTTCCAGGTTACCTGGTAATGCGTGAACGGCGCGAAAAGCGGCTCAGCGACCGAGTGCTGCCGTGTGGTTCAACGATCGGACCATCTTGCAGAAAGGAACGGTTGTGCACCCCTCTGGCCACAGACGGGTTTCCATGGTCAGATCGAGACGTTCTTTACCATCAGGTTGACGAACGTTTCAGATGGCGGTTCCGCGTGCGGACCAGCCGAGTGTGGCACCGGGCCACTCCTTCCGGATGCGTCGTTAGTTGCCCCAGCCGTAGCCGACCCGCACGTAGTAGTAGGCCCCGTTGAAGCCCCACGGCGTGTACTCGCTGTACTTCTCGCCGACAGACATCGCGCGCGCACTCTCGTCCGGGTAGGTGTTGAACGCGTTCTGGGCACCGAGGGCCAGCGTCGTGCCGCCGCCGAGGGCGACGCTCGCTTCCAGGTCGACGATCGGCTTGCCGTCGAAGAAACCTTGCTCGATGCCGCCCGAGGGCAGGTAGACCTGGGCGAAGCCGCTGTCGTAGTCGTACCAGCCGCCGAAGTAGTTCACCCGCCCGAGAAGGCTCACCCGCCCGACCTGCTGGGTCAGCCCGACGTTCCAGCGGCTGCGCGGCAGCGCGTAGGTGAACTCGGCCAGACGCCGGTCGTTGAGCAGCCCCTTCTCGTTGTCAGTCACCTTGGTGTCGGTGTAGTTGAAGACGGCGCTGATGGTCGTGTTGCCGCGCAGCGCGAGCGGCGTGAAGGTCGACACCAGATCGATCCCCTGCGACGCGGTCGCGAACGCGTTCGTGAAGAACCGGAACCGCCGCAGGTCGCGGGCGGCCGTCACGCCCTCCGCCAGCAGGGTATCGATCTCGTCTGCGGTGAGGGTGAAGTTGCTCGTGATCCCGATCCGGTCCGAGACGTCGATCCGGAAATAATCGGCCGTGACGCTGAACTCCCCGGTGTCGAAGACGACGCCGGCGGTATAGTTGATCGACTGCTCCGGGGCGAGCGGCACGCCGCCGCGTAGCGCCGCCACCGGCGAGATCGACGGGATCGTGCCGTTGTTGACCAGATCGCCGAGCGCCGGGTCGAAGATGGTCGAGATGTTGAACCCGTTCTGCTGGCCCGGCGTCGGGGCGCGGAACCCGCTGCTCACGCTGGCGCGCACGAACCCGACCCGGCCGGAGACCTTGCTGTTCATCGTCGTGCCGAAGTCGTCGAAGTGCTCGACCCGGACGGCCGTTCCGAGCGTCCAGTCGTCCTCGGCGCCGGTCAACTCGACGTCGCCGTAGACCGCGACGCTGCGCCGGCTCCAGGTGCCCGCAGCCAGCGGCCCGTAGCCGAAGAACCCGTTGGACCCGGCGGAGAACCCTTGCCCCCGGCCATAGGGACCGACCGTCCACGACGCCGGGTCGCCGGCCTGGGTTTGGTACTGCTCGTTCCGCCATTCCGCGCCGGCCGCGAGGTTGATCATGTCGCTGGCGGCGTAGGACACGTCGGCGTTCAGGCCGATCTCCCGCTGCCGGTTGCTGCCGAGATTGAACGCGGTGGGCGTATCGGGGCCGAGCGAGGCGTTGACAGTGTCGGTGATGAACAGATCGGTTTCGTGAGCCCCGACCGAGCCGCTCACGTCCCAGATGACGCCGGCCGCAGTCAAGCGGCGGATGCCACCCACAAACGACAGGTCCTGCGCCTCACCGCCGAAGCTCGGCGTGAAGCCGCCCGGAAACCGCTCCCGGAACGAGAAACAGTTCGGGTCGTCGAACACCTGCTGCAGGGCGACCGGGTCGGCGACGTGATCGGTGATGGCCACCGTCGGGCAGTTCGCCGAGCCGGTGCCTGCCGCCATGAGCGCGTCGCCGATCAGCAGCGTCTGGCCGCCGTCGAGGCTGAAGACGCCGCCCCGCGTGTTCGGGTTTCGGAAGAAGAAGCCGCCGGTCACTTTCTTACTGGCGTAGTTGGTGTGGCTGTAGACCTGCAGGCCGTTGTCGAACAGGTTTCCGAAGTTCCCGAATAGCTTCAGGTCGTCCTCGAGGTCCGGCGATCCCCAGACCTGCGGCGTATCGGACCGCACGTCCGTGTTCCCGGCCCCGATGAGCGCGATCGCATCGCTGCGGGGCGCGCTCCGGTTGGTCGGGTTCGACCCTCCGTACTCCAGGCTGAGGTTGGCGAAGCCGGTGGCGCCGAGAGGCAGGCCGACGTTGGCGGCGACGTGCATCGCCTCGCCGTCGCCATCGCCGAACGTGCCGGTGTTGAACTCGAGGGCGCCGCCGGAAGGAGCATCCTTGAGCTGGAAGTTCAGCACGCCGGCGATCGCGTCCGAACCATACTGCGCCGCCGCGCCATCGCGCAGCACCTCGACCTGCCGTAACGCAATCGACGGAATGGCCGAGATGTCGGGGCCCTGCGATCCGAACGCCACGCCGTTGCCGCCGTGCCAGTCGATGATCGACGACCGGTGGCGGCGCTTGCCGTTGACCAGGACCAGCGTATGGTCCGGGGCCAGGTTGCGCAGCATCACCGGCCGGACAACCGTGGACGCATCGCTGATCGGCTGGGTGTTGACGTTGAACGACGGGACCACCGTGCGGAGCTGATCCTGCAGGTTGAGGGTCCCCTGCCTGGAGAGGTCGGCGGGCGAGAGCACGTCGACCGGCACCGGCGACTCGGTCACCGTCCGCGGCTGCGCGCGGGAGCCGACGACGACCGTTTCCTCGGTAAAACCGGCCAGCAGGTTTTGGACCTCCTCGGGCGACAGCCCGAGCGCCTCGACCTCGTCCGGCGTCATCCCGAGCGCGCGGCCGAGCGCCTCGATCGGCTCCTGCGGTTCGTCCTGTGCCGCGCCGCGGGCGTCGGCCGCGACGGGCGCCCAGAGCAGCGCCAGTACGGCCAGCGCCGCAACACCGCGCGCCGCCAGATCTCTCGTCTTCAGAGGAGTTGGTTGCAACGTGCTCTCCCTATCTGTGTATGTCCGTGTGGTGCTCTCACGGGCTACGGGATTGCTCCTATCGGCTTGTGGTTCCAGAACCCCATCATTGCGTTTTGTCGGCGTTTCATGAGGAGAGTCTACGCGCTGAGCCACACAACGACGAACCACCCGCCCACGAGCGACGTACACTGCCTTCTGGTCGCTTCGCCCGAAATTCTACCGCTCGGTCTGGAATTCCTTGAGGTCCGCGCGGATCACCGTCGTGACATTCTCGGTGGCGGTGGCGGCGATATCGGCGATCGCGTCGGCGACGGTCAGGACGTCGAGATGTAGTTCAGACCACTGGACGTGGCGAGCGACATGTTCAGGATGGATGGGGCACTACTAGCAGGGAGGGAGTCCACACCCGGACATATTGCAGAAAGGAACGGTTTCGCACGTCCGCGAGGTCGTCGAGCGGGCCGACCGCGAGGTGGAGCACCTGATCGCGCGGTTCCACCCGATCCTTTGGCCCTATGCCACCGCCTGCTGCAGTCGCAGGTCCCGCGTGTGGTACGCCTTCAAGGTCCGCCGGCCGTCTCGTTCCCGGTAGAACACGAGGGACTCCTCGCGCGCCGCCGCAGCAGACGACTCAAGCTCGCTGACCCAGCGCTCCATGCGCGACCGGACAGGGGCGAAGCTGTTGTCCCGGATGGTGTCGATCGCCCAGATTCTTTTCTTCAGGCTTCGCCCGCCTCCAAGAGTTCGGATCGCGTGTGCCGCGGTGTCGGGTAGGCCCCACGGCAGGGACTCGAACCGGCCCAGCTCATCCAGATCCTGCTGCAACTGGTGTCGGAATGTCGTCAATGGATCGCGATCGAGCAGCGTTCTGAAGGTGCTTGCGCACTGTTCGACTTTCCTGCGTAGCAACGCCTGGCGGCGCTCCGCGTAGTGCAGATCGTCCTGAAGCGTCAGATGCAGGTGGAGCGCGTCGGCCCGGAGATCCGTGAGACTCGACAGCACGAACAGATCGATGTCGGACACGGCCACCATGGCGTCGTGCTCCGAGCGAATCTCCCTTATGGCAAGGTGTCCGAACTTGCGACGCAGCAACGTGACGTCACGTTTGGCCAAAACGAGTCCGCTCTTCATGCCGTCGGTGAACCGCTGGCTGTGCTCGAACTGCGAGCCGATTTCGTCGATCTGTTCGGCTGCGCTCTCGAACCGAGCGTAGTCCTCGGCTTCCATGAGGTGACGCACGCGCTCCAGGTTCTTGGACAGCGCGCCGAGGGCCTGTTGCACGCGGTCGAGCCGCGCACCGGTTATCACCGACGAGACGGTCATGAAGAGCAACACCGGCGCCACGACCGGTATCAGGGCGGTGCTGGCAGCGACGAACGGCGCCTGCGCGACGACCCCGGTCGACCCCCACGCCGCCAGAGCAGGAGCACGAACACCACACCAAACCTTGCCGTGTCTACACGTCGCCTGATGCTTTCGCGCCCTCCGAACATCACGGGCCGTGCGGTCCCGCTCATCTTCCCCGCTTACCGCGCCGGTCTTCCGGTTTACCACCACGGCGCACGGCCCGAGAGTCAACCCGCTCCGCTTGCCTTGCAGTTGTCACGGTCCCTGCGATCCCGAGGCTGCCCGGTCCCGGCGCGGCTTTGCTTTCCCACCGCGCCAGGGTTTGCCTCCGCTTCCTTCCGCTCGCGCCGGACCTCCCCCCGGTGTTCAAATCCCGGCAACGTCGCCGGTTGTGACTCAGGGCGTGAGAACGATAGAATAGCTCTCCGTTGTGGCATGGTTTAGGTGCCTCTTACACTTGGGCCGAATCACCCCGAAGCGGCCCGCCTCTCACGCGGGCCGCTTCCTCTGTACGACCTCCCGACCGCCCGGCCGAACACCCGAGAGCCTACTCCGGCACCCGCGCCGCCCACAAACCCACGCCGCGCGATCGTGCATCATTTTCAAGCGCGATGAACTCCGCCCGCCGTGCATACGCGAATCCACGGACCGCTCGCGCGTACCCTTCCCGCACAAGCGCCGCGTTGAAATCCACGCCCCGCACCACGACGTACCGTAACCACCGGCCGTACATATCCTCCCGGTCCCCGGTCCGGTCCGTCGTCAGGTCTATCGTCATCCCCGAGAGCACCGTCTCCGCCAGCGCCGCCGCTTCCGCGCCGTAGTACTCGACCGGCCGCGTCGGGTGCTTTGTCTCCGGCGTGTCAATCCCCATCAGCCGAACCGTCGCCGTCGCGCCCTCGACCTCGACCTCGATCGTGTCACCGTCAATCACGCGGACGACGTACGCCGATTGCGTACTTTGCGCCGCGCCCGTCCCCGTCGCCGTCCCCGTTCCCGTGACCTGCATAACCGCCCCGACTCCGACGTACAGGCCCACCGCCCACATGCCCACTTGCACGAGTCTCCGCCATCCACTCGCCCGCTCCGATAGCTGCCACATGCTGCCCCCCTCACGGCCGCGTCCGCGCGTCCGACGGACACACCGTACGCCGGTGCTCACCCTCGTCAAGATGCTCCGCGTTGCTCCGCTCCCGCTTCGCGGGACTTCGATCTTGACGACGGCTCCGCGCCGTCAACAATCGCCCTTGTCCGTCCGCGCGATCTCCGGCCGATGTTAACGGGACGGCGAAACCGTCTCCCGCTCCGCCTCCCGTGCCGTTTCCCGTGCCGCAATCTCCGGCTCCGGTTGTAAAGGGAGTGCGGCCGGATTGTGTTCGCGTGGCTCGTCCGGTGTCAGTTGCCGCCGTCCCGCGTCCTTCTCGATCGGGTGCTCGATCTCGATCGCCCGTGCCCGCTCGACCATCCAATCCGACGCCTTTTGTGCATCCACCGCCGCCATGCGGATCTCTTTCGGATCGTTTTCAAGAGCCTTGATCCAGGAGCCCACGTACGCCGTGCCGTGTTGCGGCTTATGGCCCACGCCTAATTCCTCCCCCGCCATCATCGCGCCCATTTCCGCCCGCAATTCTTCCCGCGCGTACGACTGCGATCCGAACCCCTCATGCTTCACCATCGTGGGCCGATTGAGCCGATGCTCCGCACCCGTCGCATGACCAATCTCATGGAGCGCCGTGTTCGAGTACCCCGTTTGTTCCGAGAACTGAGACGGGTGCGGCAGCACCACCCGATCGAGTTCTTTGTTGTAGTAGGCCCGATCGCCTTCCTGATGAACCACGGTCGGCCCGCCCTTTTCATTGCCATGCTTGACCAAGCCCTCGACTCGCTTATTCGCCTCCCACACCGGAGCATCTTTCGTGACGAGGGGCGATAGTTTCAGCCCCTCCGTTTGCTCGACATTAAAGACGGTGTGTACTTTGATCATCGGCCGGTCCCGCTGCGTTTCGGTGTACTGCTTATGGCCGTCCTCATTCAGACGCGGTTGACCTTTCCCGTCCTTTTCCAGTTCCCGATCCTTGTACGCGACATACACAATTGGTGTGCCCTTTTCGCCCTTGCGAACGTGCCCGCCCGCCTCCGCAATTTGCCGGTAGCCGCCCCATCGCGGATCGTTGTAGCCCTTCTGGTCCGCAGTCACCGCCAGGAACATCGCATTGCTCCCGCGATAGCTTTTATCTGTGGTGAAGTTCCGTTGACTTATCCGCTCGCCCGGTTCCCACGGCTTTTGCCACGGTGCCCGTTCCGCCTTGAGTGCTTCAATCATCCGGGCCGCAAATTGCTCATGGTACGCATCTATGCGGGCCGGTTTTCCCGTCGCTTTCTCTGTCGCTGGCTCCGCCGCTGCCTCCCGACCACGGCCCGCCGCCGCATCCTCGCCCGCGTGCTCATCCGCCATTTGGTATTCCTCCGTTCCTCTCTGTGTTCACCGTGACCCATGCCACGCGGACGGCCGCGCCGCTGTCCCTTGCTTACCCGTCAAGCTCGTCGGCCGGTAGCTCATCAACGCTACCGAACCACGCATCGAGTGTTGCCCTGTTCTCGACTGTCACCGGCCGCCCCGTCCGCAGCATCCCCGCCACCGCATTGCAAAACGCATCGTGCGTCGTGGCATGAACCGGGGACAGCGTGCCCGCCGCTAACTGCCGCGCGATTTCCTGCCCGGTGTGTTCCCCGGTTGCACTAGGTTTCGAGCGAAACAACCCCATTGTCTGTACCTCCCTTTCGTTCTGTTAGTCGCTTACACGCCCGGCAGCGGCAGCGGCACATCCGTTTCACGGGTCGCTGTCGCCGTCCGCTTGTTGTCGCTAGCCGTCGTCGCCGTGCGCTTCGTCCCGCTGGCTTTCGCGGGCCTCCGCTTCGCGCCGGTTGCCTTGACCATCTTCCGCTTCGTCTTCGATGCGACCGGCCACACATCTTCGACAATCCACCGATTTGCCGCCGCGTCATAGTCCCGCACCCGGACCATATGACTCACCTTCCGCACGCCCTCCGGCGATCGCGTTTGTTGAATCACCGCCTCAATCCCATCGACCACGCCCCGACACACGACCGAGAACGGCAAGGCATCACTCGCTTGCATCGCGCACGTGGCGAGCCGTGAGAGCGCCGCCTTCGCATTGTTGGCGTGGACTGTCGCCAGCGACCCGCCGTGCCCGGTGTTCAGCGCTTGCAGCAGGTCCGCCGCTTCCGCGCCCCGGACCTCCCCGACGACGATGTGATCCGGACGGTGCCGGAGCGCATGGCGCACCAAGTCCCGAATCGTCACCGCCCCCGTCAGCCCCCGCGCTTCAAACCTCACACAGTTTGCCCGCCGCAATTGAAGCTCTAACGTGTCCTCGATTGACACGATCCGACCCTTGACCGGCAGCAGCGACGTGAGCGCGTTGAGCAGCGTGGTCTTACCGGACCCCGTGCCCCCCGAAATCAGAATGTTGCCATCGCCTTGCAGCACGGTCCTCGCCTCATCCACAACCTCCGCCGCCACCGATCCACTTGCCACTAATTCCTCGACCGTGAACGCCCGGCCGCCGAACCGCCGAATCGTGATCGCCGCACAGGGCGAGGCCGGGGGCGAGCAGATCGCCACGCGCGAGCCGTCCGCGAGCCGCGCGTCAATAATCGGTTCACTCTGCGGATCGCGCCCGAGCGGCCGCGCGATCTGAACGGCCGCCCGGAGCACGGCCGCCGCATCGAGTTCCGGCGCGTCCACCTGTTCAATCAGACCGCGCCGCTCAATAAAGACGCTGCCCGGTCCGTTCACCATCACTTCCGATACCTCGTCGTCATCGAGAACCGATTCAAGCCCCGGCAAGAACGGCCTCAAATCTTCTAGGGAGAGTGACATTAGACCTTCCCCGCTTCCCGCGCCCGCCAGTACCCCAACTCGCGCGGCAGAAAATCAGGTTTGAGATAACACCGTGTCGCATCGTGCGCCTGTAGCCCGTCGTACGCTTGCACGATCGCTTGACAGTTTCCCAAGATGGTGAAATCCCGAGGATGAAACAACGGTTCTCGCTTTTCGCTAAAGGCTTTACTCGCGCCCACGCTCCCCACGCCGCCGCCCGCCGCGCCCGTCAACACCGACGCGCTCGCCCGTTGCGTTTGCTCCGACACGGTATAGCTCGCTTTCATCCGCGCCACTTGCCCGCAGATCCCACTGGCGAGTTGTGCCGACGCATCATCGGAGAGCGACAAGAACACCCGCGTACGAAGTGTTTGCAGCAACGCCCGCCATGCTTCCCCTTGGCCCAGGACCGCCCGTAACGACGAAATACTTTGCGTCGCCACGATCGGCACCAATCGACATTGCCGCGTCAGGGCAAACGCCTTTTCGTCTCCGCTTGGATCGTCCTCCCCTACCGTGGCGAACGCTTGATACTCGTCACACAGAAACATCGCCGGGCGGAACACGCGCGACGGGTCCGCTTGCATCAACGCTGGACGACGCAACAACGTATGCAGCCAGGATTGTTTCAGCATCACGCCGATCGCCCGCGCGAGTGCCGCGTTTGTGCCCGCTGGCATATTGAGCGCCAGCACCGTGCCCGACTCGATGACCTCATCCAACGGCGGCAACGGACGCCGCTCGACCGCGACCTCCCGTGCCGAGCCGCCCCCCGCTACTTTGTCGTCGGCCGGTACGCCCGCTCGCCCGTTCGGATCAGGAGGACAGAACACGTCCGCAATCTCCGGCAGATCGAACACCGACAGGAACACCGACAAGCCCTCTACAACCGTCGTCGCCACTTTCTTATCGAGCTTCGACCAATCATGTTCGTACCACCGCCGCACCGCCGCCAGGCGCAGACGCCCCGCGCGGCCCGCGCCCGCAACCCGCTCTAGCTCCCACTCACCTTTCAGATCGCGGAGCGCTTGCTCCGTTTCCTCCGACCATGCCGCCACCCACTCCCCCGGTCGCTCCTTCGACTCCGACACCCTAAAGACCTTTGCGAGATCGACGTTTTGCGTACGGAGCTCACGCGCCGCCGCGCCTGTCAGGTACAGGCGATCTCCCCCGGCCGTTTGCTCTAGCTCATCCAACATTTTGCCGATTCGTTCTGGCTCGATCGAGCAGCGGTACACGTCCTGCAGCGTCACCCACCCGCCTGGACGCATCCGGTGCAGTTCGATGATCCACCGCACGAGGTTGGTGTATGCCTGTTGCCAAAACGGCTCGTGCCCCTTACCGAATAGTTGATTGATGAGACTCGCAATCGTGTACGCCAACGAGTAGCTATCGAGCCAGTGCGCCCCCAACGGATTCCACGACCACCGCCCGCCGAGCCCAAGCTCAACATAATCCCCGCCGCGTTTCGCCTCGATCAACACATCCCGGACCTGATAACAAAAATCGCCTTTGACCTCTAGCACCAGCCCGGCCATGCGCCGCGCCGGATCGTCCGCTTGCCACGACAGCAGTTGTTTGGCGAACGGTCGCATACACGCCGACGTTTTCCCGCTCCCCACCGCGCCGCAAATCAACATCCCCGTATAGAGTCCCCGCTCAGGCACCACGAGCCAGCCCGGTTTCTCCACTTCGCGCAGTGCGACGGGATGATGGATTTCTCCGACGACGAGCGCCGGACCCGAATCGTCCCGCGCTAACGGCCAAGCGGGCAACCGGCCGACTCCGCCCGCGCGACGGTGTGATTCAAACCAGACCCGGCTAACCCCTTGCATCACCGCCCAGGAGCCCACCAGGGCGACCCCCGGCGCGAGGTAATGCCACAGCCGCGCCGTCTCATGGAGCAGCGGCGAGCGCCCCGCCAGCAGCCCCACGACCGGATCAGCCGCCGCCCCAGGGAACGGCAGGAACCGCCACCAGATCACGCCGACCGCCCCCACGATGAGCGGCCGTCGTAACCCTTCCTGTACAAGCAACGCCGACCAGGCCCGCCAGGCCCGCGCGAGCTTCGACCGGGCCACGTCACCCACCGTCTCACCCCGAGACGCCATCCACATGCGACCAGCCGCATGCACACCCGCCCAGGAGCCCACCAGGGCGATCCCCGGCGCGAGGTAATGCCACAGCCGCGCCGTCTCATGGAGCAGCGGCGAGCGCCCCGCCAGCAGCCCCACGACCGGATCAGCCGCCGCCCCAGGGAACGGCAGGAACCACGCCCACACCACGGCCAGCCCCACCACCAGCACCGCGCCGTGCAGCCCCGACGCCATCACGAACGCCGACACCGCCCGGACGGTCCGCGTCCCCCATCGCGCCGCGACCTCCCCCACCGTCTCACCCCGAGATGGCGGAACCCACCACCACACCGCTTCCGCGCCCGCCCAGGAGCCCACCAGGACGACCACCGGCACGAGGTAATGCCACGCCCGAATCGCCGCGTGTACCCACGGCGACCGTTCCGCGAGTTCTCCGATCAGTACGTCAGTCCCCGGCGTCGGAAACGGTACGAATTGCCACCACAGGACCGTCCCGGCCAGGACCGCCGACGAGAACACCGCGATCACGTCACCACCCGCGCGGACCGCCACAGCGCCCCCGACGTAATACCCGGCCCGCCGCTCCCGCTCATTTTTGCCGTCGTCCCCCCTGCGCCGTCGCCTGCTAATTCGGCGTACCGATCCAACGCCGCTTGCGACCCGCCGTACTTCGCTAACCGCTTCACATCGCCCGCGTCAATCGCTGAAATCAGATCCGCCAGTTCCGCCGCCGCCGCGACCCCGGCCGCGCCGCTCGTCGCCGTGCCGCCCGCCGCCGTCCACTCCGCCAACACCTTGTCAGCCGACGCCAGCGGATCGTGGCCCAGGCCCACGACCACCACCGCCACCGTCCGGCCCTTCGCTATCAACGTCGCCCACACGTCCGCGTGCGCGTCTCCCCACGTCCGCAACGCCGCCGCCGAGTCGTCACCCGCCTGGACGTAGACGAACACGCCCCCGTTGTGATCGAGTGCGACCGGCAACTTGTGAACGAAGTACCGTGTTTGCCCCTTCCCGCGTCCATCCTTCGCCGTGTACACGCGCCGAGGCAGCGCCGCCTTTGTCACTCCCACCGCCGTGAGCATCGCTACCTTTTCGTCCTCCGTCGCCAGCCACGGGCGATCCGCATGATCGACCACGTAATCGAAAGCCAACACCCGCCGCAGGAGCAAGCCCGCCTCCGATGGCCGTCGCCGGTATCGAATATGCTCCGCGCCGAGCGCCCGGTACACCTCCCGGCCTTTGATGCGAACGACCCGCGCCGCCGTCCCGTTGAACGGCTCATCGACGGCGATCCGCCCGCAGCGTTCAATAAACCGCGACGCATCGGCCCGCCGCTCACTCCCAATGAAGTTCAGATATTGCGAGCGCAGGAACGCGCCGCTATGTAGACAGACAAACGCGAGCCATTCCGCATCGTCCCCTGTCCACCCAAGCGCAGCGAGCGCCGCCGCGCGGTTCTTCAGATGGCCGATCATGCTGTTCGGTCCCTTTGTTATTCACCAGAGGACACAATCCGATCCCCCTGTAAAAAGCTGATGACAATCCCCATCGGGTTCCAGATGACAAGCTCCGCAGGAATTTGTGTCAGAAACCGGAATTGCAACGACACCGACCACGACTCCCGCCCAATTTCCTGCCCGGCCCGCCACCGAATCAGATCGAATGTGGCCGACGCCCCATGCGGCTCCGCCGGTTGCGGCAGGATGCGAACCTGTACGTTTTCAACCCACAATTCTTCTGACGCGAGCCCGGCCGCCACGAGTGCAATCTCGTCCGACTGCGACCCGAACGCTTCATTTGCAATCGGCGGAGTCAGAAACCGCAGTGAACGTGTCCAATACTCCTCGACACTCCCCGCCCGACGCCCGTAGTGATCCACGATGAACCGATGCAGAAAATAGCCGGTGGTCGGATCGCGCGGGTCCGCTTGCGCTTCCATCGCGGCGTACAGCACCGCCTCCGCCCGGCCGACCTCATCAACCCGCACGATGATCGGTTTCGGGGGCGGAGCCCACGACACCCGGACCAGCACGATCAGCAGCAGCACCACCGCCGCGCCGAGCGCCCCGGTGAGTATCCGCAGATGCCGCGCCGCGTGCATTTGCTCACCCCAAATCTCCGCGAACTCCCGCGCCGCCATTACACCAGCCCTCCGGTTTTCGATATCCGCGCCGCTTGCAGCGCCCGCGAACCCGCGCCGGATGACGTGGTGCCCGCGCCCGACAGCAGCATCGACGCGAACGATCCGACCTGTAACGACCCCAACAGCGCCGCGACGCCGAACAACAGCACCATGAAGAAATTTTGCATCAGCGTGGAGAATCCTTCGGCCGTCTGATACGGCCCCGGAGCCGACAACCCTCGCAAAACTTCGACGCCCACCTGTGAACTCACCCGAAACACCGCCGCCGCAATCGCGGAATAAAGCGAGTACGTCAGCATTGTTTTGAACCAGCCCCAAAACAAGAACGACAACGGCGGCAGCACCAGGAACGGAATAAACACCGGCCCCAGGAGCAGCGCAATCGTGATTGCCAATTGCGCCCACACGATCTGTGCGAGGCCCACGGTGTACACCACGAGCATGACCAAGAGCATCAACACCCAAAAAATCAGGCCGGTGATCCCGGACATGATCGCCGCCATAACAGCGCCCCACATGCGGATCGGATTCATAATCCCAGGCATCGAAGGCGTCAGCATCAAGTTGTCGTACATCCCCCGAAACATATTTTGAAGCTCCGTCAACATTTGCTCGCCCGCGCCCGCAATGATGACGCCGTGCAGCCAGCTTCCCATGCCCGTAATCACATCTGGCACCGTCAACGAAAGACCGGGAAGTGGCGTCGTATAAAATTGCAACATGCCGAGCGGAATGGCGAGGGTGATAATCATTTTCACCACCGACGCCATGTTGACGCCGCCGCCCGACAGCGCCATTTGTGTACCCGTCCACACGATGACGATCAACGACAAGCCCCGCCACAGATCCATTCCCGCCGCTAGCATCTGAGGCGCAACCGCCGCCGCGAGATCCTGCGCGAAGTTCTGCCAGTTTTCTACAGGGTTCATGGAGTGCGCCTTACGGCGCGTCCGCTGCCGCGCGTGCCGCGATACCTTCCGCCTGTTCGCGGGCCGCGTTCGCCGCATCGCGGACCGACGCCACGATGCCCCGTGGCGTGAGGCCCGCGCCCGTTTCGTACGGGAACAGCAGATCCCACGCCCCGCCCGCAATCGCATCCTCTAGCTGTGTTAAGACGCTGGCCTGATTCGTTGTGACCGTCGCAAGCTGCGTCTCCCACGCCACGGCTGCCGCCGCCGTGTTGTTTTTGAGTGTGTCCACATCCACGAATAGCGGCCGCCCTTCCGCCGCTCGTGCTTCCAACGCCGCGACTTGAGCGGCCGATCGTTCGGCCGCTCGTGCCGCAACGGTTTCATGCGCGGCCAGCGTGGCCGCGTGACTTTCCCGAATTTCGACTAGCAGCGCCGCAAGCTCCGCCCGCTCCGCCCGAGACGACCCGCCGCCGCACGCCGCGCCGCCCAGGAGCAGCGCCAGCCCCACCACCAGGGCCGTCATCACCAGCCCCAATCTTGCGACGACGGGAAGTACCGCGCCGCGTCTTGCCGGTCCGTCCGCTCGCCGTCCCACGCCGTTTCAAAATCGGCCAGCCCGGTTTGCCCCGCGATTACACTGGCCGCCCACGCCGCCCGCGCGGCCCGGCGTGCCCGTTCTTCCTCATACGCTTCGCGTGCCCGCTTCGCCGCTTCGTACGCTCGTAGCTGCCCTTGCGCGAGCGCGATCTCCGCGTTGGCCGTGAGCGCCGCCAGCGTCGCTTGCGGAATCCGTTGCTCACGCGACAAGTCATCCAACCGCAGATCCGCGAGTGACGCCGACGATGCGCCGACCTGCTGTACCAGGAAACTCGCCGCATCCGCTTCCGCGTGCGCGTGTACCAGCGTTGCCGATCCAAGCGCGTCTCGGCCCGCCTCCTCCGCCATCAGCCTACTCACCAGAGCCGCATCGCCGGTCATGCTGTTGAACTCTGTAGCCGTGAGCAACGGCGCGACCTCCCCGGCCGTTACCATGTCCTCCCACACGCCGCGATAGCTGCGCGTGCCGTCCCCCATGTCCGCGAGCGACGCCAGCACATCGAGGTTCGCGCCCTCATTCGGCAGCGCCCACGACGCGAACGCACCCGCGAGCGCCGCGCTTGTGTTTGTCGCGGGCCGCTCCCCGAGCAGCGCCGTGGACGCCGGAGCAAGTTCATTCAGCCACGCGCCTACGTCCGTCACGCCAGGAATCCGTTGCAGGTACGCGCCGATACCCGAGGGGTCTGTTGCTAACCCCGTGCCGTCCTTCGCCATCGCCCATTGCCGATCCAT
The DNA here is from genome assembly GCA_965262505.1 of Vicinamibacterales bacterium. GTDB lineage: Bacteria > Acidobacteriota > Vicinamibacteria > Vicinamibacterales > UBA2999 > JACPPO01. Next base: position 39,667 of record CBDHFM010000002.1, read on the forward strand.
CATGTCCCGCACCCGGCCCAGGTTCCCCGCCGCAGGGCTGTTGCTTGCCAGTTGCGTTGTCATGTTTAAGACCCCATCCATCGACCGAAGCTGGCTCGCCATCTCTCTGATTTGCGACACCAAATGTCCGATCTGGACGATCTGATTTGCAATAATGATCCCGTCGCAGTTGATGGAGAAGAAGCCGATCCCCCCGCACGCTTGGACTCGCTTCGTGGCCCACGGTGCCATCGTCAGGACTGCCACCATCGCCGCGCCGATTACCACCGCCCGCCAGCTTGTTGCCATCATCGGAACATCCTTTCAGGGTGAGCCGCAGGACGCGGCATGAGGAAATCGCCCGTCATCCAGATCCGGAGCCGGTGCCCGGCCCGAATCGTGATAGTTGGCAGACGATTGAGAAACCGATCAAGAATTTGCGACGACGATTGCCCGAGTCCTTGACTGACGCCGGACTGAAACCCCGACCGCCCACCTTCATACGGGTTGCCCGAACCTTGCAACGTGAGCCCCGCAATCGCTCCCACCGCCCCGGCCGCTGCGAACATGGCGAAGTAGTGTCGATTCACCTGGTCAAGCAACGCGCCCTCACCAAGACCGTTCAGCCCATGAAACGCCAGATTCACCCATCGGCCATCCGGCAGAATCAACCGATGGAATCCGACCGCGAGCCGACTCTGATCCTGCGCCCGGACAGGCTGCGCCGTCCCGAGAAACCGCGCCCCGCGCGGAATCAAAATCCGCTGTCGGTCCGACGAATAGAACGGGATCGACACTTGCGCCTCGACCGGCCCCGCGAAATCCCCGGAGAGTTGGGTGACGAGCACCCCCGACACCACCGACCCCTCATAGACTCGCTCAAACCCAGGCGGATCGTTCGGCGTCGTCAGTGTCACCGCATCGGCCGAGGCCGTGATCGCTGGCCCCGTCACACCCGGTACGGTCCGCTCCCACGGCGGTAATTCCTCCGCGCCGCCCGCCGCCGCTGTCGCCGCGTCCGTGATTTGACTCATCAGTGCTAGCGGATCAAACGGCGCGGGCACAGACGCCGCAGGCTCCGCTTGCGCCGCTGCCGCCGCCGCCTCCGCTTGCGCCGCTGGCGCGGGCCGGAATGTCTCGACCAGCGCCGGAGTCCGCAACGACCGCGCCCGCCGTTCCAGACTTTCTAACCGCAACCGCGCCCGGAGTTCGATCTCATCCGGCGTGAGCACCACCCCCGGCCCGCCGCCGCGCCCGACCGCGCCTGTAGCCGGACCATCTTGCACACCGTCACCCGGCCCGACGCCGAGCCCCGCCGCCACGCCCGCCGCGCCGCCGAACATGGACGCGAGCGCTTGCTCCGCGTCCGCGTCACGCTGCGCTTGCTCCACAGCCCGTGCTTGCAACCGCGTTTGTTCTTCCTGCAAATCCGTCAACCGCGTTGACAGTTGTGCGACTTGCCCGCTCCCCGTGAGGTTCGGCTCCGTGCCCGCCAACGCCTCCGCTGCATCCTCACCCGGCGTACTCCACATCGTTGACAACACCAGCCCGACCAGCACCACGGAGAAGAACCCGATCCCCACCGTTCGCAGAATATTGGGCGGCAGCGCCCCGCCCGGATCTTTAATAATCTTTTTCCATTCCTGCATTGCTATGGTCCCGTCCGGCGCGTTGTCAGCGACCACGCCAACCGCTCCCCGTTCACCGCGAGGAACCCCGACCCAAGCACACGCGGCAACACGTACACCGACCCCACCATGCCCTCAACCGTCACCGCTTCGACCGTTCCCGTGTCGCCAACCTCATACACGACTGGCGCGACCGCTCGCGTCCGCACGTACGTCCGCTCCCCGTCATGCCACATTCCTTCGACAAAGAACGGCCCCGCCCGAGGCTCCCGGATGAACTCATACACAAATTGCAACTGCCGAGGGTACGCTTCGCGCCCCGCGTCTAGCTCCGCCTGGCTTGCCAATCGGGCCGCGTCTACCCGCTCGACCGCCGCCGCTTCCGCAACCGCGACCGCGACCCACGCCGCCGCCGAGGATCGCGCCGCCGCCGCCACCGTGGCAACCGGCGCTAAGACCGGCCCGGTCCCCGGTCCTTCCGCCGCGCCCAGGCGCACGACTGCATCAACCACGCCCTCACTGCGTTCGATCACCACCACCGGCAGGACCGCGCCCGAGGCCGTCAGAATGACAAGGTTCGATTCAGCGCCCGCCATCAACGGCCGGACAAACGCCAAATGCGCCGCCGCCGACACGTCCCAGTACTCCGCGTCGCCCACTACCACATCCACGATTGTTTCCGCGCGTGGCAACACGAGCGTCGTCACGTGCCGCACTCGCGTGGTCACGGTGCGCGGCTCGTCGTCCTGTTGTGCCGCCGCCGAGCTGGTCAGCACGCCGACGAGCGCCACGAGTACCGCCGTCCACTTTCGCATCCCGTCCCCCTCCCGTGAGAATCCGCAACGCTGTTACCGTTTAATCACCCAATTCGCCACCACGGACCCGCCGACGAGCGCCCCCACAATCGTGTACCGCTTCCGCTTCGACATGGGCTGTTGCGGCCGAGGCCGCACATCACCCCACTCCGTCCACAACTCGCCAATCACCAACCGCCCAGGGCCAAGCACATGATCCGCGACATACAACCCGTCATCGTGTAGCTGATACGCCACCAGCGTTTGAGTCCCGTCCGTCGTGTACTCGTACAGCGCGGGCGTTTCCTGTGCCCGCGACCGCAGATACGTCAATCGACCGTCATGCCACAATCCTTCGACAAGAAACGGTGCAGCCCGCGCCCGCGCCTCTAGCCGGTACGGAAACTCGATCCGCCCCGGATACTCCCCGAGCCACGCCGCCGCGAGTGCTGCGTGCTCCGCTCGCACCACCGCCACATCCGCGATCGCCGCCGCCTCGACCCCCGCGAGCGCCGCCAGCGCCTCCGCGTGCGCCACCTGTTCCACCGTCAACTCCGCCGCGGCCGTGAAGGCCAGCGGCATCGCCCGGCCGAGCGTGCCCCCTCCGACGACGGGCGGATCGATATAGACCACCAGATCCGGATCGTCGTCCGACGACTCCGACACCAGCAGCGCCCACACCCGGCCGCTCTCACCAACGAGCGTTACGTTGCTGGCCGCCGCCGCCTCTAGCGGTTTGATGTACGCGACGTGGCCGGACACCGACACGTCCCAGTACTCCCCGTCACCCGCCACCACATCCACAATCGTTTCCGACGCCGGTACAACCACCGTCGTCGTGTGCCGCACTTGCGTCACCACCGCGATCGGCTCCCCCTCATCGATCACCGTCCGAATCCCTTGAGCCTGTACGTTGCCCGCCAGCGCCAGCAGCGCCAGCAGTGCCAGCGGTCCCCGCTTCTCTCTCACGGTCCCCCTCCCTTTCCGTCCGTTCCCCGACCCGCGCGACCTCGAGCACGACGCCGGCCAGGCCGGCGACGCCGGGCCGCGTCCTCCCACGCTCCGCAAGCGACCCACTACCCGGCCCACCCACCACGAAATCAACGAGAGCGCCACGTACACACCCTCGATTCACCCGAAACCGCCCGCCCGCGCCCTTGACGCGCGGACACGCTACCCAACGCCGCCCACCGCTGGCTCCCGATCCCGGCCCGCCGCCAGCCGCACGATCGCCCCCTCGACACCCCACCGCTCGACCGCCGCCGCCCGTCGTGCCGCATCGGTGGCCGACGACGTATAGAGCCAGTAACTTTCGGGATCAACCACGAGCTTGAGTACCGCCGCCGCGTTCGACCGGCGTAAAAACAATTCCCGTTTCGGTTCCAGCCCTCGAATCGTTTTAAGCTCGTCCTCGGAGAGCCCGAACGTCGCCGCGCCCGCTGCCGGAAAATCGGGGTTTGCTAAAAAGAGTCGTGTGGGCATCGACTCTAAAAGCGTTTGCGTCCCCGGCGTGGCCGTCAGGTCCGTCACGCTTTGCGTCGCCAGCACGAGCGCCGCATTGCGCTTCCGCCAGGTTTTTGCCGCCTCGACCAGCCGCGCCAGGACCGTAGGATCGCGCAAGTACCGCCACGCCTCATCGACCACCATCAGCTTGAGCCGCCCGATCTCCCCCGGTGCCTCGATCTCCGCCCGGAGCTTTTCGAGCAGGTACAAGAGCGCCGCCTCGCACCAGTCCTCATGTTCGACCGCCCCGGCCAGGTCGATCACTTGCCAATCTCCCAGGGTCAGATCCGCCTCGTCGGACGGCGGATTGTCAAACCACCGTCCCCACACGCCAGCCCCATGCCACCGCGACAGCGCAGGCCACATCAGACGCGGCAACGACCGCGCGAGGTTTCCCAGGGACCGGCGCGGGCGCGGGAGCGCATACAAATCCTCAATCCGCGACCGCACTTCCGATAAATCGCCGCTCTGCGGCTCCCACCCGCCAATCTTGAGCAGCCGCAGCACCCAGGCCGACAGGAATTGCATCGACCGTTCCGAGTGTTCCAGGGCGAACGGCCGCAGCGCGATCGCATCGTCCTCCGGTGAGACTTCCAGATACCCGCCACCAAGGAACTGTGTCAGCGACCGATACGACCCGCCCAGGTCAAGAATCAACACACGCGGGTTGTATTGCAGCGCTTGCACGAGCAGATAGTTCAGCGTGAAACTTTTCCCGGCCCCCGTGGCCCCGAGCATCAACGTGTGGCCCACGTCGCGCCCGCCGAACAAGTCATAGTGATACGGCGTGCCCGAAGTCGTCTCGAACACCGTGAGCGCGGGCGCGTCAAGGTGAGCGCACCGCGCCTCCCCGCGCGGAGCCCCGAACAACGGCGCGAGCGTGGCCGCTACCCCCGCCGACACGAACACCACGCGCGGATTCCGCGCACGCGGTTGACCCGGTAAGCGCCCGAACCAGACCGCCAGTTGCCCGTACGTTTCCCGCGTCACCTTCGCATCGAGCGCCCCGAACACCCGGCCCAGGTCCGCGCCCCACTGGTCAAGTTGTCCCGTCGTCCCCGGAATCACGATCGACAACGCGACCTCCCCGTACCCCACGCCATCCGCTTCGAGTTCCACGAGCGCCGCGCCCGCGCGGTCCGCTTCAATCGTGGCTGCCGCATCTTCCATCGCGGCCGTGGTGCCCTCTTTTTCCTGCATGTGAGCACCCATCGAATACCGCTTACTGAAGTAGTGCCGTTGCGTTGACCGCATTTTGCTTCGCGCCGCGTTCCGCGCCCACGGTCGCCATTCAAGCACCACCGTCATGGGCGCTTGAATCCCGCCGTACAGATCCCCCAGGGCGTTCGCCGTCACGTTGGCCGGTGGCGCAACGCACGACCACACCCCTATTTGCTGCCCGCCGACGTGCAACACGTCCCGATCGGCCGCGAGGTCCGCGCCCGCCATCCGCCAATTCACCCCGGCATCGGTCCGCGTCCCGTCGACCCATTCCCCGACCCCGCCGTTCACGAGGCGGTACAGCACCCGCGCCGCCGCCAACGATGACAAGAGCGCCACCTCCGTCGCGTCAGTCACCCGCGCGACGCTGGCCCCGACAAGACTCTCGTGAGTGGTGACGGCCCGTTCCAGATCGGCCGCGAGGTAGACCGACTCGTGCGGATGCTTCCGCCGCTGTCGCCAGTGCTCCGCCCGCGCGCGCAACCACCCCCCATGCCCGTTGCGCCCCTCGACCGCGCGACGCAGCCGAGGATTGAAACACCAGACCGCATGCACCGACACATCCTGCACACGGTCCGCGAGGAACGCGAACCGCTTCCGTTGCGCGAGCGCCGCAATGTCCCCGAGCCCGGCCGGTGGATCGGGAAATCTCACCGCCCGCCGTTCCATGATCCAGGTGAGCCGCATCCCGTCCGGTAGCCCCGACAACATCTGTTGCCAGCGCCCGGATACCGCATCGAGATCCGCCGACGAGCGCCCGTCGACCGCGACCGGCGCGACCGTCCCGACCGTCAGTAATTCTCCGCTCAGGGTGAGGCAGGTCCGGTCAGTGACCCACCCCCAGTACGGAATCTCATGCGCGAGCGCCCCCACGTCCCCCTCAATCATGCCCGCCGCTCTTAATCACAAGGATGTACGGCGACGTATCGAGCAGCAGCCCGGCATCGTACCGACTCCGATACCGGATCGCCGCCCGAACGACCATCACCATATTTTCGTCATACCGCCACGCGAAGAACCCCGCCACGTACATCAGCGTGAACGTCACCACGCCCAAGAGCAGACTGTTCACCGTGTTCCACAGGCCCGCGCCCAACACCGCCGACATGAGGAAAAATCGACGTTCGACCCCCATGATCGTGAGCGGTTGACTCATGACGCCGTACCCGTGCCAGATGCGAGTGCCACGGCTCGCCACGGTCAGAACATCCAGGTAATGAAGTTCGCCGCGCCGAGCGCCATCCCCAGGCCGAAAATGATCCCGGCCAGCGCGGATTTGCTGCCGCCCTCACCGAACGCGAACATCAGCCCGCCGACCACGATGGACACGAGCGCCAGGCCGCGCGCGATCGGTCCGGTGAACGCCGTGGACAAGTTCGCCACGGCATCCACCCAGGGCGACGTACCTTGCGCTAGAACCTCCGCCGGTACGAGTATCAGCGCCGCCGAAACGACCATCACGATTCGTAGTACTGCCATGACCCCTTTCCTTTCGCGTTGTCAGCGTGACGAGAAATGCCACCAGTAGAGTGTCAGCGCGTACAGGACCATCCCCACGCCACCCGCCAGGCCCCGCGCGATCACCGCGTGTTCCCCGGCCTCACGAGGGAGATACCGGAACATGAGCCCCGCAACAGTCATCGCGCCCATCGACAAGAACCACACCACTTGAGGCCAGACACTCGGATTTGTATTCATCCCTCTCTATGCTTCCCGCTCGCATCTTCCGCGAGCCGTTCCGATAGTTCTGGATCTTGCCCCGCTCCGCGCCGGATCGCCCGCTCGACCACATCGACCTTGCTTCCGATCGCGCCCAACGACAGCGACCGCGCCGCGATATAGATCCCCGTGGCGAGCGTTGCCAACGCGAGACTTCCATGAGCGCCGATATACCACCCGTAATCGCTCACGAGTACTTGCCAGAACGGCCGCAGGTACGCGAGTTCGACCCACAGGCCCCACGTCGCCAAGGCCCCAACCGTCATCGTCAAACCCAACGCCACCCGCCACGGCTTCATATCTCAAAGACCTCATTCATGTCTCGACTGCCGCCGCCGCGCCCGCCGCGCCGACTGCCGCTGCCCCCGCTTCCCGCGAGCGCCCGGCGCACGAAGTCCGCTGCGCCGCCCGCCGCCGCGTACATCTGAAATCCCGCCGCCGCCTTTGCCCGGACCGTCGCCCCGCTGTAGTGCTGCGATGCAACCTCGACACTCGCCCGGCCCGCCCGGCCCGCCGCATCGGTGTACTCAATTTGTGCGTCAGGAAACAGCACCTTGCCATCCTCCGACATCGGGAGTGCTAACTCGGCCGCCAGCCGCCGCCGCTCCGCGTCTGCCGCCTCGCGGCCATCCCCTTGCCGCACCCGCTCCGTCCCCCTGGCCACCGCGCCCTTGAGTTCAGCATCGACCCGCACCAGCGTGACGCGCCCGCCCTCCGCCTCGATCCGCTTCGACGCATCACACGCGGCCCGGTAGACGGCGCAATCGTGGTCTAGGTCCGACGCCTTGACGACCCCGGACCATCCGCGTTGATCCTCCCGTCCGGCCCGCGCCCATAAAATCTGTGCCCGCTCGACTCCGGCAGGCGTCGCCACCACAACGGCGAAGGTGCCCCCGTTCGGACCCGTCCCCTCGACCCGTTCAATCCACCCCGCCCGTTCCGCTTTCGCGATCCCGCGCCCGCCCGCGTATGGGTGTCCGTCAAACTGTTGTGTGACCAGATCCGCGAACGCCACCGCGCGGAACGCCGCCGCGTCCTGGACCACGCCATCGACCCGATCCGTAAACTCCCGGCGCGGTTCCCGCGCGTCATGCTCCCGCCGATGCCCCGTCCGCGCCGGTTCCTGTGACCGCTCCGCCGCCCGGTCAAGACCCGGGCGTGACGACTCATCCTCCCGGTCAGGAACCGGCGACGGCTCGACTTCCAGATCAATATTCATGGCTCCCGGAATCCGTGACAGGTTCGGGCGCTGGACGATGCGGGCGTGCCGCACGCCGGGAGCCCGTCCACGGTCATCAGGTCACGAATCGCCATCGCCGCGTTCCTTTCATCGTCCCGCCCCGCCCGGTCTCTCTGGGTGGCCCCTCGTCGTCCCGCCACACGCGCCCACACACGCGGCACACGGGCCGAATACCCACGTGTCTGACGGCTGGGGCGATGGTTGTGGATCGAGGGGGCCGAGGGGAAGGTGTATCCGTCACGCGCCGGAGGCGGCGCCGCGCGCGGTAGGCCCGTTGGCGGTCCCGGTGATCGAGCCGGCCTTCCAGGCTGCGCTGATGCCGCGCGTTCGCCTGCCGCCGTTGACGGCGTTGCGCGGTCGCGCGACAGTGATCCCCACAGTAGGCCTGCCCCCGGTAGCAGGACCCACAGATGGAGAACACCGTGCCGCACCCCGCCCCGCGGCACCGCACCGTGCGCCACGGCACGGCTCTGGCCATCGCCCCTGCACGCCGCGCCGGCTGCGCCGTGTGAGGAGGCGACGTGGCGTGCAGGGGGAGACACCGACCGACCGGCGTGGGCGGACGGAGGCGCGCGTCCAGGTGTGCGACGATCACGCGCACACACGACTCCCGACGCAGGCGCGATCGCTCGCGCGCGACCGGCGCGTCCCTCGCGGGTCAGCCGGTCAGGTCGCTCGCAGACGCGCCGATCGCCGGCTCGCGCACGGCCGCGCCGCGTGCGTTCCTGGCGCCGCCTCGACCCGCGGCCGCCCGTCGCCCGCGCATCAGGTGCCTGCCCGCCCCGCTGCGACAGCCGCATCACGCCCAGCCGGAGCAGGACCAGCGCCAGGAGCAGCTGCCCGAGCAGCGGGCGGGCCGATACTGGTTCCGGCTCAGGTTCGGGTTCCGGCTCAGGTTCGATGCCACCGCCGGTGGGTCAGTGCCGCCACCACCACCGTCACCGGGGGAGTGCGGCAATCCCGACGCCGAACAATAAACCCGTGATCAGACCGCACCACCGAGTGCGGGCCGCCCACTGATTCGCAGGTCGATTCGCAGGCAGTTTCCCTTCATGCAGCCACGCCTCCAACCGCAGGATCTCTACATCAAAACTTTTCGCGCTTGTAGAAACGGGAGATCGTGCTGAACCTGCGCCGGGAGTGGGCACGGAACGCGCGTGGTGCTCGCGCTCAAGGGGGAGAGTATCCGGTTTCCGCTGGATTGTGTCGCCTGAACTGGAAGACACTCTCCGGGAGATCCTGTCTGACGGAGAAACGTGGTCTGGCACACCAGTGCCACGTGCTGCTGCTGATGCAGATGCTCGCGGACGGCGACCCGTTGCCGACGCTTTCGGATTTGCTGGAGGAGATGGTACGGGACGCGACCTGGCAATGGCACTGTGACCGAGACCATACAAGTCATAATAATGGTATAGACAATAACAATAGATCACATGGTTTAGACGCTATACTAGAAGCGTAGACCCACGCCCAGCCGGACCGACAGAAGTTGCGCTTGTACGCGGGCGAAGACGCGGGATCCGATCTGAATGTCCATACCTACACCGACCTGAGGAAGGACTCGAAACCACCTGTACGGCGAGTTGTCCACGCACCGCTGTTCTTCCCCCTCCGCCAAGTCCACACGGTACCGTCCGTCTGGCTCTCGCTGAACCGGTTCACCACCAGCCACGCAGGAACGGTCCGTGAACTTCCAGTACCCGAGTCCGAGAAGTAGGTGTGGAGACACCCGCGCATGCTCCAACAATCGCCAGTACAGCACCGCAACGCTGATCTGTTCCACATGGGTTCCCACGACGGCGCGCTGTACGGTGATTGTCTGCCCCTGACGTTCTTCTCCGCGGAAATCTTGGTAAATGAGGTCTCGCCGGCGGTTGTGCACGTAGTCCACCTGGAGGCGGAACTTTTTCGTTCCCCACGTCACCCAGCCGCCGGGCGGTGTACAGCAGGACTCCCTGTGCACGTACACCGTGAACAGCGGCGAGACGCTGATGCCCACGTCGCCCCACGACGGCGTCGTGGTCCCCTGCGCGTGGACAGCCCGCGCCCGCGCGCTACCCGCCAGCGCCGTGGCGATCAGGACAAGCCGGATCGTTACCGCGCCGCCGCGCCGTAGGCTACGACCGGAGGGGGAGGCTCTCATCTTTCCTTGTAGCTGGCGGCCTCGCGTCCTCAAGCAATGCTCGCCTACAATCCAGAGAATATGACCGAAGACGAACAAGAATACCTGCTCAGCACGGTGGGCCAGGCGCACGCGGGCCTGTCCGAGGTGGCGCTCAAGTTGCGTTTGGGATTGCCACCGAAAACACCGGTGCTCAAGACCGCGATCAAGGCCGAGCGGGTGGCCTTCGATCTCAAGCGCTCGCTTCAACGGCTCGAGGTGAAGGACGTTAACCTATAGTGAACACATGCAAGATCGATACGCTGGGGATGTCGGGGACTTCGGCAAGTTCGCACTGCTCCGCGCTCTCTGTGGAGGCAGGTCCCTCGGTGTCTGCTGGTACCGCACGGACGCCGCTGAAGAAAAGAACAACGACGGTCGGCACTTGGACTACCTCCGAAAGAACGAGCGGTTCGAGTACCTGGACCCTGAGGTCTTCAACGGCCTGAAGAGATTCGTCGAGTCGTTTAGGGTCGATCCACGTCGCCGATCAGTAGCCCACCTTGAGAAGTTGGGACTGCTTCCGGATACGGCTCGTTTTCATAAGGCTCTGTGCCAGACAGGCGCGGCGAACAGTGACCAGCGCCGAGCATGGGCGACGGGGATGACTGAGGTGATGGACGGCGCTCAGCTCGTCTTCCTTGACCCGGACAATGGACTGGAAACCGCGTCGCCTAACCACAAGAGCGTTCTGTTCTCTGAATTGAAATCCCTGAGATCGCCCAGCCGGGCACTACTCTTTTACCAACACCAGACTCGGCGCAAAGGTGGTGCTCGCTCGGAATTCGATCACATCCGCAGTCGCCTTGAGAGGCACACGGACAGTCGTGATGTCGTGGCGGTTCGCCTCAAGCCCTACTCGTCCCGCTTCTACTTTCTGCTCGACGCTGATAAGGCGCTGCGTGACAGACTAAGAGCCTTTGCCGATCGCTGGTCCTCTGAGTGCGAGCCGTTCTTATCGCATCGGTCTTGACCTCATCTTGGGCAACGTAAAACACTTCTGGGAATTCGCCCTCAAGCGCGCTGTGAGTCTCCGGGGTGATCCGAGATGACAGCCTGCCAGGATGCTGAAGAAGTCGGTGCAATGGACGATATCAGACTTATGGCAACGAACCGTGCCGGGGTCTCCTGTGCGGCACCGGCGGCCACCAGTTGCCCGGGAAGAGTCCGCCGCCGTTAACCCGTGCCGTTAGGGACACGTCGCCACGAGGGGGCCGCATTCGCACGAGGTTGTAGGCGGTCGCCGCGAAGGTCACGATCCAATCGACGACCGCCCCGGCCCGATGGCGTGGCGTCCGCAGTCCGCCAACCGTCTTCAGCTAGCCGAAGACCTGCTCGACCAACGTCCGCTTCCGTTGACTGACGTGGTAACCGGGATGCCGGGTGGTCCGGCCGTCGATGGCGCTGTAGCGGATCTTCTGCGCAATGTGCGGGGTCACCGCCAGCGCCTGGACCTCGTCGACGAAGCGCGTTCAAACGATCACACGGCGCGCGCCGGTGTTACCCGAGGTTCGCCGAGGCGGGAAGGTCGTCGACCCAGAGTCGCTCCTGCGGCATGAGAATCGACACGACGAGCGCCTTACAGGTCTTCCCCGGCGAAATAATCCTCGTCGATCCGGTTGACCGTATACCGGATCCGGGTGCGTACGCCGATCTCGTGGACAACCATGAGACGCGCGAGTTCCGCCCCGTCGATCAGGACGATGCGCTTCGGACTCTTGGCCACGTAGTCCGTCGCGGACCGCGTGAACCCGGCGGTGGTCACGAACACGCCCTTGGTCGTGTTCGCCGCATCGATCGCCCCGGCGAAGTTCCGAAGGTCGCCTTCACTCACGGTGGTGCCGGCGGCGTATTTCTTGGCCTGGAGATACACCTCATCCAGCCCGAGCGCGTCTTCCCGGATCGTGCCGTCGATGCCTCCGTCACCCGTCCGCCCCGTCACCTGGCCTCGCGCGGCGTCGCCCCCGCCATAGCCCATGGCGATCAGGAGATCCACCACCACGCGTTCGAGAAACGCAGAGGGCTCGGCCCGCACTCGATCCAGGAGATCGGCCTCCAGCGATTGATGTAATTGCGCGGCGGCATAGTCCAATGCTTCCTCCGGTGTATCCACCGCATCGTCCGGCCGCGTGGGTGCGGAATCCTGCTTCTTCGACGGCGCCTTCCTCCACGCGACATACGCTGGGTAGTGACGAAGGAGTGGCAGGTCGATCCGCGTCGGCGATTGGACCAGCAGTTGTTCGCCGGCCGCCGCCAGCCGGTAGACGCCACGCTGGACTTTTTCCACCAAACCAGATCTCTGCATATGCACGAGTGCCCAGCCAACCCGATTCGCGAACTTTGTCACCTTGCCGCTGGGCAGCAACTCGTGTAACGCCTCGGGCGTGAGCCCTTCGGCGGCCGCGACACGCTGGCGCACCTCGACCACCGACGTGTCCGCGCCGCCAGCGAACGCCGTGAGGGTTGGGAGCATGAGCGATTGAAAGTCAGGGACTGGCAATGAGTCTTCCTCCGTTCTGTCTACACCACCGGGGTCTAGACGTCACGCGGACGACTCGACGGGAGCCACCACGATCGCCCCGATCCGTCTGGCGGTGTCGGTGAAATATTGGATTTCCTCTGGCGTGAGCGGACGGCCGAGGATGGTGCGTTCGCGGCAGGACAGCCATTTTTTGAGCACCTGGTAGCCACCGAGTTTATAGGTCCACACCTGGGCGGGGATGTTGCGCCAGAAGGTGCGGGCGTTTAGGTAGATGTCGAACGTGCGCGGTATTGTTTGCCACCGACAGGCCCGTGAACGTCGCCGCCTCGTTGCCGGCCGCATCCTGGATCGCGGGACTCGATCCGTCCTCCGGACCGAAGTAGCTCAACATCACAGCGTCCATGACCGCGACCGGCGAGGCCAGATGCAGGAACACGTAGTCGGAGTATACCTCCACGTAGTCGACGGTCCGTTCCTCCGCAGAGCCTCCCCGCGGAGTGACGCGGACCTGGAAGTCTGTCGCTGCCGGGGTTGACCCTGAATCGAGCTCCTCGTCGTATTCCAACCACAGAATCCACGCTTCCACTGCGTACCCCACCAAGGTAGGTTCGGTGGTATCGCTCTGGGCATGCGCCTTCGGTACGAGAGACATTTCCAGATCGTGTACCGGTCGATGGCGCCGCGGGTCGACAGGTTCTGCACGGTGTTGACCAGGCGGGCGAGGTTGCGGCCGAGGCGGTCAAGCTTCCAGACGACGAGTACGTCGCCCGTCCGGAGCGCGCGCACGCAGCTGTCGAGTCCCGTGCGGTCGTCGCGTACGCCAGACGCGAAGTCGTGGTAGACGTTGACGGCGTCGACGCCCTCGGCCCGCAGCGCGTCGCGCGGCGGGTCCAGCGACTGGGAGCCGTCCGCCTTTGAGACGCGGGCGTAGCCGATCAGCATGTGTCGTAACCGGTCGTTTGCGACAGGCTGGCGAGGGCGCCGTCCGGCACGCGTGCGCGGCCAGACGAAACGGAACCCCCGGCGGTATTCTTCCGTTGCGCGTCTGCACCGTCCTGCCACGCGGTGACCCGTTCGTGGCCGTACGGACCCGCGACGGCATGCCGACGCCGGCGCTGAGCGGGTCCGGTGTCAGCCCCAGCATTCGCCCCTTGCTCCTCTTGCCAGCCACGCGGCAGCCGGTTGTTTGCCGCACGGGATTCCCGACGGCCGATCGGATTCAGGCTTCGGTAGCCATGCCGAGGCAGGTATCCAACGGAAGATTCGCGTTCGACGTCAGACCATGGAAACTACTCGTCGTGGCCGCCAGGTTCTGGCGAGTGTCGTCCACGTTGGGCTGCCAGAGCCGGCGCTGAGGCTGCCACCGTGGCGTAGCTCGGCGCGCTCAGCGTCACCGTGAAGGTCTCGTCCGGCTCGTCCACCCGCGTCAGAACTTGAACTTGACCTCGCCCACCACGGTCCGCCGGAGCAGGTCGCCGAAGATGTGCTGCTGAACGGTCTGGTTCAACAGGTTGGTCACCTTCACCGTCGTCGTGACGGCGCCACCCTGCCACTTCACCCCGACGCTGCCGTTCACGGTCGCGTACCCATCGGTGTAGCCGTGATACCCCGCGGTGAGGACGTCGCTCCAGAATGCGTCGGTGGCGGCGTTCACCGAGGCGGAACCCAGGAGCCGCGAGCCGTTCCACGTCACCCCGGCGTTGAATCGGTGCGTCGGGGGCAGGTTGAGCTCCGCCGGCAGATGCGGGTTCGGATCGTCCAGAATCTCCGGTTCGGACTGCCACGAGTAGTTGATGGACGCGGCCACTGCCCGTGAGACCTGCTGCTCGAGCCACAGCTCCACGCCGGTCTGGCGGACCGGACCCAGATTCAGGTAGGTGAACGCGGTGCGCGGCAGAAAGATCCCGCGCTGCGCCATGAGGGCCAGCACGACCGGCGGGAGCCGCCAGCCGGGCGGCGGATTGGCCGCGGTGTACGGGTCGAGTGACCGCGGCAGGGAGACGAAGTTGATGGAATCGTCGCGGCGGTTGACGTAGAACGAGCCGCCGAGCGTCGTCCCGCGCGGGAGCACGCCCGCGTAGCTCACTTCATACGCCGTCAGCGATTCTTCCGTCAGCTCGTCCTGAGACATCCCGCCGATCGGGATGTCGCTGCCGATCCCGCCGACGACAAGCGGAAACGGTTGGGCGACCGCCGGCTGCAGCACCGGCGGCAGGAGCGGCGCGAGGGCGCTCAGGTCCACAGGACTCACGATATTGGTCTGCAGCGCGTTATTAATGACCGACGGCGCGCGGAAGGCCCGGTTGTACGACAGCGTGACGGAGTGATCCTCGGCCGGCTTGACGAGGAACGCGATCCGCGGCGAAACCTTCGGATTGGAGAAGTTGCCGAACTTGTCCACGCGCCCGCCCAGCACGAGCCGGAACCGCTCCCAGAAGATCTCGTCCTGCAGGTACGCGCCCACCTCGAGGCGGTTCTCGCCCAGCGGGGCGAGCGTGATGTCGAAGTTGTTCTGCCGCACGTTGCCGCCGTAGGTCAGCCGGTGCCGGGTGCCGAGGAACACCGAGTGGCCGATCTCGCCGTCATAGGTCTGCGTCCTGAAGTCGAGCTGCAGCGGCCTCCCGGTGGCCAGGTCCGGCAGCAGCAGGTTGGGCGCCTGCCCGTTCAGGACATTCGTGAAGAACTGCATGCGCAGGGCGCCCCGCGTGTAGGTCAGCTTGCCGTAGCCCAGATAGGTGCCCGACTGTATGTCGAACGGTCCGATACC
This sequence comes from Vicinamibacterales bacterium, assembly GCA_965262505.1. Classification (GTDB taxonomy): domain Bacteria; phylum Acidobacteriota; class Vicinamibacteria; order Vicinamibacterales; family UBA2999; genus JACPPO01. The sequence goes on from CBDHFM010000002.1 coordinate 55,161, forward strand.
GCTGTGGATAAGCCCGTCCGTACCGGCCACGCCGCCCGCGTAGGTGAGGGTGCCATGGGACAGCTCCTGGTCGACCCGTACGTCGAACTTCGGCTGGCTGGTGCCCCGGTTCGCGAATCCGGTCCCGAAGGCGGCGGCGGCCGAGTCCAGTGGGTAGAACGCTCCGCCCACGGTCTGTCCGGGCTGCCGCGGGTCGTCGATCACCGGGATCCGGCCGGTCGGCCGGGCGAACGCGGCGGATGTGAAGTAGCCGGCACTGACGCGGTACGACACCCGGTCGTTCGGCGCCCGCGTCACGGTCGCATTCGCGCCGAACAGCGAGCCCGCCCCGCGTCCGGTGCCCGATCCGTCATTCCGGTCAACGTACCCGCCGCTGAGCGTGACCGTCGTGCCAACCGATTCCCGTGGAGGCTTGGTAATGATGTTGACGGCGCCGGTCATGGCGTTCGCGCCCCACACCGCGGACGCCGGCCCCCGCACCACCTCGATCTGCTCCACGTCGTCGAAGTTGGTCGGGAGCAGGTCCCACAGGACGAGGCCGAAGAAGTCGAGGTAGGCGCTACGACCGTCCACCAGCACGAGCTGCGAGTTCGTCAGCGTGTTGCCGGGGCTGCGGCTGGTGACCTGCACGTCGCGCGCCGAGAGCTGAATCACATTGATGCCCGGCGTCGCACGCAGGAGGTCGCCGTAGTTCTGGGCCGACGTGGTTGCAAGCGTGGCGGTCGAGATGACCGATGTCGACACCGGCGCATCGATCAGCCGGACCTCGTTGCGCGAGGCGGTCACGACCACCGTGTCACCGAAGCTCGCGAGCTGCAGCACCACTGGCGGCAGCGCGAGCGGCGCTCCGGAGACCGTCACGTTCTCGACCGTCGCGTCGGAGAACCCGGCGAGCGACACGTGCAGCGTATAGGTGCCGGGGGCGACCCCGGCCAGCTCGAAGGTGCCCTGCTCGTCCGAGGAGGCGGTGCGCGGGACCCCGTTGCCACGCACTGTCACGGTGGCGCCAGGCAGCACCAAGTCGGTCTGGTCGACAACGCTGCCGCGGATGCTTCCTGTCTGCGCCGACCCGGTCGCCGGCCACAGGAGGATCAGCAGGAGACACCGTGCGCTGGTGTGACGAATCATGACACTGGGATTTCCGTTTTGCCTGCCCATGATGGCCCCTTTATACACCCGAGAGCCGCCGAGCCCTGCACGGTGTTGACCAGGTGGGCGAGGGTGCGGCCGAGGCGGTCGAGCTTCCAGACGACGAGCACATCGCCAGTCCGGAGCGTGCGCACGCAGCTGTCAAGCCCCGGGCGGTCGTCGCGGACGCCGGACGCGACGGCGTGGTAGACGTGGGCGTAGCCGATCAGCATGTGTCGTAAACGGCCGTTTGCAATACACCGTCACGGGCGCCGTCAGAGGCGCCCCGCCGTGTGTCGTATCCCGTGTCGGATTCTCTGTCTCGCAAACGTCACGCGAACGAGACGCCGCTTACCAGCCTAGTTAGTATGACTCATGCGTATCGTATGAAGAATACCGATAGTATGCATGATTCGTACTATCACTGCACCCTCCTTCCCGGGCCGGGTTTGAGCTTCTCGACGCTTTTCACCAGAGCAAGAAATTCTTTCGCCGGCATCTGAGCAAGTGCACGCAGGCCCGCGCGAACGATCTCGCTTCTCGCCGCGCTGTGCTGTCCTTTCAGGCAGCGCTGCTGCAGCACTGGCAACAGTTCGCTATCCGCTTCGGCGAGGGTAAATGTCGCGCGAACCGCCCGTTCCTTTGCTGGCGGCGAGGGCGTGGCGGGCAGCACGCCGCGCTGTTGTCCCTGCCCGCCGAGGATGGAATCGGCGCGGGCAAAGCGCTGCTCTACAGCGGTGTCTTCAGCGTGCAGCGATCGGCTCAGCGCGCCGCTTAGCGGATCTTTGCCCATGGTCATCTCCTTTGAGGACAGATAACAGCTCGTCTGTCAGGGCCTCAACCTCAGTGATCGCGGCCGTCGCACCGGTTCCCAAGCCTTGGACGGTCTGGCCGTACGCCGCGGCATGTTTGTACACCTCACGATCGCCAAGCTGCGTCTTGCAGAGCGGAATAGCAAACGCAGACAGAATCTTCCGGGTCTCAGCGGCCAGCCTCGTATTCGGCTTGTGTCTATTGATCAGCAGCCGCGCGGTCAGGTGCTCATTGAGGGCCTCGGCGGCGTCAATGACCTTGCGGATGGCCACGCCCGCCCAGAGATCGAGTGGCGAGGGGACGACTGGCACAAGGGCCAAGTCGGCAATCAGTAACGCGCTCTGCGCCACTGGCGAGTTTGCGGAGGGCGGGCAGTCGATGAGGATGTAGTCGTGATCGGCGACGAACTTCTGCACCTCGCGGTGCAGCTTGGCATCTGTTTTACCAAGCCCGGCGATGCTCGCCGGAAAGGGGACGTCATCGGGTGCCGAGGCCGCCCAACGGGTCGCCGATCCTTGTTCGGAGTCCGCATCGACCACAAGCACCTTGCACCCGCGACGACCGAGGGTGCCGGCCAGCACCATCGCGACGGTGCTCTTGCCGGGGCCGCCTTTCTGGTTCACAATCGCGATGATTTTGGCGTGGGGCATATGATATGAATCATGCCGATGATGCGAACGAGTTGGATTAGTCGTACTGATTGGCAATGAGAATACTTGACTCGTGGTCTCGAACACAAGAGGACAGGCGGGCGGGCGCCCGCGACGCTAGCGCTCGAAGAGCCGCCGGGCCGCGCCGGACTGGCGAATGATGCTGGACAGCGTGCCAAGCGTGAGTGCGGCATGGTCCGGGACCGGAACGGTCGTCGTGGTGCTGCCGGATCGCTGCTGCATGACGATGTGACTGCCCCGCTGTCGAACGACTGAGAATCCTTGGCCTTCGAGAATCTGGCACACCTCGCGGCCAGAGAGGACGCGCAGTTTACCCAACCGCGACCTCGACGCGCGTGACGAACACTTCGCTATGCAACCGTCGGGCAACCTCGGTCGGATCGGCGGACTCGAAGAAGAGTTCTAACGCCTCGATGAGGCTGGTCCTCGCGGTCTCGACCGTCTGGCCTTGGCTTGCAATATCGAGTTCTGGGCAGAGGGCGACGTACATGTCGCCCTCACGTTCAATAATGGCGGTCACCTGGCGCGTGGATTCCATGGCGCAATGATAGCAGCCAGCGGGCGCTCGTCATTCCCGAGAGTTTCACGTATCATGCAGCGATTTTGTTGACATGGTGCCACTGAGAACATTGGTCCTCCTTCTGGAGCGATGAGCGACCCTTCTCGACCCGTCAGCGGGTTCGTGCCCCTCGGCGATATGGCCGCGGCGGTCGACCTGCCTGGCGGTCGCGGCCTGTCCCCCGCCACGCCCCAAGCCCGGCACCACTTCACCCAGCTCGACCAGGTGACGCAGCTCATCGGCGCGAGCGAGACCGACGCCGATCTCGGCTTCATGGCGCGGTTGCTCGTGCTGTGTAGTCTGCCACGCACCAATCCCGGCGACCGGCTTCAGTATGTCCGGTGCAACGGGCCGTACACACTCACCATGACCGCTTCGACCGAGGGCGTGAAGTTACCCTACGGCAATATCCCTCGCCTGCTCCTGGCGTGGGTCTGCACCGAAGCAGTGCGGACGCAGCAGCGCGAGCTGGTCCTCGGCCGGTCGTTGTATGAGTTCATGGGGAAGCTCGGGATGGAGGATCACAGCGGCGGCAGACACGGCGAGCGGGCACGGCTGCGGAACCAGATGCGGCGGCTCTTTCGTTGCACGGTGTCGTTGGTCTATGAGGACGCGGGACGGGAAAGGAGCGTGATTTCACCTATCGCCGATCGCACAGATTTTTGGTGGGATAAGCGCCGGCCGGACGCACCCTCGTTGTGGGACAGCAAGATCGAACTCGGGGAGAAGTTTTTTCAGGAGATCATCACACACCCGATCCCGATCGATCTGCACACGCTCAAGGCGCTTAAGCGGTCGCCTCTTGGTCTTGATTTGTATCTCTGGCTCACCTACCGGACGTTCACACTCAAGGCTCCGCTGCGCCTTTCGTGGCGGCAGGTGTACCGACAGTTCGGCCGACACCCATCCAAGGCGAACGATTGGCGCACCGTGGGTAACTTCCGTACGAAGTGTCTCCGCGAGTTCAAGAAAATTAAGCTGGCGTGGCCGGACCTGCACTATCGACCGGTCAAGGGCGCGCTCGTCATCGAGCCGTCGCCGCCCCGCATCGCGCCGTTACAACTACGCCTCGTCGAATAGCCGCCGCTCAGGACCGAGGAGTTTTCCCGATGCCTCTCTCGCTTAATACATACCTCACCTTTAACGGCAACTGTCGCGAAGCATTCGAGTTCTACCGCTCCGTCTTCGGCGGCGAGTTCGATTCGATCGGGACGTTCGGGGAAGCGCCCCCAGCCATGCCGACGGTACCGGACAATGAGAAGGAGCGGATTATGCACGTGTCGTTGCCGATCGGATCGAGCATCCTCCTGGGGAGCGACTGCGCCACACAGTTCGCCCCGGCACCGGCAGTGGGCAACAACTTCTCGATCTCCATCACGGCGGAGACCCACGAGCAGTGCGACGCGCTCTGCGCGAAGCTCTCCTATGGCGGCTCCGTGACGGTGCCGCTCAGCGAGACGTTCTGGGGCTCCTACTTCGGCATGTGCACCGACCGCTTTGGCATCAACTGGATGGTGAGCTGCCCGCTGTCCCGCGGCTGAGGGGCGTTGTATCGTGGACCCCTGCCGGTGCTCAAGGCGCGCGGGCTGACGAAGCGGTACCGGCGGGACGATGTCTGAGCTCGAGGATGCCCCGTAGGGCGTGACCTCGGGCCTGGCACCCCTTATGGCCTTCTGCCGGCGGTAAATCGCGCCTGGGGGCCGCTCAGCGCCTCGACCGGATGATTTCCACAAAACCCTGTGATATGAGAGGTTTTTCCACGGGTAAACAGGAAGAGTTCACCCCTAAAAGTATCGGGTAAACGGGAAGAGTTCACCCCTAAAAGTATCGGGTAAACGGGAAGAGCGTACAAGTAGTAATTAACAAGTAGTACGTACCTCCAAGTACGTACAGGCCGGTGGCCTGTTTATCGTCGGGTTCTTGAAGGGTTGAAAAGGACTCGACCGACCAGCCGGTTGGTGGAGTTAATGAGGGGAAGAGCCGCGACACGGCCTGATTTACTCAGAAAACAGCCGAACGGGTGTTACAGTACGCAACACCCACCCCAAAAACGGCTCAGATGCCTCCACGGGCCGGCGCGGGCGGTGTAACCCCTCTCTAGTGCAAAAACTGGCGGGCGCCGGCGGGTAGCCCCACGGGGCCAAGAGGAGACGCAGGGGGGGCGGGAGCAGCGGCAACGCCGATTGTGTGCAGAGGTCTCTCACGTCAGCGGCTCCATAGCCCTCGGCGCGCCCGGCGCGCCTGGGCTCCCAGCTGTAAACATTCGCGTTGTCGGGAGTACGGGAACGCGCGGATCGCCGTGGCGAGGGACGACGTACCGCACCAGTCGACCGTAGGCGTCGTTGTCGTCGCCGGCCGGGTCGGTGTCGAGCCGGACGGTGGCGCCCGTGAGTCGGGCGGTGGTGTAGGCGGCCGCTTCGGGGCCGTCGGGTTCGACGCCCCGCGTCGGGTGTGTCGTCTCGGGCGTGTCCACGACGGTCAGCCGCACGGTAGAGCAGCCCCAATCGAGCAGGTGTGAGGCTCAAGGCCCGCGTCAGCTAGGCCTTTACGGACCCTCTCCCCCGAGAATCCAGTTGACCGTCAGGCCTCGATTGGTGAGGAAGCTCCGCAATTGCTCGACAGCGTTGATCTTTAGTTGGGCGATGACATCCGGACTGGTGTCATCCCAGATCCTGTGGAGGAACAGCCGATCGACTCGTCCTTCGATCAAGCCCCACTGCTGGTCCAGCATCGCCCGAAAGAGGACCCGATCTCGATCCGTCGCATCGTAGAGCTGCAGCACTTGGGCAATGACGTCGCGCAGCATCGGCACCCAGGCGCGCATCGTCCCGGCGCTGAAGATGCGCTCCGCCCGCTGATGGCCCGCATTGCCCGCATCGGGGTTCCATCGGCCTACCAGCTGCCTTTCGGCGATCAGCGACAACAACCGGACTAGATTTCGCCGTTCATCGTCACGGAAATCGTCTGGTCCTTCGAACTCATGGCGCGTGGGCGGCGCCAATAGAAATTCTCGGAAAAAGGTCTTCTCCAGAATACTGATCGACATCGGGTTCTTCCGGGTGCGATTCCGCTCGGCGATGAACTCCGACAGGCGGTTGTCCGGAGCGTCGAGGACAGCCTGTTCGATCGCCATCCGAATCATCTTCTTGCCTTCCGTCGTGGTTCGGCCGCGGGTCCTCAGGAACGCGACGAAGTCACCTTCGTTCTTCGGGCCTGGGCGCTCCAGGTATTCCTCCCACTCCTGCTTGAAGATGTCGCTGTACTTAGCGATGAGGGTACTCGTGAAGAACGCCATCTACCGCAGCTTGTCATGGGCCACGAGGTTCGTATCTTTGAGCAGGCGAATGTCGGGGTCGATATACACCTTGCAGTCGAGCGCCTTGCGGCCTGCCCAGATCTGCGCGGCCGACTTGTGCTGTCCGTCGAACAGCAGCACCTTGCCCGCTACGAGACGACAGACGGCTGGTGCCAGCTGCGTATGTGTGGAGAGGTGGCGATACAATTCCCAGATCCGTTTCTGCTCCAAAGGGCGAGGCTGGAGATCGCTGTCGTTGGCCAGGTACTCAATCGGGAGCACGGAGTAAAAATAGCGCATACCGGTTGCCGGACACGCGAAGATGGCGCACGTCTGCGCCGCCCGTTCCGGGCGCGTGAAGCGCAACGTCAATTGGCCGTCCCGCAACTCGTCGACTTTTACGGCGCGTCCGAAACCGTCGACAGCAAGCTTGAGGCGCAGGAGGTCGTCTAGGCGCCGTGGAACCGCATCGGCAAAGAACCGGTCCATCGCCAATTAGTCGCGGAATTCAGACAGCGACAGAGTGCGGATCCGCCGATGGTGGTCCTTGCAGACCGCGCCAATATTCGCAGGGTCAGTCGGGCCGTCTGCGGAAAACGGTTTAATGTGGTGAAACTCGATATAATCCGCGTCGTCAATCGGATGATCGTCGGCGAAGCAGTAGAGCACGCCGCTTCGACGTTGCTGCTCCATTACCTGCTGCTTTTCGAGCTCTGTGATTTGTCGTTTGAGTGATGCCATCTGCTAGCTCCGATATATTTCTCGCTGTGTACGATGCTCCGACTGCGGGCGATCCGGTGCATAGACATCCCGTTCCATGGATCAAGTGGCTGCGGCCAGGGCCGGGCGAAGCCGTCTACGAAACCGGGTTCAGACGACTTCGATGAGCGTCTCGCCGCGTTCGAGCGCGCCCACGATGGCGGGGAATGCGGTTTCCACGTGGGTCAGCAACACGACACGACGGGTGTTGCCCAATCGCAGCCACACGACGGCCGGTCCTTCGGTCAACACCCGTCGAATCGCGAAATCCTCATCCTTGGTCACGATGGCGGCTCCCCCGCTGGCGGCGTAATCGCGGATGGCATTGTCGGATGCCGCCGCCATGCCACGGTCAGCCACGTGCTCGGCGGTGTGTCCAAGGGCTTCGAGTCGACGAGCCAGCGCAGGCGGCAACTGCGCGTCGACGACGAAGCGCACCTACGCGCTCCGCAGGACGGGGTGGTCGTTCTGGCGCGCGGCGAATGCCAGTACCGCTCTGATGTCGTCAGACTCCAGATAAGCGTAGTCGGCGAGGATCTCCTCGTGGGTCGCACCCGCCGCCAGGAGGTCGAGGACGTCCTTCACACGAATGCGGAGGCCACGGATGCACGGGCGTCCTCCGCACACCGCGGGATCGACGGTAATTCGATCGAGTTCGCTCATCTCAGCTCCAGTTGCTGACGGATCCCTGTCGCCCATTCTACCGCGTGCGGAAGGCGCCCGTGAGGGGCGTGCGGGCTCGGCCTGGGGCTCTCTCCTGGTGTCCGTGGTGGCGGTCGTGGCTCCTGGGGCTTCTCAGCCCGGCCGGGCACAAAAAAAGGGGCGGCTGTGACAGCCGCCCCGGTCGGTCGGACGCTAAAAGAGGCGGGTGAGCTTCATCGGCTCGGCTCCTTGTGTGCGGCCGTGGACTTCCGGCCGCGAAGACCAAGGGGCCAGGCGCGCGCCTTCCGCTCGCGCGGGGCGTGCCGGGGCATCCCCTCGGGTGTGTCGTCTCGGGCGTGTCCACGCCGGTCAGCCGCACGGTAGAGCGAGCCCCATCGAAGCCGGACGCTGATGGTGTCGCCGTCGATGACACGGTCAACCTGGGCCGTGCCGGTCTGTGCGAGGACTGGCGCGCCGGCCAGCCACGCGAGGACCGCGAGGGCCGCGACGTACGAGCGGAGGCGACACGCCCTTAGAGGGGCGTGCGGTCGAGTCGTTCGATGTCCCATGCGTTGCGCCCGGCGTCGTACCCCCGGACGTACGCCGCTTCTTCGACACAGCGCCGGCCGTTGGCGCGGGTCATGTGGATCACCATCGCGATCCCGTCGACGACGCCCCGACAGGTGACGTCCCACGGGAGATCGCCGCCGCCCTGCATGGCGCAGCTCGCCACACGCGAGAGGGCACTCTCGGCGTTGTTGGCGTGAACGGTGGTGAGCGATCCGCCGTGGCCGGTGTTGAGGGCTTGCAAGAGATCGGCGGCCTCGCCGCCGCGTACTTCCCCGACGACGATGTGATCGGGGCGATGGCGCAGCGCATGACGTACGAGATCGCGGATCGTGACAGCTCCCTCTTGGAGCCCGCGCGCCTCGAAGCGGAGACAGTTCGGCGAGTCGATCCGCAGCTCTAGCGTGTCCTCAATGGTGACGATCCGCTCGTCGCCGGGGATGAGTTCGATGAGGGTATTGAGCAGCATCGTCTTGCCGCTGCCGGTGCCGCCGCTCACCAGGATATTGCGGCGCGTGTGCAAGGTCCGCTCGGCCGCAAGGCGGATGTGTTCGGGGAGCGCGCCTTGCTCGACAAGCTGTGTCGCTGAATAGGCACGCGTGCCGAAGCGCCGGACGGTGATCGCCACATGCGGGCTGGCCGGCGGGACGCAGATCGCCACGCGCGACCCGTCGTCCAGCCGGGCATCGAGAATCAGCGTGGTGGCCGCGTCCAGCCCAAGCGGGCGGGCGATGTGGATCGCGGCGCGGTCCAGCGCCGGCGCGTCGATCTGCGTCAAGCGACCGTGACCTTCTAGCCACACGTTCCCCGGCCCGTTGATCATGATCTCGCTCACGTCCGGGTCTGCGAGCGCCGCCTCTAACCCCGGCAAAAAGGGTTTCAGGAGGTCCAGCGCGTCGTGTCGGCTCATAGCCGTCCTGTCTGTTTGGCGGTCCAGTATGGGAGGTCGGCGGGCAGATAGGTAGGGCTTCAAGTAGACGCGCCGGGGGGGGGAGCGATTGCACGCCGTCGTACGGGAGACAGATCGCCTGACAGTTCCCGAGGAGCGCGAAGTCGCGCGGCTGAAAGAGCGCCTCGCGCCGTTCGTGAAAACTCTTACTCGCGCCGACGCTGCCGCGCCCGCCGCCGGCCTGGGCGGACATGAGGTTGATGCCGCTCGATTTCGCTGATTCGTTGATCCAGTCATCTATTCAGAACCGTTCTCGTGACCCGTCCCGTGTCCCAAGATCGTGGTCACGCGGCTGGAACAGCATATTTGGTCACGAGTACCACATCTTGACCCCTCAGTGTTCCACCAAAACCCATCATTCAGCCCCATTTTTAGCGTCGTCTCTCTCTAGCCCGTGACCAACCAATGAGAGAGAACGTGACCAGAGCGACCCCCCCCAAAAGTCCCTTTTGGGGTCACGCCGATGGAACATTGCCCCTGTCAATGTTCCACCTGCGCGTGGTCGCTCTGGTCTGATTTATCCCTGCGGGAAGGCTCAACACCCACGCGCCAGCGAGGCCGTCCGAGGACGAGCTCGCCGCCGAAACCCACCGCCGCCATCCCGATCCATAATTCCATTTATGGATCATCTGACGGTTGCCCGAATCGACCCCGAACCACGCTCGACCTCGACCCCGACGACGACCGCGCCGAGCCCGACCGCCCGCCGCCTGGCCGTCGCCTCAATCAGTCCGAACACCCGCGAGAGCTACAGCCGCGCCCTCCGCCAGTTCGACACCTGGCGCGGCTCTCGTCCCCCGGACGACTCGACCCTCGCCGCCTATCTGGCCGTCCTCTACGACTCCGGCCGGAGCCCGAGCGTCGCCGCTATGGCCGTCGCCGCCGCCCGTTTTCGCGCCCGCCTATCCGACCACCCGGACCCGGCCGGAAACGCGACCGGCCGCGTCCTCGCAGGTTTCCGGCGCACCGCCGCCGATCGCGGCCGAGGCCGGGCCGACGCCTTTACCGCCGACCACCTGTCGGCCGTCCTTGCCACGTGCCACCGGCCGCGAACATCCCGGCGTGGCATCGAGGCCCAGGCCGTCGCCGCCCGACGCGGCCGACTGGACGCCGTGATCGCCGGGTTGCTGTTCATGGCCGGGTTGCGCCGATCCGAAGTCGCCGCCCTCCGCTGGTCCGACGTCACCGACGCCGACGCCCCGACCTCCGGCGTCCTGGTCCGCGTCCGAACCTCGAAAACGAACCCGGCCGGTGAGACGACCGACCTCCGGTACGTCAAGGACGGTGTAGCAGCGGCCCTCCGCACGCTCCGGGCCGAGACGCACCCCGAGACGAGCGATCGCGTGGTGCCGCTCACCGCCCGCACGATCGCCCGGCGCTTTATCGCCGCCGCCGAGGCCGCAGGTATCAACCGCCGCATCACCGCCCACTCCGGCCGCATCGGCTTGGCCTCCGAACTCACCCGGCGCGGCGCATCCACCACAGATGTCATGCTTGCCGGAAACTGGCGCACCGCCCGTATGGTCGCCCACTATTCGGCCGGAGCCACCGCCGAACATGGCGCGGTCGCCCGTTACCTCTAACGGCTCGTCGCCCGCGCCCGACCACGACCAGGACCGCCCCGGCCCAGGTCGAACCCGCCACCCACGGCCGAGCGCCCGCGCCACCGGCCGCCCCCACGGCTTCCCACGGCCGAGCCCTCCGGCGAACGGCCGCACGAGTGCCCCACCACGGCCAGGGCCGCCCCGGCCCAGGTCGAACCCGTCACCCACGGCCGAGCGCCCGCGCCACCGGCCGCCCCCACGGCTTCCCACGGCCGAGCCCTCCGGCGAACGGCCGCACGAGTGCCCCACCACGGCCAGGGCCGCCCCGGCCCAGGTCGAACCCGTCACCCACGGCCGAGCGCCCGCGCCACCGGCCGCTCCCCCCTTCCTCACGGCCGAGCCCTCCGGCGAACGGCCGCACGGGTGCCCGACCACGGCCAGGACCGCCCGGCCGCAGACCTCCCCACGCCCGCGCCGCCATGTTTCCGGCCGTCGCTCGTCCTGTCGTAAACGACCATCAACAGTGCGGCTTGCCGCTAGTACTTGTACGTATGTGGTACTTGAGTACGTACTTGTTTAATGAAGTTGTGGGTTTTCAGCGAGCCGAAGCGAAATAAAGTTGTGGGTTTTCAGCGTGGAAAACCACCCTGATTCACGTCCTTCTGTGGAAAACCGCCCGCCCGGTAAGAGCCCTCCGTTGCCGCGATCGAGCCGTCGTCAAGGCCGGAGTCCCGCGTTAGCGGGAGCAGAGCCTAGCGGAGCGCCTTGACTGCGGAGAGTCGCGGCGCAGCCTTTACCCCCGGCCGGGCCGTGTCAATAATTGTTGTCCGGCACCGTTTCACCCCTCCCGCGAGTGCGACCGGCGCACCCGCTCCGCCGTCCCGCGCGGCCTCGACCGCCAGCCCTCCCACGTCGGAACCCCAGGAGCTTCCCGCCGCGACGCTCGACACCATCCGCCACCACGAGTACCACCCATCCGCCCGCCGCTCGACTCCCACGCCGCCAGAGCAGAAGCACGAACACCACCCCGAGCCTTGCCGTCTCTACCCGACGCCTGATACTTTCGCGCCCTCCGAACATCACGGGCCGTGCGGTTCCGCTCATCTTCCCCGCTTGCCGCGCCGGGCCCCTGGTTGCATCGGCGCACGTGCCGCGTGCCAAGCCGCTTATGCTGGCCTCCGGCCCTTGTCACGGCCCCCGCGTATCCGACGCTGCCCGGTCCCGGCGCGGCTGCGCTGTCCCTCACGTCAGGGTTTCGCCGGTCCGCTTCGACTTGTGAAAGCGGAACCGGCAACCCTTAACTCAGGAAGGAAACAACGATGACCGAAACCACGAACAAGCCCGTTGACGAAGTTCGGATCGGCCGCGTCAAAGCGACCATCTGGCGCAACCTCACCGACGATGGCAAGCCCCGGTACAATGTGGTGTTTGCTCGCCTCTACAAAGACGGCGATACGTGGGCGTCAAGCCCGAGTTTCGGGCGGAATGACCTGCTGGTACTCGCCAAGGTGGCCGACCTCGCGCATACCCGCGTCCTACAGCTTCCCCAGGGGTCCAACGGCGAGGACAACGGCGCGGCGGCCGAGTAACCGCCGCGCGGCGAGACGGCGGAGCGGGTTACGCCGCTTCGCCGTTTTCTTTTGTACGGCTTTCTACGATGCCCGTTCCACGATGACGCTCCGACGCCAGCGCCGCCGTTAACGCCGTGCGCCCGCGTGGTGAGCATGGCACGAGACGAATACGGTGACGGGTTGCTGCTGGCGTCAGACTGAGACAACAACGGACAGCCACCCGTCTTCTGGAACCCAGTGCGTGTGGCCGTATTCTTCCCGCGCCAACGGCTCAGGGTCGATGTAGTCACAGGCGTAGTTTTCTCTCGCGTAGTTCTATCTCGCCCTGGTTAGACCCACGCGGAAGCCGCTCACGCCAGGGTTCGGAGGACCTGCCCGCCAGCCGTCGTGCAATTCTGTATCAGCCGGCGTTTTCTCGGCCAGAAAATCATTGATCCATAGGCTTCCTCTATCGGATCGGGTTTAGGGCGCCAGTCTGGCGTCGAGCCGCCGGAGGAACAAGCGGCCGAGCAACATAACTATGTGCAGCCTGAAGGTGGAATCCTCGTCGTCCGACAGGCCCGGATGCGCGCCCTCGGGGTGAAGCCTCTTGAAAACGCCGTTGACGAGATTCTTGCCCTGGTTGCCCCATTCGTTCAGGGCCACGCTGAGGAATGGCGGTTGCAAGTTCGCCAGCCGGCGACCAAGCGATCATTTCAGTGGGGCAATGCTGCCAGGCGTCTCCAGGCGCTTTGCCAAATCCCAGGCCTCTTTCAGTTCCGCTTGCCGAAGTAAGGCCCACTCGACCACCAGACCGAACGCTCGCGGCGGAAGCTGCCCGTGCAACACGGTCAAGCTGTCGATTGCCACGACCACTTCCTCTCCACCATACGCGGCGTGGAAGTGCGGCGGCCCGTGGTCGTCAAAATACATACGGATGACGATTCCGTAGAACCGGCAGAGTTCAGGCATTTTTGGCCAGAAGCTGGGCCCCCGACATCACGTCCGTCACGACCTTGCCGGTGAGCTGCAGGTAGAGCGCGTCCGGGCACAGTTCGCCGTCTTCTCCCCAGGCGACCCCGCCGGCCGGAGCCAGATGCACCGTCTCGAAGCACGCGCGGTCATGCCAGTTCTTGAAGACGCCACGCCCTGCCAGATGCGCCAGGTCGATTTCCCCCGCCGTACCGTCCGAGTACCGAAGCCAGATTTGGTATCCCTCTCGTGGTTCCACTTCAGTTGGCCGAATCATCTCCCCTCCTTTATCCGTGCTTCGCCAGACTCATGATGATTCAAGCTCCGCGCAGCGACGATCAATGAACCGGCGGATTTCATCGTTCATCTTCGTGCCAGCGACGGTGCAAGCAATCTTGAAGCGCCGATGTTGCGCCCGTGGCAGGTCGACCGTTAAGCGTGCGTACTCTGGTTTTACAGCTATCTGTAACTCTGTGTTAACAGATAGCTGTTTGTCTGTGTCAACCCCAGCGCCGCCTCTGACGAACGTGTTGATGTCGTCAGACGTCGGGTGTCTGTTGGGGACTGGCTTCGTCAGAGTTTTCTTGATCATAGAACGCTCCGATTTCTTGCATGACTGTTGCAAACTCCTGGCTCGCCGGGCTCTCGGGCGCCCACTCGAAAATCGTCTTTCCCATGGTGAGCGCTTCCGCGATCGCCACGCGGTTGGCGACGGCGGCCCGGAGCAACGGAATACCGTGGTCCGCGACATGTTCGCGGATCGAACGGCTCAGCACGGTGTTGATGATGACACGTGAAACCAGAAACACAGCTTTCAGTGCTTCTTTATATTGCCGCGCCTCTTGGACCTGTTGAATGGTGGTCTGGCTGGCCCAATCGGACGCGCCGGACGCCTCGATGGGAATCACGATCAGGTCCGAGGCGATAATCACCGCGCGGCTCACGGCTTCGGCGCGCGGCGGGCCATCAATCACAACATGGTCATAGTTGACGGCATGGCCCAGGATTTCCTGCGCCATGTTGCCCCGAGCGAGTGCCATCACGGGAAACGTCATCGCGTCTCGACGCGCCGCCCAATCGTTCGTGGTCCCTTGTGGGTCCGCGTCGATCAACAGGGTCTTGGCCCCTTGCCGCTGCAGGTAGTCGGCGGCGTTGGTGGAGAGGGTCGATTTGCCCACCCCGCCTTTTTGGTTAAGGAAGGCAAGAATCATTGTGCCCGTGTATCTGTGAACACGGTCATCATTGTGACACGTTAACACGTGCGTGTGTCGATGGAAGCGCTTTGAACGCTCTGCGCCGGGGCCAGCGGCGCCAAGACCGGAGCTGTTTCCGGCGCGTCCGCTCTCGGCCTCGCGTTTCGGCCCGCGCCGCCCACAGAGGGAAGCCGTCCGCGTGCTGGGGCCAGCAGGGCCGAGTCGCGCCCATGAGTAGGGCGCGCCGTGTCGCGGGGGCCGAGCCAGGCGCCACCGGGCAGGGCGTCCCCGCCTCGCTCATTCGGATACTTCGCCCTCCTCGATGAGGGTTTCGAAGCGGTCGTAGTCATTGGTCAAGGCCTGGGCGAGGGCGAAGAGCTTGGTGACGGCGTCTTTCGCGCTGGTAACGCGCACCTCGATCCGATCGCGGCTGACCGAGACGCCGGCCGGCAGGCTGGCGAGCCGTCCGTGGAGAGCGTCCACGGGGACCGGGACTCGAATCCCGGTGCGTCTGGCCTGGCGGAGTGCGGTCCACACCCGGTCGCGGCGGGCGTCGACGCCGTCCACGTCTACCACGCCGTCGCGTCCGGAGCTGGCGGAGGAGCGTGGTGCGCGAGAGGGTACGGATGGAGCCGGTCAGCTCGGCCCCGAAGGCCCGCATCAGGGTGGCCGCCCGGGCGCGCGAGACGCCGAAGAGCGCTTCGAGGTCGCGGCGGGTGAGGAGCGGCCGGTCGAGCGCGACAAGCTGCGCGATGGCGTCTGGGAGGGCGAGGAGCCACCGGGGTCTAGTGGGCACCGTACTGACCTGTCAACCCGTTTCGGGCATGGAGGTTAGGAGGATGTTGCGGAGGCATGTCTTAGGTAATGTTAGTAGACGGTCGTCTAGAATGCAAGCTGGGCGGGTGCCGTGGGTGGCGCTACATAAAGGACGTTATGTTACTATTAAGGCCATGGGCCGACCACGACCGGAAACAGACCGCTCGGGCACGGATCCGACACGGCCCACTCCCCCACCCGCGCCGGGCCTGCCGCCGCCGGACGCCCTGGCACCGGTGGCCGCATCGCCAGAGGCGCTCGCCCTGCCCGGGGGCTGGCAGATCGAGGGCCTCCCGACCACGATCCGGCGCGCCGGGCCGAAGGCCGCCGAGCGGACGGTGGAGTTTTTCACCGCCCAGATCCGCAACCCGAACACCCGCGCGGCGTACGCCGCGGCGGTGACGCGGTTCTTCACCTGGTGCGACGCACGCGGGCTCGCGCTTGCACAAATTTCCCCGATCGCGGTGGCCACCTACATCGAAGACATGCAGGGCCGGTATCGCGCCCCCACGATCAAGCAGCATCTGGCCGCCATCCGCCGCCTCTTCGATTGGCTGGTGACCGGCCAGGTGATGCCCACCAACCCGGCCACCTCCGTGCGCGGGCCGACCCACGTCGTCCGAACGGGCAAGACGCCGGTGCTGCAGCCTGCCGAAGCACGGCAGCTGCTGGACACCATCGACACGTCAACCGTCCGCGGGCTACGCGATCGCGCCCTGCTGGCCGTGATGGTCTACAGCTTCGCCCGCGTCTCGGCCGTCGTCGGGATGCGCGTCGAGGACTACTACCAACAGGGCAAGCGCTGGTGGCTGCGGCTCCAGGAAAAAGGCGGGAAGCACCACGCCGTGCCGGTCCACCACAAGGCGGAGGCCTATCTCGACGCCTATCTCGCCGCGGCCGGAATCGCGGCCGAGCACGACTCACCCCTCTGGCGCTCGATGCCGCGGGCCGGCGGGCTCAGCCCGCGCCGGATGAGCCGGGTGGATGTGTTCCGGATGATCAAGCGACGCGTCAAGACCGTTGGGCTCGGCGAGGCCAATTGCCACACCTTCCGGGCCACGGGTATCACCGCGTATCTGCTCAATGGCGGTACGCTCGAGCGCGCCCAGGCCATCGCCGCGCATGAGAGCCCGCGCACGACCAAGCTCTACGACCGGACGGCCGACGAGGTGACCATCGAGGATATCGAGAAAATCGGGATTTGAGCAGGCGCTCGCCTCCTCACGCCAGACATCGCACCACAGGCCCACAGACACTGATACCCCCTCATGAAACTCAGGAAGATTAAATACACCGATTTGAACTCCAAGCAGAAGGAGGTCTTCAATTTTCAAAAAGTTGCGGGAAAACTCTCCGACTACGGATACAACTGCATCAAGCTCGCTGACGACTGGCAGGGAGCAGACTTTCTCGCGTATCACAAAGATGGCAGCGGTACCCTGAAAGTGCAGTTGAAAGCGCGACTCACACTCTCAAAACAGTATGTTGGGAAATCGATCTACATGGCATTTCCGATGTACCAGGAGTGGTACCTGATCGAGCATGACGCGCTGGTTCGCTTGGTCGAGAAGCACACCAATTGGCTTCACACGAAGTCATGGCAGAAGGACGGAAACTATAGCTCGGCAAATCCGAGTCAGCGTCTCGTTGAGGCGCTAGCCGGATCACGGCTATGAACCCTCGGCCCGCACCAACGCGCGTTCGTCATCGGCCACTGTTCGGCACGGCGGGAGCCTGCAGGAACAGCCTATGGATTTGATGGACGTGAACGTCGAGCCTCCGGTGCTCGCGTCCATGACGCTTGCGAATGGCGAAACCGTGTATGTGGAACTGTCATCCGAAGGCCAACGTAGGATGCGCGAAGGCACGATCGTCGAGCTCAGCAACAGTGACGTTGCAGCGCGGCACAGAGACGAGCACGGCATCAGGTGGATGAGCCTGAACCGGCTAGAGCGATTGAGGAAGGCCGAAGCAAGCTCGTGCTAAGACGTACCACTGGAGCAGTACGCCGCGTTATTGTGCGAAGCCATCAGGGATTACGACTTTCCGGCAGTGACCTATGACTTCACCGAGGAGAAACCTCTCCACCATGACAGCATGCTTGCTGTCGAGCAATACATCGGCACTTTACTGCGCAGCAAAGACGTCTCGGCAATGAAAGACGGCCTTTCGAATGTCCTGTACTGGGGGTACGCCCGGCAACCGAGGCGGAGAGACTTCAGGGTAAGTGACTTCAGGAAGACCATTCCCGATCCCGAGCGGGAACCCAAGCTGGATCAGTTCGCGCAGCTGATGCGGTCGGGCCGGGCAGATCTCTTAAAAAACATCAAACAACTGCACCTGCGCCAGTTCAGTCAGGTCTCGTTCGTAAGCAAGATCCTGATGTTTCTGGATCCTGCACGCTATCCTGTACTCGACCTGAAGATCGCCAAAGCATTCGCGAAGCCGTCCTTTCTGCCCCTGCAGAACTTGACGTTCACCACGGGTGGTATTCGAATCACCGAGAGGAACGCAACCGCCTACGACACCTGGGCGTGCTGGTGCCGCGAAATCGCCACGGTGGTCAACGAAGCCCCGGTGTCTCCGTGCCACGGCGTCAGAGCCGTCGATGTCGAAAGAGCCCTCTTCACCCTGGCGGACTCACAGGCAACGGACAAGGCCCGTGTGCTTCTGGCCGGCCCGGCAGGCTGGACGTTCGATCGGAGATAGGCACCGTCCGCAGCACGTTGGGGCCTACCACGGGAAGAAGAAAGCCAACCCGCTCCACATCAACTACTTCTTTATGCCCGAGGCGTGTGTGGAACGCATGGCGCACCTGGAAGGACTGATGGAAGGATTGGGGCGAGGCGTTCCCGGAGACGGCGGCTTTCGCCGCGGCGAAGGCGGGCGCGGTGCCAGGCTGCCCCGCCAGGGGGGCCGTCAGGCGGCCTGCAGTGCGTCGCGCTGCAGGTCCAGCGGCTGGGAGCCGTCCGCCTTCGAGACGCGGGCGTAGCCGATCAGCATGTATCGCAAACGGCCGTTTGCGACACACGGGCAAGGACGCCGTCAGACGGGCGCCGCCGTGTGTCGTATCCCGTGTCGGATTCTCTGTCTTGCAGACGTCGAGCGCGGGTGCCCGTGCCGTGTGCCAAACGCGCCTTACGAATTGCACGGTCGGATGGCCTCGGTGATCGCTTCACGGTTCAGTAGTTCACGCCCACCGCCACACGCCAGGGCTTGCTGAGCCACCAGCGGGCCATGCGGGTCACCCGGAGGTATGCTCTTAAGAGATGACGGCTGAAATTGCGATTCTAAACAGGCAGGCAGTTGCGCTCGCGGCCGACAGTGCTGTCACGCTCTCGGACGGAACCAGTCGAGCTCCGAAGATCTACAACACTGTCAACAAGCTATTCACGCTATCGAAACACGAGCCGGTCGGCGTGATGATCTATGGCAGCGCGGAGCTGGGGGGCCTGCCGGTGGAAACCGCCGTCAAGGTCTTCCGAGATCAACTCGGGCAAGACGCTTTTGAGAGCTTGCAGGATTACGCAAATTCTTTCCTGGAATTCCTTGACACCAGCAGCGCTCTCTTGTTTCCGCAACGCAGTCAGGATCTGTTTGTTCAGCGCGGCTCCCTCCGCTTCTTGTCCAGAGTTAAACAAGACCTCGACCGTCGGGTGAAAGCCCGTATTAAGGGTGAGGGTGAAATCTCTGAGGGTGCTATCAAGGAAGAACTGACGGCTTTACTTCAGCAACATCGCCAGGCAGTCGAAGGAGAGAAGCTGCTTAGTTCTGCCGACCCCACTGACGTACAATCGGTGTCAGCAACGCATTCAGAGGTCATTGACGGCGCCACGAACCAAGTCTTTGAGCAAGCGCCGGTCAGTGACGGCCAGCGGGTTCTTCTAAGAGAACTGGTCTCGCGAACATTGCTCAACATTCGCTCGGTTGTATCCGATTGCGGAATGGTCTTCGCTGGGTTCGGCACGCACGATGTCTGCCCCATGCTCGTCCAGTACGACGTCCGAGGCGTCGTAGCCGGAAAGCCGCACCATCACTTCATTATGAGCATCGACGGGCACGAAAGGCACGGGATCTACCCTTTCGCGCAAACGGAGATGATTGCGACGTTCATTGAAGGTATCAGTCCCACGATCAAAGCGACAATCTACAATTCCATGCACCGAATATCAGAAGAGCTTCCCAATGCGATCATCGACGATACAGAGGATGGCGGGATGCCGTCAGAGCAACGCGACAGTATCCGAGATGGACTTAAGGGAATCCTGCAATCTGCTGAAAAACAAATGAGGGAAACCCTGGAGGCTTACATAAAGAGCGAGCAGATTACCCCAGTGGTAGACACGGTAGTGTCCCTTCCGAAACACGAATTGGCCGAGATGGCGGAAACACTAGTGAACCTGACCTCGTTTCGCCAGAGGGTGTCCCCCGATGCCGAGACCGTGGGTGGCCCAGTGGACGTTGCCATCATTTCCAGAGGAGATGGGTTTATCTGGATCAAGCGCAAGCACTACTTTCAAGCCGAACTAAACCACCAGTTTTTCAATAATTATTTCGAACCGAGGAAGTGACGCTGATGGCCGACAAACGCAAAAATGAAACCGGTAAACTTGGCACAATGCGGTCATTTGAAGAGTACTGTGTCAAGGTTTTTCCAAACGAGACCGAGCGTCGCCGGTTTGATTCAGACGATCCTTCGGCGCTGGGGAAGGCTGTCTCCGATCGTGTCATCAGGAGCACGAGAGCGCTGCCTTCGCTGATTGCCGATCGTCGCGGGCGAGTCAACCGTGAAATCGTTGCCGCGATCATACCTCAAACTGTACGTCGTCAAACTAATCTGGACCACTGAGGCTGTTTGGGAAGAGACACCTCCCGCCGTTGTGCCGCGTGACGCACACAGTCCATCAAGTGCTTCTTCGAGAAGCCCTGGACGGTGGTGCGTTCTTCGACAGCCAGGAATCTGAGCTGCTGGGCCACCTCGTCATCAAAGTAGCCTCCGATGTGGCGTCGCGCCCTGCGTCCCGCAGTGGCTGATGTGGGCAGCGATGCGGATTTGGGTGTGGTCTTCAGAGCTGCGGCGAATTTGTTCTGGTGTTGGGAGCCGAGTGTCCGTCGCGATCCGGGCCTCACGTCGCTCGACCACAATCCTCTCCACCTAGTGCCAGCGCAGCGGATCCTGCTGGTGCTGAAGACCTCGATCCATGCTCAACAGGACATCGAAACTCCCCTGAGCACGCCGAAGCAGCTCACGTCGTGCCCGACCAGCCTGCGGCCTGCACGGTGCTGACCTCGTGTCCCGTCAACTCGGTGACGAGAGCAGGCGGCAGATTACGGCAGTGAAAGCTGGTCACGCGGGGGCAGACCTTGGCTACCCTTGCCTGTTGTACTGCGGGTTCGAACGCGCGATGATCCGCTTCTCGGCTGCCCTTGCCTCGCGGATGTTCGGCTTCTGCTCTATCTGGACCTTAGCTCCTGGAATCCGCGCGTCGTGAATGTGCTCCTGAATTCGCTCCTGCACGCGACCCCGCTGCGCGACGCCGACGTAGTTGGTCGTGTTCCCTTCCGTCTTGATCCGATAGACGACCGGCTTGTTGTTCGGAAGCTTGGTGGCACCGTCTGCGTTGAACTGGACTATCTTTGTTGTCACTTCTTCGTCTCCTCAGACTACTGGCACATGTTGAAAGGTATGGGGGATGTCGTCTTTAAGGGCTTCCAGTGCGCTGAGCGATGACTGCCAGCAATTTCATCGTTCGTGAGGACGAAATTGGCCCTGATTTTGAGGCTCGCGCGCGAAGATGTCAGATCGCCGCCCCGGCGTACCAGGTCGAGCTGCGCAGTGCCGTGTTCGCCAGCCGGACCGTGCTGACAAAACTGGATCAAGAGTAGACGCGATGTCCTCACAGCGGAGACTGAGGCGCGCTTTAAACCGTTTCGAGCGGGCTCGACCTGGGTGGCTCATCTGGTGTCGAGGACTCTGAACGTCCAGTCGGTCCCTTCTTGCGTGACGCGGCTGACCCCTTCTTGCGTGACGCGGCTGACCCCTTCTTGCGTGACGCGGCTGACCCCTTCTTGCGTGACGCGGCTGACCCCTCGGTGCCGGCGCTGAGAGCCGCTTCCTGAAGAGTGTCGGCCTGTGTCGTAAGTCGTCCTAGATATTGGACGCGTTCTAGTTCGTCAACAAATTTTACAAAATCAGAAATCGGCTTCGTTAGGGCCTCATCGATTCTGTAATCTCGGCGCAGACGATGCAGTTCCACTCGCACTTGGTCAGCCTCACTACTGTTGTCCAAGAAGGACTCCATGCTCTCAAGCAGAACGAGAACCTCCTCAGCCTTCGCGCTGACGGCATGATCCTGCAGGAACGTGTCTTTCGCCCTATTGATGAGGTCAGACACGCGGTCCGTCGTCATTTCACGCTCGGTGACTCGCTGCATTGACGCCAATCGACGAAATAGCAAAAGCATGTTCTTCTCAAATGTGGAAAGTGCCTCTGCAGGTACCTTGTCGTTGTCTGTCGGACGTGTGCTTATCACTGCAATCACTGAACGAGCAAAGCCAACCTTATCGACGTGAATACCTACATGTTCCTTGGCAACAGCAGAAGACACCGCATTAAATGTAGACAACCCCTCCACACAGAATTCACGAATCGATTTCGTCGTGACCTTGCCCAGGGCATCAGCTGCTACAAGATCTAAGTCCTGCAGGTAGTGGGCTACTGCTCTCGAGCATATTTTAAGTGGAATTAGATCCTCCGTCTCGACAGGATCGCTCTCCGTTGGGCCCTTTGCGTCCACAACCTCTCCGATCTGGAGAATGTTCCTTGTCTCAAGAATCTGCTTTCCCCGCGCTCCTCCATTTCGTTCCAGCACCTTGCGAGCGTCGTTGCCGGCTTTGTCACTGTCCAGAAGAACGATGACCGCCGGCTTTTCAATATCCCTGCCGCGTGCGAGATAAACGAGGTACGGGACGTGCGACGCTCCGCCTGCGGGCACGAGAGTTAGATGGTTTAGATCGAGGATTTCAATCTCGGCGCGCCCCCGCCCCCGCAGGAACGCCGCGCCACCAGCGAGCAGAATCTGATCGGCAAGTCCTTCGAGAACGAGATTGCAGTTTCCGATGAAGGTCGTTTCACCAACAAATGAGCCAAACGCAGAACGGAGAGGTTCGTAGTGATTTCTGGATGCATCTCGGACAACGCGAGTACCTTCTGTGCCGGCCCCCTTCTCAAGAACCCGAATCCGTTCGGCGTGATTCTTGTCAATAAGAAACGGCGAATGAGTGACGTAGATCAACTGGATCGGAAAGATTTTGTGGGGATCTGGCGAAGAAGTGAAGGCATCAAAAATCTTGAGCAGATCCTGCTGGCCCTGGTTAGAGAGATACGCATCGGGTTCATCCATAACGAGGATCTCGCGCTGCGTTCCGGAGCGTTCATGCGCCAGGTACTGAATGTAATAGCTGAGGAAATAGCGAAGTCCACTGCTTCGCTCGGAGAAGGCGTATTCCTTCTCAGTGCGGTCCCGTACCGTGAAAACAAGGTCATGATCTCGTGGCGCGACCAGGAGCCGGAATGTGCTGTCTTGAATCCACCAGTGTGGGAAATTCAGCTGTGTTTGGAGGGCCTCGTTGATTTTAGCGATGATGCTGTTCGCGAAAGCGTCACGACCCTCTTGGAGCGCGGTAGATAGTTCGTTTAGCGCCTTAGCGTCAACTTGTGCAATTTTACGAATCAGGTCGAACGCCAAGTTCATCTCTGCGGTGCGCTTCATTAACTTGGCGCCGGAGTCTTCGGTTGACCCGGAAGGATGGATTAATGGGCCGAAGTCCAGGGCTAACGTTTCGGCAGATTGGGCAACCTTTTCTTTGGATTTAAACAATCCCTTGTGATTCCAGACGCCATCAAAAAGAAGGCTGCGTTGTTTTCGCGACAACATCGCGAGACCGTGGTCCTCCTTCTCGCCAGCGAGAAAGCGGATCGGAACACTTTGCGGAAGCGCGATATTCTCCTGAAGACGAAACACCTTGGGTAACGCAGCTAGTAAGCTCGACGCGTCCTTTAACTTGTGCTCGCTATATCCCTTCGCGGTCTGGACATAGATCGTGAACTTTTCGCGTTCAGTCCGAAACAAATAGAACGTGTCCGAACCACTAATCTCAACACCAACTGTCCGAAGCGCCTCCTTGTCGAAATCTGTGAGGTCTGTCCATTGAAAGCCATAGTCAGGCCACCGCATATCTCCCATTTCGACTGAAAAAAACCTTGAATACCGGCAAAAATCGTCACGCTCGATGCCGGTCCCGGACAAGCCCTTTTCGATGGCCGTCAGGAGATGGGTTTTGCCGGACTCGTTCCCGCCGACTACCGTAGTGGTTCTTTCCTCGATTGACACCTTCACGTACGGGTACCAAAGATCGCCAACCTGCTCCCACGGATACCGCTTCGCGGATCGATTGAACTTTCTGAGGTAGTCAAAGTTGAAGGATTTATAGAAACGGATATAGGCGGCTTTTAGACGCATAGGTTCTTCCGCTGGAGCTACGGGGATGGTCCCACTAACTGTTAAATACTGGCACGGGGGGTCCTCACTGCTCGTGATACACGAGTGGTAGGCAACCCGAGGCGACACGCCTCAGAGTAACGGAGCCTCCATGAAGAAGTCTCGCACAGTCCGTCCCGCCGGCTGGTGTCAAATCACCGCCCGAGCGTCGCCTGCCCCTCGTCGACCTGCTGGTCGATACCGAGGCGGAGCTGTTTGGGCTCGCGGCGCGGTCAGGGTTACAGGTCTTGGAAGCCGTGCTCGAAAACGATCGGGCCACGATCTGTGTCCCGCGGTACGCGCACCAGACCGACCGCGCGGCGTCCAGGGCTTGGCCGGTGGCCAGGGAGGTCATCCTCTGCGGGCGCAAGGTAGCAATCCGGCGCCCCCGGGTCCGCGCAGACCGCCATCAGGCCGCTGACAGTAAGGTCTCGACACGCATCCTTGCAGGGGGTTCTCCTGCATCCATTCTGTCAGGAAGAACTCTATGACCCTGTTCAGGATATGTCTATCAATTCAAATCAGAATGCTATTCTGACGCATTAGTGCCCCATTCCTGACGTAAGGCTAAGGCATACATCAACCCGACACCTTACCTCTAGCCATTAACGGTCTGCTATTCCGGGTCCTGCTCGGTGGCACGGGAGAGCAGTTGCTCCAACTTTAAACCTAAGTACTACTTAAAACAGGAGGGGGAATGTGCCTAATTTTGGGCCTTGTGAAAACTGTGGGAATCCGTCTACGGATTTCCAAGGAGCTGTGGGAAGTTGGCGAGTTTGATGTTGGGGTTGAGTTCTCCTGCTTCATCGCCGACTTTCCACAGTCCCGGCAGTTTTTACAAGGTTGGCGCAGCCAATACTGCCTTGTACATACTGAAAAGAAATATTGTACAGATACTGTACTCCTTTAGAGCCTATTAGGCTCAATAAGTTACAATGACTTTCGGGGGCTCATTCACGGACTTTCGGGGGCTTATTCACGAAAAAACCAGGACTTTCGGGGGCTCATTCACGTAACTTTCGGGGGTTTATTCACGTGGACGAATTTTATGCATTTGCAGGGGCTTAGAGGGTGGTAGCCTCTTACTAAAGCGATGGCCACGAGTGAGAGCGACAAGCTGAAGCTGAAGCGATTTCAGAAGAACATGTTTCGTGTCGGCAAGGTCGTCAACATCGCTGAACGCATCGACCGCGCCGAACATTTTGAAGCCATCCGGACGGCCAGGGCCTTGGCCATCGCCGGTCTCCCAAAACGGCGGTGCCAAACTCGCGACCTCTCTCGAACGCTCCGGGTTGGAGCCAATCTGTGGCTCCGAGTGACGTACACTGCCCAGGAAGGCCACGACCTTCCCTTTGGCGAAGACAGGTTTGTGCTCGCCGGGATTCAACACCTGGCGCTCGAGCAAGACTCCCCTACCGTTCTTTTTCCCCGGGTCGGCTCGTTGTTGAAGACGTTCGGGCTGAGCGAGGACGGCCGAACGGTGTCTCTCCTCAGGCAACGCTTCGCTCGTTTGGCGGGGCTCTCGGTGCGGCTGCTGTTTGGACGCTCAGAAGACGAGCTCGAGGAGCACGTTAACGTCGAGCAAATCTTCATCATCCGCAAATACGCCTTACCGACGCGGAAAGACCTTCAATCCGAGCACGCTGGCCAGCTGACCATTCCTGGCTCTCACCCTTACGGCGTGGTCTTGAGCGGCGATTTCTGGAACCACCTTTCAGAGTCAAGGAACCGGCTCTTGGTGCCTCTTGAGCTCCTGAAGCTCTACGTCGACAAGCCCACAGGCTGGGATTATCTCTGCTTCTTGGCGGCGCGCTGTGGTGCGGCGAAGACCGCTTCGAAGGTGCCTCACGAGGCTCTGGTCTCGCTCTTTCGAGACACAGAACGGCAGGATGACCGAAATATCATCCGGAGCCTGCAGCGCTACCACAGCGAGATTATAAGAGCCACGGGTGGCCGTCTGAATGCAGAGCTCATCGAGGACGGGGCCTTTCCATCGTCCGGTGGTAGACCAAAGAAACGATGGGCGCTAATTGTTCGGCCGAGCCAGTCTCTCTTCGCTCGACCTCAAGACCTCATCGAGCTCTGATTGTCCTGAACGTCGCTGGCGTGAGAAGGGATTTATCCCTTTTCTGACCCTCTTCGTATTATTTGGCGACCGCGCGATCTCAAGAACGTGTTCTGGTTAAGCTGTATTTCGTGTGGAGAACCGCGTTTCAGAAGTGCCAAATTGGCACTTCCAGAAGTGTAAATACGGCGTGTCTGGACACGCCAGGATCGTCTCTAAGCCCGTGGTGTAAGAGCCGCGGTATCCGGGCGGGTAGGGCCGGGACGCTCAGGCTGTTACGGCTGGCAGCTTCTTGATGAGGTCATCATTGCTCATTGGAGTGATGGATTCCAGTGTCATGTATCTAGCTCTCTGGATCGCCCATTCGTCGTTCTGCTCGACGAGGATGGCGCCGATCAGGCGGGTGATGGCGTCCTCGTTGGGGAAGATGCCGACGACGTTGGTTCGGCGCTTGATCTTGCCATGGAGCCGTTCCAGCTGGTTGGTCGAGTGCAGCTTGGCCCGGTGCTCGCTGGGGAGGCTCATGTAACTGTGGATAGTTCGCCAGACGGTAAGATAATAAGAAAAGACTTATTGTCTTATTTCATCTTCCGTGGCGCTTTTACCAGGATACCGAACGTCTCTTCGACGGCCTGGAGGAGTAAATCACGCATCGAGCGTTTCTCTTGAGCAGCTCGTATCTTCAAGGCTTCGTGAACAGAAGCGGGTAAATCGTAGGTTGCCCGGACAACCCCTTCAGCAGGCAGACCCTTTTTCTTTCGGGCTTTGCCGTTGGCCGGCGCCGCGTCAGCGGCAGCGGTCTTGGCTCCACCAATAAACTCTGCGACATTGAGACCGGCTTTAGGCAGTCGCTGCGGTTCCTTCATCATAGATTCCTAGTTCGTGGGCTAATTGACAAAGTTCCTGGGCTGCCTTCCCGGACGGCTCCCACTCCCCTACTCCGAGGCCTTCTCCAACGGCTCGCGGCCAGGCCGTGCGGCTCTGGATGATCGCGGCCATCAGGGAGACCTTTCTGGCGTCGAGATGTGTTCGGAGGCTCTGTAGAGCCTCCTTGGCGATGATGGTGGGGGTTGCTTGGTTTAAGACGACTCGAGCGTCGACATCGCCGCTGGCGGAGAGCTCGTCGAGAACATCGAAGACATCATCCGCAGCCCAGGTGTCGAAGGCCGATGGCACCATGGGGACGAGGATGGTGTCAGCGGCCACGAGGGCGCTCCTGAAAACCGGCGCGTCTCGCCCTCCGACATCGATGAAGACGTAGTCGTAGGGCGCGGACAGCTCTGGCAATTGCTTATGGAGAATCGGTTGAGAGAGCTGGATGCCTGCGAATTTGGGCCGTGTGTCGTCCCTGGCGTTCAAAAACTGCAAGCTACTGGCCTGGGGGTCGGCATCAACCAAGAGAGCCTTGTGGCCTTTGGCTGTGGCGACAACGGCCAGGTTGACGGCCAGGGTCGACTTCCCTACCCCTCCTTTGGTGTTGGCGATGGCGTAGATGTGCGGCATGGATATAAGACTATAAGAAGATACGTAAATATATATTACCGTATATTCTGGCTCAGGAGGTGGATCGGAGTTAAGCACTGGGTGTGGATAGCCATCGAGCGCAGAAGGCTCTCTCTAGTCGCGGTTCGAAGGGCTACTCGGCCCTAAAGAGCAGGACTCAGGAGTGGTCTTTCACTATGTGCGCTGAATCGTGCAGTACCATGGTGAAGCGCACGGGCGCTACAACGTCGCCATCTGGAGGCTGTCCAACGCCTCTACGAACTGGCCTAGGCCCTGCTCAACGACTTCGACACCCTCGAGAAGGTCGTGGAAGAGAATACAGATATAAGCGAATAAGCATATGCTTATTCACAAAAGAATCCCCTGTAGGATAGGTGGGGGAGAGGACCCGTTCAAAAACGGCTCTGTTGAGCCGTCGAATCAGACTAACGGTTTCCAAGCGTCGGGATGACGCGAGGCGTGCATCACGGCCACGACCAAGAGGAACTCCTCGTGGATTTCATAGAAAATGGAGTAGGGGAAGCCTCTGACCTTGGCTTGGCGGACGGCCCGGTAGGCCACCTGGGCGCTTTCGGGGAAAGCCAGAATTTGCTCTACCTTGGCGTCCACAGCCGAGAGAAAGCGAGCTCCGAGCTCGGGCTCATGGTCGTTGTAAAACTCTGCGGCTGAAAAAAGATCTGCCTTGGCCGGGGCCGTCAAGACCAGCTTCATCGCTGGATGTGCGCGAGTTCAGCTCTGATTTCTTCCCAGCTGAAAACATCGTCCGGATTGGCTTTGTAGGCAGCTAACCGCTTGTCAAGCTGAGCCTTTTGCTCGTCAGTCAAAGCGGGAAGAGTGCTCTCGATCAGAAAGTCCGCAAGCTCAAGACGCTCTTCGGCTGGGAGTTGGAGCGCTTGGGTTTTCAGGTCTGTGTTCATCATCAATTTTATTATACGGACGCTCAAAGACCTGGCAAGGGGAAGGAAGTGTGGATAATGGAATAAATATTTCCTTATTGATACGGGCTAGACTCCGCTGTGCCGCCTGGCGGTCCATCAGCCGGCGCCGTCGCACGGCCCACAAACGCCGCTCCTGGGCGCGCTACGCGCCTCGTCTGGGTTTTCCACAAGACCCTGTGATTTTAGAAGTTTTCCATCGGTGAAACAGACACCCCGCACATGTAGTACAGGTCATGTAACAAGAGCAGCAAGTACGTACAGGCCGGTGGCCTGTTTATCTTTGGGGTGAGAAACGAAAAACCGGCCGACTCGACCTGGAAGTGATGGAATGAGTAGGGAGACGGGTACCAGCCAGGCGGATTTCCATCAGTGTTCCTGGCCAACGGCTGTTACCGAGACGGTCAAGGGCGCGCTGGTGGTCTTGCCATCGTCGCCGCGCATCGCGCCGTCGCAACTGCGCCTCGTCGAATAACGGGACAGATCTCTCACGCCTCGAATGGTGGGTCAGCGTCCTTCCCCACCATTCGCGCTTCGAGCGCACAACACTGGAAATTTTATGCAGATCAGCCGCGAGGACTACGACAAAGTAAGTGGAGAGATTAACAAACGCTTCCAAGAGGAAATGCTCTTCGATCAACTGGTGACGACCGTCATCGAGTGGCACGAAGCCATGGTGAAATTCGCGGCCCGATCGGATGCAGCCTCAGTCAGTAGTTATCCCACGATGTTGAAGAAGATCCGGGAGTGCAACGTAATGCTCAGGATCGCGAACATTCTCTCGACGGCGTTGTCATTCACGGAAAATATCGAAGATGACCGCAGGCATAACAAGCATGAGTGCGGGAAGCCGATCTGCACCATTGCGAGAGAACTACGGAACAGAATTCAGCACTCCTCGATCCGGCCGCAGCACGGTGGCGGTTGGACAAATATGCGGCTTGCCACGCCGCAAATGAACGAAATGCCAGCCAACCTCACAAAAACCAGTGTGACCTTGAGCATTCCATGGCGAAAGGTCCGGGACGACATCGCGCGGCAGAAGCGGGATGGCCCGAAGCGCGCAAAACGCTTCGAACAAGCATGCGAGCAGGAGTTTCCGAACCGCGATTCATTAGACATAGACATAGTCATGGTCATCAACGGCTACTTGAAATGCCTGTCGGATGTCATAAATAAACGACGAGAGGCGCAACCGTTCAGGACACATACCGAGCTACTGGAGAAGGCTAGAGCGCTGAATGACATGGATGCAGTGTCTCCAGATGGCGAGAAAATCCCTCTCGGAGCAAGTCAAATAAAGTTGGCAGAAATCAAGGAACTTCTAGATTGGAATCAGCGCCTCCCAGATCTCGAACTCATACAGTTCGGGAGGGGAAAGCCCGACCTAGGGCCGACGCCGCGCTAAACCGACAGTAGTTCGTCTGATCGCTCCGGCAACACCCACCCCCAAACGGCCCGGATAGCCTTCACGAGCCGGGCGTGTCAACGGCTGTGCCGGCCTCCGCTTGTCTGTTTACGATTGGCGAGGAATGGGCCTTGGGAGGGCCCAGCCCAGCGGCGCCCCTGGCAAAGCGCCGCCTTGGCAGGCGGTGGTCGGACCGAGTCCTCCGCTGGCCGTCGAAGGGCCGTAGGGCTGGCGTTGACCACCGCCCCGCCGCCCGTCCTGGCCGCGGCGGGCGAGCTCGGGAGCGCCCAGGGCTGGTCATGATGAGCCGGCGCCGCGGGGAGAGGCCGGGGGCCC
Source organism: Vicinamibacterales bacterium (assembly GCA_965262505.1). GTDB lineage: Bacteria > Acidobacteriota > Vicinamibacteria > Vicinamibacterales > UBA2999 > JACPPO01. Next base: position 85,406 of record CBDHFM010000002.1, read on the forward strand.
GTCCTGATCCGCGAGGGCGCCGGGCTCCGGCCGCCCGGTGTGCGCTCGGCGGCCCCCGGTGACGGCGCTGGGTCCGTCGCCGTATCTCACTGTCCCATAACTCCCTTTATGGGACCCTCGCCCCAGACCCGCCCGGGTCTTGCGTCTTGGACGACCATCTACTAACCTAGCGCACAGCATGCGCGCCAGACATCGTCCCACCTCGCACGCGCCGCAGGGGGTGTAGCCGACACGGCGCTCCCCGATGCCCGCCACGCCCCGGTGGCTCCTCGCCATCCCCGACGCCATCCGCCAGCTCGAGGCGCTCGACCGCGACCTCCTCACCCGCCGCGATCTCGAACGGCTCTTCGGCGTCTCGCGCGCCCGGGCGGCGACGCTCATGCAGACCTTCGGGGCCGAGATGACCGGCTACCAGAGAACGCTGCCCCGGACGAAGCTCCTCCGCCAGCTCCGCCGGCACCGGACACGGGCCGCCTTCCGCGGCGAGGCGACGCGCCGCGACCGGGTCGTCACCGCGATCCGCCAGGCCCGGCTCACCGGGATCCGGGTCGCGGTGCCCCTCGAGGCGCTCGAGGCGCGCCTGTCTGGCCTGCCCGCCGGCGTGACGGTCGAGCCCGGCCGTATCGAGGTGCGCTTCCGCAGCGCGACGGACGCCGTCGGGCGGCTCTTCGCGCTCGCCCAAGCGCTGACGCACGACTACGAGCAGTTCGAGACGCTCGTCGGCAGGGGAGAGGTGTCCGAATGAGCGAGGCCCTGATGCCCACGGTCGCCCGGCCCGAGATCACCAGGCGCGGCGGGGCCGTCGTGCTGCCCGCGGTGATCGTCGACGCCGGGCCGGCGGCCGTCGAGCGCTTTCTGGAGTTCTTCGCGGCGCGGATCGCGAACGCGAGGACGCGGGCGGCGTACGGGCGGGCCGTGGGGCAGTTTCTGGCGTGGTGCGCGGCGCGGGGCCTGGGGCTCACGGCGGTCTCGCCGCTGCACGTGGCGGCCTACATCCGGACCCACCCCGGGTCGGCGCCCACCGTCAAGCAGCACCTGGCGGCCATCCGCATGCTCGGCGACTGGCTCGTCGTCAGCCAGGTCCTGCCGGTGAACCCGGCGGCGGCCGTCCGGGGGCCGAAGCATGTGGTGACGACGGGCGCGACGCCGGTGCTCTCGCCGGCCGAGGCCCGCCGACTCCTCGCGGCGATCGACACGGGCACGCTCGCCGGCCTGCGCGACCGGGCGCTCGTCTCGGTGATGCTCTACAGCTTCGCGCGGGTGAGCGCGGTCATCGGCATGCGGCGGCACGACTACTTCCGGCAGGAGAGCCGGGGGTGGCTCCGGCTCCACGAGAAGGGCGGCACGCGGCACGACGTCCCGGCCCACCATCGGGCGGCCGAGGCGCTCGACGACTACCTCGCGCGGGCCGGGCTCGACGCGGCGACGGCGGCGCTCTTCCAGAGCGTCGACCCCGCGGGGCGGCGGCTGACGGGCCGGGCGCTCTCGCGGCGTCTCGTCCTGGCGATGATCAAGCGGCGGGCGGCGGCGGCGGATCTGCCGCCCTCGACCTGCTGCCACACGTTCCGGGCGACGGGGATCACGGCGTATCTGTCGAACGGGGGGACGCTCGAACACGCACAGCAGATCGCCGGGCACGCCTCCCCGAAGACGACGAAGCTCTACGACCGGACGGCGGATACGATCACCGCCGACGAGATCGAGCGCATCGTGATCTAGAAGTTGGCCGTCCGGCCAGGCGCCGCGCCCCGCGGGACGGCCGTTCGGCGCGTCTGGACGGACGCGCTGCCAGAGGCCGAGTCCGCCACGTCGGGTTTCGTGTGGCGAGGACGCTCGATCAGGTCTTGCGTCTTCGCCTCTTTACCCCTGGGGGCTGGGGGTTCTCGGCAGCGCGTCGATGGCGCGCCGCGCCCACCCGGGTCGGTTCTCTCTGGCAGCACACCAGGAGCGTCCGCAAAGACAGATCCATTGTCCTGCGCCCTAGAGTTTTCTTGGACACTTGATTGCGAGAGAGTTCTCGCAGGAGGAGTGTCGAGATGAGGAAGCAGGTTGAAGAATCGACGGCGGCCGAGAGCGCCCGGAGGGCGACTGGACCGGCCGCCGCGCGTGACCGGAAGGGGCGGTTTTAGGCCCGGCGTAAACGCGCGACGGTACTCCGCCTGCTGCGAGGCGAGAATCTCGAGTCGGTGTCGCGGGAGTTGGGGATCACGGCGGCACGGGCCTCGCAATGGCGTGACCAGTTCCTGGCCGCGGGCCAGGCGGGGCTGAAGAGCCGCGCGCCGGATGCCCGGGATGAGGAGCACCAGCGACTGCACGCCAAGGTCGGCGAGCTGCTCATGGAGAACGAGCGGCTCTACGCGAAGGTGGACGACCTGGAGGCCGGCGGCCCTTTGGTTCGGCGGAGGTCGACGCGATGAGTGGTGCCCAGTCGAACGCCGCCCGTCGGGCGTACGGCGTACAACGGGTCTGCCGCGTGTGGGGACGGGCGCGGTCCAGCGTCTACGTGCGACGGCCCGCGACGCGGTCGCGCGCCCCACGGCGCCGCGGGCCGGTCGGTGCCGCCACGGACGAGGTGCGGGTCGGCCACATCCGCCGGGGGCTCGATGCCTCCCCGTTTCATGGCGAAGGGGACCGGACAGCGTGGGCGAAGCTGCGGGTCGAGAGGATCCGCACCTCGCAGGAACGGGTGCGACGGGTGAGGCGGGAGCACGGCCTCCAGGCCCCATACCGCGCGGGTCATGCACACGGCCCGAAGGCACATGATGGAACGATCACCCCGGCGGCCCCCAACGTGATGTGATGGAACGATCACCCCGGCGGCCCCCAACGTGATGTGGGGGACGGACATGACGTCCACGGTGACGGTCGGCGAGGGGGCGGCCTGCGTCTTCGTGGCCGGCGATCACTGTACGACCGAGTGCAGCGGTCTCCATGCGGCCACGCGTGGCACCCGGTTTGAGGCCCTGGAGCCGATTCGCCAAGGTGTCCGCGAACGCTTCGGCCCCATCGGCGACGGGGTCGCCGAGGGGCTGCGTCTGCGCCACGACCACGGCTCGAACTCCCTGGCGGACGATTTCCAACAGGAGGTCGCGTTCTTCGGGATTGAGAGTTCCCCGAGCTTCGTGCGAGAGCCCGAAGGCAATGGGGTCACGGAGCGTTTCATCCGTACGTGAAAGGAGAATCTCTTGTGGGTGCGGAGCTTCGAAACGATCGAGGAACTCCGCCTCACCTTGCTCGAGTTTCAACGAACGTACAACGAGCAGTGGATGCTGGCAAAGTACGACTATCGGAGTCCAGCCCAAGTGCGACGCAATTTCGACGGGCTGGACGCGGTAGCGTAGAAGTGATTACCTGCAAACCACTGTCCAAGAACCCTGGGGCGCTACACTCCTGCAGAGGTAGAACTTGGTGAGAACAACGATTTTGCGGAGGTCAGTAGGCAGTTGACGAATTTTAAACGCATTCTCCACCCGGCCGTGACGATGGTACCCTGACGCATGCTTCCAGCGGGACCGATCTCCGTGGCCTCGGTGGGAAAAGCTTCCACTATAAGTTTCATCGGGCTGCAATTATCGAAGAGTGCGAACCGTTCAAAACCGGCTATTGGCCTCACCAGGTGTCTTGTCGTCAAGTCCGATCTCCTGTTTCAGGCCCGAGGACTGGCGACGCGGGACGAACGGTGACCACTCGTCGAACCCAGTCGTCGCCCCGTGAGAATCAGCTCTCCAGGACTGATCGGTTTCGTTTCAGAAGGACAGACAGTATAGGTGCCGCGGCGGCCGAGGACGATGGCGAGGTCCTCAAGGACTGCTACGTCGATACTGGTGCGCTTCAACTTCTTCAGGATATCGGTGACCGTCGACGGATTGTCCTCGGTCGAACAGGTGCTGGGAAGTCTGCTCTGTTGGCGATTCTCGAACAGAGTCAGCCGGGACGGGCTATTAAGCTGTCCCCTGAGCACCTGGCACTGACCTACGTCGCCAACTCGACGATCCTCAACTTCTTCGGCAGCATCGGCGTCAACCTTGATCCATTCTTCAAGTTACTGTGGCGCCACGTCCTGACGGTCGAGATTCTGACGCATTATTTTGAGCATAGCGCGGAGCCTTCCAAGTCTCTGCTTGAGAGACTGCGAGCACTGTTCGTGGGGTCGTCAAAACACGACAAAGATATGCGTCAAGCGGTCCAGTACCTGGAGGACTGGGGTAAGACTTTTTGGCAGGATACGGAGTTTCGCGTCAAGGAAATCACAAGCCGTGTGGAAACCCAGCTGAATGCGGAGCTAAAGGCCACTCTCGGGTCGAAGGCAGCAGCCGTCAGCGGTTCCGCGCAAAGCGCGGACCGATTCACTGAGGAGGAGAAATCTGAACTGGTGTCTCGCGGTCAGCACATCATTAGCAAGGTACAGGCCCAAGACTTGCAAAAGGTTCTTCGTCTACTGGATTCGGTTTTAACCGATAAGCAACACGGTTACTACGTCATCGCTGATGGGTTGGACGAAAACTGGGTGGAAGAACGCCTTCGCTACAAGCTGATCATGGCGCTGATGCAGACTGCGCGTGATTTCAGCGAAGTTCGGCATGCCAAAGTGATCGTGGCGCTTAGGCGAGACCTCATTGAGCGCGTTTTTCGATTGACCAGAGACTCTGGATTTCAGGAGGAGAAGTATCAGTCATTGTATGTTCCCCTTGAGTGGACGAAGGGTCATATTCTCGAAGTGCTCGACAAGCGCATCAACTACCTCATCGCGCGGAGGTATACGGGTGTGCCCGTGACTCACAGGGATGTCCTGCCGAGAGAGTTCAGGAAGAAGCCGATTGGGGACTACATCTATTCGATTGCAAGGCGACCTCGTGACGTAATCGCACTTTTCAACACCTGCCTCGGTGCCGCAACGAACCACACTAAGTTCGGTGCCAAGGAGCTTCGACTGGCTGAGGGGGAGTACTCGAGGTCCCGCCTGCGTGCACTCGCTGACGAGTGGAGTGCAGACTACCCGACGCTCATGGCGTTTACGTCGATACTTCAACGACGGACCGCGTCATTCAAACTATCCACGATTTCCGACAGAGAAATCGAGGACCTGTGCCTTAGGGTCGCATCCGATCATCCTGGAGGAATTGGTCTAGCTCAGCTAGCAATGCAATTGGTGGACGGCATCATGTCAGCTGAGTTGTGCAAGTTTCAGATGATGAAGACGTTCTACCAGATTGGTCTTGTGGGCCTGAAGCTCGCTCCGCACGAAACAGCATCCTGGGTCGATGAGCTCGGTCGTAGCGTGTCGTTTCCAGAGATCAATAATCAGACGAGTGCAGTCGTGAACCCGTCGTACCACAGAGCATTGGGAGTCACAGGGTGACTAGGTGGAGGCCGTTGGTGCACGAATCCTGCCTCTCAGGCGCGCACGATCGATCTGATCCTTCCTCACTCACAAGCCCCGCTAGACGCGTCGCGCTTGGGCTTCCAAGCGCAGAAACTCAGCGCGGTGACTTTGCCGGCTTGGACCGCCTCATTGATATCAACACCGTGTGAGTAAAGCGCCCCCGGTTTTCTTGGACACGGATTAAGGGAGAATCCAATGTCCAAGGAGGTGGGGGAAATAGTTCGGTCGAGGGACGTGGTACAGGCAGAGGGATCGGCGCGGACGGAGGGAGCCCGGAGGGCGACTGGAGTCCCTGCCGACGGGGCGGCGGCCGGGGCGGGCTCCCTGGCGCCGGGGCAGCGGTGGAGCGCTAGCCGGAAGCGCGACGTGGTGCTGCGGCTACTGCGTGGCGAATCGCTCGAGGCGCTGTCCCGTGAGGTGGGCGTGGAGATCTACCGGCTCGACGCGTGGCGGGCGCGGGCACACCACCACCGGCTGGGCGCGGGGCCGGCGCGGCGGGGGCCGCCGCCGAGGCAATCGGACGCGCAGCTGCTGGCGGCGATTCGGACCGATCTCGCGCGGTCCCCGTTCCACGGCGAAGGCCATCGCAAGGTCCACGCACGGCTTCGGATCCTGGATGGGATCCGAGTCGCCCGCACGCGGGTGCTGCGCGTCATGCGGGCGCACGGACTGCTCTCCCCGCACCGCGGGCGTCAGGGCGCCGCGAAGACCCACGACGGGAGGGTCATCACTCAGGCGCCCAACGTGATGTGGGGGACGGACGGCGTGCGGGTATTCACGCTCGACGACGGGTGGGGCTGGATCTTCGCGGCAGTCGAACACTGGAACGCGGAGTGCGTGGGGTGGCACGTGTGCAAAGTCGGGAGCCGCTTCGCGGCACTCGATCCGATTGCGCAAGGGCTCGAACGGCTCTCTGGCTCGCTGGACGCCGACGTCGCCCGCGGGCTGGCGCTTCGGATGGATCACGGGAGTCAGTACCTGTCAGACCACTTCCTCAAGCAGATCCGGTATTGGGGGGTCCACCCCAGCTTCGGCTTTGTCGAGGAACCGGAAACGAACGGGGTGGCGGAGCGGTGGAATCGCACGCTCAAGGAGCAAGCGATCCACGGCCGAATCTTTCAGAACCTCGAGGCCGTCCGCGCCGCCGTGGCCAACTTCGTGGAGCGGTACAACCAGACCTGGCGTCTCGAGAAGCTTGGGTATCAAACGCCGATCGAGGCGCGCGAGGAGTATGAGCTACGCCAGGCGGCATAGCACAAATGTGTGTCCAGGGAACCGGGTGCGGTACATGCTGGCCATCGTATTCCCCTTTGGAAAGATGTCCACCGAATCGGATCAAGCTCAGAGGCCGCCTGCCGTACCGGCAGGCTAGCGGCTCAAGTCAATATCTGATTGAGCCACCGTCTGGCACAGACTGCACTGGTCCGTCGGATGACATAGGCCGCGCTCCTCAACCGGTCACACGCGGCGGCGTCTGCGCCAGTTGAGCAATGCTCCGATTCACGCCGCAAGAACGAGTAGCAACGGTGTAATCTGTCCGAACATGGATCGATCATGCCTCCGCACACGCCAGACCGTGCAGGATGCCTTCCACACCGGGTGGGAGATGGCTAGGATTCTCAAGCTCAATGATACCGCCGATCATGATTCTTGGCTGCCAATCCGCACCGCCAGTGCCACACGCGGCAGACCCGCTGCACGCCATATATGTTTCTCGGCGGCCTTCATTCCAGAGTTGATCCCCGTTTGCGCGGGCTTGCTTCTGGCTCTCTATTTGAATGAGCAATCGTATGACGTGAATTGCTCTTGAGTTTCTTGATGAGGGGACGATGGCAACCACAAGAATGTCGTATCGGACTGGTGGTTTCGGCATTACGACCCTGCGCGACCAGTTCTGGCTGAACGCCTTTTTTGCACTCATGACGATCCTGCTGGCGGCTCAGGCATCAGGGGGTGTCGATCGTCCCACTCTCTTTGTCGTGTTGGCTGCGCTTTGGGTGGCGGGAGTGCATTTGCGTGCGATGAAGCTCCTTCTCCACCTGCGGAGGTTGGAACAGGAGCTGACCGAGCCGAACTCGAGCATGAAGCTGATGTACGACACGGCAGAAGCCCTAGCGGTAATGGGGGTGCTGCCGGTGTTGTTGCTTCAGATATTCATCCCGTTGATGTAACCGGAACCCGCCGGGGACAGAGCCACATAACTCCTGCTCTGTCGCCAAGGGAGTGAACGCAAAGTGGTCCCCTGAAGGTTGTGTCGGCGCTACACCGGATGAGTCCCGTTGTTGATCCATTGCGCCGCCGTAGACTTCGACACATCCCACGTCGTCGCCGCCTGACGCACCGTGAGCCCCTTGGGAAGCGTCAGGTTCCGTGGTCCGGGTTGGGCGCTGCGTGAGAGCTTTCTGGGACACCCCTCCGCAGAAGGCGGACGTAGGATCGGGCTTCGGCGCGGCCCAATCCTGTCGCCCTCTCCGTAAGTTGTTGTACCCGCGAGCGTCGCACGTCTCACGTGTTTCGGATAGTTCCGGAATATCTCGGATCCCGGATCAAAATTTTGATCGAGCGCAGTAGTCATTACACGGTGGAGGCGCTGGTTGGGGACTCGATGGCAGTCGAAGTGGGCGACCTCGTCCTGGCCATGGGTAATCCCTTCGGCATTGGACAAACGGTGACCATGGGCATCGTGAGCGCCACGGGCCGCGCCGGTCTCAATATCGAAAACTACGAGGACTTCATCCAGACCGACGCCGAGGAGGTGGGGGAAATGGTTCGGTCGAGGGACGTGGTACAGGCAGAGGGATCGGCGCGGACGGAGGGAGCCCGGAGGGCGACTGGAGTCCCTGCCGACGGGGCGGCGGCCGGGGCGGGCTCCCTGGCGCCGGGGCAGCGGTGGAGCGCTAGCCGGAAGCGCGACGTGGTGCTGCGGCTACTGCGTGGCGAATCGCTCGAGGCGCTGTCCCGTGAGGTGGGCGTGGAGATCTACCGGCTCGACGCGTGGCGGGCGCGGGCCATGGCTGGCCTCGAGTTCGGCTTAAAGGCTCGTCACGGCGAGCCCGTGGCGGAGGTGCTCGACGCGGCGAAGCGGCACATCGGGGAGCTGTCGATGGAGATCGAGCTGCTCCGCGAGCGGGCCCGGGCCGCGGAGCAGCGCCTCCCTTTGGCGATGCGGAGGTCGCGACGATGAGCGCGACGACCTCCGCGGCGACGGGGCGCTGTTTCGGCATTCAGCGGGTGTGTCAGGTCTGGGAGCGCTCGCGCTCGGCGCTCTACGCGCGGCGGGCGCGGGCACACCACCACCGGCTGGGCGCGGGGCCGGCGCGGCGGGGGCCGCCGCCGAGGCAATCGGACGCGCAGCTGCTGGCGGCGATTCGGACCGATCTCGCGCGGTCCCCGTTCCACGGCGAAGGCCATCGCAAGGTCCACGCACGGCTTCGGATCCTGGATGGGATCCGAGTCGCCCGCACGCGGGTGCTGCGCGTCATGCGGGCGCACGGACTGCTCTCCCCGCACCGCGGGCGTCAGGGCGCCGCGAAGACCCACGACGGGAGGGTCATCACTCAGGCGCCCAACGTGATGTGGGGGACGGACGGCGTGCGGGTATTCACGCTCGACGACGGGTGGGGCTGGATCTTCGCGGCAGTCGAACACTGGAACGCGGAGTGCGTGGGGTGGCACGTGTGCAAAGTCGGGAGCCGCTTCGCGGCACTCGATCCGATTGCGCAAGGGCTCGAACGGCTCTCTGGCTCGCTGGACGCCGACGTCGCCCGCGGGCTGGCGCTTCGGATGGATCACGGGAGTCAGTACCTGTCAGACCACTTCCTCAAGCAGATCCGGTATTGGGGGGTCCACCCCAGCTTCGGCTTTGTCGAGGAACCGGAAACGAACGGGGTGGCGGAGCGGTGGAATCGCACGCTCAAGGAGCAAGCGATCCACGGCCGAATCTTTCAGAACCTCGAGGCCGTCCGCGCCGCCGTGGCCAACTTCGTGGAGCGGTACAACCAGACCTGGCGTCTCGAGAAGCTTGGGTATCAAACGCCGATCGAGGCGCGCGAGGAGTATGAGCTACGCCAGGCGGCATAGCACAAATGTGTGTCCAAGGAACCGGGTGCGGTACATCAACACCGTGTGAGGCACCGCCCCCGCGGTCGCCCAGCCAGCCGGCGGAGTGGGCCTAAGTAATTTAGGGTCACCTCACGAAGCGGAATCAATCGCACGTTAGTGAATTGGGCGGGCCAAAGAAAGGTGTCGGGTTGATGTATGCCCTAGCCTCACGTCAGTGATAGGGCACTGGTGCGTCGGAATAGAGTTCTAATTTGGAGTGGGTCATACCTAGCTGAGCCTCTCTGAATGAGGCATAAAGCTAAGCATGGCAACGAGAAACAAGTGCGCAAAGCGTTTAAGGATTTCTGAGGCCAAGGTCCGCGAGGTCGTGCGCTACGTCGCCGGCGATCTCATCTCCAGGCCGGACTACGCGCGCTCCGCGCGGCTTTCACCTGAACCGTCGCACCGCCTCGCGTAGCTCGATGACCTGCTCGGTCTCGTTCCGGTCCGGGCGCCGGCCGACCCTTGTGACAAAGCTCTCGGCCAAGCCGATGTCTGTTATCTCCGCGTTTCCCCCTGGGTCGATGATCCCGTCGACGTACTGCACGGCCGTGACTAGCTGTTTCAGGTACGCCAAGAACGCTTTCGCCCGTGGCTGAACCACCACGTCATTGGGGGTGTCGTGCTTCACGACCTGGCAAGCGATTGTTTGGATCACAGCATGCACGGCGTCGAGCGCCGCCTCCACCTGGCGCAGAGAAGTCAGGGCGAGCGATTCCGCGCCGGGGTCTATGGCCAGACCCAGATCCGTATGGCTGATCCGCCGATTGCGCCAGTCTCGTGGTGCCTCGGCTGCCGTTACTGCCCTGTCGACGAGCGCATGCACTACCGCGTGCAGCTCCGGGTGATCGGCCTGCAGCTCAGGGCGCTCGCAGAACGGCGGGAGCGCCTGCACGCTGAGGTTCTCGTGTCTGCCCATGGTTGCCGGATCTGTCAAGCGCGTGACGTGCAGCAGCAGATCGCGCCACAGGATCTGTTGGACGTCCCACATGAAGGCGCCGCCGGCGGCGTTGAGCAGCTTCACCGCATCGTAACTGCTGAAGAGTACGCGGTATTCCTTGAGCCTCACCAGCCCGGTCAGCCAGTCGTTCCGGACCTCATAGAGGACGGTACCGAAGTCCTCGCCGAGTTTCTCTTGGTACTCGTGCTTGAGCGCTTCACTCATCGGAACGTAACTCCTCGCCGCCCGTTGTCCGTGTTCCGACTCTACTTCTCTGCTGGAGATGCCCACAAGGCGTGAGGGCGTTCGTGTTGGGCCCTTGGTTCGTACGACCCGGTGCGGCTCCCGCGGTTCTGCTGTACCAGGGGGGCCTGTTGTCGCGGTGCCGCGACGGCTTACCGGCCCACTCTCGCTTGTCCCACGAGAGTCCCGTTGATGAGCTTGATCCGGCGATCTCACATGGTCAACGCAACAACTCAGCTAGTTTCTCAGATAGTTTCATCCAGCCAAGAGTTTGGCGAGGCCGGTCGTTGAGCCCGTGTGCGACCCGGTTCAGGTGCCGCTGGCTATGGACTGACAAGTCGCTTCCTCTTGGGAAGTACTGACGCAGCAGACCGTTCGTATTTTCGTGACTGCCGCGTAGCCACGGGCTTGACGGATCACAGAAGTAGACGTGGACGCCAGTCGCAATGCTGAATTGGCGGTGCCGAGCCATTTCCTTGCCCCGGTCCCACGTGAGGGACACCGCGAGATGCTGCGCGCAGCGTTCTGATCTTCTTCGCGATGAGCGCGCACACATGGTGACTGGTCTTGTTGCGGCCGCCGGCCAGTAACATCACGTAGCGAGTCTGACGCTCGACCAACGTTGCGATCGCCGACCCCTGAAAGGCCACGGGACCGAATCTATTCCGGTTGAAAGTACTGAGCGACGTTATCGCTGATTGATCGGTTCGTCGCCTCGTCGAGAGAGTACCTATCAAACAGCTCGTTCATGGCCGCCAAGTGTGAGGAAATAAAATCAAGAAGATTATCCCCATCTACACTAGCCAGACCAGGCCCAGCATTCTCGACTGTGCACAAGCAAAACGCCATCGTTTTCAGGGACGAATCTTCCATTGACAAAAAATAGAGCCAGTAAGGAAAGTGCTTGTCGAGTTCTGCGCAAAAGCGGCGGATTTTAGGTATTTCGTAGATTTCTCGCGGATCATGATTGAATCCGTCGAACGAAACACTGACGCTCCCCTGGAATCTTCGGACGGTTGCTTCGTCCACCAGTAAACTGGACAGCGTACTGAATGTTGACGAAATGTTATTTAACTCGACGTCATCGTGGCTAACGACAACAGCGAGCCCATCGACGGTTTCAAGCATCCTGACAGCGTATCATTCGGCGCGCCATACGCTGTGAATTAGGCGTCTTTTTGGCGCGGCGCGAGTTTGAACAGTGCTCGGTCTGCGCCGGCCCTTTGCTGCGCTCCGGCCCTCCGGGTGACACACTCGGTCCGCGGCGGTCGGATGACAGGTATGGGCCGAGCGTGCCGGGGCTGTGACAGCTCGGGAGCGGAGCGGGCTGGCGCAGGGCTGGCAAATAGGCACCACCCGGCGGATCGCCAACCGGCGGACGCGCGCGGCGTACGGGCGGGCCGTGGGGCAGTTTCTGGCGTGGTGCGCGGCGCGCGGCCTGGGGCTCACCGCGGTCGCGCCGCTGCACGTGGCGGCCTACATCCGGACCCACCCCGGGTCGGCGCCCACCGTCAAGCAGCCCCTGGCGGCCCTCCGCATGCTCGGCGACTGGCTCGTCGTCAGCCAGGTCCTGCCGGTGAACCCGGCGGCGGCCGTCCGGGGGCCGACGCACGTGGTGACGAAGGGTGCGCCGCGCCGGGAGTTGTTGTCGTTGTCGTTGCGGACCGGGAGCGGGACCAGAGGGGTTTGGCCGAGCACTCACAAGCCGTTTACAGGTTCCGAAAATGCGTGAAATTCACTACGGCCTCGTGCCCTTTCTCTTGGGCCGCGAGGTAGAGGTCGAAGTCCGCGGTGAGCAACGGCGATTCCGCTGTGATGAGTTCGAGGAGAGCCGCGTCGGTCAGCCCAAGCCGTCCGAACGCGCTGTTACTTGAGGCGTCTACGCTGGTGACGACAAATTCCTCGCTTTCTTGAATGAGGATGCGGAGCTTGTCGAAGAGCCGGGAACGCTCCGGTTCCCCATGCAGACCGAGCAGATTTGACGCTTCAGTCAGGGTGTTTGGCGTTACGAACACCCGGCCAACTGGCCTAAGCAGACCAACCAAGATGTCGTAATCTTCCGCTGTGTATGCTCCTCGCAACCGTTTATGCTTGGCGATCAAGTCTCGCCCGACACTGCCGACAACGAGTAGCACGAGAAGATTCGTGTCGATGAAGAGTCCGGCCGGGGCCATCGGCGTACTAGTGAGCCTGTAGGATACGGTCCTTAAGAGATTGCACTTCGCCGTTCTTGTCGTTGATGCGAAGGACCTTATAGGACCGCTCCGGGCGGCTCTCAGATAGCGCAGCGACCAGGTGGCCTTTCCGGTCCCAAGAGCGGGAGAAACCAAGGGTGATCTTCCAGGCCGTGCCATCGAAATCAACCTCTTCAAGGCCGATATTTATGAGCTCTTCGTCGGCGAAAAGATCGCTGAGGTAGAGTTTCGCCTTGTTCGCCGCTTCCTTTGCGTTCATGGGATCTTCGTCCTGCGCTCCTGAGTAGTGTACCCCTAGCGCTCTGGTGAGTAATCCTGCTGCGGCTCCTGGGCCTGCTCCCGCGCCTGGATTCGCTCGCGGAACCGCTCGACAAGCGGTGGCGTCGACCAGGCGGCGCGCGGTCGCGCTCGGCGGGCCGATCGCGGTGTCGGCCGCGGCGATTTTGGCGCCCGAATCCTTAACGATACCGGGACTTATCGGTAAGGATTAACCCACGCCGGAAGGCGGGTCGGAAGCCATCGTCCCGGCCGCTGGAGACCGAGGCGCGACCCGTGCGCTCTGCCAGGGTCGGCTGAGGGGATGTTTGGTCATGAAGAAGATTCAGTTGTGGTCAGTAGACCGCACAGAGGGCAAGCTCTCCGCCGCTGCGGTCGAGAGCGTCGACAACACGAAGACCGAGCAGGATCTCGAGGAATTGCTCGTCGCGTCACCGGACCTGCTGATGGATGGCCTGACACTGATTGGCCGGCAGGTTTCGACGGATGGTGGAACTCTTGATCTCCTTGGTATCGATGCCGATGGCCGGCTGGTCGTGTTCGAGCTGAAGCGGGGCACGCTGACCCGCGACGCGGTGGCCCAAGTGCTCGACTATGCGTCCGACCTGGCCGCTCTCGATGCCGTGCGATTCGGCGCGCTCATCGAGAAGCACTCCGGCCGCCACGGCGTCGATCCCATCGAGGACTTCGCAGACTGGTATCGACAGGAGCATCCGGGCGAATCCGAGTTCCCGCTCGACCGGCCACGAATGGTGCTGGTTGGGTTGGGTGTCGACGATCGCGCCAGGCGGGTCGTGAACTTCCTTGCCGAGTCGCAGGTCGACATCCAGCTGATGACGTTTTATGCATTTCGCAAGGACGGCAAGCTGTTTTTGGCCCGACAGATCGAAAGCGAGTCGAAACCAGACCATCGTGAGCTGCCCACAAAGGAGAGCAATCTCAGAGCCCTGCACGACACCGCAAAGAGCCTCGGGGTAGACGAACTCCTGACACAGGCTGCGCAGTTCATCGAGGCACGCATCGGCGGATACTGCTGGCCCGGCAAGCAGGCCTATTCCTACTCACTGCAGGAGACGACGGATTCCGGCACGCCGTCGTTTCGCACCTACGCGGCGTTGTACGTCTTACCCAAGAAGCCGAGCTCATTGACGCTAGTGTTTACGCCGCGAGCGGCGAAGGCCGCAGCGGACGCGGTCGAAGAGTTCTGTCGTCACGCTCCCCGTGCCGTCAGAAACAGGAGCCTCAGCTACGCGATCGAACTCACGTTCGGCAATAGCGATTGGGCTTCGCTTGAGCAGCCACTGGACAAGTTCCTGGCGGCCGTCGTGGAAGGCTGGAAGCACGCCTCGTCTCACCCGAGCGAGATGACCCAGGAGTGAGCCGCTGGCCGTTCGTCGAGTTAGTGACGGAAGAGATATATGAACGACCTCATAAACTTGGGAAATATTGGAAATCTGACGAAGCCTGCCGACACCCTGGTAAAGAAGATATCGAACGCAGTAGGCAATTTTTTTAAACCGCGCCAAATCATACGAGTAGCCGAAGCAAAGGCTGAGGCTGCAAAGATAGAAGCGCAGTCTGAAATTGAGATAACCGATCTGCAGCGCAGAGCCGCCCGCCGATGGATCGGGGAAGAAGCGCAACGTCAGAGAAACATGGAAAGCATTACCGCGAAAGCATTACCGCAGTTGAATGAAACTGCGACCCCCTCTTCCGTTGAGGATGATTGGATTGTTAATTTCTTCGAAAAATCCCGGATCGTGTCCGACAATGAAATGCAGGAGCTATGGTCGCGCGTTCTGGCTGGTGAAGCGAACGATCCTGGAACCTACTCGAAGCGGACCGTCAATTTCCTTTCGGATCTCGATAAGGGCGAAGCCGCTCTGTTCACTAAGCTCTGCGGGTTCGTCTGGGATATTGGAGGGGCTGTGCCGTTGGTGTTCGACGTCCAGGCGGAGATCTACGACGAACACGGAATAACTTTCAGCACTTTACAACACCTTGACAGCATTGGCCTTATTAAACATGCAGGTTTGACGGGTTTTCGACGGAAAGGTTTGCCTAAGAGATTTATCGTGAGTTACTTCGGTAGACCGCTTGTCTTGGAGATGTCCAAAGATACCGATAACGATTTCAGGATTGGAAAGACGCTGCTTACACGCACCGGCAAGGAACTTGCTCCTATATGCGGAAGCAAGCCCGTAGAGGGATTCTTGGAGTATGTGAAGGACCAATGGAAGCAGTACTTGCCGAAATCAGAGTGTTAGCGAACGCTGAAATGCGGCCACGACCGAACGTCTGAAAACCGGCCACTGTAGGTATGGATGTTCAGGCAACCTTGAGGGTTTCTCCCCTTGAGGATGCTGATGCCTAACTACCTAAAGATGCCAAAGAAACAGGGCCGACCGCTGCCAGCGTGTCAGCACGGTTCTCCGTGCCTTGCTTTTTTGCTCGACGTCTGCGAGACATAGAATCAGACACGGGATACGACACACTGTGGCGCGCGCCGGACGGCGCCCTCGACGGTGTGTCGTAAACGGCCGTTTGCGATACATGCTGATCGGCTTCGCCCGCGTCTCAAAGGCGGATGGCTCCCAGTCGCTGGACCAGCAACGCGACGCGCTGCTGGCCGAGGCTATATGTCGGCTACACGGCGCTCGCGCTTGTTCTAGCCTGGTGATTCCCGGCGTGCCTGAACCAATCCCACTGCAGGGCAAGCTGCTGCAGATCTACGCACGGCAAGCAGACGGCTCCTGGCTCCTCGCGCGAGATATCTGGAACTCGGACGTCCCGCCCACCGGTCCGTAAGAGCGCCATCTGAGCTTGATCCGATTCGGTGGACATCTTTCCAAAGGGGAATACGATGGCCACCATGGCAGACAGCAAGGCGCGGCGGACGCGGCGGAGCTTCACGGACGCCTACAAGACCGGCGCGGTGCGCCTGGTCCTCGATGAGGGCAAGCCGGTCGCGGCCGCGGCGCGCGATTTGGGGTTGACCGAGTCGTCGCTCCGTAACTGGGTCGAGCAGGCCCGGGCGGATCGGACCAAGGGCAAGACCGGGCTCACGACCGAGGAGCGCACCGAGCTAGCCGCCTTGCGCAAAGACAATCGCGAGTTGCGCATGGAGCGCGACATCCTAAAAAAAGCCGCGGCCTTTTTCGCCAGGAACCAGGCGTAGTGTTCGCTTGGATCGACGCGGAGAAGGCCGAGTTCCCGATCACGAAGCTGTGTCAGTACCTGCAGGTCTCGCCCAGCGGCTTTTACGCGGCGCGCGGTCGACCCGAATCCGCGCGCACGCAGACCGACCGACGCCTGCGCGTCCTGGTGCGTGCCTCGTTCGACGAGAGCCATCAGCGGTATGGCAGCCCGCGTATTCACGAGGATCTCATCGAGCAGGAGGAGCGTGTCAGTCGGAAGCGCGTCATCCGTTTAATGCAGGAAGACGGTCTCGAGGCGCGCGCGCGCAAGCGGTTCAAGTGCACGACGATGAGCGATCACGATCAGCCGGTCGCCGCGAATCTCTTGGACCGTTGCTTCGAGGCCCTATCCGAACCGCTCACCCACCTCGCCTGTCCCTTCCGGATCATGTGCATAGCCTCGTAGCCTTGGATTATTCGCCGCGCCGCCTGAAACTCACGAAACCCCTGCTTGGCTTTCACGCGTCGTTTGATCGCTCGATGATCCTGCTCCAGGATGTTGTTCACGTATTGGACTGGCCGGTGGCGGCAACGGCGTCGCAGGATCCCTTCTTTTTTCACCCCTGAAATCGCCGAGCCGTAGAGCCGTGCCTGGTCCGTGTTGATGACGCGAGGCTGAGGATGCGACGGATCAGTCAGCGCCTTGCGGAACAGGCGTGTGGCTGCCGCGGCATCGCGCAACCTCGAGAGCACGAAGTCAATCGTAGCGCCGGTGGAATCCAGGGCTCGGTAGAGGTAGCACCAGCGCCCCTTGACGCGAACGTAGGTCTCATCGACACGCCAGGACGTGTTGGTCGGCTTGAGATGACGGCGCAGCCGCTCCTCCAGTTCGGGCCCGTAGCGCTGGACCCAGCGCCAGATCGTCGTGTGGTCTACCTCAAGGCCGCGCTCGCGGAGCAGCTCTTCGACATCGCGGAACGAGAGCGAGTACCGAAGGTACCAGCGCACGGCGCACAGAATCAACTCGGGCTCCGTGTGTCGCCACTTGAAGATCGCCGGTCGAATTGCCTGCTTCACCATCTCTTCAGGCTACCAGCCGCCGCTGGCCACAGTTGCAACACAACCGGTCAGGGGGAGCCTTGTTGTCTCATGCATTTGCTGCGCCGTCATTGGGCGGTATGTCTGCTCCTCAACCGGTCACACGCGGGGGAGTATGCGCCAGTTGAGCAATGCTCCGATTCCCGCCGCAAGAACGAGTAGCAACGGTTCAAGAATCTGTCCGAACATGGATCGATCCCCCCTAAACAGCTACCGATTCCGTCGCCGTCGCTACGGCATGGGCACCCGGTCCGCTCGACACGAGCATACCCGACCTCTACGGCGTCTCCAGATCCGTGAACAGCGACTCACGACCTCCCCTCGTGCCTCTTCGGGTTCGGTTCACACCACCGACCCTTATTGGGGATGCGAGGGATCGGCTGGATCTTCGAGAGACGACCCAGCGAAGCCCCAGGCGATCAATACGCACAGGACATAGACGACAAACAGCGGCAGCGCCGTCAGCGTGAGGGTGACCAGGTCATGCGTCGGGGTTAGGATGGCTGCGACGGTGACGACCGCCACCGCTGCGTACCCAGTATGCCGGACGAGGAAGTCCGGCGTGATGGCCCCAACCCTCGCCAATAACAGCACCGTAGCCGGTAGCTGAACCGCCAATCCACAAGTCAGGAGCAGCTTCGCGTAGAACGAAAACGCCGATTGAATCAGAGGGAAGGCCTGCGGGTCGTCTCGAAACGCGAGCAAGAAGCCCCCGACCCACGGGAACACCACAAAGTGGGACAGCAGTGCGCCGCATGCGAAACACGTCGACGCCAGCAGTGCGAACCGGATGGCGAACCATCCCGTGTGAGCGTCGTGTCCGGCGACCACGAACCACGCCTGATAGAAGAGCACTGGCGTCGCCAACACGAAGCCGCCAAGGGCTGCGATCTGAGCATACAAGACGAATGCGTCAAATGGCTGCGCCCAGACGTAGGCGGTGCCCGGTGCGGCGACCCCTTTGACCGGTCCCATGATGAAATTAAGAACAGGCCCGATGAAGGCGACCGTAATCAAGAAGCCGACGACCATTGACAGTGTAAGGATGCCCAGTCCCCGGAGGTGCCTGGACTGAGCCACACAGATGGCTACAACAACCTGCCTCCAGTACCACGCGGCCGAACGTCCCCGGCGGTGTTCCTCCACAAGGTCGCCGGCGAGCGGTCCATTCGTTGGTCCGAGTCGCTCCAGTAACCACGTCGCGACTCGCGGTGGTTTCATGCCGGTCCTCCCTTCAACTCGGGAAGCCCCCTCCACAGGGTGACCAGGGCCTGCTTGGTGTCTCGGGCCTCACGCGCACCCTTGGCCGTTACCCGGAAGTACCGTTTGGCCCGCCCGCCGCGTTCTGGTGTGGGGTCACCGAGCGTCGAGGACACCAAACCCTTGTCTTCGAGCCGGTCCAACGAGGCGTAGACACTACCCAGCGCAACCTCCCGGCCGGTGGTGTCCTCGATGGCGTGTGAGATCGGCACCCCGTAGGCATCGTCTCCGAGGCGGATGACGGCCAGAAGCACCATCAGCTCGAAGTTCCCGAGGTGGCTGCGCTTGGACATTTGTTCAATTATAGGGAATAAATAGGCGTTCCGCAAGAGGCAGCACGGGTCGGCGCTGTCGAAATGCTCCCGTTCCGGGCCGCCAGCTGTGACGTGATGACCTGCTTCAATGCCGTGCACCACTTTGACCTCGCCCGGTTTGCTGGCGAGGCGGCGCGGGTGCTCACCCCCGTCGGCCAGCTCGTCGTCTACACGCGCACCCCAGAGCAGAACCGCCGCACGATCTGGGGCCACCACTTTCCCGAGTTCGCCACGCGGGAAACGAGACTCCATACAGTCAACAAGATGCGAGCCGCTCTGGACGCCACCGGTGCCTTCAGGGCGGTGCGCGCGCAGACGGTTGTGTGGAGGGTCACCACCTCGTTGGCACGCCTCGTCGAACAAGCCACCCACTATTTCTCGAACAACGAGCCTGCGCGCCGCTCGACGGCAGGGAGAAGTGCCGTCTCACTGGGTTCGGCGAGTCGGATCAAATAGCTAGAACATGGCACAAACTCAGCTAAACACGAAGAGCAACGGAAGACTCCCTGCAATGGGCAACATCGTTGCCGCCTCGAACAGGAGCTTCATCGCCTCAGTTGGCTCCGAATGCTCCGCTTCCATGGCATGCAGTTTCTTGAGCAACCGAAGCGTCCCCAGTGCCAGCCCGACCAGCCACACGCCCGCAGCAATAGTTGGTGGCTCCGTTTCTTGATCAGATCTTCGGCGAGTTTCCGGTGCTTGCTATCCGGCTGTTGCACCGGAGCCGCACCAGATATTACTGCTGTTCAAACTCCGTTGGCGGCACATGCGTCAGTGCATACGCACGGACAGTACGCTCTGGAGGATCTACCGCCGGGGTCGGATCGTGGCGCGCCGGGAACGCCGCTGGTTCCAGGTAACGAGGGAAGGGTGCAGGTCGACGTGTCGGAGCTGGACCCGCCTGACCTGGTTGGACGGCGCACGGCACGGGCCCACGCGCGCGACGTCTGCAAGACAGAGAATCAGACACGGGAAACGACACACGGCGGCGCGCGCCGGGACGGCGCCCTCGGCGGTGTGTCGTAAACGGCCCAGACCGTGTGAAAAGTCGTCGACAGGAGTGCTTGGGGTCGATCAGCCAGCGGCGAGTCACCACGGCGTTCGGTAAAATGCGGCATGGGACACATATCCGGTGAAGACCGTTCCCAGCCGCTGCTTCTCCCCGACGCTGTGGACGACTATGTGGGGCCGGACAACCCGGTCCGTTTCATTGATGCCTTCGTCGATAGCCTCGATCTCGAGGAGGCGGGGTTCCAGCGCGTTCGGCCCAACGACAAGGGCCGCCCGGGCTACGATCCTGCGGATCTGCTGAAGCTCTACATCTACGGGTATCTCAACCGTGTTCGGTCCAGCCGGCGCCTGGAGGTCGAGACGCACCGCAACCTGGAGGTGATCTGGCTGCTGCGCCAGCTTCGCCCCGACTTCAAGACGATCGCCGACTTCCGCCGCGACAACCGGAGCGCCTTCCGGCAGGTCTTTCTGGCGTTCGTGCGGCTGTGCCGAGAACTTGCCCTGTACGGGCGCGAGTTGATCGCTGTGGATGGCACGCGCATCAAGGCGGTGAACAACCGTGACCGCAACTTCACGCGAGCCACGTTGGAGAGGGACCTGCAACGCATCGACGACCGGCTGGAACGCTACCTCGAACAGATGAACGAGGCCGATGCGAACGAAGCCAGCGGCGGAGGGAACTCCGTAGCGGACCTTCAGGACAAGATCGCGTCGATCCGCAAGCGCAAGGAGACCTTGGAGGGCCATCGGCAGACGCTGGACGAGACCGGGGAGGCACAGCTGTCGCTTACGGATCCGGACTCCCGGTCGATGCACTCCGGGACACGGGTCGGAGTGGGCTACAACGTCCAGATCGCGGTCGACAGCACGCACAACCTGATCGCCGAGCAGCAGGTCCACAGCAAGGTCTCGGACCTCGGCCTGCTGGCGGAGACGGCCACCGCGGCGCGGCAGAACCTCGCTGTCGCCGCGATCGATGCGGTCGCGGACGGCGGCTACTACAAGATCGAGGACATGGAGGACTGCGAAGCTGGGGGGATCACGCCCTTCGTGCCGAAGCCCGATAGAAGCCCAGCCAGGAGCAGCGGCCACTTTACCAAGTCCGAGTTCCAGTACGACGCCGCAACCGACACCTACCGTTGTCCGGCTGGCCAGCGTCTGGTGCCCTTGTATCGGGACAGGGCCGGCAAGACCCGCGACGGGATCTGGGTTATCAGCTACGTCAATCGCGCGGCCTGCCGGTCCTGCGATCGACGCGACCGATGCACCAAAGGCACCCACCGACGGCTCGTCCGCTACGAGAACGAAGCCACGATGGATCGGATGGCGGCTCGCCTCGCGGCTCGGCCCGAGGTGATGGACCGTCGTCGGGAGTCCGTCGAACATCCCTTCGGTTCGATCAAGCAGTGGATGGGCCAGGGCGCGTTCCTGACGCGTCGACTCGACAACGTCCGCGGGGAATTCAGCCTCACCGCCTTGGCCTACAACATGCGACGCGCGATCAATCTCGCGGGACTTCCCGCGATGATCGCCGCGGCAGCCGGCTGAACCCCTATTTCGCCCGCTTCCAGGGCGACAATCAGCCCGAATTTGGCCGTCAGGCGATCGCAGCAGTCCCTCACGCGACCGACACGGCCGACGCCCCGACTGATCGGCGCCGCCGTCGCGAGCCCGCTACCGTGCTCAAGCCTCGATGCTGCCGGATCAGCGACCCACGACTTGGACTTTTCACACGGCCTGGGCCGTTTACGACACAGGCGGATCGGCTACGCTCGCGTCTCGAAGGCGGACGGCTCCCAGTCGCTGGACCTACAACGCGACGCACTGCAGGCCGCGGGCGTCGACGCCGTCAACGTCTACCACGACTTCGCGACCGGTGCCCGCGACGACCGCCCGGGACTCGACAGCTGCATGCGCGCGCGCCGAGCGGGCGACGTGCTCGTCGTCTGGAAGCTCGCCCGCCTCGGCCGCTTCCTGTATTGTTTCCTTCCGAATTCTCCCGATTCGGGTAGTGACTAGGCGGCGCGGGAGTGCTTGCAATACGCTGCCGGCTATTCGCCGCGCAAAAAAGCCGCATCCTGGCTTGGCTGAAGGAAGAAACTCGCCGTGAGCGACCAAGACGCGTTCGCGCGGAGCATGGCGTCGTTGTACGACGCCATGCTCGACGATCGCCACTGGCCGGCCACCTCGGCCCTGATTGACGAGGCCTGCGGCATCGCGGGCAATGCCCTCCTGGTCGGCGAAGGCCCGCAGGACGACATCTGTGTCACCTTCGTCGGGCTCTACTACCACGGGCAGCGCCGCACCGATCTGGAGCGTGAGTACCTCGAGCTCTACCATCCCATCGACGAACGCGTACCGCGCGTACGGCAACTGCCCGACAGCCATGTGGTGCCTATCAAAGACCTGTACACGGCCGAGGAGCTGAAAACCTCGCGCGCCTACAACGAGGCATTGCGCCGGGGCAAGTATCAGCAGGGCTTGAACGTGCGCCTGGACGGGCCGGATCGCTCCCATATGACGTGGAGCCTCGGCGATCCCGTCGCCTCGGATGGCTGGGGGGCTTCGCAGATCGCCATGATCACGACACTGCTGCCCCAGATCCGGCACTTTGTGTGCGTCCGGCAGGCGCTGGTCCGGGCCGGCGCGCGGGCCACGTCCGCGGCCGCCCTGCTGGAGAATCCTCGGATTGGGGTTATCCACTTGGACCGGCGCGGGCAGATCCTGGAGGTTAATGACCGCGCCCGTCGCCTCCTGCGACGTGGCCAGGAGTTGTCGGACCGGGATGGGGTGCTGTGGGCACGGCAGCCGGCCGATCAGCGCCGTCTTGAACGGCTCGTGGCCGGCGCGCTGCCGACCGCCGGGGCCGTCCCGGTCAGCGGCTCGATGCTGCTGGCCCGCGCGGCCGGGGCCCCGCCGTTCGTGGCGCATGTCAAACCCGTCGCCGTGCCCCAACCGGACTACGGCGCGCGCTACGTGGCCGCGTTGGTCCTGATTGTCGAGCCGATGAGCCAGCATCGGATCGACCCCGACCTGGTGGCCAGGACCCTGGGGCTGACACCGATGGAGAGTCGGATTGCGGTCGGGCTGGCCGAAGGCAAGAGCGTGCGGGAGATGGCCGAGGCCACGGGGCGCCCCCCAGGCGCCATCACCTGGCACCTGAAGCAGATCTACCGGAGACAGTCGATCGCCGGGCAGGTGGATCTGGTGCGGCTGGTGCTGTCACTCACTGAGTTCGAGTAAACCGCCACGCGGTGGCGTCCTCTTGGCGGCCCGGTTCTCGGCCGCGTTCCGCCTTTTTCCTTCCGAATTCTCCCGTTCGGGTAGCGACTGGACGGCGCGGAAGTGCGCGTAAATACGTGGCCGGCCTATCTGCGACCGCCCGGGACGGTCTGGCGCAGCCGCGGCGGCGGGTGGGTAACTCGGCGTGCTGTTCTGACGTTCTGAAAAGAGAGAAAAATGAGAGGGAGAGAGAAAAATGAGAGGGAGAGAGCAAGAACCGTGCTGAGTCCAATGACCACGACCGCGAAGGGCGTTGTCGCCTTCATGGTTCTGCTGTCACTCGCACTCTCAGCTTGCGGCGGCGATAACAAGAACCCCGTAGCACCGACACCCGTCACAGCCCCGACACCAGCTCCAGCACCGACTCCGCCGCCGACTCCGACGACAGCACCGGACCTTGAGGTTGGTGCGCCGACGGTGAATGACAGCAGCCCGGCCACGGGCGCGCCGTTCACGCTCTCGGCCACGGTGCGCAACGCGGGCGACGGGGAGTCAGCGGCGACGACGCTGCGCTTCTACCAGTCGACCGACGAAACGATTACGACCGCCGACGCCGAGGCGGGCACGGCCGCCGTCGGGGGGCTTGCCGCTTCAGCGACCAGCAGCGAGTCGATCAGCCTGACGGCGCCGTCGACGGCGGGCACGTACTACTACGGCGCGTGCGTCGACGCAGTGACCGACGAGTCCAACACGGCGAACAACTGCGCGGCGGCCGTGCAGGTCACGGTACCGGAGCCGACGCCGCCGGCGCCGACTCCGCTTGCCCCGGCGGACGACCGCGCCGCCCTCGAAGCACTCTACGACACCACGAACGGGGCGAACTGGGCCAACAACACGAACTGGAACAGCAGCGCACCACTTGACCAATGGTACGGTGTGTTTACGAACGCAAACGGCCGCGTGACGCAATTGGTGCTCTACGGCACCGGGTTGACGGGTTCGATCCCGTCCTCCCTGGGCAGCCTCACGAATCTGCAGGAGTTGAATCTAGACGACAACCAGTTGAGCGGCACGATTCCCGCCGAACTCGGGAACCTGACCCGCCTGAGATACCTGAGGCTCGATACCGCCACTGGACTCTGTCTGGCTCCGGACTTCGACTTGATGTCCCCGTTCGCAACGCTATCACGCCTCCCCGGCTGCTAGACCGAGCCGTCGGGTACGCCGACACCGGGCGCGGACGCGGGGACTGCAGCGGTCACGATCGATGCACGGCCAGAGGGACAGCCGGCCGCGACGCCGGTGGCGTCGGTCATGTTCGAGGTAGAGGTCAATACGGCGGTGCCCGCACTGCCGACGCCGGTGCCCGCGCTCCCGCTCAGCGCGGCGATGTTGCTCGGACTGCTGCTGCTATGGTGCGGGGCCGCGCGGGTGCGCATGCGGGATCGCACGGACATTGCGCGTGGCTGCTGATCGTCTGTGCTCATAGAAAGACTCGCCGCCTTTTATGAGTTCCACCACGCGGCCACCGAAGCCCAGCCGCTCTGACTGTTGAAAGTTGAGAGCGGCGGCTCCTCACTGCGCGTGGTACACGAATGGTAACTAGCCGGCGGCGTGAGCCCGCCAACGCTGTGTGGGTCCCGGTATGTCGCAAACGACCGTTTACGACACGTGCTGATCGGCGACGCCCGCCTCTCGAAGCCGCCCGCGGCGGCCCTCTGTCAGCGGCGAGCTTCAGACGCTGTGGTTCTCTCCACCATCCGCTCCGACTGCTCCCGGCTGGAGCGACCGTTGCCGGGCGGGATTCGCACCCGCTGAGGACTGGCGCCCTCTCACGGCGCCCGCGGCACTACCCGCGAACGGCCCAGCCTGAGGCCTCGTGTTCGTCCCTCCCTATATTTTTCCTCGCAAACTGCCAATCCTGGCAGTGACTGGACAGTACTGAAAGCACTACCGTCGCCACGTCTCTGTCGTAACTGTTTGGCCGGGAGCCGATGGGCTTCGCGATCACCGTCGAGTCTGGCGCTTGGACTCGGACCACGGGGATCCGTTTGGCATTGCGCCGGTCCTTGTCGAGAGGGGAGTGCGTGTGATGGAAGACACGAACGGCCAGGTCCGCCGTCGGGGTCCGGAGAGAATCTTGGTGGCGGCCACGCTGGCGGCCGTCGCCATGCTGGGCTGCTCGGCTGACGACGGAGGAAATCTTTTCCCGACCGCACCCAGCGCCGTGAACGCGCCCACCCCAGCGAGTTCGGTAAGCACAGCGAGTTCGGTAAGCGCTGTGGCGACCCCCACCAGCGCGGGTGCCGAGGCTGCCTCGTCCGGGGATCAGATCACGGCCGACAGCAGCATGACGTCGACACGGGGACTCAACGCCGCTACAACCCGTACGCCCCTAACCGCCAACTTCGTCCTGGTTCCGTCCGACCACGACGGGAGTCCTTTCGCCGTCCAGCTTCACTTCAGCGAGCCGATCGACAACAAGCCTCGCCATGTTAAACAAGCCTTCTCGGTCACCGGAGGCTCCATCACCAAGGCGAAACGTCTGAATCCTCAGTGGCAGTCCGGCAAAAGGGTCGCCAGCCAGTGGGAACTCACGGTGACGCCGTCCGGAGCGGGCGATGTTGTACTTGCGGCCCCCGGCGGGCGGTCCTGCAGTGCGGGCAGCGCGTTGTGCACCCCAGCCCGCCAGTCCCTCTCCCATGATCTTAGCGCGACCATAAGGGACGGTACCGCGTCGTCACATGGGTCACGGCCAGGGCAGACAAGCCCGCCGGGGCGAGTCCGCGATCTGCGGGCGGAGTATACCGGAGCCGCAGACTACCTCATCTTCTTTCGGATTCCGATCGAAGGAGACGGCGCGCTGAAGTACCACATCCTCGTCGGGGGGTGCGCGCCGGGGTTTCACCGCAAAATCACGGTGAGAGGGTGGTCACGGTATTTCTATAGGAACATCGCCGCGGGTTCGTCTGGGAGGACGCGCGCGTTCGGCGTGGAGGGGGTCAACAGGAATGGTACAGGACCTTGCGTGGAAGTGATGACCACAGGTCTCCCAGAAGACTGATGTCGACCGCCGGCGCGACGAGCAGTACCAGACCACCGCGGGCGACCCGACGTCGTGGACGGTCGGTCCGTACGGCCGGGGCCAAGGTTTCTCGGCCGGCTCCAACGGTTTCTTCGGCTACGGCCCGCTTGCGGCAGGCACCTGGAACGGCAACAACGTCGCGGCGTACGCCGACCTCGAAGTTAACGACGTGGAGGCCGCCTGACCGTCGGAGGCGCGCTGCGGGTCGAGCACTTCGAGGACTTTGGTACGACGACCAACGGCAAGGTCTCCGCGCGCTTCGCCTTCCTCCGCGCCAGCGTGAGCAGCGGTTTCCGCGCGTGACCGCTCGTTGTTTCCTGGGAGGGCTGATGCGCAGACAGCTTGGCGCCTTTGGGACCGTCGCTAGCCTGCTGTTCCTGCCGCTGCCGGCGGTGGCGCAGCAGGATACGCAGGCTGAGGACGAGAAACTGCCGCAGTTCACCGACGAGGTCACGGTCCGGGTCACGGCCCGGAAGCGCGAGGAAACCCTCCAGTCGGTCCCCTTCTCGGTGGCCGCGCCGACACCGCAGGTTCTGCGAACCCGTGGCGCCGAGGGCCTTGAGGACGTGTCGGTGAACGTCGCCGGCTTCTCCGTGCAAAACCTCGGGCCTGGCCAGAGCCAGATCGCGATGCGCGGCGTCTCGGCCGGGCAAATCGTCCGCGACCAGCCGGGCGTCAAGGAGCAGGTCGGCGTCTATCTCGACGAATCGGTTATTTCCCTCTCCCTGTTTACGCCGGATCTCGATTTGTTCGACATGTCGCGCATTGAGGTACTGCGCGGACCCCAGGGGACGCTGTTCGGATCGGGTTCCCTGTCGGGCACGGTGCGGTACATCACGAACCCGCCGGCCATCGGCGTCACCGAGGTGGCAGGCGAGTTCGGTGTCAGCGCGATTCACAGCGGTGGGTTCGGCAACGACGCGAAAGTCGCGGTCAACATTCCACTCGGCGAGGCGATGGCCGCCCGCGTCACGGCCTATACCACGGCCATCGGGGGCTTCATGGACGCCGTGCAGCCCGATCTGAGCCTCAACGAGAACGTCAATAACGGCCGCCGCACCGGCGCCCGCGTGGCGCTGCGCTGGCAGCCGAACGACCAGGTCTCCATCACGCCGCGCCTGCACTACCAGGACGTCGCGATGGAGGGGTGGAACCGGATCGACGCGTACAACATCCTGGCCAATCCGTACACGACCACGCGGCCCGCGACGACGCTGGGCGCGCGCCAGCACTTCACGCAGGTCGCGGAGCCGTTCGCGGACACGTTCCTGCTGGGCGACGTCACGGTCGCCTACGACGTCGGCGGCGTGGCGGTGACGGCGATCACCTCGCTCACCACCCGTGACGTGCAGGTGGTCCGCGATGCCACGGCGCTGGGCGCCAGTATCTCCTTCAGCCCGTTCGGCGCGCCGGAAGCGGGCTATACCCTCGACATGCCGCTCATTGACGAGACGGCCGCCACGAGCCTGACGCAGGAACTCCGTGTCGCGAGTGACACCGAGCGGGTCGCCTGGATCCTCGGCGCTTTTTACAGCACGGCTGAACGCGCGTACGGCCAGAGCGCGCGCGCGGAGGACTATGTGGCCGTCAACAGCGGCGCGGTTTCCGAGTTCTTGCGGGTCGTGACGGGGAGCCCGGATCTCTCATGGGCGGGCTCACGGACCCTGGCGGGCCACCCCGGCACAGAAGAACTCTTTTTCTCCGATCTCACCTACGACTTCAATCAGCTCGCACTGTTCGGGGAGGTCTCGCTGGCCGTCACCGACCGGTTCAGCCTGACCGGCGGTCTCCGCTGGTACGACTTCGACGAGCGACGCACCCAGACGTTCGACGGCCTGTTTGCCGATCCGCTCGACAGCGCCGGGACGACGACGGCCGCTGGCATTGCTCCGCGGGTCATCGCCAGCTACGCCGTGACCGAGGCGACGCAGGTGAACGCGCAGGTGTCGAAGGGCTTCCGCCTCGGCGGCATCAACGATCCGCTCAATACGCCGCTCTGCACGCCGAGGGATTTGGAGACCTTTGGCGACCGCCCCACCTGGGACAACGAAACGCTCTGGAATTACGAGGTGGGCACCAAGTCCACCGTCCTGGGCGGCCGTGGGACGGTGAACGTCTCCGGCTTCTACATGGACATCCGCAATCTGCAGGCAACGGTGACGGCCGGTTCGTGCTCGTCGCGGGTGATCTTCAACGTGCCGGACGCCCGGAGCGCCGGCCTGGAAGTGGAGGTCACCGCGCAGCCGACGCCCCTCTTCGACGTCGCCCTCTCTGCCAGCGTGGCCGACGCCCGACTCCAGTCGACCCTGGAGGCGTACGACGCCGCCGGGCACGCCACGGGTATCATCGCGGGCATCGAGGCCGGCAAGCGCCTGCCGACGACGCCGCGGTTTCAGACGACGGCGGCCGCCACGTGGCGGTGGGTCATGGGCGGCTGGGTCGGCTATCTGAGCGGGGTGTACCAGCACGTCGGATCGCGTTTCACCCAGATCGGCGACCAGGCCGAGGGGTTCGGCTCCGTCGACCTGACGACGCTGACCCCCGCGTTGCACCCGGACACAGTCATCGGGGGGCCGCTGACGCAGCGTACGTTCACCTTCAATCCGGAACTGCCAGCCTACAACATCCTCAACACCAGGATCGGGGTGCTGAGCGGCGTGTGGGACATCGCCTTCTTCATCAATAACGTCACCGACACGCGGGCGTTCCTCGCGCTCGACCAGGAGCGGGGCACACGCGCCCGGGTCGGCTATCTGACCAACCCGCCGCGGCGCGTCGGCATCAGCACGCGTGTCAGCTTCTAACGCGACCGGCGTCATCCGAAGAGCCGGAGTGGAGCGCCGTTGCCAGGCGTGGTGCGCGGCGGCTGTCGCCGCCGGTCGGCCATCGCGCGCGGCCGGTCCGGCGGCAGGTCGATCAGCACCATGTGCCGGCCGCCGGCGCTGAGGCAGGTGGTCCTGGCTCGGTCCACTAGGCTCGCGACCTGGGCCGGTTCTGGGGAGACCGCGAGCGTGCCCGTGTCGATGCGCCCGGCATCGAGCCGGTCGCCGACGAGGCCGCGCCTGTGATCGATCTGTTCGTCAGGCCTCGCTGGCCGGGCCTGGTGCCGGCCGCGTGCTGTTTCTTCTCCCACTCCCACATATTTCTCGAAACTGCCAATCATGGCAGTGACTGGATGGCGTTGAAAACGCTAGCCTGTGTTGCGTTGTCAGCTGACTGACGGCGGCGGGTGGAAGAGATCCTGCAGCTGGCACTCCGCCCGGTCACCGACGACGCGGCGGACGACGCCGGCGGGACCATCGTCATTGACGCCGAGCGCACGAACCCGGCGCTCCCGCTCGGCGGCGCGATGTTGCTCGGCCTGCGGCTCACGTTGCTCGGAGTCGTGCGGATGCGCATGCGGGATCGCACAGACCGTGCGCATCCTGGCGGTCAATGACCGCGCGCGGAGCCTCCTCTGACACGGGGAGGGGTCTCAGACGAGGAGGGGGTGTTGCAGGCCCGCGCGCCGGACGTTCAGGAAGGAATCGATGTGAACATGTCACGCAGATCAACGGTCATCGGGCTCGCCGTCAGCACGCTCATCGCGCTGGCCGCCGCTCTCCCGGCGCCGGCGTTCGCCCAGGAAGACCTGACGGCGGAACAATACGACGCGCTCAGCCACGCGCTCGACATGTCGATCGAAGACATCCGGGCGCTGGGCCTGTCGCCGAATGAATTGCAGGTGCTGGTCGACGGGTTCACGGAGGAGACGGTCGTGGTCGGTTCGCGCGGTCAGCCGCGGACCGTCGCAGCATCGTCGGTGCCGGTCGACGTGCTGTCGACCTCCGATCTGACCAACCAGGGCGTCGTCAATCTGCAGGACCAGCTGCGCACGGTCATCCCGTCGTTCAACGTCAACACGCAGCCGATCAGCGACGCCTCCACGGTTGTGCGGCCGGCGATGTTGCGCAACCTGGCCCCGGACCACACGCTCGTCCTGGTGAACGGCAAGCGCCGCCACCGCTCGTCGATCATCGACTGGCACGGCGGCAACGGCGTGGCGTACGGCTCGCAGGGTGCGGATATCTCCGCCATCCCGTCCATCGCGCTGCGCCAGGTCGAGGTGTTGCGCGACGGCGCGGCGGCGCAGTACGGCTCGGACGCCATCGCCGGCGTCCTGAACTTCCAGCTCAAGGACGCGGCCTCCGGCGGCAGCCTCGAGTTCAACACCGGCACGTTCCAGGAAGGCGACGGCGAGGCGTTCAACGTGGCCGGCAACGTCGGCCTGCCGCTCGGCGCCACAGGTTTCGCCAACCTCAGCCTGGAATATGGCAGCTCGAATCCGACCAACCGGAGCGCCCCGCGCAGCGACGCCATCGCGCTGCTGGCCGCCGGGAACACGCACGTCGCGTCGGACACGCCGCAGATCTGGGGCTCGCCGGAGGTTGACGACGACTTGAAGCTGTTCGGCAACGTCGGCTATACGTGGGCCACCGGCGTGCAGGCATACGCGCACACGAACTATGCCAGCAAGCGCGTAACCGGCGGCTTCTTCTTCCGTAATCCGAATACGCGCGGCGGCGTCTTCAGCCCGGACGGCGGCGGCACGCTGCTGGTGGGCGACCGGCTGTGGGCCGAGACCGGGACGGCCGGCGCCGGCAACTGCCCGACGGTGCCGATCGCCGGCAACGTCCCCGACGCCGGCGCGCTCGCGTCCGTCGCGGCAAACCCGAGCTGCTTCACGCTCTACGAGCGGTTCCCCGGCGGCTTCACGCCCCGCTTCGGCGGGGAGGCGCAGGACATGTCGGTCGTGGGCGGCGTCCGCGGCTTCACCGACGCCGGCGTCAACTGGGACGCGAGCGTCTCGGTCGGCGCCCACGAGACTGACCTCTTCATTCGCGACACCGTCAACGCCTCGCTCGGCTACGACACGCCGACCGCCTTCGAGCTCGGCAGCAACCGGCAGCGGGAAATCGGCGTCAACGTCGACATGTCCTACGCCGCCACGGACATGGTGAACATTGCGGCCGGCGCCGAGTGGCGCGACGAGCAGTACCAGACCACCGCGGGCGACCCGACGTCGTGGACGGTCGGTCCGTACGGCCGGGGCCAGGGTTTCTCGGCCGGCTCCAACGGTTTCTTCGGCTACGGCCCGCTTGCGGCAGGCACCTGGAACCGCAGCAACGTCGCGGCGTACGCCGACCTCGAAGTCAACGACGTGGAGGCCGCCTGGACCGTCGGAGGCGCGCTGCGGGTCGAGCACTTCGAGGACTTTGGGACGACGACCAACGGCAAGGTCTCCGCGCGCGTCGCCTTCCTCCGCGCCAGCGTGAGCAGCGGGTTCCGCGCGCCGACCCCCGGCCAGCAGAACGGCTTCAATATCTCGACGATCTTCGACCCGGCCCTCGGCGACCTGGTCAACAACGGCGTCATTCCGTCGATCTCACCGGTGGCGGCGCTGCGCGGCGGCGTGCCGCTCGAGCCCGAGCGCTCCATCAACTACACGGCGGGCGTCGTCTTCGACACCGGGCCGTTCAACTTCAGCGCCGACTACTTCCTGATCGACGTCTCCGACCGCATCGGCATCACGAGCAACTTCGCGCTGCGGGACGGCGAGATCGCCAGCCTGCTGGCGCAGGGGATCGACAGCGCCCGCGATCTCAGGAACTTCCGGTTTTTCACCAATGCGTTCGACACCGCGTCGCAGGGCATCGACTTGGTCTCGACCTACACGCCGATTGCGCTGCGCGGCAACACCGTTTTCAGCGCGGTGTTCAACTACACCGACACCGAGGTGACCGACAACGAGAAGGGACTGCTGGGCGACCGGAGGCTGGCGGAATATGCCTACGCGCTGCCGCGCGTGCGCTGGAACGCCGGGGTCACCCAGCGTCTGGGACGGGTGCAGCTCCTCGGCCGCGTGAGTTATTTCGGCGGCTGGTACGACTCGGACAGCGGATTCAACCAGGTATTCCTGCCACAGGGCGGCATTGAGCAGGGGTTCTTCGACGGGCGGCCGATCGTCGACGTGGAGGCGAGCATCGATCTCTACGACGGCACGACACTCGCCATCGGCGCCCAGAACTTGTTCGACACCTATCCCCAGGAAAGCGCGCGCGCGATGTCGGTCGGCGAGAAGTACAGCGAGTACACCCCCTGGGGCTTCAACGGCGCGTACTACTACGCGCGCATCCGCTACGGCTGGGGTCGGTAGGAGTTGCCTCAGTCTTCATGCTTCATGGGTGGCGCGTGCGCAGCGCACGCCCCCTCCCTGGATCCGGCGGGACCGATTTACTAGCCCCATGCTCACCGTCGGCATCGCCGAGCGAGCGGATGGAGGCGGGCCTGTCGGCCAGCCGCAGCGCGCCAGGCAGGGCCCAGAGGTGTTCGAAGCACGGGTACCCGTACGGCCCGTCCGCCATGTGCCGGCGCTCGTCCGCCGGCAGGCCGACGGCGCGGCACTCCTGGAGCTGCGATCGCGCCGTCGCACCGACGTCTTCGTGAAAGCGCCGTCAGCCAGCGCCTGGGAAGACACGCCATGAGTCGCCACGTGCTGTGCATCGCCCTTGTGGTCGCCACCCTCACGGCCTGTGTGCAGACACCGGATGCACACAGCCCAGCCGCACAAGCGCTTGCAGACCTCCGCGCCAGCGCCGAGGCGGGCGAGGCCGCGGCGCAGCGCATCCTTGGCGGCATGTATGTCACCGGCGTCGGCGTGCCGCAGGATGACGCCGAAGCGGTCGTGTGGTACCGCCGCGCCGCCGAGCAGGGCGACGCAAACGCGCAGTACAACCTTGGGGCAATGTACGCCGAGGGCGTCGGCGTGCCGCAGAATGCCGCCGAGGCAGTCGCGTGGTACCGCCGCGCCGCCGAGCAGAGCCACGCGCGCGCGCAGAACAACCTCGGGGCGATGTCCGCCGAGGGCGTCGGCGTGCCGCAGGATGACGCCGAAGCGGTCGCGTGGTATCGCCGCGCCGCCGAGCAGGGCGACGCCGCCGCGCAGAGCAACCTCGGGGCGATGTACGACCAGGGCGTCGGCGTGCCGCAGGATGACGCCGAAGCGGTCGCGTGGTATCGCCGCGCCGTCGAGCAGGGCGACGCACGCGCGCAGTACAACCTCGGGGGCATGTACCGAGAGGGCCGAGGCGTGCCGCAGGATGCCGCCGGGGCCGTGGCGTGGTACCGCCGCGCCGCTGAACAGGGCCACGTGCGCGCGCAGCACAACCTCGGGGGCATGTATGCCGAGGGCGTCGGCGTGCCACCGGATGACGTCGAGGCCCTCATGTGGTTGACGCTCGCCGCGACTCGGTCAATCGGCGCGGCGCGTGCGCACATGGTGGCGGTGCGTGCCGCCGCCGCCGCGCGGATGACGCCGACAGATGTGCGCGAGGCGGAACGCCGCGCGCAGGCGTGGCTCGCGGCGCACCCGGACATGAGGGACCGTGCCGCGCCGCCCAGCGACACGGGACGCGAGGGCGTGATTATCGCGCTCTCGGGCTCTTGTTCGCCCTGTGACGGGCGACGACGAGCCGGGCGGCGACGCCGCATGACTCGTGTGGTCTGGGGGACATGAGCGACCCGCGCGCGTTCGAGCGCGTCCTGGCGTCGTTGTACGACGCCATGCTCGACGAGACCCACTGGCCGGCCACCTCGGCCCTGATGGACGAGGCCTGCGGCGTCGTGGGCAATGCCCTCCTGGTCGGCGAAGGCCCGAAGAAGGATATCCAGATCCTCTTTGTCGGGCTCTACTACCGCGGGCAGCGCCGCACCGATCTGGAGCGTGAGTACCTCGAAGTCTACCATCCCATCAACGAATGCATACCGCGCTTGCGGGAACTGCCCGCCGGCCATCTGGTGCATTTCAAAGACCTGCTCACGGCCGAGGAGTTGAAGACCTCGCGTACCTACAACGAGCTATTTCTCCGGGGCAAGTATCAGAATGGCTTGAACGTGCTCCTGGACGGGCCGGGGGGCTCCCGCATGACATGGGGCCTCGGCGATCCCGTCGCCTCGGATGGCTGGGGGGCTTCGCAGATTGCCATGATCACGACACTGCTCCCCCATATCCGGCAGTTCGTCCGCGTCAGGCAGGCGCTGGTCCGTGCCCAGGCGGGGGACACGACCGTGACCGCGCTGCTCGAGAACCCTCGGATCGGCATCCTCCACCTGGACCGGCGCGGGCGGATCCTGGCGGTCAATGACCGCGGCCGCAGCATCCTGCGACACGGCAAGGGGTTGTCAGACCGGGACGGGGTGTTGCAGGCCCGCGCGCCGGACGACCAGGGCCGCCTGGCGCGGCTGGTGGCCGAGGCGCTCCCGACCTCCAGCGCGGTGCCGGTCAGTGGATCGATGCTGCTGGGCCGCGCGCTCGGGGTGCCCCCGTTGGTGATGCACGTCAAACCCGTGGGGGTCCCGCCACCGGACTACGGCGCGCGGCCCGTCGCGGCGCTGGTCCTGCTGGTCGAGCCGGGGCACCATCCGCTTGTCGATCCCGCCGTGGTCGCCAGGACGCTGGGACTGACGCCGGCGGAGAGTCAGGTGGCGGTCTGGTTGGCGGAGGGCAGGAGCGTGCGCGACATGGCCACGGCCATGGGTCTCACGGAAAATGCCATCTACTGGCACCTGAAGCAGATCTACCAGAAACTGCCAATCTCCCGGCAGGTGGACCTGGTGCGGTTGGTGCTGTCGATCGCCGAGTTCGGCTAACCACCGCCGCGGCCGGCGTCCTCGCGGGGCGGGCCGGGTGCCGACGTCGTGCTGTTGTCATCGGCGTGTTTCAGACGATGTGGTTCCCTCCACCATCCGCTCCGACTGCTCCCGGCTGGAGCGACCGTTGCCGGGCGGGATTCGCACCCGCTGAGGACTGCCGCCCTCTCACGGCGCCCGCGGCACTACCCGCGAACGGCCTGGCCTGAGGCCTCGTGTTCGTCCCTCCCTATTTTTCTTTTTTCTTCGCACACTGCTAATGCTGGCAGTGACTGGAAAGTCTTGAAGGCACTACCGTAGCCGTGTATGTCACCACTGTGTGGCCGGGAGCCGATGGGCAGGCTGAACAGCGCATGAAGAAGAGCCCCCAACCGGCGATCTGCATGTGGCGATACACCGAGCCCGAATTGATGCTGTGCGCCGTGGGCTGGTATCTGCGGTCCTCCGCTTCCAAAGAACGCCCGTCCCGCCTGCTGGCGGGAACATCGCCGACGGCGTCGGCGTGCTGCGGTCCGGACGGCCGTGCGGCGGGACGCGGCTTGTCCAGCTTCTGGAAGCGACCGGGCTGCCACCGCCGGCTGGCGGTCGAGGACGCGCGGAGAACGGCGGAGCGGGTGCGCCGATCGCACTCGCGGGGGGGAAACGACGCCGGATAACAATTGTTGACGCGGCCCGGCAGCGGGTAAAGGCTGCGCCGCTTCTCCCCGCCGTCAAGGCGCTCCGCTGTGCTCTGCTCCCGCTAACGCGGGACTGTGGCCTTGACGACGGCTCGATCGCGGCGGCCGTGGCAAGCTCTGCGGCCGTGGCGGTCCTGGCCGTGGTAAGACGCGGGCGACGGGCCGTTACAGGTAACGGGCGACCGCGCCGTGTTCGGCGGTGGCTCCGGCCGAATAGTGGGCGACCATGCGGGCGGTGCGCCAGTTTCCGGCCAGCATCACATCCGTGGTGGATGCGCCGCGCCGGGTGAGTTCGGAGGCCAAGCCGATGCGGCCGGAGTGGGCCGTGATGCGGCGGTCGATACCTGCGGCCTCGGAGGCGGCGGTAAAGCGCCGGGCGATGGTGCGGGCGGTGAGCGGCACCACGCGGTCGCTCGTCTCGGGGTGCGTCTCGGCCCGGAGCGTGCGGAGGGCCGCTGCTACGCCGTCCTTGACGTACCGGAGGTCG
>CBDHFM010000003.1:0-62238 GCA_965262505.1 Vicinamibacterales bacterium
AACAGCATGAACAGGACGTAGTCCTTGTACTGGCTGGCGTCCATGCCGCCGCGGAGTTCATCGCACGAGGCCCAGAGGGAGGAATAGAGGTCGGATTTCTTTAGAGCCATCGGTTGTGTACGTCAAGTTGTGTCAAATGGGGGTTAAACCTCAGTCGGAAAGATGATCGATAAGTCCCGTTATCGTGAAGGATTCGCTCGCCCAGATCGCCCCGGCCGAGACGGCCATCAGCAGCCCGACGGAAGGAGCGACGAACAGTCGGCTAGATAGGGTTGACCCCGTTATTACCCAGCCGGCCGCGGAACAGGGGGCCACTGAGGGTGTTTTGTGATCAACCGCTGGATCCTCGGCATCCCGACGATGTGTTGCGTGGCGAGTGGGCCGATCACCGCAACTGCACAGGGAGGATTTTTAGGTCGTGAGCGAATCCAATTATTTAATGAGTTCCGTTATTTTTTTGTCGATCGCAGGCAGAAGCGTATCAATGCAGAACTGGTGCATGCTTCCGGGAGTATGTTCGGCGATGTACTTGAGTTTCAGAAGATACGGCTCAGGTAGTCGTAGATTGTAAACCTTCAGCACGTCATCACGTAACTTGCGCTCTTCCCAAGGATGGCGGCTCACTTCCCTGTCCTGCGCGGCTTGCGGTTTTGATTCGCGTTTGGCCGGTTGCGATGTTGCTGTTTGCTCCACCACGGCGGTCCGTTGCGCGGCGCCGGCAATGAAATCATCAGCGCTAGCGATTGGCGGCTTGCTGCGCAGTTTGCTCGTCATTGGCGAATACCTCCGAGTAGAACGCGTTCATTTCATTAATGGCTTTTGAGTCCGTTGGTTTCATCTCGGCAACAGAGAGACCGTCGCGCGCCGCCTTACGGTATGCAATGCGATCGCGAATCACGTTTACGGCAAGATTCAGATGCTCGAAATCGCCCAGAATTTCCCCCGCCTCGGCAATCTCCGTTACGGACGGATTGGTCGAGCCACGGCTGATCACGACCCAAGCACGTAGATCTGGGTTAAATCCCTGCGCCGTCACCACGAGGTCGTTCATACGGCCAAGCGTCCAGATATCGAACTGCGACGCTTGAATGGGCACGAAGGCCTTATGGGCCACGACCATAGCGGCGCGGAGCTCAACGGAATCACGGCCGCCGGCGTCGATGATGATGTCCTGGTATCGGCTAGCGAGATCCTTGACTTCCACTTGCAAACCTTTACCGAATTTCTGAATGCAGGCCACGCGGGGTTTAATGGCGTCCTCGTCACGGGAAGTTGTCCAATAGCTCGCGCTGCCTTGGGGGTCAGTGTCCACGAGCAGCACGTCGCGTCCAGCCATGGCGCGCAACGCTGCTAGGTTGGTGGCGATTGTGGTTTTCCCAGTGCCGCCCTTTTCGCCACCGACCAGAACAATCATCGCTTCTCCTTCATATCACTCGATATAATATGAAATTACATCATATCGTATTATTGTCTACTAATTCGACTCCGACGACTTTTCGGAAGATCGTCCGCAGCAGATCGGGGTTGTGATCACCGATGAAGTCGATTACTTTGACCAGTCTTGTCCTTTAAGTTGATAGGTATTATACTATATGGTATTATATAGTATAATACTGTGCTGAATACAGATGCTCAGGAGAACGGCGCGACTCAATTTGGCGAATCCGATAATTGAGATTCCGGCAGCTCGACCATTCTGCCTGGGATGGATTTTCGGCGCGGGAGACGAATTCGAACAATTCGAGCTGGAGCAGGAGAACACAACGATCTTGCAGGATAATCTTGAGAATGGTTTCACTAGATGGTGACTGGGCTCACCCTCCGCAACTTCCAGCGCTTCGGCGACGTGTCGAGGACGACCAGCGGGACTAGGGCGAGGATCGCTTCATCACCATCGGGTTCCTTGATGGCACGATGGGTCATCCTCGTCTGGACGCCGTATAACACAATTTGTGTCGATGAGCACCAAAAAACATAGCGGCGACAAGCGCGGCGGGTTCGTGCCCATCGGCGACGTGGCCGGCACGCTGCCTGGCGTCGTCCCGCGCGGGCGGGCAATGTCGGCGCAAACTCGGCACCACTTCACCACGCTGCGCCAGGTTAATCAGCTCATCGAGGCGAGCGAAGCGGAGCCTGATCTCGGCTTCATGGCGCGGCTGCTCGCGCTATGCAGTCTGCCGCGTACCAATCCCGGCAATCGGAAAGAGTTTGTGAGGCGCAATGGCCCATATGCGCTCTACATGACGGTCAGCGCCGGGGCAAAGCTGCCCTTCGGTAACCTCCCGCGTTTGCTCCTGGCGTGGATGTGCACCGAAGCGGTGCGGACGCAGTCGCGCGAGCTGGTACTCGGCCGGTCGTTGTACGAGTTCATGCGCAAGCTCGACATGGAGGATCGGAGCGGGGGGGCGAACGCGGAGCGAACGCGGCTCAAAAATCAAATGCGCCGGCTCTTCCGTTGTAGCGTGTCGTTCGTCTACGCAGCCGACGATCATGAGGTCCTGGTACATTCCTTCGTCGCAGACCGCGCCGAATTGTGGTGGGACGCGTCGCGGCCGGACACGCCATCGTTGTGGGAGAGCACGATCCGACTCGGGGAAGAATTTTTTAACGAGATCATCGCGCACCCGATCCCGTTCGACATGCACACCCTTAAGGCGCTGAAGCGGTCGCCGCTCGGCCTCGACCTGTATCTCTGGCTCGTCTATCGCACCTTCTCGCTTAAGGCGCCGTTGTGCCTCTCGTGGAAGCAGCTCTTTAAACAGTTCGGCGCGGACCCGGCGAAGGTGAACCATAACGTCACGGTTCAACACTTCCGCACGAAGTGTCTCCGCGAGTTGAAGAAAATCAACCGCGCCTGGCCGGACCTGCACTATCACACGGTCACGGGTGGGCTTGTCCTCTCACCATCACCGCCACACATCCCGCCGGCACAACTCCCACTCATCAGCAAATAGGCCCTGCGCGCCGCGAGGTTGACCGATGTGGGTCGTTCCGGCTCCGAGTGAAACACCTTTCTCACGGGGCTGCTAACACACCGCTCCTGTGGCGTCTCAGAGCCTCGGATGGAGGTTTTCCACAAAAACCTGTGATTCCGAGAGTTTTCCATCGGTTAAAAGGGGCACATATTATGTGGGCCACTATCGGTTAAAAGGAGCACAAAAACCCCTCAAACTATCGGTTAAAAGGGGCACATATACATATAGTACAGATCATATATATAGAACCCGGCAAGTACGTACAGGCCGTTGGCCTGTTCATCTTCGGATTTAGAAGAACTGAAAAACCGGCCGACCCTACTTGAGAATAAAGAAATCATGGGGAGCCGGACAGAGGTGACAGAGGTGGACCCCCGGTGCCGGCGCGGGGGCCATCGCCTGTACGCACCGTCCCATAACTCCCTTTATGGGCCCCTCGACCCCGACCCGCCCGCCGCTTGTGTCTTGGACGACCATCTACTAACCTCGCGCACAGCATGCGCGCCAGACATCGTCCCACCTCGCACTCGCTGCAGGGGGTGTAGCCGACACGGCCCTCCCCGATGCCCCCCACGCCCCGGTGGCTGCTCGCCATCCCCGACGCCATCCGCCAGCTCGCGGCGCTGGACCGCGACCTCCTCACCCGCCGCGACGTCGAGCAGCTCTTCGGCGTCTCGAGAGCCCGGGCGGCGACGCTCATGCAGACCTTCGGGGCCGAGATGACCGGCTACCAGCGAACGCTGCCCCGGACGAAGCTCCTCCGCCAGCTCCGGAAACATCGCGCCAGGGCCGCCTTCCGCGGCGAAGCCGCACGCCAGGAGCGGCTCCTGACCGAGCTCCGGACGGCGCGGCTGACCGGGATCCGCGTGGCCGTGCCGGTCGAGGCGCTCGAGGGACGGCTCGCCAGCCTGCCCGAGGGCGTCCACGTCGCGCGGGACCGGATCGACGTGCGGTTCTCCGGGGCGCAGGAGGCCGTCGCGCGGCTCTTCGCGCTCGCCCAGGCGCTGACGCACGACTACGAGCAGTTCGAGGCGCTCGTCGGCAGGGGAGAGGTGTCCGAATGAGCGAGGCCCTGATGCCACCGGTCGCCCGGCCCGAGATCACCAGGCCCGGCGGGGCCGTCGTGCTGCCCGCGGTGATCGTCGACGCCGGGCCGGCGGCCGTCGAGCGCTTCCTGGAGTTCTTCGCCGCGCGGATCGCGAACGCGAGGACGCGGGCGGCGTACGGGCGGGCCGTGGGGCAGTTCCTGGCGTGGTGCGCGGCGCGGGGCCTGGGGCTCACGGCGGTCTCGCCGCTGCACGTGGCGGCCTACATCCGGACCCACCCCGGGTCGGCGCCCACGGTCAAGCAGCACCTGGCGGCCATCCGCATGCTCGGCGACTGGCTCGTCGTCAGCCAGGTTATCCCGGTGAACCCGGCGGCGGCCGTCCGGGGGCCGAAGCACGTCGTCACGACGGGCGCAACGCCGGTGCTCTCGCCGGCCGAGGCGCGCCGGCTCCTCGAGGCGATCGACACAGGCACGCTCGCCGGCCGGCGCGACCGGGCGCTCGTCTCGGTGATGCTCTACAGCTTCGCGCGGGTGAGCGCGGTCATCGGCATGCGGCGGCAGGACTACTTCCGGCAAGAGCGCCAGGGGTGGCTCCGGCTCCACGAGAAGGGCGGCACGCGGCACGATGTCCCGGCCCACCATCGGGCGGCCGAGGCGCTCGACGACTACCTCGCGCGGGCCGGGCGCGACGAGGCGACAGCGGCGCTCTTCCAGAGCGTCGACCCGGCGGGGCGGCGGCTGACGGGCCGGGCGCTCTCGCGGCGTCTCGTCCTGGCGATGATCAAGCGGCGGGCGGCGGCGGCGGATCTCCCGCCCTCGACCTGCTGCCACACGTTTCGGGCGACGGGGATCACGGCGTATCTGTCGAACGGGGGGACGCTCGAACATGCGCAGCGGATCGCCGCGCACGCCTCCCCGAAGACGACGAAGCTCTACGACCGGACAGCGGACACGATCACCGTCGACGAGATCGAGCGCATCGTGATCTAGATCTAGGCGATGGCCGTACGGCCAGGCGCCGCGCCCCGCGGGACGTCCGTGCGGCGCGTCGGGACCGACGCGCTGCCCGAGGCCGAGTCCGCCACGTCGGGTGTCGTGTGGCGAGGACGCGCGAGGAGGTCTGGCGTCTTCGCCTCTTTCCCCGAGGTTGGCGTAGGGCAGTTTGTTGTTAACCCCGGCGGTCATGGCGAGCGTGAGCGGCCCATTGCGCCAGACATACTGAAGCCGATCGCCGCGGTTGGTGCGCGGCAACGAACAGACCGCGAGCATCCGCGCCATGAAGCCCAGGTCGGCGTCCGCTTCACTGGCCGCGACGAACTGCGCCACCTGGACGAGTTGGGTGATGGTGATGGCAGGCCTTGTTCCTTGTTTTACATCAGAGTGGTGTATTGTGATGCACAATGGCGAAACGTTGGGCCACCGTCGGCGAGAAGGAGAGGGATGCCGGCTCGGTTCGTGTGTCCGTGTCGTTCGATGCGGCCGACTACGCTGAGATTAAGGACATCGCTAGGGACAAACGGGTATCCGCCGCGTGGGTAGTTCGCGCGGCCGTCACCAGCTACCTTAATGCCCGCACCCCGCTCTTCACCAGCGACCGCCGCGGCAGAGGGCGATAAACAGCGTGCTTTCGAAGCCTATCCCGTGGACGCGTCCTTCAATTCCAAGCCATGGATCGTCCCTTGTTGCTGAGACCGAGATGCGCGCCGTCCACGTTCGGGCCGCCGTGGAGTCCGTCCAGCGAGCTTTCAACGACCGCGGCGCGGCCGCTCAGCCGGTCATTTTGGCCAGTCGATGGCGAGAGGAACCGCTAGCTTCTTCGGCCGCAACATCCGCTCTTCGGGCGGCTTGGGCTCTTGTGAGCATGCGTATCGTGGGCCGGAGCGTCGGAGCCCTTTCGGCGGGTGCA
Source organism: Vicinamibacterales bacterium (assembly GCA_965262505.1). Taxonomy (GTDB): domain Bacteria; phylum Acidobacteriota; class Vicinamibacteria; order Vicinamibacterales; family UBA2999; genus JACPPO01. The sequence goes on from CBDHFM010000003.1 coordinate 5,930, forward strand.
TCGTTGCACGACGGTGAAACCTGGTTCCTCGGAGAGATCCGCGCGCCAAGCTTGCTCTCCGACATCATCATCGAGTTCACCGACCGCGAAGCTGTCCACGCGCTTGAGTCGTTTGCGTACGATGACAACCTGCGTGATCTTCTGCCGTACGTCCTTGATGCCAACGGGCCTGGAAGCCGCGCGAGCGTGATGAAGGATCCGAACACACAGACGTCCCGCCGAGCAAAGAGAGCCACCGGGGTCTTCTACACACCGTCGGATGTCGCCGAGTACATCGTGCGCGAGACACTTGGCGAGTTCGGCCAGGTGACGGATTACCCACGCGTGCTCGATCCTGCGTGCGGATCCGGCGTGTTCCTGAAGGCGGTTCTTGATTCGGCCATAGCCCGGACGCCGAGCTTGAACCGTTCCGACTTCGTCGAACGCTGCCTCCACGGCATCGATGTCAATCCACTGGTAGTCGAAGCCGCCTGCTTCGTGCTGCTGCACGAATGCCTCCACTCAAACCACCGTCGTCACATCGTGTCGCCGTGGTCACTGTGGCATCGCATCCGTTGCAACCTGTGCGTTGCTGACGCGCTGACGTTTCTTGTCGCAAAAAAACCGACCCAGGTCGGCACAGCTGCCCTTACCGGTTTGCGTCAACGACTTAATGACTCGTACGTACCACCGTCGACAGAGCGACTCGACACGCAGGCGACAACGATACCGTTCTCCGAAAACCATTCACTCGGAAGTGTATTTCCCGCGATCTCGTCCGGTGCAGACATAGTCATCGGTAACCCACCGTACGCGAGAATCCGTCCTCGTGACGATCTTGCGGCGCTGGAACGGCGATTCGCGTCACTTTCCGCTGCCGCCAAGGCCCGAGCCGATTACTTTCCGCTGTTCGTCGAGATGATGTGGCAGTTTGCCCGGCCAGGTCACAGTTCATCCGGGATGGTCGTGCCGCTTTCTCTCGCCTGCAGCAGGAGGTCTCAACTAAGCGCCGCGCGGCAAGCTATTGCCGCCAGCGGCGGGCAGTGGCGTTTTGCGTTCTTCGACCGCGAGCCGCACGCACTCTTCGGTGAAGACGTAAAGACCCGCAACACGATTGTGCTCCGGCGCGATCGTTGCGATTCCACTAGCGCGACGACCATCGAAACCGGGCCCCTTCGCAAGTGGACTAGCCGCCAGCGCAATCGGCTCTTCGAGACGATCAACTTCACACCGATTAGCGACAACGGAATCTCAATCACCACGGGCATCCCCAAACTCGACGGGCCTGAATCCGTCCGCGTTTTCGGCCAGCTCGCTCGCCGCACATCGCACTTACGCGAGATGTGCTCGGCCGTTGGTTCCTGCCTGCCAGAGCACGTCGCGCGCAGCCACGGCCGGCCGCGCGTGTTCGTCGCTGGCACTGCATACAACTTCCTCAACGTCTTTAGGCCGCACCACAAGCTCCCGGCGCAGGGCGCGCCGTGGAGCGTGAGTACGGTGGGGGCCTTGAAATTCGCCACCGAAGATGAAGCTGCGCGATGTTTCGCCCTCTTAAGTAGCCGGGTCACGTATTGGCTCTGGCGCGTGAACGAGGACGGGTTCCACGTCACGCAGTCCTTCCTAATGGGACTGCCGTTCAACGACAGGATCTTCAACGAGACCAACCGGGCCATACTGACGCGCCTCGGATCGCGCCTCTGGGAGCACGTTCAAGCGCAACAGGTCATCAGCATCAACGGCGGTCGTCAGACCGTCGCGTACAGGCCGAACGCCAGTGAAGACATCCGGAATAGGATCGATGCATTGCTCATCGATGCCCTCGATGTCGATCCGTCATTCATCGAGTACCTGCACGTGTTCACACGCACCGTCGTGACTGTTGACGGAAAGGACTCCTGAGATATGCCGAGGTCCCCGGTGAATAACGCCATCAAGAACAAAAGCAGGCTAACCAAGGACGAGTGGCGTGAATACACCAAGACGGTGTGGCAAATCGCGAACACGACGCACGCGGAGCATCCCGCCGTGTTCCCGGTCGAGATCCCGCATCGCCTCATAAAGCTCTTCAGTTGGCACGGCGAAACCGTCCTCGATCCGTTCGCCGGGGCCGGTACAACCGCCGAAGCTGCTGTCCCTCTTGGCCGGAAAGTGCTGTGTATCGATCAGAGCCGCAAGTACGTCGGAATCATCCAACGAGATTGCAGTCACCTAAAGAACGGCAACCTGACCGCGGCCGAGCTCATGAACGTGGTTCACGGCGACAGCCGCGACATCTCCTTCGTTGAAGATGATTCCGTCTCACTCGTCGTATCCAGCCCGCCGTACTGGAACAAGGCCAACTACGGCACCGCGCGTGCGAACCTCGGCCGCATCGCTGGCTACCGCCGCTTCCTTGACAAGATTAGACCTGTGTTCGAGGAGTGCTTCCGGATCCTACAGCCCGGCCGAAAGTGCTGTTTGGTCACGGCGAATGTGAACCAACACACCGATCACGGACTCCTGACCTTCCCGCTCTCGGCCGACTTCGGGGCCATCCTGCGCGACATCGGCTTCGTGATGGTGACCGAGATCATCTGGTCGAAGGACGGCACCGGCGGCCGATGGGGGTCAGCGAACGCGCAACGTCCCATCTTCGGTAGCTACCCGTATCCGCCGAACTTTCTTTTCAAGAACGTTCACGAGTACATCCTCGTCTACTCGAAACCTCCGGCGAAAAAATCCAAGGGTCCCAAAGTCGTACCGTACGACGAACTCATGGCTAAAACGCGCGGGCGTGTGTGACGGGATAACCCAGTCATGGACTGCGAATTTCATCTTCAGGATCCGACGTCGCCGGGGACCGTCTACCTGCTTGAAGCCATCTTCAAGGCCCTGCACGGTGCCGAGTCGTGCACGGGCCTGTTCGCCTTCGCATCACGAGGTGGTGTTGATTCTCTGATCGAGGATCCGGAAACCCAGGCCTTTCTCGGCCAATCCACGTTGGCGTTGGTTGTCGGCATCGACGCCGTGACGAACCGCCGCGCACTCGAACGTCTTCAAGAGCTAGAGCGAAAACACGAACGTCTGAACGTCCGTGTTTTTCTGAACCCAACTGACGCATTGTTTCATCCGAAGGTCGCCCGATTCGACTACCCGGACGGCCGCCGGTCGATGATCGTCGGGTCTGGCAACCTCACGCCTGGTGGTCTTCGGCAGAACTTCGAAGCATTCAGTGTGACGCGTACGGAGGCCGACGAGACTCTGGACTTGTCGTCGTGGGATCGCTTCCTTACTGACCACGCCGCTGACATTCGCGTCATCGACGAAGAAACGCTCGAACGGGCCGCACAAAACGTCATGCGCGGCCGTCGACCACGTCGAGATGTCGAGCCCGAACCTGGCGTTCCTCCGACTGTTGAACCGATGGTCTCAGACGTCGAGTTGCCGGTTGGTCGCACCGACCGCTTCCTGGTCGCACAGGTTCCGGGAGCAGGAGATCGATGGCGTCAGGTCCACTTCAACTCGGCGGTCATCGATCAGTTTTTCCGCGTTCAACATGGCACGACGCAGCGCGTCTATCTGGTTGAGTGCCGTCAGGATGGCACATTCGCCGACCAGGAAGTGCGACCGTGCGTGTACAGCCCGACGAACAAAAACCTGAAGATCGAGATCGCTTCACATCACGGCTTCCCATACCCCGATACGGGTCCACCGATAGCCGTATTCCGTGAACTCCAAGCCCGCTCGTTCGCGTACATGTTGCTTATGCCAGGTGAACCCGGCTACGACGCAATGTTGGCGTTGAATGAAAACCTTGCGCCGGTTGGCCTCGGGCTGCCTCGAGTCATTACGGACGCTGCGGCCGTCCGCGGTGCGTGGCCGGAATGTCCGCTCGTAGCCGCCATCGACGCACTTGCCGATTTGAACACCTGACCGTGGGTCGAGCGACGTCCCCCCGCCTTGAGTAGCGGTCGGCTTTAGAGTCCGGGGGTGGCTGTACTGCTTTCCGCGGCCAGTTGCTTCGCGTAGAGGGCTGGCGTCAGCCCGCCCACACCCTTCTTCGGTCGCTCCTCGTTGTATTCACAGCGCCACGCTTCGATCAGGGCCTGGGCGTGGGCCAGGGTCGTAAACCAGTGTTCGTTCAGGCATTCGTCGCGGAAGCGCCCGTTGAAGGACTCGATGTAGGCGTTCTGGTGCGGCGTGCCGGGTTCCATGAGACGTAGGGTCAGCCCCTGCGTGTGCGCCCATGTGCGCATCGCGCGACCGCAGCACTCCTTCCCGGTGTCCGTGCGGAGGATCTGCGGAAGTCCGCGGGTGATCACCAGGCGGTCCAGGACGCGGGTGACCGGCAGTCCCCCGAGGGCCCGCGCCGGGACGATCGCAACGGCCTCATGGGTGGCGTCGTCGACGATTGTCAGGCACTTCATGACCCGCCCATCCGCCGTGCGATCAAAGACGAAGTCCGCGGACCAGACCTGGTTGCGACGTTCGGGGCGCACCAGTGGCTGGCGGTCGGCGATCGGGACCTTCTTGCGTCGACGGCGCGTCAACTGGAGCCGGGCCTCCGTATACAGACGGTCGACCCGTTGGTGATTGATGACGTGGCCGGCCTGCCGCCGCTTCAGATAGATCAGCCCGGCCCCATCGCGTCGATGTCGCTGCGCCAGGTCAACGATTCGATCCCGGACGACCGCATTGCCATCGGGCCTTGGCACGTACCGGAAGGCCGACGCGCTCATCCGCTCCACGGTCAGGGCCCGGCGCTCGCTGAGGCCCCGCGCGACCATCTCCCGCACCACCTCTCGTCGAACCGGTGAGGCCACCATTGTTTTCGCAGCACCTCGCGGGTCACCTCGATCTCAAGCTGCGATTCCGCCAAGAGCTTCTTGAGCCGGCCGGTTTCGGTTTCCAGCTCTTGCAGGCGCTTCGCGTCCGAGACGCTCAGCCCGCCTAACTTGCTCCGCCAGAGGGAGTAACGGGCCTCCGAGAACCCGTGCCGGCGGCACAGGTCTCCTTCACCGGGAGGCCTGCCTCGGCCTCCCGGAGAAACCCGATGATCTGCGCCTCGCTGAATCGCTTTTTCACGTCCGATCTCCCTTCTCGTGAGATCGGACTCTAAACCCGGGTGTTACTTAATTCGTGGGGGCCGTTGCGTTGACAGACGCCCAGATCTTGATCGAACGATGGCGACGGGAGTACAACACGGTGCGGCCACACAGTGCCCTGGGCTACCGGCCCCAGGCTCGGGAGGCCATCAGCCTAACGCCACTGAGCGGATTGATTATGAGCCCAGCTCTCTCATAAGAACTGGTACGACCACTGGGGGCAGGTCAGTCCTGAAATCCGTCGAGGACCGCAAGCGGAAGTTCATCAACGATCTTCTACTTCGGCTTTGTCATTAGGTTGAGATTGATCGCATTGCAGTCACAGCGCAGAGTTTCGGGATTCGTACGCGGCGTCACATGTAACCAGGATTCGCAGGTTTCGCAGCGAAAACAGGCGAGAAGCGCCTTGAATGCGACGACAACAGGCTCGAAATCCTTCTTTCCGAAATTGGCCCACTCGTTGTAGTGGACGGCCTTGTTGACTGCCCAGTTCTCGGTGTTCGAGGCACCGGCTGAGGTGGATAGCGAAGTCTTCCGCTCCTCTACCGCTTCCTTGTACCCATCGTTCCCCCAGGACTGAGCGGACGCACCGGCCTTGCGGTACAGCTCTTTCAGCCGCGCCAAGGCGGCCGGCAGGAGAGCACCGAGTTCGTAGTTACCGTCTGCGCGGAATTGGGGAGTCGCGCCCAGCTGGTCGGCGAGATGCCGCGAGACGTACTCAAGATGGTGACGTAGGGCGGCGGCGGCTACTTCAACCTTGCCCTTCCCGAGCGCAGAGGCGATCTCATCCCAAATATCCTGACCCGCCTCGACTAACGGACCCATGTCGATCGTCCAACTGTGAAAAGCGATGGAGGTCTTGGCGGTGATAAGACCGGCGGATTTCATCTGTTCCGCCCACAAGCGGTCATGCGTGGTAATGATGAATTGTGTCTGGGGAAAGTGCGTCTTCAACAGCTTGCAGAACTGGTACCGATGCCCCGAATCGACGGACATAACGACGTCGTCCAGGAGTGCGAATGTGAACTGGTCGCCGAAGAGTCGCTTCATGAGCGCGAGATAGAGGCAGACGCCCATGCTGTCCTGATGCCCCTCACTATGGTAGGCACTGGGCGGAAAAAGCCCTCGCTCGTAGAAATTGACGTCAAAATCGAGTTTGCCTTCACTTGGCGTGAGCTTCGCGGTGAACTTGCTCTCATCGTCTTCGTTAATCGCTCGGTAGAACGCGCTGAAGTCTTCCTGCACCTCGTCGTAGAGCGTGTTCAGTTCCTCTTCGAGCACGCTGCAATAGGCGGCGTAGGCGTTCTTCGCGGCATTCCATGCGATCTCCGCCACCCTGTTCCTTCTCATGGCCTCTCTGTGGTCACCGAGGCGAATCTGCGCGGTCGTCAGGAAGGTTTGCGCATCGAGGGTGGCGGTCTGGTCAGGCCTAGCATCGATCTTCTCACTGAGTGTCTTCAGGCCCTTCAAAAATGCCGGCGGCATTTCAAGCCAACCGCTTGACAGCCGGTCTTTCAGCCCTGTGAGTGAGTCCACGGTGACGAGGCTGGACTTGAGCGCATCAAGATCGGCCTTCCAGTTGCTCAACAGCTGGGCGAATGCGGCGTCTCCCTGCGTTTCCGCAACTTTCTGGACCGGGGTCAGTAGTCCCGTCACGCGAATGGCTCCCTGAGCGATCGACGTGCCATTGGTTATCAGTGACTGCTGAATCTTTCGGGCTTTCTCCGACTTGGCCAGTTTCGCTTTCAGATGGTCTCGTAGGTGCCGCTCGTCGTTCCAGGGGTTGTCACAGAGAGGGCACTCCGGGCCATCGATGAGCTCAAGGCCCTTCTCGATGAAGGACCGTTTTTGCAAGGCGGCGAGTAGCGCGGGATCAGCCTCAAGTGTCGCGAGTTCAGCGACAACCGCGGCTGCTTCTTGCTTGGCGAGGTCAGGGAATCCCTTGGCTGCCTCGGAGAGCGCGTTGATATCCCCGAGGGCCGATTTTTTGTTGAACTCGGATACCTTGTCGGTCGCGGAAAGCCCGGCATCGAGCTTTGTGTCTGCGGTCAGATCTGCAAGTTCCGGCAGACCGAGCACTTTGCGCCGCTCGTTAACGGCCTCCAATAGATCCTCCAAGAGCAGGGTCGGAATCTGAAGGTGCAACTGCAGAGCACCACGCGCCGACTGCACGTGCGCAGTAGCAGTCCGGTGTGCGGTCCGAAGCTTATTCTGGGCGGTATTTAATGCGCTGCGGGACTCCCCAATCTCATCGAGTTTGAGGATGGTTTGAATCTCCTCCGAGCGTTTGGTCGGTTCAACCAGAATGAAGCGAAGAATCTCGCGACGTGAAAGCGTGATTTCGGGATGGTCGGCGATTTCGGCGAGAGCAGCTCTTACGTCATTGTCATCAGGTACGATCTTGGGGGTTTTCGGGGATGAGACCTTACGGGTTATGGTCGCTGATTTTCCGATCCCTGGAAGAAACACCCGCAGTTCGACGAACGCCGCGTCTGGAAATTGGATTTTGTCAACGTGAGGGCCGTGTTCCGAAACAGAGAGCCCTTTGGTTCCCCTTCCTGTGAGCCGGCTGATTTTCCCGGTAAGTCCAAATTCAATCGCGTCGATGACGCCGCTTTTGCCAGAACCATTGGGACCGAATATCGCGAAAGTTCCCTTTTCGAAACCGATATCGAGCTTCCGGATGCCTCGCACTTCTTCAATATGGGCGGACTCAAGCTTGATCATTTGAGGTCGCCATCGGCTGAAATCGAGAAGATCTTCACGAAGTCATCAGCCTTCAGCTTTTTGCTGCTGGCGAGCAGGCTTCTGAGCCGATCGATTTTCTCGGCGTCTACATCCTGGGATTCAGCGAGCTTGGCGAGAAACTTTTCAGTTATCTGTTTTTGAAGCGTCGGCATAGGGGCTTCCAGGTTGATGTGTTTTGCATTGTCTCTCACTGCTCACGAGCCTGTGGCGCTTGATGAGCGGGTCCGAGAGGAGGCGAACTAAGCGGTATTCTACGTCCGGTCAGGAAGCGCAAGAAGGGTCGCACGCTCGAGGGGTCGACATCCTACGCCGTGAGGAATATGCGGCGCTGGAGCTGGACCCCAAAGTGGAACTGAATCGAGAGCGAGAACAGGCGCTCCGGGACCGGCGGTAAATCGCTTTGCGCGGAGTGTTCCAGGCTCAACTCGGAGCCCTATTCGGACGTTTCCTTCCTGTACTTTCTGCGCAAAATCTCTTGTACTGTTTGCTGGATCCCAGTTACGAACGAGAAATCCACAGTGCCCGTCCACCAGTGGGCTATTCTGTCACGGTATTCCTTGAGTTGGATTGCCGTTAGGTTACCTGCGATGGTGTTCGCGTCGTCTTCGAACTTCGGTTGCCCCAATATCCTCTTCGCATCGACGACAGCTTGCCAGAGCCTCAGGTACCACAGCCGGAAGTGCGCGTCGTCTCGAGTCTTATCGAGTAGAATAGCGTCGATCAGTTCCGCCATCTGGGGCGTCTTCAGCGAGTCCTGCCGCAGTCCATCATAAATCGACCGGACTCCAGCAACCTTCTCCCGCAATCCATCCGTATCCACAGGAGACGATACGCGCACACCGCCATAGCTGACGCTCATCGTCAGTTGGGCCGTATAGACTGCCCGTCCGTCGTCGCTGACGAAACACGAGCAACTGTATAGCTCATCCAAGTGGTGCGTGACGTTCTGCTCCACCTTTACGGCTGCCAGTACTGTGTTGACGGCATGTGAGTCGCGGGAAAAGTCTGGCCATGCACCGTTGCTTGTCTTGAACGCTAGTAGCGCCCGCTTACCCTCCCGGCCCCCCTCGATCAGTGCTTTTCCATTGCGCCACTCGTCTATGAGGAAACACTCGCCGTTGGCGAACTGTGTCGCCGGGATGGTTTTATATTCCTCCGTGACCAGGAAGATCGGTGGATTGGGTGACTTACTTTGGCTTAGTACCTTGCGGTACACGCGATCTAGGGGTTTGGGGAGCAATGGAACGGAAAGTACGGTTAGCGACCGCCGTCAGCGGGGTTTCTGAGCGGCCGGAGCTCGCCCCGAGCGACCGATTCAGGTACGGCGAACGAGTAGCGTCCCAGCAGGTTGATGTGCTCGTGGCCGAGCGGTGACAGTCTCGCCTCGTCTTCTGGACGCACCGAGTGGCCATCTGCGCGATGCTGGTCGAGGGCCGCCTGCATATAGATGGTGTTCCACAACACAATCATGTTGACGACGACGCCGAGTGCGTCGAGCTGGTTTTCCTGGCCTTCACGGTAACGTTGCCGCAGTTCGCCACGTTTGCCGTGGAAGACGGCGCGGGCCAAGGCATGGCGACCTTCTCCCCGGTTCAGCTGGATCAGCGTGGCGCGACGTTTGGCCTCATCGTCGAGGTACGTCAACGTGTGGATTGTCTTGTCGATCCGTCCGAACTCCGCGAACGCCTGCGCCAGGCGCGTTGGCCGATCCCCCACCTGCAGCGTGCGCATGATACCGGTGGCCGGTACGCGCCCGAGTTTCAGCGAGCCGACCGTCCGCAACATATCGTCCCACTGTGGGGTGATTCGGTCGAGGTTGACGGATTGGCGTGCCACGCGGTTAAGCGGGCCGTAGTCGGCCCGGGAATCGATCCGCCAGAAGCGGGTACCGCCGATGTCGGCGAGCCGCGGACTGAAGCGGTAGCCGAGCAGGCGGAAGAGGCCGAACACCACATCCGAGTAGGCCCCGGTGTCGGTCATGATCTGCGTGGGCTGCAACTCTGTCTGCTGTTCGAGCGCGACCGCGAGCAGCACCAGGCTGTCGCGCAACGTCCCCGGGACCGTAATGCCGTGCAGGCCGGTGAACTGATCGGACACGAGGTTGTAGTAGGTGACGCCCCGGCCGATACCGAAGTACTTGGGGTTGGGCCCCGCGTGCACGGTGCGCACCGGCACCACGAAGCGCAGGCCGTCGGCGGAGGCCACCTCACCACCGCCCCAGGCGCGCGCCAAGGGGATCCCGGTTTGCGCCGCGACGAGGCGCGCGTTCGCCGCGCGCAAGGTCTCGTCGCGCAGGTAATTCTGGCTGACCCAGGACAGGCGATCGCGCCGCAAGCTCTGAGTCTCGTGGCGCACGAGTGGCTCGAGGCCGGTGTTGCAGGCTTCCGCCAGCAGCACGGCGCAGACGCTGACGCCAAGATCCGTGACCCGCGCCGCGCGTTCGCTGACGTGCGTAAACGCGACGGCGAAATCTGTACGCGCCGCGATCTCGAGCAGGATCTCCGGCAGATCGACACGGGGCAACCGTCCCGCGATGGCGGTCCGCAGCGCCACCAGCGACGCGGGTTCCTCGACCTTGTCGAGGGGGCTCACGATCAGCTCGTCCTTCCCGTCGATGCGTTCGAAACGCACGGCTGGATTGTTGGGGAGGCGCGCGGCCACCGCGCGGTAGGTCTGATCCAGCTCGTCGCTTAACGCGGCAAGGATCGGTTCTGGGCGAGGACTGTAGCCAAGCGTTCGACACATGATCGGCCGCGCCGCCTCCCACTCGGCGCCAGCCAGGAGATTGCGCCGCGGATCGGCATACCGCCAGCTCGGCGTCACGAAGACATCCCGCCGGCGCAGCGCCTCGCGCAGTTGGTCGAGGACGCAGAAGGTGTAGGCCCGGTGATCGACCGCGTCGTTCGCGCCGTACACGTATCGCCGCCAGGCTGTCGTCACGACCGCAGACGGCGCCACGTCCTGGGCCCGCGCCGGCGCTTCACGACGCTTGAGATACTCGAGCGCTGCGACGACAGCCGCGCCGGCCGGAGCGGCCTCAAAGTGCACCTGGTGCAAGAGGGTTGGCAGGAACAGCCGCACGCGTCGGTACCTCGTCTGCAGCTCGGTGTAGAACACGTCATCCGGCGGCCGCACCAGTGTGCTCAGTGTCCCGAGGGCCTCGGCCAGGGTGGCGCGGGGGACACGCGCGAACACGTGGTCGCGCAGCACGTTGTCCGGGAGAGCGGGATCGAGGAGCGCCGCGCAGGCGTGCGCCAACGTGAGGGCAAGCGCATCGAGATCCTTCAGGCTGCGCAACCGTGCTTTCCGATCCGCTTTTTCGGCGGCACCAAAGATGTCGCGTAACAGTCGGTCGAGGACCTCGAGCGCGTCATCCTGTGCGGAGGCTTCGAGCGAGTGGACGAACGCGACCAACGTGGCGGCTCGGCGTAACGCTGGCAACCGTGCGACCGCGGTGACTTTGGCTTTCTCCGCAAAGCGCGCCAGGGCTGCAATTCGCGTCGGCGCGACCGCGGCGGCCGCTGGCACGGTGATGCTGAGGCTACGGACGGCGTTCAGCCGCTCGAGCGCACGCACCAACGCCGGGCCACTCACCATCGCGGCACCCGTCCGCAGCGTCACGAGTGATGAGCTGCGCCCTTCATCTGGCACGCGCAACAGATCTTCGAGGCGGCGCTGCTGTGGCGGACTGATGCCGCTCGCCAGCACGCGCCACACGCGCACGTCGACGCGGTGCCGCAGCTTGGCCACGAAGCGCTCCAGCGTCGTCGCGCCCGGCAACAACACCTTGTGGGCGAGCATCCAGGTCGTCGCCCGATCGAACAGTGCGCTCGGACGTTCGGTGCCCGTCCAGCACTGTGCGTAGAGCCATCGCGTGAGGCCAAACCCGGCCGCGCGATCCGCGAGGTCGCGATACCCATGTTCCGTCCGGATTTGTGCGGCATGAGCGAAGCGCCACTTGCCGTCTCGATAGCCGGTCAAGTCCGTGGTCGTATCGATGCCAAGTTGCCGGCTCATCGTGGCGAGTACCGCCGGTGGCACGGCCGTCGGATCATCGAGGAACGTCCCCACGAAGCGCACCGTGGTGAGCTGCAGAGCGAATCCGAGACGGTTGGCATCGCCGCGCTTCTCGACGATCTGCGTGTGATCGCTGTCATCGAGGTGGAAGTACCTGGCCAGCTCTTGGGTTGACGGGTCGCCCAGGTACTGGCCGTAGCTGTCGCGCTGCGCCGGGCTCAGGAAGCTCACGGGCATCGCGGCCTCCCGACGTGGCGGAGTTGCATAAACGATGGTTTGCGCACGGAGGGGCGATCGGCAGGAAACCCCACGTTTACAGGGTGCAAAACAGTATTGCATTACCAGTCACGTATGCAATACCTTTACGCAATCATGCTCATCGGCTACGCGCGCGTCTCCACTGGCGAGCAAACTACCGCCCCTCAGGTCGCCGCGCTCAAAACCTCCGGCTGTGAGCTCATCTTCCGCGACAACGCCTCCGGCGGCCGCTGGGATCGGCCCGAGCTGCACAAGCTGCTCAGTCAGCTCCGGAAAGGCGATGTGTTGGTCGTCTGGACACTCGATCGCCTGTCACGCTCCCTGCGCGATGTACTAACCATCATGGAGCGGGTGCAGGAGCGCCACGCAGGCTTTCGCAGCCTCAAGGAAGCGGTGGACACCACCACGCCCGCGGGTCGGATGATGATGCAGATGGTCGGCGCGTTCGCCGAGTTCGAGCGCGCGATGCTCAAGGAACGGACCAAGGCGGGCCTCGACGCCGCGCGCAAGGAAGGCCGGATCGGCGGCCGGCCGCCGAAGCTCAAGCCCCACCAGCAACAGGAAATTGTGACGCTCGTCAAGCAGGGGAAGAAGACCGCCGCCGACGCGGCGCGCCTGTTCGGCGTCCACCCGGCAACGGTGTCGCGGCTACTCCGGCGGACCTAGATCGAGTCTTCTACCGTACTTTCGGTTCCATTGCTCCCCAAGCCCCGACTTCAACGATTCCAACAAGCTCGGCGAAGGGCAGGCAAAGGTCGAACGGCTGACCAACCTGGTCAACATTTTCGCCAACCCCCAGCTCGACTTCTCCCAGAACCGCACCGACCACGACGACATCCTCGGGGATGCCTACGAGTACCTGATGCGGCACTTCGCCACCGAGAGTGGCAAGAGCAAGGGGCAGTTCTACACCCCCGCGGAGGTCAGCCGGGTCATCGCCAGGGTGATCGGCATCTCGCCGGACAACACAAGGGCGTCCACCACCGCCTACGACCCGACCTGCGGCTCGGGCTCATTGCTCCTGAAGGTGGCCGCCCAGACCGGGAAGCGCATCACCATTGAAGGGCAGGAGAAGGACGTCACCACGGCGGGCTTGGCCCGCATGAACATGATCCTGCACGACTTCCCGACGGCCAATATCGTGTCGGGCGACACCCTGGTCGCGCCCAAGTTCAAGAACGGCGAGCAGCTCCGCACCTACGACTACGTCGTCGCCAATCCGCCATTCTCGGACAAGACCTGGGCCACCGGCCTCACGCCATCGACAGACCCGTTCCAGCGCTTCGCCTGGGGCGAGCCGCCCGCCAAGCAGGGCGACTACGCGTACCTGCTGCACCTCATCCGCTCCACGAAGGGCGCGGGCAAAGCCGCCTGCATCTTGCCCCACGGCGTCCTCTTCCGTGGCAATGCGGAGGCCACGATCCGCCAGCAGCTCGTCCGCTCCGGCTATCTCAAGGGCATCATCGGCCTGCCCGCCAACCTCTTCTATGGCACCGGCATCCCCGCCTGCATCGTGGTGCTCGACAAGGAAAACGCCGCCGGCCGCAAGGGCGTCTTCATGATCGACGCCTCCAAGGGATTCAGGAAGGACGGCCCAAAGAATCGCCTGCGCGAGCAGGACATTCACCGGATCGTCGACGTTTTCACCAAACAGGCCGACGTTCCTCGCTACGCCCGGCTGGTGCCGCTGGACGAGATCGCCGACCCGAAGAACAACTTCAACCTCAACCTGCCGCGCTACATCGACAGCACCGAGCCCGAGGACCTGCAGGACATCGACGGCCACTTGCGTGGCGGCATCCCTGAGCGTGATCTGGACGCGCTCGGCGCGTACTGGAAGGTGCTCCCCAGCGTGCGCGGCGTGCTCTTCGAATCCGGCGGGCGGCCCGGCTACGCTCGGCTGACGTCGCCGCTCTCCGCGGTGAAGCCCGCCATTCTCGGCCATGCCGAGTTCGCGGCCTTCCAACAAAAGGCGACCAAGGGTTTCGCCGACTGGCGCAAGGTCACGACGCCGCGCCTCACCAGCTTCGACAAGGACGGCCACCCCAAGACCCTGATCGAGGGTATCACCGAGGATCTCCTGGCCGCGTTCCGCCAATCACCGCTGCTCGATGCCTACGACGTCTACCAGCACCTGATGGACTACTGGGCCGAGACCATGCAGGACGACGCCTACCTGATCGCCGCCGCCGGCTGGGTCACGGGCGCGCAGCCGCGCGAGATCGTTCAAGTCAAGAACAAGGACAAGAAGCTCATCTGGCCGGAGTCGCACGATTACCTGAAAGGCAAGCGGCGTTTCAAGTCGGACCTCGTTCCCGCCCCGATTCTCGTCGCCCGTTACTTCGTCGCTGAACGCGACGCTCTCGAAGCGTTCGACAACCAGCTCGCCACGCTTGAGCAACAACTCGACGAGATGCGCCAGGAGAACAGCGGCGAGGATGGGCTACTTGCCGAAGTGATCGAGGGCGAGGGCGACAAGCAAAAGATTGCCGCAAAGGCCGTCAAGGCGCGGCTGAAGGAGATCGGCAAAGACCCCCTTTATGCCGACGAGCGTGCAGCGCTCGAGGCGTACGCCAGCTTGCTGAAGCAGCAGAAGGAAGCCAAGGCCAAGCGCAAGGCCGCGCAAGAGGACTTGGACAAAAAGATCGACGCCAAGTACCCCACGCTCACCGAGGCCGAGATCAAGACGCTGGTGGTGGACGACAAGTGGATGACCCGTGTGTCAGCCGCCGTGCAGGGCGAGCTAGACCGCGTCTCGCAGGCCCTCACGGGCCGCATTCGCCAACTGGCCGAGCGCTACGCCACGCCGCTGCCGAAGCTGACCGATGGGGTAGAGACGCTTGCCGCACGTGTGGAGGAGCATCTCAAGAAGATGGGAGCGTCATGCGAGTGAGGCCCGGATACAAGCAGACTGAGGTGGGAGTCATCCCTGAAGAGTGGGAGGTGACACACCTTGGCGCCCACGGTGCGACGTACGGCGGACTAACGGGTAAAACCAAGACGGACTTCGGCACAGGTGAAGCGCGCTTCGTACCGTTCATGAATGTAATGCCGAACGTGGTCATCGACTGCGATGCATTCGAGCGCGTACATGTCGCTCCATCCGAGTCCCAGAATTGTGTGCTCCAGCATGATCTGCTCTTCAACGGCTCGTCGGAGACGCCCGAGGAGGTGGCCTTATGCTCCGTGCAACTCGCCGCCATCCCGAACCTCTTCCTCAATAGCTTCTGTTTCGGGTATCGCCTTCGAGACAGAGCCCGAATCGACGCACTCTTTCTCGCTCATCTTTTCCGGAGTCGGACCGGGCGCAAGTTCGTTAAGGCTCTCGCCCAAGGTTCCACTCGCTACAACATCTCCAAGAAGGCCCTCCTCACTGCACCGCTGAGCCTTCCTCCGCTTCCCGAACAGCGCGCCATCGCGACGGCGTTGAGCGATGTGGATGCACTGCTGGGCGGACTGGATCGGCTCATCGCCAAGAAGCGCGACCTCAAACAGGCCGCCATGCAGCAGCTCCTGACCGGCCAGACCCGCCTCCCCGGCTTTCATGGAGAATGGCAAATGAAGCGCTTGGGAGAGGCGGTCGATACCGACCCGGATAATCTTGGTCCCGACACACACGACGACTTCGCTTTCAAATACATCGCACTCGAAGATGTCGAACGCGGCATTCTGCGGAGCCACTCTGAGCAAGTCTTTGCTAAGGCGCCATCCCGTGCCCGACGCAAGCTCAAACCGAGCGATATCCTCGTCTCAACGGTCCGCCCAAATTTGCAATCGCACCTCCTCTTCAGAGGTTACGATGGCGACTGGGTGTGCTCCACAGGATTCTGCGTTGTGCGCTGTCGCGAAGCAATTGCGCATCCTCCTTTCGTATTCAGCCAAACGTTCACAGATGGCGTAACCCGACAAATCGATGCACTCCTCACGGGATCGAATTATCCAGCCATCAACAGCGGTGACGTTCGATCTTTGACCATTCCATTTCCAAATCTCGACGAGCAAATCGCCATCACCGAAATCCTCTCCGACATGGACGCCGAGCTGGCGGCGCTGGAGGCCCGACGCGATAAGACTCGCGACCTCAAGCAAGCGATGATGCAGGAGCTGCTCACCGGCAAGACGCGGCTCGTTGCCGTCGGAGGCGCCTCTGCCTGAACAACCCCGCTCCGAGCGCAAGACGCAGAAGCGCGTCGTCGCTCTGTTGACCGACCCGGCGCGGGCCGACTGGCTCGGCTACCACTACCTCGGCGAGTGGAACAAGCGGGAGAACAACCGCGCCATCGAGACGGCGATCCTCTGCGACAACTTGACGGCCCGCGGCTACTCGCCCGCCCACATCTCCGCGGCGCTTCAGAAGCTGGAGACCGCCGCTGACTCGACGGGCATCACGCTCTACCAAGCCAACCTGCGCACATACCAGCTCCTGCGCTACGGCGTGCCGGTGCAGACCGCCGCGGGCCAGGCGCATGAGACGGTGCACCTGATCGACTGGAAGCATCCGGAGAAGAACGACTTCGCGTTGGCCGAGGAGGTGACGCTGAAGGGCGGCTACGAGCGCCGGCCAGATATCGTGCTCTACATCAACGGCCTCGCCATTGCGGTGATCGAGCTCAAGCGCAGCTCGGTGGAGCTGGCCGACGGCGTGCGGCAGCTCATCACCAACCAGGAGGAGATCTTCAACAAGGGCTTCTTCAGCACCGTGCAGCTCGTGCTGGCGGGCAGTGACTCGCAAGGGCTGCGTTACGGCACCACCGGCACGCCGGAGCAGTTCTTCGTGCAATGGAAAGATGAGGCGAGAGACGCAACTTCAGCCCGTGCGGCACCTGCCGCGGGAGCGCTGCTCGACCGGCCGCTGGCGCAGCTCTGCACCGAGGCTCGGCTGCTCGACCTGATCCGCAACTTCATCATCTTCGACGCCGGCCACAAGAAAGTGCCGAGGCCGCACCAATTCTTCGGCGTGAAGGCCGCCCAGGAGCGCCTCGGCAGGCGTGAAGGCGGTGTCATCTGGCACACCCAGGGCAGCGGCAAGAGCATCGTCATGGTGCTGGTCGCCAAGTGGCTGCTGGAGCACGACCCCGACGCACGCATCCTCGTCATCACGGACCGTGACGAGTTGGATAAGCAGATCGAGGGGGTGATGAAGAACGCCGGCGTCATCGGCGCCGAGTCACCCTCGCTGCGCATCACGTCGCGGGCGGAGTTCGTGGAGAAGCTCGGGGCGGCCACGCCGCGCCTGCTGTGCGCGCTGATCCATAAGTTCGACGTGGCCGACCTCAAGGGGGAACCGCCCCCGGTCAGCGGGCGCTTCTACGTGTTCGTGGACGAGTGCCACCGCACGCAGGGCGGCGACATGAACAAGCAGATGAAGCGCTGGCTGGAGGGCGCGATCTTCATCGGCTTTACCGGCACGCCGCTCCTTCGCAAGAACAAGCTGATGACGCGGGACGTCTTCGGGACCTACATCCACACCTACAAGTTCCACGAGGGCGTGGCCGACGGTGTCATCCTGGACCTCAAATACGAGGCCCGCGACGTGCCACAGTGGCTGACTTCACAGGCCGCCATCGACACGTGGTTTGCGCACAAGACCAAGGGCCTCAATAACTTCCAGAAGGCGGTACTGCGTAAGCGCTGGGCGACGATGGAAGAACTGATGAGCGCCGGCGAGCGCAAGCAGCGCATCATCGCTAAGATCATCGAGGACTTCAGCCTCAAGCCGCGCTTGAACAACAACCGCGGCACGGCCCTCCTGGTCTCGGCGTCGATCTACGACGCCTGCCATTACTACCGGCTCCTCCTGAACACGAGCTTCGGCCCGCACTGCGGGATCATCACATCGTACGAGCCGAACCACAACGCCATCTCGCGCGAGCTTCCCAACAGCGACGAGCGCTACAAGTTCGACACCTACACACAGCACGTCCTCAAGAAGGGGCAGGCCACCAAGCAGTACGAGGACGAAGCCAAGCGCCGCTTCATAGAGGAGCCGGCCAACATGAAGCTGCTGATCGTCGTCAGCAAGCTGCTGACGGGCTTCGATGCGCCGAGCTGCACGTACATCTACCTCGACAACGAACTGCGCGACCACAACCTGTTTCAGGCGATCTGCCGCACCAATCGCCTCGATGGGGACGACAAGGACTACGGCCACATCATCGACTTCAAGGAGCTGTTCGGCGAGGTGCAGGAAGCGCTTGCTGTGTACAGCTCCGACGAGCTGGACACCGAGCCGGGTAATGGTGGCGACAACAATGTCCACCTCAAGGACTGGCTGGACGAGGGTAAGAAGAAGCTCGACGAGACCCGCGAGGCGCTGCGCTACCTCTGCGAGCCGGTAGCGCTTCCACGCGAAGTGGAGCAGTTCCTGCACTACTTCTGCGGGGACGCAGCGAACCCGGACGCGCTCAACGAGACCGAGGCGCTTCGGATGTCGTTCTACAAGGCCGTTGCCGTCTTTGTCCGCGCGTACGCTGCCATCGCGCAGGACCTGACCGAAGCCGGCTACTCCGACGCCGACGCGGCCGCGCTGCAGCAGCAGGTCGAGTTCTACGGCGAGATCCGTTCGGCGATCAAGAAGCACTCGGGTGAGGAGCTCGACATCAAACCCTACGAGGCGGACATGCGCCACCTCCTCAACACGTACATCCAGGCCGACCCGGCGGTTGACCTGGGTGAACTGGGCGAGATGTCGCTGACGGAACTCATCATCGAGACCGGGATCCACGACGCTATCGCCAGAAAGCTCAACGAGAAGGGCAGGCTCTCGAAGAATGCCATCGCCGAAGGGATCATCAACAACGTCCGCAAGACCATCATCCGCGAGCAGCTCACCGACCCGCGGTTCTACGAGCAGATGTCCAAGCTGCTCGACGACCTCATCAAGCAGAACCGGGCCGATGCCACCGCGTACGAAGAGTTCCTCCGGAAGGCCGAGGCGCTGGTGAAACGGCTGGCCGGGAAGCAGAGCGACGAGGGCGTACCCGCGGCGCTGCACGGCAAACGGGAGGCGACGGTGATCTACAACAACCTGCCGAGGATTCTCGAGGCGGGGCGCGCCGAGGCTGCTGGGGTGGCTGAACCGAGCGCCGACGACGGAGATGACCCGGTCACGTTGGCATTGGAGATCGACCGCGTGATGCGGGAGCGGGCACCGGCGGGCTGGAAAGGCGACCAGGCACGGGAGGCGCAGGTCCTGAATGCGCTGTTCCCGCTGCTCGACCGTGACCGAGAGGCCACGCGTGCGCTCTTCGAACTCATCAAGAACCAGCCGGGGTACTGATGGCAGAGACTATCCCGCTCGGCGAGGTTGCTATCGCCGTGACGCGCAAGGACGTCAAGCATGTCCACTTGTCGGTGCACCCGCCGATGGGCCATGTCACGCTGGTCGTACCCATCGAAACCCGCCCGGAAGTGGCCCGGGCCTACGCCATCTCCAAGCTCGGATGGATTCGTGATCAGCAGGCGATGCTGCTCCGACAGGCGCGAGAGACACCCCGCCAATTTGTCGAACGGGAGAGCCACTACCTTTGGGGGCAGCGATATCTTCTAGCCGTCGTCGAAAAGGATGCGAAGCCCTTCGTCAGTCTTAGTCACCGCAGGATCACGCTCACCGTGCGTCCCGGCAGCACGACGGCGAAGCGGGAGAAAGTCATTCACGAATGGCACAAGGCGCTGCTGCACGAGGCAGTACCCCCCCTAGTCCAGAAGTGGGAGGCCAGGCTTGGCATCGAGGTTGCTGGCTACTTTCTCCAGCGCATGAAAACAAAGTGGGGTGGCTGCAATCGTCGCGCCGGAAACATCCGCCTCAATACGGAGCTCGTGAAAAAGCCGAAAGACCTGTTGGAGTATGTCGTCGTCCACGAAGTACTCCACCTCATCGAGCCAACGCACAGCGAGCACTTCATGGCGCTGCAGAGCAAATACTATCCGACATGGCGTGAAGCGCGGGCAGAGCTCAACGCCCTGCCTCTTTCGGCGGAGGTTTGGCGTGTGACTGGGGTGAGCAGCGAGGGAGCTTAGAAGTGTAGATGCGAGTGCAGCAAATCGGAGACGGGTAAGTGGCTTAGCTGAGCATATAGCTGCTCGAGACCATACCTCGCGGCGGGGTTGTGGACGACCGATGGGCGGGCCAGCGAGTGTTTAGCGGGGCGGTCAAGATGGCGGATATGCGACATCATATGATACCACTACCAGGTTTGATTTTAGGTTTATAAACTCATATGATTTCATGTGGTGGTTGCGCGCTTGCAGTCCAGGAGCGGATGGTCGGATGAGCATCGACGACGAAACGCGTCGTCAGCTTGTAAGTCTCGCAAGGAAACCACGCAAGCGGAATGCGAAGTTCAGTAGAGACCGTCCGACTGACTGGCGTCCACACCAGGTCCTGAACCCGGATGCGGCGCTCGGTCCACCGCACGACATGTTCACCGACGCCGGAGCGTGGGAATTGATCGCGTCCAGACTTGAGCAGGGGCATGACGTCGAGGCCGTCAAGCTGCGGAAGCCCGCCGGCGGCACCGGCTATGTCATGAAAATCATGCTTAAAAAAACGAAGCCGCTTCTCTACGTGAAGCTCCAACTGCGGCACGGTGCGATTCTCGGACGGAGCTTTCACTACTCCAAGCGCGAATAGGGGGTTACACCGTGCAACCACGCACTTCGACCAGACGAGTTGGTAGAGCAACGCAGAAGGCACGCTGCTTCGAGTGTGACGAACCTACCGGCACGGATTGGCGCAAACACATGTTCACCTACGGGTCCGGCGACGGCGCCGTCGACTTGGCTGTCGAGATTCCCATCCGTACTTGCGGTTCATGCGGCTTCGAGTTTCTCGATCATGAGGCCGAGATTCTGAAGCATGAAGCCGTGTGCGCACACCTTGGCGTCCTGTCGCCAGCGGCGATACGGGGCATTCGACGCATGCACGACAACCTGTCCCAGGCCTCGTTCTCGAAGGTGACTGGGCTCGGCAAGGCGACACTGAACCGTTGGGAAAACGGAATCTTGATTCAGAATCTGGCGAATGACCGCTATCTTCGCCTCCTCGCATCGCCCGCCAATGTGCAAGCGCTGGAACGATTGGATTCAGAAGCGACACGTTTGCTCCCACACTCGGATGCGAACGCATCCCGTTTCCGCTTCATCACAGTATCTGAGAAATTTCGCACGCAGCAGGCGGGTTTCTTGCTCCGACCCCGAGCCGCTTGAGATCCAGTCGGCATCAGCACATGTACGTCACGACGTTTTACTCGTTCAAGGGTGGTGTCGGACGCACAATGGCGTTGGTGAACGCGGCCGTCGCGCTCGCGAAGAGAGGGCGTCGCGTACTTGTGGTCGATTTCGATCTGGAAGCTCCTGGTCTGGATACCTTTGACATCTTTCGATCCCCCAAACCGGTTCCCGGCGTCATTGACTTCGTTGCGGAGTATCTCCTCTCCGGCCAGGCTCCGAAGGTCGACCAATTCGTCAGCGAATCGGCTGGCGTCGGTGACGGTGGCGGCGCACTCTGGAGCATGCCGTCGGGTGCGCAGCACGCGGCCTACGCGGCCAACTTCAACCAGATTGACTGGGGTGCGTTGTATGAACGCCACGACGGATATCTTCTGTTCGAAGACCTCAAGGAGCAATGGAAACAGGTCCTCAGGCCGGACTACGTTCTGATTGACTCCCGCACCGGCCACACGGATACCGGCGGCATCTGTACGCGACAGCTTCCGGATGCGGTCGCGATATTGTTCTTTCCGAACGATCAGAATCTGCGCGGCCTGACCGCGGTCGTTAACGACATTCGGTCGGAAGTGGAAGGTCCGCGCAGGAAGGAGATCGATCTCCACTTCGTGATGTCCAACGTACCGGATCTGGACGACGAAGACAGCATTCTGGAGGAGAAGATCGACGCGTTCCGGGAACAGCTTGGCTTCAAGGGCGAACCGATGATTGTGCACAGGTACGACAGCCTGTCGCTCTTGAGCCAGGTCGTCTTCACGAAGGACCGTCCGAGAAGTCGACTCGCGAGAGAATATGTCGCCCTGGTTGATGAGATCGTCCGTCGCAACTTGATGGATCGGGACGGAGCGCTGAATTACGTCAAACGGTTGCGTCGCCGTCGCAGGTTTGAACCTGACTCGCGGCTATTGATGAATCAACGACTCGAGCAGATCGAGAAGGCTCATTCGAGCGACGGAGAAGTCCTGTTCAATCTCGCCACGCTTCGCGACGACGATCGGAATCCCGGGAAGGCGCTTTCGCTGTTCGACCGGGCAGTCGAAGCCGGATATGAGAAGCCTGACGCATACCTGAATCGAGCTCGCGTTCGATCGGCACGCGGCGACATCGACGGTGCGAACGAAGACGCGCGATGCGTACTGCAGTCCGCCAATCTCGCATGGCATGACGTCCTGGACGCGACATTGCTAGCACAATCGGACGACTACGGAGAATTCGCCGAATCGACGGCAGTAACGTCGTTGAATACCGATGAACAGATCCAACTTGCATCGGGTTTGTCGTCTTCATCCGAGAAGCACCAGGACGTGAATGCTCTCGTCGTGCTTATTCTGCTCCCGCTCGTTCACGACGATGGTTTGTCCACGGAAGAACGTCGTCTTGCGATCCACCAATTGTCATTGGCCTATATCCGCATCGGAGCGTGTGCCGAGGCCGCAAGCCTGCTGCGCGGCGAATGGCCCGAGATCGACGGCATGGATATTCAGAACGCTTTCAACTACGGTATGGCGCGCTGGGGAAAGATTCGTGCTGTCGAGTCTGCGCCGTTTGCCCGCGTTGTCGCACTTGACCAGCGGGATGGCGAATCGGGCGAACCGCCGCCGCCGAATTACAGCCAATGCCTCGCAATTGCTTGCTGGGCTGTCGACGATATGCCGGCGGCGTTGAATTTTGCCCGTCGTGCACGGTTGGTGCGACGTTCAGAATTCAGTTGCTGGCGATATTGCCAGGTATCCGCACAGGAGTTTCTCGAAGATCTCGACGAGATCGACGCGCTCATCGGTGGTGATGCCTCTCAGACGCCGCTATTCATGCGCGTGGACGCCGCTAGCCAGGGCAACGACCAGGATGGAGAAGAATAATCTGGCGCCAGAGCACCGCCGCTGTTTTGGCCACAGGCTCGCGTCGCCGCCGTCGCGGATTCCGATCAGCTCCTCCGCAGTCGAAACGATCCGTAGCGGCGTCATCTCCCCGAACATCACTTCGACCTTACCGGCGCGAAGCCCAGCTTGTTGCGGGGACGCCACCGGGCCCCGATGTGTCGCAGGTCCGCCTCACGTTACGGAAGGGAAAACAGGGCCGGCCGCGGCCGGCTTGTCAGAATGGTTCTCCGAGCCATGCTCTGTCGCTCGACGTATGCAAGACATAGAATCCGACACGGGATACGACACACGGCGGCACGTGCTGGAAGGGGTCTTTGCCCGTGTGTCGCAAACGACCGTTTACGATACATGCGGCCAGACGACTCGTCCTCGATGAGTGCCACCGCATGACTCGTGTGGTCTGGGGGACATGAGCGAGCCGGCCGCGTTCGCGCGCGTCCTGGCGTCGTTGTACGACGCCATGCTGGACGAGACCCACTGGCCGGCCACCTCGGCCTTGATTGACGAGGCCTGCGGCGTCGTGGGTAATGCCCTCCTGGTCGCCGAAGGCCCGCCCGACGACATCCGGGTGCTCTTCGTCGGGCTCTACTACCGCGGGCAGCGCCGCCTCGATCTGGAGCGTGAGTACCTCGACATCTACCATCCCATCAACGAAGCCATCCCGCGGCAGCTGCAACTGCCCGCCGGCCAACTGGTGCCGATCCCAGACCTGTACACGGCCGAGGAGCTGAAAACCTCGCGTACCTACAACGAGGCCTTACCCCGGTACACGAATCAGCAGGGCTTGAACGTGCTTCTGGACGGGCCGGGGGGCTCCCGCATGACCTGGTCGCTCGCGGATCCCGTCGCCTCGGAGGGCTGGGGGTCGTCGCAGATCGCGATGGTCCGGCGGCTCATGCCCCATGTCCGTCAATTCATCCGTGTCCGGCAGGCGCTGGTCCGTGCCCAGGCGGGGGACACGACCGTGACGGCCCTGCTCGAGACCCCGCGGATCGGCGTCCTCCACCTGGACCGGCGCGGGCGGATCCTGGCGGTCAATGACCGTGCCCGGCGCCTCCTCCGACACGGTGAGGCGTTGTCGGATGAAGAGGGGGTGTTGCAGGCCCGCGCGCCGGACGACCAGGCCCGTCTGGCGCGGCTGGTGGCGGAGGCGCTGCCGACCTCCAGTGCGGTGCCGGTCAGTGGATCGACGCTGCTGGGCCGCGCGGCCGGGGTGCCGCCGGTGGTGATGCACGTCAAACCCGTGGGGATCCCGCAACCGGACTACGGCGCGCGGCCCGTCGCGGCGCTCGTCCTGCTGGTCGAGCCGGGGGGCCATCCGCGTCTCGACCACGACGTGGTCACCAGGACGCTGGGGCTGACGCCGGCCGAGAGTCAGGTGGCGGTCTGGTTGGCCGACGGCAAGAGCGTGCGCGACATCGCCCTGGCCACGGGACTCACGGAAGGCGCCATCTACTGGCACCTGAAGCAGATCTACAAGAAACTGCCGATCTCCCGGCAGGTGGACCTGGTGCGGTTGGTGCTGTCGATCGCCGAGTTCGGGTAACCGCGGCGCGGCCGGCGTCCTCGCTGGGCGGGCCGCTGGCCGGCCTCGTGCTTTTTCTTCTCCAATTCCAGAATATTTCCTCCAAACTACCAATCCTGTTAGTGACTGGATAGCGTTGCAAACGCTAGCCTTGGGCGTGTTGCAACGGTGGCGTATGGTGGCGGGTAGTCTGCCGTCATGAAGCCGGCCAGCCGCCCGGCGATTTTCAAGGGGCGACACAGCGATCCTGAGTTGATTCTGTGCGCCGTGCGCGGGTATCTGCAGTCCTCACTCCCGTTCCGCGAGGCCGCCGCGCGGCTCCGCGCGCGCGGCCTGCAGGCGGACCACACGACCCTCTGGCGCTGGGTCCAGCGCTACGGTCTCGAACTGAAGGCGCAGCCGCGCCGTCCTCTCCCGCCAAATCAGACGTCCTGGCATGTCGATGAGACCACCGTGCGTGTCAAGGGCCGGTGGTGTTACCTCTACCGCGCCCTCGACGCCACCGGCACCCCGATCGACTTCGTGCTCTCGGAGGTGCGCGCTGCCGCGGCGGCCACACGCCTGTTCCGCACGGCGCTGACGGATCCGTCGGCGACAGCGTCAGGGCATCCACCCGCTGGTCGGGGTGACCGCCGGAGACGGCGCGCGGTCGAGGCGACGCATCGCGCGCCGGCCGCGTTGTGAACGCGGCGCACCACAGCCCGTCACTGCGTTCATGGGAACAGCAGGTTCTTTCTTACAGGGACGGAGGGCGGTGTTTACATTTCAGCCAGAGCCGGTTCCCGGTCGCAACGGCACGGAGTGAAGAAAAGGTATGGACTGCTTGAAAACAGGTTTGATATCCAACGACCGCCTTGACTTGGCTATCAAGAGCCAAGAGCCAAGAGCCATATCTAACTCTGGTTTAGGGTATACCGGGTCCCCTCCAGCCCCACACCGGCCGCCTGAATCCTCCCCGCCCAGCGCAGGCGAGACCCCGCACCGCCAACACGACCGCCCTGCCCGCCTCTGGGCGGCGACCGCGCGCGCCGCCGCGGGGTTCCTCGTGGTGCTGGCCGCGCTCTTTGCCCTGCCCCTGCAAGCCGGGGCGCAGACGCTCTCCACCGACGCGACGCTGAGGAATCTGGCGCTGGAGGGCGCCACCGGCAGCGAAGCGATTGCGTTGAGTCCGGTCTTCGATAGCGCCACCGAAACCTACACGACCGCGGTGGCCAACCGATTCGACGCGGTGATGCTGACGGCGACAAAAAACGACGCCAATGCGACCGTGGCGATCACGAACGACGACGACACGAGCACGCCGGGCGAGGCGGAACTGAACCTCAGCGTCGGGTCCAACACGGTGACGGTGACGGTGACGGCAGAGAGCGGCGCCACGAAGACCTACACGATCACAGTGACGCGGGCCAGCGCCCCGCCCGCGCCAACCGACTGCCCCGCCGACACCGACTGGTGCACCACTATGGGGGTAGGGTACGTGAGCGCGTTAGCAGCCTCGATCAACTTTGAATTTTGGGGGTATAAGAGCGACTCGCAGTACGGCGATCTCCACTCAACGACGTTTACCCATGACGGAGACAGCTACACCGTTTCAAGGGTTGATCGGGGAAGAGTGACCCGGCTCCCCGGAAACACGGTCAATTCCGACTCATTAGACGTAAGAATCAGACCGACACTGCCCGACGGCACGACCTTACAGCTCGGCAACCGGACCTTCGCCGTCGATACCAACTCTGCAACGAACAACGCCGGACACGAAAGTTGGAACATTGAGTCCAACCCGCTGAGCTGGACAGCGGGCCAGCAGGTCACGGTGAGCCTGAAGTTTCCCGATCCCACGGCTGCCCTCTCAATCGCGGACGCAAGCGCCAACGAGAACGCCGGCCACCTCCTATTCGAGGTCACGCTCTCGCGAGCGTTGCGAAACACGGTAAAGGTCGACTTCGAGACTACTTCGGGAGGCACCGCCACCGAGGGCGACGACTACCATGCCCGTCGCACCTACACCCACGTCATTCTGGCGGGAGACAGGACCGCGCAGATGGGCTTCGCGCTCATTGAAGACACGGTCGACGACGCCGGCGAGACAGTAAAGGTAAAGCTCAGCAACGCGCTCGTGGTCGATGCGTACGGCGACAAAATAAAGGATCTCCACATCACGCACCCCGAGGCAACGGGAACGATCACCGCGCCGCCGACCACCACGAACAACGTGCCGGGTCTGACCATTCGGATCAAAGACGCGACCGGGGACGAGGACGACGGGTACCTCGATTTCAGAGTCAGGCTCTCGAAGAAGTATGACGACTACGTGTGTTACGACTTCGAGACCATCTCGGGCGGCAACGCCACGGAAGGAATGGACTACCTCAAGTTCCCGAAAGCCACGTACTGGATGCAGATCGGAAAACGGGTGGACAAACCCTTCGTCCGCCTCATCGACGACTCGGTGAACGACAACGGCGAGACCGTGAAGGTCAAGATCAGCAATGCACACGTGTGCGGTGACCCATCGCAGACGGTCTCCATCACGAGAGCCGAGGCGACGGGAACGATCAGGAACAGCGACCCGCTGCCGCGGGCATTGATGGCGCGGTTTGGGCGGACGGCGGCCGTGCACGTGGTCGAGCACGTCGAGGAGCGGCTGGCGGCGCCGCGCGAGGTGGGTGTCGAGGCCCAGGTGGCCGGGCGGCAGCTGCGGCCGGGCATGGCGCGCGAACTGGCGCTCGACGTCCTGAGCCAGCTCGGATCGTCGGCTGGCAGGCACGCCCCCGGCGCGGGCTCCCCCGGTGCACGGTCCGGCTCCCCGATGGGCGCGGCGGCCGGGTCGATCGGCCTGGGCGCAGGGATGGGCGGTCCCGCCGGTGGCGGGATGGGCGTGGCGGCGGATCCGATGAACGGGATGGCCGGTCCGGACGGCGGGCTGTTCGACCGCGGCCTGCGCTCGATGGGCCTGGGCGGCGAGCATCTGCTCACCAACTCGTCCTTCGCGCTCACCCGCGAGACACGCCAGGGCGGCATCCTCTCGTTCTGGAGCCGGGGCGCCCGGTCGTCGTTCGCAGGCCGCGAGGAGGCGCTGTCGCTGGGCGGTGACGTGCGCACGACGATGTTCGGGGCCGACTACGCGAAGGGGCCGCTGGTGGCGGGCCTGTCACTGTCGAACAGCCGGGGGCTGGGCGAGTACGCCGGCGTCAGCGGCGGGCAGGTGGCGTCGGCCGTGACCGGCCTCTACCCGTGGCTGGGGTACAAACTGTCCGACCGGGTGTCGGTGTGGGGCGTGACCGGCTACGGGAAGGGGGCCCTGACGTTGACGCCGGGCGAGGGAGCGGCGCTCACGAGCGGGCTGTCGATGGCGATGGCGGCCGCCGGGACGCGGGGCGCGTTGGTGGCCGGGGGCGCGCGCGGCTTCGAGCTGGCGTTCAAGGCCGATGCCCTGTGGGTCGGCACGTCGATCGACGGCGTCGAAGGACCCGGTGGGAATGTGACGGCGACCGCGGCGGCGGTGACCCGGTTCCGGACGGGGCTGGAGGGCGCGCGGGGCTACACGCTCGCCGGCAGGCTGTCACTCAGGCCGAGCGTCGAGGTCGGACTGCGGCATGACGGCGGGGACGCCGAGACCGGCGCCGGCCTGGACGTGGGCGGCGGGCTGGTGGTGTCGGACACGTCGACCGGGCTGGCGGTCGACGTGCGGGTGCGGATGCTGGTAATGCACCAGGCCGACGGGTTCTCCGAGCGGGGCATGGCGCTGTCGCTCAGCTACAACCCGACGCCGTCGACGCCGCTGGGCTTGACGGCACGGGTGGCGCCGTCGTGGGGCGGTGAGGCGACGAGCGGGGCCGAGGCGATGTGGGGCCGGGAGACGATGGCGGGGATGGCCAACGGCGGCCTCGCGTCAGGCAACCGCCTCGAGGGCGAGGTCGGCTACGGGCTGCCGGTGGGAAGCCGCTTCGTGGGGACGCCGCGGGTCGGCGTCAGCACCTCGGAGTACGGACGGGACTATCGGATCGGCTACGGCCTCGGGGTGCTCGACCGGGAGCGTCTGAACCTCGAGCTTGGCGTCGACGCCCACCGCCGTGAGAGTCCGATGCTGGACGGCACAGATAACGGCGCGCTCGCGCGGGCCACGATGCGCTGGTAGCGGCGGCGAGCGGCGCGTGGGCCGACACGCATGACCGGCTGACGCGCGCGAACGATCACACGCGCCGAGGTTTTCACACCGACACGAGCCCGTCTCGAGGGTCTCGATCTCTGGCGATCGCGAAGGCGGCTGGCGCCGTGCGCGCGTGATCGCCGCCCACCTGGCCGCGCGCCTCCGTCCTCCCACGCCTGTCGGTCGGTCTCCCCCGTCCCGCCACGTCGCCTCCGCACCCTGCGCCGGCGTCGCGGCAGCGGCGGCCAGGCGTGAGAGCCAGAGCCACGCGGTGGCGCACGGTGCGCTGCCGCGGCGCGGGGTGCGGGACGGTGTTTCGCCTCTGTGGGTCCTGCTGGCGGGGGCAGGCCTACTGTGGGGCGATCTGCCGCGCGACCGCGCAACGCCTCCAAGGGCGGCGGTCGTCCGCCAAGCATCAGCGCAGCCCGGAAGGCCGGCTCGATCACTGCGACCGCCAACGGGTGTACCGCGCGAAATGTCGCCTCCGCGTGACTCAGGTACCTTCCCCCCGCCCTCCTCGATCCCCCACCATCGCACCACCAGTCAGGCACGTGGGTCTTCGGCCCGTGTGCCACGTCTGTGGGCGCGTGTGGGCGCCGCGGGCGGCCTGGCGCGGGCCACCCGCGCGATCGGGCGGCGCACACCGACGAAAGGCACCCGACGATGGCAATCCGTGACCTCCCGACGACCGACGGGCTCCCGACATGTGCGGTGGAGACCGCCGAGGAACTGACCGCACGCCTCGTGCCGGGCGTGTACGTCCGCGCCCCGCGCGAGGTGCTGGCCGCGTGCGGGTGGGGTGACACCGAGAACGCCGACACGGCGGAGATCGTGGCCGGCGCCGACTGGCGCGACGACGCGTGGATCGCCGAGGGCGGCGACTAGCCGCGCCCGAGCAGGAGCTGCACGATGGCATGGGGCAAAAAGAAGCCGCCGGCTGACAAGCCCAGGTGGAACCAGGACGACTATCACAAGGACTTCGCCGGCACGCTCAAGGAGCAGATCGAGGCCGGCGTGGCGCCGTGGCAGAAACCGTGGAAGCCCGGCGAGAGCCAGCTCCCGAAGAACGTCCAGACCGACAAGCCGTACCGGGGCGGGAATTCGGTCTACCTCAGCGTCACCCAAACCGCCAAGGGCTACAGCGATCACCGCTGGGCCACCTACAAGCAGATCACGGAGATGGGCGGGCAGGTCCGCAAGGGCGAGAAGGCCACCCACGTGCTCTTTTACAAGTTTGACGACGAGAAGGAGAAGACCCAGGCCGGCGCGCCCGAGGGCACGGCCGAGAAGGACCAGACGCGCCCGCCGCTGGTGCGCTGCTATGCCGTGTTCAACGTCGAGCAGGCGGACAACCTCACGCTCGAGCGGCGCGATGACCAGCACGCGCCGGACTGGCACGCCCACCAAACGGCCGAGCGCGTGATCCAGCTCAGTGGCATCCGCGTGAGCCATGAGCGCGGCGACCGCGCGTTTTACAACCTGCACACGGACCGCGTGACCTTGCCCGAACGTGATCAGTTCCCGACCGCGAACAGCTATTACCAAACGGCGCTGCACGAATGCGGCCACGCCACGGGCCACCCGGACCGCATGGACCGCGACACGATGAAGGCTGGCGCCGGCCACTTCGGCAGCGTGGAGTACGCCCGCGAAGAACTCCGCGCGGAAATGGCCGCGATGATGACCGGCGATCAGTGCGGCGTGGGGCATGACGGGAGCCGCGGCGCCGCCTACGTGCAGGGCTGGATCAAGGCGCTGGAAGACGACCCGAAAGAAATCTACAAGGCCGCGGCCGAGGCGCAGCGCATGACCGATTACTTGATGACGCCGGTCCGCGAGCGTGCGCAGACGACCGAGCAGGAGCAGAAAGACGTCGCGCAGCAGCACGCGACCGCGCCGAGCCCGCAGATCAGCCACGCGCCGCCGCAGGACAAGAGCCACGCGCCCCAACGGGAGGCCGGCCTCAGCCGGTAGGACCATGACTCCCCTCGTGGCTCGTCGCGCGCGTCTCCCACGCAGCCTCTCCCGCACCCGTCCATCGCACACAGCCTTGTCTGGCGGGGGTCGCGGTGTTTGATCGGACCAGCGCCCTCTGGCGGGACGACGACCCGACGCCGGCGACCGCCCGCCCCGCCGAGCGGGCGCGGCCACGGGCGCAGGACCCCCGCGACGCGCGCGCGCAGGCCCCGCCCCGCCCCACCGGGCATCGCCGCGAACACGACGCGCGCGAGCCGGCGCGCGCCTCCATCGCCGCCCGCAAGCGCGCCGCCACGGCCGACGTCGGCCTGTACCGCGCCGTCTCCTACACCGACCTGTCCGCGCGGCATTTTGACGGTCACCCGTACGCCGCGCGCCGCGCGGTGGATCAGATGGTCCGACACGGACACCTCCAGGAGCATGAGGCGCGCGGGCCGGACGGCGGCACCTACACGGTGTTGACCGCCACCCCCGACGGGGCCCGCGCCGCGCAACGCGCCGCGGTCCACGCCGGCCACACGCCCGAGCAGCAGACGTGGACCGGCATCGTGAAGCCCGCGGAGCTGGCCCACGACGTGGCCGTGTATCGCGCCGCCACGGTCGAGCAGGATCGCATCGAGACAGCCGGCGGACGGGTCACCCGTGTCCGCATCGACGCCGAACTCAAGCAGATCGTCGCGCGCGCCTCCGAGAAGGCCCGCGCCGAGGGCGGCAAGGCCGCGGCGGACCAGGCCCGCGCCCAGGCGGCGCGCGATCTCGACCTCCCCATGCAGGACGGGCAGGTGATGTATCCCGATGCGCAACTGGACATCGAGGACAGCGACGGCCGGGCCGGGCGCGTCAACGTGGAGATCGCGTCCGACCACTACCACGCCGCGGCGATCGTGGCGAAAGCCGGGGCCGGCTTTGCGATGCACGGCAGCTCTGGCCGTGCCAGCCAGCGGATCGCCCGCGCCCTCTCCCGCGAGGCGGACCGCCCCGGCGGCGGGGGCGGCGGCGCCGCACAGCCCGGCCGCGACGGGTCCGTCGAGCTCTAATCATGCAACCGATTTTTGTCGCCATCGGCCTCACGATGACGCTCCTGGCGCTCCTGGCGCTGCTCGCGGGGGATCAGCTGCGCTATCTCTCCCCGCACGCGCGCATCATCACGGCGCTCTACTGGCCGCCACTCACGGCCTATGTGGGCCTGGCCATCCTGACCTCGATCGCCACCCTCTACGCCGCCGCGCGTGCGGCCGGCCTCGCGGACCTCGGCCGCAAAGTCGATCTGGTGGAGCGCTCGATCCGCCGCGGCGCCGGCGGCGATCCCGCACTCGCCGAACACATGCAGCAACAAGACCGTGGAGAGTTTCTCGAATGACTCGTACTCCGTCGTTCGTTCGTGACGGGCGTGAGACGACATCGCGAGCCCGCGTCTATCCCTCACTCACCTCAAGGAGAGCACGTATGTGCATCACACGTCGTCCCATCGTCCTGCTGACCACGATCCTCGTGGGCGCGTTCATCCTGCTGGACGCGGCGCCTCTGCTGGCGCAGGCGCCACCGCCCGTCACGAATCCCTGGCAATCCGCGGTCGACCAGTTAACGGACGCCATGACCGGGCCGATCGCGCGCGGCCTGTCACTGGTCGCCATCGTCGTCGGCGGCTTGATGTTCGCCTTTGGTGAAGGCGGGAGCAAAAAGGCGATGGCCGGGATGGTGTTCGGCCTTGGCATGGCGCTGAGCGCGGCCAACTTCCTGGACTGGCTGTTTCAATGATGCTCGGCGCGCGCGCCTGGCGCGCGTTCCCCGCGCTCTCGGCCCCCCTCACCATGCTGGGGGTCGAGCGCCGGTGGTTCCTGCTCTCCGCCACCTTTGCCCTGGGTATCTGGAACGCCATGAACTCGATCATGGTGGGCGCGTTCATCTTTTGCGTGTTCTATGCCGTGGGCTGGTGGGCCTGGAAAGAAGATCCCCAGATGCTACTCATCCTCCGCGAAGGCGTGCGATCCAAGGCCCGGTATGACCCGGCGAAGTGGGCCGCGCGGCCCTGGTACATCCGCATCACCGATGGCCGCGGAGGGCCGCACGCATGACCACCACGGACCGGGAACGTGCCGCCTTCGCGGACGCCGGCTCGCTGGCCGACGAGCTGCCGTACTGGGGCTGGCTCCCCGATCACCGGACGCTGCTCACCCGGCCGGGCGAGCTGGTGACGTTCGCCCGGCTGTCCCCCGCCGTCGTGGATGGCCACACGCCCGAGCAACTGGACGCGATCCTGCATCGCTGGCAACGCATGTTGTCGGGCATCGACGCCCGCACACGGATCTACTTCTACTTGTTGCGCCGCCCGGCGCACTTCGAGGACGCCGACGCCGGCGTGTCGCCGATCGCCGCCCTCGGGCAGCGCAAGCGCCGCGCGTTCCTCGCCACGCGCATCCAACAGATCGACACGTACCTGGCGTGGTGCTGTGACCCGCGCCTGTCCACCGCGGCGCAGGGGCACCACCATCAACCGTGGTGGAAACACTACGCACAGACGTGGCTCACGACGCAGCGCAATCCGCACGAAGCGATGTACTTCCGGGAGCAGATCGAGGACGCCGCCGGCCGCTTCCGGCAGCTGGTCGATGCGTCGCGGACGCTCGTCTCCGATCTGACGCCGCTGGACATTCTGGACGCCCCCGCCGGCAGCCGCCTCCTGGCCGAGCTGATTAACAAACCCGGCCAGCCGCCGTGGGAGAACGCCACCGGCAGCGGCCTCAACTGGCGCCTGGCCACCAGCGACCTGGAAGCCGAGCGGCGGCACCTCCGCCTGGACGGCGAGCCTGTGATCCTGTACTCGCTGCTGTCCCCGCCCGGCCGCGCCACGGCGAATCTGCTCCACGAGCTCTACCGCCTCGACTGCGTGTTAACGGTGTCCGTGGAGTGGCGACCGTGGACGCTCGACGCCGCGCGCCGCCGTATCCGCGGCGCGCAGCGCCATTACTTTGCCAAGCGCTACTCGATGATGGCCCACATGCAGGAGACCGACGGCACGGCCAGCGCGATGGTGGACAGCGCCGCGGACGTGGAATCGGCCCGCTTAGGCGATGCGCTGGTCGAACTCGAAACGGAAGGGATCGCGTACGGTGACCTCGCCCTGACGATCGCCCTCCACGGCGATCTCCAACAGACCGAACGCCTCGACGGCGATATTCTCCGCATCTTCGCGGCGCACGACGCCAAGGCGATCCGGGAGAGTTTCGGGCAGCTCCCGGCGTGGTTCTGTCGCCTGCCCGCGCAACCGCGCACGCGCCAAGTGCGATCGGTGTTTCTGTCGGCCGGCGTCGCGGCCTGTCTGGCGCCGATCTACGGTCCGCCGCGCGGCGAGCCGCGCAGCCGGCACCTGGACCGCGGTGCCCTCGCCATCTTGGAGACGCAGTGGCAGACGCCATTTTTCTATGACCTCTTCCATGGCGACGTCGGTCACACGCTCGTGTTGGGCGCCACGGGGTCCGGGAAATCCTTCACGCTCAATTTCCTGCTCGTCCAAGCCCTGCAGTACAACCCGCGCGTCCTCATTCTCGACCTCGGGGGATCGTATCGCTGGCTGACCCGCTTTGTCGGCGGGGGGTACATGGAGCTGGCCCCCGACGACGACGCCGGGCACGCCGGGTTTCGGCTTCGGCCGTTCGCCTTGCCGCCGTCCGAACGGACCGTGCAATTTCTGACGGGTTGGATCACCCGCCTGCTCCGTATCGGCGGCTGGACCGCCACCGGATCGGACCCGACCGAACTCCGCGCGCGCATCGAGGACGTGTATGCCTTTCCGCCGGCCCGGCGGACGATGACGGTGCTCGTCGGTTCGCTCCCCGCCGCGATGTGGCCGGCCATGGGTCGCTGGTACGGCACCGGCGCGTGGGGGAAGTATTTTGACAACGCGGCCGACGGCGACGACCTGGAGCTGGCCGACTGGCAGGTGATCGATCTGGCCGGCGCCGCCGAGCATGCGGATCTGTGTGAGGCCGCGCTGTTCTATCTGCTCGAACGCTTGCGCCTGGCCCTGGAGCATCCCGATGAAACCGCCCGTCTCAAACTGATGGTCGTCGATGAGGCGTGGCGCTACCTGCGCGATCCCGCCGTCCTGTCTTATCTGGCCGAGGCGGCGAAGACGTGGCGGAAGAAAAACGCCGCGCTCATCATGGCCACGCAAAGCGCCGTGGACGTGACCGGCACGGTCGGCGCTGATGCTCTCCTGGAATCCATGCCCACCAAGTTATTCCTCGCCAACCCGGAGCTGCCGGCGACAGCCGCGGAACTGTTCCGGCTCAACGACAGCGAGGTCGCGACCATTCGCGGGCTCGTCAGCAAACAAGAACTCTATTTACG
This sequence comes from Vicinamibacterales bacterium, assembly GCA_965262505.1. Taxonomy (GTDB): domain Bacteria; phylum Acidobacteriota; class Vicinamibacteria; order Vicinamibacterales; family UBA2999; genus JACPPO01. The sequence goes on from CBDHFM010000003.1 coordinate 41,126, forward strand.
CCGGCCGAATCAGGCCGCGACGTTGCGGCTCCAAGTAGACCCGGCCTCGTACTGGCTGTACACCTCCAGCGCGCGCGATAGCGCCCGGCGCGCGGAGGCCGTGGCCGAGCACGGCCTCGAGCGGGCGCTTGACGTGTTGGCCGGCAATCCGTGACCAGCAGGAGACCCAACCGTATGAGCATTGTGACCCGCGTCCCCGTCCTCGCCTGTGTGTGGTGCTGTCTCACGGGTGCCGTGCCCCTGGCGCAAGCGCCAGCCAACGCCTCGGGTGACGACGCCTCCGCCGCCGCCGGGCCGTCCTCGGTCCTCCACGTGGACGACGTGGCCGATCAGATCGTCCACGTCAACACGCGCGTCCGTCACACGACGGTGATTCAACTCCCGCCCACCGAGCAGATTTTGGATTTCGTCGTCGGCGATAGCGAGTACTGGTTTGTCAGCGGCTCTGCGAACCTCGCGTTTGTGAAACCGATCGCCGAAGGCGTGACCACCAACGTGGCGCTGATTTGTGAAAGCGGCAGAATCTACTCATTCCTCGTCACCGAGCGCACCATGCCGCCGCATCTGGTGGTGCGCGTCGGCGCCGCTGACAACGTGCCGGGTGGCGCGCACGTCCCCGCCTTTGTCGCCCGCGCGCGCGTGGCCGACTTCCAGGCGATGGCCGACGAGAGCCGCGCGGCCGTCCAGGCGATCCAAGCCGAGGCCGAGGCGCACATCCTCGAGGCCCAGCAGACGGCCACCGCGCAGATTGATCAGTTCCGCGCGACCTATCCCACGCACATCAAGTTCCCGTATGCGCTGGAGGACAAGGCCGCGAAGTGGCCGTTTCTCGTGCACGGCATGTGGCACGACGGCCAGTTCACGTATCTCCGGTCCGACGCGCAGGAAGTGCCCGCCCTGTACGAACAACAAGAGGGGGACCCCTCGCTCGTCCCGTACGACCTGCAGGACGATGGCTTGTTTATCGTGCGCCGGCTCATCGGCCGCGGCTGGCTCCAAATCGGCCGCGAGCGGGCCCGGTGGCGTGTGGACCTCGAGGACTTGGTGGACTAACCCGATGGCGAACTGGACGCGACTGTCCCCGCCCGCCCAAGGCGCGCTCAATCCGAAGTGGATCACGCGCGTGGCGCTGCTACTCGGCAGTGTGCTGGCTGGTGGCATGCTCTTGATGAATAGCTGTTTTAGTGCCGCGCCGGCCACCGATCCCGCGGCCGGCGGCCCCGCCGCTGTCGGCCCTATCGCCGACAATCGCGCCGCCGGCCAACTCGACCGGGCGATCGAGGACGTGGCAACACGGACCCGCCTGGAAGCCGCTGCCGCCGCGCGGCAGCTGGCCGCGCAACAACCGACGCAACTGAGTGCCGGCGAACGCACGCCCGCCTTTGACCCGACCACCGGCGACGTGCTGCCCGACGCCCCCGTCGTCGTGCCCTTGACCGACGACGAAGCCCAACTCCGGGAAGTGCTGCGCCTGGAAGCGATCGAACGTCGGGCGCGGTCGCTGCGCGCGGGGGCGGTCGTACTCTCGTACCGCCCGCCCGGCCTCAACCCGCCGCCGGGCGACGCCCAGGCCGCGGGCCAGGCCAACGCGGCCCAGGTCCTCACGACACCGGCCGACGCGCCCCCGGACGCGCCGCCGCTGCCCGAACCCGTGAGCTTGATGGACACGATCCAGGCCCTCCAAGCCCTCGACGCGCAACAGACCGCGGCACTGGCCCTGCCAGGCGCCGGCCTACAGATCCAGACGCCAGGCCTCTCCCCGTTAGGCGCGCCGACGGGCGCCGCCCCGGCGCGCGGCGATCCGCAGAATCCCGTGGTGGTGCAGTTCCCGAACACCCCCGCCGGATGGGAGCGCATCTATGAAGGCTCGTTTCTCGAAGCCACGCTCGTGAACCAGCTCAACGGCGACTTTCCCGGCCCCGTCGTGGCCGCCGTGTCCGCCCCCGTCTATTCCGCCGATCGGCAGCGGATTGTGATTCCGCGCGGCGCGCGCGTCATCGGATCCGCCTCGGCCGTCGGCGGGCCGGATCAAGAACGCCTGGCCGTCGGCTTTCACCGGCTCATCTTCCCCGATGGTCGCTGGCTGAGCTTGGCGTTTACCGGCCTGAATCAAGCCGGCGAAGGCGCCTTGAAAGACCAAGTGAATCGCCACTACTTTTCGATGTTCGCCAGCGTCGGCGCCGTGGGTGTCCTCTCGGGCTTGACCCTCATCGGATCGGACCCGTTTGCCGGTGGACGACAGGGGTTCCAAGCCGGCGTCGGGCAAGGACTGGCGCAGAGCGCCACCCAAATCCTGAGTCGGTTTTTGAACCGACTCCCGACGATCACCATCCGCGCCGGTCACCGGCTCCGTATCTGGATCACGTCTGATGTGTTGGTGCCCCGGCCCGCGTAATGGGCCATCGGGCCGGCGTCCACCGCCGGCCCGTCATGGCGACCGTGCCGCAGCCGGCCGGGGGTGTCACCCGCAGGTCGCAGCGCCGCGGAGGACACGCCCGGAGCGGCACAGGCTCTCCGGGCTTTTGGCCGCGGCTCGAGCAGGTGTCTTGAGCGCGCGGCTCACGTACGCAACGAAGGAGGACACCGATGAAGACGATCGCCCTGTGGACCATCGTGTTCGTGACACCGCTGCTGTGGACGACGACCGCGCATGCGCTGTTGGGTATTCCCGACGTGGCCGCCCTCGCGCAGCGCGTCACCATCATCGCGAATCAGGGGATTCAGATCGCGCACTCCGTGACGCAGATCGCGAAGTGGCAAGAGCATCTGACGCAGCTCACCGATCAGTACGAGCAGATCCGTGACCAGGCGCTGGGGAGTATCAATGCGATTCACGAGAGTTTTGATGCCCTGACGGCCGTCAAGGGTGAGCTGACAGGGGTGGCCACCGCCTGGCGCCACGAGTTTTCGACCGAGCGCGCGCAAGACCTGTTGACCGCCTTCGACCTGTACGCCGTCGGCACCTCCGGCGGCTCCCCGTTGACCGATCACTGGCGCGGCCGGCTGGCCAACGCGCCGCGGGTCACCGAGCAGCAGATGCTCGACGCGTACACCGACCTGCCCGCGTCCCTGGCGGACCGCGCCGCGGCGAACTACCAGCGCAGCCTGGAGGAGTCGGAACAACGGACGGCCAGCAGCTTTACCGTGGCGGACGAAGGCGCGCGGACGCGCGCGACCTTGCTCTCCGCGCTGGACAGTTACGACTATCTGCGCACCGCCACCGACACCGGCGCGACGTCGCTGGCCCAGGCGCAGGTGGCCAGCGCGATCACGAACGGTGAAGTGACCGCGGCCCTCGCCCAACTGGAAACCGCCAAGGTGGCGGCCGAGGCGAACGAGACGCTGCACCACGAGGCGCGCGCACGTGAACGTGACGCCGCGCGCCTGGCCGCACGCCACGCCGCACGCGCCACCCACGCGCAACGGCAAGCGGGCATCCTGGCGCAGCGCGACGGCGGCGCCGGGCTCCGCTTGCGGGTGCCTGGCGGGGCACCGACCCAGGACCAGACCGACCCGCAGCAGACGCCGGACCCGGTCACACCGCAACCGTAAAGTGACCATGCCCCGGCGTGCCGTCCTCGTCGCGTGTCTCGTGATCGGTGTGGGCCTGACCGCCGCGCCCGCGGCGGCGCAGGCCCCGCCACAGCAGATCGATCCCGCCGTGCCGACCAATATCTCGGTTGACGACGACACCGATTTTCATTCGTTCCTGACGCAAGTCATGGACGACATCATGGCGACGAACAGCGGGGGGATTCTGGCCGTCGGCAACAACCTGTGGCGTGGCCTGGCGGCCATGGTGGTGGTCTGGACGGGCATCAAGATCGCCATGTCCGGCGCGTTCTCCATGTGGGTGGTGATCGAGCTGATCACCGGCCTGGCGATCCCGTGGACCATGCTCGTGTTCTACGCCGCGCCGATCCCCGGCGTCGGCCTGTCCTTCCCCGCCATGATTGCCGGCGGCGGCAACTGGCTCATGGATTTTTTTGTGTCCGACATTCGTACCGCCATGACGTTCGAGTTATCGCGGATGGCCGATCAACACACCACCGCGGTGTACGACGCCTGGGCCGGTACGAGCTATTGGGACCTGCTGTACAGCGGTGCCGCGGCCATTCTCACGCTCGTCGTCGGCGCGGGCGTGTCTCTCTTTGTGTTCCTCTGTTTGGTCGTGCTGTATGCCGTGACCTACGCGCAAGTGATTTGGGCGCAAGTGGCCATCTACATCTTGACGTTTCTCGGGCCGATCATGATCCCCTGGCTGGTGTTCGAGCCGATGGCGTTCCTCTTTTGGGGCTGGTTCCGGTCGATGGTGACCTTTGCGCTCTATGGTGCCGTGGCCGGCGCCATCATGCGCGTCTTTGTGAGCGTGGGGCTTGGCTACGCCACCACCTTTTCCGCCAACGCGCAGCTGGATCAACCGTCACAGATGATCGGCTGGCTGCTCATCGTGTTGCCCTTGATGGTGGCCGGCGTGCTGGCGAGCTTGAAGGTGGGCGAGCTGGCCGGGATGCTCGTCAGCGGCGGGGGCGGGGGCGGCGCCGGGATGACCGGCGCCTTGATGACCGCGGCCACCGGTGGCAAGGCCGCACTCGCTGGAAAGGCGGTCGGCAAATGAGCCCGACAGACGAACAGGACAGCGGGAAGACCTACGCCGACATTTGGGGCGAGGCCGTGCACAGCAACCGGCACTTGCGGGTGCTGTCGATGGGCCTGGCCGGCCTCGTCTTGCTGCTGGTGGTCATCATCATTCGGCTCTCGTCCGTCGAGCTGCCGAAACCGATTGTCGTCCGCGTGGACGAGGTCGGCCGGGCGGAAGCCCTGGCCTATGACACCGTGGAGGCCCAGGCCGATCCCCTGGACCCGACGACCAAGTATTTCCTGACGCGGCTCATCGACGATCTCTATACCCGGCGCCGCGCGACCGTGCAGCTCGCCTGGGGTCGATCCTTGCGCTTTCTGGCCGCCCCGCTGGCCACCGAAGTCTACAACCGTGAGAGCAACGGTGTGGCGATGCTCGCCGCCGGCGCCACGCGCGATGAGCTGCAAGTGGAGCGGATTGCGCTGCGCATCCAGGCGAACCCGCAGCCGCCCCACGGCGCCGCGGCCGACTTCGATCTCATCCGCCTGGAGAACGGCGTCGAGGTGGCCCGCGATCGCTGGACGGTTTCGCTGCAATTCACGTTTCTCGACACCGTCGATCCGGAGCTGATGATCGTGAATCCGATGGGGATCATCGTCACGTTTCTCCGCGCCGATCAAGTGTTCGTCTCCCCATGACCGCGACGAGTGACACCGCCCCGCCCGCGGCCGATGCGGCGCCCTCGTTCACGGACCGCGCCGCCCGGATCGCGGCGCTTGGCTGGCCCGATCGCGAGGCCGCATGGATCGCGCTGGTCGCCCTCCACACGGGCGTGTTTCTGCGGTCACAGTTGTGTCATTTTTTAGATGATTCTGCTCGAATCATTGCCAGCCGCATCGTCCGCACGCTCATTGAGAAAAAGCAGGCCAGCGAGGACAACCGGGCCATCTTTCCCGGCGGCGCGCGCGCCGTCCTGCTGACCAGTAAGACCTTCTATCGCGTGCTCAATATTCCCAACGTCCGGCACCGCCGCGGCAAGGGCGTGACCGATGCCGTGCTCATGCGGCGGTTACTCTCCCTTGACTATCTCATCGCACGGCCGAACCTGACGTGGCTGGCCACCGAGGATGACAAGGTGCAGTGTTTTGAGGCGCTTGGCATCCGCCGCGCCACGCTGCCCTGTCGGCACTATGGGAAGCCCGACCAGCCCCAGGTCCCGCGGTATTTTGACCTCAAGATGCCCGTGGCCGTCGATCCGCCGACGGCCACCTTTGTCTACGTGGACGCCGGCCAGACGTCGGACAGCGAGCTGCGCACGTGGGGCCAGGCGCACATGCCCCTGTGGGTCGCGTTGCGGCGGCGGACGTTCGCCGTGCATGTCGTCGCCGTCGGGCTCACGGCCGACGCCGCCGATCGGGCCGTGCCGGTCCTCACGCACTGGACCAAGGACGCGGCCGATCCGGTTCCGCCGGCTCCCATCGGCCAGACCAAAGCGGACCCGGAAATCCGACGCGACATCGCGACGCTCGGCGCGGCGATCCGGGCCGGCGATACCGAGACATTGCGCGCCTGGGGTGGACCCAACAAGGCGCTCGTCAGGTATCACGACCTCATCGAATTACCAGAGGGGACACCCACGCCACAGACGGCCCGCGGCGTCATCGACCGATACGCCACCTGGACCACCAGCCGGCTCCTGAGTCCCGAGGCATCGTCCTGATGCGGGCCCGTCGTTTCGGCTCGTGCGGGGTCGTGGCGGGGGTCGTGGCCGGGGTCGTGGCGAATGTTCCACCGACAGAGGGGGGGGTGGAACATCGATCAGAGGGGGGGGTGGAACACCACCCGCGTCTATTTGCCCCCGCCGTTCCACGTGCTGTTCCTGATCGAGCGTCGATCCCGAGCCGCGTCAGCGGGGAGGGAAAAGACGGGAGCGACCCCCCCTTTTTTGCCGCTGTCGCGGCACGGCGAGTGGGGGGGTGGAACACCTGGTGGAACACCAGGCGGAACATCCACCCCCCGCCGTTGGTGGGGGTCGCTCCCGTCGTATCTATCCCTGCGGGAAGGCCAACCGCCCGTCCGTTGGCGGGCGGTCGCGGCGCCGCGGAGCGGCGCCGTGTTTGACTGTTTGCTCCGCGCGGTCGTCGTCGTGCTCGGCGTGAGCGCCGCGGCGGCCTGGACCTGGCCCGGCCCGTTTCCCGAGACCGATCCCGTGGCCGTGCTCGTCCGTATCAACACGCCGTCCTTCTATCAGGTCGTCGTGGGCTGGTACTACCTGGCGCCGGGCGTGGCCGTGTTCCTGACCGGCCAATTGCTGCTCGGCTCGTCGCGGGTGTGGTTCGCCCATCTGGGCGTCAGGTTCGGGCTCCGATCCAGGCTGCCGACGTGGCCACTTTCGCCCACGTCAGACGGCCCCGCCATCGTCATCGGCGAGGTGCATCACCCGGTCCGCGCGATCGAGAGTCCCACGCCCGAATGGCTCATGATCCCGGAGCGTGGCTTGTATACCGGCGTGGCGATCTTTGGCGCCGTCGGCTCCGGGAAAACCTCCGCCTGTATGCACCCCTTTGCCCGGCAACTTTTAGGCTGGCAAGCGGCCGATCCCGAGCGCCGCGCCGCGGCGCTCGTCCTTGAAGTGAAGGGCGACTTTTGCCACGACATCAAGCAAATCTTGGTGGACCACCACCGCGGCGAGGACTACCTGGAAGTGACCCTCGACGGGCGCGTGACATGGAATCCCTTGAGCGCCACGTGGCTGGATTCGTACTCGCTCGCCTATACCGTGGCGTCCCTGCTCAATCAGTTGTTCGGCAAGGGCAAGGAACCCTTCTGGCAACAGGCCTACACCAATCTCGTCCGCTGGATCATCGAGCTGTACCGGTGCATCCCGCCGAAGGATGGGAGTGGCTCCATTGGATGGGTCACCTTGCGCGATGTGTACCATTGCGCCATCGACAAAAAGCTCTTTGACGAGAAGATCACAGAGGCGCAGAAGATTGCCGCCGGCCAGGCCGACACCTGGATCATGGTGAGCGCCGACGTGATGACGATGCCCGACCACGGGCGCGCTCTGTACGCCATGCGCTTCGGCACGCACCCCGACCAACCCAACCACTTTCGTGCCCTGGCCGACACGCACATCCTGGCGTACCTGGCCGACCACCAGATCCCGCACCAGACCGAGCGGCACGACTACGGCAGCGCCCAAGACCTCCGGCTCCGTGTCGAAGCCGTCAACCGCTGGTATCAACACGACTGGAACATGCTGGACAACAAGATCCGGTCGAGCATTGTGGAGGGGATCTCCGTGTTCCTCTCGATGTTCGACTTGCCCGCCGTCGCGCGGGTCTTTTGTCCCCCGCCGCCCCGGCCGCGGCCGGCGGACGCCGCGCCGACGGCCGGGAGCCAATCGAGCTGGACCGCGGGCGGGTTCACGGGTGATCTCCCGCCCCTCGACACGCTCATCGACAGCGGCAAAGTCCTGGCGCTCAACATGCCGGCCGGCACCAATCCGGCCCTCGCCCGCGCCATCGGCGTCATGCTGAAAAATGCGTGGCTCCAAGCGCTGCTGTTGCGGCCGTCGAAGATGAAAGCCGAGCCCGGCCGCTACGTCCGGCCGGCCGTGTTTATCTGCGACGAGTATCAAGCCTTTGCCAGCGTCGGCGAGGACGATCCGAGCGGCGACGAGAAAGCCTTTGCCCTCACCCGGCAGTGCCGCGTGATCCCGATTGTCGCCACCCAATCGATCAGCTCGCTGCGCTCCGTACTCGGGAGCGGCGAGGCGTGGCGGACGCTGTTGCAGACGCTCCGTACACGGATATTTTTGAGCCTGTCCGACGAGGCGAGCGCCGGGATCGCATCGAAGCTCTGCGGGGACGTGGCGAAGATCAAAAGCAGCTACACCATCAACGAATCGTCCCGACAAAGCGGCGTGAGTCTGATGTCGGCGACCGCCGGCTCCGGCAAGGGGAGCGTCGGCGCGAGCAAGAGCTTTCAGGAACGGCGCGAGGCCCTGTTTCAGCCGCGCGATTTTGCCCTCCTCGGCAACTGCCAGGCGATCTGTTTGCCGTACGACGGCGTGCAATCGCTCCCGCCGAGGCGCGTGTACTTGAAGCCGCACTACCTCCCCCGCGACCGCCCGTACTGGGCCGCCAAAGAGGCCGGCGATCTGTGACCGGCGGCGACGGGCTGGACCTGTTGAAACCGTTTTTGCCGGGCCTGGAGGCGGCGCTCGAGGACCCGGACGTCAGCGAGATCATGATCAACGGGCCGGGTAATGTCTGGCTCGAAGGCCACGGCCGCTTGCGCCAGATCGACGCGCCCGCGCTCGACGCCGCGGCCCTGGAACGCGCGGCCATCCACATTGCCCGGCCGCTGGGCCTGGACCCGGCCACGACGCCGGTCCTCGATGCCCGGCTCGACGACGGATCGCGCGTGGCGATCTGTGTGCCGCCGGCCAGCCCGCACGTGACCATCACGGTCCGGCGCTTTGGGAAACGCGCGTTCACCGCCGCGCAGCTCGTCGAGCAAGGCGCGCTCCCCGTGACCGTCCGAGACGCGGCCCGCCGCACCCTCCACACCCGCCGCAACATCTTGGTCAGTGGCGGCACGGGCAGCGGCAAGACCACGCTGCTCAACGCGCTCATTGCCCTCATCCCCGACGACGAGCGGATCGTGGCGATCGAGGACACCTTGGAGCTGCGCATCGACTCCCCGAACTGTGCCCGTTTCGAGGCGCGCGGGCTCCACAAAGGCGCCGTCACGATCCGCGATCTCGTGAAGCACGCCTTACGCCATCGACCCGATCACATCGTCGTCGGGGAAGTGCGCGGCGGCGAAGCCGCCGACCTCCTGCAAGCCCTCAACACCGGCCACGGCGGCTCGCTCACCACCGTCCACGCCAACAACGCCGAGAGCGCTTTGTCGCGCCTGGCGAGCTGCGCCATGCAGGGCGACGGGGATCTCCCGTGGGACGTCACGTGCCGCGGCGTCGTCGACGGTATTGCGATGGTGATCCACATGACGCGCGCCGATGGCCGGCGCTTCGTCGAAGAAGCCGCCTTCGTGAACGGCTACGACGCAGGGAGGAACACATGGGATATGCAACGAATCGACATGCCGAAGGCATAACGTCGGGTCGCCGTCCGCGTCTGGCGCGGGCTCGAGCCTGTGGCGTGAGCCGCGCGCCCGCCGTCCGCGTCGTGCTGCTGAGCGGTGCCACAGCGGCGGCACCCACGACCGGCCCCGCCCAGGTCGACCGGGTGATCGACGACGAGACGATCCGCGTCCGGCTCGCGGACGGACGCCGCGCCACCGTCCGCGTGACGGGCGTCGAGACGCCCGAGACACGACACCCCACGCCAGGGGTCGAACCCGGCGGACCCGCCGCGTCCGCCGACACCACGCGCCGCCTCACGGGCGCGACCGTCCGGCTGGATCGCGACCAAGCCGGCGACCACCAGGACGCCGACGGTCGCATTCTCCGGTACGTCGTGCTCGCCACGGGCGAGCACTTCACTGCCACCCTCGTCCGCGAGGGGTACGGCACCGCCATCCGGGCGTTCCCGTACTCCCGGCAACGCGAATGCATCGCGCTGGAAGCCCAGGCGCGCCGCGCGCGCCGCGGGCTCTGGAGTCCACCCCGATGACCGACACGGTGTGCTCACAATCCGCGCTCCCGCTGGCCGGCGCCCCGGCCCGGCGATTCCTCGCCCCGTGGGGCTATCCACCGACCCGCGCGCCGCTGCTCACGCTCCGCACCGCGGCCGACGCGGACGACCTCTCCGCGCAATTCACCCTTGGCTGGATCTACGAACACGGCGCCGACGTACCCCAGGACTATCGCGAGGCCATGCGCTGGTATCGGCGTGCCGCCGATCGCGGCGAGGCTGAATCGATCAACATCATCGGGCTGCTGTACTACTACGGGAAGGGCGTCCCGAAAGACCCGTGCGAGGCCACGATCTGGTTTCACCGCGGCGCCGAGCTGGACCACGCCGTGGCGCAATGGAACCTCGCCGGCATGTACTACCGTGGCGACGGCGCGCCGCAGGACGACGCCATCGCCGTTCACTGGTGCCGGCGCGCGGCCGCGCAGGACTGCCCGGCGGCACAACACAGCCTCGCCAACATCTACCACGACGGCCGCGGCGTGGCCGCGGACTATACCGAGGCCGCGACGTGGTATCGGCGTGCCGCGGCCCAGGGCTTTGCCAAAGCGCAATGGAACTTGGCCGAGATGTACTACGTCGGCCGCGGCGTCGCGCGGAACGACGCCATCGGCGACGTGTGGTGTCGCCAGGCCGCGGCCCAGGGCCACGAGCGGGCGCAAGCCCACCTTGACGTGATCACGGCCCCACCGCCGCCCGGTCCGTTCGACCCGCCAGATCCCCCCGCGCCCGCCACAGGCGGGGATCTCTTCGACCGCGTACGGCGCAATCGCATCCGACTCGAGCGCGGCGCGGCCGAGGTGGATGCGATCCTCGACCGCGTACTCCCGCGCGCACACCAGCTCGACGCAAGCTTTGATCGCATCGACGCCGCTACCCGGCGGCTCGACAACATCATCCGCCGCGCCGAAGACCTGGAACGGGATCACGTCACCCGGCGGCAAGGACTGTTCAAAACCATCCACGCCTTGAACAACGTGGCCGAGCGGGCGCAGCGCCGCATCCAAGCCATCACGGCAGCCCTGAAAACACGCGATACGGAAACCCGCGCGATCGAGGCGCGCCTGCGCCAGACCATGACCGACCGCACCGGCGACCCCGACGGGCCATCCGCCGCCGCGGCCGACGCCGCCGCCGCGGACCCCGCGCCGGAGGACCAGACCCCACCCACGGCGCGATGGTGACCGCGGACTGGTGATCGACGACCCCGAGACGAAAGGAGAGCCGCACCCATGCCTCATGACATTGCCGACGCGACCAGCCTCAGCACGAAAGCCACCAAAGCCCTTGAAACGTTGAGCACCCGCGCGACGAAGGCGGACGCGATACGCGGCGCCGCGGCGCACACAGCCGCCGCCGCGAAAGTCGCCGCCGCCGCGGCCGACGCCGTGACCGCCAACCGGGCCGCGGCCGAGGCGTGGGATGCCCTGGCGACCCACGCCGCCACCCAAGCCGAGAACTGCCGGCACGGGGCGGAGTTGGCCGACCGGACCCGGCACCGGTGGACGCGCTAAAATGGTGTGCAGCACCCGGCACGGCCGCGTACCGCCAGTTGGGGGCGGTGTTGCCAGGCCCTGCGCCAGCCCGCTTCGCTCCCGTGCTGGCACAGGCCCGGCAGGATCGGCCCCAGGCGCGGCGACCGTGCCGCCGAGGGGTTTTTGACCCCACCCCGCGGTCGAACGCCCCGCAGGAGGCGACCTCGCGGCCCGCTGGGCGACTCGTGGCTGACGGAGAGGGCCTTGATGCGTTCCTCGAGCGCGCGCAGGCCCGGGAGCTGGGCGGCTTGGCGCGTCGACCGACACACGCCTGACACGTGCGGAAAGGAGCAACGCCATGACACACCTCACGACCCCCGGCGGCGGGCCAGCGTGCGGCGCCGCCCCGACCCTATTTGACTCGCCCGAGCCAGACAACGTGACGTGCGGCCGCTGCCGCCAGACGGTTGAGTTCCGCCGTGTCGTCGAACACGCGGCCACCGCCGGTGCAGCCCCACGGCCCAGTCAGAAAGCTTGCTGAGAGCGCCCTGAGAGTGGTGTACGTCACGTGCTGCAAAAAGGTCTGAGGTCGGGGGACCGCGCCGGACCTGCCGCCAGTGCGCTGCGCTCGTGGCCTGGCTCGAAATCGACGAGACCGATACGCTCGTCTACGGCGGGTAACCCTACCAGCCGGGTTCGCCACCCGGCCCGGCCGCGCTGGCGCGCGTTCCTCATGGCGCTGCGGTCCTCGCCGTCGTCCCGCCGGCGGCGCTCGCCGGGCTGTACTACTTCGTGGTGATTCACGACGGCTCGATGCTCCTCACGTTCCCCGTGATTCTCTCGATGCCTTTCGCGCTTCGCGCGCTCATCCGCGGCTGGCTGGGGTCCGCCGCGCGAACTCGCCGCACCAATCCTCAGGTAGCGTGCGCGGCCATGCTTGCCGCCGTTGCGCCCGAGGATTCGGCGCGTGGCGGTGACAGGCCCCGTCCGCTCGATCCGCGATAGGCACCCACCAGCGGCACGTCCCGCACCGCTCCACTCGTGGCGTCGTCTGGTCTGCTGGCATCACCTTCGCCACTTTCGGCCTGACGGTGGAGGTACTCTCCACCATTGTTCGCCGAAAACCTATCGAGCGCGACCGGGACATGGCACTGTTCAACCTCGCACCAAGGCCCATAGACGCCTGAGGCCTACACAGCCGGTGGGTGAATCTTTCCTTAGCCGCGTCCAGATCCTGCCGCGGCGAGCACGTTACGGCGTGATCCCGTTGTCGTCGAAGAATTTCGACCAAAAGCCAACGGCACGATCGAGGACATCGTTGAAGAAAATCGTCTGGCCGCCGGGAAGCTCTATTTCAAGACGCGAAATATCAAAGCCGCGACTGAAACCATGGGAGAAGGCGCCGCCTTTAAATCTGGCTTCAGCAATTCGAGGCGGATACCTCGAAATCTTTGCATGTTTCGATTCAGTGCAGATGTCTTGTAAATAGGCAAGGTCGGGGCATGTGTTCCTGACGTGTTCCTGGAGATCTCCCAATGTTGCGAATCGGGAAGTTGAACCAAGAGCGTTGAAGACATGGTCACAGAGATGCCAAGCCTTGAGGGCGCACTCCCGCGCCAAGTCTTCGTTGAGGTCGTCGGTTTGGAACTTCTCCGAAGCGGTCTTTAATGCCTTAAGCGCTGATGCTGCATCAAGACCGAATGAGCGTGTCATCCGTCAGACCTTTCCCGTCCACAGTCACAATTGGTCCTACTCAGCCCGCGCGGCCCAGGCACAGAGACCTGGCTGACCAGGACAGGCATGCAGTACGTCGCGGACGATCGCCGGCTCAGTACGTGATGTGACCAACCCGCTGCGTCCAGCGGGTGAAGATGTCCAGCGCCCCGTCGCACGGGACGCGTTCCATTGGCAACGCCCGCTGCTCGAACGGCTTCGCCAGTTCCTTGTAGATGAACTCGTCGCGGAACCCGATGCCGGCCGCGTCGTGCCGGCCGAGGGAGAAATACACCCGACCGATGCGCGACCAGTAGATGGCGCTCAGGCACATGGGGCATGGCTCGCAGTTGGCGTAGATCTCGCAGCCCGACAGGTCGTACGTCCCGCGCGCGCGGCACGCGCGCCTGATCGCCACCACTTCGGCATGGGCGGTGGGGTCATTCGAACTCAGAACCTCGTTCCAGCCCTCGCCAACGATGGCGCCGTCCCGGACGATCACGGCGCCGAACGGCCCCCCGTGCCCCAACTCCATGCCGCTCCTGGACAGCGCCACCGCCCGCCTCATGTGGGTGTCGAGCATAAGGCTATTCTACGAGTTGCAATTGTCCCGGTGGGATGCACGGCGGCGACGGTGACCCTCTCCGCCATTCGGCGCGGACCTAGCTGCATGACGACAGACGCGAGATGACTCAAACACCCCGCAAGGCGCTAAAAACCATCGGGTACATCGCTATCCTCATCGGCCTCTATCTCGTGTTTTCGATCTCTCTGGGTCTGGGACTCCAGGTCAGCCCCCTCTATGGCAACATCGGTCTCTGGGTCACCGGGGTGCTGGTCGCCCTGTACGTCTATCTGGGGTTTGTCAGAGGCAAATCGCTGTAGCCGCTTCCGCGGTAGGGGGGAGGCTTTCCCCTATTGATTTGCGTAACATAAAGGACGTTATGTTACGATTTAGCCAATGACGCGGTCGGCTCCCCCACCTGCGCCGGGCCGCAGGCCGCCGAGCGGACCGTGGATTCTTTCACCGCCCAGATCCGCAACCCGCACACACGCGCGGCATACGCCGCGGCCGTGACGCGATTCTTCACCTGGTGCGACGCGCGCGGGCTCGCGCTCACACAGCTTTCACCGATCGCCGTGGTCACCTACGCCGAAGAGATGCAAAGCATGTATCGCGCCCCCACGATCAAGCAGCATCTGGCCGCCATCCGCCGCCTGTTCGATTGGTTGGGGGAGCACGCCCGCCTTTGAGACGCGGGCGTTAGCCGATCAGCGTGTGTCGTCAACGGTCGTTTGCGACATACCGGGATCCACACAGCGTTGGCGGGAACCCGCTAGAAGAAGGAATACGCGCCAGCGGGGATCGGGTTTGGCGTGTATTCGCCGCTGGGAGAGCGCCACTTCCGACATCTGCTGCGGGAATACGTGGCGCATTCCCATCACGAGCGAACCCACCAGGGACTGGGCCATCGCATCCTACAGTGGTGCCCGCCGAGGCAACCCGGCCGGCAAGTGCGGCGGAGACAACGACTCGGGGGGCTGCTCAACTACTATTGCCGAGCGGCGTGATGGGCTCGGCTGAGTTGTCGGACACTACGGCGTCGAGAGGCGAGATGTCGCCGTTGAAGATCACTGGTCGAACCTTGGTCCGATTCCATGGCCTGGCCGACTCAGTGTGCCATCGTCGGTCATGCTAAGTCTGTCGGAGTACGGGTTCGGTCGAAGGTAAGGAAAGGCCGGGTGAGTGTAGTACTCGATTCGCGGCATCGCCGCGTAGATCCAAAGGAGGAGGTGGGCCAAGACTTGCTCGCCCTCGTCTCTCACCACTACATAACCGCTTTGAGGTTTCCCGTCCCTGCTCAGAGAGCGGAGTTGTCCGCTCCCCTTCCCCATATGGATAGTACCGCCTCGATCGAGGACGAATAGGCCATCTAGAACCGGTCGATCAATCGGACTCAGCTCGGTCTCCCATGATCGTAGTTCTGCAACTATTCTGTCGATGTTCATCTCAGACTCGAACGCAAACCCAAAATACGGTTTCCGCCACACGAAACGCGGGATATCCTCTTTGTGGGTCCGCATCACCATCCCTTGGTCTGGTTCGATCAACATAGACTTGAACACTCTCGCCTTCTCGAAGCAGTCCCGCAGAGTGTGATGGTCCTTGATTATGGACTTCACTTCTCCGGCGCACTCGACACTCTCGATAATGAACGTCTGAGGTTCAGACCAATCGCTCTTCAGTCCAACATGGTACTCATTCGTAATAACTAGGTCCGTCTGCCTACTGCGGAGGCCGTCGATATTAAAGACCTCGCCGTGCCCGACCCTATTGTGAGCTGGGAGGTATCTGCTGAGAAACTCCCTGAATATCTGCTCCGCCGAATCTCCCTTGTTACCCGCATGCTCGAACCTGCCACGGATATCGGCCAGTTCCAGCTTCAGCCGCTCTCCCTCCCGTTCCAGGACACGTTTCATCAGTTCAAATCCTGATTCAGGCTGCACAGTACGCTCCTTTTTCTCCTCTGTTACGCAGGCCTGGCGGGCAGCGTCCACGAGTCGGGGACGCGCTGCGGCGCGTTGAGAGGCGAGAGGTCGCCGTTGGTGGTCATGCCCTCATTCTGGCGGATCGCGTCATCGGCAACCTCAAATGTCCCGACGCCCTTCCATGGCGCGGGTCATCGTCACCTCGTCGGCGTATTCCAGGTCGGAGCCCACCGGCACACCCATCGCGATCCGCGACGCGCGGACGCCAAGCGGCCAAAGCAGGCGCGCCAGATAGAGTGTTGTCAACTTGACAATACCGCCGACGCCCTCGGCTTGCAGCGCGTCGCGCTGCAGGTCCAGTGGCTAGGAGCCGTCTGCTTTCGAGACGCGGGCGTAGCCGATCAGCATGTGTCGTAAACGGCCGTTTGCGACACACGGGCAAGGGCGCCGTCGGACGAGCGCTGGCGTGTGTCGTATCCCGTGTCAGATTCTATGTCTTGCATACGTCCGGCTAAAAAGCATGGCACGGAGAACCGTTCTGACAAGCCGGCAGCGGTCGGCCCTGTTTCCCCTTCCGCCACGTGAGGCGGACGACCCCGGAGGGGTGGCGCGCGACACGCCGTCAGTACGCGAACAATCGAGCCGAGGTTTCCCACCACCCGACGCGTCAGCGGGAGCGCCAGATGCGACGCTTCACGTCGGCCGCCTACGTGCACCGGTTCGCGTCGGTATACGGAATTGTGCAGAATCTCTTTCGAGTCGGTCGGGCGGCGAGCCAGCGGACCACAGCCCGAGAAGGCACCTGTGACCAACAGCGTGAGCATCGAGTCCAAGGCGCAGAAGGTGATTGTCGGCGTCGACACCCATAAGTATGTCCATGTTGCGGTCGCGATCATTGGGAGGACAAGCGAGTTGAGCACGAGTAGAAGAAGCGCGAAGCAGCGGCGAACATCCGTTCTCGAAAGTCTGGAGGCAAAACGCGAAGGCGGTATCACGACTTATGCTGCGAAGCTTGCGGCGGAACCCTCGGGCGGAACGGCCACGGTCTGCACGATCACGCACGACTGCCGGACGACAGTGTTCGAATACCCGGGTTGTCACATGAGCACGGAGGATCCAGTCCCTCAGCTGGTGATCGCCGAAGATGAAGCGTTTAGGGCAGCGGTGGTATCTGACTTACCAGCGTACTTCCAGCAGGATGTGTTTCCACATTACGCGATCGACGTCTCGTTGCGAGACGGTGTAGATGGGGCTTGGGGAGCAATGGAACCGAAAGTACGGTAGAAGACTCGATCTAGGTCCGCCGGAGTAGCCGCGACACCGTTGCCGGGTGGACGCCGAACAGGCGCGCCGCGTCGGCGGCGGTCTTCTTCCCCTGCTTGACGAGCGTCACAATTTCCTGTTGCTGGTGGGGCTTGAGCTTCGGCGGCCGGCCGCCGATCCGGCCTTCCTTGCGCGCGGCGTCGAGGCCCGCCTTGGTCCGTTCCTTGAGCATCGCGCGCTCGAACTCGGCGAACGCGCCGACCATCTGCATCATCATCCGACCCGCGGGCGTGGTGGTGTCCACCGCTTCCTTGAGGCTGCGAAAGCCTGCGTGGCGCTCCTGCACCCGCTCCATGATGGTCAGTACATCGCGCAGGGAGCGTGACAGGCGATCGAGTGTCCAGACGACCAACACATCGCCTTTCCGGAGCTGACTGAGCAGCTGGTGCAGCTCGGGCCGATCCCAGCGGCCGCCGGAGGCGTTGTCGCGGAAGATGAGCTCACAGCCGGAGGTTTTGAGCGCGGCGACCTGAGCGGCGGTCGTTTGCTCGCCAGTGGAGACGCGCGCGTAGCCGATGAGCATGATTGCGTAAAGGTATTGCATACGTGCCTGGTAATGCAATACTGTTTTGCACCCTGTAAACGTGGGGTTTCCTGCCGATCGCCCCTCCGTGCGCAAACCATCGTTTATGCAACTCCGCCACGTCGGGAAGCCGCGATGCCCGTGAGCTTCCTGAGCCCGGCGCAGCGCGACAACTACGGCCAGTACCTGGGCGACCCGTCAACCCAAGAGCTGGCCAGGTACTTCCACCTCGATGACAGCGATCACACGCAGATCGTCGAGAAGCGCGGCGATGCCAACCGTCTCGGATTCGCTCTGCAGCTCACCACGGTGCGCTTCGTGGGGACGTTCCTCGATGATCCGACGGCCGTGCCACCGGCGGTACTCGCCACGATGAGCCGGCAACTTGGCATCGATACGACCACGGACTTGACCGGCTATCGAGACGGCAAGTGGCGCTTCGCTCATGCCGCACACATCCGGACGGAACATGGGTATCGCGACCTCGCGGATCGCGCGGCCGGGTTTGGCCTCACGCGATGGCTCTACGCACAGTGCTGGACGGGCACCGAACGTCCGAGCGCACTGTTCGATCGGGCGACGACCTGGATGCTCGCCCACAAGGTGTTGTTGCCGGGCGCGACGACGCTGGAGCGCTTCGTGGCCAAGCTGCGGCACCGCGTCGACGTGCGCGTGTGGCGCGTGCTGGCGAGCGGCATCAGTCCGCCACAGCAGCGCCGCCTCGAAGATCTGTTGCGCGTGCCAGATGAAGGGCGCAGCTCATCACTCGTGACGCTGCGGACGGGTGCCGCGATGGTGAGTGGCCCGGCGTTGGTGCGTGCGCTCGAGCGGCTGAACGCCGTCCGTAGCCTCAGCATCACCGTGCCAGCGGCCGCCGCGATCGCGCCGACGCGAATGGCAGCCCTGGCGCGCTTTGCGGAGAAAGCCAAAGTCACCGCGGTCGCACGGTTGCCAGCGTTACGCCGAGCCGCCACGTTGGTCGCGTTCGTCCACTCGCTCGAAGCCTCCGCACAGGATAACGCGCTCGAGGTCCTCGACCGACTGTTACGCGACATCTTTGGTGCCGCCGAAAAAGCGGATCGGAAAGCACGGTTGCGCAGCCTTAAGGATCTCGATGCGCTTGCCCTCACGTTGGCGCACGCCTGCGCGGCGCTCCTCGATCCCGCTCTCCCGGACAACGTGCTGCGCGACCACGTGTTCGCGCGTGTCCCCCGCGCCACCCTGGCCGAGGCCCTCGGGACACTGAGCACACTGGTGCGGCCGCCGGATGACGTGTTCTACACCGAGCTGCAGACGAGGTACCGACGCGTGCGGCTGTTCCTGCCAACCCTCTTGCACCAGGTGCACTTTGAGGCCGCTCCGGCCGGCGCGGCTGTCGTCGCAGCGCTCGAGTATCTCAAGCGTCGTGAAGCGCCGGCGCGGGCCCAGGACGTGGCGCCGTCTGCGGTCGTGACGACAGCCTGGCGGCGATACGTGTACGGCGCGAACGACGCGGTCGATCACCGGGCCTACACCTTCTGCGTCCTCGACCAACTGCGCGAGGCGCTGCGCCGGCGGGATGTCTTCGTGACGCCGAGCTGGCGGTATGCCGATCCGCGGCGCAATCTCCTGGCTGGCGCCGAGTGGGAGGCGGCGCGGCCGATCATGTGTCGAACGCTTGGCTACAGTCCTCGCCCAGAACCGATCCTTGCCGCGTTAAGCGACGAGCTGGATCAGACCTACCGCGCGGTGGCCGCGCGCCTCCCCAACAATCCAGCCGTGCGTTTCGAACGCATCGACGGGAAGGACGAGCTGATCGTGAGCCCCCTCGACAAGGTCGAGGAACCCGCGTCGCTGGTGGCGCTACGGACCGCCATCGCGGGACGGTTGCCCCGTGTCGATCTGCCGGAGATCCTGCTCGAGATCGCGGCGCGTACAGATTTCGCCGTCGCGTTTACGCACGTCAGCGAACGCGCGGCGCGGGTCACGGATCTTGGCGTCAGCGTCTGCGCCGTGCTGCTGGCGGAAGCCTGCAACACCGGCCTCGAGCCACTCGTGCGCCACGAGACTCAGAGCTTGCGGCGCGATCGCCTGTCCTGGGTCAGCCAGAATTACCTGCGCGACGAGACCTTGCGCGCGGCGAACGCGCGCCTCGTCGCGGCGCAAACCGGGATCCCCTTGGCGCGCGCCTGGGGCGGTGGTGAGGTGGCCTCCGCCGACGGCCTGCGCTTCGTGGTGCCGGTGCGCACCGTGCACGCGGGGCCCAACCCCAAGTACTTCGGTATCGGCCGGGGCGTCACCTACTACAACCTCGTGTCCGATCAGTTCACCGGCCTGCACGGCATTACGGTCCCGGGGACGTTGCGCGACAGCCTGGTGCTGCTCGCGGTCGCGCTCGAACAGCAGACAGAGTTGCAGCCCACGCAGATCATGACCGACACCGGGGCCTACTCGGATGTGGTGTTCGGTCTCTTCCGCCTGCTCGGCTACCGCTTCAGTCCGCGGCTCGCCGACATCGGTGGTACCCGCTTCTGGCGGATCGATTCCCGGGCCGACTACGGCCCGCTTAACCGCGTGGCACGCCAATCCGTCAACCTCGACCGAATCACCCCACAGTGGGACGATATGTTGCGGACGGTCGGCTCGCTGAAACTCGGGCGCGTGCCGGCCACCGGTATCATGCGCACGCTGCAGGTGGGGGATCGGCCAACGCGCCTGGCGCAGGCGTTCGCGGAGTTCGGACGGATCGACAAGACAATCCACACGTTGACGTACCTCGACGATGAGGCCAAACGTCGCGCCACGCTGATCCAGCTGAACCGGGGAGAAGGTCGCCATGCCTTGGCCCGCGCCGTCTTCCACGGCAAACGTGGCGAACTGCGGCGACGTTACCGTGAAGGCCAGGAAAACCAGCTCGACGCACTCGGCGTCGTCGTCAACATGATTGTGTTGTGGAACACCATCTATATGCAGGCGGCCCTCGACCAGCATCGCGCAGATGGCCACTCGGTGCGTCCAGAAGACGAGGCGAGACTGTCACCGCTCGGCCACGAGCACATCAACCTGCTGGGACGCTACTCGTTCGCCGTACCTGAATCGGTCGCTCGTGGCGAGCTCCGGCCGCTCAGAAACCCCGCTGACGGCGGTCGCTAACCGTACTTTCCGTTCCATTGCTCCCCAAACCCCAAGTCGGGGAAGTCGCTGCGGGCCAACCGGTCATTAGCCCGCACGAGCGGCGCGATGACTTGAGTGTTGATCTTGTCGCCGATGTCGCTCTTGCCGCGGAGCGCGAGCATGTCCGTGAAGCTCGCGCCCTTGGGAATCGTGACCGGCGGGGCGAAGTCAGTGCTGTCGCCGTACTT
>CBDHFM010000004.1:0-61842 GCA_965262505.1 Vicinamibacterales bacterium
CCCGCTCGGCGGCGACGGCGAAGGTCGGGATCCCCGCGGTCCGCACCCTGCCGGTCAGCGGGTCGCCGCCCTCGCGGGCCAGCTTGCGGTTGGCAAACGCCTTGGCGCGCGCGTCGGCGAGCGAGACGAGCGGAAACCCGCCGAGGCCCAGTTCACGCCGCCGGCCGCGAATGATGAGCCGCTGGACCCAGCTCCGCGCGCCGCTGGGCTGTACCTGCAGGTACAGGCCGTTGCCATCACAGCTACGGATATCATGAGTCCATTAGTATCCATTGCTGTGCATTGAATACCGTAACTATCTTAGCAATAAATAGTTATTACACAGTTAACGAAACGGTTTCTGGTTTTAACGTCCCACACAATCCTGATAGTTCTGCTATATAATGGATGAATGAATAGGGCGACCCCCACGGCAACTCCGCCGCGAAGAACCAAGCCCCGAGGCCGCCATCCCGACAAGGCGCTCTCGGCGGCGTTCGTGCGTGCCGCAGGGCCTGGGCGCTACTGTGACGGCCAAGGATTGTATCTCTTCGTCCAGCCGTCCGGGACCAGGAGCTGGGTCCAGCGGCTCGTCGTCCGCGGCCAGCGCCAGGAGATGGGACTCGGCAGCGTCGCCCTGGTGCCGCTCGCTGAAGCGCGCGAGAAGGCGCGCGCCAACCGCAAGCTGGCCCGCGAGGGCGGCGACCCGCTCGCCGAGAAGCGCCGGGCCGAGCGAACCCCGACGTTCGCCGACGCTGCCCGGCAGGTAGTGGCGCAGAAACGGGCCGGCTGGCGCAACGGCCGGCACCCGCAGAGCTGGCTGGCGAGCCTGGAGCGCTACGCCTTCCCCCGCATCGGCACGCGCCTGATCTCAGAGGTGACGAGCGCGGATGTCCTGGAGATCCTCACCCCCATCTGGCACGCGAAGGCGCAGACCGCGCGGCGCGTACGCCAGCGCATCCGGGCGGTGTTGGAGTGGGCCGTGGCCATGGAGTTACGCGTGGACAACCCCTGTGACCGCATCGGGCCGGTCCTGGGACCACAGCAGGCGCCGGTGGAGCACATGCGGGCGTTGCCGCACCACGACGTGCCGGCCGCCGTCGCAGCGGTGCGGGCATCAGCGGCAGTTCCTGCCGCCACGCTGGCGTGCGAGTGGCTCGTGTTGACCGCCGCGCGGTGGGGCGAGGTGCGCGGGGCCGAGTGGGCCGAGATCGACACGGCCGGCCGCGTGTGGACCATCCCGGCCGCGCGGATGAAGGCGAAGCGCCCGCACCGGGTGCCGCTGTCCCGCCGCACCGTGGAGATTCTCGATGCGGCGCGGACGCTCGTCGATGGCCGGAGCCTGCTGGTGTTCCCCGGCAGTGACGGGGCGCCGCTCCCTGAAAAGGCGCTACGGCGGCTGCTCCAGAATCAGCAGATCGCGGCCGTGCCGCACGGCTTCCGGTCCACCTTTCGAGACTGGGCCGCCGAGGAAACGAATCACCCGCGCGAAGTGATCGAGGCGGCGCTGGCCCACATGGTGCAGAATCAGGTCGAGGCGGCGTACGCGCGATCGGACCTGTTCGAGCGCCGGCGGCGGCTGATGGACGACTGGGCGGCGGCGGTCAGCCAGCACCCAGTGTCCAGCAGCAGCGACGGCAGGCCGTACACGACGACATGACAGCCGCTGGCGTGCTGTGGCGAGTATCAATGCGGAGCCGTGCCGCCCGACTGGCTCTGACCGTGTCCACGAACCGACGGTGAATCTCTGGAGGGAATCATGCTACACGCGCTGCGCAGCACGCCCCAGCCCCGCTGGCCGGAACGCGCGCTCTCGAACGCCTTCGTCCGAAATGTCGCCCAGACCGGCCGCTACTGTGATGGGGATAGCGAGCAGCAGTCAAGTGGTTCATAACACGACGCTTCCCGGCCGCGTACCGCACCCGCTTCCCTCGACGTACCCCTCATCCTCAACAGGAACGTAGCGGACCGCGGTGGCCGTCCGCGGACGGCCGGCAACGACATCCACACGAACACCCCTGAGTCTGGCAGTATCCGGCCCCGGCCCGCTGACGCCTGGCGCCAGTACGGCGACGAGCGCCGACTCCAGTCGGCCGACCTCAGACGCGACCGCGCGCCGCAGGCAGGCGCCAGCGAACGCTACCCCTCAAGATACCCCTCACTGCCTCGCGGATGCCCCTGGACTCTACCGGACGGCTTTACGCGCTCCTGGATCGAGCGTGGCGCTGGAGCGTCCACAGAGCCGACGATCTCCGTGAGCCGACCAAGACCGGAAAGAGGACGAGCTGACCGACGCGGCTGGACCGCCGTGGACACCCGAAGCACTAGCCGGACTCAATCTGTGGAATCAACCGCGGTGGGTCGTGGCTCCGAACAAAAAAAAGGCGAGCGGACACCGGAGGCGCCGCTCGCCGAAAAATCGCCGGGCACAAGCTGGGAGCACCGTTCCACGACCAGAACACTCGGGGACGCTCAGAAAAGCAAAGTGGGGATCCGGCGCTTTCGCGCCGGGTCCCCCCCCTGCCCGATTACCCCCCCGGGCTCTCAGGAACGATGGGCTCGACTAGCCCTGACGCCGCCGCCGAAACAGCTGCCGCGCACCGCCACCCATCAGGCCAAGACCGAGCAGCCACTGCGCAATCAACGGCAGCGCTGGCACCGGCTCAGGCTCAGGCTCCGGCGCCGCGGTCACGGTCACCGCGACCTGCATGAGGCCGCTGACGCCGCTGCCCGTAGCCACCACGGTCACCGACTCGTTGGCCGTCAACGTGGCGGAGCCGCTCATGTCGCCCATCGCGATCATGATCGACTCGGCATCCAGTGTGCCGCCGGCACTTGGAACCACGGCCAGAGCGATCGCGACCGCGCCGTCACCAATCGTGACGGCTCGGTTGGCCGTCGCGGTGATCATCGTTGTGCCGCCGGCCTCGATCTCCATGGGATCGGCGCTCAGCGTGACCACTAGTTCCGTGTCGACCACCATCACAGGGAACGTGAGCTCGGCGACGTTCGACACGGTCTGCGTCGGTATGAGCGAGGACGATGCCATTCTCGCCGTCCCGGTGACGGTGATCTTGGCCTCGCCGGCCATCAGCGCGTTGATCGTGACACTCTCGCCAGACGCGGACGCACTGGCCGAGTCGCCCGCCACGGAGACGCCGTAGCTGGCCGTGTAGCCGTCCATCACATCGAACAGGTCACTCGTCATGATCGTGACCGTGTCACCCGGGTTCACGCCCTCGTCGCCGCCCCCCGCCGCAATCGCGGCCATGAGCGCCGCGTAGTCGGCCTCACTCGCCTTCGGCGTAATCTTCTTCGCCGTCTCGTCCTCAATGTAGAGCGACAGCACACCCGCGCTCGTGAGGGTCCCTGGGCCGTTGACGCTAGCACCGGACACCACGGCGTCGAACATGAGCGATTCCATGCCGACATCCTCGTCCGACCGCACTTCGATTTCTACGGCGTTGCTTATATCCGCTTCGTCCGCGATGGTGAACGTCCCTACCAGCGTGTAGTCCGCCGAATCGGCCGTGCCAGTCGGCGTCAACGCGACCGTGAGTTTCTCCTCGGCGGCGATGACGTCCCCGTCCTTGTCGACCGGCATCACCGCCACCATAACGGACGTGCCTTCCGCCACCGACTCGGGTTGCATCTCAAGAGGATCCCCGTCCTCGTCGAGCACCATCATCGCGACCGCAGGCAGCGCGTTGATGTCCGCCACCTTGATCGTGACCGAGGCCCGCTCCTTCGAGTTCCCCACCGCTCCAGAATGCGCGGTCAGCGTCACAGAGTCCTCGACTCGGTTTTTATCGTTGTCGGGCGATGTGATCACAATCGCCACTGTCTGGTTAGTGGAGGTAAGTGTGACTGCATCGTCCTGGTTATGGCCGTAGTCCGGATCGTCAAGATGCAGCGTCAGCGGTAGTGAACCATCTTCGTGCACAGGGACTGCCTTAAGATCCACCGCGATATCAGACCCCTCCTTGGGCGTCTTCGTAGTCACGTCCAGAACGTAGGTCTGGGTCTCGTCGTCATCAATGGTGAGTGCGGTTGGGTAGTCATCAGCTTCCAGGGTGATGGCCGTGTCATCCTCATCAACATCAACGCCGCCAGCGTCCGTCAGCGAGAAACTCAGCGTGAACTTCTCGTCCTCCGCGTCCGGGTCGTGGTTCGTCTGAAGACGGATGGAGCCTGTGCGGTTGAACGCGACGTCGCTCGTGCCCGTGTTCGCCGGAACCATGACCGTGTATGTTGCGCCTAGATTCTGGGAGACGTCGGCAGTGTCACCGGCGGTACCAGGATCAGCATCATTTGGCGAAGGCTCTGCCAACGTCACGACAAGCATGTCTTCGTCAGCTGTTCCGCTTGGGATAAATCCCTTGACGGTCACGGTATACGTGGCGGTGTCGCCCTCGGCCACCGTGTTCTTTGCCGGCCCCTCGATTTCGACCTGTGCCGACACCGTCCCAGGAGACGCCGCCAGCAGCACAGCCGCGGCAAGAGCCGTGAGCCAGTAGCCCTTGCGCATAAATGTTGATCTCGCTCCGTTCATGAGTGTCGCTCCTTTGAGACTAGGGGGTAACGGTTACTTCTTCTTTAAACCTGATACGTGTAAGCCATTTGAAATGAATGATTTCTGCGGCTTGCATAGACCGGTTACCCACACCCTTACCCACACGTCGAGCCCGACGCCAGAGGACGACAAAAGTCGTTCGCGGACGCGATCCGGCCCTCACGCCTGCCGCCACGCCTTGGCAGGCGGAGGCTGGGCGCACAACGCCGGATAGACCCCGGCGCCCTACGGCACGCGGCCGTTACCGCATATCTGCTGGCCGGCGGGTGCCGACCACCTCGACCTCGTTCTGGGCAGCGTGCGCCGCCGCGGAAGCGCTCACCGACAGGGAGGCAAGGGTTTTTCGTCGGGATCGGCTGGTGAGCGCGCCGCCCCTCACGGTGCACAACAGGGCCGATCAGGTCCTATTGCGTCCCAACGGGCCTCTTGAGGTTTATGTGGGTTATAAAGTGTAATAAATCTTTATTACACAATAGTTTACAAGTTTCATGCACCGGGCTAGACTGTCGCGGAAGGCCACCACACCACAGGCACGGCCCTGGTCACGGCCGGGCCACCAACCAGGGAGGAACCATGACCATGAGATTGCTCACGCTCCGTGACGTGACAGAGATCACCTCGCTGTCGCGGTCGGCCGTCTACGCCATGATGGCCGAGTCCAGTTTCCCGAAGCCCATCCGCATCGGGAGCCGTGCGGTCCGCTGGGTCGAGCAGGAAGTGCTCGACTTCATCGCCAGCCGTCCCCGCGGCGGCTCCGAGCGGACCGCCGCGTCGCCGGGATGCACGGCGATCGCCTCAGGCGCCCGGAACGGCCTGCACGGCCGTCCTCGACGTCCCGATGCATGACGCCGAGGCCGGAACGCGTGAACCGGTCCACGAGTGCCGAACGACCCCGATCCATGCAGACGGCACACCCTCGCTCCAGGCACCCCGTACGACCTCGGGCCACAGCACCAGTCCTCCTCACGCAAAGGTCCGCGCGGCCCACTTGTACGAGCACGGCTGGATCCGGCCGGATGATGACCCGGCGCGGCTGCGGGTCGGGCTCGCGCGAGTGGTCGACCCGCGTGACTTGATCCAGGACGACCTGTTGCGGTGCGTCGAGCGCGGCGCGGTGGCCGGCAGGAGGCGATTCTTGTGTTGTGGGACCGACCGGAAGACGGTTTGGCGCTGCGCGAGACTATGGCCACGTCGGCATCTGATCGCGACGCTGTTTATTCGAGGATGGTGGCGAGGCGAGCCAGTACATCATCCATGATGTGTTCGGGAACGGTTTCGAGGCGCTTCCCCGTCCGGGCACCGAGATCGAGGGCGCGGGGCTGGTCGCAGCGGATCACGCCGCTCGTTCGGGTGCCTGCGCCCTCAAGAGACACTGTGAAGCCACGCCGACGAGCGAAGCTCCCCCCCGTGGTGATGGGCAGGACGACCGGCGTCTCGGTCAGCGTGTTGAACGCGGCGGGGGACACGATCAGTACCGGCCGGGTCCCCTGTTGCTCATGGCCGGCCGTGGGATCAAGGCTGACAAGCCAGATGTCGCCTCGCTTCACTACAACAGCTCGTTGCCGACCGGCTTGCCATCAATCCAGTCACGATCCTCGGCGGAAAGGGTCGCGGTCTCGTCGCATTGTGCCAGCAGCTCATCGAGTGAGTAGCGACGACGCACCTTGGGCACGATGATGAGGCGATCGTTCTCCACAGCGATATCCACCTTGGCCCCGACCCCGAGCTTTAGGAGGTTCAGAAGAGCCGGGGGCACGGCGAGCATGACGGAACCGCCGACCTTGCGCAGGTTGGTTGTATGCATGGACGTGTTTATTATTATACATACATATAACTGACTAGGCCTGCACTGCAAGTTCCACTGAATCGTAGGCTCTGGATGAAGCCGCCCCTGGTGATCGGGCGGGTGCGGTGATTGCGTTCTCAGCGGCGGCGTCGGTCCGAAGGGGCGTCGATGTCGCTAACGAGAGCACTCCTCGGACTCCTCCTCACGCAAAGGTCCGCGCGGCCCACTTGACCTCACCGACGACGACCGCGTCAGGCGGCCAGGGCCGCAGAGGCCAGACGTGCGTGTTGGGATTGTCGCTGACGAGTTGCCAGGCGCCTGACGCGTCCCGGCCGGCGCGCTTGACGACGAGGCCGTCGTCGGTGCGAACGACGAAGAGGTGTCCGACGCGGCGGCGGCGGCTGGCGTGGTTGACGAGGATCGAGCAGCCGTCGACCAGCGTCGGTTCCATCGACTCGCCGCTGACCTGGATGATGCGGCAGGTGCGGGCGACCAAGCCGTGGCGGGCGAGCCACGTCCGGCGAAACTTGATGCGCCCGGTCACGCGCTCATGGTCGACGACGGCGCCGTCGCCGGCGGCCGAGGCCAGTTCGGAGACGCCGACGTAGTCGCCGTCATCGAAAGCTGTGGCGCGCGCGCGCGGGTCATCGAGGGTCTGTCCGGCCGTCGCGGCCGTGAGGGCGCGGAGGAGTTGATCGGCGGGTCTCGGGTCGTCGGTGAGTCCGTGCAGGTAGTCGGTCGACACGTCGAGCGCCCGGGCGGCGGTGGCCAGCTTGTCGAGCGCCCAGCCGGACTTGCCGCGCTCGACCATCGAGATCGCCTCTCGGGTATTGACGGTTTTGGCGGCGAGCTGCCGCTGGGTGACGCCCCGCAAGGTGCGCGCGTCTCGCAGGCGCTGTCCCATGAGGCTCACCTACATATAGTAATACATCTTTACAGTTGACGGGTAATTGAAACACGCGCTACGGTTGCCAAGTAAATGGACGTTACGCACACACAGGCCGTTCGCGGCCGTCTGGCAACCCTGGGGGTGTCACAACACGCGCTGGCGCGGGCGCTCGGCATCAGTCAAGCCACGTTGAGCCTGTGGCTGAACGGCTACCGCCAGCCGCCCACGGGGTTCGAGGCGGAGGCCGCCGCGGCGCTGGACCTGCTGGAGCAGGCGGAGCGCGCCGCGACCGAGGCGCGGGCGCAGGTGCTGGCAGGACGACGCACGCGTCGCGTCGGCGCGTGGCTGCCTCACGCGCGGCGGCCGCGGAGGACGACGGATGAATCGGTATCGGTACGACACTAACACCGTGGACGCCTGCCGGCACACGGCCAGGCGCACACCCCGTCCCAGGAGAAAGGAGGTCGGCATGATACGCACCATCACCGTGGACGGCGAGGATGCCCTCCACGTGGACACCGCCGA
The DNA here is from genome assembly GCA_965262505.1 of Vicinamibacterales bacterium. Lineage (GTDB taxonomy): Bacteria > Acidobacteriota > Vicinamibacteria > Vicinamibacterales > UBA2999 > JACPPO01. The sequence continues at coordinate 7,753 of CBDHFM010000004.1, forward strand.
GGAACTGGGCTGCGCCCTCTTGAGCGGCCGGTACGTCGTCGCATCTCACGACGTGCTCGCCGAGTACGGGATCACCGACACGGACAATTCCGACACACAGGAGATCGTCGACGGGGCCGATTGGCGCGATGACACGTGGCGCACTGATGGCGGGAACTGATGGCCTGGGGCCGTCGGACACCATCGGCGCAGACACCCGCGTGGAACCAGGACGACTATCACACAGCGTTTGCCGGGAAGCTCAAAGAGCAGATCGCGCAGGGCGTCGCGCCGTGGCAGAAGCCGTGGACGCCCGGCGAGCGCCGACTCCCGGAAAACATCCAGACCAAGAAGCCGTACCGGGGCGGGAATTCGGTCTACTTGAGCGTCACCCAAACCGCGAAGGGCTACAGCGATAACCGCTGGGCCACCTACAAGCAGATCAAGGAGATGGGCGGGCAGGTTCGCAAAGGCGAGAAGGCCACCCACGTGCTCTTTTACAAGTTTGACGACGAGAAGGCGCAGCAGCAGCCCGGCGCGGCCGACCAGGGCCAGACCCCCGACGGCGCGCAGGAGCGCGAGCGCACCCGCCCGCCGATGGTCCGCTGTTACGCCGTGTTCAACGTCGAACAAGCGGACGGGTTGATGCTGGAGCGGCGCGACGACGACCGCGACAACGCGCCCGAGTGGAAAGCGCATCAGACCGCCGAGCGCGTCATCCAGGAGAGCGGCGTCCCCGTGCGCTACGAACGCGGGGACCGAGCGTACTACAACCTCCAGACCGATCGCGTGACCCTTCCCGAACGTGAGCAGTTTGCCACCGCGAATGGGTACTACCAAACCGCGTTGCACGAACTCGGCCATGCCACCGGTCACCCCTCGCGGATGAACCGCGACACGCTCACGACCGGCGTCGGGAATTTCGGCAGCACCGAGTATGCCCGCGAAGAACTCCGCGCCGAAATGTCGGCCATGATGACCGGCGAGCGCGTCGGCGTCGGACACGACGGCAGCCGCGGCGCAGCGTACGTCGCCGGCTGGATTAAGGCGCTGGAAGACGATCCGAAGGAAATCTACAAGGCCGCCGCCGACGCGCAAAAAATCTCGGATTACCTGCTGCGCCCGATCCGCGAGCGCGAAAAAACGACCGAGCAGGAACACGGCGCGCTGGCCGACACATACTCGGCCGCGCGCAGTCCGCAGATCAGCCACGCGCCGACACCGCATCCCCAGGCGCCGCAGCCCGAGCGGGAGTCAGGCATCAGCCGCTAGGCGGTCGCTATGTTTGATCGACTGGATCTCTTTCGTGAGGACACCCCGACGCCCCGGCCGGGGCGCGAGGATGCGCCGCGCGAGGACCAGGCGCGACCAGGCACACCGCGCCAGGACCGCCCCGCCCACGAGGACCGGTCCCGCGACGAGCCCCGGGCCGGCCATCGTCGAGAACACGACGCGCGACAGCCGGCGCGCACCATCGCCGCGCGCAAGCGCGCCGCCACCGCCGACGTGGGGATGTATCGCGCCGTGTCGTACACAGACCTGTCCGACAAGCATTTTGACGGCCACCCGTACGCCACCCGGCGGGCGGTCGATCAGATGGTCCGCCGAGGGCTGGTCACGGAACACGACGCGAAGGGGCCGCAGGGCAACACCTTTACGGTGCTGACCGCCACGCCCGCCGGGGCGCGGTCGGCACAGCGGGCCGCGCTGGACGCCGGCCACGCAGCCGGGCAACAGACGTGGAGCGGCCTCGTCAAGCCGGCCGAGCTGTCGCACGACACGGCGGTCTATCGCGCCGCAGCCGTGGAACAGGCGCGCATCGAGGCCGACGGCGGACGGGTGACCCGCGTCCGCATCGACGCCGAACTCAAGCAGGTCGTTGCGCGCGCCACCGAGACGGCGCGCGCCCAGGGTGGACGGCGCGCGGCGGACGAGGCGCGCCGCACGGCCGCACAGGAGCTCGGGCTCCCGATGCACGAGGACCGCGTGATGTACCCCGACGCGCAGCTCGACATCGAAGATAGCGAGGGGCGGAGCGGACGCGTGAATGTCGAAATCGCGTCCGAGCATTACCACGCGGCGGCGATCGCGGCGAAGGCCGGCGCCGGATTCGCCATGCACGGCAGTAGCGGCCGAGCCATGCGGAACATCGCCCGCGCGATTGACCAGAGCAGCGGCAGCGGCGGCGGCGGACCCGCACAGCCCGGCCGAGATGGATCGGTGGAGCTGTAGATGCAACCCATTACCGTTGCCGTCGGGTTGACCGTCACGATCCTGGCGCTCACCGCGTTGCTCGTCGGCCCACACGTCGCGTACCTCGCCCCGTACACCCGCGTCCTGGTCACCGAGTACTGGCCGGCGCTCACGGCGTACGGCGTGGCCGGCGTCGTCACCCTCGCGGTGGCGATCTACGCCGCCGCGCGCGTGTTGGGCCTCGCCGACCTCGGGCGGAAAGTGGATCTCGTCGAACGGTCGATCCGGCGCGGCGCGGGCGGCGATCCGGAGCTGGCCGAGCAGATGCAGCACCAGGACCGTGGAGAGTTTGACGAATGACGCACGGGCACGGGCACGGGCACGAGCACGTCACGGGACGCGGCTCGAGCACCGTGCGTGAGCCCGCGCCCACGCACCACCAGAAGGAGGACACCATGCACCCGCACCGCTCACACTGGTTCACCGCCCTCGCGGTCCTGTTCGCCGTCGGGCTGGCCGAGGCCACCCTCTCCGCGCAGGGCGTGAGCCCGTGGCTGAACGCGGTCGATGTGCTGCAGCAAGCCTTCACCGGCCCGCTCGCGCGGGGCCTGTCGCTGATTGCGATTGTCATCGGCGGGCTGATGTTCGCCTTTGGTGAAGGCGGCAGCAAGAAGGCGCTCGCCGGGATCATCTTCGGCTTGGGGATGGCGATGGGCGCGGCGAACTTCCTGACGTGGTTGTTTTCATGACCATCGGCCACGGCGCGCGCGCGTGGGCCGCGTACCCCGCGCTGTCGGCCCCCTTGACCATGATGGGCGTTGAACGGCGCTGGTTTCTCTTGTCCGCCACGCTTGGCATGGCGATGTGGAACGCCGTCAACAGCATCATGATCGGCGCGGTGTCGTTTTGTCTCTTGTACGGCGTGGGCTGGTGGGCCTGGCGGACGGACCCGCACATGCTCACCATCCTGCGTGAATCCGTCCGGTTCAAAACCCGGTACGACCCGGCGAAGTGGGCCGAGTCGCCGTGGTACATCCTCATCACCCAGGCCCGCCGGCAGAGCCGATCCTCATGACCACCACCGATCGAGACGTGGCCGACCACCACGCCGCCGGCGCGCTGGCCGACGAGCTGCCGTATTGGGGCTGGCTCCCCGACGACCGGACGTGTCTCACCCGGCGCGGCGAGCTGGTGACGCTCGCCCGCCTGTCGCCGACCGTCGTCGACGGGCACACCCCCGAGCAGCTGGACGCCGTGCTCAATCGCTGGCAACGGATGCTCTCAGGCATCGACTCCCGGACCCGGCTGTACTTCTACCTGCTCCGCCGGCCAGCGACCTTCCCCGACGCGGACACCGGCCTCTCGGCCGTCGCCGACCTCGGGCAACGGAAGCGGCGCGCGTTCCTCGCGTCGCGCATCCAACAGATCGACACATACCTCGCATGGTGCTACGACCCGAAACTCTCGACGGCCGCAGCCGGCCAGCACAACGCGCCGTGGTGGAAGCACTACGTCCACACGTGGATGACGCGGCGGCGGAATCCCAACGAGGCGATCTATTTCCGCGAGCAGATCGAGGACGCGACCACGCGCTTTCGCCAACAGGTGGACGCCAGCCGTACGCTCGTCGCCGATCTCACGCCGCTCGACATTCTCACGGCGCACGCCGGCTCGCGTGTCCTCGCCGAGCTGGTGAACAAGCCCGGCCGCGCGCCGTGGGATGGGGCGACCGGCAGCGGGATGAACTGGCGACTGGCGACCAGTGAACTCGAAGCCGAACGCCGGCACCTTCGACTCGACGGCGAGCCCGTCATCCTGTACTCGCTCCTATCCCCGCCGGCCAGGGCCACGGCGAATCTCTTACACGACCTGTACCGGCTCGACAGCGTGATGACCGTCACGCTCGAATGGCGACCGTGGGATCTGGACGCGGCGCGCCGCAAGATTCGCGGCGCACAGCGCCACTACTTCTCCAAGCGGTACTCGATGATGTCGCACGTACAGGAGACCGAGGGCACCGCGTCGGCGATGGTGGACAGCGCGGCCGACGTGGAATCCGACCGCTTGGGAAATGCCCTTGTCGAACTCGAAACCGAGGGTGTGGCCTATGGCGATCTGGCGCTCACCATTGCCCTCCACGGCGACCTTGAGCAGACCGAACGGCTCGACAGCGATCTACTTCGGATCTTCGCGTCCCACGACGCGAAGCTAATCCGAGAAGGGTACGGCCAGCTCCCCGCGTGGTTTTGCCGACTGCCGGCGCAACCGCGTAAGCGGCAGGTCCGATCCGTCTTCGTGTCGGCGGGCGCGGCGGCGTGCCTGGCGCCCATCTACGGCCCACCGACCGGCGAGGCGCGCAGCCCACACCTTGACCGGGCCGCGCTCGCCATCCTTGAGACGCAGTGGCAAACGCCGTTTCACTACGACCTCTTTCACGGCGACGTCGGCCACACGCTGGTCCTCGGCGCGACCGGCGCGGGCAAGAGTTTCACCCTCAATTTCCTGCTCGTCCAGGCCCTGCAGTACAACCCGCGCGTGCTCATCTTGGACCTCGGCGGCTCGTACCGCTGGATCACGCGGTTCCTCGGCGGCGGCTACCTTGAGCTGTCGCCCGATGCCGCCGATGGTCAAGTCGGCTTTCGCTTGCGCCCGTTCGCGCTCCCGCACACCGAGCGGAGCGTGCAATTCCTCACCGGCTGGATCATGCGCTTACTCAGGATCGGCGGCTGGACCGTCACGGGCGCCGACCCGTCCGAAATCCGCGCCCGCATTGAAGACCTCTACGCCTTTCCGCCGGCGCGCCGGACGATGACCGTCTTTGTCCACTCCTTGCCGGCCGCCATGTGGCCGCCGCTTGGAAGGTGGTACGGCAATGGGGCATGGGGGAAGTACTTCGATAATCCGGCCGACGGCGACGATCTAGACCTTGCCGACTGGCAGGTGATCGACCTTGCCGGCGCGGCCGAGCACGAGGACTTGTGCGAGGCGGCGCTGTTCTATCTCCTGGAACGCCTACGACTTACCCTGGAGAACCCCGACGAAACGGCACGGGTGAAGCTGATGGTGGTCGATGAAGCGTGGCGCTACCTGCGCGACCCGGCCGTCCTCGCGTACCTCGCGGAAGCCGCCAAGACGTGGCGGAAGAAAAACGCGGCGCTCATCATGGCGACCCAAAGCGCCGTGGACGTGACCGGCACGGCCGGCGCGGACGCGCTGCTGGAATCCATGCCGACCAAGCTCTTCCTCGCCAACCCCGAGCTGCCCGACAAGGCCGCTGAACTCTTCCGACTCAACCCGTCGGAAGTGGCGACCATCCGGGGGCTCGTCAGCAAACAAGAGCTGTATCTGAGACGCCCGAACATGGCCGCCACCGTGCGGCTTGAAGTCGATCCCGAATCGTACTGGTTGTACACATCATCGACGCGCGACAGTGCGCGGCGCGCCGAGGCGGTTGAACAGTACGGCCTGGAGGGGGCGCTCGCCCACCTTGCCGGCCTGCGCTAACAAGGGGTTTGGGGAGCAATGGAACGGAAAGTACGGTTAGCGACCGCCGTCAGCGGGGTTTCTGAGCGGCCGGAGCTCGCCACGAGCGACCGATTCAGGTACGGCGAACGAGTAGCGTCCCAGCAGGTTGATGTGCTCGTGGCCGAGCGGTGACAGTCTCGCCTCGTCTTCTGGACGCACCGAGTGGCCATCTGCGCGATGCTGGTCGAGGGCCGCCTGCATATAGATGGTGTTCCACAACACAATCATGTTGACGACGACGCCGAGTGCGTCGAGCTGGTTTTCCTGGCCTTCACGGTAACGTCGCCGCAGTTCGCCACGTTTGCCGTGGAAGACGGCGCGGGCCAAGGCATGGCGACCTTCTCCCCGGTTCAGCTGGATCAGCGTGGCGCGACGTTTGGCCTCATCGTCGAGGTACGTCAACGTGTGGATTGTCTTGTCGATCCGTCCGAACTCCGCGAACGCCTGCGCCAGGCGCGTTGGCCGATCCCCCACCTGCAGCGTGCGCATGATACCGGTGGCCGGCACGCGCCCGAGTTTCAGCGAGCCGACCGTCCGCAACATATCGTCCCACTGTGGGGTGATTCGGTCGAGGTTGACGGATTGGCGTGCCACGCGGTTAAGCGGGCCGTAGTCGGCCCGGGAATCGATCCGCCAGAAGCGGGTACCACCGATGTCGGCGAGCCGCGGACTGAAGCGGTAGCCGAGCAGGCGGAAGAGACCGAACACCACATCCGAGTAGGCCCCGGTGTCGGTCATGATCTGCGTGGGCTGCAACTCTGTCTGCTGTTCGAGCGCGACCGCGAGCAGCACCAGGCTGTCGCGCAACGTCCCCGGGACCGTAATGCCGTGCAGGCCGGTGAACTGATCGGACACGAGGTTGTAGTAGGTGACGCCCCGGCCGATACCGAAGTACTTGGGGTTGGGCCCCGCGTGCACGGTGCGCACCGGCACCACGAAGCGCAGGCCGTCGGCGGAGGCCACCTCACCACCGCCCCAGGCGCGCGCCAAGGGGATCCCGGTTTGCGCCGCGACGAGGCGCGCGTTCGCCGCGCGCAAGGTCTCGTCGCGCAGGTAATTCTGGCTGACCCAGGACAGGCGATCGCGCCGCAAGCTCTGAGTCTCGTGGCGCACGAGTGGCTCGAGGCCGGTGTTGCAGGCTTCCGCCAGCAGCACGGCGCAGACGCTGACGCCAAGATCCGTGACCCGCGCCGCGCGTTCGCTGACGTGCGTAAACGCGACGGCGAAATCTGTACGCGCCGCGATCTCGAGCAGGATCTCCGGCAGATCGACACGGGGCAACCGTCCCGCGATGGCGGTCCGTAGCGCCACCAGCGACGCGGGTTCCTCGACCTTGTCGAGGGGGCTCACGATCAGCTCGTCCTTCCCGTCGATGCGTTCGAAACGCACGGCTGGATTGTTGGGGAGGCGCGCGGCCACCGCGCGGTAGGTCTGATCCAGCTCGTCGCTTAACGCGGCAAGGATCGGTTCTGGGCGAGGACTGTAGCCAAGCGTTCGACACATGATCGGCCGCGCCGCCTCCCACTCGGCGCCAGCCAGGAGATTGCGCCGCGGATCGGCATACCGCCAGCTCGGCGTCACGAAGACATCCCGCCGGCGCAGCGCCTCGCGCAGTTGGTCGAGGACGCAGAAGGTGTAGGCCCGGTGATCGACCGCGTCGTTCGCGCCGTACACGTATCGCCGCCAGGCTGTCGTCACGACCGCAGACGGCGCCACGTCCTGGGCCCGCGCCGGCGCTTCACGACGCTTGAGATACTCGAGCGCTGCGACGACAGCCGCGCCGGCCGGAGCGGCCTCAAAGTGCACCTGGTGCAAGAGGGTTGGCAGGAACAGCCGCACGCGTCGGTACCTCGTCTGCAGCTCGGTGTAGAACACGTCATCCGGCGGCCGCACCAGTGTGCTCAGTGTCCCGAGGGCCTCGGCCAGGGTGGCGCGGGGGACACGCGCGAACACGTGGTCGCGCAGCACGTTGTCCGGGAGAGCGGGATCGAGGAGCGCCGCGCAGGCGTGCGCCAACGTGAGGGCAAGCGCATCGAGATCCTTAAGGCTGCGCAACCGTGCTTTCCGATCCGCTTTTTCGGCGGCACCAAAGATGTCGCGTAACAGTCGGTCGAGGACCTCGAGCGCGTTATCCTGTGCGGAGGCTTCGAGCGAGTGGACGAACGCGACCAACGTGGCGGCTCGGCGTAACGCTGGCAACCGTGCGACCGCGGTGACTTTGGCTTTCTCCGCAAAGCGCGCCAGGGCTGCCATTCGCGTCGGCGCGATCGCGGCGGCCGCTGGCACGGTGATGCTGAGGCTACGGACGGCGTTCAGCCGCTCGAGCGCACGCACCAACGCCGGGCCACTCACCATCGCGGCACCCGTCCGCAGCGTCACGAGTGATGAGCTGCGCCCTTCATCTGGCACGCGCAACAGATCTTCGAGGCGGCGCTGCTGTGGCGGACTGATGCCGCTCGCCAGCACGCGCCACACGCGCACGTCGACGCGGTGCCGCAGCTTGGCCACGAAGCGCTCCAGCGTCGTCGCGCCCGGCAACAACACCTTGTGGGCGAGCATCCAGGTCGTCGCCCGATCGAACAGTGCGCTCGGACGTTCGGTGCCCGTCCAGCACTGTGCGTAGAGCCATCGCGTGAGGCCAAACCCGGCCGCGCGATCCGCGAGGTCGCGATACCCATGTTCCGTCCGGATGTGTGCGGCATGAGCGAAGCGCCACTTGCCGTCTCGATAGCCGGTCAAGTCCGTGGTCGTATCGATGCCAAGTTGCCGGCTCATCGTGGCGAGTACCGCCGGTGGCACGGCCGTCGGATCATCGAGGAACGTCCCCACGAAGCGCACCGTGGTGAGCTGCAGAGCGAATCCGAGACGGTTGGCATCGCCGCGCTTCTCGACGATCTGCGTGTGATCGCTGTCATCGAGGTGGAAGTACCTGGCCAGCTCTTGGGTTGACGGGTCGCCCAGGTACTGGCCGTAGTTGTCGCGCTGCGCCGGGCTCAGGAAGCTCACGGGCATCGCGGCTTCCCGACGTGGCGGAGTTGCATAAACGATGGTTTGCGCACGGAGGGGCGATCGGCAGGAAACCCCACGTTTACAGGGTGCAAAACAGTATTGCATTACCAGTCACGTATGCAATACCTTTACGCAATCATGCTCATCGGCTACGCGCGCGTCTCCACTGGCGAGCAAACTACCGCCCCTCAGGTCGCCGCGCTCAAAACCTCCGGCTGTGAGCTCATCTTCCGCGACAACGCCTCCGGCGGCCGCTGGGATCGGCCCGAGCTGCACAAGCTGCTCAGTCAGCTCCGGAAAGGCGATGTGTTGGTCGTCTGGACACTCGATCGCCTGTCACGCTCCCTGCGCGATGTACTAACCATCATGGAGCGGGTGCAGGAGCGCCACGCAGGCTTTCGCAGCCTCAAGGAAGCGGTGGACACCACCACGCCCGCGGGTCGGATGATGATGCAGATGGTCGGCGCGTTCGCCGAGTTCGAGCGCGCGATGCTCAAGGAACGGACCAAGGCGGGCCTCGACGCCGCGCGCAAGGAAGGCCGGATCGGCGGCCGGCCGCCGAAGCTCAAGCCCCACCAGCAACAGGAAATTGTGACGCTCGTCAAGCAGGGGAAGAAGACCGCCGCCGACGCGGCGCGCCTGTTCGGCGTCCACCCGGCAACGGTGTCGCGGCTACTCCGGCGGACCTAGATCGAGTCTTCTACCGTACTTTCGGTTCCATTGCTCCCCAAGCCCCATGTTCGCCGATACCCCGACGGCAAGCAACAGATCCTCGGACGAGGGGTCGCCCTTGGTCACGGGCGCGTCCATTGGCAACTCACTACCCGGCAAGTCCAAGGACCAGCGTTGGGGCTCCCGCCCCTCTACGAACTGGGACCAGACGAGCTTGAACCCGGCTCTTGGCGAGTAAACAGCTCCGACTAGGGCTCCCAACGGGAGGGGGGCCACGCCTTCGCCAACCAGGCAAGGGTTTGGAAACGTCGCAATGAGCCTGCTCGCGCCGTCGACCAAGCCCTTCTCGAAGGCGCTGTACCCACCTTCTACAACCTTGCGCCCGTTGAACTGAGCCGAGAAGTCGTGCGTCAGGCTGCAAGGCGCCGCCGGGGGACGACGCGCGAACACGCCGATCGACAACGGACCGTCCGCTCGCATGTCTCGAATCGCTCGGAGCCGGGCCTTGACTGCGCGGCGCGCGATGGCCTCCGCGTCCACCGACCCTATCGTCTCACCCTCGATCCTGTGCATGTTCCAGTACCCGAGGTCCTGAAAACCTGCGGGCGAGTCCAGTGCGGCATCGGCCGCGCCATAGTCGAGCCCGATCAGCACCGGCACGATCCAGAATCCGTCTCGTGCCGCGCGCCGTCTGAAGATTCGGAGCGCTTCGACCCGGCGAATGATCGGTGACGTCGCCACCTCTGGGGAAATGAGCAGGATCGCGCCCGAAAGCGATGGATCGTTGATCGCGGCAACGAGTGCCTCCTCTGTCGGTTCGTACCCCAGGTCGTCCAAATCCCTCCACGTGGGTAGCCCGATGTGCCGGAGGGCGTCTCGCACCCAGGCAGCCTCGCTGTTCCCCGCAGTACGCGCCGGGGATCGCCGGTACGAAATGAACACGCTCCCCGTCGGGTCTGTCATACTGATATAGTCCTGCACGAGATGCGTTCTGCGCGCGTCGCCGTCACCGGCCTCCGGGCCCGCTATCCGGCTGTTCCCGTCGCTCCGCTCCGTCGCACCTTCGCTTCCCCGAACGCTCGCGTCGGGCGCATTCTTCGGGCGATCTCTAGCGCCGCGCCGGCCTCGACCGCTCGCGATGGGAAGGCGTTAAGCACGATCGCGGGCAGCAGCCGCTGCGTTAGATCCGAAAACGTAAACCCGTCACCGTCGCCCCCATCGCCGCAATCCGCTGCACCGGTGGCGTCGACGATCACCTCGATTTCCGCATCGCACAGACCGAGCTCCTTGAGGAGATCGCCCAGCACCGCCCGGCGTTGCCCTCGGTCCGGTCGACGGAAGCTGAGGATGTCGGCGGCGCGCCGCTGCACGGCCGGGTCGAGGGCGTCGAGCCTGTTCGTACACATGATGACGGCCACCGGCAGCCTCGCCTTTGCGAGGCGGTCGACACCCCGGATGAGCGCATTAACGCCGGCCCGATCCTCATGGTGCATCTGCGCCGCCTCGCGCGACTGCGCCAGCGCATCGGCTTCGTCGATCAGGAGAATCACGGCGCCGCGGGAAGGCTCGCCGCCGACTCCCGCGAGCTTCGAGGCCTCGGTGTAGGTGCGGTCGAACGCCGCAGACAGGAGCTGGGTCATTTCGCCGACGCGCCCTTGACCACGGGCCGACAGGCTCATCGGGAACAGGGTGATGTCGATCTTCCGTTCACGTGCCACGGAATCCCCAATCGCCTCGGCCAGCGCCGATTTGCCGCACCCCACATCCCCTTCAAGGACTATCAGTGGGGGTCTCGCCAGGATCGTGTCGAGCAGGCTCGATGCGCCATTGTGGAACCGGTCCGACCACTCCCGCAGGGCGCTCGGCGCGACCAATAGCGTGAGGATCTTGAACAGGCGGTCCTTGTGGTCGTCGAGTCCGACGAGGCTCGCGAGGCGTTCCCGTGCATCCGGGTCGGGATAGATGAGCGCCGGATCGAACAGGTCCTCCGTCTGCAACGTCTCCGTCATCCCCAGCTCCTCACCGTAGCCCGTTGCAGGCCGCGACCGCCGGCCGAATAGGCGAGGTCCTGCTGCATATAGCCGTGGATCCCGGGTTCAGGCGCGACTCCGCGAACAAACGGGAGGCTCTTCTTAAACGTGTCTCTGTCCGAGGCGGAGAGCGCGTCCCATGCTCCCGAGTAGGTCAGGTAGCTGTAGAACGATGCGCCGCTGATGTCCGCTCCGGGACGGACTCGACCCGGGTCGTCGCCGAAGCCCGAGTCCGCCAACTCGAAGGCCGTGTAGCGGAGAGTGGGTTCGATCCAGACATCGCCGCGTCTGAACCCGTAGGTCACCCTTTCCAGGAATCCCGCCGTCAGCAGTTCGACGAGTTCAACATCGTATTGCCCGATATCCTGATCCGTCGGGTATCCGTACAGCCTCTGCATCCGCTTGAGGTCTGTGGCGACCCTGTACGAAATCCGCTTCGCGTGCACGCACGAGAAGGTTTGGGTGCCGGTATCGGTGTAGGTGCTACTCATATTGGTATCTCAAACGTGAAACGATGGGCCGAACACGCGCCGCCAGTAGTGAAGGGTTTCCTGCTTCGTCGGCGCCGCCAAGGCAGCGTCGACAGCGTCGCCCGCGTCCAGCGCGGCCTCGACGATAGCGTCGGCCTGGCTGTCGCTGTAGAGCTTGGCGACGTTGTTCTCTTCGTTAACCGGGTCGATAATCTGCACCGGTTCGGTGAATGAGCCCACCTTGCTCGCAGCGTAGTAGTCCGTGAAGACGATCTTCTCTCGCAGGTCGCTTCGAGCGACGTACGTGAAGAAGTGCTGCAGCGCCTCGGGGTAGTCGGAGAAGTCCCGGCCTTCGTCGCACAGGCGCGAGAGGACCATCTCAACCATGAACGACTTAAAGCGGAAGCCGGGGTCTTCCCGCTCCAGGTTCCCCACCCAGAACTTGATCAGCCGCACGACCTGCACGAAATCCTGCGGCTGCGCTTGCTTGCGCTTCTTCGCGAAATCTAGGTGACGCGGGATGCTGGTCTTGAGGTAGGAACCGTCATCCTGGCTGACCAAGTTGCCGTACCAGTCAGGATCGTCGTCGTACAGGATAGGAACCACATCCACGTCCAGCCCTGTGCCGCGGAACGACACCGTCACGCTGTATGTCTGCGGTTGTACCTGGTCCGGCTGGAAGTTCGGGAATGCGGCTCGGAGTCTCTCCGTGAGGTATTCGATCAGTTCCGCGACATCGGAAGGCGCCTCAGCGCCGGCGATGTAGCAGGCGACGTCTATGTCATTGAGCGACCGGAGCGCCGTCCCCTTGGCGAGGCTTCCCGACAGCAGCATCTTGCGCAGCGTGAAGTCGGGGTTTTCGGAGAGATAGCTCTCGAGTCGTTCGCGGAGTCTGCGCGCTTGCGCCCGGTAGGTCTGCGCCTTGTCCTGCGGCAGGTTGACGCGGTCCTGTGCGAAGCGAAGGATCTCGCGGTGGTCAACATATTTGCGGGCCATAAAAGACTCGTCCTTGATCTCCATCAGGCCGCCCGATGGCGGTGCGGCAACACAAGATCCTGATATGGGGCCTATCCCCGACCTGTCAACCTGCTCGCGTCCGACAATCGCTCCTCTCACCTGACGAGCGCCTCAATGGGAACCGCTACCCGGATCCCGGTGAGCCTGGCCTTCCGGAATCTCGGTGACAACCCGTTCCCGCCGCGCCTCCTCGCCGCGGAAGGCGGCCGTTCCGGTGCCTTCGGAGCTCCCGGAGGAACTCGGCGCGCGGGAAGGTCAGCAGGTGCCTGGTCCTGCCGGCTCCAAAGGTCTGCATGCGGGCGGCGGTGCGCAAGGACGGTTCCTCCTCGTGTCCTTAACAAAGCTTAGCAAAGCTCACAGTAGCTTACATTCTACGTAAAAAAAATCAGAGCGTCAACTGTTCCTCCGCGGCCGCAGGAAGCAGGACATCCAGCCGCAGTCGCGCCACCACTGGGTTCACGTCGAACGTGTCCGCGAGTAACCGAATCGCTGATTCGCGCTGGTGCGCAGGCAAAATCGGCATTCCGATTACACCTCGAGGCGTCAGAACGGGAGCGAGCGCAGCCTGTACCAGAGGCTTAGGCATTAGAAGCACTCCCATCGCTTGATTTGCCTGGTACTCCCACCATCGGTATGGCGGCTTTCGCGTCCGTGGTGTCTCGGAACCGGAGATTCCCCCAGAGCGGCAGAGGATCTTCGGTGCCTGACCATCAAGGCCGTCACCGAACAGCGAATCCGGCCGAGTCCCGAGCGTGAAGAGATGGGCATGAAGCAGGCCGTGACCGCTCTCATGAGCAAGGGTTGTTCGTAGTCGTCGCTCCGCGATCTGAGTGCCTTCGTCATCCAGAGCCTTGGAAACGACGATTTCCTCGACTCCCTCGGAGCTGAAGCGGGTGAACCCCAGAAGCCCCACGGGTAGATCTTTATATGACGGCTGGATCTTGAAGCGTTTCTCCACGAACCGATCGATCCGAACGGGGGCTGGTTCGGTCGGGAACAGGCCGTTCTGCTTCAGCTCATCTTCGCAGATTTGCTCGAAGTCCTTCTGCCTGAAGAACGGTTTCTCGGTGAACGGACCAGCGTTTGCGCGGAAGTTCCTCATCGTTTCTTGTTTCCGCGCAGGTAGCGGAGCAGGTCTTCCGGGTCGACTCCGTCCTCGACGACCTTCCGTAGCGCGAATCCCATCGCAGGGTTGTTAGCGGCCATCCGCCGCAACTCCCGAATAGGCGCCCGAGCATCGTGCCGGCGAAGCTCCACAACTGTCGTGTCGAGTTCGCGCGCCAGCTTCGACAACACGTCGGCGGATGGATGCCGCCTCCCAAGCTCGACGTCGGACAGAAAAGGGGCCGACACTCCCAACCTCTTGGCAAGCTCCCGGACCGAGAAATCCTTGTTTTCCCTGAGTTCCCGGAGGTGCTCGCCAAGGGTCTTCATGCGCCGTCATGTGTAAGCTTACACTTAGGGTGCTTCAAAAGTCAAGGCCGATGAAGGATCGGGGCATGAGCCCTCGCTCGACGGCCAATAAATATTACCGATAATTACCTTTATCGTGAAGGATTCACTCGCCCAGATCGCCCCGGCCGAGACCGCTATCGGCCCTCCGAGCGTAACCGCGTGCCGCTTGGTCAACGCCTCGGTGAGCGACAACACCCGCCAACCTCGACGTCCAGCGTCTCCCGGTTCAGCGCGCCGAGGCTATAGCCGAGCCGGTAGTCCCGCCGGCGAGCGCGTAGTCCTAGCGGTGAAAGAATCCACCGAATGGAGTTGTTAACGAGTCCAGCCGTCTGGATCGTCGGCCTCGTCGTGGCGGTGTTTGGGACTTGGCTTAAGTTGTTTTGGGGGCAGTTCCTGCCGTCGCCTCAACAGGCGCGGTTGGCCCTCGCCAACGCTTTTAAGGCCAGATTACCGCTTCCCGAAAAGCGATTTCGCTTGGTGTTGTGCTGGTTGGGAAACGATAGCGCCGGACGCGACACGGGCACGGTTGCGGAAGCCTCCACGACGTCCTCTGCGCGCAGCTCACCGCCGAGGCGCTGAGAGTTGCGGCGCCGATCGCAAGAACGGAAGTACGCGGCCTGGTGCTGGAGAAGGGCCTGAACGACGTCACCGAGAAGATCGTCGCCCTGCTCGAAGGCGGTGCGGTCGAATCGGCGCGCCGCGCCTCCGTGCATATGGCGCTTGGCGTCGCCCTTGCGACCCTGGGCGAGCGGGAGCGCGGGACAGCGCGCCTTGAGCAATCCGTGGCCGCCTTCACCGAAGCGCTTCCACCCGAAGGGGCGCACTCCACGCCGCGGTGCGCCCTCAATTTCGAGCACCACCAGGGCTCCGGCTGCTCCATCACCACAGGCTGAGGGCAGCGCGAGGGTCGTTCGACCTTGGTCGTCCCGAAAGACGTCCTTCGCCCGGGTGATCCGGGTGGTCGCCAATCAGCTCCCGGTAGCGCACGGGAACCGGCGCAATGGGCTCCGGACCGGGCGTCGAAACACGCGCAGGGTGAATCAGCTTGAGTTCACTGAGGTCGCGTCGGTCGCCGAGAAGCTGGCAGCGAATCTCCCGCGCCAGCACCTCGGCCAGCAGCGAGGGCACGGCGTTGCCGAGCAGCTTCTGAACATCCGCCCGCCCGCAATCGAACGTCAGATCGTCCGGAAACGTCTGCAAGCGGCACATCTCACGGCTAGTTAGCTTCCGGCTGCGCCAGTGGAAGGGCCCGATGGCCGAGCCGGGTTGGGCCTGGATGGTCCATGAAGGCTGGCCCTTCGCGAGCTTGAGCAAAAAGCTCCAGTAGCGGGTGCGCCACCCGAACAATCGAAGCCCGCCGCCGCGGCTAGTGTGCCAAAGATAGTTCTGGCCTTCTGGAATGGACGGGAGCAGCGCGCCCCACTTTCCACCCACCGTGAGCGAGGGCTCGCGCGGAGCGTCGGGCAGGTCGCCAATGGCGTCCCACGCCGTGCGATATGGTTCTACGTGGTCGTCAATGAGCGGTCGGGTGTCCCGCGAACCGTGCGTCGGGTGAGGAAACGCGAAGTTCTCTCCATCGCGGCTTCCAATCAGGAACACGCGCTCGCGGAGCTGAGGGACACCAACGTGTGCCGCGTTCAGCATCTTCCAGCTCACCCGATAGTTGGTGCCGACCTCCCGGTTGATGCTGGCGACGCCGTCAAGCAGATGCCTCAGACCCTCGTCTTTTCCCTTGTAGACTAGGCCGTAGACGTTCTCGAGGAGAAACGCTCTGGGCTTCGTGTCGCGGAGCACGCGCAGATAGGCGGTGAGCGTGTCGGCTCGGGGATCGTCAAGCCGTCGTGCGTCGCCGTTGACCCAATAGGATGACTTGGAAAAAGGCTGGCACGGGGGACCGCCGATCAAAACGTCGGCCTGGCCGACACGAAGTCCCGCGCACCGAAGGATCTCGCCAGACGAAACATCGTGAATGTCGCGCTCGATGAGATTCCAACCGGGCCGATTGCGGCGAATGCTGCGGCAAGCGACGGGATCCAGTTCCACCGCCACGGCGGTGCGGAAGCCGGCCGCCTCGAAGCCGAAGTCGAGTCCGCCAACCCCTGTGTAGAGGCTGATGGCGCTCAGCTGTCTCTTCGCCATGTGGACTCCCCAACACGACTCGCCCAAGCCAAAGGCAATACTATTGGCGTAGTTAGGGGAAGCGTACCTGAATAAAATTGTATTGTCAATACAGCTTTCTTGGCCTCAGTGATTCGAGTCAAGCTTCGAGAAGCGATGGATGCTCACCGTCGCCGCACGGGCGAGCGCATGACCTACGAACGCCTCGCGCAACGTACCGGCCTGTCCAGGCGCACGCTGGAATCGGTTGCCTCGCGACCGAGCTACAACAGCACGTTGGGCACGATCGCCAAACTCTGCCACGCCCTGGACTGTCAGCCCGGCGACCTGCTCGTCCTCGATCCCGAGGATCCCAATGGGCATTAGCTTCGACAAGAGCGAGGGCGAGTCCGTCGTTCGCCGCGCCGCCGCCGCGGCTGACAGCGCGCGGTTCGATCGGGCATGGTTCAAGAAGGTGGAGAGGTTCTCAAGACTCTGTGAGGGAGGGTCCTCGAAGACCCACATCGCTCTTCTCGGCACTGCGATGATCGCCAAGGCCATGCGTGTGGACGTCGATCTACTCGCGATCAAGCCCAGGCATGCCCGTGGCAACCCGCGGGCCTACTCCGCACGAATCTTGTGCGAAAAGGTCCTCGTGCCGCTCGCTGCTGAGCTTGGCGTCAGCATCGGCGTCACGGGGCGACAGCCGCTGAACAATCAGCCGTACTTCCGCATAACCAGGCTCGGTGACGGCACGCCAGTGCATCCCAGCGGCCGCGCCGCCTTCGACTATATGATCGAACTGGTCAATGAGCTGCAGGCCGTCTCCACGACGCGGAAAGCTCGCGCGGCGCTGGCGGCGTTCATCGTGGAGCGTCGACGGCATCAAGTGCGCTACGTGGTCCCTGAAGGCGAGTCCGCGATCACCCCAGAGGGTCTGGCTGCGGCAGTCCGTGCGCTGGTGCGGAACGAGTCGGAAGGCGGACGTCGAGCCCAGGCAGTTGTGGCTGGCCTGATGGACGCCTTCGCCGGTCCGGAGCGCGTGGAGAGCGGGAGGATCAACGACCCAAGCCGCAAGTATCCGGGAGACGTTTGCGTACGGGCTGTCGCCGCAACGGACTCCTGGGAGAAAGCGTTCGAGATCAGGGACAAGCCTGTCACCATGTCCGACGTGAGGATCTTTGGGGCCAAATGCGCGGAGATGGGAGTTCAGGAAGCCGCCGTGGTAGCTGTCGCCGATGATCAAGCGCCACTGGACACGGCCGTGCTCGCGGCATGGTCGAGCGAGCTTGGTATAGGGATGACGTTGTTCGATAGATGGGAGAGCATCGTCGATCAGGCGCTTTTTTGGGCTGGCGACGCGAAGCTAGTCGCGGCGCGCCGAGCGGTCAGGCGCATCCACGAGCGGCTGATCGGGGTGGAGGCCTCGCCACGCACCGTTGCGCTCTGGGCGCAGCTCACGGGCCAATAGGCCGCCGAGCCCGGACAGTAGGCCTGTGGCTCCACGTCGGTGGTCGCTCTAGAGCCCCTGATCCTTGATCATCTCCCAACAGAGGGGCTCCCTCAGACGGCCAGGAGAGCTGAAGCCGCCAGCTCATTCACCGGGGGACCGCAGTTCTTGTTCCCGTGGTCGCGATCCGCCGCCCGCACGCAGGCGGTCGTGAAGGAATCGTGCAAGACGCACTAGCAAGTAAACCAACGTAGCCGACCTCGCTCTGCGCGAAAACACCAATGGGGCGATTTGTCCACAATCCACATCCGCTGCTGCACGCACCAGCGTTTCCGATCTGGTCCAAGCACCGCGGCGAAACGTACATCGTCTTCGTCGACGAGACCTTCCAAGGATTCTTCAAGCTGAACGAACGAGGGTATTTCTGTTACGGCGTGGCCGGAATTCCAGAGACCCACTACGAAGCGGTCACGGCCGCCTTCGCGTCGATCCTCGACCGATATCGGAAATTGCTGGTTCCCGAACTGAAGGAGCTAAAACACACCGAATTCAAGCGTATCCCATTCCCAGACCGCTGGAAACTCGCATGTCGAATACATGACATCCTGCTCGCGCATGGCTGCTTCGTGTCAGGCTTCTACACTCCCGCACACCCATTCCTGCTTGAACGCGTCCGCGCGAACATCATGGACGACATGAGTTCGATTCCGGCTGATCATGCCCAACTCCTCAAGGATGCCGCTCAGCGCACCAAGGAGAGCTGGGAAGGCCCAGGCCAATCCAGTATTCTCTGGCAGCTACTGGCGGTGCCGTTGGCCGGAGTCATCCACGCAATGGCCGGCTTAGGCTGCAAGGTCCGCCTCGTCTACGACTCCCGCGAGCCAAGGGAGGACAGGGCGGTAAAGGCGGCGCTGCAAATCCTTATCGACGGCATGCCCAACGTCTGGAAAGAGGTTGACGGGCATTTCATCGGTTTGGACGAAACCGGAAAATCGGACGCTGAAGTGGGCCTGCAGATCGCCGACATCGTTGCAGGCTCGACGCGCGCATTTCTGGACGCGAATCCTGACCTTGCGCGCCACGGTGCCTCTCCGAAAATCATAACTCAGACTTCCGACGAGCCTTTCATGGTGGTCGATGAGTGCCTCGGCCAGATGTGGAAGACGGGTGTCATTACTCCGATGCCGAATGCGCTTGCGAAGCGGTTCTTCCTAAGGGATCCCAAGGGTCGTTCGGTTCTTTCGTGTTTCTCCGATGTCCTCATGTCTGGATTGCTGACGTGCTACAGCTCCTGGGGAACCCCACGGCATCTGATGTTTTACGACAGGATTATTTTTGACCAACTCGATTGAGCGCCCAATGTCGCACATTGGTAAGCTCTTTTACTGCTGTGTCCCTCAGTGCGGCGGGCTGGCGAGCTTGACCATGAACCGCGCCGTGGAACTCGGCGAGGTAGGCGGCCAGCGGCAGCACGAGCTCGGCCCGCTGCGCGCGCGCCGGGCGCCTCGAACTGCTCGTAGTCGTGCGTCAGCGCCTGGGCGAGCGCGAAGAGCCGCCCGACGGCCTCCTGCGCGCCGCTGAAGCGCACCTCGATCCGGCCGGGCTCGACCGACACGCCTGCGGGCAGGCCCGACAGGCGCGCCTCGAGCGCCTCGCGGGGCACCGCGACCCGGATCCCGGTGAGCCGGGCCTGGCGGATCGCGGTGACGACCCGGTCGCGGCGCCTCGCCTCGCCGCGGAAGGCGGCCCCGGTCCGGTGCCGACGGAGCTGGCGGAGGAGCTGGGCGGTGGGGAGTGTGCGCTGGTGGCCGGTGAGCGCGGCCCCGAAGGTGTGCATGAGCGTCGCCGCCCGGGCTCTCGAGACGCCGAAGAGCCGTTCGAGATCGCGGCGGGTGAGGAGGTCGCGGTCGAGCGCCTCGAGCTGGCGGATGGCGTCGGGGATGGCGAGGAGCCACCGGGGCGTGGCGGGCATCGGAGAGGGCCTTTCCGGCTACACCCCCTGCGGCGCGTGCGAGGTGGGACGATGTCTGGCGCGCATGTTGTGCGCGAGGTTAGTAGATGGTCGTCCAAGACGCAAGCTACGGGCGGGTCGTGTTGAGGATCCCATAAAGGGAGTTATGGGACGGTGCAGGCCATGGACCGACCACGACCGGAAACCGACCCCGCGAGCACGGCTCCGACACCGCCCACGCCGGCGCCGGCACCAGGGGCGGCCGCCGCCCGCACCCTGGGAACACGACGTGCCACTCGACCGCCCCGCGCAGGTAGACGAGCGTCCCCACTTCCGCGATCACACGCTCGCCGTCGGCCAGCTCGACGCGCAGCAGTTCGCAGTGCCGCCCTTCGATCGCGTACGTCACGGCCCAGCCATGCTAGTGACGCACGGCGGAGCCGTTCCCCCGTGTCGCGGGTAAAGTGGAGTGTGTGAACCGGATCGCCGATCGCGTTCCCTGAATGCCGCGCGATGCCGCTACACTGACGTGTCGGGCACGTCGGCCAGGCCGATCCGGTGTCCATGGCCCGGCTCATAATAGGGCCTTGATGAGTTCCTCGAGCGCGACCAGGCCCGGGAGTTGTTCGGCCTGGCGCTTCGACCTACAAACGCCTGACGCTTGCGGAAAGGAGCACCGCCGTGACCTCGCATCTCACGACCCCCGGCGGCGGGCCAGTGTGCGGCGCCGCCCCTACCCTGTTTGACTCGCCCGAGCCAGACAATGTGACGTGCGGCCGCTGCCGCCGGACGGTTGAGTTCCGCCGCGCCGTCGAACACGCGGCCACCGACGGTGCATCCTCACAGGGTAGTCAGAAAACCTTCTGAGATCGTCCTGAGTGGTTCTGGGCCGTCTTGAACGGGCCGGAAAGTGAATATTTCGGCCCGAAGCGCCTGCTGAGCCGTAGCGGGCCGGGGGTGTCACCCGGAGGGGCGGAGCGCCTTGACGCTGCCGGACAGCGGCGGCGATCCGGGTGGTTTTTGGTGTGGCTGTTGCCGGAGCGGGAACGGTCTTTCTGAACAAACGTGAGGGAAATCGGCTGGCATGGTGTCGTTTCCGCCACACATTCCCTCAATTCTAGGTCGGGTCGGCTGCTTTTTCAGCTTCTGAGAACCAGAAATTAACAGGCCGAAGGCCTGTACGTACTTGTCGGGTTGTACTACTTGATCTGTACTATATGTATATAGGTGACGTGTTTAACCGATAGATCGGGCCGAATAAGTGACGTGTTTAACCGATAGATCGGGGCCGAGTAGGTGACGTGTTTAACCGATGGAAAACTTCTGAAATCACAGGGTTTTGTGGAAAACTCAAGGTCGAGGCGCTGAGCAACCCCAGGAGCCGCTTTTTTGGTCCGGCCGGCCACACAGAGGGACGCCCCGAGGCCGATAGCCTCTCACGGGCCAACCTCGCAGCAAATACACGCGGCGGGTTGGCCTACTCGCTGATGAGCTGGAGTGGTGCCGGCGGGATGCGCGGCGGCGACGGTGACACGACGAGCCCACCCGTCACCGTGTGGTAATTCAGATCCGGCCACGCGCGCTTGATTTTCTTCAACTCGCGCAGACAATCCCGACGGAGAGCCTGTTGAGCGACTTTGCTCGCCCGGTCCGGCTCCGCGCCGAACTGCCGATAGAGCTGCTTCCACGAGAGGGTTAATGGAGCCTTGAGCGAGAAGACGCGATACACGAGCCAGAAGTACAGATCGAGGCCGAGCGGCGACCGCTTGAGCGCCTTGAGGGTGTGCAGGTCGAGCGGTACAGGGTGCGCGATGATCTCCTGAAAGAACTTCTCGCCAAGCTCGATCGTGCTATCCCACAACACGGGCGCGGCGGGCCGCTTCGCGTTCCACCAATAGTCCGCGCGATCCGCGACGAGTGAACTCACCCGCGACTCGCGCTCTTCGTCCTCATAGACCAGTGTGACCGTGCACCCGAACAACCGGCGCATTTGATTCTTGAGCCGCGTCCGCTCTGCGTTCGCCCCGCCACTTCGATCCTCCAGGCCGAGCTTGCGCATGAACTCGTACAACGAACGGCCGAGTACCAGCTCGCGCCGCTGCGTCCGCACCGCTTCGGAGCAGACCCACGCCAGGAGCAGACGCGGGAGGTTACCGAAGGGCAGCTTTTCCCCGGCGCTGACCGTCACGTAGAGCGTGTACGGCCCATTGCGCCGGACGTACTGAAGCCGGGTTTTTGGGTTCGTGCGCGGCAGCGAGCAGAGGGCGAGCAGCCGCGCCATGAAACCCATGTCGGCGTCCGCTTCGCTCGCCTCGATGAGCTGATTAACTTGGTGGAGCGCGGTGAAGTGGTGCCGAGCTTGAGGTGTGGCGGCGTGGGGAGTCAGGGCGCGACCACCGGGCAGCGATAGCCCGTCGGCCATGTCGCCGATGGGCACGAACCCACTGACTGGTCGAGAGGGGCCGCTCATCGTTCCAGAATTAGTACGGACACTCCAATTTTCTCAGCTCACCATACCAGGGCAAAATCGCTGCATGATACGTGAAACCCTCTGGGAGGGCGAGCCCGTGCTCGACGTGGACACTGTTGAACATGCGGGCTTACACTCATCTACTCATATACTCATATGTGCTAATCATCAGATGATGCAGGGAAATGCTGTTCGAGGAGTTGGGTCACAGCCGCGGACATGGCGATTCCCTGCCGGGCACAGGACACCTTGAGCCGCGCGTGCAAGTCAAGGGACACATCCACGTTCAAGCGCTTCGTCGCCCGTGGCGGCACGACGGCGCGATCGCCCGCCGTCTGTCGACGGGGTCGCTGGCCCCACTTAGCGGTGTTGGGCATGCCGCTCCTCCTGTAAGGCAATCGCTCGGATCTCGTCCGTGAGCGTCACAATGTCACGGGCAGCTGGCCCGGACGGTTTCGTGTCGAGCGCCGTCTGGCCGACGCGTAGCGCCGCGGCATATTCCGTGCGGTTGTGAATGGCCGTGGTGAGCACAGGCTGCGGAAAGGCCGCGAGCGCGTCGCGCACCTCGGCCCCGAGCCGGGTGCGGAGAAACAGGCGGTTGACGACGAAGCGCGCATCCACCGGCTTGAGGACCGCGCATTCCTCGACCAGCGTGAGAATGTCCTGCGCCGCCCACACGTCAAACGGCGACGGTTGGACCGGGATCAGGACGATATCGCTGGCGGCAATCGCTGATTTGGCCAGGTCGTTGGCGCGGGGCGGGCCATCAATCACCACCCAGTCGTAGTGACGCCCGATAACGGGAATCTCTCGGTGCAGGCGCGTCTTGGCTAAGCCGATCACGGGGAAGGCGCCGTCCGCAGCGCGCTGCTCCTGCCAGTCGAGCGCGGACCCCTGTGGATCGGCGTCAACGAGCAGCACGGTCCCGACGCGGGACAGCGCGGTGGCCACGTGGATCGATAGCGTGGTCTTGCCGACGCCGCCTTTCTGGTTGAGCCACGAGAGGACAATCATCACGGTGCATCATATGAGGAAGTGCTTAAATACTCAAATGTGTTGAATACTCAAATGTGTAAATCAGACATACACCAAGGCCGACCTATCATCGACGACGTGGCCGCCTGTCGTGCCTGGGTCGCCGGGTTGAGCGCTCCCAGGTAAGATGGATGTATAAACGCTCATGTGTCTATGCGTTTGAGGATCGACCTATGACCCGATGGAGCCTGTCCATCCCTGAAGAGACGAACCTGGCGGTTCGCACCTTTCTTGCGCGCAAAGGGGGCAAGAAGGGAGACCTCTCCTGGTTCGTTGATGAGGCCGTGCGGCGCCGCGTGCTGGATCTGACCGTGTGCCAGATCAAGGATCGCAATGCGCGGGATGACCAACAGGACATCCTCGACCTGATCGACGACGAGGTGGACGCCGCACGTGCGGCTCGTTCTTGATACCAACACGTGCGGCTCGTTCTTGATACCAACAGCCTGGTCGGCGCCCTCATCACCACGGGCACCCCGCCGGACAGGCTGTATCAGGCGTGGCTGCGGGGCGACATCGAACTCGTGACGTCCACGGCACAAATAGCCGAGATCGCCGATGTGCTCGCCCGACCCCGTCTGCAAAAGTTTCTGGACGCTGACGAAGCCGCGATCATCGTTCAAAACATCGGGGCGCGGGCTCTTGTCCTTGACGAGCCACCGGGGGTGAATCTGTCCCCCGACTCAAAAGACAACCCGATTTTGGCCGCCGCGGTCGCCGGAAAGGCCAACCTGATCGTCTCCGGCGACAAGAGACACATGCTCGCCCTTGAAAAGGTCGAAGGCATTCCTGTCGTGACAGCCCGCGACGCCCTGGCGCGAATCAGTCACTTGTTTACTCATTTGGACTAATACTCATACGAGTAATTGAAGTACCGTTCGAGATTTTAAGGGGCGGGGCGACCGGCAGCCGGGACGCGAGACGACGGCCAAGTTCCGACGGGGCGATCACGGCGAGCGAATCTTCCATGTTAACGGGAATTATCGGTAATGATTCTAGCGCGCCACACGAGCCGCTCGGGACCCCCGTGGGGGGCTAGCGCGGCGCCGCGATGCCCGCCGCAACCGCGGCGAGTTGCGGCAGACGAGAGGCTATCGATTAGCCCATTCCCGTGCCTGTGCCCGCGCCTGCGCCTCGGCGATCTGTTCGCGCGTCATGCGGGCGGCGACAATATCGCGGGCCTTCCGGGCATTCTCGTCGCCGGTCGAGCCGGCAAGGTTTAGCCACATATGTGCGGTACCGAAGTCTTCCGGTACGCCCTCACCTTTGCCGTACCTGACCCCGAGGCTTAACTGGTCGCCGGCAGAGTGAGGCGGCAGAGGTTTCCGTTCACTCACTCCCGCGGCGTGCCGACGTTCACCGTCGCACACCGTTCGGCGGGTGCACTATACCTGCCGTCTCACGCCGGTGCGCCCCGAGGTTCCTGCGCACGATCCTTGCTCGCCGGCCTGGTGAACGCCGGCGCCGTCGGGCAGCTCGGCGTGGATCGCGCCGAGCTAGAGCCGGCGCGCCCGCCAGCGCCCGCACGATCCTTGCACCGCCTCCGGAGAAACTGCCGCTGCAGGACGTCGCAAAAGGAGGAACCGCACGCCGCAGCCGACCGGATCCTTGCATCCCCGGTGGCGCTCACGCTCACGAGGCCGGGCTAGAAGTCCGGGCGGGCGCGATCTTTTCAACGAGAGCGGGGGTTACACCGGCGCCGAGGGCGCCGATCGGCGCAGATCCGGACCCGGCCCGCAGCCTCCCGCACCGCTGTGAAGTACGCGCCGAGGGTCTTGGCATAGCGGGGGCATGGTGTCCGGCAGTCTGAACGCAGTCAGCGACTATTCGGCCCCCACGGGCCGGGGCGCAGGAACTGGACGCTTGGCACCAGCCGTCGGACTGGGAGCCGGGCGGCGGCCGGCGGCTGTGTCCGAGCAACCGGCTAGTCGAGGCCGAGGTACGACAGGATTGCCCCGCGGATCGTGGAAGTCGTCGCGCCTTGCGCCAGCGACCATGTTCCAGAGCCCACTGCCTGCTTCGCGCGCTTGTACCAGTCCGCGCAAGGGTCGGCCATCTTCCCAGACCCTTCAATCTCTTTCTCGACCGCGCCCCTCAGTTTCTCGACCTCTTCTGGCGGCACTCCGATCTCGTTCAGCGCATCAGCAAGCCCCGCAAGGTCATTGGGCTTGACGACCCGCGCTACCTGTTTCGCCCCAGGACTCGCATTCGCAATGGTGCCGACTTGTGAGCCGAAGACGATGACTTGGTTGAACACTTGGCTCGCCGCCACCTCAGCGCCAGTTGGCAGTGCCGAGTCGTCGTCATCCGACATCAATTCCGGTATCTCCTTCTCAAGGCGGAGGCAGAACTCCAGCACACGATTCCTGATCGCATCGATCATCTCCGCGATGTTGGCCTTGCCGACGACCTGCCACGCCGCGTACAAGATCATCCCGTCGCTCCATTTCGACTTGTTGTGGATCCACGTGATCCAGTCTCCGGGCCATGAACATGTAAGGTTGCTCCCATCACTACCTTCGAGAAGCGCTTCCAAGCCAGCCACACCTTGCGTGAATACCGCGCTCCGTGCTCGCTCTCTGAGCTTTTCGGGGAGGTTCACTGCCGGGACCCCGATGTTTGTGTAGCCTGATCCGAAGCGGCCGGAGAAATTACCCATCAGTGGCGCCGGTACTTTCCGGTACTCCGGCACGTCGTCTTCGTTGTCGTAGCCTTTGAGTTCCTGGAGTGCCCAATCCCGAAGGTCGTTGTTCTTCAACTGCGTGCCGAGGACGGCGCACTTCCGGAGCACGTTAGCGATGGGCACATCCGCTTCAAGAGCGGCGTTTCGAATGTCCTTTAGCAGGCTAGCCATCCATACCCTCCCCAGGTGCCTCTAAATTTTACGGAATCAGTAGTTACGGGCTTAAGGGTTGGCCAATGCGCTGCCACTGCTCCTCGAACGCATCCACGGCGTACTGCTTGAGCGGTAGCCAGTACGCCCGTTTTCCGCCTTGGTTGCGAATGGCCAAGGCCCGTACCTCGTGGGGCAGCAAGATGTACGCTCGCGGATGATCCGTGCCAAGCGAGTTCACGATGACCCAGAAGTCCCCCATGATCTTCTCGATGTCGGTGCCTAGCGGAACCGTATCCGCCTTCGTCAGGCTCTTGACCTGGATGGTGCGCACGGTCTTGCCATCGACACTGAAGCAGACGATGTCGATTCCACGGGTATTACGCGCCGTCGGCATGACGTTCCAGCCGAGCGCGGAAAGCCTGTAGCAGGCGTAGTACAAACCGGTGTTCCCGACGATCCCTGTTGGCAGTTTCATCATGTTCCCGGCAGGCGCGGGGCGACGACACGCCGCGCCGCTACGGTCGGCGTCTGGAACCGCTCGCCAGCCAGAATCCGATAGATCGTCAACATCTGCGTCCGCGGTACTTATCGGGAATCATAGCGCCGCCACATTCGTCCGAGCCGTGGGCCGGGTCGAAGCACGCCGGCCGGTCGCTCACCGAAGCCATCCGTCCGTGCACTCCGCAGGGCGCGACGTCACATCGGAGGCTACTTCGATGACGAGGTGGCCCAGCAGCTCCGATTCCTGGCTGTCGAAGAACGCACCACTGTCCAGGCGCTTCTCGAAGAAGCGCTTGATGGACTGTTTGCGTCACGCGGCAAGACTACGAAAATCCGTGGCGCGTGATGGAACCCAAGCCGGAACGTCCGAGCCATACGCGTTATCTATACGTTTGCGATAAATAGAATACGACACGGTATACGATACACGGCGGCGCGCGTCGGACGGCGCCCTCGCCCGTGTGTCACAAACGTTCCTTTCTGCAATATTTTTCGGGTGTGGACTCCCTATCGGGCGCGAACCCTTCCCTTTGGAGAACACGATCGCCATGAACGCTACCCGAATCGTCCTCTTTGTCTTTGTCGCGATCGCCCTCTTCATCGCTGTGCTAGCTGCGTACGGGCAAAGGTCAACCCGACCAGCGCCACGCGTCATGGTGTCGTTGGTCGACCCCGCCGACTATCCGGGCTCACCGCATGAATGGCCCAGCGGCCAGCCGATCACGATCGAATGCTGGGGCGACGAAGCGGATCAGCGCCGAACTAGAGCCTTTGCTCGCAGCCGGCGCAACGCCGCCCGCCTGCGTGCAGCCATCGACACGGCCGATCTCGAAGCGAAGCTCGCAGGTTCTCGTTATGTATCTTGGCTTGTACAGGACGCCACGCCACGCGAGCTTGCGGAAGCGAAAACGGCGAATGATGAGGCCGCCGCAAACCTTGAACGTCTGCGCGGCGAGGAGTCAGCGCTCATGGACGAGCAGTTAGCGAACATCGTGTCCAGCAGGACGTCGCCCCACCCCCTCACGGCGATCACCATCCAGGCCGCGAACGGCATGCGTTACGGTTGGAGGAGGACGACAGGCGTTCCCCACCCTGACGCGCCCGCGTTCCTCAACGTTGAAGAGGTTTTCCCCTACGACCTCGGATTCCAGGACACTACGCGTGTCGAAGCCGCCCAAGCCGAGGTAAGTGAACAGCGAGAACAAGCAGCCGCCGGGAGCCTTGATCCGGAGGCGTTTGTTCGCGCCGATCTCGCGCTCGAGGCCGCCAATGGTGTTTTTTGGGAAGCCTGGGAAGCGACGCGCAGCCGGAACGCTCTTCATGACGCCATCCGACAAGATGCACTAGAGGCTTGCGCTCGCTGAACGACCGGGTGGTTCATCAACGGGCGATCATCTTGCCGGGATAGAGGAACACGACCTGGCCGACTGCGAAGGTTATCTTTGCCCCTCCCCCGGACCCCCTCCCCGGCCTGTGGAAATGCCGTCCTGATGGAAGCCAGGGCAGGACTCCGGCCTTGCCCGGGGCTCCGCGCCGGCTCCTGGGGCGTCTATCCGTCGGGGCCAGACCACGGCGATCCAACCCGCCGTCAATCACGCTGCACCCGCTTCGAGCGCCACACCGACCAGGACTCAATACACGGCGTCCCGTGCGGCGCGTCGCCCTTCAACGGCCGCGCCCCGCCGACGCCTGCTAACTCGGCGTACCGATCTAACGCCGCTTGCGACCCGCCGTACTTCGCTAACCGCGCCACGTCGGCCGCATCAATAGCCGAGATGAGCGCCGCGAGCTCCGCCGCCTCTTCCGCCGCGGCGGGTCTGATCGGCGCGGCCGACGCCCACTTCCTCAGCACCTTCTCCGCCGTGGTCAGCCGGTCACGATCCAGGCCGACGACCACCACCGACACCGCCCGGCCCTTCGATCGCAACGCGGCCCACAGCGCCGCATGCGACTCCCCCCAGGACCGAAGCGCCAACCCCGACTCGTCGCCCGCCTGGACGTACACAAACACGCTCCCGGTCGCATCGAGCGCCACCGGGAGCGTGTTGACGAAGTACCGCGTTCGCCCACGACGGCCCTGGCGCCCGGCATAGACGCGCTGAGGCAGCACCGCCGCGGGCACGCCCACGGCCGTCAACGCGGTCACCTTGTCGTCCTCCGTCGGCAGCCACGGCCGGTCACGATGCTCCAGGACGTAATCAAACGCGAGCAGGCGCCGCGCCAACAGCGCCTGCGTGGCGTTCGGCCGGTGGCGAATCGGCTCCACCCCGAGCGCCCGGTACACCGGCTGCGCCACGATCCGACACACCAGGAACGCCGAGCCGTTCCACGGTACCTCGACCGCGATCGACCGGCACCGTTGCACGAACCGCCGCGCGTGCATCGGGTGTGACGCCCCGACGTAGCGCAGATATTGCGACCGCAGGAACGCCCCGCTCTGCAGACAGACGAACGCCAACCACTCCGCATCGGCCCCCGTCCACCCCAGCGCGGCGAGCGCCGCCGCCCGGGCCTTGAGATGGGCGATCATCTTTCGCTTGCCTGTGCGCGATCCCGACACCACGACATGGTGATCCGTGACCCTTCCCGTGGCCCAAACTCTAGGTCGTGCCGTTGTGATCGAGCACTTGGTCACCGATCACACAATCGGCCCAGTCCCGATCACATCGAAAGCCCTGATTCACCCCCTATTGTAGCCGCGTCTCTGAAAGACACGTGCCGCACCTATCAGAGACGCCGTGCCCAGAGCGACCCCCCAAAAAGTCCCTTTTTGGGTCACGCCGATGGAACATTACCCCTGTCAATGTTCCACGCCGCGAGGGGTCGCTCTGGTCTGATTTATCCCTCCGGGAAGGGGGAGAAACCCCACGCGCCCGCGCCTCGTCCGGGGACGCGCTTCGCCGCCGAAACCCCCGCCGCCATCCCGATCCATAATTCCATTTATGGATCATCTGACGGTTGCCCGAATCGACCCCGAACCACGCTCGACCTCGACCCCGACGACGACCGCGCCGAGCCCGACCGCCCGCCGCCTGGCCGTCGCCTCGATCAGTCCGAACACCCGCGAGAGCTACAGCCGCGCCCTCCGCCAGTTCGACACCTGGCGCGGCACTCGTCCCCCGGACGACTCGACCCTCGCCGCCTATCTGGCCGTCCTCTACGACTCCGGCCGGAGCCCGAGCGTCGCCGCCCTCGCCGTCGCCGCCGCCCGGTTTCGCGCCCGCCTATCCGACCACCCGGACCCGGCCGGAAACGCGACCGGCCGCGTCCTCGCAGGTTTCCGGCGCACCGCCGCCGATCGCGGCCGAGGCCGGGCCGACGCCTTTACCGCCGACCACCTGTCGGCCGTCCTTGCCACGTGCCACCGGCCGCGAACATCCCGGCGTGGCATCGAGGCCCAGGCCGTCGCCGCCCGACGCGGCCGACTGGACGCCGTGATCGCCGGGTTGCTGTTCATGGCCGGGTTGCGCCGATCCGAAGTCGCCGCCCTCCGCTGGTCCGACGTCACCGACGCCGACGCCCCGACCTCCGGCGTCCTGGTCCGCGTCCGAACCTCGAAAACGAACCCGGCCGGTGAGACGACCGATCTCCGGTACGTCAAAGACGGTGTAGCAGCGGCCCTCCGCACGCTCCGGGCCGAGACGCACCCCGAGACGAGCGATCGCGTGGTGCCGCTCACCGCCCGCACGATCGCCCGGCGCTTTATCGCCGCCGCCGAGGCCGCAGGTATCAACCGCCGCATCACCGCCCACTCCGGCCGCATCGGCTTGGCCTCCGAACTCACCCGGCGCGGCGCATCCACCACAGATGTCATGCTTGCCGGAAACTGGCGCACCGCCCGTATGGTCGCCCACTATTCGGCCGGAGCCACCGCCGAACATGGCGCGGTCGCCCGTTACCTCTAACGGCTCGTCGCCCGCGCCCGACCACGACCAGGACCGCCCCGGCCCAGGTCGAACCCGCCACCCACGGCCGAGCGCCCGCGCCACCGGCCGCCCCCACGGCTTCCCACGGCCGAGCCCTCCGGCGAACGGCCGCACGAGTGCCCCACCACGGCCAGGGCCGCCCCGGCCCAGGTCGAACCCGCCACCCACGGCCGAGCGCCCGCGCCACCGGCCGCCCCCACGGCTTCCCACGGCCGAGCCCTCCGGCGAACGGCCGCACGAGTGCCCCACCACGGCCAGGGCCGCCCCGGCCCAGGTCGAACCCGTCACCCACGGCCGAGCGCCCGCGCCACCGGCCGCCCCCACGGCTTCCCACGGCCGAGCCCTCCGGCGAACGGCCGCACGAGTGCCCCACCACGGCCAGGGCCGCCCCGGCCCAGGTCGAACCCGTCACCCACGGCCGAGCGCCCGCGCCACCGGCCGCTCCCCCCTTCCTCACGGCCGAGCCCTCCGGCGAACGGCCGCACGGGTGCCCGACCACGGCCAGGACCGCCCGGCCGCAGACCTCCCCACGCCCGCGCCGCCATGTTTCCGGCCGTCGCTCGTCCTGTCGTAAACGACCATCAACAGTGCGGCTTGCCGCTAGTACTTGTACGTATGTGGTACTTGAGTACGTACTTGTTTAATGAAGTTGTGGGTTTTCAGCGAGCCGAAGCGAAATAAAGTTGTGGGTTTTCAGCGTGGAAAACCACCCTGATTCACGTCCTTCTGTGGAAAACCGCCCGCCCGGTAAGAGCCCTCCGTTGCCGCGATCGAGCCGTCGTCAAGGCCGGAGTCCCGCGTTAGCGGGAGCAGAGCCTAGCGGAGCGCCTTGACTGCGGAGAGTCGCGGCGCAGCCTTTACCCCCGGCCGGGCCGTGTCAATAATTGTTGTCCGGCACCGTTTCACCCCTCCCGCGAGTGCGACCGGCGCACCCGCTCCGCCGTCCCGCGCGGCCTCGACCGCCAGCCCTCCCACGTCGGAACCCCAGGAGCTTCCCGCCGCGACGCTCGACACCATCCGCCACCACGAGTACCACCCATCCGCCCGCCGCTCGACTCCCACGCCGCCAGAGCAGAAGCACGAACACCACCCCGAGCCTTGCCGTCTCTACCCGACGCCTGATACTTTCGCGCCCTCCGAACATCACGGGCCGTGCGGTTCCGCTCATCTTCCCCGCTTGCCGCGCCGGGCCCCTGGTTGCATCGGCGCACGTGCCGCGTGCCAAGCCGCTTATGCTGGCCTCCGGCCCTTGTCACGGCCCCCGCGTATCCGACGCTGCCCGGTCCCGGCGCGGCTGCGCTGTCCCTCACGTCAGGGTTTCGCCGGTCCGCTTCGACTTGTGAAAGCGGAACCGGCAACCCTTAACTCAGGAAGGAAACAACGATGACCGAAACCACGAACAAGCCCGTTGACGAAGTTCGGATCGGCCGCGTCAAAGCGACCATCTGGCGCAACCTCACC
This sequence comes from Vicinamibacterales bacterium, assembly GCA_965262505.1. GTDB lineage: Bacteria > Acidobacteriota > Vicinamibacteria > Vicinamibacterales > UBA2999 > JACPPO01. Next base: position 39,830 of record CBDHFM010000004.1, read on the forward strand.
GACGATGGCAAGCCCCGGTACAATGTGGTGTTTGCTCGCCTCTACAAAGACGGCGATACGTGGGCGTCAAGCCCGAGTTTCGGGCGGAATGACCTGCTGGTACTCGCCAAGGTGGCCGACCTCGCGCATACCCGCGTCCTACAGCTTCCCCAGGGGTCCAACGGCGAGGACAACGGCGCGGCGGCCGAGTAACCGCCGCGCGGCGAGACGGCGGAGCGGGTTACGCCGCTTCGCCGTTTTCTTTTGTACGGCTTTCTACGATGCCCGTTCCACGATGACGCTCCGACGCCAGCGCCGCCGTTAACGCCGTGCGCCCGCGTGGTGAGCATGGCACGAGACGAATACGGTGACGGGTTGCTGCTGGCGTCAGACTGAGACAACAACGGACAGCCACCCGTCTTCTGGAACCCAGTGCGTGTGGCCGTATTCTTCCCGCGCCAACGGCTCAGGGTCGATGTAGTCACAGGCGTAGTTTTCTCTCGCGTAGTTCTATCTCGCCCTGGTTAGACCCACGCGGAAGCCGCTCACGCCAGGGTTCGGAGGACCTGCCCGCCAGCCGTCGTGCAATTCTGTATCAGCCGGCGTTTTCTCGGCCAGAAAATCATTGATCCATAGGCTTCCTCTATCGGATCGGGTTTAGGGCGCCAGTCTGGCGTCGAGCCGCCGGAGGAACAAGCGGCCGAGCAACATAACTATGTGCAGCCTGAAGGTGGAATCCTCGTCGTCCGACAGGCCCGGATGCGCGCCCTCGGGGTGAAGCCTCTTGAAAACGCCGTTGACGAGATTCTTGCCCTGGTTGCCCCATTCGTTCAGGGCCACGCTGAGGAATGGCGGTTGCAAGTTCGCCAGCCGGCGACCAAGCGATCATTTCAGTGGGGCAATGCTGCCAGGCGTCTCCAGGCGCTTTGCCAAATCCCAGGCCTCTTTCAGTTCCGCTTGCCGAAGTAAGGCCCACTCGACCACCAGACCGAACGCTCGCGGCGGAAGCTGCCCGTGCAACACGGTCAAGCTGTCGATTGCCACGACCACTTCCTCTCCACCATACGCGGCGTGGAAGTGCGGCGGCCCGTGGTCGTCAAAATACATACGGATGACGATTCCGTAGAACCGGCAGAGTTCAGGCATTTTTGGCCAGAAGCTGGGCCCCCGACATCACGTCCGTCACGACCTTGCCGGTGAGCTGCAGGTAGAGCGCGTCCGGGCACAGTTCGCCGTCTTCTCCCCAGGCGACCCCGCCGGCCGGAGCCAGATGCACCGTCTCGAAGCACGCGCGGTCATGCCAGTTCTTGAAGACGCCACGCCCTGCCAGATGCGCCAGGTCGATTTCCCCCGCCGTACCGTCCGAGTACCGAAGCCAGATTTGGTATCCCTCTCGTGGTTCCACTTCAGTTGGCCGAATCATCTCCCCTCCTTTATCCGTGCTTCGCCAGACTCATGATGATTCAAGCTCCGCGCAGCGACGATCAATGAACCGGCGGATTTCATCGTTCATCTTCGTGCCAGCGACGGTGCAAGCAATCTTGAAGCGCCGATGTTGCGCCCGTGGCAGGTCGACCGTTAAGCGTGCGTACTCTGGTTTTACAGCTATCTGTAACTCTGTGTTAACAGATAGCTGTTTGTCTGTGTCAACCCCAGCGCCGCCTCTGACGAACGTGTTGATGTCGTCAGACGTCGGGTGTCTGTTGGGGACTGGCTTCGTCAGAGTTTTCTTGATCATAGAACGCTCCGATTTCTTGCATGACTGTTGCAAACTCCTGGCTCGCCGGGCTCTCGGGCGCCCACTCGAAAATCGTCTTTCCCATGGTGAGCGCTTCCGCGATCGCCACGCGGTTGGCGACGGCGGCCCGGAGCAACGGAATACCGTGGTCCGCGACATGTTCGCGGATCGAACGGCTCAGCACGGTGTTGATGATGACACGTGAAACCAGAAACACAGCTTTCAGTGCTTCTTTATATTGCCGCGCCTCTTGGACCTGTTGAATGGTGGTCTGGCTGGCCCAATCGGACGCGCCGGACGCCTCGATGGGAATCACGATCAGGTCCGAGGCGATAATCACCGCGCGGCTCACGGCTTCGGCGCGCGGCGGGCCATCAATCACAACATGGTCATAGTTGACGGCATGGCCCAGGATTTCCTGCGCCATGTTGCCCCGAGCGAGTGCCATCACGGGAAACGTCATCGCGTCTCGACGCGCCGCCCAATCGTTCGTGGTCCCTTGTGGGTCCGCGTCGATCAACAGGGTCTTGGCCCCTTGCCGCTGCAGGTAGTCGGCGGCGTTGGTGGAGAGGGTCGATTTGCCCACCCCGCCTTTTTGGTTAAGGAAGGCAAGAATCATTGTGCCCGTGTATCTGTGAACACGGTCATCATTGTGACACGTTAACACGTGCGTGTGTCGATGGAAGCGCTTTGAACGCTCTGCGCCGGGGCCAGCGGCGCCAAGACCGGAGCTGTTTCCGGCGCGTCCGCTCTCGGCCTCGCGTTTCGGCCCGCGCCGCCCACAGAGGGAAGCCGTCCGCGTGCTGGGGCCAGCAGGGCCGAGTCGCGCCCATGAGTAGGGCGCGCCGTGTCGCGGGGGCCGAGCCAGGCGCCACCGGGCAGGGCGTCCCCGCCTCGCTCATTCGGATACTTCGCCCTCCTCGATGAGGGTTTCGAAGCGGTCGTAGTCATTGGTCAAGGCCTGGGCGAGGGCGAAGAGCTTGGTGACGGCGTCTTTCGCGCTGGTAACGCGCACCTCGATCCGATCGCGGCTGACCGAGACGCCGGCCGGCAGGCTGGCGAGCCGTCCGTGGAGAGCGTCCACGGGGACCGGGACTCGAATCCCGGTGCGTCTGGCCTGGCGGAGTGCGGTCCACACCCGGTCGCGGCGGGCGTCGACGCCGTCCACGTCTACCACGCCGTCGCGTCCGGAGCTGGCGGAGGAGCGTGGTGCGCGAGAGGGTACGGATGGAGCCGGTCAGCTCGGCCCCGAAGGCCCGCATCAGGGTGGCCGCCCGGGCGCGCGAGACGCCGAAGAGCGCTTCGAGGTCGCGGCGGGTGAGGAGCGGCCGGTCGAGCGCGACAAGCTGCGCGATGGCGTCTGGGAGGGCGAGGAGCCACCGGGGTCTAGTGGGCACCGTACTGACCTGTCAACCCGTTTCGGGCATGGAGGTTAGGAGGATGTTGCGGAGGCATGTCTTAGGTAATGTTAGTAGACGGTCGTCTAGAATGCAAGCTGGGCGGGTGCCGTGGGTGGCGCTACATAAAGGACGTTATGTTACTATTCAGGCGATGACACGGAGGGTCGACCAGCGGCGGCCAACATGGCCATCCCGGGGCGGACGGTGAGACGCTGCCGCATGCGGATGAACCGCGCGCGCCTCAGGCGTCTGGCCACTTGCGCGGTCCTCCTCGCCGGCACCGTGGACGACACCGGTCGCGTCACGTTCCCGCCCGACTCCCTCGTCAATGCCGTGCCCATCCCCATGGGCGTCGACACCTGCGCCACCATCACCCCGGCGCCCACCATGCTGACGTTCGCGGGCACCACGGCGCAATTTCTCCAAACCGCGACCAGCGACAGCTGCGGGAGCTTGAGGTCGTGGGCACGCTGACGCGGCAGTAGCGAGTCCGAAGCGCAGGTGGAGATGGGCACTGATCCGACACAACCGACTCCCCCACCCGCGCCGGCCCTGCCACCGCCTGAGGCCCTGGCGCCGGTGGCCGCACCGACGGAGGCGCTCGTCCTGCCCGGGGGGTGGCAGATCGAGGGTCTCCCGGACATCGTCCGGCGCGCCGGGCCGCAGGCCGCCGAGCGGACGGTGGAGTTTTTCAACGCCCAGATCCGCAACCCGCACACCCGCGCGGCGTACGCCGCGGCCGTGACGCGGTTCTTCGCCTGGTGCGAGGCGCGCGGGCTCGCGCTCGCGCAGATTTCACCGATCGCCGTAGCCACCTACATTGACGAGATGCACGGCCGGTATCGCGCCCCCACGATCAAGCAGCATCTGGCCGCCATCCGCCGCCTGTTCGATTGGCTGGTGACCGGACAGGTGATACCCACCAACCCGGCCACCTCGGTGCGCGGGCCGACCCACGTCGTCAGGACGGGCAAGACGCCGGTGCTGCAACCCGCCGAAGCGCGACTACTGCTGGACACCATCGACACGTCGACCCTCCGCGGCCTGCGCGATCGCGCCCTGCTGGCCGTGATGGTCTACAGTTTTGCGCGCGTCTCGGCCGTCGTCGGCATGCGCGTGGAGGATTACTACCAGCAGGGCAAGCGCTGGTGGCTGCGGCTCCAGGAAAAAGGGGGCAAGCACCACGCCCTGCCGGTCCACCACAAGGCGGAGGCCTATCTCGACGCCTATCTCGACGCGGCCGGGATCGCGGCCGAGAAAGACGCGCCCCTGTGGCGCTCGATGCCGCGGGCCGGCGGGATGGGCGCGCGCCGGATGAGCCGGGTGGATGTGTTCCGGATGATCAAGCGGCGCATCAAGACCGTCGGGCTCGGCGAGGCCAATTGCCACACCTTCCGGGCCACCGGCATCACGGCGTATCTGCTCAATGGCGGCACGCTCGAGCGCGCCCAGGCGATCGCCGGGCATGAGAGCCCGCGCACGACCAAGCTCTACGACCGAACGGCCGACGAGGTGACCATCGAGGATATCGAGAAAATCGGGATTTAAGGGGCTATAGCCTCCACACGCGGTGAGCAGCCTCCAGCTTGCGTGCAAGGCCGAGGATCTATTCTTAGGTGTGCCGGACCCAATCACACTTACCGTCAGCGTTCTCGCCTTGCTCGTGTCTGCCGCGTCGGCTATCGCAACTTGGCGCATTAACAGCCGCCAAAGCCGGCACCAGGAACGACTGGTAGATCTCGAAACCGCCCGAGAACAGGACCGCCAGCGCCTGGCGCGAAGTGCCGAGCTTCGGGCTTCAATCGGCCGCGATAAGCAGGATTTTCGGGAGCGGATGATCCCTAGATCGGCGACATACTGGCTGGCCATCCGCAACGACGGGATGGCGTTGGCGCAGAACGTACGTATTCTTCTTGATGGGAAGCCTTTCCTCGAGCACACGCTCGTTCCACATGGCGAGGAAGATCTCACATACAAATTTATAGGGCGCATGCGCCGCGCCAGCCCTTGTTTCTTGTCTCGCTTGTACGTCGTCAAACCAATCCGGACCACTGCGGCTGCGTCGCAAGAGAGACTTCCTGCCGTTGTGCCGCGTGGTTCAGGTCACGGTCCAGAGCGATCCGAACGGCGTGGGAGGACGGAGGCGCGCGTCCCGGTGTGCGGCGATCACGCGCACACGGATCCCGACGCCTTCGCGATTGCAAGAGAATCGAGACTCCCTGGAACGGCTCATGTTAGTTTAAGGCAAACCGGAAAGGGTATATCGTGAAAAAGATCGCAATCGTGGGGCTTCTCGTCGTGGCGCTCGGAGGCGTGCCGAGTCCGGCGCAAGGGCAGGGCTGGTATCTCGGGAGCGAACTGGGCGGGCACGTGGTCCCGGCCCTGGGCATCACCGGGCTGTCCAACGACCGAGCGAGTGTATGTGATGAGTTCATCAATCCGCAGTATGCAACGGTGACGCAGACCGCGGGATATGAAGCCTACAACTGCACGGGACCGGATCGCAGGGACAACTGGGTTAATCAGTTCGCCAGGGCCACGGGCTTGCAGACCAGCTGGGTGCTGGGGTATCGCTTCGGGGCCGACGCCTCTGGCCCGCGGTGGCGCCACGTGCGAACGGAGATGGAATACTTCTACCGCGCCACCGCCTACGACCAGACCGTCGCCGTGCCCGGCCTCAACGCTGGCTCGGGCAGCGTCACCGCCGACAAGCTGAATCAAGAACTGCAGACGGCGACGGACTACCTCGGCCGTGTGACTTCGCACACCCTGTTCGCGAACCTGTATTGGGACGTTCGGACCCGCAGTCGGCTCACGCCCTATGTCGGCGTGGGTGTGGGGATCGGGTCGACGGCGGGGGCCTACGGCAGTCTGTGGTCGAGGAACGCCAATCCCACGGCGATTACCACCGGCGAGGGGCTGCCCAACGTGGACGACATTCGCCAGAACCTGGCAGCCACGACAAGTAGTTTCCAGGGCATCCTGTCCGACAAGCTGGTCAGCCAGCAGGTGTTGGTCGGAGTGAACTACGCGCTCACCGAGGGTCTGTCAGTGGGTGTCAAGGGTCGCTGGGTCCACGGTGCGGCCTTCGAGAGTGACGACGCGCTCGTCTGGGATCCGCTGCGTAGTCACGTTCCCAATCTGCGCCGCGATGGGAGCGAACCCGTCTCGGGGCAGCTGCTGACCGACGCCAGCACGCTCTGGGACGTGGGCCTGAGTCTCACGTACCACTTCTAAAACGGGACGCTGGTGCATTAACCTTCCGCAGACGCGGGCGTAGCCGATCAACATGTGTCGTAAACGGCCGTTTGCGACACACGGGCAAGGACACCGTCCAGTACGCGCCGCCGTGTGTCGTATCCCGTGTCGGATTCTATGTCTTGCATACGTCGAGCGCGTGTGCCAGTGCCGGCGTATCACGACAGGCCGCACAAAAGAGCTTCTCGATCACGGTCGGCCTTGATCTGATCGAACTCGGCCACCGTTGGCTGCCTAGACATCGGGGTAATGGTATCAAGTGCTGTCGGTGCGCTGCAGGATGTACGGCCCTAGGCCGAACAGCAACAACAGATCCCGCGCGTGGCGGCTACCGTCATCGTCGAGGTGCGGGGAAAGCGCGCGCGGCACGGTTGGTCGGACAACCGCGGCGGCGCCGAGCTTTCAGCGTAGATCGGCGTGTCGCGCCAGCGCCTGCATCGCGATCGGGAGTGCAGCGCAGACGCTAACGACGACCGCGAGCAGGAGCGGACAAGGCGCTTTCTCTCTCTCCGCGTACGCGGGCTGGTCTCCCTCGCTGGTGAGGATCCCGCGCCCCACGATTTCTTTGGACAGCCTTCTGCGAGAAGGAGAATGAGTTATGTCCAAGGCGCTCGTCGGCACGGGGCAGTGGTCCGCGCGACGAAAAGTCTCCGTGGTCATCGAGGTCCTCAAGGGGGAATCACTCGAGAGCCTCAGTCGTCGCCATGGCGTGACGGCGGCGAAGCTCTCGCAGTGGCGTGACGACTTCGTGGCCGGCGGTGAGGCCCGCCTCAAGCATCGCGAGGTCGCCGTCGAGGGCGCGGACACGCGGCGGCTCAAGAGCGTCGTGGCGGATCTCGCCACCGACAAGGCGTTGCTGGCCGAGAAGATTCGACACCTGGAGGCCGGCCGCCCTTCGGGCTGGTGGAGGTCGAAGCGATGAGTCACGAGACTTCGCCCTCCACTCACCGGCCGTACGGCATCGCCCGCGTCACGCGCGTGTGGCAGGTGCCGCGCTCGACGGTCTACGCGCAACGGAACCGGCGCGCCCGGCCGCCGCCGGTGGCCAAGCGCGGACCCAAGCCGCCCCAGTCGGATGCGGAGCTGACGGCCGCGGTCCGGGCCGTGATCGCCGCGAGTCCGTTCCACGGCGAAGGGCACCGCAAGATCTGGGCGCGCTTGCGGGTGCAGGGGCTGCGCACGTCGAAACGTCGGACGTTGGTCGTGATGCGCGCTGCCGACTTGCTCGGCCCTGCGCGGCTGCCCACGCCGGTCGCCGCCCGTCCCCACGGCGGCACCATCGTCACCGCCAGTCCCAACGTGATGTGGGGGCACCGATGCGACGGCCACCGTGACGCTGGCGGACGGCCACGTCACGATCTTCGGGGCGATCGATCACTGCACGGCCGAATGTGGGGGACTACACGCGGCGAAGTACGGCACGCGCTTCGAGGCGTTGGAGCCGGTGCGCCAGGGCGTCCGAGATCACTTCGGGACGATGGCCGCCGGCGTGGCGAGCGGGCTCACGATGCGCCACGACCACGGCAGTCAGTACATGAGCAACGACTTTCACGCCGAGCTCCGGTTCCTCGGCATCGTGTCATCACCGGCCTTCGTCCGCCAGCCCGAGGGGAACGGCTGCATCGAACGGTTCTTCCGCACCCTCAAGGAACAGCTGCTGTGGGTGCGCCACTTTACGGATGTCGAGGACTTGCAGCAGGCGCTGCGCACCTTCAAGGAGACCTCTAACCAGCAGTGGTTGATCGAGCGACTCGGCTTCCGCGCACCCGCCGTCGTCCGTCGCGCGTTTGCGCTCACCACGGCCGCGTGAATACACTCACCCGGCTGTCCAAGAAATCCGTGGCGGTACAGCCCTTATTCAGAATTGGATTCCCGAGGACGATCCGGGCCGTTCGTGGACGCAATTTAGCCCCGCACCGTGTCTGCCCATCCCACCAACGGCGCGGTCAACGAACGGACACCGGATCGTCGAGAGCGGCGGATTGAACGACGGCGACCGCTGGGCCTGAGCACTCGTGACAGCGTGAGAAACGCTACGCCGGGAGAGTGAAGATTAGGTGCGGCATGAACTCGTCGCCGGGGGTTAGGTGACGAGAGCGAGAGCCCGATTTCTTCTGCGGCCGGCGAACGCGACCGGTCAGTCGAGCATTTCCCGTTCGACTCACCCAGTCGAAGTGGTCCTGATCCTGGGCGATCAACCGCGGGCCGCAGCCGTCGCGCGTGGACCGACGGCCCGTGCCCGCGTTCGTCATCGGTGCCGGACTATTGTGATATCGTGAATATGTGTATTCACTGTGGTTGGAGGCTCCGCGACATGGCGACGTCGGTTCGACTGGATCCAGAGACCGAGCACCGGCTTGACGTGTTGGCGACGCAGACCGGGCGCACCAAGGCCTTCTACCTGCGTGAGATGATCGAGCGCGGCCTTGAGGACCTCGAGGATTACTACCTCGCCGCAGACGTTCTGGAGCGCCTTCGTCACGGCACCGAGACCGTGTACTCCTCCGCCGACGTGAGGCATGCCCTTCACTTGGACGATTGAGTACACCGAAACCGCCCGGACCCAGCTTCGCAAGCTCGACACGCCGATGGCTCGACGCATCGTCGAGTACATGACCGGGCGGGTGGCGGGACTGGAAGACCCGCGGCGGCTGGGCAAGGCGCTGACCGGCCCTCTGTGAACCGTACCGGGAACGTCGGAGAGCGAATGACGTGAGTTAGGTCACCGTAACCTGCTCATAGTAACGCTCTTCATACTCCGCCGGCGGGATGTAGCCGATCGGTTCCAGTAACCGCCGGGTGTTGAACCAGTCGACCCACGCGAGCGTGGCGAATTCGACCGCCTCGATGTTGCGCCACGGGCCGCGTCGTCGAATCACCTCGGTCTTGAACAGACCGATGATCGTTTCGGCGAGGGCATTGTCGTACGCGTCGCCGCGACTGCCGACAGACAGCGCGATGCCGGCGTCGGCCAGCCGCTCGGTGTAGCGCATCGACAAGTACTGTGTGCCGCGGTCGCTGTGATGCACCAGGTCGCCCGCGCCGTCACCGCGACGATCGTAGATGGCCTGTTCAAGCGCATCGAGGACGAAGTCCGTGCGGAGCGAAGTCGACACGCGCCAGCCGACAATGCGTCGCGCGAACACGTCGATGACGAAGGCGACGTAGACGAAGCCTCGCCACGTCGCGACGTAGGTGAAGTCCGAGACCCACAATTGATTGGGCCGGGTCGCCACGAAGTGACGGTCGACGAGGTCAACCGGACGATCCGCACCGCCGTCCGCCTGCGTGGTGGTGACCCACGCACGGCCTCGGACAGCCCCACGGAGGCCCATGGCTCGCATCAGGCGGCCCACCGTACAGCGCGCCACGCGGTGGCCGTCGCGTCGCAGTTGCCGCCAGACCTTGCGCGGGCCATAGACCTGCTGGTTGTCGTCCCAGACGCGCTGAATCTCCCGGCGCCACCCGTCATCGCGTTGAACCCGCGCGCTCCGTCGCGTGGGATCTGCGTGTCGGGCCTTGTGCCAGAAGTACGTCGACGGGGCAATCGGCACAACGGTGCAGATCGACTCGACCCCGTAGGCGTCGCGATGGGCATCGATGAACTGCACCATCACCGCGGTCGGCGGTCGAGCTCCGCCTGCGCAAAATACGCCGACGCCTTGCGCAAGATCTCGTTTGTGCGCTTCAGCTCACGCACCTCGCGCTCCAACTCCTTCACGCGCTGGCGTTCCGCGGTCGTCAGGCCACCGCGGAGCCCGCTATCGCGCTCGGCCTGCCGGACCCACTTCCGGAGCGTTTCGGCCGTGCACCCCAGCTTGCCCGCAATCGACTCGATCGCGGCCCACTCGGACGGGTGCTCAGCCCCATGCTCGCGGACCAGCCGCACCGCTCGCTCTCGTACTTCGGGGGAATACCGACTCAGTCGTGACATGGCTCCATCCTCTCAAGGAAAAAGCCCTCCGACAAACCCGGTACGGTTCACTGGGAGAGTTGTGGCGTTATCGGGTCGGGGATTGTCGCGTGATTTGCGATATTCAGGACCGTGCGTTGCGTGTCCTGGTCGTACGGGTCGGTGGCCGCGACAAGGTGTACCGTTGAAGGTGGTCGTGCTGCCAGTCGAGACTCAGCTCACTGTCGTCATCGTCGCGGCCTCGCTCGGTGAGCATCCGGCGGATGTCGTGACCACAATCCCCCTTCACGTCGAGCACAGGCGCGGCCACGCGCCGCTCGGGATTGTCGGCGTGTCAGCCCTAACCTGACGCCCATCCGGGCGAACCAGATCCGGGATGTGCTGAGAAGAAACTGGTCGGAGCCACGTCGTACCACGCGACGACGGCGGTGTACACGTTCGGGGTGTAATACCGCACCAGAACGGCGACGGGATCCAGGACGGGCGTCGCCTTCTCGCCTGTACGGACGTGACCACCAAGCGCCTGGATCTGCGTGGCGGTCGCCCAGCGGTTGTCGCGGTAGTCCTTCGCGGTTTGGACGACACTCAGGTACAGCGAGTTCACGCCCCGGTACGCCTGCCCGCTTACGAGGTGTTCCGGGAGTCGGCGCTCGCCGGGTTTCCACGACTGCTGCCACGGCGCCACGCCCTGCTCGATCTGCGCCTTGAGGGTCGCGACAAACGCGGTGTGGTCGTCCTCCAGGGACCACGTGGGTGTCTGCGCCGACGGTGTACGCCACCAGGCCATCAGCTCTCGCCTTTCCCACGGGACGGCTTCAGCGAGCGGCGGGGGGAGTCGATAGCGAACGTTGTGGCCGAGTCAGTCATGGCTTCTCGTCATCGGTCTCACGTCACGAATGATCCTCGCGCCTGCCCGCTGCTCAAGGCGGCCGCCCGTTCCTGAAGATGCGCGATCATCAGCCGGCCCTCCGCAGGTCCGTGCATCGCGGTGCGTCGGCCGTGCCCTCGCCGCCGAGGTAGGCCGCCCACTCGGCCATCAGGTGACGACGGCGCTCGAACAGGTCCGAGCGGGCGTAGGCTGCCTCGGTCTGGTTGCCCACGACGTGCGCGAGCGCCGCCTCGACCACCTCGCGCGGATGGCTCGTCTCCTCGGCCGCCCAGTCCCGGAACGAGGAGCGGAACCCGTGCGGCACGGCGGCCACTTTCAGGTCTTGCAGGAGCCGCGGCAACCGCGTGATGCTGATCGGCGTGCCGCCCTGGCCGGGGAACACGAGCGGACTGCACCCGTCGCCGAGCGTCCGCGCCGCTTTGAGAATCGCCATCGCGCGCCCGCACAGCGGCACCCGGTGCTCGCGCTTTGACTTCATCCGCGTCGCGGGGATCGTCCACGCGCGGCCCGGCCGATCGATCTCGTCCCACCGTGCGCCGCGCACTTCTCCCGACCGCGCCGCGGTCAGCACCAGAAACTCAAACGCCAGCTTGACGGCCGGCGTCGCCCCCGACCCCCACATCGTTTGAATCGCCCCCGCCACCTCGCCGTGCGGCAGCGCGCGCATGTGCTCCACGAGGTCCTGTTGCGGGCCGAGGACCGGGCCGATCCGGTGGCACGGATTGTCGCTGCGGTACTCCATGGCCACGGCCCAGTCCATCACGGCGCTGATCCGCTGGCGGACGCGCCGCGCGGTCTCGGGCCGGACGTGCCAGATGCGCCGTAGCGTGTCCAGCATGTCGGCGCTGCTGACGCTCGACACCGGCGTGTCGCCGATGTGGGGAAGCACGTGCCGCGTCAGGCTCGCCATCCAGTCGTGGGCGTGCCCGGGGTGGCGCCAGCCGAGGGTTTTGTCCGTCCAGACGCGCTCGGCCGCCTCGGCGAAGGTGGGCACGTTCGCGTGACGGTGCCGGTCCGCGAGCGGGTCGCCGCCCTCGCGGGCCAGCTTGCGGTTGGTGAACGCCTTCTCGTTCGCCTCCTTCAGCGAGACGAGCGGGAAGCCGCCGAGGCCCAACTCGCGCCGGCGTCCGTGGACGACGAGCCGTTGTATCCAGCGCCGCGCGCCGGTAGGCTCCACCAGGAGGTACAAACCGTTGCCATGGCAGCAACCGAGGCGTGAGGTCCACGGCCGTCCCATGTGATGCCAGGACGACCATAAAGAGCCTATTCATAATTACTTATCACGTCGATGGAGGTGCTGAACCATGTCACGAACGTCCTATACCGTGCACCGTGTTCCACGAGACAATACGGGAATGAATAGCGCGCCCGGCGCGGCGAACGGGCCGCGACGCACGAAGCCCCGCGGCCGCCATCCCGACAAGGCCCTCTCCGCCCTCTTCGTGCGGACGGCGGGGCCGGGACGCTACTGCGACGGGCAGGGCTTGTATCTCTTCGTGCAGCCGTCCGGGACCCGCAGCTGGGTCCAGCGGCTCGTCGTCCGCGGCCGGCACCAGGAACTCGGGCTCGGCAGCGCGCAGTTGGTCCCGCTCGCCGAGGCGCGCGAGAAGGCGCTGGGCAACCGCAAGCTGTCCCGCGAGGGCGGCGACCCGCTCGCGGAGAAACGCCGCGCGGAGAAGACGCCGACGTTCGCCGACGCCGCCCGCCGCGTGCTGGACCAGCAACGGGCCGGCTGGCAGAGCAGCCGCCACCCGAAAAGCTGGCTGGCGAGCCTAGAGCGCTACGCCTTCCCCCGCATTGGCACGCGCCTGATTTCAGACGTGACGAGCGCCGACGTGCTGGAGATCCTTACCCCCATCTGGCACGACAAGGCGCAGACCGCGCGGCGCGTGCGCCAGCGCATCCGGGCGGTGTTGGAGTGGGCCGTGGCGATGGAGTGGCGGACCGACAACCCCTGCGACCGGATCGGCCCGGTCCTCGGCCCGCAGCAGGCGCTGGTGGCGCACAGGCGGGCGTTGCCCCATCAGGACGTGGCCGCGGCCGTCGCGGCGGTCCGCATGTCGGCGGCGGCTCCTGGCGTCACGCTGGCGTGCGAGTGGCTCGTGCTGACCGCGGCGCGGTGGGGCGAGGTGCGCGGGGCCGAGTGGGCCGAGATGGACACGGCCGCCCGTGTGTGGATGATCCCCGCGACGCGCATGAAGGCGAAGCGCCCGCACCGGGTGCCGCTGGCACGTCGCGCCGTGGAGATCCTCGATGCCGCGCGAACGCTCGGCGACGGCACCAGTCCGCTCGTGTTCCCCGCCGCGGGCGGGACGCCGCTCCCCGAACAGGCGCTACGGCGGCTCCTCCAGGACCAGCAGATCGCGGCCGTGCCGCACGGGTTCCGGTCCACCTTTCGGGATTGGGCCGCCGAGGACACCGACCACACGCGCGAGGTGATCGAAGCGGCGCTCGCGCACAGGGTGCATAACCAGGTCGAGGCGGCGTACGCGCGGTCGGACTTGTTCGAGCGGCGGCGGCGGCTGATGGACGACTGGGCCGAATACGTCGGCGGGTAGCGCAGGCAGGTGATGCCGGCGTACCGGTGTCAGGCCGTTGTGGAGAGCCGCACGGCGCGTTGTCTCAATCGGGTGATCCGCGTACGATGCAGCCAGCTGCGCTGGTCGACGGCTGGCGTGGGTCATGGCGGTGGCGTAGTCTGAGACCGACTTCACCGTAACGAATAGAGGGAAATACGATGGCAAGCTCCCGGATCGCCGACTTGACCGTGAACGAATTCAAAGAACTTGTGCGGGAGTCCGTGGTCCAGTCCATTACCGGGTTGCTCGGCGATCCAGACCAAGGACTGAAGCTGCGCGAGGATTTCGCCGAAGCACTGCAGCGCTCGCTCGCAGAGGTCGAGGCTGGCGGCAGAACGACGAGCCTTTCGGATGTCGCAGACCGGCTTGAGTCGTCGCGGTGACCTGTGACGTTGAGTTCACGACGACGGCGGCGGACGATCTCGACCGCCTGGATACGACCGTTGCGGATCGTGTCATCGCGAAACTTGGGTGGTTGGCGGAGAACGTGGATACCGTCAAGGTCGAGACATTGTCGGGCCGGTGGCAGGGTGTGTGCAAGCTCCGGGTGGGCGATTACCGAGTGATCTACACTCGCGACTTGGCGGCGCGACGCATTGTCGTCCACTTCGTCAGACACCGTAGCGACGTATACAGGGCCGACAAGACGTAGCGGTCGTTTTTTCGCTGTTCGAGCGACGCCTCCGGCTGCGTGAAATGGTGCCGCGCCTGGGGCGCAGGTGCCTGGCCTTGGGGTAGGTCACCATGATCGCATGCAATCATGCAACGTGGTGGGCGAGAAGGCGGCGACACACGGTGCCTCTGAGCCGACCAATCAACCGCGCGAGGTGATCGAGGCGGCGCTGGCCCACGTGGTGCCGAACAAGGTCGAGGCGGCATATGCGCGGTCGGACCTGTTCGAGCGGCGCCGGCGGCTTATGGACGACTGGGCCGCCTATCTCATGGATGCGGGGTCTGGTTCCCAAGATGCCGCTTTGGCAAGCGCTTCGGCATGACGCATCCGCTCGCGTCTGTTGGTCACTGTGGAATCAGGCAAGATGATCTCGCCGTGGTACGGATTCTCAGGGGTCGGCGAGGCTCGAACCTCTCGATCGTCGCGCTGAGCGTCCTCGCAGGGAACAGAAGCCCACCCGTGGAATGAACCCGGGCGGGATTCGCTCGCAGCACGAGCCAATGTCGCGAGCTCATCCCTGTTGGCCGCACTGAGTCGGTCGATAGAGAGAGCGGTTTCGCCTCGGGGAGGCAAGAACACGTTGGGCGGGATTCCAGAGCGGAGAGCTTTTCGCGCTTGCTGGCTGGAGAACACCCGGCGCCCTACGTCCTCCGATGCGGAGATGCCGTCAACGGCCGAGGTCACCCAAGGCCTCGCGCACGAATCCGTCTGGGAGCGTGGCTATCGAATCGTACTCGGCGCAGCGATGCTGACCGTCCAAATCGACGGAACATAACGCTCCACCGCGCGAGTCGCACAAGATGATGACGGATCGCTGACGAGGAGTTCGCACGTAGATGAGAACATCGCCGTCTGCCGTTGGAGACACTTCAAAGCGGCACGGTCGCAGAGAGTACACTTTGGGTAGCAAGCACCTCGCGTTCTCCAGCGCCGTTGTAGAAGGCTCAGGATAGTCCTCCTCCCGTGCTTCGTCGATGACGGCGTCAAGATCAACCAAGGTTGCCTTCAGGTCGTCGCTCGTTGGTTGGACACTCCAATCGAGCGCAACGTCTGACATCGGATCTCCCTGCTACGGCACGACAGTCCCCATCGCGGGTCGCGTCGTACGGTTAGGCTGAGCGGCGCACCCTCTAGTCTAGGATACTGCAGCTTCTGTGACCAACGCCCAACGTGGTGGTGTGTCACTTGTCGAAGGTCAAGGGGTCCCGGCACGGACGCATGCGCGAGCGTCGGATTCAGAGCAGCGGCCGGCCGATCCGAATCTTCTACGCGTTCGACCCGCGGCGCACGGCGATCCTGCTGATTGGCGGCCGCAAAACGGAGCAGGACCGGTTCTACCGAGAGTACGTGCGACGAGCCGATGTGATCTATGGATCAGTATCTGCGACAGCTCCGACGCGAAGGACTATTGGAACCGGAGAGAGGATGGCGATAATGAAGCACCGACCCTTCAACGAGTTGACGAAGGACTGGTCGCCGGAGCGTTTGGCAAAGAACGAGGCGAGGGTCGCCACAGCGCTCGCGGAGCTGGATCGGCAGGAGCGCGAACAGCCGCGGGACGAAGGGGTCTCGCAGGCGACTACCGCGAAGCCGCCGACTCGGTCGCGAGAATTGGCTCGCTGACACGGTCGACGCGGAGGGTCAGGATCCCAACACTACGCACCGGGCGGACCAAGTCCGTTTCCGAGTCAGCGGCCCAACTCTTCCTGGACAATCGCCGGCCGGTTATCAATCAGCACGAGGAGCACGCGCGCCGGCCCCTCCGGGTGGCGGCGGCCCTGCTCCCAGTTCTTGCGCGTGCCGAGCGGAATGCCGATGCTCCTAGCAAAGACCGGTTGCGACAGCCCCGTCTTGCTTCGGATCGCAACGACATCGGGACAGGATACCTCGATTGCATGCACGGCGAACCCGGCGTGATCACCATGCAGGTAGGCGCGCGCATCGTCGAGCCCGGCCATGATCTTGTCGAATGCCTTGGTCATGGGTCGCTCCTGTAGTCTGCGGCTAGCTCCACGTGCGCTGTCGGTACGCAGCAAAGTCTTCTGGTGTGAATCCGTCGGCGTCCACCAACGGGTAGGACCGTTCCATCAGGACCTTTACCTCGCTGTCGATCTTCTCGTAATGCGAACCGCGCGATCACGTCTGCGTGAGGGTCTTCGCGTCAGGGCGTCGTCCGGTTCTCGGCAGCCGTGCCCGTGCGCCGCACGGGCAACCGCACGTATTCTCGTTCGGAGGCCTCCTGCCTGACTCGAAGGTCCCTGAAGATGGCGTCAACGTCGTAGTCGAACCGCGCGGCGTACGCCTGCCGGATGGCCCGGACTTCAGCGATGATCGGATCCGTCTGTTTCGTCTGCATGGTCGTCCTCTTCCATGAGTTCATTGGGCGTGCAAATGACCGGCGGCTCGTAGCCTGCCCTTCGGCACGCTCGCTCGATCCGCCACCGCACTGCGGCGTTGGCGATGTGGCGAAGATTCCAGGTCAGCAAGTAGTCGACGCCGTTCGTGGCGGCAATGCCGACATGCGCCGCATCCGCCGTCGCCTCGCGCGGAAACGCCCCTAGATCCAACAGCCTCCGAGTCAGGGCCGCCGAGTCCTCCGTGATCTCGATACGGGTGACCAATTCCAGCGCCGTCAGGCGAACGCGGGCAGCATCCGCATCACCTGCTGCGGCTTCTGTGAACACAAGCTCCGAAGCGACGAGAACGAACCGCTCCGGCGCGTCGCGCCACCATTCCCGCGTCATGGCCTGCTGCGCCGCGATGATGAGATCGCGTGACGGCCGTGCTGTCAGGTAGCTGACGATGGAGGTTTCCACGTAGACGCTGGGCTTCGTCATGTTCGGGCGCCCGCAAGGTCATTCCGAGAGCCTCGTGGCCGATGGTGGCGCCGCCGTTCGGGGTGCTCCCCGCGCCGCTTCGCGGCTTTCCCTGCTTTCGTCGCGCCATGCCCGATTCCCCTCGCACGAATCCAGACCAGCGAACCGGCAGGTGGCCCGCGCCACCCATAGCGTACAACTAGTCGCCGACCGGCCTCAACAGTGTCGCCCCGCTCCCGGACGGAGGCGGCGAACGACGAGTGGGCGCTGACCGCGAGGAGAGTACCGGACGCTGCTCTTCCGTCGCCGGCCGGGGCAATCTCAAACGCTGGAAGCTACAAGGGAACATCCTTCTCCGCCGCCCTGTTTACCCTCTCCACCTGATCGCCCACGTTACGACTGATATTCGACGTTCGCCGCTTCACCTTGACAGCACGGTCGAGCACTTCTTCGGCCCACTGATTCAGGCTCTTGCCGGACAGTTCCGCCGCGAGCGCGGCTTGGCGGTGTACTTCGGGGCTGACGCGAAACATCATCCGGCCCGAATAGGGCTTCTGGGGTGGCTTGCCAATCCCGGCACAGGTCTCGATATAGTCCTCCACGGCCTCATGGAAGGCCTCCCGAAGGGCGTCCACGGTATCGGCGTGAAAACCGACCCCGTCGCGGATGCCCGCGATCCGGCCGGTGAAGACTCTGTCCTCGTTGTTATAGTCAATCCGGGCCGAGTACCCCTTGTGCGTCATGGTGTTCGTCATGGTGTGATCCCCATCCTTTCCAAAAACGCGCGGGCGGCGCGAATCTGATACCGCTTGGCTTCCTTGGTCGGGTGCGGGCGGTGGAACGTTTCGACCTCGCCATCCTTCTCGAACCGCACCCGTGACCCCCGGCCCTCGATCACCCGTGCGCCCGCGGCGATGAGCAGCCCTTCGAGGGCCGCCCATTCGATGGTCCCGGACACGGGATCACGAAAGACGGCCGTCAGCGTCTTGCGCTGCTTACCCGTCATCATCAGAACGCTACCGTATGCTTGCAGTATGTGCAATCAGCAGCCCGCCCTTCCCGATCGAATGCGCGTCCTCTCGGAGGTCACCGAAGCCTCCGTTGTGAAGGCGGTTCAATTACATGACCGCGAGGGCCGCCTCGTCGTCATGGATATGGAAGGCGTCGCCTCGCGCCTCGTGTCTTGAGCAATTTCCCAGGCGGACCTCGTCATCACTCCGATGCGCGCGACGACGCTGGACGCCACGGTCGGGGGGCGCGCGCTGCCGACCGGTCACCCGTTGCGTCTGGACTGAGACACGCACTCAAGGACGGTGCCGGGAACTTCGGCGGCGTGGAGTACGCCCGCGAAGAACTCCGGGTCGAAATATCGGCCATGCTGACCGGCGACTGGGTGGGCGTCGGTCACGACGGCAGCCGAGGCGCGGCGTACGTCCAGGGCTGGATCACGGCGCTGGACCCGCGCCCGCCCATGCCCGTGGATGCCGACCCTGGACCTCGCGCGGATGATCGTCAACCCGAGGGAGATCCTCAGCCCCGACGGGCGCGGCGATCGCGCGCGGGTGACACGATGACCAGCCGCTCGGCCCAGGTCGACACGAGCCCCGAGAGCCCCGCCACGGTCCCGACGTTGCCGGATCGCGCTGGCCAGCTCGCGCCCCTCGGCTGGACCGGCCGCGAGGCCGAATGGCTGGCCCTGGTCGCCTTGCATAGCGGCGCGTTTACGCGCGCGCAATGTGGGGTGTACTTCCAGGCCGGCGACGACCGCAAACGCCTGTTGCGGTTCGTCCGCGCCCTCATCGAGAAGCACCTCGCCATCGAGGACGAGCGGCCCATCTTCCCCGGCGGCGCGCGGGCCGTGTTGCTCACCGGCAAGCCCATCTATCAGGCGCTGGGCATCCCCGACGTGCGACACCACCGGTCGAAGGCCGCGACGACGATCGTCCTCCTGCGCCGGCTCCTCTCGCTCGATTACCTCATCGCGCGGCCGACCGTCGGATGGCTCCCCATCGAGGGCGACAAGGTGCAGCGGTTCGAGGCGCTCGGGTTGGACCGCCGCACCTTCCCGTACCGGCTGTCCGGGCCGGCCGGGACACCGCCGCCGCCGCGCTCTTTCGCGTTCACGCTGCCGATCGCCGTGAACGATCACGCGGCGACGTTTGTGTACGTCGATCCGGGGCAGTCCACCGATAGCGAGCTGCGCGCGTGGGTGTGGCCCACGCGCCCCTGTGGGCCGCACTTCGGGCGCGGACTTTCGCCGTGCAGGTCGCCGCGGTTGGCATCGGCGCAGCGGCGGCAGACCGCGCCGCGCCCGTGCTCAAATACTGGACCCAGGACGGCGACGGCACGGGCGTAGACCCCCCCCGGGACAGACCCAGGCCGACCCGGACATCCGCCAGGCGATCGCGCGTCTGAAGGCAGGGATCAGCGGCGGCGATCCCGCGTTGCTGACGGCGCTCGGCGGTTTCACCACGGCCGTGCGTCGGCTCAAAGAGCTGCGTCAACTTCCCGAAGGCACGCCCACCACAACGAAGGCGCGGGTGGCGATTGACCGCTTCCAGATTGGGTCACCCGTTCGGCTGACTGACCCCGAGGCGGCGATCTGATGGTGCCCCTCGGACGGTGCGGAACCGGACTGGCCCGAAGCGGACGTGGTGATCGGCAACCCGCCGTTTCTCGGCGGCTGGCGTCTGATCGCGCACCTCGGCGAGGACTATGTGTCGCGGATGTCGCCGGTCTACGCCGGTCGTGTATCTGGAGCAGCGGATCTTGTCTGCTACTGGTTCGAGAAGGCGGGTCAACAGATCGCACTAGGGAAGGCAAGACGGGCCGGGCTTGTAGCGACGAATTCGATTCGTGGTGGTGCGAACCGGAAGGCTCTTCAGACGGCGACAGCAACGCGCCGGATCTTCGAGGCGTGGAGTGACGAGCCGTGGGTGATCGACGGCGCGGCCGTCAGAGTGTCACTGGTCTGCTTCGGACGTACCGACGACACGTCGGTATCCGAGACTCGGCTTGACGGCCAGTGCGTGGACGAAATCTACGCGGACTTGACGGCGCGGCGCGGCGGTATCGGGATTGATCTCACGGCGGTCCGGCGTCTCCAGGACAACGTCGGCGTCGCCTTCAGAGGTGACGAGAAGGGCGGCCCTTTTGACGTTGAGGGCGACCAAGCGCGGGAGTGGCTCCGCCTCCCAGCGAATCCGAACGGGCGCGCGAATGCGGACGTGCTGAGACCGTGGATGAATGGCATGGACATGACCCGCCGACCGGCCGGGAAGTGGGTGGTCGACTTCGGGTGGACGATGTCCGAGAGAGACGCTGCGCTCTACGAGGAGCCCTTCCGGTGGGTCCGGCATCGCGTCTACCAAGTCTACATGGATACGCCGCGCGGACAGCGAAGCAAGCCCCGTCGCGAGCACTGGTGGCGCCACGCCCGTCCATATCCCAAGATGCGGAAGGTGCTCGACGAGCGTTCGCGGTACATTGCGACGGCTCGGCTTGCCAAGCACCGACTATTCGTGTGGTGCGACGCTCGGATTCTGCCAGATTGCCAACTGATCGCCATCGCTCGCGACGACGACACGGCGTTCGGGATCCTGCACAGCCGGTTCCATGAAGTCTGGTCGCTCCGGCTTGGGACGAGCCTGGAAGACCGGCCCCGCTACACGCCGAGCACCACGTTCGAGACGTTCCCGTTCCCGCCCGGCCTGTCGCCGAACCTCCCGGCTGCCGACTACGCTGCTGACCCGCGAGCCATGGCTGTAGCCCTGGAAGCCCAACGGCTGGTCGAGTTGCGCGACCGCTGGCTCAACCCGCCGGAATGGGTCGAGTGGGTGGACGAGCCGGTTCCCGGCTATCCGAAGCGTGCGGTTCCCCGCGACGAGGACGCGGCGAAGGCGCTCAAGAAGCGCACGCTGACGAACCTCTACAATGCCCGCCCGCAGTGGCTCGGCGACGCACACGACGCCCTTGACGCCGCCGTGGCTGCCGCGTACGGTTGGCCTGCCGATATCTCCGATGACGACGTTCTCCGCGAGCTGCTGGCGCTGAACGGCACCGGTACGGCAAATGGTTGACTTGTGGTGGATCTCTGGCCTGTCTTGCTCTTCTGGCCGGCGGTGGCGCTGAGCGTGCTGGCGGCCTTGTTCGGACTGGCCCGCAGACGTCCAAGGCCGCTGCTGGTGGCCGCGGCCCTGGTCGGGCCGACTTCGGCGTACCTCGCGTTGACACCGGGCTTCTTCGTGTGGGGGTTGTTTCCGGTCGGCGTGTATCTCGTGGCCGCGGTCGCGACCCGACGAAACCACATTAAGTTGGGTACGGCGCTGGTTGCCGCGAATACCACGTTCTTTGTGTTGCTGGCTTTCACGATATTTGGCTGAGTCCGGTTCGCGGACGGCTTGGATGGTCTCGTGGATTCCCGTTCAGGAAGAGGGGTACAACGAGGGAATCATGATCGGAAAGCCAAGTGTAAATATATAAATAAGAATGACTTACATGAATTCCACTAAGGTCGCACGGGTTGTCATCACGCACGTGCATCGCGACCGCCCACTCCATCACGGCGTAGATCCGCTGGCGAATGCGCCGTGCGGTCTCCGGTCGGACGTGCCAGATCCGCCGGAGCGTCTCAAGGATGTCAGCGCTCGTCACGTCGCACACCGGTAGGTCGCCGATATGCGGGAGCACGTGTCGCGTCAGGCTCGACAGCCAGTCGTGCGCATACTGAGGATGGCGCCAGCCAGCGCGCTTGTCGCGCCAGACCCGC
>CBDHFM010000005.1:0-56695 GCA_965262505.1 Vicinamibacterales bacterium
CGAGCCGGACGCGGATGGTGTCGCCGTCGATCACACGGTCAACCTGGGCCGTGCCGGTCTGTGCGAGGACTGGCGCGCCGGCCAGCCCCGCGAGGACCGCGAGCGGGGCCACGTACCGCCGGATGCGACACGCCCTTACAGCGGGTTGCGGTCGAGTCGTTCGATGGTCCATGCGTTGCTCCCGGCGTCGTAGCCGTTGACGTACGCGGCTTCTTCCACGAAGCGCCGGCCGTCGGCGCGGGTCATGTGGATCACCATCGCGATCCCGTCGACGACGCCCCGGCACGTGACGTCCCACGGGAGATCCCCGCCGCCCTGCATGGCGCAGCTCGCCACGCGCGAGAGGGCACTCTCGGCGTTGTTCGCGTGGACGGTGGTGAGTGAGCCCCCGTGGCCGGTGTTGAGGGCTTGCAAGAGGTCGGCGGCCTCGCCGCCGCGCACTTCGCCGACGACGATGTGATCCGGTCGGTGGCGGAGGGCGTGCTTCACCAGGTCGCGGATCGTGACGGCGCCCTGCTGCAGCCCGCGCGCCTCGAAGCGGACGCAGTTCGGGGAGTCGATCCGCAGCTCCAGGGTGTCCTCGATCGCCACGATCCGCTCGTCGGCGGGGATGAGTTCGATGAGGGCATTGAGCAGCGTCGTCTTGCCGCTGCCGGTGCCGCCGCTCACGAGGATGTTGCGGCGCGTGTGGAGGGTCCGCTCGGCCGCGTGGCGGATGTGTTCGGGGAGCGCGCCTTGCTCGACCAGCTGTGCCGCTGAAAACGATCGTTTTCCGAATCGCCGGACGGTGATCGCGACGTGCGGACTGGCCGGCGGGACGCAGATCGCCACGCGCGATCCGTCGTCTAAGCGGGCATCGAGAATCGGCATGGTGGCCGGGTCCAGCCCCAAGGGCCGGGCGATGTGGATCGCCGCCCGTTCAAGCGCCGCCGCGTCCAGCGCGGGCGCGTCGATCTGGTGCAAGCGGCCATGGCCTTCAAGCCACACGTTGCCCGGCCCGTTGATCATGATCTCGCTCACGTCCGGGTCTTCGAGCGCGGCCTCGAGGCCGGGCAGGAAGGGCTTGAGAAGCTCGAGCCCGTCGCCCGTGGTCATAGCTCGCCCGCGTGCTTCGCGGTCCAGTACGGGCGGTCGCGTTTGAGGTAATACGGTTTCAAGTAGACGCGCCGGGGCGGGAGCGATTGCACGCCGTCGTACGGGAGACAGATCGCCTGACAGTTCCCCAGCAAGGCGAAGTCGCGCGGCTGAAAGAGCGCCTCGCGCCGCTCCTGGAAAGACTTGCTCGCGCCGACGCTGCCCTTGCCCCCGCCGGCCTGGGCGGACATGAGATTGATCCCGCTCGATTTCGCCGATTCGTTGATGGTGTAGCTGCTCTTGATCTTCGCCACCTGCCCGCACAGCTTCGAGGCGATCTCGGCGCTGGCCTCGTCGCTGAGGCTCAAAAATATCCGGGTGCGGAGCGTTTGGAGCAACGTCCGCCAGCCCTCGCCGCTGCCGAGCACGGAGCGCAATGAGCTGATGGATTGTGTGGCGACGATGGGGATCACCCGACACTGTCGGGTGAGGGCAAAGGCTTTCTCGTCGCCGCTCGGATCGTCCTCGCCGACGCTGGCGAACGCCTGATACTCGTCACAGATAAAGACGGCCGGCCGGACGTAGCGGCCGGGCTCGGCCTTCATCGTCGCCGGCCGGCGCAACAGGGATTGGAGCCACGCATTTTTCAGCATGACACCGACGGCGCGGGACAGCGCGGGATTGGTGCCGGCGGGCATATTGAGGGCGAGGACCTTCCCGCTCTCGATGAGGACATCGAGGGGCGGCAGGTCGCCGGTTTTGATCGTCGCGGTGATCGCGTCGTCCTCGTTGATCGGGTCGCCGGGGTTGTCGCCGGCGGACGCCGCGCGGGGCGCGGCCGGACAGAACACGCGGGCGACACTCGGCAAGTCGAACATGCTGAGGAACACGGAGACGCCCTCCACGATGCTCGACCGGATCTTGTTGTCGAGGGTGTTCCAGTCGTGTTCGTACCAGCGATTGACGGCTTCAACACGGAGCCGGATCTCCATCGTCGCCGCGCTCTCGAACCGCTCCCGCTCGTACGTGATCGTGTGGGCGTTCAGGTGGTCAAACACGGGTGGGTCCGGGTGCGCCCGGAGTCGGTCAGGGCGCGTCGGGTGGAGCAAAAACCCGATAGCTTTGAGCGCGAACATCTGATCTTCGTCGCCTATCGCGGCCACGTCGATCACGATCCATTGGTCGGCCCTGTCGCCCGCGAATCTCTGTGCTTCTTCAATCTTCGCCGCGAAGAGTTCCTTGTCGATGGCGCAGTGATACACGTCCCGCAGCGTCACCCATCCGGGCGTGGCGCTGCCGTCCTGGGGGTGGGGCAGGACGCGGTACAGCTCGATGATCCAGCGGACGAGATTCGTGTACGCCTGCTGCCAGAAGGGCTCTTTGCCTTTGCCGAACAGTTGGTTGAGAAGGGACGCCACGGTATAGGCGAGCGAGTAGGAATCGAGCCACGTCGCGCTCAGCGGGTTCCACGTCAACCGGCCATCGAGGGACAGCTCGATGTAGTCGCCTTCGCGGTGTGCATCTTTGAGGATCGCGCGGATGTCGTGACAGAAATCGCCCTTGACTTCCAGGACGAGCGCGGCCGGTCGCCGCTCTGGATTGTCGGCTTGCCAGCCGAGGAGCTGGCGCGCGAACGGGTGCATACAGGCCGACGTTTTGCCGGAGCCCACGGCGCCGAAAATCGCCACGCCGGTATAGAGTCCCCGCTCGGGAATGATCAGCCATTCGGGGGTCGGGCTCTCGATGGCTCGGACGGGGTGATGCACTTCCCCGATGACGATCGCCGGGCCGTCCGAGTGAGGCGAAAGTGGCCACGCGGGCAGGCGCGACCGGAGCCCGAGACTGACGCCCATCCGGGCGAACCAGATGCGCGACGTGCTGATGAGGAATTGGCCGGTGAGGAACACGGCCACGCCCGGCGCGACGTAGTACCACGCGACGACGGCGCGGTATGCGTTCGGCGTGTGATATCGAACGAGCACGGCCACGGGATCGGCCTCGGGGAACACGCCCGGCCACGTCCACGCGGCCACGGCACTGATGCCGGCGATGACCAGGAACGCGCGTACGAGTGCGTCACGCATCGGGCCGCTCGGTGTGCCTGATCGTCCGGCCCGCGCGCGGGCCGGGGAGCCTTCCCGCAGGGATACATACGACGGGAGCGACCCCCCCGAAGGCGGGGGGGTGGGTGTGATACCGGGCGTGAGCCCCGGTGTGATACCCCCCCACTCGACTGACCGCGCCAGCGGTCAAAAAGGGGGGGTCGCTCCCGTCCAGTCCCTCCCCGCTGGCGCGTCTCGGGTCGTCCGGTCTAGCACGAAAAACCCGAACGGGGCCGGCGCACACTGGAAAGGCGTGGTGTGATACCCCCCCCACCGGTTTTTGTGATACCCCCCCCTCTGACTGGATCACAAATCGCCTGCCCTGCGCCCTGCCCTGCGCCCTGCCACGGAACGGACGGGAAACAGCCGGCACCATCAGAGCGCCACCTCGGGGCCGGTCAACCGCGAGGTGGACCAGATCTGGAAGCGGTCAATCGCCCCCCGCGCCTTCGTTGTGGTGGGTGTGCCTTCGGGGAGTTGACGCAGCGCCATGAGCCGATCGACGGCGTTCGCGAATCCGCCCCACTCGCCCAGCAAGGACCGATTCCCGCCGCTCGTCGCCTCTTTCAATCGCGCGATTTCCTGGCGGATCTCCGGGTCGGCCTGGGTCTGTCCGGTGGGGTTGTCGACGCCCGTGCCGTCACCGTCCTGGGTCCAGTATTTGAGCACGGGCGCGGCGCGGTCGGCCGCGTCGGAGCCCACGCCCACGCCGACAACCTGCACGGCGAACGTGCGCGCCCGGAGTGCGGCCCACAATGGCGCGTGGGCCACGCCCCACGCGCGCAGCTCGCTATCGGTGGTCTGCCCGGCGTCCACGTACACGAACGTCGCCGCCTGATCGTCCACGGCGATCGGGAGCTTGAACGCAAAATAGCGCGGCGTTTGCGGCTTCCCGTCCGGCCCGTACAGCCGGTACGGGAAGGTGCGGCGGTCCAGCCCGAGCGCCTCGAACCGGTGCACCTTGTCGCCCTCGGTGGGGAGCCATCCGAAGGTCGGCCGCTCGATGAGGTAATCGAGCGAGAGGAGCCGGCGCATGAGGACGATCGTGGTCGCGGCCTTCGACCGGCGGTGTCGTACGTCGGGGATGCCAAGCGCCTGATAGATGGGCTTGCCCGTCAGTAGAACGGCGCGCGCGCCGCCGGGGAAGATGGCCCGCTCGTCCTCGATCGCGTGCTTCTTCTCGAGAAGCGCTCGGACGAAACGGCGGGCGGGCTCTGGGTGCGTCTCGCCAAAGAAGGCGCACCATTGCGAGCGCGTAAACGCGCCGCTGTGCAAGGCGACCAGGGCGAGCCATTCGGCCTCGCGGCCGGTCCACCCGAGGGGCGCGAGCTGGCCGGCGCGGTCCTGCAACGTCGGGACCGTGGCGGGGCTCTCGGGGCTCGTCTCGACCTGGGCCGGGCCGCTGGTCATCCTGTCACCAGCGCGCGATCACCGCGCAAGTAGGTGATGATGATCCCCATCGGATTCACAATCATCAGTTCGGGCTCGACCGTCTCAATAAACGTGAATTGGAGGGAGAGCGTCCAGCGGTCGCGGCCCACTTCCGCGCCGCCGACCAGGCGCACCAGGTCGAAGTCCGCCGCCGCCGCGTGCGGGGGGTCCGGGCTCGCCTGAATCCGCAGCGTCACCCGCTCCACCTGCAACTCATCGCGGGCGGCGCCGGCCGCGAGCATGGCGACGTTCTCGCCCTCCAGCCGAAACGCTTCATTCGCCAGGGACGTGGTGAGAAAGCGCAGCGCGCGCGGCCACGCCTGTTCAACCGTCGCCCCGCGCCGGCTGTAGTAGTCGTCAATGAAGCGGTTCAGGAAATACTTCGTGGTCGGGTCCAGCGGGTCGGCCTGGGCTTCGACGGTGTCATAGGCCAGCGCCTCGGCGCGGCCCACGTCGTCCACCCTGACAACAATCGGCTTGGGGAGTTCCACGGACGACAGCCGGATGATGATCACCACGAGCAACAGCACCAGCCCGGCGAGCCCCATCGAGAGCACCCGCAAGTGCCGGTTACTGTGCACGGCCTCGCCCCAGATATCGGCGTACGTCTTCCCGCTGTCCTGCTCGGTCTGCGTCATCATTTCACTCCTGCCGCGCGTGCGGCTGTGCCGGCGAGCAGGGCCTTGCCGCCGGTCGCAGCGGCCATGAGCGCGCCCGTCATGCCGGCCCCGCCGCCGCCGCCGCCGCTCACGAGCATCCCGGCCAGCTCGCCCACTTTGAGCGACGCGAGCACACCGGCCACCATCAAGGGCAACAGGATGAGCAACCAGCTCACCATCTGCACGGGATCCTCCACGTCGGCCGTACTGAGAAACGTCGTCAGAAACCCGAGGGACACGCTCATGAAGACGCGCATGATCGCGCCGGCAATCGCGCCGTAGAGCGCGAAGGTGATCATCGACCGGAACCAGCCCCAAAACAGAAACGCCATCGGCTCAAACACCAGCCACGGAATCATCAGCGGCCCGACGAACGTCAGGATCAGGATCGCCATCTGCGCCCAAATGACCTGGGCGTAGGTGACGGCGTAGATGACGACCAGACAGAGAAAAATGAACAGCATCATCGACGTGCCGATCACGAGCGTGCTGAGCACGTCCCCGAGGGCGCTGTACAGCTCAAAGTAGCTCGTGCCGGCCCACGCATCGGAGAGGGCGGTGGTCTGCGTGTGGACGAGATTCGCGAGCTCGATCTGCACGGCGGGCACAATGTCGGACAGAAAAAAGCTGTGGAGCCAGTTGCCGCCGCCGGCAATCATGCCGGGGAAGGTGAACGCCACGCCGGGGATCGGCGTGGCGTAAAACAGGAGCATGACCCACGGGATCCAGAGGCCGATCACCAGCTCGATGATCGCCCACATGGAGAACGTGCCGGACATGGCGATCTTGACACCCGTCCAGACGACGACAATCGCGGCCAGCCCTCGCCACAGCGCGTTGCCGGCATTGAGAACGGTCGGCCCGTTCGCGGCCATGATGTCCTCCATGACCTGATCCAAGAACCCCTTAAAGTCGTTGAGGTCTTCTTGAGGAATCGTGGTCGGGACGGTGGGATCGATCTGCTGTGGGGGTGTCTGCGCCAGGGCGGGCGCGGCGCAGAGGAGGCACGCGGCGAGGGCGACGCATCCGGCGCGCCTCGCGGCACGCCAGGCGCGCGGCGGTGTGGGGTCTCGGCGGGGATTCAGGGCGGCGGCCACGTCCTCAGCTCCGGGCTATGGCACGGCGAATAAGAGCGAGTCGCCGCCGTCGCGGTGGCTCGCGATGCCGGCGAGACGCCGCTCATGCTGCACGCGCGCGGCGCGTTTCGCGTCGACGCGCGCGGCTTCAATCTCACGCCGTCGTTCCTCGGCCGCGAGTGCGTCCGCTGCCCGTTGGTTCGCCTCGAACGCGTGCAGCTGGAGGAGTGCGGCGGACACTTCGCCGCTCGTGATGAGTCCGGCGATCTGCGCCTGCTGGAGCGCCGTGCCGGAGACGTTGGTCTGCCCGCGTAACGCCGCGTACGAGTCGCGCGCGGAGACGACGGTGGCGGTCGCGTCGGACGCAGCCGTGTTGACGCTGTGACTCAGCGCCGTCCGCTGCTCGCCTTGGTTCCGGTGCCGCCGGTAGTTCTCGGCGGCACGGTCGGCCAGCGAGACCGGCAAGGCGTTGTACGCGGCGATCACGTCCGCCTCGGTGGTGACGGGCGCGGCACTCAACCGATCGCGCCAGTACTCGGTCACGGGCGTGCCGGTGGTGCTGAGTGCTTCAAGCGCATCAATCAGCCCGGCGGTGTCCGTGCCGGTGAAGTCAGCCCGCCAGCCGAGCCCGTCGCCGACGATCTGACTCGGCAGCGCCGCCAGGTCGGTAAAGGGGTGCGTCAGCGCACCCACGTGCCCGAGGGCTTCTTGTTTCAGGTGGTCGTACTGGTTTTTGATCTCGGTCATCTGCTCGGTGATGCGCGAGATTTGCGTCACGCTGTTGGCGATCTGGATGCCCTGATTCGCGATGATGGTCACGCGCTGCGCGAGCGCGGCCACGTCGGGGATGCCGAACAGCGCGTGCGCGGTGGTCGTCCAGAGTAGCGGGGTGAACAGGACGATCGTCCAGAGGATCATCTTCTGCATCGGTCAGCTCCTTCTTTCGAAAAGCCCGGATCGCCTTCGCGGGCCGGGCGTGTCAACGGCGGCGCCGTCCTTGCTCCGCTCCGGCCCTCCGGGTGACACACCCGGCCCGTTGCGGCACGGCGGCAGGGACGGGCCGGCGGTCGTCCGCCGGCCCATACCTGGTCAGACCGGACGGGGCACCAGGACATCAGACGTCAGCCAGATCCGGAGCCGGTGCCCGGCGCGGATCGTGATGGTCGGGAGTCGATTCAAAAAGCGGTCAAGGATGCTCGTCGCGCCTTGGGCGAGCCCTTGCCCTGCGCCCGCTTGAAACCCCTGACGCCCGCCCGCGTACGGGTCGGACCCGCGCAACGTCAACCCCGAGATGATGCCGACCGCGCCGACGCTGGCGAACATGGCGACGTAATGCCGGTTCACCTGGTCTTTGAGCGCGCCCTCGCCGATCTGATTCAGCCCGGCAAACTCCAGGGACACCCATCGCCCATCGGGGAAGATGAGCCGGTGAAACCCGACGGCGAGCCGTTCTTGATCCTGGCCGGCGACCGCCGACGCGGATCCGATCACGCGCGCGCCGCGCGGGATCACGATCCGCTGCCGGTCGGCGGAGTACACCGGCACGGCCACGGCCGCGAGGACCGGGCCGGGAAAGTCGCCGTTCAGTTGATTCACCAGCACGCCCTCGAGAAACGAGCCCTCATAGATCCGCTCCCAGCCTGGCGGGTCGTTGGGCGTGCGGACGATGGCGGGACTGAGCGGGTCGCCCTGGGGGATACCGGCGCCGTCCGTGGCCCCAAGGGGGGACGTGTCCGGGGGCTGGATCTGCTGTCGCCCCATCGGGAGCAGGCGCCCCGCGTCGAGTTCCGCCGCGGCGATCTGCTCAGCATCGAGGGCGGCGAGGGCGGTCACGGTGTCGAGGAGGCTCACGGGCTGCGGGGGAGTCGGAGTACTCGCGCGGGTGTCGGTGCCGGCCTGGGCCGGCGCGTCGTCGGTGGGCTCCGCCCCGGCGGTCGCCGCTGCCGGTGCGAGCCCGCCGGTCTCCGGTCGGCGGTAGGTGATGACGACCGGCGCGGAGCGCAGCGACCGGGTGCGCCGCTCGATGGCTTCCAGGCGCAGCACTTCGCGGAGCTGCGCCTCGTCCTCGGTCAACGGGATAATGGCGGGCGCGCTGTCGTCCGTCTCGCCCGTCGTCTCGTTAAAGGCGGGCGTGACTTGTCCGCCGGTCAGTTGCGTGTCCTGCTGGCCGGCAAGGGTCCGCGCGGCCGCCGCGGCGTCCATCGCGGCGCGTTGCTCGATGTCTTGCACGCGCTGGCCGAGTTGCCGCGTGGCGCGATCGCCGGCGATCCCCTCGGGCTCGATGCGTGAGTCCGGGTCGGTGGGGACCGTCGCAAAGCACGATTGGATGAGGAACGCGCCGCCAAGCATCAGGGCGAACACGAGCGCGCCGATCCGTGTGATCCACGTGGCTGAAAACGCGCCGGCGGCGGGTGCGGTGAGTCGGGTCCAGTTCGGCATCAGGGTTAGTCCAGATCGTCCAGGTCGATGTTCCAGCCCACGCGGTCGCGGCCGATTTGCAACCAGCCGGACCCGACAAGCCGACGCACGATAAAGAGTCCGTCGTGCTGGAGGTCGTACGGGATGAGGGACGGCTGGCCGTCGCGGTTTTCGTAGAGCGCGGGGGTTTCCTGGGCGGTGGATCGGACATAGGTGAATTGCCCGTCGTGCCACATGCCTTGCACCAGAAAGGGCCACCGCGCGGCCTTGTCGTCCAGCGCATAGGGAAATTGGAGCTGTGTGGGATAGGTCGAGCGAAACTGATCGACCTGGGCGGTGGCGTCCTGGCGCATCGCCGCGATTTGCGCCTCGGCGTCGATCTGCGCCGCGTGCACGGCGGCGCGGCTTTCCTCGGCCATGAGCTGATACTCGGCCACGCGCGATCGCGCGACGAAGGCGGGGACCGGCACGCCGGCCGACGGCGCGGCGTCCGGATCGGCTCCGACGCGGACAATCAGGTGGGGCGGGGCGTCGCGTTCGGCGACGAGGAACGCATAGATTCGGCCGCTCTCGCACACGAGCGCGACGTTGGTCGTGACGCCTTCCCCGATGGGTTTGAGGAAGGCGAGATTCGCCGCGCCGGTCAGGTGCCAGTACTCGGAATCCCCGACGATAAAGTCGAGGATGTTCTCGCGCGGCGGGAGCTGAATCACGGTGGTGTGTCGGATGCGGGTGGTGACGGTGATGATCTGATCGGGCGCGTCTTGGACCTGCAGAACGGACGCGCCGGCCGATGCGTCTGCGTCGGCCTGGGCCTGGGTGAGCGCCGGGACAAGGCACAGCGACAAGGCAAGAGCGATGGTCGGACGGATGGTCATGGGTTCCCCTCTCCTGTTCTAGCGTGTGCCGGCCAGGTGGGCGAGCGCGCCCTCGAGGCCGTGCTGTTCAACCGCCTCGGCTCGCCGCGCACTGTCGCGCGCCGATGACGTGTACAACCAGTACGATTCGGGATCGACTTCCAGCCGCACGGTCGCGGCCATGTTCGGGCGTCTCAGATACAGCTCTTGCTTGCTGACGAGCCCTCGGATGGTCGCCACTTCGGACGGGTTCAAGCGGAACATCTCAGCCGCCTTGTCGGGGAGCTCGGGGTTGGCGAGAAAGAGCTTGGTCGGCATGGATTCGAGGAGCGCCTCCGCGCCGGCCGTCCCGGTCACGTCCACGGCGCTTTGGGTTGCCATGATGAGCGCCGCGTTTTTCTTCCGCCACGTCTTGGCCGCTTCCGCGAGGTACGCGAGGACGGCCGGGTCGCGCAGGTAGCGCCAGGCTTCATCGACCACCATCACTTTCACCCGTGCGGTTTCCTCGGGGTGCTCCAGGGTGAGTCGGAGGCGTTCCAAGAGATAGAACAGCGCCGCCTCGCACAAGTCCTCATGCTCGGCCGCGCCCGCGAGGTCGATCACCTGCCAGTCGGCAAGGTCGAGATCGTCCCCGTCGGCCGGGTTGTCGAAGTACTTCCCCCATGCGCCGTTGCCGTACCAGCGCCCCATCGCCGGCCACATCGCGGCCGGCAAGGAGTGGACAAAGACGGTCATCGTCCGGCGGTCGGGCGGGAAGGCGTACACGTCCTCGATGCGGGCGCGGATTTCGGACGGGTCCGATCCGCTCACGGTCCATCCGCCGATTCTGAGCAAGCGCATGATCCAGCCGGTGAGGAATTGCAAGGTCCGCTCGGCCGGCGGGAGCGCGAACGGGCGCAAGCGAAACCCGCCCTGCCCGGTCGCGTCGTCGGGTGACAGCTCCAGGTAGCCGCCCCCGAGGAACCGGGTGATCCAGCGGTAGCTGCCCCCGAGGTCAAGGATGAGGACGCGCGGGTTGTACTGCAGGGCTTGGACAAGCAAAAAATTGAGCGTGAAACTCTTGCCGGCGCCGGTCGCCCCGAGGACGAGCGTATGGCCGACGTCGCCGTGAAACAGGTCGTAGTGAAACGGCGTGTGCCACTGCGTCTCAAGGATGGCGAGCGCGGCCCGGTCCAGGTGCGGGCTCCGCGCGTTGCCGGTCGGTGGTCCATAGATGGGCGCCAGGCACGCCGCCGCGCCCGCCGAGACAAACACCGAACGGACCTGCCGCTTCCGCGGCTGCGCCGGCAGTCGGCAGAACCACGCGGGGAGCTGGCCGTACCCTTCGCGGATCACCTTCGCGTCGTGTGACGCGAAGATGCGGAGCACGTCACCGTCGAGTCGTTCGGTCTGCTCAAGGTCGCCGTGCAGGGCAATGGTGAGCGCCAGATCGCCGTAGGCCACGCCCTCGGTTTCGAGTTCAACCAGGGCGTTGCCTAAGCGGTCGGATTCCACTTCAGCCGCGCTATCGACCATCGCCGACGCGGTGCCCTCGGTCTCCTGCACGTGCGACATCATCGAGTACCGCTTGGAAAAGTAGTGGCGCTGTGCGCCGCGAATCTTGCGGCGCGCTGCGTCCAGATCCCACGGGCGCCATTCGAGCGTGACGGTTAACACGCTGTCGAGCCGGTACAGGGCGTTGAGCAGGTTCGCGGTGGCCCGTGCCGGGGGGGAGAGGAGCGAGTAGAGAATGACGGGCTCGCCGTCCAGTCGAAGATGCCGGCGTTCGGCTTCGAGTTCGCTGGTGGCGAGCCGCCAGTTCATCCCGCTGCCGGTGGCCCCATCCCACGGGGTGCGGCCGGGCTTGTTCACCAGCTCGGCCAGGAACCTCGAGCCGGCGTGTGCCGTCAAGATGTCGAGGGGGGTGAGGTCGGCGACCAGCGTCCGGCTGGCGTCCACCTGCTGCCGAAAGCGCGCCGCCGCCTCCTCGATCTGCTCGCGGAAGTAGATCGCCTCGTTGGGATTCCGCCGCCGCGTCATCCATGTCTGTATGTAGTGCTTCCACCACGGGGCGTTGTGCTTGCCGGCTGCGGCCGTGGAAAGCCGGGGGTCGTAGCACCACGCCACAAAGGTCTCGATCTGCTGGATGCGCGACGCAAGGAAGGCGCGCCGCTTCCGTTGCCCGAGGTCGGCGACGGCCGAGAGGCCGGTGTCCACGTCGGGGAACGTCGCCGGCCGGCGCAAGAGGTAGAAGTACAGCCGGGTCCGGGCGTCGATGCCTGAGAGCATCCGTTGCCAGCGACTGAGCACGGCGTCGAGCTGCTCGGGGGTGTGCCCGTCCACGACGGTCGGCGACAGTCGCGCGAGCGTGACCAGCTCGCCGCGCCGGGTGAGACACGTCCGGTCGTCGGGGAGCCAGCCCCAGTACGGCAGCTCGTCGGCCAGCGAGCCGGCGGCGTGGTGGTCGGCCACGTCGAGATCGGTGGTCGTCATGAGGGGCGGCTCTGCCGGCGGGCCTGGGTGATGAGGATGTACCACGGGTGCGCGGCCCACTTCGCCGGGTCGTACCGTGTCTTGAAACGGACGGACTCACGCAGGATGGTGAGCATGTGCGGGTCCGTCCGCCAGGCCCACCAGCCCAGGCCGTACAGGACGGAAAACGCCGCCGCGCCGATCAGGATGCTGTTGATGGCGTTCCACATGGCCATCCCGAGCGTGGCGCTGAGCAGAAACCAGCGCCGCTCGACCCCCATCATGGTGAGGGGAGCCGACAGCGCGGGGTACGCGGGCCACGGGCGCGTGCCGGCGGGGATGGTCATGAAAACAACCACGTCAGGAAGTTCGCCGCACCCATGGCCATCCCCAACCCGAAGATGATCCCGGCGAGCGCCTTCTTGCTGCCGCCTTCACCAAAGGCGAACATCAGCCCGCCGATGACGATCGCAATCAGCGACAGGCCACGCGCGAGGGGGCCAGTAAAGGCGTCCTCGAGCACCTCCACGGCGTTGAGCCACGGGCTCACGCCCTGCGCAACGACGGGCAGCTCGGCGAGCGCCACGGCGAACGACACGGCGAGCGCGGTGATCCAGCGGGAGCGGTGCGCGTGCATGGGTGTTCTCCTTGTGGTGGCGGGTGTGAAGGGACGCGGCTCACGAATCCTTCTCGAGCCGCGTCCCGTGCGGGCGGTGCGTTCGGTCTGCGTCATGCCTCGAAGTCTCCACGGTCCTGCTGCTGCATCTGTTCGGCCAGCTCCGGATCGCCACCCGCGCCGCGTCTAATGGATCGTTCAACGAGATCCACCTTGCGCCCGAGATCGGCGAGCCCGGCCGCGCGCGCGGTCGCGTAGAGCGCGACGACACACGAGACCACGGCCAGCGCGCCGTACGCGGCCAGCGCCGGCCAGTACTCGAATACGAGGACACGGGTGTGAGGGGCCAGGAACGCGAACGCCGGCCCGGCGAGCAGCGCCGTGAGTGCAAGAACGGTGACGGTCAGCCCAAGGGCCACGGTGATCGGTTGCATCGTCTACAGCTCCACGGACCCATCGCGGCCCGCGCCGCTCCCGCCGCCCGGCCCGCTATCGGTCTCACGCGCCGCGGCGCGCCCCAGCGCGCGGCCGATATTCTGACTGGCGGATCGGCTGCTGCCGTGCATGGCAAAGCCCGCGCCGGCCTTCGCCACAATCGCCGCCGCGTGGTAGTGGTCGGAGGCGATCTCCACGTTCACCCGCCCGCCCATGCCGTCGCGGTCCTCGATGTCGAGCTGCGCGTCGGGGTACATCACATGGCCGTCCTGCATCGGGAGGCCAAGCTCCTGGGCGGCTGCGGCTTTGGCTTCGTCGGCCGCGCGGTCGCCGCCCGCGGCGCGCGCCGTCTCGGTCGCGGTGGCGACGCGGCTCTTGAGTTCGGCGTCAAGGCGCACGCGCACGACGCGCCCGCCCTCGGCCTCGAGGCGCGCCCGCTCGTCCAGCGCCGCGCGGTACACGGCCGTGTCGTGCGACAGCTCGGCCGGCTTGACGAGTCCGGTCCATGTCTCCTGCTCGGGGACGTGGCCGGCGTCCCGCGCCGCGCGGTGCGCGGCGTCTCGGCCGCGTGCCGTGGCGGTCAGCACCGTAAAGAGGTTCCCCTGCGGCCCGGTCGCCTCGTGTTCCTCAATCAGCCCGGCGCGCACCATGCGCGTGACGGCACGCCGCGCGGCGTACGGATGCCCGTCGTAATGCTGCTCGGATAGGTCCGTATACGACACGGCGCGATACATCCCCACGTCGGCGATGGCATCGCGGTCGCGGTCCGTGCGGGTGCGCCGGTCGCGGGGCTGCGCCTCGCGCGCGTCGTACTCGCGTCGGTGGCCATCGGTGCGGGCGTCGGGCGTCGCGCGGTCCGGCCTGGGCTCGCGCGGCGCGGGCGTGTCCTTCGTCACGCGTTGAATACCGCCCCGGTCCTGGTCTGTCCATGCGCGGACGTCGGCGCGCGCCTGTCGGTCCTGGTCGCGGTCGTCGGGCACGGGCACGGTCGTGCGTGGTGTGCCGCCGGCGGCGTCCAGCCGGGCGCGGGCCTCGCTGATGCGGGCCTGCCGCTCGGCGGCGAGCTGGTCGCGTTCCTGGGTGGCGCGTGCCTCGCGCGCCAGGTCCTGCGTGTCGAGCCCGGCTCGATGTGCGGTGCGGCTCTGCTCGTCGCGGGCGGCGTCCTCGGGGGAGTCATGGCGTCGGGTGTACGCCTCGGCGCGATCCTCTGGTGTGTCGGCTCGCGGCCGGCCTTCGCGGGCCTCTCGGCCCTGCCATCCTCGATGCTGCTCGCGCGCCTGTCGGTCGCGGTCGGCTTCTGGCGGGCGGTGCGCCAGGTCCTCACCGTCAACGGTGTGTTGATCGTCCGGGTCCGGATCGGTGCTGCGAGGGGGTTGACCTGGCGCGCCTGGTCGGCGCGTGACCTGGCGCGCGTGGTCATCGGTCGGCGCGTCGTCCCGCGCCGGCGTGTGGGCCGGCTCGGGCGTCGGGTCGTCTCGCCACAGCACATCGGTACGGTCAAACATGACGACCGCCTAGCGGCTGATGCCTGACTCCCGCTCGGGCTGCGGCGCTTGGGGCTGCGGCGTCGGCGCGTGGCTGATCTGCGGGCTGCGCGCGGGGGAGTATTTCTCGGCGAGCTGCGCGTGTTCCTTCTCGGTGATCTGCTCCCGTTCCTTGATCGGCTGCATGAGGTAATCGGAGATTTTTTGGGCGTCGGCGGCCGCCTTGTAGATCTCCTTCGGGTCTTGGTCGAGCGCCTTGATCCAGCCCTCGACGTACGCGGCGCCTCGGCTGCCGTCGTGGCCGACGCCCACCCGATCACCCGTCATCATCGCGGACATTTCCGCGCGGAGTTCTTCGCGGGCGTACTCCACGCTGCCGAAGTGCCCGGCGCCGGCTTTCAGGGTGTCGCGGTCCATCCGCTCGGGGTGTCCGGTGGCGTGACCCAGTTCGTGGAGGGCGGTCTGGTAATACCCGTTCGCGGTGGCGAATTGTTCACGCTCGGGCAACGTCACCTTGTCCGTCTGGATGTTGTAAAAGGCCCGGTCGCCGCGCACGTGGGCGACGTGGACGCCGCTCTCCTGGATCACCCGCTCGGCGGTCTGGTGCGCCTTCCACTCGGGCTCTTTAGTGCGGTCGTCGGCCGTGCGTTCCAGCGTCAACCCGTCGGCCTGTTCGACGTTGAACACGGCATAGCAGCGGACCATCGGCGGGCGCGTCTGTGCCTTCTCGCCCTGGCCCTCGGCCGTCGGGGTGCCGGGCTGCTCCTGGGCCTTCTTCTTCTCGTCGTCAAACTTGTAAAACAGCACCTGGGTGGCCTTCTCGCCTTTACGGACCTGCCCGCCCATGTCGCTGATCTGTTTGTAGGTGGCCCAGCGGTGATCGCTGTAGCCCTTCGCCGTTTGGGTCACGCTGAGGTAGACCGAATTGCCGCCCCGGTACGGCGTGTCGGTCTGGATGTTCTTGGGGAGTAGGCTCTCGCCAGGCTTCCACGGTTTCTGCCACGGCGCGACGCCCTGCTCAATCTGCTCCTTGAGCTTGCCGGCAAACTCCTTGTGATAGTCGTCCTGGTTCCAGCGCGGCTTCTCAGCCGACGGTGGTGTTTTTTTACGCCCCCATGCCATCGCTCAGCTCCTTCTCTGACGCGGCGTGGACGGCCGCGTCGTGTGGAGGGGTGCCACGGGGACGTGCGGGCCTGGCTGCCACGGTTTTTGCCACGGCGCGACGCCCTGCGCGATCTGCGCGTTGCGCGTCGCGGCACACGCGGCGTGAGAGTCAGGGTGGATCTGACGGGATGCCGCCGCCAATGGCTTCGGCGTGGTCGGGGCCATGACTAGTCGCCCCCCTGGGCGATCCACGCGTCGTCGCGCCAGTCGGCGCCGGCCACGATCTCCGCCGTGTCGGCGTTCTCGGTGTCACCCCACCCGCACGCGGCCAGCACCTCGCGCGGGGCGCGGACGTACACGCCCGGCACGAGGCGTGCGGTCAGTTCCTGGGCGGTTTCCACTGCACATGTCTGGAGCCCGTCGGTCGTCGGGAGGTCACGGATTGCCATCGTCTGGTGCCTTTCGTCGGTGTGCGCCGCCCGCTCGCGCGGGTGGCCCGCGCCAGGCCGCCCGTGTCGCCCACACGCGCCCACATAGGTGGCACACGGGCCGAAGACCCACGTGCCTGACGGGTGCTGCGATGGTGGGGGATCGAGGGGGGCGGGGGGAAGGTACCTGAGTCACGCGGCGGCGACATTTCGCGCGGTAGACCCGTTGGCGGTCGCAGTGATCGAGCCGGCCTTCCGGGCTGCGCTGATGCTTGGCGGACGCCCGCCGCCCTTGGAGGCGGTGCGCGGTCTCGCGGCAGAGCGCCCCACAGTAGGCCTGCCCCCGCCAGCAGGACCCGCAGAGACGAAACACCGTCCCGCACCCCGCGCCGCGGCAGCGCACCGTGCGCCACCGCGTGGCGCGGGCGCTCACGCCAGCCCGCCGGTGGACCGGCGCCGCGGGCCGCTAGGCCGCGGGCGGCACGCGCGCCCGCCGAGACAGCAGCCGCGCCCCGGCGCCCGTCAGCCCCAGCGCCAGGAGCAGCTGGCCGAGCAGCGGGAGAGCCGGCACCGGCTCAGGTTCCGGCGGCTCGGTGCTGCCCGTGCCAGAGGGCGACCAGTCGCTCGGTGTCTCCCCGTTGAGCGCCCGCACCTGCACCTGATACGCCGTGCCCGCCATCAGGTCCGTGATCGCCGTGCTCAGGCCGGCGACGGCCTGCGGGCCATCGGTGAAGGGCCCGCTGGTGCCCTCCCGGTATTGCAGGTCGTACCCGGTGAGGGCCGGGCCGCCGTTCAACCCCGGGGCCGTCCAGCCCACGTCCAGACTCGTGGTTGTGCCCGCGGTCGCGGAGACCGCGGGTGCGGCGGGCCGGTCCGGTTGCTCGGCGACGTCGGTGACGTTGACGGTCAGGGCGAGATCGGCCGGCGCCGTCCCGTCCGAGACCCGCACGGTCACCTCGTAGCCGTTGTCGGTGCCGGTGTCGGTCGGGGCCTCGAAGTTCGGCGCGCTCGCAAAGCTCAGCACGCCGGCCGTCGTCAACGTGAACGCGCTGGCGTCGGCGCCGCCGTTCGTCGACCAGGTGAGGGTGTCGCCGCTGTCCGTGTCGGTCGCCGCCAGCGTCACCACCGCGGTCATGTTCTCCGCCACCGACTGCGGCGACATCGTCGTGATCACCGGTGGGCTATTTGTGGCGCCCCCGCCACCACCGCCGCCACCACCACCACCGCCACCGCCGCCACCACCGCCGCCGGAGCAGACGTCTCCGCGGAAATCGATCGTCGCCAGCCACGTCTGCAACGCCGCCGGCACACATAACCCTGTGTTGCTAATGTCGAACACCTGGAGCTGGGCCAAGTTCCTCAGCGCCGCCGGGATCTGCCCGCTCAAGGCATTGTTGCCGACGGACAGTTCCTGGAGCTGGACCAAGTTCCACAGCCTCGCCGGGATCTGCCCACTCAACATATTCTCGCCGAGATACAGCAACTGGAGGTTGGACAGGTCCGCCAGCGCCGCCGGGATCTGCCCGCTCAATGCATTTATGTGGAGATACAGCAACTGGAGGTTGGACAAGTTCCCCAGCTCCGACGGGATCTGCCCGCTCAACTCATTCCCCAAGAGATCCAGCCTCTCAAGGTTGGACAAGTTCCCCAGCTCCCGGGGGATCTCCCCTCTCAACCCATTCGCGGAGAGAGACAAGTTTCGGAGGTTGGACAAGTTCCCCAGCTCCGCCGGGATTTCCCCGCTCAACGCATTCCGGGAGAAAGACAGGACCTGGAGGTTGGACAAGTTCCCCAGCTCCGCCGGGATCTGCCCGCTCAACCCATTCAGGATGAGAATCAGAACCGTGACGCGGCCGTGCCCGTCCGTGGTGACCCCGTACCATTCCGAGAGGGGTTCGTTGGTCAGCCAGTTCGTGCGGCGCGTCCAGGTCGCGCCGCCGGTGGCGTTGTAGAGCGCCACCAGCGCCGCCCGGTCCACCGTGACGTTGATGGTCACGTTGATGCTGTCCGAGCCGCCGTTGTCGTCGGAGACCGTGACCGTGACCGCATACGAGGATTTCGTCGCGTAGTCGAGCGGGGCGCTGGTCTGGAGCTGGCCGCTGGTCGCCACGATGCCGAAGGCGGCGGCGTCTATCCCGCCCAGGGTGTAGCGCAGCGTGTCGCCAGCATCCGCATCCGTCGCCGTGATGGGCTCCCCGATGTTCTGGCCCGATATCGTGTCCTCGTCGACGCTGCGCGTGGTGCTGGTTCCCTCGGTGAAGGTCGGCGCGTTGTTGGGGGGAGTGCTGGTGCTGCCCGGGCCCGAGGGCGACCAGTCGCTCGGCGTCTCCCCGTTGAGCGCCCGCACCTGCACCTGATACGCCGTGCCCGCCATCAGGTCCGTGATCGCCGTGCTCAGGTCGTCGACGGCCTGCGGGCCATTGGTGAAGGGCCCGCTGGTGCCCTCTCGGTATCGCAGGTTGTACCCGGTGAGGGCCGGGCCGCCGTTCAATCCCGGGGCCGTCCAGCCCACGTCCAGACTCGTGGTCATGCCCGTGGTCGCGGAGACCGCGGGTGCGGCGGGCCGGTCCGGTTGCTCGGCGACATCGGTGACGTTGACGGCCAGGGCGAGATCGGCCGGTGCCGTCCCGTCCGAAACCCGCACGGTCACCTCGTAGCCGTTGTCGGTGCCGGTGTCGGTCGGGTCCTCGAAGTTCGGCGCGCTCGCAAAGCTCAGCACGCCGGCCGTCGTCAACGTGAACGCGCTGGCGTCGGCGCCGCCGTTCTTCGACCAGGTAAGGGTGTCGCCGCTGTCCGTGTCGGTCGCCGCCAGCGTCACCACCGCGGTCATGTTCTCCGCCACCGACTGCGGCGACATCGTCGTGATCACCGGCACGGCGTTGGCGGGAGTGCTGGTGCTACCAGGGCCCGAGGGCGACCAGTCGCTCGGCGTCTCCCCGTTGAGCGCCCGCACCTGCACCTGATACGCCGTGCCCGCCATCAGGTCCGTGATCGCCGTGCTCAGGTCGTCGACGGCCTGCGGGCCATTGGTGAAGGGCCCGCTGGTGCCCTCTCGGTATCGCAGGTTGTACCCGGTGAGGGCCGGGCCGCCGTTCAATCCCGGGGTCGTCCAGCCCACGTCAAGACTCGTGGTCGTGCCCGCGGTCGCGGAGACCGCGGGTGCGGCGGGCCGGTCCGGTTGCTCGGCGACGTCGGTGACGTTGACGGTCAGGGCGAGATCGGCCGGCGCCGTCCCGTCCGAGACCCGCACGGTCACCTCGTAGCCGTTGTCGGTGCCGGTGTCGGTCGGGTCCTCGAAGTTCGGCGCGCTCGCAAAGCTCAGCACGCCGGCCGTCGTTAACGTGAACGCGCTGGCGT
The DNA here is from genome assembly GCA_965262505.1 of Vicinamibacterales bacterium. Classification (GTDB taxonomy): domain Bacteria; phylum Acidobacteriota; class Vicinamibacteria; order Vicinamibacterales; family UBA2999; genus JACPPO01. Next base: position 19,493 of record CBDHFM010000005.1, read on the forward strand.
CGGCGCCGCCGTTCGTCGACCAGGTGAGGGTGTCGCCGCTGTCCGTGTCGGTCGCCGCCAGCGTCACCACCGCGGTCATGTTCTCCGCCACCGACTGCGGCGACATCGTCGTGATCGTCGGTGGGCTGTTTGGGTTAATCGCGGTGCCGTTGACGCGGAGTTTGAACGGATCGGTGTACGAGCCCAAAGTCCCGCCGCCGTGAGGCCTATCGTAGGATTCGTCGGCAATGCTCCATCCCGAGGCCGAGGTGGAATCCTCAGAGTCCGCAGCCGTGCCTTCCCATTGCGTGCTACCACCGCCGTCACTGTCCACCACAACCCAATAGGTTGTATTGGCCGCCAATACTATTCCGGAGGTCGTGAACTCGTTGACCCCCGGGGTGGTCAGGGAGGCCGGTGGCGTTAGCGTCCCCAAGGAAGTGCCCGGAAGATTGGAGTCGCTGTTCGTCCATACTCCGACAGTGAAGTTGGCAGAGGTCGAGCCCGACGACAGGTCGAGCCCAACGCTGGTCACGGTATAGCCGTCACTGTTGGCGCCCGTGGTGAATGCTTGTGCCCCTTCGTGTGTGTCAAGGCCAAGACTACCCGAGCGCGTTTGGCCCACATTGCTGACCAGTACATCGGTCTGCGCCTGGGTGGGCGCTGGCGTGGTAAGCAGTGCGGCGGAGGCGAGCGCCAGTCCCGCCGCCGCGCGGCGGGCGCGAGCACCTATGGGGTAGACGCTGCGTCGCGCCGGCCGTTGACGGCTCTTGCCGACGGCGAATCCGACATCGCTGTGTCGCCCCTTGAAGATCGCCGGGCGGGCGATCTTTTTCATGGTCTATACCGGCGGTCCGCCGGGCGTTGGCCAGATTTGCAACACAATCCGGCTTAGATTAGTGCTCCTAATGCCTTCTAGTCACTGACAGGATTGGTAGTGTCGAGGAGATATTTAGGAGTTGGAGAAGAAAAAAGCACGAGGCCGGCCAGCGAGGACGCCGGCCGCGCCGCGGTTACCCGAACTCGGCGATCGACAGCACCAACCGCACCAGGTCCACCTGCCGGGAGATCGGCAGTTTCTGGTAGATCTGCTTCAGGTGCCAGTAGATGGCGCCTTCCGTGAGCCCCGTCGTCAGGGCGATGTCGCGCACGCTCTTGCCGTCGGCCAACCAGACCGCCACCTGACCCTCCGCCGGCGTCAGCCCTAGGGTCCTGGTGACCACGTCGGGGTCGAGACGCAGATGGCCCCCAGGCTCGACCAGCAGGACGAGCGCCGCGACGGGCCGCGCGCCGTAGTCCGGTGACGGGACGCCCACGGGTTTGACATGCACCACCAACGGGGGCACCCCGGCCGCGCGGCCCAGCAGCATCGATCCACTGACCGGCACCGCACGGGAGGTCGGCAGCGCCTCCGCCACCAGCCGCGCCAGACGGGCCTGGTCGTCCGGCGCGCGGGCCTGCAACACCCCCTCTTCCTCCGACACCCCTTCGCCGTGTCGGAGGAGGCTCCGGGCACGGTCATTCACCGCCAGAATCCGCCCGCGCCGGTCCAGGTGGACGACGCCGATCCGCGGGGTCTCGAGCAGGGCCATCACGGTCGTGTCCCCCGCCTGGGCACGGACCAGCGCCTGCCGGACACGGATGAATTGACGGACATGGGGCATGAGCCGCCGGACCATCGCGATCTGCGACGCCCCCCAACCCTCCGAGGCGACGGGATCCGCGAGCGACCAGGTCATGCGGGAACCCCCCGGCCCGTCCAGGAGCACGTTCACGCCCTGCTGATACTGGTACCGGCGTAAGGCCTCGTTGTAGGTACGCGAGGTCTTCAGTTCCTCGGCCGTGTACAGGTCTGGGATCGACACCAGCTGGCCGGCGGGCCGTTGCAGTTGCCTCGGGATGGCTTCGTTGATGGGATGGTAGACCTCGAGGTACTCACGCTCCAGATCGAGGCGGCGCTGCCCGCGGTAGTAGAGCCCGACGAAGAGCACCCGGATGTCGTCGGGCGGGCCTTCGGCGACCAGGATGGCATTGCCCGTCAGGCCGCAGGCCTCGTCAATCAAGGCCGAGGTGGCCGGCCAGAGGGTCTCGTCCAGCATGGCGTCGTACAACGACGCCAGGACGCGCGCGAACGCGGCCTGCTCGCTCATACCCACCCGAACACACGGGTCATACGGTGGCCATCATCAAGGACGAGTCGTCTGGCCGCATGGATCGCAAACGGTCGTTTGCGACACAGTAATCCGTTCCTGACGTCGGAGAAGCTCAGACCACTAGCGGGCCACGGCGTCGATCCGTTCCCACCGGTCGACATTGCGCAAGTCGAGCTCGACCGACTCAATCGGCCCGTCGATCAGCCCACGCGCATCGTCGTTGCCGAACACGGCTGAGACTTCATCGCTCGGAAAGATCTTTTCTGCGGTGCGCTCACGCAGTTGAATCCGTTGCCCCGCGACTCGAACGTTGATCGTGTTGACGTCGTCCTCTTCGCTCAGCTCTGGCGTGGTCGAGAGCGTCGCGATGACGTCTAACTCGTTCTGAAACAGCCGCTGCACATCGAACCGGAGGGTGGCGACCAGTGCGCCGTTGTCCGTCACGCCCTGGAAGACGTTCTCCTCAAGAAACGACGCCGTGGTGGTCGCCCCGGCCCGGTCGAGGCGCTCCTCGATATGGGGATGCGTCGCGAACAGCCCGCCGGCCCCGTCGCCAAACGGGTCATGGGCGTCGCGGGCGAACTTGAGCTTGCGGAACGCATTCAGCAGCGGCCGGTCGCCGACATCCGTCTCGGTCAGGTAGAAGCTGGCGAACAGGTCCGCTTCGCGTTCACGGTCTCGCCCGTGACCCGCCATGAACAGGTTGGCGGTGAAGGAAGTCATGACGGCGATGATGTCGTCAACGTTGGTGTCGGTGCCCCCGCCGAAGAGGCCCACAACCCCGGCAATGGTCGATGCCCGTTGCGCGTTTCGCCAGATGCGGTAACTGTGCCGGCTCTCCACGTGGGCAATCTCGTGGGCGAGGATCGCCGCGACTTCGTTGTCGCTCTCCAGCGATTGCAGCAGGCCCCGCGTCATGAAGATGTACCCGGTCGGCACCGCGAACGCATTCACGTCGTCCGAGTCGACAACCTGGAACCGGTACCGGTAGCCCTTGAGCGGAACCGGCCAGCTGTCGAGCACCCGTGCCCCGATGCCCTCCAGGTACTCCTGCAACTCCGTGTCGACGAGTGGCGCGTAGGTGGACTGCACCTGTTGGAGTGACATCATCGCGAGTGACCGCTCGGTCTCGTAGTCCGAGACATCGGGCGTCGGGACAAAACAGACCCCGCACGGGGTATACCCGCTGGCGAGGGCCTCGGGTTCGGTCGCAAACGGCTGCCGGTCAGCCAGATCCGGGAGGTGATTGGCCCCGCGGATGTGGAGCGTCTGGCTTTGCCGGTTTCCGATGTACCGCTGGAAGTCAGCCTCGGCCGTCGTCACCTCGAACACCTCGTCGAGCCAGCGCTCAAAGTCCTGCGCCGACGGCGCGGGGCCGTAGACGTCCACCCGGCCACGGCCGAGACGGGCACTCTGCAGCTCAAGTTCGATGTGGTCGTCTTCCGGGTCCGCGTCGGTAATGCGCACCGTCTCGCGTTCGCGCAGTGGGAAGAGGCGGTCCCCCCGGTGGAGCACGAAGACGCGATCGTCCTCCCCGTCGAGGTAGACCTTGCGGCGACCCTCGAAGGTGGGCCGGAGGACCAACTCGCGACCTTCGAGCGCGTCTTCAAGATCGTTCCATCGCTGTGCGGCCGCTGGCGACGGCAGGAGCAATCCGGGCAGCGAACACAACAGGGCGAACCGCAGAATCAACATGGCATGTCCTCCAAGACTGGCCGCAGCTACCCCCAGCGCGCCAGCGGCATCGAGGGGGCGCGTGTGAGCGTGAAGCCGCAGGCCAACATCCGCCGCAACCACCTGGACCCGTCGCGCAGCATAAATGCTCGACCCCGAGCATCGTGGCAGTGCCGTCCCTCGATCACGTCAACACCGTCTCTGTGTGTTGTTCGTTCGTCAGCCGCCGAGCGCGCCGAGGCGATAGCCCAGCCGGTAGTCGCGTCCCATCTCGGAGGTCCCGACGCCGAACGTGGGCGTTCCCACGAAGCGGCGGCTCCCCGGCAGCCCGTAGCCGACCTCCGCCTCGAGCCGGGTCCCGTCGGCGCCGCCGTTCTGCGCCAGCCCCGCCATCGTCTCGCGGCCCCACAGCGCCTCGGCCCCGCGCGTCGCCTGACCGCCCCACGACGGCGCCACGCGCGCCGTCAGCCCAAGCGGCGTCCGCGGCGGCCGGCCTCGAGCGTCGGGTGACTGCGCACTCGGGACGTGTCGGGCTAGCACCTGAGCTCACCAGCTGGCGGCGTGCCACAGCACAACTTGGTTTGACACGGGTTCTAATCAACGATCACCCCGCCATGCGTAAACGGCGATGGAGTAAACCGGGATGGACCGGAAGAGGAAAACTCGTTCGGCAAGGCGATGTCGCCATACGTCTCACCGCGTTCGCGTGTGTAGGCGAAGCGCCCATGGCTCATCTCGTGCGCCGAGGGCCCATAGCCCGTACTCTTAGTTCCCATGATGCCGATTCCTTGGACGGAGGTATGCAGGAATCCGAGCGCGTGGCCCATTTCGTGCTGAATCAAATTAGAGAGATTGTCTCCCTCACCATATCGGTCGAGGTTGATAAAGATACATCCGATCTCGGCACCCAACTTGGCGGCCCCACTCCAATCGCCGCCCCCGCTGAAACCTTCGCACGCCGTAGTTTCGGCAGCGACCCCATTTTCCCCGCCTTCAAACGTGATCCAGCCAGGCTCGCTACGCTGCTGATCGATGTCACCCGTGACAACGCGACCGGAATAGGGAACGCCTGTAAACGCCGCTATAGCCTGGGGCGCAATGTCTGTGATTTGACTGACATAATTCGCAGACAGGTGCGTCGTGAGGACGAACACGTTCGGTGACGGGGTCGGCAACCGCCACAGGATGCGTTGATCTATTGGATCTCCGCACGTTGCGCTCGGGCAGTCGTAGTCGTTGAACGCGAACTCCCTCCAGAACGCATCATCGTACGTCGACGATGGAGGCGGCGGCGACACCGTGACCTGCACCGATGACGAGCAGTTGTTCGTCGTGTCGGACTCGTCGGGCACTGCGCCGACGCACGCGCCGTAGTAGTACGTCCGGGCCGGGGACGGCGCCGTCAGGATGAACGACTCGCTGCTCGTCGCCCCTGCGGCAAGCTCCCCGATTTGGGCAAAGGCGTCCGAGGCGTCCGAGGTCGTAATCGTTCCGTCGATCGACCGGTAGGCGCGCAGCGTCGTCCCCGCTGCAGCTCCGTCGCCGGCGTTGCGCACCGTCACCGACAGCGTTAACGTCGCGCCGACGACCGGGCTGTTGTCGCTCACCGAAGGCAAACCTACCTCCAGGTCCGGGGCTGTCGGCGCCCCCGGCTCCGACACCGTGACCTGCACCGACGACGAGCAGTTGTTCGTCGTGTCGGACTCGTCGGGCACTGCGTCGACACACGCGCCGTAGTAGTACGTCCCGGCCGTCGACGGCGCCGTCAGGATGAACGACTCGCTGCTCGTCGCCCCTGCGGCAAGCTCCCCGACTGCGGCCAAGGCGTCCGAGACGTCCGAGGTTGTAATCGTTCCGTCGGTCGACCGGTAGGCGCGCAGCGTCGTGGCCGGTGCGTCTCCAGCCCCATCGTTCCGTACCGTGATCGACAGGGTGAACGTCGCGCCGACGACCGGGCTGTTGTCGCTCACCGTGGGTGAACCTACCTCCAGGTCAGGCGCGGGTGCCGGTTCGGGTGTCGGCGTCGGAGTGGGTGTTGGAGTTGGAGCCGTTGGAGTGGAGGAACCCCCACCACCACACGCCACCGCCACGATAAAACACAAACAAACAGCGACGTGTTTCAGTATCAAGCGAACTCCAGCGACTCCTCTAGCGACCAAAATGGTCGCCCAGAATTTATGTGGTCCTGGTTATCGAAGGCGTTGAACACCAGCATGTTCCAAAGCTCGCGCTTGCGTTCCGTCCAATGCCCCGGCTCTGCCACCATCGGCGGCCTCCAGGCGCTCCCGTAAGCAACCCGCTGCGCGGCCGCTGGCGACTGGGAGAGAAGTAGAAGAGCAACGACAGCTATGGCCCAGCGCATGGATACCTCCGTCACTGACCGGCGCGCAGCCTCGAGCTTGAGGCCGAACCACGTGACTTGATCCGGGACTGCCTGCTGCAGCGCATCGAGCATGGCTTGGTGCGCGACCGGTCCGAGGTCATCCGGTCGCGATCCAGAGCCAGGGATCTCTCTCCTTGGCTGGGCGGTCAGAGCTTGGGCTTCAATGAGCACAGACGATCAGCAGCCACGCGCAATGTCCGTGCGCTCCCGCATGCGTATCCGTACGGCCCCGAGCAACGTGAGCAGCAGGCCGAGCAATAGCACCCCACGGAGCGGAAGCGCCGGCACCGGCGTCACGTCGTTGTCCTCAATGGTGAGAGTGAGTGGCTCGGAGGTCAGCGCCGGACTCGTGCTCTCGGCGTCAATGACGATGGTCTCGCCGGCGTCGTCCTCCGCGTCGTCGGTGACCGTGATCGTCACCGTGCCCGCCGTCTCACCCTCGGCGAGGGTGATCGTGGTCGAGGACAGCGTGTAGTCGGTGTCGAGCGTCGCCGTGCCGCCCGTCGTCAGTGTCACCGTCGTACCGTTCGCCGGGGCCGGGTTGTCGAGCGTCGCGGTCACTGTCACCGGGTTCCCGCCTTCGATCGGGGCCGGGGCCGCGCTCAGCGTCAGCAGGGTCGGCGTGGGCGCGACCGCATCAACGCAGTTCAGCTGCGCTCCTCCGCCCGAAAGGAGCGCCTCGAGCGCGTCCCGCTCTGCGGGATCGACGCTCAACCCGTATTCCAGCTTGACCTGGATCACCCGCTCCGCGAACCACGCGCCGTGTCTGGCAGGCATCCATTCGGCGGCGTCCCGGTCGCTTTTCTGCGACCGGTTCACCGTCGGGTCCGCAATCGTGAGGTTATCGAGGTCACTGGCAATGTCCCGGCGCCGATCGTCGGCGATGCCGCTGTCGTGCGTCTCCGCCAGCGCCACGATGTGCTCGATGTCCGTCGCCGCGGTCCCGGCCGCCGTGATGTCGAACGCAATGCACGAATAGGGTGTGTAGACCTGCCCGGTCGCCTTCATCGTGGGCGGCAACGCCGCGATGATCTCGTCCTCCAAGCTGCTGTAGCCCGTCCCGAAGGCGTCACGGTCGTAGCCGTTCCGCGGTCGCTCGTCGCAGACCTGCAACCCGCGCCACGTTTCCGCGTCCGCCGAGCAGCCCTGCGTCTCAACTGGTACCGTGACCTGCGCGGACGTCGAGCAGTTGTTCGTCGTGTCGGACTCGTCGGCCACCGCGTCCACGCAGGCGCCGTAGTAGTAGGTGCCGGCCGAAAGAGGTGCCGTCAAATCGATCGACTCCGCACTCGTTCCCGACGCCGACAGCGCACCCACCGCGTCCGTGCCCGTCGCCGTGTCCGATGTCGTGATCGTCGCATCCGCCGACCGGTAATAGCGCAGCGTCGTGGCCACCGCGGCCCCGTCCCCGCCGTTCCGCACCGTCACCGACAGCGTGAACACCGCCCCGGTGACCGGGCTGTCGTCGCTCACCGAAGGCGAGCCCACCACCAAGTCCGAGCCTGTCGTCGTCGTCGTCGGATCCACCACCGTGAGCGGCAGGTCGGCGGATTTGACGTGCGCATAGCCCAAATGATTCGGGGGCAACCCCGGCAACGTTCCGATGTCCGCGGTCACTGCACCCGTGGTGCCGGGCGTACGGGTCACCGTGAGCGGGCCGCTCTCCACGCTGCCGGGGGGAATAGTGACGGTCGTCACCCTGCCCTCAATCGTGCCGTTCGTGACGCTGACCGGCACCTCCATATGGAACGGCGCGCCGGTGTGTGCGGTGGCCTTGAACGCGCCCGGCCCGGCCGAGACCAGGGAAACCGTGACCGGCAGTGGATCGACAGAGTTGGCGGTCAGATCGAGATACGTCAGCGCCGACAGCCCAGAAAACACGCCCGTCGGCAGGCTGCTCAGGTCGTTGTTGTTCAGATCGAGATACGTCAGCGCCGACAGCCCGGAAAACACGCCCGTCGGCAGGCTGCTCAGTTCGTTGTAGCCCAGATTGACCTCACTCAGCGCCGACAGCCCGGAAAACACGCCCGCCGGCAGGCTGCTCAGTTCGTTGAAGCTCAGACTGAGAAACTCCAGCGCCGACAGCCCGGCGAAATCGCCCTCCTTCAGGGAGGTGATGGAGGCGGAAGTGAGATTCAGCTCCGTAATCGTCGCCAGGTGCGCGTCCGTCACGGCGCTGCACGTGGTCACAGGCGCCGCCGCCACGAGCGCATCCTGCACCTGCGGGGTGCGGCTGCAGACGCCGCCCACTTGCGCTTGTGCATCAGGAACGCTTGCGGCGAGTGCCGCGAGCGTCAGCAGCAGTACCGCCGCAGCGCGAGCGAGGCAAGCGGTTGGTACGGAGCGTGACAGGCGGTACCAAAGCCTGTGACGAGTCCAGCTAACGCTTCTGATTACCAACGAGTCAACATGCCGTCTGATGACAAGGCTAGCCTTCGAACCATCCATAAACATCTATGTTCCCCTTCTATAGGACGTGCGCTCCCGAATGCGCATCCGCACGGATCCGAGCAACGTGAGCAGCAGGCCGAGCAATAGCACCCCACGGAGCGGAAGCGCCGGAACCGGCGTCACCGTCACTGTGTAAGTCAACATCGTGACCCCGTCCTGGGCGGTTACCACGACCTCAAAAATGTTCTCGCCGACGGCCAGCTCTATCGCGTCGCTCTCCGTACCGCGGGGGACGACCGCCGCACCGTTCACCCTCGCCGTGACGGCCCCGCTCGTGACGCTGTTCGGCGCGGTCGCCGTGTAGCTCTGGATTGCGGAATCGAACACCGGGCCGAACTCGAGCAGGTAACGACGCCGCCGCGCGGAACGGGAGTGATGAGTGCCTGCTGCACGATCTCTGCAAGCTCACGCCGACATCGGCCACCGGTGCAACACGGCTAAGCCTAGAGCGTTCAATATCTTCTGGTCACTACCAGGATTGGTAGTATCGAGGAAATATTTGCGAGTTGGAGAAGACACAGCACGAGGCCGCCAACCGGTCCGGCGGGCGTAGCCGATCAGCCTGTGTCGCAAACGGTCGTTTGCGATACACGGCCACGCGCAATGTCCGTGCGATCCCGCAACCCTTCCACCTCGGTCTGCTTGGCGACCCTCTCCTCGCGCTGCGCATCGACGTCGAGCTCGACCGTCGTACCCTCGCCGCCGAGTGCGCCGAGGCTGTAGCCCAGCCGGTAGTCCCGCCCGTACGCCGACGTCACGCTCGCCGCACGCAGACGCGCCGTCACGTGACCGAGCGTGACGACCCGCCCCGTCCGGCTCCACAGGAGTCGTTACGGCGCGCCAGGAATGGGGACTTCGCTGGCGGGCCGGTAGTCGAAGCGCTCCTCCGTGTAGTCAATCGAGAGCCCGCGCAGAAACAACGCCGCCCGGCCACGCCCGGTGAACGTCACCTGCGTCAGCATCCAGACCCCGTCGTCGATCTGCTCCCGCCGCATCGTGGCGGCGGCCCCCTCACTGACCCGCGCGGCCAGCCCCAAGCCGAAGGAGATGCTGTCTACCGACGTGGCTTCCACGAAGCGCACCTCCCGAGCCGCTTCGTCGATCCACGCCGTGCCCGCGAACTTGCGAACCAAATCTCCGCGCTGCGTCTGTGGATCGGCGCCCGGCCGCGGCCCGAACGTCACCACAATCGCCGGCCGGCCCTCGAACAGCTCGCGCCGCTCGACGCTGAACTGCAGCACGTTGAAGATGTCGTCGTCTTCGGCCGCGGCCCGCTCCTCTGGGGTCTCCGGTGTGCGCTCGGCGGCGTCCGCGGCAAGGCGACGGCGAACGCCCGCCGCGCGGGCCTGATACTCGCGATCCTGCCGCACCAACGCCGCGTCCGACAGCGCCACCCCGTGTTCGGTCAGACGCCGGCGGTAGGTCAGGCCGGGCGTCGGCGACGGATACACCTCATAGAGCTCGACATCGCCGGTTCCGACCCGACCGAAGGGGTTGGTGTTGATCTCGGTGCGGCGCTCCCGATAGGCATAGTCGTCGTCGCGGCGGAACGCGTCCGCCAACCGCGCGCGCACCTCGTCAAGAAACGCCGCGTCGACCAGGGGCACGGGCGCAGCAACCCCCGGCGCGACACTCGCTTGCTGGACCGCCGCAGACCCCGCGGTCGCACGCACCGCCGGGACGACGCTGTGCGCCAACAGCCCGGCCACCGCGATCAGCCGCGCAGCCCGCACCGCGAGACACGCCGCCGCTCGAGCAAGACGCGGGCTGCAGTGAGCGAGTCGCACGTCGCCCGTGCCAGTGCCTCGTCCCGCCGTTTCTTGGTGCATGATTCCAGTCGTTCGCCTTTGAGACGCGGGCGTAGCCGATCAGCCTGTGTCGTAAACGGCCGTTTGCGACACACCGGCAAAGGCGCCGTCCGACGCGCGCCGCCGTGTGTCGTATCCCGTGTCTGATTCTCTGTCTTGCAGACGTCGAGCGAACGAGCATGGCGCGGAGAACCGTGCTGACAAGCCGGCCGCGGTCCGCCCGGTTTGCCCTTCCGCCACGCGAGGCGGAGCTGCTGACTGACGGCGTGTGACCAACGTTGGTACGGCACGTAACTTGCGCACGATGTCGGGCAATTCGAGCATGGCCTGCATTTGTCGGTTGACCCACCTCTGGTTCGCAACATGCTTGCGGTGAACGTGGAATATGGCTGTACGGATCTCTTGGCGGCGGTGTGGAGGAAAGGTGTTTCTGAAGTCATCGACGCCGACCGGGTAGTCGCTGAGGCGGTAGCGGGGATAGTTTCTCAGTTTGAAATCTCGGGCTGAGTGTTCTTGTATGGACCGCGCGGTCCCGGCTTCGGATCGCGTGCTTCCACCATCCCAACGATCCAGTCTGGGTTGCGAGTTGGGCACCGGGCGTGATGTCACCAGCACGCAGGGCGTCCCTGACCGCATCGAACACCGACCCGAATCTCCACTACTCGGAGACCGGGTGGCCCGTTGGGTTCGCCTCGATCAAGCGACGCACCACATCAATACTGGTCGCGCGTAGTATCCCTGCATCGGCGTCGACATAACCGACGATCGTTCCGGTTGTATCCTTCAACGGAACTGAATGGGTCACGCCGCTGGTTACAACACCGGCTATAGACCATGTAATGGTCTCTCCTTCTCTAGTCGTAAATCGAGGTAACACTAGCGGCCCGCCGCTGAAGCCTGGGTTGCCAGCGGCATCGACATACAGCTCAAAAAGTCCGGCTTCTGTTGGGATCGGTCGAAGAGCGCTGAGTATACCCGCCTTGATGAAAGGTAACGGTGCAGTTCGGACACCAGGAACAGGAGTGAAATCCAATCCGAATGGATAACCCAAAAACCTTACGGGCTGACCGAAACCGACTGTGCCAACACCGACAGGAACTCGACTCCGAGATCCAAGCACAAAATTCGTGGCCAAGACAGCAACGTCGACCGGTGGTTCAACTACTGCGACCACCGAGACAGGAACCTCTCGCCATCCAGACGCACTTAACTGCATCTCAATCACTTTAGGAACAACAGAGCCAACCATGTGTCGTGCCGTGACTATGTATTGACGCTCGTTTAACTCGACCGTGAACGCAGTGCCGACACCAGCGGGGGTCCGAATCTGGAATGTCTGACGCAATAGCTCTACGGGCAGAGATTCAGACAAGTCGGTGCGGTTCTCATCCTGGTTCATAGCTCGCTCCTTGATGAGCGTAGTAATACCGGTAGCGGAACTGCTGGCGGATCGAGCAGCGCTCGCGTACCCTAAAGTTACAATCCCCGTTCCAGCAACCTTTAGCCAAAACCGCCTGGACCAGCGCCGCACTGCAATCACCCCCATTTCATCCGCATATAGAAATCGTGCCGCGCGCCAAGAGCGACTCGCGCGCCAAGACGAAACAGGTCTTAATCGTCATCGACGACAACCTCGGGGCCACAAGATCGCCGGCATCCAGTGCGCCATCCAGGCCGCCGGGGCCACGCTCTGGTGCTTGCCACCCTATGGCCCGGACCTCAATCCCATCGAGCTCTGCTTCGCGAGGCTCAAGGCCCTCATTCGCACCGCACGCTGGCGCAGCAGCGAGACGCACTGGCCGTTCCTCGGTACCTGTCTCGATCACTTCAGCCCTTGTGGCCGGAATCGTCCACACGACCGCGTGGAGATCGATCTTAGTCTTAGTAGTCGGTGGCCTCGCCACCGAGGTAGCTGGCCTGGATGTCCTCGGCTTGTGTGATGGCCTCTCGGATGGACGGATCGGTACAGTCCAGGACACGCAGGGTGCCATCGTTCATCCGCGCGACCGATTCGATGCGGTGAAAGGACTCGCCGTGCGTGGCGGCGAACTTGGCCAGGCCGCGCAGCTTAGTAAGCGCGTCGGCGAAGTAGTGGCCGTGCGGATCGACAATGGAGACCTTTATATTCTCTATATTCTCGCTGTCGCCGTGGAAGAAGAGGAAGTCGGGGTACATCCGGCGCCACTGGCCCTGAGCGTTCTCGTAGACAATCGCGAGGGCGTCGCCTGACGGGCGTTGTGGGTTCCGATACCAGGCCTGGAATGCGGTGCGGCCCATCTCTTTGTCGAGGACGTCGATCTCCCACTGGTTCAGCGAGTCGATGGGGAAGTTGCCGTCGGCGTCGGACATGAGGTGTCCGGTCTTAGTCTCCAGCTTGTTGCCGTCGGCGTTCTCGGTCTGCTCGGTGCGGACCAGGGGCCGCTTGATATCGATCACCTGTGGTTCGGGTGACATACCCTTGATCTCGTCGTAGACGGCGCGGCGTTCGTCTGTCAGCCCCTTGATTGCAACCCGGTACTTGCCGAACCACTTCTTGCCAAGCTCGTCGGCTTCCCGGTCGAGCTCGTCTGACACGCCGTCGACCTGTGCCAGGGCGGCGACCTTGACGTGGGCGTCGAACAGGCCATCGTCGTCCTCGTGCCTTCTCGCGATGTGGTCAGCGTACTTGCGGGCGAGGTCCGCCGTGAGCGCGCGACAGGCGGCCTTGAAATCGGCCTCAACGGAGTGCTCGTCAGCGGCCTCCACGAACGTCTGTTGTTCGCGGACCTCACCCCCGACTACGCGCACGACGAGGGTCTCGCCCTCGACCTGGAGGATCCATTTACTGGCGGCTGCCACCTTTTCCTTGTGCTGAGCGAGTAAGCCGTCGAGCTTGGCGAAGAGCTTCCGATAAGCGTCCTTCCGTGCATCTGCCCTCATACTGTCTCGCGACAGGGCCTGGGCGAGCGCCGACAATCTGCGTACCGGGCGCGCCGCCTTGCGCGGTAAGGTCTGGGACGACAATGCGTCGAACGCCTCCCACACCATCTCTGGGATCGCCTGGTTGACGTACATGTCGACCGAGGCGAGGAGCACGCGGCGGCCGGCCCCGCCCCCGGTGCCGTCGTGGTCCTGCTTGCGATTGCCGAGCATGGTCCTCGCGACCCTCGCGGCGGCGCTTCGATCGAAGTGCGGCAGCACGCACTCGACCGAGTTCAGCAGGTCGTTGCCGGGCACCCGCCGAGCCAGCGGCGTGCGAACCATCCGCCCGAGAAGCTGGGTGATGTGGGTATCGTCCCTTGCGGGACGGAACGACACCAATACCTCGGCACGGGGGCAGTCCCAGCCGGTCGAGATCGCGTCCTTAGCGAACAGCACGCGGATGTGGATACGATCCTGCACCGTCTCGGGGCCGACGTGCGGGAGCGTGAACCCTCCGAGCTCGATCGGGGCGTGATTGCCGAACACGTGCGCCATCGCGTCCGGTTCGAGTTCCGGCCATGTCTCCCGGATGGCCGTGAACGCCGACAGGAGGAGGTCCTCCGATGGCTTGTTTGGCACCTGCACGACCAGGAGCGGCACCACCGCTGCCGCGGCTCCGCCTTCCCGCTGCGCGTAGGCGCGCCAAAGCTCGGTGCCTCGTTTTGCCTTTCTGGTGGCGCGGGCCAGCAGGACGGTGTCGAACCGACCGGTCTCCACCGGGAAGTCGAGCCGGATGTCGTCTTTGAGCAAGCCCGATTCTTGCACCCGCGCCGGGTCGACCACCACGGGAGGGTAGCTGGTCCGGTTCTCGGCCTTAGCCATCGCGTCGGTGAAGCGCTCTACCGTGGCGGAGATTCCCCACACGATCGGCACAGGCGGGACGCCGTGGGCACCGTTGACTAGCCGCTGCACGATGGTGGCCTTCTCGGCTCTGTCGCCCATGCTCGACGGCTTCATGCCCCGGTGGGCCTCGTCGAGGATAAGGTACAGGGTGAGGTGCTCGTCGGCGATGGTGTTCGCCAGCGTGTCCCACATCGTGAACGCCCGCGCGTCTGGCATCGGCAGGTCGTACTGGTCCATCTCCTGCGAGCTCTCGGGTGCTCCCCTGACCAGCAGCGACTTCTTCCCCAGCTTCTGGGCATTGAGGAAGTAAACCTTACCGGGTTCGAGCTTCTCCTGGTTGAAGGTGTTCTCGATCACCACCAGGCGTGAATGGGCGATTCGGTCGGCGGCGTCCAGTAGACGGAACCGGGTCTGCTCGTTGAGCGGAGGGACGTCAGTGAACCACAGCACCATCGCGCCGGGATCGGAATCAAAGTCGTAGTCCGGGTTGCCGTCGAACAGCGCCTCGATCAGCCGCGGCAGCACGAGCTCGGCCCGCGGCGCGCGCTCCGTGCGCGCGATGTCCGTTCGCTCGACCCGCACGACGTCTTCGTTCATTCCCGCACCGCTCCCCCGCCGCCTGCCAGGTCTCCCCCCTCGACCAACGCCTCGAAGCGCTCGTAGTCGTTCGTCAGCGCCTGGGCCAGCGCGAAGAGCCGCCCGACGGCGTCCGGCGCGCCGCTGAAGCGCACCTCGATCCGGCCGGGCTCGACCGACACGCCCGCGGGCAGGCCGGACAGGCGCGCGTCGAGCGCCTCGCCGGGCACGGCCACCCCGATCCCGGTGAGCCGGGCCTGGCGGATCGCGGTGACGACCTGGTCGCGGCGCGTCGCCTCGCCGCGGACGGCGGCCCGTGTCCGGTGCCGGCGGAGCTGGCGCAGGCGCGCGGCGCGCGGCAGGGTCAGCAGGGGCCCGGTCCGGCCGGCGCCGAAGGTGGTCATCAGGGCGACGGCGCGGACCTTCGAGACGCCGAAGAGCCGGTCGAGATCGCGGCGGGTGAGGAGGGCGCGGTCGAGCGTGTCGAGCTGGCGGATGGCGTCTGGGAGGGCGAGCAGCCAGCGGGGCTGGGCGGGCACGGCGCTACCCGACGCCCCCGCGAGGGGCCGTGCGGAGGGGAGGAGGGACGGCGGGTATCCCTTGCTCTATGTTAGTGAACGATCGTTTAGGGTGTAAGGCTGGCCGGGGGCGGGGTGAGAGGGGCATAAAGGGGGTTATGGGACGGCGAGAACAGGCGACGGACCCCGCGCCGGCACCGGAGGCTGAGCCGGTGGTGAACGCCAGCCCTACGGGCTTTCTGAGCCGTAGCGGGTCACCCGGAGAACGGCGCCGCCGTAGATACGCTCGGCTCGTAAAGGCGATCCGGGCTGTTTTGGGTGGGTGTTGCCGGAGCAGTAACGGTCTTTCTGAACAAACGCGAGGGAAATCGGCTGGTACGGTGTCGTTTTCACCACACATTCCCTCAATTCTAGGTAGGGTCGGCTGCTTTTTAGCTTCTGAGAACCAGAAGATGAACAGGCCAACGGCCTGTACTTATTTGTCGGGTTGTACTACTTGATCTGTACTATATGTACTTAGGTGACGTGTTTAACCGATAGATCGGGACCGAGTAGGTGACGTGTTTAACCGATGGAAAACTTCTAAAATCACAGGGTTTTGTGGAAAACCCAAGGTCGAGGCGCTGAGCAACCCCAGGAGCCGCTTTTTGGTCCGGCCGGCCAGAGGGGCACCCCGAGGCCGATAGCCTCTCACGGGCCAACCTCGCAGCAAATACGCGCGGCGGGTTGGCCTACTCGCTGATGAGCTGGAGTGGTGCCGGCGGGATGCGCGGCGGCGACGGTGACACGACGAGCCTACCCGTCACCGTGTGGTAATTCAGATCCGGCCACGCGCGCTTGATTTTCTTCAACTCGCGCAGACAATCCCGACGGAAAGCCTGTTGAGCGACTTTGCTCGCCCGGTCCGGTTCCGCGCCGAACTGCCGATAGAGCTGCTTCCACGAGAGGGTTAATGGAGCCTTGAGCGAGAAGACGCGATACACGAGCCAGAAGTACAGATCGAGGCCGAGCGGCGACCGCTTGAGCGCCTTGAGGGTGTGCAGGTCGAGCGGTACAGGGTGCGCGATGATCTCCTGAAAGAACTTCTCGCCAAGCTCGATCGTGCTATCCCACAACACGGGCGCGGCGGGCCGCTTTGCGTTCCACCAATAGTCCGCGCGATCCGCGACGAGTGAACTCACCCGCGACTCGCGCTCTTCGTCCTCATAGACCAGCGTGACCGTGCACCCGAACAACCGGCGCATTTGATTCTTGAGCCGCGTCCGCTCTGCGTTCGCCCCGCCACTTCGATCCTCCAGGCCGAGCTTGCGCATGAACTCGTACAACGAACGGCCGAGTACCAGCTCGCGCCGCTGCGTCCGCACCGCTTCGGAGCAGACCCACGCCAGGAGCAGACGCGGGAGGTTACCGAAGGGCAGCTTTTCCCCGGCGCTGACCGTCACGTAGAGCGTGTACGGCCCATTGCGCCGGACGTACTGAAGCCTGGTTTTTGGATTCGTGCGCGGCAGCGAGCAGAGGGCGAGCAGCCGCGCCATGAAACCCATGTCGGCGTCCGCTTCGCTCGCCTCGATGAGCTGATTAACTTGGTGGAGCGTGGTGAAGTGATGCCGAGCTTGAGGTGTGGCGGCGTGGGGAGTCAGGACGCGACCACCGGGCAGCGATAGCCCGTCGGCCATGTCGCCGATGGGCACGAACCCACTGACTGGTCGAGAGGGGCCGCTCATCGTTCCAGAATTAGTATGGACACTCCAAATTTCTCAGCTCACCATACCAGGGCAAAATCGCTGCATGATACGTGAAACCCTCTGGGAGGGCGAGCCCGTGCTCGACGTGGACACTGTTGAACATGCGGGCTTACACTCATCTACTCATCTACTCATATGCGCTAATCATCAGATGATGCAGGGAAATGCTGTTCGAGGAGTTGGGTCACAGCCGCGGACATGGCGATTCCCTGCCGGGCACAGGACACCTTGAGCCGCGCGTGCAAGTCAAGGGACACATCCACGTTTAAGCGCTTCGTCGCCCGTGGCGGCACGACGGCGCGATCGCCCTCCGTCTGTCGACGGGGTCGCTGGCCCCACTTAGCGGTGTTGGGCATGCCGCTCCTCCTCCTGTAAGGCAATCGCTCGGATCTCGTCCGTGAGCGTCACAATGTCACGGGCAGCTGGCCCGGACGGTTTCGTGTCGAGCGCCGTCTGGCCGACGCGTAGCGCCGCGGCATATTCCGTGCGGTTGTGAATGGCCGTGGTGAGCACAGGCTGCGGAAATGCCGCGAGCGCGTCGCGCACCTCGGCCCCGAGCCGGGTGCCGAGAAACAGGCGATTGACGACGAAGCGCGCATCCACCGGCTTGAGGACCGCGCATTCCTCGACCAGCGTGAGAATGTCCTGCGCCGCCCACACGTCAAACGGCGACGGTTGGACCGGGATCAGGACGATATCGCTGGCGGCAATCGCTGATTTGGCCAGGTCGTTGGCGCGGGGCGGGCCATCAATCACCACCCAGTCGTAGTGACGCCCGATAACGGGAATCTCTCGGTGCAGGCGCGTCTTGGCTAAGCCGATCACGGGGAAGGCGCCGTCCGCAGCGCGCTGCTCCTGCCAGTCGAGCGCGGACCCCTGTGGATCGGCGTCAACGAGCAGCACGGTCCCGGCGCTGGACAGTGCGGTGGCCACGTGGATCGATAGCGTGGTCTTGCCGACGCCGCCTTTCTGGTTGAGCCACGAGAGGACAATCATCACGGTGCATCATATGAGGAAGTGCTTAAATACTCAAATGTGTAAATAAGGCATACACCAAGGCCGGCCCATCATCGACGACCTGGCCGCCTGTCGTGCCTGGGTCGCCGGGTTGAGCGCTCCCAGGTAAGATGGATGTATAAACACTCATGTGTCTATGTGTGGGAGGATCGACCTATGACCCGATGGAGCCTGTCCATCCCTGAAGAGACGAACCTGGCGGTTCGCACCTTTCTTGCGCGCAAGGGGGGCAAGAAGGGAGACCTCTCCAGGTTCGTTGATGAGGCCGTGCGGCGCCGCGTGCTGGATCTGACCGTGTGCCAGATCAAGGATCGCAATGCGCGGGATGACCAACAGGACATCCTCGACCTGATCGACGACGAGGTGGACGCCGCACGTGCGGCTCGTTCTTGATACCAACATCCTGGTCGGCGCCCTCATCACCACGGGCACCCCGCCGGACAGGCTGTATCAGGCGTGGCTGCGGGGCGACATCGAACTCGTGACGTCCACGGCACAAATAGCCGAGATCACCGATGTGCTCGCCCGACCCCGTCTGCAAAAGTTTCTGGACGCTGACGAAGCCGCGATCATCGTTCAAAACATCGGGGCGCTGGCTCTTGTCCTTGACGAGCCGCCGGGGGTGAATCTGTCCCCCGACTCAAAAGACAACCCGATTTTGGCCGCCGCGATCGCCGGAAAGGCCAACCTGATCGTCTCCGGCGACAAGAGACACATGCTCGCCCTTGGAAAGGTCGAAGGTATTCCTGTCGTGACCGCCCGCGACGCCCTGGCGCGAATCAGTCACTTGTTTACTCATTTGGACTAATACTCATACGAGTAATTGAAGTACCGTTCGAGATTTTAAGGGGCGGGGCGACCGGCAGCCGGGACGCGAGACGACGGCCAAGTTCCGACGGGGCGATCACGGCGAGCGAATCTTCCATGTTAACGGGACTTATCGATCATCTTTCCGACTGAGGTTTTACCCTTTCCCGGAGGGAACAATTGACTCTGAGCGACCCGAAAGGCGTGGGGCCGGAGTGCAACATCGGCCCCCGCCGGGGGCCAAGAATCGACGATTCTGTGGGGGCGCTCAGGGCTTTTCGGATGGCCACGGGCGCGTGGCCACTAACGCCCGGCTTCAACCGCGGGGACTAGCGTGAGCGGAACTCCTTCAGCCGAGTGTATTCGACGAGTTGCGGCATATTTTGCAGAGTAAACACCTTGCCTTTGGTCGAAAGAAGGAGCTTTTTCATGTCCTCGCGCCGCACGCCGAATCCTCGTCCGGCAATACAGGCGATCACCTCTCTCTAGAGAAGCCCCTGCTCAACTAGTCGCCGGTAGTGTTCGCCGAGAACCGTGAGCTGGCACGTCTTTGATCCGATTGCGGCGTGCCACATATGAGGAGCATCCACGGGTTTAAGGAGATTCACGCGGTTGTATTTCTGGAGTGTCTTGAACTTTGCAGTATTAATTGGATCGGGCGGGCAGGCACCAGCCGGTCTACCTACCACCTCCGGCTCGAACGATGGATCCAACTGAAACTGAAACCCAGGCTCCGGAAAAAACTCTGTGAGTTGCTGAAGGTGCGCCAAGGGAATCGGAGGCTGCACTTCTCGGAGCGAGACGAAACTTTTGACGTTGGTCTTGAACACTGGTCGCTGTGCCCACGAACCGAGAGATTGGTCGATGTGGGCATAGACACTGCCAGGAGTCACATCGCCGACGAGATTTCCGGCGGCTCCGTCCAGAGCGTCGACGAACAGCGTCGTGAACACGCCGCTTCCGTTGTTCTCGCTTGCGTACTGATCCTTTGTGGAGGCTGTGAGGATTGTCATTCCTTCCGTCAGTTCAGCCGTGCGTTGTCCTGGCGGCGTCCCGGCAATACCCGAATGGCAACTGTCGAGGACAATCACTTTGTTGCGTGCCGGTGATTCATTCGCCAACACGAGCACCTCGGCCAAGGAGAGTCCATCATCACCAGTCTGGGAGTCGCTACCACACAGATAACCTCCTGTCGTTTCAATGTATCCGTGCCCAGCAAAGTAGAAGAGGGCAATCTCGCTGTCATCGGCGAACAGTTCTCTCACGCTCTCCTTCAACTGCGCCCGTGATATCCCGCTCGAGTCGTCTGTGGCTGTAAGTAAAAACACGCCGAAGTTGACACTCCCGTCACCGTGTTTCTCTAAGACGGCCTTGACCTCGTTGGCATCATTAACACACCCGAATAGCTTCGAGAGCTGGGCGTAGTAGTCGACTCCAATGACTAAGGCTTTTCGCATTGCTGCACCTTACAGGCTATCAATGAAGTTGGTGATGTTGTCCCAGGTCCACGTAACGGTTGTGACACCACTAAGAGTCGTACGGTCGTCTGTGTAAGCCCAGATGCCACGGATCTTTTTCTGTTCCTCCTTCGCGCAACTGATCTCCCATTTCTGGCCGCTTGACGAGAGTGAATTCTTACTGACGAGTGCGATTACTCCATCCGAGCGGAGAATGCGAGCACGAACGCGCGCCTTCCACGCCTCACTGTAAGCCTCCTTCACCGACATGTCGGTGTATTCGAACGGGCTCTTCGTCAGGAGGGATTGCCCCTTCAGGAAGTCGCGCTGCCGCTCGTCCTCGATAGCAAACGCCACGAACACCACCTTTTTCTGATTCGCCATGTCTTCTCCTCCTGTAAGGGATTCCTACTAAGCCCGCGGCCGTCTGGGATGTTCCGCCCGCTATTGAAACTCGGCGGCGGCTCGGGTGGCATTCTACGCGACGACCTCCACTGAGACACCAAACCCGTGAGTCGTTGGTCGCGCGCGCGGTCTGCGGCCCCGGCCGGGACCGACCCAAGCTGGGGCGACCCCATCCGTATCGAGGCGGTCTACAAGCGGAAGAGCAGTTCGCGCGACGTCTGCAAGACATAGAATCAGACACGGGATACGACACACTAAGGTGCGCGCCGGACGGCGCCTTTGCCCGTGTGTCGCAAACGGCCGTTTACGACACATCCTTGGAGCTATCTAGCTCCCTGATGCGTCGCCTGTTGGGCCGCGACGTGTCGGAGCCGCGAACACGCCGTGCTTGAGCCTACGTTACGGCCATATGCGTAGAAACCGATTGCGGTGAAGCCGCGTTCTCCACGGCAGTCCGTTAGAATGGGATATCGTCTTCGGTGAGTTCGGGGACGGCCTTTTTTTCGCGGAACAGCGAGAATAGCGAATCGTTGCTGTCAATCCAGGTCCACGCACCGTCGGTGACGTCGACGGCATCGTACTCGCCATCCTCATCCTCGTACCTGACGAAATCTACGAACCGCCTTCGCTGAAGACTGCGGAGCGCGACTCCAAAACCGATACCGGTTAGACCCGCGCGTTCGGCGTCCTGACGAAGGGACCAAGCACTTGCCGGCTTCCCTGGTATGGCCGTCTCGGCGGCCGCGATGGCGAGTACGGAAATCTCCGCTTGACTCAGGCCGCCTGTTGGGGCCACCTGTTGCGCTTCGACGACCTCTCTTACAGCATTCTTCTTGACGAGTGCCTTCGCCCGCGTCGAGATCTCCTCGCCGAGTTTGACGAAGTCGCTCTCCGATTCCGGCTCGTACTTGATGACGGTCTGATGCTGAACATCGAAGGGGAGTTTGCCTTCACGTTCGCTCGAGCAAACCATGACTACGGAACGGCCCGCTGCAAATGCGTACCCGAGTTCATACCACACGTTAGGATTGTCGGTCGTGATGTCGGCGAGACAGATCGTCGCGTCGCGGATCTGCTGTTCTATGGAGTCCATGACCCCTTCGGTGCTGGGATCCTGATCGACGCGATAGGGATCGAGTCCAGCCTTCTCCAGAGCAGGCTTGTAGACGTCCCGGTATCTCTTGTCGAACTTGGAGTTGAACGGCTGAATCACAAAGCATGTCGGCATTCTGGGAGATCCTCCGTTTCAAGCTGTCGCCCGATCACTCACTGCCGGAACCATCCTGAACCATACCGCGTTCTTCGGAGACTGGATTCGTTGAATCAGGCCACCGCAGCCTGGGCATAGGACTGCGCTTCGAACTCGGCTGGTGGGAAGTCCCCGTGCGGCCCCAGCGGCGGCCGTGCGCGATTGGTAGAGCGCCCGTTCGCAAACTGCCGATAGAGGAGTAGCTCCAGCCGGGGACCGCTTGTCACAGGCGACCATCGCGCCGGCGGGAGGACTGCGCCATGCCACGAGATCCAGCCCCCGTCACCGTGGCGCTGCCCATCGGCGCGGCCCTGCTCCGTCGCCTCGACGCGGTGGCCGCCGACCTGCACCTGGACCGGCCCGGAGCCCTCCACGCGGCCCTCCTGTCCTGGCTCGAGCAGGAAGAGCGCAAAACCGACGGCCGGAGCCGTATGCTCACGATACGGCCGTTGACGAAGCCCGCAGTGCGCACTGATATCGCGTGAGGATACCCACCGGCTGACCCGCTGCGGGACAAGGGGTCCACCAGAGGGCCAGCGCGGTGCTGAGGACGGTGCAGCCGTGGACGTGCTAGGCGGCCGGAGTCGATTCCGGTGGTTTTCGTGACGTCGGTTGCTATCTCAGTAACCGTTTTGTGAAAAACATAGTAAAAACAGTTGGTGTGATGCCGTTCCTACACCCAGACCCTTAATGCCTGGTCGAAACGGTTTTCGCCTTTCTGGTAGGCACCTGCACCGCCTCGGCTATCGCCCTCCTGTCGCAAACAACCGTTTACGACACGCGCTGATCGGCTAACGCCCGCGTCTCAAAGGCGGGCGTGCTCCCCCAACCAATCGAAGAGGCGGCGGATGGCGGCCAGATGCTGCTTGATCGTGGGGGCGCGATACATGCTTTGCATCTCTTCGATGTAGGTGGCCACGGTGATCGGGGAAAGTGTGTGAGCGCGAGCCCGCGCGCGTCGCACCAGGTGAAGAATCGCGTCACGGCCGTGGCGTATGCCGTGCGCGTGTGCGGGTTCCTGATCTGGGCGGTGAAAAACTCCACCGTCCGCTCCGCGGCCTGCGGCCCGGCTCGCCGGACGATGTCCGGGAGGCCCTCGATCTGCCAGCCCCAGGGCAGGACGAGTGCTGCTGGCGATGCGGCCCCGTCGCCGCTGTTGCCCCCGGGGATGGTCGCGGTGGCCTCATCCATTGATTCGTAACATAACTTCCTTTATGTTACTCATATGGCACGGGCCTGGAACGCCCACTAGGTCCGCCTCCTGACAGCTTTGATTGCCCAAACGGTCAGCCGGACTGATCCACTCGTAACGTAAAAGAACACCATCCCTAAAGGGGCAGCCCCAAAAAGGAGAAAACCCCAATCGTTAAGGTCGAAGTCGAACCACCTCACCGCAGGATTTAGATAGACAACCGGTCCTATGGATGCTGTATATGAGCCGACCAGCCATAGCCATTCACGCGCCAGGATACGTTTCATGTTCTGAGTCAACCAGCACCTCCCACCGCGAGCCCCCAGGAATGGGCGTCAGAACGTCTTTAGGCCGGGGCGCGAGGTCGAACATGGCCCGGCCCTGGGGTAGTCACAGCCCACCCAATAACCCGAAGAGCCTCCAACCGGCCAAGGCGGACGACACAAACACCGTGAACAATTTCCGCAAGGACTGTTTGCGCGAGCTGCAGAAAATCAAACGCGCGTGGCCGGACCTGCACTATCGTACGGTCAAGGGCGGACTAGTTGTCTTGCCCTCGCCGCCGGCAATCGCGCCGTCGCAACTGCGCCTCGTGGAATAAGTCGTGCCGATGGGGACGTGGTGACAACCTGATGGCCTTCAAAATCGCACTCGCTTCGCTGATCGCGTTGAATTCAGCTGCCTGCTCAGCTGATGTCTGGACTGGGAGCGTATATCGTGACCGGCTGAATCTTTCAGCCGACACCCCGGTCGGTGAATACCCTTCACTTTTAGAATGTCGAGGGGCGGCGCTTACCTTTATCGAAGCCCGTGGATGGGACAACGCAGATTATGAATGCGGACTGAACTGCAGGCTATTTGAAGAAGGTATCGAGACTCTTGTGTGCGAGGTAACGCAGCGCTAGTCAAGCGTGACCACCCTCGAACTGCTCACCCGGCTCACCACTGCCTACTCACAGGATTTTGCAGGACACCATGAGCGCACCAAGGTCGAGCAGCAGCGGGCCGACGCCGGTAGCGCGTCAGGGTTGCCCCGTGTGGCGCGACCTCTCCCTCGCCGTCCGAAGCCGTCAAAATTCCGCCTGGGGCCTCTCAGCGCCTCGACCGGGAGGCTAGTGCGCGGTCCGGTATGCTCTTGTGAAGGGAAAGACACCCGTACAAAAGTTTGGGCGCGACGGCTGAACCCCATCGCGCCCGAAGCAGAAAGAAGGCACCCTCGATGCCGTCTCCCACCGACCGTAACCTTACCGCGCTGCCAACGAAAACCGTCAAGACGCAGAGCCGCCGCTCTACCTTGACATGCGCCGCTTGGCCTACCGTGGTTCAGTTATGAGCGAGTTCACAAACCTCACCGCTTACCGGAACGTTCTGATAGCACTCGGAACAAAGTCACAGACGGAGTACGATCGGCTAGTCGTTGCGCTCTCTAGCGGTGCATTGGGTATCTCGTTCGTTTTCGTGGCACGTTTCGTCGGTGACGATCCACCGCTCGCATTGTGGACATTGAAGGCGGCGTGGTTCGCGTGGGCATGCAGTCTCACACTCATGTTGGGATCACACTTTTTTAGTACGAAAGCTCTGCGAAGAGCGGTGACTCAGGTCGACGAAGATCTGCGAAAAGCGGTGACCAAGGTCGACGAAGAGAAGACCGATACTGAGCTGGTCGGGAGCAATAATTACGACCGCGTAGTCGGGGGGCTAAATGCCTTCGGAGGGATAGCGTTTATCCTTGGGACATCCTTCGCCAGCGTGTTTTTTCTATGTAATTTGGAGTGAATTATGTCAAGCGAGCAGCCCTCGTCACCACCTCCTCCTCAACCACCTGAACCCAGTCCATTACCGCCGCCTCGACCAGAGGAACCTGACTACGAAAAAAGAGGGATTCGAGTCCCGCCACCGCCACCGCCACCAACGGAAACCAAGTAGTGCTGATGGGGCGCCGCGCTGCTAGTCGCGGGCCGCGACTCCGAGGACGTTCTGGAGAGACCCATGGAGCGTAAACGGGTAAACACGTGGATAGCCTTGTATATGCAGACAGATACCAGGCGAATTCATTAGTCTTTCTGTGGAAAATGGTGGAAGTACACCCCCATCACATCCTGGAAAGCCCAAGAGCGCTCGCGCTCGACCTTGGCAGCCTCTTCGACCCGGCCCAGCCGGCCGAGCGGCGACGTTCTGCAGTCAAGCCACCTCCGGCAGCGGTTTCAGCGTGGCGTGTAGTTCCAGTCGTCCCCTAAACCCAGCACCTTGCAAAACCCATCGATCTCCTCCTGTTCGGCTGGGGTGGTCGGGCTTACGAGCGTGCGCAGGGCTCGGCGGATGTGCTGCTCGACCGCGCGGACGAGCGCCCGCTTGACCACGTGCCCGCGGCTGATGTGGTCCGCGCACGCGATCGTGTCGAGCAGGGCGACGAGGCGTCGGCGAGCGATCTCGTCATGGGCCGACTCGTTCGGCGCCTTGAGAGGGATGAGGATGGTCTCATGGGCGTGCGCCCCGAGCGTCTGACCGCCGACGAGTTGGCGCCGGCCCGGCTTCACATTGGCCACGATCGCCGCCAATTGAGCCTCAAACTCAGCGTCGAACGTCGCGCAGGTGGTGGGTCGCCTTTGGCGTTCGCGCCTGCTCCGGCGTTTGTGCTGCTCGACCTCGCGGACGAGCGCCCGCTTGACCACGTGCCCGCGGCTGATGTGGTCCGCGCGCGCGATCGTGTCGAGCAGGGCGACGAGGCGTCGGGGGACGTGCGCCCCGAGCGTCTGACTGCTGATGAGTTCGGGTCGGCCCGGTGGAGTGGCCATTGGATCCAAGACTCAACCACTTACATCATCCGGTCAAGCATTACGCTTCTCGCGCGCCGCTCGTCGGCGCGGCCGGCAGTCTTCCCGCAGGGATGATTTCAGATGGGAGCCACGATGCTGAGGCGGTGTCGGGTTAGCGTATGCCCTAGCCTCACGTCAGGGAGGGGGCACTATTGCGTCAGAATAGAGTTTGAATTTAGATTCATAGACAGATCCAGCCCAAGGTTACAGAGTTCTTCCTGACAGACTGGCTCGCGCAGCCTATCGGTAATGTGCCGCCAACGGAGTTTAAACAGCAGTACTATCTGGCGCAGGAGGCTCCCGTCATGACGGCCGGAGTCAACTAATGAGCCCTCTCATAAACCCGGGGCGGTTCACTTGCGCTCGAACACGGCGGCGAGCTTGCGTCGTAATCCCGCTGCCTCAGCGCGTCACTCCCATCGGCCTTTGAGGACGTCGGCCGCGCGCTCATGCGCGGCGCGCCCGGCCTTGCGTCCCAGGTCCGTGGTGAAAGTCCGGCGTGAACAGGAGGTTGGGTATGATGACGATGTCCCAAGCCATCAAGGAAGCGTTCGGGGAAAGCCGCGGCGCCCTCTCAAAGGAGGCCATTAAGCAGTCCGTCGAGTCCAGCTACCCTGGAAAATGGCAGCCGACCACGCTCAGTGCTCACCTCTACGCGTGCGCTATCAACAACCCGAAGGCGTACGTTCATCACCCACACTCGGAACGCTTTCTCTACAAGCACACTGACGGAACGTTCGAGTTGTATGAGGAAAAGGCGCACGGACCGAATCTATGGGCGCCAAACGAGGCCGAGGACGAGTCGGAGGATGCCGAGCAGGCCATCGAGGTATCGATTAGCCTTGAGCGAGACATCGAAGATCAGCTCGTGCACCAACTGGACGCCCTTGAGGAGGACCTCACGTTCGTGGGGCGGCAGGTCAAGTGCGACGTGGGGCGCGTCGATATTGTGGGCCGCGGGGCCGACGGCGCGACCGTCGTGGTCGAACTGAAGGTCGGGGAGGCGAAGGACTCGGCCATCGGGTAGATCGCCCGCTACATGGGATGGCACCAGCAACACCAGGGCGCCGGAACCGTTCGCGGCATCCTCGTGGCCTCGGACTTTCCTGAGGGGGTGCAGTACGCGGCCAGGGCGATGCCGAACTTAGCCCTTCGGCGTTATCGCATTCAGCTCGCCTTCGAGGACGCGAGCCTAGGAGAATAAAGGCTCCCTCTTGAGATCGACTTCGCTCCGGCGTCGCCGACCATTTAGGGAAGGGAGCGCCAGCACGCCCGGCCGCGACACTGTCGGAGCTGGTTCAGTCGCATCGCGCGCCATCCAGATCCTGCATTAAACCATCAGTCGCCTCGGCCTACCGCATTTCCACCACGTCCGCGGACACTACCTCGAAACGCGCTGTCATTGAACAGGACGCCAACGTCCTTTCAGGTGCGCACAAGCCGTTCGTTGGCCGCGCTGCATATCCGTTCGAAGCGGTCTAAAACGGCCGGCGGCACCGTCAAGTCGCCAACCTTCTCCGCTAGATAGCGAGCCGGACGGTAGTGATTGAACGGCACTCCGCTACTAAGGGGGTTCTCGGCGAAGTGTTCCTCCAGGCGGGCGGTGATCCGTGGGTGCTTGCTTTTTAGGTCTTTTTCCGCAACCGGTTCACCGAGCACCGCGGCGTACTCGGCATTGACAAGCTCGAGATAAAAGGCTGTTCCGACTACGTCCTCCACGTCGGCCTCCGTAGCGTCAACGAAGTCTGCATAGGTGAGCACCTGCTTCTTCTGGACAAGCTTGCGCCGCCACATGTTTTCAATCGCCTGACGGTCCTTCTCCTGAAAGTCGATCAGCGTGGCAATGTTCATTCGCGTCTGCGAACCCAGCAAGGCAACGAATGTAGGGACTTTGTCTGATCCACCAACCGGAGTGATTGTCCATCCGGCACAGAGACCTTCTCGGCCCGCCGCTTGCAAGACGCCTGTCATCACCTGGAGATAGAGCAGGTCGGACACACCCTCGACAATGAGACTGTTTGGGCCAACGAAGAGCGTCTGCGCAATGTCGTAGCCGAGCGCGCCCTGTAACGGGAACAGGCTGTCATCGGTTGACTCCAGCACGTCGATCGTAACCTTGGTGCCTGCCTCGCCATCCGGAAGGTTCTTGTCGGCATCAACGCTTCGGTCCTGAACGATGCGGACGCGGTCGAATCGCGCCGGATCGACCATGAAGGGCGAGTGCGTCGAGTAGATAACCTGGTGATTTGGAACCAGCTCTTCCTCGAAGTATCTGAGAAGGTCGCCCTGAGCCTTTCCGTGCAGTGACATACCAGGCTCGTCCAACAGGAGGATCACGTTCTGTTTCTCGCGCTGTACATCTCCGTACCAGGCGAGGAACGAGAAGAACCACACGAACCCACGCGAGCGCGTGCCAAGCTCAGTCGTCACCATGTGCAGCGTGTCGTAGACCTCGGCCCAGATGTTCGTACCGTTCTGCATCCCTTGCGGGTCCGCTGGCTGCGCGGGGCGCACGTCGAAGCGCATCTGGAGGTTTTTGTTCTGGGACCAGTACTTGACGATGCTTTTGGTGAGGTGGTTCCCGGCGCCCTCAAGCTTGTTCTTGAGATCGCGTGTTCGCCCCGGCGTGAGAAGACTGTCGAGATCGAGGCGAGCCTTACGGATCAAGCCGAGCATGGGATGGTCCGACTTCTCAAGCGTCCCGGCTGCAACCCGCTGCTTGAGCGTGTCGATGTTGTCGCAACCACGCATCTGGTAGTACTCGTCGAAGTACATAAACTTCGGAACCCGGGCGCCGAGGATCTGGTTGTAGATGTAGAGATCGATCGAACCGACGGCAACGAACGCGTTTAGCCACTTCGTAATGTTCTGGATCGCCTCCGTTTGTTCGAGATTCGCTACGACCTTCGTGGCCTCAGCAGGTGTAGAACAGGACTTCAGCGCCTCACGTGTCTCGTCCGGAACGGAGTAACGAGACAGAGTGTGTTGCAGGGCCGCCTCATGGTTGACGGAAAGAGAAGACGTGATGTTTTGCTGTTCGTAGGCCTTCGAAATCGTGAGGGTGCTGGAGGTAAGCGCCTTCGGACCAAAGACCTTCGCGATGGCGGCCGCGTCTGCTTCGTCGAGTTTATATGTGAGATGAGCAACCACGGCATGCTTACGCTTCTCCTCTTCGATTTCGTACTCGTAATCGGCAACGTCACGACGAGGGTAGTCATCCGTAACGTTGTAGCCGACGTCGGTGTCGACGATCGGCCGGAGTCTGTACATGGCCTGGAGGAGTGCAGTCTTACCTGCTTCATTTTTCCCGACGAGACAGGTGACATCTCCGATGTCGAATTCGGTGGAATCGCGGACGCTCTGGAAATCAGTGACGCGAACTTTGGTTAGCTTCATAAGTTACCCTCCGCTATTTCGAGCTCCTCGGTCGCAAACGCTGAGACTGCGCCAGCCGGCAAGCCGTGGAGCTGAGCGGCGGAACCCAGGACCGCAGCGCGCTTGTACCGTGAGTCTCGCTCTTCTTGTCGGGAAGGTTACGAAATAGTGGTGACTCTAGTGTAGAATATGACCATTATGGGTCACACAAAGCAGACATCGAAACCGGCAGCCTCAGCGGCAAGCAAAGTGCTTCAGAATCCCAAGAGCAGCAAGGCAGAGAAGACGGCTGCCGGATCGGCGCTGGCGCAAAAGCACGGTAAAAAGAGCCGCGATTAGTCCTCGTCCTGTGGAAGGACGCGTACGGGTGCTCAACCTCCGTGGGATAGCATCGACGATATGACGGTGATGATCGGAAGGTCATCGTTCCTCATCTTCTGCACCCGGAACGCGGCGACATCCCGCACCACACCACCGACACGTTCCGAGAAGTCCTGGCGCGGCGCGGTATCGTGACCGCCGCCTTGTCGGCCCGGGCCACAGGGAAGAGCGCTGACCCCGATTACCAGAAGACAACCGTTAGTGGGCTAAGGCCGTGTTGCTAGAAACCCGCCTAGTGTGGCAGAGTTGCCGGCGCATGCGACGGTGATGGTGGCGGTTCCTCCAGATGAACGATGCTGCGTTTTATCGTGAGCTACGGCGGGCCGATTACGCTAGCTGTCGCCCCCCTGATCACGACTCGGTACTCGCTGCTCGACCTGTTCGGCTACGCACCAAATACAACTACAGACCTGTTGACCATCGGTTGGGCCCCATTCTTTACCCTAGAGGGTTCAAAGCCAGAAGTAGAGCTGCAGTTGCGGGCAACTCTGACACTGGTAGGAGTGGCGCTGATCGTTATTGGTGGCTATTTCGACGCATACGCCCCGAGCAGATCACTCGCAAGCTTCAGAAGCGCTTACCTTGCAAACACAGTCAAGAATCAGTGGCGAAAGACTGGACGCGTCAGGTCAACGCTTCGCATCAACGTAATGTACTTAAGTTGGCGATGGTACCTGCCGTTCGGGCAGTCGTTCAAGGTCATTTGGAAAGATAAATTTGAACCAAGTGACCGCGACGGGCACGTTAGGCTCTACAAGTGGCAAGGCGTCTGTGGTAAGGCAGCGAGAAGACGTGAGGCTGAATTCGTTGATTTCAGAAACACGCCCGTTGTTGGCAAAACCTTCGCTAGTCAGTACTTGCTTCAGAACCAATTTCACCTATGCTCGTGGCAATTGCATAAAACGCGACATTTAAAGGCAATTCTGAGCGTGCCGATGTATGAAGAAAGGGGCCAGAAAGGCCAGGAGTCGTACCGCTGTGTTGGTGTCATAAACGTCGATGCCAAGACCGATAAAGATGCAAATTACCTCAGCAAAAAGGCTGATGACCTAGCGCTATTTCTCGCTCAACATGGACAGCTGATCGCCAAGATGCGATAGCTTGATAAGGAAAATTTATGGCTCATGTTAAGCATGTACCCCAAGAGGATCGACAGGCGGGAAAGGCAGTGCCGGCGTCCGCCATAGGTGTTCGAGAGATTCGGATCCCCCGTGGAGAGCTCGCAAAAAATCCGTTTCGGTTTATGTCCCAGCCCCCGCGTATGCGTGGCGAGAAAAAGGGCTCTATCCCCTCGGCAGGCGAGAAAGAGTAAACCATTTCACGCTACCAGCAGTTCTGTGATTTCGTAAACCGGCGAAGCACGGGTCTCCGAGCCATACTCGTTCGCGTGACGTTTGCAAGACAGAGAATCCGACACGGGATACGACACACGACGCTGCGTGCTGGACGGCGTCCTCGCCCATGTATCGCAAACGGCCGTTGACGACACACGCTGATCGGCTAACGCCCGCGTCTCAAAGGCGGGCGTGCTCCCCCAACCAATCGAAGAGGCGGCGGATGGCGGCCAGATGCTGCTTGATCGTGGAGGCGCGATACATGCTTTGCATCTCTTCGATGTAGGTGGCCACGGCGATCGGTCAAAGCTGTGTGAGCGCGAGCCCGCGCGCGTCGCACCAGGTGAAGAATCGCGTCACGGCCGCGGCGTACGCGAGGGGCGTGTGAAGGACCTTCCTGATGAACTCATCGAGTCTGTGAAGCAGACCATTGCCGCCCACACGGTTGCTTTTGTTCGACTCAAAGAAAGAGGCGAGCATTCGAGCTGCACTCTCTTAGGCTCGGGGGTGCAGGTTGCCGCGGGAGGTCCGGCCCAGAAGGGACCAGCCATCAACCACACTTGAACCCACGCCCGCTACGCCCCGCACAAGTCAACAGCCCGCACTTCGTTATCATTGCGCCGTGCAAGCCCATCACATCGATTTCCTGGAACTCCTGAACGGACAGGTCCAGTACGTCGTACCGCGCTGGCAGCGTCGGTACCGGTGGGGTCAAGCTCACATCGAACGACTGGTTGAGGATCTCCTGGCGGTCGCGGTAGGTGGTCCCGACGCAACGCACTACGGCGGCACACTCCTCACTTTCCCGGAGCCCGGAGCGGCGGGGGTAGTCAAGACCATTCGCGTGGTCGACGGCCAGCAGAGGCTGACGACGGTGAGCATCCTCCTGGCCTGCATCGCGGCCGAGCTCGGACCCGAAGGCACGTGTGGCGACTGGACCGCTCAGATCATTCACGATGATCGATTGACCAATCCCAATAAGCCCCCGGAGAAACGCCGGAAGCTGAGGCTTCAAGATGGGGACGAGGAAGAGTACCGCCGCGGTCTCGAAGGCAGTCCGACGGGTGCGGGAGCCATAACCCAAGCTTGGAAAATAGCGCGCCGCCTAGTCGTCCGGCATGACGTGCAGCGATTGCTCACGGGACTTGAGCGGTTCCGGGTAGTGAGTATTGGACTCGTCGGCAAGGAGGATCCGCAGCAAATCTTCGAGAGCCTGAACGCCACCGGGCGTCCGCTGACGGAGAGCGAGAAGGTCAAGAACTGGCTCCTCATGGGGCTACCGGACGAAGAGCAGCAGGATTTGCACGACAACCATTGGCTCAAGATCGAGCGAACGCTCGGAGCCCAGCACACGACCGAGCCCACCGACACTTTCCTTCGAGACGTCCTGCGCTGGCGTACCGGGGAGCTCCACGGAATCGATCAGGTCTATGGCGGACTTCGACGGTGGGCGGTGGAGAACCGCCAGACGGGAGATCGTCCTGCCATTTGCCGTGATCTCGCTCGGCTCGCCGGGCTTTACGGGATCCTGACGGGTACCGCGGGAGAGCATTCCGATGCCAGTGTCGAACGAGAATTGCGACACCTGCGGCAGATGAGGATCGACATCCATCGTCCCTTGACCCTGCGGCTCCTGAATGACGCTCGAGAAAACGGCCAAGGGGCGGTGACGAATCGAGATTTGGCGATGACCTTCGCGGGCATCGGGACTTGGATTACGCGGTTGTGGTTGGCGGACCGGCCGACGGCCGGGACGAATAAAGCCTTGGCACAGTTCGCCCATGGACCTGGCCCAAGTGCGGGCGAGGACTTTTCGGAGTATTGGCTCGGACGGATTGGCAGGCTCCGAAACTCGCGGGTCGGGGTTCCCAACGACGAAGCGGTTCAGGAAGGAATCCGTACGCGGAAGGCCTACGGGGGCAGCGCCACGCGGTCGTCGCTCGCGGTTCTGTGTGCGCTGATGGAAGCCGAAGAGAATCCGGGGGAGGCCCCAGCTCGTGACAAGTTGACAATCGAGCATGTGATGCCCCAGGCGCTGACGGTCGACTGGAAGGGTGCCTTGGGAGACGGAGCCGAAGACATTCACGGCCGCTATCGTCACAGACTGGCGAACCTGACATTGAGCGGTGACGCCACAAACACGAGCATGGCCGCGGATCCCTTCGATGAGAAGCGCACGGTGTACGGGAACAGCACCATCGGGATGACGCGACGCTTGGCAGACGAGAATGAGTGGAACGAAGATGCGCTAGTACGCCATGCGGACGACCTCACTCGTCGGGTCCTGCGTCGTTGGCCGTGGCCCGAACAGAGCGGTGGTTTCACGGAGCGCCAGAACCGTTCAGCAACGTTCAGGTGGCGTATCGAAGACGGCCCGTGGCGCCCGGAGAACGCCGCCAGCCAGATGGTGCTGAACGTGGCAGGGGCACTCCTGAGTCGAGATCCAGCGAACGCCGGAAGGTTGTCTGGAGAAGCGATTAGCTCCAATGTGCACTTAGCCAGTCGCTACCCTTCTGGGACCACCGCCGGAACGCTCACCATGCGCGCGATACCGGGTCGTGACCAGTACGTGCTGCACCCGTACGACCAGGACTATCCCGCGAGCGCGGAGCGCTGCCGGAAGATGGGTGAGCGATGCGATGTCAGGATCGAAGTGCAGTTCGAAGAGGAAAGTCGGACGCAGGCCTTCTGGAGATTTCTCAAGGCACACGTGGACGGCGTTCCCGGACAGAAAGAAAGCTGGCGGGGGGCAACACAGTGGACAGGTCCTTTCAACTCGTCGGGTGATCTGATCGGGATCTACGTGGGGAATGACCGTCTACTCTGGCTGTACATCCGGGCAGGAGATATCCCGCACTCGGCAGAGAGGGCGGCGCGAATGCAGCGGTACTCGCGGAGGATTCGCGAACACATGGGCGACCAAGAACTTGGAGGAAACCCAGAGAGATACAGTGTGGATGGCTGGTCGCTAAGTGTCCAGAGAGGTTGGACACGCGATGACGAAACCGAATGGCCGGAGGCCGCGCAGTGGATCAAGGAACAACACGCGAGACTCCAGGCGATCCTGGCGGGTTCCTTGGACAGTTAGAGAGGGAGTGGCAACCACCGAACGACACCTTACGGGCCGGGAAGTCGGATGGCCAGTCTCGCCTCACGGCTAAAAACGGGGGGAGCCACCCCGAAATATGTGGACTGGATTGTATATTGCGAACCTGAACAGACGAGTTTACTAAGGTTTTCTACTAAAGATGGTGGACACCGCCTCCACCATCAGCCCAAAACGGCCCCGGATAGCCTTCGCGGCCCGGACGTGCGGCCAAAGGGCCGGTCCTGCCTAGCCTGTGACAGCTCGGGAGCGAAGCGGGCTGGCGCCTGGCTGGCAAACCGGACCCAACCGGCGGCACGCGCCCGGGCCGGGTGCTGCACACCATTCAATCACACTGAGTGTGCCCATCGGCGGCGGGTGCGGTCGGCCAGCTCTGCGCCGTGGCGACACTCCCCGGCTTGATTGGCGGCATGGGTCGCCAGTGCATCCCACGCCTCGGCCGCGTCGCGGTTGGCGGTTGCGGCCTCGGTCGCGGCCGTGTTGACCTGGGCGGCGCGCGCGTGGTGCGCGGTCTCGGTGCGGGCCTCGTCCGCTTTGACGATGCGGGCGCGCATGGTGTCGAGGGTCTTGCTGGCCTTCGTGCTGAGTGCGGTCGCTTGGGTGATGTCATTCGGCATGGGGCGTGTTCTCCTTTCCGGCCGCGCGGCGTCGTCGCCCTGGCGGTCGTCGCGGTGGTAGTTGTTCAAGGGTGCGGATGGCGCGGGCGTGGCCCTGCTTCGCGGCGCGCCAGTACCACCAGTACGCCGTGTTACGGTTCTGACACACGCCGTCGCCGCAGGCGTACATGTGCGCGAGATTGAATTGTGCGGTCGGGTTCCCGCGTGCGGCGGCACGCTGATACCAGCGCGCGGCCTCGGCGTGGTCGAGGGGGACGCCGTGGCCGAAGTCGTACAGCACGCCGATGTTGTTCTGCGCGGCCGTCACGCTGTCGCGGTTGAAAGACCAGCCGGTGGGGAGGACGCGGTGGGAGGCGGCGCGGCGGTACCACGCGAGCGCGGCGCGGTAGGTGCGGCGCACGCCGTCGCCGTGGTGGTACAGCACGCCGAGATGAAATTGCGCTGGGGCGTAGTCCTGGCGCGCGGCCAGACGAAACCAGCGCGCGGCCTCGGCGTAGTCGCGGGGGACGCCGTCGCCGTGGTAGTGATGGCGAGCGAAGGCGTCTTGCGCGATGTCTTCCCCCCGCTCGGCGTGCTGGCGCAGCTCGGACAGGTTGCACGGAAACGGACTCACGCACACGGCGGTGTCTCGGCGTCGTGTTCGGGTTCGCGGTGCGGCGCGCCGATGCGTTCGATCACTGTGCGGTGTAAGCGGTCCTCGGTGGCGATCAGTCGCTCCTGGCGGGCATCGAGGGCGTTGAGAAGGGCCTCGATGCGGCCGGTGGCGCGGCGCGCGGTGGTGTCGAGGTGCGTGATGGTCTGATGCAGGCGGCGGTAGTCGTCCTCGCGGGCGCGGGCGTGAGCGTCGAGGCGGCTCTCGACGTCGCCGAGCCGTTCGTGGGTGGTCGCGATCTCGTCGAGGGCACGATCCGCGTGGGCTGCGATCGCGGTCAGTTGCTGGTCGCGGGCGTTGAGCGCGGCCTCAAGGTGGTACGCCCGGTCGAGGGCCAGCTCCGCGCGGGCAAGGATCGCGTCGACGTCGGTATCCGTTCGGGGCGCGGGTGGTTGCGCGTCGAGGGCGCCCTGCGCGGGTTGATACGCCTGCGCGGCAGCGAGACGCAACCAGATCGCGGCCTCGGCGTGATCCTGGGGCACGCCGCGGCCGGCGGTCAGCATCGTGGCGAGGTTGTATTGCGCCCGCGGGAGTCCTTGCGCCGCGGCGCGGCGGTACCAGCGTGCGGCCGCGGCGTCGTCCTTCGGGACGCCGTGGCCGTCCTCGTGCATCGTGGCGAGGTTGTTCTGCGCCCGAACGTCGCCCTGTGCCGCGGCGCGATGGCACCACGTCGCGGCCTCGGTGTGGTCTTCGGCCACGCCGCAACCGCAGGCGTGCATCATGGCGAGGTTGTATTGCGCGGCGGCGTAGCCGCGTTCGGCGGCGCGCCGGAAGTACGTCGCGGCCTCGGTGTGGTCGAGAGGCACGCCGTGGCCGTCAAAGTGCAGCCAGCCGAGCGTATTGAGGGCCGGCGCGTTTCCCTGGTCGGCGGCGCGGCGGTACCACGTCGCGGCCTCGGCGTAGTCCTGGGCCACGTCGTTGTCGTCGTCGCCGTGTTCGTACATCCAGCCAAGCGTGAATTGCGCGGCGACATTGCCGATGTTGGCGATCGTGCGAAGGATGTAGAGGCTCATGCGGCACGGCGGGTAGCCCCACGGGGCCAAGAGTGACCGCACGGCCGGCGGGACGAGGGGGAGCGCGGATTGTGTTCGTGGGTCGTCGGTCAGATTCATAGTCGTGGTTCCTGTTCGGGCAGCTCGTCGGGGAGTCCGTTCGGGTCGCCGCGGCGTTCAACAATGGCCTCCATCGTTCGACGGAGCCGGTCTTCGATCGCGCTGATGTGCTGCTCGCGCTGATTCATCCGGGCGAGGAGTTCGGCGATCCGCGCGTTCGCCGGCTCGAAGAGCGGCAACGCGGTGGTGAGCCCGGCGGTGGTCTCGCGGAGGGCGCGGGTCGCGTCGTGTGCGGCCTGCATCGTCATCGGCTCCAGAGCCCGCGCCGCGCCCGGCGCGCCTG
This sequence comes from Vicinamibacterales bacterium, assembly GCA_965262505.1. GTDB lineage: Bacteria > Acidobacteriota > Vicinamibacteria > Vicinamibacterales > UBA2999 > JACPPO01. The sequence continues at coordinate 56,387 of CBDHFM010000005.1, forward strand.
GGCTTCGAGTTGTAGACATTCACGTTGCCGGGCGTAGGGGAACCGGCGGATCGCGGTGGCGTACCCGTCGCGGAAGAGGGTCGCGTTCAAGTTTTCGCCGCTGGCGAGCATGACGTACCGGAGGATGCGACCGTCGGCGTCCTGGTCGTCGCCGGCCGGGTCGCGGTCGAGCCGGACGGTGGCGCCCGTGAGTCGGGCGGTGGTGTAGGCGGCCGCTTCCGGACCGTGGGGTTCGACGCCCCGCGACGGGTGTGTCGTCTCGGGCGTGTCCACGCCGGTGAAGCGGACGGTCAAGCGAGCCCCATCGAG
>CBDHFM010000006.1:0-32280 GCA_965262505.1 Vicinamibacterales bacterium
TCGCCGAGGTTGGCGCGCGGCAACGAACAGAGCGCGAGCATCCGCGCCATGAAGCCCAGGTCGGCGTCCGCTTCACTGGCCGCGACGAGCTGCGTCACCTGATCGAGTTGGGTGAAGTGGCGGCGAGCCTGGGGCGCGCGTTCTCGGCGCGTGAGCACCGGGACGCCGGGCAGGTCGACACCGGCGACCACGTCGCCAAGGGGCACGAACCCGTCTCGTTTACGCGCCACGGCTTTGTGTCCTGCCCGCGCCCTCGCGACCGCTCAGCCAGTCTTCCAAGAGCGCCTGGAGCAAGTCTGACACATCCCGATCGGTCGGTTCGTCGAGCAAGGCTCGCATCACGTTCCGGTGCGTGTCTTTCCGCACGAGCGCGCTGATCTGTTTGTAGTCGGGGTTACTCCGCTTGCCGCGGCGCGGCCGACCAAGGCTGCGCACGGCCCCCCGTTGGTCGTCACGGTCTTCCCCCGCGACGGCGGGCGCGCCCGCCCGGGCGTCCATCAATCCCTCAAAACGGTTGTGCTTAACCATGTGCCAAAATCTCCGTTCCCAAAACCTCGTAGGCACTCCATGCCCGCCGTGCCAGCCGATCCGTGACGGCATGTACCAAGACACCTTCACTCGCGGCCTTGTCGAAGGCTTTAAGGCGAGGAATTTCAGCCGTAAAGAGAGGAATCCCCTGCGCCACTAATGCCGCGCGTAGGTCTTGCCCGTCGGTTTCTGGTGGCGGCGGGACTTTCGTGAGCAGCACCCGGTAGTTCTTGGCCGCCAGGCCATGGAGGGTCTGCAGCGTCCGTTGCAAGGCGCGGGTGTCAAGGGCGGCCGGTACCGTGGGGATGATGAGCACATCACAGCCACGGGCTAACTGGGCTAGGTCCGCAGGGTCCGGCTGCGCGTCTGTATCAATGACGACATGGTCGAACTGCCGCGCTGTGTGGGTGCCTTCCGCGACATCGACAATCGCGAACGGGAGCGGTCCTCCGGCCGCGCCCCACTCGGTCGCGCTACGGTTGGGGTCGCCATCAATCAGCACGGTCGCCGCGCGCGTCTGGAGATACGCGGCGAGATGCACGGCGGTCGTGGTCTTCCCGACGTCGCCCTTGTCCGCGGCGACCGTGATGTACACAGGTCCAGCTTAACATTTTATGTACTCACATATCTATAATTATGATCTATTTAAAATGACGCATACTTATGTATTCATTCAGACGAACACACGCACGCCTAGCGTGACGATCGTCGGCCCGAAGCATTGATCTAATATATACTTATTGTATATATTGCTGGGTCGCCTTTGGGTAGCCAAGATGTGATGCTGGCGCCGTTTGAGTGGGATGAGGAAAAAGACCGAGCCAACCGCGCTAAACACGGCATCGGTTTTGAAGAAGCCACAGGCATCTTCACCAGCCCAATACTCACCGCGCCGGATACCCGTCAGGACTATGGCGAAGAGCGTTGGATCAGCTATGGATCACTCGGGCCGCGGGTGGTCCTCGTCGTGGTACACACCCGCCGCCGCGGGCGCACCAGGCTGATTTCTGCCCGCAAGGCCAACGTCAAGGAAAGGCAGGCGTACTATGAGTCTCTCGAGAGATCGGCTCCGGACCATTGAGGCGATACCGGACGAGGCCCTCGACTATTCGGACATCCCGGAAGCTGATGCCAACTTCTGGCGGCGTGCCGAGCTCCAGATGCCGCAGCCGAAAAAAGGCATCTATATTCGCTTGGACACCGACGTGCTCACCTGGCTGAAATCGAAGGGGAAGGGATACCAAACCCGCATGAACGCCATCCTCCGGGCGCTCATGGAACGTGATCAGCAGCACCCGCGTTAACCACCGTGGCGCGTTCGGCACATGGCAACCAACCCACGTGCTCGACGTTTGCGAGACAGAGAATCAGACACGGGATACGACACACTGCGGCGCGCGTCTGACGGCGCCCGCGGCGGCGTGTCGCAAACGGCCGTTTGCGATACATAGGGGCGTGCGGGCTCGGCCTGGGGGGGCTGTGTCCGGGGTGGCGGTCGTGGCTCCTGGGGCTTCTCAGCCCGGCCGGGCACAAAAAAAGGGGCGGCTGTGACAGCCGCCCCGGTCGGTCGGACGCTATAAACTCAGCGTTCTGGTCTCTAACGACCGCTTTCGTCGTAATTGGTGTATCCGTGTGCCCCAAAGGACTGCCACAGTGTGTCGAGCAGCGGCCTTAGCTTGACGTCTGGCTCACACGTTTGCGTGTCGATCACGAGCTCAGGAAGCATCAGAACGTCCCGGTCAAGCGGTCTAAGGTTCCGGTCCCAACTTACGTGTACATCAAGACGAATCCCTTTGACCCCAAGTAGGCTCACAAACAACGCGTAAGGAGGCTCCACCTCGAGCAAGTGGTAGAGCTGCATGAGTCGTGTCACGTATGCGAAGAGTTCCGTCTGGAACAGAACCGGGGGAACAGCATCTGGAGATGGAGGCCGGCTGGAGATCATTTGCGCGTCAACCGCCTCAACGGTCCCATTACGGAAGATCTGAAGGTAGCTCGTGGAACTCTCGTGATGCACTGCCGAGTGGGTGTACAGGCCGTCAATATTGAATGTTGGCGCTGACCACCCATGTGCATGGAGAGGTTCTAGCAAGCCGGTTCGACTCGCTGCGCGAGCAAGATCGACCTGACCAGTGCCACTAAACGCCATGAACGGGGCGCTGTGCACGCAAATCAATCTTGTGCTGTTGAGGTGCACCGGCGTCTCAGCGGCTGCGATTCGAGCGAGGCGATCCGTTCGAAACATTCGAATACGCTCTTCAGTGCTCCCCACATTCAGTACGGCAGCTCTGATGTCGGTGACATCCATCGGGAATTTGCCGACCGCGTTGCGCGAGAAGAATCGAGAGTGCTGTTGGTAGCTCACGATGTGTGGTCCCTGCCAACTCCGCGGAATCCGGATCACAATTGCCGAACCGTTCAGTAAACCAGGCACTGGGTGGATCTTAAATCCGACGATTCTCGGACTAATGCCCGATCGAATCATCTGTTCGAGGCGTAGGATTTCCGCCTCGACGTTCTGCGCGGTCACGCCAGGAGCTGCCGTCGCGCGTCCGTCAGGCGCTTCCACACCATATATAAGGTCGCCTCCTGCGGCGTTCGCGAAAGAAGACACGTCGGCGAGAAATTCTTTTTTCTCGGAATCCTTCGTACCAGGCAACTCGATCTTGAACTCCAGCGTTCGCTTCTCCGGCGTACCTTCGTCGACGAGATGTTGAATGTCATCGGCGGTGATGTCGGCAATCGGCTTATCGATCATGGGTCACACTTCATGTGCTACGAGGTCAAGGCGCTGAGTCAGCTCAAGTGACCAGCGTTTAGGCGTGGGCATGTTCGTTTCTTCAGCGGCTATTTACCAAGTTGAGCGCCAGCAGTTCGGCGAGCGCGTCGTCGTCGGAGATGTCGGCCGGCCAGCCGTAGGCGGTGGCAACGGCAGCGTCGAGGACCGCGTGCGCATCGGCGAGCCACTGCGGTCGGGTGTTGTAGAGGTTCGTCAGCGTGCGCGTTTTGAGCGCGGTGGCGGCGGCCTCGTCGCGAGGCACCGGGCGTGTCGGATAGCCGGGAACCGGCTCGTCCAGCCACTTGACCCATTCTGGCGGGTTGAGCCAACGGTCGCGTAGCTCGACCAGCCGCTGAGCTGCGTCCGCGATGGCGGCGGCGCGCGGGTCGTCTGCATAGTCGGCGGCGGGAGTGTTCGGCGTCAGTCCGTCGGGGAACGGAAACGTCTCGAAGGTGGTGGTCGGGGTGTAGCGCGGTCGGTCTTCCAGGCTGGTGCCGAGCCGGAGCGACCACGCCTCATGGAACCGGCTGTGCAAGATGCCGAAGGTCGTGTCGTCAGCCCGAGCGATCACGATCAGCTGCTTGTCTGGACAGATGCGCACGTCACACCAGACGAACAGCCGGTGCTTGGCGACGTGCGGTGTCGCGATGTAGCGCGACATGCCATCGAGCGCCTGCCACATGTCCGGCACAGGTCTGCGGTGTCGGTACCAGTAGACGCGATTGGCTTCAACGCGATTCTGTTGGCGTATCTGGTAGACGCGCTCCTTCAGCCAGCGGAATGGCTCTTCGTACAGGGCAGCGTCCGCATCCGACATCGTCCACCCGAAGTCGACGATCCACTTGTCGGCGGGGCGACGGGTCACGTCCATTCCGTTGATCCACGGCTTCAGCACGTCCGCGTTCGTACGGCCGTTCGGGTTGGCCGGCAGGCGGAGCCACTCGCGCGCCAAGTCGCCAGGGACGTTGAAGGGGCCACCCTTCTCATCGCCCTTGAAGGAGGCTCGGGCGTTCACCGCCAGACACCTGGTGGCGGTGAGATCGACCCCAACGCCACCACGCCGCGCGGTCAGGTCGGCATGGATTTCGTCAACCGCCACGCCGTCAAGCCGCAGCGCCTGCACGGCTCGGTCGTCGTTGCGCGAGAAGCAGACCAGCGACACCCGCACCGTCGATCACCCACGGCTCGTCGCTCCACGCCTCGAAGATTCGGCGCGTGTCTATCGCGGCTTGCAACGCCCGCCGGTTCGCGCCGCCCCGAATGGAATTGGTCGCGACGAGTCCGACTCGCTTCGCCTTGCCAGCGGCGATCTGCTGGCCCGCCTTCTCGAACCAGTAGCAGACCAGATCTGCCGTCGCCGGCACGCGGTCTGCGTAGGTCTCGAAGATCCGCGACACGTAGTCCTCGCCGAGGTTGGCGAGCAGGCGGTTGCCCCCAAGGAACGGCGGATTGCCAATGATCACGTCCGCCTCCGGCCAGTCCGGTTCGGTACTGTCCGGTGTCAGGATCGCATCGCGGCATTCGATGGTGTCGAGCGGCTTCAGGATCGGGTCGCGTGATTCGTAGAACCCGTTGCGCCGCATCCACTGGATTTCGCCGATCCAGACTGAGACGCGGGCCAGCTCAGCGGCATAGGGATTGATTTCGAGGCCCTTCACGTTGGCCGGGCCGATTTCTGGAAACGCCCGCTGGAAGCCCAACGCTTCCGCCTCGAGCTGCACCCGATGCTCCAGATCCTTGAGCGCCTGCAGGGCGAGATAGAGGAAGTTCCCAGAGCCGCAGGCCGGGTCGAGCACCGTGAACGCGCGCAACCGGTTGAGGAACGCCCGATACCGCCGCTCGGCCGCGTTCAGCCGTTTCGTGCGGGCGGCGGGCGACGTGGCGGCTTCCACTCGATCCAGGGCGCCGGCGATCTCGGTCTTCGCCGCGTCCCACTCCGCCAGCCACGGACGGATCACCACCGGCTCAACGAGCAGTATGATCTTGTCGCGGTCGGTATAGTGCGCGCCGAGCTGCGCGCGTTTGCCTGGGTCGAGCCCGCGCTCGAACAACGTGCCGAGAATAGACGGATCGATCTCCGACCAGTCGAGGTCCGACGCCGCCAGTACCGTCTCGATGTCAGCGGCCTCCAGCGGGAGCGCCGCACCATCGTCGAACAGTCCGCCGTTGAACCAGGCGACCGCCTCGAAGCCGACCCGGCCGCCGGCGGCCATCACTCGGAAGAGCTCGGCGGCCAGCTCGGTAAACTGCTCCGGGGTGCGCTGCGCTTGTCGCAGCATCCTGGTGAACATGTGATCGGGCAGCAGGCCCACGTCGTCGGCGAACATGCAGAAGACGAGCCGGTTGACGAAGTGCGCGACCACGGGCGGATCGTGACCACGCGCCCGCAACGTCTGGGCGACTGCCGCGAAGGCCGCCGCCGCCCGCTCGGTGAGGGCGCGCCGGGTCTCGCCTGGCCGCAGCCGCTCGGGATCCGAAAAGGCCCACTTCAGCCGGTCACGGACCGCGCGGTCGGTGAGGTCGTCGAGGTCGAATTCGTAGGTTCTACTGACGCTGTTCGTCCAGTTGGTGCGGATGCGGAACCGCCGCAGGTCGGAGACGATCAGCAGCGGCGGGTTCTCTAGCGCTAGCGCATATTGCTGGAGTTGCATGAACGCGGCATCGAGGTTGGCGCGTTGGCCCTTGTACTCCCAGGCGAAGCAGTGGCGCTTCCAGACGTCGGCCCAGCCGTCGCCGCCCGTGTCCGTCCTGACGGCGCCGCGTTCAAAGCAATACGTCGCGCCCGTCGGATCGGCCTCAGCCGGTGTCGGTTCGTCCAGGAGCCGACAGAGGTCGAGGAAGTGCTCCTGCGCCGCTGACCGCTCCTTCAGCGTGGCATCGCGCCACTTGGCGATAAAGGCGTGCGGCGTCACGCGGAAGTGCTCGTGTGGAAAGGCAGCCGCGTCTGGCGGCTGCTGTGAGAACTACAGGTCGATGTCATAGCTGCGGCTGCGTATTCTGTTTTGGATACGGCTCTCAATGAGACCCTCCACGCGGTCCGGCCGGTCCCCATCCTTCCGCTTCTGCTCAGCCTCGGGGTGGATCAGCGAAAAAGTTCGTTCAATTCCCTCGTAACACCGTTGGAGGCGTCGATCATTCTGTTGACGTTCTCCGAAAGCGAGTCGTAGGCGTCGGTCAAGGTCGTGACATGTGCGCCCAGTTGTTGTTGTTGCTCCAAGAGCGTACTCGCCCACTCGGTGTGCGCTTTCCGCTCCTGCGCGGATTGCTCGACCAACTGCCGCACCTGCTTTCCCAAGCTCTCGACCTGCGCGGACAGCTCTTTCTGCTCCTGCGCGTACTGCTCGGCCAGCGTGCTGTACTCGTGCGTCAAGCGCTCTTCGAACTCGGTCATAGGTCTCCTGCAGCCGCGCCCCGACCGCGGCGATCTCCCGCTCCAACCGCTCCACGTGCCGACGGTCGGCGTCCCGCTCGGCCCGGGCGGTGGCGGTCCGCTGCTCCACGGCCTCCGCCTGGGCGACCGTCGCCGACGCCCTGCCACGGTCCTTCAGATACTGCCCAGGGCCGCGGTGGACGTTCGGCTCCCGGCTCAGCTCGGCCGCCCGCTCCAGGTCGCCCGCGCGGTGGGCCGCGTCGCGCCGATCGGGCAGGCTGCGGCCGTCGATCCGTTCGGCCCGGCCAGCCTGCTCCAGCGCCCGGTTCGCCGTCTGCTCCCACGCCTGGCGGGTCGTGTCCAGCCAGTCCCCGGCCTTAGCCGCCCGGCTCTTGCGCGCCCCGCCACGCGCCGGGGCCTTGGGGTTATGCCGCTTGAACCATTGCTCCGCGCTGCGCGCGATCCCGTCATTGCCGCGCTCCGAGAACATCAGGTGCGCGTGGGGGTTGTCCGGCTTGTCGGGGGTCTCCGCCTCGCCTTTGTGGAGGGCGAGCGTATAGGGCAGGCGCTCCCCGCCGCACACCTGCGCGGCGAACGCGCCCGCGAGCGCGCGCCGCCCACTCGCGTCCAGTTCGTGCGGCAGGGCGAACTGGATCTCGCTGTAGAGCCGCCCGTTGGCGCGCTCATGCGCGTCCGCCGCCTGCCAGTAGGCGTGCGGGTCGTCCTGCGCCCACGCGGGCATGTGGCCGTGCTCCACATGCTCGCGTTCCTCGCCGTCCGCGGCATAGCGCCCCTCGCGCTCGATGTACTCATTCTTGGCGCGGGCGGACTGCCCACTGGCTCGGGAACCGAAACCGACCTTGAGGTGATAGACAGCCACGCCAGTTCACGCCTTTAGTCGATCTGACGCGCGCCGTTTCTCGCAGAGAAACGGGAATAGTGCGCCCTCACTATAATTCGGGTTCTTTTGGACGTGCATAGTCGATGCAATATTTGAAGAAGAGACTGTGTCTATGCTACCGTCGACCTGGATGGACCGACAAGAAAAACTTCGGCACCTGCTGGCCAGGCAAGCGGCCCTCAAGCGAGAACTCACGGCGAAGAAAAAAGCGCTCCAGGAGGCCCAACGCCGCCAGCGCCACACCCTCACTCGCCAGATCCGCCGCGCCCAGGCCCGCCTCTCCTCCGCCGACCGCAAGCGCCGCACCCGCCGCTTGATCCTTCTGGGCGCCTATCTCGACCGCCGCATGGACACCGATGCCGCACTGCAGGCAGACGTCATGGCGAGCCTCGATGCGTCCTTGGAGCACGACCGGGACCGGGCCCTGTTCGGCGACGATCTGCGTCCCACATCGTCTGATGCGCCGGCCGCCGCCGCTCTGGACCCCGACCCGCAGACACCACCGATCGCGGGGTGGACCCCCCGCCAGCTCGACCAGGGGGTATGGGGCGCGGTGCTCGACGGCGCGCCGGTGGCCGCGCTCTCCGCGAGCGACCAGCTGCGCGGTACGCCGATCATTGTCACCGACCGCCGGGGCGACACCTGGACCACGACCGTCCAGGAGGTCGTCAGCCGAAGCGCCACCGAGATCGTGGTCACGACACGCGGCCGGCCACGCCGGTGAGGCCACATGGAATGGCGTGGCCGGCCTGAAGCTCGATGACGCGGCCCTGGGCGCGGCCGGGCCGTAAACGAAGCCGGAAAGGAACCTGTCGGCCCGGCGGTTGGAATGATGCTCGGCCTACCGCGCACGCCGCCAATCGTCGAAATCGAGGAGGTTGCGAAGAAAGAGTTCGTACTGTTTACCCCGGTCAGTCTCCGGGTCGGGGCCGCGAATCGCATCCCGGCGCCGCCCCTGCAGGAAGCCGTCCAGCTCGTCTGGCTTCAGGACAGGGATGTCGAGACGCCCACCCCCCCATCGCGCCCGAGCGTCGCGCGTGGCTTCCCCGTCCCCCCGTATCAGCAGACCCTTCGAGTCGTCCCTGCCATGGTGCGTAGTCCAGAACCGCTGGATCGCGTACTCCAGACTGTCGGCCTTGTAGAAGTAGAAGCGCCCCTTACCGATCGGCTCATAATCGGGAGCAACCATGTCCTTCTTTCGGTTGTCGAAGCCTACGTAGCGCACCTGTCTCAATACAGTCTGGTGGTACCGCAGTTCGTACCACCCCGCGAAGTTGTCGTCGGTCCGAACCTCGCCTCGCGTCCACTCCTCGTTGCAGGCCATGTGGCTTTCAGCGCTCGCAGCCTTGAGCGTGAACTCCGGAAAGACACGGTGGTGGCAGCACACGAACCCGTCCTCTTCGCTACTAATCCACCATGCTTCCGGTTCAGCAAGAAGGCGTTTGGCTCTCTCTAAGGCCGGCTCGTCCAGTCCGAACCGCTCACGCCACATCCTCTCGATCTCGTGGGGTTGAGCAGCAGCGTCGCTGGCCGTGTTGGTGTCGCAGACACGTGTGTAGATGTGATGCGCCGGAAGGCGCTCGACACGTTCGACCAAGTAGTAAGGCTTCTTCGGCTCGTCCTCGATGACTAGAACGTCAACCAGCGCACCGTTGATCTCGATCGCCCGGAGATGGAACGTCGGGAACCTCGATTGGAAGAACTTCCGAGCGTTGTCGCGGAACAGGGTTGCAATGTCGGCCTGTGTCCTGCGCCCGCTGTCCTGCTTGATCGAACGAATGGAGAAGTCCTCGTCATTGACGCCGAAGATAAGGAACCGTGGTCCATCGTGTTCCGCGTTCGCGAGGCAGAGCACGTCGTGAACCAGCTTCCACTTATCCGTGTGGTGCTCGAACTTGAAGTCCCAGTAGACGCCTTCGCCCTTACGGCCGATCAAGTCTGCAATGGTTCGATCAAGAGTTTGTTGGTCCATCACGATCGATCTTGCTCTCCCATGACGAGCGCGCGTCCGGTTTGCGCTCGTTCCACCAGAACTCCGTGAGGCGGGCAATCAACCTAGCGCGTAACGACCCAAAGACGCCTGACGTCATTTCTTCCGGTCATTGTGGCCACTACCTGTGGTGCTTGTCCGGTCCGTCCTGGCCGGCAGCGACAGAAGGCTCTCTTGTTTTAAGGCTCTCAATGGTGCCAATCGATCTGAACCCGCACAGGGGTCGCGTATCGCTTTCAAGGCTCTGTCGTAGACGCTACGTGGACCGTGGGCCTTGATGCCACACTCCGTCTCGGTGGTCTGGTACTGATAAAACATGACACCCGAGAGAACGGCTGGCCCGTGCGTCAACGCTCCATTCACCCTTTTCAGGGGAACTTGCCAGATGCCCCCGCCGCTCATACCGCCCCAGTTCATGGGAGCTTCGATCCGAGCTGCCGGACTGACGGGATAGTCGAAATAGTCGTAGTCGTTGACACGCCGAATGGTATCGGGACCGCCGATCCCGGTGAAATTGTAGAAGTATTTCGTGAGACCTTCTTCGGTTAGGTCCGGACGTACGAGGGTTCGCTCCTGCAGGAATCCCTGTGTAAACCATGCCCCGTCTCGCAGGCTCGGAGGACAATCTAGGAACCGATCTCTGTGGGCCTGCAGGTTGAAGAAAAGCTTCTTCGCAGCAATCGATCCAGCTATCTGCGACGCTAGTACTATGATCGCAAGGTCCGGGCCGCTTGATTCCGAACGGCCCCGACCAATCTTTATCGGTGCGATTCCCCCAGTGTCGATGGTGTGTGGTTGAGTGGTCCTTGAAAGTAACAGTCCGACCCTTCCGCTCCTCGGGAGCACCTCGACTACATGATCAGCAGTCAGGATGGCCCGTGTCGTGTCGGAAGAGACAAGCACACCGGAACCCAAGAGATCAACGTCGACTCTGACGTTTGCGTCGGTGACCCTAAGAAAGCCGACCGTGTAGTTCGCGATATCGTGAATTGCCGACTCGACAAGCGTTCGCGGCAAGTCCTTCACGAGGATGGTTTCGTCCATTGTTCAGCCTACGAGGCTAACTACGAATTGGGCTGCGCACAGCAGTCCCACCGTCTGTACGCTCGATAATCAGAACATGGAGCATGTCCGTGGCGCACCGCACCATCCCCGGACCCAGGGCAAGATCGAGCGCTGGCACCAGACCCTCAAGGACCGGATCTTACTGGACCACGACCGTCCAGGAGGTCGTCAGCCGACACGACACCGAGATCGCGATCACATCACGTGGCGCCGCGCCGGTGAGGCCGTACGGACTCGCGACTGTAGCCGGCATGGAGCCCCTGCCGGCCCTCAGGACCCGCTGAAACGCCGCGGGCCGGGCGGCTCACCCCGCCAGGCCCGCGCGGGAGCGGAAGAGGCGCAAAGCGGCGTGACGCGCCTGGACGGCGGAAACGCTCTGGGCGTCTTTTCTGGCTGGGTGTTGCCTATCGAGGTAACGGGTTTCAGCGAAAAGACTGAGGAAATATAGGTGTTTTTGTGCTGGTCTCCTCACCCGTTCCCTTAATTTAAGGTCAGGTCGACCGTTTTTTCCGTCTTTCTGAATCGAACGATTAACAGGCCACAGGCCTGTACGTACTTGTCGGTACGTACTACTTGATCTGTACTACTTGAGTATCCGGGTGTAGTGTCGAAGATTTGGGGGGGTTATCCGGGTGTAGTGTCGAAGATTTGGGCTTTTCGATCCGGGCGTAGTGTCGCGGAAAACTCCCCGGAATCACAGACTTTTGTGGAAAAACCCCGGCACCGTGGCGGTCGGCCATTCCGCCGGAATGGCGAGAGCCGCTATTCGGTGAGCTGGTGTCTGGGCGGAATACACGGGAGCGAGGGACCGACGACCAACACGCCTTGGTCCGTCCGGTACTGCAGCCCCGGCCACGCGGTTTTGATTTTCTTCAACTCCCTCAGACAGTCCGTGCGGAAGTAGTCAACGGTGCGCGCATTGCCCGCCTTGGCCGGGTTCGCGCCGAACTGCCGATAGAGCGCCTTCCATGACAGCCGCATCGGAGCCTTGAGCGCGAACGTCCGGTAGGTCAGCCACAGGTAGAGGTCGAGACCTAGCGACGACCGACTGAGGGACTTCAAGATGTGCAGGTCGAGCGGGACCGGGTTGCGGATTACTTCCTCGAAAAACTTTTCGCCCAATTCGATCTTGCTCTCCCACAGTGAGCGGTCATCCGGTCGTGTCTCGCTCCACCAGAAATCCGTACGGTCGGCCACGTGCGAGTTGATAGTTGATTTTCTGCCATGCGGCTCTTCGTAGACGAGAGAAACGCTTGCATTAAACAAGCGGTCCATCTGATTGCGGAGCCGCGTGTATCCCCGGCCGCTCGTGCTGTAGAGGTCGAGCTTCCGCATGAACTCGGACAGCGAATCACCCAGGACGAGCACGCGGGACTGTGTGCGGACCGCCTCAGTTGAAACCCAGGCCAGGAGCAAGCGCGGCAGGTTGCCGAAGGGCAGCTTGTTGTCAGCTCCCGCGACCATGACCAGCTTGTAGGGTCCGTTGACACGCTTGTACTGGAGCCTGTTGCCGGGGTTCGTGCGCGGTAAGGTGCACAGCGCGAGCAGCCGCGCCATGAAGCCCAGGTCGGCGTCTGCTTCGCTCGCGCCGACGAGCTGCGTCACCTGGTCGAGCCGGGTGAAGTGACGTCGCGCCGACGACGCGGCGGCGCGGTGGGTCAGAACGTGATCGCCTGGTAGCTCGACCGCCCCGGCAACGTCGCCGAGAGGAACGAACCCGTCTCGTTTACGCGGCATCGCTTATTCTCCCATGTGCATCCGCAGGTGGTGTGGGCGTGCTCAATTTGTTTACGAGCTTGCGTGTTTGAGATATTCCGCAAGTGCGGACTCAAGGATGGTTTGATGCGTCTGGTCGGTGTTGGCGGCGTGCACGCGTAGGCGGCGATAGGTACGGGCATCAAGGGCCAGCGTCACCCGCCGCTCGCCCTCCCGATTCTTAAGCGGTTTCTTGCCTCTACTCGACGCGGCCCCGCGTTGTGGTATCCCGGTATCGGTCGGTCGCGTATCGGTGTTCAACAACCCATCGAGGACCACAGGTTTTTTAGGCATTGAGTACCCCTTTCACGTAGTGCCACAGGTCGGTAATCTCGTCCCCGGCTTTCTTGTCACTGGTTTCGGTGACGCCCTGCCCTGTGGCTCCTGTCTCGGCATAGGCGACACGATGCGCAATATTCACTGGTGCGACCCGGCCATGCTGCGCCAGCACGCGGGCCGCTTCCTCGGTGATCCGGGCACGCGGCGTTTGGGACATGACAAAAGTAAACGGCTTCCCGGACCCGTTCACGGCGGCGAGGGTGGTCCCGACGGCTCGCAGATCGTCCGGGGACGGCCGCACAGGGATCAACACCAAGTCCGCGGCGGCAAGCGCCGCGGCCAGCCATTCCGAGGCGGCGGGTGGCGTGTCGATCAGGCAAAGGTCAAATCGCGTCCGCGCGGCGGCGAGCGTGGTGCTGAACACGTCTGGCTGCGGATCGCGGTCGAGCATGGACGGTGAATCGGCGTCCCTCGTCTCCCACCAGCTCCTCAATGAGCCTTGCGGATCGAGGTCGAGGCACAGGACGGAGCAGCCATCCTCACCAGCCGCCACCGCTAAGTTGCGCGTGAGCGTCGTTTTTCCTGATCCGCCTTTCTGAGCGGCAATCAGAATCGTTTGCATGTTCTACAAATGGTAGCGTAATTACGCTAAAATGCAAACACACACACGCATAATTGCGTAGTTGCACAATAACGCATTACCTCAGTCCGAGTAGTAAATGGTGAATCTGGGGTTTGGCTGCAACACGTGACCAAGAAATCTGGTCACGGCGGGCTTTTTTCAGCCTCTCGACCATGGCACCGGACGGCACATCGGTTTTCGCCCCTAGCCTTGGCCCCGACGGATAGACGCCCCAGGAGCCGGAGCGGAGCACCAACCAGAACCAGAGTTGACGCAATATCTGTGTTTAACTATTTTTGTGTAGTGAGTATTGGAGACCCCACGATGAAGAACGTCACCATAACGCTGCCTGAGGATCTCGCTCGATGGCTACGGGTCCGTGCTGCGGAGAACAACCGCAGCGTGTCCAGGTGGGTGGCCGAGCTCCTTGCGGGGATGCGCCGTCAGGAAGACGAATACGAGGTCGCGATGAAGCAAGCTCTGGCGGTCAAACCCCGCAAGATGGAGTGGGTCGACGGACGCAAGCCGACGCGGGAAGAGTTGCATGACCGGCCCAGTTTTCGTTGATACCAACGTCATCGTCTACCGGTACGACACCAAGGATCCAAAGAAGCAGGTCCGTGCCGACGACTGGCACACGCTTGTCTGGAACACCCGTTCGGGCAGGCTGAGCTTCCAGGTCTTGCAGGAGTCCTACGCGACGCTGACGCGGAAACTGAAACCGGCCATGGCGGGCGCGGACGCGCAACAGATTGTCCGCAGTCTCGCCGCGTGGCGACCGGTCACGATCGACCTCGCGATCTTAGAGCGCGCTTGGATTCTCCAGGAACGTCATTCCCTTTCCTGGTGGGATGCCCTCATCGTTGCGACCGCGCAGACGTGCCAGTGCAAGGTTCTCCTGACCGAGGACCTGCAGCACGGCCAGGAATTCGGCACGGTTCGGGTAATCGATCCCTTCGCATCGCCAGAGCGGACGCCAGCGGACGTCCTTAAAACGCTGGCGCAGTAAGCGGCACCCCGCCCTCTGGCCCACGCGCTCGACGTCTGCGAGACAGAGAATTCGACACGGGATACGACACACGGCGGGGCGCCGTCAGAGGCGCCCGTGACGGTATGTCGCAAACGGCCGTTTACGATACATGCTGATCGGGGTCGGCACGCCGCGCAGCCTACAGGGGCGCCGTGTCGCCGGGGTGACGGTCTTTGCTTGCTGCTGGCTGCGCATCGTGCGTGTCTGGACGGTTCGTGAGACCGCGTACCCCGCACTTTCTACGATGTGGGTCGGCGATCACGATCGATCACTCATCCCGGAGGCCGCATAGAGAGGACGCATTTCTGCCACGGGCTGCTAGGCTCAGATCCGACACCTAACCGTTGAAGGGAGGGGCGTTCTCTGTGACGCGACAGTTTCACAAGATGCCGCCGATCCAGTGTCCGGTCTGCGGGCGCGCGGTGCGCGTCCTCGTGTGCGAGGAAGCACGCGCGCCGACGGCGGCCAATGTGGTGTTCTGCTATCACTGCATGTCGGTGTTGGTGCTGCAAGCGGATCTCACGCCACGGTTGCTGACGCCGGTTGAGGTCGAGCTGGCGCTACGCGCACATCCGGTGTTGCTGACTATGACGGCGGCGTCGGCAAAATATAATTGGGCGCGGGGGTGAAGGGTGGGTGGGCCCTGGTGGTAGGTACAGGCGGGTCTTGTACGAGGACGACGCTCGTCGGCGTCACGGCCCTACTCCTCGGCGGGTGCGCCACCACCCTGACGGTGTCGACGGCACAGACGCCAGAGCCCTCCGTTGAGCGGTGGCGTGGAGTGACGGTCGCCGCGGAGCATCGGTGCGCTCCGTATCGTAGTGATGAGTACGCGTATCCGCAGGCCATCGAAGACGACATCATCCAGCGGCTCGGCGGCCTCTTCAGTCCCTATACGAACGAGGCGTTTGATTCGAAGGGGGACACCGATATCGAACACGTCGTGGCGCGGTCCGAGGCGCATGACAGCGGGCTGTGCCGCGCCGATGCCGCGACCAAACAGAGGTTCTCACGCGACCTGCTGAATCTCACGCTGGCAAGTCCACGCGTGAACCGCAACCAAAAGGGCGCGAAGGATGCGGCCGAGTGGCAGCCTAACGCGAATCAGTGCTGGTTCGCGCAGACCGTCGTGGCCGTGCGCTGGGCCTACCAACTGACGATCGACCGGCGTGAGGCCGACGCGCTCGATGGCATACTTGCCGGGTGTTCGTCGACGGAGAACTTCAGGTGAAAGCGAGGGAAGACAGCTATGGACAGTTCTGTTTGTTGGATCGGAATCGCGGTGCTTGTTGGCGTGGGGCTCATCGTGCCCCTACAGGCCGAGGAAGGGTCGCTGGATGTTGCGACGGTGCATCGCGCGAGCAACGCCTGTGCTGTGCTCAGCGCCTTTGAATCTGCTGCGGCCCAGCCGCAGACGCCAGAGGAACCGACGGCAGAGGAATGGCTGGATCGGTGCGACGCCAACGACAACGGACGCGTGACCTGTGCTGAGGCACGGGCCGAGGCGTGCGGCGCGCCGATCCCCGTCACCAAGGATCACCCGCTCTACCAGTTCATGCGGGACGGCGACGGGGATGGTCAGGTCTGCGAGTGAGTCACCACGTACTCACCACCGTCGCGGTTGCCGTCCTCAGTTTCTCGGTGCTTGGTCCACCGGTCCAGGCGCAGGACAACCCGTCAGCACAAGAACTCGCCGACCTGCACGATCGCGCCTTCGCCGGCGAGGCCCAAGCGCAGTACGCCATCGGGCTGTGAGGTATGCCCTCGGTCTTGGCGTGCCGCAGGATGACGCCGAAGCCGTCACTTGGTACCGCAAAGCCGCCGAGCAGGGCCACGCTTGGGCGCAGAAAAGCCTCTGGGAAATGTACGCCTTTGGTCGTGGCGTCCCACAAGACGACGTCGAAGCTCACACATGGTTGAACCTCGCCGCCTCTCGGTCAACCGGCGTGCGGCGCGAGATAGCCGTGAGAGCACGCGATGACGTTGAGCTGGCGCGGGCGGGCGTTCGGGTACGTGTCGGCGCCGACGTACGCGGTACGCGAAACGAGCACGCCGCCTCAGGTGACGCGCGCGATCTGGTGCGAGGGGTGTCATTGGATCGCCGTGAGACGGTGCGGGCCTTGTCACCGGCTCGAAACCTGCGCCCGCTGCGGGGATGCTCGCCGTCTACACGTGCGGCAGTTTCACTCACGTGCGATGGCGAAGGCGTTTACGCGCGCCGTTCGCATCTGTGGCGCAGACGCGCTCCGTAACCGACGATTTTCGCGGCCGGGGCAGATTCGCGCGTTCGTATGGGCCTTTCGCAAAGAGCAGTTGCAGGTGGTGTGTCGAGGCGCGCCAGTCTGACATGATGGCTTTTAATCCTGGGACCGGTCCCGTAACTTAGGGCCAGCACACACGATGACAACGGACAGGGACACCACGGCAGAACCCGTCGCGCGTCGCGTGCTGCGCCAAGTGCGGAGCGGCCAACTTGACGAGGATCGGCTCCTGCCCGCGCGTGACAAACGCGAACGTGACGTACGAAAGGGTCTGGCGAGGTTAGCCGAGCGGAAGAGCTGGTACGTGTTCGTGGCCGGGCAAGCGCACGGGATAGCGACCGCGAAAGGGCCGGGCAAGCGCAACGCGGAGATTACGCTGGTACGCGAGATCACACGCTGGCGGGCGGAGGTGGAGCGATTCGCGCCTGGCGAGCTGGCCGGGTTCGATGCGCTGATTACGGACGCGCTCGAGCATCCAGCGGCGCTACCGCAGCAACAGGCATCATGATCGTGGGTATGGGCACGCGACGAAGCGCAGCCGGAAGTCGAGCCGTGAACGAGGTTAGGCGACACGTTCTCGCGGCGGTGCTGGTCGCGGCGGCTGTCTTGGCCGTCCACGCGACAGCGCAAGAGCCGACAGAGCAGGCGCAAGACGCGACCGACGACGCGATCGACGCGATCTTTGAGCGTGGCCTGAAGAAGCAGGCGCAGGACGACGCCGACGCCCAGGTCCGCCTCGGGTTCATGTACGCCCTCGGTCGGGGCGTACCGCAGGATGACGCCGAAGCGGTCCGGTGGTACCGCCTGGCCGCCGAGCAGGGCCATTCCGGCGCGCAGGTCAACCTCGGGCTCATGTACGCCCTCGGTCGGGGCGTACCGCAGGATGACGCCGAAGCGGTCCGGTGGGTCCGCCTAGCCGCCGAGCAGGGCCACGTCGGGGCGCAGGTCCGCCTCGGGCTCAGGTACGCCCTCGGTCGGGGCGTGCCGCAGGATGACGCCGAAGCGGTCCGGTGGGTCCGCCGAGCCGCCGAGCAGGGCCACGTCGACGCGCAGGTCCTCCTCGGGCTCAGGTACGCCAGCGGCGAGGGCGTGCCGCAGGACGCCGCTGAGGCCGTCCGGTGGTACCGCCTGGCCGCCGAGCAGGGCCACGTCGGCGCCCAGTTCCGCCTCGGGCTCAGGTACGCCAGCGGCGAGGGCGTGCCGCAGGACGCCGCTGAGGCCGTCCGGTGGTACCGCCTGGCCGCCGAGCAGGGCCACGTCGGCGCCCAGTTCCGCCTCGGGCTCAGGTACGCCAGCGGCGAGGGCGTGCCGCAGGACGCCGCTGAGGCCGTCCGGTGGTACCGTCTGGCCGCCGAGCAGGGCATCGCCGTTGCGCAGGTCAACCTCGGGTTCATGTACGGCCGGGGCGAAGGCGTGCCGCAGGATGACGCCGAGGCCGTGCGATGGTACCGCCAAGCCGCCGAGCAGGGCCACGCCGGCGCACAGAACAACCTCGGTGTGATGTACGACCGGGGCGAAGGCGTGCCGCAGGATTACACCGAAGCCATCGTCTGGTACCGCCAAGCCGCTGAGCAGGGTAACGCCGACGCCCAGCACAACCTCGGGCTCATGTACGCCGACGGCCGGGGCGTGCCGCAGGACAACGTCGAAGCTCACACGTGGTTGAACCTCGCCGCCTCCCGATCATCCGGCACGGATCGTGAGCGGGCTGTGACAGTACGAGATGACCTCGCCACGCGGATGACGCCAGCGGACCTGAGCGAGGCGCAACGCCGGGCGCGGGAGTGGCACGCGGCGCACCAGATCCCTTGACCGCACAAAGAGAGACAGCTACGGACAGCCGTATTTACTGGATCAGAGTCGCGGTGCTTGTTGGTGTGGGGTTCATCGTGCCCATACAGGCCGAGGAATGGTCGCTGAATGTTGCGACGTTTCATCGCGCGAGCAACGCCTGTGCCGTGCCAAGCACCTTTGAATCTGCTCCGGCCACGCCTCGCGCTGTCGTTCCTAGGGTACCGACACGATTCGTGCAGAAATACACGCTAAGGGCTCGGCTTGAGCCCTCGGGTTCTCATGAAGCTATAGAGAGTCGTCCGGGACACGCCGGTGATCTTGGCGATGGCGGTCTTGGAGACGCCCAGCTCGAGGAAACGCCGGATGTCGTCCTCCTTGCCGTCGAGGCGTGAGACGCCGAGCGCGCCCTTCGGGCGCCCGAGCTTTTTGCCCGAGGCCCTGGCCCGGGCGAGGCCCTCGCGGGTGCGCTCGGAGATCAGGTGGCGCTCGACCTCGGCGAACAGCGCGAAGAGCGTGGTCATGACCTTGGTCTGGATGTCGCGCGTGCCCTCGACGCGAATGTTCTCCTTGAGCGCCACGAAGGCGACGTCGGCCGTGGCGAGGGCGTCGAGGATGGCGACGATCTGCCCCAGCGACCGACCGAGCCGGGAGAGTTCGCTGACGACCAGGCGGTCTCCGCTCCGGAGGACGCGCATCAGCTCGTCGAGCCGCCGGCGCTTTTCGGAAGCCTGTCCGGAGGCGGTCGCCTCGATGAACTCGTCGATGCGGACGTTGTGGTGGCGTGCGTACTCGAGGATGGCGAGCCGCTGGCTGCGCACGTCCTGCTGTGCGGTCGAGACCCGCAGATAGGCGACGGTTTTCACGGCCTGTCCATGGAATGCGGCTTCTGGTATTTTAGCGGACAGATACGGACCATGGAACGCGTCCTGTTCTCTGCGACTAAACTGTTCGGCCAGAACGGGCGTTTGTTCCTGACAGAATCGTGCCGCCCGCCGACCCCGACGTCTCCCGCCCCCGTCTGATTCGCGATGCCAGCTTTCTCGAGCCCGACCGCCACGAGATCGACCCCGCGGCTCGAGCCCGACCTACTGCGTCATGTCAGCCCGATCGAGTGGAAGAACATCAATCCTCTACGGTGAGATCAAGATCGACCCCGCCAAGCTCAAGGGGGATGTCCCACTGATTGTTGAAATTTGAGAGCGGCGGCTCCTCACTGCTCGTGGTACACGAGTGGTGACTAGCCGCGGGCGCAAGCCCGCCAACAAGGAGCCGCCATGAAGAAGAAGCCTCACATAGCCCGTACTGCTCGCGCTGATTGATAAACGGCCGTCGATTGTCCAGGAAGAGTTGGGCCGCTGACTCTGAAACTGACTACATTGGTGCGATGTGTGCGCGGTGTCGACGAGAATGAGGACAGGGAAGGTCACGTGGCGCCCAGCGGTTCACTCTCCAGTGTAAGGTCATGAGGACGAAGCGGTACGTCACGCCGCTCGACGACCATTGGGAGAGGTCGCAGGATCGCGGTCGAGCGGGCCGAGCGAGATCCAAGGTCCAGCCCGGTCGCCAATGTATGCCATGCCCACCTGGGACATCTACTCCAAGCGCGGGACGCAGTTGCCGGACGTTAATCAATTCGAGACGCTGCCGGGACCACTCCGAGTACAGATCCAGCGCATCATCCGCGAGATGTTCACGCTGTGGGACAGCAACACCTGCGCGCCTGGGCTGTATTCGATTCTTCATGAAGCCTTGGCTCAGGAGTACGGCCTAGCCGTGCTCGCCGACGGAAAGGACGCCAAGAGCCGGGTTCAGGCATTCCTTGCGAAGACCGACGATATCGAGCACGTGCTGGACGCAATCGAGGTTGCGCTCCGGCTGGCAGACCAGCATCAGCAGGGTGAGGGTCGCCTAGAACCGTCCGAGGCCATCAAGGAGCTGAACCACCGACTCCGAGAGCACGGGGTCGGCTACCAAATAGAGGGCTCCACAGTGATCAGGGTCGACTCGACCTACATCCACAAGGAAGTCGTGAGGCCTGCGCTGACCGTGCTGCGAGCGCCGAACTTCGAGAACGCGGAGGCGGAGTTCCGAAATGCTCACCAGCACTACCGCTACCGTCGATACGAGGAGGCAAATGCCGGGTGCCTCATGGCGCTGGAGAGCACGCTGAAGGTGATCTGCCAGCGATGCGGATGGCAGTTCGACGCCGACAAGGATACGGCAAGCCGGCTAACCGATATTGTCTTCAAGGAGGGTCTGATCCCGGACTACCTGCGGAGCCAGTTCGGTGCGTTGCGCTCCGTCCTGGAGAGCGGGGTCCCGACGATCCGGAACCGGGCGGGCGGCCATGGCGCCGGCGTGAAGCGCCGAGAAGTTCCCGAGTACTTAGCTTCCTACACGCTCCACCTGACCGCAGCAGCGATCCTCTTCCTGGCTGAGGCGGAAGCGTTGCTTCTGACGGCAGCTTCGGCCACACGCACAAGAACCACCAGTCGATCGTCGTGAGGATGCGGCAGAGGGCCAGGGCGGTAGGCGGGATGACCGCGGCGGACCTGGGCGATACCGTGCGGGCGCGCCTCGGCGCAGGGAATGCGGGCCCGTTGCCGTTGTCGTCTCACGGCAGCTAGTTGGGTGGCCGGCGTGTGTCAGGCCGGGCCTGGCGAAGGAAGCCGTCCACGAAACCGTGTCAACTCCACCCTGACGAGACGCGCCCGCATTCCGGGCACACCCTCGGTCTCTCCGTCACCCACAGCGCCACTCCGAACCCCAGCCCGACCGTTACAAGAACGCCCGCACCCATGATGGCCTCCGTTACCGGCAGCCCAAAGAAATTCAACAACCACGGCAACACCGACACACCGAAAGTCAGAAAAAAGCCAAAGATGAACGTTCCTGCCACCACGAGCAGTGCCCATTTCACCCACGCCCCAGTCAGACGGACGACTCGAGGCAGCCTTGTCCACCAGCGAACCACACTTCCGCAGTGGCAGGTTGGCTCGGGTACGCTGTCCTCACGAGCGGTGTGCTTCGCATGCGCACGTTGCCAACGGTCACCCGCAACCGGGGCCTGTTGCCGCTCACGCCGCTTGTACTCCTCTCGTTCAGTCCGCTCCGCCCGCTGCTGCCGCTGGCGGCCACGTTCGGCTCGTTCCCGTTGGTCACGTTCTGCTCGATCACCAGCTGGCGGTGGCCGTTGCTCGCCCAGCGGCCGGGCATGGTCCTCCTCTGCGCGTGGCGGTCGTTCTTGTCCAGCCGACCGGACATCATTGGCATCACGGAGGGCCTCATACGCCCTCTGAACCTCCTTGAAGATCCATTCTGAGGCTTTGTCTCCTGGGTTCTTGTCTGGGTGATGTTTCTTGGCCAAACGCAGGTACGCCGCCCTGACGTCGGCGTCCGTCGCACCACGGTGCAAGCCCAGCACCTCGTACGGATCGGTGATCTTCCGTGGCATCCAGAGCTACCATAGGATACCGACCAGATTCGTGTTGAGAGACACGCTAATGGCTCGGCTTGAGCCCTCTGGTGCCCGGTTCAGACAACTTCGATGAGCGGATCGCCGCGTTCTAGCGCGGCCACGATGGCGGACGATGAGGACGTGAACCGCCCGGATTTATTGTGAAACTTCCGACGCTCAGCTATGCCTATTTCGTGGCTGTGATTCTAGTTGCTCTCAGCGCTGGATGTTCCTTTGAGCGTGACTCGGATGACATCGAGACCTACTTCAGCCGGGGGCCTATGGTCGGGAACTCTTCGGATGCCGGACTCTACAAGCACAGCCAATCGCGAGGGGAATGGGACTACGTGGCCACGTTTCATGGGATGGCCGATGACCTTGACCTTTGTGAAGACGTTGTGACGTCTCTCAGCGCGATGTTTCCGAACGAGCGCTACACTTGTCGACTTCTCATCGAGTAGGACCATGCGCTGCGATGTTCGCCATCCTCCGGTCGCTCGATCGGTCAGCGAAAGATCCTTGAAATGTGTTTCCCAGAGAGAATCTTTCGCATGTGTTCACCAGAAGGATTGCCTCATTCGCCGTCGCTGCGCTGGCGCTTGGTGATGAGGCTCTGGTCGATAGGTACAGGCGGGTCTTGTACGAGGACGACGCTCGTCGGCGTCGCGGCCCTGTTCCTCGGCGGGTGCGCCACCCCCCTGACGGTGTCGAGAGGATGACCCAGGCGTAGTGGAAGGTCGGTGGTAACTCCTGCCCGATCGTAAGGTCGATCGGGTGCTTGTCGGAAAGGAGAACCACCGATGAAGAGAACGTACCAGGTTGTCACGAAGCCGTCCACGCTCAGCAGCCGCGAGCTCGCGGAGTTTCTCTCGAAGGACGGTCAGCTCCTGCTGCCGCTCGTCGAGCTCTTGGAGCGGGGCGAGAAGGCCATCGACGAGGTGATCGACGTCATGGGTCGGGCGACCGTCGAGGCGGTCCTTCGGATGAGCGCTGAGCAGCTCGCCGGGCCCAAGCGGCAGGGCCGCCGCGCCGACGATCGGGCGCTGTACTGGCACGGCAGCCAGCCGGGGCGCATCACGTTGAGCGAACGTCAGCTGCGCGTGGAAAAGCCGCGTCTGCGCAAGAAGACGGCGCGGCAGGGGGAGCGCGGCGAGGTCGCGATCCCGGCGTACGACGCGATGCAGCGCGATCAGCGCCTTGCCGGCCGCATGTTGGCGATCATGCTGAACGGCGTCTCGACCCGGCGCTACGAGACGGTCCTGCCGGCGATGGCCGAGCAGGTCGGCATCGGCAAGTCGGAGGTCTCCCGTGAGACCATCGAGGCCGGGACGCGAGTCCTCCAGGACTTGGCTGAGCGAGACTTCAGCAAGGTCGACGTGTTGATTATCTACCTCGACGGGATCCAGTTCGGGAACCACCATGTTCTGGCGGCTGTGGGGGTCGACGAAGACGGGAAGAAGTACGTGCTCGGCGTGCGCAGCGGTGCCTCTGAGAACGCGACCGTGACGACCGCCCTGCTCGAGGATCTCGTCGCTCGCGGGATCCGCCCCGACCGACGTCGGCTGTTCGTCGTCGATGGAGCGAAGGCGCTCCGCAGCGCGATCGCCCAGGTGTTCGGCGCCGGCAACGAGGTACAGCGCTGTCGCAACCACAAGCTGCGGAATGTCGTCGGCCACCTGCCGAACGCGCAGCACGACCAGGCACGGGCCACCCTGCGCGCCGCCTGGAAGCTCGAGGCTAAGGAGGGCATGCGCAAGCTTGACCAGTACGCCTCGTGGCTCCAACGCGACTGGCCCGATGCAGCAGCGAGCGTTCGAGAAGGCCTCGATGAGATCTTCACCGTGAATCGGCTCGGCCTGCCCGCATCACTGCGCACGTGCCTCACGACGACGAACATCATCGATTCGACGCACTCGGGAATCCGGCAGCGCACACGTCGCGTCACCAACTGGAAGAACGGAGAGATGGCGCTGCGCTGGTCGGCCGTGGCCTTCGTGGAGACGGAGAAGAACTACCGACGCATCACAGGTTACGAGCATCTCTGGATGCTGAAGGCACACCTGGATCGCGACGACGACAACATTGCAGAGATGCAGAAGGTCGGATAACTTGTGTTCACCGTTGCCGCTGACTTTCTACTACCGGTGGGACACTCTCTGGGCTGGACCCGTTTGGGCAACGGTGCGCTCCTCCGACAAGCCGCCGCCGAATTCTACGCGGTCCTCACCGCCGACCAAAACATTGCATTCCAGCAGAACCTCAAGACGCTCCCTATCGCCGTCGTCGTGCTGGTAGCCAACAGCAACCGCCTCGAATCTCTCGTGCCCCTGGTCGCCGGGGTTCTTCAAGCGCTCCACACTCTCCAACCAAGGACTCTGGTGAGGGTAGGCGCCTAACTGCTGCCGCTCTACCGGTGGTAGCGGCGGCTCCACAGAGCAACCACGTGAGCACTACCGGTCGAGGTCATGCCACCGGCTGCGCATTCTGCCTTGGATAAAGCTCTCAATTCTGCCCTCCACGCGGTCCGGCCGGTCCCCGTCCTTCCGCTTCTGCTGAGCCTCGGTGTGGATCAGCGAAAAAGTTCGTTCAACTCCCTCGTAACACGATTGGAGGCATCGATCATTCTGTTGACGTTCTCCAAAAGCGAGTCGTAGGCGTCGGTCAAGGTCGTGACACGTACGCCCAACTCTCCGATCCATGTGGCGTGTTTCGTCTGCTCCTGCGTGTACTGCCCGGCCAACTGTCGCACGTGTTCGCCCAAGCTCGCGACCTGCGCGGACAGCTCTTTCTGCTCCTGCGCGTATTGCTCGGCCAGCTTGCTGTACTCGTGCGTCAAGCGCTCTTCGAACTCGGTCACAGGTCTCCTTCAGCCGCGCCCAGACCGCAGCGATCTCCCGCTCCAACCGCTCCACTTGCCGACGGTCGGCGTCCACGACGCATGGCCTTGGAGCCACCGGTGTTCTGATGAGCAACCGCGCCCCCGCTGGCGATCTCCATCCGTGCGCCGCGGGGCCGGCAGGGGCCACAGATACTGGTATTGACCGGTACTCCAGGATGGCATAGGCTGTAGCCTATGCCAAATATACGAGTACCACGATGACCGGACTCGAACGTCATGTCCGCTTATTTCGTAATGGCCGAAACCAAGCGCTCCGCATTCCCAGAGAGTTTGAGATCGAAGGGGATGAGGCGATCCTGAGAAAAGAACGGGACCGCCTGATCGTGGAGCCGGTTCGCAAAGGGCGGCTCCTGGCCCTGCTCAGCACGCTCGGCCCTCTAGACGAGCCGTTTGCGGCGGCGGACGACGATCTGACACCGCTGGACGATATAGAGCTCTGACCGTGCCGCGGCGCTATCTGCTGGACACCAACATCCTGTCGGATCTGATCCGTGATCCACAGGGGCCAGTGGCGCAGCGTATCTCCGCGACCGGGGAGAGCATGATCTGCACCAGCATCGTCGTCGCTGCGGAGCTTCGCTTCGGCGCCGAAAAGTCCGGATCCTCGACACTCGCCGATCGGATTGACCTCCTGCTCTCGGCGTTGGAGATCTTGCCGCTAGAGACCCCTGCCGACCGTCACTATGGAGCGGTCCGCCAGCAGTTGGCGCGCCAAGGTACACCCATTGGCCCCAATGACCTGTTGATCGCCGCGCAGGCGCTCGCACTGGATCTCACGGTCGTGACGGCGAATGTACAGGAGTTTTCCCGCGTACCTGGTCTAGGGGTCGAGAACTGGCTATCCGAATGACATCTCGCGCGTGCGCGATCCTCCCGACGATCCACCGCTGCACCAGCGACACGCGGGCGTACCCAATCGACATTGCAGAACGGTGGTGCCAATCACGTTAATTCAGCAATACCGTTTCGCAACGCCTAACCCCTTGCAAACACGTTCGGGGCGAGGGCGTTGCACAACCGTTCCTTTACGCAACCCCGTCGGGCTTTTTTGCGCGTCTGGCCTTCAAGGACAGTCACACGCTGCACGGCTGGTGCGGGCGGGCGCACGGTACCGAATCTTCGAACCTGGGTTCGTGCGCGGCAGGCTGCACAGTGCGAGCAGCCGCGCCATGAAGCCGAGGAGTCAAGCTGGCGCAGGCGCGACGAGCGGCACCACCATGACCTGCCCCTGTCTTATCTGACCGGATCGGCTTCGCTCGCGCCAACGAGCTGCGTCACTTAGTCGAGCCGTGTGAAGCGCCGCGGCGGTGCGGTGGGCTATAGCGCGACCGCCGGGGAGATCGACTGCCTCGGCAACGTCGCTGAGAGGAACGCACCCGTCTCGTTTACGCGGCATGAACGAGCTCCATTTAGGCGCTCACCCTTACCCGTCGCGCCAAGATCCAGTGCGGAAAGAAAACTAACATGTCGATCGCCATCACGATGCCCACCCTCGCCAGACTTTGGCCACCTCGTCTGCGTTCGGCTCGGAGCACGCTACGGTAACTCTCCTCCCGCTGGCTGGTGATCTCGTCCTCGGAGGACTCGGGTATCGAAGGGAGACCGGCTCGAATTGATGGAGGAATCGGTGGAGAAACGGCTCCGGTCATACTTGACCCTACGTGCATGCCTGGCCCTATCAACATAGGGAAGGCAGTACGGAATGAGTCATTGGACTGGTGCCGTTCGTGCTCGTACGCGTTCAGGGTGAACTCGGGAGAGGCGATCTGCAGAAGGTCGTGGAGACCGACGCCGAGGGCGATGACGAAGCAGAGCAGGGCCGTGAAACAGACGGCCAACCCATAGGTTTCAATAGATGGCTTTTTCATGGATTCAGGCGCGCCTCAAGGGCGGCGAGGTCTGTCCGAATGGCGGCGAGGTCTGTCCGAATGGCGGCGAGGTCAACCGCTCTGCAATGTTGATCGGGCACGCTTGGACTCGGACTACCGCTTCGGCGGGCCACATCTTGGCGCTTCCAGTGAATACATCAACTAGCACCATGTGTTCGGTTGGTTTCAGCTGCGGCCCGTAGGACTCATCCACGGCATCCTCGTTCGCCAGAATCAGCTTGCGTGCTGTCTTGTTCTCAGGAGTCCACAGTACTCGACGCGGTACTCTGAGAAAGGGAAGCCAGATTTCTCCAGCAGCCACTTCACGCCGTTCAGAATCACCAGGTCGGTCATTATGCGGTTGGCGGCCTCGAACAAGGTGACGTCGGGGTATGGCCCTGTTCCAGTTGGCTCTCTCTTTACCTCATGCAGCAGTTTTAGGCCGAGTTTCCCCTGAATCTTGCCTCCAACACTCGCGATCGCCTCAGAGTACTCGGCGAGAGCCGTTCCTACATTGCCGACGGTCAATCGTCGCTTCATCGGCTGGCACTCCCGGATGGAGATCGTTGGCGGGGCAGGAGGAGCACACGGTCAAAGAACCTGGCTTCGTTCGTAGAGGTACCCGCCATCTCTGTTTCGAGGCACGTCGTCGCCAAGGCGATCACCTTCCTTAAGAATCCATCCGCTCCACGGGTGTCCGTCAGTTTCAACGAGCACCACGATATCAGGTTGATCACTTCGTTCCGCGAGAACCGGTGCGACGGCGCCGTACACGACGAAAACGTTCGAGAGTTGAAGGTCGTTCGCTTCGAGTATCAGTACGGATGTGCACTCGTCGCCCGCCCACGTTGCGAGCTTCGGGCACTTGGCATCGAGTGCGCGACGTACGCGCTCACGACGAAGTTCCTCTGGATCGCCCTCAATGTCCGTGTATAGGATGATGCGCGAATCATCCTTGAAACGCAGGTGTAGCCTCAGTTCGAACGGCAATACTTCGGAGCTTAAGGTTACCGTTTCACCGACGTTCAAGCCATCAACGGCCTCGAGCACGAGCCGCGTGACTTCTTGGTGCGCGACTTTAAAATTGACACGCGCAGCAGAGGTTTCCGTTTCGCGAACAGCAAGCGCGAATCGTCCGGGTAGGCGCCCGGCCAGTCTCTCCTTCACGGGTACGAGAAGACGCTCAATCTTCGCAAAGTTCGCGAGTTGCCCGTCAAAAGATTCAATCACCGTGTGTTCGACTGCGTAGCGGTGGTTCGGTGACTTCCACAATTCCTCGACTGCTTTGATGTCACGCCGCTCATGATCGGGACGTTCGGTGAGAGTTATCTGCTCGCGTGTTCGCACCGAAACAATCTCGCGAACGAACTCGCACACATCGTCCTGATTGTCATGCTTCATAACCTTCCCCACCTCGCAGAGATCGAGCGGTAGTGTTTCGAACTGTGTGGCACGTCGGAGATCGCACCGCATCATTGAGGCGCTGGAAGCTGTAGAAACTCAGCGTCTCGTCAATGTGCGCTTCGACCCCAGTCGGTGAGTTTCGGATATCGCGTCGCCCAGCGTGATCGTCCGACACGACAAACTCCACACCGTGCAGCCCGCGTCGGGCGGCGCGCCGAGCGTCTTACCGACTCGGGCCACCGCGGTCCCGGCTGCGCGCAATCAGATTATCAATCAGTCCCTGCACGCGATCCGGGACCCCGGGCGGCCGGGTCCGCGGGTGTTCCACCGCGGCGCGCACCGCCGTCAGCCCGCGTCCAAAAGCCGCGCGAGTTCGTTGTAGGCCTTGGTCACTTTCTCGACATGTGCGTTCAAGATGCCTTGCTGTTCGTCCATGTACTTGCTCCACTTGACGTACCCCTGCTGATCGGAGGCGCTCTGATCGGCTAAGCGCTGCACTTGCTCGCCCAAGTGCGCGACCTGCTCCCCCAAGGTCTTGCTCCACGTGATATACCGCTGCTGATCGGCGCTCTGCTGATCGGCCAAGTGCCGCACCTGCTCGGCCAAGCGCGCGACCTGCTCGCTGAGCCGCTGCTGCTCCTGCGAGTATTGCTCGGCCAGCTTGCTGTACTCGTGCGTCAAGCGCTCTTCGAACTCGGTCATAGGTTTCCTGCAGCCGCGCCCCGACCGCGGCGATCTCCCGCTCCATGCGCGCCACCTGCCGACGGGCGGTGTCCCGCTCGGCGGCGTGCGCCGCGTTCGCTCGCTCCACGCGCCGCGCCTGCCGACGCTTTTCCCGCGCCGCGGCCCCGTCGCTCGCGCGGTGCCGGGACGGACCGAGGTGGATGTTCGGCGCCCGGCTCAGCTCGGCCGCTCGGTCCAGCTCGCCGGCCCGCTCGGCGGCGTCGCGCCGATCGGCCAGGCTACGGTGATCGATGCGCGCCTCACGGCCAGCCTGCTCGAGCGCCCGATTCGCCGTCTGCTCCCACGTCTGGCGGGTCGTGTCCAGCCAGTCCCCGGCCTTGGCCGCCCGGCTCTTGCGCGCCCCGCCACGCTCCGGGGCCGTGGGGTTGTGCCGCTTGAACCATTGCTCCGCGCTGCGCGCGATGCCGTCATGACCGCGCTCGGAGAACATCAGGTGCGCGTGGGGGTTCGCCCCGTCCGCGCCGCCGCGGTGGATCGCCAGCGTATAGGGCAGCCGCTCCCCGGCGCACACCTGCGCGGCGAACGCGCCCGCGAGCGCGCGCCGCCCACTCGCGTCCAGTTCGTGCGGCAGGGCGAACTGGATCTCGCTGTAGAGCCGCCCGTTGGCGCGCTCATGCGCGTCCGCCGCCTGCCAGTAGGCGCGCGGGTCATCCTCGGCCCACGCCGGCATATGCCCGCTCTCGCGGTGCTCCAGTTCGTCCCGGTCCCGCTCGTAGCGGCCATCGCGCTCGATGTAATCGCTCTTGGCCGCCGCCGACTGCCCGCCGGCGCGGGAACCGAAACCGACCTTGAGGTGATAGACCGCCACGCCAGTTCACGCCTTTAGTCGATCTGACGCGCGCCGTTTCTCGCAGAGAAACGGGAATAGTGCGCCCTCACATATCGTTCGGGTTATTAGGCCGTTAATCGTCGATGCAGTATTTGAATAATAGACTGTGGCGATGCTACTGTCTATCTGGATGGAGCCACAAGACGAACTGCAGGAATTACTGGCCAGGCAAGCGGCCCTCACGCAAGAACTCGCGGCGAAGAAACAAGCGCTCCAGGAGGCCCAACGCCGCCAGCGCACCACCCTCACCCGCCAGATCCGCCGCGCCCAGGCCCGCCTCTCCGCCGCCGACCGCAAGCGTCGCACCCGCCGCTTGATCCTGATCGGCTCCTACGTCGACAGCGTCAGCCAGGCCGACCCGGCGTCCATGACGCGGCTCAGGAAAGGCCTCGATGAGTTCCTCGAGCGCGACCAGGATCGGGCACTGTTCGACTTGGCTCCAAAGGGGGCTACCGAGTGAGCTATACGCGCGTAAAGTCCGCGGTTCAGATGGCGTTAGGTTTCCTCTTGCTTAGCCTGATCGGCTGGGGAATCTACCTATTTGTTGCGGCGCTGGTGTCGACTCTTGCGTCGATGCAATCGGATATTGCCGTTGCAATAGTGGCGGCTGGCAGCGCGATCATCGTGTCGGTATTTTCCCTTGTAATGTCTAAGCGTTTCGAGGCAATGGCTGTCGTTCGACAAGAGCTTCGTGCGAAGAAGACGCCGATCTACGAGACCATCGTTAAAACACTGCTTAAGGTTCATTTCGCTGAAAAAATTGGTGAAAAGCCACCGACAGAGCAAGAGTTGATGCAGTTCTTTACCACAGTTACAGAACAACTCATTGTGTGGGGTTCTGATGAGGTGTTTCTAGAATTTCGCGCGTTTCGTATGGGGTCAATTAAGGGTGCGCGTCCGATTGATATTATGTTTCAGTACGAGAAGATTCTGGCCGCTATTCGCAAGGACCTGGGGCACAAGAATAAGGGATTCAAACCTGGCACGATTCTGGGTATGTGGGTCAACGACATCGATAGTTACGTGGGGTAGTGGCCTACCGGCCAAAAGGCTCCTGGCGCGCCTTCTCGTGGCTCCATTGGAGCGGTTCCTGGCCGTTCTAAACAGGCCGGAAGGTGTCCTTTCGGCCCTAAGCGCTTCCTGAGCCGCAGCGGGCCAGGTGGATCACCCGGATGGCCGGCGCGGCGCGGAGGACGGCGCAGCCGTGGCCGCGCCTGGCTGGTGGAGGCTCTCCAGGCTGTCTTTGGTATCCGTTGCTATCTAGATAACAGCTTTTCGCCAGAACACTAAGTAAAAGTGGCTGGTGTGGCTGCGGTCCACCTATCCACTCCCTCACTTCACGGGCGTGTTGGCCGGTTTTTCCGTCTTTCGCAACCCAAAGGATTAACAGGCCACCGGCCTGTACGTACTTGTCGGTACGTACTACTTGTACGTACTACTTGTACGTGTAGCGGTTTGACCGAAGGGATCGACTCCTAATGTAGCGGTTTGACCGAAACCCCCCCGTTTTGAATGTAGCGGTTTGACCGTTTAAAACTCTCGAAATCACAGGAGTTTGTGGAAATCTCCCCGCCGCGCCAGTGAGCTGGCCGTAGAGCGCCGATCGCCGGGCGACGTGGAGAAAGGGAGCCCGGCCGCCGGTCGCGGCTCCTGTGGCCATCCTTGAGCCCCACCGTCGCATCCAGGCGCTGCGCGCTTCCTGCGCTGCGGCCCTTCGGGTGACGCACCTGGTTGGGCGGCACGATGGGCGCTTACGCCGGCCGGGTGGCCGGCTTCTTCTTCGGCAACGGGCCGAGAAACGCTTCA
Source organism: Vicinamibacterales bacterium (assembly GCA_965262505.1). GTDB lineage: Bacteria > Acidobacteriota > Vicinamibacteria > Vicinamibacterales > UBA2999 > JACPPO01. Next base: position 31,382 of record CBDHFM010000006.1, read on the forward strand.
ACCTCGCGGCGCTCGCAGGTGGCGCACGTCGCGCCGGCGGTGACCAACTGCTTGCGGGCGACGAAGATCCCGCACAGCGTCCGTCCTCGACCCTTGATTGAAATTTTCGAGTCGAGGCCCTTGTAGTGGGTTTTAGCCGTTCGTCCCATAGACCTACTCCACGAGACGGAGCTGTGCCTGAGGGATACGCGGCGGCGACGGCGAGAGCAGCAACACGCCCTTTGGCGTCGAGTAGTGCAGGTCCGGCCAGGCGCTTTTAATTTTCGTCAACTCCCGAAGGCACTTCGTACGAAAGTCGTTCACGATGTTCGTATTGCTTGCCTGGGCCGGGTTCGATCCGAACTGGCAGTACAGTCGCGGCCAGGAGAGCCGCAGCGGAGCCTTGAGCGTGAACGTCCGGTAGGTGAGCCACATGTAGAGATCGAGGCCCAACGAAGATCGCTTCATAGTCTTCAGGATGTTCAGGTCGAGCGGTACTGGGTGGCGAATGACTTCCTCGAAGAACTTCTCGCCAAGTTCGATCTTGTTTTCCCACAGCGTGCGGTCGTCGGGCCGCTTCGGATTCCACCAAAACTCTGTCCGATCGGCGACCAGCGAATTCACGCTCACTTCGCCGTGCTCGTGCTCATAGACCAACTGGACGTAAGAATTGAATAGCCGCCGCATCTGCTCTTGGAGCCGACTACGCACCGCGCCGCCGCTGTTGTAGACACCGACACTCCGCATGAACGCCGAGAGCGAATCGCCGAGGATGAGTTCGCGGCGCTGCGTCCGCACAGCTTCGGTGCAGACCCACGCCAGGAGCAGGCGCGGGAGGTTGCCGTAGGGCAGTTTGTTGTTAACCCCGGCGGTCATGGCGAGCGTGAGCGGCCCATTGCGCCGGACATACTGAAGCTGAT
>CBDHFM010000007.1:0-58061 GCA_965262505.1 Vicinamibacterales bacterium
ACCATTAAGAGGCAGAATATCGGTTAAACACCATCATTTTAGATGTAAAAATATCGGTTAAACACCATCACTATACAAGTAGTACTGATCAAGTACGTACAAACCTTCAAGTACGTACAGGCCGATGGCCTGTTCATCTCTGGTTCTCAGAGGTTAAGAAAGCAGCCGACCCGACCTGGAATTGGGGGATTAGGTAGATGGACTGACGCCAACCCCGCAGATTTTCCTCAGTTAAAAACCCACACGACTGTGACTTTTCCAGCAACAGACCACCCCAACAGCCCCGGATAGCATCCGCTCGCCAGGGGCGGAATGTGGGACTCTGCCTCATGCTGCTGGACCGATCTCGCATCAGGTGTCTGGCCACCTGCGCGGTCGTAGTCGTGACCACCGCGTCGTGCGGCGGTGACAGCAGCCCCACCACGCCGGTCAGCCCAACCCCTCCGTCACTGCAGCCGCAGATTCCGAATGTTGCGGGAACCTATCGTGGACCGCTGACCGATCATCGTCTCGGTCGAAGGTGACGGGTTGATGGTGAGTCTGAGCGGAACCATGCAAATCACCGTGGTGCAAGCCTTGGCACAGCTCACGATCACGGGCTCGATCTCGATCTTCGACGAGACCACCGCCCTCGAAGCGGTCCCCGGCACCGTGAACGAAACCGGTCTCGTCACGTTCCCGCCCGACTCCCTAGTCAATACCGTGCTCCTTGGCGACGACACCTACGGCACCCTCACACCGGCTCCCACGACGCTGAGTTTCTCGGGCAACACGGCGCGCTTTCTCCAAGCCGCGAGCATCGACGGCTGCGGGACGGTTGAGATCGTGGGAACGCTGACGCGGCAGTAGCTCAGCAGCCAGTTCCAAGAAATAACGGGTCTCCTTATCAGCTCCTAAAAGCCCCAAAACTGGCTACAGGTCCACGGACTGACGGCTCTCCTAGGCACGCCCACCGGTGCCGGGTGCGGTCGGCCAGCGCGACCCCGTGGCGACAGGCGTTGGCCTGACCGGTTATCTCCTTCCGGATGAACAGTGCTGTATGTCCTCACCACGAACGGACACCAGCAACCGGACACGCGGGGGAGTCGACCTGGCGCGCCGGCCAAAGGGCCGGGGCCGGTCCTGCCGTGGGTGTGATAGCTCGGGAGCGAAGCGGGCTGGCGCATCACCCGGCGCGGACGCCACCGTTATCGGTCGAGACTGAACGGCGGGTAGCGGTCGGTCGTCAGCAGAAACACGTAAGCGTGCACACGTAGCGCCCAGCGGAGCACGCCGACCAGGATCCCGCGCGGATAGCGGCCGGTGAAGAGGATCGCAACCCACGCGAACAACAGCAGCACCCCGGCGATCGGCGCGAGCAGCAGCAGCACGACATAGTGCGGCAGTGCGAGCACCCACTTAATCAGCGGAAGCCAGCGACTGAGATCCCGTGCCGCGTCTGGGTAATCGATCTCCAGATGGACGGCCTGCGGTTCGTCGGTGGAGGGTTACTCGTCACGGAGCAGCGCCAGGTAGGCGTAGATGCGGCCCTCGAAGCGCGCCGACTCGAGGTTCCAGTCGAACCACCACCGGGGATACTTCCCCCGGACCAGGATCATAAGCAGCACTGGCACGACCAGGTAGCCGCCCGTCGTGAGCCCGAACGCCCAGCCCGCCAACCACGGATCGACGCCCTCGACAGTCCAGTCTGTCGCGCTGGTGGTCAGCAGCGCAGCGATCACGGTGATCGGGATCGTCAGGATCACGGAAAAAACCCGGATAGCCTCCGCACGCCAGGCGCGTCAACGGCTCACGCCGTCCTCCGCTTGTCTGTTTACGATTAGCGAGGAATGGGCCTTGAGATGGCCCAGCCCCGGCGGCGCCTCTGGCAAAGCGCCGCCGGGCAGGCGGTGGTCGGACCGTGTCCTCCGCGGGCCGTCGAGGGGCCGTAGCGCAGTGTGGTCGCCACCGTCTTTTCCTACGTCCTGAATGGATACGTGAGCGTGAAGGCTCGAATGACAAGCACAGGAGCAGGAAAGATGCCCAATTCTACCGTCGGTGTTGATATCTCGAAAACGCATCTCGACGTTTACGTGGTTCCCGCCGGCCCGGCCGCGCGGTTCCCCAATGACGCCGCAGGTTTCAAGGCGCTGATCGCGTGGGTCGAGGGGCCGGTTCGCGCCGTCACCTACGAGCCGACCGGACGGTGGCACCGCGCCTTCGAGGGCGCGCTGCTCGAGGCCGGGTTGCCGCTGGTGCGTGTCAACCCGTTGCACGCGCGGCGCTTTGCGCAGGCCATCGGCCAACGGGCCAAGACCGACGCGGTGGACGCGCGGGTGCTGGCGCAGATGGGCGCCGCAGTGGACCTGAGGCCCACCGCGGCCTCGTCGTCGGCGCAGCGCGCCCTCGAGGAACTGCAGGTGGCGCGCGACGCGCTGGTCAAAGACCGCACCGCCGCCCTGAACCGCCAGAAGCAGGTTCGGCATCGGTTACTGAAGCAGCAGCACAAGCATCGGCTGGCGCAGCTCGACCGGCATCTGGCCGCCATCGATACCGAGATCGGGAAGCGGCTGGCCGAAGACGAGGGACTGGCCCGGCGGACCGAGATCCTAACGTCGATCCCGGGCGTGTCTCGCGTCACCGCAGCGGGCCTGCTGACCCAGATGCCGGAGCTCGGCCGCCTCGACGCCAAGGCGGTCGCCAGCCTGGCAGGCCTCGCGCCCGTTACTCGGCAATCCGGCGCTTGGCAGGGCCGCAGCTTCATCCAGGGCGGCCGGGCGCGGGCGCGGCGGCTGCTCTACATGCCGGCATTGGCGGCGACCCGTTCCAACCCGGACCTGCGCGCGAAGTATCGTCAGCTCGTCGCGGAGGGAAAGCCGCGGAAGGTCGCTGTGGTCGTCGTCATGCGCAAGCTCCTCGTGCTGGCCAACGCACTGCTCGACCAGGACCGCTGCTGGCTCCCTGAACGGCCCGGGCGGGGCAGCGCGCCGTTCGTCGCGGCCTGACCGGTGCCTCAGAGGGGGGCCGGGCGTGGCTACGCGAGGGGCTGTGAGACGGTCAACTTGACACATGGATACTCCGCTGCGGCCCTCCCAGTATGCGCGCCATCACGCTTCCCAACTCGCACGCGCCGCAGGGGTTGTAGCCGACCCGGCGCTCCCCGATGCCCGCCACGCCCCGGTGGCTCCTCGCCATCCCCGACGCCATCCGCCAGCTCGAGGCGCTGGACCGCGAGTGGCTCACGCGCCGCGACGTCGAGCAGCTCTTCGGTGTCTCGAGAGCCCGGGCGGCGACGCACATGCAGACCTTCGGGGCCGAGCTCACCGGCCACCAGAGAACGCTCCCGAGAACACAGCTCCTCCGCCAGCTCCGGACACACCGGGGGCGGGCCGCCTTCCGCGGAGAAGCAGCACGCCGGGAGCGGCTCCTGACCGAGCTCAGGACGGCGCGGCTGACCGGGATCCGCGTGGCCGTTCCTGTCGAGGCGTTCGAGGGCCGGCTCGCCAGCCTGCCCGAGGGCGTCCACGTCGCGCGGGACCGGATCGAAGTGCGTTTCTCCGTGGCGCAGGAGGCCGTCGCGCGGCTCTTCGCCCTGGCCCAGGCGCTGACGAATGACTACGACCGCTTCGAAACGCTCGTCGGCAGGGGAGAGGTGTCCGAATGAGCGAGGCCCTTATGCCAACGGTCGCCCGGCCCGAGATCACCAGGCCCGGCGGGGCCGTCATGCTGCCCGCGGTGATCGTCGACGCCGGGCCGGCGGCCGTCGAGCGCTTCCTGGAGTTCTTCGCGGCGCGGATCGCGAACGCGAGGACGCGGGCGGCGTACGGGCGGGCCGTGGGGCAGTTCCTGGCGTGGTGCGAGGCCCGGGGCCTGGGGCTCACGGCGGTCTCGCCGCTGCACGTGGCGGCCTACATCCGGACCCACCCCGGATCGGCGCCCACCGTCAAGCAGCACCTGGCGGCCATCCGCATGCTCGGCGACTGGCTCGTCGTCAGCCAGGTTATCCCGGTGAACCCGGCGGCGGCCGTCCGGGGGCCGAAGCATGTGGTGACGACGGGCGCGACGCCGGTGCTCTCGCCGGCCGAGGCCCGCCGGCTCCTCGAGGCGATCGACCCGGGCACGCTCGCCGGCCGGCGCGACCGGGCGCTCGTCTCGGTGATGCTCTACAGCTTCGCGCGGGTGAGCGCGGTCATCGGCATGCGGCGGCAGGACTACTTCCGGCAGGAGCGCCGGGGGTGGCTCAGGCTCCACGAGAAGGGCGGCACGCGGCACGACGTCCCGGCCCACCATCGGGCGGCCGAGGCGCTCGACGACTACCTCGCGCGGGCCGGGCTCGACGCGGCGACGGCGGCGCTCTTCCAGAGCGTCGACCCCGCGGGGCGGCGGCTGACGGGCCGGGCGCTCTCGCGGCGTCTCGTCCTGGCGATGATCAAGCGGCGGGCGGCCGCGGCGGATCTCCCGCCCTCGACCTGCTGCCACACGTTCCGGGCGACGGGGATCACGGCGTATCTGTCGAATGGGGGGACGCTCGAACACGCGCAGCAGATCGCCGGGCACGCCTCCCCGAAGACGACGAAGCTCTACGACCGGACGGCGGACACGATCACCGTCGACGAGATCGAGCGCATCGTGATCTAGGCGGTGGCCGTCCGGCCAGGCGCCGTGCCCCGCGGGACGGCCGTTCAGCCGAGTCGGGACGGACGCGCTGCCAGATGCCGAGTCCGCCACGTCGGGTGTCGTGTGGCGAGGACGCTCGATTCGGTCTTGCGTCTTCGCCTCGTTCCCCCTGGGGGCTGGGGGTGCTCGGCCGCGCGTCGATGGCGCGCCGCGCCCACCCGGGTCGGTGCTCTCTGGCAGCACAGTCGCGCCCGCTCTAGCGTGTATGCGCGGCGGCGTGGGCCGGTGGGCGCCGCCCCGGACGACGTGCTGGCCGGCCACATCCGCCGACTGCTCGAAGCCTCGCCCTTTCACGGCGAAGGGTACCGGAAAGCCTGGGCGAAGCTCCGGGTCGCGGGGATCCGCACCTCGCTGGAACGGGTGCGTCGGTTGATGCGGGAGCACGACCTCCAGGCCCCGCACCGCGTGGGCCACGCGCACGGCCCGAAGGCGCACGACGGCACGATCACCACCGCGGCCCCCGATGTGATGTGGGGCACGGACATGACGGCCACAGTGACCGTGGGCGAGGGCGCGGCCTGCGTCTTCGTGGCCGTCGATCACTGCACGACCGAGTGCATCGGCCTGCATGCGGCCAAGCGCGGGACCCGATTTGAGGCCCTGGAGCCGATCCGCCAGGGCGTCCGCGCCCGCTTCGGCACGATTGGCGAGGGCGTCGCCCGCGGGCTGCGTCTTCGGCACGACCACGGGTCGAACTATCTGGCTGACGACTTTCAACAGGAGGTGGCGTTCTTCGGCATCGAGAGCTCGCCGAGTTTCGTGCGGGAGCCCGAAGGCAACGGCGTCGCGGAACGCTTCATCCGCACGCTGAAGGAGAATTTGTTGTGGGTGCGGAGTTTCGACACCATCGAGGAGCTCCGCCTGGCCTTACTCGAGTTTAAGCGGACGTACAACGAGCAGTGGATGCTAGAGAAGTACCACTATCAAAGCCCCGCTCAGGTGCGACGTGACTTCGTCGGGCTGGACGCGGCAGCATAGATGCGAATACCGTCAAACCACTGTCCAAGAACCCTGGGGCGCTACAAGGTCTCGCCCAGCGGCTTTTACGCGGCGCGCGGTCGACCCGGATCCGCGCGCACGCAGACCGACCTACGCCTGCGCGTCCTGGTGCGTGCCTCGTTCGACGAGAGCCATCAGCGGTATGGCAGCCCGCGTATTCACGAGGATCTCATCGAGCAGGGGGAGCGTGTGAGTCGGAAGCGCGTCATCCGTTTAATGCAGGAAGACGGTCTCGAGGCGCGCGCGCGCAAGCGGTTCACGTGCACGACGATGAGCGATCACGATCAGCCGGTCGCCGCGAATCTCTTGGACCGTTGCTTCGAGGCCCCCGGTCCGAACCAGCGCTGGGTCGGCGACACGACGGAGTTCGTCATCGGCAGCAGCGGCAAGCTTTATCTGGCCGTGGTCCTCGACTTGTTCTCGCGGTTCGTCGTGGGCTAGGCCGTGAGCGCCGTCAATGATCGACACGTCACGATCAAAGCTCTCGACATGGCGCTAAAGCGCCGCTGTCCGGATGCGGGTCTGCTGCACCACTCCGACCAGGGCTGCACCTACGCGAGCGAGGACTACCAGACGATTCTGGGCGCACGGGGCATCGTCTGTAGCATGAGTCGCCGCGGTAACTGCTACGACAACGCCGTGATGGAGAGCTTCTTCTCGACGGTCAAGAGTGAGCTGGTCGATCGCTTCGACAGCTTCGGCGAGGCCAAGCTGGAGTTGTTTAATTACCTTGAGGTGTTCTATAACCAGCGGCGTCGTCACTCGACGCTCGGCCAGATCAGTCCGGCCGTCTTCGAACGGCGAGCTGCTCAAGCGGCGCAACTAAACCGTCCACCGAATCGGATCAAGCTCAAGGCTCGCCGGGCCGCACTAGCTCTTCTTCAGCTCTGGATATGCCCAATTCCACGTCAGCACTTCCCTTCTAAACTCCGGAAGGTTCGTCCGAATCATGTCTTCAATGTCACGCTGCAGAGTCGTGAGGTTTTGCCTAAGCCGATCAACGTCACCTGGCATCAACTCGAATGAATAGCTGGACTGCTTGATCGAGAAACTCTGTTGTAGTGCGGCCGGTCGAAATGTGATCTTGTAATGTCCAGGCTTCCACCAGAAGAACTGCGTGCGTGCTTCGAGTAAGGAATGCAATTCCCTGCTCGCAAGTGCCTCATTGACGTAGTCGGGGGAGGTGCGTTTGAGGTGGTTGAAATGATCGACCAAGTTCTGCATCAACGACTTCGTCTCATTCCGGTAGCGCGGCTCCTGAAAGAGGACAAACCTCTCGATCATGGGTCCGACCGTTGCGACACGAAGCGCGGTCAGAGGGTGTTCCTTTGTCAGTTGTCCCTGCTTGACGCCTGCTGCATCTCTTGTCTCACCAAGATCTTCCTTTGCACCGGCCCACCGCAAGGCCCGTCGCTCCCCATCCTCGTGAACCACGTCTAGGGCAAGGTTGTCGAGAATTAGGTCCTTATGTTCGGCGACAAACGCCAGCCGTAGATTACAGATGGCCCCATTCGACGTGAATCCAAGCTCCGGTGCCAGCTCTGGAACGATAATCAGAACTGGCCTCCTCAGCCATCGATAGAGAAGGAACGCGATCTGGGGAAGCCACGCCGCCGCACCGATATACGCCGCAATCTCCGGAGTCATTGCTGCAGAAAGTATAGGGGAGAGGCTGCTTGGCATCCGGGCTAGAACGCCCAAGAAGACCCACGGAGAAAAGTGGACTGACCGAAAATTCTCTCAAATCCCGATTTCCTCGACGGGCACCTCGTCGGCCGTCCGGTCGTAGAGCTTGGTCGTGCGCGGGCTCTCATGCGCGGCGATCGCCTGGGCGCGCTCGAGCGTGCCGCCATTGAGCAGATACGCGGTGATGCCCGTGGCCAGGAAGGTGTGACAATTGGCCTCGCCGAGCCCGACGGCGGTGACGCGCCGCTTGATCATCCGGAATACGTCGACGCGACTCATCCGGCGCGCGCCCATCCCGCCGGCCCGCGGCATCGAGCGCCACAGGGGCGCGTCTTTCTTGGCCGTGATTCCGGCTGCGGTGAGATAGGCGTCGAGATACGCCTCGGCCTTGTGGTGGACCGGCACGGCGTGGTGCTTGCCGCCTTTTTCCTGGAGCCGCAGCCACCAGCGCTTGCCCTGCTGGTAATAATCCTCGACGCGCATGCCTGGGCCGATCGCGACGAGGTGCATGGCGAAAGTCATGCGACCCGCCAATTTAGAAACCGTTCCGGCCAGCCCATCACGCTATTCTGCCGTCGTGAGCGAACGGAAGAGGACTGGGGCCTACGCCACCCCTGACGGCCAACCGAGGGCCAGGCTTTCGGTTGTGGCTTACTTCGATCTCCTTGGATTCACGCAACAGATTAGGGATGCGGATGAGCAGGGCCGATCCGACGAGCTACTGCAGCGGTTGGCCGCGCTCATCAAGGACTGGTACGGCCAGGACGTTTCTATGCATGCCCCCTGGGAGGTGAGCGCCTTCTCCGACAATGTTGTTATGGCCTACCCCCTTTACTCCGATGATGAATTGGAGGGAGAGATGGCCTGGCTCCAAGGCCACCTGTCGTTGCTTCAGATTGCCTTTGCGTTTGAGGGTTTTGTAGCGCCCCAGGGTTCTTGGACAGTGGTTTGACGGTATTCGCATCTACGCTGCCGCGTCCAGCCCGACGAGGTCACGTCGCACCTGAGCGGGACTTCGATAGTGGTATTTTTCCAGCATCCACTGCTCGTTGTACGTTCGCTTGAACGCAAGCAGGGCCAGGCGGAGCTCCTCGATGGTGTCGAAGCTCCGCACCCACAACAGATTCTCCTTCAGCGTGCGGATGAAGCGTTCCGCGACGCCGTTGCCTTCGGGTTCCCGCACGAAACTCGGCGAGCTCTCGATGCCGAAGAACGCGACCTCCTGTTGAAAGTCGTCGGCCAGATAGTTCGACCCGTGGTCGTGCCGGAGCCGGAGCCCGCGGGCCACGCCGTCGCCGATCTCACCGAAGCGTTCGCGGACGCCCTGGCGGATCGGCTCCAGGGCCTCAAATCGGGTCCCGCGCTTGGCCGCATGCAGGCCGATGCACTCGGTTGTGCAGTGATCGACGGCCACGAAGACGAAGGCCGCGCCCTCACTCACGGTCACCGTGGTCGTCATGTCCGTGCCCCACATCACATCGGGGGCCTCGGTGGTGATGGTCCCGTCGTGCGCCTTCGGGCCGTGCGCGTGGCCCACGCGGTGCGGGGCCTGGAGGTCGTGCTCCCGCATCAACCGGCGCACCCGCTCCTGGGACGTGCGGATTCCCTCGACCCGAAGCTTCGCCCAGGCTTTCCGGTAGCCTTCGCCATGAAACGGCGACGCCTCGAGCATGCGGCCAATATGGCCGACCAGGACGTCGTCCGGGGCGGCGCCGACCGGCCCGCGCCGGCAAGGGGACGTCGTCGCCTGCCGCCGCGCATACACGCTGGAGCGGGCGCGGTGCCACACGCGGCAGACCCGCTGCACGCCGTACGCCCGACGCGTGGAGATCGAGTGGGCGCCCTTCATCGCCTCGACCTCCGCCGGGCCAAAGGGCCGGCCGCCTCCAACTGGTCCACCTTCGCGTAGAGCAGTTCGTTCTCCATCAGTAACTCACCGATCTTGGCTTGCAGCCGACGATTGGCCTCGTCCCGGGCGTCCGGCGCCCGGCTCTTCAGGCTGGCCTGGCCTGCGGCCAGAAACTGATCCCGCCACTGCGAGGCCCGCGCCGCCGTGATCCCCAGCTCCCGCGACACGGACTCAAGATCCTCGCCGCGCAGCAGACGCAGCACCGTCTCGCGCTTGCGCCGGGCCGAAAACCGTCCCCCACGGCCGTTCCCGGCAGCATCTCCGGTCGCCCTCCGGGCTCCCTCCGCCGCCGCCGCACCTTGATCTGGCTTCCCCATTTCGACACTCCTCCTGCGAGTACTCTCTCGCAATCAAGTGTCCAAGGAAACCCTGGGGCGCAGGAGTTTCTTCCTCAGGGGAGGCCTCGCCGTTGGCGACGTCTATGTAGACAGCACCATTGTCTATGGCAAGGCTTTCCTGGATGCGGTCGAGGCAGAAAAAAAGGCGAATTGGCCGCGGATTGTGTTCGCGCCGTCGGCAATCGAGTACGTCCACAAACACCTTGGCTACTACGGCTCTGTCGAAAGCGCGCCGGCGAATCGCCACATCTTCATTGACGAAGACGGGGAGTGGGTTCTCGACTACCTGGAAGATGTTTGGCAGGACCTCACTGAGCCACCAATATTCGACTGGCTCAAGAAACACCACGACGTCGTGGCACAGAAGCTCAAGGAATTCGCCTCGAACGCCAAGATTCTGGCCAAGTACCAGTGGGTCGCACGCTACCACAACCATACCTGTGCGCGTCTCCCCGGATGCGAGGAGTACGTACTCGACGTGCGGTCTTTCTCTCTAAAGCGTCTTGAAGACGACGAGGAGGTGCTACGTCTGCATCGGGACCGACGCTGACAGGGAAGGCATTGTCACCCGCACCGACTTCTGGCCATGGGCCGCGAGGAAAAATTTACTCGTCGCAGATAAACCGAGGATCGACGGGGCGTAGAGGCGCCGCTGGAACCACACCCCCCCCCGTCAATGCGATCCGTGAGACCTTCAGCACGAACAGTGAGATCGCTGATTTTGTGAACCAGAGAAAGGTGTCGAGTTGGCGTATGCCCTAGCCTCACGTCAGGGAGAGGGCGTTGGTCTGTCAGAATAGAGTTTTAATTTGGATTAATGGACGCACTTAGCCCAGGGTTAAAGAGTTCTTCCTGACAGACTAGATGCAGGAGCGCCGCGACCGATATTAGTGCAGTAGGACCTGTCGTTACGTATCGCAATCATCCGGTCGAGCTGCGATGGGAACTCGACGGCGAAGATCTGCTGCTAGCCATAGATACCGACCTGCCGGACGAAGGCGAGTTGTCGGTGTCGCGGTCGTACTACGAGGTCGGCAACGATGCCGAGTACGCGAGGGACTACCTGAGCGTGTTCGAGCCGGTGTCCCGCTGGCGGGAGCCACGCCTGATTCCGCTCGATGCGGACGCGTGGCGGGCAGATCTCGCAGCACATCAGAGCCGCATGGCGGAGATCGCGGCAGCGGAACGACAGGTGGGCGTCGTCCCGGCTGAAGATACGGTCGCCTTCGAGGTCGCCAGCATCGCCGACGACGTGGAGATTCGCGCGGTTCTGCATCTAAATCAGGACGATCCGCGATTCGGAGGGCGGGGAAACCCGAATCTCTCCGGCGCTGCTACCTCACAAAGCGGGACCGCCGGGTTGATCGTGGAAGCGGAAACGACATTCGAGTCTCCCTGGAGTAGTCCTTGAGAGAATCGGTGGACAGCGAGCCTGGAAGCAGGCGTCGATATTCCGGTAGCGCCGGCCGCCTACGAAGGTGCCCGAACAGGAGCCCGGTATGATTGATACCCTCTATGCTCACCCGCGCGTTGACCGACGCTAGAGAGGCCCCCCGTGACTATTGCTGACAAATTGGCCGGGCTGGCGCAGCGCGCGCCGGCACTGATCGAGCACCTTGAAACAGAAGAAGCGACGAAGAACGCCCTGGTGATGCCGTTCATCGCCGCGCTTGGGTACGATGTCTTCAACCCCCGCGAGGTCGTCCCGGAGTTCCACGCTGATATCGGCACGAAGAAGGGCGAGAAGGTGGATTACGCCATCCTTCGCGAGGGCGCGCCCTCGATCCTCATCGAGTGCAAGAAGATCAACGTCAGCTTGGGGAACGCGGAGACCAATCAGCTCTATCGCTACTTCACCGCTACCAGGGCCCGGATCGGCGTGGTCACCAACGGCGTCCAGTACAACTTCTATACCGACCTGGACGCGGCCAACAAGATGGACAGTAGCCCGTTTCTCTCAGTGGATTTACTCGACCTTCGCGACACGACCGTAGCCGAACTCAATGCGCTGAGCCGCGACGCATTCAACATCGATTTCATACTTGAGAACGCGGGGCGCCTCAAGTATCTGGCGAGCATCAAGGACGTACTCGCGGCGCAGCTCAGTGAACCAGACGAGGAGTTCACCCGGTTCTTCTTCGCGCGCGTCGCGCCAGGTGAGCAGTTTAGAGCGGCGACCCGCGAGCGCTTCAGCGGGATTGTCAGGTTAGCGTTCCAGGAGTTCCTGAATGAGCGCGTGACCGGACGGCTCCGGTCGGCGCTCCAGCACGAAAATGCCGCGCCGGACGCTGCGGACGCATCAGATGAAGAATCTCAGATCGAAACGACGGTGGACGAGCTGCTGGGCTACCACATCGTCAAATCCATTCTGCGTGACACCGTGAAACCAGAGCGGATCATGCATCGTGACACCCGCACCTACATGGGGGTCCTGCTTGACGACAACAACAGGAAGCCAATCTGTCGGCTGCACTTCAATCGGAAGCAGCGCTACCTCGGGTTGTTCAACCCAGAGAAGCAAGAGACGCGGGTCCGGCTCGACGACCTGAACGACATCTTCACCCACGCCGATCGTCTCCGCGCGACCGTTTCCAGCTACGAGGCCCTGGACGATGCCAAGTCGCGCGCGGGCGTCACCGACAACCAGTAGCCCCCCTGGTAAAACACCAATCACGATAAACATTGACCAGATCTGACATCAGTGCTCCTGGTTGGACTGGTCAGTGAGTGGCACGCGTGTTTTCCTCCTCCTCGCGCGCCTTCGCGAGCGCCGACGCGAAGAGTCCCGTCGGCACCGCGACGATTCCCAGCCCGAGGAACAGGACGAAGAAGGTGAAGACGCGTCCTCCGGTGGTTATCGGAAACATGTCACCGTAACCAACTGTGGTGAGGGTCACGACCGCCCACCAGAGGCTGTGGAAGACCGAGGCAAAGTGTTCCGGCTGACGGTCGTGCTCAAAGTAGTAGATCCCGACGGCCGAGAGGAAGATCAAAATCAGGGCGACGTTAAGGAAGAGGACGAGCTCCTCGCGCACGATGCCGACGGCGCGGCGCAGTCGGCGGACGGCGTCACTGTACCGAGTCAGCTTCAGGATCCGAAGCAACCGCAGTAACCGGAATGTTCGCACGGCACGGAGATCGACGCCCGCGGCCAGATAAAACGGCAGGATTGCGACGAGGTCGAGCACGCCGAAGAAGCTGCGGACAAACCGCCAGCGGGAGTCAGCGACCGCAAGGCGGAGCAGGTACTCACCAGTGAACAGGAGAACGGTCGCGAACTCGATCCAATAGAGCATCGCCGCGGCGGGCGGCGGGAGATTGGGCAAGGTTTCGATCGAGAACGTGATGAGCGAGACGACGATGAGGGCGAAGACCACCGCATCGAACCAGCGCCCCGCCCTCGTGTCGGATTGCTCGACCATGCGTTTAAGGTGCATCGCAGCATCTTATACGTGCCGATGGCGCATCTCAGCGTTTGAGAATCCTCCGTCCCATGCAGGTCGGCAGCGGCACCTGGAACGTGCTGCCTGGGCTGACCTGCCTCGGACAGACCGACGCCTGGTCATGGGGGGCGTAGGCCATCGTGACCGTGCGTCTTGGCGAGAACGAGCACGACTACGCGCTCGGCCATCGAGTCTCGACGACCGCGTGGTTCTCAAGGCGGCTCTCCGAGAGCGCCAGCGCCTCGCTGCGGCTGGGCGTCGACAGGAGGGGAAACATCTCTGGCACCGACCCAGGGCTGCGGAGGCGTAAGGCTCGCCGACACCGACAATGCCGACGCTGCAGCCGCGCCATGAGGCCCAGGTCGGCGTCGGCCGCGCTCGCGCCGACGAGCTGCGTCACCTGGTCGAGCTAGGTAACACACGCGCTCGACGTCTGCAAGACATAGAATCCGACACGGGATACGACACACGGCGGCGCGGGCTGGGCGGCGTCTTCGCTCTTATGTCGCAAACGGCCGTTTACGACACATGCTGATTGGCTACGCCCGGGTCTCGAAGGCAGACGGCTCCCAGTTGCTTGACCTGCAGCGCGACGCCCTGCGGGCCGCGGGCGTCGACGCCGTCCACGTCTACCACGACTTCGCGTCTGGCGTACGCGACGACAGGCCGTGGCTCAACAGTTGCGTGCGCGCGCTCCGGACGGGCGACGTGCTCGTCGTCTGTACGCTCGACCGCCTCGGCCGCACCCTCGCCCACCTGGTCAACACCGTGCAGGACCTGTCGGCCCGCGGCGTGGGCCTGCGGGTGCTCACCGGGCAAGGCGCGCAGATCGACACCACCACCACCGCCGCCGGTCGCCTCGTGTTCGGCATCTTCGCGGCGCTGGCCGAGTTCGAGCGGGAGCTGATTCGCGAACGCACCAGGGCCGGGCTCACGGCCGCGCGGCCGCAACGGCGGCAGGACGTTCGCGCTGTCGAAAGCCCAGGTGCGGCTGGCCCAGGCCGCGATGGCGCACCGCGACACCTCCGTGTCCGCGTTCTGCCGCGAACTCGGGATCAATCCCGTGACGCTCTACCGGTACGTCGGGCCGCAGGGCGAGCTGCGCGAGCCAGGCGAGAAGGTCCTCGCCCCGTGACCCGTGTGTGCTGCGTGACATGAGCGAGCAGTCCGCGTTTGAGCGCGTCGTGGCGTCGTTGTACGCCGCCATGCTCGACGACACCCACTGGCCGGCCACCTCGGCCCTGATTGACGAGGCCTGCGGCATCGCGGGCAATGCCCTCCTGGTCGGCGAAGGCCCGCCGGACGACCTCCGGGTCCTCTTCGTCGGGCTCTACTACCGCGGGCAGCGCCGCACCGATTTGGAGCGTGAGTACCTCGACGTCTACCATCCCATCAACGAAGGCATCCCGCGCCTGCGGCAACTGCCCGACGGCCATCTGGTGCCGATCAAAGACCTGTACACGGCCGAGGAGCTGAAAACCTCGCGGGCCTACAACGAGGCCTTACTCCGGGGCCAGTATCAGCAGGGCGTGAACGTGCTCCTGGCCGGGCCGGGGGGCGCCCGCATGACCTGGTCGCTCGCGGATCCCGTCGTCTCGGAGGGCTGGGGGTCGTCGCAGATCGCGATGGTCCGGCGGCTCACGCCTCACATCCGTCAATTCATCCGCGTCCGGCAGGCGCTGGTCCGCGCCCAGGCGGGGGACACGACCGTGACCGCCCTGCTCGAGAACCCTCGGATCGGCGTCCTCCACCTGGACCGGCGGGGGCGGATCCTGGCGGCGAATGACCGCGCCCGGAGCCTCCTCCGACAGGGTGAGGAGTTATCGGATGAGGCGGGGGTGTTGCAGGCCCGCGCGCCGGACGACCAGGGCCGTCTGGCGCGGCTGGTGGCGGAGGCGCTACCGACCTCCGGTGCGGTCCAGGTCAGTGGATCGATGCAGCTGGGCCGCGTGTCCGGGTTGCCCCCGTTCGTGGTGCACATCAAACCCGTGGGGGTCCCGCAACCGGACTACGGCGCACGGCCCGTCGCGGCGCTGGTCCTGATTGTCGAGCCGGGGCGCCATCCGCGTCTCGATCCCGCCCTGGTAGCCAGGCCCCTGAGGCTGACGCCGGCCGAGAGTCAGGTGGCGGCCTTGTTGGCCGACGGCAAAACCGTGCGCGACATCGCCCTGGCGACCGGACGCCGGGAAAGCACAATCCGCTCGCATGTGAAGCACATGCTCGCCAAGCACGGTCTGTCGCGGCAGGCGGACCTGGTGCGCCTGGTGCTGTCGCTGGTCAGCGCGCCAGAGTTCCGGGGCTGACAGCCGCCGCCGCCGACCTCGTCTGCCGTGCCGTAAGTTCCTGAGAAACGGGCAAAAAACCGCCACATATCCCCAATGTTGGGGTCGCCCGCCTGCACGCGATTCGCCTAATCTTTCATCCATCGTGCAACGGCCCCGCCGGGAGCAGCCCCGGCGGGGCCGTTCCTCTCACGCCAGATCAGACGTGCTGGCGTGTCGACGGGACCACCGTGCGTGTCAAGGGCCGGTGGTGCTACCTCTGCGTCAGGTCCTGCGAGGCGGTTGCAAAGGTCCGGGCCAAAGTCGATCGTGGTGCCGGTGGCGTTGATGGCGCGGTGAACGTCGACGGCACGGCTTTTTTCGGCGGGGGACACAGATGTTTTCAAGCACGGAGGGGTCGTTGAGTATGCAGCCACGCGAACAGGGTGACACGGGTGTTGATGTCGGAAGCAATGAGCTCTTATGACTTATTCGCACGTGAGGTATGCCGAAACTGGATTGGTTCAGGAGATGCGTGACGACGTACGTGTCGTATATGGACCGAGCGTAAATCCGCCAGAGTCCCGCGCGCTGCACACCCTAGCAGCCACATTCCTCCTGGCTTTCGCCATGCTGTTTGCCGCGGCCCTCCCCGCGCAAGCCCAGACCACGATCTGGTCGGCCACGCTGGATCCGCTAGTCACATTCTCAGGGGACCCCGTACCGCTGGGCTGCGACAACACTTCGGGTGCCACCTGGCAATGTTCCAATTCGGACAGGCTGAGCGACGACGACTTCACCGATGACGGTATGACCTACGCGGTCACTAAATTTTTCACTAAGAACGGAGTCTTGACATTTAGGCTCGATACGGGTGCCACAGCCGCCACACAGGGTCTGACACTGGTGATTGACAGCGAGGCATTCGTCCTGAAGGAGGCCGACCGGATCAACGGCGGCAAGACTCAATGGAAGTGGAATAACACCACCCTGAGTTGGACTGCCGGGACCGACGTCGCCGTGTCGCTCGTTGTGACCGACGCTCCCGCCACCGGCCAGCCGACGATTTCCGGTGGGGCGCAGGTGAGCAAGACGCTGACGGCGGCGACGGACGACATCGAGGACCTGGATGGGCTGCCGACGACCCCCACGTTCACCTACCAGTGGGTGCGGGTGGACGGCCTCACCGACACCGACATCCCAGGGGCGACCTCCGAAACCTACACGCTGACCGCGTCCGACATGGGCAAGCAGATCAAGGTGAAGGTGAGCGTCACCGACTCCCGGGGCCACGCCGAGGGCCCGCTCACGAGCGACGCGTATCCCCGGAACGGGACAGTGACAGTGGTGGTGTTGCCGGGCCCCTGTCCCGCGGTCAACGACTGGTGCGCGACGATGACGGTGGCAGACGCCGAAGGCGACGGCCGTTTGCTCGGGTATGAGTATGACAAGTTCGGCTCGCTCGACGACGACCAGATCGAAGACGGCGACGAAGAATTCAACGTCTGGACGGTGCACACCTATAAGGAACTGTCCCGTGCTTACTTTTACTTCGGCTCCATACCGCGGGTGCCGCGCGGCACGGTGGTCACCGTTGGCGAGCACACGTTTACAACGGACATGGAGTCGGATGACGGCAGCACGGGCGATTTATGGCACTATCCCGCCGGCGAGTTGCCCCCCGGCCTGGTCTGGTCGGACGGCCAGGACGTCAGGGTCAGTCTCGTGTTGGGGAGCTCGGCACCTGCCCTCTCGATCGCGGACGCCAGCGCCGCCGAGAACGACGGCCACCTCATGTTCGATGTCACGCTCTCACCAGCTTCGCCGCACACGGTGAAGGTCGACTTCGAGACGACTTCGGGAGGCACCGCCACCGAAGGCGTCGACTACTGGCCGCACGTCTACACCCACGTCATTCCGTATGGAGAGACGACCGCGCAGATGGGCTTCGCGCTCATTGAGGACGCGGTCAACGCCGCCGGCGAGACGGTGATGGTCAGGCTCAGCAACGCGCGCGAGTTCGATGCCTACGGCAACGTAATTAGGGTGCTCAACATCGCGACCGCCGAGGCGACGGGAACGATCACCGCGCCGGCGACCACGACCACCACGACCGACGTGCCGGGTCTGACCATTCGGATCCGAGACGCGACCGGGGACGAGGACGACGGATATCTCGATTTCAAAGTCAGGCTCTCGCGGAAGTCTACCGACCTTGTGTGTTACGACTTCGAGACCATCTCGGGCGGCAGCGCCACGGAAGGAACGGACTACCTCAAGATCCCGAAAGCCTCGTACTGGATGCAGATCGGAAAACGGGTGGACAAGCCCTTCGTCCGCCTCATCGACGACTCGATAAACGACAACGGCGAGACCGTGAAGGTCAAGATCAGCAATGCACACCTGTGCGATGACCCGTCCCAGACGGTCTCCATCACGAGGGACGAGGCGACCGGAACAATCAGGAACAGCGACCCGCTGCCGCAGGCTTTGATGGCGCGGTTTGGGCGGACGGCGGCCGTGCACGTGGTCGAGCACGTCGAGGAGCGGCTGGCGGCGCCGCGCGAGGTAGGTCTCGAGGCCCAGGTGGCCGGGCGGCAGCTGCGGCCGGGCATGGCGCGCGAACTGGCGCTCGACGTCCTGAGCCAGCTCGGATCGTCGGCTGGCAGGCACGCCCCGGGCGCGGGCTCCCCCGGTGCGCGGTCCGGCTCCCCGATGGGCGCGGCGGCCGGGTCGATCGGCCTGGCCGCAGGGATGGGCGGTCCCGCCGGTGGTGGGATGGGCGTGGCGGCGGATCGGATGAACGGGATGGCCCGCTCGTCCGGCGGGCTGTTCGACGGCGGCCTGAGCTCGATGGGCCTGGGCGGCGAGAATCTGCTCACCAGCTCGTCCTTCGCGCTCACCCGCGAAACACGCCAGGGCGGCATCCTCTCGTTCTGGAGCCGGGGCGCCCGGTCGTCGTTCGCCGGCCGCGAGGAGGCGCTGTCGCTGGGCGGTGACGTGCGCACGACGATGGTCGGGGCCGACTACGCGAAGGGGCCGCTGGTGACGGGTCTGTCACTGTCGAACAGCCGGGGGCTGGGCGAGTACGCCGGCGTCACCGGCGGGCAGGTGGCGTCGGCCGTGACCGGCCTCTACCCGTGGCTGGGGTACACACTGTCGGACCGGGTGTCGGTGTGGGGCGTGACCGGCTACGGGAAGGGGGCCCTGACGTTGACGCCGGGCGAGGGAGCGGCGCTCACGAGCGGGCTGTCGATGGCGATGGCGGCCGCCGGGACGCGGGGCGCGTTGGTGGCCGGGGGCGCGCGCGGCTTCGAGCTGGCGTTCAAGGCCGATGCCCTGTGGGTCGGCACGTCGATCGACGGCGTCGAAGGACCCGGTGGCAATTTGGGGGCGACCGCGGCGGCGGTGACCCGGTTCCGGACGGGGCTGGAGGGCGCGCGGGGCTACACGCTCGCCGGCCGGCTGTCACTCAGGCCGAGCGTCGAGGTCGGGCTGCGGCACGACGGCGGGGACGCCGAGACCGGCGCCGGCCTGGACGTCGGCGGCGGGCTGGTGGTGTCGGATACGTCGACCGGGCTGGCCGTCGACCTGCGGGTGCGGATGCTGGTAATGCACCAGGCCGACGGGTTCTCCGAGCGGGGCCGAGGCGATGTGGGGCCGGGAGACGATGGCGGGGATGGCCAACGGCGGCCTCGCGTCAGGCAACCGCCTCGACGGTGAGGTCGGCTACGGGCTGCCGGTGGGAAGCCGCTTCGTGGGGACGCCGCGGGTCGGCGTCAGCACCTCGGAGTACGGACGGGACTATCGGATCGGCTACGGCCTCGGGGTGCTCGACCGGGAGCGTCTGAACCTCGAGCTTGGCGTCGACGCCCACCGCCGTGAGAGTCCGATGCGGGACGGCACGGACAACGGGTTCCTCGGCCGGGCCACGATGCGCTGGTAGCGGCGGCGCCAGGCACGCACGCACCGCGGCCGCGCGCGCCGAGATTTTCACACCGACACGCGCGCGTCCCGCGGGTTCTCGATCTCGTGCGATCGCGCAGGGGTCGGGATCCGTGGGTGCGTGATCGCAGCCCACCGGGCCGCGGGCCTCCTGCCTCCCACGTCACGCCACGTCGCCTCCTCACCCGGCGCCGGCGTCGCGGCAGCGGCGACCAGGCGTGAGCGCCAGAGCCGGGCTGTGGCGCACGGTGCGCTGCCGCGGGGCGGGGTGCGAGACGGTGTTCTTCCTCTGTGGGTCCTGCTACCGGGGGCAGGCCTACTGTTGGGATCGCTGCCGCGCGCCCGCGCAACGCCGCCACGCGAACGCCCGGCATCAGCGCAGCGAGGAAGGCCGGCTTGATCACCGGGACCGCCAACGGGCCTACCGCGCGCGATGTCGCCTCCGGCGCGTGACGGATACACCTTCCACTCGGCCCCCTCGATCCACAACCAAGGGTATCAGGCAGATCGGTGGGATTTTGCACGCTAAGCGGGGCGCTTGTGGCGAGCGGTGAGGTCCGGTCTCGTTGTCGCAGAAGTCCCGCGACCTCGTAGAATCGCCACACTGGCTTTGTGCGACAGGTCTTTGCAACGCGATCGGCGTCCTGATCACGCCTCTTGGGCCTTCGACGGCACCTGTCGTTAAACCGAGCGGTTTTACGACAAATGACATTCAGCCGTCACCAGCTCGCCCAACGGACGACCCTCGACGCGGTGGATCTTGAGGAGGTCCATCGTTGCCGACGCGCGCACAACCAGCTCGGCTTCGCCTACCAAGTCGGCTTCGTGCGCCTGCTCAACCGTTTCCCGAAACAGGAGCCATTCGAAGTCCTCGATGAACTCTTATTGTTCACCGGGGTGCAGCTCGGGGTCGCCACGAATCTCATCGATGAGTACCGACGGCGACGCCAGACGATCTCCGAACACCAGCAGCGGATCACGCGCTACCGAGGTCTCCGTCACTTCGCGGCCGAGGAGCGGCAGCGGCTCGTGGCATTCGTGTTTGACGCGGCCTCGCGCCTCGAGCAGACGTCGTCCCTCCATAAGCGCGCCGAGGCGTTCCTCGCGGAGCAGCTCATCCTGCGCCCGAGCGAGGCCACCATCGCTCGCCTCGTGGGCGAACAGCGCCAACGTGCCCGGGACCGCATCGTTGACCGTGTGGTGGAGGACGTGTCTCGCGCTATGGCGAGCAGGCTCGACACGCTCCTCGTCGTGGGGGACGGCGAGGCCGTGTCGCCGATCCAAGCGATCAAGTCCAACCCCGGCCACCCGTCGGTGGAATCGATGCGGGTCGCCGTCCGGAAGCTCCGGCTGATCGAGGAGACGGGCGTTCTTGCACTTGACCTCTCGTGGCTGAGCAACAACTACCAGCGAGCGTTCTTCCACAAGGTCCGAAAGTCGTCCGCCCATCGGTTGCGCGAGGTGAAAGAGCCCATGCGCTGGGCCGTCCTCGCGTGTTTCCTCTGGCAAAGCCACGGTGACGCCGTTGACCACGTCGTGGTGATGTTTTCGAAGCTCATGACGAAGATGGAACGCAAGGCCGACGACGCGCTCGAAGAGCAGATGGGGCAGCACAAGCGACGCTCCCGGAGCAAGGCCTCCGCGAGAAACTCTTTGCGCAAGTGCCGCGGGACGAACTCGCCGAGCGCGTCGCGCGCGCCACCGAATGGGTGTCGGGCCGAAAGAGCGATTCGCTGCACGGCGTGGTCACGCGCTACGGAACCCTCCGTCGGTTTGCCCCTGCATTCCTCGAGGCGGTCTCGTTCCTTCAGGAGGACGGGAGCGAGAATGGGCCCTGTCTCCAGGCCCTCGAGGTACTTCGGGATCTGAACGCGTCGAACAAGCGCAAACTCCCCACGGGAACGTCGACGGAGTTCTTGTCGACTCGGTGGAAGCGGATCATCGGCTCAGGCGACGAGGTGAACCGCTCGGCGTGGGAGTGCGCGGTCCTCATGAAGACCCGCGACGACATTCGGGCGGGCAACCTCGCGGTGCGACATAGCAAACGATTCGGTCACCTCGATGACTTCTTCATCCCAGAAGAACAGTGGGAGACGGCCCGCGATCGGTTCTTCGCTCGGTCGGGTCTGCCGGCGAAGGCGGCCGACGCTCCGGCGTACCTTGAGCGACGCCTCCGCGACGCGTTCGATCGGTTCCTCGCGGCCGCACCGACCAACGACTACGCCAGCGTCACTGAACAGGGATGGCAGCTGTCGGTCGATGCCACCGATCGGCTCGACGATGGAGCCGCTGCCCAGCTCGCTCACCTCCAGCGGTGGTTGGCGACGCACATGCGGCAGGTTCGGCTTCCGGACCTACTGATCGAAGTCGACAACGATCTTGAATTCACCCGGCCCTTCCTGCCGCCGTCACGCCAACCCGATCCGGCGCCGGACGAGATCTGTGTCATCCTCGCGGCCGTCATGGCCCATGGCTGCAACATCGGCCCGTACACGATGGCGCAGCTCACCTCCGACGTCACGTACGAGCAGCTCAAGCGTATCGGGGATTGGCAACTCACCCGGGACACGCAGCGCGGGGCGCTGGGTGTCGTCGTGAAGGCGCTCGCCGGCCTCGATGCCTCGCTCTACTGGGGTGAGGGAAAGACCTCGGCGAGCGACGGGCAACGGTACTCGCTGCAGCGGAAGGTCCTTCAGAAGACCTACAGTCCGCGGTTCAGCGACTTCGCACTCGAGTTCTACAGCTTCGTCGCCGACAACTACGCCCCTTTCTTCAGCACGCCCATCGAGTGCACGGATCGGGACGCGGCAACCGTCCTGGACGGGCTGCTGTACAACGAGAGCGACCTGGAGCTCGAGGAGCACTACACGGACACCCACGGCTATACCGACATCAACTTCGCCGCGTTCGCGATGCTCGGCCGGCGCTTCAGTCCGCGGATTCGGGGCATCAAGAAGCAGCGACTCTACCGTATCGACACGCGCGACTACGGCGTTCTCGGGAGCCTTGTGGGTCGGGCGGATCGGAAGATCGACACGCGTGGGATCGCCGACCAGTGGGATCGCCTCGGTCATTTCTACGCCTCGCTGGAGTCCGGACACACCACCGCTTCGGTCGCGCTGAGGCGACTTGCGGGATTTAGGGCGAAGAACGGCTTTTACCGCGCGAACCGCGACCTCGGCCGGATCCTCAAAACCGAGTTCATCCTCCAGTACATGTCCGAGCCCGCGCTCCGGACGCGCATCCGACGCGGCCTCCTGAAGGTCGAGCAGATGCACGCCCTCGCGCGCGACGTGTTCTACGGGAACCGCGGGCGCATCGACGCCCGCGAGCTCTGGGAACAGATGAATAGCTGTAGCTGCCTCACGCTGATCGTGGCGTGCATCATCTACTGGCAGGCCAAGGACATGTCTCGGGTCATTCGTAGGGCCGACCCAGAGGGCCACGGCGTCGAACTCTCTCTGCTGCAGCACGTCAGCCCGATCGAGTGGGACAACATCGTCCTGTACGGCGAGTACGTGCTCAACCGCAGACTCGTCCGGCTGACGCGCTCACGGCCTTAGCGTGCAAAATCCCACCGATCTGCCTGATACCCTCTGGTGGCCGTGCGTGCCCACTCGACCAGGGGATGCTCCCACGCCGTCGCCGGCGACGTACGCCAGGATCGCACGCCGGCCTCCGTGCGGACGCCTACGAGTGGATGGTGATGCGCGTCCCGCAGGCCGCAGGCGAGTAATTCGCTGGGCGCGAACAGGAGCGGCTGGTGGAGTTCCGGTGTGCTAGGATTCTGTTGATCTCGCATTGGTTTGGGTGCCTCTAACACCCGGCCGCTTTCACGATCAAAGCCCGCGCTACCAACGCGGGCTTTTTCTTGTACGGCCGACTTATACCACGCCAGCGCCGTGCCTAGCTGGCCCTGGCGCGCCCGGTGATCGCTTCGCGCAATCCTTCTAGCAGCCCTTCCAGGTGCGCCATGCGTTCGCGGAGTTCACCAAGCTGGGTGCTCAGCGCTTCGATTTTCCCATCCAGCCGCGACTCCAACCGCGTCATGTCCTGCCGTACCCCACGAACAGAAGCGAGGATCACGCCCGCGAGCACGACACCCACCATCACGATAGCAATGATTTCCGGGGTCATGCTTCCTCCAACTCAGTCGGCGGAGCTTCTTCGGTAGCGGTCACGCACCACTCAGCCTATACTCACCTCGCCACAATAACTCGGGCTGATCCGACTGTCGGGCCACCCGCTGAATACAAGACCTCTTGCTTAGAATACGCGGGAACCCTCGTTCAGTTCGGGTTGTTGTAGCGACTGGGCCCGGTGACCATTTCCGGTCACTGGACTCAGAGGGAAATTGTCTAGAGATGCGCCTACCGTTGCACGCTCACTGGAGCCATGGAATCTCAGCCGCTCTGCTCGGCGTGCTGATACTGCTACCCGCCACGCCCGCCTCAGCGCAGTCGCGCGACGACTTCGCATACTGGGATGCGAACGGGAACGGCGACCTGACGTGCGCTGAAGCGGAAGGCCGCGATGAGGGTCTGCGGTTGCCTGCGTACCAAGACAACCGTGACGGTACCGGCGTCATCTACGAATGGCTAGAGCGGAGCCGATCGAGCGACACGGACAGCGACGGTATCGGCTGTGACTCTGCCTCGAACTCCAACGGTTATATCCCCAGTGTGCAGGTGGAGCCGCCGGTGGAGCCGTCGACCTGCTCGGCGGACGCGGAGACGTGGCGCGGGTTGCAGGTCTGCGATGAGCAACCGAGGGACGGCTACGACCGCGACGCTTTCGGGACTGGCTACAGCAGCTTGGAGGACGAGATCATCGCGGCGTTACCGCCCACGATGAAGGCGAACGGGCAGGTCCACACCCCCTACTCGTGCCTCGCGTTTGACATCACAGCGGCCGGGACAGCGGCGACGGACATCGAGCACATCGTGGCGCTGGCGGAGACGCACGACAGTGGCATCGCCGACGATCGGCGCCGGGACATTGCCAGTGACCTCGACAACCTCACGATCGCGGATCCGACGGTGAACCGGTCGCAGAAAAGTGACCGGGACGCCGCCGAATGGATACCAGCCCGACACAGCGCGTGGTTCGCGGAGCGGGTGATCCAGGTCAAGCTGGAATACGGGTTGAGCGTCGATCCCGCAGAGCGGGACGCGCTCGAGGCGCTACTTGCGGGCGGAGAAGCGCAACTAAACTGCGTGGGCACGCCGGCACCAGCGCTTCCGCTTCGTGGGGTGCTATTGCTCGGCCTGCTGCTCACGTTGCTCGGGGCCGTGCTGATGCGCATGCGTACGGACATTGCGCGTGGCTACTGATCGTATGTGCTCATAGAAAGACTCGCCGCCTTTCATGAGTTCCACCATACGAGGAACGCGGCCCACAGCGACCGGGTGAGTTGATTCATCATCCCGGCCAGAAGCGCGCCGACGACCGCCACGACCAGCCCCCAGATCAGGAACACGGTCACGAGCGCGGACCGGTCGAGATGGTCGTGGTGACTCTCGAGGGTAATCCTGTGGCGATGTGCTCGACGTGCGCTGCGAAGCGTGCGCTTCGCGATGGGTTCACGCCGGTCAAGGGTGAGCTCACTGCAGACGATATCAACTGGGGGTGAGCAGATTGCCGCTGGCGGCAACGGGGGAAAGGAGCTACGTCAATCGTCTGTGGGAAGAGTTACATAACTGCCCACTATTGGACTCGCGCCGCGCCAACCAACCAATTTTTCTAAGTATTTCGAGCCTTTCGCCCGTGCTGGATAGTCACTTACGTGGATTTACGTCGGCCTAAGTCGTTTCAACACGGGCGAAAGTGAAACTCGGACAGCGCTTCAAGTCGTGGCGGCTGGAAGGACCGACGAGGGGAGAGGCAAGATGGTGGAGCACTTAACAATATGGCACCGGGACAGGAAACTGTTGGAGGTGAAGACGAATAACAGCGCCCGGCCGTGGCGCGGGCGGCTGGTCAACAACGAGACGCAGTTCGATGAGGCGCTTGAGCTTGAGCTTGAGAAAGATGCCGGCCGCGTAGTCGTCATCCCGTGGCACGCTGTCGAGTATGTGCGAGTTCATCAGACGCGACAACCTGGTCTCGTAAGCGCCTAGGCGGGCCTGTGCGGCCATCAGCGGCGGTGGCAGACCTTAAGCATAGGCCGTCTCTCGGATGGCGCTCCTGGGTGAAAGGTTGCAACGATTGTTGCCATGGAAGAGCCTGATGGCCATTTCCACGCTTGGTTTAGGGCTGGACGTATTTTCACGATGAATAGCCGTGTATTCAACGATAGAACGGTCTGCCATAAGTGGGCGGCTAAGCAGCGTCCAGCGAAAGAAGATCGGCTTGTGCTCGCCTGTACGAAGTGCCCGGTCTCACGGAAGTCGAGGCGGCGGGCGATTCGCTGGGGCCACGTCGCTCGAGAACGCGGCGTCACGCTTCCGGCGCTCAGGGCGGCAATCGAGACGGAGCGACGGCGGGAGTAGCTTGTGGCCGTGTCTGGCTAACATCAAACAGCAGAAAGGGGCAGCATCATCATGGGGTTTACCGTTCATCTCAAGGAAGGGCCTATCGATCCGGTAACGGTCGATGCAGATTTCTTTGTAATTGAAGCCGGGATGTATCTGTTTTCCAAAGAATCCATCGACGGGTATGTCGCGTCATTTCCAGGCACTAACGTGTTGTCAGTTGTGAAGGAGAACGTGTTGCCAGTTGAGTAGGTGGTCGGCGCGGGGGCGCTACCGAACCAATACGACCGAAGGGGCGAGCATGGGAAACGGGACGAAGGATGGGACAGTGGACAGCACGCTGAGCGAGGGGACGCTGCGGTGTCCTCTTTCTGTCTGCCGGGGGGAGACTTTGCACCATGACCGCGTAACCACGCACTCACGGGAGGAAGACGGCGTGGCGACCGTGGTGGTGGTGGACGTGCCGGATACGCGGGGGGCGATGCCAGCGGTGGCAGGCAATCCTTCGGGACGGCGGTCGGGGGTGGTGGTCGAGGGATGGTGCGAGTTGTGCGGCGGGCGCTGGGCGCTCACCCTCGCTCAGCACAAGGGCAGCACAATGATCGCAGTCCGTCCATTGTGAGCGTGAGGCTGGTGTGTGGTGGCGTGTGAGGCGACGCGTGAGGCGAGAGCTATCAGCGCTGGTGGCGGGACTGCCCCACCCTCGGTGTGCGTTGTGCGGGGGGCATATACCTAGTCGGGGCCCTTATGTGCATGCACTCGCTCTTTTTCGCCTAATTTTCAGCTCGGATGGCATGGAGTGTAGCGCCCCAGGGTTCTTGGACAGTGGTTTGAAGGTAATCACTTCTACGCTACCGCGTCCAGCCCGTCGAAATCGCATCGCACTTGGGCTGGACTCCGATAGTCGTACTTCGCCAGCATCCACTGCTCGTTGTACGTTCGTTGAAACTCGAGCAAGGTGAGGCGGAGTTCCTCGATCGTGTCGAAGCTCCGCACCCACAAGAGATTCTCCTTTCACGTACGGATGAAACGCTCCGCGACCCCATTGCCTTCGGGCTCTCGCACGAAGCTCGGGGAACTCTCAATCCCGAAGAACGCGACCTCCTGTTGGCACGGTTTCAACACAGGCGGTTCACAGAGGGCGGGAATCGTGGCAGACTTGCACGGCTTCTTGTCGTCGCGCCACCTGCATCGCCCTCGCCGCGGGGTCCGGCGCTCCACAGTACACGGATGACCACGGGAGACACGCCGGGATTGACTGTCGAGATCGCTTCTGGGACGCACGACGGGGAGGCGCGCGGCCGCACGGCGCGGTTGAGCGACCACTTCGCCAAGGTGTCGGCACGGTATCGGACACTGCGCGAGCTGGATGTCGGGGCCGTGCGCCTCATCAGCGACGTCGTGGCGCGCGCCGCGGACCCGGGAAGACCTGTGCGGCTCGTGGACATCGGCACGGGCTCGGGGCGGTACCTGGACGCGGTCATGCAGGGCGTCGGCGCAGCGCACGCCCGGGAGGTCGTGGCCATCGGCCTGGATCGGAGTCTGCCCATGCTCCGGCAAGCGCGGCGGCGCGCCGGACACGCGGGACTGCGGGCGGGGCATCTGGTCGGGGCCGTCGAAACGCTCCCGTTCCGGGCCGCCAGCTGTGACGTGATGACCTGCTTCAATGCCGTGCACCACTTCGACCTCGCCCGGTTTGCGGGCGAGGCGGCGCGGGTGCTCACCCCCGCCGGCCAGCTCGTCGTCTACACGCGCACCCCGGCGCAGAACCGCCGCACGATCTGGGGCCACCACTTTCCCGAGTTCGCCACGCGGGAAACGAGACTCCATACAGTCAACAAGATGCGCGCCGCTCTGGACGCCACCGGTGCCTTCAGGGCGGTGCGCGCGCAGACGGTTGTGTGGAGGGTCACCACCTCGTTGGCACGCCTCGTCGAACAAGCCACCCACTATCATTATTCGACCTTTCGGCTGTATTCAGAAGACGCGCTTCGCGCGGCGATCGACACCTTCCGCCAGCGCGTGCGACAGGCGTTCCCCGACGTGACGCACATCACGCATGACAATGACCACGTGCTGGTGATGGCTCAGTGTTTGGCGTCGCGAGAGTGAGCGTGCGGTGAACGCAGCCCGCGACTGCGCCCCTACATCCAGAACACCGGCGTGCAGCACCGGGCAAGGCGCGCAGATCGACACCACCACCGCCGACGCTCGATCCCGCGCGCCTCGTGTTTCTCGATGAGAGTGGTGTGCGGACCGATCTGATTCGCCGCGATGGCCGCGGGCTGTCCGGCGCCCGGGTCCCCGACCACACGCCGGATGGCCGCTGGCACACCACGACGTGTCTCGGGGCGGTGCGCGTGACAGGCCTCACCGCGCCAGCCGTGTGTGATGGGCCGATCGACGGCGCCAGTGTTCTGGCCTACATCGAGCAGGTCCTGACGCCAACGCTCGCGCCTGGCGACATCGTCATCCTGGACACCCTCTCGTGTCACAAGAGCCCCGCGGTGCGACGAGCGATCGAAGCCGTCGGCGCGCAACGCTGGTTTCTGCCGACATACAGTCCTGACTTCAATCCGATTGAGCTGGCGTTTGCGACGCTGAAGGCGATCTTGCGCAAGGCCCGCTGCCGCACACGGGAGGTCCTGTGGAACACCATTGGCGCCGCCGTGCCCGGCTATGATCCAGCCGAATGCCGCAACTACTTTCGACATTGCGGCTATTCGGTCGCTACGACCTCATGAAATCCGCTCTAGCGCGGTGGCGGTAGGGAGAGGGGGGGGGAACCTATCGCGGTACTCGAAAGCTGAGCCCCGTGCCGACGAACACATCGTCGGTCGGTCCCCACAACCCGCGGCCGACGGAGACATCCACCTGCACGATGTCGGTCACCAGCCACGTGAGTCCGCCGTCCACGGACGCGCTGGTCGCGATCGTGCCTGTGGTCTGCCGATCGCCGAAGAGTTCGAGGAACGTACTCAGGTGATCCGTCAGCCTGACGCCGAGCACCACCGAGTACACAAGGAACGCGTCACGCTTCGGCCGATCGGCGGAAGACTCCCCCGCCGCCCCCACGTTGTAGCCGAGCGACAGCCGTGGCAGGAGTTCGTGGGCGAACGCCACCAGGAACGATGGGTCGACACCGTTGCTTGAGAACCCGTGGTCGCCGGTCGGGAGCGACAGTCCGCTCAAGAGGGCGAGCTCGGGCCGCCAGCCATCCGCGCGCGCGATGAGATTGATCTTGGCGCCGAGCTCGCTGTCACCCGCACCGCGACGTCCTGCTCCGCCCACGATGCCGACGTGGCCGATGCGGAGTTCCAGCCGCCCGCCGAGACCGAGCCGGAACAAGGTGCCGGGCACCGCATAACCGTCTACGTCGCCGTCGCGGGCGAACAGGTATCCCGTCTCCACCTGCAGCAGGCCCCGCGGGACCACCGCGGCCGACTCGGTTTGATCCGGACGATCGGTCACCATGTCCGGCGACTGCCCGCGCGCGACGCCGGTCCCCACCGGCGCGATCAGCAAGAGGAGGAAGGCTCTCACGACTCGACCCGCCGCGCGACCTGGCCGGAACATCCGCCAAGCTTACGCCCGCGCGCGGGTCGAGAAGGATGGCAAGGTCGAAACCTTCCACCCAGTTGCGCGAGCAAGGCGAGAAGGTCCTCGCCCGTTGAATCGGAGCGCGCTGGACCGTGATGTCGCTCGAACGTGTCGCAAACGAGCCAGACCGTGTGAAAAGTCCAAGTCGTGGGTCGCTGATCCGGCAGCATCGAGGCTTGAGCACGGTGGCGGGCTCGCGACGGCGACGCCGATCAGTCGGGGCGTCAGTCGTGTCGGTCGCGTGAGGGACTGCTGCGATCGCCTGACGGCCAGATTTGGGCTGATTGTCGCCCTGGAAGCGGGCGAAATAGGGGTTCAGCCGGCTGCCGCGGCGATCATCGCGGGAAGTCCCGCGAGATTGATCGCGCGTCGCATGTTGTAGGCCAAGGCGGTGAGGCTGAACTCCCCGCAGACGTTGTCGAGTCGACGCGTCAGGAACGCGCCCTGGCCCATCCACTGCTTGATCGACCCGAAGGGATGTTCGACGGACTCCCGACGACGGTCCATCACCTCGGGCCGAGCCGCGAGGCGATCCGCCATCCGATCCATCGTGGCTTCGTTCTCGTAGCGGACGAGCCGTCGGTGGGTGCCTTTGGTGCATCGGTCGCGTCGATCGCAGGACCGGCAGGCTGCGCGATTAAAGCGCTTTTCATGACCGTGTGGCGGCCGCGTACCCGCAGTGCCGAACATAGTTGCGGCCTTCGTCAGGGCTGAAATGCTCGAGACCGGTACCGAGGAACGGCCAGAGCGTCTCTGTGCGGCGACAGCGAGCGGTGCGAACGAGGGCCTTGCGCTTCGCGACGCAGAGCTCGATGGGATTGAGGTCCGGGCTGTAGGGTGGCTACGTACCAGAGGGTGGCCCCGGCGGCCTGGATGGCGCGTTGGATGCCGGCGACCTTGTGGGCCCCGAGATTGTCGGCAATGACGATGTCGCCGGGCTGCAGGGTCGGCACCAGGATCTGGTCGATGTAGGCGCGGAAGCGCTCGCCATCGATTGCGCCGTCGAAGACCCCCGGTGCGGTCAGCCCCGTGACCCGCCACGCGGCGAGAACCGTGCTGGTCTGCCAGCGCCCGCAGGGGGCGTGGTCGGGGACGCGCGCGCCGCGCGGTGCCCGGCCGTACCGCCGAAGCAGATTGGTGGTGCTGCCGGTTTCGTCCAGACACACGAGGTGGGCGACATCCCAGGTCGGCGCCGCCGCGGGCCACGCGACCCGCGCGGCCGCGACGTCAGGCCGATCGTGTGCGGACGGGCGGACCGTTTTTGTTAACGGTCAGGCCGAGGGCCCGCCCGGCGCGCCAGACCGTCGGCACACTCGCGGGCGTGGCGAGGGCGTCCTTCCGCTCAGCCAGCGTGCGATCCGGGTGCGCCGCCATCAGCGCGGCCAAGGTGTGTAGGTGCGGCTCAAGCATGCCGCGCCGTCCCTGTCGCTGGACGCGAGGCGCCACCTCGCCCGTGTCGCGCCGCCGCTGTTTCAGTAGCCGCACCCACGAGCCGCTCACGCGGTACTTCGCCGCCACATCGGCCGCCTTCATCCCGGCATCGCTGTCGAGGAGCGCCCGCTCTCGCAGATCCATCGAATAGGCACGCATCGGTCCTCTTGCATCGGTGCGCGCAGAAGTACCACGACCGCCCCAGGTAGTACAAGGCCTATTTGAAAAGCGCTTTAGAAACACAACTCAACGCTTTGCGCGTCGAGATCGGGAAACTCCGCGAACGCATGGCGCACTTGGAAGGGCTGCTCGAAGGATTGCGCGAAGCGATCACCGGACGGGTCTCCGCTGCCAGCTAGTGACACGCAGCGGTCCATTGACCGCTAGGGTTTCGATGAACAAAGACAAACAACAGAAACGCGGCGGGTTCGTTCCAGTCGGCGATCTTGCCCGCGACCTGCCCGGCGTCGAGGTGCCAGTGCGCCGCGAACGCGCACCCCAGGCGCGGCACCACTTCACGCGCCTCGACCAGGTGACGCAGCTCGTCGGCGCGAGCGAGGCGGACCCGGAGCTGGGCTTCATGGCGCGGCTGCTCGCGCTGTGCAGTCTGCCGCGTACCGATCCAAAGCAACGGCTTCAGTACGTCCGGCACAACGGGCCAGAAGCATGGGACAGCCTATCTCATTCTCTGCCCTGCTCTGCCGTAAGCTGGCGCTCTGCCGCAAGCTGGCTCGCTGCGGCCTGCTGCATGGCTTGCTCGAGGCGTATTTCTGTCGCTACCACCGGGGCCTTCGCGGTCAGGTTGGCGCTCGTCAGGAAAGAGACATACCGTGGCGGACTGAGCCTTTTTTCGTTCCCGTTGACCCATTGGATCGTATAGCTCGATGACCGAAGGCACCCAACCCAGACCTCATGCATCCCGTTCAATAAGCCCGTTGAAAAGTGCAGCGATCTACTGTTGCTCGACGCGGCTCCCACGGGACGGGCCCGCGGAGCGAAGACCAAGAAGAAGAAACCCGGGTTGTTCGTGTTCGTCGTCACACGGATCTCATTCTGAGTGAAAGGGACCGGACGAAACCGGTACACGTCCGCTATACCATTCACGCAAACGTCCGTCCGTTGCGGCTGTGCCTCTGTATTCGCTGCGCTTAGTAATCCAAGTAAAACCACACAAACTGTCAATCTCACAACATCACCTCTTCTTCTTCTTGCGTCGCTTCGTTGCCATTTTGGGCAGCTAGAAGTGGACCCCGAACTCTCGACAGCGGCTTAAGTGAAATCTCCATCGTGTTTCAAGCCGCCGTGCCGAAGCCGGTTGCGCCGATGTACACCACATCTGGCGTCCGCCGACCAAGTGAACTATGACGCCGATCCTGGTGCCGACCCTGCAGCCCGGCGACATCGTCATTGCCGACAATCTCGGGGCCCACAAGGTCGCCGGCATCCAACGCGCCATCCAGGCCGCCGGGGCCACCCTCTGGTACGTGCCACCCTATAGCCCGGACCTCAATCCCATCGAGCTCTGCGTCGCGAAGCGCAAGGCCCTCGTTCGCACCGCTCGCTGTCGCCGCACCGAGACGCTCTGGCCGTTCCTCGGTACCGGTCTCGAGCATTTCAGCCCTGACGAAGGCCGCAACTATGTTCGGCACTGCGGGTACGCGGCCGCCACACGGTCATGAAAAGCGCTTTAACGTAGCTGATAACCCAGATCCCGTCGCGGGTCTTGCCGGCCCTGCCCCGATACAAGGGCACCAGACGCTGGCCAGCCGGACAACAGTAGGTGTCGGTTGCGGCGTCGTACTGGAACTCGGACTTGGTAAAGTGGCCGCTGCTCCTGGCTGGGCTTCTATCGGGCTTCGGCACGAAGGGCGTGATCCCCCCAGCTTCGCAGTCCTCCATGTCCTCGATCTTGTAGTAGCCGCCGTCCGCGACCGCATCGATCTTGTCGACAGCGAGGTTCTGCCGCGCCGCGGTGGCCGTCTCCGCCAGCAGGCCGAGGTCCGAGACCTTGCTGTGGACCTGCTGCTCGGCGATCAGGTTGTGCTTGCTGTCGACCGCGAGCTGGACGTTGTAGCCCACTCCGACCCGTGTCCCGGAGTGCATCGACCGGGAGTCCGGATCCGTAAGCGACAGCTGTGCCTCCCCGGTCTCGTCCAGCTTCTGCCGATGGCCCTCCAAGGTCTCCTTGCGTTTGCGGATCGACGTGATCTTGTCCTGAAGGTCCGCTACGGAGTTCCCTCCACCGCTGGCTGCGTTCGCATCGGCCTCGTTCATCTGTTCGAGGTAGCGTTCCAGCCGGTCGTCGATGCGCTGCAGGTCCCTCTTCAGCGTGGCTCGCGTGAAGTTGCGGTCACGGTTGTTCACCGCCTTGATGCGCGTGCCGTCCACCGCGATCAACTCGCGCCAGTACAGGTCAATTTCTCGGCATAGCCGCACGAACTCCCGAAAGACCTGCCGGAAGGCGCTCCGGTTGTCGCGGCGGAAGTCGGCGATCGTCTTGAAGTCGGGGCGAAGCTGGCGCAGCAGCCAGATCACCTCCAGGTTGCGGTGCGTCTCGACCTCCAGGCGCCGGCTGGACCGAACACGGTTGAGATACCCGTAGATGTAGAGCTTCAGCAGATCCGCAGGATCGGAGCCCGGGCGGCCCTTGTCGTTGGGCCGAACGCGCTGGAACCCCGTCTCTTCGAGATCGAGGCTATCGACGAAGGCATCAATGAAACGGACCGGGTTGTCCGGCCCCACATAATCGTCCACAGCG
Source organism: Vicinamibacterales bacterium (assembly GCA_965262505.1). Taxonomy (GTDB): domain Bacteria; phylum Acidobacteriota; class Vicinamibacteria; order Vicinamibacterales; family UBA2999; genus JACPPO01. The sequence continues at coordinate 33,500 of CBDHFM010000007.1, forward strand.
TCGGGGAGAAGCAGAAGCTGGGAACGGTCTTCACCGGATATGTGTCCCATGCCGCATTTTACCGAACGCCGTGGTGACTCGCCGCTGGCTGATCGACCCTAAGCACTCCTGTCGACGACTTTTCACACGGTCTGTACCGTTTACGACACAGGCGGATCGGCGACGCCCGCGTCTCGACGGCGGACGGCAATCGTGCATCAAAGAGCCAGCCCGTGGAACTCCCGTGTCGCCGCGCAGCAGGGTAAGGCCCAGCGTGCCCGCCACCAGCGGCAGCGCGGCATTGATGCACCCCCACACCACGTCGCTGGTATCCGTCCCGACGGCGGTGAACGCTGGACGCAGGAGATTGAACCAGTTCCAGAAACACAGGATGCCCACACAGAGGAACCCGTAGAACAGCGCATTCGCGGCCAGCCACTCACGCGTGATCGGCGCCGCACCGTTGTGGGCCACGCGTCGTGTGCGACGGGAGCCGCCGATCACGCCCAGCACGACCGCCAGCGCCTCGAGCGGGTCCATGATGCGCCACATCTGGCTGTACGGACTGGCGGCGCTGGACACGTGATACAGCGGCTCGATGATCGTATGGACGGCGACCACCGCCCCAATCGCCAGAAGCACGCCGCCGCCGCATGCCACCAGCGGCCGGGACATCCACACGGGCACGCGGGATGACGAGTGGCAGGGCGCTGACTGTCTCGCGTTGCAGGATGGCACCACCACGCGCACGGTGCCGCTGAAGGCCCGCGTGGTCATCAGCAAGACATACCCAGGGAAGGACCTGGGCCTCAGCCGCGACGCGGAGAGCCCGGTGCCGCTCACACACGACTGACGCGTACATCGCGTGGGGCGAGTGCCTGGACACGGATGATGCGTGTGTGACGGTGCGACCGACCGAGGGGACTTATCAGATCGGCGCTTTCCTGACTTTTACCATCGGTGCTGACAGATGAGCCGCCGTTTGACACTTTCGCTTTTGTCGGACGATGCGCCGCCAGTTCGCCGCCATTTTAAGCGACTCCAACCCCCGATAGAGAACCCTACCAGCGACCTACAACCCTGAGTCGGGTCATATCCGGGGTAGAGTGACCTACTCGTAGGTCGTGCAATAACCTACATTGCACTATCTTGGTGCAATACAGCGCCATACGTTACCTACACTTGCACCATTCAAGGTGCAACATCATCTCAATAACATTTCCCGAATCAAGACACTGATTGTAGGTTACTGGATACACGGATTGTCCTCGTGAGACCCGGGCTCGACCTCGCGCACGGGGACCATCCCTAGGACCGACCCTTTTTTTCGAGCAGATTGGGCCGACATCCGACCGACCTCGCCGACCACCGGTTGACCTCGAGCTGGGCGCTCATCGATGGCCAGCTCGCCGGCTCACCGGCCGCACATCGAGTGGGTGGGTGGGTCGAGGCCAGTTCGAGGCAGTTCAGAACACTTACGGGACTTTCGCCTGCCTCTCAAATCCTCGTAAGTGACTGATGACCTCACAAATACATTGGGCTTTTGGCTCACTTTCGCCCTTCAGAGTCCGATAATTGGATATTATGTCGACCTCCAACCCCCCCCTCGGAGGCCCATCTCGAATCGCGAATCCGGGCGCCCAGCTGCCCCTCAGAAAAATTGCCCGCGTTCGATCCGACCCCGCGAATAATCTTAAGACTTGTCGTGTTCTCGGGGGGCGATTTAGGGGTGAAAAAGGGGCTGTGTAGGTAGCGATGTAGGTCACGCTATGGAAACGCCGAAAATCGCGTCGAGCGAGCGTGCAAAGTGGCGGAAAGTGGTGAAAATGGGCCCAGAGGCTAGGACAGGGCTAAACCGTTGAAAACAATCAATGTGTCCTGGCCTGTCCTGGCTTTTACATTGCTGCAGGCAAAAGTGGACTATTGGGGCACGGGTAAATAGGGGGCGGCTATAAATACCTGTAACATAGGAAAAGCTAGGACAGGACAGGACAGGCTAGGGGGCTACCTACAAACAGGGTGATTTTCGGCGCTTGCGGACGTGCAATCCGGCTGCAAAGGTGTAGGTGTCGGTTTAAGAAACTGGCGATGCCTGGAGGGGGCGAAAGTCCGACGCCCTGACGGGGCTGCAATACCCATCCTCGCTAGCGAGGTAAGAAGGCGAGGAGACGCGAGGAAAGGCGAGGAAAGGCGAGGAGTGGTTTACAGTTCGAGCTGCGCGGGCCCGTTGGGCGGAATCCATAACCAGGTCCGCCGCCCCTCGTCGTGCACTTTATTGATCGAGCGGGTGTAGCCCATCTGCTTGAGGACGGTCGTGATGCGGTAAATACTCCGGCTGTCGGGGGTCCAGTTGATGCCGGTCGCGATCTGGCGAGCGGTGACCGCGCGCGGGTTCAAGGCGAGCCACTCCCCGATGACTTCCTCGGCGACCTCGTCGACCGCCCTGAACTGCTCAGTCAACTCGGACTGGGCACCCTTCAGGTTGTCAGGGAGGTAGGCGGTCTCGCCCTGCTCACGGATGCGGTGGATCGCTTCGGCCCACAGCTGCTCGCGGTTCTCGTCGAGGTAGGCCCGCGTTTTAGCCGGATCGCCTCCGGCGCAGGGCACCGGCAGAAACCGCCGATTCCCGCTCGCGTCGTTCGGCAGACACCGGGGGTCGTTCGTCGTGCCGACGATCATGCAGCGGCGCAGCAGCGGGGAGGGGTCGCGGCGGTAGGTCAGTCGGATGTTGTCGTTCGTCCGGCTGAGGAACTTCTTGATCGTCTCGACCTCGGCCTTGGTCGAGCCCGTCATCTCGGAGGCTTCGACAAGCACCATCCCCTGCAACGCTTCAGCCTTCGCTTTCTGGTCGTCATGGAAGCTCAGCCCGTCCGAGAACCACAGCGCGCGCTGCGGCTCGGGGGGCAACAGCCACGCCCAGGCGGTCGACTTCCCGATGCCTTGTGGGCCGACAAGGACGACCATTTCGTCGTGCTTCTCCCCCGGGCGGTCCGTGCGCAGCACCACGCCCATCAGGACCGACCGCGAGGCCCAGCTCAACAGGTCCTCGTTGATTTCGCCCACCTCGAAGACGTGGCCGAGCCAGAAGTCGAGCCGGCTCTCGCCGTCCCACGCGGGGAGCGCATCCAGCCAAATCTTGAACGGGTCTACCCGGCGATCATCCAGGATGGCGTCCATGACATCTCCCCACCGTTCGCGGCCGAACTGTAGGCGGGCCGGGATGCCCTTCGCCCCAGGGTAGAGGCAGGTATCGGCAATCATCTCGCGGAGCTTCGCCCCCCGTAAATCGTCAGAGGTCTCCCAGTTTGGCCTGCCGGCCGCCGCCTCGACGGTGTCCTGCAGTTCCATCCGGGCTGACCGCTCGTTGAACCGCACGTCGACCCCCACCCACTCCAGCGCCTTGAGCAACCCGGCCCGCGTCTTCCCCTCGGGAACCATGTGCAGGGCCGGTGTCTCCGGGTCATCCTCCGTGACGGGGGGTTCCTCGTCGTCCGGCGGGCCGGCCGCTGGCGGGGCCGGCGGCTCATACGGCCGTATCGCGAAGAACAGTTCATCCTCGGCGTCGTCCTTCGGCGTCCAGTCGGCCGCATCAGCCCCTGTCGCCGTCAGCCCCAGCGCCCTCGGGTCGATCCGCGAGAGCCCGGCGCCCACCCCGCTGCGGAGCCGGGCGAGCGCCGCCAGCAGCCGGTCCATGTGCTTGGCGCCGACCACGTCGGCATCCGGCCAGGCCACCACGTGAAACCCGTCGAGCGTCCGCAGCACGTCATCGCTGGGAAGCCCGCTTGAGCCCGTCACCGTGCCGACCGCGTCGAACTCCATCGCCACGGCGGCATCAGTCGCCTTCTCACCCTCGCACACCAGCACCAGGTCGCCCGGTGTCAGGGCCCGGAGGGTCTCGGAGCGGTAGAGCGGCAACGTCTTCGCCGCCCGGCCACCCAGTCCCTTGGTGCCGTTGGGCAGTTGCCAGCTGACGTGCTTCCTCCCGAGCGGTGGATCCTTCCGCACATGCAGGGCTTCGAGGGTGCCATCTTGAGCGCGGATGTCGTAGGTGTGCTGTGGTACGCGAGTGGCGTCTGTCATGGTCGATGCACCCTCGTCTATTCGTCCCGGAGCGTCGGGCACACCGTCCAGAGCGGTCACAGCCTGCCCCTCCAGCCGGCAGCACTGTGGAGGGATGGTGTCGTCCGTCGCGTCCGCGGCGTTCCGTGAGTCCGGTCCTTCGCGCTTCCAGCGTCTTTCGGGTGTGTGCTGACCGGCCGCACCAGGAATGGCGGCGTCCTCATGACGCGCTCCCGTCCGCAGTGTCGAGTGGCCACATGTCCCTGACACCTCCGACACCGGCGCCGGTGCGGACGGCGCGGACCATGCGGGCGCAGGGCTGCGCCTGATGATCGAGGCCGGTGGACCTCGTGATCATGCGCGTGCATGTGCGCCCCACCTGCTGGTCGCAGTCGATGTGGATCCCCCCCGTTCGCAGGAACGTCGCGGCACGCTGCAGGCGGCTGAACAGCGGTCGTGGGATGGACGGCCACGTCTTCCCCGTTCTTGACGGCGTTGCTGGCATGATGATTCAGCACCTTCGGGGGCGGCCGCGTGATTCCACGGGTCCGAAGATAGGTCTCGACGAGGGTGCCTGCGGCGGGCTCGCTCCGATGCCAGATCGACATCGCGGCGCCGACGCGCGTCCGGCTCGGCGGGGGCTCCCGATCGGTGCGCTGCCTGGGAGGGACTGGAACCTGCGCCAGCGATCGCCCAGAGACGCCCGGCCACAGGCCGCGGGCTGTCAGCGCATTGATGACCGCGTGCTGCGAGCAGCCGGCATGGCAACACACAAGCACCGTGCCATCCGACCGCTCGTCGATGGCTAGGCTGGGCACGTGATCGTCATCAGCACGTCGCCCACCTAAGGCCTGGGCCATCACTTCAGCTGTCACAGACCATCTCTCCGAGGCGTCCTGGTGGAAGCGGCCGAGATGAGCGGTTCCACTCTCGTCGTCGGAACGAGCGGCGGCCGTCATGGTCGAGAGCCCTCGTCCATGCGCCGCGGGTCATCGGACCCACCAGTATCGGGCCGCCCCAGCTCAGCACTCATCCCTCGCGCCTCTGGGCCCACGTCACGAGAGGCGTCCGGTCGCGAGCGGTGCAGCTCACTGGATCTCCTCTGCGCGCGCCGCGAGTTGGCGCTCGATCCACGCATGCCGTGCGGTCACCGGCACGCGAATGGACCCCCCGACCCGAATCGACGGCAGGTCGCCAGACGCGAGCCACTCGTACACCTTGCTGCGGCCGATGCCGATCGCCTCGGCCGCTTCTGCGGGGCGGAGGAGCCATCTGTCCATTCGATGTCCTTTCATGCCGAACGGTATCGTGATACTGTAGTCTAAATCAACAAAAGATTATGCATAGGACACGAGAACCGCTTCCGCCACTCGCTGGGCCATGGTGGAAGTTCACTCGGTACGAGCTCAAGGACGGCTACATCCGCCCCGCCCCCGATGCCACACTCTCTGCGTACGACCCGTGGAGTGAGCCCCCACCGGGAGCGGACACTGCCTACACATCGCTGGCCAACCTTGTGCCGCGGGAACGGGATACGAGTGACAACGGGACGGTATCCCCCCACACCGCAGCGGCCGTGTTGGCGTGGTGCCAGCAGTACGGGCTCCTTGGCGTGCTGCTGCAACGGGTCGAGAAGATCGTCCTGCAAGCCTGGACCGAAGACGACAGGGCCACCCTGCAGGAATGGAACGGAACGGAGGAGAAGAGGGATCGGTATCAGATTCAGGTGCAGTTCCGCCGGAATCCAGGGGGGTGGGAGACGGTGATCGAACAAGATGCGATCGTTGAGGGGGAATCGCCTTCGCACGATCCAGCCGGGATCATGCTGCATCCCATCGACGACTCGGTCGAGATGGTCTTCGAGCCGTTCGGACAGACCTGGGCACGGTTCTTTCCGTCGGTCCCCCACGATCAATGGGAGTCCTATCGCTATCCGCAGCCGCTGTCGGAGAAGTTTTGGGCCCTCTACTGCGAACCGGTTGAGGAGTTCATGGACACGGCGACGTGGCTCAAGGAAGCACTGACGACGCTGGCGCAGGGCCGAGAGACGACCGATGCTGGTCGCGCAGTCTCGTATCCGGACGACTACGCGCTGACCATTCACGCACTGAACGACCGTGTGGGAACCGTCCGGTGGTTTCTCCAGCAGAGACCGGACGGCTTCGTGCAACGATGGGGATCCCCGTCGTTATTCACGTCGCTCGTGCTGATGGCCTTACAGGGCGTGGCGGGTACGAAGCGGCTCCTGATATGCCGGACCTGCAGCGGGCTCTTCGTCTCGCCTGCCTACCAGGCACGCTACTGTTCGGTCAGATGTCGGCACACGATGAACAAGCGCACGTACCGAACACGTGCGGCCAGCAAAAGCCGGCGGCGGCGGAAGAGCCCGGCGACACGATCATAGCTTTGAGTAACATAAAGGACGTTATGTTACGTTTAATGGGATGACCCAGACGACTCCCCCACCGACGCCGGCCCTGCCGCCGCCGGACGCCCTGGCACCGGTGGCAGCGGCGCCAGAAGCGCTCGTCCTGTCCGGGGGCTGGCAGATCGAGGGCCTCCCGGCCACGATCCGGCGCGCCGGGCCGCAGGCCGCGGAGCGGACGGTGGAGTTTTTCACCGCCCAGATCCGCAACCCGCATACACGCGCGGCGTACGGCACGGCCGTGACGCGGTTCTTTACCTGGTGCGACGCACACGGGCTCGAGCTTGAACAGATTTCACCGATCGCGGTGGCCACCTACATCGAAGAGATGCACGGCCGGTATCGCGCCCCCACGATCAAGCAGCATCTGGCCGCCATCCGCCGCCTCTTCGATTGGTTGGGGGAGCACGCCCGCCTTTGAGACGCGGGCGTTAGCCGATCAGCGTATGTCGTAAACGGTCGTTTGAGACATACGGGCGAGAGCGCCGTCCGGCGCACGTCGCCGCTCGATTTTTTTTGAGAAGCCGTTCGTCAGCCGCGTAAATCGGCGCATGTACACCCACATCGTGAGATTCTGCTTAGCGTCAAGAATAATCAGCGTCATCAAGGCGTTCATGCTTATATTGTCATCCTGCGTATAGCGTTCACTATTATAATGTGTGCATGGTAGCAGCGAACACTCAGCCAGATTGGCGAGACATAGATGCCAGGCTAGGACGAGCCTTCACACCGGCTGTCCCGGTAGGGGAAGAGGCCCTGTTCGCCGGACGAATTGAGCAGGTTCGACTGATTTTAAGCGCGGTAAGTCAGCGGGGTCAGCACGTAATCGTCTATGGCGAACGCGGAGTCGGGAAGACATCCCTAGCGAACATACTTTCGTCACGGATCAGCGCAGCCCCAGGAGAACCGCCAATTCTCACGCCGCGCGTGACGTGCGATACAACGGATGACTTCACTGCGCTGTGGCGCAAGCTGTTCGCTCAGGTGGACATGATCAAGAAGAAGCGCACGATGGGCTTCTCGAACACCCTGTTTGAAGAGACCAAGACTGCGTCCGAGGTCATTCCAGAATCGATCAAGCCAGACGACGTAAGGCGGCTGTTAACTTTTCTTGGCGAAGAGCAGTTGACGATTTTGGTCTTGGACGAGTTCGACCGAATAATAAATCAAAGGGCCCGGCGCGCGGTCGCTGACACGATCAAGGTGCTTTCAGATCACGATGTTCCTACCACGATCATCATCGTTGGCGTCGCGGATACGGTGAGTGAACTGATTGCCGAACATCGGTCGATTGAACGAGCGCTGGTGCAGATCAGGATGCCACGAATGGCACATGATGAATTGATTGAAATCTTGGGTTTGGGAACCGACTATGCCGGCATGAAAATCACGAATGACGCAGCTGAGTCCATCGCGCGATTGTCGCAGGGATTTCCGCATTACACCCATCTCATCGGACTTCGTGCAGGCCACGTCGCCATTGATCGAAAGAGCCTTGTGATCGAGCGGACGGACCTTAAACCGGCGGTCGAGCGCGCTGTAGCGAACGCGCAGGAGACTCTGCTGGAAGACTATAGGCGCGCAGTTTCGAGCCCGCAGCCCGACAATCTCTTTTCTCGCGTTCTACTGGCGTGCGCTCTGGCTGAACATGATAGGTTTGGATACTTCGCTGCCGCCGATGTGCGTGCACCATTGTCTGAAGTCATGGGCAGGGACTACCAGATTCCCAGTTTTGCGAAGCATCTCAAGGAGTTCTGCGAAAGTAGTCGCGGCCCGGTTCTCAACCGTAGCGGTGAAAAACGCAAATTCAGATACCGGTTCATGAGTCCCTTAATGCAGCCATTCGCGATTATGCAGGGCATAATGGACGGCCACGTGAAGAGCGATGGCTTCTAGCTACTTTCGCTTCGATTCGAGCTTCCAACGAATAGAAGCGCCCTTCCTGTCCGCCGGAGCAACCGCCGAGCGCAGCGCCGTGGACCGCGACCTCTAAGCGGTGAGAGAGTCGTCTACAAAATGGAGTCGTTAGCGGGGCCTGTCGGCTGGATCGGCGGCATCCCGGAGGGTGAATTAGTTGAGTCAGGCCACTGCGGCCAGCTCATAGTAACTATTCCACTGGCGGCACGTAGCCGATCGGCTCGAGCAGCCGGGCGCATGTTAAACCAATCGATCCACGCCAGCGTTGCGAATTTCACCCACAAGAGATCGCTGCCCTCAGTGCCGTCGGTCCACCTATCACTCACCATTGTGCTCCTTCGTTCTCGCACACATCCGATCCCCATCCCGTGAACGCCGCCAGAACGTCCGTTTTGAGATTCTTAAGATATTGATCGCTTCCGAGGACAACCACACCGTGACATCGCCGCGTCGAACGAGGGCCTGGTTGTAGGCGGCCCAGTTCGCGTCCAGACAACGGGGGTCCACCTCAGGGATACAGAACCGTGGTTGCGCCGAAGATCGTGCCGCGGCCGGCCTCACCGACACTTGATAACGCTTGCTCGGTCACTTAAATATGGCTTTGCAGACACCTCTCAAACTAATATGCACACTCGATCGAGGGGGCCGATTAAACGGAGTTCCGGTCGCTCGCGAACCGCAAGCGCCACGGCGCACCGCAACACCACCGAAGCGCCAGCATCTAGGTCACTAAGTAACGAACCAGGGGGATCACACATGCCAGCCCGACACACTCGTGGCAGCGCCACGCCGGCCCGAGAGACCACCGAGTCTCCTAAGAGGACATCCATCCCAGCTAGGGATGTCGGTGTCACGCTCAGGGTCAGCGACAAAGCACTGAAGGAGCTCGACCAAATCCAAGAGGAAACAATCAAGGCTGCACAGGAGGACCAGAAGTTCTCTTGGCGATGAGCTTCGCGCGCGCGCCCCCACCAAGACCCCACTCCATCCTGTTGGGCTCACAATGAAGATTGCATATACCGTCGAGCCGCTCGACAGTCCAAACGATTGGTCGCGTCTAGCTCAAGCTCTCGGTAGTGGGGAAAGCGATGTGGTACGCAACACGCTCCGACATCTCCGCGTGCTTGACGCGAAGTGCTACGTTCTCGAAGACCGGTACATCGACCGCGACTACTCGGCGGACTTCTTCCACTTCTATGCCAGCACGTTCCGGGCTCACGACCGACACTGTAAGCGCGTCCACTTCTTCTCTGCTGACATATCCCAAATGCTCCGGCGGCCCCTATCGACAGACGGGCTGCGCCAGATTCAGGACTTCGCAAGCACAACCTATTGCGGCTTCTGCGTCATTCGTCCCTTACCAACAGCCCCGATCGGCAGAACGGTTCTCAAGGGGCGGGTCCGCAGTGCCTTCGACATGGAGGCTGCCGTCACGTGCCGCGCAACCTTCGACGCGAATCTGCTCGGCGTCGACCTGCAAGTCGCTGGTGCGTCCTTCCTCCAACAGGACTCCCGCGTCGGCGCGTGCGCCCAAGTCGCCATCTGGGCAGGTATGCGACACATGCACGCGCGGTACAACTACAACTGGGTTTCCGTGGCTGACATCACTCGATTCGCTACGCCCACGACCGCAGCCGAGGCCGTTTCTCTTCCCGCCGGAGCGGACTTCCTCACTTCCGAGCGAATGATTCGTGGGATCAGTGAAGCGGGCTATCAGCCCCTTTGTTTCCGACGCCCGGACATCGCCCGCGCCATCCTGCCGTATGTGGAGTCCGGCATTCCCGTCATTCTCGGCCTCAATGTCGGCGAAGCCGTCGGTCACGCCGTCACCGTCATTGGCCGAGTCTTCGCCAAGCAGAAGAAGCCGACCAATAACGCCGTCGACTACGTCCCAGCCTATATCGTCCATGACGACCAAGGGGGGCCCTACATGTGGCTCCCCATGGACCCTGACGCCAGCACGACATTCTCCTTCACCGACGATACGACCAAACGTGACACTCCCGGCGGCACCATCGAGTTGAACGTCCGATGCCACGCGGTTTTCGCCGTAGCCCTCATGTCCACCAGGGTCTTCTCGACTGCGGCTGCCGCCGAGTTTTCTGCCCGGGACCGAATCGACAGCACCTTGCAAACCATGCCGAGAATCCGTCGGGTACTCGACGAACTCCAACTCCCCGTCAACACTAGGCTCTTGGACGAACTGCAGGCAGCGCACCGTGCCGGCCGAATCGTGCTGCGGACGTACCTGACGTCTGCCGCGGGCTACCGTCGCCACCTCTTCGGAGGCTCGGCCAGCGACAACCTCAAGGATGCCGTGCTCGATCTCCACCTGCCGCACTTTACATGGATCACCGAGATCTCCACGGTCGATTCCTACAACCAATCTTCGCGGGGCTTGCGGCGCATCTACGGACATACGGTTCTCGATGCAACCTCCACCGGTAAAGCTGGCGATGGCCTGTTGGTGCTCCACCTTCCCGGGCTTCTCTTCACCAACGACATCAATGCGCGAGAAGATCCAGAGAAATTCACCACCATCGAGGACGACAGGTTGTACGAGTGCCGCGAGAAGCGCCTTTAGCCCATGGGTGGTTTCGTCGGCAAAATCCCGTTGTCACCCATGCCCAACCGGCTGTTCTCAGTCCGCGAACACTCAACGCAACCGACGTCCCGTCGCGGCATGTCGTAACCCGCCACCGCCCGACGGGAGTTCCACCGAAACCACCCAGTCTCGGCCTCGTCGTGCTTCAGGCCAGTCAAATGGAACAGAAAGTCGTCAGCGGCATGCGCGCAGGCGATCGCGTTCATAGTGACCACGCTTGGCGCCACCACACCCGGGTCGTCCACGTACGCGTATCCGCGCTTGGCCGCCTCCGGCACGGCCTCGTCCTGCAGCCGTCCCGGGTTGATCAGTCCGTTACACCACAAACACCCTTGCTCGGGCGTCACCATCCGGCTAACGCAGAACACGTTCCCGACGGTCCCGTCCGCCGCAACCGGAATCTTCGCACCGACCTGGATGCCAGGGATCCCATACTGGTGCACGATCGCATTGAAGAGAAGTCGCGCGCTCATCGTGTCCGCCGCGAGGAAAAGGAAGTCGCAGTCCGTGAAACGTGCCGCCACATCCTCCTCGAGGAAATCCCTCGCCATCGCCTTGATCTGGGCGTTGCGGTTCGCATGACGAATGTTGCGGACCGCCATCCGGACTTTGGGTCTGCGCAATCGGTCCGCAATAAACCTCGGCACCCATGAAGGCACGACGGCATCGCGACGCCGAGCCCCGATGAGGCGCGGCAGGTTCGTGACATCTGCCTTATCCGGATCAGCGAGTACGAACTCCCCCACGCCAAGCCGGCCCAATAGTTCAGCCAGGATGGACCCTGCGCCGCCCAGCCCTACGATTCCCACGCGCGTCCGTCGCAGTAATTCCTGACCCGCGTCGCCGAACAGACGACTCTGCCGATCGTACATTCCCGCTACCGCAGCCTTCCTCGCGGGCACCGGGAACAGCAACTGTCGTCGATGTCCGATGACCGTCGCGTGGTTCAGCGGCGTGCGGTCGCAACCGGGAAACCACAGATCCCCGGCCACCGCAGATCGTGCAAAGACCAACGCGCCGACCGGCATGCCGCGCGCAATGTCAAGGAGAGCGGGATAGCCGCGTTCGTGTGACGCCATGTCATCCCCTGAGAACGCGACCGAGTCGGTTCCGCCATGGTTGTGAATGGCGAGGTACGCCAGCCGCCTGTCCCTCGCACGGAGGATCCGGCTCTGGATGAACTCCGCCTTCAGCATGCGATAGCCGCGTTTCCCAGGCACGTAATCCACACCGTCCTTCGCTAGATGGAGTTCCCTCGCGACGAGCCTCAGGCCACGGTCGGATTCGCACGTGCCAGCAAGGATCACTGCACCGTGCTCGTCGCCATCTCCAGGAAACAGGTGCCTCTGGAGCTCGGCGTACAGCTTCCCAGGGATCGTCAGCTTCCAGGGCTTCATGTCGGCCTCTTCATCCAGCGGATGACCTTCAGTAACTTCAACGCTGCCGTGTCCGTCTCGGGGTTTAGCTTGTTCGATCGGCGCGAGACCTGGATAGCCGGCTGGCCTCGAAACGCCGCCGTCCCGAAACCGGCTCCCAGACCGCCGCCGTCTGACCGCGCCAGGTCCACGTTCGTAAAGTGCGGGTACACATCGGCGCACGGGTACTGGAAAGTAATGTGGAAGCCGAACCAGACTTCGGCCTGCACGTATGGGGATCCCATCGGGACACCCCGAACCACCACGACAGCCCCACCGGTCCCGTCCGGTTCCACGTCCGCGTCGCACCACTCGAACGTGCATCGAATCTCCTCGATGGCCTTCGCCACCGCCGGGGTGATCGTGCTCATGAATTGTCGTCGTTCTCGATCGCCAGGAAGCGCTCGCCGTCATGCACCTCGATCTCCTCGTCGTCCCCAACCAGCTTCGTCTTCCCGCCGCCGAGCTCGATGCTAAGCACGAAGTCCTGCTTGATGCTCACGTCCTGCTCGATGGCCGCCTTCTTGACGCTCGCACCCGTCTGCTTCGAGCCCTCAAGCACCACGGGCTTGTCGTTCAAGGTGACTTCGATCTTCCCGTCGTCGATCCCGCCCTTCACATCTTGATCGCTTGTCATGTCTTGACCTCTTTTAAATATGGCTCTGAATTGCTATTATGAAACAGTAGCGTGTGTAACTTATGATTGCAAGAATGAAATTAACCGACCCCCGCACAGACCGTTTTGATGTCGCCGCGCTACACGCGACATTGGATTCCGAGCGCCGTTCCCGGCGTCTCACCTGGAAGAATGTGGCGGCGCAGTCTGGAGTCAGCGCATCCACGCTCACCCGGTTATCGCAGGGCCGTCAGCCCGACGTTAACAGCCTCGCATCCCTCACCGCATGGCTCGGGATGTCCGCAGACCATTTCATGCGTGCCGAAACCGTTGACCAATTCGGCGCCGCAGCCCCCCTTGCCCAGATCTCCTCCATCATCCATCGAGATCCACACCTGAATCCCGAGGGTGCGGTTGCCCTAGAGGAGTTAATCCGAGCCACGTATGCGCGTCTAAGAACCGACAGCGATAAAACAACAGACTGACGCCTTCCGCATCGCCCAGTCCGGGACAAAGCACGCCTCGTGATAGATGATCTTGACGAACTACAGGGTGCGCACGAAGGCGCACCGGAAGTCGCGAATGCGCTTATAGCCGTGACCGAACTGCTCGTAGAGCAAGAGCCGCGCGCCGCGGTCCTGTACCGCCTCAGGGTTCTTGGACAGTGGTTTGACGGTATTCGCTTCTACGCCGCCGCTCGCAATCAAGTGTCCAAGAAAACCCTAGGGCGCAGGAGTCCTGATAACCGCCGCGAGCCACGTTAGGCCGATAAGAAGAGGACGCTACAGCGACAGGATCCAGCCCAAAATGGAGACGAGAATTCCTTCCAGATAAGTCCCGTTACCATGAAGGATTGAGAGGGCAAGCACACATGACCAACGGACCGGCGATCGTTATTAAGGGAACGTACGAGGACTGGCCTGACGGCCCTCGAAAGCTAACGGCGCTTGATCCCGACCGGGAACCCAACCGCCAGACCTTCTGGTTCGGCGCCGAGCTCGCCCCGGCCGGCAACCAGGTATGGACGCCGCGGTGAAGAACCTCACCGAGGAGGACATCGTCAACATCGTGACCTACACTGCCAGCCTCGACCCGTGGAGACACGGATGAAGCGCCACGAGAGCCTCGTCCCGCTGTCGCGCGACCACCACTTCGGCCTCATCATGGCGCAGCGGCTGATCCTGGGCCGGGCGACCAATCCGCGCGCCGACTGGCCCACGGACCGGGCTCAGCAGGCCACGCGGCTGGTTAAGTTTTTCAAGTCCGACCTGCGTGCGCACTTCGATATCGAGGAGACGCACGTCTTTCCGGCCGCCGGCCGGAGCATGGCGGACGGCGACCGCCAAGTGGAGGCCCTGATCGCCGACCACGACGCCATGCGGGCGATGATTCGCAGCCTGGAAGCCGATCCCGCATCCGGCCTCGACGAGCGCCTGCCGGCGTTCGGCCACCTGCTCAAGGCGCACATCCACCGGGAAGAGCACCAACTCTTCGAGCAGATGCAGGCGGCGTGCGAGCCGGAGGAATTGGAGGCCCTCGGCGCCAGGGTTGCGGCGGCCCACGAAGCCGCGGACGGCCCCGCGTGCAAGGTGTGAGCCCCGGCGTGATCTTTGCCAAGTGATGCGGCGGGGAGCGTTCCGGATCGGGTTCGGCATGTCAGCGGGCGGCTTGCCGGTCCTGGCGGCGCCGGCAGCCTGGGAGGGGCCGGTGTTCGTGGAGATTAGCGCGGGCCCAGTCCACCCAGGCCAGCAAGCCACTAGCTCGCTACGGCGTGGTGTCAGGAAGAACTCTTTAACCCTGGACGTGGCATGTCCAGTAATCCAAATTCGAACTCTATTCTGACGCATTAGCGCCCCATCCCCTGACGTGAGGTTAGGGCATACGCCAACCCGACACCTTCGCCTCGCGTCCTCAAGCAATGCTCGCCTACAATCCAGAGAATATGACCGAAGACGAACGAGAACACCTGCTCAGCACGGTGGGCCAAGCGCACGCGGGCCTGTCCGAGGTGGCTCTCAAGTTGCGTTTGGGATTGCCGCCGAAAACACCGGCGCTCAAGACGGCGATCAAGGCCGAGCGGGTGGCCTTCGATCTCAAGCGCTCGCTTCAGCGGCTCGAGGTGAAGGACGTTGAAACGATCACACGGCGCGCAGCGTTGTTACCCGAGGTTCGCCGAGGCGGGAAGGTCGTCGACCCAGAGTCGCTCCTGCGGCACGAGAATCGACACGACAAGCGTCTTACAGGTCTTCCCCGTCGAAATACTCCTCGTCGATCCGGTTGACCGCATACCGGATCCGGGTGCGCACGCCGATCTCGTGGACGACCATGAGACGTGCGAGTTCCTCCCCGTCGATCAGGACGATGCGCTTCGGACTCTTGGCCACATAGTCCGTTGCGGACCGCGTGAACCCGGCGGTGGTCACGAACACGCCCTTGGTCGTGTTCGCCGCATCGATCGCCCCGGCGAAGTTCCGGAGGTCGCCTTCACCCACCGTGGTGCCGGCGGCGTATTTCTTAGCCTGAAGATACACCTCGTCCAGCCCGAGCGCGTCTTCCCGGATCGTGCCGTCGATGCCGCCGTCACCCGCCTGCCCCGTCACCCGGCCGCGCGCGGTGTCGCCCCCGCCATAGCCCATCGCGATCAGGAGATCCACCACCACGCGTTCGAGAAACGCAGAGGGCGCGGCCCGCACCCGGTCCAGGAGGTCGGCCTCCAGCGCTTGACGTAATTGCGCGGCGGCATGGTCCAATGCTTCCTCCGGCGTCTCCACCGCATCGTCCGACCGTGTGGGTGGGGAATTCTGTTTCTGCGACGGCGCCTTTCTCCACGCAACATACGCTGGGTAGCGACGAAGGAGTGGCACGTCGATCCGCGTCGGCGATTGAGCCAGCAGTTGTTCGCCGTCCGCCGCCAGCCGGTAGATGCCACGTTGGACCTTTTCCACTAAGCCAGATCTCTCCATATGAATAATCGCCCAGCTGACCCGGTTCGTGAACACTGGTTGGCGGCCGCTTGGTAACAACTCTTGTATCTCCTCTGGCGTGAGCCCTTCGGCGGCCGCGACACGTTGGCGCACCTCGGCGAGCGACGTGTCAACGCCGCCGGACAGTGCCGTGAGGGTCGGGAGCATGAGCGATTGAAAGTCAGGGACGGGCAATGAGTCTTCCTCCGTTCTGTCTACACCACCTGGGGCTAGGCGTCAGGCTGATGACTCGACGGGAGCCATCACGATCGCTCCGATCCGCCGGGCGGTGTCGGTAAAATGTTGGACATCCTCGGGTGTCAGCATGCGACCAAGAATCTTGCGCTCGCGGTAGGAGAGCCATTTCTTGAGCACCTGGTAGCCGCCGAGTTTATAGGTCCACACAGGGGCGGGGATGTTGCGCCAGAAGGCGCGGGCGTTCAGGTAGATGTCGAACGTGGTTTCGCCGAGTGCTGGGAGGATGTTGCCCATGGCCGCACGTTCCTCCGGCGTATAGGGCCGCTCAACGAGATGGCCCTGGCCCGGCATTACGGCATCCCCTGATCCGTGATGCCCCCATCCCGCCGTGAGTGCGAAATCGTCGCCCGTCATGTAATGCCCGTCCTGGGTGGTGGGAACAGCGAGGGCGGCGATCTCCGGGCGCAGCGGGCCTTCGGTGACGCCCCGTACGGGCGTGTCGGAATCGAGTAACTGGGCAAGTGCACGGCCTCGTGCGGCTGACGCCGAGAGCGCCGCCCTCGCGTCTTCGGCCTCGCCATCCGGCCAGCCAAGCAGAGGGATGCGTGGCCACTCCATACGAAGCGCACCAGCATTCTCCGCGCGATAGGCGGGGTCGTGGAGGGTAGCGAGCACATGGTGGAATAAATCCTCCACGCTTGCGCCGAGGCGTTCAAGATAGCGGCGCGCGGTGCCAGATAAGTTGGTGCGTCGTCCCGCGCCGTCATCGCCGAGGCCGAGGTCGCGTAGCCATATAGGGAAACAGGTCGCAGCAAAATCAAGTAGCTTCTTCCCGGCTATGTGCGAAATCGCTGGTCCAGGAAACCATTCCTGAGATGATTTTTTCTGAGCGACTAGCCACAGGTTCCCCTCGAACACATGCGGCCTGTAATCGGGGCGCGGGCGGTCGAGCAGGCTACCGTCGGCTTCCCAGTAGAGCCAGCGATTGTCGAAGGGCCGGTAGGCATGGCGGATGAAGCCAGTTTCTTCCGGCCCACCACGCGCGAGCAGCGTCTCGCGCACTACTCTTGCATGGAACCTCGCTGTGGTTTCCATTACACGTGGATAACGCCGCGCGATCTCCTCGTGGCTCAGGCCTGCGTCGAAGTAATCGGCGACGCGCGCCCTAAGCCGGTCAAGGTCAATATCGAGGAGGAAACTGTCGCGCCCGGTGACGACGCCCGGAAACGACATCGGAAACAGATCGGGCAGCGCCGGCCAGTCGAACCAGTCCTCACTCACCGCCGTCCGCATAAACGGCAATCCGAGCGGCAGGATCGGCGCAATCCCCTCATAGAGCGCGCCGGGTTCCACTTCCGCCGTCGCTGTCAGGTTCGCGCGTTTAGCCTGCCCCCAGAGATGCCGGAAGCCCACCGCATCGGCGGGCGCGTGGTTGGCCTTGCGTACGAGCGTCGTGATGGCGGTGCCGACCTGGATACCGACCGGGGCGCCTTCGGTCGAAAAGATGCTCGGGTCCGGCAAGCCGTCCGGCGAGACCTTGCCGGTCTTGTATTTGTCACCGTTCAGGCAGTCGATTCGTACCGCGTCAAACGCGTCCAGGTAGCGCTCCCGCATTCCGGTGAAGGACAGGCCGTCGAGCCAGGAATAGTTGGAGATGAAGCAGATCACGCCCCGCCCCGTCTTGTCGGCGATGCGCCGTTCTGCCATGCGGAAGAAGCGGACATAGAGGTCGTTCAGCCCTTGGCCCTCCGGCCGGCGGACACGCCTCGTCGTGCGGTAGGCATCGGACAGGTCCCGTTCCTCGTCCACCGCCATGCCGGCGAAGCCGTTGTACGGCGGGTTGCCGAGGATCACGAGGATCGGTGTCTCCTGCTTCACCTGATCCGCGCGGTCGCGTTCCTCTTCCAGTTCCGGGAACGGCAGCGGCTTCGTCGTTCTCGGCTCCCAGCCGGTCAGCGCATTGGTGAGGAAGACGCCGGCGCGCTCCGTTCCGTCGTCAGCCAGCGGCGCGTCGAGGTCCTGCAGCGTGAGCCCGATTTGTAGGTGCGCGACGACGAAGGCCGCGGGCATGATCTCGAAGCCGAACACGCGGCCCACGGCCGCCTGCTTCACCCGCGCGCCGGCGAGCGCGCCGAGGCCTCGGCTCGCGAGGTTAGCAGCGATACGGCGCAGGACTTCCGCGAGATAGGCCCCGGTGCCGCAGCACGGATCGAGCACATAGACGTTCTCTGCCGCGAGTCCATCGGCGATACCGAGGTCGTCCCTCACCGCCCGGTCCACGCGAGCGACCATGTAGCGGACCACCTCCGGCGGCGTGTACCAGACGCCCAACTCCTTACGCAGCTCGGGGTCGAAGGCTTCCAGAAACGGCTCATAGAAGTAGGGCACGGCCTCGCCCTCGGTGAAGCGGGCGAAAAACACGGCCCGGTCAACACGATTGAGGGCGGCGGCCGTCCAGTCCAGCACTTCGACCAACCCCAGCGGTTGCAGGCGGCCCGGATCGGAGAGCTGCTGGAACAGTGCCCGCAGCACTGGCGCGCGCAGATGCCAGACGGCCGTGCGCCAGTCGAATTGCGCCGGGCTGTATCCGCCGGCAAACAGCGGTCGGTCTTGGGAGGCGGTGTCCGTGCGCGACCACAGCACCCAGGCGGAGAACACGCCATAGAACAATGTTTGCACCAGCGTCGAATGAAAGAACCGCGCCCCCCGCTCACCCTCGAAGCGGACCCCGAGCGCGTCTTCCAGCGCCGCGCGCACCGCCGCAAGCGGGGGCGACTCGCCCGCCGCCTCGACCCGCGCGAGCCCGTCACGCGCATACGACGCGAGCAGCCACGCCAGGTCCTTCGGCTCGGCCAACGCCGCGCGATGCGACAGCGCCCGGGTGAGATATTCGCCCAGGCCCGCGCCCACCTCTCGCGCGAAGGCCCGCGGTGTTTCGAGTCGGCGCACGAACGTGTCCGCGTCGTCGGCCAGCCGGAACGTTTCGAGCTTCGTCGGACGGCCCGCCGCATCCTCGCCCACCAGTACGAAGTCGCGCGTGTTCGTCACCAGCACCAGCCGGTAACGGCCCCAGTAGCGGCTCACCTGGTCGCCCGCCGCCGTGAGCCAGGCGTCGTCTCCGACGGCCTTCACCTCGACCACGCCGCGCTCCGGCACCTGGCCCTCGCGCGGCCGGCCCTGCTGCACCTGCTTCGCCGCGTAGAGCCCGAAGTCGGGATGGCCGGCGCCTTGATCGGCCAGCTCGCCGACGCAGAACACTTTCGGCGCGAGCGTCGCGCCCACGGCGTTGAGCAAGTTCGTGAGCGGCCCGTAACTCGACCGCTCCCCGGTCGCGCCGCCAGAGGCCCGCACCCGTCCAAGATCGGCGAAGTAGGTTTCGCCCGCGGCCGTCAAGGCCGTGGTTGTGTTGGGCATTGCGTCTGTTGTCGTATGGAACGCACGGCGCCAGCCGGAGCGCCGCTACCCCGGTTCACCCGGACGGCCGAAGCGCACAGTGTGAGCCACGCATGCCTCCAGGAGCAGTTTGCGGCTCTTCGAAGTACTGCTGGTTCGTGATCTCGGGTGTGTTGCCGGCATTGGCGTCAGCGGCCTTCATTTCGTGCGGCAGTCTAGCAGCCTGTGATTTCAAGACAGGCCGATACTGTCGTCGGATCACGGAGTCGACAAAGAACTTGACGGGACGCCACCTCGAAACATTGCGATCGGACGAACCGTAACGTTTCGATTGGACGAACCTGAATGTTACGATCAGACGATGCTTGAATCGTTCATTCCTCGCTATATTCAGCGCCGATTGGCGGAGGCGTTGGAAGACTCGCCAGTCGTACTGATTCACGGCCCGCGCCAGTGTGGCAAGACAACCCTTGCCCAGATCGAATATGCGCCGAATTATCTGACCGTGGGTGGGCGTCACCTGACCGTCGGGGGCGCTCGCATCAGTTTCGGGTTGTCGGATCACCACCGTGACTACGCCTATATAAGCTTCGACGACCCTGTCGCCAGAGAAGGTGCACGAGCAGACCCGAATGGTTTTGTTGCCAATTTACCAGAGCGGGTAATCCTGGACGAAATACAACATGTCCCGGATCTCTTCGCAGCCATCAAGATAGAAGTGGACCGCCGCCGGGTGCCCGGCCGTTTCATATTGACCGGTTCCACCAATGTGCTGCTCATTCCAACCTTGTCAGACTCCCTGGCCGGACGCCTCCAAATCGTTCGGCTCCATCCGTTGGCGCAGTGTGAGCTGGAATTTCGCTCGGCCTCACATTCTTCGCAGGCTGACGCCGGTTTCCTGGATGCCTTGTTCGAGGATGGATTCGATGTCCGGCAGACCGAGCGACTCGGTCAACTGCTCATCGAACGGATTGTCGCCGGCGGATTCCCGCCAGCCCTAACGCGTCGAACTGCCAGGCGTCAGACCAAGTGGTATCGTGATTATGTTGAAGCTCAGGTTCAGCGTGACGTGCGTGACATGGCGCGCATCAGGATGCTCGACGTTCTGCCCAGACTCTTGAGCGCCGCCGCCACGCAAACAGCCGGACTATTCAACCTCACCGACCTCGCCTCGCCATTCCAGCTTAGTCGGCCGACGATCGGTGACTACATTACGCTTCTCGAGAGACTGTTCCTGTTGGAACGGCTCCCGGCCTGGCATAACAATCGTTTGAAGCGCCTAGTCAAAAGCCCGAAATTACATCTCGGCGATACTGGGATTGCCTCGGCCCTGCTCGGCGTGGACGCCGCCACGCTCGCGGCCGACCGAGTTCTTCTCGGACGTCTCTTAGAAACGTTCGTGTACCAAGAATTGCGCCGGCAGGCAAGTTGGCATGATGCACCGATGACGTTCTTCCACTTCCGCGACAAGGACGGCGTGGAAGTAGACATCGTTATTGATCGCGGGTCAAAAGGCGTTGCCGGAGTGGAGGTCAAGGCGTCAGCAACGGTGACCGAGACAGATTTTCGCGGACTTCGTAAACTTGCGACCGCCGCTGGCGAGCGCTTTGCCAGGGGGG
This sequence comes from Vicinamibacterales bacterium, assembly GCA_965262505.1. Taxonomy (GTDB): domain Bacteria; phylum Acidobacteriota; class Vicinamibacteria; order Vicinamibacterales; family UBA2999; genus JACPPO01. The sequence continues at coordinate 54,689 of CBDHFM010000007.1, forward strand.
TGGTGATCTATGACGGAGAAACCAGTACAGGCTTCGGCGACGGCTTCTATGCCGTGCCGATCCGACGATTGTGGGAAACACAATGAGCGTCTTCACCACCGATCGGCCGGTGCGGGATGAGTCGGCCGATATCTGTGGAGTGATTGGTATCAAGAACGACCCGCACGCGCGGCGTCCCAAAAGTAGACTGCTCCGGCGACGCTCTAGCCCGAGCGAGCCGGCGAACCGGACGATGCAGTGGTGGACTTGACCAGACACTACTCCGCGTGGATAACCACTCAAAACACTCTGCCCCACTCACGCAGGGTCTGGATGGCGCGGCCGAGATTATTCTGCGTCGTGGCCCATGTCCGCCGGCCTGGTGGGACGACTGGGCGCGCGCGCTGGCCTGGGCGGTGCTCGATCCGTCACCCTGACGCATAAGGTGCGCCCGGAATCTTCGATTCTTGGCCCCGGCGGGAGGGCCGACGTTGCACTCCGGCCACCCCTCCTTTTGGGGTCGCTCAGGGTCAATGTGTCCCTCCGGGAAGAGGTAAGACCTCAGTCGGAAAGATGATCGATAAGTCCCGTTATCGTGAAAGATTCTCTCGCCAGGATCGACGCGTCGGAACTTGGCCGTCGTCTCGCGTCGCGGCCCAGTCGAGGGGGGCACCCGCTCGCGTGTGCGCTCCTTGAGCGCCTCGGTGAAGGCGGCCACGGCCTGCTCAAGGCGCTCTGCCCCGCTCTCCCGCTTACCCAGGTTCAAAAGGGCGCCGTCGCTGGCGTGGTGGTCTTGATCACGGCCGCGGTGGGTTACACGTGGTCCGGGATCTTCGGTCTCATCGCCGGCGTCGTGCTGGAACCGTGCTCGTCGGCGTGTTGCGCGGGCTGCTCGCCTTGCTGATTAACATCCGAGACCTGCTGGCCGAATCTCTCACCAAACGCGGCTGAGCCATTTCTCGTCCTGGTCGACCCGGTCAGGCGTTTCACGTTGGATCACGCACGGAAGCCAATACGGGTAGACATCTAGATATATGGAACGTCTCTCACCTCGAAAATTAATGGTATACTTATCTAGATATCAAGGTAACTGCTTGAGAGCTTAGGCGTAAGACTATATTACTGGTCAACTAGACATGCATATATCTAGAACAGAAGAGTGTCAATGAAAACCATCCTGTTCGCGTCACGAAAAGGCGGCTCAGGGAAGACGACCCTGCTGGCCCACCTCGCGGTGCAGGCCATGCACGAGGGGGAAGACGTTACCATCGTTGACCTTGACCCGCAGCAGAACTTGAAGGCGTGGTGGGATGCACGGGCTGAGGACGGACTCAAGCTAGCGCAATTCCCGGTGGCTCAGTTCGCCGGCCGTCTCGGCGCCGTTTGGAATCAGCCCGGCTTTTTGCTCGTGGACACGCCTGGCTTCGAGGCCGCCGAGATGCAACCATTACTTGAGGCCTCAGACTTTGTAGTGATTCCAGTACAGCCCACGCCGAACGATCTGCGGGCAGTGGGACAGACCGTCCAGGCGGTCCAGGCCGTCGACCGCGACAACTTTTGTTTCGTGGTGACACGCGGCGTGTCTGGCGCGAAGCTCACCCTTCAGACCCCACTCGTCCTGTCCCAACATGGGCCGGTTGCCACGACGATCATCTTCAACCGCGTGGACTACGCGGGCGCAATGGCGGACGGCCGCACAATCCAAGAAATCGATCCGAAAGGGAAGGGCGCTGAGGAAACTTCGCTGCTCTGGGGCTACGTGCGAGGGCGCATGCACGAGAAGTCGCCCACCGTGACCGAGCAGGAGAGACACGCTAATGTCTAAGAAGCCAATCGCCAGCCTGGGGGGTCTCGTGACCGTTGACGCACCGCCGTCTGTCGACGTCGGCCACACGCTTGCTCCGCGGTCGACCGTCGCAGCGCCACGAGTCGTGAAGCCGCCAGCCGCAAAGCTCAAGAAGGCGGGCTTCCTTGTTCACCCGCGTGCCTTACAACAGTTCGACTTTCTCAAGGCGGAACTCGCGGGTGACGATCGAAAGAACATCGGGGTGCGACTGATTGGCGAGGCTCTCAATTTGCTCTTCACGAAGCACGGTAAGCCAACTGTATCTCTAGATAGCTAGACGTCTCGTTGTTTGGATGTTCATCTGACGATGATTTCACGTATTATGCAGCGATTTTGCTGGCATGGTGAGCTGGGAAAATTGGCGTGTCCATCCTAATTCTGGAACGATGAGCGGCCCCTCTCGACCGGTCAGCGGGTTCGTGCCCATCGGCGACATAGCCGGGGTTGTCGATCTACCAGGCGGTCACGCCCTGCCGCTGGCCGCGCCCCAGGCGCGGCACCACTTCACCTGGCTTGACCAAATCGATCAGCTCGTCGAGGCGAGCGAGGCGGACGCCGACATGGGCTTCATGGCGCGGCTGCTCGCGCTGTGCAGTCTGCCGAGAACAGACCCAAAAACCAGGCTTCAGTACGAGCGCGTCAACGGTCCATACACGCTCTACATGATTGCCGGCGGCGGAAACAAACTACCCTACGGTAATATCCCGCGTCTGCTCCTGGCGTGGGTCTGCACCGAAGCGGTACGGACGCAGCGCCGAGAGCTGATGCTCGGCCGGTCGTTGTACGAGTTCATGCGGCAGATCGGGCTTAACGATCGCAGCGGGGGGCTGAACGGGGAGCGGACACGACTCAAGAATCAGATGCGGCGGCTCTTTAGTTGCAGCGTGCAACTCGTCTATACCGATGCGGACCATGAGGTCCTAGTGCATTCCGTCATCGCCGATCGCGCCGAATTTTGGTGGAACACGAAGCGGCCGGATGCGCCCTCGTTGTGGGACAGCAGAATCGAATTGGGTGAAAAGTTCTTCCAGGAGATCATCGCGCACCCGATCCCGATCGACCTGCACACCCTTAAGGCACTGAAAAGGTCGCCGCTCGGGTTGGATTTGTACCTCTGGGTCACCTACCGGACGTTCAGACTCAAGCACCAGCTGACCCTCTCGTGGCGACAGTTGTACCGCCAGTTCGGCGCGGACCCGGCGAAGGCTGGCGATAAATTCACCGTCCGCAACTTCCGCTCGGACTGTCTCCGCGAACTGAAGAAAATCAAACGCGCGTGGCCCGGCTTGCACTACCACACGGTGACGGGCGGGCTCGTCCTCTCACCGTCGGCCCCGCGTATACCGCCAGCACCGCTTCGGCTTATCAGCGAGTAGGCCAGCGGGCCGCGAGGTCGCCCCTGTGGGGTGTTCGGCCTCGGGCTGGCCGGGGTGGTGAGCCGTCGTCGGCACGGTCGCCGCTCCTGTGGCGTCTCAGCACGCCGGCCGAGAGTTTTCCACAAAAGCCTGTAATTTTAAAAGTTTTCCATCGGTTAAACACCATCACCAT
>CBDHFM010000008.1:0-28009 GCA_965262505.1 Vicinamibacterales bacterium
CAGTATGTCAGGCGCAATGGGCCGTTCACGCTCTACATGACCGTCAGTGGCGGCGCGAAACTCCCCTACGGCAACATTCCTCGTCTGCTCCTGGCGTGGGTCTGCACCGAAGCGGTACGGACGCAAAACCGTGAACTGGTCCTCGGAGATTCGCTCTCGGCGTTCATGCGTAGCGTGGGTGTCTATAACACTGGTGGTTCTGTGCGTAGTCGGCTCCAAGACCAGATGCGGCGGCTCTTCAACGTACATGTTCAGTTGGGCTATGAGCACGAGCACGGCGCAGTGAGCGTGAATTCGCAGATCGCCGACCGGACAGAGTTTTGGTGGAGCACGAAACGGCCGGACGACCGCACGCTGTGGGAGAGCAAGATTGAACTTGGTGAGAAATTCTTTAAGGAAATTATTCGCCACCCCGTGCCGCTCGACATGAACATCCTGAAGGCCATGAAGCGGTCGACGCTCGGCCTCGACCTCTACCTGTGGCTCACCTACCGGACGTTCGCGCTTAAGCGCCCGCTACGGCTTTCCTGGCCGCGCCTGTACCACCAGTTCGGATCTGACCCTGTCAAGGCAAACGACACCCGCACCGTTGACAACTTCCGCACGGACTGCCTGCGCGAGTTGAAGAAGATCAAGGACGCCTGGCCGGACCTGCACTACCAGACGGTTAAGGGCGCGTTGCTGCTCTCGCCGGCGCCGCCGCGTATCCCGCCGGCACAGCTCCGTCTCGTGGAGTAGGTCTATGGGACGAACGGCTAAAACCCACTACAAGGGCCTCGACTCGAAAATTTCAGTCAAGGGTCGAGGACGGACGCTGTGCGGGATCTTTGTCGCCTGTAAGCAGTTGGTCACCGGCGGCGCGACGTGCGCCACCTGCGAGCGCCGCGAGGTTGAAGCGTTTCTCGGACCGCTGCCGAAGAAGAAGCCGGCCACCCGACCGGCGTAGCGCCCATCGTGCCGCGCAGCCAGGTGCGTCACCCGAAGGGCCGCAGCGAAGGAAGCGCGCAGCGCCGGGATGCGACGGTGGGGCTCGAGGATGGCCCCAGGAGCCGCGCACGCGGGTCGAGTATCCCCTTTCGCCGTCCTCCGCCGGTAAATCGCGCCTGGGGCCGCTCAGCGCCGGCGACAGGCGCTGAGGCTGAGACGCGCGCGAATGTTCGCCGGTGTTTTCCACAAAATCCTGTGATTCGTTGGGGTTTTCAACGGTCAAACACCAAGACTCCAAACTGGAGAACTTCGGTCAAACACCAAGATTCCCCCCAACATCCTTCGGTCAAACACCAAGAGTACGTACAAGTAGTACTGATCAAGTAGTACGTACCGACAAGTACGTACAGGCCTGTGGCCTGTTAATCATTCGATTCAGAAAGACGGAAAAAACGGCCGACCTGATGACATCGACCGGTAGTGCTCACAGCAGCCGCCAGACGCGGCTGCCTTTCCACACGAGCACTTCCGCGTGACGCCGCACGCCTTTATCGCCAAGTGGCGCGATGCCACGCTGAAGGAGCGGTCAGCGGCGCAGGAGCACTTCCTCGACCTCTGTCGGCTCCTGGACGAACCAACACCGGCTGAGGCCGATCCGACGGGCGCGACGTATTGCTTTGAACGCGGCGCCGTCAGGACGGACACGGGCGGCGACGGCTGGGCCGACGTCTGGAAGCGCCACTGCTTCGCCTGGGAGTACAAGGGCCAACGCGCCAACCTCGATGCCGCGTTCATGCAACTCCAGCAATATGCGCTAGCGCTGGAGAACCCGCCGCTGCTGATCGTTTCCGACCTGCGGCGGTTCCGCATCCGCACCAACTGGACGAACAGCGTCAGTCGAACCTACGAATTCGACCTCGACGACCTCACCGACCGCGCGGTCCGTGACCGGCTGAAGTGGGCATTTTCGGATCCCGAGCGGCTGCGGCCTGGCGAGACCCGGCGCGCCCTCACCGAGCGGGCGGCGGCGGCCTTCGCGGCAGTCGCCCAGACGTTGCGGGCGCGTGGTCACGATCCCCCCGTGGTCGCGCATTTCGTCAACCGGCTCGTCTTCTGCATGTTCGCCGCCGACGTGGGCCTGCTGCCCGATCACATGTTCACCCGGATGCTGCGACAGGCGCAGCGCACCCCGGAGCAGTTCACCGAGCTGGCCGCCGAGCTCTTCCGAGTGATGGCCGCCGGCGGCCGGGTCGGCTTCGAGGCGGTCGCCTGGTTCAACGGCGGACTGTTCGACGACAGTGCGGCGCTCCCACTGGAGGCCGCTGACATCGAGACGGTACTGGCGGCGTCGGACCTCGACTGGTCGGAGATCGATCCGTCGATCCTCGGCACGTTGTTCGAGCGCGGGCTCGATCCTGGCAAACGCGCGCAACTCGGCGCGCACTACACCGACCGCGACAAGATCATGCTGCTCGTTGAGCCGGTGGTGATCCGTCCGTGGCTGGCCGAGTGGGACGCGGCGAAGGCCGATCTCGCCGCCGCCCTGGACCGAGTGGAAGCCGCCAAGTCGCCCGCCGCCCGCACGAAACGGCTGAACGCGGCCGAGCGGCGGTACCGGGCGTTCCTCAACCGGTTGCGCGCGTTCACGGTGCTCGACCCGGCCTGCGGCTCTGGGAACTTCCTTTATCTCGTCCTGCAGGCGCTCAAGGATCTGGAGCATCGGGTGCAGCTCGAGGCGGAAGCATTGGGCTTCCAGCGGGCGTTTCCAGAAATCGGCCCGGCCAACGTGAAGGGCCTCGAGATCAACCCCTACGCCGCCGAGCTGGCCCGCGTCGCAGTCTGGATCGGCGAAATCCAGTGGATGCGGCGCAACGGGTTCTACGAATCACGCAACCCGATCCTGAAGCCGCTCGACACCATCGAATGCCGAGACGCGATCCTGACGCCGGACAACACCGAGCCGAAATGGCCGGAGGCGGATGTCGTGATCGGCAATCCGCCGTTTCTTGGCGGCAAGCTCCTGATCACCAACCTTGGTGAAGACTACGTGTCGAAGATCTTCACAACCTACGATGGCCGCGTGCCGGCAGAAGCTGATCTCGTCTGCTACTGGTTTGAGAAGGCTGGCCAGCAGATCGCCGCTGGCAAAGCAACACGGGCCGGGCTCGTCGCGACCAATTCCATTCGGGGCGGCGCAAACCGGCGCGCACTGCAAGCCGCAATAGACACGCGCCGGATCTTCGAGGCATGGAGCGATGAGCCGTGGGTGATCGACGGCGCGGCCGTCAGGGTCTCTCTGGTCTGTTTCTCGCGCACTGATGACGACTTCGTTTCTGCCGCGCGGCTCGACGGGCAACCCGTGGACGAGATCTACGCCGATCTGACGGCGAGGCGTGGTGGCGCTGGCGTCGACCTCACTGTGGTCCGGCGTCTTTCTGAGAACGCGAACGTCGCGTTCATGGGCGACACGAAGGGCGGTCCCTTCGACGTCGCGGGCGATCAGGCGCGCGAGTGGCTCCGTTTGCCGGCGAACCCAAACGGCCGGACCAACGCGGACGTCCTGAAGCCGTGGGTGAACGGTATGGACCTGACCAGGCGGCCCGCGGGGAAGTGGATCGTCGACTTCGGATTGAAGATGTCAGCCGAGGACGCAGCGCTGTACGAAGAACCGTTTCGGTGGGTGAAAGAACACGTGTGGCCAACATGGGACAAGCAACGTGAAGCCGAGAGACGCGATCAGTGGTGGTTGCACCATCGGCCACGGCCGAACATGTGGGCGGCGCTCGGCAACCTATCGCGCTACATCGCGACGGCTCGTGTCGCCAAGTACCGCCTATTTGTCTGGCTCGATGCTCGCGTCTGTCCAGACTCAGCAACGATCGCCATCGCCCGCGACGACGACACGACCTTCGGCATCCTGCACAGCCGGTTCCATGAGGCGTGGTCGCTCCGGCTCTGTACGTGGCTCGGCAAAGGCAACGACCCGCGCTATACCCCGACCACCACCTTCGAGACGTTTCCGTTCCCCGACGGGCTGACGCCGAACACCTCCGCCGCCGACTATGCAGACGACCCGCGCGCCGCTGCCATCGCGGACGCAGCTCAGCGGCTGGTCGAGCTGCGCGACCGGTGGCTCAACCCGCCCGAATGGGTCGAGTGGCTGGACGAGCCGGTTCCCGGCTATCCCCAACGTCCGGTGCCTCGCGACGATGCCGCCGTAACCGCGCTCAAGACGCGCACGCTGACGAGCCTCTACAACGCCAGCCCACAGTGGCTCGTCGACGCGCACGCGGCCCTTGACGCTGCTGTTGCTACCGCCTACGGCTGGCCGGCCGACATCTCCGACGACGACGCGCTCGCCGAACTGCTGGCGCTCAACTTGGCAAATGGCCGCTGAAGAACGAACATGCCCACGCCTAAACGCTCACGATGGACCAGTTGGCGTCCGTTTCGCAGCGGGCCTCCATAACGGAAGGCCAGTGACGCGCTATCGTAGCCAAGGTGTCTCAACGACGTACACGCCAGGATCGGGATCTCCTCACGGCAAAGCGGCTGCGAGTGTGCTGAACGCTCATGGCGTCGCCACCGACCGCACCTTGGAGCAGAAAATTTCAGATGGTGGTCCGTTCAATCAGCGTATCGACCCGCACGTTCTCACTGAGGTCAGGATGGCTCTCGTTGACCAGGGCGAGATCATCGCGATGCGCGAGAACAACGTCCCTTGGTATCACCTAAGCACGACTCCCGCCGATGTCGTTCAACGCCGTCTAGCTGAGCTTCAACGTGTTTATGTCAGGACTCAAGAAAGAGGGTTCAAACTGCGCGTTGACCAGGCCCTTGAGACCGCCATTTTTCGCGCGTTGCAAAATCTACACGCCAGTGATCCAGGGGTTCAGTTCTTCGGTGGGTTCCCTGACCTTGATGCGCACGATGACTCGATCCTCTACAGCAAGATAGAGCCAAAGCTGATCAGCGGCCGGCAAGCCAGGCAAGGCATGGTCGATTTCGTCGTCGCTGGTTCGCAAGGCATTCTGGCCGCCGTTGAGTCAAAGAACATTCGTCAATGGATTTATCCTAAACGCTCAGAAATAAAAGACTTGCTTAGTAAAGCCCTAGATCTAGATGCTGTTCCGGTCCTGATTTCCAGAAGGCTCCCGTACGTCACGGTGAACCTCCTGCGCCGGTGCGGGTTTCTTTTCCACGAGACGTACGGCCAGTTGTACTCAGCAGCCGACGCGGAACTCGCTGCTCTGGCTAAGCACAAGAACCTACTGGGCTATCACGATATTCGTGTGGGGAATCAGCCGAACGATCGCCTAAACGAGTTCATCTCAGAGCGCTTAGTGTCACTGCTGCCGGCGGCGCGCGAGCGATTCGATCTGTTTAGGGATCTCCTGGAGGGTTACGTGGAAGGCGAACATAGTTATGAGTCGTTCGCCGCTCGAGTTTTACGCCGCGACCGCGGAGAACCGGAGGACGGGCTGGAAGAGGATGAGTCTTAGGAGGACCGGCAGCGTTGGCGGACGCCTTTATATATATATAGAAGTATTGTTCCCTTCTGTTAGAGGACCGTCTTCGTACATGGCATCCTCTCTGGCCTGAACACTAGTAACCAGATTTTATTTATAATCCGGTTTGTAATACAATCCGGTTACTGTAAATGCCAACCGTTATTATCGTCTCGCCGAAGGGGGGCGCGGGCAAATCCACTGCGGCGGTATTGCTAGGTACGGAAATGGCCCACGCCGGCGTTCCCGTGACCATGATGGACTGCGATCCGAATCGCTCCCTCACGTGGTGGTCGACACAAGGCGCCCTTCCCGATCGGATGAGCATCCTCTCGGATGTCACTGAAGCCTCCGTGGTGAAGGCGGTGAAATTGCATGACCGCGAGGGCCGACTCGTCGTCATGGACATGGAAGGCGTCGCCTCGCGCCTCGTGTCCCGAGTGATTTCCCAGGCGGACATCGTCATCACGCCGATGCGCGCGACGACGCTAGACGCCACGGTCGGTGGGCGAGCGCTGCAACTCGTGGCTGAAGAGGAGGAAGCCCTCGGCCGGACGATTTTCCGTGCCGTCATTTTCACCATGACGCGGGCCATCCGGACCAGGCAGCACGCCGGCATCGAGGCATCACTCGAAGCGCAGGGGGTCGACATCATCCGCCCCCCACTGCTCGAACGGGCTGCCTTTTCTGCCCTGTTCCAGTTCGGCGGCAATCTCCGGACCCTGCCAGCCCAGGGCAATATGGAAGCGGCCATCGACAATGCGTCGCATTTCGCACAGGCCGTCTACCGCCGTCTCACAGGAGACCCGAATGAGCGACCATAAATCCTTCGCCGTGGATCTTGCTCGGTTGCGGCCCCGCGAAAAAGACCAGAGCACGGGTGCGATCGCACAAGCAGACGAGGCCGGGGAACGGCACGGGTTCCACTCTCGCGAGCCCCGCAGGCGAGGAGGACGGGCACCCAGCCCACGTACCGGCCAGATCCACGCCAAGGTGATGCCAGGCATTCCGGAGGAAATCGCCCAGGAAGCGAAACGTCGCGGCGTCCAGCAGGGCGTTCTAATCGAGGAAGCCTGGGCACTCTACAAGGAGCGGGAGCTTCGATGAGCCAAGACGAACAGCAGCACCGCGGCGGGTTCGTGCCGATCGGCGAGCCGGCCGGCACGCCGCAAGCGCGGCACCACTTCACCACGCTGCACCAGGTTAATCAGCTCATCGAGGCGAGTGAAGCGGAACCCGATATCGGCTTCATGGCGCGGTTGCTCGCGCTGTGCAGTCTGCCGCGCACCAACCCCGGCGACCGCCTGCAGTTCAAGCGCGTCAACGGGCCGTACACCCTGGGGATGATCGCCGGGCTCGGCAACAAGCTCCCGTACGGCACCCTGCCGCGTCTGCTCCTGGCGTGGGTCTGCACCGAAGCGGTGCGGACGCAATCGCGCGAGCTAGTCCTCGGCGATTCGCTCTCGGAGTTCATGCGGCGGCTCGGGATCTACAGCACCAGCGGCGGCACCACGGGCGGGCGGACACGGCTCCGGAATCAGATGCGCCGGTTGTTTGGGTGCACGGTCTCGCTCATCTACGAGGATGCGCGCGGGGAAGCCACGCTGAACGCGCCGATCGCCCGCCGCACGGAGTTCTGGTGGAGCGAGAGCCAGCCGGACGCGCGCTCGCTATGGGACAGCAAGATCGAGCTTGGGGAAGATTTTTACAACGAGATCATCAGCAACCCGGTCCCGCTCGACATGAACACCCTCAAGAGCCTCAGCCGGTCGCCGCTCGGCCTCGACCTGTACCTGTGGCTCACCTACCGGACGTTCAACCTGGGGCTTGGGGAGCAATGGAACCGAAAGTACGGTAGAAGACTCGATCTAGGTCCGCCGGAGTAGCCGCGACACCGTTGCCGGGTGGACGCCGAACAGGCGCGCCGCGTCGGCGGCGGTCTTCTTCCCCTGCTTGACGAGCGTCACAATTTCCTGTTGCTGGTGGGGCTTGAGCTTCGGCGGCCGGCCGCCGATCCGGCCTTCCTTGCGCGCGGCGTCGAGGCCCGCCTTGGTCCGTTCCTTGAGCATCGCGCGCTCGAACTCGGCGAACGCGCCGACCATCTGCATCATCATCCGACCCGCGGGCGTGGTGGTGTCCACCGCTTCCTTGAGGCTGCGAAAGCCTGCGTGGCGCTCCTGCACCCGCTCCATGATGGTTAGTACATCGCGCAGGGAGCGTGACAGGCGATCGAGTGTCCAGACGACCAACACATCGCCTTTCCGGAGCTGACTGAGCAGCTTGTGCAGCTCGGGCCGATCCCAGCGGCCGCCGGAGGCGTTGTCGCGGAAGATGAGCTCACAGCCGGAGGTTTTGAGCGCGGCGACCTGAGGGGCGGTAGTTTGCTCGCCAGTGGAGACGCGCGCGTAGCCGATGAGCATGATTGCGTAAAGGTATTGCATACGTGACTGGTAATGCAATACTGTTTTGCACCCTGTAAACGTGGGGTTTCCTGCCGATCGCCCCTCCGTGCGCAAACCATCGTTTATGCAACTCCGCCACGTCGGGAAGCCGCGATGCCCGTGAGCTTCCTGAGCCCGGCGCAGCGCGACAACTACGGCCAGTACCTGGGCGACCCGTCAACCCAAGAGCTGGCCAGGTACTTCCACCTCGATGACAGCGATCACACGCAGATCGTCGAGAAGCGCGGCGATGCCAACCGTCTCGGATTCGCTCTGCAGCTCACCACGGTGCGCTTCGTGGGGACGTTCCTCGATGATCCGACGGCCGTGCCACCGGCGGTACTCGCCACGATGAGCCGGCAACTTGGCATCGATACGACCACGGACTTGACCGGCTATCGAGACGGCAAGTGGCGCTTCGCTCATGCCGCACACATCCGGACGGAACATGGGTATCGCGACCTCGCGGATCGCGCGGCCGGGTTTGGCCTCACGCGATGGCTCTACGCACAGTGCTGGACGGGCACCGAACGTCCGAGCGCACTGTTCGATCGGGCGACGACCTGGATGCTCGCCCACAAGGTGTTGTTGCCGGGCGCGACGACGCTGGAGCGCTTCGTGGCCAAGCTGCGGCACCGCGTCGACGTGCGCGTGTGGCGCGTGCTGGCGAGCGGCATCAGTCCGCCACAGCAGCGCCGCCTCGAAGATCTGTTGCGCGTGCCAGATGAAGGGCGCAGCTCATCACTCGTGACGCTGCGGACGGGTGCCGCGATGGTGAGTGGCCCGGCGTTGGTGCGTGCGCTCGAGCGGCTGAACGCCGTCCGTAGCCTCAGCATCACCGTGCCAGCGGCCGCCGCGATCGCGCCGACGCGAATGGCAGCCCTGGCGCGCTTTGCGGAGAAAGCCAAAGTCACCGCGGTCGCACGGTTGCCAGCGTTACGCCGAGCCGCCACGTTGGTCGCGTTCGTCCACTCGCTCGAAGCCTCCGCACAGGATAACGCGCTCGAGGTCCTCGACCGACTGTTACGCGACATCTTTGGTGCCGCCGAAAAAGCGGATCGGAAAGCACGGTTGCGCAGCCTTAAGGATCTCGATGCGCTTGCCCTCACGTTGGCGCACGCCTGCGCGGCGCTCCTCGATCCCGCTCTCCCGGACAACGTGCTGCGCGACCACGTGTTCGCGCGTGTCCCCCGCGCCACCCTGGCCGAGGCCCTCGGGACACTGAGCACACTGGTGCGGCCGCCGGATGACGTGTTCTACACCGAGCTGCAGACGAGGTACCGACGCGTGCGGCTGTTCCTGCCAACCCTCTTGCACCAGGTGCACTTTGAGGCCGCTCCGGCCGGCGCGGCTGTCGTCGCAGCGCTCGAGTATCTCAAGCGTCGTGAAGCGCCGGCGCGGGCCCAGGACGTGGCGCCGTCTGCGGTCGTGACGACAGCCTGGCGGCGATACGTGTACGGCGCGAACGACGCGGTCGATCACCGGGCCTACACCTTCTGCGTCCTCGACCAACTGCGCGAGGCGCTGCGCCGGCGGGATGTCTTCGTGACGCCGAGCTGGCGGTATGCCGATCCGCGGCGCAATCTCCTGGCTGGCGCCGAGTGGGAGGCGGCGCGGCCGATCATGTGTCGAACGCTTGGCTACAGTCCTCGCCCAGAACCGATCCTTGCCGCGTTAAGCGACGAGCTGGATCAGACCTACCGCGCGGTGGCCGCGCGCCTCCCCAACAATCCAGCCGTGCGTTTCGAACGCATCGACGGGAAGGACGAGCTGATCGTGAGCCCCCTCGACAAGGTCGAGGAACCCGCGTCGCTGGTGGCGCTACGGACCGCCATCGCGGGACGGTTGCCCCGTGTCGATCTGCCGGAGATCCTGCTCGAGATCGCGGCGCGTACAGATTTCGCCGTCGCGTTTACGCACGTCAGCGAACGCGCGGCGCGGGTCACGGATCTTGGCGTCAGCGTCTGCGCCGTGCTGCTGGCGGAAGCCTGCAACACCGGCCTCGAGCCACTCGTGCGCCACGAGACTCAGAGCTTGCGGCGCGATCGCCTGTCCTGGGTCAGCCAGAATTACCTGCGCGACGAGACCTTGCGCGCGGCGAACGCGCGCCTCGTCGCGGCGCAAACCGGGATCCCCTTGGCGCGCGCCTGGGGCGGTGGTGAGGTGGCCTCCGCCGACGGCCTGCGCTTCGTGGTGCCGGTGCGCACCGTGCACGCGGGGCCCAACCCCAAGTACTTCGGTATCGGCCGGGGCGTCACCTACTACAACCTCGTGTCCGATCAGTTCACCGGCCTGCACGGCATTACGGTCCCGGGGACGTTGCGCGACAGCCTGGTGCTGCTCGCGGTCGCGCTCGAACAGCAGACAGAGTTGCAGCCCACGCAGATCATGACCGACACCGGGGCCTACTCGGATGTGGTGTTCGGTCTCTTCCGCCTGCTCGGCTACCGCTTCAGTCCGCGGCTCGCCGACATCGGTGGTACCCGCTTCTGGCGGATCGATTCCCGGGCCGACTACGGCCCGCTTAACCGCGTGGCACGCCAATCCGTCAACCTCGACCGAATCACCCCACAGTGGGACGATATGTTGCGGACGGTCGGCTCGCTGAAACTCGGGCGCGTGCCGGCCACCGGTATCATGCGCACGCTGCAGGTGGGGGATCGGCCAACGCGCCTGGCGCAGGCGTTCGCGGAGTTCGGACGGATCGACAAGACAATCCACACGTTGACGTACCTCGACGATGAGGCCAAACGTCGCGCCACGCTGATCCAGCTGAACCGGGGAGAAGGTCGCCATGCCTTGGCCCGCGCCGTCTTCCACGGCAAACGTGGCGAACTGCGGCGACGTTACCGTGAAGGCCAGGAAAACCAGCTCGACGCACTCGGCGTCGTCGTCAACATGATTGTGTTGTGGAACACCATCTATATGCAGGCGGCCCTCGACCAGCATCGCGCAGATGGCCACTCGGTGCGTCCAGAAGACGAGGCGAGACTGTCACCGCTCGGCCACGAGCACATCAACCTGCTGGGACGCTACTCGTTCGCCGTACCTGAATCGGTCGCTCGTGGCGAGCTCCGGCCGCTCAGAAACCCCGCTGACGGCGGTCGCTAACCGTACTTTCCGTTCCATTGCTCCCCAAACCCCAACCTCAAGAGCCCGATCCGGCTCACATGGCGGCAACTCTACCGGCAGTTCGGCGCGGACCCGGCGAAGGCCGGCGATAAATTCACCATCCGCAACTTCCGCTCTGACTGTCTGCGCGAGCTGCAGAAGATTCAGCGCGCCTGGCCGGACCTGCACTACTCGACGGCCAAGGGCGCGTTGATTCTTTCGCCATCACCGCCGCGCATCGCGCCGTCGCACCTACGGCTCGTACCATGAGCGTCAAACGCAGGACAGTGAAACTACCGGCGGGTTCTAAAACCCACATCACGGACCGAAGCCGAAAAGGCGTGGGGACGCTCGTTAGGACGCTGTGCGGGCTCTACGTCATTCGCGAGCAGGTGGACAACCGCAATGCGTCGTGCCAGAAATGCCTCCGCTTCCGCCACTCGCGCAGCCGGGTGAAATAGCCTTAATACTCGAACACACACGCGGCGGTCAGACGGTTGTAAGGCGGGGTCAGGGGCGTGTGTGCGGAGTGGAGGTTCGCCCTCGTCCTGATCGTGGTGGGCGTGGTTCAGCGCGTTGTTCTTCGACCGTCTGTTCGAGCGCCTGGGCGGCCAGTAGCGCCGGCCGGTTCTAGCTGGTTGATTTGGTGGATTTCTGGCAGCCTGTCTTGCTCTTCTGGCCGGCGGTGGCGCTGAGCGTGCTGGCGGCCTCGTTCGGACTGGCCCGCAGACGTCCAATACCGCTGGTGGTGGCCGCGGCCCTTGTCGGGCCGACTTCGGCGTACCTCGCGTTGACACCGCGCTTCTTCGTGTGGGGGTTGTTTCCGGTCGGCGTGTATCTCGTAGCCGCGGTCGCGACCCGACGGAACCACAGAGAGTTGGGCGCGGCGCTGGTTGCAGCGAATGCCGCGTTCTTTGTGTGGCTGGCTATCACGATATTCGGCTGAGTCCGGTTCGCGGAAGGGCCGCAGCGCCGGGATGCGACGGCTATCCTGGCTCGAGGATGTCCCAGGAGCCGCGCACGCGGGCCTAGTATTCCCCGTTCCACACGTAGCCAGGCGTTCGCGGCTCCTGGGGCCGCTCTGAGCCTCGTTAGGGGATTTCCACAAAATTCTGTGATTCTTGCGAGTTTTGAACGCATAAACACCATCACCGGTAGTGGCTGATTTTCGCATAAACACCATCACTAGGAGGCTGATTCCTTCGCATAAACACCATCACCACGTACAAGTAGTACGGATCAAGTAGTACGTACGACAAGTTACGTACAGGCCGTTGGCCTGTTTATTTCTCGGGTTGCTGACCGCTCAAAACAGCCGGAAACGGGCTAAAAATGTGGGTGAACTTGTAGATAACAGAACCAGACGGCACGAAATCCTAGTATTTATGGCCAACTATGGTGGAGGGTGTCTCCACCATATCAGCTCACAGAAGGCCCCGGATAGCCGCAGCACCCAAGGCACGTCAACGACTCCGCCGTCCTCCGCTGCACTCCGGCCCTTCTGGTGACCCACCTGGCCCGCTACGGCTCAGCAGGCCCTTACGGGGCCGAAAGGGTCAAATTTTAAGTTCAGCTGAGGCCGCTTCAATGAAGGCAATGCGTTTGTCTTCAAAGTCTGTATTCGGAGTGTCTCCAATAGAGACATTAGCCCTGGCCGCTGAGTCAAACTTCGTATGAACGTCATCAGTGAAAAAGGCGGCGAGGAGGCCACGGTGCTGGTCCAAGGCTTGTGCTGTCTGGTGTCTGATCTCCACCACATGGACCATTCCGCCCGCAGTGGTCGGTTTCTTAACCTGCAGCTCGATGTCATGGCCATCAGCGAGGTTCGCAGCAAGGGCCGCCGTCGCCCCTCGGAAAATTTCGTACTTCAGTTCAAGGCGTTT
This sequence comes from Vicinamibacterales bacterium, assembly GCA_965262505.1. Lineage (GTDB taxonomy): Bacteria > Acidobacteriota > Vicinamibacteria > Vicinamibacterales > UBA2999 > JACPPO01. The sequence goes on from CBDHFM010000008.1 coordinate 12,871, forward strand.
TTGCAGCCGCCAGTTGTATCTTGTCAATGAAGCGGTCAGAAGTGGTGCAACACACCCAGCTGAGATTCCAGCAATGACTGCGACAACGATGGACACCCAAATGGTAGACATGGCACCTCAGGGATTTTTATTTGGCGGTTTCCTTTGGCGGCAGACCGAACACGGCCCGGTCCTGGTCCCGCTCTAGGAACCCATCGAGGCCCTTGATGAGCCGGTCCTTCTTTGTCGGGTCGTCCTGCGTGGTGTGCTCGATGTAGGAGCCGAGCAGGATGAAGCGGCGGGTGCGGCGCTTGCGGTCGGCGGCGGAGAGGCGGGCCTGGGCGCGGCGGATCTGGCGGGCCTGGGCGCGGCGGATCTGGCGGGTGAGGGTGGTGCGCTGACGGCGTTGGGCCTCTTGGAGCGCTTTTTTCTTCGCCGTGAGTTCCTGCTTGAGGGCCGCTTGCCGCGCCAGCAGTTGCTGCAGTTCGTCTTGTGGCTCCATCTTGGTAGACGGTAGCATCGCCACTACGAAGGGCTGTTGAAGAACGTCAACAGAATGATCGACGCCTCCAACAGTGTTACGAGTGAGTTGGAAACACTTATTCGCTGATCCACCCAGAGGCTGAGCAGAAGCGGAAGGACGGGGACCGGCCGGACCGCGTGGAGGGTCTCATTGAGAGCCGTATCCAAAACAGAATGCCCAGCCGTGACATCGAGTTGTAGTGCTCACAGCAACCGCCAGACGCGGCTGCCTCTCCGTGCACGCCGGTTTTGCACTTCCTGGTCGCGCTCGGTGACGCCGCACCACGGCCGACTGGGCGCAACGCGGACCATGGCGCTGGTCGCAGTCCGGTGCGTTCGACGCTTCCCTGACCGCCAACCGTCGGCCTGGCCCGCGAGGAGATGGACTGGGGTTACGACATGGATCGTTTCGGGTCGTCACGTTTCCCCCGCACGCGCGGGGATGGACCGCGCGCCGATCTGCCAGAATGGTCCCGTGCTCGCCCCCTACGAGGTCGGCGCTCCATCCCGCCTGCGGCATCTCGTCATCTCCACCCTCATTGCTCTTGCGCTGGTGTCGCACACGGCCCTCACGTCACTCCACGCCCAGACCCTCTACCCGATCGACGACTGGGCCGAGACCGGAGGGACAGTGGATTTGTCGAGGAGCATGGACGCGACCGATGGGGTGCACAGCCTGGATCTGCCTATCAGGAAAGGTGAATCGGCCACGTACTACCTGAGGCTCAGCAAGCAGCCTAAGGCCAACGGCTGGTGGGTCCGGGTGCACGTCGACGGAGACGTCTACATCGACGGCAAACTCGAGGAGAAGGGCATCTGGTGGGTGCCGTCGGTCGGCTGGGAGATCAACAAGAACGGCAGCGGGCCGACGCCGTGGCGCAGCGTCACGATATATGCCACTGCGGACAGCGACACGGACGGCGAGCCCGTCAACGTCACCCACGTCAACGTCACCCACGAGGTGTGGGACGAGAACACCAATTGCCCGCCTTCCTTGCACGATATTGCTCCGGTAACGGTACGGATCATCGACAACGACACGGGTGACGGCGGGGATGGTGACGACGGCGGCGGAGGTGGTGACGGGGATGGCGATGGGGACGATGAGCCACCGGGGCTGTCGATTGACGATGCGCCGGCGGTGCGCGAAGGCGAGTCGGCGGCGTTCGTCGTGCGGCTGAGTGCGTCGAGCGACAAGTTGGTGACGGTCGCCTACGAGACGATGGACGGGACGGCCGTGGCGGGGGCTGACTACACGTCGACGTCGGGAACGCTGCGTTTCGACGCGGGCGAGACGCGCACGACCCTCGCGGTGCCGACCCTCGAAGACGCCACGGCGGAAGAGACCGAAGGGTTCACGGTGCAGCTGCGCGATCCGTCGGGGGCGACGGTCGCGGACGGGACAGCCACGGGGACGATCACCGACGACGATGAGCCACCGGGGCTGTCGATTGACGATGCGCCGGCGGTGCGCGAAGGCGAGTCGGCGGCGTTCGTCGTGCGGCTGAGTGCGTCGAGCGACAAGTTGGTGACGGTCGCCTACGAGACGATGGACGGGACGGCCGTGGCGGGGGCTGACTACACGTCGACGTCGGGAACGCTGCGTTTCGACGCGGGCGAGACGCGCACGACCCTCGCGGTGCCGACCCTCGAAGACGCCACGGCGGAAGAGACCGAAGGGTTCACGGTGCAGCTGCGCGATCCGTCGGGGGCAACGGTCGCGGACGGGACAGCCACGGGAACGATCACCGACGACGATGAGCCACCGGGGCTGTCGATTGACGATGCGCCGGCGGTGCGCGAAGGCGAATCGGCGGCGTTCGTCGTGCGGCTGAGCGGAGCAAGCGGCGTGGCGGTAACGGTCGCGTACCGCACCATGGACGGGACGGCGGCGGCGGGATTCGACTACGTGGCAACCGAGGGAACGCTGCGTTTCGACGCGGGTGAGACGCGCACGACCCTCGCGGTACCGACCCTCGAAGACGCCACGGCGGAAGAGACCGAAGGGTTCACGGTGCAGCTACGCGATCCGTCGGGGGCAACGGTCGCGGACGGGACAGCCACGGGAACGATCACCGACGACGATGAGCCACCGGGGCTGTCGATTGACGATGCGCCGGCGGTGCGCGAAGGCGAATCGGCGGCGTTCGTCGTGCGGCTGAGCGGAGCAAGCGGCGTGGCGGTAACGGTCGCGTACCGCACCATGGACGGGACGGCGGCGGCGGGATTCGACTACGTGGCAACCGAGGGAACGCTGCGTTTCGACGCGGGTGAGACGCGCACGACCCTCGCGGTACCGACCCTCGAAGACGCCACGGCGGAAGAGACCGAAGGGTTCACGGTGCAGCTACGCGATCCGTCGGGGGCAACGGTCGCGGACGGGACAGCCACGGGAACGATCACCGACGACGATGAGCCACCGGGGCTGTCGATTGACGATGCGCCGGCGGTGCGCGAAGGCGAATCGGCGGCGTTCGTCGTGCGGCTGAGCGGAGCAAGCGGCGTGGCGGTAACGGTCGCGTACCGCACCATGGACGGGACGGCGGCGGCGGGATTCGACTACGTGGCAACCGAGGGAACGCTGCGTTTCGACGCGGGTGAGACGCGCACGACCCTCGCGGTACCGACCCTCGAAGACGCCACGGCGGAAGAGACCGAAGGGTTCACGGTGCAGCTACGCGATCCGTCGGGGGCAACGGTCGCGGACGGGACAGCCACGGGAACGATCACCGACGACGATGAGCCACCGGGGCTGTCGATTGACGATGCGCCGGCGGTGCGCGAAGGCGAATCGGCGGCGTTCGTCGTGCGGCTGAGCGGAGCAAGCGGCGTGGCGGTAACGGTCGCGTACCGCACCATGGACGGGACGGCGGCGGCGGGATTCGACTACGTGGCAACCGAGGGAACGCTGCGTTTCGACGCGGGTGAGACGCGCACGACCCTCGCGGTACCGACCCTCGAAGACGCCACGGCGGAAGAGACCGAAGGGTTCACGGTGCAGCTACGCGATCCGTCGGGGGCAACGGTCGCGGACGGGACAGCCACGGGAACGATCACCGACGACGCGCAGCGACGTATCGAGGTGGTCAACGATGTCGTCCTGCCGGAGGTTGGCCGGGCGCTGGCGTTCAGCGCGGTCAGGTGCCGCATCGATCAGATGCTCTCTGGGTCCGTCCCCCGGGGCACGTCGACGGAACTATCCGCCCACCTTGCGCTCTCACCAGAGGCTCGCTCCGGCCAGTGGGCGGCACCTGGGGTCCAGTCGCCGACCCTGGTGCAAGCGTTCGACGACTCGCTGTTCCTGATGCAATCGCAGGAGGAAGAAGACGGCGAGGGGCGTTTCGCGGCGTGGTGGTGCCCCGACTACCAGAACCTGGGGGGCGGCGGCCGGGGCGGCGGGATTACCTGGGACGGCGCCGTGTCGAGTTGGCACGCGGGAGCGGACGCGCGGATCGGCCCCGGCCTTCGTGCCGGAGTGTCCTTTTCCCGGTCGAGGGGCTCGTTTGACTATCGGGGCGGCGGCCGGAACCTGGACGCCGGTCGCGGCACATACGCATTGGGGCTGGTCGGCATTCATCCCTACCTCGCCTGGTCGGTGTTGCCCGACCTGGACGTGTGGGGAACGGTCGGTCATGCCTGGGGGGACCTGCGGGTCGTGGATGCGGCGGCCGGGAACGTCCTCACGAGCCCCGCGACGCTGGACTCGGGTGTGGTGGGTGTGAGCGGCCGGCTGCTTACCCGCGGGGCGACGACGGTGCGGCTCAAGGGGGAGTGGGCGCTGGCGCAGATGCACGTCGCGCGCGCCAGTACGGCCTTCGACGCTGCGCCGGTGGACATGCAGCGGTTGCGGATGGGCGCCGAGGTCAGCTACCAACACACCTTATCCTCCGGCGCGTCGCTGATCCCGTGGGGCGAGGTGGGCCTGCGCCATGACGGCGGCGACGGGGAAAGCGGAGCCGGCCTGGAGCTGGGGGGCGGACTCCGGCACCGGAATCCCGCGGCAGGCCTGACCGTCGAGGGCCACGGCCGCGGGCTCTTGATCCACAGGGGCACGCTGCGCGAATGGGGTGTCGGCGGGCTGGTCCGCTTCGCGCCCAAGGCCGGCGGCCGCGGGCTGTCGGTGAGTCTGATGCCGACCTGGGGCGAGAGTGCGAGCGGCGTACAGCAGCTGTGGGAGCGCGGAGCGACCGACCCGCACCTGCATAGCGCGCCGGGCGCGCGTCTCGATGCGGAGTTCGGGTACGGCTTCGGGGCCTTGCGAGACCGGAGCGTGCTCACGCCGTATGGTGGGCTGAGCCTGGTCGGCGAGGCTGCGCGAGGCTACCGCCTCGGAGGGCGCCTCGCGGTGGGCCAGTCGGCAACCGTGAGCCTGGAGGCGGAACGCCGACAATACCTTGCCGCCGCGCGGACCTACGCGCTCCTGCTGCTCGGCACGTTGCAGTTCTAGTGTCCCGTGCGCGAAGTACGTGTACCGCTCAGCGACTCTTCGACAGATGTATATCCAGGCCTAACGCGCTTTTCATGACCGTGTGGCGTTCGAGTAGCCGTAATACCGAAAATAATTACGGCACGTATTTCAGCCCAACCCAGAACTGATAGTTCACGTCGGGGTCGCTCAGAGGAGCGTACAGATAGCGGTACTCAACGCCGAACAAGAGTTGGTCCATCCTCGCGTCACTCTTCCACACGGGAACCCCCGCGGTCAGGAGTACGCCCGCCGTGACGCTGTCGATGTGCGTGAGATCCCGAACTGTCACGCCAGTGCCGACATAGGCGCCAGGTCCGAACAGGACGTCAATCTCGGCGTCGGCGAACAGCGACGTGCGCTCGATGTCGTCTATATTCACCGCCACACCCACGGCCGGCGCGAAGGCCACGTGCTCGGCCAGCTTCACCGCGACGCCCCCCTTGACAACGAGCAGCGAGTCGAAAAACGCCGGGACGTCAACAAGGCGTGGGACCTCGAGCGGGAGCCGCCCCAGACCCGCGGAGTCGGTGTCGTCATACTGCCGCTGCTGCGTGCCGAAGAATCCGGCGAGGACGGGACGGACTCGCAGATCTCGCTCGAGCGCCGCTAAATACTCAGCCGGCGTCTGCTCGGCCGCAAGGCGCGCCTGCTCGCCAGCCTCCTCGGCCGCAAGGCGCGCCTGCTCGGCCGCCGCGGCCTCAGCCGCCGCCGCACGCTGGGCCTCCAGAGCAGCCTCGTACTCCGCGGCGAGCCGGGCCGCCTCTTGGGCGGCCGCGCGTGCGGCGTCCTCACGAGCGGCGTCGAGCCGGGCCACCTCGGCCCGCCGGGCGGCTTCCAGACTGGGCTGGCGACCGACGAGCGCCAAGTTGCCGCAGATCGCGGGTACAAAGAAGGTGTAGGTCTCGCTGAGGTCGTCGACGGTGAACTCGAAGCCCGGCAGAGGCGCCTCGCCGTCCCAGCGAAGATTGCGCACGACCTCCGGCCCTGCGCGGCGCAGCGCCATCCACTCGATAACCGTGCCCGGCGGCAGGGTCGCCGCCGTCACCTGCCCCACGGCCAGCCTGTGCTGCACGTCCATTATCACGCCAGGCATGCCAGCAGCCTCGAGCACCGTCGCAAGATCGACTTGAATCGCTGCCCGGCCCATGGTGGTGGCGAGCGCGCTGATGTCATTGACCGGCGCGGTGAAGCGGGTTGTTGCGCCCCCGAGACTGGTGATCGATTGTGGCGGCTCCTGCTGAGCGACCACGGGCGAGGCCCCAAGCAGTAGGGACGTGAGGGCGAGACCGAGACAAACGCCCCTTCGGGTTGATGCGCGGCGAATCATGTGTGACACATCTGAACCTGGACAAAAACGTGAGCCGACTGGCTCATCATCACCTTCGGAATCGTAATGTGAATCGCCGGCCCAAGTCGTCTTCTTCCGCGACCGGTGGCCGCGCGCTTTGCCAGCTCGCCGCCAGGCGCGACACTTCACGCAGCTCGACCAGGTGACGCAGCTCGTCGCCGCGCGCGACGCGGACCCCGAGCTGGGCTTCATGGCGCGGCTGCTCGCGCTCTGCTCGCTGCCGCGCACCAACCCAAAAACAGGCACGAGTTCAAGCGCGTCAACGGGCCGTACACGCTCTACATGGTGGCAGACGGCGGCAACGAATTACCCTACGGCACCCTGCCGCGTTTGCTCCTAGCGTGGGTCTGCACCGAACCAGCGGCGACAAGCACACCAGACTTCGGAATCAGATGCGGCGGCTGTTTGGGTGCACGGTCTCGCTCATCTACGAGGATGCGCGCGGGGAAGCCACGCTGAACGCGCCGATTGCCAGTCTCACGGAGTTCTGGTGGAGCGAGCGCCAGCCGGATGCGCGCTCGCTCTGGGAGAGCAAGATCGAGCTTGGCGAGGACTTCTTCAATGAGATCATCCGCTGCCCGATCCCGATCGACCTGAACACCCTGGCGCGCGATGAAGCGGTCGCCGCTCGGCCTCGACCTCTACCTGTGGCTCACCTACCGGCCATTCGCGTTGAAGTACCCGATACAGCTCACGTGAAAACAGCTTTACCGACAGCTTCCACCAGCCCAGGCGCGAGACGCGGGCGTAGCCGATCAGCATGTGTCGTAAACGGCCGTTTGCGACACACCGGCCATGGCGCCCTCAGACGGGCGCCGCGGTGTGTCGTATCCAGTGTCGTATTCTCTGTCTCGCAAACGTCTAGCACGTGGGTTGATTGCCATGTGCCGAACGCGCAGCGGTGGTTAACGCGGGTGCTGCTGATCACGTTCCATGAGCGCCCGGAGGATGGCGTTCATGCGGGTCTGGTATCCCTTCCCATTCGATTTCAGCCAGGTGAGCACGTCGGTGTCCAAGCGGATATAGATGCCTTTTTTCGGCTGCGGCATCTGGAGCTCGGCGCGCCGCCAGAAGTCGGCATCAGCTTCCGGGATGTCCGAATAGTCGAGGGACTCGTCCGGTATCGCCTCAATGGTCTGGAGCCGATCTCTCAAGAGACTCATAGTACGCCTGCCTTTCCTTGACGTTGGCCTTGCGGGCAGAAATCAGCCGGATGCGCCCGCGGCGGCGGGTGTGTACCACGACGAGGACAACCCGCGGCCCAAGTGATCCATAGCTGATCCAACGCTCTTCGCCATAGTCCTGACGGGTATCCGGCGCGGTGAGTATTGGGCTGGTGAAGATGCCCGTGGCTTCCTCGAAACCGATGCCGTGTTTAGCGCGGTTGGCTCGGTCTTTTTCCTCATCCCACTCAAACGGCGCCGGCATCACATCCTGGCTACCCAAAGGCGACCCTAGTAATATATACAATAAGTATATATTATGTCAATGCTTCGGGCCGACGATCGTCACGCTAGGCGTGCGTGTGTTCGTCGGAATGAATACATAAGTATGCGTCATTTTAAATAGATCATAATTATAGATATGTAAGTACATAAAATGTTAAGCTGGACCTGTGTACATCACGGTCGCCGCGGACAAGGGCGGCGTTGGGAAGACCACGACCGCCGTGCATCTCGCCGCGTATCTCCAGACGCGCGCGGCGACCGTGCTGATTGATGGCGACCCCAACCGTAGCGCGACCGAGTGGGGCGCGGCCGGAGGACCGCTCCCGTTCGCGATTGTCGATGTCGCGGAAGGCACCCACACAGCGCGGCAGTTCGACCATGTCGTCATTGATACAGACGCGCAGCCGGACCCTGCGGACCTAGCCCAGTTAGCCCGTGGCTGTGATGTGCTCATCATCCCCACGGTGCCGGCCGCCCTTGACACCCGCGCCTTGCAACGGACGCTGCAGACCCTCCATGGCCTGGCGGCCAAGAACTACCGGGTGCTGCTCACGAAAGTCCCACCGCAACCAGAAACGGACGGGCAAGACCTCCGCGCGGCATTAGTGGCGCAGGGGATTCCTCTCTTTACGGCTGAAATTCCTCGCCTCAAAGCCTTCGACAAGGCCGCGAGTGAAGGTGTCTTGGTACATGCCGCCACGGATCGGCTGGCACGGCGGGCATGGCGTGCCTACGAGGTTTTGGGAACGGAGATTTTGGCACATGGTTAAGCACAACCGTTTTGCGGGATTAATGGACGTCCGTGCGGGCGCGACCGCCGTCGCGGGGGGAGCGCGCTCATTCGTAAAGACACGCACCGGAACGTGATGCGAGCATTGCTCGATGGTACGACCGATCGGGATGTGTCAGACTTGCTGCAGGCGCTCTTGGAAGACTGGCTGAGCGGTCGCGAGGGCGCGGTAAGGACAAAAAGCCGTGGCGCGTAAACGAGACGGGTTCGTGCCCCTCGGCGATATGGTCGCCGGTGTCGAGCTGCCAGACGGTCGCACCCTGACGCCTGCCGTGCCTGGGCCGCAGCACCGCTTCACCACGCTCCACCAGGTCAATCAACTCATCGCGGCGAGCGAAGCGGAACCCGATCTCGGCTTCATGGCGCGGCTGCTTGCGCTCTGCTCACTTCCACGCACCAACCCCGGCGACTGCCTGCAGTTCAAGCGAGTCAACGGGCCGTACACCCTGGGGATGGTCGCCGGGCTCGGCAACAAGCTCCCGTACGGCAACATTCCGCGTCTGCTCTTGGCGTGGGTCTGCACCGAAGCGGTGCGGACGCAATCGCGCGAGCTCATCCTCGGCGATTCGCTCTCGGAGTTCATGCGGCGGCTCGGGATCTACAGCACCAGCGGCGACAAGCACACCCGGCTGCGCAACCAGCTGACGCGGCTCTTTCGCTGTCAAATTGAGTTGATCTACCAGGACGAACACGGCGAGCGATCGGTCGCGTCTCGGATCGCCGACCGCACCGAGTTGTGGTGGAACGCACGCAAGCCCGACCAACCCGCGTTATGGGAGAGCAAAATCGAGCTCGGGGAGAAGTTTTTTCTGGAGATCATCGCGCACCCGATCCCGCTCGATCTAAACACCCTCAAGGCGCTCAAGCGGTCGCCGCTCGGCCTCGACCTCTACCTCTGGCTCACCTACCGGACGTTCAACCTCACGCGCCCAATGCGGCTCTCGTGGAAACAGCTCTACCGGCAATTCGGCGCGGACCCGACGAAGGCGGGCGACAAGAACACCGTGAACGCCTTCCGCACGGACTGTCTGCGCGAGTTGAAAAAAATCAAGGACGCCTGGCCAGACCTGCACTATCAGACGGTCACGGCCGCGTTGCTACTCTCCCCCTCGCCGCCGCGCATCGCGCCGTCGCACCTGCGCCTCGTGGAATAGCCGCCCGTGTCGGGCTCGAGGATGTCCCAGGAGCCGCGAACGCGGCCGGGACTATTCTCTCTCCTCTCACCGTCCGTCGCCGGCAACGCGCGCCCTGGGCCGCGCAGCGCCACGACGGATGTTTTCCACAAAAGCCTGTGATTCCTTGGAGTTTTGCACGACTAAACACCTACACTCCACTTCGACTAAACACCTACACTCGGAGCCTATTTCTTCGACTAAACACCTACACCACGTACAAGTAGTACTGATCAAGTAGTACGTACCGACAAGTACGTACAGGCCGGGGGCCTGTTCATCGTCGGGTTATTGAAGGGCTGAAAAGGGCTCGACCCGCCAGGCTGTTGGCGGGGTCAATGAGAGGAAGAGCCGCTACCAGGCCTGATTTCCTCAGAAAACGTCCGCACGGCTGTTACCGGTACAGCAACCGACTCGGTAAAAACCACCGACATAGCTTCCGCCCGCCAGGCGCGTCAAGGCGTTACGCGCCTCCTCCGCTAGCGCTCCGGCCCTGCGGGTGACCCGCCTGGCCAACTGCGGCTCAGGAGGCCATTAGGGCCGTCCTGCACGGGTCAGGACGGCCAGCTTTTAGCCGATGACTTTCGCCGTGGCACGTCGTCGTCATCGGCCCTGGCGCAGCTCCGCGAACCGGGCCGAGACGTGGCTCCGATTCTGGACTGGCGGCGGGTCAATCAGCCCGAGGCGGTGAGGGTGTTGGGTCGAAGGGCAGCAGCCCGTCGTCGGGTCCGTTCCGTGGCAGGGCGCAGGGCAGGGTTTTGTAGACGCGGACGTGGGGGGGTGTCTACAAATCGAGGGGGGGTGTCTACAGACACCGCTCCCCTAACAGCCGGTTTTGTTCGGGCTTTTGGAGCTAAACCGGACAGCCCGAGACGCGCCAGCGGGGAGGGATTGGACGGGAGCGACCCCCCCTTTTTGACCGCTGGCGCGGTCAGTCGAGGGGGGGTGTCTACACCGGTGTCTACACCGGTGTCTACAATCCCCCCCTCTCCGTGTGGGTCGCTCCAGTCCGTATTTATCCCTGCGGGAAGGCTCCCACGACCGCTTGCGGCCGGGACGACGCCGAACGGTGCGCACGTCCGACTGACGAGCAAACCTCGTCCGGCTGTCGGCCGGTTTTGTCTGAAATCGTGAGGAACTTTCGCCCCTGACACCAGGCCGAAAGGTTCCCTTTCGGCCTTAACTGCGACCGTGCCGCAGCGGGCCAGGCGGGTCACCCGTAGGGCCAGAGCGAAGCGGAGGACGGCGCAGCCGTTGACGCGCCTGGACTGCGGAGGCTATCCGGGCTTTTTCGTGGTCTGGGCTGATTTCCAACAAGTGAGGCGGAGCCTGTACTTGGTACGTAGGTACTTGCTTACTACTTGTACGTGGTGATGGTGTTTGGTCGAAGATTCACCCCTCCTGGTGATGGTGTTTGGTCGTGCAAAACTCCCCCGAATCACAGATTTTGTGGAAAATCCCAGGCGGGCGACGGCGCGTGCCGTCGCCCGTCCTCGGTGCCGCCGCTGAGCGGCCCCAGGAGCCGCGTCGCGTTGCGGCTAACAGCAGCGGCCTACCAGGCCCAGAGGTCGCGCCCTACGGGGCGTTCTCGAGCCAGACATGAAACACTGAGGACCGGCGGCGGGAAGAGCCGCCGCATGAAGGACCGCGCGATATGACCCCAGATATAAAAATCGAGGTGCCGCTTCCTGGAGAGAAACTTTTAAGGCGCTTCTTGGAGATCGTCGCTGTGTTGCGTCCCTTTGGACGGACGCTGGCCGATGGCAGACGCGAAGACGCCCTCATCCTCGCCCAAACAGAGCGAGACGTTGAAGATATTCGGTCTGGCCGCAAGAGCTTCGATGCCGATTATCAACTCGTCGAACGTCACGAACCTGCCAGCCCGTTGGCGATTGTGCATAGAAATCGAATCGCTCAAGAGGTACGGAGTGAGGTAAACGTCAGTAAGGCTCTCTTGAAGGCGGAGGCTGAGCTAGAAAATGATCCACAAACACCGCCCGACCGGACGGTTGACGAGGATTGGCTATTTCGTTGGCGAGATGCTGCAGGCACGGTGTCGTCCGAAAAGCTACAAAATCTGTGGGGCCGAGCGCTTGCCGGCGAGATTAAATCACCAGGATCCTTCTCGCTCAGAACACTGGAGTTCCTGAAGAACATCTCGCACGAGGAGGCGCTCAAAATCGCCAAATCGGCGCCATTTGTTATCAACAACAGCTTCATATTAAGGAACGAGAAACTATTAGATTCTGAGGGTATTCCGTTCCGCTTTCTCCTCGAACTCCAGAATTTAGGGATCACCTGTGGAGTGGATGCAACCGGAATTTCGGTGGACATTTTGAGCAACCCAGACCCAGACAAGTTCCAACAGGTGCTCGTTTCACACGACCGCGCTCTGGTCGTGACGCACGAAGACGCGAGCAAGAAAGTTACTCTTAGTATTTATGGACTGACGCCGCTCGGGAAGCAAATCTTCACCCTCGGAACCTTTGAGTCGCATGAAATCTACCTTCAAAACGTGGGACAAGTCATTTGTGAACAAGGCTTCAATGTCAGTCTTGCGTGTTGGAAGCGACTCACTGAAACATCGGGACACTGCTTCGACCTGAAAGAGATTTGCGCCAAAACCGTTTAGGGTCTGACGGGCCAAAAACGAACCCTTTCAGCGTTATTCCACGAGGCGCAGCTGCGACGGCGCGATCGCCGGCGGCGAGGGGGAGAGCAGCAGCGCCCCCTTGACCGCTTGGTAGTGCAGGTCCGGCCAAGCGTTCTTGATTTCTTTAACTCGCGTAGACAGTCCCGGCGGAAAGCCTGCTGAGCAACTTTGCTCGCCGTCGCTGGGTCCGCGCCGAACTGCCGGTAGAGTTGCCGCCACGTGAGCCGCAGCGGGCTCTTGAGCGCGAACGTCCGGTAGGTGAGCCAGAGGTAGAGGTCGAGGCCGAGCGGCGACCGGATCGCCCACAAGCTGGCCTGAACATGGGGGAGTGGGCTCACCCAATAAAACAGGGACAGCTACCGCGGCAGGATGATCCTTCGTTCCCAAACGTCGATGGTGACGAGCTCTCCATCGTGGCCGTCGACCTTGTCAGCGTCGTCGTCAAAGTAGTAAGCCTGATGACAGGCGAAGTCCTTCCCCTCGGTCAACAGCGGGTTTACGGCCAGTCGGACGCGAGCAGGCGGCGGCAATTCGCTTGGACCAACAAAGAACTGGACAAACGCTCTTGCTTCGTCACGCGTGAGCACTGAATGGAAAAAGTGACTCGTTCGTTCCGGCAGAGAGCCTCGCTGAAGAAACGGTAGAAACTGGGGCGCATTGAGCTGAACGAAATCCCGCCAGTTACCAGTGCCATCCGAGATGAAGGCGCGAATTTCGGTAAAGGCCGGCTCGTTGCCTCTCAAGATCGGGCATGCCCACAAGAAATAGTGAAACGCCACCTTGGCGACAGCGCGCAAATAGAGCGTGCTGATGCCAGCTTCCATTACTAGACGATTCTGTGTGCGTTCTCCAGAACCTCCGTAGACTTGTAGCCCCCTGAATCCACCACCGAACACCGAGCTGAGCAGAGTTCTGATCTCCAGCGCAAGCGGCGCTTCTTGGTCAGTGACTACCTCATCGTCTTCGAGATAGATCTCCTTAAGGGTGCCAGATTCCAATTCACGATTACTGACAGCGGTTCTCAATTGGTCCACGGTCCAATCGCGTGGGAACGGCACACATTTCATGTGCCCGTCTGGCATCTTGAGCACTACCTGACGCATTGGTTGTGCCGAAGGCCTGCCTTCCTCATCCGTGTACGCCTCAGCCAGAAGCTGATGCTGGCGACCGAGCGCAGGCATTGTCATCTTCATGGGCTGATCCGCCCGCATTGCCTTGTAGTGAAAAGGACTCACCTTCGACGGTCCATGGCGGCCCTGAACACCGTGGAGTGCTCGCTGGAAACCAGTGGGCCCTGTTCTCATCAGCTCTTGATCGAGCTGCCCCAGGCGCTGGTTGCAGTCCCCGAAGACTTGATGCCGGAGTGGGGTGTAGCCTCGAAATGCCCCAAGCCCGCGCGGAATCCCGTGTTCTCGGCTGTTGGCCTCGTTCGGGCAGTAAATGCAAGTAGCCATCTGTGACCATGCGTGGCACGGCGGGGCGTCCCGATGTCCCGCGCCATGTGCAGATGAGGCCCCTCAGGCAGCCATCGCTTAACCACTAGAAAATGCGTACATAAGTATGCATTATTTTAAATAAATCGTAATTATAGATATGTGAGTACTCAAAATGGTAGACTAGACCCGTGTACATCACGGTCGCCGCGGACAAGGGCGGCGTTGGGAAGACCACGACCGCCGTGCATCTCGCCGCGTATCTCCAGACGCGCGCGGCGACCGTGCTGATTGATGGCGACCCCAACCGTAGCGCGACCGAGTGGGGCGCGGCCGGAGGACAGCTCCCTTTCGCGATTGTCGATGTAGCGGAAGGCACCCGCGCAGCGCGTCAGTTCGACCACGTCGTCATTGATACAGACGCGCAGCCTGACCCTGCGGACCTGGCCCAGTTAGCCCGGGGCTGTGATGTGCTCATCATCCCCACGGTACCGGCCGCCCTTGACACCCGAGCCTTGCAACGGACGCTGCAGACCCTCCATGGCCTGGCGGCCAAGAACTACCGGGTGCTGCTCACGAAAGTCCCGCCGCCACCAGAAACCGACGGGCAAGACCTCCGCGCGGCATTAGTGGCGCAGGGGATTCCTCTCTTTACGGCTGAAATTCCTCGCCTCAAAGCCTTCGACAAGGCCGCGAGTGAAGGTGTCTTGGTACATGCCGCCACGGATCGGCGGGCACGGCGGGCATGGCGTGCCTACGAGGTTTTGGGAACGGAGATTTTGGCACATGGTTAAGCACAACCGTTTTGCGGGATTGATGGACGCCCGGGCGGGCGCGACCGCCGTCGCGGGGGAAGACCGTGACGACCAACGGGGGGCCGTGCGCAGCCTTGGTCGGCCGCGCCGCGGCAAGCGGAGTAACCCCGACTACAAACAGATCAGCGCGCTCGTGCGGAAAGACACGCACCGGAACGTGATGCGAGCCTTGCTCGATGAACCGACCGATCGGGATGTGTCAGACTTGCTCCAGGCGCTCTTGGAAGACTGGCTGAGCGGTCGCGAGGGCGAGGGCAGGACACAAAGCCGTGACGCGTAAACGAGACGGGTTCGTGCCCATCGGCGACGTGGTCGCCGGTGGCGAGCTGCCCGGCGGTCTCGTCCTGACTCACCACGCCGCCACGCCTCAAGCGCGGTCCCACTTCACACAGCTCGATCAGGTTGACGCAGCTCGTCGGCGCGAGCGAGGCGGACGCCGACCTGGGTTTCATGGCGCGAATGTTGGCGCTGTGTAGCCTGCCGCGCACCAACCTCGGCGATCAGCTTCAGT
>CBDHFM010000009.1:0-85660 GCA_965262505.1 Vicinamibacterales bacterium
AGGGCTACTGGCTCACGGCCCTGGCCGCGATTGTGCTGCTGGCGGCGTCTCCAGGGACGGCGCTGGCGCAGTCGCCGGATCCATCGGTCAAAATTGACAGCGTGACGTTGTCCCCGACCACCGTGCCTGAGGGCGGCGAAGCGACGGCGACGGTGAAGTTCACGGTGACAGCTGGCACCGGCGCCACAGGCGATGATAATGACAACGGCGACGAAGCGGCGGATGTCGGCGTAACGGTCGGATTTGCGTGGGACGTCACTGGCTTGACGAACAGCCCCAGGGGGACGATTGTTGGGCCCGGCAGCTTTAGTGGCCTCACCGCTACTGAGACGGAAAACACGGAGTTCGTCAGCGTGGCGGCGATCAGGGGAGGGAGCAAGAGGCAGTACACGGCAACCCGCACCTTCCGTGCGAACCATGACCTCGACGCGGAAGGCGGGCAGTTTAAACTCGGCGCGACGGTGAGCGACTGGTCGGATGCCGTGGAGGTTACAATGCCGGCCACGACCGCCACGTTCAAAATCGCTGACGACGAGGACCAGAAGTACACGCTGTCTCTTCCGTCAGCCAACCGGGGAGCGATTACCGAGGGCGCCCCTGCCTCGATGTTGACTCTGACCGCGGACCCAAAGAGATCGATTGCAGCGACCGTGCCCGCGTTCACGGTGGTGGCGGACCCCTCGTCGGGCTACACGTTCGAGCTGGAAAGCGGCCTTGTGGCGGGCGCAGCACCCGCCGGCCTTGCAGAGGGTAACGCTGGCGCTAGTGCTATGGTGACGCTTGGAACCATCCTGGCCAAGGTCGACAAGAACCGGGTGGAGGACACCGTTACGGTGAAGCTGTACACCGGGTCGATCGGCAGCGCCTCGGTGCTGACTGAACTAGCCATCCCGGTGGCCGACATCCACAAGCTTGCGGCGCCGGACCACATCAAGGCGGTGGCGAAGGACGCGGCACTGGGCGGCGCGACGGCCACGGAGATTGTGGAAGGCGGCGACCCGGTCTACCTGACGATTACCGTGGATCGCGGTAGTGCGGCTACCAAAGACCTGACGACGGCGGAAAAGCTCACGGTGAACATTCGATCCAGCGGGGCGCAGGGGGTCGACTTCGAGGTGGAGCCTACGCGGGTGACCTTGGACCCGAAGGACGGCGGCAAGTCCACCAGCGACGTGGATATCAAGCTGTGGGCGGTGGATACCGACGATGATGTTGGCGCCGAAGATCTCGTGTTGCATCTTGAGGTGTCGGGCGAAACGGCGAAAGGACCGGGAACCTCGACCGGGATGTTCTCGATCACTATTGTGGACGAGACCATGAAGAAGGTTGCGCCGGCGTCGCAGGCCGATGCGTACCCGAAGATCATGGCGGCCCTCGGCAAAGATCCAACAAATACCGTGATGAACCCCGGCGACACGGGCACGGTCATGACGAGCGACCTGTTCACGGTGATGGACGGCTACACCGCCGCCTACGGGGCCTCTGTGGAGGGCAGTGGGGTCAGTGTTTCGGCGTCGGGCGACAGTATCACCGTCGACGCGAAATCGGCGACCGGCGCAGCACCCGCCAAGGTCACCGTCACCGCGACGGCGAAGATGAAAGCGTCCTCGTTCGCGCCGTCTCAGACCGTCTCCAACATCGCCGAAATCACGTTCCCTGTGACGGTGGTCGACATGCCGCTGGTGGTCACGCTGGCCGCCGATCCCACGGAGATCGATGAGGGCGGTACATCGATGATCACCGCGACGGCTAATCGATACGTCACGGCTGGCGACGGTGCTGTCGAAATCAATCTGGTCGTGGTTCCAAGTGACGGCGGCACACTGGATGCCGAGTCGATCATGATCGCGATGGGCGATATGAGCGGCTCCGCCATGTTGACGGCCACGGCAGACGACGACATGGATAACGAGACGGTGACCGTGGTTGCCACGGGCAGCGGAATCGACGCTTCAAGGCAGGTCGCGGTTGCCGTGACCGACACGACGGAGGCGGTGGTGCCGGAGCCGGTGCCAGCGCTGCCGTTGATTGCGCAGTGGCTGCTCGGGCTTGGCCTGCTGGGTGGCGGCGCGCGGCAGCTCTTTCGGCGGCGGCGGCAGGGCTCGTAGAGCCCATCGTTCCTGAGAGCCCGGGGGGGTAATCGGGCAGGGGGGGGACCCGGCGCGTTTGCGCCGGATCCCCACTTTGCTTTTCTGAGCGTCCCTGAGGGTTCTGGTCGTGGAACGGTGCTCCCGGCTCGTGCCCGGCGATTTTTCGGCGAGCGGCGCCTCCGGTGTCCGTTCGCCTTTTTTTTGTTCGGAGCCACTCCCCACCGCGGTTAATTCCGCAGATTGAGTCCGGCTCGTGCTTCGGGTGTCCACAGCGGTCCAGCCTCGTCGGTCGGTTCGTCCTCTTTTCGGTCCTGGTCGGCTCACGGAGATCGGCGGCTCCGTGGCCGCTCCAAGGCCATGCGCAGATCCAGGAGCGCGTGAAGCCGTCCGGGAGAGTCCAGGGGTATCGAAAAAAAAGTGGGGGGTGTTTTGGTGGGTGTCAGCGTGGATCGCGTGTGCCCGAACACGCGACAGCTGACGATTGGCGCGCCATCGCGAGCGCCTGACGGTGATGCCTGCACCGCAGCGGCGAGCGGGACGGTGCGGGACTTCCGGGATAATCGGTGAGACGAGCACGAGGACCCGTCCACTAGCGGCTTAGATGGTCCCGTATGTTCCTGTGTGGAAAAAGGGGTACATCGAGGGAATACGATGTACCGGTATTCAGGTAAGTGTCTGACTGTTAATGTCTTACGCCATCTGTGCGATAGCCGTGACAGTAACGGCCGGCCCGGGCGACATTTCGGACGAAGGCGTTCGACAGCGCGTTCTCGGGGTGCCGGCCTCGGGGCTTGCGTTTAGGGGATCTTGTCGGGAGCGTCATAGCCTTGCTGTTCTCCTCTCTCTGGGGACGCATACGCATCTAGGATCGACCGCGACGGGCCGTTGCCTACCTTCTGAACACCTGCGAATGCGATCCTAGTCGAGTCAGAAATAGCTGCTCTGTATCGGGTTTTCGGTAGATGAGCACCAAGTCCGGCCTCACGTGGCAGTCCCGGTAGTGAGCCCAGTCCCCAACGAGAGCGTGATCATGGTGCCGGTCCTGTAACGGCTGGTCGTTGGCGAGAGCGTCAACGATAGGCCTGAGCACGCCGTCAAGGGCCGCCCGACCCTTGGTCCCCGCTTCGCGCCTGTAGTCGCGTCGGAACCTATTCGTTCGCTTGATCGTCCGCATGCAGGTCGTCAAAGAGGGCCTGCACGCTGTCGAACGACGGGAGATGCCCTTCTTCTGTCTCCCGCATCGCGGCTATCGTTGTAGCGTTCGGTGCTCTCTCTTGCGTTGGTGCGCTAGCAGCGGTCGTGGCGGCTGCCGCCGACATTTCCCGTCGCGCGTGTCTCAGGTCGTCAGGTCGTTTGGTCATCCCACTCGTACCATCGTATGCAAGTATCTACTTGTCTCAAGTTTGCGTAACGGGCTGAACAGGGTCAAGCTTTTTATTTGATTTTTCCGGTCGCATACGGTCGCTGGGCGAGAGTGGGAGCCTGACGTCGCTGGCTTCTCGCTGTCCGCCGCCGTCGTCGTGAACTCAACGTCACAGGTCACCGCGACGACTCAAGCCGGTCTGCGACATCCGAAAGGCTCGTCGTTCTGCCGCCGGCCTCGACCTCTGCGAGCGAGCGCTGCAGTGCTTCGGCGAAATCCTCGCGCAGCCTCAGTCCTTGGTCTGGATCGCCGAGCAACCCGGTAATGGACTGGACCACGGACTCCCGCACAAGTTCTTTGAATTCGTTCACGGTCAAGTCAGCGATCCGGGAGCTTGCCATCGTATTTCCCTCTATTCGTTACGGTGAAGTCGGTCTCAGACTACGCCACCGCCATGACCCACGCCAGCCGTCGACCAGCGCAGCTGGCGGCATCGTACGCGGATCACCCGATTGAGACAACGCGCCGTGCGTCCCTCCACACCGGCCTGTCACCGGTACGCCGGCATCACCTACCTGTGCTACCCGCCGACGTATTCGGCCCAGTCGTCCATGAGCCGCCGCCGCCGCTCGAACAAGTCCGACCGCGCGTACGCCGCCTCGACTTGGTTGTGCACCCTGTGCGCGAGCGCCGCTTCGATCACCTCGCGCGGGTGGTCGGTGTCCTCGGCGGCCCAATCGCGAAAGGTGGACCGGAACCCGTGTGGCACGGCCGCGATCTGCTGGTCCTGGAGGAGGCGCCGTAGCGCCTGCTCGGGGAGCGGCGCCCCGTCCGCGGTGGGGAACACGAGCGGACTGGTGCCGTCGCCGAGCGTCCGCGCGGCATCGAGAATCGCCATCGCGCGACGTGCCAGCGGCACCCGGTGCGGGCGCTTCGCCTTCATGCGCGTCGCGGGGATCATCCACACGCGGCCGGCCGTGTCGATCTCGGCCCACTCGGCCCCGCGCACCTCGCCCCACCGCGCCGCGGTCAGCACGAGCCACTCGCACGCCAGCGTGACGACGGGCGCCGCCGCCGACATGCGGACCGCCGCGACGGCCGCGGCCATGTCCTGATGGGGCAACGCCCGCCTGTGCGCCACCAGCGCCTGCTGCGGGCCGAGGACCGGGCCGATCCGGTCGCAGGGGTTGTCGGTCCGCCACTCCATCGCCACGGCCCACTCCAACACCGCCCGGATGCGCTGGCGCACGCGACGCGCGGTCTGTGCCTTGTCGTGCCAGATGGGGGTGAGGATCTCCAGCACGTCGGCGCTCGTCACGTCGGAAATCAGGCGTGTGCCGATGCGGGGAAAGGCGTAGCGCTCCAGGCTCGCCAGCCAGCTCTTTGGGTGGCGGCTGCTCTGCCAGCCGGCCCGTTGCTGGTCCAGCACGCGGCGGGCGGCGTCGGCGAACGTCGGCGTCTGCTCCGCGCGGCGTTTCTCCGCGCGCGGGTCGCCGCCCTCGCGGGCCAGCTTACGGTTGGCCAGCGCCTTCTCGCGCGCCTCGGCGAGCGGGACCAACTGCGCGCTGCCGAGCCCGAGTTCCTGGTGCCGGCCGCGGACGACGAGCCGCTGGACCCAGCTGCGGGTCCCGGACGGCTGCACGAAGAGATACAAGCCCTGCCCGTCGCAGTAGCGTCCCGGCCCCGCCGTCCGCACGAAGAGGGCGGAGAGGGCCTTGTCGGGATGGCGGCCGCGGGGCTTCGTGCGTCGCGGCCCGTTCGCCGCGCCGGGCGCGCTATTCATTCCCGTATTATCTCGTGGAACACGGTGCACGGCATAGGACGTTCGTGACATGGTTCAGTCCCTCCATCGACGTGATAAATGATGATGACTACGCTGGTTATGGTCGTCCTGGCATCACGTAGGACGGCCGTGGACCTCACGCCTCTGTTGCTGTCACGGCAACGGTTTGTACCTCCTGGTGGAGCCTACCGGCGCGCGGCGCTGGATACAACGGCTCGTCGTCCACGGACGCCGGCGCGAGTTGGGCCTCGGCGGCTTCCCGCTCGTCTCGCTGAAGGAGGCGAACGAGAAGGCGTTCACCAACCGCAAGCTGGCCCGCGAGGGCGGCGACCCGCTCGCGGACCGGCACCGTCACGCGAACGTGCCCACCTTCGCCGAGGCGGCCGAGCGCGTCTGGACGGACAAAACCCTCGGCTGGCGCCACCCCGGGCACGCCCACGACTGGATGGCGAGCCTGACGCGGCACGTGCTTCCCCACATCGGTGACACGCCGGTGTCGAGCGTCAGCAGCGCCGACATGCTGGACACGCTACGGCGCATCTGGCACGTCCGGCCCGAGACCGCGCGGCGCGTCCGCCAGCGGATCAGCGCCGTGATGGACTGGGCCGTGGCCATGGAGTACCGCAGCGACAATCCGTGCCACCGGATCGGCCCGGTCCTCGGCCCGCAACAGGACCTCGTGGAGCACATGCGCGCGCTGCCGCACGGCGAGGTGGCGGGGGCGATTCAAACGATGGGGGGGTCGGGGGTGACGCCGGCCGTCAAGCTAGCGTTTGAGTTTCTGGTGCTGACGGCGGCGCGGTCGGGAGAAGTGCGCGGCGCACGGTGGGACGAGATCGATCGGCCGGGCCGCGCGTGGACGATCCCCGCGACGCGGATGAAGTCAAAGCGCGAGCACCGGGTGCCGCTGTGCGGGCGCGCGATGGCGATTCTCAAAGCGGCGCGGACGCTCGGCGACGGGTGCAGTCCGCTCGTATTCCCCGGCCAGGGCGGCACGCCGATCAGCATCACGCGGTTGCCGCGGCTCCTGCAAGACCTGAACGTGGCCGCCGTGCCGCACGGCTTCCGCTCCTCGTTCCGGGACTGGGCGGCCGAGGAGACGAGCCATCCGCGCGAGGTCGTTGAGGCGGCGCTCGCGCACGTCGTCGGCAACCAGACCGAGGCGGCCTACGCCCGCTCGGACCTGTTCGAGCGCCGTCGTCACCTGATGGCCGAGTGGGGGGCCTACCTCGGCGGCGAGGGCACGGCCGACGCGACGCGCCGCGCGGACCTGCGGAGGGCCGGCTGATGATCGCGCATCTTCAGGAACGGGCGGCCGTCTTGAGCAGCGGGCAGGCGCGAGGATCATTCGTGACGGTAGACCGATGACGAGAAGCCATGACTGACTCGGCCACACCGTTCGCTATTGACTCCCCCCGCCGCTCGCTGAAGCCGTCCCGTGGGAAAGGCGGGAGCTGATGGCCTGGTGGCGTACACCGTCGGCGCAGACCCCCACGTGGTCCCTGGAGGACGACCACACCGCGTTTGCTACGACCATCAAGGCGCAGATCGAGCAGGGCGTGGCGCCGTGGCAGAAGCCGTGGCCGCCCGGCGAGCGCCGACTCCCGGAACACCTCGTAAGCGGGCAGGCGTACCGGGGCGTGAACGCGCTGCACTTGAGTGTCGTCCAAACCGCGAAGGACTACCGCGACAACCGCTGGGCGCCCGCCACCGAGATCCAGGCGCTGGGTGGTCACGTCCGCCCAGGCGAGCAGGCGACGCCTGTCCTGTGTGACACGATGGACGACGAGCAGGCGCCGCCGCCGCCCGGCGCGCCCGACACGGGCCAGCCGGCCGGCGGCGAGCAAGACCCCGCGCAGGCCCGTCCGCCGATGGTCCGCTGCGACGCCGTGTTCAACGTCGAACAGGCCGACGGCCTGAGCGCCGACGACCGCGACAAAAAGTCCAAGTCTGAAACCCATGACCTCGCCGAGCGCGTGATCCAGGAGAGCGGGATTCACGTCACCCACGTGCACGGCGACCGTGCCTTTTACAACAGGCACACCGACAAGGTGACGTTGCCCGAACGTGACCAGTTCGCATCCGCGGACGGGTATTACCAGACCGCGTTGCACGAACTCGGGCACGCCACCGGCCACCCCGATCGACTGAACCGCGCCACGCTCACGACCGGCGTCGGGGATTTCGGCAGCATGGAGTACGCCCGCGAAGAACTGCGCGCCGAAATAGCGGCGATGCTGACCGGCGTGCGGGTCGGCGTCGGCCACGACGGGAGCCGTGGCGCGCCGTACGTGCAGGGCTGGCTCACGGCGCTGGACGACGACCCGCAGGAAATCGACAAGGCCGCCGCCGAGGCGCAACACATGTCGGACTACCTGCTGCGCCAGGTCCGCGCGCACGAACAGGCGATCGCGCAGAAACACGCCGCACTGACCGCCACATACTCCGCCGGCCGGAGTCCACAGATCAGCCCCGCGCCGACGGCGCGACCGCGGGACCCGCACCCGCCCCTGCCCGTGGTGGCCGCTCCCGGACCCCGAGCGGAGGATCGTCACCCCGCGGGGGATCCGCCGCCCCGCCGGGCGCGGCGATCGGGCGCGGGTGCCCAGGTGACGAGCCCCGTCACGCGCCCCCCGGTCCCGGACCGCGCGAGCCAGCTCGCGGCGCTCGCCGCCCTCGGCTGGACCGGACGCGATGCGGAGTGGATCGCCCTGGTCTGTCTCCAGAGCGGCGTCTTTACGCGGTCCCAGTACGGGGCGTACTTCAAGACGGGTGCGGACCGAAAACCCGCCGGCCGCTTCGTTCGCGCGCTGCTCGAGAAGCAGCTCGCCGTGGAGGACGCGCGGGCCATCTTTCCCGGCGGCGCGCGTGCCGTCCACATCACACAGAAATCGATCTACCGGGCGCTTGGCATCCCGGACGTCCGCCACCGCCGGGGCCAGGAGGCGACCACGCAGGTGCTCATGCGCCGGCTGCTCTCGCTCGATTACGTCATCGAGCGGCCGACCCTCGGCTGGCTCCCGACTGAGGTGGAGAAGGTGCAGCGGCTGGTGGCGCTCGGCATCGACCGGGGCGTGTTGCCCTACCGCACGTACGGCGAGGGCGCGCAGGCACGAAAGCGGTTTGTGGCGCTCAAGTGTCCCGTCGCCGTGGACGAGCACACAGCCACGTTCACCTACGTCGATCCGGGGCTGACGACCGATAGCGAGCTGCGCGCGTGGGGCGTGGCCCACGCGCCGTTGTGGGCCGCGCTGCGGGCGCGGACTTTCGCCGTGCACGTCGTCGCGATCGGCACGGGCGCAAAGGCGGCAGACCACGCCGAGCCCGTGCTGAAACGCTGGACCCGGGCCGGCGACGGGCAGGGCGCAGCGGACCCCACCGGGCCGACCCAAGCCGACCCTGATATCCGCCAGGAAATCGCCCGGGTGAAAGACGCGATCAGCGGCGGCAATCGTTCCCTGCTTGGCGCGTTGGGCGGATTCAAGACGGCCGTAGATCGACTGATGGAGCTGCGTCAACTCCCCGAGGGCACGCCCACCAAAGAGCATCGGCGAGCCGCGATTGACCGGTACTCGATCTGGAGCACGATCCGGTTGGTCAGTCCCGAGGCGGCATTATGCTGACCCGCGCCATGTTGCTCGTCGTCTGGACCGTTCCGGGGTCACGATGGGGGTCACGGCGGGGGTCACGCAAAATGCCACACAGACAGAGGGGGGGGTGTACCAAAAACAGAGGGGGGGGTGTCACACGCCACCCGTTGTTTTTTCGCTGTCGTTGTTCGGGTTTCTCCTCCTAGACCGGCCGACACGAACCGCGCCAGCGGAGAGGGAGAGGACGGGAGCGACCCCCCCTTTTTTACCGCTGGCGCGGCACGGCGATGGGGGGGTGTGGCACCAGGTGTACCACCTGGTGTACCACCCTCCCACCCGCCGTTGGTGGGGTCGCTCCCGTCTCAATGTATCCATGCTGGAAGGCTCAGACGCCCGCCCCAGGCGGGCACGTGACGGCCGACGAGTGGCGCGATGATTGACCGCTGATCAACGACAATTATTTTGGCAGGTCGACGACGATGAGGTTGGCCGGTTGGTGGGCGGCGAGATGTGCGTGTGAAACTGCCTGTTTTCCCCTGGGAGGACGGGTTGGTAACCGACGCGCAGGTGCGGCGATTGCGAGAGAAGCGGATGGAAGGGAAGACGGTGGCGGCGGCCGCGGCGGCCGCGGGGATGGGCGAGCGGACGGCGCACCGCTGGCAGCGCGGGGCCTTGCCATCGGCGGCGAAGGCGCCGCGGACGTGGCGGACGCGGGAGGATCCGTTTGCGGACGTGTGGCTGTCGGAGGTGGTGCCTCGGTTGGTGGCCGACGCGGCGGGGCGGCTGCAGGCGCTGACGCTGTTCGAGTGGCTCTGTGAGCAGCATCCTGGTCGCTTTGAGCCGGGCCAGCTACGGACGTTGCAGCGGCGGGTCCGCACGTGGCGGGCGCAGCACGGTCCAGATCACGAGGTGTATTTCGAGCAGGTGGCGGTGCCGGGCCGGGAAGCGGCGTTCGACTTCACGGACGCGAGCGACCTGGGAGTCACGATTCGGGGTGTGCCGTTTCCGCACCTGTTGTTCGAGTGGGTGCTGAGCTACAGCGGCTGGACGTATGTGGCGCTGGCGCTGAGCGAGACATTCGAGGCGCTGGTGGCGGGCGTTCAGGGGGCGCTGTGGACGCTGGGCGCGGCGCCGGCGGTGCTGCGGCACGACAATCTGTCAGCGGCGACGCGCGAGCTGAGGCGCAGTGGCGGGCGGCAGCTCACTGCGCGGTTCCGGCAGGTACTGGAGCATTACGGACTGCGCTCGTCGCGGATTCAGCCGCGCAAGGCCCACGAAAACGGGGTTGTCGAGCAGTCCCACTTCCGGACGAAAACCGCCATCGAGCAGGCGCTGTTGTTGCGGGGCGCCACCGACTTCGTCGATGAGGCGGCGTATCTCACCTTCCTGCGGGCGGTCGTCGATCGGACGCGGAACCGGGCGGCGGCGGTGCGGCTGGCCGAGGAGCGGATACACCTGCGGCCGCTGCCGGCGGCCCCGGTCCCCGAGTACACGACGTTTCAGTGCAGGGTACGTAAGTGGAGCACGATCCGGGTGGGCGGCCGTGCGTATTCGGTGCCGTCGCGGTTGATCGGGCACACGGTCGAGGTGCGTCAGCATCCGACAATGGTGCAGGTCTTCTATGGCGGCGAGGTGCTGTGCAAGATGCCGCGTTTGCGGGGCGCGGCGGACCACCGGATCGACTATCGCCACATCATCAAGAGCCTGGTCCGTAAGCCGGGCGCCTTTGCGCGGTATCGCTTCCGGGAAGAGCTGTTTCCGTCGCTGACGTTTCGGGCGGCGTATGACGCGCTCGGGCGGACGCACGGCGAGCGGGCCGACGTCGAGTACGTACGCCTGTTGCACTTGGCGGCCACGACCAGCGAGCGGCAGGTCGAGGCGACGCTTCGCGCCCGGCTCGACGCCGGCGATCCATGCGACTACGCCAGCGTCCAGGCCCAGGTGCGTCCGCCGGTCCCGGCCGTCCCCGTCGTGCACATACCCCGCCCGGATCTGGCGCAGTACGACGCGCTGTTGGCCGGAGGTGTGCGCGGATGACGCCGCCGAGCACGCAGGTGACGACGTTGCTGACACGGTTCGGCCTGACGACGGCGGCCGAGGAGTTCGTGCCGCGGTTGACGCAGGCCGGGCATCACGCCGCGCTGCCGGTGCTGCTGGAAGTGTTCGAAGCCGAAGCCGAAGCGCGACGCCAGCGCCGGATTGCCCGGTTGCGCCGTGCCGCGCGGTTGCCGCCTGGCAAGACGTTCCAGACGCTCGACACGGGTCGGTTGCCGGCCCCGGTCGCCCAGCAGTTGGAGACACTGGCCACGGGGGCGTTCCTCGAGACGGCGACCAACGTGCTGGCGTTCGGCCTGCCCGGCGTCGGCAAGAGCCACGCGCTGTGCGCCCTCGGGCACGCGCTGGTCGAGGCCGGCCACAGCGTGTTGTGCGCCCCAGCCTACGCCCTGGTGGGGGTTTGGGGAGCAATGGAACGGAAAGTACGGTTAGCGACCGCCGTCAGCGGGGTTTCTGAGCGGCCGGAGCTCGCCACGAGCGACCGATTCAGGTACGGCGAACGAGTAGCGTCCCAGCAGGTTGATGTGCTCGTGGCCGAGCGGTGACAGTCTCGCCTCGTCTTCTGGACGCACCGAGTGGCCATCTGCGCGATGCTGGTCGAGGGCCGCCTGCATATAGATGGTGTTCCACAACACAATCATGTTGACGACGACGCCGAGTGCGTCGAGCTGGTTTTCCTGGCCTTCACGGTAACGTCGCCGCAGTTCGCCACGTTTGCCGTGGAAGACGGCGCGGGCCAAGGCATGGCGACCTTCTCCCCGGTTCAGCTGGATCAGCGTGGCGCGACGTTTGGCCTCATCGTCGAGGTACGTCAACGTGTGGATGGTCTTGTCGATCCGTCCGAACTCCGCGAACGCCTGCGCCAGGCGCGTTGGCCGATCCCCCACCTGCAGCGTGCGCATGATACCGGTGGCCGGCACGCGCCCGAGTTTCAGCGAGCCGACCGTCCGCAACATATCGTCCCACTGTGGGGTGATTCGGTCGAGGTTGACGGATTGGCGTGCCACGCGGTTAAGCGGGCCGTAGTCGGCCCGGGAATCGATCCGCCAGAAGCGGGTACCACCGATGTCGGCGAGCCGCGGACTGAAGCGGTAGCCGAGCAGGCGGAAGAGACCGAACACCACATCCGAGTAGGCCCCGGTGTCGGTCATGATCTGCGTGGGCTGCAACTCTGTCTGCTGTTCGAGCGCGACCGCGAGCAGCACCAGGCTGTCGCGCAACGTCCCCGGGACCGTAATGCCGTGCAGGCCGGTGAACTGATCGGACACGAGGTTGTAGTAGGTGACGCCCCGGCCGATACCGAAGTACTTGGGGTTGGGCCCCGCGTGCACGGTGCGCACCGGCACCACGAAGCGCAGGCCGTCGGCGGAGGCCACCTCACCACCGCCCCAGGCGCGCGCCAAGGGGATCCCGGTTTGCGCCGCGACGAGGCGCGCGTTCGCCGCGCGCAAGGTCTCGTCGCGCAGGTAATTCTGGCTGACCCAGGACAGGCGATCGCGCCGCAAGCTCTGAGTCTCGTGGCGCACGAGTGGCTCGAGGCCGGTGTTGCAGGCTTCCGCCAGCAGCACGGCGCAGACGCTGACGCCAAGATCCGTGACCCGCGCCGCGCGTTCGCTGACGTGCGTAAACGCGACGGCGAAATCTGTACGCGCCGCGATCTCGAGCAGGATCTCCGGCAGATCGACACGGGGCAACCGTCCCGCGATGGCGGTCCGTAGCGCCACCAGCGACGCGGGTTCCTCGACCTTGTCGAGGGGGCTCACGATCAGCTCGTCCTTCCCGTCGATGCGTTCGAAACGCACGGCTGGATTGTTGGGGAGGCGCGCGGCCACCGCGCGGTAGGTCTGATCCAGCTCGTCGCTTAACGCGGCAAGGATCGGTTCTGGGCGAGGACTGTAGCCAAGCGTTCGACACATGATCGGCCGCGCCGCCTCCCACTCGGCGCCAGCCAGGAGATTGCGCCGCGGATCGGCATACCGCCAGCTCGGCGTCACGAAGACATCCCGCCGGCGCAGCGCCTCGCGCAGTTGGTCGAGGACGCAGAAGGTGTAGGCCCGGTGATCGACCGCGTCGTTCGCGCCGTACACGTATCGCCGCCAGGCTGTCGTCACGACCGCAGACGGCGCCACGTCCTGGGCCCGCGCCGGCGCTTCACGACGCTTGAGATACTCGAGCGCTGCGACGACAGCCGCGCCGGCCGGAGCGGCCTCAAAGTGCACCTGGTGCAAGAGGGTTGGCAGGAACAGCCGCACGCGTCGGTACCTCGTCTGCAGCTCGGTGTAGAACACGTCATCCGGCGGCCGCACCAGTGTGCTCAGTGTCCCGAGGGCCTCGGCCAGGGTGGCGCGGGGGACACGCGCGAACACGTGGTCGCGCAGCACGTTGTCCGGGAGAGCGGGATCGAGGAGCGCCGCGCAGGCGTGCGCCAACGTGAGGGCAAGCGCATCGAGATCCTTAAGGCTGCGCAACCGTGCTTTCCGATCCGCTTTTTCGGCGGCACCAAAGATGTCGCGTAACAGTCGGTCGAGGACCTCGAGCGCGTTATCCTGTGCGGAGGCTTCGAGCGAGTGGACGAACGCGACCAACGTGGCGGCTCGGCGTAACGCTGGCAACCGTGCGACCGCGGTGACTTTGGCTTTCTCCGCAAAGCGCGCCAGGGCTGCCATTCGCGTCGGCGCGATCGCGGCGGCCGCTGGCACGGTGATGCTGAGGCTACGGACGGCGTTCAGCCGCTCGAGCGCACGCACCAACGCCGGGCCACTCACCATCGCGGCACCCGTCCGCAGCGTCACGAGTGATGAGCTGCGCCCTTCATCTGGCACGCGCAACAGATCTTCGAGGCGGCGCTGCTGTGGCGGACTGATGCCGCTCGCCAGCACGCGCCACACGCGCACGTCGACGCGGTGCCGCAGCTTGGCCACGAAGCGCTCCAGCGTCGTCGCGCCCGGCAACAACACCTTGTGGGCGAGCATCCAGGTCGTCGCCCGATCGAACAGTGCGCTCGGACGTTCGGTGCCCGTCCAGCACTGTGCGTAGAGCCATCGCGTGAGGCCAAACCCGGCCGCGCGATCCGCGAGGTCGCGATACCCATGTTCCGTCCGGATGTGTGCGGCATGAGCGAAGCGCCACTTGCCGTCTCGATAGCCGGTCAAGTCCGTGGTCGTATCGATGCCAAGTTGCCGGCTCATCGTGGCGAGTACCGCCGGTGGCACGGCCGTCGGATCATCGAGGAACGTCCCCACGAAGCGCACCGTGGTGAGCTGCAGAGCGAATCCGAGACGGTTGGCATCGCCGCGCTTCTCGACGATCTGCGTGTGATCGCTGTCATCGAGGTGGAAGTACCTGGCCAGCTCTTGGGTTGACGGGTCGCCCAGGTACTGGCCGTAGCTGTCGCGCTGCGCCGGGCTCAGGAAGCTCACGGGCATCGCGGCTTCCCGACGTGGCGGAGTTGCATAAACGATGGTTTGCGCACGGAGGGGCGATCGGCAGGAAACCCCACGTTTACAGGGTGCAAAACAGTATTGCATTACCAGTCACGTATGCAATACCTTTACGCAATCATGCTCATCGGCTACGCGCGCGTCTCCACTGGCGAGCAAACTACCGCCCCTCAGGTCGCCGCGCTCAAAACCTCCGGCTGTGAGCTCATCTTCCGCGACAACGCCTCCGGCGGCCGCTGGGATCGGCCCGAGCTGCACAAGCTGCTCAGTCAGCTCCGGAAAGGCGATGTGTTGGTCGTCTGGACACTCGATCGCCTGTCACGCTCCCTGCGCGATGTACTAACCATCATGGAGCGGGTGCAGGAGCGCCACGCAGGCTTTCGCAGCCTCAAGGAAGCGGTGGACACCACCACGCCCGCGGGTCGGATGATGATGCAGATGGTCGGCGCGTTCGCCGAGTTCGAGCGCGCGATGCTCAAGGAACGGACCAAGGCGGGCCTC
Organism: Vicinamibacterales bacterium; assembly: GCA_965262505.1. Classification (GTDB taxonomy): domain Bacteria; phylum Acidobacteriota; class Vicinamibacteria; order Vicinamibacterales; family UBA2999; genus JACPPO01. Next base: position 14,823 of record CBDHFM010000009.1, read on the forward strand.
GACGCCGCGCGCAAGGAAGGCCGGATCGGCGGCCGGCCGCCGAAGCTCAAGCCCCACCAGCAACAGGAAATTGTGACGCTCGTCAAGCAGGGGAAGAAGACCGCCGCCGACGCGGCGCGCCTGTTCGGCGTCCACCCGGCAACGGTGTCGCGGCTACTCCGGCGGACCTAGATCGAGTCTTCTACCGTACTTTCGGTTCCATTGCTCCCCAAGCCCCTGGTGCAGGAATTGCTCAGCGCGAAACGCGACCTCGACCTGCCCCGCGCGCTCCGCAAGCTGGACCTCTTCGACGTGATCCTGCTCGACGACCTGGGCTACGTGCAGCAGAGTCGAGACGAGGCCGAGGTGCTGTTCACGCTCCTGGCCGAGCGCTACGAGCGCCGCTCGGTGATGGTGACCAGCAATCTGGTGTTCAGCCAGTGGGACCGGATCTTCCGCGACCAGATGGCCACCGCCGCGGCAATCGACCGCCTGGTGCACCACGCCGTGGTGCTCGAGTTCGACGTGCCGAGCTATCGAACGGACCGATCCCGCCGCAAGTCGCCACCACCAGCCACGCCCCGCGGTCGTTCGCCGGGTCCCCTGTTGCCGAGGGTCCGCCGAACTGCGGCCTCCTGAGCCCGCAGCCAGGAACCGACCGAGCTTGGCCAAGGACGTGCCGTAGGGCACGGTCCCCATCAGCGCCTTCTCCGAGCTCGGCTCGATGCTGCGTCAGGCCATCACCATACTCTCGACACCGGTCCAGGTCGCACCTGAACCTGCCAAAATAATTGTCGCCAAGAGGCCAAAGTAGTTGACGCTGGACAGACCGCCTTACCCGCATCTTCATGGTCATCGGCGGCGTGAGCGCCCGCGTGCGCCTGGACGTAGCCGAGCGCGTTCCCTGAGGCCGATCCCGTGGCGGTTCTCGTCCGGTATCACACCCAGAATGTTCACACGGCTGTCGTCGCGTGGCACGACGTGGCGCCGGGCGTGGCCGCGTTCCTTGCGGCCTCACTGCTCATCAACACGTACCGGATTGTGTTCGCCCGTTTGCGCGGCAGCTTCGGGCTCCGCGCCCGCCTTCCGCGCTGGCCACTTTCGCCCACCGACGACGGCTCGGCGATCGTCGTCGACCTGTCACAATCATTGTCGTTGATCAAGCTGGCACGCCACGAATCCCGCGCGGCGCGTGGCCGCGCGCGTGCTCGACGTGAAGGGGGATATGTGTCACGACATCCGCCGGATGCTCGCTGAACTCGGCCGGGACGAGGACCCCTTCCGGGAGGGAAACATGGCCCCTGAGCGACCCCACGGGCGGGGAGTCGGTGTGCAACATCGGACCCCCCACCGGGGTCAAGAATCGATGATTCTGGGGGGGCGCTCAGGGCTTTTCGTATGGCCACGGGCATGGCCACGTCTCGTGCACAAACCTCAAGAACCCTCGGGCGAAACATGATCTGTGGTGGCAACATCGGCTGCAACATCAGGGCGAGTGATATGTTTTGTACTGGTAACAGCCGTGTGGACGTTTTCTGAGTAAATCAGGCCTGGTAGCGGCTCGTACCCTCATTGACTCAGCCAACCGGCGGGCCGGTCGAGCCCTTTTCAGCCGTCAGGTGACCGCCGAAAATCAACAGGCCATCGGCCTGTATGTACTTGTCGGGTTGTACTACTTGATCAGTACGTACTTGTATATGTAGGCGTTTCAGCGATAGTTTTCAGATGAAATGTAGGCGTTTCAGCGATAGTTCGGTGGGTTGGACTGTAGGTGTTTCAGCGATGAAAAACTCCCGGATTCACAGCCTTTCTGTGGAAAATCCGCCCGAGGCGCTGAGCGGCCCGTAGAGCCGCGTGTGTGAGCCGGCCGACCAAAATCCCCACCCCGAGGCCGTGCGCCGCTCACAGGGGCCATCTCGCGGTCCGCTGGGGCCTATTCGCTGATGAGATGGAGCTGTGCCGGCGGGATGCGCGGCGGCGACGGCGAGAGGACGAGCCCGCCCGTGATCGTTGAGTAATTCAGGTCCGGCCAGGCGCGTTTGATTTTTTTCAGCTCGCGGAGACAGTCCGTGCGGAAGGCGTTCACGGTGTTCGTCTCGTTCGCCTTGGCCGGGTCCGCGCCGAACTGCCGGTAGAGCTGCCGCCACACGAGGGTGAGCGGCGTCTTGAGCCTGAACGTCCGGTAGGTGAGCCAGAGGTACAGGTCGAGGCCGAGCGGCGACCGCTTGAGCCTTTTGAGGATGTTCAAGTCGAGCGGGATCGGGTGCGCGATGATCTCCTGGAAAAACTTCTCGCCAAGCTCGATCTTGCTGTCCCACAACACGGGCGCGGCCGGCCGCGACACGTCCCACCAAAATTCATGCTTATCGGCCACGAAGGAACTAACCCGCGTGAAGCCTGATGCGTTCTTATGGATCAGCGTCACGGAGCAACCAAAGAGCCGATCCATCTGATTCCGGAGCCGCGTCCGATCTCCTCGCGCGCCGCCGCTGTGACTCTCCATGCCGAGTTTGTGCATGAACTCATACAGCGACCGCCCGAGGACCAGCTCACGGCGCTGCGTCCGAACCGCCTCTGAGCAGACCCACGCCAGCAGCAGACGCGGCAGGATGCCGTAGGGCAGCTTCGCGTCGCTCGTTGCGGTCATGATCAACTTGTATGGACCGTTGACGCGCTTGTATTGAAGCCGGTCGCCGGGGTTCGTGCGCGGCAACGAACACAGCGCGAGCAGCCGCGCCATGAAGCCGAGATCGGGCTCCGCCTCGCTCGCCTCGATGAGCTGATTGACCTGGCGCAGCGTGGTGAAGTGGTGCCGGGCTTGCGCCGACATGGCGCGCCCGCGCGGGATGACGCCCGGCAGCGTGTCGGCCAACTCGCCGATCGGCACGAACCCGCCACGGTTCTGCTGTTCGTCTGTGCTCATCGAACCCCTTCTCAGCCGACCTTGGTAGAGCGCACTGGTAGCGCCTCGGTCTCCAGCGTGGACAGATCCAAGCGCTTAGACGCGTGGTCGATGTCAAAACCGAGCACACTGCCGGCGGCGTCGAGATCGACATTCAAGCCGTCCGAGACCTCGCGCGTCTCCGTGCCCGGTCCGGCCTTCAGTTCGACATAGAGACTGTCTGTTTCTGGATAGTAATGAAGCTTCATGGCTTGTCCTTACGAAATCTCCGATCGAAGAAGGCATTATGTATCGTCTCACTGTCGTCCAGCGTCACCACGCGAAGGATGCGCGGCGCGGCTTCGCCAGGACACGTGACCTCACCCCAGAAACGGACGCGGCCATCAGGCTGCTCCTCGCGACGGAGTGGGGTGGCGATGATCTTGGCGCACCAATCCGGATCGATGTAGGGACGCTTGCGGCGTATCTGCTCCCTAAAATATCGCGTCGTCTTCATACACTGCCGCGGTCGCGAGCCACTTGTGCATAGCGAGACCGTGCTCGGCGTGGACACCGTTGAGGACAGTCGGCCGCGCGCCCATGCCCATTCTAGTACTCTTGTCTACATATCTACATATATACATGGAGACACAACAGTACTCTTATGTGTCTCTACCTGTAGACATGCCTACCTTGCGATTTCAGGACGGTGATGCTTTGCGAACACAGCATTCAGCCCCTCGCAGACGAGGGCATGCACCGTGGTCCCGTGCTCGGCGGCCAGGATCTTGACCTGCGTTCGCACTGCGGCTTCTACATGAATGGTGAGCGGAACCGTGCTATCCCGGCGGCGGGCGTGGGTTGGTTGTGTTACACGCGATGCTCGGGCACTATGCCCAGCTTCTTGAACCGCGGCGGTGACGACCTCAAGGTCGGGACGAGGCATTAGCTGACGCTCCTTTCAACATCTCCGGTTCCGCGAGTGCCCGTGTCAGCCACAGGGCAACGTGGCGCATCTCCTCGGCTGCTCGCCCGCGTGGAGGGTACTCCGTGACAGTCAGCCCGAGAGCGCTAGCGTCGCCCCATGCCGCGCGGTGTCCGAGGGTATGCGGACAAACCGGCAGACCGAAGCGCGCAATGGCGCGCCGCGCTTGGGTGGCTCGCGCGCCACGCGGAGGAACGGCGCTCAAGATGGCGACGGCCGGCGGGTTACCTGCTAAGGCGAGCAACTGCTGGGTGGCTGGGACGGTCTCCAGATCGAGAATCTGGGCGCGGCACGGGATGACGACCAGATGGGCAACGCGGGCGGCTTCCAACGCTGCCGATTCCGACCGCGGTGGCGTATCGATCACCACCAAGTCAACGCCCTGCTCAGCAGCCGCCCCGAGGGCGTTCTGCAGGCGCGACGGCTGCACGTCGATGACCACTGGGTCGCGCACTTGTCGCCGGTCCCGCCAGCGGCACGCGCTCGCCTGCGGGTCTGTATCCAACACGATGGCAGTCTTCCCCGCGCCGCCCGCTTCCACCGCAAGCGCGAGAGCGAGACTCGTTTTTCCAGCGCCTCCCTTTTGCGCGAGTAGGGCGAGAATTTGCATTGACGGGAAAAGAATACAGTACTACCAGTCTACATGTATAGTATACATGTACACTCACTTTGAATCGGTCAAGGTGTCCCAGCGTTTGCGATACAGGGGTCGAGTCAGATAGGGGGGGGTAGAGTCGACGACTATCGCGGTAATCGAAAGCTTAGCCCCGAGCCGACGAACACATCGTCGGTCGGTCCCCACAACCCGCGGCCGACGGAGACATCCACCTGAACGATGTCGGTCACCAGCCACGTGAGTCCGCCGTCCACGGACGCGCTGGTCGCGATCGTGCCTGTGGTCTGCCGATCGCCGAAGAGTTCGATGAACGTACTCAGGTGATCCGTCAGCCTGACGCCAAGCACCACCGAGTACACGAGGAACGCGTCACGATTCGGCCGATCGGCGGAGGACTCCCATGTCGCCCCCACGTTGTAGCCGAGCGACAGCCGTGGCAGGAGCTCGTGGGCGAACGCCACAAGGAACGATGGGTCGACACCGTTGCTTGAGAACCCGTGGTCGCCGGTCGGGAGCGACAGTCCGCTCAAGAGGGCTAGCTCGGGCCGCCAGCCATCCGCGCGCGCGATGAGATTGATCTTGGCGCCAAGCTCGCTGTCACCCGCACCGTGACGTCCTGCTCCGCCCACGATGCCGGCGTGGCCGATGCGGAGTTCCAGCCGCCCGCCGAGACCGAGCCGGAACAAGGTGCCGGGCACCGCATAGCCGTCTACGTCGCCGTCGCGGGCGAACAGGTATCCCGTCTCTACCTGCAGCAGGCCCCATGGTACAACCGTAGCCGACTCGGTCTGATCCGGACGATCGGTCACCATGTCCGGCGACTGCCCGCGCGCGACGCCGGTCCCCACCGGCGCTATCAGCAAGAGGAGTAAGGCTCTCACGACTCGACCCGCCGCGCGACCTGGCCGGAACATCCGCCAAGCTTACGCCCGCGCGCGGTTCGAGAAGAATGGCGAGGTCGAAACTTTCCACCCAGTTGCGCGAGCAAGGCGAGAAGGTTCTCGCCCGTTGAATCGGAGCGCTCTGGACCGTGATGTCGCCCGTGTGTCGCAAATGGCCGTTTACGACACATGCTGATTGGCTACGCCCGCGTCTCGAAAGCAGACGGCTCCCAGTCGCTGGACCTGCAGCGCGACGCGCTGCGGGCCGCGGGCGTCGACGCCGTCCACGTCTACCACGACGTCGCGTCCGGCGTCCGCGACGACCGCCCGGGGCTCGACAGCTGTGTGCGCGCGCTCCGGACGGGCGACGTGCTCGTCGTCTGGAAGCTCGACCGCCTCGGTCGCAACCTCGTCCACCTGGTCAACACCGTGCAGGACCGCCGTCCACGAGTAGCGGTCCGGCTGGAGCCCCGCCCAGGCCGTCTGCTCGAACTCTAGCGAGTCGGCGACGGTGGCCACCATTCGTGGGGCGGCCGATCCCCACGCTGTCACGGGTACGCAAGCCCAGCGATCACCGTCGTTCAATCCGCCGCGCTTGACGATCCGGTGTCCGTTCGTTGACCGCGCCGTTGGTGGGCGCGGTGCGGTGCCCAATTGCGTCCACGAACGGCCCGAATCGTCCTCGGAAATCCAATTCTGAATAGGGGTTGTTTTGGGGGGCGGCGGCCCATGCGAGGCCACCAAACCCCTCATCATGTGCAATTTAGATAGATCCCGTTCAAGAAGAAGTAACCGTTACCCCCTAGTCTCAAAGGAGCGACAAGTTATGAACGGAGCGAGATCAACTTTTATGCGCAAGGGCTACTGGCTCACGGGCCTTGCCGCGATTGTGCTGCTGGCGGCGTCTTCCGGGACGGCGTTGGCGCAGAGCGTTGGGTTCTCACGAACCAGTATCACGGTAGAGGAGGGCGCATCCTCCGAAATGGACACTGGCGCGCCCCAGATCGTTGACATCAACATCGGCGGTCTCGTCATAGCCGAAGGCGCGACTACCAACACTGGCGGTCTTGGAGTACTCACACTCGCGCACGACTCAGAAGACACTGCCGTCAACGACGCCACCGCTCGGGTTTGGTTGGTATTGGAGGGGAGTACAGCTCTCGCTGAGGCCAGTCACACGGACAGCAACGACAATGACGACATGGACGGCTTGGTGGCTCTGGGCCCAACCACTGAGCTTAACTATGACAAGAACGGCATCATCAAGCTGGCGATCATCGACCCTGGTGACGAGAACTGGAAGAACGACACGTTCAACATGGCCCTGCGCACCGATGCGCTGAACGTAACTCCCAGCCCGGGCTCCGCCATGGTCACTGTCACTGATACCGACGTTGCACCCGTTGTGAAGTTCACACCGGCTTTAATTAAGTTGAACGAGCGGAGCAGCACGACCACGACTGTGACTGTTGTGGAGGGGGCGAAGGACAAGGGTATCCCCGAGGATATCATCAGTATCACCAGTGCTCTGCGCCTCAGGGTGAGTAACCCCAGCATGGTCTTTACCGGGGGGACGGCGGACGAAGCGACCGCATGTAATGCGGTCGCTCCTGCCACCACTGGTCCTGCAGTGGCCATCACAGGTGCCAATGTCAGTGCGTTGGGTACTATGGGTGACAATGATGGTACGTTCGAAATCACCGGCTCTAACGTTGGTGGCGCGGATATACAAAGCCCTGGCGTTAGGCTGACGATCGAGGCGTGCGACGAGACCATGGACTTCAGGGACGCCCTGATCACGCTGACGCCCGTTGCGTCTTCCTTGATGGGCGGCCCCGGCGGCCCTGGTGACATAGGTGCAGGTGCGGGATTGTCGATTGCTATCGAGAGCGACGAGGCAGTTCCGGTCGTTACGTTCTCGGCGCCTGGCCTCATCGTTGACGAGGGAGGCGACACATCGGTTTATATCGTCACGACCACGATGCAGGGTGACGAAGTAGGCGAGGTGGACCTCTCAGTAAGCGGCGACGCGCTGATCACCCTGTCACAGAGCGGCACGGCGCTCACGGCGAACGCCGATGACACCTACACGGCCAGCTTCGGCATGGACGCCAATACACGGCTGACGGTCACCGCCGACAACGATGAGTCACTGCATGACGACCAGCAGAAGACGGCCACTCTGACCATCGTGGATGCCAACGGGGCCGAGATCGGTGACGAGGATTCCGTGACAGTGACCGTAAACGGCGTTGGCGTGGAGCCCGATCCCGAGCCCGATCCCGAGCCCGCCACCCCGACGGTTTCGTTCACGACCACGTCGCTCGACCTTGATGAAGGTGGCAACGGCACGGTCAGCTTCGATGTGGTGGATGAGGACGATGTTGGTGTGGAGGCGGTGATGGTCTCGGTTAGTGACGGGGCCGCGATTGCTCTCCATCAGGACGACAGCGCTCTGGTGGCTGGCGCCGACGGCAACTACGCCGTTGACCCGAGCAAGGAGCTGATGGTCAGCGCGGACGCCGATGAAGCTCTGATGGACGCCGAGTTCAAGCAGGCGACGCTGGCGATCGAAGACGGCGGCGACGCCTACGCCGTTGGCGACAACGGCTCGGTGGCCGTCACGGTGAGCGGTGACTCCGCCATTCCGCCGCCGGTGCCGCCGGTGCCGACGGTGTCGTTCGCGAACGACAGCATTTCCGTTGACGAGGGCGAAAGCGAGTCGCTCTTCCTCATTGCCAACGTGGTGGAGGATGCGGAAGTGGGGTCGGCGGCCCTCACGGTGACGGGCGACGCGCTGATCTCGCTCTCGCAGGATGGTAGCGATCTTGCGGCGAACGCCGACGGCACGTATAGTGTGGATTTCGGTGGCAGTGAGAATGCGTCGCTGACGGTCACCGCCGACGAGGATGCCGATCTGTATGCCGGCGATCCGGATAAGACGGCTACGGTGACCATCACGGGTGGCGAGGATGCAGAGCCCGCTGATTCGAACACGACGTTGACCGTCACCGTTAGCGGTGTGGGCGAGCGTGAGGATCCTCCGGCCCCGGCAACGCCGACGGTTTCGTTCGCGGCGCCGGCCGTCTCCATCGATGAAGGTGACCACGGCGTGGTCAGCATTGATGTGGTGGATGCGGACGAGGTAGGGGTGGAGACGGTGATGGTCTCGGTGAGCGGATCCGCCGCGATTGCTCTCTATCAGGGCGGCAGCGCACTGGAGGCTGGCGCCGACGGCAACTACGCCGTTTCGCCGAGCGCGGATGTCACCGTCAGCTCCGAGCCTGACGAGGATCTGATGGACGGCGAGCAGACGCAGGCGACGCTCACGCTCGTGGACGCCGACGCCTATGACGTCAGCGGCAACGAGTCGGTGGCCGTCACGGTGGTTGGTAGCTCCGATGTGCCGGGACCGCTCCCGACGGTGTCGTTCCTGGACCCATCGCTGACCCTCAGGGAGGGCGAAGCGAGCACGGTTCGTCTGCAGCGGATGGGCGATTTCCGCGGCGAGCCTGGCACGGTGATGGTCTCGATAGCAGGCGACGCGGTGCTCTCGCTGTCCCAGGACGGCAACGCGCTGGCGGACGACGGTGCGGGCAACTACACGGTCAGCCTTGGCAGCGGCGGTCTCACGGATCTGACGGTCACATCCGAGCCAGATCCGGACCTTGAGGACGGCGCCGTGAAGAGCGCGACGCTAACTCTTGCCGATGGTTATGGTGCGGTGGCCGGGGACAGCGCTATGCTGGCCGTCGAGGTCATCGGCTCGTCGGCGGTGCCGGAGCCGGAGCCGGTGCCAGCGCTGCCGTTGATTGCGCAGTGGCTCCTCGGGCTTGGCCTGATGGGTGGCGGCGCGCGGAAGCTGTATCGGCGACGGCAGGGCTAGCTCGTAGAGCCCATCGTTCGTTCCTGAGAGCCTGGGGGGGCAATCGGGGCAGGGGGGGACCCGGCGTGTGTTTGCGCCGGATCCCCACTTTGCTTTTCTAAGCGTCCCCGGGTGTTCTGGTTGTGGCACGGTGCTCCTAGCTCGTGCGCGGCGATTTTTCGGCGAGCGGCGCCTCCGGTGTTCGTTCGCCTTTTTTTTGTTCGGAGCCACGACCCACCCACCGCGTTGATTCCGCAGATGGGGTCCGGCTCGTGCTTCGGGTGTCCACGGCGGTCCCGCCGCATCGGTCAGCTCGTCCTCGTTCCGGTCCTGGTCGGCTCACGGAGATCGGCGGCTCAGTGGTCGCTCCAGCGCCACGCGCCGATCCAGAAGCGCGTGACGCCGTCCGGTAGCGTCCACGGGTATCGAAAAAAAAGTGGGGGGTGTTTTGGTGGGTGTCAGCGTGGATTGCTCGTGCCCCAACACGCGACAACTGACGATTGGCTGCGCGTTCGCTGCTGCCGCCGTGCTCGGCGTTGTCTGGGCCGACCGTCACGGCAACCGAATCCGGCCGCGTGCCACGGTCACCCTGACCCGCGTCCAGCGCGAACACCGCATCTGCGGCAGCGCCAGTTGAGACGGTTGGCGCGCCATCGCGAGCGCCTGACAGTCATGCCTGCACCGCAGCGGCGGGCGGGACGGTGCGGGACTTCCGGGGTAATCGGTGAGACGAGCACGAGGACCCGTCCACTAGCGGCTTAGATGGTCCCGTAGGGTCTTGTTTGGAAAGAGGGGTACATCAAGGGAAGACGATGTTCAGGTGCTCCGGTAAGTGTCTGACTGTTAATCTCTTACGCCATCTGTGCGATAGCCATGGCAGTAACGGCCGGCCCGGGCAACATTTCGGACGAAGGCGTTCGACAGCGCGTTCTCGGGGTGCCGGCCTCGGGGCTTGTGTTTAGGGGGTTTTATTGGAAGCATGGTTTCCTCCCAGTTGCCGAATTCGTCAGCGCACCAGAGCGTGTTGACGGCGCGTTGGCCCGTGGTCAGGCCTACTCGGGTGTTCCTTCCTGCGTCGCGCCGGGTTCGCCGAATGCTGGAACATCGTTGGATAGCACCACGGTCCCTGTTCGGCCTTCGTACATCATGCAGAAGCCGCTCAGAAAATCCCTACCAAGGATCGCGGCATGCAACTGGTCACCATCAGAGATGTCGACAACGATGAACCGGCCGGTCTTCGTCCAGCCGAGGCTCGGCACGTTAACTCGTGCCAAGCAGACGTTGTGTTCGTCCCGACCCTGCACCCCCGATACTGCCACGCGGTCGATGATCGGGAGCGTGAGAGCCACTGCCAGCGCCGAATCGATGCAACTCTGGGTCGCTCCGGTGTCTACGAGCGCCGGATACGCGTTATCGGCGGTTGGCTCGCCGAACCCTATTCTCACGCTGAGCGTGGGACCCTGAACCTCAAGGGCGGTTGGACTGGAAGCCCCACAATCAGCCGTGGGCATGGATCGGCCGGTACATAACCGAGGCCGGAAGCGCCACTCGCGTGACGCCGACCTGTCGAATCAAGTACGGTCCGCGCCCGAAACGCCGTATCGCCTCCTCGGCGGCGTCGTCGAACGAACCATAGCTCCCCACGAACTGACTGTCGTGAAACACGACCCACTTACCGAAGTGGTCGGTCTCCAGGTCGCCTCGTAGCTGTTCGTAGGCGGCGATATTTTCCTTAAGTCCGGGCATCGCCTCCTCGCTGGCGTGTCACTAACTGTACACCGGGTGACGACCAACGCAAAACGAGCCAGATTCGCCGCGGCGCGGCTCCAACGCCGTGTAGATGCGTGCAGCGCGCGCGTGAGTCAAACTCGATCGCTACGAGACGTTACGGGCTGGCAAACGGCGGCGGCCCACTCTTCCATCAGCCGCCGTCGCCGTTCGAACAGGTCCGACCGCGCGTACGCCGCCTCGACCTGGTTGTGCACCATGTGCGCGAGCGCCGCCTCGATGACCTCGCGCGGGTGGTCGGTCTCCTCGGCCGCCCAATCCCGAAAGGTGGACCGGAACCCGTGCGGCACGGCCGCGATCTGCTGGTCCTGGAGGAGCCGCCGTAGCGCCTGTTCGGGGAGCGGCGTCCCGTTCGCGGTGGGGAACACGAGCGGACTGGTGCCGTCGCCGAGCGTCCGCGCGGCATCGAGGATCTCCACGGCGCGACGTGCCAGCGGCACCCGGTGCGGCCGCTTCGCCTTCATGCGCGTCGCGGGGATCATCCACACGCTGCCGGCCGTGTCGATCTCGGCCCACTCGGCCCCGCGCACCTCGCCCCACCGCGCCGCGGTCAGCACGAGCCACTCGCACGCCAGCGTGACGACGGGCGCCGCCGCCGACATGCGGACCGCCGCGACGGCCGCCGCCATGTCCTGATGGGGTAACGCCCGCCTGTGCGCCACCAGCGCCTGCTGCGGGCCGAGGACCGGCCCGATACGGTCGCAGGGGTTGTCGGTCCGCCACTCCATCGCCACGGCCCACTCCAACACCGCCCGGATGCGCTGGCGCACGCGCCGCGCGGTCTGCGCCTTGTCGTGCCAGATGGGGGTGAGGATCTCCAGCACGTCGGCGCTCGTCACGTCGGAAATCAGGCGCGTGCCTATGCGGGGAAAGGCGTAGCGCTCCAGGCTCGCCAGCCAGCTCTTCGGGTGCCGGCTGCTCTGCCAGCCGGCCCGTTGCTGGTCCAGCACGCGGCGGGCGGCGTCGGCGAACGTCGGCGTCTGCTCCGCGCGGCGTTTCTCCGCGCGCGGGTCACCGCCCTCGCGGGCCAGCTTGCGGTTGGCCAGCGCCTTCTCGCGCGCCTCGGCGAGCGGGACCAACTGCGCGCTGCCGAGCCCGAGTTCCTGGTGCCGGCCGCGGACGACGAGCCGCTGGACCCAGCTGCGGGTCCCAGACGGCTGCACGAAGAGATACAAGCCCTGCCCGTCGCAGTAGCGTCCCGGCCCCGCCGTCCGCACGAAGAGGGCGGAAAGGGCCTTGTCGGGATGGCGGCCGCGGGGTTTTGTGCGTCGCGGCCCGTTCGCCGCGCCGGGCGCGCTATTCATTCCCGTATTGTCTCGTGGAACACGGGGCACGGTATAGGACGTTCGTGACATGGTTCAACACCTCCATCGACGTGATAAATCATGATGACTACGCTTGTTATGGTCGTCCTGGCATCACGTTGGACGGCCGTGGACCTCACGCCTCTGTTGCTGCCATGGCAACGGTTTGTACCTCCTGGTGGAGCCTACCGGTGCGCGGCGCTGGATACAACGGCTCGTCGCCCACGGACGCCGCCGCGAGCTGGGCCTCGGCGGCTTCCCGCTCGTCTCGCTGAAGGAGGCGCGCGACAAAGCGTTCTCCAACCGCAAGGCGGCGCGGCAGGGCGGCGACCCGGTCGCGGACAGGCAGCGTCCCGACACCGTGCCCACCTTCGCCGACGCGGTCGGGCGAAGTGCGCGGCGCGCGGTGGGCCGAGATCGACCTGCGGGCCGGCGTGTGGACGATCCCCGCCGGGCGCATGAAGTCCAAGCGCGAGCACCGGATCCCGCTGTGCGGACGGGCGGTGAAGATGCTCCGCGCGGCGCGGACGCTCGGCGATGGCCGCGGCCCGCTCGTGTTCCCCAGCCAGGGTGGCAAGCCGATCAGCATCACGCGGCTGCCGCGGCTGCTTCAGAACCTGAAGGTGGCCGCCGTGCCGCACGGATTCCGGTCATCGTTCCGGGACTGGGCCGAGGAACAGACGAATCATCCGCGTGAGGTGGTCGAGGCGGCGCTCGCGCACGTGGTGGCCAACCAGACCGAGGCGGCCTACGCCCGGTCGGACCTGTTCGAGCGCCGGCGGCGGCTGATGGACGAGTGGGCGACCTATCTGAGTGGGGAGCACAGAGGCGATGGCGCGACGGCGGCGTTAACTATTCCAGATCTGGTATAATTCAGCATGCCGTGGACGGTCGAAACGCTGAACGAAGCAGTCGACCAAGAACTAGAAGCGTTGCCCGCTGACCTGCGTGCGCGCTTCGTCCGCATCACGCAGCTTATCGAGGACCTCGGATTGCCCAACGTCCAGAAACCCCATGTAAAGCATGTCAAAGAGTCCATCTGGGAGATTCGCATCAGATCGAAGGCCGGAATCGCGCGCGCCCTGTATGTGACGACGAATCCCCAACGCGTGGTGATCGTACGCGTTTTTGTCAAAAAGACCGAGAGGATCCCCGTCAGAGAGTTAATCGTGGCCTGTGAACGAGCGACGAGGTTGACGGAATGACATAAAAGATGCGTACGAAACTGCCAAATTGCCCAATATTTGGAGGAGATAGGGGATGACCAAGGTAAACGATCTGCACCAGAGGTGGCTGAGCGCTCCAGAATACAGAAGTGAATATGAGGCTCTGGAGGATGAGTTCCAACTTGCCAGGGAGCTCATTGAGGCCAGAACCCGTGCCGGGTTGACACAGACGCAACTGGCCGAGCGGATGAAGACATCCCAGTCGTACATTGCCCGCATAGAGGGCGGCCACGTTACCCCGTCGACCAGCGCCCTTGAACGGTATGCGGCGGCAACGAACTCACGTCTGACGATCTCGTTCGAACCTCTCCAGGCGAGAACCTGATCCGGGAGAGAGTTAGGGTGAGCCGCTCACCAGGTGCACTCGTGAGATAGAGTTTCCTCTGGCAACAGCCCCAACAAAAACAGCCCGGATCGCCTCCACGAGCCGGGCGTGTCCACGGCGGCGCCGTCCGCCGCGGTGGAGGGCCGGCCGATCAGTGGGCGGGCTTACCCGCCGTAGACGAGCGCATCGATCTCATCCAGCGACAGCCAGGACACGGGCTCGCCGTACACGTCGCACTCAAACTCCACGAGGTCGCCGCGCGGCGTGTCGTACAGCGAGAGTTCGCGGCGTGTCAGCCGTTCGACGGCATCGGGCTCGGTGACGTAGTAATAGGTGTCAATAAGCCGCTGAGCCTGGGCCGGGGTGAGCGTGATGGTCTTGTCGGGCATCGATCTCTCCTTCGGGTTCTCGGTGACGGTGTGTCCTCACTGACGAGGGACACCCGCACGCCGGGACACATGGGGGAGTCGGCAGGCCGCGCCGCCGGAGAGACGAGGGGCCGCACGAGCCGGACCTGTGCCAGCACGGGGCGCGGAGCGAGCTGGCGCAGTGGTCCAGCGACTGGGAGCCGTCCGCCTTTGAGACGCGAGCGTAGCCGATCAGCATGTGTCGTAAACGGTCTTATGCACTACGTACGTAGGTACCCCACCCGCCTTGCATTCTGAACGACCGTTCACTAACATGACGCAGAGCATGGCCGCCAGAAATCCTCCCAACCGCAACGCCCGCCGAGGGATAGCGGAGTAGAGCAGTGCCCGCCCGCCCGCGCTGGCTGCTGGCCATCCCCGACGCCATCCGCCAGCTCGAAACGCTCGACCGCGACCTCCTCACCCGCCGTGATCTCGAACGGCTTTTCGGCGTCTCGAAGGTCCGCGCCGCCGCCCTGATGACGACCTTCGGCGCCGGCCGGACCGGGCACCTGCTGACCCTGCCGCGCGCCGACCTCCTGCGCCAGCTCCGCCGGCACCGGACACGGGCCGCCTTCCGCGGCGAGGCGACGCGCCGCGACCGGGTCGTCACCGAGCTCCGCCAGGCCCGGCTCATTGGGATCCGGGCCGCGGTGCCCCTCGAGGCGCTCGAGGCGCGCCTGGCCGGCCTGCCCGCAGGCGTGTTGGTCGAGCCCGGCCGGATCGAGGTGCGCTTCCGCGGCGCCAAGGACGCCGTCGGGCGGCTCTTCGCGCTCGCCCAGGCGCTGACCCACGACTACGAGCAGTTCGAGGCGCTCGTCGACGGGGAGGCGCCGGGCGCGGCGGGGGAGAGGTGACGGGATGAGCGAAGAGGTGGCGCTGGGGCGAGCCGCCGGGCGAGCGGTGGGGCAGTTTCTGGCGTGGTGCGAGGCGCTGGGCCTGGGGCTCACGGCGATCGCGCCGCTGCACGTGGCGGCCTTTCAGCACTGAACGACCGAGAGACTTCACCGGCGACCATGATCTTCATATACTGGGATGACGCTCGGCCTGAGCGGCTCCCTCCGAGGAATTAAGCAGACGCCAATGTGTGCCTATTAGGCACACATCATGCTACGCTGTCCTGCGTGAAAGTCTTCGCGTGGGACGACGCCAAAAACGCGACGCTCCGTGCGGATCGTGGCATCGGGTTCGAGGATGTCGTATTTCATATCGAGCGCGGTGACGTGCTCGACATACTCGAACACCCGAACTCCCACCAGTACGCCGGCCAACGCATCTTCGTTGTCCAACGCGACGACTACGTGTATCTGGTGCCGTACGTTGAGGACGAGGACACGGTCTTCCTGAAGACGATCATTCCGAGTCGGAAGGCCACACGTCAGTATCTCGGTGAGGAGTCTGAGGACCATGAAGATTGACGCCCAGGAAAAGGACTTACTTAAGTCAGTCGAGCGCGGAGAGTGGACGTCTACCGGTGGTGGCAAGCAAGCGCGCACGCGCTACGCTCGCTACGCCAAGGCCACGTTCCGCAAGGACCGCCGGCTGAATATTCGGCTCTCGAGCAAGGATCTGGAGGCGATCCAGAAGCGCGCGTTGGCCGAGGGGTTGCCGTATCAGACCCTGATTTCGAGCCTGTTGCACAAGTACGCCGCCGGGTCCCTCAAGGAGGTTTGAGCCTGGTCGTGCCATGCTCGTTCGCTCGGACGTCTGCGAGACAGAAAATAAGACACTGGATACGACACACGGCGGCGCGCGTCTGCCGGCTGCCCACGCGGGTGAGGGTGTGCTTGCCGAAGTCGCAGGCTGGTTTTCATGCGCGAGGGGGTGACGTGGAACGTCGTGATTCCGGGGGACGGCTTCGCCGGTAAGCTCGCCGCCGGCATCAAACGAAAGATCGGCGGGGCGTCGGTCGTCTTGGCCGAGTACGCCGGACCTGGTGCCGGCGCGGGGTTGTGTACAGAGAAACGCCGCGCGGCGGTGAGCCGCGCGGCGTGTGTCGCGTCAGGCGTCCTGGTCGTCGTGGGCGGGATCGCCGTTGGGCTCGGCGGCGGCGGCGTCAGCGCGCGCCTCGGCCTGTAGTTCGTGGATGCGCGTGTTCGCCATGTCTGCGACCTTGGCGACGGTCAGCAGCTCATCGCGGCCGAAGGAGGGGGAGCGTTCCCACGTGTCCTCGCGGCGATACAGGCGGGTGATCTGAGTCGAGTAGAACGTGCCCTCGTCGGCGGCACGGTTGCGCCAAATGGTGGCGGCGATACGGCCGAGTCTGACCTCGGCGACGGGCTGCTCGTGGGTGTTGGTTGCCATGTCGTGTCTCCTTGTTCGTGGTGGGGGTGATTCCCCGTCCGCTCACTGAGCGCTGGTGGATGGGGATGAGCCCCCGCGACAACGTGCACCGCGATGCGCGGGGGAAACGGCGGGGGAAACGGCCCACAGGACCGGCGTGAAGCGTCCGGGCCAGGTGCGGCACGCGATTGACACACACTTAGCGCGCCCACCGGCGGCGGGTGCGTTGGGCCAACTCTGCGCCGTGGCGCGCGTCCGCCGCGTGCCTGGCGGCGTAGGTGGCGAGTGCATCCCACGCCTCGGCCGCGTGGGTGTTCGCGGTCGCGGCCTCAGTCGCGGCCTCGGTGCGGGCCGCGTCCGCTTTGACGATGCGGGCGCGCATGGTGTCGAGCGCTTTGGTCGCCTTCGTGCTCAGCGTGTCGGCGGTTGTGATGTTGGTGCTCACCATTTGCGTGCTCCTTTCACGTCGCCACCGGTCCGCGTCCCGGTCGCCGGGTCGTCGTCAGCGGGGACGTCCTGCGGCTCGCCGATACGGTGGATCATGGTCTGGCGTAAGCGCGCCTCGATCGCGCGCGTGTCTTTCTCGCGTGTTTTCAAGGCGTGCATGATGGCTTGGATGCGGCGCTGCGCGCGCTCGGCACAGTTGCTCAAGTTCGTGATGGTCTGAAACAGCCCTTGCCGGTGTCTCGTGTGCGTCTGCTCGAAATCCGTCAAGCGGCGGTGGGCGTCGTCGAGCCGCCGGGTGGCGTCGTCGATGCGATTCAAGAGCGCGTCGAGTTGCCGCGCCCTGGGGAGGACGCGGTCGAGGATCAGATCGACTTCGGCTGCTCCGCGTTCCAGTCGGATACGGTTGCGGCGCACGCGATCGAACAGATCCTCTCGGGTGTCTGCGGCGGGCGGCGCCTGCGGATCGAACGGGCCGGGGATCTGCGGGGGTGCCAATGAGTCCAGCAGGCGTTGCGCCTGCTCATGCCCTTGGGCGGCGGCCAGGCGGCACCACACGTCGCCGGAGACATAATCGCGCGAGATGCCACGGCCCACGTAGTACAGCTCGGCCAGTTTGAATTGCGCCTTGGCGTGGCCCGCGGCCGCGCGGATTGTGTGCAGCCCGTGTCGGTCATCGGGGTGGACTCCAGCGCCCTCGGCTCACGCCACAGGCTCGAGCCTCGCGCCCGCGCCCGGCGCGGACGGCGACCCGACGTTAGGCCGTCGGCATGTCGAGGCGTTGCATCTCCCATGTGTTCCTCCCGGCGTCGTACCCGTTGACGTACGCCGCTTCTTCGACTAGACGAGGGGGTGGCACCGATCACAGCGAATCTGCTACCGAGCGACGTTGGCTCTCCAGTGCAGAGGTCGCAGGTTGGAGATCAGGTCACTCCCCCCGGCCGCAACCGGGACACTCTGATCGATTTTCCATCCGTGGAAGGGGTGGTACACTGCAGGTATGAATGCGACCGACCGCATCACCATCTTCGTGGCGGCCGCGGCCGTCGTCTTCACGATGGCCGGCAGCGCCTGGTACTCGGGCAAGCGCATCGACGACGTCAACGCCCGCATCGACGGCTTGCGCATAGACATGAACGCCCGCTTCACTGAAGTCCACGACGACATCACGGAACTGCGCGCCCTCGTGATCGAGGTCCTCAAGCGCGACACCGACGCCGCCAACTAGCCCGACACCGAGGTGTGATCTCTCCATACCCCTCGGACCCAATCATCGCTGAAGTTCGGGCCATCCGGCAGGCGACCGCCGCGCGCTTCGACGACGACGGTGAGGCGATCTTCAGGGACATTCGAGCCAGACAGGAGGCCTCCGGCCGCGTGTACGTCCGCGTGCCGCACGCCGCGTCGCTTCCCACCGCAAGGATTGGCCGACACGCGAGCGAGACCAGACCAACAGACTCTTGACGGGAATCGCCCCTCAAGATTGCCCCGCCGCCGCCTAGCGCGCCCAGCGGTGCCGGGTGCGGTCGGCTAGTTCTGCCCCGCGCCGGCAGTCGATCGCCTGTGTCGCCGCGGCGTCGACGACCTTGGCGGCGCGCGCCTGGTGCGCGGTGTCGGAACGCGCGGCGTCCGCGCGCGTGATGTGGGCGCGCATGGTGTCCAGGCGCTTGCGCGCCGTGGCATGGAGTGTTCCTGCGGCGTCACTCTTGAGATCGGTCATGGGGTGGGTCTCCTGGTGCGTGGTGTGGCGGGCGCGCGCTGGTCCTCAGGCCCGCCGGTCAGCCGCGTGGCGAGGACGGCGAGGGTGCGGAGGCGCGCGCGACTCAGACGGGCAGTCGTTCGAGTCGTTGTATGTCCCATTGATTCCTTCCGGCGTCGTAGCCGTTGACGTACGCCGCTTCTTCGACACAGCGCCGGCCGTCGGCGCGGGTCATGTGGATCACCATGGCGATCCCGTCCACGACGCCCCGGCACGTGACGTCCCACGGGAGATCGCCGCCGCGCACTTCGCCGACGACGATGTGATCGGGTCGGTGCCGCAAGGCGTGCCGCACCAGGTCGCGGATGGTCACGGCTCCGTGCTGCAGCCCGCGCGCCTCGAACCGGACGCAGTTCAGGGAGTCGATCCCGGCGACGGCGCCGTCGTCGACCATGAGCGCGTGACCGGGCGCATCCACCAGGGGGCGGCTTCATCCAGCGCCTACGATTCAGTGGAACTTGCGGTGCAGGCCTAGTCAGTTATATGTATGTATAATATTGAACGCGTCCATGCATACAACCAACCTGCGCAAGGTCGGCGGTTCCGTCATGCTCGCAGTGCCCCCGGCTTTTCTGAACCTCCTGAAGCTCGGGGTCGGGGCCAAGGTGGAGATCGCTGTGGAGAACGATCGCCTCATCATCGTGCCCAAGGTGCGTCGTCGCTACTCACTCGATGAGCTGCTGGCACAATGCGACGAGACCGCGACCCTTTCCGCCGAGGACCGTGACTGGATTGATGCCAAGCCGGTCGGCAACGAGCTGTTGTAGTGAAGCGGGGCGACATCTGGCTTGTCAGCCTTGATCCCACGGCCGGCCATGAACAACAGGGGACCCGGCCGGTACTGATCGTGTCCCCCGCCGCGTTCAACACGCTGACCGGGACGCCGGTCGTCCTGCCCATCACCACGGGGGGGAGCTTCGCTCGTCGGCGTGGCTTCACAGTGTCTCTTGAGGGCGCAGGCACCCGAACGAGCGGCGTGATCCGCTGCGACCAGCCCCGCGCCCTCGATCTCGGTGCCCGGAATGGGAAGCGCCTCGAAACCGTTCCCGCGCACATCATGGATGATGTGCTGGCCCGCCTCACCACCATCCTCGAATAAACAGCGTCGCGATCAGACGCCAACGTGGCCATAGTCTCGCGCAGCGCCAACCGTCTTCCGTTCGGTCCCACAACACAAGAATCGGACTCGGCGGCTTCCCGCTCGTGTCGCTCAAGGAGGCGCGCGACCAGGCCTTCGCCAACCGCAAGTTCGCACGCTCCGGCGGCGACCCGCTCGCCGAGAAAGTCCGCGCCAACGGCATACCCACCTTCGCCGCCGCCGCCGAGCGGGTCTGGAACGACAAGCATCCCGGCTGGCGTCACCCCCAGCATGCCCAGGATTGGATGTCGAGCCTCACGCGGCACGTGCTCCCGCACATCGGCACGATGCCCGTGTGCGACGTAAAGAGCGCCGACGTGCTCCAGACGCTCCGGCGCATCTGGCACGTCCGGCCCGAGACCGCCCGGCGCGTGCGCCAGCGCATCGGCGCCGTGATGGACTGGGCCATCGCGATGCAACTTCGGACCGACAACCCGTGCGACCGCCTCGGCAAGGTTCTCGGCCCGCAGCAGGATCTCGTGCAGCACATGCGGGCATTGCCTCACGCCGAGGTGGCCGCGGCGATCCAGACGGTGAGGGCCTCGGGAGCGACAACGGCGGTCAAGCTGGCCTTTGAATTCCTGGTGCTGACGGCAGCCCGGTCGGGCGAAGTGCGCGGCGCGCGGTGGGCCGAAATCGATCTGCGCGTCGGCGTGTGGACGATTCCCGCCACGCGCATGAAGGCGAAGCGCGAGCACCGGGTGCCGCTGTGCGGGCGGGCGGTGGAGATGCTCCGCGCCGCACGGGCGCTCGGCGACGGCTGCGGTCCGCTCGTGTTCCCCAGCACCGGCCGGAATCCGATCTCGATCACGCGGCTGCCGCGGCTGCTACAACACCACAAGATCGCGGCCGTTCCGCATGGCTTCAGGTCCAGCTTTCGGGACTGGGCCGCCGAGGAAACGAACCACCCGCGCGAGGTCGTCGAAGTGGCCCTGGCGCACGTGGTCGGGAACCAGACTGAGGCGGCGTATGCGCGGTCGGACTTGTTCGAGCGCCGCCGCCAGCTGATGGACGACTGGGGCGCCTATCTCAGTGGACCGCGCGGGTAGGTGACCCCGCGACGCCGGTGACGGCTCATCCGTTCGCGCTCGTGGCCAGCCAGCGAAGGATGTCGCGGTGGGCTGCCACAATAATTGTCGTTGACCAGCCGTCAGAGTAGGGACGGTGTCAACCGCGGCCTGACTGTTCGATGGCCCGGATGCAGTCGTTCAACAGGTCAGGCTTCACATGCAGGGTCGACCGGCGAGGCAGTTCGCGAAGAATCGCGGCGACCGCTTTCCGAGAGCGCTGTTTTTGCCGGATGGACCGCACCAGGAGGCCGATGGTTCCGTGAACCGGGATGTTGAGACTGCGCGCGGCCAGTCGCGCTGCCGCATCATCGGTGAGCAACAGCGCGCTCGGATGATCGACGGCCACGCGCAACGCCTCCACTTCACCGTCGTGCAGCGGCAAGAGTCGGGCGAGCGACAGAAGTTCAGGGGCTGTCGGTCTGCGGGGCGTGGCGTCGCGCCACGAGAGTCCGGACTGGTGCAGGGCTGCGGGGCGGTGCCGCTCGATCTCACTCCGGAGGGTGACCGGTACGATCACCCGCCGGAAGTCGCGCAGCAGATCGATGCATCCCAATTCATACAGATGAATGACCGGACCGGCGTCGCACACAACCGGCCGCGGCGCCGTTTCAGTCGTCCCCATGGAGTCCCCATTGGACATCCTCCTTCAGGAACGCGGCGGTCAGATCGTGGGCGTGAGATTCAAGGAATCGCCGAAGCGCTTCCGACAGCAGGTCGTCGAGATCGGTCGCACAGCCTTCCGCAACGAACGCGCGCGCTTGCGCGGCCAGCGCCGCCGGCAGATCGGCCTCGATTCGGACTTTGTCCATGTCATCAACATAGCACGGGGGTGACGGCCAGGTTCCCAGGGCAGGAGGCCAGACCACGGGAAAACGCCGTCCTGGTGTCGTCACGCCCGCATCGGCGATCTGCAGCCGCCGCCCGTGTCCCTCGATCCACATGTTGCCCAGCCCGTGGATCATGATGTCCGATCTGTCGGGGTCGTCGCGCGCCACCTCGAGGTTCAGGCGTTCCAGTCCATCCCTCTGCTCAGAGCTGTCCGGCTCGTTTCGCTTTCCAGTATGGGAGCGTGGCGGGGAGGTAGTGCGGCTTGAGGTACACCCGCCTTGGCGGGAGCGACTGCACGCCGTCGTAGGGGAGACAGATCGCCTGACAGTTCCCGAGCAAGGCGAAGTCGCGCGGCTGAAACAGCGCCTCGCGCCGCTCCGAACACCGCACACCTTTGTGGTGAGCGGGCGGCGCCCTGCGTTCCACGATGTTGGCGACGTCAACAGCGGGGGAGCGGAGCACGGATGCACGGATGCACGGATGGGAGACGGGATGTTACTGAAGCACTCCCTGGAACGGGGCGTCTCGAAGGCAGAGTTTGTCGAGACGCTTCGGCGTGAGCCGCCGGACGATCCACGAGTGGATCGAGACCGGTCAGTTGGACCGGGACCTGTCGACAGGTGGCGCGCAGGACTCGCCGCGGCTGGATCCCTACAGGGGGAGCATCGATTCACGTCTCACGGACGTGGTGGTGAATGGCTGGGGGGAGCCGTCGTGGTCACGCTGCCCGCCAACAGCGCCAGCACCGCCCCCACGATGCTTCACGGACGCGGAGACGCTGCTACAGCAGCTCGACGCGGGTGAACGTCGATCTGCACGTCTACGTGCTGGCCGAGCTTGTTGAGCACGGTCATCAGCCGGTCAATGGTGAAGCGGCCAAGCTGCACGTTGCGAATGCGGGTAAAGTCCGCGTGGCTGATACCGGTACGGCCCTCAGCCTTGCGCGTCGAAAGCCCTTCATCGTCAAGAATGCCAATGATGCGGGCGGCCAGCAGCGCCTTGGTCTGCTGCACGTCGGCGTCCGCGCGGCCGAAGTCACGGAAGACATTGCCGCTGCCGTACACCAACTCACCATCGTCGGCGGTTTTGCTCATGGTTGGAACTCCTGCTTCAATTGTTTCAGACGTTCGCGGATGAGATCGATCTCCTTCGTCGGAGTCTTGATCCCCTGCTTCGCCTTCTTCTGGAAGGCGTGCACAACCCACAGCCGCTCTCCGAGTTGCAGCGCGTAGACCGTCCGATACGCATCAGTGCGGTACTGGAGCGCCACCTCGAATACGCCGGCGCCGACACCCTTCAGCGGCTTGGCATATCAGCCTTTTGGCCTTCGGCCGTGACCGTCAGTGCCCGCAGGATCTCATCCTGCGCCCCTTCGGGAAAGCGGACGAACGCCTTGCGGGCCGCCTTGATCCACGCGATCGGCCGCGTATCTCTGCTTCTCATAGGACACAGGTGTCAAATATACCACCACTTAACGGTCGAGGCGGTCGACGCTAGAGGGGACTGGACCGCTGGCCCGCGGTTGTGCAGCGCCGGCCGCTGACCGTTGGGCACTCCGATCTTTCCGGATGGCCACGGGCATGGCCACGTCTCGTGCAAGAACCTCAATAACCATCGGGCGAAACATGATCTTTGGTTGCAACATCAGGTCGAGTGATATGTTGCAGCGATGTATGGCCACGGACGGGGGGGGGGGTTGAGGCGTCAAAAGCTGGACGATGGACGGCGACGGTCAGGGCGCGCCGGACCTCACCACGCCGACCAAAGCCGACCCGGAAATCCGTCACTGCTCCCGGAGCATCCATCGGCTGGCGGCACGAAGGCGAGCATGTTAGTGTGACCAGTGAGGAACGCTCATGCCCGTGATGCTGTCTAAGACCTACGAGGCCTTCAAGGAAGCGGGCGCCTCAGATGAACGCGCCCGCGAGGCCGCAGAGGAAATCGCTGCGTTCGATGCCAGGTTGATTCGTGTTGAGTCGAAGCTCAACCTGGTACTCGGGGGCATACTCACGCTGATTCTTGGCGTGGCCGCCCTCGTCATGCGAGCGTTTACCGGCTGAGCCTCGGCAGCCGTCACCAAGTCGCCACGAACGTCGCCTCCATCACGTTCTGAGTGGCGGTTCGTTTCCTATAGACCACCTCTCGCCGACACCCCGTGTTCCCGAGCCTCCCGCCGGGCGTGCAAGTCCACGATTCGATGTCCCTCTTCCCCTTGTCTGCCCTGAAGATCCGCGGCAAGCCGCGCGACGTCGTACCCGTACTCCCGAGCCATCTCATCCTTGATCCGCCACAGTTCCTCAATCACCTCATCTTATCCAGGCGGTCGAGATCGTCCGCCGCCGTCGTCGTGAACTCAACGTCACAGGTCACCGCGACGACTCAAGTCGGTCTGCGACATCCGAAAGGCTCGTCGTTCTGCTGCCAGCCTCGACCTCTGCGAGCGAGCGCTGCAGTGCTTCGGCGAAATCCTCGCGCAGCCTCAGTCCTTGGTCTGGATCGCCGAGCAACCCGGTAATGGACTGGACCACGGACTCCCGCACAAGTTCTTTGAATTCGTTCACGGTCAAGTCGGCGATCCGGGAGCTTGCCATCGTATTTCCCTCTATTCGTTACGGTGAAGTCGGCCTCAGACTACGCCACCGCCATGACCCACGCCAGCCGTCGACCAGCGCAGCTGGCGGCATCGTACGCGGATCACCCGATTGAGACAACGCGCCGTGCGTCCCTCCACACCGGCCTGTCACCGGTACGCCGGCATCACCTACCTGTGCTACCCGCCGACGTATTCGGCCCAGTCGTCCATGAGCCGCCGCCGCCGCTCGAACAAGTCCGACCGCGCGTACACCGCCTCGACCTGGTTGTGCACCATGTGCGCGAGCGCCGCTTCGATCACCTCGCGCGGGTGGTCGGTGTCCTCGGCGGCCCAATCGCGAAAGGTGGACCGGAACCCGTGCGGCACGGCCGCGATTTGCTGGTCCTGGAGGAGGCGCCGTAGCGCCTGCTCGGGGAGCGGCGTCCCGTCCACGGTGGGGAACACGAGCGGACTGGTGCCGTCGCCGAGCGTCCGCGCGGCATCGAGAATCGCCATCGCGCGACGTGCCAGCGGCACCCGGTAAGGGCTGGCTGATGATCGCGCATCTTCAGGAACGGGCGGTCGCCTTGAGCAGCGGGCAGGCGCGAGGATCATTCGTGACGGTAGACCGATGACGATAAGCCATGACTGATTCGACCACAACGTTGCTATCGACTCCCCCCGCCGCTCGCTGAAGCCGTCCCGTGGGAAAGGCGGGAGCTGATGGCCTGGTGGCGTACACCGTCGGCGCAGACACCCACGTGGTCCCGGGAGGACGACCACACCGCGTTTGTCGCGAAGACCCTCAAGGAGCAGGGCGTGGCGCCGTGGCAGAAGCCGTGGACGCCCGGCGAGCGCCGACTCCCGGAACACCTCGTAAGCGGGCACGCGTACTGGGGCGTGAACGCGCTGCACTTGAGTGTCACCCAAACCGCGAAGGGCTACCGCGACAACCGCTGGGCGACCGTCACGCAGATCCAGGCGCTGGGTGGTCAGGTCCGCCCAGGCGAGCAGGCGACGCCCGTCCTGTTTGACACGATGGACGACGAGCGGCAGGCGCAGCACCCGCCCGGCGCGCCCGATACGGACCAGCCGCCCGGCGGCGAGCAGGACCACGAGCAGACCCGTCCGCCGATGGTGCGGGTTCACGCCGCGTTCAACGTCGAACAGGCCGACGGCCTGACGCTGGAGCGGCGCGACGACGACCGCGACAAAAGGTCCGAGGGAAAAACGCATCAGCTCGCCAAGCGCATCATCATGGAGAGCGGCGTGGACGTGCGGCACGTGCGCGGCGATCGCTCGTTCTACAACCTACAGACCGACCGCGCCACCCTTCCCGAACGTGACCAGTTCGCATCCGCGAACGGGTATTACCAGATCGTGTTGCACGAACTCGGGCACGCCACCGGCCATCCCGATCGGCTGGACCGCGCCACGCTCACGAACGGCGTCAGGGATTTCGGTAGCGTGGAGTATGCCCGCGAAGAACTCCGCGCCGAAATATCGGCGATGCTGACCGGCGCGCGGGTCGGCGTCGGCCACGACGGGAGCCGTGGCGCGACGTACGTGAAGGGCTGGGTCCGGGCGGTTTCGGTGTACTCAATCGTCCAAGTGAAGGGCATGCCTCACGTCGGCGGAGGAGTACACGTGCTCGGTGCCGTGACGAAGGCGCTCCAGAACGTCTGCGGCGAGGTAGTAATCCTCGAGGTCCTCAAGGCCGCGCTCGATCATCTCACGCAGGTAGAAGGCCTTGGTGCGCCCAGTCTGCGTCGCCAACACGTCAAGCCGGTGCTCGGTCTCTGGATCCAGTCGAACCGACGTCGCCATGTCGCGGAGCCTCCAACCACAGTGAATATGCGTGTTCACCAGATCACAATAGCCCGGCACCGATGACGAGCGCGGGCACGGGTCAGTGCGCGGTCGGTCCACGCGCGACGGCAGCGGCTCGCGGTTGATCGCCCAGGATCAGGACCACGGACACGCGGGCGGGCTTTCAGGTGACAGCCGAAACGGGTATTCTCTTTGTCCCATGGTGGCTGCGCATGCTTGATCTAGCCTGTTATACGTGGGCGCGTCCGCTGAGCCGGTTCACGGGCCGCGCCGTCGCGCCGTTTCAACACCTCTCCCTCCCCGCTAGAGATCGCCAGTGGCCACGACGCGTCGGTGTTCCCCCGTCGCGCGCAGCTGGCGAATCCGCCGCACGCCGACAACGGACTGATCGACCACGCGCAACCTCCGACCTTGACGCCCATGTGGGCACGGTGATGGCCAGTCCGGGTCACCATCGCCGCGGAAGTTGGCGATCGCGGTGACGCCCCCTGAGGCGGCGGTGAGACACGACACAGCCGACCTGCCGGGTGAGAGTGAGAGCTCTGGTGCGGATGAGGCGCGTGCGTACTGCGATTTCTGGGCAGATGTCGGCTCGACATTTCCTGATCTGCAAGGGGCGCGGTCGACGGCGCAGTATCTCGAGGATGAACAATGGTTGTTCCAAACCCATCTGGCGCCGCTGGAGGGGCTGCGTATTCTGAAGACCGATCTCTGGGATGAGGCGAAGAATACGCGCATCCTGCGCTGGGCCGCAGCAGCCGGGAGTCACGCCTTTGGGGTCGATATCTCACCAGGGATCGTCCGGGGCGCCCGCCGGAACTTCGAGGAACGGAGCCTGACGTTGCACGGCGTACGGTCCGATGTGCGGACGCTCCCGTTCCAATCCGGGAGCTTCGACGCGGTCTACTCCATGGGGACGGTTGAGCACTTCGCGGACACGGACGGGGCCGTGCGGGAGATTTTCCGCGTGATGCGACCGGGTGGCCGCGTGGTCATCGGGGTGCCGAATCGCTGGGACCCCTTCCTGCGGCCGCTCCTCGTGGTGCTGCTGTACCGGCTCGGGCTGTATGGGTACGGCTACGAGAAGTCGTATTCGCGGCGCACCTTCCGGCGGATGCTCACGCGGGCGGGCTTTGAGATGACGGCCGAAACCGGTATTCTCTTCATACCGGGGTGGTTGCGGATGCTCGATCTGGCTTGCTATACGTGGGCGCGCCCGCTGAGCCGGATCACGGGCCTCGCCGTCGCGCCGTTCCATCACCTGTCGCGGTGGCTGCCCTGGCTGCGCCGGCACGGGTATCTGCTGACGATGGTCGCGGTTCGGCCAGAGGCGTCGGACGCACCCTCACCACGGAGGTCGCCATGACCACGGACCCACAGACGCGCCCACCTGATCCGGCATCAGGGGGGTTCCGCTTCGCGCTGACGGCCGGCGCGTGGTTTATCGGCCTGTTCGGGGTGATGCGGCTCGGCTGGGTGGAACGCCAGATCCTCGTCCCCTTTGCCCAGCTCCAGGAACGCGTGGCCGATCAGCTCACCGGGGTGCAGACCGACGCGGTCTACGTCGATGCGAGCTGTAGCGGGGGCGACGCCATGGCGCTCTGCCTGGGGGCGGTCCTGGCGTTTCCGGCCACGTGGTCGGCGCGGCTGCGCGGCGCCGGCGTCGGGCTGCTGGTGATCGCGGCCTTCAACACCGTGCGCATCGGCAACTTGTCGCTGGTGGCGGCCCACCCCACGCTTCTCGACCTCTTGCATGTCTATGTCTGGCCGGCCATCCTCATCGTGGTGGCGGTCGTCTATGTATACGCCTGGATGCGTCGGCAGATGGATCCAGCAGCCAGCGGCGCCAGCCCGGATCTCGGCGATGCCTGGCACGGCCCTGCCCGGCGGTTTCTGCTGCTCACCGTCATGGGCGTCGCGGTCTACTTCGCGGCGGCCGGGTGGATGCACGAAAGTGCCCTGCTGCGCACGCTGGGCGTCTGGGTAGCGATGACCGGCGCCGGCATCTTGGCGACACTCGGGGTGTCGGCCACGGCCTCAGGGAACATCGTCACGACGACGCACGGCGCGTTTATTGTGACCCAGGAGTGTATTGCCACCCCCCTGATTCCCGTCTACCTGGCCGGGGCGCTCGCGGTGCCCCTCGCGCGGTGGCGGCGCGTGGCCGCGCTGGGCGCGGCCCCGGCGATCTTTTTCCTCTTGGGCGTGGCCCGGCTCCTGGTGCTCGCGCTCCCGACGACCCTGGTCGCCTCGCACGCCGTCGCCATCCATGCCTTCTCCCAGGTGCTGGTCGCGGGCCTCCTCGTAGCCGGGCTGGCGGCGCTGTCCGCCCGATCGGTCGGCCGCCCGCATCCCACGCGACGGGTTGTGGGGGCGATCGGTGTTGGGATCGTCGCGACGCTGGTCGTGGGTCCCCTCTGGAGCGGCCTTCTGCACCAGGCGGTGGACGGGGGGCAGGTGCTTGTCCAGCACGGCGGCCATCGGGTGGTCGACGATCCGCAAGGGGCGCTTGCGATCCTCCCGGCACTCCAGCTCGGCCTGTGCGCCGCGTTCTGGGCGGCCATCGGCTGGCGTGGACCCTGGCGGCGACTGGTTCTCGGGATCGTGGGGCTGGCGGGGTTGCAGCTCACTGTCCTGCTAGTACTCGGCGAGCTGTCGCACCACATGGGATTTGCCCCCCACGTGAGCCTGATCCGAGCCTGGGGCGTCGTCGCGCCACTGGCGGTGGTCTGGGCGCTGCGGTGGCCGCGCCTCACTGTCTCACGACCTGTACCAGGGCCCGTGTATCCGCTTCCGCAGCCTGGCTAGGCTCGGCGGGGAGACGCCGCGTGCCAGGAGGACCCGACACGGACGACATCGGTGGCGGGGCGCGCGTCGAGCGCTGGTTTCTCCGCGTGATGCTCGGCGTGAGCGCCGTGGCGTGGCTGGCGCTCCTGCTCGCCGAGCTCGGCCAATTCCAGGTGGGCCTGTTGTGGTTCCTGCTCGCGACCGGGGCGTTCGGGCTCAGCCTGCTGGGCTACGCCTTCCGCACGAGCCCGGCTGAGCCTCTCGCGGGCGGCAGGATTCAGCCTGCGCTGGCGGCGACGGCGGGGATCCTGCTGTGCGCCGCGCTCTTCCTCCCGCCGTACGAGACCGCGGTGGCCGGCGGCGACGCCACCGTCTATCTGAACTTCGGCCGGCAGATCGCCCACCATGGCGCGCTCGAGTTCGAGGATGCCCTGCTGCGCCCGCTGTCGCCCGCCAGCCGTGCGGAGTTGTTCCGGAATCGGGTGCCCCTGGACACGACGGGCCAGTTTGCGCGATTCCCCGGTGGCTTTCTGATCGCTGACATTGCCGACCCGACGGTCACCGCTGGCTTTTCCCCGTTGTTTCCGGTCCTCACCGCCCTAGGGCATGCCCTTGTCTCACCGCGCGCGGCGCTCGTTGTCGCCCCTCTCTTCGCAACCCTGAGCCTGGTTGGCCTGTGGTGCGTCGCGCGGCGGCTGGGCGGCGTGCATGCCGCGTGGCTCGCGGCCACGCTCACGGCCGTCTCGTTGCCGCAGATCTGGTTCGCGAAGCTCTCGGTGCCCGAGACGGTCGCGCAGTGTTTTGTGATGGCCGGGGTGCTTGCCTGGCTGGTGGCGTGCGCCCGCGGCGCCACGCGGTGGGCGCTCGCCGCAGGCTGGTTCTTGGGCCTCGCCTGTTTTGCGAAGGTCGATCTCCTCGTCCTGTTGCCCGTGTTCCTGCTCGCCGTTGTCGCGCTTCGGCTCCTGACGCGCGTGCGGCTCGGCGATTCCCCCCTGCTCTTGGCCCTCTTTGCGGCGTTCGGTCTCTTGGTGGTCCACAACCTCGTGCATTACTTCCTCTTCGCCTCTCATTACGGGCCGTATGTCGCGTCCCTGATCCAGACGTCCTCAGTGCTTACCCTGCTGCGGGAATCCGCCCTGGTGCAGGCGGGTGTAATCCTGGCGGTGGGGCTGCTGGTCGTGGCTGGCGTGGTGGCGATCCGCCGGCCGGCGTGGCGCTGGCCGCGGCGGTGCTGGGGATGGGCCGCGGTGGCCGCGCTCGTCGTCTACGGCGTCAACTACGTGACGACGACAACGGGCCGACTCGACGAGACGATCGTCTGGCTGAGTTGGTACGTCTCCTGGCCGGTGCTGGGCCTCACGGGGCTCGGCCTCACGGGGCTGGTCCGCGTCCGGCGCACCGACGCGGCGCCGGGGCTGGCCTTTGTCGGCCTGCTGCTCGGCATCGTCAGCCTGCAGTATCTGTACGACCCGTTGGAGACGGGCGTGCAGATCGGATCGATGCGGCGGTACGTGCCGGTCGTCCTCCCGCTCACGATGCTCTTCGGCGCCCTGACCGTCGTCACCCTGCTGGCGCGCGTGGCCTCCGCCAGGTATCGGGTGGGGTTGACCGTGACCACCGGGGCGCTCCTCGTGTGGCTCGTCGCGCGCCCGAGTCTCGCCGTGGTCGGCCAGCCGCTGTGGGACGAGGCCCTCGCGCAGACCGCGCGCGTGGCACGGTTGTTTCCCGACCACGCGGTCGTGCTGATGAGTCCAGATCTGGCGAGCACACACATCCCGACGTCACTGGCCTACCTCCATGATGTGGACGCCATCCTCGTCCAGGAGCGGAATCCTAACGACCAGGTGCTGCGGTACATCATCCGCGACTGGCTGGCGCGCGACCGCACGGTGTTCGTCGTCGTCGGGTCGCGCGACGTCTCGTTCTTCGCGCCGGATCTGGCGCTCGAGGCGGTCGGATCGGCGCATATCGACCTCCGCCTCCTGGAACGCACCCGCACGCGGGTCCCGCAGGCGGGCGTGCCCACGTCGATCCCGCTGCAGCTGTTCCAGGTGACACAGACGGCCGAGCGCGACCGCACGGTCGTCGATGTCGGGACGCCCGCCGACGACCTCCTGTCCGACCTGCAGGGCTTCCATGGGCCCGAGCGCGACCGGGAGGACCCGGCCCGCGGCACGTTCCGATGGACCGGGCCGCAGGCGTCACTCACACTGCCTGGGGGGCAGGCCGTCACGCTTGTCGTGGCAGGCCCCCGCCCCCCCGGCACCCCCCCGGCCGAGATCTCGGTGTGGATTGGGGAGCGGCTGGTCGCGGAGCGGGTGCTCGGAGAGACCCTCCAGACGATCCGGCTGGACCGGCCGGAGACTGGCGACCCGGGCCCAATCGACCTCACGATTCAGTCGACGGTATTTCAACCACGATCCCTCGGCCTGTCGTCAGACCCGCGGGATCTCGGCGTCCGCCTGTACCGCGCGGCCGTCCACCTGCCGCGTGAGCGGCCAGTGCCATGACCAACGGTCCCGCCCCAGAGGGCGCGGACACCCCACCTCCCCGTGTCTGACACGGGCCGCACAAGCCAGCGCCTCAAAGACCGGCGGTGTCGCCGATCTGCGCTCGACCCAGTCGGTCAGCTGCGCGGATAGCGCGCCCAGCGCTGGAGCCACGCCTACAGGTCCTGCTGGGCCTCCTTGAGGTCGCGGGCGGTCAGAGCGCCAGCGCAGCTCCTGACGGCAATCGTCGTCGGCCTTGCGGGGGAGGGAGTCGCGCGCGTTCCGGAGAAAACGCCCGTCGGGCTGTGGAGAAACCCGCGTTCAGGGCGGGGCGCGCGTGGAGGTCGGGTTCGGTGCGCTTGGCCGTGATGGATGCACAGCGGGTCCTCTCCGGCGTCTTCGGCGGTCCGGATGGCCCATAGGACTGCACCCAGGGCCGCGCCAAGGCGCTTGAGATTGAGCGCGGCGGCCGCCAGGGAGGCCTGGATCTTCATATTGTCGAGGCCGTGCCGCATGGCGCACCCAAGTCCATGCCAGGTTTTCGCCGCGCCGTGGAACCCCTCCGAACGCCAGCGGTGACGTCGGGACAGTCGCCGGTCCTGTTCGCTCCTCCGCGCGCGGCGGCGGCGGCGAGCCCGCCGCCGTGCCGGGTAGTCGTGGCCGACCACCACCGCCTTGTTGACGTGCCCGTTCGATAGACAATCACCCTTGAGCTGACAGCGTGCACAGTCCCTGGCCTTCAAGTAGAAGAAACGACCAGGCTTGATCGGTCGCTGCGGGCGCAAGATATTTTCCCGGAGGCATTTCAGAATGTCGTGACCTGGCGTCGTCACAGAAGCGGCGCAGGGGTACGCGGCTCCGTCGATTGGGCGCGTCAAGGCGGAGACCGCCCGCGCCGTGCGCCAGCGCATCCGGTCGGAGCTGGAGTGGGCGATCGCGATGGACCTGCGACACGACAATCCGTGCGACCGCGTCCTCCCGGTGCTCGGTCCGCAGAACGCTCGGCGACGGGAAGTCGCTCGTGTTCCCCATGCGGAGCGGGAAGCCGATTTCCATGTCGACGTTGCCGAAGATGCTCCAGTTCCACGGGTTCGCGGCCGTGGCGCACGGCTTCCGCTCGTCGGTCCGGGACTGGGCGGCGGCGGAGACCGACCATCCACGCGCGGTCATCGAGGCGGCGCTGGCCCACGTCGTTCAGAACACGGGCGAGGCCGCCTCTGCCCGCGCCGACCTGTTCGAGCGGCGGCTGATAGGCGACTGGGCGGCGTATGTCGAAGCGCACGAATCACAGGTTCCGTCGACAGAGCGGCGGCGCTCCAGACTGTGATCGGGACAACGGCCTCTCGGGTGCGTTCTTCGGATCGATCTGCAACGTTGTCGAGCACGACCCCGCCACGCACGGGCTGAAGCGCGGCAACACGGCGGCCGCCAAGGAGACCTTCTTGCTGGCTGACGACCGGCACTACGAAATGCTACTCGCCTCACTCTTACACTGATCCGTACAACGTTAATCTGATCGCGGTCGCAGAAATTGACGGTGAATGATGGGCCGGCCGCGTCTTCACGCATCGGACGCGACGCGGGCGCGGGCGTATCGGGCGCGGAAGCGTGAGCTCGCGTCGGCGCCACCCGTCTGGCTCAATCCTCCGTACTCGACTCCTGGACCGTGGATCAACCGGATGATCCGGGGCTGGCGCTCGGGTGAAGTCGGGGCGGGGGTGGTCTTGATCGCATATCGGGCGCTCGTGTCGCGGGCGGGTGCGGCGCTGCTCTGCGTGCCGGCGATGCGGGTCCGGTTCCTGACCCTGCCGCACGCTGACAAACCTCTACACCGCCCGCCCGCAGTGGCTCGCGGATGCGCACGAGGCTCTTGACGCGGCTGTCGCGGCCGCGTACGGTTGGTCGGGGCGGACATCGCCGACGTGGAGCTCACGGCGCGAGGGTTGTCGCCGCCGCCGATCACGCAGCTGAAGGCGGGCCGTGAGAGCAGGAGTGACCACGCGTGAGCGAAGCGGTCGTTGGAGCCCCACCGCTATGCTGTCGTCTGGGTCGACGGGTGTGTATGGCAAAGCCAGTAGTGATCGCGCTGTCCTCTTGGTGCCCGTCCCCGGTCGCGCCCATGAGCACTACACTTTTCACAAGATCTCTCCGGCGCCCGCCGCCGTTTCCAGACCCACGTTACTCATAGACCCAGGTAGTTAATGACTGAACCAGAAATCGTGGTCCTGCAACGTCTCCGGCGTGCGCTCGTTGACGCGCGCGTTGCCGACCGCAAGCAAATCGACGACTGTATTATTCAGACGTTCGGCTCGCCGGTGGCCGGGGCAATCCTGGGTGCGAAGTCTTCCGATGAGATGACGGTACGGGCGCAAATGGCCCGGGCTGCAAAAACCAACGTCTCACCCGATGGCAAGGGCTCCTCATAACTTACCCGTGCATCAGAACCGCTCGATAACGACGTTGCCACACATTCCCCTTTGCCGGTCCATGCGCAGCGCCGCGCCGGGAAGGCGCTCGGCTCGATGACTGACTCCCCGACACGGGGAACAGAGAAGCGGTGGTAAAGCGTTGGCACCACGGGGCTCCCGCCGCCGCCGTGGCGTTGAGTGCGGCGGCGGCAACATTGTTTCCTGGACCGGCGGCGGCTGAAGACTTCTACCTGCGAGCCGGGATCGAGCTGACCCGTCCGGCCGACACCCAATTCACCGACGCGGACTGTTCGAGCCTGGTCCCGGCGGCGCTGTACGGCTGCGGCCTGGGCGGCGACGGTGCGCCGCACCGGTCGGTGGGGGACTTCGGCACGGTCGTGGGCCTTGAGCTTGGGCTCGGGTACGTCGTGGGACCCGCCGTGCGGCTGGAAGCCCTCCTGACCTCCCGCCCGCGATTCACGTTCGCTGGCCGTGCCAACTTCCTGGACCCCGCCCGCCGGCAAGCAGTGTCCACAGATCTGTCCTCGGTGTCCGGGATACTGGCCGCGTATCTTGATCTCCCCGGATTGGGGTTGCGCCCGCTCGGCCCATTCAGTCCATTCGTTGGCGGAGGCCTCGGTGCCGTCCGCGTGACAAGCGGTGAGACGCGCATGACGTTCCCGAAGACGACGACCATCGTTCCGGGCACCCGCCGGACGGGGGTGACCTGGAGGTTGACTGCCGGCCTGGGGATGTCGTGGGGCGAGCGGACGACGCTCGATCTCGCCTGGCAGTACACAGATTCCGGCGTCATCGAGACCGGCGTAGGCCAGGGCCGGGTCGAATGGCTCGACGGAAGCCGGGACCCGGTGGTGCTCGATCTGGCTCCGACACAGGCGCCGTTGAGGAGCCACGGGCTTCGCCTGTCTCTGCGGTACGCGTTCTGATGCTGAAGACCGAGGACGTGCGGCTGGCGTCACGGGCGGGCCCTTCTTCATGCCAGCGCTGCCGGCCCGGCGCGCGCTGGCCCTTGCCGCCGCAACGCCACACGTCTCCGCGCTTATGGCCGCGGCTGTCCGTGGGAGACCGCGTGCCACGCCAACGGAATCGAGGAGAATCTCGGCACCAGCGGCACACAGGTGAGCGCGTTGAGCCTCCTGTCGAATGCGGCGCTGGCAGGAGCCCCGGCCCTATAGTCGTACGCGGGCGGCGGCTTGAGACCCCCGGGGAGACGATCCCGCGCGAGGCGGGGGCGTGACCCGCCACAGCATCCCGAGTGGAACCGACCGGCTGGGCGCCCGTCGGGCACCCGTAGAGTAAACTGTCGCAGCGGTGCGGCTCAAACGCTGAAGAGGGGAGACGAATGCCCCATGAATTCGGATTCCCCAGTCACGACGGATCGTGACCGGGGACGGCACGCAGTCCGCTCTACACGCAACAGTTTACACATCCATTCAAACATCCAAAGGAGATTCGTGGTGTCGAGATTCCTCATCCTGTACCGTGGCGGCGACGCCAGTAAGCTTTCACCAAAGGAAACCAAAGTCCTCTCCAAGAAGTGGAGTCTGTATAGGGAGAAGTTGGTCAAGGCCGGGGCCCTGAAGGAGGGCGGCCGCGTGCAAAGTTCCGCGGCCACGCAACTGGTTGGCAAAGCCCGGGAGATCAAGGAAAAGCGCGTCGGGAATCACGCCAGTTTCGTGGACGGCTACTGCCTGCTGGAAGGCAAGAGCCTGAAAGCGCTCCAACGACTCTTGAAGACGTGCCCTCATCTGACCATGATGGACGGCACCATTGAGATTATTCCTGTGATTGAGGAGGCCCTTACTGAAGGCGCGTAACCAGGGATTGGGGCTGCTGGTCTCGCAGCCGGCCAGAGTTCCTTGGCTCACCCGAGGAGGATCGCCATGGGCCCGCCCCCGATCTGATGGCTTTGCCCCACCAGGACCCCGGGAGAGCGCGGTACCCCCGCCAGCCGTCGGCGTGAATCCCCGACCCGGCGGGCACCATTGGCGCCGACGACGGGGCCCGTATAGTTTTCAGATGCGCTACTTCTTTGGAGTGTTGACTGTGACGTGGGTGGTTGCTGCAGGCACGCTCCAGGCTCAAGACTTTACGGTCTTTGGCGGATTCCAGCACCCTGGCACCCTCACGCTGAGGTCAGGAGCGGAGGGGGTAGCCCGTGTCGTCGGAATGCAGTCTGGAATCTCTCCGGACGAGGTTCGGATTGACCCGAATGATTTTGGAATCTTCGGAGTACGGCTGTACCTTTCGGCCGCACCTCTGGGACTGGAGCACACCGTCGCGTACATCCCGACCTTTATTAATACCGAGGGCCGTGCCTTTCTCTACAGTACGAATCTACGGGTGGAATTACCCGCCGGCAGATTCCGGCCCTACGCGACCGCCGGTGGAGGTTTGTTTTATGGGGGCGGTGACGGGATTGCCAGCTTCGGCACGAAGTACGGTTTCAACTATGGGGCCGGGGTGCTGGTGGAGTTTGCGGGATTCCTCGGGCTTCGCTTTGATGCCCGCATGTACTCGATACGCGGCATTGAGGAACACCCGCTGAATCTTCTCGAGGCGAGTGGAGGGATCTTTGTTGGATTCTAAAGCGGATTTTACTTGTACCTAGTTGACGTGGGAGAGGGGGACCCCATCCTTCGGACAGGTTTTCGTCACAGCTAAGGTGGAATCCAGGTTCATGATTCACGCGACCTTGGGCTGACGGGAACCGGGGCATAGCCCCAGGCTCCCGTCAGCTCCGTCGTCAGTATACGCCTCGGCCGGCGTCCGGTCGTTGAGCGCCGAGTGGGGCCGGCGCCGGTCGTAGAAGTCCATCCACCCGCCGATGCCGGTCCGGGCCTGGGCGCCGGTCGCGAACTCAGACAGGTAGACGCACTCGTACTTGAGCGATCGCCACAGCCGCTCGATGAACACGTTGTCCATCCAGCGGCCCTTGCCGTCCATCGAGATGCGAATGCCCGCCTCCGTGAGCACGTCGGTGAAGTCGACGCTGGTGAATTGGCTGCCCTGGTCGCTGTTGAAGATCTCCGGAGGGCCATAGTGCTCGAGCGCCGCGTGCAACGCCTCGACGCAGAAGTGCGCATCGAGCGTGTTGGACAGGCGCCAGGACAGCACCGTGCGACTCGCCCAATCCATCACGGCGACCAGGTACAGAAAGCCCCGCCGCAGGGGAATGTCGGTGACATCCGTGCACCACACGTGGTTCGGCCGCGTGATCGGCAAATCGCGTAGCAGGGAGGGAGAGATCCGGTGCGCCGGGTGCGGCTGAGACGTCCGGGGCCGCTGGTAGAGCGCGTGCACCCCCAGCAGTCGCATCAGGCGGCGCACCCGCTTGCGAGAGACCATGTCGCCCTGACGGCGTAGCCAGCGTGTCATCTGGCGCGATCCGTAGAACGGCGTCTCTAGGAACTGCTCGTCGATCCGCCGCATCAGGCGCAGATTCAGCGGGCTATCGCCTCGGCTCGCGTAGTAGAACGACGACCGCGTGATCGACACCAGGCGGCACTGCCGCGTGATGCTGAGCCCCGCGTGCTGTGGGGCACCCATTGCCACCCTCCGGCCGGGGCTCAACGACCGAAGGCCTTCGACAAAAAATCCCGCTCGATGACGAGTTCTCCGATCTTGGCCCGCAACTCCTTGATCTCGGTCTCCCGAGAGGCCTCCTGCCGCTCGTGGTTCCCCGAGAAGCCGGCTAGTACCTTCTGTCGAGCCTTCTTCTTCCAGGTGGTAATCAGGTTGGGATGCACATCGTAGCGGGCCGCCAGTTCCGCCATCGTCGCTTCCTCGCGAAGCGCCTCCACCGCGACCTTCGCCTTCAGCTCAGCCGGATAACGCCGTCTCTTCCGTGGCATGCCAGACTCCTTCTCCTGGGCCTGGATCCCACCTTCGCAAGCTGTCCGAATTTCGGGGTCCACCTCTACTTGACAAGACCCGGGCGACTACTGCCGCGGTAGTGGGGGTGGGGGCTCTGGCCGCAAGGGAAGCACGTGGGCCGGTCTCGTTCCGAGTTGAGCCTCCACCCACGCGTCCCCGGCCCGCACGACGATGACCCCCATCGGCGTGTCCCCGTACATCCCGTGGACACGGAACCCGATTTCGTCGCCCGTCAACACGGCGGGTTCCAACAGTGGGACCCATCGCCGGAGCCGCTGCGCCCCGGCCCACTCCGCCACCGCCAGCAGGGACCCACACCACATCGCGATCAGCAGAACGAGTGACCACCTAGACATGCCGTCTCCTCCCCTGAAGATAGCCTATTACACATAGGGCCGGAGCTGGACGCGGCGCTCCTGCGAGGACGCGTAGGGTCCACTCCCAAAGCAGGGTCTGAATGAAGCGCTCCGCCTTGCCGTTGGTCCGAGGGGCGTAGGCCCTGGTGCGCAGATGCCGGAGCCGACGCGCCTCGCACGTGGTACGCCATGCCCGCGAGACATAGCCGCTCCCGGCGGCGCTCATCATGCGCCGCGTGCAGTCCGGTTCGAGCCCCGCCCAGGCCGTCTGCTCGAACGTGTCGAGGACGGCATCGACCTGCTCGGCGGTCGTCAGGAGCCCCTGACAGCGGCCGGGCCCGAGCCATGACGAAGGAAAGGCACATGAAATCAACCACTCCTCAGGCCAGGCATTCTGGGCGCGTGAGGCCGAACGTCCGATAGGTGAGCCACAGATACAGGTCACGGCCGAGTGGCGGCCGCTTGAGGTTCTTGAGGATGTTCATGTCGAGCGGGACCGGGTTGGTTGCCGTAGGGCAACTTCTCTCGGCCCGTGGCCGTCATGTAGAGCGTGTACGGCCCATTGCGCCGGACGTACTGAGGACGGTCGCCTAGGTTCGTGTGCGGCCGCGAACAGAGCGCGAGCCGCCGCGCCATGAAGCCCAGGTCAGGATCCGCGTCGCGCCCCAGAATCACAGGATTTGTGGAAAACTCCGGGGCGGGAGGTCGCGCTGAGCGGCCCGTCATCGGTGCCGACGCTGAGCGGCCCCAAGAGCCGCCTTTCGGCGTCCGACGGCCCCAGCCACATGGAGCCGACCCGTGTCGCGCCCAACGGGCATCCTCAAGCCCAACATGGGGACGCTGAGGACCGGCGGCGGGAAGGCTACCTCGATTACCGCCTGCAGCGGTCGCTCGCCACGACCACCGCCGCCGAGAGTCTGCTGAGTCGCACCCGTCACGTGAAGCGCAACGTGAAACGGTGGCGTGGTGGACAGATGATGCTGCGGTGGGTGGCCACCGGTGTCCTCGAAGCCGTCAAGGGCTTCCGGCGCCTGAAGGGATGCGGCGATATGCCGCGGTTGGTCAGCGCGCTTCGCGCACTCGACCAACGACTGAGACTCGGTGTCTCAGAGGTGAACGTCGCGTAGAATCTCACCCGAGCCGCCGCCGAGTTTCAACAGCGGTCGGGACATCCCCCAAACTACTGGAAGGTCATGTTTCCTCTAAATCCAGCTTATACTCCCCTTTTCCGGTCAACGGGACCTCAGCGAGAGTAATTCTGACGCGAACCATCCAGCACGTCATCGTCGTCCTGGCTCGGCACGGTTACGATTGACAGAAATGGGTCGTTTCGTGAGGCTGGGGACGAGAGTTTTCACTAATCCGAGTTGTGGTGTCTACACCGGGACCGGGAGCGGCGTTTCCGCGTTCATGCTTCCTCCAAATCAGTCGGCGGCGTTTCTCCGGCTGCGGTCGAGCCCTCTCTCCGGCTGATACTCACGTCGCCCAATACCAGTCCATGGCCCGACAGTCACGTCGAAACGGTTGTCAGCCAGCACTGCGGGGCACGGTCGTTCTCGGCACCCCTGTCCTGACTCGGCGACCACAATGGAAATCTCGGATTCTTTCGCCGGTAGAAGCGCCCTAGCGCTTTCATGTGTGCCGATTAGGAGGGCCGATCATGCTCGATGCACTTAAGAATTTGACGGGTGGTAGCCGAACGAAAAAGCAGGCTGCGGATTTCGAGGCCTTGATCCTGGCGGCGAAGGAAGAACAAAGCGCCCTCAACGCCACACTCGCACAGATTACCCTGCGCGGTTCGAAGGTGGCCCAGGTCGGCAAGACGCTCGAGCAGTTCGACGCGAAGACGGTCGCGACGGGCCAGAAGGTTACTGACGTCGACAAACGCATCGCCGGCCTCGAGGAACGAACCCGGACATTTGCGGAGATCGATGCGCGCATCCAGGCGCTGCTGGCGATCGCGGAGCAAGCTCAGCAGAAGGCGGAGGGCTTGGTGGCTCCTGGCAGTGATCTACAGAAGCACCGACAGTCCGTCCAGCACCTCTCGTCGCAGATGCTCCAGACCCAGGCAGGCATTGATGCCCTCAAGCGAGAGCAGGCCACCCTGGAGGAGGCCCGGACCGCACTGCGCAAGACGCAGGGTGAGGTCAAGAGCACGATCGACGCGGCCGCGGTGGTCAAGGCCGAGCTCGATCAGGTCCGCGGTACCGCCGGCCATCTATCGCAGGACTACGCGCGGCTGCGCGACGCGTCCAAAGAAGTGCGCGAGGATTCCGTCGCGGCCGCGGAGTCGGTCAAGGAACTGGAGCGGAAACTCGGCCCGCTGATGCAGCTCCAGGAGCTGAGCAAGACGACCGAAGAGAAGCTTGCCGGCCTCAACGCCATGGCCGAGCATGTCTCACAGAAGGCCAAGGCCCTCGAGAGCCAGCGATCGACGGTGGAACGGGCCCTCGTCGAAGCCAAGCGACTGAACGAAATGGTCTGGAACATGGACGTCCAGATCACCCGGCTGAACGAAGGCGCGAAGGAGGCCCACCGCAGCGAGGAGGCCATCGGCCGCATTGAGACACTCGTCCAGCAGACGAATGCCACGGTCGAAGGGGTGACAAAGGCCCGCGACGACATGGCGCGCGAGTCGGCGCGGTTTGAAAAGGATGGGCGGGCGCTCGTGGATGGCTTGCGCGCGTCCCTTGAACGCGTTGCGCTCGAGAAGAAGGAATTAGGGGCGCTCGACTTGCGGCTGCGCGCACTGCAGGGCGCGATCAAGGAAGCCGAAGCCAGCATGGAGGCGTTTGGCGTCAAGGAGCGGAATCTCTCCCAGCTCCACCAGAAGGCGGATGTCCTGCACCAGAGCTTCAAGGGACTCTCTGTGCAGGCAGACGAACTCGCGAAGAAGCAGGCCGGACTCGATCTGCTGCAGGGCCGTCTCGCGCAGGTCGAGGAGCTGGCGAAACGGACGGCCCTGCAGCAGGAGACGCTGAAGCAGGGGCGACAGGAGCTCGAGACGCTGCGCGGGGACATTTATAAGTTCCACGAGTCCCACGCCCAAGTCGCCCGGCTTGGCGACAAGCTGGCAGCCGACCGCGACGCGCTCGAAGCCTTCAGCGAGCGGATGACGGCATTCATGCTCCGCACGCCGCAGCTCGACGCCACGCTGAACGCGATCAATGAAAAGCTGGCGCTGGCCGATGAGGGGATCCAGCAGACGGCCCGGCTGGGTGAACTGGCCGGTGAGCTGGACACCCAGATGGATCGGCTTTCAACGCGGACGCAGTTCGTCGACAAGCTGGAGGCCCGGATCGACGGCATGCACACGCTTGCTGCCGAAGTGGACGGGAAGCTGGCGGAGCAGCTCGCCCGCCGCTCCGAGCTCGACACCCTGAAGAGTCAGTGTGACTCGGTTCTCGCGCGGACCCTCGATGCGGAGCAGAAGATTGAGTCGGTCGAGACGCAGCAGCGAAAGCTTCTCTCCGTCACCAATCGCGTGTCCATCCTCGAGGCGCGCATCGAGGCGGATCACAGCCGCGTCAAGGAGATCCAGCAAGACGAGGCTGTCCTGCGCGAGCAGGAGACCCGACTGGCGGAATGTGTCGAAGCAAGCCGCGCGCTGGCCGGCGAGACCAGCGCGCGAATGAAACAGACCCAGGCGCTAAACGACGAACTGACGCGTGCCGCCGCCATCAAAGACGAATTGGTTTCAGAACTCGCACGCATTCAGACACACCAGCGCGACGCGGCGGCGCGCGCCGAAACGACCGAGGATCAGATCAAACGCACCGCAACAATGTACAAGCAGATCGAACAGCGGCAGGGCCAGCTCGCATTCTCGGAAAAGAAGGTCGCGCTCGTCGAAGCGAAGATGGCCGAGCTGTCAGACAAAGCCGGCACCCTCGACCAGACGATCAAGGGCATTCTCGAGCGACAGGCGGTGGTGGGGGCCGTCAAGACCGAAGTGGACAGCGTCCACGAGATCAGCGCGCGCAGCCGGGCGGACCTGCAGTTCGTGACAGATCACCGGGACGAGGTGGCTGCCGTGCGGAGTCAGATCACCGATCTTCTGACCACAGCGCGGGAAACCGCGGAGAAGATCGCCGCCATCGAAGGGCGACAGGAGACGGTGGACGAGGTTCAGGCAAAAACGAATCTCATCTCGAACCTGCTCGAGGACGTGAACGTGAATCTCGAAACACTCGTCGAGCAGAAGTCGATCATCGACAATCTGACTGAGAAAATGGCCAGTGTCGACTTCACCATGCAGGAGGCGCAGAACACGCTCCAGACGCTGAAGCACGAGCGCGAGCTGGCCGAACGCATGGAGAAGAGCATCAAGCAGCTTCGGACGAAAACCGGAAAGGCCGACCTTCCGCATAAATCGGCGACCGCCTAGCCTTTTGCCGTCGGTCCGGGGGGCGGCTGATGCGTCCACCCGGCTGACGTAGCGTGTTCGGCTCGAGGATGATGTAGGTCGGGAGCCCGATCGCCCCGAACCGTCTGCCGTGAAATCGACCCCCGCCTCACCCGCGTGGTTATGCTTTTTTGTACTTATCGAATTTCTCGAAGCTGCCCCGCCTTACCCGCTCACGCGGGACTTCGCCGCCACATCGGCCGCCGTCATTCCGGCATCGCTGTCGAATCGCACCCGCGCTCGCTGATCCATCGAATAGGCACGCGTCAGTCCTCCTGCATCCGTGCGCGCAGAAATACCACGACCACCCCAGGGTAGTACACGGCCTATTTAAAAAGCGCTCTAATAGGCAACGTTACCCCCCAAGATTGAATCTGGTGATGTGCCAAATGGCGGTGACGCCGTCGCGCCAGGTAATTTTTTTCCCATCCTTGTATCCGCGTCCATCGTAGGAGACCGGCACTTCGTAGATCTGCCAGTTCCCCTTGGCAACCTTGGCCGTAACTTCAGGTTCGAATCCGAAGCGATTGCTCTTCAGGCAAAACGTCTGCAGGACCTCCCGTTTGAACACTTTGTAGCAAGTTTCCATGTCCGTGAGATCAAGGTTTGTGAGCATGTTCGAGTACAAGGTCAGCACTCGATTGCCGACCATGTGCCAGAAGAACAGCACACGATGCGGTGCCCCAAGAAACCGCGACCCGTACACCACGTCCGCTTTGCCATCAAGGAGCGGTTCGAGGAGTGCCGGGTAGTCTTTTGGGTGGTACTCGAGATCGGCGTCCTGGACGAGTACGAAATCGCCCGTGGCCTTCTCGAAACCGCGGCGGAGTGCCGCGCCCTTCCCCTGATTATGGGTGTGGAACACAGCCTCGATGGCCGGGTCGGTTTCGCCTGCCGACCGTATGAGTTCGGTACTCCCATCGGTAGAGCCGTCATCGACCAGCAGGATTTGCTTACGATACGGCACCGCTCGGACACGCTCCAAGAGCTGGGGAAGGGTTGCGACTTCGTTGTACACGGGGATAACGATGGTCAACGTCCAATCGCCCGCGGCGGTGGGATTTTGCATCACCGAAGACCCCCCCCGGTCAAGTCAAGAGTCGGCTTATAGGTTATGTGTTTAGGAGTTTTAGTTTTCCAAAGCGATCCCTGGCTGCGGAACGCAGGACAGTCACCCCAGGACGCTACACCGAACCGCTCCTCAGCGTGACCGGGAACCCCCGGCGGGACCATCTCCACACCAGACACTCTCATTGGGTGTTTTTGGGTGTTTCCGTGACGGCGTCTGTTTACCTGTCAGAAACGAATTCGGAGGCCACCCGGGTGCCGGTCGTGACGGCGCGACACCTGCGTGAGATCCCCGGTCTCCACCATCACCTCACAAAGCGCATCGATCCGGTTCATCTCCGCAACGCCGGTCGCCGCGCCCGGCACAGCGATCTCCCTCTCCACATGGCCAGGGCGCCACTTGGCGACCGTCGTCTTCGTCGTTCGCAGGCGGCGGGCTACCGCCGTGTCCGAGCGCTCGACGCAGGCCAGTACGGTGCGCGCACGAAAGGTGAGGGCGCGATTGGTTAAGCGGTTTAACTCTGTTCGTTCGCTATCGCACACAACAACTTCGGCTCTGGGCCGTCAGGGGTTTGCCCTCGCCCTGTTAGATCACACATGGAACCCTTTCTCTTGGAAACTTTGGTTCCAGGGGACTAGCGCAGCCATTGGCCGCTGACACTTCTCATAATCCTAATGATCTGGGCGATCTTATACATCGGGGTTTATTCGGGCTAGAAGACTAGTTCGGGCGGCCGCGCCGACCAGCGGCGGGTGAATGTTTCAGCCCGTGATCGCTTTATCCTCGCACGGCTCGAAGCTGGCGAGTCTCCGCGGGCCGTAGCGCGGGCGTTCGGGTTGGCCCTGTCTACGGTGCAAAGCGTTCTCGCTCGGGGGGTGACCGATGAAGCCAATACAGGTAGTGGTCGTTCGTGAGCTGTTTTGTGAGGCGAAGCCGAGCAACAGCAGAGAAGCGAAGGACCGACGCGGGAGAGCGGACAGCTGTCTCAACCCGAAGGGGCTCGAGCGTGGTGTGGGTGACATAACTACCAATTATCGGACCCACGCGCTACAGACGGGCCGTTTTTCGGAGTAAATTGACACCTTTCGCCTGGGCTGGATTGTCACTTACAGGGATTGCCGTCGGCCTAAGTCGTTTTGGCACGGGCGAAAGTAGCGCTTGTAAGGCGCGAGGCTGGCCTGTGAGGCCATCGGGGGGGGAGACCTGAGTATGGGCCGTCTCGAGATCGGCGCTCCTGAGCGAATAATTGTTGAACTATATAACTATTGTTACCATGAAAGAGCCAACCCCTGATCGCCCAGCCGCGACAGGAGCACATTCCACACCCACCGGGCGCTGAGGCCGTCCCGTGGGCAAGGAGGGAG
This sequence comes from Vicinamibacterales bacterium, assembly GCA_965262505.1. Classification (GTDB taxonomy): domain Bacteria; phylum Acidobacteriota; class Vicinamibacteria; order Vicinamibacterales; family UBA2999; genus JACPPO01. The sequence continues at coordinate 59,779 of CBDHFM010000009.1, forward strand.
CGCATGGCCTGGTGGCGTAAACCGTCGGCGCAGACATCCCGGTCCCGGTGGAACCAGGACGACTACCACACCGCGTTCGCCGCGACCAGCAAGGCGCAGATCGAGCAGGGCGTGGCGCCGTGGCAGACGCCGTGGACGCCCGGCGCGCGCCGACGCCCTGCAAACCTCCAGACCGGCACGCCGTATCGGGGCGGCAATGCGATCTACCTCAGTGTCACCCAAACGGCGAAGGGCTACCGCGATCACCGCTGGGCCACCTACAAGCAACTCCACGACAGGGGCGGGCGGGTTCGCACAGGCGAGCAGGCCACGCACGTGCTGTTTTACAAGTTTGACGACCCGCAGGAGAAGGCGGGCGCGGCCGAGCAGGCACAGACCCGCCCGCCGATGGTCCGCGTCTACGCCGTGTTCAACGTCGAACAAGCGGACCACGTGACGCTCGACCGGCGCGACGACCAGGACACCGAGCCCGAGTGGAAGGCCCACCAGACGGCCGAGCGGGTGATCCACGAGAGCGGCGTACACGTCAAACATGTTCGCGGCGACCGGGCCTTTTACAACATGCAGACCGACAAGGTGACACTCCTGGAGCGTGAGCAGATGGCGACCGCGAACGGGTATTACCAAATTGCGCTGCACGAACTCAGCCACGCGACCGGCCACCCGGTGCGCATGGACCGCGACACCCTGAAAAATGGTGCCGGCAACTTCGGCAGCGTGGAGTACGCCCGCGAAGAACTCCGCGCGGAAATGTCCGCGATGCTGACCGGTGACTGTGTGGGCGTCGGTCACGACGGCAGCCGAGGCGCGGCGTACGTCCAGGGCTGGATCGCGGCGCTGGACCACGACCCACGGGAAATCTACAAGGCCGCCGCCGACGCCCAACACATCTCCGATTACCTCATGCGGCCGATCCGCGACCGCGAACAGGAGACCGCGCAGGAACATCGCGCGCTGGCGGAGAAATACTCGGCCGCGCGCAGTCCGCGGATCAGCTCCGCGCCGACGGTGCGACCGCTGGACCCGCGCCCGCCCATGCCCGTGGGTGCCGACCCTGGACCTCGCGCGAATGATCGTCCACCCGAGGGGGATCCTCAGCCCCGCCGGGCGCGGCGATCGCGCGCGGGTGACACGATGACCAGCCGCCCGGCCCAGGGCGACACGCGCCCCGAGAGCCCCGCCACGGTCCCGACGTTGCAGGACCGCGCCGGCCAGCTCGCGCCCCTCGGATGGACCGGCCGCGAGGCCGAATGGCTGGCCCTGGTCGCCTTGCATAGCGGCGCGTTTACGCGCGCGCAATGTGGGGTGTACTTCCAGGCCGGCGACGACCGCAAACGCCTGTTGCGGTTCGTCCGCGCCCTCATCGAGAAGCACCTCGCCATCGAGGACGCGCGGCCCATCTTCCCCGGCGGCGCGCGGGCCGTGTTGCTCACCGGCAAGCCCATCTATCAGGCACTGGGCATCCCCGACGTGCGACACCGCCGGTCGAAGGGCGCGACGACGATCGTCCTCATGCGCCGGCTCCTCTCGCTCGATTACATCATCGAGCGGCCGACCTTCGGATGGCTCCCCACCGAGGCCGACAAGGTGCACCGGTTCGAGGCGCTCGGGCTGGACCGCCGCACCTTCCCGTACCGGCTGTCCGGGCCAGACGGGAAACCGCAGACGCCGCGCTCTTTCGCGTTCAAGCTGCCGATCGCCGTGGACGATCAAGCGGCGACGTTCGTGTACGTGGACGCCGGGCAGACCACCGATAGCGAGCTGCGCGCGTGGGGCGCGGCTCATGCGCCACTGTGGGCCGCACTTCGGGCGCGGACTTTCGCCGTGCAGGTCGCCGCGGTCGGCATGGGCGCCGAGGCGGCAGACCGCGCCGCGCCAGCGCTGAAACACTGGACGCGCGACGGCGACGGCCCGGGCGTAGAAATCCCCACCGGACAGACCCAGGCTGACCCGGACATTAGCCAGGAAATCGCTCGCTTGAGAGAGGCGACGCTCGGCGGCAATCGTTCCTTACTCGGCGAGTGGGGCGGATTCAAGATGGCCGTAGATCGCCTGAAAGCGCTGCGCCAACTCCCCGACGGTACGCCCACCACAACGACGGCGCGAGTGGCGATTGACCGCTTCCACATTTGGTCAACCTCGCGGCTGACTGGCCCCGAGGCGGCGATCTGATGGTGCCCCCCGTGTGTCCCCGTTCCGTGGCAGGGCGCAGGGCAGGCGACATGCCACGCGGACACAGGGGGGGGTGTGGCAAAAAGAGAGGGGAGGGTGTGGCACACCACGCGTCCATTTTTCGCTGTCCCCGTTCGTGTTTTTCGTCCTAGACCGGACGGCACGAGCCGCGCCAGCGGGGAGGGACGGGACGGGAGCGACCCCCCCCTTTTGACCGCTGGCGCGGTCAGCCGATGGGGGGGTGTGGCACCTGGTGTGGCACACCCACCCCCCCCGGGGGGGGGTCGCTCCCGTCCGTATGTATCCCTGCGGGAAGGCTCCCCGGCCCGCTCGCGGGCCGGACGATCAGCCACACCGCGCGGCCCGATGCGTGACGCACTCCTCCGCGCCTTCCTGGTCATCGGCGGCATCAGTGCCGCGTGCGCCTGGACGTGACCGAGCGTGTTCCCCGAGGCCGATCCCGTGGCGGTTCTCGTCCGCGACCACACGCCGAACGTGTACACGGCCGTCGTCGCCTGGTACGACGTCGCGCCCGGCGTGGCCGTGTTCCTCACGGGCCAATTTCTCATCAGCCCGTCGCGGATCTGGTGCGCCCGGATAGGCGTCAGTTTTGGGCGCCGGTCCCGCCTTCCCGCGTGGCCACTTTCGCCTACGTCGACCGGCCCGGGGATCGTCGTCGTGGAGGTCCATCACCCGGTCAGAGCCATCGAGAGCCCGACCCCGAATGGCTGACAATTCCCGAGCGCGGATTCTCTCCCGGCGCGGCGATGTTCGGCGCGGTCGGCTCCGGTAAGACCTCCGCTTGTCTGCACCCGGTCGCCCGCCAGCTCTTGAGCTGGTACGCGGACAATCCTGAGCGGCGACCGGCCGCGCTCGTCCTGGAAGTCAAAGGCGATTCTTACCACGACATCCGCCGGATGCTGACCGATCGGGACCGAGGCGGCGACGACATCGAGCTGTCCCTCGATGCCCGGCTGACGTGGAATCCCCTGAGCGCGACGTGGCTCGATTCGTACTCGCTCGCCTCCCCCGTGGCGTCCCGGTGGAATCAACTATTCAGCAAGGGAAAGAACCGGTTGGGCAACCGGCGTACCGCCACCGCAATCCGCCGGTTCCCCTACACCCGGCAACTTGAAGTTCTACAACTCGAAGCCCAGGCGCGCCGAGGGCTAGGGGCGCGCCGATGACCACCGCCGCACACGCCGCCGCGACGAAGGCCGCACGCGGCAAACGACCACCGCCGAACTCACGACGGCGCTCCCGCTGTTCGAGGCCGCGACCGGTCGGATCGCCGAACTCGTGTCACGCATGGACGACCGCGAGCCGCGGATGGCCGACACCGAAGACCGGCTCCGCCGGACGATGGAGACGATCATCGACCGCATCGGCGACCCCGACGGCGTGCCCGACCCGGTTACCCATTGACACCCGTCACGAGGGCCGGTCCGCCGGCAGAGCCATCCAGCCCGCGTATGAGCCGGTTGTGCGCCGTGAGGCAACGCCGCAACCACCGTCCGCGCGCCATTAGCGCCAGATCCGAGCAGCACCCCGGTCCTGAGGAAGCCATTTAAGGCTCGTGCTGACCCCTTAGCTGGTCTCGGCGATGGTCTCGGCGGTGTCGGTCCATATCCCGTGCGCGTCTTTCGTTGCGACCAGGCGCGGCCTCCTGCCATCCAGGTTTTCAAGGACGAGCACGGTCCCCTTGACCTTCTGTCGCCGGGTCGCGATGCGTTTGGCCGCGCTCACATTGAACGCCTCGAATGGGTCTCCCGTCTCTCCTAGGCTTGCCAAATCCTTCTTTTCAGTCACGCGATAGACGAGCATATTCAGACTCATGGTCCTCCCACTTGTGGGTTTACCACTTTTGGGGGCAGGTTGAACAGTGCCCGGTCCTGGTCGCGCTCGAGGTACTCATTGAAGCCCTTCATGAGCCGGGGCATGGACACCGGGTCGGCCTGGCGCGCCGATACAGATTTATTCTAGCGGCACAGGCCCAGGCCGCAGGCCTCGTCAATCAGGGCGAGGCGGCCTGACCTATGACCCCGGACTTCACCTTAATTTGGCCGCTGAGCTGTCTGAAGGATGGGGTCCACCTCTGACGACTGTAGATCCGTCGGTGATTCGCCGCGAATGGCTCTCCGCACTGCTTGAGAAGATCCACCGGACTGAATGAGCCGCGCCAAGGCACGCGTCCGGCGAGCCTGTACACGTCCGCCAGATTGAATCCATGACTCCGTAATCTCTACCGACGCGATCCCGGGTACACTGCCGCTGTCGGGCGTGTTGCCGCTTGCCTCCGGCGGTGGGGTCCGGTTGCCAGCCATGCCGCCAGCCGCTCCGCTCCCGAGCTGTCACAGGCCCGGCAGGACCGGCGCCGGCCTACTGGTCGCACGCCCGTCCTTCGGCGCGCCGCCCGATACCCCCCAGCCGTGCTGCCGCGAGCCGGGCGTGTCACCAGGATGACTGTTGCGCTGCGGAGGACGGCGGAGCCGTTAACAGGCCCGGATCGTAAAACGATCCGGGCTGTTTTGGGGTGACTATTACTGGAGCAGTCACAGCCGTGTGGCTGTTTTACTGAGTAAAATCAGCCGGGCTGGCGGCTGTCCACCTACCCATTCCCTGAATTCCAGGTAGGTTCGGCTGCTTTTTTGGCTTGTGTTAACCAGAAGATGAACAGGCCACCGGCCTGTACGTACTTGTCGGTATGTACTACTTGAATCTGTACTAATATGAGTGGTCCACCTGTTTAACCGATAGTTTCGGGCCGAGGGTCCACCTGTTTAACCGATAGATCGGGCGCTCACGGTCCACCTGTTTAACCGATAGATCGGGCGCTCACGGTCCACCTGTTTAACCGACGGAAAACCCCTCGATTCACAGGCGATCTGTGGAAATTCCCCGTCCGAGCCGCTACGCGGCCACAAGAACGGCGACCGCGCGCCGGACGTCCACAAACCCACCCCACGGCCGAACGTCGCGCCACGGCACAACGTCGGCGCTTCCGCCGCCGTGTTTCAGACTCGGACGAGCCTCCACTCCACAGCTCGCGTCAACCGCTTCGCGGTTCTCCGGCTTCGCTACGGCCTACGGTGACACGGGCTGACCCGTTGCGGTCCTCCTGCATGTGCTCCCGCGCGGCTTCCACCGCCTGCGGTATTACGGCCTGCTCGCGAATCGGACGCGGCACCAGCACGTGGCCCAGTGCCGACAGCTCCTCGGCACTCGGCCACCGACCCGGCCGGACGCCACCCCGGTGGCCCTCGACTATCGGGATCGCTATCACGCCCTGACCGGACGGGCGTTGCGCGTCTGTCCCCGGTGTCACGACGGGCAGATGCAGCTCGTCGACGGCCTGGTCGGCACCGCGCGTCGCCCCGCGATTCTGGATTCGTCATGACCGCACACCGTTCGACGTCTCCCCGTGCCTCCTTCACCGCGGCCAGCACCCGTGTCAGGAGGCGTGTGCGCGTGGCATCCACCACACCGGCGCGGGCGGCCCTCCCACACCCCACCGTCGGCTCCGCCCACCCACCCCTGGTCCCCCGCCGGGCCACGACACCTGCCCACGGCCTGCCTCCGACGATCGAATCCCCATAGACGGATATCGCTGCGGTTTCGTCCAACCCGTTTTCTATGTCTTGCAGACGTCTGGAGCGTGGGCCACGCCAGGCGCGCACGGCGAAAGTCATCGCTAGAAAATTTTAGGCTTGCACCAGCGTCACTCCCGATGCCGACGTAGCCCCACGCCAGGCGCTGAGCGGCCACAGGGGCGCGTTCCCGGGGAGGACGGGTAAGTTGGGGTGTCCGACCAGCGTGCGCGCACTACGGGGCGTTCTCGAGCCCCGAAACTGGACACTAAGGACCACGGCGGCGGGAAGGCTATCTGTCCTCGGCTACCTTTTTGGGGCGCGGCAGAACCGCACAGCGCGAGCAAGCGCGGGATCGGTTCCCGTCGGCCGAGACCTCGACGTCCCCCCCCATTTTGAGTAGCACTTCGTTTTAGAGTCCGATCATCCGGTTAGAGTCCGATCATCCGGAAAGGGAGATCGGGCGTGAGGAAGCGATGTACGGAAGCGCAGATCATCGGGTTCCTGCGGGAGACCGAGGCAGGCCTCCCGGGGAAGGACCTGTGCCGCCGGCACGGGTTCTCGGAGGCCAGTGACGACCTCTGGCGGAGCAAGTTCGGCGGGCTGAGCGTCTCGGACGCGAAGCGCCTGAAAGAGCTTGAAACCGAAAACGGCCGGCTCAAGAAGCTCTTAGCGGAATCGTAGCTCGAGATCGAGGTGACCCGCGAGGTGCTGCGAAAAAAATGGTGACCTCACCGGTTCGACGAGAAGTGGTGAGGGAGATGGTCGCGCGGGGCCTCAGTGAGCGCAGGGCCCTGGCCGTGGGGCGGATGAGCGCGTCGGCCTTCCGGTACGTGCCAAGGCCCGATGGTAATACGGTCGTCCGGGCCAGCCCCTGGTGCGCCCCGAGCGTCGCAACCAGGTCTGGTCCGCGGACTTCGTCTTCGATCGCACGGCGGATGGGCGGGCTATGAAGTGCCTGACCATTGTCGACGACGCCACCCATGAGGCCGTGGCGATTGTCCCGGCGCGGGCCTTCTGGGGACTACCGGTCACCCGCGTCCTGGACCGCCTGGCGATCACCCGCGGACTTCCGTAAATCCTCCGCACGAACAACGGGAAGGAGTTCTGCGGGCGCGCGATGCTCACATGGACGCACACGCAGGGGCTGACCCTGCGTCTCATTGAACCCGGCAAGCCGAACCAGAACGCCTACATCGAGTCCTTCAACGGGCGCTTCCGCGACGAATACCTAAACGAACACTGGTTGACGACCCTGGCCCACGCCCAGGCCCTGATCGAAGCGTGGCGCTGTGAAGACAACGAGGAACGACCGAAGAAGGGTTTGGGTGGAGGTATAACCTAAAGTTGGGTATAAGGCTGTGAATAGGCGGCGTACCCTGGGTGTTGCAAAGGCACCCAATTCACCCGAGGGGCAAGGAGGTACGCCACTATGACGAAGCCTAACGAAAAGCTGGTCGAGTTTCCACGACAATCGGCGCGAGACATCCTGACCGACGTGCTGCGCGACGGCGCGCAGCAGATGTTGGCAACGGCGATCGAGGCCGAGGTTGACGACTACCTCGCGGGTCGGGCGAGCACCGTGGACGCGGCGGGCCGACGATACGTCGTCCGTAATGGCCATCTGCCCCCACGGGCGATTCAAACGCCACTCGGGGACGTGCAGGTGCAGCAGCCGCGAGTCCGGGACCGACGAGCGGGAGACCTTCCGGTCGGCGATCCTCCCACCGTATCTCCGGAAGACGCCCAGTTTGGAGGCCCTGTATCCGTGGCTCTATCTCAAGGGCATCAGCACGGGGGACTTCGGCGAAGCGTTGCAGGCGTTGTTGGGGCCCGAGGCGCGCGGGCTGTCGGCCACGACGATCACCCGGCTGAAGGCCGTGTGGGAGCAGGAGTACCAGGACTGGTCGAAGCGGTCATTGGCGCACCGGTCCTATGCCTACGTCTGGGCCGACGGCGTGTACTTCAACGTCCGGCTCGAGGACACCGACAACAAACGGCAATGCATTCTGGTGCTGATGGGCGCCACCCGGGACGGAACGAAGGAGCTCATCGCGATCACCGATGGCTACCGGGAGAGCGAACAGTCGTGGCGCGAGCTGCTGCTGGACGTCCGGCACCGCGGGCTCACGATCGATCCCGAGCTGGCCATCGGGGACGGCGGCCTCGGCTTTTGGGCCGCGGTGCGGAAAGTGTTTCCGCAGACCCGGGAGCAGCGCTGTTGGGTCCACAAGACGGCCAATGCGCTGAACAAGCTTCCCACGGGCGTGCAGCCCAAGGCGAAAGCCATGCTCTACGACATCTAGATGGCGGAGACGCAGCCGGCGGCCGACCGGGCCTTCGATCTCTTCCTGGCCACGTTTGCCGCGAAGTTCCCAGCCGCGACCACGTGTCTCGACAAGGACCGGGACGTGCTCTTGACCTTCTACGCCTTTCCGGCCGAGCACTGGATCCACATCCGGACCACGAACCCGGTCGAGTCGACATTCGCCACCGTCCGGCTCCGCACGAAGAAGACGAAAGGCGCGGGTAGCCGGGTGGCGTGCTTGACGATGGTATTCAAGCTGGCGATGGCCGCGCAGAAGCACTGGAGAGCGTTGAACGGGTCTCAGTTGATCGCCGATGTCATCGACGGTGTGCCCTTCGTCGATGGCGTCAGAAAGGAAGCCGCCTGATCACGGGTCATACACAACATTTGGCAATATCTCGTTTGGGTGGGCTGACGCCCGCCCTCTACGCGAAGTAACTGGCCGCGGAAAGCAGTACAGTCACCCCCGGACTCTAAAGCGAACCGCTATTCAAGGCGGGGGAATGTCGTGAGAACCCGAAGATGAACAGGCCACCAGCCTGTACGTACTTGTCGGTACGTACTACTTGATCTGTACTATATGTACAACTGACCCGTTTACCCGATAGATCTAGGGCTTAAACTGACCCGTTTACCCGATAGATCTATATTGGGAAACTGACCCGTTTACCCGATGGAAAACTTCTAAAAAAACAGGTTTTTGTGGAAATTCCAAAGACGTTGACATGAGTGGGTCATAGAGAGCTATTCGTAGACCTCTAAAAGGGAGGGGTAGATCAGTTTCATGGATTGCGCCCCACAGGCCACCTTCGTGGCGGAAACCTACGGTGGAGCGTCGCTACTCGATGAGACGAATAGGTATAGATGGCGTGGACGGCAAGAGACGAACTCCTCCTCTCACCGTGTCGTAGTTAAACGGCGGCCACGCCATTTTAATTTTCTTTAATTCGCGGAGCACCTTACGGCGGAACGCTTGCACGGTGTTTGTATCGCTCGACCTGGTAGCGTCTACACCAAACTGTCGGTAGAGTTGGCGCCAGGAGAGGCGCTGCGGTGTCTTGAGCGCGAACGTCCGGTAGGTGAGCCAGACGTACAGGTCGAGGCCGAGCGGCGACCTCTTGAGTGATTTAAGGATGTTCATGTCGAGCGGGATCGGGTGCGTGATGATCTCGTTGAAAAATTCTTCCCCGAGCCGGATCGTGCTGTCCCACAACGCGGGCTCGTCGGGCTGGCGCGGGCTCCACCAGAAATCACCACGATCAGCGATCTGTGAAGTCACGAACTGCCTATTCTGCGCGTCCTCGTAGATCAACGATACCGTGCAACCAAAGAGCCGCGTGATCTGATTCTTAAGTCGCGTCCGCTCGCCGTGTGCACCGCCGGAGCGATCCTCCATTCCGAGCTTCCGCATGAACTCGTACAACGACCGGCCGAGTACCAGATCACGGCGTTGGGTCCGCACCGCTTCGGTGCAGACCCACGCCAGGAGCAGACGAGGTAGGGTGCCGTAGGGGAGTTTGTTTCTGACTCCGGCAACCATCCCAAGTGTGTATGGCCCGTTACGCCGGATGAATTCTTTCCGGTCCCCTGGATTGGTGCGAGGTAGACTGCACAGCGCGAGCAGCCGTGCTATGAAGCCCAGGTCGGCGTCTGTCTCGCTCGCACCAACCAGCTGGTTGATCTGGTCGAGACGGGTGAAGTGGTGCCGCGCCTGGGGCGCGGCGGGCGTCAGGGCTCGACTACCGGGAAGTTCAACGCCGCCGGCTACGGCGCCGACGGGCACGAACCCACTGACTGGTCGAACTGGCTTACGCATCGTTCTAAAAAATAACGAAATCCCCGGATTTTTCAGCTCACCATGGCGAAGGCTAAAATCGCCGCATGATACGTGAAACCCTCGTGAATGGCGACCCGTGCTCAACGTGGACACCGTCGAGGAATTGGGCCGCGCGCTCCAACGCGGCGTGTACGTTGTCGCGTCTGACGACGTGCTTGCCGAGTATGGGCTTACCGACACGGAACATTTCGACACGCAGGACATCGTAGACGGGGCCGACGGGCGCGATGACACGTGGCGCGCTGAGGGCGGGAGCTGATGCCCTGGTGGAGTAATCGTGACCGATCGGCGGCGTGTCTCATCGCGTGGGCCGAGCAGCCACCGAGGACGCTCGGGCGCCGCGTCAGATGTCACCCCGGAGCATCACACCGCTGTCAGAGTCCTCACCACCGCGCCGGACCGGGCTCACCAGCAACTCGACACAGAACGGGCTGTTGGCCGCCTCGCGTACCGCGACAGGATACGCGAGCGTGTGCCATGTATCGTCCGCAAGTCGGTGTTCCCCGACGACGTCGCCGTCGATTCGTACGGTCACCGTCCGGGGTGACCGGGCGGTTGACGCCCTGCGCACGTCGAACGTGATACGCCGAGTGTCCGGCGCCACGTAGAAGACCGCGTAGTCGTCCGTCCGGTAGACAGGACGGCCGGTCCGGCCCGCCATCCCGTCCTCGACCGCCTCAAGGCCGACCCGATGCGCCCTGCGTTGCGCCTCGCGGTCGTCGGTCGGCTCGAAGAGCGCCCGCCGATGGCGCCAGGCTTCGGGGTTCGTCACACGTCCGTTGACGGAGAACAGGTGGAGCACGTCGAAGTACGGGCTCGCCCAGTCGTTCCGCCTCCCCCACTCGTGATGGGCGTACGTGCGCTCGCGAGGCGTCGCTGGATCGAGCGCAAGCACCGACGTGCCCCGACGCAGGGTATTCGGCAGTTCCGCGAGGTCGAGCAGCGTGGCCGGCAGGTCGGTGATCGCGGTCGGGGCGTCGGACGTGCGAAGCGGACCCCGCGCACCACCGGGTTTGATTGCGAGCAGCGGCGTGGCATCGGTCGCGATCCGGTCGAGCGCCCCGGCCGGTGAGCGCATCCCGTAGAGCGGATGGTCATCGGGAGTCATCGCCGCCAATCCGTGATCGGACGTCACCACGATGGCGCTGCGGTCGTAGAGATCGAGAGCTCGGAGACTGTCGAGCAGTGCCTGGACGCCGCTCAACGCGCACCGCGCCTGCGCGTCGAAGCTGTCCGTGGACACGGGCAGGCGTTTCCCGAGGTACCGGCAGTCGGCATCCACGACGATCGGCGGGTGCGGCGCGATCACGTGCAGCAGGGCGTACACCGGATCATCGCCGGCCGGGGTGATCCGGCCGGCGAACTCCCGCAGAAACCGGATGTCCCCGGCGGCGCGTTCCGTAGCCGCTTCCACCTCCATCCGCGCGGCAACCCGCGGCTGGAGGAGCCACTGCTGCTCGTTGTAGACGTTGGCCTTCAGGTCGTGCGGCGCGTGCCGGAACAGCGACAGGTCGAGCAACTGGGCCGCCGAGACGGCGAGGTAGTTCCGGTGACTCCCGTACGGCGACGGGATGCGGTAGTAGGTCGAGGCATCGACCCCGGGCAGCGACGGGGCCGGACCGTAGCCGCCCAGGGGCGTAACCCACCGGAGCTGATAACCCTGTTGCCCCAGCGCATGCAAGAAGGAGACGTTCCCGTGGCGCGCCCTGAACTCGTTGAACGGCAACTCGTTGCGATAGGCCACTCCGGCGAGCATCGCCGGCATGCTGGCTCTCGTGGTGCGGAAAGCACCCAGGTGATCGCTGAAGAAGGTGAACCCGGACCAGTCGCGGTCGAAGGCGGGCCGATCGGCGGCGGCGATCGCGGCGAATACGTGCGAGGGGAACATGTCGAGCACGATGTGGATGAGGTTGCGGGTGCGCGAGAGCTCGTAGATCCGCTCCGGCGGCAACTGCCAGCCGGTGTCCGCTGCCAGGGCGCTACGAGGGGCGGATGCCCGATCCGCGGCCGGGGCGATCGCCGGCAGCAGCAGGACCGCCACCTGAAGCGCCATCAAGAGCGCGCTCGCCAGCGGCGCAGCCCGCGTAACCGCCCCGGCGAAGACCGCCGCCAGGGCGATCCCGCCTATCCAGAGCCCAACCTCGGCCGGAGCCCGCCATGCGTGCGACGCCAGGTCGAGTCCGGCGCCGTCCAGCAACCCGTAGTCGGCGACCAGCAGGTTCCCCTGCACCCAGAGCAACACGCCGAAGGCACAGAGCGCGGCCACGTAGCGCGGAAACCACCGCCCCGGCAGGACGATCCCGAGCGCTGCCAGTCCACCCACGATGGGGCCCAGCAGCCAGAGCCAGCGTGGCGCCAGGGTCCAGAACGACACCAGGAACTCGGTCCGATTGGTGGCGTGTACCGTCCACGGGCCGAAGACAAGAAGCTGACTTGGACCGAGGAGCGCGGGCAACAGCAGGACCCGCAGGCGGGTCGACAGCTCTTGTCTGGTCAAGGCGGAGGCTTCTCGATGGACCATGCGGCCGAACAACAACGTGGGGATCGCCCCCCAGATCAGCAGGACGAGCACCTGCAACACCGGCGATGCCGCCAGCACCCAGTAGGCGGGTGCGCCCGGATCGTCCGGGAACAGCCGGCTGGGGCTGAGGGGTACTGGATCGCCGCCGGCGGGAGCCCACTCCAGGTGGAGGCGGGATGCGCCGCCGTGTTGCCAGTGGTCGATATCGAGACGGTGGGCGCCTGCGTCGAGCTCCACCGTGCGCACCGCCGTGGCCGTGCCGGCCTCGGAGTTCCGTTCGATGACGACCTCGCCGTCCAGGCGCAGGACCACGCCATCGTCGGCGGCGGCGTGAAAGTCGATCCGCTCCGGGCGGGGGGAAAACCAAACCCCGTTCCAGCGAACCAGGTAGTTCCTCGCGGGATGACTTCGCGCGTCGATGAACGCGAGGTCGACCGCCGTGATTCGCTCTTCGACGACCGGTGTGGTCAGTAATTCAAGGACAGGTTCGGTCGAGCGGTCGAGCGTGGCGTACGGGTAATGGTAGCTGCGCGTGAGCCCGGTGGCCGGTGCGAAGCCGTGCACGACCAGCCAGAGGACAGTAAGCGAAACCGCTCCCGCCAGGTACCAGCGACCGACGAAAGGGCGCGTGGGTTGGCTGTCAACTTGATCAGGGGAGGGCATTCTTTTCCCCGATCGAGTCTGGCCTCCCCCCCCCCCCGCCGACTCCCTATCCTGCTTCCCCATCTTGACACTCCTCCTGCGAGCACGCTCTCGCAATCAAGTGTCCAACAAAACCCTAGGGCGCTCCACCACCGACGACATCACCGTACGGCACGCCGCCGGGTAACTGCGGAGGAGCTTGTCGGTGATCAGCCGTCGAGGAACACATTACTGGCGTTTCAGTAACTTTCGAAAGAACCGCGCCGCGACTGGACCAGGATGTCGAGCACGGCGCTGTCCTCGTCCACCGCGCGCCACAGATACTGTTGGCGGCCGTTGAGCGTCACAAACAGCTCGTCGAGGTACCACGTGTCGCCCATCCGGCCACGCCTGCGCCGGAGGGTGCGAGCGTAGCTCGAACCGAACGTCAGGCACCATTGGCGGATCGTCTCGTAGGTGACCGTAATGCATCGCTAGGTCAGCAGGTCCTCGGCATCCCGAAAACTGAGGCTGAACCGGTGAGTAGGCCGGGGGAATTGCACCCCCAGCCTCTCGTAGAACGGGACGAGAACCTCTCGGCTCATACCGCTCCCATCAGGCGAACACACCTGTCATCCCTGGAGATGACAAATGGTTGTGCCTTCATCCGCATCTCCTCCTGTGAGAGCCCAGTTGGATACAGATAAGACCGCCCGACGTCGCCCCTTCGCTCCATCGCCATGACAGCGACTTCATCACGACTACGAGCGACTCCGTCCCAGTGCCTCGCATCGGTACTCAGGTTCTTGTGGGGTCGTCACGTGAACGGCTCCCTTCGCATCGAGACGACTGGTTTCCGCAGTGCCATAGAGAAGCCTGGACCAGGCTCACGCTACCTGCACGCCGGACACCGCCTGGGCAACCTTCAGAGCACCCCCCAGACTTCTCCCGACGGTATCACCCTCCATCGGTTTCGAGAGGGCGAGCTAATCTTAGTTGGGAATTGAAACGGCTCCAAACCCTGTGGTTTGATGAAGTTGCGAAACGAACATCACCCCACGAGAAAGGAGCCGAGATGAGCAGTGTCCTACGATCGGTCAAGAAACGCAAGAAGTCCCGCCGTCTGGGCGAGGTCAAGATCGTAAGCCGCGAGGAGTACGTCGAGTTCGACCTGGATGCCAAGGCGGCCGCCGGTCATCGTAGCCACGTAGGCACCCGGCATCCCCGCGCGGTTGACCGCGTACAGTGGCCGCGTCAGCCTCGCCTCCAAACTTCTCACGGCGCGCGGCACGTCCACCACCGAGGTGCTGGTCCGGGGGGGAAGACGGTGCGGATCTGTGGCCGCGCCGCCGGCGGCGACGTAGTGAGTCGCTTGATATAGTTAATCTTTAAGTAAGTTGTTTGGCGGCCCGGGTCTCTTCGCGCCGGCCGATCAGCGCGAACACACGAGCCGGAACGCTGGAACGCAAGCATGGCAGTACGAACAATTCTCGTGTGCGAAACCCAGGTGCCGTTCGTGACCGGTGGTGCCGAGTCACTGGTGCGTGAACTGGTCAACCAGCTCCAGGCGCACGGGTATGACACGGCGCTCATCAGTGTGCCGTTCAAGTGGTATCCGAAGGAAGAAATCCTGGCGCATGCGGCGGCCTGGCGGCTGCTCGATCTCAGCGAGAGTAACCACCGGCCGGTGGATCTCGTCATCGGCACGAAGTTCCCATCGTACTACGCCAGACACCAGAACAAGGTCGTCTGGCTCATGCACCAGCACCGGGCTATGTACGATCTGTGCGGGACCAAGTACAGCGATTTTACCCATACGGATCTTGACGTGGGGCTCCGCGATCGGATCCATACCCTTGACCGCGAGATGCTCGGCGAATGCCGACGTCGATACACTATCTCGGCCAACACGGCCGCGCGCCTGCAGCAGTTCAACGGCGTGGAGGCCGAGCCGCTGTACCATCCGCCGCGGCTGGCCGACCGCCTCCGTCACGATGCGTACGGCTCGTACGTGCTGTCGGTGGGGCGTCTGGACCCGCTTAAGCGCATCGATCTGGCCATCGCGGCCATGCGGCACGTTGACGAACCGCTCCGTCTCCTGATCGCCGGTGACGGCCCGCACCGCGCGGCGCTTGAGCGTGCCGCTGTCGACGCGGGCGTCGCGCCACGCGTCGAGTTTCTCGGGCGTGTGAGCGACGAGGCGCTCATCGAGTTGTATGCGAATGCGCTGATGGTCGTCTATCCGCCCTACGACGAGGACTACGGCTACGTGACGCTGGAAGCGTTCCTGGCCCGCAAGCCGGTGGTCACGGCCACCAATTCAGGAGGCACGCTTGAGTTCGTTGAACATGAGGTCTCCGGGCTCGTCTGCGATCCCGATGCCGAGGCCTTCGCCGAAGCCTTTAATGCGCTCAGCAACCCGGCGCGCGCCCGCGCGCTGGGAGAGGCAGGATATGCACGGGCGTGCGGCGTCACCTGGGACGGCGTAATTGAGAAGCTTGTCGGCGGATGATGCCCCGCGCGCGTGACTGAACGAGACTGTCGAGGACACCATGCGGATCGCTATGTTTACCCCGATTTCGACCACGCGATCGGGCATCGCCGCGTATACTGCCGCGCTGGTGCCGTGGCTGGCACGGCACCACCGCATCGATCTGTTTACGGACACGCCACCTGACGACCGCGCGGGCGTGCCGCGCGGCGCCACGACCACGTTTAGTGCGCACGACTTCGTCTGGAAGCATGCGCGGCACGCCTACGATCTCATCATCTATCAGCTTGGAAATTCGTCCGCCCACGACTACATGTGGCCGTACCTCACGCGGTACGCCGGACTGGTCGTCATCCATGACGGGAACCTGCATGATGCCCGATCGTTTTATTACATCTCGCGCGGCGACTACGACGGCTACCGAACCGAGTTCATCTACAACGATCCCCGGTACGGCGGTGCGGTCGGGCTCGCCAGCGCGGGACGGCTGACCGCGCTGAAGACGTACTGGCCGATGCTACGCACGCCTGTCTCCTGCGCCCGATCCGTCGCGGTCCACAATCCGTGGCTGGCGGCGCGACTCCGTGAACACCATCCCGGTGCCCACATCGACGTGGTTCGGCCCGGCATGGACGATCCGCTGTCGGCGGAGACAGTCCGTGTGCGGGCAGCGGTCCGCGCCGACCTCGACCTGTCGGCAGAGACCATCGTGTTCGGCGCGTTCGGGTGGGTCACGCCCGAGAAGCGCCTTCCGCAGATCGTGCGCGCGCTAGCGACGCTCATCGACGCCGCCGAGACCCCGGCCACCCACCTCCTGATCGTGGGCAAAGCGGTCGACCATTACAACGTGCGTGCCGATCTGCACGCGGCCGGTCTCGCCGACCGCGTGACGCTGACCGGCTACGTCGCTGACGTTGAGATCGCACGGTACCTGGCCGCAACCGACGTTTGCCTCTGCCTACGCTGGCCGACGACACGCGAGACCTCCGCCACATGGCTCCGCGCACTGGCAGCCGGCAAGGCCACCATCATCAGCGACCTCGCGCACACACAGGAGATTCCCGTACTCCGCATTCCGGCGGTAGATAGCCGACCCGATCTGTACGTCCCAGGCGGCGGGGCCACGGACGCGGTCGCGGTCGCCGTCGGCGTCTGCGATGAGGCGCGGGGACTCCCGATCGCGATGCAGGCGCTAGCACGACACGCCGATCTGCGACGGGGACTCGGCGCCGCCGCGCGGGCCTACTGGGCGGCCAACTTCCAGATGGAGCACTCCGCAGTCGACTACGAGCGTGTTATCGCCGCCACGGTCGCCCGCCCGGCCGAGCCGCGCGCGCTCCCGCCACACCTCAACGACGACGGTGGCCGCCGCGCACGGAATCTGCTGGCACCCTTCGGCCTGAGGCTAGACATCCTGCAGCACGCCGACAGCACTTGATACCATTCCCCCGATGTCTAGGCAGCCAACAGGGGCCGAGTTCGATCAGCTCAAGGCAGACCGCGATCGGGCCGACCGGGCGTACAACCAGGCCCTCACGGTGCTCGACCGCGCCATCGTGCAGAAACCGGAACTGCCACACGCGGCACTCGGCTTCGACGACTCTCAGATCAGTCCGCTCAACGCGAGCTGGCGTCTAGCACCAGACGAGGGTCCTGAGCTGGGTACCGGGTGGCGACATCGATTCAACGGGCTCGTGTGGCGCCTGATTGGTCCGGTCATGCAGCGCCAGCAACGGTTCAACGCACTGATCGTCGATCATCTCAATCGCGACGTCCGGGCGGCGGCCGAGTCCCACGCCACCGCTGCCGGCATGGTCAAGGTGCTCGACAGCTATCTGGAGGCACTGACCACCTTTCAATCGCGTCTCATCCAATACCTACAGCAGATCACGCTGTACGTGGATACGAAGGACAGAGACGTGGCCAGCCAGGCTGGCGTGGACGCGGCGCTCAACCGGGTGACAGACGAGCTCCAGAAGCGCTCGGAACAGATCGACGTGCTCGGCACGGCGCTCAACCGGGTGACAGACGAGTTCCAGAAGCGCTCGGAACAGATCGACCTGATCGGCACGGCGCTCAACCGGGTGACAGACGAGTTCCAGAAGCGCTCGGAACAGATCGACGTGCTCGGCACGGCGCTCAACCGGGTGACAGACGAGTTCCAGAAGCACTCGGAACAGATCAACCTGCGGGTGACAGACGAGTCCCAGAAGCACTCGGAACAGATCAACCTGATCACCTCCACGACGCACGCGATGAAACGGGAAATCAAGCGGCTGCACGTCCAGTCGCATGAGCCAGAAAACCGCGCGATGCCCGACCACTCCAGGCCGACCGCTACGCTCGACGCTTACAAGTACGTCTGCTTCGAGGATCTGTTTCGCGGGCCACGCGAGGTGATCACAGGACGCCAACGCACGTATCTTCCGTACTTCGAGAGGGCGTCGGACGTACTGGACCTTGGCTGCGGCCGGGGCGAGTTCCTCACGCTGCTGCTCGAGCAGCGCATCGACGCCCGTGGCATCGACACTAATGCGGAGGCGGTCGAGCGCTGCCGTGCGCGCGGACTCAACGTGGCCCAGGCCGACGCGCTCGAGTACGTGGGTGCCTTGCCCGACGCGTCGCTCGGCGGGCTGTTCTCCGCGCAGGTCGTCGAGCACCTGGAAGCCGAGTATCTGATGCAGGTACTCGACGAGGTCAGCCGCGCCCTCCGGCCTGGATCCCGCGTCGTGCTGGAAACGATCAATCCGGCGTGCTGGGTGGCGTTCTTCAGCGCCTACGTGCGCGACCCCACGCACCGTCACCCGCTGCACCCCGACACGTTGACCTACCTCTTGCAGGCGAGCGGATTTATCGACGTCGAGATCGTCTACAGTACGCCGGTGGATGACGGGGACAAGTTACAGCGGGTCAACATCGACTCGTTGCCGGATGTTTCGGCCAGCCGAGCGCTGGCCGAGACGATTAACCAGCACACCGAGCGGTTAAACAGCCTCCTCTTCACCTATCAGGATTATGCCGCGATTGCCAGACGTCCGTAGCCAGATCATGGGATCCAACGCGGATGGTTGTCTCGATTCGCAGTCAATGCCGCACGTTGACTGGTCCTGGCCGAAGTCCGGGTCGCCGCGGCGCGGTGAGTCCCGTCACCCGCAGCGCGGCGATGAAGGTGCTGCTCTCCCCTCGACCTTGGGGGGCGCGCACCGGCCGCCGCCCGTACCGCTGCTGGCGTGGAGCCACTTCGCCGGTCGCTCGTCGCCGGGGTGTGAGCCGCCGAACCCAGGAGGCGCTGACGTGGTACGTGACCGCGCCTGCGGACGCCTTCATGCCGGCATCGCTATCGCGGAGGATGCGCTCGCGAAGATCCATCGAAGAGGCGCGCATTGCTCCTCCTCTGTTGGACGTTGCACGTCGGAGTACCATGAACCGCCTATCGAGTACGAGAGCTTTTTGAAAAACGCGTTAGGGAAGTCTGCCATCATATTTCGATATATACAGCACACCCACATTGAACAGCACGTCTGAGCTGTTTGTTTTGGGAGAGGCGACGGGGAAATGGCATCCCGGTGAGTCGTCTGGAAGCACACCCCTCCTCAGCAGCTACCAGACGCCCCCTGGCCACTCCCGAAGAGTATGGTCAAGGCGAGAACGACGATGACTGCGTACGGCTCGGACATCAGCCCCGGGACGCGAGGATGGCGGTATCGGTTCAGGCGCATCGCCGCGCTAGCGATCCCGGTCGAACAGCCGGGCAGCCGTCACCAACCGGTTTCGACTCTCGTGGATGGGACACCGCTCGACCGGTTCGGTCCCTTCGACGAAATACTCAACATACGTGGGGCGGCTGGCCCGAATCGCGGCCAGTTCGCGTTTCCCCGTCTGCCGACACCGATCCCGAACCAACGCACCAGAGAGCGCGCACACCTCGACGGCGACGACGTCCGCCGGTGGCGCCAGCCAGCCGGCCGGACGATCCGCGAGCGCCGCCTTCATGAACTGCGCCCACAGGGGTGCGGCGAGCTCCGACGCATACCCATCAGTGATGATCGTACGCGGCTGGTCGAATCCTATCCACACGCCCGCGGCGAGTTCCGGGGTGAACCCCACGAACCAGGCGTCCTTGTAGTCGTCGGTCGTGCCGGTCTTCCCGCCAGCCGGTGCGACGAACCCCTCGCGTCGGACCCGGGAGCCGGTGCCGGCGTCGACCACATCCC
Organism: Vicinamibacterales bacterium; assembly: GCA_965262505.1. GTDB lineage: Bacteria > Acidobacteriota > Vicinamibacteria > Vicinamibacterales > UBA2999 > JACPPO01. Next base: position 79,530 of record CBDHFM010000009.1, read on the forward strand.
GCAGCAGGCTCGCGACGAGAAACGCGGTGGTCGGGTCGACCGCGCGCTGCGCAGATGACGTGGGGGCACCAGGCCCGCTGAAGAGGAGGGTGCCGTCCGCCCGCTCCACCCGCCGGATATAGGCGGGCTGGGGCACGACGCCCTGATTGGCAAACGCCGCGTAGGCGGCGGTCAGGTGCTCCAGCGTCACCGTGCCGGATCCCAGCACCACCGAGGGGACGGCCGGTTGTGGTCCCAGTGCGAACCGGTCGGCGTAGTCGAGGGTGCGATCCAGGCCGGTCAACTCCAACAGCCGGACTGCGGCGCGGTTGCTGGACACCCGCAGGGCGGTCCGCATCGTCATGGCCGTCACGGTGGTTTCGTCGTACGGTAACCAGCCCCCGTCGGGCGTCGGCAGGGGCCGGTTGAGATCCGCCAGCCATGTTGCCGGGGTCAGACCGGTATCGAGCGCCGCCGCGTACAGGAACGGCTTGAACGCCGATCCGGGTTGCCGTCGGGCTTGGGTCGCACGGTTGAACGCACTCTCGGGGAAACGACGACCACCCACGACCGCCCGCACCGCGCCCGTCCGCGGGTCGATCGCAATCAGCGCCGCCTGCAGACGCGACTCCGCCTCGCGGCCTGCTGGCGTAAACCGCGGGAGCGCTTCGATGCGCTGCAGGCCGGCCGCGGTGGCGTCCTCGGCCGCCCGCTGCAGATCGGGGACCAGGGTGGTGTAGACGCGGAGACCCTCGCCGTAGACCGCCTCTCCCCCGAACCGATCGACCAGCCGCCGCCGCACCTCAGCCTTAAAGTAGCTGCCGACCTCGGGGCGGGGCTCTAACCCGTTACGGAGCCGCACACGTTCCTGCTTGGCCTGCGCGACCGCTGCGCCGTTCGCGGCTCCCGTATGGAGCATGGCTGTGAGCACGACGTCACGCCGCGTCAGCGCCGCGTCTGGATGGGCGGCCGGCGAATAGACGTTCGGCGCCCGGATCAGGCCGACCAGCAGCGCGGCTTCGGCCAGTGTGAGGTCGGACGCAGGCTTCCCAAAATACCCTTGGGCGGCGGCTTCCACCCCGTAGAAGCCCTCACCGAAGTACACTTTATTGAGATAGAACTCGAGAATGCGGTCTTTCGGGTAGGTGCGTTCGATCTGCACGGCCGTGATGATCTCGGCGATTTTTCGGCGGAACGTACGTTCGCGTGAGAGCAGGCTCACCCGCGCGAGCTGTTGGGTAATCGTGCTGCCGCCCTGGGCGAGACGGCCCGCCTGGACGTCGATCACGGCGGCCCCGGCCATCCGGATCAGGTCGAAGCCCCGGTGGTCGTAGAAGCGACGGTCCTCGACGGCCAGGACGGCGCCGGTCAGGTGGGATGAGATCTCATGCAGTTGGACCGACAGCCGGCGTTCCCGAAACAGGGTGAACGCGGGCTGATCGACCGCATCGAAGATGACGGTGGCGTTCGCCATGATCCCGAGCGTGCCGATCTCGTCAGCGGCGGGCAACTGCCGGCCCACCTCGACGGCCACCCACAGTGCCGAGATCAACCCGCCCACGAGCAGGCACCCGACAAGCCGCGGCCACCGCCGTGCGCGCCTCGACCGGCGTCGGCGCCGCGGCGAGCCGGCTCGGGTCGAAGGACTGGCCCGGGTGGCACGTCGCCGCGTGGTCCGGCTGCGCCGTGCCCTGGTGCCAGGGCCGGACGTGGTGCCTCTCCGGTCTTGCATCAGACGGGGTATCGGTACCGGGTTTCTGTTTCTACAACATCACCACGCTCCTCACAGACGGGCACGACGCAGGGGTTCCAGCGCCCTCGAGTTTTCTTGGACACTTGATTGCGAGAGACGTTCTCGCAGGAGAAGTGTCGAAATGGGGAAGCACGGTCGGGAGTCGGCGGGGGCGAGTCCTCGCTGGCCGGATTCGGGGGAAGATGCGGACCACTCGGGTGCGGTGCTTGGTCTCCTCGTTGAGCCGTTCAAGCAGGTTGGTTGACTTCAGGTGCTTATGGTGCTGACGTGGGAGCCGGTAGAAGTTCAGCGTCTCGCTGATGGGTCTCGACCCAATCGGTGAGCCGCGGACAGCGCTGGGCCCAATGCTGGAGCCACGCCTGCAGGGCCTCCTTCAGGTCGCGGCGGTCGTAGAGCCAGCGGAGCTCCTGCCGGCAATCGTCATCGGCCTTGCGGGGCAGGGAGTCGAGTGCGTTGCGGAGAAAATGCACGGAACACCTTTGCCACACCGCCTCGGGGAGCAGTTCCACGACCGCCCGCCGCAGCCTGGAGATGTGAGCGGATGGGACGGGGACATCCGGGATGGGAACCTGGTGGCGGCGTGAGTGCTGGTCGGTGAACTGACTGAGCCACACGCACTAGGCGCACCGAGAGGCCACAGGAGCCCACACGCTACGTGAGGCGACTCCTACCCTGTTGTGCCATGGCATAGGGGACACACGCGCAGCACAGCGGAGCCTAGAGCCTCAAAGCGTGGGCGTGATCAGGCCCTCCAAATATCCCCGATGAGGTTCGGGGGGGCGGAGGGGGGGCGAGAACCCAAGGGGGCTCCTTTCTGTGCTGTTTGACCCAAAAGTTTGACCCTGTTTACCCTGTGCTAAATTCTTCGTGTGCCGTATCGGGATCAGGACAAACATCGACGCGCGAACCGCGAACGCCAACGGCGGGTTCCGCTGCCGCGTCCAGGCCGATGAGGTCGCGTCGCCCCTGAGCTTCAGCGTGCGGATAAAGCGCTCCGCCACGCCGTTGCCTTCGGGCTCTCGCACGAAGCTTGGGGAACTCTTAATCCCGAAGAACGCGATCTCCGTTGAAAATCGTCGGCCAGGGAGTTCGATCCGTGGTCGTGACGCAGATGCAGCCCTCGGGTGGCGCCGTCACCAGCCGGCTGGCAACCACGACGTCGGCCTCCGCAACGCCAATTCCAATGAACAGGCTGGGCGTCATGCTTCGCTCCCTCGCTGACAAGTACGCCGCGGCCCAGCCGTGCGATGCGGGGGTGCTCCCCGCGCAACTGTCCGGGCTCATACCGAGGAGCCGACGACGCTCACGCTCTCAAGCGGTCTGGGGATCTCGGATGGATCGAGCTGTCGTCGGCGGTGACGGCCCCAGTCACCTCAGAGCCGTCGCTGTGAGGACACGAGGATGGCAGTTCGGCCGGTTTAAGGGGTCGTCGCAATGATCGCCCGCGAGACAAGAAGACGGTCAAGCGGTGACGTCGGCGGGGTGCTTGGCGGCCTCATCCGTGCTCGCACCAGCTACCAACTCTGACCAGTGGCCCCCGGTGGCAAAGCACACCGCCGCTAACCGACCCCGGAGCGCCCTGGCGTTGGCGGCATTCGAGGTGCTGTAGTTACAGACGTGGAGATCGAGCGTCGCACTCTGCAGCTCCGGCCAGACGTGCAAGACCAGATGGGACTCGGCCAGCACCCACACCAGGGTGAGACCCCCCTCGTCGAACGGCACCGCCTGCGTCGCCATCACCTGCAGATGGCACGCGCGCACATGGCCTGTCACTTCGTCTAGCAATTGCGCTGGATCCCGCTGGCTCCGTTGCAACGCGTCCGACCACACGCCTGTGCCAATGAAGTGATGCGAGATCATCGCGCCACGTGTCTCACAGAGACAGCCCTCGTGCCAGCACAATTCCACCAACTTCTCGTACGTCTGCTATCGGACACGTAGCCCGCTCCTTTAAGCACAAAAACTCAACAGTAAATTATAGAGGGTTGCCCTTGTAAGAACACAAATTATTTCGTCGGTGGCCACCAGCGGGCCCGTAGCGCACCATCGAGGCCGTGGAGGTTGCCACCTTGACGTGGGTGGACTGGTTCAACACGCGACGACTGTTGGGGCCTCTCGGGGACATGACCAGGCTGCAGTGGCCTGATTTAACGAATGCGGTCTCCGACGATCCCGGCACGGTTCACCTTGGACGTGAAGCGGCTCCCGTGGATGGTGGGATCCAATCTGGCGCTTGCGCGAGCGATCCAGGCCACTGTCAAGGTGATCGGCGAGGGGGCGTGGGGCGCAAACCAAGGCACACGGAATCCTGACCGACCCATGCTGCCGCTCCTCTCGCTCCCGGAACTGGCCAATTCGCACAAGAAACGACTCTCATAAATACACAATTACGAAATTTCACACTTACACATTTCGTAATTGTGAAATTCTGCTATTCTCGACCGTGTGATTATCACCGTCGCCAGCTTCAAGGGCGGGGTTGGCAAGACGACAACCGCCGTTCACCTCGCCACCTACCTTCAACGGCTTGCGCCGACGCTGTTACTTGACGGCGACCCGAATCGTCAGGCCCTTGTCTGGGACACCGCAGGCCGGCTGCCCTTCAAGGTGGCCGACATCCTCCAGAGCGCGAAACACGCCGCCGACTATGGCGGGGGACGCGGCCATGTCGTCATCGACACCGAAGCCCGCCCCGGCCCACACGACTTCAAGGCGCTGGCCGAGGGCTGCGACCTGCTGGTGATTCCAGCGGCCCCTGATCCACTCGATACCCACGCGCTCATGCTCACCCTCAAGGAACTGCGCAAAATGGACACGGTCAATTTCCGGGTCTTGGCGGTGAAGGTTCCCACAGGCGAGAAGGAAGCCGAAGAACTCCGGGCGCAGCTCATCGCCGCCGCCGTGCCCGTGTTCACCGCTGAAATCCCGCTGCTCAAGGCATTCAAGCGGGCCGTGGCGCAGGGCGTCCCCGTCTGTGCCGTGAAGGGCGATCCCTACGCAGAGCGGGCATGGGACGCGTATGAGGCCGCAGGCCGGGAGATTGTCCAGTGAGCACGTTTCGCCGCAACACAGGCATTGCCGACGCCCTCAAGGGCCTCCGTGACCCTGAGCCGTCGCCCGCCGTGGAAGAGCAGGGCAGTGAAGAATCGACGCCGCACCCCGCGCCGCGCCGGGTCTCTCACCCGGGCGAAAAACGCGGCCCCGGACGACCGATCGGGAAGCGAGGAAACCCAGACTACAAGCAATACACCGTTTTACTGAAAGCCGCCACGCACCGCGAAGCCCTCGACACTCTGCGGTTAAAAAGCGACCGGCCTGATTTTTCCGATTTGCTCGAAACGCTGCTCGCCGCATGGAACCGCACGCAAAAATGAATTGTGGAACTATGTAATGTCAAAATGATGTAATTCCACAATTATGGCATTGCATAGAAGTGCCTTGAGTGGAGGGCTGGAGTCGATGAAGGGACTTTCTTCGTCAACCATCAATGTGACGTGGGGGGTTGCGCCAGCGACCATCGGGGGCGAAACTGTCAACGGGTGGCGAATAGAATACAAAGAGTCAGGCGAAAACGCTATGGCGATGTACCAGGGTGATGGCCCACAGACGCTGGATGATCCATCCGGGTGAGTCCTTAGCCTCACCGAGCCACGCCGCGCCGGCCTGTACGTACTTGGAGGTACGTACTAACATGATCAGTAATACTTGTACGGTCTAGGTGTTTCACCGATACTTTGGCGAAAAAAGTCCCGGTGTTTCACCGATGGAAAACTTTAAAAATCATAGGTTTTTGTTGAAAACTGCGCGCGCGCGCCGCTGCGTCGAACCACGAGTCCGTCATGGGTGACATCGGCGTTCCGCCTCACCCATGTTGACGAGTGGCGTCACCTGGTCGACCAGCGTGAACTGGTGCCGCGCCTGGGGCGCGGGTGCCTGGACGCCCCGCAGGTCGATGGCAAGATCTACAGACTCTGAATTGTGAGAAACTCGAAGAATCGTCCGCAATTTAATTAGGGAATATTGATCGTGTGGGATATGATCACGTAGACTGCGGGTGATGTGGGGTCATGGGGTTACGTTTCCTTTGGCTTGCGCCTGGTTGGCTTGGTCTCCGGCCGGGCGCATTTTAAAATACGGCTCTCGTTGCGTTTTCCAGACAAAACATCTATAGTCCGACGGTGAATTTTCGATATGAGAAGTAGGAGCCATACTTTTACATCTCTGTGTGCTGTCAACACCAATTGAGTACGCCTTGAGTACGCCGAAGGATGATCACTATTTCTTGCCCACTGGACAGAAGAAGCAACTGTTACCCCCACGGAAGAAGTAACCGTTACCCCCTAGTCTCAAAGGAGCGACACTCATGAACGGAACGAGATCAACTTTTATGTGCAAGGGC
>CBDHFM010000010.1:0-65689 GCA_965262505.1 Vicinamibacterales bacterium
GTTTAGTTACCCGTCAACTGTAAACTTGTATTACTATATGTAGGTGAGCCTCATGGGACAGCGCCTGCGCGACGCGCGCACTTTGCGGGGCGTCACCCAGCGGCAGCTCGCCGCCAAAACTGTCAACACCAGAGAGGCGATCTCGATGGTCGAGCGCGGCAAGTCCGGCTGGGCGCTCGACAAGCTCGCCACGGCCGCCCGGGCGCTCGACGTGTCGACCGACTACCTGCACGGACTCACCGACGACCCGAGACCCGCCGATCAACTCCTCCGCGCCCTCACGGCCGCGACGGCCGGACAGACCCTCGATGACCCACGCGCCCGCGCCGCGGCCTTCGACGACGGCGACTACGTCGGCGTCTCCGAACTGGCCTCGGCCGCCGGCGCCGGCGCCGTCGTCGACCATGAGCGCGTGACCGGGCGCATCAAGTTTCGCCGGGCGTGGCTCGCCCGCCACGGCTTGGTCGCCCGCACCTGCCGCATCATCCAGGTCAGCGGCGAGTCGATGGAACCAACGCTCGTCGACGGCTGCTCGATTCTCGTCAACCACGCCAGCCGCCGCCGCCGCGTCGGACACCTCTTCGTCGTTCGCACCGACGACGGCCTCGTCGTTAAGCGCGCCGGCCGGGACGCGTCAGGCGCCTGGCAACTCGTCAGCGACAATCCCAACACGCACGTCTGGCCCATGCGGCCCTGGCCGCCTGACGCGGTCGTCGTCGGTGAGGTCAAGTGGGCCGCGCGGACCTTTGCGTGAGGAGGAGTCCGAGGAGTGCTCTCGTCAGCGACATCGACAACCTTCGGACCGCCGCCGCCGCTGAGAACGCGATCACCGCACCCGCCCGATCACCAGGGGGCGGCTTCATCCAGAGCCTACGATTCAGTGGAACTTGCGGTGCAGGCCTAGTCAGTTATATGTATGTATAATAATAAACACGTCCATGCATACAACCAACCTGCGCAAGGTCGGCGGTTCCGTCATGCTCGCCGTGCCCCCGGCTCTTCTGAACCTCCTGAAGCTCGGGGTCGGGGCCAAGGTGGAGATCGCTGTGGAGAACGATCGCCTCATCATCGTGCCCAAGGTGCGTCGTCGCTACTCACTCGATGAGCTGCTGGCACAATGCGACGAGACCGCGACCCTTTCCGCCGAGGATCGTGACTGGATTGATGGCAAGCCGGTCGGCAACGAGCTGTTGTAGTGAAGCGAGGCGACATCTGGCTTGTCAGCCTTGATCCCACGGCCGGCCATGAGCAACAGGGGACCCGGCCGGTACTGATCGTGTCCCCCGCCGCGTTCAACACGCTGACCGAGACGCCGGTCGTCCTGCCCATCACCACGGGGGGGAGCTTCGCTCGTCGGCGTGGCTTCACAGTGTCTCTTGAGGGCGCAGGCACCCGAACGAGCGGCGTGATCCGCTGCGACCAGCCCCGCCGCCCTCGATCTCGGTGCCCGGACGGGGAAGCGCCTCGAAACCGTTCCCGAACACATCATGGATGATGTACTGGCTCGCCTCGCCACCATCCTCGAATAAACAGCGTCGCGATCAGACGCCGACGTGGCCATAGTCTCGCGCAGCGCCAAACCGTCTTCCGGTCGGTCCCACAACACAAGAATCGCCTCCTGCCGGCCACCGCGCCGCGCTCGACGCACCGCAACAGGTCGTCCTGGATCAAGTCACGCGGGGCGACCACTCGCGCGAGCCCGACCCGCAGCCGCGCCGGGTCATCATCCGGCCGGATCCAGCCGTGCTCGTACAAGTGGGCCGCGCGGACCTTTGCGTGAGGAGGACTGGTACTGTGGCCCGAGGTCGTACGGGGTGCCTGGAGCGAGGGTGTGCCGTCTGCATGGATCGGGGTCGTTCGGCACTCGTGGACCGGTTCACGCGTTCCGGCCTCGGCGTCATGCATCGGGACGTCGAGGACGGCCGTGCAGGTCGTTCCGGGCGCCTGAGGCGATCGCCGTGCATCCCGGCGACGCGGCGGTCCGCTCGGAGCCGCCGCGGGGACGGCTGGCGATGAAGTCGAGCACTTCCTGCTCGACCCAGCGGACCGCACGGCTCCCGATGCGGATGGGCTTCGGGAAACTGGACTCGGCCATCATGGCGTAGACGGCCGACCGCGACAGCGAGGTGATCTCTGTCACGTCACGGAGCGTGAGCAATCTCATGGTCATGGTTCCTCCCTGGTTGGTGGCCCGGCCGTGACCAGGGCCGTGCCTGTGGTGTGGTGGCCTTCCGCGACAGTCTAGCCCGGTGCATGAAACTTGTAAACTATTGTGTAATAAAGATTTATTACACTTTATAACCCACATAAACCTCAAGAGGCCCGTTGGGACGCAATAGGACCTGATCGGCCCTGTTGTGCACCGTGAGGGGCGGCGCGCTCACCAGCCGATCCCGACGAAAAACCCTTGCCTCCCTGTCGGTGAGCGCTTCCGCGGCGGCGCACGCTGCCCAGAACGAGGTCGAGGTGGTCGGCACCCGCCGGCCAGCAGATATGCGGTAACGGCCGCGTGCCGTAGGGCGCCGGGGTCTATCCGGCGTTGTGCGCCCAGCCTCCGCCTGCCAAGGCGTGGCGGCAGGCGTGAGGGCCGGATCGCGTCCGCGAACGACTTTTGTCGTCCTCTGGCGTCGGGCTCGACGTGTGGGTAAGGGTGTGGGTAACCGGTCTATGCAAGCCGCAGAAATCATTCATTTCAAATGGCTTACACGTATCAGGTTTAAAGAAGAAGTAACCGTTACCCCCTAGTCTCAAAGGAGCGACAAGTTATGAACGGAGCGAGATCAACTTTTATACGTAAGGGCTACTGGCTCACGGCTCTTGCTACGGCGGTGCTGCTGGCGGCGTCTTCCGGGACGGCGTGGGCACAAATCGAGATCGAGTCGGTGAAGGTGGCTGCGGCCAATAGCCGCGGCGAGGTGAACGAGGGTGTCACGACCTCGGTGACGGTGGCCCTCACCGACGATGTGCCGTCAGGCCGCATAGCGACCATCATGCTGGCGGTTTCGGTGCCGGATGTAGATAGTGATCCGAATAATGACGACGGTGGCAAGACGGGCAATGCCGAGACTGCTGCCAACGGCAGGGACTTGGTTCTCGCGAACGATACCCTGCTCATCAATGGTGGCGACGACACGGGCTCCATGACGCTGCTAGTGGCCCCCGACCTGGATGCGGTCAATGAGAACTTCATCATCACAGCGAGTTTTGCTACCGATCAGGTAGACGACGGCTTCACCAATACTATGTACGTCGAGGCCGACGACGCGAAGCGCTCCGGCAAGGTCATTGACGACGAGCCGCAGACCTACGTGTTCGATGTGGAGACGACCGAAGATGACATCTTGGAGGGTGACGACTTCCAGGTGACCTTGGAGGCGAAACCCGACCGGCCCGCCAACGAAGCAGTGGTGCTTTTTCTGCGGGCCCCGACGGGCTACACGTTCAGCACTACTGAGTTCGACAAGGACATGTTGACGAGTGGCGGCCTGCCCTTGGGTGATGATGAGACAGACCAAGTTGTGGGTGCGAGGACTGGCACCCACCCCGATGAACAGACCCTCACCGTCACCGTGAGGGGCAACGACAAGAACAGAACCGACGACGTCATCAGGCTGGAGGCGCTCTCTGGCAACGTGGCGAGCAACGAGGTGGTCGGCACCTCCGATCCGATCACCGTGCTCGATATTCACCAGTTGCCGACCGACATCAGCGGCGAGGCGAATGGCGTGGATGAGGACGGCAAGGAAACTAATGTCGTCACCATGGTGGCGGAGGGCGGGAAGGCCAATCTGTACGTCACGGTGGTGAACGAGGATGATGACCGCATCTCCGACACCGATGCTGAGAACTTCACGGTGACGCCGACTCTCTCCGGGAGTCAGGTGCTCGACGCGCGGATCATGCCGACCTACCTGGATGTGATGGAGGACGATGAGGAGAGCGGCAGCAGCGGCAATTATGTGGTCGGTCCGTTCACGCTCGAGGCGGTGAACGACGAGGACATTGGCCCGGAGACGCTCATGGTGAGCCTTGATGTCACCGGTGACAATGCTTACGGCAGCGGAACCTCCAGCGGGACGTTCTCGATCGATGTCACGGACATGACGGCACCGCTGGTCTTTGTGAAGGATGGGGCGTACGAGGCGATCATGATGGCGCTCGGTGACGCCGTGACCCAGGGGTCTGTCGTCACGATCATGACGGACGAGATGTTCGGTATGGATGAGGGCTACAACGCCAGCTTCGGCACCTCGGTGGAAGGCGACTCGATCAGCGCGTCAGCGTCTGGCGACCGCGTCACACTCACCGCGTCATCGGATGCGACTGGCGAGTCCAAGGTCACCGTCACCGCGACGGCACGAATGGAGTCGTCCTCGTTCATCCCAAGTCAGACGGTCTCCAACGTCGCCGAAATCACGTTCCCCGTGACGGTCGTCGAAGGGGCGCCGGATCCGGATCCGGAGCCGGAAGCCACGCCGCTGGTGGTCACGCTGAGCGCCGATCCCATGGAGATCGAGGCGGGCGGCATGTCGACGATCACCGCGACGGCCGACCGAGCCGTCACGGCTGACGACGACGTGGTCACGATTGATCTGACCGTGGAGGGTGACGGCACACTGGATGCCGATTCGATCACGATCGCGATGGGCGAGATGAGCGGCTCCGTGACGTTGACGGCCAACGAGTCGGTGACCGTGGAGGCCACGGGCAGCGGCATCACCACCCCCATGCAGGTCATGGTGACCGTGACCGACGCTCCTCCAGACGGCGGTCCTGAGCCGGTGCCGGCGCTACCGTTGATTGCGCAGTGGCTGCTCGGTCTTGGCCTGATGGGTGGCGGCGCGCGGCAGCTGTTTCGGCGGCGGAGTCAGAGTCAGGGCGAGTAGAGCCCATCGTTCCTGAGAGCCCTGGGGGGTAATCGGGCAGGGGGGGGACCCGGCGCGTTTGCGCCGGATCCTCACTTTGCTTTTCTGAGCGTCCCCGAGTGTTCTGGTTGTGGCACGGTGCTCCCAGCTCGTCCCCGGCAATTTTTCGGCGAGCGGCGCCTCCGGTGTCCGCACGCATTTTTTTTGTTCGGAGCCACGACCCACCCACCGCATTGATTCCGCAGATTGGGTCCGTCTGGTGCCGCGGGTGTCCACGCCGGACACGCCTCGTCGGTCAGTTTGTCCTCTTTCCGGTCCTGGTCGCCTCACGGAGATCGGCTGCTCCGTGGCCGCTCCAACACCACGCGCAGATCCAGGAGCGCGTGAAGCCGTCCGGTAGATTCCAGGGGCATCCGCGAGGCAGTGAGGGGTATCTTGAGGGGTAGCGTTCGCCGGCGCCTGGCCGCGGCGCGCGGTCGCGTCTGAGGTCGGCCGACGGGAGTCGGCGCTCGTCGCCGTAATGGCGCCAGGCGTCAGCGGGCCGGCGCCGGATACGCCCGACTCAGGGGTGTTCGTGTGGATGTCGTTACCGGCCGTCCGCGGACGGCCACCGCGGTCCGCTACGTTCCTGTTGAGGATGAGGGGTACGTCGAGGGAAGCGGGTGCGGTACGCTGCCGTGAAGCGTCGTGTTATGAACCGCTTGCCTGCTGCTCGCTATCCCCATCACAGTAGCGGCCGGCCTGGGCGACATTTCGGACGAAGGCGTTCGAGAGCGCACCTTCCGGCGAATGCTCACGCGGGCGGGCTTTCAGGTGACAGCCGAAACGGGTATTCTCTTTGTCCCATGGTGGCGGCGCATGCTTGCTCTGGCCTGTTATACGTGGGCGCGTCCGCTGAGCCGGTTCACGGGCCTCGACGTCGCGCCGTTTCAACACCTCTCCCTCCCCTCTGGAACCAGCCAGTGGCCACGACGAGTCGGTGTTCCCCCGGCGCGCGCGGCTGGCGAATCCACCGCACGCCGACACCGGACTGCTCGACCACGCGCCGCCTCCGCCCGTGACGTCCATGTGGGCACGGTGATGGCCTGTCCGGGTCACCCTCGTCGCGGAAGGGGACGATTACCGTGACACCCCCTGAGGCGGCGGTGAGACACGACACAGCCGACCTGGCGGGTGATGGTGCGAGCGCTAGTGCGGATGAGGCGCGTGCGTACTGCGATTTCTGGGCGGATGTCGGCTCGACGTTTCCGGACCTTCACGGGGCGCGGTCGACGGCGCAGTATCTCGAGGATGAGCAATGGCTGTTCCAGACCCATCTGGCGCCGCTGGAGGGGCTGCGTCTTCTGAAGACCGATCTCTGGGATGAGGCGAAGAACACGCGCATTCTGCGCTGGGCCGCCGCTGCCGGGAGTCACGCCTTCGGGGTCGATATCTCACCCGGGATCGTCACAGGCGCCCGCCGGCACTTCGAGGAACGGAACCTGACGTTGCACGGCGTGCGGTCCGATGTGCGGTCGCTCCCGTTCCAATCCGGGAGCTTCGACGCGGTCTACTCCATGGGGACGGTTGAGCACTTCGCGGACACGGACGGGGCCGTACGGGAGATTTTCCGCGTGGTGCGGCCGGGTGGCCGCGTGGTCATCGGGGTGCCGAATCGCTGGGACCCCTTCCTGCGCCCGCTCCTGGTGGTGCTGCTGTACCGGCTCGGGCTGTATGGGTACGGCTTCGAGAAGTCGTATTCGCGGCGCACCTTCCGGCGGATGCTCACGCGGGCGGGCTTTGAGGTGACGGCCGAAACCGGTATTCTCTTCATACCGGGGTGGTTGCGGATGCTCGATCTGGCTTGCTATACGTGGGCGCGCCCGCTGAGCCGGCTCACGGGCCTCGCCGTCGCGCCGTTCCATCACCTGTCGCGGTGGCTGCCCTGGCTGCGCCGGCACGGGTACCTGCTGACGACAGTCGCGGTGCGGCCAGAGGCGTCGGACGCACCCTCACCACGGAGGTCGCCATGACCACGGACCCACAGACGCGCCCGCCTGATCCGGCGTCAGGGGCGTTCCGCTTCGCGCTGACGGCCGGAGCGTGGTTTATCGGCTTGTTCGGGGTGATGCGGCTCGGCTGGGTGGAACGCCAGATCCTCGTCCCCTTTGCCCAGCTCCAGGAACGCGTGGCCGATCAGCTCACCGGGGTGCAGACCGACGCGGTCTACGTCGATGCGAGCTGTAGCGGGGGCGACGCCATGGCGCTCTGCCTGGGGGCGGTCCTGGCGTTTCCGGCCACGTGGTCGGCGCGGCTACGCGGCGCCGGCGTCGGGCTGCTGGTGATCGCGGCCTTCAACACCGTGCGCATCGGCAACTTGTCGCTGGTGGCAGCCCACCCCACGCTTCTCGACCTCCTTCATATCTATATCTGGCCGGCCATCCTCATCGTGGTGGCGGTCGTCTATGTATACGCCTGGATGCGTTGGCAGATGGATCCAGCGGCCAGCGGCGCCAGCCCGGATCTCGGCGGTGCCTGGCACGGCCCTGCCCGGCGGTTTCTGCTGCTCACCGTCATAGGCGTCGCGGTCTACTTCGCGGCGGCCGGGTGGATGTACGAAAGTGCCCTGCTGCGCACGCTGGGCGTCTGGGTAGCGATGACCGGCGCCGGCATCCTGGCGACACTCGGGGTGTCGGCCACGGCCGCAGGGAACATCGTCACGACGACGCACGGGGCGTTTATTGTGACCCAGGAGTGTATTGCCACCCCCCTGATTCCCGTCTACCTGGCCGGCGCGCTGGCGGTACCTCTCGCGCGGTGGAGGCGCGTGGCCGCGCTGGGCGCGGCCCCGGCGATCTTTTTCCTCGTGGGCGTGGCCCGGCTCCTGGTGCTCGCGCTCCCGACGACCCTGGTCGCCTCGCACACCGTCGCCATCCATGCCTTCTCACAGGTGCTGGTCGCGGGCCTCCTCGTAGCCGGGCTGGCGGTGCTGTCCGCCCGATCGGTCGGCCGCCCGCACCCCGCGCGGCGGGCCGTGGGGGCGATCGGTGTCGGCATCGTCGCGGCGGTGGCGGTGGGTCCCCTCTGGAGCGACCTCCTGCACCGGGCGGTGGACGGGGGGCAGGTGCTCCTCCAGCACGGCGGCCACCGGCCTGTTGACGATCCGCAAGGGGCGCTCGCGATCCTTGCGGCGCTCCAACTCGGCCTGTGCGCCGCGTTCTGGGTGGCCGTCGGCGCACGTGGGCCCTGGCGGAGCCTGGTCCGCGTGGTCGTGGGGCTGGCGGGGTTGCAGCTCACCGTCCTGCTGGCGCTTGGCGAGCTGTCGCACCATCTGGGGTTCGCCCCCCACGTGAGCCTGATCCGCGCCTGGGGCGTCGTCGTGCCGCTGGCGGTGGTCTGGGTACTGCGGCGACCGTGCCTCACTGTCTCACCACCCGCACCCGTGCCCGCGCGGCCGCTGCCGCAGCCCGGCTAGGGAACCATGCCCGCAGCGCGGCGGGGACGCCGCGTGCCAGGAGAACCCGACACGGACGACCTCGGTGGTGCGGCGCGCGTCGAGCGCTGGTTTCTTCGCGTGATGCTCGGCGTGAGCGTGGTAGCGTGGCTGTCGCTCGTGCTCGCCGCGCTTGGCCAGTTTCGGATGGCCCTGTTGGGGCTCCTGCTCACGCTCGGGGCGTTCGGGCTGAGCCTGCTGGTCTACGCCTTCCGCGCGAGTCCGGCTACGCCTACCGCCGCTGCCGGCTGGCGAACGCCTGCGCTGGCAGCAACGGCGGGGATCCTGCTGTGCGCCGCGCTATTCCTCCCGCCGTATGAGACCGCGGTGGCCGGCGTCGCCGCCACCGTCTATCTGAACTTCGGCCGGCAGATCGCCCACCATGGCGCGCTCGCGTTCGAGGATCCCCTGCTGCGCCCGCTGTCGACCGCCAGCCGCGCGGAGCTGTTCCTGAATCGGATCCCCTTGGACACGACTTGAATTCACCCAAGGTGGCTCAACTCGAGAACATCATCAGGGCCACGCGCATTGTTTCGGCGGACGTGACGACCGCAATCGTGCACGCCATCGACGAGGGGCCACCGGGTGGGGTGAGGAGAGATTGGGGAGTTCAGTGACAAGGCTGGAGCGTGTCGCTGGCTGGTTGAGCGATGTCTTCGGGATCGACACTCGGTCCCTTGCCGTGTTCCGTATCGGGCTGGCCCTGACCATCCTCCTGGACCTCGTGCTTCGCGCGCAGGATCTCGGATCCCACTACACGGATGCGGGCGTGCTCCCGCGGGCGCTGCTCGCGGCTGAGGTCGGTGCGCGCATACCGTGGGCACCGGTCCTACTTAACCTGAATCCGCACTTCCTCTTCGGCGGCCTCATCGGGCAGGCCCTGGTGTTCGTCGCGGCCGGGGCGACCGTCGTGCTGTTGCTCGTAGGCTGGCGGACGTGGTGGGTCACCGTCGCCTCGTGGATCTTGCTGGCATCTCTGCACGGGCGGAACCCCGGAGTCCTCAACACCGGCGACGTCGTGCTCCGGATGCTACTTTTCTGGTCGATGTTCCTGCCGCTCGGCGCGCGCTGGTCGATGGACGCTGCGCGGCGCAGCGGGTGGTCCCCGTTCCGTCCTCGTGTCGTGGTCGGCGGTGCCGCCGCGGCACTCCTTTTGCAGGTCGGGTTCATCTACGCCTTCAATGCGCTGTTCAAAACCGGCGCGGCATGGACAACCGACTTCACGGCCCTCGAAATGGCTCTCGGAGGCGAGACGTGGGCGAGCGCGTGGGGCCAGCGGCTTCTCGAGTACCCAGAACTGCTGAACGTGATGACCCGGTTCGTCATCGGCCTGGAGAGGTACGGCCTCATCCTCGCGTTCCTACCATTCTTCACCGGCCCCGCGCGCATGCTGGCCGTCGTCCTGTTCGTGGCCTTCCACATCGGAATCCTGGTCTGGATGCGGACGGGGATCTTCCCCGTGGCGTGCATCGTTGCATGGCTCGTGTTCCTGCCAACGTGGTTATGGGAGAAGCTCGGTGTCGGCGGCGACGTCGCGAGCCGTCTCCGGCTCCCGCGGTGGCGGGGTCTGGCGGCGCTCGCCATCCTCGGCTACGTCTTCCTCTGGAACGTCGGCACCGTCTGGGAGGGGGTGAGGCCCCGAGGGATGTGGAGCGCCCCCGCGTACTTGCTTCGGGTTGAACAGCGCTGGTCGATGTTCTCGCCCCAGCCGCCCTCGCGCACGCGTTACGTGGTCGCGCGCGGCGAAACAGACACGGGAGCGGCGGTCGACCTCCTGAACGGAGCCGCGCTCGGACAGATCGAGCGGCGGCCGGCGGGGCGCTACGACCGAGTGCGCTGGCGCAACTACTTCGGCTACGTTATGTCGAATGGCACACGCGAGCTCCGCGAGCGTCTCGCTGCCTCTCTGGGGGACGACTGGAACTCGTCCCGTCCCGGCCAGGAACAACTGACGAGCGTGCGCCTGGACTTCGTCAGCGAGGCACTCCTGGCTGGCGGAACCGATCTGCTTACGGATCGCGATCAGCGAGTCCAGGAACTAGCACGAGTACCGGTCCTGGCTGCGCCATGAGGGGGCCGGCTGTGCCACTCGAACGATGGTTTCTCCGCGTGATGCTCGGCGTGAGCGTCGTGGCGTGGGTGGCGCTCGTGCTCGCCGAGCTTGGCCAGTTCAGGCTGGGCCTGTTGGGGCTCCTGCTCACGATCGCGGCGTTTGGGCTCAGCCTGCTGGTCTGCGCCTTCCGCGAGGGTCCAGCGGGGCCTGCCGCCACCGCCGGCGGGCTCAAACCTGCGCTGGCGGCGACAGCGGGGATCCTGCTGTGCGCCGCGCTGTTTCTCCCGCCGTACGAGACCGCGGTGGCCGGAGGCGACGCCACCGTCTATCTGAACTTCGGCCGGCAGATCGCCCACCATGGCGCGCTCGAGTTCGAGGATGCCCTGCTGCGCCCGCTGTCGCCCGCCAGCCGCGCGGAGCTGTTCCTGAATCGGATACCCGGTGACGTGACAGGCCAGTTTGCACGATTCCCCGGCGGCTTCCTGATCGCCGACATCGCCGACCCGACGGTCACCGCCGGCTTTTCCCCATTGTTTCCGGTTCTCACCGCCCTAGGTCACGCCCTCGGCTCGCCGCGCGTGGCGCTCGTCGTCGCGCCCCTCTTTGCGACCCTGAGCCTGATTGGCCTATGGTGCGTGGCGCGGCGGCTGGGCGGCGTGCACGCCGCCTGGCTCGCGGCCACGCTCACGGCCGTCTCGTTGCCACAGATCTGGTTTGCGAAGCTCTCGGTGCCCGAGACGGTCGCGCAGTGTTTTGTGATGGCCGGGGTGCTTGCCTGGCTGGTGGCATGCGCCCGCGGTGCCACGCGGTGGGCATTCGCCGCGGGGTGGTTCTTGGGCCTCGCCTGTTTTGCGAAGGTCGATCTCCTCGTCCTGTTGCCCGTGTTCCTGCTGGCCATCGTCGCAGCGCGGCTCCTGACGCGCGCGCGGCTCGGCGAGACTCCACTGCTCCTGGCCTTCCTCGCGGCGTTCGGCCTCCTGGTGGCCCACAACCTCGTGCATTACCTCAGCTTCGACTCCCACTACCGGCCGGCTGTCGCGTACCTGATCCAGACGTTCGTGGTGGTCAGCCTGCTGCGGGAATCCGTCCTGGTGCAGGCGGTCGCGGTCCTGGCGGTTGGGCTGCTGGTCGCTGCCGGCGTGGCGGCGTTCCGACGGCCGGCGTGGCGGTGGCCGCGGTGGTGCTGGGGATGGGCCGCGGTGGCCGCGCTCGTCGCTTACGGTGTCAACTACGTGACGACGCTGCCGGGCCGGCTCGACGAGACGATCGTCTGGTTGAGTTGGTACGTCTCCTGGCCAGTGCTGGGCCTCGCGGCGCTGAGCCTCACGGGGCTGGTCCGTGTCCGGCGCGCCGACGCGGCACCGGGGCTGGCCGTTGTGGGCCTGCTTCTGGGTGTCGTTGGCCTGCAGTATCTGTACGACCCGTTGGAGGCGGGCCTGCAGATCGGAACGATGCGGCGGTACGTGCCGGTCGTCCTTCCGCTCACGATGCTCTTCGGTGCCCTAACCGTCGTCACCCTGCTGGCGCGTGTGGTGGTCGCCCAATATCGGTTGCGCGTGACTCTGGCCACCGGTGCGCTCCTCGTGGGACTCGTCGCGCGGCCAAGTCTCGCCGTGGTCGGTCAGCCGCTGTGGGACGAGGCCCTCGCGCAGACCGCGCAGGTGGCGCGGCTGTTTCCAGACCAGGCGGTCGTGTTGGCGAGTCCCGATCTGGCAGGCACACACATCCAGACATCACTCGCCTACCTCCATGATGTGGATGCGATCCTCGTCCAGGAGCGGAATCCAGACGACCAGGTACTGCGGCGCGTCATCGGCGACTGGCTGGCGCACGGCCGCGCCGTGTTCCTTGCCCTCGGGCCGCAGGGGTTCTCGTTCTTCGCGCCAGATTTAGTGCTCGAAGCACGCGACCCGGCGCATATTGACCTCCGCGTCCTGGAACGCACCCGCACACGGGCCCCACAGGCGGTCGTGTCCACGCCGATCCAGCTACAGCTGTTCCAGGTCACACGGACGCGCGGCCGAGACCAACCGGACATCGATATCGGGACGCCTGCCGACGACCTCCTGTACGACCTGCAGGGCTTCCATGGGCCCGAGCGCGACCGGGATCCGGCCCGCGGCACGTTCCGATGGACCGGGCCGCAGGCGTCCCTCACGCTGCCGGGGGGGGAGGCCGTCACGCTCGTCGTTGCAGGCCCCCGCCCGCCCGGTACGCCTCCGGCCGAGATCTCGGTGCGGATCGGGGAGCAGCTGGTCGGGGAGCGGGTGCTCGGGGAGACCCCACAGGCGATCCGGCTGGCCCTGCCGGAGACCGGAGCCCAGGGCCCGATCGATCTGACGATTCAGTCGACGGTGTTTCAACCGCGATCCCTCGGCCTGTCGCCAGACCCGCGTGATCTCGGCGTCCGCCTGTATCGCGTGACCGTCCACCTGCCGCGCGAGCGCGCACAGGCGATCACGGTGCATGAGAGCCCGCGCACGACCAAGCTCAACGCCCGGACGCCCGAAGAGGCGTACACTCGCGACGAAGCGAACCGGAGCCTTGGGGCTCCGCCCCACCTCCGGCCAGCCAAACGCAGCTTGAATCATGAACCCGGATTCCACCGTAGCTGTGACGAACACCTGTCCGAAGGATGGGGTCCACCTCTGTATGACCGGCTCGTCGCGTCGGTCCCAATCCGGTGGGTAACATGGAAATCCAGGACGAAGGGAATCGCTCGGTGGGCGTGGCTCACCAAGCTCGGGTGGCCGGGTGTGTGTTACGGACCCCCATGTTAACCTTATTCTCCGCATCGCTGCCGTCCAGAGGCCGCCCTGCGGCCCAGGACGACAGCCGTCAGATTTCTCTCGACATCCCCGACATGTCTTTACTGCCAGGTACAGGAGTGCGACAGATGCACACGCGCACGGCCGCGGCGGTCGGGAGCCTTCTGCTCGTGCTGCTCTTCCCGGCCAGCGTGCCCGCCCAGAATGCAGTGATCGCACCGCAGCCAGGCATGGGCCGTCTCACCGTGGCCGCCGCCACGCCAGCAGAGCTCCGGAGCTGGGACGGGACCATCGATCAGTTCGTCCAGCGCGGGGAGCTAGTCGTGAGCAGCATGCGGGAGGACCCGGTGCTGGCCGGGCACCGGCACGAGACGTTCATACAGTCGTACTGGGGCATTCCGGTCTACGGCGGCAGCCTCGTCCGCCAGACGGCGGACGGGGTGACGGTGTCTGTGATCGGCACGTTGTTGACGGGCATCACCGTCGACCCGACCCCCACCCTGTCCGCGGCCCGCGTTGCGGCGATCTTGGGGGAGGTCTCTGGCGCGTCCGTCGTGGCCACCAGTGCGCCGCACTTGACGGTGTTCCGCCTGTTCGACGGCACCGACCGGCTGGCGTACCGGGCGACGCTGACCGACATGCGGACATACTTCGTCGATGCCGACACGGGTCAGGTGGTGTGGAGCACCGCCGCGGTCGTGACACAGCGCGCGGTCGGCCTGGGAACGGGTGCGGTCGGCGACCACAAGAAGATCAGTGCGACCCAGGCCGCAGGCACATTCCGGTCGCACGACCAGCTCCGCCCGGCCCCGATCCGCACGTACGACACCGGGGGCCTCATCGACGTGATTTTCCGCATGCTGTTCGGCCGGATTGTCTTCGACAGCGACTTCCCGACCGATGCGGACAATACGTGGACCGACCCGCATGTGGTCGATGCGCACGTGCACACGGGCTGGGTTGTGGATTACGTCTACAAACAGCACGCCTGGGACGGCGTCGATGACCGCAACAGCGCCATCACCACCATCGTCGACTCCTCACCCTTCACCGAATACAACGCGTTCTTTGCCCCGCCGCCCTTCGGCCCGGGCGAGGTCGGGGTCTTCGCGTATGGCAGCACCGACGACGGCGTCCCGATCACGGCCCTGGACGTGGTGGCCCATGAGTTCATGCACGGCGTGACGTCGGCCGCGATGCGGCGCCGGACGGGTGGGGAGTACGAAGACCAGTTCGAGCCCGGGCCTCCAGGCCCAACGACCATGACCTTCAAGGGCCGGACCCTGACCTGCGCCACCGTCACGCTCACGTTCACCGACGAGTTCGGTGAGATGCAGGAGTGGCCGTTCTTGTGTGACGCCGAGGGACGTTTCGTCCGGGGGGCGAACCACGCGGGCGCGGTCAACGAAGCGCTATCCGACGTCATCGGCACGGGGGCCGAGTTCTTCTTCCACCCCCCGGGCACGGGGCCGCTGCGGGCGGACTATCAGAGTGGCGAGGACATCGTCGGATTGGGGCCCCTTCGCACGCTGGACGTGCCGCACGCGTTCACCATCCGGGCTCGTCCCCGCCCGATTCCGTACCCCGACCATTGGGTGCGGAGCTTCCAGTATCTCGTCGTCATCACCGAGGGCACGCGGGACGCTCCACGCGCGTTTAATTTCGCGCCCGTCGTGCTCATGGGCCGCGACGCGTTCTTGATGCGCTCCGCCGACGATGGCGGCGTCCATATCAACACGACCATCCTGGGGCACGCGTTCTACCTGGCGGTTGAGGGCGGCACCAACGCGACGTCCGGCCTCCGCGTGCAGGGCGTGGGCGGGGCGCACCGCGCCCAGATCGAGCAGGCCTTCTTCCGCGGCATGACGGTTCTGATGCCCAACGCGCCGTCGATGCCCGTGGCCGCCCGGGCCGTCTATCAGGCGGCGGTCGATCTCTTCGGGGTGACCAGCGCCGCAGCGCAGGCGATCGCCCAGGCCATGGTGGCGGTCGGGCTCCTCGGCACCGCCTGACTCAGAGCAAGGTGGCCATGCAGACACGGCGCACCGGGGGCTCGCGCGTGCGGCCTCGCATCGCGATCGCGGCGGCCGTCGCGGTCATCGTGGCGGCGGTGCCCACGGTCGGTCTGGCGCAGCCACGCGTGGGCGTGACGGTCAATGCCGGCACCCAGGCGACGTCGACCGCGTTCACAACCCGCGCGACGCTCACGCTCCACCGGGAGGACGGCGACTTGCGGGCCGACTACGGTGTCGACGCCGGGACGCTCATCGACCTCGGGGCGAGCGTGCGCCTCTGGCGGCAGGTCGGCGTCGGCGTCGGCGTGTCCCGGTTCCAGACCACCGGCCCCGCCGGGGTCTCGGCGGGGCTGCCGCATCCGTTCCATCTCGAGCAGTTCCGCGCCGTCGACGGGTCGGCCGTCACCACCCGACAGGAGGCGGCGGTCCATGTTCAGCTGCGAGTCGGGGCGACGGTGGGGACGCGCCTCGAGGTCACGCTGTTCGGCGGCCCGACGTTCTTCGACGTTGCGCAGACGCTGGTTTCCGACATCCTGTTTGAGGAGACCTATCCCTACGACACGGCGACATTCTCGATGGCGCCGACCGTGCAGCGGTCAGCCGCAGCGGTGGGTTTCAACGCCGGCGTCGATCTGGCCACCTACGTCACCTCGACCGTGGGCGTCGGTGCGCTCATCCGGTTCAGCCGCGCCATGGTCGATCTGGAGCGGTCAGATGGCGGCGGCGCGCTGGCGATGGCGGCCGGCGGCCTGCACGTGGGCGGCGGCCTGCGCCTGCGATTCTGAGCCCCGGTCGGCGGGACGTCGAGGCGGGCATCATTGGCCGAGGCCCGGCAGGAGAGCGAGCGTGGCGTACGGCCATCCCGGTCGTGCTTGTCTGGCTGGGCGATGCCAAGCCCTCTCGCGCTGTTATAATCGACCCTCGGTTCTCAAGACCCATGGGGCCGATGGCGCTGCATTGAGTAACGTCAAGATAAGCAGTCTCGGCGCCGCCAACAGTCCGTTCGCCGAAATGTCACGGAGCCGCGAGCAGGGCGCGTTCATGAGCGTAACGTTGTCCGGTCTGGCAGTAGGCGAGAACACGATCCGGATCCGGATTGCCCACCTCTAACGTTGAGAAGACCTACACAGTGGTCGTGACACGCGAGACCTGAGCCGGCCCAGACCCGTATCTCCCCATCAGCGCATTAGAAGGCCCGGTTCCGCTCGACATACACACCCTCAACGGTCTGTCCGATAAACGAAGCAACGACAGTCTGCGCGGGTCCAATGCTACGACGGTTCATCTTTCTTTTTCTTGTCGCGGGTGTTTCGGGAACAGCGGGGCTGTGGATCGGACTCCTCTACGCGCCGGTACCGGGGGAGGACACACGTGAAATACTCTCGGCCATTTTTGATGAGCACGAAATGACGTTCAACGAGCTGAACGAGCTGTTTGAGCTATTCGACCGGAGCCGTCAAGCGCTGGGCGATGCCGTCGATGCAGTTACCGAGACGGTGAACGCCGCAGGCACACCCAACCCCGACGAGTAGCCACCTCACGACACCGGGTAACACTCGATTAGCGTGCACGCCGAGATCCACCGTCTAGCCACGTTCCAGACCCGTGACATCGGCACCGAAACGGTCGACGAGCGTATGTGCAAAACTCAGTGCCGCGTCCTCCTTCCCGTGAACTACGAAGGGACGTCGTTCGGCGGACACATCACAGGTGGGCGTACGACCTCTTTTGACACGTGTGCGGACGGCCGAACTGGTGCATGATAGAGCAGATGGAGAGATAGACCATGCAAGGCTTACCTGTCGCTTGGCGTCTGTTCAAGCGGTTCACTGACGCGGCACTGGAAGCGCAGATAAGTACACAGCGAGCCACAACCGAGGCGCTCAAGGCCTGGATGGCCACGCGGCCAGAGTCAGAAGCAGTTCGCGCTGAAGGCTACGACTGCGCAGGCTAGCCACGAGCGAGAAACAGAAGAAATAGAAACGGCATACAAGCCAGAGCCGCGCAAGGGGAGCGGTCCTCTAGTCGGCGCCCGGCTTCGATGAGTACACTGGAGAACCTGACGATGTGGAAGCACGATAAAGCGGTGAACTCGACCAGCGAGCCATCGACCGCCCAGGCACAGCCGGGTCGCGCAGCTGCACCGCAGGTTTCCAAGCAGCAGATCGGGAGAGAAGTTGCGAATATCGGCAAGTCGGTCTTCATCAAGGGCGAGCTGAACAGTCGCGAGGATCTCACGATCGACGGTCAGGTCGAGGGCAAGATCGAGCTGAAGGATCACACGCTGACCATCGGGTCGACCGGCAAGACCACGGCAGAGGTTTTTGCCAAGACGTTGATCGTCATGGGTGCAATCAACGGCAACATCGCCGCCTCCGAGAAGGTTGACCTCCGCGACGGCGCCGCCGTCGAAGGCGACATCGTGGCGCCGCGGGTGGTCATCGCGGAAGGCGCGCACTTCCGAGGCAGCATCGACATGCAGCGGAAGAGTGAGCAGCAAGGGTAGGGGTCGCAGCAATCACGAGTGGCCGGTCTGGCCGAGCCGCCGCCGGTGGTCGCGCCCCCGACCGGCCGCTGACGCGAGTACGGCTCCGACGTACGAGGAGGACAACGGAGCCATGAGAAAGAAAGACGCGCGCGAGCTGAGCGCGGCCTGCTCGCGCTCGACCACGCCACGCAGATCCCGGACGTAGGGTGCGCGCCCTGCTGACGCTCAACGCGCGACGGTACTCCGCCTGCTGCGCGGGGAGGATCTCGACGAGGTCCACCAGCGCAGTGGTGAGGGGTCGCCCGCTAAGTAGAACACCCCTCTCAGGGGAATAGATGGGAAACCTGCGGATTCTCGGAGCTAGAGGGGGCCGTGAGTTTCACCAGCTCCCCAAGACGCGGGTTCATCGCGACTGGGCTTAGCGCCTTCCTCAGCCAAGCAACCGGAGGATGGCGACGGCAAGGAACGATCCCGATCATCCACTTCACCAGTCGGACCTCAAGAGAGACTTTCTGCCGGTTAGCCGCCTGCGGCGGTATGTGTAGATTCTCTCGTTTTCGCTGTGCCAACAGTAGCTGTGACGAAAACCTGTCCGAAGGATGGGGTCCCCCTCTAACTACCAACGCCCGCACGGAGCGTTCCAAGGGAAGACACCCTACGAAGCACTCCGTGAAAAGCTCGAATGAGCTACATTGTCACTGTCCAGCAGGTTGTATACATCACAATGATCGCCCGAGCTTGGCGTGGACAAGAAGACGGTCAAGCGGTGACGCCGACGGGGCGCTTGGCGGCCTCATCCGTGCTCGCGCCAGCCACCAACTCTGACCAGTGGCCCCCGGTGGCAAAGCACACCGCCGCCAAACGATCCCGGAGCGCCCTGGCGTTGGCGGCATTCGAGGTGCTGTAGTTACAGACGTGGAGATCCAGTGTCGCACTCTGCAGCTCCGGCCAGACGTGTAGGACCAGATGGGACTCGGCCAGCACCCACACCAGGGTGAGACCACCCTCGTCGAACGGCACCGCCTGCGTCGCCATCACCTGCAGATGGCACGCTCGCACGTGGCCGGTCACTTCGACCAGCAACTGCGCTGGATCCCGCTGGCTCCGTTGCAACGCCTCCGACCACACGCCTGTGCCGATGAAGTGATGCGAGATCATCACGCTACGTGTCTCACAGAGACAGCCCTCGTGCCAGCACAATTCCACCGATTTCTCATACGTCTTCTATCGAGCACTTAGCCACGCACCTGTAATCGCAAAAACTCAGCGCTGAACTATAGAGGGTTGCCCTTGAAAACACAAATCATTTCGTCGCTGGCCACGGGCGGCCCCCCAGTAGGGAGTGAACACCGCATGCGGGATAGCCCGGCCGAACGTCTGGGTCACCGCCGTGTCGAGGGCCTTCTCCAGCGCCCTAGAGTAGGGCGCTGGATTCGCCCCATCGACGATCACCAGCAGACTCCGATCGGTCCGCAGCCCCAGACTCTGGAGATTGCTCAACCGGCCCTGACACGCCGTCGTGTTCTCCGTGGCCGCCTTCCCACACCGCCCAACAGGTGTTTTGCCCCGGTCTGATCAATACCCAAGGCGACAACGAATGCAGTGGCCGCCGACTTGCACCCCATTGATCAGCAGCACCGTCAGGTTAAGGGCCAACCGCGTTTTCATGATGCTGTGCCGCCCGTGTAACCGTAGTGGTAAAGTGCATAAACGATGCGGTAGGCTAACCGGTTAATGAGGTTTGATGGGTCAGCGCGCCATGCGAGAGGGCCGACGAACGACTCACTCCACAAAGATCGACCCGGTCATTTTCTGGGGTGCATTGAGTCTCATCGTCGGCGTCTCGTCGTCTCTGATCCTGTTCCCGGCCGCCGCCAAGACCGTGCTGGATACCGTGCGGGCCTGGTTGACCACCACGTTCGGATGGGCCTACCTGTGGTTCACGATTGCGGCCTTCGGAATCCTTCTCTACTACGCGATGGGGCGATACGGCCACGTTCGCTTCGGCGGCCCCGACGCCAGGCCGGAGTTCTCATTGCCCAGTTGGGTCGCCATGCTGTTCTGCGCCGGCATTGGCACCAGCGTCATGTACTGGGGCACCATCGAATGGGCCTACTACTACGCCAGTCCGCCGTTCGGGATCGAGCCGCAGTCGAGGGAGGCCACAGAGTGGGCCGCCACGTACGGCCTGTTCCACTGGGGGTTCACGGCCTGGGCGGTCTACTGCATTCCCACCTTACCCCTGGCCTACCACTTCTGGAACCGCCAGCAGCCGGTGCGGCGTCTCTCCGCAGCCTGTGAAGGCGTCATCGGTGCCAGGGCCGCCGCCGGCCCGCCCGGCAAGATCATCGACCTCGTCTTCATGGTCGGGCTCATCGGCGGGGTCGGCACGTCGATCGGGCTCAGCACGCCCATGCTCTCGGCCGGCCTCGCGGAACTGTTCGGCGTCGCGCGCGGCTTCCGCCTCGACGTGGCGGTCGTCCTGATCTGGAGCGCCCTCGTCGGGTTCAGCGTCTATGCCGGACTGGCAAAGGGCATCAGGGTCCTGAGCGACATCAACCTCGGGCTGGGGGCCATCGTCCTCGCCGTGGTCCTTCTGTGCGGCCCGACGGGCTTCATCATCGACACCTTCACCAACAGCATCGGCCTGCTGGTCCAGAACTTCATCAGGATGAGCTTTTACCTGGATCCGGTCGCCAAGGCCGACGGGGTGATCGCGGCGCTGCGTGACGGGGCGTCGTCGGTCAATGCCGGAGCCACGTTCCCCGAACGGTGGACCATCTTCTACTGGGCCTGGTGGATCGCCTATGCGCCCTTCATGGGCCTCTTCGTGGCCCGGATCTCCCGGGGCCGCACGATCCGAGAGTTGATCGCGACCGAGATCGTCGGCGGCGCGCTTGGATGCTGGGTGTTCTTCGCGGTGCTGGGCAACGCCAGCCTGTTCTTGCAGTTGGAAGGCTCGCAGAACCTGAGTCAACTCGTGGCCGACGGCTTGGCACCCGAGGCGGTCATCGCGACCGTGGTCGCGGTGGGTGACCGGGTCCTCCCGCTCGGAATCCCCTTGCTGATCGCCTTTGTCGCGCTCGCGTTCATCTTCGGTGCCACCACCATGGATTCCGCGGCCTATGCGCTGTCCTCGGTCGCGACGGCGGAACGGGGCGAGGTCACCGAACCCGCGCGCTGGCATCGCGTCTTCTGGGCCGTCATGCTCACGGTCGTCTCCCTGTCGTTGATGTTCGTCGGCGGCACGGACAGCCTGAGCGCCCTGCAGTCGGCATCGGTGATCGTGGCCCTGCCGTTGATGGGGGTGTTGGTCCTCATGACGCTGTCCTTCATGAGGTGGCTCGCGCAGGACCATCCGTCCGCCGGCGCGGCAGGGAAGGGCACTGGCGTCGAAGGAGACGCACGATGACCCGATCCTGTTCGATCCTCGTCACGTTCCTGCTCCTGTCCGCGTCCGTGCGGGTTTTGTGATCCAGACAGCGGCTGATCGTGTAGATTTCGCGGAAGGGGAAGACGAGCGGTGGGCCTCACGCGACGCGAGACGGCTGCCCGTGGAGGAAGGAAGACGAAGAAGATCGCACGGATCGTGGTGTGCCTGCTGGCGGTGCCGTGCGCCGCCGTCGCGCAGGACGGCCGCATTGCGGGCACGGTCACCGACGCCACCGGCGGCGTCCTGCCCGGCGTGACCATTACCGCGGCGGCCCCCGCGCTGGCCGGCGGCCCCCGCGTGAGTGTGACCGATGGGACCGGGCAGTACGCGTTCGCAGCGCTGCCACCGGGCGAGTACACCCTCACGTTCACGCTGCCCGGCTTCGAGCAGTTGGCACGCGCCGTCGATCTGGCCAGCGTGCCGACGGCGACGGTCGACGTCGCCCTGCGGGTCGGCGGCCTGTTCGAAGCCGTGACCGTGGCGGTGACCGGCACCGCCATCGACGCGCCGGCCATCAACATGCCCCACGCGGTCACGGTGGTCAGCCGGGAGACGATGGAGCAGCAAGGGTCGACGCAGCTCGTCGATCTCTTCAAGAACCTGAGTGTCAGCCACGGCGTGGTCGGCGAGCGGAACAGTTGGTACAACTCGAACCAGCCCGCGACGCTCACCGAGAACGTGGCGAACGTCAACCTGCGCGGCCTCGGCGCCTCACGGACCCTGGTGCTGCTCAACGGCCGCCGCCACGTGCCCGTCCCCGCGCGTCTCATCGGCGGCCGGTTCGTCGACGTGAACACCATTCCGGCGATCGCGGTCGGCAGGCTTGAGGTGCTGAAGGAGGGTGCCGCGGCGACCTACGGCTCCGACGCGGTCGGGGGCGTCGCCAACTTCGTGACGCGCAACGACTTCCGGGGCATTGAGCTCAACGTCTCGCACGACTACTTCGACCGCGCGGGCGATACGACCGTCGCCGGTATCTGGGGTGGACGGATCGGCGCGTCCCGCGCGGTGTTCTCCGCGGAACGGGTCGGCCGCCAGGAGCTGCAGATGGTGGATCGTCCCTGGACTCTCGATCGGCTGAGCATGTACGGCGCGGACAGCCGCGCGGGGTGGTCCAGCATCGGGAACCCCGGCACATTCTCCGTGGGGGAGCCGGTGCCGTGGACGGCCGATATCTTCGACCCCCGGTGTACGGATTTCGGCGGCCAGGACGAGGGCTGGACGTGCCGGTTTCGGTACGCGCCGTACGACAACCTGATCGACGAACAGCAACAGACCCGCGCCTTCGCCGAGTTCAACGGCCCGCTGAACGCGCGGACGAACTACCACGTCGAGGGGCTGTGGGCCCAGGCGACGATTCCGAACTGGTACACGACGCCGTCCTACCCTCCGTTTCCGCTGACGAGCACCACCATCATGGAAGTGGCGGCCGACCACCCGGGCCGGCAGGCGTTCTGCGCCGGCTACGCCGGTGACTGGAAGGCCGACTCCGGCGGCGCCTGCGCGGGCCGCGACCCCTGGTACTTCAACGGCCGCCCGTACGGGAACTCGGGTCCTGGGCGCCGGCTGAGCCGGCAGTCCCGCACCCAGCGGGTCGCGGGGTCGGTCGACGGCGATTTCCTGGTCGGAGGACGCAACACCCATTGGGACGTCGGCGTCAGCTATTCCAGAGCCACCGGCAATCTGAACCTGCCGGCGGTGTACACCGACCGGCTCTTCCGCGCCTTCCGCGGCTTCGGCGGGCCGAACTGCGGCGTCGGCGTCGTGGCGGACTCGACCTCCCCCGCCGGCATGGCGCTCGGGCCGCGCAACGGCGCGGTGGCGGGGTCTGGCCCCTGCCTGTACTACAACCCGTTCAGCAACGCCATCGAGTACTCCGATCAACCGGCGTCGCCGTTCGAGAGCACGCCCAACCCTGACTACGTCGCCGGGCTGGCGAACCCCGAGGCGTTGCGGCGGTGGCTCAACGAGGAAGTGGACCTGGTCAGCACGACCGACCTGTTCGTGGCGGACGCGACGGTGAGCGGCAGTCTGGTCGACAACGTCGCTGACTTCGCCGTCGGGTACCAGTACCGCGGGATGCGGGCCGATGGTGACCCGAACGACCCCGCCGATGTGACACGGAACCCGTGCCCGGTGGCCGGCGACACGGGCTGCGCGGCGGGCGACCGGTTCGGCCCCTACCTCTTCACCAACGTCCACCGCCCCTATGCGGCCGACCAGCAGGTGCAGCGGGTCTTCGGCGAACTCGCGCTGCGCGTCGGCCCCCGGGTCGACACGCAGCTCGCCGCAAACTACGAGTTTTACAATGTCGCCGGCCGGCACGTCAGCAGCTTCGACCCGAAAGTCGGGGGGCGCCTGCAGGTCGCGGAGAACCTGCAGTACTCCGTGGCGCTGCGTGGCTCGGTGCAGACCACCTTCCGCACGCCGTCGCTCGACGATCTGAACCCCAGCCCGCTGACGACCCTGGAGTGGATCCCGGAGACGGGCGCCTACCAGGCGGTCGACCGGTTCGGGCGCCCGGACCTCCTCCCCGAGCAGGCGTTCACCTACAACGTCGGCGCGGTGCTGTTCCTGCAGGGCGGCGTCGAAGCGACGGTCGATTACTGGAGCTATGACTTCGAGAACGTGATCGGCTCGATGCCCTACGACGCTGTCACCAGCCTCTACAACAGCGACGATCCGGCGACCCGGGATGCCCTGTCACCCTTCATCGTCTGTCCGGAAGGCAAGGCCTCGGATCTGCTGCCGGCCATCCGCTGCGCCGCCGCGAACCTCGAACGGGTCCAGATCGACCTCGTGAACTGGCCAGGGCTCACCACCTCCGGGATCGACACCCACTTCGCCGCGCGCGTCGACGCCGGACCAGGCCAACTCTCGGCCAGTTGGGATTCCACCTACACGGTGGAGTACGAGACGAAGGCCCTGATGCTGGAGGGCACGGACCTGACGCTCTACACCAGGCGGAACACCGCCGGCTACCTGAACTTTGCCCACCCGATCGCGGTGCCGCTGCCCCGCTGGAAGAGCCGCTGGTCGGCGTCGTACAGCTGGAACGTCTACCGGGTGGCGAACTACGTGAGCTACATCTCGTCCTACGAGGACCCTGGCAGCACCACCACCGCGCCCGTCATCGACCCATTTCTCACGTGGGATACGAGTTTCCTGTGGCGCTTCCCAGACAGCGGCATCGATCTCACACTCTATGCGTTGAACCTGACCGGCCGGATCCCACCCTGGGCCAACATCGAGCAATCGTACGACGGCTTCACGCATGATCCGAAGGGCCGCCGGCTCAAAGTGGCGCTCGCCTATCGGTTCGGACGCTGACGGCCCCTCGTCCAGGACGTCCGCTCCCGCGCGGCCGGCGAGACGCGACGTCTCGATGCCCGCCGGCCGTGAACGGTGACGCGGAATCTCGTCGAGCGCATTTCCACGTCGGCCAGAGGCACGCAGGGGTCACCACACCAACCGGGCACGATCGTACGTGCAGGCCGATTAGGGTACCGACACGATTCGTGCAGAAATACACGCTAAGGGCTCGGCTTGAGCCCTCGGGTTCTCATGAAGCTGTAGAGGGAGGTACGGGACACGCCGGTGATCTTGGCGATGGCGGTCTTGGAGACGCCCAGCTCGAGGAAACGCCGGATGTCGTCCTCCTTGCCGTCGAGGCGTGAGGCGCCGAGCGCGCCCTTCGGGCGCCCGAGCTTTTTGCCCGAGGCCCGGGGGAGATGGCTGTGGGAGCGCTGACTGGAGTGGCCAGCACGTGATCGATCTGCCGTTGGTAGGCTGTCGCGGCGGTCGTGGCGAGGCGTAGTTCCGTTCCGAGATCTTCAACAAGTTGGTGGAGTCCATCTCGGGTCGACTCGAGCGCGTGAATCCCAGAGAGAGGACCAGTAAGTACATCCGGCCCAATGCCAGGTGCGAGAACAGGGAGGAGGTGCCGGGATGCGCCCCAGCGTGCTCCTAGTTCAAAGAGGACGTAGGGAGAGTGGATGCTTTGGTGCGAAATAATACCGATGAACGTGGTCGCTGCGTGGACTTCCCTTCGTAGCCGATCGTCAACGTCGACTCCTCCTGGCAGGCGATAACCTGGAACGCTCGTGCATCGAATGGCTTCAGGTGGTAGCGCTAGGGCCGACCGGCACAGATCCACCAATGCCGCAGCGAGAAGCTCGTCTGCCGTGGCATGACTAATGAACAACTTGATCGGCTGCTGACGATCAGGTTGCATGTCTTCGTTCCCTATAGTGATCCATCTGGTTGAGTATTTTACGTTGAGCCTTGTCGTCCGGAGGTGCGGGGGCTATCGCCCCGCTCAAATCCCGATCTTCTCAATATCTTCGACGGTCACCTCGTCGTCGGTCCGGTCGTAGAGCTTGGTCGTGCGCGGGCTCTCATGCGCGGCGATTCTCTGGGCGCGCTCGAGCGTCCCGCCATTGAGCAGATATGCCGTGATGCCGGTGGCCCGGAAGGTGTGGCAATTGGCCTCGCCGAGCCCGACGGTCTTGACGCGCCGCTTGATCATCCGGAACACATCCACCCGGCTCATCCGGCGGGCGCCCATCCCGCCCGCCCGCGGCATCGAGCGCCACAGGGGCGACTCTTTCTCGGCCGCGATCCCGGCCGCGTCGAGATAGGCGTCGAGGTAGGCCTCCGCCTTGTGGTGGACCGGCACGGCGTGGTGCTTCCCGCCTTTTTCCTGGAGCCGCAGCCACCAGCGCTTGCCCTGCTGGCAGTAATCCTCGACGCGCATGCCGACGACGGCCGAGACGCGCGCAAAGCTGTAGACCATCACGGCCAGCAGGGCGCGATCGCGCAGGCCGCGGAGGGTCGACGTGTCGATGGTGTCGAGCAGCAGCCGTGCTTCGGCGGGCTGCAGTACCGGCGTCTTGCCGGTCCTGACGACGTGGGTCGGCCCGCGCACCGAGGTGGCCGGGTTGGTGGGTATCACCTGGCCGGTCACCAGCCAATCGCACAGCCGGCGGATGGCGGCCAGGTGCTGCTTGATCGTGGGGGCGCGATACAGGCTTTGCATCTCCTCGATGTAGGTGGCTACCGCGATCGGGGAAATCTGGGTGAGCGCGAGCCCGCGTGCGTCGCACCAGGTGAAGAACCGCGTCACGGCCGCGGCGTACGCCGCGCGCGTATGCGGGTTCCGGATCTGGGCGGTGAAAAACTCCACGGTCCGCTCCGCGGCCTGCGGCCCGGCGCGCCGGATAGTGGCCGGGAGGCCTTCGATCTGCCAGCCCCCGGGCAGGACGAGCGCCGTTGACTGGGCGGACACTGGGGCCAGTGCGAGTGGGGGAGTGGGCTGTGTCGGATCCGTGCCCGCGCGGTCCGTTTCCGGTCGTGGTCGGTCCATGGCATAAATCGTAACATAACGTCCTTTATGTTACGTATATAGGCCTCGTTTTAGGACACCCGCGACCAGGACCGGGGCAGGGGTGCGGGCGTGCGGCCGAGGCCGGTCCTGCCGGGCCTGTGACAGCTCGGGAGCGGAGCGGCTGGCATAGCGCCGGACCCCACCGCCGGAGGCAAGCGGCCACACGCCCGACAGCGGCAGTGTACCCGGGCAGGGCGAATCCGGCCCTCCTGGTGACACACCTGGCCCGCCCACAGACGGCCCGGCAGAGTCAAGCCCATTCCTAGTTGAAACTCTCCGCGGCTCCTGATGGCTTACGCGGCTTTCTTCGTCGACGGCGTCGTGTCGATCTTCAGCTCTCGCTTCAATGCGTCACGAAGCCTGGGCAGGTGCCGGTAGCCCATCACCTTGCGCAGGCGTGGCTCGATGTCCAGGAGCGCAGTGGCCAGCCAGCGATGGCGTTGACTCGAGTGCTGCCAGTGATCGACCTTCGCGCAGCGCTCCTCAATGAGCGCGTTGATGGACTCGAGGCCGTTCGTCGTCTTCAACGACCGGCCCAGCACACCGTACACCCCGAGGCGATGCAACGTCAGGGTCTCGTCGAGGCCTTCCGCCAGACTGCCGGCCGCGGATTGGTTCCGATCCTCCAGCTCATGCTGGAGCGACTTGAGGGCGGCGAGGGCCTCGTCGTACTCCGGACGGTTGTAGGCGCGCTGGAGACGCTGCCGCCACCCCGGCTGCTCACGCTTGGCCACGTAACTCACCACGTTCTCGCGCGTGTGCCACTGACACCGTTGCCCCAGGGCGCGGTGGCGGAAGGCTTTCCGCCCGGCCGCCCGGAGCCCCTTGCCGCCATCCACGATCACCAGAAGCCCCTGGGAGACATCGAGGCCCCGCTCGACCAATGACCGGAGGAACGGGGTCAACACCTTCTCGTTCTCCGTGTCCGTCTCGACGACGCCCAGGAACCGTTTGTCCCCCGTCATCGTGATGCCCAGCGCGACGACCATCGTCGCCTCGGCGAACGTCTTGCCGTCCAGCACGAGGGCCACGACGTCCTCCCCGGAGAGGTCCCGCTCCTGGAGCTCGCGGAGTTTCGTCGCGCTGGCCTGAATGAATGCGCGGGACACCGTCGACCCAGATAGGCCGATCGCCCTGGGAATCGCCTCGGCGGCCGCCGCGTCGTTGCGGCACGAGATCCCATACAGCACGCGCCTCAGCAACAGGTCGTTGACTGCGCGATCGCCATGCAGCGCCTCGTACGACCGCAGGGGAATCTCGCGCTCCGTGACATGGCGAATCCGGGGCACGCGAATCGGCACGCGCTGGCCGGCCAACCCGACCGTCCCTGGGGTTGCTGCCATGACGGCGCCCACCGACTGACGGGGCTTTGCGGGCGTAGCGCTCGCCAGCCAGCGCGGTCACTTCCTCGTCGAGCAACTCCTCGATGTGCATCAAGCCCAGCGGAACCAACGACCGGATCAACTCCACCTTGGCATCGACCTCCAGCTCGGCGTACTCCTCTCGGTCGATGACGTCGACCGCGCCCAACGTGTGACCTTTCTTGCGCTTCCTGACCGATCGTAGGACACTGCTCATCTCGGCTCCTTTCTCTCGTGGGCTGATGTCCGTCTTCTCAAACGTCATCAAACCACAGGGTTTGGAGCCGCTTCAATTTTCAACTAAGTTTCGCTCACACTCGCCCGGCACGGGTTCTTCGTGTACGCCTGTTGCCAGAAGGGTTCTTTGCCCTTGCCGAACAGTTGGTTGAGCAGGGACGCCACGGTGTAGGCGAGGGAGTACGAATCGAGCCACGTCGCACTCAGCGGATTCCACGTCAGCTAGCCATCGAGAGACAGCTCAATGTAGTCCTCGTCGCGGTCCAGTTCGCCAAGCATCCGGCGGATGTCGTGGTAAAAATCACCCTTCACTTCCAGGACGAGCGCGGCCAGTCGCCGCTCGGGATTGTCCGCTTGCCAGCCGAGCAACTGGCGCGCGAACGGGTGCAGACAGGCGGACGTTTTCCCGGAGCCAACCGCGCCGAAAATCGCCACGCCGGTAGAGAGTCCACGCTCGGGGATCGTCAACCATTCAGGGGTTTGACTCTCGACCGCGTGGACCGGATGATGCACCTCGCCGATGACGATGGCCGGGGCGTCGGACGTGGGCGAAAGTGGCCACGCCGGAAGGCTCGACCGGAGCCCGAGACGGACGCCCATCCGGGCGCACCAGATCCGCGACGAGCTGACGACACCTTGCCCGGCCAGCCGCGCGGCCACGCCCGGGGCGACGTCGTCCCAGCCGACGACTGCCGCATACACGGTCGGGGTGTGAGAGCGGACGAGGACGACCACGGGATCGGCCTCGGGACACCCGCCCGGCCACGTCCAGGCGCCCGCGGCGCTGAGGCCGCCGATGACGAGACAGGCGCGGCGGCGTCGGTCACCCATCTGGCCGCGCGGCGGTGCGTCTCGCGCCCGCCTCGGGCGCGTGGTCCGGCCTTCCTGCAAGGATACATCCTGACGGGAGCGACCCCGTAGGGGGTGTGACACTGGGCGTGACACCCGGTGGGACACCCCCCCCATCGACTGACCGCGCCAGCGGTCAAAAAGGGGGGGTCGCTCCCGTCATCTCCCGTTCCGCTGGCGCGGATCGGTCATGCCGGTCTAGGACGACAAACACCAAGAACGACTGGGATAAATGGAAAGTGGGTGTGTGACACCCCCCCACTTGTTTTTGTGACACCCCCCCCTCTGTCCGTGTCACACCGGCACTGACCCCGGCACTGACCCCCGTATCAACTCGGGAACGCCTTGTAGCACGCATAGCGGTATACTCTCGGGTGTCACTCCCGGCACGAGGCGGTACGCCACATGAGCGAGAAGGGGCGCGAGAACAGGTTGAGGCGGATGGCGGACCGGCAAGGCTTGCGGGTGGAGCGATCGCGCCGGCACGACCCGCGGGCGGCGTCCTACGGTTTGTATGCGCTCAAGACCTGGGAGACGCGAGAGCTCGTGAGCAAGCCAGGCGTACGCGACGATCACACCTTAACGCTCGACGAGGTCGAGCAGTACCTGATGAGGACCGTTCCGGCGCGTTCTGAACGAGGCCGGAAGGGGACCTGACGGCCGTAATTGCCTCTGAGCCGGAGCGGTCGGCCGGTGTCACCGAAGGGTCCGCAGCGAAGCGAAGGAGGCGCGCAGCGCCTTGACCAGACCGGCTGAGCGGAGGTTAGCTTTTGCGGCGCGCGGTATGCTCGTTGGAAGGGGCTGCACCCGTTACCGATACTCCGTCTGATGCAAGACCGGAGAGGCAACACTTCCGGCCCGGGCACCAGGGTGCGGCGAAGCCGGACCACGCGGCGACGGGCCACCCGGGCCAGTCCTTCGGCCCGAGCCGACTCGCCGCGGCGGCGGCGACGGGCGAGGCGATCATGGCGAACGCCACCGTCATCTTCGATGCGTTCGATCAGCCCGCGTTCACCCTGTTTCGGGAACGCCGGCTGTCGGTCCCGCTGCATGAGATCTCATCCCACCTGACCGGCGCCGTCCTGGCCGTCGAGGACCGTCGCTTCTACGACCACCGGGGCTTCGACCTCATACGTATGGGCGGGGCCGCGGTGATCGACGTCCAGGCGGGACGTCTCGCACAGGGCGGCAGCACGATTACCCAACAGCTCGCGCGGGTGAGCCTGCTCTCGCGAGAGCGTACGTTCCGTCGAAAAATCGCCGAGATCATCACGGCCGTGCAGATCGAACGCGCCTACCCGAAAGACCGCATTCTCAAGTTCTATCTCAACAAAGTGTACTTCGGTGAGGGCTTCTACGGGGTGGAACTTGTGGGGGAAAAATCTCGCGGCCGCCCCGAGCGTGTGTGATCCTCCAGCCCGGCGAGACGGTGCTCAAAAAACCGCTTCCGCCAGGCACGAGACGACTTCCCGTCGGGTCTGCAAGCTGCGGGCGATTGCGTCATTGGACCAACCCTCGGCTGCCAGCAGAATCATCTTGGCGCGAAGCACCTCGAAATACGGGCGCGTGTATTGCACCGCCCTGGCGGTCAACGCCTGTTTTTCGGCGGCCGACAGAACAATCCGGTAGGGGCTCTGACGCGGCATCGGTTACGGTGCCATCCCGCGTAGAGTACGGTGCCATATTCTGCCGCTGAGTACAAGAGGAAAACGTTAGCGTATTTATGAAACGGACGACTTAGCAAGCTGTCCCAATTCCGGGGTCCACCTCTGGGAGCTCGAGGCTGAACACGCCAAGCTCAAGCGGATGTACGCGGACCTGGCGCTGGAGCACGCGGTTGGATTGACAATAGTAGCTACTGGTTGCTACCTTATGAAATATGAGATCGGTTGGAATCAAGATGCTCAACAGCCGTCTCAGCGAGTACGTGCGGCTGGCGGCATCGGGCGAAACCGTTCTGGTGACAGACCGTGACCGAGTCGTCGCGGAAATCGGGCCACCGCGAGAAACCAGGAGCCCGATTCTTGCCGACGCGCAACTGGCCGAGGCGGTGCGCAAGGGCTGGTTGACACCACCGGTGCTGCTCGTTGGGGAGCCTCCTCTGCCGGCACCGGTGGCACCACTCCGAGACCTTCTCGCTGAATTAGAGGGTGATAGAAGCGAACGGTGATCTATCTCGATACCTCGGTTGTGCTTGCGCAGCTGCTGGCCGAAGACCACCGTCCGCCCGCCGCGCTTTGGAGCGAGACCCTGGTGGCCAGCCGGTTGATGGAGTACGAGATCTGGACCCGGCTGCACGCGCGCACGCTGGCCGATTCCCACGGCGAGTCGGCCCGCCACCTCATCGGACGAATCGCGCTGTTAGAGCTGTCTCCACCGGTGCTTGAACGCGCGCTGGAGGCCTTTCCCGAGTCTGTTCCCGTGCGCACGCTCGATGCCCTACATCTGGCGTCCTGCGAATACCTGCGCCACCAAGGCCAGTCGATCGCACTGGCCAGCTACGACCACCGGATGACCGCCATCGCCCGTGCCATGAACATCCCCCTCTTTAATCTGATGCGCTGATGGCGCCGCACCGTGAACGTCCACTCGCCCCGCTCGTGTTGGCGACGCTGCTCGTCGCTGGCGGCGCGTATCTGCGTCGTCGATCTCGGCCTTCAATTCCTTAAGGTCCGAGCGGAATAGCACGGTTCGTGTTCCTCGTGATGGTGACGGTTCTGGCGATGCGCTCTCGCGTCAGCACAATGTGATTCACATCGTGCTCGATGCGTTCCCCTCGTGGATATTCGGTGAGCCAGGCTTGTGTTTGGCACGTCTCCAGAAGGCTCCCGACAGCCTCCGCGCACCGGGCCTGGTAACGGCGCTCCACTCCGGCCCTTCGGGTGACGCCGGTCGCTTTAGAAGCCAACGCGCGTGCTGATGCCAACGCGCCGCGGCGGGTTGGTCAGATAGCCGACCCGGGCGCGCGTGCCCCGCTCCTGGTCGAGCGCGAGGAACGCCCGCTCGTCGGTGACGTTGTTGATGAAGAAGGCGATGTCCCACACGCCACTAAGCACCCCGATCCTGGTGTTGAGGATGTTGTAGGCCGGCAGTTCCGGATTGAAGGTGAACGTGCTCTGCGTCAGCGGCCCACCGATGAATGTGTCCGGGTGCAACGCGGGGATCAGCGCCGTCAAGTCGACGGAGCCGAACCCCTCGGCCTGGTCGCCGATCTGGGTGAAGCGCGATCCGACGTGCTGGTACACGCCGCTCAGATAGCCGACCCAACCGCCCATCACCCACCGCCACGTGGCGGCCGTCGTCATCTGAAACCGCGGCGTCGTCGGCAGCCGCTTGCCGTCCTCGATGTCCGCGATGATACCTATGGCGTGCCCGGCGTCGTCGTACGCCTCCAGGGTCGACTGTCTGGCGTCGGCCACGCTGGCGGAGAGGGCGACGTCGAAGAGAGGCGTCGGCTGCGCGGCGACCTCGAATTCCATGCCGGCGCTCCGGGTGTCCGGCACGTTGAAGATAACCCGCGACGAGCACGAGCCGGCCGTCACCGTCGCCTGCAGGTTGCGGATGTCCATGTAGAAGCCGGAGACGTTCACCGTCCCACGGCCGCCCAGGATGGTGGACTTGGTGCCCACCTCGTAATTCCAGAGCGTTTCGTTGTCCCAGGTGCCGTGGGCGCCGAAGGTCTCCAGGTCTCTCGGCGTGCAGAGCGGCGCGTTGAGCGGTGCGGCCCGACATCCTTGGCCCCCGGCGGCGGCGTGACCAGCCGCGATGACGCGTGGGTGTAGACCACCGAGAACGAGCCGTGGGACGAAGACGACGTGCCCGGCCCGCGCGAACGGGTCATGCCGACGGCGGCCGCCACCGTCATCGAAACGCAGACCATAATCCCCGGCTCCGTGGTGGACGTGGCGACTGAGCGGCCGTGCCGGGGTCGGGGCGGCGATCCGCTGGCCCCCGTCGATCTCCGGCCGGCCGCGGTCGTCCTGGCTGTTGCGCGGGTCGCGCGGGGGGCGATCGATCGAGGGGTCTGGCCGGAGACGAGCGTCCGCGTCGCGGGCGGCCTGATCCCCCTCCGCGGCGGCGCACGCCCCGCGCGGGCACCCCGGCCCGTGACCGTGCGCCGTGTCGACCGCAGGCGAGGGGCACGTGCGTGCAGTACCCTTGACCACTAAGGGGGGACACGATCTGAGGAAGGTAAAATGTCCTCGCGCGTGCCCTCCATCGGTGTGACAGTACTCGTAGGATGGGGTCGTCGCTGGTTTCGCTGTGAGAGATGAAGGCAGCGACGTCTCCGCTGCACGACAGGGAGCTCGAAGAATATGGGTCGAATATTTTGGGGTGTCGTCCTTGTGACAGGGTTGGTCCTGGTGGCTGAAGCGCCAGCGGAGGCCTATCTCGACCCGGGGGCCGGCAGCATCCTCCTCCAAGTGCTGCTCGGGGGGTTTGCCGCCGCCGGCGTCGTCGCGAAGCTGTTTTGGCAGAGCCTCAGTGCGCCGTTTCGCCGACGCCCGTCGAGCGACGGGGATCAGTCGCCGTCCTGATCTGTATGTCGCCCGCGGAGGTTGGCCCGTTCGAGCCGGCATCGTTTCGCGACCCGGCCGCGCGGGTGCTGCGGCATGACGGCCAGATCCTGCGGTATCTGACCCCGGCGGCGTGGCGCGACTTCGAGCGGCTGTCGGCCACGCGGTTCTACCGAGAATTTACGGCCGCGGGCCGGCTCGTGGCCACGACAGAAGCCAGTCGTGCACAGATCCCCCCGCTATCCGATCCCTGGGTGGCGGTGCTGCGGCATCAGACCATCCCCGTCGTGTCCTATCCGTATGAGTGGTGTTTCAGCATGTTGCAGGACGCGGCGCTCCTGCAGATCGACCTCCTCCTGGCGGCGCTCGACGAGGGCATGACGTTGAAGGATGCGACCCCGTTCAATATTCAGTGGGTCGGCACGCGGCCGGTGTTTATCGACATCGGGTCGTTCACGGCGGCGGCGCCGGGGGAGCCGTGGGCCGGGTATCGGCAGTTCTGTGAGATGTTCCTGTATCCGTTGTTCCTGCAGGCCTACAAGGACGTCCCGTTTCACCCCTGGCTTCGGGGCAGCCTCGAAGGCGTGGAGGCGGGGCACATCAACCGGCTCATGTCGGCACGCGATCGCCTTCGTCCGGGCGTCTTCCCGCATGTGTACCTCCTGTCCAAGCTCCAGGCCCGCTATGCGAGCACCCCCCGCAACGTCCGCAAGGATCTGCGCGCGGCGGGGTTCACCGCGGCGCTGGTCACGCACAACGTGAGGCGCATGCGGCACCTCGTCGCAGGGCTGACGTGGCGCCGCGCGCGGTCAACTTGGTCGGAGTATGCCGACGGCAACCCATACGATCAGACCGATCGCGCGCGCAAGAAGCAGTTTGTCCTTCGGGCCGCCCGATCGGCCCCCCGCACGTGCGTGTGGGACCTCGGGTGTAACACGGGGGAGTACTCGCGCGCCGTGCGTGCGTGCGCCGATCGCGTCATCGCCGTCGATGCCGACCATCTGGCCATTGACCGCCTGTATCGGGCGTTGAAGGGGGAACACGACTCGACGATCCTTCCGTTGGTCGGCAACCTCACCGACCCGTCCCCGGGGCTGGGGTGGCGCCACCAAGAGCGTCAAACACTGGAGGCGCGGTCTCGTCCGGATCTGATCTTGGCGCTGGCGCTCATTCACCATCTGTCGGTCGGACGGAACGTCCCGCTCCCGGAGGTGGTCGCCTGGTTCGCGAGCTTCGAGGCCGACGTTGTCATCGAGTTTGTCGCG
Organism: Vicinamibacterales bacterium; assembly: GCA_965262505.1. Taxonomy (GTDB): domain Bacteria; phylum Acidobacteriota; class Vicinamibacteria; order Vicinamibacterales; family UBA2999; genus JACPPO01. Next base: position 34,710 of record CBDHFM010000010.1, read on the forward strand.
CCCCAGGATGCGATGGTGGCGCAGCTTGTGAGAAACCGCGAGGCCCTGGCCAGCGGCTACACGCAGGACCGGTTTGAAGCCTGCGTGGCCGAGCATTTTGTCATCGCGGCCACCGAACGTCTGCAGTCTGGCACGCGGACGATGTATTACGTGCGCCCCAAACATGCGAGCTGAGCGCGTGCGATCGGCCGGGCGCGAGGGGAGGGTGTCGCGTGTGCGCGTGCGCGCGCTGCTGGGCACCCTCCCCCGGCGCCGGCTCGTCTCCTGGTATCTGTGTGTCGTGGCGACGCTCACAATCCTCAGCGGGGTTCTGCACGGGGTGATCGCGCCACCCATGGGTCTCGTTCGCACCGTCTACGCCACCAGTGGGTTTTCCGGGACGCCCCTGTCTCAGGATCGCACCACTGAGATCAGCCTCGCGTTCCTGGATCAAGATCCGACGCTGCCTCAGCGCTTCATCAGTGTGGAGTGGCGCGGGTTCTGGTTCCTGCCGCAGGCGCAGACCGTTGATGTGTACGCCGGGGCGGACGACCGCGTCGACGTGGTGGTGGATGGCCAGCTCGTCCTCCAGCGCAGCCCTCGCCTGGGCATGCACACGATTGGTGAGACGATCACACTGAGCGCAGGCTCGCATCCGGTCACTGTGCGCTATGAGCAAGACGGGGGCGGCCTGCACCTCAACGTACAACGCGCCTTCGCGGGCGCTCGCCCGGCGCCCTTCACGCCCTCCCGGCTGTTTCCTGATCGTCCGGATCGCGTGGGTGTTCTGCTTGCCGCCGGCACGTACTGGCTGCTGCGGGTCGTGGGTTTCCTCTGGCTGCTCTCCATCGCAGGGGTCCTGGTGGTGATCGGGGGGTGGACGGGGCATCGTGTCGCGCACTGGCGGCCCTGGCGTCGTGCCGCGACCCTCGGGCGCACAATCCAGCGTGTGTTCGTGCGGGTGACGAGACTGCCCGTGGCTGAGACGCTCCATGTTTTCGCGCTCACCGCTCTCGCCGTGGCCCAGCCGCTCTTCGACGTCGTGTCTCGCGAGCCGGCGTTCTTCGTCGCCAGAAACACCACCGCCGCCAATCTTGTCGCGCTGGTGGCCGTTGTCTGCATCGCGTTGCCGATGGCGCTGGTGGCGATCGAGGTCGCCCTCGCCCGATTCAGTGCGCCCGCTGCCCGCGTTGCGCACGGCGTGGTGATCACGGTGCTGGGGGCGGCACTGCTGCTGCCACTTTTGAAGCGGGCCGAGGTGTTGGGCGCGGCTCCGTCGATCACCGTGACGTTGACGGTCGCCGGAATCGCCGCGCTGGCGTATCGACGATTCGACGTGGTTCGAACCTTCCTGACGCTCCTGAGCCCGGCCGTCGTCGTCGTTCCTGCCGTGTTCCTGATGCATGCCGACGTGCGGGGCGCGGTGGTCCGTACGGATGATCTGTTCTCCTCGGTGCACCCCGCGGACGCGCCGCCGATCGTCATTGTTGTCTTCGACGAATTTCCGATCAGCTCCTTGTTGGACGGCCATCGGGAAATCGATCGGGTGCGCTACCCGAACTTCGCGCGTCTGGCGACGACCGCCACGTGGTATCGCAACGCCAGCACCGTGTCCTCTCAGACCATGTGGGCGGTTCCCGCTATCGTTACCGGCCAGTATCCGGTTCAGCAGAATTCCGTGCCGACGCGGCGCTACTACCCGAACAACCTGTTCACCATGCTCAGCGAGAGCTATCGGATGACCATCTTCGGCCGATTCCTCCAGCTCTGCCCCACGGACAGCTGCGCCTACGATCTCGAGGTGCGGGATAGCCTGCGCGCCCTGGTGGCGGACCTCGGCATTGTCTACTTGCACGTCATCTCGCCCGACTCGATTGCGGCCCAGTTGCCTCCAATTCTCGGGGACTGGAGGGACTTCGCGCGGCGGCGGCAGTTCCGAAATGAGGGCGGGGAGCGACGCTGGAACGACCGGGCGTCCGAATTGGATCGGTTTCTCGAGACGATTACCCCTGATCGTGAGGGCCGGCTGTATTTTCTCCACACGCTGCTGCCCCACATGCCGTTTGAGTATGTCCCCTCTGGCCACCGGTACCGAGCTCCAGACTACCAAGCGCACGAAGAGGACGGAGAGCGGCTGTTTCTTAAGAGCGATCCGTGGCTCCCACGTGTTCTGCAGCAGCGCCACCTGCTCCAGGTCGGCTTCGTGGATCGGTTCATCGGAGACCTTGTGGACCGTCTCATGGCGCACGGTCTCTACGACGAAACGCTCATCATCATCACCGCCGATCACGGCACCAGCTTTCACCACGGGCGGCCTCGTCGCAGCTTCACGGAGGGCACGCGCGCGGACGTGATGATGGTCCCGCTCATCGTCAAGTTCCCTGGGCAAGCGGCCGGCCTTGTCAGTGACCAGAACGTCGAAACCGTCGACATCGTGCCGACGATCGCGAGTGTCTTATCCACGACGGTCCCGTACGATGTCGACGGCCGCTCACTCGTGGACGTGACCCAGCCGGAGAGAACGCACAAAACATTCATTCAACGCAGCGCCACGCGGGTGAGGCTGGAGAAGCACGGCCCGTCCCTGGAGGATCGGGATGTCGGCCTCGAGCAGAAGCTGCTGGACTTTGAGGCAGGCGTGTACGCGCTTGGGCCGCACGCGTCCCTCGTCGGCCTCGAGCTTTCGACACTTGCGGCGCCGGTAAGGACCGACCTCTCCATTCGGCTCGACGACCCGTCCCAATTTCTCATTGTCGATCTCGAGAGCCACACACTGCCGTTGTTTGTCAGGGGAGCCCTCCCGCACGGGATCGAGGAACGTGTCAGCGTGGCGATCGCGGTGAATGGTGTTGTCGTCGCGACGACACAGTCCTACCTGGAGCACGACGAGTGGGTGGTGGCCAGCATGATCCCGGAAGGGGCGCTCACGCCGGGCGCGAACGACGTGCAGGTTCTCATCCTCGACGGCGGGGCGGAGGAGCCCGTGATGCGGTCTGCAGTGCCGGGCCCGCCCTGATCGCCGCGGGCCCGTGTAGACGTTCTCCGTCCCCACCTCGACCACGGATCTTCCGGCCACGATCGATGACGGCATCGGGTGCCCTGATCCTGGCGCGTGTGGGCCGTCCGCCTTTCGGATGGCGCAGGAGGTCGGTCGCTGGCGGGAGGACGTGCATCAGTCGTGGAGGACCGCCGACTGGACTCGCGTGCGGGGGGCCCTCGTACGCCCGAGTGCCGCGGGCTCTCGCGAACAGGACCCGCCTCTCGAGGACGAGAGCCTTTTACAACCCGCGCGCGCGCCCCTGGACCGGCCGCACGACCGGGTTGATCAACACGCGGACGGCGAGCAGGTCGGAGTGATAGGTCGCCGGGACGCCCCCTTCCATGAGGTTCCATCCCCGCTCCGCACCTGGGTGGTCCTGGCTGGGTTCGGCCACGAAGACGAGCCGGTAGCCGCCGGTCCCGCCCGTCCAGGCGGACGCGTAGGACTCACTCGTCTCGAGCTGTCCATTGCGGTTCCTATCGTCGAACAGCACGATGTCACCGACCCAGCCGTCAATCGCAGCAGACCCGGCCGGCAGGACGATGCGCACCGCGGGACTCTCGACCGGGCGGGCACTCTTCGTGAGGGCGTCTTTGAACGGCCCAACGATCCCCTCCGCCGAGACCGCAGCCAGGGTGACCGGCGGCCGAGGGGGGAGGAAATAGACGACACCAAGAGTATCGCCTGGGATGAGCATCGGCCGCGGACCCTCTGGCGGGATCGCCTCGCTGTACAGCGCCACTGACAGGCGCGCGGATCCGACCTGTGCCACTCCGGCGATTTCGCCGGCATTCGCATGACTCATCCCAGGCGCGTTCGGGACGGCATCCCAGCAGGGCCCCATCAGTCCGACGACGGCGAGCACGTACGGAGCGGGGGGAGCTCGCCTCACGTCACAATCACACCGGTCAGACTCGTCACCGGGTACTGTGGGCCGGATCCTGGATAGAAGAGGAAGACACGGATCACCCAATTTCCACGTTTGGGAAATCGAAGAGTGGCGGAAAACCTGCCGTTCTTAATGGCAACTTGGGCTCTCCTCGACGTGCCGTCGGCCTGCGCAATGTAGATTAAGGCCACGTGGTAGGCTCGATCTGTCACCGTGACCCTCCCCCTCAATCGGTATGACTGGTTCACCCTGAACCGGCTTGGTACTGGGCGGTCGAATACAACGCCGCGCCAGTCCCTCGGAGAGAAGTTCCGGAACGTGGTCTGGACCCGCTGTGTCACTTTCGGGCGGCCTATGACATCGATGTCTGTCCGGAGACGCATCCGGTTGCCGGTGGAACGACGAAACGCAGGATACCCCTGAAAGCTCGTCGTGTTCGCATGCTCTCCGGTCCGCTTGGCAAAGAAGTTCCAGTAGTTCATTTCCTGCGGGGTCGCCAACCGTCCCACCGAGATCAGAATAGTGGCGCGCCGCCACACGCGTTGAACCGGCCCCGTGCGCGGCCCGTACCGCCCGAGGATGTCACTCATGGTCACGATGCGGGTGCCACCGCTGAGCCGCGTGTTGACCGGCGGCGCGGTTGACGTGCTTGCATCAAACTGATCCTGATTGTCGAACACGACGATGTTTGGCACGGCCCGCGCCGCCACCTTGCCCATCGCATACAGGTGCAGCGGATGCTGCCTGATCGGAGATGGCGTCCGCTGGATCCGGTAGACATCACCGCCGACCCGTCGTACACGGCGTGTCCCTTCAAGCACCGCCCCGATGTAGTTTTCCCGCGGGAACATCAGTGGCATATGGCCAAATGGCTGATGCCCGGCCTCCTCGACACCCGCGAGTTCAGTCAGGTCGAAGTAATCTCCCCACTGGTGCATCGCCTCGTGAGTCGAGGTCCTGTTCGTTGCGATATGACCTGCGCGATACACCTCGAGCGCCTTGAGCCTTCCACGGCTCCCAAACCTTGGGGCGTCGTTGAAGAGGGGGAGGCCAATGCCGCCGACCGGGTTGCGAACGATCCGGTGAAAGGCCCCGTAGTCGGCCAGCACATCCCGCTGCATGACGAACGAGAGCCCGTCATACACATCCGGGAAGTGCTGATAGAAGAGCTGTGCCGCGGCGACGAAGGCGAAGGCGGAGTCGTCTGATGCGGACACTCGGGCATTCGAGAAGTTGTTGACGACCAGATTGACCACGTGGCTGCTGTATTGCACGCGGGGATGAATCTTTCGAACGATGGCCGTGGGAAGATTCTTGGATGCGAGGCGCAACCGAATGGGCACCTCCGCATCCCGCGCCTTGAGCGTGCCCCAAAATACCTGAGGACGGTCCCAGCCAAATGACTGGCTCCTGATGACCTCCCTGAAGATCGAGGCGGGCCATGACTTCGTGAACCGGCTGATCGTTTGCCCCCCGATCCGCTGCCGTCTGGTCCGTCGCCACGTTTCGACGTGGACGCCCTTGGGCCGGCGGTGATCGACCCGGTGGAACTTCACGGTGGCGAAGTCGCCAACGATGCCGAGATCGCGAATGGTCACCCGGCCGGTGTAGCTCGTGGTCAGAATCGGGGGCTGCTGAAGAAAATCGAGTCCCGCCCCACGCGGGAGCGGCGTGGCGGCCCGAAGGCTATCGCGGAGTTCGATCAGGCGCGGGGTCCCACACAGCGGGACCGGGGTCTCCAACTCCGGCAGGATGGCCAGACGCGAATTCGGGACGTGCGCGGCGGGAGTCGGCGAGAGTGCCGAGGCGAGGAGCACCAGCAGGCACACCGCGAGGAAGAGGACGGCTCGTGGGTTCGGGATGCGAGTCAGAAAGACTGAACGCATGAATCTCCTTCGGTGGCGACGGCGGCTGGCCAGGGGAGGATCTTAGGTGTCCGTTGGATGTGTTGCAACGTTGGGGGGAGCCTGCTGGTCGTCTGGAGACCTGGTGACGCCGGCCGCTCGCCCGGCGATTGTCACAGGGCGGCAGACCGAGCCCGCGCTGATTCTGTGCGCTGTGCGCGGGTCCCTTCGGTCCGCGCTCTCGGTCCGCGATGTCGAAGAGCTGCGCCGCGCGCGCGGCCTGGACGCCGGACCACACGACCATCGGGCGCTGGGTCCAGCGCGACGGGCTCGAACGAGAGGAGCGGCGGCGCCGTCATCTCCAGCCCCCCACGAAGTCCTGGCGTGTCGATGAGACCGACGGTCGTGTCAAGGGCCGGTGGTGCGACCTCTCCCGCGCCCTCGATTCCCCCGGCGCCACGATCGACGCCGTGCTCTCGGGCGTGCGCGATGCCGCGGCGGCCCCACGCCTGTGCCGGAAGGCGCTGACGGTTCCGTCGCAGCCGCAGCCCCGCGTCATCACCACCGACCACGCACGCCTCTGCGGGGCGGCGATTTCAGGAGTGAACACGGAAGGCCTCCTGCGGCCCAGGTGCCGCCCCCGGCCGATCCCATACGTGAACCACATCCTGGAGCCGGATCATCGAGCGCTCAAACGACGCGTGACGGTCACGCGGGGCTTTCGTGAATTCTCCGCGGCGCGGCGCACGATCCAGGGAGACGAGGCCAGGTACCTGATCCGGCAGGGGCAGGCGCGGCGCGTGACCGGGGCGGCTGGTCGGCAACAAATTCAGGTCATCCACACGCGGGTCGACGTGGCGGCATGAGACAGAGCCCGGTCGCCTCGACCCAGCGTTCTCTGGCCGCTTTTTGAAAGTTGCAACACATCCCTCGACACCACTCAGGCCCCGACGCGGGCGGCGCTTCTGCAGGGGCCCGCCTCCACGCCCGCCGGGGTCCTCGACGCGTCCCCCGCCCACGCCCCTGCCCCCCGCGGAACAGCCACTGAACAGCCGCGGATCAGTCGCGGATCAGCGCGTTCGATCGTGCCTCATAAGTCCCGTTAACCTGGAAGATTCGCTCGCCGTGATCGCCCCGTCGGAACTTGGCCGTCGTCTCGCGTCCCGGCTGCCGGTCGCCCCGCCCCTTAAAATCTCGAACGGTACTTCAATTACTCGTATGAGTATTAGTCCAAATGAGTAAACAAGTGACTGATTCGCGCCAGGGCGTCGCGGGCGGTCACGACAGGAATGCCTTCGACCTTTCCAAGGGCGAGCATGTGTCTCTTGTCGCCGGAGACGATCAGGTTGGCCTTTCCGGCGACCGCGGCGGCCAAAATCGGGTTGTCTTTTGAGTCGGGGGACAGATTCACCCCCGGCGGCTCGTCAAGGACAAGAGCCAGCGCCCCGATGTTTTGAACGATGATCGCGGCTTCGTCAGCGTCCAGAAACTTTTGCAGACGGGGTCGGGCGAGCACATCGGTGATCTCGGCTATTTGTGCCGTGGACGTCACGAGTTCGATGTCGCCCCGCAGCCACGCCTGATACAGCCTGTCCGGCGGGGTGCCCGTGGTGATGAGGGCGCCGACCAGGATGTTGGTATCAAGAACGAGCCGCACGTGCGGCGTCCACCTCGTCGTCGATCAGGTCGAGGATGTCCTGTTGGTCATCCCGCGCATTGCGATCCTTGATCTGGCACACGGTCAGATCCAGCACGCGGCGCCGCACGGCCTCATCAACGAACCTAGAGAGGTCTCCCTTCTTGCCCCCCTTGCGCGCAAGAAAGGTGCGAACCGCCAGGTTCGTCTCTTCAGGGATGGACAGGCTCCATCGGGTCATAGGTCGATCCTCCCACACATAGACACATGAGTGTTTATACATCCATCTTACCTGGGAGCGCTCAACCCGGCGACCCAGGCACGACAGGCGGCCACGTCGTCGATGATGGGTCGGCCTTGGTGTATGCCTTATTTACACATTTGAGTATTTAAGCACTTCCTCATATGATGCACCGTGATGATTGTCCTCTCGTGGCTCAACCAGAAAGGCGGCGTCGGCAAGACCACGCTATCGATCCACGTGGCCACCGCACTGTCCCGCGCCGGGACCGTGCTGCTCGTTGACGCCGATCCACAGGGGTCCGCGCTCGACTGGCAGGAGCAGCGCGCTGCGGACGGCGCCTTCCCCGTGATCGGCTTAGCCAAGACGCGCCTGCACCGAGAGATTCCCGTTATCGGGCGTCACTACGACTGGGTGGTGATTGATGGCCCGCCCCGCGCCAACGACCTGGCCAAATCAGCGATTGCCGCCAGCGATATCGTCCTGATCCCGGTCCAACCGTCGCCGTTTGACGTGTGGGCGGCGCAGGACATTCTCACGCTGGTCGAGGAATGCGCGGTCCTCAAGCCGGTGGATGCGCGCTTCGTCGTCAATCGCCTATTTCTCGGCACCCGGCTCGGGGCCGAGGTGCGCGACGCGCTCGCGGCATTTCCGCAGCCTGTGCTCACCACGGCCATTCACAACCGCACGGAATATGCCGCGGCGCTACGCGTCGGCCAGACGGCGCTCGACACGAAACCGTCCGGGCCAGCTGCCCGTGACATTGTGACGCTCACGGACGAGATCCGAGCGATTGCCTTACAGGAGGAGGAGCGGCATGCCCAACACCGCTAAGTGGGGCCAGCGACCCCGTCGACAGACGGCGGGCGATCGCGCCGTCGTGCCGCCACGGGCGACGAAGCGCTTGAACGTGGATGTGTCCCTTGACTTGCACGCGCGGCTCAAGGTGTCCTGTGCCCGGCAGGGAATCGCCATGTCCGCGGCTGTGACCCAACTCCTCGAACAGCATTTCCCTGCATCATCTGATGATTAGCACATATAAGTAGATGAGTAGATGAGTAGATGAGTTTAAGCCCGCATGTTCAACAGTGTCCACGTCGAGCACGGGCTCGCCCTCCCAGAGGGTTTCACGTATCATGCAGCGATTTTGCCCTGGTATGGTGAGCTGAGAAAATTGGAGTGTCCGTACTAATTCTGGAACGATGAGCGGCCCCTCTCGACCAGTCAGTGGGTTCGTGCCCATCGGCGACATGGCCGACGGGCTATCGCTGCCCGGTGGTCGCGCCCTGACTCCCCACGCCGCCACACCTCGAGCTCGGCACCACTTCACCACGCTCCACCAAGTTAATCAGCTCATCGAGGCGAGCGAAGCGGACGCCGACATGGGTTTCATGGCGCGGCTGCTCGCCCTCTGCTCGCTGCCGCGCACGAACCCAAAAACCCGGCTTCAGTACGTCCGGCGCAATGGGCCGTACACGCTCTACGTGACGGTCAGCGCCGGGGAAAAGCTGCCCTTCGGTAACCTCCCGCGTCTGCTCCTGGCGTGGGTCTGCTCCGAAGCGGTGCGGACGCAGCGGCGCGAGCTGGTACTCGGCCGTTCGTTGTACGAGTTCATGCGCAAGCTCGGCCTGGAGGATCGAAGTGGCGGGGCGAACGCAGAGCGGACACGGCTCAAGAATCAAATGCGCCGGTTGTTCGGGTGCACGGTCACGCTGGTCTATGAGGACGAAGAGCGCGAGTCGCGGGTGAGTTCACTCGTCGCGGATCGCGCGGACTATTGGTGGAACGCGAAGCGGCCCGCCGCGCCCGTGTTGTGGGATAGCACGATCGAGCTTGGCGAGAAGTTCTTTCAGGAGATCATCGCGCACCCTGTACCGCTCGACCTGCACACCCTCAAGGCGCTCAAGCGGTCGCCGCTCGGCCTCGATCTGTACTTCTGGCTCGTGTATCGCGTCTTCTCGCTCAAGGCTCCATTAACCCTCTCGTGGAAGCAGCTCTATCGGCAGTTCGGCGCGGAGCCGGACCGGGCGAGCAAAGTCGCTCAACAGGCTTTCCGTCGGGATTGTCTGCGCGAGTTGAAGAAAATCAAGCGCGCGTGGCCGGATCTGAATTACCACACGGTGACGGGTGGGCTCGTCGTGTCACCGTCGCCGCCGCGCATCCCGCCGGCACCACTCCAGCTCATCAGCGAGTAGGCCAACCCGCCGCGCGTATTTACTGCGAGGTTGGCCCGTGAGAGGCTATCGGCCTCGGGGTGTCCCTCTGGCCGGCCGGACCAAAAAGCGGCTCCTGGGGTTGCTCAGCGCCTCGACCTTGGGTTTTCCACAAAACCCTGTGATTTTAGAAGTTTTCCATCGGTTAAACACGTCACCTACTCGGTCCCGATCTATCGGTTAAACACGTCACCTATTCGGCCCGATCTATCGGTTAAACACGTCACCTATGTACATATAGTACAGATCAAGTAGTACAACCCGACAAATAAATACAGGCCGTTGGCCTGTTCATCTTCTGGTTCTCAGAAGCTGAAAAAGCAGCCGACCAGACCTAGAATTGAGGGAATGTATGGTGAAAACGACACCGTACCAGCCGATTTCCCTCGCGTTTGTTTAGAAAGACCGTTACTGTTCCGGCAACACCCCACCCAAAACAGCCCGGATCGCCTCCACGAGCCGGGCGTGTCCACGGCGGCGCCGTCCGCCGCGGTGGAGGGCCGGCCGATCAGTGGGCGGGCTTACCCGCCGTAGACGAGCGCATCGATCTCATCCAGCGACAGCCAGGACACGGCTCGCCGTACACGTCGCACTCAAACTCCACGAGATCGCCGCGTGGCGTGTCGTACAGCGAGAGTTCGCCGCGGGTCAGCCGTTCGACGGCATCGGGCTCGGTGACGTAGTAATAGGTGTCAATAAGCCGCTGAGCCTGGGCCGGGGTGAGCGTGATGGTCTTGTCGGGCATCGATCTCTCCTTCGGGTTCTCGGTGGCGGTGTGTCCTCACTGACGAGGGACACCCGCACGCCGGGACACATGGGGGAGTCGGGCAGGCCGCGCCGCCGGAGAGACGAGGGGCCGCACGAGCCGGACCTGTGCCAGCACGGGGGGCGCGGAGCGAGCTGGCGTAGTGGTCCGGCGCGGCCACCATCGATAGCAAGCGGACGGCCGACGTGCCCGACACGAGAGGGCAGCGCCGGCCGGCGATCACGCGGTCGAGCTGCTCTTGCGATCGTCAGGCCACGAACTCGCCGGCGGGGTCTGGGAGGTACTCGATTTCTTTGATGCGACGGTCGATGTCGAAGGTATCGGTGCGAACAGCTACCAAGGATTGAGCGTCGGGCCTGACCTCTAGCGACCGGCCATATTTATCGCGTCCAGCGGCGGCGGGTGCGTTCGGCCAGCGCTGCCCGGTGAAAGAAATGTATCATCCTGGCTATCGTGACGATGGTGCCACCGGCGCGTCACGGGGGTTTCCGCTCATAGGGAGGGCAGTGTGAAGAGAGTTTCGATGAGCGCGACTATCTCGGTGCAATCCAACCAGGAGATCTTGCTCTCGATCGTCGTCGGCGACGCGCAGATTGGCAGCTCATATGTCCAGCTCGACCCAGACCCGCCCCGGTCTTGTGTATTGGACGACCATCTACTAACCTAGCGTAACAGGATGCGCGCCATCCATCTTCCCAACTCGCACGCGCCGCAGGGGTTGTAGCCGACACGGCGCTCCCCGATGCCCGCCACGCCCCGCTGGCTGCTCGCCATCCCCGACGCCATCCGCCAGCTCGCGGCGCTGGACCGCGAGTTGCTCACGCGCGGCGACGTCGAGCAGCTCTTCGGCGTCTCGAGAGCCCGGGCGGCGACGCTCATGCAGACCTTCGGGGCCGAGCTCACCGGCAACCAGCGAACGCTCCCGAGAACACAGCTCCTCCGCCAGCTCCGGAAACACCGCGCCCGGGCCGCCTTCCGCGGAGAAGCAGACCGCCGGGAGCGGCTCCTGACCGAGCTCCGGACGGCGCGGCTGACCGGGATCCGCGTGGCCGTTCCGGTCGAGGCGCTCGAGGGACGGCTCGCCAGCCTGCCCGAGGGCGTCCACGTCGCGCGGGACCGGATCGAAGTGCGGTTCTCCGGGGCGCAGGAGGCCGTCGGGCGGCTCTTCGCGCTCGCCCAGGCGCTGACGAACGACTACGAGCAGTTCGAGGCGCTCGTCGAGGAGGGAGAGGCGGCCGGCGGCGGGGGAGAGGTGGGGGAATGAGCGAAGACCTGGTGCGGGTCGATCCGTCGGACGCCCTGCGGCCGGCGCGCGCGCAGCGGGCCGAGCTCGTGCTGCCGCGGCTGATCGTCGACGCGGGGCCCGGGGCGGTGGCCAGGTTTCTGGAGTTCTTCGCGGCGCGGATCGCGAACGCGAGGACGCGCGCGGCGTACGGGCGGGCCGTGGGGCAGTTTCTGGCGTGGTGCGAGGCGCGGGGCCTGGGGCTCGAGGCGGTGTGTTTCAAGTTCTGCATCTATGTACCTCCTTCGGGTCACGGGTGGCTGTGTGTCCTTCGTCACTAGAGGACACCAGCGGCCCGGCCACGCCGGGGAGTCGGACGGGGATGCAACGGCACACTCGCCACGCGGACGCCGTGCGTGGAGAGAATGGCGGGCCTCGCCTCACGGCTGAAAACGTGGAGAACAGCCTGAAAAACTGTGGGCGGGGGTGTATACGTAGAGCGGCACCGGCCGATTTTACGAAGGATTGCGCCTAAAAATGGTGGACAACGCCTCCACCGTCAGGCCGAAAGGGGCGAAGGTGATGCCAGCAGACCAGACGACGCCACGAGTGGAGCGGTGCGAGACGTGCCGCTGGTGGGTGGCTATCGCGGATCGAGCGGACGGGGCCTGTCACCGCCACGCGCCGAATCCTCGGGCGCAACGGCGGCAAGCATGGCCGCGCACGCTACCGGAGGATTGGTGCGGCGAGTTCGCGCGGCGGACCCCAGCCAGCCGCGGATGAGCGCGCGAAGCGCGAAAGGCATCGAGAGAATCACGGGGAACGTGATGAGCATCGAGCCGTCGTGAATCACCACGAAGTAGTACAGCCAGGCGAGCGCCGCCGGCGGGACGACGGCGAGGACCGCAGCGCCATGAGGAACGCGCGCCAGCGCGGCCGGGCCGGGTGGCGAAACCGGCTGGTAGGGTTACCCGCCGTAGACGAGCGTATCGAGCTCGTCGATTTCGAGCCAGGCCACGAGCGCAGCGAACTGGCGGCAGGTCCGGCGCGGTCCCCCGAACTCAGACCTTTTTGCAGAACTTGACGTACACAACTCTCAGGGCGCTCTCAGAAAGCTTTCTGACTGGGCAGTGGGGCTGCACCGGCGGTGGCCGCGTGTTCGACGACACGGCGGAACTCAACCGTCTGGCGGCAGCGGCCGCACGTCACGTTGTCTGGCTCGGGCGAGTCAAATAGGGTCGCGTCGGCGCCGCACGCTGGCCCGCCGCCGGGGGTCGTGAGGTGCGTCATGGCGTTGCTCCTTTCCGCACGTGTCAGGCGTGTGTAGGTCGACGCGCCAGGCCGCCCAGCTCCCGGGGCTGCTCGCGCTCGAGGAACTCATCAAGGCCCTCTCCGTCAGCCACGAGTCGCCCAGCGGGCCGCGAGGTCGCCTCCTGCGGGGCGTTCGACCGCGGGGTGGGGTAAAAACCCCCTCGGCGACCGTGCCGGGTGCTGTACGCCATTTTAGCGCGTCCAGCGGTGCCGGGTCCGGTCGGCCAGTTCCGCCCCGTGCCGGCAGTTCTCGGCTTGCGTGGCGGCGTGGGTCGCCAGGGCATCCCACGCCTCGGCCGCGGCCCGGTTGGCGGTCACGGCGTCGGCCGCGGCGGCGGCGACTTTCGCGGCGGCGGCTGTGTGCGCCGCGGCGCCGCGTATTGCGTCCGCCTTCGTCGCGCGTGTGCTCAACGTCTCAAGGGCTTTGGTGGCTTTCGTGCTGAGGCTGGTCGCGTCGGCAATGTCATGAGGCATGGGTGCGGCTCTCCTTTCGTCTCGGGGTCGTCGATCATCCGTACGCGATCAGGATCGCGTCGTGGGTGAGGTCTGGTCCTCCGGCGCGGGGTCCGCGGCGGCGGCGTCGGCCGCGGCGGGTGGCCCGTCGGGGTCGCCGGTGCGATTGATCATGGTCTGGCGCAGGCGCGCCTCGATCGCGCGGGTTTCCTTATCGCGTGCTTTCAGGGCTGCCGTGATGGCTTGGATACGGCGCTGCGCCCGCTCGGCCACGTCGCTCAAGGCGTGGATGGTTTTGAACAGTCCTTGCCGCCGGGTGACGTGATCCCGTTCCAGGTCTTCAGCGCGGCGGATGATGTTGTCGAGCCGCCGGGTAGCGGCGTCGATGCGATCAAAGCTCGCGTCGAGCTGGTGCGCGCGCGGGAGTACGCGGTCGAGGATCGCATCCACCTCGGCCGCGCCGCGCTCGAGTCGGATGCGATTGCGCCGTACGCGGTCAAAGAAATCCCCGCCTGTGGTGGGCGCGGGGGGATCTGGCGGGTCGAACGGACCGGGCGGCGGTGGGGCCGTGATCACGTCAAGGTGGGCTTGCGCCCGCTCGTGGCCCTGCGCCGCGGCCTGGCGACACCACACGTCGCCGATGGCGTAGTCCCGCGCGACGCCGCGGCCGACGTAGTACATCTCGGCGAGGTTCCATTGCGCCTTGGCAAAGCCCTGGGCCGCGGCACGCCGATACCACGTCGCGGCCTCGGTATAGTCCGCGGCCACGCCGCGGCCGTCGTGGTAGATGTTGGCGAGGGTGTTTTGTGCCGGCGGGCAGTCCTGCTCGGCGGCGCGTCGGCACCAGCGCTCGGCTTGGGTGTCATCGTGCGGCGCGCCGTCGCCGCGGTAGTACATCCCGGCCAGGTTCCATTGCGCCATGGCGTGGCCGAGCTCCGCCGCCTGGTGAAACCAGATCGTAGCCTCGCGCGGATCTTTCGGGACGCCCTTGCCGTAGTAGTAGAGCAGCCCGACGGTGTTGATCGCTTCGGGCTCGCCGTGGGTGGCCGCGCGCCGATACCAGTCGATCGCCTCGCGGTAGTCCTGGGGCACGTCGGCGCCGTGTTCGTAGATCCAGCCAAGGGTAAATTGCGCGGACAGGTCGCCGTCGTGGCCCGCGGTGCGGATGGTGGCCAGCGGCGCGCGGGTCGGGGGGTAGCCCCACGGGGCCATCAGCTGCCGGGCCTGGGCGCCGGCCAGCGGCAGCGCGGATTGGGAGCACACAGGGTCGGTTGTCAATTCGATCATCGGGGTTGACTCCAGAGCCCGCGGCGCGCGCGGCGCGCCTGGGCTTCCAGCGCGAGACATTCGCGTTGACGGGAGTACGGGAACGCTCGGATCGCGGTGCCGTACCCGTCGCGGACGAGGGTGGCAGTGACGTGCTCGCCACTGGCGAGCACGACGTACCGGAGGATGCGACCGTCGGCGTCGATGTCGTCGCCGGTCGGGTCGCGGTCGAGCCGGACGATCGCGCCTGTCAGCCGGCGCGTGGTAGAGGCGGACGCGGCCGGTCCGCCGGGTTCGACCCCTTGCGTGGGGTGTCGTGTCTCGGGCGTCTCGACGCCCGTCAGTCGGACGGTGGCGCGGCTGCCATCCGCTAGGCGGACGCTGATGGTATCGCCGTCGATGATGCGTTCGACCTGGGCGGGGCCGGTCGTGTGCGCCGCCGCGGCTGCGCCGCTCAGCAGCGCGACGAGAACGAGGGGCGCGGGGCTCAAGAAAATTTCTCGAGATGGCGCCCGGCGCGCGAAGCGAACCGCCTTTATGCCTTCGGCATGTCGATTCGTTCGATATCCCATGTGTTACTCCCTGCGTCGTAGCCATTCACGTACGCCGCTTCTTCGACAAAGCGCCGGCCATCGGTGCGCGTCATGTGGATCACCATCGCAATCCCATCGACGACGCCGCGGCAGGTGACTTCCCACGGGAGATCGCCATCGCCCTGCATGGCGCAGCTCGCCAGGCGCGACAAGGCGCTCTCAGCGTTGTTGGCGTGGACGGTGGTGAGCGAGCCGCCGTGGCCGGTGTTGAGGGCTTGCAAGAGGTCGGCGGCTTCGCCGCCGCGCACTTCGCCGACGACGATGTGATCAGGTCGGTGCCGCAAGGCGTGCCGCACCAGGTCGCGGATGGTCACGGCTCCGTGCTGCAGCCCGCGCGCCTCGAACCGGACGCAGTTCAGGGAGTCGATCCGCAGCTCGAGCGTGTCCTCGATGGCGACGATCCGCTCGTCGTCGGGGATGAGGGCAATAAGCGCGTTGAGCAGCGTGGTCTTGCCGCTGCCCGTGCCGCCGCTCACCAAGATGTTGCGGCGCGTGTGGAGGGTGCGACGGGCCGCGTCTCGGACGGTCACGGGGAGCGCGCCTTGCTCGACGAGCTGCGCCGCGGTGAACGCGCGTTTCCCAAACCGCCGGACCGTGATGGTCACGTGCGGGCTGGCCGGCGGCACGCAGATCGCCACGCGCGAGCCGTCGTCGAGCCGGGCATCGAGGACGGGCGTCGTGGCCGGGTCCAACCCCAGGGGCCGGGCGATGTGAATCGCCGCGCGTTCCAGGGCCGCGGCGTCGAGCGCGGGCGCGGCAATCGGCCGGAGCCGGCCGTGGCCTTCCAGCCAGACGTTCCCGGGTCCGTTGATCATGATCTCGCTCACGTCGGGGTCGTCGAGCGCCGCCTCAAGCCCTGGTAAAAACGGTTTCAGCAGGTCCAGCCCGTCGCCGTTGCTCATAGCTGCCCTGTCTGTTTCGCGGTCCAGTAGGGGAGGTCGGCGGGGAGGTAGTGCGGCTTCAAGTAGACGCGCCGCGGCGGCAGGGACTGCACGCCGTCGTACGGCAAACAGATCGCCTGACAGTTCCCCAGCAAGGCGAAGTCGCGCGGCTGAAACAGCGCCTCGCGCTGCTCCTTGAAACTCTTGCTGGCGCCGACGCTGGCCCGGCCCCCGCCGGCCTGGGCGGTCAGCAAATTGATGCCGCTCGATTTCCCGCTTTCGTTGATCGTGTACGAGCTTTTAATCTTGGCGACCTGCCCGCACAGCTTCGAGGCGATCTCGGCGCTGGCCTCGTCGCTCAGGCTCAGAAAGATCCGGGTGCGGAGCGTTTGCAGGAGCGTCCGCCACGCCTCGGAACTGCCGAGCACGGACCGCAGCGAGCTGATGGATTGCGTGGCGACGATGGGGATCACGCGGCACTGCCGGGTGAGGGCAAAGGCTTTCTCGTCGCCGCTCGGGTCGTCCTCGCCGACGCTGGCGAACGCTTGATATTCGTCGCAGATAAAGACGGCCGGCCGGACGTAGCGGCCGGGCGTGTGTTTCATCGTCACCGGCCGGCGCAACAACGATTGGAGCCACGCATTTTTGAGCATGACGCCGATCGCCCTGGCGAGCGCCGGGTTGGTGCCGGCGGGCATATTCAAGGCCAGCACCTTGCCGCCCTCGATGAGCTGGTCAAGGGGCGGGAGGTCGCCGCTCAAGGCGGTGCCGGGGAGCGCGGGTAATTGGTTGCCGGCTTTGTCGGCCGGCCGCGGTTCGGCCGTGCCGCGGAACGCCCGCACCTCGGGCGCGGGCGGGCAAAACACCCGCGCGATGGCCGGCAAGTCGAACATGCTGAGGAACACGGATACCCCTTCCACGATGCTCGACCGGATCTTGTTATCGAGGGTGTTCCAGTCGTGGACATACCAGCGGTGGACGGCTTCGACGCGGAGCCGGATCTCCATCGCCGTGGTGCTTTCGATGCGGTCGATGCGGTGCGTGATCTCGTGCTGTGTGAGGTACGCCAGCGCGGGTGTCGACCGGGGCGCGCGGAGGCGCGCGGTGGCCGTGATATCCACCGTGAATCCACGCGACATGAGTTCGCCCAAGTGGTCGGCCGCGTCGTCCGCCGTGAGGCTGATCCACTCGTCGCTCATGTCCCGCGCGTAGGTCTGCGCCTGTGTGATTTTCTCGGCGAACAGCTCTTTGTCGATCGCGCAGTGATACACGTCTTGGAGCGTCACCCATCCGCCGGGCAGCACGCGGTACAGCTCGATGATCCAGCGGACCAGATTCGTGTAGGCCTGTTGCCAGAAGGGTTCTTTGCCCTTCCCGAACAGTTGATTGAGGAG
This sequence comes from Vicinamibacterales bacterium, assembly GCA_965262505.1. Lineage (GTDB taxonomy): Bacteria > Acidobacteriota > Vicinamibacteria > Vicinamibacterales > UBA2999 > JACPPO01. Next base: position 52,438 of record CBDHFM010000010.1, read on the forward strand.
GGACGCCACGGTGTAGGCAAGCGAGTAGGAATCGAGCCAGGTGGCACTCAACGGGTTCCATGTCAGCCGGCCATCGAGACCCAGCTCGATGTAGTCGTCGGCGCGCCCCACGTCGGCCAGGATGTGGCGGATGTCGTGACAAAAATCCCCCTTCACTTCAAGGATCAGCGCCGCCACGCGCCGCTCGGGATTCGTGGCGTGCCAGCTCAAGAGCTGGCGGGCGAAGGGGTGCATACAGGCCGAGGTCTTGCCGGACCCGACGGCCCCGAAAATCGCCACGCCGGTATAGAGTCCCCGCTCCGGGATGGTGAGCCATTCCGGGGCGCGACTTTCTTCCGGTCGGGTGGGGTGATGCACCTCGCCGACGACGATGGCCGGGCCGGCGTCGTCGGGCGACAGTGGCCAGCGCGGAAGGCGGGCGCGGAGCCCGACACGGATACCCATCCGAGCGAACCAAATCCGGGAGACGCTGATGAGGAATTGGCCGGCCAGGAAGGCGGCCACGCCGGGCGCGACGTAGTACCAGCCGACGACGGCCGTGTACACGTTCGGGGTGTCATACCGCACCAGAACGGCGACGGGATCGGCCTCGGGGAACGGCCCCGGCCACGTCCACGCGCCCACGGCGCTGACGCCGCCGACGACAAGGAACGCGCGCAATAATCGGTCAAGCATGGCGCCGCTCGTCGGCGCGTCCAGTCGCGCGCCTGGGCGGACGTCGGAGCCTTCCCGCAGGGATACATTGAGACGGGAGCGACCCCCCCATCGGCGGCGGGGGGGTGTGATACCGGGTGTGAGACCCGGTGTGATACCCCCCCCGTTGCCGATCCGCGCCAGCGGCACAAACGGGGGGGTCGCTCCCGTCTTGTCCCTCTCCGCTGGCGCGGATCGAGAACGACGGTCTAGGACGACAAACACGAACAGCGACGGGGAAACATGGACGGGGGGGATGTGATACCCCTCCCCTCTGTTTGTGTGATACCCCCCCCTCTGTCGCTATCACAGTGCGCTCGCCCCCGGCCTCGCCCCCGGACAGGTCCAGACGACGGCGCAACACGGCGCGCCTCACGTCGCTGCCTCGGGACTGATGAGCCGGACAGTGCTCCACGTGGAATACCGATCGATGGCACCCTTGACGGTCGTTTTGGTCGGCGTGCCCTCGGGGAGTTCTCGAAGCTCCAGCAGCCGGTCAGCCGCCGTGTGCCACCCGCCGGCCGCGGTCAACACCTGCATGTCACCCGCGCGGATCGCCGTGTCGAGCCGCACCAGTTCTTGACGAATGTCCGGGTCGGCTTTGGTCGGCGTGGTGAGGTCCGGCGCGCCCTGGCCGTCGCCGTCGCGCGTCCAGCGTGTGAGCACGGTCTCGGCCCGGTTCTCGGCCTCTACGCCCGTGCCGACGGCGACGACCTGCACGGCGAACGTCCGCGCCCGCAGCGAGGACCAGAGCGGCGCGTGAGCCACGCCCCACGCGCGCAGCTCGCTATCGGTGGACTGCCCTGAATCAACGTACACAAAGGTCGCCGCCTGCTCGTCTACCGCGATCGGCAATTTCAGGGCAAAATAGCGCGGCTGCGCCTTCTCGTTCTTCCCATAGTTCCGGTATGGCAACGTCCCCCGGTCGATGCCCAGCGCCTCGAACCGCTGCACCTTTTCTTCCTCAGTCGGGAGCCAGCCGAGGGTCGGCCGCTCGATGAGGTAATCGAGCGAGAGCAGCCGCCGCAGGAGCACGTGCGTGGTCGCTTCCTTGCCTCGCCGGTGGCGTACGTTCTCGATGCCAAGCGCCCGATAGATCGCTTTCCCCGTGAGGAGGACGGCCCGCGCGCCGCCTGGGAACATGCCCCGCTCGTCCTCAGCGCCCATCTTTTTCTCGATGAGCGCGCGGACGAACCGGCGTGCCGGCTCAGGGTGCGTCTCGTGAAAGAAATAGCACCATTGCGAGCGCGTGAACGCGCCGCTGTGTAAGGCGACGAGCGCGAGCCATTCCGCCTCGCGCCCGGTCCATCCGAGGGGCGCGAGCGTGGCGGCGCGGTCCTGCAAGGTCGGGACGGTGACGGGGCTCGTCTCGGCCTGGGCCGGGCTCGTGGTCATCCTGTCACCAGCGCGCGATCGCCGCGTAGATAGGTGATGAGGATGCCCATTGGATTGACGATCATCAACTCGGGCTCGACCGTCTCAATAAACGTGAATTGAAGTGAGAGCGTCCAGCGGTCGCGGCCCACTTCCGCGCCGCCGACAAGCCGCACAAGATCGAAGTCCGCCGCCGCCGCGTGCGGGGGTTCCGGGCTCGCCTGAATCCGCAGCGTCACCCGCTCCACTTGCAGCTCGTCGCGGGCGGCGCCGGCCGCGAGCATGGCGACGTTCTCGCCCTCACGTCGGAACGCTTCATTGGCGAGCGTGGTCGTCAGAAAGCGGAGCGCGCGCGGCCATGCCTGCTCGACCGTGGCCCCGCGCCGGCTGTAATAGTCGTCAATGAATCGGTTGAGGAAATACTTGGTCGTCGGGTCCAGTGGATCGGCCTGGGCTTCAACCGTGTCATACGCGAGCGCCTCGGCGCGGCCCACGTCATCAACGCGCACGACAATCGGCTTGGGCAGCTCGACCGACGACAGCCGAACGATGATCACCACGAGCAACAGCACCAGCCCGGCGAGCGCCATCGAGAGCACCCGCAAGTGTCGGTTGCTGTGCACGGCTTCGCCCCATATGTCGGCGTACGTCTTCCCGCTGTCCTGCTCGGTCTGTGGCATTATTTCGCTCCTGCCGCTCCGACGGCCTTGCCGGCGAGCGCCGCCTTGCCGCCGGTCGCGGCCATCATGAGCGCGCCTGTCATCCCCGCGCCGCCGCCGCCGCCGCCGCTCACGAGCATCCCGGCCAGCTCGCCGACTTTCAGTGAGGCCATCACGCCGGCCACCATCAACGGCAACAAAATGAGCAACCAGCTCACCATCTGCAACGGATTCTCGACGTTGGCTTGATCGAGAAACGTGGTCAAGAACCCGAGGGACACGCTCATAAACACGCGCATCACCGCGCCCGCGATCGCGCCGTAGAGCGCGAAGGTGATCATCGACCGGAACCAACCCCAAAACAGAAACGCCATCGGCTCAAAGACGAGCCAGGGGATCATCATCGGCCCGACGAACACCAGGATCATGATCGCCATCTGCGCCCAGATCACCTGGGCGTACGTGACGGCGTAGATGATCACCAGACACAGAAAAATAAACCCGCTCATGGTGGTGCCGATGAGGAGCGTACTCATCGCGTCGCCAAAGGCGGTCGTCAGGTCAAACCAGGATGTCCCGGCCCACGCATCGGACAAGGCGGTGGTCTGCGTGGTGACGAGATTCCCGAGTTCGATCTGCACGGCGGGCACGATGTCGGATAGAAAAAACGAGTGGAGCCAGTTGCCGCCGCCGGCAATCATGCCGGGGAAGGTGAACCCCACGCCGGGGATCGGCGTGGCGTAAAACAAGAGCATGACCCACGGGATCCAGAGCCCGATAATGAGCTCGATGATGGCCCACATCGAGAACGTGCCGGACATGGCGATTTTCACGCCGGTCCAGACGACGACGATCGCCGCGAGTCCTCGCCACAGCGTGTTGCCGGCCGCGAGAACGACCGGCCCGTTCGTCCGCTGAATCTCCTCCATAACCTGATCGAGAAAGCCTTTGAAGTCGTGTTGATCTGCAACGGGAATGTTGGTGGGGACGAGGGGATCGATCTGCTGTCGTGGGGGCGGCTGCGCCAGGGCGGGCGTCGCGCACACGATGAGCGCGACGAGCGCGACGTACGCCGCGCGCCTCGCGGGACGCCAGGCGTGCGCCCGTGAGGCCGGCGGTCGCTGCGGAGTCGTTCGTTGCGGTGCGGCGGGCATGGGGCACCCGGTTATTGCACAAGGCTAAACAAGAGAGAGTCGCCGCCGTCGCGGCTCTGCTCGATACCGCCCCGGCGCAGATTGTGATCGGCGTGCGCCGTGCGTAGGGCATCAAGCCGTGCCGCCTCGCGTTCGCGTCGTCGTTCCTCGGCCGCTAGTTCTTCGGCGGCGCGGCGCGCCGCCTCGTGCGCGTGGAGTTGTAGAACGGCGGCGGACACTTCGCCGGCGGTAATGGTGCCTGTGACCTGGGCCTGTTGGAGCGCCGTGCCTGATTGGTTGGTCTGCCCGCGCAACGCGGCGTACGACAGCCGCGCTGATTGAACAGTCGCGGTCGCGGACGACGCGGCGGTGTTGACGATCTGACTTTGCGCGGTTCGCTGTTCGCCGTGGTCGCGGTGCCGGCGATAGTTCGCTGCCGCACGGTCGGCGAGCGACACGGGAAACCCGTTGTATTCGGCGAGTACGTCCGCCTCGGTCGTGACGGGCGCGGCGTCCAGCCGAGTACGCCAGTAGTCAGTCATCGACGTACCGCTGGCGCTGAACAGCTCGAAGGCATCTATCAGGCCGGCGGTCGTGGTGCCGGTGTAGTCGGTGCGCCACGCGAGCGCGTCAGAGACATACGTACCGGGCACTGCGGCCAGCGTCGTAAAGGGATCGGTGAGCGCGCCGACGTGCCCTAGAGCTTCGTTTTTCAGGTGGGCGTACTGGTTCTTGATCTCGGTCATCTGCTCGGTGATTTTCGAGATTTGCGTCACGCTATGCGCGATTTGGACGCCCTGATTCGCGATGATGGTCACGCGCTGCGCGAGCGCCGCGAAGTCGGGGATGCCGAACAGCGCGTGCGCGGTCGTGGTCCACAGTAGGGGTGAGAACAGTACGAGCGACCAGAGGATCGTGTTCTTCATCGGGTGTCTCCTTCTCTCCGTGGGCGCGGGCTCAAGACACATTCTCGAGCCGCGTCAAAAGCCCGGATAGCCTTCGCGTTCCGGCGGCCGTGATGGGCCGGCGGGTTCCGCCGGCCCGGTCCTGCTCAGATCGAACGGGGCACAAGGACATCGGACGTGAGCCAGATCCGTAGCCGGTGGCCGGCGCGGATCGTGATGGTCGGCAGTCGGTTGAGGAAACGGTCGAGGATGTTCGTCGTGCCCTGGGCGAGCCCTTGCCCTGCGCCCGCCTGGAACCCCTGACGCCCGCCCGCGTATGGGTCCGATCCGCGCAACGTCAAGCCGCTGATGATGCCGACCGCGCCGACGGCCGCGAACATCGACACGTAATGGCGGTTCACGCGGTCTTTGAGTGCGCCCTCGCCGATCTGATTCAGCCCGCGAAACTCAAGCGACACCCATCGACCATCGGGGAAGATGAGCCGGTGAAACCCGACGGCGAGCCGTTCTTGATCCTGGCCGACGGTGGCCGACGCGGATCCGACCACGCGCGCCCCGCGCGGGATCACAATCCGCTGGCGGTCGGCCGAGTAGTACGGGACGGACACGGCCGCAAGGACCGGGCTGGGAAAGTCGCCGTTGAGCTGGGTGACGAGTACGCCCTCGATAAACGAGCCCTCGTAGAGTCGCTCCCATCCTGGCGGGTCGTGGGGGGTCTGCACGATGGCGGGGTTCGACGGGTCGCCCTGCGCGACGGCCGCGCCGGGGAGTGCGCCCAAGCCGGACGGGTCCGGCGGGTCCGGTGGGATCTGTTGGAGCCCGATCGGGAGCATTGAAGTCGGGTCCAAGCCGGCGGTCTGCTCTACATCGAGCGCGGCCAGGGCGGCGACGGTTTCAGCCAGGCTCACGGGCTGCGCCACGTCGGGGATGCTCGCGGGGGTGTCGGTCGACCCGCCGGCCTGGGCCGGCGCGGCGGGCTCGGCCGCGGCGGTTGCCGCCGCTGCCGGTGGGAGCCCGCCTGGGAGTCGGTAGGTGATGACCACGGGCGGGGAGCGAAGCGACCGGGTACGCCGTTCGATAGCTTCAAGGCGTAGGAGTTCGCGGAGCTGCGCCTCGTCCTCGGTTCGCGGGACGATGCCGGGCGCGGTGCCGTCTGGCAACGTCTCGCCGGTCGTCGGGTCAAAGGCGGGCGTGACGTGCCCGCCGGTCAGTTGCGTACCCTCGACGGCAAGGGTCCGGGCGGCGGCGGCGGCGTCCAGCGCCGCGCGTGTCTCGATGTCCTGTACCCGCTGGCCGAGTTCCAGCTCGGCGCGATCGCCGGCGATCCCCTCGGGCTCAATGAGTGATTCGGGGTCGGTGGGGACCGACGAAAAACACGATTGCATCAGGAACGCGCCGCCGAGAACCACGGCCAAGAGAAGCGCCCCGATCCGGGTGATCCACGAGGCTGAAAATGCGCCCGCAGCGGGGGCGCTCAGTCGGGTCCAGTTGGGCATAGGGTCATTCCAAATCGTCGAGGTCAATCTTCCATCCGGCGCGGTCGCGGCCGATTTGCAGCCAGCCGGACCCGATAAGCCGGCGCACGATAAACAGGCCGTCTTGCTGGAGGTCGTAGGGGATGAGCGACGGATCGCCGTCGCGGTTCTCGTAGAGCGCGGGCGTCTCCTGGGCCGTCGATCGGACGTACGTAAACTGGCCGTCATGCCACATGCCTTGTACGAGGAACGGCCAGCGCGCGGCCTTGTCGTCTAGTCGATAGGGAAACTCCAAGCGCGTGGGATAGCTCGAACGAAACTCGTTGATCTGGGCGGTCGCGTTCTGGCGCATCGCGGCGATCTGCGTCTCGGCGTCGATCTGCGCCGCGTGGACGGCCGCGCGGCTTTCCTCGGCCATGAGCTGATACTCGGCCACGCGGGACCGGGCGACGAAGGCGGGGATCGGCGCGCCGGCCGGCGTCGTGGTGGTGGGGTCGGCTCCGACGCGGACAATCAGGTGCGGGGGCGCGGATCGTTCGGCGACGAGGAACGCATAGATCCGGCCGCTCTCGCACACAAGCGCGACGTTGGTCTTCACGCCTTCCCCGATGGGTTTGAGGAAGGCGAGATTTGCGGCGCCGGTCAGGTGCCAGTACTCGGAGTCGCCGACGACAAAATCAAGGATGTTCTCGGTCGGCGGGAGCTGGATCACGGTCGTGTGTCGGATGCGGGTGTTGACGTGGATGATCTGGTCGGGCGCGTCGTGTACCTGCAGAACGGACGCGCCGGCCGATGCGTCGGCGTCGGCCTGGGCCTGGGTGAGCGCCGGGACAAGGCACAGCATCGAGGCAAGGGCCACGGTTGGGCGGATGGTCATAGGGTTCCTCTCTCCTTGTTAGCGCAGGCCGGCAAGGTGGGCGAGCGCCCCCTCCAGGCCGTACTGTTCAACCGCCTCGGCGCGCCGCGCACTGTCGCGCGTCGATGATGTGTACAACCAGTACGATTCGGGATCGACTTCAAGCCGCACGGTGGCGGCCATGTTCGGGCGTCTCAGATACAGCTCTTGTTTGCTGACGAGCCCCCGGATGGTCGCCACTTCCGACGGGTTGAGTCGGAAGAGTTCAGCGGCCTTGTCGGGCAGCTCGGGGTTGGCGAGGAAGAGCTTGGTCGGCATGGATTCCAGCAGCGCGTCCGCGCCGGCCGTGCCGGTCACGTCCACGGCGCTTTGGGTCGCCATGATGAGCGCCGCGTTTTTCTTCCGCCACGTCTTGGCGGCTTCCGCGAGGTACGCGAGGACGGCCGGGTCGCGCAGGTAGCGCCACGCTTCATCGACCACCATCAGCTTCACCCGTGCCGTTTCGTCGGGGTTCTCCAGGGTAAGTCGTAGGCGTTCCAGGAGATAGAACAGCGCCGCCTCGCACAAGTCCTCGTGCTCGGCCGCGCCGGCAAGGTCGATCACCTGCCAGTCGGCAAGGTCTAGATCGTCGCCGTCGGCCGGATTATCGAAGTACTTCCCCCATGCCCCATTGCCGTACCACCTTCCAAGCGGCGGCCACATGGCGGCCGGCAAGGAGTGGACAAAGACGGTCATCGTCCGGCGCGCCGGCGGAAAGGCGTAGAGGTCTTCAATGCGGGCGCGGATTTCGGACGGGTCGGCGCCCGTGACGGTCCAGCCGCCGATCCTGAGTAAGCGCATGATCCAGCCGGTGAGGAATTGCACGCTCCGCTCGGTGTGCGGGAGCGCGAACGGGCGCAAGCGAAAGCCGACTTGACCATCGGCGGCATCGGGCGACAGCTCAAGGTAGCCGCCGCCGAGGAACCGCGTGATCCAGCGGTACGAGCCGCCGAGGTCCAAGATGAGCACGCGCGGGTTGTACTGCAGGGCCTGGACGAGCAGGAAATTGAGGGTGAAACTCTTGCCCGCGCCGGTCGCGCCGAGGACCAGCGTGTGGCCGACGTCGCCGTGAAAGAGGTCGTAGTGAAACGGCGTTTGCCACTGCGTCTCAAGGATGGCGAGCGCGGCCCGGTCAAGGTGTGGGCTGCGCGCCTCGCCGGTCGGTGGGCCGTAGATGGGCGCCAGGCACGCCGCCGCGCCCGCCGACACGAAGACGGATCGGACCTGCCGCTTACGCGGTTGCGCCGGCAGTCGGCAAAACCACGCGGGGAGCTGGCCGTACCCTTCGCGGATCGCCTTCGCGTCGTGCGCCGCGAAGATGCGGAGGATGTCTCCGTCTAGGCGTTCGATGTGCGTCAGGTTGCCGTGCAAGGCAATGGTGAGCGCCAGATCGCCGTACGCGATGCCTTGCGTTTCCAGTTCGACCAGGGCATCGCCCAAGCGAGCTGATTCCACGTCGGCCGCGCTGTCCACCATCGCCGACGCGGTGCCCTCGGTTTCCTGTACGTGGGCCATCATCGAGTACCGCTTTGAGAAGTAGTGGCGCTGTGCGCCGCGAATCTTGCGGCGCGCGGCGTCCAGATCCCACGGTCGCCATTCGAGCGTGACCGTCATCACGCTGTCGAGCCGGTACAGGTCGTGTAAGAGATTCGCCGTGGCCCTGGCCGGCGGGGACAGGAGCGAGTACAGGATGACGGGCTCGCCGTCGAGTCGAAGGTGCCGGCGTTCGGCTTCGAGTTCACTGGTCGCCAGTCGCCAGTTCATCCCGCTGCCGGTCGCCCCATCCCACGGCGCGCGGCCGGGCTTGTTCACCAGCTCGGCGAGGACACGCGAGCCGGCGTGCGCCGTGAGAATGTCGAGCGGCGTGAGATCGGCGACGAGCGTACGGCTGGCGTCCACCTGTTGGCGAAAGCGCGTGGTCGCGTCCTCGATCTGCTCGCGGAAATAGATCGCCTCGTTGGGATTCCGCCGCCGCGTCATCCACGTGTGGACGTAGTGCTTCCACCACGGCGCGTTGTGCTGGCCGGCTGCGGCCGTCGAGAGTTTCGGGTCGTAGCACCATGCGAGGTATGTGTCGATCTGTTGGATGCGCGACGCGAGGAACGCGCGCCGCTTCCGTTGCCCGAGGTCGGCGACGGCCGAGAGGCCGGTGTCCGCGTCGGGGAAGGTCGCTGGCCGGCGGAGCAGGTAGAAGTACAGCCGGGTCCGGGAGTCGATGCCTGAGAGCATCCGTTGCCAGCGATTGAGCACGGCGTCCAGCTGCTCGGGGGTGTGCCCGTCGACGACGGTCGGCGACAGGCGGGCGAGCGTCACCAGCTCGCCGCGCCGGGTGAGACACGTCCGGTCGTCGGGGAGCCAGCCCCAATACGGCAGCTCGTCGGCCAGCGCGCCGGCGGCGTGGTGGTCGGCCACGTCTCGATCGGTGGTGGTCATGAGGATCGGCTCTGCCGGCGGGCCTGGGTGATGAGGATGTACCACGGCGACTCGGCCCACTTCGCCGGGTCGTACCGGGTTTTGAACCGGACGGATTCACGCAGGATGGTGAGCATGTGCGGGTCCGTCCGCCAGGCCCACCAGCCCACGCCGTACAAGAGACAAAACGACACCGCGCCGATCATGATGCTGTTGACGGCGTTCCACATCGCCATGCCAAGCGTGGCGGACAAGAGAAACCAGCGCCGTTCAACGCCCATCATGGTCAAGGGGGCCGACAGCGCGGGGTACGCGGCCCACGCGCGCGCGCCGTGGCCGATGGTCATGAAAACAACCACGTCAGGAAGTTCGCCGCGCCCATCGCCATCCCCAAGCCGAAGATGATCCCGGCGAGCGCCTTCTTGCTGCCGCCTTCACCAAAGGCGAACATCAGCCCGCCGATGACAATCGCAATCAGCGACAGGCCCCGCGCGAGCGGGCCGGTGAAGGCTTGCTGCAGCACATCGACCGCGTTCAGCCACGGGCTCACGCCCTGCGCGGAGAGGGTGGCCTCGGCCAGCCCGACGGCGAACAGGACCGCGAGGGCGGTGAACCAGTGTGAGCGGTGCGGGTGCATGGTGTCCTCCTTCTGGTGGTGCGTGGGCGCGGGCTCACGCACGGTGCTCGAGCCGCGTCCCGTGACGTGCTCGTGCCCGTGCCCGTGCCCGTGCGTCATTCGTCAAACTCTCCACGGTCCTGGTGCTGCATCTGCTCGGCCAGCTCCGGATCGCCGCCCGCGCCGCGCCGGATCGACCGTTCGACGAGATCCACTTTCCGCCCGAGGTCGGCGAGGCCCAACACGCGCGCGGCGGCGTAGATCGCCACCGCGAGGGTGACGACGCCGGCCACGCCGTACGCCGTGAGCGCCGGCCAGTACTCGGTGACCAGGACGCGGGTGTACGGGGCGAGGTACGCGACGTGTGGGCCGACGAGCAACGCGGTGAGCGCCAGGATCGTGACGGTCAACCCGACGGCAACGGTAATGGGTTGCATCTACAGCTCCACCGATCCATCTCGGCCGGGCTGTGCGGGTCCGCCGCCGCCGCTGCCGCTGCTCTGGTCAATCGCGCGGGCGATGTTCCGCATGGCTCGGCCGCTACTGCCGTGCATGGCGAATCCGGCGCCGGCCTTCGCCGCGATCGCCGCCGCGTGGTAATGCTCGGACGCGATTTCGACATTCACGCGTCCGCTCCGCCCCTCGCTATCTTCGATGTCGAGCTGCGCGTCGGGGTACATCACGCGGTCCTCGTGCATCGGGAGCCCGAGCTCCTGTGCGGCCGTGCGGCGCGCCTCGTCCGCCGCGCGCCGTCCACCCTGGGCGCGCGCCGTCTCGGTGGCGCGCGCAACGACCTGCTTGAGTTCGGCGTCGATGCGGACGCGGGTCACCCGTCCGCCGTCGGCCTCGATGCGCGCCTGTTCCACGGCTGCGGCGCGATAGACCGCCGTGTCGTGCGACAGCTCGGCCGGCTTGACGAGGCCGCTCCACGTCTGTTGCCCGGCTGCGTGGCCGGCGTCCAGCGCGGCCCGCTGTGCCGACCGCGCCCCGGCGGGCGTGGCGGTCAGCACCGTAAAGGTGTTGCCCTGCGGCCCCTTCGCGTCGTGTTCCGTGACCAGCCCTCGGCGGACCATCTGATCGACCGCCCGCCGGGTGGCGTACGGGTGGCCGTCAAAATGCTTGTCGGACAGGTCTGTGTACGACACGGCGCGATACATCCCCACGTCGGCGGTGGCGGCGCGCTTGCGCGCGGCGATGGTGCGCGCCGGCTGTCGCGCCTCGTGTTCTCGACGATGGCCGGCCCGGGGCTCGTCGCGGGACCGGTCCTCGTGGGCGGGGCGGTCCTGGCGCGGTGTGCCTGGTCGCGCCTGGTCCTCGCGCGGCGCATCCTCGCGCCCCTGCCGGGGCGTCGGGGTGTCCTCACGAAAGAGATCCAGTCGATCAAACATAGCGACCGCCTAGCGGCTGATGCCTGACTCCCGCTCGGGCTGCGGCGCCTGGGGATGCGGTGTCGGCGCGTGGCTGATCTGCGGACTGCGCGCGGCCGAGTATGTGTCGGCCAGCGCGCCGTGTTCCTGCTCGGTCGTTTTTTCGCGCTCGCGGATCGGGCGCAGCAGGTAATCCGAGATTTTTTGCGCGTCGGCGGCGGCCTTGTAGATTTCCTTCGGATCGTCTTCCAGCGCCTTAATCCAGCCGGCGACGTACGCTGCGCCGCGGCTGCCGTCGTGTCCGACGCCGACGCGCTCGCCGGTCATCATGGCCGACATTTCGGCGCGGAGTTCTTCGCGGGCATACTCGGTGCTGCCGAAATTCCCGACGCCGGTCGTGAGCGTGTCGCGGTTCATCCGCGAGGGGTGACCGGTGGCATGGCCGAGTTCGTGCAACGCGGTTTGGTAGTACCCATTCGCGGTGGCAAACTGCTCACGTTCGGGAAGGGTCACGCGATCGGTCTGGAGGTTGTAGTACGCTCGGTCCCCGCGTTCGTGGCGCACGGGGACGCCGCTCTCCTGGATGATGCGCTCGGCGGTCTGATGCGCTTTCCACTCGGGCGCGTTGTCGCGGTCGTCGTCGCGCCGCTCCAACGTCAGGCCGTCCGCTTGTTCGACGTTGAACACGGCGTAACAGCGGACCATCGGCGGGCGGGTGCGCTCGCGCTCGGCCGGCCCGTCTGGCGACGTGGCCGGCTTGTCGACCGCTCCGGGCTGTTGCTCCTTCCGCTCGGCGTCGAACTTGTAAAAGAGCAGCTGGGTGGCCTTCTCGCCTTTGCGAACCTGCCCGCCCATCTCCTTGATCTGCTTGTAGGTGGCCCAGCGGTGATCGCTGTAGCCCTTCGCGGTTTGGGTGACGCTCAAGTAGACCGAATTCCCGCCCCGGTACGGCTTCTTGGTCTGGATGTTTTCCGGGAGTCGGCACTCGCCGGGCGTCCACGGCTTCTGCCACGGCGCGACGCCCTGCGCGATCTGCTCTTTGAGCTTCCCGGCAAACGCTGTGTGATAGTCGTCCTGGTTCCACGCGGGTGTCTGCGCCGATGGTGTCCGACGGCCCCAGGCCATCAGTTCCCGCCCTCAGTGCGCCACGTGTCGTCGCGCCAATCGGCCCCGTCGACGATCTCCTGCCTGTCGGAATTGTGCGTGTCGGTGATCCCGTACTCGGCGAGCACGTCGGGAGACGCGACGACGTACCGGCCGCTCAAGAGGGCGCGACCCAGTTCCTCGGCGGTGTCCACGTGGAGGGCATCCTCGCCGTCCACGGTGATGGTGCGTATCATGCCGACCCCCTTTCTCCTGGGACGGGGTGTGCGCCTGGCCGTGTGCCGGCCGGCGTCCACGGTGTTAGTTGTCGTACCGATACCGATCCATCCGTCGTCCTCCGCGCCCGCCGCGCGTGAGGCAGCCACGCGCCGACGCGACGCGTGCGTCGTCCTGCCAGCACCTGCGCCCGCGCCTCGGTCGCGGCGCGCTCCGCCTGCTCCAGCAGGTCCAGCGCCGCGGCGGCCTCCGCCTCGAACCCCGTGGGCGGCTGGCGGTAGCCGTTCAGCCACAGGCTCAACGTGGCTTGACTGATGCCGAGCGCCCGCGCCAGCGCGTGTTGCGACACCCCCAGGGTTGCCAGACGGCCGCGAACGGCCTGTGTGTGCGTAACGTCCATTTA
>CBDHFM010000011.1:0-42904 GCA_965262505.1 Vicinamibacterales bacterium
ATCAACAACAAGCTGCCCTACGGCAACATCCCGCGTCTACTCCTGGCGTGGGTCTGCACTGAAGCGGTCAGGACGCAATCGCGCGAACTGGTCCTCGGTCGATCGTTGTACGAGTTTATGCACAAGCTCGGCATGATGGATCGGAGCGGCGGCGCACACGGCGAGCGGACACGGCTCAAGAATCAAATGCGCCGGCTCTTTAGTTGCAGCGTGTCACTTGTCTACGCGGACGAACAGCGTGAGGACCAGGTACATTCGTTCGTCGCCGATCGCGTAAAATATTGGTGGGACGTATCGCGGCCCGATGCACCGGTTCTGTGGGACAGCACGATCCAGCTCGGGGAGCAATTTTTCAACGAGATCATCGCGCATCCGGTCCCGCTCGACCTGAACACGCTGCGCGCCCTTAAGCGGTCGCCGATCGGCCTCGACCTGTACCTCTGGCTCGTCTATCGCACCTTCTCGCTCAAGACGCCGTTGTGCCTCTCCTGGCGGCAACTCTTTAAACAGTTCGGCGCGGACCCGGCGAAGGCGGGTGATAGGAACACCGTGAACGACTTTCGTACGAAGAGTCTGCGCGAGCTGAAAAAAATCAAGCGAGCGTGGCCGGACCTGCGCTATGCGACGGTCACGGGCGGGCTCGTGATCTCACCCTCGCCGCCACACATCCCGTCGGCATAACTCCGGCTCATCGAATAGGCCAAGCGCGCCGCGAGATTACCCCGTGAGGGGCGTCCGGCCTTGGGGTTGGCCCGTCCCAGGGCCAGGCCGGCCGCGTTTGCGGCTCCTATGGCGAGCCAGCGCCGCGCCTGAGCGTTTTTCACAAAAACCTGTGAATCTAAGAGTTTTCCGTCGGGTAAACAGCTACATTTAAGTCAGCCGAATTATCGGGTAAACAGCTACATATACATATAGTACTGATCAAGTAGTACAAGCTAACAAGTACGTACAGGCCGAGGGCCTGTTAATTATCCCTGCCTCTCACGACTAAAAAACAGCCTCCCCGACCATGAAATAAGGGAGTACGTATACGCAGAGATTCCGTATGGATCAATCACGTCTGCGTCGTACTCGAAGTCAAAGCATCCTCGCTCTGGCGCTGGCGCCGCGCTTGGCGTTGCGACTCTCGGCGTGGGTCTACTGTTGGCTTTCTCGCAAAGAACAAAAAACACTGGCTGACGTTGACCGTAACCGGTGTCGAGTCCCTTCCGAACAACTACATCTACCTGAAGCTCGACAAGGAAAACTTCCGACAGATTCTCTCGGCAGTGGAGGCATCCACCGGCGTTGATATAGAGATTCTTGAGGAGGACTGACGCCTGAGGTAGTCAGGCCCGCCACTTGGAGCTGATGGAAGGATTGCGCGAATCTATCGCCGGGCGTCCTGGGCCTCGGCTGCCTCGCGGCCGTCGTCGCGGCCTGTACGACCATCGCGGCGCGCGGCGCGTCCGCTTTGACGATGCGGGCGCGCATGGTGTCCAGCGCCTTGGTGTTTCGTGTGCCCGCGGTGCCAATTTAACTCGTCATGAGGTGGTTGCAGCTCATCACCATCGCCATGCCGGGAGTGTCGTACGTCGGACCGACCGTGTCGATTCCCTTTTAGCCACAGGCTGCTAGAGCCTTGAGTTCAGCAGTTCGCAAGCTCGAGGCGACCGTCGGCGTCATTCACAATTTCAGATCCGTGATCCCGGAACGAAGGGAACCGCGTCAACACGCAACTGGCCAACGTCGAACGGATCGAGGTCGGCGGACCTAGGTTTTCACATGACACAATGTCAGGGTGGACCAGCAAGAAAAGGGCCGTCAACAGGCTAGGAATCGGGAGGAACAAGAAGAAACACGTGCACTCCTGACAGCCGCCTTCGCGCTCGCGCGCTCTTTGACCATCGAGACCCTGGTTGTGCAAGCCGACGAGATACGGGACGTGCGCTTGGCGGAAAAGCTGCGCGAGGACGAGCGGCTGATCTGGTTCGTGCGGCATCAAGAGAGGCTCGCGGTCACCACACTGGCCAAGGATGTCGTGCTACCCGTGCCAGATGCCGCCCTGAGCCGACTGAGC
This sequence comes from Vicinamibacterales bacterium, assembly GCA_965262505.1. Classification (GTDB taxonomy): domain Bacteria; phylum Acidobacteriota; class Vicinamibacteria; order Vicinamibacterales; family UBA2999; genus JACPPO01. The sequence goes on from CBDHFM010000011.1 coordinate 2,060, forward strand.
GAACTGAACCTGGCGCTGTTTCTCGCTACCCTGAAGGGTCACATCAAGCTAGACGAGCGAGTGCTGGGCCTGTGCGGCGTCACGGGGTCCAAGCGGCTGGATACGCTTCTCATCGCCAAGCCAGCGCGACATTTCCCATGGCTGCAGCACCACAAGCGCGAGAGGGCGATGACCCGCCACCTTGCGCGAGTCTTGGAGATCGCTCTGCGCCTTGCTCGAGAAGGTCGAGAAGGAATGTCCGTCGGAGGAATCTTCGTGTTGGGTGATCCCGATGCCCTGTCTCCATACCTTCGCCAGCTCGTGCTCAACCCTCTCAAGGGACACGCGCAAGCGGCGCGGAATATCCATGACCCCGCGTTTTTTGAGACCCTGCGCGAGTTCGCCATGATCGACGGCGCGTTTATTATGAACCGCCGAGGCGTGGTGGGTTCAGCGGGCACCTATCTCGATGCCCCGATCGGAAAAGGACGCCTCAGCCCCGGGTTGGGCGCTCGTCATGCCGCAGCTCTGGCGATCACCACGGTGACCAACGCGACGGCTGTCGTCATCTCGGCTTCGTCAGGAACGGTGTTAGTGTACGACAACGGGCAGCCGATCCTGGAGTTGGAACGAGCCCAGTCCGCCTCACGAACCTGAACTGCGTGCGCCCAAGCGTCCGTGACCTCGACCCGCGCGGGCCGCTCGCACCTCGAACCAGTACATCCCGTCGTCGTTCCGCTGGATCAGGCCGGTCACGGCGCACCGAACGCCTGCGGCGGCGGCGGCGGCGGGCGCAGTCGGATGTTTATGCCGCTCCTCGTTTAGGCTCCGTGTGCAATGCTTGGATGACCGCGCGATCTCAGGATCAGGCGCGCGTCTCTTTATTAACCACGGCCGGGCCGCTCGCCCAGACGCGTCGTAGCCGCAGAGCGGTGAACTGACACCGGCTTAGCCGGTCACGGTCAGGACTTTCATACGTCGGAGGACTCGTGGACGTTTCAAGTGTCATGAACCGCGCCATTGCCTGGAGCAGCGAGGCTCCGGTCGGTTCCACGTCAGCGTGGGCTGAGGTGACGGCCTCTGGAGCTGGACGATTGTGCGCCGAACAGAATTTCGTGCGCTCGGCGGCTCTCGGGTGTATAAAGGTGCCATCTAGGGCAAGCAAATCGGAAATCCCGGATTACTGCCGGCAGACCCACGTGGATACAAGGCAGGAGGTGGCAAGTGAGACAGAAGGGTTTCTTGTTTTTCACGCTGCTGGTGACGGCAGTGGCGCTGGTGCTGCCAGGAGCCGCCGAGGCTCAGTTGCAGGCTGGGATCTCTGGTCAGGTGACAGACGAGACCGGGGGTGTGCTGCCGGGCGTGACCGTCAGTGCCAGCAGCCCAGCGACGATCGACGTTCGTGTCGCGGTGACTGATGGTGAGGGGCGGTACAGCCTTGTCAGTCTCACACCGGGCACCTACGCGGTCGAATACGGCCTGCCGGGCTTCAGCACGGTGAGACGGGAAGGACTTGAATTGACTTCGGGGTTCAACGCGAACGTCGACATCCAGATGGGCGTGGGCGGTGTCGAAGAGACGGTCACGGTCACCGGGGCCACCCCGACCGTTGACATCCAAAACGTCCAAACGCAGCCGGTGCTGAATGAGGAAGTACTCGACCTGTTGCCCAACGCCCAGACGATCGGCGCCTTTGCCGCCCTCACGCTAGGCGTCCGGATCTCGGGCGTCATCACCCAGGATGTTGGTGGCAGCTCCGGGGAGATGGGGTCGGTCTCGGTGCACAACAACCGCGCCGTCGACCAGAAGATCACGATGGAAGGGATGAACACCAACAACGCCATGGGGACCAACGGCGGGGTCTTTCACGCGGGCCAGCATTACAACATGGAGGCGATGCAAGAAGTCGCGATGGGCCATAGCGGCATGTCGGCCGAGACGGAGACGGCCGGCATGAACTTCAACTACATCCCCAAGGACGGGGGCAACCAGATGTCCGGCTCAAGCAGGTTTACGTGGACCGGCGAGTCGTTCCAGGGCGAGAACATCGGTGATGACCTGATCGCGCGAGGGGTCAATCCGGTCGCGCCAACCTCAGTCAAGAGGATTTTTGATATGGGCGGCTCGTTGGGTGGCCCGATCGTGAGTGACCGCGTCTGGTTCTTCACGGCTACCCGCTGGTGGGGGGACGACATCTACCGCGTGAACAGTTTCTTCAACTCTATCCAGGGGCAAACGGCGCCAAACGGGCGTCCACTGTATGAGCCAAGCAGCGTCCGCGGGTTTTGGCGAAACGAGAACTTCGACGCCAGCGGCCGTATCACGATGCAGCTCAGCCCCAAGGATAAGCTGACCTACAACGGGAACTACGGCCGGCAGTGCATCTGCTACCTGGGCGCCGGCGCCGTCGTCGCACCGGAAGCGTCGTCACACAACAACCTCGAGAACAACCACCTGTCTCAGGTGACCTACACGCGTGCCCACTCGAACAGCATCTTGGTCGAGGCCGGCCTCTCCGTGCTTATCAACCCGTTCACGTTTAGGCGGGAGAGCAACAGTCTTGGTACAGTTGGTCCGAACGACTTCCAAGTGCGCGATTTCGTCTTCCCCTCAACGGGGGCATACTTCATATACAATGGACGCTCTAGCGGCGGCATCCCGTACAACGGAGGAGACCCAAGCGCCGCCGACCAGCGAAACGCGCGCGGCTCGCTCTCGTACGTCACCGGCTCCCACAACTTCAAGTTTGGCGGCCAGTGGGCTCACGGGTGGGTCGTGCAGAACGGCTCGAACAACGAGATTCCGGGGTTTGGGCCGGCCATGGTGGAAGCCATCGCCGGGAACCCGTTTCGCGTAACCGTGTTCAGCCACCCCAAGTTCAACCGAGCCGATTTCCGCAACATGGCGTTCTACGCGCAAGACCAGTGGACGCTGGACCGCGTGACGGTCAACCTCGGGCTGCGGGCCGATTTCTTCACTGGATGGGCGCCCGATCAGACCTCGCCGGCCAGTGTGTTCGTGCCGGCGTTCGACGTCAGCAGGACCGATGCCCAGTCCTGGCAGGACATCTCGCCGCGGATGGGTGTTGCGTATGACATCTTGGGCGACGGCACGACCGCGTTCAAGGCCACGGCCGGCCGGTATGTGGGCGCCGCTGGCGCCGGCAACGTCCAGCCGGTCAACCCCGCGTCGGCGATCGACGTGTCAACGAGGCGAAATTGGACTGATGCCAACGACAACTGGTTTCCAGAGGGCGATGTTACCAACCCGGAGCCCAACGGTGAGTTTACGAATTTCAACTCTGACGTCACCTTTGGTCTGCCGGTCATCACCCGGTTCTTCGACCCCGACGTGTTGGAGGAGAACCGGCCCTACACCTGGCAGTTCTCCGCGGGTGTCGACCGGGAGCTGATGGAGAACGTCCGACTGTCGGTCACCTACTTCAGGACGATGCACTACAACCAGACGGTGAACGACAACGAGAACCTCGACCCCTCTCACTTCGACACGTTCAGCGTGACCGTGCCCGCTGGCGTTCCTGGCGCGGGCGCCGTGGTCGGCAACCAGGCCAACCGGACGTTCGGGTCGCTGGGCATCATTCCTCGGACCGTGACTAAGAACGCCGCGGCGAGCTTTGGCAACCACAGCGAGGTCTACAACGGCGTGGACATCGAGACGCAGGCCCGTTTTTCCAACGGTGCCCTGCTCACGGGCGGTGTGGGCATTGGCAAGACGGTCAACGACGATTGCTTCACCGTTGATTCGCCGGCGGACCTCTACCAGTGCCGAGTGATCACGCCATGGTGGGCCGGGAACGGGCAGATCAAGTTGGCTGGTTCGTATCCACTCCCGTACGGGATCGAGGTGAGCGGGGTCTTCCAGCACATCGCTGCGGACGATGTCAAGGCGAACGTCACATTCACCAACGATCAGATTGCGACGTCGTTGGGACGGAACCTGTCAGCCTGCCCCGCTCCCACCGGGCCATGCACGGCAACGGTTAGCGTACAGGTGCTCGAGCCGAATGCGGAGTACGAGGACCGGTTCAACCAGCTCGACTTCCGCATCGCGAAGGTGTTTGAGTTTGGCACGGGCATGCGCGCGCGGCTCGCGTTCGACCTGTATAACATTTTCAACGGCTCCCCGGTTCTCGCCCGGAACGACACCTACGGGTTGACGGGAGCCGGGTATGGCCGGCCGAATGTGATTCTGGGTGCGCGATTGATCAAGCTCGGCGCCCAGTTCAACTGGAACTAAGCTGATCTGAACAGTGATACCTCCGAGCCGACCCCGGTTACACGGGGTCGGCTTTTTTTTGCCTGACCACCGGATGAAGCGTTTTTCGGGCCAGCGACCCCGTGCTGCGCGAAAAATGGATCGGTCCGTAACTTCCTGTGAGCGTGAGCATTGAGAGCGCCTACAATGGCCGAATGACGGCCACGACTCTCCCTCTCCAGCTGCTCCTGCTGACGGTTTCTGGCGTTGTTGCACAAATCGAAACGGCACGCTAATAGACCAGATTGGGTATGCCCTAGCCTTACGTCAGGGATGGAGCACTAATACGTCAGAATAGAGTTCAGATTTAAATTGATGTACACATCGCATCCAGGGTTATACAGTTCATCCTGACAGACTGGAGGCAGAAGCACGTCATGCACGGTCACCATATCGGCTATGTCCGGGTGAGTAGTTTTGACCAGAACCCGGAACGTCAACTTGAGCATGTTCAGGTCGATCGGCTCTTTACCGACACGGCGTCCGGGAAGGACACGAAGCGGGCGGAACTGGACCGGGCGCTTGCCTTTGTGCGCGAGGGCGACACCGTGGTGGTGCATAGCATGGACCGGCTGGCGCGCAACCTCGACGACCTGCGGCGCATCGTGCAGCAGCTGACTAGCTGCGGGGTGCGCATCGAGTTCGTCAAGGAACAGTTGACCTTCACCGGCGAGGACTCGCCACTGGCGAACCTGCTGCTGTCGGTTATGGGGGCCTTTGCCGAATTCGAACGGGCTCTGATCCGCGAACGGCAGCGCGAAGGCATCGCTCTGGCCAAGCAGCGTGGGGCCTATCGGGGCCGCAAGAAAGCGCTCTCGCCCGAGCAAGCGGCTGAGCTCCGCCACCGGGTGAAAGCTGGCGCACGGAAGGCCCCCCTGGCCCGTGAGTTGGGCATCAGTCGGGAAACCCTCTATCAATATCTCCGCACGGACGACTAGTGCGTTTCACGATGCCGTGGTGACTGTGTAACCTCACGGGCGATTCATCGAGACGCGCTGGTTGTTACGCGGCGAATCCCTCCAATCCTTACCGCGCCGATGAAGACCCACACGACTTTCGACTTGGCGGGTGCCTCCCTGCCACACGGTCATGACAAGCGCTTTCGTGTCCGTGCCAACCTGGGTTTTGCCTGCGCGATGGTGAGCGATTGTTCGTCGGCGCCGCCGTTCTGGACGGCTCGTACCCGTCGCCTCGTCTCTTCGGATTGCGCTTTACACGAGGCTCGCAAGCCGGGACAATGGCCCGAAAGAGATCCGACATGACGACCGCCGGGCCAGAGAGAACCGAAGAGCTCAATCCGTTCGCGATCGCGCAGCGTCAGTGCGACAACGCGGCCCGATACCTGCCCGCGCTTGAGCCCGGACTCTTCGAGTTCCTGAAACGACCCGACAAACTGACCATCGTGGAGTTCCCGATCGCTACGAGCGCTGGAACGGTCCTGAACTTCGTCGGGTACCGGTGCATCCATAGCCGGAGCCGCGGCCCCGGCAAGGGTGGCATCCGATACCATCCCGCCGTGACGGCCGACGAAGTGCGCGCGCTCGCTTCGTGGATGACCTGGAAGTGCGCGATCGTGGGCGTCCCATTCGGGGGGGCCAAGGGCGGTGTGGTGTGTGACCCCAAGGGGCTCAGCTCCGAAGATCTCGATCGCATCACGCGTCGCTACGTCGCCGAGCTCGGCGACAACATCGGACCCTACACCGACATCCCGGCGCCCGACGTGAACACGAACGCTCGGATCATGGCACTGGTCTACGACACCTACGACATGATGCATAAAGGCGCGAACAATCTTGGCGTCGTCACGGGCAAGCCCGTGCATCTGGGAGGATCCCTCGGCCGGGAAGCCGCGACGGCCCGGGGCGGGCTTTTTACCACTCTCCGTGCGCTCTCCCACGGCATCCTCCCAGGCTCGACAGCCCTGCAGCGGCTCTCGGTCGTCATTCAGGGATTCGGGAACGTCGGCGGGATCGCCGCCACCCTGTTCCACGAGGCCGGCGCGCGGATCGTCGCCGTGAGTGACACGCGGGGTGGGATCCATTGCGCGGACGGCATCGACCCGGCCGTCGCCCACCGGCACAAGCGCGAGACCGGGTCGCTGAAGGGCCTGGCGGGCTGCCAGGACGTGACCAACGAAGAGCTCCTGACGTTACCCTGCGACATCCTAATCCCCGCGGCGCTCGAGAATCAGTTCAGGGGCGACAACGCGCGCGACGTCCAGGCGCGGCTGATCGTGGAGTTGGCCAACGGCCCGACCACCCCCGAGGCCGATGCGGTCTTCCACGCACGGAAGATTTCGGTACTGCCCGACATTCTCGCCAACGCCGGCGGCGTGACCATCAGCTATTACGAGTGGGTGCAGAACAACGAGAACGAGCAGTGGGACGAAGACGAAGTGAACGGCAAGCTCGAACGGATCATGACGAAGGCTGCCGACGACGTCATCGGAAAGCAAACCAAGATCAACGGCTCCTTGGTGGACTTGGAGACTGAGCGGCAGCGCCTGGGTCGGGGCGGCGATCCGCTGGCCCCTGTCGATCTACGTACGGCCGCGTTCGTCCTGGCTATTGAGAAGGTAGCGCGGGTGGCGATCGATCGAGGGATCTGGCCGTAGACGAGAGTCCGCGTCTCGGGCGGCCTGATCCACCGCCCCGGCGGCGCAAGACCCGCGCGGTCACCACTCACTTGAACGTGCGCACTGTCGAACGCATGAGAGGGGCCCGTGCGTGTAGTACCCTTGACCACTTAGGCGTGAGTCTCTGTTCGGTTTCGCGGTGCCACGAGAGACAAAACTCGACGAGCCCGGCGACAGCACGGAACTTCGCCACAAGGCGCCGCTCAGCCTTTGAGACGGCGTCAACTGTGCGGCGACCGGCGCCGGCGACTACTGGAAGGCATCGAACGACTTATGCTGAAGAGCAACAGCGCCCGCTCGGCGATCATTTTTTGCTTTGCGCTGATGGCCGCCGGATGTGGTGATGACTCCGGTCCGACGGCGCCAACGGTGGTGGCGCCGCCGACTGTCGTGGCTCCGGAGCCCCAACCGGTCACGCTCACCGGAATCTGGTCGGGACGCGTCGTAGGCGTCTTCGTCATCGGCGACGCCCGTGCGGAGCTCACCCAGGACGGAACCACCGTAGCCGGCGACTGGTCGATGCCGATGCCCCTTGCACTCATCGCTGCCGGCGCGCCGGCAGACCTCGACCTTGCCGGGCCGGTTTCGGGAACGGTCACGGACACGACGGCGGCGCTCTCGTTCGGGTTGCTGGACGCACTGGCCCTCCTGGTCGGCAGCGTCGAGTGCGCGGTCGACGTGTCGGTCACGTCGTTCGACGAGACGACGATGGAAGCCACCTGGAAGACCAACGAGGCGTGCGAGATGCCGTTCGTCGATCAAGGGACGTTGAGCTTCATGCGCCAGTAGGTGCTGCGACGTGGCGCGGCAGCCGGGCGCCAGCGGAAATCTACGACGCGGCCATCGCCGCCCGCACCGAGTTTCAGGCGAACTGATGATATATCCGGAGGTCGATTGCGGACCCCGGGGCAGCGCCGCGATGGTGGGGCGGTCTGGGCGCCGGTCTCGCGCGACGCTGTTCGATGCGCACGGTCGAACAACGCACACCATGGCGCGCGCGTCCCCACGACTCGGCTCCCGACCGCCAGCCCGTCGCCGACCTCCGCGTCGAGCCTGGTGCCGTCGGCGCCGCCGCCTGGCGCCATCCCCGCCATGGTCTCCCGTCTGTATCGTAAACGGTCGTTTGCGACACACGGGCGAGGGCGCAGGGGGCTCCCTCACCTAGGAGAACAGTTGATCTGGCCGGCGGCGTCATCCGGCTCTCGCCCGCGCGAGAAGACGTTCCTCATGGCCGAGGCCCTGGCGCGCCGGCGAGCACGCCGCGACCCCGACTGCCCGCCACGGCGCACATTCGTTATGATTGCTGCGCATTGCCAAGAGAGGAATCCCCGATGAACGATATGCGTCGAGTCCACGCTGAGCAACTGGTGTCGTCGCTGGAGCTGTCGCTGCCCCCAGTGGCCATCGCGTTCTGCGACGTCGTGCCCGACGACGTTCCGATGTTTGAGGGGGTCGTTCCCGCCGGATGCGCGTTCTGGTCGCAGGCCACGTCGCGCACCTTCGCGACAGCCGCCCGTGACCACGCCCTGTGCGCGATTGGCATCCACACGCATAATCTCTCGGGCGCGGCGGCCTCGCAGCCGGAGGAGTTGCACGCCTCGCTCAAGGCCATGATGGGACTCGATTACGTACGCGAGGAAGAAATCCCCGCCATCCCGGTCATGCCGCGCCCGCGGGCCCATGCGCTCTACGGGCCGCTCGCGGACTTCCCGGTCCAGCCCGAGGTCGTCCTAGTGTTCGCCCACGCGCAACACGGGCTCATCCTGAGTGAGGCCGTCGCGCGGGTTGATGGCGGCACCCCGCCGGCGATGGGGCGACCGGCGTGTGCCATCGTCCCGCAGGTATTCAATCAGCAGCGCGCGGCCATGAGCCTGGGTGCTGCGGCGCGCGCGCCTACCTCGATGCCTAGACGGACGACGTGGCGCTCTGGGCCCTGCCGGCGCATCGTCTCGACCAGTACTGTGGGCAGATTGTCACATTCGCTAACGCGAACAGGACGCTCACGGCGTTTCATCAGCGTCGGCGGCAGGATGTCGAGTCGGGCCAGCGACCGACGGTTCAACAGTCGCTCGAGCGGCTGTCGTGAACCGTACCGGGTTTCTCTGAGACCTCATTGCTTGGGAGTAACTGTCTCTGGTGTCAAGCCAGTTCTGGGGTGGACGACACGAGACCGTCTATTCGGGCATTCCAGCACCGACAAGGAGAACGATGCGAACCACCATCAGTCAATTCTCTAACGCAAGGAACTACACACGGATGTCCATCGCGATGGCCGCTATCGCCATCATGCTCGCGCCGTCAGCTGCCGGTGCCCAAGGCGCGGGAATCTCCGGGATCGTGACGGACACGACCGGCGGCGTGCTGCCCGGCGTGACGGTGGAAGTGCGCGACGCAGCCGGCGGGGTTCAGACCGCCTTCACCGACGGGACCGGCATGTATTCGGTGACCCTTCAGCCCGGGACGTATAACGTGACGATCACGCTGCCGGGCTTCAACGTGGTCACGCGCGAAGTAACCGTAGCCGCCGAGGCGATGGTGACGGTCGACGCGGAGTTGGGCATCGCGTTCGCGGAGACCGTTGCGGTCGTCGGCACACGTACCGAGCCACGGTCGATCACGGCCTCCCCGGTACCGATCGATGTCATCCGCGCCCAGGATTTCGTCAGCCAGGGTGATGTCGATCTCACCAACCAGTTGCGGACGGTCGTTCCCTCTTTTAACGTCAACACGCAGCCGATCAGTGACGCGGCGACGATCGTGCGTCCGGCCAACCTGCGCAACATGGCGCCGGACCACACACTGATCCTCGTCAACGGCAAGCGCCGCCACCGAGCGGCCGTCATCGCCTGGCTGGGCAACGGCATCGCCGACGGCGCGCAAGGCCCTGACCTTTCGTCCATACCCTCCATCGCCCTGCGGCAGGTCGAGGTGCTGCGTGACGGCGCGGCGGCGCAGTACGGCTCGGACGCCATTGCCGGCGTCATCAACTTCGAGCTGAAGAACGCCCGCTCCGGGGGCAGTGTGGAGTTCCGCACGGGACAGTTCTACGACGGGAATGACGGCGACCCGTCGACGTGCGGCCCACTGGGCCGCTCGTGCAACGCCATCGGCGGCCGCGCCCGGGGCTTCACGTTCGCCGGCAACGCCGGTCTGCCGCTGGGGCCGGAAGGGTTCCTGAACCTCAGCCTGGAATACGGCGGCACCCAGCCGACCAACCGCGCGGTGCAGGACGGCGGCACGCTGGCGGTGATTAACGGCGGCAACAGCAACGTGCGCGACACGTCGCGGGCGTGGGGCACGCCGCTGGTCGATGACGACCTGAAGATGTTCGTCAACTTCGGCACCGGCGGGGAGAGAGCCGAGTTCTACGGCCACGCGAACTACGCCAGCAAGAAGGTGACCGGCGGGTTCTACTTCCGCAACCCGAACAACCGCGGCAGCGTGTACTCCATTGACGGCGGTGACTCGCTGCTTGTCGGCGACGTGCTGTTGGCGAACGGCATGGGCTCAGCCAACTGCCCGACGGTGAACATCGTCAACGGCACGCCGGATCCGGTCGCCTTCGGCGCCGTCCGCGACGATCCGAACTGCTTCACCTTCCACGAGCCTTTCGTTGGCGCGCCGGACGGCTTTCCGGGCGGCTTCACGCCGCAGTTCGGCGGGAACCTCCGGGACGCTTCCGTGGTCGCCGGCGTACGCGGCACCACGATGCCCGGGCTCAACTGGGACGTCAGCGTCAACACGGGCTAGAACCACATCCAGACCTTCATCTTCGATACGGTCAACGCCTCGCTCGGTCCGGACAGCCCGACCAGCTTCGAACCGAACCTGCTGGTGCAGACGGAAACGAGCCTCAACGCCGACCTGTCATACGCGGCCAGCGACATGATCAACGTCGCCGGCGGCGCCGAGTGGCGGAACGAGCAGTACGAACTCGGAGCGGGTGATCCGGCGTCGTGGGCGATAGGTCCGTTCGGATCGCAGGGCTTCAGCTCCGCCTCGAACGGCTACAGCGGCACCCGTCCCGAGAATGCCGGCGTCTGGGATCGCGGCAACATCGCGGTGTACGGCGACGTCGACGTGCACGGGGTCGACAACGAGTGGAGCCTGGGCGCCGCCGTCCGCATCGAGGACTTCTACGACAGCTTCGGCACCACGATGAACAGCAAGCTGTCCGGTCGGTACGCCTTCACCGACGCGTTCGCGGTGCGCGCCGGCGTCAGCAGCGGGTTCCGCGCCCCGACGCCCGGCCAGCAGAACGTGTTGAACGTGACAACCGAGTTCGATTACGAAATCGGTGACCTGATCAACAACGGCACGATCCCGTCGACCTCCCCTGTCGCGGCGCTGCGGAACGGCGCGCCGCTGCAGCCGGAACAGGCGATCAACTACTCCGTCGGAGCGGTGGTCGACAGTGGCACTTTCACGTTCACGACGGACTACTTCCGCATCAACGTAGATGACCGGCTCACGATTACGCGGAACTACAGCCTCTCACCCGACGAAAAAACGACGCTGATTGCCGCCGGGATTGCGGAGGCCGGCAACCTGGCGGCGTTCCGCTTCTTCGTGAATGACTTCTCGACGCGGACACAGGGAGTCGACATCGTCTCGACCTGGACCCCGCTGGCTATCGGCGGACGGACGACGTTCAGCGGCGTCTTCAACTACACCGACACTGCGGTCACCGAGTTCAGCGCGGAGCATTTCGACGCGGACCGCGTCACGTCGCTGACGTTGGGGCTGCCCCGGACGCGCTGGAACATCGGGGTCAACCAGACCGAGGACCACTGGACCCTCATGGCCCGTTTGCACTACTACGGCTCGTACTGGGATCGCGAGGACGCGCGCTCGGAGCTGGGCAACGCCATGTCGTACCTGTATCCGCTGTACTCCGGCAAACCGCTCGTCGATCTCGAGGTCGGCTTCCCGCTCAACGATGTCACGCTGGCGGTCGGCGCCCAGAACATCTTCAACACCTATCCGGACGAGAATCCGGGCGCCGTCGCCGGCGTGGGTAACCGCTACGGCCAGTTCGGGCCGTTCGGCTTCAACGGCGGCTACTACTACGTGCGCATCAACTACGGGTGGGGCTCCGGCATGTAGCTGGCAGGACGCAAGATCGCCGGGGCGGGCGTTCGGGTTCGCCCGAACGCGCCGGCATAGGCCGGAAGGAGGTCCGGAACGTGCTTCCGCATCTGCCTCAAGCATCCGCTGTGCTTGCTTGCGTAATCCTCGCTGCTATCCTGCTTGCGCCGAACGCTGCAAGCGCGCAGGACGGCCTCAGCGGCACGGTCACGGACACGACCGGCCTGGTTCTGCTGGTGACGGCCCGGTAGAACCCTCTGCCGGCGCGAGAGAATGCTCACGCGCGGCGTCTCCTCCGGGGCGTGACGGATACACCTTCCACAAAGCCCTGAGCGACCCTCCTCCCAGAATCGTCGATGCTTGGCCCCGGCGGCGGGGCGATGTTGCACGCCGGCCACCCCGCCTGTGGGGTCGCTCAGGGGCAATGGTTCCCTCCGGGCAGGGTGAGAGTGTCCGGCGTCTGTGGGGCGCGAAGGGGGGCATACAGGCGGCGGTCTTCCCGGACCCGACGGCCTCGAACATCGCCACGCCGGCATCGTGGCCCCGTGCCGGGATCATGCGCCAGTCCGGGGCGGCGCTCTCCGTCAATTTGACCTGGTGATGCACCTCGCCGATGACCGTGTCGGTCTGCATGTTGTAGAAGGCACGATCGCCGCGTTCATGGCGGACATGCACGCCGCTCTCCTGGATCATGCGCTCGGCGGTCCGATGGGTTTTCCATCTGGGCTCTTGGTCGCGGTCGTCGTCGCGCCGGGCCAGCGTCAAGCCGTCCACTTGTTCGACGTGAAACACGTCGTCGACCCGCACCAGCGGCGAACGGGCCTGCGCGTGGTCCTGCTCGCCGCCTGGCGGCTGGCCCGTGTCTGGGGCGCCGGGTGGCCGCGGCGCCTGCTCGTCGTCACCCGTGTCAACCAGGACAGGCGTCGCCTGCTCGCCGGGGCGGACCTGACCACCCAGCGCCTGAATCTCCGTGGCAGTCGCCCAGCGGCTATCGCGGTAGCCCTTCGCGGTGTGGGCGACACTCAAATGCAGCGATAAACGCGGTGTGGTAGTCCTCCAGGGACCACTGGGGGGGCTGCGCCGACGGTTTACGCCGCCAGGCCATCAGCTCCCGCCTTTCCCACGGGACGGCTGCAGCGCCCGGCGGGTTGGTAATGGGCTCCTATCGCAGCGTGGTGATCCGCGCGGTTGAGGTCCAGAGCGCTCCGATGCACGGGCGAGCACCTTCTCGCCTTGCGCGCGCAACTGGCCCTGCGGCCCGACGTACCGGTAGAGCGTCACGGGGGGTGATCCCGAGTTCGCGGCAGAGCGCGGACACGGAGGTGTTGCGGTGCGCCATCGCGGCCTGGGCCAGCCGCACCTGGGCTTTCGACAGCGCGAACGTCCTACCGCCGTGGCGTCTGCGCGCCCGCGCGGCCGTGAGCCCAGCCAGGGTGCGTTCGCGGATCAGCTTCCGCTCGAACTCGGCCAGCGCCGCGAAGATGCCGAATACGAGGCGGCCGGCCGCCGTGGTGGTGTCGATCTGCGCGCCTTGCCCGGTGAGCACCCGCAGGCCCACGCCGCGGACCGACAGGTTCTGCACGGTGTTGACCAGGTGGGCGAGGTTGCGGCCGAGGCGGTCGAGCTTCCAGACGACGAGCACGTCGCCCGTCCTCAGGGCGCGCACGCAGCTGTCGAGTCCCGGGCGGTCGTCGCGGACGCTGGACGCGACGTCGTGGTAGACGTTGCCGGCGTCGACGCCCTCGGCCCGTAGCGCGTCGCGCTGCAGGTCCAGCGACTGGGAGCCGTCCGCCTTTGAGACGCGGGCATAGCCGATCAGCATGTGTCGTAAACGGCCGTTTGCGACACACCGGCGAGAGCGCCTTCCGGCGAGCGCCGCCGTGTGTCGTATCCCGTGTCTGATTCTATGTCTTGCAGACGTCGAGCGAACGCGCATGGCTCGGACCCGCATCGAGCCGCCGCGCCCTGTCCTGCGCAACATGGCCGGCCTGCGTGGTGTGCTATGGACGGGCATCAGCCCTGTGCTCATCGCCAACCCGCTTCACCAGCGAGCCAAAGGATACGATAGAGGTCTATGCCAAAGGTTCGTGAGGCCATTAAGCTGATCGAAGCCGATGGCTGGGCGGAAGGTGACCACCAAAGGCAGCCACCGTCAGTTCAAGCACCAGATGAAGACCGGACGGGTAACGATCGCGGGACGGCTGTCGGACGGCTTGGCACCAGGCACGTACAACAGCATTCTGAAACAGGCGGGACTCAAGGAGTCGTGATGCATCGCTTCCTCATCGTGATCGAGAACGCCGGCGACAACTTCTCCGCGTACTCACCGGATCTGCCGGGTTGTGTCGCAACTGGCGAAACCCGAGAAGAAACCGAACGACGGATGTACGAGGCAATCCAGTTGCACGTCGAAGGTCTCCTTGAAGACAAGCAACCCGTTCCCGCGTCCACGTCGTTCGCTGAGTACATCGTCGTGCCTGCCTAAGTTCACAACGCGTTTCACCACGCGGCCAACCTATTCCACCCGAAGCTGAGGATGGCGAGGAAGGTGCCCCACAGCCACCGGCCGGCTTGAGTCGTCAACACCGCCGCCAGTGCGCCGACAGCCACCCCCCCCCGATCACCGCCATGCTCAGGAGCAGTTGTTGAAGCGGAGGCAGTCGTCGTGTTCGTCAGGGGCTATGAGCGCGGCCAACAGGGACGCCCGCGCGCCGTTAGTGAGCTCGGAGAGGCGCTCGGAGAAGCTCTGGATGTACCGCGTGAGACCACTGTAGCGGCACGCCATTGAGCAACGCAGCAATGGGAGACGGTTGAACAGTTAAAAACACACTTTCCAAACTGGCAGTGGTAGCGTGGACTCAATCGCATCGGCCGGTGAGGACCCTGTCGGTTGGCATCGTGCGGGCCAGTGACGATTCGCGCAACAACGCCAAGGCGACTGCCGCGGCGCCCGAGACTACTGATCCAGGCGTTTATCGCATCGCTGCTCCGCGATCCACGTCTGGCTCACCGCGCCAAGCTCGAACAGCGTGCCGGCTCGCGAACGACGGGCACGCGTCACCACGAGTCCGACGGCAGCGATCCCCACCAGCAACGCGATGATGATCCAACTGGTCACTGGTCCAAGCCTACTCGCTCGGCAGCATCGCCGGCGGCGCGCACACTGAATCTACTCTTCCGCAGAAAAGGCAGCGTGCCGGCCGCCGCCGCCGGCCGGTCAGCGCCGGTGAGCGGCAGCTCCACGTTTTAGTACCCCTGGGCAAGGGGCTTGCGCACCAGACGCCGGCTGTAGAGCAGACAGGTACGGGCCATGCCGGCGCCGGTACCCACGAACGGCGTCCAGCTAGAGTCGTTCGCGAAGTCGACATGTATGTTGGCAAAAACCGGTGAGTCCCTGACCGCATCGAGCTTGCCTGCGTCCTCCAGAAAAGATGTACGGTGACCAGCCGCCTTCCTCCTCAACGAGGTGTACGTCCACCTCGGCGACGAAGTTGCCTTCACGGATGAGTCGCGTGGTCAATGTCGTGGTCATGGTTGTCTTCTTCGCCACGTCTCGTCCTCTCTCGTGGAGTCCGGTCGATAGGCCGTCACCACGACCGCCGCTGCCGAGTGGCAGCCGGACGCGAATCAGTGCTGCTTCGCGCAGACCGTCGTGGTGGGGGTCAGTCCGACGACGGCGAGAGATCGTGTTCCATGGTCACCCGATTCCGGCCGTTCACGAACTCGTACGAGAGGCGGTTGGCGAACGTCTTGATCAGGTGGAGCCCCAGGCCGCCGACGGCCCGATCCTCCAGCGACGATGTGACGTCGGCCGGCCTGCCCTGCATTGGATCGAACGGCCGTCCGTTGTCTTCCATGATCAGGACCAGCCTGTCAGCGTGGATCTGCAGCGTGATGTCAAACTCCGTGGGCACGTCTTGAAGGCCGTGCATCACGGTGTTAGCGATTAGTTCGTCGAGCGCCAGGTTCATGACGAAGACTCGCTGTTGGGACAGGCCGTTGGCGTCCCCGAACTCCTCCACCATGCGTGACAATTCGCGGATCTTCGACAAGCGCGCCGGTAGCGATACGTGAAACGTCTCAGGCATCAGGGCTTGTCCTGCCCGGCAGGGCTCGTGCTGTCATGCACCCACCAGATTATGCGTGTGACTTGTGAATAAGGTGTTATTTCTGTCAGCGGCTACGCACTGGGCGTCTGGAGGCCCAAGCCACAGATGGCCACGCAAGGACACCTCGAGTGTATCGCGCATCTCTTGCATGCCACGTTGACGCCGCCGCGTCGAGCAACCGTGGTCCGGCGAATCCCTGGACGATGGCCAAACCCCGCCGTCGGCGGCCGACGAGGCAGCCACGTTTCGGCCGAGACGAGCCTGCCAGCAGGCGAAGCTTTGACGGTGCGCCGAATCTGCCGCGCCGTGAGGCGTGATGCCGGACGGTCGTGCGTCACCGGGTACTCCGAGACTTTCACCTGCTTGCTAAGGCAAGAGCAAGAAGCGTAACCTAACTGGCCCAACCCGAGACCCCATGTTGTCCGAACGCGTCGACGCGGCGCTTGCGTTGTTACGAGCCGAGTATCTCGAGACCCCAACCCTCCTTCTGACAGCTGGGGAGGCGGCGGAGTTGCTGGACCTCCCCCGCACCCAGGCCGTGGCTGTTCTGCAAGCGTTGGAGGATTCTGGTTTTCTGGTGCTCACACCCGACGGCCTCTTTGGCCGGTCGCCGGACCGGCGGCGAGCAGCTCCCGGTGCATCGTCGACAGCAAAAAAAAGGGCCTGAACGCCTGAATCCAGCCTGTCAGAAAAAACTCTAGACCTTGGACTGGATATGTCCATTAATCAAAATTTGAACTCTATTCTGACTCATCCGCGCCCCATCCCTGACGTGAGGCTAGGGCATACATCAACCAGACACCGCCTCAGCATCGTGGCTCCCATCTGAAATCATCCCTGTTGGAATACTGCTGGCCGCGCCGACGAGCGGCGCGCGAGAGGCGTAATGCTTGACCGGTTGATTCAAGTGGTTGAGTCTTAGATCCAATGGGCACTCCACCGGGCCGACTCCAACTCATCAGCAGTCAGACGCTCGGGGCGCACGTCCCCCGACGCCTCGTCGCCCTGCTCGACACGATCGCGCGCGCGGACCATATCAGCCGCGAGCACGTGGTCAGGCGGGCGCTCGTCCGCGAGGTCGAGCAGCACATCCGCCGGAGCAGGCGCGACCGCCAAAGGCGGCCCACCACCTGCGCGACGTTCGACGCTGAGCTTGAGGCTCAATTGGCGGCGATCGTGGCCAATGTGAAGCCTGGCCGGCGCCAACTCGTCGGCGGTCAGACGCTCGGGGCGCACGCCCATGAGACCATCCTCATCCCTCTCAAGTCGCCGAACGAGTCGGCCCATGACGAGATCGCTCGCCGCCGCCTCGTCGCCCTGCTCGACACGATCGCGTGCGCGGACCACATCAGCCGCGGGCACGTGGTCAAGCGGGCGCTCGTCCGCGAGGTCGAGCAGCACATCCGCCGAGCCCTGCGCACGCTCGCAAGCCCGACCACCCCAGCCGAACAGGAGGAGATCGATGGGTTTTGCAAGGTGCTGGGTTTAGGGGACGACTGGAACTACACGCCACGCTGAAACCGCTGCCGGGGGTGGCTTGACTGCTCTCCTTTTGCACTCGGACTTGTTCGCAGTCTGCCGCCGGCAGCAACCCGTCACCGTATGCGTCTCGTGCCATACGTGTCGAGGTGATCTCCAAAGTGGCCGCGGCGGCTGCTACTGGAAGAATCGGCGCAGCTCCTTGAGCACGACATTCAGACGTGCCGGTTTGATGGCGCAGACCTTCTTGAGAACGAGCGTGGGATGCGTCGTGAACAGCTTTGAGACCTTCACAAACGAGGTCCGCGGCAGCTTCCCGTCGACGTAGTCGTGCTCGTCGAGCGAGACTACGTGACTGTCCGAAGGCTGCGAGGTGATGGCGACGAGCACCACGTCTTGCGCGTGCTCGTTGAATTTGTCTGGTGAAACGACGAGCGCAGGACGCTTCTTGGTGGAACTGAGGTCGGTGAAGGGAAAGGGGACCAGGACGATGTCGCCACGCCTATAGCGTGTCGTAGACGGCATCCGCCGGGTTGTCCCAGAATTCGAAGCTCTTTTCCGCCGCCTTGAGCCAGCCGACTGTCTCGATGAAGTCGCGTAGTTCTTCTTTCGAAAAAGCCGTGTAGATCGCACCGGGCTCCGCGCCCGCCACCTCCTCAAGCGGCTTGAACACACCATCGCGGTACGCGACCTGGATACTCATAACAGTCTGATTATACCGTCCAGACGAGCCCTCCGCCGTGGCGGACTCGGCCTCTGGCCGCGCGTCGGTCCCGACGCGCCGCACGGACGTCCCGCGGGGCGCGGCCGTACGGCCACCGCCTAGATCTAGATCACGATGCGCTCGATCTCGTCGACGGTGATCGTGTCCGCTGTCCGGTCGTAGAGCTTCGTCGTCTTCGGGGAGGCGTGCCCGGCGATCTGCTGCGCGTGCTCGAGCGTCCCCCCGTTTGACAGATACGCTGTGATCCCCGTTGCCCGAAACGTGTGGCAGCAGGTCGAGGGCGGGAGATCCGCCGCCGCCGCCCGCCGCTTGATCATCGCCAGGACGAGACGCCGCGTCGAGCCCGGCCCGCGCGAGGTAGTCGTCGAGCGCCTCGGCCGCCCGATGGTGGGCCGGGACGTCGTGCCGCTGGCCGCCCTTCTCGTGGAGCCGGAGCCACCCCTGGCGCTCCTGCCGGAAGTAGTCCTGCCGCCGCATCCCGATCACCGCGCTCACCCGCGCGAAGCTGTAGAGCATCACCGAGACGAGCGCCCGGTCGCGCAGGCCGGCGAGCGTGCCCGTGTCGATCGCCGCGAGGAGTCGGCGCGCCTCGGCCGGAGAGAGCACCGGCGTCGCGCCCGTCGTCACCACATGCTTCGGCCCCCGGACGGCCGCCGCCGGGTTCACCGGAAGGACCTGGCTGACGACGAGCCAGTCGCCGAGCATGCGGATGGCCGCCAGGTGCTGCTTGACGGTGGGCGCCGACCCGGGGTGGGTCCGGATGTAGGCCGCCACGTGCAGCGGCGAGACCGCCGTGAGCCCCAGGCCCCGCGCCTCGCACCACGCCAGGAACTGCCCCACGGCCCGCCCGTACGCCGCCCGCGTCCTCGCGTTCGCGATCCGCGCCGCGAAGAACTCCAGGAAGCGCTCGACGGCCGCCGGCCCGGCGTCGACGATCACCGCGGGCAGCATGACGGCCCCGCCGGGCCTGGTGATCTCGGGCCGGGCGACCGTTGGCATAAGGGCCTCGCTCATTCGGACACCTCTCCCCTGCCGACGAGCGTTTCGAAGCGGTCGTAGTCATTCGTCAGCGCCTGGGCCAGGGCGAAGAGCCGCGCGACGGCCTCCTGCGCCCCGGAGAAACGCACTTCGATCCGGTCCCGCGCGACTTGGACGCCCTCGGGCAGGCTGGCGAGCCGGCCCTCGAACGCCTCGACAGGAACGGCCACGCGGATCCCGGTCAGCCGCGCCGTCCGGAGCTCGGTCAGGAGCCGCTCCCGGCGTGCTGCTTCTCCGCGGAAGGCGGCCCGCCCCCGGTGTTTCCGGAGCTGGCGGAGGAGCTGTGTTCTCGGGAGCGTTCGCTGGTTGCCGGTCATCTCGGCCCCGAAGGTCTGCATGAGCGTCGCCGCCCGGGCGCGCGAGACGCCGAAGAGCTGCTCGAGATCGCGGCGGGTCAGGAGGTCGCGGTCCAGCGCCTCGAGCTGGCGGATGGCGTCGGGGATGGCGAGCAGCCAGCGGGGCGTGGCGGGCATCGGATAGGGCCGTGTCGGCTACACCCCCTGCGGCGCGTGCGAGGTGGGACGATGTCTGGCGCGCATCCTGTACGCTAGGTTAGTAGATGATCGTCCAAGACACAAGACCCGGGCGGGTCGGGGTCGAGGGTCCCATAAAGGGAGTTATGGGACAGTGAGATACGGCGACGGACCCCGCGCCGTCACCGGGGCCACGGCGCGCACACCGGACGGCGGGCCGGTGGTTCAAGCCAGCCCTCCGGGCTTGCTGAGCCGCAGCGGGCCATACGGGGCACCCGGAGGGCCGGAGCGCAGTATCCATGTGTCACGTTGACCGTCTCACAGCCCCTCACGTAGCCGCGCTCTACCCCCTCTGAAGCACCGGTCAGGCCGCGACTAACGGCGCGCTGTCCCGCCCGGGCCGTTCAGGAAGCCAGCAGCGGTCCTGGTCGAGCAGTGCGTTGGCCAGCACGAGGAGCTTGCGCATGACGCCGACCACAGCGACCTTCCGCGGCTTTCCCTCCGCGACGAGCTGACGATACTTCGCGCGTAGGTCCGGGTTGGAACGGGTCGCCGCCAATGCCGGCATGTAGAGAAGCCGCCGCGCCCGCGCCCGGCCGCCCTGGATGAAGCTGCGGCCCTGCCAAGCGCCGGAGTTCCGAGTAACGGGCGCAAGACCTGCCAGGCTGGCGACCGCCTTGGCGGCGAGGCGGCCGAGCTCCGGTATCTGGGTCAGCAGGCCCGCCGCGACGCCGTGGACACGCCAGGCTCGTGAAGGCTATCCGGGCCGTTTGGGGGGTGGGTGTTGCCGGAGCGGTAACACCCGTTCGGGAAAAATACTGAGGAAATTCGACTAGATGGTGTCAGTTTCCTCCCTGATTCCTTCATTCTCCGGTCGGATCGACCGTCTTTTAGTTCTTCTAACCCAAAAATGAACAGGCCAACGGCCTGTATTTACTTGTTGGGTCGTACTACATGATCTTACGTACTTGTAAGTGCTACATGTTTCAGCGATAGTTTGGCTTAAAAAACTACATGTTTCAGCGATAGTTTGGCTTAAAAAAACTACATGTTTCAGCGAAGGAAAACCCCTGGATTAACAGCCTTTTTGTGGAAAACACGGCGGCGCGCTCAGAGGCCACAGGAGCGGCAACCGCGCCGGCCGTCCGGGCCGCCGGCCGCTTCACCGCCAATCGCCCCGTAGGGGCGCACTCACGGCGCGGCGCGCCGTGGTTTCAGAGCTGGACCTAGCTTTCACTCACAGGCCGAGGCAACCGCGCGTGCGGTCCTTCGCTCCGCTACGGCCCGCCGGGTGACACGAACCGCACCGTTGCAGCTCAGACAGCAAATATGGCCGGCCGGAGCACCCGGCTAACCCGTGAGGACGGGACGGCCGACGATCTACGACTCGCCGATCAACCGGAGTTGTGTGGGCGTGATGCGTGGGGTCGAGGGCGAGACGACGAGCCCACCCGTCACCGTGTGGTAGTTCAAGCCGGGCCACGCGGTTTTGATTTTTTTCAGCTCGCGCAAGACCTCCCCGCGGAAGCGGCTGACCGAGCCGGGCTTTGTAGCCTTCGCTGGGTCCGCCCCGAACTGGTAAAGGAGCTGTTGCCAGGAGAGCGTGAGCGGTGCCGACAATGAAAACGTCCGATAGACGAGCCAGAAATACAAATCCAACCCGAGCGGCGACCGCTTGAGCGCCTTGAGGATGTGTAGGTCGAGCGGGATCGGGTGCCGGATGATCTCGTTGAAGAACTGCTCACCGAGCTGGATCGTGGATTCCCACAGGCCCGGCGTGTCCGGCCGCGACGACGAGTGCCACCAATACTCGGCGCGGTCAGCGATGAACGAATGTATCTGGACCTCATGATCGCTGTCCGCGTAGACGAGCTGGACCGAACAACGAAAGAGCCGGCGCATCTGATTTTTGAGTCGCGTCCGATCCCCTCGCTCGCCGCCGCTGTGACTCTTCATGCCAAGCTTATGCATGAACTCATACAGCGACCGCCCGAGGACCAGTTGGCGGCGCTGCGTCCGTACCGCCTCTGAGCACACCCATGCCAGCAGCAGCCGCGGCAGGATACCGTAGGGCAGTTGCGCCGGCTGTCCGCCGGCACTCATGATCAGGGTGTATGGCCCGTTGCGCCGGACGTACTCTTTCCGGTCCCCTGGATTGGTGCGCGGCAGACTGCACAGCGCGAGCAGCCGCGCCATGAAGCCGAGATCGGGCTCCGCTTCGCTCGCCTCGATGAGCTGATTGACCTGGCGCATCGTGGTGAAGTGGTGCCGAGTTTGTGCCGACATTACCCGCCCGCTCGGGACGACGCCAGGCAGCGTGCCGGCCACGTCGCCGATGGGCACAAACCCGCGAACTGGTCGAGAGGGGCCGCTCATTGTTCAAAAATCAAGATCGACACGCCAATTTTCTCAGCTCACCATACCAGGGAAAAATCGCTGCATAATACGGGAAACCCTCGTGGATGGTGAACCCGTGCTCGATGTTCGATCTCCAGGACGTGGCACGGGTGTTCTATCCTCCGCCGCCGGCCGAGGCGACCGCGCGGGCCGCGTCAGCCGATAGGTACGAGCCGCTGAGCGTGGGCGCGGCGCTCCACCGGAGGGTGCGTGGCCCGCCCATCGACCAGCTCATCGAGTCGGGGAAAGGCGCTGGATACCCCCTACGGCGATTTCCAGGGTCTTATCTGCTCGCAGGTGCTGGTGATTGAACGCGTCTCTCACCTGCCGGTAGAGACTTCGAGATAGGTTGTTAACACGAGAGGGCGGTGTCTGGAACGTCGGCTCGTCATTCTCGCGCAAAGTGCGGATGGCCTTGACCGAACCGACCCACCCCATAGTCTTCTCAAGAGGAATCTGGCTCAGATATCGCCCAACGTACTGACGCTCCATTGTGCTGGACGGGAAATTATTGATGAGGTATCGGACGTTTTGCGCACCTTGGGATTCAAGCACGTCCATCTGAACGAGCGCCTCTTTCACGTCTTCCGGGTCCGGCATGACCGGAATCAAAACAAGATCGACATATCGCGCAATCCATGCATCAAACTCCGGGCGGTTTCCGGCGCTATCAATAATGCACAGGCCGTCCGTGTTGATAGCCGCGTTGACAAGCGTCTGGAGGGTTTCCGGTTCCCGTGCGTCGTAATACATGTACGGCCTGCCGTTCACCTTCAACGGCTCGCGATTGTCGGTGTGCATAAGATGGGCGGGAACGTTATCCCAGGACGCACCAAGAGCGAGCGCGTGAGAAAGCGCGGTTTTCCCGCTGCCACCTTTCCGCTGTGTCAGAGCCACGCCTCTCATGACCCTGCTCTATCGTGATCCCGTCGAATAATGGCGCGTAGAGCTTCCGACGCATTCACGACCTTGCCCTGTTGCTGGGACATAGACACCGCAACGGCGTTGATCTGGTCTAAATCGCCTTGTCCCAAGCTGAAGGTTTTTCGTACAACGGCGGTGGCGCGGCCCTGAATCTCAGCGACTTTCTTCTGAAACGGATCGCTAGAGTTGGTCTTCCGAAGGTCGACGAGGTTGGGTGATTTCATACTATATGACGGTATGATACTCATACCGTATGATTATTATGGCGGTTGTTTTCGGTTCAAGTCAAGTGGTCGATCTAATCAGGAGACCTCACAAGATCAGCTCGTACGGGTGGGCGAACATCCACAAGGCGATGTCGGGCGTTCACAGTCCTCGTTCACTTGGCCGCGATTGAGCGCGGGTTAGCTGGGCGGCTTACGGCTGTTCCAGAGACTTTCGTCGTTGTCCTCCCACAGTTGGCCTACAATATAGCCATGAAGATTGCCAACATTGCCGAGTTCAAAAACCACTTGAGCGCGTACCTCGACGCCGTGGCGAATGGCGAAGAGGTCGAGGTGCGGAAGCGGAACACGCCGTTCGTGCGCGTCGTGCCGATCCGCACGTGGGCGCGGAATCGAACGGTGCTCGGATGCGGCCCGGGCACGGTTGTCGTTAAGTCGGATCTGATCGACCCGATGATTCCTCCAGAGGACTGGGACATGCTGGGAGATGCCCCCGCGTGACGGTGGTGCTCGACACCTGTGCGGTCATCTGGGCCATCAGCGACCCCGCACAACTCCCGGATCAAGCCACGCGGCTCCTGGAGGCAGAGGAGACGGAGGTGTGCGTGTCCGCGATTAGTTGCGCGGAAATCGCGTGCGCGGCAGAACGCGGGCGCATCGAGATTGATCGGCACTGGCGTCTCTGGTTCCGCCACTATGTGGAGTTGAACGGCTGGACGGTCCTTCCGATCGAGCTCGAGTCCATCGAGGAGGCGTACGCGTTGCCCGCGCCGTTCCACCGTGATCCGGCGGACCGGATTATTGTCGCAGAAGCCCGGAGGCTGTCTGCTGCCGTTGTCACGGCCGACGCACGGATCCTGAACTATCCTCACGTGAAGACCGTGTGGGGGACGCCACGGCCAGGCTAAACGCTCCGCTCGGTACGCTCGGAGATCCGTTCTTGGCAACCCCCTCAGGATGAGCGGCATCCACACGACACCGACGACGCCAGTCGATATCTACTTGATTCATCTCGCGCTGGTGCTGGCCTCAGGTAGCGCGACGCGCACGCGGTCTGGTCCCAGCCGTCGGGTCGGCGCTGTTTTCCCGCTAGCGTTGGTCTTCCGAAGGTCGACGGGGTTGGATTATTTCATACTGTATGACGGTATGATACTCATACCGTATGATTGTTATGATGGTTGTTTTCGGTTCAAGTTAAGTGGTCGATCTAATCAGGAGATTTCACAAGACCAGCTCGTGCGGTGGGCGAACATCCACAAGGCGGTGTCGAGGCGGTCGCTCTGATCGTGGAACTGGCGCGCGTAGGCGACCCACTCATCGATCAGGACGAGGCAGGAAACGGAATAAATCATACGTGAAAGAGTTCTTGTGGCCAGAGGTAGGTGTCTGGTTGATGTATACACCAACCCGACACCGTTAGACCCGTAGGAACGTCATGCGGCTGGTGCTGAGTGACCGTCAGCCGCATCCACCCGCCCCCGTCAGCTCGAGCGCGCACCTAAAGCGCGGCCGTGGAACAACCGATGCTCTGGACAGAGGCACTCGCAGGTCCCTTCGTCTTACAGAGAGACTCGGTCGGGAGGAAGAACATGAAGTATCTGCAAAACGTTCGAAACACCATGACACCGCGATCGGCCGTGCTGCTCGCGGTCGCGCTGCTCGGCACCGGTTTCGCCGCCCGGGCATATCGCCGGCGTAAGAAGTTTGCGTAAGAAGCAGTACCGGCCTGGCACGAGCCACGAGACAATCCACTCCATCGTTCATGCGTACGGCACCCCAATGTCACGCGCACCGTGCTTGGTCGCATCACGTTTCTCCCGGGTCCGGATGATTCACTTTTCGATCTCCAGCGAGAACGACGGCGGCACCGACCACGCGAAGTTCAAGCAAGCGTTCGCCGTAATGTTCCGGTCTTTCAACGAGTAACCACAGGGTCGTCAGCTGGTCTCGGTATCCGCGCGACACAGGTCATCCGAGTGCGGTGTACCGATACGTTGGGGGTCAATCACCTGGCTCCTTCGGGAGGCGGCCAATGTGTGTCGGATCCGGCGAACCTGGACGGCACCGTAGTAGACGGCCAGCACGTAGAAGGTCGTTTCGGTCGACCCCTGGAAGTTACTCACAAGATAGCCGGTGTAGCTGTCCGGTCCGATGGCCGGGTCCTGGGTGATCGATGCCGCCGGTGCGGTCGCGCTGGCCGACGCGCTCACGATGCTCGAGGCGTGGGACAATACGGTCGCGCCAGCCAGCCGCGGTGGCGTGCTTTTCGAGCGGTGGTGGAACCGGTACACCGATGCGATCGAGGCAGCGTACGACGGCGACGGCGACCCGCAGCCGTTCGCGGAAGGCTGGACGCCCGAGGCACCAACCAGCACACCGCGGGGACTGGCCGATCTAGCGATCGCGGAGACGGTGGCGCACTTCGGCGCGTGGGACGTGGCGTGGGGCGCTGTGCACCGCGTCAGGCGAGGCGGGGTGGACGTGCCGGTGGGCGGCTGCGCGGGCGCATTGGGGTGCTACCGCGTACTCAACTTCCGCACCGGCGGCGGCTCGGCCAGACCGGCCACTCGTGATTACTGCAACCCCTGCCCCTGCTGCTCACTCTTCCGCTGCATGTCGATGCTGCCTCGGAAGTACGCGCCTTCCGCGATGGCCACCCGCGGCGCCACGATGTCGCCTTCGACGGCGCCGCCGGCGCGGATGTCAACCTTCTCGGAGGCGGCGATGTTGCCGTTGATTGCACCTATGACGATCAACGTCTTGGCAAAGACCTCTGCCTTGATCTTGCCGGTCGACCCGATGGTCAGCGTGTGATCCTTCAGCTTGATCGTGCCCTCGACCTGACCGTCGGTCGTGAGATCCTCGCGACTGCTCAGTTCGCCCTTGATGATGACCGACTTGCCGATATTCACAACTTCTCTCCTGATCGGCTGCTTGGAAACCTGCGGTGAAGCCGCGCGCCCCGGCGGCGACTGGACGGCTGGCCCGCTGGTTGTCGATTGCTCGCTGGTCGAGTCTACCGCTTTAGCGTGCTTCCACATCGTCAGGTTCTCCAGTGTACTCATCGAAGCCGGGCACCGACTAGAGGAACGCTCTCCTTGCGCGGCTCTGGCTTGTATGCCGTTTCTGTTTTCTTCTGTTTCTCGCTCGTGGCTAGCCCGCGCAGTCGTAGCCTTCAGCGCGAACTGCTCTGACTCTGGCCGCACGGCCATCCAGGCCTTGAGCGCCTCGATTGTGGCTCGCTGGTACTTACGAGCTGTCCCGGCTGTCCGTGCCAGTCTCGATGACCCGCAAGAAATAAGCCATCCGCGGCAGGCAAAACGGAAATCCCTGGGAGATCATCTTCCCGACTTCGGCGATCAGTACGCTTCTCTCTCTGCGGTGTGCTTCATGAGGTCACCTCACGAAACGAAACACATCGTACGGTAAGGACTTTTGTGAGCCAGAGGCAGGTGTCGAGTTGGCGTATGCCCTAGCCTTACGTCAGGGATGGAGCACTAATACGTCAGAATAGAGTTCAGATTTAAATTGATGTACACATCGCATCCAGGGTTATACAGTTCATCCTGACAGACTGGAGGCAGAAGCACGTCATGCACGGTCACCATATCGGCTATGTCCGGGTGAGTAGTTTTGACCAGAACCCGGAACGTCAACTTGAGCATGTTCAGGTCGATCGGCTCTTTACCGACACGGCGTCCGGGAAGGACACGAAGCGGGCGGAACTGGACCGGGCGCTTGCCTTTGTGCGCGAGGGCGACACCGTGGTGGTGCATAGCATGGACCGGCTGGCGCGCAACCTCGACGACCTGCGGCGCATCGTGCAGCAGCTGACTAGCTGCGGGGTGCGCATCGAGTTCGTCAAGGAACAGTTGACCTTCACCGGCGAGGACTCGCCACTGGCGAACCTGCTGCTGTCGGTTATGGGGGCCTTTGCCGAATTCGAACGGGCTCTGATCCGCGAACGGCAGCGCGAAGGCATCGCTCTGGCCAAGCAGCGTGGGGCCTATCGGGGCCGCAAGAAAGCGCTCTCGCCCGAGCAAGCGGCTGAGCTCCGCCACCGGGTGAAAGCTGGCGCACGGAAGGCCCCCCTGGCCCGTGAGTTGGGCATCAGTCGGGAAACCCTCTATCAATATCTCCGCACGGACGACTAGTGCGTTTCACGATGCCGTGGTGACTGTGTAACCTCACGGGCGATTCATCGAGACGCGCTGGTTGTTACGCGGCGAATCCCTCCAATCCTTACCGCGCCGATGAAGACCCACACGACTTTCGACTTGGCGGGTGCCTCCCTGCCACACGGTCATGACAAGCGCTTTCGTGTCCGTGCCAACCTGGGTTTTGCCTGCGCGATGGTGAGCGATTGTTCGTCGGCGCCGCCGTTCTGGACGGCTCGTACCCGTCGCCTCGTCTCTTCGGATTGCGCTTTACACGAGGCTCGCAAGCCGGGACAATGGCCCGAAAGAGATCCGACATGACGACCGCCGGGCCAGAGAGAACCGAAGAGCTCAATCCGTTCGCGATCGCGCAGCGTCAGTGCGACAACGCGGCCCGATACCTGCCCGCGCTTGAGCCCGGACTCTTCGAGTTCCTGAAACGACCCGACAAACTGACCATCGTGGAGTTCCCGATCGCTACGAGCGCTGGAACGGTCCTGAACTTCGTCGGGTACCGGTGCATCCATAGCCGGAGCCGCGGCCCCGGCAAGGGTGGCATCCGATACCATCCCGCCGTGACGGCCGACGAAGTGCGCGCGCTCGCTTCGTGGATGACCTGGAAGTGCGCGATCGTGGGCGTCCCATTCGGGGGGGCCAAGGGCGGTGTGGTGTGTGACCCCAAGGGGCTCAGCTCCGAAGATCTCGATCGCATCACGCGTCGCTACGTCGCCGAGCTCGGCGACAACATCGGACCCTACACCGACATCCCGGCGCCCGACGTGAACACGAACGCTCGGATCATGGCACTGGTCTACGACACCTACGACATGATGCATAAAGGCGCGAACAATCTTGGCGTCGTCACGGGCAAGCCCGTGCATCTGGGAGGATCCCTCGGCCGGGAAGCCGCGACGGCCCGGGGCGGGCTTTTTACCACTCTCCGTGCGCTCTCCCACGGCATCCTCCCAGGCTCGACAGCCCTGCAGCGGCTCTCGGTCGTCATTCAGGGATTCGGGAACGTCGGCGGGATCGCCGCCACCCTGTTCCACGAGGCCGGCGCGCGGATCGTCGCCGTGAGTGACACGCGGGGTGGGATCCATTGCGCGGACGGCATCGACCCGGCCGTCGCCCACCGGCACAAGCGCGAGACCGGGTCGCTGAAGGGCCTGGCGGGCTGCCAGGACGTGACCAACGAAGAGCTCCTGACGTTACCCTGCGACATCCTAATCCCCGCGGCGCTCGAGAATCAGTTCAGGGGCGACAACGCGCGCGACGTCCAGGCGCGGCTGATCGTGGAGTTGGCCAACGGCCCGACCACCCCCGAGGCCGATGCGGTCTTCCACGCACGGAAGATTTCGGTACTGCCCGACATTCTCGCCAACGCCGGCGGCGTGACCATCAGCTATTACGAGTGGGTGCAGAACAACGAGAACGAGCAGTGGGACGAAGACGAAGTGAACGGCAAGCTCGAACGGATCATGACGAAGGCTGCCGACGACGTCATCGGAAAGCAAACCAAGATCAACGGCTCCTTGGTGGACTTGGAGACTGAGCGGCAGCGCCTGGGTCGGGGCGGCGATCCGCTGGCCCCTGTCGATCTACGTACGGCCGCGTTCGTCCTGGCTATTGAGAAGGTAGCGCGGGTGGCGATCGATCGAGGGATCTGGCCGTAGACGAGAGTCCGCGTCTCGGGCGGCCTGATCCACCGCCCCGGCGGCGCAAGACCCGCGCGGTCACCACTCACTTGAACGTGCGCACTGTCGAACGCATGAGAGGGGCCCGTGCGTGTAGTACCCTTGACCACTTAGGCGTGAGTCTCTGTTCGGTTTCGCGGTGCCACGAGAGACAAAACTCGACGAGCCCGGCGACAGCACGGAACTTCGCCACAAGGCGCCGCTCAGCCTTTGAGACGGCGTCAACTGTGCGGCGACCGGCGCCGGCGACTACTGGAAGGCATCGAACGACTTATGCTGAAGAGCAACAGCGCCCGCTCGGCGATCATTTTTTGCTTTGCGCTGATGGCCGCCGGATGTGGTGATGACTCCGGTCCGACGGCGCCAACGGTGGTGGCGCCGCCGACTGTCGTGGCTCCGGAGCCCCAACCGGTCACGCTCACCGGAATCTGGTCGGGACGCGTCGTAGGCGTCTTCGTCATCGGCGACGCCCGTGCGGAGCTCACCCAGGACGGAACCACCGTAGCCGGCGACTGGTCGATGCCGATGCCCCTTGCACTCATCGCTGCCGGCGCGCCGGCAGACCTCGACCTTGCCGGGCCGGTTTCGGGAACGGTCACGGACACGACGGCGGCGCTCTCGTTCGGGTTGCTGGACGCACTGGCCCTCCTGGTCGGCAGCGTCGAGTGCGCGGTCGACGTGTCGGTCACGTCGTTCGACGAGACGACGATGGAAGCCACCTGGAAGACCAACGAGGCGTGCGAGATGCCGTTCGTCGATCAAGGGACGTTGAGCTTCATGCGCCAGTAGGTGCTGCGACGTGGCGCGGCAGCCGGGCGCCAGCGGAAATCTACGACGCGGCCATCGCCGCCCGCACCGAGTTTCAGGCGAACTGATGATATATCCGGAGGTCGATTGCGGACCCCGGGGCAGCGCCGCGATGGTGGGGCGGTCTGGGCGCCGGTCTCGCGCGACGTGGGAGACCACCAGTGACTCAGTACAAGGGTGCATGCGTCATGTTCCTGTTGGCGTTGTCCTCGCCGGCACCTGCCGCGGCTCAGGACGGCGGGGGTTTCGGCCGGGTCGTCGACAAGACCGGGGCCGTCCTTCCGGGCTCGACGGTCGCCTTGAGTGGTCCGGAGGGAACGCGCGTCACACAGTCGGACGGCAGCGGGTGTACCGCACCCGGTTTCTTGGACACACGTTTGCGCTACGCGGCATGGCGTAGCTCGTATTGCTCGCGCGCTTCGCTTGGCGTGCGATACGCCAGCTTTTCGAGGCGCCAGCACTGGTTGTAGCGTTCGACGAACGCAGCAACGGCCGCGCGCACATCGTCGAGGTTTCGAAAGACCCGGCCGTAGACGGCTTGCTCCTTGAGCGTACGATTCCAGCGCTCGACGACCCCGTTGGTTTCCGGCTCTTCAACGAAGGCGAAGCTGGGGTGGATGCCCCAGTACCGAAGCTGATTGAGGAAGTGGTCCGATAGATACTGGCTGCCGTGATCCATTCGTAGCGCCAGCCCGCGGGCCACGTCCGCCTCGACCGAGCCGGAGAGTCGCCCGAGCCCTTGCGCGATCGGCTCGAGGGCCGCGAAACGGTTCCCCACCTTGCACACATGCCAGCCCACGCACTCGGCGTTCCAGTGGTCGACTGCCGCGAAGGTCCAGACCCAGCCGTCCTCCGCGGTGAACACCCGCACGCCGTCAGTCCCCCACATGACGTCGGGCGCCGAGGTGACAATCGTCCCCTCGTGCGCGTTCATCTCACCCTGCCGCCCGCGGTGCGGCGAGAGCAGCCCCTGCGTGCGCATCACGCGCAACACCCGCGTCCGGGAGACTCGGATCCGGTCGAGGATCCGCCGCCGCGCGTGGACCTTGCGATGGCCCTCGCCCTGGAACGGGGAGCGGGCCAGGTCGCTGCGAATGGCCGCCAGCAGCTGCGCATCCGACAGTGCGGGCGTCGGCCCGCGGCGCCCCGGGCCATCACCCCGCTCTGGGCGCCGCAAACAAGCCCGCCGCGCGTAGAGCGCAGAGCGCGACCTCTCCCACGTTCCACACACCCGCTTGAGACCGTAGCTGCGCGGGCACGCTCGCGCAACAGCTCAATCTCCATCGACAGCTCGCCAATGTGGCGCGTGGCGGCATCCAGCTCGGCGGCCAGCGGCTCACCGCCCTGCGCCTTCAGACCGAGCTCGAGACCGGCCAGCGCCCGCGCCTGCCACGCCTCCAGGCGATAGAGCTCTACCCCGACTTCACGCGAGACCATCTCCAGCGACTCGCCGCGCAGCAGCCGCAGAACCACGTCCCGTTTCCGGCTCGCGCTCCACCGCTGCCCGGGCGCCAAAGCCCCCGCCCCAACCGCCGCGGGGTCGGCGCCGACTCCGCTCCCTGCACTCGCCTCGACCTAACCATGCCCCCCACCTCCTTTGACATCGGATTCTCCCTTAATCCGTGTCCAAGAAAACTGGGGGCGCCTCACAGACACGGGATACGACACACTGAGGTGCTTGCCGGAGGGCGGCCTCGCCCGTCTGTCGCAAACGGCCGTATACGACACATGTTCCAACCAGCCCGACTCCGACCGGCCCGACACTCGGGCTCACAGGCCAGGAGGACTTTTTCGACAACCGCGAACTCGAAGTTGGTCAGACGGTCCAGCTCCGCGCCGACCTTGAGATGTCAGACGACTCGGTGCGTGCGCCGCCGGCGCCGCGTGCGTTCGGTGCGCCGTGACCGGCATGATCCAGCGGAACGACGGACGGGATGTACTGGTTCGAGGTGCGAGAGGGCGTGCGGGTCGAGGTCACGGACGCTTGGGCGCACGCAGTTCATGGTGGCCGGGTGTGTGGTACGGCCCCTCGTGCTAACCTTTTCCCACACGTCGCTGCCTCCCAGAGCCCGCCCTGCGGTCCCAGGACGACAGCCGTCGGGTTTCTCTCGACATCCCAGACATGTTTTTACTGCCAGTGACTGGATTGCGACAGATGCACAGGCGCACGGCCGCGGCGCTCGGGAGCCTGCTGCTCGTGCTGCTTTGCCAGGCCAGCGTGCCCGCCCAGCGTGCGTTGATCGCACCGCAGCCAGGCCTGGGCCGTCTCACCGTGGCGGCTACCACGCTCTCAGAGCTCCGGCGTTGGGACGGAACCATCGATCAGTTCGTCCAGCGCGGGGAGCTGGTCATGCGCAGCATGCGGGAGGACCCGGTGCTGGCTGGTCACCGGCACGAGACGTTCATACAGTCGTACTGGGGTGTTCCGGTCTACGGCGGCAGCCTCGTCCGCCAGACGGCTGGCGGGGTGACGGTGTCTGTGATCGGCACGTTGTTGACGGGCATCACCGTCGACCACCCGACCCCCACCCTGTCCGCGGCCCGCGTGGCGGCGATCCTGGGGGAGGTCACGGGCGCGTCCCTCGTGGCCACCAGTGCGCCGCACTTGACGGTGTTCCGCCTGGTTGACGGCACCGACCGGCTGACGTACCGGGCGACGCTGACCGACCTGCGGACCTACTTCGTCGATGCCGACACGGGTCAGGTGGTGTGGAGCACCGCCGCGGTCGTGACACAGCGCGAGGTCGGCCTGGGAACGGGTGCGGTCGGCGACCGCAAGAAGATCAGTGTGACCCAGGCCGCAGGCACGTTTCGGTCGTACGACCAGCTCCGCCCGGGCCCGATCCGCACATACGACACCAGGGGCCTCCTCGACGTGGTTGGCCGCATCCTGTTCAGCGGCGACGTCTTCGACAGCGACTTCCCGACCGATGCGGACAATACGTGGACCGACCCGCATGTGGTCGACGCGCACGTGCACACGGGCTGGGCGGTGGATTACGTCTACAAACAGCACGCCTGGAACGGCGTCGATAACCGCAACAGCGCCATCACCACCCTCGTCGACTCTTCACCCTTCACCGAATACAACGCGTTCTTTGCCCCGCCGCCCTTCGGCCCGGGCGAGGTTGGGGTCTTCGCGTATGGCCGCACCGACGACGGCGTCCCGATCACGGCCCTGGACGTGGTGGCCCATGAGTTCATGCACGGCGTGACGTCGGCCGCGCTGCGGCACCGGACGGGCGGGGAGTACGAAGACCAGTTCGAGCTCGGGCCCCCTGGCCCGACGACCGTGACCTTCGAGGGCCGGACCCTGACCTGCGCCACCGCCGCGCTTACGGTCACCGACGAGGCCGACGAGCCGCAGGAGTTTCCGTTTTTGTGTGACGCCGAGGGGCGCTTCGTCCGGGGGGCAAACCACGCGGGCGCGGTCAACGAAGCGCTCTCCGATGTCATCGGCACGGGCGCCGAGTTCTTCTTCCACCCTCGGGGCACAGGACCGCTGCGGGCGGACTATCAGAGTGGCGAGGACATCCTCGGGTTTGGGCCCCTTCGCGCGCTGGACGTGCCGCACGCGTTCACGATCCGGGCCCGTCCCAGCCCGATTCCGTATCCCGACCATTGGGCACGGAGCTTCCAGTATCTCGTCGTCATCACTGCGGGCACGCGGGACGACCCCCGCGGGTTTGATTTCGCGCCCGTCGTGCTCATGGGCCGCGACGCGTTCCTGATGCGCTCCGCAGATTTTGGCGGCGTGCATATCAACATGACCATCTTGGGACACGCGTTCTACCTGGCGGTGGAGGGCGG
Organism: Vicinamibacterales bacterium; assembly: GCA_965262505.1. Lineage (GTDB taxonomy): Bacteria > Acidobacteriota > Vicinamibacteria > Vicinamibacterales > UBA2999 > JACPPO01. The sequence goes on from CBDHFM010000011.1 coordinate 35,873, forward strand.
CACCAACGCGACGTCCGGCCTCCACGTGCAGGGCGTGGGCGGGGCGAACCGCGCCCAGATCGAGCAGGCCTTCTTCCGCGGCATGACGGTCCTGATGCCCAACGCGCCGTCGATGCCCGTGGCCGCCCTGGCCGTCTATCAGGCGGCGGTCGATCTGTTCGGAGTGACCAGCGCCGCGGCGCAGGCGATCGCCCAGGCCGTGGTGGCGGTCGGGCTCCTCGAGGCCGCCTGACGCAGAGAAAAGTGGCCATGCAGACACGGCTCAACGGCCCCCCCGCGTGCGGCCTCGCGTCGCGGTCTTGGCGGCCATCGCAGTCATCGTGGCAGCGATGCCCGCAGTCGGCTTGGCGCAGTCGCGCGTGGGCGTGACGGTCAATGCCGGCACCCAGGCGACGTCGACCGCGTTCATGACCCGCTCGACGCATACGCTCCACCGGGAGGACGGCGACCTGCGGGCCGACTACGGTGTCGACGCCGGGGCGCTCATCGACCTCGGGGCGAGCGTGCGACTCTGGCGGCAGGTCGGCCTCGGCGTCGGCGTGTCCCGGTTCCAGTCCACCGGCTGCGCCGGGGTCACGGCGGGGCTTCCGCAGCCGTTCCATCTTGAGCAGTTCCGCGCCGTCGACGGATCGGCCGCCGCCACCCGACAGGAGACGGCGGTCCATGTCCAGCTGCGGGTCGGTGCGACGGTGGGGCCGCGCCTCGAGGTCACGCTGTTCGGTGGCCCGACGTTCTTCGACGTTGAGCAGACGCTGGTTTCCGACATCCTGTTTGAGGAGACTTATCCCTACGACACGGCGCCCTTCTCGAGCGCGCCGACCGTGCTGCGGTCCGTGACAGCGGTGGGGTTCCACACCGGCGTCGATCTGGCCACCTACCTCACCCCGACCGTGGGCGTCGGGGCGCTCGTCCGGTTCAGCCGCGCCGCGGCCCAACGGCGGCGGCATGCTGGCGGTGGAGACTGGCGGCCTGCATGTGGGTGGCGGTCTGCGCCTACGATTCTGATAGGAACCCACGGGGACCGGTTCTTGCTGTTGGCGAACCATGGGGGCGCCGTCAATGAAGCCTTCTCGGACATCATCGGCACGGCCGTCGAGTTCTCGGTGCACGCGCCTGGCGCCGGCCCGCTCCTCGCGGACTACGTGACCGGCGAGGACACGGGGCAGCCGATCCGATCGATCACGCTAAATGAAAACAGCTCCATCCCCTACCCGGATGCCTACAGCCGCCGGGTCCGGTTTATCATCGGCGTCTTTGAGGACAACGGTCGGTACTTCTTTTCGAACATCGGTTCCGTGGATGGCCGGACGATCGTCACTCTCCCTGGCGCTGATTGCGGCGGTGTGCACTGGAACTCCACCACACTGAGTCACGCGTTCTAGGTGAATTCAACGGGTCGTCGCAACACCTCGATGATGAGGTGCTGCGATGCAGAAACGGAAACGGAGACGGTCAGACCGGGCGGGTCGGCCTGCGATGCGTTCGCCTGGTCGGCCGCCGGTAGCGGGGCGTGAGGAGCAGCAACGGTTCTGGAAGGCGATCGCCAGGGGGCTGTCGAGTGAGGATGCCGCTGTGTCATGTGGCGTGTCGCCGCCCGTGGGTGGTCGTTGGTTCCGTGAGGGCGGTGGTATGCCGCCGATCAGCTTGGCGCCCCGATCAGCTCGCTACCTGTCCTTCGCGGAGCGGGAAGAGATCGCGATCCTGAGAGCTCAGGGCGCCGGGGTACGCGACATTGCCCGTCGGCTCCGGAGAGCCCCGTCGACTGTCTCGCGAGAGCTGCGTCGCAACGCGGCGACTCGGAGCGGCGGTCTGGCGTATCGGGCGTCGACTGCGCAGTGGCACAGCGCCCGACGTGCCACGCGCCCGAAGATCGCCAAGCTGGCCGCGAACGATCGGCTGAGGAGCTACGTGCAGGACCGCCTCCAGGCACAGTGATGGCTGAGGACGGGACGCCCGTGCCTGGCCCAAACGTGGGCTCCTGGAGTGGTCGACGTCATGGCCGCCGCCAGGACCGACATTGGGCGACATCGTGGAGCCCGCAGCAGATCACCCATCGGCTCCGGATCGAGTATCCCGACGATGACTCGATGAGGGTCTCGCACGAGGCGATTTACCAAGCGCTGTACATCCAGGGGCGGGGGGCACTGCGCCGCGAGCTGACGGCCTGCCTGCGCACCGGGCGGGCGCTGCGCGCGCCGAGGGCTCGCCGCCGTGGTCGCGGCAAGGCGTTTGTAGGCCCCGACATCATGATCAGCGAGCGGCCCGCCGAGGCCGAGGACCGAGCGGTTCCTGGACACTGGGAAGGCGACCTCATCATCGGCCTTGGCAGCTCCGCGATCGGCACATTGGTCGAACGCACCACCCGATTCACGATGCTGCTCCACCTGCCCCGCATGGCCGAACGTGGCCGACTTAGGGTCAAGACCGGTCCGGCTCTTGCGGGGCACGGCGCCGAAGCCGTGCGGGATGCGATCACGTCGACGATCGCGACGCTCCCTGATCAGCTTCGTCGGTCACTGACCTGGGACCAAGGCGCGGAGATGGCCCAGCACGCTCACCTGCGTATCGACACGGGGCTGCACGTCTTCTTCTGCGACCCCCGCAGTCCGTGGCAGCGCGGCACGAACGAGAACACCAACGGCTTGCTGCGCCAGTACTTCCCCAAAGGTACTGACCTCAATAGGCACAGTGCGAGCGACATCGCTGCTGTCGCGACCACACTCAACCGCCGACCGCGGAAGACTCTCGGTTGGAGAACCCCATCCGAAGCCTTCAACGAACTGCTACTCTCACACCAGCGAGGACGTGTTGCGACGACCCCTTGAAACCGGCCTATCTCGCCATCGAAGGGGGACGGAACGAGAAGACCGGACGGACTGTCCAAGGGGTGGGCACCGCCAACCGGCACCAGGTGGAACAGGTCTTCTTCTGGGCGATGACCGCCCTGATGCCATCCCAAACGAACTTCGCGATCACCGACGCCGTAATCCGCCAGTCGGCGGTCGATCTGTTCGGCCTCGGCACCGCGACCCAGCGGGCGGTCTATCAGGCGCTCGACCCATAGTCGATTCCGGATCACAAATCATGACGAGGAGAATCTATGTCCATATACGTCGCCGTTGGCCTGCCGGGGACTGTGCAATGATCAGACACAGCACCCTGCTCGCCCTGCTCGTGCTGGCCCTCTGTGGGACAGCGACCGCCCAGACCACCCCTGGATTCGTCTCCGTCAACGGTGGCCTTCAATCAGGGTCTAAGGGATTCTCACAGGACCGCCTCATTGACTCGCCGCTGTTCGGGCCGGAAGACGGCACGCTGACGGCGCGCCATCCTGGTGGGAACGCGACGGTGTTCGATGTCTCCGCTGGTGCGCGCCTCTGGCGGCAGTTCGGCGTTGGCGTTGGCGTGTCGCGCTTGTCCCGTTCGGAAACCGTCGGCCTCACCGGCCAGCTCCCGCACCCATTCTTCTTCGACCGACCGCGGGCCGTCGATGGGACGGAGGCAGGCTTGGCCCGCGAGGAGACGGCCCTGCATGTGCATGCGCGGTGGGGGATTCCCGTCAGCCCATCCGTCGAGGTCGCGCTGTTCGGAGGGCCAACGTTCTTCTCGGTCTCCCAGGCATTCGTCACGGGGATCGACTTCGATCAGGCGTATCCGTACGACACCGCAACACTTACCGGGGCGATGACACGCACCGAGGACGGATCGACGATCGGCTTCAACGTCGGCGCTGATGTCTCGGTGTACTTCTCGCGGTGGGTGGGCGTTGGCGGACTGATCCGGTTCAGCCGATCAGAGGTTGACCTTGGTGATGGTCCAACCACCATCGCCGTTGGAGGGCTGCACACCGCGGCCGGGCTCAGGCTACGCTTTTAACCAGCGAACGGCGCTCAGAGTCAGCCAGTTGTCAGGCGCTTCTCAACCTCATCGAGCATCAAACGGAACGCACACCCACCGAACGGCTCGGGCCGTCCCAGTCCGGCGTGTGCTCGATGTGCTGCTGAATCCGAGTCAGGCCTGCGCCAACAACTCGGCTAGCTGTCGCAAACGACCGTTTGCGACACATGCGGATCGGCGACGCCCGCGTCTCAAAGGCGGACGGCTCCCAGTCGCTGGACCTGCAGCGCGACGCGCTGCAGGCCGCGGGCGCCCTGAGGACGGGCGACGTGCTCGTCGTCTGGAAGCTCGACCGCCTCGGCCGCTCGCCCACCTGGTCAACACCGTGCAGAACCTGTCGACCCGCGGCGTGGGCCTGCGGGTGCTCACCGGGCAAGGCGCGCAGATCGACACCACCACCGCCGCCGGCCGCCTCGTGTTCGGCATCTTCGCGGCGCTGGCCGAGTTCGAGCGGGAGCTGATCCGCGAACGCACCCGGGCCGGGCTCACGGCCGCGCGGACGCCACGCCGGCAGGACGTTCGCGCTGTCGAAAGCCCAGGTGCGGCTGGCTCAGGCCGCGATGGCGCACCGCGACACCTCCGTGTCCGCACTCTGCACTGAACTCGGGGTCACCCCCGTGACGCTCTACCGGTACGTTGGGCCGCAGGGCCACTTACGCGAGCAAGGCGAGAAGGTCCTCGCCCCGTGAACCTGCCACGCCTCGATCCGCCGGTGCCGCTCGTCGGCACTCTTCATTCACTGGCCCCTCCGTTGGGAACGTGCGCGCAACGCAGCTCGATGGAGGTGGCGCGCTGGGCGGACGATGGCCGAACATCGCGACATTATCACCATAATAGCCCACAACATCGCCCCAATATCACACGCACTCGTCTATGATTCGGCACTCTGGTCGTTTTGTGCCCGTAAGGGTCGCCCGATCCCCCGTCTCAGTTCGAACGAACTCGATCCGACGACGGGAGCAATAGACCCGCTCGTCGTGTAGGGCGACATGTCGAACCCTTGCTCGTCGAAATAGGCTAGGCGGATATCTGCCATTCCGCATCGTCCGATGGAGGACTTTCATGCAGTTCTGCGCTCGTTTCGTTCGCCTTCGTCTGTTCGTCGTCAACTCGACCGCTGCGACGCCCACGCCGAGCGTGCGGTTGTCGCTGGTGTCGGGGACGTGCGTGTCGCTCGCCAGCAGGATCTCGAGGCTGGGCGGCGTCAGCCGGCAGCTGTCCAACATGAACGACTCGGCCCAGCGGCTGCTGATGGTGGCGTCGAACAGCACGCAGCCGTCAGCCTCGATGCGGAGCCACTTCGGCTGCCCGGTCATCACGACGTCGACGGCGAGTGCGGCAGGCGGCGCGTCCGGATCGATGGGAACATGGATCCGTGCCTCCCCGGTGGTCCAGCGGAACGCACGGTCCTCGGTATGTTCCAGCCCATGGAAACCCGCGGCCGTGGCGCCCAGCAGCGCACCCGTCGTGTCAAGGATCAAGCTCAGTTGGCCAATGAGCCGCAGCGGCAGTTCCGCATCGAAAAGAATCCACAGATTGAGATAAGAGACGGTTAGCGGGGCGCATGTGACACTTGCACATACGCTTCCCATGTATGACCGCATACCATACAACGGTGGTCGAAGATCGGCACTTTCAACCTCAGCTGAATCCCACGGCCTGTTGACTCGACCCACTCCATCAGCTTATCATTGTATACTGTTGTAATTGTATTGATTTATACTATTACAACGCGTTACGATTACACTTGTGTGCGCGTAATCACCTTTGTTACCCAAAAGGGCGGCAGTGGCAAGACCACTCTCGTCCTGTCCTGTGCGGTGGCCGCCGACGAGCTCGGCGCGCGGGTCCTTGTCCTGGACATGGACCCGCAAAAGACCGCCGAGTCATGGTATCAAGCGCGTGAATCGCCGACGCCGCAGCTGGCAGCCGTCACGGCCGCCGAACTCCCGACTGCCATCATGGGCGGCCACGAGCGCTTTGACGTGATCCTGATCGACACTCCCGGCCGCGATGAACCAAGCACGGCTGCGGCAATCCGCCATGCCGATTTGTGCCTGATCCCCTGCCGGCCGACATCGGCTGACATGAAGGCCACGCCACCAACGGTGGCCACCATTAATCGCCTTAGCAAGGTGAGCGCGTTCGTTTTGAATCAGACACCGCCCCGAGGTTACCGAATCCGCGAAGCGGCCAGAGGCTTAAGCGTCCTGGGGCTGGTCGCCCCTGTGCATGTCGTTGCGCGTAACGCTTTTCAGGACGCTCACGGGATGGGCCTCACAGTCACCGAGTCCGAACCCGATGGGAAAGCAGCCGACGAAATCAGGGAACTGTGGCTCTGGATCGCCCAGAAATTGGAGAAAGTGAACGATGCCCCAAAAACGCACGTCTCTTGAAGCGGTGCTGAACCCTACCGATGTCGCGCCTGATGCCGTAGCTCAGGAAGACGCCCGCGCCATACGCAAGCCCATCGGCAAGCGGCGACGAGTGACGCAGCAGACCGCCTATCTTCCGGTGCCAGTCTATGACCAGATTCGCCGTTTGGCCTTTGAAGAAAACACCAAAATGCATTCTCTTTTGATGGAAGGGCTTGACCGTGTGTTCAAGGATCGGGGCCTACCCTCTATAGCAGAGCTCACCAACACCGATCGCTAATCTATTACATAAAATAACAGGCTTATACGCGTATCATTGTATGCAGTTATAATGTGTTAGAATCGGGCCGCCTGATCACAGCCGAAAAGACGCTTAACATGTGTTGCACTAGATGGCCGCTGAAAATTGACGCGGCGGCTCCTCACTGGCAGTGCTCGCCGACGGTGGCGGACCGGCTGGGCGGGGAACTCGATGAACAAGAAACGCCAGCCGCAGAAACGCGGTGGGTTCGTTCCCATCGGCGACATTGCCTTTAACCTGCCTGGCGCCCCGGTGAAAGCGCTCAGTGATCGTGCGCCCGAGGCGCGGCACCACTTCACCACACTCCACCAGGTCGATCAGCTCATCGAGGCGAGCGAGGTGGACGCCGACATGGGCTTTATGGCGCGGCTGCTCGCGCTCTGCTCCCTGCCGCGCACCAACCCCGGCGACCGGACGCAGTACATCCGCCGCAACGGACCGTACACGCTCGGGATGAGC
>CBDHFM010000012.1:0-111965 GCA_965262505.1 Vicinamibacterales bacterium
AAAACACAAATCACGTCGTCGCTGGCCACGGGCGGCCCCCCGGTAGGGAAGTGAACACGATCCGGCGGGGAGGTCTGTTGTCGCCCGCGCACACGCCACCCTCCGTGTTTCATTACCTCCGTGTTTCATTACCGGTGATGGGGGACGACGAGGGTGAGCTAATCTTAGTTGGGAATTGAAACGGCTCCAAACCCTGTGGTTTGATGAAGTTGCGAAACGAACATCAACCCACGAGAAAGGAGCCGAGATGAGCAGAGTCCTACGATCGGTCAAGAAACGCAAGAAGTCCCGTCGTCTGGGCGAGGTCAAGATCATAAGCCGCGAGGAGTACGTCGAGTTCGACCTGGATGCCAAGGTGGCAGCGATCCGCGCCCTGGTCCCCTTGGGCCTGATGCATGTGCAGGAGACGCTGGACCAGGAGGTGACGGCGCTGGCTGGAGAGCGCTACGCCCGCAAGGCCACGGCGACCCGCGGGCGACGTCACGGTAGCAACCCCGGCACGGTCGGGCTTGCTGGTCAGCGTGTGCCGATCCGGGTGCCGCGGGTACGCTGCGTCGCGGGGAGCGAGATTCCACTGCGTGCCTACGACGCGTTGCGTGGCGATCGCGAGGCGAACGACGTACTGCTGCGACGCGTGCTCTACGGGATCTCGTGCCGCAACTACGAGGCGGTCGCGGCGGCGATTCCCGGGGCGATCGGGCTCTCGAGCTCGACGGTGTCCCGGGGGTTCATCCAGGCCAGCGCGACGCAGCTGCGCGAGCTACAGGAGCGGGATCTGTCCGGTGAGGACGTGGTCGCCCTGTTCCTGGATGGCAAGACCTTCGCCGACGCCACGATGGTCGTGGCCCTGGGGATCACCATGTCCGGGGAGAAACGCTTCCTGGGCTTCGTGGAGACGTCCACCGAGAATGAGAAAGTGCTGACGCCGTTCCTGCGTACGTTGGTCGAGCGGGGTCTCGATGCCTCGCAGGGTCTGCTGGTGATCCTCGATGGCGGCAAGGGGCTGCGATCGACGGTCACGCAGGTATTCCGTGGGCGGGCGTTGGTCCAGCGTTGCCAGTGGCACAAGCGCGAGAATGTGGTGAGCTACCTGTCCAAGCGCGAGCAGGCGGACTGGCGCCGGCGACTCCAGCGAGCCTACAACCGACCGACGTACGACGAGGCTCTGCTGGCCCTCGACCAGCTCTACTCCGAGCTGGAAGATCGGAACCAGTCGGGCGCGCGCAGCCTGGCGGATGGCCTGGAGGAGACACTGACCTTGCACCGACTCGGCGTGTACGCTGTGCTGGGCCGCTCATTCAAGACGACCAATTGTCTCGAGTCCGTCAATGCTCTGGTTGAGGAGCACTGCGCGAAGGTCGATCACTGGAAGAACTCGAGCCAGCGCCACCGTTGGTTGGCCACCGCGCTCGTGGACATCGAACCACGGCTGCGGAAGGTGATGGGGTACCGCCACCTTCCAAAGCTCCGTGAGGCGTTGCAGCGGGAACTGAAGATCGAAAGGAAGACGCCGAAGACGCAGGCCGCGTAAGCAAGCAGGAGCCGTGGATACTTTCAACTAACTTTGGGCTTGACTCGGGGACGACCCCTCCCCCATGTTTTAAGGTTAAGCCTAATGACTTTGGGTTTTCTGCTGTTTGTCTGTGCTGTCTACAGGCTCTCCTTATTGCTTTAGCTCGTCTGAGCCAATATCCGATCCAGGGAAGCCCGTTCCGGAAATGCACAGGCCACCAGCTTGTACGTACTTGTCGGTACGGTGCGATACGGATATCGGCCAGCCCCCTCAGGGCGTGCGCCGAGGGAGGCCCACCATCTTCCGGCACCAACACGCCAGCCGCTCGGCGACACCGCCGGTCTTTGGGCGCTGGCGCGTGCGGCCCGTGTCAGACACGGGTGGGTGGGTGTCCGCGCCCTCTGGGGCGGGATCGTCAGTCAGGGCACTGGCCGCTCGCACGGCAGGTGGACGCCGAGATCACGCGGGTCTGGCGATAGGCTGAGGGATCGCGGTTGGGACACCGTTGATTGAATCGTCAGGTCGATCGGGCCCAGGTCTCCGGTCTCCGGCAGGTCTAACCGAATCGCCTCTGGAGTCTCCGTCAGCATCCGCGCCAAATCGGCCACGCGTTCCTGGAGCTTGGCAAATGGTACGAGGATCTGGCGTTCCACCCAGCCGAGCCGCATCACCCGAATAGGCTGATACACACCACGCCCCGACCGTCAGCGCAAATCGGAGCACCCCTGACGACGGCGGAGGATCGGGTGTGCTTGTCTGCGGGTCCGTGGTCATGACACCCCCTGTGGCGATGGAGCGGCCGCCGCCTCTGGGCGCACCGCGATCGTGGTCAGCAGGTAGCCGTGCCGGCGCAGCCATGGCAGCCACCGCGACAGGTGATGGAACGGCGCGACAGCGAGGCCCGTCAGCCGGCTCAGCGGGCGCGCCCACGTATAGCAGGCCAGATCGAGCATCCGTAACCACCCTGGTATGAAGAGAATACCGGTTTCGGCCGTCACCTTAAAGCCCGCCCGCGTGAGCATCTGCCGGAAGGTGCGCCGCGAATACGACTTCTCGAAGCCGTACCCATACAGCCCGAGCCGGTACAGCAGCACCACCAGAAGCGGGCGCAGGAAAGGGTCCCAGCGATTCGGCACCCCGATGACCACGCGGCCGCCCGGCCGCACCACGCGGAAAATCTCCCGTATGGCCCCGTCCGTGTCCGCGAAGTGCTCGACCGTCCCCATGGAGTAGACCGCGTCGAAGCTCCCGGATTGGAACGGGAGCGTCCGCACATCGGACTGTACGCCGTGCAAAGTCAGGCTCCGTTCCTCGAAGGTTCGGCGGGCGCCTCTGACGATCCCTGGTGAGATATCGACCCCAAAGGCGTGACTCCCGGCTGCTGCGGCCCAGCCCAGGATGCGCGTATTCTTCGCCTCATCCCAGAGATCGGTCTTCAGAATACGCAGCCCCTCCAGCGGCGCCAGATGGGTTTGGAACAACCATTGCTCATCCTCGAGATACTGCGCCGTCGATCGCGCCCCGTGCAGATCAGGAAATGTCGAACCGACATCCGCCCAGAAATCGCTGTATGCACGCGCCTCATCCGCACCAGAGCTCTCACCCTCACCCACCTGGTCGGCTGTGTCGTGTCTCACCGCCTCCTCAGGGGGTGTCACCGCGATCGCCTACTTCCGAGGCGATGGTGACCAGGACTGGCCATCACCGTGCCAACCTGTGCGTCAAGGTCGGAGGCTGCGCGTGGTCGATCAGTCCGTTGTCGGCGTGCGGCGGATTCGTAATCCGCGCGCACCGGGGGCACACCGACGCGTCGTGGCCACTGGCGATCTCTAGCGGGGAGGGAGAGGTGTTGAAACGGCACGACGGCTAGCAGCCTGTGGCTAAAGGGTTCATTCTGATGCTCCGGCAGGGAGCAGCTCGAAGCGATGAGACGGCGTGAAGGCGGACAGGCGATCGACGTGTCGCCGTAGGGCCCGCGGTCGACGATGCGTGTCCACAGGGCGACGACGAGCGTCCGCACCGCCGCCAGGCGCCCCTGGAGGCCGCGCGGCGTGCCCACGCCCAGCGTTCGCATGAGCAGGCCCAAGTTGAAGGCGCCCGTGTGGACGAGCAGTCGTTTGAGGATGTTGGGGTGCCCGCGCAGATGCGTCCGCCGCATGCCCCCGGTCTCGTAGCGATGGGCGTTGGGTCGTTCGAGGCGGTCGCGGCGCTGGCGCTGCAGGGCTCGGCCCCGTGCGCGGCGGATGCGTCGGCGATTGGCGTACACCGCGTCTCGCGCCGTGGCCTTGCGCGTCCAGCGCCGTCGGCCGCGATGGGGTTCGGCAATGTACGTGCGCAGGTCCAGCGCCGCCAGATCCACCAAGACCTGGTTGCTGTGGTACCCCTGGTCGGCGACGACTTCCTCGGTCACGCTGGTGTGCTCGTCTGTCGCCGTGGCCACAGCTTCGAGGTCCTCGGCGGCCGCCGTCACCGCGTCCGCGATGGTCGTGGTATCCCCCTGGTCGGCGCCCTGGACCGTCACCCCGACGATGGCGCCGGTCTCCAGGTCGACCGCATGCTCGGCCTTGTGCGCGAGGTGCGTGCGGCCGTCCTTCATCTTCGTGATGCGCGCGTCGGGGTCGTGCGGATGCCGCCAGTCGGTGTTGCGGCCCTTCTTCGGGCGGGTCCGATCCAACCGCGCCAGATCCGCCCGCGTCGGCGGTGCGATGCCCGATGCCGGCGCGAGCCGCGTGAGAAACTCCTGATAGGTCTCGCCCGAGTCGCGTCGCACGATGCTCCGCAGGGCGGCGTTCGCCGCCAGGGTCGTGGCATCAATGCCGATCGTCTTGCCCCTGATCAGGTCGGCGGTTGCCAGCACTTGCAGGACCCCGGTGAAGACCGTGCGGGGCGTCTCCACATCGATCAACCGGCGGGTTCGCGAAATCGTCGAGTGCTCGGGCGGCGTTTCGTCGAGACCCAGGCCGAGGAAGCCGCGCAGGGCGAGCGAATCCGCCGGCCGCCATGCTATGCCACGTTCCGAGTCGATGCCTTCGAAGTACCCGCTCAAGCATGCGCAGTCACCATGGGATAAAGAGAATACCCGTTTCGGCTGTCACCTGAAAGCTCGCCCGCGTGAGCTTTCGCAGGAAGGTGCGCCGCGAATACGACTTCTCATAGCCGACCCATAAAGGCCCAGCCGGTACAGTAGAACCACGAGGAGCGGCCGCAGGAGCGGATCCCAGCGGTTCGGCACCCCGATGAATCGACGGATTCATCGAACGGGACTCGGGAAGATGCCGACGACGTTCGACCGCCGCGTGATCGCCTCTCAGATGTGACTTCATGCGAGCCTTCGCAGGCAGCCGCTCGGTGCGCAGAGCCCGAGCGCCCTACCGTAAGCGGAGCGGCAACCCCGACCATTCGAGCCAGTGGTAACGACTGTCTCGGCCGGCCGGGCGGCGTCCTTCCGACCCTGCCGCGATGGCCAAGAGGTCGGCACGCCTGACCCCGGCATCGGGCTGGGCGACGCAACGAGAATCCGCCGGAAGTGAGCCGAGGAGTTCTTATCGGTTCCTGAAGGTTGCTCGACGGTCCCATCGGTGCAGACCGGTTCGTCTGAGATCGTGCCGGATCCCACCGGCGGCGGAAAGTTCTACGAGGTGTGAAGACGGCTCTCGCCACGGAGTTGGCGGCCGTAGAGACGACGGCCCACGCGAAGGTGGCTGCGACGGCCCTACTAGGCATGGAGCAAGCGTTGGCAGTGGAGGAACAGGCTCAGAGAGTGGATGGTTGGGCGGGTCTGCAACCTCGGTCAACCGACGCCGAGATCACGCAGGTGGGGTGAGGAGAGATTGGGGAGTTCGGTGACAAGGCTGGAGCGTGTCGCTGGCCGAGTGAGCGATGTCTTCTGGATCGACACTCGGTCCTTTGCCGTGTTCCGTATCGGGCTGGCCCTGACCATAGAGGTGGACCCCATCCTTTGGACAGGTGTTCGTCACAGCTAAGGTGGAATCCGGGGTCATGCTTCAAGCGACATGGGGCTGACAGGAGACCGGCCGTAGCCCCGGGCGCGTGTCAGCCCCGTCGTTAGTGTACGCCTCGTCCGGCGTCCGGTCGTTGAGCGACGAGTGGGGCCGGCATCGGTCGTAGAAGTCCATCCACCCGCCGATGCCGGTCCGGGCCTGGGAGCCGGTAGCGAACTCCGACAGGTAGACGCACTTCGTACTTGAGCGATCGCCACAACCGCTCGATGAACACGTTGTCCATCCAGCGGCCTTTGCCGTCCATCGAGATGCGAATGCCCGCCTCCGTGAGCACGTCGGTGAAGTCGACGCTGGTGAATTGGCTGCCCTGGTCGCTATTGAAAATCTCTGGAGGGCCATAACGCTCGAGCGCCTCGTGCAACGCCTCGACGCAGAAGCTGGCCTCGAGCGTGTTGGACAGGCGCCAGGACAGCCCCGTGCGGCTCGCCCAGTCCATCACGGCGACCAGGTACAGAAAGCCCCGCCGCAGGGGGATGTAGGTAACATCCGTGCACCACACGTGGTTCGGCCGCGTGATCAGATCTGGTGGCGCTGCTGTACCGGCTCGGGCTGTATGGGTACGGCTTCGAGAAGTCGTATTCGCGGCGTACCTTCCGGCGGATGCTCACGCGGGCGGGCTTTGAGGTGACGGCCGAAACCGGTATTCTCTTCATACCGGTGGGGTTGCGGACGGCTCGATCTGGCCGCGCGACCGCTGAGCCAGCTGACGGGCCTCGCTGTCGCGCCGTTCCATCACCTGTCGCGGTGGCTGCCCTGGCTGCGCCGGCACGGCTACCTGCTGACGACGGTCGCGGTGCGGCCAGCGGCGTCGGCCGCACCCTGACCACGGAGGTCAACCATGACCACTAACCCACAGACGCGCCCGCCAGATCAGCCGCCATCGTCAGGGGTGCTCCGCTTCGCGCTGACGGCCGTGGCGTGGTTTGTCGGCTTGTTCGGAGTGATGCGGCTCGGCTGGGTAGAACGCCACCTCCTCGTGCCATTTGCCCAGATCCAGGAACGCGTGGCCGATCAGCTCACCGGGGCGCCGACCGACGCGGTCTACGTCGATGCGAGCTGTAGCGGGGGCGACGCCATGGCGCTCTGCCTGGGGGCGGTCCTGGCGTTTCCAGCCACGTGGTCAACGAGACTGCGCGGCGCTGGCGTCGGGCTATTGGTGATCACGGGCTTCAATATTGTGCGCATCGGCAACTTGTCGCTGGTGGCGGCCCACCCATCGCTCCTCGACCTCCTCCATGTCTATATTTGGCCGGCCATCCTCATCGTGGTGGCGGTCGTCTATGTGTACGCCTGGATGCGTCGGCAGATGGATCCAGCGGCCAGCGGCGCCAGCCCTGATCTCGACGGGGCCTGGCACGGCCCTGCCCGGCGGTTTCTGCTGCTCACCGTCATGGGCGTCGCCGTCTACTTCGCGTCGGCTGGGTGGTTGTACGAGAGCGCTCTGCTGCGCACCCTGGGCGTCTGGGTGGCCATGACCGGCGCCGGCTTCCTGGCGGCCCTTGGAGTGTCAGCCACGGCTTCCGGGAACATCGTCACTACGACGCACGGGGCGTTCATAGTGACCCAGGAGTGTATTGCCACCCCCCTGATTCCCGTCTACGTGGCGGGCGCCCTGGCGGTGCCCCTCGCGCGGTGGCGGCGCGCGGCGGCCCTGGGGGCGGCCCCGGCGATCTTCTTCCTCTTGGGCGTGGCCAGGCTCCTGGTGCTCGCACTCCCGACGACGCTGGTTGCCTCGCACACCGTCGCGATCCATGCCTTCTCACAGGTGCTCGTCGCTGGCCTCCTCGTCGCCGGGCTGGCCGTGCTGACCGCCCGATCGGTCGGCCGCCCGCACCCCCTTCGGCTGGCCGTGGCGGCGATCGGTGTTGGGATCGGTGCGGCGCTGGTGGTGGGTCCACTCTGGAGCGACCTTCTGACCCGGGCGGTGGACGGGGGGCAGTTACTCGTTCAGCACGGTGGCCACCGGCCTGTCGACGATCCGCAAGGGGCGCTCGCGATCCTCCCGGCGCTCCAGCTTGGCCTGTTCGCCGCGTTCTGGGCGGCCGTCGACGCGCGTGGGCCCTGGCGGCGACTTTTTCTCGGGGTCGTGGGGCTGGCTGGGCTGCAGTTCATGGTCTTGCTGGCGCTCGGCGAGCTGTCGCACCACCTGGGGTTAACCCCCCACGTGAGCCTGATCCGCGCCTGGGGCGTCGTCGCACCGCTGGCCGTCGTCTGGGTGCTGCGGCAGCCGCGCCTCACGGTCTCACCACCTGTGTTGCCTGTACCCGCGCCGCCGTTGCCGCAGCCCGGCTAGCGAGCCATGCCCGCAGCGCGGCGCGCGTCGAGCGCTGGTTTCTCCGTGTGATGCTCGGCGTGAGCGCCGTGGCGTGGTTGGCGCTCCTGCTCGCCGAGTTCGGCCAGTTCCGGCTGTTCCTGTTGGGGCTCCTGCTCACGATCGTGGCGGTTTGGCTCTGCCTGCTGATCTACGCCTCCCGCGAGGGTCCAGCGGGGCCTGCGGCCGCCGCCGGCGGGCTTAAACCTACGCTGGCGGCGACAGCGGGGATCCTGCTGTGCGCCGCGCTGTTCCTCCCGCCGTACGAGACCGCGGTGGCCGGAGGCGACGCCACCGCCTATCTGAACTTCGGCCGGCAGATCGCCCGCCATGGCGCGCTCGAGTTCGAAGATCCCCTGCTGCGCTCGCTGTCGCCCGCCAACCGCGCTGAGCTGTTCCTGAATCAGATACCCGGCGACGTGGCGCCGGCGGTGCGGGCCTCCTTGGACACGCCGCCTTTTTCGCGATTCCCCGGTGGCTTCCTGATCCCCGACATCACCAACCCGACGGTCACCGCCGGCTTTTCCCAGCTGTTTCCGGTCCTCACCGCCCTGGGGCACGCCCTCGCCTGGCCGCAGGGGGCGCTCGTCGTCGCGCCCCTTTTCGCGACCCTGAGCCTGATAGGCCTGTGGTGCGTCGCCCGCCGCCTGGCTCACGGCCACGCTCACGGCCGTCTCGTTGCCGAAGATCTGGTTCGCGAAGCTCTCGGTACCCGAGACTGTCGCGCAGTGTTTCGTGATGGCCGGACTGCTCGCCTGGTTGGTGGCGTGAGCCCGCGGTGCCGCACGGTGGACACTCGCCGCAGGGGGGTTCTTGGGCCTCGCCTGTTTTGCAAAGGTCGATCTCCGTCCTGTTGCCCGTGTTCCTGCTGGCCGTCGTCGCGGCGCGGCTCCTGACGCGCGCGCGGCTCGGCGAGACTCCACTGCTCCTGGCCTTCCTCGCGCGGGAATCCGTCCTGGTGCAGGCGGGCGTGGCCCTGGCTGTGGGACTGCTGGTCGCGGCGGGCGTGGCGGTGGCCGCGGTGGTGCTGGGGATGGGCCGCGGTGGCCGCACTCGTCGCTTACGGCCGGCGTTCGGCCTCTTGGTGGCCCACAACCTCGTGCACTACCTCAGCTTCGACTCCCACTACCGTCCGGCTGTCGCGTCCCTGATCCAGACGTCCGTGGTGGTCAACCTGCTGTGGGACTGACCCTGGCCACCGGCGCGCTCCTCGTGGGACTCGTCACACGGCCAAGTCTCGCCGTGGTCGGTCAGCCGCTGTGGAACGACGCCCTCGCGCAGACCGCGCAGATGGCGCGGCTGTTTCCGGACCAGGCGGTCGTGCTGGTGAGTCCAGATTTGGCAGGCACACACATCCAGACATCACTAGCCTACCTCCATGATGTTGATGCGATCCTCGTCCAGGAACAGAATCCACACGACCAGGTACTCCGGCGCGTCATCGGCGACTGGCTGGCGAACGGCCGCGCCGTGTTTCTTGCGCATTACAATTCCGAAGGTGATGATGAGCCAGTCGGCTCACGTTTTTGTCCAGGTTTCAGATGTGTCACACATGATTCGCCGCGCATCAACCCGAAGGGGCGTTTGTCTCGGTCTCGCCCTCACGTCCCTACTGCTTGGGGCCTCGCCAGCGGTCGCTCAGCAGGAGCCGACACAATCGATCACCCGTCTCTGGGGCGCCACCCGCTTCACCGCGCCAGTCAATGACATCAGCGCGCTCGCCACCACCATGGGCCGGGCAGCGATTCAAGCCGATCTTGCGACGGTGCTCGAGGCTACTGGCATGCCGGGCGTGACGATGGACGTGCAGCAAAAGCTGGCCGTGGGGCAGGTGACGGCGGCGACCCTGCCGCCGGGCACGGTCCTCGAGTGGATGGCGCTGCGCCGCGCCGGGCCGGAGGTCGTGCGCAATATTCGCTGGGACGGCGAGGCGCCCCTGCCGGGCTTCGAGTTCACCGTCGACGACCTCAGCGAGACCTACACCTTCTTTGTGCCCGCGATCTGCGGCAACCTGGCGCTCGTCGGTCGCCAGCCCAGTCTGGAAGCCGCCCGGCGGGCCGAGGTGGCCCGGCTCGACGCCGCCCGAGCAGGCGCGCCTCGAGGCCGAGTTGGAGGCTGGCGAGCAGGCGCGCCTTGCGGCCGAGCAGACGCAGGCTGAGTATTTGGCGGCGCTCGAGCGAGATCTGCGAGTCCGTCCCGTCCTCGCCGGATTCTTCGGCAAGCAGCAGCGGCAGTATGACGACACCGACCCCGCGGGTCTGGGGCGGCTCCCGCTCGAGGTCCCACGCCTCCCGGCGTTTATCGACTCGCTGCTCGTTGTCAAGGGGGGCGTCGTGGTGAAGCTGGCCGAGCACGTGGCCTTCGCGCCGGCGGTGGGCGCAGCGGTGAATATCGACGAAATCGAGCGCACGTCGCTGTTCGCCGACGCCGAGATTGACGTCCTGTTCGGATCTGGTGCCTATGTCGGCACTGGCGTGACAGTCCGGGATCTCACGCACAGCGACAGCGTCACGGCGGGCGTACTCCTGACCGCAGGGGTTCCCGTGTGGAAGAGTGCCGCGAGGATGGACCAACTCCTGTTCGGCGTTGAGTACCGCTATCTGTACGCTCCCCTGAGCGACCCCGACGTGAACTATCAGTTCTGGGGTGGGCTGAAATACGTGTACCGGTCCTCTTTCCACACAGGAACCTACGGGACCATCTAAGGACGGCAGGAGGCGATTCTTGTGTTGTGGGACCGAACGGAAGACGGTTTGGCGCTGCGCGAGACTATAGCCACGTCGGCGTCTGATCGCGACGCTGTTTATTCGAGGATGGTGGCGAGGCGAGCCAGTACATCATCCATGATGTGTTCGGGAACGGTTTCGAGGCGCTTCCCCGTCCGGGCACCGAGATCGAGGGCGCGGGGCTGGTCGCAGCGGATCACGCCGCTCGTTCGGGTGCCTGCGCCCTCAAGAGACACTGTGAAGCCACGCCGACGAGCGAAGCTCCCCCCCGTGGTGATGGGCAGGACGACCGGCGTCTCGGTCAGCGTGTTGAACGCGGCGGGGGAAACGATCAGTACCGGCCGGGTCCCCTGTTGCTCATGGCCGGCCGTGGGATCAAGGCTGACAAGCCAGATGTCGCCTCGCTTCACTACAACAGCTCGTTGCCGACCGGCTTGGCATTAATCCAGTCACGATCCTCGGCGGAAATGGTCGCGGTCTCGTCGCATTGTGCCAGCAGCTCATCGAGTGAGTAGCGACGACGCACCTTGGGCACGATGATGAGGCGATCGTTCTCCACAGCGATCTCCACCTTGGCCCCGACACCGAGCTTCAGGAGGTTCAGAAGAGCCGGGGGCACTGCGAGCATGACGGAACCGCCGACCTTGCGCAGGTTGGTTGTATGCATGGACGTGTTCGTTATTATACATACATATAACTGACTAGGCCTGCAACGCAAGTTCCACTGAATCGTAGGCTCTGGATGAAGCCGCCCCCTGGTGATCGGGCGGGTGCGGTGATTGCGTTCTCAGCGGCGGCGTCGGTCCGGATGGCGTCGATGTCGCTGACGAGAGCACTCCTCGGACTCCTCCTCACGCAAAGGTCCGCGCGGCCCACTTGACCTCCCCGACGACGACCGCGTCAGGCGGCCAGGGCCGCGTAGGCCAGACGTGCGTGTTGGGATTATCGCTGACGAGTTGCCAGGCGCCTGACGCGTCCCGGCCGGCGCGCTTAACGACGAGGCCGTCGTCGGTGCGAACGACGAAGAGGTGTCCGACGCGGCGGCGCCGGCTGGCGTGGTTGACGAGGATCGAGCAGCCGTCGACCAGCGTCGGTTCCATCGACTCGCCGCTGACCTGGATGATGCGGCAGGTGCGGGCGACCAAGCCGTGGCGGGCGAGCCACGCCCGGCGAAACTTGATACGCCCGGTCACGCGCTCATGGTCGACGACGGCGCCGTCGCCGGCGGCCGAGGCCAGTTCGGAGACGCCGACGTAGTCGCCGTCATCGAAAGCTGTGGCGCGCGCGCGTGGGTCATCGAGGGTCTGTCCGGCCGTCGCGGCCGTGATGGCGCGGAGGAGTTGATCGGCGGGTCTCGGGTCGTCGGTGAGTCCGTGCAGGTAGTCGGTCGACACGTCGAGCGCCCGGGCGGCGGTGGCCAGCTTGTCGAGCGCCCAGCCGGACTTGCCGCGCTCGACCATCGAGATCGCCTCTCGGGTGTTGACGGTTTTGGCGGCGAGCTGCCGCTGGGTGACGCCCCGCAAAGTGCGCGCGTCGCGCAGGCGCTGTCCCATGAGGCTCACCTACATATAGTAATACAACTTTACAGTTGACGGGTAACTAAACAACGCGTAGTGTGGCCGGTAAATGGACGTTACGCACACGCAGGCCGTTCGCGGCCGTCTGGCAACCCTGGGGGTGTCGCAACACGCGCTGGCGCGGGCGCTCGGCATCAGTCCTCGCATTTTTGAAGCCGATCGGCGAGGGCGTCAACACCAACGTCGCGCTTGTGTGCGAAGAGTGGCCGGATCTATGCGTTCCTGGTCACCGAACGAGACGCCCCGCCACACCTGATTGTCCGCGTCAGAGCCGATCCGGACAGCACGACGCCGGCCGGCGTGCCGGTTCCCGCCTTCGTCGCGCGCTCGCGCGTGGCCGAGTACCAGCTCATGGCCGAGCAAAGCCGCGAGGCCGTGGCCGACCGCACCCGGCACCGTTGGGCGCGCTAGCTAGCGTGTCGGTCAATCCTCGCGGGTGGGAGCGACGCGGCGTGCCGGCAAGCGGACGTACTCGCGGCCGGAGGCCTCCTGTCTGGCGCGAATGTCCCTGAAGATCGCCTCAACGTCGTAGTCGAACCGCGCAGCGTACGCCTGCCGGATGGCCCGAACTTCAGCGATGAGTGGGTCCGTTTGCCTCGTCGGAATGGTCGTACTCCTCCATAAGCTCATTGGGCGTGCAGATGACCGGTGGCTCGCAGCCAGCCTTGCGGCACGCTCGCTCGATCCGCGACCGTACGGGCGGCATTCGCGATGTGGCGGAGATTCCACGTCACCAGGTAGTCGACCCTGTTCGTGGTGGCAATGCAGACGTGCGCCGCATCCGCTGCGGCCTCACGTGGAAACGCCCCGAGTTGCAGCAGCCTCTGAGTCAGGGGCGCAGCGTCCTCCGTGGTATCGAGACGCGTGACCATCTCCAGCGCCGTCAGGCGAGCGCGGGCGGCATCCGCGTCGCCTGCCGCGGCTTCTGTGAAGACAAGCTCCGAAGCGACGAGAACGAACCGCTCCGGCGCGTCGCGCCACCATTCCCGCGTCATGGTTTGCTGCGCCGCGACGATGAGGTCTCGAGACGGTCGCGCTGTCAGGTAGCTGACGATCGAGGTCTCAACGTAGACGCTGGGCTTCGTCATGGTCGGCCGGGCAAGGGCGCGAGTCCAATTTTTCGGCCATTATCGTCCGCAGACAGGGCGGATGGCAATCTCGCCGCCCACGGCTTGCTCGACGTGCCCCCGTGGAATCGGCACCCGCAGAGCCTCAACAGGTGGGTGCCCGGCGCACCGGGCCGGAAAGATCGGAGTGCCAACGGTCAGCGGCCGGCGCTGCACAACCGCGGGCCAGCGGTCCAGTCCCCTCTAGCGTCGACCGCCTCGACCGTTAAGTGGTGGTATATTTGACACCTGTGTCCTATGAGAAGCAGAGATGCGCAGCCGATCGCGTGGATCAAGGCGGCCCGCAAGGCGTTCGTCAGCTTTCCCGAAGGGGCGCAGGATGAGATCCTGCGGGCACTGACGGTCGCGGCCGAAGGCCAAAAGGCTGATATCGCCAAGCCGCTGAAGGGTGTCGGCGCCGGCGTATTCGAGGTGGCGCTCCAGTACCGCACTGATGCGTATCGGACGGTCTACGCGCTGCAACTCGAAGAGCGGCTGTGGGTTGTGCACGCCTTCCAGAAGAAGGCGAAGCAGGGGATCAAGACTCCGACGAAGGAGATCGATCTCATCCGCGAACGTCTGAAACAATTGAAGCAGGAGTTCCAACCATGAGCAAAACCGCCGACGATGGTGAGTTGGTGTACGGCAGCGGCAATGTCTTCCGTGACTTCGGCCGCGCGGACGCCGACGTGCAGCAGACCAAGGCGCTGCTGGCCGCCTGCATCATTGGCATTCTTGACGATGAAGGGCTTTCGACGCGCAAGGCTGAGGGCCGCACCGGTATCAGCCACGCGGACTTTACCCGCATTCGCAACGTGCAGCTTGGCCGCTTCACCATTGACCGGCTGATGACCGTGCTCAACAAGCTCGGCCAGCACGTAGACGTGCAGATCGACGTTCACCCGCGTCGAGCTGCTGAAGCAGCGTCTCCGCGTCCGTGAAGCATCGTGGGGGCGGTGCTGGCGCTGTTGGCGGGCAGCGTGACCACGACGGCTCCCCACAGCCATTCACCACCACGTCCTTGAGACGTGAATCGATGCTCCCCCTGTAGGGATCCAGCCGCGGCGAGTCCTGCGCGCCACCTGTCGACAGGTCCCGGTCCAACTGACCGGTCTCGATCCACTCGTGGATCGTCCGGCGGCTCACGCCGAAGCGTCTCGACAAACTCTGCCTTCGAGACGCCCCGTTCCAGGGAGTGCTTCAGTAACATCCCGTCTCCCATCCGTGCATCCGTGCCCCCGCTGTTGACGTCGCCAACATCGTGGAACGCAGGGCGGCGCCCGCTCACCACGAAGGTGTGCGGTTTTCGGTTGCACACATGGGACCCTTCCGGTTGCCACCAACACAGGCAGGCGCTCGGTGCGCAGAGCCCGAGCGCCCTCCCGGAAGCGGAGCAGCAACCCCGACCATTCAAGCCGGTGATCACGACTGTCTCGGCCGGGCGGCGTCCTTCAGACGCCGGTGACATCGGGCGTTCCGCCGCGCCCGCGTTGACGAGTGGCGTCACCTGGTCGAACAGCGTGAAATGGTGCCGCGCCTGGGGCGCGGGTGCCTAGCCGTTGGGGTAGCTTGGCATGATTGCATGCGAACATGCCGTTTAATGGGCGAGAAGTCGGCGGGGAAAGCGGCACCGCTGAGGGGGTATCACAAAAACAGACGGGGGGAGTATCACATCCCCCTCGTCCATATTTCCCTGTCGCTGTTTGGGTTTTTCGTCCTAGACCGTCGTTCTCGATCCGCGCCAGCGGAGAGGGAAAAGACGGGAGCGACCCCCCCGTTTGTGCCGCTGGCGCGGATCGGCAACGGGGGGGGGTATCACACCGGGTATCACACCCGGTATCACACCCCGCCGCCGCCGATGGGGGGGTCGCTCCCGTCTCAATGTATCCCTGCGGGAAGGCTCCGACGCCCGCCCCGGAATGGCTCACCATCCCGGAGCGCGGGCTCTATACCGGCGTGGCGATTTTCGGGGCCGTCGGGTCCAGGAAAACCTCGGCCTGTATGCACCCGATCGCGCGCCAACTCTTGAGCTGGCACGCCAACAATCCCGACCGGCGCGTGGCCGCGCTCGTCCTTGAAGTGAATGGGGATTTTTGTCACGACATCCGCCGGATGCTCGCCGAGCTGGGCCGCGAGAATGATTACGTGGAGCTGAGTCTTGACGGCCGGCTGACGTGGAATCCGCTGAGTGCGACATGGCTCGATGCGTACTCGCTCGCCTACACGGTGGTGTCACTCTTAAATCAACTGTTCGGCAAGGGCAAAGAACCCTTCTGGCAACAGGCCTACACCAATCTGGTCTGGTGGATCATCGAGCTGTACCGCGTGTTACCGGGCGGATGGGTCGGCTTGCGTATCGACCAGGATGTCCACCAACGGCAGGTGCCGCAGTAGGTGCCGCAGCGCCGGCGGCCAGCCTCCAGTTTTCACCAACCGCTGTTGGAGCCGCGGTGTCGTTAGCGCACCACGAGCAGGCTGCTGAAGAAGACGACTTGACGAACAATTGTGTTGGCATCATGTGCCTGTACAGCCGCAACGATCGCGAGAACCGTCTACGTGGTGGCCAAAGCCATCATCGCCGAGATTGCCAAACCCCTGCCGAGCGCTGGCCTACTCGCGCCGGCGATGCGCATTACAATTCCGAAGGTGATGATGAGCCAGTCGGCTCACGTTTTTGTCCAGGTTCAGATGTGTCACACATGATTCGCCGCGCATCAACCCGAAGGGGCGTTTGTCTCGGTCTCGCCCTCACGTCCCTACTGCTTGGGGCCTCGCCCGCGGTCGCTCAGCAGGAGCCGCCACAATCGATCACCCGTCTCGGGGGCGCCACCCGCTTCACCGCGCCGGTCAATGACATCAGCGCGCTCGCCACCACCATGGGCCGGGCAGCGATTCAAGCCGATCTTGCGACGGTGCTCGAGGCTGCTGGCATGCCGGGCGTGACGATGGACGTGCAGCAAAAGCTGGCCGTGGGGCAGGTGACGGCGACGACCCTGCCGCCGGGCACGGTCCTCGAGTGGATGGCGCTGCGCCGCGCCGGGCCGGAGGTCGTGCGCAATATTCGCTGGGACGGCGAGGCGCCCCTGCCGGGCTTCGAGTTCACCGTCGACGACCTCAGCGAGACCTACACCTTCTTTGTGCCCGCGATCTGCGGCAACCTGGCGCTCGTCGGTCGCCAGCCCAGTCTGGAAGTCGCCCGGCGGGCCGAGGTGGCCCGGCTCGACGCCGCCCGTGAGGACGCCGCACGCGCGGCCGCCCAAGAGGCGGCCCGGCTCGCCGCGGAGTACGAAGCTGCCCTGGAGGCCCAGCGTGCGGCGGTGGCGGCGGCGGCCGAGCAGGCGCGCCTCGAGGCCAAGTTGGAGGCTGGCGAGCAGGCGCGCCTTGCGGCCGAGCAGACGCAGGCTGAGTATTCGGCGGCGCTCGAGCGAGATCTGCGAGTCCGTCCCGTCCTCGCCGGATTCTTCGGCACGCAGCAGCGGCAGTATGACGACACCGACCCCGCGGGTCTGGGGCGGCTCCCGCGCGAGGTCCCACGCCTTCTGGACGTCGACTCGCTGCTCGTTGTCAAAGGGGGCGTCGTGGTGAAGCTGGCCGAGCACGTGGCCTTCGCGCCGGCGGTTGGCGCAGCGGTGAATATCGACGAACCCGAGCGCACGTCGCTGTTCGCCGACGCCGAGATTGACGTCCTATTCGGATCGGGCGCCTATGTCGGCACTGGCGTGACAGTCCGGGATCTCACGCACAGCGACAGCGTCACGGCGGGCGTACTCCTGACCGCGGGGGTTCCCGTGTGGAAGAGTGCCGCGAGGATGGACCAACTCCTGTTCGGCGTTGAGTACCGCTATCTGTACGCTCCCCTGAGCGACCCCGACGTGAACTATCAGTTCTGGGGTGGGCTGAAATACGTGTACCGGTAGTAGCTTGAGCCGCACCTGCACACCTTGACCGCGTTGATCGCGGAGCAACCGGATCGCACACTCGTGGAGTTGAAGGACGGGCACGGCACGCCGGCTAGTCTGGCGACGATCTGGCGCGCCGGGCAAGCTCTGGACATCACCGTTTAAAAAAACGGTACGGCCGTCCGTGCGGCCCGCTGTCGCAGCATCGACACGCTCTGGCCGGTACTCGGGGAATGCCTGCAACGCTTCAGTCCCGCCGAATGCCGTAACTATTTCCGGCATTGCGGCTACTCGAACGCCACACGGTCATGAAAAGCGCGTTAGGCCAGGACATGAATCTGTCGAAGCGTCGCTGCGCGCTGATAACCAGGATGCGCTGAGCGGTACACGTACTTCGCGCACGGGACACTAGAACTGCAACGTGCCGAGCAGCAGGAGCGCGTGGGTCCGCGCGGCGGCAAGATGTTGCCGGCGTTCCGCCTCCAGGCTCACGGTTGCCGACTGGCCGACCGCGAGGCGCCCTCCGAGGCGGTAGCCTCGCGCAGCCTCGCCGACCAGGCTCAGCCCACCATACGGCGTGAGCACGCCCCGGTCTCGCAAGGCCCCGAAGCCGTACCCGAACTCCGCATCGAGACGCGCGCCCGCCGCGCTGTGCACGTGCGGGTCGGTCGCTCCGCGCTCCCACAACTGCTGTACGCCGCTCGCACTATCGCCCCAGGTCGGCATCAGACTCACCGACGGCCCGCGGCCGACAGCCTTGGGCGCGAAGCGGACCAGCCCGCCGACACCCCATTCGCGCAGCGTGCCCCTGTGGATCAAGAGCCAGCGGCCGTGGCCCTCGACGGTCACGCCTGCCTCGGGATTCCGGTGCCGAAGTCCGCCCCCCAGCTCCAGGCCGGCTCCGACGTCCCCGTCGCCGCCGTCATGGCGCAGGCCCACCTCGCCCCACGGGATCAGCGACGCGCCGGAGGATAATGTGTGTTGGTAGCTAACTTCGGCGCCCATCCGCACCCGCTGCATGTCCACCGGCGCCGCGTCGAAGGCCGTACTGGCGCGCGCGACGTTCATCTGCGCCAGCGCCCACTCCCCATTGAGCCGCAACGTCGTCGCGCCGCGGGTCAGTAGCCGGCCGCTCACACCCACCACACCCGAGTCCACCGTCGCGGGGCTCGTGAGGACGGTCCCGGCCGCCGCGTCCACGACCAGCAGGTCCCCCCAGGCATGACCGACCGTTCCCCACACGTCCAGGTCGGGCAACACCGACCAGACTAGGTAGGGATGGATGCTGACCAGCCCCAACGCGTATGTGCCGCGACCGGCGTCCAGGTTCCGGCCGCCGCCCTGATAGTCAAACGAGCCCCTCGACCTGGAAAAGGACACTCCGGCAAGGAGGCCGGGGCCAATCCGCGCGTCCGCTCCCGCCTGCCAACTCGACACGGCGCCGTCCCAGGTAATCCCGCCGCCCAGGCCGCCGCCCCCCAGGTTCTGGTAGTCGGGGCACCACCACGCCGCGAAACGCCCCTCGCCGTCTTCTTCCTCCTGCGATTGCATCAGGAACAGCGAGTCGTCGAACGCTTGCACCAGCGTCGGCGATTGGACCCCAGGTGCCGCCCACTGGTCGGAGCGAGCCTCTGGTGAGAGCGCAAGGTGGCCGGATAGTTCCGTCGACGTGCCCCGGGGGGCGGAACCAGAGAGCACCTGATCGATGCGGCACCTGACCGCGCTGAACGCCAGCGCCCGACCAACCTCCGGCAGGACGACATCGTTGACCACCTCGATACGTCGCTGCGCGTCGTCGGTGATCGTGCCCGTGGCTGTCCCGTCCGCGACCGTTGCTCCAGACGGCTCGCGCAGCTGCACCGTGAACCCTTCGGTCTCTTCCGCCGTGGCGTCTTCGATGGTCGGTACCGCGAGGGTCTGGCGCGTCTCGCCCGCGTCGAAGCGCAGCGTGCCCGACGTCGACGTGTAGTCAGCCCCCGCCACGGCCGTCCCGTCCAGCGTCTCGTAGGCGACCGTTACCACCGTGCCGCTCGCTGCACTCAGCCGTACGACGAACGCCGCCGACTCGCCTTCGCGCACCGTCGGCGCATCGTCAATCGCCAGCCCCGGGGGCTCATCGTCGTCGGTGATCGTGCCCGTGGCTGTCCCGTCCGCGACCGTTGCTCCAGACGGCTCGCGCAGCTGCACCGTGAACCCTTCGGTCTCTTCCGCCGTGGCGTCTTCGATGGTCGGTACCGCGAGGGTCTGGCGCGTCTCGCCCGCGTCGAAGCGCAGCGTGCCCGACGTCGACGTGTAGTCAGCCCCCGCCACGGCCGTCCCGTCCAGCGTCTCGTAGGCGACCGTTACCACCGTGCCGCTCGCTGCACTCAGCCGTACGACGAACGCCGCCGACTCGCCTTCGCGCACCGTCGGCGCATCGTCAATCGCCAGCCCCGGGGGCTCATCGTCGTCGGTGATCGTGCCCGTGGCTGTCCCGTCCGCGACCGTTGCTCCAGACGGCTCGCGCAGCTGCACCGTGAACCCTTCGGTCTCTTCCGCCGTGGCGTCTTCGATGGTCGGTACCGCGAGGGTCTGGCGCGTCTCGCCCGCGTCGAAGCGCAGCGTGCCCGACGTCGACGTGTAGTCAGCCCCCGCCACGGCCGTCCCGTCCAGCGTCTCGTAGGCGACCGTTACCACCGTGCCGCTCGCTGCACTCAGCCGTACGACGAACGCCGCCGACTCGCCTTCGCGCACCGCCGGCGCATCGTCAATCGCCAGCCCCGGGGGCTCATCGTCGTCGGTGATCGTGCCCGTGGCGGTCCCGTCCGCGACCGTCGCTCCCGCCGGATCGCGCAGCTGCACCGTGAACCCTTCGGTCGCTTCCGCCGTGGCGTCTTCGAGGGTCGGTACCGCGATGGTCGTGCGCGTCTCGCCCGCGTCGAAGCGCAGCGTGCCCGACGTCGACGTGTAGTCAGCTCCCGCCACGGCCGTCCCGTCCAGCGTCTCGTAGGCGACCGTTACCACCGTGCCGCTCGCTGCACTCAGCCGTACGACGAACGCCGCCGACTCGCCTTCGCGCACCGCCGGCGCATCGTCAATCGCCAGCCCCGGGGGCTCATCGTCGTCGGTGATCGTGCCCGTGGCGGTCCCGTCCGCGACCGTCGCTCCCGCCGGATCGCGCAGCTGCACCGTGAACCCTTCGGTCGCTTCCGCCGTGGCGTCTTCGAGGGTCGGCACCGCGATGGTCGTGCGCGTCTCGCCCGCGTCGAAGCGCAGCGTCCCCGACGTCGACGTGTAGTCAGCTCCCGCCACGGCCGTCCCGTCCAGCGTCTCGTAGGCGACCGTTACCGCCGCGCCGCTCGCTGCGCTCAGCCGCACGACGAACGCCGCCGGGTCCCCTTCGCGCACCGCCGGCGCATCGTCAATCGACAGCCCCGGGGGCTCATCGTCGCCACCTCCGCCGCCGCCGTCACCATCATCCCCGTCGTCACCATCATCCCCGTCGTCACCATCATCCCCGTCGTCACTCATGCCGTCGCCGATGACTGTCACCTTCACGACGCCGATCCCGTGCAGGCTGGGCGGGCAGTAGGTGTCCTGATCCCACACATCGTGCATGAAAGTAATCGTGACGTTCTGATCGTCGTTGTCCTTGTCCTTCAGAGCCGTAATGCTGACGTCCCGCCACGGGCTCTCCTGCTGATTCTGCGGCCAATCCCTTTGCGCGAATTCCCGGCCGACCGACGGCACCCATCTAATGTCAAAATCGCCGTCGCCGTCGGCGTCGTATTTGCCGTCGGCGCGCACCGCCCCATCGACGTGCACCCTGACCCACCATCCGTCGAAGGGCACCGGCCTGGTAAGCCTGAAGCGGTAGCGGCGGGTTTCTCCTTCGCGGAGGACTAGCACTTTCTTCGTGTCCACCTCGATACTGCCCCCGTCGTTAACCCACTGATCCGTCTGGTTGGTCTCGGGGTCCGGGTCCTGGGCGTGGAGTGACGTGAGGGCCGTATGCGACACCAGCGCAAGAGCGATCATGGTGGAGATGACGAGGCGCCGCCGGCGGGATGGAGCGCCAGCCTCGTAGGGAACGAGCGCGGGACCAGTCTGGTAAATCCGCGTTGCGCCCAGTCGGCCGGGCACGGTCGACGAGCCTGCTGCGCAGGCCGGCGTTTGTCCGCCTTCTTCAGACGTGGTGGCAGCGACGCGGCCTCGGACATCGCCGCACGCCGAAACGCCCGAACGTGAAACCCGTCTCATCACATGGATGATCGGGAATCGCGCGCGCCTGTCGGCGGCGTTGAGCAACGCCGCCTGGGCCTCGTTCGTCGTCGCCATTCTCCAGGCCTAGGGTAAACCACGCCGCCAGAAATTGGGCGGTGATCTGGGACCGAATTTGACGACGCTATCATTACCGATAAGACTGGCGCGCCTGCCTGGCCTGTGCCGGCGTTCGCACCCGCCCGCCGATGGTCCGCTGTTACGCCGTGTTCAACGTCGAACAAGCGGACGGGCCGCTGATGACCACTGCCCTAGATCGCGTTCGCGCCGCGCAGAAGACAAGCGACACGCTCTGGGAAACCACCTACGCGCTGCGGAAGATGCTCCCGATGTACGAGTAGTTTGTTTCCCCGGCCACTCGGCTTGAGCAAGCCGTCGCCCGCATGGACGACGTACTCGCGCGGCTGGATCAGTCCATCGCCCGGGTGGACGGCCGGGAGCGGCGGATGCACGCGCTTGAACGGCGCATCGAGCGGGCCTATACCACGCTGGCCCTTGGCATCGCTGGTGCAAGCGCCACGTCACGCGCCAGCGCCACACCACCACAGGAGACACCACCCGATGACCAGCAGTGAGCTTACTACCCCCGGCACTCTCAGCACCAAGGCGAGCAAGGCTCTCGACACCATGCGCGCCCGCGCGGCAAAAGCGGACGAGGCGCGCGCGGCCCAGGTCGTGAAGGCCGAGACGACGGCCGCGACCGTGAACCGCGCGGCAGCCGAGGCATGGGACGCCCTCGCGACCCATGCTGCCCAACAGGCCGACCAGTGCCGCCACGGGGCTGAGCTGGCCGACCGCACCCGGCACCGTTGGGCGCGCTAGCTAGCGTGTCGGTCAATCCTCGCGGGTGGGAGCGACGCGGCGTGCCGGCAAGCGGACGTACTCGCGGCCGGAGGCCTCCTGTCTGGCGCGAATGTCCCTGAAGATCGCCTCAACGTCGTAGTCGAACCGCGCAGCGTACGCCTGCCGGATGGCCCGAACTTCAGCGATGAGTGGGTCCGTTTGCCTCGTCGGCATGGTCGTACTCCTCCATAAGCTCATTGGGCGTGCAGATGACCGGTGGCTCGCAGCCAGCCTTGCGGCACGCTCGCTCGATCCGCGACCGTACGGCGGCATTCGCGATGTGGCGGAGATTCCACGTCACCAGGTAGTCGACCCTGTTCGTGGTGGCAATGCAGACGTGCGCCGCATCCGCTGCGGCCTCACGTGGAAACGCCCCGAGTTGCAGCAGCCTCTGAGTCAGGGGCGCAGCGTCCTCCGTGGTATCGAGACGCGTGACCATCTCCAGCGCCGTCAGGCGAGCGCGGGCGGCATCCGCGTCGCCTGCCGCGGCTTCTGTGAAGACAAGCTCCGAAGCGACGAGAACGAACCGCTCCGGCGCGTCGCGCCACCATTCCCGCGTCATGGTTTGCTGCGCCGCGACGATGAGGTCTCGAGACGGCCGCGCTGTCAGGTAGCTGACGATCGAGGTCTCAACGTAGACGCTGGGCTTCGTCATGGTCGGCCGGGCAAGGGCGCGAGTCCAATTTTTCGGCCATTATCGTCCGCAGACAGGGCGGATGGCAATCTCGCCGCCCACGGCTTGCTCGACGTGCCCACGTGGAATCGGCACCCACTGATCGTCTACCGGGCGCCGACCGGCCTCAACAGTGTCGCCCCGCTCCCGGACGGAGGCGGCGAACGACGAGTGGGCGCTGACCGCGAGGAGAGTACCGGACGCTGCTCTTCCGTCGCCGGCCGGGGCAATCTCAAACGCTGGAAGCTACAAGGGAACATCCTTCTCCGCCGCCCTGTTTACCCTCTCCACCTGATCGCCCACGTTACGACTGATATTCGACGTTCGCGGCTTCACCTTGACAGCACGGTCGAGCACTTCTTCGGCCCACTGATTCAGGCTCTTGCCGGACAGTTCCGCCGCGAGCGCGGCTTGGCGGTGTACTTCGGGGCTGACGCGAAACATCATCCGGCCCGAATAGGGCTTCTGGGGTGGCTTGCCAATCCCGGCACAGGTCTCGATATAGTCCTCCACGGCCTCATGGAAGGCCTCCCGAAGGGCGTCCACGGTATCGGCGTGAAAACCGACCCCGTCGCGGATGCCCGCGATCCGGCCGGTGAAGACTCTGTCCTCGTTGTTATAGTCAATCCGGGCCGAGTACCCCTTGTGCGTCATGGTGTTCGTCATGGTGTGATCCCCATCCTTTCCAAAAACGCGCGGGCGGCGCGAATCTGATACCGCTTGGCTTCCTTGGTCGGGTGCGGGCGGTGGAACGTTTCGACCTCGCCATCCTTCTCGAACCGCACCCGTGACCCCCGGCCCTCGATCACCCGTGCGCCCGCGGCGATGAGCAGCCCTTCGAGGGCCGCCCATTCGATGGTCCCGGACACGGGATCACGAAAGACGGCCGTCAGCGTCTTGCGCTGCTTACCCGTCATCATCAGAACGCTACAGTATGCTTGCAGTATGTGCAATCAGTAGCCCGCCCTTCCCGATCGAATGCGCGTCCTCTCGGAGGTCACCGAAGCCTCCGTTGTGAAGGCGGTTCAATTACATGACCGCGAGGGCCGCCTCGTCGTCATGGATATGGAAGGCGTCGCCTCGCGCCTCGTGTCTTGAGCAATTTCCCAGGCTGACCTCGTCATCACTCCGATGCGCGCGACGACGCTGGACGCCACGGTCGGGGGGCGCGCGCTGCCGACCGGTCACCCGTTGCGTCTGGACTGAGACACGCACTCAAGGACGGTGCCGGGAACTTCGGCGGCGTGGAGTGCGCCCGCGAAGAACTCCGGGCCGAAATATCGGCCATGCTGACCGGCGACTGGGTGGGCGTCGGTCACGACGGCAGCCGAGGCGCGGCGTACGTCCAGGGCTGGATCACGGCGCTGGACCCGCGCCCGCCCATGCCCGTGGATGCCGACCCTGGACCTCGCGCGGATGATCGTCAACCCGAGGGAGATCCTCAGCCCCGACGGGCGCGGCGATCGCGCGCGGGTGACACGATGACCAGCCGCTCGGCCCAGGTCGACACGAGCCCCGAGAGCCCCGCCACGGTCCCGACGTTGCCGGATCGCGCTGGCCAGCTCGCGCCCCTCGGCTGGACCGGCCGCGAGGCCGAATGGCTGGCCCTGGTCGCCTTGCATAGCGGCGCGTTTACGCGCGCGCAATGTGGGGTGTACTTCCAGGCCGGCGACGACCGCAAACGCCTGTTGCGGTTCGTCCGCGCCCTCATCGAGAAGCACCTCGCCATCGAGGACGAGCGGCCCATCTTCCCCGGCGGCGCGCGGGCCGTGTTGCTCACCGGCAAGCCCATTTATCAGGCGCTGGGCATCCCCGACGTGCGACACCACCGGTCGAAGGCCGCGACGACGATCGTCCTCCTGCGCCGGCTCCTCTCGCTCGATTACCTCATCGCGCGGCCGACCGTCGGATGGCTCCCCATCGAGGGCGACAAGGTGCAGCGGTTCGAGGCGCTCGGGTTGGACCGCCGCACCTTCCCGTACCGGCTGTCCGGGCCGGCCGGGACACCGCCGCCGCCGCGCTCTTTCGCGTTCACGCTGCCGATCGCCGTGAACGATCACGCGGCGACGTTTGTGTACGTCGATCCGGGGCAGTCCACCGATAGCGAGCTGCGCGCGTGGGTGTGGCCCACGCGCCCCTGTGGGCCGCACTTCGGGCGCGGACTTTCGCCGTGCAGGTCGCCGCGGTTGGCATCGGCGCAGCGGCGGCAGACCGCGCCGCGCCCGTGCTCAAATACTGGACCCAGGACGGCGACGGCACGGGCGTAGACCCCCACGGGACAGACCCAGGCCGACCCGGACATCCGCCAGGCGATCGCGCGTCTGAAGGCAGGGATCAGCGGCGGCGATCCCGCGTTGCTGACGGCGCTCGGCGGTTTCACCACGGCCGTGCGTCGGCTCAAAGAGCTGCGTCAACTTCCCGAAGGCACGCCCACCACTCGCCGCCACCGCGCGCCGCCTTGCGGTTGGAAAACGCTTTGTCGCGCGCCTCCTTGAGCGAGACGAGCGGAAAGCCGCCGAGCCCCACGTCGCGGCGATGTCCACGGATCACGATCCGCTGGATCCAACTTCGCGTGCCAGTGGGTTGAACGGTCAGGTAGAGGCCGTTGCCATCTCCACTACGGCCTCACAGGATCCACCAACGTGTAGTATTGTGCAGTATGCAGTATAAACGGTGTAGTAATAACTATTTATGACACCTGACGCGCTGCCTGATACGCTCACGACATCCTTTACGGTCCATACACATCCCCTATACAATGAGGGTATGAATAGCGCGACCCAGACGCTGCGCCTGCCGCGACGGACCAAGCCCAGAGGCCGCCATCCCGACAAGCGGCTGACGGCAGGCTTCGTGCGGACCGTCGCGCCAGGACGATACTGCGATGGCCAGGGGTTGTATCTTTACGTCCAGCCGTCCGGCACCCGGAGCTGGGTCCAGCGGCTCATGATCCACGGTCGCCGCCGTGACATCGGGCTCGGCAGCGTGGCGCTGGTGCCGCTCGTCGAGGCGCGCGAGAAGGCACGGGTCAACCGCAAGCTGGCCCGCGAGGGGGGCGACCCGCTCGCGGAGAAGCGCCGCGCGGAGGGGACGCCGACGTTTACGGAGGCGGCCCGCCGCGTGCTGGAACAGAAACGGGCCGGCTGGCGGAACGGCCGGCACCCGCAGAGCTGGTGGACGAGTCTGGAGCGCTACGCCTTTCCCCGGATTGGCGCACGGCCGGTGTCCGACGTAACGAGCGCTGAGGTGCTGGAGGTGCTCACGCCGGTCTGGCACGTGAAGGCGCAGACCGCGCGGCGGGTGCGTGAGCGGATCCGGGCGGTGCTGGAGTGGGCCGTGGCCATGGAGTACCGCAGCGACAACCCGTGTGACCGCATCGGGCCGGTCCTCGGACCGCAGCAGGCAACGGTGGCGCACATGCGGGCGCTCGCGCACCAGGACGTGCCGGCAGCCCTCGCACGGGTGCGGGCATCCGGTGCGGCCGCCATCGTCACGCTGGCGTTCGAGTTTCTCGTGCTGACCGCGGCGCGGTGGGGCGAGGTCCGCGGGGCCGCGTGGACCGAGATCGACGTGGACGCCGCCGTGTGGACCATCCCGGCCGCGCGCATGAAGGCGAAGCGCCCGCACCGAGTCCCACTACCGGAGCGCACGACGGAGATCCTTAAGGCGGCGCGGACGCGTGGCGACGGTCCGCTCGTGTTTCCCGGGCGGGACGGGGCGCCGCTGGCCGACAAACGGCTGCGCCGGCTCCTCCAACAGCAGGGGATCGCGGCCGTGCCGCACGGCTTCCGGTCCACCTTCCGAGACTGGGCGGCCGAGGAAACCGATCATCCGCGCGAGGTCATCGAGGCGGCGCTGGCGCACGTCGTGCAGAACAAGGTCGAAGCGGCCTATGCCCGCTCTGACCTGTTCGAGCGGCGGCGGCGGCTCATGGGCGACTGGGCGGCCTATTTGAACGGGACGCCTCGTCCGGCTGTGTACAATGGTTCCGTTCCCGGCATCAGACGAGAGGAGGCTCGACGGTCATGACGCTCCCGACACACCCGCACGAACTTCGACCCCCAGGCCGGCGGCTTAAACATGCACTCACGCCCGCCTTCGTGCGCAACGTGGCCACGGCCGGCCGTTACGGAGATGGTCGCCGCCGATCTCGTGCAACTGCTTCAGAATACATGGCTTATTGACCAGCCCCCGCGTTCGCTTCCCTCGTTGTACCCCTCTATCTGAACAGGACCCTGCCGGACCGAGAAAGCCGTCCGTGGACGGCCCCGGCCTGAGCGCCAGCGTGACCACCACGGAACCCGTCGTGACGCCGATCCGCTCGCGTCCCACCGCTGCCGTCGCGGCTCCCATGGCGGCGACGCGCCGCTGGATCGTGTGGCCACCGGTGATCACGTCGTAGGGCACAACCACGCCGGCAGCGACGGCCGGCACGTCCCCGGCGTGGCGCGTCTCGACCAGAAGGTCGCCGCCAGATCAGGCGCGCGAATGAGGGAAGAACCCGCAGGCCTCGGCCCGCGGGACGGGGGAGGCACCGTCGAGCCCGAGTTCGTCGCGGCGGCCGCGGATGGCGATGCGCTGGGTCGATCCACTCCCGCCACGCCGCCCGTTACCCACAATCTTACCCACACGTGGTGTCCGATGCCCCTGGACTCTACCGGACGGCTTCACGCGCTCCTGGATCTGCGCGTGGCCCTGGAGCGACCACGGAGCAGCCGATCTCCGTGAGACGACCAGGACCGGAAAGAGGACGAGCTGGCCAGTAAGGCGGGACCGCCGTGGACCCCGAAGCACCAGCCGGACCCAATCTGTGGAATCAATGAGGCGGGTAGCTGGCTATAAACGAAAAAAAGGCGAGCGGACACCGGAGGTGCCGCTCGCCGAAAAATCGCCGGGCGAACCTGGAGCACCGTTCCACTACCAGAACACTCGGGGACGCTCAGAAAAGCAAAGTGGAGATCCGGCGCAAACGCGCCGGGTCCCCCCCCTGCCCGATTACCCCCCCGGGCTCTCAGGAACGATGGGCTCGACTAGCCCTGACTCTGACTCCGCCGCCGAAACAGCTGCCGCGCGCCGCCACCCATCAGGCCCAGCCCGAGCAGCCACTGCGCAATCAACGGTAGCGCTGGCACTGGCTCCGGCACCACCGGCTCCGCCTCTATGACCATCACGGGGAACGTGATTTCGGCGACGTTGGAGACCGTCTGACTTGGGATGAACGAGGGCGACGCCATTCGTGCCGTCGCGGTGACGGTGACCTTGGACTCGCCAGTCATATCCGATGACGCGGTGAGTGTGATGCGGTCGCCAGACGCTGACGCGCTGATCGAGTCGCCTTCCACCGAGGCGCCGAAGCTGGCGGTGTAGCCCTCAGCCTTATCGAACAGATCGTCCGTCATGATCATGACGACAGACCCCGGGGCCACGGCGTCACCGACCGCCATCATGATCGCCTCGTACGCATCGTCCTTCACTGAAACCAGCGGCGCCGTCGTGTCCGTGACATTAATCGAGAACGTCCCGCTGGAGGTCCCACTGCCGTACGCCTTGCCACTGGGATCCTTGCCACCAGTGACATCAAGGCTCACCATGAGCGTCTCCATGCCAATGTCCTCGTCAGGCACCGCCTCGAGCGTGAACGGACCGACCACCATCTCGCCGTCGCGCCCCTCCTCGCCATCGAACACCTTCATATTGGTCGGCATGATCCTCGCGTCGAGCACCTGGCTCCCGGAGAGGCTCGGCGTCACCGTGAAGTCCTCTTCGTCGAAGACGCGGTCGTCATCACCATCCTCGTTCACCACCGTGACGTATAGAAAGGCCTTCCCGCCCTCCTCCACCATGGTGACGACCGCGTCAGTTTCCTTGCCGTCCGCATCCGCGCCGTTCGCCTCGCCGGTGATGTCGGTCGGCAACTGGTGAATATCGAGCACGGTGAGCGAATCGGAGGTGCCGACCGGATTGTTGCTCGCCACGGTTCCCGTGAGCGCGGTCAGCATGATGTCGTCGTCGGTTCTGTTCTCGTCGTTCCCCGGCGCCTTGACGCGGAGGACGTAGGACGCTTCTCCCGGGTTGTCCTCATCGCCGTCCCCCAGTATCAGCCCCATCCCAGGTATCGGAACGTCGGCCGCGGCGGTATTGACATACATGACCGTGTAGCCCTTCGGGGCCCGCAGGAAGACCGGCACATGTTCCTGGGCGGGGAGGATGGGCTTCGCACTCAAGGTCACATTGAAGGTGCTGTCCTCCAAAACTTCGTCATCGGGCGTGGTCAGCTTGAACGTGTAGGTCTGCGTCTCGTCGTCAATGATCTTGCCGGTGGTGCTCGCTGTGCGCGCGTCCGTGTCACCGGTGATATCTCCGAGCACCATAAGCTCCGCGCGGATGGCGTATGCCTCATCGACCGCGTCCAGGTCGTCGTTCACGAGCAGCGTGATGGTCCCCGAGTCTTGGCCAACATTGATGGACACGGTCGGGCTCGCGAGAAGGAGATCCTTGGGGTTGACTTCATCGGAGTACTCGGCATTGCCCTTGCCGTTTGTGAGCTCGCCCGAGTCATTAACACCTAGCGTACTTGAAGCATCCGCCGTCGCTCCATGAGTCACTGTGACGGTAGCCGGGTCGTTACCTGTCACCTTGCCGGTGAGGGTCACCGTCACCGAGGTCGTGATGCCCTCGGCCACAGCGCCAGCGCTATTGGCCGCATCGACCTTCACTGACTTGATGCCGAGTGTTCCTTGCGCCAGCGTCGTCCCCGGGGACGCCGCCAGTAGTCCAGCCGCGGCCAGGGCCGTAAACCAGTAGCCCTTGCGCATAAAAGTTGATCTCGCTCCGTTCATGAGTGTCGCTCCTTTGAGACTAGGGGGTAACGGTTACTTCTGCTTGAGTTGGCCTTTGTCTAACTTGCTCATGACAACTGGCTTGTTGGCCTCGCATCGGCCGACACCCCCCAGTGCAACCCCTATTCAGAATTGGATTCCCGAGGACGATTCGGGCCGTTCGTGGACGCAATTGGGCACCGCACCGCGCCCACCAACGGCGCGGTCAACGAACGGACACCGGATCGTCAAGCGCGGCGGATTGAACGACGGCGACCGCTGGGCCTGAACAGCCGTGACAGCGCATCGAGAGGTGCGACCACACGAGAAACTGGGTAAACTGCGCAGGGCTCCCTGATCGTTTGGGTTGGCCGATGAACAAGAAGACGGTCTACATCGAGACGTCGGTCGTGTCCTACCTGACGGCTCGACCGACGGCGGACCTACTGGCAGCCGCGTGGCAAAAGGTCACCCTCGACTGGTGGGAGACGCAAAGGAGCAGATTCGATCTCTACACGTCCGAGGTGACGGTGCAGGAGGCCAGCCGAGGGGATCGAGAGGCGCGTGCGCGACGGCTCGCGGTGTTGTCCGACGTCCCGCTCCTGCCGATCACGGAAGCCGTTGGCTCGTTGGCCACCGCGTTTGTTCGAGGAGCGGCGTTTCCAGCCAAGGCCGCGAACGACGCGCTTCACGTGGCCATTGCAGCGGTGCACGGCGTCGATTATTTGCTGACCTGGAACTACCGGCACCTCGATAACGCGGAAACGAAGCCGGCCATACGAGACACCTGCGCCCGGCACGGGCACGCGGGTCCCGAGATCTGCACGCCTCGGGAACTGATGGGAGGATTGGACGATGTCAGATGAGGTGATTGAGGAACTGTGGCGGATCAAGGATGAGATGGCTCGGGAGTACGGGTACGACGTCGCGCGGCTTGCCGCGGATCTTCAGGGCAGACAAGGGGAAGAGGGACATCGAATCGTGGACTTGCACGCCCGGCGGGAGGCTCGGGAACACGGGGTGTCGGCGAGAGGTGGTCTCTAGGAAACGAACCGCCACTCAGAACGTGATGGAGGCGGCGTTCGTGGCGGCCTGAGACGGCAGGAACGAGGACGCTGCCATCTTCGCCGTGTCGTGGACGACTGGTCCGCCTATCTGGATGGCGAGCGCCGATTGGAAGGCTGCCGAACGACGACTCGTGGCGACTTGGTGACGGCTGCCGGGGCTCAGCCGGTAAACGCTCGCATGACGAGGGTGGCCACGCCAAGAATCAGCGTGAGTATGCCCCCGAGTACCAGGTTGAGTTTCGGCTCAACACGAATCAATCTGGCATCGAACGCAGCGCTTTCCTCTGCGGCCTCGCGGGCGCGTTCATCTGAGGCGCCCGCTTCCTTGAAGGCCTCGTAGGTCTTAGACAGCATCACGGGCATGAGCGTTCCTCGCTGGTCACTCTAACAGGCTCGCCTTCGTGCCGCCAGCCGACGGAAGCTCCGGGAGCAGTGTCGGATTTCCGGGTCGGCTTTGGTCGGCGTGGTGAGGTCCGGCGCGCCCTGACCGTCGCCGTCCATCGTCCAGCTTTTGACGCCCCACATCGGCCAGGATGCGGCGAATGTCGTAACACACATCCCCTTTACTTCGAGCGCGGCCACGCGCCGCGCGGGATTCGTGGCGTGCCAGCTTGATCAACGACAATGATTGTGACAGGTCGACGACGATGGCCGGGCCGGCGTCGTCGGGCGAAAGTGGCCAGCGCGGAAGGCGGGCGCGGAGCCCGACACGGATACCCATCCGAGCGAACCAAATCCGGGAGACGCTGATGAGGAATTGGCCGGCCAGGAACGCGGCCACGCCCGGCGCCACGTCGTGCTACGCGACGACAGCCGGGTGAAAATTCTTGGTGTGATACCGGACGAGAACCGCCACGGGATCGGCCTCAGGGAACGCGCTCGGCTACGTCCAAGCGCACGCGGGCGCTCACGCCGCCGATGACCATGAAGATGCGGGTAAGGCGGTCAATCATCGCGCCACTCGTCGGCCGTCACGTGCCCGCCTGGGGCGGGCGTCGGAGCCTTCCAGCATGGATACATTGAGACGGGAGCGACCCCACCAACGGCGGGTGGGAGGGTGGTACACCAGGTGGTACACCTGGTGCCACACCCCCCACGTAGCCGTGCCGCGTCAGCGGCAAAAAGGGGGGGGTCGCTCCCGTCCTCTCCCTCTCCGCTGGCGCGGTTCGGGGCGTCCGGTCTAGGACGAAAAACCCGAACAACTACAGCGAAAAAACAACGGGTGGCGTGGGACACCCCCCACGCTGTTTTTGGTACACCTCCCCCTCTGTCTGTGTACCATTCTGCTCGACCCCCGCCGTGACCCCCATCGTGACCCCGGAACGGTCCAGACGACGGGGCAAAATGGTGCGGGTCAGAATAATGCCGCCTCGGGACTGACCAACCGGATCGTGCTCCATATCGAGTACCGGTCAATCGCGGCTCGCCGATGCGCTTTCGTGGGCGCGCCCTCGGGAAGTCTCTGCAACCACTCAAGCCGATCTGCCGCCTTGTCGAACCCGCCGGCCGCGCGCAAGCGTTGACGATTGCCGCCGGTGATCGCTTCCACGAGCCGGCCGATTTCTTGGCGGATTTCCGGGTCGGCCTGGGTCGGCCCGGCGGGGGGCGTCTCGGCCTGCCCGTCGCCGTCGCGCATCCAGCGTTTCAGCACGGGCTCGGCGCGTTGTGCCGCCTGTACGCCCGTGCCGATCGCGACGACGTGCACGGCGAAACTCCGCGCCCGCAGCACGGCCCACAACGGCGCGTGGGCCACCCCCCACGCGCGTAGCTCGCTATCGGTCGTCAGCCCCGGATCGACGTAGGTGAACGTGGCCCTGTTCTCGTCCACGGCGACGGGACACTTGAGCGCCACAAACCGCTTGTGTGCCGTCGCATCCTCGCCGTACGTGCGGTAGGGCAACACGCCCCGGTCGATGCCGAGCGCCGCGAACCGCTGCACCTTCTCCGCCTCAGTCGGGAGCCACCCGAGGGTCGGCCGCTCGATGACGTAATCGAGCGCGAGCAGCCGGCGCATGAGCACCTGCGTGGTCGCCTCCTGGCCCCGGCGGTGGCGGAGATCCGGGATGCCAAGCGCCCGGTAGATCGATTTCTGTGTGATGTGGACGGCCCGCGCGCCACCGGGAAAGATGGCCCGCGCGTCCTCAACGGCGAGCTTCTTCTCGAGCAGCGCGCGAACGAAGCGGCCGGCGGGTTTTCGGTCCTCACCCGTCTTGAAGTACGCCCCGTACTGGGACCGCGTAAAGACGCCGCTCTGGAGACAGACCAGGGCGATCCACTCCGCATCGCGCCCGGTCCAGCCCAGAGCGGCGAGCGCCGCGCGCTGGCTCGCGCGGTCCTCGGCCGGGGGGCGCGTGACGGGGCGAGTCACCCGGGCACCCGCGCCCGATCGCGGCGCACGTCGTGGCGGCGGGTCCCCCTTGGGTTGACGATCATCCGCTCGGGGTCCAGGGGCGGCAACCACGGGCGGGCGCGGGTCCCGCGGTCGCGCCGTCGGCGCGGGGCTGATCTGTGGACGCCGTGCGGCAGAGTATTTGGCGGCCAGCTCGGCGTATTTCTGCGCGATCGCCTGTTCGTGCTCGCGGACCTGGCGCAGCAGGTAGTCCGACATGTGTTGCGCCTCGGCGGCGGCCTGGTCGATTTCCTGCGAGTCGTGTTCCAGTGCCGTGAGCCAGCCCTGCACGTACGTCGCGCCACGGCTCCCGTCGTGGCCGACGCCGTCCCGCACGCCGGTCAGCATCGCCGATATTTCAGCGCGCAGTTCTTCGCGGGCGTACTCCACGCTGCCGAAATCCCCGACGCCGTTCTTGAGCGTGGCGCGGTCCAGCCGATCGGGGTGGCCGGTGGCGTGGCCGAGTTCATGGAGCGCAGTCTGGTAGTACCCGTTCGCGCTGGCGAACTGGTCACGTTCCGGGAGCGTGACGTGATCCGTGTGCATGTTGTACACGGCGCGGTCCCCGCGTTCGTGCACCACGCGCACACCGCTCTCTTGGATCACGCGCTCGGCGAGCTCATGGGTTTTCAACTCAGACTTTTGGTCGCGGTCGTCGTCGCGCCGTTCGAGCGTCAGGCCGTCGGCCTGTTCGACGTTGAACGCGGCGTGCACCCGCACCATCGGTGGACGGGTCTGCTCGTGGTCCTGCTCGCCGCCGGGCGGCGGCTTCTCCTTCTCGTCGGCAAATTTGTCAAGCAGGACGGGCGTCGCCTTCTCGCCTGGGCGGACGTGACCACCAAGCGCCTGGATCTCGGTGGCGGTCGCCCAGCGGTTGTCGCGGTAGTCCTTCGCGGTTTGGACGACACTCAGGTACAGCGCGTTCACGCCCCGGTACGCGTGCCCGTTCACGAGGTGTTCCGGGAGTCGACGCTCGCCGGGCGTCCACGGCTTCTGCCACGGCGCCACGCCCTGCTCGATCTGCGCCTTGATGGTCGCGGCAAACGCGGCGTGGTCGTTCTCCCGGGACCACGTGGGGGTCTGCGCCGACGGTGTACGCCACCAGGCCATCAGCGCCCGCCTTTCCCACGGGACGGCTTCAGCGAGCGGCGGGGGGAGTCAAGAGCGAACGTTGTGGCCGAGTCAGTCATGGCTTCTCGTCATCGGTCTACCGTCACGAATGATCCTCGCGCCTGCCCGCTGCTCAAGGCGACCGCCCGTTCCTGAAGAGGCGCGATCATCAGCCGGCCCTCCGCAGGTCAGCGCGGCGCGGCGCGTCGGCTTTGCTCTCGTCGCCGAGATAGGCCCCCCACTCGTCCATCAGGTGACGACGGCGCTCGAACAGGTCCGACCGGGCGTAGGCCGCCTCGGTCTGGTTGCCGACGATGTGCGCGAGCGCCGCCTCAACGACCTCGCGCGGATGGTTCGTCCGCTCGGCCGCCCAGTCCCGGAACGAGGAGCGGAAGCCGTGCGGCACGGCGGCCACTTTCAGGTCTTGCAGGAGCCGCGGCAACCGCGTGATGCTGATCGGCGCGCCGCCCTGGCCGGGGAACACGAGCGGACTGCACCCGTCGGCGAGCGGCCGCGCCGCTTTGAGAATCGCCATCGCGCGCCCGCACAGCGGCACCCGGTGCGCGCGCTTCGACTTCATCCGCGTCGCGGGGATCGTCCACGCGCGGCCCGGCCGATCGATCTCGTCCCACCGCGCGCCGCGCACTTCTCCCGACCGCGCCGCGGTCAGCACCAGAAACTCAAACGCCAGCTTGACGGCTGGCGTCGCCCCCGACCCCCCCATCGTTTGAATCGCCCTCGCCACCTCGCCGTGCGGCAGCGCGCGCATGTGCACGACGAGGTCCTGTTGCGGGCCGAGGACCGGGCCGATCCGGTGGCACGGGTTGTCGCTGCGGTACTCCATCGCCACGGCCCAGTCCATCACGGCGCTGATCCGCTGGCGGACGCGCCGCGCGGTCTCGGGCCGGACGTGCCAGATGCGCCGGAGCGTGTCCAGCACATCGGCGCTGCTGACGCGCGACACCGGTGTGTCGCCGATGTGCGGGAGGATGTGCCGCGTCAGGCTCGCCATCCAGTCGTGGGCGTGCCCGGGGTGACGCCAGCCGAGGGTTTTGTCCGTCCAGACGCGCTCGGCCGCCTCGGCGAAGGTGGGCACGTTCGCGTGACGGTGCCGGTCCGCGAGCGGGTCGCCGCCCTCGCGGGCCAGCTTGCGGTTGGCGAACGCCTTCTCGTTCGCCTCCTTCAGCGAGACGAGCGGGAAGCCGCCGAGGCCCAACTCGCGCCGGCGTCCGTGGACGACGAGCCGTTGTATCCAGCGCCGCGCGCCGGTAGGCTCCACCAGGAGGTACAAACCGTTGCCATGGCAGCAACCGAGGCACGATGTCCACGGACGTCCAACGTGATGCCAGGACGACCATAACTAGCGTAATCATCATTATTTATCACGTCGATGGAGGTGCTGAACCATGCCACGAACGTCCTATGCCGTGCACCGTGTTCCACGAGACAATACGGGAAGCCTTTCGGATGTCGCAGACCGGCTTGAGTCGTCGCGGTGACCTGTGACGTTGAGTTCACGACGACGGCGGCGGACAGCGAGAAGCCAGCGACGTCAGGCTCCCACTCTCGCCCAGCGACCGTATGCGACCGGAAAAATCAAATAAAAAGCTTGACCCTGTTCAGCCCGTTACGCAAACTTGAGACAAGTCGATACTTGCATACGATGGTACGAGTGGGATGACCAAACGACCTGACGACCTGAGACACGCGCGACGGGAAATGTCGGCGGCAGCCGCCACGACCGCTGCTAGCGCACCAACGCAAGAGAGAGCACCGAACGCTACAACGATAGCCGCGATGCGGGAGACAGAAGAAGGGCATCTCCCGTCGTTC
Organism: Vicinamibacterales bacterium; assembly: GCA_965262505.1. Lineage (GTDB taxonomy): Bacteria > Acidobacteriota > Vicinamibacteria > Vicinamibacterales > UBA2999 > JACPPO01. The sequence goes on from CBDHFM010000012.1 coordinate 36,148, forward strand.
GACAGCGTGCAGGCCCTCTTTGACGACCTGCATGCGGACGATCAAGCGAACGAATAGGTTCCGACGCGACTACAGGCGCGAAGCGGGGACCAAGGGTCGGGCGGCCCTTGACGGCGTGCTCAGGCCTATCGTTGACGCTCTCGCCAACGACCAGCCGTTACAGGACCGGCACCATGATCACGCTCTCGTTGGGGACTGGGCTCACTACCGGGACTGCCACGTGAGGCCGGACTTGGTGCTCATCTACCGAAAACCCGATACAGAGCAGCTATTTCTGACTCGACTAGGATCGCATTCGCAGGTGTTCAGAAGGTAGGCAACGGCCCGTCGCGGTCGATCCTAGATGCGTATGTGTCCCCAGAGAGAGGAGAACAGCAAGGCTATGACGCTCCCGACAAGATCCCCTAAACGCAAGCCCCGAGGCCGGCACCCCGAGAACGCGCTGTCGAACGCCTTCGTCCGAAATGTCGCCCGGGCCGGCCGTTACTGTCACGGCTATCGCACAGATGGCGTAAGACATTAACAGTCAGACACTTACCTGAATACCGGTACATCGTATTCCCTCGATGTACCCCTCTTTCCACACAGGAACATACGGGACCATCTAAGCCGCTAGTGGACGGGTCCTCGTGCTCGTCTCACCGATTACCCCGGAAGTCCCGCACCGTCCCGCTCGCCGCTGCGGTGCAGGCATGACCGTCAGGCGCTCGCGATGGCGCGCCAATCGTCAGCTGTCGCGTGTTCGGGCACACGCGATCCACGCTGACACCCACCAAAACACCCCCCACTTTTTTTTCGATACCCCTGGACTCTCCCGGACGGCTTCACGCGCTCCTGGATCGAGCCTGGCGCTGGCGCGGCCACGGAGCCGCCGATCTCCGTGAGCCGACCAGGACCGAAAAGAGGACGAACCGACCGACGAGACAGGACCGCCGTGGACGCCTGCGGCACCAGCCGGACCCATGCTGCCGAATTCATGCGGTGGGGAGCTGGCCGTACACGAAAAAAAGGCGAACGGACACCGGAGGCGGCGCTCGCCTAAAAATCGCCGTGCACGAACCTGGAGCACCGTGCCACAACCAGAACACTCGGGGATGCTCAGAAAAGCAAAGTGGGGATCCGGCGCTTTCGCGCCGGGTCCCCACTTTGCCCGATTACCCCCCCGGGCTCTCAGGAACGATGGGCTCTACGAGCCCTGCCGCCGCCGCCGAAACAGCTGCCGCGCGCCGCCACCCAGCAGGCCCAGCCCGAGCAGCCACTGCGCAATCAACGGCAGCGCTGGCACCGGCTCCGGCGCCGGCCCGTCGGTCACGGTCACCATGACCTGCATGAGGCCGCTGACGCCGCTGCCCGTAGCCACCACGGTCACCGACTCGTTGGCCGTCAACGTGGCGGAGCCGCTCATGTCGCCCATCGCGATCATGATCGACTCGGCATCCAGTGTGCCGTCACCAACCACGGTCAGAGCGATCTCGACCGCGCCGTCGTCAGCCGTGACGGCTCGGCTGGCCGTCGCGGTGATCATCGTCGTGCCGCCCGCCGCGATCTCCATGGGCTCGGCGCTCAGCGTGACCACCAGCGGCGTGTCGACCACCGTCACCGGGAACGTGAGTGAGGCGTCATTCGACACGGTCTGAGACGGCATGAGCGAGGACCCCGGCATTCTCGCCGTCCCGCTGACGGTGATCTTGGACTCGCCAGCCATCATCGCGTTGATCGTGATCGTCTCGCCCGACGCGGACGCACTGACCGAGGTGCCCTCCACGCCGACGCTGTAGGTGGCCGTGTAGCCCTCCATCACGTCGAACAGGTCACTCGTCATGAGCTCGACCGTTTCACCCGGGTTCAGGCCGTCTTCGCCAGCCCCCGCCGCAATCGCGGCCTTGATCCCATCGTAGTCGGCCTCCGTCGCCTTCGGCTCGATCTTCTTCGCCGTAGCGTCCTCAATGTAGAGCGACAGCACGCCCGCGCTCGTGCTGGTCTCGGAGCCAATCTTGCTGTCACCCGACACCATGGCGTCGAACATGAGCGATTCCATGCCGACGTCCTCGTCCGCCCTCACCTCGAGTTCGACTCGATTACTCATCGGCGCGCCGCTCTCGATGGTGAGCGCCCCGACCAACGTGTAGTCCGCCGCATCGGCCGTGCCGGTCGGCCGCAACGCGACCGTGAGTTTCTCGGCGGCCTCCATGGCGTCCCCGTCGTCGTCGACCGACATCACCGCCACCATAACGGATTCGCCTTCCGGCACCGATGTGGGTTGCGGGTCAAGGGTCTTCCCGTCCTTGTCGACCACCATCGCCTCGACCGCAGGCAGCGCGTTAATGTCCGCTACGTCGATCGTGATCGAGGCCCGCTCCGTCGAGTTCCCCGCCGATCCAGAATACGCGGTCAGCGTAAACGAGTCCTCGACGCGGTTTCCGTCGCCGTTGGCGCCGGTGGGCGTGGTGACCACAAGCAGCGCGCCTGCCTGGCCTGTCCCGGCGCTGATGGTGACTGCGCCGTTAGTAAGGCCCGTCGTTATGGGGTATTTCTGATTGTCAGAATGCAGAGTCAGAGCTAACTCATCATTGACGTGCACAGGATCTGCCCTGAGGGTCACGTTGATAGGACTCCCCTCCTTGGGCTTGTCCGTCGTCACTTTGAACACGTAGGTCTGGGTCTCGTCGTCCTCGATCTCGAGGTCAATGTCATCGATGGTGGACGTGAGACCACCTGTGACACCTATATCCAGAACGACGTTCTCGTCTTCCGCGTCTGGGTCATGGGTCGTTTGCAAGCTGATGGTTTTGGAGACGACCACACCGATCTTTGCTTCGGCATTCATGGCGTCATTCTGATCATTTGCTGCAAAGACCAGCACCACCGTAGACGTGTCGCCGCCGGGATTAAACGAGGCATCCTGAGCCTCGCGCGTGTCGTCGCCCTGACCCGCAGTCGGTAACATAACCTCAACGGTGACCGTTCTGTCGCTTTCGTTGGCATCGACGGCGACGTCTGCGCTCGCGCTGATGGTGATCGTCGCGCTGTTGCCTTCGGTGACCGACTCCGGCACCTCGACCTTGACGCCGCCTTCGCCAAAGTCATCTGTCGCCGTGAGCTGCGCTTGCGCCGTCCCAGGAGACGCCGCCAGCAGCACAATCGCGGCAAGAGCCGTGAGCCAGTAGCCCTTCCGCATAAAAGTTGATCTCGCTCCGTTCATGAGTGTCGCTCCTTTGAGACTAGGGGGTAACGGTTACTTCTTCATTCGCTGGCACCCCCACACGTCATGATTGGAGAATGGTTTACAGACTTTTCTAACGTCCCCTCCCCTCAAGATACCCATACATCCGAGACGGATTCCGATGGACAAATGCGGCCGCTCGTGGACGCGATCCGGCGCGCGCGCCGTGCGGGGCTGATCTTTTTCCTTCTCGATGGAGACCGGCAGTAGAATGCCCGCCGGCACTCCAGTCGCTTCCGTGACAATCTCAGATGTGACTTCTTACGAGCTTTGGCAGGTTGCGGGAAGACCGTCGAGACCGAGGCTTGGTGGGTGTTTGGCGATCTTAGGTCATCATGGGATACGTCGACATTGTCCGACCGGCGGATCCGGCTGTGCCAACACCATCGACCTCGGGGTTCACTGCGCTGCCTTGCCAGCAGGATCGACCGTGCGCGCTTGGATGAAACCTGCCGTCAAGGCCGGATGTTGGGGTTCTCTCAATGTCGGCCGGCCCTGCCGTTCAGGACTCGCTCGATCTGTTCGGCGGACGCCAGAATTTCCTCGAATGCGGGGGCTGCGCCAAAGATCATGGTCGTTGTATTGGCATAGTCGCGACCGAGGGCGTCAATCATCGCGTTGGTGAGCGCGATTGCGAACGTGCCGTGGGCGGCGGACGCGAGATCGAGGTCGGGCCGGTCAAAGAACATGCGGGCATGTCGGACGCAGTCACCGCCAAGGTCGCGGTCCGCCAGCGCCGCCTCGCCGACCTCTGAGCGGAGCAGGCAATGCAGGTCGTAGTAGTGCCGCGACACACGCTGTCCCGCCTGCCGGAGGACGCCGCGTCGCTCATACCAGCGGCGCAGGCCATGCGCGATCACGATCTTGTCCCAGAAGGTGCGGGTGGGGTCGATGGCGGTCACGCCGTCGATCGCCAGGTCGAGCTCTGCTGCATCCTCGCCGATATAGGGCCGGATTGCGACGAGGCGGTTGGGATCGAGCGCTGACTTCGCGCCGCCTTCGAGTCGCACGGCCGGCCGCACATAGGCTGCATCGCGTGGCTCTACCTCGGGATACCAGACGAGCAATGTCTGTCCGTCGGGATCGTCCTGGTCGATCTCGACGCGCCCGACGCCGCCGGTGGCACCGGCGAGCTGCGCGCCGAGAAACGTTTGGAGTGGACCCGTGATGTAGGCGCGGCACGCGTCCCGGATCGCGTCGAGCCTCGTCCGGCGCTTCTTGTTCGACAGGGCCTCCAGTTCCTCGACCGACGCCGGCTCGTCGAGATCATCCCGGAACACGGTGATGTCGATATCTTCGGAGAAGCGCTGGATCAGGCCATAGGCTTTCGACAGCGACGTGCCGCCCTTGAAGAGGAGACGGGGTCCTCCGGCAGGGCGTTCGCGATAGAGCGCATTCAGGGTCCAGCAGACCCAGAAGTCCTTTTCGACATGGCCGACCGGGGCGCCGATCCGATTGGCGGTCGCGAGAAACAGATCGAGCCGGTCACGCGGCGTCGCGGCGATGATGCGGCCATAGGCACCGGTCGTCATCGCGGCACCTCGCCCACGTCAGCGGATCCCAGCAGATCGCGCAGGAATTCCTGCATCCAGATCGGCAGGGCGGAGAAACCCGCTCGCAGATCGTCGCGGATCGTCTGTCCGTGTCGGGAATCCGCGAGCAGGCGGCGCAACACGGCCTGGACGCGCCGACGCTCGCTGTCTTGGGACAGCATATCCTGCATCCAGTGCAGCGCCTGAACGACTCGCATGGCGGGCCGGCCGGCCCAATGGAGGCGACTGGGCGCCGCGAACTTGAAATGGATTTCCTGGCTGCCGAGCTTGATCGGCTTCAGTCGCGCGTCGATCAACACTTCGATGCGTGCCGGAACTGCGGTGGTGAGACCGAGGTCATTGGCGGCGGTCATGCCGTCGATGACGGCACGAACCTGGTCGCGGCGGGTGACGGCCCGGATGACGGCGCGATAGTCGGGTACGGTCTGGCGCCCGGTCAGCCCGCTCCTGCGGGGCCGATCGTACAGGCCCCGGTCGATGCGTCGCAGCTCGCCCGCGGCGGCGAGGCGCTGCAAGGTCTTGTCGACGGCGGCGCGGCTGCCAAGGTCGGCAAAATCGCTGGGCGCCCAGACCTCGTCCGGGCTGGCCGCCACGCGGGCCAGTAGGCGGGAGCGAAGATCCGTGTCTTGCGTCAAGGTTTCCATGTCCGAAGTATGATGCATTGTTTGGACGCAACACCACGGCGAGGTCACGGTGCCGGTCACGCAGGCCACGCGGACTTTACCCGCATTCGCAACGTGCAGCTTGGCCGCTTCACCATTGACCGGCTGATGACCGTGCTCAACAAACTCGGCCAGCACGTAGACGTGCAGATCGACGTTCACCCGCGTCGAGCTGCTGACGAAGCGTCTCCGCGTCCGTGAAGCATCGTGGGGCGGTGCTGGCGCTGTTGGCGGGCAGCGTGACCACGACGGCTCCCCCCAGCCATTCCCCACCGCGTCCGTGAGACGTGAATCGATGATCCCCCTGGAGGGATCCAGCCGCGGCGAGTCCTGCGCGCCACCTGTCGACAGGTCCCGGTCCAACTGACCGGTCTCGATCCACTCGTGGATCGTCCGGCGGCGCACGCCGAAGCGTCTCGACACACTCTGCCTTCGAGACGCCCCGTTCCAGGTAGTGCTTCAGCAACATCCTCGTCTCCCATCCGTGCATCCGTGCCCCGCTGTTGACGTCGCCAATCTCGCGGCGTGCGCCGCCGCGGAGTCGCACGCCGACAGGGAGGCAAGGGTTTTTAGTCGGGATCGGCTGGTGAGCGCGCCGCCCCTCACGGTGCACAACAGGGCCGATCAGGTCCTATTGCGTCCCAACGGGCCTGTTGAGGTCTACGTAGGTAAGAAATGGTAATATCTCTTTATTACACAGTAGTTTACAAGTTTTATACACTGGGCTAGACTGTCGCGGTAGGCCACCAAAACACAGACACGGCCCTGGTCACGGCCGGGCCACCAACCAGGACGGAACCATGACCACGAAACTGCTCACGCTCCGCGACGTGACGGCGCTCACCGCGCTGTCCCGCTCGACTGTCTACGTGATGATGGCCGAGTCCAGGTTCCCGAAGCCGATCCGCATCGGCAACCGGGCGGTCCGGTGGGTCGAACAGGAAATGCTCGACTTCATCGCCAGCCGCCCGCGCGGCGGCTCGGATCGGCCCACGGCATAGCCGGAATGATCGAAGACCGACGCATCACCTTTCTCCCGACCGTTGAGCCGGAGCTGAGGATCGGCCACCCGTTGAGGACCATCGTCACGTACGTGCGCGGCAACCGGGCATGGGTGACGGGACCATGATCCCCCACGTGGAGGACCGCGCGGCGGCGCTCGCAGCGCTCGGCTGGACCGGCCGAGCGGCCGACTGGATCGCGCTGGTCTGTCTCCATAGCGGCGTCTTTACGCGGTCGCAGTGGTGTTATGTGTTCGAGGATCCGTACCGTGTGGCGGCCACCCGGTTTGTCCGCACCCTCCTGGATCGCGGCGTGGCGGTGGAGGACGCGCGGGCCATCTTCCCCGGCGGCGGGCGGGCCGTCCACATCACGCACAAACCGATCTACCGGGCGCTCGGCATCGAGGACAGCAAGCACCGCCGGGGCGCGCAGGAAACGACAACCCAGGTGCTCATGCGGCGGCTGCTGTCGCTCGACTACATCATCGAGCGGCCGACCCTCGGATGGCTCCCAACCGAGGAGGAAAAGGTGCGCCGGTTTGACGCGCTCGGCATCAACCGGGCGATGCTGCCCTACCGGGTCTCTGGCACGGCGGGCAAGGGGCAGACACGCTTTTTTGCGCTCAAGTTTCCCGTCGCCGTGGACGAGAAGGCGGCGACGTTTGCCTACGTGGATCCGGGACTGACCACAGACAGTGAACTCCGCGCCTGGGGAAAGACCCACGCGCCGCTCTGGGCCGCCCTACGGGCGCGGACATTCGCCGTGCAGATTGTCGCCATCGGCATAGGCGAGTCGGCCGCTGACCGGGCCGAGAAAGTGCTCCGTCCCTGGACGAGAGCGGGCGACCGGCAGGCCGAGGCGACCCCGGCCGGGAAGACCCAGGCCGACCCGGCAGTCCAGCACGAACTTGCGGAACTTGAGCGGGCCATTGTGCAGGTCGACCGGAAAGCCCTGCACGCGTTGGGGGGAATCGGCGCGGCATCCAGGCGGGTCCTGACACTCCGACAACTCCCCACCGGAACCACTCTGAACGCGAGCCCGCGCGGCTCGATCGACCGCTATACGACGTGGAGCACGAGTCGGTTAATCAGTCCCGAGGGGGCGGGATGACGAACGTGACGGTGACCTGTCGGCTGGACTGTTCCGGGGTCGCGGTGGGGGTCGCGGTGGGGGTCGCGCAACATGTTGCACCGACAGAGGGGGGGGTGCAACACAAAGAGGTGGGGGGGGTGCAACATCTCCCCCGTCCATGTTCCGCTGTGTCTGTTCGGGTTGTTCGTCCTACACCGTCTCGACCGAACCGCGCCAGCGGAGAGGGAAAAGACGGGAGCGACCCCCCCATTTTCGCCGCTGGCGCGGCTCGGCGAGTGGGGGGGTGTCACACCTGGTGCAACACCAGGTGCGACACCCCCCGTCGCCACGGGTGGGGGTCGCTCCCGTCCGAAATCATCCCTGCGGGAAGGCGAAGACGCCCGCTAACGGGCGCGCGCAGACGCGCCAAGGAGCCACGCGATGCTTGACCGTTTTATCCGCATCTTCATCGTCATCGGCGGCGTGTCCAGCGTGTGCGCGCTCACCTGGCCGGGACTGTTCCCCGTCGATGATCCCGTGGCCGTGCTGGTCCGCTACCACACGCCCAACGTGTACCGGGCCGTCGTCGCCTGGTACTACGTCGCGCCCGGCGTCGCCGTGTTCCTCGTCGGCCAGCTCCTCGTCGGCACGTACCGGACCTGGTTCGCCAGATGGGGCGGCGGGCTGGGGCTCCACGCCACCCTCCCGACGTGGCCACTTTCGCCGACGGCAGACGGCCCGGCGATCGTTATCGGCGAGGTCCACCACCCCGTCAAACTGACAGAGAGCCCGACCCCAAACTGGCTCGTCATCCCGGAGCGGGGGCTCTATACCGGCGTGGCGATCATTGGGGCCGTGGGCAGCGGTAAAACCTCCGCGTGCATGCACCCCTTCGCGCGGCAACTGTTGAGCTGGCAAGCGACGAACCCCGAGCGGCGTGTGGCGGCGCTGGTCCTCGAAGTGAAGGGGGACTTCTGCCATGACATCCGCCGCATCTTGGCCGAGTCGGGCCGCGAGGGCGACTACCTCGAATTGAGCATGGGCGGCGGCGTGACCTGGAATCCGCTCTCGGCCTGGTGGCTCGATTCGTACTCGCTCGCCTACACCGTCTCGTCGCTCCTCAATCAACTGTTCGGCAAGGGGAAGGAACCGTTCTGGCAGCAGGCGTACACCAATCTGGTCCGGTGGATCATCGAGCTGTACCGCGTGCTTCCCGGCCAGTGGGTGACGCTCCAAGACGTGTACCACTGCGCCATCGACAAAGACCTGTTTGCCCGAAAAATCAAACAGGCGCAGGCGTTCGCGGCCGACTTGGTTGAGACGCGGGCGATCCTGTCCGGTCACGACTACTTCACGCACGTGGACGACCTGGAAGCATGGGGGTTTGAGGCGCACCCGGCACACCCGACCGACATGATCGTGCGGGTCAATCACGACGTGATCGCGTTCCTCACAGACAAGCACATCACGCATCGGATCGAACGAATCGAGAGCGAGGGCGCGAAGGAGATCCGGCTCCGCGTGGAGGCCGTCAACAGGTGGTATGTCCACGACTGGAACACCCTCGACCACAAGATCCGGTCGAGTATCGTCGAGGGGATATCCGTGTTCCTGTCGATGTTCGATCTGCCGTCCGTCGCGCGGGTCTTTTGCCCGCCCAGGCCCGAGACGCGGCCCTCCCGCACACGGCCTGCGACCGATGACGAGCGTCCACAGCATCAGCCCCTCACCACGTCGGCGCTCCGCCAGTCGTTGCCGCCACTCGACCAGCTCATCGACCAAGGGAAGGTGCTCGCACTGAACATGCCCGCCGGCACCAACCCAGCACTGGCCCGCGCGATCGGCGTCATGCTCAAGAACGCCTGGCTGCAGTCCCTCTTGCTGAGGCCGGCCAAGATGAAGGCCACGCCCACCCGGTACTTCCGGCCGGCCGTATTCATCTGCGACGAGTATCAGGCGTTCGCCAGCGTCGGCGAGGATGACCCGAGCGGCGACGAGAAAGCCTTTGCCCTCACCCGGCAATGCCGCGTCATCCCCATCGTCGCCACGCAATCGATCTCTTCCCTTCGGTCTGTGCTTGGCAGTTCCGAGGCGTGGCGGACGCTCCTGCAAACGCTCCGCACCCGGATCTTTTTGAGCTTGAGTGACGAAGCCAGCGCCGACATCGCCTCGAAGCTGTGCGGGCAGGTCGCCAAGATTAAAAGCTCGTACACGATCAACGAAAGCGGGAAATCGAGCGGTATCAATTTTCTGTCCGCCCAGGCCGGCGGGGGCCGGGCCAGCGTCGGCGCGAGCAAGAGTTTCAAGGAGCAGCGCGAGGCGCTCTTTCAGCCGCGCGACTTCGCGCTCCTCGGCAACTGTCAGGCGATCTGTCTCCCCTACGATGGGGTACAGTCACTCCCGCCCCGGCGCGTGTACCTCAAGCCGCACTACCTCCCCGCCACGCTCCCGTACTGGAACGCGAAACGAGCCGGACAGCTCTGAGCGAGGCGGATGGACTGGAACGCCTGAACCCGTGTCGCCCCGGCCTCTACCGGTGTAGCGCGACCATTTGCCCGCGCTCGCCGTCGAGGTATTCGGCCCAGTCGTCCATCAGCCGGCGGCGGCGCTCGAACAGGTCGGACCGCGCGTAGGCCGCTTCGGTCTGGTTCCCGACGACGTGGGCCAGCGCCGCCTCGACCACCTCGCGCGGATGGTTCGTCAGTTCGGCGGCCCAGTCCCGGAACGACGACCGGAACCCGTGCGGCACGGCGGCCACCTTCAGGTTCTGCAAGAGCCGCGGCAGCCGCGTGATGCTGATCGGCTTGCCGCCCTGGCTCGGAAACACGAACGGACCGCGCCCGTCGCCGAGCCTTCGCGCGATGGTGAGAATCTCCGCTGCGCGCCCGGTGAGCGGAATCCGGTGCTCACGCTTGGACTTCATGCGCCTCGCAGGAATGGTCCACACGCGGGCCGGCCGATCAATCTCAACCCACCGTGCGCCGCGCACTTCCCCCGACCGCGCGGCCGTGAGCACGAGGAACTCGAACACCAGCTTGACGGCCGGCGTGGCCCCCGACGCGCACACCGTCTCGACCGCCGCCGCCACGTCGCGATAGGGCAGCGCCCGCATGTGCTGGACGATATCCTGCTGCGGGCCGAGGACCTTCCCGAGCCGGTCGCACGGATTGTCGTCGCGCACGTGCATCGCGACCGCCCACTCCATCACGGCGTAGATACGCTGGCGAATGCGCCGCGCGGTCTCCGGTCGGACGTGCCAGACCCGCCGGAGCGTCTCGAGGATGTCAGCGCTCGTCACGTCGCACACCGGTACGTCACCGATATGCGGGAGCACGTGTCGCCTCAGGCTCGACAGCCAGTCCTGCGCATGCTGAGGATGGCGCCAGCCAGCGCGCTTGTCGTGCCAGACCCGCTCGGCGGCGACGGCGAAGGTCGGTATCCCTTCGGTCCGCACCCTACCGGTCAGCGGATTACCACCCTCGCGGGCCAGCTTGCGGTTGGCGAACGCCTTCTCGCGCGCTTCGGCGAGCGAGACGAGCGGAAACCCGCCGAGTCCCAGCTCGCGCCGCCGGCCCAGGATCATGAGCCGTTGGACCCAGCTCCGCGCACCAGTGGGTTGTACTTGGATATACAGGCCGTTGCCATCACAGCTACGGATATCATGAGTCCATTAGTATCAATTGCTGTGCATTTAATACCGTAACTATCTTAGTAATAAATAGTTATTACACAGTTAACGAAACGGTTTCTGGTTTTAACGTCCCACACAATCCTGATAGTTCTGCTATATAATGGATGAATGAATAGGGCGACCCCCACGGCAACTCCGCCGCGAAGAACCAAGCCCCGAGGCCGCCATCCCGACAAGGCGCTCTCGGCGGCGTTCGTGCGTGCCGCAGGGCCTGGGCGCTACTGTGACGGCCAAGGATTGTATCTCTTCGTCCAGCCGTCCGGGACCAGGAGCTGGGTCCAGCGGCTCGTCGTCCGCGGCCAGCGCCAGGAGATGGGACTCGGCGGCATCGCGCTGGTGCCGCTCGCTGAAGCGCGCGAGAAGGCGCGCGCCAACCGCAAGCTGGCCCGCGAGGGCGGCGACCCGCTCGCCGAGAAGCGCCGGGCCGAGCGCACGCCGACGTTCGCCGACGCGGCCCGGCAGGTTGTGGCGCAGAAACGGGCCGGCTGGCGCCACGGCCGGCACCCGCAGAGCTGGCTGGCGAGCCTGGAGCGCTACGCCTTCCCCCGCATCGGCACGCGCCTGATCTCCGAGGTGACGAGCGCGGATGTCCTGGAGATCCTCACCCCCATCTGGCACGCGAAGGCGCAGACCGCGCGGCGCGTACGCCAGCGCATCCGGGCGGTGTTGGAGTGGGCCGTGGCCATGGAGTTACGCGTGGACAACCCCTGTGACCGCATCGGGCCGGTCCTGGGACCACAGCAGGCGCCGGTGGAGCACATGCGGGCGTTGCCGCACCACGACGTGCCGGCCGCCGTCGCAGCGGTGCGGGCATCAGCGGCAGCTCCTGCCGCCACGCTGGCGTGCGAGTGGCTCGTGTTGACCGCCGCGCGGTGGGGCGAGGTGCGCGGGGCCGAGTGGGCCGAGATCGACACGGCCGGCCGCGTGTGGACCATCCCGGCCGCGCGGATGAAGGCGAAGCGCCCGCACCGGGTGCCGCTGTCCCGCCGCACCGTGGAGATTCTCGAGGCGGCGCGGACGCTCGTCGATGGCCGGAGCCTGCTGGTGTTCCCCGGCAGTGACGGGGCGCCGCTCCCTGAAAAGGCGCTACGGCGGCTGCTCCAGAATCAGCAGATCGCGGCCGTGCCGCACGGCTTCCGGTCCACCTTTCGAGACTGGGCCGCCGAGGAAACGAATCACCCACGCGAAGCGATCGAGGCGGCGCTGGCCCACATGGTGCAGAATCAGGTCGAGGCGGCGTACGCGCGATCGGACCTGTTCGAGCGCCGGCGGCGGCTGATGGACGACTGGGCGGCGGCGGTCAGCCAGCACCCAGTGTCCAGCAGCAGCGACGGCAGGCCGTACGCGACGACATGACAGCCGCTGGCGTGCTGTGGCGAGTATCAATGCGGAGCCGTGCCGCCCGACTGGCTCTGACCGTGTCCACGAACCGACGGTGAATCTCTGGAGGGAATCATGCTACACGCGCTGCGCAGCACGCCCCAGCCCAGCTGGCCGGAACGCGCGCTCTCGAACGCCTTCGTCCGAAATGTCGCCCAGGCCGGCCGCTACTGTGATGGGGATAGCGAGCAGCTGGCAAGTGGTTCATAACACGACGCTTCCCGGCAGCGTACCGCACCCGCTTCCCTCGACGTACCCCTCATCCTCAACAGGAACGTAGCGGACCGCGGTGGCCGTCCGCGGACGGCCGGCAACGACATCCACACGAACACCCCTGAGTCGGGCAGTATCCGGCCCAGGCCCGCTGACGCCTGGCGCCAGTACGGCGACGAGCGCCGACTCCCGTCGGCCGACCTCAGACGCAACCGCGCGCCGCGGCCAGGCGCCGGCGAACGCTACCCCTCAAGATACCCCTCACTGCCTCGCGGATGCCCCTGGACTCTCCCGGACGGCTTCATGCGCTCCTGGATCCGGATGTGGCGCTGGAGCGACCACGGAGCAGCCGATCTCCATGAGCCGACCAGAACCGGACAGAGGACGAGCTGACCAGCACGGCGGGACCGCCGGGGACACCCGCGGCACCAGCAGGACCCAAGCTGCGGAATCAATGCGGTGGGTCGTGGCTCCGAACAAAAAAAAGGCGAGCGGACACCGAAGGTGCCGCTCGCCGAAAAATCGCCGGGCACGAGCTGTGAGCACCGTTCCACGACCAGAACACTCGGGGACGCTCAGAAAAGCAAAGTGGAGATCCGGCGCAAACGCGCCGGGTCCCCCCCCTGCCCGATTACCCCCCCGGGCTCTCAGGAACGATGGGCTCGACTAGCCCTGACTCTGACTCCGCCGCCGAAACAGCTGCCGCGCGCCGCCACCCATCAGGCCCAGCCCGAGCAGCCACTGCGCAATCAACGGTAGCGCTGGCACTGGCTCCGGCACCACCGGCTCCGCCTCTATGACCATCACGGGGAACGTGATTTCGGCGACGTTGGAGACCGTCTGACTTGGGATGAACGAGGGCGACGCCATTCGTGCCGTCGCGGTGACGGTGACCTTGGACTCGCCAGTCATATCCGATGACGCGGTGAGTGTGATGCGGTCGCCAGACGCTGACGCGCTGATCGAGTCGCCTTCCACCGAGGCGCCGAAGCTGGCGGTGTAGCCCTCAGCCTTATCGAACAGATCGTCCGTCATGATCATGACGACAGACCCCGGGGCCACGGCGTCACCGACCGCCATCATGATCGCCTCGTACGCATCGTCCTTCACTGAAACCAGCGGCGCCGTCGTGTCCGTGACATTAATCGAGAACGTCCCGCTGGAGGTCCCACTGCCGTACGCCTTGCCACTGGGATCCTTGCCACCAGTGACATCAAGGCTCACCATGAGCGTCTCCATGCCAATGTCCTCGTCAGGCACCGCCTCGAGCGTGAACGGACCGACCACCATCTCGCCGTCGCGCCCCTCCTCGCCATCGAACACCTTCATATTGGTCGGCATGATCCTCGCGTCGAGCACCTGGCTCCCGGAGAGGCTCGGCGTCACCGTGAAGTCCTCTTCGTCGAAGACGCGGTCGTCATCACCATCCTCGTTCACCACCGTGACGTATAGAAAGGCCTTCCCGCCCTCCTCCACCATGGTGACGACCGCGTCAGTTTCCTTGCCGTCCGCATCCGCGCCGTTCGCCTCGCCGGTGATGTCGGTCGGCAACTGGTGAATATCGAGCACGGTGAGCGAATCGGAGGTGCCGACCGGATTGTTGCTCGCCACGGTTCCCGTGAGCGCGGTCAGCATGATGTCGTCGTCGGTTCTGTTCTCGTCGTTCCCCGGCGCCTTGACGCGGAGGACGTAGGACGCTTCTCCCGGGTTGTCCTCATCGCCGTCCCCCAGTATCAGCCCCATCCCAGGTATCGGAACGTCGGCCGCGGCGGTATTGACATACATGACCGTGTAGCCCTTCGGGGCCCGCAGGAAGACCGGCACATGTTCCTGGGCGGGGAGGATGGGCTTCGCACTCAAGGTCACATTGAAGGTGCTGTCCTCCAAAACTTCGTCATCGGGCGTGGTCAGCTTGAACGTGTAGGTCTGCGTCTCGTCGTCAATGATCTTGCCGGTGGTGCTCGCTGTGCGCGCGTCCGTGTCACCGGTGATATCTCCGAGCACCATAAGCTCCGCGCGGATGGCGTATGCCTCATCGACCGCGTCCAGGTCGTCGTTCACGAGCAGCGTGATGGTCCCCGAGTCTTGGCCAACATTGATGGACACGGTCGGGCTCGCGAGAAGGAGATCCTTGGGGTTGACTTCATCGGAGTACTCGGCATTGCCCTTGCCGTTTGTGAGCTCGCCCGAGTCATTAACACCTAGCGTACTTGAAGCATCCGCCGTCGCTCCATGAGTCACTGTGACGGTAGCCGGGTCGTTACCTGTCACCTTGCCGGTGAGGGTCACCGTCACCGAGGTCGTGATGCCCTCGGCCACAGCGCCAGCGCTATTGGCCGCATCGACCTTCACTGACTTGATGCCGAGTGTTCCTTGCGCCAGCGTCGTCCCCGGGGACGCCGCCAGTAGTCCAGCCGCGGCCAGGGCCGTAAACCAGTAGCCCTTGCGCATAAAAGTTGATCTCGCTCCGTTCATGAGTGTCGCTCCTTTGAGACTAGGGGGTAACGGTTACTTCTTCTGTAAACCTGATACGTGTAAGCCATTTGAAATGAATGATTTCTGCGGCTTGAATAGACCGGTTACCCACACCGTTACCCACACTTCGAGCCCGACGCCAGAGGACGACAAAAGCCGTTCGCGGACGCGAGCCGACCCTCACGCCTGCCGCCACGCCTTGGCAGACGGAGGCTGGGCGCACAACGCCGGATAGACCCCGGCGCCCTACGGCACGCGGCCGTTACCGCATATCTGCTGGCCGTCGGTCGCCGACCGCCTCGACCTCGTTCTGGGCGGCGTGCGCCGCCGAGGAGGTGCTCACCGACAGGGAGGCAAGGGTTTTTCGTCGGGATCGGCTGGTGATCGCGCCGCCCCTCACGGTGCACAACAGGGCCGATCAGGTCCTATTGCGTCCCAACGGGCCTCTTGATGTTTAGGTGGGTTATAAAGTGTAATAAATCTTTATTACACAATAGTTTACAAGTTTCATGCACCGGGCTAGACTGTCGTGGAAGGCCACCACCCAGGGAGGAACCATGACCATGAGATTGCTCACGCTCAGGGACGTAACAGCGATCACCTCGCTGTCGCGGTCAGCCGTCTACGCCATGATGGCCGAGTCCCGTTTCCCGAAGCCCATCCGCATCGGGAGCCGTGCGGTCCGCTGGGTCGAGCAGGAAGTGCTCGACTTCATCGCCAGCCGTCCCCGCGGCGGCTCCGAGCGGACCGCCGCGTCGCCGGGATGCACGGCGATCGCCTCAGGCGCCCGGAACGGCCTGCACGGCCGTCCTCGACTTCCCGATGCATGACGCGAGGCCGGCACGCGTTAACCGGTCCACGAGTGCCGAACGACCCCGACCCATGCACACGGCACACCCTCGCTCCAGGCACCCCGTACGACCTCGGGCCACAGCACCAGTCCTCCTCACGCAAAGGTCCGCGCGGCCCACTTGTACGAGCACGGCTGGATCCGACCGGATGATGACCCGGCGCGGGCCAGGGTGCAGCAGCCCTGGCACTGCGCGTACGTCGAGGCGGCGCGGCGGCGGGTCGGGCTCGCGCGAGTGGTCGCCCCGCGTGACTTGATCCAGGACGACCTGTTGCGGTGCGTCGCGCGCGGCGCGGTGGCCTTGATCGGACGGCAGGAGGCGATTCTTGTGTTGTGGGACCGAACGGAAGACGGTTTGGTGCTGCGCGAGACTATAGCCACGTCGGCGTCTGATCGCGACGCTGTTTATTCGAGGATGGTGGCGAGGCGATCCAGAACATCATCCATGATGTGCGCGGGAACGGTTTCGAGGCGCTTCCCCGTCCGGGCACCGAGATCGAGGGCGCGGGGCTGGTCGCAGCGGATCACGCCGCTCGTTCGGGTGCCTGCGCCCTCAAGAGACACTGTGAAGCCACGCCGACGAGCGAAGCTCCCCCCCGTGGTGATGGGCAGGACGACCGGCGTCCCGGTCAGCGTATTGAACGCGGCGGGGGACACGATCAGTACCGGCCGGGTCCCCTGTTGTTCATGGCCGGCCGTGGGATCAAGGCTGACAAGCCAGATGTCGCCTCGCTTCACTACAACAGCTCGTTGCCGACCGGCTTGCCATCAATCCAGTCACGATCCTCGGCGGACAGGGTCGCGGTCTCGTCGCATTGTGCCAGCAGCTCATCAAGTGAGTAGCGACGACGCACCTTGGGCACGATGATGAGGCGATCGTTCTCCACAGCGATCTCCACCTTGGCCCCGACCCCGAGCTTCAGGAGGTTCAGAAGAGCCGGGGGCACTGCGAGCATGACGGAACCGCCGACCTTGCGCAGGTTGGTTGTATGCATGGACGTGTTAATTATTATACATACATATAACTGACTAGGCCTGCACCGCAAGTTCCACTGAATCGTAGGCTCTGGATGAAGCCGCCCCCTGGTGATCGGGCGGGTGCGGTGATCGCGTTCTCAGCGTCGGCGTCGGTCCGAAGGTTGTCGATGTCGCTGACGAGAGCACTCCTCGGACTCCTCCTCACGCAAAGGTCCGCGCGGCCCACTTGACCTCCCCGACGACGACCGCGTCAGGCGGCCAGGGCCGCATAGGCCAGACGTGCGTGTTGGGATTGTCGCTGACGAGTTGCCAGGCGCCTGACGCGTCCCGGCCGGCGCGCTTGACGACGAGGCCGTCGTCGGTGCGAACGACGAAGAGGTGTCCGACGCGGCGGCGCCGGCTGGCGTGGTTGACGAGGATCGAGCAGCCGTCGACCAGCGTCGGTTCCATCGACTCGCCGCTGACCTGGATGATGCGGCAGGTGCGGGCGACCAAGCCGTGGCGAGCGAGCCACGCCCGGCGAAACTTGATACGCCCGGTCACGCGCTCATGGTCGACGACGGCGCCGTCGCCGGCGGCCGAGGCCAGTTCGGAGACGCCGACGTAGTCGCCGTCATCGAAAGCTGTGGCGCGCGCGCGTGGGTCATCGAGGGTCTGTCCGGCCGTCGCGGCCGTGAGGGCGCGGAGGAGTTGATCGGCGGGTCTCGGGTCGTCGGTGAGTCCGTGCAGGTAGTCGGTCGACACGTCGAGCGCCCGGGCGGCCGTGGCGAGCTTGTCGAGCGCCCAGCCGGACTTGCCGCGCTCGACCATCGAGATCGCCTCTCTGGTGTTGACGGTTTTGGCGGCGAGCTGCCGCTGGGTGACGCCCCGCAAGGTGCGCGCATCGCGCAGCCGCTGTCCCATGAGGCTCACCTACATATAGTAATACAACTTTACAGTTGACGGGTAACTAAACAACGCGTAGCGTGGCCGGTAAATGGACGTTACGCACACGCAGGCCGTTCGCGGCCGTCTGGCAACCCTGGGGGTGTCGCAACACGCGCTGGCGCGGGCGCTCGGCATCAGTCAAGCCACGTTGAGCCTGTGGCTGAACGGCTACCGCCAGCCGCCCACGGGGTTCGAGGCGGAGGCCGCCGCGGCGCTGGACCTGCTGGAGCAGGCGGAGCGCGCCGCGACCGAGGCGCGGGCGCAGGTGCTGGCAGGACGACGCACGCGTCGCGTCGGCGCGTGGCTGCCTCACGCGCGGCGGGCGCGGAGGACGACGGATGAATCGGTATCGGTACGACACTAACACCGTGGACGCCGGCCGGCACACGGCCAGGCGCACACCCCGTCCCAGGAGAAAGGGGGTCGGCATGATACGCACCATCACCGTGGACGGCGAGGATGCCCTCCACGTGGACACCGCCGAGGAACTGGGCCACGCCCTCGTGAGCGGCCGGTACGTCGTCGCATCTCACGACGTGCTCGCCGAGTACGGGATCACCGACATGCACAATTCCGACACGCAGGAGATCGTCGACGGGGCCGATTGGCGCGATGACACGTGGCGCACTGAGGGCGGGAACTGATGGCCTGGGGCCGTCGGACACCATCGGCGCAGACACCCGCGTGGAACCAGGACGACTATCACACAGCGTTTGCCGGGAAGCTCAAAGAGCAGATCGCGCAGGGCGTCGCGCCGTGGCAGAAGCCGTGGACGCCCGGCGAGCGCCGACTCCCGGAAAACATCCAGACCAAGAAGCCGTACCGGGGCGGGAATTCGGTCTACTTGAGCGTCACCCAAACCGCGAAGGGCTACAGCGATAACCGCTGGGCCACCTACAAGCAGATCAAGGACATGGGCGGGCAGGTTCGCAAAGGCGAGAAGGCCACCCAGGTGCTCTTTTACAAGTTTGACGACGAGAAGGCGCAGCAGCAGCCCGGCGCGGCCGACCAGGGCCAGACCCCCGACGGCGCGCAGGAGCGCGAGCGCACCCGCCCGCCGATGGTCCGCTGTTACGCCGTGTTCAACGTCGAACAAGCGGATGGGTTGACGCTGGAGCGGCGCGACGACGACCGCGACAACGCGCCCGAGTGGAAAGCGCATCAGACCGCCGAGCGCGTCATCCAGGAGAGCGGCGTCCCCGTGCGCTACGAACGCGGGGACCGAGCGTACTACAACCTCCAGGCCGATCGCGTGACCCTTCCCGAACGTGAGCAGTTTGCCACCGCGAATGGGTACTACCAAACCGCGTTGCACGAACTCGGCCATGCCACCGGTCACCCCTCGCGGATGAACCGCGACACGCTCACGACCGGCGTCGGTAATTTCGGCAGCACCGAGTATGCCCGCGAAGAACTCCGCGCCGAAATGTCGGCCATGATGACCGGCGAGCGCGTCGGCGTCGGACACGACGGCAGCCGCGGCGCAGCGTACGTCGCCGGTTGGATCAAGGCACTGGAAGACGATCCGAAGGAAATCTACAAGGCCGCCGCCGACGCGCAAAAAATCTCGGATTACCTGCTGCGCCCGATCCGCGAGCGCGAAAAAACGACCGAGCAGGAACACGGCGCGCTGGCCGACACATACTCGGCCGCGCGCAGTCCGCAGATCAGCCACGCGCCGACACCGCAGCCCCAGGCGCCGCAACCCGAGCGGGAGTCAGGCATCAGCCGCTAGGCGGTCGCTATGTTTGATCGACTGGATCTCTTTCGTGAGGACACCCCGACGCCCCGGCCGGCGCGCGAGGATACGCCGCGCGAAGACCAGGCGCGACCAGGCACACCGCGCCAGGACCGCCCCGCCCACGAGGACCGGTCCCGCGACGAGCCGCGGGCCGGCCATCGTCGAGAACACGACGCGCGACAGCCGGCGCGCACCATCGCCGCGCGCAAGCGCGCCGCCACCGCCGACGTGGGGATGTATCGCGCCGTGTCGTACACAGACCTGTCCGACAAGCATTTTGACGGCCACCCGTACGCCACCCGGCGGGCGGTCGATCAGATGGTCCGCCGAGGGCTGGTCACGGAACACGACGCGAAGGGGCCGCAGGGCAACACCTTTACGGTGCTGACCGCCACGCCCGCCGGGGCGCGGTCGGCACAACGGGCCGCGCTGGACGCCGGCCACGCAGCCGGGCAACAGACGTGGAGCGGCATCGTCAAACCGGCTGAGCTGGCACACGACACGGCGGTCTATCGCGCCGCCGCCGTGGAACAGGCGCGCATCGAGGCCGACGGCGGACGGGTGACCCGCGTCCGCATCGACGCCGAACTCAAGCAGGTCGTCGCGCGCGCCACCGAGACGGCGCGCGCCCAGGGTGGACGGCGCGCGGCGGACGAGGCGCGCCGCACGGCCGCACAGGAGCTCGGGCTCCCGATGCACGAGGACCGCGTGATGTACCCCGACGCGCAGCTCGACATCGAAGATAGCGAGGGGCGGAGCGGACGCGTGAATGTCGAAATCGCGTCCGAGCATTACCACGCGGCGGCGATCGCGGCGAAGGCCGGCGCCGGATTCGCCATGCACGGCAGCAGCGGCCGGGCCATGCGGAACATCGCCCGCGCGATTGACCAGAGCGGCGGCAGCGGCGGCGGCGGACCCGCACAGCCCGGCCGAGATGGATCGGTGGAGCTGTAGATGCAACCCATTACCGTTGCCGTCGGGTTGACCGTCACGATCCTGGCGCTCACCGCGTTGCTCGTCGGCCCACACGTCGCGTACCTCGCCCCGTACACCCGCGTCCTGGTCACCGCGTCCTGGCCGATCCTCACCGTGTACAGCACGCTCGCCGTGGTGACCCTCATCGTGGCGATCTACGCCACCGCCCGCACGTTGGGCCTCGCCGACCTTGGGCGCAAAGTGGATCTCGTGGAACGGTCGATCCGGCGCGGCGCGGGCGGCGATCCGGAGCTGGCCGAGCAGATGCAGCACCAGGACCGTGGAGAGTTTGACGCATGACGCACGGGCCCGAGCACGTCACGGGACGCGGCTCGAGCACCGTGCGTGAGCCCGCGCCCACGCACCACCAGAAGGAGGACACCATGCACCCGCACCGCTCACACTGGTTCACCGCCCTCGCGGTTCTGTTCGCCGTGGGGCTTGTCGCCGAGGTTCCCGTGTTCGCCCAGGGCGTGAGCCCGTGGCTAAACGCCGTGGACGTGCTGCAGCAAGCCTTCACCGGCCCCCTCGCGCGGGGCCTGTCGCTGATTGCGATCGTCATCGGCGGGCTGATGTTCGCCTTTGGTGAAGGCGGCAGCAAGAAGGCGCTCGCCGGGATCATCTTCGGCTTGGGGATGGCGATGGGCGCGGCGAACTTCCTGACGTGGTTGTTTTCATGACCATCGGCCACGGCGCGCGCGCGTGGGTCGCGTACCCGGCGCTGTCGGCCCCCCTCACGATGATGGGGGTCGAACGGCGCTGGTTTCTCTTGTCCGCGACGATCGGCATGGCGATGTGGAACGCCATCAACAGCATCCTGATCGGCGCGGCGACCTTTTGCCTCCTGTACGGCGTGGGCTGGTGGGCCTGGCGGACGGACCCGCACATGCTCACCATCCTGCGTGAGTCCGTCCGGTTCAAAACCCGGTACGACCCGGCGAAGTGGGCCGAGTCGCCGTGGTACATCCTCATCACCCAGGCCCGCCGGCAGAGCCGATCCTCATGACCACCACCGATCGAGACGTCGCCGACCACCACGCCGCCGGCGCGCTGGCCGACGAGCTGCCGTATTGGGGCTGGCTCCCCGACGACCGGACGTGTCTCACCCGGCGCGGCGAGCTGGTGACGCTCGCCCGCCTGTCGCCGACCGTCGTCGACGGGCACACCCCCGAGCAGCTGGACGCCGTGCTCAATCGCTGGCAACGGATGCTCTCAGGCATCGACTCCCGGACCCGGCTGTACTTCTACCTGCTCCGCCGGCCAGCGACCTTCCCCGACGCGGACACCGGCCTCTCGGCCGTCGCCGACCTCGGGCAACGGAAGCGGCGCGCGTTCCTCGCGTCGCGCATCCAACAGATCGACACATACCTCGCATGGTGCTACGACCCGAAACTCTCGACGGCCGCAGCCGGCCAGCACAACGCGCCGTGGTGGAAGCACTACGTCCACACGTGGATGACGCGGCGGCGGAATCAGAACGAGGCGATCTACTTCCGCGAGCAGATCGAGGACGCGACCGCGCGCTTTCGGCAACAGGTCGATGCCAGCCGGACGCTCGTCGCCGATCTGACGCCCCTCGACATCCTCACGGCACACGAAGGCTCCCGCGTCCTCGCCGAGCTGGTGAACAAGCCCGGCCGCGCGCCGTGGGATGGGGCGACCGGCAGCGGGATGAACTGGCGACTGGCGACCAGTGAACTCGAAGCCGAACGCCGGCATCTTCGACTGGACGGCGAGCCCGTGATTCTCTATACGCTTCTGTCCCCGCCGGCCAGAGCCACGGCGAATCTCCTCAATGACCTGTACCGCCTCGACAGCGTGATGACCGTCACGCTCGAATGGCGCCCGTGGGATCTGGACGCGGCGCGCCGCAAGATCCGCGGCGCACAGCGCCACTACTTTTCCAAGCGGTACTCGATGATGTCCCACGTCCAGGAAACCGAAGGCACGGCCAGCGCGATGGTGGACAGCGCGGCCGACGTGGAATCCGGTCGCTTGGGGGATGCGCTCGTGGAGCTGGAAACCGAGGGCGTGGCCTACGGCGATCTCGCGCTCACCATTGCCCTGCACGGCGACCTGGAGCAGACCGAACGCCTCGACGGTGACGTGCTCCGCATCTTCGCGGCGCACGACGCGAAGGCCATCCGCGAGGGCTACGGCCAGCTCCCCGCGTGGTTTTGCCGCCTGCCGGCGCAGCCGCGCAAGCGGCAGGTCCGATCCGTGTTTGTCTCCGCGGGCGCGGCGGCGTGCCTGGCGCCCATCTACGGCCCGCCTGTCGGCGCGGCGCGCAGCCGGCATCTGGACCGGGCGGCGCTCGCCATCCTCGAAACGCAATGGCAGACGCCGTTTCACTACGACCTGTTTCACGGCGACGTCGGCCACACGCTGGTCCTCGGGGCAACCGGCACGGGGAAGAGTTTCACGCTCAATTTTTTACTCGTCCAGGCCCTGCAGTACAACCCGCGCGTGCTCATCCTCGACCTCGGGGGCTCGTACCGCTGGATCACCCGGTTCCTCGGGGGCGGCTACCTGGAGCTGTCCCCCGACGACGCGACCGGGCACGGCGGTTTCCGGTTGCGCCCGTTCGCGCTCCCGCCCGCCGAGCGGACCTTGCAATTCCTCACCGGCTGGATCATGCGCTTACTCAGGATCGGCGGCTGGACCGTCACGGGCGCCGACCCGTCCGAAATCCGCGCCCGCATTGAAGATCTCTACGCCTTTCCGCCGGCGCGCCGGACGATGACCGTCTTTGTCCACTCCTTGCCGGCCGCCATGTGGCCAGCGATGGGCCGATGGTACGGCACTGGCGCGTGGGGCCGGTACTTCGACAACCCGGCCGACGGGGACGATCTCGACCTGGCCGACTGGCAGGTGATCGACCTCGCGGGCGCCGCCGAGCATGAGGATTTGTGCGAGGCCGCACTGTTCTATCTCCTGGAACGCCTCCGGCTCACGCTTGAGAACCCTGACGAAACCGCCCGGGTGAAATTGATGGTGGTCGATGAAGCCTGGCGCTACTTGCGCGACCCGGCCGTCCTCGCGTACCTCGCGGAAGCCGCCAAGACGTGGCGGAAGAAAAACGCGGCGCTCATCATGGCGACCCAAAGCGCCGTCGACGTGACCGGCACGGTCGGCGCTGAGGCGCTCCTGGAATCCATGCCCACCAAGCTCTTTCTCGCCAACCCCGAGCTGCCCGAGAAGGCGGCTGACCTCTTTCGATTGAACCCGTCCGAAGTCGAGATCATCCGAGGGCTCGTCAGTAAACAAGAACTCTATGTACGACGCCCGAACATGGCCGCGACCGTGCGGCTTGAAGTCGATCCCGAATCGTACTGGCTGTACACATCATCGGCGCGCGACAGTGCCCGCCGCGCCGAGGCCGTCAAACAGCACGGCCTCGAGGGGGCGCTCGCCCACCTCGCCGCCGGCCGCTGAGAACAGGAGAGAGAACCTATGACCATCCGCCGAATCGTCGCCCGTGTCTCGATGATCTGCCTCATCCCGGCGCTCGCCCTGGCGCAAGACACGCCCGCCGGCGCGTCCGTCCTGCAGGTACACGACGCGCCAGATCAGATCATCCACGTCAATACCCGCATCCGTCACACGACCGTGATCCAACTGCCGCCACGCGAGAACATTCTCGATTTCATTGTGGGCGACTCTGAATACTGGCACCTGTCCGGCGCCGCGAATCTCGCTTTCCTGAAACCGATCGGCGAAGGCGTCAACACCAACGTCGCGCTTGTCTGCGAGAGCGGCCGGATCTATTCGTTCCTTGTGGTCGAACGAGACGCCCCGCCGCATTTAATTGTCCGCGTCGGAGCCGACCCCACCACCACGACGCCGGCCGGCGCGCCGATCCCCGCGTTCGTCGCGCGGTCGCGCGTGGCCGAGTACCAGCTCATGGCCGAGGAAAGCCGCGCGGCCGTCCACGCGGCGCAGATCGACGCCGAGACGCAGATCGCCGCGATGCGCCAGAACGCGACCGCGCAGATCAACGAGTTTCGTTCGAGCTATCCCACGCGCTTGGAGTTTCCCTATCGACTAGACGACAAGGCCGCGCGCTGGCCGTTCCTCGTACAAGGCATGTGGCATGACGGCCAATTTACGTACGTCCGCTCGACGGCCCAGGAGACGCCCGCGCTCTACGAGAACCGCGACGGCGATCCGTCGCTCATCCCCTACGACCTCCAGCAAGACGGCCTGTTTATCGTGCGCCGGCTTATCGGGTCCGGCTGGCTGCAAATCGGCCGCGACCGCGCCGGATGGAAGATCGACCTAGACGACTTGGAATGACCCTATGCCCAACTGGACCCGACTGAGCGCCCCGGCTGCGGGCGCATTTTCAGCATCGTGGATCACCCGGATCGGGGCACTTCTCTTGGCCGTGGTTCTCGGCGGCGCGTTCCTGATGCAATCGTGTTTTTCGTCGGTCCCCACCGACCCCGAATCACTCATTGAGCCCGAGGGGATCGCCGGCGATCGCGCCGAGCTGGAACTCGGCCAGCGGGTACAGGACATCGAGCAACGCGCGGCGCTGGACGCCGCCGCCGCCGCGCGAACCCTTGCCGTCGAGGGCACGCAACTGACCGGCGGGCACGTGACGCCCGCCTTTGACCCGACGACCGGCGAGACGTTGCCCGATGGCACCGCGCCCGGCATCGTCCCGCGAACCGAGGACGAGGCGCAGCTCCGCGAACTCCTACGCCTTGAAGCTATCGAACGGCGTACCCGGTCGCTTCGCTCCCAGCCCGTGGTCATCACCTACCGACTCCCCGGCGGGCTCCCACCGGCAGCGGCGGCGACCGCCGCGGCCGAGCCCGCCCAGGCCGGCGGGCCGACCGCTACCCCCGCGAGCAGCGCCGACGTGGCGCAGCCCGTGAGCTTGGCTGAAACCGTCGCCGCCCTGGCCGCGCTCGATGTAGAGCAGACCGCCGGCTTGGACCCGACTTCAATGCTCCCGATCGGCCTACAACAGATCCCCCCGCCGGACCCGTCCGGCTTGGGCGCACTCCCCGGCGCGGCCGTCGCGCAGGGCGACCCGTCGAACCCCGCCATCGTGCAGACTCCCAACGACCCGCCCGGATGGGATCGACTCTACGAGGGCTCGTTTATCGAGGGCGTACTCGTGACCCAGCTCAACGGCGACTTTCCCAGCCCGGTCCTTGCGGCTGTGTCCGTCCCGTTCTACTCGGCCGACCGCCAGCGGATTGTGATCCCGCGCGGCGCGCGGGTGGTCGGATCCGCGTCGGCCACCGTCGGCCAGGATCAAGAACGGCTCGCCGTCGGGTTTCACCGGCTCATCTTCCCCGATGGTCGATGGGTGTCGCTTGAGTTTCGCGGGCTGAATCAGGTCGGCGAGGGCGCACTCAAAGACCGCGTGAACCGCCATTACTTGTCGATGTTCGCGGCCGTCGGCGCGGTCGGCATCATCAGCGGCTTGACGTTGCGCGGATCGGACCCGTACGCGGGCGGGCGTCAGGGGTTCCAGGCGGGCGCAGGGCAAGGGCTCGCCCAGGGCGCGACGAGCATCCTCGACCGTTTCCTCAACCGATTGCCGACCATCACGATCCGCGCCGGCCACCGGCTACGGATCTGGCTGACGTCTGATGTGCTTGTGCCCCGTTCGATCTGACAGGACCGGGACGGCGGAACCCGCCGGCCCATCACTGCCCCGGACCGCGAAGGCTATCCGGGCTTTTTGACGCGGCTCGAGAATGTGTCTTGAGCCCGCGCCCACGGAGAGAAGGAGTCTACCGATGAAACGCACGATCCTTTGGACCCTCGTACTATTCGCGCCCCTCCTGTGGACGACCACCGCACACGCGCTGTTCGGCGTCCCCGACTTCGCGGCGCTCGCGCAGCGCGTGACGATCATCGCGAATCAGGGCGTCCAAATAGCGCACAGCGTGACGCAAATCTCGAAAATCACCGAGCAGATGACCGAGATCAAGAACCAGTACGCACACCTGAAAAACGAAGCGCTCGGGCACGTCGGCGCGCTCACCGATCCCTTTGTGACGCTGGCCGCAGTGCCCGGTACGTATGTCTCTGACGGGCTTGCGTGGCGCACCGCCTACACCGGCACCACCACCGCCGGCCTGATCGATGCGTTCGAGCTGTTCAGCGCCAGCGGTACGCCGATGACCGATTACTGGCAGACTCGGCTGGACGCTGCGCCCGACACGACCGAGGCGGACGTACTCGCCGAATACCACGCGTTCCCCGTGTCGCTCGCCGACCGTGCGGCAGCGAACTACCGCCGGCACCGCGACCACGGCGAACAGCGCACCGCGCAGAGTCAGATCGTCAACACCGCCGCGTCGTCCGCGACCGCGACTGTTCAATCAGCGCGGCTGTCGTACGCCGCGTTGCGCGGGCAAACCAACCAATCAGGCACGGCGCTCCAACAGGCCCAGGTCACAGGCACCATTACCGCCGGCGAAGTGTCCGCCGCCGTTCTACAACTTCACGCGCACGAGGCGGCACGCCGCGCCGCCGAAGAACTTGAAGCCGAGGAACGACGCCGCGAACGCGAGGCGACACGCCTTGACGCCCTACGCGCGGGCCACGCCGATCACAACCTGCGCCGGGGCGGTATCGAGCAGAGCCGCAACGGCGGCGACTCTCTCTTGTTTAGCCTTGTGCAATAGCCGGGTGTTCCATGCCCGCCGCACCGCAACGAACGACTCCGCAGCGACCCTCTCACCGCGCGCCGCGCGCCGAGAGGGCCGCTGCTACTGGCGTGGTGGTACACGCCCTGCACGGGCGGCCGCCGGCCTCACGGGCGCACGCCTGGCGTGCCGCGAGGCGCGCGGCGTACGTCGCGCTCGTCGCGCTCATCGTGTGCGCGACGCCCGTCCTGGCGCAGCCGCCCCCACGACAGCAGATCGATCCCCTCGTCCCCACCAACATTCCCGTTGCAGATCAACACGACTTCAAAGGCTTTCTCGATCAGGTTATGGAGGAGATTCAGCGGACGAACGGGCCGGTCGTTCTCGCGGCCGGCAACACGCTGTGGCGAGGACTCGCGGCGATCGTCGTCGTCTGGACCGGCGTGAAAATCGCCATGTCCGGTACGTTCTCGATGTGGGCCATCATCGAGCTCATTATCGGGCTCTGGATCCCGTGGGTCATGCTCTTGTTTTACGCGACGAACATCCCCGGTATGACCTTCACGTTCCCCGGCATGATCGCCGGCGGCGGTAACTGGCTCCACTCGTTTTTTCTGTCCGACATCGTGCCCGCCGTGCAGATCGAACTCGGGAATCTCGTCACCACGCAGACCACCGCCCTGTCCGATGCGTGGGCCGGGACATCCTGGTTTGACCTGACGACCGCCTTTGGCGACGCGATGAGTACGCTCCTCATCGGCACCACCATGAGCGGGTTTATTTTTCTGTGTCTGGTGATCATCTACGCCGTCACGTACGCCCAGGTGATCTGGGCGCAGATGGCGATCATGATCCTGGTCTTCGTCGGCCCGATGATGATCCCCTGGCTCGTCTTTGAGCCGATGGCGTTTCTGTTTTGGGGCTGGTTCCGGTCGATGATCACGTTCGCGCTCTACGGCGCGATCGCGGGCGCGGTCATGCGCGTGTTTATGAGCGTGTCCCTCGGATTTTTGACCACGTTTCTCGATCAAGCCAACGTCGAGAATCCGTTGCAGATGGTGAGCTGGTTGCTCATTCTGTTGCCGTTGATGGTGGCCGGCGTGATGGCCTCACTGAAAGTCGGCGAGCTGGCCGGGATGCTCGTGAGCGGCGGCGGCGGCGGCGGCGCGGGGATGACAGGCGCGCTCATGATGGCCGCGACCGGCGGCAAGGCGGCGCTCGCCGGCAAGGCCGTCGGCGCGGCAGGAGCGAAATAATGCCACAGACCGAGCAGGACAGCGGGAAGACGTACGCCGATATTTGGGGCGAAGCCGTGCACAGCAACCGGCACTTGCGGGTCCTCTCGATGGCGCTCGCCGGGCTGGTGCTGTTGCTCGTGGTGATCATCGTTCGGCTGTCGTCGGTCGAGCTGCCCAAGCCGATTGTCGTGCGCGTTGATGACGTGGGCCGCGCCGAGGCGCTCGCGTATGACACGGTTGAAGCCCAGGCCGATCCACTGGACCCGACGACCAAGTATTTCCTTAACAGATTCATTGACGACTATTACAGCCGGCGCGGGGCCACGGTCGAGCAGGCATGGCCGCGCGCGCTCCGCTTTCTGACGACCACGCTCGCCAATGAAGCGTTCCGACGTGAGGGCGAGAACGTCGCCATGCTTGCGGCCGGCGCCGCCCGCGACGAGCTGCAAGTGGAGCGGGTGACGCTGCGGATTCAGGCGAGCCCGGAACCCCCGCACGCGGCGGCGGCGGACTTCGATCTTGTGCGGCTTGTCGGCGGCGCGGAAGTGGGCCGCGACCGCTGGACGCTCTCACTTCAATTCACGTTTATTGAGACGGTCGAGCCCGAGCTGATGATCGTCAATCCAATGGGCATCCTCATCACCTATCTACGCGGCGATCGCGCGCTGGTGACAGGATGACCACGAGCCCGGCCCAGGCCGAGACGAGCCCCGTCACCGTCCCGACCTTGCAGGACCGCGCCGCCACGCTCGCGCCCCTCGGATGGACCGGGCGCGAGGCGGAATGGCTCGCGCTCGTCGCCTTGCACAGCGGCGTCTTTACGCGGTCCCAATGGTGCTATTTCTTTCACGAGACGCACCCTGAGCCGGCCCGCCGGTTCGTCCGCGCGCTCATCGAGAAAAAGATGGGCGCTGAGGACGAGCGGGGCATGTTCCCAGGCGGCGCGCGGGCCGTCCTCCTCACGGGGAAAGCGATCTATCGGGCGCTTGGCATCGAGAACGTACGCCACCGGCGAGGCAAGGAAGCGACCACGCACGTGCTCCTGCGGCGGCTACTCTCGCTCGATTACCTCATCGAGCGGCCGACCCTCGGCTGGCTCCCGACGGAGGAAGAAAAGGTGCAGCGGTTCGAGGCGCTGGGCATCGACCGTGGGACGTTGCCATACCGGAACTATGGAAAGAACGAAAAGGCGCAGCCGCGCTATTTTGCCCTGAAATTGCCGATCGCTGTAGACGATCAGGCGGCGACCTTTGTGTACGTTGATTCAGGGCAGTCCACCGATAGCGAGCTGCGCGCGTGGGGCGTGGCTCACGCGCCGCTCTGGTCCTCGCTGCGGGCGCGGACGTTCTCTGTGCAGGTCGTCGCCGTCGGCACGGGCGTCGAGGCCGAGAACCGGGCCGAGACCGTGCTCACACGCTGGACGCGCGCCGGCGACGGCCAGGGCGCGCCGGACCTCACCACGCCGACCAAAGCCGACCCGGACATTCGTCAAGAACTGGTGCGGCTCGACACGGCGATCCGCGCGGGTGACATGCAGGTGTTGACCGCGGCCGGCGGGTGGCACACGGCGGCTGACCGGCTGCTGGAGCTTCGAGAACTCCCCGAGGGCACGCCGACCAAGACGACCGCCAAGGGTGCCATCGATCGGTATTCCACGTGGAGCACTGTCCGGCTCATCAGTCCCGAGGCGGCGACGTGAGGCGCGCCGTGTTGCCCCGTCGTCTGGACCTGTCCGGGGGCAAGGCCGGGGGCGAGGCCGGGGGCGAGCGCACTGTGATAGCGACAGAGGGGGGGGTATCACAAAAACAGAGGGAGGGGGTATCACATCCCCCCCGTCCATGTTTCCCCGTCGCTGTTCGTGTTTTTCGTCCTAGACCGTCGTTCTCGATCCGCGCCAGCGGAGAGGGAAAAGACGGGAGCGACCCCCCCGTTTGTGCCGCTGGCGCGGATCGGCAACGGGGGGGGTATCACACCGGGTCTCACACCCGGTATCACACCCCCCCGCCGCCGATGGGGGGGTCGCTCCCGTCTCAATGTATCCCTGCGGGAAGGCTCCGACGTCCGCCCAGGCGCGCGACTGGACGCGCCGACGAGCGGCGCCATGCTTGACCGATTATTGCGCGCGTTCCTTGTCGTCGGCGGCGTCAGCGCCGTGGGCGCGTGGACGTGGCCGGGGCCGTTCCCCGAGGCCGATCCCGTCGCCGTTCTGGTGCGGTATGACACCCCGAACGTGTACACGGCCGTCGTCGGCTGGTACTACGTCGCGCCCGGCGTGGCCGCCTTCCTGGCCGGCCAATTCCTCATCAGCGTCTCCCGGATTTGGTTCGCTCGGATGGGTATCCGTGTCGGGCTCCGCGCCCGCCTTCCGCGCTGGCCACTGTCGCCCGACGACGCCGGCCCGGCCATCGT
Organism: Vicinamibacterales bacterium; assembly: GCA_965262505.1. Lineage (GTDB taxonomy): Bacteria > Acidobacteriota > Vicinamibacteria > Vicinamibacterales > UBA2999 > JACPPO01. Next base: position 67,150 of record CBDHFM010000012.1, read on the forward strand.
CGTCGGCGAGGTGCATCACCCCACCCGACCGGAAGAAAGTCGCGCCCCGGAATGGCTCACCATCCCGGAGCGGGGACTCTATACCGGCGTGGCGATTTTCGGGGCCGTCGGGTCCGGCAAGACCTCGGCCTGTATGCACCCCTTCGCCCGCCAGCTCTTGAGCTGGCACGCCACGAATCCCGAGCGGCGCGTGGCGGCGCTGATCCTGGAAGTGAAGGGGGATTTTTGTCACGACATCCGCCACATCCTGGCCGACGTGGGGCGCGCCGACGACTACATCGAGCTGGGTCTCGATGGCCGGCTGACATGGAACCCGTTGAGTGCCACCTGGCTCGATTCCTACTCGCTCGCCTACACCGTGGCGTCCCTCCTCAATCAACTGTTCGGGAAGGGCAAAGAACCCTTCTGGCAACAGGCCTACACGAATCTGGTCCGCTGGATCATCGAGCTGTACCGCGTGCTGCCCGGCGGATGGGTGACGCTCCAAGACGTGTATCACTGCGCGATCGACAAAGAGCTATTCGCCGAGAAAATCACACAGGCGCAGACCTACGCGCGGGACATGAGCGACGAGTGGATCAGCCTCACGGCGGACGACGCGGCCGACCACTTGGGCGAACTCATGTCGCGTGGATTCACGGTGGATATCACGGCCACCGCGCGCCTCCGCGCGCCCCGGTCGACACCCGCGCTGGCGTACCTCACACAGCACGAGATCACGCACCGCATCGACCGCATCGAAAGCACCACGGCGATGGAGATCCGGCTCCGCGTCGAAGCCGTCCACCGCTGGTATGTCCACGACTGGAACACCCTCGATAACAAGATCCGGTCGAGCATCGTGGAAGGGGTATCCGTGTTCCTCAGCATGTTCGACTTGCCGGCCATCGCGCGGGTGTTTTGCCCGCCCGCGCCCGAGGTGCGGGCGTTCCGCGGCACGGCCGAACCGCGGCCGGCCGACAAAGCCGGCAACCAATTACCCGCGCTCCCCGGCACCGCCTTGAGCGGCGACCTCCCGCCCCTTGACCAGCTCATCGAGGGCGGCAAGGTGCTGGCCTTGAATATGCCCGCCGGCACCAACCCGGCGCTCGCCAGGGCGATCGGCGTCATGCTCAAAAATGCGTGGCTCCAATCGTTGTTGCGCCGGCCGGTGACGATGAAACACACGCCCGGCCGCTACGTCCGGCCGGCCGTCTTTATCTGCGACGAATATCAAGCGTTCGCCAGCGTCGGCGAGGACGACCCGAGCGGCGACGAGAAAGCCTTTGCCCTCACCCGGCAGTGCCGCGTGATCCCCATCGTCGCCACGCAATCCATCAGCTCGCTGCGGTCCGTGCTCGGCAGTTCCGAGGCGTGGCGGACGCTCCTGCAAACGCTCCGCACCCGGATCTTTCTGAGCCTGAGCGACGAGGCCAGCGCCGAGATCGCCTCGAAGCTGTGCGGGCAGGTCGCCAAGATTAAAAGCTCGTACACGATCAACGAAAGCGGGAAATCGAGCGGCATCAATTTGCTGACCGCCCAGGCCGGCGGGGGCCGGGCCAGCGTCGGCGCCAGCAAGAGTTTTAAGGAGCAGCGCGAGGCGCTGTTTCAGCCGCGCGACTTCGCCTTGCTGGGGAACTGTCAGGCGATCTGTTTGCCGTACGACGGCGTGCAGTCCCTGCCGCCGCGGCGCGTCTACTTGAAGCCGCACTACCTCCCCGCCGACCTCCCCTACTGGACCGCGAAACAGACAGGGCAGCTATGAGCAACGGCGACGGGCTGGACCTGCTGAAACCGTTTTTACCAGGGCTTGAGGCGGCGCTCGACGACCCCGACGTGAGCGAGATCATGATCAACGGACCCGGGAACGTCTGGCTGGAAGGCCACGGCCGGCTCCGGCCGATTGCCGCGCCCGCGCTCGACGCCGCGGCCCTGGAACGCGCGGCGATTCACATCGCCCGGCCCCTGGGGTTGGACCCGGCCACGACGCCCGTCCTCGATGCCCGGCTCGACGACGGCTCGCGCGTGGCGATCTGCGTGCCGCCGGCCAGCCCGCACGTGACCATCACGGTCCGGCGGTTTGGGAAACGCGCGTTCACCGCGGCGCAGCTCGTCGAGCAAGGCGCGCTCCCCGTGACCGTCCGAGACGCGGCCCGTCGCACCCTCCACACGCGCCGCAACATCTTGGTGAGCGGCGGCACGGGCAGCGGCAAGACCACGCTGCTCAACGCGCTTATTGCCCTCATCCCCGACGACGAGCGGATCGTCGCCATCGAGGACACGCTCGAGCTGCGGATCGACTCCCTGAACTGCGTCCGGTTCGAGGCGCGCGGGCTGCAGCACGGAGCCGTGACCATCCGCGACCTGGTGCGGCACGCCTTGCGGCACCGACCTGATCACATCGTCGTCGGCGAAGTGCGCGGCGGCGAAGCCGCCGACCTCTTGCAAGCCCTCAACACCGGCCACGGCGGCTCGCTCACCACCGTCCACGCCAACAACGCTGAGAGCGCCTTGTCGCGCCTGGCGAGCTGCGCCATGCAGGGCGATGGCGATCTCCCGTGGGAAGTCACCTGCCGCGGCGTCGTCGATGGGATTGCGATGGTGATCCACATGACGCGCACCGATGGCCGGCGCTTTGTCGAAGAAGCGGCGTACGTGAATGGCTACGACGCAGGGAGTAACACATGGGATATCGAACGAATCGACATGCCGAAGGCATAAAGGCGGTTCGCTTCGCGCGCCGGGCGCCGTCTCGAGAAATTTTCTTGAGCCCCGCGCCCCTCGTTCTCGTCGCGCTGCTGAGCGGCGCAGCCGCGGCGGCGCACACGACCGGCCCCGCCCAGGTCGAACGCATCATCGACGGCGATACCATCAGCGTCCGCCTAGCGGATGGCAGCCGCGCCACCGTCCGACTGACGGGCGTCGAGACGCCCGAGACACGACACCCCACGCAAGGGGTCGAACCCGGCGGACCGGCCGCGTCCGCCTCTACCACGCGCCGGCTGACAGGCGCGATCGTCCGGCTCGACCGCGACCCGACCGGCGACGACATCGACGCCGACGGTCGCATCCTCCGGTACGTCGTGCTCGCCAGTGGCGAGCACGTCACTGCCACCCTCGTCCGCGACGGGTACGGCACCGCGATCCGAGCGTTCCCGTACTCCCGTCAACGCGAATGTCTCGCGCTGGAAGCCCAGGCGCGCCGCGCGCGCCGCGGGCTCTGGAGTCAACCCCGATGATCGAATTGACAACCGACCCTGTGTGCTCCCAATCCGCGCTGCCGCTGGCCGGCGCCCAGGCCCGGCAGCTGATGGCCCCGTGGGGCTACCCCCCGACCCGCGCGCCGCTGGCCACCATCCGCACCGCGGGCCACGACGGCGACCTGTCCGCGCAATTTACCCTTGGCTGGATCTACGAACACGGCGCCGACGTGCCCCAGGACTACCGCGAGGCGATCGACTGGTATCGGCGCGCGGCCACCCACGGCGAGCCCGAAGCGATCAACACCGTCGGGCTGCTCTACTACTACGGCAAGGGCGTCCCGAAAGATCCGCGCGAGGCTACGATCTGGTTTCACCAGGCGGCGGAGCTCGGCCACGCCATGGCGCAATGGAACCTGGCCGGGATGTACTACCGCGGCGACGGCGCGCCGCACGATGACACCCAAGCCGAGCGCTGGTGCCGACGCGCCGCCGAGCAGGACTGCCCGCCGGCACAAAACACCCTCGCCAACATCTACCACGACGGCCGCGGCGTGGCCGCGGACTATACCGAGGCCGCGACGTGGTATCGGCGTGCCGCGGCCCAGGGCTTTGCCAAGGCGCAATGGAACCTCGCCGAGATGTACTACGTCGGCCGCGGCGTCGCGCGGGACTACGCCATCGGCGACGTGTGGTGTCGCCAGGCCGCGGCGCAGGGCCACGAGCGGGCGCAAGCCCACCTTGACGTGATCACGGCCCCACCGCCGCCCGGTCCGTTCGACCCGCCAGATCCCCCCGCGCCCACCACAGGCGGGGATTTCTTTGACCGCGTACGGCGCAATCGCATCCGACTCGAGCGCGGCGCGGCCGAGGTGGATGCGATCCTCGACCGCGTACTCCCGCGCGCGCACCAGCTCGACGCGAGCTTTGATCGCATCGACGCCGCTACCCGGCGGCTCGACAACATCATCCGCCGCGCTGAAGACCTGGAACGGGATCACGTCACCCGGCGGCAAGGACTGTTCAAAACCATCCACGCCTTGAGCGACGTGGCCGAGCGGGCGCAGCGCCGTATCCAAGCCATCACGGCAGCCCTGAAAGCACGCGATAAGGAAACCCGCGCGATCGAGGCGCGCCTGCGCCAGACCATGATCAATCGCACCGGCGACCCCGACGGGCCACCCGCCGCGGCCGACGCCGCCGCCGCGGACCCCGCGCCGGAGGACCAGACCTCACCCACGACGCGATCCTGATCGCGTACGGATGATCGACGACCCCGAGACGAAAGGAGAGCCGCACCCATGCCTCATGACATTGCCGACGCGACCAGCCTCAGCACGAAAGCCACCAAAGCCCTTGAGACGTTGAGCACACGCGCGACGAAGGCGGACGCAATACGCGGCGCCGCGGCGCACACAGCCGCCGCCGCGAAAGTCGCCGCCGCCGCGGCCGACGCCGTGACCGCCAACCGGGCCGCGGCCGAGGCGTGGGATGCCCTGGCGACCCACGCCGCCACGCAAGCCGAGAACTGCCGGCACGGGGCGGAACTGGCCGACCGGACCCGGCACCGCTGGACGCGCTAAAATGGCGTACAGCACCCGGCACGGTCGCCGAGGGGGTTTTTACCCCACCCCGCGGTCGAACGCCCCGCAGGAGGCGACCTCGCGGCCCGCTGGGCGACTCGTGGCTGACGGAGAGGGCCTTGATGAGTTCCTCGAGCGCGAGCAGCCCCGGGAGCTGGGCGGCCTGGCGCTTCGACCTACACACGCCTGACACGTGCGGAAAGGAGCAACGCCATGACGCACCTCACGACCCCCGGCGGCGGGCCAGCGTGCGGCGGCGCCCCGACCCTATTTGACTCGCCCGAGCCAGACAACGTGACGTGCGGCCGCTGCCGCCAGACGGTTGAGTTCCGCCGTGTCGTCGAACACGCGGCCACCGCCGGTGCAGCCCCACTGCCCAGTCAGAAAGCTTTCTGAGAGCGCCCTGAGAGTTGTGTACGTCAAGTTCTGCAAAAAGGTCTGAGTTCGGGGGACCGCGCCGGACCTGCCGCCAGTTCGCTGCGCTCGTGGCCTGGCTCGAAATCGACGAGCTCGATACGCTCGTCTACGGCGGGTAACCCTACCAGCCGGTTTCGCCACCCGGCCCGGCCGCGCTGGCGCGCGTTCCTCATGGCGCTGCGGTCCTCGCCGTCGTCCCGCCGGCGGCGCTCGCCTGGCTGTACTACTTCGTGGTGATTCACGACGGCTCGATGCTCATCACGTTCCCCGTGATTCTCTCGATGCCTTTCGCGCTTCGCGCGCTCATCCGCGGCTGGCTGGGGTCCGCCGCGCGAACTCGCCGCACCAATCCTCCGGTAGCGTGCGCGGCCATGCTTGCCGCCGTTGCGCCCGAGGATTCGGCGCGTGGCGGTGACAGGCCCCGTCCGCTCGATCCGCGATAGCCACCCACCAGAGGCACGTCTCGCACCGCTCCACTCGTTGGCGTCGTCTGGTCTGCTGGCATCACCTTCGCCCCTTTCGGCCTGACGGTGGAGGCGTTGTCCACCATTTTTAGGCGCAATCCTTCGTAAAATCGGCCGGTGCCGCTCTACGTATACACCCCCGCCCACAGTTTTTCAGGCTGTTCTCCACGTTTTCAGCCGTGAGGCGAGGCCCGCCATTCTCTCCACGCACGGCGTCCGCGTGGCGAGTGTGCCGTTGCATCCCCGTCCGACTCCCCGGCGTGGCCGGGCCGCTGGTGTCCTCTAGTGACGAAGGACACACAGCCACCCGTGACCCGAAGGAGGTACATAGATGCAGAACTTGAAACACACCGCCTCGAGCCCCAGGCCCCGCGCCTCGCACCACGCCAGAAACTGCCCCACGGCCCGCCCGTACGCCGCGCGCGTCCTCGCGTTCGCGATCCGCGCCGCGAAGAACTCCAGAAACCTGGCCACCGCCCCGGGCCCCGCGTCGACGATCAGCCGCGGCAGCACGAGCTCGGCCCGCTGCGCGCGCGCCGGCCGCAGGGCGTCCGACGGCTCGACCCGCACCAGGTCTTCGCTCATTCCCCCACCTCTCCCCCGCCGCCGGCCGCCTCTCCCTCCTCGACGAGCGCCTCGAACTGCTCGTAGTCGTTCGTCAGCGCCTGGGCGAGCGCGAAGAGCCGCCCGACGGCCTCCTGCGCCCCGGAGAACCGCACTTCGATCCGGTCCCGCGCGACGTGGACGCCCTCGGGCAGGCTGGCGAGCCGTCCCTCGAGCGCCTCGACCGGAACGGCCACGCGGATCCCGGTCAGCCGCGCCGTCCGGAGCTCGGTCAGGAGCCGCTCCCGGCGGTCTGCTTCTCCGCGGAAGGCGGCCCGGGCGCGGTGTTTCCGGAGCTGGCGGAGGAGCTGTGTTCTCGGGAGCGTTCGCTGGTTGCCGGTGAGCTCGGCCCCGAAGGTCTGCATGAGCGTCGCCGCCCGGGCTCTCGAGACGCCGAAGAGCTGCTCGACGTCGCCGCGCGTGAGCAACTCGCGGTCCAGCGCCGCGAGCTGGCGGATGGCGTCGGGGATGGCGAGCAGCCAGCGGGGCGTGGCGGGCATCGGGGAGCGCCGTGTCGGCTACAACCCCTGCGGCGCGTGCGAGTTGGGAAGATGGATGGCGCGCATCCTGTTACGCTAGGTTAGTAGATGGTCGTCCAATACACAAGACCGGGGCGGGTCTGGGTCGAGCTGGACATATGAGCTGCCAATCTGCGCGTCGCCGACGACGATCGAGAGCAAGATCTCCTGGTTGGATTGCACCGAGATAGTCGCGCTCATCGAAACTCTCTTCACACTGCCCTCCCTATGAGCGGAAACCCCCGTGACGCGCCGGTGGCACCATCGTCACGATAGCCAGGATGATACATTTCTTTCACCGGGCAGCGCTGGCCGAACGCACCCGCCGCCGCTGGACGCGATAAATATGGCCGGTCGCTAGAGGTCAGGCCCGACGCTCAATCCTTGGTAGCTGTTCGCACCGATACCTTCGACATCGACCGTCGCATCAAAGAAATCGAGTACCTCCCAGACCCCGCCGGCGAGTTCGTGGCCTGACGATCGCAAGAGCAGCTCGACCGCGTGATCGCCGGCCGGCGCTGCCCTCTCGTGTCGGGCACGTCGGCCGTCCGCTTGCTATCGATGGTGGCCGCGCCGGACCACTACGCCAGCTCGCTCCGCGCCCCCCGTGCTGGCACAGGTCCGGCTCGTGCGGCCCCTCGTCTCTCCGGCGGCGCGGCCTGCCCGACTCCCCCATGTGTCCCGGCGTGCGGGTGTCCCTCGTCAGTGAGGACACACCGCCACCGAGAACCCGAAGGAGAGATCGATGCCCGACAAGACCATCACGCTCACCCCGGCCCAGGCTCAGCGGCTTATTGACACCTATTACTACGTCACCGAGCCCGATGCCGTCGAACGGCTGACCCGCGGCGAACTCTCGCTGTACGACACGCCACGCGGCGATCTCGTGGAGTTTGAGTGCGACGTGTACGGCGAGCCGTGTCCTGGCTGTCGCTGGATGAGATCGATGCGCTCGTCTACGGCGGGTAAGCCCGCCCACTGATCGGCCGGCCCTCCACCGCGGCGGACGGCGCCGCCGTGGACACGCCCGGCTCGTGGAGGCGATCCGGGCTGTTTTGGGTGGGGTGTTGCCGGAGCGGGAACAGCCCGTGAGGAGAAACACTCAGGAAAATCGACGTACTGGTGTCCGTTCCCTCTCTGCTCCCCTTATTTCCAGGTCGGATCGGCCGTTTTTCATTTCTTCTAATTCAAAGATGAACAGGCCAACGGCCTGTACTTACTTGTTGGGTTGTACTACATGATCTTATGTACTTGTATGTGCTACATGTTTCAGCGATAGTTTGGCTTAAAAAAACTACATGTTTCAGCGATAGTTTGGCTTAAAAAAACTACATGTTTCAGCGAAGGAAAACACCTGGATTCACAGCCTTTTTGTGGAAAACCCACGGCGGCGCGCTCAGAGGCCACAGGAACGGCAACCGCGCGCCGGCCGTCCGGGCCCGGCCGCGCCACCGCCAATCGCCACGTAGGGGCGCACTCACGGCGAGGCGCGCCGTGTTTCAGAGCTGGACCTAGCTTTCACTCACAGGCCGAGGCAACCGCGCGCGGTCCTTCGCTCCGCCCCGGCCCGCCGGGTGACACGAACCGCACCGTTGCAGCTCAGACAGCAAATATGGCCGGCCGGAGCACCCGGCTAACCCGTGAGGACGGGACGGCCGACGATCTACGACTCGCCGATCAACCGGAGTTGTGTGGGCGTGATGCGTGGGGTCGAGGGCGAGACGACGAGCCCACCCGTCACCGTGTGGTAGTTCAAGCCGGGCCACGCGGTTTTGATTTTTTTCAGCTCGCGCAAGACCTCCCCGCGGAAGCGGCTGACCGAGCCGGGCTTTGTAGCCTTCGCTGGGTCCGCCCCGAACTGGTAAAGGAGCTGTCGCCAGGAGAGCGTGAGCGGTGCCGACAACGCGAACGTCCGATAGACGAGCCAGAAATACAAATCCAACCCGAGCGGCGACCGCTTGAGCGCCTTGAGGATGTGTAGGTCGAGCGGGATCGGGTGCCGGATGATCTCGTTGAAGAACTGCTCACCGAGCTGGATCGTGGATTCCCACAGGCCCGGCGTGTCCGGCCGCGACGACGAGTGCCACCAATACTCGGCGCGGTCAGCGATGAACGAATGTACCTGGACCTCATGATCGCTGTCCGCGTAGACGAGCTGGACCGAACAACGAAAGAGCCGGCGCATCTGATTTTTGAGTCGCGTCCGATCCCCTCGCTCGCCGCCGCTGTGACTCTTCATGCCAAGCTTATGCATGAACTCATACAGTGACCGCCCGAGGACCAGTTGGCGGCGCTGCGTCCGTACCGCCTCTGAGCACACCCATGCCAGCAGCAGCCGCGGTAGGATACCGTAGGGCAGTCGCGCCGGCTGTCCGCCGGCACTCATGATCAGGGTGTATGGCCCGTTGCGCCGGACGTACTCTTTCCGGTCCCCTGGATTGGTGCGCGGCAGACTGCACAGCGCGAGCAGCCGCGCCATGAAGCCGAGATCGGGCTCCGCTTCGCTCGCCTCGATGAGCTGATTGACCTGGCGCAGCGTGGTGAAGTGGTGCCGAGTTTGCGCCGACATTGCCCGCCCGCTCGGGACGACGCTAGGCAGCGTGCCGGCCACGTCGCCGATGGGCACAAACCCGCGAACTGGTCGAGAGGGGCCGCTCATTGTTCAAAAATCAAGATCGACACGCCAATTTTCTCAGCTCACCATACCAAGTCAAAATCGCTGCATGATACGGGAAACCCTCGTGGATGGCGAACCCGTGCTCGATGTTCGATCTCCAGGACGTGGCACGGGTGTTCTATCCTCCGCCGCCGGCCGAGGCGACCGCGCGGGCCGCGTCAGCCGATAGGTACGAGCCGCTGAGCGTGGGCGCGGCGCTCCACCGGAGCGTGCGTGGCCCGCCCATCGCCAGCTCATCGAGTCGGGGAAGGGCGCTGGATACCCCCTACGGCGATTTCCAGGGTCTTATCCGCTCGCAGGTGCTGGTGATTGAACGCGTCTCTCACCTGCCGGTAGAGACTTCGAGATAGGTTGTTAACACGAGAGGGCGGTGTCTGGAACGTCGGCTCGTCATTCTCGCGCAAAGTGCGGATGGCCTTGACCGAACCGACCCACCCCATAGTCTTCTCAAGAGGAATCTGGCTCAGATATCGCCCAACGTACTGACGCTCCATTGTGCTGGACGGGAAATTATTGATGAGGTATCGGACGTTTTGCGCACCTTGGGATTCAAGCACGTTCATCTGAACGAGCGCCTCTTTCACGTCTTCCGGGTCCGGCATGACCGGAATCAAAACAAGATCGACATATCGCGCAATCCATGCATCAAACTCCGGGCGGTTTCCGGCGCTATCAATAATGCACAGGCCGTCCGTGTTGATAGCCGCGTTGACAAGCGTCTGGAGGGTTTCCGGTTCCCGTGCGTCGTAATACATGTACGGCCTGCCGTTCACCTTCAACGGCTCGCGATTGTCGGTGTGCATAAGATGGGCGGGCACGTTATCCCAGGACGCACCAAGAGCGAGCGCGTGAGAAAGCGCGGTTTTCCCGCTACCACCTTTCCGTTGTGTCAGAGCCACGCCTCTCATGACCCTGCTCTATCGTGATCCCGTCGAATAATGGCGCGTAGAGCTTCCGACGCATTCACGACCTTGCCCTGTTGCTGGGACATAGACACCGCAACGGCGTTGATCTGGTCTAAATCGCCTTGTCCCAAGCTGAAGGTTTTTCGTACAACGGCGGTGGCGCGGCCCTGAATCTCAGCGACTTTCTTCTGAAACGGATCGCTAGAGTTGGTCTTCCGAAGGTCGACGAGGTTGGGTGATTTCATACTATATGACGGTATGATACTCATACCATATGATTATTATGGCGGTTGTTTTCGGTTCAAGTCAAGTGGTCGATCTAATTAGGAGACCTCACAAGATCAGCTCGTACGGGTGGGTGAACATCCACAAGGCGATGTCGAGGTGTTCACAGTTCTCGTTCACTTGGCCGCGATTGAGCGCTGGTTAGCTTGGGCGGCTTACGGCTGTTCCAGAGACTTTGTCGTCGTCCTTCCGTAGTGGGCCTATAATATGGCCATGAAGATTGCCAACATCGCCGAGTTCAAAAATCACCTGAGCGCGTACCTCGACGCCGTGGCGAATGGCGAAGAGGTCGAGGTGCGGAAGCGGAACACGCCGTTCGTGCGCGTCGTGCCGATCCGCACGTGGGCGCGGAATCGAACAGTGCTCGGATGCGGCCCGGGCACGGTTGTCGTTAAGTCGGATCTGATCGACCCGATGATTCCTCCAGAGGACTGGGACATGCTGGGAGATGCCCCCGCGTGACGGTGGTGCTCGACACCTGTGCGGTCATCTGGGCCATCAGCGACCCCGCACAACTCCCGGATCAAGCCACGCGGCTCTTGGAGGCAGAGGAGACGGAGGTGTGCGTGTCCGCGATTAGTTGCGCGGAAATCGCGTGCGCGGCAGAACGCGGGCGCATCGAGATTGATCGGCATTGGCGTCTCTGGTTCCGCCACTATGTGGAGTTGAACGGCTGGACGGTCCTTCCGATCGAGCTTGAGTCCGTCGAGGAGGCGTACGCGTTGCCCGCGCCGTTCCACCGTGATCCGGCGGACCGGATTATCGTTGCGGAAGCCCGGCGGCTGTCTGCTGCCGTTGTCACGGCCGACGCACGGATCCTGAACTATCCTCACGTGAAGACCGTGTGGGGGACGCCACGGCCAGGCTAAACGCTCCGCTCGGTACGCTCGGAGATCCGTCCTTGGCAACCCCCTCAGGATGAGCGGCATCCACACGACACCGACGACGGCAGTCGAAATCTACTTAACTGATCTCGCGCTGGTGCTGGCCTCAGGTAGCGCGACGCGCACGCGGTCTGGTCCCCGTCGTCGAGTCGGCGCTGTTTTCCCGCTAGCGTTGGTCTTCCGAAGGTCGACGGGGTTGGATGATTTCATACCATATGACGGTATGATATTCATACCGTATGATTATTATGTCTGGCGGGATGACGATGCGCCCTCTCGCGGCTGGCGAGCTGCGCCATGCAGGGCGGCGGCGATCTCCCGTGGGACGTCACCTGTAGGGGCGTCGTGGACGGGATCGCAATGGTGATCCACATGACCCGAGCGGATGGCCGACGCTTTGTCGAAGAAGCCGCCGTGGTCAACGGCTACGACGCCGGAAAGAATCAATGGGACATACAACGATTCGAACGAATGCCCGGCTGAGTCTGAGTCGCGCGCGCATCCGCACCCTCGCCGTCCTCGCCACGCGGCTGACCGGCGGGCCTGAGGACCAGCGCGCGCCCGCCACACCACGCACCAGGAGACCCACCCCATGACCGATCTCAAGAGTGACGCCGCAGGAACACTCCATGCCACGGCGCGCAAACGCTTGGACACCAGGCGCGCGCCGCCAAGGTCGTCGACGCCGCCACGACCGCCGCCGCCGCCAACCGCATCGCGGCTGAGGCATGGACCGCCGTGGCGACCCACGCGGCGACACAGGCGATCGACTGCCAGCGCGGGGCAGAACTGGCCGACCACACCAGGCGCCGCTGGGCGCGCTAGGCGGCGCCGGGGCAATCTTGAGGGGTGATTCCCGTAAAAGAGTCTGTTGGTCTGGTCTCGCTCGCGTGTCGGCCAATCCTTGCGGTTGGAAGCGACGCGGCGAGCGGCAAGCGGACGTACACGCGGCCGGAGGCCTCCTGTCTGGCTCGAATGTCCCTGAAGATTGCCTCACCGTCGTCGTCGAAGCGCGCGGCGGCCGCCTGCCGGATGGCCCGAACTTCAGCGATGATTGGGTCCGAGGGGTATGGAGATATCACACCTCGGTGTCGGGCTAGTTGGCGGCGTCGGCGTCGCGCTTGAGGACCTCGATCACGAGGGTGCGCAGTTCCGTGATGTCGTCGTGGACTTCAGTGAAGCGGGCGTTCATGTCTATGCGCAAGCCGTCGATGCGGGCGTTGACGTCGTCGATGCGCTTGCCCGAGTACCAGGCGCTGCCGGCCATCGTGAAGACGACGGCCGCGGCCGCCACGAAGATGGTGATGCGGTCGGTCGCATTCATACCTGCAGTGTACCACCCCTTCCACGGATGGGACATCGATCAGAGTGTCCAGAGTGTCCCGGTTGCGGCCGGGGGGAGTGACCTGATCTCCAACCTGCGACCTCTGCACTGGAGAGCCAACGTCGCTCGGTAGCAGATTCGCTGTGATCGGTGCCACCCCCTCGTCTACCGGGAATCTGTCACCGCCGTCGCGCCATCGCCTCTGTGCTCCCCACTCAGATAGGTCGCCCACTCGTCCATCAGCCGCCGCCGGCGCTCGAACAGGTCCGACCGGGCGTAGGCCGCCTCGGTCTGGTTGGCCACCACGTGCGCGAGCGCCGCCTCGACCACCTCACGCGGATGATTCGTCTGTTCCGCGGCCCAGTCCCGGAACGATGACCGGAATCCGTGCGGCACGGCGGCCACCTTCAGGTTCTGAAGCAGCCGCGGCAGCCGCGTGATGCTGATCGGCTTGCCGCCCTGGCTGGGGAACACGAGCGGCCCGCGGCCATCGCCGAGCGGCCGCGCCGCACGGAGCATCTTCACCGCCCGTCCGCACAGCGGGACCCGGTGCTCGCGCTTGGACTTCATACGCCCGGCGGGGATCGTCCACACGCCGGCCCGCAGGTCGATCTCGGCCCACCGCGCGCCGCGCACTTCGCCCGACCGCGCCGCCGTCAGCACCAGAAACTCGAACGCCAGCTTGACGACCGGTGTCGCCCCCGACTCCCCCATCGTTCGGATCGCCGCCGCCACCTCGCCGTGCGGGAGCGCGCGCATGTGCTCGACGAGGTCCTGTTGCGGGCCGAGGACCGGGCCGAGCCGGTCGCACGGGTTGTCGCTGCGGTACTCCATCGCCACGGCCCAGTCCAGCACGGCGCTGATCCGCTGGCGAACGCGGCGCGCGGTCTCGGGCCGGATGTGCCAGATGTGCCGCAGCGTATCCAGCACGTCGACGCTGCTGACGCTCGATACCGGCGTGTCGCCGATGTGCGGGAGGACGTGCCGCGTCAGGCTCGACATCCAGTCATGAGCGTGCCGGGGGTGGCGCCAGCCGGGGTGCTTGTCCGTCCAGACCCGCTCAGCCGCGGCGGCGAAGGTGGGCACGGTGTCGGGACGCTGCCTGTCCGCGACCGGGTCGCCGCCTTGGCGCGCCGCCTTGCGGTTGGCGAACGCTTGGTCGCGCGCCTCCTTGAGCGAGACGAGCGGAAAGCCGCCGAGCCCCACGTCGCGGCGGCGGCCACGGATCACGATCCGCTGGATCCAACTTCGCGTGCCCGTGGGTTGCACGGTCAAGTAGAGGCCGTTGCCATCTCCACTACGGCCTCACAGAATCCACCAACGTGTCGTATTGTGCTGTATGTAGCATAAACGTTGTAGTAATAACTATTTATGACACCTTACGAGCTTCCTGATCCGCTCACAACATCCTTTGCGGTCCATCAACATCCCCTATACAATGAGGGTATGAATAGCGCGACACAGACGCTGCACCTGCCGCGACGGACCAAGCCCCGAGGCCGCCATCCCGACAAGCGGCTGACGGCAGGCTTCGTGCGGACCGTCGCGCCCGGACGATACTGCGATGGCCAGGGGTTGTATCTCTACGTCCAGCCGTCCGGCACCAGGAGCTGGGTCCAGCGGCTCATGATCCACGGTCGCCGCCGTGACCTCGGGCTCGGCAGCGTGGCGCTGGTGCCGCTCGTCGAGGCCCGCGAGAAGGCGCGGGTCAACCGCAAGCTGGCCCGCGAGGGGGGCGACCCGCTCGCGGAGAAGCGCCGCGCGGAGGGGACGCCGACGTTTGCGGAGGCGGCCCGCCGCGTGCTGGACCAAAAACGGGCCGGCTGGCGGAACGGCCGGCACCCGCAGAGCTGGTGGACGAGCCTGGAGCGCTACGCCTTTCCCCGGATTGGCGCACGGCCGGTGTCCGACGTGACGAGCGCTGAGGTGCTGGAGGTGCTCACGCCGGTCTGGCACGTGAAGGCGCAGACCGCGCGGCGTGTGCGTGAGCGGATCCGGGCGGTGCTGGAGTGGGCCGTGGCGATGGAGTACCGCAGCGACAACCCGTGCGACCGCATCGGGCCAGTCCTCGGACCGCAGCAAGTAACGGTCGAGCACATGCGGGCGCTCGCGCACCAGGACGTGCCGGCAGCTCTCGCACGGGTGCGAGCATCCGGGGCGGCCGAGATCGTCAGGCTGGCGTTCGAGTTTCTCGTGCTGACGGCGGCGCGGTGGGGCGAGGTCCGCGGGGCCGCGTGGACCGAGATCGACGCCGCCGCCGCCGTGTGGACGATCCCCGCCGCGCGCATGAAGGCGAAGCGCCCGCACCGGGTCCCACTACCGGAGCGCACGGCGGAGATCCTCGAGGCGGCGCGGACGCGTGGCGACGGGCCGCTCGTGTTTCCCGGGCGGGACGGGGCGCCGCTGGCCGACAAACGGCTGCGCCGGCTCCTCCAGCAGCAGGGGATCGCAGCCGTGCCGCACGGCTTCCGGTCCACCTTCCGAGACTGGGCGGCCGAGGAGACCGACCATCCGCGCGAGGTCATCGAGGCGGCGCTGGCGCACGTCGTGCAGAACACGGTCGAAGCGGCCTATGCCCGCTCGGACCTGTTCGAGCGCCGGCGGCGGCTCATGGGCGACTGGGCGGCCTATTTGAACGGGACGCCTCGTCCGGCTGTGTACAATGGTTCCGTTCCCGGCATCAGACGAGAGGAGGATCGACGGTCATGACGCTCCCGACACACCCACGCGAACCGAGACCCCCAGGCCGGCGGCTTGAACATGCACTCACGCCAGCCTTCGTGCGCAACGTGGCCACGGCCGGCCGTTACGGAGATGGTCGCCGCCGATCGCGTGCAACTGCTTCAGAATACATGGCTTATTGACCAGCCCCAGCGTTCGCTTCCCTCGTTGTACCCCTCTCTCTGAACGGGACCCTGCCGGACCAAGAAAGCCGTCCGTGGACGGCCCCGGCCTGAGCGCCAGCGTGACCACCCCGGAACCCGTCGTGACGCCGACGCCGATCCACTCGCGTCCCACCGCTGCCGTCGCGGCTCCCATGGCGGCGACGCGCCGCGGGATCGTGTGGCCTCCGGTGATCACGTCGTAGGGCACAACCACGCCGGCAGCGCTGGCCAGCACGTCCCCGGCGTGGCGCGTCTCGACCAGACGGTCGCCGCCAGCTCAGGCGCGCGAATGAGGGAAGAACCCGCTGGCCTCGGCCTGCGTGACGCGGGAGGCGCCGTCGAGCCCGAGTTCGTCGCGGCGGCCGCGGATGGCGCTGCGCTCGATCGATCCGCCCCCGCCACGCCTCCCGTTACCCACAATCTTACCCACACGTGGTGTCCGATGCCCCTGGACTCTCCCGGACGGCTTCACGCGTTCCTGGATCCGGGCGTGGCGGTGGAGCGGCCACTAAGCAGCCGATCTCCGTGAGGCGACCAGGGCCGGAAAGAGGACGAGCTGACCAGCAAGGCGGGACCGCCGTGGACACCCGCGGCACCAGCCGGACCCCATCTGCGGAATCAACGCGGTGAGGGGGTCGTGGCTCCGAACAAAAAAAAGGCGAGCGGACACCGGAGGCGCCGCTCGCCGAAAAATCGCCGGTCACGAGCTGGGAGCACCGTTCCACGACCAGAACACTCGGGGACGCTCAGAAAAGCAAAGTGGGGATCCGGCGCAAACGCGCCGGGTCCCCCCCCTGCCCGATTACCCCCCCGGGCTTTCAGGAACGATAGGCTCTACGAGCCCTGCCGCCGCCGCCGATACAACTGCCGCGCACCGCCACCCATCAGGCCAAACCCGAGCAGCCACTGCGCAATCAACGGCAGCGCTGGCACCGGCTCCGGCGGCGCTTCAGTCACGGTCACCATAACCTGCATGTGGCCGCTGACGCCGCTGCCCGTGGCCGTCACGGTCACCGACTCGTTGGCCGTCAACATCACGGAGCCGCTCGTCTCGCCCATCGCGATCGTGATCGAGTCGGCATCCAGTGTGCCGTCACCCACCACGGACAGATCAATCGTGGCCGCGCCGTCTCCAACCGTGACGGCTCGGTTGGCCGTCGCGGTGATCATCGTCGTGCCGCCCGCCTCGATCTCCATGGGATCGGCGCTCAGCCTGACCACCAGTTCCGTGTCTTCCACCGTCACGGGGAACGTGAGCTCGGCGACGTTCGACACGGTCTGCGACGACATGAGCGAGGACGATGCCATTCTCGCCGTCCCGGTGACGGTGATCTTGGCCTCGCCGGCCATCAGCGCGTTGATCGTGACCGTATCGCCCGACGCGGACGCACTGGCCGAGTCACCCTCCACGGAGACGCCGTAGCTGGCCGTGTAGCCGTCCATCACATCGAACAGGTCACTCGTCATGAGCGTGACCGTGTCACCCGGGTTCAGGCCGTCGTCGCCGCCCCCCGCCGTAATCGCGGCCATGAGCGCCGCGTAGTCGGCCTCACTCGCCTTCGGCGTAATCTTCTTCGTCGTCTCGTCCTCAATGTTCAGCGACAGCACACCCGCGCTCGTGCGGGTCCCTGGGCCGTTGGCGCTCTCACCGGACACCACGGCGTCGAACATGAGCGATTCCATGCCGACATCCTCGTCCGACCGCACCTCGATTTTTATGACAGCGCTCATCCCTTTGGCCATCTTGATGTCGGCCGACCCGACCAACGTGTAGTCCGCCGAATCGGCCGTGCCGGTCGGCATGAACGCCACCGTGAGGTTCTCTGCGGCGTTCATGGCTTTGCCCTTGTCGTCGACCACCATCACCGCCACCATGGCGGTTTCGCCTTCCTTCACCGACATGGGTTGCGGGTCGAGGGCCTTGCCGTCCTTATCGACCACCATCATCGCGACCGCAGGCAGCGCGTTCTTGTCTTCGATATCGATGGACAATGCGTCAACCAACGTGGCATTCCCCGCCGAGCCCGAATACACGGAGACCGTGATCGTGTCTTCGACACGGTTCTTGTCGTTCCCGCCCAGGGTGATGGTGATGTCCTCCGAACGGTTGTCCTCGTTAAGCGTGGGGACGGTGGCAGTCACCGGAGCGGTGATGCTGGCAAGAGTCGGCGGACTGTCAATTTGCACCGACAGATCCGCGGAGCCGTTGACGTGTGCAGGGTTCGCGGTGACGGTCACCGTGATCGGATCGCCCCCCTCCTCGGGCTCCGCGTCGTCATCCAAGGTCAGGTCGTAGGACTGGGTCTCGTCGTCATCAATGGTGAGCGTCGTTGGGCTACCTGACGCTTCTGCGATGGTGTCGCCGTCCGCATCCTTAAGGCCACCGTCCACCAGAACGAAACTCCAATCGAAGACCTCATCCTCCGCGTCCAAGTCATGGGTCGTCTGCACCCGGATAGTGCGCGTTGCAGAGTACGAGACGGGGCTTAAGGTGGCGTTCGACGGAATTGCGAAAGTTGCGACGAGGCCTAGTTGCGCCGTGTTGATATCTTCTGTCTCACCCGCGGTGGCGGTGGCCGTGGCAGTTCCGGCGACAATTTCCGCTGTCACGGTCGCCGTGGCCGCCGCGGTGGGAGTGTCCGCGTCCTGGGCGGCGTCGATCATCCCCTTGAGGGTCACGGTCACCGTGACGCTGTCGCCCTCGGCCACCGCTTTATCCGCCCTGATGGTGGCCTGTGCCGACGCCGTCCCCGCGGACGCCACCAGCAGCACAATCGCGGCAAGAGCCGTGAGCCAGTAGCCCTTTCGCATAAAAGTTGATCTCGCTCCGTTCATGAGTGTCGCTCCTTTAAGACTAGGGGGTAACGGTTACTTCTGCTGTGGGGGTAACGTTGCTTCTTTATATCTACGGTTTAACGGTTACTGCTTCTGTCCAGTGGGGCAAGAAATAGTGATCATCCTTCGGCGTAACTCAGCTACCTGCTGTGCCGTCAACACCTGGATGTATGAGAGTGGTCCCTGCTTCTCATATCGAAAACTCACCGACAAACTATAGAGGCTTTGTCGCGAAAACGCAAAATGAAAGCCCTCTTTAAAAATTCGGCCCGGCCAGAGACCAAGCCAACCGGACGCAAACAAAAGGGAAACGAAACCCCATGACCGCGCTGGCGGCCGTGGCAGGGGGCGGTCCGGCAGGACGATAATTTGACCGACGGTCCGCCGTACAAACGGTTGGTGTACGTCAAGTTGTGCAAATTCAGATTCATGGCTGAGGCTGATGCCGTGATTGGTTAAGCCGCGGGCCGCAGTTCTTTCTTCTGCTCCTTCAGAAACTCCATATTCAGGTAGCGGTAATCTTCGAGCCACCCCTCGTGGACCTCAGCGCAGAGTGCGCGCACCAGACCGAGGCAGCTGGGCGGGTTCGGGAAGATGCGCACGACCCGCGTGCGACGCGTGATCTCTTCATTGATCCTGGAGGGACTCCTTCACCAGCCGTTTCAACAGCTCGCGGTCGCTGCCGATCAGGGCTTCAATCCGTTGGGACTTCGCGGGACGCTTGGCTTGAGTGGTCATGGTCTAGCTCCTTGTGAGTGAGGTCGATGTCAGCCAGCTATCAACCTCTTGCCATGACCGCTCGTCTTTCTCAAGCGCTTTTGCACACAGAACGAAACACTACCCGTACAAACTTGCGCGCCCAGCCAGAGACCAACCAACTGGGCGCGCAAGCCAAAGGAGGAAGCCCCCTGACCCCACACCAGTCTACCTGATCACATCCCACACGATCAACATCCCAAATAATGGGATACGTCCTGCGCCCTAACAGGCTGTGGCAGAACTGCCTTCGTGCAGCCCTGGAAGAATGTGTGGCTGAGTCGGCGTCATCGAGCGAATCCACGATGGAACGGTCCAATTTTCCGACACGAGCGCCGCGGAGCGCGATACGAGGCCCCAGAAGCGGCGCAATGCGAGCAGCAAGGCGTCGCCGAGGGCATAGGCGCGGCCCTGGAGGCCGCGCGGCGTCCCGACGCCGAGCAGTTGCCGCATGAGCAGCCCGAGATTCAAGCCGCAGACCTGCAGGAGCAGGCGCTTGAGGATGTTGCCGTGTCCGCGCAGGTGCACGCGGCGCATCCCTCCGGTTGCGTAGAGATGCGCATTGGGACGTTCGAGGCGTTCACCGCGTCGACGCAGTAGCCGCTTACCGCGTGCGCCGCGAATCCGTCGCCGGTTGGCATACACCGCGTCACGGGCGACGTGCTTCCCGCGCCAGTTGCGCCGGCCCCGGTCGGGCTCCGACACGTAGCTGCGGATCTCCACCTCGGCCAACGTGACCAGTGTCTGGTTGCTGTGGTAGCCCTTGTCGCAGACCAGCTCCGCGATGCCGGGCCCCGCCGGCAGCACCGCGTCGACCTGCTCGGCGGCGGTAACCAGCGTCTCGAGCATCGTCTGGGTGTCGCCGGCATCCGCGGCCTGGACACTGACGCCGACCACCGCGCCCGTCTCCAGGTCCACGGCATGCTCGGCCTTGTGCGCCAGGCGGGTCCTGCCGTCCTTCATCTTCGTGATCTTCGCGTCCGGGTCCTTGGGATGCGTCCAGTCGTCGTTGGACCCCTTCTTCGGGCGCTTGCGGTCCAGGCGGGCCAACTCGGCGCGCGTCGGCGTGGCGATGCCCGAAGCCGCCGCCAGGTGGCGCAGGAACGTCTCGTAACCCGCGCCCGTATCCCGGCGTACGATGCTTCGAAGCGCCGCATTGGCTTCCAGCGTCGTCGCGTCGATGCCGACCGTCTTGCCCCCGACCAGGCCCGCGTCGGCCAGCCGCTGCAGCACCCAGGTGAAGACCGCCAGGTGCGTCTCGACGTCGATCCGTCGCCGCGTGCGCGACACCGTCGAGTGGTCCGGCGGCGCCGCGTCGAGCGACACGTCGAGGAACTGCCGCAGGCTCAGCGAATCGGCGGCCCGCCACGCAATCGCCCGTTCCGAGTCCAGCCCCTCGAAGTAGCCGAGCAGCAGCATCCGGAAGTAGCGGCCCGGCACCAGGCTCGGCCGACCGACCCCGTCGGCATAGAACTTGGCGCACTGCTCCTCGACGAAGGCGTCGAAGCCCGCCGCGTCGAGGATACGATTCAGGCGTTCGTAAAACGGATGGCCCGCGCTGCGCGGCAGGTCCGAACTGGACACCCACATCGACGGCTGCCGCCCGCCACGGCAGCGCTTGCCCATTGCCATGGAAGGAAGTGTCGTACGTCAGATCGACCCTGTCGATCCCGATCAGGGACTTTCACCACAGGCTGCTAGGGTTTTCTTGGACACTTGATTGCGAGAGAGTTCTCGCAGGAGGAGTGTCGAGATGAGAAAGCACGATCTATGGTTCGGGCGGTGGTGGAGGGCACCCGGCCGAAGCCGCCTTCATGACCGTGGGAACTGCGGCGATCGAGAACCGGACTGATACCCCGGCTGCCGCGCTGGACCGGTAGAGGGCGCACTACCGGGTGCGGCAGGCTGGAGCATCCCGATTGAACCGCTCCTGGATCGTATCCGGTCCGCGCCGGGCGTTCAGTCAGATATTGAATCAGCTGGACCTGCGGGATCGGTGAGCGAGATGGCTCCCGTACGCTGCCCAGGTCTTACTGAAACCGTTTCGCGTCCGCTGAGGCGTAGCTAGCCATCGCGCGGTCAAGCGAGACGGTCGACTCGAGTGCGTCGACGACTTCACTCAGCCGCCGGACAGGGATGGCACAGGTCATCTCTTCGGCCTTCATCCCGGTCCGCAAACGGCTGAGCGCACATCCGACGCTGGCAGCCACCGCCCCCTGCTCCTTGGCGATGGCAATGATGTGGCATTGGGGCTTCCCTTCGATCAGCAGATCAGGAAACGCATCCTTCAAGGTCATCATTGCCAGACCGTTGATCCGTAACAAGACGACGTCAGGCTCGGCCTGAGTTTCGGCCAGCGGACCATACACCACCGTCCCTGGTCTCGTGGTCACCACCGGGAGTTGTTCCACCGCCGCTATGTCGACCCAACCCGACTCCAGCACGGCTCCGACATCGTCTTTCGTCGCGGCCTCCTTGAGGGTGAGAAACCCATGGGTGAGGCTCCCGACCGAGCAGTTGGCATGGTCGGTGGCCGTGGTGGAAAACGATTCACTGGCGCCCCGAATCCAGAACACACATCCGGCCGGAACCTGTCCCGTTCGCCCACTCGCATTCGGCTCCGGGTAGCCGTCATCAAGCCTCGCCACCGGCGATGTCTGGCCCTCCGCCAGAAAAGAAATCGCGATGGGCGGCGCATAGGGCTTCAGTGTCGCCACCAGTCGATCGTTCAGCGACCGCCAGTGCCCTTGCCCGGTGGTCGTTCCGCTCTGGTCGTCATCCATGTTCCGCTCCTGTTCGCCTGTGGGCCGTGATGCTCTGGGGCTGGCGCGAGTCGATCGTGAATCGACCGCATCGTTGCTCAACGCGCCACTTTGACGCAGTCGAACGACAAGCCACTATACAGAAGAGAAGCGAAGGACGGCAGCAAAGCTCCCGTGGCGACCCGGGCTGTTGAAGTGTGACGAAGCCATCCCTTCATCGACTCCCGCCCTCCACCCAGAGCACCGCTCTGACATTTCATAATTGTAGTATTACATAATTGTGACATTACATAGTTCCATAATTTCACTTATACTTACGGTTCCATGCGGCAAGCAACGTTTCGAGTAAATCGGAAAAATCAGGCCGGTCGCTTTTCAGCCGCAGCTTGTCGAGGGCTTCGCGGTGCGTGACGGCTTTCAGTAAGACGGTGTATTGCTTGTAGTCGGGGTTTCCTCGCTTCCCGATCGGTCGTCCGGGGCCGCGTTTGTCACCCGGTTGAGAGACCCGGCGCGGCGCGGGCTTCGGCGTCGATTCTTCGCTACCCTGCTCTTCCAC
This sequence comes from Vicinamibacterales bacterium, assembly GCA_965262505.1. Lineage (GTDB taxonomy): Bacteria > Acidobacteriota > Vicinamibacteria > Vicinamibacterales > UBA2999 > JACPPO01. The sequence continues at coordinate 89,783 of CBDHFM010000012.1, forward strand.
GGCGGGCGGCGGCTGAGGGTCACGTAGGCCCTTGAGGGCATCGGCAATGCCTGTGTTGCGGCGAAACGTGCTCACTGGACCATCTCCCGGCCGACGGCCTCATACGCATCCCATGCCCGCGCTGCGTAGGGATCACCCTTCACGGCACAGACGGGGACACCCTGCGCCACGGCCCGCTTGAACGCCTTGAGCAGCGGGATTTCAGCGGTGAACACGGGCACGTCGGCGGCGATGAGTTGCGCCCGGAGTTCTTCGGCTTCCTTCTCGCCTGTGGGAACCTTCACGACCAAGACCCGGAAATTGACCGTGTCCATTTGGCGCAGTTCCTTGAGGGTGAGCATGAGCGCGTGGGTGTCGAGCGGATCGGGGGCCGCTGGAATCACCAGCAGATCGCAGCCCTCTGCCAGCGCCTTGAAGTCGTCTGGCCCGGGGCGGGCTTCGGTGTCGATGACAATATGGCCGCGCCCCCCGCTATAGTCGGCGGCGTGGTTCGCGCTCTGGAGGATGTCGGCCACTTTGAAGGGCATCTGGCCTGCGGTGTCCCAGACAAGGGCCTGGCGATTCGGGTCGCCGTCGAGCAACAGTGTCGGCGCAAGCCGTTGAAGGTAGGTGGCAAGGTGAACGGCGGTTGTCGTCTTGGCAATCCCGCCCTTGAAGCTGGCGACGGTAATAATCACACGGGCGAGAATAACAGAATTTCATAATTATGAACTATGTAAGTTTGAAATTTCATAATTATGTATTTCTGTAAGTAATTTCTTGTACGGATTGGCCAATTCCTGGAGCGAGGATGACCGGTAGCATGGGTCGGTCAGGATTCCGTGTGCCTCGATTTCCGCCTACGCCCCCGCGCCGATCACCGTGGTCGTGGTCTGGATCACCAGCGCGAGCGTCAGGTTGGATCCCACCACACATCGCGCCGCTCGTCGGCGCATCCAGTCGCGCGCCTTGGCGGGCGTCGGAGCCTTCCCGTAGAGATGCTTGCAGACGGAACGAACAACCGGACCAGCGACGGGAAAAACCGCCCGCCTCACGTCACCGACTCTGGACTGATGAGCCTGAGCGTGCGCCACGTCGAATAACGGTCGATCGAGACGCGTCGATGCTCTTTTGTGGGGGTGCCGTCGAGCAGTTGTTGGAGGAATCTACCTCGCTTCGATGCTACCCGAAACTCGCCAGCCGCTTGTAAATATTGCCCGTCGCCGTGCCGGATTTCCCCGCTCAATCCGCGCGAGTTCTTGGTGACTCTCCGGGTTGGTTTTGATGGGCGCAGCCGTCGGTCGTGCTGGTGTCCACGTTGAGCACGGGCTCGCCATTCACAAGGGTTTCACATATTATGCGGCGATATTGCTCCGGGAAACAAAGGGTTAAAACATACTCACTCAACGATGAGTCACCCCTCTCGACCAGTTCGGGGGTTCGTGCCCGTCGGCGACATAGCCGGCCGTCTTGGGTTGCCAGACGGGCGTGTCCTGATTCCCCGGCCGGCCACACTCGACGCGCAGCACCACTTCACCCAACTCGACCAGATAACGCAGCTCGTCGGCGCGAGTAAAACCGACGCCGACCTCGGCTTTATGGCGCGGCTGCTCGCGCTGTGCAGTCTGCCCCGCACCAATCCAGCCAATCGGAAAGAATACAAGCGCATCAATGGACCGTATACGCTCTACATGATTACCGGAGGCGGAAACAAACTCCCCTACGGCAACATCCCGCGTCTGCTCCTGGCGTGGGTCTGCACCGAAGCGGTCCGGACGCAATGCCGTGAACTGGTACTCGGTCGGTCGTTGTACGAGTTCATGCGAAAGCTCGGCATGGAGGATCGCAGCGGCGGCGCCCATGGCGAGCGGACGCGGCTGAAGAACCAGATGCGGCGGCTCTTTCATTCCCAAGTGGAATTGATTTACGAGGACGAACAGGGCGAACGGTTCATCGCGTCGCGGATCGCGGATCGCGGCGAGTTCTGGTGGGACGCTAAACAGTCCACCTCGCCGTCGTTATGGGACAGCACACTTCGGATCGGGGAAGAATTTTTCAATGAGATCGTCGCTCACCCGATCCCGCTCGACATGAACACCTTGAAATCGCTCAAGCGGTCGCCACTCGGCCTCGACCTGTACTTCTGGCTCACGTACCGGACGTTCGCGCTCAAGTCCCCGCTGCGACTCTCATGGCGGCAACTCTACCGACAATTCGGCGCAGACCAGACCAAAGCGAACGATAACGTCACCGTCCAAAACTTCCGCCGGAAGGTTCTCCGCGAGTTCAAGAAGATCAAGATGGCTTGGCCGGACCTGCACTATCGGACGGTCCAAGGGGCGCTGGTTCTCTCGCCCTCGCCCTCGCGTATCCCACCCTCGCAACTACGCGTCGTGGAATAGAAGCGCGCTCGGTGATGAGGTTGGTCCGTGGCGTGCGACCGTGGGCAGGGCCCCTCACACCTTGGGAGGCCGGGCCGTGTCAACGTCTTTGAGACAACCTGGTTCAGCATTTACTGTAGCGACTCCACGCCATCGACGCGGTGCAACGACGACCGATCGAGCGGCGGTCGCGGCCGGGCAACGACCGCATGCTGCGAGTCGTCCGGGGTGCCGGTCGTCGGTCCTGGGGCATCCTGGCGGGTCGTTTTCGCCGGCGGATTGATCCATACGGCGGTCGGCAAGGTTTCTGGGCGTGGTGGTCCGCTGACGAATCGCTCCGGATGCGCGGCGTAGGCCACGAGGCGGGTGCGGTGACGCAGGTCGAGGATCGCCGGCGCGCGGCCGTAATGCACGGCGGCCGGCGTGAGATAGCTGAGGCCGCTGTGGTGGTGGGCGTCATTGTACCAAGCCAAGAGGTCGTGGCAGATGGCGCGCGCGTGTTCGAGTGCGCCGAACCGCTTCGGAAACGCCGGCCGATACTTGAAGGTGCGAAACTGCGCCTCCGAGAACGGATTGTCATTGCTCACGCGCGGCCGCGAGTGGCTGGCCGCGATGCCGAGGTCGGAGAACAACAGCGCGACGAGCTTGCTGCGCATGGGCGCGCCGCGGTCGGCGTGAATCGTGAGCTGCTGCGGCTGGATGCGCTGCTTCGCGCAGGTCTGCTCGATCAAGCGCTCGGCCAGGTGGGCGCTCTCCTTGACCGCCACCATCCAGCCCACGACGTAGCGGCTGAAGAGGTCGAGGATCACATACAGCGAGTAGTAGAGATAGGGGACCGGGCCCTTCAGCTTGGTGATGTCCCAGGACCAGACCTGATTCGGCGCCGTCGCGACGAGCTCGGGTTTGACGTACGCCGGATGCCGCACCTGGTCGCGGCGCTCCCGCACTTCGTCGGCCTCGGCGAGCACCCGATACATCGTGCGCGGGGAGCAGAGGTATGTCTGCTCCTCAAGCAACGTCGCATAGACTTCGGCGGGCGATTGATCGACAAACCGCGCGCTGTGCAACGTGTCGCGGACGGCTCGCCGTTCGGCAGGGACCAGCGCGCGCGGCGACGGCGCGCGGGGCCGCCGGGGCGGCGTGGGCCGGCGCCGCCGATAGAGCGACGCGCGGGACACACCGATGCTCTGACACAACGCCGACGTCTCGCCCTTCGCCGTGACGGCCTCGATCGCGCGCATCAGTCGGTCTCGTCGGTGTCGAGGGGTGTCAGGGGGATCTCCAGGATCTCGGCAACTTTTTTTTGGAGGGCGATGATCGTCTCGGCCCGCTGCAGCTTCCGCTGGAGCCTGCGGTTCTCGGCTTCCAACTGCTTCACACGCGGGTCGATCGGACGTGGGGTCGGGCCGCGCCGACGTCCCCGCATGTCCAGCAGGGCGCCCTGCTCACGCTGCCGTCGCCAGTTCGCCAAGTGCGAGCTATACAAGCCTTCTCGGCGCAGCAGCGCCCCCAGCTCGCCAGGCCGCTTGCACGCGTCCGCCCGCTTGAGGATGCGGAGCCGATACCCCGCCGTGAACCGGCGGCGCTGGGCTTTCGCCGGCACTTCAGGATCGGGTGCCGTCGCGGCTGACGTAGCCGTGGGCCCGAAGGCTCCGGTCGCCCTACGGGCTCCCTCCGCCTTCGGCCCCACGACCACGTCCATCTCCACGGCTGGTGGCATGCGATTCATCCATCAAACCCTCCCCGCCCCGACACTAATCTCAATAAGGAGGTTGTCTCATAGATCATTGGCACAGGGGGGGCTCCCATCGGCTCTCTGCAGCCACCGTAGCGCCTTTTACACGGGGAGATTTCCACAAAACCCTGTGATTTTAAAAGTTTTCCGGCGGGTAAACGGGACACAATGTCTATCGGGTAAACGGGACACAATGATCCTTGATCTATCGGGTAAACGGGACACACGTACATATAGTACAGATCAAGTAATACGTACGTACAAGCACGTAAAAGCCGTCGAGTTGTCTATTTTTAAGACGACAGGCCGCTGTTCTCCTTGGACACGGATTTCGGAAGAATCCAAAGGTTTCAGGAGGTGGGAAGAGAGGATTTAATCGCGAAAGGTGACTAGATAAACTGTTGAATGCGGCGCTGGACAGGAACACCGTCCACTGGGGAGACGAGCCCACACGAGATGGTGGTGTGACCCAACATATTATTTCGAGTGGAACCGACCGGTTTTACAACTGCCGAGCACCCGTAGAGTAAACTGTCGCAGCGGTGCGGCTCAAACGCCGAAGAGGGGAGAAGGATACCCATCGATTCGGATTTCCCGGTCACGACAGATCGTGACCGGTGACGGCACTCAGTCCGCTATACTCAACAATTCAAACATTTCAAGGAGTTTTATTTTGCCGAGATTCCTCGCCCTGTATCGTGGCGGCGACGCCAGGAAGCTTTCACCAAAGGAAAACGAAATCCTCTCCAAAAAGTGGAGTCTATACAGGGAGAAGCTGGTCAAGGCCGGTGCCCTGAAGGATGGCGGTCGCGTGCAAAGTTCAGCGGCCACGCAATTAGTTGGTAAAGCCCGGGAGATCAAGGAAAAGCGCGTCGGGAATCATGCCAGTTTCGTGGATAGCTACTGCCTACTGGAAGGCAAGAGCATGAAAGCGCTTCAACGACTTTCGAAGACGTGCCCTCATTTAACCATGATGGACGGCACCATTGAGATTATTCCTGTGATCGAGGAGGCCATCACAACCCCTCCTGAAAGTGCGTGATAAGGGACCGGGGCTGGTCTCACGGCCAGAGTTCCTTGGCTGACCTAAGGAGGATCGCCACGGGCACGCCAAGGATCTAATGGCTTTACACCACCAGGAACCCTGGAGAGAGCGGTCCCACCGCCAGCCGTAGAAATCCCCTACCCGGCGGGCACCGTTGGCGCCTGTGCCTCGCATAGTTTTCAGATGCGCTACTTCTTTGGATTATTGACGGTGACGTGGCTGGTTGCTGCAGGCACGCTCCAGGCTCAAGACTTTACGGTCTTTGGCGGATTCCAGCACCCTGGCACCCTCACGCTGAGGTCAGGAGTGGAGGGGGTAGGCCGTGTTGCTGGAGTGCAGTCTGGAACCTCCCTGGACGAGGTTCGGATTAACCCTAATGATTTTGGAATCACCGGAGTACGGTTGTACCTTTCGGCCGCACCGTTGGGACTGGAGCACACCGTCGCGTACATCCCAACCTTTATTGACACCGAGGGCCGCGCCTTTCTCTACAGTACGAATCTACGGCTGGAATTACCCACCGGTAGATTCCGGCCTTACGCGACCGCCGGTGGAGGTTTGTTTTATGGTGGCGGTGACGGGATTGCCAGCTTCGGCACGAAGTACAGTTTCAACTATGGGGCTGGGATGATAGTGCAGTTTACGGGACTCCTCGGGCTTCGCTTTGATGCCCGCATGTATTCGATACGCGGCATTGAGGAACACCCGCTGAATCTTCTCGAGGCGAGTGGTGGGATCTTTGTTGGATTTTAAAACGGATTTTGCTTATATATAGCACGCTCCCGTGGCACTCCTGACGCGCAGGGGGGTGCCAATGACCGCGTACTTGATGAATCTCCGGCTCCGGGTGCTATGCCATGCGGATACGGGTTTCCCGCCCAACGAGTTCACCGAGAAGTATTCTGTCAGCCGCGCATTCCATCGACCTGGCCGCAGACACCCTCAGAACTGTCGCTTCTAATAACATATTCGCTGTGTGTTCGTATGGTCGCTCGGCTGAAACAGCATCACCGCGAGAGCGGCGAGATCGCGCCACGGTCACCAAGTGGGGGGCCAGGACGGGCCGCGGCCCATGTCGTTGGGCCCGCGGGGCAATGCCATCGGTCTCGCGCCGGCGTTATTTGAGCCGTCGGACCTACGAGGCGCTCACAGGGTAGGTTACGGTCACCGCCGCGGCGGATCAACCGGCGTCACGCTCGAGCAAAAACGCGTTCGCGAAGATCTTGAAGATCTTATGGAAGAGGCGCGCACGGACCCGCCTGTGTGGGCGTTGCACACAGAAGTACCATAACCCGCCTATCGAGGCCTAAAGCGAATTGCACTTGTACGTAGTACGCGGGTTGTGGTACTCCTGTGGCGCAGGAGGTGGCCATGGCCGCGTACTCGATGGACCTACGACTCCGGGTGCTGCGCGATGCGGCCGCGGGGTTGCCGTCGGACGAACTCGCCGAGAAGTACTCCGTCAATCGCGCGTGGGTCGATCGGCTGAAGCCGCGGCGGCGCGAAACCGGCGAGGTGGCGCCCCGCAAGCAAACCCGCTGGCGCCCGCCGATCCTCCACGCCCAGCTCACGGAGCTGGCGGCCCTGACCCGCGAGCAGCCGGATCGCCCGCTGGCCGAATGACAGGAGGCCCTGCGCACGCCGGCGAGTCTCCCCACGCTGTGCCGCACGATCAAACGGCTCGGCGTCCGGTTTAAAAAAACGGGACACGCGTCGGAACACGCTCGCGCTGACGTCCGCCGCGCCCGCACGGCCTGGCGCGCCGCGGCGCCGACGCTCGATCCCGCGCGCCTCGTGTTTCTCGATGAGAGTGGTGTGCGGACTGATCTGATTCGCCGCGCTGGCCGCGGGCTGTCCGGCGCCCGGGTCCCCGACCACACGCCGGATGGCCGCTGGCACACCACGACGTTTCTCTGAGCGTTGCGCGTGACAGGCCTCACCGCTGATGGCCAACTGGAAGAAGACGGCTCGATAGACGGTGCTGGCCGGCTTTCTCGGGGAACCACGAGCGGCAGGAGGCCTCTCGGGAGACCGAGGTCCAGGAGCTGCGGGCAAAGATCGGAGAACTCGTCATCGCGCGGGATTTTTTATCGAAGGCCTTCGGTCGGTGAGCCGCGGCCGGAGAGTCGAGATGGTCGATCCCACCACGGATCAGCATCGTACGGCAATGCCGCTTGGTGTCGATCACCCGCTCGTCGTTCTACTACGCGGGCACGGGCGAGAGCCCGTTGACCCTGCGCCTGAGGCGGTTGATCATCGACGAGCAGTTCTTGGAGACGCCGTTCTACGGCTCGCGGCAGATGACACGCTGGCTCCGCCGTCAGGGCGACATGGTCTCTCGCAAGCGGGGGCGCCGCCTGATGCGACTGCTGGGGGTGCACGCGCTCTACCAGCGGCCTAGGACGTCTCAGCCGCACCCGGCGCACCGGATCTATCATGGCGTGGCGATCGTCGGTGATACGGTATTTCACGGCCAGCACCGCTTCAGCGAACTTGGTGGCCATCCCGACCAGGCCGGTCATCCACATCCAGAAGAGTGCGCCGGGGCCGCCGGCCGCGAGGGCGGTGGCGACGCCCGCGATGTTGCCGGTGCCGACGGTCGCCGCCAAGGCCGTCATGAGCGCCTGATAGTGGGAAACATCACCCGTACCGCCTGTCTCGTCGCGGACGACCAGCGCGAGTCGTAGACTCGGTACAAGTGTTGTGAACTGCACGCCCCGGAGGCGGAGCGTGAGGAAAATGCCCGTGCCGACGAGCAGCGCGAGCAGCGGTGGGCCCCACACGACGTCGGAGAGCGTGGTGAGGGTCGTCTCGAGGAATAATCTTCAGTGCCTACTAGTGTCTGGTTCCAAGGCTTGCCTGTCGGTGCTAAAACTTCATCGTCGCATCGCGAGACGGACGTGACGGCTGGTAAGTCCGGTGCCAGGCCCCTGTCGAACCCCTTAAAGACCCCGATGCCACGTCCGTTCCCAGCGCCGGGCGAACGTCCGGAGCATGTAGCGGCGGTGTCACGTGGGCACATAGTTGGATTGACAAGGTAGCCACTAGTTGCTACCTTGTAATACATGAGATCGGTTGGAATCAAGATGCTCAACAACCGTCTAAGCGAGTACGTGCGGCTGGCGTCATCGGGCGAAACCGTTCTGGTGACAGATCGTGACCGAGTCGTCGCTGAAATCGGGCCACCGCGAGAAACCAGGAGCCCGATTCTTGCCGACATACAACTGGCCGAGGCGGTGCGCAAGGGCTGGTTGACGCCACCGGCGCTGCTCGTTGGGGAGCCTCCTCTGCCGGCACCGGTGGCACCACTCCGAGACCTTCTCGCTGAATTAGAGGGTGATAGAAGCGAACGGTGATCTATCTCGATACCTCGGTTGTGCTTGCCCAGCTGCTGGCCGAAGACCACCGTCCGCCCGCCTCGCTTTGGAGCGAGACCTTGGTGGCCAGCCGGTTGATGGAGTACGAGATCTGGACCCGGCTGCACGCGCGCACGCTTGCCGATTCCCACGGCGAGTCGGCCCGCCGCCTCATCGGACGAATCGCGCTGTTAGAGCTTTCTCCACCGGTGCTTGAACGCGCGCTGGAGGCCTTTCCAGAGTCTGTTCCCGTGCGCACGCTCGATGCCCTACATCTGGCGTCCTGCGAATACCTGAGCCACCTGGGCCAGGCGATCGCACTGGCCAGCTATGACCACCGGATGACCGCCATCGCCCGTGCCATGAACATCCCCCTCTTTGACCTGGAACCCTCCTGAATCAGTTGCGGGAGCGATGGGGGATGAGGAGCAAAGACGAACAGCAGAAACCGCGGCGGGAGCGCGCGAGGGGATCGGACGCTTTTCGGCTGATGGCGGGGTAGTGTCCTCGTGAATGAATGGAAGTCCCTGACGAGCTGCGGTGGCTGCTCCTGGGCCTGGCCGGGCTGGTCGTGCTGCGCCTGGTGCGCGGGCTCCTGCGGCTCCTGATGGGTGGGTCATCCCGGAGATTCCAGGCCCGGCCCTGACGGGCCTCGTGGCCGGCGCGATCGCGGCCGGGCTCTTGCTCCTGCGCCGTGTCTTGCCGGCCATTGTCGCATTCGTCCTGGTTGGCAGGGGCGTCGGACGCGCCGCGCGCCGCGCTAAGGGCGTGCGCGGCAGCCGCCTGCATGCCGGCATCGCTATCGCGGAGGACGCGTTCGCGAAGCGGCGCGGGCCGTCGCATCTCGGCGGCGTCAACGGCTGGTGCCGTCCTCCGCTTGTCTGTTTACGATTGGCGAGGAATGGGCCTTGAGATGGCCCAGCCCAGGCGGCGCCTCTGGCAAAGCGCCGCCGGGCAGGCGGTGGTCGGACCGTGTCCTTCGCGGGCCGTCGAGGGGCCGTAGCGCAGTGTGGTCGCCCGTATCATTGGCATTCTTGGCATCGCCGCATCCGTGAGGTCAAGTTTCGGCTTATCACCAGGAGATGTCACATTCTGGGAGTGATGGAAGAAAGGCGAGCCAAGTCCTGCGACAGGCGCCGGGCTGCCTTGGAACTCGCGCGTCTCATGGTCGTCCACGAGATCGAAGGCCACCCGCTCGGCCTTGATCGCGGTCTTGAGCACCGGTGTTTTCGGCGGCAATCCCAGACGCAACTTGAGAACCACCCAAGACCGACGCATATTATGGTCCACCTAGAGCGACTCCATCCGCGAGCTGACGGGAGACTACAACTGGCGGCAGAACAAGTAAGTCGAACTTCCGACTCCTCACGCCGCTCAATCGGCCTGAACGTACGATCTTGCCCGTTTGGTGAGGTGACCCCTGCTTGCCTATGGCCGAAGTGGAAATGCGCTCGACGAGATTCCGCGTCACCGTTCACTGCCGGCGGTCATCGATACGTCGCGTATCGCCTGCCGCGCGGTAGAGGCCGTCCTGGACGAGTGGCCGTCAGCTTCCAAACCGATAGGTTAGCGCCACTTTGAGCCGGCGGCCCTTCGGGTCATGCGTGAAGCCGTCGTACGATTGCTCGATGTTGGCCCAGGGCGGGATCCGGCCGGTCAGGTTCAACGCATAGAGGGTGAGATCGATGCCGCTGTCTGGGAAGCGCCACAGGAAACTCGTATCCCACGTGAGAAATGGGTCGATGACGGGGGCGGTGGTGGTGCTGCCAGGATCCTCGTAGGACGAGATGTAGCTCACGTAGTTCGCCAACCTGTAGGCGTTCCAGCTGTACGACGCCGACCAGCGGCTCTTCCAGCGGGGCAGCGGCACCGCGACCGGGTGGGCAAAGTTCAGGTAGCCGGCGGTGTTCCGCCTGGTGTAGAGCGTCAGGTCCGTGCCCTCCAGCATCAGTGCCTTCGTCTCGTACTCCACCGTGTAGGTGGAATCCCAACTGGCCGAGAGCTGGCCTGGTCCGGCGTCGAAGCGAGCGGCGAGGTGGGTGTCGATCCCGGAGGTGGTGAGCCCTGGCCAGTTCACGAGGTCGAGCTGGACTCGTTCGAGGTTCGCGGCGGCACATCGGCTGGCAGGCAGCAGATCCGAGGCCTTGCCGTCCGGACAGACGATGAATGGTGACAGGGCATCACGGGTCGCCGGGTCGTCGCTGTTGTAGAGGCTGGTGACCGCGTCGTAGGGCATCGAGCCGATCACGTGCTCGAAGTCATAGCTCCAGTAATCGACCGTCGCTTCGACGCCTCCCTCCAGGAACAGCACCGCACCGACGTTGTAGGTAAATGCCTGCTCGGGGAGGAGGTCCGGGCGCCCGAACCGGTCGACCGCCTGGTAGGCGCCCGTCTCCGGGATCCACTCCAGGGTTGTCAGCGGGCTCGGGTTCAGGTCGTCGAGCGACGGTGTCCGGAACGTCGTCTGCACCGAGCCGCGCAGCGCCAAGGAGTACTGCAGGGTCTCAGCGACCTGCAGGCGCCCACCGATTTTCGGATCGAAGCTGCTGACATGCCGGCCGGCGACATTGTAAAACTCGTAGTTCGCGGCAAGCTGCGTGTCGACTCGGGGGCCAATGCGCAGCGCGAGTTCGCCGAAGACCCGCTGTACCTGCTGGTCCGCCTGATAGGGCCGGTGGACGTTGGTGAACAGGTAGGGGCCGAACCGGTCGCCCGCCGCGCAGCCCGTGTCGCCCGCCACCGGGCACGGGTTCAGGGTCACGTCGCCGGGAGCGTTCGGGTCACCATCGGCGCGCATCCCGCGGTACTGGTACCCGACGGCGAAGTCAGCCACGTTCTCGACGAGGCTGCCGCTCAGCGTCGCGTCCGCCACGAACAGGTCGGTCGTGCTGACCAGGTCCACTTCCTCGTTGAGCCACAGCCGCAACGCATCGGGGTTCGCCAGACCGGCGCCGTAGTCAGGGTTTGGCGTGCTTTCGAACGGCGACCCCGGTTGATCGGAGTACTGGATGGCGTTGCTAAACGGGTTGTAGTACAGGCAGCCGCCCTGGCCAGCCACGGCGCCGTTGTGCGGCCCGAGCACCATCCCGGCGGGAGAGCTCCGGTCCGCCGTCACGCCGACGCCGCAGTCCGGTCCGCCGAAGCCGCGGAAGGAGAGGAAGAGCCGGTCGGTGTACACCGCCGGCAGATTCAGATTGCCCTTGGCTCTGGCATAGCTGACGCCAACGTCCCAATGGGTGTTTCGTCCTCCGACCAGGAAATCGCCGTCGACCGACCCAGCGACTCGCTGGGTGCGAGACTGCCGGCTCAGCCGGCGCCCAGGACCCGAGTTCCCGAACGGGCGGCCGTTGAAGTACCAGGGGTCGCTGCCCGCGCAGGCACCAATCGGGTCGCCACGACTGTCACCCGCGTACGTCGCGCAGTGTGCCTGCCGGCCCGGGTGGTCGGGCGCCACCTCCATGATGGTGGTGCTCGTCAGCGGAAACGGAGGGTAGGACGGCGTCGTGTACCAGTTCGGAATCGTCGCGTCGGCCCAAAGACCCTCGACGTGGTAGTTCGTCCGCTCATTCAGCGGGCCGTTGAGCTCGACGAAGGCGCGGGTCTGTTGCTGCTCGTCGATCAGATTGTCGTACGGCGCGTAACGAAACCGGCAGGTCCAGCCCTCGTCCTGCCCGCCAAAATCCGTACACCGAGGATCGAAGACATCGGCCGTCCACGGCGTGGGGGTCCCGACGGCAAACGTGCCGGGGTTCCCGATGCTGGACCACCCCGCGCGGCTGTCCGCGCCGTACATGCTCAGCCGATCGATGGTCCAGGGACGATCCACCATCTGCAGCTCCTGGCGACCGACCCGTTCCGCGGCGAACACCGCGCGGGACGCGCCGATCCGTCCACCCCAGATACCGGCGACGGTCGTATCGCCCGCGCTGTCGAAGTAGTCGTGCGACACGTTGAGCTCAACGCCCCGGAAGTCATGGCGCGTCACGAAGTTGGCAACGCCACCGACCGCGTCAGAGCCGTAGGTCGCTGCGGCGCCCTCCTTCAGTACCTCGAGCCTGCCGATCGCGATCGCCGGAATCGTGTTCACGTCGACGAAACGGCCGCCGATGAGACGCGCGGGGACCGGCACGTGGCGGCGGCCGTTGAGCAGCACCAGGGTCCTGGAGGCGCCGAGACCACGCAGGTTGACGTTCGCCACGTTCTCGGTGAGCGTCGCGGGCTGGTTCGAGTTGTACCAACTGTTCCGCTCGCCGACCACGCCGTGGCTGACACTCAGGTTCTTGAAGAGATCGACGAGCTGCGTCGCCCCTTGTTGCTCCATCGTCTCCCGGCTGACCACCGTGACCGCGTGGGGCATGTTGATGGCCGGCGCATCGATGGCGGTGCCGGTCACGGCCACGGTCACGGCTTCGAACAGGCCCCCGACCCGCAGGCTGACGTCGACCGTCGCCGCGGACGGGCCGGCCAAATCGACGCCGCGCGCCAATTGCTCAAAGCCGGGCAGCGTGAACGTGAGCGTGTACTCGCCCGGCGGCAGCGCCGCGAACGCGTACTGCCCGGTCCCATCGGTCACACTCACGAGGGGGTCGCCGGCAAGCGCGGTGGCCGCAGCGATAATGGTCACGCCGGGTAGGACGCCGCCGGTGGCGTCGGTGACCGTGCCCGCAATTCGGCCGTCCTGCGCGACGGCGACGCACGGCACCGCCAGCAGGCACACCACGATCCGTGCGATCTTCATCGCCTTCCTTCCTTCATGGACATCCGTCTCGCGGCGCTTGAGGCCCACCGCTCACCTTCCCCTTCCGTGAAAGGCTCAGCTAGGCATGACCCCTGTGAAATCTACACGATATAGCAACTCGTCTGGATCATAAAACACGCACGGACGTGTCCTTGCCGCCGACGAACATCAACGACAGGGAGACGACCGTGAGCATGACGGCCTAGAAGACGCGATGCCAGCGCGCGGGTTCGGTGACCTCGCACGTTCCGCCGTCATGACCGAGGACAGCGCATAGGCCGCGGAATCCATGGTGGTGGCACCGAAGATGAAAGCGAGAGGGACGGCACCGACTGGACCGGGACCGACAGCGCCTACCGGGCCGGCCTGGTTCCCCTCGAACAAGAAGGTCCGCGTCATGGACTGGTACTGTGCCGAGTATGAGGAGGAGAAGGTTTACGAACTGCACGACGGCCAGACGGCCACCTGGCGCGACGAACTCGACACCCTCCTGCTGACGACCATCGACCAGGCCATCCTCCAGAGCATGGAGGACATGACCGAGGAGGAGCACGCCGCGCAGATGAAACTCCTCCGCGACCAGCAGGCCTACCGCAAGCGCACCGTGCAACGGCGGGTGATCACCGTCCGCCGTATCGACGCCAATTACATCCACGAGACCACCGCATGGCCTACGCCCTGGCAACCGTTCATCCCGTGGGTGCACGAGGAGACCGACTACCTCGGGGAGCGGGACATGCGCGGAGCGGTCAGAGACGCGAAGGATGCGCAGCGCGTCTACAACGTCAACGTGTCCAGCTTGTCCGAGACGGTGAACGACGCCCCAAAGAATCGCGTGGTCGGCTACAAGGGCTAGTTCGGCAAGCCGGACTCGATGACCCGTCGTGGCTGGGAGACCGCCTCAAATAAGCTGTTCGCCTCCATTGAGCTGGCCTCTCTACTATCTTTCCCACCATTTTTAGTCTGTCTCCGGCCGTTTTGGCTGTCCATTAAGCCAAGAAATACACAGGCCATTGGCCTATGCGTACTTGAAGGTACGTACTAATTGATCAGTACTACTTGTACGTACTCCGGGTGTTTATTCGAAAGGATCCGCTCCTAATCCTTGGTGTTTGTTCGAAATGGAATCCGGGTGTTTGTTCGTGTAAAACTCACAGGAATTGCTAGGGCTTGTGGAAAACGCCAGAACGGCTCTTGCACCCTCAACAGTCTGGACCTCCCCCCTCAATGAACGCTCGGCGCTGGGCGATGCGTGACAGGCTCGTGGGGCGATGCTCCAGGACAACCTATCCGCAACCCGTGCTCGGCCGGTCCTTGCTCGGTGGAGCCGCGACGCGGTGGGCGTCCGAGGCTCCTCAACGAGAGGTGGATCCCGGAATTTGGACAGCTTGCTAAGGTGGGATCCAGACCAAGGAGAAGGAGTCTGGAATGCCACGGGAAGAGACGGAGTTATCCTGCTGAGCTGAAGGCGACGGTCGCGTTGAAGGCGCTTCGCGAGGAAGCGACGATGGCGGAGCTGGCGGCCCGCTACGATGTGCATCCGAACCTGGCATCGCTGCGGCTGGCGTATCAGCTATGGTAAATGTGGCGCACGCGCAGTACCATGCAATGTAAACCGATTTTTATATGACCAATGAAATCTCTCGCAACGAGGAGTGCCCTGTGTTGAAACTGTGTCGCCACCGACAGGCATGCTTTACGCTGGTCCTGGTGCTCGCCGCCGGCGTCTTCGCGCCCGGCGTGGCCCGCGCCCAAGACGGCATGATCGCCGGCACGGTCACCGACGCCACGGGCGGCATTCTCCCCGGCGTCACCGTGGACGCGCGGGACGCGGCGGGGAGCAGTCAGGTGTCCGTCACCGACGGGACCGGTCAGTTCACGTTCAGCGGACTCGCCCCCGGGACGTACGCCGTGACGTTCACCCTCTCCGGCTTCACCGCGCCCGCGCAGGTGGTGGAGGTCAGCGGCGGCGCCACGGTCGCCCTCGACGTGGAGATGGCGGTCGGGCTTGCCGAGCAGGTGGTCGTCGTCGGGACCCGCGCCCAGCCCCGGTCGGTGACCGCCTCGGCCGTGCCGATCGACGTCATCCGCAACGAGGATTTCGTCAGCCAGGGCAGTACGGACCTGGCCGAGCAGTTGCGGACCGTCGTCCCCTCGTTCAACATCAGTATTCAACCGATCAGCGACGCGGCGACCATCGTCCGGCCGGCGAACCTGCGCAACTTGGCGCCCGATCACACGCTGATCCTGGTCAACGGCAAGCGCCGCCACCGTGCGGCGGTCATTACCTGGCTCGGGAACGGCATCGCGGACGGCTCACAGGGGCCGGATCTCTCCGTCATCCCCTCGATTGCGATCCGGCAGGCCGAGGTGCTGCGCGACGGCGCGGCGGCGCAATACGGCTCGGATGCCATCGCCGGCGTCATGAACTTCCAGCTCAAGGATGCCCCCTCGGGCGGCGGCCTGGAGTTTCGCACCGGCGGCTTCCGCGATGCGAACCCGGGCGACGCGTCCACCTGCGGGACGGGTATCCTCGGCGACATCCAGCATTCGTGTAACGGGATCGGCGGACACGGGCAGGCGTTCACGGTGGCCGGGAATACCGGCCTGCCAGTCGGCGCGAGCGGGTTTGCGAACCTCAGCTTTGAGTATGGCGAGTCCGCGCCGACCAGCCGCAGCGTGCAGCGCACGGGAGCGCAGAACATTATCGCGGCCGGCAATACGAACCTGCGCGACCCGGCCCAGGTGTGGGGCGCGCCGAGACGCGAGGGCGACCTGAAGCTGTTTGGGAACTTTGGCCATCTCTTCGCGAATGACGTGCAGGTCTACGGCCACACGAATTACGCGAGCCGGACGGTGACCGGCGGCTTTTACTTCCGGAATCCGCATACTCGCGGCGGGGTCTTCCGCGGCCCGGTGGTGGACGGCACCCCGACCCTGCGCGTCGGCGACCGGGTCTGGGCCACGACCGGCGTCGAGGGCGCCGGCGGCTGCCCCACGATCCCGATCATCGACAACGTGCCCGATGCCGCCGCGCTCGCGGCGGTGGAAGCCGACCCGAACTGCTTCACGCTCTACAGCCGGTTCCCCGGCGGGTTCACGCCGCAATTTGGCGGCGACCTCATCGACTATTCGGTGGTCGGCGGCCTGCGCGGGGTTGGTGCCGGCTTCACCTGGGACGCGAGCGTCAACATCGGCACCAGTGAGGTCGATCAGTTCATCTTTGATACGGTCAACGCGTCGGTCGGCTTCGACACGCCGACGTCGTTCGAGCCCGGCAGCTACCAGCAGCACGACGTCAACCTCAATGTCGACGTCTCGTATCCGGTCAGCGCCATGGTGAACGTCGCGGGCGGCACGGAGTGGCGGAACGAGCAGTTCACGATCGGCGCGGGCGGGCAGCCGTCGTGGGAGATCGGCCCCTATGCCGCCCAGGGCTTCAGCTCCGGGTCAAACGGCTTCAACGGCTACCGGGCCGACACGACGGCGGGGAGTTGGAGCCGCCGGAACGTGGCGGTCTACGGGGACGTCGAGTTCAACGACCCTGGCGGCCAGTGGACGGTCGGTACGGCCGTCCGGTCCGAAAACTTCGAGGATTTCGGCACGACAACGAATGGCAAGCTCTCGGCGCGCGTCGGGCTGACCGACGTGGTCTCGGTGCGCGGCGCCGTGAGCAGTGGGTTTCGGGCGCCGTCCCCTGGGCAGCAGCACGCGTTCAACGTGACGACCGCGTTCATCGGTGGGCAGTTGACGAACAACGGCGTCGTGCCGTCCACCTCCGCGGTGGCCGTCGCGCGGGGCGGCGGGCAGCTCCAGCCGGAAACCTCCATCAACCTCAGCGGGGGTGCGGTCATCGAGCGGGGCCCGTTCCTCTTCACCGCCGACTTCTTCCGGATCAATATTGACGATCGGGTCGCCCTGTCGCAGGAAATCGCGCTGACGGAGCCCGAGATCCTGACGCTGCTCGCGGAAGGCATTCCCGAGGCGCGGAATTTCCCGGTGTTCCGGTTCTTCCTGAACGACTTCTCGACGACGACCCAGGGGGTTGACCTGATCTCGAGCTTGGCGATCGGGCGCACGACGGTCAGCGCCGTCTTCAACTACACGGACACGACGCTCACGAACCTCGACTCCGCGGTGATCGATGAATTCCGCATCAATACGTTGGAACGGGGCTTGCCGAAGACGCGGTGGAACGTCAGCCTCACCCACCGCGCCGACCGGTGGAGCCTGCTGGGTCGGCTGAACTACTTCGGCCAGTACTGGGACAGCGAGGATGGCCGGAATGCCACCGATGTCGATGGCGGACCCGCGGAGTCCTGGGTCTACCCGGCCTATGCCGGCAAGGCGCTCGTCGACCTGGAGCTCGGTATTCCGTTCGGCGAGACCGTCAGCTTGGCGGTCGGCGGGGAAAACGTGTTGAACACGTACCCCGACGTGAACCAGTACGGCGCCGCCACGGTCGGCAATCAATACGGCCAGTTCTCACCGTTCGGCTTCAACGGCGCCTACTACTACACACGCCTCAACGTCGGCTGGGGCGGCCGGTAGGGGGGCGTAGCCGAGGAACGACCGCCCGACGGCACGCAACGATAGCGACGGGGGGCGTCATACGTCGTGCATCGCATGCACCGTCGGTAGCATACGGGTCCTCGGTCCGGCCTCCGACGTGTGGGCCCAGAGCGGATCCTCCCCGCGCAGCAGGCGGAGCACCGTCTCGCGCGTGCGCCTGGCCGAAAACGGCCCCTTCTGCTCGCACCCGCTCCAGTCGCCCTCCGGGCTCCCGCCGGCGCCGCCGATGCCTCAGCCTGCTTCCTCATCTCGACACTCCTCCTGCGAGCACTCTCTCGCAATCAAGTGTCAAAGAAAACTCTAAGGCGCTGGACGGGTCAGGAATTTGGCGGCCAGCACCCAGGTGTCGGGTTGATGTATACCCTAGCCTCACGTCAGGGATGGGGCACTGATGCGTCAGAATAGAGTTATGATTTAGATTGATAGACACATCTAGTCCAGGATTATAGAGTTCATCCTGACAGACTGGAGGCAGGAGCCCAATCATGCACGGTCAGCGCATTGGCTATGTCCGGGTGAGCCACTTCGACCAGAACCCGGAACGCCAACTCGAGCAGGTCCAGGTCGATCGGCTCTTCACCGACACGGCGTCCGGGAAGGACACGCAGCGTCCGGAACTGGACCGGGTGCTTGCCTTTGTGCGCGAGGGCGACACCGTGGTGGTGCATAGCATGGACCGGCTGGCGCGCAACCTCGACGACCTGCGGCGCATTGTGCAGCAGCTGACCAGTCATGGCGTGCGCATCGAGTTCGTCAAGGAACAGCTGACCTTCACCGGCGAGGACTCGCCGCTGGCGAACCTGCTGCTGTCGGTCATGGGGGCCTTCGCCGAATTCGAGCGGGCCCTGATCCGTGAACGGCAGCGCGAGGGCATCGCCCTCGCCAAGCAGCGGGGGGCCTATCGGGGCCGCAAGAAAGCGCTCTCTCCCGAGCAAGCGGCGCAGCTCCGCCACCGGGTGAAGGCCGGCGCACGGAAGGCCCCCCTGGCCCGTGAGTTGGGCATCAGTCGGGAAACCCTCTATCAATATCTCCGTCCGGAAAGCTAAATTTAACGATGCCGCACGTTCTCATTGAAGCGCCCGCAGCGACTCACATGGCGGCAGCTCTACCGGCAGTTCGGAGTGGCCCCGGCCAGGGCTGGCGACAAATTGGTCGTGAACGATTTTCGAAAAGACTGTCTGCGCGAATTGCAGAAGATCAACCGCGCTTGGACGGACCTGCACTACTGGACGGTTAAGGGGGCACTGGTGCTATCGCCAGCGCCGCCGCGTATCTGGCTCGAGTAGCAGCGAGCCGCCGCGTGTTCCATACCGCGCAGTAACCCCGGTAATCGGAAAGAGTACGTCCGGCGCAACGGCCCGTACGCGCTGGGGATGAGCGCCGGGATCAATAACAAACTCCCCTACGGCACCCTGCCGCGTCTGCTCCTGGCGTAGGTATGCACCGAAGCGGTACGGACGCAATCGCGCGAGCTGGTACTCGGAGATTCGCTCTCGGTGTTCATGCGGAAGGCGGTCCGACAGTTGGACGGTTTTTGATTGTCGGTCTGACGTGCGCGCCGCTCGTCGGAGCCTTTCCGTAGGGATAATCTCAGACGGTCTAGGACGAAAAACCCGAACAGCGACGGCTAAAAATGGGAGGGGAGATGTTGCCACCCTTCTGTCGGTGTCATGTTTCGCTCGGCCGTGGCTTCGGCCCACGCTTCGGCCACTAAACGGTCCAGACGACGGGCCAAAACCGCAAGGCCGGCGCACGGAAGGCCCCCCCTGGCCCGTAAGTTGGGGCATCAGTCGGGAAACCCTCTATCAATATCTCCGCATGGACGACTAGTGCGTTTTTCACGATGCTGTGGTCACTGTGTAACCCTGTGGGCGATCCATCGATCCGCGCGGGTTGTTACGGCGGCGAATCCCTCCAATCCTTACCGCGCCGATGAAGACACCACGACTTTCGACGTGGCGGGTACCTCCCTCCCACACGGTCATGACAAGCGCTTGAGTGTTCGTACCAACCTTAGGTTTTGCCTGCGCGATGGCGAGCGATTGTTCGTTGGCGCGCCGTTCTGGACGGCTCGTACCCGTCGCCTCGTCTATTCGGATCGCGCTTTACACGAGGCTCGCAAGCCGGGACAATGGCCCGAAACAGCTCCGACATGACGACCGTCAAGCCAGAGAGGACCGAAGAGCTCAATCCGTTCGCGATCGCGCAGCGTCAGTGCGACAACGCGGCCCGATACCTGCCCGCGCTCGACCCCGGACTCTTCGAGTTCCTGAAACGACCCGACAAACTGACCATCGTGGAGTTCCCGGTCGCGACGAGCGCTGGAACGGTCCTGCACTTCGTCGGGTACCGGTGCATCCATAGCCGGAGCCGCGGCCCGGGCAAGGGTGGCATCCGATACCATCCCGCCGTCACGGCCGACGAAGTGCGCGCGCTCGCTTCGTGGATGACCTGGAAGTGCGCGATCGTGGGCGTCCCATTCGGGGGTGCCAAGGGCGGTGTGGTGTGTGACCCCAAGGGGCTCAGCTCCGAAGATCTCGATCGCATCACGCGCCGCTATGTCGCCGAACTCGGCGACAACATCGGACCCTACACCGACATCCCGGCGCCCGACGTGAACACGAACGCTCGGATCATGGCACTGGTCTACGACACCTACGACATGATGCATAGAGGTGCGAACAATCTCGGCGTCGTCACAGGCAAGCCCGTGCATCTTGGAGGGTCCCTCGGCCGGGAAGCCGCGACGGCCCGGGGCGGGCTTTTCACCACGCTCCGGGCGCTCTCCCACGGCATTCTCCCAGGCTCGACAGACCTGCAGCGGCTCTCGGTCGTCATTCAGGGATTCGGGAACGTCGGCGGGATCGCCGCGACACTGTTCCACGAGGCCGGCGCGCGGATCGTCGCCGTGAGTGACACGCGGGGTGGGATCCATTGCGCGGACGGCATCGACCCGGACGTCGCCCACCGGCACAAGCGCGAGACCGGGGCGCTGAAGGGCCTGGCTGGCTGCCAGGACGTGACCAACGAAGAGCTCCTGACGTTACCCTGCGACATCCTGATCCCCGCGGCTCTCGAGAATCAGTTCAGGGGCGACAACGCGCGCGACGTCCAGGCGCGGCTGATCGTGGAGTTGGCCAACGGCCCGACCACCCCCGAGGCCGACGCGGTCTTCCACGCACGGAAGATCTCGGTACTGCCCGACATCCTCGCCAACGCCGGCGGCGTGACCATCAGCTATTACGAGTGGGTGCAGAACAACGAGAACGAGCAGTGGGACGAAGACGAAGTGAACGGCAAGCTCGAACGGATCATGACGAAGGCTGCCGACGACGTCATCGAAAAGCAGACCAAGATCAACGGCTCCTTGGTGGACTTGGAGACTGAGCGGCAGCGCCTGGGTCGGGGCGGCGATCCGCTGGACTCTGTCGATCTACGGACGGCCGCGTTCGTCCTGGCGGTTGAGAGGGTAGCGCGTGTGGCGATCGATCGAGGGATCTGGCCGTAGACGAGAGTCCGCGTCTCTGGGAGCCTGATCCACCTCCGCGGCGGCGCAAGACCCGCGTGGTCACCACTCACGTGAACGTGCGCAGTGTCGAACGCATGAGAGGGGCACGTGCGTGCAGTGACAGCTAGCCGCACCTCGATGCAATTGCAGTGCGCCTCCATACCCGGCCCCGCAAGACACTGGGTTATCGGACGCCGCGGGTACACGAGTGGAAACCGTTGCATCGACCGGTTGAATCGGCCGTGATGGGGAGGATCTGAGCCTGGTTTAAGCCGTGAGTAAGTCCAGGAAATGCACAGGCCACGTGGGCGTGGACAAGAAGACGGTCAAGCGGTGGCGCCGACGTGGCGCGTGGTGGCCTCATCCGTGCTCGCGCCAGCCACCAACTCTGACCAGTGGCCCCCGGTGGCAAAACACATCGCCGCCAACCGATCCCGGAGCGCCCTGGCGTTGGCGGCATTCGAGGTGCTGTAGTTACAGACGTGGAGATCCAGCGTCGCACTCTGCAGCTCCGGCCAGACGTGCAGGACCAGATGGGACTCGGCCAGCACCCACACTAGGGTGAGACCCCCCTCGTCGAACGGCACCGCCTGCGTCGCCATCACCTGCAGCTGGCACGCTCGCACATGGCCGGTCACTTCGTCCAGCAACTGCGCTGGATCCAGCTGGCTCCGTTGCAACGCCTCCGACCACACGCCTGTGCCGATGAAGTGATGCGAGATCATCACGCCACGTGTCTCACAGAGACCGCCCTCGTGCCAGCACAATTCCACCAACTTCTCATACGTCTTCTATCGAGCACTTGGCCGCGCACCTGTAAGCGCAAAAAAACTCAGCGCTGAACTATAGAGGGTTGCCCTTAAAAACAC
>CBDHFM010000013.1:0-36204 GCA_965262505.1 Vicinamibacterales bacterium
CTCGCGGTGGGCACGGCGGTCGTGCACGGGTGGGGCCCATGAATCGAGCCACGAACGCGTGCTGCATGACCGTGTGGCGCGTGAGTAGCCGCCTCGCCCTCATGTCCCAAACGACCGTTTACGACACATGCTGATCGGCTACGCCCGCGTCTCGCGCCTGGGCTGGTGGAAGCTGTCGGTAAAGCTGTTTTCACGTGAGCTGTATCGGGCACTTCAACGCGAATGGCCGGTAGGTGAGCCACAGGTAGAGGTCGAGGCCGAGCGGCGACCGCTTCATCGCGCGCCAGGGTGTTCAGGTCGATCGGGATCGGGCAGCGGATGATCTCATTGAAGAAGTCCTCGCCAAGCTCGATCTTGCTCTCCCAGAGCGAGCGCGCATCCGGCTGGCGCTCGCTCCACCAGAACTCCGTGAGACGGGCAATCGGCGCGTTCAGCGTGGCTTCCCCGCGCGCATCCTCGTAGATGAGCGAGACCGTGCACCCAAACAGCCGCCGCATCTGATTCCGAAGTCTGGTGTGCTTGTCGCCGCTGGTTCGGTGCAGACCCACGCTAGGAGCAAACGCGGCAGGGTGCCGTAGGGTAATTTGTTGCCGCCGTCTGCCACCATGTAGAGCGTGTACGGCCCGTTGACGCGCTTGAACTCGTGCCGGTTTGTGGGTTGGTGCGCGGCAGCGAGCAGAGCGCGAGCAGCCGAGCCATGAAGCCCAGCTCGGGGTCCGCGTCGCGCGCGGCGACGAGCTGCGTCACCTGGTCGAGCTGCGTGAAGTGTCGCGCCTGGCGGCGAGCTGGCAAAGCGTGCGGCCACCGGTCGCGGAAGAAGACGACTTGGGCCGGCGATTCACATTACGATTCCGAAGGTGATGATGAGCCAGTCGGCTCACGTTTTTGTCCAGGTTCAGATGTGTCACACATGATTCGCCGCGCATCAACCCGAAGGGGCGTTTGTCTCGGTCTCGCCCTCACGTCCCTACTGCTTGGGGCCTCGCCCGCGGTCGCTCAGCAGGAGCCGCCACGATCGATCACCCGTCTCGGGGGCGCAACAACCCGCTTCACCGCGCCGGTCAATGACATCAGCGCGCTCGCCACCACCATGGGCCGGGCAGCGATTCAAGTCGATCTTGCGACGGTGCTCGAGGCTGCTGGCATGCCTGGCGTGATAATGGACGTGCAGCACAGGCTGGCCGTGGGGCAGGTGACGGCGGCGACCCTGCCGCCGGGCACGGTTATCGAGTGGATGGCGCTGCGCCGCGCAGGGCCGGAGGTCGTGCGCAATCTTCGCTGGGACGGCGAGGCGCCTCTGCCGGGCTTCGAGTTCACCGTCGACGACCTCAGCGAGACCTACACCTTCTTTGTGCCCGCGATCTGCGGCAACTTGGCGCTCGTCGGTCGCCAGCCCAGTCTGGAAGCCGCCCGGCGGGCCGAGGTGGCCCGGCTCGACGCCGCCCGTGAGGACGCCGCACGCGCGGCCGCCCAAGAGGCGGCCCGGCTCGCCGCGGAGTACGAGGCTGCTCTGGAGGCCCAGCGTGCGGCGGTGGCGGCGGCTGAGGCCGCGGCGGCCGAGCAGGCGCGCCTCGAGGCCGAGGAGGCTGGCGAGCAGGCGCGCCTTGCGGCCGAGCAGACGCCGGCTGAGTATTTAGCGGCGCTCGAGCGAAATCTGCGAGTCCGTCCCGTCCTCGCCGGATTCTTCGGCACGCAGCAGCGGCAGTATGACGACACCGACTCCGCGGGTCTGGGGCGGCTCCCGCTCGAGGTCCCACGCCTTGTTGACGTCCCGGCGTTTTTTCGACTCGCTGCTCGTTGTCAAGGGGGGCGTCGCGGTGAAGCTGGCCGAGCACGTGGCCTTCGCGCCGGCCGTGGGTGTGGCGGTGAATATAGACGACATCGAGCGCACGTCGCTGTTCGCCGACGCCGAGATTGACGTCCTGTTCGGACCTGGCGCCTATGTCGGCACTGGCGTGACAGTTCGGGATCTCACGCACATCGACAGCGTCACGGCGGGCGTACTCCTGACCGCGGGGGTTCCCGTGTGGAAGAGTGACGCGAGGATGGACCAACTCTTGTTCGGCGTTGAGTACCGCTATCTGTACGCTCCTCTGAGCGACCCCGACGTGAACTATCAGTTCTGGGTTGGGCTGAAATACGTGCCGTAACTATTTTCGGTATTACGGCTACTCGAACGCCACGCGGTCATGAAAAGCGCGTTAGGCCTGGACATACATCTGTCGAAGAGTCGCTGAGCGGTACACGTACTTCGCGCACGGGACACTAGAACTGCAACGTGCCGAGCAGCAGGAGCGCGTGGGTCCGCGCGGCGGCAAGGTATTGTCGGCGTTCCGCCTCCAGGCTCACGGTTGCCGACTGGCCCACCGCGAGGCGCCCTCCGAGGCGGTAGCCTCGCGCAGCCTCGCCGACCAGGCTCAGCCCACCATACGGCGTGAGCACGCTCCGGTCTCGCAAGGCCCCGAAGCCGTATCCGAACTCCGCATCGAGACGCGCGCCCGGCGCGCTATGCAGGTGCGGGTCGGTCGCTCCGCGCTCCCACAGCTGCTGTACGCCGCTCGCACTCTCGCCCCAGGTCGGCATCAGACTCACCGACAGCCCGCGGCCGCCGGCCTTGGGCGCGAAGCGGACCAGCCCGCCGACACCCCATTCGCGCAGCGTGCCCCTGTGGATCAAGAGCCCGCGGCCGTGGCCCTCGACGGTCAGGCCTGCCGCGGGATTCCGGCGCCGGAGTCCGCCCCCCAGCTCCAGGCCGGCTCCGCTTTCCCCGTCGCCGCCGTCATGGCGCAGGCCCACCTCGCCCCACGGGATCAGCGACGCGCCGGAGGATAAGGTGTGTTGGTAGCTGACCTCGGCGCCCATCCGCAACCGCTGCATGTCCACCGGCGCCGCGTCGAAGGCCGTACTGGCGCGCGCGACGTGCATCTGCGCCAGCGCCCACTCCCCCTTGAGCCGCACCGTCGTCGCCCCGCGGGTAAGCAGCCGGCCGCTCACACCCACCACACACCCGAGTCCAGCGTCGCGGGGCTCGTGAGGACGTTCCCGGCCGCCGCATCCACGACCCGCAGGTCCCCCCAGGCATGACCGACCGTTCCCCACACGTCCAGGTCGGGCAACACCGACCAGGCGAGGTAGGGATGAATGCTGACCAGCCCCAATGCGTATGTGCCGCGACCGGCGTCCAGGTTCCGGCCGCCGCCCCGATAGTCAAACGAGCCCCTCGACCGGGAAAAGGACACTCCGGCACGAAGGCCGGGGCCGATCCGCGCGTCCGCTCCCGCGTGCCAACTCGACACGGCGCCGTCCCAGGTAATCCCGCCGCCCCGGCCGCCGCCCCCCAGGTTCTGGTAGTCGGGGCACCACCACGCCGCGAAACGCCCCTCGCCGTCTTCTTCCTCCTGCGATTGCATCAGGAACAGCGAGTCGTCGAACGCTTGCACCAGCGTCGGCGACTGGACCCCAGGTGCCGCCCACTGGCCGGAGCGAGCCTCTGGTGAGAGCGCAAGGTGGGCGGATAGTTCCGTCGACGTGCCCCGGGGGACGGACCCAGAGAGCATCTGATCGATGCGGCACCTGACCGCGCTGAACGCCAGCGCCCGGCCAACCTCCGGCAGGACGACATCGTTGACCACCTCGATACGTCGCTGCGCGTCGTCGGTGATCGTTCCCGTGGCTGTCCCGTCCGCGACCGTTGCTCCCGCCGGATCGCTTAGCTGCACCGTGAACCCTTCGGTCTCTTCCGCCGTGGCGTCTTCGAGGGTCGGCACCGCGAGGGTCGTGCGCGTCTCGCCCGCGTCGAAGCGCAGCGTCCCCGACGTCGACGTGTAGTCAACCCCCGCCACGGCCGTCCCGTCCAGCGTCTCGTAGGCGACCGTTACCGCCGCGCCGCTCGCGGCGCTCAACCGCACGACGAACGCCGCCGACTCGCCTTCGCGCACCGCCGGCGCATCGTCAATCGACAGCCCCGGTGGCTCATCGTCGTCGGTGATCGTTCCCGTGGCTGTCCCGTCCGCGACCGTCGCTCCCGCCGGATCGCTTAGCTGCACCGTGAACCCTTCGGTCTCTTCCGCCGTGGCGTCTTCGAGGGTCGGCACCGCGAGGGTCGTGCGCGTCTCGCCCGCGTCGAAGCGCAGCGTCCCCGACGTCGACGTGTAGTCAACCCCCGCCACGGCCGTCCCGTCCAGCGTCTCGTAGGCGACCGTTACCGCCGCGCCGCTCGCGGCGCTCAACCGCACGACGAACGCCGCCGACTCGCCTTCGCGCACCGCCGGCGCATCGTCAATCGACAGCCCCGGTGGCTCATCGTCGTCGGTGATCGTTCCCGTGGCTGTCCCGTCCGCGACCGTCGCTCCCGCCGGATCGCTTAGCTGCACCGTGAACCCTTCGGTCTCTTCCGCCGTGGCGTCTTCGAGGGTCGGCACCGCGAGGGTCGTGCGCGTCTCGCCCGCGTCGAAGCGCAGCGTCCCCGACGTCGACGTGTAGTCAACCCCCGCCACGGCCGTCCCGTCCAGCGTCTCGTAGGCGACCGTTACCGCCACGCCGCTCGCGGCGCTCAACCGCACGACGAACGCCGCCGACTCGCCTTCGCGCACCGCCGGCGCATCGTCAATCGACAGCCCCGGTGGCTCATCGTCGTCGGTGATCGTTCCCGTGGCTGTCCCGTCCGCGACCGTCGCTCCCGCCGGATCGCTTAGCTGCACCGTGAACCCTTCGGTCTCTTCCGCCGTGGCGTCTTCGAGGGTCGGCACCGCGAGGGTCGTGCGCGTCTCGCCCGCGTCGAAGCGCAGCGTCCCCGACGTCGACGTGTAGTCAACCCCCGCCACGGCCGTCCCGTCCAGCGTCTCGTAGGCGACCGTTACCAACTTGTCACTCGACGCACTCAGCCGCACGACGAACGCCGCCGATTCGCCTTCGCGCACCGCCGGCGCATCGTCAATCGACAGCCCCGGTGGCTCATCGTCGTCGGTGATCGTTCCCGTGGCTGTCCCGTCCGCGACGTCGCTCCCGCCGGATCGCTTAGCTGCACCGTGAACCCTTCGGTCTCTTCCGCCGTGGCGTCTTCGAGGGTCGGCACCGCGAGGGTCGTGCGCGTCTCGCCCGCGTCGAAGCGCAGCGTCCCCGACGTCGACGTGTAGTCAACCCCCGCCACGGCCGTCCCGTCCAGCGTCTCGTAGGCGACCGTTACCGCCGCGCCGCTCGCGGCGCTCAACCGCACGACGAACGCCGCCGACTCGCCTTCGCGCACCGCCGGCGCATCGTCAATCGACAGCCCCGGTGGCTCATCGTCGTCGGTGATCGTTCCCGTGGCTGTCCGTCCGCGACCGTCGCTCCCGCCGGATCGCTTAGCTGCACCGTGAACCCTTCGGTCTCTTCCGCCGTGGCGTCTTCGAGGGTCGGCACCGCGAGGGTCGTGCGCGTCTCGCCCGCGTCGAAGCGCAGCGTCCCCGACGTCGACGTGTAGTCAACCCCCGCCACGGCCGTCCCGTCCAGCGTCTCGTAGGCGACCGTTACCAACTTGTCACTCGACGCACTCAGCCGCACGACGAACGCCGCCGATTCGCCTTCGCGCACCGCCGACGCATCGTCAATCGACAGCCCCGGTGGCTCATCGTCGTCGCCGCCGTCACCACCACCACCACCGTCACCACCACCGTCACCACCACCACCGTCACCACCACCACCGCCGCCGTCACCACCACCACCACCGCCGCCGTCGATGATCCGTACCGTTACCGGAGCAATGCCGTGCAAGGAAGTCGGGCAATTGGTCTGTTCGTCCCATACCTCGTGGGTGATGTCGACGTTGACGGGCTCGTCGTCCGTGGCATATATCGTGACGCTGCGCCACCGCGTCGGCCCGCTGCCATCCTTGTCGATCTGCCAGCCGACCGACGGCACCCAACGAATGCCCTTCTTCGCGATCACGCCGTCGATGTAGACGACTCCGTCGACGTGCACCCGGACCCACCAGCCGTTGGCCTCCGGCTGTTGGCTGAGCCTCAGGTAGTACGTGACCGATTCACCTTCCCCGCTGGGCAGATCCAGGTCCAGGCTGCCCACCACTTTCGCTTTGGTCGGGTCCATCGACATCGGGTCCATCGACAACTGCACTGTCCCGGTCCAGTCGTTGATCGGTGGATCGAGGGCTTGGGCGTGGAGTGACGTGAGGGTCGTGTGCGACACCAACGCAAGAGCGATGATGGTGGAGATGACGAGATGCCGCAGACGGGATGGAGCGCCGGTCTCGTAGGGGGCGAGCACGGGACCATTTTGGCAGATCGGCGCGCGGTCCATCCCCGCGCGTGCGGGGGAAACGTGACGACCCGAAACGATCCATGTCGTAACCCCAGTCCATCCCCTCGCGGGCCAGGCCGACGGTTGGCGGTCAGGGAAGCGTCGAACGCACCGGACTGCGACCAGCGCCATGGTCCGCGTTGCGCCCAGTCGGCCGTGGTGCGGCGTCACCGAGCGCGACCAGGAAGTGCAAAACCGGCGTGCACGGAGAAGTAGCCGCGTCTGGCGGCTGCTGTGAGCACTACAACTCGATGTCACGGCTGCGCATTCTGTTTTGGATACGGCTCTCAATGAGACCCTCCACGCGGTCCGGCCGGTCCCCGTCCTTCCGCTTCTGCGCAGCCTCGGGGTGGATCATCGAATAAGTGTTT
Source organism: Vicinamibacterales bacterium (assembly GCA_965262505.1). Classification (GTDB taxonomy): domain Bacteria; phylum Acidobacteriota; class Vicinamibacteria; order Vicinamibacterales; family UBA2999; genus JACPPO01. The sequence goes on from CBDHFM010000013.1 coordinate 6,666, forward strand.
CCAACTCGCTCGTAACACTGTTGGAGGCGTCGATCATTTTGTTGACGTTCTTCAACAGCCCTTCGTATTCGGTGGTCAAGGTCGTGACATGTGCGCCCATTTGTTGTTGTTGCTCCACGAGCGTACTCGCCCACTCGGTGTGCGCTTTCCGCTCTTGTGCGGATTGATCGGCTAACCGCCGCACGTGCGCTCCCAAGCTCGCGACCTGATCGCCAAGCCGCGTCTGCTCCCGTGCGTACTGCTCGGCCCACTGCCGCACCTGCTTGCCCAAGCTCTCGACCTGCGCGGACAGCTCTTTCTGCTCCTGCGCGTATTGCTCGGCCAGCTTGCTGTACTCGTGCGTCAACCGCTCTTCGAACTCGGTCATAGGTCTCCTGCAGCCGCGCCCCGACCGCGGCGATCTCCTGCTCCAACCGCTCCACTTGCCGACGGTCGGCGTCCCGCTCGGCCCGGGCGGTGGCGGTCCGCTGCTCAACGGCCTCCGCCTGGGCGACCGTCGCCGACGCCCTGCCACGGTCCTTCAGATACTGCCCAGGGCCGCGGTGGACGTTCGGCTCCCGGCTCAGCTCGGCCGCCCGCTCAAGGTCGCCCTCGCGGTGGGCCGCGTCGCGCCGATCGGGCAGGCTGCGGCCGTCGATCCGTTCCTCACGGCCCGCCTGCTCCAGCGCCCGATTCGCCGTCTGCTCCCACGCCTGGCGGGTCGTGTCCAGCCAATCCCCGGCCTTGGCCGCCCGGCTCTTGCGCGCCCCGCCACGCTCCGGGGCCGTGGGGTTGTGCCGCTTGAACCATTGCTCCTCGCTGCGCGCGATCCCGTCATTGCCGCGCTCCGAGAACATCAGGTGCGCGTGGGGGTTGTCCTCCTTGTCGGGGGTCTCTGCCGCGCCCTTGTGGAGGGCGAGCGTATAGGGCAGCCGCTCCCCGCCGCATACCCGCTCGGCGAACGCGCCGGCGAGCTCCCGCCGCCCGCCCGCGTCCAGTTCGCGCGGTAGGGCGAACTGGATCTCGCTGTAGAGCCGCCCGTTGGCGCGCTCATGCGCGTCCGCCGCCTGCCAGTAGGCGTGCGGGTCGTCCTGCGCCCACGCGGGCATGTGGCCGTGTTCCACATGCTCGCGTTCCTCGCGGTCCGCGGCATAGCGCCCCTCGCGCTCGATGTACTCATTCTTGGCGCAGGCGGACTGCCCACTGGCGCGGGAACCGAAACCCACCTTGAGGTGATAGACCGCCACGCCAGATCACGCTGTTCGTCGTGCTGACGCACGCCGTTTCTCGCAGAGAAACGGGAATAGTGCGCCCTCACCTATCGTTCGGGTTCTTAGTCGGTGCATAGTCGATGCCGTATTTGAATCATAGACGGTGGCGATGATACCGTCTACCGAGATGGAGCCACAAGACGAACTGCAGCAACTCCTTGAGCGGCAAGCCGCCCTCAAGCAGGAACTCACGGCGAAGAAAACAGCGCTCCAGGAGGCCCAACGCCGCCAGCGCACCACCCTCACCCGTCAGATCCGCCGCGCCCAGGCCCGCCTCTCCGCCGCCGACCGCAAGCGCCGCACCCGCCGCTTGATCCTCCTGGGCGCCTACCTCGACCGCCGCATGGACACCGAGGCCGCACTGAAGGCGGACGTCATGGCGAGCCTCAATGAGTCCTTGGAGCGCGACCGGGACCGGGCACTGTTCGGTGACGACCTGCGCCCCCCGTCGTCTGATGCGCCGCCCGCCGCCGCCCTGGACCCCGACCCGCAGACACCGCCGATCGAGGGGTGGACGCCCCGCCAGCTCGAGCCGGGGGTGTGGGGCGCGGTGCTCGACGGCGCGCCGGCGGCCGCCCTCTCCGCGAGCGACCAGCTGCGCGGCACGCCAATCCGCGTCACCGACAGACGGGGCGACACCTGGACCACGACCGTCCAGGATGTCGTCAGCCGACGCGACACCGAGATCGTGGTCACGACAAGCGGCCGGCCGAGCCGGTGAGGCCACGGAGGGAGAGTCTCGACCGCGGCCGACAGGGTGTCCCTGCCGGCCATCACGGCCCGCTGAGCCGCAGCGGGCCGCGTGGGTCACCCATCAGGCCGGAGCGTCAGCGGAGGGGGCGCGGAGCGCCTTGACGCGCCTGGCGCGCGGAGGCTATCCGGGCTCTTTTCGTGGTGGGTGTGACTATCCCAGCACCTGCGTGATGCTGAAACACGATCTGACGCCGGTGGCGGGTGACGCGGTCGGTCGACGTGAGGCAGAGTAATCGCATCTCCCCGTACGCGAACATCCGTGCGGCCACCTACGTGACTTCGCCCACTCTCTCAGGCAGCGTCGCCGGAGACTGACATGAGCCGTGCTCGACGACGCGGGCGGCGCGGACGTTCGCGTACGGGGGTTGGTCGTTGTCGTTCGGCGTTCTAGTCCTCGATAAACTCCTGCACCTCGACGTCGAGCCCAGCCCGCAGCGCCGACAGAATCTGGCGGTAATTGTTCTTGTCGAGTTGTGTGTAGACGAACCCCTGCGGCATCGCCTCGACACCTTTGAACTCCAGCGTGAGCCAGTGCTTCTTGCCTCGGGAGAACAGCAGGAATGGATTGACAAGCAAGCCGGCCCCGTACCGGCGATGTTGCGACAGTTCGTAGATCACCCCTGTGACGGCGTCGTATGGAATCTCTGCATACAGCTCCCGCTCGGCGCCGTCGTCTTCATGGGATAACACGATCGTTCGCGCCACGGGGTCGAGCACCAGGCGCGCGTCGCGCTTTTTCTCGTCCTCGCCAGTCACTTCAAAGAAATCCACCTTGCGCCACGTCAGCGGCGCCTGGGCGAGGACGGTTGTTGCGGTAAAGACGCATAGTAATGCCGCCGCGGTCAGTTGTCTTGTCATTGGGCCTCTCTCGATCTTCGATTGAGCGACATGATCGCTTCCGGGAATGAACCGATCACGTGCCATCTGGACTGGTGGAGCGCAAGCGATCCGGCGGACAGTGGCCGGTCGGCGCGCATCCTCGGTGGTGAGGGTGATGACTCGGACGCAGGCGGACTCAGTTCTTCACTGACACGTCCACTATACGCCCGACCACGAGCGGCCAGCCGAAATTCGACGCGCAGGAACGCGCGGCACAGGTGCTGCGCGCTGGCCCTCCAGGTGACTCCTTGGGGCGTATTTCGTGGTGTCGGTGGTTATAGGAGCAACCGACTTTGGCGAGAATACTTAGGGAATACTGGCTTACTTGGTTCGTTCTAACCACCTCTCCCCTTAATTACACGTAGAGTCGGCCGTTTTTTGTCTTGCTTATCCCCCAAAGGATTAACAGGCCACCGGCCTGTACGTACTTGGAGGTACTACTTGCTCTTAACTACTTGTACGTACTCGGGGTGTTTGTCCGGTCGTTTTGGCATCTAATCGGGGTGTTTGTCCGGTTTAGTATCGGGGTGTTTGTCCGTGCAAAACTTCCAGGAATCACAGGATTTTGTGGAAAACTCAGCTCGAGGGCGCTGAGCGGCCCCATGGCGCGCGGTCCTGGGGGGGGATGGCCCGAGGGGGTGCCACGGCCGCGTGTGTGGCCTCCTGGGGGCATCCTCAAGCCCGGATAGCCGTCGCATCCCGGCACGTCAAGGCACCGCGTGCTATGAGAAGAATGCGATTTTGATCAGTAGAGTAAGCACGATCGGTCCGTAGCCGAATTTCAACAGCTTTAGGTCACTCTTGACGGCTGCGATCTCCCGTTGCAGGTCGTTCTTACCGTCCGCGATCTCCCGTTGCAGGGCTTTGGCCGCGCCCTTGTTGGCCTCGATGGCTTTGGCCGCGCCCTTGGCCTCGATGGCACCAACGCCAGCGCCGATAAGTTTTTTGGCGAACGCGACGCCTTGTTTTTTTCCGATGATCCTGGCGGCCGCGACGATGAATGAGGGAATTCCCATGAGCCCACGCTACCTCTGCCTCAGAGGGTGTCCACGATGGCCACGGCCTGGCGCTTGTCCATGCCCGCCGCCTGCAACCGTTTGACCGCTGCGTGTGTGTCGAGCATGAGGCTATTCCACGAGGCGCAGCTGCGACGGCGCGACGGCTGGCGGCGAGGGTGAGAGCACCAGCGCCCCCTTAACCGTCTGGTAGTGCAGGTCCGGCCACGCTCGCTTGATCTTCTGCAGTTCGCGCAGACAGTCCTTGCGGAAGTCATCAACAGTGCGCCCATTGTCCGCCTTCTCCGGGTTCACGCCGAACTGCCGGTAGAGCAGCGGCCACGTGAGCCGCAATGGGCGCTTGAGCACGAACGTGCGATAGGTGAGCCAGAGGTACAGGTCGAGGCCGAGCGGCGACCGCTTCACTGCTTTGAGGATGTGCAGGTCGAGCGGGATCGGGTTGGTGATGACTTCGTGAAAGAACTTCTCGCCAAGCTCGATCTTGCTCTCCCATAACGCGGGCTGGTCGGGGTGTTTGGCATCCCACCAGAACTCACCGCTATCCGCGATAGCTGAGTTCACGAACCGCGATCCGTGCGCGTCCTCGTAAACCAATTCCACATGGGAACGAAAGAGCCGCTGCATCTGGTTCCGAAGCCGCCGCCGCACTGCGCCGCCATCGTCGTAGACACCCACACTCCGCATGAAGTCGGCCAGCGAACGCCCAAGGATGAGCTCGCGGTGTTGCGTCCGTACCGCTTCGGTGCAGACCCACGCCAGGAGCAGACGCGGCAGGTTGCCGTAGGGCAGCTTGTTGTTAACCCCGGCGGTAATGGCGAGCGTGTACGGCCCGTTGCGTCGGATGTATCGAAGCTGCGAGCTGGGATTACGGCGCGGCAGACTGCACAGCGCGAGCAGCCGCGCCATAAAGCCAAGATCGGCGTCGGCTTCGCTCGCCTCAACGAGTTGGTCGATCTGGTCGAGACAGGTGAAGTGGTGCAGCGCCTGGGGCGCGGCTGGCGTCAGGGCGCGACCGTTGGGCAGCTCGACCGCCCCGGCGATATCGTCGAGGGGAACGAATCCGCCGCGCTTGTCGCCGCTATTATTTTTTGTGCTCATCGACACACATCGTGTCACGCGGCGTCGTGTTTCCCAATCCATTCGCGAAGCGCGGCGTCGATACGCGTCTGCCAGCCTCGCCCACCAGCTCTAAAGTGATCGATCACGTCCCGCGAGAGACGGATGGTGGTGGACACTTTCGGGTTGGTGACCGGGGGGCGGCCGCGGCGAACAGTCGCCTGGGCGAACTTCTCCGGCCAGCCATCCACGGAAAGATCCGGCGCGGTGTCCGGGTCAAAATCTTGGACTGTAGAGCGTTCGTTCCCGTTCATTGGCTTGCCTCATGCTGATGATCCGATGCCTGCCGGCACGCGGCGTCCAGACGAGGACGACCATCGCGCCATCGAGGAATCCGATGGTGATGAAGCGATCCTCGCCATAGTCCAGCCGGTCGTCCTCGACGGTCAGCGTAGCGCCCGCCAGCACTTCCTCGGCCCGCGCCATGTCCAGTCCTCTGGCCGCGAGAGTGGTCGTGCGTTTTGCTGTGTCGAACTCGATCGGCACTCTTTAATGTTACAACATTAAACCTTAATCCCAACGGGAACTCAACCCCGAGTTCGATGTTCAGCTCGCCGCCGCGCCGTAGCGGAGCCCTTGCTCATGCGCGGGCGATATCCTATTATGTGTGTACACACAAAACCATATTTACACCTTCCCACAAATGAGCTAATGTGCGCGCCAGATGATTATCGCGTTCCTGAATCAAAAAGGCGGCGTCGGCAAAACCACCCTCGCCATCAATATGGCGGCAGACCTCGCCAACCTGGGCCACAAGGTCCTGCTCATCGATGCTGACAAGCAAGGCTCATCGAGCACCTGGGCGAGTCTCCGCGAGGATGCGCCCTTTCAGGTCGTGAGCCTGGCACGTGAGAACATGGCGCGCGACACCTTAAAGCTCGCCGCCGATTTCGAGTTCACCGTGATCGATGGCCCACCACACGCCGAAGAAATAGCCCGTTCCTGCATCATCGCCGCCGATTTCGTGGCGTTACCGATCGAGCCCTCGGGTCTATCGACCTGGGCGGCAGACTTAACCGTCAAACAGGTCCAGGAAGCTCAGGAGTACAAAGAAACACTCAAATGTGGGTTTGTGGTGTCCCGCAAAATTCGGAATACGGTGATTGGCCGGCAAATTCGCGAGTTGGCCGCCGGAGGCGGTATCCCGATCCTCACGGCCGAGGTCGAGAATCGCGTGCCCTTCGCCGAAAGTCTGACGATGGGTCAGAGCATTTTCGAGTGGGCGCCAGAGAGCCCGGCCGCTCATGAAATTCAATCCCTAACCAAAGAAATCCTCAGTCATGGCACAGAAGAATTTCGCAACCGCATCCAAACTGGCTAAACAGCCCACGGACGATCAGATCGCCGCGTTCGAGCGCGGCGGAACCGGTCACGATAAACACAGTCAGCGAGCGAGCAAGCCGACTGCCGCGAAGGTGAAGACTGAGCCCACTAAGCGTCTGAGCCTGGACTTACCGCAAAGCCTGCACACGCGTTTTAAGACCGCCTGCAGCGCCACCAGGCGCAAGATGATTAACGAGCTGCAGACCTTCATTGCGACACGTACCGAAGAGCTTGAGGAAGAGGCTGGTATTACCCACAAATAAACAAACCCACATTAAGTGCACCGAGGGCGGCTCGTTCGCTCGACGTCTGCAAGACATAGAATCAGACACGGGATACGACACACGGCGGCGCGTACCGGACGGCGTCCTTGCCGGTGTGTCGCAAACGGCCGTTTACGACACATAGGGTCGCGCAGCTTCACCGCAGGATTCCAAGCCGCAGATCTGGTAACGACCGGGTTCAATTTGCGCACACGCGCGGCGCTTCATACTCGAGCGCGAGCAACCGAAAGTAGTTCTCACCGAGGGCGATGTTTCGGAAGGCGGCGTCGCTCAGATACCGATTGATGCGGCTCGTGACCTCCAACTCCGTGCGGTAGACATCGACATCCTTATCCCGCGACGCAAGGAAATCCGTGCCCGGCAGCATCCGGTCGGAGTAGGCGTTCAGAAACGGCACATACACCGCCCGGTCTTCCGGGGTCGTGAAGTAGGCGTCGTTCAGTACGCGCCAGGAGAGGTCCAGCATCAGGTTCGGATGGCGATCCAGCAGCGACATCATCAGCGCCACGTGCTGAGCGGCGGCCATGGCGGTGAGTTCGCGCGACAGGCCCATGTGGACCCAGACAATCACGTTCTCTGGATACAAACGCAGCACCTCCTCCATCAACGGCAGATAGCGGGTCGGGGCGGCGTCGTTTCCGAGGTCCGCATGGAGGGCGAGTGGTATACCGCGTGCCCGCAACCGCTCCATGAAGGGGGCCCAGTCGCTGATGGTGGCTGACGGGACCTGGTCGTGCCCATTGGCGAACAGCGCCTGCTTCACGAGGTTGACCTCGCCCATCCACGTGAAGGCGCCGGGGTATTCGTGCTCCAGGAGATGCATTCCAGAGAGGACCGATGCCGGCTGCGATAGATCTGGGAACGTCATCGCGAGCGTCAGGTGGGTGCCGGCCTGGGTCTGCGTCACGTAGTCTGCGGCATTGACGAAGTCGTTCTTCAGCGTCGGCGTCACCAGCGTGCCTGGGCAGTCCAGGTAGTAGGTGCAGGAGGAGGTCACCGGGAGCATCTGGCCGATACCAGCGATGTTGGCGAACAGGACGCCGGTTCCCTCGAAGTACTGCACGACCTCCTCGAACGGGATGGCGGGGCCACCGAACGGGCGGAAGTGCACGTGGGTGTCGACCACGGCAGTCTGGGGCTGCACGGTGCGGTCGTAGCACGGCGCGTCGCCGCCGCGGAACATCTCCAGCGTCAGCCCCCGGGATGCATCGCTGATCGTTGTGTCCTGCGAGGTGCAGCCGACAGCGCCTGAGAGGCTCAGCGTCAGGAGCAGCGGAAGGGTGACGGTCTCAACACCGCGCATCAGGTTCGTGTCCACCCTGTATTATCCGCCATCGTGGCAGTCCGGCCCTGCTCGTCGCGCGCGGGTACGACGGCGCTGGCCGGACGGCGCCCTCGCCCGCCTGTCGCAAACGACCGTTTACGACACATATTGATCGGCTACACCCGCGTTTCGAAGGGGATGGCTCCCAGTCGCTGGACTTACAGCGCGACGCGCTGCGGGCCGATGGCGTCGACGCCGGCCACGTCTACCACGACGTCGACTGGATATCCCTGCGCTGGACAAGCTTTTGTTGACCTGTAGCGGCGTAGGTGCAGTATGCGTGGCGCATCACGCTTCCTCATCCGGGCACGCGCGAGACGCTGGAAATCGAGACACCTGTCCCCGCAGATCTGAGTGCTCTGATACGTGGTGAGATCTAGTCCTCCATGACTTCGACAAGCAATCTTCGCTTGCCGAATGCGAGAGCGGTCTTCTTCGTGGACATCCAGATATCAAACCGATCGTCGTACTTCCGGTGCAGGCGGTCATAGCAGAGGTAGGCCCTGTCCCCGATTCTGACCTTCGTCCCGAACGGAAGAGCGCGCGGACAGGCGACAAGGCCGTCGAACACACGCCGGCCGCTCGCCGTGATCATCGGGTCACCCCACGTTTCGTCGGGCGATGACGAATAGGCGGTCACCGTGGCGTGCAACACTGGCGGCTCGGGCTCGAGATAGATGTCCTGGCCCGGAACGGGAACATCCACGACCTCGAAGGATACCGACGACAAGAACACCGCGACGAGGGTGAGGTGAAGCAAGTTGATGGCGCGAAGAATCACGAAGGACGTTGCTCCTGTGACCCGGGATTTCCATTTTGGCCGTCCCGGTCGGCACCGTTATACACCACGCGACCTTCCGCGCTCCAGACACCGTCTGCGGGGTTCACCGCGCGGTCGAACTGACCGGAAGCGGCCGGGTGCTGGGACCTTTCTCAGACACCTCTCCCTGCCTGTGCTCCCCGGGCTGGTCGTCGCGCAAGACGTCTACTTGCGCGCCGGGCTCGACCTGAGCCGTCCGGCCGACACGCACTTCACCGACGCGGATTGTGCGAGCCTGGTCCCGGCCGCGCTGTACGGCTGCGGCGCGGGCGACGACGGCGTGCCGCTCCGGTCGGTAGGAGACGTCGGCACGGTCGCGGGCGTTGAGCTTGGGCTCGGGTACGCCGTGGCGCCCGGCGCGAGCCTGCTATCCTGGATGCCTGTCACGCATCCGTACACCGTCCGCCGTGTATGACCGAATCGCAGTGGAGGTCAGTCGATGATTCGCCCAGGTGAAATCCTGTACCTGCTTTCACTCTTCCTGGCCCTGTGGCCCGCGGCCGGGATCGCGCAGACCGGCAGCGTCCGCGGCAGCGTCGTCGACCAGACCGGGCTGGTGCTGCCAGGCGCCACGGTGATCTTGCGCGGCGAAGGCGTCCCTCGCACCGCCTATGCCGATGAGCAGGGCACCTTCGAGCTAGCTGGGGTCACCCCCGGCGCCTATACGTTGACCGTGTCGCTGGGCGGATTCTCTGATGCCACGGTCGAGGACGTGGTCGTCTCCGGCACGGCGCTGGCGCTGCCGCCGGTCGAGCTGCGACTCGAGAGCTTCGGCGACACGGTGGTCGTGACGGCGTCGCGCAGTGAAGTCCGCTTGCTCGACGCCCCGGTGTCGACATCGGTCATCTCCGCGTCGACGCTCGAGACGACGTCGGCTCAGAATTACGGCGACCTGCTGCGCGCGACGCCGGGCGTCAACGTCATCCAGCTGTCGGCGCGCGACGTGCAGGTCACCAGCCGCAGCTCCACCAATACGCTGACGAACACGCAGCTCTTGCTGGTAGACGGGCGCAGCGCCTACCTCGACTTCTTCGGCCTCGTCCTCTGGGACCTGCTCCCGACCAACTTCGACGACGTGGAGCAGATCGAGGTGGTGCGGGGGCCGGCGTCCGCCGTGTGGGGCGCCAACGCCATGACCGGCGCCGTCAACATCATCACCAAGTCGCCGCGGGAGTCGGTCGGCACGACGGTGACGCTCAGCGGCGGGTATGTCGACCGGAACGACGGATCGGGTGTTGGACTCGGCGTCGGCTCGATGTTCGGCGCGAACGCCACCGTGACGCGGGCGCCCAGCGACCGGCTGTCGTACCGCGTCAGTGCTGGCTACTTCACGTCCGACGCCTTTGCGCGGCCGATCGGCCAGATCCGGGTGATCGACGACCCGCGGCAGCCGGGCCAGACCGTGGGTGGGGCTTTCTATCCGCTCGACTCGGATACCGCCGCGTTCGGGACCGGATTCGCGAACCGGGGGACCAGCCAGCCGAAGTTCGACGTGCGGGTCGACCAGGAGCTGTCTGATGCCACCATCTCCTATGCGGGCGGCGTCGCTGGCACCTCAGGACTCTCCCACAGCGGCATCGGGCCGTTCGACATGCAGGCGGGGACCTATCTGGGCTACGGCAAGGTGCACTACACGCGGGGCGCCCTGCGAGTCCAGTTCTTCACGAACGTCTTGAACGGCCAGGCGCCGAATCTGCTGCTGCCGGACCTTGCCACCGGGAGGCCGCTGCAACTCAACTTCAAGACGCAGACGTTCGACGGCGAGATCGGCCATTCGGTGTTCCTGGGTAACCGGCACCGGGTGGCCTATGGCGGCAACGTGCGGCAGAACAACTTCGACATTACCCTCGCACCGCTGGCCGAAAACCGCTTCGAGATAGGCGGGTACCTGCAGGACGAGATCTTCTGGGAGCGGTTCCGCCTCGTGCTGGGCGGGCGGGTGGACAAGTTCGGCAACCGGTCGGGTCCGAAGGTCTCGCCGCGCATCGCGTTCCTCGTCAAGCCGGCGGAGGATCATTCCGTCACGCTGTCGTACAACCGGGCGTTCCGCGCGCCGTCGGTCATCAACAACACCCTGCAGACGAGCATCGTCAGCCCGGTGGACCTGACCGGGCTCGCGCCGCTGCTACCACCGCTGCTGCAGCCGGCGGTGGCCCAGCCGTTTCCGCTCGTCGTCAACGCGGTCGGCAGCGACATTCCGATCGGTGGAATGCCCCAGGAGGAGTTGCTTGAGGAATCGCTGACGGCGTATGAAGTGAGCTACACGGGCGTGCTCCCGCGCGGCACGACGCTCGGCGGCTCGTTCTACGTCAACCGTCGTGACGATTCCATCAACTTCGTCTCCCTGCCGCAGTCACTCGACCCGTACACCGCGGCCCATCCGCCGCCCGGCTGGCGGCTCCCGCCGGTCGTGCTGGCCCTCATGGCGCAGCGCGGGATCTTTCTGCCGCGCACCGCGTTCACGTACCTGAATCTGGGCCCGATCCGCCAGACCGGCCTGGAGCTGTGGCTTGAGCAGCCGTTCTCGCGGTCACTGGCCGCGTCCGTCAACTACTCGTGGCAATCCGAGCCGGAGATCCTGGACAATCCGAACCCGTACCTGCCCGCCGAGCTAGGATTGCCCCCGACGCACCGGTTCAACGCGGAGGTGAGGTGGAACGGGTCGCGGTTGCTCGGTTCCGCGTCCGTAAACGCCGCCACGGACGCGTTCTGGAGCGATGTCCTCACGGCGGGGTACCACGGCTACACCGACGGGTATACGACGGTGAACGGCAGCTTTGGGGTAAAGTGGCAGAGCGGCGCCATGACGACGACGGTGAAGGTCAACAACGTGTTCAACCAGACCGTACACCAGCACATCTTCGGCGACCTGCTGCGGCGGACCGTGCTGGGCGAGATCAAGTTCCGTCTCTGACGCGCGGGCTGGTTCGCGAGGATCGCGGCCGTGACCGCTCGGTTGATCGCTGCCGAGCCTGGCCTTGAGACTCGCGGTACGGTGGCGACCAAACTACGTGACGGCCCCTCGACGGCCTGCGGAGGACACGGTCCGATCACCTCCCGCCCGGCGGCGTCTTGCCAGGGCGCCGCTGGGCTGGGCCAACTCAAGGCCCATTCTTCACTAATCGTAAACAGACAAGCGGAGGACGGCGCAGCCGTTGACACGCCCGGCTCGTGAAGGCTATCCGGGCCGTTTTCTGTTGGGGTGTTGCCGGGGCAGCCCCCGCCGCCGCGTCACGCGGTGACAGGGCCTCGGCCGCCGCCGTTCAGTCGAGAAGAACGCGCCCGCCGTGGCGACTGACCGCTGCTCTACGACCTGGGCTGGGACGCCGACTGGGCGTACTGATTCGCCCGCCAGGGTCTGCCCACGCCGGACCTGTCGCGGGCGCCCGGTATGTCGCCAACGACCGTTTACGACACATGCGGATCGGCTACGCCCGCGTCTCGAAGGCAGTCGGGTTTGGGAGTTTGGAACCTGATCAGCAGCACCCGCGCTAACCCCGCGGATTGTTTCCCTGAACCACAATGAATACAGATCCTCCATGGAATGCAAGCCGCGATGAGGTCCGCGCGCCACCAGCGCGTACGCGTCCTGGATGGCACGTCGGAGGATCTCGCGATCGACGGTGGATGGTAGGCCGCGTGCGAGAGCCTACTCCGCCATGTCCTTGAGGGTCTTGAGGGGCTGGACCTTGACCACCGTGCGTGCCGGCTTCGCCTTGAACACCGTCTCCTCCTGGGTGAAGGGATTGATGCCTCGACGCGCCTTCGTTGCCGGCTTCCGCAGGGTCTTGATCTTCAGCAGGCCAGGCACCGTGAATTGACCGGCGCCACCCTTCTTGAGATGTCGGCTGATGATGCTGCTGAGTTCGTCCAAGACCCCTGAGACCTGCTTCTTGGTCAGGTCGGTTGCGTCGGCCAGTGCGGCCAGGGTCTGCGCCTTGGTGAACGCCTCGCGTACGGTTGTCAAGCTCCGGGCACGCTGCCCGCTCTTCGCCTTCTTCGCCATGAATGTCTTCTCCTTGAATCGCCTGGGTGGGGAACCGCTACCGAGTAACAGTGTCGCTGCGAACTCATTCAGGATGGTACCAGACATTCTACGGCCTATCGGCAGTCGCCCGCCTATTCCATCACCCACCGCACCGATGACCGGCGTTGTTGCATGAAGTATGAAAATCTCGGCTTCGGTGACTTACTGGCGGGGAAAGCCTACGACCCAACGGCGCAGGTTGAGCAGGCCGCGGGCCTTGGCCGCAGAGCGGCGTGACGCGCCTGGACGGCGAAGGCTATCTGTGGTTTCCCATCCCCCGCGCAGTTGCGGTCACCTCGCTGACGGACTACGCTCTGCGCGAAACGCCGATGCCATCAACTCGAGGTGAAGCTGGTGACCTCACCGAACGCCTCTCGGGCGCTTGCTACGGCCATCGGGCAGTGCTTCGCTTACAGAACTCGATATCCTCAAGCGATTCTATTCATTGGTGTACAACGCGGTGTACTGCAAGCAGGCACTGGCCTACGCCTGTCGGGTCCCGCGCCCCACGATTTCTTTGGACAGCCTTCTGCGAGAAGGAGAATGAGTTATGTCCAAGGGAAAACAGCACGAGGCTGAGGCCTCGGAGGGAGCCCGGAGGGCGACCGCAGAGGCCTCAGCCTCGTGGGCGCTCGTCGGCACGGGGCGGTGGTCCGCGCGACGAAAAGTCTCCGTGGTCATCGAGGTCCTCAAGGGGGAATCACTCGAGAGCCTCAGTCGTCGCCATGGCGTGACGGCGGCGAAGCTCTCGCAGTGGCGTGACGACTTCGTGGCCGGCGGTGAGGCCCGCCTCAAGCATCGCGAGGTCGCCGTCGAGGGCGCGGACACGCGGCGGCTCAAGCGCGTCGTGGCGGATCTCGCCACCGACAAGGCGTTGCTGGCCGAGAAGATTCGACACCTGGAGGCCGGCCGCCCTTTGGGCTGGTGGAGGTCGAAGCGATGCGTCACGAGACTTCGCCCTCCACCCACCGGCCGTACGGCATCGCCCGCGTCACGCGCGTGTGGCAGGTGCCGCGCTCGACGGTCTACGCGCAACGGACCCGGCGCGCCCGGCCGACGCCGGTGGCCAAGCGCGGACCCAAGCCGCCCCAGTCGGATGCGGCGCTGACGGCCGCGGTCCGGGCCGTGATCGCCGCGAGTCCGTTCCACGGCGAAGGGCACCGCAAGATCTGGGCGCGCTTGCGGGTGCAGGGGCTGCGCACGTCGAAACGTCGGACGTTGGTCGTGATGCGCGCTGCCGACTTGCTCGGCCCTGCGCGGCTGCCCACGCCGGTCGCCGCCCGTCCCCACGACGGCACCATCGTCACCGCCAGTCCCAACGTGATGTGGGGCACCGATGCGACGGCCACCGTGACGCTGGCGGACGGCCACGTCACGATCGTCGGGGCGATCGATCACTGCACGGCCGAATGTGTGGGACTACACGCGGCGAAGTCCGGCACGCGCTTCGAGGCGTTGGAGCCGGTGCGCCAGGGCGTCCGAGATCACTTCGGGACGATGGCCGCCGGCGTGGCGAGCGGGCTCACGATGCGCCACGACCACGGCAGTCAGTACATGAGCAACAACTTTCACGCCGAGCTCCGGTTCCTCGGCATCGTGTCATCACCGGCCTTCGTCCGCCAGCCCGAGGGGAACGGCTGCATCGAACGGTTCTTCCGCACCCTCAAGGAACAGCTGCTGTGGGTGCGCCACTTTACGGATGTCGAGGACTTGCAGCAGGCGCTGCGCACCTTCAAGGAGACCTATAACCAGCAGTGGTTGATCGAGCGACTCGGCTTCCGCGCACCCGCCGGCGTCCGTCGCGCGTTTGCGCTCACCACGGCCGCGTGAATACACTCACCCGGCTGTCCAAGAAATCCGTGGCGGTACAGCTACGCCTGTCGGGAGATGATGCAGAGAGATGTCTCCGAGAGACGCTGACGCAGAATGGCATTTCGCTCATCCTGCGCGCGGTGGGGCGCTAAACGGCGCCTCAGCCTGCGGCGAGAGCGGGACCACACGATCGGTCGGCGCCGGGGTTGTGACCGTCTCGGCGCGAACGGTGTCGTGGCGGTCCGCTCTTCGACGTCGATGGTGATGGCTGGCGCGGCCGAATTGCTCGCGGTGGGCACGGCGGTCGTGCACGGGTGGGGCCCATGAATCGAGCCACGAACGCGTGCTGCATGACCGTGTGGCGCGTGAGTAGCCGCCTCGCCCTCATGTCCCAAACGACCGTTTACGACACATGCTGATCGGCTACGCCCGCGTCTCGCGCCTGGGCTGGTGGAAGCTGTCGGTAAAGCTGTTTTCACGTGAGCTGTATCGGGCACTTCAACGCGAATGGCCGGTAGGTGAGCCACAGGTAGAGGTCGAGGCCGAGCGGCGACCGCTTCATCGCGCGCCAGGGTGTTCAGGTCGATCGGGATCGGGCAGCGGATGATCTCATTGAAGAAGTCCTCGCCAAGCTCGATCTTGCTCTCCCAGAGCGAGCGCGCATCCGGCTGGCGCTCGCTCCACCAGAACTCCGTGAGACGGGCAATCGGCGCGTTCAGCGTGGCTTCCCCGCGCGCATCCTCGTAGATGAGCGAGACCGTGCACCCAAACAGCCGCCGCATCTGATTCCGAAGTCTGGTGTGCTTGTCGCCGCTGGTTCGGTGCAGACCCACGCTAGGAGCAAACGCGGCAGGGTGCCGTAGGGTAATTTGTTGCCGCCGTCTGCCACCATGTAGAGCGTGTACGGCCCGTTGACGCGCTTGAACTCGTGCCGGTTTGTGGGTTGGTGCGCGGCAGCGAGCAGAGCGCGAGCAGCCGAGCCATGAAGCCCAGCTCGGGGTCCGCGTCGCGCGCGGCGACGAGCTGCGTCACCTGGTCGAGCTGCGTGAAGTGTCGCGCCTGGCGGCGAGCTGGCAAAGCGTGCGGCCACCGGTCGCGGAAGAAGACGACTTGGGCCGGCGATTCACATTACGATTCCGAAGGTGATGATGAGCCAGTCGGCTCACGTTTTTGTCCAGGTTCAGATGTGTCACACATGATTCGCCGCGCATCAACCCGAAGGGGCGTTTGTCTCGGTCTCGCCCTCACGTCCCTACTGCTTGGGGCCTCGCCCGCGGTCGCTCAGCAGGAGCCGCCACGATCGATCACCCGTCTCGGGGGCGCAACAACCCGCTTCACCGCGCCGGTCAATGACATCAGCGCGCTCGCCACCACCATGGGCCGGGCAGCGATTCAAGTCGATCTTGCGACGGTGCTCGAGGCTGCTGGCATGCCTGGCGTGATAATGGACGTGCAGCACAGGCTGGCCGTGGGGCAGGTGACGGCGGCGACCCTGCCGCCGGGCACGGTTATCGAGTGGATGGCGCTGCGCCGCGCAGGGCCGGAGGTCGTGCGCAATCTTCGCTGGGACGGCGAGGCGCCTCTGCCGGGCTTCGAGTTCACCGTCGACGACCTCAGCGAGACCTACACCTTCTTTGTGCCCGCGATCTGCGGCAACTTGGCGCTCGTCGGTCGCCAGCCCAGTCTGGAAGCCGCCCGGCGGGCCGAGGTGGCCCGGCTCGACGCCGCCCGTGAGGACGCCGCACGCGCGGCCGCCCAAGAGGCGGCCCGGCTCGCCGCGGAGTACGAGGCTGCTCTGGAGGCCCAGCGTGCGGCGGTGGCGGCGGCTGAGGCCGCGGCGGCCGAGCAGGCGCGCCTCGAGGCCGAGGAGGCTGGCGAGCAGGCGCGCCTTGCGGCCGAGCAGACGCCGGCTGAGTATTTAGCGGCGCTCGAGCGAAATCTGCGAGTCCGTCCCGTCCTCGCCGGATTCTTCGGCACGCAGCAGCGGCAGTATGACGACACCGACTCCGCGGGTCTGGGGCGGCTCCCGCTCGAGGTCCCACGCCTTGTTGACGTCCCGGCGTTTTTCGACTCGCTGCTCGTTGTCAAGGGGGGCGTCGCGGTGAAGCTGGCCGAGCACGTGGCCTTCGCGCCGGCCGTGGGTGTGGCGGTGAATATAGACGACATCGAGCGCACGTCGCTGTTCGCCGACGCCGAGATTGACGTCCTGTTCGGACCTGGCGCCTATGTCGGCACTGGCGTGACAGTTCGGGATCTCACGCACATCGACAGCGTCACGGCGGGCGTACTCCTGACCGCGGGGGTTCCCGTGTGGAAGAGTGACGCGAGGATGGACCAACTCTTGTTCGGCGTTGAGTACCGCTATCTGTACGCTCCTCTGAGCGACCCCGACGTGAACTATCAGTTCTGGGTTGGGCTGAAATACGTGCCGTAACTATTTTCGGTATTACGGCTACTCGAACGCCACGCGGTCATGAAAAGCGCGTTAGGCCTGGACATACATCTGTCGAAGAGTCGCTGAGCGGTACACGTACTTCGCGCACGGGACACTAGAACTGCAACGTGCCGAGCAGCAGGAGCGCGTGGGTCCGCGCGGCGGCAAGGTATTGTCGGCGTTCCGCCTCCAGGCTCACGGTTGCCGACTGGCCCACCGCGAGGCGCCCTCCGAGGCGGTAGCCTCGCGCAGCCTCGCCGACCAGGCTCAGCCCACCATACGGCGTGAGCACGCTCCGGTCTCGCAAGGCCCCGAAGCCGTATCCGAACTCCGCATCGAGACGCGCGCCCGGCGCGCTATGCAGGTGCGGGTCGGTCGCTCCGCGCTCCCACAGCTGCTGTACGCCGCTCGCACTCTCGCCCCAGGTCGGCATCAGACTCACCGACAGCCCGCGGCCGCCGGCCTTGGGCGCGAAGCGGACCAGCCCGCCGACACCCCATTCGCGCAGCGTGCCCCTGTGGATCAAGAGCCCGCGGCCGTGGCCCTCGACGGTCAGGCCTGCCGCGGGATTCCGGCGCCGGAGTCCGCCCCCCAGCTCCAGGCCGGCTCCGCTTTCCCCGTCGCCGCCGTCATGGCGCAGGCCCACCTCGCCCCACGGGATCAGCGACGCGCCGGAGGATAAGGTGTGTTGGTAGCTGACCTCGGCGCCCATCCGCAACCGCTGCATGTCCACCGGCGCCGCGTCGAAGGCCGTACTGGCGCGCGCGACGTGCATCTGCGCCAGCGCCCACTCCCCCTTGAGCCGCACCGTCGTCGCCCCGCGGGTAAGCAGCCGGCCGCTCACACCCACCACACCCGAGTCCAGCGTCGCGGGGCTCGTGAGGACGTTCCCGGCCGCCGCATCCACGACCCGCAGGTCCCCCCAGGCATGACCGACCGTTCCCCACACGTCCAGGTCGGGCAACACCGACCAGGCGAGGTAGGGATGAATGCTGACCAGCCCCAATGCGTATGTGCCGCGACCGGCGTCCAGGTTCCGGCCGCCGCCCCGATAGTCAAACGAGCCCCTCGACCGGGAAAAGGACACTCCGGCACGAAGGCCGGGGCCGATCCGCGCGTCCGCTCCCGCGTGCCAACTCGACACGGCGCCGTCCCAGGTAATCCCGCCGCCCCGGCCGCCGCCCCCCAGGTTCTGGTAGTCGGGGCACCACCACGCCGCGAAACGCCCCTCGCCGTCTTCTTCCTCCTGCGATTGCATCAGGAACAGCGAGTCGTCGAACGCTTGCACCAGCGTCGGCGACTGGACCCCAGGTGCCGCCCACTGGCCGGAGCGAGCCTCTGGTGAGAGCGCAAGGTGGGCGGATAGTTCCGTCGACGTGCCCCGGGGGACGGACCCAGAGAGCATCTGATCGATGCGGCACCTGACCGCGCTGAACGCCAGCGCCCGGCCAACCTCCGGCAGGACGACATCGTTGACCACCTCGATACGTCGCTGCGCGTCGTCGGTGATCGTTCCCGTGGCTGTCCCGTCCGCGACCGTTGCTCCCGCCGGATCGCTTAGCTGCACCGTGAACCCTTCGGTCTCTTCCGCCGTGGCGTCTTCGAGGGTCGGCACCGCGAGGGTCGTGCGCGTCTCGCCCGCGTCGAAGCGCAGCGTCCCCGACGTCGACGTGTAGTCAACCCCCGCCACGGCCGTCCCGTCCAGCGTCTCGTAGGCGACCGTTACCGCCGCGCCGCTCGCGGCGCTCAACCGCACGACGAACGCCGCCGACTCGCCTTCGCGCACCGCCGGCGCATCGTCAATCGACAGCCCCGGTGGCTCATCGTCGTCGGTGATCGTTCCCGTGGCTGTCCCGTCCGCGACCGTCGCTCCCGCCGGATCGCTTAGCTGCACCGTGAACCCTTCGGTCTCTTCCGCCGTGGCGTCTTCGAGGGTCGGCACCGCGAGGGTCGTGCGCGTCTCGCCCGCGTCGAAGCGCAGCGTCCCCGACGTCGACGTGTAGTCAACCCCCGCCACGGCCGTCCCGTCCAGCGTCTCGTAGGCGACCGTTACCGCCGCGCCGCTCGCGGCGCTCAACCGCACGACGAACGCCGCCGACTCGCCTTCGCGCACCGCCGGCGCATCGTCAATCGACAGCCCCGGTGGCTCATCGTCGTCGGTGATCGTTCCCGTGGCTGTCCCGTCCGCGACCGTCGCTCCCGCCGGATCGCTTAGCTGCACCGTGAACCCTTCGGTCTCTTCCGCCGTGGCGTCTTCGAGGGTCGGCACCGCGAGGGTCGTGCGCGTCTCGCCCGCGTCGAAGCGCAGCGTCCCCGACGTCGACGTGTAGTCAACCCCCGCCACGGCCGTCCCGTCCAGCGTCTCGTAGGCGACCGTTACCGCCACGCCGCTCGCGGCGCTCAACCGCACGACGAACGCCGCCGACTCGCCTTCGCGCACCGCCGGCGCATCGTCAATCGACAGCCCCGGTGGCTCATCGTCGTCGGTGATCGTTCCCGTGGCTGTCCCGTCCGCGACCGTCGCTCCCGCCGGATCGCTTAGCTGCACCGTGAACCCTTCGGTCTCTTCCGCCGTGGCGTCTTCGAGGGTCGGCACCGCGAGGGTCGTGCGCGTCTCGCCCGCGTCGAAGCGCAGCGTCCCCGACGTCGACGTGTAGTCAACCCCCGCCACGGCCGTCCCGTCCAGCGTCTCGTAGGCGACCGTTACCAACTTGTCACTCGACGCACTCAGCCGCACGACGAACGCCGCCGATTCGCCTTCGCGCACCGCCGGCGCATCGTCAATCGACAGCCCCGGTGGCTCATCGTCGTCGGTGATCGTTCCCGTGGCTGTCCCGTCCGCGACCGTCGCTCCCGCCGGATCGCTTAGCTGCACCGTGAACCCTTCGGTCTCTTCCGCCGTGGCGTCTTCGAGGGTCGGCACCGCGAGGGTCGTGCGCGTCTCGCCCGCGTCGAAGCGCAGCGTCCCCGACGTCGACGTGTAGTCAACCCCCGCCACGGCCGTCCCGTCCAGCGTCTCGTAGGCGACCGTTACCGCCGCGCCGCTCGCGGCGCTCAACCGCACGACGAACGCCGCCGACTCGCCTTCGCGCACCGCCGGCGCATCGTCAATCGACAGCCCCGGTGGCTCATCGTCGTCGGTGATCGTTCCCGTGGCTGTCCCGTCCGCGACCGTCGCTCCCGCCGGATCGCTTAGCTGCACCGTGAACCCTTCGGTCTCTTCCGCCGTGGCGTCTTCGAGGGTCGGCACCGCGAGGGTCGTGCGCGTCTCGCCCGCGTCGAAGCGCAGCGTCCCCGACGTCGACGTGTAGTCAACCCCCGCCACGGCCGTCCCGTCCAGCGTCTCGTAGGCGACCGTTACCAACTTGTCACTCGACGCACTCAGCCGCACGACGAACGCCGCCGATTCGCCTTCGCGCACCGCCGACGCATCGTCAATCGACAGCCCCGGTGGCTCATCGTCGTCGCCGCCGTCACCACCACCACCACCGTCACCACCACCGTCACCACCACCACCGTCACCACCACCACCGCCGCCGTCACCACCACCACCACCGCCGCCGTCGATGATCCGTACCGTTACCGGAGCAATGCCGTGCAAGGAAGTCGGGCAATTGGTCTGTTCGTCCCATACCTCGTGGGTGATGTCGACGTTGACGGGCTCGTCGTCCGTGGCATATATCGTGACGCTGCGCCACCGCGTCGGCCCGCTGCCATCCTTGTCGATCTGCCAGCCGACCGACGGCACCCAACGAATGCCCTTCTTCGCGATCACGCCGTCGATGTAGACGACTCCGTCGACGTGCACCCGGACCCACCAGCCGTTGGCCTCCGGCTGTTGGCTGAGCCTCAGGTAGTACGTGACCGATTCACCTTCCCCGCTGGGCAGATCCAGGTCCAGGCTGCCCACCACTTTCGCTTTGGTCGGGTCCATCGACATCGGGTCCATCGACAACTGCACTGTCCCGGTCCAGTCGTTGATCGGTGGATCGAGGGCTTGGGCGTGGAGTGACGTGAGGGTCGTGTGCGACACCAACGCAAGAGCGATGATGGTGGAGATGACGAGATGCCGCAGACGGGATGGAGCGCCGGTCTCGTAGGGGGCGAGCACGGGACCATTTTGGCAGATCGGCGCGCGGTCCATCCCCGCGCGTGCGGGGGAAACGTGACGACCCGAAACGATCCATGTCGTAACCCCAGTCCATCCCCTCGCGGGCCAGGCCGACGGTTGGCGGTCAGGGAAGCGTCGAACGCACCGGACTGCGACCAGCGCCATGGTCCGCGTTGCGCCCAGTCGGCCGTGGTGCGGCGTCACCGAGCGCGACCAGGAAGTGCAAAACCGGCGTGCACGGAGAAGTAGCCGCGTCTGGCGGCTGCTGTGAGCACTACAACTCGATGTCACGGCTGCGCATTCTGTTTTGGATACGGCTCTCAATGAGACCCTCCACGCGGTCCGGCCGGTCCCCGTCCTTCCGCTTCTGCGCAGCCTCGGGGTGGATCATCGAATAAGTGTTTCCAACTCGCTCGTAACACTGTTGGAGGCGTCGATCATTTTGTTGACGTTCTTCAACAGCCCTTCGTATTCGGTGGTCAAGGTCGTGACATGTGCGCCCATTTGTTGTTGTTGCTCCACGAGCGTACTCGCCCACTCGGTGTGCGCTTTCCGCTCTTGTGCGGATTGATCGGCTAACCGCCGCACGTGCGCTCCCAAGCTCGCGACCTGATCGCCAAGCCGCGTCTGCTCCCGTGCGTACTGCTCGGCCCACTGCCGCACCTGCTTGCCCAAGCTCTCGACCTGCGCGGACAGCTCTTTCTGCTCCTGCGCGTATTGCTCGGCCAGCTTGCTGTACTCGTGCGTCAACCGCTCTTCGAACTCGGTCATAGGTCTCCTGCAGCCGCGCCCCGACCGCGGCGATCTCCTGCTCCAACCGCTCCACTTGCCGACGGTCGGCGTCCCGCTCGGCCCGGGCGGTGGCGGTCCGCTGCTCAACGGCCTCCGCCTGGGCGACCGTCGCCGACGCCCTGCCACGGTCCTTCAGATACTGCCCAGGGCCGCGGTGGACGTTCGGCTCCCGGCTCAGCTCGGCCGCCCGCTCAAGGTCGCCCTCGCGGTGGGCCGCGTCGCGCCGATCGGGCAGGCTGCGGCCGTCGATCCGTTCCTCACGGCCCGCCTGCTCCAGCGCCCGATTCGCCGTCTGCTCCCACGCCT
The DNA here is from genome assembly GCA_965262505.1 of Vicinamibacterales bacterium. Classification (GTDB taxonomy): domain Bacteria; phylum Acidobacteriota; class Vicinamibacteria; order Vicinamibacterales; family UBA2999; genus JACPPO01. Next base: position 28,913 of record CBDHFM010000013.1, read on the forward strand.
GGCGGGTCGTGTCCAGCCAATCCCCGGCCTTGGCCGCCCGGCTCTTGCGCGCCCCGCCACGCTCCGGGGCCGTGGGGTTGTGCCGCTTGAACCATTGCTCCTCGCTGCGCGCGATCCCGTCATTGCCGCGCTCCGAGAACATCAGGTGCGCGTGGGGGTTGTCCTCCTTGTCGGGGGTCTCTGCCGCGCCCTTGTGGAGGGCGAGCGTATAGGGCAGCCGCTCCCCGCCGCATACCCGCTCGGCGAACGCGCCGGCGAGCTCCCGCCGCCCGCCCGCGTCCAGTTCGCGCGGTAGGGCGAACTGGATCTCGCTGTAGAGCCGCCCGTTGGCGCGCTCATGCGCGTCCGCCGCCTGCCAGTAGGCGTGCGGGTCGTCCTGCGCCCACGCGGGCATGTGGCCGTGTTCCACATGCTCGCGTTCCTCGCGGTCCGCGGCATAGCGCCCCTCGCGCTCGATGTACTCATTCTTGGCGCAGGCGGACTGCCCACTGGCGCGGGAACCGAAACCCACCTTGAGGTGATAGACCGCCACGCCAGATCACGCTGTTCGTCGTGCTGACGCACGCCGTTTCTCGCAGAGAAACGGGAATAGTGCGCCCTCACCTATCGTTCGGGTTCTTAGTCGGTGCATAGTCGATGCCGTATTTGAATCATAGACGGTGGCGATGATACCGTCTACCGAGATGGAGCCACAAGACGAACTGCAGCAACTCCTTGAGCGGCAAGCCGCCCTCAAGCAGGAACTCACGGCGAAGAAAACAGCGCTCCAGGAGGCCCAACGCCGCCAGCGCACCACCCTCACCCGTCAGATCCGCCGCGCCCAGGCCCGCCTCTCCGCCGCCGACCGCAAGCGCCGCACCCGCCGCTTGATCCTCCTGGGCGCCTACCTCGACCGCCGCATGGACACCGAGGCCGCACTGAAGGCGGACGTCATGGCGAGCCTCAATGAGTCCTTGGAGCGCGACCGGGACCGGGCACTGTTCGGTGACGACCTGCGCCCCCCGTCGTCTGATGCGCCGCCCGCCGCCGCCCTGGACCCCGACCCGCAGACACCGCCGATCGAGGGGTGGACGCCCCGCCAGCTCGAGCCGGGGGTGTGGGGCGCGGTGCTCGACGGCGCGCCGGCGGCCGCCCTCTCCGCGAGCGACCAGCTGCGCGGCACGCCAATCCGCGTCACCGACAGACGGGGCGACACCTGGACCACGACCGTCCAGGATGTCGTCAGCCGACGCGACACCGAGATCGTGGTCACGACAAGCGGCCGGCCGAGCCGGTGAGGCCACGGAGGGAGAGTCTCGACCGCGGCCGACAGGGTGTCCCTGCCGGCCATCACGGCCCGCTGAGCCGCAGCGGGCCGCGTGGGTCACCCATCAGGCCGGAGCGTCAGCGGAGGGGGCGCGGAGCGCCTTGACGCGCCTGGCGCGCGGAGGCTATCCGGGCTCTTTTCGTGGTGGGTGTGACTATCCCAGCACCTGCGTGATGCTGAAACACGATCTGACGCCGGTGGCGGGTGACGCGGTCGGTCGACGTGAGGCAGAGTAATCGCATCTCCCCGTACGCGAACATCCGTGCGGCCACCTACGTGACTTCGCCCACTCTCTCAGGCAGCGTCGCCGGAGACTGACATGAGCCGTGCTCGACGACGCGGGCGGCGCGGACGTTCGCGTACGGGGGTTGGTCGTTGTCGTTCGGCGTTCTAGTCCTCGATAAACTCCTGCACCTCGACGTCGAGCCCAGCCCGCAGCGCCGACAGAATCTGGCGGTAATTGTTCTTGTCGAGTTGTGTGTAGACGAACCCCTGCGGCATCGCCTCGACACCTTTGAACTCCAGCGTGAGCCAGTGCTTCTTGCCTCGGGAGAACAGCAGGAATGGATTGACAAGCAAGCCGGCCCCGTACCGGCGATGTTGCGACAGTTCGTAGATCACCCCTGTGACGGCGTCGTATGGAATCTCTGCATACAGCTCCCGCTCGGCGCCGTCGTCTTCATGGGATAACACGATCGTTCGCGCCACGGGGTCGAGCACCAGGCGCGCGTCGCGCTTTTTCTCGTCCTCGCCAGTCACTTCAAAGAAATCCACCTTGCGCCACGTCAGCGGCGCCTGGGCGAGGACGGTTGTTGCGGTAAAGACGCATAGTAATGCCGCCGCGGTCAGTTGTCTTGTCATTGGGCCTCTCTCGATCTTCGATTGAGCGACATGATCGCTTCCGGGAATGAACCGATCACGTGCCATCTGGACTGGTGGAGCGCAAGCGATCCGGCGGACAGTGGCCGGTCGGCGCGCATCCTCGGTGGTGAGGGTGATGACTCGGACGCAGGCGGACTCAGTTCTTCACTGACACGTCCACTATACGCCCGACCACGAGCGGCCAGCCGAAATTCGACGCGCAGGAACGCGCGGCACAGGTGCTGCGCGCTGGCCCTCCAGGTGACTCCTTGGGGCGTATTTCGTGGTGTCGGTGGTTATAGGAGCAACCGACTTTGGCGAGAATACTTAGGGAATACTGGCTTACTTGGTTCGTTCTAACCACCTCTCCCCTTAATTACACGTAGAGTCGGCCGTTTTTTGTCTTGCTTATCCCCCAAAGGATTAACAGGCCACCGGCCTGTACGTACTTGGAGGTACTACTTGCTCTTAACTACTTGTACGTACTCGGGGTGTTTGTCCGGTCGTTTTGGCATCTAATCGGGGTGTTTGTCCGGTTTAGTATCGGGGTGTTTGTCCGTGCAAAACTTCCAGGAATCACAGGATTTTGTGGAAAACTCAGCTCGAGGGCGCTGAGCGGCCCCATGGCGCGCGGTCCTGGGGGGGGATGGCCCGAGGGGGTGCCACGGCCGCGTGTGTGGCCTCCTGGGGGCATCCTCAAGCCCGGATAGCCGTCGCATCCCGGCACGTCAAGGCACCGCGTGCTATGAGAAGAATGCGATTTTGATCAGTAGAGTAAGCACGATCGGTCCGTAGCCGAATTTCAACAGCTTTAGGTCACTCTTGACGGCTGCGATCTCCCGTTGCAGGTCGTTCTTACCGTCCGCGATCTCCCGTTGCAGGGCTTTGGCCGCGCCCTTGTTGGCCTCGATGGCTTTGGCCGCGCCCTTGGCCTCGATGGCACCAACGCCAGCGCCGATAAGTTTTTTGGCGAACGCGACGCCTTGTTTTTTTCCGATGATCCTGGCGGCCGCGACGATGAATGAGGGAATTCCCATGAGCCCACGCTACCTCTGCCTCAGAGGGTGTCCACGATGGCCACGGCCTGGCGCTTGTCCATGCCCGCCGCCTGCAACCGTTTGACCGCTGCGTGTGTGTCGAGCATGAGGCTATTCCACGAGGCGCAGCTGCGACGGCGCGACGGCTGGCGGCGAGGGTGAGAGCACCAGCGCCCCCTTAACCGTCTGGTAGTGCAGGTCCGGCCACGCTCGCTTGATCTTCTGCAGTTCGCGCAGACAGTCCTTGCGGAAGTCATCAACAGTGCGCCCATTGTCCGCCTTCTCCGGGTTCACGCCGAACTGCCGGTAGAGCAGCGGCCACGTGAGCCGCAATGGGCGCTTGAGCACGAACGTGCGATAGGTGAGCCAGAGGTACAGGTCGAGGCCGAGCGGCGACCGCTTCACTGCTTTGAGGATGTGCAGGTCGAGCGGGATCGGGTTGGTGATGACTTCGTGAAAGAACTTCTCGCCAAGCTCGATCTTGCTCTCCCATAACGCGGGCTGGTCGGGGTGTTTGGCATCCCACCAGAACTCACCGCTATCCGCGATAGCTGAGTTCACGAACCGCGATCCGTGCGCGTCCTCGTAAACCAATTCCACATGGGAACGAAAGAGCCGCTGCATCTGGTTCCGAAGCCGCCGCCGCACTGCGCCGCCATCGTCGTAGACACCCACACTCCGCATGAAGTCGGCCAGCGAACGCCCAAGGATGAGCTCGCGGTGTTGCGTCCGTACCGCTTCGGTGCAGACCCACGCCAGGAGCAGACGCGGCAGGTTGCCGTAGGGCAGCTTGTTGTTAACCCCGGCGGTAATGGCGAGCGTGTACGGCCCGTTGCGTCGGATGTATCGAAGCTGCGAGCTGGGATTACGGCGCGGCAGACTGCACAGCGCGAGCAGCCGCGCCATAAAGCCAAGATCGGCGTCGGCTTCGCTCGCCTCAACGAGTTGGTCGATCTGGTCGAGACAGGTGAAGTGGTGCAGCGCCTGGGGCGCGGCTGGCGTCAGGGCGCGACCGTTGGGCAGCTCGACCGCCCCGGCGATATCGTCGAGGGGAACGAATCCGCCGCGCTTGTCGCCGCTATTATTTTTTGTGCTCATCGACACACATCGTGTCACGCGGCGTCGTGTTTCCCAATCCATTCGCGAAGCGCGGCGTCGATACGCGTCTGCCAGCCTCGCCCACCAGCTCTAAAGTGATCGATCACGTCCCGCGAGAGACGGATGGTGGTGGACACTTTCGGGTTGGTGACCGGGGGGCGGCCGCGGCGAACAGTCGCCTGGGCGAACTTCTCCGGCCAGCCATCCACGGAAAGATCCGGCGCGGTGTCCGGGTCAAAATCTTGGACTGTAGAGCGTTCGTTCCCGTTCATTGGCTTGCCTCATGCTGATGATCCGATGCCTGCCGGCACGCGGCGTCCAGACGAGGACGACCATCGCGCCATCGAGGAATCCGATGGTGATGAAGCGATCCTCGCCATAGTCCAGCCGGTCGTCCTCGACGGTCAGCGTAGCGCCCGCCAGCACTTCCTCGGCCCGCGCCATGTCCAGTCCTCTGGCCGCGAGAGTGGTCGTGCGTTTTGCTGTGTCGAACTCGATCGGCACTCTTTAATGTTACAACATTAAACCTTAATCCCAACGGGAACTCAACCCCGAGTTCGATGTTCAGCTCGCCGCCGCGCCGTAGCGGAGCCCTTGCTCATGCGCGGGCGATATCCTATTATGTGTGTACACACAAAACCATATTTACACCTTCCCACAAATGAGCTAATGTGCGCGCCAGATGATTATCGCGTTCCTGAATCAAAAAGGCGGCGTCGGCAAAACCACCCTCGCCATCAATATGGCGGCAGACCTCGCCAACCTGGGCCACAAGGTCCTGCTCATCGATGCTGACAAGCAAGGCTCATCGAGCACCTGGGCGAGTCTCCGCGAGGATGCGCCCTTTCAGGTCGTGAGCCTGGCACGTGAGAACATGGCGCGCGACACCTTAAAGCTCGCCGCCGATTTCGAGTTCACCGTGATCGATGGCCCACCACACGCCGAAGAAATAGCCCGTTCCTGCATCATCGCCGCCGATTTCGTGGCGTTACCGATCGAGCCCTCGGGTCTATCGACCTGGGCGGCAGACTTAACCGTCAAACAGGTCCAGGAAGCTCAGGAGTACAAAGAAACACTCAAATGTGGGTTTGTGGTGTCCCGCAAAATTCGGAATACGGTGATTGGCCGGCAAATTCGCGAGTTGGCCGCCGGAGGCGGTATCCCGATCCTCACGGCCGAGGTCGAGAATCGCGTGCCCTTCGCCGAAAGTCTGACGATGGGTCAGAGCATTTTCGAGTGGGCGCCAGAGAGCCCGGCCGCTCATGAAATTCAATCCCTAACCAAAGAAATCCTCAGTCATGGCACAGAAGAATTTCGCAACCGCATCCAAACTGGCTAAACAGCCCACGGACGATCAGATCGCCGCGTTCGAGCGCGGCGGAACCGGTCACGATAAACACAGTCAGCGAGCGAGCAAGCCGACTGCCGCGAAGGTGAAGACTGAGCCCACTAAGCGTCTGAGCCTGGACTTACCGCAAAGCCTGCACACGCGTTTTAAGACCGCCTGCAGCGCCACCAGGCGCAAGATGATTAACGAGCTGCAGACCTTCATTGCGACACGTACCGAAGAGCTTGAGGAAGAGGCTGGTATTACCCACAAATAAACAAACCCACATTAAGTGCACCGAGGGCGGCTCGTTCGCTCGACGTCTGCAAGACATAGAATCAGACACGGGATACGACACACGGCGGCGCGTACCGGACGGCGTCCTTGCCGGTGTGTCGCAAACGGCCGTTTACGACACATAGGGTCGCGCAGCTTCACCGCAGGATTCCAAGCCGCAGATCTGGTAACGACCGGGTTCAATTTGCGCACACGCGCGGCGCTTCATACTCGAGCGCGAGCAACCGAAAGTAGTTCTCACCGAGGGCGATGTTTCGGAAGGCGGCGTCGCTCAGATACCGATTGATGCGGCTCGTGACCTCCAACTCCGTGCGGTAGACATCGACATCCTTATCCCGCGACGCAAGGAAATCCGTGCCCGGCAGCATCCGGTCGGAGTAGGCGTTCAGAAACGGCACATACACCGCCCGGTCTTCCGGGGTCGTGAAGTAGGCGTCGTTCAGTACGCGCCAGGAGAGGTCCAGCATCAGGTTCGGATGGCGATCCAGCAGCGACATCATCAGCGCCACGTGCTGAGCGGCGGCCATGGCGGTGAGTTCGCGCGACAGGCCCATGTGGACCCAGACAATCACGTTCTCTGGATACAAACGCAGCACCTCCTCCATCAACGGCAGATAGCGGGTCGGGGCGGCGTCGTTTCCGAGGTCCGCATGGAGGGCGAGTGGTATACCGCGTGCCCGCAACCGCTCCATGAAGGGGGCCCAGTCGCTGATGGTGGCTGACGGGACCTGGTCGTGCCCATTGGCGAACAGCGCCTGCTTCACGAGGTTGACCTCGCCCATCCACGTGAAGGCGCCGGGGTATTCGTGCTCCAGGAGATGCATTCCAGAGAGGACCGATGCCGGCTGCGATAGATCTGGGAACGTCATCGCGAGCGTCAGGTGGGTGCCGGCCTGGGTCTGCGTCACGTAGTCTGCGGCATTGACGAAGTCGTTCTTCAGCGTCGGCGTCACCAGCGTGCCTGGGCAGTCCAGGTAGTAGGTGCAGGAGGAGGTCACCGGGAGCATCTGGCCGATACCAGCGATGTTGGCGAACAGGACGCCGGTTCCCTCGAAGTACTGCACGACCTCCTCGAACGGGATGGCGGGGCCACCGAACGGGCGGAAGTGCACGTGGGTGTCGACCACGGCAGTCTGGGGCTGCACGGTGCGGTCGTAGCACGGCGCGTCGCCGCCGCGGAACATCTCCAGCGTCAGCCCCCGGGATGCATCGCTGATCGTTGTGTCCTGCGAGGTGCAGCCGACAGCGCCTGAGAGGCTCAGCGTCAGGAGCAGCGGAAGGGTGACGGTCTCAACACCGCGCATCAGGTTCGTGTCCACCCTGTATTATCCGCCATCGTGGCAGTCCGGCCCTGCTCGTCGCGCGC
>CBDHFM010000014.1:0-66955 GCA_965262505.1 Vicinamibacterales bacterium
CTGGCGGGCGAGCGCGTACGCGAAGCAGTCGCCGTAGTTGAGTCCGGCCGGGTGTCGCCCTTTCCCAAAGTGGGCGAACGCCCGCCGCGCGATCTTGGCCTGGGCGAAATCGACCGCCACCACCTCGATGCCGGCGGATTCGATCAACAGATCGAGCAACCGCACACCGTCTGCCCCTTGGCGCGACTCAAGGACAATCGAGGCTTCGAGGAAGGAGGCCGCCGATGTCCGGCGCACAGCCGCCGCCGCGATCGCCTTGGTGAACGAGGTGCGGTCAGGTGAACCAGTTCTCGTGGCCCACGCCTCAGCGTGGGCGGTGCTGCAGTCGGTGGCGCCGAAGCTCGGCTGCACGGCGGAGACGTTGCGGAAGTGGGTGCGGCAGGCGCAGCGTGATGCTGAGCATCGGCCGGGCCTGACGACGAGCGAGCGGGAGCGGTTGAAGGAGCTGGAGCGCGAGGTCGCCACGTGCGGGGCATTCTGACTCGGGGTGGCCAGTTTACCAGTCCGCCCCCTCACACAATGTCACACACAAACCTTTTCCACTCATTTAAACGTGAATTCCGAGATTATCTTCTCCAGAACCTCTCCATGCTTTCCAACCGCACCCGCAGCTACCGTCGTGGCGAGTTTCGCTTCAAGCGCAACCGACGTCGGCAGTTGGATATTCTTCGCGACTTTCTTCCAGCCGGCCTTTCTTAGCAGATCGCAGCATCGCTCCGCAGCCGGCAACATCCACTTACCTACCTGCTTCCGCTCACGCTGCCCACTATTACTCCAATCAAGTGCGAGAGCGACAGCCCTCTCTGATTCATTCCCCATGATTCTAACGGCCGTCCCGGAAGGCAGCTCCATAAGTGCCGTCAACTTATCGTCATCCCAGAAATATTCCCTGCCGCTTCGTGCAGCAATTTCCTCCGCAAGTAGTTCCGCCGATACTATTTTCTCCGGACCAGAAAGTGTCGCTCGCAGTCGCTCCAACTCGTCATTCATTTGTGCAATATCCCAGCGCCGCGCTTGACCGTCCTCGGTCGCCTTCATGACCAGACGCGCATAACGATTTGGTAAAGACAACCATCCCGGACACCTAAATCGTTGAGTCGCCGCGGAGACCACCTCCGACCAATCACTGTGCCGATGTTGTGCTGGCATCGGATCCCGATGGGAGATCATGTAGTAGAGAGTCATGCCTACCCCGAAGGAATCAACCGCTGCGTGTCTTGTAGACGCTGACGCCGTGGCCTGGATTTGCTCAGGAGCCAGGTATCCCGTCAGTGCGCCATAAACCACAGACTTCTCCAGGGCTCCGATATGCCACGAAAGGTCAAAATCGAGCACTACGACTCGCCAGTCGTCAGGACGGCTGTAAAACCCGTCAAACATGACATTCGATGGCCGTACGTCCCTATGTAATACTCTCTCAGGGATCGCGTGCGCCCGGCGAATTACCGCCGTCATTTCACCCCCGACCTTCAATATGGATTCCCAATCGCCAATACCGCCCGCCGCTAGCGCCTCGGATAGTGTGGGACCGTCAACCCAATCCATAATCACAAACGCCGGGATCTCAGATGCCTCTTGGTAGGCAACCATGCCGTCGACGCTACGATTCCGCAGAAAACGCATCGATCGCACACCTCGTCTAAAGCTACCCAGGAGCTCTGGGTCTCGCCGAATTTCCTCAAGCAAAACCTTTATCGCGACCTCTCTGCCATCCTCCGTTCGGGCCCGATATACGCGCCCGAACGCACCGCGCGCAACCTCCTCAATTAGCACATTACCAAGAAGTAAATTCTCCGGCGGCTTATTAGTCGTGTACCAAGCCCGATATATTGCTTGATCGTAATCTTTAGAGAAATCTTCGTAGGCCTTGTGATCTACCGTTCCGGCCGCGTTCACAAACTGCATAACGTGAGCATTAAGCACGCGGCGAATGTTCTCCGCTTCCAATTTTGACAATTGCGACGCGCTGGGAAGCGACTCTTGGCGTATTTCCGATCGCTCCGGAACAACTGGTGGCGGCGCGGGACCGTCATCTGGCACAAACTTCAAGATATCTTCAAAAAACTCGACAACCTCCGAGTGGCTCTCGTCTGCCTGATAGCGAATTACCTGAATGCCGACGCGCTCAGCCCATTGGTCGGTTTGCAGGTCATCACGACTTGTAAGCCAATAGTGCGGACCGGCGTCTATGCCAACTGAAGTGAGTGCCTCCAAATGACCGCCTGCACCAATATCATCCGCGCTAATACCCAAAAAGAGATTTGTAGTAGCCGTAAAGCAGCTCGCTATGAAGATTCTGTGACCGGGGGACTGCATTAGGCGCTTTAGCTCACGTTGTGTGAATACCCATGTGGATTCATCATCAGCTATACCGTGCAGGTTGACGATAAAGGCGTGTGGACTTTTAAGAGAGTGCAGGTAGTTATTGGCGCGACGACCGGAGAATTCAACGGGCAAGCGCTTGGGATACACCTCGCCATGCGCCTTAGTAGCGAGGCGGTCGATATTAAGATTGACAACTCCTGCTGGGCCTAGTTTCCACACGTACCGGTAGCTCTCCGGACAGTCGGCAGTTAGAGCCGGTCGGAGCACCTGGCGAATGGCGGCGCGGTAACTAGATTGTCCCAGATGTTTCTTAAGAGATCCGAACGCACGCCAATAATTACTTTCCTTGTTGGCGTACTTCGCCGCAGCGTGTAGAGTCTCGGATTCCGCCGGTGAGATTTCATTTGCCTTAGCCCGCAGTTGCCGCACTAGGCCCTTCTTGAGCTGGGGCCAGGTGGGTAAGCCTGCGGCTGTGCTAAGTCCAGACCCTACCCAGATGACGAGCTTGCTAGTCTTCTCCGTTATGACGGACCGTAGCTGACGGTGGGAATGTTGATTCGAATTGAAAGACATAGGATTTCACAAGGCGACAGATGGGCTAGCTGTGGAACCTCAACAGGTTGTCCCCGGTCAGCCCGATTCGGCTGATGGGCGGCCTGACCTTGAGACTGGCGTGTGGCCGATGCCAATTGTAGCGGTGTATCCCGGAACCTGTCTTGTTGGCTCGTCGAATATGGAGCGTGCGTTGGATGATGTTCGACGTGATCATGTGGTCCTTTCTTCTGGGTCGTGATGGTTTCCAACAGAGACGATCGAAGCAATCCCGGGTACACTGCCGCTGTCGGGCGTCTGGGGTATCCCTGCTGGTCAAGACTCACCGGCCGGAGCGGCGACGGTCCATCGACTGGACCCCACGAGTGTGCGCATTGGCCATGTTCCAGTGAGGGTAGCCGAGACGCTCGCCGACAACGGCCTCGTCCAGAGCTGGCCTGCGAGAGCGGCAAGCCCAAGATCGACCAGGGCGGCTTGTTTGGGGAAACCGAGGAGTAAGAAGTGCAAATCGAGTCCATCGAGATCCGTAACTATCGTCTGTTCCGCGATGCGACGCTCTCGGATTTGCCACGACTCGTGGTCGTCGTCGGTGCCAACGGGTCAGGCAAGAGCACTCTATTTGACGTCTTCAGCTTCCTCAAGGAAGCCCTAACGCAAAACGTCGCGCAAGCGGTGGCGCGACGCGGCGGCATTGATGAGCTTGTTAGTCGCGGGGAAAGCGGGCCGATCGGGTTTACGGTCAAGTTCAGGGAGAGCGGCGGGCGCCTCGCGACCTACCAACTCGACATTGCGAACGAGCAGGGCCGGCCGGTCGTGGAACGAGAAATCTTGAAGTTCCGCCGCGGTTCATACGGCAAGCCTTGGCACTTCATCGACTTCTCACGCGGGCGTGGCAGTGCGATCACCAACGAGGCGGCGTATGGGCAGGAGGGCGTGGTCGAGGAGCGCAAGGAGCACGTGCTCGACGATTCTTCCGTGCTAGCCATCAAGGGGCTTGGGCAGTTCAAGGAGTTTCGTGTCGTCGCGGAGTTCCGCGGTCTGATCGAGAACTGGCATATTTCCGATTTTCACATCAGCGACGCCAGACCCAGCGCCGAGGCGGGATACGCCGAGCATCTGTCAACACGCGGGGACAACGTGGCGCAGGTGGCCCAGTACCTTTACGAGCGCCACCGGGATCAATTTGAACGCGTGCTTGAGGTCATGACGCAACGGGTTCCTGGGGTGAGCCGCGTCGAAGCGAAACCCACCGAGGACGGGCGGTTGGTCCTGCGGTTTCAGGACGGGAGTTTCAGAGATCCCTTCATCGCGCGCTATGTCTCAGACGGCACGATCAAGATGTTCGCTTATCTCGTGCTGCTCTATGACCCCAAGCCACACCCGCTGCTCGCGATCGAGGAGCCGGAAAACCAGCTCTATCCTGATCTACTCCTCGAGTTGGTCGAGGAGTTCCGCGATTACGCCAGGCGTGGTGGTCAGGTCTTCGTTTCCACGCACTCACCCGAGTTCCTGAACGGCGCGAAGGTAGACGAGATCTACTGGCTGGTTAAGCAAGACGGCTTCACGATCGTGCGGCGGGCAAGTGACAGCGAGGTGCTTCGAAATCTAGTTACCGAGGGCGATCTGCCTGGGTCACTGTGGAAGCAAGGACTGTTTGAAGGCGCAGGACCTCAATGAGGCGCGTCGTGTTCCTCTTGGAAGAGTATTCGATGAAGGTGCTGCTCGAAGGGCTGCTGCCAAGACTTTTCCCAGATCTTCCATTCCTATGCTTACCCCATGAGGGGAAGCAGGATCTGGAGAGAAGCATTCCGCGCAAGTTGAGGGCCTGGCGAGAACCTGGTGTGCGCTTCGTGGTGATGCGGGACAACGACGAATCGAACTGTCTTGCCCTGAAGCAACATTTGGTAGAGATCACGCAAAACAGTGGACGCGCGGACACCATCGTCCGCATCGTGTGTCAGGAGCTTGAAGCCTGGTATTTCGGTGCCCCGGACGCGCTGGCGAATGCCTTCGACCGCCCGAACCTTCTCGCCCTCGCCGGCAAAGCCCGCTTTCGGGATCCTGACGCTATCTATCAGCCAGCGAGGGTGCTCGCCGAGCGCGTGGAGGAGTTTCAGAAGGTGTCCGGTGCCCGCCGGATGGCGCAGGTGCTCACGCGGGAAAACAGTTCGCGAAGCTTCCAGGTCTTGATCGCCGGAATCGATGGCCTAGCGGCAGAGATCCAGCGAGGGGACATCCCACCAGGAGCCAATTGATGGGACCCTGTGGTGCAGCTCCAAACCAACCTGCGGCGGTAAGACGCACTGGAGGCTGGCGCTCTAACACCTGTTCTCTGGGGTGAACACGAGCGAGCGCAGCCCAGGTCGTTGAGGCGGCGACTACAGCGTCCCCTAGCTCCAGCCGCAGATGCCGAGCAAGAGGCTCAGCGCCCAACCACGGAAGGCCGGAGCCATGCGGTCAGCGGAGTCAGTGGAGCGCGATGAAGTCGATCTTCCGGCGACGGCAGAGGCTCACGTAGGGAACCCCTGATAAACGAATCGGCTCGTGAGACGAGTGGCCAAGGTTGCGTCCGCAACCTCAAATCCATGTCGGTGAATGCGGTTGAACTCTGGCTGCGTTAGGCGCCGTAACGTTGTGGGGAAGGTGCCGGCTCTGGAGACATCCTCCGCACCGAGGTGGCTCCCTGGCGGCGCGGCCCGACCGACGGCCGAGTAGATCTGCTCCACAGTGTTCCCCATTCTAAAGTACACCCCTGTGGCCTCGGTGCGTGCGAACTTCGCGACGACAGCCCGAGAACGGAGACCCCGGACCTGGTCGGAAGCGATATCGACTAGGCGAAGTACCCGGTGCGCCGGCCTGAGCATGCGACTGGGAGTGCGGAGAGTGAGTTCTAGGGGTGCCGAGGCGTCGCTGACGACCAGTAGGTCAAAACCATCTCGGAAATCACCGTTCGGTTTGAACAGGGGCTCCAATCCGAGGTTGTCATAGACGCCGCCGTCCCAAAGTTCGTACCTCCTTGCCGGAGTCGATGTAGGAACCAACTGTCCGGCTTCGTAACTATGCCAGTTGTAGTGGTCCGAACAGATCACCAAGGGTCCGATGAGCCCCGGTACCGCGGCCGATGCCGCGATCGCATCCGCGATCGGCACGTCAGGTTCCAGGACATAGTGGGAAAGGTAGTCACCCATGCGCGGTTGACTGAAGCGCCAGTTCTTGCCCGTTTCGTAGCACGTCGCATTGATGATCCACCTTGGAACTGACGGAAGCTCCTGCAACGAACCGGCAATCCCCCATTGGGCTTCGAGTTGCCTGGCAAGGATCCGGGCACGGCCCTGTGCCAAGCGCCACGGGACGGCGAAGACCCGCCACACATATGACCACTGCAAGGTGGCTGTGGTCAGACACTCGGTCACTTGCGGCAATACCCTTTCGAGGAATTCCTCGCTCCTGGGCCATCGGCGGTTGTTCTGGCACAGGATCAAGCCCGTAAGGAGACTTCCGCCGGATACGGTTGACACAAACGTCGTCCGCTCTAGTAGTCCGTCCAGGGCCAAGCGCCGCAACACGCCGCAGTGGAACGCGACAGCGCGCACACCTCCTCCCGAAAGTGCGATCGCGACCCTCATCCTCTATGCACCGCCCGTGCACAAAAGGCGAAGTTCCAAGCTGGGCCGACGCTCATCATGTCTTTCGGCAAACCATCAGCTGGCTTCGGCCGCAACTTCTTCAGGGGAAGCCCTAGTCGGTCGCGTTCATCGCAACACGGCTCGTCAAAAAGTCGTTTCCCGATCGCTTCGTGAGCCACGAGACGCCAGTACGAATGTTTGTCTTGAATACATGGTTCGCCACACGTAGATACAGCGTCAACGCCTTCCCATCCGGATGACCGTACTGATTGTCAACGCCGGCACTGATCAACACCGTGTTCGGCATTACCGCCAAAGCCATCCCGGCGTGCGCGGCGTTCTTCGATCCGTGATGCGGCGCTGCCAGCACGTCCGCAACCAACGCATCGTCGAATAGCTCCACGATTCGGTCCCATCGGGGACTCTCCGTGTCCCCCGTAACGAGATACGCGAATCCTTCCGGGCCAACGCCTTCGATCTTCAAGACGATGCCGCAGTTGTTCGAGTTGTCCATGTCCTCGATGTGTGGCGAGAACAGCTCAAGCTGGAAGTCCCCCGACAGATCATCGAGGTAGCGGGATTCCAAGCGATCGAGCCGCACGGAGACGCGCTGGAGCGGGTTCTGGGTCTTCTGTCGACGCTGCTCGTGCTTCCTAATTACGTTGAATACCAGCTTGGCGTTCTCCGTGTCCTTGAAGTACTTGGGGTACATCACCCAGTCCGACGTGTAGTTCTCAAGGAGCCAGTCCAGCCCGACAGGGTCGGCGTGGTCGTCGTCCAGCCCCGTCAGCACGATGCCCACCAAGTGCCGACGTTGTAAGAACCGGTCCACCGTCGACTCGATGCCATCTGACTGTTCAGCCAGCCACCGCGTGTCCACCGCGATGGCTTGCGTACCATGCCGAACAACTGCGAAGTCCCCCTGTCCGACGTAAAGCGTCAGCACTTCCATGTCTCAACCCTCGCCGCCCTGCATCGCGGACTCGTAGATGTCCTGGTTCATCCGCAATTCCAGCGCGCGCACCGCTTCGCACGCACTGCGAAACGGCGTCTCGCACAACTTGGCCAATTCACCGGACACCGCCGCCAAGATGGGGTAGTAATGCAACCCATCTTCCGCGTCGACTTCCACGACCCTCACCTCGATCACCGAGCCGTCAACCAGCGACAATGGGCCCTTCCAGAAGAACGTGTCCGATTGAGCCGCCAATCGGGGCTCGAAGGAAGGACACAAGACCTTGAGGACCGACTGATCGTGCGCGCGGATCGCTACAACCCCGCGCGTCCCTTCCGCTTGGGCGTCATCCCTTCTCGGGGCGTGCGCCAAAGCATCGTCGTGCCTTGGCCAGAGCCTCGGTTCGTCCGTCACCCGCACGTTGCTGGAGCCGACCTCGTGCACGGTGTCGTCGTCCCGAAAGAACACGTAGTGCCGCACTGCGTACCGCTCCAGCCCGCTCCGTCCGTCCTTCCTGTGCGTAACAAGCAAGGCGTAGAAGAAGTTCGTGTTATGTAGCTCGTGATTCACTATCCGGCGGTAGGTTGCCAGGTCGCCGCCGCTCAGCGTCGGATATCCATTCACATGATGGGTGTGCCAGTTGCCAAGATGCTCGATCGACGGATCCCTCGCCTCGAGCCGCCGGAACACCTCAGTCTGGTAATCGCCGTCCTGAAAGAAGCTCGTACTCGTGCGTCTGGCATTTGGACCTGGCTCAATCACCGCTGTTGCCCGCAGCACCAGCGTCCCGCCATCTACGGAGAAGTGGCCTACCACGCGGCCGCCCGTCTCGTCGCGGTCATAGCGGTCACACTCCTCGAACACGCTCTCCAGGACTTCCGCGGCGATGTCCACGTGTATTGCCCGCACCTTACTTTTCGCCTGCATGTTGTCCTCCGCAAACCAAACACCCGTTCTGGGGTGACAACTTCATTCGCTGCAGTTCAAAGTTCTTCGAGAACGGGTGCACGGCTCTATTCCCCCACACCAAGTAGTTGTGATCGATCGGCTTCATGAACCTGGGTCGGGACGCCGCCGCGTGGCCTAGTGCGTCCAACGTGAACCGCGTGTGGAAGGCTGCGATGAACCCAATATCGACCGATAGGCCGGGCGAATCCTTGATTTCCTCGATTTCCAGGTCGTACACCTTCTGCCGCTCCTCCTGGGAAACTAAATCGATCTCCCGCACACCGTCCCGGTATTGGCTGCGCTCAAGAAGCCGCTCAAGGCATGCCAGGCATCCTCCCTTCCCGGGTCTGTAGGAGTACACCTCACCGCCGATTCCTCGCGTAAAGACGCGCCCAACGGTGAACGGCGTCGCGGTCTCGACGCAGACTTCATTTAGCCGATACCGACTCGGTTCGTTGTCTGTCCCCACGACCACAACACTGGCCTGCTCGACCTCCTCCTCCAGTCCTCGCCAACCGAGGAGGTCTTCATCGAACTCGCGGACTTCCACTTGCGGGTTGCGGTCCCTCAACACATCAGCGAGCGCCCTGGTCTTCCGCCAACCCAGGTACCGGATCCCGCAAACATGTCGAATGACGTTCTCGACCTTGAGTTCTTCTTTGTCTACGAGGGTGAATCGTTTTACGCCCGACATGACCAATTGCTGAGCAACGTGCCCACCGCCCGATCCGCACCCTGCGACCATCACCCGAAGGTCGGCGAAGGCCTCCACGTCGAACAGGGATTCAATCCTCGCGAACAGTCGATCCCTCATGACTCCGTTCCCTCTGTCGGCCATTGCCTCGTCTGCCGCCAAACCGAATAGTGCTGCATCCACCGCCTATACAGGGCGACCACATGCATCACGTCGTGCTTCCCTGGATTCCACACCGCTATGGCGCCGTAGATGCAGAGCGTTCCGTCCGGCCATCGGTGCGGGCATCCATCCTCGATTGGTGCTGCGGAGACCACTGGCGCCGTGTTCGGATAGCCGTGCGGCAGCGTCACCGTCACGTCGACAGGCGCCTCGCCACTGAACTCGCGGAAAACAAGCTGTATCTCCCGCTTGTCGTTGATTGCGATCCGGCAGTGCTCATTCGAGTCGAAGATCCTGTCAAGCTCGGCCGTTATGCGGGACGTCGGAATGTCCGGGAGAAAGCGCGAGATCGGCACAAGACAGGCCAACTGTTGCCCTTTTCTCTCGATCAGGAATGACGTGCCTTCTTTGGAGACCTCGTCCAGCACCTCGCCCGGCCTGCTGCGCAACGCCATCATCGACAGTGGCTTGAACTCGATAAACATGGTCTTAATGGTCAATCCCGGCACCTGGCCACTTGCCCGTCTGGCGGTATACCTCGTACTTCGCCAGCCACTTCGCCGCTCGCTGTATCACAAACGTGAGGTTGTGCCGGCCGGGGTTCCACATGCGGGGATGCAGGTAGCAAATTCTGTCGTTCGGGTACCTGTGCGGCGAAGACTCCAACGCCGGCCTCCTGACGTGCACCTCCGGTATGCCGTTCGGGTAGGACTTCGGAAAGAACACGTTTAGCGTGTAGATCCCCTTACTGGTCTCCAATGCGACGAGCGCGGTCACTCCTCCTTCAACGGTGGGGTGACCCTCCACGTAGTCGAAGTACTGCTTGGCCGCTTCGATTTCCAGACGCACTCTCGCCACATTCATGCTGGCGCACTCCCACAGGCGTACTCCCCGCCCAAGTCCTCTCGCATTGTCAGGGGCTTCTTGTAGCCCCGTTCTGCCGCATCGCTCCCTCCCCGTTCGCGGATCTCGCCGTTCGGAAGGATCTCAATCGGGGTGTCCTCTTCGGACTCCAGGAGTCTCTCAAGTTCCTGGATCGTCGGTTTCTTCGCCATTTCGGTCCTCCACATAGTTAGGACTGTAGCGTAACAGTTGCACGGCTTAGCGTCAATACTATGTAGTTGATATAATTATACAGTCTGTACGACACTCACCAGCATGACCGCCGCGAAGACAGGTGCGGGCAGACCAAACCGGATTCAGCAGATGAAGAGAACGGTTGCCGCAATCCCGTGGTCCCTTGTCAGCGTCGCCTTGACGGTTTTGGTCATCCTCTTTGGCACTGGATGGTGTAACGAGTCGCGTCAGAACCGCAGGGTCGTGTTCATCAATAATGGCCCCTGTCCTCCTGGCTCCACAGAAATCAACCAAGGGCTGGATGACCTTCGGGTCTGTGAGACCCTTTGGGTGCGCTGATCCGTCAACTCGGCCGCGGCCCGGAGCGCGATGAGATAGTCGGCGGCTGCCTGAACCGATGCAGTCCCGCGCGCGAGAAACTTAATGTGCACCTGGACCCACGGGACCGACGCGGGACAGGGCGCGATCGTGTGGGTGGATCCGGCTCAGGTCAGCGGTACAGCTTGGCTCTTGGCCGTTTTGAGAAGCCTGCTAGAGCCAACCAGACCTTGCGACAGCAGGCCGCCCACCTTGGTCCGGCAGGTCGCACAGCTGAACGGGCAGGTGACGCACTTAGCCCAGGATTACAGGACGCGCGCCGCGACGTTACGCGGGCGCTCGGGGTGATGCGCCACGTCGCCCGGGAGCGCGCGCGGGCCGGAACGGTACTTTGGCCCGAGTCGGTAGGGTTAGGTTAGGTGTTCACGAAAGCGGGGCAGGCCCACATGTCGGACGAGGAAAGACACCCATTAGCTGTCACCATTGCCGGACGCATGGCTTTTCAAAATGCCATCGATCTTTTGAGCGATGAGCAACGCGATCACCTTCTGCGCGTGTTGAAGGCACGTTGTTTGCGGATCTCACGAATCCACGCCGAATTGAGGGGCCGTGCGGCTGGGCGGAGGGACGGCGGGCATCGTCTGCGCCATGTTAGTGAACGGTCGTTCAGAAGGTACGGCGGGCCGGGGGCGGGGGCGCGTGGCATAAAGCGGGTTATGGGACGGCGAGACACGGCGAAGAACCCAGCGCCGTCAACGGGGCCACGGCGCGCCACAGGGGCGCCCGAACCGGCCCCGGCCGTGACGCCGCCGCCCGCGCCCCGCGGCGCCGGCGCCTCATGACCAGCCCTGGACGCGCCCGCGCGCCCCCACGATCAAGCAGCACCTAGCCGCCATCCGTCGGCTGTTCGATTAGTTGGTGACCGGCCAGGTGATGCCCACTAACCCGGCCACCTTGGTGCGCGGGCCGACCCACGTCGTCATGACGGGCAAGGCGCCGGTGCTGCAGCCCACCGAAGCGCGGCTGCACTACACCTATACATGTAGCTAGTAACGTGACGTTGACAAGGGTCGGTCAGTTAGGTCACACGCTTTTTAGCCTGGTAGCTATTTAGCTACTTCGCTATTTAGATAAATAGCGTCTGGGTCTCCTCGGCGGCGCGCTGCTGGAGCGCATGATGCACCTGGTGAATGTCAGCGAAGTGGGGCGTGTGTCGCCAACTTCACCAGGAATGCGGAACTCGTGCCCGTCGTCGCCGATGTTACAGTTCTCGCCGCAGGGAACCTAACTCGTCATTTTTCCGCTTCCATTGCCTTCGCTTTTTCGCTATTATTAACGAAAGGGCTAATAAGCGAACAGTCGCTTGAGACTAACTTAAAGGCCGTCCATGAAAACAGTCGTGATCGCGTCCCAGAAGGGCGGCAGCGGCAAGACAACGGTCGCAGCGCATCTGGCCGTCGCCGCCGAGCAGTCTGGACACGGCTCCGCCGTCCTCATCGACACCGACCCGCAGCAGACTCTGGCCACCTGGTGGAAGGTAAGGGAAGCGGAAGCCCCGAAGCTCGCGCCCGTGACTGTAAGGGAACTGCCAGCGAAGCTGGCCACATTGCGTGAAATGGGCTTCGCCTGGTGCTTCATCGACACGCCGCCGGCGCTGACTGAGCAGAACCGGCAAGTCCTGGGATTGGCCGACATCGTCCTTGTCCCGGCGAGGCCAAGCCCGAACGACCTCTGGTCCCTGGGCGCGACTCTTGACCTGGTCAAGCAATCGGGCACGCCCTTCATCTTCGTGCTCACGCAGGCCAAGGGTAATGCCCGCATCACCGTGCAGACCATGGGCGCGCTCTCCGGGCACGGCAAGGTATTCGAGGCCATCGTCCACGACAGGGTCGATTACGCTGCCTCGATGACGGACGGCCGCACCGCCCTTGAAATCGCGCCTACAGGCCCAGCCGCCGCGGAAACCACGCAGCTTTGGAGCCTGTTGCGGGCACATCTTGATTCTTTAGCGAATATGCGCGAATTAGCTAATGTCGACAAGAGCGTGATCAATGTCTAAGAAACCATCAACCATCGACGCCAGCACCGTCCTTGCCACGAAGGAGAAATCGCCAGGCGTGCGCTCTACGGGCGCGCTCCAGCGTGGGCAGACCGTCACCGAGACGCTGGTCGATCTCAATTTCAAAGTGCCCGCCGACTTCCGGCAGCACTTCAAGCAGCTCGCGCTTAATGCGCGGCTGAAGAACATCCAGCTCCTCAACAGGGCCGTCGAGGCCTACGAACGGGAGCAGGGAAGAGAAGAGAACGGACGCTAGACACCGATGCCCAAAGACGGCTCCGGCTTCACTCCCATTGGCGACATCCTGCCGTCCCTCGTCCGGCCGCAACACAGGCCCATTTCGCGCATTGAGGAACGACTCATCGAGCCAGTTCTCGACAGCGCCGAAATCCTTTACCAGCATTCGGTCCTGTGCCAGACCTGCATGCCTTACCGCGATCCCGGCGGAGAAAAGATTTGGCTCAGGCACAATGGCAATATCCGCCTTGAGCTTCAGGCCGGGCGTGTCCTCGACCCCAACCTTGACGAGGTGGTCGATGTCGGGCTGCCATTCGGGCCGAAGCCGCGCCTCGTCTTCTATCACCTCAACGCCGAGGCGATGCGCACGCAGTCGCCCGTCGTCGCCCTCGAAGACAGTCTGACGGCTTTCGTGAAACGTACCCTTAAGCTCGACGTCGGCGGCAGGACCATCCGCTCAGTCAAGGACCAGCTCAACCGGCTGGCTGCGGCGGATTTCCGGTTCTATGTGAAGTATCAGGACCACGCCGTGACGGTGAAGGGAACCGTCATCGAGGGGCTCGACCTCTGGGTTTCAAAGGACGAGCGCCAGCGCGTCCTTTGGCCCTCGGTCGTGCAGTTCTCGCAGCGTTACTTCCAGAGCCTGCTCGCCCATGCCGTGCCGCTCAACGAGAATGCCGTCGCCAAACTGTCACACAGCGCCATGGGGCTCGACATCTACACCTGGCTCGCCCAGCGACTGCACCGCGTGAGCCCGTCCAAGCCCGCGCTTGTGCCGTGGGTCTCGCTCTACGAGCAGTTCGGCCACGGTTATAAGCGCATCCGCGACTTCCGGCGCGTTTTCGTGCGCACCCTGAAGTTCGTCAAGATCGTCTATCACGAGGCGCGCCTTGTCTCGGACGACAAGGGGCTGCGTCTCTGGAACAGCCCTCCGCCCGTGCCGCGACGTCTCGTGCAAGTAAAGTGAATACCATGGTATACAGCCCTTCGCGCCAGCGCGGGTCCAGAACCAGCCGCTGAGGCCACGCTTGTGGAAAACCCTGTGAAATCAGTAAGTTATCCACGGGCACTTTGTCGCGCTCTCTACGGGCACTTTGTCGCGGTTTGGCACGGGCACTTTGTCGCACAAACCGTTAGTACAAATCTTACCGATAGTTATTCCGATAGTAAGGCTGGTTGCGTTTATGGAAAACTTCGTTTTCCACAAGCCGCCCGGCCCCAGTAAAACATTCCTCATTAAGGGGAACAAGCACGGACCATGCCGACCCCACAGTGAGGCATAGAAGGGAAGCCTCCCCGACCGGCTAACGCGTAACCGATCAGTCCGGTCTATCCCCAACGTGTGCAGGGAAACCAGCAGGACGTCGGTCTCATCGTGCGTTGGGAAAGGGCAGGGGAGTGGCGCACCGCTGATTACAGGCAGATGCGCCCCCCCAGGAGCACCCATACGCGACGAATCGACTAAAGTAATTTAAATGACTGCCCAGGTTCACAACGAGGATCTGTCTTTCACCGTCCACGTCTTCAAGGAGGGGGACGTCTTTATTGCGTACGTGCCACAGCTCGACGTGTCGAGCTGTGGAGATACGGCGACCGCCGTGCGTCGCAATATCCAGGACGCAGTCAGCCTGTTGTTGGAAACGTCCAAAGAACGAGGGACCTTAACGGAGATTTTAGAGGAGGCGGGCTACCGTCACGAGGGGAGACACTGGCTGCCACCGGAGCACATATCCCTCGACCGGCTGAGCGTCAACCTGCCGGGCTAGATGCCACCCCTTCGTCCTATTCACTACAGGGACCTCGTCGCCGTCTTTGAAAAAGATGGCTTTTTATTCAGCCGCCAGCGTGGAGATCATCTGGCCTACACCAAGTCTGGTGTAACGCGACCCTTGGTCATCCCCACGTACCGGACGGTTCCGACGTTCATCATTAAAAATCTTCTCCGGAGTGCCGGCATGAGTCGAGACCGCTATTTCGAGCTCCTCGGTCGCAAACGCTGAGATGCGCTACTTCCACGGGACACGCGCAACGGTGATGACGTCTCCCAACGCCTGCGCCAGTTGGCCTCCCGCACCGGGCGAAGCAGGTCTATGCGCTCGTATTTACGGTTTAAGCGCGGGTTGTTGCGGTGCCGCTCCAGGGCTGGCCGAACCCAGCCGGGAAGGTTTCCGCCAGCGCCACCACCAGAAACGCAGGCCGTGCTAGCGCGCCGCGGCTTGGCGGGCCGATCGTTCCTGTGAGGCGCCCCCAGTTTTCTTGGACACGGATTAAGGGAGAATCCGATGTCAAAGGAGGTGGGGGGCATGGTTAGGTCGAGGCGAGTGCAGGGAGCGGAGTCGGCGCCGACCCCGCGGCGGTTGGGGCGGGGGCTTTGGCGCCCGGGCAGCGGTGGAGCGCGAGCCGGAAACGGGACGTGGTTCTGCGGCTGCTGCGCGGCGAGTCGCTGGAGATGGTCTCGCGTGAAGTCGGGGTAGAGCTCTATCGCCTGGAGGCGTGGCAGGCGCGGGCGCTGGCCGGTCTCGAGCTCGGTCTGAAGGCGCAGGGCGGTGAGCCGCTGGCCGCCGAGCTGGATGCCGCCACGCGCCACATTGGCGAGCTGTCGATGGAGATTGAGCTGTTGCGCGAGCGTGCCCGCGCAGCTACGGTCTCAAGCGGGTGTGTGGAACGTGGGAGAGGTCGCGCTCTGCGCTCTACGCGCGGCGGGCTTGTTTGCGGCGCCCAGAGCGGGGTGATGGCCCGGGGCGCCGCGGGCCGACGCCCGCACTGTCGGATGCGCAGCTGCTGGCGGCCATTCGCAGCGACCTGGCCCGCTCCCCGTTCCAGGGCGAGGGCCATCGCAAGGTCCACGCGCGGCGGCGGATCCTCGACCGGATCCGAGTCTCCCGGACGCGGGTGTTGCGCGTGATGCGCACGCAGGGGCTGCTCTCGCCGCACCGCGGGCGGCAGGGTGAGATGAACGCGCACGAGGGGACGATTGTCACCTCGGCGCCCGACGTCATGTGGGGGACTGACGGCGTGCGGGTGTTCACCGCGGAGGACGGCTGGGTCTGGACCTTCGCGGCAGTCGACCACTGGAACGCCGAGTGCGTGGGCTGGCATGTGTGCAAGGTGGGGAACCGTTTCGCGGCCCTCGAGCCGATCGCGCAAGGGCTCGGGCGACTCTCCGGCTCGGTCGAGGCGGACGTGGCCCGCGGGCTGGCGCTACGAATGGATCACGGCAGCCAGTATCTATCGGACCACTTCCTCAATCAGCTTCGGTACTGGGGCATCCACCCCAGCTTCGCCTTCGTTGAAGAGCCGGAAACCAACGGGGTCGTCGAGCGCTGGAATCGTACGCTCAAGGAGCAAGCCGTCTACGGCCGGGTCTTTCGAAACCTCGACGATGTGCGCGCGGCCGTTGCTGCGTTCGTCGAACGCTACAACCAGTGCTGGCGCCTCGAAAAGCTGGCGTATCGCACGCCAAGCGAAGCGCGCGAGCAATACGAGCTACGCCATGCCGCGTAGCGCAAACGTGTGTCCAAGAAACCGGGTGCGGTACAGGCCGATCGTTCCTGTTAACGGGACTTATCGGTAGGAATTCTAGTACGCGCAGCGAGCCGACGATAGAACAGTCATGAATGAAACAACTCGGTTCCAGCGGTGGCAAAAGATCGCGATCGACCAGCTCACGTACGCGCTCAATCTGTTTCTGGTGCTGACGATTGCGACGCTGGGTTATTGGTTTTCCCTCCTGCGTGACGAAGGGTTCATGCCCAGTGCTACCGCCAAGTGCTTCATGCTGCTCTCATTCCTGGCTTTGGCGGGGTCGGTGATCTGTGGACTTGTCTGCATCGTCTGCCGAACGTGGGACTTCAAAGGCACAGCTCAGAGGGCTCGAGACAAGGACGCCGCGCCACCCCGTGACGAACTGCGCGGACTTGGCCACGTGACATGGGGGTTGTTCTATGCGCACTTGTTTGGATTTGCTCTCGGTGTCGGCCTGCTGGTGGTGACTCTCTTCTTAACCTACGGTGGCCGCATTACGTAGGAGAGAGCGAAACTGAGCGCGACGGTCGGCCACTGGTGCTGTTGCCGGCGCCGGGTTGGTTGACCAGGTGGAAGTCGGGGGAGCGCCCGCGGCCGCGGCGTGTGGGGTTCCGGCCCAGCGCCATAGCGCTGGGTGCCGCTGGGGGGCCTTCGGCCGGATTCGGCCCTGATGGGCCGTTCTGGAGGTGGTTCTCTAACAACGCAAGCGCCGCGTCGATGCGTTCGGACAACATGAGGTCTTGGATTGGGCCAGTCAGGCTACGCCGATTGGTCGTACCTCAGCAAGCGAAATCCGCCACGGCAGCTATCCCGAAAAACACCTACGTCCTCGTCGGAGAGTGGCGCTGGAAGCAGCGCTGCAAAACTGTTTCGTCGCGAGATACCACGGTAACCCGCCGCAATCACATTCTTCGAGTCGACGACGATCGGTTGCAGCCATCTGAACCGGCGCAGGCTACCGCTCCACCGCACTCTATCCGCAGGAGCGCTGCGACCGATATTAGTGCAGTAGGACCTGTCGTCACGTATCGCAATCATCCGGAGGTGGCCGCATGGCCAGCATGATCACTCTCGAAAAACTGCTCGGTGCCTGCGCGGACGACTCGTTCGACGACGGGATCCGCATCGACACGGAACTTGTACCACTGGCAGGGCCCGGCGGCCCGGTCAAGCCGGCGGTCTACGCAGGCGGGACCTACCAGCAGGATCGCCGGTGGGCCGCGGCCGATGATGCCGAGCCCACGCTGGTCATCGTGATCGACAACGTCCCGTCGCAGGCCAACCGCCTGGAAGAGGCCCTACGCCGGAATCGGGCGTCGGCACGAGTGCCCGAACTGGTGCTCGACCTTTCCGACTTGCGCGACCTGCCGGCCCATCTGCCCAGACGCCTTTCGAGCCTGGAGTTTCCGCATCGCAACGCCGATGCGTATCTTCGAGACGCGAAGCTGGGTGGCCAGGACTTCATCAAGACCGACCTCGGGAGGGCGATCTTCGGCGCGACTGCGCAGGCGTGCGGGCCACTGATGGCGTGGTTTCCGCAGGCGCTGCTGTACGGATTCTGGCAGTCGCATCTGGGCAAGAAGCGGCACAACACCAAACACGCCCGCGCCTGGGTCTCGGAGATCGTGGGTTGGCAGCCGGCGGCGACGGACACCAAGGTGTTGGGACTGAAGGGCGACTCGCTGAATCTCAACACCGATGCATCGATCACCTCGAACCCGGACGACCGGGTGGCGTGGGAGATCGGCAAGGGCGAGAAGGTCGAGGGGGGCAAGAAAGAGAAGCTCTCCGAAATTGGCCACGGGCAGGTGCCGTTCATGGGACCTGATGCCCCGGCCGCGGCGGTGTCGTTTGCGCGGGTCACGCAGCGAGCCACCGTGTCGTTTGCTCAACTCCGGCGAATCAGCCTGGGGCCGGATCAGGCCGGCGCAGCGGATGCTGCGGTGCGCGCCCTCCTCGTAGCGCTCGGGCTGCACGCCCACCTGCTTGCCTTTGGTCGGGGGTTCGCGTTGCGCTCGGGTGCGGAGCTGCGGCCCAGGGAGTCAACCGCAACGTGGCTCGGACGCACTGGCGATGAGGCCTGCGCTATTGGTGACGCCGAGGGAACCGCGCAGCTCCTGACCGGCGCTCTTGCGCACGCCGGGTCGGTCGGCGTGCCGCTCGACGGCTGGGACCAGCCGCCGACGATGCTCACACCCAAGGACAACCTCCGCACGGCGATCCGCGCGACGTGGCCGGCGCTTTCCGACTGATGCTTGCCGTCTCGGTGGAGTTCCTGCATGGGACGTTTCGCGGCGACCCCGATGGCACTGCAAACACCGGCCGCCTGACCTGGGGAGAGTGGCCCCCGGCGCCCTTCCGCCTGTTCGCCGCACTGGTTGCGGCGGACGGTACGAGGGAGCGATGCACGGTGACTAGAGCGCTTTTCATGACCGTGTGGCGGCTGAGTACCCGCAGTGCCGAAAATAGTTGCGGCATTCGTCAGGGCTGAAATGCTCGAGACAGGTACCGAGGAACGGCCAGAGCGTCTCGCTGCTGCGACAGCGTGCGGTGCGAACGAGGGCCTTGAGCTTCGCGAAGCAGAGCTCGATGGGATTGAGGTCCGGGCTATAGGGTGGCAAGTACCAGAGGGTGGCCCCGGCGGCCTGGATAGCCCGCCGGATGCCGGCGACCTTGTGGGCCCCGAGATTGTCGGCAATGACGATGTCGCCGGGCTGCAGGGTCGGCACCAGGATCTGGTCGATGTAGGCGCGGAAGCTCTCGCCATCGATCGCGCCGTCGAAGACCCCCGGTGCGGTCAGCCCCGTGACCCGCAACGCGGCGAGAAACGTGCTGGTCTGCCAGCGCCCGCAGGGGGCGTGGTCGTGGACGCGCGCGCCGCGCGGTGCCCGGCCGTACCGCCGAAGCAGATTGTTCGTGATGCCGGTTTCGTCCAGAAACACGAGGTGGGCGACGTCCCAGGTCGGCGCCGCCGCGTGCCACGCGACCCGCGCGGCCGCGACGTCAGGCCGATCGTGTTCGGACGGGCGGACCGTTTTTTTTAACGGTCAAGCCGAGGGCCCGCACGGCGCGCCAGACCGTCGGCACACTCGCGGGCGTGGCGAGGGCGTCCTTCAGCTCAGCCAGCGTGCGATCCGGGTGCGCCGCAATCAGATCGGCCAAGGTGTGCAGGTGCGGCTCGAGCATGCAGCGCCGTCCATGTCGCTGGACGCGAGGCGCCACCTCGCCCGTTTCGCGCCGCCGCTGTTTCAAGAGCCGCACCCACGACCCGCTCACGCGGTACTTCGCCGCCACATCGGCCGCCTTCATCCCGGCATCGCTGTCGAGGAGCGCCCGCTCTCGCAGATCCATCGAATAGGCACGCATCAGTCCTCCTGCATCCGTGCGCGCAGAAGTACCACGACCGCCCCAGGTAGTACAAGACCTATTTGAAAAGCGCTCTAATGGCACCGAGCTGGAGTGGTTCGAGCGGCTGCCGCCGCCGGTCATTCACGCGCACGCGCAGCCGTGGCATCAGCGCTTAACCCCGCGGTTTGTCGTCAGACACGCGGGGACCGCCAGCAAGTCCACGCATCAGGAGTACGTCGGTCGCGCCGGCGTGCTGCACCGGCCGGGCGTGCGTGTCACGCCGCGCTATCCCCACGTGGTCTATGCCTGGAACGAATCCCCGCCTGAGGTGACGCTCGACGCCCTTCGGCACCGCGCCGCTCGTATCGGGTACCTCGGGGCAGCCGACTCACCGGTGCGTGTTCACGTGATGACGCGGATGCCGAAAGTCGCTGCACCAGAGGAGGCGTTCGTCCACGCCTCGGATGGAAACAGGATGATCAATGTTCCCGCGCCGGGCGATGTGCGCATGCTCGACAGGATGTACGACGCCTGGTACGAGCATGGAGCCGATATCGGTCGTGCCCAGTTTCCGGCGCTCCGCCACGAGGCGCCGTACCGTTCCCCGGGGACCGCTGCTCAACCTGACCGTGGCGGGGTCGTGGCATGGCTGCGTCTCGGCACGGCGGTTTCCGGGCGCCGGGTCGCGGCGGTCACGGCGCTGTTCAAGGACGCGGTCCTCAGCAAGCACCAGAAGATTCACGGTGATCCGCCGGCGGTCTTGCACGGCCACGGGTTTGGTGTGAGCGGATACGAGATCGCCCGCTTCCTCGCTCTCCCCGATGTCGGGTTCCACCGGTCGCGTGGGCGGATTCATGGCCTGGCGCTCTGGATGCCGCCCGGATCGGACGCGGTCGAGCGCCTGCGGGCTCGCGACGCCACGTTCGCTGTGAGGCGGCTGACAGGTCGCGGCATCGACGTATCGGTCGCGCCCCGGGAGGACGAGCCGCGTCCCGTAGCTGCGCACCCGGACCGCTGGCGCCGCCGGTCATACCGATGGGGGACGGCGTTCCCAGCGATTCACGAGCGGCGGGGGCCTCTCGATCTGGCGGAAATCGCGCGGTGGTGCCGCCACGCAGGGCTGCCGGCGCCGGTCGCGTTCCGCGCGACGCGCGGTCCGCTGGTCCGGGGGGCCGTCGATCTGGTGCCGGTGGAAGTGAACCGGCCAGGCAGACCTGGGCTTCCTTATTCCCATGTCGAGCTCCGGTTCGCCGAACCGGTTCAGGGGCCGGTGGTGATCGGCGCCGGGCGGCAGCGCGGATTCGGCCTCTGCGTACCGGTCGAGGTGCTGGCCGAGAGCGATCCGGCACGGTGATGGAAGCCAGGACGCCGGATCGGCCAGTCCTGCCCCCAATGCCAGGGTTCGCTGGGTTCTATCGAGCGATCAACGGGCGCGATCCGTTCCCCTGGCAAGCGCGTCTGGCTGCGCAGATCGTTGATACCGAGGAATGGCCCGTCGAAGTCGGCGTGCCGACCGGCCTGGGCAAGACAGCTTGTCTGGAAATTGCCGTCTGGTGGCTTGCGTCGCAGGCAGACCGTGCGCCCGCCCGCCGAACCGCGCCGACTCGTATCTGGTGGGTCGTCAACCGGCGCCTGCTGGTCGATTCGACCAGCGCACACGCCGATGCGATCAGCGACGCGCTGCGCGATCCCACGACGCAGGGACTCGTTGGCCGGTCGGCCGAGGTCGTGGCAGCGGTCGCTGACCGCTTGCGCGCGTTGTCTGCCGATCCGGCCGCTGACCCTCTGGAAGTGATCCGGCTTCGCGGCGGCATCGCATCGCGCCGGCCGACGGATCCGTCCAGGCCGGCGGTGATGCTGTCCACCCTTCCCATGTACGGGTCTCGGCTGCTCTTTCGCGGCTATGGAACGACGAGGTCGATGCGTCCGATCGATGCCGCCGTGGCCGGAACAGACAGCCTCGTCATCCTGGACGAGGCGCACTTGGCGCCCCACCTGCGGGCGTTGCTTCCCGCGCTCGCGGCGTGCACACCCGGGGCACAAGCCATGCTCGGCGAGGCGCGCTCGAGGCCGAGCGTCGTGGCGCTGACGGCAACCGGCGATGCCGGCGGAGCATCGCGATTCGATCTCGACGCTGACGACGAGGCGCACGAGGTCGTGCGGCAGCGGCTGGACGCGGTGAAGCCGACACAGGTGCGCATCCTCGAGACCGGTGACGTCGGGCAACGGTTGGCCGAGGCCGCGCTCCACCTGATCCGAGAGGCGCCCGCTCCGGCGGCATGCGTGGTGTTCGCCAACACGCCCAAGAGTGCGCGGGAGGCATTCGACCGTCTGCGTATGCTGGCCACGGACGGATCGGCTGAGATCCTGCTACTGACCGGCCGTTCCCGGGAACGGGAGGCGGAGCGGACCCGGGCGCGGATTCTCGATCCGGTGCACGGCATGGCATCCACGCGCGAGGCCGCGACCAGCCGCCAACATCATCTGATCGTGGTCGCCACGCAGACGCTGGAGGTGGGCGCAGACATCGATGCGGAGTACCTCGTCACGGAGGCGTGCGGTGTGCGGGCGCTCACGCAGCGACTTGGCAGGCTGAACCGGCTGGGGCGTCATGCGCATGCCCGCGCGGTCTATGTCCATCTGCCGCCGCCCGCGCCGCCGAAGAGACGCAAGCAGACCGCCGCGAACTCCAACGGGTGGCCGGTCTACGGCGTGGAACCCGCGAGTGTGCTGCAGCGGCTGGCGGATGCCCAGCGTCACACCGCCACGGGCGCCGTGAACTTGTCGCCCCGCCGGGTCGCCGGGATCTTGGGAGCGCCCGGCGACGATCCCGGCCGGGCGCCGCAGGTATTGCAGGGGCTCCTGTGGGAATGGATGAAGACGACGACTCCTCCGGCAGGCGAAGCGCCCGTCGAACCGTACTTCTCCGGTATCGCCGGGCCGGAATATTCGGTGTCGCTGATCTGGCGCGCCCATGTCCCCGAAGACGGCGAGTTGCTGTGGCCTCGAGCCAGGGATCGCGAGGCCGTCGAGATCCCGATTCACGAGGCGCGCGCCGCGCTCGACGACGACGATCTGCGCCGGCTGGGCTCCGACGGCGTGACGATAGAGAAAGTCTCCAGCGACGACCTTCGGCCCGGTGATTCGGTCGTGCTGCCCTCCGATCGGGGGCTGCTGGATGAGTTCGGATGGAATCCATCCTCCACGTCTCCCGTCGTGGATATGTCAGTCGCCGAGCATGGCGTGCCTCTGCACGCCGCGGCGCTTCGGCGGCTCGGTGTCGTCTCCATCGGTGATCTCATCGACAGGGCGCTGGGCACCACCGCCGACGAGGAGGACATCGACGAGGCTGAACGGGCCAAGGCAGTAGAGCAGATACTGACCGTCGTTGCCGCTGCGACACCGCCCGCCTGGGATCAGGCAGAGTGGAACGATCTCGTGGCCTCCTTGACCCGGCAGATCGTCACAGCCCGCGACGAGGTGCCCAGGTTCCCCAGGCGTGCGGCCAGCAGCGGACCGCGCAGCGACGAGCTCGATGAGATGTCGCTGGCCGAGACGGCCGTCAAGCTGGATCTGCACGGCACGGCAGTGGCCGTGCGGGCGCGGTCGATCGCGGAGTGTCTCGGGATTCCGGCCGATCTGGCTGAGGTCGTGGAACGCGCCGGCCGGTTGCACGACATCGGCAAGGCTGACCGGCGCTTCCAGCGCTGGCTCGATCCAGACGAGAAGCACGGCGGCGTCCGGGTCGCCAAGTCGGACATGCCGCGCCACCTGTGGGACACGACACGCGCCGCCGCCGGATGGCCCAGAGGTGGTCGCCATGAGGAGCTGTCGGCACGTCTGGTTCGCCAGTGGCTAGAACGTCATCCCGCGTGGTGTGATCCGTCACCACCCGACCTACTTCTGCACCTGATCATCAGCCACCACGGCGGCGGCCGGCCGCTTCTGCCGCCCGTGACTGACGACACGACGGACATGGTGTCCGGGATCGTCGAAGACACAGCTGTCGAGGTGCCGGCCAACCTCTCCATCGTGGACTGGGAGCAGCCTGCCCGTTTCAGGCACCTCAGCGAACGATTTGGGCCGTGGGGACTGGCGTTGCTCGAAGCCATCGTCCGTCAGGCCGACCATGCGGTGTCGGCTGGTACCGCTGTGGGTCACCTGGAGGTGCGCTGATGGCCCGCGTGACATGCCCCGGTGTGCCGGCATCTTGGATCAACGGCTGGCTGGCGGCGGTGGGAGCCACGGTGCTGGATTCCAGGATTCGGCTCCATTGGACGGCGGACAGGACTCCCATGGCCGTCCTCTCGGCCGAGGACGTCGACCCGGTCGCAGCCATCGTCGCTTCATGGCCGGACAACGCGCTGGTGACCGACTTGCCGATTGCCGAACACTGGCATGACGCCGGTCGGTTACGGCGAAAGGTCTCGGTCCAAGACTTCGCGGCACGAGCCCGTGCGGTGCGCAGTCACCGGCATTCGTGGACCCTGTCGTCGACCATGACGGATCTCTGCGTCGACGAAAACGGCGAGGTGGCTCACGCCCCGTTCGATCCGGCAGGTCCCGGCACCGTCAAGTGGCTACATCATCGGCTGGTGAAAGTTCATGCACAGGTGGCGCCCTCCATCGAGCGCATCGGTGACTCGCTCGCGGGACGGGCCGTTCGGGTCCAGGACAACGGGTTGGGGTTCGACCAGACGAGGCTGGGCTCTCAAGCGGATGCCACCTTTCGCTGGATCGACCCGGTGGTCGAGGTGCTTGCGTTCTTTGGCCTTGCCATGTTGCCGGTACGGGGCCGCGGAATCGACAGGCAGCTGAGTCGTTCGGCCGATGCTTTCGAAACTCAGAGGGGGTGGCTGAGCAACTCTGGGAACAGACGGGAGCGCCGTTTCATGTGGCCTGCCTGGCGTCAGCCTTTGGATGACGCCGGCATTGATGCCCTCCTGGACGTCTGGAAGCCTGACAATAAAGCCGTGTGGTCACAAACAGGAGTGCACGCCGCATGGCAGAGTGTCCAGTTCAAGTGGAGAAGCTCGGCGGACACGACCAGAGCGTTTGGAGCCGAACAACTGTGACCGATGAGCCGATTGTCACCATTTCGGCGATAGAGCACTTCGTGTACTGTCCCCGACAATGCGCTCTCATCCACTGCGATGGCGTGTGGAGCGACAACGCACATACAGTGAGAGGTTCGCGAGCGCACCGGCGGGTCGATAGCGGGCGCCATCGGCGCGAACGGGGACGGCTAGTGCTCCGGTCTATTCCGCTGTGGTCGGAAACCCTGGGACTGTCGGGCCGCGCCGATGCGGTCGAGATCGAACCGGGTGTGGTCCGTCCTGTCGAATACAAGTCGGGCATCCAGCATGGGTCGGCGGCCGATCTGCAGCTCTGCGCTCAGGCGTTGTGCCTCGAAGAGATGCTCGACGTAGCGATACCGGATGGCGATGTGTGGTACGGCGGACCGAGGCGGCGGGTTCGAGTGGCCTTCACGCCGACGCTGCGCCATGAGGTTGGCGAGATCATCCATCAAATCCGGCAGCAGCTACTGACAGCCTCTCTGCCTGAAGCCCCCAACGATCCTCGTTGCGAGGCGTGTCAGCTACAGCAGCACTGTTTGCCTGACGTGACGAGTGCGCCGCAGAAGGTGACCAGGTACATGGCCAACGTCGTATTCCAATGCGCTACCTGAACACCGTGTACGTTCGCAATCATCGCGCCCGCGTGAGGCATCGCCACGGGGCACTGCTGGTGTCTTCGCCAGACGGAAGTCAGCGGATTCCCCTGGAAGCCATTGACGCGGTCGTCATGTTAGGCGGTGCGCAGGTCACCACCCAAGCGTTGGAGGCGTGCGTGCGCCGCGGCGTGCGTGTAACGGCTCTCCAGATGAGTGGAGCGGTGCGGTTTGTTGTCAGCAACTCGATAGGCGGCAACGTACACTTGCGGGCATCCCTCTATCGGGCGATTTCCGACGAGGCGCACGCACTCGCGTTGTCCAAGGCGATCGTCGCGGCGAAACTGCAGAACAGCCGGAAGGTGGTCGATCGGTGGGCGCGGGATGAGCAGGATCCGGCCGACGCCGATCGTCTGGCGGCGCGCGCCACACAGATTTGGGAACGGGTTTCTCGACTGGCCGACGCAGACACGGCCGACCATGTTCGAGGCATCGAAGGAGATGCCGCGAGAATCTATTTCGGTGCAGTCGCTCAAGTCGTATCGAAGAGCGATATCGGGTTCTCGAAGAGAACTCGGCGGCCGCCCCGCGATCCGGTCAATGCCATGCTCGGGTTCTGCTACGGCTTGCTGGTGACAGAGGTCATCGGCGCGGTTGAGAGCGTCGGCCTGGACTACCAGATGGGATTCTTTCATCGCCCGCGTTCCGGCAGGCCGTCGCTGGCCCTTGACCTTACTGAAGAGCTACGGGCGCTGACAGACCGGTTCGTCGTGTCCTTGGTTCGCCGTCGGCAGGTAGGACCGGACAGTTTCGTGGAGATGCCAGGGGGTGGGGTCTACTTGAGCGACAAGGGAAGAACGAGCCTGATCAAGGCGTGGGAAGACCACAAGGAAACGGAGATCTATCATGGCGTTTCCGGTCGACAGGTAGGCCGGTGGGCGCTGCCGGCGGTCCAGGCGACGTTGCTCGCACGCCATCTGCGCGGTGACCTACCGGCGTATCCACCGTTCGTCATGCCTTGAAATATGGACGTCCTTCTCACCTATGACATCGCCGACACGGAAAAGTCAGGCGCGTCGAGGCTCAGGCGCGTCGCCCAGGTCTGTGAGAAGTACGGTCAGCGTGTGCAGTTTTCGGTCTTCGAGTGCCGGCTGTCCCCGGAGCGGTTGGCTCGGCTGATCGGCGAGGTTCAAGACGCCATCGACAGCCATCGTGATTCAGTGATCGTGTACCGCTTCGCCGGAAAAATGGAAGATGCCAGACTCCGCTTCGGCCGAGGTCAGCATCACGAACTCGGCCAGCCCTGGGTGCTCTGACTCATCTGCGAACCCTCAGTGATTCTCGGAAACCGCGTGTGCTTGGCCGCGGTTCAGGCAGTCTCGACTGCTTGATCTGACCATTTTGACGGGGTATCGTCCGAAATCGCGTGAAATGGCCGCAAACACATCGGCGGCGAGGCTCCCGCACCCGTGGACGAGCGATGGTTTGTCCCGATATTGCCCTTTTGCAGAATTTAGCAGTGTCGCCGGAGTTGACGCTCCGGCCTTCGTTGAGCGGACGAGACGATCAGCGCCTTGCTCAGCCGGGAGTTGTGTCGCCGGAGTTGACGCTCCGGCCTTCGTTGAGCGGCCAAGGTCCGCGACAAGCGCATCGCGGCGACCAAGGGTGTCGCCGGAGTTGACGCTCCGGCCTTCGTTGAGCGATGGACTACGACGTGACGCGCACGGCCGGGTACCTGGTGTCGCCGGAGTTGACGCTCCGGCCTTCGTTGAGCGTTCCCACCGTGGATTCGACCCGTCGAACGTGCTCGTGTCGCCGGAGTTGACGCTCCGGCCTTCGTTGAGCGTCGTCGCGGATGACCTGAATCCCGCCGCCCCACACCTTGTGTCGCCGGAGTTGACGCTCCGGCCTTCGTTGAGCGATTCTCCATATACCCTCCTTAGTTACCGTGATCTCAAGTGTCGCCGGAGTTGACGCTCCGGCCTTCGTTGAGCGAGGATTCAAAGGTCCACACTACGGTCTGCGCCATCAGGTGTCGCCGGAGTTGACGCTCCGGCCTTCGTTGAGCGTCCACTGGCCGCGTTTCGACGGCCTCACCTTCACGTGTCGCCGGAGTTGACGCTCCGGCCTTCGTTGAGCGTGTCGCATCCTATGGTCGTATCTCAAGATGTCCCACGTGTCGCCGGAGTTGACGCTCCGGCCTTCGTTGAGCGGAGGATGACACGATTGACGACGTGAGCTTAGCCCGGTGTCGCCGGAGTTGACGCTCCGGCCTTCGTTGAGCGAACTTGGCTCGCGCGCGTGAGAATCCAACCGTGGTGTGTCGCCGGAGTTGACGCTCCGGCCTTCGTTGAGCGGACTCCAACCAACAGGTTGAACGTGGATAGGCAGGGGGTGTCGCCGGAGTTGACGCTCCGGCCTTCGTTGAGCGAGCCGATGCCACAAGAGGCGCTCGTGAAGCTGGCTGGTGTCGCCGGAGTTGACGCTCCGGCCTTCGTTGAGCGCACGCTCTTCCACACTTTCGCACCCCGCATGGTTCGGTGTCGCCGGAGTTGACGCTCCGGCCTTCGTTGAGCGGTATCTGGCGTCGCAGGAGATTTATGCCATCGTGTGCGCGTGTCGCCGGAGTTGACGCTCCGGCCTTCGTTGAGCGAGTGTGGTGTAGGACTTGGCGATGTTGCCTGGCGTGTGTCGCCGGAGTTGACGCTCCGGCCTTCGTTGAGCGGTGCTGACGACACCAGCGAAGCCGACTGTTTTCAGTGTCGCCGGAGTTGACGCTCCGGCCTTCGTTGAGCGCCCGCGCTCCCCTACCGGGCCTGGGCCGAGCGTCACGTGTCGCCGGAGTTGACGCTCCGGCCTTCGTTGAGCGCCATATACTTTTACATACATATATAGGGGTATTAGCTGGTGTCGCCGGAGTTGACGCTCCGGCCTTCGTTGAGCGGGCCCGGAGTCGGACTTCATTGAGGGCACGCCGAAGGGTGTCGCCGGAGTTGACGCTCCGGCCTTCGTTGAGCGACCTACTGCGAGCGCCACCTGCTCTGCAAGGTTTGGGGTGTCGCCGGAGTTGACGCTCCGGCCTTCGTTGAGCGGCGAATGCGCTGAGGCGGTGCTGTAAGCGGTTGGGGAGTGTCGCCGGAGTTGACGCTCCGGCCTTCGTTGAGCGCTCGTGCAACAGTCCGGCGCGTCGGCGTTCATCGCGAGTGTCGCCGGAGTTGACGCTCCGGCCTTCGTTGAGCGTCGTTCACCTTCGGGGCCTTGATCGTCAGGATGTCAGGTGTCGCCGGAGTTGACGCTCCGGCCTTCGTTGAGCGCTCAAAATGAACATGGCTGGGCTCATGTGCTCGGCGTGTCGCCGGAGTTGACGCTCCGGCCTTCGTTGAGCTTGGGGCTAGATGGTAAACGGGGCTACAGTGAAGCCATGGAATCCGTGCCTCTAACCCGCGAAGCGGTGAGAGCCCGACTCGCTGCAGCCGAGCCCGACATCCGGGCACTTGGCGTAGCCAGGTTGGCTCTGTTCGGGTCGGTCGCGCGCGGCGCGGCGCGTCCCAACAGCGATGTCGACCTTTTGGTCCAGTTCTCGCCGGGCCAGAAGTCGTATGGGCGCTTCATCGCGCTGTCGGACCTGCTCGAGTCACTACTGCAGCGCCGGGTTGAGTTGGTTACCACCGAAGCGTTGTCCCCGTTTCTTGGTCCACGCATCTTGGCCGAAGCACAGGATGTCCTTCGAGCCGCGTGATTACCTTCGGCACATCCTGCTAGAGACTGAGTACCTCATCAGCCAGACGCCCGGTCTTTCTTTCGAGGCGTTCATTGCCAATCCAACGCTCAGTCGGGCCTTTGTTCGCAGTCTGGAAATCATCGGCGAGGCCGCGAAAAAGGTGCCAGGCGACCTTCGCGCCAGGTATCCCGACGTCGACTGGCGGGGCATGGCTGGAATGCGCGACCGCCTGATTCACGACTACTTCGGGGTGGACTACGAGCTGGTGTGGGACGTGGTGCAGCACCGGGTGCCAGAGGTACGGCGGCAAATGAAAACGATTCTCAAGGCATAGCGGCCGCGGGCGACGGAAAGGCCAACCTGGTCGTCTCCGGTGACAAGAAACACATGCTCGCCATTGGAAAGGTCAAAGGCATCCGTACTTGTCACTGTCACTCAGTGCTCACGCCTGCCAGACTCGACGGTAATCCATTCCATCCGCTCCAGGTCGATGTCACGCTGCACTGCCCGGA
Source organism: Vicinamibacterales bacterium (assembly GCA_965262505.1). Lineage (GTDB taxonomy): Bacteria > Acidobacteriota > Vicinamibacteria > Vicinamibacterales > UBA2999 > JACPPO01. The sequence goes on from CBDHFM010000014.1 coordinate 29,731, forward strand.
GTCGTGTGATCACTACTGGCTCGATCGGAATGGCAGCATAGAGGGTGCGGTAGATAACAAGTCGAGGCACGTCGCCTCGGGTCGGTTCCAAGACGGCAACAGCGCTGATCGACGTGTTCACATCATCCGTCATCTCCTTTCCGTGCGTGTCCTTCTCCCCGAAGAACTCACGGAACGATGCGCGATGGCCGCTTTGCTGTCTAGCCGCGTCCAGGCTATGCCCGCGTCTCAAAGGCGGACGGCTCTCAGTCGCTGGACCTGCCGCGCGACGCGCTGCGGGCCGACGGTGCGATGTGTGAGCGGTGCCAAGGTAGACGGGTAATCGATCTTTAGGGCCAACAGATTTGAGCGTCTACAAGGTCGGAGGGGTTGGCGAAATGCAGGACTACGACGAGAACCTCGAGGTCGTTCGGCTGCTGATTAGCGGGGCGTCAGAGACACTCCAAGGCTATAACTTTTTCTGGATCAAGGCCGTGGAAGGATTTAATCCGAAGAAGCATTGCATGGAGTGCATCCGAGGCGGATGGAAGCTAAGCGGGCTGAACAAAATGAAACTGAACCAGTCCGTAGAACTCAGGATGAAGCGGGATGTGGGGTATATCTGTGGAGGAACGTCCCGTTATGCGAGGAACTCCCACCCCGGCCCGCAGCCTCATGAGTTTCCCATGCCTGGAGGGGCGATCACGTATACCAAGAACCTCCACTTGCCGTTTGAGAAAGCGCCTGGGCATGTCGAGAAGGTGACGCTCGTCGAAGGCCAGACACTCACCCTGTTGAATGGGCGGCGGCTTGACTTCCCATCTTTGCCGAAGGGGTGGGCCGGACTCGGAGACGAATTCACGACCTGCCGGAACTTCCAGTTCGCCGTTCACCGTTTCGGAGTCTCGGAGCAGACGGTTCGGGCGGCGCACAATGAAGCGTAAACGAGACCGGTTCGTTCTCTCTGGGCCCCTCCAGGCTCGCCATCACTTCACTCAGCTCGACCAGATGACGCAGCGCGTTCGCCGCTACGACACGCGGCGGCGCGCGTCGGACGGCGCCTTCGCCCACCTGTCGTAAACGACCGTTTGCGATACATGCGGCCAGACGACTCGTCCTTGATGATGGCAACCGCATGACCAGTGTGTTCGGGTGGGCATGAGCGAGCCGCGCGCGTTCGAGTGCGTCGTGGCGTCGTTGTACGACGCCATGCTCGACGAGACCCGCTGGCCGGCCACCTCGGCCCTGATTGACGAGGCCTGCGGCATCGCGGGCAATGCCCTCCTGGTCGGCGAAGGCCCGCCGGACGACATCCGCGTCACCTTCGTCGGGCTCTACTACCGGGGGCACCGCCGCACCGATCTGGAGCGTGAGTACCTCGACGTCTACCATCCTATCAACGAAGGCATCCCGCGCCTGCGGCAACTGCCCGACGGCCAACTGGTGCCGATCAAAGACCTGTACACGGCCGAGGAGCGGACTACCTCGCGTGCCTACAACGAGGCCTTACGCCGGGGCCAGTATCAGCAGGGTGTGAACGTGCGCCTGGCTGGGCCGGCGGGCTCCCTCATGACCTGGTCGCTCGCGGATCCGGTCGCCTCGGCGGGCTGGGGGTCGTCGCAGATCGCGATGGTCCGGCGGCTCACGCCCCACATCCGACAATTCATCCGTGTCCGGCAGGCGCTGGTCCGCGCCCAAGCGGGGGACACGACCGTGACCGCCCTGCTCGAGACCCCTCGGATCGGCGTCGTCCACCTGGACCGGCGCGGGCGGATTCTGGCGGTGAATGACCGTGCCCTGAGCCTCCTCCGACAGGGTGAGTGGTTGTCGGATGTGGAGGCGTGCGCCCGTATCGTGCTCGCCGCCGAGGCCGACACGATGACGCCGGCAGACCTAAACGAGGCGCAGCGCTGCGCACGGGAGTTGGAAGCTGCCAGCGACGCCCACGGCTACTTCGGGCGCACCAGCCGCGGCCTGGTGGTCGGGGGGGCCCCCCACTCGCCCGACTGCACCAGGTCGAGTACCGCGCGCGCCGCTGGCGACACGCCCCCATCACCACGCAACCGTTTGAGGTAGAAAACCGGGGAAGTTTGGGATGCTCCCCACTTCTGGAGCGCGTCCCGTGGCGGTGCCCCGAGCGCGAAGATTGCCACCGGAGCCAGCTCCTTGAGCGACGGCTCGACAAGCTCGCGCCAGCCAACCTTCCACGCCTTCCTCGGTGGTGTGAGGTTATCCAGAGTCCGATATGGCACTAGGTTCATGAACGCGAAGTGGTTCAGCGTCCGCCGCCGCGTGGCAGCGAGTGTCTCATTTACGAGAATTCCTATTGGCCAGGTCAACATCACATCGGCCACGGCGCGATTAGCGCGCTCGAAGGCCTGCCGCCGTGCGGCTGGCGGCGCGGCCAGAAATGCCCGGAGTGCCAGATACACCGCTTGGTTCGCCATGACGCGATCAGGCTGATCCGCCGCCGTTCCGCCGCCGCCAGGGTTAATGGCCAGCAGGAGCGGATCCTGGCCTGGGCGAAACCCGGTGCCAAGGTAGCCACAAAATGGCGTCCGCGCGTCGTCAAGATGAGACGTCGGCATCCACCGATCGGCACCCACCGACCCGAAGAACGCCACGCGATCGAGCCGTGCGGCAGCCTGCCACAACCGCGCGAGGCGATCTCTGGTCCAGGTGGCATCCTGTGGATCCGTCTCGTTCTCGTTCATCGTTTCCCCTTCGGACTACTCGCTCTTGTTCCGTGATGTCGAAGAGCCGCTTACCGAGTGCGGCCTGGAGGTGGACCACACGACGATCTGGCGCTGGAAAGCATTTGGCGTGTTCCGAGGAATGTGTCTGGTTGATGTATGCCCTAGCCTCACGTCAGGGATGGGGCGCGGATGAGTCAGAATAGAGTTCAAATTTTGATTAATGGACATATCCAGTCCAAGGTCTAGAGTTTTTTCTGACAGGCTGGATTCAGGCGTTCAGGCCCTTTTTTTTGCTGTCGACGATGCACCGGGAGCTGCTCGCCGCCGGTCCGGCGACCGGCCAAAGAGGCCGTCGGGTGTGAGCACCAGAAAACCAGAATCCTCCAACGCTTGCAGAACAGCCACGGCCTGGGTGCGGGGGAGGTCCAGCAACTCCGCCGCCTCCCCAGCTGTCAGAAGGAGGGTTGGGGTCTCGAGATACTCGGCTCGTAACAACGCAAGCGCCGCGTCGACGCGTTCGGACAACATGGGGTCTCGGGTTGGGCCAGTTAGGTTACGCTTCTTGCTCTTGCCTTAGCAAGCAGGTGAAAGTCTCGGAGTACCCGGTGACGCACGACCGTCCGGCATCACGCCTCACGGCGCGGCAGATTCGGCGCACCGTCAAAGCTTCGCCTGCTGGCAGGCTCGTCTCGGCCGAAACGTGGCTGCCTCGTCGGCCGCCGACGGCGGGGTTTGGCCATCGTCCAGGGATTCGCCGGACCACGGTTGCTCGACGCGGCGGCGTCAACGTGGCATGCAAGAGATGCGCGATACACTCGAGGTGTCCTTGCGTGGCCATCTGTGGCTTGGGCCTCCAGACGCCCAGTGCGTAGCCGCTGACAGAAATAACACCTTATTCACAAGTCACACGCATAATCTGGTGGGTGCATGACAGCACGAGCCCTGCCGGGCAGGACAAGCCCTGATGCCTGAGACGTTTCACGTATCGCTACCGGCGCGCTTGTCGAAGATCCGCGAATTGTCACGCATGGTGGAGGAGTTCGGGGACGCCAACGGCCTGTCCCAACAGCGAGTCTTCGTCATGAACCTGGCGCTCGACGAACTAATCGCTAACACCGTGATGCACGGCCTTCAAGACGTGCCCACGGAGTTTGACATCACGCTGCAGATCCACGCTGACAGGCTGGTCCTGATCATGGAAGACAACGGACGGCCGTTCGATCCAATGCAGGGCAGGCCGGCCGACGTCACATCGTCGCTGGAGGATCGGGCCGTCGGCGGCCTGGGGCTCCACCTGATCAAGACGTTCGCCAACCGCCTCTCGTACGAGTTCGTGAACGGCCGGAATCGGGTGACCATGGAACACGATCTCTCGCCGTCGTCGGACTGACCCCCACCACGACGGTCTGCGCGAAGCAGCACTGATTCGCGTCCGGCTGCCACTCGGCAGCGGCGGTCGTGGTGACGGCCTATCGACCGGACTCCACGAGAGAGGACGAGACGTGGCGAAGAAGACAACCATGACCACGACATTGACCACGCGACTCATCCGTGAAGGCAACTTCGTCGCCGAGGTGGACGTACACCTCGTTGAGGAGGAAGGCGGCTGGTCACCGTACATCTTTTCTGGAGGACGCAGGCAAGCTCGATGCGGTCAGGGACTCACCGGTTTTTGCCAACATACATGTCGACTTCGCGAACGACTCTAGCTGGACGCCGTTCGTGGGTACCGGCGCCGGCATGGCCCGTACCTGTCTGCTCTACAGCCGGCGTCTGGTGCGCAAGCCCCTTGCCCAGGGGTACTAAAACGTGGAGCTGCCGCTCACCGGCGCTGACCGGCCGGCGGCGGCGGCCGGCACGCTGCCTTTTCTGCGGAAGAGTAGATTCAGTGTGCGCGCCGCCGGCGATGCTGCCGAGCGAGTAGGCTTGGACCAGTGACCAGTTGGATCATCATCGCGTTGCTGGTGGGGATCGCTGCCGAGCGAGTAGGCTTGGACCAGTGACCAGTTGGATCATCATCGCGTTGCTGGTGGGGATCGCTGCCGAGCGAGTAGGCTTGGACCAGTGACCAGTTGGATCATCATCGCGTTGCTGGTGGGGATCGCTGCCGTCGGACTCGTGGTGACGCGTGCCCGTCGTTCGCGAGCCGGCACGCTGTTCGAGCTTGGCGCGGTGAGCCAGACGTGGATCGCGGAGCAGCGATGCGATAAACGCCTGGATCAGTAGTCTCGGGCGCCGCGGCAGTCGCCTTGGCGTTGTTGCGCGAATCGTCACTGGCCCGCACGATGCCAACCGACAGGGTCCTCACCGGCCGATGCGATTGAGTCCACGCTACCACTGCCAGTTTGGAAAGTGTGTTTTTAACTGTTCAACCGTCTCCCATTGCTGCGTTGCTCAATGGCGTGCCGCTACAGTGGTCTCACGCGGTACATCCAGAGCTTCTCCGAGCGCCTCTCCGAGCTCACTAACGGCGCGCGGGCGTCCCTGTTGGCCGCGCTCATAGCCCCTGACGAACACGACGACTGCCTCCGCTTCAACAACTGCTCCTGAGCATGGCGGTGATCGGGGGGGGGTGGCTGTCGGCGCACTGGCGGCGGTGTTGACGACTCAAGCCGGCCGGTGGCTGTGGGGCACCTTCCTCGCCATCCTCAGCTTCGGGTGGAATAGGTTGGCCGCGTGGTGAAACGCGTTGTGAACTTAGGCAGGCACGACGATGTACTCAGCGAACGACGTGGACGCGGGAACGGGTTGCTTGTCTTCAAGGAGACCTTCGACGTGCAACTGGATTGCCTCGTACATCCGTCGTTCGGTTTCTTCTCGGGTTTCGCCAGTTGCGACACAACCCGGCAGATCCGGTGAGTACGCGGAGAAGTTGTCGCCGGCGTTCTCGATCACGATGAGGAAGCGATGCATCACGACTCCTTGAGTCCCGCCTGTTTCAGAATGCTGTTGTACGTGCCTGGTGCCAAGCCGTCCGACAGCCGTCCCGCGATCGTTACCCGTCCGGTCTTCATCTGGTGCTTGAACTGACGGTGGCTGCCTTTGGTGGTCACCTTCCGCCCAGCCATCGGCTTCGATCAGCTTAAAGCGCTTTTCAGATAGCCCTTGTACTGCTTGGGCTCGTCGTGGTACTTCTGCATGCACCAATGCAGGAGGACCGATGCAAGCCTATTCGATGGATCTCCGAGAACGGGCCCTGCTCGACAGTGATGCCGGGATGAAGGCCGCGGACGTTGCGGGCGGCGCCGGATGTTGGAGCCGCACCTGCACACCCTGGCCGCGCTGATCGCGGAGCAACTGGATCGCACCTTAGCCGAGCTGAAGGACGCGCTCGGCACGCCGGCCAGTCTGGCGACGATCTGGCGCGCGGTGGCGGCTCTGGACGTGACCGTCAAAAAAAACGGTCCGGCCCTCCGAACACGATCGACCTGACGTCGCGGCCGCGCGGGTCGTGTGGCACGCCGCCGCGCCGACCTGGGATCCGACACGCCTGGTTTTTCTCGATGAAACCGGCATGACGAACAATCTCCTGCGGCGGTATGGTCGGGCCCTCCGCGGGGCCCGCGTCCACGACCACGCGCCGTGCGCCCGGTGGCAGACCAGTACGTTTCTCGCAGCGCTGCGGGTGACTGGCCTGACCGCGCCCGGGGTCTTCGACGGCGCCATCGACGGGGCGAGCTTCCTCGCCTATATCGAACAGATCCTCGTGCCCACCCTGCATCCCGGGGACATCGTCATCGCCGATAACCTCAGCGCACACAAAGTGGCCGGCGTCCGCCAGGCGATCGAGCGCGTCGGCGCCACGCTCTGCTATCTGCCGCCCTACAGTCCGGACCTCAATCCCATTGAACTCTGCTTCGCGAAGCTCAAAGCCCTCGTGCGCGCCGCCCGCTGTCGATCCACCGAAACCCTCTGGCCTTTCCTCGGCGCCTGTCTGCCGCACTTCAGCCCCGAGGAATGCCGCAATTACTTTCGACACTGCGGCTATCCGGGCACCACACGGTCATGAAAAGCGCTTTAATGGCCTCACGAACCTTTGGCATAGACCTCTATCGTATCCTTTGGCTCGCTGGTGAAGCGGGTTGGCGATGAGCACAGGGCTGATGCCCGTCCATAGCACACCACGCAGGCCGGCCATGTTGCGCAGGACAGGGCGCGGCGGCTCGATGCGGGTCCGAGCCATGCGCGTTCGCTCGACGTCTGCAAGACATAGAATCAGACACGGGATACGACACACGGTGGCGCTGGCCGGAAAGCGGCTACGCCCGCATCAACGGCGTACTTGGGCGGGCCTCGGTCGGCTGGTAGACGCTTGACGGCACCGGCCTACAGGCCGGCGCCGCCGTCGGACGCTCGGTGTTGATCGCGCGGGAGCTGGCCACCCGGACGCTGGTCCCCCTCTTCGCCCCCTAGGCCGAGGCGCCCGAACTCTGCTGCCTTATCACCACGGCGGCCGCCCGGCAGCGGCTCGAGGTCCAAGTCTTCCTGGAGTGGGGGACGCGCGATGTTTCACCGATCGCGAGTACGTCCCTGCCGGAGGTCGTCAAGAGCTTCATCTGCCAGTGCGTCTACCGGCGCTGCTCGTCTTCTTGCTCATCTCGATCCTCCTGCATGACCGACTCACGTCAGCTGAATGGGCTGTCCAGGAGAATCGGGTGCGGTTTACGATCTCCTTACTGCTAGACACACATCAAGGCTGAGCTTGATCCGATTCGGTGGACGGTTTAGTTACGCCGCTTGAGCAGCTCGCCGTTCGAAGACGGCCGGACTGATCTGGCCGAGCGTCGAGTGACGACGCCGCTGGTTATAGAACACCTCGAGGTAATCAAACAACTCCATCTTGGCCTCGCCGAAGCTGTCGAAGCGATCGGCCAGCTCACTCTTGACCGTCGAGAAGAAGCTCTCCATCACGGCGTTATCGTAGCAGTTGCCGCGGCGACTCATGCTACAGACGATGCCCCGTGCGCCCAGAATCGTCTGGTAGTCCTCGCTCGCGTAGGTGCAGCCCTGGTCGGAGTGGTGCAGCAGACCCGCATCCGGACAGCGTCGCTTTAGCGCCATGTCGAGAGCTTTGATCGTGACGTGTCGATCATTGACGGCGCTCACGGCCCAGCCCACGACGAACCGCGAGAACAAGTCGAGGACCACGGCCAGATAAAGCTTGCCGCTGCTGCCGATGACGAACTCCGTCGTGTCGCCGACCCAGCGCTGGGTCGGACCGGGGGCCTCGAAGCAACGGTCCAAGAGATTCGCGGCGACCGGCTGATCGTGATCGCTCATCGTCGTGCACTTGAACCGCTTGCGCGCGCGCGCCTCAAGACCGTCTTCCTGCATTAAACGGATGACGCGCTTCCGACTGACACGCTCCTCCTGCTCGATGAGATCCTCGTGAATACGCGGGCTGCCATACCGCTGATGGCTCTCGTCGAACGAGGCACGCACCAGGACGCGCAGGCGTCGGTCGGTCTGCGTGCGCGCGGATTCGGGTCGACCGCGCGCCGCGTAAAAGCCGCTGGGCGAGACCTGCAGGTACTGACACAGCTTCGTGATCGGGAACTCGGCCTTCTCCGCGTCGATCCAAGCGAACACTACGCTTGGTTCCTGGCGAAAAAGGCCGCGGCTTTTTTTAGGATGTCGCGCTCCATGCGCAACTCGCGATTGTCTTTGCGCAAGGCGGCTAGCTCGGTGCGCTCCTCGGTCGTGAGCCCGGTCTTGCCCTTGGTCCGATCCGCCCGGGCCTGCTCGACCCAGTTGCGGAGCGACGACTCGGTCAACCCCAAATCGCGCGCCGCGGCCGCGACCGTCTTGCCCTCATCGAGGACCAGGCGCACCGCGCCGGTCTTGTAGGCGTCCGTGAAGCTCCGCCGCGTCCGCCGCGCCTTGCTGTCTGCCATGGTGGCCATCGTATTCCCCTTTGGAAAGATGTCCACCGAATCGGATCAAGCTCAGGCTGCGACTATCGTCTTCTTGCTGCAAGAGACCGGACGTGGCCCTTATAGGGCACGATATAAGGGTTTACGGTACATGTCTGAGTGGATCCCGCCCCGGAAAGCTTACGCGTGTGCGGTTGCAGCCCTCACGACGGTGCTCGTGGTCATATCCTGCGGATCGAAACAGCCCGTCTTCACTGATGCAAGTCCCCAAAAACTTCAGAGAGCCTGTCAGGCCGTCGACGAGGCGACCGGACTTGAGATGACCGAAACCGACCGTACATGGTGCAGAGACATGATGCAGGCGTGGTACTCCGAAACTTGGTACACACGATCCGACCCAGCCGATCAATTTACGGGCATGAGCCAGCTTCGCTACCTGCAGGCGAAAGCGATAGATTGTCTGAGGCCCGCCGATGCCTACAAGCTGATCGGCGCGGACCGATGGGAAGCCGTCATGCGATGTCTTGTCATCGTACGACAGCGATAACCCGCGTGACACCCGGCGGCTCGAACACAGTCAAGCCAAGGTGGAAGGGTTGCGGGAGGCCATTCCACTGACTGGTGAAATTTGAGAGAGGCGGCTCCTCACTGCTCGTGGCACATGAGTGGTACCTCGCCGGCGGCGCGAGGCCGCCAACGGTGTGTGGATCCCGGTATGTCCCAAACGACCGTTTACGACATATGCTGATCGAGTGGGGCGGCTTGGCCCGCACTGCTCGGGACGCTCAGCAGGAACCACACTATTGGGGATGCAGTCGAAGGTTCATCCCACGTACAAGACGGACAGGCTCATGGCAATGACTTGTCTTGAACTGCAGCGGCACGGCCGCGTCCGATGGTTTTTCTACCATCATCCACACACTGTACTCGCGGTGGTGCTGGTGTTTGCCGTCGGCGTGTTCGCGCCCGGCGTGGCCAGCGCCCAGGACGCGACGATCGCCGGGACGGTCACCGACGCCACGGGCGGCATTCTCCCCGGCGTCACCGTGGCGGCGCGGGACGGGGCTGGCAACGCGCAGGTAACCGTCACCGACGGGACCGGCCAGTTCACGTTCAGCGGACTTGCCCCGGGGACGTATGACGTGACGTTCACCCGCCCCGGCTTCACCGTGCCCGCGCAGGTGGTGGAGGCGAGCGCGGGCGCCACGGCCGTCCTGGACGTGGAAATGGCGGTCGGTGGGCTCGCCGCGGAGGTGGTGGTGGTCGGGACCCGCGCCCAGCCGCGGTCGGTGACCGCCTCGTCGGTACCGATTGACGCCATCCCGCTGCAGGACATCGTCAGCCAGGGCGCCACCACGCTCGACTACCAGCTACGGACGCTGGTCCCCTCGTTCAACGTCGCCACGCACCCGATCAGTGACGCGGCCACGCTGGTTCGGCCGGTCAGTCTGCGCAACCTGGCGCACGACCATACGCTGGTGCTCGTCAACGGCAAGCGCCGCCACCGCTCGTCGGTCATCGCCTGGTTCGCCGGCGTGACGGACGGGGCGCAGGGACCGGACATTTCCACTATTCCCTCGATTGCGCTGCGGCAGGTCGAGGTGCTGCGCGACGGCGCCTCGGCGCAGTACGGCTCGGACGCCATTGCCGGCGTGATGAACTTTCTGCTCAAGGACAACCGATCGGGCGGCAGCCTAGAGTTCAATACCGGCACCTACCGCGCGGGCGACGGCGATGCGTACACCATTGCTGGCAACGTCGGATTACCGCTCGGCAACACCGGGTTCGTCAATCTCAGCATGGAGTACGGCAACGCCGACCCGACCAACCGCAGCGTGCAGCGGGCCGACGCCGCGGCGCTGATCGCGGCCGGTAACACGGCGGTGGCCGACCCGGTGCAGATCTGGGGAAACCCGACGATCGAGGACGACCTGAAGCTGTTCGGCAATGTCGGCCACCTGTTCGCCAACCGGGTGCAGGTCTACGGGCACGCCAACTACGCGGAGAAGAAGGTGACGGAGGGGTTCTACTTCCGGAATCCGAACAACCGCGCCAACATCTACAGCCTCGACGACGGCGAGACGCTGCTCATCGGCGACGTGCTCGACGCGCGCGACGGCATCGTCGACGGGTCCGCCAACTGCCCCGCCGTGCGGGTCATGAACAACCGGCCGGATGCCGTGGCCCTGGCCCAGGTGTTCGCCGATCCGAACTGCTTCTCCTTTCAAGAGACCATTCCGGGCGGGTTCACGCCGCGGTTCGGCGGCGTGGTCAGCGACAGGTCGGTGGTGGCCGGCGTGCGGCGGCTCGCCGCGAATAGCCTGACCTGGGACGCCAGCGCCAGCTACGGCGCCCACGAGTCGGACTTCTTCTTCAACAACACCGTCAACGCGTCGCTCGGCCCGGACACGCCCCGCAACTTCGACCCGGGCCTGTACCGGCAGGAGGAAGTGAATCTCAACGTTGACGTCTCCTACGCCGCCACCGACATCGTCAACATCGCGGGCGGCGCCGAGTGGCGCGACGAGCGGTTCGAGATCGGCGCCGGGGGACGGCCCTCCTGGGAGGTGGGACCATACGCCGCGCAGGGCTTCGTCTCCGGCTCGAACGGCTTTCCCGGATTCCCCGCCTACACCGCCGGGACCTGGAACCGCAGCAACGTCGCGTTGTACGGCGACCTGGAGCTGCGGGATCCGGACGACCGCTGGACGGTCGGCGGCGCCGTGCGTGTCGAGCACTTCGACCTCTTCGGCTCCACGACCAACGGCAAGCTGTCGGCCCGCTATGGCCTGACCGACGACGTCTCTGTGCGCGGCGGCATCAGCACCGGGTTTCGGGCGCCGACGCCGGGCCAGCAGAACACGCTGAACGTCCAGACAACCATCGACCCCGAGACGCTGCAACTGGTCGACAGCGCCAACGTGCCGTCGACCTTCCGGGCCGCGCAGCTGCGGGGCGGCCAGCCGCTGGAGTCCGAGACGTCCATCAATACGACCGCAGGGCTTGTCGTCGATACCGGCCCCTTCACGTTGACTGCCGACTATTTCCGCGTCGACGTCGACAATCGCCTCGCACTGTCGCAGACCTTCACGCTGGACGACGACGAACGCGCGCTGCTGCTGTCGGAAGGGATCGCCTCGGCCGGCACGCTGAAATTCTTCCGCTTCTTCATCAACGATTTCTCCAGCCGAAACCAAGGCGTCGATCTGGTCTCCACCTACGCGCCGCCGGCGCTGGGCGGTGACACGGTGCTCAGCGTCACCCTGAACTACACCCACACGGAGCTGACGGAAGAGTCGCAGTTGCTCACCGCCGGTGACGTGCTCGGCCTGGAGCGCGGCGTGCCCCGCATCCGCTGGAACGCCGCCATCAACCAGCAGGTGGCGCGGGTCGGCGTGCTTGCCCGTCTGAACTACTACGGCGCCTGGGTCGACCACTTCGACGCGCGCTTCGTCCGTGGCGCCGACGCGCCGCTGCTGGACGGCCGGTACATCGTCGACCTGGAAGCCAGCATCCCGCTCACCCCCGACGTGACGCTGGCGGTCGGCGGCCAGAACGTTTTCGACACCTTCTCGCAGCGGATGGACCTGTTCGCCGACATCTTCGGCCTCCCCTACAGCCAGTTCACGCCGTGGGGCCTGAGCGGCGGGTACTACTACGCACGGTTGAACTACACCTGGGGTCGGTAGTCGCAATCGGGCATTGACGCCCCTCTATGTCAAGACAGGTATTCAGGCGGCTCGTGCTCTGGACCGTGATGCCGCTCGGGAGTATCGCAAACGACCGTTTACGACACATGCTGATCGGCTACGCTCGCGTCTCAAAGGCGGACGTCTCCCAGTCGCTGGACCCGTAGCGCGACGCGCTGCGGGCGTCGACGCCGTCCACGTCTACGACGACTTTTCGCGGCCGGGCGTCCGCGACGGGGCTCGACAGCTGCCTGCGCGCGCTCCGGACGGGCGACGTGATCGTCGTCTGGAAGCTCGACCGCCTCGGCCGCAGCCTCACCCACCTGGTCAACACCGTGCAGGACCTGTCGACCCGCGGCGTGGACCTACGGGTGCTCACCGGACAAGGTGCGCAGATCGACACCACCACCGCTGCCGGCCGCGGCGCTGGCCGAGTTCGAGCGGAGCTGATCCGCGAACGCACCCTGGCCGGACTCACGGCCGCGCGGGCGCGCGGACGCCACGGAGGCGGGACGTTCGCGCTGTCGAAAACCCAGGTGCGGCTGGCCCAGGTCGCGATGGCGCACCGCGACACTTCCGTGTCCGCGCTCTGCCGTGAACTCGGGATCAATCCCGTGACGCTCTACAGGTACGTCGGGCCGCAGGGCGACCTGGAAGCACGGACCTCCAGCCCGCTACACGTCAGCGTGGGCTGAAGTGATGGCCTTCTGACCTGGACGATGGTGTGACGAACACAATCTCGTGGGCTCGGCGGCTTTCGGGTGTATAAAGGGGCCATCCGGGGCAGGCAAAACGGAAATCTCGGATTTTTTAATTCCGTTTCCTAGGTAAGGAGGGAACCATGGCGCTAGTGGGCAAGTGCGCTTTTGTCGTTGGACTGGTGATCGCTGTGGCCGGAGGCTTCGGCTTTGAACAGGCTTGGTTTGGCTGGGTACTCGCAGTGCTCGGCTTGATCGTCGGATTCTTGAATGTCAACGATAAGGAGAGTCAGACCTTCCTCTTGGCGGCGATAGCGCTGATCGTAGCGGCAAGCGCCGTTGGCGCGATCCCCTACATCGGGGAGGTGGTGACCCGGGTCATCGCGAATCTCGTGCTCTTCCTGGGGGGCGCGGTTTTGGTCGTAGCGGTGAAAAGTCTGTTCGCGGTCGCGAGAGACTGAAGCGCATGCTGCAGCCCCACTACAATCCGAGTCCGCGCGTCGGGGCCCTCGCGAGGGCCGCGCTCGCTCTCGGCGTCGGCCTCGGCTGCGCGCTTTCCACAGGGGCGGCCGTGCGCCCGTCCGCTCAGGTGGCGCAGGTGGAGGAACCGCCGGAGATTGTCACGAAGACCGTATGGCTCGGCGCGTATTTCGCCGACTCTGTCGAACAGCTCGACGATGCCGACCGGGTCGAGGTCGGGGGAGACTTCACCATCGGGCGTCCGGCGACAGCGGTGCAGCCGGATGCCGAGGCGCTGGCCGACGAAAGCCCGGTCCTCTTCGACCGTCTCGAGGCGCTGGGAAGGCTGACGGCCCGGGTCATCGTCGATCGAGCGGGAGCCGTACGTCGTATCCGCTTCGACGGTGACGTCGACGAGGACCTGCAGGTGCCCTTCCTGGAGGTGCTCGACGCGGCTCGCTTCGATCCGACGACTCACGTCGAGCGCGGCCCCGTCATGGTTGAGGTGCAGGTCGAGTACTGGATCAATCCGGTACTGCCGCGACAGTCGCTGTACGAAGAAGGGCAGCGGTTCGTGGGGGACGAGGTAGCCGAAGTTGTTCCCTGGGGCCAGCAAGACGGCTTCCTCCAAGGGGGATTCCCCCGCTACGCCACCGTGCTGGAAAAGGGAGAGCCGCCCGTGCTCGACGTGGGCGACGCGGAGCATGTCCTGTCGTTCCTCCTCGCTATCGATGATCGCGGAATGGTCGAGTCGGTCACGCTGGTCTGGGACTCGCGCACCAATCTGTACGAGCAGAGCGAGCCCACACCGGAATCCGAGCGTCTGGTCGCCTATCTCGAGACCTTCCGCTTTGAGCCGGTCGTCCTGAGCGACGGCACGCCGGCGCCGGCGACAGCACTGGTCGACCTGCGAACGTCGACCCGGGGTGTGGAGGTGGCCACCCGTGCTGGGGACCGGGAAGAGCTGGAGCGACGCCTCGCGGAGACCTATCGTCTGGCGGACGGTCGGAATCTCGATCTCCGGCCTCCGCCGCACCCTCCCGAACGCACGATCCTCTATCGCACGGGACATCCGTTGCAGGCCCGGGCGATTCCCGGGGGGCCGGACATCATGACGATCGTGTGGATGGACGACCGCCCTGGATTTCGGGGTGCATCGTTCGGGCCCGCGGACGTGCTCTTGCTGCTGCGCACTCTCGGCATCCGCCCGGGAGCCGTGCGCTTCGAAGGGGGAGCCGAGAATGTCCGGGTCGCGGCCGACGTCGTCATCCGTGACGGCGCTTCCCGGGACGAGCTTCTGGCCGAGCTCCCACAGGTGCTCAAGGAGCGGTTCGACCTGGACCTCAGCGTCCAGGAGATCTCCGAGCCGTCCCGGACGCTGGTCCTGAGGGGTTCAATCGGGGCCGTGCCACCGGATGACGACTACGACGGCCAACGGGTGCTGCACGTGTTCACCGACCGGAAGAACGAGGATCGATCCGGATCTGGCGGCGGTCCGTCGACGGACGCCGAGATGCTGGTCCAACTCTTGTCGTACCAGCTCGAAATATCTGTAGTCGACGAAACGACCGGGACGGCTTTCGAGCCGTTCTTTATACAGAGCCACGTCTCGGCCTACCTGACGGAGCGGCTGGACCTGTTGATTCAGAATATCGAGGCCCAGACCGACCTCGACATCGCGGTGGAGGAACGTCTCGACCGGGTCGTGGTCGTGGGTTGGCGGTAGCGCCCCGGGGCCGTCCGCGCCAAGACGCTAGCCCGGATAATTCACGAGGCGGGGATTTCGGGCGTCACGATACCACAGACTGTCCGGTTCCCGGATCTGTTCGACAAGCCCCTCGTCGCTTGTCTTGAGCTGCAGCGGCACGGCCGTGTCCGATAGTTTTTCTACCATCATCCACACACTGTTCTCGCGCTGGTGCTGGTGTTTGCCGTCGGCGTGTTCGCGCCCGGCGGTGCCAGCGCCCAGGACGCGACGATCGCCGACGCCACGTGCGGCATTCTCCCTGGCGTCACCGTGGAGGCGCGGGACGCGGCGGGCACCGCCGGGTAACCGTCACCGACAGGACCGGCGTGTTCACGCTCAGCGGACTTGCTCCGGGGACGTATGACGTGACGTTCACCCTCCCCGGCGTCACCGTGCCCGCGCAGGGGGTTGTGGTCGGGACCCGCCCCCCTTCTCGCTGACCTTGAGGCTGACGGCGCGACCACGGTTGCGCTTCAGGCGATCATTTTCTGCTTTGAGTCGCTCGAGTTCTGTTGTCAGGCTGTCGTCCACCATGGGGGGCTCCTACCTTCGAGTCATCGCTCGCGGCCGCCCGTTATCTATTGGTGACTGCCAGAAAATGATTCTGAAGGTCCTGCAGGACCGTCCGGTTCCCTTGCTCAAAGAACGCGCGAATCCGCGAGTCTTCACCCGTGTCTAGACCGAGGCTCACGACGCGGACCTGCGTGCGCTCTTGGCCGAGCGGCTCGAAATAGACGACCGTCCACATGCTCCTGATCGTGCCGACAAACGGAAAACCGTCTGGAAGTTTCACGACGCGAAACGAGAGCATCTTGTTGGGCTCGAATGACAAGATTTCTCGCTCGACCGTCTGGGGATCCCCGAGTGCGCCTAGCGAGTCGTAGTTGGCACGAAAGAGCCCACCAATTCGCAGGTCGATTTCGGGTTGGGGCGTGTACCAGGAGCGAAGACCTTCGTCGGTGGTCCATGCGGCCCACACTGTATCCACAGGGGCCGCGACAACACCTTCAACAACAATCGGGCTGGAGTCCTGTGCGGCGGCCGGTCCTGCCAAGAACCCAACCATCGCTAGGACTCGAAGACTTCTTGTCATTTCCGTGATCTCCCTCACCTGTCCGAGAGTCTATCCCTTGTGCGATGCGTCTGTGTTAGCTCGGGCCGACTGGGCCAGGAATCCTGTGAAGAGTGTCAGATCGGTGGATGCCTGGCGCGGAGGAGCTTGGCCGCTATCACGTCGGTCAGGCCCCGAAATAGGGGAAGGGCCAACAAACCCAAACAAGCAGCAGCGCATGGCACAGAGCGCATGGACGGCTCAAACAGGGGAAACAGTACCCAGATCCCGCCGCCAATGATGCAAGCTTGCTTGTGGAAACGATCGCCGTGCGGCCAGCGCCACATCCATCAAACCCAAGGCCGAGGGCCACAGCACCAAACTGAGCGGGCTGATGCTCATCCTGCGGGTATTCTAGTCAGCCCACCCTGTTTTCGCTTTAATTTGAGGCTCGCGCCCAACGTCAGCACGGTGAATAGGTCAACGCTGATGGAATGGACTCCTCCCGGTTCTTCCGCGGCAAAATGCTGGTGCGGAGAAGCAGCTGAGCCAACAACTGAACCAGGAGGAGACCGAGATGGATGCTAGGACGCTCGCAGTCGATCTGGTAAAGAATGTGTTTCAGTTGGCGTTCGCGAACCGCGCGGGTCGCATCATTGACCGGCGCCGCCTGAGTCGGCGGCAGTTTGCGCGGTGGTTAGAGACCGTGGCGGTCGGCACCGATGTCCACCGCGCCACCGTTTCACGTTGCGCTTCACGTGGCGGGTGCGACTCAGCAGACTCTCGGCGGCGTTGGTCGTGGCGAGCGACCGCTGTAGGCGGGTTGAGAGGTGCAGGGTGAGGACGGTCAGCGTTTCGTCCAGCCCTTCCCGGACGCTACCGGCGGCGCTGGGATATTCGTCCTCCAGGCGCTTGGCGAGCTCCGTGAGGAGCCGCGTCGCCGTCTTCACGTCGCTCGCCTGATAGGCGCGCCGCACGATCGCCTGGACCCACGGGCGCTGGCGCTCCGGCAGGTGGTCGAGGATGTTGCGGAGCTTGTGGCCTTGGCACCGCTGAATGAGGGCGGCCTCGCCGAAGACCGCACGGGTGGCTTTGCGCAGGGCCTGCGCGCCGTCCGCCGGCGTGGTCAGACCTGACAGGACGTTTCGAAGTACTTCGGCGTCGCATAGCCGATCGTCGCGCCGTCGGCGGATACGATCCGGTGTCCCTTGATGATCGCCAGACGGGGCCACCTCGTGTAGTCGGCGAACTCGGCGTGCTCCGCAATGGGCAGCTCCACTTCTCCCGTGCAGCGCCGCCCGTCCATCGAGACCGAGAACGTGCACCGCCACGCGTCGACGAACCGGGACTCGCGGGGTTGAAAGACATTCGACGCGAAGGTGGTGACTGCGCCGAGCGGCGTGCGAACGACACGCGCGCTGCCGGCGACGTAAAACCCTTGGGAGAGCAGGCGAGCCGGCGCGGCGGCTGCGAAGCGCTCGCAGTAGCGGAGCACAGCGTCATGCGCCGGGTCACCGCCCTGCGTCGCTGGGGCAACGCACGCGGTCAACGTCACGGCCGCCGCCAGCGACGCGGAGAGCACGACGGTAATCCTTTCTCGCGCGCGTATCGCTTCTTCGCGCGCTTCGCCATACGCTTCCTGAACCATCGGCTCAGGCACTGTACCATGCCGCACTGACCACCGGATCCGGAGCAAGTCCGCACCTGCGCCCGCTACGTATTCCCGACCAACGATCCGGCGAGGAGGGGCCACCTGATCGGCCGGTTGCGAGGCCCGCCAGATCGAGGCGACGTGCTCGTAATCACTCCCATCCGCCACCCCGCCGTCACGGTCAGCGCCGGGCTGGCCAGCGCGCAATCCCGTCCACGCCGGGCAGGCAGTCCGCGCACCGCTTCGCCGTAGTCCAGCTTGGTCAGACCGATGCCGACTCCGGCTCCGACGTACGGCGTCACACGGCTCCGACCTGGGAAGTCGACGTACGCGTTGGCGAAGACGTTCTGCGACGAGAGGCTGCCGATCCGGTCCTCGGCCCGCACGCTGATTGAGCGTCACCCCTGTGTCGTGAGGTGGCTACTCGTCGGGGTCGGGTGTGCCTGCGGCGTTCACCGTCTCGGTAACCGCATCGACGGCATCGCCCAGCGCTTGACGGCTTCGGTCGAATAGCTCAAACAGCTCGTGCGGCTCGTTGAACGTCGTTTCGTACTCGTCAAAGATGGCCGAGAGTATTTCGCGGGTGTCCTCCCCAGGTGCCGGCGCGTAGAGGAGTCCGACCCACAGCCCCGCTGTTCCAGAAACACCCGCGACAAGAAGAAGAAAGATGAACCGTCGGAGCATCGGACTCGCGCAGACTGTCGTTGCTTTGCTTATCGGACAGATCGTTGAGGATGTGTATGTCGACCGGCAGCGGGAGCAGCCAGGGCCGCATCATCGAGCGGTCGGTCGTTGAGCCAGGCGTCGAGCTGGCTGAGGGCGCCGGCGTAGGCGCGGCGGGTCACCCGCCGGAGAGCGTGTAATCCCGCGAGCTCGGCCGCCCGATGGTGGGCCGGGACGTCGTGCCGTTTGCCGCCCTTCTCGTGGAGCCGGAGCCACCCCTGGCGCTCCTGCCGGAAGTAGTCCTGCCGCCGCATCCACGACGAGCACGATCTCGCTATGCACAAGGGTTTCACGTATCATGCGGTGATTTTGGAAGTTTCTGTCTTTATTTTGGAACGATGAGCGGCCCCTGCACGGTCGTCCTGGTCGGCAGCAACACAGCCGGCCGCAAGTGGATTAACCACGAAATCATAGAGTCCTGGGGCGATGGGATGGGCGTGGTAGGAATTCACATACACGGCCTGAAGAACCTGGACGGCAAGGTCGCAACGAAGGGCAGCAACCCGTTCGCCAACTTAACGCACAAGGCGAGTGGCAAGAAGCTCTCATCGATTGTGAAGTGCTACGACCCCCCTGGGAGCACGAGCAAAGAACGATACGCCTGGATTGCGAAAAATCTGAAGGCTGCTGTCGAGGGGGAGCAATTCAGATACGGAAACACAGCTAATCTCGAACCGCTACCATGAAAGATTCGCTCGGCCCCCTCGTTCGATTTTTAAACAGGTTCTGGCACCACGTAGGAGAAAACAATTTAAATGAAATCCACAACTGTATTTCTTTGCTTCGTTCACACTACTTATCTCAACATTCGCCGCGCTCGCGCAGGAAAAGGATGCCGAGTACACAATCGTGGTGCCGCTAGGCCTAGTGCAATATGAGGGGTGCGACTGGAGCTGCAACAACGATATTTACGGGGTCGAGGTACACGGAGAATCGGACTGGGGTATCAACTTTGCCCACGTTGCAACCACGTCATTCGAGAAGATCAACCGAATTGACAGTGGGCTTGTCGAGTACGAGTTCCGCGTGGACGGCAGGTGGATGAAGCTGCGAGTCCCGGATGCCGCCGTGTTTGAGCAGTTCGCAGCCACAGGGACCGAAGATGGGGATGCCGCACAGCGCTTGGTGGACGCGGCGGTGGATCGGCTAAGCGAGACAGCCTTCGGAGGAACAGACATCCCCAGGGAGCACTGGCGGGATCTGGTGCTGTATGCGCGCATGCTCGGGGCGCAGACGCTGCCGCCGCCGGAGACGTTCAGAGGGAATGCGTATTTCACGGTCGACCTCGGCCAAGATGGGACCTCCTACAACTCGGCACGGCTGAATGAGACACAGCGCGTGTCACGGGTTATTACCGAGCTTCTGGATCGTGTGAAAACCGCTGGCGAGCTGGCCGACGTTGGCTTCGCTGGCCTGCGTATCGAGACCACGATCAGCTTCAGAAACTTCGTTTCGGATAGCGACTCCGGCGTCGACGAACTCACCTGGTACATTGACAGCGCTCTTGTGCCAGCCCTACGCGACTTCGAGATCACTGGTCAAGGGTTTGTTGACGAATCCGTAGTCATCGTGAACGGGACCAGAATGCAGGTCTCACTCGCGGATCAAGGGTAGGGCGCCGTCCGTCAGCTACGTTCGTTCTGCGCGTCTCGCGGCAACGACCCGTACCGCACGGCCTCGATGTACGGTGGGCACACCGGGGACGCCCACTACCGCCGCACCCAGTGCGGTCGCATTGCGCGGGTCCCGATCGCGGACGGTCATCGGCGCTGGAGATGGCGGGCGTGGCGGTGCGGCGCGTGGACGAGCAGCGCCAATGGCAGACGGTGCGTGCCCGCCGCGACGATGCGCGTGCGC
The DNA here is from genome assembly GCA_965262505.1 of Vicinamibacterales bacterium. Lineage (GTDB taxonomy): Bacteria > Acidobacteriota > Vicinamibacteria > Vicinamibacterales > UBA2999 > JACPPO01. The sequence goes on from CBDHFM010000014.1 coordinate 50,154, forward strand.
CGCTAGACGAGAAGCAGCGCCGGGAGTGGTCGGCGTTGTACTCCCGCCAGGAGGATGAGCGGGATTAGCTCGACTGGGACGCTCGATCGCTGCGCGGCGGGCGTGAACACCGACCGGAGTGAGCGGGCGTGGAGCCGCCGTCACCAACTGGAAATCCATGTCCCCCTGCCTGGCCGGCGCCGGTGCTGTGGTCGGAACGGTAGACGGAAAGCGAGAGCGAAATGAATACGGCATCCATTTTCGTACGAGCGGCGTGGGACGACGACGCCAAAGTGTGGGTGGCCACTAGTACCGACATCGAAGGGCTTGCGGTAGAAGCTGAGACCCGTGAAGCCCTGGCGGAGAAGGTTGTGGCGGCAGTCACCGATTTGATCGAACTCAACGGAATCGAAACCAACCTCCCGGAGATTCCGATTCATGTCATGTCGGAGGATCTGCGCCGCGTCACAAATCCCCGCGGATGAGCCGTGGCCACCTTCTACCGTCGCTTGGTCCTGATGCTTCGCAATCACGGTTGTACGTTCGTCCGCCAGGGCCGCGGCGATCACGAAGTATGGCGCAGTCCGATATCGAACCGGCATTTCGTCGTGGATCGCCAGATGAAGTCAAAGCACACGGCGAACGAGACGTTGAAGCAGGCTGGCCTCGAAAAAGCGTTCTGAGCCAATCCGAGTGAGCAGGGCGCGATCGACGCTCGCGCATCCGCGAGCCCAGTGGTCGAGGGTGAGACTGCCCCGCGTGCTCGGGTACGCCGAGAAGCACACTAATTGGCTTCACACACAGTCATGGCAGGAGGACGGAAACTATAGCTCGGCAAATCCGAATCTCCGTCGTCGGGGCAGATCGGACCTTAATCGAGTTGATCCATGAACTGCCGGTCGTACGGAATGATGTGCCTGGGCGTGCCCCAAACGCTGAAGCACGTGAGGATCCCGGAGAGCAGGAGATCAGCAAACTGCGGAAACACCGACCGTCCCTTTGGATCCTTGCTGAAGAAACGGCGCTGCAGCGCGTTCGGCATGACAGTAACGGTTCCTGACTTGTATACCGAGTCCTCGATCGCTTGTACGGTCTGAATCGGTTCATCGGATGTTGGCGTGATCAGTTTCGGTGACGCTCCGAACTCCCGCAGTTCGAGGTTCGCGTCGAGGAATGCACGAGTCTCGCCAGCCGCGAGATCGGCGAGCTGCAGTCCGACTTCGTCCTCTGATGTCGACGTGATGTTCACATCGAGCAACCGATCGGCGGTCGTAGGAGTGATTTTCCTAACGAACTCAGCGCTTCGTTCGATCGCTGCTTTCACCGCCTTGTCCTCCCGCCGTTCGCGAGGGTCATAGACGACCTTCAGCTTTACATCGATCGCCTCCGCAAAATGTAAGAGCCCTGAGACTGGCGTGCGGAGGAGGTCGGTGATGATGTTCGACATGCCAGGCCCGGTCCACTCCGCCTTTACCTTCACCGCCGCTTCTTCCATCAACTCAGTAAAGCGCTGGCGATCTGCTGGAATTGAAACCTCTTTCCCCGCGAGGAACAGTGTGGTCCTCACCTTCTCCATCAGGAATGAATCCGCAGGGGTGTAGAACGCGGAGATGAAGCCGCCGTGCGTATACATGACGTCGTGGATCTTCTTCGCGAGGTCGACCCGTTCCTCAAAATCGATCCGCTTGAATTCTTTGTGCTTGAACTCCTTCTGCGGCACGAGCACCTCGCAGTACCGCTCGAAGATCGGCTTTATCTCATTCCGGACTGCCACGTACTCGGCGTGTGGGAGGCCAACCGCCGCATGGCAGAAATACCCCGAGCTGTTCAACTCGAAGAACTGCCGGAACGTCTCGTCGATGAAGACGAGATAAACCTGTCCGCTCCGCTTCTTCCAGACAGGCAGCGTCGGACATTTCTTCAATGGCTGCGAAGTGTCTATCAGGATGCTCATGCTTTGGACTCGCCGTCAGGACGCGCAGCGCCGTGCGCTACCGCTACACTCGCCCATACGCGCCACAGGGTTCTGTTGCAAGGTTTGGGATCACGCGCGAGAATCCGTTGGGTGGACCTCGTTACGCGGCCAATCCGAACACCTTGTGGATCAGCTGCGTCTGCCCGACCACGTCGCCCTTCGCCATCCATCGCGCCTGTCCCTTGCGGAGCGCATGCATGATCTCGATGCCGCGCAAGGTCCGCCACGCCGTGGTGAATAGCTTGAAGCCCAGCATCGGCCGGGTGCGGCGTTTGATGAATCGGTGGTCCTGCTCGATGATGTTGTTCAGATACTTGCATTGGCGAAGATTCGAACGCGGTCGGACGAGTCCCTCGTGTCGGACGGCTTCGAACGCGACCGGGTAGGCGGGGTTCTTGTCCACGGTCACCACGCGAGGGGGCGTCGTATGAGCCGCGCCTAACGTCTTGCGAAAGAACGCGATGGCCGCCTTCCTGTCGCGCGTCGCTCGCAGCAAGAAATCCAGGGTATCGCCGTTGGAATCGACGCCACGGTAGAGATACGTCCAGGCCCCGGCGACACGCACGTACGTCTCGTCGATCCGATACGAGTCGTTGGTGCGCCTCAGGAATGGCCGACACCGTTTGTCGATCTCTGGCGCATAACGCTGCACCCATCGATAGATCGTCGTATGGTCGACACACAGGCCCCGCTCGCGCATCATGTCCTCGAGATCGCGATAACTTAAGGCATACCGCAGGTACCACCGAACGCACTGGAGGATGAGGGCGGGTTCGAATTGGCGCCATTTGAACGGATTGTCGCTGGGCATGATGGGGGACCCGGTACGGTGCTTGCCAAAGGTGGTCCATCCTGACGTCGCAGCCCTGAAGTTGCAACACAACCGTAAAATGTTTCCGAAAAACGGTTCCGGCGTCGACGCGGCCGGAGATTGCGGCGCGTGGGAGCTGGACGAACGTGCGACGAAGCAATCTGGCCATGCGGAGCGGGGATGGGTGTACAAGGGACCTGATGCAGGCGGCCAACATGGAAATTTCGGTTCATGAGGGGAGGTAGTCATGCGTCTCGCATCACTCATTGCGTCAGCCGCCGGTATCCTGGTGCTCTTGTCGGCCTCCGGCGTGTCGGCCCAGAGCGCAGCCGAGGAGCCGCGCTCCGGGTGGTACGTCGGCGGCGGCATCGGGGCCACCTGGTCATCGAACCTCGCACAGAGCGGCTGGAATCGGGATCCGATCTGCTATCCGACCGACGCGTGCTTCGACCAGGATCCCAGGCCCGAGATTTCCGGATACCGCTGGCACTACGACATCGCCGCGGCCACCGGACCCGTGTTCGAGCTCTCGACCGGCCTGTTCGTCGATCGCGCGCGCGTGGAGCTGTCGTTCAGGCAGAGGTGGAACGACCTCGATCAGATGTTCCTCAGCGTCACCAACTACGCGGGGGTGGCCATGGAGGATCGGGTCAACAGCACGGTCACGTCTGACACCCGGTCGTCGATCGACCATCTGGCCGTGCGCATGCTGACGGTCAACGCGTACTACGATTTTGCTGCCGGGTCCGTGGTCTCGCCGTATCTGGGCGCCGGGGTGGGCCCCGCGTTCGTCACGGTGGCCGGAGTGCGTTTCTCAGACGAGTACAGGGACACGGCCGTCAACAGCGACGTCTACGATCCGCCCCTGTCGTTCTACAACACCAGCCTGGACGACGACCTGTCCGACACGGTGCTGGCGGGGCACCTGCACGCGGGCGCCGACGTCCGTATTGCCGACAGGACCTGGCTGGGGCTGAAGATGACCTACTCGATGCTGGACGATATCGAGACCCGCGGCGGATACGACCTGCACGCCGCTAACGCGCTGGACCCGGACTTCGAGTACCACGACACGTTCGCCGCCGCGCGCTCCTGGACGCTGATGTTCACGGGCAAGTACGCCTTCGACAACTGAACCGCCGCGGAACGCCGTTGGCGTGGTAGACGTAGCCGATCCGCATGTGTCGTAAACGGCCGTTTGCGATACATGCGGATCGGCTACGCCCGCGTTCTCAAAAGCGGATGGCTCCCAGTCGCTGGACCTACAGCGCAACGCCCTGCGGGCCGGGGGCGTCGACGCCGGCAACGTCTACCCTTGTTTCTTGACCCCATTTGGTGGGTGGCGCCCAGAGGCACGCGCCTGTCTCGTAATGCGAGATCGAGCCATCGACCGGCTCTGGTGAGCCTGGGCTATCGCTCAGGCAGTGACCAGACGCGCTGCCAGCCGGTCGTATTCCGTGCTGGGGAGCTGAACGAGGACCGGGCGAGCCGCGCGGTCGACCCATGCGAGCACCTGCTCCAATGATGCGGGCCGGCATCGCCGTCCCTCGCGAGCCCGAACCCGTCGGGAGTGTTCCCACTGAAGAGAGGGTTTCCGGCACGTCTCCGGGCAACCCGATTTACCGGGAGGGCCCCCACGCCAAGACGGTGATCTCGATGGGGACGACACCGTCCTCCACCATCTCAAGCTGTCTCGCGGCGGCGTAGGAGACGTCGAGGATGCGACCGTTGTTCAGGGCTTCGAGGGGGACCCGGTCGTTGACCCGAAGCTCTACTTCGCGGTCGTTGTTCAGGTTGCGAACGCGGACGCGCGAATCGAACGGCAGATCGTAGTGGGCCGTGGTGAACTGGTTGCTGTCGAACGGCTCGCCGCTAGCGGTCGGCTTCCCGTCGAATGCGTCGCCGTACCAGCTCGCCAGACCGCGGCGTACGTAGCGGTCGGGAGTGCTGCGGACCGGGGCGCGGGCGCTGCAGCCCGCGAGCACGGGCATGACGAGGCTGGCGAGGAACATCCGCCGATTCATGACCGCACAAAGTACCACGGAGTGACAGCCGGCTGGGTGGGACGCCGCGGTTCGGCATCGGGACCTCCGAGTACGGGCGCGATGACCGGCTGGGCTATGGCCTGGGCCTGCTCTGCTGGGAGCGGTTGGGCTTCGAGCTGGGCCTCGATGGCCAGCGCCGGGAGCATGCGAACCTCAACCGCGCGGATCACGCCCTCGTCGCCCGCGTCACCGCGCGCTGGTAGGCAGCTGCACCGCCTCGGCCCTCGCCCGCTTGTCGCAAACGACCGTTTGCGAGACAGACCCGCGTTCCGAGTACCGCCGGCGGTACTACGAGCTGACTTTCTTCGCCTCGTCCTCGTCGACGGGCACAACGTACCGCTCGGCCTCGTCCGGGTCCAGTTTGGCTGGTGCGGAGTCCTTCTACCCCCTCACACCACCCATCTTCTTGATCACTTGATCACCTCCACGCCGTCGGCCGGCCACGACGATGTGGACTTGGCAATGATCACTGGGCCCCCAGGCCTCCGGCTCATTCCGCACGCTGACCTGACACTGTTCAGCTAGACCATTGGAGGCAAACACGAAGTCGAGCTGCCGGGTGGCCGTGGCTGGCCTGTGGCGATTCGTGCGGTACGTGGGGACGTTGTGGCTTGTACGCGGGAGCTCGTCCGGCCACGGGTCCGCGCGGCGACCCGCGGGCGCTTGCGGGCCCACGAAGGACAGCCCCAGCGCGCGCATTCTGTCGAAGACAGTCGCATAGCGAGAGGCCCAGTAGACGCTTCCGTTCTCCCCATACCTGTGCAGGATGTTGAGGTCACCCGCCGCAAGAATACGGTGGCCTGACCCGTGGGTCATGCTCCTGTTTTACGCCACGCCGATCCCCGGCGTGGCGTTCACCTTCCCCGGCATGATTGTCGGCGGCGGCAACTGGCTCCACAGCTTTTTTCTGTCCGACATTGTGCCCGCCGTGCAGATCGAGCTCGCGAATCTCGTCCACACGCAGACCACCGCCCTCTCCGATGCGTGGGCCGGCACGAGCTACTTTGAGCTGTACAGCGCCCTCGGCGACGTGCTCAGCACGCTCGTGATCGGCACGTCGATGATGCTGTTCATTTTTCTCTGTCTCGTCGTCATCTACGCCGTCACCTACGCCCAGGTGATTTGGGCGCAGATGGCGATCCTGATCCTGACGTTCGTCGGGCCGCTGATGATTCCGTGGCTGGTCTTTGAGCCGATGGCGTTCCTCTTTTGGGGCTGGTTCCGGTCGATGATCACCTTCGCGCTCTACGGCGCGATCGCGGGCGCGATCATGCGCGTCTTCATGAGCGTGTCCCTCGGGTTTCTGACGACGTTTCTCAGCACGGCCGACGTGGAGGATCCCGTGCAGATGGTGAGTTGGGTGCTCATCCTGTTGCCCCTCATGGTGGCCGGCGTGCTCGCGTCGCTCAAAGTGGGCGAGCTGGCCGGGATGCTGGTGAGCGGCGGCGGAGGGGGCGGGGCCGGCATGACCGGCGCGCTCATGGCCGCCGCGACCGGCGGCAAGGCCCTGCTCGCCGGCACAGCCGCAGGCGCGGCAGGAGTGAAATGATGGCACAAACCGAACAGGACAGCGGCACGACGTACGCCGAAATGTGGGGCGAGGCCGTGCACAGCAACCGGCACTTGCGGGTGCTGACGATGGGGCTCGCCGGGCTGGTGCTGTTGCTGGTCGTGATCATCGTCCGGCTGTCGTCCGTGGAACTCCCCAAGCCGATTGTTGTCAGGGTGGACGACGTGGGCCGCGCCGAGGCGCTGGCCTATGACACCGTCGAAGCCCAGGCCGACCCGCTGGACCCGACCACGAAGTATTTTCTCAACCGATTCATTGACGACTACTACAGCCGGCGCGGGGCGACGGTTGAACAGGCGTGGCCGCGCGCGCTCCGCTTTTTGACGACCACGCTCGCCAATGAAGCCTTCCGGCTGGAGGGCGAGAACGTCGCCATGCTCGCGGCGGGCGCCGCCCGCGACGAGCTGCAAGTGGAGCGGGTCACGCTACGGATCCAGGCGAGCCCGGACCCCCCGCACGCGGCGGCGGCGGACTTCGACCTGGTGCGCCTGGTCGGCGGCGCGGAAGTGAGCCGCGACCGCTGGACGCTCTCCCTCCAATTCACGTTTCTCGAGACGGTCGAGCCCGAGCTGATGATCGTGAATCCGATGGGGATTCTCATCACCTACTTGCGCGGCGATCGCGCGCTGGTGACAGGATGACCACGAGCCCGGCCCAGGTCGAGCCGCGCCCGGCCACCGTCCCCACGTTGCAGGAGCGGGCCGGCACACTCGCGGCCCTCGGCTGGTCCGGCCGCGAGGCGGAATGGCTCGCGCTTGTCGCCTTGCATAGCGGCGTCTTTACCCGGTCGCAATGTCGCGCGCACTTCCAGGCTGGCGACGACCGCAAACGCCTGTCCCGGTTCGTCCGCGCCCTCATCGAGAAGCAACTCGCCAGTGAGGACGAGCGGGCGATCTTCCCCGGCGGCGCGCGCGCCGTCCTGCTGACCGGCAAGCCCATCTATCGGGCGCTGGGCATCCCCGACGTGCGCCACCGCCGGGGCAAGGACGCGACGACGCAGGTCCTCATGCGCCGGCTCCTCTCGCTCGATTACATCATCGCGCGGCCGACCTTCGGATGGCTCCCCACCGAGGCCGACAAGGTGCAGCGGTTCGAGGCGCTCGGCATCGACCGTACAGACTTTCCGTACCGGCTGTACGGCCCGGAGGGGACGCCGAAGATCCCGCGGTACTTCGCCTTCAAACTCCCGATCGCCGTCGACGATCAGGCGGCGACGTTCACGTACGTCGATGCCGGGCAGACCACCGATAGCGAGCTCCGCGCGTGGGGCAGAGCCCACGCGCCGCTCTGGGCCGCGCTTCGCGCCCGGACGTTCGCCGTGCACGTCGTCGCCGTCGGCACGGGCGCAGAGGCGGCAGACCGCGCCGCGCCACTCCTCAAATACTGGACCCAGGACGGCGACGGGACAGGCACGGCGGACCCTACCGGGCAGACCCAGGCCGACCCGGACGTACGCCAGGAGATCGCTCGCTTGAGAGCCGCGATCACCGCCGGCAATCGTTCCTTGCTGAGCGCGTGGGGCGGATTCAAAACGGCCGCAGATCGACTCATGGCGCTGCGGCAACTCCCCGAGGGCAGACCCACCGCAACGACGGCGCGCGGGGTGATCGATCGGTTCAAAATCTGGTCGACCGTTCGACTGACGACCCCCGAGGTGGCGATCTGATGTGGCCCGCCGTGTTCGGTCTGTTCCGTGGCAGGGCGCAGGGCAGGGCGCAGGGCAGGCGAAATGCCCCGCAGACGGTGGGGGGGGGGGTGGGGCACAATCAGCGGGGGGGGTGGGGCACGCCCCGCCTTCATGTTCCGCCGTGGCTATTCGGGTTTTTCGTCCTAGACCGGACGACCCGAACCGCGCCAGCGGAGAGGGGAAAGACGGGAGCGACCCCCCCGTTTCCACCGCTGGCGCGGTTCGCCGTATGGGGGGGTGTGGCACCCGGTGGGGCACCGGGTGGGGCACACACCCTCCAGCCTTGTGGGGGGTCGCTCCCGTCTCAATTTATCCTTGCAGGAAGGCTTCCCGGCCCGCGTGCGGGCCGGACGATCAGACCCGTCGAGCCGCGCGATGTTTGACGCCCTACTCCGCGCGTGTCTCGTCATCGGCGGCGTCAGCGCCGCGTGCGCCTGGACGTGGCCGGGCGCGTTCCCCGAGGGCGATCCCGTCGCGGTCCTCGTCCGCTATCACACGCCCACCTTTTACGCGGGCGTCGTCGCCTGGTACTACGTCGCGCCCGGCGTGGCCGTGTTCATTGCCGGCCACTTTCTTCTCAGCTCATCACGGATCTGGTTCGCCCGGATGGGCGTCAGTCTCGGGCTCCGGTCGAGCCTTCCGGCGTGGCCACTTTCGCCCACCGACGCCGGCCCGGCGATCGTCGTCGGGGAGGTCCATCACCCGGTCAGAGCCATCGAGAGCCCGACCCCCGAATGGTTGATCATCCCCGAGCGCGGCCTCTATACCGGCGTGGCAATTTTCGGCGCCGTCGGGTCCGGCAAGACGTCGGCCTGTATGCACCCGTTCGCCCGCCAGCTCCTCGGCTGGCACGCCACGAATCCCGACCGGCGACCGGCCGCGCTCGTCCTGGAAGTCAAGGGCGATTTTTGCCACGACATCCGCCGGATGCTCGTCGAGCTGGACCGAGGCGGCGACTACATCGAGCTGTCCCTCGATGGCCGGCTGACGTGGAATCCGCTGAGTGCGACGTGGCTCGATTCGTACTCGCTCGCCTACACCGTCGCGTCCCTGCTCAATCAGCTGTTCGGCAAGGGGAAAGAACCCTTCTGGCAACAGGCGTACACGAATCTCGTCCGCTGGATCATCGAGCTGTACCGCGTCCTGCCGCCCCAGGACCGCAGCGCCACGCCCGGATGGGTGACGCTGCGAGACGTGTACCACTGTGCCATCGACAAGGAACTCTTCGCCAAGAAGATTCACGAGGCGCAGACCTACGCGGCCGACATGTCCGACGAGTGGATCACCATCGACGGGGCCGCGATGGACGGCGACGACGAGCAGACGTTCGCGCTGACCGCCCTCGAGTTTGTGCCGCAACCCGAACGGCCCGGCCGCTTCCAGGCGCGCGCACATCCGGCCGTGGTGACGTACCTGAACACCCACACGATCACGTACGCCAGCGAGCGGGCCGAGAGCAGCAGCGCGAGGGAGATCCGGCTCCGCGTCGAAGCCGTGAACCGCTGGTACGTCCACGACTGGAACACCCTCGACAACAAGATCCGGTCGAGCATCGTGGAGGGCGTGTCCGTGTTCCTCAGCCTGTTCGATTTGCCGAGTGTCGCGCGCGTGTTCTGCCCGCCCGCGCCCGGCGCGGCGTCCACCGGCTACGACCCCGGCGACCCCATCGACAGGCCCGGCGGCACGATTGCCGCGACGAAGCGCACCGGCGACCTCCCGCCCCTTGATGAGCTGATTGAGAGCGGCAAGGTCCTGGCCCTCAACATGCCCGCCGGCACCAATCCCGCGCTGTCCCGCGCCGTCGGTGTCATGCTCAAAAATGCGTGGCTGCAATCGCTGTTACGCCGGCCGGCGACGATGAAGGCCGAGCCCGGCCGCTACTTTCGGCCGGCCGTCTTTATCTGCGACGAGTATCAGGCGTTCGCCAGCGTCGGCGAGGACGATCCGAGCGGCGACGAGAAGGCGTTTGCCCTCACCCGGCAGTGCCGGGTCATCCCCATCGTCGCCACGCAATCCATCAGCTCGCTCCGCTCCGTGCTCGGGAGCGGCGAGGCGTGGCGGACGTTGCTCCAAACGCTCCGCACCCGGATATTTTTGAGCCTCAGCGACGAGGCCAGCGCCGAGATCGCGTCGAAGCTCTGCGGGCAGGTGGCGAAGATCAAGAGCAGCTACACCATCAACGAATCGGCGAAATCGAGCGGGATCAATCTCCTGTCCGCCCAGGCCGGCGGCGGACGTGGGAGCGTGGGCGCGAGCAAGAGCTTTCAGGAGCGGCGCGAGGCGCTCTTTCAGCCGCGCGACTTCGCCCTGCTTGGGAACTGTCAGGCGATCTGTCTCCCGTACGACGGCGTGCAATCCTTGCCCCCGCGCCGGGTCTACTTGAAGCCGCATTACCTCCCGGCCGACCGCCCGTACTGGGCCGCGAAAGCGGCCGGCGAGCTATGACCACGGGCGACGGGCTGGACCTCTTGAAACCCTTTTTGCCCGGCCTGGAGGCGGCGCTCGACGACCCGGACGTGAGCGAGATCATGATCAACGGGCCGGGCAATGTGTGGCTCGAAGGCCACGGCCGATTGAGCCAGATCGACGCGCCCGATCTGGACGCGGCGGCGCTCGAACGCGCGGCGATCCACATCGCCCGGCCCCTCGGGCTGGACCCGGCCACCATGCCGGTCCTCGATGCGCGCCTGGGCGACGGCTCACGCGTGGCGATCTGCGTCCCGCCAGCCAGTCCGCACGTCGCGATCACCGTGCGACGGTTCGGCAACCGATCCTTTTCAGCGGCGCAGCTGGTCGACCAAGGCGCGCTGCCCGAACACATCCGCGCCGCGGCCGAGCGGACCCTCCACACGCGCCGCAACATCCTCGTGAGCGGCGGCACCGGCAGCGGCAAGACGACGCTGCTCAATGCCCTCATCGAACTCATCCCCGCCGACGAGCGGATCGTGGCGATCGAGGACACCCTGGAGCTGCGGATCGACTCCCCGAACTGCGTCCGCTTCGAGGCGCGCGGGCTGCAGCAGGGCGCCGTCACGATCCGCGACCTGGTGAAGCACGCCCTCCGCCACCGACCGGATCACATCGTCGTCGGCGAAATGCGCGGCGGCGAGGCCGCCGACCTCTTGCAAGCCCTCAACACCGGCCACGGGGGCTCACTCACCACCGTCCACGCGAACAACGCCGAGAGTGCCCTCTCGCGCGTGGCGAGCTGCGCCATGCAGGGCGGCGGGGATCTCCCGTGGGACGTCACGTGCCGGGGCGTCGTCGACGGGATCGCGATGGTGATCCACATGACGCGCGCCGACGGCCGGCGCTTTGTCGAAGAAGCGGCGTACGTCAACGGCTACGACGCCGGGAGCAACGCATGGACCATCGAACGACTCGACCGCACCCCGCTGTAAGGGCGTGTCGCCTCCGGCCGTACGTCGTCGCCCTCGCGGTCCTCGCAGGGCTGGCCGGCGGGCCAGTCCTCGCGCAGACCGGCATCGCGCAGGTGGACCGGGTGATCGACGGCGACACCATCCGCGTCCAGCTCGATGGGGCGCGCGATACCGTGCGGCTGACCGGCGTGGACACGCCCGAGACGAGGCACCCGACGCGGGGCGTCGAACCCGACGGCCCCGAGGCCGCCGCCGACACCACCGCCCGACGCACGGGCGCCACCGTCCGGCTCGACCGCGACCCGGCCGGCGACGACATCGACGCCGACGGTCGACTGTTGCGGTACGTCGTCCTCGCCAGCGGCGAGCACGTCAACGCGATCCTGATCCGGGAAGGGCTCGCCACGGCGATCCGCGCGTTCCCGTACGCCCGGCAACGCGAATTTCTCCAGCTGGAAGCCCAGGCCCGCGCCGCGCGCCGCGGGCGATGGAGCCGATGACATGGCCGCACAGGACACGCCAGACCGAGGCCAGGCAGTGACAGATGTGCGGGCGCACCTTCCCCGCCACCTATGGTTTCCGTCACCCGAGGAACAAGCCTTCATCGCCCCGTGGAACGGCCCAGGCGTGCAGAAGGACCACGGCGCGGCCGAGCAGGCGTATCGCCGCGCCGCCGAGCAGGGGAACCCCATCGCGCGCCTCTTCCTCAACCACCGATACCCGCCGCGCGCCGAATGACGATCGACATGCTGCGCCACCCCAGCATCCGCGCGGTCCTCACCGCCGCCGCGCGCATCCACCCCGAGCCGATCCGGAGTACGGGACTCACCCGCCGGCTCGCCCTGGCGCGCCGCGCCGTGTCCCCCGCCGCGCGCCGCCCCTCGTTCACCGTGCGACACTTGCCCGCCGGCATCAGCCCGGCCCGCACCGCCGATCTCATGGAAGCCACCGCCGCCGACGCCTGCGCGCTCAAACAGCGCGCCGGTATTCGGCTCTGGCGCATCCGCGCGAAGTGGCACACGCTGACCTTCACGTTCTATTGGGAGCCGGAACCGCCGGCCGACGAGCCGGCCGTGATCCGCGAGGCGGTCGACGTGCTCCGCGCGACCGAGCTGCAAGCCGCCATCGTGCGCGGCGCGGACGACGACGGCCCCTGCACGATCCTGATGTTCAACACCATTCACCCCGCGACCGGGCGCGTCCATCGCTCCCGCGACATCTATCCCGACCTGTTGCGCTGGAACCTCCGGCGCGAAGGCGTGCGCCTGCGCGGCCTCATGGATTTCCTCCGCGCGGCCCGCGAGCAGCACCTCCGCTCGAAACCCGACCGCGCGCCCTGGTATCGAGACATTGAGCACAGGAGAGCCGACGATGACACGACAACATGAACTGGTCGAACGCATCCGAAAGCGCACGGCGCGTGAGGCCAAGAAACACGCGGACCTCGATGACGCCACCGAGCGGACCCTGGACGGCCTCGGGGTGTTGATCGCACAACTCGACAGCATCACGCCCCGGCTGATGGCGTTCTCTGACCTCATCGGCGGGCCGGAACCAGAGACGGACGGCACGCTCGCCCCTCGCACCGTCCTGAACTAAAGGAGACACGACCACATGCCGACCGACATCACCGACGCCGCCGCGCGCAGCGCGAAGGCCAGCAAGACGCTCGACACCATGCGCGCCCGCATCGTCAAAGCCGACGAGGCGCGCACCGAGGCCGCGCATCACGCGCGCGCCGCCCAGGTCGCCGAGGCCGCGACCGCGGCCGCGACCGCCAACCGAGACGCGGCCGAGGCGTGGGATGCCGTGGCGACCCATGCCGCCACACACGCGGCCCAGTGTCGCCACGGCGCAGACCTGGCCGAACGCACGCGCCGACGGTGGGCGCGCTAGCAGTTGTCGACTTCCCACCGAGGCCCAACTCCTCCGTGCCAGAAGGCGTGCCAACTGATCGCGGTGGGCATGGCGTGTCGCCAGAGATCGTCGAGCGCGAAATCGGCGCTCTCCTTCGGCACCTCACAACGGTACCCGACTGGGCTCCCGAGACTGTTCCAGAACGGGTGCCCCCAGAGATTCCTCGGCCGTTCGTGTCGATCTTCGAGAAGGCCGAGTAACGTTCGGTTCAGGAGCCGATAGTGCGGCGAGGACTAGTCGACTGGGCCAGGAGCACAACCAAGGCCCCTACGCGGTCAGGGCGATGACCATGCTCGAGAACTGCAGTTTGGAGACGGAGCGCCTCTGGGTCTTGCCCTGGCACTCACTCCGTCTCGGCGCGACGTTGAGTTCCACGCCAAACGAGTCCCCTCGTAGCGTCATCCTGGATCCGAGGGACGCCGACGCGTAGCTGAACAGGGCAAACACGACGGTATGCCAAGTCACCAGCACTGCGGAAAAAGTATTGACGCCCCTATATGTCAAGACGCACGATTCATCTCTTCGATGATGGCGGCACCTCGTTACTGCGCCATCGCGACCGTGCGCACGCGCACGTAGTAAACCGCCGCGCCCGTCATGAGTGTGAGAATCGCCACGAGGGAGACAGCCGGTCGCAGCATGCATCCATAGTAAATCATCCACGCACCAATCAGGATGTACGAAGCAGGCACCAGAGGAAACGCCGCGCTGACCGCGCCGAGAGGCTTCCATCCGGCGCGGCGACGGAACACGAACAGCGACGCAACGGCGAGGACAGTAAAGAATGTCAAGCTGAAGCCGATGTAGATGACCAGTTGTGGAAACGACGTAAACGTCATGAGCGTCGCGCACGCACCCTGACAGAGAACAGCCGCGACCGGTACGCGCGATCGTGCACTCAACCGACCGGCCACGCTGAGGAATGCACCATCTTTTGCCATGGCGTAGTACACGCGAGGGCCGATCGTGATCATCGCGTTGACCGTCGATACGATCGCCAGCGCCATGAGCCCGCTGAAGAGACTGGACACTTGAGAACCGAATAGCTCCGAAGCCGCGAGCGCGCCCACCGCGACGACCCCCTTCATGGTGTCAAGGGAGGTCCCGAAGATGAACACGACGTTCAAAGCGAGGTACAACAGCGCCACCGCAAGCGTGCCGAGGACGAGGGCGCGAGGTAGCGTGCGATGTGGCTCTCGGATCTCTTCCGCGACGTATGTGGCGGCGTTCCAGCCGCTGTAGCCGAACATCACCCAGAACAGACTGCCGGCAAACTGCTGTGGGAGTGGCGTGGTGGATGTGCGCGCGGCGTCTGCGCCGAAGTGACTCCAGCTACCGGTGCCGATCGACAAGCCAAAGAGCACAAACGCCGCAATCACGACGACTTTGATCGTTGTCAGCACGTTTTGCACCCGGGCGACCACCAGAACATCCACGCAGTTGAGCAGCGTCAGCGTCAGAACGAGGCCGGCCGCCAGAAGCTGTGTGGGCCCCACCTGCCATGTGATACCCGCGACTTCCCAGCTGAGACTCGACGCCTGCTGTCCGAGCGACGGAAAGATGAAGCCGCAGTACCCCGCGAACGCTAGTGCGGCTGCGGCGATGGGCGCCGAGAATCCGGCGAAGAACGACGTCCACCCGCTCAGGAATCCCCATAGCCGCCCGTAGGCGTGTCTAAGGTAGACGTACTCTCCGCCCGATGTGGGGAAGTTGACGCCCAGTTCTGAGTAACAGAATGCACCGGCGAGTGCGAACAAGGCACCAACCATCCAGATACCTAGGACGAGCGACGGAGATCCCAATTCGCCAGCGAGGAAGCCGGTCGTTGTGAAGATCCCCGTTCCGATCATGTTCGAGACGACCAACGCCGTGGCGCTCAACGTTCCCAGTTTCCGTTGAAGGGACGGTCGGGTGTTAGGAACTATCGCAGCCATTGTGGAAGTCTCTTCCTCGGCAGGGCGTTGTTGCAGAAATCGTCACTGGCCCGCACGATACCACCCGACAGGATTCTCACCTGCCGATACGATACTGGTCGGTCGAGGTCGGTGATCCAATTGAGAATCGCACAGCCGAGGACAACCGTCGAGGTACTCACGCTCCAGATCGGGGCGGCGCTGCCCGCGGTAGTAGAGTCCGACGAACGGAGCCAGAAAAACTCAGGCTCGCGCAAGAACGGAGGAAACAGAGGGAGGCTCAGCGAACCGAAGTAAAATCTTAGTGACAGCGTCAGCCATGTCGACTCAGTGCGTGTCTGCAGCGGGAGGCCTTTCCCTATCATGACGTTGCGTAACATAAAGGACGTTATGTTACGATTCAGGCCATGGACCGACCACGACCGGAAACAGACCGCGCGGGCACGGATCCGACACCGCCCACTCCCCCACCCGCGCCGGCCCTGGCGCCAGCGGCCGCATCACCGGAAGCGGCGATCGTCGTGCCCGGGGGCTGGCAGATCGAGGGCCTCCCGGACATTGTCCTGCGGGCCGGGCCGGTGGCCGCGGAGCGGACGGTCGAGTTTTTCACCGCCCAGATCCGCAACCCGCACACGCGCGCGGCGTACGCCGGGGCCGTGACGCGGTTCTTCACCTGGTGCGACGCACGCGGGCTCGCGCTCACACAGATTTCACCGATCGCGGTGGCCACCTACATCGAAGAGATGCAACGCGGGTATCGCGCCCCCACGATCAAGCAGCATCTGGCCGCCATCCGCCGCCTGTTCGATTGGCTGGTGACCGGGCAGGTAGTGCCCACCAACCCGGCCACCTCGGTGCGCGGGCCGACCCACGTCGTCAGGACGGGCAAGACGCCGGTGCTGCAACCCGCCGAAGCGCGGCTGCTGCTGGACACCATCGACACGTCGACCCTCCGAGGCCTGCGCGATCGCGCGCTGCTGGCCGTAATGGTCTACAGCTTTGCCCGCGTCTCGGCCGTCGTCGGCATGCGCGTCGAGGACTACTACCAGCAGGGCAAGCGCTGGTGGCTGCGGCTCCAGGAAAAAGGCGGCAAGCACCACGCCGTGCCAGTCCACCACAAGGCGGAGGCCTATCTCGACGCCTATCTCGCCGCGGCCGGGATCGCGGCCGAGAAAGACGCGCCCCTGTGGCGCTCGATGCCGCGGGCCGGCGGGATGGGCCCGCGCCGGATGAGCCGGGTGGATGTGTTCCGGATGATCAAGCGGCGCGTCAAGACCGTCGGGCTCGGCGAGGCCAATTGCCACACCTTCCGGGCCACGGGCATCACGGCGTATCTGCTCAATGGCGGCACGCTTGAGCGCGCCCAGGCGATCGCCGGGCATGAGAGCCCGCGCACGACCAAGCTCTACGACCGGACGGCCGACGAGGTGACCATCGAGGATATTGAGAAAATCGGGATTTGAGGGGGCTTATGGCAGGGTGAGATCTGTCCGCGAGAAGTCATCACCCTTGCAGAGCAGCGGTT
>CBDHFM010000015.1:0-61920 GCA_965262505.1 Vicinamibacterales bacterium
GACACCCCCGCAGCAGATCGATCCCACCGTCCCGACCACGATTCCTCAAGAAGACCTCAACGACTTTAAGGGGTTCTTGGATCAGGTCATGGAGGACATCATGGCCGCGAACGGGCCGACCGTTCTCAATGCCGGCAACGCGCTGTGGCGAGGGCTGGCCGCGATTGTCGTCGTCTGGACGGGTGTCAAGATCGCCATGTCCGGCACGTTCTCTATGTGGGCGATCATCGAGCTGGTGATCGGCCTCTGGATCCCGTGGGTCATGCTCCTGTTTTACGCCACGCCGATTCCCGGCGTGGCGTTCACCTTCCCCGGCATGATTGCCGGCGGCGGCAACTGGCTCCACAGCTTTTTTCTGTCCGACATTGTGCCCGCCGTGCAGATCGAGCTCGCGAATCTCGTCCACACGCAGACCACCGCCCTCTCCGATGCGTGGGCCGGCACGAGCTACTTTGAGCTGTACAGCGCCCTCGGGGACGTGCTCAGCACGCTCGTGATCGGCACGTCGATGATGCTGTTCATTTTTCTCTGTCTGGTCGTCATCTACGCCGTCACCTACGCCCAGGTGATTTGGGCGCAGATGGCGATCCTGATCCTGACCTTCGTCGGGCCGCTGATGATTCCGTGGCTGGTGTTTGAGCCGATGGCGTTTCTGTTTTGGGGCTGGTTCCGGTCGATGATCACCTTCGCGCTCTACGGCGCGATTGCCGGCGCGATCATGCGCGTCTTCATGAGCGTGTCCCTCGGGTTTCTGACGACGTTTCTCAGCACAGCCGACGTGGAGGATCCCGTGCAGATGGTGAGCTGGTTGCTCATCCTGTTGCCCTTGATGGTGGCCGGTGTGCTCGCGTCGCTCAAAGTGGGCGAGCTGGCCGGGATGCTCGTGAGCGGCGGCGGCGGCGGCGGGGCGGGCATGACGGGCGCGCTCATGGCCGCTGCGACCGGCGGCAAGGCCCTGCTCGCCGGCACAGCCGCACGCGCGGCAGGAGTGAAATGATGACGCAGACCGAGCAGGACAGCGGGAAGACGTACGCCGATATCTGGGGCGAGGCCGTGCACAGTAACCGGCACTTGCGGGTGCTCTCGATGGGGCTCGCCGGCCTGGTGCTGTTGCTCGTGGTGATCATCATCCGGCTGTCGTCCGTGGAACTCCCCAAGCCGATTGTTGTCAGGGTGGACGACGTGGGCCGCGCCGAGGCGCTGGCCTATGACACCGTCGAAGCCCAGGCCGACCCGCTGGACCCGACCACGAAGTATTTCCTGAACCGATTCATTGACGACTACTACAGCCGGCGCGGGGCGACGGTTGAACAGGCGTGGCCGCGCGCGCTGCGCTTTTTGACGACCACGCTCGCCAATGAAGCCTTCCGGCTGGAGGGCGAGAACGTCGCCATGCTCGCGGCCGGCGCCGCCAGCGATGAGTTGCAGGTGGAGCGGGTGACGCTGCGGATTCAGGCGAGCCCGGACCCCCCGCACGCGGCGGCGGCGGACTTCGACCTGGTGCGCCTGGTCGGGGGCGCGGAAGTGGGCCGCGACCGCTGGACGCTCTCCCTCCAATTCACGTTTCTCGACATGGTTGAGCCCGAGCTGATGATCGTGAATCCGATGGGGATCATCATCACCTACCTACGCGGCGATCGCGCGCTGGTGACAGGGTGACAGCGCACGCGGCCGAGGCCGCGCCGAGCCCGGCCACCGTCCCGACGTTGAAGGAACGCGCCGCCCGGCTTGCGCCCTTCGGATGGTCCGACCGCGAGGCCGAATGGATCGCGCTTGTCGCCTTGCACAGCGGCGCGTTTACGCGCTCGCAATGGTGTCAGTATTTCGACGGCGCGCACCGCGAATTTGCACGCCTGTTTGTTCGCTCGCTCATTGAGAAGCAGCACGCGATCGAGGACGAGCGGGCGATCTTCCCCGGCAACGCGCGGGCCGTTCTACTGACCGGCAAGCCCATCTATCGGGCGCTGGGAATCCCCGACGTGCGGCACCGTCGGGGCAAGGGCGCATCCACGATTGTCCTCATGCGCCGGCTCCTCTCGCTCGATTACATCATCGAGCGGCCGACCTTCGGATGGCTCCCCACCGAGGCCGACAAGGTGCACCGGTTCGAGGCGCTTGGGCTGGACCGCCGCACCTTCCCGTACCGCCTGTACGGGCCGGACGGGAAACCGCAGACGCCGCGCTATTTCGCGTTCAAGCTGCCGATCGCCGTGGACGATCAGGCCGCGACGTTCGTGTACGTGGACGCCGGGCAAACCACCGATAGCGAGCTGCGCGCGTGGGGCGCGGCTCATGCGCCCCTGTGGGCCGCACTTCGGGCGCGGACGTTCGCCGTGCAGGTCGTCGGTGTCGGCATGGGCGCAGAGGCGGCAGACCGCGCCGCCCCCGTGCTCACATACTGGACCCAGGACGGCGACGGCGTGGGCGTAGACAACCCCACCGGGCAGACCCAGGCCGACCCAGAGATCAGCCAGGAGATCGGCCGATTGAGAGAGGCGACGCTCGGCAGCAATCGGTCCTTGCTTGGCGAGTGGGGCGGATACAAGAAGGCCATTGCTCGGCTCGTAGCGCTGCGTCAACTCCCCGAAGGCACACCCACCACAACGACGGCGCGAGGGGCGATTGACCGCTTCCAGTTATGGTCAACCTCGCGGTTGACCGGACCCGAGGGCGCGCTCTGATGTTACCGGGCGTTTTCGGGCCGTTCCGTGGCAGGGCGCAGGGCAGGGGAATCTTGACGCGGTCAGAGGGGGGGGTGTCAAGAAATAGGGGGGGGGCGCGTCAAGCCCCACCCTTCCTGTTGTCGCCGGCTTTGTTCGGGTTTTTCGTGCTAGACCGGAAGCCCCGAGCCGCGCCAGCGGAACGGGGGAGACGGGAGCGACCCCCCTCTTTTGACCGCTGGCGCGGTCAGTCGATGGGGGGGGCGTCAACGCCGGTGTCAACACCGGCGTCAACGCCCACCCCTCTCCGTGGGGGGTCGCTCCCGTCCGTATTTATCCTTGCAGGAAGGCTCCCCGGCCCGCGCGCGGGCCGGACGATCAGACCGACCGAGACGCCCCATGCTTGACGCAGTCTTACGCGCCTTCCTCGTCATCGGCGGTATCAGTGCCGTGGCCGCGTGGACGTGGCCCGGCGTGTTTCCCGAGGCCGATCCCGTGGCCGTCCTCGTCCGCTACCACACGCCGAACTATTACGCGGCGATCGTCGTCTGGTACTACGTCGCGCCCGGCGTGGCCGTGTTCCTCACCGGCCAATTTCTCATCAGCACGTCGCGGATCTGGTTCGCCCGGATGGGCGTCAGTCTCGGGCTCCGGTCCCGCCTTCCCGCGTGGCCACTTTCGCCGACGGCGGACGGCCCGGCGATCGTCATCGGGGAGGTCCATCACCCGGTTCGAGCCGTCGAGAGCCCGACCCCCGAATGGCTGATCATCCCCGAGCGGGGACTCTATACCGGCGTGGCGATTTTCGGCGCCGTCGGCAGCGGCAAGACCTCCGCCTGTATGCACCCGTTCGCGCGCCAGCTCTTGAGCTGGCAAGCCACGAATCCCGCACGGCGACCGGCCGCGCTCGTCCTGGAAGTGAAGGGCGATTTCTGTCACGACATCCGCCGCATACTCGCCGAGGTTGGACGCGAAGGCGACTACATCGAGCTGTCCCTCGATGGCCGGTTGACGTGGAACCCGCTGAGCGCGACGTGGCTTGATTCGTACTCGCTCGCCTATACCGTGGCGTCCCTGCTCAACCAGCTGTTCGGCAAAGGGAAAGAACCATTCTGGCAGCAGGCGTACACGAATCTCGTCCGCTGGATTATCGAGCTGTACCGCGTGCTTCCCCATCCGCGCCACGGCAGCGCCGAGCCCGGATGGGTGACGCTTCGAGACGTGTACCACTGCGCCATCGACAAAGAACTCTTCGCAGCGAAGATTGAAGAGGCGCACACATTCGCGGGCGATCGGGGCGACGTGTGGATCACCATAAAGACCAGCGACGTACGCGACGAGGCGCAGATTATCGCGCTGGAAGCCATCGGGTTTCGACCGCACCCGACGCGCCCCGACCACCAGCGGGCGCACGCCGATCAGCCCGTGGTAGACCACCTGGACGCCCACACGATCACGTATAAGCGTGAGCGGATCGAGAACGCGACGACGATGGAGATCCGGCTCCGCGTGGAAGCCGTCAATCGCTGGTACGAACACGACTGGAACACCCTCGACAACAAGATCCGGTCGAGCATCGTGGAGGGCGTCTCCGTGTTCCTCAGCATGTTCGACTTGCCGAGTGTCGCCCGCGTGTTCTGTCCGCCCGCGCCCCGCGCGGCGTCCGCCGGCGACAACCCCGGCGACCCGATCAACGAGGACGACGCGATCACCGCGACGATCAAAACCGGCGACCTGCCGCCCCTCGATGTCCTCATCGAGAGCGGGAAGGTCCTCGCCCTCAATATGCCCGCCGGCACCAATCCCGCGCTGTCCCGCGCCGTCGGCGTCATGCTGAAAAATGCGTGGCTCCAATCCCTGTTGCGCCGGCCGGTAAAGATGAAGGCCGAGCCCGGCCGCTACGTCCGGCCGGCCGTCTTTATCTGCGACGAGTATCAGGCGTTCGCCAGCGTCGGCGAGGACGATCCGAGCGGCGACGAAAAGGCGTTTGCCCTCACCCGGCAGTGCCGCGTGATCCCCATCGTCGCCACACAATCCATCAGCTCATTGCGCTCCGTTCTCGGGAGCGGCGAGGGTTGGCGGACGTTGCTCCAAACGCTCCGCACCCGGATATTTTTGAGCCTCAGCGACGAGGCCAGCGCCGAGATCGCCTCGAAGCTGTGCGGGCAGGTGGCGAAGATCAAGAGCAGCTACACCATCAACGAATCCGCGAAATCGAGCGGGATCAATCTCCTGTCCGCCCAGGCCGGCGGCGGACGTGGGAGCGTGGGCGCAAGCAAGAGTTTTCAGGAGCGGCGCGAGGCGCTCTTTCAGCCGCGCGACTTCGCCTTGCTCGGGAACTGTCAGGCGATCTGTCTCCCGTACGACGGCGTGCAATCGCTCCCGCCCAGGCGCGTCTACTTGAAACCGTATTACCTCAAACGCGACCGCCCGTACTGGACCGCGAAGCACGCGGGCGAGCTATGACCACGGGCGACGGGCTCGAGCTTCTCAAGCCCTTCCTGCCCGGCCTCGAGGCCGCGCTCGACGACCCGGACGTGAGCGAGATCATGATTAACGGGCCGGGTAACGTGTGGCTGGAAGGCCACGGCCGATTGACCCAGATCGACGCGCCCGCGCTGGACGCGGCGGCGCTCGAACGGGCGGCGATCCACATCGCCCGGCCTTTGGGTCTGGACCCGGCCACCATGCCTATTCTCGATGCCCGCTTAGACGACGGATCGCGCGTGGCGATCTGCGTCCCGCCGGCCAGTCCGCACGTCGCGA
The DNA here is from genome assembly GCA_965262505.1 of Vicinamibacterales bacterium. GTDB lineage: Bacteria > Acidobacteriota > Vicinamibacteria > Vicinamibacterales > UBA2999 > JACPPO01. The sequence continues at coordinate 5,427 of CBDHFM010000015.1, forward strand.
TCACCGTCCGGCGATTCGGCAACCGATCCTTTTCAGCGGCGCAGCTAGTCGAGCAAGGCGCGCTCCCCGAACACATCCGCCACGCGGCCGAGCGGACCCTCCACACACGCCGCAACATCCTCGTGAGTGGCGGCACCGGCAGCGGCAAGACCACGCTCCTCAACGCGCTCATTGAACTCATCCCCGCCGACGAGCGGATCGTGGCGATCGAGGACACCCTGGAGCTTCGGATCGACTCCCCGAACTGCGTCCGCTTCGAGGCGCGCGGGCTGCAGCAGGGCGCCGTCACGATCCGCGACCTGGTGAAGCACGCCCTCCGCCACCGACCGGATCACATCGTCGTCGGCGAAGTGCGCGGCGGCGAAGCCGCCGACCTCTTGCAAGCCCTCAACACCGGCCACGGCGGCTCGCTCACCACCGTTCACGCCAACAACGCCGAAAGCGCGCTCTCGCGCGTGGCGAGCTGCGCCATGCAGGGCGGCGGGGATCTCCCGTGGGACGTCACCTGCCGGGGCGTCGTCGACGGGATCGCCATGGTGATCCACATGACCCGAGCGGACGGCCGGCGCTTCGTGGAAGAAGCGGCGTACGTCCGGGGCTACGACGCCGGGAGCAACGCATGGACCATCGAACGACTCGACCGCAACCCGCTGTAAGGGCGTGTCGCCTCCGGCGGTACGTGGCCCCGCTCGCGGTCCTCGCGGGGCTGGCCGGCGGGCCAGTCCTCGCACAGACCGGCCCCGCCCAGGTGGACCGGGTGATCGACGGCGACACCATCAGCGTCCGGCTCGATGGGGCTCGCTTGACCGTCCGGCTGACCGGCGTGGACACGCCCGAGACGACACACCCGACGCGGGGCGTAGAACCCCACGGCCCGGAAGCGGCCGCCGACACCACCGCCCGCCTCACGGGCACCACCGTCCGGCTCGACCGCGACCCGGCCGGCGACGACATCGACGCCGACGGTCGACTGCTGCGGTACGTCGTCTTCGCCAGCGGCGAGCACGTCAACGCGACCCTCATCCGTGAAGGGTTCGCCACGGCGATCCGCGCGTTCCCGTACGCCCGGCACCGCGAATGTCTCCAGCTAGAAGCCCAGGCGCGCCGGGCGCGCCGAGGGCTATGAGCGAGCCGATGACCACCGCCGCGCTCACCACCGCGTTGCCGCTCTTCGAGCCGGCGAACGCGCGGATCGCCGAACTCCTCGCCCGGATGAATCAGCGCGAGCAGCACATCAGCGCGATCGAAGACCGGCTCCGTCGAACGATGGAGGCCATTGTTGAACGCCTCGGCGACCCGAACGGACTCCCCGACGAGCTGCCCGAACAGGAACCACGACGATGAATCTGACCGACGACCCACGAACACAATCCGCGCTCCCCCTCGTCCCGCCGGCCGTGCGGTCACTCTTGGCCCCGTGGGGCTACCCGCCGTGCCGCATGAGCCTCTACATCCTTCGCACGATCGCCAACATCGGCAATGTCGCCGCGCAATTCACGCTTGGCTGGATGTACGAACACGGCGACGACGACAACGACGTGGCCCAGGACTACGCCGAGGCCGCGACGTGGTACCGCCGCGCCGCCGACCAGGGAAACGCGCCGGCCCTCAATACGCTCGGCTGGCTGCACTTTGACGGCCACGGCGTGCCTCTCGACCACACCGAGGCCGCGACGTACTTCCGGCGCGCCGCCGAACGCGGCTACGCCGCCGCGCAATACAACCTCGCCATGATGCACGCCTGCGGTTGCGGCGTGGCCGAAGACCACACCGAGGCCGCGACGTGGTGCCATCGCGCCGCGGCACAGGGCGACGTTCGGGCGCAGAACAACCTCGCCCGGATGCACGAGGACGGCCACGGCGTCCCGAAGGACGACGCCGCGGCCGCACGCTGGTACCGCCGCGCCGCGGCGCAAGGACTCCCGCGGGCGCAATACAACCTCGCCACGATGCTGACCGCCGGCCGCGGCGTGCCCCAGGATCACGCCGAGGCCGCGATCTGGTTGCGTCTCGCTGCCGCGCAGGCGTATCAACCCGCGCAGGGCGCCCTCGACGCGCAACCACCCGCGCCCCGAACGGATACCGACGTCGACGCGATCCTTGCCCGCGCGGAGCTGGCCCTCGACCGGGCGTACCACCTTGAGGCCGCGCTCAACGCCCGCGACCAGCAACTGACCGCGATCACAGCCCACGCGGATCGTGCCCTCGACGAGATCGCGACCACCCACGAACGGCTCGGCGACGTCGAGAGCCGCCTCGACGCTCACGCCCGCGCCCGCGAGGACGACTACCGCCGCCTGCATCAGACCATCACGCACCTCGACACCACCGCGCGCCGCGCCACCGGCCGCATCGAGGCCCTTCTCAACGCCCTCGATGCCCGCCAGGAGCGACTGATCGCCACCGAGGACCGCTTACACCGCACAGTGATCGAACGCATCGGCGCGCCGCACCGCGAACCCGAACACGACGCCGAGACACCGCCGTGTGCGTGAGTCCGTTTCCGTGCAACCTGTCCGAGCTGCGCCAGCACGCCGAGCGGGGGGAAGACATTGCGCAAGACGCCTTCGCTCGCCATCACTACCACGGCGACGGCGTCCCCCGCGACTACGCCGAGGCCGCGCGCTGGTTTCGTCTGGCCGCGCGCCAGGACTACGCCCCAGCGCAATTTCATCTCGGCGTGCTGTACCACCACGGCGACGGCGTGCGCCGCACCTACCGCGCCGCGCTCGCGTGGTACCGCCGCGCCGCTTCCCACCGCGTCCTCCCCACCGGCTGGTCGTTCAACCGCGACAGCGTGACGGCCGCGCAGAACAACATCGGCGTGCTGTACGACTTCGGCCACGGCGTTCCCCTCGACCACGCCGAGGCCGCGCGCTGGTATCAGCGTGCCGCCGACCTCGGCAACCCGACAGCACAATTCAATCTCGCGCACATGTACGCCTGCGGCGACGGCGTGTGTCAGAACCGCAACACGGCGTACTGGTGGTACTGGCGCGCCGCGAAGCAGGGCCACGCCCGCGCCATTCGCACCCTTGAACAACTACCACCGCGACGACCGCCAGGGCGACGACGACGCGCGGCCGGAAAGGAGAACACGCCCCATGCCGAATGACATCACCCAAGCGACCGCACTCAGCACGAAGGCAAGCAAGACCCTCGACACCATGCGCGCCCGCATCGTCAAAGCGGACGAGGCCCGCACCGAGGCCGCGCACCACGCGCGCGCCGCCCAGGTCAACACGGCCGCGACCGAGGCCGCAACCGCCAACCGCGACGCGGCCGAGGCGTGGGATGCACTGGCGACGCATGCCGCCAAGCAAGCCGGGGAGTGTCGCCACGGCGCAGAGCTGGCCGACCGCACCCGACGCCGATGGACGCACTCAGTGTGATTTAATGGGGTGCAGCACCCGGCCCGGTCGCGTGCCGCCGGTTGGGGCCGGTTTGCCAGCCAGGCGCCAGCCCGCTTCGCTCCCGAGCTGTCACAGGCCAGGCAGGACCGGCCCTTTGGTCGCACGTCCGGGCCGCGAAGGCTATCCGGGCCGTTTTGGGCTGACGGTGGAGGCACTCTCCACTGTTTTTCGGCGAATTCCTTAGTGAACTCGTCTATCTCCGCTCTACGTCTACAATCCCGCCAACATTTTTCTGGTCGGTCTCCTTTGAGTCAGCGAGGATTATGACCGAGCGTCATCTGGGACCATCATTTAGAGGCGCCCTGATCGAGTTCATCTTCACTGTCGGACCGGTCACCAGGCTTCTCAAGGTCCAGCTTCTTCACTCGAGGCCCGAACGTGCGTCGGAACTTCTTGGTCATGTCGACCATCCATTGAATGTACTCGTCCCACCCGGCGCGGTTATTTAGGTCAGCATCACGGTAGACGGCAATGGTCTTGTCTCTATTCTCAGGGTTCGGATTCCACTGCAACTGGTGGCCGATCTCCTCCTCGATCCTCGCTCGGTCCTTCAATAGCTGTTCGAGCGCGTGGTTGCCGCCTTGCCGCTCGCTCAGATACACACGCACTCCGATCCGCCCGTCATATGCGTTCGCGGAATTGGAAAGGAACATTCCCGAGCGGCCAAGCGCCACGTCATACCAATACTGCGGCCGAGGGGTCTGACCAGAAGCGACAACTTTGCTGATCAACAATGCGTCGCGAAACGCTGTCCACCAGTCGAGCTGCAACTGGCGCGTGGACGAGAGTTCTCCGGACTTGGTCACGGCTGCCTGTCGGATGATCTCAGCTGGCCTGCTGACAGCATTGAACCGGACCGCTGGCTTGGATCCGTCGATCGACCAGAGTTCTACCTGGACGCCATAAAACGCCAGCTCATCAGTGGTGTTGTCGTTGAGCCAGTCGAGGGCCTTGCGGTGTTCGTCGGTGAAGAACGGTGCGACCCAGATGACGGCCCGAGCACCAAGGACGGAGGCGTAGGTGATCGACTTCCCGAGATGGTCATGGTCGGTCTTGGTGAGCTGATTCTCGATGACGACGTAATCTCCAGCGGAGTCGCGGGCGAGGATGTCGGCTGAGTAGGGACCGACAGCGACCTCAACACGGTCCGTTTCGAGCTCGAGGCCGAGCGCGCCCCCGAGCTTCGACATGTTCTCGTCTCGTGCGAGCCAGGGTGTGAAGTCAGCTGCCTCATTGGGCCAAAGTTCCCGCACAGCGATGTTGGCGAGCTGTCCGAGCGTGTCAGTCATAGGGCGTGATTCTCCTGGCGATAGAACGCGCTGTCAGGATTGCTATCGCTGTCGATGTCGGCCCGAAGTTCAGCTCCGTCTAACCGACTCCGGCGCCGGCTGGCGGTGTCGGGTGGCTCGTTAGCAGTCCGAACAACATCCACGTGGCCCATCCGAACAGGATGAGCGTGCCAACGTCAACGACGAAGTCGATGGCGAAGCAGTCGCCGAGCCAACGTGCACCCTTGACCCATCCTCGGGCCAGTAACGTGGGTGTCCATTCGGCGCGGTAGCCAATCCACATGACAGTCTTATTCAGCGTGGCAAGAAGCACTTGGGCGGCTACTCCGAACAGAAACAGCCCTGCCACGACACTCGAGAGGTCCGACGCCGCGAGTCTCTCGGCTAAATCCTCATTCGTGAGGAACAAGACAGGCGCTCCGATACCGTACGCAACAAGCCACGTACGGAGAACCTTGGAATGTCCTTCGTAGGCCTTGTAATACTCGGCGGCCGGGTCTGGAGGTGTGCGAGTGGGCGAATCCGTGGGGGGCATCTGCGGGCTGGTCATCGGTCAGCGTTGTCGAGCGGCTACTCACTCTACAAGGAACACGCCGGGGATCAGAGAGGAGGCTGCAGCTGCAAGGACTCAGGCGCTCACCACCATGCGCGCGCGCGCCGCCCAAGTCGTTGCCGCCGCCGGCCCTCTGGGCGCCTGCCAGGACCACTCCCCCACTTGTCCGGTTTACTGAGAACCAAGGACCAGGCACTGGTGGTCGACCTTGTTCCACGGCCCAAAGACGTCTGACGCCCATTCTGTGGTCTTCCTAGGCGTCCTAGCGCGTTTCCGGGCCGTGCTGACAGGAGGGCTCGTGGAAGAGGAGGCTTGGTTTCACCTCTATGGCCGGGACATGACTAAAACCAGCCGCAACAGAACAGTAAAAACGGTGCGTACCGTCACGCAGCTTGTAACGGTAGTCCGAATCCGGTGGCTCCTTCTCGACCTTAACCGGAGGTATCGCGGAATCTTCGATGAACCCGCGTAGAACTCGTACCACTAGTTCTTCGGTGTCGAAGAAGCGTCCATCGGGACTGATTTTCCGACAATAAAGCGGCTGGACGTCCCCAACGTAAACAGCGAGGATCTGCAGTCCATCGAAACCGCTTGGATCGACTCGATAATGCGGAGCCTTCGGTCGAAACCCAGCTATCCCGGCCTTAGACCACCAGGGGTCTTTGATACAGAAGCTGAAGTCTGCGTGACGGAAGCTAGGCATTGTCGTTCACCTTACTGCGCGCCACTCTGGTGAAGCGCGAAAACGTCTCTCTCACACGTAACATAAAGGACGTTATGTTACGATTAATAGAATGACCCAGCCGACTCCCCCACCCGCGCCAGCCCTGCCGCCGCCGGTGGCCCTGGCGCCGGTGGCCGCGGCGCTCGTCCTGCCCGGGGGCTGGCAGATCGAGGGCCTCCCGGACATCGTCCGGCGGGCCGGGCCGCAGGCCGCGGAGCGGACGGTGGAATTTTTCACCGCCCAGATTCGCAACCCGCACACTCGCGCGGCGTACGCCGCGGCCGTGACGCGGTTCTTCACCTGGTGCGACGCGCGCGGGCTCGCGCTCGCGCAGATTTCCCCGATCGCGGTGGCCACCTACATCGAAGAGATGCACAGCCGGTATCGCGCCCCCACGATCAAGCAGCACCTGGCCGCCATCCGCCGGCTGTGCGATTGGCTGGTGACCGGCCAGGTGATACCCACCAACCCGGCCACCTCGGTGCGCGGGCCGACCCACGTCGTCAGGACCGGCAAGACGCCGGTGCTGCAGCCCGCCGAAGCGCGGCTGCTGCTGGACACTATCGACACCGCGACCCTCCGCGGCCTGCGCGATCGCGCCCTGCTGGCCGTGATGGTCTACAGCTTTGCGCGCGTCTCGGCCGTCGTCGGCATGCGCGTCGAGGACTACTACCAGCAGGGCAAGCGCTGGTGGCTGCGGCTCCAGGAAAAAGGGGGCAAGCACCACGCCGTCCCGGTCCACCACAAGGCGGAGGCCTATCTCGACGCCTATCTCGCCGCGGCCGGGATCGCGGCCGAGAAAGACTCGCCCCTGTGGCGCTCGATGCCGCGGGCGGGCGGGATGGGCGCGCGCCGGATGAGCCGGGTGGATGTGTTCCGGATGATCAAGCGGCGCGTCAAGACCGTCGGGCTCGGCGAGGCCAATTGCCACACCTTCCGGGCCACCGGCATCACGGCGTATCTGCTCAATGGCGGCACGCTCGAGCGCGCCCAGGTGATCGCCGCGCATGAGAGCCCGCGCACGACCAAGCTCTACGACCGGACGGCCGACGAGGTGACAATTGAGGATATCGAAAAAATCGGGATTTGAGGGGGCTATAAGGTTAGTTCGTCCGACGGCAGACTGGCCTCAGTGGCTGGAAACCGGAAGATGTTCGCCGCAATACCCGATCACGATTTTTTGACGGTCTCCGTCCCAGTGGAAATGAACGCGTATCGTCCGCGTCGGGTCGTCGTCTACACCGATCTTGAGATGCCGGAACATCTCCACTTGCGTCCCGACGTAATCGAAGGTTCTCTGGCGGCGCATGGCCTTGTTCGCCATTACCGTTTTCGATTCCTTGGCTGCGTACTCACTCTTCCCAAACACCAGACGCGCCTTGCTGTCGCCTCCGTCCTTCAGCCCGTCGCGGTACGTCGTGACCAGCCGCACCAGTCGGTCGAGCAGGTCACGCCCGTGGACGAACCGCGGCATCTTCTTCGCGCTGCTCCAAGCACTGTCCAGGACTGTACACCTGTCGTCATAGACCTGATCGATGATCTCGATGCAATCGAGCGGGCTGGGCTCCTCCCTCCCCGAGGCAAGTTTTAGAAGTTTCTGGAGCGTATCTGAATCGAAGGCGCCGCCGTCGCCGCCGTCGGCGTGGGACAACCCTGCCTTTAAGGACTGGAGGTGATAGTTCTTATTCCTCAGATCCTCCTGCGCCTTCTCAAGATTCTCCTTGTAGCGCGAAAGCTCGGCTTCAAGATCTGCGTTTACATCGGTGAAAAAGCGCTCCTGCTCGTCTGCGTGTTTGGAGGCCTTATCCAGCGACTGACGTAGCTGCGCCTCGTTCATCTGGGCGCTGGTCGCGCGCACCTTCTCCATGCGCCGCCGCATGGAAAGCTGCATGACGCCCTCGGGCCGCACATGCATCCGCAGGCGCGGAATATTGGTGTTCGCGGTGACCCAGGTTAGGACCTGCGAAATTCGCTGCGGCTCCTCGCCCCAATCCTGGATCTCGTCGCGGAGGAAGTGCCGGGACCGCACGCCACCAGCCACCGACGGGATGGACAGCACGTTCACGGCCCCGCCCCAGGCGGACCACGGCTTGCCGAGGATCTCCGCCATCTCGTAGCTGTTTGATCCTGGCAGCACCTGCACCACGTGCGCGAGGCCGATGAGCGTTCTTTGAAGATTGGTCGGTTTGACGAGGTATTCACCCTCATGCGTGGCGCTGACTAGGACGATGGCGGCGCCCCTGTCGTGCCGCTCGATCTCGGCGAGAAATGCCAGGTGCGAATCCCGGTCCTGGCCGACTGTCCTCAAGATCTCGCCGGGTACGGCGTCCGCGAAGTCCGCGTTCTTGGCGGAAAGAACATTCTTGACGATGTATTGGATAACCCGAGGCTGCGACGCGCTGACGGGATTTGAGACGAGCGTGCTGCGTTCGTCCGTTTTCACGACACACGAGACTTCCAACGGCTCTGCTGCGAACTTCTTGACCCCGACCTCCACAATCCACTGCCGTCCGCGGACATCCTCGTCGGCGTGCTTCAGCACCCACGCGCACAGGGCCGGCTCACCGTCATAGCAGGCGTGGATCCGCAGCTGCGACCGGTGCTCGCCACGATGACCGTTGTGCTCTCCATCCTGCTTCAGTTGATCAGGACGAAGGCCGAACCCGAGCTGCTCCTTGAGCCAACCGCCGATGGCCTTGGATACGGCCCGCTCGGCATCGGTCCCCTGGACACGTAGGTGGTTCGCATAGACCAGCATTGACCCTTACATCCTTGTGTCTACCTAACTTGTACGTACTCTAGGCCTTTGTCCTGGGAAAACTCCCAGGACGCGCCGTGGCGTGCCGAGGCTATCCGGGGCCTTCGATGAGCTGAGGCGGGAGACGACCATCTAGCTCTTTAGTTCCGCTTTCTCGAAGGTAAGCTGGATGCGACAGCGTCGAAGCGCTAGATTCGACACCGCACTCGCCGCGTACTGCACGCCTTCGGGGAAGTCTGAAGCGACCAAGATCCCCCGGACGAGCCCTTTACCTTCCTTCTGGTACCAACCCATGTAGCGGGCAACCTGTCCAATGGCTGAGTCCTTGGCCTCGCCGACTTTGAGTTCGACAACGACTGTCGCTCCGTCGGCGCCCCTGCCGAGGATGTCCACGCGGCCCACGTCAATCGTGACCTGTCTCGCCACGAACTTCAGACCCGGTTCAAGGGAGTCCAATTGGTGTGCAAGCTGGTCCTCGATGTCCCGCTCAAGACCGATCGACGCCTCTATCGCCTGCGCGGCATCCTCGATGTCCTCTGCTTCGTCCGGCGTCCAAATGTTCGGCCCATGAGACCCTTCGTCGTACAGATCGAACGTCCCGTCGGCGTTCTTATAGAGGAACCGCCTGGCGTGTGGGTGGTGAATGTAGGACTTCGGGTTGTTGATCGCGCACGCGTAGAGGTGGGCCGTCAACGTGGCCGGCTGCCAAATGCCAGGATAGCGTTCGTCGACGAACTGCCGAATGACTTCTTTAGACAAAGCGCCCTCGCTCTGCTCGAAAGCTTCCTTGATCGCCTGTTTCATCGTCGCCATCTCGTCCGCCTCCCACTGCGCCCACGCGTGGCGCACACCTAATCCTCTAGTTGCCGTTGAGCGCGAACGCCCGATCGGCCATGATACGGCGCTAAGCGGCCCCAGGGCGCGATTTCCCGGTAGCGGACGTCCGTCCGTGGTGATGACACACAGCACCGTTCACCCGGAAGGAGACAAAAGATCTATCCGGCGTGCTGGTGCCATGTTCGTCTGGAAACCTCGGCGCGCCACGCGCGCCGAGGGCGATGGGCCGAACCACCACAGGAGACACCACCCCATGACGAGTGAAATTGCCACCGCCGGCAAATTAAGCACCAAGGCGAACAAGGCCCTGGACTGGGACGGCCCTGGCCGCTAGGTCTCTCGGTTGCGCTCTATGCCTCGCAACTCCAATAGACCGATGTTGCGAGGTATTCCTGAATCACGGATTGCACCAGCAGACCGTCGTCTTCTCGGTCCACGACCGCGTACCTGTACACGCCATTTTGGACGATGACCCATGGCCCCATCATGTCCGATTGCGCCGTTCCGCATTGCCGTTGGAACAGGCGGGTGCCGACTTCCGACCAACCAAGCAGTTCCCCTGTTCCTCCTGGCGTTTCGAATTCATCGCGTTGCTCCGGCGTCAAGATCTGCAGAGGTATGGCGAAGAAATCGTCCGACTCGAACGACATCCCACGGTCGAGTTCATAGAGCGCGTGGCCGCGCGCATTCTTGATCACCACGCGCTTCACCCTCTCCATTTCCGGTGTGAAGACGATCTCTTTTTCCACGAATGGCGTTGTCCTTTCTGTCCGAGAATTCTCTATTCGCTCGCGCAGCCCCACGCTTTTTTTCAGCATGCGCGCGACTTCTGGGGTCTTCTGCTTCCCTGGATCCGTCGACCCCGCCAGCACCGTCCACAGAAGCCCCTTTAGGTATTCCTCATCGAGCGAAAAAGATTTATTACACTCCCGGCAGGCGTCGATGGTTACCAGGTTTGCGGGATACGGCTTTCTTAGCAAGCACTTCGAGGGGACATGCTCTGGCCTTGTTTCGGGTGAGTTGAGAGAGCTGAGATCTGTGCCGCAATGCATGCAGACCCCTCCTGGCCATCGCAGTCGCTCGTCAACGAACGATCCTTCATCCATGTCTAAGTTCGGTCTGCCGGCCATCGCCAGGGCTACCATATCTCCATCTCCATGCGCATATCTCGTCGCTCAAGCGGTGGCCGCGGTGAATACGAGATCAGTGAAAGCGCTCATGGCGTCACGCCCACGGACCTGCTCAACCGTCGACTGATCTTGGACTTCGGCGGCGGGATCGTCGTGGACACGAACTCGGCGCTCCGTCACCAGGGCGGCAAGTTCCGTGTGCGTTTGCTGGCAACCACCGGGATGCACCCGCACCGGCAGGCCGCGGCGGCGCTGATGATGCCGCAGACTATTCGAGAAGATAAGCACTGGGGTCGTGGCGCTCCGGTCATGCGCACGGGGCAATACTCGCTCGATCACATCCAAATAGAACGCGCGAACGTGACTGCGGCGGCTGCACGGCTTGAGGTCGGCGACCTCGTGCTTCGGAACAGGTCGTATGACGCGGAGGAGTTGACGCTTGCGACCCGGCTGGCGCAGGTCCGCGCCCTGTGGGTCGACGCCGACAAATTCCCAGACAACGTGAAAACGCTGATCGAGCGTCACGAGGCGCTTGTGACCAGCGGCGGCGCGATCCCATCGGAGGCCGAACGAATCATCGCCACACTTCAGGAGATCGTCACCCAGGCCCGCGAGGAGTTCGGCATCGAATACCGCAGTCAGGCTGAGGACGTGGTTCCCCATCTCCTCGAATCTCTAAAGTGGGCCGAGGCCCCGCCCCAGAAGCCTCAACCCGTCGATGACGTGCCGCCGGAGGAGGTTGACATCAGGCGGCGGACCATCAAGGACTGGAAGCGTTGGGCAAGCTACCGCGGCGCAAAGAGCGCCAAGTTCCGGCAGAAGGTCCGAAAGGCCTACAACTCGACGTGCCTCGTGTGCGGGCTGCATCTGCCGCCGACGCCGCTCAACTCCGTCGCCGGCGTAGACGCGGCGCACATCCTGCCGTGGGCCGACTACGATCTCGATGAGATCTCAAACGGCGTGTGCCTCTGCAAGCATCACCATTGGGCGTTCGACGAAGGGCTGATCCTGATCACCCACGACGGGCAGCAATATCACGTCGAAGTGCCGGAGGACATCGTGACGGAAATCCAGCAGCACAGCGCCGCCTTCAGCATCAACGAGCTGCTGAGCCACGCCGGCCAGATCCCGGACAATCGGCTGCCGACTAACACAGCCGACCATCCGCGCCCTCAGTTCTTGCGGATGTTCGCGGAGAGACTACGGAGCAACGGCGCGTGACACACGCTTTTTTACACGGCCTCGCGTGCCGTTCGCCGCAGCCTTATTGGTGCGTGTGAGGTAGCGCTTGATCCTGCCCGCGAGCCATTCGGCGACGGCGACACTGACCGCGTTACCGAGCGCGTTGTAGCGTAGGGTGTCGACCTTGTCAGGGTCGCCGTAGCCGTTGTTCTCTGGCACGAGAGTCCAGTTGTCCGGGAAGTCCTGTACGCGCTCGCACTCAATCGGCAGCAGCCGGCGTATCTTCCCTGCCGGATACGTGACGTAGGTCCGGCTCCAGTCCGTGCCCGTGTGGCGAGCAGAGCACGCGTAGAGACAGTAGGCGATGCCTGGAACTATCGGCCCTTGGACAGGATCTCCAAAGCTCGTCTTAAAGGGGGAAAGAGCGGCCTTCCCATTCGATTGGCCCTTCGCAGCATCCCCTTTGCGGCGTTCGGGCTCAAAAAGTATCTCGGCGGGGCCTCGCCCGTCTCGATGGCAGGCAACAACGTAGACTCTTTGACGCGACTGGGGAACTCCGAAGTAGCGGCTGTTAAGCACACGCCACCCCACGCCATACCCGAGGTCGGCCAGCGTTCGAACAACGATTTCGAAGTCTCGGCCGCCGTGGGAAGAGAGCAGGCCTGGAACGTTCTCGATGACGAGAACTCTGGGACGGTCTCCTTCAAGTAGTCGAGCAAGCTCAAAAAAGAGTCCAGATTTTTTCCCTTTAAGCCCAGCTCTCGGCCCCATGCGCGCAACTGAGACGTCCTGGCAGGGGAATCCTCCTGCCCAAACGTCGGAGGGAGTGACATCCGCATCGGTGACCTCTTTGATGTCTGTGAACCGTTTGACCGTGGGCCAGTGCTTTTCGAGAACCGTGTTGCAATACTTCTCGATCTCGCACTGCATGGTGATCTTGAATCCTGCGCGCTCGAAGCCGAGATCGAATCCGCCGATTCCTGAAAAGAACGATGCAAAGGTCTGCGGCATCAGCGCGTGGACTCCAACCGTCGAATGACTTTCCGTTCTAGGCGCCGCTCATCGGCAACCTCGCATCCCCAAACGACGATTCGCTTCCAGCCAAGGGCGCGCAACCGGCGAGCATTTCTCGCGTCCCGCTTCGCGTTGCGTTCGAGCTTCGCATTCCAGTAGTCCTGATTGCTCCGCGGCCGGCGACCGTCCTTGCAGGTGTGGCCGTGCCAGAAACACCCGTGGACCAAGACCGCGGTGTGATACTTCGGCAGCACGATGTCAGGACACCCAGGCAAGTCTTTCCGATGCACCCTGAACCGGAAGCCGCGCCCGTGGAGGAACCGCCGCAGCGCAATCTCCGGCGCGGTGTTTTTCCCGGTGATGCGCGACATGACCCAACTGCGCTTCTGCTTCGAGAATGTGTCCATCCGTCATGCCTTACCCAAGGGGATACGGAGCTGCGGCGCCGAAACCAACCGATGCGCGAATCGCCTTAGCTCATCAACCTCTTCAGCCGTGAACACCCGTCGGCGGTTACGGTCCCTGAACTCCGCGTCCTTGATGACGCCATCCTTGACCCACCGGAAGAACGTGGCTCGGCTGATCGCCGCCTCGCGCAGCGCCTCGCCGATGGAGAACATGACCTTTCCGTCGATGGTGACTGGCACGAGGCGCAGTTTACACCACCTAAATCCGTAATAGAACGGAATGAACCGTAATGATACGTATCTAGATGTATTAATACGTATTATACGATTAGTAATTTTCTGTGTCAACCGGCCCACCAGGAGCTAATTACCGCGAGGAGGCTGTCCCACAGCCAGGTGCCGGCTGCCACCGTTAACCACCAGGAAGGTGCCCTTCCGGCCAGGTAGAGCGAGTTGAGCCGGAGCGGGCCAAGGCGCGGGTTACCCTGAGGGCCGGAGTGCAGCTGAGGACGGCGGAACGGTTGACGTGCTTGTTGTTGTCGTGGGTGTTACTGTATCGTCCAGGGTTGTTTGACAGTGGTTTGACGGTATTCGCTTCTACGCTGCCGCGTCCAGTCCGACGAGGTCGCGTCGTACCTGAGCGGGGCTTCGGTAGTCGTACCTCTCCAGCATCCAGTGCTCGTTGTACGTCCGCTTGAACTCAAGCAAGGCCAGGCGGAGCTCCTCGATCGTGTCGAAGCTCCGCACCCACAAGACATTCTCCTTCAGCGTGCGGATGAAGCGCTCAGCGATGCCGTTGCCTTCGGGCTCCCGCACGAAGCCCGGGGAGCTTTCGATGCCGAAGAACGCGACCTCCTGTTGAACATCGTCGGCCAGATAGTTCGCCCCGTGGTCGTGACGGAGACGCAGCCCATGGGCCACGCCTTTGCCAATGGCGCCGAAGCGTTCGCGGACGCCCTGACGGATCGGCTCCAGGGCCTCGAACCGGCTCCCGCTCTTGGCCGCATGGAGGCCGATGCACTCGGTCGTACAGTGATCGACCGCCACGAACACAAACGCCGACCCCTCGCCGATGGTCACCGTGGCCGTCATGTCCGTTCCCCACATCGCATCGGGGGCCTCCGTGGTGATCGTGCCGTCGTGTGCCTTCGGGCCGTGCGCGTGGCCCACGCGGTGCGGGGCCTGGAGGTCGTGCTCCCGCATGAACCGCCGCACCCGCTCCTTCGAGCTGCGGATCCCCGCGACCCGCAGCTTCGCCCACGCTTTCCGGTACCCCTCGCCATGAAACGGTGAGGCTTCGAGCACCCGGCGGATGTGGCCGACCAGTACCGCGTCCGGGGCGGCACCGACCGGCCCGCGGCGCCGTGATGCGCGCGCCTTCGTCGCGTGCCGTCGCGCGTAGACGCTGGACCGCGCCCGTCCCCACACGCGGCAAATCCGCTGCACACCATACGCCCGACGGGTGGAGATCGACTGGGCGCCTTTCATCGCGTCGACCTCCGCCGGGCCAAAGGGACGCCGGCCTCCAGGTGGTCCAACTTCGCGTAGAGCAGCTCGTTCTCCATCAGTAACTCGCCGACCTTGGCGTGCAGCCGCTGGTGCTCCTCATCCCGGGCATCCGGCGCGCGGCTCTTCAGCCCCGCCTGGCCCGCGGCCAGGAACTGGTCGCGCCACTGCGAGGCCCGCGCCGCCGTGGTGGCCTCATGGCTGGGCGGAGGGGGTGATGAGCTGGGCGTATCCTGCGCGATAATGCACCTTATCGCGTAGGATAGCGCCCGCCGGCCTCGGATCGCCGACGGCAGCGCCTGACTTGGCCACCGCGCCAACCCGGCCGGCCTTAGAGCACTAGGCGTGCCGTGCAGCGTGTCCGGTGGCCTAGGTCAACTCGTGCCAGCATTTACTACAGACCCATGCGTCGTGGGCAGGGATTGATTCAGGATAAGGTGCGTCCTGACCGACGAACTCAGCTGCTTTTCCTTCGACTCGAGTCCATGTCATGACTGAATCGCAAATCGGGCAAGGATCTGGTCTTTGTTCTCCATATTCAGGCATAGCGTAGCTCTATTTTCGTTCGATCCACCCTCAGCGCTCAGTCCTTGTGATTGCCTGGGTGCCGGAGGATGACCCGCGCGCCGCGCAAATTGACCTGGTGCTGGACGAGCTGGCGACCGATCGCCACGCGTGGGAGGCGGTGCCGTTCTCCAGTAATAGTTGGTCCGAAGAACCCAAGCAGGTCAATCGAACGTAGCGGTTCCTCACGATTCGAACGCTGCCAGCGCGGTCGGCGTATGGTTAACCGAGATTCTCTGGAATGCTCACACTGGTTCGTGTTCGCTGGTTACGATCCTTCGCCATTGCTCTCCGCCGTTGGCTTGGACATTGAAGCCACTTTGGCCCACAAGCCCTTGCTCTTGGCCACGGTTTCGTTCCCGCCGAGATCCCGATACTCTCGCAGAACGGTGTCCGCGCACTTTAAAAGTGTTTCCAATGGAATTCCCGTAGTGCAGGTTGTCACCATTCCCGCCAACGAATCCACACTCGGCTTCGCGACACCAGTCAACTCGCAAGCCACGAGTGTATCCACACAATAGCGAATATCCCGCTTCTCGTCGCGATCGATTTGCATAGATTCAACGTACTCTTTCACGGCTCGATCCACCATGATGCATGCTGGATACAGGTCCCGATTGTGACCCTCATCGAACAACTGGTTGTACGCTTTCTCGTCTCGCAGGAGCGATTGTGGCCGCGCACGGGCGTCGTCAGGGCGCTGAAGCCAGATCGCCATGACAGCCTGTGACAGAGTGCGCATGGCCACGATGTCAGAGATTGGCTTATTGAGTCGACGATACTTCCCTTTCTTTCGATCGTAGTACAACTGGTACAGCTTTAGGCGATCTTCAATATCGAAATGAATCCTGTCCGTGGCCCTGAGTGAAAGTTGCTCCACGGGAGTCTGGAAATTCGTCGCTTTTATGACCTTGTTTCGACTCCTGTCATTCGACGATACGATTACTCGAACCAAGATTGTTCTTTGGTCAGATTCTGTATGGGCACCCTTCGCGAATGCAGCAAATACTTCGTTTGACGTTTGCAGGCCATTGACGATTTCAGGTGCCGTCATCGTTAGCTTGTTACCAGCAACGGAGCAGTTGGTAACCAGTATGGTGATGCCATTGTTCAGCCACCAGAATTCCTCGAGCGCATTGTCGTCGTTTAGGGTTTGGCGAATCTCGTTGTTTACGGGATTCCGCTTCCCTTGATAGTCGCGAACGTTTGGCTCAAGCATCGCGGTCCGAAGCAGCCCGTTTTCATCGGTGAGGAAGTTTGCGAACGCCTTGAGTTCGGTAAGGCATATCACTGAGCCGTCATCATCACTGAGATATTTCCTAATGGCGAGCACCCGCTCCTGCTTTGGAATTTCTCTGGCGCTCGCCAGTAAGCGAGAGCAGCCCCAAAACTCAAACCCAACGTTAGCCTGTGACAACCTGGATAAGATGAAAGCCTTCAGCGCTTCAACGCGCTTGATCACTTTATCCGTAGGCTTCGGGACATGAGTGGCCTTCGTCGCGTAGTGAATAGTTACCTTAATCGAATGCGGCTGCCCAATGACCGCATCGTACTTTGCCCTGAACCGCTTCATGGCATCTCGTACGTCTGAGTTCAGAAACGTGAACGAGTCAGGAAGGGCTGAGTAGTCAAGAAGGTTGTCACAGAAGCTCTGAATTTTCTGAACGGCCATCTCTGAAAAGCCGCGCTCAAGCTTCGCTTGAACGAGAACTAGTTCAACGCTCGTCGTTGGCGCTGGCACGTTCGATTCGTCGAGCACCAGCATTGTGTTGTTCATGATGAGGTGCATCGCATCGACACCACCATCGTCCGCTCCCCCGAGATCGCCAGCGTCTAGTTCTTCGTCTGAAGGGTCAAGGTTCTTGAGAATCTGGTCAACGGCGAATCGCTCAAAGGCTCGCGAGCGCTCTAGCTTCGGTGCCCTGTCGGTCCGCCAGTTGTTGAAATGCGTTTCAAGCGCCTTCAGGTCAATGTCGCTCACGGTCGCCGCTCCCCGCTGGGCTCACTTCATCGTGCTCCCTCAACGGGGTATTCTGACGGCCACTGCTTATCCAGACAATAGATACTTGCCGGCTGCCTGACCGGAGAAGGGCCACTTTCAGCCGGGCCGACCCTAACTCATCAGCAGTCAGACGCTCGGGGCGCTGTCGCAGCACCGAGACGCTCTGGCCGTTCCTCGGCGAGTGCGTGGCGCACTTCAGCCCTGACGAATGCCGTACCTAATTTCGGCACTGCGGGTACTCGGTCGCCACACGGTCATGAAAAGCGCTTTCCGGGCCTGGCGGATCGCGGTGACGACCCGGTCGCGGCGCGTCGCCTCACCGCGGAAGGCGGCCCCGGTCCGGTGCCGGCGGAGCTGGCGCAGGAGCTGGGCGGTGGGGAGCGTGCGCTGGTGGCCGGTGAGCGCAGCCCCGAAGGTGTGCATCAACGTCGCCGCCCGGGCGCGCGAGACGCCGAAGAGCCGTTCGAGATCGCGGCGGGTGAGGAGGTCGCGGTCGAGCGCCTCGAGCTGGCGGATGGCGTCGGGGATGGCGAGGAGCCAGCGGGGCGTGGCGGGCATCGGGGAGCGCCGTGTCGGCTACACCCCCTGCGGCGCGTGCGAGGTGGGACGATGTCTGGCGCGCATCCTGTACGCGAGGTTAGTAGATGGTCGTCCAAGACACAAGGCCCGGGCGGGGCGGGGGCGAGGGTCCCATAAAGCGGGTTATGGGACGGCGAGACACGGCGAAGAACCCAGCGCCGGCAACAGGGGCCGCGGCGCGCAAAACGGGCGGCCGGCACCCGGCGCTTCCTCGAGCTGGGCGTGTCCAGTACCGCCATCTACATCGGAAAGGTCCAGAACATCAATCCCTCGCGGAACGCACGTCAGCCTCGCCGGTAGATCCTCTGTTTTGTCGGTCGGGACCAAGAACACTGCTGGACCTAGGCCTCCCACCAGCCGAGTTCGAAGCGCAGTACTAAGCCCAGGCTGCGGTGGCCTGATTCAACGAATCCAGTCTCCGAAGAACCCGGTATAGTTCACTCGGGCCAGGCCGGTTATACACGTCGACAGCTGCGACTGCCTCCGAGCGGCACTTGTCCACATTGTCCAGAATCTCTTGAGACAGAACCTTCGGCACAGTGCTCAGCCTGGATTTCAGTTTTGTCTGCCACAGATGGAGTCACCGCGACCGTTGCCGGCGATGTGATCGTCTTCTGAATCCGCGTCAGGTCGAGCAGTGCCCCGGTCCTGAGGAAGACATTTAAGGCTCGTGCTGGCCACTTAGCCGACCTCGGCTATGGTCTCGGCGGTGTCGGTCCATATCCCTTGCGCGTCTTTCGTTGCGACCAGGCGCGGCTTCCTGTCATCCAGGTTTTCAAGAACGAGCACGGTCCCCTTGACCTTCTGTCGCCGGGTTGCGATGCGCTTGGCCGCGCTCACATTAAACGCTTCGAATGGGTCTCCCGTCTCTCCTGGGCTTGCCAAATCCTTCTTTTCAGTCACGCGATAGACGAGCATATTCAGACTCATGGTCCTCCCACTTGTGGATTTACCACTTTGGGGGGGAGGACGAACAGTACCCGGTCCTGGTCGCGCTCGAGGAACTCATCGAAATCCCGCGCCCCACGCCGAAGGAGTGGCTCGAGCAGACCCGCCAGACGTGGGAGCAGACGGCGAATCTGGCGCCCGAACAGGCTGGCCGTGAAGAACGCATCGATGGCCGCAGCCTGGCCGAACGGCGCGACGCGGCCCATCGGGAGGGCGACCTTGAGCGGGCGGCCGAGCTGAACCGGGAGCCGAACGTCCACCGCGGCTCGGGGCGGTATCTGGAGAAACGTGGCAGGGCGTCGGCGACGGTCGCCCAGGCGGAGCGCGTGGCTCAGAGGACCGCCAGGGCCAGATCGGGACGCCGACCGTCGACAGGTGGAGCGGCTGAATAAGGACGAGGGGTGTGTTAACAACATAGTTGTTATTTAAAGTATTTACATAAATAGAAACGTTGTTTTATATTATGTGTATGGCCGCATGCGAACCGTCGCTT
Organism: Vicinamibacterales bacterium; assembly: GCA_965262505.1. GTDB lineage: Bacteria > Acidobacteriota > Vicinamibacteria > Vicinamibacterales > UBA2999 > JACPPO01. The sequence goes on from CBDHFM010000015.1 coordinate 24,826, forward strand.
GTCCCGGCGCACCAGACGCCGGAACGGTGGCCGCGCTCGGGAAGAGTCGGACCGAACGCACGAAGCTCACATTCCCGGATCCGACGGCGACCGCTCTGGCAAACTAGCTCAAGACTCCGGCTCAATGCCGACCGGTCGCAAAAAAGGAACTTGACGGCTCACAGGCCTAAGCGTGACCCACATAGGTTACTGACGATAATGTATACAACAGACACAATAACATAAACACATACAACAAAAGGTATGTATCCCTATGAAGACGTGGGTGGTCATGAACCAGAAGGGCGGGAGCGGGAAAACCACCACTGCTGTCAACTTGTCCGCCGCCTTGGGTGAGGCCGGGCAGCGCGTCCTCGTAGTGGATCTCGACCCGCAAGCTAACGCTTCGTCCTGGTTGGGCGTCACACCGGACCCAGACGACCGAGGGCTCCTTGATGTTCTCGCGGCCGGTCGCCGCATGGATGAGCTGATCCGGGCCACCACGGCACCCGGCGTGGACGTGGTCCCGGCCTCGTCATGGCTCGTGGGCGCTGACCGAGCGCTGGCCGGCGAACCTGGCGCGGAGACGATCCTCCGCCGGGCCCTCGAGCGGCTGCCGACAGACCGTTGGGATTTCGCCTTCCTGGACTGCCCTCCTGGCCTCGGGCTACTCGCCGTCTCCGCCCTGACGGCCACGTCGGCACTCCTTGTGCCCGTCGAGGCGTCAACGATCGCCTTGGCGGGACTCGCGGGACTGCTCAAGACGGTCCAGGCCGTCCAAGACCGCCTCAATCCAGCGCTCCACCTCTCGGCCATCCTTGTGTGCCGCGTGGACGCGCGGACGAACCTGTCGCGGGACATCGTGGCACAGCTCAGGAACCGCTTCGGCCACACAGTCCTCAAGACCACGATCCGCGAAACGGTCCGCCTCCGAGAGGCGTGGTCATTCGAACAACCCGTGACCGTGTATGCCAGTGCGAGCGCGGGCGCGACGGACTACCGCGCCGCCGCCCGCGAACTCCTCATCCGTGCGAAGAAAAGGAACCAGAAACCGTGACGCAAAGACTCACGAAGAAGTCCACGATACGCCCCACGATCGGCACCAATCCCCTGGACGCGATAATGCCATCGCCTCAGACGCGAACAGCCACGGCCGCTGCCCCCACCGGCCGTCCGCGGAAGATCCGGGCTACCTTCCACCTCACCGAGGAAACCTTTGACGCGGTCCGGGACTGTGTCGTGGCGCTTTCTGGCCCCCCTCACCGGCTCACATTGTCCGGCTTTGCGGAGGACGCCTTCCGCGTGAAGCTTGAGGCACTCCAAAAAACAGCGAACGAAGGGAAGCCCTTTCCGAAGCGGGACGGGGAGCTCAGAGGCGGGCGACCGATCGGGTCCTAAGTCGTCCGTTTCGTAAGTTCGCTAACGTTTACCACTTGTACTAATCGCCAGAATATGGCACCGTACCCCTACGCCACAGGGACTGGCTCCGTAAGCGATGCCGCGTCAGAACCCCTATCGAATTGTGCTGTCGGCGACCGAGAAACACACGTTGACCGCTCGGGCAGCGAATACACGGCCCGTATTTTGAAGTGCTCCGCGCCAAGATGATTCTGCTAGCGGCCAAGGGCTGGTCCAATGAGGCGGTCGCGCGCAGTTTGCGAACCCGGCGGGATGTGGTTTCGCTCTGGCGGAAGCACGTTTTTGAAGACCGCCTCGCCGGGTTGGAGGACCACTCACGCTCGTGGCGGCCCCGAGCTTTTTCCCCCAGAGGTCGTCGTCACCGTGAAAGCCCTCGCGGGTGAGTTGCCTGCCCGAACCCAGTGCCCGTTGGCCCGCTAGAGCATGAGTGAGTTGGCGGCCGAAACCCAGTGAATCTGGTTGGTGGCGTCGATCAGCGGTAGCACGATCTGGCGCTGGCTGCACGACGACGCGATTCGGCCTGGTTTTCACCGAAGCTGGATCTTTCCGCGCGACCCAGCGTTCGAAACCAACGCCGGTCAACCGGGCGCGGCAACGGCTCCGCCGTCCTCCGCTCCAGCCCTACGGGTGATGCCGCACGCAGGGCGGCTCGACTAGGCGAACAAGCATTAGGTGCGTGTTAACAACATAGTTGTTATTTAAAGTATTTACATAAATAGAAACGTTGTTTTATATTATGTGTATAGTAGGCGCGGCGAGCTGGCCCGCGCGGCCGTCGGCCTCAACGGTGTCCACGTTGAGCACGGGTTAGCCATTCACGAGGGGTTCACGTATCATGCGGCGATTTTAGCCTTCGTTATGGTGAGCTGAAAAATCCGTGGGATTTCGTCATTTTTGGGACCGATGCGTAAACCAGTTCGACCAGTCAGCGGGTTCGTTCCCGTCGGCGACGTAGCCGGCGGCGTTGAACTGCCCGACGGTCGCGCCCTACCGCCGTCCGCGCCTCAGGGACGGCACCACTTCACCCGTCTCGACCAGATCGATCAGCTCGTCGGCGCGAGCGAGGCGGACGCCGATCTCGGCTTCATGGGGCGGTTGCTCGCGCTGTGCAGTCTGCCGCGCACGAACCCAGGCGACCGGCTTCAGTATGTCCGGCGCAACGGGCCGTATACGCTCACCATGACCGCTTCGACCGCGGGCGGGATGTTGCCCTACGGCAACATCCCGCGTCTGCTCATGGCGTGGGTCTGCACCGAAGCAGTGCGGACGAAGCGCCGCGAGCTTGTACTCGGCCGGAGCCTCTATGAGTTCATGCACAAGCTCGGGATGAAGGATCACAGCGGGGGAGCACACGGCGAGCGGACGCGGCTCAAGAATCAAATGCGCCGGCTGTTTCACTGCTCGGTCTCGCTCGTCTACGCGGACGCTAACGGGGAGAGGTTCGTGTCCTCACAGATCGCGGATCGCGGCGAGTTTTGGTGGGACACTACGCGGCCGGCCGCGGCCGTGTTGTGGGATAGCACGATCCAGCTCGGGGAGCAATTTTTCAACGAGATAATCGCGCACCCGGTCCCGCTCGACATGAATACCCTTAAATCGCTCAAGCGGTCGCCGCTCGGCCTCGACCTGTACGTCTGGCTCACCTACCGGACATTCACGCTCAAGGCTCCGCTCTGCCTCTCCTGGAAGCAGATCTACCGGCAGTTCGGCGCGAACCCGGCCAGCGCGGGGAAGCACAGCACCGTTAAGAATTTTCGGGTGGAGTGTTTGCGCGAGCTGAAAAAAATCAACCTCGCGTGGCCAGACCTGAACTATGGGACGGTCACGGGTGGGCTCGTCGTCTCGCCGTCTCCGCCGCGCATCCCGCCGGCACAGCTTCGACTTATCAGCGACTAGGCCAGCGTGCCGCGAGATTGGCCCGTGAGGGGGCGTTCGGCCGCAGGCTGGCCGTGTTTACCCGTCAGCTGCACGATCGCGGCTCCTGGGGCCACTCAGCGCCACGGCTAGGAGTTTTAACAAAATCCTGTTATTCCAAGAGATTTTCATCGGGTAAATACCATCCATGTTTTGAGCCCTACTATCGGGTAAACACCATCCATCACCACCTCAATCTATCGGGTAAACACCATCCATATACAAGTAGTAAGGATCAAGTAGTAAAACCCGGCAAGTACGTACAGGCCGGTGGCCTGTTCATCTTCGGGTAGAGAAGGACGAAAAAAACGGCCTCCCCGAACTGAAAAACGGCCCAGATCGCCTTCACGAGCCAGACGTATCAACGGCTGGGCCATCCTCCGCTTGTCTCTTTACGATTGGCGAGGAATAGGCCTTGAGATGGCCCACCCCGGCGGCGCCCCTAGCAAAGCGCCCCGCCTGGCAGGCGGTGGTCGGATTGTGTCCCCCGCGGGCCGATCAGCGGCCGGTGCCGGAGGTGAGAGGTGGACCCCATCCTTCGGACAGGTTTTCGTCACAGCTAAGGTGGAATCCGGGGTCATGATTCAAGCGACGTTGGGCTGACCTGCTATTTTCAGTTCTACACCGGGCGACGGCGTCATAGTGCACGTGGTCGGCTGACGCCAGATGTGGTGTACTTCGGCACCACCGGCTTCGGCACGGCGGCCTGAAACACGATGGAGATTTTACTTAAGCCGCTGTCCAGGTTTCGGGGTCCACCTCTGTGGTAGAACTCAGAATCGTTGATCCCACTAACTGCTCGACTGACGAGATTTCTACTTTCTGCGGACTGGTTTATCAGGGCGAGGAGGTGCAAAAAGAAGGGCTCGAAGGCAGGGTCAAGAAGGCCAAGGCGCTCGTCTTGCTCAGGGCCAACGATGACCTGGTGGGTGTTGCTGGGCTTAAGGTGCCAGCGCAGAGCTATCGCGACAGAGTCCTCCGCAGTGCTGGAGTGCGTAGTGCCGTACCAACGTTTACGTTCGAACTAGGATGGGTGTTCGTCAGTGAGGCTCACAGAGGTAGGGGATAAGCAATGGTTCTGTCCGCGGCGGCTTTAACACAGAACAGCAGACAGGCCACGTTCGCAACGACGCGCGCCGACAACATGGCCATGCAGTCGGCTCTCAAACATCTAGGCTTCCACAGATTCGGCGACTCCTGGCAGTCCACTCAGACCACGCACGCCAAGTTGGTGCTATTCATTTCGATGTGACGCTGGCATCTTCGCGAGCCAGCCACTCGCCCGAAAACGACACGGTTCGCCTTCACGAGCCGGGCGTGTCAACGGGTGCCCGCCAACCCGGCCGCCTCTGTGCGAGGGCCCGACCCACGTCGTGAAGACGGGCAAGACGCCGGTGCTGCAGCCCGCCGAACTTGCCTAACGGCTGAAAACGGGCGGAGCTGGCCGGACTGCGCCGCGCGGTCTGGGGCGGCGAAGGGTTCTTTCTGTCTTCGTTCAAGGGACCAGGGCGGGTGGTACTGCAGTCGATGGGCCACGCGCCGACGACCGGCAAACACCGATGCGGTGGCCCGGCTCGAGAACGCACTCAGTCCGGGCCGCGCTCCTGGGGCCTCTCAGGAGCGAGCCGATTACCTCAATCTGGAAAGACACGGCTCCCGTGTTATTCAGGGTTTTCACCCATGACTAGATCGTTCCAGTTCGGAATGTCGCCCGTCTCGATAACAGACGTTATCCCCTTGTTTGGCGTCAAGTACTTCTGCCGCTCAACGTCAACTATTCTTGCCGGTTCGGACGGCTGCTCGTTCGACGACGCACCGTTCGGTGGGCGTGGCTGCGGGTTCTGAAGACGCAGAAGACCAAACGGCGTGAACGTCCGCTTGGGGACGTTCACGGAGTGCGGTAGCTGAGCGCGCGGCTTCCGAAGGGAGGGGCTGGTGGTTGCTACGCGAGCCCGCGAGAAGATGTGCGCCGTGAACGTCTCGGTCGAAGCCGTGATCGCTTCCGGACCGGAGACGCTCAGGAGCTCGCAGGTCGGCCGACGTTGCCCGACACGGGAAGGCTACGCCATGAGTGGCGAGGCTGGCGGGGCCATGCGAATTGAATCACCCCGGGCGCGCCCACCGGTGGCGCGTGCGGTCGGCCGGCTCTGCCCCGTGGCGACAGGCCTCGATCTGACCAGCGGCATGGGTCGCCACGTCAGTGCGGGCTAAAGTGACGGCCTCAGAACTTGGACGATTGTGGGATGAAGAAGATTTCGTGGGCTCTGCGCCATGGTGGCTAGCAGCGACAAGTACACTCAGCTTCGCGACGAGATGACGCGGCTCTTTCGCTGTCAGGTCGAGTTGATCTACCAAAACGAAGAGGATTCTGACAGTGAGCAACGCCCGCGCCAACGACCTAGTACGCTTTTACGCGCTGCTGGACAAGCTCGAACGGAACATCGGCGGCGCGCGCAGGCTCGCCGACTGTTCAGGGCGGATGCACTGGCCCCAGAGAGGCGTCTACTTCTTCCGCGAGAGTGGCGAGGACCGTTCGGATACCGGCAGCGACCCGCGGATCGTGCGCGTCGGCACACACGCCCTCAAGAACGGCTCCGGCACAAAGCTCTGGACGCGGCTCTCCCAGCACAAAGGCCAACTGAGTACGGGCGGCGGCAATCACAGGGGCTCCATTTTCCGGCTGATCGTCGGCGCCGCCCTGATCGCTCGTGACGGGCATGCATTTCCCACGTGGGGAGTCGGCAACACCGCGAAAAGCTATATAAGAAAAAGCGAACTCCCCCTGGAGCGCGAGGTCAGCCGCGTTATTGGAGAGATGCCGTTTCTCTGGCTGTCTATCGAGGACGAGGCCGGGCCGGGAAGCCTGCGCGGCTACATCGAAAGACATTCGATAGCCCTGCTCAGCAACTACCGGGCACCCGCCGTCGACGCGGCTTCCCAGGCATGGCTCGGACGGTGCTGCAACAGGGAGCGCGTACGGCAGTCGGGACTCTGGAATCAAAACTATGTCACCGAGAGTTATGAGCCGGCGTTTCTCGACAGGTTCGAGCAGTTGATAGCGGCGACGGGGCACACGCAATGATCGCCGTCATTCAATGCGCCGCAAGGAAACAGGCCAGCGCCGGGCGCTTGCAGTTATCCACCGGCAAGCCCGTCGTATTTGTGGCCGACCCGAAAGCCGCGCCTGCTGACGACGCCGTCTTCTACACTAGGCCCGACGATCTTGCCGATGACGGGACATCGTTGGCGTGACGTGCTGAAGAAGTACAACGCCGAGCAACGCGACAATCCGCTCGGCCTCTTTCAGGCCTATCGGCTTTACGAGCACAGAACCTACGGACGGCTCGTGGACCACTTCGGCCTCCAGAATGTCTACATCCTCTCGGCGGGTTGGGGGCTGATCTGTGTGAGCTTCCAGACGCCGTATTACAACATCACGTTCAGTTCGAGCGCCACGAAAGCGAACGCATACAAGCGCCGGCGAAGTGGAGACCGTTATCTGGATTTCCGGATGCTGCCGGAACAGGCCAGTGACGAAATTGTGTTCTTCGGCGGCAAGGACTATCGCTCGCTCTTCTACAACCTGACGGCTGGAACCAAGGGCAGGAAGATTGTCTTCTACAATTCCGGCGGACGGCCGGAAGAAGTGGCGGGCTACGAACTTAAGCCCTTCGAGACGGGGACGCGGACCAACTGGCACTATGAGTGCGCCAACTCCTTTATGGACGGAGCGGTGATTCCAGCCCGCTGACCTCGCGGCACTTGATCCGGTCTAGGCGCAGGCACCGGCCTATCTCAAGCCGGATCGCCAGCCCCGGACGTCACTGTCGTCCGCAGGATGTCTCGTGTTACCGGCGGTGCATGTCTCTCCTAGCCCTGGCACATGTCACCGCTCAATACCTGACGTCGCGCTCGACGAAGGTTCCGTTGGCCACCTGTGCCGCGCGCTGCATGATGGCCTTGTCGACAAGGCCGTGGACCATGGCATCCATGCCGATATTCCGTACCCGCGCCGAAAACGCCAGTGGGCCGAGCGAGGCAAACAGCTTACCGACGAGTTCATCGGCGAAGCTGCTGGACACCAAGGGCACCCCTGTCCAGTCCAGCAGTAAAGGCTTCTTGGGTTCAGCGTTCAGCAGGTTCACGCACTTGGTACGAAGTTGTCGGCCAGCCGGCCTAGATCCGAACCCGGTGGACTCATCACTCAGCCTAAGGACGACGGCATCTCCGGCCTCAGTCTCGTACAGCAACTCGATGATGTCCGTTTGCTGGTGCGGCTCGCCGCCGAAGCCGAGGGCCTCGGATAGTTGAAACTGCGTATCGAGGCCGAGTTCCGCATAGACGACCGTTCCCAGAAACCTCTGCTGTTCCCTCCTCTCGTAGACCTGTGAATCTGGACGCCCGATTGTCGGATTTCTCCGTGCCACGATCTGGGCCAGTCCTGATGTGATTTCGAGCGACCCTTCCGACATCGTCACGATTCTTAGGGCACCCGCAATACCGTTGCCCTGGCCGACCTCTGGATCTCGCGTAATGCCGGCCTTCATGGCTTCACCGATGGCCTGCGCGTCCGTCCGCAGGCTTGGGTGTCCCTCGCGGAGGGACGACAAGATGCCCCTTCCAGAATCAGCAACACCGAACGCCACTTTTCTGGCCTCCCCGAACGTACTGACTTGAACGATCCCGCCTTCCTCGCACTCTGCGTGATTGAGCACGTTGTCGGTGATCTCATTGATCGACCATTCCAATCCGGCAATAACATTGCGATCCAGCGTCATGTTGCGCATCACGACGTCCATGAATGCGTTCACGAGCTGCTGTTGCTGATCGGAATTACCGAAGCGCTGGGCAGCCAAATGTCGATCATGCACCGTGTCACTCTTCTGAAAGCGCGCAGGTTCCAGGAAGTGAGCCCAGTTCGTGTTGAGGAAGAGGCGCTCGAGTTCTGGCCTCTCTGGGAGCCTGACGGACACATCAATACTCTCGCGCCGCAGTGTGTCTGCGCACGAGAGAAGGGGAATCATTCCGTTGGGAAATGCCGAGTCACATGTCGAGAAATCCAAGACCATGTCCTCGTAGCCGCGCTCTCGCCAGTTGTGCAGGCACCCCATGAACTGACGGTGCGCGAAGGCATTGACACGGTCAACGAAACGAATGCTATTGCCGTCGAGAACAACGACTCGCTGCGGACGTTTACGGTGATACGGCATTCTTCATCGTTGGGTCCGTCAGGTTACTCCAAGTGCCATTGCAGCTGCTGGAGCCATACAAGTAGAGCGAGGCCCTATGCAAGCGGCGAGGCGGCGAAGCGACGTGCCGAGCCCTCGCATTGATGCCGGAACCTCCGCGCGTGGAGCGGCCTGCATCGCGTGCTCACCGTGCTTGGAGCCTACCTCAGGGAATCCGCGATCGCGCCGCTGCCAGCAGACCCACCATCGGTTGCCGGCTGCTGCTCGACGGACGTGGCAACCGGTAAGCGATCGTGTCGGAGCCAAGAATCAGGCGATCATAATCGAATCACGAGCGCTCACGATGGCCGTACCTGGGTAGCGAGTGCCGGCTGACAGAGAGCCTTGTCGGCGTGTACGCTCCTCGGAGGCGACGCTGGAACGAACCGCCAAACGTTCGATCGGTGGGCGCGTTTCTGGCCAGTGAGTCACTGGCTGGCCCCGCACACGCTCAAGCCACGCTAAGGAACTCGTCAGCATCACACGACACGGTGTCAGTGTTCGGGTTGGAGGTCTCGCACGGGGTGCTGGCGGGCGAGGCGGTCGCTATTCAGTTGGCGGATTACAAGCCGGACACCGGCGAGATCCGGATCTGGCAAATGGAACTGAGAGCGCAAAGTCTACGTGTCGCCAGGCTGGGCGCGTCACCACTGCGTATGGTAAGAAGTTGGGAGGATCCGAGGAAGGTGTCGGGTTAGCGTATGCCCCAGCCTCACGTCAGGGATGGGTTGCGGATACGTCAGAATAGAGTTTCAATTTGGATTAATAGTCACATCCAGTCCAGGGTTATAGAGGTTTTCCTGACAGGGTTGGATGCAGGCGCTCAGGTCCCTGTCGCTGTCGACGATGCCCCCGGGATTACTCACAGCCGGTCCGGCGACCGGCCAAAGCGACTTTTGATATTTTCAGGAAATGACGAACTCAGTGACACCCCGGCCCGTGTCCTATTCGTCTTGGTCCCGTCGTGCGGTATCTTGGCTGGATGTGCAACCGTGGTCACCCTCACGACCCCTGTGCTGCCAGACGGAAGGGTCTGGTAATCGTGAGGCCATACCCCACGATTCATGCCGTTACAGACGCACCGTTGGCCCTCCTACCGTGGGCTGCTATGTCGACCGTCGCTACGCCTCGCCGCGGCGCGTGCTTCCCGTTTCTCTTTCTCGCGCGTGGCTAACGCGCGCAGTCGTGCCTTCAGCGCGACGCCCTGCTGCTCTGACTCTGGCCGGGATGCCATCCAGGCCTTGAGCGCCTCGTTCGTGGCGCGCTGCCTGCCCATCTGCGCTTCCAGCGCCGCGTCAGTGAACCGCTTTAATAGACGCGCAGCGACAGGTAAACTCGGCATGGCCTATCCCTCCCCTCTCAGGTTGGACTTCCTGATGGCCGGTCGGAAACGATGCCCCTATACTACGCTGGCCCCAGGCGCCTAGGCGCGCGGCCGCGTGCGATGACTCGAAGGTAGGATCCCCCCATGGTGGACGACATGACAACAGAACTCGAGCGGCTCAAAGCAGAAAATGAGCGCCTGAAGCGCGACCGTGGTCGCACCGTCAGCCTCAAGGTCAGCGAGAAGGGAGGCGTGTCGGTCTATGGCCTCGGTCGCTTTCCCGTGACGCTCTACAAGGAGCAGTGGACCACGTTGCTTGCTATGACCGATGAGATTCGAGCGTTTCTCGCGGAACATGACGCAGTGTTGAAAACGAAGTCCACGTCATAGCACCAAGGGTCTATCCCCGCGTGTGCGGGAGCAGGCGCTCGTCGTCACCGCCGATCGCGTATTCGTGGCTCGCGTCGGCGGCTCGCGGTGGAGGAACCTGGTCGAGAATCTGAGCAGCAACACGTGATGCCAGGCCGGGGCAGTCCGCCATCATCGGCGCGGACCCTGCTTCAGACAGCGGCCTGAATGAGCACGGCCTCAACCAGGACCGGCATTTTGCACAACTTGACGTACACAACCGATGGCTCTAAAGAAATCCGACCTCTACTCATCCATCTGGGCCTCGTGCAATGAGCTCCGCGGCGGCATGGACGCCAGCCAGTACAAGGACTACGTTCTGTTCATGCTGTTCATCAAGTACGTCACCGACAAGTACGGCGACAGCACTGACTTCGCCCCGCCGGTCACGATCCCCAGAGGCTCGAGCTTCACGGACATGCTCGCGCTCCGCGGCAAGAGCGACATCGGTGACAAGATCAACACCCAGGTCATCGCGCAGCTCGTGCAGGCCAATGACAGGCTGGCACACAGCGACTTCCCTGACTTCAACGATTCCAACAAGCTCGGCGAAGGACAGGCCAGGGTCGAACGGCTGACCAACCTGGTCAACATCTTCGCGAGACCCCAGCTCGACTTCTCCCAGAACCGCGCCGACCACGACGACATCCTCGGGGACGCCTACGAGTACCTGATGCGGCACTTCGCCACCGAGAGCGGCAAGAGCAAGGGGCAGTTCTACACCCCCGCGGAGGTCAGCCGGGTCATCGCCAGGGTGATCGGCATCTCGCCGGACAACACGAGGGCGTCCACCACTGCCTACGACCCGACCTGCGGCTCGGGCTCGTTGCTCCTAAAGGTGGCCGCCCAGGCCGGGAAGCGCATCACCATCGAAGGGCAGGAGAAGGATGTCACCACGGCGGGCTTGGCCCGCATGAACATGATCCTGCACGACTTTCCGACGGCCAATATCGTGTCGGGCGACACCCTGGTCGCGCCCAAGTTCAAGAACGGCGAGCAGCTCCGCACCTATGACTACGTCGTCGCCAATCCGCCATTCTCGGACAAGAACTGGGCCACCGGCCTCACGCCATCGACAGACCCGTTCCAGCGCTTCGCCTGGGGCGAGCCGCCCGCCAAGCAGGGCGACTACGCCTACCTGCTGCACCTCATCCGCTCTATGAAGGGCGCGGGCAAAGCCGCCTGCATCCTGCCCCACGGCGTCCTCTTCCGTGGCAATGCGGAGGCCACGATCCGCCAGCAGCTCGTCCGCTCCGGCTATCTCAAGGGCATCATCGGCCTGCCCGCCAACCTCTTCTATGGCACCGGCATCCCCGCCTGCATCGTGGTGCTCGACAAGGAAAACGCCGCCGGCCGCAAGGGCGTCTTCATGATCGACGCCTCCAAGGGATTCAGGAAGGACGGCCCCAAGAACCGCCTGCGCGAGCAGGATATTCACCGGATCGTCGACGTCTTCACCAAACAGGCCGACGTTCCTCGCTACGCCCGGCTGGTGCCGCTGGACGAGATCGCCGACCCGAAGAACGACTTCAACCTCAACCTGCCGCGCTACATCGACAGCACCGAGACCGAGGACCTGCAGGACATCGACGGCCACCTGCGCGGCGGCATCCCGGAGCGTGATCTGGACGCGCTCGGCGCGTACTGGAAGGTGCTCCCCAGCGTGCGCGGCGTGCTCTTCGAGTCCGGGGGCCGGCCCGGCTACGCTCGGCTGAAGTCGCCGCTCGCCACGGTGAAGCCCGCCATTCTCGGCCATGCCGAGTTCGCGACCTTCCAGCAGAAGGCGACCAAGGGCTTCGCCGACTGGCGCAAGGCCACGACGCCGCGCCTCACCGGCTTCGACAAGGACGGCCACCCCAAGGCGCTGAGCGAGACTATCGCCGAGGATCTCCTGGCCGCGTTCCGCCAGTCACCGCTGCTCGATGCCTACGACGTCTACCAGCACCTGATGGACTACTGGGCCGAGACCATACAGGACGACGCCTACCTGATCGCTGCCGACGGCTGGGCTAAGGGCGCGCAGCCGCGCGAGATCGTTCAGGGCAAGAACAAGAACAAGAAGCTCGTCTGGCCGGAGTCGCACGATTACCTGAAAGGCAAGCGGCGCTTCAAGTCAGACCTCGTTCCCGCCCCGATTCTCGTCGCCCGTTACTTCGTCGCCGAACGCGACGCTCTCGAAGAGTTCGACAACCAGCTCGCCACGCTCGAGCAACAACTCGACGAGATGCGCCAGGAGAACAGCGGCGAGGATGGGCTACTTGCTGAGGTGATCGAGGGCGTGGGCGACAAGCAGAAGATTGCCGAGAAGGCCGTAAAGGCGCGGCTGAAGGAGATCGGCGAAGACACCCTTTATGCCGACGAGCGTGCTGCGCTCGAGGCGTACGCCGGCTTGCTGAAGCAGCAGAAGGAGGCCAAGGCCAAGCGCAAGGCCGCGCAAGAGGACTTGGACAAAAAGATCGACGCCAAGTACCCCATGCTCACCGAGGCCGAGATCAAGACGCTGGTGGTGGACGACAAGTGGATGACCCGTGTGTCAGCCGCCGTGCAGGGCGAGCTAGACCGCGTCTCGCAGACCCTCACGGGCCGCATTCGCCAGCTGGCCGAGCGCTACGCCACGCCGCTGCCACAGGTCGTCGATGATGTAGCGACGCTTGCCTCCCGCGTGGACGAACACCTGCAGCGCATGGGGGCGTCCTGGACGTGACATCGGGATACAAGCAGACACAGATTGGCGTCATTCCACAGGAGTGGGATGTCGTTGCACTTGATGCCGCTTGCCGGATGAAGAGCGGCGAAGGCATCACTGCAGCCAGCATTAACCACGTCTCCCAATACCCATGCTATGGAGGGAATGGTCTCCGTGGCTACACTTCTAGGTTCACGCACGATGGCTCGTTTGCGTTGATCGGCCGACAGGGGGCTCTCTGTGGAAACGTAGTTGGCGTTAAGGGCAAGTTCTTCGCGTCCGAGCATGCCCTCGTTGTGACTGCAAAAGAAGGCACCAACATCCACTTCCTGACGTATGTGTTGGGCCGGATGCGCCTCAATCGGTTTTCAGAGTCATCGGCTCAGCCGGGGTTGTCAGTCTCCAAACTTCTGGGATTGCCATTGGCGATTCCGCCGACCGAAGCCGAACAGCGTGCCATTGCGGCGGCGTTGGGCGATGTGGATGCGCTGCTGGATAGGCTAGATCGGCTCATCGCCAAGAAGCGCGACCTCAAGCAGGCCACCATGCAGCAGCTCCTGACCGGCCAGACCAGGCTTCCCGGTTTCCACGGCGAGTGGGAGGTGAAGCGGTTGAGTGAGATTGCTTCCATTCGTAATCAGAAAGTTCTGCCATTGAACGTCGGCATCGACACTCCCTGTGTAGAACTTGACCACATCGGGCAAGGCAACGGAAGGTTACTGGAGTGTTCGACGGCACAAAACTCGAAATCACCCAAGTATCGTTTCTTTTCTGGTGATGTCCTCTTCGGGCGGCTTCGTTCATATCTTCGCAAGTTCTGGCACGCTGATCGGGACGGTATCTGTACGACTGAAATATGGCCCCTGATGACCGATTCTCAGCAGGTAGATAGCTGTTTCCTGCATGCTATTGTCCAAAGCGATCGATTCATCGAAGCCGCCAGCATCTCCTATGGGACACATATGCCGCGCGCTGACTGGGGAGTGATGCGGAATTTCGAGGTCCGTTTACCTCGAGTCCGCGAGCAACTCGCCATCGCCGAAATCCTCTCCGACATGGACGCCGAGCTGGCGGCGCTGGAGGCCCGCCGTGACAAGACCCGCGATCTCAAGAAGGCCATGATGCAGGAGCTGCTCACCGGCAAGACGCGGCTCGTTGCCGTCGGAGGTGCCTCTGCCTGAACAACCCCGTTCCGAGCGCAAGACGCAGAACCGCGTGATCGCCCTGTTCACCGACCCGGCGCGGGCCGACAACCTCGGCTACCACTACCTCGGCGAGTGGAACAAGCGGGAGAACAACCTCGCCATCGAGACGGCGATCCTCCGCGACAACCTGACGGCCCGCGGCTACTCGCCAGCCCACATCTCCGCTGCGCTTCAGAAGCTGGAGACCGCCGCGGACTCAACTGGTATCACGCTCTACCAAGCCAGCCTGCGCACATACCAGCTCCTGCGCTACGGCGTGCCGGTGCAGACCGCCGCCGGCCAGGCGCATGAGACGGTGTACCTGATCGACTGGGAGCACCCGGAGAAGAACGACTTCGCGTTGGCCGAGGAGGTGACGCTGAAGGGCGGCTACGAGCGCCGGCCGGATATCGTGCTCTACATCAACGGCCTCGCCATCGCGGTGATCGAGCTCAAGCGCAGCTCGGTGGAGCTGGCCGACGGCGTGCGGCAGCTCATCACCAACCAGGAGGAGATCTTCAACAAGGGCTTCTTCAGCACCGTGCAGCTCGTGCTGGCTGGCAGCGACTCGCAGGGGCTGAGCTACGGCACCACCGGCACGCCGGAGCAGTTCTTTGTGGAATGGAAAGATGAGGCGAGAGATGCAACTTCAGCCCGTGCGGCACCTGCCGCGGGAGCGCTGCTCGACCGGCCGCTGGCGCAGCTCTGCACCAAGGCTCGGCTGCTCGACCTGATCCGCAACTTCATCATCTTCGACGCCGGCTACAAGAAAGTGCCGAGGCCGCACCAGTTCTTCGGCGTGAAGGCCGCCCAGGAGCGCCTCGGCAGGCGTGAAGGCGGTGTCATCTGGCACACCCAGGGCAGCGGCAAGAGCATCGTCATGGTGCTGGTCGCCAAGTGGCTGCTGGAGCACGACCCCGACGCACGCATTCTCGTCATCACGGACCGTGACGAGTTGGATAAGCAGATCGAGGGGGTGATGAAGAACGCTGGCGTCATCGACGCCGAGTCACCCTCGCCGCGCATCACGTCGCGGGCGGAGTTCGTGGAGAAGCTCGGGGTGGCCACGCCGCGCCTGCTGTGCGCGCTGATCCATAAGTTCGACGTGGCCGACCTCAAGGGCGAACCGCCCCCGGTCAGCGGGCGCTTCTACGTGTTCGTGGACGAGTGCCACCGCACGCAGGGCGGCGACATGAACAAGCAGATGAAGCGCTGGCTGGAGGGCGCGATCTTCATCGGCTTTACCGGCACGCCGCTCCTTCGCAAGCACAAGCGGATGACGCGGGACGTCTTCGGTACCTACATCCACACCTACAAGTTCCACGAGGGCGTGGCCGACGGTGTCATCCTGGACCTCAAGTACGAGGCCCGCGACGTGCCACAGCGGCTGACTTCGCAGGCCGCCATCGACACGTGGTTTGCGCACAAGACCAAGGGCCTCAATAACTTCCAGAAGGCGGTACTGCGTAAGCGCTGGGCGACGATGGAAGAACTGATGAGCGCCGGCGAGCGCAAGCAGCGCATCATCGCTAAGATCATCGAGGACTTCAGCCTCAAGCCGCGCTTGAGCAATAACCGCGGCACGGCCCTCCTGGTCTCGGCGTCGATCTACGACGCCTGCCATTACTACCGGCTCCTCCTGAACACGAACTTCGGCCCGGTCTGCGGGATCATCACATCGTACGAGCCGAACCACAACGCCATCTCGCGCGAGCTTCCCAACAGCGACGAGCGCTACAAGTTCGACACCTACACACAGCACGTCCTCAAGAAGGGGCAGACCACCAAGCAGTACGAGGACGAAGCCAAGCGCCGCTTCATAGAGGAGCCGGCCAACATGAAGCTGCTGATCGTCGTCAGCAAGCTGCTGACGGGCTTCGATGCGCCGAGCTGCACGTACATCTACCTCGACAACGAACTGCGCGACCATAACCTGTTTCAGGCGATCTGCCGCACCAATCGCCTCGATGGGGACGACAAGGACTACGGCCACATCATCGACTTCAAGGAGCTGTTCGGCGAGGTGCAGGAAGCGCTTGCTGTGTACAGCTCCGACGAGCTGGACACCGAGCCGGGTAATGGTGGCGACAACAATGTCCACCTCAAGGACTGGTTGGACGAGGGCAAGAAAAAGCTCGACGAGACCCGCGAGGCGCTGCGCTACCTCTGCGAGCCGGTAGCGCTTCCACGCGAAGTGGAGCAGTTCCTGCACTACTTCTGCGGGGACGCAGCGAACCCGAACGCGCTCAACGAGACCGAGGCGCTTCGGATGTCGTTCTACAAGACCGTTGCCGTCTTTGTCCGCGCGTACGCTGCCATCGCGCAGGACCTGACCGAAGCCGGCTACTCCGACGCCGCCGCGCTGCAGCAGCAGGTCGAGTTCTACGGCGAGATCCGTTCGGCGATCAAGAAGCACTCGGGTGAGGAGCTCGACATCAAGCCCTACGAGGCGGACATGCGCCACCTCCTCAACACGTACATCCAGGCCGACCCGGCGGTTGACCTGGGTGAGCTGGGCGAGATGTCGCTGACGGAACTCATCATCGAGACCGGGATTCACGACGCCATCGCCAGAAAGCTCAACGAGAAGGGCACGCTCTCGAAGAATGCCATCGCCGAAGGGATCATCAACAACGTCCGCAAGACCATCATCCGCGAGCAGCTCACCGACCCGCAATTCTACGAGCAGATGTCCAAGCTGCTCGACGACCTCATCAAGCAGAACCGGGCCGCTGCCACCGCGTACGAAGAGTTCCTCAAGAAGGCCGAGGCGCTGGTGAAACGGCTGGTCGGGAAGCAGAGCGACGAGGGCGTACCCGCGGCGCTGCACGGAAAGCGGGAGGCGACGGTGATCTACAACAACCTGCCGAGGATTCTCGAGGCGGGGCGCGCCGAGGCTGCTAGGGTGGCTGAACCGAGCGCCGACTACGGAGATGACCCGGTGAGGTTGGCATTGGAGATCGACCGCGTGATGCGGGAGCGGGCACCGGCGGGCTGGAAAGGCGACCAAGCACGAGAGGCTCAGGTCCTGAATGCGCTGTTCCCGCTGCTCGACCGTGACCGAGAGGCCACGCGTGCGCTCTTCGAACTCATCAAAAACCAACCGGGGTACTGATGGCAGAGATTATCCCGATCGGCGAGGTTGCTATCGCCGTGACGCGCAAGGACGTCAAGCATGTCCACTTGTCGGTGCACCCGCCGATGGGCCATGTCACCTTGGTCGCACCCATCGAAACCCGCCCGGATGTGGCCCGGGCCTACGCCATCTCCAAGCTCGGCTGGATTCGTGATCAGCAGGCGACGCTGCGCCGACAGGCGCGAGAGACACCCCGCCAATTTGTCGAACGGGAGAGCCACTACCTTTGGGGGCGGCGATATCTTCTAATCGTCGTCGAAAAGGATGCGAAGCCCTTCGTCAGTCTTAGTCACCGCAGGATCACGCTCACCGTGCGTCCCGGCAGCACGACGGCGAAGCGGGAGAAAGTTATTCACGAATGGCACAAGGCGCTGCTGCACAAGGCAGTACCCCCCCTGGTCCAGAAGTGGGAGGCCAGGCTGGGCGTCGAGGTTGCTGGCTACTTTCTCCAGCGTATGAAAACAAAGTGGGGTGGCTGCAATCGTCGCGCCGGAAACATCCGCCTCAATACGGAACTCGTGAAAAAGCCGAAAGACCTATTGGAGTATGTCGTCGTCCACGAAGTACTCCACCTCATCGAGCCAACGCACAGCGAACACTTCATGGCGCTGCAGAGCAAACACTACCCGACATGGCGCGAAGCGCGGGCAGAGCTCAACGCCCTGCCTCTTTCGGCGGAGGTGTGGCGTATGACTGGGGTGAGCCGCGAGGGGGCTTAGCAGGTAGATGCGAGTGCAGCGAAGCGGAGACGGGTAAGTGGCTTAGCTGAGCATATAGCTGCTCGAGACCATACCTCGCGGCGTATCTGCAGCGACAGGCGCCAGCAGTCCTGGTTGATGGCGACATGAATCGAAGCGCGACGGGATGGGGCGGAATGGATCTCTCCCGTTTTGGGCGGTCGACGAACGCCAGGCCGCCAAGGTGAGCAGGGAGTTTGAGTACATCGTGATCGACACGGCGGCCGGCCCGTTCGCGAAGACCTCGAGGCCCTCGCGTGGCCGGCGATTCTCGGGGGCGCTGCAGGTCCGCCTCACGTTGCGGAAGGGAAAACAGGGCCGACTGCTGCCGGCGTGTCAGAACGGGTCTCTGATCCATGGTCGTTCGCTCGACGTACCGCGGATTCTCGAGTCGGCGGCGGGGAAAGGCGACGTCGTGCGCCTGCCGCTGCCGGCGACGTGTCCGGACTGCGGGGCCGACATGCTTGTCGAGCTGGCCGAACGTGACGGCATCGTGGTCGGCCGGGACCAGGTGCCCGGTGGAGAGGAGGCGCCGGCATGACGACCACAGAGGCCCAGGTCAAGACCATCGACGGACGTGCCCGCACCGTCCGCGAACTCCTCGACAAGGCCAAATACGCCATCGACTTCTACCAGCGTGAGTACGCCTGGCAGGAGCGGCAGGTCCGCGAGCTGATCGACGATCTGACGGGGAAGTTCCTGGACTCGTACGAGTCTGGCCATTCGCGCCGCGAGGTTGAGGGATACGGCCACTATTTCCTCGGGTCCATTGTCATCAGCCACAAGCGTGGCCAGCGGTTCGTCGTGGACGGCCAGCAGCGCCTGACGACGTTGACCCTGCTTCTGATCCACCTGCACCACCTCCAGGACGACCGAGACGAGCGTGTTGAGGTTCAGACCCTCGTCTACTCCGAGAAATTCGGCCGCAAGAGCTTCAACCTTGACGTGCCGGACCGCGTCGAAGTCATGCAGCGGTTAATGGACGGCGAGACGATAGATCCCAACGGCACCAGCGAGTCGGTGCGAAACATCGCTGCGCGCTACGCCAACATCGCCGACCACCTGCCCGAAGAGGCCACGGGAGTCGCGCTGCCTTTCTTCATCGACTGGTTGTTGGAGAATGTGCACCTCGTCGAGATCGAGGCGTATTCGGACGAGGATGCGTACACGATCTTCGAGACCATGAACGACAGGGGGCTCAGCCTGAGCCTTCCCGAAATGCTGAAGGGCTACGTGCTTGCCAACGTGCGTCACGAAGACGACCAGCGCAAGGTCAACACCACCTGGAAGCAGCACATGCAGGCCCTAAAGGAGTTGGGCGACGACGAAGACGTGGACTTCTTCAAGAACTGGCTCCGCGCTCGCCACGCCGAGACGATCCGTCCGGGCCAGAAGGGAGCCGAGAACAAGGACGTTGAGCGCATCGGCACGGAGTTTCATCGCTGGGTGCGGGACCAAAAGGAGCATCTCGGGCTCGGGGACTCCGGCTCGTTCGTCCGGTTCGTATCGCGGGACCTGGACTTCTACGCGCGAAAGGCCCTGGTCATCGGGGGCGCCGCGGGCACGCTAACAGCGGGCTGGGAGTCGGTCCGCTACAACGAGGACCGTGGCTTTACGCTACAGACCCAGGCGCTGCTGGCTCCGCTCAGCCCCGATGACGGCCCGGAAGAAGTCCACCGGAAAGTCGCTCTGGTCGCGGACTTTCTGGACATCTGGCTTGCTCGCCGCGTCTGGAACTTCCGCACGATCAGCTACTCGTCGGTCAAGTACACGCTCTTCATCCTGACGAAGGAACTGCGAGGGCGTGGCGTGGCGAGCCTCGCGGAGTATCTGCGAGCGCAGCTCGACGAGCAGCCGGAGAGCTTCGCGCGCGAGCCTCTGTTCCGCCTGCACAATCAGAACTACCGGCAGGTTCGCCACATCCTGGCGCGCCTAACGCACTGGCTCGACACCCAGTGCGACCTGTCCTCCAATTTCGAGGATCTCATCTCTCAGGGCCGCGCCCGGCCCTTCGAGATCGAGCATATCTGGGCAGACCAGTACGACCGGTTCAAGGAGTGGTACGCCCACCCCAGCGACTTTGAGACCGCGCGCAATCGCCTGGGTGGTTTGGTGTTGCTCCAGCGCGGCGTCAACCAGAGCCTGGGCGATGACCCGTACGAGGCCAAGCGGGACGCGTACGGGTCGATCAGCGAGAACCTGCTGGCCCGAAGCCTGCATCACCTCGCATACCAGAACAACCCGAGCTTCCGGAGCCTGTTGGAGCGGACGGGCCTCCCTTTCCGGCATTACGACGCGTTCGGACCGGAGGCGCAGGCTGAGCGGCAGGAGCTGTACATACGCCTTGCCGAGTGGGTCTGGAACCCATCTCGGCTAGACCTCGACGGAGAGAAACCGCCCGTCCCCGATCCGATCGCAGACCCGGACGACGAAGCCCATGAGGTCGTCGACCGCCCGGACCGACACGAGGCGAGGCAGGCGTTCTGGACGGCCCTGCTCGCGCACGCCAATGCGCAGTCGGACCTCCACGCCCGAATCTCCGCCAACCGATACAGCTGGCTGGGGACGAGACGACACGGCCAGTGGTGGAACTACTCTGTGCTCCAGGATGAAACTCGCGCGGAGTTGTACATCGACGGTCCGGTCGCGACGGAGAACAAAGCCCTTTTCGACTTCCTCCACGCACAGCGTGCCGCGGTCGAGGCGGAGTTCGGCGGACCCCTCGCCTGGCAGCGCCTCGACGACAAGCGCGCCTGCCGCATTAGTTTTTCGGTTCGAGGGGGATGGGTAGACGAGCTTACGTGGCCTGCCGCGATCGGACGGGCCGTCGACGCCATGCAACGCCTCTATGGTGCGCTCGCACCACGGGTCGACGCAGCTAGGGGGGCATAGACGTGAGCGCTGGCCACGAGTTCGAACACGCGGGCACCATGGTGCCAGTCGCGCGCGTCGATAGATCCAGCGCTTATGATCTGGTCTCTGGACAGAGAATTAGATGGTGACCGACCGGAGTGGGGCCGTCACGCGGCGCTCGAGGCCGGCGGCTGGACTCAAGTAACTAGGCCTCTCACGAACCCGGTACGGTTCACTGCGCGACGGTCCGTGTACGAGGCGCGGTCTCGCGCGCGGGTACGGCGGCGCTGGCCGGACGGCGTCCTCGCCAGTGTGTCGCAAACGACCGTTGACGATCCATGCGGCCAGACGACTCGTCCTTGATGATGGCCACCGTATGACCCGTGTGGTCGGGTGGACATGAGCGAGCAGGCCGCGTTCGCGCGCGTCCTGGCGTCGTTGTACGACGCCATGCTGGACGAGACCCTCTGGCCGGCCACCTCGGCCCTGCTGGACGAGGCCTGCGGCCTGACGGGCAATGCCCTCCTGGTCGGCGAAGGCCCGCCCGACGACACCCGCGTCACCTTCGTCGGGCTCTACTACCGCGGGCAGCGCCGCCTCGATCTGGAGCGTGAGTACCTCGAGGTCTACCATCCCATCAACGAAGGCATCCCGCGCCTGCGGCAACTGCCCGACGGCCATCTGGTGCCGATCAAAGACTTGTACACGGCCGAGGAGCTGAAAACCTCGCGGGCCTACAACGAGGCGTATCGCCGGGGCCAGTATCAGCAGGGTGTGAACGTGCGCCTGGCTGGGCCGGGGGGCTCCCCCATGACCTGGTCGCTCGCGGATCCGGTCGCCTCGGCGGGCTGGGGGTCGTCGCAGGTCGCGATGGTCCGGCGGCTCACGCCCCATCTCCGTCAATTTATCCGCGTCCGGCAGGCGCTGGTCCGCGCCCAGGCGGGGGACACGACCGTGACCGCCCTGCTCGAGACCCCTCGGATCGGCGTCGTCCACCTGGACCGGCGCGGGCGGATTCTGGCGGTGAATGACCGTGCCCGGAGCCTCCTCCGACACGGCGAAGGGGTGTCGGATGAGGAGGGGGTGTTGCAGGCCCGCGCGCCGGACGACCAGGCCCGTCTGGCGCGGCTGGTGGCGGAGGCGCTGCCGACCTCCCGTGCGGTGCCGGTCAGTGGATCGATGCTCCTGGGCCGCGCGGGCGGGGTGCCTCCGTTGGTGGTGCACGTCAAACCCGTGGGCGTCCCGTCACCGGACTACGGCGCGCGGCACGTCGCGGCGCTGGTCCTGCTGGTCGAGCCGGGGCGCCATCCGCGTCTCGATCCCGACGTGGTCACCAGGACCCTAGGGCTGACGCCGGCCGAGAGTCAGGTGGCGGTCTGGTTGGCCGACGGCAAGAACGTGCGCGACATGGCCACGGCCACGGGACTCACGGAAGGCGCCATCTACTGGCACCTGAAGCAGATCTACAAGAAACTGCCGATCTCCCGGCAGGTGGACCTGGTGCGGTTGGTGCTGTCGATCGCCGAGTTCGGGTAACCGCGGCGCGGCCGGCGTCATCGCTGGGCGGGCCGCTGGCCGGCCTCGTGCTTTTTCTTCTCCACCGCGCAAATATTTTCCCGAAACTACCAATCTTGTTAGTGACTAAAAGATATCGAACGCCCTAGCCTTTAGCCTTGTCGCAACGGTGGTCGACGTCGGCGTGAGCTTGCTGAAATCGTGCAGCAGGCACTCATCACTCCCGTTCCGCGAGGCCGCAGCGCGGCCTGCAGGCGGACCACGCGACCTTCTGGCGCTGAGTCCAGCGCTACGGACTGAGGGCGCGGCGGCGCCGTCCTCGCACGCCAGATCACCAGATCAGACGTGCTGGCGTGTGGACGAAACCACCGTGCGTGTCAAGGGCCGGTGGTGCGACCTCTCCCGCGCCATCAACGCCACCGGCGCCACGATCGACTTTGGCCCGGACCTTGCGACCGCCTCGCAGGACCTGAACGCTGAACGTCGACGGCACGGCTTTTTTCGGCGGGGGACACAGATTTTTTCAAGCACGGAGGAGTCGTTGAGTATGCAGCCACGCGAACAGGGTGACACGGGTGTTGATGTCGGAAGCCATGAGATCGCGCGCGCGCGCACGCGCGCCGACCCGGGGCGGCCGGGGCGTGGGCGCGTCCGGCCCCTCGCGGCGCGCGCCGCCGCCGCGTTCCTCGTGGCCTTCGCCGCGCTCCTGGCCCTGCCGCTGCAGGCCCAGGCGCAGACGGTAGTGACCCTGGTCAACAGTTTGAGTCAGACGGAGGGCCAAAGCTCTACTGCGCTCGGCAATCACTGGGAGGTTGCTCAGGGATTCACCACCGGTTCAAACGCCGATGGCTACACGCTTACAAACATTAGATCGGTTTTTCCCTCGATCCTTAACAACATGCCCTCTTTGACGGTGACGCTACACAAGGATGCGCCTACGAACGCAGCAATCGCCACTCTGACAAACCCTGCGACTATCGAAGTGGGACAGCTAACCTTCACGGCGCCCGCAAATACCACTTTGGACGCAGCCACGACCTACTACGTACTGTTCCACGGCGAGAACATATGGCTCGAATCCACGACTTCGGATGATGAAGATACAAACGGCTTGTCGGATTGGTCCGTTGAGGATGTCAGGTACCGGAGGGATGACAGGACGACTGGCGCTTTCACTGAAGTCGCGGTCTCAACCCCAATACGCGTACGGGGCACGGTCGACGTGGCGACACCGACGGTGAGCATCTCGGCGGACACGACGACCGCGGTGTTCAAGGAGGACGCCGTCACCTACACGCTGACGCGCACCGGCTCGACGACGGCCGCCCTTGACGTTTCGATCTCTCTGTCGCAGCCGGATGGCAAGGATTTCCTGCTGGCGGCGGATCTCCCCCAAACGGTGACGATCGCCGCGGGCCAGTCGACGAACACCTTCACGGTCGCGGCCTCCAGCTTCCAGCATTTCGCGGCGGGAACGATGGTCGAGGGCGGCACGCTGACCGCGGTGGTGGAGGACGAGGACGGCCCCGGCGGCGACTACGACCTGGGGACGCCGTTCTCGGTCAATGTGGCCATCGTCATCGGCATGACGGTCCGGTTCGATATGGCGTCCTACTCCGTGGGGGAGGCGGACGGGACGCTCCCGTTCAAGCTGATCGCGCGCACAGGCCCGGGCGCGCCGCAGCCGAGTTCCGCGACTGGCAGCATCAACGTGTCTACGGAAGATGGCAGCGCCAGCAACGCCATCGACTTTGCGTTTACGGATGGGGCCGAAAATTTCCTGCCCGGCGAATTCTCGGCGGACGGCGGGGCGTGGCAGGCGGAGAACACGTACAACGTCTCGATCACGAATGACGCGCTCGACGAGGACGACGAAACGTTCGGTCTTGCGATAGACCGAAACCTGGCTTTCCTGTCGTACTCGCTGGTGGATGCGTCCGGCAACTCCTGCGGGACCAAGTGCACGGTGACGGTGACGATCGTCGACGACGATGGATCCCCCGCCTCCCCGCGCAGCATCTCGATCGCGGACGCAAGCGCCGCCGAGAACGCCGGCCACCTCCTGTTCGAGGTCACGCTCTCGCGATCCTTGCGGAACACGGTGAAGGTCGACTTCGAGACTATTTCGGGAGGCACCGCCACCGAAGGCGTCGACTACCATGCTCGTCGCACCTACACCCACGTCATTCTGGCGGGAGACAAGACCGCGCAGATGGGCTTCGCGCTCATTGAGGACGCGGCCAACGACGCCGGCGAGACGGTGAAGGCAAGGCTCAGCAACGCGCGCGTGGTCGATGCGTACGGCGACAAAATAAAGGACCTCGACATCACGACCGCCGAGGCGACGGGAACGATCACCGCGCCGCCGACCACCACGAACAACGTGCCGGGTCTGACCATTGGGATCAAAGACGCGACCGGGGACGAGGACGACGGGTGGCTCGATTTCAGAGTCAGGCTCTCGAAGAAGTATGACGACTACGTGTGTTACGACTTCGAGACCATCTCGGGCGGCACCGCCGCGGAAGGAACGGACTACCTCAAGTTCCCGAAAGCCACGTACTGGATGCAGATCGGAAAACGGGTGGACAAGCCCTTCGTCCGCCTCATCGACGACTCGGTGAACGACAACGGCGAGACCGTGAAGGTCAAGATCAGCAATGCACACGTGTGCGGTGACCCATCGCAGACGGTCTCCATCACGAGAGCCGAGGCGACGGGAACGATCACGAACAGCGACCCGCTGCCGCAGGCTTTGATGGCGCGGTTTGGGCGGACGGCGGCCGTGCACGTGGTCGAGCACGTCGAGGAGCGGCTGGCGGCGCCGCGCGAGGTGGGTGTCGAGGCCCAGGTTGCCGGGCGGCAGCTGCGGCCGGGCATGGAGCGCGAAATGGCGCTCGACTTCCTGAGCCAGCTCGGATCGTCGGCTGGCATGCACGCCCCGGGCGCGGGCTCCCCCGGTGCACGGTCCGGCTCCCCGATGGGCGCGGCGGCCGGGTCGATCGGCCTGGGCGCAGGGATGGGCGGTCCCGCCGGTGGCGGGATGGGCTTGGCGGCGGATCCGATGAACGGGATGGCCGGGCCGGACGGCGGGCTGTTCGACCGCGGCCTGCGCTCGATGGGCCTGGGCGTCGGGAATCTGCTCACCAGCTCGTCCTTCGCGCTCACCCGCGAGACACGCCAGGGCGGCATCCTGTCGTTCTGGAGCCGGGGCGCCCGGTCGTCGTTCGCCGGCCGCGAGGAGGCACTGTCGCTGGGCGGTGACGTGCGCACGACGATGTTCGGGGCCGACTACGCGAAGGGGCCGCTGGTGACGGGCCTGTCACTGTCGAACAGCCGGGGGCTGGGCGAGTACGCCGGCGTCACCGGCGGGCAGGTGGCGTCGGCCGTGACCGGCCTCTACCCGTGGCTGGGGTACACACTGTCCGACCGGGTGTCGGTGTGGGGCGTGACCGGCTACGGGAAGGGTGCCCTGACGTTGACGCCGGGCGAGGGAGCGGCGCTCACGAGCGGGCTGTCGATGGCGATGGCGGCCGCCGGGACGCGGGGGGCGTTGGTGGCCGGGGGCGCGAGCGGCTTCGAGCTGGCGTTCAAGGCCGATGCCCTGTGGGTCGGCACGTCGATCGACGGCGTCGAAGGACCCGGTGGGAATTTGACGGCGACCGCGGCGGCGGTGACCCGGTTCCGGACGGGGCTGGAGGGCGCGCGGGGCTACACGCTCGCCGGCAGGCTGTCACTCAGGCCGAGCGTCGAGGTCGGACTGCGGCATGACGGCGGGGACGCCGAGAACGGCGCCGGCCTGGACGTGGGCGGCGGGCTGGTGGTGTCGGATACGACGACCGGGCTGGCCGTCGACCTGCGGGTGCGGATGCTGGTAATGCACCAGGCCGACGGGTTCTCCGAGCGGGGCATGGCGCTGTCTCTGAGCTACAACCCGACGCCATCGACGCCGCTGGGCTTGACGGCACGGGTGGCGCCGTCGTGGGGCGGTGAGGCGACGAGCGGGGCCGAGGCGATGTGGGGCCGGGAGACGATGGCGGGGATGGCCAACGGCGGCCTCGCGTCTGGCAACCGCCTCGAGGGCGAGGTCGGCTACGGGCTGCCGGTGGGGAGCCGCTTCGTGGGGACGCCGCGGGTCGGCGTCAGTACCTCGGAGTACGGACGGGACTATCGGATCGGCTACGGCCTCGGGGTGCTCGACCGGGAGCGTCTGAACCTCGAGCTTGGCGTCGACGCGCACCGCCGTGAGAGTCCGATGCTGGACGGCACAGATAACGGCGCGCTCGCGCGGGCCACGATGCGCTGGTAGCGGCGGCGAGCGGCGCGTGGGCCGACACGCATGACCGGCTGACGCGCGCGAACGATCACACGCGCCGAGGTTTTCACACCGACACGAGCCCGTCTCGAGGGTCTCGATCTCTGGCGATCGCGAAGGCGGCTGGCGCCGTGCGCGCGTGATCGCCGCCCACCTGGCCGCGCGCCTCCGTCCTCCCACGCCTGTCGGTCGGTCTCCCCCGTCCCGCCCCGTCGCCTCCGCACCCTGCGCCGGCGTCGCGGCAGCGGCGGCCAGGCGTGAGAGCCAGAGCCACGCGGTGGCGCACGCTGCGCTGCCGCGGCGCGGGGTGCCGGACGGTGTTCTCCATCTGTGGGGCCTGCTGGCGGGGGCAGGCCTACTGTGGGACGCGCTGCCGCGAGACCGCGCAACGGGACCAAGGGCGGCGGTCGTCCGCCAAGCATCAGCGCAGCCCGGAAGGCCGGCTCGATCACTGCGACCGCCAACGGGTCTACCGCGCGAAATGTCGCCGCCGCGTGACTCAGGTACCTTCCCCCCGCCCCCCTCGATCCCCCACCATCGCAGCACCCGTCAGGCACGTGGGTAGTCGGCCCGTGTGCCACCTATGTGGGCGCGTGTGGGCGACACGGGCGGCCTGGCGCGGGCCACCCGCGCGAGCGGGCGGCGCACACCGACGAAAGGCACCAGACGATGGCAATCCGTGACCTCCCGACGACCGACGGGCTCCCGACATGTGAGGTGGAGACCGCCCAGGAACTGACCGCACGCCTCGTGCCGGGCGTGTACGTCCGCGCCGCGCGCGAGGTGCTGGCCGCGTGCGGGTGGGGTGACACCGAGAACGCCGACACGGCGGAGATCGTGGCCGGCGCCGACTGGCGCGACGACGCGTGGATCGCCCAGGGGGGCGACTAGTCATGGGATGGGGCCGCAAAAAACCACCACCGTCGGCTGAGAAGCCACGCTGGAACCAGGACGACTATCACAAGGAGTTTGCCGGCAAGCTCAAGGAGCAGATTGAGCAGGGCGTCGCGCCGTGGCAGAAACCGTGGAAGCCTGGCGAGAGCCGACTCCCCAAGAACATCCAGACCGACACGCCGTACCGGGGCGGCAATTCGGTCTACCTCAGCGTGACCCAAACGGCGAAGGGCTACAGCGATCACCGCTGGGCCACCTACAAACAAATCAGCGACATGGGCGGGCAGGTCCGTAAAGGCGAGAAGGCCACCCAGGTGCTGTTTTACAAGTTTGACGACGAGAAGAAGACAGCCCAGGAGCCGCCCGGCACCCCGACGGCCGAGGGCCAGGGCGAGAAGGAACAGACGCGCCCGCCGATGGTCCGCTGCTATGCCGTGTTCAACGTCGAACAGGCCGACGGGTTGACGCTGGAACGCACGGCCGACGACCGCACCACAGCGCCCGAGTGGAAGGCGCACCAGACCGCCGAGCGGGTGATCCAGGAGAGCGGCGTCCACGTCGCCCACGTGCGCGGCGACCGGGCCTTTTACAACATCCAGACGGACAAGGTGACGTTGCCCGAGCGGGAACAATTCGCCACCGCGAACGGGTATTACCAGACCGCCCTCCACGAACTGGGTCACGCCACCGGACACCCCGCGCGGATGGACCGCGACACCCTGAAAGCCGGCGCCGGGCACTTCGGCAGCGTGGAGTACGCCCGCGAAGAACTCCGCGCGGAAATGTCCGCGATGATGACGGGTGATCGGGTGGGCGTCGGCCACGACGGCAGCCGAGGCGCCGCGTACGTCGAGGGCTGGATCAAGGCGCTCGACCAAGACCCGAAGGAGATGTACAAGGCGGCCGCCGACGCCCAAAAAATCTCCGATTACCTCATGCAGCCGATCAAGGAACGGGAGCAGATCACCGAGAAGGAACACGCGCAGCTCGCCGAGAAATACTCCCCCGCGCGCAGCCCGCAGATCAGCCACGCGCCGACGCCGCAGCCCCAAGCGCCGCAGCCCGAGCGGGAGTCAGGCATCAGCCGCTAGGCGGTCGTCATGTTTGACCGTACCGATGTGCTGTGGCGAGACGAACCGACGCCCGAGCCGGCCCACACGCCGGCGCGGGACGACGCGCCGACCGATGACCACGCGCGCCAGGTCACGCGCCGACCAGGCGCGCCAGGTCACCGCCCCCGCCGCACCGATCCGGACCCGGACGATCACCACACCGTTGACGGTGAGGACCGGGCGCACCGCCCGACAGAAGCCGACCGCGACCGACAGGCGCGCGAGCAGCATCGAGGATGGCAGGGCCGAGAGGCCCGCGAAGGCCGGCCGCGAGCCGACACACCAGAGGATCGCGCCGAGGCGTACACCCGACGCCATGACTCCCCCGAGGACGCCGCCCGCGACGAGCAGAGCCGCACCGCACATCGAGCCGGGCTCGACACGCAGGACCTGGCGCGCGAGGCACGCGCCACCCAGGAACGCGACCAGCTCGCCGCCGAGCGGCAGGCCCGCATCAGCGAGGCCCGCGCCCGGCTGGACGCCGCCGGCGGCACACCACGCACGACCGTGCCCGTGCCCGACGACCGCGACCAGGACCGACAGGCGCGCGCCGACGTCCGCGCATGGACAGACCAGGACCGGGGCGGTATTCAACGCGTGACGAAGGACACGCCCGCGCCGCGCGAGCCCAGGCCGGACCGCGCGACGCCCGACGCCCGCACCGATGGCCACCGACGCGAGTACGACGCGCGCGAGGCGCAGCCCCGCGACCGGCGCACCCGCACGGACCGCGACCGCGATGCCATCGCCGACGTGGGGATGTATCGCGCCGTGTCGTACACGGACCTATCCGAGCAGCATTACGACGGGCATCCGTACGCCGCGCGGCGTGCCGTCACGCGCATGGTGCGCGCCGGGCTGATTGAGGAACACGAGGCGACCGGGCCGCAGGGGAACCTCTTTACGGTGCTGACCGCCACGGCACGCGGCCGAGACGCCGCGCACCGCGCGGCGCGGGACGCCGGCCACGTCCCCGAGCAGGAGACATGGACCGGACTCGTCAAGCCGGCCGAGCTGTCGCACGACACGGCCGTGTACCGCGCGGCGCTGGACGAGCGGGCGCGCCTCGAGGCCGAGGGCGGGCGCGTCGTGCGCGTGCGCCTTGACGCCGAACTCAAGAGCCGCGTCGCCACCGCGACCGAGACGGCGCGCGCCGCGGGCGGCGACCGCGCGGCCGACGACGCGAAGCGCGCCGCCGCGTCCGATCTCGGGCTCCCCATGCAGGACGGGCATGTGATGTACCCCGACGCCCAACTTGAGATCGAGGACGGCGACGGCGTGAGCGGCCGGGTGAACGTCGAGATCGCCTCCGACCACTACCACGCGGCGGCGATTGTGGCGAAGGCCGGCGCGGGCTTTGCGATGCACGGCAGCAGCCCATCCGCCAGCCAGAAGATCGGCCGCGCGCTGGGGCGCGCCGCGGCGCGTGAGACCGATAGCGGGCCGGGCGGCGGGAGCGGCGCGGGCCGCGAGGGGTCCGTGGAGCTGTAGACGATGCAACCGATCACCGTGGCCCTTGGGCTGACCGTCACCGTTCTTGCACTCACGGCGCTGCTCGCCGGGCCGGCGTTCGCGTTCCTGGCCCCGCACACCCGTGTCCTCGTATTCGAGTACTGGCCGGCGCTGGCCGCGTACGGCGCGCTGGCCGTGGTCTCGTTGGTCGTCGCGCTCTACGCGACCGCGCGCGCGGCCGGGCTCGCCGACCTCGGGCGCAAGGTGGATCTCGTTGAACGATCCATTAGACGCGGCGCGGGTGGCGATCCGGAGCTGGCCGCACAGATGCAGCAGCAGGACCGTGGAGACTTCGAGGCATGACGCAGACCGAACGCACCGCCCGCACGGGACGCGGCTCGAGAAGGATTCGTGAGCCGCGTCCCTTCACACCCGCCACCACAAGGAGAACACCCATGCACGCGCACCGCTCCCGCTGGATCACCGCGCTCGCCGTGTCGTTCGCCGTGGCGCTCGCCGAGCTGCCCGTCGTTGCGCAGGGCGTGAGTCCGTGGCTCAACGCCGTGGAGGTGCTCGAGGACGCCTTTACTGGCCCCCTCGCGCGTGGCCTGTCGCTGATTGCGATCGTCATCGGCGGGCTGATGTTCGCCTTTGGTGAAGGCGGCAGCAAGAAGGCGCTCGCCGGGATCATCTTCGGGTTGGGGATGGCCATGGGTGCGGCGAACTTCCTGACGTGGTTGTTTTCATGACCATCCCCGCCGGCACGCGCCCGTGGCCCGCGTACCCCGCGCTGTCGGCTCCCCTCACCATGATGGGGGTCGAGCGGCGCTGGTTTCTGCTCAGCGCCACGCTCGGGATGGCCATGTGGAACGCCATCAACAGCATCCTGATCGGCGCGGCGGCGTTTTCCGTCCTGTACGGCCTGGGCTGGTGGGCCTGGCGGACGGACCCGCACATGCTCACCATCCTGCGTGAGTCCGTCCGATTCAAGACACGGTACGACCCGGCGAAGTGGGCCGCGCACCCGTGGTACATCCTCATCACCCAGGCCCGCCGGCAGAGCCGCCCCTCATGACGACCACCGATCGCGACGTGGCCGACCACCACGCCGCCGGCTCGCTCGCCGACGAGCTGCCGTACTGGGGCTGGCTCCCCGACGACCGGACGTGTCTCACCAGGAGCGGCGAGCTGGTCACGCTCGCGCGCCTGTCGCCGACCGTCGTGGACGGGCACACCCCCGAGCAGCTCGACGCCGTGCTCAACCGCTGGCAACGGATGTTGAGCGGTATCGACTCACGGACCCGAATGTATTTCTACCTGCTCCGCCGGCCGGCGACCTTCGAGACGGCCGACACGGGCTTGTCGGCCGTCGCGGACCTCGGGCAACGCAAGCGGCGCGCGTTCCTGTCGTCGCGCATCCAGCAGATCGAGACCTTTGTGGCGTGGTGCTACGACCCCCGGCTTTCCACGGCCGCAGCCGGCAAGCACAACGCCCCGTGGTGGAAGCACTACATACAGACATGGATGACGCGGCGGCGGAATCCCAACGAGGCGATCTACTTCCGCGAGCAGATCACCGACGCGGCGGCGCGCTTTCGGCAGCAGGTGGACGCCAGCCGGACGCTGGTCGCCGACCTCACCCCCCTCGACATCTTGACGGCACACGCCGGCTCGAGGTTCCTGGCCGAGCTGGTGAACAAGCCCGGCCGTCCCCCGTGGGATGGGGCGACCGGCAGCGGCATGAACTGGCGTCTCGCCACCAGCGAACTCGAAGCCGAACGCCGGCATCTTCGACTGGACGGCCAGCCCGTGATCCTCTACTCGCTCTTGTCCCCCCCGGCACGGGCGACCGCGAATCTCTTGAACGACCTGTACCGGCTCGACTCCGTGATGACCGTCACGCTCGAATGGCGCCCGTGGGATCTGGACGCAGCGCGCCGCAAGACTCGCGGCGCCCAGCGCCACTACTTTTCCAAGCGGTACTCGATGATGTCGCACGTGCAGGAGACCGAGGGCACCGCGTCGGCGATGGTCGATAGCGCGGCTGACGTGGAATCCGACCGCTTAGGCAACGCCCTGGTTGAACTCGAAACCGAGGGCGTGGCCTACGGCGATCTGGCGCTCACCATTGCCCTGCACGGCGACCTTGCGCAGACCGAACGACTCGACGGTGACGTGCTCCGCATCTTCGCGTCACACGACGCGAAGGTGATCCGCGAAGGGTACGGCCAGCTCCCCGCGTGGTTTTGCCGACTGCCGGCGCAACCGCGGAAGCGGCAGGTCCGTTCGGTGTTCCTGTCGGCGGGCGCGGCGGCGTGCCTGGCGCCCATCTACGGCCCACCGACCGGCGAGGCCCGCAGCCCGCACCTCGACCGGGCCGCGCTCGCCATCCTTGAGACGCAGTGGCACACGCCGTTTCACTACGACCTGTTTCACGGCGACGTCGGCCATACGCTCGTCCTCGGGGCGACCGGCGCGGGGAAGAGTTTCACCCTCAATTTTTTGCTCGTCCAAGCCCTGCAGTACAACCCGCGCGTCCTCATCCTTGACCTCGGCGGATCGTACCGCTGGATCACCCGGTTCCTCGGCGGCGGCTACCTGGAGCTGTCACCCGACGACGCCACCGGGCAGGGCGGGTTTCGACTGCGGCCGTTTTCGCTGCCACGGGCCGAGCGGAGCCTCCAATTCCTCACCGGCTGGATCATGCGGTTGCTCAGAATCGGCGGATGGACCGTGAGCGGATCGGACCCGTCCGAAATCCGCGCCCGCATCGAGGACGTGTACGCCTTCCCGCCCGACCGCCGGACGATGACCGTCTTTGTCCACTCCTTGCCGGCGGCGATGTGGCCGGCGATGGGGCGCTGGTACGGCAATGGGGCCTGGGGGAAGTACTTCGACAACCCGGCCGATGGTGACGATCTTGACCTGGCCGACTGGCAGGTGATCGACCTCGCGGGCGCCGCCGAGCATGAGGATTTGTGTGAGGCCGCGCTGTTCTATCTCTTGGAACGCCTCCGACTCACCCTGGAGAACCCCGAGGAAACCGCACGGGTGAAATTGATGGTGGTCGATGAAGCTTGGCGCTACCTGCGCGACCCGGCCGTCCTCGCGTACCTCGCGGAAGCCGCGAAGACGTGGCGGAAGAAAAACGCCGCGCTCATCATGGCGACCCAAAGCGCCGTGGACGTGACCGGCACGGCCGGCGCGGAGGCGTTGCTCGAATCCATGCCGACCAAGCTCTTTCTCGCCAACCCCGAGCTGCCCGACAAGGCGGCTGACATCTTCCGATTGAACCCGTCGGAAGTGGCGACCATCCGGGGGCTCGTCAGTAAACAAGAGCTGTACTTGAGACGCCCGAACATGGCCGCGACCGTGCGGCTGGAAGTCGATCCCGAATCGTACTGGTTGTACACGTCATCGGCGCGCGACAGTGCGCGGCGTGCCGAGGCGGTTCAGCAGCACGGCCTCGAGGGCGCGCTCGCCCACCTGGCCGGCACACGCTAGAACAGGAGAGGGGAACCCATGACCATCCGCCCGACCATCGCTCTTGCCTTGTCGCTGTGCCTTGTCCCGGCGCTGGCCCAGGCCCAGGACGACGCGCCCGACACATCGGCCGGCGGCGCGTCCGTGCTGCAGGTCCAAGACGCGCCCGATCAGATCATCACCGTCACCACCCGCATCCGACACACCACCGTGATTCAGCTCCCGCCGCGCGAGAACATCCTCGACTTTATCGTCGGGGATTCCGAGTACTGGCACCTGACCGGCGCAGCGAATCTCGCCTTCCTCAAACCCATCGGGGAAGGCGTCACGACCAACGTCGCGCTCGTCTGCGAGAGCGGCCGGATCTATGCGTTCCTCGTCGCCGAACGCGCCGCGCCGCCCCACCTGATTGTCCGCGTCGGCGCCGACCCGGACACCGCGACGCCGGCCGGCGCGGCGGTCCCCGCCTTCGTCGCGCGCTCGCGCGTGGCCGAGTATCAGCTCATGGCCGAGGAAAGCCGCGCCGCCGTGCACGCGGCGCAGATCGACGCCGAGGCGCAGATCGCCGCGATGCGCCAGGACGCCGCCGCCCAGGTCGATCAGTTTCGCTCGACCTATCCCACACAGCTCCAATTTCCCTATGCGCTGGACGACAAGGCCGCGCGGTGGCCCTTTCTGGTGCACGGCATGTGGCACGACGGGCAATTCACCTATGTCCGATCCACCGCCCAGGAAACCCCCGCGCTCTACGAAAACCGCGACGGCCAGCCGTCCCTCATCCCGTACGACCTCCAGCACGACGGCCTGTTTATCGTCCGCCGTCTTGTCGGGTCCGGCTGGTTGCAAATCGGCCGCGATCGCGCCGGCTGGAAAGTGGACCTCGACGACCTGGAATAAGGCCATGCCGAACTGGACCCGACTCACCGCGCCCGCGGCCGGCGCCTTTTCCGCGACGTGGATCACCCGGATCGGCGGGCTCGCGCTCGCCCTGATTCTGGGCGGCGCGTTCCTCATGCAATCGTGCTTTGCGACGATCCCCACCGACCCGGACTCACTCGTCGAGCCCGAGGGGATCGCCGGCGACCGCGCCGCCGCGCAGCTTGGGGCGCGCGTGCAAGATATTGAGCAACGCGCCGCGATGGACGCCGCCGCGGCCGCGCGGACCCTTGCCGCCGAGGGCGCGCAACTGACCGGCGGGCACGTCACGCCCGCCTTTAACGAGACGACGGGCGAGCCATTGACCGACGCGGACGGCGTGGCCGGTCCCATCATCCCGCTCACCGAGGACGAGGCGCAGCTCCGCGAAGTGCTGCGCCTTGAAGCCATCGAGCGGCGCACCCGGTCGCTGCGCTCCGGGCCGGTCGTCATCACCTACCGCCGACCGGAGACCGGCGGGCTCGCACCGGCAGCGGCGACCGCCGGGGCGGAGCCCACCGACGACGCGCCGGCCCTGGCCGGCACCGACACCCGCGCGAGTACTCCGACTCCGCCGCCGCCCGTGAGCTTGCTCGACACCGTGACCGCCCTCGCCGCCCTCGATGCTGAGCAGACCGCCGGGGCGGAGCTCGACGCGGGGCGCCTGCTCCCGATGGGGCGACAACCGATCCAGCCCCCGGACACGTCCCCCCTTGGGGCCACGGACGGCGCCGGTATCCCCCAGGGCGACCCGCTCAGTCCCGCCATCGTCCGCACGCCCAACGACCCGCCAGGATGGGAGCGGATCTATGAGGGCGCGTTTCTCGAGGGCGTGCTGGTGAATCAACTGAACGGCGACTTTCCCGGCCCGGTCCTCGCGGCCGTGGCCGTGCCGGTGTACTCCGCCGACCGGCAGCG
This sequence comes from Vicinamibacterales bacterium, assembly GCA_965262505.1. GTDB lineage: Bacteria > Acidobacteriota > Vicinamibacteria > Vicinamibacterales > UBA2999 > JACPPO01. The sequence continues at coordinate 60,298 of CBDHFM010000015.1, forward strand.
GATCGTGATCCCGCGCGGCGCGCGCGTGATCGGATCCGCGTCGGCGGTCGCCGGCCAGGATCAAGAACGGCTCGCCGTCGGGTTTCACCGGCTCATCTTCCCCGATGGGCGATGGGTGTCCCTGGAGTTTGCCGGCCTGAATCAGATCGGCGAGGGCGCGCTCAAAGACCAGGTGAACCGGCATTACGTCGCCATGTTCGCCAGCGTCGGCGCGGTCGGCATCATCTCGGGGTTGACGTTGCGCGGGTCCGACCCGTACGCGGGCGGGCGTCAGGGGTTTCAAGCGGGCGCAGGGCAAGGGCTCGCCCAAGGCGCGACGAGCATCCTTGACCGCTTTTTGAATCGACTTCCGACCATCACGATCCGCGCCGGGCACCGGCTCCGGATCTGGCTGACGTCTGATGTCCTGGTGCCCCGTCCGGTCTGACCAGGTATGGGCCGGCGGACGACCGCCGGCCCGTCCCTGCCGCCGTGCCGCAACGGGCCGGGTGTGTCACCCGGAGGGCCGGAGCGGAGCAAGGACGGCGCCGCCGTTGACACGCCCGGCACGCGAAGGCGATCCGGGCTTTTCGAAAGAAGGAGCTGACCGATGCAGAAGATGATCCTCTGGACGATCGTACTGTTCACCCCGCTACTCTGGACGACCACCGCGCACGCGCTGTTCGGCATCCCCGACGTGGCCGCGCTCGCGCAGCGCGTGACCATCATCGCGAATCAGGGCATCCAGATCGCCAACAGCGTGACGCAAATCTCGCGCATCACCGAGCAGATGACCGAGATTAAAAACCAGTACGACCACCTGAAACAAGAAGCCCTCGGGCACGTGGGCGCGCTGACGCACCCCTTTACCGACCTGGCGGCGCTGCCGAGTCAGATCGTCGGCGACGGGCTCGGCTGGCGGGCTGACTTCACCGGCACGGACACCGCCGGGCTGATTGATGCGCTTGAAGCACTCAGCACCACCGGCACGCCCGTGACCGAGTACTGGCGCGATCGGTTGAGTGCCGCGCCCGTCACCACCGAGGCGGACGTGATCGCCGCGTACAACGCCTTGCCGGTCTCGCTGGCCGACCGTGCCGCCGAGAACTACCGGCGGCACCGGAACCAAGGCGAGCAGCGGACGGCGCTGAGTCACAGCGTCAACACGGCTGCGTCCGACGCGACCGCCACCGTCGTCTCCGCGCGCGACTCGTACGCGGCGTTGCGCGGGCAGACCAACGTCTCCGGCACGGCGCTCCAGCAGGCGCAGATCGCCGGACTCATCACGAGCGGCGAAGTGTCCGCCGCACTCCTCCAGCTGCACGCGTTCGAGGCGAACCAACGGGCAGCGGACGCACTCGCGGCCGAGGAACGACGGCGCGAGATTGAAGCCGCGCGCGTCGACGCGAAACGCGCCGCGCGCGTGCAGCATGAGCGGCGTCTCGCCGGCATCGCGAGCCACCGCGACGGCGGCGACTCGCTCTTATTCACCGTGCCATAGCCCGGAGCTGAGGACGTGGCCGCCGCCCTGAATCCCCGCCGAGACCCCACACCGCCGCGCGCCTGGCGTGCCGCGAGGCGCGCCGGATGCGTCGCCGTGGCCGCGTGCCTCCTCTGCGCCGCGCCCGCCCTGGCGCAGACACC
>CBDHFM010000016.1:0-59765 GCA_965262505.1 Vicinamibacterales bacterium
CCGACATAATGGCGCTAACCCTGTTGTAGTAGAGGTTTAGGCTGAACTCATCCGATCTGGTGCCCGCTGGCGCCACCTCGACATCCCAGTACAACGGCCCGTACTTGTAGAGGCCTGATTCGGCGTCAGAGTGTGAGCGAAACTTAGTTGGAAATTGAAGCGGCTCCAAACCCTGTGGTTTGATGACGTTGCGAGACGAACATCACGCCACGAGAGAAAGGAGCCGAGATGAGCCGTGTCCTACGATCGGTCAGGAAGCGCAAGAAAGGTCGCACGTTGGGCGCGGTCGACGTCATCGACCGAGCGGGGTACGCGGAGCTGGAGGTCGATGCCAAGGTGGAATTGATCCGGTCCTTGATTCCGCTGGGGTTGCTGCACATCGAGGAATGGCTCGACGAGGAAGTGCCCGCGCTGGCTGGCGAACGCGACGCCCGCAAAGACCCGTCAGTCGGCGGGCGCCGTCATGGGAGCCACCCCGGGACGGTCGGGTTGGCCGGCCAGCGCGTGCCGATTCGCGTGCCCCGGATTCGCCATGTCACGGAGCGCGAGATTCCACGGCGGTCGTACGAAGCGCTGCATGGCGATCGCGCCGTCAATGACCTGTTGTTGAGGCGCGTGCTGTATGGGATCTCGTGCCGCAACTACGCGGCGGCCGCCGAGGCGATTCCCGGGGCGATCGGCCTGTCGGGGTCGACGGTGTCCCGCGCGTTCATTCAGGCCAGCGCGACGAAACTCCGCGAACTCCAGGAGCGGGACCTCTCCGGGGAGGACGTTGTGGCCCTCGTGCTGGACGGCAAGACGTTCGCCGAGGCGACGATGGTCGTCGCGCTGGGCATCACGATGACGGGGGACAAACGGTTCCTGGGTTTTGTCGAGACGGACACCGAGAACGAGCAGGTGTTGACCCCGTTCCTCCGGTCCTTGGTCGAGCGGGGCCTCGATGTTTCCCAGGGGCTTCTGGTGATCGTCGATGGCGGCAAGGGGCTCCGGGCGGCCGTTCGGAAAGCCTTCCGCCACCGTGCCCTGGTGCAACGGTGTCAGTGGCACAAGCGCGAGAACGTGGTGAGTTACTTGGCCAAGAGTGAGCAGCCGGTGTGGCGGCAGCGTCTCCAGCGCGCCTACAACCGTCCGGAGTACGACGAGGCCCTCGCCGCCCTCCAGTCGCTCCAGCATGAGCTGGAGGATCGGAACCAATCCGCGGCCGGCAGTCTGACGGAAGGCCTCGACGAGACCATGGACGTTGCATCGCCTCGGGGTGTACGGTGTGCTGGGCCGGTCGCTGAAGACGACGAACGGCCTCGAGTCCATCAACGCGCTCATTGAGGAGCGCTGTGCGAAGGTCGATCACTGGCAGCACTCGAGTCAACGCCATCGCTGGCTGGCCACTGCGCTCCTGGCGCACTGGCCCGGCTTGGCGATTCAGCGATGCACCGCGCACAAACTGCGGAACCTGCAATCGAAGGCGCCCGCGCGGCTCCGAGAGGAACTGAATAAGCGTGTCGAGTAATCTATCCGTTCAGTTTGACGCCGGTTCCTTCCGCGACCCCGACACCCGGGTCTTTCATTACAACGGGTCGGTGTTCCGGTGTCTGACGGCCCGCGGCCTCACGGACTGGCACCGGCTTGCCGGCACCCGGTTCTACGCGCGGTTCGTGGCCGATCGCCGCGTGATCCCGACGCGGCAGATTACGGATTCCAAGTCGTTGCCGCCGCTCGCCGAACGGTGGGCGGCAGTCCTGGAGCATGAGCGCCTGCCGCTGGTGTCCTACCCGTACGAGTGGTCGTTCGGCATGCTCAAGGATGCCGCGCTGCTGCAGCTCGACGTGACCCGCGCGGCCCTCGACGAAGCGCTGACGCTCAAGGACGCAACCGCGTTCAACGTCCAGTGGTTCGGTGCGCGCCCCACGTTCATCGACATCGGGTCGTTCACGGCGTACACCCCGGGCGACCCTTGGGCCGGCTACCGGCAGTTCTGCGAAACCTTCCTGTATCCGCTGCTGCTGCAAGCGTACCGCAACGTGCCGTTCCACCCGTGGCTGCGCGGCAGCCTGGAAGGAATGACGGCGGCGCAGTGCAGGGCATTGCTGTCCGGCCGCGACCTCTTGCGGCGGGGCGTGCTGGCCCACGTCGTCCTGCAGGCGAAGGCGCAGGCCCGCTACGAGGACACGCCCGGTGACGTCAAACAAGAACTGCGCGCGGCCGGCTTCGGCGCGGCGCTCATCACGCACAACATCGACAGCCTGCGACGAACGGTGGAGCGGCTCGAGTGGGATCCCGGACAGTCGACCTGGTCGGAGTATCACCGTGAGCATTCCTATGACGCCGCCGATCTGCGGCGTAAGACCGCGTTCGTCGAACACGTCCTAGCTCGCCGGCGCTGGCCACTTGTCTGGGACCTCGGCTGCAACACCGGTCACTATGCCCGCCTGGCCGCGAAGCACGCGGACTATGTCCTGGCACAGGATGCCGACCACGTCGTCGTCGAGCGCCTGTACCAGTCGCTCAAGGCCGACGGGCCCGCGAACGTCCTGCCGCTCCTGGCGGACCTAGCCGATCCGTCGCCGGGGCTGGGGTGGCGCGGCCACGAACGCCGGCCGCTCAGCGACCGCGGCCAGCCGGCGCTCATCTTGTGCCTGGCGCTTGTGCATCACGTGGTGATCGGCCGGAACATTCCGCTGGACGACTTCGTGGCCTGGCTCGCGCAGTTCGGCGCCGAGGTGGTCCTGGAGTTCGTGGGTCGCGAGGACCCAATGGTGGAGCGGTTACTCCGCAACCGGCGGGATCAGGACTGCGACTATTCCGCTGCGGCGGCCAGCGGGGCACTCGAACGCCACTTTAGCACTGTCACACACGAAACACTGGCGACCGGTACCCGCACGCTGTACCATTGCCTGCCGAGAACCCCATGACCCAGTCGCACGCGTCGGATCCCACCCTGCCCGGTTGGGCGCGTGCAGCTGACGGCCTCACCGTCGTGCTGGCCGTGGCGGCGGCGTCTGTGGCGGTCTTCGGCGGCATTCGCATCGGCGTGTTCTCGATGTCCACGCCGTGGCGGGCACTGGTCGGACTGATCATTGTTTGCGGCTTGCGGCACTACCTCGTCCCCACGCCGGCGATCTATCACCGCGTCTGGGGCTGGCTGCGACCTGCGCTGCGGCCGATACCGCGCGAGACCGCCTCAGACCGCCGTCTCGAAGCGCTGCACATCGTGGGGCTCTGGTGCCTTGCCGTCGCGCAACCCATCTTCGACGTGGTCGGGCGCAGCCCCGAGTTCTTCGTCGCTCACGACACCCGGCCGGGCGATTTACTGGCCCTGGTGGTATGCCTCTGCCTCGGCGGTCCGGTCGCCTGCTTGCTCGCCATCCGTCTCGCCGGCTTGGCCGGTGGCCCGCGCTGGCGTCGGCGCGTCGCGACTGGGGTGATCGCCAGCCTGGCCGCGGCGGTGGCGCTCGCGGTCGTCAAGCCGCTGTCCGGCGTGCCCGGCGGCGTCCTGGTCGGGCTGGCCGCGCTCGGCGGCGCCGGCGCGGCCAGCGTCTATCGCCGGTTCGCCCCCGCCCGGCTGTTTGCCACGCTCCTGGCCTCGGCCGCGCTCGTCGTACCGGCGGTGTTTCTCTTCACCACGAGTGCGAGTCGCCTGCTGGCGCACGCGGACGACGTCACGGCACTCGACGGCGTCACCGTGACCACGACGCCGCCGGTGGTGGTCGTCGTCTTCGACCAGTTTCAGCTGGCGGCGCTGCTCAACCGGGACGGCAACATCGACCGGGCGGCCTTCCCCCACTTTGCGGCGCTGGCCGACGAGGCCACCTGGTTTCGCAACGCGAGCGCGGTGGCGGGGCTGACGCCACACGCACTGCCTGCCGTCCTGACGGGCATGCGCCCGTCGCCCGGTCGCCTGCCCGTCGCGGCCGAGCATCCGGCGAATCTGTTCACGCTGCTGGGCGGCCGGTATGGCATGCACGTCGAGGAACCGTTGACCGGCCTCTGTCCGGAAACACTCTGCCCGCCCGAGCGCGCCGCACTCGGCGCGTGGCTCGCCGGCGTCATGCGCGATCTGGCCGTCGTGTATCTGACCGTCGTGTTGCCGGACGATCTGGCGGCGCCGCTCCCGCCTGTGACCCAGGCCTGGAATGATTTTGCGGCAAGTGCGGCAAGTGAAGCGAGTGAGACGTTTATGGACCGCTGGAAGGCGGCGCGGGTCGACGACCGGCGGGAGACCTTCAACCGTTTCATCGCCGCGATCACCGCCACCGCGCAACCGACGCTGCACTTCATACACGCGCTCTTGCCGCACGAGCCGTTTATATACCTGCCGACGGGGCAGCAATTCACTCTTCGGCGGCAGCTTGTCGGCCTGCGGGAGGGCCGGTGGAGTGACGATCGGTGGGCGGCGGCGCTCAACCACCACCGATACCTGCTGCAGGTGGGGTATGTCGACACCCTGCTCGGCAGGCTGGTGGCACGCCTACGCGAGGTGGGCATCTACGACGACGCGCTCGTCGTCATCACCGCGGATCACGGCGCCAGTCTGCAGCCCGGTCTGTCGTTTCGGCAGCCAGAGGATTATTTTTCGTTTGCGGACATCGTCGCGGTGCCGCTGTTTATCAAGCAGCCAGCGCAGCGCCAGGGCGACGTGGTCGATGCGAACGTCGAGGTGATAGACATCATCCCGACGCTGGCAGCCGAGCTCGGGATTGAATTGCCATGGTCGCCAGACGGCGCGAATGTGCTCGACCCGGCGCATGCGCCGAGACCGTCGAAGGTGATGTTCTACAACGGCGCAAGCAGGCAGATGGAGATGAAGGGCAATCTCCGCGCCGCCCTGATCGAGAATGCCGCCCGCAAGTTCGAGTGGTTCGAGGCAGGCGACCTGCTGGGGCCCCCGACTCCCGACCGCCGCTACGGCGATTTGATCGGACGCGCGGCCGCGCCGTTGCGGGCGGCGCGGCCCGCGGAATTCGAGGTGGTCGTGGACACGTTGCCGCTGCTGCGGAACGTGGACCCGCAAGCTGACTTTGTGCCGGCCCACCTCACGGGCGCCGTGGCCGGCCTCCGCGCCGGGGCGCCGGCACCGACGCTGGCCATCGCGCTCAACGGCCGCGTCGCTGCGGTGACGCGGCCGTACGCCTTTCTGATGTACGGAAGCCGCGCGGCGTGGGAGGCCATCGTTCATCCGCGCTGGCTCGTCCCGGGCCCCAACACCCTGGAGGTGTTCGAGATTCGCGCGGACAGCGGCGAGGGCGCCATCACCCTGGCAGTGACCCGCGGCGACATGGCCGCGGACCGCTGGCCAAACCTCGTTCGCGAAGAGGAAATACTGGCGCGTGGCGTGCAAGCGTCCGGCTTCTACGGCATGGAGTGGGCCGATGCCAGACCGTTCCGCTGGACGCGCGGGGACGCGCGGCTGCGTGTGCCGCTCGACCCACAGGTGCGGCCGTCCTTGCTCGAGGTCAACGTTGTGATGACCGGCGGGCCGAAGCAACTCACCCTCGCCGTCGACGGCTGCACGCTCTTTGATCAGACCATTAATGGACGCTGGAGCGCCACGTTCGATCTCGGAGACTGCCCGCTCGCGCCGGCCGAACTGGAGATTACACTGCTGAGCGATACGCACGTTCCGCAGACGGGTGACACCCGCACGCTCGGCGTCGGTGTGAGCGTGATCGAGTTGCGCGGACCGCCACGCTAGGCAGCCACTGTGATGCAGGTCCAGCTTGGCCACCGACGTCACCCCGACCGTGGGCGTCGGTGCGCGCATGCGATTCTGAGAGGGTCTCGTCACCCGGGGCGCCAACCCCGCATGCACGAGCGGAATCGTGCTTGTCTGGCTGGGCGATGCAGCTCTCTCCGCGCTGTTGTGTAAGCTACTCTCGGTTCTCAATACCCATGGAGCGTGGGGATGCCAACCCATCGAGCGAGGACAGATGTCAAACGAGGATCACCCAGGCGCCGCGCCCGACGACGCACGCGTGGCCGCTGTGCTGGCGCAGGTGCGGGCTGAGGTACGGCAGCGGCACGCCGTGGCGGCGACCGGTACCGAGACGGCACAGTCTCTTCGGGTCATGCTCGAGGGCGCCGTGGCCACGTCGATGCTGGTGCCGCCCACGCCCGTCTCGCATCGCAGATGGCTGGGCCGGCCCATCGTGGCGGCCAAGCGGTTCGTGTACCGCTTCTTCATGCGGTGGTACCTGGCGCCGCTCATCGAGCAACAGAACGCGTTCAATCGATCCGTGGCCGCGGCGCTGCGCGAACTCACGGCAAGGCAGCGGGATCTGGCGCAGAAATGACCGGGCTCGTGTCCCGGACCCAACGTCTGCTGACAGATGCCGTCCGGGGCATCCCGCTTGGCGTGGCTCCTCCCTCACATAGTCCCGAGATGCTCGGTCGTTGCGCTTTACCAGTCGAGCGCCGCGCCCCGGACGATCGTCACCAGACGTTGGGTCCGGGACACTAAGGCTGATCGTGCGTATCTGCATCTGCGCGAGTCAGGTTCCATTCGTGTCCGGCGGCGCGGAACTGCACGTCGAAACGCTGCGTGCGCAACTCGTCGCGCGCGGGTGTGAGGTCGACGTGGTGGCGCTGCCCTTTGCCTGGGAGCCTCATGGACAGGTGCTCAAGAGCGCGCTTGCGTGGCGCCTGCTGCAGCTGCAGGAGGAACCACGCCGCCCCATCGATCTCGTGATTGCGACGAAGTTTCCCTCCTACTTGATCCGCCATCCCAACAAAATCCTCTGGCTGATTCATCAGTTTCGCCAAGTCTATGAGCTGCTGGGCACGCCCTACAGCGACTACACGGATTCGCCGGCGGACCAGGACATTGTCCGCATGGTACGTGAGATGGACACCCGCGCGCTCGCGGAATGCCGCGCGCTGTTCACCAACGCAGGCAACACGGCGCACCGCCTGCAGCGCTTTAACGGCCTATCCGCCCGGCCGCTCTATCCGCCCCCACCGCTCGAGGGCCGCTACCACGAGGGCGCGTTCGGCGACTACGTGTTTACGGCCACCCGGCTCGATGCGATGAAGCGCGTCGACCTGCTGCTGTGGGCGCTGGCGTACACGCGCGCGCCGGTGCGCGCGAAGATCGCGGGCCGCGGGCCCGAGTGCGCGGCGTTGGAGGCGCTCGTGGCCGAGCTGGGGCTCGGCGACCGCGTTGAGCTGCTGGGGTGGGTCGACGATGAGCAGTTGGTCGATCTCTATGCCGGCAGCCTGGCCGTGTATTACGCGCCGTTCGACGAGGACTACGGGTACGTCACCGTCGAGGGCTTCCGTTCGGGGAAACCCGTACTGACCACCTGCGACGCCGGCGGGGTGCTGGAGTTTGTGGAGGACGGCGTCAACGGGTACGTGTCGGAGCCGGACGCCCCCCGCCGAATGGCGGCGCACCTCGACCGGCTGTACGAGGACCGGAATCTCGCGCGGCAGCTCGGCGAGGCGGGGAATCGTCGCGTCGCGTCGATCTCCTGGGAGAACGTCATTCGATCGCTGACCGGCGTGCACGCGCCGGGTGAGGGCGCGTGAGCCGGGTCGCCTGGCTGAGCCCGCTGCCGCCCGAGGCCTCAGGCATCGCCGACTACAGCGCCGAGTTGCTGGGCGGCCTCCAACACCGCTTTGATATCGATCTCTACTGCGGCGCACCTGGCTCGCTGCCCGAGTCGCTGCGTGGCATGCTGGCGCGCGACTACGGGCAGTTTCTCGCCGAGCATCGCCGTCGGCCGTACGCCGCGATCCTCTACCAGATCGGCAACAACCACGAGTACCACAGCGAGATCTACTGGTTGCTGCGCGAGCAGCCCGGTGTCGTCGTGCTGCACGAATACATGCTGCACCACCTCGTGCGCCATGTCGGCGGTGCCGACGAGTTCGTCTGGGCCATGCGCTACAGCTACGGTCTGGCGGCCGAGCAGACCGCGCGCGAGATGGTGGCGGGGCAGTGGCAGAACGAGCGCTGGTCCTATCCGCTGTTCGAGCCCGTGGTGGACGCGGCCGACCGACTCATCGTCCACGGCGAGGTGGCCCGGGCACGGGTGTGCGCGAGTCGATCGGCCGCCGAGGTGACGGTGGTGCCGCACCCGGTGCTGCTGGGGGAAATGCCGGCGGTGAGTGACGCGTCGCGCCTTACCCTGCACGCCCGACTGGGGATCGAGGATGCGGCGCTCCTGCTGGTCTCGTTCGGCCACGTGACGCCGAGCAAGCGCATCGATGTGGCGCTGCGCGCGTTCAGGAGGCTGCGCCAGTCGCGTCCCGAGGCGCGCTACGTGCTGGCGGGCGAGATTTCGCCGTACTACCCGGAGATTCGCGAGCTCCTGAAGGGCGAGCTGGGAGAGGGCGTCGTGGTGACGGGCTACCTGTCGCTGCCTGACCTGCTGGCGCTGATGGAGACGACCGATGTCGCCTTCAACCTGCGCAGCCCGACCGGTGGTGAGACCTCCGGCGTGTGCGTGCGGCTGCTGGGACTCGGAACGCCGGTGATCGTGAACGAGGGCGGCTGGTTCTCCGAGATCCCCGACGGCTGCTGCGCGCGGGTGAGCGTCGGCGCCACCGAGGAGGACGAGCTGGTGGCCGTGCTCGAGGTCCTGGCTGGCGACCCTGCCCTGCGGCAGGAGATGGGCCGCGCCGCCGCGGTGTGGGCGGCACGCACGCTCAGCTTTGAGAAGGCGGTGGACGGCTACACGGCAGTGCTTGAGCGGGCCATCCATGCGGGACCGCGTCCAGGACCAGCCGTGTACATCGAGCCCCCGCCGCCAGACGGGCGGGCCGCGACCGGGCTGGTGCGCGACGTGGCGGCGGCGGCGGCCGGGCTCGGCGTGCGCGATGATGACGAGGCGCTGCTGCCGAACCTTGTCGACACCATGGCCCAGCTCGGCCTGGCAGACCAGCCATTCGACGATCACCAGGTCTCGCCGACCAACAACGGCTGGCAGCTCGCGCCGCCGGAGGGCCCCGATCTCGGAACCGGCTGGCGTAAACGTCTGCGCGGTTTCGTGTGGCGCTTTGTGGGGCCGCTCTTCCAGCGGCAAGAGGCGTTCAACGCCACCTTGGTGGACCTTGTTAACCGTAACGCCCAGATTGCACGTGAGCAGCAACAGGCAATTGACAGCCTGAGCGCGCGCGTCGACGAGGTGGCCGGGAGGATCGACGGTGTCTCCACTTCGATCGAGGGCGTGTCCGACGAGCTATGGAGGCGGTGGGAGGCGACCGTAGTCCGCTTCGACGCGCTTGAGGAACTGAGGACCACGGTGGGGCAGGTGCAGCACGCCGTGCTGACGCTGGAGCGAGAGCTGCGGCACGTGACGGCGGCGTCTCCCGACGCCGCCCCGGCCCGCCCGGATGCCGCCGGTGCCACCCGGGTGGAAGAGGCGCTCGACGCGTACACGTACGTCGGATTCGAAGACCGCTTTCGCGGGTCGGAAGCGGAGATTCGTGGTCGGCAGGTCGACTACGCGCCGCTGTTCGACGGCGCGTCCAACATCCTCGATGTCGGCTGCGGACGGGGGGAGTTCCTCGACGTGCTGCGCGAACGGGGCATCACCGCTCGGGGGCTCGACCTGAACGGCGAGATGGTCGAGGTGTGCCGGTCTCACGGACTCGAGGCGGAGGTGGGTGACGCGCTCGCGTACCTGCGCGGGCTACCGGATGCCTCGCTCGGCGGCATGTTCGCGGCCCAAGTGGTCGAACATCTCGACCCGCAGTACCTCATTCGGTTGCTCGCGGTGGCCTTCCAGAAGCTCAGGCCTGGATCGAAGATCGTCCTAGAAACGATCAACCCGCAGTGCTGGTTCGCCTTTTTCGACAGCTATCTCCGAGACATCACCCACGCGCAGCCGCTGCATCCCGACACCTTGCAGTACTTGCTCGTGGCCAGTGGGTTTCAGCGCACCACCGTCCGCTACAGCGCGCCATATCCAGAGCACGCCAAGCTGCAGCACGTCGCGCTGGCAAGCCGTCCCGTGCCGACGCTGCGGTCGAGCGGTCTGACCAGTGCCGTCGCGGTGGTCAACGCGAACGTCGACAAACTGAACCGCCTGCTGTTCACCCACATGGACTACGCGGCGATCGGGGAACGTCTCTAAGCGCGTCGCGGGCGCGTGGGACCCAGGCCACGTGACTACTGACGATGGCGAAGCCGGCCAGCGATCCTAAAATATCACGGTCTGGGGCCTCGCCGGCTACGGCGCCGGCGGCCTGTCACTGACGCCCGACGGCGGGTCGGCTCTCAGGAGCGGGCTGTCGATGGCGATGGCGGCAGCCGGGACGCGGGGCAAGCTGGTCGCCGGGGGCGCGAGCGGGTTCGCGCTGGCGTTCAAGGCCGATGCGCTGTGGGTCGGCACGTCGATCGACGGCGTGGACGGCGCGGCGGGGCGCCTGGCGGCGACCGAGGCGGCCGTGACCCGGTTCCGGACGGGGCTCGAAGGCGCGCGGGCCTACACGCTCACCGGCCGGCTGTCGCTCAGGCCAAGCGTCGAGGTCGGGCTGCGGCACGACGGCGGGGACGCCGAGACCGGCGCCGGCCTGGACGTCGGCGGGGGCCTCGTGGTCGCAGACGCGTCGACCGGGCTGGCCATCGACCTGCGGGTACGAACGCTGGTGCTGCACCAGGCCGACGGGTTCTCCGAGCGGGGCCTGGCGCTGTCGCTCAGCTACAACCCGACGCCGTCGACGCCGCTGGGCCTGACGGCGCGCGTGGCGCCGTCGTGGGGTGGCCACGGCGGTCGAGCGCGGCGTCGACGCCCAGCGCCGGGAACGCCCCCTGCAGGGCGGCACGGATCACGGCGCGCTCGCGCGGGCCACGCTGCGCTGGTGAGGGCGGCTGGCGCGGACTTTCGCCGTGCCTGTCGTCGCCGTCGGCGTGGGCGCAGAGGCCGCCGACCGCGCGGCGCGGCGGCGGGGCAGGCGCCTCAGATCACCACTCCGGCGGTCTGCCGCGCCCCTAGCGGCTCGTCATCAAGTACTGCTCCACCTCGTCGAGCGTCAAGGCGTGATCGTCGCGTACGCCCGGCTCACTCACCAGCTGTCGCGTCTTCCAGGTCTTGAGCGCATACAAGCCGTAGGACGACGCCCGCGTGTCGTGCCGGCGCGATCGCTCCAACCGCAAGCCTTGCCGTTCCGCCATCCGCCGGAGTCTGTTCTCGCGCCCCTTCTCGCTCATATGACGCACCTCCTCGTGCTGGGAGTGACACCCGAGAGCATACTTCGATGCGTGCTGTAAGGCGTTTCAAGGTTGATGCAGGGGTCAGTGCCGGGGTCAGTGCTGGTGTGACACGGACAGAGGGGGGGTGTCACAAAAACGAGTGGGGGGGTGTCACAAACCCACTTTTAATTTGTCCCCGTCGTTATTGGTGTTTGTCGTCCTAGACCGGCACGACCGATCCGCGCCAGCGGAACGGGAGATGACGGGAGCGACCCCCCCTTTTTGACCGCTGGCGCGGTCAGTCGTAGTGGGTGGTGTCCCACCGGGTGTCATGCCCGGTGTCACACCCCCTCCGGGGTCGCTCCCGTCAGGATGTATCCCTGCAGGAAGGCTGGCCGACCCGCACGCGGGCCGGACGGACCGCCGCCGCGTGGACGTGACCAAGCGCGTTTCCCGCGGCCGATCCCGTGGCGGTCCTCGTCCGCGTTCACACGTCGTACTTTTACCGCGCCGGCGGCGCGTGGTACGACCTCGCGCCCGGCGTGGCCGGGTTCCTCGCCGGGCAATTGCTCGTCAGTACGTCACGGATTGGGGTCGCCCGGATGGGCGTCAGTCTGGGGCGCCGGTCCAGGCCCCCACGTGGCCACTTTCGCCCACGGCCGACGCGCCGGCCAGCGTGATTGGCGCGCGAGATTCCCCGTGATCCGGACGGCGGACCTCGCCCCTGATCCCGGCGCGGGGCCGCGCGCCATGAAAAGCGCTTTAGCTTAGTGTCAATGGCAACCGAAAACCGCACATTTGTGGCAACCGAAAACTGCACACTCCTGGGGAGGACGTCTCGGGCGGAGCGGACATTCTCCCGGTGATGCCCGCCGCGAAGCTGCGGAGCCGGCGGTCACGTTGCGACTCCCTCACGCTGTTCGTCCGACGCTGTCCTCAGCCAGTGCTGATGCTCCCGCATCCGGTAGCTGTGGCCCCGGATGTTGACGATGTGGCAATGGTGCAGGAGCCGGTCGATGAGCGCCGCCGCCATGATCTCGTCGCCGCCCACTCGTGTTGCCGCACGCCGGTGGCGACGCCAAGTCTGACGCCACGTTCGCGTAACCGATTCACCAGCTCATGCGCATCGAACAGGAACACCCCCGTGATCACCAACGGCCGGGACTTCGTCGGCCACGCCTTCGGCCCGGTCATTACGAGGTAGTAGTCCGGGACGCCGTCTGGATTGATGTCGAGCAGCCCCTCGCACTTGCCGTACCACTTCACATTCACCGTCTTTTCAGCCAGCGGACCGCCTGCAAACCGGCCGTCGAAGCCCTTCCGATTCGCAGATTTTGCCAGCTTCACCTTAAAGATTTCCTGCGCAATCCACTCCCCGATATGACCTCTGATGGCTGGACGGTCGATCAGAGCCAAAATGCTTTTCGTCGATGGCGTTACGCCTCGCCAAGAGTGAGGCCAATGGCTTCAGATTGCTCATGGGAGTTGCTATCCCAGCACTGGTTTTTCGCTAAAAGACTGAGTAAACACCGGCGGACTGGGGCCGGTCTCCACATCCATCCCCTCAATTTCAGGTTAGGTCGGGCTGTTTTTCAGTCGGAAGGTAGAAGGAATGCGCAGGCCGTAGGCCTGTACGTACTTGTCTGGTTGTACCTACATGATCAGTACTACATGTATGTGATAACTGTTTCTCCGACAATTTTGGGCCGGAATGATAACTGTTTCTCCGATAGTTTGGCTCGAAAAGTGATAACTGTTTCTCCGATGGAAAACTCTTGAAATCACAGGCTTTTGTGGAAAACCCACAGCCGCGTTGAGCGGCCCCAGGAGCCTAGTCGTTGATGAGCCGGAGCTGTGCGGGCGGGATGCGCGGCGGCGACGGCGAGATCACGAGCCCGCCCGTGACCGTCCCATAGTGCAGGCCCGGCCAGGCGCGGTTGATTTTTTTCAGTTCGCGCAGACAGGCCGCGCGGAACATGCTCACCGAGCCGTGCTTGTCGACTTTGAGCGGGTCCGCGCCGAACTGGCGGAACAGCTGCCGCCACGTCAGCGTGAGCGGCCTTTTGAGCGTGAACGTCCGGTAGTTGAGCCATAGGTATAGGTCGAGGCCGAGCGGCGACCGCTTGAGGCTTTTGAGGGTGCGCAGATCGAGCGGGACCGGGTGCGCGATGATCTCGCTGAAAAATTCTTCCCCGAGCCGGACCGTGCTATCCCACAACACGGGCGTGTCCGACCGCGACACGTCCCACCAATATTCGGCGCGGTCGGCGATGAAAGACTGCGCCTGCACCTTGTGCCCGGCCTCCTCGTAGACGATCGACACGCTGCAACTAAAGAGCCGCATCATCTGATTACGGAGCCGCACCCGATTCCCGCGCTCCCCGCCGCCCTGGTCGTCTAGTCCGAGCTTGTGCATGAATTCATACAGCGACCGCCCGAGGACCAGCTCACGGCGCTGCGTCCGCACCGCCTCGGTGCAGACCCACGCCAGGAGCAGACGCGGCAGCGTGCCGAAGGGCAGCTTGTTTCCGCTACTGGCCGTCATGTAGAGCGCATATGGGCCATTGCGCCGGACGTATTGCAGCCGTTGCTTTGGGTCGGTGCGCGGCAGGTTGCACAGCGCGAGCAGCCGCGCCATGAACCCGAGATCTGGCTCCGCTTCGCTGGCCTCGATGAGCTGATTGACCTGGTGCAGTGTGGTGAAGTGGTGCCGAGCTTGAGGTGTAGCGGCGTGGGGAGTCAGGGCGCGACCACCGGGCAGCGATAGCCCGTCGGCCACGTCGCCGATGGGAACGAACTGACCGTGTTTCTGCGGCCTATGTTTCTTGTTCATCGAGTCCCCGTGCGCCGACTAGACGGAATTCGTACTTGTCCACAAACGCCTTACTTAAGCGCCCTGCCCTGTCTCGGTCGGGGCGATTTCCGGTTTGCCGTATTTGGCAAACAGGTCGTTGAGCGCTTCAGCAAGAAGGCCCTGAACGGTGCTGTCATTCTCGACGGTGAGCAGCTTAAGCTGCTTCTTCACGGCCGGCGGAAAATAGGCCGCTATTTGGCGTTTGCCGGCTCGGCTTAGCGGCGTATAGGCAACCGACCCTACCCCACTGGCCGCTGGCTTAGCTGGCGGCGGCGCGGCAGCGGCCGCCGAGTCGGCTTGTTTACGCATGGCTTGCGCTAAGTCGGCCTTTACCATGGGCACCTCCCTGTTTGGTCGACATGTCGACAAGTTGGCATACTAACAAGTAGACAGATTGTATCTCTGTGGCCGCCTTGCCGTTTGGGTCGTATTCTTGGGCGCTCAAACCGAGCGTCCCGGCATGGTCGAACGCGGCGCGGTTGCCGAAAGCGGTAGGAATAAGCGTCAGTTTGAGATCGCGGAGCACGGTCTCTGCTTGCTCGCGCTTCGTGCCGCGCGGCGGGACACCATTGAGCACGCCAGCAACCGGCTTCGAGCCAGCGGCGCCGAGCAGCTCCAGTGTTGTGCTGATTGTCTCTAAATCGAAAATCGAAGGCCGGCACGGCACCAGGACTAGGTCCGAGGCCTTTGCGGCCTCCATGGCGGCGCGTTCTGCGCGCGGCGGCGTGTCGATAACCACTAGGTCTGCCCCGCCCTCTTCGGCCGCTTTCAGGACGTGCGCCAGGCGCGCCGGCTGTGCAGAGACGACAGCCGGCGAATCAGCCTCACGCCGGTCTCCCCAATTGCTGGCCGTGGCTTGCGGGTCTAAATCTACGATTGCGGCGGTTCGCCCTGCCCTTTGCGCAGCCACAGCGAGCGAGATTGCAAGGGTGGTTTTACCTGTGCCGCCTTTCTGGGCAATGACTGCGATGACTTCCATAGGCCGCCTGATCCAATATATTATAACATGTCGATATGTCGACATGTTGCCACTATGATTTACTGCTGGCTCCGACGAGAAGATACGTCTCGGTGATAACTCCTGACTCACGAGCAAGGGAGAGCCTCTTCAGCGCTCTGGCCCCGCGACCCAGTGAGGCAGCGCAGGGGCGCGCTGAGACTCCCGCCACGGGACACCGATAAGTCATGCGCTTATCCTGGAACGAGATCCGGCCGCGAGCCGCTGCCTTTGCCCGCGAGTGGGCCGACGCCGCGTACGAGAAGGGCGAGACCCAGAGCTTCTACAACGACTTCTTCGAGATCTTCGGCGTCCGGAGGCGCACCGTTGCGCGGTACGAGGAACACGTCCGACGGCTCGACAACACCTCCGGCTTCATCGACCTCTTCTGGCCTGGCGTCCTGTTGGTCGAGCAGAAGAGCGCTGGTCGCGACTTGGCCGTCGCCCGCGACCAGGCCGGCACGTACTTCGATGCGCTCCCCGAGCGGGGCCGCCCTCGGTACCAGCTGCTCTGCGATTTCCAGACGTTCGAGTTGCTCGACCGAGACGAACGCGAGGAAACCCATTTCGCCCTTGCCGACCTGCCACGCCACGTCGAGCAGTTCGGGTTCATCCTCGGTGTGCAGCGCCGGACGTTCCGCGATCAGGATCCGGTCAACATCGAGGCGTCGGAGCTAATCGCGCGCCTGCACGACGCGCTCAAGGCCTCCGGCTACGACGGCCATGACCTGGAGCTGTTCCTGGTCCGGACCGTGTTCTGCCTCTTCGCCGACGACACCGGGATCTTTGAGCCGCGCGACATCTTCCTCCAGTTCATCGAGGAACGCCCGGCCGCTGATGGCGCAGATCTCGGTCTCTGGCTCATGCGACTCTTCCAGGTTCTCAACACGCCGCCGAACCGGCGTCAGCAGGCGCTCGATGAGGATCTGGCGCGCTTTCCGCACGTGAACGGAGAGCTCTTCGCTGAGCCGCTCCGCATCCCCGACTTCGATGCCGCGATGCGGGCGGCGCTGCTCGACGCAGGGCAGTTCGACTGGACGGCGATCTCGCCGGCCATCTTCGGGGCGCTGTTCCAGTCGGTCCTGGAGCCGGCCGACCGCCGCGCCCAGGGCGCGCACTACACGACCGAGAAGAACATCCTGAAGGTGATCGAGCCGCTGTTCCTCGACGACCTGCGGGCCGAGTTCCAGCGGTTGCAGGCGCGCCTGGACGGCCACAGCGCCGCCGATCTCCGGAGGTTCCAGGGGAAGCTCGGCGCGCTGCGCTTGTTCGATCCGGCGTGCGGCTGTGGCAACTTCCTCATCATCGCCTACCGCGAGTTGCGCGCGCTGGAAATCGAGGTGCTGCGGGAGCTGGCATCGCGCCATGGCCAGCGGCAGCTCGAGGCGTTCGCGGAAGTGCTCTCGGTGGTCGACGTCGATCAGTTCTACGGCATCGAGATCGGTGAGTTCCCGGCCCGCATCGCCGCGACCGCGCTGTGGATGATGGACCACATCATGAACAACCGGCTGAGTCTGGAGTTTGGCCGGACCTACGCGCGGATCCCGATCGAGAAGTCGCCGCACATCCGCCACGCCGACGCGCTGGAGATCGACTGGGCCGACGTGCTGCCGCCGGATGAGTGTTCGTACGTGTTCGGCAATCCCCCCTTCGTCGGGGCCAAGTACCAGTCGCCAGAGCAGCGGGCGCAGGTGCGCCGTATCGCCGCGCTTGGCGGCAGCGGGGGGACGCTCGACTACGTAGCCGCGTGGTTCATCCACGCCGGTGATTACGCCAAGCGCGCACAGCCAGCGGCCGGCGGTCGATCGCCGCATATCGGCTTCGTCGCGACCAACTCGATCACGCAGGGCGAGCAGGTGGCGCAGCTCTGGCCGCTTCTGTTCGACCGCGGCCGTCTCGAGATCGCCTTCGCCCACCGCACCTTCGCCTGGGGTTCCGACGCGCGCGGCAAGGCGCACGTGCACGTCGTCATCGTCGGGCTGGACACGACCGAGCATGCCTCACCGGAGAAGCGCCTGTTCGCCTACGAGGACCTTAAGGGCGAGCCGCTTGAGAGCCGCCACGCCGTGATCACGCCCTACCTGTTCGACGGCGGCACGCTGGCCGACCCACACCTCGTCGTGCGCAAGGAAAGCCACGCCGTCAACGGCATGCCGCGACTCATTATCGGGTCGAAACCGATCGACGGAGGCCATTACATTCTCGATGCAGCGGAGCGTGCGACCCTGCTTGAGGCGTGCCCAGAGGCCGCGCCCTATGTCCACCCTTATGTTGGCTCCCAGGAGTATCTCAACGGACAGTGGCGCTGGATTCTCTGGCTCGGTGAGGCCGCCCCAGAGGTTCTGCGCCGGACGCCGCTGCTCCGCGAACGCGTGGCCACCGTGCGTGAGTTCCGGCAACGGAGCAAGAGCGCGCCGACGCGCGCCCTGGCAGCGACACCGACCCGGTACCATGTCAACGTGATCCCAACCACGCCGTTTCTGGTTATCCCCAAGGTCAGTTCAGAGCGGCGCGAATATGTGCCCATCGGCTGGCTGGAACCTCCGACAATTCCGAGCGATCTCGTCTTCGTCCTTCAAGGCGCGACAAAGTCAGATTTCGCGCTGCTCACCTCCGCCATGCACATGGCGTGGCTGCGCCACATCGGCGGGCGCCTGGAAAGCCGTTACCGCTATTCCATCGGCCTCGTCTACAACACCTTCCCAACGCCCACAGCGGGCGCGGATATGTCGAAGCTGGAGCCGCTGGCGCAAGCCGTGCTGGATGCTCGCGCCGCCCACCCTGGCGCGACGCTCGCCGACCTCTACGATCCCGATCTGATGCCACCTAATCTCCGCTTGGCGCACCAGACCCTCGACCGTGCCGTGGATCGGCTCTATCGCCCGGCGGCCTTCGCGTCCGAACGCGACCGCGTCGAATATCTGTTCATGCGCTATGAAAAAATGCGCGCGCCGCTTGGAGCTGGGGCTTGGGGAGCAATGGAACCGAAAGTACGGTAGAAGACTCGATCTAGGTCCGCCGGAGTAGCCGCGACACCGTTGCCGGGTGGACGCCGAACAGGCGCGCCGCGTCGGCGGCGGTCTTCTTCCCCTGCTTGACGAGCGTCACAATTTCCTGTTGCTGGTGGGGCTTGAGCTTCGGCGGCCGGCCGCCGATCCGGCCTTCCTTGCGCGCGGCGTCGAGGCCCGCCTTGGTCCGTTCCTTGAGCATCGCGCGCTCGAACTCGGCGAACGCGCCGACCATCTGCATCATCATCCGACCCGCGGGCGTGGTGGTGTCCACCGCTTCCTTGAGGCTGCGAAAGCCTGCGTGGCGCTCCTGCACCCGCTCCATGATGGTTAGTACATCGCGCAGGGAGCGTGACAGGCGATCGAGTGTCCAGACGACCAACACATCGCCTTTCCGGAGCTGACTGAGCAGCTTGTGCAGCTCGGGCCGATCCCAGCGGCCGCCGGAGGCGTTGTCGCGGAAGATGAGCTCACAGCCGGAGGTTTTGAGCGCGGCGACCTGAGGGGCGGTAGTTTGCTCGCCAGTGGAGACGCGCGCGTAGCCGATGAGCATGATTGCGTAAAGGTATTGCATACGTGACTGGTAATGCAATACTGTTTTGCACCCTGTAAACGTGGGGTTTCCTGCCGATCGCCCCTCCGTGCGCAAACCATCGTTTATGCAACTCCGCCACGTCGGGAAGCCGCGATGCCCGTGAGCTTCCTGAGCCCGGCGCAGCGCGACAACTACGGCCAGTACCTGGGCGACCCGTCAACCCAAGAGCTGGCCAGGTACTTCCACCTCGATGACAGCGATCACACGCAGATCGTCGAGAAGCGCGGCGATGCCAACCGTCTCGGATTCGCTCTGCAGCTCACCACGGTGCGCTTCGTGGGGACGTTCCTCGATGATCCGACGGCCGTGCCACCGGCGGTACTCGCCACGATGAGCCGGCAACTTGGCATCGATACGACCACGGACTTGACCGGCTATCGAGACGGCAAGTGGCGCTTCGCTCATGCCGCACACATCCGGACGGAACATGGGTATCGCGACCTCGCGGATCGCGCGGCCGGGTTTGGCCTCACGCGATGGCTCTACGCACAGTGCTGGACGGGCACCGAACGTCCGAGCGCACTGTTCGATCGGGCGACGACCTGGATGCTCGCCCACAAGGTGTTGTTGCCGGGCGCGACGACGCTGGAGCGCTTCGTGGCCAAGCTGCGGCACCGCGTCGACGTGCGCGTGTGGCGCGTGCTGGCGAGCGGCATCAGTCCGCCACAGCAGCGCCGCCTCGAAGATCTGTTGCGCGTGCCAGATGAAGGGCGCAGCTCATCACTCGTGACGCTGCGGACGGGTGCCGCGATGGTGAGTGGCCCGGCGTTGGTGCGTGCGCTCGAGCGGCTGAACGCCGTCCGTAGCCTCAGCATCACCGTGCCAGCGGCCGCCGCGATCGCGCCGACGCGAATGGCAGCCCTGGCGCGCTTTGCGGAGAAAGCCAAAGTCACCGCGGTCGCACGGTTGCCAGCGTTACGCCGAGCCGCCACGTTGGTCGCGTTCGTCCACTCGCTCGAAGCCTCCGCACAGGATAACGCGCTCGAGGTCCTCGACCGACTGTTACGCGACATCTTTGGTGCCGCCGAAAAAGCGGATCGGAAAGCACGGTTGCGCAGCCTTAAGGATCTCGATGCGCTTGCCCTCACGTTGGCGCACGCCTGCGCGGCGCTCCTCGATCCCGCTCTCCCGGACAACGTGCTGCGCGACCACGTGTTCGCGCGTGTCCCCCGCGCCACCCTGGCCGAGGCCCTCGGGACACTGAGCACACTGGTGCGGCCGCCGGATGACGTGTTCTACACCGAGCTGCAGACGAGGTACCGACGCGTGCGGCTGTTCCTGCCAACCCTCTTGCACCAGGTGCACTTTGAGGCCGCTCCGGCCGGCGCGGCTGTCGTCGCAGCGCTCGAGTATCTCAAGCGTCGTGAAGCGCCGGCGCGGGCCCAGGACGTGGCGCCGTCTGCGGTCGTGACGACAGCCTGGCGGCGATACGTGTACGGCGCGAACGACGCGGTCGATCACCGGGCCTACACCTTCTGCGTCCTCGACCAACTGCGCGAGGCGCTGCGCCGGCGGGATGTCTTCGTGACGCCGAGCTGGCGGTATGCCGATCCGCGGCGCAATCTCCTGGCTGGCGCCGAGTGGGAGGCGGCGCGGCCGATCATGTGTCGAACGCTTGGCTACAGTCCTCGCCCAGAACCGATCCTTGCCGCGTTAAGCGACGAGCTGGATCAGACCTACCGCGCGGTGGCCGCGCGCCTCCCCAACAATCCAGCCGTGCGTTTCGAACGCATCGACGGGAAGGACGAGCTGATCGTGAGCCCCCTCGACAAGGTCGAGGAACCCGCGTCGCTGGTGGCGCTACGGACCGCCATCGCGGGACGGTTGCCCCGTGTCGATCTGCCGGAGATCCTGCTCGAGATCGCGGCGCGTACAGATTTCGCCGTCGCGTTTACGCACGTCAGCGAACGCGCGGCGCGGGTCACGGATCTTGGCGTCAGCGTCTGCGCCGTGCTGCTGGCGGAAGCCTGCAACACCGGCCTCGAGCCACTCGTGCGCCACGAGACTCAGAGCTTGCGGCGCGATCGCCTGTCCTGGGTCAGCCAGAATTACCTGCGCGACGAGACCTTGCGCGCGGCGAACGCGCGCCTCGTCGCGGCGCAAACCGGGATCCCCTTGGCGCGCGCCTGGGGCGGTGGTGAGGTGGCCTCCGCCGACGGCCTGCGCTTCGTGGTGCCGGTGCGCACCGTGCACGCGGGGCCCAACCCCAAGTACTTCGGTATCGGCCGGGGCGTCACCTACTACAACCTCGTGTCCGATCAGTTCACCGGCCTGCACGGCATTACGGTCCCGGGGACGTTGCGCGACAGCCTGGTGCTGCTCGCGGTCGCGCTCGAACAGCAGACAGAGTTGCAGCCCACGCAGATCATGACCGACACCGGGGCCTACTCGGATGTGGTGTTCGGTCTCTTCCGCCTGCTCGGCTACCGCTTCAGTCCGCGGCTCGCCGACATCGGTGGTACCCGCTTCTGGCGGATCGATTCCCGGGCCGACTACGGCCCGCTTAACCGCGTGGCACGCCAATCCGTCAACCTCGACCGAATCACCCCACAGTGGGACGATATGTTGCGGACGGTCGGCTCGCTGAAACTCGGGCGCGTGCCGGCCACCGGTATCATGCGCACGCTGCAGGTGGGGGATCGGCCAACGCGCCTGGCGCAGGCGTTCGCGGAGTTCGGACGGATCGACAAGACAATCCACACGTTGACGTACCTCGACGATGAGGCCAAACGTCGCGCCACGCTGATCCAGCTGAACCGGGGAGAAGGTCGCCATGCCTTGGCCCGCGCCGTCTTCCACGGCAAACGTGGCGAACTGCGGCGACGTTACCGTGAAGGCCAGGAAAACCAGCTCGACGCACTCGGCGTCGTCGTCAACATGATTGTGTTGTGGAACACCATCTATATGCAGGCGGCCCTCGACCAGCATCGCGCAGATGGCCACTCGGTGCGTCCAGAAGACGAGGCGAGACTGTCACCGCTCGGCCACGAGCACATCAACCTGCTGGGACGCTACTCGTTCGCCGTACCTGAATCGGTCGCTCGTGGCGAGCTCCGGCCGCTCAGAAACCCCGCTGACGGCGGTCGCTAACCGTACTTTCCGTTCCATTGCTCCCCAAACCCCAAGTTCGGCAAGCTCAGCGGTCATCGCTCGCAGTAACACCAGCTGGTCCTGGAGTCCAGCAACGACAGACTCGAAAATTCCCACTGGCTCCGTAATGGTTGTTAGGTGCGGCGCACCAATTGCGACCACCGTCGGCGGGGCCGTCGCCTGAACGGCTGCCAACTCCGTGGCAAGAGCCGACAGTTCAGCGGCTATTTCAGTGGCAAGGGCCAGAAGTGCCTCGCCTGCAGCCAGGGAAGCCGTGTAGGTCCCCTGCCCCTGCTCCGCCGCGGCCACGGCCGCGGCGAACCGAGCCAGCGCGGCGTCATACTCTCGCTTTCTTGACTCCCCGATCTCGCGCACCCTGGCAAACAGTGGTCGTAACTTCGCCAGCGCCGTTTGCTCTGCGCGCTGGCCCGGATACTCCTCTCCGGCCTCAAGAACGCCCCGTAACTTCTCGAACTCGATATCTATTAATTCTTCTTCGTTGAGTGGTCGTCCAAGCAAAGACTCTCGGGCCGCGATTTGCGCTTCAGCTTCTGCCGTATAGCGTTGTCTAACCTCGGAAGCGGCCTGTATTGTTTCCGGTAATTCCGAGCCCAACTCAGTGCATCGAGCAGCAGCTAAACCAGTCTGAATTTCCCCTTCAAAATATTCAATCGCCGAGAGTTCTGATTCAGAAAACTCCTCGCTCATGTAGTTCATGCCAAGCATCAGGACCTCGTTCGTCAGGAACCCCAGCTCATCCGACAACTCAAATCCTGGGTTCTCGTCTTGATGCTTGTCGACTGCTTGCATCCAAGCAGAGTTACGGCCCCCCACGCACGAACCCCACCCTTAAAAACTCGGAGTCGTCTTTGAATGTATGAAGTTCCTCATACAGCCGTACGAGCTCAAGGGCCGCTGGTGAAAGCTCCGTCGGAATGCATGGTGCCGCTTGAGGCACGCGGCGCCGGTCGCGTTCGGCTTGCGACGCGCCGGAAATCTGCCCGGCGCTTATCACTTCCGCGAGAGTATCGCGCATCTTGCGCGCGTCCTCGTTGCCCTGCTCGGCAGCGAGATTCGCCCACATGTGGGCAGTGACGTAATCCTGTGGCACGCCACGGCCAGTACCGTACAAGAGGCTGAGCCTGTGCTGCGCTCCGGCGTGGCCCTGATCGGCGGCGAGGCGATGCCAGCGAACGGCTTCACCGTCGTCCTGCGGCACGCCCCGACCGTTGAGGTACATGCCGCTGAGGTTGTACTGCGCGCTGGCGAATCCCTGGTCGGCGGCGAGGCGATACCAGCGAACGCCTTCACCGTAGTCCTGCGGCACGCCTTCACCGTTGGCGTACATGATGCCGATGTTGAACTGCGCTCCGGCGTAGCCCTGGTCGGCGGCGAGGCGGTACCAGTGAAGGGCTTCGCCGTCGTCCTGCGGCACGCCTTCACCGCTGGCGTACATGGAGCCGAGACTGACCTGAGCGCTGGCGTGGCCCTGGTCGGCGGCGAGGCGGTACCAGCGAAGGGCTTCACCGTAGTCCTGCGGCACGCCTTCACCGTTGCGGTACATGAAGCCGAGGCTGGTCTGCGCGGCGGCGTCACCCTGCTCAGCAGATCGGACGAGCGCGAGCTGTTCGCTAATCTGTTCCTGGCTACAGGCCGAACTAAGCACCGCGAGGCTGAGAGCGGCGACTGTTACGGCGATGCACATGACGCGGCGGGGCATGGGTAGTGAGCTCGCTTGCCGAGCCACGGCCCACAAAAAAACACCGAGAGAGAGGAACACGAGAAGAGTAGCGAGAGTTGCCACGGTGGGCCTTCCTGTGAGCGCTATTCGACGAGGCGTAGTTGTGACGGCGCGATGCGGGGCGGCGACGGCTCGATGACGAGCGCGCCCTTGACCGGCCGATAGTGCAGGTCCGGCCACGCCAGCTTGATTTTCTTGAACTCGCGGAGACACTTCGTACGGAAGTTACCCACGGTGCGCCAATCGTTCGCCTTGGATGGGTGTCGGCCGAACTGTCGGTACACCTGCCGCCACGAAAGGCGCAGCGGAGCCTTGAGTGTGAACGTCCGGTAGGTGAGCCAGAGATACAAATCAAGACCAAGAGGCGACCGCTTAAGCGCCTTGAGCGTGTGCAGATCGATCGGGATCGGGTGTGTGATGATCTCCTGAAAAAACTTCTCCCCGAGTTCGATCTTGCTGTCCCACAACGAGGGTGCGTCCGGCCGGCGCTCATCCCACCAAAAATCTGTGCGATCGGCGATAGGTGAAATCACGCTCGTTTCCCGTCCCGCGTCCTCATAGACCAACGACACCGTGCAACGAAAGAGCCGCCGCATCTGGTTCCGCAGCCGTGCCCGCTCGCCGTGTCTGCCGCCGCTGTGATCCTCCATCCCGAGCTTCCCCATGAACTCATACAGCGACCGCCCGAGGACCAGCTCGCGCTGCTGCGTCCGTACCGCTTCGGTGCAGACCCACGCCAGGAGCAGACGAGGAATGTTGCCGTAGGGTAACTTCACGCCCTCGGTCGAAGCGGTCATGGTGAGTGTGTACGGCCCGTTGCACCGGACATACTGAAGCCGGTCGCCGGGATTGGTGCGTGGCAGACTACACAGCGCGAGTAACCGCGCCATGAAGCCGAGATCGGCGTCGGTCTCGCTCGCGCCGATGAGCTGCGTCACCTGGTCGAGCTGGGTGAAGTGGTGCCGCGCCTGGCCCGCGGCGGCGCGGCGTGTCAGGACGCGACCGCCGGGCAGTTCGACCGCCCCGGCTACGTCACCGAGGGGAACGAACCCGCTGACGGGTCGAGAAGGGTCGCTCATCGCTCCAGAAGGAGGACCAATATTCTCAGTGCCACCATGTCAACAAAATCGCTGCATGATACGTGAAACTCTCGGGGATGACGAGCGCCCGCTGGCTGCTATCATTGCGCCATGGAATCCACGCGCCAGGTGACCGCCATTATTGAACGTGAGGGCGACATGTACGTCGCCCTCTGCCCAGAACTCGATATCGCAAGCCAAGGCCAGACGGTCGAGACCGCGAGGACCAGCCTCATCGAGGCGTTAGAACTGTTCTTCGAGTCCGCCGATCCGACCGAGGTTGCCCGACGGTTGCATAGCGAAGTGTTCGTCACGCGCGTCGAGGTCGCGGTTGGGTAAACTGCGCGTCCTCTCTGGCCGCGAGGTGTGCCAGATTCTCGAAGGCCAAGGATTCTCAGTCGTTCGACAGCGGGGCAGTCACATCGTCATGCAGCAGCGATCCGGCAGCACCACGACGACCGTTCCGGTCCCGGACCATGCCGCACTCACGCTTGGCACGCTGTCCAGCATCATTCGCCAGTCCGGCGGCGGCTCTTCGAGCGCTAGCGTCGCGGGCGCCCGCCCGCCTGTCCTCTTGTGTTCGAGACCACGAGTCAAGTATTCTCATTGCCAATCAGTACGACTAATCCAACTCGTTCGCATCATCGGCATGATTCATATCATATGCCCCACGCCAAAATCATCGCGATTGTGAACCAGAAAGGCGGCCCCGGCAAGAGCACGTGGCTGCGCGACCGGCTCCTCAAATTGGGGGCGCACGTCGTCGGCTCGGTCCGTCGCGTGGTCCTGCACCTGCCGACCGCCACGCCGGACCTCCACGCCTGGCGGCACATCGCCCTGGCACTCGGCGCCCGCGCCGGATAGGCCCCCGCCAGCGCCCGTCAGCCGCGCATACACGCATCCCAACGGCGCACCGAGCCCGCCCGTGGCGAAGCCGTCCCTCCACGGCCCCATACCCAGGCCTTCCGCACCGACAATCAGTTGCTATTCCGCCGGCGCCCGACGAAAGCGACGCCCGGCGGGCCGTGTGCGCGACGATTCACACCGTCCGTGGGGGCGACTCTGGGCCTTCATGAATAATGCGGGCTAGGCCCGTGAGCCGGCTCAGCGGACGCACCCACGTATGACAGGCCAAATCAAGCATGCATAACCATCCCAGGAGCAGCGCGTGCAGGAACCCTTCGGCCTGGCGTAGCGGGAGATGGTAGAGGAGCCGCAGGGTCAGGGCGGTCTCGATGGCGAGATCCGAGTAGCGCCGTTGCCCACCTCGTGCCGATCGCGAGCCGCAGGAACCATCGTTAGAGTGGCACAGCTGGCCCCCTCATGGCGCAGCCCGGACCGGTACCTGGGTTAGCGCCAGGACTCGCCGATCGCGATCCGCAAGCAGATCGGTTCCGCCCGCCAAGAGTGCCTCGCTGACGAAGGACAGATGCACGTTCGTCAGTTGTTCCTGGCCGACACGGGACGAGTTCCAGCCGTCCCCAAGATAGACAGCGAGACGCTCGTGGAACTCGCGTGTTCCATTCGAGATCACGTAGCCGAAGTAGTTGCGCCAGCGCACTCGGTCGTAGCGCCCCGCCGGCCGCCGCTCGATCTGTTCGAGCGCGGCTTCGTTCAGGAGGTCGATCGCAGCTCCCGTGTTTGTTTCGCCGCGCGCGACCATGTACCGCGTGCGCGAGGGCGGCTGTGGCGAAAACATCGACCAGCGCTGTTCAACCCGAAGCAAGTACGCGGGGGCGCTCCACATCCCTCTGGGCCTCACCCCATCCCAGACGGTGCCGACGTTCCAGAGGAAGACGTAGCCGAGGATGGCGAGCGCCGCCAAACCACGCCACCGCGGGAGCCGGAGACGGCTCGTGACATCGCCGCCGACACCGAGCTTCTCCCATAACCACGTTGGCAGGAACACGAGCCACGCAACGATGCACGCCATGGGGAAGATCCCCGTCCGCATCCAGACCAGGATTCCGAGGTGGAAGGCCACGAACAGGACGACGGCCAGCATGCGCGCGGGGCCGGTGAAGAATGGGAGGAACGCGAGGATGAGGCCGTACCTCTCCAGGCCGATGGCGAACTGGGTCATCACGTTCAGCAGCTCTGGATACTCGAGAAGCCGCCGGCCCCACGCGCTAGACCACGTCTCGCCTCCGAGAGCCATTTCAAGGGCCGTGAAGTCGGTCGTCCATGCCGTGCCGGTTTTGAACAGCGCATTGAAGGCGTAGATGAACCCAACCTGCACCAGAAGCGCTGCGGCAGCACCGCCGACCACGACACGAGGACGGAACGTGGACCACCCGCTGTGCCGCGCCGCGTCCATCGACCAGTGCGCGCCAAGCGGCAGGAACATCGACCAGAAAAGTAGCATCCGGAGCACGACGTCGCCGGTGTTGAGGACTCCGGGGTTCCGACCGTGCAGAGATGCCAGCAAGATCCACGAGGCGACGGTGACCCACCACGTCCGCCAGCCTACGAGCAACAGCACAGCGGTCGCCCCGGCCGTGACGAACACCAGGGCCTGCCCGAGGAGGCCGCCGAAGAGGAAGTGCGGATTCAGGTTGAGTAGGACCGGGGCCCACGGTATACGCGAACCGACCTCAGCCGCGAGCAGCGCCCGCGGAAGCACGCCCGCATCCGTGTAGTGGGCTCCGAGATCCTGCGCGCGGAGCACGAGGTCCAGGAGGATGGTCAGGGCCAGCCCGATACGGAACACGGCAAGGGACCGAGTGTCGATCCCGAAGACATCGCTCAACCAGTCAGCGACACGCTCCAGCCTTGTCACCAAGCTCCCCACACTCTCCTCTGAATCGTACCGGAAAATATCGGAGACCGAATTCGTTGAATCAGGCCACCGCAGCCTGAGCATAGTAATGCTCCTCGAACTCCACGGTCGGTTATGGAGCGCGAGATGGCACAACTCGCCTGTTGCGTGGCCGGGTGTGGTTTTGGCGCCGGTGCCCGGGCGCCCGGATGAGGACCCCAACGATCGTGCGGCGCTGATGGCGCTGTACAACGCGACCAATGCGGCCGTCGTCGTGTTTGGCCATAGAGGGCGAGCAAGCCACCGACCTCGAAGTACCCCGTCGCAATATCGAACGCCTTGGTGATGCCGGCCCACTCTTCGAGATAGCGGAGCCCCGTCCAGCCGGTGACGCTGTTGTCGACGATGAAGAGGCCTCGGCCTTTCGGGTCAGCGGTCATCGAAACCTCCTTAGAACGTCCGTCGCGCTGACGGATCTGGGCGTACCGTTGTCACTCGCGCTCACCTGGCCCACCAGACGCGGAGGGTGTCAAACGTCTCGATGGCAATCTCTCGAAGGATGTTGCCCAGGACGAGCACGGTCACGAGCGTGAGGAGGGTCGCGCCGACAGCCACGACCGCACACACGATCAGCTCCCGCCGAAACCGCTTGGGATCCCGCGCGAGCTCCTGCTCGCGCTTGATGTGAAGCTGCAGCCACTTCAGCTCCCCCTTCAGGTCCTTGAGCTCGGCGGTCGTCTCCTGCAGCGCAGCGGTCGTCTCCTGGGCGCTCACCTTCAGAGCCTCGTTCTCCGCTTGCACCGCCCGCGCGCGATCCAAGGCATTCCCCATCAGCGGGTCCTCCAGAGGTCGTCCCGCTCCCGCGCGAGCTTCTCCTGGCGGTTTCGCTCCCAGTATTCCCGCGCATAGTCGGCCAGTGCCTTGACGGCCTTGGCAATTTCATCCCGCACCCACATTTCTCAGCCAGTCTCCGGCTGTTTTGAGCGGTCAGTAACCCGAGAAATACACAGGCCACCGGCCTGTACGTACTTGTTGTACGTAGTACTTGATCTTTACTACTTGTACTGGCACTCGTGTTTACCCGATAGTTCTTGCGCTCCACCACTCGCGTTTACCCGATAGTAGGGGCCGGATGACCACTCGTGTTTACCCGACGGAAAACTCACGGATTAACAGCCCTTTTGTGGAAAACTCCCGGGCGGCGGGGACGGGGCGCTGAGCGGCCGCAGGAGCCGCGTATGCGCGGCCTGGTGCTAGACGCCACCACGCGGCCGAAACCCTCGCACGGGCCACCCTCGCGCCCCGCTAGGGCCTATTCGGTGATGAGCCGGAGTTGTGCCGGCGGGATACGCGGCGGCGACGGCTCGATGACGAGCCCGCCGATGACCGGGTGATAGTTGAGATCCGGCCATGCGCGTTTGATTTTCTTTAACTCGCGCAGACATTGCCAACGGAATCCGGTTATCCGCGCCGGCCCGTCCGCCGGGTGTGCGCCGAACTGTTTGTAGAGTTGCCGCCAGGAGAGCGTCAACGGAGTCTTGAGCGTGAAGGTCCGATACGTGAGCCAGAAGTACAAATCCAACCCGAGCGGCGACCGCTTGAGGGCGCGCAGAGTGTGCAGGTCGAGCGGGATCGGGTGCGCGATGATCTCTTGAAAGAATCGCTCGCCAAGCTGGATCGTGCTGTCCCACAACACGGGCGCCTCCGGTCGTTTCGTGTTCCACCAAAATTCGGCGCGCTCCGCGACGAACGAACTCACCACGACCTTGTGATCATCTGCCGCGGAGACGAGCTGCACCGAGGACGTAAAGAGTCGATCCATCTGATTTTTCAGGCGGGCGCGCTCGCCGTGGCGTCCGCCGCTGCGATCCTCCATGCCGAGCTTGTGCATGAACCCATACAACGACCTACCCAAGACCAGATCGCGCGATTGCGTCCGCACCGCCTCAGAGCAGACCCACGCGAGAAGTAGACGCGGGAGATTACCGAATGGCAGCCTGTTCTCCCCCCCGGCGATCGTGACGAGCGTGTACGGCCCGTTGCGCCGGACGTACTGAAGCCGATCCCGTGGATTCGTGCGCGGCAGGGAACACAGGGCCAGGAGCCGCGCCATGAAGCCGATTTCCGGCTCCCCCTCCGCTGCCTCGATCAACTGGTTGACCTGTTTCAGCAGCGTGAAATGCTGGCGCGCCCGTGCGGACATAGCACGCCCGCGCCCCTCGACGCCCGGCAGCCGTACGGCCACCTTACCGATTGGCACGAGCCCGCCGCGTTTCTGCTGGTCGTCTGTGCTCATCGAACCCCTCCCCCTCCGCTGCACAGGCCTAAGCGCGGAGGAACGTTGAGAGAGCGAGGAAGATACTCAGCAGGGTGAAGCCGATCCCGATCATCCAGCGGAGCGTGGCGACCTCGCGGTGGAGCGATTGGATCGAGCCAGCCAATTCCTTAATGTCTGCGCGGACTTCGGTAAAGCGGGCGTTGACTTCGGCAAAACGCGTGTCGGTCTCGGCCTTGAATTCCTTGAGGTCTGCGCGGATCGCCGTCGTGACATTCTCGCCGGCAGTATTGGCAACATCGGCGACCGCGTCGGCAACGGTTAGGGCGTCGAGATTGAGCTTCGCCAGGGCGACGGCCAAGCCCCCCGATTGATGGCGCGGTTCAGCGGTTAGTTCAGGCATTGTTGATCCTTAGCTGTTTGTTCTTGCTCACCTGATTAGTCTGGCGTCGCCTTCTGATGCTATTGCGCAATTTCCGGCAGCTGATGCGAGGCGAACAGCTCGTTGAGCGACTGACAGATCAACCGGCGCATCGTCGTGTGTTGGTCGAGGGCGAGCCGTTTCAGCTGCTCGCGCACCTCGGGATCACAATGTACGGTGATCGCCGTCGTCGCGGGGCGCACCTGCGGCACTGGCACCTTGGCCGGCCGGGTTTGGTGCCCCGCCTCGTCAAGGGCAGCGGCAAGGTCAACTCGTGGCATGGGGTATGGCTCCTTTCAACATGTCGGGTTGTGCGAGGACGCGCCCGATCCACCGGGCGACCTGGCGGGCTTCATTAGCGGCGGGGCTGCTGGGCTGAAACTCCGTCACGGTTAATCCGAGGGCGGCGGCATCGCCGACGGCGGCCCGATGTCCGACGGTGAACGGACAGACCGGTAAGCCGAAGCGCGCAATGGCGGTTCGCACTTGCTCGACTCGACGCTGGCCGCGCGAGGGTACCGCATTCAAGATCACCACCGCGGAGGGGTGCCCGGCGAGGGCGAGAAGCTGCTGAGTTGCCGGGATGGTCTCGACATCGTAGATCTGCGGGCGACAAGGGATGATCACCAAGTCGGCAATCCGCGACGCTTCAAGCGCCGCGGCTTCCGTCCGCGCGGGTGTATCGATCACGGCGAGGTCAACGCCTTGCGCAGCCGCCGTGGCACAGGTGTGCCGGAGGCGGGTCGGTTGCACGTGGCTGACGACCGGAGCGTCGGCGTGACGACGGCGGTGATGCCAGTTACACGCGGTCGCCTGCGGGTCGACATCCAGGATCACGGCGATCTGCCCTGCGTCGGCCGCACAGACGGCAAGAGCCAAGGCGAGGGATGTCTTACCGGTCCCGCCTTTCTGGGCGAGGAGTGTGATCGTCTGCATTAGCGCGAGTAGTATAGCACTATATTATAGCACTATATTACTATATATTTCCTACCACGCGTCTACCTCGCCCGCCGTGCCAAGCCGGCGCTCGACGTTTGCGAGACAGAGAATCCGACACGGGATACGACACACCCCGGCGCTCGTCTGAGGGCGCCCTTGCCGGGGTGTCGCAAACGGCCGTTTGCGATACATGCGGCCAGGCAAGTGTCCAAGAAAACTCTAGGGCGCTGGAGTTGAGGAGTACACCTGAAGCCCTCAGATAATGCCAGACGCGCTACGCTTCCCCGTACTCATCGTCGCCGGGTTCGGCGCCTCGCCGGTCTGGAACGCCCCCGGCCAGCCGCCGTGCTTCCCAATGACCTCGTCGATCTCGGCCATTAGGCGGCGAGATCGGCGTGGCGGTGAGCAGGAAGAGGGTCTTCGCTCGATTCGCGTTGTCGAGCAGGTCGTAGAGGTGATAGTAGCGCGACGGTTCTACGTCCTTCTCCTCGTCGCGGTCATCGAGACCTCCTTTAGAACGTCCGTCGCGCTGACGGATCGGGGCGTACCGTTGTCGCTCGACCAGATCGGCAACCCGACATGATGCACGACTGACCGCTTCTTGCCACGACCGGCCTACACCGCCGTGTGCCGGGGCTTCACTCCTGCGGCGATTTGGTGGCCCACGGCGATCTCCGCTCGGCGCAGCTCATAGGTTTTTTGCAGGTTCAGCCAGACCTGCGGCGTCGTCCCGAAATAGCGCGCCAGGCGGAGCGCCGTGTCGGCGGTCACGCCCCGCTGCCCATGCAGGATCGCCGTGATCCGGTTCACTGGCACATCCAGCGCCTTGGACAACGCATTGGCCGACAACCCGAGCGCCTGGAGTTCGTCCCGCAAGATCTCTCCTGGATGCACCGGCCGCATCCCGTTGTTGACGGTCATCGGTTTCACCTCCTAGTGATAGTCCACGATCGCCACCTCGCCGGGCCCATCATCGTCCCACCGGAAACAAATCCGCCATTGCGCGTTGATCCGGATGCTGTACTGCCCGGCCCGGTCGCCCCGCAGGGCCTCCAGGCGGTTGCTCGGTAAGCCAGCCAGGTCCTGGAGGGCTTCCGCGCTGTCTAGATAGGTGAGCCGACGCACGGCCTGATCGGCGAACCCCTGGAATGCCGGGACACGATGCCCTTCGAAGAACCGCCGGGTGTTTCGGTCCCTGAAGCTGCGGATCATAGCCCGGCACCATTATAGGTTTTATGACATACGTAAATGATTAGGGCTGCGTACGAGCGAAGACAGCCCGGAGCTGTTTTGGCCCTGTTGGGGGGACCGACTCACTCCTCCAGCCACCCTTCGTGTCGTGGGTCTCGGCGCAAAGCGCCCGGACCAGCTGCAGGCAGCTGGCCGGATTCGGGAAGATGCTAACCACTCGGGTGC
The DNA here is from genome assembly GCA_965262505.1 of Vicinamibacterales bacterium. Lineage (GTDB taxonomy): Bacteria > Acidobacteriota > Vicinamibacteria > Vicinamibacterales > UBA2999 > JACPPO01. Next base: position 32,305 of record CBDHFM010000016.1, read on the forward strand.
GGCGCTTGATCTCCTCGTTGAGCCGTTCGAGCAGATTGATTAACTTCAAGGTGCTTGTGGTGCTGACGTGGTAGCTGGAGCCACGCCTGCACGCCTGCAGGCCCTGCTGGGCCTCCTTCAGGTCGCGGCGGGCGTAGAGCCAGCGGAACTCCTGCCGGCGATCGTCATCGGCCTTGCGGGGCAGGTAGTCGAGTGCGTTGCGGGGACCCGTCTCGCTCCGCCGCTGCTTCAGGCGATCGACCCACGCCCGAGTACCAGGTACAAGTGAAATCCTCGCTAGTGGGTGTCAAAGTCGTTGTACTTTGCGGCGGTGACAACGGCGACGTAGACTGGTCCGTCCTGGACGAGCGCGGAGAACTGGCTCAGTCCGGATCAGCCGCCGACGGCTGTAAACACCTATTGGGCAGCCGAAGGCTTTGGTATTGTTCCTCACTCCCCATGCTTCCTGCCGCATAAATAGGTTAACACCATCAAGCATGATACGTATTCGATTTCGGTCGCTGACTTCATCCCATTTGCCGTGCGCTGCATGATTCCTGACGCCAGCCCATGAGGTGATGTCTTTTACGTCTTGCTTTGAGATCAGGTCGGCTGAGCGTAGAACCTTGCAATACGCGTCAATGCCGGGTTTTGCTTTTCCGATGGGCAGTGCTTCTGCTTCGACCCAAGTCCTTAGAGACTCCTCAAGGGATGCCCCGATAAGAATCGCAGCAGCGGCGGGATGATAGCGATTGTCTTCGAGTAACGAGTTGGCCTGCCCCAGTAGATCCGAAACGACGTCCAATTGGGCCCGTCTTTCGGGCGACTTGCCTGCCAATAGTCCTGCCTGAAGATACTCAGTGAATGAGCCGAGGATTGAGTCCAGTGCAGGGACCAAATAGTCCCAGAACTCGCCAGCAGCCTCGGCCTGTTCGAGGAAGGCGCTCTTCGGGCCAGCGTAAATCCGGAGGAACTCAACAAACCTGTGCCTTAATTGCTCCTCCATAATTGCTGTCGCTTCCGCGCTCGGCGTACTGGCGAATGCGGGTTGTAGCGCCCCAGGGTTCTTGGGCAGTGGTTTGACGGTATTCGCTTCTACGCTGCCGCGTCCAGCCCGACGAGGTCGCGTCGCACCTGGGCGGGGCTTCGATAGTCGTATTTCTCCAGCATCCACTGTTCGTTGTATGTCCGCTTGAACGCAAGCAAGGCCAGGCGGAGTTCCTCGATGGTCGCGAAGCTCCGCACCCACAACAGATTCTCCTTCAGCGTGCGGATGAAGCGCTCCGCGACGCCGTTGCCTTCGGGCTCCCGCACGAAGCTCGGGGAACTTTCGATGCCGAAGAACGCGACCTCCTGTTGAAAATCGTCGGCCAAGTAGTTCGACCCGTGGTCGTGACGCAGCCGCAGCCCACGGGCCACGCCTTCGCCGATGCCCCCGAAGCGTTCGCGGATGCCCTGGCGGATCGGCTCAGCCGACGATCTCTCGGTTCGAGAACGGTGTCGGCCGGTCCGCTCTCTACGAGCTGGCGCGCGAGCTGGCGATGCGGGTCATCGAGCGGCATCAGCACCGGCTGGACGGGCGGGCGCGGCGGATCACGATCGACCTGGATCCGACCGACGACGCGACGCACGGCGCCCAGCAGCTCACCTTCTTTCAACGGGCACTACGATAGCTGGTGCGACCTGCCGTTGCTGGCGTTTCTGACCTTCGACCGGGAACGCGAACAGTATCTGTGCGCGGCGGTGCTGCGGCCGGGAAATGTGCCGGCCACCCGCGGGACCGTGGGCGTGTTGTGTCGGCTGCTGCCCCTGCTGCGGCAGGCCTTTCCCCAGGCGCGGTTTCTCGTGCGGCTCGACGGGGGCTTTGCGACGCCGGAGATCTTCGACTTCCTGGATGCCGAGCCGCGGCTCGACTACGTGGTGGCGATGGCCAAGAACGCCGTGTTGCAGCGCCACGCCGAGCCCGCCCTGCTCGTGGCGCAGGCCCAGCGCGCGGCCAGCGGCCAGACCGCGCACGTGTATACCGACACTCAGTACCAGGCCGGTACGTGGGGCCACGCGCGCCGCGTCGTGATCAAGGCCGAGGTCGTCCGGCTCGGCGACCGCGAGCCGCGCGACAACCCGCGCTTCGTCGTGACGAATCTGCGGCAGACGCCACGCTTCATCTATGAGAAGGTCTACTGCGCCCGCGGCGACATCGAGAATCGGATCAAGGAACTGCTCGATGGGCTACAGATCGACCGCACGAGCTGCTGTCGCTTCTGGGCCAATCAACTGCGCGTGCTCCTCACCGCCGCCGCCTACGTGCTGATGCAAGAACTCCGGCTGCGCGCGGCGCGCACCGCCTGTGCCCGCGCCCAAGTGACGTGGCTGCGCGACCGGCTCCTCAATTGGGGGCGCACGTCGTCGGCTCGGTCCGTCGCGTGGTCCTGCACCTGCCGACCGCCACGCCGGACCTCCACGCCTGGCGGTACATCGCCCTGGCACTCGGCGCCCGCGCCGGATAGGCCCCCGCCAGCGCCCGTCAGCCGCGCATACACGCATCCCAACGGCGCACCGAGCCCGCCCGTGGCGAAGCCGTCCCTCCACGGCCCCATACCCAGGCCTTCCGCACCGACAATCAGTTGCTATTCCGCCGGCGCCCGACGAAAGCGACGCCCGGCGGGCCGTGTGCGCGACGATCACACCGTCCGTGGGGGCGACTCTGGGCCTTCATGAATAATGCGGGTTAGGATGCCCCGAACCTCGGCCGCGTCCATCGGATGGGCGCGTCAGGACGGCCCGGAAGTGTCAGGGTCTGCCGGATCTTATCGATGAAATCCAGTAGGAGGCCGCCTCCGGAAACACTACTTGGCTTCCAGTGCGTGACGACAACGCTGCCATCGGCCCACGTCATCGTATGCGGAAGCTAGGTCGTCCGGGATCTGAGAGAAGAACTGTTCCATCGGTATGTCCAGGCGCGCATTCGCAGTGCTCGCCCAGACTTCCGCCATCGTTGCGGCCGGTGTTCCCTCGCCTGCTGGTGGGTCAGATTCCGGTTGTGCTAGGTAGCCGATGACCAAAAGAACGGCAACAAGTGCGAACACGATCCGCTTCTTCATGAATTTCCTCCTGAGTGACAGCATAGGGGGCTCTCAGTTCCTCGTGTCCAGGCTCGAGGATGCCCCGTGTGGCGCGACCGTTGGCCTGGTATCCCCCTCCCTACTGGACGGCGACAAAGGCGGCTCCTGGGGCCGTTCAGCGCCAGGCGTGGTGCCGGCCTACAGATACTTTCGGACGGCCCCGCGTTCAGCGGTCGCGCCGGCCGAGTAGTGAGCGACCATGCGGGCGGTTTTCCAGTTGCCGGCCAGCCCGTCAACACCATATCAAAGCCCTATCAGCTGGGGAAATTTGCGGTCAGGAAAATACGACGGTCAGCACGTGGCTCGCTTGGTCCGCAAAGCACAAGTTGGGTTAGCCGGGCGCATGACTTCCTCACGTCAACCGACAGCGAGATATTCCTGCGTGGGGCGCGTGCCTTCACGCTGCAACACCCGCCGGTTCAGCGCGTCGAGGATGCGACGCAGCGGATCGAGGATCTGTCGGACGTGCCGGATCCTCCCACGTCGTCAGGAACGGGCAAGGCGCCGGTGCTGCAGCCCACCGAAGCGCGGCTGCACTACACCTATACATGTAGCTAGTAACGTGACGTTGACAAGGGTCGGTCAGTTAGGTCACACGCTTTTTAGCCTGGTAGCTATTTAGCTACTTAGCTATTTAGATAAATAGCGTCTGGGTCTCCTCGGCGGCGCGCTGCTGGAGCGCATGATTGCACCTGGTGAATGTCAGCGAAGAGGGGCGTGTATCGCCAACTTCACCAGGAATGCGGAACTCGTGCCCGTCGTCGCCGATGTCACAGTTCTCGCCGCAGGGAACCTAACTCGTCATTTTTCCGCTTCCATTACCTTCGCTTTTTCGCTATTATTAGAGAAAGGGCTAATAAGCGAACAGTCGCTTGAGACTAAACTTAAAGGCCGGCCATGAAAACAGTCGTGATCGCGTCCCAGAAGGGCGGCAGCGGCAAGACAACGGTCGCAGCGCATCTGGCTGTCGCCGCCGAGCAGTCTGGACACGGCTCCGCCGTCCTCATCGACACCGACCCGCAGCAGACTCTGGCCACCTGGTGGAAGGTAAGGGAAGCGGAAGCCCCGAAGCTCGCGCCCGTGACTGTAAGGGAACTGCCAGCGAAGCTGGCCACATTGCGTGAAATGGGCTTCGCCTGGTGCTTCATCGACACGCCGCCGGCGCTGACTGAGCAGAACCGGCAAGTCCTGGGATTGGCCGACATCGTCCTTGTCCCGGCGAGGCCAAGCCCGAACGACCTCTGGTCCCTGGGCGCGACTCTTGACTTGGTCAAGCAATCGGGCACGCCCTTCATCTTCGTGCTCACGCAGGCCAAGGGTAATGCCCGCATCACCGTGCAGACCATGGCCGCGCTCTCCGGGCACGGCAAGGTATTCGAGGCCGTCGTCCACGACAGGGTCGATTACGCTGCCTCGATGACGGACGGCCGCACCGCCCTTGAAATCGCGCCTACAGGCCCAGCCGCCGCGGAAACCACGCAGCTTTGGAGTCTGTTGCGGGCACATCTTGATTCTTTAGCGAATATGCGCGAATTAGCTAATGTCGACAAGAGCGTGATCAATGTCTAAGAAACCATCAACCATCGACGCCAGTACCGTCCTTGCCACGAAGGAGAAATCGCCAGGCGTGCGCTCTACGGGCGCGCTCCAGCGGGGGCAGACCGTCACCGAGACGCTGGTCGATCTCAATTTCAAAGTGCCCGCCGACTTCCGGCAGCACTTCAAGCAGCTCGCGCTTAATGCGCGGCTGAAGAACATCCAGCTCCTCAACAGGGCCGTCGAGGCCTACGAACGGGAGCAGGGAAGAGAAGAGAACGGACGCTAGACACCGATGCCCAAAGACGGCTCCGGCTTCACTCCCATTGGCGACATCCTGCCGTCCCTCGTCCGGCCGCAACACAGGCCCATTTCGCGCATTGAGGAACGACTCATCGAGCCAGTTCTCGACAGCGCCGAAATCCTTTACCAGCATTCGGTCCTGTGCCAGACCTGCATGCCTTACCGCGATCCCGGCGGAGAAAAGATTTGGCTCAGGCACAATGGCAATATCCGCCTTGAGCTTCAGGCCGGGCGTGTCCTCGACCCCAACCTTGACGAGGTGGTCGATGTCGGGCTGCCATTCGGGCCGAAGCCGCGCCTCGTCTTCTATCACCTCAACGCCGAGGCGATGCGCACGCAGTCGCCCGTCGTCGCCCTCGAAGACAGTCTGACGGCTTTCGTGAAACGTACCCTTAAGCTCGACGTCGGCGGCAGGACCATCCGCTCAGTCAAGGACCAGCTCAACCGGCTGGCTGCGGCGGATTTCAGGTTCTATGTGAAGTATCAGGACCACGCCGTGACGGTGAAGGGAACCGTCATCGAGGGGCTCGACCTCTGGGTTTCCAAGGACGAGCGCCAGCGCGTCCTTTGGCCCTCGGTCGTGCAGTTCTCGCAGCGTTACTTCCAGAGCCTGCTCGCCCATGCCGTGCCGCTCAACGAGAATGCCGTCGCCAAACTGTCACACAGCACCATGGGGCTCGACATCTACACCTGGCTCGCCCAGCGACTGCACCGCGTGAGCCCGTCCAAGCCCGCGCTTGTGCCGTGGGTCTCGCTCTACGAGCAGTTCGGCCACGGTTATAAGCGCATCCGCGACTTCCGGCGCGTTTTCGTGCGCACCCTGAAGTTCGTCAAGATCGTCTATCACGAGGCGCGCCTTGTCCCGGACGACAAGGGGCTGCGTCTCTGGAACAGCCCTCCGCCCGTGCCGCGACGTCTCGTGCAAGTAAAGTGAATACCATGGTATACAGCCCTTCGCGCCAGCGCGGGTCCAGAACCAGCCGCTGAGGCCACGCTTGTGGAAAACCCTGTGAAATCAGTAAGTTATCCACGGGCACTTTGTCGCGCTTTGGCACGGGCACTTTGTCGCACAAACCGTTAGTACAAATCTTACCGATAGTTATTCCGATAGTAAGGCTGGTTGCGTTTGTGGAAAACTTCGTTTCCCACAAGCCGCCCGACCCCAGTAAAACATTCCTGAGAATGTCCCAGTAGCTGTTGAAATTTGAAGCGGCGGCTCTTCACTGGTCGTGCTATACGACCGGTGACGAAACCGAGGTGCAAGCCTCCCAGTAAGGAGCCATGAAGCAGCCATCTCGCACAGTCCCTCGCCGTCGCCAATCGGTATCCCCGACGCCACGGTACCTTCCGCTGGTCGATATCCTCATTGATACGCAGGCCGAGCTCCAAGAGCTGGTCGTGGCGTCGGGCCTGAAGGTGCTCGGCCACGGTATGCGCATCAATCCGAGCGCCAGGCCTATCGCGCGGGGCATACGCCGAGTCAGGTTGTCCTGAGCGGGCGGAAGGTCGCGATGCGTCGACCGCGCGCCCGGCGCGATGGCACGGAGGTGCCGTTGCCACCGGCCCGGGCATTCGCGACTGCGGACCCGCTGAACCGGCGCGTGGTCGACCAGATGCTGATCGGTGTGGCGACCCGCCAGTATGCGCGGAGTCTGGAACCGCTCGGCGCCGACATCACCACGCGGGGCACGAGCAAGCGTGCGGTCAGTCGACGCGTTGTCGCGCAGACCCAGGCGCAGCTGGATGCGTGGCGGGCGACGCCGCTCGACGCGCTGGACCTGGCGGGGCTGCTGATTGATGGCGTGCACGTGGGGGGACACTGTATCGTTGTCGCCCTAAAGCGCTTTTCATGACCGTGTGGCGGCCGAGTACCCGCAGTGCCGAAAATAGTTGCGGCATTCGTCAGGGCTGAAGTGCGCCAAGCACTCGCCGAGGAACGGCCAGAGCGTCTCTGTGCTGCGACAGCGAGCGGTGCGAACGAGGGCCTTGAGCTTCGCGAAGCAGAGCTCGATGGGATTGAGGTCCGGGCTATAGGGTGGCAAGTACCAGAGGGTGGCCCCGGCGGCCTGGAGGGCCTGCTGGATGCCGGCGACTTTGTGGGCCCCGAGGTTGTCGGCAATGACGATGTCGCCTGGCTGCAGGGTCGGCACCAGGATCTGTTCGATGTAGGCGCGGAAGCTCTCGCCATCGATCGCGCCGTCGAAGACCCCCGGTGCGGTCAGCCCCGTGACCCGCAACGCGGCGAGAAACGTGCTGGTCTGCCAGCGCCCGCCGGGGGCGTGGTCGTGGACGCGCGCGCCACGCGGTGCCCGGCCGTACCGCCGAAGCAGATTGTTAGTGATGCCGGTTTCGTCCAGAAACACGAGGTGGGCGACGTCCCAGGTCGGCGCCGCCGCGTGCCACGCGACCCGCGCGGCCGCGACGTCAGGCCGATCGTGTTCGGACGGGCGGACCGTTTTTTTTAACGGTCAGGCCAAGGGCCCGTACGGCGCGCCAGACCGTCGGCACACTCGCGGGCGTGGCGAGGGCGTCCTTCAGCTCAGCCAGCGTACGATCCGGGTGCGCCGCAATCAGCGCGGCCAAGGTGTGCAGGTGCGGCTCGAGCATGCAGCGCCGTCCATGTCGCTGGACGCGAGGCGCCACCTCGCCCGTTTCGCGCCGCCGCTGTTTCAGTAGCCGCACCCACGACCCGCTCACGCGGTACTTCGCCGCCACATCGGCCGCCTTCATCCCGGCATCGCTGTCGAGTAGCACCCGCTCTCGCAGATCCATCGAATAGGCACGCATCGGTCCTCCTGCATCGGTGCGCACAGAAGTACCACACCCGCCCCAGGTAGTACAAGGCCTATTTGAAAAGCGCTCTAGGCATCGATACAATGGGCGCGAAATACCCGCTCGGCCTGTGGGAAGGGGCCACGGAGAACGCGACGGTCTGTCAGGGGCTCTTGACCAATCTCGCCAGCCGCGGGCGGCGCACCGACCGGAGCCTGCTGGTGATCGTCGATGGCGCGAAGGCCCTCGACACGGCCGTGACCCAGACAGTCGGGCGCGCCGCGCTGGTGCAGCGGTGTCAGGTCCATAAGGGCCGGAACATCTTGGAGCATCTCCCTGAGGCACAGCGGCCGTGGGTGAAGGCGGTCCTCACGCGCGCCTACACGAACAGCCACGTCAAGACGGCCAAGCGTCTGCTGCAGGACCTGGCGCGGCGCTTGGACACTGACTACCCGAGTGCGGCCACGAGCGTGCGGGAAGGGCTTCGTAGACGTCACCCTTGTGGTTGTGGATGGCTCGCTGCATGCACTCAACCGGCTTCTGAGCCGAGTGGCCGGCCCAAAAAACGGCCCGGATCGCCTTCACTCTCCAGATGTGTCCGCGGTGGTGCCGGCCTCCGGGTGACTCGCCCGGCGCAGGGCGCCGGCCCCGGTAGATTGGCGGGACTGGTCGGCCTGTTGGCTGGCCAGGGTCGACAGGGCGTCCAAGGCCTCGACCGAGAGAGGCGGAGGCGGCCCCGATTGCTCGCGCGCCGCCCGCCCGGCAGGCGGACGGCCAAGCCAGCCCCGGATGATCGCGCGGAGCGCGAAGGGGAACGACAGCATCACAGGGATCAGCAGGAACGGCCACGGCCGCGGCGATCGACAGTCGTCTGCGATCGGCGGTGACGGACTCTACCCTTGGGATCGATTCTACGTGCCTTTGAGTCGTAGCAGGCGGCGCAACGGCCGGCGGTGCCGTGGCCGCGCCTGACGGGCTGAGGCTACTCCGGACCGTTTTTCGGCTGACATCTCCCACAATCCGTTTCAATCCGCGCCCCCGCACGGGGGGCGACAGATCGGCGCAGACAGGAAGCATCCACGGCAGCGTTGTCGACCAGACCGCCTTGGTGCTGCCTGGCGCCACCGTGACAGTGCGTGGCAACGGGGTCCCGCGCACCGCCTCCTCGGACGAGCAGGGCACCTTCGAGCTGGCCGGGGTCGCCCCCGGCACCTATACGCTGCACGTGTCGCTCGCCGGGTTCTCCGACGCGACGGTCGAGAACGTGACGGTCTCCGGCGCGCCGCTCGCGCTGCCGCCAGTGGTGCTGCAGCTCGCGAGCTTCGGCGACACGGTGGTCGTGACCGCCTCGCGCAACGAGGACCGGCTGATCGATGCGCCGGTGTCGACGTCGATCCGTCAGAAGTAGTACTTCAGGCCGACCGTTACCGCCAGGTAGCTGATGCCCTCGAATCGCTGCGTGGTGTCGAATGGGGTGACGCCGTCCGCCTGCACGGGCGCATGGCTGCGGATAAGATCCCAGGTCGCCTCGTCGGTGATATGGCCAAATTGGGCCCAGCGCCCCGTCACGCCGACCGAGGTGTGCTCGGTCAGCGCGTAGTCGGCGCCGGCGAGCACCTGGAACCCAAACGCTTCTTGACGCACCGTCGTATCGAGGGAGCTGAGGGTACCCGCTGCGACGCGCTTGGCGGCGGCTGGCCAGTCCGGCTCGAAGTCGATGCGCAGGTATTCGGCGTCCGGCTTCCGGATGAACTGGTTGGCATAGTGCAGGGTGGTGATGGCCACGCCCAGGCCGCCGCCGACGTACGGCGTCCAGGGCGACTCGTTCGGAAAGTCGTAGTACAGGTTGGCGAAGATCTGGTGGGCGGCGTAGTCCCGGATCCACTCGCGCGGCGGCTGGTCGTCGCTCCACTCGGTGTCCTTGCCCTGGAGTACCACGTTCGTGGTGGCCCCGACCGCCGCGGTGGCGGGCCCCTGGGACCTGGTGAGGTACTCCACCTCGACGCGCACCCGGTCGGCCCGGTAGCCGGCCAGGAGGCCGCTCACGGCCCCACCCCCCAGGTCGAACGCGTTGCGCAGGATGACCGTCGGCGTGCTGGCGCGGCACGCCTCGTCGCTGGCCGGCGGGCTGGTCGATGCCGGATAGAGGAGCCGGTCGCACCGCGTCGGGTGGTTGACCCCGGTGACGCTCGAGGTGAGGGGGGACGCGTTCGCCCTCCCCATCTCGAGGCCAGTATAGAGGCCGTTCCGGAGGGACTGGCCGCTGGCGGCGTCCGCCATCCCCAGGATTGAGAGGCATAGCGCCACGGAGAGGCGCGCGCGCCACGCCGACCGCGCCCCCCCTTCGGATGGTATAGGTCCCATGTCGGTATTGTACTCCACGGTCGCGTGGGCCAGGTCGCAGACGAGGGTCAGATACCGGTGTCCCTTGGCCGCCGCCTTTTCGTCGACGCCCAGCCGCCGCGGCACGCGCGGCCCCTTCGCGCGCTGGCCCCGGGCGACCGCAGGTGCGGTTGGCCCAGGCCGCGATGGCGCACCGCGACACCTCGGTGTCCGCACTCTGCCGCGAACTCGGGATCACCCCCGTGACGCTCTACCGGTACGTCGGGCCGCAGGTTCGCGACTCCTGGGGCCGCTCAGCGCCCGCGCATACAATGGTCCGAGGGTAGGAGCATTGGGAGCTAACCCGCATTATTCATGAAGGCCCAGAGTCGCCCCCACGGACGGTGTGATCGTCGCGCACACGGCCCGCCGGGCGTCGCTTTCGTCGGGCGCCGGCGGAATAGCAACTGATTGTCGGTGCGGAAGGCCTGGGTATGGGGCCGTGGAGGGACGGCTTCGCCACGGGCGGGCTCGGTGCGCCGTTGGGATGCGTGTATGCGCGGCTGACGGGCGCTGGCGGGGGCCTATCCGGCGCGGGCGCCGAGTGCCAGGGCGATGTACCGCCAGGCGTGCGAACGTCGCGACGAGGGGCTTGTCGAAGAGATCCGGAAAGAGGACAGTCTGTGGTATCTTCTGAGGTGTCACGCAGGGGCCTCCGTGGTGGGTAAATGGTTGTGTCAACAGCATTTATACCACGCGGAGATCTTTGTTTTTCTACCGATATCGGACCCTTCCTGAATAATCCGGGCTAGGGGGGGAGTTCACCGGTTGACGCAGAGAAGTTCACCGGTTGTCGCACTCACCGCCGGGTCTGCCGGCGATCCCCTTAGTCTGATTGGGGTTGCTAACGGTGCGGCGCGCCCGCACCGCGAGTTCGCCCACGCGCGAACTTGCCCTCGTTCACTTCACCAAGCGCAGATGACCAGAAAGAGACTCAGACCCGCCGCCGCAGTTGATGGCCGCCTTGCGGCGGTTGTCCCACCTCGCCGGGCAAGGGCCGATGATGCGCCCTAGCGGCTGGGGCCGAAGTCCCGGTCGACGTCACGCGCGGGCCGCCGGCCCGACTCGACGGCGTAGCTCGGCGTCGCCGGCGTCAGCAGATGCCGGCCTGAGTTGCCCCATAAGTAGCCTGCTCCACCGTGTACTTGTCACCGAACTCGGAGGACAGCTGGTCGATCGATCAAGCCCTGACGTGAGAACCCTGACAGCTGCAAGTACGAGTTCGCTGAACGAACGGCGTTCCGCTGAGCCGCAGTTAGGTTGCCAGACGCGGGGGAGCCTGACGGTTCCAGCGCCTCTGAGGGTGGGTTACTTGGCGCGGGTCGAGCGGATGGAGGCCAGTAACTGATAGTGCTAATCCCGAAGCTCTGGACCAGTTGCAAGTTGACCAGGTTCTGCCCACTCGCGTATGCGTCGCTGAACTTCTGGTACAGATCCTGTACCTCAACGGGGAACGCGTCGGCCAGGATCTTCGACACCGTGTAGTCACCTGTCGGCACGGCCGGATCCATGATCCAGATGTAGAGCACGTTGCCGCTCGGGCCAGGCTCCACCGACTTGTAGACCTTCCACCCGTCGGCCATTTCCTGACGCGCCGGGTCCTCGCTCATCTGGAGCGCTTCCTTCAGCTTGCCCATGACCATCTCGAAATCGGCAGTCTTGTCGGGCTTAATCGTGTTGAAGATGAGCCCCGCGTCCGCCGTGAACGAGCGCTGTGCCTGAGCAGTGGGTACCCAGCCGAGCAGCGTTACGGCCAACATCACGATGACGATCTGCCAACGGCGGATCGTCGGCACGGAAACGGTCAAACCCATTCGATTGCCTCCTTCAGCCAAGTTCACGGCGCGCGCAGCGCCCTCAATAACCATCTCTACTCTATCTGGGATTTCCGATTTGCCCGCCGCCCCGGCCGTCGGTGCGGGGCCGTTCGGCGGTGGCGAGAATCGCGGCGAGCCCGTCCGCGCGCAGCGGGGCGGCCTGGCCCCGGCCCCGGTCGGCGGCCGTGCGACGGTAGCCGCCCAACACGCGGGCGGTCGCTTCCCCGGCGGGGGTCGAGATGCTACAAACGACGCCAGCGGGCGACGGGGGGACGGCGCTGACGGTGGTGTGGCGGGTGTGGCGGGCTGTGGCGCGGCCGGTGCCGGAACGCCACTTGCTCGCCGTGACGGATCGCGCTGAATCGATCGCGCTCGTACGGCAACCGGCGTATATAACCGTGGCGACACTCTCTGAGCTGGAAGCGGTCGCGGTGGACGGCGAGCCGTTCGTGACGAAGGGGCCAGAGGCGGGGTTGCTATCGAGCTACCGCGCCCGGCCGCGCGCCGCGCAACGCGGGCTGCCGTTCGCCGGGCCGCGCCGAATGAACGAACACCTGATCGGCTCGCCCGTGGTACGCGCGCTACAGGCGTTTCCCCTCACCGGCGACGAACGCTCGCCGATCCGGGGCGACACGCTGCGCCTGGCCGTGCTCGGCTACGCGGCGACCGGACCGATGTTACTCGACGAACCGACCGGGGCGTTGCTGTTCGGCGCGAACACTGAGGCGAACCGGAAAACGGTTTTGGGAAGCGTCGCGTGTCTATCACCATCTGGAACTCACAGACCCGAAAACGGGGCGGTACGTGACGTTGGGCCATGCGCCGGCTGACGGGCGCGTGGTGAGCTTGGGCGCTCCGGTTTGGGGGCGTGGTCAGGGCGCGGGCCACCGATGGAGCTTGACGGGCCGGTTGCTCGGGCCGCGCTTTGATAGCCACCGGGGATCGGGCGGCGCGGCGGGGTTTCAATCCGGGCTGAATCGCACGTTGGCCGGGTTGGAATCGGCGCTCGCGTATTCCCGGTCAGCGGGGAAGGGGAAGCACGGCAAGATACCCGACCTGTTGCGCCCAATCCGAAAGGGCGCGGCCGGGCCGGACACCTTCATACCGTGGCGCGCGTTGCTGTCGCTGGCCGGCGAGCCGGTGCCGGCCGATGCTGAGCCGCAATCCGTATGGGGACGGCGCTATCGGCGACGGGTTGAAGCACTGACCGAGGCCGGCTACCGCGTGCCGGCGCGCGGCGGCGTTGCGCCAGCCGGGGACACGGTGGAGATCGTGCGAGTGGTGGACGGCCGGGGACACGGCCAAGTCGCGGGGGTGTGGATTCGCGCCTCGGCGCGGTTCTGTGCGGCGTATCAGGACCAGGTGAAAACCAGGCTGCCGGCGGCTCGGCTGTTCACCCCCTGAAGCTGTCCAGTTACCCCGGTGAAGCTGTCCAGTTAGGCGGGTGAAGCTGTCCAGTTAGGCGGGTGAAGCTGTCCAGTTAGGATTTTTTGTAGCCCCATTTTCATTGAGGTTATCGCGTTTTTTGGGCAACCCTATGTTCCCTATGCTCCCTATAGGGGACGTAGAGGGGGGCTGGGCCGCTGTCGCTAGCCCCCCCTCTAGTCCAAAACCCCCCCATTTCCCCCGGCGCTCTACCCTTCGTTCCCGGCGCTGGACACCTAAGGGACTTGCGGCGCGCACACTGAGGCAAGAGCGAGCGTGGGGCGCTGTCGCTGGCGGGCGCTCAGGCTGGGCTCGCGGGCGGTTTTCTGGGGCAGCTCGCGCCCAGGCCGCACCGTTGCACGAACCGGAACGCCGACAGGCCCCACCGTTCGGCGGCATGAGCGGCGGTCGCGCGTTTCAGATAGGCCCGGCTCATGAAGGCGGCGGTCCCGGTCGCTGCAACCCGCCAGACGTGGAAGTGTTGCGGGGGAAAGGGCATCCTGGGCGTTTCATCCCGATGCATCTTTTCTATTGACAATATGTATTACACCTATGATATACTCTCTACATGATGAGAACACAGATAGAAGAGCTTGAGCTAGCAAAAGATCAGGTTCGGGTCGCCAGAGAGAAAGTGAAGGAAGCCAAGGAATCAATGGAGTGCGCAGCACTTGATCACAAGGCCAGCGCTCGCGACAGAGCCGTAGACGCGTTACGAACAGCCCGAGACGAACTTACCGATGCGCGTGAACTGCTCGCAATAGCTCGCTACTAGCCAGGAGACAGACCATGACCGACAAGCAGATCAAGGACAAGAAGATCAACCTCAAGCTACCGGACGACCTCTGGCTGGCGGCGAAGGTGAAGGCCGCGCAGAACCGGATGGGATTGTCGGAGGCGATCCGCGTGCTGCTCAAGGAGTGGGTCGGTGGCTAACCACCGGTCACCCACGCCCGCTCGGACGAAAGAACATCAGCTATATCGGTCACAGTGGCACAATTGTATCACTGTGGCGCTTTTGTACAAGCTACCGGATCTGCGAGCGTTTCATACAATCCGAAACTCCGGATGCACTGCTCGTGACACCCCCTTGTAGAGTTCTCTTCGCGGCAAGTCGACCTGGTGAAGTCGGCGCGCCACCTTGGGCTTCCCGTCGGTTTCCCGGTCTTCAGCTGGGACAACCTCTCGACGAAAGGTGTCGTGCACGTACCGCCAGATCGACGACGGCCGTACCGGCCGTCTGGTACCGTCGGGTGACCCGACCGCGCTGGCCGGCGCCATATCAATCGAGTGCTGGACGACCCGACACGCGGGCACGCGATACGAGCAGCCGCCAGGGCGGATGTCGAGCGGCGGTTCATGGCGTCTCGTCTGGTCGGCGACCTGCAGGATCTGTATCTGGAGCTGCTCGCGGCCAAGGGACACCATCCCGAGAAGGCGACGACGTGACGGCATCAAGATGTCAGGATGGGGCGCGAGGGTGATGTCGCTGCTGGGAACCCTCATCGCGCTGGGTCGTCGGGGGCAGGATCTTGTGTGGCGCCTGCTTGGGATCGCGTCGCGGGCCGACGTAGCAGCGATACAGGCGAAGCTGGAGACGTCGGTCCGCCAGATGGGTCGGGCGACGGCGGAGATCCAGAAGACGAGCCAGGCGCGCAAAGGGCTGGATCACCGGCTGTCGGCCGTTGCCGCTCAGCTGGAGCAGATGCAGACGCAGCTCGGCAGTCACACACGCGGCATCGAGGGCGCCCTCCGTCATGTCGATCGGGAACGTCAACTCGCTGGTCCGGCACGACTACGTGGACCAGGCGAGCCTGCCCTTCCCCCACAACGTGCTCTCGCAACGGTTTCATCTCTGGTCGCAAAACGAGGAGGATGGCATCACGCTCGCGTTGCTCAAGCTCGTGGGCACGACCAACCGCCGTTTTGTCGAGCTGGGTGCCGGTGTGAACGGAGGGAACTCCGGCTTCCTCGCCGAGGTGTGCGGCTGGACCGGTCTGATGGTCGACGGCAGCCCGGCACGGGCCGCCAAGCTGGCCGCCCGGTTTGGGCGATTCGGCGTACACACGCAGGCCGCCTGGATCACGACCGAGGGCGTCAACCAGCTGATTGCCGACCGCGGCCTGACCGGCGAGGTCGATCTGCTGAGCCTGGATATCGACGGGAACGATTACTGGGTATGGGAGCAGCTCGACATCTGCTCACCGCGGGTCGTCATCCTCGAGTTCAACCCGGCGTTCGGGCCGGAGCGCGCGGTCACCGTGCGGTATGATCCGGCGTTCGACCGCGGGCAGTACAAGTCGGTGACCCATCAGTTCTACGGGGCCTCGCTGGCGGCGTTGACACGGCTCAGCCGAGAGAAGGGATATCGGCTCGTCCTGGTCGAGCCACGTGGCGCGAACGCGTACTTTCTCAGAAACGACGTTGGTGAAGGTGTGCCGGCGGCCTCACCGGGGACCATCCATCCAGACCCGGCCGCGGACCCGCAGCCGCTCTTCGACCTGATCGCGGAGGCGGACCTGCCGCTTGTGGATCTCGAGTCGGTAGCCACGGAATAGGTGCGATGGCGCGCCTGGACGCCTGGCGGGGGACCGCCCCGGTTGACGACGCCTCACTGGCCGTCTACCTCGGCACGATCTACGAGGCGGGCCGCGCGCCCGCCACCGCCGCCCTGGCCGTCGCCGCCGTCCGGTTTCGGGCCAAGCTCACCGGCCAGCCGGCCCCCGCCGGGGAAGCGACCGCCCGCGTGTTGGGCGGCTACCGTCGCACGGCCGCCGACCGGGGCCGGGGCCAGGCCGCCCCGCTGCGCGCGGACGGGCTCGCCGCGATTCTCGCCACCGCCGAACGGCCACGCACCGCCGGCCGGGACGTCGAATCCCACACCACGGCGCACCGCCGGGGCCGACTCGACGCCGTGATCGCCTCGCTGTTGTTTATGGGCGGGCTGCGGCGGTCGGAAGTCGCCGCCGTGCGCTGGGCCGACGTGACGGACGCCCGCGACGGCGACGGCGTGCTGCTCACCGTGCGGACCTCGAAAACGAATCAAGAGGGGGACGCCGCCGACGTGCGGTATCTGAAGAACGGCGCCGCGAAGGCGATCCGCACCCTTCGCGCCGACCGGCCCGACGCCGCCCCCACGGATCGGGTGATCGGGTTGTGCCCGTTGCAGATTCAGCGCCGGTTCACCGCCGCCGCCCGCGCCGCCGGCATCGAGGCGCGCGTGACGGCGCACAGTGGCCGGGTCGGGCTCGCGTCCGAACTGACGGCCGCGCGGCGCGTCCACCACGGAAGTCATGCTGGCCGGCAACTGGAAAACCGCCCGCATGGTCGCGCACTACTCGGCCGGCGCGACCGCCGAACGCGGGGCCGTCGCCAAGTATTTGTAAAGGCGGGGACGGGGGGACGCCACGACAGCACTACGGCATCACTCGAGCCTCACTCCGGGATGAATGCCCGCTGGCGGGTGACCGGGTCCCGCACCGTAGAACCACAGCAACACCACAGCACTCAGGAGCATGGTCCCTCCAAGGCGTCACGGGTGTCTGTTCGTTCTTCTGGCGCCGATGATGGGGTTTGGGGAGCAATGGAACGGAAAGTACGGTTAGCGACCGCCGTCAGCGGGGTTTCTGAGCGGCCGGAGCTCGCCACGAGCGACCGATTCAGGTACGGCGAACGAGTAGCGTCCCAGCAGGTTGATGTGCTCGTGGCCGAGCGGTGACAGTCTCGCCTCGTCTTCTGGACGCACCGAGTGGCCATCTGCGCGATGCTGGTCGAGGGCCGCCTGCATATAGATGGTGTTCCACAACACAATCATGTTGACGACGACGCCGAGTGCGTCGAGCTGGTTTTCCTGGCCTTCACGGTAACGTCGCCGCAGTTCGCCACGTTTGCCGTGGAAGACGGCGCGGGCCAAGGCATGGCGACCTTCTCCCCGGTTCAGCTGGATCAGCGTGGCGCGACGTTTGGCCTCATCGTCGAGGTACGTCAACGTGTGGATTGTCTTGTCGATCCGTCCGAACTCCGCGAACGCCTGCGCCAGGCGCGTTGGCCGATCCCCCACCTGCAGCGTGCGCATGATACCGGTGGCCGGCACGCGCCCGAGTTTCAGCGAGCCGACCGTCCGCAACATATCGTCCCACTGTGGGGTGATTCGGTCGAGGTTGACGGATTGGCGTGCCACGCGGTTAAGCGGGCCGTAGTCGGCCCGGGAATCGATCCGCCAGAAGCGGGTACCACCGATGTCGGCGAGCCGCGGACTGAAGCGGTAGCCGAGCAGGCGGAAGAGACCGAACACCACATCCGAGTAGGCCCCGGTGTCGGTCATGATCTGCGTGGGCTGCAACTCTGTCTGCTGTTCGAGCGCGACCGCGAGCAGCACCAGGCTGTCGCGCAACGTCCCCGGGACCGTAATGCCGTGCAGGCCGGTGAACTGATCGGACACGAGGTTGTAGTAGGTGACGCCCCGGCCGATACCGAAGTACTTGGGGTTGGGCCCCGCGTGCACGGTGCGCACCGGCACCACGAAGCGCAGGCCGTCGGCGGAGGCCACCTCACCACCGCCCCAGGCGCGCGCCAAGGGGATCCCGGTTTGCGCCGCGACGAGGCGCGCGTTCGCCGCGCGCAAGGTCTCGTCGCGCAGGTAATTCTGGCTGACCCAGGACAGGCGATCGCGCCGCAAGCTCTGAGTCTCGTGGCGCACGAGTGGCTCGAGGCCGGTGTTGCAGGCTTCCGCCAGCAGCACGGCGCAGACGCTGACGCCAAGATCCGTGACCCGCGCCGCGCGTTCGCTGACGTGCGTAAACGCGACGGCGAAATCTGTACGCGCCGCGATCTCGAGCAGGATCTCCGGCAGATCGACACGGGGCAACCGTCCCGCGATGGCGGTCCGTAGCGCCACCAGCGACGCGGGTTCCTCGACCTTGTCGAGGGGGCTCACGATCAGCTCGTCCTTCCCGTCGATGCGTTCGAAACGCACGGCTGGATTGTTGGGGAGGCGCGCGGCCACCGCGCGGTAGGTCTGATCCAGCTCGTCGCTTAACGCGGCAAGGATCGGTTCTGGGCGAGGACTGTAGCCAAGCGTTCGACACATGATCGGCCGCGCCGCCTCCCACTCGGCGCCAGCCAGGAGATTGCGCCGCGGATCGGCATACCGCCAGCTCGGCGTCACGAAGACATCCCGCCGGCGCAGCGCCTCGCGCAGTTGGTCGAGGACGCAGAAGGTGTAGGCCCGGTGATCGACCGCGTCGTTCGCGCCGTACACGTATCGCCGCCAGGCTGTCGTCACGACCGCAGACGGCGCCACGTCCTGGGCCCGCGCCGGCGCTTCACGACGCTTGAGATACTCGAGCGCTGCGACGACAGCCGCGCCGGCCGGAGCGGCCTCAAAGTGCACCTGGTGCAAGAGGGTTGGCAGGAACAGCCGCACGCGTCGGTACCTCGTCTGCAGCTCGGTGTAGAACACGTCATCCGGCGGCCGCACCAGTGTGCTCAGTGTCCCGAGGGCCTCGGCCAGGGTGGCGCGGGGGACACGCGCGAACACGTGGTCGCGCAGCACGTTGTCCGGGAGAGCGGGATCGAGGAGCGCCGCGCAGGCGTGCGCCAACGTGAGGGCAAGCGCATCGAGATCCTTAAGGCTGCGCAACCGTGCTTTCCGATCCGCTTTTTCGGCGGCACCAAAGATGTCGCGTAACAGTCGGTCGAGGACCTCGAGCGCGTTATCCTGTGCGGAGGCTTCGAGCGAGTGGACGAACGCGACCAACGTGGCGGCTCGGCGTAACGCTGGCAACCGTGCGACCGCGGTGACTTTGGCTTTCTCCGCAAAGCGCGCCAGGGCTGCCATTCGCGTCGGCGCGATCGCGGCGGCCGCTGGCACGGTGATGCTGAGGCTACGGACGGCGTTCAGCCGCTCGAGCGCACGCACCAACGCCGGGCCACTCACCATCGCGGCACCCGTCCGCAGCGTCACGAGTGATGAGCTGCGCCCTTCATCTGGCACGCGCAACAGATCTTCGAGGCGGCGCTGCTGTGGCGGACTGATGCCGCTCGCCAGCACGCGCCACACGCGCACGTCGACGCGGTGCCGCAGCTTGGCCACGAAGCGCTCCAGCGTCGTCGCGCCCGGCAACAACACCTTGTGGGCGAGCATCCAGGTCGTCGCCCGATCGAACAGTGCGCTCGGACGTTCGGTGCCCGTCCAGCACTGTGCGTAGAGCCATCGCGTGAGGCCAAACCCGGCCGCGCGATCCGCGAGGTCGCGATACCCATGTTCCGTCCGGATGTGTGCGGCATGAGCGAAGCGCCACTTGCCGTCTCGATAGCCGGTCAAGTCCGTGGTCGTATCGATGCCAAGTTGCCGGCTCATCGTGGCGAGTACCGCCGGTGGCACGGCCGTCGGATCATCGAGGAACGTCCCCACGAAGCGCACCGTGGTGAGCTGCAGAGCGAATCCGAGACGGTTGGCATCGCCGCGCTTCTCGACGATCTGCGTGTGATCGCTGTCATCGAGGTGGAAGTACCTGGCCAGCTCTTGGGTTGACGGGTCGCCCAGGTACTGGCCGTAGTTGTCGCGCTGCGCCGGGCTCAGGAAGCTCACGGGCATCGCGGCTTCCCGACGTGGCGGAGTTGCATAAACGATGGTTTGCGCACGGAGGGGCGATCGGCAGGAAACCCCACGTTTACAGGGTGCAAAACAGTATTGCATTACCAGTCACGTATGCAATACCTTTACGCAATCATGCTCATCGGCTACGCGCGCGTCTCCACTGGCGAGCAAACTACCGCCCCTCAGGTCGCCGCGCTCAAAACCTCCGGCTGTGAGCTCATCTTCCGCGACAACGCCTCCGGCGGCCGCTGGGATCGGCCCGAGCTGCACAAGCTGCTCAGTCAGCTCCGGAAAGGCGATGTGTTGGTCGTCTGGACACTCGATCGCCTGTCACGCTCCCTGCGCGATGTACTAACCATCATGGAGCGGGTGCAGGAGCGCCACGCAGGCTTTCGCAGCCTCAAGGAAGCGGTGGACACCACCACGCCCGCGGGTCGGATGATGATGCAGATGGTCGGCGCGTTCGCCGAGTTCGAGCGCGCGATGCTCAAGGAACGGACCAAGGCGGGCCTCGACGCCGCGCGCAAGGAAGGCCGGATCGGCGGCCGGCCGCCGAAGCTCAAGCCCCACCAGCAACAGGAAATTGTGACGCTCGTCAAGCAGGGGAAGAAGACCGCCGCCGACGCGGCGCGCCTGTTCGGCGTCCACCCGGCAACGGTGTCGCGGCTACTCCGGCGGACCTAGATCGAGTCTTCTACCGTACTTTCGGTTCCATTGCTCCCCAAGCCCCAGCTCCAAGCGGCGCGCGCATTTTTTCATAGCGCATGAACAGATATTCGACGCGGTCGCGTTCGGACGCGAAGGCCGCCGGGCGATAGAGCCGATCCACGGCACGGTCGAGGGTCTGGTGCGCCAAGCGGAGATTAGGTGGCATCAGATCGGGATCGTAGAGGTCGGCGAGCGTCGCGCCAGGGTGGGCGGCGCGAGCATCCAGCACGGCTTGCGCCAGCGGCTCCAGCTTCGACATATCCGCGCCCGCTGTGGGCGTTGGGAAGGTGTTGTAGACGAGGCCGATGGAATAGCGGTAACGGCTTTCCAGGCGCCCGCCGATGTGGCGCAGCCACGCCATGTGCATGGCGGAGGTGAGCAGCGCGAAATCTGACTTTGTCGCGCCTTGAAGGACGAAGACGAGATCGCTCGGAATTGTCGGAGGTTCCAGCCAGCCGATGGGCACATATTCGCGCCGCTCTGAACTGACCTTGGGGATAACCAGAAACGGCGTGGTTGGGATCACGTTGACATGGTACCGGGTCGGTGTCGCTGCCAGGGCGCGCGTCGGCGCGCTCTTGCTCCGTTGCCGGAACTCACGCACGGTGGCCACGCGTTCGCGGAGCAGCGGCGTCCGGCGCAGAACCTCTGGGGCGGCCTCACCGAGCCAGAGAATCCAGCGCCACTGTCCGTTGAGATACTCCTGGGAGCCAACATAAGGGTGGACATAGGGCGCGGCCTCTGGGCACGCCTCAAGCAGGGTCGCACGCTCCGCTGCATCGAGAATGTAATGGCCTCCGTCGATCGGTTTCGACCCGATAATGAGTCGCGGCATGCCGTTGACGGCGTGGCTTTCCTTGCGCACGACGAGGTGTGGGTCGGCCAGCGTGCCGCCGTCGAACAGGTAGGGCGTGATCACGGCGTGGCGGCTCTCAAGCGGCTCGCCCTTAAGGTCCTCGTAGGCGAACAGGCGCTTCTCCGGTGAGGCATGCTCGGTCGTGTCCAGCCCGACGATGACGACGTGCACGTGCGCCTTGCCGCGCGCGTCGGAACCCCAGGCGAAGGTGCGGTGGGCGAAGGCGATCTCGAGACGGCCGCGGTCGAACAGAAGCGGCCAGAGCTGCGCCACCTGCTCGCCCTGCGTGATCGAGTTGGTCGCGACGAAGCCGATATGCGGCGATCGACCGCCGGCCGCTGGCTGTGCGCGCTTGGCGTAATCACCGGCGTGGATGAACCACGCGGCTACGTAGTCGAGCGTCCCCCCGCTGCCGCCAAGCGCGGCGATACGGCGCACCTGCGCCCGCTGCTCTGGCGACTGGTACTTGGCCCCGACGAAGGGGGGATTGCCGAACACGTACGAACACTCATCCGGCGGCAGCACGTCGGCCCAGTCGATCTCCAGCGCGTCGGCGTGGCGGATGTGCGGCGACTTCTCGATCGGGATCCGCGCGTAGGTCCGGCCAAACTCCAGACTCAGCCGGTTGTTCATGATGTGGTCCATCATCCACAGCGCGGTCGCGGCGATGCGGGCCGGGAACTCACCGATCTCGATGCCGTAGAACTGATCGACGTCGACCACCGAGAGCACTTCCGCGAACGCCTCGAGCTGCCGCTGGCCATGGCGCGATGCCAGCTCCCGCAGCACCTCGATTTCCAGCGCGCGCAACTCGCGGTAGGCGATGATGAGGAAGTTGCCACAGCCGCACGCCGGATCGAACAAGCGCAGCGCGCCGAGCTTCCCCTGGAACCTCCGGAGATCGGCGGCGCTGTGGCCGTCCAGGCGCGCCTGCAACCGCTGGAACTCGGCCCGCAGGTCGTCGAGGAACAGCGGCTCGATCACCTTCAGGATGTTCTTCTCGGTCGTGTAGTGCGCGCCCTGGGCGCGGCGGTCGGCCGGCTCCAGGACCGACTGGAACAGCGCCCCGAAGATGGCCGGCGAGATCGCCGTCCAGTCGAACTGCCCTGCGTCGAGCAGCGCCGCCCGCATCGCGGCATCGAAGTCGGGGATGCGTAGCGATTCAGCGAAGAGCTCACCATTCACGTGCGGAAAGCGCGCCAGATCTTCATCGAGCGCCCGCGAACGACGTTTCGCCGATGTGTTCAACACCTGAAACAGCCGCGCCATCCAGGGACCGAGGTCCGCACCATCGGGAGCCGTGCGCTCCTCGATGAACTGCAAGAAGATGTCACGCGGCTCAAAGATCCCGGTATCGTCGGCAAAGAGACAGAACACGGTCCGGACCAGGAACAGCTCCAGGTCATGGCCGGCGTAGCCGGAGGCCTTGAGCGCGTCGTGCAGGCGTGCGATTAGTTCAGACGCCTCGATGTTGACCGGATCCTGGTCACGGAACGTCCGGCGTTGCACACCGAGGATGAACCCGAACTGCTCGACGTGGCGTGGCAGGTCGGCAAGGGCGAAATGGGTTTCCTCGCGTTCGTCTCGGTCGAGCAACTCGAACGTCTGGAAATCGCAGAGCAGCTGGTACCGAGGGCGGCCCCGCTCGGGGAGCGCATCGAAGTACGTGCCGGCCTGGTCGCGGGCGACGGCCAAGTCGCGACCAGCGCTCTTCTGCTCGACCAACAGGACGCCAGGCCAGAAGAGGTCGATGAAGCCGGAGGTGTTGTCGAGCCGTCGGACGTGTTCCTCGTACCGCGCAACGGTGCGCCTCCGGACGCCGAAGATCTCGAAGAAGTCGTTGTAGAAGCTCTGGGTCTCGCCCTTCTCGTACGCGGCGTCGGCCCACTCGCGGGCAAAGGCAGCGGCTCGCGGCCGGATCTCGTTCCAGGATAAGCGCATGACTTATCGGTGTCCCGTGGCGGGAGTCTCAGCGCGCCCCTGCGCTGCCTCACTGGGTCGCGGGGCCAGAGCGCTGAAGAGGCTCTCCCTTGCTCGTGAGTCAGGAGTTATCACCGAGACGTATCTTCTCGTCGGAGCCAGCAGTAAATCATAGTGGCAACATGTCGACATATCGACATGTTATAATATATTGGATCAGGCGGCCTATGGAAGTCATCGCAGTCATTGCCCAGAAAGGCGGCACAGGTAAAACCACCCTTGCAATCTCGCTCGCTGTGGCTGCGCAAAGGGCAGGGCGAACCGCCGCAATCGTAGATTTAGACCCGCAAGCCACGGCCAGCAATTGGGGAGACCGGCGTGAGGCTGATTCGCCGGCTGTCGTCTCTGCACAGCCGGCGCGCCTGGCGCACGTCCTGAAAGCGGCCGAAGAGGGCGGGGCAGACCTAGTGGTTATCGACACGCCGCCGCGCGCAGAACGCGCCGCCATGGAGGCCGCAAAGGCCTCGGACCTAGTCCTGGTGCCGTGCCGGCCTTCGATTTTCGATTTAGAGACAATCAGCACAACACTGGAGCTGCTCGGCGCCGCTGGCTCGAAGCCGGTTGCTGGCGTGCTCAATGGTGTCCCGCCGCGCGGCACGAAGCGCGAGCAAGCAGAGACCGTGCTCCGCGATCTCAAACTGACGCTTATTCCTACCGCTTTCGGCAACCGCGCCGCGTTCGACCATGCCGGGACGCTCGGTTTGAGCGCCCAAGAATACGACCCAAACGGCAAGGCGGCCACAGAGATACAATCTGTCTACTTGTTAGTATGCCAACTTGTCGACATGTCGACCAAACAGGGAGGTGCCCATGGTAAAGGCCGACTTAGCGCAAGCCATGCGTAAACAAGCCGACTCGGCGGCCGCTGCCGCGCCGCCGCCAGCTAAGCCAGCGGCCAGTGGGGTAGGGTCGGTTGCCTATACGCCGCTAAGCCGAGCCGGCAAACGCCAAATAGCGGCCTATTTTCCGCCGGCCGTGAAGAAGCAGCTTAAGCTGCTCACCGTCGAGAATGACAGCACCGTTCAGGGCCTTCTTGCTGAAGCGCTCAACGACCTGTTTGCCAAATACGGCAAACCGGAAATCGCCCCGACCGAGACAGGGCAGGGCGCTTAAGTAAGGCGTTTGTGGACAAGTACGAATTCCGTCTAGTCGGCGCACGGGGACTC
The DNA here is from genome assembly GCA_965262505.1 of Vicinamibacterales bacterium. Lineage (GTDB taxonomy): Bacteria > Acidobacteriota > Vicinamibacteria > Vicinamibacterales > UBA2999 > JACPPO01. Next base: position 56,952 of record CBDHFM010000016.1, read on the forward strand.
GATGAACAAGAAACATAGGCCGCAGAAACACGGTCAGTTCGTTCCCATCGGCGACGTGGCCGACGGGCTATCGCTGCCCGGTGGTCGCGCCCTGACTCCCCACGCCGCTACACCTCAAGCTCGGCACCACTTCACCACACTGCACCAGGTCAATCAGCTCATCGAGGCCAGCGAAGCGGAGCCAGATCTCGGGTTCATGGCGCGGCTGCTCGCGCTGTGCAACCTGCCGCGCACCGACCCAAAGCAACGGCTGCAATACGTCCGGCGCAATGGCCCATATGCGCTCTACATGACGGCCAGTAGCGGAAACAAGCTGCCCTTCGGCACGCTGCCGCGTCTGCTCCTGGCGTGGGTCTGCACCGAGGCGGTGCGGACGCAGCGCCGTGAGCTGGTCCTCGGGCGGTCGCTGTATGAATTCATGCACAAGCTCGGACTAGACGACCAGGGCGGCGGGGAGCGCGGGAATCGGGTGCGGCTCCGTAATCAGATGATGCGGCTCTTTAGTTGCAGCGTGTCGATCGTCTACGAGGAGGCCGGGCACAAGGTGCAGGCGCAGTCTTTCATCGCCGACCGCGCCGAATATTGGTGGGACGTGTCGCGGTCGGACACGCCCGTGTTGTGGGATAGCACGGTCCGGCTCGGGGAAGAATTTTTCAGCGAGATCATCGCGCACCCGGTCCCGCTCGATCTGCGCACCCTCAAAAGCCTCAAGCGGTCGCCGCTCGGCCTCGACCTATACCTATGGCTCAACTACCGGACGTTCACGCTCAAAAGGCCGCTCACGCTGACGTGGCGGCAGCTGTTCCGCCAGTTCGGCGCGGACCCGCTCAAAGTCGACAAGCACGGCTCGGTGAGCATGTTCCGCGCGGCCTGTCTGCGCGAACTGAAAAAAATCAACCGCGCCTGGCCGGGCCTGCACTATGGGACGGTCACGGGCGGGCTCGTGATCTCGCCGTCGCCGCCGCGCATCCCGCCCGCACAGCTCCGGCTCATCAACGACTAGGCTCCTGGGGCCGCTCAACGCGGCTGTGGGTTTTCCACAAAAGCCTGTGATTTCAAGAGTTTTCCATCGGAGAAACAGTTATCACTTTTCGAGCCAAACTATCGGAGAAACAGTTATCATTCCGGCCCAAAATTGTCGGAGAAACAGTTATCACATACATGTAGTACTGATCATGTAGGTACAACCAGACAAGTACGTACAGGCCTACGGCCTGCGCATTCCTTCTACCTTCCGACTGAAAAACAGCCCGACCTAACCTGAAATTGAGGGGATGGATGTGGAGACCGGCCCCAGTCCGCCGGTGTTTACTCAGTCTTTTAGCGAAAAACCAGTGCTGGGATTGAAGTGGTACGGCAAGTGCGAGGGGCTGCTCGACATCAATCCAGACGGCGTCCCGGACTACTACCTCGTAATGACCGGGCCGAAGGCGTGGCCGACGAAGTCCCGGCCGTTGGTGATCACGGGGGTGTTCCTGTTCGATGCGCATGAGCTGGTGAATCGGTTACGCGAACGTGGCGTCAGACTTGGCGTCGCCACCGGCGTGCGGCAACACGAGTGGGCGGCGACGAGATCATGGCGGCGGCGCTCATCGACCGGCTCCTGCACCATTGCCACATCGTCAACATCCGGGGCCACAGCTACCGGATGCGGGAGCATCAGCACTGGCTGAGGACAGCGTCGGACGAACAGCGTGAGGGAGTCGCAACGTGACCGCCGGCTCCGCAGCTTCGCGGCGGGCATCACCGGGAGAATGTCCGCTCCGCCCGAGACGTCCTCCCCAGGAGTGTGCAGTTTTCGGTTGCCACAAATGTGCGGTTTTCGGTTGCCATTGACACTAAGCTAAAGCGCTTTTCATGGCGCGCGGCCCCGCGCCGGGATCAGGGGCGAGGTCCGCCGTCCGGATCACGGGGAATCTCGCGCGCCAATCACGCTGGCCGGCGCGTCGGCCGTGGGCGAAAGTGGCCACGTGGGGGCCTGGACCGGCGCCCCAGACTGACGCCCATCCGGGCGACCCCAATCCGTGACGTACTGACGAGCAATTGCCCGGCGAGGAACCCGGCCACGCCGGGCGCGAGGTCGTACCACGCGCCGCCGGCGCGGTAAAAGTACGACGTGTGAACGCGGACGAGGACCGCCACGGGATCGGCCGCGGGAAACGCGCTTGGTCACGTCCACGCGGCGGCGGTCCGTCCGGCCCGCGTGCGGGTCGGCCAGCCTTCCTGCAGGGATACATCCTGACGGGAGCGACCCCGGAGGGGGTGTGACACCGGGCATGACACCCGGTGGGACACCACCCACTACGACTGACCGCGCCAGCGGTCAAAAAGGGGGGGTCGCTCCCGTCATCTCCCGTTCCGCTGGCGCGGATCGGTCGTGCCGGTCTAGGACGACAAACACCAATAACGACGGGGACAAATTAAAAGTGGGTTTGTGACACCCCCCCACTCGTTTTTGTGACACCCCCCCTCTGTCCGTGTCACACCAGCACTGACCCCGGCACTGACCCCTGCATCAACCTTGAAACGCCTTACAGCACGCATCGAAGTATGCTCTCGGGTGTCACTCCCAGCACGAGGAGGTGCGTCATATGAGCGAGAAGGGGCGCGAGAACAGACTCCGGCGGATGGCGGAACGGCAAGGCTTGCGGTTGGAGCGATCGCGCCGGCACGACACGCGGGCGTCGTCCTACGGCTTGTATGCGCTCAAGACCTGGAAGACGCGACAGCTGGTGAGTGAGCCGGGCGTACGCGACGATCACGCCTTGACGCTCGACGAGGTGGAGCAGTACTTGATGACGAGCCGCTAGGGGC
>CBDHFM010000017.1:0-29148 GCA_965262505.1 Vicinamibacterales bacterium
CCGCGATGACGAACGGATCCGCGACTGGCTTGCCGCGTAACTGCTGCTCTTCACCGACGAGGGTGAGAAAGTGCGGCACACTGAATATCTTTCCCACGAAGTTAGTTTCGTCGTCGGTCGGAGTGCGGAACATCGGCTTGTTTTCGTTCGCCCAATCAAACACCCATCCCTTTTGCAGTCCTTTCAGCTCGTTGAAGACCTCTCGGCATGACACCACCGCGCCTACCGCAATCGCATTATGGAAGCGCTTCCAGAACGTCGGAAACTGATCGGGGTAGTAGTTCTTGAGGACGCTGATACTGTTCGTGTCGAAGACGTATGGGGCCGTCACTCGTTACCCCCAGCCGCCAGTGCGACCTGCTCGAGGCCGGGGAGACTCGCGATGTTCGCGTTCAGCACCTCTGCGAGCCGTTCGACCGAGATTCGGCCATCGTAGTAGCGACTGAAGGCGAGTCGCAGAAACCTGTCACCGAGATAGGCTCCCTGCGTTGCGTAATACTGGCCGCCGCCTTTTCCACTCTGCTGCGCTTCGTAGTCCGCCTTCCACTGCGTCACCTTCTTCTCGTAGTGCGCCTGCGTGATGGCGCCGAGCGCAACGAGGCGGGTCAGCACCACCTGACGGCTAACCTTGTAAGTCGCAGCGAGCCTGGAAATGTCATCGTCAGCGACTGACCGCATTTCTGCTTTCACGAGTCGCGTCGGCAGCAACGACTCAGCCGCGAATCGGTTGCAGAAGACCTCGATCTCCTTCTGTTCGCCCTTCAACGAATCGATGTAGTGGTCATCGCGCTTCGTGACGCCACCCGTTCCGAACAGCAGATGGCCGAGTTCATGGAGAATCGTGAAACTCTGACGCGTTTTTGCCGTGCTGTTATTGACGTAGATCAGCGGAAACTCGGCATCGTAGAGACAGAACCCGGAGACATTCTCTTGCTGGAAGGTGTTCTTAAATACGTAGACGCCAGCGTCTTCGATCGCCGTCCGCCACCACTTCACCGCGTCGTCCGGAGTCTTCCACGCGCGACGCTGGACATCTGCGTCGATGCCGAGATAATCGCGGACGATGGCGGCGACCTTGGCGGGCGACGCAGCATGTGCGTCAATGTCCCGAAAGATCTTCCGGTCCGCTGGATTTGCACCGTCGTGCAGTTCGTAGAGTGCGAGTTGCATTGCGCGCGCGTGCCTGATCTTGAAACGGGTGTCGGCCGCTAGGTCTTTGATTTCAAGATCTGGTAGGGTCCGGAACGAGTGCTCAGGATCCGTCTCTGGGGGGGGGGCCGGGAAAAAAAACAGCGCGATCGGACGTTTATAAACGCGATAGGCCAGCTCTTCGAGCTGGGGATAGGTTGGCGCGGACTCGCCGGATTCCCAGGTGTCGATCACCGAGACGTCGCGCCCGGTGGCTTTGGCGACTTGCGCAACCGACATGCCGGATCGCTGCCGCGCCCAAACGAGGATCTTTTCGTTGATGCCAGAGACTGTCTTGGGCATGTGGTCGGGAGTTTAGGCCAGATACAGCGCTCGCATACGCACCCCTTCAATGCCACGAAGCGCCTCCAGTTCGCGGTGCGGCGCTTACGATGCCCAACGGCCAGCGCTCACTAGCAGCCGCTCACGATGGGCGCGGCCGTATTCCGTCCAGGTGCGTGGCGTTCTCCCGCGCCCTGGTCTCGGCTGACCTGGACGAGGTAGACGCCTCCGAGCTTGCGAGCCATGATCTTCATCATCGTCCTCTGAGCGCCGATCGTGGGCGGGCCGGGTATTGACCTCACCGAGCCGGGCCGGCCGGCCGATCCCCCCAGGAGGCCGCCCACGATCTCCCCACGAGGTGCCCGAGGCCAAGCCGGCACGACCCGAGGGCGGCCCCGATGACGCCTGCGTCAGAGCGATGTCAGTCTCTCGCGACCGCGAACAGACTCTTCACCGCTACGACCAAAACCGCGCCCCCCAGGAAGAGCACGAGATTCGCGATGACCCGGGTCACCACCTCCCCGATGTAGGGGATCGCGCCAACGGCGCTTGCCGCTACGATCAGCGCTATCGCCGCCAAGAGGAAGGTCTGACTCTCCTTATCGTTGACATTCAAGAATCCGACGATCAAGCCGAGCACTGCGAGTACCCAGCCAAACCAAGCCTGTTCAAAGCCTAAGCCTCCGGCCACAGCGATCACCAGTCCAACGACAAAAGCGCACTTGCCCACTAGCGCCATGGTTCCCTCCTTGCCTAGGAAACGGAATTGAAAAATCCGAGATTTCCGTTTTGCCTGCCCCGGATGACCCCTTTATACACCCGAGAGCCGCCGAGCCCACGAGATTGTGTTCGTCGCACCATCGTCCAGGTCAGAAGGCCATCACTTCAGCCCACGCTGACGTGTAGCGGGCTGGAGGTCCGTGCTTCCAGGTCGCCCTGCGGCCAGACGTACCTGTAGAGCGTCACGGGATTGATCCCGAGTTCACGGCAGAGCGCGGACACGGAAGTGTCGCGGTGCGCCATCGCGACCTGGGCCAGCCGCACCTGGGTTTTCGACAACGCGAACGTCCCGCCGCCGTGGCGTCCGCGCGGCCGTGAGTCCGGCCAGGGTGCGTTCGCGGATCAGCTCCGCTCGAACTCGGCCAGCGCCGCGGCCGGCAGCGGTGGTGGTGTCGATCTGCGCGCCTTGTCCGGTGAGTACCCGTAGGCCCACGCCGCGGGTCGACAGGTCCTGCACGGTGTTGACCAGGTGGGTGAGGCTGCGGCCGAGGCGGTCGAGTTTCCAGACGACGAGCACGCAACTGTCGAGCCCCGGGCGGTCGGCGCGGACGCCTGCGGCCTGCAGCGCGACGCGCTGCAGGTCCAGCGACTGGGAGCCGTCCGCCTTCGAGACGCGGGCGTCGCCGATCCGCCGGTGTCGTAAACGGTCGTTTGCGACACTTTCGAGCGACATCACGGTCCAGAGCGCTCCGATTCAACGGGCGAGAACCTTCTCGCCTTGCTCGCGCAACTGGGTGGAAAGTTTCGACCTCGCCATCCTTCTCGAACCGCGCGCGGGCGTAAGCTTGGCGGATGTTCCGGCCAGGTCGCGCAGCGGGTCGAGTCGTGAGAGCCTTACTCCTCTTGCTGATAGCGCCGGTGGGGACCGGCGTCGCGCGCGGGCAGTCGCCGGACATGGTGACCGATCGTCCGGATCAGACCGAGTCGGCTACGGTTGTACCATGGGGCCTGCTGCAGGTGGAGACGGGATACCTGTTCGCCCGCGACGGCGACGTAGACGGCTATGCGGTGCCCGGCACCTTGTTCCGGCTCGGTCTCGGCGGGCGGCTGGAACTCCGCATCGGCCATGCTGGCATCGTGGGCGGAGCAGGACGTCACGGTGCGGGTGACAGCGAGCTTGGCGCCAAGATCAATCTCATCGCGCGCGCGGATGGCTGGCGGCCCGAGCTAGCCCTCTTGAGCGGACTGTCGCTCCCGACCGGCGACCACGGGTTCTCAAGCGACGGTGTCGACCCATCGTTCCTTGTGGCGTTCGCCCACGAGCTCCTGCCACGGCTGTCGCTCGGCTACAACGTGGGGGCGGCGTGGGAGTCCTCCGCCGATCAGCCGAATCGTGACGCGTTCCTCGTGTACTCGGTGGTGCTTGGCGTCAGACTGACGGATCACCTGAGTACGTTCATCGAACTCTTCGGCGATCGGCAGACCACAGGCACGATCGCGACCAGCGCGTCCGTGGACGGCGGACTCACGTGGCTGGTGACCGACATCGTTCAGGTGGATGTCTCCGTCGGCCGCGGGTTGTGGGGACCGACCGACGATGTGTTCGTCGGCACGGGGCTAAGCTTTCGATTACCGCGATAGTCGTCGACTCTACCCCCCCTATCTGACTCGACCCCTGTATCGCAAACGCTCGTTTGCGACACTTCCGAGCGGCATCACGGTCCGGCGCGCTCCGATTCAAGGGGCGAGGACCTTCTCGCCTTGCTCGTATCTTGCGCAGCCACTCCGCCGCGCGCTCGGTCAAGCTAAAAGGCTCGCCGCGCCAGGTCGCGGTCGTGCAAGTGGGGGATCAGAGCTCATACCGCAGAGATAGGTGCAACCCGTGGCTCCGCAACGGGGCCTGGGTCGGCGCCAGATCGAGCCCCACAGGGTCCCGGCTGCCGTCGAGCCATTCGACCCGGCCCGGCCCGGCGCCGGTCTCGATGACGCCGGCATCCGTGTACCGCCAGGCGAGATCGAGCGTCGCCCGCTCGCCCCACGACATCCCCAAGCCGGCCGTCAGCCTCCAGGTCAACGCCGTCCGGCGGGTGCCAGGCACGAGGGTCCTCGTCTTCGGGAACGTCATGCGCGTCTCACCGCTGGCCACGCGGGTCGCTCCGAGGCCACCGCCGACGAAGGGGCTCAACGGGCCGAGCGGGCGCACCCCCACGCCGTGGAGATCCACATACACGGCCAGGATCCCGGACAGCGAGGACAGATCCACGGACACGGATTGCTCACGGTCGGGGGCCAAGAAGTTGGCGTGACCATCGAACGTAAATCGCGGCCGGGAAGTCAGAAGGGCCTCCAGCCGCACGGCTGGCGTCACGGCGTACCCGAGCCCAAGCTCAACGCCTGCGACCGTGCCGACGTCCCCCACCGACCGGAGCGGCGCGCCGTCACCGCCCACGCCGCAGCCATACAGCGCGGCCGGGACCAGGCTCGCACAGTCCGCGTCGGTGAAGTGCGTGTCGGCCGGACGGCTCAGGTCGAGCCCGGCGCGCAGGTAGACCTCTTGCGCGACGGCCAGTCCGGGGAGCAGGGTCGCCGCCGCCGCCATCAACGCCACGGCCGCGCCGGGAACCCAGTGGTGCCACCGCTGCGCTGCGACCCGCGTCGGGGAGTCAGTCATTACGCGAGCGCCTGCACCGGACGCGACGTCATGGTAGACGTGGCCGGCGTCGACGCCATCGGCCCGCAGCGCGTCGCGCTGCAGGTCCAGAACCGTCTGCCTTCGAGACGCGGGCGTAGCCGATCAACATGTGTCGTAAACGGCCGTTTGCGACACACCGGCCAGGGCACCGTCAGACGAGCCCCGCGGTGTGTCGTATCCCGTGTCGGATTCTCTGTCTCGCAAACGTCACGCGAACGAGACGCCGCTTGCCAGCCTAATCAGCTACCGCCCCCTGAGGGGGCGGTATGAGGAAGGCCCCTCGAAGGGGCCTTCGATTAGCCAAGTTCCAGTTTCTCCTGTTTCCTCTCGTCCGCTTCCTGCTTCCGGATGTAATCGCGGATGACCTCTTCCGCCAAACCGACGGTGCTGGCGCAGTACCCGCGCGCCCAAAAGTGGTAGCCCGTGAAGTTGCGCTGCCGCCCCAGATACTCCCGATGAATGCGAATCGCCGACTTCCCTTTCAAGAACCCCACCGTGTTCGCGACACTCAACTTCGGTGGAATACCCAACAAGACATGCACGTGATCCGACAGCGCGTGCCCTTCCACCAACTCCACGCCGTGCCGCTGACACAACTCCCGAACGATTCTCCCAACCCCATGTCGCATCTCGCCGAAGATCGCGCGTTTTCGATACTTCGGCACCCACACCACGTGATATCTGCAATACCATCGGACGTGGGATTGGCTCTGCCACTCTCGCATGACGGTCTCCTTTCTGAACTGGGGAGTTCATGTTTGGAGACCGTCTCATATTCTTCGCCCGACCCCTACCACTGTCGAACCTCTGCGCGTCTCACCGCCAGAGGCGGTGGCTTACCTAATTTGAGTTAGTATGACTCATGCGTATCGTATGAATAATACCGATAGTATGCATGATACGTACTATCACTGCACCCTCCTGCCCGGGCCGGGTTTGAGCTTCTCGACGCCTTTCACCAGAGCAAGAAATTCTTTCGCCGGCATCTGAGCAAGTGCACGCAGGCCCGCGCGAACGATCTCGCTTCTCGCCGCGCTGTGCTGTCCTTTCAGGCAGCGCTGCTGCAGCGCTGGCAACAGTTCGCTATCCGCTTCGGCGAGGGTAAATGTCGCGCGAACCGCCCGTTCCTTCGCTGGCTGCGAGGGCGTGGCGGACAGCACGCCGCGCTGTTGTCCCTGCCCGCCGAGGATGGAATCGGCGCGGGCAAAGCGCTGCTCTACAGCGGTGTCTTCAGCGTGCAGCGATCGGCTCAGCGCGCCGCTTAGCGGATCTTTGCCCATGGTCATTTCCTTTGAGGACAGATAACAGCTCGTCTGTCAGGGCCTCAACCTCAGTGATCGCGGCCGTCGCACCGGTTCCCAAGCCTTGGACGGTCTGGCCGTACGCCGCGGCATGTTTGTACACCTCACGATCGCCAAGCTGCGTCTTGCAGAGCGGAATAGCAAACGCAGACAGAATCTTCCGGGTCTCAGCGGCCAGCCTTGTATTCGTCTTGTGTCTATTGATCAGCAGCCGCGCGGTCAGGTGCTCATTGAGGGCCTCGGCGGCGTCAATGACCTTGCGGATGGCCACGCCCGCCCAGAGATCGAGTGGCGAGGGGACGACTGGCACAAGGGCCAAGTCGGCAATCAGTAACGCGCTCTGCGCCACTGGCGAGTTTGCGGAGGGCGGGCAGTCGATGAGGATGTAGTCGTGATCGGCGACGAACTTCTGCACCTCGCGGTGCAGCTTGGCATCTGTTTTCCCAAGCCCGGCGATGCTCGCCGGAAAGGGGACGTCATCGGGTGCCGAGGCCGCCCAACGGGTCGCCGATCCTTGTTCGGAGTCCGCATCGACCACAAGCACCTTGCACCCGCGACGACCGAGGGTGCCGGCCAGCACCATCGCGACGGTGCTCTTGCCGGGGCCGCCTTTCTGGTTCACAATCGCGATGATTTTGGCGTGGGGCATATGATATGAATCATGCCGATGATGCGAACGAGTTGGATTAGTCGTACTGATTGGCAATGAGAATACTTGACTCGTGGTCTCGAACACAAGAGGACAGGCGGGCGGGCGCCCGCGACGCTAGCGCTCGAAGAGCCGCCGGGCCGCGCCGGACTGGCGAATGATGCTGGACAGCGTGCCAAGCGTGAGTGCGGCATGGTCCGGGACCGGAACGGTCGTCGTGGTGCTGCCGGATCGCTGCTGCATGACGATGTGACTGCCCCGCTGTCGAACGACTGAGAATCCTTGGCCTTCGAGAATCTGGCACACCTCGCGGCCAGAGAGGACGCGCAGTTTACCCAACCGCGACCTCGACGCGCGTGACGAACACTTCGCTATGCAACCGTCGGGCAACCTCGGTCGGATCGGCGGACTCTAAGAACAGTTCTAACGCCTCGATGAGGCTGGTCCTCGCGGTCTCGACCGTCTGGCCTTGGCTGGCAATATCGAGTTCTGGGCAGAGGGCGACGTACATGTCGCCCTCACGTTCAATAATGGCGGTCACCTGGCGCGTGGATTCCATGGCGCAATGATAGCAGCCAGCGGGCGCTCGTCATCCCCGAGAGTTTCACGTATCATGCAGCGATTTTGTTGACATGGTGGCACTGAGAACATTGGTCCTCCTTCTGGAGCGATGAGCGACCCTTCTCGACCCGTCAGCGGGTTCGTTCCCCTCGGTGACGTAGCCGGGGCGGTCGAACTGCCCGGCGGGCGCGTCCTGACACGCCGCGCCGCCGCGGGCCAGGCGCGGCACCACTTCACCCAGCTCGACCAGGTGACGCAGCTCATCGGCGCGAGCGAGACCGACGCCGATCTCGGCTTCATGGCGCGGTTGCTCGCGCTGTGTAGTCTGCCACGCACCAATCCCGGCGACCGGCTTCAGTATGTCCGGTGCAACGGGCCATACACACTCACCATGACCGCTTCGACCGAGGGCGTGAAGTTACCCTACGGCAACATTCCTCGTCTGCTCCTGGCGTGGGTCTGCACCGAAGCGGTACGGACGCAGCAGCGCGAGCTGGTCCTCGGCCGGTCGTTGTATGAGTTCATGGGGAAGCTCGGGATGGAGGATCACAGCGGCGGCAGACACGGCGAGCGGGCACGGCTGCGGAACCAGATGCGGCGGCTCTTTCGTTGCACGGTGTCGTTGGTCTATGAGGACGCGGGACGGGAAACGAGCGTGATTTCACCTATCGCCGATCGCACAGATTTTTGGTGGGATGAGCGCCGGCCGGACGCACCCTCGTTGTGGGACAGCAAGATCGAACTCGGGGAGAAGTTTTTTCAGGAGATCATCACACACCCGATCCCGATCGATCTGCACACGCTCAAGGCGCTTAAGCGGTCGCCTCTTGGTCTTGATTTGTATCTCTGGCTTACCTACCGGACGTTCACACTCAAGGCTCCGCTGCGCCTTTCGTGGCGGCAGGTGTACCGACAGTTCGGCCGACACCCATCCAAGGCGAACGATTGGCGCACCGTGGGTAACTTCCGTACGAAGTGTCTCCGCGAGTTCAAGAAAATCAAGCTGGCGTGGCCGGACCTGCACTATCGGCCGGTCAAGGGCGCGCTCGTCATCGAGCCGTCGCCGCCCCGCATCGCGCCGTCACAACTACGCCTCGTCGAATAGCCTCACGCCATGCGTATACGGATGATTTGGCTCGTGCTACTCGCCGCCGCTTGGACTGTTCCCGTGGCGGCTCAAGACCAGCCCGCTGAGTGGCCAACCGTCGATATCCTCGCCGCGGCCATCGAACACGAGGAGCGACGCTTACTCACCGGCTGCCAGCCCGTGTACCTCGACCTCGAATTAGAGGACGACAAGCGGAGTACCGATCTGACCGTGGACCGCATCCGCAGGATGGCGGAAAGCCGACTGCGAGCCTCAAGGCTGCTCGCGGATGAACACTCCGACGTTACCCTAGACGTGAGCGTATGGGTCATCGGCCCCGCCTTCTATGGCAACGTGTCACTCATCCAACCTGTCTACCTCAGCCTTGGGAACACCTGGCCCAATGCCTTACTGCGATTTGTCCACGAGCCACCAAGTCCGATCGAATTACCCGGTGCTTTTTACTACGCCACCACTTGGAACCACCACAACCTCGGCACGCACAGCGGCGATGGAGGCCACATCCTGCAAGCACTGTCCGAGAGTATCGATGCATTCATTACGGAGTACTTGCGCGTCAACGAGGCGGCGTGCAAATAGCACGGCCGTTCTGAGCGGCCGGCCATAACGGCCCTCCGAGCTGGAACGGGAAGCCCTGTCACCCGCAGGGCCGCAGCGCAGTGTAGGAGCCGCGTAGCGGCTTGACGCGGGCTGTGAGTGGAGGCTATCTCCGGGCTCGAGAATGGCCCGTAGGACGCACCCTCGGGCTTGGCACCCCCCCTCCTACCATCCGCCGCCGGTAAATCGCGCCTGGGGGCCGCTCAGCGCCTCGGGTGGGTGATTTCCACAAAACGCTGTGATATGAGAGGTTTTTCCACGGGTAAACAGGAAGAGTTCACCCATAAAAGTATCGGGTAAACGGGAAGAGCTCACCCCTAAAAGTATCGGGTAAACGGGAAGAGCGTACAAGTAGTACTGATCAAGTAGTACGTACCTCCAAGTACGTACAAGCTGTTGGCCTGTTCATCGTCGGGTTCTTGAAGGGCTGAAAAGGGCTTGACCGACCAGCCGTTTGGTGGGGTCAATAAGGGGAAGAGTCGCGACACGGCCTGATTTCCTCAGGAAACAGCCGATCTGGTGGTACCAGTACAGCAACACCCGCCGAAAAACTGCCCGGATAGCCGTAGCGGTCCTGGCGCGTCAACGGCTGCGCCGTCCTCCGCTTGCTCCGGCCCTGCTGGTGACACCCCCGGCCCGCTGCGGCTTAGCTCGCCGTTAGGGCCGGAAGGTACCCTTCCGGCCCGTTTCTGACGCCTCTGAGAGAACATCACCGAGCCGTGTATGGGAGAATAAAACCCATGTATACGTGTCTGGAAACAGACGAACCGCTCAAGCCTCGAAGACCGTTTAAGTGTCGCAAGTGCGGCACCGAAGAAGGCACATGGCGCATTGGTACACTGGCAATAGGTTGCTCAAAATGCGATCGGGTGATTACAGGTGATCATGCTGAGGCCATGTGCATCGAGCAGAGGCGTTACTTTGAGGCCGGTCGATACAGGGATCAGGTCAAACAGGCCGGAAGTCCAAGCGGTATTCCTATTCCTAAATCGATAGAGAAGTTCAGGAATCAGCTTGGACCTGGGGATCGAGAGGCTTATCCTCTGCGCGTCAACCCAGATCCCAACTGGCCGTTTTATTATTAAATGTTCATCCCTGGCGCCAAGACGCTCTAGCGGAGGCGATCTCCCCCATCAGCTCAGGAGTAGGCCCCCGGAGAAAGGCGATCGCCGTGATCCGCGAAACGGTCCTCAATGGCGAACCCGCGCTCGACGTGGACATCGAGGAGGAATTCGACCGCGCGCTCGGGAGCGGTGTGTGGGTCATCGCCCCCCCGACGGCGGACGTGGCGTCCTGGCACCCCTGTGACGAGGACAACACGGATGCCCTTGAGGACGTCCTGGCGGCGGCGGACCCGGACCCGACGCGGGACGAGGCGTCAGACCCCCCAGGCTGGCTTATCCGGCGTCTGTGGGCCTGGGTCCAAGGTTGAACAAGGCCCGGTCCCGGTCACGCTCGAGGAACTCATCGAGCCCCTCCGTGAGCTGCTGATTGGCTTTCGTGTCCTGGGCGGCGCGGGCGAGCGCCCAGGCCCCCGCGAGGATTTTGCGGCGTGTGTGCACGTTGGGCGTCAACAACCTGCGCGCGCACTTCAACCAGATGGAGAAGGCCCTACGCAATCGGGTCGGGCATGACCTGACCGATGTCTCCGAACAGTTGACCGAGACGCATGAGATCCTCTTCTCTGACGATATCTTCCGCCACCTCGTCGTGCAGCGTAGCCGCGCCTACGCGCGCGAGAGCCAGATCCGCGAGACGGGGCGCGCGGCCGCCTTCCCCGAGCGCAAGCCGCCGCAGGTGGCCGCGTACTCCATTCGCAAGACCTACGGGCGGCTGCTCGACATGTTCGAGAACGCGTTCACGCAGCAGAACCCGCTCTTCACGCTCCCCATGTATTACCCCCTCGCCTGGTACAAGGGACCGGACACACGCATCGATCCATTCGAACAGAACCGGCAGAAGCAAGTCGTTGGCCTGATCCGTACGAACTTCCTGAAGCGCTTCGAAAGCTCCGTTGTCGCGTTCGAACTCTCCTGCGACCGGCTGCTCCGGAAGCTGCTGGCCTTCCTCGAGGTTCATAGTGAGACCGTGGCGGAGAAGAGGAAGCTTGAGCACTGGAAGTCCGAGACCGCCGAGATCCTTGGCTACGCACGCAGTCGGCAACTCGAGTTCTGGGGTCAAGACGGAGACGAGTCGGAGGACGACGACATCGTGCCCCCGGAGATGCTCGATGCGGTTACATCGTTGAGCCGAAGCGCCTGCCCGTGGTGGCGCTACGCCGTATCCTCGGTCAGGTAGCGCTCAAGAAGCGCGCCTCGGCCAACAGGTCCGAGCGCCAAGCCTGGGCCGCCGACGACCTGCTCTTCGTGTCCAACTACGGCGAGGGCGAGGAACGCCGGATCGCCTTCGCCCACTTCTCGACACCAAGCGATGGCCACGACTTGCCGACCCTCAAGGTGCTCGGATGGGACAACCTCGACACGCCGCTCCACCTCGACGCGATCGCCAGCGAGCTGACCGAGCACCTCACCTGGCCCGACGACGAGGGTGACCCAGACGCCTGGCGGGCGCGCTGGCGCGCTGCCTTCACACTGCGCCACCGCGAGGTCATCACCACCTCGAAGGAGCTCTCCGAGAGCCTGGCCGAGCTGGCCCGCGCGATCCGCGACCGCATCCGGACGGCGCTCTCCATCGAAACCGAGACCGGTCTGCTCACGAAGCTCATGAACGCGTTCCAGACCGCGCTCGTCCACGACCTGGACCAAGCCGGCTTCGCCGACATGTACGCCCAGACCATTGCCTACGGTTTGCTCTCGGCCCGCATCACCAACCCCGCACGGCGCACCGCCGACGACTTCGTCGCTCACATGCGGACGAACCCGTTCCTTCGGGAGATGATGCAGATCTTCCTGCGTGCGGGCTGGCGCCGCGGCAAGGCTGGCGGACCGGGCATCGACGTCGACGAGCTGGGCGTCTCCGAGGTCGTGGAACTCCTCGACCAGGCCAACATGGAGGCGGTCGTTAGCGACTTTGGCGACCTGAACCCACAGGAAGACCCGGTCATTCACTTCTACGAGCACTTCCTCGCCGCCTACGACAAAAAGCAGAAGGTGAACCGGGGCGTCTTCTACACGCCACGCCCGGTGGTCTCCTACATCGTGCGCTCGGTGGACGAGCTCTTGCGGAGCGAGTTTGGCCTCACCGACGGCCTCGCCGACATCACCACCTGGGGCGAGATGGCGAAGCGCCACGAGGATCTGAAGATCCCGGAAGGCACCGCGCCTACCCAGGCCTTCGTTCAGATCCTCGACCCGGCCACCGGCACCGGCACCTTCTTAGTCGAGGTCATCGACCTCATCCACAACACGATGGCTGCGAAGTGGAAGACGCAGGAGCACAGCGAGGCCAAGATCAAGGAGCTCTGGAATGAGTACGTTCCGCAGCACCTGCTGCCGCGCCTGCATGGCTACGAGTTGCAGATGGCGCCCTACGCGATCGCCCACCTCAAGGTCGGCCTCAAGCTCTACGAGACGGGATACAGACTCGGCGGCATTGAGAGAACGAAAGTCTTTCTCACCCACGCCCTTGAGCCTGCACGCGACGACCGAGAACAGATCGAGCTACTTGACCTCGCGCAGGCGCTTGCGCACGAAGCAGAAGCTGCGGACATGGCCAAGCGCTCTGTCCGCTTTACTGTCGTTCTCGGCAATCCCCCGTATTCGGGGCGCTCATGGAACCTCACACCGGAACTGCGGCGCCTAGTTGAGCCCTATCGCTACGTTGCCGGTGGGAAGATTCAAGAGAAGGGGGCACTTCAGCTCGAGAAGAGCATTCAAGAGGACTACATCAAATTTTTCCGTCTCGCACAGGCATGCGTGGATCGCTCCGGCGTCGGGCTCGTGGGGCTTGTGACGAGCCATGGCTTCCTAGACAACCCGACTCTCCGGGGGATGCGATATTCCTTGATCCACTCTTTCAATCACATACAGGTTCTCGATCTTCACGGGAACGTCTCGCGCCGTGAGCAGGCACCAGATGGATCCCATGACGACAACGTGTTTGACATCAAAAAAACGGGTGCGGCAATCACGCTTATGACACGGTCGAGAACCACGTCGGGACCATCTGTCGTCAGAGTGGGGGACCTTTGGGGCTCAAGAGCGCACAAGTATCCATGGCTTCTGACCAACGCTGCTGGCTCGCGCGCCGTTGGCGCAGAGGTCCGACCAGCTTCACCCCATTGGCTGCTTGTTGTTCAGGATCTTAGCGCCCGTGACGAGTACGAGCGCGGAGTGTCAGTGGCGATGGCCTTGCCGGTGCACAGCAAGGGCGTAGTCACAGGACGGGATGCGTTCGTTACTGACTTTGACGAGAATGCGCTGCTCGCTCGCATGAAAGACTTTGTCGATACAAGGAACTCCGACGCAGAACTTGTCAAACGCTACAACTTGAACCCGAGTGACTGGTGGAATGTCAGCAAGGCTCGTCTGAGTATGCCTCCAGCGGAGACCCATAGAGATTACGTCCGGAGGATGCTCTATCGCCCGTTCGACTTCAGATACTGCTTCTATCACCCAGCGGTGTTGATGTCTCCAAGGAAGCCCGTGATGAGGAATGTTAGAGCGGACAATTCCCTACTCGTTACGTCTCGTATGACAAAAGGGGAGTCTTTCGCGCATGTAACCGTGGTTCGCGGTCTGGCAGAAGCGATACTTTTATCGTCAAAAACATCGAACAACGCGATCGTGTTCCCACTCTATCTCATCACGCAGGAGGAAGACGGCCAGCAGTCGCATCTCGAAGTTGAGCGCCACGCTGCCTTCTCGAGGGTGTTCTTGTCGGTGATCGTGCACACCACAGACCTACTAACGCTGCCTGAGGGTAGAGGGGACCTCAAGACGTCCGTTGGACCGGATGATCTTTTCGACTACATCGTGTCGATCCTGCATTCACCGGGGTATCGGCGGCGGTACGAGGAGTTCCTCAAGCGAGACTTTCCCCGGATTCCGCTGACGTCTGAACTGGGTCTGTTTGAAAGGCTTGTGCAGGCCGGCGGCGAACTCTCGCAGTTGCACCTGATGGAGTCTCACCGAAGCTCGGCCGCTTGATTACCGCGTACGAGGGTCTCAGCAGGCCTGGGGTGGGCCTGGTGGGATGGTCTGATGGCACGGTCTGGCTCGATGCCGGCAAGACCAACGCTCGCGAGGGCCACCGCGCCACAAAACCAGGCACCATCGGTTTCAACGGCGTGCCCGAGGAGGTCTGGGACTTCCAAATCGGCGGCTATCAGGTCTGCCATAAGTGGCTCAAGGACCGGAAAGGCCGCACACTCTCGGATAAGGACATCGCCCACTACCAGAAGATCGTCGTGGCCCTCAGCGAGACCATCCGCATCATGGCCGAGATCGACGAGGTCATTGAAGCCCACGGCGGCTGGCCCGACGCATTCCAGACTTGGTCGGAAGCGGATGCGGCATCGGCAGGGGATTCAGCGCAGCAATCGTAACAGGCGCGAACACCAATAAAATCAGGGCCGCCATGCGTCGCGAGCGATGCCGCCGGCACCCGCGACCTACTCCGGGCGGGCTACTCTCTCAGGCCCCAATAGATCGCATCGAGATGAACCAGCAGGATGCCATCAGATGCCGCGATCCGAGCTGCTGCGTCCTGGTGTCGTCGCGTACGCCGTCCGCCTTTTAGACGCGGACATAGCCGATCAGCATGTGTCGTAAACGGCGTTTGCGACATGCGGGCACGGGTCCGGGGCTTCGGTTGCCGCGCGGTCCAGTTCGGTCAGCATCCGGCGGATGTCGCGGTAACAATCGCCGTTGACTTCTCAGACGCGCGCGGCAGTCGCCGATCGGGATTCGTCGCTTGCCAGCCTAGTCACTGGCGCGCGAACGGGTGCCTACACGCGGAGGTCTTCCCGGACCCGACGGCCGCGAAGATCGCCACGCCGGTATAGAGGCACGCTCAGGAATGGTCAGCCATTCCGGCGTCAGGCGCTCGCCACTTGCTACGAGACGCGCGTTGCGGCAGCGCTGGCCTTCGCTAGCGCGAGCCGCCCGCCAGCGAGGGATTCTGGCCGGCGTCCTTACGCGGGACGGGGCGAAGTCTGCCCGCCCGTGTCGCTAGAAGAATCGTACCGAGTAATTCACCCTGACCCCGCGGCCCATCTCCGCGGCCAAGTCTTTAATGAACGACGTGTGGTTGCGATAGAGCGCGTCCGTCAGGTTATAGCCCGTGAAGGACAGGATGTGCGCCGCGTGCTGCCGCGGCCAGACGTACGACGCCCGCAGGTTGACGACGGAGTAGCTGTCGGTCTCCGTCTCGTCCCGGAACACGTCGGCCTGTTGCCCCGCGAACTCCAGTTCCGGGCTGAGCGTGAATCCGCCGTAGGGGATGTCGAGGCTCAGGGTCCCGCGCAGCGGCGGGATGCGCGGCAGCGGTTCACCCGTCGTCGTCAGGGTCGCATCGACGTAGCCGATGCCGAGCGTCGCCCAGGCGTTGCCGCCCAGCCGGACGCTGCTCCTGGCGTCGAACCCCGCGACGCGGCTGTCGCCTTGGATGAAGTCCAGGACCGGCAGGGTGTCCTCCACTTCACCGGTTCGGTCGCCGAAGATGAAGTTGTCGATGGAGTAGACGTAGGCGTTCAGGTTGCTGCGCACGCGGTCGGTCTGGTGGCGGAAGCTCACGTCGAGGCCGAGCGTCGTCTCTGCGTCGAGTTCGGGGTTGCCGACCTCGAAGGCGAGGTTCCCGACGTGCGGGCCGAAGTTGTAGAGCTCCTCGAGCGCCGGCGACCGGTGCGAGTGGGTGAGGTTGGCGACGAAGGCGCTGTCGGCGCCGATGTCGGCGTGCAGGCCGATGGAGGTCGACGCACCGAGGAACTGCCGGTCGCGCGGATCGGGCGCCTCAAGGCGGTGCTCCTCGTCCTCCGCGCCGTGGTCGTCCTCTTCCGCGTTGTGGTCGTCGCCGTGATCGTCGTCGTCCGTGTCGTGGCCGTGCCCCCCGCCGCGCTCCGCGGTCCGGTAGTCGTTCTGTTCGACGCGGCCGCCGAACTGTAGCCGGACGCGTCCGAAGGTGACCTCTTCGTACGCGAACGCGGCAAAGGAAGTCTGGTCGGTCTGCGGGGCCAGCGCCTCGGCGCCGACCGCCTCGAAGTCGCGGAGCTGGGTCCAGGCCCCGAACCTGCCCGAGAAACGGTCCGTCTGCTGCTGATCGACGTCGGCCCGCAGGATGTAGGTCTGGTTCGTGAACCGCGTGCCGACGTTCTCGATGCCCTCCTCGACCTCCAGCTCGTCGTGGTTCCAGTCGATGACGTTCAGCGCGACGCGCACGCCTTCGATCACGCTGTTGCTCAGGTTGCGCAGGCCCATGTCGAAGCGCCCGACGCGGCGGTGGGACTCGAGATCGATCTCGATCTCTTCTTTATGATCGTCCCCGTCCTCGTCGTGGGCCTCTTCCTCTTCCGCGTCGTGGTCGTCGCCGTGAGCGTCGTGATGACCGTGGAACTCATTCGCGAACGGCACGCCATAGCGGCCATCCTCCGCTGTGAATCCGCCGCTCGCGAAGAACCGGTCACCGAACCAGCCCAGACCGGCTCGCGCGTTCATCAACTTGGTGGCGGAGTTCTCGATGGTGCCCGCGGGCGTGTCGTAGTCGTCCGTGCGCCGCATGCTGCCGCCGCCCCAGACGAGCAGGTTCCCCTGCGCGTGCTGCAGACTGGCGATGGTGCCCGCCTCGGCATTCCCGCTGCCGACATTGGTGCCGAACTGCACCCGCGTGCCGTCAAACAGCGACTCGCGGTAGCTCTCGTGCGGCGTGATGACGTTGACGAGTCCGCCCACCGCGTTCGAGCCGTAGAGCAGCGTCGCCGGACCGCGCACGATCTCGATCCGCTCGGCCCCGTTCGGGTCGATGGTGACACCGTGGTCACCGGACTGGCTGGACAGGTCGCCGGTGCGAAGCCCGTCCTCCAGGATGAGCACCCGGTCGCCGTCGAAGCCGCGGATGACCGGGCGGCTCGATCCGGGGCCGAAGCTGCGGCTCGCGATGCCCGGCTCACGCTGCAGGGCGTCGCCGAGGCTGCCGGCCGATGCCAAGGCGATGTCAAAGGAGTCGAGGGTGGAGACAGCGTTGAATGCCTCGAACGTCGTCTCGGTTCCGCTCACCGAGGCGGTCACGGTCACGTCCTCGTGAATGGGAGAGAGCCGGAGCACGAAGTCCAGCGTCGCCGCCGCACCGGCATCGACGGTCACCACCTGCCGGACTGCGGTCAGATGCTCGCGCTGCGCGAGGACCGCGTACGAGCCGGTCGGCACGTCGTCGATCTCGAACAGCCCTTGTTCGTCGGTCAGCGCGAAGGCACCCGATCCGACGACGAGGATCACCGCACCATGGACGGGGTCCCCGTTCTCTTCCAGCGTCACGGTGCCACGCACCGCGCCGTTCTCCTGCGCCGCTACCCTGGTTGAAGCGCCAGCGGCCGCCACGGCGGCCACCGCGAGACATGTCGCAATCAATCGGTACATCGATCTCCCCTTTCCGAGTTCCACAAACTCTTCACAAACCATGTTCCGGTCGCCCTCGTGCGATGCGGGCCGCGCGGGAGACGGCACTCACGCCCGGCCGCACGTGCTCATGCACCACGGGCGCGCGCCGGCTCGACGGCGGTCGCGACACGACGGAACGAAATCAGCGGGTGACGGAAACTAGGCGGGCGGGGCGCGGGCCGGGAGGCGGCGGAAGTGACCGACTGCGGTCCATCCAGCGTCGGGAGCCTGCTCGAACGGCTCCGGGGCAGCCGTGAACCCGACGTGCAGAGATCCGGACAGTGTCGCGGCGGGCTGGTGTCGGAGCTGGCAGACCGTGCAAGCCTGATCTGTTGCGTGCTCCTCGTGCCCAGTGGCCGCGGCGGATGTAGCACCGACCAGCGCTATCGCCAGGATGGCGATCCAGGCGCGCCAGCCAGGGCTACGTCGTGCAAGCCCTGTGTACATGGATCCTCCTTTGACCAACAAGCCTTGACGTTAGCAGAGACCGAACAGGGCGGCAAGGGCGGGCAGACTCACGGCGACAGGTCGATGCCGACCGGCGCCCAGCATCTCGTTTCCTTTTCGCTGACTGCCCACGATTTCGATATCCTTACAGCCTGTATCGCAAACGGCCGTTTGCGACACCCCGGCAAGGGCGCCCTCAGACGAGCGCCGGGGTGTGTCGTATCCCGTGTCGGATTCTCTGTCTCGCAAACGTCGAGCGCCGGCTTGGCACGGCGGGCGAGGTAGACGCGGGCAGGAGATATATATTAATATAGTGCTATAGTATAGTGCTATACTACTCGCGCTAATGCAGACGATCACGCTCCTCGCCCAGAAAGGCGGGACCGGTAAGACATCCCTCGCCTTGGCTCTTGCCGTCTGTGCGGCCGACGCAGGGCAGATCGCCGTGATCCTGGATGTCGACCCGCAGGCGACCGCGTGTAACTGGCATCACCGCCGTCGTCACGCCGACGCTCCGGTCGTCAGCCACGTGCAACCGACCCGCATCCGGCACACCTGTGCCACGGCGGCTGCGCAAGGCGTTAACCTCGCCGTGATCGATACACCCGCGCGGACGGAAGCCGCGGCGCTTGAAGCGTCGCGGGTTGCCGACTTGGTGGTCATCCCTTGTCGCCCGCAGATCTACGATGTCGAGACCATCCCGGCAACTCAGCAGCTTCTCGCCCTCGCCGGGCACCCCTCCGCGGTGGTGATCTTGAATGCGGTACCCTCGCGCGGCCAGCGTCGAGTCGAGCAAGTGCGAACCGCCATTGCGCGCTTCGGCTTACCGGTCTGTCCGTTCACCGTCGGACATCGGGCCACCGTCGGCGATGCCGCCGCCCTCGGATTAACCGTGACGGAGTTTCAGCCCAGCAGCCCCGCCGCTAATGAAGCCCGCCAGGTCGCCCGGTGGATCGGGCGCGTCCTCGCACAACCCGACATGTTGAAAGGAGCCATACCCCATGCCACGAGTTGACCTTGCCGCTGCCCTTGACGAGGCGGGGCACCAAACCCGGCCGGCCAAGGTGCCAGTGCCGCAGGTGCGCCCCGCGACGACGGCGATCACCGTACATTGTGATCCCGAGGTGCGCGAGCAGCTGAAACGGCTCGCCCTCGACCAACACACGCCGATGCGCCGGTTGATCTGTCAGTCGCTCAACGAGCTGTTCGCCTCGCATCAGCTGCCGGAAATTGCGCAATAGCATCAGAAGGCGACGCCAGACTAATCAGGTGAGCAAGAACAAACAGCTAAGGATCAACAATGCCTGAACTAACCGCTGAACCGCGCCATCAATCGGGGGGCTTGGCCGTCGCCCTGGCGAAGCTCAATCTCGACGCCCTAACCGTTGCCGACGCGGTCGCCGATGTTGCCAATACTGCCGGCGAGAATGTCACGACGGCGCTCCGCGCGGACCTCAAGGAATTCAAGGCCGAGACCGACACGCGTTTTGCCGAAGTCAACGGCCGCTTTACCGAAGTCCGCGCAGACATCAAGGAATTGGCTGGCTCGATCCAATCGCTCCACCGCGAGGTCGCCACGCTCCGCTGGATGATCGGGATCGGCTTCACCCTGCTGAGTATCTTCCTCGCTCTCTCAACGTTCCTCCGCGCTTAGGCCTGTGCCGCGCCGAGGGAGGGGTTCGATGACCACAGACGACCAGCAGAAACGCGGCGGGCTCGTGCCGATCGGTACGGTGGCCGTACGGTTGCCGGATATTGAGGGGCGCGGGCGTGCTATGTCCGCACGGGCGCGCCAGCATTTTACGCTGCTGAAACAGGTCAACCAGTTGATCGAGGCAGCGGAGGGGGAGCCGGAAATCGGCTTCATGGCGAGGCTCCTGGCCCTGTGTTCCCTGCCGCGCACGAATCCACGGGATCGGCTTCAGTACGTCCGGCGCAACGGGCCGTACACGCTCGTCATGATCGCCGGGGGGGAGAACAGGCTGCCATTCGGTAATCTCCCGCGTCTACTTCTCGCGTGGGTCTGCTCTGAGGCGGTGCGGACGCAATCGCGCGATCTGGTCTTGGGTAGGTCGTTGTATGAGTTCATGCACAAGCTCGGCATGGAGGATCGCAGCGGCGGACGCCACGGCGAGCGCGCCCGCCTGAAAAATCAGATGGATCGACTCTTTACGTCCTCGGTGCAGCTCGTCTCCGCGGCAGATGATCACAAGGTCGTGGTGAGTTCGTTCGTCGCCGAGCGCGCCGAATTTTGGTGGAACACGAAACGACCGGAGGCGCCCGTGTTGTGGGACAGCACGATCCAGCTTGGCGAGCGATTCTTTCAAGAGATCATCGCGCACCCGATCCCGCTCGACCTGCACACTCTGCGCGCCCTCAAGCGGTCGCCGCTCGGGTTGGATTTGTACTTCTGGCTCACGTATCGGACCTTCACACTCAAGACTCCGTTGACGCTCTCCTGGCGGCAACTCTACAAACAGTTCGGCGCACACCCGGCGGACGGGCCGGCGCGGATAACCGGATTCCGTTGGCAATGTCTGCGCGAGTTAAAGAAAATCAAACGCGCATGGCCGGATCTCAACTATCTCCCGGTCATCGGCGGGCTCGTCATCGAGCCGTCGCCGCCGTGTATCCCGCCGGCACAACTCCGGCTCATCACCGAATAGGCCCTAGCTGGGCGCGAGGGTGGCCCGTGCGAGGGTTTCGGCCGCGTGGTGGCGCTCTAAGCACCCGGCCGCGCATACGCGGCTCCTGCGGCCGCTCAGCGCCCCGTCGCCGCCGCCGGGGAGTTTTCCACAAAAGGGCTGTGAATCCGTGAGTTTTCCGTCGGGTAAACACGAGTGGTCATTCGGCCCCTACTATCGGGTAAACGCGAGTGGTTGAGCGCCAGAACTATCGGGTAAACACGAGTGCTAGTACAAGTAGTACTGATCAAGTACTACGTACGACAAGTACGTACAGGCCGGTGGCCTGTTTATTTTCGGCTGTTGCCTGACGGCAAAAACCGGGGGCACAGCCTGAAAAACTGTGGGCAGGATTGTATATAGAGAATTCTGGTGGCCAATTTTACGAAGTATTACACCGAAAGACGGTGGAGGGTGTCTCCACCATCAGCTCCTAGAAAGCCCCGGATAGCCTTCGCAGCCCAGGCGCGTCAACGGCTCCGCCGTCCTCCGCTTGCGCTCCGGCCCTTCGGGTGACCCACCTGGCCCGCTACGGCTCAGGCAGCACTTAGGGCCGAACGGTGCCCGTTCGGCCCGTGAGGACGGCTCTGAACTGCTCCAAGACGCCCTCAGGGTGCAGAATAAAGCAGATGCCAGACACCACTGAGATAGCCGCCACAGGATTCTTCCGAGGAACAAAGACATCCCAACAACGGGCGCGAACGGCACTTCCGATCCTGGTGCGACAGGCGGAAGCCCGTCAGACAATGTTTTACGGTGAACTCGCTCACGAGATGGGGATCCCCAGCCCGAGGACACTGAACCACCCGCTTGATTCGATAGGCCGCGCACTGCAGGACCTTGGGAGGCGGTGGGACCGTCAGGTGCCGTCGATTCAGGCGTTGGTGATCAATAAATCATCCGGGTGTCCTGGGGCAGGGTTCGCCTTTTTCGCGCCAGACGCGAAGGTCTTCAGACGGGCTACACGGCGCGAACGCCGCCGGCTCGTGGACAGAATGCTTGATGTAGAGGCACCCCTTCGCTCCGGCGATTCACTCGACGTGCTCTTTTCCGACAGCAATAGACGAATCGCGGTGGAGGTAAAGGGTGCAAGCGCGCCGGTCGGTGAGGTAATTCGTGGCCTCTTCCAATGTGTCAAATATGAGGCTGTTCTGGACGCCGAGGCCCGTGTGGATGGTAGTCGAGCGGACTGTAAAGCGGTGTTGGCTCTGGGCGGCTCTTTTCCAGGCAAGCAGACGCCGCTACGGCACACGCTTGGGGTGACAGTATTCGAGAACCTTGGCTGAAAGGGAGGTCGGCGTGATCCGCGAAACGGTCCTCAATGGCGAACCCGCGCTCGACGTGGACATCGAGGAGGAATTCGACCGCGCGCTCGGGAGCGGTGTGTGGGTCATCGCCCCCCCGACGGCGGACGCGGAGTCCTGGCACCCCTGGGACGAGGACAACACGGATTCCCTTGAGGATGTGCTTGCTACGGACGACGACCAGGACCCAACGCAGGAAGATGCATCAGACCCACCCGGCTGGCTTATCCGGCGTCTGTGGGCCTGGGTGCGAGGTTGAACAGTGCCCGGTCCCTGTCGTGCTCGAGGAACTCATCGAGCCCCTCCGTGAGCTGCTGATTGGCTTTCGTGTCCTGGGCGGCGCGGGCGAGCGCCCAGGCCCCCGCGAGGATTTTGCGGCGTGTGTCCTGTTTGCGCTCTGTGGCCGCTGCACGGGCGCGGAGTCGGCGCGTGGCGGCCTCGAGCTTGGCTTTCTTCTTCGGCGCGATGGCTGGAGTTGTGCTGGAAAAGCACTTGCGCCAGGTGTGTAGTAATCACTCGGTAAAGATTTCAAAGAAGGCACCCACCATCAACGACCTGAACGACCTACTGAAGGCGGCGAATGTTGTGGATGTTCCGCAGTGGCGGTTGATACAACGTCTTGGTGACATCCGAAATTTATGCGACCACAACAAGAAAATAGATCCCACTGCGGAGCAGGTCACCGATCTCATCGCTGGAGTGGCCAAGACGATAAAGAATCTCTTCTGATCCTTCGAGGACCTCTGGTAATGGGACAAATGAGTCACCACGTACTCACCACCGTCGTGGTTGCCGCCCTCAGCCTCGCGGCACTTGGTCCACCGGTCCAGGCGCAGGACAAACCGTCAGCACAAGAACTCGCAGACATCCGCGCCCGCGCCGAGCATGGCGACGCCTCCGCGCAGTACAACCTCTGGGTGATGTACGCCGAGGGTCGCGGTGTGCTGCAGGATGATGCTGAAGCCGACCGGTGGTATCGCCTGGCCGCCGTGCAGGGCCACGCCCAGGCGAAGGACGAACTGGCGGCAGCACATCTCGCCGACCTGCGCGCCAGCGCCGATGGTGGCGAGGCCCTGGCACAGACCATCCTCGGGCTTATGTACGCGTTTGGTAGCCTCAGGGACTTTGATTCTGCTGGCGCTGAAGCCGTCGCCTGGCTACACAAAGCCGCCGAGCAGGGCCGCGCCGACGCGCAGATTGGCCTCGCAGAAATGTACGCCCTTGGCCGCGGTGTACTGCAGGATGACGCGGAAGCCGGCCGGTGGTACCGCCTGGCCGCTGAGCAGGGCGACGCCACCGCGCAGTACAACCTCGGGCTCAGGTACGGCGCCGGTCTGGGCGTACCACAGGACGACGCTGAAGCCGGCCGGTGGTACCGCCTGGCCGCCGAGCAGGGTAACGTCAACGCCAAGTTCACCCTCGGGGTCGTGTACGCCAACGGTCGGGGCGTTCCGCAGGACGATGCTGAAGCCGTCCGGTGGTATCGCCTGGCCGCCGAGCAGGGCCACGTCGACGCCCAGAACAGCATCGGAGTCTCATGTATGACACCGGTCGGGGCGTGCCGCAGGGCGACACTGAAGCCGTCCGGTGGTACCGCCTGGCCGCCGAGCAGGGTGACGCCAGTGCCCAGAACAACCTCGGGGTCATGTACGCCAACGGTCGGGGCGTTCCGCAGGACAACGTCGAAGCCCATATGTGGTTGAACCTCGCCGCCTCCAGATTGTCCGGCGCGGATCGTGAGCGGACGGTGGCTACGCGCGACCGCGTAGCCGAGCGGATGACGCCGGCGGACCTAAGCGAGGCGCAGCGCCGCGCGCGCGAGTGGCACGCGGCGCACCAGACACCTTGACCGCGGCGTGGCTCCCGATATCCAGCGCCAGGCGCAGATGAGGCCCCGCAGGGCCTCAATCCTGCGCCCTAGGGTTTTCTTGGACACTTGATTGCGAGAGAGTACTCGCAGGAGGCGTGTCGAGATGGGGAAACCAGATCAAGAATCGGCGGCGGCGGAGGAAGTCCGAAGGGCGACCGGAGACGCCGCCGGGCGCGGCCGTGGGGGACGGTTGTCAGCCCGGCGCAAGCGCGAGACGGTGCTGCGTCTGCTGCGCGGAGAGGATCTCGAGTCCGTGTCGCGGGAGCTGGGGATCACGGCGGCGCGGGCCGCGCAGTGGCGGGATCAGTTTCTGGCCGCGGGCCAGGCCAGCCTGAAGAGCCGGGCGCCGGACGCCTGGGACGAGGCGAATCGTCGGCTGCAAGCCAAGATCGGTGAACTACTGATGGAGAACGAACTGCTCTACGCGAAGGTGGACCAGTTGGAGGTGGGCGGCCCTTTGGCCCGACGGAGGTCGAGGCGATGAAGGACGCCCACTCGATCTCCACGCGGCGGGCGTATGGCGTGCAGCGGGTCTGCCGCGTGTGGCACCGCGCCCGCTCTAGCGTGTATGCGCGGCGGCAGGCGACAACGTCCCGGGCGCCGTGTCGGCGGCGTGGGCCGGTGGGCGCCGCCCCGGACGACGTGCTGGCCGGCCACATCCGCCGACTGCTCGAAGCCTCGCCCTTTCACGGCGAAGGGTACCGGAAAGCCTGGGCGAAGCTCCGGGTCGCGGGGATCCGCACCTCGCTGGAACGGGTGCGTCGGTTGATGCGGGAGCACGACCTCCAGGCCCCGCACCGCGTGGGCCACGCGCACGGCCCGAAGGCGCACGACGGCACGATCACCACCGCGGCCCCCGATGTGATGTGGGGCACGGACATGACGGCCACAGTGACCGTGGGCGAGGGCGCGGCCTTCGTCTTCGTGGCCGTCGATCACTGCACGACCGAGTGCATCGGCCTGCATGCGGCCAAGCGCGGGACCCGATTTGAGGCCCTGGAGCCGATCCGCCAGGGCGTCCGCGCCCGCTTCGGCACGATTGGCGAGGGCGTCGCCCGCGGGCTGCGTCTTCGGCACGACCACGGGTCGAACTATCTGGCTGACGACTTTCAACAGGAGGTGGCGTTCTTCGGCATCGAGAGCTCGCCGAGTTTCGTGCGGGAGCCCGAAGGCAACGGCGTCGCGGAACGCTTCATCCGCACGCTGAAGGAGAATTTGTTGTGGGTGCGGAGTTTCGACACCATCGAGGAGCTCCGCCTGGCCTTACTCGAGTTTAAGCGGACGTACAACGAGCAGTGGATGCTAGAGAAGTACCACTATCAAAGCCCCGCTCAGGTGCGACGTGACTTCGTCGGGCTGGACGCGGCAGCATAGATGCGAATACCGTCAAACCACTGTCCAAGAACCCTGGGGCGCTACATCAAGGACATGTCGGGGGCGTCACCGTCACGATCCCACGTCTTGCGCAGGCCGACGGGAACTCAACGTTCATGCCCCCCAAAGCTATTTACTTAGCCCGCCGTCAGTCCTCAGATGCGCCCGTCCGGGCGCGTGGCGGGAGGTCGAACAGCTCTCGGTCCTGGGGCTTGGTCAGGAAGGCATCGAGGATCTCTTTAAGTTGACGCGCGGAGACCGTGTCCTTATCGGCGCGGTCGAGCACACAAGCCCCAGCGAGAATCTTCCGCCTCGTGTCGCGCTTTCGTTCCTTCGTTGATTCAATGGTCCGCCCCACCCGTCCTCGGCGCCAAGACGCCAGCATCCCCGCTGTACGGCGCGGGCGTAGCCGATCCGCATGTGTCGTAAACGGTCGTTTGCGACACAGTAATCCGTTCCTGACGTCGGAGAAGCTCAGACAACTAGCGGGCCACGGTGCCGATCCGTTCCCAACGGTCGACATTGCGCAAGTCGAGCTCGACCGACTCAATCGGCCCGTCGATCAGCCCACGCGCATCGTCGTTGCCGAACACGGCTGAGACTTCATCGCTCGGAAAGATCTTTTCTGCGGTGCGCTCACGCAGTTGAATCCGTTGCCCCGCGACTCGAACGTTGATCGTGTTGACGTCGTCCTCTTCGCTCAGCTCTGGCGTGGTCGAGAGCGTCGCGATGACGTCTAACTCGTTCTGAAACAGCCGCTGCACATCGAACCGGAGGGTGGCGACCAGTTCGCCGTTGTCCGTCACGCCCTGGAAGACGTTCTCCTCAAGAAACGACGCCGTGGTGGTCGCCCCGGCCCTGGCGAGGCGCTCCTCGATATGGGGATGCGTCGCGAACAGCCCGCCGCCCCCGTCGCCAAACGGGTCATGGGCGTCGCGGGCGAACTTGAGCTTGCGGAACGCATTCAGCAGCGGCCGGTCGCCGACATCCGTCTCGGTCAGGTAGAAGCTGGCGAACAGGTCCGCTTCGCGTTCACGGTCTCGCCCGTGACCCGCCATGAACAGGTTGGCGGTGAAGGAAGTCATGACGGCGATGATGTCGTCAACGTTGGTGTCGGTGCCCCCGGCGAAGATGCCGACAATCCCGGCGACGGTCGATGCCCGTTGCGCGTTTCGCCAGATGCGGTAACTGTGCCGGCTCTCCACATGGGCAATCTCGTGGGCGAGGATCGCCGCCACTTCGTTGTCGCTCTCCAGCGATTTCAGCAGGCCCCGCGTCATGAAGATGTACCCGGTCGGCACCGCGAACGCATTCACGTCGTCCGAGTCGACAACCTGGAACCGGTACCGGTAGCCCTTGAGCGGAACCGGCCAGCTGTCGAGCACCCGTTCCCCGATGCCCTCCAGGTACTCCTGCAACTCCGTGTCGACGAGTGGCGCGTAGGTGGACTGCACCTGTTGTAGTGACATCATCGCGAGTGACCGTTCAGTGTCGTAGTCCGAGACATCTGGCGTCGGGACAAAACAGACACCGCAAGGGGTGTAACCGCTGGCGAGGGCATCGGGTTCGGTCGCAAACGGCTGCCGGTCAGCCAGATCCGGGAGGTGATTAGCCCCGCGGATGTGGAGCGTCTGGCTTTGCCGGTTTCCGATGTACCGCTGGAAGTCAGCCTCGGCCGTCGTCACCTCGAACACCTCGTCGAGCCAGCGCTCAAAGTCCTGCGCCGACGGCGCCGGGCCGTAGAAGTCGACCCGCCCGCGGCCGAGACGGGCACTCTGGAGCTCGAGTTCGATGTGGTCGTCTTCCGGGTCCGCGTCGGTAATGCGCACCGTCTCGCGTTCGCGCAGTGGGAAGAGGCGGTCCCCCCGGTGGAGCACGAAGACGCGATCGTCTTCTGCGTCGAGGTAGACCTTTCGGCGACCCTCGAAGGTGGGTCGGAGGACCAACTCACGACCTTCGAGCGCGTCTTCAAGATCGTTCCATCGCTGTGCGGCCGCTGGCGACGGCAGGAGCAATCCGGGCAGCGAACACAAAAGAGCGAACCGCAGAATCAACATGGCATGTCCTCCAAGACTGGCCGAAGCTACCCCCAGCGCGCCAGCGGCATCGTTGGGGCGATTGTGAGCGTTAAGCCTGTCAGATCGGTCGTCGTACGCCCCCATACCCTACCCCCGCACCTCGCTGATCAGCCACTCGTCCACCGATACAGCTGCCGCGCGCCGCCACCCAGCAGGCCCACTCCGAGCAGCAACTGCCCAATCAGCGGCAGCGCCGGCACCGGCGTGCCATCGACACAGTTCAACTGCGCTTCTCCGCCCGCAAGGAGCGCCTCGAGCGCGTCCCGCTCGGCAGGATCGACGCTCAACCCGTATTCCATCTTGACCTGGATCACCCGCTCCGCGAACCACGCGCCGTGTCGGGCCGGCATCCAGTCGGCGGCGTCACGGTCACTTTTCTGCGACCGGTTCACCGTCGGATCCGCGATCGTGAGGTTGTCGAGGTCACTGGCAATGTCCCGGCGCCGCTCGTCGGCGATGCCGCTGTCGTGCGTCTCCGCCAGCGCCACGATGTGCTCGATGTCCGTCGCCGCGGTCCCGTTCGCCGTGATGTCGAACGTGAGGCACGAGTAGGGGGTGTACACCTGCCCGTTCGCCTTCATCGTGGGCGGCAACGCCGCGATGATCTCGTCCTCCAAGCTGCTGTAGCCCGTCCCGAAGGCGTCGCGGGCGTAGCCGTCCCGTGGTCGCTCGTCGCAGACTTTCAACCCGCGCCACGTCTCCGCGTCCGCCGGGCAGCCCTGCGTCTCCACCGGCGGCTGCACCTGCACATTGGGGATATAGCCGTTGGGGTTCGAGGCAGAGTCACAGGCGATACCGTCGTCGTCCGTGTCGCTCGATCGGCTCCGTTCTAGCCATTCGTAGATGATGCCGGTACCGTCACGGTTGTCTTTGTACGCAGGCAACCGCAGGCCATCATCACGGCCTCCTGCAGGTGAAGCAGGTCCAGCTTCAGTGCACGTCAGGTCGCCGTTCCCGTTCGCATCCCAGTATGCGAAGTCGTCGTGCGATTGCGCTGAGGCGGGCGGTGCGGGTAGCAGTATCAGCACGCCGAGCAGAGCGGCTGAGATTCCGTGGTTCCAGTGAGCTTGCAACGTGGTTGCCCTCCGTGGCGGCGTGGTCCCGTGTACGGTTTTCGCTTGGCTGATCTCATCTTGGGCGGCGGGCTGGCACACCGTTCAGCATGCCGTCTACACCAAGGACGTATGGTAGGAGAGAACCGGACAGGCAGGGTGCAAATAGATCAGCATGTGTCGTAAACGGTCGTTTGCGACATGCGGGCAAGGGCCGCGGCGGTCATTGACCGCTGTTTCCAAAAGGTTCCGAGTAGCATCACGGCCCAGAGCGCTCCGATGCTCGGACGGCTTACGGCGCTACCTGTGTCGGGAGGCTAGCGCCGACGGCCCGGACAAGCCAGCGTATGCGTGTTGCCGAGGGTCGGCGCGGGAGAGGTGTTGCCCAAAATCCCTTTGCGGTCGCCGGAACGGCGCAATCGGACAACATTCGACGGCCAGAGCAGCAGCGAAAGGGGTATCGAGGGTGGCAGTAGTCCCAAAACCGGTGCATCGCGGCCGTGGTACGGCTACCCTGCCTGTGCCAGGACGGTCAAAAAGGAAATCCTGGCTAAAAGGTCCAGTTGTTCTTCTTCAGGAAGCCTTCGACGTTGGTGTAGTGAACGCCGAAGTGATCGCAGACATTCGGCACCTTTGCCGCCTTCGGCTTGAATGCTTCTTCCGTCACTACGCAGCCGCCGAAGACACGC
>CBDHFM010000018.1:0-66986 GCA_965262505.1 Vicinamibacterales bacterium
CGCGAACGAGACGCCGCTTACCAGCCTAGTTAGTATGACTCATGCGTATCGTATGAATAATACCGATAGTATTCATGATTCGTACTATCACTGCACCCTCTTGCCCGGGCCTGGCTTGAGCTTCTCGACGCCTTTTACCAGAGCAAGAAATTCTTTCGCCGGCATCTGAGCAAGTGCACGCAGGCCCGCGCGAACGATCTCGCTTCTCGCCGCGCTGTGCTGTCCTTTCAGGCAGCGCTGCTGCAGCGCTGGCAACAGTTCGCTATCCGCTTCGGCGAGGGTAAATGTCGCGCGAACCGCCCGTTCCTTCGCTGGCGGCGAGGGCGTGGCGGGCAGCACGCCGCGCTGTTGTCCCTGCCCGCCGAGGATGGAATCGGCGCGGGCAAAGCGCTGCTCTACAGCGGTGTCTTCAGCGTGCAGCGATCGGCTCAGCGCGCCGCTTAGCGGATCTTTGCCCATGGTCATCTCCTTTGAGGACAGATAACAGCTCGTCTGTCAGGGCCTCAACCTCAGTGATCGCGGCCGTCGCACCGGTTCCCAAGCCTTGGACGGTCTGGCCGTACGCCGCGGCATGTTTGTACGCCTCACGATCGCCAAGCTGCGTCTTGCAGAGCGGAATAGCAAACGCAGACAGAATCTTCCGGGTCTCAGCGGCCAGCCTCGTATTCGCCTTGTGTCTATTGATCAGCAGCCGCGCGGTCAGGTGCTCATTGAGGGCCTCGGCGGCGTCAATGACCTTGCGGATGGCCACGCCCGCCCAGAGATCGAGTGGCGAGGGGACGACTGGCACAAGGGCCAAGTCGGCAATCAGTAACGCGCTCTGCGCCACTGGCGAGTTTGCGGAGGGCGGGCAGTCGATGAGGATGTAGTCGTGATCGGCGACGAACTTCTGCACCTCGCGGTGCAGCTTGGCATCTGTTTTCCCAAGCCCGGCGATGCTCGCCGGAAAGGGGACGTCATCGGGTGCCGAGGCCGCCCAACGGGTCGCCGATCCTTGTTCGGAGTCCGCATCGACCACAAGCACCTTGCACCCGCGACGACCGAGGGTGCCGGCCAGCACCATCGCGACGGTGCTCTTGCCGGGGCCGCCTTTCTGGTTCACAATCGCGATGATTTTGGCGTGGGGCATATGATATGAATCATGCCGATGATGCGAACGAGTTGGATTAGTCGTACTGATTGGCAATGAGAATACTTGACTCGTGGTCTCGAACACAAGAGGACAGGCGGGCGCCCGGGACGCTAGCGCTCGAAGAGCCGCCGGGCCACGCCGGACTGGCGGATGATGCTGGACAGCGTGCCAAGCATGAGTGCGGCATGGTCCGGGACCGGAACGGTCGTCGTGGTGCTGCCGGATCGCTGCTGCAGGACGATGTGACTGCCACGCTGTCGAACGACTGAGAATCCCTGGCCTTCGAGAATTTGGCACACCTCGCGCCCAGAAAGGACGCGCAGTTTACCCAACCGCGACCTCGACGCGCGTGACGAACACTTCGCTGTGCAACCGTCGGGCAACCTCGGTCGGATCGGCGGACTCGAAGAACAGTTCTAACGCCTCAATGAGGCTGGTCCTCGCGGTCTCGACCGTCTGGCCTTGGCTGGCAATATCGAGTTCTGGGCAGAGGGCGACGTACATGTCGCCCTCACGTTCAATGATGGCGGTCACCTGGCGCGTGGATTCCATGGCGCAATGATAGCAGCCAGCGGGCGCTCGTCATCCCCGAGAGTTTCACGTATCATGCAGCGATTTTGTTGACATGGTGGCACTGAGAACATTGGTCCTCCTTCTGGAGCGATGAGCGACCCTTCTCGACCCGTCAGCGGGTTCGTTCCCCTCGGTGACGTAGCCGGGGCGGTCGAACTGCCCGGCGGTCGCGTCCTGACACGCCGCGCCGCCGCGGGCCAGGCGCGGCACCACTTCACCCAGCTCGACCAGGTGACGCAGCTCATCGGCGCGAGCGAGACCGACGCCGATCTCGGCTTCATGGCGCGGTTGCTCGCGCTGTGTAGTCTGCCACGCACCAATCCCGGCGACCGGCTTCAGTATGTCCGGTGCAACGGGCCGTACACACTCACCATGACCGCTTCGACCGAGGGCGTGAAGTTACCCTACGGCAATATCCCTCGCCTGCTCCTGGCGTGGGTCTGCACCGAAGCGGTGCGGACGCAGCAGCGCGAGCTGGTCCTCGGCCGGTCGTTGTATGAGTTCATGGGGAAGCTCGGGATGGAGGATCACAGCGGCGGCAGACACGGCGAGCGGGCACGGCTGCGGAACCAGATGCGGCGGCTCTTTCGGTGCACGGTGGCGTTGGTCTATGAGGACGCGGGACGGGAAACGAGCGTGATTTCACCTATCGCCGATCGCACCGATTTTTGGTGGGATGAGCGCCGGCCGGACGCACCCTCGTTGTGGGACAGCAAGATCGAACTCGGGGAGAAGTTTTTTCAGGAGATCATCACACACCCGATCCCGATCGATCTGCACACGCTCAAGGCGCTTAAACGGTCGCCTCTTGGTCTTGATTTGTATCTCTGGCTCACCTACCGGACGTTCACACTCAAGGCTCCGCTGCGCCTTTCGTGGCGACAGGTGTACCGACAGTTCGGCCGACACCCATCCAAGGCGAACGATTGGCGCACCGTGGGTAACTTCCGTACGAAGTGTCTCCGCGAGTTCAAGAAAATCAAGCTGGCGTGGCCGGACCTGCACTACTCGACGGCCAAGGGCGCGTTGATTCTTTCGCCCTCGCCGCCGCGCATCGCGCCGTCGCAACTACGCCTCGTCGAATAGCCGCCGCTCAGGGCTAAGGAGTTTTCCCGATGCCTCTCTCGCTTAATACATACCTCACCTTTGACGGCAACTGTCGCGAAGCATTCGAGTTCTACCGCTCCATCTTCGGCGGCGAGTTCGATTCGATCGGGACGTTCGGGGAAGCGCCCCCAGCCATGCCGACGGTACCGGACGATGAGAAGGAGCGGATTATGCACGTGTCGTTGCCGATCGGATCGAGCATCCTCCTGGGGAGCGACTGCGCCACACAGTTCGCCCCGGCGCCGGCAGTGGGCAACAACTTCTCGATCTCCATCACGGCGGAGACCCGCGAGCAGTGCGACGCGCTCTGCGCGAAGCTCTCCGATGGCGGCTCCGTGACGGTGCCGCTCAGCGAGACGTTCTGGGGCTCCTACTTCGGCATGTGCACCGACCGCTTTGGCATCAACTGGATGGTGAGCTGCCCGCTGTCCCGCGGCTGAGGGGCGTTGTATCGTGGACCCGGCCAGGGCAAACGATGCGCGCACCGTGGACAACTTCCGCACGGACTGTCTCCGCGAGCTGAACAAGATTCAGCGCGCGTGGCCGAACCTCAACTGTCGCACCGTCAAGGGCCGGCTCGTTGTCGCGCCGTCCCGTCCACGCATCGCGCCGGCACAGCTCCAGCTCAGGGAGGAATAGCGTTTAAGAACAATGCCGCTGCTGACTCAGAACCGCGCCGGCGAAAACGCGAGAGAGCGGCGGCAACGAGCCGGCCGCCGCGCGCGGGGCGTGTATACCGTCTGCGGCGCCGCGAAGGACGACCCGGCGCGGAACCTCTGCGCCACGTGTCGGCACCACGCGCGCGGGCGGACCGCACGGTATCGGCAGACCGGGCGCGAGGCCGAAGTCATCCGGCTGCGCGAGTCCCTAAGGGTGTGTATCTCGTGCGGTCAGCGCGAGGCGGCGCCGGGATCGGTGTACTGCAAGTCGCGCCGCGCGTGCCGGCGCTACACCTGGCGG
The DNA here is from genome assembly GCA_965262505.1 of Vicinamibacterales bacterium. Lineage (GTDB taxonomy): Bacteria > Acidobacteriota > Vicinamibacteria > Vicinamibacterales > UBA2999 > JACPPO01. Next base: position 3,773 of record CBDHFM010000018.1, read on the forward strand.
AAGTACGCCAAGAAAGTTGAGAGAACGTCACAGCTCAGTCTCAGGGAACAGCCTCATGCTTGACACACACGCGGCGTTCAGACGGTTGTAAGGCGGGGTCAGGGGCGTGTGTGCGGAGTGGAGGTTCGCCCTCGTCCTGATCGTGGTGGGCGTGTTCAGCGCGTTGTTCTTCGACCGTCTGTTCGAGCGCCTGGGCGGCCAGTAGCGCCGGCCGGTTCTAGCTGGTTGATTTAGTGGATTTCTGGCCTGTCTTGCTCTTCTGGCCGGCGGTGGCGCTGAGCGTGCTGGCGGCCTCGTTCGGACTGGCCCGCAGACGTCCAAGGCCGCTGCTGGTGGCTGCGGCCCTGGTCGGGCCGGCTTCGGCGTACCTCGCGTTGACACCGCGCTTCTTCGTGTGGGGGTTGTTTCCGGTCGGCGTGTATCTCGTGGCCGCGGTCGCGACCCGACGAAACCACATTAAGTTGGGCACGGCGCTGGTTGCCGCGAATACCACGTTCTTTGTGTTGCTGGCTGTCACGATATTTGGCTGAGTCCGGGTCGCGGAAGGGTTGCAGCGCAGTGGCTTGACGCGCCGGGATGCGACGTCTATCGGGCTCGAGGATGCCCCGTAGGACGCGACCTCGGGCCTGGCACCCCCCTCTGGCCGTCCGGCGCCGGTAAATCGCGCCTGGGGGCCGCTCAGCGCCTCGACCGGGTGATTTCCACAAAACCCTGTGATATGAGAGGTTTTTCCACGGGTAAACAGGAAGAGTTCACCCCTAAAAGTATCGGGTAAACGGGAAGAGTTCACTCCTAAAAGTATCGGGTAAACGGGAAGAGCGTACAAGTAGTACTGATCAAGTAGTACGTACCTCCAAGTACGTACAGGCCGGTGGCCTGTTTATCGTTTGGTTCTTAAAGGGCTGAAAAAGGCTCGACCCGCCCGTCTGTTGGCGGGGTCAATGAGGGGACGAGCTGCGACCAGGCCTGATTTCCTCATAAAACAGCCGACCGGGTGTTCCCAGTACAGCAACAGCCATGAGTAATCTGAAGCAATTGGCCTCCCTTTTGGCGAGGCGTAACGCCATCGACGAAAAGATTGCGGCTCTGATCAACCATCCAGCCCTCAGAGGTCCTATCGGGGAGTGGATCGCCCAGGAAATATTTAAGGTGACGTCCTGCGCCCTAGGGTTTTCTTGGACACTTGATTGCGAGAGAGTTCTCGCAGGAGGAGTGTCGAGATGAGGAAGCACGTTGAGGAATCGGTGGCGACCGGCGTGGCCGCCGGGCGCGGCCGTGGGGGTCGGTTCTCGGCCGGGCGCAAGCGTGAGGTAGTGCTGCGTCTGTTGCGCGGGGAGGACCTCGAGTCCGTGTCGCGGGCGGTGGGGATCACGGCGGCGCGGGCGGCGCACTGGCGGGCTCAGTTTCTGGCTGCGGGGCAGGCGGGCCGAAAGAGCCGCGCACCGGATGCTCGGGACGACGACCATCGTCGGCTGCAGGCCAAGATCGGCGAGCTGCTGATGGAGACCGAGTTACTGTACGCGAAGGTGGACCAGCTGGAGGCCGGCGGCCCTTTGGCCCGGCGGAGGTCGACGCGATGAGTGGCGCCCAGTCGATCTCCACCCGTCGGGCGTATGGCGTGCAGCGGGTCTGCCGCGTGTGGCACCGCGCCCGCTCCAGTGTGTATGCGCGGCGGCAGGCGACCCGGTCTCCTGCACGGTGTCGTCGCCGCGGGCCGATCGGCGCGGCCCCGGACGACGTCCTGGTGGCCCACCTTCGCCGGGTGCTCGAAGCCGCGCCGTTTCATGGCGAGGGCTACCGCACAGCCTGGGCGAAGCGGCGGGTCGCGGGGATGCGCACCTCGAAGGAGCGGGTGCGCCGGTTGATGCGCGAGCACGACCTCCAAGCCCCGCCGCGCGCGGGCCACGCGCATGGGCCGACGGCGCACGACGGGACCATCACCCCCGAGGCGCCCGACGTGATGTGGGGCACAGACATGACGGCCACCGTGACGGTCGCCGAGGGGGCGGCCTTCGTCTTCGTGGCCGTCGATCACTGCGCGACCGCATGCATCGGGCTCCATGCCGCCAAGCGCGGGACCCGCTTCGAGGCCCTGGAGCCGATCCGCCAGGGCCTCCGCGAACGCTTCGGGGGCATCGGCGACGGCGTGGCCCGTGGGCTGCGGCTGCGTCACGACCACGGGTCGAACGACTTGGCCGACGATTTTCAACAGGCGGTCGCGTGCTTCGGCATCGAAAGCTCCCCGAGCTTCGTGCGGGAGCCCGAAGGCAACGGCGTCGCGGAGCGCTTCATCCGCACGCTGAAGGAGAATCTGTTGTGGGTGCGGAGCTTCGAGACGATCGAGGAGCTCCGCCTGGCCGTGCTCGAGTTCAAGCGGACGTACAACGAGCAGTGGATGCTGGAGAAGTACGACTACCGAAGCCCGGCCCAGGTGCGACGCGACCTCCTCGGGCTGGACGCGGCGGCGTAGAAGCGAATACCGTCAAACCACTGTCCAAGAACCCTGAGGCGGTACAGACGCTGGCAAAATCCGCGATTCAGAAGGGCTTCGACGGCCGGGTTACATACGGTCCGCTGGCCGGACAGACGGTGAATGTGAAGTGGTACGGCAAGCGCGAGGGGCTGCTCGACATCAATCCAGCCAGCGTCCCGGACAACTACCTCGTGCTGACCGGGCCGAAGGCGGAGGCGACGACCTCAAAAGGCCAGACCCGGCCGTTGGTGATCACAGAGGTGTTCCTGTTCGATGCGTCGCCGCTGGTGGATCGGTTCAAGGTGCAGAAACGCAGACTTGGCGTCGCCGCCTACGTGCGGCAACACGAGTGGGAGGAGGCGAGAGTCTATCCGAAGGCGGCGCTCGGCGCACGAATGACGCTAACCGATGCGCAGCGAGAGGCGTTGAAGCTGTTCGCTGAGCCGAAGCGAAGCAGCTCCCACCCACATCAAAACAGCCCCGGATAGCCTCCGCACGCCAAACGCATCCACGGCTGTGCCGTCCTTCGCTTGTCTGTTTACGATTAGTGAGAAATGGGCCTTGAGTTGGCCCCGCCCAGCGGTGCCATGGTAAGACGCCGCCGGGTGAGCGGTGGTCGGACCGTGTCCTCCACAGGGCGCCGGCCCCGGTGGACTGGCGTTACTGGTCGGCCGGTCTGGTGGCAAGGGTCGCGAGGGCGTTCAAGGACCTCCCCACACACGTGACGCCGACAGCATCGAGGACGCGATTCGAGCAGGACGCTGCCAGACCGTTGTACTCATCGAATACGTGGTCCACCGCGTCAGGGTTCACCCACACGGTTTCGCGCCGTGGTCCTCGGTCATTGCCATCAGTCGTCGCATCGTTTCGTCCCTCCCTTCTACTTCGGGAACTCCCCGAACTCTTCGTAAAACTCTTGGCGGAAAGCCTCTAGCTTCCCGTCCAGTTCTAGCCGGTCGCGGAACTCATCGAGGAACCGTTGACGCGCCGCCTTGCGTTGCTCCGGGTCCAGCAAGCTCCGGACGTCGGTACACTCAACCGGCACGTCGGCAAGCTGGCGCGTCACGTCGTCAATCTTGGCTGTCAGCGTCTCGCCGGCCTCCGCGAATTGCAGCCGGGCCACTCGAAACCGTTACTCAAACGAAACGGGGTCAACGCCGACCGGGCCTTGGTCTAACCAGGCCCCGCCGTCAAGGTATGCCCGCCGCGCAAATTCCAAGTCACTCAATGTCGCGCAACCCCAGAAATCCGCCGCCTCAATCACTCCCTCCGGATTGTTGGCCGCGACGGCCGCGGCCCAGTCCCTGAGCATCAGTTGCCGCTTCTCCTCGCCGAGTTTCAGATGGGTCTGATAGACGCCCAGCAGGCGCCCCCACTCGGTCACCCATTCCCGCAAGCCGGGGCTGTTCTCCCACGCGGACGCAAGCTCGGCCGGCTCAGGGTTGGCCGATTCGGACGGCGCGTCAACAACCGCCGCGGGGTGCTCGGGGGACACGTCCTCCCCGACCCAACTCCCAATCAGCCAGAGAACGAACAGCACGCCGAGGATTCCGCCAATGACCTGTGCCATGGTGCCCTCCTCTCAGCCAGTCTCAAACCCGCAGACGCGACACGCCCGACGACGGAAGTGGAAACGCTCACGGCTAGCGGTGAATGAGGCGGTCAATCTGATCCTGTGCGACCCATAAGATCGGCTCGCCTGATAGATCCGTGTCGAGTTCTAGGCGGTCACGGCGCGGGGTGTCAAAGATAAACAGCTCGGCGGTGGTCAGCCGGTCAATGGCGGGCTCGCGCGGTCCGACGTACCCTAGCGTGTCGATGAGGCGGTGCGCCTGGGCGCGGGTGAGTCGGGCGGTCGTGGTCATCGTTCACCCTCTAAGAGTTCCCAGGCGTAATCGAGGCAGTGATTATCTCTCAGTGCGTCGACGGGAAATTGCTTGAGCTGCCATCGGGAAAGGGTAGACAGCCACCATCGGCGCGCAGCACGAAGGGCAACGAGAGCGCCACGGGCAGGAGAATGAACGGAGACTCGTCTCGGACGGTGATGACATAGTGAATCCCGGCGGCGTACGTCGCCGGCAGGGCCGCGAGGACCGCGAGCGCCATGAGGAACGCGCGCCAGCGCGGGCGCGCCGGGTGGCGCACGCGGCACGCATACCAGAACAGCAGCAGCGCGGGCACGCCGACGACACGCCCTTAGAGGGGCGTGCGGTCGAGTCGTTCGATGTCCCATGCGTTGCGCCCGGCGTCGTACCCCCGGACGTACGCCGCTTCTTCGACACAGCGCCGGCCGTCGGCGCGGGTCATGTGGATCACCATCGCGATCCCGTCGACGACGCCCCGACAGGTGACGTCCCACGGGAGATCGCCGCCGCCCTGCATGGCGCAGCTCGCCACACGCGAGAGGGCACTCTCGGCGTTGTTGGCGTGAACGGTGGTGAGCGATCCGCCGTGGCCGGTGTTGAGGGCTTGCAAGAGATCGGCGGCCTCGCCGCCGCGCACTTCGCCGCCGACGATGTGATCGGGGCGATGGCGCAGCGCATGACGTACGAGATCGCGGATCGTGACAGCTCCCTCTTGGAGCCCGCGCGCCTCGAACCGGAGACAGTTCGGCGAGTCGATCCGCAGCTCTAGCGTGTCCTTGATGGTGACGATCCGCTCGTCGCCGGGGATGAGTGCGATGAGGGTATTGAGCAGCGTCGTCTTGCCGTTGCCGGTGCCGCCGCTCACCAGGATATTGCGGCGCGTGTGCAAGGTCCGCTCGGCCGCAAGGCGGATGTGTTCGGGGAGCGCGCCTTGTTCGACAAGCTGTGTCGCTGAATAGGCACGCGTGCCGAAGCGCCGGACGGTGATCGCCACATGCGGGCTGGCCGGCGGGACGCAGATCGCCACGCGCGACCCGTCGTCCAGCCGGGCATCGAGAATCGGCGTGGTGGCCGCGTCTAGCGCCGGCGCGTCGATCTGCGTCAAGCGGCCGCGACCTTCCAGCCACACGTTCCCCGGCCCGTTGATCATGATCTCGCTCACGTCCGGGTCTGCGAGCGCCGCCTCTCACCCCGGTAAAAGGGTTTCAGGAGGTCCAGCGCGTCGTGTCGGCTCATAGCCGTCCTGTCTGTTTGGCGGTCCAGTATGGGAGGTCGGCGGGCAGATAGTAGGGCTTCAAGTAGACGCGCCGGGGGGGGAGCGATTGCACGCCGTCGTACGGGAGACAGATCGCCTGACAGTTCCCGAGGAGAGCGAAGTCGCGCGGCTGAAAGAGCGCCTCGCGCCGTTCGTGAAAACTCTTACTCGCGCCGACGCTGCCGCGCCCGCCGCCGGCCTGGGCGGACATGAGGTTGATGCTGCTCGATTTCGCTGATTCGTTGATCCAGTCATCTATTCAGAACCGTTCTCGTGACCCGTCCCGTGTCCCAAGATCGTGGTCACGCGGCTGGAACAGCATATTTGGTCACGAGTACCACATCGTGACCCGTCAGTGTTCCACCGAAACCCGTCATTCAGCCCCATGTTTAGCGCCGTCTCTCAACAGCCCGTGACCCACCGTTGAGAGACGCCGTGACCAGAGCGACCCCCCCCAAAGTCCCTTTTTTGGTCACGCCGATGGAACATTGGCCCTGTCAATGTTCCACGCCGCGAGGGGTCGCTCTGGTCTGATTTATCCCTCCGGGAAGGGGGAGAAACCCCACGCGCCCGCGCCTCGTCCGGGGACGAGCGTCGCCGCCGAAACCCCCGCCGCCATCCCGATCCATAATTCCACTTATGGATCATCTGACGACTGCCCGATCGGAGCCCGAGCGAGGCTCGATCTCATCCCCGACGACGGCTGAGCTAGGCTCGACCGCCCGCCGCCTGGTCCTCGCCTCTGTCAGTCCGAACACCCGCGAGAGCTACAGCCGCGCCCGCCGCCAGTTCGACACCTGGCGCGGCCATCGGCCCCTGGACGACTCGACCCTTGCCGCCTACCTGGCCGCCCTCTACGACCTTGGCCTGAGCCCGAGCGTCGCCGCCTTGGCCGTCGCCGCCGTCCGGTTTCGCGCCCGCCTGTCCGACCACCCGGACCCGGCCGGGAAAGCGACCGGCCGCGTCCTCGCAGGCTTCCGGCGCACCGCCGCCGATCGCGGCCGAGGCCGCGCCGACGCCTTTACCGCCGACCACCTTTCGGCCGTCCTTGCCACGTGCCACCGTCCGCGAAAATCCCGGCGCGGCATCGAGGCTCCGCCCGCCGCCGCCCGACGCGGCCGCCTGGACGCCGTGATCGCGGGCTTGCTCTTTATGGCCGGGTTGCGCCGATCTGAAGTAGCGGCGCTGCGCTGGTCCGACGTGACCGACGCCGACGCCCCAACCCCCGGTATCCTTGTCCGCGTCCGAACCTCAAAAACGAACCCGACCGGTGAGACAACCGATCTCCGGTACGTCAAGAACGGTGTGGCAGCCGCCCTCCGCTCGCTCCGGGCCGAGACGCAGCCCGAGACGAGCGATCGCGTGGTGCCGCTCACCCCGCGCTCCCTCGCACGGCGCTTTATCGCCGCCGCCGAGGCCGCAGGCATCGACCACCGCATCACGGCCCACTCCGGCCGCATCGGTCTCGCCTCCGAACTCACCCGCCGTGGCGCATCCACCACGGATGTGATGCTGGCCGGAAACTGGCGCACCGCCCGCATGGTCGCCCACTATTCGGCCGGAGCCACCGCCGAACATGGCGCGGTCGCCCGTTACCTTTAACGGCTCGTCGCCCGCGCCCCACCACGGCCAGGGCCGCCCAGGCCCAGGTCGAACCCGTCACCCACGGCCGAGCGCCCACGCCACCGGCCGCTCCCCCCTTCCTCACGGCCGAGCCCTCCGGCGAACGGTCGCACGAGTGCCCCACCACGGCCAGGGCCGCCCCGGCCCAGGTCGAACCCGTCACCCACGGCCGAGCGCCCACGCCACCGGCCGCTCCCCCCTTCCTCACGGCCGAGCCCTCCGGCGAACGGCCGCACGAGCGCCCTACCACGGCCAGGACCGCCCGGCCGCAGACCTCCCCACGCCCGCGCCCCCAGGTTTCGCCCGTCGCTCGTCCTGTCGTAAACGACCATCAACAATGCGGCTTGCCGCTAGTACTTGTACGTACGTGGTACTTGAGTACGTACTTGTTTAATGAAGTTGTGGGTTTTCAGCGAGCCAAAGGCGGTCAAGTTGTGGGTTTTCAGCGAGCCGAAGCGAAATGAAGTTGTGGGTTTTCAGCGTGGAAAACCACCCTGATTCACGTCCTTCTGTGGAAAACGGCCCGGCCGGTAAGAGCCCTCTACTGCCGTGATCGAGCCGTTGTCAAGGCCGGAGTCCCGCGTTAGCGGGAGCAGAGCGTCAGCGGAGCGCCTTGACTGCGGAGAGTCGCGGCGCAGCTTTTCCCCCCGGCCGGGCCGTGTCAACAATTGTTGTCCGGCACCGTTTCACCCCTCCCGCGAGTGCGACCGGCGCACCCGCTCCGCCGTCCCGCGCGGCCTCGACCGCCAGCCCTCCCACGTCGGAACCCCAGGAGCTTCCCGCCGCGACGCTCGACACCATCCGCCACCACGAGTACCACCCATCCGCCCGCCGCTCGACTCCCCCGCCGCCAGAGCAGAAGCACGAACACCACCTCGAGCCTTGCCGTCTCTACCCGTCGCCTGATACTTTCGCGCCCTCCGAACATCACGGGCCGTGCGGTTCCGCTCATCTTCCCCGCTTGCCGCGCCGGGCCCCTGGTTGCATCGGCGCACGTGCCGCGTGCCAAGCCGCTTATGCTGGCCTCCGGCCCTTGTCACGGCCCCCGCGTATCCGACGCTGCCCGGTCCCGGCGCGGCTGCGCTGTCCCTCACGTCAGGGTTTCGCCGGTCCGCTTCGACTTGTGAAAGCGGAACCGGCAACCCTGAACTCAGGAGGAAACAACGATGACCGAAACCACGAACAAGCCCGTTGACGAAGTTCGGATCGGCCGCGTCAAAGCGACCATCTGGCGCAACCTCACCGACGATGGCAAGCCCCGGTACAATGTGGTGTTTGCTCGCCTCTACAAAGACGGCGATACCTGGGCGTCAAGCCCGAGTTTCGGGCGGAATGACCTGCTGGTACTCGCCAAGGTGGCCGACCTCGCGCATACCCGCGTCCTACAGCTTCCCCAGGGGTCCAACGGCGAGGACAACGGCACGGCGGCCGAGTAACCGCCGCGCGGAGAGACGGCGAAGCGGGTTACGCTGCCGCTTCGCCGTTTTCTTTTGTACGGCTTTCTACGATGCCCGTTCCACGATGACGCTCCGATGCCAGCGCCGCCGTTAACGCCGTGCGCCCGCGTGGTGAGCATAGCACGAGACGAATACGGTGACGGGTTGCTGCTGGCGTCAGACTGAGACAACAACGGACAGCCACCCGTCTTCTGGAACCCAGTGCGTGTGGCCGTATTCTTCCCGCGCCAACGGCTCAGGGTCGATGTAGTCACAGGCGTAGTTTTCTCTCGCGTAGTTCTATCTCGCACTGGTTAGACCCACGCGGAAGCCGCTCACGCCAGGGTTCGGAGGACCTGCCCGCCAGCCGTCGTGCAATTCTGTATCAGCCGGCGTTTTCTCGGCCAGAAAATCATTGATCCATAGGCTTCCTCTATCGGATCGGGTTTAGGGCGCCAGTCTGGCGTCGAGCCGCCGGAGGAACAAGCGGCCGAGCAACATAACTATGTGCAGCCTGAAGGTGGAATCCTCGTCGTCCGACAGGCCCGGATGCGCGCCCTCGGGGTGAAGCCTCTTGAAAACGCCGTTGACGAGATTCTTGCCCTGGTTGCCCCATTCGTTCAGGGCCACGCTGAGGAATGGCGGTTGCAAGTTCGCCAGCCGGCGACCAAGCGATCATTTCAGTGGGGCAATGCTGCCAGGCGTCTCCAGGCGCTTTGCCAAATCCCAGGCCTCTTTCAGTTCCGCTTGCCGAAGTAAGGCCCACTCGACCACCAGACCGAACGCTCGCGGCGGAAGCTGCCCGTGCAACACGGTCAAGCTGTCGATTGCCACGACCACTTCCTCTCCACCATACGCGGCGTGGAAGTGCGGCGGCCCGTGGTCGTCAAAATACATACGGATGACGATTCCGTAGAACCGGCAGAGTTCAGGCATTTTTGGCCAGAAGCTGGGCCCCCGACATCACGTCCGTCACGACCTTGCCGGTGAGCTGCAGGTAGAGCGCGTCCGGGCACAGTTCGCCGTCTTCTCCCCAGGCGACCCCGCCGGCCGGAGCCAGATGCACCGTCTCGAAGCACGCGCGGTCATGCCAGTTCTTGAAGACGCCACGCCCTGCCAGATGCGCCAGGTCGATTTCCCCCGCCGTACCGTCCGAGTACCGAAGCCAGATTTGGTATCCCTCTCGTGGTTCCACTTCAGTTGGCCGAATCATCTCCCCTCCTTTATCCGTGCTTCGCCAGACTCATGATGATTCAAGCTCCGCGCAGCGACGATCAATGAACCGGCGGATTTCATCGTTCATCTTCGTGCCAGCGACGGTGCAAGCAATCTTGAAGCGCCGATGTTGCGCCCGTGGCAGGTCGACCGTTAAGCGTGCGTACTCTGGTTTTACAGCTATCTGTAACTCTGTGTTAACAGATAGCTGTTTGTCTGTGTCAACCCCAGCGCCGCCTCTGACGAACGTGTTGATGTCGTCAGACGTCGGGTGTCTGTTGGGGACTGGCTTCGTCAGAGTTTTCTTGATCATAGAACGCTCCGATTTCTTGCATGACTGTTGCAAACTCCTGGCTCGCCGGGCTCTCGGGCGCCCACTCGAAAATCGTCTTTCCCATGGTGAGCGCTTCCGCGATCGCCACGCGGTTGGCGACGGCGGCCCGGAGCAACGGAATACCGTGGTCCGCGACATGTTCGCGGATCGAACGGCTCAGCACGGTGTTGATGATGACACGTGAAACCAGAAACACAGCTTTCAGTGCTTCTTTATATTGCCGCGCATCTTGGACCTGTTGAATGGTGGTCTGGCTGGCCCAATCGGACGCGCCGGACGCCTCGATGGGAATCACGATCAGGTCCGAGGCGATAATCACCGCGCGGCTCACGGCTTCGGCGCGCGGCGGGCCATCAATCACAACATGGTCATAGTTGACGGCATGGCCCAGGATTTCCTGCGCCATGTTGCCCCGAGCGAGTGCCATCACGGGAAACGTCATCGCGTCTCGACGCGCCGCCCAATCGTTCGTGGTCCCTTGTGGGTCCGCGTCGATCAACAGGGTCTTGGCCCCTTGCCGCTGCAGGTAGTCGGCGGCGTTGGTGGAGAGGGTCGATTTGCCCACCCCGCCTTTTTGGTTAAGGAAGGCAAGAATCATTGTGCCCGTGTATCTGTGAACACGGTCATCATTGTGACACGTTAACACGTGCGTGGAAGCGCTTTGAACGCTCTGCGCCGGGGCCAGCGGCGCCAAGACCGGAGCTGTTTCCGGCGCGTCCGCTCTCGGCCTCGCGTTTCGGCCCGCGCCGCCCACAGAGGGAAGCCGTCCGCGTGCTGGGGCCAGCAGGGCCGAGTCGCGCCCATGAGTAGGGCGCGCCGTGTCGCGGGGGCCGAGCCAGGCGCCACCGGGCAGGGCGTCCCCGCCTCGCTCATTCGGATACTTCGCCCTCCTCGATGAGGGTTTCGAAGCGGTCGTAGTCATTGGTCAAGGCCTGGGCGAGGGCGAAGAGCTTGGTGACGGCGTCTTTCGCGCTGGTAACGCGCACCTCGATCCGATCGCGGCTGACCGAGACGCCGGCCGGCAGGCTGGCGAGCCGTCCGTGGAGAGCGTCCACGGGGACCGGGACTCGAATCCCGGTGCGTCTGGCCTGGCGGAGTGCGGTCCACACCCGGTCGCGGCGGGCTTCTTCGTCCCGGAATGGGGCGTGCTTCTGGAGCGTCCGGAGCTGGCGGAGGAGCGTGGTGCGCGAGAGGGTACGGATGGAGCCGGTCAGCTCGGCCCCGAAGGCCCGCATCAGGGTGGCCGCCCGGGCGCGCGAGACGCCGAAGAGCGCTTCGAGGTCGCGGCGGGTGAGGAGCGGCCGGTCGAGCGCGACAAGCTGCGCGATGGCGTCTGGGAGGGCGAGGAGCCACCGGGGTCTAGTGGGCACCGTACTGACCTGTCAACCCGTTTCGGGCATGGAGGTTAGGAGGATGTTGCGGAGGCATGCCTTAGGTAATATTAGTAGACGGTCGTCTAGAATTCAAGCTGGGCGGGTGCCGTGGGTGGCGCTACATAAAGGACGTTATGTTACGATATGTGGGCCGTGACGAGGCCACCCGCGCGGATGAGCGCGTCGACGCCGCGCTACGTGCCGCGACCCGATATGAGCGTGGCGCTCCGGACCCGCATCTGCGCCTTGGCGTGTCGGCACCGCCGGTACGGCGCCAGGATGATCTAGATACTCGAGCACGTTGCGCTGCTTGTGGATCTGACACCGTTGCAGCACGGCGGCGGCACCGAACGTCTGGGCCACGGCCGTGTGGAGGGCCTTCGCGCCATCAAGGATCACAAGCAGGCTGCGATCGGTGCGGAGGCCGCGGCTCTGCAGGTTGGTCAGCAACCCCTGACACACGGTCGTGTTCTCGGTGGCGCCTTCCCACACGCCCAGGGCGTGTTTTTGGCCGGTGACATCGATGCCCAGCGCGACGACGATACAGTGGGTCCCCACGTGCACGCCGTCGAGCAGCAGCACGGCGAGGTCGAACTCGGCGAGCGGGGTGGCCCGCCAGGCGTCGAGTTGCGCCTGCGTCTGGGCCACGAACCGCCGACTCACCGCACTCCTGCTCGTGCCCCGGGTGCGAACGTCCGGGGCCGGCCCAGGGGCTCCAGGCGTCGGCCATGCTGGCGCGTCGCCACGCCCACGAGCATCTGCTCAACGACGCGCCGGTTCAGCGGGTCGTCCCCGGCGAACGCCCGGAACGTGGGCAACGCGACCTCCTGGCCGGCGTGCCGGACGCGCGGGCGGCGCAGCGCCACCTTGCGCCCGCCCAGGACGGCCTCACTAGGCGCATGGCCCGCCCGCGAGGCACGCCGCTCGGGTTGATGCGCATACCGGGGGCCACAGACCGCCACGCGGTCCTCCTCCAACATCGCCTCGAGGACGTTCAGGCCCGACGCGACGACCAACGCCTGCAGCTCGGTCTGCGTGTCGACCAGGATATCGACCAACGGCAGGTGCCGAAGCGCCGGCGACGATGATTGGCGACGACGGATGACTGTGCGAGACTTCTTCACGGCGGCTCCTTTCTGGGGGCTTCGGCCCCAGGTTTTTCCCACCGGCCGTATAGCACGACCAGCAGGGAGCCGCCGCTTCAAATTTCAACAGCTACCGGGGCATCCCCGCCGCGGCGATAAGGGTGCCGAGATCATCGGCGAGGTGTAGAAGTGAGGAAAATCGACGGCGACGCGAAGAGTATCCGCAACATGCTGGGCGGCTCCAAGTTCGCCATCGACTACTACCAGCGCGAGTACCGCTGGGAGACCAAGCAGGTCGCCGAGCTAATCAAGGACCTCGCCGAGAAGTTCCTCGAGAGCCACGAAGCGGGTAATGAGCGCGGCGCCGTCGCGCAGTACGGGCACTACTTCCTAGGCTCCATCATCATCAGCGACAAGAATGGGCAGAAGTTCATCATCGACGGCCAACAGCGCCTGACGTCGACGACTCTGCTGTTGATCCACATCCACCGCCAGCTCGAGAACCAGCAGCAGAAGGCGCAACTCGCCGACCTCATCTTCTCCCAGAAGTTCGGCACGCGTTCCTTCAACCTCGCCGTCCCTGAGCGCACACCCTGCATGGACGCACTTTTCACCGGGGAACCCTTCGACGACACCGGCCAGCCGGAGTCGGTGGTGAACATCCTCGCGCGCTTCCAGGACATTGAGGAAGACTTTCCCGACGAACTGGCGGGCGAGGCCCTGCCGTACTTCGCGGACTGGCTGATCGAGAACGTCCACTTCATCGAGATCACGGCCTATTCGGATGCGGATGCCTACACGATCTTCGAGACGATGAACGACCGGGGCCTGTCCCTGACCCCAACCGACATGCTGAAGGGCTACCTGCTCAATAACATCACCGACGTCGATCGCCGCAACGAGGCCAGCCGCGTGTGGCGAGACCGCGTGGCGAGGCTCCAACAACTAGGGAAGGAGGAGGACGCCGATACCGTCAAGGCCTGGCTTCGCAGCCAGCACGCCCAGACCATCCGCGAGCGCAAGCGCGGCGCTCAGCCACGCGACTTCGACCTCATCGGCACCGAGTTCCACCGCTGGGTGCGCGACCACGAGAAGCCCCTTGGCCTCACCGCGAGCCCAGCCTTCGGGCGCTTCATCCAGGAAGACTTCGACTTCTACAGCCGCTGGTACGAGCGCATCTGGCAGGCGGCCGAGACCCTCACCCCCAGGCTCGAGGCCATCCACTACAACGCCCAGAACAAGTTCACGCTCCAGTACCCCGTGCTCCTCGCGCCGCTCCGGCGAGCCGATAGCGACGACCAGATCCATCGCAAGCTGCGGATCGTCGCCGGCTACCTTGACATCCTGATCGCCCGACGGATCTGGAACTGGAAGGCTACTAACTACTCCACCTTGCAGTACGCCATGTTCCAGCTGGTCATCCTGGCAATCCGCGGCAAGTCTGTTCCCGAGCTGGCCGACATCCTCATCAAGCGTCTCGACGCCGAGGATCACTCCTTCGCCAGCAATGAACGCTTCCACCTGCACGGGATGAACGGCCGACAGATCCACCGCCTGTTAGCCCGCATAACGGACTACGTCGAGGCAAGTTCCGGCCAAGCGTCCCGCTATGCCGAGTACATCCAGCGACGCGGCAAGAATGGCTACGAGGTTGAGCACATCTGGGCGAACCACCCCGAGCGTCACACCGATGAGTTCGCACACCCCAGCGACTTCGCCGAGTACCGTAACCGCGTCGGCGGGCTCCTGCTCCTGCCCAAGAGTTTCAACGCCAGCTACGGTGACACACCCTACGCCGAGAAGCGCGAGCACTACTTCGGCCAGAACCTGCTCGCCCAGAGCCTCCACGAGACCGCCTATGACCACAACCCGGGCTTCCGCAAGTTCCGCGAGGAGTCGGGCCTGCGCTTCCAGTCGCACGCCGAATTCAAGAAGGCGGACCTCGACGCGCGGCAGGAGTTGTATCGCGAGATCGCCGAGCAGATCTGGAGCCCGGACACGCTTCGGCGGGAGGTGGATGCATGATCCTCACAATATGGTGCTCCTGCCGTCCCGTTGGAAAGTGACCGCGCCGCCGGGCGGGCGCGCTCGGCTAAACTCTCGTCATGAACGTTTTTCAGTCGCTCAAGAATGACCGTGTGACGCTCGTCAAAAAGAACGGGCACCGGTTCGAGAATCTGTCCGCGTCAGTTTAAACCGGTCTGATCTTGACGGACAACCCGAAAATCCCGATTGAGGATGGCGACCAGTTTGAGCGACAACTGCCGAGCGGAACTATCAACTTGAACCTGTTCAGCCCAGAAAACTGCTTAGACAACGGGGTCTACCTCACCTCCCTGTTTGGCTGAACGGTGGACGTTCATCGTCACGGGACCAAAGACGAGACGACTCGCGAAGCAGAAATGAATGGGCCGCACAACATGGACATTCTTCCCTTCTGGGGAAAGGCCCGACCTCGCAATCCCGACCGCGGGCCGAAGTGGCATCCGTTGGTATTTCACTCCCTTGATGTGGCCGCCGTGGGGGAATATTTACTGGCACGGCATCGCGGGTTGGACGAGGGACTCAGTCGCTTGCTGGGGCTTCCGCGTGAGGACGCTGCCCCGCTAATCTGTTTCTTGCTCTGTCTCCACGACATCGGCAAGTTTGCCAGGAAGTTTCAAGCCAAGGCGCCGGAGTGGTACCCGACGTGCTTTGGCGACGACCCCGCCAACCTGGCGGCCCATTACGATCATGGCGGCGGGGGGTTCCGCCTGTTCGAAGCCGAATCCGACCGCTTCAACCTGCCGGCCGGATCCGGCGTTTGGCGGCCCCTGATCTCAGCGGTCACCGGCCACCATGGGACGCCGCCGGAACCACGCATCAATGAAAGCCTGACCACGCTGCGAAGCGACTTCGGGCGGGTGGGAATTGAAGCTGCGCACCAATTTATCCAACAGGCGCATGGGCTGTTCGCTCCGCCGGAAGACCTTCCGGCGCTTGATTGCCGGCGGGCGCGTCGCGCGTCGTTCGCCGTCGCCGGCGTTGCCGTGCTGGCGGACTGGATCGGATCGAAGGAGGAGTGGTTTCCCTATCGTGATCCGGTTCAAGACATTGAGGCGTATTGGAACGATGCGCGAGAACGAGCGAAACATGCAGTCACGGAGGCAGGCGTACTGCCCGCAGATGTGAGACGTCACCTCGGCTACGGCGAGTTGATCGATCCCCGAGCCGTGCCGAGCCCGATGCAGGATTGGGCGCGGAAGGTGCAGCTCCCGTCCGGCCCGGCGCTGTTCATGATTGAGGACGAGACTGGGAGCGGCAAGACGGAAGCGGCGCTGATGCTCGCTCATCGACTGATGGCTTCCGGTTCGGCGGATGGCCTCTACGTGGCGCTGCCCACCATGGCCACGGCCAACGCCATGTTTGACCGGCTCGCGGTTGCGCACCGCCGTCTCTTCGCACAAGACGCCGAGCCGTCTATCGCCCTGGCGCACGGCGCGCGCGCCATGCACGAAGGCTTTCGGGCAGCGATGTCGCGCGGCTGGCGATTCGAAGCGCCCTATTCCAATGCGCGGGGACCGGAAGAAGCCTCCGAAACCACCGCATCGGCTGCCTGCGCGGCCTGGATCGCCGACGACCGGCGGCGATCTTTTCTGGCCGATGCGGGTGCCGGCACCGTCGATCAAGCGCTGTTGTCAGTGCTGCCGAGCCGTTACCAGTCGCTACGGCTCCTGGGTCTCATGCGGCGTGTGCTCATTCTCGACGAGGTGCACGCCTACGACGCCTATATGCAGCGCGAGATGGAGCGGTTGCTCGAGTTCCAGGCGGGGCTCGGCGGCTCGGTGATCCTGCTGTCCGCGACGCTGCCGCTGTCCGTCCGCAAGCGGCTGACCGACGCCTTCGCCAAAGGGCTGGGAAGGGATGTCGGCCCGGCCAGCCCTGGCATGGATTACCCCCTGGCCACGGTTTGCGCGACTGACATTGATTCATCCACGAAGGTAGCGGGGCGAGCCGGGCGGGCGCGCACGCTTCCGATGCGATTCCTCCGCTCTTCGGACGAGGCGTTGGACGAAGTCGAAAAGGCAGCCAGCGCTGGCAACGCTGTCCTCTACATTCGCAATACTGTCGACGACGCGTTCAACGCCCACGCGGTCCTGAAGGCCCGCGGACTCGCGCCCCGTCTCTTCCATGCCCGATTTGCACTGCATGACCGCTTGAAGATTGAAGGGCAGGTTGTGGAGAGGTTCGGCAAGCGCAGTGTTACCACCGGTCGCACAGGCCAGGTGCTGATCGCGACGCAGGTGGTCGAGCAGTCGCTCGATCTCGATTTCGATGTCCTGATCACCGACCTCGCCCCTATCGATCTGCTGATCCAGCGCGCAGGAAGGCTCTGGCGCCACGACCGCCCGGAACGCGAAGGCCACCCGGAACTGCTCGTGGTGGGCCCCGAACCCGTCGTCGATGCGGACGAGCGATGGTTCGACCGAGCCTTTCCGCGTGCGAAATACGTCTATCGGGATCACGCACGTCTCTGGCTGACTGCTCGGGCGCTGGAGGATGCCGGCGCCATCGAGAGTCCCGTGGGCTTGCGGGCGCTCATCGAATCCGTCTATGGAGATGATGTCGAGGCGCGCCTCCCGGATGCCTTGCAGGGCAGCTTCTTCGACGCCGAGGGCCGGGCGGGCGCAGAGCGCGGCGTTGCAACGACAAACGTGCTCAACCTTACCAAGGGCTACGTGCGAGACGGCGGCGCCTGGGACAGCGACGTTCGAACACCAACCCGGCTCGACGACGATCCACAGGTTACGCTGCGGCTCGGTCGCGTCCGCGATGGCCGTATCGAGCCCTACGCCCCCGGCGAGGCGACGGACGAGCCATGGCGGCCGTGGCGGCTCAGCGAGGTGAATATTGCAGCGCGGCACGTTGGGGGCGAGGCCGTGCCGACGGAGCACGTCGAGGCCGCGCGAGCGGCGAAGGCAGACTGGACGCGGTTCGACGCGGAAAAGATCCTCGTCGTGCTCGACAAGGCCGCTACGGCTGGCACATCCTTGTCTGGATCGGCGGCGGCGGCGGGCGAGGCTCCGAACGAGGTCCTCCTGAGCTACGATCCGCAAGGGGGCTTGACGTGGAAGCGGAGCAAGGCGTGACGGGTGCGATGTCAGCTAAACCGGCCCACGTCGTCTTCAACCTGATCAACGAACCGTGGCTGCCTCTGCGGCGTCGTAGCGGCACCGTCGAGCATATCCAACCGTGGCGGATCAACGAGCGCATCAGCGAAGACCCGTTCGTCTCCTTCGCGTGGCCCCGGCCGGACTTCAACGGCGCGGCGCACGAGTTTCTTGTCGGCCTGCTGTCCACGACCGCCGCTCCCGCGGACGACGACGAATGGAAGGACTGGTGGCTGGATCCGCCGCCGCCGGATGTCCTTGAGCCATGTTTCTCGACGGTCGCTCACGCCTTCGACCTGGACGGACCCGGACCGAGGTTTCTCCAGGACCTCGACCCGCTCGATGGCGCCGAAGACAAGGAAATTGCAGCGCTCTTGATCGACACGCCGGGCGCACAGACGCTGCGTAAGAACGCGGACCTATTCGTGAAGCGAGGCGGAGCGCCAGTATTTTCCCGCGCCGCCGCCGCGATGGCGCTCTTCACATTGAGCAACTACGCGCCTGCGGGCGGCGCCGGGCATCGCACGTCGCTGCGAGGCGGCGGCCCGATGACAACGCTGCTCGTCGCGGACCACTCCACGTACGGCAGCACCCTCTGGGGTCGGCTGTGGCCCAACGTCGAGAGTCGGGAGCAAATCGAAGCGCGCGCGAGCGAGGCGACTCTGGACGACGATGTCGAGAGGGTATTTCCCTGGCTCGCTTCAACCCGTACCTCCAACCTGAAAGCCGGCGGCAAATCGACAACCCCCACTGACGTCCATCCCTTGCAGGTCTATTGGGGCATGCCTCGGCGCATTCGACTGCTGTTCGAAGACGCGAACGGTCGCGGATGCAGCCTCACCGCCGCGGAAGACGCCGTTGTCGTAACGAGCTATCGGACCAGGACCTACGGCGCCGACTACTCGGAAGGATTCGAACACCCGCTAACCCCCTACTACCGTCAGAAGGCAACGGCCATCGCCAAGCTTCCCGGTCACCCCAACCCAGGCGGTATCAGCTATCGCCTGTGGCCAGGGCTTGTCGTCCGGAGTAAGGACGGACTTCGCGAACCCGCGCAAGTTATCCGGCACTGGCAGCAAGAGCGGGTACGGAGTGCGAGCGAGTCCAGGTTTGCCGCCTTTGGCTATGACATGGACAACATGAAGGCACGTGCCTGGAGCGAAGGCGAGATGCCGCTCTGGTTCCTTGATGATGAGACACGCGATTGGCTTGGTGAATTCATCCGCCGGGCAACGGCGGGTGCCAACACCGTCTCTCGCCTGGTGACGGGAGCCGTGAAATCCGCTCTTTACGACCGGCCCAAGGACGCCAGCGGAGACTACGGGTTTATCGCCGAACGTTTCTATCGAGAGACGGAAGGAGCGTTCTACGCGGCTCTCGGCGCCGCCGTGGCTGCGATCAGGAACAATCCCGATAGCGACGACCCCACCATCGAGGCGCGCCGGCGCTGGGCGCCGATCATGGAAAAGGTGGCACTGCACCTGTTCGACGAGCACGCTCCCTCCGAAGGGTTGGAGGACCGGAAGATGCATCGCCACGTGAAGGCGCGGTTCTTGCTGACGCTCGCACTTTGCGGACGTGGAACGGCAGGTAAGTCCCTGTTTGATGGCGATCTAGGTATTGCCTCACCCGAAACCAGGCAGTCGCGGAGAGGTCCGGAGGAGGTAGCATGACGGACTCGACACAACAGAGCGCCGCGTCGATCGCTTACGAATGGTGGCGCCGCCTGCATCCACTGAGTGTCCCGCAGTCCGGCGCCCAGCGTGCGGCGCTTGCCCGCATGCGACGGGCGGCCGCCCCGATTGATGTGATACAGGAGCCAGAAGCGCTGCGCCTTATTGCAAGGCTGCCGCGGAATCCGGACCGGGTTGCCATGCTCGCTGGAATCCTGGCATGTGTCCGCGAGTCCGACGACCGGCGCGTCGCCCGTGCCGTTGGCCGCACGACGCTTGACGATGAGCAGTCAGCCCTCATGTCCGAAGGCCGTTTCCGCCGCCTGCTTCAGGTGCAGGACGGCGAGCTCATGGAAGCCATGCGCCGGCTTGTCCGCATGACCAAAGGGACGGCCAACGTCCGTGACCTGTCTTCCGCGGTCCTCTACTGGGGCGACGGGGTGAAGAAGCGCTGGATATTCGATTACTACGGCGTTGCCGACAGCATCCGGTCGGACGCGGGCGCGTCAGTGTCGTCGGCTAGAACGCAACTCGAACAATAGGAATCTGAGAATGGCTGATTTCCTGCAACTGCATCTCCTCACTGCCTACGGTCCGTCCAATCTGAACCGCGACGATACCGGTCGTCCCAAGAGCGTCGTCTTCGGCGGCGTGCCTCGCTTGCGCGTGTCCTCGCAGAGCTTGAAGCGTGCCTGGCGGACGTCCGACGTCTTCAATGCGAAGCTTGACGGCCACCTCGCAGACCGCACGCAACGGCTGGGCAAGGCCGTCTTCGATCGCTTACGCAAGGGCGGCATGGAGGACGACTTGGCTCTCAAGACCGCCCGCGGCATTGCCGGCGTATTCGGCAAGATCAAGAAGGAGCAGGACAAAGATCCCACCTTCACGGAACAGCTCGTCTTTGTGTCCCCGGATGAGCAAGAGAAGGCGTTCGCGCTTGCCGACAAGGCCCTCACCGGAGAAGCCCTTGAGGACCCTCAGGCGGATGACCTACTCCAGAAGGTGGATACGGCCGCAGACATCGCGATGTTCGGGCGCATGCTGGCCGATAATCCGAAGTTTAACCGCGAGGCGGCGGTGCAGGTTGCGCACGCCATGACGACGCATCGCGCCATTGCAGAGGACGACTACTACACTGCCGTCGACGATCTGAAGTCCCGTGAGGAGCCGGACGACGCTGGCGCCGGATTTATCGGCGTCCAGGAATTCGGCGCCGGCGTCTTCTACCTGTACGTCTGCGTTGACCGAGGGCTTCTCCTCCGAAACCTCGACAATACACAAGCCGTGCATGACGCCAGCCTGGCCGCGCTCGTCGAAGCCTCCGCGACCGTTGCGCCCGGCGGCAAGCAGGCGAGCTTCGCGAGCCTCGCCCGCGCCGTCTATGTCCTTGCCGAGAAGGGGTCCGCTCAACCGCGGAGCCTCGCTGCTGCCTTCCTTAAACCCGTCACGGGGACCAATCAGGGAGAGCACTCCATCATGGCGCTGGAGGAATATCGGGATCGGCTCGATACCGCGTACGGCTCCTGCGCGGATGACCGGTACACGATGAATATAGAGAAAGGCGAGGGAACGTTGCACAGCTTGCTCGCCTTCGCGGTGAGCTGACCTGACCCGGCGGAGCGGGAACCAGACGCCTGTTCATGAATGGTTTCGACGTCTTGCATGAAATTTGATCGGTAATGGACTGATGCGCTTTCTGTTGTTCACTCTCTATGCCCCGATGGGATCGTTCGGCGAGATAGCCGTCGGCGAACGCCGCATGAGCTGGGCGCGGCCAGGGCGCTCGGCGGTCCTTGGGCTGGTAGCCGCTGCCCAGGGGATCGAACGCGCGAATGAAGCTGCTCACCAGCGACTGGAAGCCAGCCTCTACTATGCCGTCAGAACGGACGCGCCGGGCCGGCCGCTGCTGGACTATCACACCGCCCAGACTCCAAAGGCCCGCAGGAGCCAAACGTTCGCAACGCGGCGGGAGGAACTGGAGCCGGACGATCTCAACACCGTGCTATCCGTCCGCGAGTGGCGGGTAGATGCCTGCTTTACGGTCGCCCTGTGGCCGCGGCCTGACCAGGCCGCAAACCTTGACGAGATCGTCGGCGCTCTGCGGTATCCTCGTTTCTTGCTCTACGTCGGGCGCAAATCTGGGCCTCTCGGCCTGCCGCTCAACGCCGAGATCATTGAAGCCGATACGTTCCTGGCGGCCTTCGACGCCCGGCAGCCGAACGACGAAGAACGCAAGATCTTGCAACGCACTTACGTTGACGGCACAGCCCGCGGCGGAATCGCGTGTGACCACGACGCACCGGGAGCGCCTGGCGAAACCCGCCTTGAACGGCGGCGCGATGCGGTTGCCAGCCGTGCACGCTGGCAGTTTGCGGACCGACTGGAACGAGTCGTGGTCCCGGAACGCAGCGAGGCCTGACAGCGATGTTGTATCTCTCCCGCGCCAGCCTCAAACGCGACGCCTCCGTGGCGGCGCTCGCGCCCCTGCTGCTGGGGAAGTCTGGGAGAGGCGGCCACACCGGGCAACCGGGGCATCATCTCGTGTGGTCTCTCTTCGCCGATGGTCCCGATCGGCAGCGTGACTTTCTCTGGCGCGAGATGGATACCGGCGTGTTCCTCATCCTGTCCGCCCGTCCGCCGGAGGATCGGCATGGACTGTTCGAAATCGCGGAACCCAAGCCGTTCACGCCAACACTCGAACCCGGAGATCCGCTGAGATTCTCGCTGCGTGCCAATCCCGTACTCCGTCGTCGCGATCCCGCGCGCCGTCGTTCCGTCAAGCACGATGTGGTGATGGACGCGCTACGGTCCCATGCCAACGGCGATCGTGCCGTTCATCGGCGCGCCGCCGTCTGGGAGCAGGGCCTCGCATGGCTCGAACGACAGAGCGGAAGTGCCGGGTTTGCGTTCGATCCGAAATGTGTGCGAGTTGACGGCTACGAGCAGTTGCGCGTGTCACGTAAAGGATCGCCCGCGATGGCGTTTTCGACGCTGGAGTTCGAAGGGCTGTTGACGGTCAGTGATCCTGACGCTTTTCTGTCGGGTATCGCGCGCGGCTTCGGTGCTACCAAGGCGTATGGCTGCGGCCTGATGCTGATTCGCCGGGCGTGATTGAGGGCTATGCGATGGTCCGCCGAACATTGCTCCATTACGGATTCAGAGGGACCGCAAGCGGAATGGGGTGACATCCTTCAGCGAATCGAGGACGGCGACAATCAACAAACGGAGTTCAAGCGCGGCCGGGAGACCTGTCGGCCGTTGGCAGAGCGATCTGCGCGTTTACGAATGCCGCCGGAGGCGTCATCATCCTGGGAGTCGAAAAGCGTTGGTGCTCAGGAAAACGCTGAGCACGCGCACGACCGCCTGACGTCATTTCTGCACACCGGTTGCAGCACACCGGTCTCCGCTCGCACGGGACGTCACGAAGATCCCAGTGAGTGGGTGCTTGGGTGGAAGTCCCACGCCAGCAGGGATTCGAGCCGATACGTTCCGACTGGGAAGATCGCCATTTGCTTCCCCGGACAGCGCTTCGTGACAATGTCATCTGACGCTGGGTACGGCCCGGAACGTGCGGCCGGTTCAACGGAGGATCGGGACTGATGGCGACGATGCCGGGTATGGCGCCGCCGCGCCCGATCCCCATTAAGGATCGCGCCTCGATCCTGTTTGTCGAGAGGGGACAACTTGACGTGCTGGACGGCGCGTTCGTTGTGGTCGACAAGAACGGCGTCCGCACACACATCCCGGTAGGCGGCCTCGCGTGCCTGATGCTGGAGCCAGGCGCCCGCGTATCCCATGCCGCGGTCGCATTGGCCGCACGGGTGGGGTGCCTGCTCGTCTGGGTTGGCGAAGCCGGCGTCCGGCTGTACTCGGCCGGTCAACCCGGTGGCGCGCGTGCCGACCGCCTGCTGCACCAGGCGCGATTGGCGCTGGACCAAGATGCCCGGCTCAAGGTCGTTCGCAAGATGTACGACATGCGATTCGGAGAGCCTGCCCCACAACGACGCTCGGTCGATCAGTTGCGTGGCATCGAAGGCGCGCGAGTAAAACGCCTCTACCAGGTACTGGCTCGGCAGCATGGCGTGACATGGAAGGGGCGGAAGTACGACCCGGGGAGCTGGGAGGCTGCCGACTTGGCGAATCGTTGTCTCAGCCAGGCGACCGCGTGTCTCTACGGGTTGGCCGAAGCCGCGATTCTGGCGGCGGGCTACGCGCCAGCCGTCGGCTTTCTACATACCGGCAAGTCGCTGTCCTTCGTCTACGACGTGGCGGACGTGTACAAGTTCGAAACCGTGGTCCCGATAGCATTTCAGGTCGCAGGGCAGGCGCAACGGGGGAAGCAGCCGGCCGCCGGCGATCCGGTTGGCGAAGTCAGGCGTAGCTGCCGAGACAGCTTCCGGCGGACCGGAGTGCTCAACAGACTCATTCCCGGCATCGAGGAGATGTTGGCCGCAGGCGGGTTCGATCCTCCGCAGCCGCCGGATGAAGCTCAGCCTATCGCCATTCCCGAGGAACCGAGCGGAGATGTTGGTCATCGTGGTTAACAACGCACCGCCGAGGCTCCGCGGGCGCTTAGCAGTGTGGTTGTTGGAGATCAGAGCTGGTGTCTACGTCGGCAACTACTCGCGCCGAACACGCGAGATGATCTGGGGACACGTGAAGGAGGAAATCGGGGGCGGAGATGCCATTCTTGCCTGGGCCGCACGGAACGACGCGGGGTACGACTTTGACACCTGTGGGGTCAATCGGCGCATCCCTGT
Source organism: Vicinamibacterales bacterium (assembly GCA_965262505.1). Lineage (GTDB taxonomy): Bacteria > Acidobacteriota > Vicinamibacteria > Vicinamibacterales > UBA2999 > JACPPO01. The sequence goes on from CBDHFM010000018.1 coordinate 28,015, forward strand.
GGACTTCGACGGATTCAAGCTCGTGCGATTTTTGCCCTTGCCAGCCGACGGTGATCGAGTTGGACTCCAGGAGTAATCGTCAGAAATCGGGCCGCGCCCCTCGGTCCAGAGACAGGCGAGCTAAACTGGTGCGCTTGGTGGCATCCAGTAACACCTTCTCAATTAAAGCGTTGTAGGAAGAGTGTTCCCCGCGCGGGCGGGGATGAACCGCGGCGGCAGCAGAGTCTGACGATGCTCTGGACGTGTTCCCCGCGCGGACGGGGATGAACCGTGGATTCGACCGGACAAGCGGCTCTCTATCTAGTGTTCCCCGCGCGGGCGGGGATGAACCGGCGAAGAGCGTAAGAGTTTCTGCCCCTGTTAAGTGTTCCCCGCGCGGGCGGGGATGAACCGGGGGCATTGATGGGTCGGCGTGGGGCGGCTCGCCGGTTCGGCGACTTCCGCCCAAGCCAGTGCTACGCTTCCATCCGATTTGGGTTCATCACTGAGCATGATCCATGGGCACCTTCGTCGCTATTGACTTCGAGACCGCCACCACCAGCCGCGACAGCGCCTGCGCGGTCGGCCTTGCGGCCTGCAGCGGCAGCCGGATCGTGCTCTCGCGGACCTACCTGATCCGGCCGCCAGCCAGGCAGTTCACGTTCACGGGGCTCCATGGTCTCGGTTGGCAGGACGTGCGCGACGCGCCCACCTTCGCCGAGCTGTGGCCGACGCTCCGCGCCTGGGTCGACGACGCGACGTTCGTCGCCGCCCACAATGCGCCGTTTGACCAGAGCGTCCTGCGCGCCTGTTGTGCCAGGTACCGGCTGCACCCGCCGCGGACGCCGTTCACCTGTACTGTGCAGCTCGCGCGTGCGCAGTGGGGAATCTCCCCGACGAAGCTGCCCGACGTCTGCCGCGAGCTTCGCATCCCGCTCCGTCACCACGACGCTGGAGCGGATGCGCTGGCGTGTGCGCGCATCGTTCTCGCGGCCGTGGCCGATGGTTGGCGTCCCGGGAAGCGCCGGCGCCGTCGAGGCGTCGTCACACGTCTTGAACAGCGCGCTAGGTTCTAGTAGGGAGTCCACAACCGGACGGGATTGCAGAAAGGAACGGTTGTGCACCCCTCTGGCCACAGACGGGTTTCCATGGTCAGATCGAGACGTTCTTTACCATCAGGTTGACGAACGTTTCAGATGGCGGTTCCGCGTGCGGACCAGCCGAGTGTGGCACCGGGCCACTCCTTCCGGATGCGTCGTTAGTTGCCCCAGCCGTAGCCGACCCGCACGTAGTAGTAGGCCCCGTTGAAGCCCCACGGCGTGTACTCGCTGTACTTCTCGCCGACAGACATCGCGCGCGCACTCTCGTCCGGGTAGGTGTTGAACGCGTTCTGGGCACCGAGGGCCAGCGTCGTGCCGCCGCCGAGGGCGACGCTCGCTTCCAGGTCGACGATCGGCTTGCCGTCGAAGAAACCTTGCTCGATGCCGCCCGAGGGCAGGTAGACCTGGGCGAAGCCGCTGTCGTAGTCGTACCAGCCGCCGAAGTAGTTCACCCGCCCGAGAAGGCTCACCCGCCCGACCTGCTGGGTCAGCCCGACGTTCCAGCGGCTGCGCGGCAGCGCGTAGGTGAACTCGGCCAGACGCCGGTCGTTGAGCAGCCCCTTCTCGTTGTCAGTCACCTTGGTGTCGGTGTAGTTGAAGACGGCGCTGATGGTCGTGTTGCCGCGCAGCGCGAGCGGCGTGAAGGTCGACACCAGATCGATCCCCTGCGACGCGGTCGCGAACGCGTTCGTGAAGAACCGGAACCGCCGCAGGTCGCGGGCGGCCGTCACGCCCTCCGCCAGCAGGGTATCGATCTCGTCTGCGGTGAGGGTGAAGTTGCTCGTGATCCCGATCCGGTCCGAGACGTCGATCCGGAAATAATCGGCCGTGACGCTGAACTCCCCGGTGTCGAAGACGACGCCGGCGGTATAGTTGATCGACTGCTCCGGGGCGAGCGGCACGCCGCCGCGTAGCGCCGCCACCGGCGAGATCGACGGGATCGTGCCGTTGTTGACCAGATCGCCGAGCGCCGGGTCGAAGATGGTCGAGATGTTGAACCCGTTCTGCTGGCCCGGCGTCGGGGCGCGGAACCCGCTGCTCACGCTGGCGCGCACGAACCCGACCCGGCCGGAGACCTTGCTGTTCATCGTCGTGCCGAAGTCGTCGAAGTGCTCGACCCGGACGGCCGTTCCGAGCGTCCAGTCGTCCTCGGCGCCGGTCAACTCGACGTCGCCGTAGACCGCGACGCTGCGCCGGCTCCAGGTGCCCGCAGCCAGCGGCCCGTAGCCGAAGAACCCGTTGGACCCGGCGGAGAACCCTTGCCCCCGGCCATAGGGACCGACCGTCCACGACGCCGGGTCGCCGGCCTGGGTCTGGTACTGCTCGTTCCGCCATTCCGCGCCGGCCGCGAGGTTGATCATGTCGCTGGCGGCGTAGGACACGTCGGCGTTCAGGCCGATCTCCCGCTGCCGGTTGCTGCCGAGATTGAACGCGGTGGGCGTATCGGGGCCGAGCGAGGCGTTGACAGTGTCGGTGATGAACAGATCGGTTTCGTGAGCCCCGACCGAGCCGCTCACGTCCCAGACGACGCCGGCCGCAGTCAAGCGGCGGATGCCACCCACAAACGACAGGTCCTGCGCCTCACCGCCGAAGCTCGGCGTGAAGCCGCCCGGAAACCGCTCCCGGAACGAGAAACAGTTCGGGTCGTCGAACACCTGCTGCAGGGCGACCGGGTCGGCGACGTGATCGGTGATGGCCACCGTCGGGCAGTTCGCCGAGCCGGTGCCTGCCGCCATGAGCGCGTCGCCGATCAGCAGCGTCTGGCCGCCGTCGAGGCTGAAGACGCCGCCCCGCGTGTTCGGGTTTCGGAAGAAGAAGCCGCCGGTCACTTTCTTACTGGCGTAGTTGGTGTGGCTGTAGACCTGCAGGCCGTTGTCGAACAGGTTTCCGAAGTTCCCGAATAGCTTCAGGTCGTCCTCGAGGTCCGGCGATCCCCAGACCTGCGGCGTATCGGACCGCACGTCCGTGTTCCCGGCCCCGATGAGCGCGATCGCATCGCTGCGGGGCGCGCTCCGGTTGGTCGGGTTCGACCCTCCGTACTCCAGGCTGAGGTTGGCGAAGCCGGTGGCGCCGAGAGGCAGGCCGACGTTGGCGGCGACGTGCATCGCCTCGCCGTCGCCATCGCCGAACGTGCCGGTGTTGAACTCGAGGGCGCCGCCGGAAGGAGCATCCTTGAGCTGGAAGTTCAGCACGCCGGCGATCGCGTCCGAACCATACTGCGCCGCCGCGCCATCGCGCAGCACCTCGACCTGCCGTAACGCAATCGACGGAATGGCCGAGATGTCGGGGCCCTGCGATCCGAACGCCACGCCGTTGCCGCCGTGCCAGTCGATGATCGACGACCGGTGGCGGCGCTTGCCGTTGACCAGGACCAGCGTATGGTCCGGGGCCAGGTTGCGCAGCATCACCGGCCGGACAACCGTGGACGCATCGCTGATCGGCTGGGTGTTGACGTTGAACGACGGGACCACCGTGCGGAGCTGATCCTGCAGGTTGAGGGTCCCCTGCCTGGAGAGGTCGGCGGGCGAGAGCACGTCGACCGGCACCGGCGACTCGGTCACCGTCCGCGGCTGCGCGCGGGAGCCGACGACGACCGTTTCCTCGGTAAAACCGGCCAGCAGGTTTTGGACCTCCTCGGGCGACAGCCCGAGCGCCTCGACCTCGTCCGGCGTCATCCCGAGCGCGCGGCCGAGCGCCTCGATCGGCTCCTGCGGTTCGTCCTGTGCCGCGCCGCGGGCGTCGGCCGCGACGGGCGCCCAGAGCAGCGCCAGTACGGCCAGCGCCGCAACACCGCGCGCCGCCAGATCTCTCGTCTTCAGAGGAGTTGGTTGCAACGTGCTCTCCCTTCTGTGTATGTCCGTGTGGTGCTCTCACTGTACCGCCACGGATTTCTTGGACAGCCGGGTGAGTGTATTCACGCGGCCGTGGTGAGCGCAAACGCGCGACGGACGACGGCGGGTGCGCGGAAGCCGAGTCGCTCGATCAACCACTGCTGGTTATAGGTCTCCTTGAAGGTGCGCAGCGCCTGCTGCAAGTCCTCGACATCCGTAAAGTGGCGCACCCACAGCAGCTGTTCCTTGAGGGTGCGGAAGAACCGTTCGATGCAGCCGTTCCCCTCGGGCTGGCGGACGAAGGCCGGTGATGACACGATGCCGAGGAACCGGAGCTCGGCGTGAAAGTCGTTGCTCATGTACTGACTGCCGTGGTCGTGGCGCATCGTGAGCCCGCTCGCCACGCCGGCGGCCATCGTCCCGAAGTGATCTCGGACGCCCTGGCGCACCGGCTCCAACGCCTCGAAGCGCGTGCCGTACTTCGCCGCGTGTAGTCCCACACATTCGGCCGTGCAGTGATCGATCGCCCCGAAGATCGTGACGTGGCCGTCCGCCAGCGTCACGGTGGCCGTCGCATCGGTGCCCCACATCACGTTGGGACTGGCGGTGACGATGGTGCCGTCGTGGGGACGGGCGGCGACCGGCGTGGGCAGCCGCGCAGGGCCGAGCAAGTCGGCAGCGCGCATCACGACCAACGTCCGACGTTTCGACGTGCGCAGCCCCTGCACCCGCAAGCGCGCCCAGATCTTGCGGTGCCCTTCGCCGTGGAACGGACTCGCGGCGATCACGGCCCGGACCGCGGCCGTCAGCTCCGCATCCGACTGGGGCGGCTTGGGTCCGCGCTTGGCCACCGGCGTCGGCCGGGCGGGCCGGTTCCGTTGCGCGTAGACCGTCGAGCGCGGCACCTGCCACACGCGCGTGACGCGGGCGATGCCGTACGGCCGGTGAGTGGAGGGCGAAGTCTCGTGACTCATCGCTTCGACCTCCACCAGCCCAAAGGGCGGCCGGCCTCCAGGTGTCGAATCTTCTCGGCCAGCCACGCCTTGTCGGTGGCGAGATCCGCCACGACGCTCTTGAGCCGCCGCGTGTCCGCGCCCTCGACGGCGACCTCGCGATGCTTGAGGCGGGCCTCACCGACGGCCACGAAGTCGTCACGCCACTGCGAGAGCTTCGCCGCCGTCACGCCATGGCGACGACTGAGGCTCTCGAGTGATTCCCCCTTGAGGACCTCGATGACCACGGAGACTTTTCGTCGCGCGGACCACCGCCCCGTGCCGACGAGCGCCCACGAGGCTGAGGCCTCTGCGGTCGCCCTCCGGGCTCCCTCCGAGGCCTCAGCCTCGTGCTGTTTTCCCTTGGACATAACTCATTCTCCTTCTCGCAGAAGGCTGTCAAAAGAAATCGTGGGGCGCGGGAGTGTGGTGCTCTCACGGGCTACGGGATTGCTCCTATCGGCTTGTGGTTCCAGAACCCCATCATTGCGTTTTGTCGGCGTTTCATGAGGAGAGTCTACGCGCTGAGCCACACAACGACGAACCACCCGCCCACGAGCGACGTACACTGCCTTCTGGTCGCTTCGCCAGAAATTCTACCGCTCGGTCTGGAATTCCTTGAGGTCCGCGCGGATCACCGTCGTGACATTCTCGGTGGCGGTGGCGGCGATATCGGCGATCGCGTCGGCGACGGTCAGGACGTCGAGATGTAGTTCAGACCACTGGACGTGGCGAGCGACATGTTCAGGATGGATGGGGCACTACTAGCAGGGAGGGAGTCCACACCCGGACATATTGCAGAAAGGAACGGTTCTGCACGTCCGCGAGCTCGTCGAGCGGGCCGACCGCGAGGTGGAGCACCTGATCGCGCGGTTCCACCCGATCCTTTGGCCCTATGCCACCGCCTGCTGCAGTCGCAGGTCCCGCGTGTGGTACGCCTTCAAGGTCCGCCGGCCGTCTCGTTCCCGGTAGAACACGATGGACTCCTCGCGTGCCGCCGCAGCAGACGACTCAAGCTCGCTGACCCAGCGCTCCATGCGCGACCGGACAGGGGCGAAGCTGTTGTCCCGGATGGTGTCGATCGCCCGGATTCTTTTCTTCAGGCTTCGCCCGCCTCCAAGAGTTCGGATCACGTGTGCCGCGGTGTCGGGCAGGCCCCACGGCAAGGACTCGAACCGGCCCAGCTCATCCAGATCCTGCTGCAACTGGTGTCGGAATGTCGTCAATGGATCGCGATCGAGCAGCGTTCTGAAGGTGCTTGCGCACTGTTCGACTTTCCTGCGTAGCAACGCCTGGCGGCGCTCCGCGTAGTACAGATCGTCCTGAAGCGTCAGATGCAGGCGGAGCGCGTCGGCCCGGAGATCCGTGAGACTCGACAGCACGAACAGATCGATGTCGGACACGGCCACCATGGCGTCGTGCTCCGAGCGAATCTCCCTTATGGCAAGGTGTCCGAACTTGCGACGCAGCAACGTGACGTCACGCTTGGCCAAAACGAGTCCGCTCTTCATGCCGTCGGTGAACCGCTGGCTGTGCTCGAACTGCGAGCCGATTTCGTCGATCTGTTCGGCTGCGCTCTCGAACCGAGCGTAGTCCTCGGCTTCCATGAGGTGACGCACGCGCTCCAGGTTCTTGGACAGCGCGCCGAGGGCCTGTTGCACGCGGTCGAGCCGCGCACCGGTTATCACCGACGAGACGGTCATGAAGAGCAACACCGGCGCCACGACCGGTATCAGGGCGGTGCTGGCAGCGACGAACGGCGCCTGCGCGACGACCCCGGTCGACCCCATGACCGCCGATCCGACCCCTGTGCCGATGGTCATCAGCGTCTGGGGATTGACGGTCGCCAGGAACACGTTGCCGGCGAGCAGAGACGATGCAGCCGTGCTGCCGGCGCCGAGAAGCGGTGGCAGCCAGGTGCTCTCGATCACGCCGGCCGACTGGAACGGGCGCGCTGCGGGCCACGATGCGCGCAGTGCATCACTGGCCTCCCGACCGAGGTCGACCAGGGCGATTTTCGCGTATCCCTCGTGCGTGAGAATCTGTCCAACTGGGCCTTGCGGTACCTGCGGGACCTCTGGTTGGAGACCGAGGATGCTCATGCGTCCTCCTTGACCCTTTGCAAATTATGTGGCACGGGTCCTGTGGGTCGAAGTCCGCGCGAGCAGACGCGAGACGGTGGCGGGGTGGACCTTGAAGAGGCGTGCGGCGGCGGCGGCCGTCTTCTCGCCTTCCGAAACCATCTTGCGAATCGCGGCTTGCTGCTGCGGGGAGAGCTTGGGGCGGCGGCCCCCCACGCGCCCTTCCTGCCGGGCGGCCTCGACGCCGGCCTGGGTGCGTTCCCGCAGCATGGCGCGCTCGAACTCCGCGAAGGCTCCCACCATGTGCATCAGCATCCGGCCGGCCGGCGTCGTCGTGTCGATCGCCTCGGTCACGCTCCGGAATCCCGCGCCGGCGTCCCCGAGCTGCGCCATGAGCGTGAGCACGTCGCGCAGCGAGCGCGAGAGCCGATCCAGCTTCCACACCACAACAACGTCCCCGTGGCGCAGGTGCGTGAGGAGCTGGAGGAGTTGGGGCCGATTCCACCGTCCGCCTGAGGCCTTCTCGTGAAAGATGCGCTCGCACCCCGCCGCGGTCAACGCCGCCACTTGCGCCGCGGTGTCCTGATCGTCCGTGGACACGCGGGCGTACCCGATCAACATTGCAGAACGGTATCGCCAATCCCCTTGATTCGGCAATACCGTTTTGCAACGCCTAAGCCCTTGCAAACACGTCCGGGGCCAGAGGGGTGCACAACCGGTCCTTTACGCAAGTGGTTTCGCTGTGGAGCCGCGGCGCGCCCGCACGGCACCGGCCGGGGGTCCAGACACCAAAGACTTTGTCGTGCGCGGGCTCGGCTTCCTGGAGTTGGCCGGCGCGGATGCGAGGAGCCCTTGGCGTTCGAGGTGGGCCAGCATCTCGGTTGCGCCCAACGTCTCTAGCGTCCACCGGTCGGGGCGATTCCAGCCGGCGTCCTTGAGAAGATCGTCGATCTTGACCCGGGAAAAGGCTTCGGTTGTTCGACTCATACGCCTGACCGTGAATCAGACGGGCTGACCGGCGGCACCGCACGGAGGAGCGGCATTCCGTGTCGGTCCGTACGGTACTGGGAGTCAGCCGAGCAACCGGAGGATGGCGACGACCGCACCCACGATCGCGACGGCTTGCAAGAGCATCGCGCGGTAAATATCGGCGCGGAGTGCGTTGATCGCACCGTGCAGTGTGGCGACTTCGGCGCGCAGCGTCTCCGGCGTCACGTGCTCACCATGCTCGGCTGCTTGGCGGATGGCATCCGCCAGCACATCGGCCTGGGTACGTTCGATGCCGGCCTCGGTCAACTGGCGGGCTATGGTGAGTGAATCGAACATCGGATCTACCTGAACCGCTCTACCCGGACGCCTCCCGGTCGGTCTCCCGTCCTCAACGAATCCGGTGACGGACGGTGTGCGGATTGGCGCGAAACGGTCCGCATGACCGTCCGCGAGCGTGGCTGCGCGACCGAGGACAAGTATACCGTGCGGCGGCCCGCCGCCGGCCGTGTCGCTGACGCCGCAGGCGCTGGTGTCCTTCCTGAATAGGAAGATCTCAAGGGGAGCGACCCGCCCCGGCAGGTGTGACGCAGGAACACCTGCCGGGGCCGAAAACCGGAGGGTTTTAGATGGGTCGCTCCCCTACCTCCCCCCTGTACCTATTTTCTGTACGTGGGAGTGGTACGTTGTGTTGGAATATGGTTGATATGAAATGACTTAGCTGGTACTGGGGTGTAAGTTCAAGTGTGACTGGGGGTGTAAGTTGAGGCTCCGGAGCTGCTTACACCTCCCGTCCGGCATCTCTGGTGTAAGTTCGGGCCTCAGTCTTGTTGTGATCCGCTGACAGGGCTGATCACACCCTCGTCCCGTTCCTGTCTTCATCGTCGTCCCGCTCCGTGACTTCGACTCCCATCCCGCGCCCGATCTCCGTCACGTTCGCCACCTTCTGATTCCCGTTGATTGCCGTGATCGACGCCCTCCCAACCTGAATTTATGGCACGAGTGTTGTCATCCGTTTACTGTTCTGGATCCAGTGTGGGTGTATCTTCAGTTCTGGCTCGGGACCGGCGTGGTTCGTCTCGTCGCGCGGCCTCTTTGGCGCCGCGGGCGGCAGGCGGCGGAACTCACGAGCGGAAGCCCAGCAACGGGTCATCACCGAAGGCCTTGGCCACGTGGTTGAGAAGCTGTTCGTAGCCTACTTCCTTGGTGAGCGTTCGGAAATCCTGGTCCTCGTGAAGTGGCTGTCCGTTACTGTCTCGGACGGTCCACCGGCAGCGCACGTATACCTTGAACTTCTTCTCACTCAGGCGTTCGTGGATCTTGACACTGGGCGTGTAGAAGGCAGCGATCAGCTGCAACTGCTCGCCAACCTGCGGCTCCAGCTTGAGCGCGTCAAGGTGCGCCTTGGCCTCGTCATCGAACAACAGGCTCAGCATGAATTGGTATCGCTTGTCCGCCACCTTCGAGCCGAAGAACCTCGAAAACGATTCAAGGTTCTGAATCAGGAACACGATGTCGCTGTACGGCGACTCCAGCGACAGCTTCTTGAGTCGGCCGCGTAGCAGACCGGTGAGATCCTTCAGCTTGAGGTCCTGTATCGCGAGGTCGATCGCCTCGACGTATTCGACCCAGTTGAACCTGTACCCCATGAACGCTCGCGAGATGGGTGTTCCTGGGCGAGGATGGGCGGGAAAGAGATCTGACACGTGTTCGCCGTCGAGGAACAGATACTGATTGTGCACGAAGTGGACGAACAGGTTCGAGAGCTTGATGTCGCCAGTGCGCTTCCCGCTGGCGTCGGAGAGGGGGATGCGGCGGTCGAGCCGAGGGAGCAGGTCGAACAGGTTCCGCGCCTGCGCCGACAGCAGGATCAGCGTGCCCGTAAGGCCCCTGGTGAACTCGAAGTACAAGCGACGCTCCGGGCCGCTCTCAGGCATCGACACCAGCCTGCCTCTTTCGCCTTGGACGACGCTTTGAGGTACGAGGTGGCTCAGCGCGGCGGCGAGATCGTCGACCTTCGCGTAGATTTCCCTGATCAAGCGGCGGATGTCCTGGATCAGGTAGCTGACGCTCCCGTGCACGACAACTTAGCCAAGAGCGAGCGTCTTGCTGACGACGAACGGCGCACTGCGCTTGTGCGCCGTGACGGGCTCAGAGCCGGGCCTATGTTTAAAGAACAGGATGGCACCTTACAGCAACGGACCGCTTCGGTGATAAAGCACCCCCAGGACATCCTGGTCCGTGGCATTCGCCCTCTTCTCTTTCCGCCTGCTCGCTCTGCCCACTCGAGGACCTCCAGCACATCGGCCCCAGCCGGAACGCGCGAGCGGGAGGGGCCGGCCCGCCAGCCGGAGCCGGCCTGCGATACCGCGACCGTGGGGATGTCGGATGACCACGGTGGAGGTGACCATGCACCGTGACCATTTCGGGAATGGTACCGCGGCGGGTCACGGTAACGCGCGTGGTCGCTGCGGCGACCGCCGACGGGACTGCCAGCCTGGCCCGTTCAGGCAACCTCTTCAGCCCAGCGGCCGACGGGGATCCATTCCGGCACCCTCTTCGAGCGCCACGTCCGTCCGCTCGTGATCGCCGCCCTCGCCCGGCCGCTCCCGGCACAAACGGCATCGAGGACGCACATGCGCCTCAAGGCTCCGTTGATGTCGCCGTACGCCTCGCGAAGGCGGCCGAGTTGGCCGTGGCCAATGCCGGCCACAGCGCGGCGTGCTGCACGCCCCACGTGCGGACCGCGCTCTCCGTCTCGTCCTCCGCCTGCACAAACAGGAACGTCGCCCACTCGCCGTCAAGCGCGATCGGCAGTTTGTGGGGGAATTACCGGTACTGCGCCCCGACCGCGCTCTGGTAGAGCCGGTGTGGCAACACCTGCTGCGAGATCCCCAACGCGGTCAGCGCGCTGACCTTCTCGTCCTCGGTCGGGAGCCACGCGGCGTGCGGATGTTCGAGCACGTAGTCGAGCGACAGCAGCCGCCGCAAAACAACATCCGGCGCAGCCGGCCGGCGGTGCCGGACGTGTTCGGCTCCGAGCGTCCGATAGATGCGCCGGGCCGCGATCCGGCAGATGCGGAGCCGGGAGCCGTTCCAGGGCTGTTCGACCGCGTGCTTGCGGCACCGGCGGACGAAGCGGTTGGCGAGCGCCGGATTGGTCCGGCCGATGAAGGCGAGGTAATGCGAGCGGAGGAACACGCCGCTGTGCAGGCAGACCAGCGCCAGCCACTCGGCTTCGCGACGGGTCCAGCCGACCCGCACGAGAGCGTCCGTCCGGTCCCGAAGATGGGTGATCACCGGCCCGTAAACAATGCGGCGTACCGCTTGTAATTGTACGTACGTGGTACTTGAGTACGTACTTGTTATATGGATGTGTACCTTTTCAGCGAGCAAAAGCCGGGTAATGTGTACCTTTTCAGCGAGCCAGAGCGAAATGAATGTGTACAGTTTCAGCGTGGAAAACCACCCTTATTAACCTTTTGTTGTGGAAAACGGCCCGGCCGGTAAGAGCCCTCCGGTGCCGCGATCGAGCCGTCGTCAAGACCGCAGTCCCGCGTTAGCGGGAGCAGAGCCTAGCGGAGCGCCTTGACTGCGGAGAGTCGTGGCGCAGTCTCTACCCGGTGCCGGGCCGCGTCAATAATTATTGTTCGGCGTTGTTTCACCCCCCCCCGCGAGTGCGATCGGCGCACCCGCTCAGCCGTTCTCAGCGCGTCCTCGACCGCCAGCCCTCCCACGTCGGAACCCCAGGAGCTTACAGCCGCGACGCTCGACACCGTCCGCCACCGCGAGTACCAACCATCCGCCCACCGCTCGACCCACACGCCGCCAGAGCAGGAGCACGAACACCACACCAAACCTTGCCGTGTCTACACGTCGCCTGATGCTTTCGCGCCCTCCGAACATCACGGGCCGTGCGGTCCCGCTCATCTTCCCCGCTTACCGCGCCGGTCTTCCGGTTTACCACCACGGCGCACGGCCCGAGAGTCAACCCGCTCCGCTTGCCTTGCAGTTGTCACGGTCCCTGCGATCCCGAGGCTGCCCGGTCCCGGCGCGGCTTTGCTTTCCCACCGCGCCAGGGTTTGCCTCCGCTTGCTTCCGCTCGCGCCGGACCTCCGCCCGGTGTTCAAATCCCGGCAACGTCGCCGGTTGTGAACCAGGGCGAGAGAACGATAGAATAGCTTTCCGTTGTGGCATGGTTTAGGTGCCTCTTACACTTGGGCCGAATCACCCCGAAGCGGCCCGCCTCTCACGCGGGCCGCTTCCTCTGTACGACCTCCCGACCGCCCGGCCGAACACCCGAGAGCCTACTCCGGCACCCGCGCCGCCCACAAACCCACGCCGCGCGATCGTGCATCATTTTCAAGCGCGATGAACTCCGTCCGCCGTGCATACGCGAATCCACGGACCGCTCGCGCGTACCCTTCCCGCACAAGCGCCGCGTTGAAATCCACGCCCCGCACCACGACGTACCGTAACCACCGGCCGTACATATCCTCCCGGTCCCCGGTCCGGTCCGTCGTCAGGTCTATCGTCATCCCCGAGAGCACCGTCTCCGCCAGCGCCGCCGCTTCCGCGCCGTAGTACTCGACCGGCCGCGTCGGGTGCTTTGTCTCCGGCGTGTCAATCCCCACCAGCCGAACCGTCGCCGGCGCGCCCTCGACCTGGACCTCGATCGTGTCGCCGTCAATCACGCGGACGACGTACGCCGATTGCGTACTTTGCGCCGCGCCCGTCCCCGTGGTCTGGATGACCGCCCCGACTCCGACGTACAGGCCCACCGCCCACATGCCCGCTTGCACGAGTCTCCGCCATCCACTCGCCCGCTCCGAGAGCTGCCACATGCTGCCCCCCTCACGGCCGAGTCCGCGCGTCCGACGGACCCACCGTACGCCGGTGCTCCCCCTCGTCAAGATGCTCCGCGTTGCTCCGCTCCCGCTTCGCGGGACTTCGATCTTGACGTCGGCTCCGCGCCGTCAACAATCGCCCTTGTCCGTCCGCGCGATCTCCGGCCGATGTTAACGGGACGGCGAAACCGTCTCCCGCTCCGCCTCCCGTGCCGTTTCCCGTGCCGCAATCTCCGGCTCCGGTTGTAAAGGGCGTGCGGCCGGATTGTGTTCGCGTGGCTCGTCGGGTGTCAGTTGCCGCCGTCCCGCGTCCTTCTCGATCGGGTGCTCGATCTCGATCGCTCGTGCCCGCTCGACCATCCAATCCGCCGCCTTTTGTGCATCCACCGCCGCCATGCGAATCTCTTTTGGATCGTTTTCAAGAGCCTTGATCCAGGAGCCCACGTACGCCGTCCCGTGCTGCGGTTTATGGCCCACGCCTAATTCCTCCCCCGCCATCATCGCGGCCATTTCCGCCCGCAATTCTTCCCGCGCGTACGACTGCGATCCGAACCCCTCATGTTTCACCATCGTCGGCCGATTGAGCCGATGCTCCGCACCCGTCGCATGACCAATTTCATGGAGCGCCGTGTTCGAGTACCCCGTTTGCTCCGAGAATTGAGACGGGTGCGGCAGCACCACCCGATCGAGTTCTTTGTTGTAGTACGCCCGATCGCCTTCCTGATGAACCACGGTCGGCCCGTCCTTTTCATTGCCATGCTTAACCAAGCCCTCGACTCGCTTATTCGCCTCCCACACCGGAGCATCTTTCGTGACGAGGGGCGATAGTTTCAGCCCCTCCGTTTGCTCGACATTAAAGACGGTGTGTACTTTGATCATCGGCCGGTCCCGCTGCGTTTCGGTGTACTGCTTATGGCCGTCCTCATTCAGACGCGGTAGACCTTTCCCGTCCTTTTCGAGTTGCCGATCCTTGTACGCGACGTACACAATCGGTGTGCCCTTTTCGCCTTTGCGAACGTGCCCGCCCGCCTCCGAAATCTGCCGGTAGCCGCCCCATCGCGGATCGTTGTACCCCTTCTGGTCCCCCGTCACCGCCAGGAACATCGCATTGCTCCCGCGATAGCTCTTATCTGTGGTGAAGTTCCGTTGACTTATCCGCTCGCCCGGTTCCCACGGCTTTTGCCACGGTGCCCGTTCCGCCTTGAGTGCTTCAATCATCCGGGCCGCAAATTGCTCATGGTACGCATCTATGCGGGCCGGTTTCCCCGTCGCTTTCCCTGTCGCTGGCTCCGCCACTGGCTCCCGACCACGGCCCGCCGCCGCATCCTCGCCCGCGTGCTCATCCGCCATTTGGTATTCCTCCGTTCCTCTCTGTGTTCACCGTGACCCATGCCACGCGGACGGCCGCGCCGCTGTCCCTTGCTTACCCGTCAAGCTCGTCGGCCGGTAGCTCATCAACGCTACCGAACCACGCATCGAGTGTTGCCCTGTTCTCGACTGTCACCGGCCGCCCCGTCCGCAGCATCCCCGCCACCGCATTGCAAAACGCATCGTGCGTCGTGGCATGAACCGGGGACAGCGTGCCCGCCGCTAACTGCCGCGCGATTTCCTTCCCGGTGTGTTCCCCGGTTGCACTAGGTTTCGAGCGAAACAACCCCATTGTCTGTACCTCCCTTTCGTTCTGTTAGTCGCTTACACGCCCGGCAGCGGCAGCGGCACATCCGTTTCACGGGTCGCTGTCGCCGTCCGCTTGTTGTCGCTAGCCGTCGTCGCCGTGCGCTTCGTCCCGCTGGCTTTCGCGGGCCTCCGCTTCGCGCCGGTTGCCTTGACCATCTTCCGCTTCGCCTTCGCTGCCACCGGCCACACATCTTCGACAATCCACCGATTTGCCGCCGCGTCATAGTCCCGCACCCGGACCATATGACTCACCTTCCGCACGCCCTCCGCCGATCGCGTTTGTTGAATCACCGCCTCAATCCCATCGACCACCCCTCGACACACGACCGAGAACGGCAACGCATCACTCGCTTGCATCGCGCACGTGGCGAGCCGTGAGAGCGCCGCCTTCGCATTGTTGGCGTGGACTGTCGCCAGCGACCCGCCGTGCCCGGTGTTCAGTGCTTGCAGCAGGTCCGCCGCTTCCGCGCCCCGGACCTCCCCGACGACGATGTGATCCGGACGGTGCCGGAGCGCATGGCGCACCAACT
Organism: Vicinamibacterales bacterium; assembly: GCA_965262505.1. Lineage (GTDB taxonomy): Bacteria > Acidobacteriota > Vicinamibacteria > Vicinamibacterales > UBA2999 > JACPPO01. The sequence continues at coordinate 43,039 of CBDHFM010000018.1, forward strand.
CCCGAATCGTCACCGCCCCCGTCAGTCCCCGCGCTTCAAACCTCACACAGTTTGCCCGCCGCAATTGAAGCTCTAGCGTGTCCTCGATCGACACGATCCGACCGTTGACCGGCAGCAGTGACGTGAGCGCGTTGAGCAGCGTGGTCTTCCCGGACCCCGTGCCCCCCGAAATCAGAATGTTGCCGGAGCCTTGCAGCACGGCCCGCGCCGCATCCACAACCTCCGCCGCCACCGATCCACTTGCCACCAATTCCTCAATCGTGAACGCCCGCCCGCCGAACCGCCGAATTGTGATCGCCGCACAGGGCGAGGCCGGTGGTGAGCAGATCGCCACGCGCGAGCCGTCCGCGAGCCGCGCGTCAATAATCGGTTCACTCTGCGGATCGCGCCCGAGCGGCCGCGCGATCTGAACGGCCGCCCGGAGCACCGCCGCCGCATCGAGATCCGGCGCGTCCACCTGTTCAATCAGACCGCGCCGCTCAATAAAGACGCTGCCCGGTCCGTTGACCATCACTTCTGATACCTCGTCGTCATCGAGCACCGATTCAAGCCCCGGTAAGAACGGCCGTAAATCTTCTAAAGAGAGTGACATTAGACCTTCCCCGCTTCCCGTGCCCGCCAGTACCCCAACTCGCGCGGCAGAAAATCCGGTTTGAGATAACACCGCGTCGCATCGTGCGCCTGTTGCCCGTCGTACGCTTGCACGATCGCTTGACAGTTTCCCAGGATGATGAAATCCCGAGGATGAAATAACGGCTCGCGCTTTTCGCTAAACGCTTTGCTCGCACCCACGCTCCCCGCGCCGCCGCCCGCCGCACCCGTCAACACCGACGCGCTTGCCCGTTGCGTTTGCTCCGACACGGTATAACTCGCTTTCATCCGCGCCACTTGCCCGCACATCCCACTGGCGAGTTGTGCCGACGCATCATCGGAGAGCGACAAGAACACCCGCGTACGAAGTGTTTGCAGCAACGCCCGCCATGCTTCCCCTTGACCCAGGACCGCCCGTAACGATGAAATGCTTTGCGTCGCCACGATCGGCACCAATCGACATTGCCGCGTCAGGGCAAACGCCTTTTCGTCTCCGCTTGGATCGTCCTCCCCTACCGTGGCGAACGCCTGATACTCGTCACACAGAAACATCGCCGGGCGGAACACGCGCGACGGGTCCGCTTGCATCAACGCCGGACGACGCAACAACGTATGCAGCCAGGATTGTTTCAGCATCACGCCCACCGCCCGCGCGAGTGCCGCGTTTGTGCCCGCTGGCATATTGAGCGCCAGCACCGTGCCCGACTCGATCACCTCATCCAATGGCGGCAGCGGACGCCGCTCCACCGCGACCGCCCGTGCCGAGCCGCCCCCCGCTACCTTGTCGTCGGCCGGTACGCCCGCTCGCCCGTTCGGATCAGGAGGACAGAACACGTCCGCAATCTCCGGCAGATCGAACACCGACAGGAACACCGACAAGCCCTCTACAACCGTCGTCGCCACTTTCTTATCGAGCTTCGACCAATCATGTTCGTACCACCGCCGCACCGCCGCCAGGCGCAGACGCCCCGCGCGGCCCGCGCCCGCAACCCGCTCTCGCTCCCACTCACCTTTTAGATCGCGGAGCGCTTGCTCCGTTTCCTCCGACCATGCCGCCACCCACTCCCCCGGTCGATCCTTCGACTCCGACACCTTAAAGACCTTTGCGAGCTCGGCGTTTTGCGTACGGAGCTCACGCGCCGCCGCGCCTGTCAGGTACAGGCGATCTCCCCCGGCCGTGTGCTCTAGCTCATCCAACATCCTGGCGATGCGTTCTGGCTCGATCGAGCAGCGGTACACGTCCTGCAGCGTCACCCACCCACCTGGACGCATCCGGTGCAGTTCGATGATCCACCGCACGAGGTTGGTGTACGCCTGTTGCCAAAACGGCTCGTGCCCCTTGCCGAACAGTTGATTGATGAGACTCGCAATCGTGTACGCCAGCGAGTAGCTATCGAGCCAGTGCGCCCCCAACGGATTCCACGACCACCGCCCGCCGAGCCCAAGCTCAACATAATCCCCGCCGCGTTTCGCCTCGACCAACACATCCCGGACCTGATAACAAAAATCGCCTTTGACCTCTAGCACCAGCCCGGCCATGCGCCGCGCCGGATCGTCCGCTTGCCACGACAGCAGTTGTTTGGCGAACGGTCGCATACACGCCGAGGTTTTCCCGCTCCCGACCGCGCCGCAAATCAACATGCCCGTATAGAGTCCCCGCTCAGGCACCACGAGCCAGCCCGGTTTCTCTACTTCGCGCAGTGCCACCGGATGATGGAGTTCCCCGACGACGAGCGCCGGACCCGCATCGTCCCGCGTTAACGGCCAAGCGGGCAACCGACCGACCCCGCCCGCACGACGGTGCGATTCAAACCAGACCCGAGTAACCCCTTGCATCACCGCCCAGGAGCCCACCAGGGCGATCCCCGGCGCGAGGTAATGCCACAGCCGCGCCGTCTCATGGAGCAGCGGCGAGCGCCCCGCCAGCAGCCCCACGACCGGATCAGCCGCCGCCCCAGGGAACGGCAGGAACCGCCACCAGATCACGCCGACCGCCCCCACGATGAGCGGCCGTCGTAACCCTTCCTGTACAAGCAACGCCGACCAGGCCCGCCAGGCCCGCGCGAGCTTCGACCGGGCAACCTCCCCCACCGTCTCACCCCGAGACGCCATCCACATGCGACCAGCCGCATGCACACCCGCCCAGGAGCCCACCAGGGCGATCCCCGGCGCGAGGTAATGCCACAGCCGCGCCGCCTCATGCAGCAACGGCGAGCGCCCCGCCAGCAGCCCCACGACCGGATCAGCCGCCGCCGCAGGAAACGGCAGGAACCGCGCCCACGTCACGGCCAGCCCCACCACCAGCGCCGCGCCGTGCAGCCCCGACGCCATCACGAACGCCGACACCGCCCGGACGGTCCGCGTCCCCCATCGCGCCGCGACCTCCCCCACCGTCTCACCCCGAGATGGCGGAACCCACCACCACACCGCTTCCGCGCCCGCCCAGGAGCCCACCAGGACGACCACCGGCACGAGGTAATGCCACGCCCGAATCGCCGCGTGTACCCACGGCGACCGTTCCGCGAGTTCTCCGATCAGTACGTCAGTCCCCGGCGTCGGAAACGGTACGAATTGCCACCACAGGACCGTCCCGGCCAGGACCGCCGACGAGAACACCGCGATCACGTCACCACCCGCGCGGACCGCCACAGCGCCCCCGACGTAATACCCGGCCCGCCGCTCCCGCTCATTTTTGCCGTCGTCCCCCCTGCGCCGTCGCCTGCTAATTCGGCGTACCGATCCAACGCCGCTTGCGACCCGCCGTACTTCGCTAACCGCTTCACATCGCCCGCGTCAATCGCTGAAATCAGATCCGCCAGTTCCGCCGCCGCCGCGACCCCGGCCGCGCCGCTCGTCGCCGTGCCGCCCGCCGCCGTCCACTCCGCCAACACCTTGTCAGCCGACGCCAGCGGATCGTGGCCCAGGCCCACGACCACCACCGCCACCGTCCGGCCCTTCGCTATCAACGTCGCCCACACGTCCGCGTGCGCGTCTCCCCACGTCCGCAACGCCGCCGCCGAGTCGTCACCCGCCTGGACGTAGACGAACACGCCCCCGTTGTGATCGAGTGCGACCGGCAACTTGTGAACGAAGTACCGTGTTTGCCCCTTCCCGCGTCCGTCCTTCGCCGTGTACACGCGCCGAGGCAGCGCCGCCTTTGTCACTCCCACCGCCGTGAGCATCGCTACCTTTTCGTCCTCCGTCGCCAGCCACGGGCGATCCGCATGATCGACCACGTAATCGAAAGCCAACACCCGCCGCAGGAGCAAGCCCGCCTCCGATGGCCGTCGCCGGTATCGAATATGCTCCGCGCCGAGCGCCCGGTACACCTCCCGGCCTTGGATGCGAACGACCCGCGCCGCCGTCCCGTTGAACGGCTCATCGACGGCGATCCGCCCGCAGCGTTCAATAAACCGCGACGCATCGGCCCGCCGCTCACTCCCAATGAAGTTCAGATATTGCGAGCGCAGGAACGCGCCGCTATGTAGACAGACAAACGCGAGCCATTCCGCATCGTCCCCTGTCCACCCAAGCGCAGCGAGCGCCGCCGCGCGTTTCTTGACATGGCCGATCATGCTGTGCGGTCCCTTTGTTATTCACCAGAGGACACAATCCGATCCCCCTGTAAAAAGCTGATGACAATCCCCATCGGGTTCCAGATGACAAGCTCCGCAGGAATTTGTGTCAGAAACCGGAATTGCAACGACACCGACCACGACTCCCGCCCAATTTCCTGCCCGGCCCGCCACCGAATCAGATCGAATGTGGCCGACGCCCCATGCGGCTCCGCCGGTTGCGGCAGGATGCGAACCTGTACGTTTTCAACCCACAATTCTTCCGACGCGAGCCCGGCCGCCACGAGCGCAATCTCGTCCGACTGCGACCCGAACGCCTCATTCGCAATCGGCGGAGTCAGAAACCGCAGTGAACGTGTCCAATACTCCTCGACACTCCCCGCCCGACGCCCGTAGTGATCCACGATGAACCGATGCAGAAAATAGCCGGTGGTCGGATCGCGCGGGTCCGCTTGCGCTTCCATCGCGGCGTACAGCACCGCCTCCGCCCGGCCGACCTCATCAACCCGCACGATGATCGGTTTCGGGGGCGGAGCCCACGACACCCGGACCAGCACGATCAGCAGCAGCACCACCGCCGCGCCGAGCGCCCCGGTGAGTATCCGCAGATGCCGCGCCGCGTGCATTTGCTCACCCCAAATCTCCGCGAACTCCCGCGCCGCCATTACACCAGCCCTCCGGTTTTCGATATCCGCGCCGCTTGCAGCGCCCGCGAACCCGCGCCGGATGACGTGGTGCCCGCGCCCGACAGCAGCATCGACGCGAACGATCCGACCTGTAACGACCCCAACAGCGCCGCGACGCCGAACAACAGCACCATGAAGAAATTTTGCATCAGCGTGGAGAATCCTTCGGCCGTCTGATACGGCCCCGGAGCCGACAACCCTCGCAAGACTTCGACGCCCACCTGTGAACTCACCCGAAAGACCGCCGCCGCAATCGCGGAATAGAGCGAGTACGTCAGCATTGTTTTGAACCAGCCCCAAAACAAGAACGACAACGGCGGCAGCACCAGGAACGGAATAAACACCGGCCCCAGGAGCAGCGCAATCGTGATTGCCAATTGCGCCCACACGATCTGTGCGAGGCCCACGGTGTACACCACGAGCATGACCAAGAGCATCAACACCCAAAAAATCAGGCCGGTGATCCCGGACATGATCGCCGCCATAACAGCGCCCCACATGCGGATCGGATTCATAATCCCAGGCATCGAAGGCGTCAGCATCAAGTTGTCGTACATCCCCCGAAACATATTTTGAAGTTCCGTCAACATTTGCTCGCCCGCGCCCGCAATGATGACGCCGTGCAGCCAGCTTCCCATGCCCGTAATCACATCGGGCACCGTCAACGAAAGACCGGGAAGTGGCGTCGTATAAAATTGCAACATGCCGAGCGGAATGGCGAGGGTGATAATCATTTTCACCACCGACGCCATGTTGACGCCGCCGCCCGACAGCGCCATTTGTGTACCCGTCCACACGATGACGATCAACGACAAGCCCCGCCACAGATCCATTCCCGCCGCTAGCATCTGAGGCGCAACCGCCGCCGCGAGATCCTGCGCGAAGTTCTGCCAGTTTTCTACAGGGTTCATGGAGTGCGCCTTACGGCGCGTCCGCTGCCGCGCGTGCCGCGATACCTTCCGCCTGTTCGCGGGCCGCGTTCGCCGCATCGCGGACCGACGCCACGATGCCCCGTGGCGTGAGGCCCGCGCCCGTTTCGTACGGGAACAGCAGATCCCACGCCCCGCCCGCGATCGCATCCTCTAGCTGTGTTAAGACGCTGGCCTGATTCGTTGTGACCGTCGCAAGCTGCGTCTCCCACGCCACGGCTGCCGCCGCCGTGTTGTTTTTGAGTGTGTCCACATCCACGAATAGCGGCCGCCCTTCCGCCGCTCGTGCTTCCAACGCCGCGACTTGAGCGGCCGATCGTTCGGCCGCTCGTGCCGCAACGGTTTCATGCGCGGCCAGCGTGGCCGCGTGACTTTCCCGAATCTCGACTAGCAGCGCCGCCAGCTCCGCCCGCTCCGCCCGAGACGACCCGCCGCCGCACGCCGCGCTGCCCAGGAGCAGCGCCAGCCCCACCACCAGGGCCGTCGTCACCAGCCCCAATCTTGCGACGACGGGAAGTACCGCGCCGCGTCTTGCCGGTCCGTCCGCTCGCCGTCCCACGCCGTTTCAAAATCGGCCAGCCCGGTTTGCCCCGCGATCACACTGGCCGCCCACGCCGCCCGCGCGGCCCGGCGTGCCCGTTCTTCCTCATACGCTTCGCGTGCCCGCTTCGCCGCTTCGTACGCTCGTAATTGCCCTTGCGCGAGCGCGATCTCCGCATTGGCCGTGAGCGCCGCCAGCGTCGCTTGCGGAATCCGTTGCTCACGCGACAAGTCATCCAACCGCAGATCCGCGAGTTTGGCCGACGATGCGCCGACCTGCTGTACCAGGAAACTCGCCGCATCCGCTTCCGCGTGCGCGTGTACCAGCGTTGCCGATCCAAGCGCGTCTCGGCCCGCCTCCTCCGCCATCAGCCTACTCACCAGAGCCGCATCGCCGGTCATGCTGTTGAACTCTGTAGCCGTGAGCAACGGCGCGACCTCCCCGGCCGTTACCATGTCCTCCCACACGCCGCGATAGCTGCGCGTGCCGTCCCCCATGTCCGCGAGCGACGCCAGCACATCGAGGTTCGCGCCCTCATTCGGCAGCGCCCACGACGCGAACGCACCCGCGAGCGCCGCGCTTGTGTTTGTCGCGGGCCGCTCCCCGAGCAGCGCCGTGGACGCCGGAGCAAGTTCATTCAGCCACGCGCCTACGTCCGTCACGCCAGGAATCCGTTGCAGGTACGCGCCGATACCCGAGGGGTCTGTTGCTAACCCCGTGCCGTCCTTCGCCATCGCCCATTGCCGATCCATCATGTCCCGCACCCGGCCCAGGTTCCCCGCCGCAGGGCTGTTGCTTGCCAGTTGCGTTGTCATGTTTAAGACCCCATCCATCGACCGAAGCTGGCTCGCCATCTCTCTGATTTGCGACACCAAATGTCCGATCTGGACGATCTGATTTGCAATAATGATCCCGTCGCAGTTGATGGAGAAGAAGCCGATCCCCCCGCACGCTTGGACTCGCTTCGTGGCCCACGGTGCCATCGTCAGGACTGCCACCATCGCCGCGCCGATTACCACCGCCCGCCAGCTTGTTGCCATCATCGGAACATCCTTTCAGGGTGAGCCGCAGGACGCGGCATCAGGAAATCGCCCGTCATCCAGATCCGGAGCCGGTGCCCGGCCCGAATCGTGATAGTTGGCAGACGATTGAGAAACCGATCAAGAATTTGCGACGACGATTGCCCGAGTCCTTGACTGACGCCGGACTGAAACCCCGACCGCCCACCTTCATACGGGTTGCCCGAACCTTGCAACGTGAGCCCCGCAATCGCTCCCACCGCCCCGGCCGCTGCGAACATGGCGAAGTAGTGTCGATTCACCTGGTCAAGCAACGCGCCCTCACCAAGACCGTTCAGCCCATGAAACGCCAGATTCACCCATCGGCCATCCGGCAGAATCAACCGATGGAATCCGACCGCGAGCCGACTCTGATCCTGCGCCCGGACAGGCTGCGCCGTCCCGAGAAACCGCGCCCCGCGCGGAATCAAAATCCGCTGTCGGTCCGACGAATAGAACGGGATCGACACTTGCGCCTCGACCGGCCCCGCGAAATCCCCGGAGAGTTGGGTGACGAGCACCCCCGACACCACCGACCCCTCATAGACTCGCTCAAACCCAGGCGGATCGTTCGGCGTCGTCAGTGTCACCGCATCGGCCGAGGCCGTGATCGCTGGCCCCGTCACACCCGGTACGGTCCGCTCCCACGGCGGTAATTCCTCCGCGCCGCCCGCCGCCGCTGTTGCCGCGTCCGTGATTTGACTCATCAGTGCTAGCGGATCAAACGGCGCGGGCACAGACGCCGCAGGCTCCGCTTGCGCCGCTGCCGCCGCCGCCTCCGCTTGCGCCGCTGGCGCGACCGCGCTGATGACTGGCGCGGGCCGGAATGTCTCGACCAGCGCCGGAGTCCGCAACGACCGCGCCCGCCGTTCCAGACTTTCTAACCGCAACCGCGCCCGGAGTTCGATCTCATCCGGCGTGAGCATCACCCCCGGCCCGCCGCCGCGCCCGACCGCGCCTGTAGCCGGACCATCTTGCACACCGTCACCCGGCCCGACGCCGAGCCCCGCCGCCACGCCCGCCGCGCCGCCGAACATGGACGCGAGCGCTTGCTCCGCGTCCGCGTCACGCTGCGCTTGCTCCACAGCCCGTGCTTGCAACCGCGTTTGTTCCTCCTGCAAATCCGTCAACCGCGTTGACAGTTGTGCGACTTGCCCGCTCCCCGTGAGGTTCGGCTCCGTTCCTGCCAACGCCTCCGCTGCATCCTCACCCGGCGTACTCCACATCGTTGACAACACCAGCCCGACCAGCACCACGGAGAAGAACCCGATCCCCACCGTTCGCAGAATATTGGGCGGCAGCGCCCCGCCCGGATCTTTAATAATCTTTTTCCATTCCTGCATTGCTATGGTCCCGTCCGGCGCGTTGTCAGCGACCACGCCAACCGCTCCCCGTTCACCGCGAGGAACCCCGACCCAAGCACACGCGGCAACACGTACACCGACCCCACCATGCCCTCAACCGTCACCGCTTCGACCGTTCCCGTGTCGCCAACCTCATACACGACTGGCGCGACCGCTCGCGTCCGCACGTACGTCCGCTCCCCGTCATGCCACATTCCTTCGACAAAGAACGGCCCCGCCCGAGGCTCCCGGATGAACTCATACACAAATTGCAACTGCCGAGGGTACGCTTCGCGCCCCGCGTCTAGCTCCGCCTGGCTTGCCAATCGGGCCGCGTCTACCCGCTCGACCGCCGCCGCTTCCGCAACCGCGACCGCGACCCACGCCGCCGCCGAGGATCGCGCCGCCGCCGCCACCGTGGCAACCGGCGCTAAGACCGGCCCGGTCCCCGGTCCTTCCGCCGCGCCCAGGCGCACGACTGCATCAACCACGCCCTCACTGCGTTCGATCACCACCACCGGCAGGACCGCGCCCGAGGCCGTCAGAATGACAAGGTTCGATTCAGCGCCCGCCATCAACGGCCGGACAAACGCCAAATGCGCCGCCGCCGACACGTCCCAGTACTCCGCGTCGCCCACTACCACATTCACGATTGTTTCCGCGCGTGGCAACACGAGCGTCGTCACGTGCCGCACTCGCGTGGTCACGGTGCGCGGCTCGTCGTCCTGTTGTGCCGCCGCCGAGCTGGTCAGCACGCCGACGAGCGCCACGAGTACCGCCGTCCACTTTCGCATCCCGTCCCCCTCCCGTGAGAATCCGCAACGCTGTTACCGTTTAATCACCCAATTCGCCACCACGGACCCGCCGACGAGCGCCCCCACAATCGTGTACCGCTTCCGCTTCGACATGGGCTGTTGCGGCCGAGGCCGCACATCACCCCACTCCGTCCACAACTCGCCAATCACCAACCGCCCAGGGCCAAGCACATGATCCGCGACATACAACCCGTCATCGTGTAGCTGATACGCCACCAGCGTTTGAGTCCCGTCCGTCGTGTACTCGTACAGCGCGGGCGTTTCCTGTGCCCGCGACCGCAGATACGTCAATCGACCGTCATGCCACAATCCTTCGACAAGAAACGGTGCAGCCCGCGCCCGCGCCTCTAGCCGGTACGGAAACTCGATCCGCCCCGGATACTCCCCGAGCCACGCCGCCGCGAGTGCCGCGTGCTCCGCTCGCACCACCGCCACATCCGCGATCGCCGCCGCCTCGACCCCCGCGAGCGCCGACAACGCCTCCGCGTGTGTCACCTGTTCCGCCGCCAACTCCGCCGCGGCCGTGAAGGCCAGCGGCATCGCCCGGCCGAGCGTGCCCCCTCCGACGACGGGCGGATCGATATAGACCACCAGATCCGGATCGTCGTCCGACGACTCCGACACCAGCAGCGCCCACACCCGGCCGCTCTCACCAACGAGCGTTACGTTGCTGGCCGCCGCCGCCTCTAGCGGTTTGATGTACGCGACGTGGCCGGACACCGACACGTCCCAGTACTCCCCGTCACCCGCCACCACATCCACAATTGTTTCCGACGCCGGTACAACCACCGTCGTCGTGTGCCGCACTTGCGTCACCACCGCGATCGGCTCCCCCTCATCGATCACCGTCCGAATCCCTTGAGCCTGTACGTTGCCCGCCAGCGCCAGCAGCGCCAGCAGTGCCAGCGGTCCCCGCTTCTCTCTCACGGTCCCCCTCCCTTTCCGTCCGTTCCCCGACCCGCGCGACCTCGAGCACGACGCCGGCCAGGCCGGCGACGCCGGGCCGCGTCCTCCCACGCTCCGCAAGCGACCCACTACCCGGCCCACCCACCACGAAATCAACGAGAGCGCCACGTACACACCCTCGATTCACCCGAAACCGCCCGCCCGCGCCCTTGACGCGCGGACACGCTACCCAACGCCGCCCACCGCTGGCTCCCGATCCCGGCCCGCCGCCAGCCGCACGATCGCCCCCTCGACACCCCACCGCTCGACCGCCGCCGCCCGTCGTGCCGCATCGGTGGCCGACGACGTATAGAGCCAGTAACTTTCGGGATCAACCACGAGCTTGAGTACCGCCGCCGCGTTCGACCGGCGTAAAAACAATTCCCGTTTCGGTTCCAGCCCTCGAATCGTTTTAAGCTCGTCCTCGGAGAGCCCGAACGTCGCCGCGCCCGCTGCCGGAAAATCGGGGTTTGCTAAAAAGAGTCGTGTGGGCATCGACTCTAAAAGCGTTTGCGTCCCCGGCGTGGCCGTCAGGTCCGTCACGCTTTGCGTCGCCAGCACGAGCGCCGCATTGCGCTTCCGCCAGGTTTTTGCCGCCTCGACCAGCCGCGCCAGGACCGTAGGATCGCGCAAGTACCGCCACGCCTCATCGACCACCATCAGCTTGAGCCGCCCGATCTCCCCCGGTGCCTCGATCTCCGCCCGGAGCTTTTCGAGCAGGTACAAGAGCGCCGCCTCGCACCAGTCCTCATGTTCGACCGCCCCGGCCAGGTCGATCACTTGCCAATCTCCCAGGGTCAGATCCGCCTCGTCGGACGGCGGATTGTCAAACCACCGTCCCCACACGCCAGCCCCATGCCACCGCGACAGCGCAGGCCACATCAGACGCGGCAACGACCGCGCGAGGTTTCCCAGGGACCGGCGCGGGCGCGGGAGCGCATACAAATCCTCAATCCGCGACCGCACTTCCGACAAATCGCCGCTCTGCGGCTCCCACCCGCCAATCTTGAGCAGCCGCAGCACCCAGGCCGACAGGAATTGCATCGACCGTTCCGAGTGTTCCAGGGCGAACGGCCGCAGCGCGATCGCATCGTCCTCCGGTGAGACTTCCAGATAGCCGCCGCCGAGGAACTGTGTCAGCGACCGATACGACCCGCCCAGGTCAAGAATCAACACACGCGGGTTGTATTGCAGCGCTTGCACGAGCAGATAGTTCAGCGTGAAACTTTTCCCGGCCCCCGTGGCCCCGAGCATCAACGTGTGGCCCACGTCGCGCCCGCCGAACAAGTCATAGTGATACGGCGTGCCCGAAGTCGTCTCGAACACCGTGAGCGCGGGCGCGTCAAGGTGAGCGCACCGCGCCTCCCCGCGCGGAGCCCCGAACAACGGCGCGAGCGTGGCCGCTACCCCCGCCGACACGAACACCACGCGCGGATTCCGCGCACGCGGTTGACCCGGTAAGCGCCCGAACCAGACCGCCAGTTGCCCGTACGTTTCCCGCGTCACCTTCGCATCGAGCGCCCCGAACACCCGGCCCAGGTCCGCGCCCCACTGGTCAAGTTGTCCCGTCGTCCCCGGAATCACGATCGACAACGCGACCTCCCCGTACCCCACGCCGTCCGCTTCGAGTTCCACGAGCGCCGCGCCCGCGCGGTCCGCTTCAATCGTGGCCGCCGCATCTTCCATCGCGGCCGTGGTGCCCTCTTTTTCTTGCATATGGGCACCCATCGAATACCGCTTACTGAAGTAGTGCCGTTGCGTTGACCGCATTTTGCTTCGCGCCGCGTTCCGCGCCCACGGTCGCCATTCCAGCACCACCGTCATGGGCGCTTGAATCCCGCCGTACAGATCCCCCAGGGCGTTCGCCGTTACGTTGGCCGGTGGCGCAACGCACGACCACACCCCTATTTGCTCCCCGCCGACGTGCAACACGTCCCGATCGGCCGCCAGGTCCGCGCCCGCCATCCGCCAATTCACCCCCGCATCGGTCCGCGTCCCTTCGACCCATGCCCCGACCCCGCCGTTCACGAGCCGGTACAGCACCCGCGCCGCCGCCAATGATGACAAGAGCACAATCTCCGTCGCGTCACTCACCCGCGCGACGCTGGCCGACACAAGACTCTCGTGAGTGTTGACGGCCCGTTCCAGATCGGCCGCGAGATAGACTGACTCGTGAGGATGCTGCCGCCGCTTCCGCCATTGCTCCGCCCGCGAGCGCAACCACCCACCACGTCCGTTACGTTGCTCGACCCCGTGACGCAGCCGAGGATTGAAACACCAGACCGCATGAACCGACACATCCTGCACACGGTCCGCGAGGAACGCGAACCGTTTCCGTTGCGCGAGCGCCGCAATGTCCCCGAGCCCGGCCGGGGGATCGGGAAATCCCACCGCCCGCCGTTCCATGATCCAGGAGAGCCGCATCCCGTCCGGCAACCCCGACAACATTTGTTGCCACCGCCCGGATACCGCATCGAGATCCGCCGCCGAGCGCCCATCTACCGCGACCGTCGCCACCGTCCCGACCGTCACTAATTCTCCGCTCAGGGTCAGGCACGTCCGATCCGTCACCCACCCCCAGTACGGAATCTCATGCGCGAGCGCCCCCACGTCCCCCTCAATCATGCCCGCCGCTCTTAATCACAAGGATGTACGGCGACGTATCGAGCAGCAGCCCGGCATCGTACCGACTCCGATACCGAATCGCCGCCCGAACGACCATCACCATATTTTCGTCATACCGCCACGCGAAGAACCCCGCCACGTACATCAGCGTGAACGTCACCACGCCCAAGAGCAGACTGTTCACCGTGTTCCACAGGCCCGCGCCCAACACCGCCGACATGAGGAAAAATCGACGTTCGACCCCCATGATCGTGAGCGGTTGACTCATGACGCCGTACCCGTGCCAGATGCGAGTGCCACGGCTCGCCACGGTCAGAACATCCAGGTAATGAAGTTCGCCGCGCCGAGCGCCATCCCCAGGCCGAAAATGATCCCGGCCAGCGCGGATTTGCTGCCGCCCTCACCGAACGCGAACATCAGCCCGCCGACCACGATGGACACGAGCGCCAGGCCCCGCGCGATCGGTCCGGTGAACGCCGTAGATAAGTTCGCCACCGCATCCACCCAGGGCGACGTGCCTTGCGCTAGAACCTCCGCCGGTACGATCATCACCGCCGCCGACACGACCATCACGATTCGTAGTACTGCCATGACCCCTTCCCTTTCGCGTTGTCAGCGTGACGAGAAATGCCACCAGTAGAGTGTCAGCGCGTACAGGACCATCCCCACGCCACCCGCCAGGCCCCGCGCGATCACCGCGTGTTCCCCGGCCTCACGAGGGAGATACCGGAACATGAGCCCCGCAACCGTCATCGCGCCCATCGACAAGAACCACACCACTTGAGGCCAGACACTCGGATTTGTCTTCATCCCTCTCTATGCTTCCCGCTCGCATCCTCCGCGAGCCGTTCCGATAGTTCTGGATCTTGCCCCGCTCCGCGCCGGATCGCCCGCTCGACCACATCGACCTTGCTTCCGATCGCGCCCAACGACAGCGACCGCGCCGCGATATAGATCCCCGTGGCGAGCGTTGCCAACGCGAGACTTCCATGAGCGCCGATATACCACCCGTAATCGCTCACGAGTACTTGCCAGAACGGCCGCAGGTACGCGAGTTCGACCCACAGGCCCCACGTCGCCACGGCCCCAACCGTCATCGTCAAACCCAACGCCACCCGCCACGGCTTCATATCTCAAAGACCTCATTCATGTCTCGACTGCCGCCGCCGCGCCCGCCGCGCCGACTGCCGCTGCCCCCGCTTCCCGCGAGCGCCCGGCGCACGAAGTCCGCTGCGCCGCCCGCCGCCGCGTACATCTGAAATCCCGCCGCCGCCTTTGCCCGGACCGTCGCCCCGCTGTAGTGCTGCGATGCAACCTCGACACTCGCCCGGCCCGCCCGGCCCGCCGCATCGGTGTACTCAATGTGTGCGTCAGGAAACAGCACCTTGCCATCCTCCGACACCGGAAGCGCTAACTCGCCCGCCAGCCGCCGCCGCTCCGCGTCTGCCGCCTCGCGGCCCTCCCCTTGCCGCACCCGCTCCGTCCCCCTGGCCACCGCGCCCTTGAGTTCAGCATCGACCCGCACCAGCGTGACGCGCCCGCCCTCCGCCTCGATCCGCTCCGACGCATCACACGCGGCCCGGTAGACGGCGCAATCGTGGTCTAGGTCCGACGCCTTGACGACCCCGGACCATCCGCGTTGATCCTCCCGTCCGGCCCGCGCCCATAAAATCTGTGCCCGCTCGACTCCGGCAGGCGTCGCCACCACAACGGCGAAGGTGCCCCCGTTCGGACCCGTCCCCTCGACCCGTTCAATCCACCCCGCCCGTTCCGCTTTCGCGATCCCGCGCCCCCCCGCGTATGGGTGTCCGTCAAACTGTTGTGTGACCAGATCCGCGAACGCCACCGCGCGGAACGCCGCCGCGGCCTGGACCACGCCATCGACCCGATCCGTAAACTCCCGGCGCGGTTCCCGCGCGACATGCTCCCGCCGATGCCCCGTCCGCGCCGGTTCCTGTGACCGCTCCGCCGCCCGGTCAAGACCCGGGCGTGACGACTCATCCTCCCGGTCAGGAACCGGCGACGGCTCGACTTCCAGATCAATATTCATGGCTCCCGGAATCCGTGACAGGTTCGGGCGCTGGACGATGCGGGCGTGCCGCACGCCGGGAGCCCGTCCACGGTCATCAGGTCACGAATCGCCATCGCCGCGTTCCTTTCATCGTCCCGCCCCGCCCGGTCTCTCTGGGTGGCCCCTCGTCGTCCCGCCACACGCGCCCACACACGCGGCACACGGGCCGAATACCCACGTGTCTGACGGCTGGGGCGATGGTTGTGGATCGAGGGGGCCGAGGGGAAGGTGTATCCGTCACGCGCCGGAGGCGGCGCCGCGCGCGGTAGGCCCGTTGGCGATCCCGGTGATCGAGCCGGCCTTCCAGGCTGCGCTGATGCCGCGCGTTCGCCTGCCGCCGTTGACGGCGTTGCGCGGTCGCGCGACAGTGATCCCCACAGTAGGCCTGCCCCCGGTAGCAGGACCCACAGATGGAGAACACCGTGCCGCACCCCGCCCCGCGGCACCGCACCGTGCGCCACGCCACGGCTCTGGCCATCGCCCCTGCACGCCGCGCCGGCTGCGCCGTGTGAGGAGGCGGCGTGGCGTGACGGGGGAGACCGACCGACCGGCGTGGGCGTACGGAGGCGCGCGTCCAGGTGGGCGGCGATCACGCGCACACACGACTCCCGACGCAGGCGCGATCGCTCGCGCGCGACCGGCGCGTCCCTCGCGGGTCAGCCGGTCAGGTCGCTCGCAGACGCGCCGATCGCCGGCTCGCGCACGGCCGCGTCGCGTGCGTTCCTGGCGCCGCCTCGACCCGCGGCCGCCCGTCGCCCGCGCATCAGGTGCCTGCCCCGCCCCGCTGCGACAGCCGCATCACGCCCAGCCGGAGCAGGACCAGCGCCAGGAGCAGCTGCCCGAGCAGCGGGCGGGCCGATACTGGTTCCGGCTCAGGTTCGGGTTCGGGTTCCGGCTCAGGTTCGATGCCACCGCCACCACCGGGGGGTCAGTGCCCCACCACCACCACCGTCACCGGGGGGAGTGCGGCAGTCCCGACGCCGAACAATAAACCCGTGATCAGACCGCACCACCGAGTGCGGGCCGCCCACTGATTCGCAGGTCGATTCGCAGGCAGTTTCCCTTCATGCAGCCACGCCTCCAACCGCAGGATCTCTACATCAAAACTTTTCGCGCTTGTAGAAACTGGAGATCGTGCTGAACCTGCGCCGGGAGTGGGCACGGAACGCGCGTGGTGCTCGCGCTCAAGGGGGAGAGTATCCGGTTTCGGCGGGATCGTGTCGCCTGAACTGGAAGACACTCTCCGGGAGATCCTGTCTGACGGAGAAACGTGGTCTGGCACACCAGTGCCACGTGCTGCTGCTGATGCAGATGCTCGCGGACGGCGACCCGTTGCCGACGCTTTCGGATTTGCTGGAGGAGTATGGTACGGGACGCGACCTGGCAGTGGCACTGTGACCGAGACCATACAGGTCTAAATAACGGGATCCGATCTGAATGTCCATACCTACACCGACCTGCGGAAAGACTCGATACCACCTGTGCGGCGAGTTGTCCACGCACCGCTGTTCTTCCCCCTCCGCGAAGTCCACACGGTACCGTCCGTCTGGCTCTCGCTGAACCGGTTCACACCCAGCCACGCAGGAACGGTCCGTGAACTTCCAGTACCCGAGTCCGAGAAGTAGGTGTGGAGACACCCGCGCATGCTCCAACAATCGCCAGTACAGCGCCGCAACGCTGACCTGTCCCACACAGGTTCACACGACGGCGCGCTGTACGGTGATTGTCTGCCCCTGACGTTCTTCTCCGCGGAAATCTTGGTAAATGAGGTCTCGCCGGCGGTTGTGCACGTAGTCCACCTGGAGGCGGAACTTTTTCGTTCCCCACGTCACCCAACCGCCGGGCGGTGTACAGCAGGACTCCCTGTGCACGTACACCGTGAACAGCGGCGAGACGCTGATGCCCACGTCGCCCCACGACGGCGTCGTGGTTCCCTGCGCGTGGACAGCCCGCGCCGCCGCGCTACCCGCCCGCGCCGTGGCAATCAGGACAAGCCGGATCGTTAACGCGCCGCCGCGCCGTAGGCTGCGACCGGAGGGGGGGTCTCTCATCTTTCCTTGTAGCTGGCGTCCTCAAGCAATGCTCGCCTACAATCCAGAGAATATGACCGAAGACGAACGAGAACACCTGCTCAGCACGGTGGGCCAGGCGCACGCGGGCCTGTCCGAGGTGGCTCTCAAGTTGCGTTTGGGATTGCCACCGAAAACACCGGTGCTCAAGACCGCGATCAAGGCCGAGCGGGTGGCCTTCGATCTCAAGCGCTCGCTTCAACGGCTCGAGGTGAAGGACGTTAACCTATAGTGAACACATGCAAGATCGATACGCTGGGGATGTCGGGGACTTCGGCAAGTTCGCACTGCTCCGCGCTCTCTGTAGAGGCAGGTCCCTCGGTGTCTGCTGGTACCGCACGGACGCCGCTGAAGAAAAGAACAACGACGGTCGGCACTTGGACTACCTCCGAAAGAACGAGCGGTTCGAGTACCTGGACCCTGAGGTCTTCAACGGCCTGAAGAGATTCGTCGAGTCGTTTAGGGTCGATCCACGTCGCCGATCAGTAGCCCACCTTGAGAAGTTGGGACTGCTTCCGGATACGGCTCGTTTTCATAAGGCTCTGTGCCCGACAGGCGCGGCGAACAGTGACCAGCGCCGAGCATGGGCGACGGGGATGACTGAGGTGATGGACGGCGCTCAGCTCGTCTTCCTTGACCCGGACAATGGACTGGAAACCGCGTCGCCTAACCACAAGAGCGTTCTGTTCTCTGAATTGAAATCCCTGAGATCGCCCAGCCGGGCACTACTCTTTTACCAACACCAGACTCGGCGCAAAGGTGGTGCTCGCTCGGAATCCGATCACATCCGCAGTCGCCTTGAGAGGCACACGGACAGTCGTGATGTCGTGGCGGTTCGCCTCAAGCCCTACTCGTCCCGCTTCTACTTTCTGCTCGACGCTGATAAGGCGCTGCGTGACAGACTAAGAGCCTTTGCCGATCGCTGGTCCTCTGAGTGCGAGCCGTTCTTATCGCATCGGTCTTGACCTCATCTTGGGCAACGTAAAACACTTCTGGGAATTCGCCCTCAAGCGCGCTGTGAGTCTCCGGTGTGATCCGAGATGACAGCCTGCCAGGATGCTGAAGAAGTCGGTGCAATGGACGATATCAGACTCATGGCAACGAACCGTGCCGGGGTCTCCTGTGCGGCACCGGCGGCCACCAGTTGCCCGGGAAGAGTCCGCCGCCGTTAACCCGTGCCGTTAGGGACACGTCGCCACGAGGGGGCCGCATTCGCACGAGGTTGTAGGCGGTCGCCGCGAAGGTCACGATCCAATCGACGACCGCCCCGGCCCGATGGCGTAGCGTCCGCAGTCCGCCAACCGTCTTCAGCTAGCCGAAGACCTGCTCGACCAACGTCCGCTTCCGTTGACTGACGTGGTAACCGGGATGCCGGGTGGTCCGGCCGTCGATGGCGCTGTAGCGGATCTTCTGCGCAATGTGCGGGGTCACCGCCAGCGCCTGGACCTCGTCGACGAAGCGCGTTAAAACGATCACACGGCGCGCGCCGGTGTTAACCGAGGTTCGCCGAGGCGGGAAGGTCGTCGACCCAGAGTCGCTCCTGCGGCATGAGAATCGACACGACGAGCGCCTTACAGGTCTTCCCCGGAGAAATAATCCTCGTCGATCCGGTTGACCGTATACCGGATCCGGGTGCGTACGCCGATCTCGTGGACAACCATGAGACGCGCGAGTTCCGCCCCGTCGATCAGGACGATGCGCTTCGGACTCTTGGCCACATAGTCCGTCGCTGACCGCGTGAACCCGGCGGTGGTCACGAACACGCCCTTGGTCGTGTTCGCCGCATCGATCGCCCCGGCGAAGTTCCGAAGGTCGCCTTCACTCACGGTGGTGCCGGCGGCGTATTTCTTGGCCTGGAGATACACCTCATCCAGCCCGAGCGCGTCTTCCCGGATCGTGCCGTCGATGCCTCCGTCACCCGTCCGCCCCGTCACCTGGCCTCGCGCGGCGTCGCCCCCGCCATAGCCCATGGCGATCAGGAGATCCACCACCACGCGTTCGAGAAACGCAGAGGGCTCGGCCCGCACTCGATCCAGGAGATCGGCCTCCAGCGATTGATGTAATTGCGCGGCGGCATGGTCCAATGCTTCCTCCGGTGTATCCACCGCATCGTCCGGCCGCGTGGGTGCGGAATCCTGGTTCTTCGACGGCGCCTTCCTCCACGCGACATACGCTGGGTAGTGACGAAGGAGTTGCATGTCGATCCGCGTCGGCGATTGGACCAGCAGTTGTTCGCCGGCCGCCGCCAGCCGGTAGACGCCACGCTGGACTTTTTCCACCAAACCAGATCTCTGCATATGCACGAGTGCCCAGCCAACCCGATTCGCGAACTTTGTCACCTTGCCGCTGGGCAGCAACTCGTGTAACGCCTCGGGCGTGCGCCCTTCGGCGGCCGCGACACGCTGGCGCACCTCGACCACCGACGTGTCCGCGCCGCCAGCGAACGCCGTGAGGGTTGAGAGCATGAGCGATTGAAAGTCAGGGACTGGCAATGAGTCTTCCTCCGTTCTGTCTACACCACCGGGGGCTAGACGTCACGCGGACGACTCGACGGGAGCCACCACGATCGCCCCGATCCGTCTGGCGGTGTCGGTGAAATATTGGATTTCCTCTGGCGTGAGCGGACGGCCGAGGATGGTGCGTTCGCGGCAGGACAGCCATTTTTTGAGCACCTGGTAGCCACCGAGTTTATAGGTCCACACCTGGGCGGGGATGTTGCGCCAGAAGGTGCGGGCGTTCAGGTAGATGTCGAACGTGCGCGGTATTGTTTGCCACCGACAGGCCCGTGAACGTCGCCGCCTCGTTGCCGGCCGCATCCTGGATCGCGGGACTCGATCCGTCCTCCGGACCGAAGTAGCTCAACATCACAGCGTCCATGACCGCGACCGGCGAGGCCAGATGCAGGAACACGTGGTCGGAGTGTACCTCCACGTAGTCGACGGTCCGTTCCTCCGCAGAGCCTCCCCGCGGAGTGACGCGGACCTGGAAGTCTGTCGCTGCCGGGGTTGACCCTGAATCGATCTCCTCGTCGTATTCCAACCATAGAATCCACGCTTCCACTGCGTACCCCACCAAGGTAGGTTCGGTGGTATCGCTCTGGGTATGCGCCTTCGGTACGAGAGACATTTCCAGATCGTGTACCGGTCGTTGGCGCCGCGGGTCGACAGGTTCTGCACGGTGTTGACCAGGTGGGCGAGGTTGCGGCCGAGGCGGTCGAGCTTCCAGACGACGAGTACGTCGCCCGTCCGGAGCGCGCGCACGCAGCTGTCGAGTCCCGTGCGGTCGTCGCGTACGCCAGACGCGAAGTCGTGGTAGACGTTGACGGCGTCGACGCCCTCGGCCCGCAGCGCGTCGCGCGGCGGGTCCAGCGACTGGGAGCCGTCCGCCTTTGAGACGCGAGCGTAGCCGATCAGCATGTGTCGTAAACGGTCGTTTGCGACACGCAGGCGAGGGCGCCGTCCGGCACGCGTGCGCGGCCAGACGAAACGGAACCCCCGGCGGTATTCTTCCGTTGCGCGTCTGCACCGTCCTGCCACGCGGTGACCCGTTTGTGGCCGTACGAACCCGCGACGGCCACGCGCATGCCGACGCCGGCGCTGAGCGGGTCCGGTGTCAGCCCCAGCATTCGCCCCTTGCTCCTCTTGCCGGCCACGCGGCAGCCGGTTGTGTGCCGCACGGGATTCCCGACGGCCGATCGGATTCAGGCTTCGGTAGCCATGCCGAGGCGGGTATCCAACGGAAGATTCGCGTTCCACGTCAGACCATGGAAACGACTCGTCGTGGCCGCCAGGTTCTGGCGAGTGTCGTCCACGTTGGGCTGCCAGAGCCGGCGCTGAGGCTGCCACCGTGGCGTGGCTCGGCGCGCTCAGCGTCACCGTGAGGGTCTCGTCCGGCTCGTCCACCGCGTCAGAACTTGAACTTGACCTCGCCCACCACGGTCCGCCGGAGCAGGTCGCCGAAGATGTGCTGCTGAACGGTCTGGTTCAACAGGTTGGTCACCTTCACCGTCGTCGTGACGGCGCCACCCTGCCACTTCACCCCGACGCTGGCGTTCACGGTCGCGTACCCATCGGTGTAGCCGTGATACCCCGCGGTGAGGACGTCGCTCCAGAATGCGTCGGTGGCGGCGTTCACCGAGGCGGAACCCAGGAGCCGCGACCCGTTCCACGTCACCCCGGCGTTGAATCGGTGCGTCGGGGGCAGGTTGAGCTCCGCCGGCAGATGCGGGTTCGGATCGTCCAGAATCTCCGGTTCGGACTGCCACGAGTAGTTGATGGACGCGGCCACCGCCCGTGAGACCTGCTGCTCGAGCCACAGCTCCACGCCGGTCTGGCGGACCGGACCCAGATTCAGGTAGGTGAACGCGGTGCGCGGCAGAAAGATCCCGCGCTGCGCCATGAGGGCCAGCACGACCGGCGGGAGCCGCCAGCCGGGCGGCGGATTGGCCGCGGTGTACGGGTCGAGTGACCGCGGCAGGGAGACGAAGTTGATGGAATCGTCGCGGCGGTTGACGTAGAACGAGCCGCCGAGCGTCGTCCCGCGCGGGAGCACGCCCGCGTAGCTCACTTCATACGCCGTCAGCGATTCTTCCGTCAGCTCGTCCTGAGACATCCCGCCGATCGGGATGTCGCTGCCGACCCCGGCGACGACAAGCGGAAACGGTTGGGCGACCGCCGGCTGCAGCACCGGCGGCAGGAGCGGCGCGAGGGCGCTCAGGTCCACAGGACTAACGATACTGGTCTGCAGCGCGTTATTAATGACCGACGGCGCGCGGAAGGCCCGGTTGTACGACAGCGTGATGGAGTGATCCTCGGCCGGCTTGACGAGGAACGCGATCCGCGGCGAAACCTTCGGATTGGAGAAGTGGCCGAACTTGTCCACGCGCCCGCCCAGCACGAGCCGGAACCGCTCCCAGAAGATCTCGTCCTGCAGGTACGCGCCCACCTCGAGGCGGTTCTCGCCCCGCGGGGCGAGCGTGATGTCGAAGTTGTTCTGCCGCACGTTGCCGCCGTAGGTCAGCCGGTGCCGGTTGCCGAGGAACACCGAGTGGCCGATCTCGCCGTCATAGGTCTGCGTCGTGAAGTCGAGCTGCAGCGGCCTCCCGGTGGCAAGGTCCGGCAGCAGCAGGTTGGGCGCCTGCCCGTGCAGGACATTCGTGAAGAACTGCATGCGCAGGGCGCCCCGCGTGTAGGTCAGCTTGCCGTAGCCCAGAGAGGTGCCCGACTGCATGTCGAACGGTCCGATACCGCTGTGGATAAGCCCGTCCGTACCGGCCACGCCGCCCGCGTAGGTGAGGGTGCCATGGGACAGCTCCTGGTCGACCCGCACGTCGAACTTCGGCTGGCTGGTGCCCCGGTTCGCGAATCCGGTCCCGACGGCGGCGACGGCCGAGTCCAGTGGGTAGAACGCTCCACCCACGGTCTGTCCGGGCTGCCGCGGGTCGTCGATCACCGGGATCCGGCCGGTCGGCCGGGCGAACGCGGCGGATGTGAAGTAGCCGGCACTGACGCGGTACGATAACCGGTCGCTCGGCGCCCGCGTCACGGTCGCATTCGCGCCGAACAGCGAGCCCGCCCCGCGTCCGGTGCCCGATCCGTCATGCCGGTCAACGTACCCGCCGCTGAGCGTGACCGTCGTGCCAACCGATTCCCGTGGCGGCTTGGTAATGATGTTGACGGCGCCGGTCATGGCGTTCGCGCCCCACACCGCGGACGCCGGCCCCCGCACCACCTCGATCTGCTCCACGTCGTCGAAGTTGGTCGGGAGCAGGTCCCACAGGACGAGGCCGAAGAAGTCGAGGTAGGCGCTGCGACCGTCCACCAGAACGAGCTGCGAGTTCGTCAGCGTGTTGCCGGGGCTGCGGCTGGTGACCTGCACGTCGCGCGCCGAGAGCTGAATCACATTGAGGCCCGGCGTCGCACGCAGGAGGTCGCCGTAGTTCTGGGCCGACGTGGTTTCAAGCGTGGCGGCCGAGATGATCGACGTCGACACCGGCGCATCGATCAGCCGGTCCTCGTTGCGCGAGGCGGTCACGACCACCGTGTCGCCGAAGCTCGCGAGCTGCAGCTCGACCGGCGGCAGCGCGAGCGGCGCGCCGGAGACCGTCACGTTCTCGACCGTCGCGTCGGAGAACCCGGCGAGCGACACGTGCAGCGTATAGGTGCCGGGGGCGACCCCGGCCAGCTCGAAGGTGCCCTGCTCGTCCGAGGAGGCGGTGCGCGGGACCCCGTTGCCACGCACTGTCACGGTGGCGCCAGGCAGCACCAAGTCGGTCTGGTCGACAACGCTGCCGCGGATGCTTCCTGTCTGCGCCGACCCGGTCGCCGGCCACAGGAGGATCAGAAGGAGACACCGTGCGCTGGTGTGACGAATCATGACACTGGGATTTCCGTTTTGCCTGCCCATGATGGCCCCTTTATACACCCGAGAGCCGCCGAGCCCTGCACGGTGTTGACCAGGTGGGCGAGGGTGCGGCCGAGGCGGTCGAGCTTCCAGACGACGAGCACATCGCCAGTCCGGAGCGTGCGCACGCAGCTGTCAAGCCCCGGGCGGTCGTCGCGGACGCCGGACGCGACGGCGTGGTAGACGTGGGCGTAGCCGATCAGCATGTGTCGTAAACGGCCGTTTGCGACACACCGTCACGGGCGCCGTCAGAGGCGCCCCGCCGTGTGTCGTATCCCGTGTCGGATTCTCTGTCTCG
>CBDHFM010000019.1:0-42971 GCA_965262505.1 Vicinamibacterales bacterium
GCCTTTCGACCAGCCGCCATGTGTCGGATTCTATGTCTTGCAGCCGTCAAGCGAACGAGCATGGCTCGCGTAAGAGCCTCATCTAGCGGGCCGTGGTTTTTCTTCAGATCGGACTTGCGCAATGGACGTGATGTCTCACGCTGGCGATCGACCGCCTTGGTGACTTGTTCGCCAGCGCTGAGGCCTCTACTTCCCGTTCATCCACTGTCTGAGTGTTTGCTCGACGCCCCCTTCACTCCACACCGCCACGGAAGTAGCCATTGGTCGGCGTGTGGTTGTACACGATGTCACCGGATTCTACGCCTACCGGCTGTGTCGCGTCGACGAATGCCCAACGAATGTACGAATCGAATAAGGCTGAAGCATCTCCGACAAGAAGGTCAACTTGAGGCCCTTCCCCGCGCCCGTTACCGAACCCCACCCCGCCCTGGCGCTTCCCTCCGTACGACTTCACCTCGACAAACAGCGGTTGGGATGGTCCTACGTCCTCAAGGAAGACGGCGATATCTAAACCGAACTTCGGCACAACAACTGCTCGACACCCGTGCAAAGCTCGCTCAATCAGGGGAGCTAGTGATCGTTCGAATTCAGACTCGGGATATACAACGGTTGGTTCCGAGATCGGATTCAGGCTCATTGCAAAACAACAGCTAGCCGAGACCGCGGCGCCGCGCGCGGTGACGCGCCGCGAGGACACCCTGCTTGAGGACACCTTCGCCCCCTGAAACCGTTCCAGCCCGAACGATAGAATTCCCGCAACGATCAGGAGGCACGATGCCAAGGAAGCGCGACCGCACAGCACAGATCGTCACGAAGCGCCGTCAGGCCGAGGTCGAGCGCTCCAGGCGCTGCGCATCGACGCCCGCGCGGATACCCGAGCTGAACGGGCAGCCTTTGAAGCGAGACGATACTGTGATAAACAAGCGTTTCGTGCGCTGCGCGGCCTTTGCGCGTATACCGTGGCCATCTCGGGCAGGCAAATCGGACATCTCGGCTGATCCCCTTGGCCCCACGTTGACAATGCCCTCACCGAGGTCGCCAGCTCGCGCGGCGGTTCACCGGGCTCTACCGGTGGTCGTCGCGCCGCTCCTGTGTGCCTGCGCCGGCGTCGACGGGGGGCCCGCAGCGGGGCGAAGCACCAACCCGGTCGCACCCGTGGTGGCGCGGTATCAGGGAGAAGAGGCGGTGCCGAACCCAGCCAATCCAATGGTTGGGCTCCGGTTCACCGGCAAGCCGTGCGCCGCCGTCGTCCGCGTTGATGACAGCGGTGCGGCGCGCGTCGAGAGCAGTTTCATACCAGGCCGCGCGGTCGGTCTGACGCCCGTCGCCGACACGTTTTACCTCGGGGAGCTAGACGACGGGAGCGCTCTCGTTGTTCAATTTAACGGAGACGGTGCGCTGCTGGCTCTGACCTACACCTCGTACGACGAGGCCGGTGATCTCAACTATGGGGTCAGCGGCGCGGGGACGTTTTTTAAGGAGTGTGTGCAGATCAAGCGGCTGGAGTGAGGCGGCACCCTGCGAGTCGCGTCCGGTGCGCGGCGCGGCTGGCGCGACCGTATCGAGTACCGCCCCGACCCAGTCGGCGCGCTCGTGGCCTGGCTGTCGCGCGACCAGCGCGACCGCGTGATCGACGGCCGGCGCTGACCTCTCGTGTCGGGCACGTCGGCCGTCCGCTTGCCGTCGATGGTGACCGCGCCGGACCGGTGCACTAGTCTCCTGAGTACGAAATAGCTATACAGAAAACGCTGTACTTTGCGCCATCGTCTTGGTACGGTGGGGCATGTCTGTTCAAACGTTCTGTATCCATGCGTCACCCACCGAGCAGGCCCAGTTGGCGCAGGTCGCGCGGCAGGGAAAGACGCCGCAGAAGGTGGCCCGCCGCGCCCGCATCGTGTTGATGCTGGCCAACCATCAGCGGCCATCGACGGTGGCCGAGGTGCTGCACGTGAGTCGGATGACGGTGCGCGTTTGGGCGCATCGGTTTGTGAGCGACGGGGTGCCGGGCCTGTTGCGCGATGCCTCTCGCCCAGGGCGCCGCAAACAGATCACGCCCGAGCAGGTGCAGGCCGTGGTGGAGGCGACCCTGACGACGCGGCCGACGGCGAGCACGCATTGGAGTAGTCGCACGTTGGCGAAGGCGCACGGGCTG
Source organism: Vicinamibacterales bacterium (assembly GCA_965262505.1). Lineage (GTDB taxonomy): Bacteria > Acidobacteriota > Vicinamibacteria > Vicinamibacterales > UBA2999 > JACPPO01. The sequence continues at coordinate 2,153 of CBDHFM010000019.1, forward strand.
AGCGCCGGCACGATCCGAAAGATCTGGCGCCAGCACGGCCTGCAGCCGCATCGGGTCGCCCGCTTCAAGTTGTCGACGGACCCGCACTTTGTCGAGAAGCTGCGCGACATCGTCGGCCTGTATCTCAATCCGCCCGCCAAAGCGGTGGTGTTCTGCGTCGATGAGAAGAGCGGCATTCAAGCGCTCGACCGCACGCGCCCCGTGCTGCCGCTGGGCCCCGGCGTGCCCGAACGCCAGACACATGATTACATTCGTCACGGGACCACGACGCTGTACGCCGCCCTGCGCGTGCTCGATGGCGTGGTGATCGGCGAATGTCACCGGCGCCACCGCAGCCAGGAATTTGTCCAGTTCCTGCGGCGCCTGGACCGGGCGACACCGCCCCGCTTGTCGTTGCATCTCATCTTGGACAATCTGAGCGCGCACAAGAGTCCGACGGTGCGCCGCTGGCTGGCGCGCCACCCACGGGTGCACTTTCATTTTGTCCCCACCAGCAGCTCGTGGCTGAATCTGGTCGAACGTTGGTTCCTCGACATCACGCGCGTGCGCATTCGGCGGGGGACCTTCACGAGCGTACCGGCGCTGGAGCGCGCGATTACCGAATACTTGGCGCATTACAATCAACAACCGAAACCGTTTGTCTGGACCAAGGACGCCGACACGATTCTCGCGAAGATCGACCGGTGTAAGGAAGCGTTAAACTCAGGAGACTAGTTCGCTCCGCTCCCGGGCTAGGTAATAGGCCCGGCAGGACCGGCCTCGGCCCCGCTGGCCGCACGCCCGTAACCCCTCCCTTATTGCGTAACATAAAGGACGTTATGTTACGCTTTCTGGGATGGCACGACCACGACCGGAAACAGACCGCGCGGGCCCCGTCGTCACGCCCGCAGCGTACGAGATTCCGCACGTCAGTACAAGAGTAATCTCATCGACGGCGCCGGGTTACGGCAAGTGAACCTGACAAAGTAGTGCTATACGGGCTGCTAGCTAGGGGACAAGACAGGATGCCAGAAAGTGCTCCAATAGAGTTTTGTCTCCATCGCGGTACCGACTAATGGCGTCAGTGTACGGCGGATCCGCAGGACGAGGTTCAAGCGTCCAGCGACGAGGATAGTGTCCATACCTGCCAAGCACACACCACACGACAAACCGCGCAGCGTGCCCATTCCCGTTCGCGTATGGGTGAATTCGTAAGAACAGCTCGAACACTCGACAAGTGAACACGATTAAATACCGAAGCCGATCTCGGCGCGGAAGCCCATAATCTATGTCGAGTGCATCGATTCCAGTTTGAACGATCGCTCGGAATTCATTCACCTGGTACAAGACGCCTTGGGGTTCCGCACCAACTCTCGGGTCACCTCGTACCATGACTCGGTAATGTTTCAGGCAATGGAACGCTTCACCACGATAGTGCCCGGCGAAATAATCGTGACCGTCGGGTGTGAGACCAGCAAAGAGACGTCGATGAACAGGGCGGGTATCGAGAACCGTGCCCAGCGTATCGAGTGTGCCATCAGCGAGATCGGTCAAGACGCCGATCGAACGCTGCGGAAGAACAGTCCGCCAATCCGGCTGGTGCTCGTAGTCCCATGCGGGACAATCAGGAGGGTGGGACCTCATCTCTAGTCAGCACAGTCATGGATATCGTCGACCAGGCGTCGCGCCCACTCGTCAATATCCCCGGGCGCGCCGTAGGCGTCTGTCGCTTTGTCGATCAGATCCTCGGCCTCAGAAGACAAGCGCATTGGAGCACGTTCACGAATCGCCGCAACGATCTCGCCAAGGTCGTCCAGCGCCGCAGAGAAGCTAGTCGGCGAGAAGTGAGAACGAACCGTCGTCCACATGTCCGAAGCCGCCGATTCACCAAAGTCCAACGTCACACCGAGATCGGGATGTGGCTGAGCCTGATGAACGATCATCCCCTCGGCTCCATAACCCACAACTTCCACCCCACCGATTCCCGCAACAACGCACGATGGAATGTTCGGTGAACTAATAACTGCGTTTGCAGTAAGTAGCTTAGGCGTCGCCAACGAAGTCAGCCAGTTCTCTTCGAGTCCTCGAGGGCTACGATATGAGGAGAACGTCGATAAAACATCAAACATAGCTGCCAGCCGCATGTCTTCATCGCGCGCAAAGGTCGAACTCCGAAAAGCGTTGGCCGATGTGAGCCCCTCATCAGTGGCAATTCTTGAAGTTAAGTTCATACAGACCTAAGCAGGATAGTAAAGCTGCAGAATCGCGTCCAATTCGGTTGCCGCTGTTTCATAGAACTGCCGAATCCTACCGTCATCGAAGTTGTGCTGTTCTTCGGGCAGCGTATTCAGATCTTGTTCTACGACGACAATCGGAACGCTACGTTGACTTTCCGTCAGATGCCCTGTCTTACTACGAACCCACGAATTCACTTCGAAGTCTGCAAGCGTGAACCTCTTGTGAGCATGCAGCTCAAAGCCACCGGGTCGATTGAACGGCGCCAGAAGCCACTCTTCACGACAAAAGTGAGACGCTAAACAACTGGCCGGATTCTCTTGCGGTACGAATCGCGTTACCACCGCCGCAAGCCGGCCGATACGCGAATCAATGAAGCCCCGATAGTCAATCAGCAACGGAACCAACTGCTCGAAGAGTCGTGAAGGACCTTCAATGTTCACATCAGACACGCGCTTCCAATGAAAGTTGGCTCGACCAGACGCCAACTCCGCACTCCACTCCTTGGATCTGGACTGGAGAATGATCTTCGGTACTTCTTTCGGTACGCCATCCGGCAACGGAAGCATGGTTGGATCGCCGTCGAACCGATCAGACCAACCGGGAAGAAGTCGACTAGTGAATCGAGAGCTCGACACTTCCGCCTCAGGCGTGAACAGACTGGCCTGGCAGGAAGCGAGGACGAAATCAGATGCCTGCGGCATTAGCAGCATCTACTTGCGATCACCCGCTGAGTCACGAGCCAGCCCCGAGGCTGGAACGGCAGGCGAAATTGTTCGGTAGCATTCGATTGGCGTGTTCCTCGGTCTGGCGACTTGAAATATATCACGAGGCGATCGGGCGGCCATCGCCGCCCGCCAACGCCTCTACCGAAAAGGCGCGGTCCCACTCGTCGGCCGCGAGCACCTCTCCCATCTTCTCCAGCAGCGCCGTATATTGCTCCGCGGCCTGCGCAAATCTCTCCACCGCCCGGTCCGCGTCCGCCTGCGCCTGCGGATCGTCCGGCCACTCACTCACCGCCTGAGCCGTCTCATCCCGGATCACTCCCAGGATCTCCACCGCGTCCGCCTGCAGCGAGGCGATCTCCTCGATGACGCTCCGGATCTCTTGCGCTGCCACTGGCGCCCCGCACCCCACCGAGAGCGACACCAGTACAAACCCCACGCTCAACACGTGCACCCCCTTGTTCACCTCCCCTGGCGGTGTCCAGGCCGCACCACCCACCGATGCCTGCGCCGCCGCGTTCTGGTGAATGCCGCACTCCCTCGCCGTCGGCCAGCTCGACGCGCAGTCACGCGCCATTCTAGCCACGCACGGCGTCCCGTGGTGCGTGTGCCGTGGCATCCCCGTCCGGCCGCGTGCCGCCGGGTGCGCCCGCGCCTGTTTGTGTGCCAGCTCGCTCTGCTCCAGGGCTGGCACAGTCCCGGCCGACGCGGGCGCGACCCTCGGACCGCACGGCCGTCCGACTCCCCCGGCGTGGCCGAGCCGCTGGTGTCCTCTGGTCACGAAGGACACACAGCCACCCGTCACCCGAAGGAGGTACACAGATGCCCAACACGACACACACCCCCACCGAGCCGATCACCCTCTATGCGCCGAAGGACTTGGTCCACCTCGCGCGGCGCACCGTCCGCACGAGCCAGGCCACCGTCAAGGGCAACGCCAACAACGCCCTCGATGTGCGCGCTACATCTGGTATTCCCTTCGCGTCAGTCATCGCGGGGCGACGCTGTGGGCGCAGGCCAAGGACAAGCACGGCGTGTCGTACGCCTGGGCGCTCTCGCTCTAGGCGAGACCGGCGCGATCGCGGTGTTCAGTTCCTGCCGAACCCACGCTGAGCGAGATGCTTGTGCGGACCACAGGACGACAAATGCATCGAATCCTTCTAACGTAGTTGACGAAGGCAATGGCGTGCTGCTGCGGGTGGCGGCGGTAGACGCGCAGGGCCCGGATGCGGGTCGCATCAGCAGGAGGCTGCATGAACGACCACGTCTTCAGCCATGACCGGGATTTGCACAACTTGCCATACACAACCGAAAGACAAACGAGCTGGCGGGGCGACAAGCCCTACGCAGTTCGACACTCAAGGCATCCACGCAGCATGATTGAACGTGGCATCATCGAGAACAGCCTCTGCGCGGCGCTCAGACGCCTGACCCAGTAGGTCAAACAAGATATCAACATATACAGCTTGGATGTACCGCTGGAGCTGCTGATGAATCGACCGTACTTGCCCGTTATGGACGATGTCACTGCGTAATCCGAATATTCGCCCAATCTTGAATCGTGTGTTCACATCGTCTCTCGGCAAGCCATAGATTCTTGTGAGAGCAATATTGATCGGCCTGATGTCGGTTGTGTCTGGCATCACCAATGTCTCAAGAGCGAACCACATCTTGAGAAACGCGTCGATCGGTTCCGCCTCTCGCTCCGCCTTGTCAAACCACCGCAAAGACAACATGATGCGGGACCGATCGTCCTGTGGTAGCGGCGCCAAGCCCCCGACAACGGCACTCAGCCTGTCGGGCACGGCGAATGGTGCAGGAAATACGTTCGGGTTTTGAATGGCTGGACTTGTTGCTGACTGCTGACCGTCAGGCAACACCATTTGGTGATCAAACAGATGATGGTACGTGGCGTTCATACCTTCGACCGCGTTCACCAGCCCTCGCGCTGCTTCAATCTTGGCCAGTGCCTCCGTCTCGCTAACAGGACCACCGTCAACGTACTGAGTAAAAAACATGATGTACGTGCCGGCAGGAGCCTCCTCTTCCGAGGCGTGTGTTGAGAACTGCGGGACACCGCGGATGACGGAAGTAAACGTCAGCGTCACCTTGTTGAATTTTAGGCCTGCGGTCTCAAGAACTAAGTAGACGGCATCTTCGATCCGGCCCGTCAAGTACGGTTGCCTGAGCTGCGCCGGAGAAAAGCGGAGGCATGTATGCACCGACTGCATGACTCCTACGCGACCGTCATCGTCACGCCACTCCTTGGGCAGGAGGTTTACAAGCTCTATTGTCTCCTGACGTCTACCGTGTGTCATTGTGATGCTATTCAGGTACCGTGGCGGCACCAATCACCGCGTTACCCGCGTCCAACTCGCTCCGCAGCAGGTCGCAGCTGTCCCGCTGGATCTCGTCGCGCAGGTCCGCAACGCGGCGGCGGACGGCGCAGCCGTTGACACGCCCGGTTCATGAAGGCGACCCGGGCTGTTTCGGGTGGTGGTGTTGACCTGCCTGGTTTCTTCGGACCATTGCTTACTAGAGAATGGCGTCCGTTGGACTCTTTCCTGACCAGTCGTAGGTTGTCCGTATCTGCGTCTTGAACTCGGCGGGTGTCAGGTCGCCAAGACTCATGTGCGGACGTTCCTCATTGTAGTGTCGCCGCCAGCGTTCGATTTCGATTTGCGCCTCCGTCCGATTCCGAAACCACTCAAGTGAGAGACATTCGTTCCGGAACTTCCCGTTGAACGATTCGTCGGTGCCATTCTGCCAGGGCTTGCCTGGGTCGATGAAGGCGCTGTCGATCTCCGCCGCCTGGAGCCAGCGGAGGACGGCCGTCGCGATGAACTCGGGGCCATTATCTGACCGCAGATGGCGCGGGACGCCGTGGACGCTGACGAGCCGCGCGAGAACGTCGATGACACGCCCCGACCGAATGCTGCCCGCCACGTCAATGGCCAAACATTCGCGCGTGAACTCGTCGATGACCGTGAGACATTTCAGCAACCGTCCATCGGCACACGTATCGAAGATGAAATCGTAGGCCCACACGTGATTCCTCGCCGTGGGCGGCTCGATGCCACCCGGCGGCGCGGGCGGCGCCGGGGCACTTGCAACCCGGCCTGGCGCCAGAGACGATACGCCCGGTCCGCACTCATGGCATGGCCACGCCGGGCGAGAAAGATCCGGATCTTCCGGTAGCCGTACCGGGGATACTGGCCGGCGAGCTCCCGCATGACCGCCAGCGCCGGCGCATCGCGTTGCGGCCACCCAGACGTATAGCCCAACGTCGATCGCGCGACCGATAACAAGGCGCACGCGCGGCGACTCGACAGCCCGCGTCGCCGTGCATACGCGACCTGCTGCCGGCGCACCCGTGCGCCTACCATTTGTTTCTGGTGATCTCCTTGAGCACGTCGATCTCGAGATCCCGATCGGCGACCAGCTTCTTCAGCCGCCCGTTCTCGTGCTCGAGCTGGCGCAACCGCTTCACGTCGGCCGGTTCCAGCGTGCCGAAGTGCTTCCGCCAGCTATAAATCGTCTGGGCGCTCACACCGTGCTGCTTCGCGACCTCCGGCACTGGCCGCCGATCGGCCTCCCGCAGGCTCGTCACCATCTGCTCTTCTGTGAACCGCGTCTTCTTCATGGCTCCTCCTTGCCCGGAGGACGCCATTCTCTCAAGTCTCAGCTGGTCCGAAAAATGGCAGGCAGGTCAGACGACCATGAGACGCGCGAGTTCCTCCCCGTCGATCAGGACGATGCGCTTCGGACTCTTGGCCAACATAGTCCGTCGCGGACCGCGTGAACCCGGCGGTGGTCACGAACACGCCCTTGGTCGTGTTCGGCGTATCCGATCGCCCCGGCGAAGTTCCGGAGGTCGCTTTCACCCACGGTGGTGCCGGCGGCGTATTTCTTGGGTCTATCCGGGTTTCCCAACGCTATTTTTGGGCCTTTCGGTGTTTTTCGTGAGTGATTTAATGGGAAAGGCCCTGTGGAAGCTTGTGGAAAACGCTGCGCGTTTTCCAAGGCGCGGTGGGCGCGTTCTGTGCGTCCACGGCGCCGTCAGCTTCCACAGGGCCCGGCCGTGTGGGCTAAGATGGCTCCTGGCAGTTTCCACAGACTGGCCAAGCTAATACTGCCTTGTACATACTGAAAAGAAATACTGTAGAGATACTGTACGCTTCTAGAGCCTATTAAAATCAACAAGTTACACGTACTTTCGGGGGCTCATTCACGGACTTTCGGGGGCTCATTCACGAAAAACACGGACTTTCGGGGGCTCATTCACGTGACTTTCGGGGGCTAATTAACGTGGATGAATTTTATGTATTCGTTGGGGGTTAGAGGTGGTAGCCTCTTGCTAAAGCGATGGCCACGAGTGAGAGCAATAAGCTGAAGCTGAAGCGATTTCAGAAGAACATGTTTCGGGTCGGCAAGGTCGTCAGCATCGCTGAACGCATCGACCACGCCGAACATTTTGAAGCCGTCCGGACGGCTAGGGCCCTGGCCATCGCCGGTCTCCCGAAACGGCGGTGCCAAACTCGCGACCTCTCTCGAACGCTCCGGGTTGGAGCCAATCTGTGGCTCCGAGTGACGTACACCGCCCAGGAAGGCCACGACCTTCCCTTTGGCGAAGACAGGTTTGTGCTCGCCGGGATTCAACACCTGGCGCTCGAGCAAGACTCCCCTACCGTTCTTTTTGCCCGGGTCGGCTCGTTGTTGAAGACGTTCGGGCTGAGCGAGGACGGCCGAACGGTGTCTCTCCTCCGGCAACGCTTCGCTCGTTTGGCGGGGCTCTCGGTGCGGCTGCTGTTTGGATGCTCAAAAGACGAGCTCGATGAGCACGTTAACGCCGAGCAAATCTTCATCATCCGCAAATATTCCTTACCGACGCGGAAAGACCTTCAATCCGAGCACGCTGGCCAGCTGACCATTCCTGGCTCTCACCCTTACGGCGTGGTCTTGAGCGGCGATTTCTGGAACCACCTTTCAGAGTCAAAAAACCGGCTCTTGGTGCCTCTTGAGCTCCTGAAGCTCTACGTCGACAAGCCCACAGGTTGGGATTATCTTTGCTTTCTGACGGCGCGCTGTGGTGCGGCGAAGACCGCTTCGAAGGTGCCTCACGAGGCTCTGGTCTCGCTCTTTCGAGACACAGAACGGCAGGAGGACCGAAACATCATCCGGAGCCTGCAGCGCTACCACAGCGAGATTATGAGAGCCACGGGTGGCCGTCTGAATGCAGAGCTCATCGAGGACGGGGCCTTTCCATCGTCCGGTGGTCGACCAAAGAAGCGATGGGCGCTGATTGTTCGGCCGAGCCAGTCTCTCTTCGCTCGACCTCAAGACCTCATCGAGTTCTGATTGTCCTGAACTTCGCGGGCGTGAAAAGGGATTTATCCCCTTTCTGACCCTCTCCGTATCCTTAACTGGATATTCTTCTTCTTCGCGTTATTGGGCGACCGCGCGATCTCAAAACGTGTCCTGGTTGAGCTGTATTTCGTGTTGATAACCGTATTTCAGAAGTGCCAAATTGGCACTTCCAGAAGTGTAAATATGGCGTGTCTGGACACGCCAGGATCGTGTCCCAGCCCGTGGCGTAAGAGCGTAGCGCTCATCGCGGTATACGGCGGGTAGGGCCGGGACGCTCAGGCTGTCACGGTTGGCAGCTTGATGAGGTCATCATTGCTCATTGGAGCGATGGATCCCAGTGCCATGTAACGGGCTCTTTGGATCGCCCATTCGTCGTTCTGCTCGACGAGGCTGGCGCCGATCAGGCGGGTGATGGCGTCCTCGTTGGGGAAGATGCCGACGACGGTGGTTCGGCGCTTATCTTCGCCAGACGGTAAGATAATAAGAAAAGACTTATTGTCTTATTTTATCTTCCGTGGCGCTTTTGCCCGGATACCGAACGTCTCTTCGACGGCCTGGAGGAGTAAATCACGCATCGAGCGCTTCTCTTGAACAGCTCGTATCTTGAAGGCTTCGTGAACAGAAGCGGGTAAATCGTAGGTTGCCCGGACAACCCCTTCAGCAGGCAGACCCTTTTTCTTTCGGGCTTTGCCCTTGGCCGGTACCGCGTCAGCGGCAGCGGTCTTGGCTCCACCAATAAACTCTTCGACATTGAGGCCGGCTTTAGGCAGTCGCTGCGGTTCCTTCATCATAGATTCCTAGCTCGCGGGCTAATTGACAAAGTTCCTGGGCTGCCCTCCCGGACGGCTCCCACTCCACTACTCCGAGGCCTTCTCCAATGGCTCTCGGCCAGGCTGTGCGGCTCTGGATGATCGCGGTCATCAGGGAGACCTTTCTGGCGTCGAGATGTGTTTGGAGGCTCTGCAGAGCCTCCTTGGCGATGATGGTGGGGGTTGCTTGGTTTAAGACGACTCGAGCGTCGATGTCGCCGCTGGCGGAGAGCTCGTCGAGAACATCGAAGACATCATCCGCAGCCCAGGTGTCGAAGGCCGATGGCACCATGGGGACGAGGATGGTGTCAGCGGCCACGAGGGCGCTCCTGAAAACCGGCGCGTCTCGCCCTCCGACATCGATGAAGACGTAGTCGTAGGGCTCGGACAGCTCTGGCAATTGCTTGTGGAGAATCGGTTGGGAGAGCTGGATGCCTGCGAATTGGGGCCGTGTGTCGTCCCTGGCGTTCAAAAACTGCAAGCTACTGGCCTGGGGGTCGGCGTCAACCAGGAGAACCTTGTGGCCTTTGGCTGCGGCCACAACGGCCAGGTTGACGGCCAGGGTCGACTTCCCTACCCCTCCTTTGGTGTTGGCGATGGCGTAGATGTGCGGCATGGATATAAGACCATAAGAATAGTCTTAAATACATATTACCTTATATTCTGGCTGAGGCGGCGGGGACCTCCGCGAAACGGGGGTTGATAAACTCGTCACAGCGGCTGGCCCGGTCGGTGCTGTTGCCGAGCAGCGCCACCGGCGGTGCGACGTTGAGCCCGATCTCCTGGCTCAGATAGAAGCCCGACGCTGGCTGCGCCGAGGCCGAGCCGGTGGTCAGCCCGGCACCGGCGAGAGCCAGCACGCACGCGCCGAAGAGCACCTCCTGGTGCACATCATTGTCAGGTCCGTTGGGATCGTACCCTGCACTGGAACGGTTCATCTTTTTTACCCAAAGTCGGGTACTGGGATAGGCACACTGGCCGGAAACAGCCCGGAGAGCCTTCGCGTTCCTGGCGTGTCAACGGCTGCGCCGTCCTCCGCTCCGGCCCTCCGGGTGACCCGCCTGGCCCGCTGCGGCTCAGCAAGCCCGTAGGGCTGGCGTTCACCACCGACCCGCCGCCAGTCCTGGCCGCGCCGGGCGCGCGCGGGCGCGTCCAGGGCCGGTCAGGAGGCGCCGGCCGCCCGGTGTGGGCGCGGCGGCCCCCGTTTGACGGCGCGGGGTCCGTCGCCGTGTCTCACCGTCCCATAACTCCCTTTATGGGCCCCTCGCCCCCGCCAAGCCCGCCGCTTGCATCGTGGACGACCATCTACTAACCTAGATTACAGGATGCCCGCCGTCCATCCTCCCATCCTCACTGCCCATCGAGGGGTCGTCGGGTAGCGCCGTGCCCGCCACACCCCGCTGGCTGCTCGCCATCCCCGACGCCATCCGGCAGCTCGAGGCGCTGGACCGCGAGGTGCTCACGCGGCGCGACGTGGAGCGGCTCTTCGGCGTCTCGAGAGCCAGGGCGGCGACGCTCATGCAGACCTTCGGGGCCGAGCTGACCGGCTACCAGCGAACGCTGCCCCGGACGAAGCTCCTCCGCCAGCTCCGGACACAGCGGGCGCGGGGCGCCTTCCGCGGCGAAGTGGCACGTCGGGATCGCCTGGTGGCCGAACTGCGGAAGGCGCGGGTGACCGGGATCCGCGTGGCCGTGCCGGTCGAGGCGCTCGAGGGACGGCTCGCCAGCCTGCCCGAGGGCGTCCACGTCGCGCGGGACCGGATCGACGTGCGGTTCTCCGGGGCGCAGGAGGCCGTCGCGCGGCTCTTCGCGCTCGCCCAGGCGCTGACGCACGACTACGAGCAGTTCGAGGCGCTCGTCGGCAGGGGAGAGGTGTCCGAATGAGCGAGGCCCTGATGCCACCGGTCGCCCGGCCCGAGATCACCAGGCCCGGCGGGGCCGTCATGCTGCCCGCGGTGATCGTCGACGCCGGGCCGGCGGCCGTCGAGCGCTTCCTGGAGTTCTTTGCGGCGCGGATCGCGAACGCGAGGACGCGGGCGGCGTACGGGCGGGCCGTGGGGCAGTTTCTGGCGTGGTGCGCGGCGCGGGGCCTGGGGCTCACGGCGGTCGCGCCGCTGCACGTGGCCGCCTACATCCGGACCCACCCCGGGTCGGCGCCCACGGTCAAGCAGCACCTGGCGGCCATCCGCATGCTCGGCGACTGGCTCGTCGTCAGCCAGGTTCTCCCGGTGAACCCGGCGGCGGCCGTCCGGGGGCCGAAGCACGTCGTCACGACGGGCGCAACGCCGGTGCTCTCGCCGGCCGAGGCGCGCCGGCTCCTCGAGGCGATCGACACAGGCACGCTCGCCGGCCTGCGCGACCGGGCGCTCGTCTCGGTGATGCTCTACAGCGTCGCGCGGGTGAGCGCGGTGATCGGGATGCGGCGGCAGGACTACTTCCGGCAGGAGCGCCAGGGGTGGCTCCGGCTCCACGAGAAGGGCGGCACGCGGCACGACGTCCCGGCCCACCATCGGGCGGCCGAGGCGCTCGACGACTACCTCGCGCGGGCCGGGCGCGACGCGGCGACGGCGGCGCTCTTCCAGAGCGTCGACCCCGCGGGGCGGCGGCTGACGGGCCGGGCGCTCTCGCGGCGTCTCGTCCTGGCGATGATCAAGCGGCGGGCGGCGGCGGCGGATCTCCCGCCCTCGACCTGCTGCCACACGTTTCGGGCGACGGGGATCACGGCGTATCTGTCGAACGGGGGGACGCTCGAACACGCGCAGCAGATCGCCGGGCACGCCTCCCCGAAGACCACGAAGCTCTACGACCGGACGGCGGACACGATCACCGTCGACGAGATCGAGCGCATCGTGATCTAGGCGGTGGCCGTACTGCCTGGCGCAGCTCCCCGCGGGACGGCCGGCCGGCGCGTCGGGACGGACGCGCTGCCAGCTTCCGGCGCGTCTGCTTAACTCGCCTCGGGCTTGGATTCTTGGCGCCAAGACCGGATGTCGGCTAGGATGGCGCGCGCGCGCTGGGTGAGGAGTGCCTTCTCTTTGGGCGTAAACCGGATCTCACCGCTGACCCACCGGCTGATATCCCGGGTGGCACGACCATCCAGGCGAAGTCGTCGATCGTGCCGTAGACTTTTGGTCGAAATTCTTCGACGACAACGGGATCACGCCGTGACGTGCTCGCCGCGTCCGACCTGGACCCGGCGAAGGAAGATGCTTCACCCCCATGGATAACGTTCTGACAAGTTGGCCGGCCTTGTTTTTCTGGCCCGCGATTGTGATGGGCTTGATTCTCTCCGCGCTTGGGCTCGTCTGGCGGCGTTCGTCCCTGCCGAATGCCGGGGCGGTCCTCACGCTCCCGGCCGCGTTGTATCTCTCCGCGACACCGCGGTTTCAGTTCGTTGGGTTCGTGCCGGTGGCGTGTCTCTTGCTGGCCGCATATACCGTGAGGCGAGACTACGGTTCGTATGCCGTCCCATGGAACCGCGTGCGGATCGGGTGGGGGGTTCTCGCGGGGGCGGCGCTGTTCTGGATCATCCTGGCGGTCTTGGTGATGGTGTGAGGCGATGAAGTGGGGGGGTGTGGTGGGGGTCCTGGTGAGTTACGCGGGTTATCGCCGTCGCATGATGACAAGACACCGCACGACGGCTTCTCATCGGTCTGTGCCGATCAGCTTGTAGGCATCAGCAGACTTCTCATCCAGCTGCAAGGCCGTCGCGCCAGATAACAGATAGGTGGATGCCGGTCGCGCACAGTGCGTGGTCACGGGCTATCGTGACGTTCTGCAAGAACGTGCGGCCTATTAACCAGAAATTTCAGGATGCAGGATGCGCGCCTGCTGCGAAGGGCGTGAGAGTCTTTGTCATCACGATGAAATGACACGGCGGCGTGCGAGGTGGGGATGGGAAAACGGCAATGTGCCCTGTGCGGCATAACCCAGGCGTCCGTAGTATCCGACCAGTTCCTCGCGCAGGTTCATGATGTGAATGTCCCGAGATCGGCGTGCGCCCCCGGATCCGGTATGCGGTCAACCGGATCGACGAGGATTATTTCGACGGGGAAAACCTGTAAGGCGTTCGTCGTGTCGCTTCTCGTGCCGCAGGAGCGACTCTGGGTCGACGACCTTCCCACCTCGGCGCACCTCGGGTAACACCGGCGCGCGCCGAGTGATCGTTTCAACGTCCTTCACCTCGAGCCGCTGAAGCGAGCGCTTGAGATCGAAGGCCACCCGCTCGGCCTTGATCGCTGTCTTGAGCGCCGGTGTTTTCGGTGGCAATCCCAACCGCAACTTGAGAGCCACCTCGGACAGGCCCGCGTGCGCCTGGCCCACCGTGCTGAGCAGGTGTTCTCGTTCGTCTTCGGTCATATTCCCTGGAGTGTAGGCGAGTATTGCTTGAGGACGCGAGGCGACGGATGGATCGTGGGGGTCCAGAAACCGCGAGGTTGGGCGGACCGCTTCGCGTGTCCGCTGAAACCCTCGGGGCTCCCAGAGACGCCCGCGTGGCCTCATGGCTGGACGGAGGGGTGAGGAGGGGGACGTCTTCTGCCTCGGAACCCGCCCAATGCCTCCACGTACGACGTGTTCCGTTGCGTGAGGTGACCCCTATTAGCGTTGTCGCGTGAGTATGGCAGAGAGGTTTCCCCATCAGGCTCCAGAAGGCTCCCGACAGCCTCAGCGCACCGGGCCTGGTAACGGCGCTCCACTCCGGCCCTTCGGGTGACGCCGGTCGCTTTAGAAGCTGACGCGCGTGCTGATACCGACGCGCCGCGGCAGGTTGGTCAGATAGCCGACCCGGGCGCGCGTGCCCCGCTCCTGGTCGAGCGCGAGGAACGCCTGCGCGTTGGTGACGTTGTTGATGAAGAAGGCGATGTCCCACACGCCGCTGAGCACCCCGATCCTGGTGTTGAGGATGTTGTAGGCCGGCAGTTCCGGATTGAAGGTGAACGTACGCTGCGTCAGCGGACCCCCGATGAATGTGTCCGGGTGCAACGCGCGGGTCAGCGCTCAGCTTGTCTCGGTATCCGCGCGACACAGGTTATCCGAGTGCGGTGTACCGATACGTTGGGGGTCAATCACCTGGCTCCTTCGGGAGGCGGCACGGCCGAGCGCTCACCGCGGACGACCCCGGAGCTACCGACCGCCGTAGAGGTAGCTGCAGGCGATGACCGCCCCGGCGATGCCGGCCACGTCGGCGGTCAGGGCGGCGGCCAATGTGTGTCGGATCCGGCGAACCTGGACGGCACCGTAGTAGACGGCCAGCACGTAGAAGGTCGTTTCGGTCGACCCCTGGAAGGTGCTCACAAGATAGCCGGTGTAGCTGTCCGGTCCGATGGCCGGGTCCTGGATGATCGATGCCAGAATGCCGTACGCACCCGAGCCGGACAGCGGCCGCATGAGGGCCATCGGCAGCGCGTCCCCCGGCAGGCCGACCGCCGACGTCAGAGGGGTCAGCCAGCCGACGATGATAGCGAGCGCGCCGCTGGCGCGGAGCATGGCGACCGCCACCAAGATGGCCACGAGGTACGGAATGATCCGAAGCGCCACCTGGAACCCGTCGCGCGCGCCGTCCACGAAGACTTCGTAGACACGGACCCGGCGGGCCGCACCGAACCCGAGCAACACGACCATCAGCCCCGGAATGATCCAGGGCGAGACTGCGGCACCGTAGACGACGGCCAGCGGGATCACCGCCACGATGCCCGCCAGCGCTGTCACCGATACCCAGACGGGATACGCGCCGGAGGAGGCCTCGGCGGACACCTGGGGGGTCTCCGCTCCAGATACCGGTTCTACTGCCGCCGCCGCCGGGCCCTCGGACCCTGGCGTCTCGGCAGGTGCCACCGCCGAGAACCGTTGGTATACCTTCACGGCAGCGAATGCCGCGACCGTCGAAACGCAGGTCGCAAACAGCGTCGTCGGCAGGATGCCCGCCGGGTCCTGGGACCCGGCCGCGACGCGCAACGCGATGACGCCAGTGGGCAGCAAGGTGACCGATGAAGTGTTCATGGCTAGAAACAGCGCCATCGCATTGCTCGCCGTCCCTTTGACCGGGTTCAGCTTGTCGAGCTCCTGCATCGCGCGGATGCCGAACGGCGTCGCGGCGTTGGCGAGGCCGAGGGCGTTGGCGGAGAGATTGAGAATCATGGCGCCCATCGCGGGATGGTCCGCCGGCACTTCTGGAAAGGCACGCACCATCAGCGGGCGGAGGGTCTTGGCGATGATGGTCAACAGACCTCCAGCCTCTGCCACCTTCATCAGCCCGAGGAAGAGGGCCATCATGCCCACGAGCCCGATCGCCAGGGTCACCGCGCCGCCTGCCGCGTCGACCATCGCCGTGCCGAGCTCAGCCATCGGTGACACGCTGTCCGCCGCGCTTGGCACCCAGCTCCACTGGTGGTAGCCGCCAACGAGGAAGGCGACGAGGACGATGGCGAAGAAAACCGCATTCATCCGAAAGATGTCCCGCGTGAATGCTAGCGCAGTTCGCGCGAGCGTTCTCTCGCGCCAGCCCGTTCCGTCGCGGTGGTGAATCTCTGGAGCAAGCCCGCAGTCGCGTCGCCTGCGATCAGTGGACCACTCATGCTCACAGCCTTGGGAGTGGAGCGTGTGCTGATGGGGCCCGACCTGCACCACGGTCATTGCCCATGCGCGGTCACCGCATCGGCGATGTCGCAGGTCTTGACCAGCATCCGAGATGCGCGGTCGAACGTCGCCTGGGTTATTGTCACACCAGGGGGAGTTCTATGGCAGGTCGGCGCGCGCTGGACCGGCCGCTCGGGTGGGCGTTGCTCCTGCTCTGCGCGGCTGGCGCATCAACCGGGACGCCATCGGCGCGCGCACAGGGCGGCGTCGCCGACGCCCTGGCGGCGCAGGTCGAGGTGCTCCGCACGGCCCACGGGGTGCCGCACATCTACGCCGATACCTTCGAGGCGCTCGGCTACGCGCTGGGGTACCTGCAGGTTGAAGATTATGGCGAGCGCGTGCCGCGCGGGCTGCTGCGCGCACGCGGCGAGCTGGCGCTGCACGAGGGCCGCGCGGCGCTCGACGCGGACTTCGGGAGTCAGCCGTACTACTGGCGGGCGGTGGAGGTCTATCCCGCGCTGCAGCAGGACACGCGCGACGTGTACGACGGCTTCGCCGCCGGCGTGAACCGCTACCTCGCCCAGCACCCAGAGGAGTTCGCCGGCTGGGTCGCCGACCCGTTCACGGGCTACGACGTCGCCGCGCTTTCTGTCTCCCGTTCCAGCGCGAGCCAGACGCGCCGGTGGACCAACCGCTTGACCGGCGCCCCCGACGCGCCCCTGCGTGACATCGAGCGCGACGATGCCGCGGCCGACGGCGACCCGAGTGAGGAGGGTTCGAGCGCGTGGGCGCTCGCGCCGAGCCGCACCACCTCCGGCGCGGCGATTCTGCTGCGTAATCCGCACCTGTCGTGGGACGCTGGCTACTGGGAGGCCCACGCCGTCGTCCCAGGCCGCCTCGACTTTTACGGTGACTTCCGGATTGGGGCTCCGCTCGGGATCGTCGGCGGGTTCAACCCGTACCTCGGATTCGCGACGACCAACAACGACGTGGACAACGGGCAGGTCTATGCGCTCGCGATCGATCCCACCCGCCTGGACCACTACATGCTCGACGGCGTCTCGGTACCGCTCGGCCGCGAGTTGGTGACGCGGCGCTTTCGCAACGGCGCCGGCTACGGCTACGAGACCCGCGAGCGGGTGTTCACCGATCTCGGCCCGGTGATCCACCGGGACCACGGGCGGATCTACATCCTGCGGACGCCCGAAGACGGCGAGTTCCGCGGCGGCGAACAGTTCCTCCGCATGATGCAGGCCACCACGCTCGAGGAATGGAGGGACGCCATGCGGCTGCGCGCGCACCCTCGGTCCAACTTCACCTACGCGGACGGTGCCGGCAACGTCTTCTATCTCTGGAACGCTGCCATGCCGGTGTTCCCGCACCCCTACGACGACACGCGCGCGGTGCCGGTGACGCGCCGGAGCCAGATCTGGAGCGCGATGCATGAACTCAACGAGCTGCCGCAGGTATTGAACCCGCCCGGCGGGTACGTGCGCAACGAGAACGACGGTCCGTGGCTGACGAACCTGCGTGCGCCGCTCGACCCGGCCAACTACCCGGTGTACTTCGAGGCGCAAGGGTTCCGCCTGCGGAGCCAGCACTCGGCGCTGCTGGTGGGCACCGACGAGCAACTCTCGCTCGAAGAGGTGGTGCGGCGCAAGCACAGCTACCGAATGCTGCTGGCCGATCGCGTCAAGAGCGACCTCCTGGCTGGGATCCGTCGCGCGCTCGACGAGGACACGCTCGACATCGACGCCGTCGGCGCGAACACGCTGGCCGACGCGCTCACGATGCTCGAGGCGTGGGACAATACGGCCGCGCCAGCCAGCCGCGGTGGCGTGCTTTTCGAGCGGTGGTGGAACCGGTACACCGACGCGATCGAGGCAGCGTACGACGGCGACGGCGACCCGCAGCCGTTCGCGGAAGGCTGGACGCCCGAGGCACCCACCAGCACGCCGCGAGGCCTGGCCGATCCGGCGCTGGCAGCACGGGTGTTCCCGGCCGCGATCGCTGAGACCGTGACGCGCTTCGGTGCGTGGGACGTGGCGTGGGGCGACGTGCACCGGGTGCGACACGGCGAGGTGGACGCGCCAGTGGGGGGCTGCGCGGGCGCATTGGGGTGCTACCGCGTACTCAACTTCCGCACCGACGACGACGGCCGCCGCCGGGTCGTGGGGGGCGATGGGTGGGTGCTCGCGGTGGAGTTCACGAGCCCGCCCCGCGCCTATTCGGTCCTGGCCTACGGGCAGAGTAACCGCGAGGCGTCACCGTATCACGCCGATCAGGCGGCGATGTTCGCGCGCGGCGAGATGAAGGCCGTGGCCTACACCCGGGCTGACGTCGAACGGGCGGCGGACCGCCGTTATCGCCCAGGTCTGGAGTAGGGATCCGATCCAAATCCGGCACACCAGGGGATCGCCTTCCGTGCGTTGAGGGCGGCAGAACGGAATGCCACGGTACGCTCCCCTGTCAAGCGGACCACGCATGAGTGGAGCCAGGGTATGCCCTAGCCTCACGTCAGGGATGGAGCGCGGATGCGTCAGAATAGAGTTTAAATTTGGATTAGTGGACACACCCAGTCCAGGGTTACAGAGTTCTTCCTGACAGACGGGATACCGGCGCTCAAGTCACTTTTACTGTCGACGATGCACCGGGATCTGCTCGCCGCCGGTCCGGCGGCCGGCCAAAGCGGCCATCGGGTGTGAGCGCCAGAAAACCCGAGTTCTCCAATGCTTGCAGAACAGCCAGGGCCGCGGTGCGAGTGAGGTCCAGCAACTCCGCCGCTTCCCCAACGGTCAGGAGTAGGGTTGGGGTCTCGAGATACTCGGTTCGTAACGACGCAAGCGCCGCGTCGACGCGTTCGGACAACATGGGGTCTCGGGTTGGGCCAGTTAGGCTACGCTTCTTGCTCTTGTCTCAGCAAGCGAAATCATGATCGAGGTGAAAGTCTCGGAATACCTGGCTGCCCGTCCGTAGCGCGGGTCGATGGTGTGGTGCGAGATGTCGCCGCGTTCCGGGTGCGGCGGCCGCCCCGCTGACGAAACCCTATGGCTGAGATCGCGACGATCGACTACAAGCTGGGTCAAGACAACGTCAAGGTTCTCGGTCTCGACATCCACCATCCGGTCTTCGTCGTCTCCAGCCTCACCGTCATCGCGTTCGTCGCCGGGGTGCTGGCATTCCAGGCTGAGGCGGCGGTCGCGTTTGAAGCACTGCGCGCGTGGCTTCTGTCGACCTTCGACTGGGTGTTCATGGGCGTGAGCAACCTCTTCGTCCTCTTCTGCCTGCTGCTGGTGGCGACACCGCTCGGCCGCGTGCGCCTGGGCGGCGCGGATGCCCGGCCGGACTATTCCCGATCGGCGTGGTTCGCCATGTTGTTCGCCGCCGGGATCGGCATCGGCCTGATGTTTTTCGGGGTGTCAGAGCCGGTAGAGCATTTCCTGCAACCGCCGCTCGGGCTCGCGGCGGCCGACACGGCGGCGGCGCGCCTTGGCATGGCCGGCGCCATCTACCACTGGGGCATCCATGGGTGGGCCATCTACGCGGTGGTGGCGCTGTCGATCGCCTTCGCGTCGTACAACCTCGGCCTGCCGCTGACGCTGCGGTCGGCACTCTATCCGCTCCTGGGGAAGGCGGTGTGGGGGTGGTTCGGCCACGGCGTCGACATCCTCGCCGTTTTCGCCACGCTCTTCGGACTGGCCACGTCGCTCGGCCTGGGTGCCCAACAGGTGGCCGCTGGGCTCGCCCACCTGTGGGGCACGCCGGCGACCGACACCACCCACGTGCTGCTGATCATCGGCATCACTAGCATGGCGCTGGCGTCGGTCGTCAGCGGGATGGAGAAGGGGATCAAGCGGCTGAGCGAGGTCAACGTGCTGCTCGCCCTGCTGCTGCTGGCGTTCGTGCTGACGGTGGGGCTTGGGGAGCAATGGAACCGAAAGTACGGTAGAAGACTCGATCTAGGTCCGCCGGAGTAGCCGCGACACCGTTGCCGGGTGGACGCCGAACAGGCGCGCCGCGTCGGCGGCGGTCTTCTTCCCCTGCTTGACGAGCGTCACAATTTCCTGTTGCTGGTGGGGCTTGAGCTTCGGCGGCCGGCCGCCGATCCGGCCTTCCTTGCGCGCGGCGTCGAGGCCCGCCTTGGTCCGTTCCTTGAGCATCGCGCGCTCGAACTCGGCGAACGCGCCGACCATCTGCATCATCATCCGACCCGCGGGCGTGGTGGTGTCCACCGCTTCCTTGAGGCTGCGAAAGCCTGCGTGGCGCTCCTGCACCCGCTCCATGATGGTTAGTACATCGCGCAGGGAGCGTGACAGGCGATCGAGTGTCCAGACGACCAACACATCGCCTTTCCGGAGCTGACTGAGCAGCTTGTGCAGCTCGGGCCGATCCCAGCGGCCGCCGGAGGCGTTGTCGCGGAAGATGAGCTCACAGCCGGAGGTTTTGAGCGCGGCGACCTGAGGGGCGGTAGTTTGCTCGCCAGTGGAGACGCGCGCGTAGCCGATGAGCATGATTGCGTAAAGGTATTGCATACGTGACTGGTAATGCAATACTGTTTTGCACCCTGTAAACGTGGGGTTTCCTGCCGATCGCCCCTCCGTGCGCAAACCATCGTTTATGCAACTCCGCCACGTCGGGAAGCCGCGATGCCCGTGAGCTTCCTGAGCCCGGCGCAGCGCGACAACTACGGCCAGTACCTGGGCGACCCGTCAACCCAAGAGCTGGCCAGGTACTTCCACCTCGATGACAGCGATCACACGCAGATCGTCGAGAAGCGCGGCGATGCCAACCGTCTCGGATTCGCTCTGCAGCTCACCACGGTGCGCTTCGTGGGGACGTTCCTCGATGATCCGACGGCCGTGCCACCGGCGGTACTCGCCACGATGAGCCGGCAACTTGGCATCGATACGACCACGGACTTGACCGGCTATCGAGACGGCAAGTGGCGCTTCGCTCATGCCGCACACATCCGGACGGAACATGGGTATCGCGACCTCGCGGATCGCGCGGCCGGGTTTGGCCTCACGCGATGGCTCTACGCACAGTGCTGGACGGGCACCGAACGTCCGAGCGCACTGTTCGATCGGGCGACGACCTGGATGCTCGCCCACAAGGTGTTGTTGCCGGGCGCGACGACGCTGGAGCGCTTCGTGGCCAAGCTGCGGCACCGCGTCGACGTGCGCGTGTGGCGCGTGCTGGCGAGCGGCATCAGTCCGCCACAGCAGCGCCGCCTCGAAGATCTGTTGCGCGTGCCAGATGAAGGGCGCAGCTCATCACTCGTGACGCTGCGGACGGGTGCCGCGATGGTGAGTGGCCCGGCGTTGGTGCGTGCGCTCGAGCGGCTGAACGCCGTCCGTAGCCTCAGCATCACCGTGCCAGCGGCCGCCGCGATCGCGCCGACGCGAATGGCAGCCCTGGCGCGCTTTGCGGAGAAAGCCAAAGTCACCGCGGTCGCACGGTTGCCAGCGTTACGCCGAGCCGCCACGTTGGTCGCGTTCGTCCACTCGCTCGAAGCCTCCGCACAGGATAACGCGCTCGAGGTCCTCGACCGACTGTTACGCGACATCTTTGGTGCCGCCGAAAAAGCGGATCGGAAAGCACGGTTGCGCAGCCTTAAGGATCTCGATGCGCTTGCCCTCACGTTGGCGCACGCCTGCGCGGCGCTCCTCGATCCCGCTCTCCCGGACAACGTGCTGCGCGACCACGTGTTCGCGCGTGTCCCCCGCGCCACCCTGGCCGAGGCCCTCGGGACACTGAGCACACTGGTGCGGCCGCCGGATGACGTGTTCTACACCGAGCTGCAGACGAGGTACCGACGCGTGCGGCTGTTCCTGCCAACCCTCTTGCACCAGGTGCACTTTGAGGCCGCTCCGGCCGGCGCGGCTGTCGTCGCAGCGCTCGAGTATCTCAAGCGTCGTGAAGCGCCGGCGCGGGCCCAGGACGTGGCGCCGTCTGCGGTCGTGACGACAGCCTGGCGGCGATACGTGTACGGCGCGAACGACGCGGTCGATCACCGGGCCTACACCTTCTGCGTCCTCGACCAACTGCGCGAGGCGCTGCGCCGGCGGGATGTCTTCGTGACGCCGAGCTGGCGGTATGCCGATCCGCGGCGCAATCTCCTGGCTGGCGCCGAGTGGGAGGCGGCGCGGCCGATCATGTGTCGAACGCTTGGCTACAGTCCTCGCCCAGAACCGATCCTTGCCGCGTTAAGCGACGAGCTGGATCAGACCTACCGCGCGGTGGCCGCGCGCCTCCCCAACAATCCAGCCGTGCGTTTCGAACGCATCGACGGGAAGGACGAGCTGATCGTGAGCCCCCTCGACAAGGTCGAGGAACCCGCGTCGCTGGTGGCGCTACGGACCGCCATCGCGGGACGGTTGCCCCGTGTCGATCTGCCGGAGATCCTGCTCGAGATCGCGGCGCGTACAGATTTCGCCGTCGCGTTTACGCACGTCAGCGAACGCGCGGCGCGGGTCACGGATCTTGGCGTCAGCGTCTGCGCCGTGCTGCTGGCGGAAGCCTGCAACACCGGCCTCGAGCCACTCGTGCGCCACGAGACTCAGAGCTTGCGGCGCGATCGCCTGTCCTGGGTCAGCCAGAATTACCTGCGCGACGAGACCTTGCGCGCGGCGAACGCGCGCCTCGTCGCGGCGCAAACCGGGATCCCCTTGGCGCGCGCCTGGGGCGGTGGTGAGGTGGCCTCCGCCGACGGCCTGCGCTTCGTGGTGCCGGTGCGCACCGTGCACGCGGGGCCCAACCCCAAGTACTTCGGTATCGGCCGGGGCGTCACCTACTACAACCTCGTGTCCGATCAGTTCACCGGCCTGCACGGCATTACGGTCCCGGGGACGTTGCGCGACAGCCTGGTGCTGCTCGCGGTCGCGCTCGAACAGCAGACAGAGTTGCAGCCCACGCAGATCATGACCGACACCGGGGCCTACTCGGATGTGGTGTTCGGTCTCTTCCGCCTGCTCGGCTACCGCTTCAGTCCGCGGCTCGCCGACATCGGTGGTACCCGCTTCTGGCGGATCGATTCCCGGGCCGACTACGGCCCGCTTAACCGCGTGGCACGCCAATCCGTCAACCTCGACCGAATCACCCCACAGTGGGACGATATGTTGCGGACGGTCGGCTCGCTGAAACTCGGGCGCGTGCCGGCCACCGGTATCATGCGCACGCTGCAGGTGGGGGATCGGCCAACGCGCCTGGCGCAGGCGTTCGCGGAGTTCGGACGGATCGACAAGACAATCCACACGTTGACGTACCTCGACGATGAGGCCAAACGTCGCGCCACGCTGATCCAGCTGAACCGGGGAGAAGGTCGCCATGCCTTGGCCCGCGCCGTCTTCCACGGCAAACGTGGCGAACTGCGGCGACGTTACCGTGAAGGCCAGGAAAACCAGCTCGACGCACTCGGCGTCGTCGTCAACATGATTGTGTTGTGGAACACCATCTATATGCAGGCGGCCCTCGACCAGCATCGCGCAGATGGCCACTCGGTGCGTCCAGAAGACGAGGCGAGACTGTCACCGCTCGGCCACGAGCACATCAACCTGCTGGGACGCTACTCGTTCGCCGTACCTGAATCGGTCGCTCGTGGCGAGCTCCGGCCGCTCAGAAACCCCGCTGACGGCGGTCGCTAACCGTACTTTCCGTTCCATTGCTCCCCAAACCCCAGGATGGCCAGGCCCACATAGGCCGTGAGGGGCGGCCAGTAGAGCGCCGTGATGATGCGCGCGTGCGGGGAGAGATAGCGCAGCTGATCCCCCGCCAGCAGCGCCAGGAGCGCCAGGAGCGTGATCGTGAGGCCGATGGCGACACAGATCGGTTGCATGATTAGAGTTCGACGGACCCATCGCGGCCGGGCTGTGCGGCGCCGCCGCCGCCGCCGGGCCGGTCCGCCTCTCGCGCCAGGGCGCGGGCGATCCGCTGGCTGGCACGGCCAGAGCTGCCGTGCATCGCAAAGCCGGCACCGGCTTTCGCCACGATGGCCGCGGCGTGGTAGTGGTCGGACGCGATCTCGACGTTCACACGTCCGGTACGTCCGTCGCTGTCCTCGGTTTCCAGCTGTACATCGGGATACATCACCTGCCCGTCTGTCATGGGGAGGTCGAGATCGCGCGCGGCCTGGGCGCGGGCCTGGTCCGCCGCGGCCTTCCCGCCGTCGGCACGGGCCTTCTCGGAGGCGCGCGCGACGATCTGTTTGAGTTCGGCGTCGATGCGGACACGGGTGACCCGTCCGCCGGCTGTCTCGATGCGATCCTGCTCGACCGTGGCGGCGCGGTACACGGCCACGTCGTGGGCCAGCTCCGCGGGCTTCACGATGCCGGTCCACGTCTGCTGCTCGGGCGTGTGGCCGGCGTGGACCGCGGCGCGTTGCGCGGCGCGGGCACCGTCGGGGGTGGCGGTCAACACCGTGTAGGTGCCACCGTCCGGCCCGCGCGCCTCATGCTCCTGGAGGTGTCCGTGCCGAACCATCTGATCCACCGCGCGGCGGGAGGCGTACGGGTGACCGTCGAAATGCTGCGCGGACAGGTCGGTGTAGGACACGGCGCGATACAGGCCGACGTCGGCCGTCGCGGCGCGCTTGCGCTCGGTCATGGAGAGGCGCGCCGGCGGGCGCGCGTCGTGTTCGCGGCGATGCCCGGTGGGGCGGGGCGGAGCCTGCTCGCGCGCGTCGCGTGGGTCCGGCGCCCGTGGCCGCACCCGCTCGGCGGGGCGGGCGGTCGCCGGCGTCGGGTCGTCGTCCCGCCAGAGGGCGCTCGTCCGATCACACACAGCGACCCCCGCCAGCCGAGGCTGTGTGCGATGGACGGGGGCGGGAGCGTCTGCGTGGGAGACGCGCGCGACGAGCGACCAGCTGCGTCATGGCCCTACCGGCTGAGGCCGGCCTCCCGTTCGTGCGCGTGGCTCTTGTCCTGGGGCGGCGGCGCGTGGCTGATCTGCGGGCTCGGCGCGGTCGCGTGTTGCTGGGCGAGGTCTGTCTGCTCCTGCGCGGTCGTGGGCGCACGCTCGCGGACCGGCTGCATCAAGTAATCGGTCATGCGCTGCGCCTCGGCCGCGGCCTTGTAAATCTCTTTCGGGTCTTTCTCGAGGGCCTCAATCCAGCCCTGCACGTAGGCGGCGCCGCGGCTCCCGTCATGCCCCACGCCGCACTGATCGCCGGTCATCATCGCGGCCATTTCCGCGCGGAGTTCTTCGCGGGCGTACGTGGTGCTGCCGAAGGCCGCGCCGGCGCGCATGGTCTCGCGGTCCATGCGGTCCGGGTGGCCCGTGGCGTGGCCGCATTCGTGGAGCGCCGTTTGGTAATAGCTGTTCGCGGTCGGGAACTGATCACGTTCGGGCAAGGTCACGCGGTCCGTGTGCAGGTTGTAACAGGCGCGGTCGCCGCGCTCATGGCTCACGCGGATGCCACTGAGCTGGATCACGCGCTCGGCCGTTTGGTGGGCGTGCCAGTCCGGCGCGTGCTGGTCGTCGCGCCGCTCGAGCGTGAGGTTGTCCGCCTGCTCGACGTTAAAGACGGCATAGCAGCGCACCAGCGGCGGGCGCGTCTGGTCCTTCTCGGCCGTGCCCTCGGGCGTCGGGGTGTCGGGCTGCGCCTGGGCCTTCGTCTTCTCGTCGTCAAACTTGTAAAAGAGCACGTGCGTGGCCTTCTCGCCCTTCCGGACCTGCCCGCCCATGTCGCTGATCTGTTTGTAGGTGGCCCAGCGGTGATCGCTGTACCCCTTCGCCGTTTGGGTGACGCTGAGGTAGACCGAATTCCCGCCCCGGTAGGGCTTGTCGGTCTGGATGTTCTTGGGGAGTCGGCTCTCGCCGGGCGTCCACGGCTTCTGCCACGGCGCGACGCCCCGCTCGATCTGCTCCTTGAGCGTGCCGGCAAACTCTTGGTGATAGTCGTCCTGGTTCCAGCGCGGCGTGTCCGCCGCCGACTTTTTTTTGCCCCATGCCATCGTGCAGCTCCTGCTCGGGCGCGGCTACTCGCCGCCCTCGGCGATCCAGGCGTCGTCGCGCCAGTCGGCCCCGGCCACGATCTCCGGGGGATCGGCGTTCTCGGTGTCACCCCACGCGCACGCGGCCAGGACGGCGCGCGGGGCGCGCACATACACGCCCGGCACGAGGCGTTCGGTCAGTTCCTCGGCGGTCTCCACCTCACATGTCGGGAGCCCGTCGATCGTCGGGAGGTCACGGATTGCCATCGTCGGGTGCCTTTCGTCGTTGTGCCCCGCCCGATCGCGCGGGTGGCCCGCGCCAGGGCGCTCGTCGCGCCCCCACACGCCCACACACGCGGCACACGGGCCGGATGCCCGCGTGCCTGACGGGTGCTGTGATGGTGGTGGATCGAGGGGGGCGGGGGGAAGGTGCATGAGTCACGCGGAGGCGACATTTCGCGCGGTAGACCCGTTGGCGGTCGCAGTGATCGAGCCGGCCTTCCGGGCTGCGCTGATGCTTGGCGGACGCCCGCCGCCCTTGGAGGCGGTGCGCGGTCTCGCGGCAAATCGCCCCACAGTAGGCCTGCCCCCGCCAGCAAGACCCACAGATGGCGAACACCGTCCCGCACCCCGCCCCGCGGCAGCGCACCGTGCGCCACCGCGTGGCGCGGGCGCTCACGCCGGCCCGCCGCGGCGCCGGTGCAGGGTGAGGACGCGACGAGGCGGGACGGGGGAGACCGACCGACCGGCGGGAGCAGACGGCGGCGTCAGTCCCGGGGGGCTGCGATCACGCGTACACGGATCCCGACGCCCTCGCGATCGCACGCGAGCGAGACGAGCGTGACGAACGGCTGTCGGGGTGACAATCTCGCGCGACGCTTAATTATAGTTTCATAGTTAAACTATTGCAAATAAAGGACTTTTACTCAATAGGCATAATATAGATATTCCATGTGCGTCCGCCCATCCCCGCGCGCACGGTATCGACGCACCGCGTGCCGCACATTCCGCAGCAGAACCACCAGCATCAAGCCTGGCATCCAGGGAAAGTTATACTTGGTCACTGGGATACCATTTCTAGAGGCTAGGGCCGGACGGCGCCGCCCGGCCGCCACGACCATGCACGCCTTGCCGCCACTCGAGTGCCTCCGCTTCTTCGAGGCCGCCGCCCGGCACGAGAGCTTCGTCCGCGCCGCCGACGAGCTGCAGGTCACCGCCGCTGCCGTCGCCCACCGCATCCGCGTGCTCGAAGCCCATCTCCGCGCCCCGCTGTTCCACCGCCGCCACCGGGGGGTCCGCCTCACCGATCGCGGCCGCCAGTACCACGGCGACATCCAGCGCATCCTCGGCGACATCGGGGCCGCCACCGCACGCGTCCGCCGCTGGCACCGGTCGCATTCCTGACCGGCGGCCCGGCTTGACGGGTGGTCCGCCCAGTTGACATAATTATATTATGTCAACTGGGCCGTGGGGACCGCGCCATGCCACCGGGGCCGCCGCGGGCGTGTGCCCACCGCGGCCACCCGCTCGTCGACCGTCATCACCGCGGCGTCACGATGGGTGTCTGTCCATGCCTGGCCCGGTCTGCGGCGCGTGTGGGGGATCGCGTGATCGAGTCAACCACTGCGGTGCGGCCCGCACGGGTGTCGAAGGCCTCAACGGTCACCGCGTCACCCTGGAGCCGAGACGATGAGCGTCCACGCGCAACCCCGTGCCGCACGGTCTCGTCACTCGTCAACGGCGTGGCCCTACCCGCGCCAGACGCGCTCCACGGGCGTCGCCGCCCCGATCCGGCGTGCCGGCGGCGCGCACGGGGTGCCATGGCAGCATTGCGTAGGGTCAGACGCGCTCCGTCCGGAGGTTCGGTAGCGTTGCTGCTCCTGCCCCCGCTCGAAAGTCTGCGCTTCTTCGAGGCGGCGGCCCGCCACCAGGGCTTCGCCCGCGCGGCCGAGGAGCTCGGCGTCACCCCGGCCGCGGTCGCCCACCGCGTTCGGATGCTGGAGACGCATCTCGACGTGCCGCTGTTCGACCGCCTCCATCGCGGCGTGCGCCTCACTCGCCGCGGCTGGGCCTACCTGAAGGAGGTGCAGCGCATCCTCGCCGAAGTCCACGGCGTCTCGGAACGCCAGCGCCGCTGGCCCCGGCGCGTGCGGATCGTGTCGGTCGAGGCGGTCGCCGAGAAGTGGCTCGTGCCCCGGTTGGCCACCTTCACGGCGGCGCACCCCGGCGTCGCCCTGGAGATCGAGACCAACCACCGCGGCGTCGATCCCGACCGGCGCGACTTCGACGCCTGGCTCGCCTACACCGGCGAGACGGCGGCGCCACGCCCGGTGACGCGCCGCGAAGACACTCTGCTCGAGGAAACCCTCTACGAGGAGCAGCTCCTCCCCGTCTGCAGCCCCGTCCTGCTCGCCGCGCGCGGCCGCCCCGATCAGCCAGCCGACCTCGGCGACTGGCCCCTGCTCTACGACATGGGCTGGGATGCGGACTGGGCGTACTGGTGCGCCCGCCAGGGCCAGCCCACGCCGGACCTGTCGCGGGCCTCGGGCTTCCGCCTCTACAGCATGCTGGTCCAGGCCGCGGTGCACGGGCTCGGCGCCGCCATCGGACGCCCGATGCTGATCGCGCGGGAGCTGGAGAGCCGGACGCTGGTCCCGCTCTTCGACCGCCGGGCCGAGGCGCCCGAACGCTGCTGCCTCATCACCACGGCGGCCGCCCGGCAGCGGCCGGAGGTGCGGGCGTTCCGGGCATGGATCCTGGACGAGGCGAGAGCCGCGACCCGGGCCGGGGCCGACGCCTAGCGCGCCTATCTGTATGACTCGGGACGCCCGCGGACCGCACCATGCTCATCGTCAGAGCGATCCGCTCCAGAAGCCCCGCGGGTCCCGCGCTGATCGACTCGCTGCTCGTCGCTCCGGCGTCACGCCCTCCCACCGCGTCTGTCCCCACCGACGTGGGGGGAGCCCGGCCCGCGTTCGCCCGTCACAGGGCGAACAAGAGCTCGAGCGCGATAATCACGCCCTCGCGTCCCGTGTCGCTGGGCGGCGCGGCACGATTCCTCATGCCCGGGTGCGCCGCGTGCCACGTCCGCCCAGCGACACGGTCAGCGTATAGGTGCCGGGGGTGACCCCAGCCAGCTCGAAGGTGCCCTGCTCGTCGGCAGAGGCGGTGCGAGGGACGCCTTCGCCGCGCAAGATCACCGTGGCGCCTGGCAGCACCAGCCCGGTCTGGTCGACGACGCTGCCGCGGACGCTGCCGGTCTGCGCGATACCGGCCGCGGGCCACAGTGCCAGGAAGATTGAAAGCAGGTACAGGATTCCACCTGGGCGAATCATCGACTGACCTCCACTGCGATTCGGTCATACACGGCGAACAGTGTACGGATGCGTTACAAGGCATCCAGGATAGCAGCCTCGCGCCCGCCGTCCGGACCGACCATAGAGCAACAGCGGTACGCCAACAAGCATCAACGAGACCGCGCCCTCGTCCGCAGGAGGTCGTTGACGGCCACGCCGGCTTCGGCGTCCTTTAGGATGCCGACGATCTGGATTGCCTCGTACATCCGTCGTTCGGTTTCTTCTGGGTTGGCCGCGTGGTGGAGCTCGTGAAAGGCGGCGAGTCTTCTATGAGCACAGATGATCAGCCACGCGCAATGTCCGTACGCATGCGCATCCGCACCTCGCAGCTTACGCGCGCCGGACCGGATCGGAAACCTGAAAGTATTTGCCCTCTGGCACGATCTAATTTGGCCAACATGCGCGGCCCATTTCCCGGTCGATTGCGCGCGCAGCTCGCGGCAAACACGGACGCGCACACGCCCGGTCGGTCGCGACCGTCACCCGCCTGGCCGACGCGAAGCGGAGACGGCGCAGAGCGCCTGTACGGCTTGGTGACGGGAGGGGGCGAAAGACTCCGCGCGGCCGGTCCCGCGACTGGGAACCGTCCGCCTCTGAGACGCGGGCGTAGCCGATCCGCGTGTGTCGTAAACGGTCGTTTGCGATACACCGTCTAGGGCGCCGGCCGGCACGCGCCAGGCGGATTGCACGGACGGATGGCCTCGGTGATCGCTTGCGGCGACGTCGCGGACGGCCGATCAGGTCGCGCGGCTGCAAAGCGAGCATACGGCGCTAGCGAGATAAGGCGTACCGAGGGCAACACCTCGCGCCGGAGCGATCAGCGACTGGTCGTCGCGCAGTTTCATCGGAGGAGAAGGCGGCGATGACGGTCTGCCGGTGGTCGCGGCCGGCGACTTCAATTCACGATCGCGCACAATGGGTTCATGACCATCTTCCGAACTTCGGTGACGGTGCTTGCTGTGATCCACGCTACCTTCGTAGGACTCACGTCTCTGGTCGGCGCATTCGCAGACGGTGGGGACGTCTGGCAACGGCTGCTCTTGCCTGGCGAATGTGGGCGCGTTGTTTCTGGGGACCGCCGAGACGCCCTTGGCGCGTGTACAAATGGCGCTCGCCTTTGGAGTCACGGCCGGGCTGGACCTCATCTTGGTCGCCGTCGGCACCCGCTCGCGGGTAATCTCCTTAAGCGCTTCGGTGTAGGCGGTCACGGCCTGCTCAAGGCTCTCTGTCCCGCGCTCCCGCTTACCCAGGGTCGCAAGGACGTTGCCGAGATTGTTCTGCATACCGGCCCAGTCGAGCGGTGCCCGCTCGGGGGTTTTCGGTTGCTCGCGCTCGAATATAAAGCGCCGCGCGTGTGCGCAGATTGAACCCGGCCGTTACCAGATCTGCGGCTTGGAATCCTGCGGTGAAGCCGCGCAACCCTGCACGACGGGCTGACGGCTCGTGGGCGGCGCGGGAGTGCGGTTCAGTGGTCAGCCCCGGATCAACGTAGGCAAAGGTCGCCGCCTTCGCATCCACGGCCACCGGAAACTTCATGGTGAAAAAGCGTTTCTGCACCTGCTTCCCCTCGCTATACGTCCGGTACGGCACCTTCTCATCCTCAGTCGGGAGCCATCCGAGGGTCGGCCGCTCGATGATGTAATCAAGCGACAGCAGCCGCCGCGTGGCGGCTGTCGGACGTGTAAGACGGGATTGGGCGGTCGTCGCGGACGCCGGACGCGAAGTCGTGGTAGACGTGGCCGGCGTCAACGCCCGCGGCCTGCAGCGCATCGCGCTGCAGGTCCAGCGACTGGGAACTGGCTGCTTTCGAGACGCGGGCGTAGCCGATCAGCATGTGTCATAAACGGCCGTTTGCGACACACGGGCAAAGACCCCTTCCAGCACGCGCCGCCGTGTGTCGTATCCCGTGTCGGATTCTATGTCTTGCAGACGTCGAGCGCGTGTGTTACCTAGCTCGACCAGGTGACGCAGCTCGTCGGCGCGAGCGCGGCCGACGCCGACCTGGGCCTCATGGCGCGGCTGCAGCGTCGGCATTGTCGGTGTCGGCGAGCCTTACGCCTCCGCAGCCCTGGGTCGGTGCCAGAGATGTTTCCCCACCTGTCCGACGCCCAGCCGCAGCGAGGCGCTGGCGCTCTCGGAGAGCCGCCTTGAGAACCACGCGGTCGTCGAGACTCGATGGCCGAGTGCGTAGTCGTGCTCGTTCTCGCCAAGACGCACGGTCACGATGGCCTACGCCCCCCATGACCAGGCGTCGGTGGTCTGGCCGAGGCAGGTCAGCCCAGGCAGCACGTTCCAGGTGCCGCTGCCAACCTGCATGGGACGGAGGATTCTCAAACGCTGTGATGCGCCATCGGCACGTATAAGATGCTGCGATGCACCTTAAACGCATGGTCGAGCAATCCGACACGAGGGCGGGGCGCTGGTTCGATGCGGTGGTCTTCGCCCTCATCGTCGTCTCGCTCATCACGTTCTCGATCGAAACCTTGCCCAATCTCCCGCCGCCCGCCGTGGCGATGCTCTATTGGATCGAGTTCGCGACCGTTCTCCTGTTCACTGGTGAGTACCTGCTCCGCCTTGCGGTCGCTGACTCCCGCTGGCGGTTTGTCCGCAGCTTCTTCGGCGTGCTCGACCTCGTCGCAATCCTGCCGTTTTATCTGGCCGCGGGCGTCGATCTCCGTGCCGTGCGAACATTCCGGCTACTGCGGTTGCTTCGGATCCTGAAGCTGACTCGGTACAGTGACGCCGTCCGCCGACTGCGCCGCGCCGTCGGCATCGTGCGCGAGGAGCTCGTCCTCTTCCTTAACGTCGCCCTGATTTTGATCTTCCTCTCGGCCGTCGGGATCTACTACTTTGAGCACGACCGTCAGCCGGAACACTTCGCCTCGGTCTTCCACAGCCTCTGGTGGGCGGTCGTGACCCTCACCACAGTTGGTTACGGTGACATGTTTCCGATAACCACCGGAGGACGCGTCTTCACCTTCTTCGTCCTGTTCCTCGGGCTGGGAATCGTCGCGGTGCCGACGGGACTCTTCGCGTCGGCGCTCGCGAAGGCGCGCGAGGAGGAGGAAAACACGCGTGCCACTCACTGACCAGTCCAACCTGGAGCACTGATGTCAGATCTGGTCAATGTTTATCGTGATTGGCGTTTTACCAGGGGAGCTACTGGTTGTCGGTGACGCCCGCGCGCGACTTGGCATCGTCCAGGGCCTCGTAGCTGGAAACGGTCGCGCGGAGACGATCGGCGTGGGTGAAGATGTCGTTCAGGTCGTCGAGCCGGACCCGCGTCTCTTGCTTCTCTGGGTTGAACAACCCGAGGTAGCGCTGCTTCCGATTGAAGTGCAGCCGACAGATTGGCTTCCTGTTGTTGTCGTCAAGCAGGACCCCCATGTAGGTGCGGGTGTCACGATGCATGATCCGCTCTGGTTTCACGGTGTCACGCAGAATGGATTTGACGATGTGGTAGCCCAGCAGCTCGTCCACCGTCGTTTCGATCTGAGATTCTTCATCTGATGCGTCCGCAGCGTCCGGCGCGGCATTTTCGTGCTGGAGCGCCGACCGGAGCCGTCCGGTCACGCGCTCATTCAGGAACTCCTGGAACGCTAACCTGACAATCCCGCTGAAGCGCTCGCGGGTCGCCGCTCTAAACTGCTCACCTGGCGCGACGCGCGCGAAGAAGAACCGGGTGAACTCCTCGTCTGGTTCACTGAGCTGCGCCGCGAGTACGTCCTTGATGCCCGCCAGATACTTGAGGCGCCCCGCGTTCTCAAGTATTAAATCGATGTTGAATGCGTCGCGGCTCAGCGCATTGAGTTCGGCTACGGTCGTGTCGCGAAGGTCGAGTAAATCCACTGAGAGAAACGGGCTACTGTCCATCTTGTTGGCCGCGTCCAGGTCGGTATAGAAGTTGTACTGGACGCCGTTGGTGACCACGCCGATCCGGGCCGGGGTAGCGGTGAAGTAGCGATAGAGCTGATTGGTCTCCGCGTTCCCCAAGCTGACGTTGATCTTCTTGCACTCGATGAGGATCGAGGGCGCGCCCTCGCGAAGGATGGCGTAATCCACCTTCTCGCCCTTCTTCGTGCCGATATCAGCGTGGAACTCCGGGACGACCTCGCGGGGGTTGAAGACATCGTACCCAAGCGCGGCGATGAACGGCATCACCAGGGCGTTCTTCGTCGCTTCTTCTGTTTCAAGGTGCTCGATCAGTGCCGGCGCGCGCTGCGCCAGCCCGGCCAATTTGTCAGCAATAGTCACGGGGGGCCTCTCTAGCGTCGGTCAACGCGCGGGTGAGCATAGAGGGTATCAATCATACCGGGCTCCTGTTCGGGCACCTTCGTAGGCGGCCGGCGCTACCGGAATATCGACGCCTGCTTCCAGGCTCGCTGTCCACCGATTCTCTCAAGGACTACTCCAGGGAGACTCGAATGTCGTTTCCGCTTCCACGATCAACCCGGCGGTCCCGCTTTGTGAGGTAGCAGCGCCGGAGAGATTCGGGTTTCCCCGCCCTCCGAATCGCGGATCGTCCTGATTTGGATGCAGAACCGCGCGAATCTCCACGCCCACCTGTCGTTCCGCTGCCGAATCCGCGTCAGCAGCAACGCGGATAGCAGCAGGATCAGGGCGGCGCACCACCACAGCCCGGTCTGCACGTTTCTGAACACGGGAAGGAGCCCATACACGAAGGGGGGAGTGCTGAGTGCAGCAAAGGAGATGAATAACAGGGCACGTGCCCCGTGGAAGGTTGCGCCGGAACCTCCTTCCGGCCTATGCCGGCGCGTTCGGGCGAACCCGAACGCCCGCCCCGGCGATCTTGCGTCCTGCCAGCTACATGCCGGAGCCCCACCCGTAGTTGATGCGCACGTAGTAGTAGCCGCCGTTGAAGCCGAACGGCCCGAACTGGCCGTAGCGGTTACCCACGCCGCCGACGGCGCCCGGATTCTCGGCCGGATAGGTGTTGAAGATGTTCTGGCGCCGACCGACAGCGTGACATCGTTGAGCGGGAAGCCGACCTCGAGATCGACGAGCGGTTTGCCGGAGTACAGCGGATACAGGTACGACATGGCGTTGCCCAGCTCCGAGCGCGCGTCCTCGCGATCCCAGTACGCGCCGTAGTAGTGCAGACGCGCCATGAGGGTCCAATGGTCCTCGGTCTGGTTGACCCCGATGTTCCAGCGCGTCCGGGGCAGTCCCAACGTCAGCGACGTGACGCGGTCCGCGTCGAAATGCTCCGCGCTGAAATCGGTGACATCGGTGTCGGTGTAGTTGAAGACGCCGCTGAGCGTCGTCCGTCCGCCGATAGCCAGCGGGGTCCAGGTCGAGACGATGTCGATTCCCTGTGTCCGCGTCGAGAAGTCATTCACGAAGAAGCGGAACGCCGCCAGGTTGCCGGCCTCCGCAATCCCGGCGGCAATCAGCGTCGTTTTTTCGTCGGGTGCGAGGGTGTAGTTCCTAGTAATCGTGAGCCGGTCGTCTACGTTGATGCGGAAGTAGTCCGCCGTGAACGTGAAAGTGCCGCTGTCGATCACCGTTCCGACGGAGTAGTTGATCGCCTGTTCCGGCTGCAGCGGCGCGCCGTTCCGCAGCGCCGCGACAGGGGAGGTCGACGGGATCGTGCCGTTGTTGATCAGGTCACCGATTTCGTAATCGAACTCGGTTGTCACATTCAGCACGTTCTGCTGGCCGGGCGTCGGGGCGCGGAACCCGCTGCTGACGCCGGCGCGCACCGCGAACGCGTCGGTGAAGGCGTACCGACCGGACAGCTTACTGTTCATCGTGGTGCCGAAGCTGTCGTAGAAGTCCTCGATGCGGACGGCGGCGCCCAGGCTCCACTCGTTGTCGACCCCGTGCACATCGACGTCGCCGTACACCGCGACGTTGGCGCGATCCCAGATGCCGGCATTCTCTGGACGGGTGCCGTTGTAGCCGTTCGAGGCGGAGCTGAAGCCCTGCGAGCCGTACGGACCTATCGCCCACGACGCCGGATCACCCGCCCCGAGGTGGTATTGCTCGTTCCGCCACTCGGCGCCGCCGGCGACGTTGATCATGTCGCTGGCCGCGTATGACAGGTCGGCGTTGAGGGTGGTTTCCGTCTGCTCCAGCAGGTTCGGTTCGAAGCGGGTCGGGCTGTCCGGACCGAGCGAGGCGTTGACCGTGTCGAATATGAAGGTCTGGACCTGGTTCTGGCCCTGGTTGACGCTGACGTCCCAGTTGAGTCCGGTCATTGTGGAGCCGCGTACGCCGGCGACCACGGAGAAGTCCCGGAGGTTCCCGCCGAACTGCGGCGTGAAGCCGCCCGGAAAGCCGCCCGGCGCGCCAGCGAAAGACTCGTGGAAGGTGAAGCAGTTCAGATCGTCGCGGACGGCGGCGAAGGCGGCCGGATCCGGCGTGCCGTTGACGATGTTCACCGTCGGACAGTTGGCTGAACCCATGCCGTTCGCCATCAGCACGTCGCCGACCAGCAGCGTTTCACCGCCGTCAACGGAGTACACGTTGCCGCGGTTGTTCGGGTTGCGGAAGTAGAACCCGCCGGTCACCTTCTTGCTGGCGTAGTTGGCGTGGCCGTAGAACTCGGCTCTCTCCCCGCCGGTGCCGAAGTTGGCGAACACCTTCAGATCGTCATCGACCCGCGGCGTGCCCCACGCGCGCGACGTGTCGCGCACGTTGCTGTTGCCGCCGTCAATCACCCTCAGCGTGCCGCCGTCCTGCACCGCGCGGTTGGTCGGCTGGGTGCTGCCGTATTCCAGGCTGAGGTTCAGGAACCCTTCCGGCCCCAGCGGCAGACCGGCGTTGCCGGCGAACGTGAAGCCCTGGGCGCGGCCGCCGATGGCGTTGCACGAGCGGCCCAGTGGGCCGCACGTCGACGGGTCGCCGTCATTCCCGTCGTAGAACTGTCCCGTGCGGAACTCCACACTGCCCCCGGAGCGGGCGTTCTTCAGCTCGAAGTTAATGACGCCGGCAATGGCGTCCGAGCCGTACTGCGCCGCCGCGCCGGTCGCGCAGCACCTCGACCTGCCGCAGGGCGATGGAGGGTATGGACGAGAGGTCAGGGCCTTGCGCGCCGTCGGCGATGCCGTTGCCCAGCCAGGCGATGACGGCCGCTCGGTGGCGGCGCTTGCCGTTGACGAGGATCAGTGTGTGGTCCGGCGCCATGTTGCGCAGGTTGGCCGGACGCACGATCGTCGCCGCGTCACTGATCGGCTGCGTGTTGACGTTAAAAGAGGGAACGACCGTCCGCAACTGGTTGGTGAGATCGACATCACCCTGGCTGACGAAATCCTGGGCGCGGATGACATCGATCGGTACCGGGGAGGCCGTGATCGACCGTGGCTCGGTACGTGTGCCGACGACCGCAACGGTCTCCGAGAACGCGATGCCCAACTCCGCGTCGACCGTCACCATCGCCCCGGCGGCTACGGTTACTTCGCGCGTGACCACGTTGAAGCCCGGCAGCGTGATCGTCACGTTATACGTCCCGGGCTGAAGGGTCACCGAATACATGCCGGTCCCGTCGGTGAAGGCGGTCTGAACCCCGCCGGCTGCGTCGCGCACTTCCACCGTCACACCGGGCAGCACGCCGCCGGTCGTGTCCGTCACGATCCCGGAGATTCCCGCGCCTTGGGCACCGGCAGCTGACGGCGCGAGCATGATGGCGATAGCGGCCATCGCGATGGACACCATCCGTGTGTAGTTCCTTGCGTTAGAGAATTGACTGATGGCGGTTCGCATCGTTCTCCTTGTCGGTGCTGGAATACCCTAGCGGGATTTTTATCCAAGGCCTTCGGTCAACGCCGCCGAGAGCCTCATCAGCAGGACCCGCCACGTCAAACGCAACGTGAAGCGCTGGCGGGGCGGCCAGATGATGCTGCGCTGGGTCGCCGCCGGCGTCCTCGAAGCGGCGGCAACGGCTAACTCTTTGTTAATTCATTATCATGGAAAAAATAATAGAAGGCACCAATGGTTCACCGGCCGGTTGGATAGCTTCAATACACATATTTGCCTCTGGGTTGTTAGCTGACATCATTGCTTCTAAGACATCACCCGCCTCCAGTGGGAGTATTCCCTGCGAGATAATGACGTCCTTGGCCATACTGCCAGCGTCCTGACAAAGCTGTACGTTGGAATTGGACACATCGCTCCCGTTGACGCGCAGCCATAAGTCAAAACAACCAAGGGGCCCTGCATCTTCGCGCCCCACTTGGGGGGCAGCGACCACTAGATATGTTCCGGCTTCATTGACCGTTATTTTATTGTTTTCAAGGGTGATGCCATCGGCTCCATCCGTCACATCTATTTTAACCAACTCAGGCTCCGTACCCGGGCACTGGGTAATGGTCGAGGATGCCTGCAGATACTGGGCGGCATTTGCCATACTCACAGATGCTAAAACTACACACAGCGCAGAGGTTAACTTTTTCATAGTCTCAAGTCCTTTCTAATGAATCGGAACTGGTTCAGGCGACCCAGGCCGCTCGCGCATCTTACAACCCTTACTGGTGAATCGAGTGTCTCAGCGTTTCAATCTCCGGCTCAGACGTGGAAGAGGATGCGGAGCGACCCTGCCGGAACCGGCATCAGCCCCGGTGTGCCGAGCGGCGTCGTGCTGGTTCAGGAATTCGAGCGGTAGCTCGCGCAACTCGGAAGTATAGCGTTCATCTGTAAATAACTGCAAACAAAGAATTTTATGTTATAGACATAAAATATATATGCCGATTGGCGTCCGCCCATCCCCGCGCGCACGGGACGACCGCGTACGGCTCGTCAACGGGGCCGACATGCGCCGCGATCGCTGGACGCTCTCCCTGCAATGCATGGTCGCGGCCCGCCGCGCGTCGCGCTGCAGGTCCAGCGACTGGGAGCCGTCCGCCTTCGAAACGCGTGTGTAGCCGATCCATGTGTCGTAAACGGTCGTTTGCAACACACGGGCGAGAGCGCCGTCCAGCCCGCGCCGCTAGGACGTGCGCTCCCGCATGCGCATCCGCACGGCTCCGAGCAACATCGCGCCGCCGAGCGGGAGCGCCGGCACCGGCGTCACGTCGTTGTCCTCGATGATGAGGGTGAGTGGCTCGGCGGTCAGCGCCGGGTTCGTGCTCTCGGCGTCAATGACGATGGTCTCGCCGGCATCGTCCTCCGCGTCGTCGGTGACGGTGATCGTCACCGTGCCCGCCGTCTCGCCCGCGGCGAGGGTGATCGTGGTCGAGGACAACGTGTAGTCGGTGTCGAGCGTCGCCGTGCCGCTCGTCGTCAGCGTCACCGTCAGGCCATCGGCGGGAGCCGGGTGGTCGAGCATCGCCGTCACCGTCACCGGCTCGCCGCCCTCGGCCGGGGCCGGGTCTGCGCTCAGGGTCAGCGTGGCGGCACCGGTGCTGGTTCTGATTCGACCTCGACCGTGAACGCGACCTCGGCCGTGTCGTCGGCCCGCGTCGCGGTGACCGTGATCGTGACGGTTGCCGGGTCGCCATCCAACGTGTCCGCCGCACCCCCACCAGATTCGAGAGCTGCGCGTTGCCCGGGGTGAGTACCAGGCGCTCGTCCGTCACCTCCGCCAGGACCAACGCCGGGTCGGATGACCGCGCCGTGAAAGTGGTATCCGCGCTGCCGCCCTCGCCCAACGAGAACAGGGTGCTCATGTCGATCGTCACGGGGGGCCCGCCGGCCCGCCGGCCGCCGCCGGCCGCCACCGCCGCCTCGACAGTCGCCTGCACCTCATCCGCAGGCTTCGGCTGCACCGCGTCCGCCGTGCACGTCGGGCCAGTCCAACGCAGATCTCCGATGCTCTTCAACCACGCCTGAAACGCTTCGTCATTCGGCGCGCACAGTTCGTCGTTGCCGGGCGACAGCGCCAGCGTTTCGAGGTTGAACAGGTTTCCCAGGCTGCCCGGGATCGACCCGCTCAACTGGTTGTAGTAGATCCACAAGCCCCCAGATTTGTGAGGCTGCCTAGCGCGGCCGGGATCTCGCCCGTCAACTGGTTGTCGGGGAGACTCAAAAATTCCAGATTTGTGAGGCTACCCAGCGCGGCCGGGATCTCGCCCGTCAACTGGTTGTCGGAGAGCCACAAGACCTCCAGATTCGTGAGGCTGCCGAGCGAGGTCGGAATCGAACCCGTCAACTGGTTGTTGCCGAGCTCCCGGTCTCATCGAACGCAGCCAGGTATTCGTGACTTCTGTCCAAATAAGAGAAACGCATTGCTGGCCCACCCGCTCTTTGTAGACCCACGCTCGATACGACGCCTTACCCCGTTGGGCTCGACGCGCCCCCGGCCGCGCTGATCAGATCCGAGACCTCCTGGAGACGTGTGACCAGGGCCTCGAGCACCGCGTCATACTCGACTCGTACCTTGAGCTCGATAGGGACATACAACGCCCCGTCCTCCTCGAAACATTCCTTGGAGGCTTTCCGCTTAAGTGGCTCAAGCGCACGGCGAATCTCGCCGAATGGGCGCGATTCCTCTGAAC
Organism: Vicinamibacterales bacterium; assembly: GCA_965262505.1. Lineage (GTDB taxonomy): Bacteria > Acidobacteriota > Vicinamibacteria > Vicinamibacterales > UBA2999 > JACPPO01. Next base: position 41,583 of record CBDHFM010000019.1, read on the forward strand.
GCCATTCTTCTTGGAAACACAGCCAAAGGGGCGTATTGGGATACGAGGGATAAGCCCAGCAATCGAATTCGATGCCAAACCACGCAGCGGCGTCGGCAATAGACAAGTACCGACCATAACTAGTGGACGTCGTCGTGACTGGGCCAGCTGTGTCATCGACTGCGCGGTTTGTGGCGTCGTCGACGAGCCGCTGCAGGCTGAGCAACCGACGCGGGACCTTGGGGTCGAGTTCGTCCGGATGGAGCGGGTGGAATGCTTCCTCAGTCTTCATCTTGGTCAGCCCTCGCAGTTGCTGTACGGCGATTGTGGTGTGCGAGTCGCCGGCGCCATCGAGGCGTTCGAGCAGGTGCGCCCAGCTGGTCAGCATCAGGTGCCGCGCGCCGGCCGTCGGGACGCTTCTGACCGCCGCCGTCTCAGACGCGGGACGCGGGCCGTCGACTCCGGCCAGCCGGCGCAGCTCAGCCCAGAGCAGTTCGATCCTCGAGGCGGGCGCGACGAACAAGAGCGCCGTGTGTGGCGGCAGCCGATCGAGATAGGCGGTGGGCTGCTGCTCGGTGAGTCCGGCCCAGAATTTCGCCTCGATGAACAGGCATTCCTTGTTGTGTTGATCAACACCAACGAGGTCTGGACGCGTCTGCCCCTCACTGACCTGGGTCCGCACTTGTTCGATCGGTCCAACTTCTGCGCCGCCGTCTCGCAACACCTCCTCCATGACACGGCGCGCCGCCCTGGACTGGAAGATGTACCCGAGGGCCTCAACAGCAATGTCCTCGTGGCGATGGGAGAGCTTCTCCGCGAGATGGGCCAGCAGCGTGTCGGGCTCGCGCGTCTCCGTCATCGGCTTGTCCTCCTCACCCTCTTCTCTTATCCCCGTATCGCCCGCCCGAATCACGAAGTCCCGGCGGTCCCGGTACAGCGGCGCGCGGTTGAGCACGACCTCGTCCTCGGTGGCGTCAAGGTCGATCTCGTCGCACGGCGTGTAGGGCCAGTACTTGTACTCGCCGATGAACAGGTATGCGGATGTCCGGCTGAAGAATCGCCCCTCGATCCCCTCGCCATTCGCGATTCTGGCGCATATCGCGGCAAGCAGCTCCCGCTGCTTGTCCTGCTTGATTAGCACATACGCGTGTGGCCACGTCTCGCGGTACGTCACCGCCTCGCGCCACGGCGCGCGGGCGATCAACTCCATCAACTCCATCGTTAGTACCTCAGGACCAGTTCGATCGACCCACGCCCATCGTCCGCGCAGCGCGCCACCTTCATCGAGCTGCGTCCCGTTGCACGCCCAGCGACTGGTAGCCGTCCGCCTTTGAGACGCGGGCGTCGCCGATCAGCCTGTGTCGTAAACGGTCGTTTGGGACATGAGGGCGAGGACGCCTTTCGACCAGC
>CBDHFM010000020.1:0-78273 GCA_965262505.1 Vicinamibacterales bacterium
GCGAAAGGGCTACTGGCTCACGGCTCTTGCCGCGGCTGTGCTGCTTGCGGCGTCTTCTGGGACGGCGTATGCGCAGGCCACCATCAGGGCGGATAAAGCGGTGGCCGAGGGCGACAGCGTCACGGTGACCGTGACCCTCAAGGGGATGATCGACGCCGCCCAGGCCGCGGACAATCCCACCGCGGTGGCCACGGCGACCGTGACAGCGGAAATTGCCGCCGGAACTGCCACGGCCACCGCCACCGCGGGTGAGCTAGAAGATATCAACACGGCGCAACTTAGGCCTCGTCGCAACTTTCGCAATTCCGTCGAACGCCACCTTAAGCCCCGTCTCGTACTCTGCAACGCGCACTATCCGGGTGCAGACGCTCCATGACTTGGACGCGGAGGATGAGGTCTTCGATTGGAGTTTCGTTCTGGTGCCCGGTGGCCTTAATGATGCGGACGGCGACACCATCGAAGAAGCGTCAGGTAGCCCAACGACGCTCACCATCGATGACGACGAGACCCAGTCCTACGACCTGACCTTGGATGACGACGCGGAGCCCGAGGAGGGGGGCGATCCGATCACGGTGACCGTCACCGCGAACCCTGCACACGTCAACGGCTCCGCGGATCTGTCGGTGCAAATTGACAGTCCGCCGACTCTTGCCAGCATCACCGCTCCGGTGACTGCCACCGTCCCCACGCTTAACGAGGGCAATCGTTCGGAGGACATCACCATCACCATGGGCGGGAACGACAAGAACCGTGTCGAAGACACGATCACGGTCTCCGTGTATTCGGGCTCGGCGGGGAATGCCACGTTGGTTGACGCATTGTCCATCGATATCGAAGACAAGAACGCGCTGCCTGCGGTCGCGATGATGGTGGTCGATAAGGACGGCAAGGCCCTCGACCCGCAACCCATGTCGGTGAAGGAAGGCGAAACCGCCATGGTGGCGGTGATGGTGGTCGACGACAAGGGCAAAGCCATGAACGCCGCAGAGAACCTCACGGTGGCGTTCATGCCGACCGGCACGGCCGATTCGGCGGACTACACGTTGGTCGGGTCGGCCGACATCAAGATGGCCAAAGGGATGAGCGCTGTCATAAAAATCGAGGTGCGGTCGGACGAGGATGTCGGCATGGAATCGCTCATGTTCGACGCCGTGGTGTCCGGTGAGAGCGCCAACGGCCCAGGGACCCGCACGAGCGCGGGTGTGCTGTCGCTGAACATTGAGGACGAGACGACGAAGAAGATTACGCCGAAGGCGAGTGCGGCCGACTACGCGGCGCTCATGGCCGCGATTACGGCGGGGGGCGGCGACGACGGCGTGAACCCGGGTGACACGGTCACGCTCATGACGAGTGACCTGTTCGATGTGATGGACGGCTACACGGCCAGCTACGGCGTCTCCGTGGAGGGTGACTCGGCCAGTGCGTCCGCGTCGGGCGATACGGTCACGATCAACGCGCTGATGGCCGGCGAGGCCAAGATCACCGTCACCGGGACGGCGAGAATGGCATCGTCCTCGCTCATGCCGTCGCAGACCGTGTCGAACGTCGCCGAGCTCACGTTCCCTGTGATGGTGGTTGACACGGAACTGGTGGTCACGCTGAGCGCCGAGCCCATGGAGATCGCGGCGGGCGGCACGTCGATGATCACCGCGACGGCCAACCGATATGTCACGGTTGGCGACGGCACGGTCAAGATTGATCTGACCGTGGTGGGTGACGGCACACTGGATGCCGAGTCGATCATGATCGCGATGGGCGACATGATCGGCTCCGCCACGTTGACGGCCAACGAGTCGGTGACCGTGGTGGCCACGGGCAGCGGCGTCAGCGGCCTCATGCAGGTCATGGTGACCGTGACCGACGGGCCGGCGCCGGAGCCGGTGCCAGCGCTGCCGTTGATTGCGCAGTGGCTGCTCGGTCTTGGCCTGATGGGTGGCGGCGCGCGGCAGTTGTTTCGGCGGCGGCGTCAGGGCTAGTCGAGCCCATCGTTCCTGAGAGCCCGGGGGGGTAATCGGGCAGGGGGGGGACCCGGCGCGTTTGCGTCGGATCCCCACTTTGCTTTTTTGGGCGTCCCCGAGTGTTCTGGTCGTGGAACGGTGCTCCTAGCTCGTGACCGGCGATTTTTCGGCGAGCGGCGCCTCCGGTGTCCGCTCGCCTTTTTTTTGTTCGGAGCCACGACCCCCTCACCGCGTTGATTCCGCAGATGGGGTCCGGCTGGTGCTGCGGGTGTCCCCGGCGGTCCCGCCTTGCTGGTCAGCTCGTCCTCTTTCCGGTTCTGGTCGCCTCACGGAGATCGGCGGCTCAGTGGCCGCTCCAGCGCCACGCCCGGATCCAGGAACGCGTGAAGCCGTCCGGGAGAGTCCAGGGGCATCGGACACCACGTGTGGGTAAGATTGTGGGTAACGGGAGGCGTGGCGGGGGCGGATCGATCGAGCGCAGCGCCATCCGCGGCCGCCGCGACGAACTCGGGCTCGACGGCGCCTCCCGCGTCACGCAGGCCGAGGCCAGCGGGTTCTTCCCTCATTCGCGCGCCTGAGCTGGCGGCGACCGTCTGGTCGAGACGCGCCACGCCGGGGACGTGCTGGCCAGCGCTGCCGGCGTGGTTGTGCCCTACGACGTGATCACCGGAGGCCACACGATCCCGCGGCGCGTCGCCGCCATGGGAGCCGCGACGGCAGCGGTGGGACGCGAGTGGATCGGCGTCGGCGTCACGACGGGTTCCGGGGTGGTCACGCTGGCGCTCAGGCCGGGGCCGTCCACGGACGGCTTTCTTGGTCCGGCAGGGTCCCGTTCAGAGAGAGGGGTACAACGAGGGAAGCGAACGCTGGGGCTGGTCAATAAGCCATGTATTCTGAAGCAGTTGCACGCGATCGGCGGCGACCATCTCCGTAACGGCCGGCCGTGGCCACGTTGCGCACGAAGGCTGGCGTGAGTGCATGTTCAAGCCGCCGGCCTGGGGGTCTCGGTTCGCGTGGGTGTGTCGGGAGCGTCATGACCGTCGATCCTCCTCTCGTCTGATGCCGGGAACGGAACCATTGTACACAGCCGGACGAGGCGTCCCGTTCAAATAGGCCGCCCAGTCGCCCATGAGCCGCCGCCGGCGCTCGAACAGGTCCGAGCGGGCATAGGCCGCTTCGACCGTGTTCTGCACGACGTGCGCCAGCGCCGCCTCGATGACCTCGCGCGGATGGTCGGTCTCCTCGGCCGCCCAGTCTCGGAAGGTGGACCGGAAGCCGTGCGGCACGGCTGCGATCCCCTGCTGCTGGAGGAGCCGGCGCAGCCGTTTGTCGGCCAGCGGCGCCCCGTCCCGCCCGGGAAACACGAGCGGCCCGTCGCCACGCGTCCGCGCCGCCTCGAGGATCTCCACCGTGCGCTCCGGTAGTGGGACCCGGTGCGGGCGCTTCGCCTTCATGCGCGCGGCCGGGATGGTCCACACGGCGGCGGCGGCGTCGATCTCGGTCCACGCGGCCCCGCGGACCTCGCCCCACCGCGCCGCCGTCAGCACGAGAAACTCGAACGCCAGCCTGACGATCTCGGCCGCCCCGGATGCTCGCACCCGTGCGAGAGCTGCCGGCACGTCCTGGTGCGCGAGCGCCCGCATGTGCTCGACCGTTACTTGCTGCGGTCCGAGGACTGGCCCGATGCGGTCGCACGGGTTGTCAATATATGAAGTCCGGCGATGTTCTGTGTGGTCCGTAGAGAGCCTTAAGTGACTGTGTAAAAGGCTATTACTACTCATCCGTGCCCGCCTGCCCGCCCTTGAACGTCCCGCGAAATCCAGCCCATACCGAGATATAATGAGGGTATGTACGATGGCACGCAGCGCGCCGGCATACCGCGGAAACTCAAGCCCCGCGGCCAACATCCCGACAAGCGACTCTCGGCCGCGTTCGTCCGCAACGCGCCGGTCGGAAGGCACTGTGACGGGAACGGACTCTACCTCGTCGTCAAGCCCACCGGCACCCGCAGCTGGATCCAGCGCATCGCGATCCGCGGCCGGCGGCGCGACATCGGACTCGGCAGCGTCCGGTTGGTCCCGCTCGCCGAGGCCCGCGAGAAGGCCGTCGTCAACCGCAAGCTCGCCCGCGACGGCGGAGACCCGCTCGCCGACCGCCGCCGCGCCAAGCGCATACCCCTGTTCGCCGCCGCCGCCGAACGCGTCTGGAACCAGCTGCGGCAGGGCTGGCGCCACCCGCGGCACGCCCGCGACTGGTGGCGGAGCTTCGAGAACTATGTCCTCCCCCGCATCGGCCAACGGCCCGTCTCCGAGGTGACGGCCGCCGACGTGCTGGAGATCCTCGAGCCCATCTGGCACAGCAAGCCGAAGACCGCGCGGCGGTTGCGCCAGCGCATCCGCGCCGTGCTGGAGTGGGCCGTCGCGCTGGAGCATCGTGCGGATAACCCTTGCGACCGGCTCGGGCCGGTGCTCGGCCCGCACGATCTGGCCGTTCGCCACTTCCGGGCGCTGCCCCACGCCGAGGCCGCGGCGGCGGTCGCGGCGGTGCACGGCTCGCGGACGCTGCCGGCCCTCAAGCTGGCGTTCGAGTTCCTCGTGTTGACGGCTGGGCGCTCGGGCGAGGTGCGCGGGGCGCTGTGGGCCGAGGTGGACACGTCAGCCCACGTGTGGACCGTGCCGGCCACGCGGATGAAGGCGAAGCGGGAGCACCGGGTCCCGCTCTGCGGCCGGGCGGTCGAGATTCTCGACGCCGCGCGGACGCTCGGCGACGGCGACAGCCCGCTCGTGTTCCCCGGCCCGCGCGGCAGGCCCCTGTCCCACACGCCGCTCTACACCGTCTTCAAGGAGCACGGAATCGCCGCCGTGCCACATGGCTTCCGATCCAGCTTCCGGGACTGGGCGGCCGAGAAGACCGACCACCCGCGCGAGGTCGTCGAGGCGGCTCTGGCCCATGTGGTGCAGAACCAGGTCGAGGCGGCCTACGCCCGTTCGGACCTGTTCGAGCGGCGGCGGATTCTGATGAACGACTGGGAAGCCTATCTCGCCGACACACACCCTCATCGCCCGACCGTGGAACCAGCGGAACACGAACTCGCCGGAACCGCAGCATCTTGACCACGAGTGAACCCGATCCGATCCTGCTCCTCTGCTCGACCACACACCGCCCCCAACAAGTCAGTCGGGCAGAGATCGCGAACGGGCATCAGGTGCAGTACGGATCGGGCGGAGAAGGACATCGAGCGGGACGACGAACATGAGAAGATCCCGGAGAGCGACGACGGCGATCCGGGCGGCGGGGAGCAAGAGTCGGACGGCACGATCAGAAGACACAGAACTGGCTCCTGTCATCCGTTAGATGGCAGGAGCCAGCATACTCCTTGTGTACACAAGGAGACTGGCGAGTGGCTCCGCCCCCTCGACCCCCGGACGAAGATGCGGCGCGAACTGCGCCGGTTCAGACCCGCCGTCGATGCGGCCGTTGCCGGGCCGCGCGCCGGCAGGGTCATGAGCGCCGGGTGACCCCGGGCGTCCAGCAGCGCACTATCGGCGTGCGCGCTGTCGTCGGTTCGCGGGCCGACCACGCGCTATGCGCCAGTTCCGGCGGCCCGTGGCGGCGTGCAGGCCCCGGAATCCGAACCGCCTAGCGTAGAATCGGCTGGAAGCATGCGCTTTGCATGGAGCGCAGGGGCGATCGTGGCTGCCGTCGGCGTGGGCGCTTGCGCGACGGACGCGGACGTGTGCGCCATGCTCTTCGGCGGTGCCGAGGCTGCAAGCGGGCGTGGATGATGGCGCGCCGCTGGACGGAGAGCGAGGACACGGAATTCCTGCGCCGTGAATTGCGGAGGCGAGTGGATGGATGAGTTCAAGATATGGGCGCTTGAGGACGCGTCCTCGGTCGTGGAGTTGGAGTCCCAACGCCAGATGGAAGCGGAGTCCCTTCTCGAGGACACGCTCGTCGCGAACCCCGACTTGCTGATGCCGGGCCTCAAGCTGGTCGGCAGGCAGACGCCGACCGCGGGCGGGCCGCTCGACCTGCTGGGAGTGGACAGATACGGCAGGCTCTCGCTGTTCGAATTGAAGCGTGGCACCCTTACCCGCGACGCGGTGGCGCAGGTGATCGACTACGCGGCCGACCTTGAAGCCATGGATCTGGCCGAGCTGGCGGCCCTGCTGGCCAGGGAGTCGGGCGAGCGCGGCATCGACGAGATCGAGGACCTGGAGGAATGGTACGGACAACGGTTTGGCGAACAGGAGTTGACTTCGTTGAGGCCGCTGCGCATGTTCCTGGTCGGCCTGGGCGCCGACGAGAGAGCAGAGCGAATGGTGGACTTCCTCGCCAACAACAGCGGCATGGACATCTCGCTCATCACCTTCCACGGTTTCGCATACGGGGGGAAGACGCTCTTCGCCAGACGGGTGCATGTGGAAGGAGTAGCGGACCCGGAGTTACCCTCGGTGAGCGGATACGTGAGCGTGGCAAAGAGGAGAGCGCGGCTCGACAAGCGCGTTGAAGAATCTGGCGTGACCGAGCTGTTCGGCGCCGTGCGAGACATGTTCCGAGCGAACTGGCCAGATTCCAAGATGCGCCCAGGATCCTATGGACTCAGTGTCAAGCTTCAGCGACGGTCGTATGCTCGCATTGGTGTCGGCGAGAACGGGGAAGTTCGGATCGTGTTTTTCCCTCGTGCCAAGACCCTGTGCCCCGATGAGTTCAAGCAACCCGTTGAGGCGATTTCCCACACGACATGGCCTCCGGACCGCGACCCGCTTGGAGACGCCGACGCGGAGATTCACTTCAGGCTGACCGCCGAGGATTGGGAGACTCACAAGGAGACGTTGACGAGGCTCGCTCGGGCTGTCTATGAGGCTCACGAGGCGCATGCGGCCAAGTAGGGCGTCGAGCCGGTTCCCGCCGTCCGCGGCCGGTGTCGTGGACGGCTCCCGGCGAACGCGCGTGGATAGCCTCTGCGAGCGGCGTGTCAAGGCGCTGGCGCGCCTCCTACGCTCCGCTCCGGCCCCAGGGTGACACACCGCTCGCGCCGGCTCAGGGCTGATTATGGCCGTCCGTATCCGGCCGGCCATCGACCACTAATCGGCCTCGACTTCGGCGGACTCGGCGGCTGATGTCCCCGACAACTTGACGCGGGGCCGTCCGTGGACGGCTTCGGCGGCCCGGTAGATTCCAGTTCAGGAAGAGGGGTACAACGAGGGTATCGCGAACGCCATTCATGGAATAACTTTATCTATATCAATAACTTGCAGAAACATGCAGAAGGTCGCACGGGTTGTCGCTGCGGTACTCCATCGCCACGGCCCACTCCAGCACCGCCCGGATCCGCTCACGCACACGCCGCGCGGTCTGCGCCTTCACGTGCCAGACCGGCGTGAGCACCTCCAGCACCTCAGCGCTCGTCACGTCGGACACCGGCCGTGCGCCAATCCGGGGAAAGGCGTAGCGCTCCAGGCTCGTCCACCAGCTCTGCGGGTGCCGGCCGTTCCGCCAGCCGGCCCGTTTCTGGTCCAGCACGCGGCGGGCCGCCTCCGCAAACGTCGGCGTCCCCTCCGCGCGGCGCTTCTCCGCGAGCGGGTCACCCCCCTCGCGGGCCAGCTTGCGGTTGACCCGCGCTGTCTCGCGCGCCTCGGCGAGCGGGACGAGCGCCACGCTGCCGAGCCCAAGGTCACGGCGGCGACCGTGGATCACGAGCCGCTGGACCCAGCTCCGGGTGCCGGACGGCTGGACGTAGAGATACAACCCCTGGCCATCGCAGTATCGTCCGGGCGCGACGGTCCGTACGAAGCCGGCCGTCAGCCGCTTGTCGGGATGGCGGCCTCGGGGCTTGGTCCGTCGCGGCAGGTGCAGCGTCTGTGTAGCGCTATTCATACCCTCATTGTATAGGGGATGTTGATGGACCGCAAAGGATGTTGTGAGCGGATCAGGAAGCTCGTAAGGTGTCATAAATAGTTATTACTACACCGTTTATTCAACATACTGCACGAGAACGCATGTTGGATGATCCTGTGAGGCCGTAGTGGAGATGGCAACGGCCTCTACTTGACCGTGCAACCCACGGGCACGCGAAGTTGGATCCAGCGGATCGTGATCCGTGGCCGCCGCCGCGACGTGGGGCTCGGCGGCTTTCCGCTCGTCTCGCTCAAGGAGGCGCGCGACCAAGCGTTCGCCAACCGCAAGGCGGCGCGCCAAGGCGGCGACCCGGTCGCGGACAGGCAGCGTCCCGACACCGTGCCCACCTTCGCCGCCGCGGCTGAGCGGGTCTGGACGGACAAGCACCCCGGCTGGCGCCACCCCCGGCACGCTCATGACTGGATGTCGAGCCTGACGCGGCACGTCCTCCCGCACATCGGCGACACGCCGGTATCGAGCGTCAGCAGCGCCGACGTGCTGGATACGCTGCGGCACATCTGGCACATCCGGCCCGAGACCGCGCGCCGCGTTCGCCAGCGGATCAGCGCCGTGCTGGACTGGGCCGTGGCGATGGAGTACCGCAGCGACAACCCGTGCGACCGGCTCGGCCCGGTCCTCGGCCCGCAACAGGACCTCGTCGAGCACATGCGCGCGCTCCCGCACGGCGAGGTGGCGGCGGCGATCCGAACGATGGGGGAGTCGGGGGCGACACCGGTCGTCAAGCTGGCGTTCGAGTTTCTGGTGCTGACGGCGGCGCGGTCGGGCGAAGTGCGCGGCGCGCGGTGGGCCGAGATCGACCTGCGGGCCGGCGTGTGGACGATCCCCGCCGGGCGTATGAAGTCCAAGCGCGAGCACCGGGTCCCGCTGTGCGGACGGGCGGTGAAGATGCTCCGTGCGGCGCGGCCGCTCGGCGATGGCCGCGGGCCGCTCGTGTTCCCCAGCCAGGGCGGCAAGCCGATCAGCATCACGCGGCTGCCGCGGCTGCTTCAGAACCTGAAGGTGGCCGCCGTGCCGCACGGATTCCGGTCATCGTTCCGGGACTGGGCCGCGGAACAGACGAATCATCCGCGTGAGGTGGTCGAGGCGGCGCTCGCGCACGTGGTGGCCAACCAGACCGAGGCGGCCTACGCCCGGTCGGACCTGTTCGAGCGCCGGCGGCGGCTGATGGACGAGTGGGCGACCTATCTGAGTGGGGAGCACAGAGGCGATGGCGCGACGGCGGTGACAGATTCCCGGTAGACGAGGGGGTGGCACCGATCACAGCGAATCTGCTACCGAGCGACGTTGGCTCTCCAGTGCAGAGGTCGCAGGTTGGAGATCAGGTCACTCCCCCCGGCCGCAACCGGGACACTCTGGACACTCTGATCGATGTCCCATCCGTGGAAGGGGTGGTACACTGCAGGTATGAATGCGACCGACCGCATCACCATCTTCGTGGCGGCCGCGGCCGTCGTCTTCACGATGGCCGGCAGCGCCTGGTACTCGGGCAAGCGCATCGACGACGTCAACGCCCGCATCGACGGCTTGCGCATAGACATGAACGCCCGCTTCACTGAAGTCCACGACGACATCACGGAACTGCGCACCCTCGTGATCGAGGTCCTCAAGCGCGACGCCGACGCCGCCAACTAGCCCGACACCGAGGTGTGATATCTCCATACCCCTCGGACCCAATCATCGCTGAAGTTCGGGCCATCCGGCAGGCGGCCGCCGCGCGCTTCGACGACGACGGTGAGGCAATCTTCAGGGACATTCGAGCCAGACAGGAGGCCTCCGGCCGCGTGTACGTCCGCTTGCCGCTCGCCGCGTCGCTTCCAACCGCAAGGATTGGCCGACACGCGAGCGAGACCAGACCAACAGACTCTTTTACGGGAATCACCCCTCAAGATTGCCCCGGCGCCGCCTAGCGCGCCCAGCGGCGCCTGGTGTGGTCGGCCAGTTCTGCCCCGCGCTGGCAGTCGATCGCCTGTGTCGCCGCGTGGGTCGCCACGGCGGTCCATGCCTCAGCCGCGATGCGGTTGGCGGCGGCGGCGGTCGTGGCGGCGTCGACGACCTTGGCGGCGCGCGCCTGGTGTCCAAGCGTTTGCGCGCCGTGGCATGGAGTGTTCCTGCGGCGTCACTCTTGAGATCGGTCATGGGGTGGGTCTCCTGGTGCGTGGTGTGGCGGGCGCGCGCTGGTCCTCAGGCCCGCCGGTCAGCCGCGTGGCGAGGACGGCGAGGGTGCGGATGCGCGCGCGACTCAGACTCAGCCGGGCATTCGTTCGAATCGTTGTATGTCCCATTGATTCTTTCCGGCGTCGTAGCCGTTGACCACGGCGGCTTCTTCGACAAAGCGTCGGCCATCCGCTCGGGTCATGTGGATCACCATTGCGATCCCGTCCACGACGCCCCTACAGGTGACGTCCCACGGGAGATCGCCGCCGCCCTGCATGGCGCAGCTCGCCAGCCGCGAGAGGGCGCATCGTCATCCCGCCAGACATAATAATCATACGGTATGAATATCATACCGTCATATGGTATGAAATCATCCAACCCCGTCGACCTTCGGAAGACCAACGCTAGCGGGAAAACAGCGCCGACTCGACGACGGGGACCAGACCGCGTGCGCGTCGCGCTACCTGAGGCCAGCACCAGCGCGAGATCAGTTAAGTAGATTTCGACTGCCGTCGTCGGTGTCGTGTGGATGCCGCTCATCCTGAGGGGGTTGCCAAGGACGGATCTCCGAGCGTACCGAGCGGAGCGTTTAGCCTGGCCGTGGCGTCCCCCACACGGTCTTCACGTGAGGATAGTTCAGGATCCGTGCGTCGGCCGTGACAACGGCAGCAGACAGCCGCCGGGCTTCCGCAACGATAATCCGGTCCGCCGGATCACGGTGGAACGGCGCGGGCAACGCGTACGCCTCCTCGACGGACTCAAGCTCGATCGGAAGGACCGTCCAGCCGTTCAACTCCACATAGTGGCGGAACCAGAGACGCCAATGCCGATCAATCTCGATGCGCCCGCGTTCTGCCGCGCACGCGATTTCCGCGCAACTAATCGCGGACACGCACACCTCCGTCTCCTCTGCCTCCAAGAGCCGCGTGGCTTGATCCGGGAGTTGTGCGGGGTCGCTGATGGCCCAGATGACCGCACAGGTGTCGAGCACCACCGTCACGCGGGGGCATCTCCCAGCATGTCCCAGTCCTCTGGAGGAATCATCGGGTCGATCAGATCCGACTTAACGACAACCGTGCCCGGGCCGCATCCGAGCACTGTTCGATTCCGCGCCCACGTGCGGATCGGCACGACGCGCACGAACGGCGTGTTCCGCTTCCGCACCTCGACCTCTTCGCCATTCGCCACGGCGTCGAGGTACGCGCTCAGGTGATTTTTGAACTCGGCGATGTTGGCAATCTTCATGGCCATATTATAGGCCCACTACGGAAGGACGACGACAAAGTCTCTGGAACAGCCGTAAGCCGCCCAAGCTAACCAGCGCTCAATCGCGGCCAAGTGAACGAGAACTGTGAACACCTCGACATCGCCTTGTGGATGTTCACCCACCCGTACGAGCTGATCTTGTGAGGTCTCCTAATTAGATCGACCACTTGACTTGAACCGAAAACAACCGCCATAATAATCATATGGTATGAGTATCATACCGTCATATAGTATGAAATCACCCAACCTCGTCGACCTTCGGAAGACCAACTCTAGCGATCCGTTTCAGAAGAAAGTCGCTGAGATTCAGGGCCGCGCCACCGCCGTTGTACGAAAAACCTTCAGCTTGGGACAAGGCGATTTAGACCAGATCAACGCCGTTGCGGTGTCTATGTCCCAGCAACAGGGCAAGGTCGTGAATGCGTCGGAAGCTCTACGCGCCATTATTCGACGGGATCACGATAGAGCAGGGTCATGAGAGGCGTGGCTCTGACACAACGGAAAGGTGGTAGCGGGAAAACCGCGCTTTCTCACGCGCTCGCTCTTGGTGCGTCCTGGGATAACGTGCCCGCCCATCTTATGCACACCGACAATCGCGAGCCGTTGAAGGTGAACGGCAGGCCGTACATGTATTACGACGCACGGGAACCGGAAACCCTCCAGACGCTTGTCAACGCGGCTATCAACACGGACGGCCTGTGCATTATTGATAGCGCCGGAAACCGCCCGGAGTTTGATGCATGGATTGCGCGATATGTCGATCTTGTTTTGATTCCGGTCATGCCGGACCCGGAAGACGTGAAAGAGGCGCTCGTTCAGATGAACGTGCTTGAATCCCAAGGTGCGCAAAACGTCCGATACCTCATCAATAATTTCCCGTCCAGCACAATGGAGCGTCAGTACGTTGGGCGATATCTGAGCCAGATTCCTCTTGAGAAGACTATGGGGTGGGTCGGTTCGGTCAAGGCCATCCGCACTTTGCGCGAGAATGACGAGCCGACGTTCCAGACACCGCCCTCTCGTGTTAACAACCTATCTCGAAGTCTCTACCGGCAGGTGAGAGACGCGTTCAATCACCAGCACCTGCGAGCGGATAAGACCCTGGAAATCGCCGTAGGGGGTATCCAGCGCCCTTCCCCGACTCGATGAGCTGGCGATGGGCGGGCCACGCACGCTCCGGTGGAGCGCCGCGCCCACGCTCAGCGGCTCGTACCTATCGGCTGACGCGGCCCGCGCGGTCGCCTCGGCCGGCGGCGGAGGATAGAACACCCGTGCCACGTCCTGGAGATCGAACATCGAGCACGGGTTCGCCATCCACGAGGGTTTCCCGTATCATGCAGCGATTTTGACTTGGTATGGTGAGCTGAGAAAATTGGCGTGTCGATCTTGATTTTTGAACAATGAGCGGCCCCTCTCGACCAGTTCGCGGGTTTGTGCCCATCGGCGACGTGGCCGGCACGCTGCCTAGCGTCGTCCCGAGCGGGCGGGCAATGTCGGCGCAAACTCGGCACCACTTCACCACGCTGCGCCAGGTCAATCAGCTCATCGAGGCGAGCGAAGCGGAGCCCGATCTCGGCTTCATGGCGCGGCTGCTCGCGCTGTGCAGTCTGCCGCGCACCAATCCAGGGGACCGGAAAGAGTACGTCCGGCGCAACGGGCCATACACCCTGATCATGAGTGCCGGCGGACAGCCGGCGCGACTGCCCTACGGTATCCTACCGCGGCTGCTGCTGGCATGGGTGTGCTCAGAGGCGGTACGGACGCAGCGCCGCCAACTGGTCCTCGGGCGGTCACTGTATGAGTTCATGCATAAGCTTGGCATGAAGAGTCACAGCGGCGGCGAGCGAGGGGATCGGACGCGACTCAAAAATCAGATGCGCCGGCTCTTTCGTTGTTCGGTCCAGCTCGTCTACGCGGACAGCGATCATGAGGTCCAGGTACATTCGTTCATCGCTGACCGCGCCGAGTATTGGTGGCACTCGTCGTCGCGGCCGGACACGCCGGGCCTGTGGGAATCCACGATCCAGCTCGGTGAGCAGTTCTTCAACGAGATCATCCGGCACCCGATCCCGCTCGACCTACACATCCTCAAGGCGCTCAAGCGGTCGCCGCTCGGGTTGGATTTGTATTTCTGGCTCGTCTATCGGACGTTCGCGTTGTCGGCACCGCTCACGCTCTCCTGGCGACAGCTCCTTTACCAGTTCGGGGCGGACCCAGCGAAGGCTACAAAGCCCGGCTCGGTCAGCCGCTTCCGCGGGGAGGTCTTGCGCGAGCTGAAAAAAATCAAAACCGCGTGGCCCGGCTTGAACTACCACACGGTGACGGGTGGGCTCGTCGTCTCGCCCTCGACCCCACGCATCACGCCCACACAACTCCGGTTGATCGGCGAGTCGTAGATCGTCGGCCGTCCCGTCCTCACGGGTTAGCCGGGTGCTCCGGCCGGCCATATTTGCTGTCTGAGCTGCAACGGTGCGGTTCGTGTCACCCGGCGGGCCGGGGCGGAGCGAAGGACCGCGCGCGGTTGCCTCGGCCTGTGAGTGAAAGCTAGGTCCAGCTCTGAAACACGGCGCGCCTCGCCGTGAGTGCGCCCCTACGTGGCGATTGGCGGTGGCGCGGCCGGGCCCGGACGGCCGGCGCGCGGTTGCCGTTCCTGTGGCCTCTGAGCGCGCCGCCGTGGGTTTTCCACAAAAAGGCTGTGAATCCAGGTGTTTTCCTTCGCTGAAACATGTAGTTTTTTTAAGCCAAACTATCGCTGAAACATGTAGTTTTTTTAAGCCAAACTATCGCTGAAACATGTAGCACATACAAGTACATAAGATCATGTAGTACAACCCAACAAGTAAGTACAGGCCGTTGGCCTGTTCATCTTTGAATTAGAAGAAATGAAAAACGGCCGATCCGACCTGGAAATAAGGGGAGCAGAGAGGGAACGGACACCAGTACGTCGATTTTCCTGAGTGTTTCTCCTCACGGGCTGTTCCCGCTCCGGCAACAGCCACACCAAAAACCACCCGGATCGCCGCCGCTGTCCGGCAGCGTCAAGGCGCTCCGCCCCTCCGGGTGACACCCCCGGCCCGCTACGGCTCAGCAGGCGCTTCGGGCCGAAATATTCACTTTCCGGCCCGTTCAAGACGGCCCAGAACCACTCAGGACGATCTCAGAAGGTTTTCTGACTACCCTGTGAGGATGCACCGTCGGTGGCCGCGTGTTCGACGGCGCGGCGGAACTCAACCGTCCGGCGGCAGCGGCCGCACGTCACATTGTCTGGCTCGGGCGAGTCAAACAGGGTAGGGGCGGCGCCGCACACTGGCCCGCCGCCGGGGGTCGTGAGATGCGAGGTCACGGCGGTGCTCCTTTCCGCAAGCGTCAGGCGTTTGTAGGTCGAAGCGCCAGGCCGAACAACTCCCGGGCCTGGTCGCGCTCGAGGAACTCATCAAGGCCCTATTATGAGCCGGGCCATGGACACCGGATCGGCCTGGCCGACGTGCCCGACACGTCAGTGTAGCGGCATCGCGCGGCATTCAGGGAACGCGATCGGCGATCCGGTTCACACACTCCACTTTACCCGCGACACGGGGGAACGGCTCCGCCGTGCGTCACTAGCATGGCTGGGCCGTGACGTACGCGATCGAAGGGCGGCACTGCGAACTGCTGCGCGTCGAGCTGGCCGACGGCGAGCGTGTGATCGCGGAAGTGGGGACGCTCGTCTACCTGCGCGGGGCGGTCGAGTGGCACGTCGTGTTCCCAGGGTGCGGGCGGCGGCCGCCCCTGGTGCCGGCGCCGGCGTGGGCGGTGTCGGAGCCGTGCTCGCGGGGTCGGTTTCCGGTCGTGGTCGGTCCATGGCCTGCACCGTCCCATAACTCCCTTTATGGGATCCTCAACACGACCCGCCCGTAGCTTGCGTCTTGGACGACCATCTACTAACCTCGCGCACAACATGCGCGCCAGACATCGTCCCACCTCGCACGCGCCGCAGGGGGTGTAGCCGGAAAGGCCCTCTCCGATGCCCGCCACGCCCCGGTGGCTCCTCGCCATCCCCGACGCCATCCGCCAGCTCGAGGCGCTCGACCGCGACCTCCTCACCCGCCGCGATCTCGAACGGCTCTTCGGCGTCTCGAGAGCCCGGGCGGCGACGCTCATGCACACCTTCGGGGCCGCGCTCACCGGCCACCAGCGCACACTCCCCACCGCCCAGCTCCTCCGCCAGCTCCGTCGGCACCGGACCGGGGCCGCCTTCCGCGGCGAGGCGAGGCGCCGCGACCGGGTCGTCACCGCGATCCGCCAGGCCCGGCTCACCGGGATCCGGGTCGCGGTGCCCCGCGAGGCGCTCGAGGCGCGCCTGTCGGGCCTGCCCGCAGGCGTGTCGGTCGAGCCCGGCCGGATCGAGGTGCGCTTCAGCGGCGCGCAGGAGGCCGTCGGGCGGCTCTTCGCGCTCGCCCAGGCGCTGACGCACGACTACGAGCAGTTCGAGGCGCCCGGCGCGCGCGCAGCGGGCCGAGCTCGTGCTGCCGCTGGCCGCCTACCTCGCCGAGTTCCACGGCGCGGTTCATGGTCAAGCTCGCCAGCCCGCCGCACTGAGGGACACAGCAGTAAAAGAGCTTACCAATGTGCGACATTGGGCGCTCAATCGAGTTGGTCAAAAATAATCCTGTCGTAAAACATCAGATGCCGTGGGGTTCCCCAGGAGCTGTAGCACGTCAGCAATCCAGACATGAGGACATCGGAGAAACACGAAAGAACCGAACGACCCTTGGGATCCCTTAGGAAGAACCGCTTCGCAAGCGCATTCGGCATCGGAGTAATGACACCCGTCTTCCACATCTGGCCGAGGCACTCATCGACCACCATGAAAGGCTCGTCGGAAGTCTGAGTTATGATTTTCGGAGAGGCACCGTGGCGCGCAAGGTCAGGATTCGCGTCCAGAAATGCGCGCGTCGAGCCTGCAACGATGTCGGCGATCTGCAGGCCCACTTCAGCGTCCGATTTTCCGGTTTCGTCCAAACCGATGAAATGCCCGTCAACCTCTTTCCAGACGTTGGGCATGCCGTCGATAAGGATTTGCAGCGCCGCCTTTACCGCCCTGTCCTCCCTTGGCTCGCGGGAGTCGTAGACGAGGCGGACCTTGCAGCCTAAGCCGGCCATTGCGTGGATGACTCCGGCCAACGGCACCGCCAGTAGCTGCCAGAGAATACTGGATTGGCCTGGGCCTTCCCAGCTCTCCTTGGTGCGCTGAGCGGCATCCTTGAGGAGTTGGGCATGATCAGCCGGAATCGAACTCATGTCGTCCATGATGTTCGCGCGGACGCGTTCAAGCAGGAATGGGTGTGCGGGAGTGTAGAAGCCTGACACGAAGCAGCCATGCGCGAGCAGGATGTCATGTATTCGACATGCGAGTTTCCAGCGGTCTGGGAATGGGATACGCTTGAATTCGGTGTGTTTTAGCTCCTTCAGTTCGGGAACCAGCAATTTCCGATATCGGTCGAGGATCGACGCGAAGGCGGCCGTGACCGCTTCGTAGTGGGTCTCTGGAATTCCGGCCACGCCGTAACAGAAATACCCTCGTTCGTTCAGCTTGAAGAATCCTTGGAAGGTCTCGTCGACGAAGACGATGTACGTTTCGCCGCGGTGCTTGGACCAGATCGGAAACGCTGGTGCGTGCAGCAGCGGATGTGGATTGTGGACAAATCGCCCCATTGGTGTTTTCGCGCAGAGCGAGGTCGGCTACGTTGGTTTACTTGCTAGTGCGTCTTGCACGATTCCTTCACGACCGCCTGCGTGCGGGCGGCGGATCGCGACCACGGGAACAAGAACTGCGGTCCCCCGGTGAATGAGCTGGCGGCTTCAGCTCTCCTGGCCGTCTGAGGGAGCCCCTCTGTTGGGAGATGATCAAGGATCAGGGGCTCTAGAGCGACCACCGACGTGGAGCCACAGGCCTACTGTCCGGGCTCGGCGGCCTATTGGCCCGTGAGCTGCGCCCAGAGCGCAACGGTGCGTGGCGAGGCCTCCACCCCGATCAGCCGCTCGTGGATGCGCCTGACCGCTCGGCGCGCCGCGACTAGCTTCGCGTCGCCAGCCCAAAAAAGCGCCTGATCGACGATGCTCTCCCATCTATCGAACAACGTCATCCCTATACCAAGCTCGCTCGACCATGCCGCGAGCACGGCCGTGTCCAGTGGCGCTTGATCATCGGCGACAGCTACCACGGCGGCTTCCTGAACTCCCATCTCCGCGCATTTGGCCCCAAAGATCCTCACGTCGGACATGGTGACAGGCTTGTCCCTGATCTCGAACGCTTTCTCCCAGGAGTCCGTTGCGGCGACAGCCCGTACGCAAACGTCTCCCGGATACTTGCGGCTTGGGTCGTTGATCCTCCCGCTCTCCACGCGCTCCGGACCGGCGAAGGCGTCCATCAGGCCAGCCACAACTGCCTGGGCTCGACGTCCGCCTTCCGACTCGTTCCGCACCAGCGCACGGACTGCCGCAGCCAGACCCTCTGGGGTGATCGCGGACTCGCCTTCAGGGACCACGTAGCGCACTTGATGCCGTCGACGCTCCACGATGAACGCCGCCAGCGCCGCGCGAGCTTTCCGCGTCGTGGAGACGGCCTGCAGCTCATTGACCAGTTCGATCATATAGTCGAAGGCGGCGCGGCCGCTGGGATGCACTGGCGTGCCGTCACCGAGCCTGGTTATGCGGAAGTACGGCTGATTGTTCAGCGGCTGTCGCCCCGTGACGCCGATGCTGACGCCAAGCTCAGCAGCGAGCGGCACGAGGACCTTTTCGCACAAGATTCGTGCGGAGTAGGCCCGCGGGTTGCCACGGGCATGCCTGGGCTTGATCGCGAGTAGATCGACGTCCACACGCATGGCCTTGGCGATCATCGCAGTGCCGAGAAGAGCGATGTGGGTCTTCGAGGACCCTCCCTCACAGAGTCTTGAGAACCTCTCCACCTTCTTGAACCATGCCCGATCGAACCGCGCGCTGTCAGCCGCGGCGGCGGCGCGGCGAACGACGGACTCGCCCTCGCTCTTGTCGAAGCTAATGCCCATTGGGATCCTCGGGATCGAGGACGAGCAGGTCGCCGGGCTGACAGTCCAGGGCGTGGCAGAGTTTGGCGATCGTGCCCAACGTGCTGTTGTAGCTCGGTCGCGAGGCAACCGATTCCAGCGTGCGCCTGGACAGGCCGGTACGTTGCGCGAGGCGTTCGTAGGTCATGCGCTCGCCCGTGCGGCGACGGTGAGCATCCATCGCTTCTCGAAGCTTGACTCGAATCACTGAGGCCAAGAAAGCTGTATTGACAATACAATTTTATTCAGGTACGCTTCCCCTAACTACGCCAATAGTATTGCCTTTGGCTTGGGCGAGTCGTGTTGGGGAGTCCACATGGCGAAGAGACAGCTGAGCGCCATCAGCCTCTACACAGGGGTTGGCGGACTCGACTTCGGCTTCGAGGCGGCCGGCTTCCGCACCGCCGTGGCGGTGGAACTGGATCCCGTCGCTTGCCGCAGCATTCGCCGCAATCGGCCCGGTTGGAATCTCATCGAGCGCGACATTCACGATGTTTCGTCTGGCGAGATCCTTCGGTGCGCGGGACTTCGTGTCGGCCAGGCCGACGTTTTGATCGGCGGTCCCCCGTGCCAGCCTTTTTCCAAGTCATCCTATTGGGTCAACGGCGACGCACGACGGCTTGACGATCCCCGAGCCGACACGCTCACCGCCTATCTGCGCGTGCTCCGCGACACGAAGCCCAGAGCGTTTCTCCTCGAGAACGTCTACGGCCTAGTCTACAAGGGAAAAGACGAGGGTCTGAGGCATCTGCTTGACGGCGTCGCCAGCATCAACCGGGAGGTCGGCACCAACTATCGGGTGAGCTGGAAGATGCTGAACGCGGCACACGTTGGTGTCCCTCAGCTCCGCGAGCGCGTGTTCCTGATTGGAAGCCGCGATGGAGAGAACTTCGCGTTTCCTCACCCGACGCACGGTTCGCGGGACACCCGACCGCTCATTGACGACCACGTAGAACCATATCGCACGGCGTGGGACGCCATTGGCGACCTGCCCGACGCTCCGCGCGAGCCCTCGCTCACGGTGGGTGGAAAGTGGGGCGCGCTGCTCCCGTCCATTCCAGAAGGCCAGAACTATCTTTGGCACACTAGCCGCGGCGGCGGGCTTCGATTGTTCGGGTGGCGCACCCGCTACTGGAGCTTTTTGCTCAAGCTCGCGAAGGGCCAGCCTTCATGGACCATCCAGGCCCAACCCGGCTCGGCCATCGGGCCCTTCCACTGGCGCAGCCGGAAGCTAACTAGCCGTGAGATGTGCCGCTTGCAGACGTTTCCGGACGATCTGACGTTCGATTGCGGGCGGGCGGATGTTCAGAAGCTGCTCGGCAACGCCGTGCCCTCGCTGCTGGCCGAGGTGCTGGCGCGGGAGATTCGCTGCCAGCTTCTCGGCGACCGACGCGACCTCAGTGAACTCAAGCTGATTCACCCTGCGCGTGTTTCGACGCCCGGTCCGGAGCCCATTGCGCCGGTTCCCGTGCGCTACCGGGAGCTGATTGGCGACCACCCGGATCACCCGGGCGAAGGACGTCTTTCGGGACGACCAAGGTCGAACGACCCTCGCGCTGCCCTCAGCCTGTGGTGATGGAGCAGCCGGAGCCCTGGTGGTGCTCGAAATTGAGGGCGCACCGCGGCGTGGAGTGCGCCCCTTCGGGTGGAAGCGCTTCGGTGAAGGCGGCCACGGATTGCTCAAGGCGCGCTGTCCCGCGCTCCCGCTCGCCCAGGGTCGCAAGGGCGACGCCAAGCGCCATATGCACGGAGGCGCGGCGCGCCGATTCGACCGCACCGCCTTCGAGCAGGGCGACGATCTTCTCGGTGACGTCGTTCAGGCCCTTCTCCAGCACCAGGCCGCGTACTTCCGTTCTTGCGATCGGCGCCGCAACTCTCAGCGCCTCGGCGGTGAGCTGCGCGCAGAGGACGTCGTGGAGGCTTCCGCAACCGTGCCCGTGTCGCGTCCGGCGCTATCGTTTCCCAACCAGCACAACACCAAGCGAAATCGCTTTTCGGGAAGCGGTAATCTGGCCTTAAAAGCGTTGGCGAGGGCCAACCGCGCCTGTTGAGGCGACGGCAGGAACTGCCCCCAAAACAACTTAAGCCAAGTCCCAAACACCGCCACGACGAGGCCGACGATCCAGACGGCTGGACTCGTTAACAACTCCATTCGGTGGATTCTTTCACCGCTAGGACTACGCGCTCGCCGGCGGGACTACCGGCTCGGCTATAGCCTCGGCGCGCTGAACCGGGAGACGCTGGACGTCGAGGTTGGCGGGTGTTGTCGCTCACCGAGGCGTTGACCAAGCGGCACGCGGTTACGCTCGGAGGGCCGATAGCGGTCTCGGCCGGGGCGATCTGGGCGAGTGAATCCTTCACGATAAAGGTAATTATCGGTAATATTTATTGGCCGTCGAGCGAGGGCTCATGCCCCGATCCTTCATCGGCCTTGACTTTTGAAGCACCCTAAGTGTAAGCTTACACATGACGGCGCATGAAGACCCTTGGCGAGCACCTCCGGGAACTCAGGGAAAACAAGGATTTCTCGGTCCGGGAGCTTGCCAAGAGGTTGGGAGTGTCGGCCCCTTTTCTGTCCGACGTCGAGCTTGGGAGGCGGCATCCATCCGCCGACGTGTTGTCGAAGCTGGCGCGCGAACTCGACACGACAGTTGTGGAGCTTCGCCGGCACGATGCTCGGGCGCCTATTCGGGAGTTGCGGCGGATGGCCGCTAACAACCCTGCGATGGGATTCGCGCTACGGAAGGTCGTCGAGGACGGAGTCGACCCGGAAGACCTGCTCCGCTACCTGCGCGGAAACAAGAAACGATGAGGAACTTCCGCGCAAACGCTGGTCCGTTCACCGAGAAACCGTTCTTCAGGCAGAAGGACTTCGAGCAAATCTGCGAAGATGAGCTGAAGCAGAACGGCCTGTTCCCGACCGAACCAGCCCCCGTTCGGATCGATCGGTTCGTGGAGAAACGCTTCAAGATCCAGCCGTCATATAAAGATCTACCCGTGGGGCTTCTGGGGTTCACCCGCTTCAGCTCCGAGGGAGTCGAGGAAATCGTCGTTTCCAAGGCTCTGGATGACGAAGGCACTCAGATCGCGGAGCGACGACTACGAACAACCCTTGCTCATGAGAGCGGTCACGGCCTGCTTCATGCCCATCTCTTCACGCTCGGGACTCGGCCGGATTCGCTGTTCGGTGACGGCCTTGATGGTCAGGCACCGAAGATCCTCTGCCGCTCTGGGGGAATCTCCGGTTCCGAGACACCACGGACGCGAAAGCCGCCATACCGATGGTGGGAGTACCAGGCAAATCAAGCGATGGGAGTGCTTCTAATGCCTAAGCCTCTGGTACAGGCTGCGCTCGCTCCCGTTCTGACGCCTCGAGGTGTAATCGGAATGCCGATTTTGCCTGCGCACCAGCGCGAATCAGCGATTCGGTTACTCGCGGACACGTTCGACGTGAACCCAGTGGTGGCGCGACTGCGGCTGGATGTCCTGCTTCCTGCGGCCGCGGAGGAACAGTTGACGCTCTGATTTTTTTTACGTAGAATGTAAGCTACTGTGAGCTTTGCTAAGCTTTGTTAAGGACACGAGGAGGAACCGTCCTTGCGCACCGCCGCCCGCATGCAGACCTTTGGAGCCGGCAGGACCAGGCACCTGCTGACCTTCCCGCGCGCCGAGTTCCTCCGGGAGCTCCGAAGGCACCGGAACGGCCGCCTTCCGCGGCGAGGAGGCGCGGCGGGAACGGGTTGTCACCGAGATTCCGGAAGGCCAGGCTCACCGGGATCCGGGTAGCGGTTCCCATTGAGGCGCTCGTCAGGTGAGAGGAGCGATTGTCGGACGCGAGCAGGTTGACAGGTCGGGGATAGGCCCCATATCAGGATCTTGTGTTGCCGCACCGCCATCGGGCGGCCTGATGGAGATCAAGGACGAGTCTTTTATGGCCCGCAAATATGTTGACCACCGCGAGATCCTTCGCTTCGCACAGGACCGCGTCAACCTGCCGCAGGACAAGGCGCAGACCTACCGGGCGCAAGCGCGCAGACTCCGCGAACGACTCGAGAGCTATCTCTCCGAAAACCCCGACTTCACGCTGCGCAAGATGCTGCTGTCGGGAAGCCTCGCCAAGGGGACGGCGCTCCGGTCGCTCAATGACATAGACGTCGCCTGCTACATCGCCGGCGCTGAGGCGCCTTCCGATGTCGCGGAACTGATCGAATACCTCACGGAGAGACTCCGAGCCGCATTCCCGAACTTCCAGCCGGACCAGGTACAACCGCAGACATACAGCGTGACGGTGTCGTTCCGCGGCACAGGGCTGGACGTGGATGTGGTTCCTATCCTGTACGACGACGATCCTGACTGGTACGGCAACTTGGTCAGCCAGGATGACGGTTCCTACCTCAAGACCAGCATCCCGCGTCACCTAGATTTCGCGAAGAAGCGCAAGCAAGCGCAGCCGCAGGATTTCGTGCAGGTCGTGCGGCTGATCAAGTTCTGGGTGGGGAACCTGGAGCGGGAAGACCCCGGCTTCCGCTTTAAGTCGTTCATGGTTGAGATGGTCCTCTCGCGCCTGTGCGACGAAGGCCGGGACTTCTCCGACTACCCCGAGGCGCTGCAGCACTTCTTCACGTACGTCGCTCGAAGCGACCTGCGAGAGAAGATCGTCTTCACGGACTACTACGCTGCGAGCAAGGTGGGCTCATTCACCGAACCGGTGCAGATTATCGACCCGGTTAACGAAGAGAACAACGTCGCCAAGCTCTACAGCGACAGCCAGGCCGACGCTATCGTCGAGGCCGCGCTGGACGCGGGCGACGCTGTCGACGCTGCCTTGGCGGCGCCGACGAAGCAGGAAACCCTTCACTACTGGCGGCGCGTGTTCGGCCCATCGTTTCACGTTTGAGATACCAATATGAGTAGCACCTACACCGATACCGGCACCCAAACCTTCTCGTGCGTGCACGCGAAGCGGATTTCGTACAGGGTCGCCACAGACCTCAAGCGGATGCAGAGGCTGTACGGATACCCGACGGATCAGGATATCGGGCAATACGATGTTGAACTCGTCGAACTGCTGACGGCGGGATTCCTGGAAAGGGTGACCTACGGGTTCAGACGCGGCGATGTCTGGATCGAACCCACTCTCCGCTACACGGCCTTCGAGTTGGCGGACTCGGGCTTCGGCGACGACCCGGGTCGAGTCCGTCCCGGAGCGGACATCAGCGGCGCATCGTTCTACAGCTACCTGACCTACTCGGGAGCATGGGACGCGCTCTCCGCCTCGGACAGAGACACGTTTAAGAAGAGCCTCCCGTTTGTTCGCGGAGTCGCGCCTGAACCCGGGATCCACGGCTATATGCAGCAGGACCTCGCCTATTCGGCCGGCGGTCGCGGCCTGCAACGGGCTACGGTGAGGAGCTGGGGATGACGGAGACGTTGCAGACGGAGGACCTGTTCGATCCGGCGCTCATCTATCCCGACCCGGATGCACGGGAACGCCTCGCGAGCCTCGTCGGACTCGACGACCACAAGGACCGCCTGTTCAAGATCCTCACGCTATTGGTCGCGCCGAGCGCCCTGCGGGAGTGGTCGGACCGGTTCCACAATGGCGCATCGAGCCTGCTCGACACGATCCTGGCGAGACCCCCACTGATAGTCCTTGAAGGGGATGTGGGGTGCGGCAAATCGGCGCTGGCCGAGGCGATTGGGGATTCCGTGGCACGTGAACGGAAGATCGACATCACCCTGTTCCCGATGAGCCTGTCGGCCCGTGGTCAAGGGCGCGTCGGCGAAATGACCCAGCTCCTGTCTGCGGCGTTCGACCGCACCTACACCGAGGCCTCGAAGCTCGCGGGAGTCGGCGGCGAGCCTTCCCGCGGCGCCGTGATTCTCCTGATCGACGAAGCCGATGCGCTGGCGCAGTCGCGCGAGGCGGCGCAGATGCACCATGAGGATCGGGCCGGCGTTAATGCGCTCATCCGGGGTGTCGACCGCCTCGCAAAGGCGAGGCTGCCGGTGGCCGTCATCATGTGTACGAACAGGCTCGACGCCCTCGACCCGGCCGTGCAGCGGCGCGCCGCCGACATCCTCAGCTTCCGTCGACCGGACCGAGGGCAACGCCGGGCGGTGCTGGGCGATCTCCTCAAGGAGCTCGGTCTGTGCGATGCGGAAATCGAGGTGATCGTCGACGCCACCGGTGCAGCGGATTGCGGCGATGGGGGCGACGGTGACGGGTTTACGTTTTCGGATCTAACGCAGCGGCTGCTGCCCGCGATCGTGCTTAACGCCTTCCCATCGCGAGCGGTCGAGGCCGGCGCGGCGCTAGAGATCGCCCGAAGAATGCGCCCGACGCGAGCGTTCGGGGAAGCGAAGGTGCGACGGAGCGGAGCGACGGGAACAGCCGGATAGCGGGCCCGGAGGCCGGTGACGGCGACGCGCGCAGAACGCATCTCGTGCAGGACTATATCAGTATGACAGACCCGACGGGGAGCGTGTTCATTTCGTACCGGCGATCCCCGGCGCGTACTGCGGGGAACAGCGAGGCTGCCTGGGTGCGAGACGCCCTCCGGCACATCGGGCTACCCACGTGGAGGGATTTGGACGACCTGGGGTACGAACCGACAGAGGAGGCACTCGTTGCCGCGATCAACGATCCATCGCTTTCGGGCGCGATCCTGCTCATTTCCCCAGAGGTGGCGACGTCACCGATCATTCGCCGGGTCGAAGCGCTCCGAATCTTCAGACGGCGCGCGGCACGAGACGGATTCTGGATCGTGCCGGTGCTGATCGGGCTCGACTATGGCGCGGCCGATGCCGCACTGGACTCGCCCGCAGGTTTTCAGGACCTCGGGTACTGGAACATGCACAGGATCGAGGGTGAGACGATAGGGTCGGTGGACGCGGAGGCCATCGCGCGCCGCGCAGTCAAGGCCCGGCTCCGAGCGATTCGAGACATGCGAGCGGACGGTCCGTTGTCGATCGGCGTGTTCGCGCGTCGTCCCCCGGCGGCGCCTTGCAGCCTGACGCACGACTTCTCGGCTCAGTTCAACGGGCGCAAGGTTGTAGAAGGTGGGTACAGCGCCTTCGAGAAGGGCTTGGTCGACGGCGCGAGCAGGCTCATTGCGACGTTTCCAAACCCTTGCCTGGTTGGCGAAGGCGTGGCCCCCCTCCCGTTGGGAGCCCTAGTCGGAGCTGTTTACTCGCCAAGAGCCGGGTTCAAGCTCGTCTGGTCCCAGTTCGTAGAGGGGCGGGAGCCCCAACGCTGGTCCTTGGACTTGCCGGGTAGTGAGTTGCCAATGGACGCGCCCGTGACCAAGGGCGACCCCTCGTCCGAGGATCTGTTGCTTGCCGTCGGGGTATCGGCGAACATGGGGCTTGGGGAGCAATGGAACCGAAAGTACGGTAGAAGACTCGATCTAGGTCCGCCGGAGTAGCCGCGACACCGTTGCCGGGTGGACGCCGAACAGGCGCGCCGCGTCGGCGGCGGTCTTCTTCCCCTGCTTGACGAGCGTCACAATTTCCTGTTGCTGGTGGGGCTTGAGCTTCGGCGGCCGGCCGCCGATCCGGCCTTCCTTGCGCGCGGCGTCGAGGCCCGCCTTGGTCCGTTCCTTGAGCATCGCGCGCTCGAACTCGGCGAACGCGCCGACCATCTGCATCATCATCCGACCCGCGGGCGTGGTGGTGTCCACCGCTTCCTTGAGGCTGCGAAAGCCTGCGTGGCGCTCCTGCACCCGCTCCATGATGGTTAGTACATCGCGCAGGGAGCGTGACAGGCGATCGAGTGTCCAGACGACCAACACATCGCCTTTCCGGAGCTGACTGAGCAGCTTGTGCAGCTCGGGCCGATCCCAGCGGCCGCCGGAGGCGTTGTCGCGGAAGATGAGCTCACAGCCGGAGGTTTTGAGCGCGGCGACCTGAGGGGCGGTAGTTTGCTCGCCAGTGGAGACGCGCGCGTAGCCGATGAGCATGATTGCGTAAAGGTATTGCATACGTGACTGGTAATGCAATACTGTTTTGCACCCTGTAAACGTGGGGTTTCCTGCCGATCGCCCCTCCGTGCGCAAACCATCGTTTATGCAACTCCGCCACGTCGGGAAGCCGCGATGCCCGTGAGCTTCCTGAGCCCGGCGCAGCGCGACAACTACGGCCAGTACCTGGGCGACCCGTCAACCCAAGAGCTGGCCAGGTACTTCCACCTCGATGACAGCGATCACACGCAGATCGTCGAGAAGCGCGGCGATGCCAACCGTCTCGGATTCGCTCTGCAGCTCACCACGGTGCGCTTCGTGGGGACGTTCCTCGATGATCCGACGGCCGTGCCACCGGCGGTACTCGCCACGATGAGCCGGCAACTTGGCATCGATACGACCACGGACTTGACCGGCTATCGAGACGGCAAGTGGCGCTTCGCTCATGCCGCACACATCCGGACGGAACATGGGTATCGCGACCTCGCGGATCGCGCGGCCGGGTTTGGCCTCACGCGATGGCTCTACGCACAGTGCTGGACGGGCACCGAACGTCCGAGCGCACTGTTCGATCGGGCGACGACCTGGATGCTCGCCCACAAGGTGTTGTTGCCGGGCGCGACGACGCTGGAGCGCTTCGTGGCCAAGCTGCGGCACCGCGTCGACGTGCGCGTGTGGCGCGTGCTGGCGAGCGGCATCAGTCCGCCACAGCAGCGCCGCCTCGAAGATCTGTTGCGCGTGCCAGATGAAGGGCGCAGCTCATCACTCGTGACGCTGCGGACGGGTGCCGCGATGGTGAGTGGCCCGGCGTTGGTGCGTGCGCTCGAGCGGCTGAACGCCGTCCGTAGCCTCAGCATCACCGTGCCAGCGGCCGCCGCGATCGCGCCGACGCGAATGGCAGCCCTGGCGCGCTTTGCGGAGAAAGCCAAAGTCACCGCGGTCGCACGGTTGCCAGCGTTACGCCGAGCCGCCACGTTGGTCGCGTTCGTCCACTCGCTCGAAGCCTCCGCACAGGATAACGCGCTCGAGGTCCTCGACCGACTGTTACGCGACATCTTTGGTGCCGCCGAAAAAGCGGATCGGAAAGCACGGTTGCGCAGCCTTAAGGATCTCGATGCGCTTGCCCTCACGTTGGCGCACGCCTGCGCGGCGCTCCTCGATCCCGCTCTCCCGGACAACGTGCTGCGCGACCACGTGTTCGCGCGTGTCCCCCGCGCCACCCTGGCCGAGGCCCTCGGGACACTGAGCACACTGGTGCGGCCGCCGGATGACGTGTTCTACACCGAGCTGCAGACGAGGTACCGACGCGTGCGGCTGTTCCTGCCAACCCTCTTGCACCAGGTGCACTTTGAGGCCGCTCCGGCCGGCGCGGCTGTCGTCGCAGCGCTCGAGTATCTCAAGCGTCGTGAAGCGCCGGCGCGGGCCCAGGACGTGGCGCCGTCTGCGGTCGTGACGACAGCCTGGCGGCGATACGTGTACGGCGCGAACGACGCGGTCGATCACCGGGCCTACACCTTCTGCGTCCTCGACCAACTGCGCGAGGCGCTGCGCCGGCGGGATGTCTTCGTGACGCCGAGCTGGCGGTATGCCGATCCGCGGCGCAATCTCCTGGCTGGCGCCGAGTGGGAGGCGGCGCGGCCGATCATGTGTCGAACGCTTGGCTACAGTCCTCGCCCAGAACCGATCCTTGCCGCGTTAAGCGACGAGCTGGATCAGACCTACCGCGCGGTGGCCGCGCGCCTCCCCAACAATCCAGCCGTGCGTTTCGAACGCATCGACGGGAAGGACGAGCTGATCGTGAGCCCCCTCGACAAGGTCGAGGAACCCGCGTCGCTGGTGGCGCTACGGACCGCCATCGCGGGACGGTTGCCCCGTGTCGATCTGCCGGAGATCCTGCTCGAGATCGCGGCGCGTACAGATTTCGCCGTCGCGTTTACGCACGTCAGCGAACGCGCGGCGCGGGTCACGGATCTTGGCGTCAGCGTCTGCGCCGTGCTGCTGGCGGAAGCCTGCAACACCGGCCTCGAGCCACTCGTGCGCCACGAGACTCAGAGCTTGCGGCGCGATCGCCTGTCCTGGGTCAGCCAGAATTACCTGCGCGACGAGACCTTGCGCGCGGCGAACGCGCGCCTCGTCGCGGCGCAAACCGGGATCCCCTTGGCGCGCGCCTGGGGCGGTGGTGAGGTGGCCTCCGCCGACGGCCTGCGCTTCGTGGTGCCGGTGCGCACCGTGCACGCGGGGCCCAACCCCAAGTACTTCGGTATCGGCCGGGGCGTCACCTACTACAACCTCGTGTCCGATCAGTTCACCGGCCTGCACGGCATTACGGTCCCGGGGACGTTGCGCGACAGCCTGGTGCTGCTCGCGGTCGCGCTCGAACAGCAGACAGAGTTGCAGCCCACGCAGATCATGACCGACACCGGGGCCTACTCGGATGTGGTGTTCGGTCTCTTCCGCCTGCTCGGCTACCGCTTCAGTCCGCGGCTCGCCGACATCGGTGGTACCCGCTTCTGGCGGATCGATTCCCGGGCCGACTACGGCCCGCTTAACCGCGTGGCACGCCAATCCGTCAACCTCGACCGAATCACCCCACAGTGGGACGATATGTTGCGGACGGTCGGCTCGCTGAAACTCGGGCGCGTGCCGGCCACCGGTATCATGCGCACGCTGCAGGTGGGGGATCGGCCAACGCGCCTGGCGCAGGCGTTCGCGGAGTTCGGACGGATCGACAAGACAATCCACACGTTGACGTACCTCGACGATGAGGCCAAACGTCGCGCCACGCTGATCCAGCTGAACCGGGGAGAAGGTCGCCATGCCTTGGCCCGCGCCGTCTTCCACGGCAAACGTGGCGAACTGCGGCGACGTTACCGTGAAGGCCAGGAAAACCAGCTCGACGCACTCGGCGTCGTCGTCAACATGATTGTGTTGTGGAACACCATCTATATGCAGGCGGCCCTCGACCAGCATCGCGCAGATGGCCACTCGGTGCGTCCAGAAGACGAGGCGAGACTGTCACCGCTCGGCCACGAGCACATCAACCTGCTGGGACGCTACTCGTTCGCCGTACCTGAATCGGTCGCTCGTGGCGAGCTCCGGCCGCTCAGAAACCCCGCTGACGGCGGTCGCTAACCGTACTTTCCGTTCCATTGCTCCCCAAACCCCCTATTCCACGAGACGCAGGTTCGACGGCGCGATGCGCGGCGGGGAGGGGGAGAGTAGCAACGCACCCTTGACCGTCCGATAGTGCAGGTCCGGCCAGGCCATCTTGATTTTCTTCAGCTCGCGGAGACAATCCCGGCGGAACGCCTGATGAGCGATTTTGCTCGCCTTGGCGGGGTCCGAGCCGAACTGCTCGTAGAGCTGCCGCCACGTGAGCCGGAGCGGGCGCGTGAGACCGAACGTCCGGTAGGTGAGCCACAGATACAGGTCGAGGCCGAGCGGCGACCGGCTGAGGCTCTTAAGGATGTGCAGGTCGAGCGGGACCGGGTTACGGATGATCTCGTTGAAAAAATCCGTACCGAGTTCGATTCTGCTCTCCCACAACGAACGCGCGTCCGGCTGGCGCTCGCTCCACCAGCATTCCGTGGTGCGAGCAATCGGCGTATTCATCGTGGCTTCCACCCGCGCATCCTCGTAGGTCAGTGACACCATGCACCCAAACAACCGGCGCATCTGATTCCATAGTCGCGTCCGCCCGCCCGTGGTGCCGCCGCTCGTGCTGTAGATGTCGAGCCGCCGCATGAACTCCGAGAGCGAATTGCCGAGGACCAGCACGGGCGATTGTGTGCGGACGGCTTCCGTGCAGACCCACGTCAGGAGCAAGCGCGGCAGGGTGCCATAGGGGAGCTTCGTTTTACCGCTTGAGAACAGGACGAGCGTGTACGGCCCGTTGCGTCGGACGTACTGCAGGCGGTCGCCTGGGTTGGTGCGCGGCAAGGAACACAACGCGAGCAACCGCGCCATGAAACCAAACTCCGGGTCCGCGTCGCGCGCGCAGACGAGCTGCGTCACCTGGTCAAGCTTGGTGAAGTGGTGCCGCGCTTGCGGCGTGGCGGCACGGTGAGTCAGGGCGCGACCACCGGGCAGCGATAGCCCGTCGGCCACGTCGCCGATGGGAGCAAAGCCGTCGTGTTCGCGTTTGCGCGCCACTTTTCTACTAGCAAGATACTTATATATCTTACTATTTAACTATCATAATAGTATTAGAACCAACTGACTCGCCTCGGCGCCCACTTCCCGCGCTCGCCACCGCCCGGCGTATTTACTTGTTCGCCGGGTCATGCGGCCGATTTCTTCTGGCGCAAACGTTCTTGTGCGAGTTCGTACTGCGCCTGCCGCCGCACCCAGAAGGCGGCGTTGCTCCACCCGGTGCGTTCCAACGCCAGCGCCATCGCTGGCGGAGATGCCGGTGCGGCCGTTCAGCAGCCGTGAAAACGTTTGTCGCGTACAGCCCAGCTTCGCAGCCGCCTCGGTCACGGTCCACTTCTTAGCGTCCATCACGTCCCGGAGGCTTTCGCCTGGGTGCACAGGATCGTACATCGTGGTCATGGTCACCCTCCCCTAGTGGTAATCGATCTTGTCGTTGAAGCGCCTTGCGGCCGTCGAGGCCCGCTCGAGCCAGCGCGCGACGGTGTTGCGGGAATGGCCCGTGACCCGGGCTGTCGCTGAAATGCTCACGCCTTCGACGCGTAAGCTTGCGACGTTCTCGAACTCCCGTCGGGTGCAGTGAAGCCCGCTGTACGCAGTCCCCGTGTTCGTGCTGCGCGTGCCCCTGCAGACGGTGCAGCGGTACCGCTGCCGTCGAGGCCCGGTTTTCCACGGGTGTCGCACCCGGGCGTGCCGCACGCCACCCCGTCGATCTCGTTCATTGCTCAAGTGTACGGGAGCGCGAGACCTGTCGTTTCCGTCACGACCTCGGAGCTGAAGGTGACCGATCAACAGCGACCGGCGCAAGCACCCGTGGACAAGAAGAAGACGGTCAAGTGGTGGCGCCGACGGGGCGCTTGGCGGCCTCATCAGTGCTCGCGCCAGCCACCAACTCTGACCAGTGGCCCCCGGTGGCAAAGCACACCGCCGCCAAACGATCCCGGAGCGCCCTGGCGTTGGCGGCGTTCGGGGTGCTGTAGTTACAGACGTGGAGATCCAGCGTCGCACTCTGCAGCTCCGGCCAGACGTGCAGGACCAGATGGGACTCGGCCAGCACCCACACCAGGGTGAGACCACCCTCGTCGAACGGCACCGCCTGCGTCGCCATCACCTGCAGATGGCACGCTCGCACGTGGCCGGTCACTTCGGCCAGCAACTGCGCTGGATCCCGCTGGCTCCGTTGCAACGCCTCCGACCACACGCCTGTGCCGATGAAGTGATGCGAGATCATCACGCCACGTGTCTCACAGAGACAGCCCTCGTGCCAGCACAATTCCACCGATTTCTCATACGTCTTCTATCGAGCACTTAGCCACGCACCTGTAAGCACAAAAACTCAGCGCTAAACTTATAGAGGGTTGCCCTTCAAAACACAAATCATTTCGTCGCTGGCCACGGGCGGATCACAGCGGCGGCAGACACGGCGCGCGCGCGACTGAAGAATCAAATGCGGCAGCTCTTTGCGTGCACGGTCTCGCTTATGTTATGAGGACGCCTCGGTGGGGATGTCCCCCTGACTGTTGAAACATGAAGAAGTCTCGCACAGTCCGTCCCGCCGGTGGTGTTAAATCTCCGCCCCCGCGTCGCCTGCCCCTCGTCGAGCTGCTGATCGATACCGAGGCGGAGCTGTTCGAGCTCGCGGTGCGGTCAGGGTCACGTGGTGCCCAGGGACCTGTGTGGCGTACCGATGCGTTGTGCACCGCTCGTCGCCCGACGCGCCTGGGGGTAGTTCCGGCCGTGGCGGCGGAGGATGCGGTGGACCCCGGCTTTCGAAATCGTGATGCCGTGATAGCGCTCGAGATACCAGACGATGCGGATGGGGCCGAGGGGTGATACGTGCGGCGGAGATGGAGGACCTTCTCGACGATGTCGGGGGGTGTGCGGAGTCGTGGGTTGTACGGGCCACGGCTTCTGGTTGACCAGGCCCTCATCACCATGGGTCTCATACGTCTTCTGCCAGACGTAGAACCCTGGCCTCGCGACGCCGAAGTAGCGGCAGGTCTTTCGCACGTTGCCGATCCGCGCCGCGTGCTCCAAAACCCGTGTCTTACGCCGAATGTCCCGCTGAGCTTTGTTCATGACCGACCTCCAGAATTCCTGGACACCTACGGTTACACAATGTGTCCAGCGAGGTCTGAATTTTCCGACAGCCGGTATAGAGGCCACGCTCCGGGATCTTCTCAATATCCTCGACGGTTACCTCGTCGGACGTCCGGTCGTGGAGCTTGGTCGTGCGCGGGCTCTCCTGCGCCGCGGTCGCCTGTGCGCGCTCGAGCGTGCCGCCGTTGAGCAGATACGCCGTGATACCCGTGGCCCGGAAGGTGTGGCCATTGGCCGCCTGTCAGGGCGCGGGCCGCTCGGGGGGCAGTTCGACCGCCACGCGATACAGGCGAACGCCGAGATCACGCGGGTCTGACGACAGGCCGAGGGACCGCGGGTTGTACACCGTCGACTGAATCGTGAGGTCGATCGGGCCCGGGTCTCCGGTCTCCGGCCGGTCCAACCGGATCGTCTGTGGGGTTTCTCCGAGCACCCGCTCTCCGACCAGCCGCTCCCCGATCCACACCGAGATCTCGGCCGGGGGGATGCCGGGCGGGCGGGTGCCCGCGACGACGAGCGTGACGGCCTCCCCCCCCGGCAGCGTGAGGGACGCCTGCGGCCCGGTCCACCGGAACGTGCTGCGGGCCGGATCCCCGTCGCGCTCGGGCCCATGGAAGCCCTGCAGGTCGTACAGGAGGTCGTCGGCAGGCGTCCCGACATCGATGGCCGTCCGGGCGGGGCCGCTCGTCCGGGTGACCTGGAATAGCTGCAGCCGGATCGGCGTGGACACGACGGCCTGCGGGGCCCGTGTGCGGGTGCGTTCCAGGGTGTAGAGGTCGATGTGCGCCCGTTCGACCGCCGCGAGCGTGAAATCCGGTGCGAAGAACGAGAATTCCTGCTGCCCGACGACCACGAAGACGGCGCGGCCGCGCGCCAGCCAGCCGCGGATGACGCGCCGCAGCACCTGGTCGTCGGGATTTCGCTCCTG
Organism: Vicinamibacterales bacterium; assembly: GCA_965262505.1. Classification (GTDB taxonomy): domain Bacteria; phylum Acidobacteriota; class Vicinamibacteria; order Vicinamibacterales; family UBA2999; genus JACPPO01. The sequence continues at coordinate 33,506 of CBDHFM010000020.1, forward strand.
GACGAGGATGGCGTCCACATCATGGAGGTAGGCTAGTGATGTCTGGATGTGCGTGCCTGCCAGATCGGGACTCACCAACACGACCGCCTGGTCCGGAAACAGCCGCGCCACCTGCGCGGTCTGCGCGAGGGCCTCGTCCCACAGCGGCTGACCGACCACGGCGAGACTCGGGCGCGCGACGAGTCCCACGAGGAGCGCCCCGGTGGCCAGGGTCAACCCCAACCGATACCTGGCGGCGGCCACGCGCGCCAGTAGGGTGACGACGGTCAGGGCGCCGAAGAGCATCGTGAGCGGGAGGACGACCGGGACGTACCGCCGCATCGATTCCATCTGCAGGCCCGTCTCCAACGGGTCGTACAGATACTGCAAGCCGACGACACCGAGGAGCAGGCCGACAAAGGCCAGCCCCGGTGCGGCGTCGGTGCGTCGGACGCGGACCAGCCCCGTGAGGCCCAGCGCCGCGAGGCCGAGCATCGGCCAGGAGACGTACCAACTCAGCCAGACGATCGTCTCGTCGAGTCGGCCCGCCGTCGTCGTCACGTAGTTGACGCCGTAGGCAACGAGCGCGGCCACTGCGGCCCATCCCCAGCACCACCGCGGCCACCGCCTCGCCGGCTGGCGGAGTGCCGCTACGCCCGCCGCGGCCAGCAACACCGCCGTCAGGGCCGCGCCCGCCTGCACCAGGGCGGAGTCCCGCAGCAGCGTGAGCACTGAGGACGTCTGGATCAGGTATGCGACATACGGCCGGTAGTGGGTGGCGAAGCTGAGGTAATGCACGAAGTTGTGGGCCACCACGAGGCCGAACGCTGCGAGCAGGGCCAGGAGGAGAAGAGGATCGCCGAACCGCGCGCGCGTCAGCAGCCGCGCCGCAACGACGGCCAGCAGGAACACGGGCAAGAGCACAAGGAGATCGATCTTCGCAAAACAGGCGAGGCCCAAGAACCACCCCGCGGCGAGTGCCCACCGCGTGGCGCCGCGGGCGCATGCCATCAGCCAGGCAAGCACCCCGGCCATCACGAAACACTGCGCGACCGTCTCTGGCACCGAGAGCTTCGCGAACCAGATCTGCGGCAACGAGACGGCCGTGAGCGTGGCCGCGAGCCAGGCGGCATGCACGCCGCCCAGCCGCCGCGCGACGCACCACAGGCCAACCAGGCTCAGGGTCGCGAAGAGTGGTGCGACGACAAGCGCGGCGCGCGGCGAGCCGACGGCATGTCCCAGGGCGGTGAGGACCGGAAACAACGGGGAAAACCCGGCGGTGACCGTGGGGTCGGCGATGTCGGCGATCAGGAAGCCGCCAGGGAATCGTGCAAATTGGCCCGTCGTGTCCAAGGGCACCCGATTCAGGAACAGCTCCGCGCGGCTGGCAATCGACAGCGGGCGCAGCAGGGCATCCTCGAACTCGACCGCGCCATGGTGGGCAATCTGACGGCCGAAGTTCAGATAGACGGTGGCGTCGCCTCCGGCCACCGCGGTCTCGTACGGCGGGAGGAATAGCGCGGCGCACAGCAGGATCCCCGCCGTCGCCGCCAGCGCAGGCTTCAGCCGGCCGCCGGCGATAGGTTCAGCCGGACCCTCGCGGAAGGCGTAGACCAGCAGGTTCAGCCCGAACGCCCCGAGCGTGAGCAGGAGCCCCAACAACAGGGCCATCCGAAACTGGCCAAGCTCGGCGAGCACGAGCGACAGCCACGCTACCACGCTCACGCCGAGCATCACGCGAAGAAACCAGCGCTCGACGCGCGCCGCACCACCGAGGTCGTCCGTGTCTGGTTCTCCTGGCACGCGGCGTCCCCGCCGCGCCGCGGGCATGGTTCCCTAGCCGGGCTGCGGCAGCGGCCGCGCGGGCACGGGTGCGGGTAGTGAGACCGTGAGGCGCGGCCGCCGCAGCACCCAGACGACCGCCAGCGGCGCGACGACGCCCCAGGCACGGATCAGGCTCACGTGGGGGGCGAACCCCAGATGGTGCGACAACTCGCCGAGCCCCAGCACGACCGTGAGCTGCAGCCCCGCCAGCCCCACGATCCCGAGAACCAGGCGCCGCCAGGGCCCGCGCGCCCCAACGGCCACCCAGAACGCAGCGCACAGGCCGAGTTGGAGCGCCGCAAGGATCGCGAGCGCCCCTTGCGGATCGTCAACAGGCCGGTGGCCGCCGTGCTGGAGGAGCACCTGCCCCCCGTCCACCGCCCGGTGCAGGAGGTCGTTCCAGAGGGGACCCACCGCCACCGCCGCAACGATGCCGACACCGATCGCCCCCACGGCCCGCCGCGCGGGGTGCGGGCGGCCGACCGATCGGGCGGACAGCACCGCCAGCCCGGCTACGAGGAGGCCCGCGACCAGCACCTGTGAGAAGGCATGGATGGCGATGGTGTGCGAGGCGACCAGGGTCGTCGGGAGCGCGAGCACCAGGAGCCGGGCCACGCCCACGAGGAAAAAGATCGCCGGTGCCGCGCCCAGCGCGGCCACGCGCCGCCACCGCGCGAGAGGTACCGCCAGCGCGCCGGCCAGGTAGACGGGAATCAGGGGGGTGGCAATACACTCCTGGGTCACAATAAACGCCCCGTGCGTCGTCGTGACGATGTTCCCTGAGGCCGTGGCCGACACCCCGAGTGTCGCCAGGATGCCGGCGCCGGTCATCGCTACCCAGACGCCCAGCGTGCGCAGCAGGGCACTTTCGTTCATCCACCCGGCCGCCGCGAAGTAGACCGCGACGCCCATGACGGTGAGCAGTAGAAACCGCCGGGCAGGGCCGTGCCAGGCACCGCCGAGATCCGGGCTGGCGCCGCGGGCCGCTGGATCCATCTGCCGACGCATCCAGGCGTATACATAGACGACCGCCACCACAATGAGGATGGCCGGCCAGATATAGACATGAAGGAGGTCGAGAAGCGTGGGGTAGGCCGCCACCAGCGACAAGTTGCCGATGCGCACGGTGTTGAAGGCCGCGATCACCAGCAGCCCGACGCCGGCGCCGCGCAGCCGCGCCGACCACGTGGCCGGAAACGCCAGGACCGCCCCCAGGCAGAGCGCCATGGCGTCGCCCCCGCTACAGCTCGCATCGACGTAGACCGCGTCGGTCTGCACCCCGGTGAGCTGATCGGCCACGCGTTCCTGGAGCTGGGCAAAGGGTACGAGGATCTGGCGTTCCACCCAGCCGAGCCGCATCAGCCCGAACAGGCCGATAAACCACGCTCCGCCCGTCAGCGCGAAGCGGAACACCCCTGACGCCGGATCAGGCGGGCGCGTCTGTGAGTCCGTGGTCATGGCGACCTCCGTGGTGAGGGTGCGTCCGACGCCTCTGGCCGAACCGCGACTGTCGTCAGCAGATACCCGTGCCGGCGCAGCCAGGGCAGCCACCGCGACAGGTGATGGAACGGCGCGACGGCGAGGCCCGTGAGCCGGCTCAGCGGGCGCGCCCACGTATAGCAAGCCAGATCGAGCATCCGCAACCACCCCGGCATGAAGAGAATACCGGTTTCGGCCGTCACCTCAAAGCCCGCCCGCGTGAGCATCCGCCGGAAGGTGCGCCGCGAATACGACTTCTCGTAGCCGTACCTATACAGCCCGAGCCGGTACAGCAGCACCACGAGGAGCGGGCGCAGGAAGGGGTCCCAGCGATTCGGCACCCCGATGACCACGCGGCCGCCCGGCCGCACCACGCGGAAAATCTCCCGCACGGCCCCGTCCGTGTCCGCGAAGTGCTCAACCGTCCCCATGGAGTAGACCGCGTCGAAGCTCCCGGATTGGAACGGGAGCGTCCGCACATCGGACCGTACGCCGTGCAACGTCAGGCTCCGTTCCTCGAAGTTCCGGCGGGCGCCCCGGACGATCTCGGGTGAGATGTCGACGCCAAAGGTGCGGCTCCCGGCTGCGGCGGCCCAGCGCAGGATGCGCGTATTCTTCGCCTCATCCCAGAGATCGGTCTTCAGAATACACAGCCCCTCCAGCGGCGCCAGATGGGTTTGGAACAACCATTGCTCATCCTCGAGATACTGCGCCGTCGACCGCGCCCCGTGCAGATCCGGAAACGTCGAGCCGACATCCGCCCAGAAATCGCAGTACGCACGCGCCTCATCCGCACCAGCGCTCTCACTCTCACCCGCCAGGTCGGCTGTGTCGTGTCTCACCGCCGCCTCAGGGGGCGTCACCGCGATCGCCAACTTCCGCGGCGATGGTGACCCGGACTGGCCATCACCGTGCCCACATGGGCGTCAAGGTCGGAGGTTGCGCGTGGTCGATCAGTCCGTTGTCGGCGTGCGGCGGATTCGCCAGCCGCGCGCGCCGGGGGAACACCGACGCGTCGTGGCCACTGGCGATCTCTAGCGGGGAGGGAGAGGTGTTGAAACGGCGCGACGGCGAGGCCCGTGAACCGGCTCAGCGGACGCGCCCACGTATCACAGGCCAAGATCAACCATGCGCAGCCACCATGGGACAAAGAGAATACCCGTTTCGGCTGTCATCTGAACGCCCGCCCGCGTGAGCATTCGCCGGAAGGTGCGCCGCGAATATGACTTCTCATCATGACGCTCCCGACACAACAGCGCGAACCGAGACCCCGAGACCGACGGCTCGAGAATGCACTTTCGCCCGCCTTCGTACGCAACGTAGCCACGGCCGGCCGCTACGGTGATGGTCGCCGCCGATCGCGTGCAACTGCTTCAGTATACATGGCTTGTTGACAAGCACCCGCGTTGGCTTCCCTCGTTGTACCCCTCTCTCTGAACGGGAACCTGCCGGACCGAGACAGCCGTCCGTGGACGGCCCCGGCCTGAACGCCAGCGTGACCACCCCGGAACCCGTCGTGACGCCGACGCCGATCCGCGGCGTTGGTGCACGGGTCCAGCCTCTCGGCGAGCGACCGTCGGTGCCCTGGCTATCGTGACGGCCGAAGGCGCATGATCTCGACGTGAAGTCGAGAGTCCATCCGAAGTATAAGACGAAATACCACGTCGGTAACTGGCCGGCGTACGATCGAGCGCTGGTCCAGCGAGGCGACGTCACCCTGTGGCTCGCACCGGAGGCGATCACCACGTGGGCGGCGGCGGGCGGCGGCAAGCGTGGAGGGCAGCTGCAGTACTCGGACCTCGCGATCGAAACCGCACTGACGCTCCGTCTCATCTTCCACCTGCCACTGCGCCAGCCTGAGGGCTTCTTAACGTCGATCTTCTGGATGTTGGACCTTGACCTCTCGGCACCCGATCACACGACGCTCTCACGGCGTGGTCAGCATCTCGACCCCACGTTTCGTCGCGCTCCGGCGGGCGCGGGCACGCATCTCATCGTCGACAGCACCGGACTCTCGATCGTGGGCGAAGGTGAATGGGCCGCGGTGCAACATGGAGGCCGGGGAAGGCGAGGCTGGAAGAAGCTACATCTCGGAGTCGACGGTTCGGGTGTGATCCTCGCCCACGCCTTGACCGACGCGAATGTCGATGACGCCACGACTGGCACCGATCTGATCGAGGCCGTGGTCGGCGACATCGCCCGCGTCACGGCGGACGCGGCTTACGACACGATCGCCTTCTACGAATCCGCGGGCGCACGTGATGCGCAGGTCGTGGTTCCGCCGGCCACGACAGCCACCGTGTCGCGCCGGGGGCCGCGGTCGAGCGCTCGCGATCGCACGATCAAGAAGGTCAAGGAGATCGGACGCCGTCGGTGGAAGAAAGCGTCTGCCTACCATCAGCAGGCCCGCGTGGAGAATGCCTTCTTCCGGTACAAGTCGATCTTTGGGGGTGCGCTTCGGGCTCGCAGTCCAGCGGGGCAGGTAGCCGAAGCACTCGTCGCGTGCAACGTCTTGAATCAGATGACCGACCTGGGAAGGCCAGACTCGTACGCCATCGGTCGGTGAGGGCCCGCGGGTGGGGGGTAGTTGCGGGCCAAAATTTATTCATGCAACAACGCCGCTACTCGTCGGGGTCGGGTGTACCTGCGGCGTTCACCGTCTCGGTAACCGCATCGACGGCATCGCCCAGCGCTTGACGGCTTCGGTCGAATAGCTCAAACAGCTCGTGCAGCTCGTTGAACGTCGTTTCGTACTCGTCAAAGATGGCCGAGAGTATTTCGCGGGTGTCCTCCCAAGGTGCCGGCGCGTAGAGGAGTCCGATCGACAGCCCCGCTGTTCCAGAAACACCCGCGACAAGAAGAAGAAAGATGAACCGTCGGAGCATCGGACTCGCGCAGACTGTCGTTGCTTTGCTTATCGGCCAGGTCGTTGAGGATGTGTATGTCGACCGGCAGCGGGAGCGGCCAGGGCCGCATCATCGAGCGGTCGGTCGTTGAGCCAGGCATCGAGCTGGCTGAGGGCGCCGGCGTAAGCGCGGCGGGTGTTGTCGCTGACGGACGCCTCAACTAGCTTCCGCGCGGTCGCCGTGGGGCGGCCGATGGCCGACTCGGCCGACACGACTTAAAAAGAGGCAGGAGAGCGATGGGTCGGGTCGAGCAGGCGCCGTCTCATGCAGCCACCCCGAACGGCTTGTTGATGAACTGAATCTGTCGCCGGCCATCTGAACCGCTCACCCACCTCGCCTGCCCCTTCCGGATCTCCAGGACGACGCACCTACGCTGGGCAGCTGGAGGTCTTTCACTATCATGGTTATGCGTAATATAAAGCGGGTTATGGGACGGTGCGCACAGGCACAGACCCCGCGCCGGCACCGGGGGCCACCTCTGTCACCTCTGTCCGGCTCCCCATGATTTCTTTATTCTCAAGTTGGGTCGGCCGGTTTTTCAGTTCTTCTAAACCCGAAGATGAACAGGCCAACGGCCTGTACGTACTTGCCGGGTTGTACTACTTGATCTGTACTATATGTACAGGCATGGTGTTTCACCGATAATTCGAGGGGTCGTAGCATGGTGTTTCACCGATAGTTCGAGTGTTTAGAGGAATGGTGTTTCACCGATGGAAAACTTCTAAAATCACAGGCGTTTGTGGAAAACCACGGCCTAGTAGTCGCGCCCAAGAGTTCCGGGGCCGGCGCTGAGCGGCCCCAGGAGCCGCGAAAGCCGGGCGATTGGGGGCAAATAGGTGCCGGGGCCAGTGATCACCTGTCACTGGGCAACCTCGCGGCGCGCTGACTTAGTCGTTGATGAGTCGGAGTGGTGCCGGTGGGATGCGCGGCGGTGATGGCGAGAGCAGCAGCGCCCCCTTGACCGTCTGGTAGTGCAGGTCCGGCCAGGCGCGGTTGATTTTTTTCAGCTCGCGCAAACAGTCCGTGCGGAAGTTGCTGAGGGTGGCCTTGTCGCCCGCTTTGGCCGGGTCTGATCCGAACTGGTGGTAGAGCTGCCGCCAGGAGAGGCGCAGCGGGCGCCTGAGTGAGAAGGTACGATAGACGAGCCAGAAGTACAGATCGAGGCCGAGCGGCGACCGCTTGAGCGCCTTGAGGGTGTTCAGATCGAGCGGGATCGGATGCGCGATGATCTCGTTGAAAAATTCTTCCCCGAGCCGGATCGTGCTGTCCCACAACGAGGGCTCGTCGGGCTGGCGCGGGCTCCACCAATATTCCGCGCGATCCGCCACGAGTGAACTCACTCGCAGTTCGCGCTGTGCGTCCTCATAGACCAATGTGACCGTGCACCCGAACAGCCGGCGCATTTGATTCTTGAGCCGTGTCCGATCCCCTCGGACGCTCCCGCTGCGATCGTCCATGCCAAGTTTTCGCATGAACTCATACAGGGACCGGCCGAGGACCAGCTCGCGGCGCTGCGTCCGCACCGCCTCGGTGCAGACCCACGCCAGGAGCAGCCGCGGCAGGGTGCCGAAGGGTAATTTGTTTCCTAGCCCCGCGACCATCCCCAGGGCGTACGGCCCGTTGCGCCGGATGTACTCTTTCTGGTCGCCGGGGTTGGTGCGCGGCAATGAACACAGCGCGAGCAGCCGCGCCATGAAGCCGAGGTCGGCGTCGGCCTCGCTCGCCTCGATGAGCTGATTAACCTGGCGCAGCGTGGTGAAGTGGTGCCGCGCCTGGGGCGCGGCTGGCGTCAGGGCGCGACCGGCTGGTAGTTCGACACCGGCGACCACGTCGCCGATGGGAACGAACCCGCTGACCGGTCGAGAGGGGCCGCTCATTGTTCAAAAATCAAGATAGAGACTTCCGAATGTTTCAGTAAACCACGCTCAGGGGAAATCGCCGCATGATACGGGAAACCCTCGTGAATGGCGAGCCCGTGCTCAACGTGGACACCGTTGCGGCCGACGGCCGGCACACGTCCTGTCGCATCCCCTCAGCCTAAGGAGAAAGGTCGTCGGCATGACCGCCGCGCGGAAGCCGTAATCGCGTCTCCAGACCATGGCGGCATCGCCGCAGCACCAGTAAGCGCAGCCGGACGCTTTGCGGGTGTCAAGTGCTAGGATTCTAGGAAATGATAATTTCTCTAATTTCCCAGAAAGGCGGTGTGGGTAAATCTGCCCTCTCTAGATTGATAGCTGTTGAATACGCGAAAGCTGGATGGGCTGTTAAAATCGGTGATCTGGACACAGGCCAGGGATCAACAGCAAGGTGGAAAGCTCGTCGCGATCAAAACGGCATCGCTCCAGAAATACCCGTTGAAAAATATGCCGCCGTCGACCGGGCCATTAGAGCGCTTTTCAAATAGGCCTTGTACTACCTGGGGCGGGTGTGGTACTTCTGTGCGCACCGATGCAGGAGGACCGATGCGTGCCTATTCGATGGATCTGCGAGAGCGGGTGCTACTCGACAGCGATGCCGGGATGAAGGCGGCCGATGTGGCGGCGAAGTACCGCGTGAGCGGGTCGTGGGTGCGGCTACTGAAACAGCGGCGGCGCGAAACGGGCGAGGTGGCGCCTCGCGTCCAGCGACATGGACGGCGCTGCATGCTCGAGCCGCACCTGCACACCTTGGCCGCGCTGATTGCGGCGCACCCGGATCGTACGCTGGCTGAGCTGAAGGACGCCCTCGCCACGCCCGCGAGTGTGCCGACGGTCTGGCGCGCCGTACGGGCCCTTGGCCTGACCGTTAAAAAAAACGGTCCGCCCGTCCGAACACGATCGGCCTGACGTCGCGGCCGCGCGGGTCGCGTGGCACGCGGCGGCGCCGACCTGGGACGTCGCCCACCTCGTGTTTCTGGACGAAACCGGCATCACTAACAATCTGCTTCGGCGGTACGGCCGGGCACCGCGTGGCGCGCGCGTCCACGACCACGCCCCCGGCGGGCGCTGGCAGACCAGCACGTTTCTCGCCGCGTTGCGGGTCACGGGGCTGACCGCACCGGGGGTCTTCGACGGCGCGATCGATGGCGAGAGCTTCCGCGCCTACATCGAACAGATCCTGGTGCCGACCCTGCAGCCAGGCGACATCGTCATTGCCGACAACCTCGGGGCCCACAAAGTCGCCGGCATCCAGCAGGCCCTCCAGGCCGCCGGGGCCACCCTCTGGTACTTGCCACCCTATAGCCCGGACCTCAATCCCATCGAGCTCTGCTTCGCGAAGCTCAAGGCCCTCGTTCGCACCGCTCGCTGTCGCAGCACAGAGACGCTCTGGCCGTTCCTCGGCGAGTGCTTGGCGCACTTCAGCCCTGACGAATGCCGCAACTATTTTCGGCACTGCGGGTACTCGGCCGCCACACGGTCATGAAAAGCGCTTTAATGATGCAGAAAACTACGATCTGATGGTTTTGGATGGTCCTGCGTTTGCTGAACGGCGCGGCATGTCCATGGCACAAGCGTCTGACCTGGTCATCATGCCCACTGGATACAGCCTCGATGATATGGACCCGCAAATTGAAACTGCCTATGAATTGGAAGAACAAGGCATTAATTCAGAGCAGATTGTTTTTATATTTTGCAGGGCCGGCGGCTCAGCCTCGGAAGAGGCTGCCGCGCGGTTATACATAAAAAAAGCCCGCGTCAATGTGCTTGATCCTGTTTTTCCTGAAAGACCATCTATCCGGCAGGCTCACAATACGGGCCGGGCGGCCAGTGAAGTTTCGTACCCTTCGATTAGATCCAAGGTTCTGCCGCTGGCTCAAGCCATCGTGGACAAACTCAACCAAAACCACAAGAAACCATGGTAAATCAAGGTTTAAATATCGCCCCGCCTCCACGTAAAACCAAACCCCAAGGGAAACCGGAGCCGAAAGCGTCGAGTCCAGAGGCCAGCAATAGAGCCACTAACCGGTCACAACGTACAAGCGTTACATTCGATCGGCTGGCAGAAGGAGACAAGGTTCAATTCAACAGACGCGTCACCCAAAGCACGGCCGATGGTTTTGAAATGCTTTCGATTAAGACCAGAAAAAAAATTCCAGGCCTTCTCGCCGAAGGCCTGGAGCTTCTAGAGGCTAAGTACGGGAAGGTCTAGATACATAGGGACCTATATTCCTAGGAAACTAGGACACACAACCCGGGCCGCGAATGGCTGGTCGCGTCCTGTGAGCCAGAGCGCCGATGACGATCACCAGCGCGCCGTCGGCCATGTACCTGTAGGCCAATGCCTTTCCCATAACGGGACTTATCGGTAGGGATTAACCCACGCCGGAAGGCGGGTCGGCAGTTATCTTCCCGGCCGCTGGGGGCTTCCGGTCCAAGCACCCGGTCCGCTCGCACCCACGAACCGTTCGACCCGGTTCCCCTCTGAACGGCTCAAGTGTTACCGTTTGAGCAAGGAGGTGCTCATTGACAAGCTACGTCTTCAAGGTTGTCGTCGAGCCAGACGAACACGAGGATGGGCGCGAAGCGTACCACGCGTACTGTCCCGATTTTGAGGAAGCGGTAACGTGGGGCGATACCCGCAAGGAGGCTGTTCAGCGAATTAACGAACTCCTCCAAACACTCGTCCAGATGCGGATTGAGAAAGGGGAGCACGTTCCTGCGATTCAGCAGATTGAATCTTCCGCAGTGGTGGTCACTGTTTGAAGCGGGGCATCACCGCTCGCCGACTCACCAAAGCCCTTCTCCAAGACGGATTCCTCCTCGACCGCATCGCAGGGAGCCAGAGGTGGACCCTATCGGCTGGACAGCTGATCGACATCGTTAAGTGGAATCTTCTGCGTCACATTCCCGTCAAGATGAGAGGGGGCAGAAGATGACGAAGAGGAAACGACGAAATCATTCACCAGTATTTAAAGCCAAGGTCGCGTTGGCCGCAGTTCGAGGAGAGCGTACCTTGGCCGATCTCGCCGAGCAGTTCGAGGTGCACCCGAATCAGATCCAGGACTGGAAGAAGAAGCTGGTGGCGGATGCCGAGCATGTGTTCGGCGCCGGTGCGGTCGAGGCTGAGCATGCCGCGCAGGAGACCCAGCAGCTCCACGCCAAGATCGGTCAGCTGACGATGGAGAAGGATTTTTTATCCAAAGCGCTCGGTCGAGACCGGTGAGCGAGCGCCGAGCGATGATTCAAGCTGCCCACCCGTTGACAGTCACCCGACGCTGCGATCTGCTCGATGTGGCGCGGTCGACGGTGTATTACCACCCCACCGGGATCCCATCAGAGGATCTGGCCCTGATGCGCCTCCTGGACGAGATCCACTTAGAGCGTCCGTTCTACGGCAGTCGCCGCCTTCGAGACGAACTCGAGACCCAGGGGCACCCGGTGAATCGCAAGCGGGTCCAGCGGCTGATGCGCCAGATGGGCCTGAGTGCCCTGTATCCGAAGCCGCGCACGAGCCAGCCCGGGGCCGGACACAAGGTGTATCCCTACCTACTGAAGGGCCTGTCCATCGAGCGGCCGAATCAGGTGTGGGCGAGCGATATCTGCTACATCCCAATGGCGCAGGGGTGCATGTATCTGGTGGCCATCCTGGATTGGTACTCGCGCCGGGTCCTGGCCTGGCGTGTGTCAAACACCGTCGACAGCGACTTCTGTGTCGAGGCCCTCGAGGACGCGCTCATCCACTACGGACCGCCGGCGATCTTCAATACGGACCAAGGCGCTCAGTTCACGTCCCAGGCGTTTACGACGGTGCTCAAAGCCCATGCGGTGGCCATCAGCATGGACGGCAAGGGACGCTGGGTCGACAACGTGTTCGTCGAGCGTCTCTGGCGCAGCGTCAAATACGAGGATGTGTATCTCCATGCATACGAAACACCCGCCTCGCTCCGGGCAGGGCTGACCTGCTACTTTCAGTTCTACAACGGGCGACGGCGTCATAGTTCACTTGGTCGGCGGACGCCGGATGTGGTCTACTTCGACGCAACCAGCTTCGGCACGGCGGCCTGAAACACGATGGAGATTTCACTTAAGCCGCTGTCCAGGTTTCGGGGTCCACTTCTCTTGACGGCAGTGCGGCGCATTTTCGCAAAGCGTCGGAGTGCATCAACGAAGGCGACTGGGCAGGGAGCGTCAGGGAGAGCATTCACGCGGTTGAGTCCGTGGCCCGGAAACTCGTCGATCCAGAAGCAGCGCAGACGCTGGGGCCGGCCCTGAAGTCGATCGAGCGCCGCGGAGCGCTGCATCCGGCGCTCAAGAAGGCATTCGACACGCTCTACGGATACACGAACAATGAGCAGGGCATTCGTCATGCCCTGCTTGACCAGACGGACACGAAGGTAGGCCTGGATGAGGCCGTGTTCATGCTAGGAGCCTGCGCTTCCTTCGCTAGCTACTTGTGGCGTAAGCATGTAGCGGGAGAACCCTCGTGAGACCGAAGCAGGGGCCGACCGCTGCCGGCTTGTCAGCACGGGTCTCCTGGCCATGCTCGTTCACTTGACGTATGCGAGACATAGAATCAGACACGGGATACGACACACGGCGGCGCGTAATAGAAGGCGTTCTTGCCCGTGTGTCGCAAACGGCCGTTTGCGACACATGCGGATCGGCTACGCCCGCGTCACCGGCGTGTCGGCGAACCTAGACCACGATTCGCGCTTTGCCGACATAGAGGGTCGGAGCTCCTTTCACGCGAATAGGTCCAGCGACGTCTCCGGGGCGAGGTGGCCTTCACGGTCGAGAGCCGTCGCGAGGAAGCGGTCGAGGTCTGCGGCATTGCGGTCGCGTTCCTCTTGGAGCGTCAATGGAGTCGCGAATTCGTGCGTGATAAGCACGGCCCGCTCTGAAGAGCGACGGTCGGCCTCCGCAAGCACTACAGCGGTCACTGTGAGAAGTTGATAACGCAGCTGCGGTACGTGGCGTTGCTCGATATCGAGGGCAAATCGGTCGAGCAGGGCTTCGATCCGGGCGACTTGCTTCGAGCGGGGATTCGACGCGCGTGCGGCTCGCGCACGCTGGTACTGCTCGGCGATCTTGTCGCCGAAGGTTTCGTCCGCCTTGGCTTCGATGGCGATCACTACGGGACCGTGGTCGTCCTCGACGACGAGGAGGAGATCGATGTTCGGTTGTTCACCGCGGAACTTGTCGATCGCGATGCGGGCTTCGGGCTCGGCGCCCCACTGGCGCAGAAGCCCAATGCCGCGACAGGCGGCGAGGATTTGTACGATGTCCGGCTGTAGGCGTGTGTCAAACACCTTCGACAGCGACTTCTGTGTCGAGGCCCTCGAGGACGCGCTCACCCACTCCGGACCGCCGGCGATCTTCAATACGGACCAAGGCGCTCAGTTCACGTCCCAGGCGTTTACGGCGGTGCTCACAGCCCATGCGGTGGCCATCAGCATGGACGGCAAGGGACGCTGGGTCGACAACGTGTTCGTCGAGCGTCTCTGGCGCAGCGTCAAATACGAGGATGTGTATCTCCATGCATACGAGACACCCGCCTCGCTTCGTGCAGGGCTGACCTGCTACTTTCAGTTCTACAGCGGGCGACGGCGTCATAGTGCACTTGGTCGGCGGACGCCGAATGTGGCGTACTTCGACGCAACCAGCTTCGGTACGGCGGCCTGAAACACGGTGAAGATTTCACTTAAACCGCTGTCCAGGTTTCGGGGTCCACTTCTGACAGCGTCCCAGTGGGCACGGTCACGATTGACCAAAATGGGTCGTTTAATGAGACCGGGAGTTTCACTGACCCGAGCTGTGGTGTCTACGCTTGGAGCGGGCGCGGCGGGTTTTCCGGGCGAGAGCTTCGTCTTTCTCTCACAATCACGTCAAACACATGCTCCAACCTCAACGTGAGAGCGACGTTGTCTGGCTAACTGTCGTTCTCGGCAACCCTACTCAGCAGGTGCATATGTCTAACCTTGATCGGATGTCGTCGCCGCACCTAACGGTGACGGCCACGCTCGCCGCGCTGCTGCTGTTCGTGTGGCCGTCTCTCGCCACGGCGCAACTCGCCTGCGGGGGGCACTACATCGAGTACCTCGGCGGGCCGTCGACGGCAACGCCTGGTTTCCGCCAACACGGCCCACCGACTATCTCTGAACCGTCCGGCATGACGGCGCAGGACCGCGAGCTATGGGACGCGCTCATCTTCGACGCCTACGATCACCCAACGCCGAGCCCAGATAATGAGGATTACGAGCGGTCATCGATCCCGTTAGAAGAGCGCCACACGCTCGTGATGGACACTGGGGATGCCACATCATTTCGGCTCTGCATCCAAGCGGCCGACGAGTCCTATACCGGGCAACGTCTCGATCGGCATACCGATCCGGACTGGTGGCGTAGGGAGGTGCAGCGCTTCACGAACCACCGATGGGCCGGAACCATTGAGGTGGGCACCTGCACTGGAGATCCGCCGAGTGGATGGGTGTACGTCCGGGGGGGCGATCCTGGTGAAGTCGGCGATAACATCTATGCGTATGCAAGGAGTTGGTGGTCCAGTAATTCCCACGGCACCTTGGAAACGTGGACCAGGTCAGAAATCGTATTCAACCCCGAGCCGCCAGCGAGGGACGATAATGAGGCCTTCTTTGAGGACGAGCTCGCGCACGAGCTCGGGCACGTGCTCGGGCTGTCGCACGTTCCGCCGAGTTCGGGTTTCGTGATGGCATCTGGCACCCTGTCCACTCGGCCCGACAATGAGAGCAGGCTCGCACAGTGGGCGCATCAGGTCGGCCCAGGCATCGAGTACCCCGGATTCGCCCTACCAGTGCCGTCGATTCCCTTGGTCGGATTGGGACTACTGGCGGTGCTGCTGATTGTGGTGGGACGACGCCGGTTGAACCGCGTGTCGGCGGTTCGTCTTGGCTCATAGAAAACTCGCCGCCTTCATGAGTTAGGGTACCGACACGATTCGTGCAGAAATACACGCTAAGAGCTCGGCTTGAGCCCTCGCGGGTGCGCTCGGAGATGGGGAAATCGGCCACGTGGCCGATTCTGGCTCGCGGTGAGGGTCCCATAAGCACAAGCACGCTTATGGGCTGTCCGGATCGTCGGGCAGGGGCGGAGCGGCGCAGTCCTGCAACGCTGCGCAGATGGACTTGGGTGATTCGAGGACGAATAGCAGCGTGAAGGGTTCGTCGGCATCAGTGCGGGTTAGCTCGATGGTCGACGAAGCGGTATCGTGGCCGCCGCCCGGAGCCCGGATGTCAAAGATGAGGCAACGATCGACGAAGAGATCAGCCAAGCGAAAACCCGTACACGGGACCACGCCGCCACGGAAGGTAACCAAGTTGCAAGTTCACTGGAGCCATGGAATCTCAGCCGCTCTGCTCGGCGTGCTGATACTGCTACCCGCACCGCCAGCCTCAGCGCAATCGCGCGACGACTTCGCATACTGGGATGCGAGCGGGAACGGCGACCTGACGTGCCCTGAAGCTGGACCTGCTCCAGAAGGCCGTGATGAGGGCCTGCGGTTGCCTGCGTACCAAGACAACCGTGACGGTACCGGCATCATCTACGAATGGCTAGAGCGGCGCACATCGAGCGACGGCAATAACGACGGCGTTGCCTGCGAGAATTCCTCGAACCCCAATGGTTATATCCCCAATGTAACGGTGGATCCGCCGGTGCAGCCGCCCGTGGAGACGCAGGTCTGCTCGGCGGACGCGGAGACGTGGCGCGGGTTGCAGGTCTGCGACGAGCAACCGCGGGACGGCTACGACCGCGACGCTTTCGGGACGGGCTACAGCAGCTTGGAGGACGAGATCATCGCGGCGTTACCGCCACAATGAAGGCGAACGGGGAGGTCTACACCCCCTACTCGTGCCTCGCGTTTGACATCACGGCGGCCGGCACAGCGGCGACGGACATCGAGCACATCGTGGCGCTGGCGGAGACGCACGACAGTGGCATCGCCGACGATCGGCGCCGGGACATTGCCAGTGACCTCGACAACCTCACGATCGCGGATCCGACGGTGAACCGGTCGCAGAAAAGTGACCGGGACGCCGCCGAATGGATGCCAGCCCGACACGGCGCGTGGTTTGCGGAGCGGGTGATCCAGGTCAAGCTGGAATACGGGTTGAGCATCGATCCCGCAGAGCGGGACGCGCTCGAGGCGCTCCTTGCGGGCGGCGGAGCGCAGCTTAACTGCGTTGATGCGGTCGCGCCCACGCCGACCATGCTGACGCTGAGCGCGGCCTCGGCCCCGGCCGAAGGCGGGAACCCAGTGACGGTGACCGCGACGCTCGACAACCCGGCCCCGGCGAACGGCATGACGGTGACGCTGACGACGGGCGGCACGGCGACGCTCGACACCGACTACACGCTGTCATCGACCACGATCACCCTCGCCGAGGGCGAGACGGCGGGCACGGTGACGATCACGGTCACCGACGACGCCGAGGCCGACGCCGGCGAGACCATCGTCATTGACGCCGAGAGCACGAACCCGGCGCTGACCGCCGAGCAACTCATCCTCACCATCGAGGACAACGACGTGACGCCGGTGCCGGCGCTCCCGCTCGGCGGCGCGATGTTGCTCGGCCTGCTGCTCACGTTGCTCGGAGTCGTGCGGATGCGCATGCGGGATCGCACAGACATTGCGCATCGCTACTGACTGGAGGTGTCGGGCGCACGCGACGCCCGGCGCCATCCGGGACGTGACGCATACCGGCTGGGTGCCATCGGCAGCATCAGTTTCGGCGACTCGGACAGCGCGCCGGAGGGCATGACTCATCCATGGTAGGGACAAGGTGCAACCTGATGACACGCATCCTCATCAGCATGGTCGTTGCGGGACTGCTTGTCCCCGTGGGGGCCGAGGCGCAGCACGACGGCGACGCGCCGACCATCGCAGAGCCGGCCGGGTTGGACCGGGAGCGATGGGAGGCGCTCGTGTTCGACGCCTGGGAGGGCTACCCGGGCGTCAACCAAACGATTGTCCTCCCCCGAGAGAGCGTCCCGACGATTCGAATCTGTATGCAGTCGCCCGACGAGAGCAAGACGGGCGAGCGTCTGGCCCCGTATGCGACCGTGTCGTGGTGGCGGGAGCAGATTGCGTACTGGACGGGTCTCACCTGGAACGGGGAAATACGGATAGCGGCCTGCACGGAGCCGCCATCGGACGGCTGGATCCAGGTGCGGGAAGGCAAGGCCGGCGAAGTGCCGGATAGCATTGTCGCATTCGCCTCCTCGACTCGGGAGGACCATCCGTATGGCACTGGACGGTGGCTGTCGTCCGAGATCGTCTGGAATCCGGAGCCTCCTGACTACTACGAAGAGGATCCGGAACTGTACTATGAAGCCACGCTCGCGCATGAGGTCGGCCATGCGCTCGGGTTCTGGCACGTACCGCCGGGTCCGGGCGTGGGCGGCCTGATGACCGTTGGCGGCTATGGCGGCGAGGCGCTGTGGGACGAGCAAGAATCTGCGCTGGCACAGCTGGCCTACAGGGTCGGGCCCAACGTCAGATTTCCTGGCCTCGTGCGCGAGGCACCCCCGCAGGGCGCCGCGCCCGATCGGGCCGCGCTCACGGCGCTGTATCACGCGACGGATGGGCCGAATTGGAGGGAGAACGGGCATTGGGTCAGCGACGAACCGCTTGAGCGCTGGTATGGTGTCTCGACCGATGCCGCCGGCCACGTGACGGAGCTGGTCTTCCTGCCGAACGGCCTGACGGGTGAACTTCCCGGCGCCTTGGGTGATCTGTCGCACCTCACAAACCTGTCCCTCCCCTACAACAACCTGTCGGGTCCGGTTCCGGAGGAGTTGGGACAGCTGTCCAATCTGCGTACTCTGCAAATCGAAGGGAATCACCTGTCCGGGTCGCTGCCGTCGTCGCTGACGAACCTGCGGCAGCTCGACGTTCTCAATATTCAACTCAATGCCGGGCTGTGCGCGCCGGCGAATACGTCATTCCAGGCGTGGCTGGCCACGGTGCGCGTCTTCGCGGGCGACACATGCGGGGCCGTGCCGGTTCCAGCGTTGCCGGCAGCCGGGCTGGTGGTGGCTGGACTGCTGCTGAGCGCGGTCGGGATGGGGCTCGTCCGGCGACGCCGGGCTCTCCCAGGGCGTGCCGACGATCTCTCAGTCACACGACACGGATGACGCCACACTGGAGCCGAGGTGCCGGCAGCTGGCGTGACGTCCAGTCTCTCTCGGCGTCGATGCGCAGCGCCACAAGGGCGGACGGCTCCAATCGCTGGTCCTGCAGCGCGACGCGCTGCGGGGCCGCTCAACAAGTTGACAATACCCCCGTCGGCCATCTGAGGTAGGCAAATCGACAATCCCTGGTACAAGGGACCTGATCCCGAACAATATGGGGCAGTGCCCCATATTGATTCAGGTATTCTTCCCAGATGCCCCTCGATCGTGCGAAGGCATGGCATCCCCCGTTGTCCAGGCCGAGGCACGAGTTCGTATGCCGGTAACGAGGAGTCCCCGTCCCCGATCGGGCCCGGCCCGGCGGCGGTGGTCATCGGAATTGCGGCCGTGACGACCGTGCTGCCAGAGATCCCGCCCGAGACGCTGGCCGAGTGGCAGCGCGTGGTCGACCTGACGGCACGGCTCGCCCGGGTGCCGGCGAGCCTGATCATGCGCACCGCGCGTCCGACGCACACGGTCCTAGTGAGTAGCCGCACCGAGGGCAACCCCTACGCTGTCGGGCGCGAGTACGATCTGCACGCCGTGCTCTATTGCCAGGGCGTGTTCGACAACGACGGCGAGCTGGTGGTCGAGGACGCGACCCGCGACCCGGTCTGGGCGGCCAACGAGGATCTGGCCGACGGGATGCGCTTCTACATCGGCTATCCCCTGAAATGGCCCAGCGGCGAGGTGTTCGGCACGATCTGCGTGCTCGACCGCGAGCGCAACGCCCACGCGCTGCTGTTCCGCGAGGGGCTGCAGGCGTTTGCCGGCGTGGTCGAGGCGAACCTGCGGTCGCTGGTCGAGATCGCCGAACGCCGACGGCTCGAAAGCGCCCTGCAGCAATCGCTCGACCAGACCGCACGGCAGGTGGTCGAACGCACCCGCGAACTGCAGGACGCCAACACGGCGCTGCGCGTGCTGCTCGGCAATGTCGAGCAGTCCAACGAGGCGCGCAACGAGCAGCTGCGGCACCAGATCACTACGCTGGTGATGCCGCATGTAGCGAAGCTCGCGCGGCTCGTGGAGCGCGACCGCGCGGCCGTGGAGTACGTGCGCCTGATCGAGACCCACCTCACGGCCCTCACCTCGTCGCTGTCCTCGAGGCTGGCGCGCGTGTTCCAGGCCTTGACCGCGACCGAAGCTATGCTCTCGCCGTCCCGACTTGGCGCGAGTCTTCGCCATAGACAGGGTCAGGGTCTTCCCGTATCGCGTCATCCACGATCGGGAGGGCAATCGTCTGCTCGATTTCTCCGGGGGTGCCTCGTTCGCATTAAAATCGTCCGTGAACGACGCGCACTCCGTGACGCAGCTCGGGAAGTGGCAAGAACATCTCACCGCGCTCACCGATCAGTACGAGCAGATCCGTGATCAGGCGCTTGGGAGTACCAGGTCACCCGGTATTTTGACCTCAAGATGCCCGTGGCCGTCGATCCGCCGACGGCCACCTTTGTCTACGTGGACGCCGGTCAGACATCCGACAGTGAGCTGCGCACGTGGGGCCAGGCGCACATGCCCCTGTGGGTCGCGTTGCGTCGGCGGACGTTCGCCGTGCATGTCGTCGCCGTCGGGCTCACCGCCACCGCCGCCGATCGGGCCGTGCCGGTCCTCGCGCATTGGACCAAGGACGCGGCCGATCCGGCCCCGCCGACTCCCATGGGGCAGACCAAAGCGGACCCGGAAATCCGGCGCGAAATCGCGACGCTCGGCGCGGCGATCCGGGCCGGCGACATCGAGACATTGCGCGCCTTTGGTGGATCCAATAAGGCGCTCGTCCGGTATCACGACCTCATCGAATTACCAGAGGGGACACCCACGCCACAGACTGCCCGCGGCGTCATCGACCGATACGCCACCTGGACCACCAGCCAGCTCCTGAGTCCCGAGGCGTCGTCCTGATATTGGCACGTCGTTTCGACTCGTCCGGGGTCGTGGCGGGGGTCGTGGCGGGGGTCGTGGAAAATGCCGCACCGACAGAGGGGGGGGTGCGGCACAAAATAAGGGAGGGGGTGCGGCACGCACCCTCGTTATGTGCCCCCGTCCTTCCGCGGTCTGTTCGTGATCGAGTGTCGATCCCGAGCCGCTTCAGCGGGGAGGGAAAAGACGGGAGCGACCCCCCCTTTTTTGCCGCTGTCGCGGCACGGCGAGTGGGGGGGTGCGGCACACAGTGCGGCACCCAGTGCGGCACCAGATGCCACACATTCCCCCCCGCCGTTGGTGGGGTCGCTCCCGTCGTATCTATCCCTGCGGGAAGGCCAACCGCCCCGCCTTCGGCGGGCGGTCGCGGCGCCGCGGAGCGGCGCCATGTTTGACTGTTTGCTCCGCGCGGTCGTCGTCGTGCTCGGCGTGAGCGCCGCGGCGGCCTGGACCTGGCCCGGCCCGTTTCCCGAGGCCGATCCCGTGGCCGTGCTCGTCCGTATCAACACGCCGTCCTTCTATCAGGTCGTCGTGGGCTGGTACTACCTGGCGCCGGGCGTGGCCGTGTTCCTGACCGGCCAATTGCTGCTCGGCTCGTCGCGGGTGTGGTTCGCCCATCTGGGCGTCAGGTTCGGGCTCCGATCCACGCTGCCGACGTGGCCACTTTCGCCCACGTCAGACGGCCCCGCCATCGTCATCGGCGAGGTGCATCACCCGGTCCGCGACAACGATCTCCAGTGCATCGTTCCAGCCTTGTTGTTCGTCAGTCATAGTCGGTTCCCTTCGCCCGCGCCCTCCACACCCGCCTGCACCTACGCTGGGCAGCTGGAGGCCCTTCCCTATCATGGCGTTGCATAACATAAAGGACGTTATGTTACGATTAGACGATGAAGCGGAGACGACCTGGGAATGATCTGTCGGGCATCGACATGCCCTCCCTCCACGAGACGATGAAGGGCCTCGACATGCCCTCCCTCCGCGAGACGATGAAGGGCCTCGACATGCCCTCCCTCCACGAGACGATGAAGGGCCTCGACATGCCCTCCCTCCGCGAGACGATGAAGGGCCTCGACATGCCCTCCCTCCGCGAGACGATGAAGGGCCTCGACATGCCCTCCCTCCGCGAGACGATGAAGGGCCTCGACATGCCCTCCCTCCGCGAGACGATGAAGGGCCTCGACATGCCCTCCCTCCACGAGGCGCTGAAGGGCCTCGACATGCCCTCCCTCCACGAGGCGCTGAAGGGCATCGACACGCCCTCCCTCCACGAGGCGCTGAAGGGCATCGACACGCCCTCCCTCCACGAGGCGCTGAAGGGCATCGACACGCCCTCCCTCCACGAGGCGCTGAAGGCAAGCTTGGGGGTCGACCATAGCCTGTTCGGTGAGGCATGGGACGAACGTCTGGCAGCGGCCGTCGGGCGATTGGAGACACGCGCCGAAGGTATTCTCGCCGCCCCGCCGGAGCCAGAACTCAAGACCGTCGAGGCACTGTCCGCCGACATGGGGGCCGTGATAGAGGCCGCGCCAGCCGAGGCTCGGGAGGATACGAAGACGTGGCTCACCTGGCTCTTGGTCTTTCTCGTTGACGCAATCGCCGGTGATCCGGCCAAGGAGGCGTTGCGGCATGCTCTTATGAAGCTGCTGGTCGTCCTGTTTGCGATGATCACGGATCCGACACTGCCGACTCCACCGCCAGCGCCGGCCCTGCAACAGCCGGACGCACTGGCACCGGTGTCAGCGCCGCCGGAGGCGCTCATCTTGCCAGGGGGCTGGCAGATCGAGGGCCTTCCGGACATTGTCCTGAGGGCCGGGCCGCAGGCCGCGGAGCGGACGGTGGAGTTTTTCACGGCCCAGATCCGCAACCCGCATACACGCGCGGCGTACGGCACGGCCGTGACGCGGTTCTTTACCTGGTGCGACGCGCGCGGGCTCGAGCTCGCACAGATTTCACCGATCGCGGTGGCCACCTACATCGAAGAGATGCAACGCGGGTATCGCGCCCCCACGATCAAGCAACATCTGGCCGCCATCCGCCGGCTGTTCGATTGGCTGGTGATCGGGCAGGTGGTGCCAGCCAACCCGGCCGCCTCGGTGCGCGGGCCGACGCACATCGTCAGGACGGGCAAGACGCCGGTGCTGCAGCCGGCGGAAGCGCGGCAGCTGCTGGACGCCATCGACACCTCGACCCTCCCCGGCCTGCGCGATCGCGCGCTGCTGGGCGTAATGGTCTACAGCTTTGCGCGCGTCTCCGCCGTCGTCGGCATGCGCGTGGAGGACTACTACCAGCAGGGCAAGCGCTGGTGGCTGCGGCTCCAGGAAAAGGGCGGCAAGCACCACGCCGTGCCGGTCCACCACAAGGCGGAGGCCTATCTCGACGCCTATCTCGACGCGGCCGGGATCGCGGCCGAGAAAAGCTCGCCTCTGTGGCGCTCGATGCCGCGGGCGGGCGGGCTCGGCGCCCGCCGGATGAGCCGGGTGGATGTGTTCCGGATGATCAAGCGGCGCGTCAAGGCCATCGGGCTCGGCGAGGCCAATTGCCACACCTTCCGGGCGACGGGCATCACGGCGTATCTGCTCAATGGCGGTACGCTTGAGCGCGCCCAGGCGATCGCCGGGCATGAGAGCCCGCGCACGACCAAGCTCTACGACCGGACGGCCGACGAGGTGACCATCGAGGATATCGAGAAGATCGAGATTTGAGCGGGGATATAGCCTCCGAGAGCGACCAGGACCGGGCACTGTTCGACCTGCAACCTAAGCCTGATTTTCATGAAGAAACAGCCGCTGAGGGATCGTGACGTCTCAAAGGAGTCACCTGGCCGTGTCAACACCTTTGAGACAACCTGATTCAGCATTTACTGTAGCGACTCCACGCTGGAGACGAGCGTGACCGAGCGATCGTCACGGATGGGCTGTGACCGGCGGATCACCACGTGGTCTTGATCGCGCTCCTTGTTACGTGCGATCTTCCTCGTCCAGTAGTCCCGGTTCGTCTTCGGAATCCGGTCGCCACGCTTGCAGGCGTGCCCGTGCCAGAAGCACCCGTGGACGAAGACAACCTTGCGGCGCGGGGCGAACACCAAGTCAGGCTTCCCCGCGAGATCGTCGATCCGCGCGCTCAACATGTCCTGTTCCTCGGCGTGCTGCTGTTGATCCGCGTCCCACTGCGCGGAGAGCGCGGCTAAGGCGTCCATCAAGCGTGTCTCTAGCTCGGTCATACCACGCCCTCACTCGCTCGAAAGCCTGATGGCAGGCTGCCCGAGCACGGTCACGGGCCAATCCTCGTTGAGCGTCCCCCTGGGCAGCACCACGTACCGCGTCCCGTCCGCTTCCTCGTGGAGCCACACGCCCCACGTCTGCGCCTGCAGTTGTTCGAGGGCTCGCTGTTCCTCCGCGATCGCGCGGCGGTATGTCTCCTGCGTCTCGAGCAGGCGCTGCACGCGGCTCGACTGCCACTGCATCAGCCCCCAGCTCCCGCCCAAGATGCCGAGAAAGAGACACAGCCCGACCACCAGGCTGGTCACCAGAGGCCGGAGCCAGGCGCGCCGCAGCAGGCCGTGCATCCGCGATCTCGTCCTCCATAGCGGCGGTGACGGTATGCAGCTTGTGCTTCGCGCCGCCGCTCAACATCTCGCCAAACTTCCGCAGCTCGCGCTCGGCGATCGCGTTCATCTCCTGGTCCTCGGTCTCCATCCGGCGCCGGAGCCGGGCGCTCAAGTCGTTCACGTTGGAAGTCATGCTCGTACAGCGCTCCCTTCAGCCGCCACCGCTTCTCGGTGTCGGGGTCTCGGACGGTGACGTAGTGGTCACCCTGGCGCGGCACGTCGAGTCCAGCCTTCTGTAGGGCAGCGACTACGCCGGCCCGGTCCTGCACCGTGCCGCGCTCGATCCCCGTCCGCAGATCCGCCGCCTCGATGTAGGCGCGGTGCCCCGGCTGCTGCACTCTGGCGCGCGCCGGATCGTCCGGCCTCGATCTGCGCCTGGAGGGCGAGGGGCATGAGCGATCCCGGATGCGGCCGCGGCTGTTCGAGTCCCGGCACACCGGCTGGTGCTGGCGTGCGAGACGTGCCCGGCGTCGAAGCCGTCGAGGCGGCGGCCGCCGGCTTGGGGCCGGCTTGCGCGCGACGTTCGGGCACCGAGGCCGCGGCCACCGAGATCCGTGCCGATAGGGAGCGGAAGGCCAGGCATGCGGAGTCGGATCGCGAGGAGGCCCGGCGGGAGGCCGACCAGCGTCGAGCCGAGCGGTTTGAAGCCCCCAGCCCCCACTCCGGCGATTCGGCCGGAGACGATTACGCCTGATCCACCGCCTGATCCACCGCCCGTTGAGCTGGTCCCGGAGCCGTCAGCGGACACACGGGACACAGCTACCCCGCCGAGGTCATCAGACCGCCCCTTGAAGCGACCGCCGACGGGGGTCGTCTGCCTTCAAGGCCGAAATCGACCGCGCGGCCGACCAGACCCCGCAACCCTGGGAGATGACTCGGTATCCCGTTTATGCGCGGATGTCGGCAAAAGGACCCTGCTGCTCGGCGACGTGCGATCCACGACCCCGATTCGTTCCCCCGCCGAGGCCAGCGAGCGCCCCTCCGAAGACCGTGCCGAACCGCATCATGGCACCACATCCATGGCACCCACCGCCTGCCCCCGAGCCGGTTAGTGCGGGCCGCCCGCCGCCGATCGCCTGGCGGAGCAGGCCGATCGAACGACATTCAGGCCGATCCCTCCACCCAGAGAGCCCGCAAGTCCGTCAGCTTCGAGGACCGGGGAAGAGACTGGACGGGTGGAACGTGTGAATCCTGGTATACGACGGAGTTGCCCCGGGGTCGTGTTCGTAAAGGTGACACGCCGAAAAGGTATTCAGCTTCTGTCCAACAAGAACTGCCATGGCCAGCGGGCACGCCAGAAACAGGTGCAGATTCGCGCGCTTCATCCCCAGATCTTCCAGCACCTGCCGGGCCCTCTGGATTGCCGACAGCACGAATCCGACACCCTGCTCAGGTGAAAGCACGCGTCCCGGCGTGAACGACCCCGACTTTGGCGCACAGTGCACATAGGCCCGGCATGTAACGCCCAATTCCGCAACGGCATGTTCGATGTTGGGGTTTGGGGAGCAATGGAACGGAAAGTACGGTTAGCGACCGCCGTCAGCGGGGTTTCTGAGCGGCCGGAGCTCGCCACGAGCGACCGATTCAGGTACGGCGAACGAGTAGCGTCCCAGCAGGTTGATGTGCTCGTGGCCGAGCGGTGACAGTCTCGCCTCGTCTTCTGGACGCACCGAGTGGCCATCTGCGCGATGCTGGTCGAGGGCCGCCTGCATATAGATGGTGTTCCACAACACAATCATGTTGACGACGACGCCGAGTGCGTCGAGCTGGTTTTCCTGGCCTTCACGGTAACGTCGCCGCAGTTCGCCACGTTTGCCGTGGAAGACGGCGCGGGCCAAGGCATGGCGACCTTCTCCCCGGTTCAGCTGGATCAGCGTGGCGCGACGTTTGGCCTCATCGTCGAGGTACGTCAACGTGTGGATTGTCTTGTCGATCCGTCCGAACTCCGCGAACGCCTGCGCCAGGCGCGTTGGCCGATCCCCCACCTGCAGCGTGCGCATGATACCGGTGGCCGGCACGCGCCCGAGTTTCAGCGAGCCGACCGTCCGCAACATATCGTCCCACTGTGGGGTGATTCGGTCGAGGTTGACGGATTGGCGTGCCACGCGGTTAAGCGGGCCGTAGTCGGCCCGGGAATCGATCCGCCAGAAGCGGGTACCACCGATGTCGGCGAGCCGCGGACTGAAGCGGTAGCCGAGCAGGCGGAAGAGACCGAACACCACATCCGAGTAGGCCCCGGTGTCGGTCATGATCTGCGTGGGCTGCAACTCTGTCTGCTGTTCGAGCGCGACCGCGAGCAGCACCAGGCTGTCGCGCAACGTCCCCGGGACCGTAATGCCGTGCAGGCCGGTGAACTGATCGGACACGAGGTTGTAGTAGGTGACGCCCCGGCCGATACCGAAGTACTTGGGGTTGGGCCCCGCGTGCACGGTGCGCACCGGCACCACGAAGCGCAGGCCGTCGGCGGAGGCCACCTCACCACCGCCCCAGGCGCGCGCCAAGGGGATCCCGGTTTGCGCCGCGACGAGGCGCGCGTTCGCCGCGCGCAAGGTCTCGTCGCGCAGGTAATTCTGGCTGACCCAGGACAGGCGATCGCGCCGCAAGCTCTGAGTCTCGTGGCGCACGAGTGGCTCGAGGCCGGTGTTGCAGGCTTCCGCCAGCAGCACGGCGCAGACGCTGACGCCAAGATCCGTGACCCGCGCCGCGCGTTCGCTGACGTGCGTAAACGCGACGGCGAAATCTGTACGCGCCGCGATCTCGAGCAGGATCTCCGGCAGATCGACACGGGGCAACCGTCCCGCGATGGCGGTCCGTAGCGCCACCAGCGACGCGGGTTCCTCGACCTTGTCGAGGGGGCTCACGATCAGCTCGTCCTTCCCGTCGATGCGTTCGAAACGCACGGCTGGATTGTTGGGGAGGCGCGCGGCCACCGCGCGGTAGGTCTGATCCAGCTCGTCGCTTAACGCGGCAAGGATCGGTTCTGGGCGAGGACTGTAGCCAAGCGTTCGACACATGATCGGCCGCGCCGCCTCCCACTCGGCGCCAGCCAGGAGATTGCGCCGCGGATCGGCATACCGCCAGCTCGGCGTCACGAAGACATCCCGCCGGCGCAGCGCCTCGCGCAGTTGGTCGAGGACGCAGAAGGTGTAGGCCCGGTGATCGACCGCGTCGTTCGCGCCGTACACGTATCGCCGCCAGGCTGTCGTCACGACCGCAGACGGCGCCACGTCCTGGGCCCGCGCCGGCGCTTCACGACGCTTGAGATACTCGAGCGCTGCGACGACAGCCGCGCCGGCCGGAGCGGCCTCAAAGTGCACCTGGTGCAAGAGGGTTGGCAGGAACAGCCGCACGCGTCGGTACCTCGTCTGCAGCTCGGTGTAGAACACGTCATCCGGCGGCCGCACCAGTGTGCTCAGTGTCCCGAGGGCCTCGGCCAGGGTGGCGCGGGGGACACGCGCGAACACGTGGTCGCGCAGCACGTTGTCCGGGAGAGCGGGATCGAGGAGCGCCGCGCAGGCGTGCGCCAACGTGAGGGCAAGCGCATCGAGATCCTTAAGGCTGCGCAACCGTGCTTTCCGATCCGCTTTTTCGGCGGCACCAAAGATGTCGCGTAACAGTCGGTCGAGGACCTCGAGCGCGTTATCCTGTGCGGAGGCTTCGAGCGAGTGGACGAACGCGACCAACGTGGCGGCTCGGCGTAACGCTGGCAACCGTGCGACCGCGGTGACTTTGGCTTTCTCCGCAAAGCGCGCCAGGGCTGCCATTCGCGTCGGCGCGATCGCGGCGGCCGCTGGCACGGTGATGCTGAGGCTACGGACGGCGTTCAGCCGCTCGAGCGCACGCACCAACGCCGGGCCACTCACCATCGCGGCACCCGTCCGCAGCGTCACGAGTGATGAGCTGCGCCCTTCATCTGGCACGCGCAACAGATCTTCGAGGCGGCGCTGCTGTGGCGGACTGATGCCGCTCGCCAGCACGCGCCACACGCGCACGTCGACGCGGTGCCGCAGCTTGGCCACGAAGCGCTCCAGCGTCGTCGCGCCCGGCAACAACACCTTGTGGGCGAGCATCCAGGTCGTCGCCCGATCGAACAGTGCGCTCGGACGTTCGGTGCCCGTCCAGCACTGTGCGTAGAGCCATCGCGTGAGGCCAAACCCGGCCGCGCGATCCGCGAGGTCGCGATACCCATGTTCCGTCCGGATGTGTGCGGCATGAGCGAAGCGCCACTTGCCGTCTCGATAGCCGGTCAAGTCCGTGGTCGTATCGATGCCAAGTTGCCGGCTCATCGTGGCGAGTACCGCCGGTGGCACGGCCGTCGGATCATCGAGGAACGTCCCCACGAAGCGCACCGTGGTGAGCTGCAGAGCGAATCCGAGACGGTTGGCATCGCCGCGCTTCTCGACGATCTGCGTGTGATCGCTGTCATCGAGGTGGAAGTACCTGGCCAGCTCTTGGGTTGACGGGTCGCCCAGGTACTGGCCGTAGTTGTCGCGCTGCGCCGGGCTCAGGAAGCTCACGGGCATCGCGGCTTCCCGACGTGGCGGAGTTGCATAAACGATGGTTTGCGCACGGAGGGGCGATCGGCAGGAAACCCCACGTTTACAGGGTGCAAAACAGTATTGCATTACCAGTCACGTATGCAATACCTTTACGCAATCATGCTCATCGGCTACGCGCGCGTCTCCACTGGCGAGCAAACTACCGCCCCTCAGGTCGCCGCGCTCAAAACCTCCGGCTGTGAGCTCATCTTCCGCGACAACGCCTCCGGCGGCCGCTGGGATCGGCCCGAGCTGCACAAGCTGCTCAGTCAGCTCCGGAAAGGCGATGTGTTGGTCGTCTGGACACTCGATCGCCTGTCACGCTCCCTGCGCGATGTACTAACCATCATGGAGCGGGTGCAGGAGCGCCACGCAGGCTTTCGCAGCCTCAAGGAAGCGGTGGACACCACCACGCCCGCGGGTCGGATGATGATGCAGATGGTCGGCGCGTTCGCCGAGTTCGAGCGCGCGATGCTCAAGGAACGGACCAAGGCGGGCCTCGACGCCGCGCGCAAGGAAGGCCGGATCGGCGGCCGGCCGCCGAAGCTCAAGCCCCACCAGCAACAGGAAATTGTGACGCTCGTCAAGCAGGGGAAGAAGACCGCCGCCGACGCGGCGCGCCTGTTCGGCGTCCACCCGGCAACGGTGTCGCGGCTACTCCGGCGGACCTAGATCGAGTCTTCTACCGTACTTTCGGTTCCATTGCTCCCCAAGCCCCGTCAGTGAGGACACACCGCCACCGAGAACCCGAAGGAGAGATCGATGCCCGACAAGACCATCACGCTCACCCCGGCCCAGGCTCAGCGGCTTATTGACACCTATTACTACGTCACCGAGCCCGATGCCGTCGAACGGCTGACCCGCGGCGAACTCTCGCTGTACGACACGCCACGCGGCGATCTCGTGGAGTTTGAGTGCGACGTGTACGGCGAGCCGTGTCCTGGCTGTCGCTGGATGAGATCGATGCGCTCGTCTACGGCGGGTAAGCCCGCCCACTGATCGGCCGGCCCTCCACCGCGGCGGACGGCGCCGCCGTGGACACGCCCGGCTCGTGGAGGCGATCCGGGCTGTTTTGGGTGGGGTGTTGCCGGAGCGGGAACAGCCCGTGAGGAGAAACACTCAGGAAAATCGACGTACTGGTGTCCGTTCCCTCTCTGCTCCCCTTATTTCCAGGTCGGATCGGCCGTTTTTCATTTCTTCTAATTCAAAGATGAACAGGCCAACGGCCTGTACTTACTTGTTGGGTTGTACTACATGATCTTATGTACTTGTATGTGCTACATGTTTCAGCGATAGTTTGGCTTAAAAAAACTACATGTTTCAGCGATAGTTTGGCTTAAAAAAACTACATGTTTCAGCGAAGGAAAACACCTGGATTCACAGCCTTTTTGTGGAAAACCCACGGCGGCGCGCTCAGAGGCCACAGGAACGGCAACCGCGCGCCGGCCGTCCGGGCCCGGCCGCGCCACCGCCAATCGCCACGTAGGGGCGCACTCACGGCGAGGCGCGCCGTGTTTCAGAGCTGGACCTAGCTTTCACTCACAGGCCGAGGCAACCGCGCGCGGTCCTTCGCTCCGCCCCGGCCCGCCGGGTGACACGAACCGCACCGTTGCAGCTCAGACAGCAAATATGGCCGGCCGGAGCACCCGGCTAACCCGTGAGGACGGGACGGCCGACGATCTACGACTCGCCGATCAACCGGAGTTGTGTGGGCGTGATGCGTGGGGTCGAGGGCGAGACGACGAGCCCACCCGTCACCGTGTGGTAGTTCAAGCCGGGCCACGCGGTTTTGATTTTTTTCAGCTCGCGCAAGACCTCCCCGCGGAAGCGGCTGACCGAGCCGGGCTTTGTAGCCTTCGCTGGGTCCGCCCCGAACTGGTAAAGGAGCTGTCGCCAGGAGAGCGTGAGCGGTGCCGACAACGCGAACGTCCGATAGACGAGCCAGAAATACAAATCCAACCCGAGCGGCGACCGCTTGAGCGCCTTGAGGATGTGTAGGTCGAGCGGGATCGGGTGCCGGATGATCTCGTTGAAGAACTGCTCACCGAGCTGGATCGTGGATTCCCACAGGCCCGGCGTGTCCGGCCGCGACGACGAGTGCCACCAATACTCGGCGCGGTCAGCGATGAACGAATGTACCTGGACCTCATGATCGCTGTCCGCGTAGACGAGCTGGACCGAACAACGAAAGAGCCGGCGCATCTGATTTTTGAGTCGCGTCCGATCCCCTCGCTCGCCGCCGCTGTGACTCTTCATGCCAAGCTTATGCATGAACTCATACAGTGACCGCCCGAGGACCAGTTGGCGGCGCTGCGTCCGTACCGCCTCTGAGCACACCCATGCCAGCAGCAGCCGCGGTAGGATACCGTAGGGCAGTCGCGCCGGCTGTCCGCCGGCACTCATGATCAGGGTGTATGGCCCGTTGCGCCGGACGTACTCTTTCCGGTCCCCTGGATTGGTGCGCGGCAGACTGCACAGCGCGAGCAGCCGCGCCATGAAGCCGAGATCGGGCTCCGCTTCGCTCGCCTCGATGAGCTGATTGACCTGGCGCAGCGTGGTGAAGTGGTGCCGAGTTTGCGCCGACATTGCCCGCCCGCTCGGGACGACGCTAGGCAGCGTGCCGGCCACGTCGCCGATGGGCACAAACCCGCGAACTGGTCGAGAGGGGCCGCTCATTGTTCAAAAATCAAGATCGACACGCCAATTTTCTCAGCTCACCATACCAAGTCAAAATCGCTGCATGATACGGGAAACCCTCGTGGATGGCGAACCCGTGCTCGATGTTCGATCTCCAGGACGTGGCACGGGTGTTCTATCCTCCGCCGCCGGCCGAGGCGACCGCGCGGGCCGCGTCAGCCGATAGGTACGAGCCGCTGAGCGTGGGCGCGGCGCTCCACCGGAGCGTGCGTGGCCCGCCCATCGCCAGCTCATCGAGTCGGGGAAGGGCGCTGGATACCCCCTACGGCGATTTCCAGGGTCTTATCCGCTCGCAGGTGCTGGTGATTGAACGCGTCTCTCACCTGCCGGTAGAGACTTCGAGATAGGTTGTTAACACGAGAGGGCGGTGTCTGGAACGTCGGCTCGTCATTCTCGCGCAAAGTGCGGATGGCCTTGACCGAACCGACCCACCCCATAGTCTTCTCAAGAGGAATCTGGCTCAGATATCGCCCAACGTACTGACGCTCCATTGTGCTGGACGGGAAATTATTGATGAGGTATCGGACGTTTTGCGCACCTTGGGATTCAAGCACGTTCATCTGAACGAGCGCCTCTTTCACGTCTTCCGGGTCCGGCATGACCGGAATCAAAACAAGATCGACATATCGCGCAATCCATGCATCAAACTCCGGGCGGTTTCCGGCGCTATCAATAATGCACAGGCCGTCCGTGTTGATAGCCGCGTTGACAAGCGTCTGGAGGGTTTCCGGTTCCCGTGCGTCGTAATACATGTACGGCCTGCCGTTCACCTTCAACGGCTCGCGATTGTCGGTGTGCATAAGATGGGCGGGCACGTTATCCCAGGACGCACCAAGAGCGAGCGCGTGAGAAAGCGCGGTTTTCCCGCTACCACCTTTCCGTTGTGTCAGAGCCACGCCTCTCATGACCCTGCTCTATCGTGATCCCGTCGAATAATGGCGCGTAGAGCTTCCGACGCATTCACGACCTTGCCCTGTTGCTGGGACATAGACACCGCAACGGCGTTGATCTGGTCTAAATCGCCTTGTCCCAAGCTGAAGGTTTTTCGTACAACGGCGGTGGCGCGGCCCTGAATCTCAGCGACTTTCTTCTGAAACGGATCGCTAGAGTTGGTCTTCCGAAGGTCGACGAGGTTGGGTGATTTCATACTATATGACGGTATGATACTCATACCATATGATTATTATGGCGGTTGTTTTCGGTTCAAGTCAAGTGGTCGATCTAATTAGGAGACCTCACAAGATCAGCTCGTACGGGTGGGTGAACATCCACAAGGCGATGTCGAGGTGTTCACAGTTCTCGTTCACTTGGCCGCGATTGAGCGCTGGTTAGCTTGGGCGGCTTACGGCTGTTCCAGAGACTTTGTCGTCGTCCTTCCGTAGTGGGCCTATAATATGGCCATGAAGATTGCCAACATCGCCGAGTTCAAAAATCACCTGAGCGCGTACCTCGACGCCGTGGCGAATGGCGAAGAGGTCGAGGTGCGGAAGCGGAACACGCCGTTCGTGCGCGTCGTGCCGATCCGCACGTGGGCGCGGAATCGAACAGTGCTCGGATGCGGCCCGGGCACGGTTGTCGTTAAGTCGGATCTGATCGACCCGATGATTCCTCCAGAGGACTGGGACATGCTGGGAGATGCCCCCGCGTGACGGTGGTGCTCGACACCTGTGCGGTCATCTGGGCCATCAGCGACCCCGCACAACTCCCGGATCAAGCCACGCGGCTCTTGGAGGCAGAGGAGACGGAGGTGTGCGTGTCCGCGATTAGTTGCGCGGAAATCGCGTGCGCGGCAGAACGCGGGCGCATCGAGATTGATCGGCATTGGCGTCTCTGGTTCCGCCACTATGTGGAGTTGAACGGCTGGACGGTCCTTCCGATCGAGCTTGAGTCCGTCGAGGAGGCGTACGCGTTGCCCGCGCCGTTCCACCGTGATCCGGCGGACCGGATTATCGTTGCGGAAGCCCGGCGGCTGTCTGCTGCCGTTGTCACGGCCGACGCACGGATCCTGAACTATCCTCACGTGAAGACCGTGTGGGGGACGCCACGGCCAGGCTAAACGCTCCGCTCGGTACGCTCGGAGATCCGTCCTTGGCAACCCCCTCAGGATGAGCGGCATCCACACGACACCGACGACGGCAGTCGAAATCTACTTAACTGATCTCGCGCTGGTGCTGGCCTCAGGTAGCGCGACGCGCACGCGGTCTGGTCCCCGTCGTCGAGTCGGCGCTGTTTTCCCGCTAGCGTTGGTCTTCCGAAGGTCGACGGGGTTGGATGATTTCATACCATATGACGGTATGATATTCATACCGTATGATTATTATGTCTGGCGGGATGACGATGCGCCCTCTCGCGGCTGGCGAGCTGCGCCATGCAGGGCGGCGGCGATCTCCCGTGGGACGTCACCTGTAGGGGCGTCGTGGACGGGATCGCAATGGTGATCCACATGACCCGAGCGGATGGCCGACGCTTTGTCGAAGAAGCCGCCGTGGTCAACGGCTACGACGCCGGAAAGAATCAATGGGACATACAACGATTCGAACGAATGCCCGGCTGAGTCTGAGTCGCGCGCGCATCCGCACCCTCGCCGTCCTCGCCACGCGGCTGACCGGCGGGCCTGAGGACCAGCGCGCGCCCGCCACACCACGCACCAGGAGACCCACCCCATGACCGATCTCAAGAGTGACGCCGCAGGAACACTCCATGCCACGGCGCGCAAACGCTTGGACACCAGGCGCGCGCCGCCAAGGTCGTCGACGCCGCCACGACCGCCGCCGCCGCCAACCGCATCGCGGCTGAGGCATGGACCGCCGTGGCGACCCACGCGGCGACACAGGCGATCGACTGCCAGCGCGGGGCAGAACTGGCCGACCACACCAGGCGCCGCTGGGCGCGCTAGGCGGCGCCGGGGCAATCTTGAGGGGTGATTCCCGTAAAAGAGTCTGTTGGTCTGGTCTCGCTCGCGTGTCGGCCAATCCTTGCGGTTGGAAGCGACGCGGCGAGCGGCAAGCGGACGTACACGCGGCCGGAGGCCTCCTGTCTGGCTCGAATGTCCCTGAAGATTGCCTCACCGTCGTCGTCGAAGCGCGCGGCGGCCGCCTGCCGGATGGCCCGAACTTCAGCGATGATTGGGTCCGAGGGGTATGGAGATATCACACCTCGGTGTCGGGCTAGTTGGCGGCGTCGGCGTCGCGCTTGAGGACCTCGATCACGAGGGTGCGCAGTTCCGTGATGTCGTCGTGGACTTCAGTGAAGCGGGCGTTCATGTCTATGCGCAAGCCGTCGATGCGGGCGTTGACGTCGTCGATGCGCTTGCCCGAGTACCAGGCGCTGCCGGCCATCGTGAAGACGACGGCCGCGGCCGCCACGAAGATGGTGATGCGGTCGGTCGCATTCATACCTGCAGTGTACCACCCCTTCCACGGATGGGACATCGATCAGAGTGTCCAGAGTGTCCCGGTTGCGGCCGGGGGGAGTGACCTGATCTCCAACCTGCGACCTCTGCACTGGAGAGCCAACGTCGCTCGGTAGCAGATTCGCTGTGATCGGTGCCACCCCCTCGTCTACCGGGAATCTGTCACCGCCGTCGCGCCATCGCCTCTGTGCTCCCCACTCAGATAGGTCGCCCACTCGTCCATCAGCCGCCGCCGGCGCTCGAACAGGTCCGACCGGGCGTAGGCCGCCTCGGTCTGGTTGGCCACCACGTGCGCGAGCGCCGCCTCGACCACCTCACGCGGATGATTCGTCTGTTCCGCGGCCCAGTCCCGGAACGATGACCGGAATCCGTGCGGCACGGCGGCCACCTTCAGGTTCTGAAGCAGCCGCGGCAGCCGCGTGATGCTGATCGGCTTGCCGCCCTGGCTGGGGAACACGAGCGGCCCGCGGCCATCGCCGAGCGGCCGCGCCGCACGGAGCATCTTCACCGCCCGTCCGCACAGCGGGACCCGGTGCTCGCGCTTGGACTTCATACGCCCGGCGGGGATCGTCCACACGCCGGCCCGCAGGTCGATCTCGGCCCACCGCGCGCCGCGCACTTCGCCCGACCGCGCCGCCGTCAGCACCAGAAACTCGAACGCCAGCTTGACGACCGGTGTCGCCCCCGACTCCCCCATCGTTCGGATCGCCGCCGCCACCTCGCCGTGCGGGAGCGCGCGCATGTGCTCGACGAGGTCCTGTTGCGGGCCGAGGACCGGGCCGAGCCGGTCGCACGGGTTGTCGCTGCGGTACTCCATCGCCACGGCCCAGTCCAGCACGGCGCTGATCCGCTGGCGAACGCGGCGCGCGGTCTCGGGCCGGATGTGCCAGATGTGCCGCAGCGTATCCAGCACGTCGGCGCTGCTGACGCTCGATACCGGCGTGTCGCCGATGTGCGGGAGGACGTGCCGCGTCAGGCTCGACATCCAGTCATGAGCGTGCCGGGGGTGGCGCCAGCCGGGGTGCTTGTCCGTCCAGACCCGCTCAGCCGCGGCGGCGAAGGTGGGCACGGTGTCGGGACGCTGCCTGTCCGCGACCGGGTCGCCGCCTTGGCGCGCCGCCTTGCGGTTGGCGAACGCTTGGTCGCGCGCCTCCTTGAGCGAGACGAGCGGAAAGCCGCCGAGCCCCACGTCGCGGCGGCGGCCACGGATCACGATCCGCTGGATCCAACTTCGCGTGCCCGTGGGTTGCACGGTCAAGTAGAGGCCGTTGCCATCTCCACTACGGCCTCACAGGATCATCCAACATGCGTTCTCGTGCAGTATGTTGAATAAACGGTGTAGTAATAACTATTTATGACACCTTACGAGCTTCCTGATCCGCTCACAACATCCTTTGCGGTCCATCAACATCCCCTATACAATGAGGGTATGAATAGCGCTACACAGACGCTGCACCTGCCGCGACGGACCAAGCCCCGAGGCCGCCATCCCGACAAGCGGCTGACGGCCGGCTTCGTACGGACCGTCGCGCCCGGACGATACTGCGATGGCCAGGGGTTGTATCTCTACGTCCAGCCGTCCGGCACCCGGAGCTGGGTCCAGCGGCTCGTGATCCACGGTCGCCGCCGTGACCTTGGGCTCGGCAGCGTGGCGCTCGTCCCGCTCGCCGAGGCGCGCGAGACAGCGCGGGTCAACCGCAAGCTGGCCCGCGAGGGGGGTGACCCGCTCGCGGAGAAGCGCCGCGCGGAGGGGACGCCGACGTTTGCGGAGGCGGCCCGCCGCGTGCTGGACCAGAAACGGGCCGGCTGGCGGAACGGCCGGCACCCGCAGAGCTGGTGGACGAGCCTGGAGCGCTACGCCTTTCCCCGGATTGGCGCACGGCCGGTGTCCGACGTGACGAGCGCTGAGGTGCTGGAGGTGCTCACGCCGGTCTGGCACGTGAAGGCGCAGACCGCGCGGCGTGTGCGTGAGCGGATCCGGGCGGTGCTGGAGTGGGCCGTGGCGATGGAGTACCGCAGCGACAACCCGTGCGACCTTCTGCATGTTTCTGCAAGTTATTGATATAGATAAAGTTATTCCATGAATGGCGTTCGCGATACCCTCGTTGTACCCCTCTTCCTGAACTGGAATCTACCGGGCCGCCGAAGCCGTCCACGGACGGCCCCGCGTCAAGTTGTCGGGGACATCAGCCGCCGAGTCCGCCGAAGTCGAGGCCGATTAGTGGTCGATGGCCGGCCGGATACGGACGGCCATAATCAGCCCTGAGCCGGCGCGAGCGGTGTGTCACCCTGGGGCCGGAGCGGAGCGTAGGAGGCGCGCCAGCGCCTTGACACGCCGCTCGCAGAGGCTATCCACGCGCGTTCGCCGGGAGCCGTCCACGACACCGGCCGCGGACGGCGGGAACCGGCTCGACGCCCTACTTGGCCGCATGCGCCTCGTGAGCCTCATAGACAGCCCGAGCGAGCCTCGTCAACGTCTCCTTGTGAGTCTCCCAATCCTCGGCGGTCAGCCTGAAGTGAATCTCCGCGTCGGCGTCTCCAAGCGGGTCGCGGTCCGGAGGCCATGTCGTGTGGGAAATCGCCTCAACGGGTTGCTTGAACTCATCGGGGCACAGGGTCTTGGCACGAGGGAAAAACACGATCCGAACTTCCCCGTTCTCGCCGACACCAATGCGAGCATACGACCGTCGCTGAAGCTTGACACTGAGTCCATAGGATCCTGGGCGCATCTTGGAATCTGGCCAGTTCGCTCGGAACATGTCTCGCACGGCGCCGAACAGCTCGGTCACGCCAGATTCTTCAACGCGCTTGTCGAGCCGCGCTCTCCTCTTTGCCACGCTCACGTATCCGCTCACCGAGGGTAACTCCGGGTCCGCTACTCCTTCCACATGCACCCGTCTGGCGAAGAGCGTCTTCCCCCCGTATGCGAAACCGTGGAAGGTGATGAGCGAGATGTCCATGCCGCTGTTGTTGGCGAGGAAGTCCACCATTCGCTCTGCTCTCTCGTCGGCGCCCAGGCCGACCAGGAACATGCGCAGCGGCCTCAACGAAGTCAACTCCTGTTCGCCAAACCGTTGTCCGTACCATTCCTCCAGGTCCTCGATCTCGTCGATGCCGCGCTCGCCCGACTCCCTGGCCAGCAGGGCCGCCAGCTCGGCCAGATCCATGGCTTCAAGGTCGGCCGCGTAGTCGATCACCTGCGCCACCGCGTCGCGGGTAAGGGTGCCACGCTTCAATTCGAACAGCGAGAGCCTGCCGTATCTGTCCACTCCCAGCAGGTCGAGCGGCCCGCCCGCGGTCGGCGTCTGCCTGCCGACCAGCTTGAGGCCCGGCATCAGCAAGTCGGGGTTCGCGACGAGCGTGTCCTCGAGAAGGGACTCCGCTTCCATCTGGCGTTGGGACTCCAACTCCACGACCGAGGACGCGTCCTCAAGCGCCCATATCTTGAACTCATCCATCCACTCGCCTCCGCAATTCACGGCGCAGGAATTCCGTGTCCTCGCTCTCCGTCCAGCGGCGCGCCATCATCCACGCCCGCTTGCAGCCTCGGCACCGCCGAAGAGCATGGCGCACACGTCCGCGTCCGTCGCGCAAGCGCCCACGCCGACGGCAGCCACGATCGCCCCTGCGCTCCATGCAAAGCGCATGCTTCCAGCCGATTCTACGCTAGGCGGTTCGGATTCCGGGGCCTGCACGCCGCCACGGGCCGCCGGAACTGGCGCATAGCGCGTGGTCGGCCCGCGAACCGACGACAGCGCGCACGCCGATAGTGCGCTGCTGGACGCCCGGGGTCACCCGGCGCTCATGACCCTGCCGGCGCGCGGCCCGGCAACGGCCGCATCGACGGCGGGTCTGAACCGGCGCAGTTCGCGCCGCATCTTCGTCCGGGGGTCGAGGGGGCGGAGCCACTCGCCAGTCTCCTTGTGTACACAAGGAGTATGCTGGCTCCTGCCATCTAACGGATGACAGGAGCCAGTTCTGTGTCTTCTGATCGTGCCGTCCGACTCTTGCTCCCCGCCGCCCGGATCGCCGTCGTCGCTCTCCGGGATCTTCTCATGTTCGTCGTCCCGCTCGATGTCCTTCTCCGCCCGATCCGTACTGCACCTGATGCCCGTTCGCGATCTCTGCCCGACTGACTTGTTGGGGGCGGTGTGTGGTCGAGCAGAGGAGCAGGATCGGATCGGGTTCACTCGTGGTCAAGATGCTGCGGTTCCGGCGAGTTCGTGTTCCGCTGGTTCCACGGTCGGGCGATGAGGGTGTGTGTCGGCGAGATAGGCTTCCCAGTCGTTCATCAGAATCCGCCGCCGCTCGAACAGGTCCGAACGGGCGTAGGCCGCCTCGACCTGGTTCTGCACCACATGGGCCAGAGCCGCCTCGACGACCTCGCGCGGGTGGTCGGTCTTCTCGGCCGCCCAGTCCCGGAAGCTGGATCGGAAGCCATGTGGCACGGCGGCGATTCCGTGCTCCTTGAAGACGGTGTAGAGCGGCGTGTGGGACAGGGGCCTGCCGCGCGGGCCGGGGAACACGAGCGGGCTGTCGCCGTCGCCGAGCGTCCGCGCGGCGTCGAGAATCTCGACCGCCCGGCCGCAGAGCGGGACCCGGTGCTCCCGCTTCGCCTTCATCCGCGTGGCCGGCACGGTCCACACGTGGGCTGACGTGTCCACCTCGGCCCACAGCGCCCCGCGCACCTCGCCCGAGCGCCCAGCCGTCAACACGAGGAACTCGAACGCCAGCTTGAGGGCCGGCAGCGTCCGCGAGCCGTGCACCGCCGCGACCGCCGCCGCGGCCTCGGCGTGGGGCAGCGCCCGGAAGTGGCGAACGGCCAGATCGTGCGGGCCGAGCACCGGCCCGAGCCGGTCGCAAGGGTTATCCGCACGATGCTCCAGCGCGACGGCCCACTCCAGCACGGCGCGGATGCGCTGGCGCAACCGCCGCGCGGTCTTCGGCTTGCTGTGCCAGATGGGCTCGAGGATCTCCAGCACGTCGGCGGCCGTCACCTCGGAGACGGGCCGTTGGCCGATGCGGGGGAGGACATAGTTCTCGAAGCTCCGCCACCAGTCGCGGGCGTGCCGCGGGTGGCGCCAGCCCTGCCGCAGCTGGTTCCAGACGCGTTCGGCGGCGGCGGCGAACAGGGGTATGCGCTTGGCGCGGCGGCGGTCGGCGAGCGGGTCTCCGCCGTCGCGGGCGAGCTTGCGGTTGACGACGGCCTTCTCGCGGGCCTCGGCGAGCGGGACCAACCGGACGCTGCCGAGTCCGATGTCGCGCCGCCGGCCGCGGATCGCGATGCGCTGGATCCAGCTGCGGGTGCCGGTGGGCTTGACGACGAGGTAGAGTCCGTTCCCGTCACAGTGCCTTCCGACCGGCGCGTTGCGGACGAACGCGGCCGAGAGTCGCTTGTCGGGATGTTGGCCGCGGGGCTTGAGTTTCCGCGGTATGCCGGCGCGCTGCGTGCCATCGTACATACCCTCATTATATC
This sequence comes from Vicinamibacterales bacterium, assembly GCA_965262505.1. Classification (GTDB taxonomy): domain Bacteria; phylum Acidobacteriota; class Vicinamibacteria; order Vicinamibacterales; family UBA2999; genus JACPPO01. Next base: position 73,466 of record CBDHFM010000020.1, read on the forward strand.
TCGGTATGGGCTGGATTTCGCGGGACGTTCAAGGGCGGGCAGGCGGGCACGGATGAGTAGTAATAGCCTTTTACACAGTCACTTAAGGCTCTCTACGGACCACACAGAACATCGCCGGACTTCATATATTGACAACCCGTGCGACCGCATCGGGCCAGTCCTCGGACCGCAGCAAGTAACGGTCGAGCACATGCGGGCGCTCGCGCACCAGGACGTGCCGGCAGCTCTCGCACGGGTGCGAGCATCCGGGGCGGCCGAGATCGTCAGGCTGGCGTTCGAGTTTCTCGTGCTGACGGCGGCGCGGTGGGGCGAGGTCCGCGGGGCCGCGTGGACCGAGATCGACGCCGCCGCCGCCGTGTGGACCATCCCGGCCGCGCGCATGAAGGCGAAGCGCCCGCACCGGGTCCCACTACCGGAGCGCACGGTGGAGATCCTCGAGGCGGCGCGGACGCGTGGCGACGGGCCGCTCGTGTTTCCCGGGCGGGACGGGGCGCCGCTGGCCGACAAACGGCTGCGCCGGCTCCTCCAGCAGCAGGGGATCGCAGCCGTGCCGCACGGCTTCCGGTCCACCTTCCGAGACTGGGCGGCCGAGGAGACCGACCATCCGCGCGAGGTCATCGAGGCGGCGCTGGCGCACGTCGTGCAGAACACGGTCGAAGCGGCCTATGCCCGCTCGGACCTGTTCGAGCGCCGGCGGCGGCTCATGGGCGACTGGGCGGCCTATTTGAACGGGACGCCTCGTCCGGCTGTGTACAATGGTTCCGTTCCCGGCATCAGACGAGAGGAGGATCGACGGTCATGACGCTCCCGACACACCCACGCGAACCGAGACCCCCAGGCCGGCGGCTTGAACATGCACTCACGCCAGCCTTCGTGCGCAACGTGGCCACGGCCGGCCGTTACGGAGATGGTCGCCGCCGATCGCGTGCAACTGCTTCAGAATACATGGCTTATTGACCAGCCCCAGCGTTCGCTTCCCTCGTTGTACCCCTCTCTCTGAACGGGACCCTGCCGGACCAAGAAAGCCGTCCGTGGACGGCCCCGGCCTGAGCGCCAGCGTGACCACCCCGGAACCCGTCGTGACGCCGACGCCGATCCACTCGCGTCCCACCGCTGCCGTCGCGGCTCCCATGGCGGCGACGCGCCGCGGGATCGTGTGGCCTCCGGTGATCACGTCGTAGGGCACAACCACGCCGGCAGCGCTGGCCAGCACGTCCCCGGCGTGGCGCGTCTCGACCAGACGGTCGCCGCCAGCTCAGGCGCGCGAATGAGGGAAGAACCCGCTGGCCTCGGCCTGCGTGACGCGGGAGGCGCCGTCGAGCCCGAGTTCGTCGCGGCGGCCGCGGATGGCGCTGCGCTCGATCGATCCGCCCCCGCCACGCCTCCCGTTACCCACAATCTTACCCACACGTGGTGTCCGATGCCCCTGGACTCTCCCGGACGGCTTCACGCGTTCCTGGATCCGGGCGTGGCGCTGGAGCGGCCACTGAGCCGCCGATCTCCGTGAGGCGACCAGAACCGGAAAGAGGACGAGCTGACCAGCAAGGCGGGACCGCCGGGGACACCCGCAGCACCAGCCGGACCCCATCTGCGGAATCAACGCGGTGAGGGGGTCGTGGCTCCGAACAAAAAAAAGGCGAGCGGACACCGGAGGCGCCGCTCGCCGAAAAATCGCCGGTCACGAGCTAGGAGCACCGTTCCACGACCAGAACACTCGGGGACGCCCAAAAAAGCAAAGTGGGGATCCGACGCAAACGCGCCGGGTCCCCCCCCTGCCCGATTACCCCCCCGGGCTCTCAGGAACGATGGGCTCGACTAGCCCTGACGCCGCCGCCGAAACAACTGCCGCGCGCCGCCACCCATCAGGCCAAGACCGAGCAGCCACTGCGCAATCAACGGCAGCGCTGGCACCGGCTCCGGCGCCGGCCCGTCGGTCACGGTCACCATGACCTGCATGAGGCCGCTGACGCCGCTGCCCGTGGCCACCACGGTCACCGACTCGTTGGCCGTCAACGTGGCGGAGCCGATCATGTCGCCCATCGCGATCATGATCGACTCGGCATCCAGTGTGCCGTCACCCACCACGGTCAGATCAATCTTGACCGTGCCGTCGCCAACCGTGACATATCGGTTGGCCGTCGCGGTGATCATCGACGTGCCGCCCGCCGCGATCTCCATGGGCTCGGCGCTCAGCGTGACCACCAGTTCCGTGTCAACCACCATCACAGGGAACGTGAGCTCGGCGACGTTCGACACGGTCTGCGACGGCATGAGCGAGGACGATGCCATTCTCGCCGTCCCGGTGACGGTGATCTTGGCCTCGCCGGCCATCAGCGCGTTGATCGTGACCGTATCGCCCGACGCGGACGCACTGGCCGAGTCACCCTCCACGGAGACGCCGTAGCTGGCCGTGTAGCCGTCCATCACATCGAACAGGTCACTCGTCATGAGCGTGACCGTGTCACCCGGGTTCACGCCGTCGTCGCCGCCCCCCGCCGTAATCGCGGCCATGAGCGCCGCGTAGTCGGCCGCACTCGCCTTCGGCGTAATCTTCTTCGTCGTCTCGTCCTCAATGTTCAGCGACAGCACACCCGCGCTCGTGCGGGTCCCTGGGCCGTTGGCGCTCTCACCGGACACCACGGCGTCGAACATGAGCGATTCCATGCCGACATCCTCGTCCGACCGCACCTCGATTTTTATGACAGCGCTCATCCCTTTGGCCATCTTGATGTCGGCCGACCCGACCAACGTGTAGTCCGCCGAATCGGCCGTGCCGGTCGGCATGAACGCCACCGTGAGGTTCTCTGCGGCGTTCATGGCTTTGCCCTTGTCGTCGACCACCATCACCGCCACCATGGCGGTTTCGCCTTCCTTCACCGACATGGGTTGCGGGTCGAGGGCCTTGCCGTCCTTATCGACCACCATCATCGCGACCGCAGGCAGCGCGTTCTTGTCTTCGATATCGATGGACAATGCGTCAACCAACGTGGCATTCCCCGCCGAGCCCGAATACACGGAGACCGTGATCGTGTCTTCGACACGGTTCTTGTCGTTCCCGCCCATGGTGATGGTGATGTCCTCCGAACGATTGCCCTCGTTAAGCGTGGGGACGGTGGCAGTCACCGGAGCGGTGATGCTGGCAAGAGTCGGCGGACTGTCAATTTGCACCGACAGATCCGCGGAGCCGTTGACGTGTGCAGGGTTCGCGGTGACGGTCACCGTGATCGGATCGCCCCCCTCCTCGGGCTCCGCGTCGTCATCCAAGGTCAGGTCGTAGGACTGGGTCTCGTCGTCATCGATGGTGAGCGTCGTTGGGCTACCTGACGCTTCTTCGATGGTGTCGCCGTCCGCATCATTAAGGCCACCGGGCACCAGAACGAAACTCCAATCGAAGACCTCATCCTCCGCGTCCAAGTCATGGAGCGTCTGCACCCGGATAGTGCGCGTTGCAGAGTACGAGACGGGGCTTAAGGTGGCGTTCGACGGAATTGCGAAAGTTGCGACGAGGCCTAGTTGCGCCGTGTTGATATCTTCTAGCTCACCCGCGGTGGCGGTGGCCGTGGCAGTTCCGGCGGCAATTTCCGCTGTCACGGTCGCCGTGGCCACCGCGGTGGGATTGTCCGCGGCCTGGGCGGCGTCGATCATCCCCTTGAGGGTCACGGTCACCGTGACGCTGTCGCCCTCGGCCACCGCTTTATCCGCCCTGATGGTGGCCTGCGCATACGCCGTCCCAGAAGACGCCGCAAGCAGCACAGCCGCGGCAAGAGCCGTGAGCCAGTAGCCCTTTCGCATAAAAGTTGATCTCGCTCCGTTCATGAGTGTCGCTCCTTTAAGACTAGGGGGTAACGGTTACTGCTTCCGTGGGGGTAACGGTTGCTTCTTCTGTCCAGTGGGTAAGAAATAGTGATCATCCTTCGGCGTATTCAGTTGGTGTTGACAGCACGCAGAGATGTACAAGAATAGCCCCTACTTCTCATATCTAAAATTCACCGTCGGACTATAAATGTTTTGTCTGGAAAACGCAACGAGAGCCGTATTTTAAAAATGCGCCCGGCCGGAGACTAAGCCAACCAGGCGCAAGCCAAAGGGAAACGAGAGGTGGACCCCATCCTTCGGACAGGTGTTCGTCACAGCTAAGCTCGATCGTCCACGCCATCGCGTGCCATTACGTCTTCGAGCGGGACGGCGTGAGATTTTCCGAGTCGGAGGTCGACCAGCCGTTGTTCGGCCAGGTACACGTCCTCAAGATCGTCTAAGTGTTCCCGGATGGCCGCAAGGATGTAGAAGGTCCTGCTCCGCCCGGTGCGGGCGGCCAACTGGCGCAGGCGTTGGGAGACGTCATCGGGTAAGCGGAGGGAAACAGCGGTCATGTCGGTTCTCCTGTGTGCTTGTTGTAATACAAGTATCACATTTCTTGTGCGCCACAGCGCGATCCCGTGTTGGATTCTGTGTGTTGCAGACGTCGAGCGCGTGGGCCAGTGCCGTGCGCCGAACGCGCCCTACCTGGCGCTTCGTCGTTCAGCGTTATAGACCTAGTTCCGCATGTGACCCGAGGCGCACCAGGCGCAGGGTGTCGGCACCGGACTTCTGGTAGATCAGTACCAGGTCCGGCTTCACGTGGCAGTCACGGTGATCTCCCCACTCGCCGCTTAGTGCGTGGTCGTAGTACCGAGGTTCAAGCGGCTTGTTGTTGACCAGGGCCTCCACGGTGCGCGCCAGGCTGGCATCGAGGTCTGTCCGATGCCGGCCCCGTGACTCGCGCTTGTAGTCGCGCTTGAACTGGTTGGTACGCTCAATCCTCCACATAT
>CBDHFM010000021.1:0-95391 GCA_965262505.1 Vicinamibacterales bacterium
GGAGAATTAACAGGCCACCGGCCTGTACGTACTTGTAGGTACGTACTACTTGATCAGTACTACTTGTACGTAGGTGACGTGTTTATGCGAAAGAAACGGCCTTCCAGGTGACGTGTTTATGCGAAAAGCGGCCGCGTCGTGGTGACGTGTTTATGCGTGCAAAACTCCTCGGAATAAAAGTGTTTTGTGGAAAACCACGGCGAACGGTCGCGCCACGTGGCCCGTTATCGGTGCCAGCGCTGAGCGGTCCACTATGGGGTGTTCTCGAGCCCGACATGGAGACGCTGAGGACCGGCGGCGGGTGTCAGGACATCAATGATCGTCTAACTCAGAACGTTCGTGGTCCTACTCAATGAGCGCCTTCATGTCGTCCGTGGCAGATCCACGTCGAGGCTGCTGTAGAAGCGCCGCTATTCCACGAGACGCAGGTTCGACGGCGCGATGCGCGGCGGGGAGGGGGAGAGTAGCAACGCACCCTTGACCGTCCGATAGTGCAGGTCCGGCCAGGCCATCTTGATTTTCTTCAGCTCGCGGAGACAATCCCGGCGGAACGCCTGTTGAGCGATTTTGCTCGCCTTGGCGGGGTCCGAGCCGAACTGCTCGTAGAGCTGCCGCCACGTGAGCCGGAGCGGGCGCGTGAGACCGAACGTCCGGTAGGTGAGCCAGAGATACAGGTCGAGGCCGAGCGGCGACCGGCTGAGGCTCTTAAGGATGTGCAGGTCGAGCGGGATCGGGTTACGGATGATCTCGTTGAAAAAATCCGTACCGAGTTCGATTCTGCTCTCCCACAACGAACGCGCGTCCGGCTGGCGCTCGCTCCACCAGTATTCCGTGGTGCGAGCAATCGACGCATTCATCGTGGCTTCCACCCGCGCATCCTCGTAGGTCAGTGACACCATGCACCCAAACAACCGGCGCATCTGATTCCATAGTCGCGTCCGCCCGCCCGTGGTGCCGCCGCTCGTGCTGTAGATGTCGAGCCGCCACATGAACTCCGAGAGCGAATTGCCGAGGACCAGCACGGGCGATTGTGTGCGGACGGCTTCCGTGCAGACCCACGTCAGGAGCAAGCGTGGCAGGGTGCCATAGGGGAGCTTCGTTTTACCGCTTGAGAACAGGACGAGCGTGTACGGCCCGTTGCGTCGGACGTACTGCAGGCGGTCGCCTGGGTTGGAGCGCGGCAAGGAACACAACGCGAGCAACCGCGCCATGAAACCAAACTCCGGGTCCGCGTCGCGCGCGCAGACGAGCTGCGTCACCTGGTCAAGCTTAGTGAAGTGGTGCCGCGCTTGCGGCGTGGCGGCACGGTGAGTCAGGGCGCGACCACCGGGCAGCGATAGCCCGTCGGCCACGTCGCCGATGGGAGCAAAGCCGTCGTGTTCGCGTTTGCGCGCCACTTTTCTACTAGCAAGATACTTATATATCTTACTATTTAACTATCATAATAGTATTAGAACCAACTGACTCGCCGCGGCGCCCACTTCCCGCGCTCGCCACCGCCCGGCGTATTTACTTGTTCGCCGGGTCATGCGGCCGATTTCTTCTGGCGCAAACGTTCTTGTGCGAGTTCGTACTGCGCCTGCCGCCGCACCCAGAAGGCGGCGTTGCTCCACCCGGTGCGTTCCAACGCCAGCGCCATCGCTGGCGAGATGCCGGTGCGGCCGTTCAGCAGCCGTGAAAACGTTTGTCGCGTACAGCCCAGCTTCGCAGCCGCCTCGGTCACGGTCCACTTCTTAGCGTCCATCGCGTCCCGGAGGCTTTCGCCTGGGTGCACAGGATCGTACATCGTGGTCATGGTCACCCTCCCCTAGTGGTAATCGATCAGGTCCACGTCCGTTGCCACGCCGTCTCTGAAGCGGAAGACGACGCGCCAGTTTCCGGAGACACGCACGCTCCATTGGTCGCGCCGGTCGCCCGTCAGCGGGTGCAGGCGGTAGCCGGGAATGTCCATGTCCCCAGGTAACAGCGCGGCGTCAAGGTCCGACAAGATGCGCCGAATACGTGGCGCGAGGGCCGCGGGGAGTCGGCGGGCGTCACCCTGCTCGAAGAAGGCCCGCAGTCCCTTGCGCCTGATAACAATACGAATGTTGTAACACGACACACGACATATGACAATCTGTTCGCGCCGTCGCGTGGCCGTCAGCCATGGCCGACTCTAAGCCCACACTGTTATCAAATAGCACTATATTAAGATAGTATGCCCGTCTTATAGCGCCATGCGAACCATCGCGCTCATTTCGCAAAAGGGCGGCGCGGGAAAAACTACGCTGGCTATCGGCCTCGCGGTCACCGCCGAGCGGGCGGGACTCGCCAGCGTGCTCGGGGACCTCGACCCGCAGGCCTCAGCCGCACAGTGGAGCGACCTGCGCCAGGCGAAGACGCCCGTCGTCACGTGCACGCCTGCCGCTCGCCTCACATCTGTCCTGACAGCCGCGCGGGATGCCGGCGCCGACATCGCCATCCGCGACACCGCCCCGCACGCCGCCGAGGCCGCGCTCGCCGCCGCCCGGGCCAGTGATTTTGTTCTCATTCCATGCCGTCCCGCGACCGCTGACTTGGTAGCGATCGAGGCGAGTATCGACCTGATCCGGATCGCCGACACACCAGGCGCCGTAGTCATCAACGCGGCGCCCGTCGCCAACCCGCTCACGGATCAGGCCCTGACCGCCATCGCTTGTTACGGTGTGAAGGCCTGCCCCATCATCGTGCATCAGAGAATCGAGCACGTCCACGCTTTCACAGCCGGATTGTCCGCATCTGAGTCTGCGCCAAGCGGGAAGGCCGCAGCGGAGATCAATGAACTCTTTAACTGGACACGGAGCCAAGACCAATGGTGACGCGTAAATCCAATCTTGCCGACGCAGTGCATGGCGCCGCGCGCGCAGACAAGCGCCCGCGCGAGAACACGGCACCGTCCGCTGACACGAAACCGATGAAGAGCGTGTTGCTCCGACTCCCGCCAAAACTACACCGGCAACTGCGACAGCTCTCCCTCGACCAGGACACCACCCTTCAAGCGCTCGGCGTGGAAGCGCTGGAACGGATACTGGAGGAACGACAGCGGTAAAGCGGTGGCTCGTTCGCGCGACGTCTGCAAGACATAGAATATGACCGAAGACGAACGAGAACACCTGCTCAGCACGGGGTGCTTGCGCCGGTCGCTGTTGATCAGGCCGCCGCTCGCTGCCCGTGCGGCCAGGAAAGCCTCGGCAACTGGGCTGCGCAGGTCTCGACAACCGCCACAAATATACGCAGAGTGACACGGCGCGTCGTGAAGATGTCGCGCAAGGCCAGTCGCGTGCTCACCAAACCGGCCTGCATGGCTGGCGTCCGGGTCTCGCGCCCGAAGCGCAACGCCCCGGGCGGGCGGACGAAGTTGTAGTGGCAACGCACGAGCTCGACGTGGTTTCGGAGCTGGTCTGCGCCACGGGCGTGGCAGGGCGAGCGCCGGCGCAGGTAGGCAGAGGCTTGCCGAATTGTGAGGTTGAGGCGCTCGATGAAGGATGTGTTCAAGGTCTCTGAATCCTCCGACTCCACTATCGCGGCCTTCAGGCGAGCCGCCGTGCCGATCTTCACGCGGCGCTCGACCCGGACGACACGATTGTTCCGCCGCGTCTTGAGTACTTGACCAAAGACGCACGCTGGCCCAAAGAGGTCGCCAACCGCCCCGACTCGAAGCCATCGGTAGGCGATCAGGGGATATCCAACGACGCGCCCACGGCGGACGGCGTCGCTGATGACGGTCCTGGCGTTGTGATCGGAGCGGCGGCCCAGGACGCTCCCGGCCCACAAGCGGGAGGAGACCTCGATGGTCGCGAACAGCCAGACCGTCTTGCTCTTGTTGCCGATGAAGGTGCAGAGCTCATCAGCCTGCAGCTCGATGAGGTCGAAGTCGCGCACCATCTTGTCGTTGAAGCGCCTTGCGGCCGTCGAGGCCCGCTCGAGCCAGCGCGCGACGGTGTTGCGGGAATGGCCCGTGACCCGGGCTGTCGCTGAAATGCTCACGCCTTCGACGCGTAAGCTTGCGACGTTCTCGAACTCCCGTCGGGTGCAGTGAAGCCCGCTGTACGCAGTCCCCGTGTTCGTGCTGCGCGTGCCCCTGCAGACGGTGCAGCGGTACCGCTGCCGTCGACCGGCCTTCGTCGCGAACGAGCCGTAGCCCACGAGGTTGAGGCCCGGTTTTCCACGGGTGTCGCACCCGGGCGTGCCGCACGCCACCCCGTCGATCTCGTTCATTGCTCAAGTGTACGGGAGCGCGAGACCTGTCGTTTCCGTCACGACCTCGGAGCTGAAGGTGACCGATCAACAGCGACCGGCGCAAGCACCCGTGGACAAGCAGAAGACGGTCAAGTGGTGGCGCCGACGGGGCGCTTGGCGGCCTCATCAGTGCTCGCGCCAGCCACCAACTCTGACCAGTGGCCCCCGGTGGCAAAGCACACCGCCGCCAAACGATCCCGGAGCGCCCTGGCGTTGGCGGCGTTCGGGGTGCTGTAGTTACAGACGTGGAGATCCAGCGTCGCACTCTGCAGCTCCGGCCAGACGTGCAGGACCAGATGGGACTCGGCCAGCACCCACACCAGGGTGAGACCACCCTCGTCGAACGGCACCGCCTGCGTCGCCATCACCTGCAGATGGCACGCTCGCACGTGGCCGGTCACTTCGGCCAGCAACTGCGCTGGATCCCGCTGGCTCCGTTGCAACGCCTCCGACCACACGCCTGTGCCGATGAAGTGATGCGAGATCATCACGCCACGTGTCTCACAGAGACAGCCCTCGTGCCAGCACAATTCCACCGATTTCTCATACGTCTTCTATCGAGCACTTAGCCACGCACCTGTAAGCACAAAAACTCAGCGCTGAACTTATAGAGGGTTGCCCTTCAAAACACAAATCATTTCGTCGCTGGCCACGGGCGGATCACAGCGGCGGCAGACACGGCGCGCGCGCGACTGAAGAATCAAATGCGGCAGCTCTTTGCGTGCACGGTCTCGCTTATGTTATGAGGACGCCTCAGGGGGGATGTCCCACTGACTGTTGAAACATGAAGAAGTCTCGCACAGTCCGTCCCGCCGCTGGTGTTAAATCTCCGCCCCCGCGTCGCCTTCCCCTCGTCGAGCTGCTGATCGATCCCGAGGCCCACGCTCACGCCGAGCATCACGCGAAGAAACCAGCGCTCGACGCGCGCCGCACCACCGAGGTCGTCCGTGTCGGGTTCTCCTGGCACGCGGCGTCCCCGCCGCGCCGCGGGCATGGTTCCCTAGCCGGGCTGCGGCAGCGGCCGCGCGGGCACGGGTGCGGGTAGTGCGACCGTGAGGCGCGGCCGCCGCAGCACCCAGACGACCGCCAGCGGCGCGACGACGCCCCAGGCACGGATCAGGCTCACGTGGGGGGCGAACCCCAGATGGTGCGACAACTCGCCGAGCCCCAGCACGACCGTGAGCTGCAGCCCCGCCAGCCCCACGATCCCGAGAACCAGGCGCCGCCAGGGCCCGCGCGCCCCAACGGCCACCCAGAACGCAGCGCACAGGCCGAGTTGGAGCGCCGCAAGGATCGCGAGCGCCCCTTGCGGATCGTCAACAGGCCGGTGGCCGCCGTGCTGGAGGAGCACCTGCCCCCCGTCCACCGCCCGGTGCAGGAGGTCGTTCCAGAGGGGACCCACCGCCACCGCCGCAACGATGCCGACACCGATCGCCCCCACGGCCCGCCGCGCGGGGTGCGGGCGGCCGACCGATCGGGCGGACAGCACCGCCAGCCCGGCTACGAGGAGGCCCGCGACCAGCACCTGTGAGAAGGCATGGATGGCGATGGTGTGCGAGGCGACCAGGGTCGTCGGGAGCGCGAGCACCAGGAGCCGGGCCACGCCCACGAGGAAAAAGATCGCCGGTGCCGCGCCCAGCGCGGCCACGCGCCGCCACCGCGCGAGAGGTACCGCCAGCGCGCCGGCCAGGTAGACGGGAATCAGGGGGGTGGCAATACACTCCTGGGTCACAATAAACGCCCCGTGCGTCGTCGTGACGATGTTCCCTGAGGCCGTGGCCGACACCCCGAGTGTCGCCAGGATGCCGGCGCCGGTCATCGCTACCCAGACGCCCAGCGTGCGCAGCAGGGCACTTTCGTTCATCCACCCGGCCGCCGCGAAGTAGACCGCGACGCCCATGACGGTGAGCAGCAGAAACCGCCGGGCAGGGCCGTGCCAGGCACCGCCGAGATCCGGGCTGGCGCCGCGGGCCGCTGGATCCATCTGCCGACGCATCCAGGCGTATACATAGACGACCGCCACCACGATGAGGATGGCCGGCCAGATATAGACATGAAGGAGGTCGAGAAGCGTGGGGTAGGCCGCCACCAGCGACAAGTTGCCGATGCGCACGGTGTTGAAGGCCGCGATCACCAGCAGCCCGACGCCGGCGCCGCGCAGCCGCGCCGACCACGTGGCCGGAAACGCCAGGACCGCCCCCAGGCAGAGCGCCATGGCGTCGCCCCCGCTACAGCTCGCATCGACGTAGACCGCGTCGGTCTGCACCCCGGTGAGCTGATCGGCCACGCGTTCCTGGAGCTGGGCAAAGGGTACGAGGATCTGGCGTTCCACCCAGCCGAGCCGCATCAGCCCGAACAGGCCGATAAACCACGCTCCGGCCGTCAGCGCGAAGCGGAACACCCCTGACGCCGGATCAGGCGGGCGCGTCTGTGAGTCCGTGGTCATGGCGACCTCCGTGGTGAGGGTGCGTCCGACGCCTCTGGCCGAACCGCGACTGTCGTCAGCAGATACCCGTGCCGGCGCAGCCAGGGCAGCCACCGCGACAGGCGATGGAACGGCGCGACGGCGAGGCCCGTGAGCCGGCTCAGCGGGCGCGCCCACGTATAGCAAGCCAGATCGAGCATCCGCAACCACCCCGGCATGAAGAGAATACCGGTTTCGGCCGTCACCTCAAAGCCCGCCCGCGTGAGCATCCGCCGGAAGGTGCGCCGCGAATACGACTTCTCGTAGCCGTACCTATACAGCCCGAGCCGGTACAGCAGCACCACGAGGAGCGGGCGCAGGAAGGGGTCCCAGCGATTCGGCACCCCGATGACCACGCGGCCGCCCGGCCGCACCACGCGGAAAATCTCCCGCACGGCCCCGTCCGTGTCCGCGAAGTGCTCAACCGTCCCCATGGAGTAGACCGCGTCGAAGCTCCCGGATTGGAACGGGAGCGTCCGCACATCGGACCGTACGCCGTGCAACGTCAGGCTCCGTTCCTCGAAGTTCCGGCGGGCGCCCCGGACGATCTCGGGTGAGATGTCGACGCCAAAGGTGCGGCTCCCGGCTGCGGCGGCCCAGCGCAGGATGCGCGTATTCTTCGCCTCATCCCAGAGATCGGTCTTCAGAATACACAGCCCCTCCAGCGGCGCCAGATGGGTTTGGAACAACCATTGCTCATCCTCGAGATACTGCGCCGTCGACCGCGCCCCGTGCAGATCCGGAAACGTCGAGCCGACATCCGCCCAGAAATCGCAGTACGCACGCGCCTCATCCGCACCAGCGCTCTCACTCTCACCCGCCAGGTCGGCTGTGTCGTGTCTCACCGCCGCCTCAGGGGGCGTCACCGCGATCGCCAACTTCCGCGGCGATGGTGACCCGGACTGGCCATCACCGTGCCCACATGGGCGTCAAGGTCGGAGGTTGCGCGTGGTCGATCAGTCCGTTGTCGGCGTGCGGCGGATTCGCCAGCCGCGCGCGCCGGGGGAACACCGACGCGTCGTGGCCACTGGCGATCTCTAGCGGGGAGGGAGAGGTGTTGAAACGGCGCGACGGCGAGGCCCGTGAACCGGCTCAGCGGACGCGCCCACGTATCACAGGCCAGATCAACCATGCGCAGCCACCATGGGACAAAGAGAATACCCGTTTCGGCTGTCATCTGAACGCCCGCCCGCGTGAGCATTCGCCGGAAGGTGCGCCGCGAATATGACTTCTCATCATGACGCTCCCGACACAACAGCGCGAACCGAGACCCCGAGACCGACGGCTCGAGAATGCACTCTCGCCCGCCTTCGTACGCAACGTAGCCACGGCCGGCCGCTACGGTGATGGTCGCCGCCGATCGCGTGCAACTGCTTCAGCATACATGGCTTGTTGACAAGCACCCGCGTTCGCTTCCCTCGTTGTACCCCTCTCTCTGAACGGGAACCTGCCGGACCGAGACAGCCGTCCGTGGACGGCCCCGGCCTGAACGCCAGCGTGACCACCCCGGAATCCGTCGTGACGCCGACGCCGATCCGCGGCGTTGGTGCACGGGTCCAGCCTCTCGGCGAGCGACCGTCGGTGCCCTGGCTATCGTGACGGCCGAAGGCGCATGATCTCGACGTGAAGTCGAGAGTCCATCCGAAGTATAAGACGAAATACCACGTCGGTAACTGGCCGGCGTACGATCGAGCGCTGGTCCAGCGAGGCGACGTCACCCTGTGGCTCGCACCGGAGGCGATCACCACGTGGGCGGCGGCGGGCGTCGGCAAGCGTGGAGGGCAGCTGCAGTACTCGGACCTCGCGATCGACACCGCACTGACGCTCCGTCTCATCTTCCACCTGCCACTGCGCCAGCCTGAGGGCTTCTTGACGTCGATCTTCTGGATGTTGGACCTTGACCTCTCGGCACCCGATCACACGACGCTCTCACGGCGTGGTCAGCATCTCGACCCCACGTTTCGTCGCGCTCCGGCGGGCGCGGGCACGCATCTCATCGTCGACAGCACCGGACTCTCGATCGTGGGCGAAGGTGAATGGGCCGCGGTGCAACATGGAGGCCGGGGAAGGCGAGGCTGGAAGAAGCTACATCTCGGAGTCGACGGTTCGGGTGTGATCCTCGCCCACGCCTTGACCGACGCGAATGTCGATGACGCCACGACTGGCACCGATCTGATCGAGGCTGTGGTCGGCGACATCGCCCGCGTCACGGCGGACGCGGCTTACGACACGATCGCCTTCTACGAATCCGCGGGCGCACGTGATGCGCAGGTCGTGGTTCCGCCGGCCACGACAGCCACCGTGTCGCGCCGGGGGCCGCGGTCGAGCGCTCGCGATCGCACGATCAAGAAGGTCAAGGAGATCGGACGCCGTCGGTGGAAGAAAGCGTCTGCCTACCATCAGCAGGCCCGCGTGGAGAATGCCTTCTTCGCCCCCTTTCCCACGGGCGGGATCGGTAGTGGCTCACAGGGGCGGCTAGCGGCTCACGGGCCGGTCTGGCCTCGCTGAGAGCCGCTTGATTTCGCACGTCGACGTGCAACGAGTGTTCCCAGGACGCGGGCTGCATCGGCGTGTGCGGCGTGGCGTCTCAGCAGCGGCACGCGAGTCCACGACCGGCCACCGTTCCCGTACAAAGCGGTGGCCTAGTACCTCGTCGCAGTGAATTTGACCGGTTCACTTTCAGGCCTCCCCCTCTTGACCGTGGGCCCAGGCAATCGATCAAAACCACTGCGCCGGGGTACTAGGCGTGCGTGTGTTCGTCGGAATGAATACATAAGTATGCGTCATTTTAAATAGATCACAATTATAGATATGTGAGTACATAAAATGTTAAACTGGACCTGTGTACATCACGGTCGCCGCGGACAAGGGCGGCGTCGGGAAGACCACGACCGCCGTGCATCTCGCCGCGTATCTCCAGACGCGCGCGGCGACCGCGCTGATTGATGGCGACCCCAACCGTAGCGCGACCGAGTGGGGCGCGGCCGGAGGACCGCTCCCGTTCGCGATTGTCGATGTCGCGGAAGGCACCCACACAGCGCGGCAGTTCGACCATGTCGTCATTGATACAGACGCGCAGCCGGACCCTGCGGACCTAGCCCAGTTAGCCCGTGGCTGTGATGTGCTCATCATCCCCACGGTACCGGCCGCCCTTGACACCCGCGCCTTGCAACGGACGCTGCAGACCCTCCATGGCCTGGCGGCCAAGAACTACCGGGTGCTGCTCACGAAAGTCCCGCCGCCACCAGAAACCGACGGGCAAGACCTACGCGCGGCATTAGTGGCGCAGGGGATTCCTCTCTTTACGGCTGAAATTCCTCGCCTCAAAGCCTTCGACAAGGCCGCGAGTGAAGGTGTCTTGGTACATGCCGTCACGGATCGGCTGGCACGGCGGGCATGGAGTGCCTACGAGGTTTTGGGAACGGAGATTTTGGCACATGGTTAAGCACAACCGTTTTGAGGGATTGATGGACGCCCGGGCGGGCGCGACCGCCGTCGCGGGGGAAGACCGTGACGACCAACGGGGGGCCGTGCGCAGCCTTGGTCGGCCGCGCCGCGGCAAGCGGAGTAACCCCGACTACAAACAGATCAGCGCGCTCGTGCGGAAAGACACGCACCGGAACGTGATGCGAGCCTTGCTCGACGAACCGACCGATCGGGATGTGTCAGACTTGCTCCAGGCGCTCTTGGAAGACTGGCTGAGCGGTCGCGAGGGCGCTGGCAGGACACAAAGCCGTGGCGCGTAAACGAGACGGGTTCGTGCCCCTTGGCGACGTGGTCGCCGGTGTCGACCTGCCCGGCGTCCCGGTGCTCACGCGCCGAGAACGCGCGCCCCAGGCTCGCCGCCACTTCACCCAACTCGATCAGGTGACGCAGCTCGTCGCGGCCAGTGAAGCGGACGCCGACCTGGGCTTCATGGCGCGGATGCTCGCGCTCTGTTCGTTGCCGCGCGCCAACCTCGGCGATCAGCTTCAGTATGTCCGGCGCAATGGGCCGCTCACGCTCGCCATGACCGCCGGGGTTAACAACAAACTGCCCTACGGCAACCTCCCGCGCCTGCTCCTGGCGTGGGTCTGCACCGAAGCTGTGCGGACGCAGCGCCGCGAACTCATCCTCGGCGATTCGCTCTCGGCGTTCATGCGGAGTGTCGGTGTCTACAACAGCGGCGGCGCGGTGCGTAGTCGGCTCCAAGAGCAGATGCGGCGGCTATTCAATTCTTACGTCCAGTTGGTCTATGAGCACGAGCACGGCGAAGTGAGCGTGAATTCGCTGGTCGCCGATCGGACAGAGTTTTGGTGGAATCCGAAGCGGCCCGACGACCGCACGCTGTGGGAAAACAAGATCGAACTTGGCGAGAAGTTCTTCGAGGAGGTCATTCGCCACCCAGTGCCGCTCGACCTGAACATCCTGAAGACTATGAAGCGATCTTCGTTGGGCCTCGATCTCTACATGTGGCTCACCTACCGGACGTTCATGCTCAAGGCTCCGCTGCGGCTCTCCTGGCCGCAACTGTACCGCCAGTTCGGATCGAACCCGGCCCAGGCAAGTAATACGAACATCGTGAACGACTTTCGTACGAAGTGCCTTCGGGAGTTGACGAAAATTAAAAGCGCCTGGCCGGACCTGCACTACTCGACGCCAAAGGGCGTGTTGCTGCTCTCGCCGTCGCCGCCGCGTATCCCTCCGGCACAGCTCCGTCTCGTGGAGTAGGTCTATGGGACGAACGGCTAAAACCCACTACAAGGGCCTCGACTCGAAAATTTCAATCAAGGGTCGAGGACGGACGCTGTGCGGGATCTTCGTCGCCCGCAAGCAGTTGGTCACCGCCGGCGCGACGTGCGCCACCTGCGAGCGCCGCGAGGTTGAAGCGTTTCTCGGCCCGCTGCCGAAGAAGAAGCCGGCCACCCGGCCGGCGTAAGCGCCCATCGTGCCGCCCAACCAGGTGCGTCACCCGAAGGGCCGCAGCGCAGGAAGCGCGCAGCGCCTGGATGCGACGGTGGGGCTCAAGAATGGCCACAGGAGCCGCGACCGGCGGCCGGGCTCCCTTTCTCCACGTCGCCCGGCGATCGGCGCTCTACGGCCAGCTCACTGGCGCGGCGGGGAGATTTCCACAAACTCCTGTGATTTCGAGAGTTTTAAACGGTCAAACCGCTACATTTAAAATGGGAGGATTTCGGTCAAACCGCTACATTAGGAGTCGATCCCTTCGGTCAAACCGCTACACATACAAGTAGTACTGATCAAGTAATACGTACCGCAAGTACGTACAGGCCTGCGGCCTGTGCATTCTTTCTGCCTGTCGGCTGAAAAAGCAGTTAACCAGACTCTAAATTGCGGGGATAAGTGGGGAGACCGGCTACAGTCCTCCGGTATTTCCTCAGTCTTTTCGCGAAACCCCGGTGCTGGTCCAGTAACACCCACACGAAAAGACGCCCGGATAGCCTCCGCACACCGAGCGTGGTCAACGGCTGCGCCGTCCTTCGCTGCGCTCCGGCCCTTCGGGTGACACCCCCGGCCCGCTGCGGCTCAGAAGGCACTTAGGGCCGTCAGATTCCCTTCCGACCCGGAACCGGTCAGGTATCCGTGGGACGGGGCTACAGGTCGAACACGGCCCGCTCGCCC
The DNA here is from genome assembly GCA_965262505.1 of Vicinamibacterales bacterium. GTDB lineage: Bacteria > Acidobacteriota > Vicinamibacteria > Vicinamibacterales > UBA2999 > JACPPO01. The sequence continues at coordinate 12,344 of CBDHFM010000021.1, forward strand.
TCGTCGCCACGCATCGCGCCGTCGCAACTACGCCTCGTGGAATAGCCTCATACTCGACACACATGCGGCGGTCAAACAGTGGGATGGACCTGGGGTGTCACAGACGCCTGCAGTCCAGGCCGCTCACGATCTGCAAGCCGAATCGCGGACTCACGGATACGGTCGAGGAGCGCTGCAACTTCGGACTGCGACAGACCAAGCGCTTTCGCAGCGTGGTCAGTGACACGGGATTCCTCTGAGGCACAGATTGAGGCAATCAATACCCATTCAGCAGGACCGAGATCCGGTCGAGCTGGCCCCGCGCCGTCCCCCCGCCGGTTCTTTTGCTGGCAATACTTCGAGAACTCGATAATTGTCGAGCCGACCGCCATACCGGTTTTCGTCCGTGCATCGATGCCGGCCCCGTTGAGCACTCTACCCATCCACCGAGTTCGCGCAAAGAACATCAGCAGGCCGCCTCGTTCACCCGGAGGTACTCCAGGATGAAGTCATCTACGAGCTCAGACACGAACTGCAAGATGCGGTCTACAGGCGCGTCGCCCGCGAAGGCATCGACCAAGTCTTTAGACCACGTTGTTGCGACACCCGACGCCCCAAAGAAATCGCGCACAGGTTTTCGCAGCGCCACCTTGATCGAGTACACCCCGCCTCCAGCTACCCGGCCATCAGGGAGAAGGACCCCCTGGTACACCAGAACATCTACGCGCAGTAACGGCCACGGCGGAGGTCCGACAGCGCCGACGCGATACAACCGCGCAACCCGGAGCCGATTTTCGACCATCGTATGCGAACCTCGAATACTCGAACGGCTCAGTTGTTGAAAGAGTGAGCGCCGAGTGGTCGACGAGCGATCCGGCTGTGGCGATCGTTAACCAGTCCGGGCTCGTGACTACTCGACAGTTTGGAGTATTCGATCTTATTGCGAGTGCGGAAGGGTTGACGGCACGCCTGGACGGATTGCGTGTGGTGCCAGCGGAACCGACGGAGCTATCCATCCGTGCCCCTGACGGATTCAGCGGCACCCTCATGCCCAGGGATCCTATCCAGTTCTATGCGGACCTCGAATACTCGAACGGCTCAGTTGTCGAAAGAGTGAGCGCCGAGTGGTCGACGAGCGATCCGGCTGTGGCGACCGTTAACCAGTCCGGGCTCATGACTACTCGACAGTTTGGAGTATTCGATCTTATTGCGAGTGCGGAAGGGCTTACGGCACGCCTGGACGGATTGCGTGTGGCGCTCGCTTCTGTGGGTTTGTATCTCGTGGAACCCGGAGGATTTTACAGTGATGATGACGGCGCCATCACGGTGGGGGAATCGGCACAGGTCCGTGCGGGCCTCGAATACTCGGACGGCTCAATCCGCGAAGACGTGGCCGAGTGGTCGACGAGCGATCCGGTTGTGGCAACCGTCAGCGAGTCCGGCCTCGTCACCGCTCGACAGATTGGAGTGTTCGATCTCATTGTTCGCGCGGAAGGGTTCACGGATCGCATTAACGGGGTGCGTGTGGTGCCAGCGGCGCCGCTACGCCCCGTCGATCCTCAGTTCAATGATCTGTTTTGGAGTCAACTCGTCTTCAACCAATTCGACGCTCCCGGCCTGCGGTACAGAAGTGCTGTCCTCGAAACTCCGTGCCTGAATGTCTATATCCGCCTGGGCGACTCCACCGGCCAGCGCCGCATCGTGCCCGATGCCTTCCGCGACCACATCACGCAGGCCGTGCCGCAGCTCTCGCGCCAGCTTACCGGGCAGCCCTACCGATGTCGTATCGAGGCGGGGATCGCGGACCGGACAGAGAAGGGGTGGATTACGGTCCGTTTCCTCACCGATGGCAACCGAGAGGGGGGGAGTTCATCGGGACTCGGCTCCGCGTCGGTCGGATCAAACCCTGGCAACATTTGGATCTGGCTGGGACTTGCAGAAAGAGATGGCGGCGCGGGTTTTCCAGTGACCTTTGCCCACGAGTTTGGGCACGCGATGGGCTTCCTCCATGTCGCAGAGACCGCGGGCATGCCAAAGCCGCTCATGACGCGTGGCTCGCATTTTAGTGACCCTGCGACGTTTAACGCTACCGAGCAGTATCACGCACAGCTCGCCTACGAGGTTGGCCGGGGACAATGGTATTGCGGCTGGCCGTATCAGGAATCCTGTTTTACCCCTCGTCGCTTCGACCATGGCGCTGCATGGGTGCCGCCCTTCATCGTCATCGACTAGTACCCCGGCGCAGTGGTTTTGATCGATTGCCTGGGCCCACGGTCAAGAGGGGGAGGCCTGAAAGTGAACCGGTCAAATTCACTGCGACGAGGTACTAGAGGTTCACCGAGAGCGCGACGAGCTGGCGAGCTGAGACTAGGCGCTCAACGAGCCAACCGGGCCGAACCTTCGAGCGCGGCCCGTCTAGCGGCTCGCGGTCCTGGTCGTCGTCGGCGCTCACTGAGCGTGTCTCACAAACGGTCGTTTGCGACATACGGCCACGCGCAATGTCCGTGCGATCCCGCAACCCTTCCACCTCGGTCTGCTTGGCGATCCTCTCCTCGAGCTGCGTAATTCGTCGGTCAGGCAGCCCGGCAGCGCCAGGATGTGTTCGAGGGTTCCACTCAATAGCGATGCGCAATGTCTGTGCGATCCCGCATGCGCACCCGCACGGCTCCGAGCAACGTGAGCAGCAGGCCGAGCAACATCGCGCCGCCGAGCGGGAGCGCCGGCACCGGCGTCACGTCGTTGTCCTCGATGGTGAGGGTGAGTGGCTCGGCGGTCAGCGCCGGGTTCGTGCTCTCGGCGTCAATGACGATGGTCTCGCCGGCGTCGTCCTCCGCGTCGTCGGTGACCGTGATCGTCACCGTGCCCGCCGTCTCGCCCTCGGCGAGGGTGATCGTGGTCGATGACAGCGTGTAGTCGGTGTCGAGCGTCGCCGTGCCGCCCGTCGTCAGCGTCACCGTCATGCCGTTCGCCGGGGCCGGGTTGTCGAGCGTCGCGGTGACCATCACCGGGTTCCCGCCTTCGGCCGGGGCCGGGGCCGCGCTCAGCGTCAGCATGGTCGGCGTGGGCTCGTCCGCACAGATCTCGCCCCTGAAGTCACCCACCGTCGCCAACCACGCCTGGAACGCGGCATCCGCCGGCGCGCACAGACCGGCGTTGTTGCCGATATCGAGAACTTCGAGTCGTCCCAGATTAGTCATTGACGAGGGCAGCGGCCCCGTCAGGTTGTTGAGTTGGAGATTCAGGAACTTGAGGTTGGACAAGGCGCCCAACGCCGGGGGGATCGGCCCCGTCAGGTTGCTGAAGGAGAGATTCAGATCAACCAGGTTGGACAAGGCGCCCAACTCGGGCGGGATCGGCCCCGTCAGGTTGTTGGGGCCGAGACCCAGGCTACGGAGGCCGGACAAGGCGCCCAACTCGGGCGGGATCGGTCCCGTCAGGTTGTTGGAGGCAAGCTGCAGGACTTCCAACCTGGACAGGTCGCCCAACGCCGGGGGGATCGGCCCCGTCAGGTTGTTCCCGTAGAGAGCCAGGCTCCTGAGGTTGGACAAGGCGCCTAACTCGGGCGGGATCGGTCCCGTCAGGTTGTTGGAGTCGAGATTCAGATCAACCAGGTTGGACAGGTCGCCCAACACCGGGGGGATCGGCCCCGTCAGGTTGTTCCCGTAGAGAGCCAGGCTCCTGAGGTTGGACAAGGCGCCCAACTCGGGCGGGATCGGCCCCGTCAGGTTGTTGGAGTCGAGATTCAGATGTATGACCCGACCGGCACCGTCGGTCGTGACGCCGTGCCAGTCATAGAACGCTTCATCGGTGCCCCAATTCGTGCTGTCGGTCCAGTTGTTTCCATTGGTCGCGTCGTACAGCGCCACCAGCGCCGCGCGCTCGCGGAGGTCCTCATCCGAGACCGTCGGCGGCACCCCATCCGCGCAGGTGTCGCCCCTGAAGTCACGCACCGTCGCCAACCATGCCTGAAACGCGGCATTCGCCGACGCGCACAGGCCGGCGTTGTTATCGATATACAGCTGTTCGAGGTATTGCAGGTTGGCCAGCGACAAGGGTAGCGCCCCCGTCAGGTTGTTGAAGCCAAGCTGCAGGATTCCCAATCCGGACAGGTCTCCCAATGCCGGCGGGATCGGCCCCGTCAGGTTGTTGGAGCGGAGACTCAGGTGACGGAGGCTCGACAAGGCGCCCAACGCCGGCGGGATCGGCCCCGCCAGGTTGTTGGAGTCGAGAATCAGGACGACAAGGTTGGACAGGGCACCCAACGCGGGGGGAATCGGCCCCGTCAGGTCGTTGGTGAAGAGAAACAGGACCTCGAGGTTGGTCAAGGCGCCCAACGCCGGCGGGATCGGTCCCGTCAGGTTGTTGCCGTAGAGGAACAGCCTGACAAGGTTGGACAGGGCACCCAACGCGGGGGGGATCGGCCCCGTCAAGTTGTTGTTGTCGAGCCTTAGGTCCTCGAGGTTGGACAGGTCGCCCAACGCCGGCGGGATCGGCCCCGTCAGGTTATTCTCGTAGAGGAACAGGCGCCGGAGGTTGGTCAAGGTGCCCAATTCGAGGGGAATCGGACCCGTCAGGTTGTTGTTGTTGCCGTGGAGATCCAGAGCAGCCAGGCTGGACAGGCGACCCAACGCCGGCGGGAGCGTCCCCGTCAGGTTGTTGGCGTGGAGATTCAGCCGTACGACCCGACCAGCGTCGCCGATCGTGACGCCGTGCCAGCGATCGACCGGTTCATCGGTGCCCCAATTCGTGCTGTCGGTCCAGTTGTGTCCACTGGTCGCGTCGTACAGCGCCATCAGCGCCGCGCGATCGGGGGAGGCCGGGTCGGGATCAACCTCCGCGCCGGCGCGCACGAGACCCGGATACCGTACGTTCGGCCCGACGCGATACGCCAACTGCGCCAGCGAACTTTCTTCCTCCCCCCCACCCAGGAAGCCGCCCCCCTGCGCGTGCCAGAACCCCAGCGCGTGGCCGAGCTCATGCGCAAGGACGTGCTCAAAAGACGATTCGTCCAAGTTCGGCACGTGGTCGGGTCTCCAGGCGATCTCAGACCAGAGCCACCGTCCCGCCTCGTGCGGATGATCCACCCGTCGAGAATCTGTGTATACGAGGGCGCCCGCCGGCCCTTCGTCGGGCTTGGCCTCGCGCACATAGATCCAGCCCTCCTGCGGCTCGTCTGTGCAGGCGGCAATCCGGATCTCGCCGCTCCAACTCAGGCCCGTCCAGTACATGATGTGCCGCCGCCACCAGGACGCCTCGGAGAACGGCACCAGTCGCTCGCCCGTGTAGCTGGTGTCAGGTGACTGGATGCAGACCCGGATCGTCGGCACGGTCGCGCGGTCCAATACGACGGTCTGCTCAGCGGGATCGGCCCTCACCCAGGCGTTGAACACGAGCTCGTCCCACCGCTCGCGGTTCATGCCGGCCGGTTCGGGAATGGTCGGTTGCTGGCCGTCTTGGTGCCGACGCACGACCGTGGGATCGAAGCTGGCGCCCGGCGCCCCACTGGACCGGCCGCGGTCCTGGCCGACCACCCGTTGCGCCTCGGCCGGCGTGGCCCCGAGCAGGCCGAGAATGAGCAGCCCAAGAACGAGACGTGGGCGCGCTCCGGGGCGTTTCGACGAGCTGGCGCGCGAGGCGCGCGATCTCCTCGTCGATGGACTGAACGGGCCGCGGATGCGCGGGCGTCGCGGTCTAGTGGGCACGGCTCCGGAGCCCGGCATCGCGTGCCGCGTCGACGATGCCTGTGGGACGGACCCGCGTTGGAGGGAGTGCGCCCTGGGAGACCTTTTGCGGTTCAAAGCCAGTACAGTCAGAGCGACGTCCCCCCGTCTTCAGTAGCACTTCGGTTTAGAGTCCGGCGGTGACTGTACTGCGTTCCGCGACCAGCCGCTTGGCGTACTGGGCGGGCGTGAGCCCGCCCAGTCCCTTCTTCGGCCGCTCCTCGTTGTACTCGCGTCGCCAGGCCTCGACGAGGACCTGGGTATGGACCAGACTCGTGAACCAGTGCTCGTTGAGGCACTCGTCGCGGAACCGGCCGTTGAACGATTCGATATAGGCGTTCTGATTCGGCTTGCCCGGCTCGATCAGGCGCAACGTGACGCCGTGCGTATGGGCCCATGTCAGCATGGCGCGCCCGCAGAACTCCTTCCCGTTGTCGGTGCGCAAGATACGCGGCAGGCCGCGCTTGAGCGCGAGTTGATCGAGCACGCGGGTGACCGGCAGCCCACCGAACGCGCGGGCCGGCACGATGGCCACCGCTTCGGTGGTCGCGTCATCGACGACGGTCAGGCACTTCACCACCCGTCCCTCGGCCGTGCGGTCGAAGACGAAGTCGGCAGACCAGACCTCGTTCGGCGCCTGGGGGCGTACCAGGGGCTGGCGGTCCGCCACCGGGATCTTCTTGCGTCGCCGCCGACGTACCTGCAGCCTAGCCTCGGTATACAGGCGCTCCACCCGCTTGTGGTTGACCCGTGTTCCCGCCTGCCGCAGCTTGAGGTAGATCATCCCGGCACCGTAGCGACGGTGCCGGTGCGCTAAGGTCACGATGCGGGCTCGCAACGCCGCGTTAGTATCCGGCGCCGGGGTGTATCGCAGCGACGAGGCACTCATGTGCACCAGCGCGAGCGCGCGCCGCTCGCTCACCCCCTGCGCGGTCATATCCCGCACCAGCACCCGTCGGGCTGGGGCGGTCACCACTTTTTTCGCAACGCATCGCGCGTCACCTCGTTGTCCAGCACGGACTCGGCCAGCAGCTTCTTCAGCCGCGTATTCTCGGCAATCAGCTCCTTCAGGCGTTTCGCGTCCGAGACGGTCATCCCGCCGAACTTATTCCGCCAGAGGTAGTAACTGGCCTCCGAGAACCCGTGCCGGCGGCACAGGTCCTTCACCGGCAGGCCCGCTTCGGACTCCCGCAGGAACCCGATGATCTGCGCCTCGCTGAATCGTTGCTTCACGTCCGATCTCCCTTCTCGTGAGCTCGGACTCTAAACCCGGGTGCTACTCAATTCGGGGGGGACGTCGAGAGCTTTAACTAACTGTAAATGCGCCACCAAGTCACTACCACAATTGGTAGTTTGAAAAGATAAAGATCAAGAGTGGCTGGGCGTAGCCGATCAGCCTGTGTCGCAAACGGCCGTTTGCGACACACCGGCACGGGCGCCGTCAGAGGCGCGCCGCAGTGTGTCGTATCCCGTGTCTGATTCTCTGTCTCGCAAACGTCGAGCACGTGGGTTGCTTGCCATGTGCCGAACGCGCCACGGTGGTTAACGCGGGTGCTGCTGATCACGTTCCATGAGCGCCCGGAGGATAGCGTTCATGCGGGTTTGGTATCCCTTCCCCTTCGATTTCAGCCAGGTGAGCACGTCGGTGTCCAAGCGAATATAGATGCCTTTTTTCGGCTGCGGCATCTGGAGCTCGGCACGCCGCCAGAAGTTGGCATCAGCTTCCGGGATGTCCGAATAGTCGAGGGCCTCGTCCGGTATCGCCTCAATGGTCCGGAGCCGATCTCTCGAGAGACTCATAGTACGCCTGCCTTTCCTTGACGTTGGCCTTGCGGGCAGAAATCAGCCTGGTGCGCCCGCGGCGGCGGGTGTGTACCACGACGAGGACCACCCGCGGCCCGAGTGATCCATAGCTGATCCAACGCTCTTCGCCATAGTCCTGACGGGTATCCGGCGCGGTGAGTATTGGGCTGGTGAAGATGCCTGTGGCTTCTTCAAAACCGATGCCGTGTTTAGCGCGGTTGGCTCGGTCTTTTTCCTCATCCCACTCAAACGGCGCCGGCATCACATCTTGGCTACCCAAAGGCGACCCAGTAATATATACAATAAGTATATATTAGATCAATGCTTCGGGCCGACGATCGTCACGCTAGTACCTCGTCGCAGTGAATTTGACCGGTTCACTTTCAGGCCTCCCCCTCTTGACCGTGGGCCCAGGCAATCGATCAAAACCACTGCGCCGGGGTACTAGTCCGCACGTTGACGTGCAACAGCCCACAGCGAAGGCGCGGTCGACCACCCGGACAAGCTCCGCGCTCGAAGACCCGGAGCTGTTGCGCGGCCGTGCTCGCCAAGGTCGTCCCGGAAGGCATCCAGGACAATCTTGTGCCGATCACGCTCGACACCCAGTACCACCAGGCGGTGGCGGTGACGAGTCAGCAGCGGGCGCTCAACATGAGCAGCTACGCTTCGCAGGTCATCCAGCCAGCGGTGGACATCATCGCGAACATGAGACGACGTGTGGAATGAGTTCATACCAGAGCGGGCGGGCGTCGTCCGCGAGTGGCGGACTCCGGGAGGCCGGGCCATCTGGATCGAGCAGCTCATCGCCGTGGACCGCGACCTTTCCGCCCAGAGTCAGAGTTAACAACTCTTAACCTGTGCGGAACCACTTCGAGGCCGTGGGGACGCACTCACCCAGGTGACGCAGCTCGTTGCCGCGCGCTACGCGGACCCGGATTTGGGCTTCATGGCGCGGCTGCTCGCGCTGTGCTCGTTGCCGCGCACCAACCCAAAAAACCGGCACGAGTTCAAGCGCGTCAATGGGCCGTACACGCTCTACATGGTGGCCGGTGGCGGTAACAAACTCCCCTACGGCACCCTGCCGCGTCTGCTGCTGGCGTGGGTGTGCACCGAAGCGGTACGAACGCAATCACCAGAGCTCATCCTCGGCGATTCGCTCTCGGCGTTCATGCGGAAGGTGGGCATCTACAGCACCAGCGGCGACAAGCACACCAGACTTCGGAATCAGATGCGGCGGCTGTTTGGATGCACGGTCTGTAGTGCCCCAGGGTTCTTGGACAGTGGAGGTCAAGGAGATCGGACGCCGTCGGTGGAAGAAAGCGTCTGCCTACCATCAGCAGGCCCGCGTGGAGAATGCCTTCTTCCGGTACAAGTCGATCTTTGGGGGTGCGCTTCGGGCTCGCAGTCCAGTGGGGCAGGTAGCCGAAGCACTCGTCGCGTGCAACGTCTTGAATCAGATGACCGACCTGGGAAGGCCAGACTCGTACGCCATCGGTCGGTGAGGGCCCGCGGGTGGGGGATAGTTGCGGGCCAAAATTTATTCATGCAACAACGCCGCTACTCGTCGGGGTCGGGTGTACCTGCGGCGTTCACCGTCTCGGTAACCGCATCGACGGCATCGCCCAGCGCTTGACGGCTTCGGTCGAATAGCTCAAACAGCTCGTGCAGCTCGCGCAGCTCGTTGAACGTCGTTTCGTGCTCGTCAAAGATGGCCGAGAGTATTTCGCGGGTGTCCTCCCCAGGTGCCGGCGCGTAGAGGAGTCCGATCCACAGCCCCGCTGTTCCAGAAACACCCGCGACAAGAAGAAGAAAGATGAACCGTAGGAGCATCGGACTCGCGCAGACTGTCGTTGCTTTGCTTATCGGCCAGGTCGTTGAGGATGTGTATGTCGACCGGCAGCGGGAGCGGCCAGGGCCGCATCATCGAGCGGTCGGTCGTTGAGCCAGGCATCGAGCTGGCTGAGGGCGCCGGCGTAAGCGCGGCGGGTGTTGTCGCTGACGGACGCCTCAACTAGCTTCCGCGCGGTCGCCGTGGGGCGGCCGATGGCCGACTCGGCCGACACGACTTAAAAAGAGGCAGGAGAGCGATGGGTCGGGTCGAGCAGGCGCCGTCTCATGCAGCCACCCCGAACAGCTTGTTGATGAACTGAATCTGTCGCCGGCCATCTGAACCGCTCACCCACCTCGCCTGCCCCTTCCGGATCTCCAGGACGACGCACCTACGCTGGGTAGCTGGAGGTCTTTCACTATCATGGTTATGCGTAACATAAAGGACGTTATGTTACAATTAGACGATGACGCGGAGGGTCGACCAGCGGCGGCCAACATGGCCATCCCGGGCCGGACGGTGAGACGCTGCCGCATGCAGATGAACCTCTCTCGCCTCAGGCGTCTGGCCACTTGCGCGGTTGTCGTCGTGGCCACCGCGGCGTGCGGCGGGGACAGCAGCCCCACCACGCCGGTCAGCCCAACCCCTCCGTCCCCGCAACCGCAAATTCCAAATGTCGCGGGCACCTATCGTGGCCCGCTGACGATCACCGCAGCGCTCGAAGGGGGCGTGGTGATGGTGAGTCTGAGCGGAACCATGCAACTCACCGTGGTGCAGGCCGGGGCACAGCTCACGATCACGGGCTCGGTCTCGATCTTCGACGAGACCAGCGCCCTCGAAGCGGTCACCGGCACCGTGGACGACACCGGCCGCGTCACGTTCCCGCCCGACTCCGTCGTCAATGCCGCGCCCATCCCGATGGGCGACGACACCTGCGGCACCATCACCCCGGCGCCCACCATGCTGACGTTCTCGGGCACCACGGCGCGATTTCTCCAAACCGCGACCAGCGACGGCTGCGGGAACGTGGAGATCGTGGGAACGCTGACGCGGCAGTAGCGAGTCCGGAGCGCAGGTGGAGATGGGCATGGATCCGACACGGCCGACTCCCCCGCCGGCGGCGCTCGTCGTGTCCGGGGGGTGGCAGATCGAGGGCCTCCCGGCCACGGTCCGGCGCGCCGGGCCGCAGGCCGCGGAGCGGACGGTGGAGTTTTTCACCGCCCAGATCCGCAACCCGCACACCCGCGCGGCGTACGCCGCGGCCGTGACGCGATTCTTTACCTGGTGCGACGCGCGCGGGCTCGAACTCGCACAGATTTCACCGATCGCCGTGGCCACCTATATCGAAGACATGCAACGCCGGTATCGCGCCCCCACGATCAAGCAGCATCTGGCCGCCATCCGCCGGCTGTTCGATTGGCTGGTGACCGGGCAGGTAATACCCACTAACCCGGCCACCTCGGTGCGCGGGCCGACCCACGTCGTCAGGACGGGCAAGACGCCGGTGCTGCAGCCCGCCGAAGCGCGGCAGCTGCTGGACTCCATCGACACCGCAACCCTTCGCGGCCTGCGCGATCGCGCGCTGCTGGCCGTGATGGTCTACAGTTTTGCGCGCGTCTCGGCCGTCGTCGGCATGCGCGTCGAGGATTACTACCAGCAGGGCAAGCGCTGGTGGCTGCGGCTCCAGGAAAAAGGCGGCAAGCACCACGCCGTGCCGGTCCACCACAAGGCGGAGGCCTATCTCGACGCCTATCTCGACGCGGCCGGAATCGCGGCCGAGAAAGACGCGCCCCTGTGGCGCTCGATGCCGCGGGCTGGCGGGCTCAGCACGCACCGGATGAGCCGGGTGGATGTGTTCCGGATGATCAAGCGGCGCGTCAAGACCGTCGGGCTCGGCGAGGCCAATTGCCACACCTTCCGGGCCACCGGCATCACGGCGTATCTGCTCAATGGCGGCACGCTCGAGCGCGCCCAGGCGATCGCCGCGCATGAGAGCCCGCGCACGACCAAGCTCTACGACCGGACGGCCGACGAGGTGACCATCGAGGATATCGAGAAGATCGGTATTTAAGGGGATTCTCAGGTCAGGCGCAGCGGCCGAGGCACGGGACGCGCTGTCGACCCCTGCCGCCACGTGGCCGAGCTGGCCGACCACACCCGGCACCGGTGGGCTCGTTAGAATATGGCAATGGTGTGCAGTGGGTAGGGGCTTTCACCCCCGAGGCGCTGAGCGCCCCAGGGTGCGCTTTTCGTCGGCGGACAGCTAGAGAGGGGGGGGGCCGGCCCGCGATCGCTTTCTCCGGGGTATCCTCGAGCCCGATACAAGGCGGCTGAGACAGATAGCGTTCCCATTAAAATGAAGTTTGACTTTGATTTCCTAAAGGACCGCTACGACTACGAGCTGAAACGGAAAGATCAGATCACAGCCGCGCTCACACTGCCGGTCGGCATCTTGATTGCTCTCGGCGCCGCGATGGCCGCCATGGCATCCCGCGCCCCACGATTTCTTTGGACAGCCTTCTGCGAGAAGGAGAATGAGTTATGTCCAAGGGAAAACAGCACGAGGCTGAGGCCTCTGCGGTCGCCCTCCGGGCTCCCTCCGAGGCCTCAGCCTCGTGGGCGCTCGTCGGCACGGGGCGGTGGTCCGCGCGACGAAAAGTCTCCGTGGTCATCGAGGTCCTCAAGGGGGAATCACTCGAGAGCCTCAGTCGTCGCCATGGCGTGACGGCGGCGAAGCTCTCGCAGTGGCGTGACGACTTCGTGGCCGGCGGTGAGGCCCGCCTCAAGCATCGCGAGGTCGCCGTCGAGGGCGCGGACACGCGGCGGCTCAAGAGCGTCGTGGCGGATCTCGCCACCGACAAGGCGTTGCTGGCCGAGAAGATTCGACACCTGGAGGCCGGCCGCCCTTTGGGCTGGTGGAGGTCGAAGCGATGAGTCACGAGACTTCGCCCTCCACTCACCGGCCGTACGGCATCGCCCGCGTCACGCGCGTGTGGCAGGTGCCGCGCTCGACGGTCTACGCGCAACGGAACCGGCGCGCCCGGCCGACGCCGGTGGCCAAGCGCGGACCCAAGCCGCCCCAGTCGGATGCGGAGCTGACGGCCGCGGTCCGGGCCGTGATCGCCGCGAGTCCGTTCCACGGCGAAGGGCACCGCAAGATCTGGGCGCGCTTGCGGGTGCAGGGGCTGCGCACGTCGAAACGTCGGACGTTGGTCGTGATGCGCGCTGCCGACTTGCTCGGCCCTGCGCGGCTGCCCACGCCGGTCGCCGCCCGTCCCCACGACGGCACCATCGTCACCGCCAGTCCCAACGTGATGTGGGGCACCGATGCGACGGCCACCGTGACGCTGGCGGACGGCCACGTCACGATCGTCGGGGCGATCGATCACTGCACGGCCGAATGTGTGGGACTACACGCGGCGAAGTACGGCACGCGCTTCGAGGCGTTGGAGCCGGTGCGCCAGGGCGTCCGAGATCACTTCGGGACGATGGCCGCCGGCGTGGCGAGCGGGCTCACGATGCGCCACGACCACGGCAGTCAGTACATGAGCAACGACTTTCACGCCGAGCTCCGGTTCCTCGGCATCGTGTCATCACCGGCCTTCGTCCGCCAGCCCGAGGGGAACGGCTGCATCGAACGGTTCTTCCGCACCCTCAAGGAACAGCTGCTGTGGGTGCGCCACTTTACGGATGTCGAGGACTTGCAGCAGGCGCTGCGCACCTTCAAGGAGACCTATAACCAGCAGTGGTTGATCGAGCGACTCGGCTTCCGCGCACCCGCCGTCGTCCGGCGCGCGTTTGCGCTCACCACGGCCGCGTGAATACACTCACCCGGCTGTCCAAGAAATCCGTGGCGGTACAAGGAGAATCTCTTTGTGGGTGCTGAGCTTCGAAACGATCGAGGAACTCCGCCTCGCCTTGCTCGAGTTTCAACGGACGTACAACGAGCAGTGGATGCTGGCGAAGTACGACTATCGGAGTCCAGCCCAAGTGCGACGCGATTTCGACGGGCTGGACGCGGTAGCGTAGAAGTGATTACCTTCAAACCACTGTCCAAGAACCCCGGGGCGTTACACTGGCCGCGGAAAGCAGTACAGTCACCCCCAAACTCTAAAGCCGACCGCTACTCAAGGCGGGGGGACGTCGGACGTCGCCGCCTAACGAAACACTACCGGCCCTATTTGTGTTATTTAGTCCTGTAATCCTAAACGTCATCACAGTTCAGAACCACGGAGCATGATTTATGAGTAGCTTAAGAGAATTGGCATCAAGAACGGTTGGCTTCGCGCTGGGGTTTCTTTTTGCTGCCGTCGTGTGCGTGCCAGGCGTCGCCAACGCCCAGGACGGCGCGATCTCTGGCACGGTCACGGACACGACGGGCGGCATTCTCCCCGGTGTCACCGTGGAAGCGCAGGACGCGGCGGGGACCGCGCAGGTGGCCGTCACTGACGGGATCGGCCAGTTCACGTTCAGCGGACTGGTCCCGGGGACGTACGACGTGACGTTCACCCTCTTCGGTTTCACCGTGCCCGCGCAGATGGTGGAGGTGAGCGCGGGCGCCACGGCCGCCCTCGACGTGGTCATGGCGCTCGGCGGGCTCGTCGAGAATGTGGTCGTCGTCGGCACCCGCGCCGAGCCGCGGTCGGTGACCGCCTCGGCCGTGCCGGTCGACGTCATCACCGCCCAGGACTTCGTTAGCCAAGGGGATGTCGACCTCACCAACCAGTTACGGACCGTGGTCCCGTCATTCAACGTCAATACGCAACCGATCAGTGACGCGGCCACAGTCGTGCGCCCGGCCAACCTGCGCAACATGGCGCCTGACCACACCCTGGTTCTGGTGAACGGGAAGCGCCGCCACCGCGCGGCGGTCATCGCCTGGCTCGGCAACGGCGTCGCGGACGGCGCCCAGGGCCCGGATCTCTCGATCATCCCCGCGATCGCCTTGCGGCAGGCGGAGGTGTTGCGCGACGGCGCGGCGGCGCAATACGGCTCGGACGCGATCGCCGGCGTCATGAACTTCGAGTTGAAGAACGCCCGGTCCGGCGGCAGCATGGAGATCCGCTCGGGCCGCCGCTATGACGAGAACGACGGGGACCCGTCGACGTGCGGGCCGCTCGGCCGGTCGTGCAACGGGATCGGCGGCTACGGCGTGGGGTATACGGTGGCCGGCAACGTCGGGCTGCCGCTCGCCTCGGAGGGGTTTCTGAACCTCAGCCTGGAGTATGGCGGCGCCAATCCAACCAACCGCGCGGTGCAGGACAACGGCTCGCAGGCGGTGAGTGACGGCGGCAACAGCAACGTGCGCAGCACGTCGCGTGTGTGGGGCGTGCCGCTGGTCGAGGACGAACTGAAGCTGTTCGGCAACTTCGGCACCGGCGGGGAGCGCGCCGAGTTGTACGGCCACACCAATTACGCCACCAAGAAGGTGACCGGCGGCTTCTACTTCCGGAACCCGAACAACCGCGGCAGCGTGTACTCCGCCGACGGCGGCGAGACGCTGCTGGTCGGCGACGTGCTGGCCGCTCAGGGCAGCGGCTCCGCGAACTGCCCGACGGTCACCATTACCAATGGCACGCCGGACCCGGCGGCCTTCGCCGAGGTTATCAGCAATCCGAACTGCTTCACGTTCCACCAGCCATTCCTCGGCGCGCCGGACGGGTTTCCGGGCGGCTTCACGCCGCAGTTTGGCGGCGACGTCCGGGACGCGTCGCTGGTTGCCGGCGTGCGCGGGACCACGGCGGCCGGTCTCCGCTGGGACGTCAGCGGCAACATCGGCCAGAACCAGGTGGACACCTTCATCTTCGACACGGTCAACGCGTCGCTCGGGCCGGACAGTCCGACCAGCTTCAAGCCGAACTTGCTGCAGCAGACCGAAACGAGCGTCAATGCGGACCTCTCCTACGCCGCCAGCGACATGATCAACATCGCTGGCGGCACCGAGTGGCGGAACGAGGAGTACATGCTCGGGGCTGGCGATGAAGCGTCGTGGGCCATCGGGCCGTACGCCGCGCAGAAGTTCAGCTCCGCGTCGAACGGCTACAGCGGCACCCGCCCGGAGAACGCCGGCACCTGGGGCCGCGCCAACGTCGCGGTGTACGGCGACGTCGACGTGCATGACGTCGAGAACAAGTGGAACCTGGGCGCCGCTGTCCGGATCGAGGATTTCTACGACAGCTTCGGCACCACGATGAACAGCAAGCTGGCCGCACGGTACGGCTTCACCGAGGCGTTTGCGGTACGCGCCGCGGTCAGCAGCGGGTTCCGCGCGCCGACCCCCGGCCAGCAGAACGTGCTGAATGTGACGACCGAGTTTGACTTCGAGGTCAACGACCTGGTCAACAAAGGGACGATTCCCTCCACCTCACCGGTCGCGGCGTTGCGGGGCGGCGTCCCGCTCCAGCCGGAAAAGTCGATCAACTACGCGGTCGGGACGGTCATGGACACCGGCCTGTTCACCTTCACGGCCGACTACTTCCGGATCGCCTTGTCCGACCGGCTCACCATCACGAAAGACTTCAGTCTCACGCCGGCTGAGGTCGCGACGCTGGTCGCGAACGGCATTGCGGAAGCGGGCAACCTGGGAGAATTCATCTTCTTCGTGAACGACTTTGCCACCAGGACGCAAGGGATCGACCTCGTCTCCACCTGGACGCCGCTGGCGCTCGGCGGGCGGGTCACGTTCAGCGGCGTCTTCAACTACACCGACACGGCGCTGACGCGGTTCAACGAGGAGCATATCAACGCGGACCGGATCGCCGCCCTGACGTTGGGGCTGCCCAAAACGCGCTGGAACGCCGGCGTCACCTACAGCGCCGACCAGTGGAGCCTGGTGACGCGCGTCCACTTCTATGGCAAGTACTGGGATCGGGAAGACGCGCGAGGAGACCTGGGAGAAGATCTGTCATACCAGTACCCGCTGTACCCCGGCAAGCCGCTCGTCGATCTCGAGGCCGGCTTCCCGTTCGGCGACAATGGGGTCACGCTGTCGATCGGCGCCCAGAACGTCCTCAACACCTACCCGACCGAGCACCCCGGGGCCTTCGAGAGCAACGGCAATCGCTACGGCCAGTTCGGGCCGTTCGGGTTCAACGGCGGGTACTACTACACCCGTCTCAACTATGGGTGGGGAGGCTAGTGAGGGGAAATTCCGCCGACACACGCACGCACGGGCGAAGGCCTATGGTGGATGTGATAGGTCTGACGTCGGGCGCAGAGGATGCCGGATCGGTGACGCCGCGACCCGCCGCGTGTCAACCGGATCGTCTTTGCTCGCGTCCTTAACTGACCCTGGCTAGCCACGCGTCAGACGTTCGTGAAAGACGAACGCGACCACGCCGCCGCGTCCCGGGTCGCTGGGCGGAGCGTCACGGTTCCTCATGTCCGGGTGCGCCGTGTGCCACGCCTTCGCGCGGCGTTGCGCCTCGCTTAGGTCCGTCGGCGTCATCCGCTCGGCGACGCGACGGCGTCGCGCGCCGTCACGAGGCGCTGAGCGGGTGTCTGTCGCGACCTTGGGCAAACACGTGCGACAGTTTGCTATCCCAGTAGCCGCGGTGTAGGAAAACGCGGGCGGCGCCGAGGCCGCCTACTCGGCCTCTTGGTCGGTCGCGGAGATAGGGGTGTACTCCGTCCACTGCTGGACGATGTGCCGCCTCCGGTTCCAGAAGACGATCCGTAGATCGAGGCGGATGTCGATGGCCTTCCGCACCCAGGCGCCCTCGGCGGTCCGCGTGAACTCGAGGTGCCCGACCGTGTTGCGCAGCACGCCGACGATGCCGCCCCAGAAGCGGACCGGCTCGTTCATCTCGAACTCGACCCGGCTCACGCCGAAGTCCTCCTTCACCACCCACAGGCGACCGGTCGACTTGTTGAGCGCGTTGTCGATGCGGCGCCGCACCGGCAGATCGCCGGGGCGCGGAACGAGCTGGACGATCCAGCAGTCGTAGCCGGCGCGCACCTCCTCGCCGACGAGGGCGTACTGGTAGCGGGAGATGAAGTCCTCGTCCAGCTCCACGCGGTTCTCGTCCTCCCGGCGGGGATCGATACCGCGCGCCCGTCGCTCGCGCACCTCCTCGATGAACTCCCGCCGCCGCGCCTGCTCCTTCCGCGCGTCCTCAGCGGTCAGAGGTATGCCCTCGCGCGCGACGAGTGCCTCGTAGATCACGCCCTCGAGCGGGTACTGCTCGTAGGTCTCGTGCTCGGTCTCCTCGACCTCCCCGTCGCCGTTCAGTTGCTCCGTGAGCGCCTCGAAGGTCGCCCGGTAGCGGAGGTCGTCTTGCGCCTCGCGCTGCGCGGCCGCCCGAGCCACGACGCGGTCGACAATCTCCTGCGCGGTCCACGCCTGGGCGCCGGCCGGCACGGCAGGCCCGCCGAGCGCCAGCAGCACACCGATGCCGAGTCCCGCCTGCCGTGCGCCGGCAGCTCGCATAGCCTCTTCGTCCCTCAGAGTGGATGTGATGACAGGCGTCTTGACGGACGCGATCGATTCGCCTCTTCCCGTGCCCGCGCGTTATCTCGGCGGCGACATTCTCGCGGGCCTTGCGAGCATTCTAAACCGATCGCGGCGGCAACGTTTAACCACATGTGCGCGGATACTAGTAGTCCTGCGGCACGCCCTCACCGTGGCCGACTATGAGCCCGAGGGTCACCTGGGCGTCGGCGTCACCACGCGCAGCCGCGTGTCGTGTCGTCATCCTGGGCACTGGTTGGCGTGACCGTACGTAGGAAACCGGTGGCCGCGCAGGTCAATATCCAGCGCATCTTCACCGGGCGGATCATGGCGAATGCATCGCACATGGGTGGAGAGCGACGTCGCTGGAGAGTAATAAACGTGGCTGGGTGTTGCTGTTCATCTTGACTCATCGAAGTCCCAGTAACTCACGTCGTCCTCATGGGCCGGACGGACACCGGTCGGCCCTAAACACCCTCTGAGCCGCAGCGGGCCGGGCGTGTCACCAGGAGGCGCGGAGCGGCGTGACGTGTCTGGACCGCTGCGGAGGCCAATCCGGGGCGTCTTTTTGTGGGGCTGTTGCTGGCCTAGCAACCGCAGTGGACGGATTATCTGAGGAAATCCGCCGCCTTCATTGTCGTTCCCTTTATCACCACAGCCATTCTGAGGCCGAGTCGAGCCTTTTTCAGCCGACAGGTGAGTCGAAAAAGAACAGGCCACCGGCCTGTACGTACTTGAAGGTACTACTTGATCTTAACTACCTGTACGTACTCTTCCCGTTTGTACGGTCGTTTTAACCCCTATTCTTCCCGTTTGTACGGTCTAGAGTCTTCCTGTTTGTACGGGGAAAACTGCCCAGAATCACAGGATTTTGTGGAAAACCCACGGACGAGGCACTGAGCAATCCCAGGAGCGTTTTCTTGGGTGAGGGTCACCGGCAGCGATCCAGGCTGACAGATGCGATCCTGGGGGCGTCAACGGGCCTTTGTCACGGGGCGTCGGTTTTTTGTTGGCGTTCTTTCACCCGGCGTCGCGAGTGGCGGTAGCGGAGGCATTTCTGGCACGACGGGATGTGGGTTTTTGGCATGCACATCTAAATATTTAAGAATCTGTATTCTGTGTCTTCAACCAATCGGCAAGTTGTTGCTCAACGACTTCGCTCATATCGAGCGGAGGATTTGCCTTCAGGCAGGCAATCTTAACGTTCCGGTGCAGCTGCTTTCTCAGATAGACGGTTGTCTTCTGGTAATCGGGATCGGCGCTCTTCCCTGGTGCCCGGGCCGACAAAACCTTGGGAACCGTCTCGAGCGGCTGGGTACTACGTCCGAGCACTCCGTCGAATTTGCTCATCTCAACTCAACTCCTTCCCCACGTGCGCATACGCCTCCCAGGCTCGACGTGCGCGTGGATCTCCAGCGACGTCAGAGACCACAATGCCGGCGAGTGCGGCCTTGGCGAACGCGGCCAAGCGCGGGATCGCGGTAGTGAATACCGGTACGTGCTGGGCAGCCAAGCTGGCACGTGCCTCGTCGCCATCCCGTGACGGGGCGGGCGGTACGATGGTCAGCAACACGCGGTAGTTCGTTGCGCCGAGCGTTTCCAGCGCCCCGACTGTTTGAACCAAGGCATCTAGTACCTCGTCGCAGTGAATTTGACCGGTTCACTTTCAGGCCTCCCCCTCTTGACCGTGGGCCCAGGCAATCGATCAAAACCACTGCGCCGGGGTATTAGAGCCAATGCATCCGGGGTGGTTGGAATGATCAAGTGATCGCAGCCTGCCACCAGAGCCTCGAGGTCCTCGCGAACTGGCCGGGCCGCCGTGTCAATCACGATGTGCTCGAACTCCCTGCTCACCTTGGCGGCCTGGCGCTCGTCAACCACCCGGAACGGGAGAGTTCCATTCCGCCCCCATCCCGTCGCGCTTCGATTCAAATCGCCATCAACCAGAACTGCTGGCGCCTGTCGCTGCAGATACGCCGCGAGGTGTAGAGCCGTGGTGGTCTTGCCGATTCCACCCTTATACCCAGTGACCGTGATGATCACGTGGTGCAGTATACAGCCATTTAATGGTTTGAAGGCTTAAGCTCTCAAACAGTTAACTTTTTAAGTGGCCATATGCCTGTAACGTGTGGTGATATATTTGACACCAACTCCCATGAGAAGCAGAGATACGCGGCCGATCGCGTGGATCAAGGCGGCCCGCAAGGCGTTCGTCAGCTTTCCCAAAGGAGCGCAGGATGAGATTCTGCGGGCGCTGACGGTCGCGGCCGAAGGCCAAAAGGCCGACATCGCCAAGCCGCTGAAAGGTGTCGGCGCCGGCGTATTCGAGGTGGCGCTCCAGTACCGCACCGATGCGTATCGGACGGTCTACGCGCTGCGGATCGGGGAGCGGCTGTGGGTTGTGCACGCCTTCCAGAAGAAGGCGAAGCGTGGGATCAAGACCCCAATGAAGGAGATCGATCTGATCCGCGAGCGTCTGAAACAATTGAATCAGGAGGTCCAGCTATGAGCAAAACAGCCGACGATGATGAGCTGGTGTACGGCAGCGGCAATGTCTTCCGTGACTTCGGCCGCGCGGACGCCGACGTGCAGCAGACCAAGGCGCTGCTGGCCGCCCGCATCATTGGCATTCTTGACGATGAAGGGCTTTCGACGCGCAAGGCTGAGGGCCGCACCGGCATCAGCCACGCGGACTTTACCCGTATTCGCAACGTACAGCTTGGCCGTTTCACCATTGACCGGCTGATGACTGTGCTCAACAAGCTCGGCCAGCACGTAGACGTGCAGATCGACGTTCACCCGCGTAGGGCTGCTGAAGAAACGTCTCCGCATCCGTGAAGCATCGTGGGGCGCGGGATTTCTCTGTGTGATCAACCTCGGCCGTGCTTACCATCGGCAAACGTACTGGTATCTACCGCTGTTGAGCGAACTCCAGACGACCCGCGAACTCTACAAGCAGATATATCTGAGAGAGTCCTACAACCAAAAGGAATCATGGGACGGCGATTCATCGCAGCAGGAACAAGAGGTGGACGATTTATTCCAGCACGCGCTGGAAATGAGAATTAGTGAGGCCGCTGACCAAAACACCAAAAACAACGACCGGCGCAGCGACCGCTATCTGTACTGGGCTCGGGTCGCGATCTTCGGGGCACTGGGTTTAACCGCTATCACGGGTATATCCTACGTTTTAGATCAGGTGAGGTACTGAGATGCCGAGTCAAGACACCAAGACACCGCCGCCGCCACCGGTTACCAAACCAGCGCCGGTTAATATCAAGCCTCAGCTGCCGGAATTTCCCCCGAACCGAATAATCAGGGAGGGTGATTGACCCGTCGGACGCCGGGCCGCGAGTAGCTTACCCGGCGTCCACGAGGCGCAGTTGCGACGGTGCGATGCGCGGCGGTGATGGCGAGAGCAGCAGCGCACCCTTGACCGTCTGGTAGTGCAGGTCCGGCGTGAGTGTGTACTCGAGCCGAAGGACTATGGACACCGTAGCGGGCCGCCAGTTCCGCCATCGGTGCCAAACCTGATTACCAACTGGAAGACGAAGGCTCGGCAGCAGGTGCTGGCCGGCTGATCGGGGAATCACGAGCGGCAAGAGGCCTCTCGGGAGGCCGAAATCCAGCAACTGCGGGCGAAGATTGGCGAGCTCGTCATTGAGCGGGATTTTTTATCCAAGGCCTTCGGTCGTTGAGCCACGGCCGAAGAGTCGGGATGATTGATCCCGCCCACACACGGCTCAGTCTCGTGCGGCAGTGTCGCTTCGTGTCCATTGCCCGCTCGTCGTTCTCCTACGGGGGCACGGGCGAGAGTCCGTTGAATCTGCGCCTGATGCGGTCGATTGACGCGCAGTTTTTGGAGACGCCGTTCTACGGCTCGCGGCAGATGCACCGCTGGCTCCGCCGGCAGGGCGACACGGTCTCTCGGAAACGGGTGCGCCGCCTGCTCCGGGTGCTGGGGGTGCACGCGGTCTTCCAGCGGCCCCGGATGTCTCAGCCGCACCCGGGACACAGGATCTATCCCTACCTGCTGCGCGACCTGCCGATCACGCGGCCGAATCACGTGTGGTGCACGGCTGTCACCTACATCCCACTGCAGCGGGGCTTTCTGTACCGGGTCGCGGTAATGGACTGGGCGAGCCGCAGGGTGCTGGCCTGGCGCCTGTCCAACACGCTCGAGGCGAGCTTCTGCGTGGCGGCCTTGCGAGAGGCGCTCAAGGGCTCTGGTCCTCCCGAGATCTTCAAGAGCGACCAGGGGAGTCAATTCACCAGCGGCGACGTCACCGACGTGCTCAAGGAGGCTGGTATTCGCATCTCGATGGACGGCAAGGGCCGCTGGATGGACAACGTGTTTATCGAGCGCCTGTGGCGATCGCTCAAGTACGAGTGCGTGTACCTGTCCGAGTTCACCACTGGCTCTGAGGCCCGAACCGGCATCGGCGGGTGGATGGACTTCTACAACCGGTGCCGGCCCCACTCGTCGCTCAACGGTCGGACGCCCGAAGAGGCGTACACTAGCGGCGACGCTGACCGGAGCCTGGGGCTCCGCCCCACCTCCGGCCAGCCAAACGCAGCGTGAATCATGAACCCGGATTCCACCGTAGCTGTGACGAACACCTGTCCGAAGGATGGGGTCCACCTCTGCCGCCGCCCTCGGATTAACCGTGACGGAGTTTCAGCCCAGCAGCCCCGCCGCTGATGAAGCCCGCCAGGTCGCCCGGTGGATCGGGCACGTCCTCGCACAACCCGACATGTTGAAAGGAGCCATACCCCATGGCACGAGTTGACCTTGCCGCTGCCCTTGACGAGGCGGGGCACCACACCCGGCCGGCCAAGGTGCCAGTGCCGCA
Source organism: Vicinamibacterales bacterium (assembly GCA_965262505.1). GTDB lineage: Bacteria > Acidobacteriota > Vicinamibacteria > Vicinamibacterales > UBA2999 > JACPPO01. Next base: position 34,976 of record CBDHFM010000021.1, read on the forward strand.
GGTGCGCCCCGCGACGACGGCGATCACCGTACATTGTGATCCCGAGGTACGCGAGCAACTGAAACGGCTCGCCCTCGACCAACACACGACGATGCGCCGGTTGATCTGTCAGGCGCTCAACGAGCTGTTCGCCTCGCATCAGCTGCCGGAAATTGCGCAATAGCATCAGAAGGCGACGCCAGACTAATCAGGTGAGCAAGAACAAACAGCTGAGGATCAACAATGCCTGAACTAACCGCTGAACCGCGCCATCAATCGGGGGGCTTGGCCGTCGCCCTGGCGAAGCTCAATCTTGACGCCCTGACCGTCGCCGACGCGGTCGCCGATGTCGCCGCTACCGCCGGCGAAAATGTCACGACGGCGATCCGCGCAGACATCAAGGAATTGGCTGGCTCGATCCAATCGCTCCACCGCGAGGTCGCCACGCTCCGCTGGATGATCGGGATCGGCTTCACCCTGCTGAGTATCTTCCTCGCTCTCTCAACGTTCCTCCGCGCTTAGGCCTGTGCAGCGCCGAGGGAGGGGTTCGATGAGCACAGACGACCAGCAGAAACGCGGCGGGCTCGTGCCGATCGGTAAGCCGCGCGGTTCCCCAATGACGCGGCGGGATTCAAGGCGCTGATCGCGTGGATCGAGGTGCCGGTTCGCGCCGTCACCTACGAGCCGACCGGAACGGTGGCACCGCGCCTTCGAGGAAGTGCTGCTCAAGGCCGGGTTGCCGTTGGTGCGTGTCAACCCGTTGCACGCGCGACGCTTTGCGCAGGCCATCGGCCAACGGGCCTTAAAGAGGACATCGGTGCAGCTCGTCTACGCGGCAAATGATTCACAAGGTCGTGGTGAGTTGCATCCACCGCGTCGGTCTTGGGTCATTCCTTTTCGGAATGACGACTGGACGACTCATTCCAGGCTTGGTCATGATGTAATGGCTGCCACGCTGTCTATCGAAGATCAGCCCTTCCTTCTCACAAAGATCGACAAGTTCCTTCCATTTAACCGAGCGCACTTTCTGCGCTCTCTAGATGCTTAGATGCGAGATGCGCAGGAAAACACGCTTCAATGTACTGATCCCTTTTCTTGTGACTAGCCGACACTAACAACTGTGCTCTTTTCTCCGCTGGAACGGACGACGACTTCAAGAGAACAACGGATTCAACGACATCGGGACAGGACACCTCGATTGCATGCACGGCGAACCCGGCGTGATCACCATGCAGGTAGGCGCGCGCATCGTCGAGCCCGGCCATGATCTTGTCGAATGCCTTGGTCATGGGTCGCTCCTGTAGTCTGCGGCTAGCTCCACGTGCGCTGTCGGTACGCAGCGAAGTCTTCTGGTGTGAATCCGTCGGCGTCCACCAACGGGTAGGACCGTTCCATCAGGACCTTTACCGCGCTGTCGATCTTCTCGTAATGCGAACCGCGCGATCACGGCTGCGTGAGGGTCTTCGCGTCAGGGCGTCGTCCGGTTCTCGGCAGCCGTGCCCGTGCGCCGCACGGGCAACCGCACGTATTCTCGTTCGGAGGCCTCCTGCCTGACTCGAAGGTCCCTGAAGATGGCGTCAACGTCGTAGTCGAACCGCGCGGCGTACGCCTGCCGGATGGCTCGGACTTCAGCGATGATCGGATCCGTCTGTTTCGTCTGCATGGTCGTCCTCTTCCATGAGTTCATTGGGCGTGCAAATGACCGGCGGCTCGGCCTGCCCTTCGGCACGCTCGCTCGATCCGCCACCGCACTGCGGCGTTGGCGATGTGGCGGAGATTCCAGGTCAGCAAGTAGTCGACGCCGTTCGTGGCGGCAATGCCGACATGCGCCGCATCCGCCGTCGCCTCGCGCGGAAACGCCCCTAGATCCAACAGCCTCCGAGTCAGGGCCGCCGAGTCCTCCGTGATCTCGATACGGGTGACCAATTCCAGCGCCGTCAGGCGAGCGCGGGCAGCATCCGCATCACCTGCCGCGGCTTCTGTGAACACAAGCTCCGAAGCGACGAGAGCGAACCGCTCCGGCGCGTCGCGCCACCATTCCCGCGTCATGGCCTGCTGCGCCGCGATGATGAGATCGCGTGACGGCCGTGCTGTCAGGTAGCTGACGATGGAGGTTTCCACGTAGACGCTGGGCTTCGTCATGTTCGGGCGCCCGCAAGGTCATTCCGAGAGCCTCGTGGCCGATGGTGGCGCCGCCGTTCGGGGTGCTCCCCGCGCCGCTTCGCGGCTTTCCCTGCTTTCGTCGCGCCATGCCCGATTCCCCTCGCACGAATCCAGACCAGCGAACCGGCAGGTGGCCCGCGCCACCCATAGCGTACAACTAGCCGCCGACCGGCCTCAACGGTGTCGCCCCGCTCCCGGACGGAGGCGGCGAACGACGAGTGGGCGCTGACCGCGAGGAGAGTACCGGACGCTGCTCTTCCGTCGCCGGCCGGGGCAATCTCAAACGCTGGAAGCTACAAGGGAACATCCTTCTCCGCCGCCCTGTTTACCCTCTCCACCTGATCGCCCACGTTACGACTGATATTCGACGTTCGCGGCTTCACCTTGACAGCACGGTCGAGCACTTCTTCGGCCCACTGATTCAGGCTCTTGCCGGACAGTTCCGCCGCGAGCGCGGCTTGGCGGTGTACTTCGGGGCTGACGCGAAACATCATCCGGCCAGAATAGGGCTTCTGGGGTGGCTTGCCAATCCCGGCACAGGTCTCGATATAGTCCTCCACGGCCTCATGGAAGGCCTCCCGAAGGGCGTCCACGGTATCGGCGTGAAAACCGACCCCGTCGCGGATGCCCGCGATCCGGCCGGTGAAGACTCTGTCCTCGTTATTATAGTCAATCCGGGCCGAGTACCCCTTGTGCGTCATGGTGTTCGTCATGGTGTGATCCCCATCCTTTCCAAAAACGCGCGGGCGGCGCGAATCTGATACCGCTTGGCTTCCTTGGTCGGGTGCGGGCGGTGGAACGTTTCGACCTCGCCATCCTTCTCGAACCGCACCCGTGACCCCCGGCCCTCGATCACCCGTGCGCCCGCGGCGATGAGCAGCCCTTCGAGGGCCGCCCATTCGATGGTCCCGGACACGGGATCACGAAAGACGGCCGTCAGCGTCTTGCGCTGCTTACCCGTCATCATCAGAACGCTACCGTATGCTTGCAGTATGTGCAATCAGTAGCCCGCCCTTCCCGATCGAATGCGCGTCCTCTCGGAGGTCACCGAAGCCTCCGTTGTGAAGGCGGTTCAATTACATGACCGCGAGGGCCGCCTCGTCGTCATGGATATGCCGACACCCCCCAGTGCAACCCCTATTCAGAATTGGATTCCCGAGGACGATTCGGGCCGTTCGTGGACGCAATTGGGCACCGCACCGCGCCCACCAACGGCGCGGTCAACGAACGGACACCGGATCGTCAAGCGCGGCGGATTGAACGACGGCGACCGCTGGGCCTGAACAGCCGTGACAGCGCATCGAGAGGTGCGACCACACGAGAAACTGGGTAAACTGCGCAGGGCTCCCTGATCGTTTGGGTTGGCCGATGAACAAGAAGACGGTCTACATCGAGACGTCGGTCGTGTCCTACCTGACGGCTCGACCGACGGCGGACCTACTGGCAGCCGCGTGGCAAAAGGTCACCCTCGACTGGTGGGAGACGCAAAGGAGCAGATTCGATCTCTACACGTCCGAGGTGACGGTGCAGGAGGCCAGCCGAGGGGATCGAGAGGCGCGTGCGCGACGGCTCGCGGTGTTGTCCGACGTCCCGCTCCTGCCGATCACGGAAGCCGTTGGCTCGTTGGCCACCGCGTTTGTTCGAGGAGCGGCGTTTCCAGCCAAGGCCGCGAACGACGCGCTTCACGTGGCCATTGCAGCGGTGCACGGCGTCGATTATTTGCTGACCTGGAACTACCGGCACCTCGATAACGCGGAAACGAAGCCGGCCATACGAGACACCTGCGCCCGGCACGGGCACGCGGGTCCCGAGATCTGCACGCCTCGGGAACTGATGGGAGGATTGGACGATGTCAGATGAGGTGATTGAGGAACTGTGGCGGATCAAGGATGAGATGGCTCGGGAGTACGGGTACGACGTCGCGCGGCTTGCCGCGGATCTTCAGGGCAGACAAGGGGAAGAGGGACATCGAATCGTGGACTTGCACGCCCGGCGGGAGGCTCGGGAACACGGGGTGTCGGCGAGAGGTGGTCTCTAGGAAACGAACCGCCACTCAGAACGTGATGGAGGCGGCGTTCGTGGCGGCCTGAGACGGCAGGAACGAGGACGCTGCCATCTTCGCCGTGTCGTGGACGACTGGTCCGCCTATCTGGATGGCGAGCGCCGATTGGGAGGCTGCCGAACGACGACTCGTGGCGACTTGGTGACGGCTGCCGGGGCTCAGCCGGTAAACGCTCGCATGACGAGGGTGGCCACGCCAAGAATCAGCGTGAGTATGCCCCCGAGCACCAGGTTGAGCTTCGGCTCAACACGAATCAATCTGGCATCGAACGCAGCGCTTTCCTCTGCGGCCTCGCGGGCGCGTTCATCTGAGGCGCCCGCTTCCTTGAAGGCCTCGTAGGTCTTAGACAGCATCACGGGCATGAGCGTTCCTCGCTGGTCACTCTAACAGGCTCGCCTTCGTGCCGCCAGCCGACGGAAGCTCCGGGAGCAGTGTCGGATTTCCGGGTCGGCTTTGGTCGGCGTGGTGAGGTCCGGCGCGCCCTGACCGTCGCCGTCCATCGTCCAGCTTTTGACGCCCCACATCGGCCAGGATGCGGCGAATGTCGTAACACACATCCCCTTCACTTCGAGCGCGGCCACGCGCCGCGCGGGATTCGTGGCGTGCCAGCTTGATCAACGACAATGATTGTGACAGGTCGACGACGATGGCCTGGCCGGCGTCGTCGGGCGAAAGTGGCCAGCGCGGAAGGCGGGCGCGGAGCCCGACACGGATACCCATCCGAGCGAACCAAATCCGGGAGACGCTGATGAGGAATTGGCCGGCCAGGAACGCGGCCACGCCCGGCGCCACGTCGTGCTACGCGACGACAGCCGGGTGAAAATTCTTGGTGTGATACCGGACGAGAACCGCCACGGGATCGGCCTCAGGGAACGCGCTCGGCTACGTCCAAGCGCACGCGGGCGCTCACGCCGCCGATGACCATGAAGATGCGGGTAAGGCGGTCAATCATCGCGCCACTCGTCGGCCGTCACGTGCCCGCCTGGGGCGGGCGTCGGAGCCTTCCAGCATGGATACATTGAGACGGGAGCGACCCCACCAACGGCGGGTGGGAGGGTGGTACACCTGGTGCCACACCCCCCACGTAGCCGTGCCGCGTCAGCGGCAAAAAGGGGGGGGGCGCTCCCGTCCTCTCCCTCTCCGCTGGCGCGGTTCGGGGCGTCCGGTCTAGGACGAAAAACCCGAACAACTACAGCGAAAAAACAACGGGTGGCGTGGGACACCCCCCACGCTGTTTTTGGTACACCCCCCCCTCTGTCTGTGTACCATTCTGCTCGACCCCCGCCGTGACCCCCATCGTGACCCCGGAACGGTCCAGACGACGGGGCAAAATGGTGCGGGTCAGAATAATGCCGCCTCGGGACTGACCAACCGGATCGTGCTCCATATCGAGTACCGGTCAATCGCGGCTCGCCGATGCGCTTTCGTGGGCGCGCCCTCGGGAAGTCTCTGCAACCACTCAAGCCGATCTGCCGCCTTGTCGAACCCGCCGGCCGCGCGCAAGCGTTGACGATTGCCGCCGGTGATCGCTTCCACGAGCCGGCCGATTTCTTGGCGGATTTCCGGGTCGGCCTGGGTCGGCCCGGCGGGGGGCGTCTCGGCCTGCCCGTCGCCGTCGCGCATCCAGCGTTTCAGCACGGGCTCGGCGCGTTGTGCCGCCTGTACGCCCGTGCCGATCGCGACGACGTGCACGGCGAAACTCCGCGCCCGCAGCACGGCCCACAACGGCGCGTGGGCCACCCCCCACGCGCGTAGCTCGCTATCGGTCGTCAGCCCCGGATCGACGTAGGTGAACGTGGCCCTGTTCTCGTCCACGGCGACGGGACACTTGAGCGCCACAAACCGCTTGTGTGCCGTCGCATCCTCGCCGTACGTGCGGTAGGGCAACACGCCCCGGTCGATGCCGAGCGCCGCGAACCGCTGCACCTTCTCCGCCTCAGTCGGGAGCCATCCGAGGGTCGGCCGCTCGATGACGTAATCGAGCGCGAGCAGCCGGCGCATGAGCACCTGCGTGGTCGTCTCCTGGCCCCGGCGGTGGCGGAGATCCGGGATGCCAAGCGCCCGGTAGATCGATTTCTGTGTGATGTGGACGGCCCGCGCGCCACCGGGAAAGATGGCCCGCGCGTCCTCAACGGCGAGCTTCTTCTCGAGCAGCGCGCGAACGAAGCGGCCGGCGGGTTTTCGGTCCTCACCCGTCTTGAAGTACGCCCCGTACTGGGACCGCGTAAAGACGCCGCTCAGGAGACAGACCAGGGCGATCCACTCAGCATCGCGCCCGGTCCAGCCCAGAGCGGCGAGCGCCGCGCGCTGGCTCGCGCGGTCCTCGGCCGGGGGGCGCGTGACGGGGCGAGTCACCCGGGCACCCGCGCCCGATCGCGGCCGCCTAGTACCCCGGCGCAGTGGTTTTGATCGATTGCCTGGGCCCACGGTCAAGAGGGGGAGGCCTGAAAGTGAACCGGTCAAATTCACTGCGACGAGGTACTAGTCCATTACCGCGACCCGGCCTGTTTCCGTCCATCAGGACGGCATTTCCACAGGTTGGGGAGGGGGTCCGGGGGAGGGGCCTGCCCCAATTTTGACCATTGGAGGACAATTGCATCATGAGCAGCCAAGGGTCCATCGCCCTTTACGACGCGCTCCGGGATGCGCAAGGTGTGAGCGAGGAAAAAGCGCGGGCCGCTGCGAGCAGCGTTCCCGCTGCGGACAATCTCGCCACCGGGGAAGACCTCGCCACCTTACGCGGCGACCTCACCACCGCGATCGCCAACTTGTGTGGCGACCTGTGAACCAGTCACGCGGGTATCATGCGAACGCTCATCACGTTCGGCTCGGTCCTCACCTCGCTTCTTACCGGGTTGATTATCAAACTCGCGTTCTTCCCCTAGTACCCCGGCGCAGTGGTTTTGATCGATTGCCTGGGCCCACGGTCAAGAGGGGGAGGCCTGAAAGTGAACCGGTCAAATTCACTGCGACGAGGTACTAGTACCCCGGCGCAGTGGTTTTGATCGATTGCCTGGGCCCACGGTCAAGAGGGGGAGGCCTGAAAGTGAACCGGTCAAATTCACTGCGACGAGGTACTAGCGCCATCCGGCGCGGAGCATCGAGAAGTACCGCGAGCGGTGGACGGCGCTAGGCTGGCACGCGCCCCGCTGGCTGGCTCGGCAAGCAACGCTGGCGCGACGCGCTGGCATCCAGTCCGGCATCGTGCGGGGTGAGGCCGTCTTGGACGTAACCGCCATGTGCGGATTCTCTGAGTAAATTAGTTAACTCTACTGCTGTTCCCCTCATTAATCCAGCCATTCGGTGGCGGAGTCGAGCCCTTTTTAGCCGTCAGGCGGGTCGAGAATGAACAGGCCAACGGCCTGTACTTACTTGCTGTACGTAGTTACTTGATCAGTACTACTTGTACGTGATGCCTGTTTCTCCGATAGTTTAGCCTCGGAATGATGCCTGTTTCTCCGATAGTCTGGCTGGAACTGTGATGCCTGTTTCTCCGATGGAAAACTCGCGGATTCACAGGCTTTTTGTGGAAAACTCCGTCAGGCGCGCTGAGAGGCCGCAGGAGCCGCGTATGCGCGGCCGGGAACTAGAGCCACCCCGAGGCCGAACGCCTCTCACGGGCCAATCTCGCGGCCCACTGGAGCCTATTCGTTGATGAGCCGGAGTTGTGCCGGCGGGATGCGCGGCGGCGACGGCTCGATGACGAGCCCGCCCGTCACCGTGTGGTAGTTCAAGCCTGGCCACGCGCGGTTGATTTTTTTCAGCTCACGGAGACAGGCCGCGCGGAACCGGCTGACCGAGAAGCCGCGATCGCTCGCCTTGGCCGGGTCGGCGCCGAACTGCCGGTATATCTGCCGCCAGGAGAGGGTGAGCGGTGTCTTGAGGGCGAACGTGCGATAGGTGAGCCAGAAGTACAGGTCGAGGCCGAGCGGCGACCGCTTCATGGATCGCAGGATGTGTAGGTCGAGCGGGATCGGGTGCGCGATGATCTCGTTGAAGAACTTTTCGCCAAGTTCGATCGTGCTGTCCCACAACACGGGCCCGGCCGGCCGCTTCACGTCCCACCAATACTCGGCGCGGTCGGCGATAAAGGAATGCACCTGCACCTTGTGCCCGCCGTCGGCGTAGACGAGCGACACGCTGCAACTAAAGAGCCGCTCCATTTGATTCTTGAGTCGCACCCGATTCCCGCGCTCCCCGCCGCCCTGGTCGTCTAGTCCGAGCTTGTGCATGAACTCATAGAGGGAGCGGCCGAGTACCAGCTCGCGGCGCTGCGTCCGCACCGCCTCCGAGCAGACCCACGCCAACAACAAACGCGGCAACGTGCCGAAGGGCAGCCGCTGTCCGCTGCTGGCCGTCATGTAGAGCACATACGGGCCATTACGCCGGACGTATTCTTTCCGGTCGCGTGGGTTGGTGCGCGGCAAGGAGCACAGCGCCATCAGCCGCGCCATGAACCCGAGATCGGGCTCCGCTTCGCTGGCCTCGATGAGCTGCGTCACCTGGCGCAGCGTGGTGAAGTGGTGCCGCGCCCGCGCGGACATGGCGCGCCCGCGCCCCTCGATGCCCGGCAACCGTACGGCCACCTTACCGATCGGCACGAGCCCGCCGCGTTTCTGCTCCATGCTTTTGTCCTTCATCCTAGCTGACGCCAGGTTCTTCCGCATCGTCGAGCCGACGCTGGATGAAAGCGTTGATCTCCGTGGCCATTTTGGTTTTACGTAGGGCACAAAAGGCCTTAAAGCGAGCGTGATTATCCGAGGGAACATCCACGGTCAAGCGCATGGTCGGGCCGCGTTCCGGTGACGCCTGTTGGCCAACCCAATGGTCAGCTTGTCGTGACACGACCTGCGGCCGCGCGCTCATGTCGATCTTTTTGCTCATGGTCCCAGTCCCTCACAAGTTCAGTAATGAAGCGTTCGACCTCCTGCGCGGCCGGGCCGCGCGGGTCGAGGTCGGCGACGGTCTTGCCCGCGGCGAACGCCTCGGCAAACGCGACGCGCTGCGAAATGTCGGCTTGCAGGATGGGCGTGTTGAGCGTCGCCAGCGCGTCGCGAACATCTCGCCCAATAACAGTATTTCCTATTTTACGATTAATAATAATTACTGATTTAATGGTTTCTTTAAAGCTCTGTGCCTCGGTGACAAGGTCCACGGTATCGGCGGTCGCCCAGACGTCCGCCGGCGAGGGTTGCACGGGGATGAGGACCAGATCGGCGGCCAAGATGATGGACTTCGCTAGGTTGTGGATGCGTGGCGGACCGTCGATGACGATATCGGTGTAGTCGGCCGCGATCGGCGGTAGTTCCTTGTGCAGGGTCGGCGTGGCCATGGCGACCACGCTGAAACCGTGTTTCCCAGCCTGGAAGGTGGACCACTTCATGGCGGTTTGCTGCGGGTCCGCGTCGATGAGCAGCACGCGAGATCGCCGCCGCGCTAACCCGTCGGCCAGGTGGATGGACAGGGTGGTTTTTCCCACGCCGCCCTTCTGGTTCAGAAAAGAGTAAATCATTAAAGACACTATAACATTATTAATGTTTTAAATATTTGTCGATGAGCAGCACGCGAGATCGCCGCCGCGCTAACCCGTCGGCCAGGTGGATGGACAGGGTGGTTTTTCCCACGCCGCCCTTCTGGTTCAGAAAAGAGTAAATCATTAAAGACGCTATAACATTATTAATGTTTTAAATATTTGTCGATGAGCAGCACGCGAGATCGCCGCCGCGCTAACCCGTCGGCCAGGTGGATGGACAGGGTGGTTTTTCCCACGCCGCCCTTCTGGTTCAGAAAAGAGTAAATCATTAAAGACGCTATAACATTATTAATGTTTTAAATATTTGTCGATGAGCAGCACGCGAGATCGCCGCCGCGCTAACCCGTCGGCCAGGTGGATGGACAGGGTGGTTTTTCCCACGCCGCCCTTCTGGTTCAGAAAAGAGTAAATCATTAAAGACACTATAACATTATTAATGTTTTAAATATTTATTGAGTTTTGACACCTACCGGCCACCGGTGCCGGCTGAGCAGCGCCCGCTCCTACGCCAGCTCGAACAGTTCCTTCAGCTGACTGGACAGCCTGCGCCTAGTTGAATGACAATGTCATTCAACTGGGAGGATACGCATGCCGGCAAATCAACTCGTCCAGGCCCGCATTGACGGGGCCGTCAAGGAAGAAGCGACGGCCGTGCTGGCCGCCATGGGCCTGACGGTCTCCGACGCGGTGCGGCTGCTGTTGACCAGGGTGGCGCGGGAGAAGGCCCTGCCCTTCGCGCCGCTGGTCCCCAACGCCGTCACCATTGAGGCGATGAAGGAAGCCCGCCAGGGCAACCTCCCGCAGTTCGCCAGCGTCGAGGACCTGCTCGACGATCTACATGTGGAGGATTGAGCGTACCAACCAGTTCAAGCGCGACTACAAGCGCGAGTCACGGGGCCGGCATCGGACAGACCTCGATGCCAGCCTGGCGCGCACCGTGGAGGCCCTGGTCAACAACAAGCCGCTTGAACCTCGGTACTACGACCACGCACTAAGCGGCGAGTGGGGAGATCACCGTGACTGCCACGTGAAGCCGGACCTGGTACTGATCTACCAGAAGTCCGGCGCCGACACCCTGCGCCTGGTGCGCCTCGGGTCACATGCGGAACTAGGTCTATAACGCTGAACGACGAAGCGCCAGGTAGGGCGCGTTCGGCGCACGGCACTGGCCCACGCGCTCGACGTCTGCAACACACAGAATCCAACACGGGATACGACACACCGCGGGGCTCGTCTGACGGCGCCCTATCAGCGCGTGTCGCAAACGGCCGTTTACGACACATGCGGATCGGCTACGCCCGCGTCTCGAAGGCGGACGGCTCCCAGCTGATCCGCGAACGCACCCAGGCCGGGCTCATGGCCGCGCGGACGCAAAGCCGGCAGGAAGTTCGCGCTGTCGAAAGTCCAGGTGCGGCTGGCTGTAGATGCCCACTTTCCGCATGAACGCGGAGAGCGAGTCGCCGAGGATGAGTTCGCGCGACTGCGTCCGCACCGCTTCGGAGCAGACCCACGCCAGGAGCAACCGCGGCCTGGTGCCGTAGGGCAGCTTGTTGCCGCCGCCGGCAATCATGTAGAGCTTGTACGGGCCGTTGACGCGCTCGTACTGAAGCCGATTGCCGGGGTTGCTGCGCGGCAGACTGCACAGCGCGAGTAGCCGCGCCATGAAGCCCAGGTCGGCGTCTGCCTCGCTTGCGGCGACGAGTTGGTCGATCTGGTCGAGACGGGTGAAGTGGTGCCGCGCTTGAGGCGTGGCGGCACGGTGAGTCAGGGCGCGACCACCGGGCAGCGATAGCCCGTCGGCCACGTCGCCGATGGGAACAAACCCACCGCGTTTCTGCGGGTTGCGTTTCTTGTTCATCGAGTCTCAGTCGGCGGTCGTCCGCTTGTCCAGGCCGTCTATCGACAGGCCATGTTCAACGACCCGGTAGACCGCCATGTTGATGACGGCGGCTCTGGACTGTCCGAGCCTGCGCGCCATCGCGTCCACTTTCTTTAGTAGATCCGGCATGATCGTCAACGTGATCTGCTGTTTCTTGCCCCTGAGCACGCCCCGTCGAACAATTTCGCCATCGGGCGCGGCGGCGATAAACTCCGTTGGTGTGCGGCCAGCGTTCTGCGGCTTCTTGGTGATAGTCATAACACTGTTTTTAAACCTGTTTTATATGTGTTTTACTATTAAAATACCATCTTTACGAGTTCATTAAGCTCGGCTATGGCCTTCCTGTCCGGAGGCGTGAGCTCAAGCACTGACAGGCCAGCGCCGGCCGCGTTCGCGAATGCTTTACGTCGACGTAGCGGCGTTGGCAAATACTCGAACCGCTCCAGTTCGCCCACGGCCGCCGCTGTCTCGATGTTGTCTTTCGATCTGTTGTCAGGGTCGGCGCAATTCAGAACAGCCTTGACTCGCAGGCCATCACGCACGGCACAGGCTTCCTCGACCAGGGCGGCCATGTCGTCTAACGCCCAGACGTCATAGGTTCGCGGGTGGAACGGTACCAGGAGGACGTCAGAGAGAATCAGCGCGGCGCGCAACGCGCTTGAGTCGCGCCCGACGGCATCGATAATAGATGTCGGCGAATTTCCCGGTCTGGTGCAGCACCTGGCTGCGGAGCGTCGAGCCATCCGGATAGGTTGCACAGGCAATTACCGGTGCATGCGCGGCCTCGGCGCGCAGCGCGATGGCCGCCTGCGCCGTCCCCTGTCGGTCGCCATCGATGAACCAGACGTCCCGGCCTGCCCTTGCCTGGGCAATCGCCAGATTCAGCGCGACCGTGGTTTTCCCGACGCCGCCCTTGTGTATTGCCAACTGTAACAATCATGTTTAACTCTTATTGATATTATAATAGCATCATGTCAAGAGTCAAAGGCGCGCTGTGGCGCACAAGAAATCTGATACTTGTATTACAACAAGCACACAGGAGAACCGACATGACCGCTGTTTCCCTCCGCTTACCCGATGACGTCTCCCAACGCCTGCGCCAGTTGGCCGCCCGCACCGGGCGGAGCAGGACCTTCTACATCCTTGCGGCCATCCGGGAACACTTAGACGATCTTGAGGACGTGTACCTGGCCGAACAACGGCTGGTCGACCTCCGACTCGGAAAATCTCACGCCGTCCCGCTCGAAGACGTAATGGCACGCGATGGCGTGGACGATCGAGCTTGACCAGGCCGCCGTACGCGACTTAGACAAGCTCGACTCGCAGCCGCGGCGGCGGATTCTCGCTTTTTTGCATGACCGCGTGGCCACGCTGGACAACCCGCGCAGCATCGGAGAGGCCCTCAAAGGCTCCACGCTCGGCGAGTTCTGGAAGTACCGGGTCGGCGATTACCGCGTTATTGCCAGCATCGAGGACCGCGCGTTGTGCGTGCTCGTCGTGAAGATTGGGAACCGACACGAGGTGTACCGATGAGTAGCCGGATCCGCCGGGGCAGTCTCTTTACTCACGACTTCCCCTCGAGAGTCGGTCGCACGCGCGCGGTGCAGCTCGCAACCAGCCTCCACCGGCTCACGCCGGTCGAAGCGTGAGCGCGCCCGATCAGCTTGGGCGGCTCTGTTCGTTCTACCTCTACTACACGACCGCGATGACCGACACGTTGCTGTGGCGCGCCATCCGGCTGCTGGTGGGCGGCGACGCCACGGCGGTGCGCGACCGCGGCGCCGGGGCGATCCTGTCCCGGCACCGGCCCCACGCGTCGCTCAACGACCGGACGCCGGACGAGGCGTACACTCACGACGGGGCTGACACGAGCCCGGGACTACGGCCGGTCTCCTGTCCGCCCAATGTAGCTTGAATCATGAACCCGGATTCCACCGTAGCTGTGACGAACACCTGTCCGAAGGATGGGGTCCACCTCTCGTTTCCCTTTGGCTTGCGCCTGGCTGGCTTGGTCTCCGGCCGGGCGCATTTTTAAAATACGGCTCTCGTTGCGTTTTCCAGACAAAACATCTATAGTCCGACGGTGAATTTTCGATATGAGAAGTAGGGGCCATGCTTTGTACATCTCTGTGTGCTGTCAACACCAACTGAGTACGCCGAAGGATGATCACTATTTCTTGCCCACTGGACAGAAGAAGCAACCGTCATCCCCCACGGAAGAAGTAACCGTTTACCCCTGAAACGAGGACGTAAGCGTTCACCGGTACATATGCAGAAGCGACCGTACTACCCCCTACACGGAAGAACGATATCGTTACCCCCTAGTCTCAAAGGAGCGACACTCATGAACGGACCGAGATCAACTTTTAAGCGCAAGGGCTACCTGCTTACGGCCTTTGCCGCAGCAGTACTGCTGGCGGCGTCCCCCGGGACGGCGTGGGCGCAGGTCAACAACAACAACGCGGGAACAATCAAAATTGACAGCGTGACGTTGTCCCCTGCCGCCGTGGCTGAGGGCGATACCGCGACCGCGACGGTAAAGTTCACGGTGGAGAACACCAGCACCCATGCCGAGGCCACGACCATAGCCGCGGATGAAGTAAGGGTCGGATTCGCGTTCGTCGGCGCTAGCTCTAGCAACAGCGCTAGGTATACGAATGCTACAGCGGCCGACTTCACTGGTCTCACCGACAACCCGGCGGAGAACATGGAGTTCGTCGATGTGCTGGCAACCAGGCTAGATGCCAGCCGGCAGTACACAAAAACGCACTCCTTCCGTGTGAACCATGACCTCGACGCGGAAACTGATCGCTTCAAAGTCGTGGCGTTTGTTGACGGCTGGAATGTTACGAACGACCCCGCCGCCGCCGCCGCTGCCGGCCAAAATTCGGATCTGGATGGTAGTGGCACTGATCCGGTCGAGTCGGCGGACAATTTCACAATCAGGGATGACGAAACCCAGACGTACGCGCTGTCCATTCCACAAGGTAGCAAGGGAGCAATCGAAGAGGGTGGCACCGACGCGCCGAAGGTGACGCTGACCGCGGACCCAAAGAGAACTTCGCCAAACACCGTGCCATTATTTACGCTGGTGGTGGAGCCCAGTCGGGGCTTCGATTTCGACATGTTTGATTTCACGGATATGGTGACCACTGAGCAGGACACATGGCGAGATGCGATTAGGCGTGCCCTCTCTGGCGCCGCCGCTGGCGACGATCTCGACATCATGGGTGCCGGCAGCGAAGGCTCTAGGGTGACGAAGGACATCGGCACGATCGCGACGGCCGGTGTGGACAAGAACCGGGTGGACGACACCCTCACGTTGAAGCTGTACATCGGAGGTGTGGGCACCGAAGATTTGGTGACTGAACTGGCCATCACGGCGGAAGACATCCACAAGCTTGCGGCCCCGGACCACATCACGGCGGTGGCGAAGGACGCGGCGCTGAGCGGTGAGACGGTCACGCAGGTTGTGGAAGGCGGCGACCCGGTCTACCTGACGATTACCGTGGATCGCGGTAGTGCTGGCACCAAAGACTTGACGACGGGTGAAGCGCTCACGGTTGACCTTCGAGCCAGCGCGGGGCAGGTGGGCGACATCGTGGTGGAGCCGTCGCGGATTAACTTGCCCGAGGGTAGCGGCAAGTCCGTCAGCGACGTGGAGATCATGCTCACGGCGCGGCCTGACGAGGATGTCGGCGACGAAGTGCTCATGTTGGAGCTTGTAGTAACTGGGACCGACTCGGAGCTTGGGTCGGGGAACTCGATCGGGGTGTTCCCGATCACCATCGTGGACGCGACCACGAAGAAGGTTACGCCGAAGACGACTGAGGCAGACTACCAGAAGATCAAGGACGCGATGGCGGCGGCGGCCGGCGACTATGGCCTGAACCCCGACGAATCGTTCATGGTCATGACGAGCGACCTGTTCGATGTGATGGACGGCTACGACGCCAGTTACACGGCCTCGGTGGTGGGCGAGGGGGTCGCGGTCGGTATTTCGGCGGCGGGCGACACGGTCACCGTCGACGCGAAATCGGCGACCAGCGGAGAAGGCGCCAAGGTCACCATCACCGCGAAGGTGGACCCGGTGGGGTCCTCGCTCATAGCTAATCAGACTGTCTCGGACGTGGCCTCAGTCACGTTCCCCGTCATGGTGGTCGACACGCCGCTGATGGTCGAGGTGACCGCCGAGCCCATGGAGATCGAGGAGGGCGGCACGTCGATGATCACCGCGACGGCCAGCCGAGCCATCGAGGCGGGCGACGGCGCGGTCACGATCGATCTGGTCGTGGTGGGTGAGGCCACCCTGGATGCCGATTCGATCACGATCGCGGCGGGCGCGACAAGCGGCTCCGTGATGTTGACGTCCACGGCAGACGACGACATGACGGACGAGACGGTGGTCGTGGTTGCCTCGGGCAGCGGAATCACCGGATCCACGCAGATCGAGATTGCCGTGACGGAGCCGACGCCGGAGCCGGTTCCAGCGCTGCCGTTGCTGGGGCAGTTGCTGCTCGGGCTGGGCCTGCTGGGTGGCGGCGCGCGGCACCTGTATCGGCGGCGTCAGGGCTAGGCGAGCCCATCGTTCCTGAGAGCCCGGGGGGGGTAACAGGGGAGCGGGGGGGATTCGGCGCGACGGCGCCGGGTTCCCTCTCGCGTTGTTGAGCGTCCCCGAGGGTTCTGCGGTAGGAGCCAGATATTCCTGGCTCGTGCCACGCGATCTCCAGGCGAGCGGCACCTCCGGTGTCCGTTCGCCTGTTTTTTTGTGTACGGCCAGCTCCCCACCGCATGGATTCCGCAGGTTGGGTCCGATTGGTGCCGCAGGTGTCCATCGCGGTCCAGCCGTGTTACGTGACTCTCTCTCGTCCGGTACCTGATACCGGCGCCGTGCGGCTACCGCGAGGCCGGTCGGCTCCCAGGTCCAGTCCAGCGGCAACCGACGCCGTCCGGTAGCGTCCGCGGGCATCGAAAACAACGTGTGGGTAAGATTGTGGGTAACGGGAGGCGTGGCGGGCGTGGATCGACCCAGCGCATCGCCATCCGCGGCCGCCGCGACGAACTCGGGCTCGACGGCGCCTCCCGCGGGCCGAGGCTTGCGGGTTCTTCCCTCATTCGCACGCCTTAGCTGGCGGCAACCTTCTGGTCGAGACGCGCCACGCCGGGGACGTGCCGGCCATCGCTGCCGGCTTGGCTGTGACCTACGACGTGGTGACCGGTGGCCACACGATCCCGCGGCGCGTTGCCGCCCTGGGATTGGCGGCGGCCGCGACGGCATCGGTGGGACGCGAGCGGGTCGGCTTCGGCGTCACGACGGGTTCCGGGGTGGTCACGCTGGCGCTCAGGCCAGGGCCGTCCACGGACGGCTGTCTCGGTCCGGCAGGTTCCCGTTCAGATAGAGGGGTACAACGAGGGAAGCAAGTGCGGTTGCTTATCAGAAAGGCATTTATTTTCAATCAGTTACACTAGATCGGCGGCTACCATCTCCGTAACGGCCGGCCGTGGCCACGTTGCGCACGAAGGCGGGCGTGAGTGCATGTTCAAGCCGCCGGCCTGGGGGTCTCGGTTCGCGCGGGTGTGTCGGGAGCGTCATGACCGTCGATCCTCCTCTCGTCTGATGCCTGGAACGGAACCATTCTACACAGCCGGCCGAGGCGTCCCGTTCAGATAGGCCGCCCAGTCGCCCATGAGCCGCCGCCGCCGCTCGAACAGGTCCGAGCGGGCATAGGCCGCTTCGACCTTGTTTTGCACGACGTGCGCCAGCGCCGCCTCGATGACCTCGCGCGGATGGTCGGTCTCCTCGGCCGCCCAGTCTCGGAAGGTGGACCGGAAGCCGTGCGGCACGGCCGCGATCCCCTGCTGCTGGAGGAGCCGGCGCAGCCGTTTGTCGGCCAGCGGCGCCCAGTTCAGCCAGGGAAACACGAGCGGCCCGTCGCCACGCGTCCGCGCCGCCTTAAGGATCTCCGTCGTGCGCTCCGGTAGTGGGACCCGGTGCGGGCGCTTCGCCTTCATGCGCGCGGCCGGGATGGTCCACACGGCGGCGGCCACGTCGATCTCGGTCCATTCGGCCCCGCGGACCTCGCCCCACCGCGCCGCGGTCAGCACGAGAAACTCGAACGCCAGCGTGACGATGTCGGCCGCACCGGATGCCCGCACCCGTGCGAGGGCTGCCGGCACGTCCTGGTGCGCGAGCGCCCGCATGTGCTCGACCGTTGCTTGCTGCGGTCCGAGGACTGGCGCGATGCGGTCACACGGGTTGTCGCTGCGGTACTCCATGGCCACGGCCCACTCCAGCACCGCCCGGATCCGCTCGCGCACCCGTCGCGCGGTCTGCGCCTTCACGTGCCAGACCGGCGTGAGCACCTCCAGCACCTCAGCGCTCGTTACTTCGGACACCGGCCGTGCGCCAATACGGGGAAAGGCGTAGCGCTCCAGACTCGTCCACCAGCTCTGCGGGTGCCGGCCGTTCCGCCAGCCGGCCCGTTTCTGTTCCAGCACGCGGCGGGCCGCCTCCGCAAACGTCGGCGTCCCCTCCGCGCGGCGCTTCTCCGCGAGCGGGTCGCCCCCCTCGCGGGCCAGCTTGCGGTTGACCCGCGCTTTCTCGCGCGCCTCGACGAGCGGGACGAGCGCCACGCTGCCGAGCCCGAGGTCACGGCGGCGACCGTGGATCATGAGCCGCTGGACCCAGCTCCGGGTGCCGGACGGCTGGACGTAGAGATACAACCCCTGGCCATCGCAGTATCGTCCTGGCGCGACGGTCCGCACGAAGCCGGCCGTCAGCCGCTTGTCGGGATGGCGGCCTCTGGGCTTGGTCTGTCGCGGCAGGTGCAGCGTCTGTGTCACGCTATTCATACCCTCATTGTATAGGGGATGTGTATGGACCGTAAAGGATGTAGTGAGCGGATCAGGCAGTGCATCATGTGTCATAAATAGTTATTACTACACTGTTTATGCTGCATACTGCACGATACGACACGTTGGTTTATTCTGTGTGGCCGTAGTGGAGATGGCAACGGCCTGTATCTGACCGTGCAACCCACGGGCACGCGCAGTTGGATCCAGCGGATCGTGATCTGCGGCCGCCGCCGCGACGTGGGCCTCGGCGGCTTCCCGCTCGTCACGCTCAAGGAGGCGCGCGAGAAGGCGTTCGCCAACCGGAAGCGCGCCCGCGAGGGCGGCAACCCGCTCGCGGACAGGCACCGTCCCGACACCGTGCCCACCTTCGCCGACGCGGCCGAGCGGGTCTGGATGGACAAGTATCCCGGCTGGCGCCACCCCCGGCACGCCCACGACTGGCTGGCGAGTTTGACGCGGCACGTCCTCCCGCACATCGGCGACACGCCGGTGTCGCGCGTCAGCAGCGCCGATGTGCTGGAGACGCTGCGGCGCATCTGGCACGTCCGGCCCGAGACGGCCCGGCGCATCCGCCAGCGGATCAGTGCCGTGCTGGACTGGGCCGTGGCCATGGAGTACCGCAACGACAACCCGTGCCACCGGATCGGCCCGGTCCTCGGCCCGCAACAGGACCTTGTCGTGCACATGCGCGCGCTGCCGCACGGCGAGGTGGCGGGGGCGATTCAAACGATGTGGGGGTCGGGGGCGACGCCGGCCGTCAAGCTGGCGTTTGAGTTTTTGGTGCTGACCGCGGCGCGGTCGGGAGAAGTGCGCGGCGCACGGTGGGACGAGATCGATCGGCCGGGCCGCGCGTGGACGATCCCCGCGACGCGGATGAAGTCGAAGCGCGAGCACCGGGTGCCGCTGTGCGGGCGCGCGGCGGAGATTCTCGAGGCGGCGCGGACGCTCGCCGACGGGTGCAGTCCGCTCGTGTTCCCCGGCCAGGGCGGCACGCCGATCAGCATCACGCGGTTGCCGCGGCTGCTGCAGAACTTGAAGGTCGCGGCTGTGCCTCACGGGTTCCGCTCCTCGTTCCGGGACTGGGCGGCCGAGAAGACGGACCACCCGCGCGAGGTGGTCGAGGCGGCGCTGGCGCATAGGGTCCAGAATCCGGTCGAGGCGGCCTACGCCAGGTCGGACCTGTTTGAGCGGCGGCGGCGGCTGATGGACGAGTGGGCCGCGTATCTCGCCGGAGAGCGCTGAAGAGCCGATTGCCACGACGGCGGTCGGACCGGGGTTCGATGACGACCGCCGCCAGCCCGCGCCGCCGACACCGCTGTCTCGTCGTGGCCGATGGAGATCGTGCGGCACGGTGAGACGGTGCGGGGCCGCCATGGACCATCGTGCATGGCCGCGCCCGGCACACCACGGCGGTGGACGCGCGTCTGGCCGAGGCGGACGAGGTCGACGAGGAGAGCGCCACGACGGAATAGCACGTCGACACGTAGCCACGTGCGGCAGCACCGGCATCATGCGAGGGGCACTGTCGGGAGGCCGCATCGTGCCGCACCACGATGTAACAGGGACAACGGGACCGAGTTATCCCCAGTGTTCCGGTCGCGGTTTCGCCAGCCGTTGTGTGTAACCCGTTGTCTACCAAGACGCTACGACGTTCCCGGCATCCTCCGCGGTGTCGATACCCGGGGTCGGGTGCAAAGCCGGGAGCGACCCCCCCCCGAAATCGGGCCTCGTGCGGCACGGGCGAGCGTGTCGAGTTACACGCCACCGGTGCCGCGCTGAGGGGGTCGCTCCCGGTCGGCGGAGTCCCTGCATAGCTCGGGATATCGCCGGGAACGAACCGCGACCATCAACCCCGCACGCGGCCAGCGGCGCAGGTGTCCGATGAGGCGCACCGGCATGTAGTAACACAAATTTACAGTTGACGGGTAATGAAATGACGCATTACGGTGGCCAAGACACGCGGGGACAGACACCGGAAACGCCGAGCGAGTCACACGGGCCGGCACACGGCCATGTCCACACCCCGTCCCAGGAGAAAGGGCGTCAGCATGATACGCACGATCACCGTGGACGGCGAGGAAGCCCTCCACGTGGACACCGCCGAGGAACTGGGTCGCGCCCTCGTGAGCGGCCTGTACGTCGTCGCGCCCGATGACGTACGAGCCGCGTATGGGCTCACCGACACGGACAATTCCGACACGCAGGACA
The DNA here is from genome assembly GCA_965262505.1 of Vicinamibacterales bacterium. GTDB lineage: Bacteria > Acidobacteriota > Vicinamibacteria > Vicinamibacterales > UBA2999 > JACPPO01. Next base: position 55,655 of record CBDHFM010000021.1, read on the forward strand.
TCGTTGACGGGGCCGATTGGCGCGATGACGCGTGGCGCGCTGAGGGGGGGACCTGATGTCCGGGTGGGCGAGTCGGACGCGAACGCCAGCGTGTCTCATCGCGTGGGCGGCGGGGGCCGAGCCGCCACCGCGGATGCCTGGAGACCCCCGCGGGCCGGTGAACGCCCGCACCGGGACGCCGTACCGGGGCGGCAATGCCCGCTACTTGCGCGCCACGGCCACCGCGAAGGGCTACAGCGATCCCCGCTGGGCCACCTACAAGCAGATCAAGGAGTTGGGCGGGCAGGTGCGGCGCGGCGAGCCGAGGACGCATGTGATCTTCTTCCCGGACGCCCAGGACCGCGAGCCCAGCCAGCCGCTGCGGCTGAAGTGCTACGCCCTGTTTAACGTCCAACAAGCGGACGGTGTGACGCTGGACCCTCCGGTACACCCGATCGACACGCCGCGACAGGAGCCGATTTCCATTCCGCCGGGGATTGAGGCCGTTCCGTGGGGAAGGTGGTAGCCAATGGCATGGGGTCGTAAACCATCGGCGACGCAGAAACCCGCGTGGAGTCAAGACGACTACCACGCCGCGTTTGCCGGCAAGCTCAAAGAACAGATCGCGCAGGGCGTGGCGCCGTGGCAGAAGCCGTGGAAGCCGGGCGAGCGGCGACTCCCGGAAAACCTCCACACCGGCAAGGCGTACCGGGGCGGGAATTCCGTCTACTTGAGCGTGACCCAAGAGGCGAAGGGCTACAGCGATAACCGCTGGGCCACGTACAAGCAAATCAAGGAGCTGGATGGGCAGGTTCGCAAGGGCGAGAAGGCCACACAGGTGCTCTTTTACAAGTTCGATGACGACAAGGAGAAGACCCAGGCCAGCGCGCCCGACACGCCGGCCAGCTCGCCCGAGGGCACGGCCGAGAAGGACCAGACGCGCCCGCCGCTGGTGCGCTGCTACGCCGTGTTCAACGTCGAGCAGGCCGACGGGTTGACGCTGGACCGCCGCGACGACGACCGCGACACGGTGCCCGAGTGGGAAGCCCACCAAACCGCCGAGCGGGTGATCCAGGAGAGCGGCGTCCGGGTGCACCATGAACGCGGCGATCGCGCCGTCTACAACCTCGCGACTGACACCGTGACGCTCCCCGAGCGTGAGCAATTCCCGTCGGCGAACGGCTATTACCAAACCGCCTTACACGAACTCGGCCACGCGACCGGCCACCCCTCGCGCATGGACCGCGACACCTTGCAGGAGGGCGCCGGAAAATTCGGCAGCGAGGTCTACGCCCGCGAAGAACTCCGCGCCGAGATGTCCGCCATGATGACCGGCGAACGTGTCGGCGTCGGCCACGACGGGAGCCGTGGCGCGGCGTACGTGGAGGGCTGGCTCAAGGCGCTCGACAAAGACCCGAAGGAGATTTACAAGGCGGCAGCCGACGCGCAGAAAATCTCCGATTACCTCATGCGTCCCATTCGGGATCGCGAACAGACGACCGAGCAGGAACACCGCGCGGAGATTGAACAATTCTCCCCCGCTCGCAGCCCGCACATCAGCCACGCGCCGCCGGCCCAGGCCCCGGCGCACGAACGGGAGGCCGGCATCAGCCGCTAACATCATGCTGACTGCCCGTCCCTTCGTCGCTCGTCGCGCTCGCCTCCCACGCATCACCCCCCGACACCGTCCATCGCCCAGCGCCGATCCGCGGGCCGGCGGGGGTCGCCATGTTTGACCGTGCCGATCTGCTCTGGCGAGAGGACCCGCCGCCGGCCGAGACGCCGGCGCGGGGCCATGCCCAGGCGCGCCAGGTCACGACACGACCAGGCGCGCCCGAGGCCGAGCTCGAGGACCGGCCCGCGCGCGCCGACGGCCGGACATGGACCCAGGGCCGGGAGTGGACCGACCAGGACCGGGCCGGGAGTGGACGATCCACACCGACCGACCCGCCAGGCCACGACTCCCGCACCGACGAGCCGATCGAGAGAGACGCAGACCGCAAGGCCGAGGCGAACCGCGCGTACTTCCGTGCACGCCGCGCCGCCCGTCAGGAGCGGGCGAAACAGCCGGCCCGCCGCACCGGCCACCGGCAGGAACACGACACGCGCGATCCCGAACCGTCCCGCCGGCCGATGGCCGATCGGAAACGCGATGCCGTCGCGGACGTGGCGCTGTATCGCGCCGTCTCCTACACCGACCTGTCCGACACACACTTTGACGGCCACCCCTACGCCACGCGCCGCGCCGTGAATCACATGATCCGCGTGGGGCTCATCGAAGAACACGCGGTAGAGGGACCGGCGGGCCACACCTTCACGGTGGTGACCGCGACCGAACTCGGCCGGGACGCCGGCCACCGTGCGGCCCTCGACGCCGGCCACGTCCCCGAACAACAGACGTGGACCGGCTTGGTCAAACCGGCCGAGCTGTCGCACGACACGGCCGTGTACCGCGCCGCGCTGGACGAGCGGGCACAGCTTGAGGCCGACGGCGGGCGCGTCACCCGCGTCCGCCTGGACGCCGAACTGAAAGCCTCCGTCGCGGCGGCGACCGAGAAGGCCCGCGCCGACGGCGGGGACCGCGCGGCCCATGAGGCGAAGCTCACGGCCGCGCACGACCTCGGGTTACACGTCGTCAACCATGACCACGTGATGTATCCCGACGCCCAACTCGACATCGAAGATGCGGACGGCGTGAGCGGGCGCGTGAACGTCGAGATTGTGTCCGACCACTATCACGCCGCCGCCATCGTGGCGAAGGCTGGTGCCGGCTATGCCATGCACGGCAGCAGCCGCAGCGCCGGCCAGAAGATCGCCCGCGCCCTTGGGCGCGCGGCGGCGCGTGAAACCGATAGCGGCCCTGGCGGCGGCTCGTCCTCCGGCGGGCGTGATGGATCGGTGGAGCTGTAGACGATGCAACCGATCACCGTCACCGTCGGGCTGACCGTGACCGTCCTGGCGCTCACCGCCTTGCTGTGCGTACCAGAGTTTGCCTATCTCGCGCCCCATCGGCGCGTCCTCGCGGCGCTCTACTGGCCGCCGCTCACCGCGTACGGCTCGCTCGCGCTCGTGACGTTCATGGTGGTCCTGTACACCAGCGCCCGCGCGGCCGGCTTGGCCGACCTCGGGCGCAAGGTGGATCTCGTGGAACGGTCGATCCGACGCGGGGCCGGCGATCCGGAGCTGGCCGAGCAGATGCAGCACCAGGACCGGGGGGAGTTTCAGGACTGACAGGGCCGGCGGGTGCCGGGCTCGAGACATGTTCTTGCGCCCTCGCGCACACGCCTTTTGACACAGGAGCACGCACATGCACCGCAGACCCGTACTCGTCGCACTGTCCGCACTCGTCGGCGTCCTGCTACTGGACGTGGCCCTCCTGGCCCAGGCCCCGCCCGTCGTGCCCGCTGCCGGCGTGAGCCCGTGGCTCAATGCCGTCAACGTCCTGCAACAAGCCTTTACCGGCCCGCTCGCGCGCGGGCTGTCGCTGATTGCCATTGTCATCGGCGGGCTGATGTTCGCCTTCGGGGAAGGCGGCAGCAAGAAGGCGCTCGCCGGGATCGTCTTCGGGTTGGGCATGGCGATGGGCGCCGCCAACTTCCTGACGTGGTTGTTTGTGTGAGCCGCAGTAAGAAGGCGCGCGCGTGGATCATCCTCGGGTTGGGTATGGCAATGGGCGCCGCCAATGTCCTGACGTGGCGCTTGACATGATCGGCGGCGCGCGCGTGTGGCGCGCGTTCCCGGCGCTGTCGGCCCCCCTCACCATGATGGGGGTCGAACGGCGCTGGTTCCTCTTGTCGGCGACGCTCGGCATGGCGATGTGGAACGCGATCAATTCGACCGTCATCGGCGCCGGCGCGTTCGCTGTCCTGTACGGCGCGGGCTGGTGGGCCTGGCGCACGGACCCGCACATGCTCAGCCTCTTACGGGAGTCGGTCCGCTTCAAGACCCGGTACGACCCGGCGAAGTGGACCGACCACCCGTGGTACGTCCTCATCACCGACGCGCGGACACCGCCCCGCTCATCATGACCACCACGGACCACGACCTCATCGACCACCACGCGGCCGGCTCCCTCGCCGAGGAGCTGCCGTACTGGGGCTGGCTCGCCGACGACCGCACGTGTCTCACGCGGCGCGGCGAGCTGCTGACCCTGGCCCGGCTGTCGCCGACCGTCGTGGACGGGCACACCCCCGCGCAACTCGACAGCGTGCTGCACCGGTGGCAACGGATGTTATCCGGCGTCGATCCCCACGCCCGGATCTATTTCTATCTGCTCCGCCGGCCCGCCACGTTCCCCCCGGCGGACGGCGAGCTGTCGGCGATCGCCGCCCTCGGGCAGCGGAAGCGGCGCGCGTTCCTCGAAACGCGCATCCAACAGATCCACACGTACCTGGCGTGGTGTTATGACCCGCACCTGTCGGCGGCGGCCCGTGGCCGCCACCTGCAGCCGTGGTGGAAGGGCTACGTCCAAACGTGGCTCACGCGGCAGAAGCACCCGAACGAAGCGCTGTACTTCCGCGAGCAGATCGAGGTCGAGGCGGCGCGCTTTCGGCAGATGGTCGATGCCAGCCGGACGCTCGTCGCGGACCTCACGCCCTTGGACATCCTCACGGCGCACGACGGCTCGCGCGTCCTGGCCGAGCTGGTGAATAAACCCGGCCGGCCCGCGTGGGAGGGCGCGACCGGCAGCGGCTTGAATTGGCGGCTCGCCTATAGCGAGCTGGAAGCCGAGCGGCGTCACCTCCGCCTCGACGGCGAGCCCGTGATTCTGTACTCGCTCCTGTCCCCGCCCGGCCGCGTGACCGCCAACCTGCTGCATGACCTCTACCGCCTGGACAGCGTGATGACCGTCTCCGTCGAATGGCGACCGTGGGCGCTCGATGCGGCGCGCCGCAAGATACGCGGCGCACAGCGCCATTACTTTTCCAAGCGGTACTCGCTGATGGCGCACATGCAGGACACCGAAGGCACGGCGTCGGCGATGGTCGATAGCGCGGCCGAGGTGGAATCCGGCCGCTTGGGCGATGCCCTGGTCGAACTCGAAACCGAAGGCGTGGCCTATGGCGACCTCGCGCTCACCATCGCCTTGCACGGCAATCTTGAGCAAACGGAACGGCTGGACGGCGATCTCCTTCGTATCTTTGCGGCGCACGACGCCAAGGCGATCCGCGAGGGCTACGGCCAGCTCCCCGCGTGGTTTTGCCGACTACCGGCCCAACCCCGCCAGCGGCAAGTCCGATCCGTGTTTGTGTCGGCGGGCGTGGCGGCGTGCCTGGCGCCGATCTACGGCCCGCCGAGCGGTGAACCGCGCAGCCGGCACCTGGACCGCGCGGCGCTCGCCATTCTCGAAACGCAATGGCACACGCCGTTTTACTACGACCTGTTTCACGGCGACGTCGGCCACACGCTCGTGCTCGGGGCAACCGGCGCGGGGAAATCGTTCACGCTCAATTTTTTGCTCGTGCAAGCCCTGCAGTACAACCCGCGCGTCCTCATCCTGGACCTCGGGGGCTCGTATCGCTGGCTCACGCGGTTCCTCGGCGGCGGCTATATGGAGCTGTCGCCCGACGACGCGGACGGGCACGGCGGGTTTCGACTCCGACCCTTTGCCTTGCCGGCGTCCGAGCGGACGCTCCAATTTCTCACCGGCTGGATTACGCGGTTGCTCCGCATCGGCGGCTGGACTGTGACGGGCTCCGACCCGTCCGAAATCCGGGCGCGCATCGAAGACCTGTACCACTTTCCCCCGGCGCGGCGCACCATGACCGTCCTCGTGCACTCGCTCCCGTCCGCGATGTGGCCGGCGATGGGGCGCTGGTACGGCGAGGGGGCGTGGGGGACGTACTTCGACAACCCGGCGGACGGGGACGATCTGGACTTGGCCGACTGGCACGTGATCGACCTTGCGGGCGCCGCCGAGCATGAGGACTTGTGCGAGGCGGCGCTCTTTTACTTGTTGGAACGTCTCCGGCTCGCCTTGGACCGGCCCGACGAAACCGCGCGGGTGAAACTGATGGTGGTCGATGAAGCCTGGCGCTACCTGCGCGACCCGGCCGTCCTCGCCTATCTGGCGGAGGCCGCGAAAACGTGGCGGAAGAAAAACGCCGCGCTCATCATGGCGACCCAAAGCGCCGTGGACGTGACCGGCACGATTGGGGCCGAGGCCTTGCTCGAATCCATGCCGACGAAATTGTTTCTCGCCAACCCCGAGCTGCCCGCGAAGGCCGCTGAAATCTTCCGACTCAATGACGCGGAAGTCGCGACCATCCGGGGGCTTGTCTCCAAGCAAGAGCTGTATCTCCGTCGTCCGAATCAGGCGGCGACGCTCCGCCTCGAAGTCGATCCCGAATCGTACTGGCTGTACACGTCCTCGGCGCGCGACAGTGCGCGCCGTGCCGCGGCAGTCGAACAGCACGGCCTCGAGGGGGCGCTCGCCCACCTTGCCGGCGTGCGCTGACAAGGAGAGGACCATCATGCCCGTTTCCCGTTGTTGCCTCGCGGCGCTCGTCTCGCTCGCCCTGGCCGCCCCCGTCGCCCGGGCGCAGACCCCGGACGCCCCCGCCGCCACGCCCGGCGGCGCGGCCGTCTTACACGTCGAGGACGTGCCCGATCAGATCATTGACGTCAATACCCGCGTCCGTCACACGACGGTGATCCAGCTCCCGACCAGCGAGACCATCCTCGATTTCATCGTCGGCGATTCTGAATACTGGCACCTGACGGGCGCGGCGAATCTCGCCTTTCTGAAACCCATCGGAGAAGGCGTCACCACCAACGTCGCGCTCGTGTGCGAGAGCGGCCGGATCTATGCGTTTCTGGTCACCGAACGGAACGCGCCCCCGCACCTGATGGTGCGCGTCGGCGCGGCCGACGACACGTCGGCCGCTGGCCACGTCCCCGCCTTTGTCGCACGCTCGCAGGTGGCCGAGTATCAACGCATGGCCGAGCAGAGCCGCGCGGCCGTGCAGCTCGCGCAGCAACAGGCCGAGGAAGCCATCACCGCCACGCGCCAACACGCCACCGCCCAGGTCGATCAGTTCCGGCAGACCTACCCGACACAACTCCAGTTCCCGTACGAGCTGGACGACAAGGCGCTCCGCTGGCCGTTTCTCGTACAGGGCATGTGGCATGACGGCCAGTTTACGTACGTCCGGTCGACCGCCCAGGAAACGCCCGCGCTCTACGAGAACAAAGAAGGGCAACCCTCACTGATCCCGTACGACCTCCAGGACGACGGCCTGTTTATTGTGCGCCGGCTCGTCGGTCCTGGCTGGCTCCAGATCGGCCGCGACCGCGCCGGCTGGAAAGTCGACGTCACAGAGTTGGAATAACCCGTATGGCGAACTGGACCCGACTCACCGCGCCGGCCGCGGGCGCGTTTTCAACATCCTGGATCACAAAGATCGGCATCGTCGCGATCGCCGTCTGTGCCGGCGGCGGGCTCTTGTTTCAAAGCTGCTTTTCGACGTCGGGCAATCTCAGCGACCTCGGCGACTCAATCCTGACCGATGCGGAGGGCGTGGCGGACGGCCGCGCGACCGTCCAACTCGGCGCGCGCGTGCAAGACATCGAGCAACGGGCCGCGATCGAGGCCGCGGCGGCGGCGCGTCAACAACTGGCCTCACAGGCGCAGCAGCTGGTCGCCGGGCACGTCACACCCGCCTTTAATGCCACGACGGGTGAAACACTCCCCGAGGGGACGGCACCCGTCATCGTGCCGTTGACCGACGACGAGGCGCAGCTCCGCGAAGTGCTGCGCCTGGAAGCCATCGAGCGGCGCACGCGGTCGCTGCGCTCGACTCCCGTGGTGTTCTCGGTCCGCCGGCCCGATCAGATCGTGTCGACGCCGGCCACCGCCCCGCCGGCCGCACCGGCCGACGTGCCCGCCCAGGCCGACGCGAACGCGCCCGTGTCGGGCGCGCCCCCGACGGCTCCCGTCACGCTGATGGACACCATTCGCGCCTTGCAAGCCCTGGATGCCCAACAGCCGCCGATCGACGCGGGCGGGCCGCTGGCGGCCGCACTCCAAGTCACGCCCCCGCCCGTGTCGCCGTTAGGCGCCTCGCCGACCGGCACCGTCCCGCACGGCGATCCCCTGGCGCCCGCCATCGTGCACTCGCCGAACACCCCCCCCGGATGGGAGCGGATCTATGAGGGCTCGTTTGTGGAGGCGGTGCTCGTCAATCAACTCAATGGGGACTTTCCCGGCCCGGTCCTCGCGTCCGTGGCCGTGCCCGTCTATTCGGCCGATCGGCAGCGCGTGGTGATCCCGCGCGGCGCGCGCCTCGTCGGCGCCGCGTCCGCCGTGCTCGGACAGGATCAGGAACGGCTCGCCGTGGGGTTTCACCGGCTCATCTTCCCGGATGGTCGATGGGTGCGCTTGCCGTTTCTCGGCTTGAATCAGGTCGGCGAGGGCGCGCTCAAAGACCAAGTGAATCGGCACTACTTTTCGATGTTCGCCGCCGTCGGCGCGGTCGGCGTCATCAGCGGCTTGACCGTGCGCGGCTCTGACCCGTACGCCGGCGGGCGGCAGGGGTTTCAGGCAGGTGTCGGGCAAGGGCTCGCGCAAAGCGCGACGAGCATCCTTGATCGGTTCCTGAATCGACTCCCGACCATCACGATCCGCGCCGGCCACCGGCTGCGCATCTGGCTGACGTCTGATGTCCTTGTGCCCCGGCCGGTGTGATCACCGGGCCGGCGGAACCCGCCGGCCCATACCTGCCATCCGGCCGCAACGCGGCGGGCGCGTCACCCGCAGGGCCGCCGCGCCGCGGAGGACGGCGCAGCCGTTGACACGCCCGGCACGCGACGGCGACCGGGCTTTTCCACCCGTCTGGAGATGTGCTCGAGACGGCGAAGGAGTGCACCGATGAAGACAACGATCCTCTGGACCCTCGTGTTATTCGCCCCGCTCATGTGGACGACGAGCGTACACGCGATCTTCGGAATCCCCGACGTGGCGGCGCTCGCGCAGCGGGTGACGATCATCGCCAATCAAGGAATTCAGATCGCCAACTCCGTGACGCAAATCAACAAGATGACCGAGCAGTTCGACAAGCTGAAAGCGCAGTACGAACACATCCAGACCGCCACGCTTGGACAAGTGGGCGCGCTCACTGAAGCCTTTACCGATCTGACCGCACTGCCGACGCAGCTCGTCGGGGCTGGCCTGGCCTGGCGGGACGACTTTACGGGTCTGAAAACCGCCGCGCTCGTCACGGCGATCGGCGATTTCAGCACGGACGGCACGAGTCTGACCGACCACTGGCGCGACCGGCTGGCCCTGGCGTCCACCATCACCGAGGCGGACGTGATCGCCGAGTACGCCACGATGCCCGTCTCCCTCGCCGAGCAAGCGGCGGCCAACTACCGCCGAGGCAGCGAAGTGGGCGCGCAGCGCGCCGCGCTCAACTACGGCGTCAACGATGCGGCGGCGAACGCGACCGCCACGCTCGTCTCAGCCGGCGAGTCGTACGCGACGCTCCGCGCGCAGACGAATAAGGCCGACACGGCGCTCCGAGAGGCCCAGGTGACGGGCGTGGTGACGACCGGCGAAGTCCTGTCCGCGATGCTCCAGCTGCAAACCTTCCAGGCCACGCAGGCTGCGGCCGACGCACTCGCGGCCGAGGAACGACGGCGCGAACTCGACGCGGCGCGCTTGGCGACGCACCGCGCCGCGCAAGAGGAACACGCGGCGCGCGTGGCCGGGATCGCCAGCCGCGCCGACGGCGGCGACCGCTTGCGCTTCCGCGTGCCGTAAACGACCGCCATCGAGGACGTGTCCGCCATGCCGATCCGTATCTCGCTCCTCGTCGTCGCGCTCATCTTGTGCGCCGGCCCCGCCGCCGCGCAGATGCAGATCGATCCGTCCGTCCCGACGGACATCCCGGTGGAGGACCGCGACGACTTCAAGGGGTTTCTCGATACGGTCATGGACGACATTATCGCCACCAACGGGCCGACGATTCAGACCGCGGGCGAAACGCTGTGGCGCGGCTTGGCGGCGGTCGTCGTCGTCTGGACGGGCATCAAGATCGCCATGTCCGGCACGTTCTCGGTGTGGACCATCGTCGAGCTGGTGATCGGCCTCTGGATACCGTGGATCATGCTCGTCTTTTACGACTCGCCGATTACGACCCTCGGCGGTGGGGACATTGGCTTTACCTTCCCCGGCATGATTGCCGGCGGCGGGAATTGGCTGATGGATTTTTTCATCGCCGACATGGTGACCGCGATGCAAACGGAACTGTCCAACATGGTCAACCAACACATGACGAACATGACGGACGCGTGGAACGGGATCGGCTGGACGGACGTGCTGGTGTCGGGGATGGGCGCGTTCGCCACGCTCGCCATCGGCAGCGTGATGTCCTTGATCGTGATGCTCTGTCTGATCATCCTCTACTGCGTCACGTACGCCCAGGTTATTTGGGCGCAAGTGGCGATGCTGATTTTGACGTTCCTCGGGCCGATGTTTATTCCCTGGCTCGTGTTCGAGCCGATGGCCTTTCTCTTTTGGGGCTGGTTCCGCTCGATGATCACCTTCGCGCTCTACGGCGCCGTGGCCGGCGCCGTGATGCGCGTCTTTTTGAGCATCACGTTGGGGTACGTGACGAGCTTTTCCGAAAACGCCACGCTGACCAATCCGGGGCAGATGATCGGCTGGCTTTTGATCGTGTTGCCGTTGATGGTGGCCGGCGTGATGGCGTCACTCAAAGTCGGCGAGCTGGCCGGGATGATGGTCAGCGGCGGCGGTGGCGGCGGCGCGGGTATGACCGGCGCGCTGATGACCGCCGCGACCGGCGGGAAAGCGGCGCTCGCCGGCAAGGCCGCACTAGGAAAATAACGATGACCAACACCGAATCGGACACCGGAAAGACGTACGCCGATATTTGGGGCGAAGCCGTACACAGCAACCGGCACTTGCGCGTGCTGTCGATGGCCCTGGCCGGCCTCATCGTGTTGCTCGTGGTGATCATCATTCGGCTGTCGTCCGTCGAGCTGCCGAAGCCGATCGTCGTGCGCGTGGACGAGGTAGGCCGGGCCGAGGCCCTGGCCTATGAAGCCGTCGAAGCCCAGGCCGATCCGCTGGACCCGACGACGAAATATTTTTTGAATCGCTGGATTGATGACTACTACAGCCGGCGGCGCGCGACCGTGCAGGTTGCCTGGCCCCGCTCGCTGCGGTTCCTCGCGTCGTCCCTGGCGAATGAAGCCTTCCGCGTCGAAGGTGAAAACGTCGCCATGCTCGCGGCGGGCGCGGCCCGCGACGAGCGGCAAGTAGAACGGGTGTTGCTCCGCATCCAGGCGAACCCCGTCCCGCCGCACGGCGCGGCGGCGGACTTCGACCTGGTGCGCTTGGTGAACGGCGGCGAAGTGACGCGGGAACGCTGGTCCCTGTCCTTACAATTCATGTTCCTAGAGGGCGTCGATCCCGAGCTGATGATCGTCAATCCGATGGGGATCATCATCACGTATCTGCGCGCCGATCGCGCGCTCACGGCCGGATGACCAGCCACGCGGACACCGCCCCGCCAGCCGAGCCGGCCCAGCCGACCCCGCGCCTCACCTTGGAGCAGCGGGCCGCGCCGCTCGCGGCCCTTGGATGGTCCGCGCGCGAGGCGGAATGGATCGCGCTCGTTGCCCTCCATAGCGGCGTCTTTACGCGGGCGCAGATGAGTGTGTTTGTGGACGATCCGCACCGTGTTGCGGCCAGCCGTTTCGTGCGCACGCTCATCGAGAAGAAGGCCGGCGCGGAGGACGAGCGAGCCATGTTTCCCGGCGGCGCGCGCGCCGTCCACATCACCCACAAATCCATCTATCGGGCGCTCGGGATCGAGAACGTGAAACACCGGCGGGGCGCGAAGGAAACCAACACCCAGGTGCTTATGCGCCGCTTGCTCTCGCTCGATTACCTCATCGAGCGGCCGACGCTCGGATGGCTCCCAACGGAGGATGAAAAGGTGCAGCAGTTCGAGGCGCTCGGTATCAGCCGCGCCACGTTGCCGTACCGCAAATATGGCGCGGCCGACAAGGCACAGCCGCGCTACTTTGCGTTGAAGCTGCCTATCGCCGTGGACGAGCAAGCGGCGACGTTTGTCTACGTCGATCCCGGCCAGAGTACCGATAGCGAGCTGCGGGCGTGGGGCGGGGCGCACGTGCCGTTATGGGCGGCGCTGCGCGCCCGCACTTTCGCCGTGCAGGTTGTCGCCGTCGGGATGGGGGCAGAGGCCGCGCAGCGCGCGGCCACCGTCTTGAAAAACTGGACCCGGGACGGCGACGGCACGGCCCCGCCAGAGCCGACCGGGCCGACCAAGGCCGACCCGGAAATCCGTCAAGAACGCGCCCGGATTGAAGGCGCGTTCACGACGGGCGATCCCTTCACGATCAGCGCGCTTGGTGGGTTGGACAAGGCCACGAGGCGGCTCATTGAAATCCGCGCCATGCCCGATGGAACTCCTACCAGGACGACCGCGCGTGGTGCCGTCGATCGATATGCGACATGGAACACCACCCGGCTCATCAGTCCCGAGGCCGCAACCTGACACCTCCCCGCCCATCGTCCCCTGTCGGGGCCGAAGGCGGGGCCGAAGCCGGGGCCGAGCGGAATGTTGCACCGACACAGGGGGGGGTGCAACACAAACGAGTGGGGGGGTGCAACATCCCCCACTTCACTTTTCCCCCGCCGACGTTCGGGTTTTTCGTCCTAGACCGGACGACCCGAGCCGCGTCAGCGGGGAGGGGAGAGACGGGAGCGACCCCCCCGTTTCGACCGCTGGCGCGGTTCGCCGCATGGGGGGGTCGCTCCCGTCGTATGTATCCCTGCGGGAAGGCTCCCCGGCCCGCACGCGGGCCGGACCATGACGACCGCCGCCGAGGCGCGCGATGTTTGACCGATGCATCCGCGCGGCGCTCGTCGTCGTCGGCGTCAGCGTCGGGTGCGCCTGGACGTGGCCGGGCGCGTTTCCCGACGGCGATCCCGTGGCCGTGCTCGTCCGCCTCAACATGCCGATCTTCTACCGCGCCGTCGTCGCGTGGTACTACGTCGCGCCGGGCGTGGCCGCGTTTCTGGCGCTCCACGTGCTCATCACCACGTCGCGTATCTGGTTCGCCCGGATCTCCGTCTCGATGGGGCTCCGGGCGCGCCTGCCCACGTGGCCCCTTTCGCCCCAGGCCGACGGCCCGGCGATTGTCGTCGGCGAGGTGCACCACCCGACGCGCGCCGAGGAAAGCCAGGCCCCGGAATGGCTCACCATCCCGGAGCGGGGCCTCTTTACCGGCGTGGCGATTTTTGGAGCCGTCGGGTCCGGCAAGACCTCCGCCTGTATGCATCCGTTCGCCCGCCAGCTCCTGAGCTGGCAAGCCGACAATCCCGAGCGGCGCGCCGCCGCGCTCATCCTTGAAGTGAAGGGCGATTTTTGTCACGACATCCGCCGGATGCTCACCGAGCTGGACCGGGGCGACGACTACATCGAGCTGAGCCTCGATGGCCGCATGACGTGGAACCCGCTGAGTGCCACCTGGCTCGATTCGTACTCCCTGGCGTACACGGTCGCGTCCCTCTTGAATCAGCTGTTTGGCAAGGGCAAAGAGCCCTTCTGGCAACAGGCCTATACGAACCTCGTCCGCTGGATTATCGAGCTGTACCGCGTGCTGCCCGGTCCCGACGGCGGCGTGGGATGGGTGACGCTGCGAGACGTGTACCACTGCGCCATCGACAAGACGCTCTTTGACGAAAAAATCAAGGAGGCCCGGCGCTTCGTTGACGGCCGCAGCGTGAAATGGATCACGATCGCGCACACGGAACTCATCGCCTATCCCGACGTGCTGCACCCCCACGCCTTTACGGTGGACCCGCGTCGGATCGACCGGCTCCGCACGGACCACCGCGAGGCCGTGATCGCGAGCCTGACAGCGCACCACATCGAGTACGCCATCGACCACACCGAGGACGCGGGGACGACCGATCGCCGGCTCCGCGTCGAAGCCGTGAGCCGCTGGTACAACCACGACTGGAACACCCTCGATACCAAAATCCGTACGAGCATTGTGGAGGGGGTGTCGGTGTTCCTCTCGATGTTCGACTTGCCCGACGTGGCGCGCGTGTTCTGTCCGCCCGCACCGGCCTACATCCGGCGCGAACGCGGCACGCGCCCGGCCCCCAAGAAGCCCACGGCCGATGACGAACTCACCGAGCCGCCGGCCAGCGACCGGCCGACGTTAGGCGGCGCCTTACCGCCCCTCGATACCCTCATCGAGCGCGGCAAGGTGCTGGCCCTGAATATGCCCGCCGGCACCAATCCCGCGCTCGCCCGCGCCATCGGCGTCATGCTCAAAAATGCGTGGCTCCAATCGCTCTTGAGACGGCCGGCGAAGATGAAGGACGAGCCCGGCCGCTACGTCCGCCCCGCCGTCTTTATCTGCGACGAGTATCAGGCGTTCGCCAGCGTCGGCGAGGACGATCCGAGCGGCGATGAGAAGGCCTTTGCGCTCACCCGGCAGTGCCGGGTGATCCCCATCGTCGCCACCCAATCCATCAGCTCCCTGCGGTCCGTGCTCGGGAGCGGCGAGGCGTGGCGCACGCTCTTACAGACGCTCCGCACCCGCATCTTTTTATCGCTCAGCGACGAGGCCAGCGCGGAAATGGCCTCGAAGCTGTGCGGCCAGGTGGCGAAGCTGAAAAGCAGCTACACCATCAACGAATCAAGCCGGCAGGCCGGCATCAGTTTCATGTCCGCCCAGGCCGGCGGCGGCAAGGGCAGCGTCGGCGCGAGCAAGAGCTTTCAAGAGCGGCGCGAGGCGTTATTTCAACCGCGCGACTTCGCCTTGCTGGGGAACTGTCAGGCGATCTGTCTGCCGTACGACGGTGTGCAATCGTTGCCCCCGCGGCGCGTCTATTTGAAGCCGCACTACCTGGACCGCGACCTGCCGTACTGGACCGCGAAACAGCAAGGGAAGCTGTGAGCGCCGGGGACGGGCTGGACCTCCTCAAGCCCTTTTTGCCGGGCCTGGAGGCAGCGCTCGACGACCCGGACGTGAGCGAAATTATGATCAACGGCCCTGGCAACGTGTGGCTGGAAGGCCACGGGCGCTTGCGGCAGATCGCCGCGCCCGCGCTGGACGCCAAGGCGCTTGACCGCGCCGCCATTCATATTGCCCGGCCCCTCGGGCTGGACCCGGCCGTGTCCCCGGTCCTCGATGCCAGACTCGGCGACGGATCCCGCGTGGCGATCTGCGTCCCGCCCGCCAGCCCGTACGTCACGATCACCGTGCGCCGGTTCGGCAAACGATCCTTTTCAGCGGCGCAACTGGTCGAGCAAGGCGCGCTCCCGGAAAACGTCCGCGCCGCCGCACAGCGAACCCTCCACACGCGGCGCAATATCCTCGTGAGCGGCGGCACCGGCAGCGGCAAGACGACGCTGCTCAATGCCCTCATCGAACTGTTGCCCGCCGACGAGCGGATCGTCGCGATCGAGGACACCTTAGAGCTACGCATCGACTCCCCGAACTGCGCGCGCTTCGAGGCGCGCGGCGTGCAAAAAGGCGCGGTCACGATCCGCGACTTGGTGAAGCACGCCCTCCGCCACCGACCCGATCACATTGTCGTCGGCGAAGTGCGCGGCGGCGAGGCCGCCGACCTGTTGCAAGCCCTCAACACCGGCCACGGCGGATCGCTCACCACCGTGCACGCCAACAACGCCGAGAGTGCCCTCTCCCGCTTGGCGAGCTGCGCCATGCAAGGCGACGGCGATCTCCCGTGGGAGGTGACGTGTCGCGGCGTGGTCGATGGCATCGCCATGGTGATCCACATGACCCGCGCCGACGGCCGGCGCTTTGTCGAAGAAGCGGCGATGGTCACCGGCTACGACGCCAGGAGGAACACATGGGACATCGCACGCATAGAAATCCCGTCACGGTGACGCGGCGCGCCGCGTCCCGTGTGCAGGCTCGAGCATGTGTCGTGAGCCTCGCACCCGTGCTCGCTGTGCTCGTCGCGCTGACGGCCGGCGGACTCGGGGCGGCGCACATCGCCCCCGCCCAGGTGGCGCGCGTGGTCGACGGCGACACCATCAGCGTTCGGCTCGCGGATGGGGCTCGCGACACCGTTCGGCTGACCGGCGTGGATACGCCCGAGACGGTACACCCGACGCGGGGCGTCGAACCCCACGGCCCGGAAGCGGCCGCATACACCCGCGCCCGCCTTGCCGGCGCGACCGTCCGGCTCGTCGCGGACCCGGCCGGCGACCACCAGGATCGCGCCGCCGGGCGAGGCGCCGCCGTGACCGTGCCCCAGGACCGCGCCGAGGCCGCGCGCTGGCGCGCCTGTTCCTCACCCACATGGACCGCACACACCAGCTGCCGGCCCCTTGAAAGGAGCACACGCCATGACACGACACCGCCAGTCCCCCGACGACCCGATCCACGCGAGCACACTCGCCGAGCGCATCCGGGAACGGACGGCGCGTGAGGCCAAGAAACACGCGGACCTTGATGAAGCCGCCGAGCAGACTCTCGCCGCGCTTGATCTCTTGATCGCACAACTCGACAGCATCATGCCGAAGCTGAGGGAGTTTTCTGATCACGTCGGCGGACCCGACCTACAGACCGACGGCACGCTTGCGCCGCGCACCGTCCTCAATTGAAGGAGTCTCTACCATGCCTAAGCCTGACGAACTAACCACCGCCGCCGCGCTTCGTGGGCAGGCGGCGAAGGCGCTCGACACCATGCGCGCCCGCATCGTCAAAGCGGACGAGGCGCGCACCGAGGCCGCGCACCAAGCGCGCGCCGCCCAAGTCGCCGAGGCCGCAACCGAGGCCGCGACCGCGAACACTCACGCGGCCGAGGCGTGGGATGCACTCGCCACCTACGCCGCCAAGCAAGCGGCGGACGCTCGCCACGGCGCAGAGCTGGCCCAACGCACCCGCCGCCGTTGGGCGCGCTAAAGCGCTTTTCGGATAGCCCTTGTACTCGCTGGGCGGACCGTGGTACTCCTGCGTGCACAGATGCAGGAGGACCGATGCGCGCATATTCGATGGACTTACGCGAGCGGGCGTTGCTCGATAGCGATGCCGGGATGAAGGCCGCCGATGTCGCGACGAAGTACCGCGTGAGCGGGTCGTGGGTGCGGCTGTTGAAGCAACGGCGGCGCGAGACGGGTGAAGTGGCGCCGCGCGTCCAGCGTCACGGTCGACGCCCCATGCTCGAACCGCATCTCCACACCTTGGCGGCGCTCATCGCGGCACAGCCCGATCGCACGCTGGCCGAACTGAAGGACGCCCTCGCCACGCCCGCGAGTGTGCCGACGGTCTGGCGTGCCGTACACGCCCTCGGGTTGACCGTCAAAAAAAACGGTCCGTCCATCCGAACACGATCGGCCTGACGTCGCGGCGGCGCGCGGCGCGTGGCATGCGGCGGCGCCGACCTGGGATCCGACCCACCTCGTGTTTCTGGACGAAACCGGCATCACCAACAATCTGCTCCGACGATTCGGCCGCGCCCCGCGCGGGGCGCGTGTCCACGACCACACCCCCGGCGGGCGCTGGCAGACTAGCACGTTTCTCGCCGCGTTGCGGGTTACAGGACTGACGGCCCCGGGGGTCTTCGACGGCGCGATCGATGGCGAGAGCTTCCGGGCCTACATCGAACAGATCTTGGTGCCGACCCTGCACCCCGGCGACCTCGTCATCGCCGACAACCTCGGCGCACACAAGGTCGCCGGTATCCAGCGAGCCATCCAGGCTGCCGGGGCCACGCTCTGGTATCTGCCGCCCTATAGCCCGGACCTCAATCCCATCGAGCTGTGCTTCGCGAAGCTGAAGGCTCTGGTCCGCACCGCTCGCTGTCGCAGCACCGAGACGCTCTGGCCGTTCCTCGGCGAGTGCCTGGCGCACTTCAGTCCGGACGAATGCCGGAACTACTTTCGGCACTGCGGCTACGGCGGTGCCACACGGTCATGAAAAGCGCTGTAAGTGTGTTGCAATCGCGTGCAGCACCCGGCCCGAGGCGGAACGCCCGTGAGCTTGTCTTGGGTGCGGTCATCCATGCTTCAGTTCCGATACTGGAAGCTCGACCGCCCCGGCCGCCGCCTCGGCCACCTAGTCAACACCGTGCAGGGCCAGTCCGGCTCGCGGTGTGGGCCTACGGGTGCTCACCGGGTAAGGCGCGCAGATCGACACCACCACCGCCGCCAGCCGCCTCGTGTTCGGCATCTTCGCGGCGCGTTCACCCCCTCCCAGGCCCACCGCCTGAGTGAGACGTCCGGTCTCGACACGCCGCGCGACGGCCGTATCAAGCACCGCCTCAACCCCGCCGGCGAGCTCGTGGCATGGCTGCCGCAAGACCAGCGCGACCGCGTGATCGCTGGCCGGCGCTGACCTCTCGTGTCGGGCACATCGGCCGTCCGCGTGCCATCGAGGGTGGCCGCGCCGGACCGCTGCGCCAGCTCGCTCCGCTCCAGGGCTGGCACAGGTCCGGCTCGTGCGGCCCCTCGTCTCTCCGGCGGCGCGGCTTGGCCGACTCCCCCCGGGTATCCCGGCGTGCGGGTGTCCCTCGTCAGTGAGGACACACCGCCACCGAAAACCCGAAGGAGAGACCAATGCCCGATACGATCATCACGCTCACCATGGGCCAGGCTCAGCGCCGCATCAACACCTATTGCTACGTCACCGAGCCCGAGCCCGATGCCGTCGAACGGCTGACCCGCGGCGCACTCTTGCTGTACCACACGCCGAGCCGCGACCTCGTGGAGTTTGAGTGCGACGTGTACGGCGAGCCCGTGTCCTGGCTGTCGCTGGATGAAATCGATGCGCTCGTCTACGGCGGGTAAGCCCGCCAGCCGATCGGCCGGCCTTCACCGTAGCGGACGGCGCCGCCGTGAAAACGCCCGGCTCGTGAAGGCGATCCGGGATGTTTTAGGTGGGGTGTTGCCGGAGCGTAACAGCCGTTCGGGAGTAACACTGAGGAAAATCCGCAGTCTGGCGTCAATCTTCTCACTCGTTCCCTTAATTCGAGTCCGGGTCGGTCGGGTTTCCAGTCCTTCTAACCCAAAGATGAACAGGCCAACGGCCTGTACGTACTTGAAGGGTTGTACTACTTGATCTGTACTATATGTACGTGGGTGACGTGTTTAACCGATAGATCGGGCCGAATAGGTGACGTGTTTAACCGATAGATCGGGGCCGAGCAGGTGACGTGTTTAACCGATGGAAAACTTCTGAAATAATAGGGTTTTGTGGAAAACCCAAGGTCGAGGCGCTGGGCAACCTCAGGAGCCGCTTTTTTGGTTAGGCTGGCCAAAGCGGGACACCCCGAGGCCGATTGCCTCTCACGGGCCAACCTCGCAGCAAATACGCGCGGCGGGCTGGCCTACTCGCTGATGAGCCGGAGTGGTGCCGGCGGGATGCGCGGCGGCGACGGTGACACGACGAGCCCACCCGTCACCGTGTGGTAATTCAGATCCGGCCACGCGCTCTTGATTTTCTTCAACTCGCGCAGACAATCCCGACGGAAAGCCTGTTGAGCGACTTTGCTCGCCCGGTCCGGCTCCGCGCCGAACTGCCGATAGAGCTGCTTCCACGAGAGGGTTAATGGAGCCTTGAGCGAGAAGGTGCGATACACGAGCCAGAAGTACAGATCGAGGCCGAGCGGCGACCGCTTGAGCGCCTTGAGGGTGTGCAGGTCGAGCGGTACAGGGTGCGCGATGATCTCCTGAAAGAACTTCTCGCCAAGCTCGATCGTGCTGTCCCACAACACGGGTGCGGCGGGCCGCTTCGCGTTCCACCAATAGTCCGCGCGATCCGCGACGAGTGAACTCACCCGCGACTCGTGCTCTTCGTCCTCATAGACCAGCGTGACCGTGCACCCGAACAGCCGGCGCATTTGATTCTTGAGCCGCGTCCGCTCCGCGTTCGCCCCGCCACTCCGATCCTCCAGGCCGAGCTTGCGCATGAACTCGTACAACGACCGGCCGAGTACCAGTTCGCGCCGCTGCGTCCGCACCGCTTCGGAGCAGACCCACGCCAGGAGCAGACGCGGGAGGTTACCGAAGGGCAGCTTTTCCCCGGCGCTGACCGTCACGTAGAGCGTGTACGGCCCATTGCGCCGGACGTACTGAAGCCGGGTTTTTGGGTTCGTGCGCGGCAGCGAGCAGAGGGCGAGCAACCGCGCCATGAAGCCCATGTCGGCGTCCGCTTCGCTCGCCTCAATGAGCTGATTAACCTGGTGGAGCGTGGTGAAGTGGTGCCGAGCTTGAGGTGTGGCGGCGTGGGGAGTTAGGGCGCGACCACCGGGCAGCGATAGCCCGTCGGCCATGTCGCCGATGGGCACGAACCCGCTGACGGGTCGAGAAGGGTCGCTCATCGTTCCAGAAGGAGGACCAATGTTCTCAGCTCACCATACTAGGGCAAAATCGCTGCATGAGTACGTGAAACCCTCGGGGAGGGCGAGCCCGTGCTCGACGTGGACTCTGTTGAATATACGGTTTACACTCATATACTCATCTGCTAATTTACTCATATGTGCTAATCATCAGATAATGCAGGGAAATGCTGCTCGAGGAGTTGGGTCACGGCCGCGGACATGGCGATTCCCTGCCGGGCACAGGACACCTTGAGCCGCGCGTGCAAGTCAATTGACACATCCACGTTCAAACGCTTCGTCGCCCGTGGCGGCACGACGGCGCGATCGCCAACCGTCTGTCGACGGGGTCGCTGGCCCCACTTAGCGGTGTTGGGCATGCCGCTCCTCCTCCTGTAAGGCAATCGCTCGGATCTCGTCCGTGAGCGTCACAATGTCACTGGCAGCTGGCCCGGACGGTTTCGTGTCGAGCGCCGTCTGGCCGACGCGTAGCGCCGCGGCATATTCCGTGCGGTTGTGAATGGCCGTGGTGAGCACAGGCTGCGGAAAGGCCGCGAGCGCGTCGCGCACCTCGCCCCCGAGCCGGGTGCCGAGAAACAGGCGATTGACGACGAAGCGCGCATCCACCGGCTTGAGGACCGCGCATTCCTCGACCAGCGTGAGGATGTCCTGCGCCGCCCACACGTCAAACGGCGACGGCTGGACCGGGATCAGGACGATATCGCTGGCGGCAATCGCTGATTTGGCCAAGTCGTTGGCGCGGGGCGGGCCATCAATCACCACCCAGTCGTAGTGACGCCCGATAACGGGAATCTCTCGGTGTAGACGCGTCTTGGCTAAGCCGATCACGGGGAAGGCGCCGTCCGCGGCGCGCTGCTCCTGCCAGTCGAGCGCGGACCCCTGTGGATCGGCGTCAACGAGCAGCACGGTCCCGGCGCGGGACAGCGCGGTGGCCACGTGGATCGCTAGCGTGGTCTTGCCGACGCCGCCTTTCTGGTTGAGCCACGAAAGGACAATCATCGCGGTGCATCATATGATGAAGTGCTTAAATACTCAAATGTGTTAAAAACTCAAATGTGTAAATCAGACAGACACCAAGGCCGACCCATCATCGACGACGTGGCCGCCTGTCGCTCCTGGGGCGCCGGGTTGAGCACTCCCAGGTAAGATGGCTGTAGAAACGCTCATGTGTCTATGTGTGGGAGGATCGACCTATGAGCAGATGGAGCTTGTCCATCCCTGAAGAGACGAACCTGGCGGTTCGCACCTTTCTTGCGCGCAAGGGGGGCAAGAAAGGAGACCTCTCCAGGTTCGTTGATGAGGCCGTGCGCCGCCGCGTGCTGGATCTGACCGTGTGCCAGATCAAGGATCGCAATGCGCGGGATGACCAACAGGACATCCTCGACCTGATCGACGACGAGGTGGACGCCGCACGTGCGGCTCGTTCTTGATACCAACATCCTGGTCGGCGCCCTCATCACCACGGGCACCCCGCCGGACAGGCTGTCTCAGGTGTGGCTGCGGGGCGACATCGAACTCGTGACGTCCACGGCACAAATAGCCGAGATCGCCGATGTGCTCGCCCGACCCCGTCTGCAAAAGTTTCTGGACCTTGACGAAGCCGCGGTCATCGTTCAAAACATCGGGGCGCGGGCTCTTGTCCTTGACGAGCCGCCTGGGGTGAATCTGTCCCCCGACTCAAAAGACAACCCGATTTTGGCCGCCGCAGTCGCCGGAAAGGCCAACCTGATCGTCTCCGGCGACAAGAGACACATGCTCGCTCTTGAAAAGGTCAAAGGCATTCCTGTCGTGACCGCCCGCGACGCCCTGGCGCGAATCAGTCACTTAATTACTCATTTGGATTAATACTCATACAAGTAATTGAAATATCGTTCGAGATTTTAGGAGGCGTAGCGACCGGCAGCCGGGACGCGAGACGACGGCCAAGTTCCGACGGGGCGATCACGGCGAGCGAATCTTTCATGTTAACGGGACTTATGGCGAAGGATATACACGGGCCAAAGTCAGCTGGTCCGGCGTCCCGTGGACGCTGACCTCCCACTCGGGCAGGGACTTCAGAGCGATTTGCTCGTCGACCCAGTCGGGCGGGTTGAGCCACCGGGCGCGCAACTCGACGAGGCGGCGGGCTTCCCGAGGCTTCCGATTGTGACCTACGACCCGAAGGAACCGCGCGGAAACAGCGGCGTCCACGGGTGCCCCGCCGTAATCACATTCTTCGAGTCAACGACGAGCGGTTGCAGCCATCTGAACCGGCGCAGGCTACCGCTCCAACGCACTCTACCGGCCCGCTGCCAGTCAGGGCCGTGCCGGGCGAGGGCGGCGGCGTCACGGCCGGGGCCAGTCCTGGTCCTCGCGGGCGACGGGCGCCGGCCGCCCAGTGTGGGCGCCGCGGCCCCTGGTGCCGGCGCGGGGGCCGTCGCCTGTGCGCACCGTCCCATAACCCCCTTTATGGGACCCTCGACCCCGACCCGCCCGCAGCTTGTGTATTAGACGGTCATCTACTAACATAGCGTACAGGATGTGCGCCAGACATCTTCCCAACTCGCACTCGCCGCAGGGGTTGTAGCCGACACGGCGCTACCAGATGCCGGCCAAGCCCAGGTGGCTCCTCGCTATCCCCGACGCCATCCGCCAGCTCGAGGCGCTGGACCGCGAGTGGCTCACGCGCGGCGACGTCGAGCAGCTCTTCGGCGTCTCGAGAGCCCGGGCGGCGACGCTCATGCAGACCTTCGGGGCCGAGCTCACCGGCCACCAGAGAACGCTCCCGAGAACACAGCTCCTCCGCCAGCTCCGGAAACACCGGGCGCGGGCCGCCTTCCGCGGCGAAGCAGACCGCCGGGAGCGGCTCCTGACCGAGCTCCGGACGGCGCGGCTGACCGGGATCCGAGTGGCCGTGCCCGTCGAGGCGCTCGAGGCGCGCCTCTCGGGCCTGCCCGCGGGCGTGTCGGTCGAGCCCGGCCGGATCGAGGTGCGCTTCCGCGGCGCGCAGGACGCCGTCGGGCGGCTCTTCGCGCTCGCCCAGGCGCTGACGAACGACTACGAGCGCTTCGAGGAGTTGGTCGAGGGGGGAGACCTGGCAGGCGGCGGGGGAGAGGTGCGGGAATGAACGAAGACGTCGTGCTGGTCGAGCGGACGGACATTGCGCGCACGGCGCGCGCGCAGCGGGCCGAGCTCGTGCTGCCGCGGCTGATCGTCGACGCGGGGCCCGCGGCGGTGGAGAAGTTTCTCGAGTTTTTCGCCGCGCGGATCGCGAACCGGCGCACGCGCGCGGCGTACGGGCAGGCCGTGGGGCAGTTCCTGGCGTGGTGCGCGGCGCGGGGCCTGGGGCTCCAGGCGGTCTCGCCGCTGCACGTGGCGGCCTACATCCGGACCCACCCCGGGTCGGCGCCCACCGTCAAGCAGCACCTGGCGGCCATCCGCATGCTCGGCGACTGGCTCGTCGTCAGCCAGGTCCTGCCGGTGAACCCGGCGGCGGCCGTCCGGGGCCCCACGCACGTGGTGACGACGGGCGCGACGCCGGTGCTCGCGCCAGCCGAGGCGCGCCGGCTCCTCGAGGCGATCGACACGGGCACGCTCGCCGGCCGGCGCGACCGGGCGCTCGTCTCGGTGATGCTCTACAGCTTCGCGCGGGTGAGCGCGGTCAGCGGCATGCGGCGGCAGGACTACTTCCGGCAGGAAAGCCGTGGGTGGCTCCGGCTCCACGAGAAGGGCGGCCGGCGGCACGATGTCCCGGCCCACCATCAGGCGGCCGCGGCGCTCGACGACTACCTCGAGGCGGCCGGGCCGGGCGACGCGACGGCGGCGCTCTTCCAGAGCGTCGACCCCGCGGGGCGGCGGCTGACGGGCCGGGCGCTCTCGCGCCGTCTCGTCCTGGCCATGATCAAGCGGCGGGCGGCGGCGGCGGATCTGCCGCCCTCGACCTGCTGCCACACGTTCCGGGCGACGGGGATCACGGCGTATCTGTCGAATGGCGGCACGCTCGAACACGCGCAGCAGATCGCCGGGCACGCCTCCCCGAAGACCACGAAGCTCTACGACCGGACGGCAAACACGATCACCATCGACGAGATCGAGCGCATCGTGATCTAGGCGGTGATTGTGTTGTCAGGCAGGTCGTGTCCGACAGGGCTGAGACCATCGGCGGTGATGGCGTGGTTTTGGTCGCGTTCGTGGTTGCCTTAGTAGACCTTTAGTGGGGGATAGTCGCGCAAGTCGTGATCGATCCCGACCACCCCCTCCACGACCCCGTCCCAGCATGGGCCACAAATGCGATGTGTGTCGTCACTGTCGCGACACGCGTCCGCGCGACTGATTGCCTTGACCAGTGCCTCAAGCTTCTCGTCGTCTACCTGCACGAACTCAGCCATCTTCTACGCTCCCTTGATACCGTCGATCAGTTCGTCCAACTCGTTAACTTGTTCGAGGGGACGGCATGAGACGGAGCCCGGCCAACTCGACCAATCGCGCTCTTGCCGCTTTTGGAAAGTTGCAACACATCCCCACGAATCGCACGATCTGCTGACACGCGAGCAAGGCTAACATCGCCGAGATGGCAACCGCGAGGCGGTCCGTGCGAGATACACCGTACCTTTAGGCAGCGAACATTTCTTGCAGTATTCGCAGCACCTCGGTCACTGTCGCGGGTGTAAGTCGTCCAAGCCTCTTCGTTAATCGTCCGGTGTCAACCGTTCGGAGCTGATCTACGGCGACGAATCCAGACCGTTTCTGGAACCGACATGGCACCCGCCACGGATAGGCGTGTCCGCTGGTGGTCATCGGGGCCACGATCGCGGTGCGAAGATGCTGATTAAGCTCCTGGGGCGAGATGACGAGGCAGGGGCGTGTCTTCCGTATCTCGCTACCGGTCGTCTGGTCCAGGTTTACGAGATGAACGTCACCACGCGTGAGGACGAGGCGGGCTACCACTCCCACTCCTCATCGTCGAAGACGCTCGGAGGTATCTCGTCAAGTAATTGATCTTCTCCGGAAGCGTGCATCTTCCTTGCTGCATCAGCCCACCCTGCGCGTGGCGGTCGAGCTCCCGTTACAACGAGCTTCCCTGGCTCGGCGCGCAGCGCCACTTCTTCGGGTAATTCTGCTTGCTCAAGCACCGCCTTGGGGACGCGGATTCCTTGCGAGTTCCCGATTCTGACGATACGTGTGGTAGTGACCATGTAACTACATTGTAATCATAATGTGTTTGCTCGGTTTTTTGAGCCGATCACCCGGCCCACCAGACGCGGAGGGTGTCGAACATCTCGATGGCCATCTCTCGGAGGATAGTGCCCAGAACGAGCACGGTCACGAGCGTGATGAGGGTCGCGCCGATGGCCACGACCGCACACACGATCAGCTCCCGCCGAAACCGCTTGGGGTCCCGCGCCCGCGCCTGCTCCCGCTCGCGCTTGATGTGAGGTTGTGTTGCAACGGTAGCCGACGGCGGCGGGTAACCTGAAGAGATCATGAGGCCGGCAATCCGACCGGCGATCGTCACGTGGCGACAAACCGAGCCAGAGCTGATTCTGTGCGCCGTGCGCTGGTACCTTCGGTCCGCGCTCTCGTTCCGCGATGTCGAAGAACTGTTCCGCGAGCGCGGCCTGGAAGCGGGCCACACGACCATCTGGCGCTGGGTCCAGCGCTACGGTCCCGAACTGGAGGAGCGGCGGCTGCGCCGGCATCTCAAACCCACCACCAGGTCCTGGCGTGTCGATGAGATCTACGTTCGTGTCAAGGGCCGTTCATGGGCAGGGGTGTGGATTCCTGATGGGAGGACACAGAAGTGCGTCGCCCGTCAGGGTGATGAAATCGGCGGTGGCTTCCGCGCGTGGACTCTTGCTGGAGTTTGCCCCGTGGTGGAGGGGAGAGCTGTGTGACGTTCAGCGCTGTTATATCTTACTATCTGTACAATCAGAATATCAGTAAAGTAAGTAAATGGAACTCGCCAAGATCACCGCGCGTGGGCAGACGACGATCCCCAAGAGCATCCGTGAGGCGGCCAGCCTGGGCGAGGGGGATGTGATCGCTTTCGAGATCGAGGGTGATCATCTGGTGGTACACAAGGTGACGCCGAGGCAGGACGACTACCTGCGGGGCCTCTCCAAGGTGCTGAGCGAATGGATCTCGCCCGAGGACGAGGAGGCGTGGCGTGACCTTTAAGTCACTCGATGTGGTCGTCGTTCCCTTTCCTTTCACAGATCGCCTGGCCGCCAAACGTCGGCCGAGCTTGATCGTCTCATCGGCACATTTCAATCGGACTCATGAACAATCGATCCTCGCGATGATCACCTCAGCCGTGAGCGATTGGCCGAGCGACGTGGCAATCCAGGGCTTGCGGGAAGCTGGCCTCAATGTTCCCTGCAAGGTCCGCTTGAAGCTCTTCACCCTCGACGACACGCTGATTGTCCGCAAGCTCGGGGCGTTGTCGAAACGAGATGGAGAAGCGGTGAAAAAAGCGCTGGGACACGTCCTGGTAAGCCACTGATACGAACCAAACCCTCGACGATGGGTCTTATACGCCTTCTTCCAGACGCAGAACCCTGACATCACGACGCCGAAGTCACTTGGCCGCAACCACCGTTACACGAGCCGCACGTTCAGCGCCCGGGTGGCGCGACCGGAGCCCTTTCCACTCAGGATCGGGCTTCTGGTAGGTGCCTCAGCCGATGTCGCCGACTCCGTCGCCCTGCCTGGTCAGAACGGGCAGGCGGATCCCGCGTGTCAGCCGCAGAACATGGGACACGGGGAGGGCCAGTGCTCGGTTGACGACCCTCTCCATTAGCGCGCCGCGCCGCCACGTCCTCCAGGCACAGCACGCCCGGCCGCTCGTCCATGCCGACGTTAGGGTCGTACTGATGCCGATCCATCCGTCGTCCTCCGCGCACGTCGCGCGTGAGACAGCCACTCGCCGATGCGACTCGTGCGTCGTCCTACCAGCACCTTCGCCCGTGCCTCGGTCGCGGCGCGCTCCGCCTGCTCCAGCAGATCCAGCGCCGCGGCGGCCTCCACCTCGAACCCCGTGGGCGGCTGGCGGTAGCCGTTCAGCCACACGCTCAACGTGGCTTGACTGACACCGAGCGCTCGCGCCAGCGCGTGCTGGGAGACGCCCAGTGCTGCCAGACGGACGCGAACGACCTGCGTGTGTGTAACGTCCATTTACTTGGAACCGTAGCGCGTCGTTTAATTACCGGTCAACTGTAAATTAGTATTACTATTTAAAGATGAGTCTCATCGGACAACGTCTGCGCCACGCCCGCGTCCTGCGCGCCGTCACCCAGCGGGAGCTCGCCGCCCGAACCGTCAACACCCGAGAGGCGATCTCGATGGTCGAGCGCGGTAAGTCCGGCTGGTCGCTCGACAAGCTGGCTACCGCCGCCAGGGCGCTCGACGTGTCGACCGACTACCTGTGCGGGCTCACTGACGACCCGAGACCCGCCGAGCAACTCCTCCGCGGCCTCCCGGCCGCGCCGGCCGGACAGGGCCTCGACGACCCGAGCGCGCGCGCCGCGGTCGTCGATGACGCCGACTACGTCGGCGTCTCCGAACTCGCCGTAGCCGCCGGAGACGGCGACAGCGTCGACCAGGAGCGCGTAACCGGGCGCATCAAGTTTCGCCGGGCGTGGCTCGCCCGCCACGGACTCGTGGCCCGCCACTGCCGTGTCATCCACGTCAGCGGCGAGTCGATGGAACCGACGCTGGTCGATGGCTGCTCGATTCTCGTCAATCACGCCGGCCGGCGTCGCCGCGTCGGACACCTCTTCGTCGTCCGTATCGACGACGGCGCCGTCGTCAAGCGCGCCGGCCGGGACGCGTCCGGCGCGTGGCAACTCGTCAGCGACAATCCCAACAAGCACGTCTGGCCCACGCGGCCCTGGCCGCCAGACGCGGTCGTCGTCGGG
Organism: Vicinamibacterales bacterium; assembly: GCA_965262505.1. Taxonomy (GTDB): domain Bacteria; phylum Acidobacteriota; class Vicinamibacteria; order Vicinamibacterales; family UBA2999; genus JACPPO01. The sequence continues at coordinate 83,906 of CBDHFM010000021.1, forward strand.
GAGGTCAAGTGGGCCGCGCGGACCTTTGCGTGAGGAGGACGGGGACTGTGGCTCGCGGGCGTACGGGGTGCCGGGAGCGAGGGTGTGTCGTGTGCAGGGGCCGGAGTCGTTCAGCGCTCGTGGACCGGTTCACGCGTTCCGGCCGCGCGTCAGGCATCGGGACGTCGAGAACGGTCGTGCAGACCGTTCCGGGCGTCTGAGGCGATCGCCGTGCATCCTGGCGACGCGGCGGGCCGCTCGGAGCCGCCGCGGGGACGGCTGGCGATGAAGTCGAGCACTTCCTGCTCGACCCAGCGGACCGCGCGGCTCCCGATGCGGAGGGGCTTCGGGAAACGGGCCTCGGCCATCATCGCGTAGACGGCCGACCGCGATAGCGAGGTGATCGCGGTCACGTCCCGGAGCGTGAGCAATCTCATGGTCATGGTGCCTCCCTGGGTGGTGGCCCGGCCGTGACCAGGGCCGTGCCTGTCGTTTGGTGGCCTACCGCGACAGTGTAGCCCGGTGCATAAAATCTGTAAACCATTGTGTAATAAAGATTTATTACACTTTCTTACCCACACACGCCTCAACCGGCCCGTTGGGACGCAACAGGACCTGATCGGCCCTGTGGTGCACCGGTAGGGGCGGCGCGCTCACCACCGATTCCGACGAAAAACCCTTGCCTTCCTGTCGGTGAGCGCCTCCGCGGCGATGCGCGCCGCCCAGAACGAGGCCGAGGCGGTCGGCGACCGCTGGCCAGCAGATGTGCGGTAACGGCCGCGTGCCGTAGGGCGCCGGGGTCTATCCGGCGTTGTGCGCCCAGCATCCGCCTGCCAAGGCGTGAGGGCCGGATCGCGTCCGCGAACGGCTTTTGTCGTCCTCTGGCGTCGGGCTCGACGTGTGGGTAACGGTGTGGGCAACCGGTCCATGCAAGTTGCAGAAATCATTCATTTCAAATGGCTTACACGTCTTCGTCTTGAAGCAGAAGTAACCGTTTACCCCTGAAACGAGGACGTAAGCGTTCACCGGTACCTATGCAGAAGCGACCGTACTACCCCCTACACGGAAGAACTCTATCGTTACCCCCTATGCCTCAAAGGAGCGACAAGTTATGAACGGATCGAAATCAACTTTTAAGCGGAAGGGCTACTGGCTTACGGCCTTTGCCACAGCGGTGCTGCTGGCGGCGTCCCCGGGGACGGCGTCGGCGCAGATTGTCCCTGATACCGAATACGACACGGACGGTTTCAAAGTCGACGGCTTGGGGAAGACGATCGCCGAGGGCGACGCTACGGTGATTCAGGTGAGCCTGAGGGCGATGGTTGAGGCTTCGGTGAGCGCCACCACTGTAGCAGTTACGGTGACCATTGCCGCCGCCGACCCAGAGATGCCGACGGATGACACCACCGACAACGCCGACGACGGAGACGTGACCCTCACCGGTGACACCGGTAGCGGTGTGGAGGTGAATCTCATCTTTCCGGCCGGTGGGACCGAAGATGCCACGTATACCCGTACGGCCAACGTCTATTTAGGCACGGGACAAGACGGGGACGCGGAAGACGAAGACTTCGCAGTTCGCTTCGTCGTCACCAACGCGCCTGGCGTCGATCAGGAGAACATACAAGTCACCATCGATGACGACGAGACCCAGACCTACGATCTGACCTTGGAGACGGACAAACCCGCGGAGGGGACTGATATCGAAGTGAACCTCAAGGCGGTTCCTGCGCATGACGACGGTTCAGCAATGCTGACCCTGCATCTTGACGATCCGGAGTACCGCCATGACCAGACTGGCGTCGTCGTAGTCAATTCCGACGACGCGGCCGCCGGCGACACGATCATGATCACGCCGCCCGGCGACGATGGAAACCGAGTCGAGGACTCTGTGACGCTGACCGCGTATTCTGGAGCGGTGGGAAGGGCGACGGAGCAGGCCTCGCTCACGATCAAGGTAGCGGACATCAACGAGCTGCCTGCGGTCGCGATGATGGTGGTCGACGAGGACGGGGCCGCCCTCGAACCGCAGCCCACGTCGGTGACGGAAGGCGACTCCGTCATGGTGGCGGTGATGCCGGTCGACGAGGACGGGGACGTCATGGAGGATGGGTTCGCAGAGGAACTCACGGTCCAGTTGATGCCGACCGGCACGGCCGATGCGGCGGACTACACGTTGACGCGGACGATCACCATCGAGATGAACGAGGATGCAAGCAAGCCGGTAGAACTCGAGGTGAGATCGGACGAGGACGTCGGCACGGATATGCTCATGTTCGACGCCGTGGTGTCCGGTGATAGCGAGGTTGGCACCGAGACCCGCACGAGCGCGGCTGTGCTGTCGCTGTCCCTTGAGGACGACACGGCGAAGAAGATTACGCCGAAGGCGAGTGCGGCAGACTACGAGGCGCTCATGGCCGCGATTGCGGCGGGGGGCGGCGACGACGGCGTGAACCCGGGTGACACGGTCACGCTCATGACGAGTGACCTGTTCGATGTGGAGCCCGGCTACACGGCCAGCTACGGCGTCTCCGTGGAGGGCGACTCGGCCAGTGCGTCCGCGTCGGGCGAGACGGTCACGATCAATGCGATGATGGCCGGCGAGGCCAAGATCACCGTCACCGGGACGGCGAGAATGGCATCGTCCTCGCTCATCCCGACGCAGACCGTGTCGAACGTCGCCGAGCTCACGTTCCCCGTGATGGTGGTCGACACGGAGCTGGTGGTCACGCTGAGCGCCGATCCCATGGAGGTCGAGGCGGGCGGCACGACGATGATCACCGCGACGGCCAACCGAGCCGTTACGGCTGGTGACGGCGCGGTCACGGTCCATCTGACGGTAGTGGGTGACGGCATGCTGGATGCCGAGTCGATCACGATCGCGATGGGCGATATGAGCGGATCCGCCACGTTGACGGCCAACGAGTCGGTGACCGTGGTGGCCACGGGCAGCGGCGTCACCGGCCTCATGCAGGTCGCGGTGACCGCGACCGACGCGCCGGAGCCGGTGCCGGAGCCGGTGCCGGCGCTGCCATTGATTGGGCAGTTGCTGCTCGGGCTGGGCCTGCTGGGTGGCGGTGCCCGGCATCTGTATCGGCGGCGTCAGGGCTAGGGAAAGCCCATCGATCCTGAGAGCCCGGGGGGGGTAACAGGGGAGCGGGGGGGATTCGGCGCGACGGCGCCGGGTTCCCTCTCGCGTTGTTGAGCGTCCCCGAGGGTTCTGCGGTAGGAGCCAGGTGCTCCTGGCTCGTGCCAGGCGATCTCCAGGCGAGCGGCACCTCCGGTGTCCGTTCGCCTGTTTTTTCGTGTACGGCCAGCTCCCCGCCGCATGGATTCCGCAGGTTGGGTCCGGTTGGTGCCGCAGGTGTCCATCGCGGTCCAGCCGTGTTACGTGACTCTCTCTCGTCCGGTACCTGATACCGGCGCCGTGCGGCTACCGCGAGGCCGGTCGGCTCCCCGGTCCAGTCCAGCGGCAACCGACGCCGTCCGGTAGCGTCCGCGGGCATCGAAAACAACGTGTGGGTAAGATTGTGGGTAACGGGAGGCGTGGCGCGCGTGGATCGACCCAGCGCATCGCCATCCGCGGCCGCCGCGACGAACTCGGGCTCGACGGCGCCTTCCCCGTCCCGCGGGCCGAGGCCTGCGGGTTCTTCCCTCATTCGCGCGCCTGAGCTGGCGGCGACCTTCTGGTCGAGACGCGCCACGCCTGGGACGTGCCGGCCATCGCTGCCGGCTTGGCTGTGACCTACGACGTGGTGACCGGTGGCCACACGATCCCGCGGCGCGTTGCCGCCCTGGGATTGGCGGCGGCCGCGACGGCATCGGTGGGACGCGAGCGGGTCGGCGTCGGCGTCACGACGGGTTCCGGGGTGGTCACGCTGGCGCTCAGGCCAAGGCCGTCCACGGACGGCTTGCTCGGTCCGGCAGGTTCCCGTTCAGATAGAGGGGTACAACGAGGGAAGCGAGTGCGGGTGCTTGTCAGGAAGTTATTTATTTTAAAGCAGTTACACGAGATCGGCGGCTACCATCTCCGTAGCGGCCAGCCGTGGCCACGTTGCGCACGAAGGCGGGCGTGAGTGCATGTTCAAGCCGCCGGCCTGGGGGTCTCGGTTCGCGCGGGTGTGTCGGGAGCGTCATGACCGTCGAGCCTCCTCTCGTCTGATGCCGGGAACGGAACCATTCTACACAGCCGGACGAGGCGTCCCGTTCAGATAGGCCGCCCAGTCGCCCATGAGTCGCCGGCGGCGCTCGAACAGGTCCGAGCGGGCATAGGCCGCTTCGACCTTGTTCTGCACGACGTGAGCCAGCGCCGCCTCGATGACCTCGCGCGGATGGTCGGTCTCCTCGGCCGCCCAGTCTCGGAAGGTGGACCGGAAGCCGTGCGGCACGGCCGCGATCCCCTGCTGCTGTAGGAGCCGGCGCAGCCGTTTGTCGGCCAGCGGCGCCCCGTCCCGCCCGGGAAACACGAGCGGACCGTCGCCACGCGTCCGCGCCGCCTCGAGGATCTCCGCCGTGCGCTCCGGCAGTGGGACCCGGTGCGGGCGCTTCGCCTTCATGCGCGCGGCCGGGATGGTCCACACGGCGTCGTCGTCGTCGATCTCGGTCCACGCGGCCCCGCGGACCTCGCCCCACCGCGCCGCGGTCAGCACCAGAAACTCGAACGCCAGCGTGACGATGTCGGCCGCACCGGATGCCCGCACCCGTGCGAGGGCTGCCGGCACGTCCTGGTGCGCGAGCGCCCGCATGTGCGCCACCGTTGCCTGCTGCGGTCCGAGGACCGGCCCGATGCGGTCACACGGGTTGTCGTGTCTCCACTCCATGGCCACGGCCCACTCCAGCACCGCCCGGATCCGCTCGCGCACCCGCCGCGCGGTCTGCGCCTTCACGTGCCAGACCGGCGTGAGCACCTCCAGCACCTCAGCGCTCGTCACGTCGGACACCGGCCGTGCGCCAATCCGGGGAAAGGCGTAGCGCTCCAGACTCGTCCACCAGCTCTGCGGGTGCCGGCCGTTCCGCCAGCCGGCCCGTTTCTGTTCCAGCACGCGGCGGGCCGCCTCCGCAAACGTCGGCGTCCCCTCCGCGCGGCGCTTCTCCGTGAGCGGGTCGCCCCCCTCGCGGGCCAGCTTGCGGTTGACCCGCGCCGTCTCGCGCGCCTCGGCGAGCGGGACGAGCGCCACGCTGCCGAGCCCGAGGTCACGGCGGCGACCGTGGATCACGAGCCGCTGGACCCAGCTCCGGGTGCCGGACGACTGGACGTAGAGATACAACCCCTGGCCATCGCAGTATCGTCCGGGCGCGACGGTCCGCACGAAGCCGGCCGTCAGCCGCTTGTCGGGATGGCGGCCTCTGGGCTTGGTCCGTCGCGGCAGGTGCAGCGTCTGCGTCGCGCTATTCATACCCTCATTGTATAGGGGATGTGTATGGACCGTAAAGGATGTCGTGAGCGTATCAGACAGCGCGTAAGGTGTCATAAATAGTTATTACTACACCGTTTATACTGCATACTGCACAATACGACACGTTGGCGTATTCTGTGAGGCCGTAGTGGAGATGGCAACGGCCTGTATCTGACCGTGCAACCCACGGGCACGCGCAGTTGGATCCAGCGGATCGTGATCTGCGGCCGCCGCCGCGACGTGGGCCTCGGCGGCTTCCCGCTCGTCACGCTCAAGGAGGCGCGCGAGAAGGCGTTCGCCAACCGGAAGCGCGCCCGCGAGGGCGGCAACCCGCTCGCGGACAGGCACCGTCCCGACACCGTGCCCACGTTCGCCGACGCGGCCGAGCGGGTCTGGATGGACAAGTATCCCGGCTGGCGCCACCCCCGGCACGCCCACGACTGGCTGGCGAGCTTGACGCGGCACGTCCTCCCGCACATCGGCGACACGCCGGTGTCGCGCGTCAGCAGCGCCGACATCCTGGAGACGCTGCGGCGTATCTGGCACGTCCGGCCCGAGACGGCCCGGCGCATCCGCCAGCGGATCAGTGCCGTGCTGGACTGGGCCGTGGCCATGGAGTACCGCAACGACAACCCGTGCCACCGGATCGGCCCGGTCCTCGGCCCGCAACAGGACCTTGTCGTGCACATGCGCGCGCTGCCGCACGGCGAGGTGGCGGGGGCGATTCAAACGATGTGGGGGTCGGGGGCGACGCCGGCCGTCAAGCTGGCGTTTGAGTTTTTGGTGCTGACCGCGGCGCGGTCGGGAGAAGTGCGCGGCGCACGGTGGGACGAGATCGATCGGCCGGGCCGCGCGTGGACGATCCCCGCGACGCGGATGAAGTCGAAGCGCGAGCACCGGGTGCCGCTGTGCGGGCGCGCGGCGGAGATTCTCGAGGCGGCGCGGACGCTCGCCGACGTGTGCAGTCCGCTCGTGTTCCCCGGCCAGGGCGGCGCGCCGATCAGCATCACGCGGTTGCCGCGGCTCCTGCAAGACCTGAAAGTGGCCGCCGTGCCGCACGGCTTCCGCTCCTCGTTCCGGGACTGGGCGGCCGAGCGGACGAACCATCCGCGCGAGGTCGTTGAGGCGGCGCTCGCGCACATCGTCGGCAACCAGACCGAGGCGGCCTACGCCCGGTCGGACCTGTTCGAGCGCCGTCGTCACCTGATGGACGAGTGGGGGGCCTATCTCGGCGACGAGAGCAAAGCCGACGCGCCGCGCCGCGCTGACCTGCGGAGGGCCGGCTGATGATCGCGCCTCTTCAGGAACGGGCGGTCGCCTTGAGCAGCGGGCAGGCGCGAGGATCATTCGTGACGGTAGACCGATGACGAGAAGCCATGACTGACTCGGCCACAACGTTCGCTCTTGACTCCCCCCGCCGCTCGCTGAAGCCGTCCCGTGGGAAAGGCGGGCGCTGATGGCCTGGTGGCGTACACCGTCGGCGCAGACCCCCACGTGGTCCCGGGAGAACGACCACGCCGCGTTTGCCGCGACCATCAAGGCGCAGATCGAGCAGGGCGTGGCGCCGTGGCAGAAGCCGTGGACGCCCGGCGAGCGTCGACTCCCGGAACACCTCGTGAACGGGCACGCGTACCGGGGCGTGAACGCGCTGTACCTGAGTGTCGTCCAAACCGCGAAGGACTACCGCGACAACCGCTGGGCGACCGCCACCGAGATCCAGGCGCTTGGTGGTCACGTCCGCCCAGGCGAGAAGGCGACGCCCGTCCTGCTTGACAAATTTGCCGACGAGAAGGAGAAGCCGCCGCCCGGCGGCGAGCAGGACCACGAGCAGACCCGTCCACCGATGGTGCGGGTGCACGCCGCGTTCAACGTCGAACAGGCCGACGGCCTGACGCTCGAACGGCGCGACGACGACCGCGACCAAAAGTCTGAGTTGAAAACCCATGAGCTCGCCGAGCGCGTGATCCAAGAGAGCGGTGTGCGCGTGGTGCACGAACGCGGGGACCGCGCCGTGTACAACATGCACACGGATCACGTCACGCTCCCGGAACGTGACCAGTTCGCCAGCGCGAACGGGTACTACCAGACTGCGCTCCATGAACTCGGCCACGCCACCGGCCACCCCGATCGGCTGGACCGCGCCACGCTCAAGAACGGCGTCGGGGATTTCGGCAGCGTGGAGTACGCCCGCGAAGAACTGCGCGCTGAAATATCGGCGATGCTGACCGGCGTGCGGGTCGGCGTCGGCCACGACGGGAGCCGTGGCGCGACGTACGTGCAGGGCTGGCTCACGGCACTGGAACACGACTCGCAGGAAATCGACCAGGCCGCCGCCGAGGCGCAACACATGTCGGACTACCTGCTGCGCCAGGTCCGCGAGCACGAACAGGCGATCGCGCAGAAATACGCCGAGCTGGCCGCCAAATACTCTGCCGCACGGCGTCCACAGATCAGCCCCGCGCCGACGGCGCGACCGCGGGACCCGCGCCCGCCCGTGGTTGCCGCCCCTGGACCCCGAGCGGATGATCGTCAACCCAAGGGGGACCCGCCGCCACGACGTGCGGAGCCGCAGGGTGCTGGCCTGGCGCCTGTCCAACACGCTCGAGGCGAGCTTCTGCGGCGCGGCCTTGCGAGAGGCGCTCGAGGGCTCTGGTCCTCCCGAGATCTTCAAGAGCGACCAGGGGAGTCAATTCACCAGCGGCGACGTCACCGACGTGCTCAAGGAGGCTGGTATTCGCATCTCGATGGACGGCAAGGGCCGCTGGATGGACACCGTGTTTATCGAGCGCCTGTGGCGATCGCTCAAGTACGAGTGCGTGTACCTGTCCGAGTTCACCACTGGCTCTGAGGCCCGAACCGGCATCGGCGGGTGGATGGACTTCTACAACCGGTGCCGGCCCCCCTCGTCGCTCAACGGTCGGACGCCCGAAGAGGCGTACACTAGCGGCGAAGCTGACCGGAGCCTGGGGCTCCGCCCCACGTCCGGCCAGCTAAACGCAGCGTGAATCATGAACCCGGATTCCACCTTAGCTGTGACGAACACCTGTCCGAAGGATGGGGTCCACCTCTGAAGACGAGGCGGCGGGCATTCTGGAGGATCAGCATGTGCCGCCAGAGCGCATAGCCGTTCATGGGCGGCGGGCTATGGACCAGCGCTGCTATCCCGCTGGCGCTGGCCTACCATCCGGTGTGGGTGCTCGGCATCAGCGCCGGAGCGGTGGCGCTCTGGCTGCTGGTGTGGGCGCTGCTCTTTCGCGGACGGCTCGGCCTCGGTTAATCGCGTCCCGCCTGCACTCCGCTCGAGTGCCTGGGGCCGCAGTTCCCGTTCAACCACCTGCCCGGCGATACGAATGAGGCCGTCCGCCTTTGAGACGCGGGCCTATCCGATCAGCATGTATCGCAAACGGTCGTTTGAGACATAAGGGGTGAGGTGGAGCCGTTCAGGTCCGTGCGGATCGCCGTCGTGACATTCTCGCCCGCGGTGTTGGCGACATCGACGACCGCGCCATGACATGACTACTCGCAGAGCTGAGGCCATCACCTGGTGAGTCATGGTCAACTAGGAGTCGTTTGCGTCGCCGGAGAGCGACGTCGAGGGCCGGGGAGTCATGGGTAAAAACTTGCACGAGGCTTCGGTGTACCGGCGCAGCGCCGATGTAGGGGTTCGATGAGCACAGACGACCAGCAGCGCCGTGGCGGGTTCGTGCCGATCGGCGAGCTGGCCGGCACGCTGCCGGGCATCGTCCCGCGCGGGAGGGCGCCTCGGTCGAGCTGACCGGAGCCTGGGGCTCCGCCCCACCTCCGGCCAGCCAAACGCAGCGTGAATCATGAACCCGGATTCCACCGTAGCTGTGACGAACACCTGTCCGAAGGATGGGGTCCACCTCTCTGTTGACGTTCTTCAACAGCCCTTCGTATTCGGTGGTCAAGGTCGTGACATGTGCGCCCATTTGTTGTTGTTGCATGTAGAGCACGGCCACATGCCCGCGTGGGCGCAGGACGACCCGCACGCCTACTGGCAGGCGGCGGACGCGCATGAGCGCGCCAACGGGCGGCTCTACAGCGAGGTCCAGTTCGCCCTGCCGCGCGAACTGGACGCGGGCGGGCGGCGCGAGCTACCGTCTACCGAGATGGAACCACAAGAAGAACTGCAGCAACTCCTAGCCAGGCAAGCAGCCCTCACGCAGGAACTCGCAGCGAAGAAAAAAGCACTCCAGGAGGCCCAACGCCGACAGCGCACCACCCTCACCCGCCAGATCCGCCGCGCCCAGGCCCGCCTCTCCGCCGCCGCCCGCAAGCGCCGCACACGCCGCTTGATTCTGCTCGGCTCGACCGGGCCCTGTTCGACCTGGCTCCAAAGGGGGCAACCCCACAAGGGGAAGGATCATGAGTCTGAATATGTTCGTCTATCGCGTGACTGAAAAGCAGGATGTGGCAAGCCCCGGGGAGACGGGAGACCCATTCGAGGCATTCAACGTGAGCGCGGCCAAGCGCATCGCGACCAGGCGACAGAAGGTGAAGGGAACTGTGCTCGTTCTTGAAAAACTGAATGGGAGGCGACCGCGCCTGGTCGCAACGAAAGACGCGCATGGGATATGGACCGACACCGCCGAAACCATCGCCGAGGTCAGCTAATGGGCCAGCATGAGCCCAAAATGGCTTACTGGAGCGCAACTAGGCACTGCTCGATCTGGCGCTGAGAAACGGCGAATCTTGTGTGGGAGTGAGCGCCGGCTGAATCGCAGCGGGCAGTAGATTTAGAGAGACGGCAGGGATAAGACCATGGCGGAATTCCTGTTGGGTAGCGTATTCGTCGTCGTTGTTGTTGCGATCGTGGGGTACTGGTGGCGCCGGCATCCGCGACGAGCGTGGTGCCCGGCAAGACCTGGTCACGTTAATCGTGTCCCGGACGAATCGGGTGATCTCGGAATCGGGCCAGAGCCTTGCAAAGTGGAAGAACCCATGAAGCTGAAAGTCGTCATCCATGAAGCCGAGGAGGGCGGGTACTGGGCGGACGTGCCGTCCATCCCATGGTGTGCGACCCAGGGAGACTCGTTCGAGGAACTACTGAGCAACCTTTACGAGGCCGTCGAGGGGTGCTTGTCCGTTGAGGTCCGGGATATTCACGTCTCCGAGACGGACAAGATTATCGAAATCGCGGTGTGAAGGCCGTCAGCGGAAAGTAGTTCTGCCCGGCTGCTCGAATCGCGAGGGTGGAGGTTGAAGCGGGTCAGAGGCAGCCACCACATCTACGTGAAGGCCGGATTCCCAGCCCTTATCTCGGTTTAGGTGTATGGCGGCGTTCTTAAATGCGGCTTACAGAAGCACCTGATGAAGATCGCGCAGATTCAGGATTCTGAACTGTAGGAGCCCCTCTCCTGGGTGGTTCTCGGGGTCACTCCTCCTTTGGTTAAAAATTGCACGTTGATATGGAGACACTGAGGACCACACACGAATGAAAAACGATGGACAGATCGAAGTCAGAGAATGTGAACCGTCCGTGGCGCACAAGAAGTGTCGGCGCGGAAATGTACACGGCGATGAAATCCGCGTACTTGACTGTCCTTCCTGATGCGTCACCCGGTTTAACCATCGCGGAGATTCAAGGCCGGCTGGTCGACCATTTACCGCAAAACCTGTTCCCGGACGGCGATAAGGCCGGTTGGTGGGCCAAGACGGTTCAACGCGACCTCGAAGCTAATGGTTTAGTCGTGCGCGAAAAGGTGACGCCTCTTCGATTACATAAGGCGTGACGATGACGCAGGTCGCGCCGCTATTTCACGAGGTGCAGGTGTGATGGTGCGCTGCGCGGCGGCGAGGGAGAGAGTAGTAACGCACCGGAGCGCCAGCGGAGAACGACGGAGCCGTTGACGCGCCTGGTAGGTGGGTTGGCGCGTCGCCTGCGCCACGTTCTCGCCCAGGCGTATATTTGAAGCCTTCCTTGGGCCGGTCGTCGCTGAGCGCCTCGCTTAGCGGGGTGTCCGTGGCGACTCAGTAACAGATTTCGGCTGTTTAATCGTGGAAAATCCGACGGGATAGGCTTGTATCCCTGTTTTTCCCCTCAATTTTAGTCTTGGTCAGCCGTTTTTCCGTTTTCACTCGGAGAATTAA
>CBDHFM010000022.1:0-79195 GCA_965262505.1 Vicinamibacterales bacterium
CCAGGTGCACTCGTGAGATAGGGGTTCATCTCCTCCCGAACAGAGATCCTCGTGAAACGGTCTGAGCGGTTCGGGCCATGGTCGCGATCCGGCCCGCGCCGCCGCCTAGCGCGCCCAGCGGTGCCGGGTGCGGTCGGCTCGTTCTGCCCCGCGCCGGCAGTCGTTCGCCTGTGTCGCCGCGTGGGTCGCCACGGCGGTCCATGCCTCAGCCGCGATGCGGTTGGCGGCGGCGGCGGTCGTGGCGGCGTCGACGACCTTGGCGGCGCGCGCCTGGTGCGCGGCGTCGGAACGCGCGGTGTCCGCGCGCGTGATGTGGGCGCGCATGGTGTCCAGGCGCTTGCGCGCCGTGGCATGGAGTGTGCCTGCGGCGTCACTCTTGAGATCGGTCATGGGGTGGGTCTCCTGGTGCGTGGTGTGGTGGGCGCGCGCTGGTCCTCAGGCCCGCCGGTCAGCCGCGTGGCGAGGACGGCGCGGGTGCGGAGGCGCGCGCGACTCAGACTCAGACGGGCATTCGTTCGAGTTGTTGTATGTCCCATTGATTCTTTCCGGCGTCGTAGCCTTTGACGTACGCCGCTTCTTCCACGAAGCGCCGGCCGTCGGCGCGGGTCATGTGGATCACCATGGAGATGCCGTCCACGACGCCCCGGCACGTGACGTCCCACGGGAGGTCGCCGCCGCCTTGCATGGCGCAGCTCGCCAGCCGCGAGAGGGCACTCTCGGCGTTGTTGGCGTGGACGGTGGTGAGCGAGCCGCCGTGGCCGGTGTTGAGGGCTTGCAAGAGGTCGGCGGCCTCGCCGCCGCGCACTTCGCCGACGACGATGTGATCGGGTCGGTGCCGCAAGGCGTGACGCACCAGGTCGCGGATCGTGACGGCTCCTTGTTGGAGCCCGCGCGCCTCGAACCGTACGCAGTTCGCGGAGTCGATCCGCAGCTCCAAGGTGTCCTCGATGGCGACGATCCGCTCGTCGTCGGGGATGAGTTCGATGAGGGCATTGAGCAGCGTCGTCTTGCCGCTGCCGGTGCCGCCGCTCACGAGGATGTTGCGGCGCGTGTGGAGGGTCCGCGCGGCTGCGTCGCGGATGTGTTCGGGCAGCGCGCCTTGGTCGACCAGCTGCGCCGCTGAAAAGGATCGTTTCCCGAACCGTCGCACGGTGATTGCCACGTGCGGGCTGGCCGGCGGGACGCAGATCGCCACGCGCGAGCCGTCGCCCAGGCGCGCATCGAGAACCGGCGTGGTGGCCGGGTCAAGCCCCAGGGGGCGGGCGATGTGGATCGCCGCGCGTTCGAGCGCCGCCGCGTCCAGATCGGGCGCGTCGATCTGGGTCAAGCGGCCGTGGCCTTCCAGCCACACGTTACCCGGCCCGTTGATCATGATCTCGCTCACGTCCGGGTCTTCGAGCGCCGCCTCCAGGCCGGGCAAAAAGGGTTTCAAGAGGTCCAGCCCGTCGCCCTTGCTCATAGCTCGCCAGCCGCTTTCGCGGCCCAGTATGGGCGGTCGCGCTTGAGGTAATACGGCTTCAAGTAGACGCGCCGGGGCGGGAGCGATTGCACGCCGTCGTACGGGAGACAGATCGCCTGACAGTTCCCGAGTAGGGCGAAGTCGCGCGGCTGAAACAGCGCCTCGCGCCGCTCCTGAAAACTCTTGCTCGCGCCCACGCTCCCACGTCCGCCGCCGGCCTGGGCGGACAGGAGATTGATCCCGCTCGATTTCGCGGATTCGTTGATGGTGTAGCTGCTCTTGATCTTCGCCACCTGCCCGCACAGCTTCGAGGCGATCTCGGCGCTGGCCTCGTCGCTGAGGCTCAAAAATATCCGGGTCCGGAGCGTTTGGAGCAACGTCCGCCACGCCTCGCCGCTCCCGAGAACGGACCTGAGCGAGCTGATAGATTGCGTGGCGACGATGGGGATCACCCGGCACTGCCGGGTGAGGGCAAACGCCTTTTCGTCGCCGCTCGGATCGTCTTCGCCGACGCTGGCGAACGCCTGATACTCGTCGCAGATAAAGACGGCCGGCCGGACGTAGCGGCCGGGCTCGGCCTGCATCGTCGCCGGCCGGCGCAACAGCGATTGCAGCCACGCATTTTTGAGCATGACGCCGATGGCGCGGGCGAGCGCCGGATTGGTGCCGGCGGGCATGTTGAGGGCCAGTACTTTACCGCTCTCGATGAGCGTATCGAGGGGCGGAAGGTCGTCGGTTGTTTTCGTCACGGCCAGCGGGATTCGGGCGGGGTCGAGCGCGTCATCGTCGGCCGGTACTGGTCGCTGGCCGACGGCGGCCGCGGCCGGCGCAGGCGGACAGAACACGCGCGCCACGCTCGGCAAGTCGAACATGCTGAGGAACACGGACACGCCCTCCACGATGCTCGACCGGATCTTGTTGTCGAGGGTGTTCCAGTCGTGGACGTACCAGCGGTTGACGGCTTCAACCCGGAGCCGGATCTCCATCGCGCTGCTGCTCTCGGCCCGCTCGGTGGCGTACGTGATCTTGTGGGCGTTCAGGTGCTTCAACACGGCTTTATTTCCGCGCGCCTGGAAGCGGCCGGGCCGTTCCGGTTGCGGCAAAAACCCGAGGACGCTGAGCGCGTGGATCTGCTCGTCGTCGCCGTCCATAGCGGCCCCGTCGATGGTGATCCACTCGTCGCCCATGTCGGCCGCGTAGGTCTGCGCCTCTTGAATCTTCTTGGCGAAGAGCTCCTTGTCGATGGCGCAGTGGTACACGTCGCGCAGCGTCACCCATCCGGGCGTGGCGCTGCCGTCCTGGGGCGGGAGGACGCGATATAGCTCGATGATCCAGCGGACGAGATTGGTGTACGCCTGTTGCCAGAAGGGTTCTTTGCCCTTGCCGAAAAGCTGATTCAGCAACGACGCGACGGTGTAGGCGAGCGAGTACGAATCGAGCCACGTCGCACTCAGCGGATTCCACGTCAGCCGGCCATCGAGGGACAGCTCGATGTAGTCGCCGTCCCGGTGTAGCTCGGTCAGCATCCGGCGTATGTCGTGGCAAAAATCGCCTTTGACTTCAAGGATGAGCGCGGCCGATCGCCGCTCGGGATTGTCCGCTTGCCAGCTCAAGAGCTGGCGCGCGAAGGGGTGCATACAGGCGGACGTCTTGCCGGACCCGACCGCGCCGAAAATCGCCACGCCGGTATAGAGTCCCCGCTCGGGGATCGTCAGCCATTCAGGGGCCGGACTCTCGATGGCTCTGACCGGGTGATGCACTTCCCCGACGACGATCGCCGGGCCGTCCGCCGTAGGCGAAAGCGGCCACTTTGGAAGGTTCGACCGGAGCCCCACACTGACGCCCATCCGGGCGAACCAGATCCGGGATGAGCTGATGAGAAATTGGCCGGCAATGAACACGGCCACGCCGGGCGCGAGGTAGTACCAGACGACGACGCCCGCGTAAAAGGTCGGCGTGTGATAGCTGACGAGGACCGCTACGGGATCGCCCTCGGGGAACGCGCCCGGCCACGTCCAGGCGCACGCCGCGCTGACGCCGCCGATGACGAGACACGCGCGGATGAGTCGGTCAAGCATCGCGCGCCTCGGTGGGTCTGATCGTCCGGCCCGCGCGCGGGCCGGGGAGCCTTCCCGCAGGGATACATACGACGGGAGCGACCCCCCCTTGGCGGGGGGGGTGGGTGCCCCACCCGGTGCCCCACCGGGTGCCCCACCCCCCCATACGCCGAACCGCGCCAGCGGTTGAAAAGGGGGGGGCGCTCCCGTCCAGTCCCTCCCCGCTGGCGCGGTTCGGGTCGGCCGGTCTAGGACGAAAAACCCGAACGGGGACAGCGAAAAATGGACGGGTGGTGTGCCACACCCCTCCCTCTCTTATTGCCACACCCCCCCCTGTGTCCGCGTGGCATTTCGCCTGCCCTGCGCCCTGCCCTGCGCCCTGCCACGGAACGGGACCGAAACGAGGGGCACCATCAGATCGCCGCCTCGGGGTCAGTCAGCCGAACGGGTGACCCAATCTGGAAGCGGTCAATCGCCACCCGCGCCTTCGTTGTGGTGGGCGTGCCTTCGGGAAGTTGACGCAGCTCTTTGAGCCGACGCACGGCCGTGGTGAAACCGCCGAGCGCCGTCAGCAACGCGGGATCGCCGCCGCTGATCCCTGCCTTCAGACGCGCGATCGCCTGGCGGATGTCCGGGTCGGCCTGGGTCTGTCCCGGGGGGGGTCTACGCCCGTGCCGTCGCCGTCCTGGGTCCAGTATTTGAGCACGGGCGCGGCGCGGTCTGCCGCCGCTGCGCCGATGCCAACCGCGGCGACCTGCACGGCGAAAGTCCGCGCCCGAAGTGCGGCCCACAGGGGCGCGTGGGCCACACCCACGCGCGCAGCTCGCTATCGGTGGACTGCCCCGGATCGACGTACACAAACGTCGCCGCGTGATCGTTCACGGCGATCGGCAGCGTGAACGCGAAAGAGCGCGGCGGCGGCGGTGTCCCGGCCGGCCCGGACAGCCGGTACGGGAAGGTGCGGCGGTCCAACCCGAGCGCCTCGAACCGCTGCACCTCGTCGCCCTCGATGGGGAGCCATCCGACGGTCGGCCGCGCGATGAGGTAATCGAGCGAGAGGAGCCGGCGCAGGAGGACGATCGTCGTCGCGGCCTTCGACCGGTGGTGTCGCACGTCGGGGATGCCCAGCGCCTGATAGATGGGCTTGCCGGTGAGCAACACGGCCCGCGCGCCGCCGGGGAAGATGGGCCGCTCGTCCTCGATGGCGAGGTGCTTCTCGATGAGGGCGCGGACGAACCGCAACAGGCGTTTGCGGTCGTCGCCGGCCTGGAAGTACACCCCACATTGCGCGCGCGTAAACGCGCCGCTATGCAAGGCGACCAGGGCCAGCCATTCGGCCTCGCGGCCGGTCCAGCCGAGGGGCGCGAGCTGGCCAGCGCGATCCGGCAACGTCGGGACCGTGGCGGGGCTCTCGGGGCTCGTGTCGACCTGGGCCGAGCGGCTGGTCATCGTGTCACCCGCGCGCGATCGCCGCGCCCGTCGGGGCTGAGGATCTCCCTCGGGTTGACGATCATCCGCGCGAGGTCCAGGGTCGGCATCCACGGGCATGGGCGGGCGCGGGTCCAGCGCCGTGATCCAGCCCTGGACGTACGCCGCGCCTCGGCTGCCGTCGTGACCGA
The DNA here is from genome assembly GCA_965262505.1 of Vicinamibacterales bacterium. GTDB lineage: Bacteria > Acidobacteriota > Vicinamibacteria > Vicinamibacterales > UBA2999 > JACPPO01. The sequence continues at coordinate 5,136 of CBDHFM010000022.1, forward strand.
CGCCCACCCAGTCGCCGGTCAGCATGGCCGATATTTCGACCCGGAGTTCTTCGCGGGCGTACTCCACGCCGCCGAAGTTCCCGGCACCGTCCTTGAGTGCGTGTCTCAGTCCAGACGCAACGGGTGACCGGTCGGCAGCGCGCGCCCCCCGACCGTGGCGTCCAGCGTCGTCGCGCGCATCGGAGTGATGACGAGGTCCGCCTGGGAAATTGCTCAAGACACGAGGCGCGAGGCGACGCCTTCCATATCCATGACGACGAGGCGGCCCTCGCGGTCATGTAATTGAACCGCCTTCACAACGGAGGCTTCGGTGACCTCCGAGAGGACGCGCATTCGATCGGGAAGGGCGGGCTGCTGATTGCACATACTGCAAGCATACGGTAGCGTTCTGATGATGACGGGTAAGCAGCGCAAGACGCTGACGGCCGTCTTTCGTGATCCCGTGTCCGGGACCATCGAATGGGCGGCCCTCGAAGGGCTGCTCATCGCCGCGGGCGCACGGGTGATCGAGGGCCGGGGGTCACGGGTGCGGTTCGAGAAGGATGGCGAGGTCGAAACGTTCCACCGCCCGCACCCGACCAAGGAAGCCAAGCGGTATCAGATTCGCGCCGCCCGCGCGTTTTTGGAAAGGATGGGGATCACACCATGACGAACACCATGACGCACAAGGGGTACTCGGCCCGGATTGACTATAACAACGAGGACAGAGTCTTCACCGGCCGGATCGCGGGCATCCGCGACGGGGTCGGTTTTCACGCCGATACCGTGGACGCCCTTCGGGAGGCCTTCCATGAGGCCGTGGAGGACTATATCGAGACCTGTGCCGGGATTGGCAAGCCACCCCAGAAGCCCTATTCGGGCCGGATGATGTTTCGCGTCAGCCCCGAAGTACACCGCCAAGCCGCGCTCGCGGCGGAACTGTCCGGCAAGAGCCTGAATCAGTGGGCCGAAGAAGTGCTCGACCGTGCTGTCAAGGTGAAGCGGCGAACGTCGAATATCAGTCGTAACGTGGGCGATCAGGTGGAGAGGGTAAACAGGGCGGCGGAGAAGGATGTTCCCTTGTAGCTTCCAGCGTTTGAGATTGCCCCGGCCGGCGACGGAAGAGCAGCGTCCGGTACTCTCCTCGCGGTCAGCGCCCACTCGTCGTTCGCCGCCTCCGTCCGGGAGCGGGGCGACACTGTTGAGGCCGGTCGGCGACTAGTTGTACGCTATGGGTGGCGCGGGCCACCTGCCGGTTCGCTGGTCTGGATTCGTGCGAGGGGAATCGGGCATGGCGCGACGAAAGCAGGGAAAGCCGCGAAGCGGCGCGGGGAGCACCCCGAACGGCGGCGCCACCATCGGCCACGAGGCTCTCGGAATGACCTTGCGGGCGCCCGAACATGACGAAGCCCAGCGTCTACGTGGAAACCTCCATCGTCAGCTACCTGACAGCACGGCCGTCACGCGATCTCATCATCGCGGCGCAGCAGGCCATGACGCGGGAATGGTGGCGCGACGCGCCGGAGCGGTTCGTTCTCGTCGCTTCGGAGCTTGTGTTCACAGAAGCCGCAGCAGGTGATGCGGATGCTGCCCGCGTTCGCCTGACGGCGCTGGAATTGGTCACCCGTATCGAGATCACGGAGGACTCGGCGGCCCTGACTCGGAGGCTGTTGGATCTAGGGGCGTTTCCGCGCGAGGCGACGGCGGATGCGGCGCATGTCGGCATTGCCGCCACGAACGGCGTCGACTACTTGCTGACCTGGAATCTTCGCCACATCGCCAACGCCGCAGTGCGGTGGCGGATCGAGCGAGCGTGCCGAAGGGCAGGCTACGAGCCGCCGGTCATTTGCACGCCCAATGAACTCATGGAAGAGGACGACCATGCAGACGAAACAGACGGATCCGATCATCGCTGAAGTCCGGGCCATCCGGCAGGCGTACGCCGCGCGGTTCGACTACGACGTTGACGCCATCTTCAGGGACCTTCGAGTCAGGCAGGAGGCCTCCGAACGAGAATACGTGCGGTTGCCCGTGCGGCGCACGGGCACGGCTGCCGAGAACCGGACGACGCCCTGACGCGAAGACCCTCACGCAGACGTGATCGCGCGGTTCGCATTACGAGAAGATCGACAGCGAGGTAAAGGTCCTGATGGAACGGTCCTACCCGTTGGTGGACGCCGACGGATTCACACCAGAAGACTTCGCTGCGTACCGACAGCGCACGTGGAGCTAGCCGCAGACTACAGGAGCGACCCATGACCAAGGCATTCGACAAGATCATGGCCGGGCTCGACGATGCGCGCGCCTACCTGCATGGTGATCACGCCGGGTTCGCCGTGCATGCAATCGAGGTATCCTGTCCCGATGTCGTTGCGATCCGAAGCAAGACGGGGCTGTCGCAACCGGTCTTTGCTAGGAGCATCGGCATTCCGCTCGGCACGCGCAAGAACTGGGAGCAGGGCCGCCGCCACCCGGAGGGGCCGGCGCGCGTGCTCCTCGTGCTGATTGATAACCGGCCGGCGATTGTCCAGGAAGAGTTGGGCCGCTGACTCGGAAACGGACTTGGTCCGCCCGGTGCGTAGTGTTGGGATCCTGACCCTCCGCGTCGACCGTGTCAGCGAGCCAATTCTCGCGACCGAGTCGGCGGCTTCGCGGTAGTCGCCTGCGAGACCCCTTCGTCCCGCGGCTGTTCGCGCTCCTGCCGATCCAGCTCCGCGAGCGCTGTGGCGACCCTCGCCTCGTTCTTTGCCAAACGCTCCGGCGACCAGTCCTTCGTCAACTCGTTGAAGGGTCGGTGCTTCATTATCGCCATCCTCTCTCCGGTTCCAATAGTCCTTCGCGTCGGAGCTGTCGCAGATACTGATCCATAGATCACATCGGCTCGTCGCACGTACTCTCGGTAGAACCGGTCCTGCTCCGTTTTGCGGCCGCCAATCAGCAGGATCGCCGTGCGCCGCGGGTCGAACGCGTAGAAGATTCGGATCGGCCGGCCGCTGCTCTGAATCCGACGCTCGCGCATGCGTCCGTGCCGGGACCCCTTGACCTTCGACAAGTGACACACCACCACGTTGGGCGTTGGTCACAGAAGCTGCAGTATCCTAGACTAGAGGGTGCGCCGCTCAGCCTAACCGTACGACGCGACCCGCGATGGGGACTGTCGTGCCGTAGCAGGGAGATCCGATGTCAGACGTTGCGCTCGATTGGAGTGTCCAACCAACGAGCGACGACCTGAAGGCAACCTTGGTTGATCTTGACGCCGTCATCGACGAAGCACGGGAGGAGGACTATCCTGAGCCTTCTACAACGGCGCTGGAGAACGCGAGGTGCTTGCTACCCAAAGTGTACTCTCTGCGACCGTGCCGCTTTGAAGTGTCTCCAACGGCAGACGGCGATGTTCTCATCTACGTGCGAACTCCTCGTCAGCGATCCGTCATCATCTTGTGCGACTCGCGCGGTGGAGCGTTATGTTCCGTCGATTTGGACGGTCAGCATCGCTGCGCCGAGTACGATTCGATAGCCACGCTCCCAGACGGATTCGTGCGCGAGGCCTTGGGTGACCTCGGCCGTTGACGGCATCTCCGCATCGGAGGACGTAGGGCGCCGGGTGTTCTCCAGCCAGCAAGCGCGAAAAGCTCTCCGCTCTGGAATCCCGCCCAACGTGTTCTTGCCTCCCCGAGGCGAAACCGCTCTCTCTATCGACCGACTCAGTGCGGCCAACAGGGATGAGCTCGCGACATTGGCTCGTGCTGCGAGCGAATCCCGCCCGGGTTCATTCCACGGGTGGGCTTCTGTTCCCTGCGAGGACGCTCAGCGCGACGATCGAGAGGTTCGAGCCTCACCGACCCCTGAGAATCCGTACCACGGCGAGATCATCTTGCCTGATTCCACAGTGACCAACAGACGCGAGCGGATGCGTCATGCCGAAGCGCTTGCCAAAGCGGCATCTTGGGAACCAGACCCCGCATCCATGAGATAGGCGGCCCAGTCGTCCATAAGCCGCCGGCGCCGCTCGAACAGGTCCGACCGCGCATATGCCGCCTCGACCTTGTTCGGCACCACGTGGGCCAGCGCCGCCTCGATCACCTCGCGCGGTTGATTGGTCGGCTCAGAGGCACCGTGTGTCGCCGCCTTCTCGCCCACCACGTTGCATGATTGCATGCGATCATGGTGACCTACCCCAAGGCCAGGCACCTGCGCCCCAGGCGCGGCACCATTTCACGCAGCCGGAGGCGTCGCTCGAACAGCGAAAAAACGACCGCTACGTCTTGTCGGCCCTGTATACGTCGCTACGGTGTCTGACGAAGTGGACGACAATGCGTCGCGCCGCCAAGTCGCGAGTGTAGATCACTCGGTAATCGCCCACCCGGAGCTTGCACACACCCTGCCACCGGCCCGACAATGTCTCGACCTTGACGGTATCCACGTTCTCCGCCAACCACCCAAGTTTCGCGATGACACGATCCGCAACGGTCGTATCCAGGCGGTCGAGATCGTCCGCCGCCGTCGTCGTGAACTCAACGTCACAGGTCACCGCGACGACTCAAGCCGGTCTGCGACATCCGAAAGGCTCGTCGTTCTGCCGCCAGCCTCGACCTCTGCGAGCGAGCGCTGCAGTGCTTCGGCGAAATCCTCGCGCAGCTTCAGTCCTTGGTCTGGATCGCCGAGCAACCCGGTAATGGACTGGACCACGGACTCCCGCACAAGTTCTTTGAATTCGTTCACGGTCAAGTCGGCGATCCGGGAGCTTGCCATCGTATTTCCCTCTATTCGTTACGGTGAAGTCGGTCTCAGACTACGCCACCGCCATGACCCACGCCAGCCGTCGACCAGCGCAGCTGGCTGCATCGTACGCGGATCACCCGATTGAGACAACGCGCCGTGCGGCTCTCCACAACGGCCTGACACCGGTACGCCGGCATCACCTGCCTGCGCTACCCGCCGACGTATTCGGCCCAGTCGTCCATCAGCCGCCGCCGCCGCTCGAACAAGTCCGACCGCGCGTACGCCGCCTCGACCTGGTTATGCACCCTGTGCGCGAGCGCCGCTTCGATCACCTCGCGCGTGTGGTCGGTGTCCTCGGCGGCCCAATCCCGAAAGGTGGACCGGAACCCGTGCGGCACGGCCGCGATCTGCTGGTCCTGGAGGAGCCGCCGTAGCGCCTGTTCGGGGAGCGGCGTCCCGCCCGCGGCGGGGAACACGAGCGGACTGGTGCCGTCGCCGAGCGTTCGCGCGGCATCGAGGATCTCCACGGCGCGACGTGCCAGCGGCACCCGGTGCGGGCGCTTCGCCTTCATGCGCGTCGCGGGGATCATCCACACACGGGCGGCCGTGTCCATCTCGGCCCACTCGGCCCCGCGCACCTCGCCCCACCGCGCCGCGGTCAGCACGAGCCACTCGCACGCCAGCGTGACGCCAGGAGCCGCCGCCGACATGCGGACCGCCGCGACGGCCGCGGCCACGTCCTGATGGGGCAACGCCCGCCTGTGCGCCACCAGCGCCTGCTGCGGGCCGAGGACCGGGCCGATCCGGTCGCAGGGGTTGTCGGTCCGCCACTCCATCGCCACGGCCCACTCCAACACCGCCCGGATGCGCTGGCGCACGCGCCGCGCGGTCTGCGCCTTGTCGTGCCAGATGGGGGTAAGGATCTCCAGCACGTCGGCGCTCGTCACGTCTGAAATCAGGCGCGTGCCGATGCGGGGGAAGGCGTAGCGCTCTAGGCTCGCCAGCCAGCTTTTCGGGTGGCGGCTGCTCTGCCAGCCGGCCCGTTGCTGGTCCAGCACGCGGCGGGCGGCGTCGGCGAACGTCGGCGTCTTCTCCGCGCGGCGTTTCTCCGCGAGCGGGTCGCCGCCCTCGCGGGACAGCTTGCGGTTGGCCAGCGCCTTCTCGCGCGCCTCGGCGAGCGGGACCAACTGCGCGCTGCCGAGCCCGAGTTCCTGGTGCCGGCCGCGGACGACGAGCCGCTGGACCCAGCTGCGGGTCCCGGACGGCTGCACGAAGAGATACAAGCCCTGCCCGTCGCAGTAGCGTCCCGGCCCCGCCGTCCGCACGAAGAGGGCGGAGAGGGCCTTGTCGGGATGGCGGCCGCGGGGCTTCGTGCGTCGCGGCCCGTTCGCCGCGCCGGGCGCGCTATTCATTCCCGTATTGTCTCGTGGAACACGGTGCACGGTATAGGACGTTCGTGACATGGTTCAGCACCTCCATCGACGTGATAAGTAATTATGAATAGGCTCTTTATGGTCGTCCTGGCATCACATGGGACGGCCGTGGACCTCACGCCTCGGTTGCTGCCATGGCAACGGTTTGTACCTCCTGGTGGAGCCTACCGGCGCGCGGCGCTGGATACAACGGCTCGTCGTCCACGGACGCCGGCGCGAGTTGGGCCTCGGCGGCTTCCCGCTCGTCTCGCTGAAGGAGGCGAACGAGAAGGCGTTCACCAACCGCAAGCTGGCCCGCGAGGGCGGCGACCCGCTCGCGGACCGGCACCGTCACGCGAACGTGCCCACCTTCGCCGAGGCGGCCGAGCGCGTCTGGACGGACAAAACCCTCGGCTGGCGCCACCCCGGGCACGCCCACGACTGGATGGCGAGCCTGACGCGGCACGTGCTTCCCCACATCGGCGACACGCCGGTGTCGAGCGTCAGCAGCGCCGACATGCTGGACACGCTACGGCGCATCTGGCACGTCCGGCCCGAGACCGCGCGGCGCGTCCGCCAGCGGATCAGCGCCGTGATGGACTGGGCCGTGGCCATGGAGTACCGCAGCGACAATCCGTGCCACCGGATCGGCCCGGTCCTCGGCCCGCAACAGGACCTCGTGGAGCACATGCGCGCGCTGCCGCACGGCGAGGTGGCGGGGGCGATTCAAACGATGTGGGGGTCGGGGGCGACGCCGGCCGTCAAGCTGGCGTTTGAGTTTCTGGTGCTGACCGCGGCGCGGTCGGGAGAAGTGCGCGGCGCACGGTGGGACGAGATCGATCGGCCGGGCCGCGCGTGGACGATCCCCGCGACGCGGATGAAGTCAAAGCGCGAGCACCGGGTGCCGCTGTGCGGGCGCGCGATGGCGATTCTCAAAGCGGCGCGGACGCTCGGCGACGGGTGCAGTCCGCTCGTGTTCCCCGGCCAGGGCGGCACGCCGATCAGCATCACGCGGTTGCCGCGGCTCCTGCAAGACCTGAAAGTGGCCGCCGTGCCGCACGGGTTCCGCTCCTCGTTCCGGGACTGGGCGGCCGAGGAGACGAGCCATCCGCGCGAGGTGGTCGAGGCGGCGCTCGCGCACGTCGTGGGCAACCAGACCGAGGCAGCCTACGCCCGCTCGGACCTGTTTGAGCGCCGTCGTCACCTGATGGCCGAGTGGGCGGCCTACCTCGGCGGCGAGGGCACGGCCGACGCACCGCGATGCACGGACCTGCGGAGGGCCGGCTGATGATCGCGCATCTTCAGGAACGGGCGGCCGCCTTGAGCAGCGGGCAGGCGCGAGGATCATTCGTGACGTGAGACCGATGACGAGAAGCCATGACTGACTCGGCCACAACGTTCGCTATCGACTCCCCCCGCCGCTCGCTGAAGCCGTCCCGTGGGAAAGGCGAGAGCTGATGGCCTGGTGGCGTACACCGTCGGCGCAGACACCCACGTGGTCCCTGGAGGACGACCACACCGCGTTTGTCGCGACCCTCAAGGCGCAGATCGAGCAGGGCGTGGCGCCGTGGCAGCAGTCGTGGAAACCCGGCGAGCGCCGACTCCCGGAACACCTCGTAAGCGGGCAGGCGTACCGGGGCGTGAACTCGCTGTACCTGAGTGTCGTCCAAACCGCGAAGGACTACCGCGACAACCGCTGGGCGACCGCCACGCAGATCCAGGCGCTTGGTGGTCACGTCCGTACAGGCGAGAAGGCGACGCCCGTCCTGGATCCCGTCGCCGTTCTGGTGCGGTATTACACCCCGAACGTGTACACCGCCGTCGTCGCGTGGTACGACGTGGCTCCGACCAGTTTCTTCTCAGCACATCCCGGATCTGGTTCGCCCGGATGGGCGTCAGGTTAGGGCTGACACGCCGACAATCCCGAGCGGCGCGTGGCCGCGCCTGTGCTCGACGTGAAGGGGGATTGTGGTCACGACATCCGCCGGATGCTCACCGAGCGAGGCCGCGACGATGACGACAGTGAGCTGAGTCTCGACTGGCAGCACGACCACCTTCAACGGTACACCTTGTCGCGGCCACCGACCCGTACGACCAGGACACGCAACGCACGGTCCTGAATATCGCAAATCACGCGACAATCCCCGACCCGATAACGCCACAACTCTCCCAGAGGGCCGGTCAGCGCCTTGCCCAGCCGCCGCGGGTCTTCCAGTCCCGCCACCCGCCCGGTCATGTACTCGACGATGCGTCGAGCCATCGGCGTGTCGAGCTTGCGAAGCTGGGTCCGGGCGGTTTCGGTGTACTCAATCGTCCAAGTGAAGGGCATGCCTCACGTCGGCGGAGGAGTACACGGTCTCGGTGCCGTGACGAAGGCGCTCCAGAACGTCTGCGGCGAGGTAGTAATCCTCGAGGTCCTCAAGGCCGCGCTCGATCATCTCACGCAGGTAGAAGGCCTTGGTGCGCCCGGTCTGCGTCGCCAACACGTCAAGCCGGTGCTCGGTCTCTGGATCCAGTCGAACCGACGTCGCCATGTCGCGGAGCCTCCAACCACAGTGAATACACATATTCACGATATCACAATAGTCCGGCACCGATGACGAACGCGGGCACGGGCCGTCGGTCCACGCGCGACGGCTGCGGCCCGCGGTTGATCGCCCAGGATCAGGACCACTTCGACTGGGTGAGTCGAACGGGAAATGCTCGACTGACCGGTCGCGTTCGCCGGCCGCAGAAGAAATCGGGCTCTCGCTCTCGTCACCTAACCCCCGGCGACGAGTTCATGCCGCACCTAATCTTCACTCTCCCGGCGTAGCGTTTCTCACGCTGTCACGAGTGCTCAGGCCCAGCGGTCGCCGTCGTTCAATCCGCCGCTCTCGACGATCCGGTGTCCGTTCGTTGACCGCGCCGTTGGTGGGATGGGCAGACACGGTGCGGGGCTAAATTGCGTCCACGAACGGCCCGGATCGTCCTCGGGAATCCAATTCTGAATAAGGGCTGTACCGCCACGGATTTCTTGGACAGCCGGGTGAGTGTATTCACGCGGCCGTGGTGAGCGCAAACGCGCGACGGACGACGGCGGGTGCGCGGAAGCCGAGTCGCTCGATCAACCACTGCTGGTTAGAGGTCTCCTTGAAGGTGCGCAGCGCCTGCTGCAAGTCCTCGACATCCGTAAAGTGGCGCACCCACAGCAGCTGTTCCTTGAGGGTGCGGAAGAACCGTTCGATGCAGCCGTTCCCCTCGGGCTGGCGGACGAAGGCCGGTGATGACACGATGCCGAGGAACCGGAGCTCGGCGTGAAAGTCGTTGCTCATGTACTGACTGCCGTGGTCGTGGCGCATCGTGAGCCCGCTCGCCACGCCGGCGGCCATCGTCCCGAAGTGATCTCGGACGCCCTGGCGCACCGGCTCCAACGCCTCGAAGCGCGTGCCGTACTTCGCCGCGTGTAGTCCCCCACATTCGGCCGTGCAGTGATCGATCGCCCCGAAGATCGTGACGTGGCCGTCCGCCAGCGTCACGGTGGCCGTCGCATCGGTGCCCCACATCACGTTGGGACTGGCGGTGACGATGGTGCCGCCGTGGGGACGGGCGGCGACCGGCGTGGGCAGCCGCGCAGGGCCGAGCAAGTCGGCAGCGCGCATCACGACCAACGTCCGACGTTTCGACGTGCGCAGCCCCTGCACCCGCAAGCGCGCCCAGATCTTGCGGTGCCCTTCGCCGTGGAACGGACTCGCGGCGATCACGGCCCGGACCGCGGCCGTCAGCTCCGCATCCGACTGGGGCGGCTTGGGTCCGCGCTTGGCCACCGGCGGCGGCCGGGCGCGCCGGTTCCGTTGCGCGTAGACCGTCGAGCGCGGCACCTGCCACACGCGCGTGACGCGGGCGATGCCGTACGGCCGGTGAGTGGAGGGCGAAGTCTCGTGACTCATCGCTTCGACCTCCACCAGCCCGAAGGGCGGCCGGCCTCCAGGTGTCGAATCTTCTCGGCCAGCAACGCCTTGTCGGTGGCGAGATCCGCCACGACGCTCTTGAGCCGCCGCGTGTCCGCGCCCTCGACGGCGACCTCGCGATGCTTGAGGCGGGCCTCACCGCCGGCCACGAAGTCGTCACGCCACTGCGAGAGCTTCGCCGCCGTCACGCCATGGCGACGACTGAGGCTCTCGAGTGATTCCCCCTTGAGGACCTCGATGACCACGGAGACTTTTCGTCGCGCGGACCACTGCCCCGTGCCGACGAGCGCCTTGGACATAACTCATTCTCCTTCTCGCAGAAGGCTGTCCAAAGAAATCGTGGGGCGCGGGATCCTCACCAGCGAGGGAGACCAGCCCGCGTACGCGGAGAGAGAGAAAGCGCCTTGTCCGCTCCTGCTCGCGGTCGCCGTTAGCGTCTGCGCTGCACTCCCGATCGCGATGCAGGCGCTGGCGCGACACGCCGATCTACGCTGAAAGCTCGGCGCCGCCGCGGTTGTCCGACCAACCGTGCCGCGCGCGCTTTCCCCGCACCTCGACGATGACGGTAGCCGCCACGCGCGGGATCGGCTACGCCCGCGTCTGCGGAAGGTTAATGCACCAGCGTCCCGTTTTAGAAGTGGTACGTGAGACTCAGGCCCACGTCCCAGAGCGTGCTGGCGTCGGTCAGCAGCTGCCCCGAGACGGGTTCGCTCCCATCGCGGCGCAGATTGGGAACGTGACTACGCAGCGGATCCCAGACGAGCGCGTCGTCACTCTCGAAGGCCGCACCGTGGACCCAGCGACCCTTGACACCCACTGACAGACCCTCGGTGAGCGCGTAGTTCACTCCGACCAACACCTGCTGGCTGACCAGCTTGTCGGACAGGATGCCCTGGAAACTACTTGTCGTGGCTGCCAGGTTCTGGCGAATGTCGTCCACGTTGGGCAGCCCCTCGCCGGTGGTAATCGCCGTGGGATTGGCGTTCCTCGACCACAGACTGCCGTAGGCCCCCGCCGTCGACCCGATCCCCACACCCACGCCGACATAGGGCGTGAGCCGACTGCGGGTCCGAACGTCCCAATACAGGTTCGCGAACAGGGTGTGCGAAGTCACACGGCCGAGGTAGTCCGTCGCCGTCTGCAGTTCTTGATTCAGCTTGTCGGCGGTGACGCTGCCCGAGCCAGCGTTGAGGCCGGGCACGGCGACGGTCTGGTCGTAGGCGGTGGCGCGGTAGAAGTATTCCATCTCCGTTCGCACGTGGCGCCACCGCGGGCCAGAGGCGTCGGCCCCGAAGCGATACCCCAGCACCCAGCTGGTCTGCAAGCCCGTGGCCCTGGCGAACTGATTAACCCAGTTGTCCCTGCGATCCGGTCCCGTGCAGTTGTAGGCTTCATATCCCGCGGTCTGCGTCACCGTTGCATACTGCGGATTGATGAACTCATCACATACACTCGCTCGGTCGTTGGACAGCCCGGTGATGCCCAGGGCCGGGACCACGTGCCCGCCCAGTTCGCTCCCGAGATACCAGCCCTGCCCTTGCGCCGGACTCGGCACGCCTCCGAGCGCCACGACGAGAAGCCCCACGATTGCGATCTTTTTCACGATATACCCTTTCCGGTTTGCCTTAAACTAACATGAGCCGTTCCAGGGAGTCTCGATTCTCTTGCAATCGCGAAGGCGTCGGGATCCGTGTGCGCGTGATCGCCGCACACCGGGACGCGCGCCTCCGTCCTCCCACGCCGTTCGGATCGCTCTGGACCGTGACCTGAACCACGCGGCACAACGGCAGGAAGTCTCTCTTGCGACGCAGCCGCAGTGGTCCGGATTGGTTTGACGACGTACAAGCGAGACAAGAAACAAGGGCTGGCGCGGCGCATGCGCCCTATAAATTTGTATGTGAGATCTTCCTCGCCATGTGGAACGAGCGTGTGCTCGAGGAAAGGCTTCCCATCAAGAAGAATATGTACGTTCTGCGCCAACGCCATCCCGTCGTTGCGGATGGCCAGCCAGTATGTCGCCGATCTAGCCCGGATTATTCAGGAAGGGTCCGATATCGGTAGAAAAACAAAGATCTCCGCGTGGTATAAATGCTGTTGACACAACCATTTACCCACCACGGAGGCCCCTGCGTGACACCTCAGAAAATACCACAGACTGTCCTCTTTCCGGATCTCTTCGACAAGCCCCTCGTCGCGACGTTCGACCGCCAGCACGCGAGTTCCGATGGTGGCGCTGTGCTGCTCAAGGCGGCGGAGCGCGTGTATGGGTTGGTGGCGGGTTTCGCCCGGTGTCTGGTGGACCGGCGGGAGCTCGGGAAGATCCGGCACACGCTGACGGAGTTGCTCGGCCAGCGGATCTTCGGCATTGCCTGCGGTCATCCCGATGGCAACGACGCCGACCACCTCGCCGACGACCCGATCCACAAGCTGCTGCTCGGGCGGGACCCGGTCGCCGGCGAGGCGTTGGCCTCGCAGCCGACGATCTCTCGGTTCGAGAACGGTGTCGGCCGGTCCGCTCTCTACGAGCTGGCGCGCGAGCTGGCGATGCGGGTCATCGAGCGGCATCAGCACCGGCTGGACGGGCGGGCGCGGCGGATCACGATCGACCTGGATCCGACCGACGACGCGACGCACGGCGCCCAGCAGCTCACCTTCTTCAACGGGCACTACGATAGCTGGTGCTACCTGCCGTTGCTGGCGTTTCTGACCTTCGACCGGGAACGCGAACAGTATCTGTGCGCGGCGGTGCTGCGGCCGGGAAATGTGCCGGCCACCCGCGGGACCGTGGGCGTGTTGTGTCGGCTGCTGCCCCTGCTGCGGCAGGCCTTTCCCCAGGCGCGGTTTCTCGTGCGGCTCGACGGGGGCTTTGCGACGCCGGAGATCTTCGACTTCCTGGATGCCGAGCCGCGGCTCGACTACGTGGTGGCGATGGCCAAGAACGCCGTGTTGCAGCGCCACGCCGAGCCCGCCCTGCTCGTGGCGCAGGCCCAGCGCGCGGCCAGCGGCCAGACCGCGCACGTGTATACCGACACTCAGTACCAGGCCGGTACGTGGGGCCACGCGCGCCGCGTCGTGATCAAGGCCGAGGTCGTCCGGCTCGGCGACCGCGAGCCGCGCGACAACCCGCGCTTCGTCGTGACGAATCTGCGGCAGACGCCACGCTTCATCTATGAGAAGGTCTACTGCGCCCGCGGCGACATCGAGAATCGGATCAAGGAACTGCTCGATGGGCTACAGATCGACCGCACGAGCTGCTGTCGCTTCTGGGCCAATCAACTGCGCGTGCTCCTCACCGCCGCCGCCTACGTGCTGATGCAAGAACTCCGGCTGCGCGCGGCGCGCACCGCCTGTGCCCGCGCCCAAGTGACGTGGCTGCGCGACCGGCTCCTCAAATTGGGGGCGCACGTCGTCGGCTCGGTCCGTCGCGTGGTCCTGCACCTGCCGACCGCCACGCCGGACCTCCACGCCTGGCGGCACATCGCCCTGGCACTCGGCGCCCGCGCCGGATAGGCCCCCGCCAGCGCCCGTCAGCCGCGCATACACGCATCCCAACGGCGCACCGAGCCCGCCCGTGGCGAAGCCGTCCCTCCACGGCCCCATACCCAGGCCTTCCGCACCGACAATCAGTTGCTATTCCGCCGGCGCCCGACGAAAGCGACGCCCGGCGGGCCGTGTGCGCGACGATCACACCGTCCGTGGGGGCGACTCTGGGCCTTCATGAATAATGCGGGCTAGGGATCATCCGCTCCCGAAAATCCTGCTTATCGCGGCCGATTGAAGCCCGAAGCTCGGCACTTCGCGCCAGGCGCTGGCGGTCCTGTTCTCGGGCGGTTTCGAGATCTACCAGTCGTTCCTGGTGCCGGCTTTGGCGGCTGTTAATGCGCCAAGTTGCGATAGCCGACGCGGCAGACACGAGCAAGGCGAGAACGCTGACGGTAAGTGTGATTGGGTCCGGCACACCTAAGAATAGATCCTCGGCCTTGCACGCAAGCTGGAGGCTGCTCACCGCGTGTGGAGGCTATAGCCCCTTAAATCCCGATTTTCTCGATATCCTCGATGGTCACCTCGTCGGCCGTTCGGTCGTAGAGCTTGGTCGTGCGCGGGCTCTCATGCCCGGCGATCGCCTGGGCGCGCTCGAGCGTGCCGCCATTGAGCAGATACGCCGTGATGCCGGTGGCCCGGAAGGTGTGGCAATTGGCCTCGCCGAGCCCGACGGTCTTGATGCGCCGCTTGATCATCCGGAACACATCCACCCGGCTCATCCGGCGCGCGCCCATCCCGCCGGCCCGCGGCATCGAGCGCCACAGGGGCGCGTCTTTCTCGGCCGCGATCCCGGCCGCGTCGAGATAGGCGTCGAGATAGGCCTCCGCCTTGTGGTGGACCGGCAGGGCGTGGTGCTTGCCCCCTTTTTCCTGGAGCCGCAGCCACCAGCGCTTGCCCTGCTGGTAGTAATCCTCCACGCGCATGCCGACGACGGCCGAGACGCGCGCAAAACTGTAGACCATCACGGCCAGCAGGGCGCGATCGCGCAGGCCGCGGAGGGTCGACGTGTCGATGGTGTCCAGCAGTAGTCGCGCTTCGGCGGGTTGCAGCACCGGCGTCTTGCCCGTCCTGACGACGTGGGTCGGCCCGCGCACCGAGGTGGCCGGGTTGGTGGGTATCACCTGTCCGGTCACCAGCCAATCGAACAGGCGGCGGATGGCGGCCAGATGCTGCTTGATCGTGGGGGCGCGATACCGGCCGTGCATCTCGTCAATGTAGGTGGCTACGGCGATCGGTGAAATCTGCGCGAGCGCGAGCCCGCGCGCCTCGCACCAGGCGAAGAACCGCGTCACGGCCGCGGCGTACGCCGCGCGGGTGTGCGGGTTGCGGATCTGGGCGGTGAAAAACTCCACCGTCCGCTCGGCGGCCTGCGGCCCGGCGCGCCGGACGATGTCCGGGAGACCCTCGATCTGCCACCCCCCGGGCAGGACGAGCGCCTCCGTCGGTGCGGCCACCGGCGCCAGGGCCTCAGGCGGTGGCAGGGCCGGCGCGGGTGGGGGAGTCGGTTGTGTCGGATCAGTGCCCATCTCCACCTGCGCTTCGGACTCGCTACTGCCGCGTCAGCGTGCCCACGACCTCAAGCTCCCGCAGCTGTCGCTGGTCGCGGTTTGGAGAAATTGCGCCGTGGTGCCCGCGAACGTCAGCATGGTGGGCGCCGGGGTGATGGTGGCGCAGGTGTCGACGCCCATGGGGATGGGCACGGCATTGACGAGGGAGTCGGGCGGGAACGTGACGCGGCCGGTGTCGTCCACGGTGCCGGCGAGGAGGACCGCGCAAGTGGCCAGACGCCTGAGAGGCGCGCGCGGTTCATCCGCATGCGGCAGCGTCTCACCGTCCGCCCCGGGATGGCCATGTTGGCCGCCGCTGGTCGACCCTCCGTGTCATCGCCTGAATAGTAACATAACGTCCTTTATGTTACGTAACGCCATGATAGGGAAGGGCCTCCAGCTGCCCAGCGTAGGTGCAGGCGGGTGTGGAGGGCGCGGGCGAAGGGAACCGACTATGACTGACGAACAACAAGGCTGGAACGATGCACTGGAGATCGTTGTCGAGACGTTCAGGGATTTCACTTGGCAAAAGGACCTGGCCCAGGAGCGCAAGCTGGCTGCGGCGAGCGATACGCGCACCATTAACAACTTCCGCACGAAGTGTCTCCGGGAGTTGAAGAAAATCAAGTGCGCCTAGCCGGACCTGCATTTGGGGTGGCGACTGTCGGCGGGCTCATGGAGATTACTACAGGGCTCGATCCGCTCACTCTGGATTTCGAGCTCGGCAAGCCAACGGGCCGCGATGCGGCACATGGAGGAACGAATCAATGACTGACGAAGGCAACGCGGCCGATTCCGCGTCCCTCATCCAATTCATCAGCGACAGAGGAAGCCAGGTCACCGGGCGACACAAGGAGAAGGAGGAACGAATCCACGATACCCTCTGCGACCTCCATCTCGCGCTCGACGGGGCCACGGCACAGCTTGCTCGCTCGAAACAATTCGAACACATGGAGCAATCGGCGGCCGCGTTAGCCCGTGCATGCTCGATCTTTCTGAGAAAGATGGTCCTCGGAGACAGGAACGTGCGAGCGACGCGCCTGCTTGACGACGATGTTTGCCGGTCCCTCGAACTCGCGTTCAGTAGGCTTCGTCGAATTCCTGGCAACCGAGGGCAGTTCATCATCGAATGGGGAATCACCGGAGGCCGCTTTCGGTTGGACACACTGGATGAGGACACCCTGGTGACCAAGTCGGTGCAGGAAATTGCCATTGCTCCTTTACAGCTGGAGCTCTGCATCGAATGGCCGTTACCAGGATCCGCGAGTTGGACCGAAACGCCGACCAGGAACGCTCCATGGAAGGTAAGGCCAGAAGAATTGTTTAACACTGAATCGAAGTGAACTGAGCTGCGATGCGTGGCTGGGGCAGCAGTTGGTCATGTTCGACCAACGGGGGATTTCCCTAAAAGATGCGATACGGACCATTGCAAACTACGAAGGTGCGCATGCATCGAACGTATCCCGTCTCCTGCGGACAGAAAACGAGAAGGACACCGATCCGTCTCGGAATCCCGAATTACATATCTTGAACAACATCAAGATCCACGGACTCAAGTTCAACCACATCGTCGTCATCGAAACGGCACTGTACCTCTACCGCAAGTTGATCGACCATGTCGGCATCGCCGAGCCGAAGGGTGGAATCGTCTTCCCTACGCTGTGTCTCTGGCGGGAATCGGCAGACGACATCTTTTCGGCCGCGAAAAATTTCCTCACCTATGACGGCGGAGTGATTCTGTCGTTCGGCGAAGAACCCCGTGCCATATCGCACAAGATCCGGCCGGTAATGTGACGACCGCATCGAGCAGCCCTTCGCACACCATTGCATCCCATCTAGCGCGCCCACCGGTGGCGGGTGCGGTCGGCTAGCTCGGCCCCGTGGCGGCACACGTCGGCTTGTTTGGCGGCATGGGTTGCGAGGGCATCCCATGCCTCGGCCGCGGCGCGCCTGGGCTTCCAGGGCGGTACAGTCGCGTTGACGGGAGTACGGAAACGCCCGGATGGCGGTGCCGTACCCCTCGCGGACGAGGGTGGCATTGACGTGCTCGCCAGTGGCGAGCACGACGTACCGGAGGATGCGACCGTCGGCGTCCTGGTCGTCGCCGGCCGGGTCGCGATCACGCCGGACGGTCGCGCCCGTGAGGCGGCGCGTGGTGTAGGCGGATGCGGCTGGTCCGCCGGGTTCGACCCCTTGCGTGGGGTGTCGTGTCCCGGGCGTCTCGATGCCCGTCAAGCGGACGGTGGCGCGGCGTCCGTCAGCGAGCCGGACGCTGATCGTATCGCCGTCGATCACCCGTTCGACCTGGGCGGGGCCGGTCGTGTGTGCCGCCGCTGTTGCACCGCTGAGCAGCACGACGAGGACGGCTGGCGCGCGGCTCAAGACACATGCTCGAGCCCGCGCCAGGGGCACGAAGCGAACCGCCTTTTACGCCTTCGGCAAGTCGAGTCGTTGAATATCCCATGTGTTACTCCCTGCGTCGTAGCCGTTCACGAAGGCGGCTTCTTCGACGAAGCGCCGGCCGTCGGCGCGCGTCATGTGGATCACCATCGCAATACCGTCGACGACGCCGCGGCACGTGACGTCCCACGGGAGATCCCCATCGCCCTGCATCGCGCAGCTCGCCAGGCGCGACAAGGCGCTCTCGGCGTTGTTGGCGTGGACGGTGGTGAGCGAGCCGCCGTGGCCGGTGTTGAGGGCTTGCAAGAGGTCGGCGGCTTCGCCGCCGCGCACTTCGCCGACGACGATGTGATCGGGTCGATGGCGTAAGGCGTGTTTCACGAGGTCGCGGATCGTGACGGGGCTGTTGTGGAGCCCGCGCGCCTCGAAGCGGGCACAGTTCAGGGAGTCGATGCGGAGCTCCAAGGTGTCCTCGATCGCCACGATCCGCTCGTCGTCGGGGATGAGGGCAATGAGCGCGTTGAGCAGCGTGGTCTTGCCGCTGCCCGTGCCGCCGCTGACCAAGATGTTGCGCCGGGTGTGGAGGGTGCGGCGGGCCGCGTCTCGGACGGAGGTCTTGGGCGCTGCCGTAGTCGTGCCGCTCGATCTGGTGCGGGATCTGGTGGTCGGCCAGGTACGCCCGGATGTGCGCGTCGGCCAGGGCGCGAAAGTGGTTCGGTTGGTCGGGGTGCGCGACGAAGCGCAGGGCGTACAGCGCGCGCCCGTGGTCGGGCACCATCATCACGTCGGCGCTCACCACGATCCAGGTGTCAGCCAGGCCGTCGGCAATCTTCTGCGCCTCTTTGATCTTCTCATCAAAGAGCTTTTTGTCGATGGCGCAGTGGTACACGTCGCGCAAGGTGACCCACCCGATGGTGCCGCTCCCGTCCTTCGGCGGGATGCACCGGTAGAGCTCGATGATCCAGCGGACGAGATTGGTGTAGGCCTGTTGCCAGAAGGGTTCCTTGCCCTTGCCGAACAACTGATTGAGCAGGGACGCCACGGTATACGCCAGCGAGTACGAATCGAGCCAGGTGGCGCTCAAGGGATTCCATGTCACGCGCCCGTCGAGGTTCACTTCCAGGTAGTCCTCGCCGCGGTGGTGGTCCACCAAGATTTGCTTGATGTCGTGGCAAAAATCGCCTTTCACTTCAAGGACGAGCGCCGCGGCGCGGCGCTCGGGATCGGCCGCTTGCCAGCCGAGCAATTGGCGGGCAAAGGGGTGCATACAGGCGGACGTTTTCCCGGACCCGACGGCACCGAAGATCGCCACGCCGGTATACAAGCCGCGCTCCGGGATCATGAGCCATTCGGGCGTGGGACTCTCGATCGCGCGGACCGGGTGATGCACCTCGCCGATGACGATGGCGGGGCCGTCTGACGTGGGCGAAAGTGGCCACGTCGGCAGCGTGGATCGGAGCCCGAACCTGACGCCCAGATGGGCGAACCACACCCGCGACGAGCCGAACAGCAATTGGCCGGTCAGGAACACGGCCACGCCCGGCGCCAGGTAGTACCAGCCCACGACGACCCGATAGAAGGACGGCGTGTTGATACGGACGAGCACGGCCACGGGATCGGCCTCGGGAAACGGGCCGGGCCAGGTCCAGGCCGCCGCGGCGCTCACGCCGAGCACGACGACGACCGCGCGGAGCAAACCATCACACATGGCGCCACTCCGCGGCGCCGCGACCGCCCGCCGACGGCGGGGCGGTTGGCCTTCCCGCAGGGATAGATACGACGGGAGCGACCCCACCAACGGCGGGGGGGAATGTGTGGCACCTGGTGCCGCACTGGGTGCCACACTGTGTGCCGCACCCCCCCACTCGCCGTGCCGCGACAGCGGCAAAAAAGGGGGGGTCGCTCCCGTCTTTTCCCTCCCCGCTGAAGCGGCTCGGGATCGACACTCGATCACGAACAGACCGCGGAAGGACGGGGGCACATAACGAGGGTGCGTGCCGCACCCCCTCCCTTATTTTGTGCCGCACCCCCCCCTCTGTCGGTGCGCCATTTTCCACGACCCCCGCCACGACCCCCGCCACGACCCCGGACGAGTCGAAACGACGTGCCAACATCAGGACGACGCCTCGGGACTCAGGAGCCGGCTGGTGGTCCAGGTGGCGTATCGGTCGATGACGCCGCGGGCAGTCTGTGGCGTGGGTGTCCCCTCTGGTAATTCGATGAGGTCGTGATACCGGACGAGCGCCTTATTGGATCCACCAAAGGCGCGCAATGTCTCGATGTCGCCGGCCCGGATCGCCGCGCCGAGCGTCGCGATGTCGCGTCGGATTTCCGGGTCCGCTTTGGTCTGGCCGATGGGAGCCGGCGGAGCCGGATCGGCCGCGTCCTTGGTCCAGTGCGTGAGGACCGGCACGGCCCGATCGGCGGCGTCGGCCGTGAGCCCGACGGCGACGACATGCACGGCGAACGTCCGCCGACGCAACGCGACCCACAGGGGCATGTGCGCCTGGCCCCACGTGCGCAGCTCACTGTCGGATGTCTAACCGGCGTCCACGTAGACAAAGGTGGCCGTCGGGGCATCGACGGCCACTGGCATCTTGAGGTCAAAATACCGGGTGACCTGGTACTCCCAAGCGCCTGATCAAGCCCAGACCGGGTCGCGGGTCGCGTCCTCGACCACCAGCTCGCCGTCGTTGTCGAACACGGCGACTGCCGTAGAACGGACGCTCTAAGTGGATCTCGTCCAGGAGGCGCATCAGGGCCAGATCCTCTGATGGGATCCCGGTGGGGTATGGGCTGGTCGATCGACTTTCACCACAGGCTGTTAAACAACTCCACGGAATTGATATTTCACACCAAGACCTAAAACCTTCGAATGTGCTCTTGTTTAAGGGGGAGTCGAAGATCGGAAGGATCACAAGAAATTGTGTCGGCGCAAGTCGTCTTCCGTCCAGCGGGCGAGCTTCGCCATTTTGCGGAGCGTCCCGATGGGGAAAGTCTGGGAATCGTTGGAGAAAGCGACAGGGACAACCCGTCCGTCGGCGTGGGTGAAGATGTGATGGCTCCCTGCGATGCGGTCGAGGAGGAATCCGTCTTGGAGAAGGGCTTTGGTGAGTCGGCGAGCGGTGATGCCCCGCTTCAAACAGTGACCACCACTGCGGAAGATTCAATCTGCTGAATCGCAGGAACGTGCTCCCCTTTCTCAATCCGCATCTGGACGAGTGTTTGGAGGAGTTCGTTAATTCGCTGAACAGCCTCCTTGCGGGTATCGCCCCACGTTACCGCTTCCTCAAAATCGGGACAGTACGCGTGGTACGCTTCGCGCCCATCCTCGTGTTCGTCTGGCTCGACGACAACCTTGAAGACGTAGCTTGTCAATGAGCACCTCCTTGCTCAAACGGTAACACTTGAGCCGTTCAGAGGGGAACCGGGTCGAACGGTTCGTGGGTGCGAGCGGACCGGGTGCTTGGACCGGAAGCCCCCAGCGGCCGGGAAGATAACTGCCGACCCGCCTTCCGGCGTGGGTTAATCCCTACCGATAAGTCCCGTTATGGGAAAGGCATTGGCCTACAGGTACATGGCCGACGGCGCGCTGGTGATCGTCATCGGCGCTCTGGCTCACAGGACGCGACCAGCCATTCGCGGCCCGGGTTGTGTGTCCTAGTTTCCTAGGAATATAGGTTCCTATGTATCTAGACCTTCCCGTACTTAGCCTCTAGAAGCTCCAGGCCTTCGGCGAGAAGGCCTGGAATTTTTTTTCTGGTCTTAATCGAAAGCATTTCAAAACCATCGGCCGTGCTTTGGGTGACGCGTCTGTTGAATTGAACCTTGTCTCCTTCTGCCAGCCGATCGAATGTAACGCTTGTACGTTGTGACCGGTTAGTGGCTCTATTGCTGGCCTCTGGACTCGACGCTTTCGGCTCCGGTTTCCCTTGGGGTTTGGTTTTACGTGGAGGCGGGGCGATATTTAAACCTTGATTTACCATGGTTTCTTGTGGTTCTGGTTGAGTTTGTCCACGATGGCTTGAGCCAGCGGCAGAACCTTGGATCTAATCGAAGGGTACGAAACTTCACTGGCCGCCCGGCCCGTATTGTGAGCCTGCCGGATAGATGGTCTTTCAGGAAAAACAGGATCAAGCACA
This sequence comes from Vicinamibacterales bacterium, assembly GCA_965262505.1. Taxonomy (GTDB): domain Bacteria; phylum Acidobacteriota; class Vicinamibacteria; order Vicinamibacterales; family UBA2999; genus JACPPO01. The sequence goes on from CBDHFM010000022.1 coordinate 26,831, forward strand.
TTGACGCGGGCTTTTTTTATGTATAACCGCGCGGCAGCCTCTTCCGAGGCTGAGCCGCCGGCCCTGCAAAATATAAAAACAATCTGCTCTGAATTAATGCCTTGTTCTTCCAATTCATAGGCAGTTTCAATTTGCGGGTCCATATCATCGAGGCTGTATCCAGTGGGCATGATGACCAGGTCAGACGCTTGTGCCATGGACATGCCGCGCCGTTCAGCAAACGCAGGACCATCCAAAACCATCAGATCGTAGTTTTCTGCATCATTAATGGCCCGGTCGACGGCGGCATATTTTTCAACGGGTATTTCTGGAGCGATGCCGTTTTGATCGCGACGAGCTTTCCACCTTGCTGTTGATCCCTGGCCTGTGTCCAGATCACCGATTTTAACAGCCCATCCAGCTTTCGCGTATTCAACAGCTATCAATCTAGAGAGGGCAGATTTACCCACACCGCCTTTCTGGGAAATTAGAGAAATTATCATTTCCTAGAATCCTAGCATGGGACACTCCTAGAATCCTAGCACTTGACACCCGCAAAGCGTCCGGCTGCGCTTACTGGTGCTGCGGCGATGCCGCCATGGTCTGGAGACGCGATTACGGCTTCCGCGCGGCGGTCATGCCGACGACCTTTCTCCTTAGGCTGAGGGGATGCGACAGGACGTGTGCCGGCCGTCGGCCGCAACGGTGTCCACGTTGAGCACGGGCTCGCCATTCACGAGGGTTTCCCGTATCATGCGGCGATTTCCCCTGAGCGTGGTTTACTGAAACATTCGGAAGTCTCTATCTTGATTTTTGAACAATGAGCGGCCCCTCTCGACCGGTCAGCGGGTTCGTTCCCATCGGCGACGTGGTCGCCGGTGTCGAACTACCAGCCGGTCGCGCCCTGACGCCAGCCGCGCCCCAGGCGCGGCACCACTTCACCACGCTGCGCCAGGTTAATCAGCTCATCGAGGCGAGCGAGGCCGACGCCGACCTCGGCTTCATGGCGCGGCTGCTCGCGCTGTGTTCATTGCCGCGCACCAACCCCGGCGACCAGAAAGAGTACATCCGGCGCAACGGGCCGTACGCCCTGGGGATGGTCGCGGGGCTAGGAAACAAATTACCCTTCGGCACCCTGCCGCGGCTGCTCCTGGCGTGGGTCTGCACCGAGGCGGTGCGGACGCAGCGCCGCGAGCTGGTCCTCGGCCGGTCCCTGTATGAGTTCATGCGAAAACTTGGCATGGACGATCGCAGCGGGAGCGTCCGAGGGGATCGGACACGGCTCAAGAATCAAATGCGCCGGCTGTTCGGGTGCACGGTCACATTGGTCTATGAGGACGCACAGCGCGAACTGCGAGTGAGTTCACTCGTGGCGGATCGCGCGGAATATTGGTGGAGCCCGCGCCAGCCCGACGAGCCCTCGTTGTGGGACAGCACGATCCGGCTCGGGGAAGAATTTTTCAACGAGATCATCGCGCATCCGATCCCGCTCGATCTGAACACCCTCAAGGCGCTCAAGCGGTCGCCGCTCGGCCTCGATCTGTACTTCTGGCTCGTCTATCGTACCTTCTCACTCAGGCGCCCGCTGCGCCTCTCCTGGCGGCAGCTCTACCACCAGTTCGGATCAGACCCGGCCAAAGCGGGCGACAAGGCCACCCTCAGCAACTTCCGCACGGACTGTTTGCGCGAGCTGAAAAAAATCAACCGCGCCTGGCCGGACCTGCACTACCAGACGGTCAAGGGGGCGCTGCTGCTCTCGCCATCACCGCCGCGCATCCCACCGGCACCACTCCGACTCATCAACGACTAAGTCAGCGCGCCGCGAGGTTGCCCAGTGACAGGTGATCACTGGCCCCGGCACCTATTTGCCCCCAATCGCCCGGCTTTCGCGGCTCCTGGGGCCGCTCAGCGCCGGCCCCGGAACTCTTGGGCGCGACTACTAGGCCGTGGTTTTCCACAAACGCCTGTGATTTTAGAAGTTTTCCATCGGTGAAACACCATTCCTCTAAACACTCGAACTATCGGTGAAACACCATGCTACGACCCCTCGAACTATCGGTGAAACACCATGCTACGACCCCTCGAATTATCGGTGAAACACCATGCCTGTACATATAGTACAGATCAAGTAGTACAACCCGGCAAGTACGTACAGGCCGTTGGCCTGTTCATCTTCGGGTTTAGAAGAACTGAAAAACCGGCCGACCCAACTTGAGAATAAAGAAATCATGGGCAGCCGGACAGAGGTGACAGAGGTGGCCCCCGGTGCCGGCGCGGGGTCTGTGCCTGTGCGCACCGTCCCATAACCCGCTTTATATTACGCATAACCATGATAGTGAAAGACCTCCAGCTGCCCAGCGTAGGTGCGTCGTCCTGGAGATCCGGAAGGGGCAGGCGAGGTGGGTGAGCGGTTCAGATGGCCGGCGACAGATTCAGTTCATCAACAAGCCGTTCGGGGTGGCTGCATGAGACGGCGCCTGCTCGACCCGACCCATCGCTCACCTGCCTCTTTTTAAGTCGTGTCGGCCGAGTCGGCCATCGGCCGCCCCACGGCGACCGCGCGGAAGCTAGTTGAGGCGTCCGTCAGCGACAACACCCGCCGCACTTACGCCGGCGCCCTCAGCCAGCTCGATGCCTGGCTCAACGACCGACCGCTCGATGATGCGGCCCTGGCCGCTCCCGCTGCCGGTCGACATACACATCCTCAACGACCTGGCCGATAAGCAAAGCAACGACAGTCTGCGCGAGTCCGATGCTCCGACGGTTCATCTTTCTTCTTCTTGTCGCGGGTGTTTCTGGAACAGCGGGGCTGTCGATCGGACTCCTCTACGCGCCGGCACCTGGGGAGGACACCCGCGAAATACTCTCGGCCATCTTTGACGAGTACGAAACGACGTTCAACGAGCTGCACGAGCTGTTTGAGCTATTCGACCGAAGCCGTCAAGCGCTGGGCGATGCCGTCGATGCGGTTACCGAGACGGTGAACGCCGCAGGTACACCCGACCCCGACGAGTAGCGGCGTTGTTGCATGAATAAATTTTGGCCCGCAACTACCCCCCACCCGCGGGCCCTCACCGACCGATGGCGTACGAGTCTGGCCTTCCCAGGTCGGTCATCTGATTCAAGACGTTGCACGCGACGAGTGCTTCGGCTACCTGCCCCGCTGGACTGCGAGCCCGAAGCGCACCCCCAAAGATCGACTTGTACCGGAAGAAGGCATTCTCCACGCGGGCCTGCTGATGGTAGGCAGACGCTTTCTTCCACCGACGGCGTCCGATCTCCTTGACCTTCTTGATCGTGCGATCGCGAGCGCTCGACCGCGGCCCCCGGCGCGACACGGTGGCTGTCGTGGCCGGCGGAACCACGACCTGCGCATCACGTGCGCCCGCGGATTCGTAGAAGGCGATCGTGTCGTAAGCCGCGTCCGCCGTGACGCGGGCGATGTCGCCGACCACGGCCTCGATCAGATCGGTGCCAGTCGTGGCGTCATCGACATTCGCGTCGGTCAAGGCGTGGGCGAGGATCACACCCGAACCGTCGACTCCGAGATGTAGCTTCTTCCAGCCTCGCCTTCCCCGGCCTCCATGTTGCACCGCGGCCCATTCACCTTCGCCCACGATCGAGAGTCCGGTGCTGTCGACGATGAGATGCGTGCCCGCGCCCGCCGGAGCGCGACGAAACGTGGGGTCGAGATGCTGACCACGCCGTGAGAGCGTCGTGTGATCGGGTGCCGAGAGGTCAAGGTCCAACATCCAGAAGATCGACGTCAAGAAGCCCTCAGGCTGGCGCAGTGGCAGGTGGAAGATGAGACGGAGCGTCAGTGCGGTTTCGATCGCGAGGTCCGAGTACTGCAGCTGCCCTCCACGCTTGCCGCCGCCCGCCGCCGCCCACGTGGTGATCGCCTCCGGTGCGAGCCACAGGGTGACGTCGCCTCGCTGGACCAGCGCTCGATCGTACGCCGGCCAGTTACCGACGTGGTATTTCGTCTTATACTTCGGATGGACTCTCGACTTCACGTCGAGATCATGCGCCTTCGGCCGTCACGATAGCCAGGGCACCGACGGTCGCTCGCCGAGAGGCTGGACCCGTGCACCAACGCCGCGGATCGGCGTCGGCGTCACGACGGGTTCCGGGGTGGTCACGCTGGCGTTCAGGCCGGGGCCGTCCACGGACGGCTGTCTCGGTCCGGCAGGTTCCCGTTCAGAGAGAGGGGTACAACGAGGGAAGCCAACGCGGGTGCTTGTCAACAAGCCATGTATACTGAAGCAGTTGCACGCGATCGGCGGCGACCATCACCGTAGCGGCCGGCCGTGGCTACGTTGCGTACGAAGGCGGGCGAAAGTGCATTCTCGAGCCGTCGGTCTCGGGGTCTCGGTTCGCGCTGTTGTGTCGGGAGCGTCATGATGAGAAGTCATATTCGCGGCGCACCTTCCGGCGAATGCTCACGCGGGCGGGCGTTCAGATGACAGCCGAAACGGGTATTCTCTTTGTCCCATGGTGGCTGCGCATGGTTGATCTTGGCCTGTGATACGTGGGCGCGTCCGCTGAGCCGGTTCACGGGCCTCGCCGTCGCGCCGTTTCAACACCTCTCCCTCCCCGCTAGAGATCGCCAGTGGCCACGACGCGTCGGTGTTCCCCCGGCGCGCGCGGCTGGCGAATCCGCCGCACGCCGACAACGGACTGATCGACCACGCGCAACCTCCGACCTTGACGCCCATGTGGGCACGGTGATGGCCAGTCCGGGTCACCATCGCCGCGGAAGTTGGCGATCGCGGTGACGCCCCCTGAGGCGGCGGTGAGACACGACACAGCCGACCTGGCGGGTGAGAGTGAGAGCGCTGGTGCGGATGAGGCGCGTGCGTACTGCGATTTCTGGGCGGATGTCGGCTCGACGTTTCCGGATCTGCACGGGGCGCGGTCGACGGCGCAGTATCTCGAGGATGAGCAATGGTTGTTCCAAACCCATCTGGCGCCGCTGGAGGGGCTGTGTATTCTGAAGACCGATCTCTGGGATGAGGCGAAGAATACGCGCATCCTGCGCTGGGCCGCCGCAGCCGGGAGCCGCACCTTTGGCGTCGACATCTCACCCGAGATCGTCCGGGGCGCCCGCCGGAACTTCGAGGAACGGAGCCTGACGTTGCACGGCGTACGGTCCGATGTGCGGACGCTCCCGTTCCAATCCGGGAGCTTCGACGCGGTCTACTCCATGGGGACGGTTGAGCACTTCGCGGACACGGACGGGGCCGTGCGGGAGATTTTCCGCGTGGTGCGGCCGGGCGGCCGCGTGGTCATCGGGGTGCCGAATCGCTGGGACCCCTTCCTGCGCCCGCTCCTCGTGGTGCTGCTGTACCGGCTCGGGCTGTATAGGTACGGCTACGAGAAGTCGTATTCGCGGCGCACCTTCCGGCGGATGCTCACGCGGGCGGGCTTTGAGGTGACGGCCGAAACCGGTATTCTCTTCATGCCGGGGTGGTTGCGGATGCTCGATCTGGCTTGCTATACGTGGGCGCGCCCGCTGAGCCGGCTCACGGGCCTCGCCGTCGCGCCGTTCCATCACCTGTCGCGGTGGCTGCCCTGGCTGCGCCGGCACGGGTATCTGCTGACGACAGTCGCGGTTCGGCCAGAGGCGTCGGACGCACCCTCACCACGGAGGTCGCCATGACCACGGACTCACAGACGCGCCCGCCTGATCCGGCGTCAGGGGTGTTCCGCTTCGCGCTGACGGGCGGAGCGTGGTTTATCGGCCTGTTCGGGCTGATGCGGCTCGGCTGGGTGGAACGCCAGATCCTCGTACCCTTTGCCCAGCTCCAGGAACGCGTGGCCGATCAGCTCACCGGGGTGCAGACCGACGCGGTCTACGTCGATGCGAGCTGTAGCGGGGGCGACGCCATGGCGCTCTGCCTGGGGGCGGTCCTGGCGTTTCCGGCCACGTGGTCGGCGCGGCTGCGCGGCGCCGGCGTCGGGCTGCTGGTGATCGCGGCCTTCAACACCGTGCGCATCGGCAACTTGTCGCTGGTGGCGGCCTACCCCACGCTTCTCGACCTCCTTCATGTCTATATCTGGCCGGCCATCCTCATTGTGGTGGCGGTCGTCTATGTATACGCCTGGATGCGTCGGCAGATGGATCCAGCGGCCCGCGGCGCCAGCCCGGATCTCGGCGGTGCCTGGCACGGCCCTGCCCGGCGGTTTCTACTGCTCACCGTCATGGGCGTCGCGGTCTACTTCGCGGCGGCCGGGTGGATGAACGAAAGTGCCCTGCTGCGCACGCTGGGCGTCTGGGTAGCGATGACCGGCGCCGGCATCCTGGCGACACTCGGGGTGTCGGCCACGGCCTCAGGGAACATCGTCACGACGACGCACGGGGCGTTTATTGTGACCCAGGAGTGTATTGCCACCCCCCTGATTCCCGTCTACCTGGCCGGCGCGCTGGCGGTACCTCTCGCGCGGTGGCGGCGCGTGGCCGCGCTGGGCGCGGCACCGGCGATCTTTTTCCTCGTGGGCGTGGCCCGGCTCCTGGTGCTCGCGCTCCCGACGACCCTGGTCGCCTCGCACACCATCGCCATCCATGCCTTCTCACAGGTGCTGGTCGCGGGCCTCCTCGTAGCCGGGCTGGCGGTGCTGTCCGCCCGATCGGTCGGCCGCCCGCACCCCGCGCGGCGGGCCGTGGGGGCGATCGGTGTCGGCATCGTTGCGGCGGTGGCGGTGGGTCCCCTCTGGAACGACCTCCTGCACCGGGCGGTGGACGGGGGGCAGGTGCTCCTCCAGCACGGCGGCCACCGGCCTGTTGACGATCCGCAAGGGGCGCTCGCGATCCTTGCGGCGCTCCAACTCGGCCTGTGCGCTGCGTTCTGGGTGGCCGTTGGGGCGCGCGGGCCCTGGCGGCGCCTGGTTCTCGGGATCGTGGGGCTGGCGGGGCTGCAGCTCACGGTCGTGCTGGGGCTCGGCGAGTTGTCGCACCATCTGGGGTTCGCCCCCCACGTGAGCCTGATCCGTGCCTGGGGCGTCGTCGCGCCGCTGGCGGTCGTCTGGGTGCTGCGGCGGCCGCGCCTCACGGTCTCACTACCCGCACCCGTGCCCGCGCGGCCGCTGCCGCAGCCCAGCTAGGGAACCATGCCCGCGGCGCGGCGGGGACGCCGCGTGCCAGGAGAACCAGACACGGACGACCTCGGTGGTGCGGCGCGCGTCGAGCGCTGGTTTCTTCGCGTGATGCTCGGCGTGAGCGTGGTAGCGTGGCTGTCGCTCGTGCTCGCCGAGCTTGGCCAGTTTCGGATGGCCCTGTTGTTGGGGCTCCTGCTCACGCTCGGGGCGTTCGGGCTGAACCTGCTGGTCTACGCCTTCCGCGAGGGTCCGGCTGAACCTATCGCCGGCGGCCGGCTGAAGCCTGCGCTGGCGGCGACGGCGGGGATCCTGCTGTGCGCCGCGCTATTCCTCCCGCCGTACGAGACCGCGGTGGCCGGAGGCGACGCCACCGTCTATCTGAACTTCGGCCGTCAGATTACCCACCATGGCGCGGTCGAGTTCGAGGATGCCCTGCTGCGCCCGCTGTCGATTGCCAGCCGCGCGGAGCTGTTCCTGAATCGGGTGCCCTTGGACACGACGGGCCAATTTGCACGATTCCCTGGCGGCTTCCTGATCGCCGACATCGCCGACCCCACGGTCACCGCCGGGTTTTCCCCGTTGTTTCCGGTCCTCACCGCCCTGGGACATGCCGTCGGCTCGCCGCGCGCCGCGCTTGTCGTCGCACCACTCTTCGCGACCCTGAGCCTGGTTGGCCTGTGGTGCGTCGCGCGGCGGCTGGGCGGCGTGCATGCCGCCTGGCTCGCGGCCACGCTCACGGCCGTCTCGTTGCCGCAGATCTGGTTCGCGAAGCTCTCGGTGCCAGAGACGGTCGCGCAGTGTTTCGTGATGGCCGGGGTGCTTGCCTGGCTGATGGCATGCGCCCGCGGCGCCACGCGGTGGGCACTCGCCGCGGGGTGGTTCTTGGGCCTCGCCTGTTTTGCGAAGATCGATCTCCTTGTGCTCTTGCCCGTGTTCCTGCTGGCCGTCGTTGCGGCGCGGCTGCTGACGCGCGCGCGGTTCGGCGATCCTCTTCTCCTCCTGGCCCTGCTCGCAGCGTTCGGCCTCGTGGTGGCCCACAACTTCGTGCATTACCTCAGCTTCGCCACCCACTACCGGCCGTATGTCGCATACCTGATCCAGACGTCCTCAGTGCTCACGCTGCTGCGGGACTCCGCCCTGGTGCAGGCGGGCGCGGCCCTGACGGCGGTGTTGCTGGCCGCGGCGGGCGTAGCGGCACTCCGCCAGCCGGCGAGGCGGTGGCCGCGGTGGTGCTGGGGATGGGCCGCAGTGGCCGCGCTCGTTGCCTACGGCGTCAACTACGTGACGACGACGGCGGGCCGACTCGACGAGACGATCGTCTGGCTGAGTTGGTACGTCTCCTGGCCGATGCTCGGCCTCGCGGCGCTGGGCCTCACGGGGCTGGTCCGCGTCCGACGCACCGACGCCGCACCGGGGCTGGCCTTTGTCGGCCTGCTCCTCGGTGTCGTCGGCTTGCAGTATCTGTACGACCCGTTGGAGACGGGCCTGCAGATGGAATCGATGCGGCGGTACGTCCCGGTCGTCCTCCCGCTCACGATGCTCTTCGGCGCCCTGACCGTCGTCACCCTACTGGCGCGCGTGGCCGCCGCCAGGTATCGGTTGGGGTTGACCCTGGCCACCGGGGCGCTCCTCGTGGGACTCGTCGCGCGCCCGAGTCTCGCCGTGGTCGGTCAGCCGCTGTGGGACGAGGCCCTCGCGCAGACCGCGCAGGTGGCGCGGCTGTTTCCGGACCAGGCGGTCGTGTTGGTGAGTCCCGATCTGGCAGGCACGCACATCCAGACATCACTAGCCTACCTCCATGATGTGGACGCCATCCTCGTCCAGGAGCGAAATCCCGACGACCAGGTGCTGCGGCGCGTCATCCGCGGCTGGCTGGCGCGCGGCCGCGCCGTCTTCGTGGTCGTCGGGCAGCAGGAATTCTCGTTCTTCGCACCGGATTTCACGCTCGCGGCGGTCGAACGGGCGCACATCGACCTCTACACCCTGGAACGCACCCGCACACGGGCCCCGCAGGCCGTCGTGTCCACGCCGATCCGGCTGCAGCTATTCCAGGTCACCCGGACGAGCGGCCCCGCCCGGACGGCCATCGATGTCGGGACGCCTGCCGACGACCTCCTGTACGACCTGCAGGGCTTCCATGGGCCCGAGCGCGACGGGGATCCGGCCCGCAGCACGTTCCGGTGGACCGGGCCGCAGGCGTCCCTCACGCTGCCGGGGGGGGAGGCCGTCACGCTCGTCGTCGCGGGCACCCGCCCGCCCGGCATCCCCCCGGCCGAGATCTCGGTGTGGATCGGGGAGCGGCTGGTCGGAGAGCGGGTGCTCGGAGAAACCCCACAGACGATCCGGTTGGACCGGCCGGAGACCGGAGACCCGGGCCCGATCGACCTCACGATTCAGTCGACGGTGTACAACCCGCGGTCCCTCGGCCTGTCGTCAGACCCGCGTGATCTCGGCGTTCGCCTGTATCGCGTGGCGGTCGAACTGCCCCCCGAGCGGCCCGCGCCCTGACAGGCGGCCAATGGCCACACCTTCCGGGCCACGGGTATCACGGCGTATCTGCTCAACGGCGGCACGCTCGAGCGCGCACAGGCGACCGCGGCGCAGGAGAGCCCGCGCACGACCAAGCTCCACGACCGGACGTCCGACGAGGTAACCGTCGAGGATATTGAGAAGATCCCGGAGCGTGGCCTCTATACCGGCTGTCGGAAAATTCAGACCTCGCTGGACACATTGTGTAACCGTAGGTGTCCAGGAATTCTGGAGGTCGGTCATGAACAAAGCTCAGCGGGACATTCGGCGTAAGACACGGGTTTTGGAGCACGCGGCGCGGATCGGCAACGTGCGAAAGACCTGCCGCTACTTCGGCGTCGCGAGGCCAGGGTTCTACGTCTGGCAGAAGACGTATGAGACCCATGGTGATGAGGGCCTGGTCAACCAGAAGCCGTGGCCCGTACAACCCACGACTCCGCACACCCCCCGACATCGTCGAGAAGGTCCTCCATCTCCGCCGCACGTATCACCCCTCGGCCCCATCCGCATCGTCTGGTATCTCGAGCGCTATCACGGCATCACGATTTCGAAAGCCGGGGTCCACCGCATCCTCCGCCGCCACGGCCGGAACTACCCCCAGGCGCGTCGGGCGACGAGCGGTGCACAACGCATCGGTACGCCACACAGGTCCCTGGGCACCACGTGACCCTGACCGCACCGCGAGCTCGAACAGCTCCGCCTCGGTATCGATCAGCAGCTCGACGAGGGGCAGGCGACGCGGGGGCGGAGATTTAACACCACCGGCGGGACGGACTGTGCGAGACTTCTTCATGTTTCAACAGTCAGGGGGACATCCCCACCGAGGCGTCCTCATAACATAAGCGAGACCGTGCACGCAAAGAGCTGCCGCATTTGATTCTTCAGTCGCGCGCGCGCCGTGTCTGCCGCCGCTGTGATCCGCCCGTGGCCAGCGACGAAATGATTTGTGTTTTGAAGGGCAACCCTCTATAAGTTTAGCGCTGAGTTTTTGTGCTTACAGGTGCGTGGCTAAGTGCTCGATAGAAGACGTATGAGAAATCGGTGGAATTGTGCTGGCACGAGGGCTGTCTCTGTGAGACACGTGGCGTGATGATCTCGCATCACTTCATCGGCACAGGCGTGTGGTCGGAGGCGTTGCAACGGAGCCAGCGGGATCCAGCGCAGTTGCTGGCCGAAGTGACCGGCCACGTGCGAGCGTGCCATCTGCAGGTGATGGCGACGCAGGCGGTGCCGTTCGACGAGGGTGGTCTCACCCTGGTGTGGGTGCTGGCCGAGTCCCATCTGGTCCTGCACGTCTGGCCGGAGCTGCAGAGTGCGACGCTGGATCTCCACGTCTGTAACTACAGCACCCCGAACGCCGCCAACGCCAGGGCGCTCCGGGATCGTTTGGCGGCGGTGTGCTTTGCCACCGGGGGCCACTGGTCAGAGTTGGTGGCTGGCGCGAGCACTGATGAGGCCGCCAAGCGCCCCGTCGGCGCCACCACTTGACCGTCTTCTTCTTGTCCACGGGTGCTTGCGCCGGTCGCTGTTGATCGGTCACCTTCAGCTCCGAGGTCGTGACGGAAACGACAGGTCTCGCGCTCCCGTACACTTGAGCAATGAACGAGATCGACGGGGTGGCGTGCGGCACGCCCGGGTGCGACACCCGTGGAAAACCGGGCCTCAACCTCGTGGGCTACGGCTCGTTCGCGACGAAGGCCGGTCGACGGCAGCGGTACCGCTGCACCGTCTGCAGGGGCACGCGCAGCACGAACACGGGGACTGCGTACAGCGGGCTTCACTGCACCCGACGGGAGTTCGAGAACGTCGCAAGCTTACGCGTCGAAGGCGTGAGCATTTCAGCGACAGCCCGGGTCACGGGCCATTCCCGCAACACCGTCGCGCGCTGGCTCGAGCGGGCCTCGACGGCCGCAAGGCGCTTCAACGACAAGATCGATTACCACTAGGGGAGGGTGACCATGACCACGATGTACGATCCTGTGCACCCAGGCGAAAGCCTCCGGGACGTGATGGACGCTAAGAAGTGGACCGTGACCGAGGCGGCTGCGAAGCTGGGCTGTACGCGACAAACGTTTTCACGGCTGCTGAACGGCCGCACCGGCATCTCCGCCAGCGATGGCGCTGGCGTTGGAACGCACCGGGTGGAGCAACGCCGCCTTCTGGGTGCGGCGGCAGGCGCAGTACGAACTCGCACAAGAACGTTTGCGCCAGAAGAAATCGGCCGCATGACCCGGCGAACAAGTAAATACGCCGGGCGGTGGCGAGCGCGGGAAGTGGGCGCCGAGGCGAGTCAGTTGGTTCTAATACTATTATGATAGTTAAATAGTAAGATATATAAGTATCTTGCTAGTAGAAAAGTGGCGCGCAAACGCGAACACGACGGCTTTGCTCCCATCGGCGACGTGGCCGACGGGCTATCGCTGCCCGGTGGTCGCGCCCTGACTCACCGTGCCGCCACGCCGCAAGCGCGGCACCACTTCACCAAGCTTGACCAGGTGACGCAGCTCGTCTGCGCGCGCGACGCGGACCCGGAGTTTGGTTTCATGGCGCGGTTGCTCGCGTTGTGTTCCTTGCCGCGCACCAACCCAGGCGACCGCCTGCAGTACGTCCGACGCAACGGGCCGTACACGCTCGTCCTGTTCTCAAGCGGTAAAACGAAGCTCCCCTATGGCACCCTGCCGCGCTTGCTCCTGACGTGGGTCTGCACGGAAGCCGTCCGCACACAATCGCCCGTGCTGGTCCTCGGCAATTCGCTCTCGGAGTTCATGCGGCGGCTCGACATCTACAGCACGAGCGGCGGCACCACGGGCGGGCGGACGCGACTATGGAATCAGATGCGCCGGTTGTTTGGGTGCATGGTGTCACTGACCTACGAGGATGCGCGGGTGGAAGCCACGATGAATACGCCGATTGCTCGCACCACGGAATGCTGGTGGAGCGAGCGCCAGCCGGACGCGCGTTCGTTGTGGGAGAGCAGAATCGAACTCGGTACGGATTTTTTCAACGAGATCATCCGTAACCCGGTCCCGCTCGACCTGCACATCCTTAAGAGCCTCAGCCGGTCGCCGCTCGGCCTCGACCTGTATCTGTAGCGGCGCTTCTACAGCAGCCTCGACGTGGATCTGCGTCGCACCGAGACGAGCGAGGCGCCTTGTGGACCGGGCTGCCATAGGCCACGACCGGTGGCTAGTCATCCCTCTACTGGCGGCGCATAAAGGCGGCTCCTAGGACCGCTCAGCGCTGGCACCGATATACGGGCCACGTGGCGCGACCGTTCGCCGTGGTTTTCCACAAAACACTGTGATTCCGGGGAGTTTTGCACGCATAAACACGTCACCACGACGCGGCCGCTTTTCGCATAAACACGTCACCTGGAAGGCCGTTTCTTTCGCATAAACACGTCACCTACGTACAAGTAGTAATGATCAAGTAGTACGTACCGACAAGTACGTACAGGCCGGTGGCCTGTTAATTCTCCGAGTGAAAACAAAAAAACGGCTGACCAAGACTAAAATTGAGGGGAAAAACAGGGATACAGGCCTATCCCGTCGGATTTCCCGCGATGAAACAGCCGAAAGCTGTTACTGAGGCGCCACGCACACCCGCTAAGCGAGGCGCTCAGCGACGACCGGCCCAAGGAAGGCTTCAGGTATGCGCCTGGGCGAGAACGTGGCGCAGGCGACGCGCGAGGCCGCCTGCCAGGCGCGTCAACGGCTCCGTCGTTCTCCGCTGGCGCTCCGGTGCGTTACTACTCTCTCCCTCGCCGCCGCGCAGCGCACCATCGCACCTGCACCTCGTGGAATAGCGGCGCGACCTGCGTCATCGTCACGCCTTATGTAATCGAAGAGGCGTCACCTTTTCGCGCACGACTAGGCCATTGGCTTCAAGGTCGCGTTGAACCGTCTTGGCCCACCAGCCGGCCTTATCGCCGTCCGGGAACAGGTTTTGAGGTAAATGGTCGACCAGCCGGCCTTGAATCTCCGCGATGGTCAAGCCGGGTGACACATCAGGAAGGACAGTCAATTACGCGGATTTCATCGCCGTGTACATTTCCGCGCCGACACTTCTTGTGCGCCACGGACGGTTCACATTCTCTGACTTCGATCTGTTTATCGTTTTTTATTCGTGTGTGGTCCTCAGTGTCTCCATATCAACGTGCAATTTTTAACCAAAAGAGGAGTAACCCCGAGAACCGCCCAGGAAGCCCCTGAGAGGGCATTAGGACAGAAGCCTAGGCCTTTGTGGGAGAGGGGCTCCTACAGTTCAGAATCCTGAATCTGCGCGATCTTCATCAGGTGCTTCTGTAAGCCGCATTTCAGAACGCCGCCACGCAACGAAACCGAGATACGGGCTGGGAATCCGGCCTTCACGTAGATGTGGTGGCTGCCTCTGACCCGCTTCAACCTCCACCCTCGCGATTCGAGCAGCCGGGCAGAACTACTTTCCGCTGACGGCCTTCACACGGCGATTTCGATAATCTTGTCCGTCTCGGAGACGTGAATATCCCGGACCTCAACGGACAAGCACCCCTCGACGGCCTCGTAAAGGTTGCTCAGTAGTTCCTCGAACGAGTCTCCCTGGGTCGCACACCATGGGATGGACGGCACGTCCGCCCATTACCCGCCCTCCTCGGCTTCATGGATGACGACTTTCAGCTTCATGGGTTCTTCCATCTTGCAAGGCTCTGGCCCGATTCCGAGATCACCCTATTCATCCGGGACACGATTAACGTGACCAGGTCTTGCCGGGTACCACGCTCGTCGCGGATGCCGGCGCCACCATTACCCCACGATCGCAACAACTAACGACGACGAATACGCTACCCAACAGGAATTCCGCCATGGTCTTATCTCTGCCGTCTCTCTAAATCTACTACCCGCTGCGATTCAGCCGGCGCTCACTCCCACACGAGATTCGCCGTTTCTCAGCGCCAGATCGAGCAGTGCCTAGTTGCGCTCCAGTAAGCCATTTTTGGCTCATGCTGGCCCATTAGCTAACCTCGGCGATGGTTTCGGCGGTGTCGGTCCATATCCCATGCGCGTCTTTCGTTGCGACCAGGCGCGGTCGCCTCCCATTCAGTTTTTCAAGAACGAGCACAGTTCCCTTCACCTTCTGTCGCCTGGTCGCGATGCGCTTGGCCGCGCTCACGTTGAATGCCTCGAATGGGTCTCCCGTCTCCCCGGGGCTTGCCTCATCCTGCTTTTCAGTCACGCGATAGACGAACATATTCAGACTCATGATCCTTCCCCTTGTGGGGTTGCCCCCTTTGGAGCCAGGTCGAATAGGGCCCGGTCGAGCCGAGCAGGATCAAGCGGCGTGTGCGGCGCTTGCGGGCGGCGGCGGAGAGGCGGGCCTGGGCGCGGCGGTCTGGCGGGTGAGGGTGGTGCGCTGTCGGCGTTGGGCCTCCTGGAGTGCTTTTTTCTTCGCTGCGAGTTCCTGCGTGAGGGCTGCTTGCCTGGCTAGGAGTTGCTGCAGTTCTTCTTGTGGTTCCATCTCGGTAGACGGTAGCTCGCGCCGCCCGGCCGCGTCCAGTTCGCGCGGCAGGGCGAACTGGACCTCGCTGTAGAGCCGCCCGTTGGCGCGCTCATGCGCGTCCGCCGCCTGCCAGTAGGCGTGCGGGTCGTCCTGCGCCCACGCGGGCATGTGGCCGTGCTCGACATGCAACAACAACAAATGGGCGCACATGTCACGACCTTGACCACCGAATACGAAGGGCTGTTGAAGAACGTCAACAGAGAGGTGGACCCCATCCTTCGGACAGGTGTTCGTCACAGCTACGGTGGAATCCGGGTTCATGATTCACGCTGCGTTTGGCTGGCCGGAGGTGGGGCGGAGCCCCAGGCTCCGGTCAGCTTCGCCGCTAGTGTACGCCTCTTCGGGCGTCCGACCGTTGAGCGACGAGGGGGGCCGGCACCGGTTGTAGAAGTCCATCCACCCGCCGATGCCGGTTCGGGCCTCAGAGCCAGTGGTGAACTCGGACAGGTACACGCACTCGTAACTACTTGTACGGTCCGTCTTGTACGGTCCGTCGCGTTTCACCGATAGTCGGGGCGAAAAACCGTCGCGTTTCACCGATAGTCGGGGCGGTCTAAACCGTCGCGTTTCACCGATGGAAAACTCCAGGATTCACAGCCTTTTTGTGGAAAACTCCCAGGCGATGCGTCCGGGGCGCTGAGCGGCCCCAGGAGCCACGCGCCAGCCCCAGCCGGCCGAAAACCCGCCCACCGGCCCCGAACGCCCCACAGCGGGCGACAGACGGCGCGCCGCGGCACGTTTCGGAAACAACCCCGGATAGCCTTCACTCACAGCCGAGTCAAGGCGCTGCGCGCCTACTCGCTGATGAGGCGGAGTTGTGCCGGCGGGATGCGCGGCGGCGAGGGCTCGATGACCAGCGCGGCCGTGACCGTCCCATAGTTCAGGTCCGGCCATGCCCGTTTGATTTTCTTTAGCTCGCGCAGACATTGCCGGCGGAACCCGCTGATGTCCGCCGGCCCGTCCGCCGGGTGTGCGCCGAACTGTTTGTAGAGTTGCCGCCAGGAGAGCGTCAACGGAGCCTTGAGCGTGAAGGTCCGATACGTGAGCCAGAAGTACAAATCCAACCCGAGCGGCGACCGCTTGAGCGATCGCAGGATGTTCATGTCGAGCGGCACGGGGTGGCGAATAATTTCCTCGAAGAAATTTTCACCAAGTTCAATCTTGCTATCCCACAACGAGGGCGCGTCCGGGCGCGCCACCGACCACCAGAACTCGGCGCGTTCCGCGACGAACGAACTCACAATGAGCTCATGATCGCCTTCGGCGTAGACGAGCTGGACGCTGCAGGTAAAGAGTCTGCGCATTTGATTCTTGAGCCGCGCCCGATCCCCGCGCGGGCTCCCGCTGCGATCTTCGAGGCCGAGCTTTCGCATGAACTCGTAGAGGCTCCGGCCAAGAACAAGATCGCGGCGCTGCGTCCGCACCGCCTCGGAACAGACCCACGCCAGGAGTAGACGCGGCAGGTTCCCAAATGGGAGCCGTGCTGGGTCGCCCCCCGCGTGCAAGATCAACTTGTACGGGCCGTTTCGCCGGATGTACTTCTCGCGGTCCCGTGGGTTTGTCCGTGGCAGCGAGCACAAGGCCATCAGCCGCGCCATGAACCCGAGATCGGGCTCCGCTTCGCTGGCCTCGATGAGCTGCGTCACCTGGCGCAGCGTGGTGAAGTGGTGCCGCGCCCGCGCGGACATGGCGCGCCCGCGCCCCTCGATGCCCGGCAACCGTACGGCCATCTTACCGATCGGCACGAGCCCGCCGCGTTTCTGCTCCATGCTTTTGTCCTTCATCCGAGCTGACGCCAGGTTCTTCCGCATCGTCGAGCCGACGCTGGATGAAAGCGTTGATCTCCGTGGCCATTTTGGTTTTACGTAGGGCACAAAAGGCCTTAAAGCGAGCGTGATTATCCGAGGGAACATCCACGGTCAAGCGCATGGTCGGGCCGCGTTCCGGTGACGCCTGTTGGCCAACCCAATGGTCAGCTTGTCGTGACACGACCTGCGGCCGCGCGCTCATGTCGATCTTTTTGCTCATGGTCCCAGTCCCTCACAAGTTCGGTAATGAAGCGTTCGACCTCCTGCGCGGCCGGGCCGCGCGGGTCGAGGTCGGCGACAGTCTTGCCCGCGGCGAACGCCTCGGCAAACGCGACGCGCTGCGAAATGTCGACTTGCAGGATGGGCGTGTTGAGCGTCGCCAGCGCGTCGCGAACATCTCGCCCAATAACAGTATTTCCTATTTTACGATTAATAATAATTACTGATTTAATGTTTTCTTTAAAGCTCTGTGCCTCGGTGACAAGGTCCACGGTCTCGGCGGTCGCCCAGACGTCCGCCGGCGAGGGTTGCACGGGGATGAGGACCAGATCGGCGGCCAAGATGATGGACTTCGCTAGGTTGTGGATGCGTGGCGGACCGTCGATGACGATATCGGTGTAGTCGGCCGCGATCGGCGGTAGTTCCTTGTGCAGGGTCGGCGTGGCCATGGAGACCACGCTGAAACCGTGTTTCCCAGCCTGGAAGGTGGACCACTTCATGGCGGTTTGCTGCGGGTCCGCGTCGATGAGCAGCACGCGAGATCGCCGCCGCGCTAACCCGTCGGCCAGATGGATGGACAGGGTGGTTTTTCCCACGCCGCCCTTCTGGTTCAGAAAAGAGTAAATCATTAAAGACACTATAACATTATTAATGTTTTAAATATTTGTCGATGAGCAGCACGCGAGATCGCCGCCGCGCTAACCCGTCGGCCAGATGGATGGACAGGGTGGTTTTTCCCACGCCGCCCTTCTGGTTCAGAAAAGAGTAAATCATTAAAGACACTATAACATTATTAATGTTTTAAATATTTGTCGATGAGCAGCACGCGAGATCGCCGCCGCGCTAACCCGTCGGCCAAGTGGATGGACAGGGTGGTTTTTCCCACGCCGCCCTTCTGGTTCAGAAAAGAGTAAATCATTAAAGACATTATAACATTATTAATGTTTTAAATATTTATTGAGTTTCGACACCTACCGGCCACCGGTGCCGGCTGAGCAGCGCCCGCTCCTACGCCAGCTCGAACAGTTCCTTCAGCTGACTGGACAGCCTGCGCCCAGTTGAATGACAATGTCATTCAAATGGGAGGATACGCATGCCGGCAAATCAACTCGTCCAGGCCCGCATTGACGGGGCCGTCAAGGAAGAAGCGACGGCCGTGCTGGCCGCCATGGGCCTGACGGTCTCCGACGCGGTGCGGCTGCTGTTGACCAGGGTGGCGCGGGAGAAGGCCCTGCCCTTCGCGCCGCTGGTCCCCAACGCCGTCACCATTGAGGCGATGAAGGAAGCCCGCCAGGGCAACCTCCCGCAGTTCGCCAGCGTCGAGGACCTGCTCGACGATCTATATGTGGAGGATTGAGCGTACCAACCAGTTCAAGCGCGACTACAAGCGCGAGTCACGGGGCCGGCATCGGACAGACCTCGATGCCAGCCTGGCGCGCACCGTGGAGGCCCTGGTCAACAACAAGCCGCTTGAACCTCGGTACTACGACCACGCACTAAGCGGCGAGTGGGGAGATCACCGTGACTGCCACGTGAAGCCGGACCTGGTACTGATCTACCAGAAGTCCGGTGCCGACACCCTGCGCCTGGTGCGCCTCGGGTCACATGCGGAACTAGGTCTATAACGCTGAACGACGAAGCGCCAGGTAGGGCGCGTTCGGCGCACGGCACTGGCCCACGCGCTCGACGTCTGCAACACACAGAATCCAACACGGGATCGCGCTGTGGCGCACAAGAAATGTGATACTTGTATTACAACAAGCACACAGGAGAACCGACATGACCGCTGTTTCCCTCCGCTTACCCGATGACGTCTCCCAACGCCTGCGCCAGTTGGCCGCCCGCACCGGGCGGAGCAGGACCTTCTACATCCTTGCGGCCATCCGGGAACACTTAGACGATCTTGAGGACGTGTACCTGGCCGAACAACGGCTGGTCGACCTCCGACTCGGAAAATCTCACGCCGTCCCGCTCGAAGACGTAATGGCACGCGATGGCGTGGACGATCGAGCTTAGCTGTGACGAACACCTGTCCGAAGGATGGGGTCCACCTCTCGTTTCCCTTTGGCTTGCGCCTGGTTGGCTTAGTCTCCGGCCGGGCGCATTTTTAAAATACGGCTCTCGTTGCGTTTTCCAGACAAAACATTTATAGTCCGACGGTGAATTTTAGATATGAGAAGTAGGGGCTATTCTTGTACATCTCTGCGTGCTGTCAACACCAACTGAATACGCCGAAGGATGATCACTATTTCTTACCCACTGGACAGAAGAAGCAACCGTTACCCCCACGGAAGCAGTAACCGTTACCCCCTAGTCTTAAAGGAGCGACACTCATGAACGGAGCGAGATCAACTTTTATGCGAAAGGGCTACTGGCTCACGGCTCTTGCCGCGGCTGTGCTGCTTGCGGCGTCTTCTGGGACGGCGTATGCGCAGGCCACCATCAGGGCGGATAAAGCGGTGGCCGAGGGCGACAGCGTCACGGTGACCGTGACCCTCAAGGGGATGATCGACGCCGCCCAGGCCGCGGACAATCCCACCGCGGTGGCCACGGCGACCGTGACAGCGGAAATTGCCGCCGGAACTGCCACGGCCACCGCCACCGCGGGTGAGCTAGAAGATATCAACACGGCGCAACTAGGCCTCGTCGCAACTTTCGCAATTCCGTCGAACGCCACCTTAAGCCCCGTCTCGTACTCTGCAACGCGCACTATCCGGGTGCAGACGCTCCATGACTTGGACGCGGAGGATGAGGTCTTCGATTGGAGTTTCGTTCTGGTGCCCGGTGGCCTTAATGATGCGGACGGCGACACCATCGAAGAAGCGTCAGGTAGCCCAACGACGCTCACCATCGATGACGACGAGACCCAGTCCTACGACCTGACCTTGGATGACGACGCGGAGCCCGAGGAGGGGGGCGATCCGATCACGGTGACCGTCACCGCGAACCCTGCACACGTCAACGGCTCCGCGGATCTGTCGGTGCAAATTGACAGTCCGCCGACTCTTGCCAGCATCACCGCTCCGGTGACTGCCACCGTCCCCACGCTTAACGAGGGCAATCGTTCGGAGGACATCACCATCACCATGGGCGGGAACGACAAGAACCGTGTCGAAGACACGATCACGGTCTCCGTGTATTCGGGCTCGGCGGGGAATGCCACGTTGGTTGACGCATTGTCCATCGATATCGAAGACAAGAACGCGCTGCCTGCGGTCGCGATGATGGTGGTCGATAAGGACGGCAAGGCCCTCGACCCGCAACCCATGTCGGTGAAGGAAGGCGAAACCGCCATGGTGGCGGTGATGGTGGTCGACGACAAGGGCAAAGCCATGAACGCCGCAGAGAACCTCACGGTGGCGTTCATGCCGACCGGCACGGCCGATTCGGCGGACTACACGTTGGTCGGGTCGGCCGACATCAAGATGGCCAAAGGGATGAGCGCTGTCATAAAAATCGAGGTGCGGTCGGACGAGGATGTCGGCATGGAATCGCTCATGTTCGACGCCGTGGTGTCCGGTGAGAGCGCCAACGGCCCAGGGACCCGCACGAGCGCGGGTGTGCTGTCGCTGAACATTGAGGACGAGACGACGAAGAAGATTACGCCGAAGGCGAGTGCGGCCGACTACGCGGCGCTCATGGCCGCGATTACGGCGGGGGGCGGCGACGACGGCGTGAACCCGGGTGACACGGTCACGCTCATGACGAGTGACCTGTTCGATGTGATGGACGGCTACACGGCCAGCTACGGCGTCTCCGTGGAGGGTGACTCGGCCAGTGCGTCCGCGTCGGGCGATACGGTCACGATCAACGCGCTGATGGCCGGCGAGGCCAAGATCACCGTCACCGGGACGGCGAGAATGGCATCGTCCTCGCTCATGCCGTCGCAGACCGTGTCGAACGTCGCCGAGCTCACGTTCCCTGTGATGGTGGTTGACACGGAACTGGTGGTCACGCTGAGCGCCGAGCCCATGGAGATCGCGGCGGGCGGCACGTCGATGATCACCGCGACGGCCAACCGATATGTCACGGTTGGCGACGGCACGGTCAAGATTGATCTGACCGTGGTGGGTGACGGCACACTGGATGCCGAGTCGATCATGATCGCGATGGGCGACATGATCGGCTCCGCCACGTTGACGGCCAACGAGTCGGTGACCGTGGTGGCCACGGGCAGCGGCGTCAGCGGCCTCATGCAGGTCATGGTGACCGTGACCGACGGGCCGGCGCCGGAGCCGGTGCCAGCGCTGCCGTTGATTGCGCAGTGGCTGCTCGGTCTTGGCCTGATGGGTGGCGGCGCGCGGCAGTTGTTTCGGCGGCGGCGTCAGGGCTAGTCGAGCCCATCGTTCCTGAGAGCCCGGGGGGGTAATCGGGCAGGGGGGGGACCCGGCGCGTTTGCGTCGGATCCCCACTTTGCTTTTTTGGGCGTCCCCGAGTGTTCTGGTCGTGGAACGGTGCTCCTAGCTCGTGACCGGCGATTTTTCGGCGAGCGGCGCCTCCGGTGTCCGCTCGCCTTTTTTTTGTTCGGAGCCACGACCCCCTCACCGCGTTGATTCCGCAGATGGGGTCCGGCTGGTGCTGCGGGTGTCCC
Organism: Vicinamibacterales bacterium; assembly: GCA_965262505.1. Taxonomy (GTDB): domain Bacteria; phylum Acidobacteriota; class Vicinamibacteria; order Vicinamibacterales; family UBA2999; genus JACPPO01. The sequence goes on from CBDHFM010000022.1 coordinate 48,590, forward strand.
CGGCGGTCCCGCCTTGCTGGTCAGCTCGTCCTCTTTCCGGTTCTGGTCGCCTCACGGAGATCGGCGGCTCAGTGGCCGCTCCAGCGCCACGCCCGGATCCAGGAACGCGTGAAGCCGTCCGGGAGAGTCCAGGGGCATCGGACACCACGTGTGGGTAAGATTGTGGGTAACGGGAGGCGTGGCGGGGGCGGATCGATCGAGCGCAGCGCCATCCGCGGCCGCCGCGACGAACTCGGGCTCGACGGCGCCTCCCGCGTCACGCAGGCCGAGGCCAGCGGGTTCTTCCCTCATTCGCGCGCCTGAGCTGGCGGCGACCGTCTGGTCGAGACGCGCCACGCCGGGGACGTGCTGGCCAGCGCTGCCGGCGTGGTTGTGCCCTACGACGTGATCACCGGAGGCCACACGATCCCGCGGCGCGTCGCCGCCATGGGAGCCGCGACGGCAGCGGTGGGACGCGAGTGGATCGGCGTCGGCGTCACGACGGGTTCCGGGGTGGTCACGCTGGCGCTCAGGCCGGGGCCGTCCACGGACGGCTTTCTTGGTCCGGCAGGGTCCCGTTCAGAGAGAGGGGTACAACGAGGGAAGCGAACGCTGGGGCTGGTCAATAAGCCATGTATTCTGAAGCAGTTGCACGCGATCGGCGGCGACCATCTCCGTAACGGCCGGCCGTGGCCACGTTGCGCACGAAGGCTGGCGTGAGTGCATGTTCAAGCCGCCGGCCTGGGGGTCTCGGTTCGCGTGGGTGTGTCGGGAGCGTCATGACCGTCGATCCTCCTCTCGTCTGATGCCGGGAACGGAACCATTGTACACAGCCGGACGAGGCGTCCCGTTCAAATAGGCCGCCCAGTCGCCCATGAGCCGCCGCCGGCGCTCGAACAGGTCCGAGCGGGCATAGGCCGCTTCGACCGTGTTCTGCACGACGTGCGCCAGCGCCGCCTCGATGACCTCGCGCGGATGGTCGGTCTCCTCGGCCGCCCAGTCTCGGAAGGTGGACCGGAAGCCGTGCGGCACGGCTGCGATCCCCTGCTGCTGGAGGAGCCGGCGCAGCCGTTTGTCGGCCAGCGGCGCCCCGTCCCGCCCGGGAAACACGAGCGGCCCGTCGCCACGCGTCCGCGCCGCCTCGAGGATCTCCACCGTGCGCTCCGGTAGTGGGACCCGGTGCGGGCGCTTCGCCTTCATGCGCGCGGCCGGGATGGTCCACACGGCGGCGGCGGCGTCGATCTCGGTCCACGCGGCCCCGCGGACCTCGCCCCACCGCGCCGCCGTCAGCACGAGAAACTCGAACGCCAGCCTGACGATCTCGGCCGCCCCGGATGCTCGCACCCGTGCGAGAGCTGCCGGCACGTCCTGGTGCGCGAGCGCCCGCATGTGCTCGACCGTTACTTGCTGCGGTCCGAGGACTGGCCCGATGCGGTCGCACGGGTTGTCGCTGCGGTACTCCATCGCCACGGCCCACTCCAGCACCGCCCGGATCCGCTCACGCACACGCCGCGCGGTCTGCGCCTTCACGTGCCAGACCGGCGTGAGCACCTCCAGCACCTCAGCGCTCGTCACGTCGGACACCGGCCGTGCGCCAATCCGGGGAAAGGCGTAGCGCTCCAGGCTCGTCCACCAGCTCTGCGGGTGCCGGCCGTTCCGCCAGCCGGCCCGTTTTTGGTCCAGCACGCGGCGGGCCGCCTCCGCAAACGTCGGCGTCCCCTCCGCGCGGCGCTTCTCCGCGAGCGGGTCGCCCCCCTCGCGGGCCAGCTTGCGGTTGACCCGCGCCTTCTCGCGGGCCTCGACGAGCGGCACCAGCGCCACGCTGCCGAGCCCGAGGTCACGGCGGCGACCGTGGATCATGAGCCGCTGGACCCAGCTCCTGGTGCCGGACGGCTGGACGTAGAGATACAACCCCTGGCCATCGCAGTATCGTCCGGGCGCGACGGTCCGCACGAAGCCGGCCGTCAGCCGCTTGTCGGGATGGCGGCCTCGGGGCTTGGTCCGTCGCGGCAGGTGCAGCGTCTGTGTCGCGCTATTCATACCCTCATTGTATAGGGGATGTTGATGGACCGCAAAGGATGTTGTGAGCGGATCAGGAAGCTCGTAAGGTGTCATAAATAGTTATTACTACAACGTTTATGCTACATACAGCACAATACGACACGTTGGTGGATTATGTGAGGCCGTAGTGGAGATGGCAACGGCCTCTACCTGACCGTTCAACCCACGGGCACGCGAAGTTGGATCCAGCGGATCGTGATCCGCGGACGCCGCCGCGACGTGGGGCTCGGCGGCTTTCCGCTCGTCTCGCTCAAGGAGGCGCGCGACAAAGCGTTTTCCAACCGCAAGGCGGCGCGCGGTGGCGGCGACCCGGTCGCTGACAGGAAGCGTCCCGACACCGTGCCCACCTTCGCCGACGCGGCTGAGCGGGTCTGGACGGACAAGCACCCCGGCTGGCGCCACCCCCGGCACGCTCATGACTGGCTGTCGAGCCTGACGCGGCACGTCCTCCCGCACATCGGCGCCACGCCGGTGTCGAGCGTCAGCAGCGCCGAGGTTCTCGATACCCTGCGGCGCATCTGGCACGTCCGACCCGAGACCGCGCGCCGCGTCCGCCAGCGGATCAGCGCCGTGATGGACTGGTCCGTAGCGATGGAGTACCGCAGCGACAACCCGTGCGACCGGCTCGGACCGGTCCTCGGCCCTCAACAGGACCTCGTCGAGCACATGCGCGCGCTCCCGCACGGCGACGTGGCGGAGGCGATCCGAACGATAGGGGAGTCGGGGGCGACACCGGCCGTCAAGCTGGCGTTCGAGTTTCTGGTGCTGACGGCGGCGCGGTCGGGCGAAGTGCGCGGCGCGCGGTGGGCCGAGATCGACCTGCGGGCCGGCGTGTGGACGATCCCCGCCGGGCGCATGAAGTCCAAGCGCGAGCACCGGGTTCCGCTGTGCGGACGGGCGGTGAAGATGCTCCGCGCGGCGCGGACGCTCGGCGATGGCCGCGGGCCGCTCGTGTTCCCCAGCCAGGGCGGCAAGCCGATCAGCATCACGCGGCTGCCGCGGCTGCTTCAGAACCTGAAGGTGGCCGCCGTGCCGCACGGCTTCCGGTCATCGTTCCGGGACTGGGCCGCGGAACAGACGAATCATCCGCGCGAGGTGGTCGAGGCGGCGCTCGCGCACGTGGTGGCCAACCAGACCGAGGCAGCGTACGCCCGCTCGGACCTGTTCGAGCGCCGGCGGCGGCTGATGGACGAGTGGGCGACCTATCTGAGTGGGGAGCACAGAGGCGATGGCGCGACGGCGGTGACAGATTCCCGGTAGACGAGGGGGTGGCACCGATCACAGCGAATCTGCTACCGAGCGACGTTGGCTCTCCAGTGCAGAGGTCGCAGGTTGGAGATCAGGTCACTCCCCCCGGCCGCAACCGGGACACTCTGATCGATTTCCCATCCGTGGAAGTGGTGGTACACTGCAGGTATGAATGCGACCGACCGCATCACCATCTTCGTGGCGGCCGCGGCCGTCGTCTTCACGATGGCCGGCAGCGCCTGGTACTCGGGCAAGCGCATCGACGACGTCAACGCCCGCATCGACGGCTTGCGCATAGACATGAACGCCCGCTTCACTGAAGTCCACGACGACATCACGGAACTGCGCACCCTCGTGATCGAGGTCCTCAAGCGCGACGCCGACGCCGCCAACTAGCCCGACACCGAGGTGTGATATCTCCATACCCCTCGGACCCAATCATCGCTGAAGTTTGGGCCATCCGGCAGGCGACCGCCGCGCGCTTCGACTACGACGGTGAGGCGATCTTCAGGGACATTCGAGCCAGACAGAAGGCCTCCGGTCGCGTGTACGTCCGCTTGCCGCACGCCGCGTCGCTTCCCACCGCAAGGATTGGCCGACACGCGAGCGAGACCAGACCAACAGACTTTTTACGGGAATCGCCCCTCAAGATTGCCCCGCCGCCGCCTAGAGCGCTTTTCATGACTGTGTGGCGTTCGAGTAGCCGCAATGCCGAAAGTAGTTGCGGCATTCGGCGGGACTGAAGCGCTGCAAGCATTCCCCAAGTAACGGCCACAGCGTGTCGATGCTGCGACAGCGGGTGGCGCGGACGATCGCCTTCAACTTCGCGAAGCAGAGTTCGATGGGGTTGAGGTCGGGACTATACGGCGGCAGATACCACAGGGTGGCGTCAGCCCGCTCGATGGCGCGACGGACGCCGGCGGTCTTGTGCACGCTGAGGTTATCCGCGATGACGATGTCGCCCGGCCGCAGCGTGGGCACCAGGATCTGGTCGATGTAGGCCAGGAAGCTGGTGCCGTCGATCGCGCCATCGAAGCCGCCCGGCGCGGTCAGGCCGGTGACCCGGAGCGCCGCGAGAAACGTACTGGTCTGCCATCGCGCGCCCGGCGTGTGATCGTGGACCCGGGTGCCACGCGTGGCGCGGCCGTACCGCCGGAGGAGATTGGTGGTGATGCCGGTTTCGTCGAGAAAGACGAGGCGGGTGGGATCCCAGGTGGGCGCCCCGGCGTGCCACGCGCCGCGCGCGGCCGCGACGTCAGGCCGATCGTGTTCGGACGGCCGCACCGTTTTTTTTAACGGTCAGGCCCAAGGCCTGCACGGCCCGCCAAACGGTTGGCACACTCGCCGGGGTGCCGAGCGCGTCCTTCAGTTCCGCCAGCGTGCGATCCGGTTGCTCCGCGATCAGGGCCGCCAACGTGTGAAGGTGCGGCGCGAGCATCCGGCACCGGCCGTGTCGCTGGGGGCGCGGCGCGATTTCGCCGGTTTCGCGCCGGCGCTGTTTCAACAAGCGGACCCACGACCCGCTCACGCGGTACTTCGTCGCGACATCCGCCGCCTTCATCCCGGCATCGCTGTCGAGCAAGGCCCGTTCTCGCAGATCCATCGAATAGGCACGCATCGGTCCTCCTGCAGCAGTGCAGGCAGAAGTACCACGACTCGCTCAGTCAGTACAAGGGCTATCTGAAAAGCGCTTTAGTGCGCCCAGCGGTGCCGGGTGCGGTCGGCTAGTTCTGCCCCGCGCCGGCAGTCGATCGCCTGTGTCGCCGCGTGGGTCGCCACGGCGGTCCATGCCTCAGCCGCGATGCGGTTGGCGGCGGCGGCGGTCGTGGCGGCGTCGACGACCTTGGCGGCGCGCGCCTGGTGCGCGGCGTCGGACCGCGCGGCGTCCGCGCGCGTGATGTGGGCGCGCATGGTGTCCAGGCGCTTGCGCGCCGTGGCATGGAGTGTTCCTGCGGCGTCACTCTTGAGATCGGTCATGGGGTGGGTCTCCTGGTGCGTGGTGTGGCGCGCGCGCGCTGGTCCTCAGGCCCGCCGGTCAGCCGCGTGGCGAGGACGGCGAGGGTGCGGAGGCGCGCGCGACTCAGACTCAGACGGGCATTCGTTCGAGTTGTTCGATGTCCCATTGATTCCTTCCGGCGTCGTAGCCGTTGACGTACGCCGCTTCTTCGACAAAGCGCCGGCCGTCGGCGCGGGTCATGTGGATCACCATGGCGATCCCGTCGACGACGCCCCGGCACGTGACGTCCCACGGGAGATCGCCGCCGCCCTGCATGGCGCAGCTCGCCAGCCGTGAGAGGGCGCTCTCGGCGTTGTTAGCGTGGACGGTGGTGAGCGAGCCGCCGTGGCCGGTGTTGAGGGCTTGCAAGAGGTCGGCGGCCTCGCCGCCGCGCACTTCGCCGACGACGATGTGATCGGGTCGGTGCCGCAAGGCGTGCCGCACCAGGTCGCGGATGGTCACGGCTCCGTGCTGCAGCCCGCGCGCCTCGAACCGGACGCAGTTCAGGGAGTCGATCCGCAGCTCGAGCGTGTCCTCGATGGCGACGATCCGCTCGTCGTCGGGGATGAGTGCAATGAGGGCATTGAGGAGCGTCGTCTTGCCGCTCCCGGTGCCGCCGCTCACGAGGATATTGCGGCGGGTGTGGAGGGTCCGCTCGGCCGCGTGGCGGATGTGTTCGGGGAGCGCGCCTTGTGCGACCAGCTGCGCCGCCGAGAACGCGCGGTTGCCGAACCGACGCACGGTGATCGCCACGTGCGGGCTGGCCGGCGGCACGCAGATTGCCACGCGCGACCCGTCGCCCAGGCGCGCATCGAGGACCGGCGTGGTGGCCGGGTCGAGGCCCAGGGGGCGGGCGATATGAATCGCCGCGCGTTCGAGCGCCGCCGCGTCGAGCGCGGGCGCGGCCATCGGGCGGAGCCGGCCGTGGCCTTCCAGCCAGACATTGCCCGGCCCGTTGATCATGATTTCGCTCACGTCCGGGTCGTCGAGCGCCGCCTCCAGCCCAGGCAAGAACGGTTTTAGTAGGTCCAGCCCGTCGCCGGTCATAGCTGGCCGGTCCGTTTCGCGTGCCAGTAGGGCAGGTCCGCCGGGAGGTAGTACGGCTTGAGGTACACGCGCCGGGGCGGGAGTGACTGCACGCCGTCGTACGGGAGACAGATCGCCTGACAGTTGCCGAGGAGCGCGAAGTCGCGCGGCTGAAAGAGCGCCTCGCGCTGTTCCTTGAAACTCTTACTGGCGCCGACGCTGGCCCGGCCTCCGCCGGCCTGGGCGGTCAGCAAATTGATCCCGCTCGATTTCCCGCTTTCGTTGATCGTGTACGAGCTTTTAATCTTGGCGACCTGCCCGCACAGCTTCGAGGCGATCTCGGCGCTGGCCTCGTCGCTCAGGCTCAGAAAGATCCGGGTGCGGAGCGTTTGCAGGAGCGTCCGCCACGCCTCGCCGCTCCCGAGCACGGACCGCAGCGAGCTGATGGATTGCGTGGCGACGATGGGGATCACGCGGCACTGCCGGGTGAGGGCAAAGGCTTTCTCGTCACCGCTCGGGTCGTCCTCGCCGACGCTGGCGAACGCTTGATATTCGTCGCAGAGAAAGACGGCCGGCCGGACGTAGCGGCCGGGCGTGAGTTTCATCGTCACCGGCCGGCGCAACAACGATTGGAGCCACGCATTTTTGAGCATGACGCCGATCGCCCTGGCCAGCGCCGGGTTGGTGCCGGCGGGCATGTTCAAGGCCAGCACCTTGCCGCCCTCGATGAGCTGGTCAAGGGGCGGGAGATCGCCGCTTAAGGCGGTGCCGGGGAGCGCGGGTAATTGGTTACCGGCTTTGTCGGCCGGCCGCGGTTCGGCCGTGCCGCGAAACCGCCGAGCCTCGGGTGCGGGCGGACAAAACACCCGCGCGACGGCCGGCAAGTCGAACATGCTGAGGAATACGGATACCCCTTCCACGATGCTCGACCGGATCTTGTTGTCGAGGGTGTTCCAGTCGTGGACATACCAGCGGTGGACGGCTTCGACGCGGAGCCGGATCTCCATCGCCGTGGTGCTTTCGATGCGGTCGATACGGTGCGTGATCTCGTGCTGTGTGAGGTACGCCAGCGCGGGTGTCGACCGGGGCGCGCGGAGGCGCGCGGGGGCCGTGATATCCACCGTGAATCCACGCGACATAAGTTCGCCCAAGTGATTGGCCGCGTCGTCCGCCGTGAGGCTGATCCACTCGTCGCTCATGTCCCGCGCGTAGGTCTGCGCCTGTGTGATTTTCTCGGCGAACAGCGCTTTGTCGATCGCGCAGTGATACACGTCTTGGAGCGTCACCCATCCGCCGGGCAGCACGCGGTACAGCTCGATGATCCAGCGGACCAGATTCGTGTAGGCCTGTTGCCAGAAGGGTTCTTTGCCCTTCCCGAAAAGCTGATTCAGCAACGACGCGACGGTGTAGGCGAGCGAGTAGGAATCAAGCCAGGTGGCACTCAACGGGTTCCATGTCAGCCGACCATCGAGACCCAGTTCGATGTAGTCGTCGGCGCGCCCCACGTCGGCCAGGATGTGGCGGATGTCGTGACAAAAATCCCCCTTCACTTCCAGGACCAGCGCCGCCACGCGCCGCTCGGGATTCGTGGCGTGCCAGCTCAAGAGCTGGCGGGCGAAGGGGTGCATACAGGCCGAGGTCTTACCGGACCCGACGGCCCCGAAAATCGCTACGCCGGTATAGAGCCCACGCTCCGGGATGGTGAGCCATTTCGGGGCGCGACTTTCTTCCGGTCGGGTGGGGTGATGCACCTCGCCGACGACGATGGCCGGGCCGGCGTCGTCGGGCGACAGTGGCCAGCGCGGAAGGTGGGCGCGGAGCCCGACGCGGACACCCATCCGAGCGAACCAAATCCGGGAGACGCTGATGAGGAATTGGCCGGCCAGGAAGGCGGTCACGCCGGGCGCGACGTAGTACCAGCCGACGACGGCCGTGTACACGTTTGGGGTGTAATACCGCACCAGAACGGCGACGGGATCGGCCTCGGGGAATGGCCCCGGCCACGTCCACGCGCCCACGGCGCTGACGCCGCCGACGACAAGGAACGCGCGCAACAATCGGTCAAGCATGGCGCCGCTCGTCGGCGCGTCCAGTCGCGCGCCTGGGCGGGCGTCGGAGCCTTCCCGCAGGGATACATTGAGACGGGAGCGACCCCCCCATCGGCGGCGGGGTGGTGTGATACCGGGTGTGATACCCGGTGTGATACCCCCCCCGTTGCCGATCCGCGCCAGCGGCACAAATGGGGGGGTCGCTCCCGTCTTTTCCCTCTCCGCTGGCGCGGATCGAGAACGACGGTCTAGGACGAAACACCCGAACAGCGACGGGGAAATATGGACGAGGGGGATGTGATACCCCCCCCGTCTGTTTGTGTGATACCCCCCCCTCTGTCGCTATCACAGTGCGCTCGCCCCCGGCCTCGCCCCCGGCCTTGCCCCCGGACAGGTCCAGACGACGGGGCAACACGGCGCGCCTCACGTCGCCGCCTCAGGGCTGATGAGCCGGACAGTGCTCCACGTGGAATACCGATCGATGGCACCCTTGGCGGTCGTCTTGGTCGGCGTGCCCTCGAGGAGTTCTCGAAGCTCCAGCAGCCGGTCAGCCGCCGTGTGCCACCCGCCGGCCGCGTTCAATACCTGCATGTCACCCGCGCGGATCGCCGTGTCGAGCCGCACCAGTTCTTGACGAATGTCCGGGTCGGCTTTGGTCGGCGTGGTGAGGTCCGGCGCGCCCTGGCCGTCGCCGTCGCCGTCGCGCGTCCAGCGTGTGAGCACGGTCTCGGCCCGGTTCTCGGCCTCTACGCCCGTGCCGACGGCGACGACCTGCACGGCGAACGTCCGCGCCCGCAGCGCGGCCCAGAGCGGCGCGTGAGCCACGCCCCACGCCCGCAGCTCGCTATCGGTGGACTGCCCTGAATCAACGTACACAAAGGTCGCCGCCTGCTCGTCTACAGCGATCGGCAATTTCAGGGCAAAATAGCGCGGCTGCGCCTTCTCGTTCTTCCCATAGTTCCGGTATGGCAACGTCCCCCGGTCGATGCCCAGCGCCTCGAACCGCTGCACCTTTTCTTCCTCAGTCGGGAGCCATCCGAGGGTCGGCCGCTCGATGAGGTAATCGAGCGAGAGCAGCCGCCGCAGGAGCACGTGTGTGGTCGCTTCCTTGCCTCGCCGGTGGCGTACGTTCTCGATGCCAAGCGCCCGATAGATCGCTTTCCCCGTGAGGAGGACGGCCCGCGCGCCGCCTGGGAACATGCCCCGCTCGTCCTCAGCGCCCATCTTTTTCTCGATGAGCGCGCGGACGAACCGGCGGGCCGGCTCAGGGTGCGTCTCGTGAAAGAAATAGCACCATTGGGACCGCGTAAAGACGCCGCTGTGGAGGGCGACGAGCGCGATCCACGCGGCCTCGCGGCCGGTCCATCCGAGGGCCGCAAGCTGGCCGGCGCGGTCCTGCACCGTCGGGACGGTGGCGGCGCTCTGCGCGGCCTCGGCCGCGTTCGCGGTCACCCTGTCACCAGCGCGCGATCGCCGCGCAGGTAGGTGATGATGATCCCCATCGGATTCACAATCATCAGCTCGGGCTCGACCGTCTCAATAAACGTGAATTGGAGTGAGAGCGTCCAGCGGTCGCGGCCCACTTCTGCGCCCCCCACCAGGCGCACCAGGTCGAAGTCCGCCGCCGCGCCGTGGGGCGCTTCCGGGTTCGCTTGGATGCGAAGCGTCACCCGCTCCACCTGCAACTCGTCGCGGGCGGCGCCGGCCGCGAGCATGGCGACGTTCTCGCCTTCCAGCCGGAAGGCTTCATTCGCAAGGGACGTGGTGAGAAAGCGCAGCGCGCGCGGCCACGCCTGTTCGACCGTCGCCCCCCGCCGGCTGTAGTAGTCGTCAATGAATCGGTTGAGGAAATACTTGGTCGTCGGGTCCAGTGGGTCGGCCTGGGCTTCAACCGTGTCATACGCGAGCGCCTCGGCGCGGCCCACTTCGTCCACGCGGACGACAATCGGCTTCGGCAGCTCCACCGACGACAGCCGGATGATGATGACCACCAGTAACAGCACCAGCCCGGCGAGCCCCATCGAGAGCACCCGCAAGTGCCGGTTGCTGTGCACGGCCTCGCCCCAAATATCGGCGTACGTCTTCCCGCTGTCCTGCTCGGTCTGCGCCATCATTTCATTCCTGCCGCACCTGCGGCTTTACCGGCGAGCAGGGCCTTGCCGCCGGTCGCGGCGGCCATGAGCGCGCCCGTCATCCCTGCGCCGCCGCCGCCGCCGCTCACGAGCATCCCGGCCAGCTCGCCGACTTTCAGTGAGGCCATCACGCCGGCCACCATCAACGGCAACAGAATGAGCAACCAGCTCACCATCTGCAACGGATTCTCGACGTTGGCTTGATCGAGAAACGTGGTCAAGAACCCGAGGGACACGCTCATAAACACGCGCATCACCGCGCCCGCGATCGCGCCGTAGAGCGCGAAGGTGATCATCGACCGGAACCAGCCCCAAAACAGAAACGCCATCGGCTCAAAGACGAGCCACGGGATCATCATCGGCCCGACGAACACAAGGATCATGATCGCCATCTGCGCCCATATCACCTGGGCGTACGTGACGGCGTAGATGATCACCAGACACAGAAAAATAAACCCGCTCATGGTTGTGCCGATGAGGAGCGTACTCATCGCGTCGCCAAAGGCGGTCGTCAGGTCAAACCAGGATGTCCCGGCCCACGCATCGGACAGGGCGGTGGTCTGCGTGGTGACGAGATTCCCGAGTTCGATCTGCACGGCGGGCACGATGTCGGACAGAAAAAACGAGTGCAGCCAGTTGCCCCCGGCGGCAATCATGCCGGGGAACGTGAACGTCATACCGGGGATGTTCGTCGCGTAAAACACGAGCATGACCCACGGGATCCATAGGCCGATGACCAGCTCGATGATGGCCCACATGGAGAACGTGCCGGACATGGCGATTTTCACGCCGGTCCAGACGACGACGATCGCCGCAAGTCCTCGCCACAGCGTGTTGCCGGCCGCGAGAACGACCGGCCCGTTCGTCCGCTGAATCTCCTCCATGACCTGATCGAGAAAGCCTTTGAAGTCGTGTTGGTCCGCAACGGGAATGTTGGTGGGGACGAGGGGATCGACCTGCTGCCGTGGGGGCGGCTGCGCCAGGACGGGCGTAGCGCACACGATGAGCGCGACGAGCGCGAAGTACGCCGCGCGCCTCGCGGCACGCCAGGCGCGCGCCCGTGAGGCCGGCGGTCGCCCGTGCAGGGCGTGTACCACCACGCCAGTAGCAGCGGCCCTCTCGGCGCGCGGCGCGCGGTGAGAGGGTCGCTGCGGAGTCGTTCGTTGCGGTACGGCGGGCATGGAACACCCGGCTATTGCACAAGGCTAAACAAGAGAGAGTCGCCGCCGTCGCGGGTCTGCTCGATGCCGCCCCGGCGCAGGTCGTGATCGGCGTGCGCCGCGCGTAGGGCATCAAGCCGTGCCGCCTCGCGTTCGCGTCGTCGTTCCTCGGCCGCAAGTTCTTCGGCGGCGCGGCGTGCCGCCTCATGCGCGTGGAGCTGTAGAAAAGCGGCGGACACTTCCCCGGCGGTAATGGTGCCTGTGACCTGGGCCTGTTGGAGCGCCGTGCCTGATTGGTTGGTCTGCCCGCGCAACGCAGCGTACGACTCCCGCGCCGATTGAACGGTCGCGGTTGCGGATGACGCGGCCATGTTGACGATCTGACTCTGTGCCGTCCGCTGTTCGCTCTGGTCGCGCAGCCGGCGGTAGTTCGCTGCCGCGCGGTCGGCAAGCGACACGGGAAACGTGTTGTATTCGGCGAGTACTTCCGCCTCGGTCGTGACGGGCGCAGCGTCCAGCCGAGTACGCCAGTAGTCAGTCATCGACGTACCGCTGGCGCTAAACAGCTCGAACGCATCTATCAGGCCGGCGGTGGTGGTGCCGGTGTAGTCGGTGCGCCACGCGAGCGCGTCAGAGACATACGTACCGGGCACTGCGGCCAGCGTCGTAAAGGGATCGGTGAGCGCCCCGACGTGCCCGAGCGCTTCGTTTTTCAGGTGTGCGTACTGGTTCTTGATCTCGGTCATCTGCTCGGTGATTTTCGAGATTTGCGTCACGCTGTGCGCGATTTGGACGCCCTGATTAGCGATGATGGTCACGCGCTGCGCGAGCGCCGCGAAGTCGGGGACGCCGAAAAGCGCGTGCGCGGTGGTCGTCCAGAGTAGGGGCGCGAATAGTACGAGCGTCCAAAGGATCGTGTTCTTCATCGGTCGACTCCTTCTCTCCGTGGGCGCGGGCTCACGACACATTCTCGAGCCGCGGCAAAAAGCCCGGATAGCCTTCGCGGTCCGGGCGTGTCAACGGCTGCGCCGTCCTCCGCTGCGCTGCGGCACGGCGGCAGTGATGGGCCGGCGGGTTCCGCCGGCCCGGCCCTGCTCAGATCGAACGGGGTACAAGCACATCAGACGTCAGCCAGATCCGTAGCCGGTGGCCGGCGCGGATCGTGATGGTCGGCAGTCGGTTTAGGAAACGGTCGAGGATGCTCGTCGCGCCCTGGGCGAGCCCTTGCCCTGCGCCCGCCTGGAACCCCTGACGCCCGCCCGCGTACGGGTCCGATCCGCGCAACGTCAAGCCGCTGATGATGCCGACAGCGCCGACGGCCGCGAACATCGACAAGTAATGGCGGTTCACGCGGTCTTTGAGTGCGCCCTCTCCGATCTGATTCAGCCCGCGAAACTCAAGTGACACCCATCGACCATCGGGGAAGATGAGCCGGTGAAACCCGACGGCGAGCCGTTCTTGATCCTGGCCGACGGTGGCCGACGCGGATCCGACCACGCGCGCGCCGCGCGGGATCACAATCCGCTGCCGGTCGGCCGAGTAGTACGGGACGGACACCGACGCAAGGACCGGGCTGGGAAAGTCGCCGTTGAGCTGGGTGACAAGTACGCCCTCGATAAACGAGCCCTCGTAGAGTCGCTCCCATCCTGGCGGGTCGTTGGGAGTCTGCACAATGGCGGGGTTCGACGGGTCGCCCTGCGCGACGGCCGCGCCGGGGAGTGCGCCCAAGCCGGACGGGTCCGGCGGGGACGGGGGGATCTGTTGGAGCCCGATCGGGAGCATTGAAGTCGGGTCGATGCCGCCGGTCTGCTCTACATCGAGCGCGGCCAGGGCGGCGACGGTTTCAGCCAAGCTCACGGGCTGCGGCACGGCGGGGATGCTCGCGGGGGTGTCGGTCGGCCCGCCGGCCTGGGCCGGCGCGGCGGGCTCGGCCGCGGCGGTTGCCGCCGCTGCCGGTGGTAGCCCGCCGGGGAGTCGGTAGGTGATGACCACGGGCGGGGAGCGAAGCGACCGGGTACGCCGTTCGATGGCTTCAAGGCGTAGGAGTTCGCGGAGCTGCGCCTCGTCCTCGGTTCGCGGGACGATGCCGGGCGCGGTGCCGTCGGGCAACGTCTCGCCGGTCGTCGGGTCAAAGGCGGGCGTGACGTGCCCGCCGGTCAGGTGCGTGCCCTCGGCCGCAAGGGTCCGCGCGGCGGCGGCGGCGTCCAGCGCGGCGCGGGTCTCAATGTCCTGTACACGCTGGCCGAGTTCCAGCTCGGCGCGATCGCCGGCGATCCCCTCGGGCTCAATGAGTGATTCGGGGTCGGTGGGGACCGACGAAAAACACGATTGCATCAGGAACGCGCCGCCGAGAACCACGGCCAAGACAAGCGCCCCGATCCGGGTGATCCACGATGCTGAAAATGCGCCCGCAGCCGGGGCGCTCAGTCGGGTCCAGTTGGGCATAGGGTCATTCCAAATCGTCTAGGTCAATCTTCCATCCGGCGCGGTCGTGGCCGATTTGCAGCCAGCCGGACCCGATAAGCCGGCGCACGATAAACAGGCCGTCTTGCTGTAGGTCGTAGGGGATGAGCGATGGATCGCCGTCGCGGTGTTCGTAGAGCGCGGGCGTCTCCTGGGCAGTCGAGCGGACGTACGTAAACTGGCCGTCATGCCACATGCCTTGTACGAGGAAGGGCCAGCGCGCGGCCTTGTCGTCTAGTCGATAGGGAAACTCCAAGCGCGTGGGATAGCTCGAACGAAACTCGTTGATCTGCGCGGTCGCGTTCTGGCGCATCGCGGCGATCTGCGTCTCGGCGTCGATCTGCGCCGCGTGGACGGCCGCGCGGCTTTCCTCGGCCATGAGCTGGTACTCGGCCACGCGCGACCGCGCGACGAACGCTGGGATCGGCGCGCCGGCCGCCGTCGTGGTGTTCGGGTCGGCGCCGACGCGGACAATCAAATGGGGCGGGGCGTTTCGTTCGACCACAAGGAACGAATAGATCCGGCCGCTCTCGCAGACAAGGGCGACGTTGGTCTTCACGCCTTCGCCGATCGGTTTCAGGAACGCGAGATTTGCCGCGCCGGTCAGGTGCCAGTATTCCGAGTCGCCCACAATGAAATCGAGAATGTTCTCGCGTGGCGGCAGTTGGATCACGGTCGTGTGACGGATGCGGGTATTGACGTGGATGATCTGATCGGGCGCGTCGTGTACCTGCAGAACGGACGCGCCGGGCGCGGCGTCGGGCGCGGCGGCGGGCGTGTCTTGCGCCAGGGCGAGCGCCGGGATCAGGCAGATCATCGAGACACGGGCGACGGTTCGGCGGATGGTCATGGGTTCCCTCTCCTGTTCTCAGCGCGTGGCGGCAAGGTGGGCGAGCGCCCCCTCGAGGCCGTGCTGTTTGACGGCCTCGGCGCGGCGGGCACTGTCGCGCGCCGATGATGTGTACAGCCAGTACGATTCGGGATCGACTTCAAGCCGCACGGTCGCGGCCATGTTCGGGCGTCGGAGATACAGCTCTTGTTTACTGACGAGCCCCCGGATGGTCGCCACTTCGGACGGGTTCAACCGGAAGGTTTCAGCGGCCTTCTCGGGTAGCTCGGGGTTCGCGAGAAAGAGTTTGGTGGGCATGGATTCCAGGAGCGCCTCCGCGCCGGCCGTGCCGGTCACGTCCACGGCGCTTTGGGTCGCCATGATGAGCGCGGCGTTTTTCTTCCGCCACGTCTTGGCGGCTTCCGCGAGGTACGCGAGGACGGCCGGGTCGCGCAAGTAGCGCCACGCTTCATCGACCACCATCAATTTCACCCGTTCGGTTTCGTCGGGGTTCTCCAGGGTGAGTCGTAAGCGTTCCAAGAGATAGAACAGCGCGGCCTCACAGAGATCCTCATGCTCGGCGGCGCCCGCGAGGTCGATCACCTGCCAGTCGGCCAGGTCGAGATCGTCACCGTCGGCCGGGTTGTCGAAGTACTTCCCCCATGCGCCGCTGCCGTACCAGCGGCCCATCGCCGGCCACAGGGCGGACGGCAAGGAGTGCACGAAGACGGTCATCGTCCGGCGGGCGGGCGGGAAGGCGTACAGGTCTTCGATGCGCGCCCGGATTTCGGTCGGGTCGGAGCCCGTGACGGTCCAGCCGCCGATTCTGAGTAAGCGCATGATCCAGCCGGTGAGGAATTGCACGCTCCGCTCGGTGTGCGGGAGCGCGAACGGGCGCAAGCGAAAGCCGCCGTGCCCGGTGTCGTCATCGGGGGACAGCTCCAGGTAGCCGCCGCCGAGGAACCGGGTGATCCAGCGGTACGAGCCGCCGAGGTCCAAGATGAGCACGCGCGGGTTGTACTGCAGGGCTTGCACGAGCAAAAAATTCAGGGTGAAACTTTTACCTGAGCCGGTCGCGCCGAGTACCAGCGTGTGGCCCACGTCGCCATGAAACAGGTCGTAGTAAAAGGGTGTCTGCCATGGCGTTTCGAGAATGGCGAGCGCGGCCCGGTCAAGGTGTGGGCTGCGCGCGTTGCCGGTCGGTGGGCCGTAGATGGGCGCCAGGCACGCCGCCGCGCCCGCCGATACGAACACCGAACGGACCTGTCGCTTCCGCGGTTGCGCCGGCAGTCGGCAGAACCACGCGGGGAGCTGGCCGTACCCTTCGCGGATCACCTTCGCGTCATGCGCCGCGACGATCCGTAGCAGGTCGCCGTCCAGTCGTTCGGTCTGCTCAAGGTCGCCATGCAGGGCAATGGTGAGCGCGAGATCGCCGTAGGCCACACCCTGCGTTTCCAGCTCCACCAGGGCATTGCCCAAGCGGTCGGATTCCACGTCGGCCGCGCTGTCCACCATCGCGCTGGCCGTGCCTTCGGTTTCCTGGACGTGGGACATCATCGAGTACCGCTTGGAGAAGTAGTGGCGCTGTGCGCCGCGAATCTTCCGCCGCGCCGCGTCCAGATCCCACGGGCGCCATTCGAGCGTGACGGTCATCACGCTGTCGAGCCGGTACAGGTCGTTGAGAAGATTCGCCGTGGCTCTGGCCGGCGGGGATAGAAGCGAATAGAGAATCACGGGCTCGCCGTCCAGTCGCAGATGCCGGCGTTCGGCTTCGAGTTCACTGGTCGCCAGTCGCCAGTTCATCCCGCTGCCGGTCGCCCCATCCCACGGGGTCGAGCCCGGCTTGTTCACCAGCTCGGCCAGCAACCGGGAGCCTTCGTGTGCCGTCAAGATGTCGAGGGGCGTCAGATCGGCGACGAGCGTCCGGCTGGCGTCAACCTGCTGCCGAAAGCGCGCCGCCGCGTCGTCGATCTGCTCGCGGAAGTAGATCGCCTCGTTGGGATTCCGCCGCCGCGTCATCCACGTGTGGACGTAGTTCTTCCACCACGGCGCGTTGTGCTTGCCGGCTGCGGCCGTCGAGAGTTTCGGGTCGTAGCACCATGCGAGGTATGTGTCGATCTGTTGGATGCGCGACGCGAGGAACGCGCGCCGCTTCCGTTGCCCGAGGTCGGCGACCGCCGAGAGGCCGGTGTCCGCGTCGGGGAAGGTCGCTGGCCGGCGGAGCAGGTAGAAGTACAGCCGGGTCCGGGAGTCGATGCCTGAGAGCATCCGTTGCCAGCGATTGAGCACGGCGTCCAGCTGCTCGGGGGTGTGCCCGTCGACGACGGTCGGCGACAGGCGGGCGAGCGTCACCAGCTCGCCGCGCCGGGTGAGACACGTCCGGTCGTCGGGGAGCCAGCCCCAATACGGCAGCTCGTCGGCCAGCGCGCCGGCGGCGTGGTGGTCGGCCACGTCGAGATCGGTGGTCGTCATGAGGATCGGCTCTGCCGGCGGGCCTGGGTGATGAGGATGTACCACGGCGACTCGGCCCACTTCGCCGGGTCGTACCGGGTTTTGAACCGGACGGATTCACGGAGGATGGTGAGCATGTGCGGGTCCGTCCGCCAGGCCCACCAGCCCACGCCGTACAGGAGGCAAAAGGTCGCCGCGCCGATCATGATGCTGTTGATGGCGTTCCACATCGCCATGCCGATCGTCGCGGACAAGAGAAACCAGCGCCGTTCGACGCCCATCATCGTGAGGGGGGCCGACAGCGCCGGGTACGCGGCCCACGCGCGCGCGCCGTGGCCGATGGTCATGAAAACAACCACGTCAAGAAGTTCGCCGCGCCCATCGCCATCCCCAAGCCGAAGATGATCCCGGCGAGCGCCTTCTTGCTGCCGCCTTCACCAAAGGCGAACATCAGCCCGCCGATGACGATCGCAATCAGCGACAGGCCGCGCGCGAGGGGGCCGGTGAAGGCTTGCTGCAGCACGTCCACGGCGTTCAGCCACGGGCTCACGCCCTGGGCGAACACGGGAACCTCGGCGACACGCCCCACGGCGAACAGAACCGCGAGCGCGGTGAACCAGTGTGAGCGGTGCGGGTGCATGGTGTCCTCCTTCTGGTGGTGCGTGGGCGCGGGCTCACGCACGGTGCTCGAGCCGCGTCCCGTGACGTGCTCGTGCCCGTGCGTCATTCGTCAAACTCTCCACGGTCCTGGTGCTGCATCTGCTCGGCCAGCTTCGGATCGCCGCCCGCGCCGCGCCGGATCGACCGTTCCACGAGATCCACTTTGCGCCCAAGGTCGGCGAGGCCCAATGCACGGGCGGTTGTGTAGATCGCCACGATGAGGGTCACCACGGCGAGCGTGCTGTACACGGTGAGGATCGGCCAGGACTCGGTGACCAGGACGCGGGTGTACGGGGCGAGGTACGCGACGTGTGGGCCGACGAGCAACGCGGTGAGCGCCAGGATCGTGACGGTCAACCCGACGGCAACGGTAATGGGTTGCATCTACAGCTCCACCGATCCATCTCGGCCGGGCTGTGCGGGTCCGCCGCCGCCGCTGCCGCCGCTCTGGTCAATCGCGCGGGCGATGTTCCGCATGGCCCGGCCGCTGCTGCCGTGCATGGCGAATCCGGCGCCGGCCTTCGCCGCGATCGCCGCCGCGTGGTAATGCTCGGACGCGATTTCTACATTCACGCGTCCGCTCCGCCCCTCGCTATCTTCGATGTCGAGCTGCGCGTCGGGGTACATCACGCGGTCCTCGTGCATCGGGAGCCCGAGTTCCTGTGCGGCAGTGCGGCGCGCCTCGTCCGCCGCGCGCCGTCCGCCCTGGGCGCGCGCCGTCTCGGTGGCGCGCGCGACGACCTGCTTGAGTTCGGCGTCGATGCGGACGCGGGTCACCCGTCCGCCGTCGGCCTCGATGCGCGCCTGTTCCACGGCGGCGGCGCGATAGACCGCCGTGTCGTGTGCCAGCTCAGCCGGTTTGACGATGCCGCTCCACGTCTGTTGCCCGGCTGCGTGGCCGGCGTCCAGCGCGGCCCGCTGTGCCGACCGCGCCCCGGCGGGCGTGGCGGTCAGCACCGTAAAGGTGTTGCCCTGCGGCCCCTTCGCGTCGTGTTCCGTGACAAGCCCTCGGCGGACCATCTGATCGACCGCCCGCCGGGTGGCGTACGGGTGGCCGTCAAAATGCTTGTCGGACAGGTCTGTGTACGACACGGCGCGATACATTCCCACGTCGGCGGTGGCGGCGCGCTTGCGCGCGGCGATGGTGCGCGCCGGCTGTCGCACGTCGTGTTCTCGACGATGGCCGGCCCGCGGCTCGTCGCGGGACCGGTCCTCGTGGGCGGGGCGGTCCTGGCGCGGTGTGCCTGGTCGCGCCTGGTCCTCGCGCGGCGTATCCTCGCGCGCCGGCCGGGGCGTCGGGGTGTCCTCACGAAAGAGATCCAGTCGATCAAACATAGCGACCGCCTAGTGGCTGATGCCTGACTCCCGCTCGGGCTGCGGCGCCTGGGGCTGCGGTGTCGGCGCGTGGCTGATCTGCGGACTGCGCGCGGCCGAGTATGTGTCGACCAGCGCGCCGTGTTCCTGCTCGGTCGTTTTTTCGCGCTCGCGGATCGGGCGCAGCAGGTAATCCGAGATTTTTTGCGCGTCGGCGGCGGCCTTGTAGATTTCCTTCGGATCGTCTTCTAGCGCCTTAATCCAGCCGGCGACGTACGCTGCGCCGCGGCTGCCGTCGTGTCCGACGCCGACGCGCTCGCCGGTCATCATGGCCGACAGTTCGGCGCGGAGTTCTTCGCGGGCATACTCGGTGCTGCCGAAATTCCCGACGCCGGTCGTGAGCGTGTCGCGGTTCATCCGCGAGGGGTGACCAGTGGCATGGCCGAGTTCGTGCAACGCGGTTTGGTAGTACCCATTCGCGGTGGCAAACTGCTCACGTTCGGGAAGGGTCACGCGATCGGTCTGGAGGTTGTAGTACGCCCGGTCCCCGCGTTCGTGGCGCAGGGGGACGCCGCTCTCCTGGATGACGCGCTCGGCGGTCTGATGCGCTTTCCACTCGGACGCGTTGTTGCGGTCGTCGTCGCGCCGCTCCAGCGTCAACCCGTCCGCTTGTTCGACGTTGAACACGGCGTAACAGCGGACCATCGGCGGGCGGGTGCGCTCGCGCTCCTGCGCGCCGTCGGGGGTCTGGCCCTGGTCGGCCGCGCCGGGCTGCTGCTGCGCCTTCTCGTCGTCAAACTTGTAAAAGAGCACGGGGGTGGCCTTCTCGCCTTTGCGAACCTGCCCGCCCATGTCCTTGATCTGCTTGTAGGTGGCCCAGCGGTTATCGCTGTAGCCCTTCGCGGTTTGGGTGACGCTCAAGTAGACCGAATTCCCGCCCCGGTACGGCTTCTTGGTCTGGATGTTTTCCGGGAGTCGGCGCTCGCCGGGCGTCCATGGCTTCTGCCACGGCGCGACGCCCTGCGCGATCTGCTCTTTGAGCTTCCCGGCAAACGCTGTGTGATAGTCGTCCTGGTTCCACGCGGGTGTTTGCGCCGATGGTGTCCGACGGCCCCAGGCCATCAGTTCCCGCCCTCAGTCCGCCACGTGTCACCGCGCCAATCGGCCCCGTCGACGATCTCCTGCGTGTCGGAATTGTCCGTGTCGGTGATCCCGTACTCGGCGAGCACGTCGTGAGACGCGACGACGTACCGGCCGCTCAAGACGGCGCGGCCCAGTTCCTCGGCGGTGTCCACGTGGAGGGTATCCTCGCCGTCCACGGTGATGGTGCGTATCATGCCGACCCCCTTGCTCCTGGGACGGGGTGTGCGCCTGGCCGTGTGCCGGCCGGCGTCCACGGTGTTAGTGTCGTACCGATACCGATTCATCCGTCGTCCTCCGCGGCCGCCGCGCGTGAGGCAGCCACGCGCCGACGCGCTGCGTGCGTCGTCCTGCCAGCACCTGCGCCCGCGCCTCGGTCGCGGCGCGCTCCGCCTGCTCCAGCAGGTCCAGCGCCGCGGCGGCCTCCGCCTCGAACCCCGTGGGCGGCTGGCGGTAGCCGTTCAGCCACAGGCTCAACGTGGCTTGACTAATGCCGAGCGCCAGCGCCAGCGCGTGTTGCGACACCCCCAGGGTTGCCAGACGGCCGCGAACGGCCTGTGTGTGCGTAACGTCCATTTACCTGAAGACCGTATCGCGTCCTTCAATTACCCGTCAACTGTAAATATGTATTACTATGTGCAGGTGAGCATCATAGGACAGCGCCTGCGAGACGCGCGCACTTTGCGGGGCGTCACCCAGCGGCAGCTCGCCGCCAAAACCGTCAACACCAGAGAGGCGATCTCGATGGTCGAGCGCGGCAAGTCCGGCTGGGCGCTCGACAAGCTCGCCACGGCCGCCCGGGCGCTCGACGTGTCGACCGACTACCTGCACGGACTCACCGACGACCCGAGACCCGCCGATCAACTCCTCCGCGCCCTCACGGCCGCGACGGCCGGACAGACCCTCGATGATCCGCGCGCGCGCGCCACAGCTTTCGATGACGGCGACTACGTCGGCGTCTCCGAACTGGCCTCGGCCGCCGGCGACGGCGCCGTCGTCGACCATGAGCGCGTGACCGGGCGCATCAAGTTTCGCCGGGCGTGGCTCGACCGCCACGGCTTGGTCGCCCGCACCTGCCGCATCATCCAGGTCAGCGGCGAGTCGATGGAACCAACGCTCGTCGACGGCTGCTCGATCCTCGTCAACCACGCCAGCCGCCGCCGCCGCGTCGGACACCTCTTCGTCGTTCGCACCGACGACGGCCTCGTCGTCAAGCGCGCCGGCCGGGACGCGTCAGGCGCCTGGCAACTCGTCAGCGACAATCCCAACACGCACGTCTGGCCTACGCGGCCCTGGCCGCCTGACGCGGTCGTCGTCGGTGAGGTCAAGTGGGCCGCGCGGACCTTTGCGTGAGGAGGAGTCCGAGGAGTGCTCTCGTCAGCGACATCGACACCCTTCGGACCGACGCCGCCGCTGAGAACGCGATCACCGCACCCGCCCGATCACCAGGGGGCGGCTTCATCCAGAGCCTACGATTCAGTGGAACTTGCGATGCAGGCCCGGTCGGTTATATGTATGTATAATAATAAACACGTCCATGCATACAACAAACCTGCGCAAGGTCGGCGGTTCCGTCATGCTCGCCGTGCCCCCGGCTCTTCTGAACCTCCTAAAGCTCGGGGTCGGGGCCAAGGTGGATATCGCTGTGGAGAACGATCGCCTCATCATCGTGCCCAAGGTGCGTCGTCGCTACTCACTCGATGAGCTGCTGGCACAATGCGACGAGACCGCGACCCTTTCCGCCGAGGATCGTGACTGGATTAATGCCAAGCCGGTCGGCAACGAGCTGTTGTAGTGAAGCGAGGCGACATCTGGCTTGTCAGCCTTGATCCCACGGCCGGCCATGAGCAACAGGGGACCCGGCCGGTACTGATCGTGTCCCCCGCCGCGTTCAACACGCTGACCGAGACGCCGGTCGTCCTGCCCATCACCACGGGGGGGAGCTTCGCTCGTCGGCGTGGCTTCACAGTGTCTCTTGAGGGCGCAGGCACCCGAACGAGCGGCGTGATCCGCTGCGACCAGCCCCGCGCCCTCGATCTCGGTGCCCGGACGGGGAAGCGCCTCGAAACCGTTCCCGAACACATCATGGATGATGTACTGGCTCGCCTCGCCACCATCCTCGAATAAACAGCGTCGCGATCAGACGCCGACGTGGCCATAGTCTCGCGCAGCGCCAAACCGTCTTCCGTTCGGTCCCACAACACAAAAATCGCCTCCTGCCGGCCACCGCGCCGCGCTCGACGCACCGCAACAGGTCGTCCTGGATCAAGTCACGCGGGGCGACCACTCGCGCGAGCCCGACCCGCAGCCGCGCCGCCTCGACGTACGCGCAGTGCCAGGGCTGCTGCACCCTGGCCCGCGCCGGGTCATCATTCGGCCGGATCCAGCCGTGCTCGTACAAGTGGGCCGCGCGGACCTTTGCGTGAGGAGGACTGGTGCTGTGGCCCGAGGTCGTACGGGGTGGCCTGGAGCGAGGGTGTGCCGTGTGCATGGATCGGGGTCGTTCGGCACTCGTGGACCGGTTCACGCGTGCCGGCCTCGCGTCATGCATCGGGACGTCGAGGACGGCCGTGCAGGCCGTTCCGGGCGCCTGAGGCGATCGCCGTGCATCCCGGCGCCGCGGCGGGCCGCTCGGAGCCGCCGCGGGGACGGCTGGCGATGAAGTCGAGCACTTCCTGCTCGACCCAGCGGACCGCACGGCTCCCGATGCGGAGGGGCTTCGGGAAACGGGACTCGGCCATCATGGCGTAGACGGCCGACCGCGACAGCGAGGTGATCGCTGTTACGTCCCGGAGCGTGAGCAATCTCATGGTCATGGTTCCTCCCTGTGTGGTGGCCTTCCGCGACAGTCTAGCCAGGTTCGTAAAACTTGTAAACTATTGTGTAATAAAGATTTATCACACCTTGTAACCCACACACACCTCAACAGGCTCGTTGGGACGCAATAGGACCTGATCGGCCCTGTTGTGCACCGTGAGGGGCGGCGCGCTCACCAGCCGATCCCGACGAAAAACCCTTGCCTCCCTGTCGGTGAGCGCCTCCGCGGCGGCGCACGCCGCCCAGCAGATTTGCGGTAACGGCCGCGTGCCGTAGGGCGCCGGGGTCTATCCGGCGTTGTGCGCCCAGCCTCCGCCTGCCAAGGCGTGGCGGCAGGCGTGAGGGTCGGCTCGCGTCCGCGAACGGCTTTTGTCGTCCTCTGGCGTCGGGCTCGAAGTGTGGGTAACGGTGTGGGTAACCGGTCTATTCAAGCCTCAGAAATTATTCATTTCAAATGGCTTACACGTATCCGGTTTACAGAAGAAGTAACCGTTACCCCCTAGTCTCAAAGGAGCGACACTCATGAACGGAGCGAGATCAACTTTTATGCGCACGGGCTACTGGCTCACGGCCCTTGCCGCAGCGGTACTGCTAGCGGCGTCTCCTGGGACGGCGGCGGCACAGGCGACACTCGAAATTGACAGCCTGAAGCTGGCGACCACCACCGTGGAGGAGGGCGCCGAAGCGACGGCGACGTTGAAGTTCACGGTGACGGCCGGCGATGCCGAGGCTGATCTTGTGGAAGTGGACGATGACGTCACGATCAGTTTCGCGTACGTCATCGGTAGTGATCTGGAAACCGACACCGAGGCAACGAACGCTATTCCTGCCAGTTTTTCTGACCTCAGCACCTCTCTGAGCGACGGCACCGCCCAGGTGACGATAACAGTTGATGAGCTCGCGGCGGGCGCCTCGGAGTCGTACGAAGTCGAATACACCTTCGGTCTGAACCACGACAGCGACGCGGAAGACGGGCAGTTCATGCTCACCGGGACTGTTGCAGATTGGGCGGTGGATCCCGACAGTGCGGAGTCGCCGACCGCCGTTTACACGATCAAGGACGACGAAGAGCAGTCGTACACGCTGTCCATTCCTGCCGGCAACAAGGGCTCGATCGTCGAGGGCGACACCGACGCGACGGATGTGACGCTGACCATAGACCCGCCGCGAAGCGCGGCGGCCACCGTGCCCACATTCACGGTGGTGATGGAGCCCAACGATTTGTCGCTGTACGAGTACGACTCTGACACAGCCACCTTGACTCCCCTCGACCTGGCTCCCGCCGGCGCCGACTCGCTGCGTTCGGTGCCGGCCGGCACCATCGAGGCCTTTGGCGACGAGAACCGGGTGGACGACACCGTCACGATTAAGCTGTACAGGGGGATAGTGGGCAGAAATGAAGTGGTGCATGAACTGCCCATCACGGTGAGCGACATCCACGTGCTTCCGGACGGGAGCGCCGTCACGGCAGTGGCGATGGACAAGGACGGCGAGGATGTCGAGGCGGTCGTGGAAGGCGGCGACCCGGTCTACCTGACGATCACTGTGGATCGCGGCGAGGGCGCCACCGCGAAGACGTCGGAAGAACTCACGGTGACCGTGGAGCCGGCCAACCCTGGGATGGGGGGCGACTACCGGTTGTCGGGGACGCCGGTCACGTTGCTCGCGGTGGAGCCGGCTGACGGTGAGCAGTCCAGCACCGCGGAGATCGTGCTCACGGCGGTGCCCGACGAGGATGTCGGCGCCGAAGCACTCATGTTGAGCCTCGTGCTGACGGGCCACGAGGACAATGGGCCGGGGAGTTCGACCGGGATGTTCTCGATCGCCATTACGGACGACACGACGAAGAAGATCTATACGCAGGATGAGGCCGATGCGTACCCGAAGATCAGGGCGGCCCTCGGCGAAGATCCAACAAATACCGTGATGAACCCCGGCCAAACGGGCATGATCATGACGAGTGACCTGTTTACGGTGACCGACGGCTACAGCGACAGCTACGGCGTCTCCGTGGAGGGCGACTCGGTCAGTGCGTCCGCGTCGGGCGACAGTATCACCATCGACGCGAAATCGGCCGGCGAGTCCAAGGTCACCGTCACCGGGACGGCAAGAACGGCATCCTCCTCGTTCGCGCCGTCGCAGACCGTGTCGAACGTCGCCGAGCTCACGTTCCTCGTGATGGTGGTCGACACGGAACTGGTGGTCACGCTTAGCGCCGATCCCATGGAGATCGATGAGGGCGGCACCTCGATGCTCACCGCGACGGCCAACCGATACGTCACGGTTGGCGACGGCGATGTCGAGATCGCTCTGGCCGTGGTTCCAAGTGACGGCGGCACACTGGATGCCGAGTCGATCATGATCGCGATGGGCACGATGAGCGGCTCCACCATGTTGACGGCCACGGCAGACGACGACATGGATAACGAGACGGTGACCGTGGTGGCCACGGGCAGCGGCATCACCGGCCTCATGCAGGTCGCGGTTGCCGTGACCGACACGACGGTGCCGGTGGTGCCGGAGCCGGAGCCGGTCTCGAACCAGATTTCGGCGAAGGATCAGGATGAGGCGTACCCAGTGATCATGGCCGCGATTGCGGCGGGGGCCGGCGAGGATGAGATGCTGACCCCTGGTGAATCGGTCGAGCTCATGGCGAGCGATCTGTTCACGGTGATGGACGGCTACACCGCCAGCTACAGGGTCTCGGTGGACAGCGCCGCGGTCAGTGGCTTGGCGGATGGCGACAGCATCTCTGTCACGGCGGTTTCGGCCGGCGATGCCAAGGTCACGATCACCGGAACGGCGAAGATGGCGGCGTCCTCGTTCGATGCGTCTCAGGACGCCACGAACGTTGCCTCCATCACGTTCCCTGTGACGGTGGAGGCTGAGCCGGAGCCGGTGGTTCCGGAGCCGGTGCCAGCGCTGCCGGTGATTGCGCAGTGGCTGCTCGGTCTTGGCCTGATGGGTGGCGGCGCGCGGCAGCTGTTTCGGCGGCGGCGTCAGGGCTAGTCGAGCCCATCGTTCCTGAGAGCCCGGGGGGGTAATCGGGCAGGGGGGGGACCCGGCGCGAAAGCGCCGGATCCCCACTTTGCTTTTCTGAACGCCCCCGAGTGTTCTGATTGTGGAACGGTGCT
This sequence comes from Vicinamibacterales bacterium, assembly GCA_965262505.1. Classification (GTDB taxonomy): domain Bacteria; phylum Acidobacteriota; class Vicinamibacteria; order Vicinamibacterales; family UBA2999; genus JACPPO01. The sequence goes on from CBDHFM010000022.1 coordinate 75,048, forward strand.
CCCGGCTCGTGCCAGGCGATTTTTCGGCGAGTGGCGCCTCCGGTGTCCGCTCGCCGTTTTTTTGTTCGGAGCCACGACCCACCGCGTTGATTCCGCAGATTGAGTCCGGCTCGTGCTGCGGGTGTCCCCGGCGGTCCCGCCTTGCTGGTCAGCTCGTCCTCTTTCCGGTTCTGGTCGCCTCACGGAGATCGGCGGCTCAGTGGCCGCTCCAGCGCCACGCCCGGATCCAGGAACGCGTGAAGCCGTCCGGGAGAGTCCAGGGGCATCGGACACCACGTGTGGGTAAGATTGTGGGTAACGGGAGGCGTGGCGGGGGCGGATCGATCGAGCGCAGCGCCATCCGCGGCCGCCGCGACGAACTCGGGCTCGACGGCGCCTCCCGCGTCACGCAGGCCGAGGCCAGCGGGTTCTTCCCTCATTCGCGCGCCTGAGCTGGCGGCGACCGTCTGGTCGAGACGCGCCACGCCGGGGACGTGCTGGCCATCGCTGCCGGCGTGGTTGTGCCCTACGACGGGATCACCGGAGGCCACACGATCCCGCGGCGCGTCGCCGCCATGGGAGCCGCGACGGCAGCGGTGGGACGCGAGTGGATCGGCGTCGGCGTCACGACGGGTTCCGGGGTGGTCACGCTGGCGCTCAGGCCGGGGCCGTCCACGGACGGCTTTCTTGGTCCGGCAGGGTCCCGTTCAGAGAGAGGGGTACAACGAGGGAAGCGAACGCTGGGGCTGGTCAATAAGCCATGTATTCTGAAGCAGTTGCACGCGATCGGCGGCGACCATCTCCGTAACGGCCGGCCGTGGCCACGTTGCGCACGAAGGCTGGCGTGAGTGCATGTTCAAGCCGCCGGCCTGGGGGTCTCGGTTCGCGCGGGTGTGTCGGGAGCGTCATGACCGTCGATCCTCCTCTCGTCTGATGCCGGGAACGGAACCATTGTACACAGCCGGACGAGGCGTCCCGTTCAGATAGGCCGCCCAGTCGCCCATGAGCCGCCGCCGCCGCTCGAACAGGTCTGAGCGGGCATAGGCCGCTTCGACCTTGTTCTGCACGACGTGCGCCAGCGCCGCCTCGATGACCTCGCGCGGATGGTCGGTCTCCTCGGCCGCCCAGTCTCGGAAGCTGGACCGGAAGCCGTGCGGCACGGCCGCGATCCCCTGCTGCTGGAGGAGCCGGCGCAGCCGTTTGTCGGCCAGCGGCGCCCCGTCCCGCCCTGGAAACACGAGCGGACCGTCGCCACGCGTCCGCGCCGCCTCGAGGATCTCCGCCGTGCGCTCCGGCAGTGGGACCCGGTGCGGGCGCTTCGCCTTCATGCGCGCGGCCGGGATGGTCCACACGGCGGCGTCGGCGTCGATCTCGGTCCACGCGGCCCCGCGGACCTCGCCCCACCGCGCCGCCGTCAGCACGAGAAACTCGAACGCCAGCCTGACGATCTCGGCCGCCCCGGATGCTCGCACCCGTGCGAGAGCTGCCGGCACGTCCTGGTGCGCGAGCGCCCGCATGTGCTCGACCGTTGCCTGCTGCGGTCCGAGGACTGGCCCGATGCGGTCGCACGGGTTGTCGCTGCGGTACTCCATGGCCACGGCCCACTCCAGCACCGCCCGGATCCGCTCGCGCACCCGCCGCGCGGTCTGCGCCTTCACGTGCCAGACCGGCGTGAGCACCTCCAGCACCTCAGCGCTCGTCACGTCTGACACCGGCCGTGCGCCAATTCGGGGAAAGGCGTAGCGCTCCAGACTCGTCCACCAGCTCTGCGGGTGCCGGCCGTTCCGCCAGCCGGCCCGTTTTTGGTCCAGCACGCGGCGGGCCGCCTCCGCAAACGTCGGCGTCCCCTCCGCGCGGCGCTTCTCCGCGAGCGGGTCGCCCCCCTCGCGGGCCAGCTTGCGGTTGACCCGCGCCTTCTCGCGGGCCTCGACGAGCGGCACCAGCGCCACGCTGCCGAGCCCGAGGTCACGGCGGCGACCGTGGATCATGAGCCGCTGGACCCAGCTCCTGGTGCCGGACGGCTGGACGTAGAGATACAACCCCTGGCCATCGCAGTATCGTCCGGGCGCGACGGTCCGCACGAAGCCTGCCGTCAGCCGCTTGTCGGGATGGCGGCCTCGGGGCTTGGTCCGTCGCGGCAGGTGCAGCGTCTGTGTCGCGCTATTCATACCCTCATTGTATAGGGGATGTTGATGGACCGCAAAGGATGTTGTGAGCGGATCAGGAAGCTCGTAAGGTGTCATAAATAGTTATTACTACACCGTTTATTCAACATACTGCACGAGAACGCATGTTGGATGATCCTGTGAGGCCGTAGTGGAGATGGCAACGGCCTCTACCTGACTGTTCAACCCACGGGCACGCGAAGTTGGATCCAGCGGATCGTGATCCGTGGACATCGCCGCGACGTGGGGCTCGGCGGCTTTCCGCTCGTCTCGCTCAAGGAGGCGCGCGACAAAGCGTTCTCCAACCGCAAGGCGGCGCGCGGTGGCGGCGACCCGGTCGCGGACAGGCAGCGTCCCGACACCGTGCCCACCTTCGCCGACGCGGCCGAGCGGGTCTGGACGGACAAGCATCCCGGCTGGCGCCATCCCCGGCACGCTCACGACTGGCTATCGAGCCTGACGCGGCACGTCCTCCCGCACATCGGCGCCACGCCGGTGTCGCGCGTCAGCAGCGCCGAGGTTCTCGAGACCCTGCGGCGCATCTGGCACGTCCGACCCGAGACCGCGCGCCGCGTCCGCCAGCGGATCAGCGCCGTGCTGGACTGGGCCGTGGCGATGGAGTACCGCAGCGACAACCCGTGCGACCGGCTCGGACCGGTCCTCGGCCCGCAACAGGACCTCGTCGAGCACATGCGCGCGCTCCCGCACGGCGAGGTGGCGGAGGCGATCCGAACGATGGGGGGGTCGGGGGCGACACCGGCCGTCAAGCTGGCGTTCGAGTTTCTGGTGCTGACGGCGGCGCGGTCAGGCGAAGTGCGCGGCGCGCGGTGGGCCGAGATCGACCTGCGGGCCGGCGTGTGGACGATCCCCGCCGGGCGCATGAAGTCCAAGCGCGAGCACCGGGTCCCGCTGTGCGGACGGGCGGTGAAGATGCTCCGCGCGGCGCGGACGCTCGGCGATGGCCGCGGGCCGCTCGTGTTCCCCAGCCAGGGCGGCAAGCCGATCAGCATCACGCGGCTGCCGCGGCTGCTTCAGAACCTGAAGGTGGCCGCCGTGCCGCACGGCTTCCGGTCATCGTTCCGTGATTGGGCCGCGGAACAGACGAATCATCCGCGCGAGGTGATCGAGGCGGCGCTCGCGCATGTGGTGGCCAACCAGACCGAGGCGGCCTACGCCCGCTCGGACCTGTTCGAGCGCCGCCGGCGGCTGATGGACGAGTGGGCGACCTATCTGAGTGGGGGAGCACAGAGGTGATGGCGCTGCGGCGGCGGCGTTAATTATTCCAGATCTGATATAATCCAGCATGCCGTGGACGGTCGAAACGCTGAACGAAGCAGTCGACCAAGAACTAGAAGCGTTGCCCGCTGACCTGCGTGCGCGCTTCGTCCGCATCACGCAGCTTATCGAGGACCTCGGATTGCCCAACGTCCGGAAACCCCATGTCAAGCATGTCAAAGAGTCCATCTGGGAGATTCGCATCAGATCGAAGGCCGGGATCGCGCGCGCCCTGTATGTGACGACGAACCCCCAACGCGTGGTGATCGTACGCGTTTTTGTCAAAAAGACCGAGAGGATCCCCGTCAGAGAGTTGATCGTGGCCTGTGAACGAGCGACGACGTTGACGGAATGACATAAAAGATGCGCACGAGACTGCCAAAATTTGGAGGAGATAGGGGATGACCAAGGTCAACGATCTGCACCAGAGGTGGCTGAGCGCTCCAGAATACAGAAGTGAATATGAGGCTCTGGAGGATGAGTTCCAACTTACCAGGGAGCTCATCGAGGCCAGAACCCGTGCCGGGTTGACACAGACGCAACTGGCCGAGCGGATGAAGACATCCCAGTCGTACATCGCCCGCATAGAGGGCGGCCACGTTACCCCGTCGACCAGCGCCCTTGAACGGTATGCGGCGGCCACGAACTCACGTCTGACGATCTCGTTCGAACCTCTCCAGGCGAGAACCTGATCCGGGAGAGAGTGAGGGTGAGACGCTCACCAGGTGC
>CBDHFM010000023.1:0-79399 GCA_965262505.1 Vicinamibacterales bacterium
TCCTTCCTGAGTTAAGGGTTGCCGGTTCCGCTTTCACAAGTCGAAGCGGACCGGCGAAACCCTGGCGCGGGACAGCGCAGCCGCGCCGGGACCGGGCAGCCTCGGATACGCGGCGGCCGTGACAAGCGCCGGAGGCAAAGCGCTAGCGGCTTGGCACGCGGCCCGTGCGCCGATGCAACCGGGGGCCCGGCACGGCAAGCGGGGAAGATGAGCGGGACCGCGCGGCCCGTGATGTTCGGAGGGCGCGAAAGTATCAGGCGTCGTGTAGACACGGCAAGGCTCGGTGTGGTGTTCATGCTTCTGCTCTGGCGGCGTGGGGGTCGAGCGGTGGGCGGATGGTTGGTACTCGTGGTGGCGGATGGTGTCGAGCGTCGCGGCTGTAAGCTCCTGGGGTTTCGACGTGGGAGGGCTGGCGGTCGAGGACGCGCGGAGAAACGGCGGAGTGGGTGCGCCGATCGCACTCGCGCGGGGGGTGAAACGACGCCGGACAACAATTGTTGACGCGGCCCGGCAGCGGGTAGAGAGTGCGCCGCGACTCTCCGCAGTCAAGGCGCTCCGCTAGGCTCTGCTCCCGCTAACGCGGGACTGCGGCCTTGACAACGGCTCGATCGCGGCAGCGGAGGGCTCTTACCGGCCGGGCAGTTTTCCACAGTAGAAGGTGAATAAGGGTGGTTTTCCACGCTGAAAAGGGACACATTCATATAACAAGTACGTACGCAAGTACCACGTACGTACAAGTACAAGCGGCACGCCGCATTGTTGATGGTCGTATTCGAGGACGAGCGACGGCCGGAAGCCTGGGGCTCGGCCGTGGCAAAGCCTGGGGCTCGGCCGTGGCAAAGTCTGCGGCCGGTCGCGTGGGCGCTCGGCCGTGAGTGACGGGTTCGACCTGGGCCGGGGCGGTCCTGGTCGTGGTAAGGCGTGGGCGACGGGCCGTTACAGGTAACGGGCGACCGCGCCGTGTTCGGCGGTGGCTCCAGCCGAATAGTGGGCGACCATGCGGGCGGTGCGCCGAGAACAAGCCCCGGCGTTCACGGCGGACGACCTCGCGGCCGTGCTCGCCACATGCCACCGCCCCCGGACGTTCGCCCGAGGCCGCGAGTCCCCGGGTACTGCCGCCCGGCGCGGCCTACTCGACGCCGCGATCGCCGGGTTGCTCTTCATGGCCGCGCTCCGCCGCTCCGAAGTGGCCGCCCTCCGATGGTCCGATCTGACCGACACCGGCGACGCCGCCGGCGGTATCCTCATCCGCGTCCGGACCTCAAAAACGAACCCGGCCGGCGACGATCCCGATGTCCGCTACGTGAAGGCCGGTGTCGGCCGTGCCTTGCGCTCACTCCGAAACATCACCACTCCGGAGCCGAGCGATCGCGTGGTCCCTTTGACGCCCCGCGCGATCGGCCGGCGCTTTACCGCCGCCGCTCGCGCCGCCGGCGCGCTCGTGGCCTGGCTGTCGCAAGACCAGCTCGACCGCGTGATCGACCTTCAGGTAGGCAAACGTGTTGGTCCGCCTGGTCTGCCAGCCGGGCCGATAGAACTGGTTCAGGTAGTGACATGAAGCCGGCCTTCATTCCCTCGTCGATTCCCACTTTCCGGGCGGGAATCCACGGGACTATCCGAGCCGTCTGCGAACCGCCCCGCATCGAGCCTTGCTCACCGCCCGTCGCCGTGCCGCACCAGCCACTCGCCCAGGACATCCGTTAGTAGACGATGAATCGGTCGCCTGTGCACAACACCGTCCTCTCGGTCTCGCCATCGTAGCTGCCAGCGGGATAGACGTCCGTGGCCCGGCAAACCTCCTCTTGGCCGATGGGATTGTGGATGTGCAGGACCACCTCTCTGGTCGTTCCACGGTCGCTATAGGTCGGCTGCCACGTGCGAGGAGCACCGCCGCGCCACGTCCAGGTGCCGATGGGTGCATCGCCGGTCAGCTCCCGCGCTTCGTCCAACACTTCCTGGCCGTCGGCCTGCCGCGGGGGCTTGGAGAGAATCGTCTGGTCGCTCCAGACGCAGCCGTGCCAGATTGCCCCGAATTCCGCCGCCTCGCGGCTCAGGATCGACGCCGACAGGTAGGACCAGGGACTGCCGTCGCCCTCGAGCGCTTGCATGAGCGGGACGGCCTTCGGCGGGCGCGGAGGTTGCAACCACACGTCTTCGACCCTGGAACAGTCGTCCGGTGCAACCAGCGGGGCATCGGCCGGCACTGCCCAGATGATGCCGTTGCCGTTGCTGCCGGCCCGAAACTCATAGGCATGCAGGGCGAACCCCGGCTTGAGCCAGAGCACATCGAAGACCCGGAGCAACTCGGTGGCGCGGTGGGCACTGGCGGACCAGCCGTCCGATGGGCTCTCTCCCTGCGGCGGATCGGCGGCGTCGGCAGGAACCGCTCTGGCCCTCTCGGCAGCCCGGCGCAGGCGATCAACCCGTCGGATGGAGAACGAGACGGACTTCATCGCTTCTCTATAGACCGCCGTTCATCGTCCGAGCGATCAACCTCCAGACCCCGCGAGCCCGAGGCCAGCCCATCAGCGCCAGCAACCTCGCGGAGGGCGTCTTGCCGGCGCCATCGGCGACATCCAGCCGCAGGGTGCCCATCTCGCGAGGCTCTACGCCATCACGCAGCTCCAGCCGTCAGCGGGCCTCGGCGGCCGCGGATGTTGGCTCCGAAGAGTCCTCTTCGAGCTGAGGATCGAGTCCCCTGACGTACGGGTCGAGCACGCGCTTCATCTCGGCCGACGCCCGGTTGAGTTCGAGCATCTTGGTCCTGTCGGGCGCGTCCTGGTAGTTGACGCCTACCCGGTAGCGGATCGCCCAGCGGTCCGCGGTCACCCCCTCCGGCCATTCGAGCGGCTGCGGCAGATCGGCCGCCGCGAAGGCGTCATCGATCCGCTGTCGGTTCTCAAGCAACACGGCCCGCGCCCTCGTCCATCGGCCGCGTGTGTTGGTGAGGACGACACGGGACTCGCGGCGGTTGACCGCGACGCGGTACACCAGCCCCGAACCTCTTGCAGGTGTGTCCTGCAACCCAATATAGTCCGGCTTGAGATTCTTGAATGGCGAGTCGATTCCTTCATCCCGCGCCTGCGCGAACAGGGCGGCCATGAAGGCACGGCTCTGACGCTGCGCCGGTGTGAGGTCCGGATCCGTCCCTACCTTGGTCATCGCGTCTTCGGACGGCTGGGCGACGACCGTGAACAGCGGGGCTGCTGGGGAATCGCCGACCTTGATGCTTCGCACCGTCACCATCCAGATCTGCCCCACGCCGCGATCGTTCAAGGTCTCCACCGCCTTGACGTGCTCCGGCCTTTCTTTCTCCACGATCCAGATCGCTCGCTGAACGTCCCGGTGCGACAGGTAGGTCACGAGTTGGCCCAGGTGCCGGTGGTCGCTCCGTCCGAACTGATTCTCGATAACGACATCGCCGAAGTTGGTTTCCGCCACGAGGTCGATGCTGAAGTCCCCGGCTCCGACCTCCCTCTGAGGGTTGGTCAACCCGAGTCCGAGGACCTTGTCGAGATCGCCGATGTTGGCTTGAAGCCATGGCGTAAAGTCCGCGTGCTCCGTCGGCCAGACGTCGCGGATCGCCACGGTCTTGATGAATCCGACTCTCGATGGCATGTAGTGGTCCAGGACCAGGCGCCCGCTCCGGCAGCGAACTGTACGCAGCGGCGCCGATAACGTCAATACCAGCCGACCTGCCTGCCGCCGATGTTCGACTGTGGCCGCCGCGCCTGTGACTTCGTCGCTCGCCGGCCCATCAGCTCACGGGAAGAGCCGCAACACGAACCTGCTGGCGGGTGCGCGCCGGATCTCTGACGGCGTGCCGCACTGCACGATTCGGCCCCGCCGCAGGACCGCGATCCGATCCGCGATCTCCGGCGTGTCGGCGGGATCGCGCGTCGCGTAGATCACCGTCCGGCGCTGCGGCCTCGGGTGCAGGGCGTGCAGGTCGCGGATGAACACACACCGGTCGGCCGCGTCGGAGATGTCCGCGGGCCAACCGTACGCCGCGGCCACAGCCGCGTCAAGGGCCTCGTGAGCATCGGCGAGCCACGGCGGGCGGGCGTTTTGTAGACGTTCGTCAGCGTGCGCTTCCTGAGCGCATCTGGCTGGCTGTTGAGCGCCAATCTGCATCGACCGCGCCCAACATCCGCCGAGCACGGCTCCGCGTGAGAGTCCGCGCCGGCAACCCGTAGCTGGCATACACTGCAGATGGACCGTTGGGAACACTGACGGAGACTACACTGGTCGGCTGAGGGCCGGAAAGAGCACAAGATGACCAGGTCGGACGAAGATCGCCGGCGCGCTGCAATACGAGAGATTCTCTTGGATGACGTCAAGACAAGGATCGATATCAGAGAACTATGCCGGGCGGAGACATCGGACGCTACAACTCTTGTACTTGAAGATCCGTACGCGTTCTTGATTGCTAGTTGCTTAGATCGCCGAGCCAAAGCAGAGAGGATCTGGACCATCCCGTACGACCTGCAGCAGAAACTCGGAACCCTCGACGTTGTTGACATTGCGTCGAGAACCCTCAACAACCTCGACGTAATCATCAGAAGCCTGCCGCGCAAGCCAACATTGGTCAATGACGCCCCCCGCACGATTCTCGATCTCAGCCAAATGATCCGCGACCAATTCGATTGTAGAGCCGAGAACGTGTGGAAGGATCGTTCGCCGGCAGAATTCGAGAAAGATCTCCGCTCGATTCACGGCGTCGGTTCGGGGATCGCCAGTATGACAACCAACCTCCTAATCCGACGCTACGACAACGTATTCTCAGAGAACGACCTGCACACCGTCGACATCAAGCCAGACATACACACTCGCAAGGTCCTATATAGACTTGGCATTGCCGCGAACGACTCCGACATCACGGCTGTGGAGGCAGCACGACAACTGAATCCCCCTTTTCCAGGAGCCCTCGACGGCCCTCTTTGGTGGGTCGGCCGTCAATGGTGCCACCCCTCCACTCCGAACTGCGAGGCATGCCCGTTGGTGCATCAATGCAAGCACGGCCACCAAGCGTCGCGACGAATCCACGCGCGCTCGGATTGACCAGCACCCTGGGCTCCGCGGGCGGAAGCCTAACAGATTCTTGCCGCGGAGCTCTCGACGGAGCTCGACCTCGGCGAGGGGCAGTCCACACCCGGCTTCAGCGGTCCGGTGGATTCCCGTTCAGAAAGGGGGATTCAACGGCAGAATGGGGATCGACGGAGTGACCATCAGACGATTAGTATGAATCACTTACGAGTATGACGCCGGGCCGATGCACCGCTACGCCATCCGCCAGCACGCGCACCACGTTTGCTACCTCCGGCTGCGCTTCCTTGACCTCGATGCGCGCCGATGGTGGCTGTCTACCCTTTCCCGATGGCAGCTCAAGCAATTTCCAGTCGACGCACTGAGAGATAATCACTGCCTCGATTACGCCTGGGAACTCTTAGAGGGTGAATGATGACCACGACCGCCCGACTCACCCGCGCCCAGGCGCACCGCCTCATCGACACGCTAGGGTGCGTCGGGCCGCGCGAGCCCGCCATTGACAGGCTGACCACCGCCGAGCTGTTTATCTTTGACACCCCGCGCCGTGACCGCCTAGAACTCGAGACGGATCTATCCGTCGAGCCGATCTTATGGGTCGCACAGGATCAGATTGACCGCCTCATTCACCGCTAGCCGTGAGCGTTTCCACTTCCGTCGTCGGGCGTGTCGCGTCTGCGGGTTTGAGACTGGCTGAGAGGAGGGCACCATGGCACAGGTCATTGGCGGAATCCTCGGCGTGCTGTTCGTTCTCTGGCTGATTGGGAGTTGGGTCGGGGAGGACGTGTCCCCCGAGCACCCCGCGGCGGTTGTTGACGCGCCGTCCGAATCGGCCAACCCGGAGCCGGCCAACCCGGAGCCGGCCGAGCTTGCGTCCGCGTGGGAGAACAGCCCCGGCTTGCGGGAATGGGTGACCGAGTGGGGGCGCCTGCTGGGCGTCTATCAGACCCATCTGAAACTCGGCGAGGAGAAGCGGCAACTGATGCTCAGGGACTGGGCCGCAGCCGTCGCGGCCAACAATCCGGAGGGAGTGATTGAGGCGGCGGATTTCTGGGGTTGCGCGACATTGAGTGACTTGGAATTTGCGCGGCGGGCATACCTTGACGGCGGGGCCTGGTTAGACCAAGGCCCGGTCGGCGTTGACCCCGTTTCGTTTGAGCAACGGTTTCGAGTGGCCCGGCTGCAATTCGCGGAGGCCGGCGAGACGCTGACAGCCAAGATTGACGACGTGACGCGCCAGCTTGCCGACGTGCCGGTTGAGTGTACCGACGTCCGGAGCTTGCTTGACCCGGAGCAACGCAAGGCGGCGCGTCAACGGTTCCTCGATGAGTTCCGCGACCGGCTAGAACTGGACGGGAAGCTAGAGGCTTTCCGCCAAGAGTTTTACGAAGAGTTCGGGGAGTTCCCGAAGTAGAAGGGAGGGACGAAACGATGCGACGACTGATGGCAATGACCGAGGACTACGGCGCGAAACCGTGTGAGTGAACCCTGACGCGGTGGACCACTTATTCGATGAGTACAACGGTCTGGCAGCGTCCTGCTCGAATCGCGTCCTCAATGCTGTCGGCGTCACGTGTGTGGGGAGGCCATTCCCTATCCGTGTATACGTAACATAAAGGACGTTATGTTACGAATCAATGGATGAGGCCACCGCGACCATCCCCGGGGGCAACAGCGGCGACGGGGCCGCATCGCCAGCAGCACTCGTCCTGCCCTGGGGCTGGCAGATCGAGGGCCTCCCGGACATCGTCCGGCGAGCCGGGCCGCAGGCCGCGGAGCGGACGGTGGAGTTTTTCACCGCCCAGATCAGGAACCCGCACACGCGCACGGCATACGCCGCGGCCGTGACGCGATTCTTCACCTGGTGCGACGCGCGCGGGCTCGCGCTCACACAGCTTTCCCCGATCACCGTGGCCACCTACATCGAAGAGATGCAAAGCATGTATCGCGCCCCCACGATCAAGCAGCATCTGGCCGCCATCCGCCGCCTCTTCGATTGGTTGGGGGAGCACGCCCGCCTTTGAGACGCGGGCGTTAGCCGATCAGCGCGTGTCGTAAACGGTTGTTTGCGACAGGAGGGCGATAGCCGAGGCGGTGCAGGTGCCTACCAGAAAGGCGAAAACCGTTTCGACCAGGCATTAAAGCGCTTTTCAAATAGGCCTTGTACTACCTGGGGCGGTCGTGGTACTTCTGCGCGCACGGATGCAGGAGGACTGATGCGTGCCTATTCGATGGATCTGCGAGAGCGGGTGCTACTCGACAGCGATGCCGGAATGAAGGCGGCCGATGTGGCGGCGAAGTACCGCGTGAGCGGGTCGTGGGTGCGGCTCTTGAAACAGCGACGGCGCGAAACGGGCGAGGTGGCGCCTCGCGTCCAGCGACATGGACGGCGCTGCATGCTCGAGCCGCACCTGCACACCTTGGCCGATCTGATTGCGGCGCACCCGGATCGCACGCTGGCTGAGCTGAAGGACGCCCTCGCCACGCCCGCGAGTGTGCCGACGGTCTGGCGCGCCGTACGGGCCCTTGGCCTGACCGTTAAAAAAAACGGTCCGCCCGTCCGAACACGATCGGCCTGACGTCGCGGCCGCGCGGGTCGCGTGGCACGGGGCGGCGCCGACCTGGGACGTCGCCCACCTCGTGTTTCTGGACGAAACCGGCATCACCAACAATCTGCTTCGGCGGTACGGCCGGGCACCGCGTGGCGCGCGCGTCCACGACCACGCCCCCTGCGGGCGCCGGCAGACCAGCACGTTTCTCGCCGCGTTGCGGGTCACAGGGCTGACCGCACCGGGGGTCTTCGACGGCGCAATCGATGGCGAGAGCTTCCGCGCTTACATCGAACAGATCCTGGTGCCGACTCTGCAGCCAGGCGACATCGTCATTGCCGACAACCTCGGGGCCCACAAGGTCGCCGGCATCCGGCGGGCTATCCAGGCCGCCGGGGCCACCCTCTGGTACTTGCCACCCTATAGCCCGGACCTCAATCCCATCGAGCTCTGCTTCGCGAAGCTCAAGGCCCTCGTTCGCACCGCTCGCTGTCGCAGCACCGAGACGCTCTGGCCGTTCCTCGGCGAGTGCTTGGCGCACTTCAGCCCTGACGAATGCCGCAACTATTTTCGGCACTGCGGGTACTCGGCCGCCACACGGTCATGAAAAGCGCTTTAAGGGTCTGGGTGTAGGAACGGCATCACACCAACTGTTTTTACTATGTTTTTCACAAAACGGTTACTGAGATAGCAACCGACGTCACGAAAACCACCGGAATCGACTCCGGCCGCCTAGCACGTCCACGGCTGCACCGTCCTCAGCACCGCGCTGGCCCTCTGGTGGACCCCTTGTCCCGCAGCGGGTCAGCCGGTGGGTATCCTCACGCGATATCAGTGCGCACTGCGGGCTTCGTCAACGGCCGTATCGTGAGCATACGGCTCCGGCCGTCGGTTTTGCGCTCTTCCTGCTCGAGCCAGGACAGGAGGGCCGCGTGGAGGGCTCCGGGCCGGTCCAGGTGCAGGTCGGCGGCCACCGCGTCGAGGCGACGGAGCAGGGCCGCGCCGATGGGCAGCGCCACGGTGACGGGGGCTGGATCTCGTGGCATGGCGCAGTCCTCCCGCCGGCGCGATGGTCGCCTGTGACAAGCGGTCCCCGGCTGGAGCTACTCCTCTATCGGCAGTTTGCGAACGGGCGCTCTACCAATCGCGCACGGCCGCCGCTGGGGCCGCACGGGGACATCCCACCAGCCGAGTTCGAAGCGCAGTCCTATGCCCAGGCGCGGTGGCCTGATTCAACGAATCCAGTCTCCGAAGAACGCGGTATGGTTCAGGATGGTTCCGGCAGTGAGTGATCGGGCGACAGCTTGAAACGGAGGATCTCCCAGAATGCCGACATGCTTTGTGATTCAGCCGTTCAACTCCAAGTTCGACAAGAGATACCGGGACGTCTACAAGCCTGCTCTGGAGAAGGCTGGACTCGATCCCTATCGCGTCGATCAGGATCCCAGCACCGAAGGGGTCATGGACTCCATAGAACAGCAGATCCGCGACGCGACGATCTGTCTCGCCGACATCACGACCGACAATCCTAACGTGTGGTATGAACTCGGGTACGCATTTGCAGCGGGCCGTTCCGTAGTCATGGTTTGCTCGAGCGAACGTGAAGGCAAACTCCCCTTCGATGTTCAGCATCAGACCGTCATCAAGTACGAGCCGGAATCGGAGAGCGACTTCGTCAAACTCGGCGAGGAGATCTCGACGCGGGCGAAGGCACTCGTCAAGAAGAATGCTGTAAGAGAGGTCGTCGAAGCGCAACAGGTGGCCCCAACAGGCGGCCTGAGTCAAACGGAGATTTCCGTACTCGCCATCGCGGCCGCCGAGACGGCCATACCAGGGAAGCCGGCAAGTGCTTGGTCCCTTCGTCATGACGCCGAACGCGCGGGTCTAACCGGTATCGGTTTTGGAGTGGCGCTCCGCAGTCTTCAGCGAAGGCGGTTCGTAGATTTCGTCAGGTACGAGGATGAGGATGGCGAGTACGATGCCGTCGACGTCACCGACGGTGCGTGGACCTGGATTGACAGCAACGATTCGCTATTCTCGCTGTTCCGCGAAAAAAAGGCCGTCCCCGAACTCACCGAAGACGATATCCCATTCTAACGGACTGCCGTTGAGAACGCAGCTTCACCACAATCGGTTTCTACGGCGGACAGCTGGACCATGGCCCGACGGGTCGTGGCAAAAGTCGAGCATCACGCGGTCGAGCTGTTCCCGCGCGTTGGTTTCATCGCGACCAATCTCCAGATCCCGAATCGCGCGGATGCCCTGCGCGGCGCACCGCCCAGGTGAGGCCGGCGCCATAGCTGCCGGTGCCTTCGACGCCGAACGCTTTGCCCCGCCCGTGCGTGTTCTACAACAAGCGCGGCACGGCGGAGCAATGGATCAAAGAAGGCAAACAGGCGACCACTGGACGCGGCTGTCGTGCCATCGGTTCCGGGCGAACGAGGTGCGCCTGCAACTGAGTGTCCTGGCGTACAACCTGGGTAACCTCTCACGCAGACTGATCCTGCCGCCGTGAATCAAGCGCTGGTCCCTCACGAGTCTCCAGCAGCGGCTGGTGAAACACGCCAGGTACTACTGGCTCCTGCGGGCGGAAGGGCAGCTGGCCCAGCGGCTGTTCGGCGACATGTTGCGGCGGATATGGGCGCTGCCGGTGCCGGCAGATTGACGCGGCACGCGCAGTGCAGCCCTCTTGGCGAAGAAGGGACACACGTCGGGAGCGGTGACTGTAGAATGCCTGAACGTAGCGACTTCAGTGGGTCACACGGCCGCCCGAACTGCGCTGACGGCCTCTGAAGCGGGACGATGCTGTGACGGAAACGAGTTTCGTGCGCTGGGCGGCCTTCGGGTGAATAAAGGGGTCATCTGGAGCAGACAAAACGGAAATCTCAGTCTAAAGCCAGCCCCACGACCGAACCGGTTGACTCAGTTCGTGCGCGACTGCAACAAGGGAGACACGTCATGGGAGACAAAGGTGGTCAGAAGGACAAGAACAAGGGCCAGAAGCAGAAGGTCGCCAAGGCCGCAGCGGAGCAGAAGAAGAAACGGGATAAGCAAGTTAATAGCAATCGACACACGTAAGGGATATTCGGATGGACTTTGGTGGAGAGGCCAAGAAAGCGTTCGACGCGTTTGACTTAGATACTCGCCGTCACGCAAGCAAGGTTCTCGAGTTCCTGTCGGCTGGGTTTACCATCACCTGGTTTGGAACAGCAACTAATCAGAAAGTATGGATAGCGCTTCTCAAGCCGCACGACAATGTCGCTGAGTATTTCAACCTCCAAAAGGAATACGTGCTTATCGGCCACACCTTTCCCGCCGATTTCCAGCAGCGAACCCTGCTAGCTCGTCCTCCTGACAAGATCGCTTTCCGAATTGATACCAGAATTCGATTTGTCGCGTCTGGGGCTCCGATGATGCGGGCAGTGTGCGCCGCATGGGCTGCCGAGCATCGAATGTCGATATTTCCACTTGATCTGTCTCAAGATCTCCCGGAGAAGAATCAGTCCGCCGCTTTGTATAAGACTTTGTCGGAGTCACTGTGGCTACGTGATGTGTTTGATGATCCGGAGCCAGTGACCTGGCCCGCTCGGAGTATCTCGACCGGCGAGAGAACGTGTTGGCGTTGGGCAACTCCGGCACGGGCAAGACGCATCTCGCGCTCGCGTTGGGGCTGGCCGCCTGTCAGAAAGGCTATCGGGTGCGCTTCACCACCGCCGCCGCACTGGTGAACGAGCTACTCGAGGCGCGGGATGACAAGCGCCTGCTGCGTTTTCAGAAGCAGCTCGCCAAGCAGGATCTGTTGATCGTCGACGAGCTCGGCTATGTGCCGTTGTCGAAGACCGGCGCCGAGCTGCTCTTCGAGATCTTCTCCCAGCGCTACGAGCAAGCGTCGACGCTCGTGACCTCGAATCTGCCCTTCAACGAATGGACCGAGGTCTTCGGGTCCGAACGGCTGACCGGCGCGCTGCTCGATCGACTGACCCACCACGTCCACATCCTGGAGCTGAACGGCGAGAGCTATCGCCTCGAACACAGCAAGAAAGCCCGCCAGCCCGCGACCACCCCGGCGTCCTGACGTCCCCTCCGCACGGCCGCGTTCCGCCACTCCACCCAACTGCCTAATGGTCTAGTTTTCCTCCGCCACGGTGGTCTAATTTTGGGGATTATACATAAAGGTTGACAAAGCGGCCAGGATTCGGTAGACTGTTTCCATCATGACGAAGCGGAAAAAAGCACCCGGAAAGAGTCACCGCGAAGGCCTCTCCCTCATCGAACTGATGAACATGTTCCCGACCGAGGACGCCGCGACCAGCTGGTTCGAGGATGTGCTCTGGCACGGCGAGCGGTGTTGCGGGCACTGCGGCAGCGTCACGACCTGCACGGCGTCTCACGCCAAGATGCCGTACTGGTGCTCGGACTGCCGGAGCTACTTCAGCATCCGCACGGGGACGGCGATGCAATGCTCGAAAGTCTCGCTCAGGAAGTGGGCCATTGCCATCTACCTCTGCCTCACCAGCCTCAAGAGCGTGTCGAGCATGAAGCTCCACCGGGATCTCAAGGTCACGCAGAAGACCGCTTGGTTCATGCTGCACCGCATCCGCGAGGCGTGGTCGGTTCAGCTCCCAGGTGGGTTCGCTGGCCCCGTGGAAGCCGATGAGACGTTCGTGGGCGGCCGAGCCAAAAACATGCACGCCGCGAAGCGGAAGCAGCTCACCGGGCGTGGCGGGGCTGACAAGACCGCCGTGGTCGGGGTCAAGGACAGAGCGACTGGCCGTGTGCGGGCTGAGGTGGTCGAGCACGTCGATGGGCCGACCCTGACGGGCTTCGTCGAGGGCCACGCCGCCCCGGAGGCGATCGTCTACACCGATGAGGCCACGGCGTACAACACCCTCACCAACCGGCACGCGGTCAAGCACGGCGTCGGCGAGTGGGTCCGCGACCAGATCCACATCAACGGCATGGAGTCGTTCTGGTCGATGCTCAAGCGGGCGCACATGGGGACGTTCCACAAGCTGAGCCCCAAGCACCTGGACCGCTACGTTCAGGAGTTCGCCGGGAAGCACAACATGCGGAACTCAGGCACGCTGGCGCAGATGCGGGCGACGACCGCGCGGCTTGTCGGCCGGAACCTGCTCTACCGGAACCTCGTAGCCGACAACGGGCTCAGCTCTGGGGCTCGGCGGTCGTAGCGGCGTCACACGCCTGAACAACGCACGGGCCAGCGTCTCCGGCGTGGCCCCCTTGAGATCGCGATTCGGGTCGAGCATCGGCTTCATCGTGGCACTCCAAGGTGGCGGTCGATGACGTTGACGAGGTGAGCCTCCAAAGATGTGAACCGCTCATCAAGTTTCTTCTCGATGCGCTTTTCGGAGTTCCTGGCCAGCGTTTCCTGCCTCTCGGCAAACACCTGGATATTTCTCGCAAGAGTATCGATTCCCCCTTCCATGCGATCGAACTTCTGGTCAAGGGCTTTGAACTGCCCATTCAGTTCAGCGATGTCGGCACGCATATCACCTTGCCGCCAGCCGAACTTCTCGTCAAGCCTCTCGGCTATCGCATCGGCCAGTTTTGCTGCGAACTTTGGGTCGTCGGCCATTATCACCGCCAGCCTTTGAAGGTCGTGTTCACCGAGCGGTTCCGTGTTATGATCGGACATACCTTTCCTCCGTTGACATGTGGGTTTGGTTCTCCGCCCCGGCAGCAACCGGGGCGTTTCGCTGTACGGCTCTAGTCTACCACCCGAAGGTCCGCCCGACCTGCACACGGTTGGGTGAAGCGCTGATCGTCAGGTCGCGCACCACCGGCATGTCCGACCAGAGGATCGCTCCCACGATCCCGGTCCCAATCAGACCGAACGATGAAATGAGAATTCCCTTCCGCCAGCGTTTCTGTCCATCCGCCGTGCCGCGTACGAGATCCGCAACGTACCGTTCATCGCTGTCCATTATTGCGTACTGCCGCGTCTCGGACTCCGACCGCCCACTGTAATTACTCACGGCTCGAATACTGGCGGTGAAGTCGATGCTGCAGGTTCCATTGTCATCGAACGGGACCAGATCCTTGCCTGAAATGGTGCCCCTGTAGCCTCCAGCGTTGAACGTGACCGCATCCCCGAGCGTTCCGACCGCACCGCATTCTCTGGAATAGATCAACAGCCCACCGCCAGCACCGACAAGGCCCATCCACGAGGCTATTCGAGTTTGCGAGCGTTGCGTCGGTAGTGGTGATTGTGCGTACGCTGACGCAGCGGTGAGCAGAAGTAATCCGAGAACGAGGTAGGCGATGTGGCGCACGTGTGTCTCCTTGGCCCCGACCGGAAATGGTCACCGGGCCGTGTTGCCACACCAGCACGTACGTAGACGGGCTCCCGCGTATTCCCCAGGGTAGGGTGTTCTATTCAGCGGGCGGCCCAGTGTCGGACCGCACATGCTGGCGTGGCGAGGGAAGGGTAGATCAGGCTGGCGGGCGAGTCAACCTTTATGTATAATCCCCCTAATTTTGCTCCGCCCTTGACAATTCAGCATGTGTCGGAAACGGTCGTTTGCGACACTTCCGAGCGGCATCACGGTCCAGAGCGCTCCGATTCAAGGGGCGAGGACCGTCTCGCCTTGCTCGCGTCGACGGGAGAGACGTCGACGACCGCCTTCGCGCCGGCGCCGGTCGTCTGGCGAGGTCCTGCGCCCTAGGATTTTCTTGGACACTTGATTGCGAGAGAGTACTCGCAGGAGGCGTGTCGAGATGGGGAAACCAGATCAAGAATCGGCGGCGGCGGAGGAAGCCCGAAGGGCGACCGGAGACGCCGCCGGGCGCGGCCGTGGGGGACGGTTGTCAGCCCGGCGCAAGCGCGAGACGGTGCTGCGTCTGCTGCGCGGAGAGGATCTCGAGTCCGTGTCGCGGGAGCTGGGGATCACGGCGGCGCGGGCCGCGCAGTGGCGGGATCAGTTTCTGGCCGCGGGCCAGGCCAGCCTGAAGAGCCGGGCGCCGGACGCCTGGGACGAGGCGAATCGTCGGCTGCAAGCCAAGATCGGTGAACGACTGATGGAGAACGAACTGCTCTACGCGAAGGTGGACCAGTTGGAGGTGGGCGGCCCTTTGGCCCGACGGAGGTCGAGGCGATGAAGGACGCCCACTCGATCTCCACGCGGCGGGCGTATGGCGTGCAGCGGGTCTGCCGCGTGTGGCACCGCGCCCGCTCTAGCGTGTATGCGCGGCGGCAGGCGACAACGTCCCGGGCGCCGTGTCGGCGGCGTGGGCCGGTGGGCGCCGCCCCGGACGACGTGCTGGCCGGCCACATCCGCCGACTGCTCGAAGCCTCGCCCTTTCACGGCGAAGGGTACCGGAAAGCCTGGGCGAAGCTCCGGGTCGCGGGGATCCGCACCTCGCTGGAACGGGTGCGTCGGTTGATGCGGGAGCACGACCTCCAGGCCCCGCACCGCGTGGGCCACGCGCACGGCCCGAAGGCGCACGACGGCACGATCACCACCGCGGCCCCCGATGTGATGTGGGGCACGGACATGACGGCCACAGTGACCGTGGGCGAGGGCGCGGCCTTCGTCTTCGTGGCCGTCGATCACTGCACGACCGAGTGCATCGGCCTGCATGCGGCCAAGCGCGGGACCCGATTTGAGGCCCTGGAGCCGATCCGCCAGGGCGTCCGCGCCCGCTTCGGCACGATTGGCGAGGGCGTCGCCCGCGGGCTGCGTCTTCGGCACGACCACGGGTCGAACTCTCTGGCTGACGACTTTCAACAGGAGGTGGCGTTCTTCGGCATCGAGAGCTCGCCGAGTTTCGTGCGGGAGCCCGAAGGCAACGGCGTCGCGGAACGCTTCATCCGCACGCTGAAGGAGAATTTGTTGTGGGTGCGGAGTTTCGACACCATCGAGGAGCTCCGCCTGGCCTTACTCGAGTTTAAGCGGACGTACAACGAGCAGTGGATGCTAGAGAAGTACCACTATCAAAGCCCCGCTCAGGTGCGACGTGACTTCGTCGGGCTGGACGCGGCAGCATAGATGCGAATACCGTCAAACCACTGTCCAAGAACCCTGGGGCGCTACAGAGTAGAATTGCTCGGAGAGGGGACGCCCGCATGAAAAACCATGACACTGGACGCCTGTAACCCTGGCCAGCTCGCCATCGCTGTCGTGCTGTTGTCGTTGTCGGTCGCAGTCACGGCGGCAGCCCAGACGACTGGATTAATCGACGGCGCGGTCGTCGACGCGAACGGCACCCCGCTGCCCGGCGTCGTGGTGACGGTGACGGGCCCAGGCGTGCGCCAGGAGCATGTCACTGGCACGGACGGCGCCTACACGGCCGCCGGGCTGGCGGCGGGCGACTATGTCGTTACCGCGGCGCTGCCAGGTTTCGAGACGGTGGAAACCCCGGTCTCCGTCCAGGCGAGCGCCACCGCATCGGTCCCGATCACGCTGCAGATCGCGCGGCTGCTCGAAACGGTCAGTGTCGTTGCGGAGGAGCCCAGGATCTTCGCGCGCAACATCGTCGCGGACCCGATGCGGCTGCAGCAGTCGAACATCACCAGCGTGACATCGGTGGCGGACAACCTGCCCGGGGTCTCCATCCAGGAGGGGGACGCGTACGGCTTCGACGACTGGTCAAGCAACGTCGCCGTGCGCGGCTTCCAGGTCACCATCAGCGAGGCGCAGATCGGCACGACCATCGACGGGTTTCCGAACGGGACGTCCGACTACTTCAGCGGCGCCAAGGCGAACCGGTTCATCGATCCGATGAATCTCGGGGGCGTCGAGGTCTCGCAGGGAACGGCCGACATCGCCTCCCGCTCGGTCGAAGCGCTGGGCGGCACCTTCAACTACCTGACGGACGATCCGGCGGCCGAGCGGACCTACACCGCGTCGACCACCATCGGCGAGAACGACGGCAAGCGGTTCTCCATGCGGGTCGACACCGGGCCGCTGTTCGGCGGCGAGACCCGCGCGTGGATCTCGGCGGTCCGTCAGGAGGCGACCGACTGGGTGCAGGGGTCGGCGCGGAACGAGCGGGAGCACGTCGCCGCCAAGCTGGTCTCGTCGCACGGGCGGCTCGATCTCACCAGCTACCTCTCGTATGACAGCATTCACGAGGACACCTACCAGCGGCTCTACAGCGAGGGCGACTTCCTGGCCAACCCGCGGTGGGACCGCCTGGTCGGCGACTGGCCCGGCGTCCCGTACCTGAACCAGTTTTACCGGCCCGGCTGGCAGACCCGGCGAACCAACACGTTCGCCTACCTGAAGGCGGACTGGGCGTTCAGCGACGTCACCTCGCTGAGCGCCGGATTCTATGTCCATCGCAACCGGGGCCGCGGCGACTGGCTGCCCCCCTACATCGTCGACATCACCGACGACGGCGGCGGGCCGGAATCTGAGCTGATGGGCCGGACCCCGGTACAGGGCGGCGCACAGCTCGGGCTGATCCGCTTCGTGAACCCGGAGGGCGTCGCCGTCGGACCCGCGGCCGGGTGCACGTCGTCCTACCGCTTCAACTACTACGGATCGGGCGGCCCGGCGGTCGACCCGGCGTGCCACCCGGACGCCACGGCGGTGCAGTCGTACCGCCACAGCCACTACGGGAAGGACCGCGTCGGCGTGACGCTCGATGAGGAGTGGTTCACCCCCGTCGGCGCCGCCGGCAGCACGCTGCGCGCCGGCCTCTGGTACGAGGACTCGCGGCGCGACCTGGGCCGGGACTGGCACCAGATGCTCGATCCGACACTCAGCTTCAAGTGGAACGAGCAGGCCTACTGGCACCAGTACGAATGGGACTTCCCGCAGCACGTCTTCAAGTGGTACGTGGAGGAGACGCTCTACGCCGGGCCGGTCGCGCTGAGCGGCGGCGTCAAGCAGTTCCTGGTCGGCGTGTCGCGCGACGACCTGTTTGGCGTGGACCCGGACTTGGTGGTCGATTCCAATTCGACTCTGCTCCTCTCCGGCGGCATCACCTACGAGACGCCGGTCGAGGGCCTCGATCTCTTTGCCGGCTATGCCGAGAATTTCAAGGCGATCAGCGCCACGCTCCTCGAGGTGCCGGGGCGAAGCCTCGACCTCCTTGAGCCGGAGACCGCCTCCAACGTCGATGTCGGGCTGCAGTACGCCGGGGATCGGGTCGCGCTGGGCGCCACCTGGTACGTCATCGACTTTCAGAACCGGATCTTCTACCTTGGTCCGCAGACGCCGGCCGGTCCCAATTACCTCATCCCGGGCGGCGGCGCCTACTTCAATGCGGGCGGCATCGACACGACCGGCATCGAGCTCTCCGCGACGGTGCCGCTGCCGCGCCAGACGGCGTTCTACACCGCCTACACATTCAACAACTCGGCGTACATCGGCAGCGGCGATCCGCTCGTCGACACCAACCAGGGCATCGTGGCGGGGACGGATGTGACCGGCGTGCCCGCCCGGCTGTGGGTCGTCTCACTTGATCGGAGCGGTCCGCTCGGCATGGGGCTGAGCGCCAAATACACGTCGTCGCGGCGCGTCAGCCTGAGGTCGGATTGGTACGCGGACGCCTACTGGTTGGTGGACGCCTACGTCAGCTTCTCCGGCGAGGCGTTGAGCGATCGGCTGCGGTCGACGGAATTCTCGATCGTGGCGAACAACCTACTCGACAAGGGGTATCTCTCCGCCATCACCGAGAACGCGGCGTGGCTCGGGGCGCCGCGGACGGTCTCGATGACCGCGACCGTCTCGTTCTGATGGCCGCGCCAGTGCCGAAGCCTTTGCCGACAGCCTCCACCAGCCACAGGCGCGAGACGCGGGCGTAGCCGGCCAGCAGGTGTCGTAAACGGCCGTTTGTGACACACGGGCGAGGGCGCCGTCCGACGCGCGCCGCCGTGTATCGTATACCGTGTCGTATTCTATTTATCGCAAACGTATAGATAACGCGTATGGCTCGGACGTTCCGGCTTGGGTTCCATCACGCGCCACGGATTTTGGTAGTCTTGCCGCGTGACGCAAACAGTCCATCAAGCGCTTCTTCGAGAAGCGCCTGGACAGTGGTGCGTTCTTCGACAGCCAGGAATCGGAGCTGCTGGGCCACCTCGTCATCGAAGTAGCCTCCGATGTGACGTCGCGCCCTGCGGAGTGCACGGACGGATGGCTTCGGTGAGCGACCGGCCGGCGTGCTTCGACCCGGCCCACGGCTCGGACGAATGTGGCGGCGCTATGATTCCCGATAAGTACCGCGGACGCAGATGTTGACGATCTATCGGATTCTGGCTGGCGAGCGGTTCCAGACGCCGACCGTAGCGGCGCGGCGTGTCGTCGCCCCGCGCCTGCCGGGAACATGATGAAACTGCCAACAGGGATCGTCGGGAACACCGGTTTGTACTACGCCTGCTACAGGCTTTCCGCGCTCGGCTGGAACGTCATGCCGACGGCGCGTAATACCCGTGGAATCGACATCGTCTGCTTCAGTGTCGATGGCAAGACCGTGCGCACCATCCAGGTCAAGAGCCTGACGAAGGCGGATACGGTTCCGCTAGGCACCGACATCGAGAAGATCATGGGGGACTTCTGGGTCATCGTGAACTCGCTTGGCACGGATCATCCGCGAGCGTACATCTTGCTGCCCCACGAGGTACGGGCCTTGGCCATTCGCAACCAAGGCGGAAAACGGGCGTACTGGCTACCGCTCAAGCAGTACGCTGTGGATGCGTTCGAGGAGCAGTGGCAGCGCATTGGCCAACCCTTAAGCCCGTAACTACTGATTCCGTAAAATTTAGAGGCACCTGGGGAGGGTATGGATGGCTAGCCTGCTAAAGGACATTCGAAACGCCGCTCTTGAAGCGGATGTGCCCATCGCTAACGTGCTCCGGAAGTGCGCCGTCCTCGGCACGCAGTTGAAGAACAACGACCTTCGGGATTGGGCACTCCAGGAACTCAAAGGCTACGACAACGAAGACGACGTGCCGGAGTACCGGAAAGTACCGGCGCCACTGATGGGTAATTTCTCCGGCCGCTTCGGATCAGGCTACACAAACATCGGGGTCCCGGCAGTGAACCTCCCCGAAAAGCTCAGAGAGCGAGCACGGAGCGCGGTATTCACGCAAGGTGTGGCTGGCTTGGAAGCGCTTCTCGAAGGTAGTGATGGGAGCAACCTTACATGTTCATGGCCCGGAGACTGGATCACGTGGATCCACAACAAGTCGAAATGGAGCGACGGGATGATCTTGTACGCGGCGTGGCAGGTCGTCGGCAAGGCCAACATCGCGGAGATGATCGATGCGATCAGGAATCGTGTGCTGGAGTTCTGCCTCCGCCTTGAGAAGGAGATACCGGAATTGATGTCGGATGACGACGACTCGGCACTGCCAACTGGCGCTGAGGTGGCGGCGAGCCAAGTGTTCAACCAAGTCATCGTCTTCGGCTCACAAGTCGGCACCATTGCGAATGCGAGTCCTGGGGCGAAACAGGTAGCGCGGGTCGTCAAGCCCAATGACCTTGCGGGGCTTGCTGATGCGCTGAACGAGATCGGAGTGCCGCCAGAAGAGGTCGAGAAACTGAGGGGCGCGGTCGAGAAAGAGATTGAAGGGTCTGGGAAGATGGCCGACCCTTGCGCGGACTGGTACAAGCGCGCGAAGCAGGCAGTGGGCTCTGGAACATGGTCGCTGGCGCAAGGCGCGACGACTTCCACGATCCGCGGGGCAATCCTGTCGTACCTCGGCCTCGACTAGCCGGTTGCTCGGACACAGCCGCCGGCCGCCGCCCGGCTCCCAGTCCGACGGCTGGTGCCAAGCGTCCAGTTCCTGCGCCCCGGCCCGTGGGGGCCGAATAGTCGCTGACTGCGTTCAGACTGCCGGACACCATGCCCCCGCTATGCCAAGACCCTCGGCGCGTACTTCACAGCGGTGCGGGAGGCTGCGGGCCGGGTCCGGATCTGCGCCGATCGGCGCCCTCGGCGCCGGTGTAACCCCCGCTCTCGTTGAAAAGATCGCGCCCGCCCGGACTTCTAGCCCGGCCTCGTGAGCGTGAGCGCCACCGGGGATGCAAGGATCCGGTCGGCTGCGGCGTGCGGTTCCTCCTTTTGCGACGTCCTGCAGCGGCAGTTTCTCCGGAGGCGGTGCAAGGATCGTGCGGGCGCTGGCGGGCGCGCCGGCTCTAGCTCGGCGCGATCCACGCCGAGCTGCCCGACGGCGCCGGCGTTCACCAGGCCGGCGAGCAAGGATCGTGCGCAGGAACCTCGGGGCGCACCGGCGTGAGACGGCAGGTATAGTGCACCCGCCGAACGGTGTGCGACGGTGAACGTCGGCACGCCGCGGGAGTGAGTGAACGGAAACCTCTGCCGCCTCACTCTGCCGGCGACCAGTTAAGCCTCGGGGTCAGGTACGGCAAAGGTGAGGGCGTACCGGAAGACTTCGGTACCGCACATATGTGGCTAAACCTTGCCGGCTCGACCGGCGACGAGAATGCCCGGAAGGCCCGCGATATTGTCGCCGCCCGCATGACGCGCGAACAGATCGCCGAGGCGCAGGCGCGGGCACAGGCACGGGAATGGGCTAATCGATAGCCTCTCGTCTGCCGCAACTCGCCGCGGTTGCGGCGGGCATCGCGGCGCCGCGCTAGCCCCCCACGGGGGTCCCGAGCGGCTCGTGTGGCGCGCTAGAATCATTACCGATAATTCCCGTTATGTATCTCTCAGCCACGACGCCGCCGCGCTTGCATGCGAGACGATCGTCTACTAACCTTACCTAAGACATGCCGCCGCGACATCCTCTCAACCACCACGCCCGTCACGGGTTGACCGGTCCGTACGGTGCCCACTAGACCCCGGTGGCTCCTCGCCCTCCCCGACGCCATCCAACAGCTCGACGCGCTCGACCGGCCGCTCGTCACCCGCCGCGACCTCGAAGCGCTCTTCGGCGTCTCGCGCGCTCGGGCGGCCACCCTGATGCGGGCCTTCGGGGCCGAGTGGACCGGCTCGATCCGTACCCTCTCCCGCCCCGCGCTCCTCCGCCAGCTCCGGCGGCTCCAGAAGGACGCCACCTTCCGGGGAGAAGAAGCCCGCCGAGATCGGGTGCTGACCGCGCTCCGCCAGGCCCGACGCACCGGGATCCGCGTCCCGGTCCCCGCCGACGCCCTCCACGGCCGGCTCGCCCGCCTGCCGGCCGGCGTCTCGGTCCGCCGCGATCGGATCGAGGTGCGCGTCACCAGCGCAAAAGACGCCGTCGCCAAGCTCTTCGCCCTCGCCCAGGCTCTGACCCATGACTACGACCGCTTCGAAACCCTCATCGAAGGGAGCGAGGCCGCGGACTGAGCGCGGCGGGAACGCCCGGCCCAGTGGCGTCGGTCTCGACTCCGCCGATACGGTGCGCCCTCGTCACGGGCGCGACGCGGCCCTGGTGGCCCACCACGCGGACTGCTCGTCGGGGGACGGGGCAGGATCCGGAGCTGGCGGAGGCGCGAGCGCGGGACGAGGCGGGAGACTACAGCGAATAATGGGTGTACATCCGCAGGCGGTGTGGACGTGCTCGAGGTGGGCGCTGTGTCGGTCCGGGTTCTGCTAGTACCTTCACCGGAGTGGTCGAATCCTGGCCATGGCGCAGGGCAAGCGGACCATTGTTCAAGTCTGGATTAGCGAACGGTGCTGTGTTACTGTCATACTTGCAAGCTGGCTTTTGTCTCCCTTACGCTCAAGTTCCTTGAGCGCCATTTGAATCGCCGTCTCCACGAGCAGTGATTTGGAAACGCTGGACCGCTTTGGTCCAGCCAGCCTCCGCAGCTGCATCCAGGCGTCATCGATCGCCTCGATGGTGTCGGGAGAAAAATAGTATGTGGCCTTAATGGGCTTAGAATTGCTGCCTTGCGGTCTTACTGGTGTGACAGCATGATGTTGTAATGATGTACTGTCTCGCTGTTGATTACGCTTGTCTTGCTGTTCCACAAGCGCCGGCTCCCCCCCCAACAACTCTCCCATGATATTGGGCGTGGTTTTACGTTCTGCCATTGTGAATCCTCTCGGTGAGCTGTTGGTAGTCGTGAGCCCCCGCCGATTGTGGGGCGTATTCAAAAATCGTCTGCCCGTGGCCTGGGGCCTCAGACAGACGGACGTTATAGCGGATTGGTGGACAGAGCTTGTCCCCACAGTAAGCCTCAAGTTGCGCAAAGATCTCCGCTGATTTCTTCACGCGACGGTCGAAAAAAGTCGGCAGTACGTACTGCAGCAGGATGGAGGGGTTGTACTTGTGGATGGACTCAATGTTGCCGATGAACTCGACGAGTCCTTGGATCGTGAGGACCTCTAGGGAAACGGGGGCTAAGACCTCAGTGGCGTAAAACAACACATTGACAGTCAAAGGGTCCCAGCCGGGAGCCGTATCGAAAATAACGAAGTCGTACTGACCTTCGATGGGCTCCAGCGCCTCGGCCATGGTCCGCTCAGAGCCAAAATCCTTGCGTGCGATCAGCCGACGGACGCCCGCGAGCGCGCGGCCACCGGCCAACAAATACAGATTAGGTCTCGCTTCCACCACCACGGTCTCAGGCGTCGCGGCTTGAGAAATAACCTCGGCAAGCCCATGTTCTGGCTTCAGTCCGAGCATTTGGCCAGCATGTCCTTGGCTGTCAGCATCAACCACAAGGACACGCGCCCCTTGCCGCGCGAGTCCGGCAGCCAGGTTCACGGTTGTGGTCGTCTTGCCAGTTCCTCCCTTGGTGATGCTGACGGCGAGCTTTCTCATAAGAACTATCTACCAGCATAACATTATACAGTCGTACTGATATGCCAGCGTCTGTAGTCCTGCCCCAGGCCGCGCACGAGCCAGCGCACTGTTCGCTTGCGGTCCCGTGTTGCGCGGGCGACTTATGCGTTCTCGTCCTTCGTCAGCAGAACCTCGACCGCACGAATTTCGTTCCAGGACAAGCGCATAGCCTAAAAGCCTTCCATGTCGAACATGTCGAAATAATCCAATCCTCTGCCTACTGTAGCCGGTCATGGCGGCCATCGTGTAACATTCAGTGTTACACTTCCTTTTATGATCAAGGGGTTCGCTTCGAAGGTCCTTCGGAGGGCGTTTGAAGATGGAAACTACCGGAGGATCAACCCTCAATGGAGGGCCAGGGTTGAACTTCTTCTGGACGCATTGAACGCAGCAGAGAAGGTGGAAGACTTGAACCTCCTGACGCTCGGCACCCACCCGCTGAAGGGCAACCGAAAGGGTGCGTGGGGAATGACCGTGACGAAGAACTGGAGGATTACCTTCAGATTCGAGGCGGGAGACGCCGTCGAAGTAGACCTGGAAGATTATCACTAGAACGGAGGGCGAGACATGGCAAGAAATCTGGAGAGGCGACCGACGCATCCAGGCAGGTTGCTACGGGGAGAGATCGAGGCTCGGAAACTCAATCAGGGGCAGGTGGCGGATCTTGTCGGTGTCGGGCGCAGGACCATTAACGAGATTTGCCAAGAACGAAGACCGATGAGCACCGACGTGGCGCACCGGATCGGGAAGCTCTTCGGCAACGGTCCGACGCTCTGGGTCAACATGCAGAAGGCGATTGACCTGTGGGACGCTGAGCGCGAGCACTCGACAGACTACGCCAAGATTCAGACCTTGGAGATAGCACGATAAAGCTGCGTATCGTTTGTTTGGAGTGGTGGTGTCCCTGGGCTTGCGCGTTCCCCCTACACGGGCGGCGTGACGGGGTCGAGCCGATGTGTGCGGTGCTGCCCATCGCCCCGGCGACCTACTTCGCTCGCGTCGTGGCGCGGCCTGGTGAACCTCACGCGGCGCGCGTACTGCGCGCCCGCCGGTTAACGGAAGGGGGGATTATGCGACCCCGCAAGGCGAAACACCCCCATTTGGCGGGCCTTTCGCCCCACCACGATCGCCACTTACCGCGATCCAGGCACAAGGCGAAAACGCGCTAGACGTTTCAGGCCGAGGCGAAAGTCCGCCAGGTCGCCCTTCCCGACATCGGGACGACCCACGAGCGGCTGACGGCCCCACGCCACACAGTGCAGACCTGAATGACGCGCGTGTTGGTGGCAACTGTAAATTTCCCATTTGTGGCAACCGAAAACCGCACACTTTAGTGGTTGGCGGGCTCTGCCCTGCGTTCCACGATGTTGGCGAATCCAACAGCGAGGGAGCGGGGCGAAAATGCACGGATGGGAGACGAGGATGCTGCTGAGGCACTATCTGCAACGGGGCGTCTCGAAGGCCGCGTTGGCGAGACGCTTCGGGGTGAGCCGCCGGACGATCCACGAATGGGTCGAGACGGGTCAGTTGGACCGGGACCTGTCGTCAGGGGGTGCGCGCTACGCGCCACGTCCAGCCGTGCCCCACAAGCTGGCTCCCTACACCGGGATCGTCGAGGCACGTCTCGAGGAGTTCCCCGGTCTGTCGGCGAAGCGTCTGTTCGACGAGGTCCGCGCGGCGGGCTACCCCGGTGGCTACAGCCTCTACGTCCGCGCGGATCCATAACGGGAATTATGGATCGTGATGGCGGCGGAGTTTTTCGGCGGCGACGCTCGTCCCCGGACGAGGCGCGGGCGCGTGGGGTTTCTCCCCCTTCCCGGAGGGATAAATCAGACCAGAGCGACCCCTCGCGGCGTGGAACATTGACAGGGCCAATGTTCCAGCGGCGTGACCCAAAAAGGGACTTTGGGGGGGGGTCGCTCTGGTCACGGCGTCTCTCAACGGTGGGTCACGGGCTGTTGAGAGACGGCGCTAAACATGGGGCTGAATGACGGGTTTCGGTGGAACACTGACGGGTCACGATGTGGAACACGTGACCAAATATGCTGTTCCAGCCGCGTGACCACGATCTTGGGACACGGGACGGGTCACGAGAACGGTTCTGAATAGAATGACTGGATCAACGAATCAGCGAAATCGAGCGGCATCAACCTCATGTCCGCCCAGGCCGGCGGCGGGCGCGGCAGCGTCGGCGCGAGTAAGAGTTTTCAGGAACACCGCGAGGCGCTCTTTCAGCCGCGCGACTTCACTCTCGCGCCGAGGGCTATGGAGCCGCTGACGTGAGAGACCTCTGCACACAATCGGCGTTGCCGCTGCTCCCGCCCCCCCTGCGTCTCCTCTTGGCCCCGTGGGGCTACCCGCCGGCGCGCGCCCGTCTCACCGACCTGCGCCGCGCCGCACACCAGGGCGACGTCAGCGCCCAATTCACCCTCGGCTGGATGTACGAACACGGCGATGACGTGCCGCAGGATCACCGTGAGGCGGCCACGTGGTACAAGCGCGCCGCCGACCAAGACAACGCGCCGGCCCTCAACGTCGTCGGCGTCCTCTACGCCATCGGGAAGGGCGTCCCGAAAGACCCGCGCGAGGCGGTGATTTGGTATCACCGCGCCGCCGACATCGGGTACGCCCCCGCGCAATACAACCTGGGCCGCGCCATCTACCACGGCGCCGGCACGCCCCTCGACCGCGAGCTGGCCGCGACGTGGTGCCGGCGCGCCGCCGACCAAGGCTCGCCCAATTCACCCTCGGATGGATGTCTGACGATGGCGACGGTGTGCCCCAGGACTACCGCGACGCCGCAACGTGGTACACGCGCGCGGCCGGGCAAGGCCACGCCAAAGCCCAATTCAGCCTCGCGCTCATGCTCGACGCCGGGCGCGGCGCCGCCAGGGACCGCGCCGCCGCCGATCACTGGTATCGCCTCGCCGCCGCGCACGGCCACCAACAGGCGCAACGCATGATCGACACGCTCACCGTCCGGCCGCTGCCAGGGCCGTTCGATCCGTACGAGCCCTCGACCGACGACGCAGTGCTGATCCAGCGGGCCAGCGAACGCGCCGCCGCCGCCTATTGCGCGGCGCACCAAGCCGCGCGCCATGCCGATACGACGCTCGACCGCGCCGCGCAGATTCTCGGCCGCATCGTTGCCGCCGCCAACGTGCTCGACCGCCACGAACAGAACCGCTCGGCCGCCTACAGCCGCCTGTACCAAACCATCACGAACCTCGACCGCACCGCCGAGCGGACGAATCACCGCCTCCAGGCCATTATCAAAGCCCTCAAACAACGTGACAAGGAGACGATCGCCATCGAGGCCCGCTTACGGCAGACCATGATCGACCGTATCGGCGATCCCCAGGGCGGCCCCGCTGACGACGAACCGGCCACCGGGACGCGGCCCGTCGGCGACGTGAAAGGAGCACTCAAATGGTGAGCAACGACATCACGACCGCCGCCACGCGCAACACGAAGGCGAGCAAGGCGCTCGACACCATGCGCACGCGCATCACCAAAGCAGACGAGGCGCGCACCGAGGCCGCGCACCAAACGCGCGCCGCCCAGGTCGCCGAGGCCGCGACCGAGGCCGTGACCGCCAACCGCGACGCGGCCGAGGCGTGGGATGCGCTGGCGACCCATGCCGCCAAAGGCGCGGCCGAGTGCCGCCACGGCGCAGAGCTGGCCGACCGCACCCGCCGCCGGTGGGCGCGCTAGCGCACGCGCACGAAGTTGGGCAGGCGCCCCGTGCCGGCGCCCGCCAGTTTTTGCACAAGAGAGGGGGTTACACCGCCCCCTCCGGCCGGATTTCTCCCCCGATCGCCCGCGTTCGGCCTAACCGCCATCAGCCCGCGATCTCCAGGAGCCCGGCCGACGATCGCTTCGCGCAAGCCTTCTAGCAGCCCTTCCAGGTGCGCCATGCGTTCACTAGCCTCCGCTCAGACGGTCTGGTCAAAGCGCAGCGTCCGCGAACCGCGAGCCGATTTAACGCATGCGATGTTAGACAGCCCTCACGAATCGACACCGCTAGTTCTCGAACGCTCCTCGCAGTGTCGGAAGACCGCCAAGACAGCAGCCCTGCTGTCCTCGAGGTGCTTTCGAGAGAGTTTGATCGCGATTTTATCGCCTTTAGGATTAGGAGTTGCGCCGACGCCGGCCTCGTCTAACTGTTTGAGTAGTGCCTCACGGTTCTCAGAGCCCGTCCGAACTCGGAGGTGGCAGTGTGGCGTTGACTTCCTCGGATGGAACCAACAGAAGTTGTACCCGCTCGTTCCAAGGGCAACATGGTTCTTGTTCCACGTGACGCGAGGCGCTGCAATGTCCTGAACCATCGCCACGACTTGGTCAAGAACGGCCAAGGACTCGGCCCCAGCTTTGCCCTCCCAGTCCCGACGATCGACTGGCCCGCCGCCGCCATCGTCATCGTCGTCTTCGATCTCTTGAAATACGTCGAGAACCTTCGTGAAGTGCAGCACGACGGCCGCGTCGATTGTGAAAGCGTTCAACTGCAGCGCAATGATCGGTACGGCGCGATTCAGGATCCGAATCACATTAAAGAATCTGGCAGTGATCTCTTCAGCAACGATGACAGCACGATGATTGTGAGTTGGAAACCTCTGCCGCTCGATGTCCCAGTACTCGATCGTCCGAATGATGTGGCTCGCATCCAAAGTACCAAGCATTACCTCGACCTCGTATCGAAGCTCACGATCTGGGTCGTACATAAGGAAATCAATTCGACCACCGCTGGGCTGAGTCTTCTCGCGGCGGACAACATTGACATCACCGATACCAAGGATGGCCGGGTCCTCATCGATCCGATCCTGCAACCACCGTTCATCCAGGCCAAGATCCCGGAGCCGGGCTGGGGTTGCCTTCTTGATCTCCATTTCAGGAGGGTTCCAGGTCAAAGAGGGGGATGTTCATGGCACGGGCGAGTGCGGTCATCCTGTGGTCGTAGCTGGCCAGTGCGATCGACTGGCCTTGGTGGCGCAGATATTCGCAGGACGCCAGATGTAGGGCATCGAGCGTGCGTACGGGAACAGACTCGGGAAAGGCCTCCAGCGCGCGTTCAAGCACCGGTGGAGACAGCTCCAACAGCGCGATTCGTCCGATGAGGCGGCGGGCCGCCTCGCCGTGGGAATCGGCAAGCGTGCGCGCGTGCAGCCGGGTCCAGATCTCGTACTCCATCAACCGGCTGGACACTAGGGTCTCGCTCCAAAGCGCGGCGGGCGGCCGGTGGTCTTCGGCCAGCAGCTGGGCCAGCACAACCGAGGTGTCGAGATAGATCACCGTTCGCTTCGATCACCCGCTAATTCAGCAAGAAGGTCTCGGAGTGGTGCCACCGGTGCTGGCAGAGGAGGCTCCCCAACGAGCAGCACCGGGGGCGTCAACCAGCCTTTGCGCACCGCCTCAGCCAGGCGCACGTCGGCAAGAATCGGGCTCCTGGTTTCTCGCGGTGGCCCGATTTCCGCGACGACTCGGTCACGGTCTGTCACCAGAACGGTTTCGCCCGATGCCGCCAGCCGCACGTACTCGCTGAGACGGTTGTTGAGCATCTTGATTCCAACCGATCTCATGTGTGACATGGTAGCCACTAGTGGCTACCATGTCAACTTAACCACGTGCCCACGTGACACCGCGGCTACATGCTCTTGGCGAACGCCCGCCACGGGGTATCGGGCTTTTGGTGGGGGTTCGAAGGGGGAGCGCAGCGGCCCCATCGCCAAGCCCAATGTAGGACATTGGGTAGGCTGACTTACTTATATGACACCGATACACATAGGGTGCCGCTCCGGGGAAGCTGTATCCGTCACGCCTCGGGGGGCGGGCAGTCCTGGCCGCCCACGTAACCGCTAGCCGAGCCGGAGCGGGCCGGGCGGGTCACCCGAAGGGCCGGAGCGGAGTGGAGGACGGCGAAGCCGTTGACGCGCCTGTACTGCGGAGGCTATCCGCACAGGCCTCCCCAGAAGTGTGCAGTTTTCGGTTGCCATTGACACCCGCGTGTGCGGGGAAGCCGTACGCCCGAGGCCGTGCGTGGTGACCCCTCGGGGTCTATCCCCGCGTGTGCGGGGAAGCCCCTGTGCGCGACCCGTCCCTCCCGCCGACCGCGGGTCTATCCCCGCGTGTGCGGGGAAGCCCACGTACCGGCCACCCGCATCTTGATGACCGCGGGTCTATCCCCGCGTGTGCGGGGAAGCCGTCGTCGGGGCCCTGGTCCTGTGCGCCGCCGCGGGTCTATCCCCGCGTGTGCGGTTGGGGTGAGGTGTTGATGTCATGGGGTCTATCCCCGCGTGTGCGGGGAAGCCGAGCGGCTGGCCGGGCTGGAAGCCGTGGAGACGGGTCTATCCCCGCGTGTGCGGGGAAGCCAGGACGTGGAGGTCGTCAATGTCGCGCCGCATGGGTCTATCCCCGCGTGTGCGGGGAAGCCACGCGATCCGCCTGTAATGCAAGGTGCGTGTTGGGTCTATCCCCGCGTGTGCGGGGAAGCCTTTGGTGGAGATAATCGCCAAGCGTTGGTATCGGGTCTATCCCCGCGTGTGCGGGGAAGCCTGGTTCTTTTGACTGGCCGGCGCCGACGATCGGGGTCTATCCCCGCGTGTGCGGGGAAGCCGTAATCGTACCGGCCGCTTCCGTGGCGAGAGGGGGTCTATCCCCGCGTGTGCGGGGAAGCCTTTCTCGAGCCAGACGCCAGGCGTGCCGAATTGGGTCTATCCCCGCGTGTGCGGGGAAGCCGGCGCAGACCGTCTCTGGATTCGAGCATACGAGGGTCTATCCCCGCGTGTGCGGGGAAGCCATCCGCAAGGGGTATCTCACTCACTGGCTACGGGGTCTATCCCCGCGTGTGCGGGGAAGCCAAATACCCGGAGTGCCAGCCTTTGATTTCGATGGGTCTATCCCCGCGTGTGCGGGGAAGCCGAGTGGGCGTACGCCATCCCGGACCTCAACAAGGGTCTATCCCCGCGTGTGCGGGGAAGCCGCTCTCTCTCGGCGTGTTCGAAGGTTATCCAACGGGTCTATCCCCGCGTGTGCGGGGAAGCCGCACGCACGAATCTTGGCCTTGGCTCCGCAGCGGGTCTATCCCCGCGTGTGCGGGGAAGCCGCAGCACGCTTCCAGCCAGTACACGATAGAGGGGGTCTATCCCCGCGTGTGCGGGGAAGCCGATCTTGCTGGCCGGATGGCGTCGCGCATCGGGGGTCTATCCCCGCGTGTGCGGGGAAGCCTCCCACTTTCTGCCAGCCCAAGGCCCCCCGCCTGGGTCTATCCCCGCGTGTGCGGGGAAGCCGCGCTCCCGATGACCGTGACTTCGTTCGCAAAGGGTCTATCCCCGCGTGTGCGGGGAAGCCTACTCGTGAATGGTGGCCAGACCGCCTGATTCGGGTCTATCCCCGCGTGTGCGGGGAAGCCGACATCGCCTTGCGGCCCGGCACGTCAGGACCGGGTCTATCCCCGCGTGTGCGGGGAAGCCTGGTCCAGGGTACGGAATCACGGCTCCACAGCGGGTCTATCCCCGCGTGTGCGGGGAAGCCCTGTATCACATGATCCAACCGTTGCAGGCGCCGGGTCTATCCCCGCGTGTGCGGGGAAGCCACTGTTCTTCAGACGGTGGTCCAGGGTACGGAAGGTCTATCCCCGCGTGTGCGGGGAAGCCTTGTCGTGGTGCGGATTGCCCAGCAGTGAGAGGGGTCTATCCCCGCGTGTGCGGGGAAGCCTGCCCCGTGACCGCTGTTATCGATCCGGTAATGGGTCTATCCCCGCGTGTGCGGGGAAGCCGACATGCTCAGCCAGTACGGGATGATTCAGCAGGGTCTATCCCCGCGTGTGCGGGGAAGCCGAGCTTGGCAAGTTTGATTTCGTGCATGTGGAGGGTCTATCCCCGCGTGTGCGGGGAAGCCCCTTCGCGATGATCGAACTCACCCGATCGGACGGGTCTATCCCCGCGTGTGCGGGGAAGCCACACAACGAGAAGCCCTGGAACGGTGAATTTGGGGTCTATCCCCGCGTGTGCGGGGAAGCCGGTGCCCCTGGTGCTCTCGATACGCTCAACGAGGGTCTATCCCCGCGTGTGCGGGGAAGCCTTCGGTTTCGGATTCGGGCACCCGTGGTAGTAGGGTCTATCCCCGCGTGTGCGGGGAAGCCCGCTTGAGCTTCCGCTGGCGCAACAGCGCGGCGGGTCTATCCCCGCGTGTGCGGGGAAGCCTGACAGAGACGACGAACCGCGCAGGCTGGAGCGGGTCTATCCCCGCGTGTGCGGGGAAGCCCATCCCGCAGGCGGTGACGTGCTCGCGAGAATGGGTCTATCCCCGCGTGTGCGGGGAAGCCTAGGGCAGGATGGTGCCTTTGACGGTCATCCCGGGTCTATCCCCGCGTGTGCGGGGAAGCCATCATCGTGAGGCCAGCCGAGGCGGATGGGATGGGTCTATCCCCGCGTGTGCGGGGAAGCCGAGAGCCTTAAGACGACCGCCGCGCTGCCCGGCGGGTCTATCCCCGCGTGTGCGGGGAAGCCCATCCCGCAGGCGGTGACGTGCTCTCGAGAATGGGTCTATCCCCGCGTGTGCGGGGAAGCCGCGCGCCTATCCCACCTGGGCCGCCGGGTTCCGGGTCTATCCCCGCGTGTGCGGGGAAGCCTTCGCGCGCTTCTTGGTGGCCTTCTTGGGAGAGGGTCTATCCCCGCGTGTGCGGGGAAGCCCGAGGTGCGGCGGTCTTGGTCTGTGCCATCTACGGTCTATCCCCGCGTGTGCGGGGAAGCCTCGCCCCAATCGTCGGGCAGGTAGCTCGCGATGGGTCTATCCCCGCGTGTGCGGGGAAGCCTGGTAACCCTGGTAGATGCTGAGCCATTCGGCGGGTCTATCCCCGCGTGTGCGGGGAAGCCGTACGTCATCGTCCCAGTACTGCGCACGTGGTGGGTCTATCCCCGCGTGTGCGGGGAAGCCAATCAGGCCAAGAAGAACATCCCCTAGACCACGGGTCTATCCCCGCGTGTGCGGGGAAGCCCTCCTGGCACACGACGTCGGCGCCGGCAAGACGGGTCTATCCCCGCGTGTGCGGGGAAGCCATGCTGGCGGGGGGCTGGCACAAGTGGCAGAAGGGTCTATCCCCGCGTGTGCGGGGAAGCCTGTGCGTTATTCGTCGGCTGCCGCGCCTGGGCCGGGTCTATCCCCGCGTGTGCGGGGAAGCCACGAGCAGATCAGTATCCGTGTGCGCTGATAGGGGTCTATCCCCGCGTGTGCGGGGAAGCCTCTGCCATTTAGAGGCTCTTCGTCATAACGACGGGTCTATCCCCGCGTGTGCGGGGAAGCCGCGATCTACACGTGCCCATCCAGCACGTACGCGGGTCTATCCCCGCGTGTGCGGGGAAGCCGCCTCCTGAATATCAGACGTGGAGCCCGCCGCGGGTCTATCCCCGCGTGTGCGGGGAAGCCGTTGAACCGAAAGGGGATACTGGCCGGCACGGGGGTCTATCCCCGCGTGTGCGGGGAAGCCCCCTGCAACAACGTGACGTGCGTGCCTTCAGAGGGTCTATCCCCGCGTGTGCGGGGAAGCCGTCGGCCGGTCCGTGCAACTCTCGGGCATCGGGGGTCTATCCCCGCGTGTGCGGGGAAGCCGAATGGTCGGCGCTGGCGATTGCGGTGACCTGGGGTCTATCCCCGCGTGTGCGGGGAAGCCATGAGGCGACCGGCTGGGCCGGATGGCTGCCCGGGTCTATCCCCGCGTGTGCGGGGAAGCCGTTCTGATCTTTTAACGCATCTGTAATCAAGCGGGTCTATCCCCGCGTGTGCGGGGAAGCCTCGCGCCGATGTGGGAAGGCGTCACGCTGATTGGGTCTATCCCCGCGTGTGCGGGGAAGCCTCGGCAGCATCCACGGCCAGCGAGTTGAGCTTGGGTCTATCCCCGCGTGTGCGGGGAAGCCGTCTTAGAGAGTGTCGACGTGGAGATTGGGTCGGGTCTATCCCCGCGTGTGCGGGGAAGCCTGCCCCGTCGTAGAAGGTGCACATGGTCATCCAGGGTCTATCCCCGCGTGTGCGGGGAAGCCGATAACAAGACGGTCTACTTTCTGCGTTTTGCGGGTCTATCCCCGCGTGTGCGGGGAAGCCCATAGCCGTTTACCCCCGATGAAGAGGCTCTTGGGTCTATCCCCGCGTGTG
This sequence comes from Vicinamibacterales bacterium, assembly GCA_965262505.1. Lineage (GTDB taxonomy): Bacteria > Acidobacteriota > Vicinamibacteria > Vicinamibacterales > UBA2999 > JACPPO01. The sequence continues at coordinate 33,448 of CBDHFM010000023.1, forward strand.
CGGGGAAGCCTTGCCCACGACCTGGCCGAAGTGTTTACCGTCGGGTCTATCCCCGCGTGTGCGGGGAAGCCATGACTTCATTTTCGACGAGGACACCAGCAGAGGGTCTATCCCCGCGTGTGCGGGGAAGCCGAAGCGACCAGCGCCGCGAATCGCTTGATTCAGGGTCTATCCCCGCGTGTGCGGGGAAGCCCATCCCAGCACTCAATGCGATCGGCTATTACCGGGTCTATCCCCGCGTGTGCGGGGAAGCCTAATGACCATTGCCCGCAGCCGGCTTCTCCAGGGGTCTATCCCCGCGTGTGCGGGGAAGCCGGTGAAACTGGTTACGCTATGAGCCATCGCTAGGGTCTATCCCCGCGTGTGCGGGGAAGCCTTCCGGGGGGCCCGTCTCCAGGACCGCGATGAGGGTCTATCCCCGCGTGTGCGGGGAAGCCACTCCACGACAGTGCTTGGTCTCCATCTCGATGGGTCTATCCCCGCGTGTGCGGGGAAGCCGGCCCGGTTGCCCGGGCACCCTCACTAGGCGCGGGTCTATCCCCGCGTGTGCGGGGAAGCCCGGACACGCCATAGCCAAGATCGCCGGCGCGGGGGTCTATCCCCGCGTGTGCGGGGAAGCCTCATGCCTAAATCCTACATCAGGTCATATCCGGGGTCTATCCCCGCGTGTGCGGGGAAGCCTACCTCGACGAATAGGCCATTCAGCGCGCGGCGGGTCTATCCCCGCGTGTGCGGGGAAGCCCTGGAGGTTGGACCTTATTCCAAGGCGGTGGTGGGTCTATCCCCGCGTGTGCGGGGAAGCCTTCACGTCGTGCCCGCTCATCCAGCGTGAGCTGGGTCTATCCCCGCGTGTGCGGGGAAGCCTTGACTCCGATGGTGGCGCCTGGCGTGGCCGCGGGTCTATCCCCGCGTGTGCGGGGAAGCCGGTGATCTTATAAGCGACGTTCGCCTTCACCAGGGTCTATCCCCGCGTGTGCGGGGAAGCCGCTGTCACGAGGCGGCGCTTCTCGTCGGACCTGGGTCTATCCCCGCGTGTGCGGGGAAGCCTCTGTCAAATATTTGACAAAGGTGCGGCTCTCTTTAGTATTCAGTTGTCAATGATCTGATCAACAAGACCCAGCGTCAGTGCCTTGCAATCTCCTGACGAGGAGGACCCCGTCGGCTTCGCAGATCTCCTTTGGCGGATCTCCAAGGTAGCGGAGTGCCAAGCCGCCATCGGCGGAACGATCACGCCAAATCATGGCAACGGCACCGTTACCGAGCGCGCCGAACCAATCCTCCAACACCGACCAGATACGCTCGCGCACCCCAGCTGAGAGGTCAGGCGACACATAAACGCCGGGCGCAATCTCAAGCATCACTGAGGCGAGAAAGCCTCGATATCTCTGTTCGACGTCACGCGTGACGACCACGGTCGTGGGCATCGCAAACTTACGCTTTCGCCGCCGGATCCTCGAACAGATCCTTGATCCGCTCGATCATTTTCGGAATCGTCCGTTCCCGGCTGAGCGTGCGCCCGGTCTCTCGTCGTGTCACGCGTTCAATGTTCTCACTGGCCGTGTCTCTCAGGGCTTTCTTGGCCGCGCGGAACGCCGTGGGGATGGTGACGGAGTCGCGAAACAGATCAGCGATGTCGAGCACGAAGGATTGTCCGGCATCTTCATGAATGAAGCCGAGTTGCGGGATGGTAGCCGTTGCTGCCACGGCGATGGCGGCGGCGGCTTCAACTGCGCTCGCCGCATGGTTCAGCGCCTGGTTTGGTAGGTCGGTCGCCATCGGCCGGGCACGGTCGTAGCGCCGTCCCTGCCAAGTGATTCCAATCTGCAGCGCCACCAGACGATAGGTTGCCTTCATCTTGGCGCCCTCGATGCCGCGCAACACCGAGATGTCGCCGTGCGGAAGCACCTCGCCTAGGCGCCAGGCGTACATCCGACGAGCGATCTGGAGACGCGCGTTCGTGTTCGCCCAGGCGCGCGCCTGCCGCCGCGCGAGTCCCGACCGATCAGGGATTAATGGCGGGGCGGTGTAGCATCGCACCCCATCTTCGCCGACGGCGGCGAGCGCGGTGCCATGCCGAGCCAATAGACGTAGCGCGTCGTGACTGACCGTCGATCCAGGACCGAGCAGGATCATGGAGACGCCCTGGAACGGAATGGCGTAGTGCCCAGGCCCCAACGGGTCATTCTCCGCCAACTGCGAGCCGCGTTCGAAGGAGAGCGTTCCGTCTCGCGCCGTCAACGCGCCCCGCGACAACCAGAGAAGCCCGGCCCGATCCGCATGAGGAATTCTGGCGGTTTCGAGGCCGAGGCGTCCTTTGAACATTCAGCGCTCCGCCGCCAGATGGTTTGGGGGGCGCAACAGCAACATGCCGTAGCCGTAGGCCCGGTGACGTCCGACGCCGTGACGCAAAACTTGGGCAAACACCTTCGGATTCGAGACGGCAAACGTGCCATGCAGGGTCGCGTCTGGTCCCTCCGGACCTCGGCCCTGGCCACGAATCGCGCGCGTTCGTCGAAACGCGACCAGGGCGCACTGCTCGACGACGACCGCGTCACCGAATCGCTCGATGAGCCATGCAGCGTAGACCGATTGACGTGTCACATCGTGCTTCGCCGCTGCCTCAGGATCGGTCCACCCGCGCGGAAACCGTCGAATGACGGCCACCTTGAACGCATCGACCTCCGCGCCATGCGAGAGCAGTCTGGCGTGCGGCTCGTCCGGCAGATCCTGTCGCAACCGCCGCACAGGCCGGAGCCGGACATCGAAGCCGAGGCGTCGACCCGGCGTGAAGGTCGTCGGCATCCGCTTCGATCGCATCTTCTGCGGATCGATGACGGCGAGGCAGTCTGGCGTGGCCACCGCGGCCGCGGTGTGGCGCAGCGTCTCCTCGTCCATCTCCGTATAGGCGTAGAGCGCAGCACCGGGGCGGCGTTCGGACGCGAACAAGCGGAAGGGTTGTAGCGCGGCCTTGCCGAACATCGCGGACAGCAGAACATGGAGCGCATAGCCCTCATCAAACGACCCACGCCGGATAAGCCCCCGGTCGCCGGCCCAGCGGTTGAACGCTCGCATGCTGAACGGCGCGTGGATCAGATGGGTCGTCATTCTTCATCCTTCGACGCATTGAGTGAGCCTTCGCAGATGCGTCGCGCACCGCCGTGGAGCCCGCTGTGCCAATTGCGTTCGTCCGTCACATCGGACGTCCGATGCGCGCCATCCGTGCCCTCCGACGCGGGCCAGAACGCGGGCAGCATGGCCGCGCCAGCCGGGGCGATCTGTCGTAGCGCCGTGCGCACATCAACGGCGTCCTTGACCCAGCCATTGAAGATCGGCGAGGACGGCAGGCACGCTTTCCGTCCGATGAACAGTGGCCTTGCGGGTCGGTCGAGTGCCGCGGCCAGCTCCTCAAGGGGCGGCGACACGTCTGCTGGCTCAAGCCGCAGGACGACGGCCACGCGCACGTCTGTGTGGTACTCGCGCCAGCGCTGATGCGCCCCCGTATAGGTTGCGGCTCCGCCGGCCCGCCCCGCTGGAACACCTCGAGTGGTCCAGGCCCGATCGTTCTTGCCGAGCTTCACGGTTTGATAGTCCGTCATCCGGCTCAGTCTCACCTCCTGCTCCCACAACACCCCGAACACGATTCGTTCCTGGAGCGATTGGTGCTCTGCACGCATCGCCCGCGTCCAGCCAAGCGCGTTGGCAAGCAGCCCTGTCATCATGGATGTAGCCGGAAAGTCCCGAATCACGCCCCTGGCGTCGATCGTCTCACCGCCAAAGGCTGCGAGCGGGGCGCGGAGCCGCAGATGTAGCCACTGCATCAGGCGTCGCCCGTTCGCATCGCCGTGGCAGACCATCTGGCAAGTTCAGCCAGCGAGAGCCGACTGGCTCCTGGCATAGCCGCGTCGTCGAGGCTCATGAGCCACCGTGCTTCACCTGTTTCGTAGACCGCGTCGAGCTGCTCGAGGTGTTGACGCACGGCCTCCGCCGCTTTTCGAGTGACGGGCGGGCAGTGTTCGCGAAAGGCCTCGGCCAAGCTGCGCGGCTGCCGATCACCGGCCTCGACCAACATCCAACTCGCGTAGCTGTACGGCGCCGTTGGCCCCAGCTTCGCTCCCGGCGAGACCGTGGCAATCAGTTGGACCAGCCGTTCCGCGACGTCCGCTGCCATCTCGGCGTCGCCACTGAGATTGTCGAGCAACATGCCCCGATCGAGCACGACGTACCCATAGAAGAGCCCGGAGGTGAGTTCGGTTTCGCCAATGTGGTCCGCGCCGGCGTCGTCCTCGAGGCGCTGGAGATCGTCGACGACGGTGAAGTAGTCGCTCTCGCTCTCTTCCGCATGCACGGTGAAGGCGTGGGCCACATGGACGGCGGCATCGATGTTGGCCTCGACGTCTGATGTCACCATTCGTCCGAACAGCGCGGCAACAAGCCCACCGGGGAGCGAGCATCCTTCTCGCAAGGCCTTCATGTTCGCCTTCGAGTGCTGCACCCACGCTTTTGCGGCCGCCTCAGACTTCTTGAGATTGCCTCGGTGGTCATCTGCGATTTTGCGCGCTTCATCGGCGAGATAAGCGATTTCTGGCTCACCGAGCAGTAGCGGTTGGCGATTTGAAATACTTTCGCCTTTCTCGCCGTACACGGCGGTTTGGAACGCGGCCTCGATGACCTTGATCGCGTCCGGGTCGTGGCCGGCACGTTTCAGCGGTTCGATTACTCGGCGGGTGACCGTCTCCCGGGATCGGACCGCGGCCGTGGCCCCATCGATTCGTTGCAGCGCGTGGATGTCGTCGGCCATGCGCCAGTGCCGTTTGAGACACTGCGACGACACACGCGTGCGGATGCTGCCGCCGTAGGTGATCCGTTTGGCGAGGCCGGAATCGTCGCGGTTCAGGAGTGCGGCGGAGTAGCCGTGCAGGCTGTGAATTTGAAGAAAGCGGACATTACGCATCAGAAGTCTCCTTATGCTGCGATTCGCGCCTGGTTGAGGCGTCTGCGCTGTAGTACTCACGAGCGATCGTGCGGGTCGTCTGTTCGTCGCCGAACAGGATGAAGTGCGCAAGCGTCACGAGATCGAAGCAGTGGTGTTCGCCAGCGGCAAGCTGGCGGCAGGCGCGGATCGTGCGCTCACGGCGCAGTGTCGTCGTCGCCGCAAGGAGGCGGGCGAGACGCACCTCCGACAGGCGTGCGTTGTACAGCGCTTTTCCCATGGGGAGCCGGCCGTGCGCCGAGGGCTTGCCGGCAGCTCGCCCCTTGGGCGTGAGGATCGCGATGGCTTGCACCAGTGCGGCCCAGCCGGCTTCGTTCCTCGCCGCCTCGTTGGGCGCGTACTCTGCGAGCAGTTTCCAGAAGGCGGCCGAGCCAGCACCGACAAACGGCCCGCGGCGGAGGGCTGCCACCGGCCCCGGCTCGAGCCGCGCGATTTCAGAGGCGAGCTTGGGGATCATTTCCCTCAGCCGCGGGGTACTGGTGGCACTGCCTTTGACCGGAAGCGTTCCCTCAAGCGACATCGTTGGCCTCCTTGGTGCCGAAGATCTCTGGTTGATCGCTGAACACACTCCGTCGGCGGAGTCGCCCCCAAAACGCGCTGGTGGCGCGGGCCCGTGCCCGATGGCGATGGATCGCCGGGCACGGCACTGTTTCGATGGCTTCAATCAGAAGGTTGTGGGCGTCGGCGATCATGCCCCGCGCGAACATCGCACGGCGGGTCGCGACTTCTGTCTCGTCCGCCGCCTGGAATCGGTCCTCCAGCGCCGCGAAGAATTGTGCGTCGGCCGCCGCGTCGAGGCGGCGCGCATAGGGATTGGCATGCGCCCGGTCAGCCTTGGTCAGATGGGTCGTGAGCTTGCCGCCGCTGGCCGCCACGGCGACGCCGAATCGTAAGGCCTTCTCGATGGATCCGATCTCCTCGATCTGCGCATGAGCGATCTCTGCCAGCGTATTGCGTTCTCTCTGTCTGAACAGCGCTGAGACGGTCGTGCGGGAGAATCTGATGTCGCGGCGCTCGTGGTACCCGTCGGTCTTACCCTGACCACCGGCGATGCCGCGCGCAACGAGCCGCCAGTCTCCTGATGCTGCGGTATCGATTCGCATCGCCGGCGGATGGCGGAAGGCGGTCTCGTCGAGAACCAGCTTGGCGAGGCGGTCGTAGCGAAACCCCACACCGGAGAGTGACAGCGCCTTGCCGTCCGCTGTGTTCACCGGAGTCCAGAAATCGCCAAGATCGCCATGCGCTGCCTTCGCCGCAATACGCGCCGCCTTTGAGGACGCTGTCCAGGCGGTGATCTCCCGGTCCACCGCACGCAGCCGCACGCGGCGGCAGATCTCGATGAAGTAGGGGTCCAGCCTCCGTAAATCGAGCGAGTTTCTGCCGTCCCAGGACTCAAGCCAGAGCAACGCCAACCCGTTCTCTGGGTCGAAGTAGTCGGGGTAGTCCTCCAGCAAGGCGGTACGCCCCGCGAGCATCCGGCGCAGGTCATGAAACAGGTGCGCTCCCAGGCCACCGTCAGCTGGAGCGAGACCGAGACAGGGTCGTGCGGAGAATCCCCCGTTCATGCGGGCGATGCCGTAGTTGCCGGCGCCCAGAAAGCCGGCCATCGTCTGCAGGTCAATGAGCGCGAAAATCCAGTCGTCGGGCGCGCTTCCGATCGCGACCGTTTGTTTGACGTCATGATTCTTCGCCGTAACCAGAAGGTCGAGGTCGTCGGGCGTCACCACTCGGCCGCGATAGTCGTCAAGACCGTTCGGGGCAGGGGCCTGCATGAAGGCTGGCCGAGTGGGGTCGTCGACGATCAGGCGCCAGGGAGCGTCATCACTGAACGCCGGCGTGAGGCTCTGGAGTAGCCCACGCCAGTCTGCGGCGGTCCGAGGCGGCACGGTCTGGCTCGCTCGGTGCAGCGCGACCACGCCGAGTTGCGCCAGGAAGGCATGCCACGCGTGACGTTGATGGGGCCGGAGCGCGGGAAAGGCTTCGATGTCGTCAGTAGACATCGCGCCATACACATCCGGCAGCGACATCGCTGTGGTCGTGCCGTCGATCAAGCGAACACGGATCAGAGGGTCGTTGAGCAGACTATGCATGGTGCCGTCATCTACGTATTCTGTCCCCGCTAAGGCGGGGGAGCGGTGTTCTTCGTACCGTATACGGGGCAATCTCCGATGTGATCGGAGGCGCCGCAGATGAAGATCTGTGGTTGCTACCGACCGTAATCCGGCTACAATGCACGCGTGTTCTCCGTGCCTATGAGCACAGGTTCACCGCCAAGCAGCGTGGCGGCTGCTTGAGTGTAGGCCCCGGCCGGACTCGAACCGGCTTTTCACCACTGCTAAAGGTGCGTCTTAACCTTTGAACTACGGGGCCATTTGGAGCTACGGCCGCCGAGCTCGTCTCTCGGCGGCCGTTTTTTTGCTCTTTTTAAACATCTCGACGTTTTTCTCTAGGCTGGCTCCACAAATAGAGCATCGTCGACTTAGTTTTCTTGTTCCGTCTAAAATACCTTATGAGTAAGTTCTTTGTACCATAAACATTAATATTAATGCACGTGGCTGTCAAGGTGTCTGGCTGATTCCCGTACGGTCGTAGGTCAGCCTGTAGTGGCCGACGTGTAGGATTAGCCCTTTTCCCCTCGGTTCGGCTCGTGCCGCGTTGATCTCTTCCTTCCCAGGCAGCACCGGTCGGAACAGATGCGCCGGCACGTTGAACGTCTGCACGGGCCTACCGAACGGCCCGGGCACGGGATCCACGAGCACAATGCGCGGCCCATCTTCGCCGAGGCGGGTGCGCACGTGTTCATCGAGATCGGGGAAGGCCAAATCCTCGTCGAATGTCTCCGTCCGCGTCAGCGCGTGGCTTCGCGCGAGCTTGGCTTCTGCCGCTCGCAAGCCGAAGGTCTTCCCTTCGTGCGTCACCCAGGACTCCCCGAGAGTCTGCGCCAGATTACGCAGGATCTCAGGATGGGTGCCACCCTCGACGAGCATCCGGTTCATCTTCGGAATGGTCCAGGCTTGGTGATCCTCGATTAACCGGTGGGTCGCCTCGAGACCGAGGAGGTCGCGGTAGACGCCGCCACGGTCGGAGAGGCCAAGCCCGTGAGGAAGAAGCTGTCCGTCGAGTCCACTTTCCAGGCCGGTCTCTGGGACGAGCACCACGCAGCTCGGTTCGCTGAACCGTGCCGGCCGATCAGACCTCCCGTGCCGGTGCAAGCGTCCGATCCGTTGCAGGAGCACATCGACCGGACAGAGATCCGTGATCAGGTAGTCGGCGTCGATGTCGAGCGATTGTTCGAGGGTCTGTGTGCCGATCACCACCACGCCGCCAGGCACGCGGGCCTGGGCCAGTGCACGCTCCACGGCGTCGTCAAGCAGCCGGCGATCCTCCACGGCGAAGCGGCTGTGATGCAGTGCCGGGTTCCGTGCCGCTTCTAGCGCCAGCGATCCGCCGCCTCGATCCAGGAGCGTACTGAACACCGCCTGCGCGCTTGTGACCGTATTGCGGATCACAAGAACTTTCGCACCGTCCCGCGCCGCCGAGAGAGCCAACTCGACGATCTCGGCCGGTTCGCCCAGGACCGGCCTCGTGCTCATCGACACCACCTTCTGGCGCCCGACGACTGGGATCGCTCGGGTCTCCGGCGCTCGACGGCCTGCGACGACGAGCGCCGGGTAGGGAACCGCTTCTGCTGTCGTCGGCGCTGGGAGGGGTATTCGTGCGCCTTTTGCGGCAAGCACGGTCCGCGCCGAGGCGCCGAGGGTGGCTGACATCAGGAGGGCATGCCCCCCGAGCTGCAAGTGTCCGCGGAGGACGGCACTCACCAGTTCCGTCATGTACGCGTCGCTCGCATGCACCTCGTCGACGACCAGTAGACTGCGCGACAGCGCGGCGGCTCGGAGATGCGCCCATTTCACCTGCAGTCCCGCGAGTAGCGCCTGGTCGACGGTTCCGACCGCAGCCGTTGCACTCAGGAAGGTGCGTGTGCTTTCCGCCGACCAGCGCGCGAGCCGCGTCTCTTCGTCAGGCTCGTCTTCCCAGAAGACCTCGAACCTTCCAACGCGCTGCCCTCCGGCGCGTCCGGCGACGTGGTAGCCGGGGATGGCGAGAACAGTTTCGATCCTCGCGTCGGCGGGAAAGAACCGATCCAGCGCCGTGCAGACGCGACCGTGCAGTTGTTTCGCGGCGGCCCGCGTCGGCACCGCGAAGTAGAGTCCATCCACGAGTCCTGCTCGCCACAGCGCAACGAAGCGCAGGATGGCCGCTTCCGTCTTTCCGGATCCGGTTTCACTTTCCAAGATCAGGAGCGGCTGATCCAGTGGCGCCTCAGCCACAGCGATCTGAGCCGGCCGCGGCTGCTCGTAGGCGAACAACGTTCCAACATCATCGGGTCCGGCACGTACGGCGCGGTCGGCTCTCCGGAACCCCTTACTCTTGACGGTGGCCGTCGCGATTCGTCGGGCACGGCCGATATAGCGAGGGTCGGCGTCCGGCTCAAATGGAAAGACTGCGTCGTCCGACCCGATCTGATCGGCGAGCGCGACGACTCCGGCAAACAGATGCGCAAACGCCGAGGCCTCGGGTAAACATGGCCCTTCCTCGAACGCCTCCGGGAACCATGCCCGGGTCCGCTCTCGAAGCAGGGCAGCCGTCGCGCGCGGGTCGTAGCCCGCGAACGGCTTCCAGATTTCCGGAGGCCCGCTCCCCGAATGCGTCGGCTTGCGGGCCGGCCGGCCGTGGTGGGACAGTGCCGCAAGCAGTAACGGTTCTACGGCATCGCCCCAGGCACGGTAGAGGTCGCAGAGTCCGAGCGTTTCAAGGATGTCGCGCGGTGAGAGCAGCGCCTCACCGAGATGGCCGGCTTTCGGTGGCGCCCCGTTGGGGAGGTCGCTGCGCTCGCGTACTTTGAATTGGAACCCGGAGTTCAGCTTTCCGAAGTCATGCAGAAAGGCCAGAACCGTCAACCGTGCCACGGTCGTGTCGGAAAGACTCCCGGCGCCTGACGCCTGCGCGAACCGAGTCCGTAGCACGGGCTCGGCAAGGAGTGCCTCGAAGCAGGCCGCAACGTCCGCGCAGTGATGCTCCAGGCGGTGGAAGCAATCCGACGATTCAAACTTTCCCCACGCATCCATCATTCACGGTTCCACGAGCTGAGTCTCGACCGCCAGCTTCCCATCCCTCGTATGATAGGGGCTCGCACAATGAGTTTGAGTACCTTTGTTGCCATCGACTTCGAGACCGCCACATCGCGCCGCGATAGCGCGTGCGCGGTCGGTCTCGCCGCCGGCTGCGATGGCCGGATCGCCGCCTCGCGAACGTACCTCATCCGACCGCCGACGCCGTCGTTCTCGTTCACCTGGATCCACGGCATGAGTTGGGAGGACGTGTGTGACGCGCCCACCTTCGAGGATCTCTGGCCAGCGCTGCGCGCCTGGATCGAGGACGCAGAGTTCCTGGCCGCTCACAACGCGCCGTTCGACCGGAGCGTCCTTCTCGCGTGCTGTGCACATTACCGGCTGCGCGCGCCGCAGACGCCATTTACCTGCACCGTCCAGCTCGCTCGCAAGCAATGGGGAATCTACCCGACGAAGCTGCCAGACGTCTGTCAGCGGCTTCGCATTCCTCTGCGTCACCACGATGCTGGATCCGACGTGGAGGCGTGCGCCCGCATCGTGCTCGCCGCTGAGGCCGACAGGATGACGCCGGCAGATCTAAGCGAGGCGCTGCGCTGCGCACGAGAGTTGGAAGCTGCCAGTAACGCCCACGGCTACTTCGGGCGCACCAGGCGCGGCCTGGTGATCGGGGGGTCCCCCCACTCGACCGACTGCACCAGGTCGAGGACCGCCCGCGCCGCTGGCGACACGCCCGGTGTTGGAGATCACGATCAAATATCGACTTGGCCGGTTGCCGCTTCCCGAATCCCCGGAGTTATTCGTCGCCAGTCGTCGCCAGCGGCTGCAGATCGAACCACTGCCGTACGACGATCGTGACGCCAGACCCGGCGCGCTATCCAGCCCCCGTGATCTGGCTGTGATGGTAGCCGCCGCGCGGACTCCGATAATCATGTTTTGGCCTGGCGAGGGATCGTCACTCCGCCCGCCGAGCCCGCCGTTACTTCCCGGAGTTGTGCTTGGTCGAATTAGTTAGTCGCGGGTGTTCGATGACTCAATAGCGACCCGGGACTCCGATTGGCGACGACGACGAGGAACATCAGACAAGGGACAAGACACCGCGATTACGCTAGCCATGACCACCCTGCTCGTTGGATTCGATTCTGCGTGGACCCGCACCAATTTAGGTGCGCTCGTCGGGGTGCTCCACCGAGATAATGGGACATTCGACGAACTTGGTCCGCCTCGGATCGTGGACTATTCCCAAGCTCAAGGCGTCATTCTTCTGTGGCAAGCCGACCAACTGCCGACGTCGACAATCGTACTGCTCGACCAGCCCACCATCGTAGAGAACCCCACGGGCCAGCGGACTGTCGAGAATATTGTTGGATCTGCAGTCAGCCGCCGCCACGGCGGGATGCAGCCGGCCAACACCTCCAGGGAGGAGATGTTCGGCAGTGACGCACCGCTTTGGCCGTTCCTCACCCGGTTTGGCGGACCGGCGGATCCCCTGGGGCCTGTCGCCGACACGCGGGTGTTCGAAACCTATCCTGTGCTGGCGATGATTGCGCTCCTCTGGACGCTGCCAGATATACGCCCTGCAGGTCGCCTGCCCAAATACAACCCGGCGCGCCGGCAAACGTTTTCGATCTCGGACTGGAAGTACGTCTGCAAGAAGACCTCAGGTGCATTCAGTGAGCGCGGACTCGTGGAAATCGTTCGGTGGATCGAGGACGCTACCCGGAAGACTTCGCCGCGCAAGCGCGATCAGGACGGACTGGATGCCTGTCTCTGCCTGCTTGTAGCGCTGTACTTGGCAGAGCAGAAAGACTGCCTGATGGTCGGTGATCGGCAGACTGGCTACATCGTCGTGCCGTATGGTGCTGAGCTTCATGCGGAACTCGATGCCCGCTGCAACCAGACCGATCGTGTCCAGTCGGAGTGGGTGCGGGCGTTCCGGTTGCTGACGAGCGAGCCATGAAGGGGGCACGGCTCACCCCCCTTCCGCAAGTGCCAGGGTAGAGCGACCGCAGATACACGGCCCCCCGGCGGGTGGGAAGATTAGGCAGTCTTTGGAGCCGGGCCAGCGACCATCGGGCCGGTGCGGTGGCTGGCGACGCCGTTGATGCGCTTGGCGCGCGGAGGCATCCGGGGGGGGGGGTGTTAATGGTGTCTGTTATGTACTGGTATCACCCGTTCGGCTGTTTTCTGAGGAAATCAGGCCGTATCGCAGTTCGTCCCCTCATTAACCCCACCAACCGGCGGGTCGGTCGAGCCCTTTTAAGCCCTTCAAGAACCCGACGATAAACAGGCCACCGGCCTGTACGTACTTGTGGTACGTACTACTTGATCAGTACTACTTGTACTGTCCGTCGCGTTTCACCGATAGTCTGGGCGGAAAACCGTCGCGTTTCACCGATAGTCTGGGCGGTCTGAACCGTCGCGTTTCACCGATGGAAAACTTCCGTATTAACAGCTCTTTTGTGGAAAACTCCCGAGCGGCGCATACGGGGCGCTGAGCGGCCTCAGGAGCGACGACCACCGGCCGACGGTCAGGAGCCCCCCCAACCCACCGAGGGCGAACGCCGCACAGCGGGTGACAGACGGCGCTGCGCGGCACGTTTCGGAAACAACCCGGGATAGCCTTCACACCCGCCCGAGTCAAGGCGCTGCGCGGCTACTCCGCTGCGCTGCATCCCTTCAGGTGACACGGGCTCACCGTTACGGCTCAGACCGCAATTATGGGCCGGCGGTGATCCGCCAGCCCGTCTCAACAGGACCGACGACCAGGTAGACGAGGGGCGCGCCTACTCGCTGATGAGACGGAGCTGTGACGGTGGGATACGAGGCGGCGAGGGCTCGATGACCAGCGCGGCCGTGACGGTGTGATAGTTCAGGTCCGGCCATGCCCGTTTGATTTTCTTTAACTCGCGTAGACATTGCCGGCGGAACCCGCTGATATCCGCCGGCCCGTTCGCCGGGTGTGCGCCGAACTGTCGGTAGAGCTGTCGCCAGGAGAGCGTCAACGGAGCCTTGGTCGTGTAGGTGCGATACACGAGCCAGAAGTACAGATCGAGGCCGAGCGGCGAACGTTTGAGCGCCTTGAGCGTATTCAGATCGAGCGGTACAGGGTGCGCGATGATCTCTTCAAAGAACTTCTCCCCGAGCTGGATCGTGCTGTCCCACAGCGCGGGCGCATCCGGGCGCGTCACCGACCACCAGAACTCTGCGCGATCTGCAATGTACGACGACACGACGACCTCATGATCCCCCTCGGCGTAGACGAGCTGCACCGAGCAAGTAAACAGCCGGCGCATTTGATTCTTGAGTCGCGCCCGATCCCCGCGCGGGCTCCCGCTGCGATCTTTGAGGCCGAGCTTGTGCATGAACTCATAGAGAGAGCGGCCCAGGACCAGATCGCGCGATTGCGTCCGCACCGCCTCAGAACAGACCCACGCCAGAAGCAAGCGCGGCAGGTTGCCGTACGGCAATTTATTGAGCCCGCCGGCCACCATCACCAGGGCGTACGGGCCGTTGCGCCGGATGTACTTCGCGCGGTCCCGTGGATTGGTGCGCGGCAGAGAACACAGCGCCAGGAGCCGCGCCATGAAACCCATTTCCGGTTCCCCGCCGGCCGCGGCGATGAGCTGATTAATCTGTTTCAGTAGCGTGAACTGATTACGCGCCCGCGCCGACATCGCCGGCCCGCGTCCCTCGATGCCCGGCAACCGTACGGCTACCTTACCGATCGGCACGAGCCCGCCGCGTTTCTGCTGGTCGTCTGTGCTCATCGAACCCCTAACCTCGGCGCTGCACAGGCCTAAGCGCGGAGGAACGTTGAGAGAGCAAGGAAGATACTCAGCAGGGTGAAGCCGATCCCGATCATCCAGCGGAGCGTGGCGCCCTCGCGGTGGAGCGATTGGATCGAGCCAGCCAATTCCTTAATGTCTGCGCGGACTTCGGTAAAACGCGTGTCGGTCTCGGCCTTGAATTCCTTGAGGTCCGCGCGGAGCGCCGTCGTGACATTTTCGCCGGCGGTGGCGGCGACATCGGCGACCGCGTCGGCAACGGTCAGGGCGTCGAGATTGAGCTTCGCCAGGGCGACGGCCAAGCCCCCCGATTGATGGCGCGGTTCAGCGGTTAGTTCAGGCATTGTTGATCCTCGTCGGCCTCGCTCGCCTCGACGAGCTGATTGACCTGGCGCAGCGTGGTGAAGTGGTGCCGAGTTTCCGCCGACATTGCCCGCCCGCGCGGGACGATGCCCGGCAGCGTGCCGGCCAACTCGCCGGTCGGCACGAACCCGCTGACTGGTCGAGAGGGTTTGCTCATCGCCTTCGATCCGATATTGCAATGAACACTATCACATAGTTACACTTGCACATATTCATCTGTTCACACGTGCAACGTGCCGCAGGAGGCCGAGACTATGCTCACGATCGCCCTTATCAGCCAGAAAGGCGGGAGCGGGAAAACAACGCTCGCCCTCCATCTGGCCGTCGCGTCGGCCCACGCGGGCCGACACGCCGCGATCATCGACTTCGACCCCCAGGCCAGCGCCGCGCATTGGGCCGACCGCCGCGAGGCGGCACTCCCCACCGTCCTTGCGGCCCCGGCGAGCCGCCTGCGTCCCGAGCTGGATCGGGCGCTGGCGGCTGGCGTCGATCTGCTCTACCTCGACACCGCGCCCCACTCCGACAGCGCCGCGCTCAAAGTCGCGCGAGCGGCCGATCTGGTGCTCGTTCCGTGCCGCACCGCCATTCTAGACTTGGAAGCGATCACCGACACGGTACAATTTCTCGCCACCACCGGGACGCCAGCCTTCGTCGTGCTCAATGCCGTCTCCCCGCACGGCCGCGATGCCGCTCAAGCCGCGGACGCGCTCCACACGCTCACCCTGGACGTGTGCCCCGTCCGCGTCGGCCACCGCGTGGCCTTTGCGCGGGCGCTGCTGACCGGCCAGGCCGCCCAGGAATACGACCCTGGCAGTAAAGCTGCCGCCGAGATTGAGCACCTTCACGCGTTCCTTATGAAACGTGTGCACAATCTCACACCGTCACAATCTGGAGTCCTCGCCAATGACTGACAACAAATTCACGGCTGCCCTCAACCGCCGGCAACCCGTGCCAGCCGCCGCGACCAGTGCCGATCGCACCCGCCTGAAACACATCGGCGGGTACTTCGACCCCCGCACGTCGACGCAGCTGCGCCATCTGGCGGTGACGGAGAACAGCAGCGTTCAAGCGTTGCTGGCGGAAGCGATCGATCTTCTGTTTCAGGCCCGCGGACTGGCGCCGCGGGACGAGTAGGCGTCTCTGGCGTAGGTCGTGAGGGACGCGGTAGACTTGCACCTCGAAGGAGAACGCATGACCCCGGAACTCATTGCCATCGTGACGGTGGGTATCGCGCTCGCGGGCGTGATCCTCACCTCGGCTCGCGGGGTGCGGCAGGACATCAGCGAATTGCGCGGCGAGGTCTGGACACTCCGCGAACGCATGGCGCACCTGGAAGGGCTGATGGAAGGATTGCGCGAAGCGATCACCCTCCGGGCCAGAGCCAGTTGACGATGCTGTGTGCCCCGTCCGCGTCGGCCACCGCGTGGCTTTTGCGCGGGCGCTACTGACCGGCCGAGCCCGCCGATACTGAACACCTTCACGTGTTCGCTATAACACGCGTTCACAGTGTCACGCCGTCACGCTCTGCGGCACGTGGTCGAGCTGTGTGAAGTGGTGCGCCTCGCGGCGCACCGCACTGGCCCACGCGCGTGACGTTTGCAAGACAGAGAATCCGACACGGGATACGACACACGGCGGGGCGCCTCTGACGGCGCCCGTGACGGTGTGTCGCAAACGGCCGTTTACGACACATGCTGATCGGCTCCGCCCGCGTCTCAAAGGCGGACGGCTCCCAGTCGCTGGCCGCCGGCGTAGACGCCGGCCACGTCTACCACGACTTCGCGTCCGGCGCAGGCGCTCGCGCAATGACTGACTCCCCGCCGCGGGTGGCGAGCAGCGGTGGCACTACGGGGTTCCAGGCGCGGCCGTGGCGTTGATGGCGGTGGCGGCGACGGATGAACGAGCACGCCGGACCCAGATCCTGACCCTGACCCCGAGCCGTTGGAGGTGGACATCGTCGGATTGCCTGATGTGGCCGTGGCTGGAGCGTCGTACGAGCTTGTCGCGAACGCTGGCGATGAGGAGGGGCTTTCGTATGCGTGGCGGGTTGATGGCGGCACCATCCGTCCCTGACACCGGGCGAGCGGTCACCTGGACGGCGCCGGACGAGCCTGGCGTCGGTTCACGTGGACGTCACCGGCGAGGCCTGGAGGACGGCTGAACAATCAGCCTATCAGCGGGTGGACGCCCCTGCCCCCGAGCCTGACCCGGAGCCGGAGGGAGTGTTTGCCGGGCAGCCCGACGACGGCGACTGCGTAGTTTGAGGTGAGGGAGACCTCAGTCGGTGCTCAGGGACGAGGCACCGTAATCGTTTCGCCGCCTGGTGCGAGGACCTCGAATCGGTCATCCCAGATGGAAATCAGAAGGGTGTCTCTCGCGCACCCGACCGGGCAGAGCCCGTCGGTGATTGGGACGTCGAACGCGATCTCAGGATCATCCGTGCCGGTGGGATCGAATACGAATGCCTGCGAGCTCCCGACCACCAAGCCCTGGTACTCGCGGATATCACCACCGAACTCCAAATTCGGGAACCACGACCCGGCGCCGCGTACCCAGAGTTCCGGCCGCTCGCTCACAGGTCGCACGGTGGTCTCATCGGAGACTGAGACGCGCAGTGTGACGACGTCGCTCTGCGGCGCAGCCTGCTGTGGTGCCTCCTCGGTTGGGGCGCATGCGATCCAACCGAGGCCAACGATGGCCGTCACGACGACCCGCCATCCGATCCTTGTCACTTTATCCTCCCGATCGTCGTAGCCCGGAGTGCGATCGCTTCGCTCCGTCGGATAAATAGGGGTCATCCTTACCCGCACCCAATGGCGCTAAACACCTCGTGAACGTGGTCTACATCCACCACATTGTCGGACCCATTCAAACGCGCAGACAGCCTCGCGCTAGTGAGGTCAAAAGTGTCTGACGCGATAGCATTCTGAAACACGCGCACCCGAATACGCAGCTCGGAATGGGTACGCACACGTTCCATCCAGTCCGGGTCAGTAAGAACAAGCCTGCTGTTAAAATCTTGAGCTTCGTACTCTACGATCCCGCCGTCGTCCCAAATGGCTTCAACGAGTCCGCCCTCGAATACCGATCCTTTATTCGCGAACAAAATCGAAACTGCGTCACACGAAACGACCAGAAACAGAACCTCACTCTCTCCCCATCCTTCAACGTACTGCCTTGTTTCGCGCGTGAAGTCATCCTCAACTTGATGATCGATCCACGTGTAACCCGGGGCGCTCTTGGTAAACCTCAGTACGAGCTCTCGCACCCGTCGCAGTCCATCGTAGTTAACCTGGGCACTTCCCAATGTAGGAAGGGCCAGCGCTAAAACGACTCCCAGTGCAACGATCCTCATCCTGCTATCTCCTTCCATCGCCACGACACGATAGAGCGATTCCCTTAATGCGACGGCCGCTATCTGGGCAGCGAAACTTGCCTTCGTAGAACATTCCTGTCCTCATAAGCTGCTCGATGACGCGGTTGACCGCCTGCTTCGTGTTCGGCGCGGCGCACCGCTTCCAATCGCGGCCGAGGCCGCGCCGACGCCTTTACCGCTGACCACCTTTCGGCCGTCCTTGCCACGTGCCACCGTCCACGAAAATCCCGGCGAGGCATCGAGGCTCCGCCCGCCTCCACCATCTACACCGCGACTCTCACACTAGAGCGAGCACGCTGGGGGCGCACCCTCCGTTGAAATGCATTATTGAATGACGAATTGCACGATGCGGTAGCCGGTTAAGTCGTCTCCTTCCCCTTGCACCATGCACACAAAGCGCGTTCTCACTTGGCCTCCAAAGGCATTCTCCGAATCAACGTAGGATTCAAGTCGATGCCGATTGTCGCTGAGAGCTGTGACCTCCGCGACATGGCCAAACGGATAATCCGCCGTTCCTGGGGCACGCAGACCCGCCGTCATCCGCTGCTCGCAGAGGGTGGCAGTCACCGCACGCGCCATGGATAAAGACGATTGCTCAGTGTCTTCAGGAACCAACAGTATTGCGGCGAAACATCCTCCCATGAGGACTAGCATAACCACTCCACAACCCTTCAAACTCTTCCCAAGAGACCGGTGAACCTCGTCCGTAGCAAAATCTCTCCCGCAGTGCTTGCAAACCTTTGCCTCATCCTGAATCTCTTCGGCGCAAGCAGGACATTTCATGGTGTGGGCTTCCCCTGGGGTCCCGACCTAAATTGGCCACCTGCCCCGTTGCCACACAACTCACGGATGTACGTGCAGAGTTCCCGTCTATTCCCCTGGATGGGGTGTTCTATTCAACGGGCGATCCGATGTCGAATCATCCGAAGTTGCGTGGTAGAAAGCAGATTACAGAATGTGGGTAGGCGGTTTTAAGGTTTATATAATTCCCAAAACGAACCCTGTCGGTGAGACGACCGATCTCCGGTACGTCAAGAACGGTGTGGTAGCCGCCGTCCGCTCGCTCCGGGCCGAGACGAGCGATCGCGTGGTGCCGCTCACCCTCCGCGCCATCGCACGACGCTTTACCGCCGCCGCCGAGTCGCATCCACCACAGATGTGATGCTGGCCGGAAACTGGCGCACCGCCCGCATGGTCGCCCATTATTCGGCCGGAGCCACCGCCGAACACGGCGCGGTCGCCCGTTACCTGTAACGGCCCGTCGCCCGCGTCTGACCACGGCCAGGACCGCCCCGGCCGCTGAGATTACCACGACCGAGCCCCAGGCTTCCAGTTATCGCTCGTTCTCGTAAACGACCGTCAACAATGCGGCGTGCCGCTTGTGCTTGTACTTACATGGTACTTGAGTACATACTTGTTATATGAATGTGTACCTTTTCAGCGAGCCACAGCCGGGCAATGTGTACCTTTTCAGCGAGCCTACGCCCACGTCTCGAAGGCGGACGGCTCCCAGTCGCTGGACCGGCAGCGCGACGCGCTGCGGGCCGCGGGCGTCGACGCCGTCCACGTCTACCACGCCGTCGCGTCCGGCGTCCGCGACGACCGACCGGGGCTTGACAGCTGCGTGCGCACGCTCCGGACTGGCGATGTGCTCGTCGTCTGGAAGCTCGACCGCCTCGGCCGCACCCTCGCCCACCTGGTCAACACCGTGCAGGGCTCGGCGGCTCTCGGGTGTATAAAGGGGCCATCCGTGACACGCAAAATGGAAATCCCAGTGTAATGATTCGTCACACCAGCGCACGGTATCTCCTTCTGATCCTCCTGTGGCCGGCGACCGGGTCGGCGCAGACAGGAAGCATCCGCGGCAGCGTTGTCGACCAGACCGACTTGGTGCTGCCTGGCGCCACCGTGACATTGCGTGGCAACGGGGTCCCGCGCACCGCCTACTCGGACGAGCAGGGCACCTTCGAGCTGGCCGGGGTCGCACCCGGCACCTATACGCTGCACGTGTCGCTCGCCGGGTTCTCCGACGCGACGGTCGAGGACGTGACGGTCTCCGGAGCGCCGCTCGCGCTGCCGCCGGTAGCGCTGCAGCTCGCGAGCTTCGGCGATACGGTGGTCGTGACCGCCTCGCGCAACGAGGTCCGGCTGATCGATGCGCCGGTGTCGACGTCGGTCATCTCGACCGCCACGCTTGAAACCACGTCGGCCCAGAACTACGGCGACCTCCTGCGCGCGACGCCGGGCGTCAATGTGATTCAGCTCTCGGCGCGCGACGTGCAGGTCACCAGCCGCAGCCCCGGCAACACGCTGACGAACTCGCAGCTCGTCCTGGTAGACGGTCGTAGCGCCTACCTCGACTTCTTCGGCCTCGTCCTGTGGGACCTGCTCCCGACCAACTTCGACGACGTAGAGCAGATCGAGGTGGTGCGGGGGCCGGCGTCCGCGGTGTGGGGCGCGAACGCCATGACCGGCGCCGTCAACATCATTACCAAGCTGCCACGGGAATCGGTTGGCACGACGGTCACGCTCAGCGGCGGGTACGTTGACCGGAATGACGGATCGGGCACCGGACGCGGGGCAGGCTCGCTGTTCGGCGCGAATGCGACCGTGACGCGGGCGCCGAGCGACCGGCTGGCGTACCGTATCAGTGCCGGCTACTTCACATCCGACGCGTTCGCCCGGCCGACCGGCCGGATCCCGATGATCGACGACCCGCGGCAGCCCGGACAGACCGTGGGCGGGGCGCTCTACCCGCTGGACTCTGGCACCACCGCCTTCGGGACCGGATTCGCGAACCGGGGCACCAGCCAGCCGAAGTTCGACGTGCGGGTCGACCAGGAGCTGTCCCATGGCACCCTCACCTACGCGGGCGGCGTGGCCGGTACGGACGGGCTTATCCACAGCGGTATCGGCCCGTTCGACATGCAGTCGGGCACCTATCTGGGCTACGGCAAACTGACCTACACGCGGGGCGCCCTGCGCATGCAGTTCTTCACGAACGTCCTGAACGGGCAGGCGCCCAACCTGCTGCTGCCGGACCTTGCCACCGGGAGGCCGCTGCAGCTCGACTTCACGACGCAGACCTATGACGGCGAGATCGGCCACTCGGTGTTCCTCGGCAACCGACACCGGCTGACCTACGGCGGCAACGTGCGGCAGAACAACTTCGACATCACCCTCGCGCCGCTGGGCGAAAACCGCCTCGAGGTGGGCGCGTACCTGCAGGACGAGATCTTCTGGGAGCGGTTCCGGCTCGTGCTGGGTGGGCGCGTGGACAAGTTCGGCAACTTCTCCAATCCGAAGGTTTCGCCGCGGATCGCGTTCCTCGTCAAGCCGGCCGAGGATCACTCCATCACGCTGTCGTACAACCGGGCCTTCCGCGCGCCGTCGGTCATTAATAACGCGCTGCAGACCAGTATCGTGAGTCCTGTGGACCTGAGCGCCCTCGCGCCGCTCCTGCCGCCGGTGCTGCAGCCGGCGGTCGCCCAACCGTTTCCGCTTGTCGTCGGCGGGATCGGCAGCGACATCCCGATCGGCGGGATGTCTCAGGACGAGCTGACGGAAGAATCGCTGACGGCGTATGAAGTGAGCTACGCGGGCGTGCTCCCGCGCGGGACGACGCTCGGCGGCTCGTTCTACGTCAACCGCCGCGACGATTCCATCAACTTCGTCTCCCTGCCGCGGTCACTCGACCCGTACACCGCGGCCAATCCGCCGCCCGGCTGGCGGCTCCCGCCGGTCGTGCTGGCCCTCATGGCGCAGCGCGGGATCTTTCTGCCGCGCACCGCGTTCACCTACCTGAATCTGGGTCCGGTCCGCCAGACCGGCGTGGAGCTGTGGCTCGAGCAGCAGGTCTCACGGGCAGTGGCCGCGTCCATCAACTACTCGTGGCAGTCCGAACCGGAGATTCTGGACGATCCGAACCCGCATCTGCCGGCGGAGCTCAACCTGCCCCCGACGCACCGATTCAACGCCGGGGTGACGTGGAACGGCTCGCGGCTCCTGGGTTCCGCCTCGGTGAACGCCGCCACCGACGCATTCTGGAGCGACGTCCTCACCGCGGGGTATCACGGCTACACCGATGGGTACGCGACCGTGAACGGCAGCGTCGGGGTGAAGTGGCAGGGTGGCGCCGTCACGACGACGGTGAAGGTGACCAACCTGTTGAACCAGACCGTTCAGCAGCACATCTTCGGCGACCTGCTCCGGCGGACCGTGGTGGGCGAGGTCAAGTTCAAGTTCTGACGCGGGTGGACGAGCCGGACGAGACCTTCACGGTGACGCTGAGCGCGCCGAGCTACGCCACGGTGGCAGCCTCAGCGCCGGCTCTGGCAGCCCAACGTGGACGACACTCGCCAGAACCTGGCGGCCACGACGAGTCGTGTCCATGGTCTGACGTGGAACGCGAATCTTCCGTTGGATACCTGCCTCGGCATGGCTACCGAAGCCTGAATCCGATCGGCCGTCGGGAATCCCGTGCGGCAAACAACCGGCTGCCGCGTGGCTGGCAAGAGGAGCAAGGGGCGAATGCTGGGGCTGACACCGGACCCGCTCAGCGCCGGCGTCGGCATGCCGTCGCGGGTCCGTACGGCCACGAACGGGTCACCGCGTGGCAGGACGGTGCAGACGCGCAACGGAAGAATACCGCCGGGGGTTCCGTTTCGTCTGGCCGCGCACGCGTGCCGGACGGCGCCCTCGCCAGCCTGTCGCAAACGACCGTTTACGACACATGCTGATCGGCTACGCCCGCGTCTCAAAGGCGGACGGCTCCCAGTCGCTGGACCCGCCGCGCGACGCGCTGCGGGCCGAGGGCGTCGACGCCGTCAACGTCTACCACGACTTCGCGTCTGGCGTACGCGACGACCGCACGGGACTCGACAGCTGCGTGCGCGCGCTCCGGACGGGCGACGTACTCGTCGTCTGGAAGCTCGACCGCCTCGGCCGCAACCTCGCCCACCTGGTCAACACCGTGCAGAACCTGTCGACCCGCGGCGCCATCGACCGGCACACGATCTGGAAATGTCTCTCGTACCGAAGGCGCATGCCCAGAGCGATACCACCGAACCTACCTTGGTGGGGTACGCAGTGGAAGCGTGGATTCTGTGGTTGGAATACGACGAGGAGCTCGATTCAGGGTCAACCCCGGCAGCGACAGACTTCCAGGTCCGCGTCACTCCGCGGGGAGGCTCTGCGGAGGAACGGACCGTCGACTACGTGGAGGTACACTCCGACTACGTGTTCCTGCATCTGGCCTCGCCGGTCGCGGTCATGGACGCTGTGATGTTGAGCTACTTCGGTCCGGAGGACGGATCGAGTCCCGCGATCCAGGATGCGGCCGGCAACGAGGCGGCGACGTTCACGGGCCTGTCGGTGGCAAACAATACCGCGCACGTTCGACATCTACCTGAACGCCCGCACCTTCTGGCGCAACATCCCCGCCCAGGTGTGGACCTATAAACTCGGTGGCTACCAGGTGCTCAAAAAATGGCTGTCCTGCCGCGAACGCACCATCCTCGGCCGTCCGCTCACGCCAGAGGAAATCCAATATTTCACCGACACCGCCAGACGGATCGGGGCGATCGTGGTGGCTCCCGTCGAGTCGTCCGCGTGACGTCTAGCCCCCGGTGGTGTAGACAGAACGGAGGAGGACTCATTGCCAGTCCCTGACTTTCAATCGCTCATGCTCCCAACCCTCACGGCGTTCTCTGGCGGCGCGGACACGTCGGTGGTCGAGGTGCGCCAGCGTGTCGCGGCCGCCGAAGGGCTCACGCCCGAGGCGTTACACGAGTTGCTGCCCAGCGGCAAGGTGACAAAGTTCGCGAATCGGGTTGGCTGGGCACTCGTGCATATGCAGAGATCTGGTTTGGTGGAAAAGGTCCAGCGTGGCGTCTACCGGCTGGCGGCGGCCGGCGAACAACTGCTGGTCCAATCGCCGACGCGGATCGACCTGCCACTCCTTCGTCACTACCCAGCGTATGTCGCGTGGAGGAAGGCGTCGTCGCAGAAGCAGGATTCCGCACCCACGCGGCCGGACGATGCGGTGGATACACCGGAGGAAGCCTTGGACCATGCCGCCGCGCAATTACGTCAATCGCTGGAGGCCGATCTCCTGGATCGAGTGCGGGCCGCGCCCTCTGCGTTTCTCGAACGCGTGGTGGTGGATCTCCTGATCGCCATGGGCTATGGCGGGGGCGACGCCGCGCGAGGTCAGGTGACGGGGCGGACGGGTGACGGAGGCATCGACGGCACGATCCGGGAAGACGCGCTCGGGCTGGATGAGGTGTATCTCCAGGCCAAGAAATACGCCGCCGGCACCACCGTGAGTGAAGGCGACCTTCGGAACTTCGCCGGGGCGATCGATGCGGCGAACACGACCAAGGGCGTGTTCGTGACCACCGCCGGGTTCACGCGGTCCGCGACGGACTACGTGGCCAAGAGTCCGAAGCGCATCGTCCTGATCGACGGGGCGGAACTCGCGCGTCTCATGGTTGTCCACGAGATCGGCGTACGCACCCGGATCCGGTATACGGTCAACCGGATCGACGAGGAGTATTTCGCCGGGGAAGACCTGTAAGGCGCTCGTCGTGTCGATTCTCATGCCGCAGGAGCGACTCTGGGTCGACGACCTTCCCGCCTCGGCGAACCTCGGGTAACACCGGCGCGCGCCGTGTGATCGTTTTAACGCGCTTCGTCGACGAGGTCCAGGCGCTGGCGGTGACCCCGCACATTGCGCAGAAGATCCGCTACAGCGCCATCGACGGTCGGACCACCCGGCATCCCGCGACTTCTTCAGCATCCTGGCAGGCTGTCATCTCGGATCACACCGGAGACTCACAGCGCGCTTGAGGGCGAATTCCCAGAAGCGTTTTACGTTGCCCAAGATGAGGTCAAGACCGATGCGATAAGAACGGCTCGCACTCAGAGGACCAGCGATTGGCAAAGGCTCTTAGTCTGTCACGCAGCGCCTTATCAGCGTCGAGCAGAAAGTAGAAGCGGGACGAGTAGGGCTTGAGGCGAACCGCCACGACATCACGACTGTCCGTGTGCCTCTCAAGGCGACTGCGGATGTGATCGAATTCCGAGCGAGCACCACCTTTGCGCCGAGTCTGGTGTTGGTAAAAGAGTAGTGCCCGGCTGGGCGATCTCAGGGATTTCAATTCAGAGAACAGAACGCTCTTGTGGTTAGGCGACGCGGTTTCCAGTCCATTGTCCGGGTCAAGGAAGACGAGCTGAGCGCCGTCCATCACCTCAGTCATCCCCGTCGCCCATGCTCGGCGCTGGTCACTGTTCGCCGCGCCTGTCGGGCACAGAGCCTTATGAAAACGAGCCGTATCCGGAAGCAGTCCCAACTTCTCAAGGTGGGCTACTGATCGGCGACGTGGATCGACCCTAAACGACTCGACGAATCTCTTCAGGCCGTTGAAGACCTCAGGATCCAGGTACTCGAACCGCTCGTTCTTTCGGAGGTAGTCCAAGTGCCGACCGTCGTTGTTCTTTTCTTCAGCGGCGTCCGTGCGGTACCAGCAGACACCGAGGGACCTGCCTCCACAGAGAGCGCGGAGCAGTGCGAACTTGCCGAAGTCCCCGACATCCCCAGCGTATCGATCTTGCATGTGTTCACTATAGTTTAACGTCCTTCACCTCGAGCCGTTGAAGCGAGCGCTTGAGATCGAAGGCCACCCGCTCGGCCTTGATCGCGGTCTTGAGCACCGGTGTTTTCGGTGGCAATCCCAAACGCAACTTGAGAGCCACCTCGGACAGGCCCGCGTGCGCCTGGCCCACCGTGCTGAGCAGGTGTTCTCGTTCGTCTTCGGTCATATTATCTGGATTGTAGGCGAGCATTGCTTGAGGACGCGAGGCCGCCAGCTACAAGGAAAGATGAGAGACCCCCCCTCCGGTCGCAGCCTACGGCGCGGCGGCGCGGTAACGATCCGGCTTGTCCTGATTGCCACGGCGCTGGCGGGTAGCGCGGGGGCGCGGGCTGTCCACGCGCAGGGGACCACGACGCCGTCGTGGGGCGACGTGGGCATCAGCGTCTCGCCGCTGTTCACGGTGTACGTGCACAGGGAGTCCTGCTGTACACCGCCCGGCGGCTGGGTGACGTGGGGAACGAAAAAGTTCCGCCTCCAGGTGGACTACGTGCACAACCGCCGGCGAGACCTCATTTACCAAGATTTCCGCGGAGAAGAACGTCAGGGGCAGACAATCACCGTACAGCGCGCCGTCGTGGGAACCCATGTGGAACAGATCAGCGTTGCGGCGCTGTACTGGCGATTGTTGGAGCATGCGCGGGTGTCTCCACACCTACTTCTCGGACTCGGGTACTGGAAGTTCACGGACCGTTCCTGCGTGGCTGGTGGTGAACCGGTTCAGCGAGAGCCAGACGGACGGTACCGTGTGGACTTCGCGGAGGGGGAAGAACAGCGGTGCGTGGACAACTCGCCGTACAGGTGGTTTCGAGTCCTTCCGCAGGTCGGTGTAGGTATGGACATTCAGATCGGATCCCGCATCTTCGCCCGCGTACAAGCGCAACTTCTGTCGGTCCGGCTTGGCGTGGGCCTGCGCTTCTAGTATAGCGTCTAAACCATGTGATCTATTGTTATTGTCTATACCATTATTATGACTTGTATGGTCTCGGTCACAGTGCCATTGCCAGGTCGCGTCCCGTACCATCTCCTCCAGTAAATCCGAAAGCGTCGGCAACGGGTCGCCGTCCGCGAGCATCTGCAGCAGCACGTGGCACTGGTGTGCCAGACCACGTTCTCCGTCAGACAGGATCTCCCGGAGAGTGTCTTCCAGTTCAGGCGACACGATCCCGCCGAAACCGGATACTCTCCCCCTTGAGCGCGAGCACCACGCGCGTTCCGTGCCCACTCCCGGCGCAGGTTCAGCACGATCTCCCGTTTCTACAAGCGCGAAAAGTTTTGATGTAGAGATCCTGCGGTTGGAGGCGTGGCTGCATGAAGGGAAACTGCCTGCGAATCGACCTGCGAATCAGTGGGCGGCCCGCACTCGGTGGTGCGGTCTGATCACGGGTTTATTGTTCGGCGTCGGGACTGCCGCACTCCCCCCGGTGACGGTGGTGGTGGTGGGGCACTGACCCCCCGGTGGTGGCGGTGGCATCGAACCTGAGCCGGAACCCGAACCCGAACCTGAGCCTGAACCAGTATCGGCCCGCCCGCTGCTCGGGCAGCTGCTCCTGGCGCTGGTCCTGCTCCGGCTGGGCGTGATGCGGCTGTCGCAGCGGGGCGGGGCAGGCACCTGATGCGCGGGCGACGGGCGGCCGCGGGTCGAGGCGGCGCCAGGAACGCACGCGACGCGGCCGTGCGCGAGGCGGCGATCGGCGCGTCTGCGAGCGACCTGACCGGCTGACCCGCGAGGGACGCGCCGGTCGCGGGCGAGCGATCGCGCCTGCGTCGGGAGTCGTGTGTGCGCGTGATCGCTGCACACCTGGACGCGCGCCTCCGTACGCCCACGCCGGTCGGTCGGTCTCCCCCGTCACGCCACGTCGCCTCCTCACACGGCGCAGCCGGCGCGGCGTGCAGGGGCGATGGCCAGAGCCGTGGCGTGGCGCACGGTGCGGTGCCGCGGGGCGGGGTGCGGCACGGTGTTCTCCATCTGTGGGTCCTGCTACCGGGGGCAGGCCTACTGTGGGGATCACTGTCGCGCGACCGCGCAACGCCGTCAACGGCGGCAGGCGAACGCGCGGCATCAGCGCAGCCTGGAAGGCCGGCTCGATCACCGGGACCGCCAACGGGCCTACCGCGCGCGATGTCGCCTCCGGCGCGTGACGGATACACCTTCCCCTCGGCCCCCTCGGTCCACAACCATCGCCTCACCCGTCAGACACGTGGGGATTCGGCCCGTGTGCCACCTGTGTGGGCGCGTGTGGCGGGACGACGAGGGGCCACCCCGAGAGACCGGGCGGGGCGGCACGATGAAAGGAACGCGGCGATGGCGATTCGTGACCTGATGACCGTGGACGGGCGCCCGGCGTGCGGCACGCCCGCATCGTCCAGCGCCCGAACCTGTCACGGATTCCGGGAGCCATGAATATTGATCTGGAAGTCGAGCCGTCGCCGGTTCCTGACCGGGAGGATGAGTCGTCACGCCCGGGTCTTGACCGGGCGGCGGAGCGGTCACAGGAACCGGCGCGGACGGGGCATCGGCGGGAGCATGACGCGCGGGAACCGCGCCGGGAGTTTACGGATCGGGTCGATGGCGTGGTCCAGGCCGCGGCGGCGTTCCGCGCGGTGGCGTTCGCGGATCTGGTCACACAACAGTTTGACGGACACCCATACGCGGGGGGGCGCGGGATCGCGAAAGCGGAACGGGCGGGGTGGATTGAACGGGTCGAGGGGACGGGTCCGAACGGGGGCACCTTCGCCGTTGTGGTGGCGACGCCTGCCGGAGTCGAGCGGGCACAGATGTTATGGGCGCGGGCCGGACGGGAGGATCAACGCGGATGGTCCGGGGTCGTCAAGGCGTCGGACCTAGACCACGATTGCGCCGTCTACCGGGCCGCGTGTGATGCGTCGGAGCGGATCGAGGCGGAGGGCGGGCGCGTCACGCTGGTGCGGGTCGATGCTGAACTCAAGGGCGCGGTGGCCAGGGGGACGGAGCGGGTGCGGCAAGGGGAGGGCCGCGAGGCGGCAGACGCGGAGCGGCGGCGGCTGGCGGGCGAGTTAGCGCTTCCGGTGTCGGAGGATGGCAAGGTGCTGTTTCCTGACGCACACATTGAGTACACCGATGCGGCGGGCCGGGCGGGCCGGGCGAGTGTCGAGGTTGCATCGCAGCACTACAGCGGGGCGACGGTCCGGGCAAAGGCGGCGGCGGGATTTCAGATGTACGCGGCGGCGGGCGGCGCAGCGGACTTCGTGCGCCGGGCGCTCGCGGGAAGCGGGGGCAGCGGCAGTCGGCGCGGCGGGCGCGGCGGCGGCAGTCGAGACATGAATGAGGTCTTTGAGATATGAAGCCGTGGCGGGTGGCGTTGGGTTTGACGATGACGGTTGGGGCCGTGGCGACGTGGGGCCTGTGGGTCGAACTCGCGTACCTGCGGCCGTTCTGGCAAGTACTCGTGAGCGATTACGGGTGGTATATCGGCGCTCATGGAAGTCTCGCGTTGGCAACGCTCGCCACGGGGATCTATATCGCGGCGCGGTCGCTGTCGTTGGGCGCGATCGGAAGCAAGGTCGATGTGGTCGAGCGGGCGATCCGGCGCGGAGCGGGGCAAGATCCAGAACTATCGGAACGGCTCGCGGAGGATGCGAGCGGGAAGCATAGAGAGGGATGAAGACAAATCCGAGTGTCTGGCCTCAAGTGGTGTGGTTCTTGTCGATGGGCGCGATGACGGTTGCGGGGCTCATGTTCCGGTATCTCCCTCGTGAGGCCGGGGAACACGCGGTGATCGCGCGGGGCCTGGCGGGTGGCGTGGGGATGGTCCTGTACGCGCTGACACTCTACTGGTGGCATTTCTCGTCACGCTGACAACGCGAAAGGGAAGGGGTCATGGCAGTACTACGAATCGTGATGGTCGTGTCGGCGGCGGTGATGATCGTACCGGCGGAGGTTCTAGCGCAAGGCACGTCGCCCTGGGTGGATGCGGTGGCGAACTTATCTACGGCGTTCACCGGACCGATCGCGCGGGGCCTGGCGCTCGTGTCCATCGTGGTCGGCGGGCTGATGTTCGCGTTCGGTGAGGGCGGCAGCAAATCCGCGCTGGCCGGGATCATTTTCGGCCTGGGGATGGCGCTCGGCGCGGCGAACTTCATTACCTGGATGTTCTGACCGTGGCGAGCCGTGGCACTCGCATCTGGCACGGGTACGGCGTCATGAGTCAACCGCTCACGATCATGGGGGTCGAACGTCGATTTTTCCTCATGTCGGCGGTGTTGGGCGCGGGCCTGTGGAACACGGTGAACAGTCTGCTCTTGGGCGTGGTGACGTTCACGCTGATGTACGTGGCGGGGTTCTTCGCGTGGCGGTATGACGAAAATATGGTGATGGTCGTTCGGGCGGCGATTCGGTATCGGAGTCGGTACGATGCCGGGCTGCTGCTCGATACGTCGCCGTACATCCTTGTGATTAAGAGCGGCGGGCATGATTGAGGGGGACGTGGGGGCGCTCGCGCATGAGATTCCGTACTGGGGGTGGGTGACGGATCGGACGTGCCTGACCCTGAGCGGAGAATTAGTGACGGTCGGGACGGTGGCGACGGTCGCGGTAGACGGTCGCTCGGCGGCGGATCTCGATGCGGTATCCGGGCGGTGGCAACAAATGTTGTCGGGGTTGCCGGACGGGATGCGGGTTTCCTGGATCATGGAACGGCGGGCGGTGGGATTTCCCGATCCCCCGGCCGGGCTCGGGGACATTGCGGCGCTCGCGCAACGGAAACGGTTCGCGTTCCTCGCGGACCGTGTGCAGGATGTGTCGGTTCATGCGGTCTGGTGTTTCAATCCTCGGCTGCGTCACGGGGTCGAGCAACGTAACGGACGTGGTGGGTGGTTGCGCTCGCGGGCGGAGCAATGGCGGAAGCGGCGGCAGCATCCTCACGAGTCAGTCTATCTCGCGGCCGATCTGGAACGGGCCGTCAACACTCACGAGAGTCTTGTGTCGGCCAGCGTCGCGCGGGTGAGTGACGCGACGGAGATTGTGCTCTTGTCATCATTGGCGGCGGCGCGGGTGCTGTACCGGCTCGTGAACGGCGGGGTCGGGGCATGGGTCGAAGGGACGCGGACCGATGCGGGGGTGAATTGGCGGATGGCGGGCGCGGACCTGGCGGCCGATCGGGACGTGTTGCACGTCGGCGGGGAGCAAATAGGGATGTGGTCGTGCGTTGCGCCACCGGCCAACGTAACGGCGAACGCCCTGGGGGATCTGTACGGCGGGATTCAAGCGCCCATGACGGTGGTGCTGGAATGGCGACCGTGGGCGCGGAACGCGGCGCGAAGCAAAATGCGGTCAACGCAACGGCACTACTTCAGTAAGCGGTATTCGATGGGTGCCCATATGCAAGAAAAAGAGGGCACCACGGCCGCGATGGAAGATGCGGCGGCCACGATTGAAGCGGACCGCGCGGGCGCGGCGCTCGTGGAACTCGAAGCGGACGGCGTGGGGTACGGGGAGGTCGCGTTGTCGATCGTGATTCCGGGGACGACGGGACAACTTGACCAGTGGGGCGCGGACCTGGGCCGGGTGTTCGGGGCGCTCGATGCGAAGGTGACGCGGGAAACGTACGGGCAACTGGCGGTCTGGTTCGGGCGCTTACCGGGTCAACCGCGTGCGCGGAATCCGCGCGTGGTGTTCGTGTCGGCGGGGGTAGCGGCCACGCTCGCGCCGTTGTTCGGGGCTCCGCGCGGGGAGGCGCGGTGCGCTCACCTTGACGCGCCCGCGCTCACGGTGTTCGAGACGACTTCGGGCACGCCGTATCACTATGACTTGTTCGGCGGGCGCGACGTGGGCCACACGTTGATGCTCGGGGCCACGGGGGCCGGGAAAAGTTTCACGCTGAACTATCTGCTCGTGCAAGCGCTGCAATACAACCCGCGTGTGTTGATTCTTGACCTGGGCGGGTCGTATCGGTCGCTGACACAGTTCCTTGGTGGCGGGTATCTGGAAGTCTCACCGGAGGACGATGCGATCGCGCTGCGGCCGTTCGCCCTGGAACACTCGGAACGGTCGATGCAATTCCTGTCGGCCTGGGTGCTGCGGCTGCTCAAGATTGGCGGGTGGGAGCCGCAGAGCGGCGATTTATCGGAAGTGCGGTCGCGGATTGAGGATTTGTATGCGCTCCCGCGCCCGCGCCGGTCCCTGGGAAACCTCGCGCGGTCGTTGCCGCGTCTGATGTGGCCTGCGCTGTCGCGGTGGCATGGGGCTGGCGTGTGGGGACGGTGGTTTGACAATCCGCCGTCCGACGAGGCGGATCTGACCCTGGGAGATTGGCAAGTGATCGACCTGGCCGGGGCGGTCGAACATGAGGACTGGTGCGAGGCGGCGCTCTTGTACCTGCTCGAAAAGCTCCGGGCGGAGATCGAGGCACCGGGGGAGATCGGGCGGCTCAAGCTGATGGTGGTCGATGAGGCGTGGCGGTACTTGCGCGATCCTACGGTCCTGGCGCGGCTGGTCGAGGCGGCAAAAACCTGGCGGAAGCGCAATGCGGCGCTCGTGCTGGCGACGCAAAGCGTGACGGACCTGACGGCCACGCCGGGGACGCAAACGCTTTTAGAGTCGATGCCCACACGACTCTTTTTAGCAAACCCCGATTTTCCGGCAGCGGGCGCGGCGACGTTCGGGCTCTCCGAGGACGAGCTTAAAACGATTCGAGGGCTGGAACCGAAACGGGAATTGTTTTTACGCCGGTCGAACGCGGCGGCGGTACTCAAGCTCGTGGTTGATCCCGAAAGTTACTGGCTCTATACGTCGTCGGCCACCGATGCGGCACGACGGGCGGCGGCGGTCGAGCGGTGGGGTGTCGAGGGGGCGATCGTGCGGCTGGCGGCGGGCCGGGATCGGGAGCCAGCGGTGGGCGGCGTTGGGTAGCGTGTCCGCGCGTCAAGGGCGCGGGCGGGCGGTTTCGGGTGAATCGAGGGTGTGTACGTGGCGCTCTCGTTGATTTCGTGGTGGGTGGGCCGGGTAGTGGGTCGCTTGCGGAGCGTGGGAGGACGCGGCCCGGCGTCGCCGGCCTGGCCGGCGTCGTGCTCGAGGTCGCGCGGGTCGGGGAACGGACGGAAAGGGAGGGGGACCGTGAGAGAGAAGCGGGGACCGCTGGCACTGCTGGCGCTGCTGGCGCTGGCGGGCAACGTACAGGCTCAAGGGATTCGGACGGTGATCGATGAGGGGGAGCCGATCGCGGTGGTGACGCAAGTGCGGCACACGACGACGGTGGTTGTACCGGCGTCGGAAACAATTGTGGATGTGGTGGCGGGTGACGGGGAGTACTGGGACGTGTCGGTGTCCGGCCACGTCGCGTACATCAAACCGCTAGAGGCGGCGGCGGCCAGCAACGTAACGCTCGTTGGTGAGAGCGGCCGGGTGTGGGCGCTGCTGGTGTCGGAGTCGTCGGACGACGATCCGGATCTGGTGGTCTATATCGATCCGCCCGTCGTCGGAGGGGGCACGCTCGGCCGGGCGATGCCGCTGGCCTTCACGGCCGCGGCGGAGTTGACGGTGGAACAGGTGGCGCACGCGGAGGCGCTGGCGGCGCTCGCGGGGGTCGAGGCGGCGGCGATCGCGGATGTGGCGGTGGTGCGAGCGGAGCACGCGGCACTCGCGGCGGCGTGGCTCGGGGAGTATCCGGGGCGGATCGAGTTTCCGTACCGGCTAGAGGCGCGGGCGCGGGCTGCACCGTTTCTTGTCGAAGGATTGTGGCATGACGGTCGATTGACGTATCTGCGGTCGCGGGCACAGGAAACGCCCGCGCTGTACGAGTACACGACGGACGGGACTCAAACGCTGGTGGCGTATCAGCTACACGATGACGGGTTGTATGTCGCGGATCATGTGCTTGGCCCTGGGCGGTTGGTGATTGGCGAGTTGTGGACGGAGTGGGGTGATGTGCGGCCTCGGCCGCAACAGCCCATGTCGAAGCGGAAGCGGTACACGATTGTGGGGGCGCTCGTCGGCGGGTCCGTGGTGGCGAATTGGGTGATTAAACGGTAACAGCGTTGCGGATTCTCACGGGAGGGGGACGGGATGCGAAAGTGGACGGCGGTACTCGTGGCGCTCGTCGGCGTGCTGACCAGCTCGGCGGCGGCACAACAGGACGACGAGCCGCGCACCGTGACCACGCGAGTGCGGCACGTGACGACGCTCGTGTTGCCACGCGCGGAAACAATCGTGAATGTGGTAGTGGGCGACGCGGAGTACTGGGACGTGTCGGCGGCGGCGCATTTGGCGTTTGTCCGGCCGTTGATGGCGGGCGCTGAATCGAACCTTGTCATTCTGACGGCCTCGGGCGCGGTCCTGCCGGTGGTGGTGATCGAACGCAGTGAGGGCGTGGTTGATGCAGTCGTGCGCCTGGGCGCGGCGGAAGGACCGGGGACCGGGCCGGTCTTAGCGCCGGTTGCCACGGTGGCGGCGGCGGCGCGATCCTCGGCGGCGGCGTGGGTCGCGGTCGCGGTTGCGGAAGCGGCGGCGGTCGAGCGGGTAGACGCGGCCCGATTGGCAAGCCAGGCGGAGCTAGACGCGGGGCGCGAAGCGTACCCTCGGCAGTTGCAATTTGTGTATGAGTTCATCCGGGAGCCTCGGGCGGGGCCGTTCTTTGTCGAAGGAATGTGGCATGACGGGGAGCGGACGTACGTGCGGACGCGAGCGGTCGCGCCAGTCGTGTATGAGGTTGGCGACACGGGAACGGTCGAAGCGGTGACGGTTGAGGGCATGGTGGGGTCGGTGTACGTGTTGCCGCGTGTGCTTGGGTCGGGGTTCCTCGCGGTGAACGGGGAGCGGTTGGCGTGGTCGCTGACAACGCGCCGGACGGGACCATAGCAATGCAGGAATGGAAAAAGATTATTAAAGATCCGGGCGGGGCGCTGCCGCCCAATATTCTGCGAACGGTGGGGATCGGGTTCTTCTCCGTGGTGCTGGTCGGGCTGGTGTTGTCAACGATGTGGAGTACGCCGGGTGAGGATGCAGCGGAGGCGTTGGCGGGCACGGAGCCGAACCTCACGGGGAGCGGGCAAGTCGCACAACTGTCAACGCGGTTGACGGATTTGCAGGAAGAACAAACGCGGTTGCAAGCACGGGCTGTGGAGCAAGCGCAGCGTGACGCGGACGCGGAGCAAGCGCTCGCGTCCATGTTCGGCGGCGCGGCGGGCGTGGCGGCGGGGCTCGGCGTCGGGCCGGGTGACGGTGTGCAAGATGGTCCGGCTACAGGCGCGGTCGGGCGCGGCGGCGGGCCGGGGGTGATGCTCACGCCGGATGAGATCGAACTCCGGGCGCGGTTGCGGTTAGAAAGTCTGGAACGGCGGGCGCGGTCGTTGCGGACTCCGGCGCTGGTCGAGACATTCCGGCCCGCGCCAGTCATCAGCGCGGTCGCGCCAGCGGCGCAAGCGGAGGCGGCGGCGGCAGCGGCGCAAGCGGAGCCTGCGGCGTCTGTGCCCGCGCCGTTTGATCCGCTAGCACTGATGAGTCAAATCACGGACGCGGCGACAGCGGCGGCGGGCGGCGCGGAGGAATTACCGCCGTGGGAGCGGACCGTACCGGGTGTGACGGGGCCAGCGATCACGGCCTCGGCCGATGCGGTGACACTGACGACGCCGAACGATCCGCCTGGGTTTGAGCGAGTCTATGAGGGGTCGGTGGTGTCGGGGGTGCTCGTCACCCAACTCTCCGGGGATTTCGCGGGGCCGGTCGAGGCGCAAGTGTCGATCCCGTTCTATTCGTCGGACCAACAGCGGATTTTGATTCCGCGCGGGGCGCGGTTTCTCGGGACGGCGCAGCCTGTCCGGGCGCAGGATCAGAGTCGGCTCGCGGTCGGATTCCATCGGTTGATTCTGCCGGATGGCCGATGGGTGAATCTGGCGTTTCATGGGCTGAACGGTCTTGGTGAGGGCGCGTTGCTTGACCAGGTGAATCGACACTACTTCGCCATGTTCGCAGCGGCCGGGGCGGTGGGAGCGATTGCGGGGCTCACGTTGCAAGGTTCGGGCAACCCGTATGAAGGTGGGCGGTCGGGGTTTCAGTCCGGCGTCAGTCAAGGACTCGGGCAATCGTCGTCGCAAATTCTTGATCGGTTTCTCAATCGTCTGCCAACTATCACGATTCGGGCCGGGCACCGGCTCCGGATCTGGATGACGGGCGATTTCCTCATGCCGCGTCCTGCGGCTCACCCTGAAAGGATGTTCCGATGATGGCAACAAGCTGGCGGGCGGTGGTAATCGGCGCGGCGATGGTGGCAGTCCTGACGATGGCACCGTGGGCCACGAAGCGAGTCCAAGCGTGCGGGGGGATCGGCTTCTTCTCCATCAACTGCGACGGGATCATTATTGCAAATCAGATCGTCCAGATCGGACATTTGGTGTCGCAAATCAGAGAGATGGCGAGCCAGCTTCGGTCGATGGATGGGGTCTTAAACATGACAACGCAACTGGCAAGCAACAGCCCTGCGGCGGGGAACCTGGGCCGGGTGCGGGACATGATGGATCGGCAATGGGCGATGGCGAAGGACGGCACGGGGTTAGCAACAGACCCCTCGGGTATCGGCGCGTACCTGCAACGGATTCCTGGCGTGACGGACGTAGGCGCGTGGCTGAATGAACTTGCTCCGGCGTCCACGGCGCTGCTCGGGGAGCGGCCCGCGACAAACACAAGCGCGGCGCTCGCGGGTGCGTTCGCGTCGTGGGCGCTGCCGAATGAGGGCGCGAACCTCGATGTGCTGGCGTCGCTCGCGGACATGGGGGACGGCACGCGCAGCTATCGCGGCGTGTGGGAGGACATGGTAACGGCCGGGGAGGTCGCGCCGTTGCTCACGGCTACAGAGTTCAACAGCATGACCGGCGATGCGGCTCTGGTGAGTAGGCTGATGGCGGAGGAGGCGGGCCGAGACGCGCTTGGATCGGCAACGCTGGTACACGCGCACGCGGAAGCGGATGCGGCGAGTTTCCTGGTACAGCAGGTCGGCGCATCGTCGGCCAAACTCGCGGATCTGCGGTTGGATGACTTGTCGCGTGAGCAACGGATTCCGCAAGCGACGCTGGCGGCGCTCACGGCCAATGCGGAGATCGCGCTCGCGCAAGGGCAATTACGAGCGTACGAAGCGGCGAAGCGGGCACGCGAAGCGTATGAGGAAGAACGGGCACGCCGGGCCGCGCGGGCGGCGTGGGCGGCCAGTGTGATCGCGGGGCAAACCGGGCTGGCCGATTTTGAAACGGCGTGGGACGGCGAGCGGACGGACCGGCAAGACGCGGCGCGGTACTTCCCGTCGTCGCAAGATTGGGGCTGGTGATGACGGCCCTGGTGGTGGGGCTGGCGCTGCTCCTGGG
This sequence comes from Vicinamibacterales bacterium, assembly GCA_965262505.1. Classification (GTDB taxonomy): domain Bacteria; phylum Acidobacteriota; class Vicinamibacteria; order Vicinamibacterales; family UBA2999; genus JACPPO01. The sequence continues at coordinate 70,074 of CBDHFM010000023.1, forward strand.
CGGCGCGGCGTGCGGCGGCGGGTCGTCTCGGGCGGAGCGGGCGGAGCTGGCGGCGCTGCTAGTCGAAATTCGGGAAAGTCACGCGGCCACGCTGGCCGCGCATGAAACCGTTGCGGCACGAGCGGCCGAACGATCGGCCGCTCAAGTCGCGGCGTTGGAAGCACGAGCGGCGGAAGGGCGGCCGCTATTCGTGGATGTGGACACACTCAAAAACAACACGGCGGCGGCAGCCGTGGCGTGGGAGACGCAGCTTGCGACGGTCACAACGAATCAGGCCAGCGTCTTAACACAGCTAGAGGATGCGATCGCGGGCGGGGCGTGGGATCTGCTGTTCCCGTACGAAACGGGCGCGGGCCTCACGCCACGGGGCATCGTGGCGTCGGTCCGCGATGCGGCGAACGCGGCCCGCGAACAGGCGGAAGGTATCGCGGCACGCGCGGCAGCGGACGCGCCGTAAGGCGCACTCCATGAACCCTGTAGAAAACTGGCAGAACTTCGCGCAGGATCTCGCGGCGGCGGTTGCGCCTCAGATGCTAGCGGCGGGAATGGATCTGTGGCGGGGCTTGTCGTTGATCGTCATCGTGTGGACGGGTACACAAATGGCGCTGTCGGGCGGCGGCGTCAACATGGCGTCGGTGGTGAAAATGATTATCACCCTCGCCATTCCGCTCGGCATGTTGCAATTTTATACGACGCCACTTCCCGGTCTTTCGTTGACGGTGCCCGATGTGATTACGGGCATGGGAAGCTGGCTGCACGGCGTCATCATTGCGGGCGCGGGCGAGCAAATGTTGACGGAACTTCAAAATATGTTTCGGGGGATGTACGACAACTTGATGCTGACGCCTTCGATGCCTGGGATTATGAATCCGATCCGCATGTGGGGCGCTGTTATGGCGGCGATCATGTCCGGGATCACCGGCCTGATTTTTTGGGTGTTGATGCTCTTGGTCATGCTCGTGGTGTACACCGTGGGCCTCGCACAGATCGTGTGGGCGCAATTGGCAATCACGATTGCGCTGCTCCTGGGGCCGGTGTTTATTCCGTTCCTGGTGCTGCCGCCGTTGTCGTTCTTGTTTTGGGGCTGGTTCAAAACAATGCTGACGTACTCGCTCTATTCCGCGATTGCGGCGGCGGTCTTTCGGGTGAGTTCACAGGTGGGCGTCGAAGTCTTGCGAGGGTTGTCGGCTCCGGGGCCGTATCAGACGGCCGAAGGATTCTCCACGCTGATGCAAAATTTCTTCATGGTGCTGTTGTTCGGCGTCGCGGCGCTGTTGGGGTCGTTACAGGTCGGATCGTTCGCGTCGATGCTGCTGTCGGGCGCGGGCACCACGTCATCCGGCGCGGGTTCGCGGGCGCTGCAAGCGGCGCGGATATCGAAAACCGGAGGGCTGGTGTAATGGCGGCGCGGGAGTTCGCGGAGATTTGGGGTGAGCAAATGCACGCGGCGCGGCATCTGCGGATACTCACCGGGGCGCTCGGCGCGGCGGTGGTGCTGCTGCTGATCGTGCTGGTCCGGGTGTCGTGGGCTCCGCCCCCGAAACCGATCATCGTGCGGGTTGATGAGGTCGGCCGGGCGGAGGCGGTGCTGTACGCCGCGATGGAAGCGCAAGCGGACCCGCGCGATCCGACCACCGGCTATTTTCTGCATCGGTTCATCGTGGATCACTACGGGCGTCGGGCGGGGAGTGTCGAGGAGTATTGGACACGTTCACTGCGGTTTCTGACTCCGCCGATTGCGAATGAGGCGTTCGGGTCGCAGTCGGACGAGATTGCGCTCGTGGCGGCCGGGCTCGCGTCGGAAGAATTGTGGGTTGAAAACGTACAGGTTCGCATCCTGCCGCAACCGGCGGAGCCGCATGGGGCGTCGGCCACATTCGATCTGATTCGGTGGCGGGCCGGGCAGGAAATTGGGCGGGAGTCGTGGTCGGTGTCGTTGCAATTCCGGTTTCTGACACAAATTCCTGCGGAGCTTGTCATCTGGAACCCGATGGGGATTGTCATCAGCTTTTTACAGGGGGATCGGATTGTGTCCTCTGGTGAATAACAAAGGGACCGCACAGCATGATCGGCCATGTCAAGAAACGCGCGGCGGCGCTCGCTGCGCTTGGGTGGACAGGGGACGATGCGGAATGGCTCGCGTTTGTCTGTCTACATAGCGGCGCGTTCCTGCGCTCGCAATATCTGAACTTCATTGGGAGTGAGCGGCGGGCCGATGCGTCGCGGTTTATTGAACGCTGCGGGCGGATCGCCGTCGATGAGCCGTTCAACGGGACGGCGGCGCGGGTCGTTCGCATCAAAGGCCGGGAGGTGTACCGGGCGCTCGGCGCGGAGCATATTCGATACCGGCGACGGCCATCGGAGGCGGGATTGCTCTTGCGGCGGGTGTTGGCTTTCGATTACGTGGTCGATCATGCGGATCGCCCGTGGCTAGCGACGGAGGACGAAAAGGTAGCGATGCTCACGGCGGTGGGAGTGACAAAGGCGGCGCTGCCTCGGCGCGTGTACACGGCGAAGGACGGACGCGGGAAGGGGCAAACACGGTACTTCGTTCACAAGTTGCCGGTCGCACTCGATCACAACGGGGGCGTGTTCGTCTACGTCCAGGCGGGTGACGACTCGGCGGCGGCGTTGCGGACGTGGGGGGACGCACACGCGGACGTGTGGGCGACGTTGATAGCGAAGGGCCGGGCGGTGTCGGTCGTGGTGGTGGGCCTGGGGCATGATCCGCTGGCGTCGGCTGACAAGGTGTTGGCGGAGTGGGCGGCGGCGGGCGGCACGGCGGCGAGCGGCGCGGCCGGGGTTGCGGCGGCGGAGGAACTGGCGGATCTGATTGCAGCGATTGACGCGGGCGATGTGAAACGGTTAGCGAAGTACGGCGGGCCGCAAGCGGCGTTAGATCGGTACGCCGAGTTAGAAGGCGGCGGCGCAGGGGGGACGACGGCGGGAACGAGCGGGAGCGGCGGGCCGGGGATCACGTCGGGGGCGCTGTGGCGGTCCGCACGGGTGGTGACGTGATCGCGGTGCTCTCGTCGGCGGTCCTGGCCGGGACGGTGCTGTGGTGGCGATTCGTCCCGTTTCCGACGCCGGGGACTGACGTACTGATCGGAGAACTCGCGGAACGGTCGCCGTGGGTACACGCGGCGATTCGGGCGTGGCATTACCTCGTGCCGGTGGTCGTCCTGGTGGGCTCCTGGGCGGGCGCGGAAGCGGTGTGGTGGTGGGTTCCGCCATCTCGGGGTGAGACGGTGGGGGAGGTCGCGGCGCGATGGGGGACGCGGACCGTCCGGGCGGTGTCGGCGTTCGTGATGGCGTCGGGGCTGCACGGCGCGGTGCTGGTGGTGGGGCTGGCCGTGGTGTGGGCGTGGTTCCTGCCGTTCCCTGGGGCGGCGGCTGATCCGGTCGTGGGGCTGCTGGCGGGGCGCTCGCCGTTGCTGCATGAGGCGGCGCGGCTGTGGCATTACCTCGCGCCGGGGATCGCCCTTGTGGGCTCCTGGGCGGGTGTGCATGCGGCGGGTCGCGTGTGGCTGGCGTCTCGGGGTGAGACGGTGGGTGACGTGGCCCGGTCGAAGCTCGCGCGGGCCTGGCGGGCCTGGTCGGCGTTGCTTGTACAGGAAGGGTTACGACGGCCGCTCATCGTGGGGGCGGTCGGCGTGATCTGGTGGCGGTTCCTGCCGTTCCCTGGGGCGGCGGCTGATCCGGTCGTGGGCCTGCTGGCGGGGCGCTCGCCGCTGCTCCATGAGGCGGCGCGGCTGTGGCATTACCTCGCGCCGGGGATCGCCCTGGTGGGCTCCTGGGCGGTGATGCAAGGGGTTACTCGGGTCTGGTTTGAATCGCACCGTCGTGCGGGCGGTGTCGGTCGGTTGCCCGCTTGGCCGTTAGCGCGGGACGATGCGGGTCCGGCGCTCGTCGTCGGGGAACTCCATCATCCGGTGGCACTGCGCGAAGTAGAGAAACCGGGCTGGCTCGTGGTTCCTGAGCGGGGACTCTATACGGGCATGTTGATTTGCGGCGCGGTCGGGAGCGGGAAAACCTCGGCGTGTATGCGTCCGTTCGCCAAACAACTGCTGTCGTGGCAAGCGGACGATCCGGCGCGGCGCATGGCCGGGCTGGTGCTAGAGGTCAAAGGCGATTTTTGTTATCAGGTCCGGGATGTGTTGATCGAGGCGAAACGCGGCGGGGATTATGTTGAGCTTGGGCTCGGCGGGCGGTGGTCGTGGAATCCGTTGGGGGCGCACTGGCTCGATAGCTACTCGTTGGCGTACACGATTGCGAGTCTCATCAATCAACTGTTCGGTAAGGGGCACGAGCCGTTTTGGCAACAGGCATACACCAACCTCGTGCGGTGGATCATCGAACTGCACCGGATGCGCCCAGGCGGGTGGGTGACGTTACAGGACGTGTACCGCTGCTCGATCGAGCCAGAACGCATCGCCAGGATGTTGGATGAGCTAGAGCACACGGCCGGGGGAGATCGCCTGTACCTGAAAGGCGCGGCGGCGCGTGAGCTCCGTACGCAAAACGCCGAGCTCGCAAAGGTCTTTAAGGTGTCGGAGTCGAAGGATCGACCGGGGGAGTGGGTGGCGGCATGGTCGGAGGAAACGGAGCAAGCGCTCCGCGATCTAAAAGGTGAGTGGGAGCGAGAGCGGGTTGCGGGCGCGGGCCGCGCGGGGCGGCTGCGCCTGGCGGCGGTGCAACGGTGGTACGAACATGATTGGTCGAAGCTCGATAAGAAAGTGGCGACGACGGTTGTAGAGGGCTTGTCGGTGTTCCTGTCGGTGTTCGATCTGCCGGAGATTGCGGACGTGTTCTGTCCTCCTGATCCGAACGGGCGAGCGGGCGTACCGGCCGACGACAAGGTAGCGGGGGGCGGCTCGGCACGGGGGGTCGCGGTTGAGCGGCGTCCGCTGCCGCCATTGGATGAGGTGATCGAGTCGGGCACGGTGCTGGCGCTCAATATGCCAGCGGGCACAAACGCGGCACTCGCGCGGGCGGTGGGCGTGATGCTGAAACAATCCTGGCTGCATACGTTGTTGCGTCGTCCGGCGTTGATGCAAGCGGACCCGTCGCGCGTGTTCCGCCCGGCGATGTTTCTGTGTGACGAGTATCAGGCGTTCGCCACGGTAGGGGAGGACGATCCAAGCGGAGACGAAAAGGCGTTTGCCCTGACGCGGCAATGTCGATTGGTGCCGATCGTGGCGACGCAAAGTATTTCATCGTTACGGGCGGTCCTGGGCCAAGGGGAAGCATGGCGGGCGTTGCTGCAAACACTTCGTACGCGGGTGTTCTTGTCGCTCTCCGATGATGCGTCGGCACAACTCGCCAGTGGGATGTGCGGGCAAGTGGCGCGGATGAAAGCGAGTTATACCGTGTCGGAGCAAACGCAACGGGCAAGCGCGTCGGTGTTGACGGGTGCGGCGGGCGGCGGCGCGGGGAGCGTGGGTGCGAGCAAAGCGTTTAGCGAAAAGCGCGAGCCGTTATTTCATCCTCGGGATTTCATCATCCTGGGAAACTGTCAAGCGATCGTGCAAGCGTACGACGGGCAACAGGCGCACGATGCGACGCGGTGTTATCTCAAACCGGATTTTCTGCCGCGCGAGTTGGGGTACTGGCGGGCACGGGAAGCGGGGAAGGTCTAATGTCACTCTCTTTAGAAGATTTACGGCCGTTCTTACCGGGGCTTGAATCGGTGCTCGATGACGACGAGGTATCAGAAGTGATGGTCAACGGACCGGGCAGCGTCTTTATTGAGCGGCGCGGTCTGATTGAACAGGTGGACGCGCCGGATCTCGATGCGGCGGCGGTGCTCCGGGCGGCCGTGCAGATCGCGCGGCCGCTCGGGCGCGATCCGCAGAGTGAACCGATTATTGACGCGCGGCTCGCGGACGGCTCGCGCGTGGCGATCTGCTCACCACCGGCCTCGCCCTGTGCGGCGATCACAATTCGGCGGTTCGGCGGGCGGGCGTTCACGATTGAGGAATTAGTGGCAAGTGGATCGGTGGCGGCGGAGGTTGTGGATGAGGCGCGGGCCGTGCTGCAAGGCTCCGGCAACATTCTGATTTCGGGGGGCACGGGGTCCGGGAAGACCACGCTGCTCAACGCGCTCACGTCACTGCTGCCGGTCAACGGTCGGATCGTGTCGATCGAGGACACGCTAGAGCTTCAATTGCGGCGGGCAAACTGTGTGAGGTTTGAAGCGCGGGGACTGACGGGGGCGGTGACGATTCGGGAGTTGGTGCGCCATGCGCTCCGGCACCGTCCGGATCACATCGTCGTCGGGGAGGTCCGGGGCGCGGAAGCGGCGGACCTGCTGCAAGCACTGAACACCGGGCACGGCGGGTCGCTGGCGACAGTCCACGCCAACAATGCGAAGGCGGCGCTCTCACGGCTCGCCACGTGCGCGATGCAAGCGAGTGATGCGTTGCCGTTCTCGGTCGTGTGTCGAGGGGTGGTCGATGGGATTGAGGCGGTGATTCAACAAACGCGATCGGCGGAGGGCGTGCGGAAGGTGAGTCATATGGTCCGGGTGCGGGACTATGACGCGGCGGCCAATCGGTGGATTGTCGAAGATGTGTGGCCGGTGGCAGCGAAGGCGAAGCGGAAGATGGTCAAGGCAACCGGCGCGAAGCGGAGGCCCGCGAAAGCCAGCGGGACGAAGCGCACGGCGACAACGGCCAGCGACAACAAGCGGACGGCGACAGCGACCCGTGAAACGGATGTGCTGCTGCCGCTGCCGGGCGTGTAAGCGACTAACAGAACGAAAGGGAGGTACAGACAATGGGGTTGTTTCGCTCGAAACCTAGTGCAACCGGGGAACACACCGGGAAGGAAATCGCGCGGCAGTTAGCGGCGGGCACGTTGTCCCCGGTTCATGCCACGACGCACGATGCGTTTTGCAATGCGGTGGCGGGGATGCTGCGGACGGGACGGCCGGTGACAGTCGAGAACAGGGCAACACTCGATGCGTGGTTCGGTGGCGTTGATGAGCTACCGGCCGACGAGCTTGATAGGTAAGCAAAGGACAGCGGCGCGGCCGTCCGCGTGGCATGGGTCACGGTGAACACAGAGAGGAACGGAGGAATACCAAATGGCTGTAGAGCACGCGGGCGAGGATGCGGCGGCGGGCCGTGGTCGGGAGCCAGTGGCGGAGCCAGCGACAGGGAAAGCGACGGGGAAACCGGCCCGCATAGATGCGTACCATGAGCAATTTGCGGCCCGGATGATTGAAGCACTCAAGGCGGAACGGGCACCGTGGCAAAAGCCGTGGGAACCGGGCGAGCGGATAAGTCAACGGAACTTCACCACAGATAAGAGCTATCGCGGGAGCAATGCGATGTTCCTGGCGGTGACGGGGGACCAGAAGGGGTACAACGATCCGCGATGGGGCGGCTACCGGCAGATTTCGGAGGCGGGCGGGCACGTTCGCAAAGGCGAAAAGGGCACACCGATTGTGTACGTCGCGTACAAGGATCGGCAACTCGAAAAGGACGGGAAAGGTCTACCGCGTCTGAATGAGGACGGCCATAAGCAGTACACCGAAACGCAGCGGGACCGGCCGATGATCAAAGTACACACCGTCTTTAATGTCGAGCAAACGGAGGGGCTGAAACTATCGCCCCTCGTCACGAAAGATGCTCCGGTGTGGGAGGCGAATAAGCGAGTCGAGGGCTTGGTTAAGCATGGCAATGAAAAGGACGGGCCGACCGTGGTTCATCAGGAAGGCGATCGGGCGTACTACAACAAAGAACTCGATCGGGTGGTGCTGCCGCACCCGTCTCAATTCTCGGAGCAAACGGGGTACTCGAACACGGCGCTCCATGAAATTGGTCATGCGACGGGTGCGGAGCATCGGCTCAATCGGCCGACGATGGTGAAACATGAGGGGTTCGGATCGCAGTCGTACGCGCGGGAAGAATTGCGGGCGGAAATGGCCGCGATGATGGCGGGGGAGGAATTAGGCGTGGGCCATAAACCGCAGCACGGGACGGCGTACGTGGGCTCCTGGATCAAGGCTCTTGAAAACGATCCAAAAGAGATTCGCATGGCGGCGGTGGATGCACAAAAGGCGGCGGATTGGATGGTCGAGCGGGCACGAGCGATCGAGATCGAGCACCCGATCGAGAAGGATACGGACCGGCGACAACTGACACCCGACGAGCCACGAGAACACAATCCGGCGGCACGCCCTTTACACCAGGAGCCGGAGATTGCGGCACGGGAAACGGCACGGGAGGCGGAGCGGGAGACGGTTTCGCCGTCCCGTTAACATCGGCCGGAGATCGCGCGGACGGACAAGGGCGATTGTTGACGGCGCGGAGCCGACGTCAAGATCGAAGTCCCGCGAAGCGGGAGCGGAGCAACGCGGAGCATCTTGACGAGGGGGAGCACCGGCGTACGGTGGGTCCGTCGGACGCGCGGACTCGGCCGTGAGGGGGGCAGCATGTGGCAGCTCTCGGAGCGGGCGAGTGGATGGCGGAGACTCGTGCAAGCGGGCATGTGGGCGGTGGGCCTGTACGTCGGAGTCGGGGCGGTCATCCAGACCACGGGGACGGGCGCGGCGCAAAGTACGCAATCGGCGTACGTCGTCCGCGTGATTGACGGCGACACGATCGAGGTCCAGGTCGAGGGCGCGCCGGCGACGGTTCGGCTGGTGGGGATTGACACGCCGGAGACAAAGCACCCGACGCGGCCGGTCGAGTACTACGGCGCGGAGGCGGCGGCGCTCGCGGAGACGGTGCTCTCGGGGATGACGGTAGACCTGACGACGGACCGGACCGGGGATCGGGAGGATATGTACGGCCGGTGGTTGCGGTACATCGTGGTGCGAGGCGTTGATTTCAACGCGGCGCTCGTGCGGGAAGGGTACGCGCGAGCGGTCCGGGGATTTGCGTATGCACGTCGGGCGGAGTTCATCGCGCTCGAAAATGATGCGCGATCGCGCGGCGTGGGTTTGTGGGCGGCGCGCGGGCCGGAGTAGGCCCTGTAAGCAAAGGGGAAAGCCGTACAAAAGAAAACGGCGAAGCGGCGTAACCCGCTCCGCCGTTCTCCGCGCGGCGGTTACTCGGCCGCGCCGTTGTCCTCACCGTTGGGAGCCTGGGGGAGTTGGAGGACGCGGGTATGCGCGAGGTCGGCCACCTTGGCGAGTACCAGCAAGTCATTCCGCCCGAAGCTCGGGGTTGACGCCCACGTATCGCCGTCTTTGTAGAGGCGAGAGAACACCACATTGTACCGGGGCCTGCCGTCCTCGGTTTGGTTGCGCCAGATGGTGGCTTTGACGCGGCCGATCCGAACTTCGTCAACGGGCTTGTTCGTGGTTTCGGTCATCG
>CBDHFM010000024.1:0-30174 GCA_965262505.1 Vicinamibacterales bacterium
GCCGCATCATGCCTAGCGGAAACACCCGCGACATGTTCATCAAGAACCTGTATGAGCGGCCACTTAATATCGTAATTCAGCAGTCCTTGCAGGCGGAGAAAAAGAAGAAGAAGAAAGTAAGCGGATAAGCTCAAGTCATGGTAAGCCATGCCTCGCCCATTTCGAGACGCTGAGCACGACGGCGCCACTCAGCCAGGGGACCATGCGTTGCGGGTGACCAGCTGGAACTGCTCACGTGGCGCCAACGGGTCACGCCGCGGGCGCCAAGGCCCTATCATCCGCATATGAGTCACGGCGACCTGCACTGGATCGCGACCTACATCTGGGGGATCGCCGACGACGTCCTCCGAGACCTCTACGTCCGCGGCAAGTACCGGGACGTCATCCTGCCGATGACGGTGCTGCGCCGGCTGGACGCGGTGCTGGTGGACAGCAAGCCGAACGTGCTCGAGATGAAGGCGGTGCTCGACCAGACCGGCGTCGTCGCGCAGGACGCGGCCCTCCGGCAGGCGGCGGGACAGGCCTTCTACAACACCTCGAAGTTCACCCTGCGCGACCTCCGGGCCCGCGCTAGCCGGCAGCAGCTCAGGGCCGACTTTGAGGCCTACCTTGACGGCTTCTCGCCCAACGTACAGGACATTCTCGAGAACTTCGAGTTCCGTAACCAGATCCCGCGGCTCTCGAAGGCCGACGCCTTGGGTACGCTCATCGAGAAGCTCACCTCGCCGGACATCAACCTCAGCCCAGCCCCGGTGAAGCACGCTGACGGCTCGGTCCGGTATCCGGGCCTCGACAACCACGGGATGGGCTCGATCTTCGAGGAGCTGGTTCGCCGCTTCAACGAGGAGAACAACGAGGAGGCGGGCGAGCACTGGACGCCGCGCGACGCCGTGCGGCTGATGGCGACGCTCGTCTTCCTCCCCGTCGCCGACGAGCTCACGTCTGGCACCTACCTGCTCTACGACGGCGCCTGCGGCACCGGCGGGATGCTCACCGTCGCCGAGGAGACGCTGGGCCAGCTTGCGGCCGAGCGCGGCAAGGACGTCTCCACGCACCTGTTCGGCCAGGAGATCAACGCCGAGACCTACGCCATCTGCACGGCCGACCTGCTGCTGAAGGGCGAGGGCGAGGCGGCCGACAACATCGTCGGCGGCCCGGAGCACTCCACCCTCGCCAACGACGCCTTCCCGTCCCGCGAGTTCGACTTCATGCTCTCCAACCCTCCCTACGGCAAGAGCTGGAAGACCGACCTGGAGCGCATGGGTGGCAAGAAGGATATGCGTGACTCGCGCTTCGTCATCGAGCACGCCGGCGATCCCGAGTACTCCCTGGTCACCCGCTCCAGCGACGGTCAGATGCTTTTCCTCGCCAACAAGCTCTCGAAGATGAAGCAGGACACGCCGCGCGGCAGCCGCATCGCCGAGGTGCACAACGGCAGTTCGCTGTTCACCGGCGATGCCGGCCAGGGCGAGAGCAACATCCGACGCTGGATCATCGAGAACGACTGGCTGGAGGCGATCGTCGCCCTCCCGCTCAACATGTTCTACAACACCGGTATCGCCACCTATGTCTGGGTGCTCACCAACCGGAAGCCCGAGCCCCGCCGTGGCAAGGTGCAGTTGATCGACGCCACGAAGTGGTACCGGCCGCTCCGCAAGAACCTCGGCAAGAAGAACTGCGAACTGGGCGAGGACGACACCGCCCGCATCTGCAACGCCTTCCTCGCCTTCGAGGAAACCGAGGAGAGCCGCATCCTCGACAACGCCGCGTTCGGCTACTGGAAGGTGACGGTCGACCGGCCGCTACGTATCGCAGGTGCCGACCCTAACCGCGTCTACAAGGCGGCGGAGATCAAGGCGCTGAAGGAGACCGGCAAGCGCAGCGAGGATGCGCCGCCGGTCCTCCGGAAGATCCACAAGCGCGGCACGGAGGCCGACCCGCTGCGTGGCCTGTTCGCGGCCAACGTCAACGGCCGGCCGGCTGTGGTGGAGTACGAGCCGGATACCGACCTGCGCGACACCGAGCAGATCCCGCTGCAGGAAGACGGCGGTATCGAGGCATTCCTGCGGCGCGAGGTCCTGCCGTACGCGGCCGACGCCTGGTACCAGGCGGACAGTGTGAAGGTCGGCTACGAGATCAGCTTCACGCGCTACTTCTACAAGCCGAAGCCGATGCGGACGCTGGCAGAGATTCGGGCGGATATTCTGGCGCTGGAGCAGGAGACGGAGGGGCTGCTGGCCGAGATCCTCGGCGGCGGCGAACAGCGGGAGACGACTGCATGACCGAGATCATCTTCGAAATCACCGAAGACGAAGTGGACGGCGGGTACTCGGCAAGCGCGCTCGGGCACGGCATTCACACCCAGGGCGAGTCTGTCGAGGAGATCCGCAGCAACGTCAAGGAGGCCGTCGACTGCTACTTCGACGACACCATGCCGCGACCGAAGTTGATCCGGTTGCACTTCGTACGGGACGAGGTTCTCGTGGCATGAAGTTGCCCCGCAACGTGAGTGGCGCGACGCTGCAAGCGTCGCTTCGACGTCTGGGGTACGACACCGTGCGACAGCGAGGCTCCCACGTGCGGATCACGACGCAGATCAACGGTGAACATCATGAGGTGATCCCGCTGCACACTCCGATCAGGGTGAAGACGCTGTCGAGCATCCTGAAGAGCGTTGCCCGGCACCACAAAATGACCGTCGAGGAGCTTCTCCGTGAACTCGACCTGTGAACTCGACCGCCACGCGGCACGCGCACTCAAGCCGTATCCCGTCTACAAACACTCAGGCATCGAGTGGCTGGGGGAGGTGCCGGAGCATTGGGAGGTGAAGCGCGGCAAGGCGCTGTTCCGCTGCGTCAACGTTCGGTCATCAATCGGCGAAGAAGCGCTGCTGACAGTTTCGTCAGAGCGTGGAGTAGTGCCTCGTTCTTCAGCGGCAGTCACGATGTTCAAGGCCGAGTCTTACGCGGGCTACAAGCTCTGTTGGCCTGGCGACTTGGTAATCAACAGTTTGTGGGCTTGGGGGCGTGGTCTTGGCGTATCTCGACACCACGGCATCATCAGCTCCGCCTACGGTGTTTACCGCTTACGACCGCCCTATACCGAATACTCTGCTTACATTCACGCGCTTGTTCGCTCAACGCCTTTCAACTGGGAGCTGCAGGTGCGCTCGAAAGGCATCTGGATCTCGCGCCTTCAGTTGACCGATGAAGCATTTCTTGGAGCGCCAGTCCCACTCCCCCCGCTCCCTGAACAAGCCGCCATCGTCCGCTTCCTCGATCACGCCGACCGGCGCATCCGGCGCTACATCCGCGTCAAGCAGAAGCTGATTGCGCTGCTGGAGGAGCAGAAGCAGGCCCTCATCCACCAGGCCGTTACGGGCCAGATCGACATTCGCACCGGGAAGCCGTACCAGGCCTACAAGCCCTCCGGCGTGGAGTGGCTGGGGGATGTGCCGGAGCATTGGGAAATAAAGCGCCTCAAGTCCATGGTTCCACGCATTGATCAAGGCGTCAGTCCACAGGCTGACAACTATCTCGCTGATGGCACGGCTTGGGGCGTGCTTAAGGCGGGTTGTGTCAACCGGGGCGTGTTCAGGGAGACCGAGCATAAGCGCCTCGCGGCTGGTTTTGTGTTCGACTCAGTTCTTGCGGTTGCAGCGGGAGACGTTCTTGTATCTCGATCAAGTGGTTCGCCCCATCTTGTCGGTTCAGTCGGACGTGTCTCATCTCTGAATTACAAACTCATTTTGTCTGACAAGACGTTTCGTCTCATCTTCAATCAGAATGTCGATGCTGACTTCATGGTGATGGCGATGAACAGTCGCTACTACCGTCAGCAAGTGGAGCAGGCCATTAGTGGCGCAGAAGGGTTGGCGAACAACCTTCCACTATCATCATTGCGAGCCTTCTTCTTTGTTGCTCCTTCGACTGACGAGCAGCACGACATCGTCTGGTACCTAGGAAGATCGACCAACGAACTAAGCGAATCCGTCGCCCAGGCTGAGCGAGAAACCTCGCTTCTCCGCGAATACCGCACCCGCCTCATCGCCGACGTGGTCACCGGGAAGTTTGACGTGCTGGAGGCAGCGGCACGACTCCCTGACGAGGTCGAGGAACTGGAGCCGCTCGACGAGGCGGATGCCTTGATCGACAGCAAGGAAGAGCCCACCGACGCCCTCGCCACCGTCCCCTAGGAGGCTGCGGTGTGACGACCGACACCAGCGAACGCGGCCTCGAACGCCTGATCTGCACGGCGCTGACCGGCCATCCCTGCGATCCACCGCAAGAGCGCATGGCAGCGGAGGTCCGCACCGGCTATGGCGGCGCGGGCTGGAGCGGCGGCAATCCCCACGACTACGACCGAGAGTTCTGCGTCGATCGGGTCCAGCTCGCGGCATTCCTGAAGTCCACCCAGCCGGACGCCGCCGAATCGCTGGCGCTCGACGAGGACGGTCCGGCGCGACGCAAGTTCCTCGCCCGGCTGCAGGGGGAGATCGCCAAGCGCGGCACCATCGACGTGCTGCGCCACGGCCTCAGGCACGGCGCGCACGACCTGGACATCTTCTACGGTACGCCGTCACCCGGGAACGTGCAGGCGCAGCAGCGTTTCGAGCAGAACCGCTTCACCGTCGTCCGGCAGCTTCGCTACAGCCGCGACGAGACGCAGCGGGCGCTCGACATCGGGCTCTTCCTCAACGGCCTGCCGGTCTTCACGTTCGAGCTGAAGAACAGCCTCACCAAGCAGACCGTTCACGATGCGGTGTGGCAGTACCAGAAGGACCGCAACCCCCGCGAGAAGCTGTTCGAGTTCGGCCGCTGCGTGGCCCACTTCGCGGTGGACGAGAGCGACGTGCGCTTCTGCACCCACCTCAAGGGGAAGGCGTCCTGGTTCCTGCCGTTCAACCGGGGCTGGAACGACGGCGCCGGCAATCCGCCCAACCCGAGCGGCATCAAGACCGACTACCTGTGGCGCGAGGTGCTGACTCGCAAGAGCCTGACCGACATCCTGGAGAACTACGCCCAGGTGGTGGAGGCGAAGGACGAGAAGACCGGCAAGAAAAAGCGGGCGCAGATTTGGCCGCGCTACCAACAGCTCAACGTGGTGCGCCGGCTGCTGGCCGACGCCGCGACGCGCGGGGCGGGCCGGCGCTATCTGATCCAGCACTCGGCTGGCAGCGGGAAGAGCAACTCCATCGCTTGGCTGGCCCACCAACTGATCGGGCTCGCGAAGGACGACGCCCCGATCTTCGACTCGATCATCGTGGTCACCGACCGGCGCATCCTCGACCGGCAGATCCGCGACACCATCAAGCAGTACGCCCAGGTCGGCGCGACGGTGGGGCACGCGGAGCGCTCAGGAGACCTGCGCCGGTTCATCGAGGCCGGCAAGAAGATCATCATCTCGACGGTTCAGAAGTTCCACTTCATCCTCGACGCGATCGGCAACGAGCAGCGCGGCCAGCGCTTTGCCATCATCATCGACGAGGCCCACTCCAGCCAAGGTGGGCGCACCTCGGCGTCCATTTCGGCCGTGCTGGGGATAGCCGGTGAAGAGGCCGAGGAGGAGACCACCGAGGATCACATCAACCGCCTGATGGAGTCGCGCAGGCTGCTCCCGAACGCCAGCTACTTCGCGTTCACCGCCACCCCGAAGAACAAGACGCTGGAGATCTTCGGCGAGCCGGACCCGCAGCCCGGCGGCGCGGTCAGGCACCACGCCTTCCACAGCTACACCATGAAGCAGGCAATCCAGGAGGGGTTCATCCTGGATGTACTGGCGCACTACACGCCGGTGGCTAGCTACTACCGGCTTGCCAAGACGGTGGAGAACGACCCGGAGTTCGACGTCAAGAAGGCGCAGAAGAAGCTGCGGCGCTACGTCGAGGGCCACGATCACGCGATCCGCCTCAAGGCCGAGATCATGGTCGACCACTTCCATGAGCAGGTCATCGCGAAGAACAAGATCGGCGGCGAGGCGCGGGCGATGGTGGTCACCAACGGCATCGCGCGCGCCCTCCAGTACTTCCACGCCATCCGTGACTACCTGCCGGAGCGCAAGAGCCAGTACCAGGCCGTCGTGGCCTTCTCCGGCGAGCCCGAGTTCGGCGGCGAGAAGGTGACCGAGGCGTCGCTGAACGGCTTTCCGTCCGGCCAGATCGCCGACAAGATCCAGAAGGATCCGTACCGCTTCCTGATCTGCGCCGACAAGTTCCAGACCGGCTACGACGAGCCGTTGCTGCACACGATGTACGTGGACAAGACGCTGTCTGGCATCAAGGCGGTGCAGACCCTGTCGCGCCTCAACCGGGCGCATCCGAAGAAGCACGATGTCTTCGTGCTCGACTTCCTCAACGACGCCGACACCATCCGCGACGCCTTCACCGACTACTACCGCGCGACGATCCTCGCCAGCGAGACCGATCCCGACAAGCTCCACGACCTGCAGGCGGACCTGGATGCCGCCCAGGTCTACTCACCCGAGCAGATCGACGACTTCGTCGAGCGCTACCTCGACGGGGCCGAGCGCGACCAATTGGATCCGATCCTCGACGCCTGCGTGACGGTCTATCTGAACGACCTGGACGAGGACGGGCAGGTGGACTTCAAGGGCAAGGCCAAGGCCTTCGCGCGGACCTACGGCTTCCTGTCGTGCGTCCTGCCCTACACGAACGCCGCGTGGGAGAAGCGCTCGATCTTCCTGAACTTCCTGATCTCGAAGCTGCCGGCGCCCGAGGAGAAGGACCTCTCCAAGGGCATCCTCGACGCCATCGACATGGACAGCTATCGGGTCGAGAAGCGCGCGGTGCAGCAGATTCTGCTGCCCGACGAGAATGCCGAGATCGCACCCGTGCCACCGAGCGGCGGCGGCCACGTGCCGGAGCCGGAGCTGGAGCGGCTCTCGAGCATCTTAAGAGAGTTCAATGACCTGTTCGGTGCCATCGCGTGGCAGGACACCGACCGTGTGAAGGAGATGATCACGGAGACCATTCCTTTTCGAGTCGCCCAGGACGCTGCGTTCAAGAACGCTCGCCAGAACTCCGATCAGGACAATGCTCGCATTGAGCACGGCAAGGCGCTCACTCGTGTCATGACGGCGCTCATCAAGGATGATGCCGAACTGTTCAAGCAATTCATGGACAACGACAGCTTCAAGCGTTGGATGACCGAGACCGTGTTCACCTTGGCCTGTAAGCAGGCCAGTTGACGGCTGGCCGTGCGGGATGCCCCCGTGCTGGCCGTGATGCGCCGTTTGGCGGCCGAATACCCCCGCTACGGGTATCGGCGGATTCGGACGTAGCCGATCAGCCGGCCTGGGCCAGTCGCACTTGGGCTTTCGACAGCGCGAACTTCCTGCCGCCGGAGTGACTCGCGTTGGCCGTGTCGTTGAGAGAGCCTCGCGTGTACTTGCCGGGTGGTCGGAGATCGTGCACCGCACAGGAGTGCTAACGAGTAGGACGAGTGAAGGGAGGCGGACCAGCACGGAGGGCCGACGTCGCGCGGTGCGGGTTGCGCTGCTGTACCGGCCCGCCAGCGAGGTCCCCATTCCCGGCGCGCCGTAATGACTCCCTGTGGAGCCGCGCGCGGCGAGCGTAGCGCCTGCGTTCTCGCCTCGGGCGTGATCCACTCGCCGGGCGGCTGCGCCGCCGGAGCACGAGCATGCACAGCCCAGTCCACATCTCACGTAACGGCCCCCTCGGACAGTTTCTGGCCGTCCCCGCCAGCCTGTTGGGGGCCGTACTCGTCTATGCGCAGGTCACAGGGCTCCCCATACCGCTGTACGCGCTGGTGTACGCCGCATATCTTTTCGCCCCGGCCTCGGTGCTGCTTCTTGGTCGGGCTCGCCGCAGCCGATGGGTCCCGCTCTGGGGACTGGTTGCGGCTAGTCTCTTCTGGCTCCCGATTGAGTTCGCCCTGCTGCCCGCGCTGCCGGTTCCACCGCCGAATGGCTACGACGTCAGCCGGGGCGTGGGCATCGTTGCAGCATTCCATCTGTTTCTCGTGGCGTGGCCGCTGGCCGGGATCGGATGCACCTTAGCGCTCGACGGACGGGACTTCCGAGTGGCGGGCGTGGCGTGGGCGGCATACGCAACCGTGGCGCTGCCGCTCGGGTTGCTCACGGGCTTTTTGACCTGGCACCCGGCGGTCGATGTTGTGGGGCTCCTGGCGACGCCGGTGCTCATCTATACGCTCACGGCCGTGCCAGAGGAGTTTCTCTTCCGCGGGGTGATTCAGAATCTCCTGACACGCTGGTGGGGACCGCGTATCGGGCTCGGGGTCGCCGCCGGCGTCTTTGGGCTAGCACACCTCCCCGATCTTCGCTATGTGCTCCTCGCCACGCTGGCTGGGATCGGGTATGGGTGGGTGTATGCCCGGACCGGCAAGATTACCGCGTCGGCCCTGACTCACACCGGGGTGAACTGGATTCGGGGGTTGTTCTTGTCGTACCCGTGAGCGCGAGGATGAGGCTCGCGGGTAAGCCTGGCACGCGGCCGGCCGCCTGAACGCGCGCTGACCTGACACAGCTAGGCCAGATCCGCCTGTGTCGTAAACGGCCGTTTGCGACACACGGGTGAGAGCGCCGTCAGACACGCGCCGCCGTGTGTCGTATCCCGTGTCGGATTCTATGTCTTGCAGACGTCGAGCGAATGAACAGCCTAGGCGGTCGGGCGCGCTCACGCTTCGACCGGCGTGAGCCGGTAGAGGCGGGTTGCGAGCTGGGCACCGCGCGTGATGTCGCCAGCACGCAGCGCGTCCCTGACCGCATCGAGCTTGCCTGCGTCCTCTAGAGAGAGGTAAGGTGACCAGCCGCCCTCCTCCTCAACGAGCTGTACGTCCACCTCGGCGACGAAGTCGCCTTCACGAATGAGTCGCTTGGTCAATTTTGTGGTCATGTCTGTCTCCTTCGCCACGTCTCGTCCCATCTCGTGGGGTCCGGTCGATAGGCCGTCACCACGACCGCCGGTGAGTCTTGACCCGCAGGGATACCCCAGACCACATGAATGGGTTGCCCCGCTCCATCGCGCTGCAGCACGAGGCAGCACGGCCCCCTTGGATAATCAGGGTAATTTTCAATCAGTACGGCCTTAGCCAGTCCCTCGACGACATCACGTACCCGGATCTCGTCCGCGGCGAGCTCTTCGTAGCCGTGAACCGAAATTTGTACGTCGAGGCGCTTGCCCAGCGCCAAGATGTGTTCCAGGGTTCCTCTATTCATGATAACAAGCTATCATGAATACGTTGAATTATAGGCTTTCCACATGGCAAGGAAGAGTCGGGGCTTCGAGCCTTTCATGAAGCCAAATTCTGCTCCGGCCCTGGCGCTGAAAACGAGGCGCTTGCCCAGCGCTAAGATGTGTTCCAGGATTCCTCTATTCATGATAACAAGCTATCATGAAATAATTGAGTTATAGGCTTTCCACATGGCAAGGAAGAGTCGGGACTTCGAGCCTTTCATGAAGCCAAATTCCGCTCCGGCCCTGGCGCTGAAAGCGAGGAACACCTCCGGTGGCACCATCACCTGGATCGGCTTCTTCTTTCCTTCGAAAGACCGTGGGTTGGCTTGGACCAGCGGCGGCGTGTCCTCACGCGTCGGTGGCGCCCCTTTTTTGAGTGCAGACGTATTCGCCATCACAGATTCTCCTTCGTGGCCGTGACTGATACCAGGCGATCGATCATCGCCTGCGCCAGCCGCTCGGCCTGTTCGTTCAAGCTTCGATACGAGGTTTCGGTCGCCGTCTTTCCCGCATCGTGTGCCACGCCGTAGGCGGTGGAGATTGGGAGAAACCCCTCAAGGAGGGTGTAGTCAGTCTGTTTAAGGTAAGCCTGAGCTGCAGCGATCTCCGTCGCGCTGCGGGTCGTCTTCGCAAGCGCGAAGGCTATGCGGTCGCGATCGATGCCACAATCAGCCAAATTGTGAGCGAGTTTTACAGCCGGTCGAAGATCGTCCTTCGTCTGGCCGGTGGGGATGACGATCAAATGGGCAGCCCTGGCGATCTCAATCGTCTGCTGTGAGGAGTGCGGGCGGCCATCGAGGATGTAGGCGTTGAAGCGCGTCGCCTCGGCAAGGGCTGTCTTGAGATTTCCAAAGGGCTGGACTTGTATCTCAGGCTCGATGCCAGCTTCCGCCCGGTCGCTCGCCCACTCGGTGCAGGTTGTCTGCTGAGTGTCCAGATCGGCGATCTTGACGGTAAAGCCGTCCTGGGCCAACTCGCGCGCAAAGAGGCGCGCCAAGGTTGACTTTCCGGCTCCACCCTTCTGCGAAACTAAGCCAATGATGTAGGTCAAAGCAGATAACCACCAAAACACATGATATCATGGTAGCATAATCGTATGAAATCATGGAATAAAGCCCATGGAACGTAAACGAGGCGGGTTCGTGCCCATCGGCGACGTGGTCGCTGGTGTCGATCTGCCAGGCGGTCGCGCCTTGCCGCCGGCCGCGCCCCAAGCGCGGCACCACTTCACCCGTCTCGACCAGATTGACCAGCTCGTTGACGCGAGCGAGGCGGACGCTGATCTGGGTTTTATGGCGCGGCTGCTCGTGCTCTGCTCCCTGCCGCGCACGAACCCCAAAACCCGGCTTCAGTACGTCCGGCGCAACGGGCCGTACACCTTGGTGCTAACGGCGGGCGGACGCCCGCCGCGGCTGCCCTACGGCAACATCCCGCGTCTGCTCCTGGCGTGGGTGTGCACCGAAGCAGTCAGGACGCAATCGCGCGAGTTGGTCCTCGGCCGGTCGTTGTACGAGTTCATGCGAAAGCTCGGCATGGACGATCGCAGTGGGAGCGCGCGAGGAGATCGGTCTCGGCTCAAGAATCAAATGCGCCGGCTCTTTCATTCCCACGTGGAATTGATTTACGAGGACGCTCGCGGGGAGCGGTTCGTGAACTCAGCCATCGCGGATCGCGGGGAATTCTGGTGGGACACCACGCGGCCCGACGCGGCCGTGTTGTGGGACAGCACGATCCAGCTCGGGGAGCAGTTCTTCAACGAGGTTATCGCGCATCCGATCCCACTCGACCTGAACATCCTGCGGTCGCTCAAGCGGTCGGCGCTCGGCCTCGACCTCTACTTGTGGCTAACCTATCGCACGTTCGCACTTAAGCGCCCGCTGCGCCTTTCGTGGAAACAGCTCTACCGGCAATTCGGCGCGGACCCGGCGAACGCGTGGAAACACAGCACCGTTAAGAGTTTTCGGGTGGTGTGTCTGCGCGAGCTGAAAAAAATCACCCGGGCGTGGCCGGGCCTGCACTATCAGACGGTGACGGGTGGCCTCGTCGTGTCACCGTCGCCGCCGCGCATCGCGCCGGCACAGCTCCATCTCATCAGCGAATAGGCCCCAGCGGGCCGCGAGATTGCTGCCTGTGAGGTGTTCAGCCTTGGGGTGGAGTTGTGTTGCCGGCAGGCTCACACAAGCGGCTCTACGGGCCGCTCAGTGCCTCGCGCGGGACTTTTCCACAAAACCCTGTGAATCCGCGAGTTTTCCATCGGTGAAACAGGCTCCATGTTTTGAGCCAGACTATCGGTGAAACAAGCTCCATTTATGGTCTAAACTATCGGTGAAACAGGCTCCATGTACAAATAGTACTGATCAAATAGTAAGTACCGACAAGTACGTACAGGCCGGTGGCCTGTTCACTCTCGACTCGCCTGACGGCTGAAAAAGGCTCGACTCAGCCACCGAATGGCGAGGGTAATGAGGGGAACGGCCACGAAGGCGGCGGATTTACTCAGAGAATCAACACACGGCGGTTGCTAGGCCGGCAACATCCACCCACAAAACAGCCCCGGATGCCTCCGCGTTCCGGGCGTGTCAACGGCTGCGCCGTCCTCCGCTGGCGCTCCGGCCGCGAAGCGGTCGAGGGGCTTGAATATGGACTACGAGCGGCACAGTTTTTCGCAAGCGCAGGGCTACGAGGAGATTCCAGGGCCGCTCCGCGTCGCAGTCGGTGTCACAACGGCCGCCGGTTGATCGGATTCTAGGGGACGCCTTGCGGCGGTTGTCCCACCTCGCCGGCAAGGGCCGATGATGCGCCCTAGCGGCTGTGGCCGAAGTCCCGGTCGACGTCACGCGCGGGCCGCCAGCCCGACTCGACGGCGTAGCTCGGCGTCGCCGGCGTCAGCAGATGCCAGCCTGAGTTGCCCCATAAGTAGCCTGCTCCACCGTGTACTTGTCACCGAACTCGGAGGACAGCTGGTCGATCAGGCCCTGGCACGAGAATCCCGACAACTCAAGGTACGAAACAGCAGACCTCGCTGCCTGTGCGTTCCAGTCGGTGCTCAAGCTGTTGACCGCGACCGTGGCATCTCCAACGCTGTAACTGTCTCCGAACTCCGACGACAACTGGTCGATCAAGGCCTGACGTGAGAACCCTGACAGCTGCAATTACGAGTTCGCTGAACGAACGGCGTTCCGCTGAGCCGCAGTTAGGTTGCCAGACGCGGGGGAGCCTGACGGCGCAGCGGTAACGTTGTTGGCGGGGGCCCCGTCGGCAGCGCCTGGCGCGGAGTCTCGAGGAGGTGGGGGCGGTGTTGGGCTTGCGGGCGCCGCGGCCGCGGCTTCCTCAGATGCAGGTTCCGCTGGATCGTCCGGCATGAGCGACACGCCCATGACGGCCAGCGCGACCGACAGCAACCAGATCCACACCGACGTTATCCGGTTGGGCAACCTAGCTGCCTTCGGGTTGATGAGCCCGACCACAGCCCACACGAAGACGGCGAACGATACCAACGCTATGAGCTCACCCACGCACCACTCTCCCCTGATCCTCAGGCAGTGTTATGGTGACGTTCTTCATCGTGGGGTCTCCAATACTCACTACACAAAAATAGTTAAACACAGAAATTGCGTCAACTCTGGTTATGGTTGGTGCTCCACTCCGGCTCCTGGGAGGCGATCCCGCGCGAGCTCAGCGCGGAGGACCGCCGCGCGCTCGTGCGCGACTACGCGCAGCGGTCCTTTGTGGACCGTGGGATGGTCGCTGATATTGCCTTCCACGGCGGGCAGGGTGAGAACCCGCACGCCCACATCATGCTGACCACCCGGACCCTCACCCCGGAGGGCTTCGGGAACAAGAATCGGAAGTGGAACAAGAAAGAGCAGCTGGTGACCTGGCGCAAGGACTGGGCCGACCGCGCGGCCGGTCCCGCGACTGGGAACCGTCCGCCTCTGAGACGCGGGCGTAGCCGATCCGCATGTGTCGTAAACGGTCGTTTGCGACACTTTCGAGCGACATCACGGTCCAGCGCGCTCCGATTCAAGGGGCGAGGACCTTCTCGCCCTGCGGCCCGACGTGCCGGTAGAGCGTCACGGGCCTGATTCCGAGTTCACGGCAGAGTGCGGACACGGAAGTGGCGCGGTGCGCCATCGCGGCCTGGGCCAGCCGCACCTGGGCTTTCGACAGCGTCTTCCCGAGCGACGCGGCGCTGCGCATCGCCGTCCTGGTCGACGTGAGCGGGAGTATGGCCATCGACCGCACCATCGACCGGGCCTGGAGAGCGGTCGACCACATCGTCGCCGCGCTGCAACCAGGTCGCGACGAGCTCGCGCTCTTCACCTTCGACACCGTCCTGCGCGAGGTGGTGCCGTTCACCACCGAGTTCGATCGGTTCGACGACATGACCGAGAAGGGCACGGAGAAGCCCTACGGCAAGACCTCGCTCTACGACGCGGTTGCCGACACCGCTACCCTCGTCGGCCAGTTCGGCAGCATCCACCACGCGCTGCTGGTGGTGACCGACGGCGTGGACACCGGCAGCTGGCGCACGGCAGAGGAGGTCTCGCGCGTGGCCAGCGAGGTCTCCGTGCCGGTTCACCTGCTCACCGTGGGCGGTCCGCTCGACGCGCGCGACGGCGCGGGCGGCACCGACAGCGCCGCGCTGACCGCACCCCGCGCCGACCTCGCGCGCTGGACGGGCGGCAGCGTGCGGGCGACGAGCACGGGTGACGACGTGCGCGAGGCGCTCGCGCACGTGCTGGAGGGGCGACGCTCTCAGGACGTCGTGACGTTTAAGCCCGGTTTCCGGCGCGGCGGGCACCCGATCCGGATTCGAATGTCGGATAATGACTGGGTTGTGCAGGTCCGCAACGGCTACGTGGCGGGAAGGGCGCGACTGACTCGAAGATGACACACGTTACTCAAGGAGGAACCATGCGGATGATGCTGAAGCAGGTAGCGTTGGTGGGAGTGGTCGCGCTGGTCGCGTCGGCGTGCGCGACTCGGGGCTTTGTACGCCGGGAAGCCGCGGCGGTCGACGCCAAGGTCGACACCCTGGCGGCCACGGTCGAGGAGACACAGGAGCGCACGCTTCAGAACGAGGAACAGATTGGCGTGGTCGACCAGCGCGCCCAAGCGGTCGGACAGGCGGCGGAGAGGGGTCAGCAGGCGGCGGACGCTGCCGGCCAGGCCGCCGAGGCGGTCGACAGGCGCGTGGATGGGGTCGAGGAAGAGGCGCGGCGCTTCATGTTCGAGGTCACGCTCAACGAGCCGCAGGGCAGCTTCGAGCTCGGCCGGGCCGACTTGCCGGATGCCGCGCGCGCCCGGATCGATCAGCTGGTGGGCCAGATCCAGGCCGACCCCCAGAACGTGTACTTCGAGATCGAGGGGCACACGGACTCGACCGGTTCGGAGCGCCGCAACATGCAGCTCGGCATGCAGCGCGCCGAGATGGTGAAGATCTACCTGCACGACCAGCACAACGTGCCGCTGCACAGAATCAGCGTGCGGAGCTTCGGCGAGGATCGCCCGGCGGCACCGAACGACACCGCGGAAGGGCGGGTGCAGAACCGCCGCGTCGTGATCCGGGTCCTGTCGTAGCATCGAGAGGTGGGGGCGGGCCGCGTTAGCGCCCCGCCCCCACCCGATCACCGCCCGGCGGACTTTCCTTCCGCCATCGGGCGCACCCGCGCCCGAGGGTCCAGAGTACGGCCAGCCGCGAGCCCGTAGACCACCTCGAGCTGTGCTGGGAAGCGGAGCACATGCTCCCGAGTCGCGGGCCGCGATGAGGAGGCTTCTTGATGACGCACCTGCTCGGACCACTCGAGCGCCTGCAGGCTAGCGGCAGTGAAGGCCTGACACGGCCTTGGGCGGCGCAGGTTCAAGGGGCAAGGTCCTTCTCGCCTTGCTCGCGCAACTGGCCCTGCGGCCCAACGTACCGGTAGAGCGTCACGGGGGTGATCCCGAGTTCACGGCAGAGCGCGGTCACGGAGGTGTCGCGGTGCGCCCTCGCGGCCTGGGCCAGCCGCACCTGCGCTTTCGACAGCGCGAAGGTCCTGCCGCCGTGGCGCCCGGCCGCCGGGGTGGTGTCGATCTGCGCCGCCTTGCCCGGTGCGCACCCGCAGGCCCACGCCGCGGGCCGACAGGTCCTGCACGGTGTTGACCAGGTGGGCGAGGGTGCGGCCGAGGCGATCGAGTTTCCAGACCACGAGCACGTCGCCCGTCCGGAGCGCGCGCACGCAGCTGTCAAGTCCCGGGCGGTCGTCGCGGACGCCGGACGCGACGTCGTGGTAGACGTAGCCGGCGTCGATGCCCGCGGCCTGCAGCGCGACGCGCTGCAGGTCCAGCGACTGGAAGCCGTCCGCCTTGGAGACGCGGGCGTAGCCGATCCACCTGTGTCGTAAACGGCCGTTTGCGACACATGGGCGAAAGCGCCCCCAGGCGCGCGCTGCCGTGTGTCGTATCCCGTGTCGGATTCTCTGTCTTGCAAACGTCGAGTGCGTGGGCCAGTAAGCTGGGACACCTTGACCGATTCAAAGTGAGTGTACATGTATACTATACATGTAGACTGGTAGTACTGTATTCTTTTCCCGTTAATGCAGATCGTCGCCCTACTCGCGCAAAAGGGAGGCGCGGGAAAAACAAGTCTCGCTCTCGCGCTTGCGGTGGAAGCGGGCGGCGCGGGGAAGACTGCCATCGTGTTGGATACAGACCCGCAGGCGAGCGCGTGCCGCTGGCGGGACCGGCGGCAGGTGCCCGAGCCAGCGGTCATCGACGTTCAGCCGTCGCGCCTGCAGAACGCCCTCGGGGCGGCTGCTGAGCAGGGCGTTGACTTGGTGGTGATCGATACGCCACCGCGGTCGGAATCAGCAGCGTTGGAAGCCGCCCGCGTTGCCCGTCTGGTCGTCATCCCGTGCCGCGCCCAGATTCTCGATCTGGAGACCGTCCCAGCCACCCAGCAGTTGCTCGCCTTAGCAGGTAACCCGCCGGCCGTCGCCATCTTGAGCGCCGTTCCTCCGCGTGGCGCGCGAGCCGCCCAAGCGCGGCGCGCCATTGCGCGCTTCGGTCTGCCGGTTTGTCCGCATACCCTCGGACACCGCGCGGCATGGGGCGACGCTAGCGCTCTCGGGCTGACTGTCACGGAGTACCCTCCACGCGGGCGAGCAGCCGAGGAGATGCGCCACGTTGCCCTGTGGCTGACACGAGCACTCGCGGAACCGGAGATGTTGAAAGGAGCGTCAGCTAATGCCTCGTCCCGACCTTGAGGTCGTCACCGCCGCGGTTCAAGAAGCTGGGCATAGTGCCCGAGCATCGCGTGTAACACAACCAACCCACGCCCGCCGCCGTGATAGCACGGTTCCGCTCACCATTCATGTAGAAGCCGCAGTGCGAACGCAGGTCAAGATCCTGGCCGCCGAGCACGGGACCACGGTGCATGCCCTCGTCTGCGAGGGGCTGAATGCTGTGTTCGCAAAGCATCACCGTCCTGAAATCGCAAGGTAGGCATGTCTACAGGTAGAGACATATAAGAGTACTGTTGTGTCTCCATGTATATATGTAGATATGTAGACAAGAGTACTAGAATGGGCATGGGCGCGCGGCCGACTGTCCTCAACGGTGTCCACGCCGAGCACGGTCTCGCTATGCACAAGTGGCTCGCGACCGCGGCAGTGTATGAAGACGACGCGATGTTTTAGGGAGCAGATACGCCGTAAGCGTCCCTACATCGATCCGGATTGGTGCGCCAAGATCATCGCCACCCCACTCCGTCGCGAGGAGCAGCCTGATGGCCGCGTCCGTTTCTGGGGTGAGGTCACGTGTCCTGGCGAAGCCGCGCCGCGCGTCCTTCGCGTGGTGACGCTGGACGACAGTGAGACGATACACAATGCTTTCTTCGATCGGAGATTTCGTAAGGACAAGCCATGAAGCTTCATTACTATCCAGAAACAGACAGTCTCTATGTCGAACTGAAGGCCGGACCGGGCACGGAGACGCGCGAGGTCTCGGACGGCTTGAATGTCGATCTCGACGCCGCCGGCAGTGTGCTCGGTTTTGACATCGACCACGCGTCTAAGCGCTTGGATCTGTCCACGCTGGAGACCGAGGCGCTACCAGTGCGCTCTGCCAAGGTCGGCTGAGAAGGGGTTCGATGAGCACAGACGAACAGCAGAACCGTGGCGGGTTCGTGCCGATCGGCGAGCTGGCCGACACGCTGCCGGGCGTCATCCCGCGCGGGCGCGCCATGTCGGCGCAAGCCCGGCACCACTTCACCACGCTGCGCCAGGTCAATCAGCTCATTGAGGCGAGCGAGGCGGAGCCCGATCTCGGCTTCATGGCGCGGCTGCTCGCGCTGTGTTCGTTGCCGCGCACGAACCCCGGCGACCGGCTTCAATACAAGCGCGTCAACGGTCCATACAAGTTGATCATGACCGCAACGAGCGACGCGAAGCTGCCCTACGGCATCCTGCCGCGTCTGCTGCTGGCGTGGGTTTGCTCAGAGGCGGTTCGGACGCAGCGCCGTGAGCTGGTCCTCGGGCGGTCGCTGTATGAGTTCATGCGCAAACTCGGCATGGAGAGTCACAGCGGCGGCGCGCGAGGAGATCGGACGCGGCTCCGGAATCAGATGGATCGGCTCTTTGGTTGCTCCGTGACGCTGATCCATAAGAACGCATCAGGCTTCACGCGGGTTAGTTCCTTCGTGGCCGATAAGCATGAATTTTGGTGGGACGTGTCGCGGCCGGACGCGCCCGTGTTGTGGGACAGCAAGATCGAGCTTGGCGAGAAGTTTTTCCAGGAGATCATCGCGCACCCGATCCCGCTCGACTTGAACATCCTCAAAAGGCTCAAGCGGTCGCCGCTCGGCCTCGACCTGTACCTCTGGCTCACCTACCGGACGTTCATGCTCAAGACGCCGCTCACCCTCGTGTGGCGGCAGCTCTACCAGCAGTTCGGCGCGGACCCGGCCAAGGCGAACGAGACGAACGCCGTGAACGCCTTCCGCACGGACTGTCTCCGCGAGCTGAAAAAAATCAAACGCGCCTGGCCGGACCTGAATTACTCAACGGTCACGGGCGGGCTCGTCCTCTCGCCGTCGCCGCCGCGCATCCCGCCGGCACAGCTCCATCTCATCAGCGAATAGGCCCCAGCGGACCGCGAGATGGCCCCTGTGAGCGGCGCACGGCCTCGGGGTGGGGAATTGGTCGGCCGGCTCACACACGCGGCTCTACGGGCCGCTCAGCGCCTCGGGCGGAGTTTTCCACAGAAAGGCTGTGAATCCGGGAGTTTTCCATCGCTGAAACACCTACATTCCAACCCACCGAACTATCGCTGAAACGCCTACATTTTCATCTGAAAACTATCGCTGAAACGCCTACACATACAAGTACGTACTGATCAAGTAGTACAACCCGACAAGTACGTACAGGCCGATAGCCTGTGGATTTTCGGCGGTCACCTGACAGCTGAAAAGGGCTCGACCGGCCCGCCGGTTGACTGAGTCAATGAGGGGACGAGCCGCTACCAGGCCTGATTTCCTCAGAAAACGTCCACACGGGTGTTACCTGAATAGTAACGCCAAGCCGAAAACCCACCCAAGACCACCGCCAAGACGCTCCGCGCCGCGCTCCGCAACGACCGGCCAGGGGCAGGCCAGAGCATGAACCAGGGCGAGCACGCGACGCACGCGGCAACCCTGACCCGCGTCGGGGGGGCTCTCCCCCGGCCGCGCAACGACGGCTCCGGAGTAGCCTCCGCCCGCCAGGCGCGTCAACGGCTGCGCCGTCCTCCGCTGGCGCTCCGGCCCTCCGGGTGACGCGCCTGGCCCGATGTGCTCAGGCAGAACTTAGGGCCGAAAGCAGTCCTAGAATCACCCTGAAATCCCACAGAAATGGCGTCAGGCGTCTTTGGCCGTGGGAGGGGGTATCCCCCATCAACGCAGAGCCTAGCCAACCAATTCCCTGCGGTCTGTAGCCGGACGGCCCTAGACGGGCTACTAATTGCTGCTCCATTAAGGGTGGTGGCCTGATGCGCGTCGCAGGGTTCTCACTCCACTAAAATCGCCTTATGGCGAACGCAGAAGAGGCAGAAAAGAAGTTCGCGACGGCGTTTAAGACTCTTGGGACACAGATCGCTGAAACCACCCGGTTTTGGTGCGCGGCGAGCGCGATAAATGAGATCGCGAAGAGCAACCATGACACTCTCATGGCGCTCAACAAGACGCCGACGTTTTGGATCACTGTCTTGGTGGGTCTCGAATACCAGGGGATCGTTTCGGCTGGCAAGATCTTCGGCAACCGTAAGGCGAACCCGCACAACATCGACAGCTTCTTCCAGGTTCTTCAGGAGTGCCACGATGAGGGGTTGTTTGCGCCAGCCGCGCTAGAGGCCAGGAAGCGCCAGGGTTCAGCGAATGCGGAAGAATGGCTACCGGACTACATGAAGCAGATCTACGTCCCGACCATCCAGGACGTGCACCGACTTCGTAAGTTGATGAAGCCGCACCGGAAAACGTACGAGACCCAGTGGGCGCAGATTCGGAATAAGTATGTCGCCCACACGGATGTAGTTGATCCGGATGCGCTTTGGGAGATATTCCAGAAGACGCATATCCCTGACTTCGAGAACTTGATCATCTTTTTAAACCAGCTTAAGAACGCGATCAGGAATCTGTATCACAACGGTATCCGGCCGGAACTCGATCCCGCGACACACTCCGTGGAGGCCCTTGTCGCGAAAAACATTCTCGAACTGTGTGAGAGCCGCACCGACGAATACATCGTCACCGAGACGCGCAGATGCATGACATTGCTCACGCAAGGACTTGCGAACACGGCGGTGTGAGCTCGAAATGGGAGAACGCCTCTGGCAGCGCCCGAAAGCTTAAGAGTGAGCTGATTACCGAGGACCGGAAGCACTCCTAGGCCGTCACGCGGCCGCGACCGCGTGACGGATGCTTCCCCCCACCAGGAGGCCTGCGATCGCGGCTCCTGGGGCCGCTCAGTGCCTCGGGCGTGGTCTTTCCACAAAACCCTGTTTCACCGCCGCGGCCGGCCGGTATTGGTGACCACGATCTCGGTGTCGCTTCGGCTTACAACGTCTGTGAGGGTCGTGGTCCAGGCGTCGCCGCGGCGGTCGGTGACGACGATTGGCGTGCCGGGCAGCTGGTCGCTCGCGGGCAGGTCGGCCAGCCGCGCGCCTTCGAGCACGGCGCCCCAGCCCTGGTCGAACTGGCGGGGCGTCCACCCAGCGATCGGCGGTTTGTTCGGGTCGGGCTGCCGCTCGTCGACGGGCTCGGCAGGCGGCTCGGGGGTCGGGGCCTCGTCGAGTTCCTCGTCTGGAAACTCATCGTCGAGGGCCTTTCTGACCAGGCGGCGCACCCAGGCCGAGACGTTGACGGCTTTCTCCGTGCGGAGTCGGTCGAGCTGGCGCCGCATCTGGGGGTCGACCCGGAAGCGGATGGCGGTCTCTGTCGTCATGCGGGTATGCTACCGTCAAGAGGCTACAACAGCCTACACATGCCCAACGGGCAACGGAAAGCCAGTATACCCAATGTGCTACATTGGGCCTGGCGAGGGGGCCGCTGCGCTCCCCCTTCGAACCCCCATCCACGAGCCCATGCCGCGCCGTCGCTCCGCTCCGCCTCGCCCCGCCATCGCGCACGCCCGCGTGAGCGAAGCCGAGCTCGCCTTGTGGCAGGCCAAGGCGGCCGCCGCGGGCGTGTCGCTGTCCGAGCTGCTGCGCCAGGCCATGGCGCGGACGCAGACCTGGACGGCGCCGGCGCGCGAGGTCGAGCGCGAGCGCACCCGGCAGGTCGCGCGCATCGGCTCGAACCTGAACCAGATCGCCCGCTGGGCGCACACCCATGTGGACGACGACCTCGCGGTCGTCGAGGTTCTCGCCCACCTGGTCGCCATCGAGCGCGACCTGGCGGCGTTGCGCCTGCGGGGCGCGCGCGATGCTGGTTAAGTTCCTCGCGCACGGGAAGGGCTCGGCCCAGGCCGCGGCCGACTACCTGACGCGCGAGCTGGACAGCCAGGGCGATGTCCGGGAGGACGTGGCGGTCCTGCGCGGCGATCCGGACGCCGTGGCCGCGGTGGCCGACACGCTGGAGTTCGACCACAAGTACACGTCGGGCGTGATCGCCTGGGCCCCGGAGGACCGGCCAAGCGACCAGGACATCGACCGGGTGCTTGACGAGTTCGAGCAGACCGCCTGGGCCGGGCTGGCCCAGGATCGCTACGCCTGGGCGGCGGTGCAGCACCGCACGGCCACCGGCGGCGTGCACGTGCATGTGCTCGCCGCGCGGTGCGACCTGGAGACGGGCAAGAGCCTCAACATCGCGCCGCCCGGCTGGGAGCAGACCTACGCCCCCCTGGTCGAGGCCTGCAACCTCGACAAGGGCTGGAGCCGCCCGGATGACCCGGCGCGGGCGCGGGACCAGCAGCCGGGGCACCACGCCTACATCGAGGCGGCGGAGTTGCGGGCTGGGATCGCGCGTGAGGCCGACCCGCGCGAGGCGATCCGGGACTACCTGCAGCGGGGCGTCGCGCGCGGCACGGTGCAGGACCGGGCTGGCGTGGTCACCGCCCTACAAGAATTGGGACTCGACGTGCCGCGCCAGGGTAAGAACTACGTGACCGCCCACGACCCGGCGAGTGGGAAGCGGTGGCGGCTGAAAGGAGCGCTGTACGAACATGACTTCCAACGCGAACGATTTGAGCGCCCAGATCCGGCAACGGATAGAAGCCCAGGACCGGAAGCTGGACGCGATCGACGAGCGCAAGCTGCAGGAGTATGGCGAGAGGTGGGACGCCATCGTGAACAACAAGCTGCCTATCATCGACGCCGCTATGGAGAAGGTGGGGTTTGGGGAGCAATGGAACGGAAAGTACGGTTAGCGACCGCCGTCAGCGGGGTTTCTGAGCGGCCGGAGCTCGCCACGAGCGACCGATTCAGGTACGGCGAACGAGTAGCGTCCCAGCAGGTTGATGTGCTCGTGGCCGAGCGGTGACAGTCTCGCCTCGTCTTCTGGACGCACCGAGTGGCCATCTGCGCGATGCTGGTCGAGGGCCGCCTGCATATAGATGGTGTTCCACAACACAATCATGTTGACGACGACGCCGAGTGCGTCGAGCTGGTTTTCCTGGCCTTCACGGTAACGTCGCCGCAGTTCGCCACGTTTGCCGTGGAAGACGGCGCGGGCCAAGGCATGGCGACCTTCTCCCCGGTTCAGCTGGATCAGCGTGGCGCGACGTTTGGCCTCATCGTCGAGGTACGTCAACGTGTGGATTGTCTTGTCGATCCGTCCGAACTCCGCGAACGCCTGCGCCAGGCGCGTTGGCCGATCCCCCACCTGCAGCGTGCGCATGATACCGGTGGCCGGCACGCGCCCGAGTTTCAGCGAGCCGACCGTCCGCAACATATCGTCCCACTGTGGGGTGATTCGGTCGAGGTTGACGGATTGGCGTGCCACGCGGTTAAGCGGGCCGTAGTCGGCCCGGGAATCGATCCGCCAGAAGCGGGTACCACCGATGTCGGCGAGCCGCGGACTGAAGCGGTAGCCGAGCAGGCGGAAGAGACCGAACACCACATCCGAGTAGGCCCCGGTGTCGGTCATGATCTGCGTGGGCTGCAACTCTGTCTGCTGTTCGAGCGCGACCGCGAGCAGCACCAGGCTGTCGCGCAACGTCCCCGGGACCGTAATGCCGTGCAGGCCGGTGAACTGATCGGACACGAGGTTGTAGTAGGTGACGCCCCGGCCGATACCGAAGTACTTGGGGTTGGGCCCCGCGTGCACGGTGCGCACCGGCACCACGAAGCGCAGGCCGTCGGCGGAGGCCACCTCACCACCGCCCCAGGCGCGCGCCAAGGGGATCCCGGTTTGCGCCGCGACGAGGCGCGCGTTCGCCGCGCGCAAGGTCTCGTCGCGCAGGTAATTCTGGCTGACCCAGGACAGGCGATCGCGCCGCAAGCTCTGAGTCTCGTGGCGCACGAGTGGCTCGAGGCCGGTGTTGCAGGCTTCCGCCAGCAGCACGGCGCAGACGCTGACGCCAAGATCCGTGACCCGCGCCGCGCGTTCGCTGACGTGCGTAAACGCGACGGCGAAATCTGTACGCGCCGCGATCTCGAGCAGGATCTCCGGCAGATCGACACGGGGCAACCGTCCCGCGATGGCGGTCCGTAGCGCCACCAGCGACGCGGGTTCCTCGACCTTGTCGAGGGGGCTCACGATCAGCTCGTCCTTCCCGTCGATGCGTTCGAAACGCACGGCTGGATTGTTGGGGAGGCGCGCGGCCACCGCGCGGTAGGTCTGATCCAGCTCGTCGCTTAACGCGGCAAGGATCGGTTCTGGGCGAGGACTGTAGCCAAGCGTTCGACACATGATCGGCCGCGCCGCCTCCCACTCGGCGCCAGCCAGGAGATTGCGCCGCGGATCGGCATACCGCCAGCTCGGCGTCACGAAGACATCCCGCCGGCGCAGCGCCTCGCGCAGTTGGTCGAGGACGCAGAAGGTGTAGGCCCGGTGATCGACCGCGTCGTTCGCGCCGTACACGTATCGCCGCCAGGCTGTCGTCACGACCGCAGACGGCGCCACGTCCTGGGCCCGCGCCGGCGCTTCACGACGCTTGAGATACTCGAGCGCTGCGACGACAGCCGCGCCGGCCGGAGCGGCCTCAAAGTGCACCTGGTGCAAGAGGGTTGGCAGGAACAGCCGCACGCGTCGGTACCTCGTCTGCAGCTCGGTGTAGAACACGTCATCCGGCGGCCGCACCAGTGTGCTCAGTGTCCCGAGGGCCTCGGCCAGGGTGGCGCGGGGGACACGCGCGAACACGTGGTCGCGCAGCACGTTGTCCGGGAGAGCGGGATCGAGGAGCGCCGCGCAGGCGTGCGCCAACGTGAGGGCAAGCGCATCGAGATCCTTAAGGCTGCGCAACCGTGCTTTCCGATCCGCTTTTTCGGCGGCACCAAAGATGTCGCGTAACAGTCGGTCGAGGACCTCGAGCGCGTTATCCTGTGCGGAGGCTTCGAGCGAGTGGACGAACGCGACCAACGTGGCGGCTCGGCGTAACGCTGGCAACCGTGCGACCGCGGTGACTTTGGCTTTCTCCGCAAAGCGCGCCAGGGCTGCCATTCGCGTCGGCGCGATCGCGGCGGCCGCTGGCACGGTGATGCTGAGGCTACGGACGGCGTTCAGCCGCTCGAGCGCACGCACCAACGCCGGGCCACTCACCATCGCGGCACCCGTCCGCAGCGTCACGAGTGATGAGCTGCGCCCTTCATCTGGCACGCGCAACAGATCTTCGAGGCGGCGCTGCTGTGGCGGACTGATGCCGCTCGCCAGCACGCGCCACACGCGCACGTCGACGCGGTGCCGCAGCTTGGCCACGAAGCGCTCCAGCGTCGTCGCGCCCGGCAACAACACCTTGTGGGCGAGCATCCAGGTCGTCGCCCGATCGAACAGTGCGCTCGGACGTTCGGTGCCCGTCCAGCACTGTGCGTAGAGCCATCGCGTGAGGCCAAACCCGGCCGCGCGATCCGCGAGGTCGCGATACCCATGTTCCGTCCGGATGTGTGCGGCATGAGCGAAGCGCCACTTGCCGTCTCGATAGCCGGTCAAGTCCGTGGTCGTATCGATGCCAAGTTGCCGGCTCATCGTGGCGAGTACCGCCGGTGGCACGGCCGTCGGATCATCGAGGAACGTCCCCACGAAGCGCACCGTGGTGAGCTGCAGAGCGAATCCGAGACGGTTGGCATCGCCGCGCTTCTCGACGATCTGCGTGTGATCGCTGTCATCGAGGTGGAAGTACCTGGCCAGCTCTTGGGTTGACGGGTCGCCCAGGTACTGGCCGTAGTTGTCGCGCTGCGCCGGGCTCAGGAAGCTCACGGGCATCGCGGCTTCCCGACGTGGCGGAGTTGCATAAACGATGGTTTGCGCACGGAGGGGCGATCGGCAGGAAACCCCACGTTTACAGGGTGCAAAACAGTATTGCATTACCAGTCACGTATGCAATACCTTTACGCAATCATGCTCATCGGCTACGCGCGCGTCTCCACTGGCGAGCAAACTACCGCCCCTCAGGTCGCCGCGCTCAAAACCTCCGGCTGTGAGCTCATCTTCCGCGACAACGCCTCCGGCGGCCGCTGGGATCGGCCCGAGCTGCACAAGCTGCTCAGTCAGCTCCGGAAAGGCGATGTGTTGGTCGTCTGGACACTCGATCGCCTGTCACGCTCCCTGCGCGATGTACTAACCATCATGGAGCGGGTGCAGGAGCGCCACGCAGGCTTTCGCAGCCTCAAGGAAGCGGTGGACACCACCACGCCCGCGGGTCGGATGATGATGCAGATGGTCGGCGCGTTCGCCGAGTTCGAGCGCGCGATGCTCAAGGAACGGACCAAGGCGGGCCTCGACGCCGCGCGCAAGGAAGGCCGGATCGGCGGCCGGCCGCCGAAGCTCAAGCCCCACCAGCAACAGGAAATTGTGACGCTCGTCAAGCAGGGGAAGAAGACCGCCGCCGACGCGGCGCGCCTGTTCGGCGTCCACCCGGCAACGGTGTCGCGGCTACTCCGGCGGACCTAGATCGAGTCTTCTACCGTACTTTCGGTTCCATTGCTCCCCAAGCCCCAAGGTGAACTGGCGGATCGTCGACAAGCTCCGTCGCACCGAAGCCGCGACGGAGACGGGGCTCGGGCGGATGCACGGCCTGTTGCGGCGCGCCTGGCTCCGGCCGCTGGTGACCGGCCTGGTGGTCGGGCTGGGTCTCTTGCTCAGCATCTTCGGCGGGAGCTGGGGGCTGCTGCAGTGGCAGTCGAGCCGCGTGCAACGCCTGCTCGAGACGCAGGAGACCTACCGGCGCGGGATCGCGCAGGAACAGCGCGCCCTCGACCAGCTGCAGGCGCAGACGTGGGGCGTGTGGCTCCACGAGGAAGCGGACGGGGTGCGGTACGTGGTGCTGCCCAGGGGGACGCTCAACGAGGAGTGGCCCGTGACCGTGCTCGGGCAGCCTGCCATCAGGCTTTCCAGCGAGTGAGGGCGTGGTATGACAGAACTCGAAACGCGCTTGACGGACGCCTTGAAGGCGCTCTCGACGCAGTGGGACGCGGATCAGCAGCAGCACGCCGAGGAACAGGACATGTTGAGCGCGCGGGTCAACGATCTCGCGCAGTTGGTGACCACCTTCGCGGAGCAGCACAAGAAACAAGCCGCCGACTTGCAGGCGCAGCTGCAGCAGCTCGACACGCAGGTGGGGGTCTTGACGAAGCAGTACGCACACATCTCAGCGGACTACAAAAAGCTAGCCGACTTATTGGCGCAGGCCTGACCCGGATTCAGCAGGCCATCCAGCACCGCGAGCAGGCGCGGGACAGGGACGGCCCGAGCCGCTAGCGTCTGATTGTTCAAAATGGACAGCAAGTAACACGAAATAGGAACCCTTGGGTGTTCTGATGGGGACGTGGCAGCGAGGGAGCAAACATGGCGAAGATTGCCAACGAAAAGCTTAATTTAATTACGAGGGAGGTAGAGAACCTCCATCCGTTGCTCGACGCGGTGCTGCCGAAGCTGCCGAGGGTTCAAAACGTTGAGTACCACCACGGCAGAGACGAGATGGGGGCTGATTTCGTTATCAGCCGGACCGACGATACCTTCGGCAACATCGAATATATTGGCGTCATCGCCAAGGTTGGAAAGATTGTCCAGAACTTAGCTGACATTGAGCGCCAAATCGGTGAGTGCGACGTACCACGGTTGTTTAGAGGTGGTAGAGAGAAGATCCGCATTACCGAAATATGGATCATCGTCACTCAACACATAACGCACGGCGCCAAGTTAAAGATATTCCACGAATACAGCAATCGGAAAATTGAGTTTATCGATGGTCCCACCCTTGCCAGGCTGGTCGACCGTTATGCGCCTCTGGCTTGGTCGCGGCTGCCGATGGCCGTCGCGGAGTATCTACAGGACTTGCAGTTACGGACGGAAGAGCAGGATAAGAGCGTCAGCCTACAGCAGATATCTGACAGTACCTTCTACGTTAAGCAGGACCTGTATTACTTTCCAGACATCGAATACAGAAGTGGACCCCGAAACCTGGACAGCGGCTTAAGTGAAATCTCCATCGTGTTTCAGGCCGCCGTGCCGAAGCTGGTTGCGTCGAAGTAGACCACATCCGGCGTCCGCCGACCAAGTGAACTATGACGCCGTCGCCCGTTGTAGAACTGAAAGTAGCAGGTCAGCCCTGCCCGGAGCGAGGCGGGTGTTTCGTATGCATGGAGATACACATCCTCGTATTTGACGCTGCGCCAGAGACGCTCGACGAACACGTTGTCGACCCAGCGTCCCTTGCCGTCCATGCTGATGGCCACCGCATGGGCTTTGAGCACCGTCGTAAACGCCTGGGACGTGAACTGAGCGCCTTGGTCCGTATTGAAGATCGCCGGCGGTCCGTAGTGGATGAGCGCGTCCTCGAGGGCCTCGACACAGAAGTCGCTGTCGACGGTGTTTGACACACGCCAGGCCAGGACCCGGCGCGAGTACCAATCCAGGATGGCCACCAGATACATGCACCCCTGCGCCATTGGGATGTAGCAGATATCGCTCGCCCACACCTGATTCGGCCGCTCGATGGACAGGCCCTTCAGTAGGTAGGGATACACCTTGTGTCCGGCCCCGGGCTGGCTCGTGCGCGGCTTCGGATACAGGGCACTCAGGCCCATCTGGCGCATCAGCCGCTGGACCCGCTTGCGATTCACCGGGTGCCCCTGGGTCTCGAGTTCGTCTCGAAGGCGGCGACTGCCGTAGAACGGACGCTCTAAGTGGATCTCGTCCAGGAGGCGCATCAGGGCCAGATCCTCTGATGGGATCCCGGTGGGGTGGTAATACACCGTCGACCGCGCCACATCGAGCAGATCGCAGCGTCGGGTGACTGTCAACGGGTGGGCAGCTTGAATCATCGCTCGGCGCTCGCTCACCGGTCTCGACCGAGCGCTTTGGATAAAAAATCCTTCTCCATCGTCAGCTGACCGATCTTGGCGTGGAGCTGCTGGGTCTCCTGCGCGGCATGCTCAGCCTCGACCGCACCGGCGCCGAACACATGCTCGGCATCCGCCACCAGCTTCTTCTTCCAGTCCTGGATCTGATTCGGGTGCACCTCGAACTGCTCGGCGAGATCGGCCAAGGTACGCTCTCCTCGAACTGCGGCCAACGCGACCTTGGCTTTAAATACTGGTGAATGATTTCGTCGTTTCCTCTTCGTCATCTTCTGCCCCCTCTCATCTTGACGGGAATGTGACGCAGAAGATTCCACTTAACGATGTCGATCAGCTGTCCAGCCGATAGGGTCCACCTCTTACCGCTATGAAAGGAAGAACCGTCACCAGCCGGAGAAGGTCGATGTCGACCACGTTACCGAGTCACACCGCTGCATTCTTATTGAGGGCGCCGTCGGATCTGGAAAGTCGAAATTACTCCGGCGGCTAATTACTAAAGCCACTGTCACGGATGAGTTCAGCAAGGCCAAGGTAATTCCGCTTAGCGCGAGCTACACGGAGCTGATAGAGAAACACTCAGGCGACCTAAGTAAGCTCATTGATCAGCGGGTGCCAATGGCGGTCAGGCAGTCATGCCACGATAGCGAATACCTAATTCTGATCGATGCCTTCGACGAGAGGCAGATGGAGACGAACAGCCAGGCCGACGAGCTCAACGCCATCTTCGACCAAGCGTCGGAAGAGAACTGTATTCGCGTCGTGGTGACGAGTAGGTTCCTCAAAGGCGTCGAGCGGGGCAATATTTTACAGCCGGACGTTGCCCGCTGCGAGTTGCGCTACCTCTCGATGCAGCGTACCTTCGAATTCATTACCAAGATGTGCACGAAGGTCAACGTCAAGGGCCGCATCCTTGAAGATCTTAAGAAGTCAGCCCTCTTCAGGAACATGCCAAGGAGCCCGATGTCGGTCATTCTCCTGGCGCGTCTGCTGAACGAAAACCAGAAGGAAATACCGTCAAACATGACGGAGCTGTATGCGAAGTATTCGGAGCTGATACTTGGCAGGTGGGATGAAAAGAAGGGTCTCCAGTCGCAGAAAGAATATCAGGCGCTCGACAACATCCTGATGAAGCTGGCTCGGCAGATGATTGACGACCAGCGGCTATTCATATCAGTGGATGAGGTTAAGGCCGTCTTCAAGGACTACCTGGACCAGCGCAACCTCGAAATAGATGCGGACCAACTATTCAACAAGATGGTCAACCGTTGCGAAATCATCCTCTTGGATAGCAGTTCTGAAACACTCGGGTTCAAGCACCGGAGTTTCACGGAATTTTTTTATGCCAAGTCCTTTATTCAGGACCAGTCGCTCGTCGTCG
Organism: Vicinamibacterales bacterium; assembly: GCA_965262505.1. Lineage (GTDB taxonomy): Bacteria > Acidobacteriota > Vicinamibacteria > Vicinamibacterales > UBA2999 > JACPPO01. The sequence goes on from CBDHFM010000024.1 coordinate 29,580, forward strand.
ACAACCGAGTGTTCAACGTTTACTGGATGAACATGTTCTTCTTCTATCTCGGGTTGCGCAAGGACTGTCCAACCGATCTTAAGGCGATATTCGAGATGCCGACCGGTTCAGAACTGGAAGAGTGGCTGAAGATTATAAGCGTCTCAGATTACCTATTGGCGGCGTATACGACGCCGTACCAGGTGGTTGAGAAAGGCGTACTGAACATAGCAGTGACGGCGGCTGAGCTCTATCGGAAGATTGTCACGCAAGGCTCTGAGATGTGGTTCAGCAACCTACCGCAGATGCACCTGCTCTACCTCATCCAGATGGTCATCAGGGGAGGCTACTCGTATGGGTTCTTCGCCAAGGCCATTGAAGATGCCGCGCTGCGAATCGACGACTCGTCGCTGGATGACGAGACGAAGGCGTATGCGTTGTTTTTCCTTAACGTCGCGTATATCGACATCGGCAATGGCGAGACATTTGACTTCATGCTCAAACGAATTAAGGAGGACTTACCAGTCGACCTTCAGTTGGCGCTCCGGCACGAGGGTAAGAATGTCAAGGAACGGAGCGCGCTCATGCGCAAACAGGACAGACGCCTTCGCCGCAT
>CBDHFM010000025.1:0-22487 GCA_965262505.1 Vicinamibacterales bacterium
CGGACACCACGAAATAGCCCCGGATGCCTCCGCGTTCCAGGCGCGTCCACGGCTGCGCTGTCCTCAGCACCGGTCCTCCGGGTGTTCCCCCAGGCCAGCTGCGGCTCAGCAGGCCCGTAGGGCCGAACGCGTCCTGAAACCGTTCAGCACGCCCTCTGAGAGAGCGTTAGGCGTTTTTCGGCCGTGGCGGCTTGATGATCCGCTAGAATTCCAAGATGCAAGTTCAACAGGCACCTGCAGTTGCAGCCGAATTCACCCAGCAGGTGATGTGGTTCGGAATACGCCTTGAAGGATGGCTCATTATCGCAGCGGTAATTCTCGGACCTATCCTTGCGCTGTGGGCACAACGCTACAGCGAGCGACGACGGGACGAGCGAGCTCGCAAGCTCTGGCTCTTTCGAGAGTTGATGGCGACTCGTACCACTCGGGTCTCCGAACGCCACGTAGAGGCGCTCAATCACATCGACCTGGAGTTCAGTCCCAAAAAGAAAGCGGATACTCAGGTTCTCACCGCTTGGAAGATGTATCTCGATGCTCTGAGTGATACACCCAGGGAAGAGGCTCAAAGAGCTGCGCAGTTTGTAAAGCGCGATGAGTGCTTCTTTGATCTGATGTTGGAAATTGGAAATCGCCTCGGCTTCTCATTCGATAAAAGAGCAATTAAGCGAGACGCGTATAGCCCAATCGCACACGGCGAACTCGAAGACGATCAGAGGCTTATTCGAAAGGGCATCGTTGAACTCCTCACCGGCAAACGCGCACTGTCGACACTGAGTTGGCTCATGCCAGGAAGGGATCCGCTTCAGATCACCAACGTTGAGCCTCCAGCTGCGGTGGGTGTCGTAGAGACTCCTCCAGCGCGTGAGCAGCCACTCATCACCGAAGCGAATCAGGATCAGCCGCCGCCGTAGGACATCGTAGACGGGTCCGACTAGCGCGACGCGGAGACCAGCTCAAACAGGCTCAGTTCGGCCTTTAAAAACAGGTGGGAGGGTCTCAACCATCACCTCTAAACGGTCCAGGATCACCGAGGCGACCGACGCCTTCACGTAAAGAGCTCACTCAGAGTTTTGGCCTTCCGTAGCCGATCAATAGTCGTGTATCTCGGGCCTTGCATCGATCCAGTCGGCGCATCGCCGATAGCTATGGGTCCGATAGGCGTGGCCTTTTCAGAGAAAACTAGCTTGTACTTTCCGCTCTCTCCGTATGGCTCGATTTGACTGACCGGCGCGTAGTGCGTGATAGCTGATACGGGATTCGTCTGATAGGCGGCGATGTACTCGATCTTGTCCAACATGCCCCCGGCAATTCGAATCGCGTGCCAGCAGTTCTGTTCCAGGAACACCCTCTTAAACCCTTCTTGCTGGGCCGGCACAACGACTGTATCCCGAAGGCCCTTCTGCTTCGTGGTCGACTTCGTGGTCGATACAATCGGTACTAATGCCCCCGTCCCAGCCACGGCACGAGGCGTCTCGAACACCCTGAGGCCGACCAGCGGCAAGATCTGGAGCATTTCACGCAGGAATGCCTGAGTGTCCGCCTTCTCTGCCTCGCTTAGAGCTGGCTCCTGTGGAGCGTTGCCGTTGGCGAGATGACAGCGCTTTGTTTCCTGTGCCCTAGCGACCAGCGCATGCTCCAACCATGTCACATGCGCTCTATTAAGCCCCCCACTGTTCGACACGAATACGATCCCCGTATCCCAGAAATCTTTCAGCTGGACGTGGGAATCAATCCTGCTCTTCACGCCGTCTGCCTGACCCACGTAAACCGTCGGGAGCTCGTCGTCGCCTTCGTTATAGCCAGTCAGGATATAAACGCCCGTTCGACCGAACTCCGCTCGGTTCCTGACCTTAGACCACTTGGATCGCGGGAACACAACCACTAACCCCGTCCAGTTCATGCGGTCGATAAGCCGCACCCCTTCGGGATCGCCATCCGGCACGAACATACGAAGGGTGAAGGCATCTGGCATTCTTGGCTCTAAAGGTTACTCGCTGGGAGGAATGTCAGGCGCCTTTGAGCCGTGGCGGCAGGTTGAATAGTGCCCGGTCCTGGTCGCGTTCGAGGAACTCATCGAGGCCCTTCATGAGCCGAGTCATGGTCTCCGGGTCGGCCTGGCTGACGCTGTCGATGTAGGAGCCGATTAGGATCAAGCGGCGGGTGCGACGCTTGCGGTCGGCGGCGGAGAGGCGGGCCTGGGCGCGGCGGATCTGGCGGGTGAGGGTGTCGCGCTGGCGGCGTTGAGCCTCCTGCAGTGCTTTTTTCTTCGCCGCGAGTTCTTGCGTGAGGGCCTCTTGCCTGGCCAGTAATTCCTGCAGTTCGTCTTGTGGCTTCATCCCGATAGACGGTAGCATCCCCACAATCTATTATCCAAAGACGGCATCGACGATGCACGGCAAAAAGAACCCGAACGACAGTAAGGGCGCACTATTCCCGTTTCTCTTCGAGAAACGGCGTGCGTCAGAACGACGACGGACGTGACGGCGCGTGGCGGTCTATCACCTCAAAGTCGGTTTCGGTTCACGCGCCGGTGGGCAGTCTGCCCGCGCCAAGAACGAGTACATCGAGCGCGAGGGGCGCTATGCCGATGACCGCGAGGAACGCGAGCATGTGGAGCACGGCCACATGCCCGCGTGGGCGCAGGACGACCCGCACGCCTACTGGCAGGCGGCGGACGCGCATGAGCGCGCCAACGGGCGGCTCTACAGCGAGGTCCAGTTCGCCCTGCCGCACGAACTGGACGCTGGCGGGCGGCGCGCGCTCGCGGGCGCGTTCGCCGCGCAGGTGTGCGGCGGGGAGCGGCTGCCCTATACGCTCGCCCTCCACAAGGGCGCGGCGGAGACCCCCGACAAGCCGGACAACCCCCACGCGCACCTGATGTTCTCGGAGCGCGGCAATGACGGGATCGCGCGCAGCGATGAGCAATGGTTCAAGCGGCACAACCCCACGGCCCCGGAGCGTGGCGGGGCGCGCAAGAGCCGGGCGGCCAAGGCCGGGGATTGGCTGGACACGACCCGCCAGGCGTGGGAGCAGACGGCGAATCGGGCGCTGGCGCAGGCGGGCCGGGCCGAACGGATCGACGGCCGCAGCCTGCCCGATCGGCGCGACGCGGCCCACCGCGAGGGCGACCTGGAGCGGGCGGCCGAGCTGAGCCGGGAGCCGAACGTCCACCTGGGCCCGTCCCGGCATCGTGCGGACGGCGGGGCCGCGGCGCGGGAAAAGCGTCAGCAGGCGCGGCGCGTGGAGCGGGCGAACGCAGCGAACGCCGACGAGCGGGACACCGCCCGTCGGCAGGTGGAGCGATTGGAGCGGGAGATCGCCGCGGTCGGGGCGCGGCTGCAGGAGACCTATGACCGAGTTCGAAGAGCGCTTGACGCACGAGTACAGCAAGCTGGCCGAGCAATACGCGCAGGAGCAGCAGCGGCTGGCCGGGCAGGTCGCGACCTTGGCAGAGCAGGTGCGGCACTTGGCCGATCAGCAGAGCGCCGATCAGCAGGGGTATATCAAGTGGAGCAAGACCTTGGGGGAACAGGTCGAGCACTTGGGCGAGCAAGTGCAGCACTTGGCCAATCAGCACGCGTCCGATCAGCAGGGGTACGTCAAGTGGAGCAAGTCCATGAGCGAACAGCAGGGCATCTTGAACGCACATGTCGAGACATTGACCAAGGCATACAACGAACTCGCGCGGCTTTTGGACGAGGGCTGAAGGCGATTCGCGCCGCGGTGGAACACAAGCGGACCCGGCCGGCCGGACTGCCGGATCGCATTGAGAGTCTGATTGCGCGCAGCCGGGATCGGGGTGGCCCGAGCCGGTAAGCTGATTTCAGCGAACGACGATGCGGGAGTTGTTACCGAAGACAGGCGAGCTCTTCCCACGATGCGAAGGCGTGTCGAAGGTCGTCAAGACGGTGTTGTGAGTGATCTTCTAGTCCAATAAGCGCTTTCCACAATAATGAGGATCAATTTCTTAAAGGGCGTCAAGGAGACAGTGGCGGAGCGGAACGGATTCCGGTGCAGCTTCCCGGGATGTGACATGACCACCGTAGGGCCTGGCGCATCGCCGCACGATGCGATTTCCACCGGGGTGGCGGCGCACATCCACAGCGCATCTCCTGGAGGCCCCCGTGGTCAGGCGACTCTATCTCCGCAGGAACTCGAAGGTATCGCCAACGCACTTTGGCTTTGCGCCAATCATGCAAGGATCGTTGATGCGAAGAGAGGCGTGGAGTTCTCGTCGACCCGCCTCCACAATTTCAAGACGGCTCACGAAGCGCTGATCGCATTCGAACAGCGGGGCGTTTCCTTCGAGTTCGGCTGGCTACAGTCCCTCGTGGTGGAAGAAAGCCCGCTCTTTACTCCAGGCTCGCGGCTCGACTTCGGGCGAACCACAATGATCGTCGGCGGAAATGCGTCTGGCAAGACGGCTCTCTGTGAGTGGCTCGCAGGCTGCACCGAAATCTCGTTCTTGAAGCGTTGGTCATCGAGCGGGAGGAGTGGCGAACGAACCCGGGTAAGGTACGAAGCGCTCAACCCGCTTCCACTTACCTGGACCATAAAAATCTACGACCGGGCCAACATCCAGTTTGTCGTAAACAATTCCGCGACGCCCCGCCTAAACGTCCCGTTTACATTCATTCATGCGCCAGAGCGACCGCACAGGCGCAACGAGGAGGATGAGACTGTCAGCGCCTACCTGGCGAGGTGGCTACGCATCGACGCGGCTCTTGTGCATAACGTCGTGCGGTCACTCGCGGCACGCGGAGGGCACTACATCCACAATCCTCGCTTCGTGGAACGGGACGATCAAGAAACGCTTCTGGTGGATGTGGACGATACCATCGCGGGCCTTAGTTTTCAGGACCTCTCAGACACTGAGCAGAGCCGGGTCGTCATAGAGATGGCGGTAGAACTTGCTCGATTTGAGGCGGAGCGGCGGCCCACCATGCTACTCGTCGACTGCATGGCCAGATTCGACCGCAGATGGTTTCAGGATTACGTGGCTTTCATCGCGGCGAAAACCTGGCAGTTTCAGACCGTCGTAACCATTCCGGGGGAGGAGGCACTTCCCGCCGTATCCCTTGAGGGCCACCATGTCGCACGGCTGCGGGGACACGCTACGAACGTGAGAATCGAGTAGTCCCAACCTCTTTGAGTTCGACCGACCGATGGTACCGACACGATTCGGAAATACATGGGGAACGTATCTGTACGCCAACGACTGGAAGTACTGGACGATGGGAACTCCGGTGGAGCAGACGATCCCTGTAAGTGGCGATTCGGGCGGGGCGAAAGGCCCGCCAAAGAGGGGTGTTTCGCCTGCTAGGGTCGCATAATCTGCGATTATGTGAACTAAGAGGCGCGCCGTGCGCACGCCACGCAGGGGCCCCCCCGCGCGCTGTCGGGGCCACACGCATGGTCCGGACTTGTGAAGCCGGCTCTTTGTTACGAGGTCCAGGCACAATCGAAACATGGCCGCGGGCCGGGACCGTAGGATTGCACAACCGTTTCTTTGTGCAACGCCGTCCACTGATGGGATTCGATAGTCTGCCCGATCGAAAACGTTCCAAATTGTTCCGGCGGCGATACTCTCTCGGCGGATACCGTAACACTGTGTGGCAAGACCAAGAGGCAAGACCTTGATGGCACGAGAAAAGAAAGCAGAAACCAAGCGGCCGATCGAGTCCTACGAGCATCGGGACAAAGAACGCGTCAACAATCCTCCGGTGGGGCTGGTGACACCGGACACGGACCCGGACGCGGGCGCGAAGAAGACCTACGCCTACGATCCGCATCTGGACCCGCAACTGATGTGGGCGGGCAAGGTTGAACATACGTCGTTCGAGCTTCCCACAGTGTCGCTGCACGTCCACGAGCGCATCGACCCGCGTACGATCATCGAGGCAGTCAGAAAGCGCAACGGCAGGATGCCGCAGGGGATGCTGTTTGAGATGCTGGAAGAGAACCCACCCCTGCGGCAGGCCGTTGAGTTCTACCAGCACGCCCACGGCTGGAGCAATCGGTTGGTGGCGGGCGATAGCCTCCTGGTGATGAACTCGCTGCTGGAGAAGGAAGGCATGGCCGGCAAGGTGCAGATGGTCTACCTCGACCCTCCCTACGGCATCCGCTACGGTTCCAACTTCCAGCCCTTCGTCAACAAGCGCGACGTGAAGGACGGCAAGGACGAGGATCTGACCGCTGAGCCGGAGCAGATCCGCGCCTTCCGCGACACTTGGGAGTTGGGTATCCACTCATACCTCGCCTACTTACGCGACCGTCTGCTACTTACCCGTGAGCTGCTGACCGAGAGTGGCAGCGTGTTCGTTCAGATAGGCGACGAGAACGTGCATTTGGTGCGCAGCTTGATGGATGAAGTGCTTGGGCCCGGCAATTTCTGTGCGCAGGTCGCTTTCCGTACGTCTGTGCCATTAACGTCGGCGGGTCTCGCTGGAGTTGCCGACTACGTGTTGTGGTACGCGAAGAACAAGAGCGGGATGAAGTATCAGGATGTGTTCGCCACTCGATCGGTCGGCGAGGGAACGGTGTTCACTTCAGTTCAACTGCCGGACGGAAGTCGAAGAGCGATGACACCGGAGGAGCGCGCAGAGCCGAAGCTTCTTCCAGCGAAGGCAAGGGTCTTCGGGACCGACAACCTAGTATCAAGCGGCTATACGCCGACCTGCATCTTTCCAATCGAGTTCGATGGCCGGACATTCAATCCAACATCAAGAAAGAGTTGGAAGACCAATCAAATCGGTATCGAGGCACTGAGGAAGGCGGACAGGCTCTCTGCGTCCGGAAAGACGCTGCGCTACTTAACGTTCGTTGACGACTATCCCGTCATGAAGCTCTCCAACCTGTGGACGGACACAAAAGGCGAGTCTGACAAGACCTATGTTGTCCAAACCGGTACAAAGATCGTTGAGCGCTGTCTCATGATGACAACCGACCCAGGCGACTTGGTCTTCGATCCGACCTGCGGTAGCGGCACGACGGCATACGTCGCCGAGCAGTGGGGCCGGCGGTGGATCACTTGCGATACCTCGCGTGTGGCATTAACGCTGGCCAAGCAGCGTCTAATGACTTGCGCCTTCGACTTCTACGAGTTGGCCCACGCGCAGGAGGGCGTTGCGAGCGGCTTCAAGTACAAGACCGTGCCGCACGTCACCCTCAAGTCCATCGCCAACAATCAGGACATCAAGGAAGGCATGACGCGCGCGCAAGTCGATGCAGTCATCGCCCGCCATGCGCCGCAGGAAACGCTCTACGACCAACCCGTCGTGGATCGGACCAAGACGCGTGTCAGCGGACCGTTCACGATGGAAGCGGTACCAGCCCCGGCGGTGAAGTCGGTTCAGGAGTTGCTAGAGGATGCGCCACAGCCCGCCGACGCCTCGATCACCCGTTCCGGCGAAACCCTGCGCCAAGCGGAATGGCGCGATGAACTGCTACGCACTGGGATTCGCGGCAAAGCGGGCCAGCACATCCGCTTTTCCCGCCTAGAGCCGCTGCCAGGCTGCAGCCATCTGCAGGCCGACGGCGACACTTCCCCAGCGACGAAGGGGACGGACCGGGTGCGCGAGACCAGCCAAGTCCACGCGCCCCAGCGCATCGTCATCGCCTTCGGGCCGGAGCATGCGCCGCTCGAACAGCGCCAAGTCGCCCAAGCCATCGATCAGACGCAGACGCTGGTACCTAGGCCGAAGCTCATCGTTTTCGCCGCCTTCCAGTTCGACCCGGAGGCCGCTAAGGATATCGACGAGATCAACTGGCCGGGCGTGACCCTGCTCAAAGCGCAGATGAACGCCGACCTGTTCACCGATGACCTCAAGAAGAAGCGGATCAGCAACGAGTCGTTTTGGCTCATCGGCCAGCCGGACGTGCAGCCCGAGCGAATCGCGACCGGCGACGACGAAGGCAAGTTCCGCATCTCGGTTCACGGTTTCGATTACTACAACACCAAGACCGGCAACGTGGAATCAGGCGGCGCCGACCAGATCGCCATGTGGATGCTCGACCCGGACTATGACGGGCGAAGCCTGTTTCCCCGTCAGGTGTTCTTCCCCATGGCCGGCGCCAAGGAGGGCTGGGCGAAGCTTGCTCGCAATCTCAGGGCCGAGATCGACGAGAGCCTAATCGAAGCGTATCACGGCACGGTTTCCCTGCCATTCGAACCCGGCGAGCATGGGCGAGCCGCGGTCAAGATCGTGGACGACAGGGGAATCGAGAGTTTGAAGATTGTGGAATTGCGGTGATGTCGCGACCGAGCAACGCCATGGCGATGGGCGTGTGCGGAAGGCGTCGGTCGAAGGAGCGCGTACCTTGAACCCGCGAGTGTCTATTCCGAAGAGCCGACTCGTCACATTCTGTCAAGGGCACGGAATCAAGCGGCTGGCCATATTCGGTTCAGCGCTCCGCCCCGATTTTGGGTCGCACAGCGATATCGACGTGCTTGTCGAATTCGACCCGCAGGCGCGGCGAACGCTCAGGGACATGGCGCGCATGCAAGACGAGTTGAGCCGGATACTCCGTTGGCGGGTTGATCTGGTCGAACGCACGGCGGTCGAGGCGAGCCGGAACTACATCCGCCGCGATGCCATCCTCCGTTCCGCGGAGACGGTCTATGCGGCGTGACGAGGCCTTTCTTCTCGACATGCTGCTGGCGGCACGTGACGCCGTGGCGTTCGTTGCCGGGCTGACGCTCCAGCAGTTTGAGCGGAACCGTCTGCACCAACACGCTGTTCTCAAGGCCATCGAGATCGTCGGCGAGGCCGCCAGCCGGATCGGCCCTGACACCCGACGAGCGCACCCCGAGATACCTTGGCCGGAACTCATCGGTATGCGGAATCGGCTCGTGCACGCCTATTTTGATATCGATGTCGGGATCGTGTGGGACACGGTGCAGAACAATCTGCCGGCGTTGATTGCCAGACTTGAACCGCTCGTGCCACCGGAGCAGAAGTAGTGGCCCGCACCACCATCGACCGCCTGATCATCAACTCGCCCTACGAGGAGCCGGAACGTCACTGGCGCTACGAGCGCGTCACGCGCACCTTCGACTTAGCGGAGGGCCGCCGCCCTGCGGGCTACGTGGTGGCCTCGGGAGACTCCAAAGTCTTCGACGACCCCGGCATCTTCGTGGAGATTCCGTTGGTCAACCAGATCCGCCCGCGCGTCGAAACTTGGCGTAAGGCGGGCTACCCGGGCGTATCCAGCATCACCAAGCGGCTGCTCGATCATTGGCACAACCCGGAGGAGTTCGAGGCTCGGCGCTTCTTCTTCTGTCAGTTGGAGGCGGTCGAGACGCTGATCTGGCTACTCGAGGCACCCACCGCCGATCGGGTAGGCATCGAGATTAGTCGCGACGGTGGGCAGTTCGCGCGGCAGTGCTGCAAGATGGCGACCGGTTCGGGCAAGACCATCGTCATGGCCATGGCGATCGCCTGGCACGTCCTCAACAAGGTGGCCGCGCCGCAGGATGCCCGCTTTGCCAAGAACGTGCTCATTGTCGCGCCGGGGCTGACGGTCAAGAACCGCCTGGGCGTACTGGAGCCGTCGGCGGCCGACAACTACTACGAGGCGTTCAACATCGTGCCATCGGCCATGCTCGACAAGCTGCGCCAAGGCAACGTGCTGATCCGCAACTGGCACACCCTGGCCTGGGACAGTGAAGACCAGATCAAGAAGCGGCGTAGCGTGGACAAGCGTGGCGTCAAAAGCGACGAAGCCTACACCCGCGAGGTGCTGGGCGAGATGGCGAGCGCCCGCAACCTGCTGGTGGTCAACGACGAGGCCCACCACGCCTGGCGCGTCAACTGGGAGGCCGAAGGCAAGTATCTGCGCACCCGCGACCTCAAGGACAGTGCCCAGGAAGCCACGGTGTGGATCGGCGGGCTGGACCGCTTGCACCGCGCGCGCGGCATTCTGAGTTGCTACGACTTTTCAGCAACGCCGTTCACCCCCTCAGGGAAGAAGAGCAGCGAGGAGGCGCTCTTCGGCTGGATCGTCAGTGATTTTGGTCTAAACGACGCCATCGAATCAGGATTGGTCAAGACGCCGCGCGTCGTCGTCCGTGACGACGCCGTGCCAGACGCCAAAACTTACAAGTCGCGTCTCTACCACATCTACAACGATCCGGACGTGAAGGACGATCTGAACCGGCGGGCTCAAGCAGAGGAACCGCTGCCCGATCTCGTGCTCAACGCCTACTACCTGTTGGGCTACGACTGGCGCGAAGCGTGGAAGGCCTGGCGCGAGGCCGGGCTGCCGACCCCACCGGTGATGATCACCGTTTGCAATCGCACCGAAACCGCTGCCCGGGTCAAGCACGCTTTTGACTCCAGGCGCATCCACATCGACGAACTGTGCGACCAGGAGCGTGTGCTGCATATCGATTCGAAGGTGTTGGATCAGGCCGAGTCTAAGGAAGACCAGGCCGCTCCGCTGGAGCTTCCCGACGAGAACGAAGACGACGAGGACAACAGTAGACCGATCGAACGCAAGCTGACCAAAGCTGAGCGGGCGGAGCTACTGCGCCTGACCGTGGACACGGTGGGTAAGGCCGGTCAGTCCGGCGAGAAGATCCAGAACGTCATCTCGGTCGGCATGCTGAGCGAGGGATGGGACGCCAAGACCGTGACCCACATCATGGGGCTGCGCGCCTTCTCGTCGCAGCTCTTGTGCGAGCAGGTCGTGGGGCGTGGCCTGCGACGTACGTCCTACGAGGTGAACTCAGAGACGGGCCTCTTCGAGCCGGAGCACGTCAACATGGGGCTTGGGGAGCAATGGAACCGAAAGTACGGTAGAAGACTCGATCTAGGTCCGCCGGAGTAGCCGCGACACCGTTGCCGGGTGGACGCCGAACAGGCGCGCCGCGTCGGCGGCGGTCTTCTTCCCCTGCTTGACGAGCGTCACAATTTCCTGTTGCTGGTGGGGCTTGAGCTTCGGCGGCCGGCCGCCGATCCGGCCTTCCTTGCGCGCGGCGTCGAGGCCCGCCTTGGTCCGTTCCTTGAGCATCGCGCGCTCGAACTCGGCGAACGCGCCGACCATCTGCATCATCATCCGACCCGCGGGCGTGGTGGTGTCCACCGCTTCCTTGAGGCTGCGAAAGCCTGCGTGGCGCTCCTGCACCCGCTCCATGATGGTTAGTACATCGCGCAGGGAGCGTGACAGGCGATCGAGTGTCCAGACGACCAACACATCGCCTTTCCGGAGCTGACTGAGCAGCTTGTGCAGCTCGGGCCGATCCCAGCGGCCGCCGGAGGCGTTGTCGCGGAAGATGAGCTCACAGCCGGAGGTTTTGAGCGCGGCGACCTGAGGGGCGGTAGTTTGCTCGCCAGTGGAGACGCGCGCGTAGCCGATGAGCATGATTGCGTAAAGGTATTGCATACGTGACTGGTAATGCAATACTGTTTTGCACCCTGTAAACGTGGGGTTTCCTGCCGATCGCCCCTCCGTGCGCAAACCATCGTTTATGCAACTCCGCCACGTCGGGAAGCCGCGATGCCCGTGAGCTTCCTGAGCCCGGCGCAGCGCGACAGCTACGGCCAGTACCTGGGCGACCCGTCAACCCAAGAGCTGGCCAGGTACTTCCACCTCGATGACAGCGATCACACGCAGATCGTCGAGAAGCGCGGCGATGCCAACCGTCTCGGATTCGCTCTGCAGCTCACCACGGTGCGCTTCGTGGGGACGTTCCTCGATGATCCGACGGCCGTGCCACCGGCGGTACTCGCCACGATGAGCCGGCAACTTGGCATCGATACGACCACGGACTTGACCGGCTATCGAGACGGCAAGTGGCGCTTCGCTCATGCCGCACACATCCGGACGGAACATGGGTATCGCGACCTCGCGGATCGCGCGGCCGGGTTTGGCCTCACGCGATGGCTCTACGCACAGTGCTGGACGGGCACCGAACGTCCGAGCGCACTGTTCGATCGGGCGACGACCTGGATGCTCGCCCACAAGGTGTTGTTGCCGGGCGCGACGACGCTGGAGCGCTTCGTGGCCAAGCTGCGGCACCGCGTCGACGTGCGCGTGTGGCGCGTGCTGGCGAGCGGCATCAGTCCGCCACAGCAGCGCCGCCTCGAAGATCTGTTGCGCGTGCCAGATGAAGGGCGCAGCTCATCACTCGTGACGCTGCGGACGGGTGCCGCGATGGTGAGTGGCCCGGCGTTGGTGCGTGCGCTCGAGCGGCTGAACGCCGTCCGTAGCCTCAGCATCACCGTGCCAGCGGCCGCCGCGATCGCGCCGACGCGAATGGCAGCCCTGGCGCGCTTTGCGGAGAAAGCCAAAGTCACCGCGGTCGCACGGTTGCCAGCGTTACGCCGAGCCGCCACGTTGGTCGCGTTCGTCCACTCGCTCGAAGCCTCCGCACAGGATAACGCGCTCGAGGTCCTCGACCGACTGTTACGCGACATCTTTGGTGCCGCCGAAAAAGCGGATCGGAAAGCACGGTTGCGCAGCCTTAAGGATCTCGATGCGCTTGCCCTCACGTTGGCGCACGCCTGCGCGGCGCTCCTCGATCCCGCTCTCCCGGACAACGTGCTGCGCGACCACGTGTTCGCGCGTGTCCCCCGCGCCACCCTGGCCGAGGCCCTCGGGACACTGAGCACACTGGTGCGGCCGCCGGATGACGTGTTCTACACCGAGCTGCAGACGAGGTACCGACGCGTGCGGCTGTTCCTGCCAACCCTCTTGCACCAGGTGCACTTTGAGGCCGCTCCGGCCGGCGCGGCTGTCGTCGCAGCGCTCGAGTATCTCAAGCGTCGTGAAGCGCCGGCGCGGGCCCAGGACGTGGCGCCGTCTGCGGTCGTGACGACAGCCTGGCGGCGATACGTGTACGGCGCGAACGACGCGGTCGATCACCGGGCCTACACCTTCTGCGTCCTCGACCAACTGCGCGAGGCGCTGCGCCGGCGGGATGTCTTCGTGACGCCGAGCTGGCGGTATGCCGATCCGCGGCGCAATCTCCTGGCTGGCGCCGAGTGGGAGGCGGCGCGGCCGATCATGTGTCGAACGCTTGGCTACAGTCCTCGCCCAGAACCGATCCTTGCCGCGTTAAGCGACGAGCTGGATCAGACCTACCGCGCGGTGGCCGCGCGCCTCCCCAACAATCCAGCCGTGCGTTTCGAACGCATCGACGGGAAGGACGAGCTGATCGTGAGCCCCCTCGACAAGGTCGAGGAACCCGCGTCGCTGGTGGCGCTACGGACCGCCATCGCGGGACGGTTGCCCCGTGTCGATCTGCCGGAGATCCTGCTCGAGATCGCGGCGCGTACAGATTTCGCCGTCGCGTTTACGCACGTCAGCGAACGCGCGGCGCGGGTCACGGATCTTGGCGTCAGCGTCTGCGCCGTGCTGCTGGCGGAAGCCTGCAACACCGGCCTCGAGCCACTCGTGCGCCACGAGACTCAGAGCTTGCGGCGCGATCGCCTGTCCTGGGTCAGCCAGAATTACCTGCGCGACGAGACCTTGCGCGCGGCGAACGCGCGCCTCGTCGCGGCGCAAACCGGGATCCCCTTGGCGCGCGCCTGGGGCGGTGGTGAGGTGGCCTCCGCCGACGGCCTGCGCTTCGTGGTGCCGGTGCGCACCGTGCACGCGGGGCCCAACCCCAAGTACTTCGGTATCGGCCGGGGCGTCACCTACTACAACCTCGTGTCCGATCAGTTCACCGGCCTGCACGGCATTACGGTCCCGGGGACGTTGCGCGACAGCCTGGTGCTGCTCGCGGTCGCGCTCGAACAGCAGACAGAGTTGCAGCCCACGCAGATCATGACCGACACCGGGGCCTACTCGGATGTGGTGTTCGGTCTCTTCCGCCTGCTCGGCTACCGCTTCAGTCCGCGGCTCGCCGACATCGGTGGTACCCGCTTCTGGCGGATCGATTCCCGGGCCGACTACGGCCCGCTTAACCGCGTGGCACGCCAATCCGTCAACCTCGACCGAATCACCCCACAGTGGGACGATATGTTGCGGACGGTCGGCTCGCTGAAACTCGGGCGCGTGCCGGCCACCGGTATCATGCGCACGCTGCAGGTGGGGGATCGGCCAACGCGCCTGGCGCAGGCGTTCGCGGAGTTCGGACGGATCGACAAGACCATCCACACGTTGACGTACCTCGACGATGAGGCCAAACGTCGCGCCACGCTGATCCAGCTGAACCGGGGAGAAGGTCGCCATGCCTTGGCCCGCGCCGTCTTCCACGGCAAACGTGGCGAACTGCGGCGACGTTACCGTGAAGGCCAGGAAAACCAGCTCGACGCACTCGGCGTCGTCGTCAACATGATTGTGTTGTGGAACACCATCTATATGCAGGCGGCCCTCGACCAGCATCGCGCAGATGGCCACTCGGTGCGTCCAGAAGACGAGGCGAGACTGTCACCGCTCGGCCACGAGCACATCAACCTGCTGGGACGCTACTCGTTCGCCGTACCTGAATCGGTCGCTCGTGGCGAGCTCCGGCCGCTCAGAAACCCCGCTGACGGCGGTCGCTAACCGTACTTTCCGTTCCATTGCTCCCCAAACCCCAACATCTTCGGCGTGCCCTTCACCTTCTTGCCGCACGAAGGGGGCGAGGACGGCCCGCCACCGCCTCAGACACCCAAGACCGTGGTCGAGCCGGATCCGGCCAAGGCCGAGTTTGAGATCCGCTGGCCCAATGTGGTGCGCATTGATCACATTTATCAGCCGGCCTTGGCGCTGGATTGGGAGAACACTCGCTCGCTCGAACTCGACGCCGCGCAGACCGCCCAGGTTGCTGAACTTGCGCCGATCCTGGAAGGCAAGCCGGACGTAACCAAAATTAACCGTATCGAGCTGGAGCGGCTGGCGCGAGAGTTCCGTACCCAGCACATCATTTTCGAAACCGCACGGGATGTGTTCGACCAGATGAAGCGCACCTGGCGGGGTAGTCGCGAGGTGTTGTTGGCGCAGTTGGTCCAGATCGTCGAGGAGTTCATCCATTCCGACCGGATTGCCGTGTCGCCGCCGCTTTTCTATCAGGATGAACTGCGTCGCCGGCTGATCCTCACTCTGAATATGTCGAGGGTTGTGCAGCATGTCTGGGAAGCCGTGCGGCAAAAGAACACTGAGCGGCGTCCGCTGGTCTTCGACCGCGACCACCCCATCCGCTCAACAGGCGAGATGCGTGCCTGGTACACCGGCAAGCCGTGTGAGCGGACGCACCGGTCACATATCAACGTCTGCGTGTATGACAGCACGTGGGAGGCGTCGGACGCATTCGTTCTCGACGACAGCGAGGCTGTGACCGCCTGGGTCAAGAACGACCATCTTGGCTTTGAAGTGCTGTACCTCTATCGCGGTGCGGTGCGGAAGTACCGACCCGATTTTCTGGCGCGGCTGAAGAACGGTACCTTGCTGGTGCTGGAAACGAAGGGGCAGGACACGGAGCAGGACAAGGTCAAGCGCCGGTACCTCGAAGAATGGACCCATGCCGTCAACGCGCATGGCGGGTTTGGGCGTTGGCGTTCGGCGGTGGCGCACCATCCCCGGGAGATACGGGACATTCTGATGCAGGCCGACGGAGTTCGAGAAGGAGGCTGACAGGCGGTTGCACTGGACGATCTGAAGATCGTGTGCAAAGGCGGCACTGGCAAGACAACCTTAGCGCGTTGCCTGGCTGTTGCCTTCGAGCGTCGCGGCCAGGCGGCTGCCATTATCGATATGGACCCCCAAGCTTCTGCCGCGCTTTGGGCCGGGCGGCGCGAGGCAGATACCCCTGAGGTCATCTGCCTTCGGGACGCGGGAGGAGCCGATCAGCCTGTGTCGCAAACGGTCGTTTGCGACATGCGGGCACGGGTCCAGGGCCTCGGTTGCCGCGCGGGCCAGTTCGGTCAGCATCCGGCGGATGTCGCGGTAACAATCGCCGTTGACTTCTCAGACGCGCGCGGCAGTCGCCGCTCGGGATTCGTCGCTTGCCAGCCTAGTCACTGGCGCGCGACCGGGTGCCTGCACGCGGAGGTCTTCCCGGACCCGACGGCCGCGAAGATCGCCACGCCGGTATAGAGGCCACGCTCAGGAATGGTCAGCCATTCCGGCGTCAGGCGCTCGCCACTTGCCACGAGACGCGCGTTGCGGCAGCGCTGGCCCTCGCTAGCGCGAGCCGCCCGCCAGCGAGGGATTCTGGCCGGCGGCCTTACGCGGGACGGGGCGAAGTCTGCCCGCCCGTGTCGCTAGAAGAATCGTACCGAGTAGTTCACCCTGACCCCGCGGCCCATCTCCGGGGCCAAGTCTTTGATGAACGACGTGTGGTTGCGATAGAGCGCGTCCGTCAGGTTATAGCCTGTGAAGGACAGGATGTGCGCCGCGTGCTGCCGCGGCCAGACGTGCGACGCCCGCAGGTTGACGACGGAGTAGCCGTCGGTCTCCGTCTCGTCCCGGAACACGTCGGCCTGTTGCCCCGCGAACTCCAGTTCCGGGCTGAGCGTGAATCCGCCGTAGGGGATGTCGAGGCTCAGGGTCCCGCGCAGCGGCGGGATGCGCGGCAGCGGTTCACCCGTCGTCGTCAGGGTCGCATCGACGTAGCCGATGCCGAGCGTCGCCCAGGCGTTGCCGCCCAGCCGGACGCTGCTCCTGGCGTCGAACCCCGCGACGCGGCTGTCGCCTTGGATGAAGTCCAGGACCGGCAGGGTGTCCTCCACTTCACCGGTTCGGTCGCCGAAGATGAAGTTGTCGATGGAGTAGACGTAGGCGTTCAGGTTGCTGCGCACGCGGTCGGTCTGGTGGCGGAAGCTCACGTCGAGGCCGAGCGTCGTCTCTGCGTCGAGTTCGGGGTTGCCGACCTCGAAGGCGAGGTTCCCGACGTGCGGGCCGAAGTTGTAGAGCTCCTCGAGCGCCGGCGCCCGGTGCGAGTGGGTGAGGTTGGCGACGAAGGCGCTGTCGGCACCGACGTCGGCGCGCAGGCCGATGGAGGTCGACGCACCGAGGAACTGCCGGTCGCGCGGATCGGGCGCCTCCAGGCGGTGCTCCTCGTCCTCCGCGCCGTGGTCGTCCTCTTCCACGTCGTGGTCGTCGCCGTGATCGTCGTCGTCCGTGTCGTGGCCGTGCCCCCCGCCGCGCTCCGCGGTCCGGTAGTCGTTCTGTTCGACGCGGCCGCCGAACTGTAGCCGGA
This sequence comes from Vicinamibacterales bacterium, assembly GCA_965262505.1. Taxonomy (GTDB): domain Bacteria; phylum Acidobacteriota; class Vicinamibacteria; order Vicinamibacterales; family UBA2999; genus JACPPO01. Next base: position 17,132 of record CBDHFM010000025.1, read on the forward strand.
CGCGTCCGAAGGTGACCTCTTCGTACGCGAACGCGGCAAAGGAAGTCTGGTCGGTCTGCGGGGCCAGCGCCTCGGCGCCGACCGCCTCGAAGTCGCGGAGCTGGGTCCAGGCCCCGAACCTGCCCGAGAAACGGTCCGTCTGCTGCTGATCGACGTCGGCCCGCAGGATGTAGGTTTGATTCGTGAACCGCGTGCCGACGTTCTCGATACCCTCTTCGACCTCCAGCTCGTCGTGGTTCCAGTCGATGACGTTCAGCGCGACGCGCACGCCTTCGATCACGCTGTTGCTCAGGTTGCGCAGGCCCATGTCGAAGCGCCCGACGCGGCGGTGGGACTCGAGATCGATCTCGATCTCTTCTTCATGATCGTCCCCGTCCTCGTCGTGGGCCTCTTCCTCTTCCGCGTCGTGGTCGTCGCCGTGAGCGTCGTGATGACCGTGGAACTCGTTCGCGAACGGCACGCCATAGCGGCCATCCTCCGCTGTGAATCCGCCGCTCGCGAAGAACCGGTCACCGAACCAGCCCAGACCGGCCCGCGTGTTCATCAACTTGGTGGCGGAGTTCTCGATGGTGCCCGCAGGCGTGTCGTAGTCGTCCGTGCGCCGCATGCTGCCGCCGCCCCAGACGAGCAGGTTCCCCTGCGCGTGCTGCAGACTGGCGATGGTGCCCGCCTCGGCATTCCCGCTGCCGACATTGGTGCCGAACTGCACCCGCGTGCCGTCAAACAGCGACTCGCGGTAGCTCTCGTGCGGCGTGATGACGTTGACGAGTCCGCCCACCGCGTTCGAGCCGTAGAGCAGCGTCGCCGGACCGCGCACGATCTCGATCCGCTCGGCCCCGTTCGGGTCGATGGTGACACCGTGGTCACCGGACTGGCTGGACAGGTCGCCGGTGCGAAGCCCGTCCTCCAGGATGAGCACCCGGTCGCCGTCGAAGCCGCGGATGACCGGGCGGCTCGATCCGGGGCCGAAGCTGCGGCTCGCGATGCCCGGCTCACTCTGCAGGGCGTCGCCGAGGCTGCCGGCCGATGCCAAGGCGATGTCAAAGGAGTCGAGGGTGGAGACAGCGTTGAATGCCTCGAACGTCGTCTCGGTTCCGCTCACCGAGGCGGTCACGGTCACGTCCTCGTGAATGGGAGAGAGCCGGAGCACGAAGTCCAGCGTCGCCGCCGCACCGGCATCGACAGTCACCACCTGCCGGACTGCGGTCAGATGCTCGCGCTGCGCGAGGACCGCGTACAAGCCGGCCGGCACGTCGTCGACCTCGAACAGCCCTTGTTCGTCGGTCAGCGCGAAGGCACCCGATCCGACGACGAGGATCACCGCGCCATGGACGGGGTCCCCGTTCTCTTCCAGCGTCACGGTGCCACGCACCGCACCGGTCTCCTGCGCCGCTACCCTGGTTGAAGCGCCCGCGGCCGCCACGGCGGCCACCGCGAGACATGTCGCAATCAATCGGTACATCGATCTCCCCTTTCCGAGTTCCCCAAACTCTTCACAAACCATGTTCCGGTCGCCCTCGTGCGATGCGGGCCGCGCACCCTCTAACCACGCCAGGAAACAGGAGCCCGAGCGGTTCCGGGAGACGGCACTCACGCCCGGCCGCACGTGCTCCTGCACCACGGGCGCGCGCCGGCTCGCCGGCGGGCGCGACACGACGGAACGAAATCAGCGGGTGACGGAAACTAGGCGGGCGGGGCGCGGGCCGGGAGGTGCCGGAAGTGACCGACTGCGGTCCATCCAGCGTCGGGAGCCTGCTCGAACGGCTTCGGGGCAGCCGTGAACCCGACGTGCAGGGATCCGGACAGTGTCGCGGCGGGCTGGTGTCGGAGCTGGCAGACCGTGCAATCCTGATCGGTTGCGTGCTCCTCGTGCCCAGTGGCCGCGGCGGATGTAGCACCGACCAGCGCTATCGCCAGGATGGCGATCCAGGCGCGCCAGCCAGGGCTACGTCGTGCAAGCCCTGTGTGCATGGGTTCCTCCTTTGACCAACAAGCCTTGACGTTAGCAGAGACCGAACAGGGCGGCAAGGGCGGGCGGACTCACGGCGACAGGTCGATGCCGACCGGCGTCCAGCATCTCGTTTCCTTTTCGCTGACTGCCCACGATCTCGATACCCTTACAGCCTGTATCGCAAACGGCCGTTTGCGACACACCGTCGCGGACGCCGGCCAGCGCGCGCCGCCGTGTGTCGTATCCCGTGTCTGATTCTCTGTCTCGCAAACGTCGAGCGCGTGGGTCAGAGGGCGGGTTCGACCTGAACCCCCTGCCGGCGCGCAACAGGAAGGATTGGTCGCGGCAAACAAAGATGATTACAATGTAGTTACATGGTCACGACCACCCGTATTGTCCGAATCGGGAACTCGCAAGGAATCCGCGTCCCCAAGGCGGTGCTTGAGCAAGCCGAGTTGCCTGAAGAAGTGGCGCTGCGCGCCGAGCCAGGGAGACTTGTGGTAACGGCGGCTCGACCGCCCCGCGCCGGGTGGGCTTCTGCAGCGAGGGAGATGCACGCGGCCGGCGAGGATCACCTGCTTGACGAGGTGCCGCCGAGCATCTTCGACGATGAGGAGTGGGAGTGGTAGCCCGCCGCGTCCTCGCGCGTGGTGACGTCCATCTCGTCAACCTGGACCCGACGACCGGGAGCGAGATACGGAAGTCTCGCCCCTGCCTCGTCGTCTCGCCCCATGAGCTCAATCAGCATCTTCGCACCGCGATCGTGGCCCCGATGACCACCGCCGGACACGCCTATCCGTGGCGGGTCCCGTGTCGGTTTCAGAGACGGGCTGGGTTCGTCGCTGTCGATCAGCTCCGCACGGTCGACACCGGACGATTAACGAAGCGGCTTGGCCGGCTTCCGCCCGCGACCGTGACCGAAGTGCTGCAAATATTGCAAGAAATGTTCGCTGCCTAACTTGCAATCAGGTTGAATTTATAATCTGGTTTATGAAACAATCCGGTTAGTTGTTAAATCCAGTTACGTAGCTATGCCCACCGTTGTTATCGTCTCGCCGAAAGGTGGCGCGGGCAAATCCACGGCGGCGGTCTTGCTCGGCACGGAAATGGCCCACGCCGGCGTTCCCGTGACCATGATGGACTGCGATCCGAACCGCTCCCTCACATGGTGGTCGACACAAGCCGCCCTCCCCGATCGGATGCGCGTCCTCTCGGAGGTCACCGAAGCCTCCGTTGTGAAGGCGGTTCAATTGCATGACCGCGAGGGCCGCCTCGTCGTCATGGACATGGAAGGCGTCGCCTCGCGCCTCGTATCTCGAGCGATTTCCCAGGCGGACCTCGTCATCACTCCGATGCGCGCGACGACGCTGGACGCCACGGTCGGGGGGCGCGCGCTGCAGCTCGTGGCCGAGGAGGAGGAAGCCCTCGGCCGGACGATTGTCCATGCCGTCATTTTCACCATGACGCGGGCCATCCGGACCAGGCAGCACACCGGCATCGAGGCTTCACTCGAAGCGCAGGGGGTCGACATCATCCGCCCGCCCCTGCTTGAACGGGCTGCCTTTTCGGCCCTGTTCCAGTTCGGCGGCAATCTCCGGACCATGCCAGCCCAGGGCAATATGGAAGCGGCCATCGACAATGCGTCGCATTTCGCACAGACCGTCTACCGCCGCCTCACAGGAGACACGACATGAACGACCAGAAAGCCTTCGCCGTGGATCTGGCTCGGTTGCGGCCGCGCGAAAAAGACCAGAGCGCGGGTGCGATCGCACAAGCAGACGAGGCCGGGGACCGGCACGGGTTCCACTCTCGCGAGCCCCGCAGGCGAGGAGGACGGGCACCCAGCCCACGTACCGGCCAGATACACGCTAAGGTGATGCCAGGCATTCCGGAGGAAATCGCCCAGGAAGCGAAACGTCGCGGCGTCCAGCAGGGGGTTTTGATCGAGGAAGCCTGGGCACTCTACAAGGCGCGGGAACTTCAATGAGCCACGACGAACAGCAGGACCGCGGCGGGCTCGTGCCGATCGGCAAGGTGGCCGTACGATTGCCGGGCATCGAGGGGCGCGGGCGCGCCATGTCCGCGCGGGCGCGGCTCCACTTCACCACGCTGCGCCAGGTGACGCAGCTCATCGAGGCCAGCGAAGCGGAGCCCGATCTCGGGTTCATGGCGCGGCTGTTGGCGTTGTGTTGCTTGCCGCGCACCAACCCAAAGAACCGGCTGCAATATGTCCGGCGCAACGGCCCGTACACGCTCGGGATGAGCGCCGGGATCAACAACAAGCTGCCTTACGGCAACCTGCCGCGTCTACTCTTGGCCTGGGTCTGTTCCGAGGCGGTGCGGACGCAGCGCCGCGAGCTCGTCCTCGGCCGGAGTCTCTATGAGTTCATGCGAAAGCTCGGGCTCGAAGATCGCAGCGGGGGGCTGCACGGCGAGCGCGCGCGGCTCAAGAATCAAATGCGCCGGCTTTTTGGCTGCTCGGTCCAACTCGTCCACAGCGACGGCGATCATGAGGTCATGGTGTCGTCGTTCGTGGCAGAGCGCGCCGAGTTCTGGTGGTCGACGCGCGAGCCGGACGCGCCCGTGTTGTGGGACAGCACGATCGAGCTTGGCGAGAAGTTCTTTCAGGAGATCGTCGCGCACCCGATCCCGCTCGACATGAATATCCTGCGCGCGGTGAAGCGGTCGCCGCTTGGCCTCGACCTGTACCTCTGGCTCACGTACCGGACATTCGGGCTCAAGGCTCCCTTAACCCTCTCGTGGCGGCAGCTCTACCGGCAGTTCGGAGTGGACGCAGCGAACGCGGGGAATAAAAGCACTGTGAACCGCTTCCGCTCGGACTGTCTGCGCGAACTGAAAAAAATCAAGCGCGCCTGGCCGGACCTGCACTATCACACGGTCACGGGGGCGCTCGTCCTCTCGCCCTCGCCACCGCGCATCCCGGCGGCACAGCTCCATCTCATCAGTGAATAGGCCATAGCGGGGCGCGAGGGTGGCCCGTGCGGGGGTTTCGGCCTCGTGGTGACCCTCTAGCACCCGGCCGCGCATACGCAGCTCCTGCGGCCTTTCAGCGCGCCGCGGCCTGAGTTTTCCACAAAAGTCTGTGATTTCAGAAGTTTTCCATCGGGTAAACACGTGCACTCTGTACGGCCGGACTATCGGGTAAACACGTGCACTCCAAGGGTGAAACTATCGGGTAAACACGTGCACTGTACAAGTAGTACTGATCAAGTAGTACGTACCGACAAGTACGTACAGGCCGGTGGCCTGTTCATTCTCAACTCGCCTGACGGCTGAAAGAGGCTCAACTCAGCCACTGAATGGCTGGTGTAATGAGGGGAATGACCACGAAGTCGGCAAATTTACCCAGCAAATACTCAGACAGCGGTTACCGCGATAGCAACA
>CBDHFM010000026.1:0-49189 GCA_965262505.1 Vicinamibacterales bacterium
TCGCAACTCGCTGAAAAAGGCGTCAGCGCTTTGGTGCGTCTGACCTGCCTGCCATTTTTCGGACCAGCTGAGACTTGAGAGAATGGCGTCCTCCGGGCAAGGAGGAGCCATGAAGAAGACGCGGTTCACAGAAGAGCAGATGGTGACGAGCCTGCGGGAGGCCGATCGGCGGCCAGTGCCGGAGGTCGCGAAGCAGCACGGTGTGAGCGCCCAGACGATTTATAGCTGGCGGAAGCACTTCGGCACGCTGGAACCGGCCGACGTGAAGCGGTTGCGCCAGCTCGAGCACGAGAACGGGCGGCTGAAGAAGCTGGTCGCCGATCGGGATCTCGAGATCGACGTGCTCAAGGAGATCACCAGAAACAAATGGTAGGCGCACGGGTGCGCCGGCAGCAGGTCGCGTATGCACGGCGACGCGGGCTGTCGAGTCGCCGCGCGTGCGCCTTGTTATCGGTCGCGCGATCGACGTTGGGCTATACGTCTGGGTGGCCGCAACGCGATGCGCCGGCGCTGGCGGTCATGCGGGAGCTCGCCGGCCAGTATCCCCGGTACGGCTACCGGAAGATCCGGATCTTTCTCGCCCGGCGTGGCCATGCCATGAGTGCGGACCGGGCGTATCGTCTCTGGCGCCAGGCCGGGTTGCAAGTGCCCCGGCGCCGCCCGCGCCGCCGGGTGGCATCGAGCCGCCCACGCCCAGTGCCGCCCACGGCGAGGAATCACGTGTGGGCCTACGATTTCATCTTCGATACGTGTGCCGATGGACGGTTGCTGAAATGTCTCACGGTCATCGACGAGTTCACGCGCGAATGTTTGGCCATTGACGTGGCGGGCAGCATTCGGTCGGGGCGTGTCATCGACGTTCTCGCGCGGCTCGTCAGCGTCCACGGCGTCCCGCGCCATCTGCGGTCAGATAATGGCCCCGAGTTCATCGCGACGGCCGTCCTCCGCTGGCTCCAGGCGGCGGAGATCGACAGCGCCTTCATCGACCCAGGCAAGCCCTGGCAGAATGGCACCGACGAATCGTTCAACGGGAAGTTCCGGAACGAATGTCTCTCACTTGAGTGGTTTCGGAATCGGACGGAGGCGCAAATCGAAATCGAACGCTGGCGGCGACACTACAATGAGGAACGTCCGCACATGAGTCTTGGCGACCTGACACCCGCCGAGTTCAAGACGCAGATACGGACAACCTACGACTGGTCAGGAAAGAGTCCAACGGACGCCATTCTCTAGTAAGCAATGGTCCGAAGAAACCAGGCAGGTCAGTGGCGATGGCCAAGAACGCCGTGTTGCAGCGCCACGCCGAGCCCGCCCTGCTCGTGGCGCAGGCCCAGCGCGCGGCCAGCGGCCAGACCGCGCACGTGTATACCGACACTCAGTACCAGGCCGGTACGTGGGGCCACGCGCGCCGCGTCGTGATCAAGGCCGAGGTCGTCCGGCTCGGCGACCGCGAGCCGCGCGACAACCCGCGCTTCGTCGTGACGAATCTGCGGCAGACGCCACGCTTCATCTATGAGAAGGTCTACTGCGCCCGCGGCGACATCGAGAATCGGATCAAGGAACTGCTCGATGGGCTACAGATCGACCGCACGAGCTGCTGTCGCTTCTGGGCCAATCAACTGCGCGTGCTCCTCACCGCCGCCGCCTACGTGCTGATGCAAGAACTCCGGCTGCGCGCGGCGCGCACCGCCTGTGCCCGCGCCCAAGTGACGTGGCTGCGCGACCGGCTCCTCAAATTGGGGGCGCACGTCGTCGGCTCGGTCCGTCGCGTGGTCCTGCACCTGCCGACCGCCACGCCGGACCTCCACGCCTGGCGGCACATCGCCCTGGCACTCGGCGCCCGCGCCGGATAGGCCCCCGCCAGCGCCCGTCAGCCGCGCATACACGCATCCCAACGGCGCACCGAGCCCGCCCGTGGCGAAGCCGTCCCTCCACGGCCCCATACCCAGGCCTTCCGCACCGACAATCAGTTACTATTCCGCCGGCGCCCGACGAAAGCGACGCCCGGCGGGCTGTGTGCGCGACGATCACACCGTCCGTGGGGGCGACTCTGGGCCTTCATGAATAATGCGGGCTAACTCTTTGTTAATTCATTATCATGGAAAAAATAATAGAAGGCACCAATGGTTCACCGGCCGGTTGGATAGCTTCAATACACATATTTGCCTCTGGGTTGTTAGCTGACATCATTGCTTCTAAGACATCACCCGCCTCCAGTGGGAGTATTCCCTGCGAGATAATGACGTCCTTGGCCATGCTGCCAGCGTCCTGACAAAGCTGTACGTTGGAATTGGACACATCGCTCCCGTTGACGCGCAGCCATAAGTCAAAACAACCAAGGGGCCCTGCATCTTCGCGCCCCACTTGGGGGGCAGCGACCACTAGATATGTTCCGGCTTCATTGACCGTTATTTTATTGTTTTCAAGGGTGATGCCATCGGCTCCATCCGTCACATCTATTTTAACCAACTCAGGCTCCGTACCCGGGCACTGGGTAATGGTCGAGGATGCCTGCAGATACTGGGCGGCATTTGCCATACTCACAGATGCTAAAACTACACACAGCGCAGAGGTTAACTTTTTCATAGTCTCAAGTCCTTTCTAATGAATCGGAACTGGTTCAGGCGGCCCAGGCCGCTCGCGCATCTTACAACCCTTACTGGTGAATCGAGTGTCTCAGCGTTTCAATCTCCGGCTCAGACGTGGAAACGTCTTGCTCTCGATTCGGGGGGATGTCCCGGCCGCTGTTGGAATTCGGCGGCGGCTCGGGTGAGATTCTACGCGACCTGCTGCACCTCCGTAGCGTCTCCGAGGCCGAGGCGCTGATCTCGGGCGCGGAGGGCCGCGATCGTGACGAGGGAAGGGGTCGCTAGATGGCCGGTATGACCGAGATGATGGCGCAGGCCAGAGAGCGGCAAGAGCTTGTCGTCGGCGCTGCCGCCGAAATACGAGCCTTACTCAAAGACATCCACCGCGTGCACGAGGAGTTTTATAAGGCCGGGAACGTGAATCCATTCGTCGCGGGCCAGGCTACGACTCACCCACTTGTGCCGAGCCGACCAGCGGAGCCAATGCTTCACCGTTGTATTTTTCGGCCCAGATGACGCAGTTTTGACGCAGTGTTGCCGCGCGGCCTCACGGACGGATCCTCACTTCGATTCGCGGGGTGCAGCAGGACATCACCTGCACTAAGGGAAGGAACGCGTCCACCATGTCACCGCGGATGTTTCGTCACGACTCACGCCGGCACCTGTCGCGGCTCGTCACAATGGGCGTCCTTCTGGGGTGGTCGCGCGGTTCCAGGAAACGTGTGACGGGAAGGACCAGAACCCACCGCGAGGGTTGGAGTATGGGAATCCACTCGGTGCTTGATAGCCGGATATGGAGGATGACGATGTCGTGGATGCGAACGCTGGGTCGGGTGGGCGTGGTGTCGGTCGTGGGTTTCTCGATGGAGGATGTACTAAGAAAACCGATGAGAAGGATCGCTGTGGCGGTCATCGCGCTCGCGCTGCTTTCGCCTCTCGGAGCCGACGCCCAAGAAGTCGAGGTGTCCGCCAATGCGGGTTGGGTGAGCCAGTACTTCTATCGCGGGATCCTACAGAAGACGTCATCGGCGAGCGCAGGCGTGGACGTAGGCATCGGAGCCGTGTCTTTCGGAACATGGCTTGCGGATGTCGGAGACGGCGCCGAGATCGATCTGTTCGGCGCTGTTGGAGGCGAAGTGGGAGGTGGGGTGAGCCTGAGCGCCGGAGGGACCGCCTACCTGTACACAGGTAAGTTCGATGACACCTATGTCGAGGCGAACCTAGGCGCGGGATACGGACCCTTGAGTCTTGAGGTTTCATTCGGACAGTACGAAAACTTCGGTGCCGGCACCTTGGATTATGTGTTCGTCGGCGTTACAGCGGAGCACGAGGGATTCTACGGCACGGTTGGGGGGTTCGCAGGTGACTTCAGCGGAAACTATGGAGAGGTCGGGTACGGCTTCTCGGCCGCGGAGCTCGATTTCACGATCTCGGGGATCGTGAACGATTCGGATCTTTCAGGCCTGCTCGACGGAAGCGGGGCGCCGACGCCCGGCGTCACCCTGGTGTTCGGTGTAGGCAAGACGTTCAGTATGCGGCGTATCAGGACCAGGTGAAAACCAGGCTGCCGGCGGCTCGGCTGTTCACCCCCTGAAGCTGTCCAGTTACCCCGGTGAAGCTGTCCAGTTAGGCGGGTGAAGCTGTCCAGTTAGGATTTTTTGCAGCCCCATTTTCATTAAGGTTATCGCGTTTTTTGGGCAACCCTATGTTCCCTATGCTCCCTATAGGGGACGTAGAGGGGAGCTGGGGAGCTGGGGCGCTGTCGCTAGCCCCCCTCTAGTCCCAAAAACCCCAATTTTCCCTGGCGCTCTACCCTTCGTTCCCGGCGCTGGACACCTCCCGGCCTGTTGTGTCGCGGCGCGGCGAAGATGGCACAACCGAGGCGTAGGGCGGCGGTCGCTGGCCCGGAGCTGGGCTGAGGCGAGCTGAGGCGAACCGGGCGGCCATCCCGGCGCTGAATTCTCAGTTCGCGGTGCGCCGCAGTGAGTCGCGGACCGCCGGGATTCCCGATACGTCATTCGCCTTTTGGCGCTTGTCCGGTATCGTTCGCGGATACAGTCCGCCCACCGTGCCGGCCACACCCGACGAAGCACAGAAGCACATCGAGACCATGCGTGAGGTTGTCCAAAGGCTCTCAACGCAGCACGCACGAGGGGGAGGGTGGACGAAACTGACAGACGCCAACAGCCCATGAGGGGACGAACCACAGCATGAGGGACACGTTACGAGCCCGTTCTGTTTCGTGTTCTGGTGACACGAAATTTATCTGGGCGAGGACCGCGCTTCTCTGGCGGCCTGGCCGGTGTTGGGATTGCCCCAATGGTTACAGGGCTCGCAGGTAGCCAGCCGGTCACCATAGCAGACCTCAAGTGGCCGCACGCCTAGATATGGGTTGTGTGAAGCATAACGGTCATTATCGAACATGATAGGGGTGACGCACTCAGGCAAAAACCCCAATGTTCCCGGGGTTTATCGTCAATGGGGACCCCTGCCACCGTCAGCGGAAAGGCGAGCGGACACATCCGGGCTCCTAGAAACCTAGGTCGGCTGGCTGGGCCAGGCTGTTAATTGCACGGGAGATGGAGGGGAGGTGTCAGAAGTCTAAAATGTCACAAAAATAACGGGGAATACCACGGGAGCGTCAGGAGCGTAACGTCCCACGGAGGGTGCGATGGTGGAACGTGAACGGGCTGACACAATTCGGGAAATCACATATTTACGCAAACTGAACGGGGAGCGGCGCATCAGGCGTATATCAAAAGTGATTCATCCGGGGTCGAGGTCTCGATGGAGGGCCCCGGGGGGGCGGCGAGCGGCTTTCCTCGCCTACGTGGCGATGGGGGGCCCGCCGATCGGTCCGTGGGGCCGCACATCAAAACCATAGCAAAACCATATCAATCCGGCGAAATCTCCAGCGGCGTAGAAGGCCTGGATGAGAGCCGACAAGACAAGAGAGAACAGACTGCGGCGGATGGCAGAACGGCAAGCGATCAAGCTACAGCGCTCACGGAGGCGAGACGAGAACGCTATCGATTACGGCCTGTACGCGCTCACGACTTACGACACGGGGGCGACACTGCACCCGGACGGCCCAAATTCGATTTTCACGTTGGACCTCGACGAAGTCGAAGAATATCTAACCCATAGTCAGAGATGAAATAGCTAGGCGGAGTGTTGTCGCCAGGCCGACGACGCTCCACCGTTCTGACCCTCCCTGTCCACGCGCGGGCGGGGGGACTTGTCATCAAACCTACTGACGGGGCCCTTTCTTAAAACGGTATTTCTTCATCCGTGTCGGGGGCGGGCTCCACGTGCGCGGGGCGTATCAGCTTCGCGTCGCACTCGCAGTGCACGATGCGAACGGGGCCGGTGTTGCAGCCTTCGGGAAGCATCTCCGCGAGCCACTTCCGATACGCGTCTTTTTCGGGTGTTACAGGCGAATCTGCGGGGGGCTTTATTGCTTCCCACTTGAGCCCACACGTGGAGCATGTGCCCATCCTCTCGGTAAGTTTTCGCAAAACGGATACGGGTAGGTCGTGCGTCGCCCCGATCGTGCTTTCATCCATTAAAGCGCTTTTCATGACCGTGTGGCGGCCGAGTACCCGCAGTGCCGAAAATAGTTGCGGCATTCGTCAGGGCTGAAGTGCGCCAAGCACTCGCCGAGGAACGGCCAGAGCGTCTCTGTGCTGCGACAGCGAGCGGTGCGAACGAGGGCCTTGAGCTTCGCGAAGCAGAGCTCGATGGGATTGAGGTCCGGGCTATAGGGTGGCAAGTACCAGAGGGTGGCCCCGGCGGCCTGGAGGGCCTGCTGGATGCCGGCGACTTTGTGGGCCCCGAGGTTGTCGGCAATGACGATGTCGCCTGGCTGCAGGGTCGGCACCAGGATCTGTTCGATGTAGGCGCGGAAGCTCTCGCCATCGATCGCGCCGTCGAAGACCCCCGGTGCGGTCAGCCCCGTGACCCGCAACGCGGCGAGAAACGTGCTGGTCTGCCAGCGCCCGCCGGGGGCGTGGTCGTGGACGCGCGCGCCACGCGGTGCCCGGCCGTACCGCCGAAGCAGATTGTTAGTGATGCCGGTTTCGTCCAGAAACACGAGGTGGGCGACGTCCCAGGTCGGCGCCGCCGCGTGCCACGCGACCCGCGCGGCCGCGACGTCAGGCCGATCGTGTTCGGACGGGCGGACCGTTTTTTTTAACGGTCAGGCCAAGGGCCCGTACGGCGCGCCAGACCGTCGGCACACTCGCGGGCGTGGCGAGGGCGTCCTTCAGCTCAGCCAGCGTACGATCCGGGTGCGCCGCAATCAGCGCGGCCAAGGTGTGCAGGTGCGGCTCGAGCATGCAGCGCCGTCCATGTCGCTGGACGCGAGGCGCCACCTCGCCCGTTTCGCGCCGCCGCTGTTTCAGTAGCCGCACCCACGACCCGCTCACGCGGTACTTCGCCGCCACATCGGCCGCCTTCATCCCGGCATCGCTGTCGAGTAGCACCCGCTCTCGCAGATCCATCGAATAGGCACGCATCGGTCCTCCTGCATCGGTGCGCACAGAAGTACCACACCCGCCCCAGGTAGTACAAGGCCTATTTGAAAAGCGCTCTAGGTGTTCCCCCTGTGACTTGACGGTTGCGTAGTACGCCATTATATTTTATAATTACTAATATGGCTACATCTATAGAGCGGCGGCGGCGTCGTGAACCTCGGTACTCGACTCAGGTTCGCGTGATGCTGGCATCGGATATGGCGGCGGCACTTGAAGCGGAAGCGGACGCGGAGAATGTGTCTGTGAGCGGCGTGATTCGTGACGCGCTGGCCCGGGGGCTTCCCTTGGCTCGAGACGCCCGGCGAAAGCGCCTGGCCCGCGCCGAAAAGGAAACCCCATGAAAAAGAACCCAATTTTCCGTTGTGGAGTACCTAGCGGTTCATCTTGTTGACGGGAAGCCCGTACCGGATGTTGACATGCGGCGGCGTGGGGAGTGGGAAGACGACGGGCCGGGCGGAATGTCTTGCGAGTACGACGTGAAGCCGCTGTCCTTCCCCGAGCTGTCAGCGGCGCTTGCCCGTGTCGCGGAGCTTAACCGCGAACCGCGAGACGACGGGCCGGGCGGAATGTACGAGGGAAAGGACGTGAGCCGCTGGGTAATGGCTACGACTCAGAGGGGCGGTAAAGGGGCGGCGGATGCGTGATAACTCCGACCCCCTCCCCGGCGTCAAGGAATGGGCGGATACGCTCGACCTGACCCGGCGAGGTCTGGAGTTTGTTGGCCCCTGTCCGCTGTGCGGCGGCGATGATCGGTTTCACGTCCGGGACTCTGCAGGCCGGGCGGCGGTCGGGTGCCGTGGCTGCATCGACTGGCAATCCCCCAGCGAGAAGGCGACGCGGTTTGGCGAATTACTAAAGGCGGTGTTCCCGAATCGTGGCGGCGGCGTGGCGCGTTTCCCGGGCCATGCGCCACGCACTCGGCCCAACCCAGCTCACGGTGAGGCAGCGCGTAGGGCGATTGCCGCGCGGTTGTGGAATGCGGCGGTACCAGCTGATGACACCCCGGCGCGGGTATACCTGGCCGGGCGCTCGGTCTGGCCCCCGGACGGTATCGGCCCCAGCTTGCCCACTGCAGTGCGCTGGCTTCCCCGTGGCGCGGTGCGGCGTGACGTGGCGGCGGACTGGTACGGCGTGCCCGAACACACGGCGGGGGCAATCGTCTACGCCTTCCGGCAACCCGGCGGCGCAACAATTCGAGCGGTCGGCCTGGACGCCCTGGACGCGGACGGGCGGCGGCCCGGCAAGCGGTGGCGGCGCACCTTCGGCCAAAAGAAAGGCGCGGCGTTCGCGGTGGGCGCGGCGGGCGGCGATCCCCTCGTGGTCGTCGAGGGCGAAGTTGACGCGATCGCGGCGGCGTGGCTCTATCCCGGCGCGGAAGTGTGGGCGGCGGGCGGCGGCGCTGCAGCGGTCCTGGCCCCGGCCATCCTCAATATCAATCGCCGCGTTGTGATCGAAGCGGACCCGGACGGACCCGGACGCAAGGCGGCCCTGACCTTGGACACGGCGCTCGGCGGGCGGGCTGACATCTCTTGGAATAGTGGCCGCGATCCGGCGGACGTGTGGATAGACACCTTGCTCGAGCGGGCGGCCATCCTGGAATTTGACGGCGGGTTACTCCGCCACGAAGCAGACCGGCGGGCGTGGATGCTCGCAATCGGAAAGGCGGCGAGCTCATGAATACAAACAGACTCGGCAAGCTGCTGAAAGCCTGGCGGCTGGCGGTTGAGAACGAAGGCGCGGATCGCGCGATCACGAGCGCTGGTTCAGGGTGGCGGAAGCACTCGTGAAATCCGAGTACGGAGACGAATACTTGAGTGGATGCGGCGATTGCGGCTCATTCGCGGTGCCGCCTGACGCGCCCTGTCAGGCATGTTTCCGCGAAGCGCAACACTGAAGTCTGCCGCACGCCGAGCGCCTGCTGGCTAGTGTCCTCGTCGATGGAGGGATGCCAGGTCATCTAGACAATGACAACATGGATGAAATACACCATGTTGTATATTTTATATAGCCTAATAATAAGTCTATCCTGATAACTCCATGGTGTATTATCACCATGTTGCATACCATATCGCGCAAAAAGACGGGAGCGGGAAAACCACGCTCGCCCTCACCGACCCCCGCTTCGAGCGCTTCCTCTCGGCGCAAGAGCCGGATGTCATGCTGATCACGCCACTCGTGTCTTTCGGCGGACGCGGCGTCCAGACGAGGACGACCATCGCGCCATCGAGGAACCCGATGGTGATGAAGCGATCCTCGCCATAGTCCCGCCGGTCGTCCTCGACGGTCAGCGTAGCGCCCGCCAGCACTTCCTCGGCCCGCGCCATGTCCAGTCCTCTGGCCGCGAGCGTGGTCGTGCGTTTTACTGTGTCGAACTCGATCGGCACTATTAATGTTACAACATTAAACCTTAATCCCAACGGGCACTCAACCCCGAGTTCGATGTTCAGCTCGCCGCCGCGCCGTAGCGGAGCCCTTGCTCATGCGCGGGCGACATTCTAGAATGTGTGTACCAACAAATCCATATTTACACCTTCCCACAAATGAGCTAATGTGCTCGCCAGATGATTATCGCGTTCCTGAATCAAAAAGGCGGCGTCGGCAAAACCACCCTCTCCATCAATATGGCGGCAGACCTCGCCAACCGGGGCCACAAGGTCCTGCTCATCGATGCTGACAAGCAAGGCTCATCGAGCACCTGGGCGAGTCTCCGCGAGGATGCGCCCTTTCAGGTCGTGAGCCTGGCACGTGAGAACATGGCGCGCGACGCCTTAAAGCTCGCCGCCGATTTCGAGTTCACCGTGATCGATGGCCCACCACACGCCGAAGAAATAGCCCGGTCCTGCATCATCGCCGCCGATTTCGTGGCGTTACCGATCGAGCCCTCTAGTCTATCGACCTGGGCGGCAGACTTAACCGTCAAACAGGTCCAGGAAGCTCAGGAGTACAAAGAAACACTCAAATGTGGGTTTGTGGTGTCACGCAAAATTCGGAATACGGTGATTGGCCGGCAAATTCGCGAGATGGCCGCCGGAGGAGGGATCCCGATCCTCACGGCCGAGGTCGAGAATCGCGTGCCCTTCGCCGAAAGTCTGACGATGGGTCAGAGCATTTTCGAGTGGGCGCCAGAGAGCCCGGCCGCTCATGAAATTCAATCCCTAACCAAAGAAATCCTCAGTCATGGCACAGAAGAATTTCGCAACCGCACCCAACCCGGCTAAACAGCCCACGGACGATCAGATCGCCGCGTTCGAGCGCGGTGGCACCGGTCACGATAAGCACAGTCAGCGAGCGAGCAAGCCGACTGCCGCGAAGGTGAAGACTGAGCCCAGTCAGCGTCTGAGCCTGGACTTACCGCAAAGCCTGCACACGCGTTTTAAGACCGCCTGCAGCGCCACCAGGCGCACGATGATTAACGAGCTGCAGACCTTCATTGCGACACGTACCGAAGAGCTTGAGGAAGAGGCAGGTATTACCCACAAATAAACAAACCCACATTCAGCGCACCGAGGGCGGCTCGTTCGCTCGACGTCTGCAAGACAGAGAATCCAACATGGGATACGACACACGGCGGCGCGCGCCGGACGGTGTCATCGCCCTCGTGTCGCAAACGGCCGTTTACGACACATCCTGATCGGCTACGCCCCCGTCTCAAAAGCGGACGGTTCCCAGGCGCTGGACCTACAGCGCAACGTGCTGCGGACCGCGGGCGTCGACGCCGGCCACGTCTACCACGACTTCGCGTCCGGCGTACGCGACGACACCAGGACGCAGCAGCTTGGCATTCGCGCCTGTGACTATTGCTGCGCTGAGTCCCCTACCAATGCCGCATCCGCTTCCGACCCGGTCTGGAAAGCGTCCGGCCAACCGCCGTGGGCTTCGATAACCTCGTCGATCTCGGCCATGATGCGGATGGTCTCGCTAAGGGCCACGACGATCTTCTGGTAGTGGGCGACGTCCTCATCCGAGAGTGTGAGGCCCTTCCGGCCCTTGAGCCACTTGTGGCAGACCTGGTAGCCGCCGATTTGGAAGTTCCAGACCTGCTCTGGCACGCCATTGAAACCTATCGTGCCGGGCTTCGTCGCGCGGTGGCCCTCGCGTGCACTAGTCTTGCCGGCATCGAGCCAGACGGTGCCGTCCGACCAGCCGACGCGAGCGACTTCGGGGTTCTCTGGACCGGTATACGTGGTGATGAAGCCGTGCAGTCTAAAGCGCTTTTCATGACCGTGTGGCGGCCGAGTACCCGCAGTGCCGAAAATAGTTGCGGCATTCGTCAGGGCTGAAGTGCGCCAAGCACTCGCCGAGGAACGGCCAGAGCGTCTCTGTGCTGCGACAGCGAGCGGTGCGAACGAGGGCCTTGAGCTTCGCGAAGCAGAGCTCGATGGGATTGAGGTCCGGGCTATAGGGTGGCAAGTACCAGAGGGTGGCCCCGGCGGCCTGGAGGGCCTGCTGGATGCCGGCGACTTTGTGGGCCCCGAGGTTGTCGGCAATGACGATGTCGCCTGGCTGCAGGGTCGGCACCAGGATCTGTTCGATGTAGGGGTTTGGGGAGCAATGGAACGGAAAGTACGGTTAGCGACCGCCGTCAGCGGGGTTTCTGAGCGGCCGGAGCTCGCCACGAGCGACCGATTCAGGTACGGCGAACGAGTAGCGTCCCAGCAGGTTGATGTGCTCGTGGCCGAGCGGTGACAGTCTCGCCTCGTCTTCTGGACGCACCGAGTGGCCATCTGCGCGATGCTGGTCGAGGGCCGCCTGCATATAGATGGTGTTCCACAACACAATCATGTTGACGACGACGCCGAGTGCGTCGAGCTGGTTTTCCTGGCCTTCACGGTAACGTCGCCGCAGTTCGCCACGTTTGCCGTGGAAGACGGCGCGGGCCAAGGCATGGCGACCTTCTCCCCGGTTCAGCTGGATCAGCGTGGCGCGACGTTTGGCCTCATCGTCGAGGTACGTCAACGTGTGGATTGTCTTGTCGATCCGTCCGAACTCCGCGAACGCCTGCGCCAGGCGCGTTGGCCGATCCCCCACCTGCAGCGTGCGCATGATACCGGTGGCCGGCACGCGCCCGAGTTTCAGCGAGCCGACCGTCCGCAACATATCGTCCCACTGTGGGGTGATTCGGTCGAGGTTGACGGATTGGCGTGCCACGCGGTTAAGCGGGCCGTAGTCGGCCCGGGAATCGATCCGCCAGAAGCGGGTACCACCGATGTCGGCGAGCCGCGGACTGAAGCGGTAGCCGAGCAGGCGGAAGAGACCGAACACCACATCCGAGTAGGCCCCGGTGTCGGTCATGATCTGCGTGGGCTGCAACTCTGTCTGCTGTTCGAGCGCGACCGCGAGCAGCACCAGGCTGTCGCGCAACGTCCCCGGGACCGTAATGCCGTGCAGGCCGGTGAACTGATCGGACACGAGGTTGTAGTAGGTGACGCCCCGGCCGATACCGAAGTACTTGGGGTTGGGCCCCGCGTGCACGGTGCGCACCGGCACCACGAAGCGCAGGCCGTCGGCGGAGGCCACCTCACCACCGCCCCAGGCGCGCGCCAAGGGGATCCCGGTTTGCGCCGCGACGAGGCGCGCGTTCGCCGCGCGCAAGGTCTCGTCGCGCAGGTAATTCTGGCTGACCCAGGACAGGCGATCGCGCCGCAAGCTCTGAGTCTCGTGGCGCACGAGTGGCTCGAGGCCGGTGTTGCAGGCTTCCGCCAGCAGCACGGCGCAGACGCTGACGCCAAGATCCGTGACCCGCGCCGCGCGTTCGCTGACGTGCGTAAACGCGACGGCGAAATCTGTACGCGCCGCGATCTCGAGCAGGATCTCCGGCAGATCGACACGGGGCAACCGTCCCGCGATGGCGGTCCGTAGCGCCACCAGCGACGCGGGTTCCTCGACCTTGTCGAGGGGGCTCACGATCAGCTCGTCCTTCCCGTCGATGCGTTCGAAACGCACGGCTGGATTGTTGGGGAGGCGCGCGGCCACCGCGCGGTAGGTCTGATCCAGCTCGTCGCTTAACGCGGCAAGGATCGGTTCTGGGCGAGGACTGTAGCCAAGCGTTCGACACATGATCGGCCGCGCCGCCTCCCACTCGGCGCCAGCCAGGAGATTGCGCCGCGGATCGGCATACCGCCAGCTCGGCGTCACGAAGACATCCCGCCGGCGCAGCGCCTCGCGCAGTTGGTCGAGG
Source organism: Vicinamibacterales bacterium (assembly GCA_965262505.1). Classification (GTDB taxonomy): domain Bacteria; phylum Acidobacteriota; class Vicinamibacteria; order Vicinamibacterales; family UBA2999; genus JACPPO01. The sequence goes on from CBDHFM010000026.1 coordinate 13,302, forward strand.
ACGCAGAAGGTGTAGGCCCGGTGATCGACCGCGTCGTTCGCGCCGTACACGTATCGCCGCCAGGCTGTCGTCACGACCGCAGACGGCGCCACGTCCTGGGCCCGCGCCGGCGCTTCACGACGCTTGAGATACTCGAGCGCTGCGACGACAGCCGCGCCGGCCGGAGCGGCCTCAAAGTGCACCTGGTGCAAGAGGGTTGGCAGGAACAGCCGCACGCGTCGGTACCTCGTCTGCAGCTCGGTGTAGAACACGTCATCCGGCGGCCGCACCAGTGTGCTCAGTGTCCCGAGGGCCTCGGCCAGGGTGGCGCGGGGGACACGCGCGAACACGTGGTCGCGCAGCACGTTGTCCGGGAGAGCGGGATCGAGGAGCGCCGCGCAGGCGTGCGCCAACGTGAGGGCAAGCGCATCGAGATCCTTAAGGCTGCGCAACCGTGCTTTCCGATCCGCTTTTTCGGCGGCACCAAAGATGTCGCGTAACAGTCGGTCGAGGACCTCGAGCGCGTTATCCTGTGCGGAGGCTTCGAGCGAGTGGACGAACGCGACCAACGTGGCGGCTCGGCGTAACGCTGGCAACCGTGCGACCGCGGTGACTTTGGCTTTCTCCGCAAAGCGCGCCAGGGCTGCCATTCGCGTCGGCGCGATCGCGGCGGCCGCTGGCACGGTGATGCTGAGGCTACGGACGGCGTTCAGCCGCTCGAGCGCACGCACCAACGCCGGGCCACTCACCATCGCGGCACCCGTCCGCAGCGTCACGAGTGATGAGCTGCGCCCTTCATCTGGCACGCGCAACAGATCTTCGAGGCGGCGCTGCTGTGGCGGACTGATGCCGCTCGCCAGCACGCGCCACACGCGCACGTCGACGCGGTGCCGCAGCTTGGCCACGAAGCGCTCCAGCGTCGTCGCGCCCGGCAACAACACCTTGTGGGCGAGCATCCAGGTCGTCGCCCGATCGAACAGTGCGCTCGGACGTTCGGTGCCCGTCCAGCACTGTGCGTAGAGCCATCGCGTGAGGCCAAACCCGGCCGCGCGATCCGCGAGGTCGCGATACCCATGTTCCGTCCGGATGTGTGCGGCATGAGCGAAGCGCCACTTGCCGTCTCGATAGCCGGTCAAGTCCGTGGTCGTATCGATGCCAAGTTGCCGGCTCATCGTGGCGAGTACCGCCGGTGGCACGGCCGTCGGATCATCGAGGAACGTCCCCACGAAGCGCACCGTGGTGAGCTGCAGAGCGAATCCGAGACGGTTGGCATCGCCGCGCTTCTCGACGATCTGCGTGTGATCGCTGTCATCGAGGTGGAAGTACCTGGCCAGCTCTTGGGTTGACGGGTCGCCCAGGTACTGGCCGTAGTTGTCGCGCTGCGCCGGGCTCAGGAAGCTCACGGGCATCGCGGCTTCCCGACGTGGCGGAGTTGCATAAACGATGGTTTGCGCACGGAGGGGCGATCGGCAGGAAACCCCACGTTTACAGGGTGCAAAACAGTATTGCATTACCAGTCACGTATGCAATACCTTTACGCAATCATGCTCATCGGCTACGCGCGCGTCTCCACTGGCGAGCAAACTACCGCCCCTCAGGTCGCCGCGCTCAAAACCTCCGGCTGTGAGCTCATCTTCCGCGACAACGCCTCCGGCGGCCGCTGGGATCGGCCCGAGCTGCACAAGCTGCTCAGTCAGCTCCGGAAAGGCGATGTGTTGGTCGTCTGGACACTCGATCGCCTGTCACGCTCCCTGCGCGATGTACTAACCATCATGGAGCGGGTGCAGGAGCGCCACGCAGGCTTTCGCAGCCTCAAGGAAGCGGTGGACACCACCACGCCCGCGGGTCGGATGATGATGCAGATGGTCGGCGCGTTCGCCGAGTTCGAGCGCGCGATGCTCAAGGAACGGACCAAGGCGGGCCTCGACGCCGCGCGCAAGGAAGGCCGGATCGGCGGCCGGCCGCCGAAGCTCAAGCCCCACCAGCAACAGGAAATTGTGACGCTCGTCAAGCAGGGGAAGAAGACCGCCGCCGACGCGGCGCGCCTGTTCGGCGTCCACCCGGCAACGGTGTCGCGGCTACTCCGGCGGACCTAGATCGAGTCTTCTACCGTACTTTCGGTTCCATTGCTCCCCAAGCCCCAAGTGCGCCAAGCACTCGCCGAGGAACGGCCAGAGCGTCTCTGTGCTGCGACAGCGAGCGGTGCGAACGAGGGCCTTGAGCTTCGCGAAGCAGAGCTCGATGGGATTGAGGTCCGGGCTATAGGGTGGCAAGTACCAGAGGGTGGCCCCGGCGGCCTGGAGGGCCTGCTGGATGCCGGCGACTTTGTGGGCCCCGAGGTTGTCGGCAATGACGATGTCGCCTGGCTGCAGGGTCGGCACCAGGATCTGTTCGATGTAGGCGCGGAAGCTCTCGCCATCGATCGCGCCGTCGAAGACCCCCGGTGCGGTCAGCCCCGTGACCCGCAACGCGGCGAGAAACGTGCTGGTCTGCCAGCGCCCGCCGGGGGCGTGGTCGTGGACGCGCGCGCCACGCGGTGCCCGGCCGTACCGCCGAAGCAGATTGTTAGTGATGCCGGTTTCGTCCAGAAACACGAGGTGGGCGACGTCCCAGGTCGGCGCCGCCGCGTGCCACGCGACCCGCGCGGCCGCGACGTCAGGCCGATCGTGTTCGGACGGGCGGACCGTTTTTTTTAACGGTCAGGCCAAGGGCCCGTACGGCGCGCCAGACCGTCGGCACACTCGCGGGCGTGGCGAGGGCGTCCTTCAGCTCAGCCAGCGTACGATCCGGGTGCGCCGCAATCAGCGCGGCCAAGGTGTGCAGGTGCGGCTCGAGCATGCAGCGCCGTCCATGTCGCTGGACGCGAGGCGCCACCTCGCCCGTTTCGCGCCGCCGCTGTTTCAGTAGCCGCACCCACGACCCGCTCACGCGGTACTTCGCCGCCACATCGGCCGCCTTCATCCCGGCATCGCTGTCGAGTAGCACCCGCTCTCGCAGATCCATCGAATAGGCACGCATCGGTCCTCCTGCATCGGTGCGCACAGAAGTACCACACCCGCCCCAGGTAGTACAAGGCCTATTTGAAAAGCGCTCTAGCTCGTCCCGGAAGCAGCCGCTGCGGGTTTGGGGGCGGCCAGCCGCGCCGATCATCCCAGGCTAACAGCGGGTGGCCACGAAGCACCAAAATGACGTACATTATATTTATATAAGAAGGGATTCGGTCATGACTCTCACAAACACGGCCAGGCGCGAGCGGGTCAATCTACGGATCAGCGACGCGGCCAAGCGGCGGATCGAACAAGCGGCTTCCGTTGAGGGGAAGACCGTCAGCGGCTTCATTCTCTCCAGTGCCCTGGAACACGCGGAGAAGGCCATCGAACGGCACGAAACCATGGCTCTCGGCCGGGAGGACGCCATGCGTTTCTTCGAGGCCGTGGCCAACCCGCCGGCGCCGAACGACAGGCTCCGTGCGGCTATGGACGAGCATCAGTGGCGCGTTGATTCGCGATGACTGGTCCGGGCGCGCTCGTCATCGAGCCGCTCATCAAGCGACACAACCGGACGGCTTTTTCTTGCGGGATTCCGGCGTTGGACCACTATCTGGCGCGCCGGGCCGGGCAGGACGTTCGACGGCGCATCGCCCGGGTATTCGTCTGCACCGCCGGGGGCGCCGATGCCGTGCTCGGCTTCTACACGCTGAGCGCCCTGTCGATAGACGTGACATCTCTACCAGAGCGGCTGTCCCGAAAGCTACCGCGCCACCCGGTGCCCTGCGCCCTGATCGGCCGGTTGGCCGTTGATCGATCGGCCCAAGGGCACGGGTTGGGCCGCCTGCTTCTCGCCGACGCTATTAAACGCGTCGTGGGCGCCGGCGACAGCGTTGCCATTCACGCCCTGATCGTGGACGCCAAGAACGACGAAGCGAAACCGTTCTACGAAGGGTTCGGGTTCACGCCTCTTCGAGACGACCCGATGCGGTTGTTTCTCCCGCTTGGCTCGGTTGCTCTTCGAGGGTCAAATGAATAAGCGCAACCACAAATCGTCGATGCGCTCCGCTGAGCGTCGCGTAAGGTGCGTGAGCCGTCGCGGGATGACATGTTGGCGCACGCGTGGCTCACACGGTGCGCGTCGGCCTTCCGGGTGAACCGGGGTAGCGGCGCTCCGGCTGGCGCCGTGCGTTCCATACGACAACAGACGCAATGCCCAACACCACCACGGCCTTGACGGCCGCGGGCGAAACCTATTTCGCCGATCTTGGACGGGTGCGGGCCTCGGGCGGCGCAACCGGGGAGCGGTCGAGTTACGGGCCGCTCGCGAACTTGCTCAATGCCGTGGGCGCGACGCTCGCGCCGAACGTGTTCTGCGTCGGCGAGTTGGCCGATCAAGGCGCCGGCCATCCAGACTTCGGGCTCTACGCGGCGAAGCATGGTCGTCCACGAGATCGGCGTGCGCACCCGGATCCGGTATGCGGTCAACCGGATCGACGAGGAGTATTTCGACGGGGAAGACCTGTAAGACGCTTGTCGTGTCGATTCTCGTGCCGCAGGAGCGACTCTGGGTCGACGACCTTCCCGCCTCGGCGAACCTCGGGTAACAACGCTGCGCGCCGGGTGATCGTTTCACCGTCCTTCACCTCGAGCCGCTGAAGCGAGCGCTTGAGATCGAAGGCCACCCGCTCGGCCTTGATCGCCGTCTTGAGCGCCGGTGTTTTCGGCGGCAATCCCAAACGCAACTTGAGGGCCACCTCGGACAGGCCCGCGTGCGCCTGGCCCACCGTGCTGAGCAGGTGTTCTCGTTCGTCTTCGGTCATATTCTCTGGATTGTAGGCGAGCATTGCTTGAGGACGCGAGGCGAAGGTGTCGGGTTGGCGTATGCCCTAGCCTTACGTCAGGGCTTGGGCACTGATGCGTCAGAATAGAGTCCAAGTTTGGATTAATAGCCACATCCAGTCCAGGGTTATAGAGTATTTCCTGACAGAGTTGGATGCAGGCGCTCAGGCCCCTGTCGCTGTCGACGATGCCACAGGAGCTGCTCGCCGCCGGTCAGGCGACCGGCCAAAGCGGCCATCGGGTGTGAGCGCCAGAAAACCCGAGTTCTCCAACGCTTGCAGAACCGCCACTGCCGCGGTGCGGGTGAGGTCCAGCAACTCCGCCGCCTCCCCAACGGTCAGGAGTAGGGTGGGGGTCTCAAGATACTCGGCTCGTAACAACGCAAGCGCCGCGTCGACGCGTTCGGACAACATGGGGTCTCGGGTTGGGCCAGTTAGGCTACGCTTCTTGCTCTTGTCTCAGCAAGCGAAATCATGATCGAGGTGAAAGTCTCGGAATACCTGGCTACCCGTCCGTAGCGCGGGTCGATGGTGTGGTGCGGGATGTCGCCGCGTTCCGGGTGCGGCGGCCACCCCGCTGACGAAACCCTATGGCTGAGATCGCGCCGATCGACTACACGCTGGGTCAAGACAACGTCAAGGTTCTCGGCCTCGACATCCACCATCCGGTCTTCGTCGTCTCCAGCCTCACCGTCATCGCGTTCGTCGCCGGGGTGCTGGCATTCCAGGCTGAGGCGGCGGTCGCGTTTGAAGCACTGCGCGCGTGGCTTCTGTCGACCTTCGACTGGGTGTTCATGGGCGTGAGCAACCTCTTCGTCCTCTTCTGTCTGCTGCTGGTGGCGACACCGCTCGGCCGCGTGCGCCTGGGCGGCGCGGATGCCCGGCCGGACTATTCCCGATCGGCGTGGTTCGCCATGTTGTTCGCCGCCGGGATCGGCATCGGCCTGATGTTTTTCGGGGTGTCAGAGCCGGTAGAGCATTTCCTGCAACCGCCGCTCGGGCTCGCGGCGGCCGACACAGCGGCGGCGCGCCTTGGCATGGCCGGCGCCATCTACCACTGGGGCATCCATGGGTGGGCCATCTACGCGGTGGTGGCGCTGTCGATCGCCTTCGCGTCGTACAACCTCGGCCTGCCGCTGACGCTCCGGTCGGCGCTCTATCCGCTCCTGGGGAAGGCGGTGTGGGGGTGGTTCGGCCACGGCGTCGACATCCTCGCCGTTTTCGCCACGCTCTTCGGACTAGCCACGTCGCTCGGCCTGGGTGCCGAACAGGTGGCCGCGGGGCTCGCCCACCTGTGGGGCACGCCGACGACCGACACCACCCATGTGCTGTTGATCATCGGCATCACTGGCATGGCGCTGGCGTCGGTCGTCAGCGGGATGGAGAAGGGGATCAAGCGGCTGAGCGAGGTCAACGTGCTGCTCGCCCTGCTGCTGCTGGCGTTCATGCTGACGGTCGGGCCGACGCGCGACATCGTCACCGGCACCGTGACCAGCCTCGGCCAGTATCTCGCGGCGATCGGACCGCTCAGTAGCTGGGTGAGCCGCGAGGACCTCCACTTCATGCACGGCTGGACGACCTTTTTCTGGGCCTGGTGGATCTCGTGGTCCCCCTTCGTGGGCCTGTTTATCGCCCGGGTCTCCCGCGGCCGGACGGTGCGCGAACTGATCGCCTGCATGCTGATCATGCCGACGCTGGTTGCCGCGCTCTGGATGAACGCCTTCGGCGGGACCGCGGTGTCGCAGTACGTCGATGGTGGCTATCCCGACGTGATCGCGGCGGTGCAGGCGCAACAGCCGGAGATCGCCCTGTTCGCGCTACTGGACACGCTGCCGCTTGCGCCCGTCATATCGGTCTTGGGCCTCGTGCTCATCGTGGTGTTCTTCGTCACCTCCTCCGACTCCGGATCGCTGGTCATCGACACCATCACCGCAGGCGGCAAGCTGGACACGCCGGTGCCCCAGCGCGTGTTCTGGTGCATCTTCGAGGGGCTCGTCGCCATTGCGCTGCTGCTCGGCGGCGGCCTCGTGGCCGCGCAGGCGGCCACCCTCGCCGCCGGCCTTCCCTTTACGCTGGTGCTGGTCGCCCTGTGCTACAGCACCTGGAAGGGGCTGCGCGCGAGCACGGCGGGCCGATCTAGTTAATCCGCTCTGTGCAATCTGGAGTATGCGGGGTGCGAGAGATGAGGCCCTGGCGGGTGGCGGTGGGCGTGCACTACTGAACAGGGCGAGGCACCTGTTCGTGCACTCCGCAGGGCGCGTTCGGCACACGGCACTGGCACACGCGCTCGACGTCTGCAAGACATAGAATCAGACATGGGATACGACACACAGCGGCGCTGGTCGGACGGCGCCCTTGCCCGCATGTCGCAAACGGCCGTTTACGACACCTGCTGGCCGGCTACGCCCGCGTCTCGCGCCTGTGGCTGGTGGAGGCTGTCGGCAAAGGCTTCGGCACTGGCGCGGCCATCAGAACGAGACGGTCGCGGTCATCGAGACCGTCCGCGGCGCCCCGAGCCACGCCGCGTTCTCGGTGATGGCGGAGAGATACCCCTTGTCGAGTAGGTTGTTCGCCACGATCGAGAATTCCGTCGACCGCAGCCGATCGCTCAACGCCTCGCCGGAGAAGCTGACGTAGGCGTCCACCAACCAGTAGGCGTCCGCGTACCAATCCGACCTCAGGCTGACGCGCCGCGACGACGTGTATTTGGCGCTCAGCCCCATGCCGAGCGGACCGCTCCGATCAAGTGAGACGACCCACAGCCGGGCGGGCACGCCGGTCACATCCGTCCCCGCCACGATGCCCTGGTTGGTGTCGACGAGCGGATCGCCGCTGCCGATGTACGCCGAGTTGTTGAATGTGTAGGCGGTGTAGAACGCCGTCTGGCGCGGCAGCGGCACCGTCGCGGAGAGCTCGATGCCGGTCGTGTCGATGCCGCCCGCATTGAAGTAGGCGCCGCCGCCCGGGATGAGGTAATTGGGACCGGCCGGCGTCTGCGGACCAAGGTAGAAGATCCGGTTCTGAAAGTCGATGACGTACCAGGTGGCGCCCAGCGCGACCCGATCCCCGGCGTACTGCAGCCCGACATCGACGTTGGAGGCGGTCTCCGGCTCAAGGAGGTCGAGGCTTCGCCCCGGCACCTCGAGGAGCGTGGCGCTGATCGCCTTGAAATTCTCGGCATAGCCGGCAAAGAGATCGAGGCCCTCGACCGGCGTCTCGTAGGTGATGCCGCCGGAGAGGAGCAGAGTCGAATTGGAATCGACCACCAAGTCCGGGTCCACGCCAAACAGGTCGTCGCGCGACACGCCGACCAGGAACTGCTTGACGCCGCCGCTCAGCGCGACCGGCCCGGCGTAGAGCGTCTCCTCCACGTACCACTTGAAGACGTGCTGCGGGAAGTCCCATTCGTACTGGTGCCAGTAGGCCTGCTCGTTCCACTTGAAGCTGAGTGTCGGATCGAGCATCTGGTGCCAGTCCCGGCCCAGGTCGCGCCGCGAGTCCTCGTACCAGAGGCCGGCGCGCAGCGTGCTGCCGGCGGCGCCGACGGGGGTGAACCACTCCTCATCGAGCGTCACGCCGACGCGGTCCTTCCCGTAGTGGCTGTGGCGGTACGACTGCACCGCCGTGGCGTCCGGGTGGCACGCCGGGTCGACCGCCGGGCCGCCCGATCCGTAGTAGTTGAAGCGGTAGGACGACGTGCACCCGGCCGCGGGTCCGACGGCGACGCCCTCCGGGTTCACGAAGCGGATCAGCCCGAGCTGTGCGCCGCCCTGTACCGGGGTCCGGCCCATCAGCTCAGATTCCGGCCCGCCGCCGTCGTCGGTGATGTCGACGATGTAGGGGGGCAGCCAGTCGCCGCGGCCCCGGTTGCGATGGACATAGAATCCGGCGCTCAGCGAGGTGACGTCGCTGAACGCCCAGTCCGCCTTCAGGTAGGCGAACGTGTTGGTTCGCCGGGTCTGCCAGCCGGGCCGGTAAAACTGGTTCAGGTACGGGACGCCGGGCCAGTCGCCGACCAGGCGGTCCCACCGCGGGTTGGCCAGGAAGTCGCCCTCGCTGTAGAGCCGCTGGTAGGTGTCCTCGTGAATGCTGTCATACGAGAGGTAGCTGGTGAGATCGAGCCGCCCGTGCGACGAGACCAGCTTGGCGGCGACGTGCTCCCGCTCGTTCCGCGCCGACCCCTGCACCCAGTCGGTCGCCTCCTGACGGACCGCCGAGATCCACGCGCGGGTCTCGCCGCCGAACAGCGGCCCGGTGTCGACCCGCATGGAGAACCGCTTGCCGTCGTTCTCGCCGATGGTGGTCGACGCGGTGTAGGTCCGCTCGGCCGCCGGATCGTCCGTCAGGTAGTTGAAGGTGCCGCCCAGCGCTTCGACCGAGCGGGAGGCGATGTCGGCCGTTCCCTGCGAGACCTCGACGCCCCCGAGATTCATCGGATCGATGAACCGGTTCGCCTTGGCGCCGCTGAAGTAGTCGGACGTCCCGTTCGGAAACCCGTCGATGGTCGTGCCGATCTGCGCCTCGCTGATGGTGACCTGGAAGCCGCGCACGGCGACGTTGCTTGACCAGTCGTCGAAGCCGTACGCGTCCCCCTCCTGGATGGAGACCCCGGGCAGGTTGTCCGCCACCGATGTCACGCTGGTGATGTTCGACTGCTGCAGCCGCATCGGGTCCGCGACGATGTTGCGCGCGAAGATCCTGGGCTCCTCCGCAACGACACTGACCGTTTCGAGCAGCCGCGCGATCTGCAGCGTGATCGGGACCGATGCGGTGGCGCTCGCCTGGACGGAGACCGGGGTTTCCACCGTCTCGAAACCTGGCAGCGCCGCGGTAACGACATAGTCGCCCGCCGCCAGCCCGGCGGCCGTGTAGGCGCCGTCCGTGCCAGTGACATGCTCCTGGCGCACGCCTGGGCCCGTCACCGTCACCACGACGCCGGGCAGCGGGGTGCCGTTCGCGTCGACGACCGCGCCGTCGATTAATCCAGTCGTCTGGGCTGCCGCCGTGACTGCGACCGACAACGACAACAGCACGACAGCGATGGCGAGCTGGCCAGGGTTACAGGCGTCCAGTGTCATGGTTTTTCATGCGGGCGTCCCCTCTCCGAGCAATTCTACTCTGTAGCGCCCCAGGGTTCTTGGACAGTGGTTTGACGGTATTCGCATCTATGCTGCCGCGTCCAGCCCGACGAAGTCACGTCGCACCTGAGCGGGGCTTTGATAGTGGTACTTCTCTAGCATCCACTGCTCGTTGTACGTCCGCTTAAACTCGAGTAAGGCCAGGCGGAGCTCCTCGATGGTGTCGAAACTCCGCACCCACAACAAATTCTCCTTCAGCGTGCGGATGAAGCGTTCCGCGACGCCGTTGCCTTCGGGCTCCCGCACGAAACTCGGCGAGCTCTCGATGCCGAAGAACGCCACCTCCTGTTGAAAGTCGTCAGCCAGATAGTTCGACCCGTGGTCGTGCCGAAGACGCAGCCCGCGGGCGACGCCCTCGCCAATCGTGCCGAAGCGGGCGCGGACGCCCTGGCGGATCGGCTCCAGGGCCTCAAATCGGGTCCCGCGCTTGGCCGCATGCAGGCCGATGCACTCGGTCGTGCAGTGATCGACGGCCACGAAGACGAAGGCCGCGCCCTCGCCCACGGTCACTGTGGCCGTCATGTCCGTGCCCCACATCACATCGGGGGCCGCGGTGGTGATCGTGCCGTCGTGCGCCTTCGGGCCGTGCGCGTGGCCCACGCGGTGCGGGGCCTGGAGGTCGTGCTCCCGCATCAACCGACGCACCCGTTCCAGCGAGGTGCGGATCCCCGCGACCCGGAGCTTCGCCCAGGCTTTCCGGTACCCTTCGCCGTGAAAGGGCGAGGCTTCGAGCAGTCGGCGGATGTGGCCGGCCAGCACGTCGTCCGGGGCGGCGCCCACCGGCCCACGCCGCCGACACGGCGCCCGGGACGTTGTCGCCTGCCGCCGCGCATACACGCTAGAGCGGGCGCGGTGCCACACGCGGCAGACCCGCTGCACGCCATACGCCCGCCGCGTGGAGATCGAGTGGGCGTCCTTCATCGCCTCGACCTCCGTCGGGCCAAAGGGCCGCCCACCTCCAACTGGTCCACCTTCGCGTAGAGCAGTTCGTTCTCCATCAGTCGTTCACCGATCTTGGCTTGCAGCCGACGATTCGCCTCGTCCCAGGCGTCCGGCGCCCGGCTCTTCAGGCTGGCCTGGCCCGCGGCCAGAAACTGATCCCGCCACTGCGCGGCCCGCGCCGCCGTGATCCCCAGCTCCCGCGACACGGACTCGAGATCCTCTCCGCGCAGCAGACGCAGCACCGTCTCGCGCTTGCGCCGGGCTGACAACCGTCCCCCACGGCCGCGCCCGGCGGCGTCTCCGGTCGCCCTTCGGGCTTCCTCCGCCGCCGCCGATTCTTGATCTGGTTTCCCCATCTCGACACGCCTCCTGCGAGTACTCTCTCGCAATCAAGTGTCCAAGAAAATCCTAGGGCGCAGGACCTCGCCAGACGACCGGCGCCGGCGCGAAGGCGGTCGTCGACGTCTCTCCCGTCGACGCGAGCAAGGCGAGACGGTCCTCGCCCCTTGAATCGGAGCGCTCTGGACCGTGATGCCGCTCGGAAGTGTCGCAAACGACCGTTTCCGACACATGCTGAATTGTCAAGGGCGGAGCAAAATTAGACCACCGTGGCGGAGGAAAACTAGACCATTAGGCAGTTGGGTGGAGTGGCGGAACGCGGCCGTGCGGAGGGGACGTCAGGACGCCGGGGTGGTCGCGGGCTGGCGGGCTTTCTTGCTGTGTTCGAGGCGATAGCTCTCGCCGTTCAGCTCCAGGATGTGGACGTGGTGGGTCAGTCGATCGAGCAGCGCGCCGGTCAGCCGTTCGGACCCGAAGACCTCGGTCCATTCGTTGAAGGGCAGATTCGAGGTCACGAGCGTCGACGCTTGCTCGTAGCGCTGGGAGAAGATCTCGAAGAGCAGCTCGGCGCCGGTCTTCGACAACGGCACATAGCCGAGCTCGTCGACGATCAACAGATCCTGCTTGGCGAGCTGCTTCTGAAAACGCAGCAGGCGCTTGTCATCCCGCGCCTCGAGTAGCTCGTTCACCAGTGCGGCGGCGGTGGTGAAGCGCACCCGATAGCCTTTCTGACAGGCGGCCAGCCCCAACGCGAGCGCGAGATGCGTCTTGCCCGTGCCGGAGTTGCCCAACGCCAACACGTTCTCTCGCCGGTCGAGATACTCCGAGCGGGCCAGGTCACTGGCTCCGGATCATCAAACACATCACGTAGCCACAGTGACTCCGACAAAGTCTTATACAAAGCGGCGGACTGATTCTTCTCCGGGAGATCTTGAGACAGATCAAGTGGAAATATCGACATTCGATGCTCGGCAGCCCATGCGGCGCACACTGCCCGCATCATCGGAGCCCCAGACGCGACAAATCGAATTCTGGTATCAATTCGGAAAGCGATCTTGTCAGGAGGACGAGCTAGCAGGGTTCGCTGCTGGAAATCGGCGGGAAAGGTGTGGCCGATAAGCACGTATTCCTTTTGGAGGTTGAAATACTCAGCGACATTGTCGTGCGGCTTGAGAAGCGCTATCCATACTTTCTGATTAGTTGCTGTTCCAAACCAGGTGATGGTAAACCCAGCCGACAGGAACTCGAGAACCTTGCTTGCGTGACGGCGAGTATCTAAGTCAAACGCGTCGAACGCTTTCTTGGCCTCTCCACCAAAGTCCATCCGAATATCCCTTACGTGTGTCGATTGCTATTAACTTGCTTATCCCGTTTCTTCTTCTGCTCCGCTGCGGCCTTGGCGACCTTCTGCTTCTGGCCCTTGTTCTTGTCCTTCTGACCACCTTTGTCTCCCATGACGTGTCTCCCTTGTTGCAGTCGCGCACGAACTGAGTCAACCGGTTCGGTCGTGGGGCTGGCTTTAGACTGAGATTTCCGTTTTGTCTGCTCCAGATGACCCCTTTATTCACCCGAAGGCCGCCCAGCGCACGAAACTCGTTTCCGTCACAGCATCGTCCCGCTTCAGAGGCCGTCAGCGCAGTTCGGGCGGCCGTGTGACCCACTGAAGTCGCTACGTTCAGGCATTCTACAGTCACCGCTCCCGACGTGTGTCCCTTCTTCGCCAAGAGGGCTGCACTGCGCGTGCCGCGTCAATCTGCCGGCACCGGCAGCGCCCATATCCGCCGCAACATGTCGCCGAACAGCCGCTGGGCCAGCTGCCCTTCCGCCCGCAGGAGCCAGTAGTACCTGGCGTGTTTCACCAGCCGCTGCTGGAGACTCGTGAGGGACCAGCGCTTGATTCACGGCGGCAGGATCAGTCTGCGTGAGAGGTTACCCAGGTTGTACGCCAGGACACTCAGTTGCAGGCGCACCTCGTTCGCCCGGAACCGATGGCACGACAGCCGCGTCCAGTGGTCGCCTGTTTGCCTTCTTTGATCCATTGCTCCGCCGTGCCGCGCTTGTTGTAGAACACGCACGGGCGGGGCAAAGCGTTCGGCGTCGAAGGCACCGGCAGCTATGGCGCCGGCCTCACCTGGGCGGTGCGCCGCGCAGGGCATCCGCGCGATTCGGGATCTGGAGATTGGTCGCGATGAAACCAACGCGCGGGAACAGCTCGACCGCGTGATGCTCGACTTTTGCCACGACCCGTCGGGCCATGGTCCAGCTGTCCGCCGTAGAAACCGATTGTGGTGAAGCTGCGTTCTCAACGGCAGTCCGTTAGAATGGGATATCGTCTTCGGTGAGTTCGGGGACGGCCTTTTTTTCGCGGAACAGCGAGAATAGCGAATCGTTGCTGTCAATCCAGGTCCACGCACCGTCGGTGACGTCGACGGCATCGTACTCGCCATCCTCATCCTCGTACCTGACGAAATCTACGAACCGCCTTCGCTGAAGACTGCGGAGCGCCACTCCAAAACCGATACCGGTTAGACCCGCGCGTTCGGCGTCATGACGAAGGGACCAAGCACTTGCCGGCTTCCCTGGTATGGCCGTCTCGGCGGCCGCGATGGCGAGTACGGAAATCTCCGCTTGACTCAGGCCGCCTGTTGGGGCCACCTGTTGCGCTTCGACGACCTCTCTTACAGCATTCTTCTTGACGAGTGCCTTCGCCCGCGTCGAGATCTCCTCGCCGAGTTTGACGAAGTCGCTCTCCGATTCCGGCTCGTACTTGATGACGGTCTGATGCTGAACATCGAAGGGGAGTTTGCCTTCACGTTCGCTCGAGCAAACCATGACTACGGAACGGCCCGCTGCAAATGCGTACCCGAGTTCATACCACACGTTAGGATTGTCGGTCGTGATGTCGGCGAGACAGATCGTCGCGTCGCGGATCTGCTGTTCTATGGAGTCCATGACCCCTTCGGTGCTGGGATCCTGATCGACGCGATAGGGATCGAGTCCAGCCTTCTCCAGAGCAGGCTTGTAGACGTCCCGGTATCTCTTGTCGAACTTGGAGTTGAACGGCTGAATCACAAAGCATGTCGGCATTCTGGGAGATCCTCCGTTTCAAGCTGTCGCCCGATCACTCACTGCCGGAACCATCCTGAACCATACCGCGTTCTTCGGAGACTGGATTCGTTGAATCAGGCCACCGCGCCTGGGCATAGGACTGCGCTTCGAACTCGGCTGGTGGGATGTCCCCGTGCGGCCCCAGCGGCGGCCGTGCGCGATTGGTAGAGCGCCCGTTCGCAAACTGCCGATAGAGGAGTAGCTCCAGCCGGGGACCGCTTGTCACAGGCGACCATCGCGCCGGCGGGAGGACTGCGCCATGCCACGAGATCCAGCCCCCGTCACCGTGGCGCTGCCCATCGGCGCGGCCCTGCTCCGTCGCCTCGACGCGGTGGCCGCCGACCTGCACCTGGACCGGCCCGGAGCCCTCCACGCGGCCCTCCTGTCCTGGCTCGAGCAGGAAGAGCGCAAAACCGACGGCCGGAGCCGTATGCTCACGATACGGCCGTTGACGAAGCCCGCAGTGCGCACTGATATCGCGTGAGGATACCCACCGGCTGACCCGCTGCGGGACAAGGGGTCCACCAGAGGGCCAGCGCGGTGCTGAGGACGGTGCAGCCGTGGACGTGCTAGGCGGCCGGAGTCGATTCCGGTGGTTTTCGTGACGTCGGTTGCTATCTCAGTAACCGTTTTGTGAAAAACATAGTAAAAACAGTTGGTGTGATGCCGTTCCTACACCCAGACCCTTAAAGCGCTTTTCATGACCGTGTGGCGGCCGAGTACCCGCAGTGCCGAAAATAGTTGCGGCATTCGTCAGGGCTGAAGTGCGCCAAGCACTCGCCGAGGAACGGCCAGAGCGTCTCGGTGCTGCGACAGCGAGCGGTGCGAACGAGGGCCTTGAGCTTCGCGAAGCAGAGCTCGATGGGATTGAGGTCCGGGCTATAGGGTGGCAAGTACCAGAGGGTGGCCCCGGCGGCCTGGATAGCCCGCCGGATGCCGGCGACCTTGTGGGCCCCGAGGTTGTCGGCAATGACGATGTCGCCTGGCTGCAGAGTCGGCACCAGGATCTGTTCGATGTAAGCGCGGAAGCTCTCGCCATCGATTGCGCCGTCGAAGACCCCCGGTGCGGTCAGCCCTGTGACCCGCAACGCGGCGAGAAACGTGCTGGTCTGCCGGCGCCCGCAGGGGGCGTGGTCGTGGACGCGCGCGCCACGCGGTGCCCGGCCGTACCGCCGAAGCAGATTGTTGGTGATGCCGGTTTCGTCCAGAAACACGAGGTGGGCGACGTCCCAGGTCGGCGCCGCCCCGTGCCACGCGACCCGCGCGGCCGCGACGTCAGGCCGATCGTGTTCGGACGGGCGGACCGTTTTTTTTAACGGTCAGGCCAAGGGCCCGTACGGCGCGCCAGA
The DNA here is from genome assembly GCA_965262505.1 of Vicinamibacterales bacterium. Taxonomy (GTDB): domain Bacteria; phylum Acidobacteriota; class Vicinamibacteria; order Vicinamibacterales; family UBA2999; genus JACPPO01. The sequence goes on from CBDHFM010000026.1 coordinate 28,985, forward strand.
CCGTCGGCACACTCGCGGGCGTGGCGAGGGCGTCCTTCAGCTCAGCCAGCGTGCGATCCGGGTGCGCCGCAATCAGATCGGCCAAGGTGTGCAGGTGCGGCTCGAGCATGCAGCGCCGTCCATGTCGCTGGACGCGAGGCGCCACCTCGCCCGTTTCGCGCCGTCGCTGTTTCAAGAGCCGCACCCACGACCCGCTCACGCGGTACTTCGCCGCCACATCGGCCGCCTTCATTCCGGCATCGCTGTCGAGTAGCACCCGCTCTCGCAGATCCATCGAATAGGCACGCATCAGTCCTCCTGCATCCGTGCGCGCAGAAGTACCACGACCGCCCCAGGTAGTACAAGGCCTATTTGAAAAGCGCTTTAATGCCTGGTCGAAACGGTTTTCGCCTTTCTGGTAGGCACCTGCACCGCCTCGGCTATCGCCCTCCTGTCGCAAACAACCGTTTACGACACGCGCTGATCGGCTAACGCCCGCGTCTCAAAGGCGGGCGTGCTCCCCCAACCAATCGAAGAGGCGGCGGATGGCGGCCAGATGCTGCTTGATCGTGGGGGCGCGATACATGCTTTGCATCTCTTCGATGTAGGTGGCCACGGTGATCGGGGAAAGCTGTGTGAGCGCGAGCCCGCGCGCGTCGCACCAGGTGAAGAATCGCGTCACGGCCGCGGCGTATGCCGTGCGCGTGTGCGGGTTCCTGATCTGGGCGGTGAAAAACTCCACCGTCCGCTCCGCGGCCTGCGGCCCGGCTCGCCGGACGATGTCCGGGAGGCCCTCGATCTGCCAGCCCCAGGGCAGGACGAGTGCTGCTGGCGATGCGGCCCCGTCGCCGCTGTTGCCCCCGGGGATGGTCGCGGTGGCCTCATCCATTGATTCGTAACATAACGTCCTTTATGTTACGTATTTAGGCCTCGTTTTAGGACACCCGCGACCAGGACCGGGGAAGGGGTGCGGGCGTGCGGCCGAGGCCGGTCCTGCCGGGCCTGTGACAGCTCGGGAGCGGAGCGGCTGGCATAGCCGCCGGACCCCACCGCCGGAGGCCAGCGGCCACACGCCCGACAGCGGCAGTGTACCCGGGCAGGGCGAATCCGGCCCTCCGGGTGACACACCTGGCCCGCCCACAGACGGCCCGGCACGGGTTCTTCGTGTACGCCTGTTACCAGAAGGGTTCTTTGCCCTTGCCGAACAGTTGGTTGAGCAGGGACGCCACGGTGTAGGCGAGGGAGCTCGAATCGAGCCACGTCGCACTCAGCGGATTCCACGTCAGCTGGCCATCGAGAGACAGCCCAATGTAGTCCTCGTCGCGGTCCAGTTCGCCAAGCATCCGGCGGATGTCGTGGCAAACATCGCCCTTTACTTCCAGGAGGAGCGCGGCCGGTCGCCGCGCGGGATTGTCCGCGTGCCAGCCGAGCAACTGGCGCGCGAACGGGTGCAGACAGGCGGACGTTTTCCCGGAGCCACCCGCGCCGAAAATCGCCACGCCGGTCGAGAGTCCACGCTCGGGGATCGTCAACCATTCGGGGGTCTGACTCTCGACCGCGTGGACCGGATGATGCACCTCGCCGATGACGAGGGCCGGGGCGTCGGACGTGGGCGAAAGTGGCCACGCCGGAAGGCTCGACCGGAGCCCGAGACGGACACCCATCCGGGCGCACCAGATCCGCGACGAGCTGACGACACATTGCCCGGCCAGCCGCGCGCGGCCACGGGATCGGCCTCGGGACACCCGGCCGGCCACGTCCAGGCGGCCCGCGGCGCTGAGGCCGCCGATGACGAGACAGGCGCGGTGTCGTCGGTCACCCATCGGGCCGCGCGGCGGTGCGTCTCGCGCCCGCCTCGGGCGCGTGGTCCGGCCTTCCTGCAAGGATACATCCTGACGGGAGCGACCCCGTAGGGGGTGTGACACTGGGCGTGACACCCGGTGGGACACCCCCCCATCGACTGACCGCGCCAGCGGTCAAAAAGGGGGGGTCGCTCCCGTCATCTCCCGTTCCGCTGGCGCGGATCGGTCGTGCCGGTCTAGGACGACAAACACCAAGAACGACGGGGATAAATGGAAAGTGGGTGTGTGACACCCCCCCCACTTGTTTTTGTGACACCCCCCCCTCTGTCCGTGTCACACCGGCACTGACCCCGGCACTGCCCCCAGCACTGACCCCCGTATCAACTTGGAAACGCCTTACAGCACGTATAGCGGTATACTTTCGGGTGTCACTCCCGGCACGAGGCGGTACGCCACATGAGCGAGAAGGGGCGCGAGAACAGGTTGAGGCGGATGGCGGACAGGCAAGGCTTGCGGGTGGAGCGATCGCGCCGGCACGACCCGCGGGCGGCGTCCTACGGCTTGTATGCGCTCAAGACCTGGGAGACGCGAGAGCTCGTGAGCAAGCCAGGCGTACGCGACGATCACGCCTTAACGCTCGACGAGGTCGAGCAGTATCTGATGAGGACCGTTCCGGCGCGTTCTGAACGAGGCCGGAAGGGGACCTGACGGCCGTAATTGCCTCTGAGCCGGAGCGGTCGGCCGGTGTCACCGAAGGGCCGCAGCGCAGCGAAGGAGGCGCGCAGCGCCTTGACCAGACCGGCTGAGCGGAGGTTAGCTTTTACGGCGCGCGGTATGCTCGTTGGAAGGGGCTGCACCCGTACAAAAGTTTGGGCGCGATGGGGTTCAGCCGTCGCGCCCGAAGCAGAAAGAAGGCCCCGAGAATGCCGTCTCCAGCTGACCGCAATCTTACCGTGCTGCCGACCAAAACCGTCAAGCCGACGCGACGACGCCAGACGCGACACTTCACGCAGCTCGACCAGGTGACGCCACTCGTCGCCGCGCGCGAAGCGGACCCAGATCTGGGCTTCATGGCGCGGCTGCTTGCGCTCTGCTCGTTGCCGCGCACCAACCCCAAAAGCCGGCACGAGTTCAAGCGCGTCAACGGGCCGTACACACTTTGACCTCGATACCCCTTGGTGACATGGCCCTCGACCTACCGGGCGGCCACGGGGAACGAGTAGCCTGGCCGCATGTATCGCAAACGGTCGTTTGCGACAGGCGGGCGAGGGCGCCGTCCGGCGCGCGTGCTCGGCCAGACGAAACGGAACCCCCGGCGGTATTCTTCCGTTGCGCGTCTGCATCGTCCTGCCACGCGGTGACCCGTTCGTGGCCGTACGGACCCGCGACGGCCACGTGCATGCCGACGCCGGCGCTGAGCGGGTCCGGTGTCAGCCCCAGCATTCGCCCCTGGCTCCTCCTGCCGGCCACGCGGCAGCCGGTTGTGTGCCGCACGGGATTCCCGACGGCCGATCGGATTCAGGCTTCGGTCGCCATGCCGAGGCGGGTAGCCACCGGGGGATTCGCGTTCCACGTCAGACCATGGAAACGACTCGTCGTGGCCGCCAGGTTCTGGCGAATGTCGTCCACGTTGGGCTGCCAGAGCCGGCGCTGAGGCTACCACCGTGGCGTGGCTCGGCGCGCGCAGCGTCACCGTGAAGGTCTCGTCCGGCTCGTCTACCGCGTCAGAGCTTGAACTTCACCTCGCCCACCACGGTCCGCCGGAGCAAGTCGCCGAAGATGTGCTGTTGGATGGTCTGGTTGAACAGGTTGGTCACCTTCACCGTGGTCGTGACGGCACCGTCCTGCCACTTCACCCCGACGCTACCATTCACCGTCGCGTACCCGTCGGTGTCGCCGTGATACGCCGACGTGAGGACGTCGCTCCAGAACGCGTCGGTGGCGGCGTTCACCGACGCGGAACCCAGGAGCCTCGACCCGTTCCAGGTCACCCCGGCGTTGAATCGGTGCGTCGGGGGCAGGTTGAGTTCAGACGGCAGATGCGGGTTCGGATCGTCCAGAATCTCCGGTTCGGACTGCCACGAGTAGTTGACGGACGCGGCCACCGCCCGTGAGACCCGCTGCTCGAGCCACAGCTCCACGCCGGTCTGGCGGATCGGCCCCAGATTCAGGTAGGTGAACGCGGTGCGCGGCAGAAAGCTCCCGCGCTGCGCCATGAGGGCCAGCACGACCGGCGGGAGCCGCCAGCCGGGCGGCGGATTTGCCGCGGTGTACGGGTCGAGGCTCGGCGGCAGGGCGGTGAAGTTGATCGCGTCGTCCCGCCGGTTGACGAAGAACGAGCCGCCGAGCGTCGTCCCGCGCGAGAGCACGCCGGCATAGCTCACTTCGTACGCCGTCAGCGATTCTTCCGTCAGCGTGTCCTGGGGCATCCCGCCGATCGGGATGTCGCTGCCGACCCCGGCGACGACGAGCGGAAACGGCTGGGCGACCGCCGGCTGCAGCCCCGGCGGCAGCAGCGGCGCGAGGGCGCTCAGGTCCACCGGGCTGACGATATGTGTCTGCAAGGCGTTGTTGATGACCGACGGCGCGCGGAAGGCCCGGTTGTACGACAGCGTGACGGAGTGATTCTCGGCCGGCTTGACGAGGAACGCGATGCGCGGTGAAAACTTTGGATTGGAGAGGTGGCCGAACTTGTCCACGCGCCCGCCCAGCACGAGCCGAAACCGCTCCCAGAAGATCTCGTCCTGCAGGTACGCGCCCACCTCGAGGCGGTTCTCGCCCAGCGGGGCGAGCGTGATGTCGAAGTTGTTCTGCCGCACGTTGCCGCCGTAGGTCAGCCGGTGCCGGGTGCCGAGGAACACCGAGTGGCCGATCTCGCCGTCATAGGTCTGCGTCCTGAAGTCGAGCTGCAGCGGCCTCCCGGTGGCAAGGTCCGGCAGCAGCAGGTTGGGCGCCTGCCCGTTCAGGACATTCGTGAAGAACTGCATGCGCAGGGCGCCCCGCGTGTAGGTCAGCTTGCCGTAGCCCAGATAGGTGCCCGACTGTATGTCGAACGGGCCGATACCGCTGTGGATAAGCCCGTCCGTACCGGCCACGCCGCCCGCGTAGGTCAGGGTGCCCTGGGACAGCTCCTGGTCGACCCGTACGTCGAACTTCGGCTGGCTGGTGCCCCGGTTCGCGAATCCGGTCCCGACGGCGGCGACGGCCGAGTCCAGTGGGTAGAACGCTCCGCCCACGGTCTGTCCGGGCTGCCGCGGGTCGTCGATCACCGGGATCCGGCCGGTCGGCCGGGCGAACGCGGCGGATGTGAAGTAGCCGGCACTGACGCGGTACGATACCCGGTCGCTCGGCGCCCGCGTCACGGTCGCATTCGCGCCGAACAGCGAGCCCGCCCCGCGTCCGGTGCCCGATCCGTCATTCCGGTCAACGTACCCGCCGCTGAGCGTGACCGTCGTGCCAACCGATTCCCGTGGAGGCTTGGTAATGATGTTGACGGCGCCGGTCATGGCGTTCGCGCCCCACACCGCGGACGCCGGCCCCCGCACCACCTCGATCTGCTCTACGTCGTCGAAGTTGGTCGGGAGCAGGTCCCATAGGACGAGGCCGAAGAAGTCGAGGTAGGCGCTGCGACCGTCCACCAGAACGAGCTGCGAGTTCGTCAGCGTGTTGCCGGGGCTGCGGCTGGTGACCTGCACATCGCGCGCCGAGAGCTGAATCACATTGACGCCCGGCGTCGCACGCAGGAGGTCGCCGTAGTTCTGGGCCGACGTGGTTGCAAGCGTGGCGGTCGAGATGACCGATGTCGACACCGGCGCATCGATCAGCCGGTCCTCGTTGCGCGAGGCGGTCACGACCACCGTGTCACCGAAGCTCGCGAGCTGCAGCACCACTGGCGGCAGCGCGAGCGGCGCTCCGGAGACCGTCACGTTCTCGACCGTCGCGTCGGAGAACCCGGCGAGCGACACGTGCAGCGTATAGGTGCCGGGGGCGACCCCGGCCAGCTCGAAGGTGCCCTGCTCGTCCGAGGAGGCGGTGCGCGGGACCCCGTTGCCACGCAATGTCACGGTGGCGCCAGGCAGCACCAAGGCGGTCTGGTCGACAACGCTGCCGCGGATGCTTCCTGTCTGCGCCGACCCGGTCGCCGGCCACAGGAGGATCAGCAGGAGACACCGTGCGCTGGTGTGACGAATCATTACACTGGGATTTCCGTTTTGCTTGCCACGGATGGTCCCCGCTGCCGTCCGACTGTGTGACGCGCGTTCCCTCAGATTTCCGCTGGCGCCCGGCTGCCGCGCCACGTCGCAGCACCTACTGGCGCATGAAGCTCAACGTCCCTTGATCGACGAACGGCATCTCGCACGCCTCGTTGGTCTTCCAGGTGGCTTCCATCGTCGTCTCGTCGAACGACGTGACCGACACGTCGACCGCGCACTCGACGCTGCCGACCAGGAGGGCCAGTGCGTCCAGCAACCCGAACGAGAGCGCCGCCGTCGTGTCCGTGACCGTTCCCGAAACCGGCCCGGCGAGGTCGAGGTCTGCCGGCGCGCCGGCAGCGATGAGTGCAAGGGGCATCGGCATCGACCAGTCGCCGGCTACGGTGGTTCCGTCCTGGGTGAGCTCCGCACGGGCGTCGCCGATGACGAAGACGCCTACGACGCGTCCCGACCAGATTCCGGTGAGCGTTACCGGTTGGGGCTCCGGAGCCACGACAGTCGGCGGCGCCACCACCGTTGGCGCCGTCGGACCGGAGTCATCACCACATCCGGCGGCCATCAGCGCAAAGCAAAAAATGATCGCCCAGCGGGCGCTGTTGCTCTTCAGCATAAGTCGTTCGATGCCTTCCAGTAGTCGCCGGCGCCGGTCGCCGCACAGTTGACGCCGTCTCAAAGGCTGAGCGGCGCCTTGTGGCGAAGTTCCGTGCTGTCGCCGGGCTCGTCGAGTTTTGTCTCTCGGGGCACCGCGAAACCGAACAGAGACTCACGCCTAAGTGGTCAAGGGTACTACACGCACGGGCCCCTCTCATGCGTTCGACAGTGCGCACGTTCAAGTGAGTGGTGACCGCGCGGGTCTTGCGCCGCCGCGGCGGTGGATCAGGCCGCCCGAGACGCGGACTCTCGTCTACGGCCAGATCCCTCGATCGATCGCCACCCGCGCTACCTTCTCAATAGCCAGGACGAACGCGGCCGTACGTAGATCGACAGGGGCCAGCGGATCGCCGCCCCGACCCAGGCGCTGCCGCTCAGTCTCCAAGTCCACCAAGGAGCCGTTGATTTTGGTTTGCTTTCCGATGACGTCGTCGGCCGCCTTCGTCATGATCCGTTCGAGCTTGCCGTTCACTTCGTCTTCGTCCCACTGCTCGTTCTCGTTGTTCTGCACCCACTCGTAATAGCTGATGGTCACGCCGCCGGCGTTGGCGAGAATGTCTGGCAGCACCGAAATCTTCCGTGCGTGGAAGACCGCATCGGCCTCGGGGGTGGTCGGGCCGTTGGCCAACTCCACGATCAGCCGCGCCTGGACGTCGCGCGCGTTGTCGCCCCTGAACTGATTCTCGAGCGCCGCGGGGATTAGGATGTCGCAGGGTAACGTCAGGAGCTCTTCGTTGGTCACGTCCTGGCAGCCCGCCAGGCCCTTCAGCGACCCGGTCTCGCGCTTGTGCCGGTGGGCGACGGCCGGGTCGATGCCATCCGCGCAATGGATCCCACCCCGCGTGTCACTCACGGCGACGATCCGCGCGCCGGCCTCGTGGAACAGGGTGGCGGCGATCCCGCCGACGTTCCCGAATCCCTGAATGACGACCGAGAGCCGCTGCAGGGCTGTCGAGCCTGGGAGGATGCCGTGGGAGAGCGCACGGAGAGTGGTAAAAAGCCCGCCCCGGGCCGTCGCGGCTTCCCGGCCGAGGGATCCTCCCAGATGCACGGGCTTGCCCGTGACGACGCCGAGATTGTTCGCGCCTTTATGCATCATGTCGTAGGTGTCGTAGACCAGTGCCATGATCCGAGCGTTCGTGTTCACGTCGGGCGCCGGGATGTCGGTGTAGGGTCCGATGTTGTCGCCGAGCTCGGCGACGTAGCGACGCGTGATGCGATCGAGATCTTCGGAGCTGAGCCCCTTGGGGTCACACACCACACCGCCCTTGGCCCCCCCGAATGGGACGCCCACGATCGCGCACTTCCAGGTCATCCACGAAGCGAGCGCGCGCACTTCGTCGGCCGTCACGGCGGGATGGTATCGGATGCCACCCTTGCCGGGGCCGCGGCTCCGGCTATGGATGCACCGGTACCCGACGAAGTTCAGGACCGTTCCAGCGCTCGTAGCAATCGGGAACTCCACGATGGTCAGTTTGTCGGGTCGTTTCAGGAACTCGAAGAGTCCGGGCTCAAGCGCGGGCAGGTATCGGGCCGCGTTGTCGCACTGACGCTGCGCGATCGCGAACGGATTGAGCTCTTCGGTTCTCTCTGGCCCGGCGGTCGTCATGTCGGATCCTTTTCGGGCCATTGTCCCGGCTTGCGAGCCTCGTGTAAAGCGCCATCCGAAGAGACGAGGCGCCGGGTACGAGCCGTCCAGAACGGCGGCGCCGACGAACAATCGCTCACCATCGCGCAGGCAAAACCCAGGTTGGCACGGACACGAAAGCGCTTGTCATGACCGTGTGGCAGGGAGGCACCCGCCAAGTCGAAAGTCGTGTGGGTCTTCATCGGCGCGGTAAGGATTGGAGGGATTCGCCGCGTAACAACCAGCGCGTCTCGATGAATCGCCCGTGAGGTTACACAGTCACCACGGCATCGTGAAACGCACTAGTCGTCCGTGCGGAGATATTGATAGAGGGTTTCCCGACTGATGCCCAACTCACGGGCCAGGGGGGCCTTCCGTGCGCCAGCTTTCACCCGGTGGCGGAGCTCAGCCGCTTGCTCGGGCGAGAGCGCTTTCTTGCGGCCCCGATAGGCCCCACGCTGCTTGGCCAGAGCGATGCCTTCGCGCTGCCGTTCGCGGATCAGAGCCCGTTCGAATTCGGCAAAGGCCCCCATAACCGACAGCAGCAGGTTCGCCAGTGGCGAGTCCTCGCCGGTGAAGGTCAACTGTTCCTTGACGAACTCGATGCGCACCCCGCAGCTAGTCAGCTGCTGCACGATGCGCCGCAGGTCGTCGAGGTTGCGCGCCAGCCGGTCCATGCTATGCACCACCACGGTGTCGCCCTCGCGCACAAAGGCAAGCGCCCGGTCCAGTTCCGGCCGCTTCGTGTCCTTCCCGGACGCCGTGTCGGTAAAGAGCCGATCGACCTGAACATGCTCAAGTTGACGTTCCGGGTTCTGGTCAAAACTACTCACCCGGACATAGCCGATGCGGTGACCGTGCATGACGTGCTTCTGCCTCCAGTCTGTCAGGATGAACTGTATAACCCTGGATGCGATGTGTCCATTAATTCAAATCTGAACTCTATTCTGACGTATTAGTGCTCCATCCCTGACGTAAAGTTAGGGCATACGCCAACCCGACACCTTCGCCTCGCGTCCTCAAGCAATGCTCGCCTACAATCCAGAGAATATGACCGAAGACGAACGAGAACACCTGCTCAGCACGGTGGGCCAGGCGCACGCGGGCCTGTCCGAGGTGGCCCTCAAGTTGCGTTTGGGATTGCCGCCGAAAACACCGGCGCTCAAGACGGCGATCAAGGCCGAGCGGGTGGCCTTCGATCTCAAGCGCTCGCTTCAGCGGCTCGAGGTGAAGGACGGTGAAACGATCACCCGGCGCGCAGCGTTGTTACCCGAGGTTCGCCGAGGCGGGAAGGTCGTCGACCCAGAGTCGCTCCTGCGGCACGAGAATCGACACGACAAGCGTCTTACAGGTCTTCCCCGTCGAAATACTCCTCGTCGATCCGGTTGACCGCATACCGGATCCGGGTGCGCACGCCGATCTCGTGGACGACCATGCTTCGCCGCGTAGAGCCCGAAGTCTGGATGGCCGGCGCCTTGATCGGCCAACTCGCCGACGCAGAACACGTTCGGCGCGAGCGTCGCGCCCACGGCATTGAGCAAGTTCGCGAGCGGCCCGTAACTCGACCGCTCCCCGGTTGCGCCGCCCGAGGCCCGCACCCGTCCAAGATCGGCGAAATAGGTTTCGCCCGCGGCCGTCAAGGCCGTGGTGGTGTTGGGCATTGCGTCTGTTGTCGTATGGAACGCACGGCGCCAGCCGGAGCGCCGCTACCCCGGTTCACCCGGAAGGCCGACGCGCACCGTGTGAGCCACGCGTGCGCCAACATGTCATCCCGCGACGGCTCACGCACCTTACGCGACGCTCAGCGGAGCGCATCGACGATTTGTGGTTGCGCTTATTCATTTGACCCTCGAAGAGCAACCGAGCCAAGCGGGAGAAACAACCGCATCGGGTCGTCTCGAAGAGGCGTGAACCCGAACCCTTCGTAGAACGGTTTCGCTTCGTCGTTCTTGGCGTCCACGATCAGGGCGTGAATGGCAACGCTGTCGCCGGCGCCCACGACGCGTTTAATAGCGTCGGCGAGAAGCAGGCGGCCCAACCCGTGCCCTTGGGCCGATCGATCAACGGCCAACCGGCCGATCAGGGCGCAGGGCACCGGGTGGCGCGGTAGCTTTCGGGACAGCCGCTCTGGTAGAGATGTCACGTCTATCGACAGGGCGCTCAGCGTGTAGAAGCCGAGCACGGCATCGGCGCCCCCGGCGGTGCAGACGAATACCCGGGCGATGCGCCGTCGAACGTCCTGCCCGGCCCGGCGCGCCAGATAGTGGTCCAACGCCGGAATCCCGCAAGAAAAAGCCGTCCGGTTGTGTCGCTTGATGAGCGGCTCGATGACGAGCGCGCCCGGACCAGTCATCGCGAATCAACGCGCCACTGATGCTCGTCCATAGCCGCACGGAGCCTGTCGTTCGGCGCCGGCGGGTTGGCCACGGCCTCGAAGAAACGCATGGCGTCCTCCCGGCCGAGAGCCATGGTTTCGTGCCGTTCGATGGCCTTCTCCGCGTGTTCCAGGGCACTGGAGAGAATGAAGCCGCTGACGGTCTTCCCCTCAACGGAAGCCGCTTGTTCGATCCGCCGCTTGGCCGCGTCGCTGATCCGTAGATTGACCCGCTCGCGCCTGGCCGTGTTTGTGAGAGTCATGACCGAATCCCTTCTTATATAAATATAATGTACGTCATTTTGGTGCTTCGTGGCCACCCGCTGTTAGCCTGGGATGATCGGCGCGGCTGGCCGCCCCCAAACCCGCAGCGGCTGCTTCCGGGACGAGCTAGAGCGCTTTTCAAATAGGCCTTGTACTACCTGGGGCGGGTGTGGTACTTCTGTGCGCACCGATGCAGGAGGACCGATGCGTGCCTATTCGATGGATCTGCGAGAGCGGGTGCTACTCGACAGCGATGCCGGGATGAAGGCGGCCGATGTGGCGGCGAAGTACCGCGTGAGCGGGTCGTGGGTGCGGCTACTGAAACAGCGGCGGCGCGAAACGGGCGAGGTGGCGCCTCGCGTCCAGCGACATGGACGGCGCTGCATGCTCGAGCCGCACCTGCACACCTTGGCCGCGCTGATTGCGGCGCACCCGGATCGTACGCTGGCTGAGCTGAAGGACGCCCTCGCCACGCCCGCGAGTGTGCCGACGGTCTGGCGCGCCGTACGGGCCCTTGGCCTGACCGTTAAAAAAAACGGTCCGCCCGTCCGAACACGATCGGCCTGACGTCGCGGCCGCGCGGGTCGCGTGGCACGCGGCGGCGCCGACCTGGGACGTCGCCCACCTCGTGTTTCTGGACGAAACCGGCATCACTAACAATCTGCTTCGGCGGTACGGCCGGGCACCGCGTGGCGCGCGCGTCCACGACCACGCCCCCGGCGGGCGCTGGCAGACCAGCACGTTTCTCGCCGCGTTGCGGGTCACGGGGCTGACCGCACCGGGGGTCTTCGACGGCGCGATCGATGGCGAGAGCTTCCGCGCCTACATCGAACAGATCCTGGTGCCGACCCTGCAGCCAGGCGACATCGTCATTGCCGACAACCTCGGGGCCCACAAAGTCGCCGGCATCCAGCAGGCCCTCCAGGCCGCCGGGGCCACCCTCTGGTACTTGCCACCCTATAGCCCGGACCTCAATCCCATCGAGCTCTGCTTCGCGAAGCTCAAGGCCCTCGTTCGCACCGCTCGCTGTCGCAGCACAGAGACGCTCTGGCCGTTCCTCGGCGAGTGCTTGGCGCACTTGGGGCTTGGGGAGCAATGGAACCGAAAGTACGGTAGAAGACTCGATCTAGGTCCGCCGGAGTAGCCGCGACACCGTTGCCGGGTGGACGCCGAACAGGCGCGCCGCGTCGGCGGCGGTCTTCTTCCCCTGCTTGACGAGCGTCACAATTTCCTGTTGCTGGTGGGGCTTGAGCTTCGGCGGCCGGCCGCCGATCCGGCCTTCCTTGCGCGCGGCGTCGAGGCCCGCCTTGGTCCGTTCCTTGAGCATCGCGCGCTCGAACTCGGCGAACGCGCCGACCATCTGCATCATCATCCGACCCGCGGGCGTGGTGGTGTCCACCGCTTCCTTGAGGCTGCGAAAGCCTGCGTGGCGCTCCTGCACCCGCTCCATGATGGTTAGTACATCGCGCAGGGAGCGTGACAGGCGATCGAGTGTCCAGACGACCAACACATCGCCTTTCCGGAGCTGACTGAGCAGCTTGTGCAGCTCGGGCCGATCCCAGCGGCCGCCGGAGGCGTTGTCGCGGAAGATGAGCTCACAGCCGGAGGTTTTGAGCGCGGCGACCTGAGGGGCGGTAGTTTGCTCGCCAGTGGAGACGCGCGCGTAGCCGATGAGCATGATTGCGTAAAGGTATTGCATACGTGACTGGTAATGCAATACTGTTTTGCACCCTGTAAACGTGGGGTTTCCTGCCGATCGCCCCTCCGTGCGCAAACCATCGTTTATGCAACTCCGCCACGTCGGGAAGCCGCGATGCCCGTGAGCTTCCTGAGCCCGGCGCAGCGCGACAACTACGGCCAGTACCTGGGCGACCCGTCAACCCAAGAGCTGGCCAGGTACTTCCACCTCGATGACAGCGATCACACGCAGATCGTCGAGAAGCGCGGCGATGCCAACCGTCTCGGATTCGCTCTGCAGCTCACCACGGTGCGCTTCGTGGGGACGTTCCTCGATGATCCGACGGCCGTGCCACCGGCGGTACTCGCCACGATGAGCCGGCAACTTGGCATCGATACGACCACGGACTTGACCGGCTATCGAGACGGCAAGTGGCGCTTCGCTCATGCCGCACACATCCGGACGGAACATGGGTATCGCGACCTCGCGGATCGCGCGGCCGGGTTTGGCCTCACGCGATGGCTCTACGCACAGTGCTGGACGGGCACCGAACGTCCGAGCGCACTGTTCGATCGGGCGACGACCTGGATGCTCGCCCACAAGGTGTTGTTGCCGGGCGCGACGACGCTGGAGCGCTTCGTGGCCAAGCTGCGGCACCGCGTCGACGTGCGCGTGTGGCGCGTGCTGGCGAGCGGCATCAGTCCGCCACAGCAGCGCCGCCTCGAAGATCTGTTGCGCGTGCCAGATGAAGGGCGCAGCTCATCACTCGTGACGCTGCGGACGGGTGCCGCGATGGTGAGTGGCCCGGCGTTGGTGCGTGCGCTCGAGCGGCTGAACGCCGTCCGTAGCCTCAGCATCACCGTGCCAGCGGCCGCCGCGATCGCGCCGACGCGAATGGCAGCCCTGGCGCGCTTTGCGGAGAAAGCCAAAGTCACCGCGGTCGCACGGTTGCCAGCGTTACGCCGAGCCGCCACGTTGGTCGCGTTCGTCCACTCGCTCGAAGCCTCCGCACAGGATAACGCGCTCGAGGTCCTCGACCGACTGTTACGCGACATCTTTGGTGCCGCCGAAAAAGCGGATCGGAAAGCACGGTTGCGCAGCCTTAAGGATCTCGATGCGCTTGCCCTCACGTTGGCGCACGCCTGCGCGGCGCTCCTCGATCCCGCTCTCCCGGACAACGTGCTGCGCGACCACGTGTTCGCGCGTGTCCCCCGCGCCACCCTGGCCGAGGCCCTCGGGACACTGAGCACACTGGTGCGGCCGCCGGATGACGTGTTCTACACCGAGCTGCAGACGAGGTACCGACGCGTGCGGCTGTTCCTGCCAACCCTCTTGCACCAGGTGCACTTTGAGGCCGCTCCGGCCGGCGCGGCTGTCGTCGCAGCGCTCGAGTATCTCAAGCGTCGTGAAGCGCCGGCGCGGGCCCAGGACGTGGCGCCGTCTGCGGTCGTGACGACAGCCTGGCGGCGATACGTGTACGGCGCGAACGACGCGGTCGATCACCGGGCCTACACCTTCTGCGTCCTCGACCAACTGCGCGAGGCGCTGCGCCGGCGGGATGTCTTCGTGACGCCGAGCTGGCGGTATGCCGATCCGCGGCGCAATCTCCTGGCTGGCGCCGAGTGGGAGGCGGCGCGGCCGATCATGTGTCGAACGCTTGGCTACAGTCCTCGCCCAGAACCGATCCTTGCCGCGTTAAGCGACGAGCTGGATCAGACCTACCGCGCGGTGGCCGCGCGCCTCCCCAACAATCCAGCCGTGCGTTTCGAACGCATCGACGGGAAGGACGAGCTGATCGTGAGCCCCCTCGACAAGGTCGAGGAACCCGCGTCGCTGGTGGCGCTACGGACCGCCATCGCGGGACGGTTGCCCCGTGTCGATCTGCCGGAGATCCTGCTCGAGATCGCGGCGCGTACAGATTTCGCCGTCGCGTTTACGCACGTCAGCGAACGCGCGGCGCGGGTCACGGATCTTGGCGTCAGCGTCTGCGCCGTGCTGCTGGCGGAAGCCTGCAACACCGGCCTCGAGCCACTCGTGCGCCACGAGACTCAGAGCTTGCGGCGCGATCGCCTGTCCTGGGTCAGCCAGAATTACCTGCGCGACGAGACCTTGCGCGCGGCGAACGCGCGCCTCGTCGCGGCGCAAACCGGGATCCCCTTGGCGCGCGCCTGGGGCGGTGGTGAGGTGGCCTCCGCCGACGGCCTGCGCTTCGTGGTGCCGGTGCGCACCGTGCACGCGGGGCCCAACCCCAAGTACTTCGGTATCGGCCGGGGCGTCACCTACTACAACCTCGTGTCCGATCAGTTCACCGGCCTGCACGGCATTACGGTCCCGGGGACGTTGCGCGACAGCCTGGTGCTGCTCGCGGTCGCGCTCGAACAGCAGACAGAGTTGCAGCCCACGCAGATCATGACCGACACCGGGGCCTACTCGGATGTGGTGTTCGGTCTCTTCCGCCTGCTCGGCTACCGCTTCAGTCCGCGGCTCGCCGACATCGGTGGTACCCGCTTCTGGCGGATCGATTCCCGGGCCGACTACGGCCCGCTTAACCGCGTGGCACGCCAATCCGTCAACCTCGACCGAATCACCCCACAGTGGGACGATATGTTGCGGACGGTCGGCTCGCTGAAACTCGGGCGCGTGCCGGCCACCGGTATCATGCGCACGCTGCAGGTGGGGGATCGGCCAACGCGCCTGGCGCAGGCGTTCGCGGAGTTCGGACGGATCGACAAGACAATCCACACGTTGACGTACCTCGACGATGAGGCCAAACGTCGCGCCACGCTGATCCAGCTGAACCGGGGAGAAGGTCGCCATGCCTTGGCCCGCGCCGTCTTCCACGGCAAACGTGGCGAACTGCGGCGACGTTACCGTGAAGGCCAGGAAAACCAGCTCGACGCACTCGGCGTCGTCGTCAACATGATTGTGTTGTGGAACACCATCTATATGCAGGCGGCCCTCGACCAGCATCGCGCAGATGGCCACTCGGTGCGTCCAGAAGACGAGGCGAGACTGTCACCGCTCGGCCACGAGCACATCAACCTGCTGGGACGCTACTCGTTCGCCGTACCTGAATCGGTCGCTCGTGGCGAGCTCCGGCCGCTCAGAAACCCCGCTGACGGCGGTCGCTAACCGTACTTTCCGTTCCATTGCTCCCCAAACCCCATTGTCGTCTTGGCAAATGCGGGTTCGCATCGCCTCGGCCTGCCGGGTTATCTCTTGCGTGTCCATCTACGTGTCTTGTCTGCCAACTTATCCCAGCAACCGCGTTTGGCGAGAATCTTTCGAAAAATCGGTCGCGATGATGGGCGTTGTTATCTCGACAGCGTCAGCCACGCCGACCCTGGCATCGGGCGGCTTGACCAGTTAACCCCGTCCCCAGCGCGCCGACAGCCCCCGCGCTCACCGCCAAGTTCAGGAGCCCTGCCGGGTCCACACGACCCCAATCAGTCTGGGAATCCCCACCAGGAGGAGATACGGGATCAGGCCATAGAGCAGGACCCCCGGAGGGCCGAACAGCCCCCCTACGAGGCTCCCGGCGACCGCTACGGGGGTGGCCAGGATCGTCGCGCCCAGCAGTAATGTGCGGAACCGGCCGGTCGTGCCGCGGAGGAGGCGTTCCACCACCCAGCCAATAAGCCAGCCCGTGACGAAGAACAGACCCAGCCCGATCCACATCAGCGGATTCACCAACTGCAGCAGGGCCGTGCTGTCTCCAAAGCGATAGAGCGCGAGGAGGGTTTGCAGGACCACCATGCCCGCCCCGCATCGCACTGGGATCCCCCAGGCGCGCCATGTCACCATGGGATCGATTCTATGTGCCTCTGAGTCGTAGTCGGCGGCGCAACGGCCGGCGGTGCCGTGGACGTGCCTGGCGTGCGGAGCTAATTCCGGTGCTTTTTTGTGTGTCCGTTACCATCCCAACAACCGCTTTAAGTTAAAAACCTCAGTAAAAACAGCTCGTGTGGTACCGCTCCCACCACTCATCCCCTCAATTGCACGTCGAGTCGGCCGGTTTCCGTCTTACTCAACCCAAAGAATGAACAGGCCACCGGCCTGTACGTACTTGGAGGTACTACTTGATCATTACTACTTGTACGTGGTGATGGTGTTTGTCCGGTCGTTTTGGACTCTAGTGATGGTGTTTGTCCGGTCTGGAGTGATGGTGTTTGTCCGTGGAAAACTCCTCCGAATCACAGGATTCTGTGGAAAACCCCACGCGGGGCGGTGAGCGGCCCCAGGAGCCGCGAACGTCTGGCGACGTGGGTAATCAGCCCGGCCCGTGTTCGCGCCCTACGGGGTAACCTCGAGCCTGACATGCGCGCAGAAAGAGGCTCTTGGTCGGTGTATCTGTTGTGCTGGAAACGGCATGGCGGGTTGCAATACATCGGCATGTCGCAGGACGTTGACCGCCGAATCAACGCGCACCGAAAGGCAGGCAGGCTCCCGTTTACGCAGCTTGGCGATCCGGCCATTGAAGTCTTGCATTTCGGCCTTGGCGTGTACTCGGCCTGCGACGCCGAACGCCGCGAGATCATGGCACGCCGGACGATGACGCCGCACGGCTATAACGAGTCGTCGGGCGGGGAGTACGCGGGATCGCGGAGCGATACCCTGTTCAGCGCGGACCACCTACATAGGCTATCTCGAGCGGCTGTCGGGGTGGAGCGCATGGACAGGGCCCCGCATGAGGAGGAAGCAAGGAGTCTTGCCGTGTCCGGCGGCGAAGCTGTGATGGAGCGGTATTGGGAGGCGTGCTCGGTTGTGGTCGAGCTTTGGCACAGTGGCGTTTATGTGGGGCGGATCGCCCGGCGCGCGGGTCTTGGACACGGCTACATCTACGGGATGCTGCGGGATGCGGGGGAGAACCCCAAATAACGCTTATTCCGTGGCCTTAAATGAACTCTCCTCCACGAGCCGCAGTAGTTGCGACGGCGCGACGGCGGGCGGCGAGGGCGAGAGCAGCAGCGCCCCCTTGACCGTCTGGTAGTGCAAGCTCGGCCACGCGCGGTTGATTTTCTGCAGCTCGCGCAGACAGTCCGTGCGGAAGTTGCGGATAGTAAATTTATCGTTTGACTTGGCCGGATCCGCGCCGAACTGCCGGTAGAGCAGCGGCCATGTGAGCCGCAATGGGCGCTTGAGCGCGAACGTGCGATAGGTGAGCCAGAGATACAGGTCGAGGCCGAGCGGCGACCGCTTCACTGCCTTGAGGATGTGCAGGTCGAGCGGGATCGGGTTGGTAATGACTTCGTGAAAGAACTTCTCGCCAAGCTCGATCTTGCTCTCCCATAACGCGGGCTGGTCGGGTTGTTTGGCATCCCACCAGAACTCGCCGCTATCCGCGATGGCTGAGTTCACGAACCGCGATCCGTGCGCGTCCTCGTAAACCAATTCCACATGGGAACGGAAGAGCCGCTGCATCTGGTTCCGGAGCCGCCGCCGCACTGCGCCGCCATCGTCGTAGACACCCACACTCCGCATGAAGTCGGCCAGCGAACGTCCAAGGATGAGTTCGCGGTTTTGCGTCCGTACCGCTTCGGTGCAGACCCACGCCAGGAGCAAACGCGGCAGGTTGCCGTAGGGCAGTTTGTTGTTGATCCCGGCGCTTATCCCGAGCGTGTATGGTCCGTTGCGGCGGATGTACTCTTTCTGGTCGCCGGGGTTGGTGCGCGGCAGACTACACAGCGCGAGCAGCCGCGCCATGAAGCCAAGATCGGCGTCGGCTTCGCTCGCCTCAACGAGCTGGTCGATCTGGTCGAGACGGGTGAAGTGGTGCAGCGCCTGGGGCGCGGCTGGCGTCAGGGCGCGACCGTTGGGCAGTTCGACCGCCCCGGCGATATCGTCGAGGGGAACGAATCCGCCGCGCTTGTCGCCGCTATGATTTTTTGTGCTCATCGGCACACATCGTGTCACGCGGCGTCGTGTTTCCCAATCCATTCGCGAAGCGCGGCGTCGATACGCGTCTGCCAGCCGCGCCCACCAGCTCTAAAGTGATCGATCACGTCCCGCGAGAGACGGATGGTGGTGGACACTTTCGGGTTGGTGACCGGGGGGCGGCCGCGGCGAACAGTCGCCTGGGCGAACTTCTCCGGCCAGCCATCCACGGAAAGATCTGGCGCGGTGTCCGGGTCAAAATCTTGGACTGTAGAGCGTTCGTTCCCGTTCATTGGCTTGCCTCATGCTGATGATCCGATGCCTGCCGGCACGCGGCGTCCAGACGAGGACGACCATCGCGCCATCGAGGAACCCGATGGTGATGAAGCGATCCTCGCCATAGTCCCGCCGGTCGTCCTCGACGGTCAGCGTAGCGCCCGCCAGCACTTCCTCGGCCCGCGCCATGTCCAGTCCTCTGGCCGCGAGCGTGGTCGTGCGTTTTACTGTGTCGAACTCGATCGGCACTATTAATGTTACAACATTAAACCTTAATCCCAACGGGCACTCAACCCCGAGTTCGATGTTCAGCTCGCCGCCGCGCCGTAGCGGAGCCCTTGCTCATGCGCGGGCGACATTCTAGAATGTGTGTACCAACAAATCCATATTTACACCTTCCCACAAATGAGCTAATGTGCTCGCCAGATGATTATCGCGTTCCTGAATCAAAAAGGCGGCGTCGGCAAAACCACCCTCTCCATCAATATGGCGGCAGACCTCGCCAACCGGGGCCACAAGGTCCTGCTCATCGATGCTGACAAGCAAGGCTCATCGAGCACCTGGGCGAGTCTCCGCGAGGATGCGCCCTTTCAGGTCGTGAGCCTGGCACGTGAGAACATGGCGCGCGACGCCTTAAAGCTCGCCGCCGATTTCGAGTTCACCGTGATCGATGGCCCACCACACGCCGAAGAAATAGCCCGGTCCTGCATCATCGCCGCCGATTTCGTGGCGTTACCGATCGAGCCCTCTAGTCTATCGACCTGGGCGGCAGACTTAACCGTCAAACAGGTCCAGGAAGCTCAGGAGTACAAAGAAACACTCAAATGTGGGTTTGTGGTGTCACGCAAAATTCGGAATACGGTGATTGGCCGGCAAATTCGCGAGATGGCCGCCGGAGGAGGGATCCCGATCCTCACGGCCGAGGTCGAGAATCGCGTGCCCTTCGCCGAAAGTCTGACGATGGGTCAGAGCATTTTCGAGTGGGCGCCAGAGAGCCCGGCCGCTCATGAAATTCAATCCCTAACCAAAGAAATCCTCAGTCATGGCACAGAAGAATTTCGCAACCGCACCCAACCCGGCTAAACAGCCCACGGACGATCAGATCGCCGCGTTCGAGCGCGGTGGCACCGGTCACGATAAGCACAGTCAGCGAGCGAGCAAGCCGACTGCCGCGAAGGTGAAGACTGAGCCCAGTCAGCGTCTGAGCCTGGACTTACCGCAAAGCCTGCACACGCGTTTTAAGACCGCCTGCAGCGCCACCAGGCGCACGATGATTAACGAGCTGCAGACCTTCATTGCGACACGTACCGAAGAGCTTGAGGAAGAGGCAGGTATTACCCACAAATAAACAAACCCACATTCAGCGCACCGAGGGCGGCTCGTTCGCTCGACGTCTGCAAGACAGAGAATCAGACACGGTTTAAGACACACGCTGGCGCGCCTCTGACGGCGCCCGTGTCAGTGTG
>CBDHFM010000027.1:0-12935 GCA_965262505.1 Vicinamibacterales bacterium
GTAGCCCTTGCTGTTCTTCTTCGTGCCGACATCGCAGGCGGTCGGCAGATCGTCGAGCATCGCCTGCAAGGGCATGGCCGCTTGCCGGTCGAGGCGTTTGATGGCCTTCGGCCGTTCTTCGCCCTTCTTCGGCCGCCCCCGCTTGCGCTTGGGCGGCGGGGGCGGCGTCTCCTTCGTGGCCGGCTTCTCACGGGCCTCGATGGCCGTCGAGTCGCGGGAGAGGTGGCCCACCAGCCGGTCGTGGTGCGTCTCCCGAATCAGCGTTTCGTGCACGCGCTGGGGCAACTGCGTGTCGGCGAACTCGGCGAAGGCGCGCGAGAAGACCGACTCGCTCGGCACCTCGCCCCGCCGCTCCCAGCCGCAGACCCGCCGCAACACCACATCGGTGTCCAACCGGTCCAGCAGCATGCGCGTCGTCGGCAGGTCGTAGACCGCCTTGGCCACGAAGGCCCGCGCCATCGCCGCGCGGTCCTTGGGCGGACGCCCCGGCATCCGGCAGTACCGGGGAATCAGGTGCTCGATACGGATGACCTCCAGGGTCTGCACCAACTGCTGCTGTTTCCCGGTCAGTGGCCCCAACACGTGTTCCAACTGTGGAAACAGCGCATGCTGGATCGACTGCCAGTACGAGGCGAAGGAGGCGCGCACTGCATTCATGGCTTGTTGACCGCTCCTGGAATCTACAGGTATATTACTCCCAAGGTCGATGTCAAGCAGTGAATCGATGGCCCGCGGCGACCCGATGCTCGCGTACGCGAAGCAATACGACGCGCTCAAGGCGGAATTGCAAACGCTCGGGTTTCTCTGCCAGGGCAGCCTCCAGACCCGCCGGGTAGCGTGTGGGAAGACCACTTGCCGCTGCCACCACGACCCGGACGCCCGGCACGGTCCCTACCACTACTGGACGCGCAAGGCCCGCGGAAAAACTGTCGGCACGCATCTCACCGAAGACGAGATCGTCCTCTACCGGGAGTGGATCGAGAACAACCGCGAACTGGAACGGATCGTGACGGAAATGCGCGGCCTCTCTTCGCGCGTGCTTGCCTTCATAACCGGCCGGGAGGCCCCATGAACCCCGCGTCTCGGGCTCGTCGGCGGCGGTGACCGCTACCGCCATCCTGCAGACGCTACGTCCCGCCCACTGACCGTCCCTCGCCGGCGGCTTCCGGCAAAGAAAACCCGGCCGATCACCGGTTTTTGCAAGAGGCTCCCAAGAATGACTTTACACTTGAGCCACTTGCAAAACTCTTGGGTTGCGGCTCAGCTCAGTCCTCCGATTCTCAGGGTGAACACCCCATTGTTCTGGATTTCGACTGCGTGTTCTGGTCCTGAAGGACCGGCGGCACGCCAGGAGGCGGAAAACAAGGGGATCGACGGTGTTTTCCACCGAGCGTCGCGACACCGGTAGGTGACTGACGCCGGTCGGGCGCCGGGATTGGATGGGCGTTTGCCGGCGACGCGTTGGTTATGTCACCAAGCGCAGGAACTGGTCGGCGGTGAGCGCCAACACGCCGAACATGCAGTGGCACATCACCTTCGCGGCGCCACGGACGCGGACATGGCGACCGCCGAACTCGTCCTTCAGACGGCCATTGACGCGCTCACCCGCCGTACGCTCGTTGTAGCGAACCTGCTCGGCGAGCTGGAAGCCGAGATTTTTCAGGCGCCGGGCTTCGGTTCGCAGTTCTTCTGCCCGGGCCTTGTCGCCGCGGGGGTTGACGTCAATCAACGGGACGTGGCCGAGTGAGCGGCTGTGCTCCCGGATCTGCTCCGCGTCGTAGGCGGCGTCCATCAGGTCATACAGATTGGTCGTCCGCTCGGCGGACAGAGTCGCCAGCGGAATGGCGGCCTGGCTGTCGTGCAGGGAGGCGGACGTCAACAGGCAACTGATCGGAATCTGGCCGTCGGCCACGTCGATGTGCAGCTTGTAGCCGACCCAGGTGTCCTTGTAGCCCTTGCTGTTCTTCTTCGTGCCGACATCGCAGGCGGTCGGCAGGTCGTCCAGCATCGCCGGCAGGTGCATGGTCGGCTGCCGTTCGAGACGTGTCAGGACCTTCGGTTGTTCTTCGCCCTTCTTCGGCCGCCCCCGCTTGCGCTTGGGCGGCGGGGGCGCCTTCTCCTTCGTGGCCGGCTTCTCACGGGCCTCGATGGCCGTCGAGTCGCGGGAGAGGTGGCCCACCAGCCGGTCGTGGTGCGTCTCCCGGATCAGCGCTTCGTGCACGCGCTGGGGCAACTGCGTGGCGGCGAACTCGGCGAAGGCGCGCGAGAAGACCGACTCGCTCGGCACCTCGCCCCGCCGCTCCCAGCCGCAGACCCGCCGCAACACCACATCGGTGTCCAACCGGTCCAGCAGCATGCGCGTCGTCGGCAGGTCGTAGACCGCCTTGGCCACGAAGGCCCGCGCCATCGCCGCGCGATCCTTGGGCGGACGCCCCGGCATCCGGCAGTACCGGGGAATCAGGTGCTCGATACGGATGACCTCCAGGGTCTGCACCAACTGCTGCTGTTTCCCGGTCAGTGGCCCCAACACGTGTTCCAACTGTGGAAACAGCGCATGCTGGATCGACTGCCAGTAGGAGGCGAAGGAGGCGCGCACTGAATTCATGGCTTGTTGACCGCTCCTGGAATCTACCTGCAGACTTACCCCCAAGGTCGATGTCAAGCAGTGAATCGATGGCCCGCGGGGACCCGATGCTTGCGTACGCGAAGCAATACGACGCGCTCAAGGCGGAACTGCAAACGCTCGGGTTTCTCTGCCAGGGCAGCCTCCAGACCCGCCGGGTAGCGTGTGGGAAGACCACTTGCCGCTGCCACCGCGACCCGGACGCCCGGCACGGTCCCTACCACTACTGGACGCGCAAGGCCCGCGGAAAAACTGTCGGCATGCATCTCACCGAAGACGAGGTCGTCCTCTACCAGGAGTGGATCGAGAACAACCGCGAACTGGAACGGATCGTGACGGAAATGCGCGACATCTCTTCGCGCGTGCTGGCCCTCATAACCGGCCGGGAGGTCCCCTGAACCGCCGCGTCTCGGGCTCGTCGGCGGCGGTGACCGCTAACGCCATCCTTCAGACGCTACGTCCCGCCCACTAACCGTCCCTCGCCTGCGGCTTCCGGCAAAGAAAACCCGGCCGATCACCGATTTTTGCAAGAGGCTCACTTGTTGACCTTCTCAAGGATGGCATCGACGGTAGTGTTCCACGCGAACGGCTTCGGGTCTGCATTGTGGTGAGTCAAGTAGTCCTTGATGGTGGCCACCAGTTCCTGGACGCTGCAGAAGACACCGCGGCGTAGGCGTTGCTGCGTCAACTTGCTGAACCAGCTCTCGACGAGGTTGAGCCACGAGGCGCTGGTGGGCGTGAAGTGCAGTTTGAAGCGCGGGTGGGCGGCCAACCACTTGCGAACCGCCTTGTGCTTGTGGGTCGCGTAGTTGTCCAGGATGACGTGCAGGGTGAGGTCGCGCGGGAACGCACGGTCGAGGCGCCGCAGGAACTTCAGGAATTCCTGATGCCGATGACGGCCGTGGCATTGGCCGATGACCTCGCCGGTCAGCACGTTCAACGCGGCGAAAAACGTCGTCGTGCCATGCCGCTTGTAGTCGTGGGTCATGGTGCCGCGCCGGCCCGGCTTCATCGGCAGGCCCGGCTGCGTGCGGTCCAGGGCCTGAATCTGGCTCTTCTCGTCCACGCACAGTACTACCGCCTTGTTCGGCGGGTTCAGGTACAGCCCGACGACATCGGTCAGCTTCTCGACGAAGGCGGGGTCTTTCGACAACTTGGACGGCTCTGTTCGGAACGGCCGGCTACGGTGACTTCGAGCTGGCGCTCGATGCGCTGGTGAAGGCTCGTCCGAACGTATCGCGATGGGGCACAACGCCTGCTCCTCTTCCTTCCAGCGTAGCGACCGGCCGTCCATGGGGGGACTCGAACGGCTCCTCCGTCTCGGGATCCGCGCCGCGGATCCGCTCGGCCATCGGCGCGACAGCGCCGCGGATGCTGCCGCGCAAGCCGATACAAGGCGCATGAGACCACTTGACGCCGGGAATGGCGGCGATCTCCTCGATCAAATCGAAGGCCGTGTCGGTGCCGAGAATCGTGTCGGCAAGGAGCTTGGTTCGAAGATCGGTCCTCGTCACTTCGGGATCATTATCGACGGGATGGCCGGAACAGATCCGCGATGGAGCAACCGAAGTAGTCGGCGAACTTCCGCGCGTTTGGGTTCCGGTGACCAGCCCTTTCAAGGTGCTAATTTATACTCATACAAGGACTTAGTCATTAGCCAGGCTTCTGCGGCTGCCAGAGAAGGGCACGGTCGGCTTGCTCGCTTGGCGTTTGGAGGGGCCTCCGCGTCGGGCGTGATGCGCCGTTCCAATCCCAGAAACCGCTGGACATTTGCACCTCCGATCGCCAGACTCGTCTGGGAGAGCGCCTCTCTCGATGGGCGCGATTGGAGGTGCCATGGTACTGGATGCGTTTTTCCGCCGAGCCAGCGAGACGTTTCCGATCCCGGTGATGCTGCGAGCGCTGCTCGAACGCGTCTTCGAGCCCGCCCGCCTCAACGACTGGTTCGAGGCCGTCACCGAGAAGCAGTATACGCGGGAGCTGCTGTTCTCGTCGGCGTTCGAGCTGATGAGTGTGGTGGTCTTCAAAGCCTTTGGGAGTGTCCATGCCGCGTATCAGGCGAAGCGGACGGCGGGGGAGATCACGGTCTCCGTCACGTCGGTGTACAACAAGCTCAACGGCGTGGAGGCCCAGACCTCCCGGGCGTTGGTGCGCGACACCGCGGGGCACCTCCGCCACCTCGTCGAGGACGTGCAGGGGGGCTGTCGCCCGTGGCTGCCGGGCTATCGGGTGAAAGTCCTGGATGGGAACTGCATTGCAGCGACGGAGCATCGCCTGCAGGTGTTGCGCACCACCGCCGCGGGACCGCTGCCAGGCAAGGCGCTGGTGGTCTATGACCCGGCGGTGGAGATGGCGATCGATGTCTTCCCGTGCGAAGACGGGCACGCACAAGAACGGGCCCTGTTGGGCGAGGTGGTGCCGACGGTCCAAGCGGGCGATCTCTGGATCATGGATCGCAATTTCTGCGTCCGTGCGTTCCTGGCCGGCATCGAGGCCCGCGCCGGCACATTCCTGTGCCGCTACCACAAAGGCCTGCCGGTGACCGCGCTGGCGCCGGCGCGGTTCGTGGGGTCGATCGAGACCGGGAAAGTGTATGAACAGCAGGTCGAAGTCCTCATGGCGCCGCGCCCGGGCGAGGACGCGGACGACGTCCGCATCTATCGCCTGGTCCGGGTCGAACTCACCCGTGCGACCCGCGGCGGCGACAAGACCTTGCTCCTGCTGACCGACCTGTCGAAGTCGGCCGCCACGGGGAAGCAAGTCGCGGAGCTGTATCGGCGGCGGTGGACGATTGAGACGATGTTCCAGCAGCTGGAAGCGCACCTGCACTCGGAAGTGAACACGCTCGGGTATCCCGCGGCCGCCCTGTTCGCGTTCTGCGTCGCGCTCGTGGCCTATAACGTGCTGGCGGTGGTGAAGGGGGCCCTTCGCGGCCTGCACGGCGAGCAGACGATCCACGACACGGTCTCCGGCTACTACATCGCGGGCGAGATCGGCCGGACCTATGAAGCGCTGCTGGGGTTCGTCCCGGCCGACCAGTGGACGCAGGTGCAGGCCCTCTCGCATGAAGCCTTCCTCACGCTTCTTATGGGGCTTGCCCGGGCGGTGGATCTGGCGAAGTACCGCAAGCATCCCCGCGGGCCCAAGAAGCCGAAGCCCAAGCGCACCATGCATGCCGGCCAGCCCCACGTTTCCACCGCCAAGCTCTTGGGGAAGAAACGATGACGCTCCCACGCGACTCGGAGGGGCCCAGGAGCTACCGGCACGTCTCGTCCTCAACCGTGGCGGCGATTACCTATGAGCGCTCGACGCGCACGCTCGGGATCCGCTTTCAGCGCGGCGCTGAGTACCGGTATTTCTCCGTTCCTGAGACGGTCTACCCCGAGTTGCGCTCTGCGGATTCCAAAGGGCGATACTTCAACGCTCGGATACGAGATGCTGGGTATACGTTTCAGCGGGTACACTAGATTCCTTGAGCGGCCGGGATCTTTACAGTTGAGTCAAGTTCAGGTTTCGATCGTGGTTTCTTCGCTACCATAGCGCCCCCAATGGCCAAAGGGCCACGCGGCGAGGAGCACGCTCAACCTACATGCTTGTTGGTCTGAGGCGGAGCCTCGCTAGTGACGTGCACCTTGAAAGGGCTGGTTCCGGTGACCTGCCGGGTCTTCGTCGCTCGTTTTCGTGCGAAGTATTGCGCGCACAACGTGTCGCTGCAGATCTTGCAGATGTTCTCTCCGGTTGCGGCCGGCCGCCCGCAGTCGTGTACGCACATTCCCTTTGCGAACAGTTCTCGGCGTCGGGCGCGTCGCGTCCGTTCCTTCTCGCTCTGGCGCTTCACTCCGGTCTCCTTCGCGGTTGACCGCTCGCCTCTGGCTCCTGGCGTTCCTCTACAGTTGCGCCGGTCTCGCCTTCCTCACGATGCCGCTGCCTCGGCGCGGTCCTCGCACCGAGGACACCGCCCGTGCCTGCCGGCTTCGTCCAGGGGCCCGGCGCATCCCGGGCATGTGTGTTCCTCGATCTCTGCGATGGCGTCGTCGATTACCGCGGTCCCGTAGCCGCGTTGGGTCATCAGATCGCGAGCTTTTCGCAGCGTGGTCAGCTCCTCGCCCGGTTTTTCGGACTCGGTCTCTACGCGCGTGAACATGTTTCTTGCCTTTCTGGGACCCCGTCCTGGTGGTCCAGTTTTTCTTGATCACCGCGGGCACGCGGTGGCTACACTGTGGCTCAACGCCGGAGTCCGTGCAGAGCGCTCCGTTGGAGCCTCTGTTCGCTGTTTCCTGGGATGGAGAGATCATGACCCGACCGGGGGAGAAGTCAGCGGCGCTGTCTGCTCGTTCAGTGCCGTCTCTGCCTTCATCGGCGCCCAAGCAAGAGCACCTTGCCCTTGCTGACCTCGACTCGACTGGCTCTGCCCACGTCCGCTTGGAGATCGCGGCGGACACCGTCGCCGACTACGCGGATCTTCTCAAAGAGGGTCGGGAGTTCCCGCCGATTACCGTGTTCCGCAGTGCCGGCAAGCTGTACCTGGCCGATGGCTTCCATCGCGTGGCTGCCCATCTCGCCGCGGGGCGTACCCATATCGAGGCCAATGTTCATGAAGGTGGGGCGCACGACGCCCTCTGGTTCGAGCTGGGCGCCAACGCGCAGCATGGCCGCCGCCTCGGCCGTGCCGAGACTCGCCGTGCCGTCGGCCTTGCGCTGGACCGCACACCGGATGTTTCGTCGAAGTTGATCGCCGACCATGTCGGCTGCAGTTCCGGCCTCGTTGTGAAGGTACGCCAGGAGCGGGTGCGCGATGCTGGTGGTTCGGAGGGAGCTCACGAACCTGTTGGCGGCGTCGGTGTCACCCAACAGCGGGACCCCGCTGCGGAGCGGCGCCAGACCGATCAGGTTGACTCGGAGGACCGTGTCCAGTCGGTGGCGGGGCGTTCCGAGACCAGCACGATGATTCTGAGGATGATGCTCGGCCGTCTTTCGGCAAGCCTTCCAGCAGGCAGTCGGTCGCTCAATCGACCCGTATTCTCTCGAAGCTGGCGCAGGATGCTGCGCATTTTGGTGACCAGACCCACATGATCGACTTCCGGGACCTTGATCCCGAAGAGGTCCTCGGTTGGATTGTCGATCTCAAGAAGGGTCGTGCGGAGATCGCTAAGCTGATCCAGCGGCTCGGACCGGAGGCCCGCGATGTCTGAGGTCCCTCGCACATCTCCCTGTGCTGATCAGCACTGCTCGCGGCAGCGTGATCGCGATCGCTGGGGGCGCTGCTTCCCCGAGCGTTCCGCCCGGCCCTTGGCCCCGGCGATATTGTGGTCGACCTCGAAGTCGCGGAACGAGAACTCCCGCCGGCAGCCCGTGCACAATGCCTCCTGCTTGCCGAAGAACTCCCGCTTGTGGGTGCGGTAGGGCCGGGGATGTCGGCGCGATTGCCGCGGCGGAGGGGGAGGTTCTCCAGGTAGTTCTCGTCCCGCTTCGCCGTCAAGGCGCGATGTAGAACTCGTCCTCGAAGTCTTCCTTCGTCTGGATCGTGATGCCGTACTCGCGGGCCTTCGTGGCCTTGCCGGTGGTGGTGTTCTCGTTCGCCACGAGGAGTGTCGTCACCTTCTTCGATATCCCCCCCGCGAGTCGGCCGCCGGCGTTGGCGATCCGGGCGGCCAGTACCTCGTCGCGGAATCCGCTGAACACGAACACCTGGTCGTGCAGATCAGCGTCGTAGGCAACTTCGTGAGGCTGCACCTCGCCGTTTGTCGGCAGGGGCGGCAGGTTCACGTTTCCGCCGAGCAACTGGTTGAGGGCGAGCCAGACGCCCAGCGTGGCGCGGCAGTCGTCCAGAGCTCGGTGTCTCCCCGCTTTCCCGACGCCCAGCCGCTCGGCGAGCGAAGAGAGTTTGTGTGGTCGCTCGAGCCTTGCCTGTTGCGCCATGCGCATGCTGCAGATCCACTCGTTCCCGGCGAAGGTCCGGCCGAGGAGCCGCGCGTTGTGCTCGAGGAACCGCCGGTCGAAGTGCGCGTTATGGGCTACGAGGGGCGCGTCTCCGATGAACTCGGCCGCCCTGGACAGCACCTTATCGATGCCGTCCGCGTCCGCCACGGCCTCGTTCGTGATCCCGGTCATGTGCCGGATCGCCTTCGGGATGTTCCCGGCGGGTCTCACGAGCTCGTTGAACACGGTGTGCCGGGAGGCGCCGTTCTGTGTTTCGGCCTCCGATGCAAGCCGCGCGGTCGCATGCTCAGCTCGCTGGCGGAAGCGCAGGCGCAGCTCCGCTCCGACGGCATCGCCCTGGATATCAAGACCCTCCGCTCGACCGCCTATCGCTACGCTGCGCGGGCCCGAGCGGCCCAGCAGAGCGCGGCGTGCGGTCTGCTGGACCGCGTGACCGGGAAGCGGGTGGTCGTCTCCCTCGACGGGGGCCGCGTCCGTGTGAGGCGCAAGAAGCGTGGCCCCAAGACGAAGAAGGGGCGCAACCGATTCCATACCGACTGGAAGGAACCGAAGCTCCTCATCCTGTACGTCGTCGGCGACGACGGGCGACCGTCTCAGACGTGGGCCCCGATCATCGACGGCACGCTCCGGGGACCGGAGGCGGTCTTCGCCCTGCTGTTGTCGTACGCGCGGCAGATCGGCCTCAACGCCGCTGACAAGGTGCTCTTCATCGCCGACGGCGCGCCCTGGATCTGGCGACGCCTCCAGCGCCTCATCGCCGCGCTCGGGCTCTCGCCGACACAGGTGCTGGGGCTGATCGACTTCTATCATGCCGCGAAGCAACTCTCGGACGCGGTCAAGCTGCGCCGCTGGAGCGCGACGCAACGCACCCGCTGGCTCAACCGCACGCGGGGGCTGCTCAAGCGAGCACGGGTGGACGAGGTGATCACGGCCCTGCGGGAGCTGTGCCGCGGGCGCACGGCCGGCAAGATCCGCACGCACCTCAACTACTTCCTGAAGAACCGTCATCGTTTCGCCTACACCACAATGGTCGGGCTCGGGCTTCCGCGGGGCAGCGGCGCCGTCGAAAGCGCCATCCGTCGCGTCATCAATCTCCGCATCAAGGGCGCATCCATCTATTGGCTACCGGAGAGCGTCGACGCGATTCTTCTCCTGCGGTCTTTCTATAAGTCCGGCAGATGGAACTGTTTGCAGCGGATGGCCATGACGCCGGTGGGTGTGAGCGCGTGACCGGGAAATCGGGAATGCGCCCGCACCAGTTGCGCGTCGAACGGCGCGAAGCCGGCCAGGTCGACGACGACCGGCAGGCGCTCGAACTCGCGCCCCGTCAGCCCGAGCACCCAGTGCATTGGGTGGAGCACGGAGTAGACGGCGGGCGCCTCAGGGTGCATCGGAAGCGAGAGCTTCGCTCCCAGCGGTCGTGGGCCTGTCATCCCCTCCGGGCGGCCATCCGCCCGGCAGAAGACGCTCAGCGCGGTGTACAGCTCGCCAGCATCGGCCGGGTTGCGCTCGAATGGCCCCCGGCCGTCGGGGTAGTCGATGCGGAGACGTTCCGGCGACCAGTACAACGAGATCGAGTAATCGTCGTTCGACGTCGACACGCCGTCGACGGCATGCAGATCCCGGAACGGTGCGTCCATCGACCACCGCTCCTGGGCAACCCCCGCAATGCCGGAGATTGCGACGCCCACACATAGCGCCGAGACCGCGAAGCGGCACAATACGGCGATCACCTCGAGTGGCGTGCGGTCGGGGCGCCATCGAGAACCTGCTTGGGGCACGAAGACACTGGGCCAGGACTCCGGCCAACCGCGCTGGCGAGACCGGGACCTGTTTTCGCCGGACACCCCAGTGTGCATACGGTCAATTTCCCGGTCGGTCGACACGAGCCAAGCGTACCGGGCAGCGAGCACCGGCCTTCATTCCGGTACCGCTGAATCCCGATCTTGGAACGGTGCGCCAACCGCGATCGCCGTCGAAGGCATAGCGCCGCCAGGCACTCTTCATCTGCGTTGAGGTGCTGGGCGGGACCTGCTTTGGTCCAGGTGCGCCACCTCTTTTCACGATTCTGCAGAGCCGATGTCAGCCGGCCGGGCGACGCCGCATTTGTAGGCTTCCTGGCAGGAAGCCGAATGCCGCCCTCGTATTCCTCGGCTCGGCGCGAAAGAAACCGATTCAGTTCCAGGAGGGTCGACTCATGCTCGTCAGTCGCAACGGTACGCAGGGGTTGATATCGCAGCACGGTACGGCCTGCTGTGCGGTGTCCAGTCCCGAGCTCACAACAACTCTGGCTCGGTTCCGGGAGAGGCGTGGCGTCGTTCGTTGCGGCTGGGGCTTGGCTGCCCTGGCCTTGCTCTGTGTTTTCCCGCTGCTCGCCGCGCCTGTGCAGGCACAGCAGGCCACGAACCCCTTGCTCCCCGAGCCGGTGGACGTGAGTGCAGTGCCCTTGCTGCCTGGACAGATCCGCTTGGGCTGGTGGAGAAACTTCTCCGCCGACCCGGACAACCTGGTGGATAGCCACCAGTACCGGTATCGCGTTCATTCCGAGAACAACTGGGTGGATTGGACGACCGTGAACCAGACGATGGTCACGCCGCCTGGCTCGGTGGATCCGGAGATCAGAAACTACAACAAGGTTTTTCTCAACGGTTTGACCGCGGGGACGACCTACGAGTTTAGCGTGCGCTCGGTGGACCGGCACGGCGACACCAGCGCGCCGGTCTCGGCTCTCGGGACGGCGGTCGGTCAGCGAACGGTCGGCATCGCACGACCAATCCGCTCGGTGCAGGAAGGACAACCGCTTCACGCTGTTTCGCGAGCAGTTAGTTCCTGCCGGGTCGCCGCGGCCGTCATCGTACGGCAGCTTGATGGTCATCCTGCGGATCAGCGAAACCGGCGACATGCTCAAGCCGCACGGGCGCACCCAAGAAGGATACTGGTACAAGCAGGTCTATTTCGTGGACGGGGACATCACGCTATCGGTGGAACTGGAAACCGCTGACGACGGCGGTGGGGACGAGCCGGATAGCGAAGTCACCGTCGAGGTGATGCCGTATCCCCTGCACCCGGAGAAAAAACCCCGCTGTATAAGCCCCATCCGACCAGTGGCTCGGCGACGGTAACGGTCACCGCCTCCGGGCGTTCGTCACCCGGCGGGGAGGCGGAGCCGCTGACCGCAGCCTTCGAGGGGCTGCCGGAGGCGCACGACGGCCAGACCGCCTTTACCTTCCGCATCGTGTTCAGCGAGGCGGTCGTGGTCACGCCCGAGGTGATGCGGACGCGTGTCCTGACGGTGGCGGGAGGCGCCGTGACCGGCGCGGCCCGCGTCGACGCGGAGACCGGCGTGTGGGTGATCACGGTCACGCCGGCCACGCGCGAGGAGTTGTCGGTGTCTCTGGCCCCGGCGGCGGATTGTGAGGCGGCCGGTGCCGTCTGCACATCGGACGGCCAACCCCTGTCACTCGGGGCGGCGCACATCGTCAGCGGCCCGGGTCCGGACACCCAAACGCCGGAGGAGTCGGCGCTCACGGCGAGCTTCGAGCGCCTGCCGCAATCGCATGACGGCGCGAGCGCGTTCCGCTTCCGTGTCGTCTTCAGCGAGGAAATCGGGATCGGCTTCCGGTCGATGCGCGACGACTCGTTCACGGTGCATGGGGGCCAGGTGACCGGGGCGCGGCGGGTGGACGGTCGCCACGACCTGTGGGAGATGACGGTCGAGCCGGACTCGGATACAGACGTGACGATCACGCTGCCGGCGGGGCGCGACTGCCAGGTCTCCAGGGCGATCTGCACCCGGGGTGAGAACCGGCGGCAGCTGAGCAACAGCCCGTCGGCCACTGTCGCCGGCCCGGCGGACGAGCCGGAGAGGAACACGGCGGCGACAGGGACGCCGACCATCAGCGGGACGCCGCAAGTCGGCGAGGAGCTGACCGCCTCGACGTCGGGCATCTCCGACGCCGACGGGCTGGACAACGCGAGCTTCGGCTACCAGTGGATCCGCACGGACACCGACATTCAGGGGGCGACTGGCTCGACCTACACGGCGGTGGACGCCGATGAGGGCAAGCGGCTGAAGGTCCGGGTTAGCTTCACCGACGACGCCGGCAACGCAGAGAGCCTCACTAGTGGACGTGCGCGTGCGGACGCTGCTGGTGCACCAGGACCAGGACTTCTCCGAGCGGGGCGTATCGCTGTCTGTGAGCTACAACCCGACGCCGTCGACGCCGCTCGGCTTCGTGGCGCGCGTGGCGCCGTCGTGGGGCGGGCAGGCGACCAGCGGGGCGCAGGCGCTGTGGGGCCGCGAGACGATGGGCGGGATGGCGCACGGCGGGCTCGCGCAGGGCAACCGCCTTGATGGCGAGGTGGGCTACGG
>CBDHFM010000028.1:0-25923 GCA_965262505.1 Vicinamibacterales bacterium
GCATACACCGACCCCCTACAGCTCACCCTCCCGATTGAGTTCGCCCCGTCCGTGGTGCGGGCGCATGGCCTGTCGGTCGCGCATCCCCGTCCGCTGGTGTCCTACGGCAAGGACTACGGGCGCGTGTTCTGCTTTCGCACGTCCCCCCGAAACACTACCGGCCCTATTTGTGTTATTTAGTCCTGCAATCCTAAACGTCATCACAGTTCAGAACCACGGAGCATGATTTATGAGTAGCTTAAGAGGATTGACATCAAGAACGGTTGGCTTCGCGCTGGGGTTTCTTTTTGCTGCCGTCGTGTGCGTGCCAGGCGTCGCCAACGCCCAGGACGGCGCGATCTCTGGCACGGTCACGGACACGACGGGCGGCATTCTCCCCGGTGTCACCGTGGAAGCGCAGGACGCGGCGGGGACCGCGCAGGTGGCCGTCACTGACGGGACCGGCCAGTTCACGTTCAGCGGACTGGTCCCGGGGACGTACGACGTGACGTTCACCCTCTTCGGTTTCACCGTGCCCGCGCAGATGGTGGAGGTGAGCGCGGGCGCCACGGCCGCCCTCGACGTGGTCATGGCGCTCGGCGGGCTCGTCGAGAATGTGGTCGTCGTCGGCACCCGCGCCGAGCCGCGGTCGGTGACCGCCTCGGCCGTGCCGGTCGACGTCATCACCGCCCAGGACTTCGTTAGCCAAGGGGATGTCGACCTCACCAACCAGTTACGGACCGTGGTCCCGTCATTCAACGTCAATACGCAACCGATCAGTGACGCGGCCACAGTCGTGCGCCCGGCCAACCTGCGCAACATGGCGCCTGACCACACCCTGGTTCTGGTGAACGGGAAGCGCCGCCACCGCGCGGCGGTCATCGCCTGGCTCGGCAACGGCGTCGCGGACGGCGCCCAGGGCCCGATCTCTCGATCATCCCTGCGATCGCCTTGCGGCAGGCGGAGGTGTTGCGCGACGGCGCGGCGGCGCAATACGGCTCGGACGCGATCGCCGGCGTCATGAACTTCGAGTTGAAGAACGCCCGGTCCGGCGGCAGCATGGAGATCCGCTCGGGCCGCCGCTATGACGAGAACGACGGGGACCCGTCGACGTGCGGGCCGCTCGGCCGGTCGTGCAACGGGATCGGCGGCTACGGCGTGGGGTATACGGTGGCCGGCAACGTCGGGCTGCCGCTCGCCTCGGAGGGGTTTCTGAACCTCAGCCTGGAGTATGGCGGCGCCAATCCAACCAACCGCGCGGTGCAGGACAACGGCTCGCAGGCGGTGAGTGACGGCGGCAACAGCCACGTGCGCAGCACGTCGCGTGTGTGGGGCGTGCCGCTGGTCGAGGACGAACTGAAGCTGTTCGGCAACTTCGGCACCGGCGGGGAGCGCGCCGAGTTGTACGGCCACACCAATTACGCCACCAAGAAGGTGACCGGCGGCTTCTACTTCCGGAACCCGACCAACCGCGGCAACGTGTACACCGTCGGCGACGTCGACAGCCGGACGCTGGTGGTCGGCGACGTGCTGGCCGCCCAGGGCCGGGGATCCGCGAACTGCCCAACGGTCACCGTTACCAACAGCATCCCGGATCCGGTGGCCTTCGGCGAGGTCCTGAGCAATCCGAACTGCTTCACGTTCCACCAGCCGTTCACCGGCGCGCCGGACGGGTTTCCGGGCGGCTTCACGCCGCAGTTCGGCGGCGATGTTCGGGACGCGTCGCTGGTGGCCGGCGTGCGCGGGACCACGGCGGCCGGTCTCCGCTGGGACGTCAGCGGCAACATCGGCCAGAGCCAGGTGGACACCTTCATCTTCGACACGGTCAACGCGTCGCTCGGGCCGGACAGTCCGACCAGCTTCAAGCCGAACCTGCTGCAGCAGACCGAAACGAGCGTCAATGCGGACCTCTCCTACGCCGCCAGCGACATGATCAACATCGCCGGCGGCGCCGAGTGGCGGAACGAGCAGTACATGCTCGGGGCTGGCGATGACGCGTCGTGGGCCATCGGGCCGTACGCCGCGCAGAAGTTCAGCTCCGGGTCGAACGGTTACAACGGCACCCGCCCGGAGAACGCCGGCACGTGGGACCGCGCCAACGTCGCGGTGTACGGCGACGTCGACGTGCATGGCGTCGAGAACGAGTGGAACCTGGGCGCCGCCGTCCGGATCGAGGATTTCTACGACAGCTTCGGCACCACGATGAACAGCAAGCTGTCCGGACGGTACGGCTTCACCGAGGTGTTCGCGGTACGCGCTGCGGTCAGCAGCGGGTTCCGCGCGCCGACACCAGGCCAGCAGAACGTGCTGAACGTGACGACCGAGTTTGACTTCGAGATCAACGACCTGGTCAACAAAGGCACGATTCCCTCCACCTCCCCGGTCGCGGCGTTGCGGGGCGGCATCCCGCTCCAGCCGGAAAAGTCGATCAACTACTCGGTCGGGACGGTCGTGGACACCGGCCTGTTCACCTTCACGGCCGACTACTTCCGGATCGCCTTGTCCGACCGGCTCACCATCACGAAAGACTTCAGTCTCACGCCGGATGAGGTCGTGACGCTGGTCGCGAATGGCATTGCGGAAGCGGGCAACCTGGGAGAATTCATCTTCTTCGTGAACGACTTTGCCACCAGGACGCAAGGGATCGACCTCGTCTCCACCTGGACGCCGCTGGCGCTCGGCGGGCGGGTCACGTTCAGCGGCGTCTTCAACTACACCGACACGGCGCTGACGCGGTTCAACGAGGAGCATATCAACGCGGACCGGATCGCCGCCCTGACGTTGGGGCTGCCCAAAACGCGCTGGAACGCCGGCGTCACCTACAGCGCCGACCAGTGGAGCCTGATGACGCGCGTCCACTTCTACGGCAAGTACTGGGATCGGGAAGACGCGCGAGGCGCCCTGAAAGAAGAGCTGTCATACCAGTACCCGCTGTACCCCGGCAAGCCGCTCGTCGATCTCGAGGCCGGCTTCCCGTTCGGCGACAATGGGGTCACGCTGTCGGTCGGCGCCCAGAACGTCCTCAACACCTACCCGGACGAGCACCCCGGGGCCTTCGAGAGCAACGGCAATCGCTACGGCCAGTTCGGGCCGTTCGGGTTCAATGGCGGGTACTACTACACCCGCATCAACTACGGGTGGGGAAACTAGTGAGGGGAAATTCCGCCGACACACGCACGCACGGGCGAAGGCCTATGGTGGATGTGATAGGTCTGACGTCGGGCGCAGAGGATGCCGGATCGGTGACGCCGCGACCCGCCGCGTGTCAACCGGATCGTCTTTGCTCGCGTCCTTAACTGACCCTGGCTAGCCACGCGTCAGACGTTCGTGAAAGACGAGCGCGACCACGCCGCCGCGTCCCGGGTCGCTGGGCGGAGCGTCACGGTTCCTCATGTCCGGGTGCGCCGTGTGCCACGCCTTCGCGCGGCGTTGCGCCTCGCTTAGGTCCGTCGGCGTCATCCGCTCGGCGACGCGACGGCGTCGCGCGCCGTCACGATCTGTTCACGTTCTGCGCCGGTTGACCGGCGAGGCAGCACCACGTAGCGCGTCGCGTCCGCCTCCTCGTGGAGCCACACGCCCCACGTCTGCGCCTGCAGCTGGTCGAGGGCGCGCTGTTCCTGCGCGATCCCGCGCCGGTAGGTCTCCTGCGTCTCGAGCAGGCGCTGCACGCGGCTCGACTGCCACTGCAGCAGCCCCCAGCTCCCGCCGCAGATGCCCAGAAAGAGACTCAGCCCGATCACCAGCGGCCGGAGCCAGGCGCGCCGCAGCAGGCCGTGCATCCGCCCGTTCACCTTCTCCATAGCGGCGTCGATGATAGGCAGCCTGGCGTTCACGATGGCGTCCCACCTCTCGCCATAGTCCTGCAGCTTGCGCTCGTCGATCGCGTCCATCTTCTGGCGCTCGGCCTCCATCCGGCGCCGGATCCGGTCGCGTATATCGTTCGCGTTGGAAGTCATGCTCGTACAGCGCTCCTTTCAGCCGCCACCGCTTTCCACTCTCCGGGTCGTGGGCGGTCACGTAGTTCTTGCCCTGGCGCGGCACCTCAAGACCCAACTCGTGGAGGGCGGCGACCACGCCGGGCCGGTCCTGCACGTTCCCGGACTCGACGCCCTGCAGCAGGTGATCCCGGATCGCCTCGCGCGGGTCGTCCTCGTGCGCGATCCCCGCCCGCCGCGCCGCCGCCTCAATGTAGGCGCGGTGCCCCGGCTGCTGCTCGCGCGCCCGCGCCGGATCATTCGGGCGGCTCCAGCCGTGGTCGCGGTTACAGGCCTCGACCAGCGGGCCATAGGTCTGCTCCCAGCCCGGCGGCGCGACGTTGAGGCTCTTGCCCGTCTCCAGGTCACGTCGCGCGGCGAGCACATGCACGTGCACGCCGCCGTCCGCGTCGCGGTGCCGCACCGCCGCCCAGGCGTAGCGATCCGGGGCCAGCCCGGCCCAGGCGGTCTACTCGACCTCGTCGAGCACCCGGTCGATGTCCCAGTCGCTCGGCCGGTCCTCCGGCGCCCAGGCGATCACGCCCGAGGTGTATTTGTGGTCGAACTCCAGCGAGTCGGCCACCGCCGCCACGCCGTCCGGATCGCCGCGCAGCACCGTCACGTCCTCCCGGACCTGGCCCTGGCTGTCGGTCTCGCGCAGCAGGTAGTCGGCCGCGGCCTGGGCCGAGCCCGTCCCGCGCGCGAGGAACTTAATCAGCATCGCCCGCGCCCCGCACGCGGAGCGCCGCCACCTCGCGCTCGATGGCGATCAGGTGCGCGAGAACCTCGACGACGGCGAGGTCCTCGTCTACGTGCGTGTGCGCCCAGCGCGCGATCTGATTCAGGTTCGAGCCGATGTGCGCGATCTGCCGCGTGCGCGCGCGCTCGACCTCCCGCGGCGGCGCCGTCCAGGTCTGCGTCCGCGCCATCGCCTGGCGCAGCAGCTCGGACAGCGACACGCCCGCCGCCGCAGCCTTGGCCTGCCACAAGGCGAGCTCGGCCGCGCTCACGCGAGCGTGCGCGATGGCGGGGCGAGTCGGCGCGGAGCGATGGCGCGGCATCGTGGGCTTTGGCTCTTGTAGGGGGTTCGAAGGGGGAGCGCAGAGGCCCCATCGCCAGGCCCAATGTAGCACATTGGGTAAACTGGCTTACCGTTGCCTATTGGGCACGTGTGGGCTACTGTGGCCTCTCTAGAGTAACATGCCACGCATGCCGACAGAGACCGCCATCCGCTTCCGCGTCGACCCCCAGCTGCGGCGCCGGCTCGACCGACTCCGCACGGAGAAAGCCGTCAACCTGTCCGCCTGGTTGCGCCGCCTGG
The DNA here is from genome assembly GCA_965262505.1 of Vicinamibacterales bacterium. Lineage (GTDB taxonomy): Bacteria > Acidobacteriota > Vicinamibacteria > Vicinamibacterales > UBA2999 > JACPPO01. Next base: position 5,275 of record CBDHFM010000028.1, read on the forward strand.
TCAGAAAGGCCCTGAGCGACGAGTTCCCCGACGAGGAGCTCGACGAGGCCCCGGCCCCCGAGCCGCCCGCCGCGCCGGCCGAGCCCGTCGACGAGCGGCAGCCCGACCCGAACAAACCGCTGGTCGATGGGTGGACGCCCCGCCAGCTCGACCAGGGTTGGGGCGCTGTACTCGAAGGCGCTCACGTGGCCGACCTCCCCGCGAGCGCCCAGCTGCCCGGCACGCCGATCGTCGTCACCGACCGACGGGGCGACGCCTGGACCACAACCCTCACCGACGTCGTCAGCCGAACCGACACGGAGATCGTGGTCACCAATACCGGCCGGCCGCGCCGGTGAGGCCACACGGAGGGGCCAGCGTGACCGCGGCCGGTAGGGTTTCCCTGCCGGCCATAACGGCTCTCTGAGCCGGAGCGGGCCGGGCGAGTTCACCCGCAGGGCCGGAGCGTCAGCGGAGGAGGCGCGCAACGCCTTGACGCGCCTGGCGGGCGGAGGCTAGTCCGGGGCGGTTTTCGTGGTGGTTATCCCATCCACAGTGGCGTTCATGGGCGGGCGGGAGTCCGATGGGTGCGCCCCCGCCACCAGGGTTTGGCCGACATCCACGGCCGTGCACGGTCGGTAAAGAGCCGTGCGCAAACTGCCGATAGGTGCGTAGCCGAGGACCGCCTGTCACAGGTGACCGTCGCGTCGGCGTGAGGCCTGTACCATGTCACGAGATCCAAACCCCGTTACCGTGGTGCTGCCCATCGGCGCGGCCCTACTCCGGCGCCTCGACGCGGTGGCTGCCGACCTCCACCTGGACCGGCCCGAAGCCCTCCACACGGCCCTCTTGTGCTGGCTTGAGCAGGAAGAGCGCCAAACCGCCGTCCGCGACCGCATGCGCACGCTACGGGCGTTGACGACGGCCGTGGTGCACGCCGACATCGCGTAAAAGGATACCTGTTTGGCTGAGCCGCAGCGGGCCGGGGGTGTCACCCGGAGGGCCGGAGCGTCAGCGGAGGAGCCGCAGAGCGGCTTGACGCGTCTGGACGGCGGAGGCTAGTCCGGGCGGTTTTTCGGGTGGGTGTTGCTGGCCTAGCAACCGCCGTGGGCGGATTATCTGAGGAAATCAGCCGCCTTTATTGTCGTTCCCTTTATCACCCCAGCCATTCTGAGGCCGAGTCGAGCCTTTTTCAGCCGACAGGTGAGTCGAAAAAGAACAGGCCACCGGCCTGTACGTACTTGAAGGTACTACTTGATCTTAACTACCTGTACGTACTCTTCCCGTTTGTACGGTCGTTTTAGCCCCTATTCTTCCCGTTTGTACGGTCTAGAGTCTTCCTGTTTGTACGGGGAAAACTGCCCAGAATCACAGGATTTTGTGGAAAACCCACGGACGAGGCACTGAGCAATCCCAGGAGCGTTTTCTTAAGTGAGGGTCACCGGCAGCGAGGGGATGTCCCACTGACTGTTGAAAATTGACGCGGCGGCTCCTCACTGCTCGTGATACACGAGTGGTGGGCAACCCGAGGCGACACGCCTCACAGCAAAGGAGCCGCCATGAAGAAGTCTCGCACAGTCCGTCCCGCCGCTGGTGTTGAATCTCCGCCCCCGCGTCGCCTGCCCCTCGTCGAGCTGCTGATCGATACCGAGGCGGAGCTGTTCGAGCTCGCGGTGCGGTCAGGGTTACAGGTCTTGGACGCCATGCTCGAAGACGATCGGACCGCGATCTGTGGCCCGCGGTACGCGCACCAGGCCGACCGTACGGCGGCCCGGGCCGGGACGGTGGCCAGTGAGGTCGTCCTCGGCGGGCGCAAGGTGGCAATCCGGCGTCCCCGGGTCCGCCAGGAAGTACCGCTGCCGACTTTCCAGACGATGGCCCAGACCGATCCCCTGCGGCGCCGCACTGTCGAGCAGCTGTTGGTCGGTGTCAGCACCCGGAGCTATGCTCGGAGTCTGGAGCCGCTCCCGGCCGACGTCCCCAGTCGTAGCGTGAGTAAGAGCGCCGTCAGCCGCCGGTTTGTCGCCAAGACCGCCGCGCAACTGGCCGCGTGGCAGGCGACGCCCCTCGAGAACCTGGATCTGGTCGGCCTCGTCCTCGACGGTGTCCACATCGGCGAGCACTGTCTGGTCGTCGCCTTGGGGGTCGGCGCCGACGGCACGAAGCACGCCCTCGGGCTCTGGGAAGGCTCGACGGAGAACGCGACCGTCTGTCAGAGCCTGCTGGCCAACCTCCAGAGCCGTGGCCTGCGCACCGATCGGAGTGTGCTGGTGATGCTCGATGGGTCGAAGGCGCTGCGGGCGGCGGTGACTGCGGTGTTCGGCCGCGCCGCCGTGGTGCAGCGCTGCCAAGTCCACAAGACCCGCAACATCCTCGACCATTTACCGGCGCGCCAGCGGCCCTGGGTGCAGGCCATCCTGCGGCGGGCCTATCAGCACGAGGACGTGAAGACCGCGATGCGGTTGCTACGGAACCTCGCCCGCCGCCTCGACCGGGAACATCCGTGCGCGGCGGCCAGTGTGCGGGAAGGGCTCGAAGAGACCGTGACCGTGCTCACGCTCGGCCTCGCTCCCCGTCTCCAGCGCTCGCTGGCCACCACCAACGCCGCCGAGAGCCTCATCAGCCGGACCCGCCACGTCAAACGCAACGTCAAGCGCTGGCGGGGCGGCCAGATGATGCTGCGCTGGGTCGCCGCGGGTGTGCTCGAAGCAGCCAAAGGGTTCCGGCGCCTGAAGGGACATGCGGATATGCCGCAGCTCGTCGCGGCCCTCCGCGCCCGAGATCACCGTCTCGGCCTCGGAGACTCCAGGGAGGCGCAGCACGTCGCTTAGAATGTCACCCGAGTCGCCGCCGAGTTTCAACAGCGGCCGGGACATCCCCGGCAGCGATCCAGGCTGACAGATGCGATCCTGGGGGCGTCAACGGGCCTTTGTCACGGGGCGTCGGTTTTTTGTTGGCGTTCTTTCACCCGGCGTCGCGAGTGGCGGTAGCGGAGGCATTTCTGGCACGACGGGTTGGCGTTGTCCACTTGCTCTCGCAGGACGAAGAGCCCGCACAGCGTCCCCCGGAGGCCCCCGATGGAACATTCTGGTCTTGGGTCCGTGATGTGGGTTTTTGGCACTCGGTCGTCTCACTTCCTCTGCCGCAAGCCACGGGCGCCTATTCGACGAGGTGCAGGAGCGACGGCGCGATGCGTGGCTGCGAGGGTGAGAGCAGCAGCGCCCCCTTAACCGTCTGGTAGTGCAGATCAGGCCACGCCATCTTGATCTTCTTCAACTCGCGGAGACACTTCGTACGGAAGTTATCAACGGTGCGCGCATCGCCCGCCCTGGCCGGATCCGCGCCGAACTGCCGGTAGAGTTGCGGCCACGAGAGCCGTAGCGGGCGCGTGAGTCCGAACGTGCGATAGGTGAGCCAGAGGTATAGGTCGAGGCCGAGCGCCGAGCGCTTCATCGCCTTAAGGATGTTTACGTCGAGCGGGATCGGGCACGCGATGATCTCGTGAAAGAACTGCTCGCCGAGTTGGATCTTGCTCTCCCACAGCGTACGATCGTCGGGCCGCTTCGTGTTCCACCAAAACTCTGTCCGGTCGGCGACCAACGAATTTACGCTCGCTTCGCCGTGTGCATCTTTGTAGATCAACTGAACGTGCGCATTGAACAGCCGCCGCATCTGCTCTTGGAGTCGACCACGCAACGCACCGCCATCGTTGTAGATCTCCAGCTTCCGCATGAACGCCGAGAGCGAATCGCCGAGGATGAGCTCGCGGTGTTGCGTCCGTACCGCTTCGGTGCAGACCCACGCCAGGAGCAACCGAGGCAAGGTGCCGTAGGGAAGTTTGGTCTCACCGCTTGAGAACATGACCAGCGTGTACGGGCCGTTGACGCGCTTGTATTGAAGCCGGTTTACGGGGTTGGTGCGCGGCAACGAACACAGCGCGAGCAGCCGCGCCATGAAGCCAAGCTCAGGGTCCGCCTCGCGCGCGGAGACGAGCTGCGTCACTTGGTCGAGCTGCGTGAAGTGGTGTCGTGCTTGGGACGTGGAAGGGCGGGGTAGGGCGCGACCGTCGGGCAGTTCGACATCAGCGATTACGTCGCCGAGGGGAACGACCCCGTCTTGTTTACGCTCCATTAACCGCCTAAACTTCTGCACATCTAAATATTTAAGAATCTGTATTCTGTGTCTTCAACCAATCGGCAAGTTGTTGCTCAACGACTTCGCTCATATCGAGCGGAGGATTTGCCTTCAGGCAGGCAATCTTAACGTTCCGGTGCAGCTGCTTTCTCAGATAGACGGTTGTCTTCTGGTAGTCGGGATCGGCGCTCTTCCCTGGTGCCCGGGCCGACAAAACCTTGGGAACCGTCTCGAGCGGCTGGGTACTACGTCCGAGCACTCCGTCGAATTTGCTCATCTCAACTCAACTCCTTCCCCACGTGCGCATACGCCTCCCAGGCTCGACGTGCGCGTGGATCTCCAGCGACGTCAGAGACCACAATGCCGGCGAGTGCGGCCTTGGCGAACGCGGCCAAGCGCGGGATCGCGGTAGTGAATACCGGTACGTGCTGGGCAGCCAAGCTGGCACGTGCCTCGTCGCCATCCCGTGACGGGGCGGGCGGTACGATGGTCAGCAACACGCGGTAGTTCGTTGCGCCGAGCGTTTCCAGCGCCCCGACTGTTTGAACCAAGGCATCTAGAGCCAATGCATCCGGGGTGGTTGGAATGATCAAGTGATCGCAGCCTGCTACCAGAGCCTCGAGGTCCTCGCGAACTGGCCGGGCCGCCGTGTCAATCACGATGTGCTCGAACTCCCTGCTCACCTTGGCGGCCTGGCGCTCGTCAACCACCCGGAACGGGAGAGTTCCATTCCGCCCCCATCCCGTCGCGCTTCGATTCAAATCGCCATCAACCAGAACTGCTGGCGCCTGTCGCTGCAGATACGCCGCGAGGTGTAGAGCCGTGGTGGTCTTGCCGATTCCACCCTTATACCCAGTGACCGTGATGATCACGTGGTGCAGTATACAGCCATTTAATGGTTTGAAGGCTTAAGCTCTCAAACAGTTAACTTTTTAAGTGGCCATATGCCTGTAACGTGTGGTGATATATTTGACACCAACTCCCATGAGAAGCAGAGATACGCGGCCGATCGCGTGGATCAAGGCGGCCCGCAAGGCGTTCGTCAGCTTTCCCAAAGGAGCGCAGGATGAGATTCTGCGGGCGCTGACGGTCGCGGCCGAAGGCCAAAAGGCCGACATCGCCAAGCCGCTGAAGGGTGTCGGCGCCGGCGTATTCGAGGTGGCGCTCCAGTACCGCACCGATGCGTATCGGACGGTCTACGCGCTGCGGATCGGGGAGCGGCTGTGGGTTGTGCACGCCTTCCAGAAGAAGGCGAAGCGGGGGATCAAGACCCCAATGAAGGAGATCGATCTGATCCGCGAGCGTCTGAAACAATTGAATCAGGAGGTCCAGCTATGAGCAAAACAGCCGACGATGATGAGCTGGTGTACGGCAGCGGCAATGTCTTCCGTGACTTCGGCCGCGCGGACGCCGACGTGCAGCAGACCAAGGCGCTGCTGGCCGCCCGCATCATTGGCATTCTTGACGATGAAGGGCTTTCGACGCGCAAGGCTGAGGGCCGCACCGGCATCAGCCACGCGGACTTTACCCGTATTCGCAACGTACAGCTTGGCCGTTTCACCATTGACCGGCTGATGACTGTGCTCAACAAGCTCGGCCAGCACGTAGACGTGCAGATCGACGTTCACCCGCGTAGGGCTGCTGAAGAAACGTCTCCGCATCCGTGAAGCATCGTGGGGCGGTGCTGGCGCTGTTGGCTGGCAGCGGCACAACTGCAGCTCCCCACAGCGCGGCCATCGGGGGCGTGCCAGAATCGGGTACAAATCAGGGCTCTTTGGCTTCAGGCTTCCAAAGCAGGACACAACCCGCCCGTTCAATCCGCAGGGCGCGTTTGTCGCACGGCACTGGCACACGCGCTCGACGTCTGCAAGACTATAGAATCCGACACGGGATACGACACACGGCGGCGCGTCCTGGACGGCGCCTTTGCCGGTGTGTCGCAAACGGCCGTTTACGACACATGCTGATCGGCTACGCCCGCGTCTCGAAGGCGGACGGCTCCCAGTCGCTGGGGACAAACCGCGCCTTAAGGAAATTTTCTTGAGGCGCGTGGGGCGAAAGCTGATGCGCCGCCAGGTCCCCGCTCAGAACTGCTCTCGTGACCCTTCCCGTGTCCCAAGAACGTGGTCACGTGGATGGTACAGCACACTTGGTCACGAGTACCACATCGTGACCCTCAGTGTTCCACCGAAACCCTTCATTTAGCCCCATATTTAGCGCCGTCTCTCAACAGCCCGTGACCAACCGTTGAGAGACGCCGTGACCAGAGCGACCCCCCCCCAAAAAAAGTCCCTTTTTGGGTCACGCCGATGGTACATTGCCCCTGTCAATGTACCACGCCGCGAGGGGTCGCTCTGGTCTGATTTATCCCTCCGGGAAGGGGGAGAAACCCCACGCGCCCGCTCGGTGACGAACTCGCAGCCGTCGCGGGCGGAGCTTCCGCCCAGGACGCCCCAGGAGCGCCAGGACGGCCGTCAGGATGGCGACAGGACCTGTCGGCCATTAAGTGCGCTCTGAGCCGCAGCTAGGCGGGCAGAGTCACCCGGAGGGCCGGAGCGCAGCGGAGGACGGCGGAGCCGTTGACCTGGCCGACTGCGAAGGCTATCCGGTGCGTGCGGCATGCTATTTTCAGACTTGGAAACGATGCCGGCCAAAGCCAAGAGAGTGCTAGTACCCCGGCGCAGTGGTTTTGATCGATTGCCTGGGCCCACGGTCAAGAGGGGGAGGCCTGAAAGTGAACCGGTCAAATTCACTGCGACGAGGTACTAGTTAGCGACACCGAGCCCTGGTTCAAGCAGCGCGTCGTCGAGCTGATGAACAACATCATCAGCGCGCGCAGCCTCGCCTTCGAGCGCGCGGAGGCGGAGCAGAGCATTCGTGTCGGCGGCAAGAAACACATGTACTTCGATGGCGTACTGTGGAAGCGGTCTGGTCAGGAGGCCGTTTGTGAGATGGAGTTCAAGCGGCCACACATCGAGGCTGCGGACTTCGATCTGGTTAATAACGCCGCTCAGAAGGCGAATGCCATCGGGGCACCGTTCTGACATGGGAACGGTCTTTCTGAACAAACGTGAGGGAAATCGGCTGGTATGGTGTCGTTTCCACCACACATTCCCTCAATTCTAGGTCGGGTCGGCTGCTTTTTCAGCTTCTGAGAACCAGAAATTAACAGGCCGAAGGCCTGTACGTACTTGAAGGGTTGTACTACTTGATCTGTACTATATGTACGTGGTGTCTGTTTCACCGATAGTCTGGTTCAAAGAATGGTGTCTGTTTCACCGATGGAAAACTTCTAAAATCACAAGGTTTGTGGAAAACTCCGGTCGAGGGCTGAGCGGCCCGTAGAGCCGCCTTTGTGAGCCAGATGGACATGTACCGCCACGGATTTCTTGGACAGCCTGGTGAGTGTATTCACGCGGCTGTACCGCCACGGATTTCTTGGACAGCCGGGTGAGTGTATTCACGCGGCTGTACCGCCACGGATTTCTTGGACAGCCGGGTGAGTGTATTCACGCGGCCGTGGTGAGCGCAACCGCGCGACGGACGACGGCGGGTGCGCGGAAGCCGAGTCGCTCGATCAACCACTGCTGGTTATAGGTCTCCTTGAAGGTGCGCAGCGCCTGCTGCAAGTCCTCGACATCCGTAAAGTGGCGCACCCACAGCAGCTGTTCCTTGAGGGTGCGGAAGAACCGTTCGATGCAGCCGTTCCCCTCGGGCTGGCGGACGAAGGCCGGTGATGACACGATGCCGAGGAACCGGAGCTCGGCGTGAAAGTCGTTGCTCATGTACTGACTGCCGTGGTCGTGGCGCATCGTGAGCCCGCTCGCCACGCCGGCGGCCATCGTCCCGAAGTGATCTCGGACGCCCTGGCGCACCGGCTCCAACGCCTCGAAGCGCGTGCCGGACTTCGCCGCGTGTAGTCCCACACATTCGGCCGTGCAGTGATCGATCGCCCCGACGATCGTGACGTGGCCGTCCGCCAGCGTCACGGTGGCCGTCGCATCGGTGCCCCACATCACGTTGGGACTGGCGGTGACGATGGTGCCGTCGTGGGGACGGGCGGCGACCGGCGTGGGCAGCCGCGCAGGGCCGAGCAAGTCGGCAGCGCGCATCACGACCAACGTCCGACGTTTCGACGTGCGCAGCCCCTGCACCCGCAAGCGCGCCCAGATCTTGCGGTGCCCTTCGCCGTGGAACGGACTCGCGGCGATCACGGCCCGGACCGCGGCCGTCAGCGCCGCATCCGACTGGGGCGGCTTGGGTCCGCGCTTGGCCACCGGCGTCGGCCGGGCGCGCCGGGTCCGTTGCGCGTAGACCGTCGAGCGCGGCACCTGCCACACGCGCGTGACGCGGGCGATGCCGTACGGCCGGTGAGTGGAGGGCGAAGTCTCGTGACGCATCGCTTCGACCTCCACCAGCCCAAAGGGCGGCCGGCCTCCAGGTGTCGAATCTTCTCGGCCAGCAACGCCTTGTCGGTGGCGAGATCCGCCACGACGCGCTTGAGCCGCCGCGTGTCCGCGCCCTCGACGGCGACCTCGCGATGCTTGAGGCGGGCCTCACCGCCGGCCACGAAGTCGTCACGCCACTGCGAGAGCTTCGCCGCCGTCACGCCATGGCGACGACTGAGGCTCTCGAGTGATTCCCCCTTGAGGACCTCGATGACCACGGAGACTTTTCGTCGCGCGGACCACCGCCCCGTGCCGACGAGCGCCCACGAGGCTGAGGCCTCTGCGGTCGCCCTCCGGGCTCCCTCCGAGGCCTCAGCCTCGTGCTGTTTTCCCTTGGACATAACTCATTCTCCTTCTCGCAGAAGGCTGTCCAAAGAAATCGTGGGGCGCGGGACTGGACATCGAGCCACGCCTGCGCAAGGTGATGGGCTACCGGCACCTGCCCAGGCTTCGTGACGCATTGAAGCGAGAGCTGAAGATCGACACGACGACGTCGACGAAGAAAGTCGCGTAAGCAATCAGGAGCCGCGGAGAGTTTCAACTAGGAATGGGCTTGACTCGGTGTAAGATTGGGCCGGGTCGGAATGAACCGACCCAGCCCATGCTTCAACGAGTTGACGCTCGATGAGGCGGCGGCACCGGAGGGGCGACTCCGATGCAACACACAGCATACACCGACCCCCTACAGCTCACCCTCCCGATTGAGTTCGCCCCGTCCGTGGTGCGGGCGCATGGCCTGTCGGTCGCGCATCCCCGTCCGCTGGTGTCCTACGGCAAGGACTACGGGCGCGTGTTCTGCTTTCGCACGTCCCCCCGAAACACTACCGGCCCTATTTGTGTTATTTAGTCCTGCAATCCTAAACGTCATCACAGTTCAGAACCACGGAGCATGATTTATGAGTAGCTTAAGAGGATTGACATCAAGAACGGTTGGCTTCGCGCTGGGGTTTCTTTTTGCTGCCGTCGTGTGCGTGCCAGGCGTCGCCAACGCCCAGGACGGCGCGATCTCTGGCACGGTCACGGACACGACGGGCGGCATTCTCCCCGGTGTCACCGTGGAAGCGCAGGACGCGGCGGGGACCGCGCAGGTGGCCGTCACTGACGGGACCGGCCAGTTCACGTTCAGCGGACTGGTCCCGGGGACGTACGACGTGACGTTCACCCTCTTCGGTTTCACCGTGCCCGCGCAGATGGTGGAGGTGAGCGCGGGCGCCACGGCCGCCCTCGACGTGGTCATGGCGCTCGGCGGGCTCGTCGAGAATGTGGTCGTCGTCGGCACCCGCGCCGAGCCGCGGTCGGTGACCGCCTCGGCCGTGCCGGTCGACGTCATCACCGCCCAGGACTTCGTTAGCCAAGGGGATGTCGACCTCACCAACCAGTTACGGACCGTGGTCCCGTCATTCAACGTCAATACGCAACCGATCAGTGACGCGGCCACAGTCGTGCGCCCGGCCAACCTGCGCAACATGGCGCCTGACCACACCCTGGTTCTGGTGAACGGGAAGCGCCGCCACCGCGCGGCGGTCATCGCCTGGCTCGGCAACGGCGTCGCGGACGGCGCCCAGGGCCCGGATCTCTCGATCATCCCTGCGATCGCCTTGCGGCAGGCGGAGGTGTTGCGCGACGGCGCGGCGGCGCAATACGGCTCGGACGCGATCGCCGGCGTCATGAACTTCGAGTTGAAGAACGCCCGGTCCGGCGGCAGCATGGAGATCCGCTCGGGCCGCCGCTATGACGAGAACGACGGGGACCCGTCGACGTGCGGGCCGCTCGGCCGGTCGTGCAACGGGATCGGCGGCTACGGCGTGGGGTATACGGTGGCCGGCAACGTCGGGCTGCCGCTCGCCTCGGAGGGGTTTCTGAACCTCAGCCTGGAGTATGGCGGCGCCAATCCAACCAACCGCGCGGTGCAGGACAACGGCTCGCAGGCGGTGAGTGACGGCGGCAACAGCCACGTGCGCAGCACGTCGCGTGTGTGGGGCGTGCCGCTGGTCGAGGACGAACTGAAGCTGTTCGGCAACTTCGGCACCGGCGGGGAGCGCGCCGAGTTGTACGGCCACACCAATTACGCCACCAAGAAGGTGACCGGCGGCTTCTACTTCCGGAACCCGACCAACCGCGGCAACGTGTACACCGTCGGCGACGTCGACAGCCGGACGCTGGTGGTCGGCGACGTGCTGGCCGCCCAGGGCCGGGGATCCGCGAACTGCCCAACGGTCACCGTTACCAACAGCATCCCGGATCCGGTGGCCTTCGGCGAGGTCCTGAGCAATCCGAACTGCTTCACGTTCCACCAGCCGTTCACCGGCGCGCCGGACGGGTTTCCGGGCGGCTTCACGCCGCAGTTCGGCGGCGATGTTCGGGACGCGTCGCTGGTGGCCGGCGTGCGCGGGACCACGGCGGCCGGTCTCCGCTGGGACGTCAGCGGCAACATCGGCCAGAGCCAGGTGGACACCTTCATCTTCGACACGGTCAACGCGTCGCTCGGGCCGGACAGTCCGACCAGCTTCAAGCCGAACCTGCTGCAGCAGACCGAAACGAGCGTCAATGCGGACCTCTCCTACGCCGCCAGCGACATGATCAACATCGCCGGCGGCGCCGAGTGGCGGAACGAGCAGTACATGCTCGGGGCTGGCGATGACGCGTCGTGGGCCATCGGGCCGTACGCCGCGCAGAAGTTCAGCTCCGGGTCGAACGGTTACAACGGCACCCGCCCGGAGAACGCCGGCACGTGGGACCGCGCCAACGTCGCGGTGTACGGCGACGTCGACGTGCATGGCGTCGAGAACGAGTGGAACCTGGGCGCCGCCGTCCGGATCGAGGATTTCTACGACAGCTTCGGCACCACGATGAACAGCAAGCTGTCCGGACGGTACGGCTTCACCGAGGTGTTCGCGGTACGCGCTGCGGTCAGCAGCGGGTTCCGCGCGCCGACACCAGGCCAGCAGAACGTGCTGAACGTGACGACCGAGTTTGACTTCGAGATCAACGACCTGGTCAACAAAGGCACGATTCCCTCCACCTCCCCGGTCGCGGCGTTGCGGGGCGGCATCCCGCTCCAGCCGGAAAAGTCGATCAACTACTCGGTCGGGACGGTCGTGGACACCGGCCTGTTCACCTTCACGGCCGACTACTTCCGGATCGCCTTGTCCGACCGGCTCACCATCACGAAAGACTTCAGTCTCACGCCGGATGAGGTCGTGACGCTGGTCGCGAATGGCATTGCGGAAGCGGGCAACCTGGGAGAATTCATCTTCTTCGTGAACGACTTTGCCACCAGGACGCAAGGGATCGACCTCGTCTCCACCTGGACGCCGCTGGCGCTCGGCGGGCGGGTCACGTTCAGCGGCGTCTTCAACTACACCGACACGGCGCTGACGCGGTTCAACGAGGAGCATATCAACGCGGACCGGATCGCCGCCCTGACGTTGGGGCTGCCCAAAACGCGCTGGAACGCCGGCGTCACCTACAGCGCCGACCAGTGGAGCCTGATGACGCGCGTCCACTTCTACGGCAAGTACTGGGATCGGGAAGACGCGCGAGGCGCCCTGAAAGAAGAGCTGTCATACCAGTACCCGCTGTACCCCGGCAAGCCGCTCGTCGATCTCGAGGCCGGCTTCCCGTTCGGCGACAATGGGGTCACGCTGTCGGTCGGCGCCCAGAACGTCCTCAACACCTACCCGGACGAGCACCCCGGGGCCTTCGAGAGCAACGGCAATCGCTACGGCCAGTTCGGGCCGTTCGGGTTCAATGGCGGGTACTACTACACCCGCATCAACTACGGGTGGGGAAACTAGTGAGGGGAAATTCCGCCGACACACGCACGCACGGGCGAAGGCCTATGGTGGATGTGATAGGTCTGACGTCGGGCGCAGAGGATGCCGGATCGGTGACGCCGCGACCCGCCGCGTGTCAACCGGATCGTCTTTGCTCGCGTCCTTAACTGACCCTGGCTAGCCACGCGTCAGACGTTCGTGAAAGACGAGCGCGACCACGCCGCCGCGTCCCGGGTCGCTGGGCGGAGCGTCACGGTTCCTCATGTCCGGGTGCGCCGTGTGCCACGCCTTCGCGCGGCGTTGCGCCTCGCTTAGGTCCGTCGGCGTCATCCGCTCGGCGACGCGACGGCGTCGCGCGCCGTCACGATCTGTTCACGTTCTGCGCCGGTTGACCGGCGAGGCAGCACCACGTAGCGCGTCGCGTCCGCCTCCTCGTGGAGCCACACGCCCCACGTCTGCGCCTGCAGCTGGTCGAGGGCGCGCTGTTCCTGCGCGATCCCGCGCCGGTAGGTCTCCTGCGTCTCGAGCAGGCGCTGCACGCGGCTCGACTGCCACTGCAGCAGCCCCCAGCTCCCGCCGCAGATGCCCAGAAAGAGACTCAGCCCGATCACCAGCGGCCGGAGCCAGGCGCGCCGCAGCAGGCCGTGCATCCGCCCGTTCACCTTCTCCATAGCGGCGTCGATGATAGGCAGCCTGGCGTTCACGATGGCGTCCCACCTCTCGCCATAGTCCTGCAGCTTGCGCTCGTCGATCGCGTCCATCTTCTGGCGCTCGGCCTCCATCCGGCGCCGGATCCGGTCGCGTATATCGTTCGCGTTGGAAGTCATGCTCGTACAGCGCTCCTTTCAGCCGCCACCGCTTTCCACTCTCCGGGTCGTGGGCGGTCACGTAGTTCTTGCCCTGGCGCGGCACCTCAAGACCCAACTCGTGGAGGGCGGCGACCACGCCGGGCCGGTCCTGCACGTTCCCGGACTCGACGCCCTGCAGCAGGTGATCCCGGATCGCCTCGCGCGGGTCGTCCTCGTGCGCGATCCCCGCCCGCCGCGCCGCCGCCTCAATGTAGGCGCGGTGCCCCGGCTGCTGCTCGCGCGCCCGCGCCGGATCATTCGGGCGGCTCCAGCCGTGGTCGCGGTTACAGGCCTCGACCAGCGGGCCATAGGTCTGCTCCCAGCCCGGCGGCGCGACGTTGAGGCTCTTGCCCGTCTCCAGGTCACGTCGCGCGGCGAGCACATGCACGTGCACGCCGCCGTCCGCGTCGCGGTGCCGCACCGCCGCCCAGGCGTAGCGATCCGGGGCCAGCCCGGCCCAGGCGGTCTACTCGACCTCGTCGAGCACCCGGTCGATGTCCCAGTCGCTCGGCCGGTCCTCCGGCGCCCAGGCGATCACGCCCGAGGTGTATTTGTGGTCGAACTCCAGCGAGTCGGCCACCGCCGCCACGCCGTCCGGATCGCCGCGCAGCACCGTCACGTCCTCCCGGACCTGGCCCTGGCTGTCGGTCTCGCGCAGCAGGTAGTCGGCCGCGGCCTGGGCCGAGCCCGTCCCGCGCGCGAGGAACTTAATCAGCATCGCCCGCGCCCCGCACGCGGAGCGCCGCCACCTCGCGCTCGATGGCGATCAGGTGCGCGAGAACCTCGACGACGGCGAGGTCCTCGTCTACGTGCGTGTGCGCCCAGCGCGCGATCTGATTCAGGTTCGAGCCGATGTGCGCGATCTGCCGCGTGCGCGCGCGCTCGACCTCCCGCGGCGGCGCCGTCCAGGTCTGCGTCCGCGCCATCGCCTGGCGCAGCAGCTCGGACAGCGACACGCCCGCCGCCGCAGCCTTGGCCTGCCACAAGGCGAGCTCGGCCGCGCTCACGCGAGCGTGCGCGATGGCGGGGCGAGTCGGCGCGGAGCGATGGCGCGGCATCGTGGGCTTTGGCTCTTGTAGGGGGTTCGAAGGGGGAGCGCAGAGGCCCCATCGCCAGGCCCAATGTAGCACATTGGGTAAACTGGCTTACCGTTGCCTATTGGGCACGTGTGGGCTACTGTGGCCTCTCTAGAGTAACATGCCACGCATGCCGACAGAGACCGCCATCCGCTTCCGCGTCGACCCCCAGCTGCGGCGCCGGCTCGACCGACTCCGCACGGAGAAAGCCGTCAACCTGTCCGCCTGGTTGCGCCGCCTGGTCAGAAAGGCCCTGAGCGACGAGTTCCCCGACGAGGAGCTCGACGAGGCCCCGGCCCCCGAGCCGCCCGCCGCGCCGGCCGAGCCCGTCGACGAGCGGCAGCCCGACCCGAACAAACCGCTGGTCGATGGGTGGACGCCCCGCCAGCTCGACCAGGGTTGGGGCGCTGTACTCGAAGGCGCTCACGTGGCCGACCTCCCCGCGAGCGCCCAGCTGCCCGGCACGCCGATCGTCGTCACCGACCGACGGGGCGACGCCTGGACCACAACCCTCACCGACGTCGTCAGCCGAACCGACACGGAGATCGTGGTCACCAATACCGGCCGGCCGCGCCGGTGAGGCCACACGGAGGGGCCAGCGTGACCGCGGCCGGTAGGGTTTCCCTGCCGGCCATAACGGCTCTCTGAGCCGGAGCGGGCCGGGCGAGTTCACCCGCAGGGCCGGAGCGTCAGCGGAGGAGGCGCGCAACGCCTTGACGCGCCTGGCGGGCGGAGGCTAGTCCGGGGCGGTTTTCGTGGTGGTTATCCCATCCACAGTGGCGTTCATGGGCGGGCGGGAGTCCGATGGGTGCGCCCCCGCCACCAGGGTTTGGCCGACATCCACGGCCGTGCACGGTCGGTAAAGAGCCGTGCGCAAACTGCCGATAGGTGCGTAGCCGAGGACCGCCTGTCACAGGTGACCGTCGCGTCGGCGTGAGGCCTGTACCATGTCACGAGATCCAAACCCCGTTACCGTGGTGCTGCCCATCGGCGCGGCCCTACTCCGGCGCCTCGACGCGGTGGCTGCCGACCTCCACCTGGACCGGCCCGAAGCCCTCCACACGGCCCTCTTGTGCTGGCTTGAGCAGGAAGAGCGCCAAACCGCCGTCCGCGACCGCATGCGCACGCTACGGGCGTTGACGACGGCCGTGGTGCACGCCGACATCGCGTAAAAGGATACCTGTTTGGCTGAGCCGCAGCGGGCCGGGGGTGTCACCCGGAGGGCCGGAGCGTCAGCGGAGGAGCCGCAGAGCGGCTTGACGCGTCTGGACGGCGGAGGCTAGTCCGGGCGGTTTTTCGGGTGGGTGTTGCTGGCCTAGCAACCGCCGTGGGCGGATTATCTGAGGAAATCAGCCGCCTTTATTGTCGTTCCCTTTATCACCCCAGCCATTCTGAGGCCGAGTCGAGCCTTTTTCAGCCGACAGGTGAGTCGAAAAAGAACAGGCCACCGGCCTGTACGTACTTGAAGGTACTACTTGATCTTAACTACCTGTACGTACTCTTCCCGTTTGTACGGTCGTTTTAGCCCCTATTCTTCCCGTTTGTACGGTCTAGAGTCTTCCTGTTTGTACGGGGAAAACTGCCCAGAATCACAGGATTTTGTGGAAAACCCACGGACGAGGCACTGAGCAATCCCAGGAGCGTTTTCTTAAGTGAGGGTCACCGGCAGCGAGGGGATGTCCCACTGACTGTTGAAAATTGACGCGGCGGCTCCTCACTGCTCGTGATACACGAGTGGTGGGCAACCCGAGGCGACACGCCTCACAGCAAAGGAGCCGCCATGAAGAAGTCTCGCACAGTCCGTCCCGCCGCTGGTGTTGAATCTCCGCCCCCGCGTCGCCTGCCCCTCGTCGAGCTGCTGATCGATACCGAGGCGGAGCTGTTCGAGCTCGCGGTGCGGTCAGGGTTACAGGTCTTGGACGCCATGCTCGAAGACGATCGGACCGCGATCTGTGGCCCGCGGTACGCGCACCAGGCCGACCGTACGGCGGCCCGGGCCGGGACGGTGGCCAGTGAGGTCGTCCTCGGCGGGCGCAAGGTGGCAATCCGGCGTCCCCGGGTCCGCCAGGAAGTACCGCTGCCGACTTTCCAGACGATGGCCCAGACCGATCCCCTGCGGCGCCGCACTGTCGAGCAGCTGTTGGTCGGTGTCAGCACCCGGAGCTATGCTCGGAGTCTGGAGCCGCTCCCGGCCGACGTCCCCAGTCGTAGCGTGAGTAAGAGCGCCGTCAGCCGCCGGTTTGTCGCCAAGACCGCCGCGCAACTGGCCGCGTGGCAGGCGACGCCCCTCGAGAACCTGGATCTGGTCGGCCTCGTCCTCGACGGTGTCCACATCGGCGAGCACTGTCTGGTCGTCGCCTTGGGGGTCGGCGCCGACGGCACGAAGCACGCCCTCGGGCTCTGGGAAGGCTCGACGGAGAACGCGACCGTCTGTCAGAGCCTGCTGGCCAACCTCCAGAGCCGTGGCCTGCGCACCGATCGGAGTGTGCTGGTGATGCTCGATGGGTCGAAGGCGCTGCGGGCGGCGGTGACTGCGGTGTTCGGCCGCGCCGCCGTGGTGCAGCGCTGCCAAGTCCACAAGACCCGCAACATCCTCGACCATTTACCGGCGCGCCAGCGGCCCTGGGTGCAGGCCATCCTGCGGCGGGCCTATCAGCACGAGGACGTGAAGACCGCGATGCGGTTGCTACGGAACCTCGCCCGCCGCCTCGACCGGGAACATCCGTGCGCGGCGGCCAGTGTGCGGGAAGGGCTCGAAGAGACCGTGACCGTGCTCACGCTCGGCCTCGCTCCCCGTCTCCAGCGCTCGCTGGCCACCACCAACGCCGCCGAGAGCCTCATCAGCCGGACCCGCCACGTCAAACGCAACGTCAAGCGCTGGCGGGGCGGCCAGATGATGCTGCGCTGGGTCGCCGCGGGTGTGCTCGAAGCAGCCAAAGGGTTCCGGCGCCTGAAGGGACATGCGGATATGCCGCAGCTCGTCGCGGCCCTCCGCGCCCGAGATCACCGTCTCGGCCTCGGAGACTCCAGGGAGGCGCAGCACGTCGCTTAGAATGTCACCCGAGTCGCCGCCGAGTTTCAACAGCGGCCGGGACATCCCCGGCAGCGATCCAGGCTGACAGATGCGATCCTGGGGGCGTCAACGGGCCTTTGTCACGGGGCGTCGGTTTTTTGTTGGCGTTCTTTCACCCGGCGTCGCGAGTGGCGGTAGCGGAGGCATTTCTGGCACGACGGGTTGGCGTTGTCCACTTGCTCTCGCAGGACGAAGAGCCCGCACAGCGTCCCCCGGAGGCCCCCGATGGAACATTCTGGTCTTGGGTCCGTGATGTGGGTTTTTGGCACTCGGTCGTCTCACTTCCTCTGCCGCAAGCCACGGGCGCCTATTCGACGAGGTGCAGGAGCGACGGCGCGATGCGTGGCTGCGAGGGTGAGAGCAGCAGCGCCCCCTTAACCGTCTGGTAGTGCAGATCAGGCCACGCCATCTTGATCTTCTTCAACTCGCGGAGACACTTCGTACGGAAGTTATCAACGGTGCGCGCATCGCCCGCCCTGGCCGGATCCGCGCCGAACTGCCGGTAGAGTTGCGGCCACGAGAGCCGTAGCGGGCGCGTGAGTCCGAACGTGCGATAGGTGAGCCAGAGGTATAGGTCGAGGCCGAGCGCCGAGCGCTTCATCGCCTTAAGGATGTTTACGTCGAGCGGGATCGGGCACGCGATGATCTCGTGAAAGAACTGCTCGCCGAGTTGGATCTTGCTCTCCCACAGCGTACGATCGTCGGGCCGCTTCGTGTTCCACCAAAACTCTGTCCGGTCGGCGACCAACGAATTTACGCTCGCTTCGCCGTGTGCATCTTTGTAGATCAACTGAACGTGCGCATTGAACAGCCGCCGCATCTGCTCTTGGAGTCGACCACGCAACGCACCGCCATCGTTGTAGATCTCCAGCTTCCGCATGAACGCCGAGAGCGAATCGCCGAGGATGAGCTCGCGGTGTTGCGTCCGTACCGCTTCGGTGGCAGACCCACGCCAGGAGCAACCGAGGCAAGGTGCCGTAGGGAAGTTTGGTCTCACCGCTTGAGAACATGACCAGCGTGTACGGGCCGTTGACGCGCTTGTATTGAAGCCGGTTTACGGGGTTGGTGCGCGGCAACGAACACAGCGCGAGCAGCCGCGCCATGAAGCCAAGCTCAGGGTCCGCCTCGCGCGCGGAGACGAGCTGCGTCACTTGGTCGAGCTGCGTGAAGTGGTGTCGTGCTTGGGACGTGGAAGGGCGGGGTAGGGCGCGACCGTCGGGCAGTTCGACATCAGCGATTACGTCGCCGAGGGGAACGACCCCGTCTTGTTTACGCTCCATTAACCGCCTAAACTTCTGCACATCTAAATATTTAAGAATCTGTATTCTGTGTCTTCAACCAATCGGCAAGTTGTTGCTCAACGACTTCGCTCATATCGAGCGGAGGATTTGCCTTCAGGCAGGCAATCTTAACGTTCCGGTGCAGCTGCTTTCTCAGATAGACGGTTGTCTTCTGGTAGTCGGGATCGGCGCTCTTCCCTGGTGCCCGGGCCGACAAAACCTTGGGAACCGTCTCGAGCGGCTGGGTACTACGTCCGAGCACTCCGTCGAATTTGCTCATCTCAACTCAACTCCTTCCCCACGTGCGCATACGCCTCCCAGGCTCGACGTGCGCGTGGATCTCCAGCGACGTCAGAGACCACAATGCCGGCGAGTGCGGCCTTGGCGAACGCGGCCAAGCGCGGGATCGCGGTAGTGAATACCGGTACGTGCTGGGCAGCCAAGCTGGCACGTGCCTCGTCGCCATCCCGTGACGGGGCGGGCGGTACGATGGTCAGCAACACGCGGTAGTTCGTTGCGCCGAGCGTTTCCAGCGCCCCGACTGTTTGAACCAAGGCATCTAGAGCCAATGCATCCGGGGTGGTTGGAATGATCAAGTGATCGCAGCCTGCTACCAGAGCCTCGAGGTCCTCGCGAACTGGCCGGGCCGCCGTGTCAATCACGATGTGCTCGAACTCCCTGCTCACCTTGGCGGCCTGGCGCTCGTCAACCACCCGGAACGGGAGAGTTCCATTCCGCCCCCATCCCGTCGCGCTTCGATTCAAATCGCCATCAACCAGAACTGCT
The DNA here is from genome assembly GCA_965262505.1 of Vicinamibacterales bacterium. Lineage (GTDB taxonomy): Bacteria > Acidobacteriota > Vicinamibacteria > Vicinamibacterales > UBA2999 > JACPPO01. The sequence continues at coordinate 24,675 of CBDHFM010000028.1, forward strand.
GGCGCCTGTCGCTGCAGATACGCCGCGAGGTGTAGAGCCGTGGTGGTCTTGCCGATTCCACCCTTATACCCAGTGACCGTGATGATCACGTGGTGCAGTATACAGCCATTTAATGGTTTGAAGGCTTAAGCTCTCAAACAGTTAACTTTTTAAGTGGCCATATGCCTGTAACGTGTGGTGATATATTTGACACCAACTCCCATGAGAAGCAGAGATACGCGGCCGATCGCGTGGATCAAGGCGGCCCGCAAGGCGTTCGTCAGCTTTCCCAAAGGAGCGCAGGATGAGATTCTGCGGGCGCTGACGGTCGCGGCCGAAGGCCAAAAGGCCGACATCGCCAAGCCGCTGAAGGGTGTCGGCGCCGGCGTATTCGAGGTGGCGCTCCAGTACCGCACCGATGCGTATCGGACGGTCTACGCGCTGCGGATCGGGGAGCGGCTGTGGGTTGTGCACGCCTTCCAGAAGAAGGCGAAGCGGGGGATCAAGACCCCAATGAAGGAGATCGATCTGATCCGCGAGCGTCTGAAACAATTGAATCAGGAGGTCCAGCTATGAGCAAAACAGCCGACGATGATGAGCTGGTGTACGGCAGCGGCAATGTCTTCCGTGACTTCGGCCGCGCGGACGCCGACGTGCAGCAGACCAAGGCGCTGCTGGCCGCCCGCATCATTGGCATTCTTGACGATGAAGGGCTTTCGACGCGCAAGGCTGAGGGCCGCACCGGCATCAGCCACGCGGACTTTACCCGTATTCGCAACGTACAGCTTGGCCGTTTCACCATTGACCGGCTGATGACTGTGCTCAACAAGCTCGGCCAGCACGTAGACGTGCAGATCGACGTTCACCCGCGTAGGGCTGCTGAAGAAACGTCTCCGCATCCGTGAAGCATCGTGGGGCGGTGCTGGCGCTGTTGGCTGGCAGCGGCACAACTGCAGCTCCCCACAGCGCGGCCATCGGGGGCGTGCCAGAATCGGGTACAAATCAGGGCTCTTTGGCTTCAGGCTTCCAAAGCAGGACACAACCCGCCCGTTCAATCCGCAGGGCGCGTTTGTCGCACGGCACTGGCACACGCGCTCGACGTCTGCAAGACTATAGAATCCGACACGGGATACGACACACGGCGGCGCGTCCTGGACGGCGCCTTTGCCGGTGTGTCGCAAACGGCCGTTTACGACACATGCTGATCGGCTACGCCCGCGTCTCGAAGGCGGACGGCTCCCAGTCGCTGGGGACAAACCGCGCCTTAAGG
>CBDHFM010000029.1:0-19107 GCA_965262505.1 Vicinamibacterales bacterium
GCGGCGAGGTCTCGACAGACTCCGAGCGGAAAAAGCCATCAACGTCTCCGCCTGGTTGCGCCGACTGGTCCACCAGGCCCTTAAAGACGAGTTTCCCGTCGGGGAACTCGTCGACTTGGTACCCGACCCGCCAGACGCGCTGACCGAGCCCGACGACAACTTGGCACCCGACCCACAGAAACCGCCGGTCGAAGGGTGGACGCCCCGCCAGCTCGACCAGGGCTGGGGCGCCGCGCTCGAAGGCGCGCAGGTGGCCGACCTGCCCGAGAGTGACCAGCTGCGCGGCACACCGATCGTCGTCACCGACCGACGGGGCGACGCCTGGACCACGACTCTCACGGCCGTCGTCAGCCGAAGCGACACCGAGATCGTGGTCACCAATACCGGCCGGCCGCGCCGGTGAGGCCGTACCGAAGAGCGTCTCGAACGTGGCCGGGCGGGTCACCCGCATGACCGGAACGCCAGCGGAGGACCGCGAAGCGGTTGACGCGCCTGGACTGCTACGGCTATCCGTGGCTGTTGGGGGGTGGGTGTTGCTGAGCCGGCAACGGTCTTTGGGCCGTTGCCGGCGAAAAAGTCACTGGACTGGTGTTCGTTCCCCCCTTGAGTTCCTTATTCTCTGGGCGGGTCGGCCGTTTTTTAGCGTGTGAGAACCCGAAAACCAACAGGCCAACGGCCTGTACGTACTTGTCGGGTTGTACCTACATGATCAGTACTATATGAGTACGTATGTGTTTGACCGAAGGAATCGGCCCCCTAATGTATGTGTTTGACCGAAGGAATCGGCTTCGGAGTGTATGCGTTTGACCGTTGATAACTCCACAGAATCACAGGCTTTTGTGGAAAAATCCCGCTGCTCCCGTGAGCGGGCCGTAGAGCACCGATCGCCGACGGCCGAATGGGGAAGGTTGGGCTGGCCTGCGTTCGCGCACCACAGGTTAGCTTCGAGCCCTGGCATGAGCGCAGAAAGAGGCTCTTGCGCCTAACGCTGATGGAGAACGCCTAAGCTATTTTTTCGGCGGCGGCGGCGCCGGCGGCGGAGATGGTGGTGGTGGCGGCGGCGGAAGCGGCCGCGGAGGCGGAGGGTCTGGGGTTTGTCTAATCGGCATCAGCAGCCTGCCACAACCTGATCGAGGCACTTGTTTAGCAGACGTGGGCGGGTGACGGTAGGGTGTTGACTGACGTGAGAGCGCGGTGCCTCGCTCGTCCAGTTCGCGCGCTCGCCTGTACAGGTCGTCGGTGGCCGACTCGCGCTGCTGTAACTCGATCCAGAGCCGTTTGTATTGTTCGTGGATCTCTCCCCACGCCACCGACAGGCCGACCATCGCCACCACTCGCGCACCCGGGTTGGCGATAGCGACCACCAAGTCCGGCCGCGAACGCCACCACGGACAGGGGTATCGTCAACTGCTGCAGGACCACCCCAGCCGCGCTCAGAAATGTCATCACAGTCGTGAGTGGAATCGCGATACGCAAGAACAAACTAAGGCTCGACGCACTCGCTGCAAGCGCTTGAAAATACCGTTGCCTCATGTCGGCAGTAAGGGTTTCTTCCCAGATGAGAGTCCGAATGTCGCTCGGCGGTGGCATGTTAGAAATTTATCAGGATTTCGGATTTTCTTTCTTGAGCTCGAGCACGCCGCTATTCCACGAGACGCAGTGACGACGGCGCGATACGTGGCGGCGATGGCGAGAGCAGCAATACGCCCTTCGCCGTCGAGTAGTGCAGGTCCGGCCAGGCGTTCTTGATCTTTTTCAACTCGCGCAGGCATTCCGTACGAAAACTATTAACGGTGTTCGGATAGCTCGCCTTGGCCGGGTCCGCGCCGAACTGGCGGTACAGCTGCCGCCAGGAGAGCCGCATCTGGCGCGTGAGTCCGAACGTGCGATACGTGAGCCAGAGATAGAGATCGAGGCCCAACGAGGATCGCTTCATGGTCTTGAGAATGTTCAGGTCGAGCGGGATCGGGTGCGCGATGATCTCCTGAAAGAACTTCTCCCCGAGTTCGATCTTGCTGTCCCACAACGAGGCCTGGCCGGGGCGTTTGGTATCCCACCAGAACTCACCGCGATCGGCGATCTGCGAGGTCACGAACTGCTTACTGTGCGCGTCTTCGTAGATCAGCGACACAGTGGTGTTGAACAACCGATCCATCTGAGTCCGCAAGCGTCGGCGACCGGCACCGCTGCTGCTATCGAGTCCGAGATCCCGCATGAACGCGGAGAGCGATGCACCCAAGACAAGCTCACGGCTTTGCGTCCGCACCGCTTCGGTGCAGACCCACGCTAGGAGCAGGCGCGGGATGTTGCCGTAGGGAAGTTTGTTGAGTCCGCCCGCAATCATCACCAAGGCGTACGGCCCGTTGCGACGGACGTACTGAAGCCGTTGCTTTGGATTAGTACGCGGCAGACTGCACAGCGCGAGCAGCCGCACCATGAAGCCGAGATCGGCGTCTGTCTCGCTCGCCTCAACGAGCTGGTCGATCTGGTCGAGACGGGTGAAGTGGTGCAACGCTTGGGGCGCGGCTGGCGTCAGGGCGCGACTGTCGGGCAGTTGGACTCCCCAGGTTATGTCGCCGATGGGCAGGAACCCATCTCGTTTACGAGGCATCGCTTCCAGGTTCTTCCACATCGTCGAGACAGCGCTGGATGAAGGCGTTGATCTCAACGGCCATTTTGGTCTTACGCAGAGCACAAAAGGCCTTAAAACGAGCATGGTTGTCCGAGGGAACATCCACGGTCAAGCGCATGGTCGGGCCGCGCTCCGGTGAAGCCTGTTGGCCGACCCATTCGTCAGCTTGTCGTGACACGACCTGCGGCCGAGCGCTCATGGCGATCTTTTTGCTCATAGTCCCAGTCCCTCACAAGTTCGGTGATGAAGATTTCGACCTCCTGCGCGGCACGTCCGTTCGGGTCGATGTCGGCGACGGTCTTGCCAGCGGCGAACGCCTCGGCAAAAGCGACGCGCTGCGAAATGTCGGCTTGTAGGATGGGCGTGTTTAGCGTCGTCAGCGCGTCGCGAACATCGCGCCCAATAACAGTATTTCCTATTTTACGATTAATCATAATTACTGATTTAATCATGTCTTTAAAGCCCTGTGCCTCGGTGACAAGGTCCACGGTCTCGGCGGTCGCCCATACGTCCGCCGGCGAGGGCTGCACGGGGATGAGGACCAGGTCAGCAGCCAAGATGATGGACTTCGCCAAATTGTGGATACGGGGCGGACCGTCGATGACGATGTCGGTGTAATCGGCAGAGATCGGCGGCAGCTCCTTGTGCAGGGTCGGCGTGGCCATGGCGATCACGCTAAAACCGTGTTCCCCAGCCCGGAAGGTGGACCACTTCATGGCGGTTTGCTGAGGGTCCGCGTCGATGAGCAGCACGCGAGATCGACGCCGAGCCAACCCGTCGGCAAGGTGAATGGACAGAGTGGTTTTCCCAACGCCACCCTTTTGGTTTAGAAAAGAGTAAATCATTAAATATAGTATAACTGTATTTATGTTTTTAAAGATAAGTTGAGATTTAAAGCCTGTGCCAAGCGAGAACATGAGCGGCCGGTGGCGGTTCATCTACACGATGGACGGACGGGTGGTGTGGTTGATCTACTGCGGGCTCCGACGAGAGGACACGTATCGGTGATGATCTTCGGCGTCCGGAGGCGCACCGTTGCGCGGTACGAAGAACACGTCCGACGGCTCGACAACACCTCCGGCTTCATCGACCTCTTCTGGCCTGGCGTCCTGTTGGTCGAGCAGAAGAGCGCTGGGCGCGACTTGGCCGCCGCGCGCGATCAGGCTGGGACCTACTTCGATGCGCTCCCTGATCGGGACCGCCCCCGCTACCAGCTGCTCTGCGATTTCCAGACGTTCGAACTGCTCGACCGCGACGAACGCGAGGAAACCCATTTCGCCCTTGCCGACCTGCCACGCCACGTCGAGCAGTTCGGGTTCATCCTCGGTGTGCAACGCCGGACGTTCCGTGACCAGGATCCGGTCAACATCGAGGCGTCTGAACTAATCGCACGCCTGCACGACGCGCTCAAGGCCTCCGGCTACGCCGGCCATGACCTGGAGCTGTTCCTGGTCCGGACCGTGTTCTGTCTCTTTGCCGACGATACCGGGATCTTTGAGCCGCGTGACATCTTCTTGCAGTTCATCGAGGAGCGCACGGCTCCCGATGGTGCGGACCTCGGTCCCTGGATGGCGCGGCTGTTTCAGGTGTTGAACACATCGGCGAAACGTCGTTCGCGGGCGCTCGATGAAGATCTGGCGCGCTTTCCGCACGTGAATGGTGAGCTCTTCGCTGAATCGCTACGCATCCCCGACTTCGATGCCGCGATGCGGGCGGCGCTGCTCGACGCAGGGCAGTTCGACTGGACGGCGATCTCGCCGGCCATCTTCGGGGCGCTGTTCCAGTCGGTCCTGGAGCCGGCCGACCGCCGCGCCCAGGGCGCGCACTACACGACCGAGAAGAACATCCTGAAGGTGATCGAGCCGCTGTTCCTCGACGACCTGCGGGCCGAGTTCCAGCGGTTGCAGGCGCGCCTGGACGGCCACAGCGCCGCCGATCTCCGGAGGTTCCAGGGGAAGCTCGGCGCGCTGCGCTTGTTCGATCCGGCGTGCGGCTGTGGCAACTTCCTCATCATCGCCTACCGCGAGTTGCGCGCGCTGGAAATCGAGGTGCTGCGGGAGCTGGCATCGCGCCATGGCCAGCGGCAGCTCGAGGCGTTCGCGGACGTGCTCTCGGTGGTCGACGTCGATCAGTTCTACGGCATCGAGATCGGTGAGTTCCCGGCCCGCATCGCCGCGACCGCGCTGTGGATGATGGACCACATCATGAACAACCGGCTGAGTCTGGAGTTTGGCCGGACCTACGCGCGGATCCCGATCGAGAAGTCGCCGCACATCCGCCACGCCGACGCGCTGGAGATCGACTGGGCCGACGTGCTGCCGCCGGATGAGTGTTCGTACGTGTTCGGCAATCCCCCCTTCGTCGGGGCCAAGTACCAGTCGCCAGAGCAGCGGGCGCAGGTGCGCCGTATCGCCGCGCTTGGCGGCAGCGGGGGGACGCTCGACTACGTAGCCGCGTGGTTCATCCACGCCGGTGATTACGCCAAGCGCGCACAGCCAGCGGCCGGCGGTCGATCGCCGCATATCGGCTTCGTCGCGACCAACTCGATCACGCAGGGCGAGCAGGTGGCGCAGCTCTGGCCGCTTCTGTTCGACCGCGGCCGTCTCGAGATCGCCTTCGCCCACCGCACCTTCGCCTGGGGTTCCGACGCGCGCGGCAAGGCGCACGTGCACGTCGTCATCGTCGGGCTGGACACGACCGAGCATGCCTCACCGGAGAAGCGCCTGTTCGCCTACGAGGACCTTAAGGGCGAGCCGCTTGAGAGCCGCCACGCCGTGATCACGCCCTACCTGTTCGACGGCGGCACGCTGGCCGACCCACACCTCGTCGTGCGCAAGGAAAGCCACGCCGTCAACGGCATGCCGCGACTCATTATCGGGTCGAAACCGATCGACGGAGGCCATTACATTCTCGATGCAGCGGAGCGTGCGACCCTGCTTGAGGCGTGCCCAGAGGCCGCGCCCTATGTCCACCCTTATGTTGGCTCCCAGGAGTATCTCAACGGACAGTGGCGCTGGATTCTCTGGCTCGGTGAGGCCGCCCCAGAGGTTCTGCGCCGGACGCCGCTGCTCCGCGAACGCGTGGCCACCGTGCGTGAGTTCCGGCAACGGAGCAAGAGCGCGCCGACGCGCGCCCTGGCAGCGACACCGACCCGGTACCATGTCAACGTGATCCCAACCACGCCGTTTCTGGTTATCCCCAAGGTCAGTTCAGAGCGGCGCGAATATGTGCCCATCGGCTGGCTGGAACCTCCGACAATTCCGAGCGATCTCGTCTTCGTCCTTCAAGGCGCGACAAAGTCAGATTTCGCGCTGCTCACCTCCGCCATGCACATGGCGTGGCTGCGCCACATCGGCGGGCGCCTGGAAAGCCGTTACCGCTATTCCATCGGCCTCGTCTACAACACCTTCCCAACGCCCACAGCGGGCGCGGATATGTCGAAGCTGGAGCCGCTGGCGCAAGCCGTGCTGGATGCTCGCGCCGCCCACCCTGGCGCGACGCTCGCCGACCTCTACGATCCCGATCTGATGCCACCTAATCTCCGCTTGGCGCACCAGACCCTCGACCGTGCCGTGGATCGGCTCTATCGCCCGGCGGCCTTCGCGTCCGAACGCGACCGCGTCGAATATCTGTTCATGCGCTATGAAAAAATGCGCGCGCCGCTTGGAGCTGTGATGCAGGCGAAACCGAAACGGCGGCGGTCACGGGGCAAATCGCCCAGAGCGGCGCGATGAAGCCAGACGAGGCGATGGGGTGACCAGCGACCATCGCGCCGACTCCCGTGTCGGCCTCCTGCGCGAGCTGATCGCGTTGCCACGGGAGACCGAATGGCTTGAGTTCAAGGTGAACAACGCCGATCCGACAGCCATCGGCGAATACATCTCGGCGCTGGCCAACACCGCAGCCTTGATCGGCAAGTCCACCGCCTACGTGGTGTGGGGCGTGCGGGACGAGGATCACGCCGTGGTCGGCACCACCTTCGATCCATCCGCAGCCCGAGCAGGCAAGGGCAAGGAGGAGCTTGAGAGTTGGCTGCTTCGCCTCCTTGAGCCCCGCATCGACTTCCGGTTCTTCACCGTGCCACTGGGTATGCAGGCGGTTGTCCTCCTGGAGATCGCACCCGCCGCGCATCAGCCCGTGCGCTTCGCGGGTCAGGAGTTCATCCGGGTCGGGACATACAAAAAGAAACTCAGGGACTTTCCAGGAAAAGAACGGGCGCTCTGGCGCATCTTCGATCGAACGCCCTTCGAGCGCGGGATCGCTCTTGAACGCGCGACAAGTGACGACGTGTTACGCCTCTTGGAGTATCCCGCCTACTTCGAGCTGTGTGAATACCCGCTTCCAGATCACCGAGATGGCATCCTGGCGGCCCTGGTGGACGATCGGCTCATTCACCGCAGCGCGGCGGGTGGCTGGGACATCACCAACCTCGGCGCCATCCTGTTCGCCAAGCACCTGGAGACCTTCCACACGCTGCGCCGCAAGGCGGTGCGCGTGATCCAGTATCGCGGCACAGGTCGCACCGAGCCGCTCAGGGAGCACGAGGGCACCAGGGGCTACGCCGGCGCCTTCAAGGGACTACTCGGCCTCATCGACGGTCTCCTGCCCGTCAACGAGGTGATCGGACAGGCGTTGCGCAAGACGGTGCCCATGTTCCCCGAGCTGGCAGTTCGTGAGCTGGTGGCGAACGCGCTCATCCACCAGGATTTCTTCGTCACGGGCACAGGGCCAATGGTCGAGATCTTCAGTGATCGGATTGAGATTACGAATCCAGGCCAGCCGCTGGTGGACACGCAGCGCTTCGTGGACACGCCGCCCCAGTCGCGCAACGAAGCACTCGCCTCGCTCATGCGCCGCTTCCGGATCTGCGAGGAACGGGGAAGCGGCATTGACAAGGTCGTCAGCCTAGTGGAGCTGTTCCAGCTCCCGGCGCCACTCTTCGAAGCCCCGGAGGGATTCACGCGGGCGGTCCTGTTCGCCCACAGGGCCCTCAAGGAAATGAGTAAACAGGACCGCATACGAGCCTGCTACTTGCACGCCTGTCTACGCCATGTGACCCAGAAGACCATGACCAACACGTCGGTCCGCGAACGGTTTGGCATCGACGAGAGGAATGCGGCGGGGGCGTCACGCTTGCTCGGCGAGGCGGTCGAGGCGGGTCTCATCGTGGTGGCGGACCCTGCGGCCGGGACCAGGAGCCGGACCTACCTCCCTTTTTGGGCAAAACCACCAAGCTAAAATCGGGGAATTTAGGCGAATGTTCGCCCAGCGAACATTGTTTGATGACTCGATGTGAATTTTGATTGGCCGCGGATTTTAAAGCCCTAGGTTTTCTTGTTTTCCTGGAAAAACCTAGGGCTTTCTAAGTACTTGCGCGGTTTTAGTTGTTTGCTGGTTATTTGCTAGGAGGGCATGAATCATGCGCGATAATCATAATTATGGATCCGAATAGCCAGGTCGCCCCAAGCACTGCCAGCGTCCAGCCAGCCCCCGCCGGCCTTGGACCGGGCGACCTCGCGCGCATCACCTCGGCCGCGGCCGACGCCCGCGCCCCACACACCCGCCGCACCTACGCCGCGCAGTGGGCGCGCTTTGCCGCCTGGGCCGAGGGCCGCGGCCTCCCGCCGCGCCCGGCCCCCCCCGCCGCGGTCGCCGCCTACCTGACCGCCCGCGCGACCGCCGCAAAGGTCGCCACCGTGCGGCTGAGCGCGGCCGCCATTGGCGCCGCGCACCGTGCCGCCGACCACCCAGACCCGACCACGGCGCCGCTCGTCCGTGCCGTGATCGCCGGGATCGCCCGCCAGCACGCGCAGCACCCGGACACCGCGCCCCGGCAAGCCGCCGCGCTCACCTACGATGAGGCCGTGCGCTTGATGGGGCTTGGGGAGCAATGGAACCGAAAGTACGGTAGAAGACTCGATCTAGGTCCGCCGGAGTAGCCGCGACACCGTTGCCGGGTGGACGCCGAACAGGCGCGCCGCGTCGGCGGCGGTCTTCTTCCCCTGCTTGACGAGCGTCACAATTTCCTGTTGCTGGTGGGGCTTGAGCTTCGGCGGCCGGCCGCCGATCCGGCCTTCCTTGCGCGCGGCGTCGAGGCCCGCCTTGGTCCGTTCCTTGAGCATCGCGCGCTCGAACTCGGCGAACGCGCCGACCATCTGCATCATCATCCGACCCGCGGGCGTGGTGGTGTCCACCGCTTCCTTGAGGCTGCGAAAGCCTGCGTGGCGCTCCTGCACCCGCTCCATGATGGTTAGTACATCGCGCAGGGAGCGTGACAGGCGATCGAGTGTCCAGACGACCAACACATCGCCTTTCCGGAGCTGACTGAGCAGCTTGTGCAGCTCGGGCCGATCCCAGCGGCCGCCGGAGGCGTTGTCGCGGAAGATGAGCTCACAGCCGGAGGTTTTGAGCGCGGCGACCTGAGGGGCGGTAGTTTGCTCGCCAGTGGAGACGCGCGCGTAGCCGATGAGCATGATTGCGTAAAGGTATTGCATACGTGACTGGTAATGCAATACTGTTTTGCACCCTGTAAACGTGGGGTTTCCTGCCGATCGCCCCTCCGTGCGCAAACCATCGTTTATGCAACTCCGCCACGTCGGGAAGCCGCGATGCCCGTGAGCTTCCTGAGCCCGGCGCAGCGCGACAGCTACGGCCAGTACCTGGGCGACCCGTCAACCCAAGAGCTGGCCAGGTACTTCCACCTCGATGACAGCGATCACACGCAGATCGTCGAGAAGCGCGGCGATGCCAACCGTCTCGGATTCGCTCTGCAGCTCACCACGGTGCGCTTCGTGGGGACGTTCCTCGATGATCCGACGGCCGTGCCACCGGCGGTACTCGCCACGATGAGCCGGCAACTTGGCATCGATACGACCACGGACTTGACCGGCTATCGAGACGGCAAGTGGCGCTTCGCTCATGCCGCACACATCCGGACGGAACATGGGTATCGCGACCTCGCGGATCGCGCGGCCGGGTTTGGCCTCACGCGATGGCTCTACGCACAGTGCTGGACGGGCACCGAACGTCCGAGCGCACTGTTCGATCGGGCGACGACCTGGATGCTCGCCCACAAGGTGTTGTTGCCGGGCGCGACGACGCTGGAGCGCTTCGTGGCCAAGCTGCGGCACCGCGTCGACGTGCGCGTGTGGCGCGTGCTGGCGAGCGGCATCAGTCCGCCACAGCAGCGCCGCCTCGAAGATCTGTTGCGCGTGCCAGATGAAGGGCGCAGCTCATCACTCGTGACGCTGCGGACGGGTGCCGCGATGGTGAGTGGCCCGGCGTTGGTGCGTGCGCTCGAGCGGCTGAACGCCGTCCGTAGCCTCAGCATCACCGTGCCAGCGGCCGCCGCGATCGCGCCGACGCGAATGGCAGCCCTGGCGCGCTTTGCGGAGAAAGCCAAAGTCACCGCGGTCGCACGGTTGCCAGCGTTACGCCGAGCCGCCACGTTGGTCGCGTTCGTCCACTCGCTCGAAGCCTCCGCACAGGATAACGCGCTCGAGGTCCTCGACCGACTGTTACGCGACATCTTTGGTGCCGCCGAAAAAGCGGATCGGAAAGCACGGTTGCGCAGCCTTAAGGATCTCGATGCGCTTGCCCTCACGTTGGCGCACGCCTGCGCGGCGCTCCTCGATCCCGCTCTCCCGGACAACGTGCTGCGCGACCACGTGTTCGCGCGTGTCCCCCGCGCCACCCTGGCCGAGGCCCTCGGGACACTGAGCACACTGGTGCGGCCGCCGGATGACGTGTTCTACACCGAGCTGCAGACGAGGTACCGACGCGTGCGGCTGTTCCTGCCAACCCTCTTGCACCAGGTGCACTTTGAGGCCGCTCCGGCCGGCGCGGCTGTCGTCGCAGCGCTCGAGTATCTCAAGCGTCGTGAAGCGCCGGCGCGGGCCCAGGACGTGGCGCCGTCTGCGGTCGTGACGACAGCCTGGCGGCGATACGTGTACGGCGCGAACGACGCGGTCGATCACCGGGCCTACACCTTCTGCGTCCTCGACCAACTGCGCGAGGCGCTGCGCCGGCGGGATGTCTTCGTGACGCCGAGCTGGCGGTATGCCGATCCGCGGCGCAATCTCCTGGCTGGCGCCGAGTGGGAGGCGGCGCGGCCGATCATGTGTCGAACGCTTGGCTACAGTCCTCGCCCAGAACCGATCCTTGCCGCGTTAAGCGACGAGCTGGATCAGACCTACCGCGCGGTGGCCGCGCGCCTCCCCAACAATCCAGCCGTGCGTTTCGAACGCATCGACGGGAAGGACGAGCTGATCGTGAGCCCCCTCGACAAGGTCGAGGAACCCGCGTCGCTGGTGGCGCTACGGACCGCCATCGCGGGACGGTTGCCCCGTGTCGATCTGCCGGAGATCCTGCTCGAGATCGCGGCGCGTACAGATTTCGCCGTCGCGTTTACGCACGTCAGCGAACGCGCGGCGCGGGTCACGGATCTTGGCGTCAGCGTCTGCGCCGTGCTGCTGGCGGAAGCCTGCAACACCGGCCTCGAGCCACTCGTGCGCCACGAGACTCAGAGCTTGCGGCGCGATCGCCTGTCCTGGGTCAGCCAGAATTACCTGCGCGACGAGACCTTGCGCGCGGCGAACGCGCGCCTCGTCGCGGCGCAAACCGGGATCCCCTTGGCGCGCGCCTGGGGCGGTGGTGAGGTGGCCTCCGCCGACGGCCTGCGCTTCGTGGTGCCGGTGCGCACCGTGCACGCGGGGCCCAACCCCAAGTACTTCGGTATCGGCCGGGGCGTCACCTACTACAACCTCGTGTCCGATCAGTTCACCGGCCTGCACGGCATTACGGTCCCGGGGACGTTGCGCGACAGCCTGGTGCTGCTCGCGGTCGCGCTCGAACAGCAGACAGAGTTGCAGCCCACGCAGATCATGACCGACACCGGGGCCTACTCGGATGTGGTGTTCGGTCTCTTCCGCCTGCTCGGCTACCGCTTCAGTCCGCGGCTCGCCGACATCGGTGGTACCCGCTTCTGGCGGATCGATTCCCGGGCCGACTACGGCCCGCTTAACCGCGTGGCACGCCAATCCGTCAACCTCGACCGAATCACCCCACAGTGGGACGATATGTTGCGGACGGTCGGCTCGCTGAAACTCGGGCGCGTGCCGGCCACCGGTATCATGCGCACGCTGCAGGTGGGGGATCGGCCAACGCGCCTGGCGCAGGCGTTCGCGGAGTTCGGACGGATCGACAAGACCATCCACACGTTGACGTACCTCGACGATGAGGCCAAACGTCGCGCCACGCTGATCCAGCTGAACCGGGGAGAAGGTCGCCATGCCTTGGCCCGCGCCGTCTTCCACGGCAAACGTGGCGAACTGCGGCGACGTTACCGTGAAGGCCAGGAAAACCAGCTCGACGCACTCGGCGTCGTCGTCAACATGATTGTGTTGTGGAACACCATCTATATGCAGGCGGCCCTCGACCAGCATCGCGCAGATGGCCACTCGGTGCGTCCAGAAGACGAGGCGAGACTGTCACCGCTCGGCCACGAGCACATCAACCTGCTGGGACGCTACTCGTTCGCCGTACCTGAATCGGTCGCTCGTGGCGAGCTCCGGCCGCTCAGAAACCCCGCTGACGGCGGTCGCTAACCGTACTTTCCGTTCCATTGCTCCCCAAACCCCTTGATGGCGAGGGCCACCCAGCCGCGCCGCTCTGGCCGCGGCACCGAGAGCCGCGCCAAGGCCGCCGCCCGCGGGCGCGTCGATGCCGCCATGGTCGCCCTCGCTTTCTGCGCGGGCCTGCGCCGGAGCGAGATCACGGCGCTCCGCTGGCAGGACGTGACCGAGACGGCGCAGCCCGGCCAGCTCCGGGTCCGTGTCCGGCAGAGCAAGACGAACCCGGATGGTGCCCGCGAGGATGACCGGCTCCTGGTCCAGAGCTTCGCCGCCGCACTCACCGCCCTTCGGGACGCCACCGCGCCGGCCGCCACCGCCCGCGTGATCCCGCTGTCGCCAAGCCAGGTCAACCGCCGGCTCCAGGCCCTCGCCGCATCCGCTGGCCTCGCCGGGGTGTCCAGCCACTCCGGTCGCCGGGGGCTGGCCTCCGAGCTGATCCGCCGCGGCGCGTCCACCACCGCCGTCCAGCAGGCGGGCGGCTGGCGCGACCCGCAGATGGTCGCCCGCTATGCCTCGGCCGTCCGCGTCGAGACCGGCGCCGTCGCGCGATACTTCGGATGAGCCGCAGGTAATTCTTATGATCCGACCAGCTCTTCTCAGGGACATCTCGGTTGCCCTACCATCGTCGAGGGCATGACCAGGATGTCCTCAAAGGCTCCACGCTGGCCGAGTTCTGGAAGTACCGGGTCGGCGATTACCGCGTCATTGCCAGCATCGAGGACCGCGCGTTGTGCGTGCTCGTCGTGAAAATAGGGAACCGACGCGAGGTGTACCGATGAATCGATCCTGCTCATCGAAGTCCGGTGATGGCGCGCCGCGACGCCTCGCGTTGAGGAAGGGAAAACAAACAGGACCGACCGCAGCCGGCGTGTCAGCACGGGTCTCCGATCCATGCGCGTTCGCTCGACGTCTGCAAGACAGAGAATCCGACACGGGATACGACACACCGCGGGGCTCGTCTGACGGCGCCCTGGCCGTTGTGTCGCAAACGGCCGTTTACGACACATAACTGATCGGCTCCGCCCGCGTCTCGACAGCCGCCGGCTCCCCGTCGCTGGCCGTGCCGCGCGACGCGCGGCAGACCGCGGCGGCGTTCCGTCGCATATCTTCGCTAATTCTCGTCAAACCCCTCCATATGGTAGGCGCGCAGCCCGCGCTCGCGTCTGTAGACTTGGCCTATCTCTATTAGGCTAGAGGCATATAAGACTTTTGTTGCAGCCGTTTATACTGACCGATACACTGCACCGTGGCGCGAGCTGGCGCTCGTGTCCCGGTCACAACGGTACGGAGGGCGAACACGCGATGAACGGCTCGACAACAGACTTGACATCCCGCGCGCGATTTGAACTGGCTGTTCTAAGCCGAGCCGGAGCGTGGCCGTGATCGCGCCGAGCGCGGACGCGGCGGCCTAGCCTGCATTATTCCTGAAGGACCACCAGATTCGGGAGCGGCAGGGCGTGGTCGGGCGACGAGCACGGTCTCGATATCGTCGTGCGCGGGCAGCGACGCGGTTGGGAGGCCAGCCATCGGGGCGATGGCTGGCGCGGTGGGTCGGCTATCCGGGTCAGTACCCGTTCTCGGGTGACGGCATCGGCGAGGTGACGGACCGCATTCTGCGGCAACGGCTCCCGACGGTGCCGAGTCGTCGGCGGTTACGACACATCTCAAAAGGCGGACGGCTCCAAGGGCGTCGATCCGAGGGAGGACTTTCATGCAGTTTCGCAGTGCTCGTTTCGTTCGCCTTCGTCTGTTCGTCGTGCCCGTTCTTCTGGCGGCTCTCGCGCCGGCGTTGCCGGCGGTCGCCCAGGACGTTCCTGGGGATTTCGGGATGTTCCTGCCGGTAGATGCGGCCGGGTCGGATGTCGTAGGGCTGGCGGCCCGGTCGCTGGCCGGTGATGATCAGCTCGTCGTCCGGGCGCGGCGCGTCGGTATTGATTTCGAGGCGTTTGCGCCGCTCACCGACGTGCTCGAACGCGGCGCGGCGCTTCCGGTCTTGCGGTTGAATCTCTTCGAGAACGTCGTGGTCGAGTCGGTGGTCGAGTCGGTGGATCTCACGGCGTCTGGGTACTCGTGGTCGGGGGCCGTTGCCGGCGACCCGATGGGGTCGGTGGCCGTGGCGGTAAACGGCGACGTGGTGAGCGGGGTGGTGCGGACTCGGGGGCGGGAATACATGATCCGGAGCTTGGGCTCGGGGCAGTACTCCATCCGCGAGGTCGACCGGTACGGGTTGCCGGAGGGTGCTCCGCCGCTCGTTCCGCGCTTGTTGGACGCGGATCCGGCGCCAGCGGCGTTCGTCGACGATCCTGGCCGCGTCGACATCGCGGTCTTCTACACGTCTGAGGCGCAAGAGGACGCGGGCGGCACGGACGAGATCAACGCCTTGATCGACGTGTGGATTGCGGACACCAACGGGGCGTACTTGCGGAGCGACATTCAGCACCGGCTGAACCTGGTGCTGCGGGAGCAGGTCTCCTACACCGAGGGTGAGGACAGCGAGGACAACTCCGTCGTCGAGCAGGCGATCGACTGCCTAATCGAAGCAGACGACGATTGCCTCGACGCGGTTCACGCGCGGCGCGAGAAGTACTCGGCGGATCTGGTTCACTTGATTGTGAGCGGGCCAGCCCCCGAGTACGCCTGCGGTATCGCGGGTCTGACCGGCTCCTTCGGGGTGTCCCATCTCGACTGTGGCTCCGACACCTTCGCGCACGAGATCGGGCACAACAGCGGCGCCAATCATGACCGCTACGTGAAGTACGACGAGGAGTGCGAGACGGACCCGGAGACGCCATGCTTCAACGACTTTCCGTCGGCGTACGCCTACGGTTACGTCAACCAGCTCGGCTTGAACGCAAGCGCCCCGTACGAGCGCCGCTGGAGAACGATGATGGCGTACTCCACACAATGCTTCGAGCCGGACAACACGTACTGCCCTAGAGTGATGCGATTCTCCAACCCAGAGCAGTCCTGGTACGGCGATTGGCTGGGCGTGTATGGAACGACGAGTCAGTCGTCCTATAGCGATGCCGCGGAAGCGGCGAGGATAGGTCCGGCGGACGCGGCCCGAACACATCGCGAGTTCGCCCACGATCTGGCCAACCGGGTGGTCCGTGAGGCTCCGGATCTGGTCGTGAAGGGACTCCAGGCGAACCGGCTCCAGGCGGTACCTGGAGCGTTGGTGCGCCTGAGCGCCGTCGTCGAGAACCTGGGCATTTCGACGGGCTACGCGCCGGAGACCGCGGTAACGTGGTGCCGGGCGTCGCAGAGCGGCTGCTCGTCGTCGGTCGGGGTGCCGGCGGCGGTGTCGTACCTCGAATCGAACGGGCGGGCTCCGGTGTCGACCTCGTTCACGCTCCCTTCGTCGCAGGGATCGTACTCCTACCGGGCGTGCGTGTCGTCCACGTGGGGCGAGACGTTGACAGAGAACAACTGCTCAGAGACGGTGACGGTCGAAGTCGGCGTGGTCGATCTGCAGTTCTCAATGTCGCTCTCGACATACTCGGCGCTGGCGGGTGCGGAGGTCACGATCGAGGGGGTCGTGCGCAACGGCGGGACGATTGGCGCGAGTGCTGGCCGGCTGCTCTTCCTTGCTCGTGATTCGGAGGGCGAGTGGGACCTGTTCGGCTCGCACTTCTTCCAGACGCTCGCGGCGGGATCGTCGGCGACGTTCGAGACGACGTTCGAGTCTCCTGAGGTTACTGGCGACCATCAGTACTGGGCGTGCCTCTCGTCGTCGCACGTGGAGTTCAGTTGTGTTCAGGAGAACCTGAGTGTCGTTTCGTCTTTGACACCCGCTCCGACGTCATCGCCATCGGCCGACTACGAGATCGTCAACGTGCGCCGGTACCTGAGCGTCATTGATACGGCGGACTGGCTGAAGTTCACATGGCGTGCGCACACGGCCGCGCCGCGCGTCGCGGTAACTGTTCGGTTCCAGCAGGGCACGTTTTTCTCGTTATGCACGGAATACTTGTTCAACCCTGTGGTGGGACAGCAAGAGGATGAGACGACGATCCCGAGCGTGTGCGGAACCGATGAGCAGTGGTCATCGGTGACCATCCAACCAGCGGACGACCGCACGTGTGATGGCTGCGGCACGTTCGCCCGCGAGACGTTGCCGATCGATCCGAGCCTGCTGACGCTGGAGTCGGCAGATCCGGCCGAAATTACGACGTTGATAGAGGAACGCGCCGCGGCGCGTTAGTTTGATGAGATTCATCGTCACGGCGTGCCTGATCGGCCTGTTCGCAGCCAGTGTGCCAGCAATAGACGTACTGCAGTTTCAGAAGGTCGATTACTTCGAGGTCGTCACCAAAAGCAACGGCGAACAAGACGAGGAAAAACGAGATGCCAGCCTGGAGATCGACCAGGAGGCCCAACAGCTACGGATCGTCGATAAAAAAACGGGGCAGCGAAGGGGACCTACGCGGAAATCCCATTTGCGACCGTGACCGGCGTAGCCTACGAGAGCGCGAAGTCGCCGCGCGTCAAGACGGCCACCTTCCTCACGCCGCTGGCACTCTTCTCGTCAGGGAAGAAGCACTGGCTTGCCATCGAGTACGAGGGAGGCTACGCATACATGCGTCTCGACAAGAACAACCGGCGCCAGATCCGCGCCGCAGTGGGAGCGGCTGGGTTTGACGTAGAGACGCTCATCGAGGACTGAGACCTGCTCGTCTGGGGGCTCGGCGGCGCGGCGCCCCCCTAGCGGCTCGGGCCGGGATCCCGCGTCTGCTCGATGCGCTGCTCTATCCGGTTCTTTCCTGCGTCAATAAGCCAGCGAGCGTCTTGTAGTCCTTGGTGATGTGTGCGTACTGCTCCGTCAAGATCCCCACCTGCGTGTCGAGCTGCTGCAGCTGCGCCTGTAAGGCGGTCGCGTGTTGCGCCAAGGTAGCGGCGTGTTGCTCGTGCTGCGCCGCGGAGTCGGTCACCTGCTGCGCGAGCTCGTCGATCCGCGCGCGCAAGATGTCCAGCTCCTCGACGTGCTGCTGCTGATCCGCGTCCCACTGCGTCGAGAGCGCTTGTAAGGCGTCCATCAAGCGCGTTTCGAGTTCGGTCATACCACTCCTTTACTCGCTCGACAGCCTGATGGCAGGCTGCCCGTCCACGGTCACGGGCCACTCCTCGTTGAGCGTCCCGCTGGGCAGCACCACGTACCGCATCCCGTCCTCCTCGTGAAGCCACACGCCCCACGTCTGCGCCTGCAGCTGGTCGAGCGCCGTCTGTGTCTGGGCGATCTCGAGCTGTAGGGTCTCCTGCGTCTCGAGCAGATTCTGCACGCGGGTCAACTGCCACCGCAGCAGCCCCCAGCTCGCGGCGCAGATGATGAGCAAGATGCTCACCACGATCACCAGGTCCGCGCGGAAGTCGCGCCACAGCAGCTCGCGCAGCGATCGCAGCTGCCCGTGAATCCGCGTGGTCTCGGTCTCCATAACGGTCTCGATGGTATGCAGCTTGTGACTCACGCTTGCGCGCAACGTCTCGCCAAACGTCTGCAGCTCGCGCGCGGCGATCGCGTCCATCTTCTGGCGCTCGGCCTCGGTCCGACGCCGAATCCGGTCGCGTAAATCGTTCTCGTTGGAAGTCATGCTCGTACAGCGTTCCTTTCAGCCGCCACCGCTTCCCACTCGCCGGGTCGTGGGCGGTCACGTAGTTCTTGCCCTGGCGCGGCACGTCGAGGCCTGCCTCCTGCAGGGCATCGACCACGTCGGCCCGGTCCTTCACCGTCCCGGCCTCGACGCCCTGCATCAGGTAGTCCTGGATCGCCGCGCGCGGGTCGGCCTCGCGCGCGATCCCCGCCCGCAGCGCCGCCGCGTCGAGGTAGGCGCGGTGCCCCGGCTGCTGCGCCCGGGCCCGCGCCGGGTCATCCGGGCGGCTCCAGCCCTTGTCGAGGTTGCAGGCCTCGACCAGCGGGCCATAGGTCTGCTCCCAGCCCGGCGGCGCGATGTTGAGGCTCTTGCCCGTCTCCAGGTCGCACCGCGCGGCGAGCACATGCACGTGGACGCCGCCATTGGCCGTGCGGTGCTGCACCGCCGCCCACGCGTGGCGATCCGGGGCCAGCCCGGCCCAGGCGGTCTGCTCGACCTCGTCGAGCACCCGGTCGATGTCCCAGTCGCTCGGCCGGTCCTCCGGCGCCCAGGCGATCACGCCCGAGGTGTATGTGTGCTCGAACTCCAGCGAGTCGGCCACCGCCGCCACGCCGTCCGGATCGCCGCGCAGCACCGTCACGTCCTCCCGGACCTGGCCCTGGCTGTCGGTCTCGCGCAGCAGGTAGTCGGCCGCGGCCTGGGCCGAGCCGGTCCCGTGCGCGAGGAACTTAACCAGCATCGCCCGCGCCCCGCACGCGCAACGCCGCCAGGTCGCGCTCGATGGCGACCAGGTGGGCGAGGACCTCGACGACGGCGAGGTCATCGTCCACGTGCGTGTGCGCCCAGCGGGCGATCTGATTCAGGTTCGAGCCGATGCGCGCGATCTGCCGCGTGCGCGCGCGCTCGACCTCGCGCGCCGGCGCCGTCCAGGTCTGCGTCCGCGCCATGGCCTGGCGCAGCAGCTCGGACAGCGACACGCCCGCCGCGGCAGCCTTGGCCTGCCACAAGGCGAGCTCGGCCGCGCTCACGCGAGCGTGCGCGATGGCGGGGCGAGTCGGCGCGGAGCGACGGCGCGGCATCTTTGGCTCGTGGCTGGGGGGTTCGAAGGGGGAGTGCAGCGCCCCATCGCCAGGCCCAATGTAGCACATTGGGTAAACTGGCTTTGTGTGTCCCGGTGGGGCACATGTAGTTGCTTATGTCCGCTCTAGCGTAGTATACCCGCATGCCGCCAGAAAACGCCATCCGCTTCCGGGTC
>CBDHFM010000030.1:0-3235000 GCA_965262505.1 Vicinamibacterales bacterium
GTACTCAGCATCATAGGGGAGTAGCAAGCCGTCCAGATCGCGACACCCGGGTGTGTCCCCGTGGGGACACCAAATCGCTCAGCGATTCCTCCTATAATCAGGCCCAACTCCGATGGCCTTCGCTTCCGGCACCCGCCTCGGCCCGTCTGAGACCGCCGCCCAGATTGGCGTAGCGCTCGCGGAGATATACAACAAGACAATCCAATCGACAGGGAGGATTTCATGACCAGGAAGCTTATGCGCCTAGCAGCGCCGTGCGCCTTCATTGGGGGGTTGCTCACGGGGGTTCCGGCCTGGGGCCAGGAGCTGAGTGTCGAGGTCTTGTCGTCGTTTCCAGAACTGGTGACCGGCGGCGACGCGCTGGTGAGGATCACCGGGGCGAGTGAGCCCCCAACCGTGACGGTCGGCGGGACGGACGTTTCGGCAGGCTTTGTCACCGACAGAAACGGCAGATGGGTCGGCCTGGTCGAAGGACTTCGTGACGGCGACAACGAATTGGCTGTGGCGGCTGGCCTTAGCCAAGCGGCGCTCACGCTGACCAATCACCCGATCAACGGCACGTTGTTCGCGGGGCCGCAGCAAACACCATTCGTCTGCGAGAACGAAGCCCACGGGCTGGCCTCCGCCACGGATGAAAGCTGCGCGGCTCAGACGGTCACGGGCTACTTCTATCGGAGTGCCGGTGGCGAGTGGAAGGAGTTTCGTCCTGCTGGCCCGCGACCCAACGATATCGAAATGACGACCACGATGGACGGTAAGACGGTGCCGCTCATCAACTGGTACGAGAAGGGCGTCATCAACCGGTCGGCTTACCTGATCAGCCTGTTGCACGATCCGGCGGCCGGACCGCTGCCAACGCCGGTCAGTAACGAGAGTGGCTGGAACGGCAAGCTGATCATGTCCCACCGCGGTGGCGTGAGG
This sequence comes from Vicinamibacterales bacterium, assembly GCA_965262505.1. Taxonomy (GTDB): domain Bacteria; phylum Acidobacteriota; class Vicinamibacteria; order Vicinamibacterales; family UBA2999; genus JACPPO01. The sequence goes on from CBDHFM010000030.1 coordinate 922, forward strand.
GCGGCCTATCACATGGGAACCGCGATCGGTACGTTAGACGCGAACAAGGGCTATGTGGGCGGCGAGAACAACAACCTGCACGAATCGCTAATTCGTGCCGGCTACGCCTTCGCTGGCGGCTCGCTGATGGTGACGGGCACCAACACCAACCACGTTGTTCAGGCCGAGACGGCGGCGAAGATCAAGGAGCGGTTCATTGAACTGTTCGGTCCTCCGACATTGACTATCAGCATGGGTACGTCGGGCGGTTCGATGTCGCAACACCTGGTCGCACAGGGCTACCCGTGGTTGTACGACGCGATCATGCCGGGGCGGAGCTATGCGGACGTGCTGACGTTCAACACGCCGATCAACGACTGCAACCTGCTGGTCAACTACTTCAACAGCACCGACATGCCGTGGACGGACATCCAGATGCGGGAGGTGTCCGGTAAGGTCAGCTTCGGCTACTGCTCCGGACCCTCCACGCGGTTCCCCAATCTGTCGCCCGACAACTGCGACAGGTCGGTGGTCGATGCAAATACCCGTGAGCCTGAGAAGTGGTCGAACGTGCGCTGCACGTACCAGGACAATCTGGTCAACGTGTATGGCATCGATCCGGCGACCGGCTTCGCTCGCAGCCCGTGGGATAACGCCGGCATCCAGTACGGGCTGAAAGCGTTCAACGACAGTGTCATCAACTTCGACCAGTTCGCGGAACTGAACGCGCGCATTGGCGGTCACGACATCAACGGTGTGATCGTGCCCGGGCAGCGCGCGATCGCCAATCCGGACGCTGTGCGGATTGCTTACCAGACCGGGCGCCTCAACACCGGTGACGGTGGTCTGAGGACGATCCCGATCCTCGACGTTCGCGGCTACACGGACGGCATCTGCACAGCCGCGCCGTGCCCTCCAGGCGAGGCACGTAACGTCGACGTGCATGACGGCTACCATTCGCTCGTCACCCGCGCCCGCCTGATGAAGGCCAACGGGAACATCGACAACCACATCAGGCTCGTCATGCACGAAGTCGGGCACCGCGGACCCGATTCGATCCTCGGAATCGGTTCTCCGCAGGCCGTTGCCGTTCTGGACCAGTGGGTGACTGACATTCTTGCTGACACGTCGGACATGCCGCAGGAACGGAAGGTGGCCGCGCATCGGCCGGCCGGCTTCGTCGACGCGTGCTATACGTCGGCGACAAGCAAGATTACGGACATGGATCGCTGCGCCGAACTGTTCCCCATCGGCACGGACGCCCGCATGGTGGCGGGAGCCCCGTGGGCCAACGATGTCCTGAAATGCACGCTGAAGCCGGTCGATCGGAGCGACTACACACAACCCGTAACTACTGAGCAGCTCGCCGGCCTGGCGCGGGTCTTCCCGCAGGGCGTCTGCGACTGGACACGGCCGGGCATCGGCCAGGTCCCGCTCGCCGGCACCTGGGCCTTCTATACCGGCGACGCCGAGGTCAAGTATCTGCGGCCGGCCCGCTAAGCTCGTCGTGTACGAGGCCTGCGATGATCGGTAGCAGCGTGCCGGTCCCCGGGCTCAGAAATCGCTGGGGGCAGGTGCATTCCCGCCGTCCCAATCTTTGACCGACCCGTCCCTGGCCTTCAAGAAACCGAGCAGACAGCCGTTTCGGCCGTCCCTGAGTGGATGGCACCGCACTTTGACCGTGTCGCCCAGTTTGATGTACTCGCTCGTGACGCCAATCCTTTCGAGCCCTGCGCGGCCGGTGGCTTCGAGCGCCCACAACTGCGGCTGGCCATCGGCGTCCTCGACCTCCAGGTACACCCAGGAATGCGGGACGACAAAGTGAATTTCCTTGACCACGCCCTCGATATCCTTCGGCGTAGGCGTGTAGTTGCCGTGGGAATGGTGCGCCCACGCCGGCAACACGAAGGACACCGCACACATCGCCGCCAGGCTTAATGTGACCCGCATGCTTACCTCCCTAGTCTTCGGCCAAGTCTAGCGCCAGCGCCCCTTCCGCCGACATCCTGCGCGAAGCGCTCACCGGCGCCGTCTCACTCCTGAATCACACCAGCCTCGGGTGCTGGATACCCTTCGAGCTCATGAAACTGATTGTTGTACATCGACCGATAACGATACGCATTCCCGTTCTCGTCAACCCATCTCTGTGAGACTTGAAACAAGAGCGGCGGCGGATAGTCCTCCGGCACAGTGGCCTCGAAGATGAAGAGCTTCATCCTGTTCATCGCGATGAACGCAACCGTGCCGGACTGATCGGCGTTGCTGGTCGTCTGCAGATAATGTCCTTCGACGAGGTCCTGCTGGCCCCAGGTGAACTCGGTCACCGTGACGTCCCGTTGCATAAGTTTGTGCGTCGCGTAGATGATCGCGCCGCGCGTATCATGCTTCCAGTAGCCGATGCCCTGAATGGCGCCTCCCTCGCAGGTCTCAAAGCCGGCAACCGGGCAGTTCTTCGCACGCTCGATGCCCGCCTGTTCGATCCCGCTGTAATCGATAACCGTGACCGAATAATGCTCGGGGCCGCGGTCGACGCTGTGGACGCGTCCCGGAAGTTCGAGCCCGCTCTCCGACATCCACGTGATGTTCGTCACCCTGGGCTGACCCGGAACAAGGATCTTGAAGCCATCCTGAATGCTCAAGTACTCAGTCCACGTTGCCTGGGCGAAGGCGATCGCCGGTACCGAAAGAAGTAACGTGCACACGTACGCGGTCACGCGCATGACGAATCCCTCCTATTAGGCGAGCTCCACTGAATTCCCGCAGAGATTACCATCACACCCGCGAAAGACGACAGGAGATTCGGACTCCTCCTATAATGGAGCGAAATCGAGGCGCCGTTCTCTTGATCGATCCAGCCGGCTTGCACTGGAGGGCCCTATGAAAACATGGTCGATTGCTCGATGGTTCGCCAGGCTTGGCGTGGTGGCCTTGATGGTCCCGGGGCCGGCGTCTGCCGACGAGGTGCGTGTGATGATCTCGGCCGGCTTTTACGGAGTCTATGCCGAGTTGGGCCCGGCGTTCGAGCGCGCGACCGGCCACCGCCTCATCACGACGCGCGGCCCATCGATGGGCGATTCTCCGGAGGCGATTCCCACGCGTCTGGCGCGAGGCGAGACCGCGGACGTCGTGATCCTGGATGGAGGCTCCGCCGACGAGCTCGCTGAGCGAGGGTTCGTGCGCGCCGGCACCAAGGTCGATCTCGCCCGGTCACGGATCGGCATGGTGGTGCGCGCCGGAGCCGCGACACCCGATATCGGCAGCGTCGAGGCGTTCCGGAGGACGCTGCTTGCCGCGAAGTCGATCGGCTACTCGGACAGCGGCAGCGGCACCTATCTGTCGGGTACGCTGTTCGCGCAGCTCGGCGTCGCGGACCAGGTGCTGGGCAAGGGTCGAAAAGTACGCGGGCCGCCGTCCGGCGAACCGGTGGCTGCGGTCGTGGCGCGTGGCGAGGTGGAGATCGGCTTTCGGCAGGTCAGCGAGCTCATACACGTCCCTGGTGTGACCTTTGTCGGGGCGCTTCCGGCCGAACTCCAGCCCGGATTTTCTTTCGCCGGAGCCATTACCAGCGCGGCCAGTCAGCCGGACGCGGCGCTCGCGCTGCTCCGCTTCCTCGCATCGCCGGAGGCGGCCTCGACGATCCTGGAACACGGACTGACACCACCGCGGGAGGGCTCGTGATGTCTCATGCCGTTCGAGTGCAAGTCATCGCCTTGGGAGCCGCCGTCGTGATGACTGCGGTATCCGGGGGAGGGGCGAACGCCCAGTCGAGCTCCCTGCCGAATCCCTACCGGTCGATCCTGGACTGGGGCAAGCTCCCACAGGGAAGGACCTGGGGACAGATGGCCGCGCTCGATATCGACCGCGACGGCAACATCTGGGCGGTCGAGAGATGCGGAGGCACCACGTGCAACGGCCGTCCTGAAGCGCCGGTCCTCGCGTTCGGCCCGTCGGGTGATGTCGTGAAGAGCCTGGGCGCGGGGATGTTCACTTTCCCTCACGGTATCGACATAGACGACGAGGGCAACGTGTGGGTCACCGACGGCCGGGCGGAAGACGGAAAGGGGCATCAGGTCATCAAGTTCAGTCCGGACGGAGAAATCTTGATGAGGCTGGGCACGGCCGGGGTTGCTGGCGAGGGGCCAAACACGCTCAATGGACCATCAGATGTCGCGGTCGCGCCCAACGGAGACATCTTCGTCGGCGACGGACACGATGCCGGGACGAACGCGCGCGTCGTGAAGTTCTCGAACGACGGAACGTTCATCAGGGCCTGGGGGCAAAAGGGGTCGGGCCCCGGCCAGTTCGCAACGCCCCACTCCCTCGCCTTCGATTCCAGGGGACGGCTGTTCGTCGGGGACCGCGAGAACAACCGGATCCAGCTTTTCACTCAGGATGGAGCGTTCCTCGAAGAATGGAAGCAGTTCGGGAGGCCAAGCGGGGTCTGGATCGACGAGGATGACGTCATCTACGTTGCCGATTCCCAGTCGGACATGGAGGTAAACCCGGGGTTCACGCGTGGCGTCCGAATCGGAAGCGCCAGAGACGGGTCGGTCACAGCGTTCATGCCCCATCCGAACCCCGATCCGGCCTCCCCCGCGGCGGAAGGCGTTGTGATCGATGCGGCGGGCAACGTCTACACGGCGGGAAACGACGAGCCAGTGGCGAAGCACGTGCCAACCGAGGCAGCGGTGCGGTAGACGGTCTCGGGGATGGATCGCGAATCCTGCGGGCGCAGGGGGACGCGATCGACTGCGGCTATTCGTTGTATTACACAAAGGAACATCGATATGACTGTTTCAGGTTTCGTGAGATTCTCGTTGACAGCGCTGATCGTCGTTGCCTGGGTTGCGCTGCAGGGAAGCAGCGTTCAGACGCAACAGCGGCGGGGAGGCACCGCTGAGACGGACAGCGTTGAGCCCGTCAACAGCGGCGCCAATCCATATCGCGTCATCCGGGATTGGGCCCAGTTCACTACAGAGGGAAGGCCGTGGGGTGGCTCCAACGGTGTGGCCATCGACCCCGATGGCAGGTCCGTGTGGGCGGTCGACCGATGCTCGCCAGGCACGGCCCCGGGCTGTCTCGGCAGCGAAGCGAACCCGGTTCATCATTTCGACGAGTCAGGACAAGAGGCCAGGAGCTTCGGCGCGGGGATGCTCGTGTGGCCGCATGGCATCCATGTCGATCAGGATGGCAATGTGTGGGTGGCCGACGCGCGAGCCGCGAGTCCCGAAGATCTTCAGAAGTTTCCCGGAGAAGGCAACAAGGGCAGTGTGGTCATCAAGTTCAGTCGCGAAGGCCAGGTGCTGATGACGCTGGGGACACCGGGCGTCAGGGGCAATCCTCCCGACGCCCTGACCGATCCGACCGACGTCGTAACGGACCCGGGGAATGGTGACGTGTACGTCGCGGAGAGCCATACGAACGTGGCAGATCCCAATCTGGTCGGGCGCATCTCGGTATTCGACAGGAACGGGAACTTCCTCAGAGTCATCGGGAGAACCGGAACGGGGCCGGGCGAATTCCGGACGCCGCACGCAGTCGAGTTGGATTCACGGGGCCAGTTGATCGTCGCGGACCGCCACAACCATCGCATCCAGATCCTGACGAAGGAGGGGACGTTCGTCCGTGAATACCACGAATTCGGCCGTTCCAGCGGGTTGGCTATCGACAGCGACGACATCATGTACACGGCCGACTCCGAATCGGACGAGCCAAGGCATCCAGGGTGGCGCAGGGGGATCCGGATCGGGAGCGTCACCGACGGCAAAGTGACGATATTCGTCCCGCCCCACATGACCGACAATTCCAATGGCGCCATGGGGGAAGGCATCGCCATCGACGACGCCGGCAACATCTATACCGCGGAAGCTGCCTTGAGGGGCGTGACGAAATACGTCAAAGAATAGGACTGACGCGACGTGACAATTTGTAGGCCGAGATCGCAGAGATCGACAACGCGCCTCTGCACAAGGACAGCGGTCGCGGTGACGGTCGCGACGTGTGTGTGTACGGCACCGCCGGTCGCGTACGCGCAGGCCGGCGCATCGGAGGGTTCGGGGACGAGCGGCCAGAGCGTCGCCGGTCCGCTCACGTTGCAAGGCGATCCTGGCGGGTCCGGTCGCGGTGCGGTGTCGATCGGGGTCCTTACCGGCCGGCCGACCGTTTCGGCGGTCCGCACGAACGAACCCCCGAGGATCGACGGCCGTCTGGATGATACGGTCTGGCGGAGCGCGCCACGCGTCACCGAATTCGTTCAGCAGCGGCCGCTCGAGGGGACGCCGGCCACCGAGCGGACCGACGTATCGATCGCATACGACAGCCAAAACATCTACTTCGGCATCTACGCATACTATTCGGATCCCGAGCTGATTCGCGCCAACCGCGTCGATCGCGATCAGACGGCCGGCGACGACACGGTGCGGGTGTACTTCGACCCCTTCCTCGATCAGCAGCGCGCGTACGTGTTTTCGGTCAACGGCTACGGCGTGCAGAGCGACGCGGTGCTGGGCGGCGCAGAGGCGTCCAGCGGCACAGTGGGTCAGCAGATCGTTGGCGGCGTCCGCGGCGGCGGGCGCGCGAACGTCATCACCGCGGTGGCCGAAGGCGAGGGGCAGAGCACCTCGCTGCTCGGCAGGTTGTGGGAGCGGATCAAGTCGCGAACCCCGCCGCAAAACCACACGAGCGGCGGGAACCGCAGCGGCGCTCCCGGCGACAGCTCGTGGGACGCCCTCTTCGAGTCGGCCGGCAGGCTGGTTGAGGACGGCTGGGTCGCCGAGATGGCGATTCCATTCAAGAGTCTGCGCTACCCGACGCGACAGGAGGGAGAAGCGCACCGCTGGGGCCTGCAGATCGAGCGCACGATCGGCGGAAAAAATGAGAGCGTCGTCTGGGCGCCGGTCTCGCGCAATGTGATGGGCATGCTCCGCCAGATGGGTGTGTTCGACGGCATGACCAATCTGTCAACGAGCCGGAATCTGGAGTTCCTGCCCACGGTGACTGCGATCCGCGCCGACACCCTGCACACGGGCGCCGACGCACATGACCACGAACACCTGGAGACGCAAGCCCAGGGCGCCATGAACGTCAAGTACGGCGTGACGTCGAACCTCGTCTTCGACTTCACCTACAACCCAGACTTCTCGCAGATCGAATCGGACCAGGCGCAGATCGAGGTCAACCAGCGCTTCCCCGTGTTCTTCCCGGAGCGCCGGCCGTTTTTCCTCGAGGGGCAGGAGATCTATCAGATCTCCGCGCCGTTCCCGCTGGCGCTGGTCCACACGCGGACGGTGGTGGACCCGCGGTACGGGGCGAAGCTGACGGGCAAGGCCGGCAAGATGTCGCTGGGCTTCATGGTGGCCAACGACGAGGCCCAGGGAAATCTTGACGATCACGCCAGCGCCGCATACGGGCAAGACGCGAAGGTCGTGCTGGGCCGCCTGCGCTACGACCTCTATTCGGAGTCGCATCTCGGCGTCATCTTCACCGATCGCGAGTTCCTCGACAGCTACAGCCGGGTAGCCGGCGTCGACGGTGCCTTCCGCCTTGGCGTGAACCACAGGCTCCGCTTCACCGCCCTGAGCGCCGACCGGCGCGATGAGGACGGTACACGTCACACCGGGCCGATGTTCGACATTAACTTGCAGAAGGAAGGCCGCCACCTCATCTACAACGTGAGGCATAGCCAACTTGACCCGGAGTTCGGCACGAACCTCGGCTTTGTGCGCCGCGTCGACGAGAAACGGACCAGCGCCAGCGTGTCGTACCGGTGGTGGCCGGAGAGCTGGATCATCAATTGGGAACCCCGTCTCCAGTACTCGCGCAACTACGACTATCAGGGCGTGCTCCAGGACGAGACCGTCTCGGGGCGCTTGAGTTTCGCGTTTACGAACAACATCAGCCTCTACGCCAACGTGAATCGCGACATGGAGCGCTACCGCAGCACCGACTTCTCTAAAACGCGGTACAGCATCGGCGGCAACGTGAACACAAGCCGCCGCGTCGGCGTGGGTTTCTCCTCCACGGCGGGCGACCAGATCCGGTTCGTCGAGAACCCGTTCCTCGGCGCGGATCGACAGCTCAACCTGCTCGTCACCCTCCGGCCGTTTTCGCGGCTGCAGTCGGAGATCGTCTTCAACACGAGCCGGTTCACCGACGTACGGACCGACTCCCAGGTGTTCGACGTCAAGATCCTCAGGACCAGGGCGACCTATCAATTCACCGACCGGCTGACCCTCCGGAACATCATGGAGTACGACACGTTCGAGAAGACGGTGGGTGGAAATCTCCTCGCCTCGTACCGCGTGAACGCGGGGACCGTCTTCTTCGTCGGCTACGACGACCACTACCGCCAGGGGAACCGGATCGACGAACGGCTGTTCCCCACGTCGGCGATGCTGCGCACCAACCGCGCGGTGTTTACGAAGCTGCAATATCTGTTCAGGTATTGAGCCCGGCCCGGCCCGGCATGGCTATCCTCCCTCTGCCGGGGGAGGATAGCCCGGCGAGGACATCTGGTCAGGCCGCAGAGCCAGCGCGAGGCCTCCGCCCACAAGGGAAAGCAAACAGAGCTGGATTTCTCCCGCTCGCACCCACCCGGCGGAACCGGCGATCCACCCCATCGAATAGCCGGCGACGGCAGAGGAGGCGTACAGGCTCGTCACGAAGATGCCCGAGGCGCGGCCGGCCAAGCTGCTCCGGACCGCTTTTACGTGATAGGCCGCCAGATTGACGTAAAGGATGCCGCTGGCAACCAGCCCCCAGAAGAAGGACAGAATCGCCTGGGTCGCGAAGGCTCCCGATCCGTGGAAAAGCAGGTATCCCAGCGCGGCGGCGCCGAAGAAGGCGACGCTCAGCAGGAGCCGGGGCGAGAAGCGATCGCCCAGCCAGCCGCCGCCAATGGAAGCGAGGGCGCCCAGTCCAAAAATGCTCATGACAGTTCCGGCAACCGTCGGCGAGTACTGGAGTTCTTCTCGGAGAAAGGTTGGATACATTCCGAGATAGCCGTAAATCACCAGGCCGCCAATGAGGCTCAGAAAGGTCAGAAGAACTGTGTTTCGGTTCAGGAGCGTCGCCGCCCCGCTGAGATTGGCTCGGCTCTGTCCGTCACCTTGCGTCTCGGTGAACCAGGGACGCACGAACAGCGCAATCATGGCCATCAGCAAGAAACCGGCGAGCCCGAACAGGATCATGGGAACCCGCCAGCTCCGGTAGGTGTTCAGAAGAACGCCTCCCACAATGGGGCTGGCCGTGGCACCGACGCCGAAACAAAAATTGATCGCGCCGACGGCGGCACCGCGATGGCGGTTAAAGTAGTTTGCCGCGATGGCGATCAAGACGGTCAACTGCATGGCCTCGCCGATGCCGGTCGCCGCTCGGTAGAGGAACATATCCGCGAGTCCTACGGAAATGACAGTGAGCACCGTTCCCGTGGAAAAGATCGCGACTCCCAGTTGCAGCACGGTCTTGCGGGAGTAACGCGCCAAGAGGAAGCCGGTCGGCAGCCCTGCCACTGCCATCCCCAGAGTGAAAACTGTCGAGACGAGGCCGATATCGGCAAGGGAAAAACCGTATTCGCTTCGGACGTCGGGGGCGAGCAGCGGGAAAAGCTGGCGGTCCATTGCGTTTATCACGTAGGACGCGAGCAGCACGCCGAACATGACCAGAGCAAGGCCGCGCGGGCCCGAGGGGAGGATTTGGTCTTCCTTTTCGCCGGGGCGAGCTTGCCCCTCCGGCAGTTCCGCCATTGGGCTTAGGAACTGTGCGAGGTGGATGGCGCGGGCGTCAAGGTCGATGCGTTCGCCTCGCCGCGACCCGTCGCGCGCACGTACCAGTCCAGAATCTGCTCGCCGGTCCAGAACACCACGCCGGGACGGCTCTGGATATGCTCGAGTGCTTCCCGGAAGTAGCGGAGTCGATGGGGAGCCCCCATCAGATAGGGGTGCCCCACCAGAGCCATGATCCGCGCCGATTCGTGCGCGTCACCGTACAACTGCTCAAACTGGTCGATGGCGCGATCTCTGTACTCCGTTGCCGGGTGGTGCTGAATCGCCATCATGGCGACGTCGTTGCATTCCTGCGTGTACGGAATGTTCACCAGCGGACGGGCGCGGGTCTTCAACACAACCGGCTGGTCGTCGAGAACCCAATCGCAGACGTATTCGTAGCCTTCCTCGGCCAAGATGTCGGGCGTCTCCCAGGTCTCCGTCAAGCCGGGCCCCAGCCATCCGCGCGGCGCGCAGCCGGTAAATTCGCGGATGACTTCTCTTGTTCTGGCGATATCGGCGCGCTCATCGGGAACCTTCTGCATGTTCTTCTGGCCGAATCCGTGCCCGATAAACTCCCATCCGCGGTCCAGCGCCGCGCGCGAAATCGGCTCATAGGCCTTGAGCGCCGAACCGTTGATCGCCAGCACGGCGCGGATCCGGAAGCGGTCCAGCACTTCCAGCATTCTCCAAAAACCGATGCGATTTCCGTATTCGTGCCACGCCCAGTTGGGAATATCTGGCATCGGCGAGCCGCCCGCAGGCGGCGTGAGAACGGTCCGCGGCATTGTCTCGCGCGGATTCCATTCCTCCACATTGATAATGACCCAGACCACGAGCCGCGCGCCGCCAGGCAAGACGAGCCGCGGGCGGTCTTGGATCGCCGAATAGGAGAGGCGCTCGTTCGGCAGCATGAGATCATTCCTCCTGTGGTCCGATGAAAGGCGAGCCGAAGTCGAGGCAATTATAAATCTCTTCTCTCAGGCACCACGCTCGGCGATTCCTCCTATAATCAGGCCCTGGGGCGGCGACGCCCTGAATCGTTGAAACCCACAACCGCGGAGTTCACATGCGGGTATTCAAGTGGTCTTGGTTCGTCGCAGTCTCGTGCGTCGCGCTCTTTCCCGCGCTCGGCGCCGAAGCCACTCAGGACGCCGATCGGCAGACGGACGTCGTCCAGGCCTCTCCACCCTGGGCCTATCCCGTCATGGACGAGGGCCGCGGACGGGGCCCCGACGATGGGACGCTGCACAGCGTGGAGGGAAGCAATCTTCAGCTGACCCAAACGCAGATCAACGATCGGTTCTCGCCGCCCGATTGGTATCCGGACGAACATCCGCCCATGCCCGAAGTGGTTGCGCATGGCCGCCAGCCGCTGGTGCGCGCCTGCGCCCAGTGCCACATGCCGCACGGTGCCGGGCATCCGGAATCGGCGAGTCTGGCGGGCTTGCCGGCTGACTACATCTTTGAGCAGACGCTGGCCTATCAGAGAGGCACCCGTAAGAGCCTTGTACCGGCACGTTCGAGGAGCATGATTGAAATCGCTGCTGAAATGACCGAAGAGGAAATGCGGATTGCCGCAGAATATTTCGCTTCGCTGCCGCCGGTGAAGTGGATAACCGTCATCGAGGCCGACATGGTTCCGGAAACCTATGTGGGCGCCGGCAACATGCGCCATGCCGAGCGCGGTGGCGGGATGGAGCCGATCGGAAATCGTATTATCGAGATTCCCGAAAATTCAGAATTGGCCGAACTACGGGATTCGCATAGCCCGTTTGTGGCCTATGTCCCTCGTGGCAGCGTTGCGGCGGGCAGCGAGCTTGCGGCGACGGGAGGCGGGCGCTCTATTCAGTGCTCGGTGTGTCACGGCCCGGATCTCAAGGGTCTCGGGCAGGTTCCGAGCATCGCAGGTCGCTCGCCCATTTATCTCGCGCGCCAGATGTTTGACATCAAATACGGTGCCCGCGGTGGCGCGAATGCGGAGCTCATGCGAGGCGCGGTCGACGATTTGACCGACGAGGATGTTCTCAATCTCTCGGCCTATCTGGCCTCGCTCGACCCGTAGCGTTGGACCATCGACAGCGAAGCGCGGACCCGGGCACGGTGGGCTTCGCTAAGAGCCTGCAAGGACATAACTGCTTGTACTGTTGATCGGCGAGTAGTACGCTGCGCCCGTGGAGGTGGCCACCCTGCGGGCAAAGCATGCAGCGCTGGCGCCCGTGCTCACGGAGCGATCGCGCCGGGTGTGGGCGGCGACTGAGGCCCAGGCGATCGGTTATGGCGGCACGGCGCTGGTCGCCCGAGCCACGGGTATCGCGACATCGACCATCCAGCGCGGTTTGCGTGAATTGACGGCGGACGAGCCGCTCGCGGGCGGCCGGACGCGAAGGGCGGGCGGCGGCCGCAAGCGCGCGATCGATCTCGACGCGACGCTGCTGCGCGATTTGGATGCGTTGGTCGAGCCGACCGCCCCCGGCGATCCCGACTCGCCGCTGCGGTGGACGTGCCAGAGCGCACGGACGTTGGCGGTGGCGCTCGACGGTCTGGGCCACCGCGTCAGCCACACGGTGGTCGCCGAGTTGTTGCACGGACTGGGCTACAGCCTGCAGGGCAACGCCAAGACTCGTGAGGGCCGCCAGCATGTCGATCGGGACGCGCAGTTTCGGTACATCGCCCGGCGCGTGCGACGCGCGCAACGGCAACAGCAGCCGACGATTTCGGTGGACACCAAGAAGAAGGAGCTGGTCGGCGCGTTCAAGAACGCGGGCCGCACCTGGCGCCCGGCGAAGACGCCGCAGCGGGTACAGGTCCACGACTTCGTGATCCCGGCCACCGCCACCACGGGCGGGAAGGCCATTCCGTATGGCATCTACGATCTGCATCGCAACGAAGGCTGGGTGCGTGTCGGGATCGATCACGACACCGCGAGCTTCGCGGTACGGTCGATCCAGCGTTGGTGGCAGCACATGGGTCGCCCGGCGTATCGACAAGCCCAGTCGCTGTTGATCACGGCGGATGCAGGCGGGAGCAACGGGGCGCGCCTCCGGTTGTGGAAGTGGGAACTGCCGCGTCTGGCCAATCGGACGGGCTTGGTGATCACGGTCTGTCACTTTCCGCCGGGTACGAGCAAGTGGAACAAGATCGAGCATCGGGTGTTCTCGCACATCGCGATGAATTGGCGCGGCACCCCACTCGTCGACTTGGCCACGATCGTGAGCCTCATTGGCTCGACGCACAGTCGGTCCGGACTCCGCGTTCGGTCGGAACTCGACCGCGGCCCATACCCGGGTGGCCTCACCGTCACCGATGCGCAGCTGGCGACGGTACGCCTCGAGCGGCATCGCTTTCACGGCGACTGGAACTACACGATCCATCCCGCTGCTCCGAGAACACAAAAGTCAGTAATTGTCTGACAAGCCCTAATCCTCGAGAGCAAAGACCATCAGGACGTTGGTCCCGTCTGGTACGTTCAGTTCAGGATACAAGCCAGCCAGATGCCTCGTTCCCGCCGTATCGCCCCCTACCGCCACCGCCACGTATTGTTTGCCGTCTGCGGCATAGGAGATGGGATAGCCGGTCACCGGCGCACTGAGCGGGGTTTCCCACAGGACGTCGCCCGTATCAGCATCGAGCGCTCGGAAGTAGCGATGCAGATCGCCAACGAATACCAATCCGCCCGCCGTGGTCAGCACTGAGCCCAGGGCCGCTCGCTGGTCATAGGTCCAAAGAACCCGGCCGTCTGCAGCCGAAACCGCTGACAGCCTTCCCACCTGTTCGTTCGAGCCTTGCATGTGCTCGATGTGATCGTAGTTGACGCCGGAAACGGCGACATCCAGCGGCACCACTTCAAAGACGGTGCATTCATTGCTCACAGGGCTGTACAAGGTATTCGTTATCGGGTTGTAGGCATCCGTTTGAAACAGCTTTCCGCCGCGCATCCCGGGGCACACGAGGGGAGCATCCCCAATCGCTGTCGATATCAGCGCCTCGTTCATCGTGATCGCACCGGTGGTCGAGTCGATGTGTTCGTAGAGGTTCTGGTAGGCCACGAGCTGTTGGTGCCACAGATACTCTCCATTCTCCCGGTCCAAGGCCCACAGGATACCGGGCTTGCCGAGCACGTAGACGACCTTGCGGACGGTGCCGTCAATCTCCACGTCGGCCAGGATCGGGTTGTCCTGGTGATCCATATCGAAGTTGTCACGGGGCTCCATCTGGAAAAACCAGCGGATGGCTCCGGACTCCGCGTCGAGGGCGAGTATCGAGTTTGAGTAAAACAGCGCACCGTTACCCGTTCCCTTGTGCAGTTCCGGATAGGGATACGGGCTGGCCGTCGTCCAATAGACCAGGTCGAGATCCGGGTCGTAGCTCCCGGTTAGCCAGAAAGAGGCTTTCCGGCGTTGCTCGTACGGGACTCCGTTCCAGGTCGCGACATGCTCCGGAGGATCTCCGGGACCCGCGACCGACTCCCGTCGCCAGAGCTCTTCCCCCGTCTCCGCGTCATGGGCGCTCAGAAAACAGGCGCGAGAGGTTCCCGTGCCACATGTCAGGCCGGCGAACACCTTGCCGTTACCGGCGATAGGCCCGGCCGAGTAGTTGATCCGATCGCTGGGATCGCCGTTCTCGATCTCCCAGACGAGGCGTCCGGTGCTCGCGTCGAGTGCGACCAGATAGGCGTCTTCGGTGGTGAGAAATATCTTGTCCTCGTAGATCGCGAGATTGCGGGTCATATTACTCATGCCTTCGGGCAAGCTTCGACGGTATTCCCAGCGAAGGTCACCCGTTCGCGCATCCAGGGCCTGCACCGTCCCTTGGGTTTGCTGCAAATACATCACGCCCCGATACACAAGCGGCTCTGGTTCCTGGGTGCCGCTCGCCATTGCCAACGTCCACGCCGGGCGCAAGCCTTCGACGTTCTCGCGAGTGACTTGGTCGAGAGGGCTGAATCCGCTGGCACCATTGTCGCGACGCCACCTCAGCCAGTCCGCCGGGTCAGGGTCTTGGAGAATGGCGTCAGTCACGGGGGCGAAGCCCGGTTGTTGTGGCTGCGACGAACAGGCACCGATCACCAGAACCAGCGCCGGTATCGCCAGCGCCGTGCCACGCCTTGCCACACAGATTCTCATTGCTCCTCCTCGTGTCCGTCGCCCGGTGCCGGCGGTCCGCCCGTCCCCTTTCCGAAACTCGGTCATTGTATCGTCGTCCGGTACAGAGCGGCGATACAATGGGCGAGCTACTCAGCGAAAAGGCCCGACCCGAACAGACTGAAAACAGAGGCAACAGAGTGAACACTCTCAACGCTTCCAGCGGATGTCTCAGCCGCGTCATCGCGGTGGCCCTGGCGCTCGCCGGTTCGGCGCCGGGCCTGGCGCAAGAACCCTCGGGCCGCGTCCTCGTGCTCACGGGCGCCACAATCATTGACGGTGTTGCCGATGCTCCGCTGCTGGATCGGTCGATCGTGATCGAGGGGAGCACGATTGAGGCGATCCTTCCGGCCGGTTCGCCGTTGCCGGTGGGAGCCGAGACGGTCGATCTGGATGGCAGTTATGTGATCCCGGGGCTGTTGGACTCGCATGTTCATTGGCTGGACTGGATGGGAGAGCTGTTTCTCAATCACGGCGTGACGTCGGTCGTTGCGATGGCTAACCTGGACCCGGGGCTGCGCGCGACGAGTCAAGGCACGGAACGCCGACCCAGGCTGTATCACAGCGGTGACCGCGTGCCTTTCACGAACGAAGATGGCCCGGACACGATTCGCAGGATCGTGCGAGAGTGGCTCGACAACGAGCCGGACGTGGCCCATTTCCCCAACCACAACGACGCGTCCCGAAACGCGTATGCGGCGGCGGCAGAAGAAGTGCACCGCGCTGGGTTCCTGGTTTTCGGGCACGCCGAGATCGCGCCGGACGCGATCAGCGATGGCATGGACGTGATCGAACATGTCTGGGGCTTCACGCAAGCCGCCATGTCGGCGGAGAACCTCGTGGCATTCCAGCAAGGGGAGTTTCTGACCTGGGCGTCGTTCATGACCGATTGGGCACAGGTGGACGAGATGATCTCCGACTCGGTCGAGGCCGGTGCCTACCTCAATCCCACGCTGCTCTATGAATGGGGGGCCATGAGTGAGCGCGCCGGCCAGCGGGAGGTGGACGACTATCGTGTGATCAGCGATCCCCGTCTTGTCTATTTTCCCGAGAACCTCGCGCGAAGCCTGCTGGCGAAGCACCGACAGATAAAGAATTTCTCAAGTCGTTACGAGAATATGCCCTTTGTGAGGTATCTGCCGGACGCGGATCGAGTGCAGTTCGAGGAAGGCTATAAGAATGTGCTCGAGTTCGTTCGTCGCTACGTTCAGGCAGGCGGGAAGATTCACGCCGGAACGGACACCATCTCCGGCGGAATGCCGGGCTTGAGCGTGCATCAGGAAATGCAAATGCTGGTGGAGGCCGGCCTCACACCGATGCAGGCCCTGAAATCAGCGACCAGATGGTCGGCCGAGTTATTGGAGGGGGTAAACGGCGCACGCGGCCCCGCGAGCGTCGGTTCCCTCGAGCCGGGCAAGCGGGCCGATCTCATCGTCCTCGGAGCGGATCCCCTGAGCGAGATCTCGAACACACAAGACATTGAACGGGTGATGAAGGACGGAGCCTGGATCGAACTCGGCTACACCCCGGAATACTATACGTTCAGCGCGCCTTCACGATCGGTCGCCGGAGCCACGTTCGCACCGGTCATCAGCTCGGTATCGCCTGCCAGCTTGAATGCGGGTGCTGGGACAACACGTGTCGTGCTCGAAGGAAGCGGATTCTTGCTGACCTCGCTGATTCGGGTTGATGGCGTTTCCGTCAAGACCATCGTCACCAGCCCCCGCCGAGTCGAATTCGACCTTCCCGCGGGGCTGGTTGCGAGCGCGGGTCCCGATCCGTATGGTGCCCCCGGGCCTCTGCAGAATCTCGGTATCGTCGGCGATCGCGCAATCGAGATTCATGTCTTCAACCCCCCGCCGGAAGGGGGGAGGTCTAATTCCGTCCATCTGCTGGTTCGGTCGAATTGACTCGAGGGTAAGCGGACGGGGAACGTGTGTGCGGCGCAAGGCTTCGATCCTGATGCCGAGGCGTAGCACATGGCCTCTTCGCCGACGTAGAGAGGAAAGACGATGGTCAAGAAACTCGCGGGCCTGGCGTGTGTGTCAACCAGTCTGGTCCTTGGGGTAGAAGCCGGCGCACAGGAGAGCCAGCGAGGCGGTGTGTTGCAGCCGATAGGCACGACGCCGTTCGAGTTGCAAGGGGGCGCCACCTACGTTCCCTCGACGCCTGATACCGTCCAGTGGGGATCATTGCCCAATCGCGACGCGCAACCGCTACTTACCGTCTCCTCAGGAGCCGTCGTCACGTTCGACACGGTCTCCCACGAAGGAATCCTCGAGGACCAGGGACGTGACCCGGTGACGTACTTCGGTACCCACGGTATTACCCCTGATCAGGTTCTTGATGACGCGAGGATGATTGCGGCCTCCAGGTTAACGCACGATTTCGACCGGGACGGCCCGCATGTCGTGACCGGTCCGGTCGCGATCGAGGGAGCTCAACCCGGCGATGTCCTGAAGGTCGAGGTGCTGTCCCTCATCCCGCGTGTACCGTATGGAGTGATCTCGAGCCGCCACGGGAAGGGAGCACTCCCAGGGGAGTTCCCCGAGAACGATGGACCACAGGGCGCCGGTTCTGCCGAGCATCCGGAGGCATACAACAACGCGTCGGTCTTCGTAGCGATTGAGGAGACTCGCGGCGACCGGTACGCCATTCTGCATAACAGGAGTGGCGAAGAGGTGCGCTTCCGAATTGATCCGTTCATGGGAATCATGGGCGTCGCCCCTGACACCAGCCAGACGATGAACTCGATCCCCCCGGCCGAGTACGGCGGTAACTTGGACATCAATGAGTTGGGAGTTGGGTCGACGCTGTATCTCCCAGTCCAAGTCCCGGAGGCGCTCTTCTATACCGGTGATCCCCACTACGCCCAAGGGGACGGGGAAGTGGCACTGACGGCCCTGGAGGCCCCGCTGCGGGCCACGTTTCGCCTCACGCTGCTTTCGCCCGGTGATGCCGGGGTTCCGGGCGGCAGCCCATTTACTCAGGCGTTCGCTGAGACAGGGGACTACTGGATTCCGATCGGCCTGGATCCAGATCTCGACGAGGCCATGAAGCAGGCGGTCCGGGAAGGTATCAGGTTTCTGTCGGTGTCACTGGGGATCGACCGAGCGGTTGCCTATGCTTACTTGAGCGCCGCAACCGATTTTGAGATCTCCCAGGTGGTTGACCGGACCAAGGGCGTCCACGCGCTGATCCGCAAAGCGGATTTCCCCGAGGCAACGTTACAGAGCACCGAGAACGCCAGGGGCGAACCTGCTTGGATGCTGAAGGAAACCATGCCCTATCATCGCGGGGAAATCGCGGTCGCGGCGGTGGACGATAAGATCTACGTGCTGACCGGAAGCGCGCCCGGCGCACAGGCCACCGGGTTCGCCCAGGAATACGATCCCGCGACCGGGACTTGGCGCGATCTGCCCAACATGCCTTCCGTCGCCTCCCACGCCGGCGCCGCAGCGGTCGGCGGCAAGATTTATGTGGTCGGCGGCTTCGTCGCCAATGTTCATATCGGCGCCGTCGACCGCGTGTTCGAATTCGATCCGGCCAGCGAAAACTGGCGCGCGGTGGCACCGCTGTCGGCACCGCGCGGCTCACCCGCCGTGGTGGCGCTGAACGGCCGAATCCACGTTATCGCCGGCCGCGATTACGACATGGTCATGCAGACGACGCACGAGGTCTACGACCCCACAACCGACACCTGGACTCTGGCGGCGCCCATTCCCGAGGCCCGCGATCACACGGGCGTCGCGGTGATGGATGGGAAGATTCACGTTTTCGGCGGACGGGCCGGCGCCACCGCCAACAGACTCGGCACCCATTACGTCTACGATCCCGAGACGGACAGTTGGAGCGAAGCGGCGGCTTTGCTGACGCCGCGGAGCGCGGGCGTGAGTTTCACTCTCGACGGGCGAATCGTCTATGCCGGCGGCGAATGCAAGGACCGGGACGCACGCATAACCTTCGACGAGGTGGAGGCGTATGATCCGGAAACCGACAACTGGGCGGCACTGCCGAACATGCCGACGGGACTCCATGCGGGCGCGGCCGTAGCGCTGGGCGATGTGGCCTATGTCATCGGAGGCAATAACGGCTGCGGCGGCGGCCGCCCGTCTGAGGAGATCATGACGCTCAGCTTCTGACGGGACGGCAATGTCTTTGTCCATGCGCTCCATGCTTGACACGCCTCTTCGTACCGGCCGATCATCTGTCCTGCACCGTAGAGTGCGGACGTCGCTGGTGACGTTTGCGCGTCGCGTGGGTGAAATAGAGGTGTAGCAATGAAGACGATCTTCTTCGCGATCGCGTTCGCGGCTGCGGGAGTCCTCGCGACGTCGGCGGCAGCGGCGGGCCATCACGGAGGGGTGAGCCTTGACGAGACCGCGATCACGTTGGAAGGGACCGTCGTGGAATGGATCTGGGCCTTTCCCCACAACTACCTGACGATCGACGTCACCGACGAGGACGGCGCCGTCACACGCTGGGTGATCGAAACCCAGAATCCGGTCAGCGCCTCCAGGGTTGGCTTTGGTCGGCGGTCGTTCGCGTTCGGCGACGAAGTGACCGTGACCCTGCAGGCGGCCAAGAGTGGCGCGCCTCTGGGCCTCATCAGATCCGTCGTCCTTCCCAACGGCGAGACACTGGGATCACAACCAGACGCTCCAGCTCGGACCGAGGCGCCGTGACGGGCGGCAAGGAGTTCGACATGTCGGCGCTCTTCATCGTTCTTGTCTCGTTGATCGCACTGGTCTCGTCGCCCGATCTCGCGCACGCGCAGACCTGGAACGGCATTGGGCTACCCAGGTCCGCGTTTGAGCCTTCGCCGCCGCCATCGGCCCCGGCGCCGCGGCGTGATCTGACCGGGATTTGGGACGCGGGCTTCGCTGGAATCGCGGGACCGGGGCACGTGGGGGCGCCCTTCACGCCGTGGGCGGAGGAGAGGCTCAAGGAGATGAGGCCGGGAAACGGTCCCAGGGCCGTCACCGAAGAGCAGATCAACGATCCGCTGAATATCTTGTGCGATCCGGCTGGGTTTCCGCGGAACGTGCTGTACGAGTTGCGGCCCATGCAGTTCGTGCAGACTCCACGTCAGTTATTGATCCTCTACATGTACGAGAAGCGGTGGCGCGTCATCTGGACCGACGGACGGGAGTTGCCGAACGATCCCGATCCGCGGTGGTACGGGTACTCGGTCGGGCGGTGGGAGGACGATTATACCTTCGTCGTTGAAACCATCGGCATGGACGAGAGAACCTGGCTCGACAATGCAGGCAATCCGCATAGCTTCGACCTGCGCGTGGAGGAGCGATACCATCGCGTGAACAGCGACAATCTGGAGCTCACCGTGACGATCGACGACCCTAACGCGTATACGAACACCTGGACGCCCCTCGATGGGCTACCTCTGAAGCTGATGCCACCCGACACCGACCTGATGGAGTGGGTCTGCGCACCGAGCGAAGCGGCAGCCTTCAAGCGAGTCATCGACGCGCAGGCCAAGGAACGCGTGCAGCAGCCGTAGAGGAAGGGAACCGATGCCTCGATATATGATCGAGCTGAGTCACGAAGAACGTGAGTACGACACCTGACTCAGGGCGCTTCGCGCAAGCAAGGAGCAGATTGCCTCCCGGATTGCCGAGCTCGGTAGCTGAGCCGACCAGCTGAGGTGTGAGGAGCCGTATGGTGGTGAAATATCCGGTCGTTGCTCTCGCGGCGGCGGTCGCGCTGGTTGTGCTGGCCCCGACAACGGAGGCCCAGTGGCTTGAGCTTCCGACTCCGGGGATTCCGCGTCTGCCCGACGGGACGCCGAATCTCACGGCCCCCACTCCGAGAACGCCGGACGGGAAGCCTGATTTCTCCGGGATCTGGAGAACGCCTACGGGGAGATATCTGAGGAACCTCGCGGCGGATGGTATCGAGGTGCCCATGCAGCGTGGGCCGCGCAGCTTCACGAGGAGCGACTGGCCAACAACGGCAGAGACCGCCCCAGCGCAGGCTGTCTTCCGCACAGCGTCACGGATTTCGACACGCACGTTACTCCCAGAAAGGTGATCCACACCCCCAGAGTGCTCGTGATGCTGTTCGAAGCCTATCACTCGTATCGACAGATCTTCACCGATGGGCGTCCGTTGCCAGACGTCATTGAGCCTGCGTGGTTCGGGTACTCCGTGGGGAGATGGGAGGGAGATACCTTGGTTGTCGACACGGTGGGTGTCCACGAAAAGACATGGCTTGACGATTCCGGCCATCCCCATAGCGACGCCATGCACATCATTGAGCGGTTCCGCCGAACCGACTTCGGGCATATGGCGGTGGAGATCACCATTGACGACCCAAAGGCGTATACGAGACGGTGGACCGTGTCGTTCGGCTGGGAGCTGATGCCGGATACAGAACTTCTGGACTGGGTGTGCGAGAACAACAGATACTTCGACATCATTCCAAAGTAGGTCGCTGCCGAGTTCAGTTCTCCGTGGAGTGTCAGCGATGAGAACGAGTCTTGCTGTGGCGTTCAGCCTCGGGCTGCTCCTGGCGGCCGTACCAGCGCGTGCACATCACTCGTTTGCGGCGGAGTTCGACGCCAATGTGCCCGTCAAGGTAACGGGCACTATTACCAAGGTCGAGTGGGCGAATCCCCACGTGTGGTTCTACCTCGACGTCACGGACGAGGCCGGCACGGTCTCGAATTGGGCCATGGAGATGGGAGGCGTATCCGGGCTGTTGAGGAGAGGCTGGAGGCGGGACTCCATGAAAGTCGGCGATGTCGTGACGGTGGACGGCTTCCGGGCCAGGAACGGAAGAGACATCGGAAACGCCACAGCCGTGGTCCTGACCGCCACCGGTCAGCGGTTGTTTGCCGGCTCGAGTCAGGCACAGTAGGTTCCTGCCATGAAGCGCGTCAGCATTCGCTACTGCAAGGTCTAAAATTATCATCCCCGCGCGGCCCGTGTGGCGGCGCTCATCAAGCAGGAAACCGGAGTGGACACCGAGATCATCGAGGGCGGGCGGGGCGAGTTCACGGTGTGGGTCGGTGAGGAGACCGTGGCGAAGAAGGACGCCGGCGTGTTTCCGGAAGACGAAGAGATCGTAACCGCTGTTCAGCGGGCGCTGTGATCACAGTGAGCTTCAGGAGGTGACCGGTGAGTTCGAAATGGTACGGGATTCGAGACCATCGTCGTTCGAAGCTGTTCTGGACTCTATTCCTGGCAGTGCTGTTCGTGTCGCTGATGTTCTCCGTTGTGCAAGCGTTTGCCCAGGGCGGGGAACGGGGCGCCGATGGACGGCGGATCAGCGAAAAAGTAACGCCTTTCAAGATCGTTGGGAACATTCATTACGTCGGTGGGACGGATATGACGGTGTTCCTGATCACGACGCCCGAAGGTCACATTCTCATTGACAGCACCTACGAGCGGGACGTTGCCTGGATCCGACAGAACGTTGAAGAATTAGGGTTCAACGTACGGGACATCAGGTTTCTGCTGAACTCCCACGCCCACGTGGACCACATTGAAGGGCATGGCTTGATGAAGGAACTCACCGGCGCGCAGGTGGTGATGTCGGAAGCCGACGGCGCGACGCTGGCCGAAGGCGGCGGGCCTGGCTCCGATGGAAGGCCGCGGTACACGCCCGTGAAACCGGATCGCCTCATCCGCACCGGTGACACGGTGACGCTCGGCGGCACGACCCTGACGGCTCACGTCTTTCCCGGCCACACCCGCGGCGCAACCACGTGGACGACCATGGTCGACGATGGCGGCCAACGCTCCAACTTCGTGTTCTGGGGCGGCGTGGGGGGAGTCCGGCAGCCGTTCGTGAATAACACGGAATGGCCCACCATCGCCGAAGACTATGCCGACACCCTCCGGAGGGCGAGGCAGCTGTCCTGTGAGTTCTTCACGGAAGGGCACGCGGAAGGCTTCGGACTCATCGACAAGATGAACCGCCTGCTAGACGGCGACCAGCCGAATCCTTTCTATGCGCCGCAAGAATGCCGGGAGGGTCTCGAACAACAGGAAAGCAATTTTCAAGCACAGCTCGCCAGGGAACGCGCCGAGGCGGGCCGTTGACGGAGCCTGCGTGTGCTTCGGCCAGAATCCGTACACCAACGCCCACGGTCACCGCCGGCGTTACTCTGTTTCAGCTCGGATGAGCGTCGCGCTGATAGCAGTAAACGTTGCGACATCCCCGTTCGGAAACTCTGCGCGCATCAACCGCAGCAAGCGTTCTCTGGTACGACCGGGCCGGCCGGGCCAGCCGATCAGTGTCACCCTGTCTCCCGGACTCAAGTTCGAGACACCTATTCCGGCCCGCCGCGTGAAATTCGCGCTGGGCAGCTCCGCGTTCCATTCCGCTTCGTTGCCCTCGTCGTCAGTGACGGTGTAGATCAACTTTCCGTGGGGGTTGGCCACCCGGAACTGGACGACGGTCACATTCTCGTGCACGACCTTCGTTTCCATATCGAAGTACGAGGCACTGTGATGTGCCATCGCCGGAACGCCAGCGAGCGCGATGATGATCGTCGGCGGGACCGCCAGATTCCATAATCCCTTCGTCTTCATCTTTCCACCGTTACCGGACGTTACCGAACTCGGGGTTGCACTCGTACTCCCAGATCTCCGCATCGGGCGAAAAGTTCCAGCTGCGGTTCATAGTGTAGGGTTCTTCGTAGTTCGTCGGGTCGTGTACCTCGACCGCAAGATTCAGCTCGTCTCCAGCACGCGTGTATCGCTCGACGACATAGGTGCCTTCAGACCCCGAGAACGGCAGGCCCCTCTGGTCCATGTAGTTGTCCGGCGAAAGAGACGTCGTTCGGACCACCAGCGTCTCTCCATCCCAGGAGCCGGTGGAGTAGCCGGCCAACGATGGCGGCCAAAACTCAGGCGCTTCTCGGCCATCCATATAGACGCGCCGAACCTGGTGAAAATATTCATACAACAGTACGATCTGGTGATCCTGCTGAATGATTTCGAGCGGATACGGATCGGTGAAGCCTCTGGGAACGCCCGGCATGACGCTCCGGAAAGCAGGGTCGTCCTCCGTGCGAAACGCCTCCAGTTCCGCCCGCCCGGACGGCGTTAGCGGGATCTCGTCGAACGCCAGCTGACCCAACCCGGGAGGATTGTCCGGAGTCCAGATACCTTCGAAATCGGCTTGGGCATAGGCCACTCCGACCACGCGAATGGCCAAGAGCGCGGTCAGGGCAACTATTCGAGAGCTCTTCATCTTCAGCTTGCCTCGAAATGGTCTCGACTCTACAGCTCCGGGAGCGACTACCTCTGTTGTTCGCGCTGCCGTGCGCGCTCTCGCCGCTGTTCCTCGACGACGTCCCGACGATTAGCATTCGGGTCTAGCAATTCTGTGCCATTCGCCAATACGAGCCGCCGAAACGCGATTCTCTGAGACCCGGTGTGTGTCGGGTTTCCGGTGACGGTCAGCTGCTCGCCAATCGAAGCCGTGTCCGTCGTCCAGCCTTGCCTCGAGAGTGACAGCAGGCCGGCCATCTCAATTGTCCATGTTTCCAGCTCACCTGCCTTACTCATGACATCAACGGTCATCGTCGCATGTGGGTTGACCAGTTTGAACTCAGTCAGGACTCCTTCGATCGTCACCGTCCGGCTTCCGTCATAGACAGGCGTGAACGCATGGTGTGCCAGAGAGGCGGTGTTCGGAAGAAGGGATAGCGACGCGGCGAGAACAAGCGTGAATCGCGGTGTCATGGCTGGTTCACCCTTCTGCGGAATTCACTGGGCGGCTCACAATCGGTATACGGGAAGATCTCTTCCTGTGGCGCCCATCCCCAGGCCTTTCGGAACTGCAAGTCCTGACGCAGGCTCAGAGGGTCCTCCATCGTCACGGTCAGTTCCAGTCGATCTCCGTCCGCGGAGCGGGTATACCGCTCGATGGTGCTCAATTGATCGCCGTGCATGAAATAAAGGGGGAAGATGCCCGCGAGATTGGCTATCACAGCCGATGTTTCCACGACAAGCGTACTTCCCTCGTAGCGCCCCACGGAATATCCCAACGGACTCGCGGGCTGATTCTCGGGGCGTCGTCGGCCATCCATGTAGATCGTGCGCAGAGCGTCCCATTCCGCGTATCTGATTTCAATCCGGTCGTCGTACTGCCGCACCTTCATCTGGTGCGGAGCGAAGATCTGTCGGGCAAAACCCCAGGGCTCGCACCGGAGAAATCCCGGATCATCTGCGGGATCCAGGGGATACGTGCTCGCCGTCGCGACCGTCAATCGGGGACGGATGTATTCCTCGCGTTCATAGCGCTTCGCCTGCATAGACAAGTCACCGAATGGGCGACTGTCGTTGGCCGGATCGTCCAGCAGCGCGTTGAGGTGGGCGACTCCTGCGTCGGTGCAGGTAATGAAGCAGAACTGATCCACCGGAGTTGGAGGTGGATCGCTCCACATGCCGCTGAGATCAAGGCGTGCGCCTTGCGCCCCGACATGGGCGCTACCGAGCAGCAGCACCAGCACTGAGAACCAGAGCCGCTGTCTCATCTGCTCCCCCAGCATGGCTTTCTTGCTGCCAGATCCTGTCCAACGTGAAGTCGTGCCTGCTCTCACGGTGACACAGGACTGCAGCCACCGCGCCCTAGAACTGCGGCGATTGTGCGTGAATCCAAAACCTATTGCAAGAACCAGCTGCGCGAAGAACGTTCATGCATGGATACCGACGACCTGACGGTGCCGGTTCGTCAGCTACTGGCCGAAGATCTGCGGCCCGGGGAAGGTTAAGGCGAAGCCGTACCAGCGACTGAAGAGCTGCTGCGGACGGACCGCATCCACCTGATCGCCTGCAGCGTCGAACAGCGCACCCATTCGCACGACGCCGCCGGTGTCGAGATGGATCTCCTGATCTTCGAGCGTAGCGCTCGATGCGTCCACGAACAGTGCGGCTGGTGTGAAGGTCGACTGATCGATGAAGACGAGCACGTTGCGGCCGTCGACCGTGTCAACGAGCGCGCCGCGCTCCCGAATCACGTCCATGGGGTAGAACCGCACCGTCTCCTCGGTGACGACGCCCAGGCCCATCTCCATGCGCTCGAGCCTGGTGTCCTCGGTGCCCAGCGTATCGGAGAAAGCGATTGAGAGCCTCGCGGTCGGGTCGTCCAGAGCGGGGGGTCCTCCACCTCTCGCGCCGCGACCGCGGCCACCGGCGATCGGCCCGTCACGACCGAACGGCTGGCCGTTGACGAAATACTGGCTGTCCGAGATCGCCACCGACATCATGGGCTCCCGTATGAGGGCCTGCTCCACGCTCATCTGCAGGAAGTTTCCCATGGGGCCCAGCGTCCGACCGACGAGGGGGCCGTAGAGGGCCTCCCCGGTAATGTGGTTCCAGAGCGTCTTGGTCTCCTGATCCTGCATGACGAAGAGCGCGTCATAGAGACCCACATTATCGAAGTGGTGCATCGTGCCATCGATCGTCGGAACCAAACTGATTCCACTGTTGCAGACCACTCAAAACGTGGCCATCCAGTCCTTGTCGCCCGCCCGGCCCTGGGCGATGTGGTGAAAGACCATCTGGTCGTTCACCAGGGCCAGCAGGCCGGCGGCTGTCTCGAGCACGAGGACGCGGGTGTCGGTCGCCACGCGTCCCTGCTGCAGCACGTCCTGTAGCAACTCGGTGCGCTCGACGTAAAAGGTCTCGAACCAGCCGTTCCCTAAATTGCTGAAGCGTGTGATGTCGAAGCCGTCCTTCGCGGGTCCGTCGGGCAGGTCCACTGGGAGACTTCGAGGCTGAGCCACGGCCATGGAGGGAAAGCACGCGCCTCCCAGGGCGGCGACCACGATGAGACTCAGCGTCGTTCGGATTCTCACGACGTCACACGAAGGGGCATCAGGGCTCCTCCTCCGAAACGAGACCACAACAACGAATTATATAGGTCACGCTGGTCTTCTGGTATTGTTTTCCAAACCTAGTTCGACTGCATTGACCTCGAACGCCATACGGACAGGGGGAAAGCATGAAGACCTGGCAAGCAGCTAGACGCCTCGTATGGAGTGGCGCTGTTGGAGTTTTCCTGCTGGGCGTAACGACCCCTCAAGGCGCCTTCGCCCAAGTCACGGATATAGAATCGGCCAGGCAAAGTGGCCTGGAGCGCGCCAAAGAGGCGCTTGAGGCGGCCGACACGAACGGAGACGGGAAAATTTCCCAGGATGAGGTGATTGGCCCGGCTCGTGTATTCGCCATGGACGATAGCGATGGCGACGGCTTCCTCACGTTGGCCGATTTCGAGGCAGCTATGGTGCCGCCCGAGAACGCGGTCGCGAGCTCCTTGAGCCCGAACCTGGACGACGAGACCCTGTTGGAGCGCCTCGAGGCAGGCGGCCTTGTCATCGTTTTCCGCCACGGCAAGACCCATCGCGAGCAGACCGACAGCTTCCGACCCGGCGCCCTGGCAAGCATGTCGCCCGCCGACAGGCAGTCCATGCTCCTCGATTGTTCCAGTCAGCGCACGCTCACCGACGAGGGTCGTGAGGAGATGGAGAAAGTCGGTGCCGCCGTCCGCACGATCGGATTCCAGGTCAGCGGCCTCCAGGCGAGTCCCATGTGCCGCACGCGCGAGACGGCGTGGCTGGCCTTCGGTCGAGTGACCCCCAACGACGCGCTGGTGATGGGGCCGGCCCTTGCGGAACGTCGTAGATTGGCGGGAACACTGCCCTCTAGTGGTACGAACACCGTGCTCGTGACTCACAGCGGGATAGTCCGCAGCATCGTCTGGTATCCGGAGAACCCCGCGAATGCCTCGGAGATTGGTCTTCCCGAGGGCAATGCCTTCGTCGTCGAGCCCCTGGGTGAGAGCAGGTACAGATTCCTGGCCAATCTAGGACCTGAAGACTGGTACCGTTTGGCACGGCAATCCCAGGCCACGCGATAGCCTTTCTCATTCGATGCGCGGTGTGAGCTTGAGCAACCGGCCGTCCATCTCTGACGTCAGGAGATAGAGCGCCCCATCCGGCCCCTGGCGGACGTCCCGGATGCGCTGTCCGAGGTCAAGCAGCAGGCGCTCCTCTCGAACGACCCTGTCTCCGTCCAGCACCAGCCGTTGCAAATGCGTGCCGACGAGTGCGCCGACGAATAGATTGCCGGTCCAGTCGGGAAACAGATCGCCGGCATAGAACAACATCCCCGACGGCGCGATGGACGGCACCCAGAAGTAGAGCGGCTGCTCCATGCCATTCATGGCCGTTAAGCCCTCACCAATCGGCTGGTCGTCATAATTTCTGCCGTAGGTGATGATCGGATAGCCGTAGTTTCGACCCGCGCGAATGATGTTGATCTCGTCACCACCCTGAGGGCCGTGCTCGATCATCCACAGGTCTCCGGTCTGCGGATGAAACGCCGCGCCTTCGGGATCCCTGACGCCACGCGCGTAGATCTCAGGACGCGCACCCTCCTGACCGAACCAGGGATTATCTTCGGGAATGGATCCGTCAGGATTGATGCGCAGCACCTTGCCGCGGTAGGAAGCCAACCGCTGGGGCGCATCGATGACCGGCGCGTCACGTCCGGCCGCACCCTGGGTTGTCACCAACAGTGTTCCGTCGGGCGCAAACAGCAGCCGCCGGCCGCCCGCTTCGAGCACGACTTCGACGTCGTCCAGTCGCGTGTTGTCGGCTGAGAGCCGGGCGCGTGCGACGCGCTGGAACCCGAACAGGCTTGCTGCCAGATCGCCCGGTGAATAACTGGCCGGATCGCCTGGCGGCTCAGCGGGCGGGGTGGTCTGGTAGCTGAAATAGAGTAGGCGGTTGTCGGCAAACTCGGGGTCCAAAACGACATCGTGGAGACCGGCGGCGCCGAACGCAACGATCGGCGGTAACCCGCCCAGCGGTTCGGAGAGCTGCCCATCTTCGTCAACGAGTCGCAGCCGTCCGGGACGTTCCGTCACAAGCATTCCTCCATCAGGCAAGAACGCCAACGACCACGGCTGGACCAGACTCGAGACGAGTGTCTCGACCTGATAACTCGAGCGCTCGGCGGGCGGGGGTGCTTTGGTCTGGCCGGCGAAGGCCGGGGTCGGGGCGTAGTCGCCTGCTGACTCAATCTGCGCATGAGCCGGAGCGAAGGTCACCGCCAACCAGGCCGCCAGCACGCTGGAAGCGACAACCCCGCAGTGACGAGGGCGAAACATCTCTTTCATCTTCATCGATTGACCCTCTCGAACCGCCGCCTGAAAGGCTTAGCTTTCTGGGCACTTCAGTCCTTTCCAATCCAGAAATGAGCCTGAAGCGGATCGATGAGCCGGACATGTCAGGCAGCCGGGTCAATAGACCGGAATAGCCGTGCGCGTGCCTCGTGCAGGGCGCGCGCGGCATCATTGTCGCTCAGGGCGAAGGCGACGGCGTCGAGCTATTGGAAGGTGGTCCCCGGGGTGAGGTAGACGGCGGCCTCGGGGAGCGACTTGAGCTTCTCATAGGGCGTCATGATGTCGGCGTCGCGGTAGCGCTTGCGGCGGCGGCCCTTGGCGTCGACGGTCTCGGAGGGGAAGAAGCAGGGCCGGTGGAAGTTGAGATAGGGCGAGAGGACGTTCTGGGTGAAGTCGTTGACGCGTTGGGCGTGGCGGCTGGGGATGTGGCCGTAGCCGAGGTGCTTGCGGACGACCGAGCCGTTCTTGCTCTCGACGAGGGCGCTGTCGTTGGTGTGTCGGGCTCGGGACTTGGTGAACTCGTCGATGTGGAGGGCTTCGAGCAGCGCGGCGACGGTGCGGTTGACGTATTCCGAGCCGTTGTCGGAGTGAAAGCCGTGGAGGGTGAAGGGGAAGGCTCGGAGCAGGGCGCTGAGGACCGGCGCCAGGCACGCGGCATGGAGGTGCTCGACCGAGCCGATGAACTGGAACTGGGTGACCTCGTCCACCAAGTTCACGTGGTACAGGCCTTTCAGGTCATCCAGATCGGCTTGGTGGACGGAATCGACCCGGACATAGCCGGGGCGCCCGAACGGCGTCGGCCGACGGCGCTCGCCAATGGCGACCTGGACTGGGCGCGTCCGGGTGGAGGTGGTTCCGCGGCGCCGTTGATACGTGGTCGAGTGCCGCAGGTTGTAGAGGTGGCCGGTGGAGATGCCGGCCAGGCGTTCGAACCGGCGGTCGCCAAAGCGATGGTAGACGCGCGCACAGAGCTTGCGCGTGGCCGGCCCGGACAAGGTGCCGTGGAGCCGGTCGAGCTCGGCGAGAAGCCCGATGTCGATGCTCGTGTAGCGGCGGGGGAACGGCCGTCGGGGCGCCCCGCGGCGGTCGGCGATGCTCCCGGTGACCCGATGCTGGGCCAACAACCGGGTGAGTTGGGCGCGCGACAGCCGGGGGTGTCAGAAATTTTGTGTGTGAGCTATTGCCGTTAGTTAGTCCCCCAGCCTGAATCGATCGCCGAACTGAATCGCGAATTGTACCCTGGCCGCCGCCCAGGCGACCGGGGGATTCTTCCACTTCGCCGTGAGATGGCGCAAGGCCAGCCAGATGAGTTTCGTGGCGGCCTCGTCGCTCGGGAAATGCCCTTTGTTCCGGATGCTCTTGCGCACGCCGCTGTGCAGGCTCTCGATCGCGTTCGTCGTGTACACGATCTTCCGCACGGCCGCGGGGAAAGCGAAGAACGGAATGATCCGGTCCCAGTGGCGCTGCCAGCTCTGGACCACGGTCGGGAAACGCCGTCCCCACTCGCCGCCTTCGAATGCGCCCAGCGCCTGTTCGGCCGTCGCGGCATCGTCGGCCTGGTAGACCGGCTTCAGAGCCTGAACCAAGGGCTTGCGGTCCTTCCAGGCCGCCAGGCGGATCGAATTCCGGATCAGGTGCACGATGCAGGTCTGCACGATCGTGTCCGGGAACACGGCGGTGATCGCGTCGGGAAATCCCTGCAGCCCATCAACGACGGCGAGCAGAATATCCTGCACTCCGCGGGCCTTGAGGTCGTTCATCACGCGCAGCCAGAACTTGGCGCCTTCGGTCTGCTCGATCCACAGGCCGAGGATGTCCTTGTGCCCGGAACACCGCACGCCGATGGCCAGGTATACGGCCTTGTTGCGTACCAGGCCCTCGTCACGGATCTTGACCCGCAGCGCATCGAAGTACACGATCGCGTAGGTCGACTCCAGCGGCCGCGCCTGCCACGCTCGAACTTCGTCGATGACCGAATCCGTCACCACCGAAACGAGGTCCGGCGAAATCGCGATGCCGTAGAGCTCGCCGACATGCGCCTGGATGTCGCGCGTGCTCATCCCCCGGGCATACAACGCGACGATCTTGTCGTCGAACCCCGGAAATCTTCGTTGATACTTCCGGATCAGGGCGGGATCGAAGCGGCCGTGTCGGTCTCGGGGAATCGACAGCACCAGCTCGCCGTCGTCGCTGAGTACCGTCTTCCGGCTCGAGCCGTTTCGATGGTTGCCGCCGTCCTGCTCGGTCTCCCCACCGAGATGCACGTCCATCTCGGCGTTCAGCATCCGTTCGGCCAACGCCCTCTTCAGATCCCCTACCAGTCCGTCGGAGCGCAACACCGTCGCGGCGTCTTGCCCCTCCAGTAGTTCATCCAGCAGCTCGGCGCTAAACCTGGTCTCTTGCTTCTCCTTCGCCATACTCGCTCCTTCCCCTTTCGGGAGTCAGCATGGCTCACAAACACAAAATTACTGACAGGCTCCGACAGCCCGGTCACCTTGGCCAGAAAACATCGGAGCAGACCCTTCTCAGCCTTCCCTTGGTGGACATAGTCGAACCGGCCCAGGGTCTGCTCGATGAACCCATAGGCCGCAGCTCGAGTCGCCACGACCAGGTCGACCTCTTGGTTGCCCTCAAGGAACTCCCGAACGTGCTGCAAGGTCCGTAGCCGGTCGGTGTGGAGCGTCACGATCATCCTCCGATGATCCACGACCCAGCTCCCCTTCAGGCTCATGTGTCGTTGGAAACAATCCCCCCTTCAGGCTCATGTCTCATTGGAAGAGACTACTTCTGGTCAACACGGGGGGACCACGCTAGAATCACAACACCTATTTACCGCCTAACCGGCCAAGGAGTACAAACATGCTTCGCCGTTCAGTGTCCCTGGTCCCGGCCCTGGTCCTCGCTGGCATTTTTCAAGCGAGTCCCGTCCTCGCGCAGGTGTTTACACCTCCCGATGCCCGATTTCTAGCCCTGGCGCCACAGGTCGGCGAGATGGTTCCCGATCTAGCGATCGTTGACGACAAGGGCGATCCCGTAAACCTGAGAGAGCTGACCCGAGGTCATTACACGGTAGTGACACTCGGCTGCCTCACTTGACCGCCCTTCTTACGTAACGTCCCCAGTTTGGAGACGGTCGAACGAGATTATTCCTCCAAGGGTGTCGAGTTTTATTACATCTACAAGCCCCTTGCGCACCCAGAGTACAACAACTACGTCGCCCCGGTGACCCTGGAGGAGCGGCTGATGCATGTGGCCGAAGCCAAGCGACGCCTGGGTTCCTCGGTCAACTGGCTCGCAGACACCATGGATAACGTGTTTCATGAGGCCATGGGAAGAACGCCGAACAGCGAGCTCGTGATCGATCCCGAAGGCGTCATCGTCGCGCGGCGCGCGTGGAGCGATCCGGTGGCGCTACGCCGGGACACATGGAGCGCTTGATCGGCCCGGTGGAGAATCCCACGACCGTCGCGGAACTTGATCTGCCGACTCAGCCCCCTCCTCCCACAGTGGCGAAGGGCATCGTGCCGCGTGTCGAGAAACCCGATGGAATGTGGCCCATTGAGATAAAGGCGATGCTGGAGAGCACGGAGGTGCCCTTCTACGTCAAGATCCGCGCCGAAGGCGATCCAGGTATTCTCGCGAATGGCACGGGCACGATGTATCTCGCTTTTCATTTGGATCCGCTGTGCCAGGTGCACTGGAATAACGAAGCCGGACCGGTCGAGTTCCAGCTCAAGCCACCGCCGGGTGTGACGGTGACGCCGGCGACCGGCACAGGCCCTGACGTCGAGGAGCCTGCCGATGCCGACCCGCGTGAGTTCCTGATTTGATGTCACGGCGGAAAGTATCGATCAGCCGCTGGACCTGGATGTGTTCTACTTCGCCTGCGATGATGCCTTGACCTTCTGTATTCCCGTCAACCAGAACTACCAGATCACGCTGGCACGGGATGAGAGTCATGACTGGAGTATCCAGACAGGCGCCGATAATCGGCCGATCTTGGGCGGCGGTCCGCCGGGGCGCGGTGGTGCCGGTGGCAGAGGTGGCGGACGCGGCGGAAGAATGCCGGACCTGAGTAGCCTGGACGTCGACGGCGACGGACGACTCAGCCTGGACGAAGCGCCTGAGCCACTGAAGAACATGTTCGACCAGCTGGATAGAAACGGCGACGGATTTATCGCTGAGGACGAGCTTCCGGCTGGACGCGGCGCGGGTCGAGGGCAACGGCCGCGCCAATGAGCCCAGGAGACAGAATCATTAATGGCAACAATCAGGCTAGTTCGTGCTCTCCGTGGGGGCGGCGCCGTTTCCGCGTTCCTGCTCGGAGCGTTCCTGATCGCGGCCGTCCCGGGTTCCGGCGAGGCGAAACAACCGGGTCAAGCCACTGGCAGTGAATCGCCGGACGCGCAGGAGCGGATTCATGGATTCGAACTCAGTGACCTGGACGGGACGATACGCAATTCCGACGAATGGAATGGCAAGCCCCTGCTGGTCAACTTCTGGGCCACCTGGTGTGTGCCCTGCCGCAAGGAAATGCCGGGCCTGATGGAACTCCATGAGAAGTATGCCGACCAGGGTTTCGAGGTGATCGGCCTTGCTGCGGGACTCGACACTGCTGGGAGTGACCCTGAGAAGGTGGCCACCTTCGTCAACGAGCTCGGCGTTCAGTACCCCATATTGTTCGGTGAGATGCAGGCCGTCATCGACATCAGCAAACGATATGGCAACCAGATTGGCGGGTTGCCGTACAGCGCGTTCGTCGATCGCAACGGCGTCGTGCGCCATGTCAAGTTCGGAAAAATGTCCCTCGACGAAGCCGAGGAGATGCTAGACGATATCCTTTAGCCCGCATTATTCACGAGTGACTGAGTTGCTCGTCGTGCAGGCGTTTTCGAGTGTGATGACGCAGATGGACGCTGGCGTCATGACGATTGAGGCGATGAGACGGCCGGTCGGTTGAGGCCACGGGGCCGGGGACCGGATCGGCGTGGTCGGGGGCGACACCTCCGGCGCGAGGACCGCGTGGTGGCGATGGCAGGAACGGGTTACGCGGGGGCGGCGCCGAGCGCGCGGGCGAGACGCGCCCACGAGACGGCGTCGGGATGGGATCGCGGGAAATGCAGGACGATCCGGCGGACCGACCGCACGACCTGCACCCCGATCGTGATCAGCGCCTGCCGCAGCCGAGGGACTTGCGCCCCGCGGAGCGCGGTCCGGTCCGCATGGAGTTGCAGTTCTTGGAAGAGGACGAACGCGGCCGCCGTCAAGGTGACGCGCAACTGATTGGCCCAGAAGCGCGTACAGCTGGTGCGCCCGAAGGCGAGGGCGTGTTTCAGTTCCTTGAAGCGATTCTCACTGTCGCCGCGGGCGCAATACACGTGGGTGTAGATCCACTCCGGCGTTTGGCGCAGATTCGTGATGACGAAACGCGGGTTATCGCGCGGCACTCGTCCGTGGTGCCACACCACTTCGGCTTTGATAATGGTGCGCCGGGGCACCGCCCAGGTGCCCGCCTGATACGCCGCCTCCGCATAGGCAGTCGCGGTCTCTTGGGTCGTGGCGACGACCGCCCGGAGCGGCGCGACCGCCGGCTCGGCGTGCCGCGTGAGGACCGCGTTGTTCCCCATGGCGACGACATACTCGACCCCGGCCGCCTCCAGGTGGTCAAAAATCTCCGGCGTAGCGAAGCCCCCATCCAGCCGCACGCGGAGCCGGGCACGGGGAAAGGCGCGCCAGAGTTTCGGGAGCAGCCGCTTCAGCAGCCCCACCGCGCCAGCCGTCCCCGCCGCGTTGCCCGGGCGGAGGATCGCGGCGACGAGGTACTGCCGTGCCTCATCGTCAAAGGTCAGGCTCGCCACGAGTGGCAAGTAGCACCAGTGATCATAGAAGCCATTGAAGAAGGTGAGTTGCTGCGCGCCGTGGGTCTCGTCTTCGGTGACATCGAGGTCGATCGTGATCAGGCGAGCGCCCCGTCGCCGGCGGCGATGGCGGGCCAGCACCCGGTCGGCGAGCGCGTCGCTCATGGCGCGCAGCATCCGCGGGGCCGCCGTGCGCTCGAACCGCGAGATCGTCGGCTGCGACGCCAAGCGGCCGCCCTCGATCGGGTCGCGCCCCAGCAACAGTTTGTGGATCGGATCGTCGGCGAGTCGGTCAGCGTCATTGCCATCGGGATGGCCACACGCGATCGCGAAGACACGTTGCGCGATCAGATCGCTCACCCCGTGCATCACGCGCGCCGACGCGCGCGCGTCGGGGACCGTCGCCGTGAGGGCGGCCAGCAGGCCGAGCCGTTGATCGGCGGCTTTAAGCAGCACCGCGCCGCCGTCCGAACTCGCGTGAGGCTGATCGAACGTCGCCATCACGGGTCGGTCGAGCAGATCAGGAAACAGAACAGTCTGTGTTATCGTTTCGTCGTTCAAACCAAGCGCCTCCGTCGTGGAAAAGGTCCATCAGCACGGCCTTTGTACCACGGGGAGGCGTTTGTGTTTCTACGCGATCGCGATCGTTGATGAATTATTCAGGTTAGCGCGGGATCGTTCTGGGGTTTTTCGGGGGGTACCATGCGTAGACTTGCACCCGTCCTCGTTGCAGCGATCGTCGTTCTGGGAGCGGCGGTCCCTGTGGCGGCACAGAACCAGGCGGCGACGCCGCAGCGTCCGAATGTCGTTCTCATCATCACCGACGATGTCGGCTATGGCGATTTCGGCAGCTATGGCGCGCCGGATATCAGGACGCCGCATGTCGATCGCCTGGCGCGGGAGGGCGTGAAGCTGACCGACTTCTACGCCGCGCCTCAGTGCACGCCTACACGCGCCTCGCTCATTACCGGACGGTACCAGCAGCGGGTAGGGCTGGAGGGGGCCCTGAACAGCAGCGGACCCCGGGACGGGGGCCTTGTTCCGACGGGTCGTTCGTTGCCCCAGTTGCTCAAGAACAACGGGTACGCGACCGGCTTGATTGGGAAGTGGCATCTGGGCTGGAAGCCCGAGTTGAGCCCGGGTGAGCACGGGTTCGACTATTTCTTTGGCTTCAAGAGCGGGTATATCGATTTCTATACCCACATGTCGCCCAACGGCACGGAAGACCTCTGGGAGAACGCAACGCCGATCCGCGAAGAAGGCTACATGACCGATCTCATCACCGCGCGCTCGATCCAATTCATCGAGGAGCACGCCGCGGAGCCCTTCTTCCTGGACATCTCCTACAACGCGGCTCACGCTCCGTACCAGCCGCCGGACCGGCCGCCGGACTACGACGCACCTCCCGCCCTGCCCACCAACGAGGGGCCGCTGCACGACCCGGCTCCAACTCGTGAGAACTACGCGGCGATGCTGGAGCGGGCCGATGCGGGTGTCGGGCAGATCCTGCAGACGCTGGCAACCCTCGGCCTGGAGGAGACCACGCTGGTCATCTTCACGAACGACAACGGTGGAACATGGCTCTCGCGCAATGACCCGCTGTTCAATCGCAAGGGCTCGGTCTGGGAGGGCGGGATCCGTGTGCCGGCCATTTTCCGCTGGCCCGGGCGGTTACCGGCCGGCAGCACCAGTGGCCAGCCGGCGATTTTCATGGATCTGACGGCGTCGATTCTTGCGGCCACGAACACGCCGGTTCCGCCCGACGCGGGACTGGAGGGGATGAACATTCTTCCGATCCTCGAGGGCCGGTCCCCGCAGGTGGAGCGCACGCTGTTCTGGCGCGTGGGCAGGCAGAAAGCCGTCAGAAAGGGCGATTGGAAGTTGATGGCGGACGGCAATCAGCTGTTTCTCTTCAATCTACGCACGGATATGGGCGAGCGCGTCGACCTCGCGCGGGAGCGGAACGATTTGCTCAGGGAACTGCGAGAACTCAGCATGGCCTGGGAAGCGGACGTGGATGAGGAGTGGGAGGCGGTGGCCGCAACCAGATAGATGACGAGAAGAGCGCGTACGATCTCTCGACGACTGGGGTTCCCCCAATACTTCGGCCTATACGCCAGCGAATCCCGAACTCAGTCTACTGCTGTTCGGACGCCGGCTTCGCCATGATCTCCAGGTAGCGCTGCGCCTCGGATGGGACGCAGAGTTGTTCGTCGAGTTCAGTCCCTCGCGTGCGCAGCTCCCTGAGGGCGACGAACGGCTTCTGGTACATCTCCGGATCGTCGATGGTCACGACCAGCTCGAGTGTGTCTCTGTCGACGCGGCGATACCGCTCCTCGATACGGGCGCCGAGGCCGTGCGGGTGCCCGTACTCAGTGCCCCAGCTCGTCGCGCTTGCCCCGGTCGTCTGAACGACGAATGTGAAATCATCGGCCCAACGGCCGATCGAGTAGCCGTACCGCTTCGGATCGGGTGACTGCGGGCTGGTTCCGCCCACGTCGGTCGGCAACGATCGCCCGTCGGTCCAGATCTCGCGAAACACCCGCTGGTACTGCAGCAGTTGCACGACCTTGTCCGGCGCCTGCACGAATTCCATGCCGCGGGTTTCGTGGAGGACGCTTCGGGGAAACCCGAGAGGATCGCATGTGACGAGCGGGTCGTCGGATTCGGCAACCGATACGGCACGAGCGCCCCAGATTGGTTTCGCCGCGGCGTACAGCGCCGCTCCTCTCGCCGTCATCGGCGCCGTCGGTTCCAGCACGGGCGCGGGTCCCCCCAGCCAGACACCGCTCACATCACGGGGCGGTGGGGGAGGCGTCGCGGAGCCGCCGCCGGGGTCCTGGCCTGCCGCGAGGACGACGGCCGAGAGGGCAATCGCGGCGAGCCCGAGCATGTATGCACCCATATTTGGAGTCTCCCCAAAGGCGAGTCGGGCGCACCGTATCACAGCTTTTAGGGTTACCATGAGGCGCGCGGGGCGGTGTCGGCCGCGGCCCACGTCCGCAGGAACATCGTATGACTGACAGACGTGGCTTGGTGTGCTTGGTGACTGCGCTCATCGTGCTGGGTGCCGCCCCGTCAGCCCATCACTCTGCCGTAATGTATGAAAATAGCGCCATTGTGCTGGAGGATGCGACGATGACGGGTATCGCCTGGTCGAATCCGCACACGCTCCTGACCTTCGATGTGCGGGCCGCCAATGGGAACGCAGCAACGTGGAGCGTGGAATCGGGCAGCCCCAGCTCGCTGAGGCGCGTCGGCTGGAATCGCAATTCCGTGAGGATCGGGGACGCGGCCACGGTCGAGCTGTTTCCAGCCAGGAATGGCGCGCGGGTGGGTCGCCTGGCGAAGATCGTGTTCTCCGACGGTCGCGAGCTATTGGACAGCCTTGTGGCGTCCCCATTGGCGTCCGAGAACCAGCAATAGCGTGGCCCGTGAGTTAGCGCATGAGGATGGACCGAGGGGATGGCAAGGTGTTATCCGCGGCGATTTCAAGTCTGCGAGCGGGCACGTTGTAACGACTTCAAGGAGAAATTGTAGCGACTTCAAGGAGAACATGATGAGAGCCATTCGAACTACTTCGATCGTTGTTGTGTCGCTTGTCGCGTGCCTGTTCCCCACAGGCGCTGCTGCCCAGGGTGGGGCTGACCAAGATTCGATCACGCAACTCACAGAAAGCGTGTTTCGTCGTGGGAATCAATCGAATGTCTTCATGGTCACCGACGAGGGCATCATCGTCGTCGACGGCACCTGTTCGGGTGGTGGTCAGCAATGGCTGAAGGAAGAGCTCGCGCGACGGTACGATGTGCCGGTCAAGTACGTGATCCTGACGCATGACCACAATATGCACATCTGCGGTACGGAGGCCTTCAGCGATACCGCCGTCACGATCTCGCACCGCAACGCCAGACCTCACATCATCAGAGAAGGTCGGACTGCAGCAATACCCAATGTCACCTTCGAGGAGTCGATGGAGATCCATCTGGGCGGCAAGAGGGCCGTGCTGTACTACTTCGGACCGACCCATAGCGACAACCTGATTCAGGTCCATTTCCCGGATGAGGGAGTCCTGGTCGCGACCGACGCGATCCGTTCCGGCAAGTCGATCGGATTGCCGGACTATCGGGACTCCAACGTGAACAACCTGATCGACGCGCTCGACCAGTTGGCCCGTCTGGACAACGTGGACATCGTGGTGCCCGGTCATGCCGGTCTCGCCGATCAGCAGGGCTTTGTCTATTTCCGCACGTTCCTCGTAGCGTTGAGAGAGCGCGTGCTCGACGAAATGGTCAATTGCCAACCCATCGAGGCGATAGTGGAAACGGTGACGATGGATGATTTCGCCGACTACGGGAATTACGAGAGCTGGCTGAGCGCCAACGTCATCTCCATGTGGGATTATCTCTACCGGCAGCGGGAGCCCACCGGCTGTCCCGGAGACTACCAGGGTGTCTATCCCATCGGCTTTCCCATCGGCGAATTCGAGCCCTAGCGGTAGGGGTTTCAGAACTTCTTGGACGGTGGTGTTGAGTTGAGGCGATAGTCTGCTCGTCCAACGAGGCACCACCGTGTCGTCCGCGGTGGACAATGCGGAGGCACATGATGCGCAAGGCTGTCAACTGGGCAATCGTGCTCACGTCGATTGGAATCGTCTCCACAGGTGTCGCGATCGGAGTCCCGCCAGCTCAGGGAGCGTCGGCACAGAGCGCGGAGGCAGCGCTCCCTCCTGATGTCAATCCGGATTCTCGCAATCGGCTACCCCCGATCGATCGCGACGTCGAAGGGGCAGCCGCGATACGGCTTCACGCCTCGGGTGTGGCTGTTCGGTGGGAGTCTCCTCTCGGACGCGCCCTCACGGAGCTCGCCATCTTGACAACGGCGCGGGAGCACGACCAGCCGTACGAATGGTCGCTTCATGAGATGGAGGCGCTCGCTGTCGGGCTGGATCCGGCGACCATCGATCTCGTCCGGGATCGAAGGCCTGTGGCCGGGCTTGCCGAAGAAGAAACGGTCATCATTCGGATGGGCCGCGAGATCTTCCGTACGCACGAACTGAGTTCCGACACCTACGCGCGTGCGCTCGAGGTTCTGGGGAGAAGCAATCTCGTCGATGTCGTGACGCTGATGGGGAGTTACGCGGCAACCGCGGGCCGGCTGACGGCGTTCAACCAGCACATGCCTCCCGGCTGGAAGCAGTTCTTACCGCTCCCATTCGCCCTTCCCGACGATATTCATCCGGACTCGAGAAGCCGTTTGCCTTTGATTCGAAGCGAGACTTCCAATCCGCAGAGCAACCTGTACGGTCGGCAGCTTGCTCCCGAGGGGACGGGCCCGGGGCATATCAGGCGCCATGGAGCCGGGGTCGCGTCGCTCGAAGCAGGCGTCGGCCGCCGGATGAGGGGGCTCGCCGCCCTCGTGACCGCCCGTGAGTACGACGCGCAGTACGACTGGACGATGACCGAGGCCGAGGCCCTCGGCGATGGTCTCGACCCGGCGATCATCGATGTCGTCCGTCATCGGGGGGCTCTCACCGGACTTGCCGATCGCGAGCGAACGCTGATCCAGTTCGGACGCGAACTCTTCGCCACCCGCAACGTGAGACCGGATACGTATGCGCGCGCGCTGAAGACTTTCGGAGAGCGCGACCTTGTCGGCATCGTCG
This sequence comes from Vicinamibacterales bacterium, assembly GCA_965262505.1. Taxonomy (GTDB): domain Bacteria; phylum Acidobacteriota; class Vicinamibacteria; order Vicinamibacterales; family UBA2999; genus JACPPO01. The sequence continues at coordinate 41,489 of CBDHFM010000030.1, forward strand.
ACTTGATGGCGCAACATGTCGCCGACGCCGTGCTGCTGGCGGCCTTCGATCAGCATCTGCCTGCCGGAAGACAGCCGCTCCTGCCGATCGCGGCAGGCGCGCGATGACGGTGACCTTGACAGGCGCCTCGTTCGGAGGTATTCCTTGCGGCGACCGAAGGTACGCGTGCGTGTCAGGCGTGGACGGCGCCGAGCGGAGGCCAATCTGATGTTGAGACAGCTATTTCTCGTAGTGGCAGTCGTGGGCGCGGGGCTGTCCCCAATCCTCGGCGCCGTGCCGGTATCGGCGCATCATGCGTTTGCGGCGGAGTTTGACGCCAACAGTCCGGTGAAATTCGAAAGAGCCGTCGTCACGAGGATGGAATGGGTCAACCCTCATGTGTGGATTCACGTTGACGTGCAGCTGCCTGACGGCACGATCGAGAAGTGGGCGATTGAAGCCGGCACGCCGAACGTGCTGTTCCGGCGCGGATTCACGAAAGAGGCGCTGCTGCCCGGGACGGAGATTGTCATCGACGGCTACCGTGCGAAAGACGGCTCGAGGCGGGCGAACGGGCGCGACCTCACCCTCCCGAACGGCGAGATGCTGTTCCTCGGCTCGTCGGGCACCGGCGCGCCGGACTAGGACCGAACGCGCCGGCGCGCATCCCTCGCGGTTTATTACTCGGGGGGATTGCCCGAGAGATAGAGCTGGTACAGTTCCTCCTCCGTCGCCGGAACCTTGCGTGACACGTCGACGGTCATCGTCTTGCCTTCCCAGCGTTGCACCAGCGGCTCACGGCGGAGATGCCCGAGCGCCGTCTCTTCCGCCATCTCCATGCATCGGAAGGGCACGACGCGGGCGTTCGGCTCGAGCCGCCGATAGAGCGGTAGGCGGATCGTCCACGGCCGCGTGAAGACCTTCGAGTCCTCGATCCGCGCCTCGTACTGAATCGCGTCGCGCCCGAGCGGCGAGTACCGCTCGGTCACCCGCAGCGCATCGCTGTGGAAATTGCCGGATCGGTCGAACCAGGTATACGGCGTGAACCGCGACACGTCGACGACCAGCGTGTCACCCTCCCAGCGTCCCACGGAGTGCCCCATGAACGCGTCACCGGGATAGGTGACGACTTCGTCCAGATGGATCGTCCGGTCGGCGTTCCTGAATTCGAACGCCATCATGACTTTCGTGGTTCCCTGGATTATTTGAAACTTGTGGGGCAGATACATCGCCCGCGGTACGCCCGGGAGGTAGCACTTGATCTCGGGATCCCGGTCGAGCCAGTTGGCGAAGTTCTCCCGCTGCCGTGCCGCGGCCCACGGCTGATACGGGATTTCGTCTCCCTCGACGACGCCCAGATCCGCCGGGATCCAGCCGATCGCCCCCAGGGCGACGACGGGCGCGGCAAGCACAGGAACGTCAGGGTACGCGCCTCGCTGGGCCACGATCGGGCGCGCCTCGTGGCTCAAGAGGTCCCAGTACGCGTGCGTGTTCGCCTGCCAGATGCCGCTGAAGTCGGGCCTGCCGTCGCCGGTACGCCGCACTTGCCCGGCGTCCTGAGCGGCGCCCTGGGACTGGCCGGTCTCGGTCGTGAGCAGAAATACGGCCACGACGATGGCGGCGGCCGCCATCGTGCCGGCCACGCGTATGAGGGCGCTTCGCATAAGAGACGCTCCTTTCGGGGTTAACGCGGCGCGTGTCGGCGACGTTGTAACGGAAATCACATTCCGAAGTCAAACATGACGCGTGATCGTTGACGTTTGACAGCGCCGCGTTGCCGGTATCTACTAGCGTCGTCGGGACGCGATCCTGCGCTCGGCGCGATGCGGCTGCTATCCCGGCACGGTATACAGGAGGTCGTCATGACTGCTCGACGCTTCTCGGCGATCCTGGCCTTCCTTGCGATCTCCGCGATCGCGATCGCGGCGCAAGGCGTCCAAGCCCCCGACGGTGCCGGCCCGAGCGCGGCGTTCCGCACGCCCTGGGGCGAGCCCGACCTCCAGGGTATCTGGAGTGGCCGGACACTGACGCCCCTGGAGCGTCCGGCACGATTCGCCGATCGCCCCGTGCTGACCCCGGAGGAAGCCGCCGCCGTCGAGGAGGAGGTCCATTCGCGCCCAGGCCGGGACGATCGTTCCACCCGGGGAACGGAGCAGGACGTGGCGCGGGCCTACAACCAGCACTGGCTGGCGCCTGCGGAGAAACTGATCGACGGCCGGACGTCCCTGATCGTTGACCCGCCGGACGGCCGGGTGCCGCCGCTGACGCCCGAGGCCATGACGCGGATCGAGGCTATGGACGAGTACCTCCAGGCCCTGCTTCAGGGCACGTCCGGAGGCAGACCGGGCCCGATCTCCCCGCGGCGGAACGAAGCCCCGCCCGCCTACAACGTCGCGCGCATGAATCGCTCCGACGGCCCGGAAGACCGGCAGACCACGGAACGGTGTTTCGGTTCGACGATGCCGAATCTCGGGGCCGCATACCGCATCGTCCAGTCACCAGGCGTCGTCGGTATCTACCACGATTCAGGGCAGGGCCAGGGCTTCATCCGGACGGTTTCGGTGGACGGGTCGCCGCATCTGCCGTCGAAGATCCGCCTGCTGCACGGGGACTCCCGCGGGCGGTGGGAAGGCGACACGCTCGTGATTGACACCACCAACTTCACGCAGAAGATGGAATTCCGCGGGGCACGAGAGAACCTGCACCTCGTCGAACGGCTCACACGCGCCTCCGAGACCCGGATCGTCTATCGCGTCACTGTCGAGGATCCAACGACGTGGACGAGACCCTGGACGCTCGACGTGCCCTGGGAGCAGCAGCCCGCCAACTTGAATCAGTCCTACGAGTCCACCTGCCACGAAGGCAACTACGGCCTGCTCGGAATGCTGGCGAACACCCGCGCCTCCGAGCGGCTCTTCAGGGAAGGGAGGGGCCCAGACCCCGCCACCCTGGACAATGCCACCGGTGGTGGCGGAGGGGGCGGGGGAATCGGCAACTAGCTGAAACCCAGCTCGCCTGAGAACGGGCCGGGCACCGCGATCCCCGGCCCCTCGTCTTTCCCGGTCACGGGACGCAGCGCGCGGCCTTGTTGGATGGATCGATGGTTGTGCCGCCGGGCTTGTCGCGATAGACGTCGTGACATTGCAGGCATGCATCGGCGATCTGATTCGTCACCTCGCTGACCGCTTCTTGGTTCCGCGACTGCGATGCGCGGTAGGCGGCCCGTCCGGCGTCGGCCATCGCCTCCGTGAACTGCACCCAGTCGGGCTGCTCGACAGGCACCGGCCTGCCGTTCTCGCAGCGCCGTCCCGGCAGTAGGAGAAGCGGCGCCGATTCGGCGATCGCGATGGCGGCGTAGTCGACGAGTTCCCATCCGGAATAGATGCCGGCTCCCCAGTCGACCCATGCAAACGACGTGGTTCCGGGTGACCATCCCACCTTCTCTTCCCCAGGATCCTGATTCTGCACGTTGAAGATCAGGTTCGAGCTGGGAAAGAGAATGCCGCGCATCACCTGCGCCAGGTTGCCCGGCGGCCGACCGGACGGAAGGGTCTGGGCCGGCGCGCCGTCGCGCGGTCCCCCGAGCGCAAGATTCGTCAGGGTCGCCGGATCGCTGCTGAGTTCCGCGGGGCCGGCGGGGAACTTACTCGCCTTGAGCACGTACGCCACGACGTCGGTGGCTTCCGCTCGCGACAGGGTGCCGGGGTCGGTCGCCGGCATCGTCTTTTGAATCTTGTCGACGAGATCCGCGAGAGAGAGCGTGTCCCAGGCTTGCAGGAACCCGACGCCGGCCAGCGGCGGGCCGAGCCCGCCGCTCAACGTTGTCCCGTGACAGGCCTGACACTCCCGGGCATACACAGCCTGTCCGCGGGTCGCCTGCGGATCGGTGTACACGCCGTCGGCCACGGTCCTGCCGGTTTGTGCGAGCGCCGTCCAGGTCACGCTCACGAACGCGAGCGCGGCGATCGCCAGTGTGGGCCTCCAGTGCGACTGCATCTCTGACCTCCGCCAATCCGCCCGCCTGCTCGAACCGCTGAGGGGATCGGAAATCGTATCACTGCTCCTCGGACCGGCGTCAAACGCCGGTTGACAGGGTCGGCGAGCCTCTCTACGATCCGCGCGTGTCTGGCGCTTGCCCGTGCCGTCGGTGTCCCCGTCCCTCGTCGAATCCTTCACGGCGTTGAGATGTCACTGCGCGGAGTAGCCGAGTGGCTGGCGACGACGGAGTGGAGCATCGCGCTGCACGAGTCCGTGTACGCGTACGCGATCATCGAATCTGTTCACGTCTGGGCGCTCTGCCTGTTCGTCGGTTTCACCGTGCTGCTGGATCTGCGGCTCGTCGGCGCCATCTTCCGCGGCGTGCCCGTCTCGCACATGACAGGGCGGCTGCTGCCCTGGACGAAAGTGGGGTTCGCGATCATGGTCGTGAGCGGGGCGCTGCTGTTCTACGCGATTCCGCTCCGTACCTATCTCAATGTGTTCTTTCGCATCAAGGTCGGTTTGTTGCTGCTCGCGGGCCTCAACGCGTTCGTCTTTCACAACGGGATCCACCGCAGGGTGCCGGCGTGGGATCTGAACGCGGTGCCGCCGCGGGCGGCGCGACTCGCGGCCATGTTCTCACTGCTGTTGTGGGCGGCGATCGTCTGTTCCGGCCGGATGATCGCCTATAACTGGTTCGACTGCGGGAGACCGCAATCGGCGCTCGTCGACACCATGGCCGGCTGCACGGCCGAAGACGTCGATCCCTATCAGTAGGAAGGACCGCGCATGCTGTTGCCGCTCTTTCAGGCGCTCGAAGACAGCGCGATCGGAGAAGCGATTCGCAATTCGCTCTGGCTGTTCCCCGTGGTGGAAGTCTTCCACCTCGTGGGTCTGGCGATCATCGGCGGCGCGATTCTCGTCGTCGACCTTCGCCTGCTGGGCCTCGGGTTGCGCGGCCATCCGGTGTCCCGGCTCGCCCGGGACGTGCAGCCGTGGGTGATCGGCAGCCTCGTGCTGATGGCGCTGTCGGGCGTCCCGCTGTTTCTCTCAGAAGCCATCAGGTGCTACTACAGCTTTGCGTTCTGGACCAAGATGACCGCCCTGGCGATGGCGGCCCTCTTCACCTTCACCATTCGCCGCCGGGTTGCGGGCGCCCCCGAAGGCCGTTTTTCGCCGTTGACCCACAAGGCGGTCGCGGTGACCTCGGTCGCGCTGTGGTCCACCGTGGGCTGGGGCGGCCGATGGATCGGTTTCTCGTGAGTCGCGGCTTCGGTCGTACAGGTGTTCTAATTGCCGCCCTCTCGCATCTCCTCCGCGAGTCGCTGGACCCGCCCGGCCAGGCCCCCGAACAGGCCGGAGACGTTCGCTGAGTAGCCGGCGGCCGCGTACTTCTCGGGCAGCGTCCATGCCTCGGCGGCCTGTTCCGGCGTCCTGCCTGCGCTGAGCTGTCCCTGGGCCCACGCCAGGAAGTCCTGATTGAACTCCACGAAGGTCGCCAGTTCGGCCCACTCCAAGGGCTGGGGGGTATGCCCGGCGATGATCGTGTCCACGTTCGCGATCCCCGCGTACGCCTTGCCGACCGACTCGGCGTAGTGCAGGACGCTTCCGCCGTTGTTGGGGTCGACGAGCGGCACGCCTTTTCCGGCGAAGATGTCGCCTGTGTGCACCGTACGTAGGGCGGGGAAGACGACGAACGCATCGCCATTGGTGTGCCCAGGCCCGAAGTAGTACAGCTCGACAGCATCGGCGCCGCTCCCGATCGTCATGCGATCGGCAAACGCGCGGTCGGACGGTACATCCATCCTCTGCATGTTGGCCCGGGTGTTCTCCTGGACGATGACATCGACCGTCGCGGGGAACTCCTTGTTGCCACCCACATGGTCGCCGTGCGTATGCGTGTTGATGAGCATCGTCACCGGCTTGGGTGTCAGTTCCCTGATCTTGTCGAGAATCGGCTGTCCCCATCCCGGATTCTTCGCGTCGACGACGACGACGGCGTCAGACGTGATGAAGGCCGCGGTATTCCCGCCGCCACCGCTGAGCAGGTAGAGATTGTCCCTCACCTGGGTCACGCCGATCTCCTGCTGTCCCCCTCCGCGCTGCAAGGCCGCCAGGCCCATCGACAGGACACCTACTGCTACCAGCACTCCAAGTACGACAACTCGTCTCATCACAGACCTCCAAGAAACCTGATGCGTTCCACGAACCAGAACCCGCCCGCCGCCATCACAGTGAGCGAGCCCGCGAACACGATTCTCTGACCAAGGACTTCGCTCCTCGAACGGAGCGCCGCCATGGCCATAGCGACGGACGCCACGACCATGAGCTGACCGATCTCGACACCGACATTGAACGAGAGGAGCGACCAACCGAGCGCGCCGGCCGGCAGGCCCATCTCCCGAAGGACACTCGCGAAGCCGAACCCGTGGATCAGACCGAAGCCGAGAGCGATCCACGCGCGGACGTCGCGTCCGTCGCGCTTCAGCAGGTTGTCGAGCCCGACGTAGACGATGCTGAGCGCGATGATGGGCTCGATGAACCGTGCCGGCGGAGTCAGGATGTTGAGCGCGGCGAGCGACAGCGTGAGGCTGTGCGCCACGGTGAATCCGGTCACGACCAGTGCCAGGCGTCGCAACGTGCCACCGAGCAGCAGCAATCCGACGAGAAAGAGTATGTGGTCAGGGCCGATCAGGATGTGCCGCACGCCCTCCGGGATGAACTTGCCGACAACGGCCAACCGCCCCTGCCGTGTCCCGGCGAAATAGTCGAAGCGCGCGCGGTCGCCGTCGAGAATCGCCTGCGTCAGCGCCTCGTCGTCGTAGACGTTCACGAACGTCCGGTGATTCGGATCGTAAGGGAACAGGCGGCCCTCGATCGTGACGCTCCCAGCGGGAGCATCGAGCGGCGCTCGGACGCTGAGGAGTACCGACCGTCGGTCGGCCAGCACCTCGACGTCGGTCCAGTGCGTCATCAGCTGCCGCCCGTCGGCGACCAGCGCCAGCCTCCCCGCGACCAGTTTGGCGATCTCTTCCGTGTGCTCCTTCGCGAACCCTGGATCCAGAAGCCGATCGGCCGGTTCGATCCCGAGCTCATGCGCGACGTCGATGATGTGGAGGACGAGCGTGCTCTCGATCGCCTGCGATCGCAGGTGGAGATCGAGGTAGCTGAACGGGACCGGGTGGGCCGACAGAGGCGTGGCGTTGAGCATCGACGCCGCGAACAGCGCGCCGGCAAGAGCAGCCCGCCTCATGGGGCTGCATGGTATCAGACGGCTGAGCACTTGCGTATAATCCAGCCGGTCCACACAGGGCACTTTGGAGGGTAACAACGATGACACACGTACAGCTCATGTTCGGTTCCGTGCTGATGACACTTGGTACGGTGTTCCTATCGGCATGTGCCCCCGAACCGCCGGCAGGCGACACGCAGCCAACGACGGCGCATCCGGAACAGGCCCTGATTGACGACCTGGTCCTGGCTAACCGCATGCTGGTCAAAGACCTGGCCATCCTGGATACCCGGGGCCACACGAGCGCCCGGAGCCAGATCGATCCCAATCACTACTTCATGCCGCGCTACCTGTCTCCCGGCGCCGCCACGGCGAACGACATCATTGAAAATGACCTCGACAGCAATGCCGTTGCGGGTCCCCGCACCGACCAGGCTCGCGAAACGCACCTCCACGGCCAGATCTACCAGGCCAGACCGGATGTGATGGCGATCGTCCATGCCCATACGCCGGAGTTCGTGGCTTTCGGGATGAGTTCGGTGCCGCTGTGGTACGGCGAGAACAGAATACCGATGTGGGACATTCGCCGGTTCAACGAAGGCCGCACAGGAACCGTCCAGACTCCCGCGCTCGGTCGGGCCATGGCCCAGACACTCGGCGACAGGGAGGCCATCCTGCTGTGGGGGCACGGCGTGGCGGTGACCGCCGGCTCTCTCTCCGAGCTGGTGACCCGCGCAGATGATCTGCGCGCCACGGCGCGGCGTCAGCAGGCGGTGATCGCGATGGGCGGGACCTGGAATCCACAGATGCGGGGCGTGACGGAACCGGGCTCCAGGGACATCGACCGCGCATGGGCGTACCGGAAACAGCTGATGCTCGAAGACGCCGGTGGGCAAATCCCCGCCGCGCAACCGTCCGTGCCGGTAAGGCCGGATGATCCTGACGACGGCGCGAGGCTGGACCTGCTCTACCTCAACCGGATTCTGGCCTCCGAGGACGTGGGGGTCCTGGATGCGTTCGGCCACGTCAGCGTGCGGAGTCCGAACGATTCTGAGAGCTATTTCGTCGCACCCGCCGTGTCAGCAGGCGGCGTGACGGCTGGCGACATCGTCCAGAGGAACGTAGCGGATCCCGACGACGGCCAGGGGCTCTCCGTGCATGCCGAGGTGTACAAGGCGAGACCGGACGTGATGGCGGTCGTCATTGCGCACACACCCGAGCTCACCGTGGTCACGGAGGGTTCTGTACAACTGCGTCCAGTGGTCAACGGTGGAGCATTTCTTGGTGATGGCTTCCCGGTGTTCGACATTGGGAGCTTGGATCCGCAGCAACCGATCCTGACCAATCCGGCGCTCGGCCGTGGGGTCGCCGACGCGCTGGGCGACAGCCGCGGTGTACTGCTCACAGGTCACGGCTTCGTGCTCACCGCTTCGAGGCTGTACGATTTGATGTACGGATCCTACGCCCTGCGCATGAATGCGTTAATCCAACAGTACGCGATCGCGCTCGGCGGTGAGGTTGCCCATCTCGACGACCCGCCGCCGGCGCCCGCTCCGAACGCTCAGCCACCGGGGCAGACGCGGCCCGCCCCGACGTTTCCCGACGGCGAAGCGGCGGGCGAAGGTCGTGACTGGGTCTACTGGCGGCAAAACGTGTCGCTCGATTGAAGCGGCTCGTGCCACTGCGGGATCGAATCCCTTGAGCCAGCTTCGTTGCGCGTGGTTGTTCACCGGTTCAGTGGTTATGGCGTAGTATTGTGGACGGTTTACAGAGGAAAGGGAGGACGCGATGGCGAATCGCCGGGACTTCTTGAAGACGGTGGGGACCGCAACAGCGGGTGCATTCGTGTTGGGCCGTGCGCTGAGTGCGGTCGCTCAAGGGCGACGCCGGGAAGTGTTCATCGGCGGCCGGCGCGTGAAGGTCGTGGACATTCACGCGCACGCCGACACTCGGGACGTGGAAGCCGTCGTCCGGGGTACGAGCCTGGAACGTACGGTGAACGGAGGCCGGATCATGGGCCCGGGCCGCATCGCGCGGATGGACGCGCTCGGGATCGACGTGCAGGTCCTGAGCGTCAACGGGTACTGGTGGTACGCGGCCGATCGCGACCTCGCAAGCCGGATCGTCAGGGCGGAAGATGAGGGCCTCGCGAGATGGTGCGATGCCAACCCGGATCGCTTCGTTGGGTTGTCGTCCGTCTCCTTGCAGCATCCCGACCTGGCGGCTGAGCAGCTGGACCATGCCGTCAATACGTTGGGACTGCGCGGCGCTTCGATTGGCGGCCACGTGAACGGCGAGGTGCCGTCTTCACCCCGTTTCGACCCCTTCTGGGCCAAGGCGGAAGAGTTCGGTGCCCCGGTGTTCGTGCACCCTGGCGGCGCGAGCAACGTCATCATCGAAGACAGCCTGGATGCCCGGGGCGATCTCGGCAACGTGGTCGGCAACCCGCTGGAAACCACCATCTTTCTATCCCACATGATCTTCGACGGGACGCTGGATCGCTTTCCAGGGTTGAAGGTCGTCGGCTCCCACGGCGGCGGCTACCTCCCGTCGTACTTCGGGCGCTCCGAGGTGGCCTGCCAGGTGCGGGGGAACGCGGATTGCCTCAACCGGAAACAGGCGAGCGAGTATCTCAAGACGCAGATTCTGGCCGACTCGATGGTGTTTACGGAGGAAGGTCTGCGGCATCTCGTCGCGGAGATGGGCGCGAGCCAGGTCGTCTATGGCACCGACATCCGCAGCCCCGACATGGTCACCCCCGACTGGCCAGACACCCTGGACTTGATTCTCGACGCGCCGTCGTTGAGCGACGCCGACAAGGAGGCGATCGTGGGCGGCAATCTGGTCGCCCTGCTTCGCATCGACTCGTAGCGCTTCGTTGTTCGGGCGGGTCGCGGCGGCCCGCCCGTATGCGATCACCGGTCGCCAGGAGGCTGTCATGAGACACGCTTCGCGCGCGGCGGCAATAACCCTCCTCATCGTCGCTTGGAGCGTGCCGATACCTGCATCCGCGCAGGACACGGCCGCTTCTGCACCAGTCACCCTTACCCCGGCGCAAATGGAGGAGTTCCTCCTTCGCGCGAAAATCGTGCGCACGCGTGATGCGGGCGACGGCGTCACCAATTCGCGGCGTGCGACGCTGTCGGACGACGCGCTGACCCATGACGCCCATATCCAGACCATCGACCAGTCAACGAAGTTTTTTAGGCCGCGGACGGGTCCCCACGAAATCAACTTCAAGGACAGCTATCGCTATAACGTGGCCGCCTACCGGTTGGCCGTGCTGCTGGAGCTCGACAACGTGCCGATGTCGGTCGAGCGCATCGTCCCCACCCGGACAGGCCGTGCGCGGGCAGCCGTGACCTGGTGGATCGACGACGTGATGATGGATGAACGCGAGCGCGTGAAGATAGCGGCACGCGGCCCCGACCCCGAGCGCACGGCCATGCAGGCTCACCTCAGGAGTGTCTTCGATGAGCTCATTGCCAACCGCGATCGGAACCTGGGCAATCTGCTGTGGACCACCGACTGGAAGATGTGGATGATCGACCACACGCGCGCCTTTCGGCTCGGGAGGGACCTACAGCGGCCGGCCACGCTCCTGCGCATTGAGCGGTCGCTCTTTGAAAACCTGCGAACGCTGACGTCAGACGCTGCGGCCCACGAGACGCTGGCCGAAGCTGTCGGCAACAGCCTCACGCGTTTCGAGATTCAGGCGCTGCTCGCGCGGTGCGCCGCGATCGTCGAGCTGTTCGAGGCCAAAATCGCCGAGCGCGGGGAGCTGGCCATCCTGTATACGCTCCCGTAGGAACTGGGAGGACTTCGATTCGATGATCGCGTAGTGCCCCAAGTTCACCGGACTGCTGCGCCGCATGAATCTGCCGCAGTAATCTCCTGGGTGGGGCGGCTCAACTGCCCGGCTTGGCCTCCCTCACCTCGTATAATCAGCGCCACACCGCATGGAGAATCTTGAGAGCGCCGGGTGTGTGTCGGAGACGCTGCGACGTATCCGGACTCTTTCACCGGAAAGCCCTCGGCAGTGGGGCAGGATGACGGTCGCCCAGATGGTCTGCCACCTGACCGACGGTTTCCAGATGGCAACGGGCGCGCGTCCTGTCCCGGAGGCGAGTTCTCTGGTGGGTCGAACAGCGATGAAGTTCGTCGCCCTGTACGTCCCCGCACGGTGGCCGAAAGGGGTGCGGACGCTTCCCGAGGTGGATGCACTGCAGAAGGGCACTCCACCCACGCAGTTCGAGAGTGATCTCGAACGGCTTGAACAGTCGTTGCAGGACTTCATCGAGGCCGCGGAAGCGGGGCGGTGTGGTCGCCACCCGTTTTTTGGGGCTCTGTCACCGCACGAGTGGCTTCGCTGGGGATATCTCCACACCGACCACCACCTGCGACAGTTCGATAAATAGAAGTCGATGTACGACCCAGACCGACGACGGACCGGTCCCGGTTGGGTTGCCCTGATCAGGAGCCTATGCGGGCGCGGGTGTGCTCGGGGAGGATCCTGAGAACGTTGTCCCGGTACACACCTCGCTGTTCCTCGCCGCTGAGACCGCTGGTCTGAACTCCCGCGATAGTCCCTGCAAGGGTTGCAAACGGGAAATCGGTGCCAAGCACCATTTGTGAAGCGGGTACTAACAGCTTCAGGGCCTGCAACTGAATGGGATTCGCGGATCCCGCGGTGTCGTAATAGAAACGTCTGACGTGGTGGAGCCTTGAATCGGCCTCTACGGGTTGCGCGAGGCCGTCGGCAGTCGCTTGATCTCCCAGAATACGCTGCGCGATGGAAACAAGGGTGCCGCCGGCATGGGAGAAGATGAACTGGACATCGGGATACCGCGTGGCCGCGTCGGTAAGCAGCAGGTTCATGATGGCGCGCGTCGTGTCCGTCGGATACTCCAGCGTTGTAGGTCCTACGCCTTCCAACGGATTCCTGCAGCAGCTCGGCTCGAGCGGGTGCGTGAACACAACCGCTTTACGCCGGTTCAATTCTTCGAAGACCGGGTCGAAGGATGCGTCACCCAGCCACTTGTCGTCGTAACTGGTGATGAGTGAGACACCATCGGCCTTGAGCGTATCGAAGGCGTACTCGATTTCCCTCAGGCTGCCGTCTACATCGGGCAACGGCAGCGACGCGAAGAGTCCAAAGCGATCTGGATAGGCACCGACCATCTTCTCTGCGGCCCACTCGTTCACTTCACGCGCATCACGACGCGCCTGGCTTACGTCGCCGAACCAGAAGCCCGAGTACTGCACGAGCATCGCTGTCGCCACGCCGGCCTCATCCATGATGGCGATGTGCTTTTCGGGTGTGTCTCCCCTGAATCGATCGAGGTTGTTCGCCACATTTCTGGCCGCCAGCGATGCGAGGTAATTCGGAGAGGCGTAGTGATGGTGAATATCGATCACGCGCGCGGGCCGGCCTGCGGTGGTCTGTGTCGCCGCCGCCGAGCTGACGCCAGGAAGCGCAGTTGCCGCGCCGAGAGCCGCCAATCCCTTTATGAAATCACGCCGGTCGGAGCGACGCGCTGCGGACAGTTTGGTGGAGTGCATAACACGATCCCCTTATCTCCTGTGATCTCAACGCACCAGGCACGGAGTGGGATTCCATCTGGAGCCGTCAGGAAGCTTCTTGAAATGATAGTTCACGATGTAGGGCTCCGTTAGATACTCCGGATCATCGACCATTTGTGTCACGGTCATCCAGGTATCTCCATCTGGCAAATCGAGCAAGAAGAAGTTTTCTGTCAGCACCGCGTTCCCGGTGTAGGGTATTCCATTCTTCCAGTAGTATCCCGGCGTCAGATGGGTTGTGACGACTTTCAACGCGCCACCGGTTTCAAAGTTGGCCTGCCCGCCACCGCCGCCCATGGAAGTCCACGATGCGATCGAGCGCCCTTGCAGCGTCGGCTCCAGCCCTGCCGGCGGCGGCGCGAAGTGGAGCAGGCGAGTCTGTGTCCCAAAGTCGGCTTCCACCCCCAGCGTATTGTCGTCCGACCACGTGATATGCAGATGGGTGGGCTGACGCATGATTCCAGGTGCACCATAGGCCTTGCATTGATCGCCCTCCGCCTCATCTCTGGCGGGATCCCATGCCATGGCCGCCTGAGCGCCTTTCACGTTGTAGGGAATATTGCCGTTCTGGGCGGGATTGGCACCCACGCCAAGCGTACCCGTGACGACCTGGGCGACCGCACCGGGGGCACCGGTACCGAAGTCCCCTTTGGGAGCGGTGAACATACGCACGTGCCAGTCCTCGGTCAGGACCGCGGTCCAGTAACCTGTGAGATCGATTGGCGCAGACGCTCTCGCAGTCGGAGGGGAACCGCCTTGCCCACGGCCGCCCTGAGCCTCGATAGCCGATGGTGACCACAACCAAAGCACGATGGCCAGGATGGCCTTCGAATTCATTCGTTGCCTCGAGAAGTCCACGGGTTCCGCTAATTGACGGTTTCCCCGGCCTGAGTGCCCCACGACTTGCCGTCCGTCGTCCGGACGATCTTGACCAATCGTGCCCGCGTGCTGTCCGGGGTACGGGACGGGTTGGCCGTCACTTCCACGGGGTCTCCCACGCGGAACGACTGCGAGTCCACGCCCTGCTGCGAAAACTGTTCACCCGATGCACCCTCGATGGCCCACTGTTGTGAGATTCCCTCCGCGTCCTGCGACTCGACGTAAAAGAACGAGTGCGGGGAACGGAGCGCAATCTGAACGATTGTCCCCGTGATCGTTATCGTCTCGCGCACATTGTAGGCTCCGGTAAAAGAGTGGTGGGCTTCGGTGCTCATACTTCCTGCAAGCATCGCTGCCGTCACCAACAGCGCAGGCAATGGAATTCGCATGGTGTCTCCCGTCATGCTTCCTCTCAACTACTCCGCATTCCCTTGTTTCAGGCTGCCATACACCGCCTCGACAAACCGGGCCGTCACTCCTGGCTGTCTTCCATACAGGGGGTCGTAGTCCATGGTCGGCTTGGCTGCCTTGACTTGCTCCAGCGTCATGCCGTCGTCAATCATGCGCTGGATTCGATCGCGAATAATCATGAGCATGTCACGGTAGTAACCCACGTCACCGGAATCGCTGAGCCATCCGTGACCCGGGATAATCATCGTTCCACCCTGGGACATGTATTCCGTCACGGACATGTCCAACACTCTGTTGAGCGCTTCGATTTCACCATCAATGCTGCCGCCCCGGCCCACATCAATCGGCGGATAGATATCGCTGTTGTAGATGTCGCCAGCCGCGATCACATCCGAACGCCGGAAGAAGACCGTGCTGTCGCCATCTGTAATCGCGTTGGGCATATGGAAAATCTGTACGGCCTGGTTGTTGAAGAAGCGGTACAGGGTGTACCTGTCGGTGAAGTACGTATCGGTCGGGGCATTCACCGCATTCCCGTCCAACATCCGCTGTTGAACGTTGACATGAGCAAAGATCTGCTGGCTGGAACCGGACGACGTACCCCTCTGAAAGGCGGCACCTTCACCGAGTGCGCCAAACATGGAAGACTCCCGGATCGCGGCATTGCCTTCCACGTGATCTGGATTATCACTGGTGTTGATAATCATTCGAATCTTCGGCTCCGCAAAGGCATGCGTGGCCTGCCACGTGCTGGTAAAGGGGGACGCCGATTCGGGCCTGTCTGGTGGCCGCAACCGCTGAGCTGCCTGACGGATCGCCGCGAGAATCTGGTCGCTCGCCGCAGCGGCACCGGAGTCCACCATAATGACCCCGTCTCCGCCTATCGATGCGGCGATATTGCCGCCGGCGCCCGCGATCATATACACGCTGCCGGCCGCGTGCAGCGGCTCAACAGCGTCATAGCTGGGCGTGCTTTCGGGTTGCGCATCCGCGCGTTCAGCCACCCGCGTGGACTCGTCGTCATAGTCGGGTTTCAAAACGATATCCGGTGCAGCGGGTGGAGAAAGTGTCTTCCCGATCGCATACCACTCGGGGTACAGGGCGTCAGCGAAACCTCTCCATGCCTCCAACGGAACCTTGAATCCAAAGGCCGTCTCTGTCAGCCAGGGATTCTCACCGGGCAGGTAATGCGGCACCTTGTATGACGTCCGAGCACCGGGCGGTAGATTGTCCTCGGCCTGACACGGATAGGGAGGCAGTTGTTGCGTGGGGCCTCGGACGTAGAGCCCGCTTCTGACCAGAGGCTCTGTCAGATAGTCGGGATCGATGACTGTGAATACCCAGTGCAGATAGGGCTCGTCCAGGAACAACTGTTCGATGACCGTCGCGCGAAAACTGCTCGGCACACCATTTCTGGTAATGATGCTCTCTTTCAAATGCGTCGACGTGATTTCCAGGATGGGTCCCTTGAATCGTCCGGTGGAGAACCCTTCCCAGGTATGCGCGGCGTGTTGTGAAGGACGCGGGCGATCGTCGAGCCAAATCATGCGCGCCCCGGCGGTCTTGTGAACCGTGATCCGGTACGCCGCTATTTGACGACTGACGGGATCCAGTTCCTTGTCGATCTGAACGGGATCCAGGGCGTACGGTTGATACGTCGGGCCGCGCGGTCTGCACTGCAGCAGCGGCGATGTCGACACCCACTCCTCGGAGTAGGTGTCTGCACGCATGCGTGCCGCGTCATTGATCGTCAGACCCTCGTATCGACCGCCCGGATCAACACCACGGAAGCGATTGGTGGAGTCTTCTTGATTGACCCACACCCAGGTGCCAGTCAGGTCCAGAGGCGAGTTCTCTTGGGCCGATAGCGCGTCGACCGCTAGGATTGCTGAGAGCAGCAGGCCACCTGCAACCGTAAATCGAGTCAGGCTCTTCATCTTTCGCTCCAAAACTGCATAATCATAACTGAGCCACCTTCGAGTCCAGAAGGTCTAGTTCGAGCCCAACCGCCACGCGGGAGTCCGAATTGCTCAGCGTTTTTGAGCGTCCTACTTTCGCCGAAGACGAAGAAAGAGCCTGTCGAGCCATAACTAGGTGTTACCGAGCGGTGCATCGTCGCGCCGTAACTTGGGTTACCGGAATCTGTGTTGAGAACAAGGCGTGTGGGCGCTGTGGGAAGCCGCGTTTTGTGCGGGTTTCCAACGCCCTGGTGGGCGCGTTTTTCGCGTCCACAGGTCGGGCAGCGTCCCCGCGCGGATTTTTCGCCGGCGCCGCAGGACTGACCCGCTGGTTGGCGAGGCGGTAGACGCCGGCCAGCCCTTGGTCGATCCGCTGCGCCAGGATGAACGGATCGAGACGCGCGCGGAGCTGTCTCAGCGCCCGGACCTGCGCCGGGGCGGCTTCGGCACACGCCTCCACGCGCTCGAGCGGCGTCCGCGGCGCGTCATAGCGGCGACGGAGGCGGGCGCCGACGCGGCGCTTCTCGACCAGCGTCACCGAGGGGAGAAACAGGTTCTGCAGCAGGCGCAGCTCCTCGTAGAGCCCATTGATCGCGGTGAGCGCCGGCGCCGAGTCATACCGCACGTAGCCCAGCAGCTTCCGCACGTGCGTCCAATTCTTCTGCTCGATGTGCGCGTTATCGTCCTTCTTGTACGGGCGCCCGCGAGTGAATTGGATGTCATGGTGCGTGCAATAGCGGCGGAGATGGTGATTGATGAACTCGGAGCCGTTGTCCGAATCGATCCCGCGCAACCGAAAGGGCATGGCTTGGCGCAAGTACTCCAAGCCTTCCTGGACGTGGTGCTGACTCTTGCCCATCACCGCCCGCGTTTCCACCCAGGTCGTGAGGATATCGGTCACATTCAGTGAATAAATGAAGTCGCCGGCAGCGCGATCGCCCGAATGCGCCACGAGATCGATCTCGGTAAAGCCCGGCTCCTGCACGTCCCAGCGGTCCGTCTTCAGCGGAATCTGATGCTTGAGGAGCGTCCCAGGCTTCGTCCGGCCGTACTGCCGCGTCCGCAGCTCGCTCTTGAAGGCCCGCAGGCACCGATCCATCTGCCGCGGGCTCATCGACCGGAGCTTCTCGACAACCTCGCGGGGGATCCGCCACCGCCGACATGCCCACGGCAGCCACGTGGGCAGCAAGGCCTGCAGCCGCAGAGACCACGGGTATCCGGCGGCCTCCCAGATTCGCCGCAACGTGCCCACGACCACCGGTCCATAGCGGACCGGCGGGCCCCCGCGGCGTCGTCGCCGCGGTCGCTCCGGCCGACGCAGCGACCGAATCACCGCCTTGCGGTGATAGCCCGTCACCTCACACACCTCATCCAACAGCTGGCCCTTCGTCGGCCGCGCCGCGTGCGCGTAGCGTTCCCGCATCCGTCCCAGATACTCGCGAATTGCTTGTGGTCCCACTCGGATTCTCCCCATCGCCATCCTCCCTGATGGGTAACCCGAGTTGTGGCGCGACGATAGGACGCCCGGTAACACTTAGCATGGCGCGATACGAAGAGTTGACATTCACTCAATAGCTCACCACGATCTATCGCGACCGTAGGCTTTCAGCAGGAGGTTTCAATGCGCACTTGGATGCTCACGCTGGTCGTCGTGTTCGGGCTGGGTGTGGTTGCCGGACCGAGATCGGCGATCCTTCAGGGCCAGGGACAAGGCGGCGACGATTACACGGGGCCGTATGACGTCGTCCCCAGTTGGCCGCTGCCGTCCAGATTGGCGGCGCCCGGACGGATCTTCGGCTCGACGTCGGGGATTTGGGCGGAAACACCGGACAGGATTTTTGTCGCCGTCCGCGGGGAAATCGTTCTCCCGGCGACGGTGAATGGCAGGGAGGTTCCTCCCGACTTTACCGGCGCCTTTGGCGCGCTCGGGTTGCAGGCGACCTCGCAGGTGCCGGACATGCGCAACTGCATCGTGGTGATCGACTCGACCGGCCGCATCACCGAAGCGTGGACCCAGTGGGACCATCTGTTTCAGGACGGCCGGGGGCCGCACCAGATCAGCATGAGCCCGTACGACCCCGAACGCAGTGTATGGGTCGTCGACGACATGCGGCATCAAGTGTTCAAGTTCAGCAACGATGGAACGAAGTTGTTGCTGACACTCGGCGAGTCGGGCATCTTTGGCGACAACGATGACCCCGCGCACTTTCGCCGGCCAACGGACATCGCGTTCCTATCTGACGGCTCATTCTTCGTCAGCGACGGTTACGGGAACACGCGCGTGCTGAAGTTCGACAAGGATGGCAACTTCCTCAAGATGTGGGGAACGCCGGGCACCGCACCGAGCCAGTTCGACACGGTGCACGCGATCGCCACCGATCGGAACGGCTTGGTCTACGTCTCGGATCGCAGCAATAGCCGTATTCAGATATTCGACGAAGAGGGAACGTTTCTCGATCAATGGCCGAACATCCATTCTCCGTACACGATTCGCATCAGCGAGGATGGGTACGCCTGGATTTCTTCCGGTACTCTGAACGAATTCCTGAAGTACGACTTGAACGGAAAGCTGCTCGACCACTGGGGGACGCAAGGCACCGCTCCCGGTGAGTTCTGGTCTGTTCATGAATTCTCAAGCGATTCTGCGGGCAACCTCTACACGGCCGAGGTCTTTGGCGGTCGAGCGCAGAAGTTCGCGCCGAAGCCTGGCGCGGATCCGTCCAGGATATTCCGTCAGCAGCGACTCATGCCGAAAACGTCCAGCGACTAGCTCGCAATCTGGATCACACGTGTGACTGAACACGGAGGGTAACGAGATGATGAACCGAGTAGCCCTGTCGGTTGTGGCGCTCGTCCTGGCTTTGCCTCTGGCATCGCCCGTCCACGCTCAGGAAGCGGTCAACTTTTCCGGTACCTGGAAGTTCGTGAAGCAAGACCCGCCGATGAGAGAGGGGCGTGGCGGTGGAGTGCCTGCGTTGTCCGGCTCGCGTAGCGGTGGAACGCGGGCGTTGGAGGTGGCTCCGGTCACGCTGAGTATTACTCAGAACGGCGACGACATGACCTTCGAAAGTACGATGAGCGACGGATGGATCAGGACGCTGGCGATCAAGCTGGACTTCACGATCACCGTCAATCCGCTCCCACCGGATGGCGACGGTGGAGAGCCCCGGCTCAACGGCCCTACGAAGACACGGGGACGATGGATCGAAGGCAAGCTCTATCTGCATCAAACCCAAGGGCTGGGCCAGAGGCGCGACATCCTGACGATGAGCGGTGACGTGCTCTCGATACAGCGAGACTACGAGACGCCGGGCGGTTCCGGAACCCTGTACATGACCTTTAGCAAGGTCTCCTGAACAGTGCCTCAACCATGACTTGTCATCAGTCTGAAACGTGACATCTTCAGAGACACTCCACATTGAAAAATATGATTGAGTGGTTAAGGAAGCGTATGAAACGCACCTCGATACAATTTCTGAGTTCCGTTTTTGTCTTGCTGGCTGGTCTGTCGACGGCAGCGGCGCCGCCTCCCGCCCATCACGGCAGAGGCGGCACCTACGATGTCAGCAAACTATTGACGATCGAGGGCACGGTTGCAGAATGGGCGTGGCGCAATCCCCATGTGGTGCTCTATGTAGACGTGATAGAGGCCGACGGCACAGTCGTCAACTGGGCGCTCGAAAGCCAGAACGTCGGCAGTCTCTCGCGACTGGGCATGTCGAGGCTGTCGTTCGTGCCCGGGCAGGAGATAAGCGTCAAGCTCAATCCTTCCCGCGGCGGTGCACCAGTCGGCGTAATCCGAAGGGTCTACGACGACACCGGAAAGGAAGTGTTGGCGTTCGGTGGCCCGATCGACGAGTAGCGGCGGGCGGGTCTGAGGCTCGAATGCCTGATCCGGAGCTGTAGACAAGGAGATCTCACATGCGACAGGGTTCGCCCGCTTTAATACTCGCTCTGGCTGTGGGGCTCGCGCAGACGCTGGCATGGGCGCAACAAGAGGCGCAGTTTGACCCTCACGACCTCTCCGGATACTGGATCGGTCCGCCGCCCAGTGAGCGTCCGCCCGAGGACAGCCATCCCCCTTACACGGAAGCCGGCCAGCAGCGCATGAACGAGCGCCTCCCGGACTTTATCGAGGACGTCGACCTGCCCGAGGATGGGGCAGCGCCGGGATGCCGTACCTTCGCATGCAGGAACGACCCCATGTTCTCGTGTAATCCGATGGGTTTCCCGCGGATCACCTGGGAGGAGAACGAGCCATTCGAAGTCGTTCAGCTTCCGGGCAGAATGATGCACCTCTATCAGTGGGACCGGGTGCTGCGCGAGATATGGATGGACGGACGCGCGTTGCCCTCTGGAGAAAACCTGTGGCACATCGGGCCGGCTTGGTATGGCCATTCGGTTGCCGAATGGGACGGAGACACGCTGGTTGTCAATAGCACCGGCTTCGAGCCGAGAGCGTGGCCCGATCAATACGGCCATCCATTGAGTTTCGACGCGCAGATCGAGGAGCGGTTCAGGCTGATCGACGCCGACACGCTGGAGGGTCGCATGACCATCAACGATACGGCGAACTATACGGCCCCATGGGGACCCCAATCACGTATCTTCACGCGACTGCAGCCGGAGGACATGACCTTCTTCGGATGGACAGGATTGTTTTCGGGGCTCACGGATGCGATCTGCGCGCCGATGAACGAGGTGGAGGAGTTCAATCCTCGGGTTCGCGATCGAGGACTCTTCGGCGATACCGAAAAATGACCCGCGACGGAATCGCCGACACCGCCTGGCTGTGGACAACAAGGACGTGATGAAGAACGAAACCTGGAAACCCTCGACCCTCGGTGTGGTGGCAGTGGCTGTGGTCGCGCTTCTTGGCGCAGGCACAGCGCGGCTTGGCGCGGGAGCCGGTCAGGCAGCGGGAGGGAGTATCTCGGACCGCCTGCTCGCGGGCTCGATCGATTTCCACGCGCACAGCCTTCCGGACATGGAGGAGCGGAGCGTTGACTCCGCCGATCTCGCGAGAATGGCACGAGATCGCGGCATGCGCGGGATTGTACTCAAGAATCATTTCGATCCGACGGCATCGCTCGCCTACACCGTGCGCCGGCAAGTACCAGGCTTCGAGACATTCGGCGGCATCGTCCTCAACCGCACCGTGGGTGGAATCAACGCGCGCGCGGTCGAGCACATGACGGAGGTCACTGGAGGGTGGGGGCGTGTCGTCTGGTTCCCGACTCGCGACTCTGAGTATGGAGTCACGGGGGGTGGTGCAGAAGAGCCGAGGCGGCCCTTTGTGAGTGTGTCGAGGAACGGGGAGCTGCTGCCAGAGGTGAAGGACGTTATTGCCGTGATCGCCGAGCACCAACTGGTGCTCGAGACAGGGCACTCGTCACCGGAGGAGAGCCTGCTCCTGCTCGCCGAGGGAAGGAGGCAGGGCGTCCAGCACATGATGGTGACGCATGGGGCCGACGAGATGAGCCTCGCGCAGATGCAGGAGGCCACGAGTCTCGGCGCCTTCATCGAGTTCGTCTACAGAAACATCCCCATGACGGGTCGTGCGAGCGCGAACTTCACGCCCTCCGAGCTGGCGCAGCTGCTCCGGACGATTGGCGTGGAGTGGTGCGTGCTGTCGTCAGATCTCGGCAATCCGGCGTACGCCATGCCGACTGACGGCTTCGGCGAGTTCATGTCGCAGATGCTCGCGGCCGGGATGACCGAACGCGAGCTCGCTCAGATGACGAAGGACAACCCCGCGCGACTGCTCGGGCTTCCGGTGAACTAATTTAGACACCAGTTTCATGACCTCGTCGTCGGCCGCCATTTCAAGACCGAGGAACATGACCTATGGTGCTGACGGGGCCGGTCTGGCGAACCTGGCCGCGTCAATCGGGACATTCGGTTGCACCTCGCTCAGCTCAACGACATCCTGGCCGCTCACCCACGACAAGGTCCAGGAAAAGGGCATCATGACTCCGGCAACCTCGCGATAATCAGTGTAGTCATACTGCGTGGGCACGCGGCCGACCGCCGAGGGGGCATGACGCACCATCCGCGTCAGCAGGCCCGTCTCGTCGTCGAAGTACAAGGTGGCTAACGCCCCCTCGTCTTCGGCTCCCCCCTGAACCACTCGGACCAACCGATCGTCGATGATGTCCGGGAAGCTGACACGCCAATCGCTGAGGACTTCCTTGACCCGCCCCGGAAAGGCCATCTCCGCGTCCACCCTCGCCCCGTCCAGCTCACCCCCGGTCAGCGTCATCACCGGCACCGGTGTGAACGGCGTCACGACCCAACCGGCACGGCCGTCGTAGGTCGTGGTGTAGTCTCCCTCGACCGAGTGCATAATCGTGGTGCGCTGACCCGGAGCTTGGGCAAAGACTTCGATCTGGCGCCTCTCGTCACCTGCCCCGAACGCCACGCTCGTCCCCCTGGCTATAAAACTGGTGAGGGTGGCCAGCCGCGCGGCTCCGCCGAGCGCCTCGATATACTTGTCAAGAATCTCGTCGGCGGGAGGCGCCCCGGGAGCCTGCAGGAGGACATCACCCACTCCCAACGTCGGTACGCTGTAGATGTCAGCCATCGTCGCCGTGGTCGCGGGGGCCTCGCCGCCGCGATGGCAGGTCCAGCAGGTCACGACCTGTCGTCCCCCGAAGTGGGCCCGATTGATGGCGGACATTATCAGCACCATCCGGCGCGCCGTCTGCTTTCTCGGGGTGTCGACGACATAGTCTGCGTCGCCGGTGCCCGCCCCGGTATGACACGCCGAGCAGCAATAGCTCAGGGCGGCCGAAAAGGCCCCCATCGTCCCCATGAATTCGTCCACGGGAATCCCCGTGAGCACGGTGACGTTCTCGAAGACATCTTCCGATAGCGGCGCTCCCTGTGCTTGCCCAGCCTGACCCGCAGCCTGGCCGCCCGCCCCCGCGAACGCTTCAGGGCCGCAGACCGGCAAGTCCGCACCCCGCCCCGTCTGCGCATTCGAGCGACTGAAGTCATCTATCGATGAGCGTGGCGCACGCTGTGGGCCGCTCGTGGCCCACGCGACGCCGATCAGCCACACGACCGTCGTCCCAGCGGCCACAAGGATCATTCGCCTCGATCCGAGCTTCATATCGTGTCCCTTCCTAAGTTTCTTCGGCGGCCCTTCCTACTTCCACGCGCTCCCGCGCGGACTTGTTCGAATCGGCCCGCCGCATTGGAACGGGCTTGCCGTTTGAAACACAGACGTCCGTGAATCATGATGGGGGTCGCGGTCTCGGTGAGAGCCAGGCCGCGCTCGCCGCGCGTCCATCCTGTAATGAACCGCTGGAATCAACAGCGGGCTGACGCATGAGCGAGAGAGTTTACATCACGGCTTCAGGCACGGTCAAGATCTCGTATCGCGCCATGCTAAGTGTTACCGGGCGTCCTATCGTCGCGCCACAACTCGGGTTACCCATCAGGGAGGATGGCGATGGGGAGAATCCGAGTGGGACCACAAGCAATTCGCGAGTATCTGGGACGGATGCGGGAACGCTACGCGCACGCGGCGCGGCCGACGAAGGGCCAGCTGTTGGATGAGGTGTGTGAGGTGACGGGCTATCACCGCAAGGCGGTGATTCGGTCGCTGCGTCGGCCGGAGCGACCGCGGCGACGACGCCGCGGGGGCCCGCCGGTCCGCTATGGACCGGTGGTCGTGGGCACGTTGCGGCGAATCTGGGAGGCCGCCGGATATCCGTGGTCTCTGCGGCTGCAGGCCTTGCTGCCCACGTGGCTGCCGTGGGCATGTCGGCGGTGGCGGATCCCCCGCGAGGTTGTCGAGAAGCTCCGGTCGATGAGCCCGCGGCAGATGGATCGGTGCCTGCGGGCCTTCAAGAGCGAGCTGCGGACGCGGCAGTACGGCCGGACGAAGCCTGGGACGTTCCTCAAGCATCAGATTCCGCTGAAGACGGACCGCTGGGACGTGCAGGAGCCGGGCTTTACCGAGATCGATCTCGTGGCGCATTCGGGCGATCGCGCTGCCGGCGACTTCATTTATTCACTGAATGTGACCGATATCCTCACGACCTGGGTGGAAACGCGGGCGGTGATGGGCAAGAGTCAGCACCACGTCCAGGAAGGCTTGGAGTACTTGCGCCAAGCCATGCCCTTTCGGTTGCGCGGGATCGATTCGGACAACGGCTCCGAGTTCATCAATCACCATCTCCGCCGCTATTGCACGCACCATGACATCCAATTCACTCGCGGGCGCCCGTACAAGAAGGACGATAACGCGCACATCGAGCAGAAGAATTGGACGCACGTGCGGAAGCTGCTGGGCTACGTGCGGTATGACTCGGCGCCGGCGCTCACCGCGATCAATGGGCTCTACGAGGAGCTGCGCCTGCTGCAGAACCTGTTTCTCCCCTCGGTGACGCTGGTCGAGAAGCGCCGCGTCGGCGCCCGCCTCCGTCGCCGCTATGACGCGCCGCGGACGCCGCTCGAGCGCGTGGAGGCGTGTGCCGAAGCCGCCCCGGCGCAGGTCCGGGCGCTGAGACAGCTCCGCGCGCGTCTCGATCCGTTCATCCTGGCGCAGCGGATCGACCAAGGGCTGGCCGGCGTCTACCGCCTCGCCAACCAGCGGGTCAGTCCTGCGGCGCCGGCGAAAAATCCGCGCGGGGACGCTGCCCGACCTGTGGACGCGAAAAACGCGCCCACCAGGGCGTTGGAAACCCGCACAAAACGCGGCTTCCCACAGCGCCCACACGCCTTGTTCTCAACACAGATTCCGGTAACCCAAGTTACGGCGCGACGATGCACCGCTCGGTAACACCTAGTTATGGCTCGACAGGGATCTCGTCGCAAGCACTAGCCGAACAATACCTCAGGGGTCAGCGCCCTTGTCGTGGGCGCCTAAGGGGCCCACGACCATCTTTCAATGTCACTCGACTTAATTGTGCTGCTGACTAGATTTTGGGGGCGCACGGTCCGGTCCTTGGCACAGACGCCGTCCAACACGAGTGCGTGGATGTGCACGTTCAGATTGAGCGCCCCGCCGAAACGCTGGAGAACGGCCACCGCACCCCCACGACCGTCGGCCACATCGTCCAGTTGTGCACGACGGCGCAGCCAACCCAACACCGCTTGCATGAAGACGGC
This sequence comes from Vicinamibacterales bacterium, assembly GCA_965262505.1. Lineage (GTDB taxonomy): Bacteria > Acidobacteriota > Vicinamibacteria > Vicinamibacterales > UBA2999 > JACPPO01. Next base: position 66,629 of record CBDHFM010000030.1, read on the forward strand.
ATCTCGACACGCCGCGGCCACGAACGTCGCGGTTTCCGCCAAGCCCGAACGCCGCGTCGGCGGCAGATTCTCAGACGTGTCGGACCGCCGCCGGCGTGTTCATGTGCGGAGAAAAACCCGTTCATCAAGAACGGTACGGATCGAGGGTGGGCCCATGGGTTTGTTCGGAGTCACATGGCCACACCGGTGGCTGATGGTCAGCACCGGCTTCATCACCTCGTCGCGGGTCGCTAGAGGTTAACCCGGTTCCTTCGCAGCCTCCGCGCCGGCGATATAGCCTTGGGTCGTGCAGCGTCCGAGACCGTGCTGGCTGCAGCCGCCTGCCGACTCGCCGCCGCAGTAGAGGCCAGGAATGACCTCGCCCTGCGTGTCGATCACCTGGCACTTCATATTGATCCTGAGCCCGGCGTAGGTGTCGTGGGCCGTGAACGTCGCCCACGCGGCGTAGAACGGCACTGTTTCGATCTTGTACGCAGGCGAGGGCTTGTCGAAGTCGGGGTCCACGCCAAGGTCGACCATCGTGTTGTACCGCTTCACCGTGGCTTCCAGGTTCGCGGCAGGCATCGTGGCCTTCTGGTGCGGGTTCCTTGTCATGAGGCTCGCAAGTTCCGCGAGCGTTGGTGCAGAGAAGAAATAGTCTGGCAGCGTGGCAGGCGGCGCGAGATTCCACCCCTCCCGCTCAACTGCTGCGGCGTCGAAGATGGCCCACTGCGGTCCCGCCGGGAAATCGGGCGGACCCGAACCTTCGTTGATGGCCAGAGCGGCGTCGATGTAGTTCATCGGCGCAAACGTGTTCTTCGTGGGGTTGCGCCAATCTCCTGGCACGTACGGATCAAGGAATCCTTCTACAGTCCCCGTCGGGTACCCGTTTTCCAATTCGTTGTAGAAGCGCTTGCCCACCTGATTGACGATGATTGCGTTCTGCCAATTCCCGACGGCGAGGCCGGTAGCTTTGACCTTGGGGAAGATCGGGCTGTCCGGCGTCCAGCCGATGTAATTGGTCGGCGTGCCGACAATGGGTCGCTTGCGAAGCGCGGCGCTGCGGTCGAACGTCTGATTCGCCGTGCCCCAGAGCGTCGCGCCGATCGACATGGCGGCCATCTCGCCGCTGGCGTCCTGTGGCGAGTACTCAACCGCCGCCGTCGGGATCTCTTCAGTCAAGCGCGGGTCGAAGATCCGCCGGAAGTTGACGTTGCCGGAGCTTCCTCCTGTTCCAGTGACAATCGCCTTTCGTGCCCTGACGGTGACCGTGTTCGCGGTGATCTCGATGTTGCCGTCACGGCGAAAGCTCCCAAGCGGCGTCGTGGTGCCAGGGAGGATCGTGGGCGAGTAGCTCGCCTCGATGCCAAGAACCCGTCCTGAATCGGGTTGCTCGCGGAAGATCGCGTCCATGTGATAGTTCAGGAGAAATCGGACCCCTTTCTTCCTCGCGCTTGCCTCTAGGGGCCGTATCAGGCTGGTGCCGTTTCCGCCAGCCGGGCTTTCCAGGCTTTGTCCTTTGTCCCAGATCGGGTGATTCTCCCGCCTGGCAGAAAGACCGATCGCGTGTCCACCTCTGTTGTCCGGCGGTCGATCGTCAAACACCACGCCATTGGCGACCAGGAAGTCATAGTTGTCGGCTTCGTTGTCGGCGAGCGCGCGTTGGACTCCTCGGTCGTTGTAGCGATAGTCGGGCATGCCGGACGTCTCGACAACGGACCAGTCCGTGAGATCGCGAAACAGGATATCTGGGGAGTCCTCAATCCCGTACTTCTTCTGCGCGGTCGTTCCCCCACCAAGGGCCGTGTTACCGCCACTCACGATCGCGTGTCCGCCGACGTCGTAGTTGGTGTCGACGACGATCACCGACACACCAGCATCCGCAGCCTTGATGGCAGCCGGCATTCCGGTTGCCCCGGAGCCGATGACAACCACGTCAGCTTCGAGGTCCCATTGGGTCGGTATCTGGCGCGCTCCAGGCGCCTGAGCGTGCGCGGGCGATAAGGCCCCGGAGGCTGCGACGGCGGCGGCACCCGCCGTCGCTAGACCGACGAAATCCCGACGGCTGATTCCAGGTTTCGCTTCATCACCCATGACGTCTCGCTTTCTCGCCTGAGAATTCTCCGGCACGCTCGGAAAGGGATTGTCGGTGGGAAAGCCACCGCACGAGCGGCGTTCCGGCACGACGCTATTCGCGCCGTGCCGGAACGCCTTAACCGGTTCGCCCGCGTTACGCGAGCGTAGCTAGCCGAGCCGTCGGTCTCTGTCTACCACACCCTCGGCCAGGGCCTGCCCACGAGGAACGCGGGGTTGGCGCCCTCGCGCGGCGCGTACTTCTGGACGCGGCCGGTCCTCACCTCTGAGGTGTAGAGGTTGCCCTCCATGTCCGTATGGAACCCGTGCACGCCCCACATGCAGCCCTGGCACGTACCAAACGTGCCCCAGGAATAGATGAAGTTTCCGTCGGCGTCGTAGCCAAGGAGCTTGCTCCCTCCCTGATCGGCTCCCCAGAGGATACCGTCGTCGCCCATGTAGATGTCGTGGATGTTCATCGGCGGGCGCGGACCGAAGCTCCAGTCGTCGAGGAACACGCCGTTTTCGTCGAACACCTGCACGCGGCCGTTGTTGCGGTCGTTCACATACACCAGCCGTGTCTCCGGGTTGACGGCGATGCCGTGCACGTTGTTCCAGTAGCCGGGGCGCGTCTCGTTCCGGCCCGGTTCACCTTCCTCGCCCCACTGCGCCAGGATGTTGCCCTCCATGTCGTACTTGATGACGCGGGTGTTGTCGTACCCGTCGGCCAGGTAGAAGGTGTCCGCGTCCATGAAGGCCAGGAACGTCGGCCGCCGGAAGTGCGTGTCGTCGGTGCCCGGCTCGCCCGGCGTGCCGAGCGTCATCAGCAGCTCCTGCCCGTCGTTGGTGAACTTGTGCACCGCATGGTTGTCCGCGTCGACGATCCAGATGTGTCTTTCCGGATCGTAGGGGCTGATCTCGATGTCATGCGGCCGGCCCCACATGTCGTCCCACTGCGACCAGTCCTCGGTCATGTTGCCTTCGCTATCGAAGGCGACGATGACGTGCTCCCACCGCCAGTCGATGCCCGGACGGCCGTTCCGCCCATCCTCCGCCCCGATGCCGTGACTGGGGGTGGCACTGGACGATTCGCGCAGCGGCGTCCCGCCGCCGACTGGAAACTTGATGCCAGGCCCAATTTCAGGCAGCCACGTCCTTTCGATATCCCCAAGCACCGGCAGCTCGCCTTTCTGCGCCACGAGCACACGGTCGGGCGTCTCAACGAAGACATCGGTAGCCTGCGACCAGGTCCACCCCTCGTGGTCCGGAAGGCTCTCCGCCAACGGCTTCGGCCATCCCTCCACCGGGTCGTAGGGGCCAAACGCGTCGTGCCCGCCCTTGAGACCCGGGACGGCGGCAAACCCCTCCCCGGGCAGGAACCCTTCCTGCTGCCCCTCGACAGTACCTGTGCAGCTAGCCATCACGATGGCCGCGAACACGGCCATGCAGGCAGCCGCAACCTTTAGCGATCGGCCTTTCATATCGTTACCTCCACGATTCTCGAATCAAGTGGTCGACCTGCCACGGATCGCGCCACACTGGCACCTGCCGGCGGGATACATGGCAGACTCGCCAAGCAGTCAAATCCTGGCAACCTTACGCCCGCCGCACCGGGGAGTCAATCGTGGGCAGTCGGCGTCGCCGGCAGCTACTCATCCACCGCGAAGCAGTAGAACAACCCGACACCGCCCCAGCTGATGAGATCTTCCTGACTGCAGCCGGTCGTCGCGTGCGAGGAGTTCCACGAGATGTTCCCGTTGCCGACACGATCGGAATGGCCGACCTGGGCGGAGCCTTCGTCGTTGCTGGTCCAGTTGTTACAGGTGCGATCGACATCGTCGGTAAAGGCGCGTCCATCTGGCTGCGAGCCGGTCAGCATATCGTGGCGGGTTGGCAATGGATCACCAATGCCATTGACGAGTTCACCATGTTCGGTGAGCGCGAATTCCTTGGTTAGATTGCTGCCGCGTCTTGCTTCATCCAGGGTATCGCCGTGTATCTGAGACTGGATGATCGGCCGGTACAGTCGGCGACCTAGGTAGTCAAGGAGCCTGGCTTTTGAATGCTGCCAGGGCCCGGTGCCAATACGATCGCGTGCGTTGACTGCCGGCTGACCAGGCCGCGCCTGCGTGCTCAGATAGGCGCGCCACGTCTTGTCACCCGCACCAACGGCTGCGGCAAGCGCCTGGCAGTGAGCATCCGCGCCTTCCAATCCACCAAGATTTCCTCCGTCTCCGAGAGGCTCACTGGTCACGAAGAACGTCATCAGGCTCGAGGGAATGCTTTCCGAGTCGGGCATATTCTCTGTGCCTTGTGCGAACGCGGTGCTCGAGGCCGTCAAGACTACAAGTGGGCCGATGAGCATCCACACGATTATGTTTTTCATGAGCCTTCTCAGTTCGTCGCGAAGCAGTAGAGCTTGCCGACGCCATGTGTCCTTACCAGCGCGGTCTGGCTGCAGCCGCGGGTGCCGTGCGATGAATTCCAGGAGCCGTTACCGCCCCCGTTCCGATCGGGGAACCCTATCTGAACATTCGGCCTACCCGGGCTGGCTTCCAGCCCGCCTTGCGCCTGTCCAGGGTCAGGGTCTCTATTGCTTGTCCAGTTGTCGCACGTGTAGTCGAGGTCTGGCGGGTACGCCCGGCCGTCGAGTTGTGAACCGGTCAGGATCTCGTGTCGGTTGCTGTATGGCGTCGTCTTGACGTACTCCCAGTCGCCATCCCTGACAGCTTCCTGGTAGTCATTCAGTCCAGGCACGATCTGGCCCCTCTCGGTAAGTCCCGACTGCTTTGTCAGATTGTTACCAAGCCGTGCGAGTTCCAGCGTATCTCCATGAAGATGAGCGACGTCGCGGGCGATCATCACGCCATCGAAGTTGTACCAGGGGCCCGTGCCGATTCGATCGCGCGCGTTGACGGCCGGCTGGCCAGGCCGAGCCTGCGTGCTGAGATACGCCTGCCAGGTCCGGCCGCCGGCGCCGACGGCTTCAGCGAGATTTCGACAGTGCGCGTCGGCACCGGCTAGTCCGCCCAGATTGCCGCCGTCGCCGATAGGCTCGCTCGTGACGAAGAAGGTCATCGGCGTGCCGCCTGGCATGCCTTGCTGGGCCGTTGCCACGGAGGGCTCCAGGCCAGACAGAGCTAGGATTGCGGTGAGAATCAAGAACGGTTTCATGTGCATCTCCAAATGATCACTCCGGCGATCATAGCCTCGGTGGCGACGCGAACCTTCGGCGTCCTGCCAGACGACAGATTAGACTAATGGAGCATCGTTATGAAATATTTCTGTGCCGTTATGGTCGCCGCGGCCGTCGTGACCCCGGCATCCGGTCAGACTACTAATAGCGACTACGAGGTTGCGATCTTCGGAGCGCCTCCTGATGGTGAGCAAGAGTGGGGCGACACCATATCGGTCGCCGCGGATGGCAATGGATCGATCCTGGTGCTCCGGCGCGCCGAGCCACCCGTGGTCGTTTTCAACCGTGCCGGAGAACTCCAGGGTGTCTGGGGTGAGGGGCTGTTTCCCGACAAGCACAGCATTGACGTCGACGCCGAGGGTTTCGTCTGGATCACGGATCGAACCGATCAGATGGTCTACAAGTTCACGATGGAGGGACAGCAGCTTCTCGCGCTTGGGACAAAAGGCGTCGCGGGTGACAACGGTTCGACGGATGCCTTCAACCGTCCGAGTGACGTTGCGGTCGCGCCGAATGGCGACATCTTTGTAGCGGACGGGTACGGTAACTCCCGAATCGTCCATTTTTCCAGTGACGGGAGATTCATCAAGATCATCGGTGGCACTCAGGGAACGGGGCCGGGCGAATTCGATCTTCCGCACGGTGTGGTGTTCGATTCGAGGGGACGCCTGATTGTCCTGGACCGTCAGAACACAACGAAGACTCCCCGCATTCAGGTTTTTGATCAGGATGGGCGGTTCATCGAGCAGTGGACCGACCTGGGCTTGATGCAGCCTTCGGGACTTGCGATTTCGGAAGATGACACTGTCTATGTGGGGGAAACCGATGGCGAGAAAATCACTATAGTGAAGGACGGCATCGTTATCGGTGTGATCGGCGGCCTCGAGTCTCGAGCGCACAACATCAATTTGGATCGTGGGACCGAGGCACTATACATCGCCGACTCCAACCCCCCGGGGCAGATCAAGGTTGTCGTCAAGAAATAGTTGGTAGGGATCATGAGGATACTGCTTGCGGTTACCGCGGGAATGATTCTCGTCACTTCAACCGCATCGGGCCATCACAGTCCCGCGGGTTTCAGGCTGGACTCGCAGGTAACCATTCAAGGCACTGTCAGCCGAGTGGACTGGCGCAACCCACACGTCTATATCTACGTTGACACGACGAACGGGGCTGGCGAAGAGCTTGAATGGACGATCGAGACCGATCCGGTGCCGATTCTGACCCGAAATGGTTGGAGTGCGGAATCCATAGCCCCCGGAGATTTAGTAACGGTACGGGCGAATCCCGACAGGAATGCCCAACGGAATCATGCTCTGCTCATCTCCATCGGGCTTGAAAATGGTGTCGTCTTAACACCTCGATCGAACGGTGTAGACGTTGCGTCACGCGCGTCCAGTTTGTCTGGCGTGTGGGACGCCATGCGGGGATTCAACCAGCGGCGCCTCGTCGATCTCAAGTCGGACGGTGTCGCGGCGACGGAAAAGGGCAGAGCCTCAGAGCTGGCGTATTCCTTATCAGCTAACCCGGTGGCAGACTGTGTTCCTTTCCCGTCACCATTCCTGCCGCTCCTGCCTTACCTGAACGAGATCGAGCTTCGCGACGACACGGTCGTTATCCGAAGCGAGTTCTTCAACGTCGACCGAACCGTGTATATGGATGGGCGCGGACATCCCGAGAATGGCGCGCGGACCAACCAGGGCCACTCTATCGGACGGTGGGAGGACGACGTTCTGGTCGTCGATACGACACACTTTGAAGACCACCTGATAGGTAACAACCCCCTGATAACCTACATTCAGGCCATACCCTCCGGGGCTCAAAAGCATGTCGTCGAGAGGTACCAGCTCAGCGAAGACGGAACTCGACTTATGATCGACTTCGTTGTCGAGGATCCTGAGTACCTGGCGGAGCCCTTCACAGCACACATGGAGTGGGACTACGCCCCGGCGCTTGAGCTAATGCGATTCGGCTGCGATCCAGAGGAGGCGAGGCGTTTCACGTTTCAGTGACTTAGCTGGTAGCCCGCTGACTCAGTCCGAGACCTCGGCTGACTAGTGGGAGAGTACGGGCTCCACGTCATACGCCGCGAACGTCTCAAGATCCTGTCCGCTCAACGTCGATCCGGCGGTGCCGATCAGCGGTATCGATCGCTCGAAGACCGCATAGGAGATCGGCTCTTCATTCTCGTAGCCGATTCGCCTCCGGCGCGCCTCGTCGAGTAAGTGATAGCGAACCATGATGTCCAGCGCGACCGGTGCCGGGTCAGCGGCCATATCGACGGTAAACGTGTAGGTCCGCCGCATCCCGTTCGGCAGGCGGGTGTCCCAGAGGTCGACGATGAAAGGTCGCCACATGATCGTCCGCTTCAGCCGGTGGGTCCTTTCTTCGAGCACGCGCCCATCTTCGCCCATCAGTCTGAATTCGACGGTCAGATGGCGATCCGGCACCCCGGTGGGGAGGTAGTGAGCCGCACCCGTGTTTCGCACGCCGACGGTGGCGGTCCGCTCGCCACCTCCGGTATCGCTCATCTCCACATCGACCGCAAGTGCCTGTCGAACGGTTTCCGAATCATGTCCACCTCGGAACAGATGCATTCGGCTCGGTCTTGTGGCGCCTCCTGCTACCAGGGGGCGCTCCACGGCCGGCATATGGCAGCTCGTGCAGTCGGGAGGGCTGCCGCCGCCCTCCATGATCTCGGCGACCGTTCCACACGGCGGAATCCGGTAAAAAGTATCCCACCGCCGGCCCGTCGCCACGTGGCATCGCCGGCAGACACCGCTCCCATCCGTCATGTCCGGGTCGCGACGGGTGGCGTGTGGGGCGCTGGTATCACCAAACGGACCGATGATGACCCCGTCGCGGACGTGGCAGACGGCGCACGTCACACCCTCGTCTCGGAGCGCCGCATCGAAGGACTCATTCGGAGCCAGGATCGGCTTGAACTTCTCGCGATCCTCAAAGCCCAGGACAAGATTCTCCTGCTGGTCCTGTAACGGCGTGTGGCAATTGAGACAAATTTGCTGGGAGCGGTCGAACTCGAAGTCCACCTGGAAGTAGGGATCGGTCCAGGCGTGAGCATGCATGCTGGTCGCCCATTCTCGGTACGCATCCTGGTGACAGGCCCCGCACTCTCGCGCCGAGAGAGTCGTCAGGCCGGCTGGAATGGCATCGGCGATCGGGCGCTCGAACTCTTCGGTCACCACGAAGATGTTCATGGGTCTGACCATTCGATAGGCCATGAAGGCGGTCAGGACAACCGTCATGCCAACGATGAGCGCTCGCTTCGATGGGACCTTCACGGGATACCGCCAAGCCAATTGTAGCCCGCACGCATTTATGGCCTATATTTATCCAGTCGGGTCTCTGTCTTGCACCTCCATGGTGCCTCTGAAAGAAGGAAAAGAACATGAAGGTCGGGCGGAAGCAAACGATTCGTGGCGCCGTGGGGACAGTGATCGTGTGCCTTCTGGGCATTGCGTCAGTGGACGGTCAGTCCGGGCCGGAACAGGACCCGCAGCTGGCGGAGGATATTTTCATTAACGTCCCGGTCCTAGGCGGAGTTCCCGTGGACGAATTCATGGACACGATGGGGATGTTTTCCAACGCCCTGAACATGAACTGCACGGATTGCCACACTCCGAACAGCATGGATACCTGGGAAGGCTTTGCGGAGGAGACCCCGTTGAAGCAGACTGCGCGCAGGATGATGGCGATGGTGAACACCATCAACGGGGACAACTTCGGTGGAGTCCGCCGTGTGACCTGCTTTACGTGCCATCGCGGCGACCAACGCCCCGCGGCCGTGGCAAAGCTCAGCGTGCAGTACGGTGTCCCGGCAGAAGATCCCAATGAGTTTCAGATCTTTCCCGGCTTCGGGACGCCCTCCATCGATGACGTGTTTGGAGCGTACATCCAGGCACTTGGTGGGGCGGAGAGCCTGGCCAACCTGACAGGCTTCGTCGCCAGGGGGACGTACTCGGGATACGACACGGATTTCCAGGACGTTCCGACGGAAGTCTTCGTCCAAGCTCCGGACCAGGTGGCCACCGTCGTCCAGGGATTCTACGGAGACACCGTCAAGACGTACGACGGCCGTGACGCGTGGGTCGCGGCAGGAGACAGGCCGGTGCCGTTGATGCGGCTGACCGGCGGGAACCTGGACGGTGCCAGGATCGAAGCGCTTCTCGCTTTTCCAGCCGGGATCCAGCAGGCCTTCAGCCAATGGCGGGTCAACGTTACTGCGATCGACAATCGGGAGGTGTTGGTGGTTCAGGGAACCAACCCCGGAGAGCTGCCGGTGAATCTGTACTTCGACGACGCCGGCCTCTTGGTGCGGTCGCTGCGGTGGACCGAAACGGCGGTCGGCATCGTTCCAACGCAGGTCGACTACGGCGACTATCGCGAGGTCTCCGGCGTGCAGTTTCCTTTTCGCATGACGACGACCTGGACAAACGGGGAGTCCACCACGCAGCTCAGCGAGGTACAACCGAACGTGTCGATCGATGCGGCGAGGTTCGCTCGACCAGCCCCGGCAGTGCCGCGGTAGGTCGAGGCGTCTTCATCGTACGCGCAGCGTGATCAATTCGCACCGGCTCCGAAGCTGCCCGGATCACGAACTCTCTCGTTGAAATTCTCCACTTCGTTCATCGGCGCGCAAGTCGCCTCCGTTAGGCCTGAGAACAATCCGGTCCATCCAAAGAACGTCAGCTCCTCGCGCGGGAGTCGGCTGAAGATCTTGGTGTCCGACACCCAGGGGGCAGTGTAGAACGTCGGGTCATCGAGCGTGATGTGAAGCTCGATGGTGTCGGCGCCAGTCCGCCGGTAGCGTTCCTCAAACCGCGCGTCGACACTTTTCGGAAAGCCGTATATATCCATCCACGCTCGGTCATCAAGGCCGACTGTCGTGACGACAAACGTATCTCCTTGCCACTCGCCAACCGAGTGTCCATACCATGCAGGCCCAAGGTTATCGAGGGTCTCGCCTGCGGGCACGTCTCGCCCGTCTGTCCAGAGTTCGCGCAGCGTGTGTTCCCACTGGAACAATTGGAGCCAGCGGCCCTCCAACTGAACGAATTCGACCGGCTCAGGATCGAGAACAAGCCGTGGAAATCCGTTCGGATTGCATTGATGGGTGGGGTCGTTTCCGTCTGCGGGCAGCGTGACGGCCCTGACAAAACCTGGATGTTCTCCGTTCAGCGGCTCGCCTAGGAAACGTCCGCGGGTCGGCCTACTCTCGTTCAGCCTCGCCTCGCCCTCCGGCGTCATCGTAGGAACATCCGCGCTGATGCTGCGGTGCCCACTCGTGATCTCCCAGAATCCGGAGAGATCGTGGGGATCGAATGCGCCTGACGCGGCTCCTGCAATCTCCTGTGCCTGGCGCGGACCTGCGTCCGAGAGGACCGGCCAGAAGAGCAAGAGCGCCGACATCAGTCCCGGCACCCAGCCGATGAAACGAGAGCGCATTCCAGAGCCTCCCGGTCCGATTCGAGGATTCTCGTATAGGACGTCCACAGCGCCCCGATCAGTCAAGCGGATTCCCCCGCTCCCGCGACATTATTTCAGTGCCATCGTCGAGAATGACTTTCACCACAATCCCGACGGGCGCACCCTGACGGGAGGGATTGACCAGCGCGGTTATTTCCTGGCCGATCCGAAGCGTTCGCCTGCTGTAGCCCTGCCTAGCCAGGGTGCTGACGTTGCTGTTTTCAAAGCCCCAATTGACGACGTTACCGTTGTCATCCGCCACGTCCATGAAAATGACCACATGGGGATTGGCCCATCGGACTTCCGTCACAGTGCCGTTCAACGTGACCGAATTCTGCATGTCGTACGCATCCCCACGTCCGTGATGCGCGGATAGCGGTCCAGCGAGTATTGAGAGACCCGCTGCGAGCGCGAAGAATGCCACTGACTTATTCATCGATACCCCCTCGAAATCCCTGGTCCTTACAGTGTGAGCTCCAGCGAGAGATCGCCTTCTGGCGCCCCCTGCTTCTGACAGTGCATATTATGCCCGATGACTGGAGGAGCCGGCGCGTCCGTATATACTGCCCCCGGGTCCAGGCACGAATTGCTGATTTGGAGTGAGAGATATGAACGCGACCGACAGAGTGCTCAACGAACTTGTCGTTGCCAACCGCGTCCTCTCGAATGAAAACATCGTGGATGCATACGGCCACGTCAGTATTCGTCACCCAGACGACCCCAGCCGATTCCTCATGGCCCGCTCTCTCCCGCCCGAGATGGTCGAACGTGAGGACATCATGGAGTTTTCGGTTTCCGACGCCAGTCCGATCGGCGATGATCGCCAGCCGGCCATCGAACGGTTCATTCATAGCGGCATATTCGAGGCCCGCCCGGATGTCCAGGCCGTCGTGCATGCGCACGCCGAGGACACGTTGCCCTTCGGGATCACCGACGTTCCGCTCAAGCCGGTGATCCACTCCGGGAGCTTCATCGGAAGCCATGTTCCGGTCTGGGACATCGCCGATAACTTCGGAGACACGAACATGCTGGTGACCAACGTTCTGCAGGGCCGCGACCTGGCGGGTTGTCTGGGTAACAACAACGTTGCATTGATGCGAGGACACGGATTTGCCGCTGCGGCGCGAACGCTGATCGAAGCCGTTCGGCTGTCTGTGTATCTACCACGTAATGCGCGGGTGCAGATGGCTGCGATGCGGATGGGCACGTTCAAGCTGGTGTCCGAGGGCGAAATCGCGGCACGGACAACGACGTATAAACCATTTCAAATCTGGCGCGCATGGCAATACTGGGCACACCGCGCCGGATGCAGTCACCTCGTCGGCGAGGCCTCCGGCGCCGAGGTCAAGGACGTAGGCAAGACACCGGCATCGTAAGAGGTTGGAGCAACCCAAATGACTGCAACCGAGCCTGGCTCCTCGCAAGGGCTGCCGTCGGCCAGCGCGAGTACGTTGGTTCTCAAGTTCGCCTCAGGCCCTATGGTCGCGTTGGCCCTCTATTTGGTGCCCTATGGCGGCGTGCCGCTCGAGGGGCGGGTCGCGCTGAGCGTCTTCGGCTGGATGGTCATGTGGTGGATGGCGCGGCCCGTGCCATGGGCCATCTCTTCAATACTCCCCCTCATTCTGTTCCCGGTGTTCAACGTCATGAATGTCGGCCAGACCGTTGCCCTGTACGGACAGAACATCTTCTTCTGGATCTGGGGAACCATTCTCATGGGCTACGCCATGGACCGCCATGGCCTGGCGAAGCGTTTCGCCCTGTGGTTCATGTCGCTGCAATGGGTCAATGGCAGCGCAAGCCGCACGGCGTTCGGCTTCATGCTGGTGACCGGGCTGATTTCGATGCTGCTCTCCGATGCAGCCACGGTTGCGGTGATGATCCCGGTCGCGGTGTCTCTCGTGGCCTTTGTCCGCAGCGTCCAGCCGCAGAAAGGTCCGGGTAGATCCAATTTCGGTGCGTTCCTCGCACTGGGGGCGCTCTACGGGAGCGTTGCGGGCGGAACCGCCACCATCGCCGGCATTCCCCATAACGCCTTGAGCGTGGCATTGCTGGAAGGACTGAGCGGAAGGACGCTGGGTTGGTTTGAATGGATGCGGGCAGGGTTCCCGGTGTTCGTGGTCTTGCTCTTGGTCTTTTATTTCGTTTTGCGATTCTTCCTGCCGCCGGAATTCAAGGTCGTTCCAGGTGGCGTCGAGTTTCTCCGACAAGAACGGCTGCAGCTCGGCCCCCTGTCCGCCGGCGAGCGGTCGACACTGTTCGTCTTCGCGATGATGGTGGCGTTATTCGTCCTGCCGGCACTGTTGGGACTGACGCTCGAAGCCGGCAGCCCTGTGACGGCCTGGGCCCGCAGAGGGCTGAATCTGTATGTGGTTCCACCGATCGTGCTGCTCTTGCTGTTTAGCACGCCGGTGAATTGGAGGCAGGGCCAGTTCGTTCTTGGGTGGCGGGACGCGGTGGCGCACACCCCTTGGGACATCATGATTCTCGTGACCTCGGCCGCTGGTGTCGTCGGTGCGCTGGTGGAGTTTGGCTTCGTAGACCTGGCCGGGGGCGCGGTGGCAGGACTCGGATTGGGAAGCGTGTCGCTGGCCTTTGTCGCCTCCTTCGTTGTCGCTTTCAGCACCAACTTGATCTCCGGAGTCGCGGCCACGAGCTTTTTCGGCAGCATCTTCATTCCGGCCGCCGAGCAGGTCGGCCTGAACCCGGCAACGATGGCGATCTTGATTCCGAACGCCGCCGTGGGGATTGCTCTTCCGTGGGCGGGAGCCTCGTGTGGCACCGCCTTCGCCACGGGCCAGATCGAGATGAAGGACATGATTCGGATCGGGATGGTCGCGACGCTGGTGTTTGCCGTCGCTATCGCGGCAGTGCATCTCCTGATGGCGCCGTTTGTTTGACCAGGAATTCTGTTGGCCTAAATTTCACAAGGAGAGGAGACAACACATGCCCAAGGTACTAGTACCTTGCCGCAGTGGTTTTGATCGGTTGCAACGAGGGTAGTTCCTCTGCCGACAACAACAGCTTGATCGTCCGGGGTTGGCGTGGAACCCGACTGATCAGACCGCGCCGCTCAAGCTCGACGATCATGTGGTGGACGGCCGGGGGCGTGACCTGAAAGAACCGTTGAAAGTCCGCTTCGGCCGGTGGCGTTCGGTGAAGGAGCGTGTACGTGTAGAGGAAGGCTAGGTACTGGCCCTGCTTCTGGGTGAATCTCGGTGATGAACGGCTGGACACGGGATCGGGAAGGTGATCCAAGATGTCCATGCACATACGCTATCGCATCACGCTGACCTACGATGAACAGCAACAGCTTCAGGCGCTTGTGAGCGGCGGCCAGGGGGCGGTTCGCAAGATCAAGCGGGCGCAGATTCTCCTCGCCGCGGACGCCACATCCACCGACGAGATGATCGCGCTCAACGTTGGTGTCGGCACGTCGACCGTGTACCGGACCAAGCAACGCTTCGTCGAGGAAGGACTGGACCGAGCGCTCCGCGAAGTGCCCCGTCCCGGCGCGCCGCGCAAGCTCGGCGCCAGCGATGAAGCCCTCCTGGTCGCGGTCGCTTGCTCACATCCACCCTCCGGGCGTGCGCGATGGACACTGGATCTCCTGGCCCGCGAGATGGTGCGACTCACCTCGCACGAGGCCCTGTCGGGCGACACGGTGGGTCGCCGGCTTGCCGAGATGGCGCTGAAGCCGTGGCAGGAGAAGATGTGGTGCATTCCGACGGTCAACGCCGAGTACGTGGCGCGAATGGAAGACGTCCTCGATCTCTACGCCGAGCCGCCGGATCCGCGGCGACCGGTCGTCGGCTTCGATGAAACACCCCGGCAACTGATCGGCGAAGCGCGTGTCCCGATTCGGGCCAAGCCCGGGAAGCCCAGACGAGTCGACTACGAGTACGTGCGCAACGGCACGGCGAATGTCTTCATGTTCGTAGACGTGAATCGCCCCTGGCGACATGCCAAGGTCACCGACCAACGCACGTGCGTCGACTTCGCAGAGTGCATGCGCGATCTCGTCGATGAGCACTACCCGGAGGCCGAACGGATCCGTGTGGTGCTCGACAATCTTTCGGCACATTCAGCGGCAGCGCTCTACCACGCCTTCGATCCAGCCGAGGCACGACGGATTCTCCGTCGGCTCGAGTTTCACTTCACGCCGAAACACGCCAGCTGGCTCAACATGGTCGAGATCGAAATCGGCGTGATGGTCAAGCAGTGCCTCGATCGTCGGATCCCTGCCAAGGCGATCCTCATCAAGGAGATCGCGGCATGGGAGCAACGGCGCAATGACGAGAAGGCGCGCATCCACTGGATGTTTACAGTCGACCGTGCTCGCGAAAAGCTCGGCCGTGTGTATCCGCAACCCGCTGGTCGGGCCAAAGCCGCCGCGTGAACCGGTCAGATCCACTGCGGCGAGGTACTAGTCGTCGCGCAGATCGAAGATGCCGTGAAGTGGGAAAAGGGCTTTCGGACCCGTGGCGACCTTTTTCGGAACAGTTATACCGTCACAGCCCCTGTGAGTTTTGCGATCAACGAGGGAAAGGAAGTGGCGGTCTGCTTCGAGCCGACGGACCTGAAAAAGGGCATGGAGGCCCTCAATTCCCCTGCGACGGCCGAAGCCATGGCCGCCGATGGCGTCAAACGCGACACTGTGAAGATGTTCGTTCTGGACAAGGAGTTGAAAGTCTAGCCAGCGCTGCGATTCTGGGGCTCCTGGCGTATTGCAAGGTGGAAATGAGAGCGGCGGTAGCCGTATTTCTCCTTGCGACCAACATCATGGCGGGCTGTAGTCGTGGGCCTTCCGGCCCAAGCGACGGGTCCGGTGACGCTGTTGTCAGTGACTACGCGAGTCTGGTGAGCGCCCTCCGCGCGGCGGGAGCCACGGTTAACCCCGCAGGCGTTGTGTCACAGCCGTTCTTCGCCCCACAAGGGCAGGTGCTCAGCGTGAACGGCGAGGACGTACAGGTGTTCGAATTTGGCAGTGCGGAAGAGGCCGACACCGTCACTCAAAGTATTTCAGCAGACGGCAGCTCGATCGGCACGAGCATGGTTGGGTGGGTTGCACCGCCGCATTTCTACAGGGCCGGCCAGCTGATCGTCATATACGTGGGAAGTAACGATGGTGTCATCGGCGCGATCCAGGAGACCATGGGAGCACAGTTCGCGGGGAGATGAATCACTGCGGGCGAAAGGACGGCGTCGGAGGAGAGTTCCTACTGGCGTGGTCGCTCGGCCGAGTCAGGCATAGATCGGAGAACTGAAAGCATGGAAGGCAAAATCGCTCTGGAAGAGCATTTCGCACTGGAAGAAACGCTCCAAGACTCGTTATACAAGGTTTGGTTCGCGGCGTGGGACGACATGCGTCGCCGGCTGCTCGACCTCCACGACCTCCGTCTGATCGAGATGGACAAGCACGGGATCGAGTTCTCGATCTTGTCGCTGCACAACCCAGCGGTGCAAGGCGTTCCCGATGCCGGCAAGGCGATACAGCTGGCTCAGAAAGCCAACGATCTGTTAGCGGAAGCCGTTGCAAGACGGCCGGATCGATTCAGAGGTTTCGCCGCGTTGCCGATGCAGGATCCCGACGCCGCCATCGTCGAACTGACCCGCTGCGTCAAGGATCTGGGGTTCAAAGGTGCGAATGTAAATGGTTTTTCCGAAGTCGGCGCCCCCGGTGCGGTCGTGTATCTGGACGACGATCGTTACCTGCCATTCTGGGCGGCAGTTGAGAAGCTTGACGTCCCCTTCTACCTCCACCCCCGCGACCCTGTCAGCCGTGAAGCCATCTACGAGGGGCATCCCTGGTTTCGCGGTTCGGCCTGGGCATTTGGAGCTGAAACGTCGCTTCACGCGCTGCGTCTGATGGGCAGTGGTCTGTTCGACCGCTATCCGGGAGTGAATATCATTCTCGGCCATCTGGGTGAGGGTCTGCCCTACATGATCTGGCGGGTCGATCATCGTATTGCCAGGACGCCTCGCGGCATTCCCGCCCGTCGCAAGATGGCGGACTATCTTCGTGAGAACTTCTTTCACACGACGAGCGGTAATTTCAGGACCCAATCGCTCCTCGACGCCATGCTGGAGGTCGGATCCGATCGCATCCTCTTCTCGGTCGACTATCCTTTTGAGGACGTTATCGAAGCGTCGACCTGGTTCGACGACGCGTCCATCTCCGAAACAGACCGCCTCAAGATCGGTCGGACCAACGCGCAGGCGTTATTCAAGCTCGGGTAGCGTTTGTGCGGACGTCAGGTTACTAGACATAATCGTCCCCGTGATTGACTGCTTCTGCGCACGAACGCTTCTTCGGCTTCCAGCGCGGCTGACATGAGGGAGGGATCGTCCATGGTACGAGCGCGGCTATTCAAGATTGGTCTCTCTTCCATCGTCGTCGGCTTGCTCGTTAGCGGCATCGCCGCCGCGCATCACTCGGTCGCGCCGTACGACCGAGAAAGCGTCCAGGAGCTCGAAGGCGTTATCTCTGGGATCAGCTGGCGCAACCCGCACATTGGGTTGACGTTGAGCGTCACCGACGATTCCGGGGAGACTATCGAGTGGGAACTCGAGGGGGATTCCGCAAACGCTGCGGCACGCAAGGGCTTCACGCGCGATTCGGTGAGTGTCGACGACCACGTCAAGGTTGCCGGCTGGCCGTCGACACTCGGACGGAGGGAGCTGTTCGTCATCAATATCCTGGCTCCGAACGGTACCGAGACCGTCCTTACCGACCTCAACTTCCCGTTGCGCTGGACCGCTGGCTCGGGGGCACCGCTGGCTGTCGCCGCCGGCGCCGACCTCGGGCGCAGCATCTTCCGCGTCTGGGCCCCGGGTGCGCTCTACGCACCGCGGGCGTCGTTCGCCTATACGGCCGTGGCGCAAGCCGCGCGGGCCGAGTGGGACCCGCTGACCGACATGCTCGCGCTGAAGTGCATTCCGCCGGGAATGCCGAACGCGAACCTGAACCCGTACCCCATCGAGTTCATCGACGAAGGCAACCGCATCCGTTTGGAAATTGAGAAATGGGAAGCCACACGTAGCGTTGACATGGTCGCCGCCGAGATCCCCGCGGACGCGCCCGCGAGTCTGCTCGGTTACTCGATCGGCCGCTGGGAAGGCGACGCGCTCGTGATCGAGACCGCGCGTATCGACTTCGATTACCTCGACGACGAGGGCACACCGATGAGCGACGAGGCGCACGTCACCGAGCGCTATATAGTGAGCGAAGACGGCAGCCGCCTCGACTACACGATCTCGGTTACCGACGCTCCGAACCTCGTCGAGCCGGCCATCTGGGATGCGCATTGGACCTGGGTGCCAGGCACCGTGATCCGGCCCTACGAGTGCGAACTCGAGTGATGGCGGCGAACTGCGGCGCCGTTGCCTGGTCGGTTCGGACCCGGTGACCTCCGGCACGCGCCTTGGCTCGCGTTGGATGTCCATGCTCGGTCGCGTTCGCATCCCCCATGTCTTCGTCCTGCTGACGGTTCTGATTTTCGTTGTCTCGCTGGCCAGCTACGTTGTGCCCTCCGGGCGCTTCGAGCGCGAAACGCGGCTCATCGAGGGCACCGAGCGCACGCTCATCGTGCCCGGCACCTATGTAGAGGTTCCCAAGGCCGTCTCGGTCCGCGGCGTGCTGATCGGAGGCGACGCGCAGGAGGGTTTCGCGCAGCCGGTCAGCGTCAGGGGATTCCTCTCGGCCATCCCCAGGGGACTGGGGGAGTCGGCCGACATCGTCTTCATGATCTTCATCATTGGAGGGTCGTTCGGTATCCTCCAGCGCTCTGGCACGATCGCCGCCACCATTGGCAGGCTCCTCGCCATGTTCGGTCAGTCGGCGCCGCTGTTCACGGTGGCCGTCATGCTGGCGCTCGCGATTGGCGGCTCCACGCTGGGCATGGGCGAGGAGTTCATCCCGCTGGTCCCGATGTTCCTGCTGATCTCGCGGCGGCTGGGATACGACCGCATTTACGGCGTCGCGCTCGTGTCGCTGTCCGCCGAGGTGGGCTTTGCCGCCGCCACGACGAACCCGTTTACCGTCAATATCGCGCAGAGCATCGCCGAGGTGCCGCTCAACAGCGGTCTTGCTCTACGGGCCGCGTTCTTTGCGATCGCGATGGCCCTCACGATCGTGCATCTGCTTCGCTACGGGGCGCGCATCCGGCACGACCCGTCGGCATCGCTCGTCGCGGCCGACGCCGAGCCACCGCCCGAGGAGGACTTCGAGCCGCAGGCGTTCACCCGACGGCACCTGCTGACGGTTGCGACGACGATCGCGATCTTCGCCGTGCTTCTCTATGGCGTGCAACATCTCGGCTGGTGGCTCGACGACCTGGCGGGTGGCTTCTTCCTGATGGGCATTGCGGGCGCCGCCATCTGCGGAATGCGGCTCGACGAAGCGACGCGAGCCTTCGTCAAGGGCATGGAGAGCATGGTCGTGGCGGCGCTCGTGGTCGGCTTCGCCCGCGGCATCACTGTCGTCATGGTCGATGCACAGATCCTCGACACCCTGATCGGGTCGGCCGCCTCCGCGCTGGCCACAGTGCCGCGCTACGCTTCCGTTGAGGGCATGTTTGGGTTCCAGACGCTGCTCAACTTCTTCATCCCGTCGGGTTCGGGACAGGCCGCGGTGACGATGCCGCTCATGGTGCCGCTCGCGGACGTGCTCGGGCTCACGCGGCAGACCGCCGTACTTGCGTTCCAGTTCGGCGACGGACTTTCGAACATGCTGATCCCCACGTCTGGCGTGCTCATGGCGATGCTGGCGCTCGCGCGGGTGCCGTACACCACGTGGCTCCGCTTTGTGCTACCGCTTTTCCTGCAGCTGGCCGTACTGGCTGCAACGTTCCTGATCGTGGCGGTGCTCATTGCATACTGACGTGCGCAGGAGCGCCACGATGAAGAGGACGCCCGTCGCGTCCGCTCCCGCCTTGTTCACGTGTCTCCTTGGCGTGGTGCTGGGTGCGTTGCTCCACGCGCACGCTGCGTCTGCCCAGGATGGGCGCGGCTCCTTCGTCATGCAGGCTGTCAGGGCGCCCGCTCCTCCGGACATCGACGGAGCGATCGGCGACGACGAATGGCGTAGCGCCTCGCGCGGCGAGGACTTCATCCAGTTCCAGCCGGACCGCGGCGCTCGGTCCCCACTGCAGACGGTCGTGCTGGTGCAGTACGACGCGGAGAACCTGTATGTGGCGTTCGAAGCCCACGATCCAGAAGCGTTGATGGGGGAGATGACCGATCGGGATGCCCCGCTGTGGAACGACGATTCTGTGCAGATCTATGTCGACACGTTCCACGATGCCCGCTCCGGGTATTACTTCATGACCAACGTGCTCGGCACACAATTGGACGGGCGCCTCGCCGAGGACGGAACAAGCAACGACGAGACGTGGGACGCCCCGTGGGACTCAGCGACCAGGCGGACCGACTACGGGTACTCAGTCGAGGTCTCCATCCCGTTTAGCGCGCTCCAGTACACGGCCGGAAACGATGTGACCTGGGGCATCAATTTCGCCAGGAGCCGACGCCGCACCCTCGACCGCAGCTACTGGTCCGGCCCGGTCGATCAGTGGAGCCGCATGTCCCAGGCGGGCGATCTCGTCGGCCTGGACGTTCAGCCCCGCACGCGTCGCCACCAGTTCATCCCCTATGCGCTGGCGCAGGCGCGGCAACACCAGACATCCGATGGCGCGGTGGGCTTCGATCTCCGGTATGCGTTGACCCCCCAGGCGTCCGCGTACGCGACCGTGCACCCCGACTTCGCAACCATCGAGGCCGACCAGGAGGAGATCAACCTCACCCGGTTCGAGCTGTCGCTGACCGAGAAACGCCAGTTCTTCCTCGAGGGACAGGAACTCTTCAACCAGCGGATCCAGACGTTCTACTCCCGCCGCATCGGTGACATCTCAGTGGGCGCCAAGGCGGTCGGCAAGCGAAACGGCTGGGCCTTTGCGCTGCTCTCCACGCGGGGCGATATCGAAGACCAGAGCGCCGCCTACACGGTCGCCCGCGTTCAGCGCGATGTGTCCTCGCGATCGAACATTGGAATGCTGTTTGCCAATCGCGGGCACGATGGCCTGCAGCAAGGCTCCGTTGGACTGGATGCCAACCTGTTCTTCTCGGACACACTCGGATTCACCGGACAGCTCATCATGAGCTACGGTCGGCGAGACGACGGGACGCTCGCCTTCTTTGCGCGGCCATCCTACGATTCCTCGACCGCCCACGCCCACGTGCGCTACACGCATCTCGGCGACGGGTTCGCCGACAACGTCAACACCGTTGGTTTCATAACCGACGACAATCGCCGTGAGCTCGATGGCGCTATCAACAAGACGGTCTGGGTTACAGGCGGTGCCGTCGAGCGCGTCAGGTACGTCTCCAATTACAACGGGTACTGGGCGGCCAGGACCGCAACGCTCCGCAGCTGGCAGGCGGACCACTCGGTGACCGTGGACTGGCGGAACCGGTGGACGACAGGGCTGTCTCACACCGAGGAATTCAAGCAGTTCGAGAAGGCGTTTCGTAACCGCAAGACGGGTCTGGAGGTCGGCTTCAACACGCGCGCCTACGAATCGGTTACTGGGGGCCTGACCGTCGGTCGGAACTTCGACGCGGACTTCCAACTCTGGTCCGCGGCCGCCGCCTACAAGGTGACCAGCACGCTCTCAGCCGAGTACGAGCTCCAGCGGCTGGACCTCGACCCCGATCCCGGCGATGCGAACACATGGATTCACGTCACCCGCGCCAACCAGTACTTCACGAGAGACCTGTTTCTCCGGATCTTCCTGCAGACCAACTCCGCCATCGATCGACGGAACGTCCAGGCCGTGTTCGTGTATCGCTACCGTCCCCCGTTCGGCACGATTCAGGTTGCATACCAGCGGGGCACCGCCGAGTTCGGCGAGCGCTCCGAACAGGGACACACGCTGTTCCTGAAGCTCACGGCAGTGCTCTAGTCGGCCTGTCAGCGTTTATAATCAGTTCAACGCCACGGAGCGCGTATGGGAGCAACCTTCCCTCGGTTGTGTACGCGCCGCCCGAAGCACAGAGGAAGATGGAGAGCGACTATGAGCTTCTGCGAGCACTGTGAAGGTCAGCGCTTTGATCGAGCCCGGATCCTCCGCGCCTTGCGCGCGGCACAACAGCGTCTACGAGAGCCGAATGCTGCGAGTAGTGCTGATCACATCCTCACGTCGGCCATTGAGGCTGTGCGTACCCTGGACATTCCGCATCTGGAGCGCCTGGACGAGGTACTGGACGGCGAACTGGTTCACTGAACCCTACTCGGGTGTGGCTGTCTGTTCGACGTCAACTAGAACCTCGGAGGCGGCGATGTCACGGTACAAAACACTTTCCTGCCTGCTGTGCTGTTGGGTCGGTGCCTGCACGCAGGGCACCGAGCGTCCCGAAACGTCGGGAGACGTGATGTGGTTCGAAGGCGGCCGATTGATCGCGGGGGACGGCAGCTCACCCATCGAGAACTCCGCGTTTCTCGTCGAGGGGAACATCTTTACCTGGGTAGGGCGACAGGGTGAGGCGGAGCCACCGGAGGGGGCAGTGCGGGTGGATCTGTCTGGTCGGACCGTAATCCCGGCCCTCGTCGACGCTCACCAACACATTGGGCTCCCGAACGTCAAAGCCGGGACGAACGCCACCGAGAATTACACGCGCGAGAACCTCGTGGAGCATCTCGAGCGGACGGCGTACCACGGCGGGGCCGCCACGATGAGCCTCGGCCTCGAGTTCGACGAGCCGCTCGCGTTCCAGTTGCGGGACGAGGTGATCCCGAACGCGGCGCTCTTCCTGACTTCAGGTCGTGGAATCGCAGCCACACCTGATGCCGGGCCGCAATCCGACCACCTCCTTGGGATTCCGCGTGGTGCGATGACCGCGGACGAGGGAAGGACGGCGGTGCGGGAGCTTCTGAGTCACGGCGTAACGCTCGTGAAGATCTGGGTCGATGCTCGGGGTGACTCGGTGCCCAAGATCGAGCCCGACGTGTACCGAGCGATCATCGATGAGGCGCACTCCAACGGAATACAGGTAGTCGCGCATGTGGGAACGACGAGCGCCCTGGCCGACGCGAAGGATCTCCTCCGGGCCGGGATCGACGGCTTCGCACACACGGTCCGTGACCGGGACGTGGACGAGGAGTACCTGGCGCTGGTCCGGCAGTACCCGGAGGCCTGGACCATTCCGAACCTCCCCGGCAACCTCCTGACAATTGACGACCTGCCCTGGCTGAGCGAAACGTTGCCACCCTTCGAAATAGAAAGGCTACGGGAGGAGATCGAGAACCGGCGGGCTGCGGGCCCAGATGACCCGGAGGCGCTGTTCTTTTCGCTTCAGTGCCGCAACCTCGCAAAGAACCACGAAGCCGGGATGATCATCGGCATGGGAACGGACTCCGGCGGAGTGACCGTCGCGTTCAACGTCGCCTGGACAGCACATGCCGAGATGAGGGACATGGTCAGCTGCGGGCTCAGCCCGATGGAGGCGATCATGTCGGCAACGAGCGTGAACGCCGGGATCCTCGGACTGGATGATCTCGGGATCGTTGCAGAAGGAAAGAACGCATCATTTGTGGTGCTCGAGGCGAACCCCCTGGACGACATCAACAACACCAGGCGCATCTCCCAGGTCTATCTGCGGGGCGCGGAAGTTGATCGCGAAGCGCTGAGGGCCAAATTCATGGATGGCGTGATGTGACAGCGCGCACGGGCGTCAAGCGACCACCCCTGACTGCCGTGGCCGCGCTTGCGGGCGCCCTGCTGCTGGGCAGCGCGGGCATCCACGCCCAGGTCGATTTCATGAGCCGCGCCAGGGCGCTCCACGCCGAGGTGCCGCTCATCGACGGGCACAACGACTATCCCTGGGCGCTCAGAGAGGACAATGCCGGCCGCGACCTGGCGCAACTGGACATCCGCGTGCCGCAACCCGGGATCATGACCGACATCCCCCGCCTGCGGGCGGGAGGCGTCGGCGGACAGTTCTGGTCGGTGTACGTGCCGACGCGCATGCAGGGGCAGGAGGCCGTCCGTGCCACGCTCGAGCAGATCGACATCGTCCACCGCATGACGGACACCTATCCCGACACCTTCGAGCTCGCCCTCACGGCCGCCGACGTCGAACGTGTGTTCGCCGCCGGCCGGATTGCCTCGCTCATTGGCATGGAGGGGGGACACTCGATCGACGACTCACTCGCGGCCCTGCGAATGTTTCACGCGCTGGGTGCGCGCTACATGACGCTGACCCACGGCACCAGCCTGGCCTGGGCCGATTCGGCCACCGACGACGCTGAGCACGAGGGCCTCACTGCCTTCGGCGAAGAGGTCGTGCGCGAGATGAACCGGCTGGGCATGCTCGTGGACCTGAGCCACACCTCGCCTGCCACCATGGACGACGCGCTCCGCGTGTCGGAGGCGCCGGTGATCTTTTCGCACTCGAGCACTCGCGGGGTGCTCGACCATCCGCGCAACGTGCCCGACGACGTGCTGCGCCGTCTGCCGGAGAACGGGGGCGTCGTCATGGTGACGTTCGTGCCCGGCTTCCTGACAGCGGCCGACGAGGCCACCGTCGCTGACGTCGCTGACCACATGGACCACGTGCGCCGAGTGGCGGGTGCCGACCACGTGGGAATCGGCGGAGACTACGACGGCTTCGACGGCCCGCCGACGGGAATGGAAGACGTCTCCACCTACCCGAACCTCACAGCCGAGTTGCTGCGCCGGGGCTGGCCGGAGGAGGACGTCCGCAAGGCCCTCGGTCTCAACGTCCTCCGCGTGATGCGCGAGGCCGAGCGTGTGGCGGTCCGGCTGCAAACGGAGCGCGGGCCGTCCACGGCGACGATTGAAGCGCTCGACGGCGCGCGGGCGCGATAGCACGTGCCCAAGGGGCACATGGGCGATCAGTCGAGGCCCGGGCGATAGCGCCGTACGGCCGCACGCTCGACGTCCTCCCGGGTGAAGGCCACCGGCTTCATCTCACCTCGTGCGAACATCGCCGCCTGATCGGCGTGGTTGGGCGAGGCTTCCCGGCTGCTCTGACCGTAGGCCAGCACCGAGACGGCGCGCGGCGGGCTCGTGAACTCGACCCCCAGCACCCAGCCGTCACCGCCCACCGCGCGTCGCCGCCCATCCTCGTCGTCCCGGAAGTTGATGACCCGAAAGCACCCCAGCCGGCCCGCGCAGCCACCGACCGGCACGTCCACATCCCCGCGCCGCACCCGATGAATGTCGCCCCAGGCCACGTCCACGGCACCGAAGCGCTCCACAGTCTCGGCAACCGCCACGGGAAAGACGCGTGCGGCCAGCTCGGGATCCGCCAGTCCCCGTGGCGTCTCGGTCGGCGCCTCGCTCGACCAGGGCACCGCAAAAAACTCGACCTCCTCGTCCAGGTTCGCCGGATCCGCGTCGGCCTCGAGCGCTTCGGTGTAGCGCGTCCACCACTGCTCGAAGAGGACGCCGCCACGGCTTTCCGGTGCAGCCGTGTTGTCCCAGCGCTCGAGCAGCGTCAGCGCGGCCGCCACCGAAGCCGGGTCGGCGTCACCGGTGTCCAGGGCTCCCGCCGCGAGCGCGCCGCGTGTGGCCGTCACCAGATCGTCCTTGACGCGATCGGCGAGCAGCATCCGGTAGCTGTGTTTGCGCCGTACGACCTCCTCGAGCGAGAGCCGGTCATCACCGCCCACGAGCTGCTGGGAATGCTGGCTGCGCAGCCGAAACTCGTGCTCTTCGAAGTACTCGGGATAGTCGGCCGGGTCCAGCGGCGCCCCCAGATTCGTGAGCCAGGGTCCATCGTTTTCGTTCCGCAGATATCCGCCGGCCGGGTTCAGCAGCTGCGGCAGCTCCTCCAGCTCGTGCAGCGTGGACCAGACCTCGTCGCGACGCGTCACCGGCACCGCGCGCGCATCGTCGTACGGGTGCGGGAACCTGGGGATGGCCGCGTTCCAGAGGAAGAAGATGTTGCCATCGGCGTCGGCGTAGGTGAAGTTGGAACGCGGATGGGCGCGGAGCCTCATCGCCTCAGTCCATTCTTCCAGCGAGGTGGCCTGGATCATCCGGAGGAATTGCTCTCCCCCTCGGAACTCCCCATCCTCCGGCGCCCGCAGCACGTAGATCCGGCCGTGGTCGCGGTGGATCACGGGACCC
Organism: Vicinamibacterales bacterium; assembly: GCA_965262505.1. Lineage (GTDB taxonomy): Bacteria > Acidobacteriota > Vicinamibacteria > Vicinamibacterales > UBA2999 > JACPPO01. Next base: position 92,513 of record CBDHFM010000030.1, read on the forward strand.
AGGCTGGTGAACAGCCTTTCGCGCGTGTCAAGGTTATAACCGCCACCGTTGCGGAAATACCGCGTGAGCAGCTCCCGACCGATCGGGATCGACGCTCCGTCGAGGAGGTACTGGTCGGGGCGGGCCGGATCGACCTCCAGCGCGTAGACCTGGGCGTTGTCGACGTCGTTGTTCGTGGTAGCGAAACCCAGGTGCGGGTTGAATCCGCCGATGATGCCCAGCGGGGCGCCGATCCGAAAGTCGCCGTAGAAATCCAGCCGGCCCGGCACCACCGCGTGGGCTTCCCAGTAGCCCGCCTCCCACGACAGGTGCGGATTGCGAAGCAGGATGGCCGCGCCAGACGCCGTGCGGCTCGGCGCGAGCGCCCACGCGCTGGATCCCTCCTCAATCGATCCGCCGCCGCTGCCGTCCGAGTCGAGGAGCGGCGCCTCCGTCAGGCCGTTCAGTAGGCGAATCCACCGGCGCACCTGGCCCGCGCTCGGGCGATAGACGTAGAGCGCCGCAACGTCATGTCCGGTGAAGGGCGACGTCGTCCAATCGGTGAACTCTTCGGGGTGCTGTGCCATGAAGCGGTTCACGCCAGCGGCGAACCCCTCGTACACGGATCGGGTGTCCTCGTGGAGTTCCAGGTACGTGTCCACGGCACGGACGAAGGAGGGCCGGCTCGCGAAGTCGGAATCGAGCGCGCCGCGCCCCTGGCGGAGGGCGAGTTCCCCCCGTGCGCGAAGCAGCCCGAGCGGCACGCGCTCGGCGTAGTCCTCGACCTGCAGGTAGCCCAGCGCGTAGCCGAACGCTCTCAGGTTGTCAGCGTAGATGTGCGGCACTCCGTAGGCCGTTCGGATGACCTCGACCTGACGGGGCAGCGTGGAATCGAATCCGTCCTGGGCGCGCGCCGATGCCGTCCAGACGACCGAGACGCAGGCGACCAGCGCGAACGTGAAAAGGTGGCACCGCGCGCGCCGGCGGACAGTCGTGGCAGGCACAACCTTCATTTGCGGCTCCGATGCGATTCTATGTCAGCGCAGGAACGAGCCGCTGCCGCATGGACGAGGGTTATCGACTGTCCTCGTCGTTCATCGCTCGAAGACCGCGGTTTCGCTGTCGGACACGCCGTCGCCCGATCGCGTCTTCTGAATCGTCAGAACGTCACCGCTTCTACTCCAGACCTCCTTCGTGTCGGAGACGAAGTCACCGAACGCGGTGGAAACCACACGCCGGGCCGTGATGACCAGCGCGTTCCCGTCCCACATCGCCCTGGCTTTCTCCGTGACATCGTCCGGGGTACCGCCGACGACGATCTCGCTGCCATCGAACGTGTACACGGCCGTCGTGGGAGTTTCCGTGCGCGGAAACCGCAGCTCGACCTGCAACTCGGACGGGCGCTGTGTCACGATCATCTCGCTCGCGATGGCGACTGTCGCGTTGTTACCAACAGCGCCCGGACTGCTCTTCGACTGGCTCACCTTCCATCGGCCTGAAAAGTCCGGCCTGGTCTGGGCTGGCGCCAGCGCGGGGAGCGCCGCGAGCGCTACGACCGACGCACGGAGTAGCCGGCTCATCGTTGTCCAGGCGGTTCTTCCGGAGCGCCCGTCCCGGCCGAGCCCGCAAACAGCTCCCTGCCGGTCGCCACCAGCGTCACCGTCGTCGCGTTGGCGTTGGCTGTCCCGTCGCGGGCCAGGAACCCCCGGACGACGACTTCAGAGCCGATCGGGAGATCCTCTCTCCTCCATCCGCGCCGATAGAGCCCGGTGATAGAGGCCGTTTCAAGCTCCCACGTCACCATTTTTCCGTCCGGCATTTGGACGTCGATGTACAAGTGGCCGTGAGGATTCGACCAGAGCATCCGGCTGATCGTGCCCCGGAGCGTCACCGGCTTGTTGGCGTCGTACTGCGAGGAGAACGAGTGGTGTGCCTCGACGAGCACCGCTGAGTACGAAAGGCCCACGGCGACGACGAACATTGTCAGTCTCTTGGTCATCAACGAACCTCCCGGGCCGCGTCGTACATGTTCTTGAGGTGCTTCAGGTCGACGTTGCCCTCGTGGCAGGAATCTTCGAAGTCGAACTCATTTTCCGGTGGGCTTGCGCCCTGCTTCACGTGCGGCGCCGGAAACTTCATCGTCCACGGCCGCGTGTAGACTTTTGGGTCGTCAATCCGGGCCTCCCACCACATCGTGGTGGCGTTGACCATCTGGAAGCGTTCGACGATGTGCGCGGCGTCGCTGATGACATCGCCTCCGAGGTTGCCCCACCCCTCTCCATTCAGGTTCGTCGTCTCGACGACGAGCGTGTCGCCCTCCCACCGGCCACGCGAATCGCCCATCCACAGACGGATCGCGCTCGGAAGAGGAGGGCGGCCGTCGAAGCGGATCGTGCGGGTGGCGAGATGCGTGGAGTGAAAGATCGTCACCTGGTCTGGCCTCTGGGCGATAAAGAGGCCGTAGACCATCATGCGCGGCATTCCCGGCAGCGTGCACTTGGCCACGTTCTCCTCGTAGGCGCTTTCCGGCCTTCTACGGCGCTCCCGCTCCGCCAGCGCCCAGGGCTGGTACGGCAGGACCCCGTCCGGCGGATCGGTGATGATGCTCGGTCCCTCGCTCGCGGTTCCGAATCCGCCAAGGTGCTCTTCCCAGATATAGGTCGCGCCGATGCCAGAGGTACGCCACCTGCCACTGAAGTCCGGCTTTCCGTCCCGCGTCCTCGGGATCGGCGTCTCCTGCTTGGCCTCCTCCAACGCCTCGGCGGCCTGCGTGTAGACATTGCGTGCGCCGAACTGCGCGGCCGGCGAGGCCCACCAGACTACCAGCAGCGTCGCCGTCGCCACTGCCGCGACTCTTTTGTGTGCCACGCGCTACTCCTTTGGAATCTCCAGGGGTGTGTCCCAATCCCGCTCCCAGGTGAGCGGGACGCCACTTTCTTCCAGCAGCTCGTGACATTCGTACTCGAGGAGAGGCATGTCCCGCTGCCGCTGGATCGGCATGCGCATCTTCCAGGGCCGCGCGTACACGTCCGGGTCCTCGATCGCCACCTCGTAGTCGAGCGTGTCGGGCCCTACCGGCGTGTAGCGTTCCTCCACCTGCACCGCATCGCTGTGGAAGTTGCCCGCCATGTCCAGCCACGTCCAGTCACTGAGATTCGTCACCTGCACGACCAGCGTGTCGCCCTCCCAGCGGCCTCGCGAGACGCCGCCCCAAAGATTGATTCCTTCCAGCACCGGCCGATCGCTCAACGGGATCATGCGCCTGATGTGCATCCATTCGTAGACGATGCTCACGAACTCCCCGGTCTGCACGATCTCGAAGGGCCAGCCCAGGTACGTGATTCGCGGGACGCCCGGGATGTAGCACCTGGCCACCTGATCAGGGTTCTGGAGCGGATCGTAGGGATACGTGATGCGGCTGTTCGCGAAGTTCTCTTTTTTCCGCGCCAGCGCCCACGGTTGGTACGGAATCATTCCATCCGTCGGATCGACGATGACCCCGGGTCCCGCCGGCACCCCTTGCGATGCCGAATGGGGTTCCACGTCGTACCTGGCGAGATTCCACACCCACCACACACCCTGGAGATCCGGGTGGCCGTCTGAAGTACGAGCGGGGACGTACGCCTCCGCTGAAGCGGCGGACTGCTGATCGGCGGCGCCGGAGGGAGCAAACGCGGCGAGTGCCACGACGAGCGCCGCGGCGGCTATGGCACGAAGTCCTGCGAGCCGGTGGGTCATTCAAGTGCCTCCGATGTCTCGGCTACCCGATGGGGAAGTCAGCTAGTCGGGCCGCCCACACTTTACACTCGCCCGAGTCGAGCGTTCAAACTCTTAATCGACTATATTTGTTTCTCTCGACAGGCACCGAGAATACCCGTGATTCAGCACATCCGCGACATCTTTTCGACCGCGCGACAGACCGACCGTCCCGTGGTGTCGTTCGAGTTCTTCCCTGCGAAGACCGACGAGGGAGAGCGGGCGCTTCTGGAAAAGACGATTCCCGCGCTGCGCGAGCTCAACCCGGACTTTTGCTCGGTGACGTACGGGGCCGGTGGGGGCACTCGTGGCAAGACACTGGCCATCGTCGACCGTATTCAACGGGAGCAGGATCTCACGACGATGGCGCATCTCACGTGCGTGAACGCGACCAGGGCCGAGACGCTGGCCGTCCTGAACCAGACGAAGGCGCTCGGGATCAAGAACGTACTCGCGCTGCGCGGTGATCCTCCGAGCGGCTCGGAGTTCGAGAAGACAGAGGACGGCTTCGAGTATTCCTACGAGCTGGTCAGGTTCGTTCGCGAGGCCGGCGATTTCTCTGTCGGCGTCGCCGGGTTTCCGGAAGGGCACGTGGACTGCAAGGAAGGCAAGCACGCCGACTGGTACCGATTGAAGAACAAGATCGAGCATGGAGCGGACTTCGTCATCACGCAGCTCTTCTTCCGAAACAGCGACTACCTCGAGTGCCGCGACTTTCTTGCCCGCCTCGGCGTGACGGTGCCGATTGTCCCGGGGATTCTGCCGATTCTCACCACGGCTCAGATCAAGCGATTCATCGCGTTGTGTGGGGCCGATCTGCCGGCAAATCTCGTCGCGGAGCTCGAGAAGCGCGGCGACGACAATGAAGCTGTTACGCAGTTCGGAATTGAGTACGCGACCGAACAGTGTGAGGAGCTGTTGCGCGAAGGGGCGCCTGGCCTTCACTTCTATACGCTCAATAAGTCGAGGTCCACCACAGAGGTCATGAACAATCTCGCTTTGACCCCTCTGTCGAACTCTCGGCCCGTATGACCTCTTCCAGGAAACGCTAGGAGGTGACACATGCAGGTTCCACTCTTGAGGGCCACGCTCGCAGCTGTGGCGATCCTGGTTTTGGCGGTCCCCGGACAGGCCCAAATCACGCGCCTCGTCGTTGAAGACACCGAGACGCTCGGCCCTGATGGCTACGAGAAACTCACTGGCCACGCCTATGGCGAAGTCGACCCCAAGCTCCCGCTCAACGCCATCATTACCGACCTCGAATTTGCACCACGCAACGCACGCGGGATGGTGGAATACGTGGCGACATTCACCATCGTCAAGCCGGCTGACATGGCGAACGCCAGCGGTGTGCTGCTCTACGTCGTCCCGAACCGCGGCCGAATCGATTTGACTGGCGGTGGATTTCTTGCCGACGCGCGACAACAGGGCCACGTGCTTGTCGCCAGCGGCTGGCAGGGAGACCTCGAGCCCGCCGACGGCAGGGAGACGCTGTCGGTGCCCGTAGCAAGACGCCCCGATGGGTCCAGCATCACCGGACCCGTGCTCGCCCGCTTCAGCGACATGCAGGCAGACACGACGACCCTACCCATCCTTCGCGGTGGCCGCGCCGGGACCGCCGACCCAGCCAGTCTCGATACGTCCAAAGCCACGCTGACCCGCCGCGCTTCCGAAAATAGTGCGGTTGTGCCTCTGCACAGCGCGGCTTGGGCCTTCGCTGATTGTAGCGAGAATGCGTTCCCCGGCACACCCGATCCGCGGAAGATCTGCCTGAAGGACGGGTTCGATCCCGCCTACCTGTACGAGCTCGTCTACACGGCCAAAGACCCAAAGGTCCACGGAATCGGGTTCGCCGCGACGCGCGATCTCAACTCGTACCTGCGCTACGGATCCCAGGACGATGCAGGCGCCCCCAATATTCTTGGAGGGAGAATCAACTGGACGGTGAGCCAGGGAAACTCGCAGTCCGGAACCTTCCTTCGCAGCTTTGTTCATCTGGGCTTCAATCAGGATCCGGCCGGTCGAATCGTCTTCGACGGCATCAACCCCGAACGTGCCGCGCGCCTCCTGGCCATGAATATCCGGTTTGCGGCTCCGAGTGGGGGAGCCGCCATGTACGAAGCCGGGAGCGACGGCGTTGTCTGGTGGGGCGATTATGCCGACCAGGCCCGAAGCCGTCCCTCGGCGGGATTGCTCGATCGTTGCCGGGCCACGGAAACGTGTCCCAAGATTGTGGAGACACTCGGCTCGGCGGAGTTCTACCATCTGCGTGCGTCTCCCGCCATGGTCGGCACCAGCGCCGACCGCGATATCCCCCTGCCATCGAATGTCCGGCGTTACTACTTTCCGGGTGTGAGGCATGGTGGCGGGGCGGGCGGATTCGATCCGGACCCGCAAACGCAGGCCTGTTGCGGGCTGATACCGAATCCGAATCCTGCCAGCGATACGTTGCGGGCGCTGCGGACGGCACTGGTGGAGTGGGTCGTGAAGGGCACGCTCCCTCCACCGAGCCAGTATCCGCGCCTCGATCGAGGAGAACTGGCGCCACCGACACAAGCCGCGCTGGGATTCCCCATGATTCCCGGGGTGCCGCTGCCGGACGGCATTCTCAATCCGTTCTACGAATACGATTTCGGAACCGAGTTCCACTACAACGACCTCTCGGGAGTCATCACGATCCAGCCTCCCCCGGTCCGGCAGATTCTTCCCACTCTGGTTCCCATAGTGGACGCCGATGGGAACAAGACGACCGGCGTGGCCAGCGTGCTCCATCAGGTTCCCCTGGGGACGTACACGGGTTGGAATACGGTCGCGAGCGGGTTCTACAAGGGCCATATTCGCAGCAACGCCGGCGCCTACATTCCCTTCGCAACGAACAGGGCAGAGCAGCTCGCCTCGGGTGATCCGCGACCGTCGCTCGAAGAGCGCTATGGGACCCACGACAACTACGTCGCGAAAGTGCGCGTCGCCGCCGAACGGCTGGTGCGCGGACGATACCTTCTGCAGGACGACGCAGACCGTCTGGTCGCTCAAGCCGAAGCCAGCAACGTCCTACGATAGGGGCCAGACACCACGGCAGTGGGCGTTCGTCGCCCAGGTTGCCTCGCTGCAGCCGTAGGTCGAGGAACCCGGTGCGCAAAAAAGGGGCGCCGCGTCAGAGCGGCGCCCCTTTCTTGTACTTGCGTGTTGCCTACCCCGGGGCCGACCGGGGCCCGAAGGCCTCCCGCTACTGCCCCCCCCTGCTGGTTCACATAGTTGACGGCCCCCGCATGGGCCCGCTGGAGCCAGATCCGCCAGGCCACGTTGTCCACGAACGGATGCAGGTCGCCGGGCTGGCGGTACGACAGCCTGAGGGCGCGCTCGAACACCGACCCGCCTGGATAGGGGAAGGTCGACAGCCAGCTATGGACGTGGACGGCCACCTCTGCGTCCTGCATGTTCGCCATGATGAAGTTCAGGCTCTCGAGGAAATCCTCCCCCGTGCCGCGCTGTCCCGGTCCCCCGAAGAAGAAGGCGTCGTGAGGCGTGCCGCCGTCGTAGACCGTGAACTCGAAGGCCGGCGAGCCCGCCGTATGTCCCGGCAGGTGATGGATCTTGAGCGAGGTGTCGCCAAGCGTCAGGGTCTCGCCGTCCCGGAGCACCGTGTCGCGCTCGAAGGGGGTTCCGAGTGGACGGTCCGGATTGTTGTCTCCCTCCCTCCTGTCCGCCTCTATCATCTGCCAGTCTTCCTCGAGCGCCGCGATGTGGGCACCCGAGATCTCCTGGATCTTCCCAGCCCCGCCGTAGTGATCGAGGTGACCGTGGGAGATCAGGATGTACCGGATGTCTTCCGGATCGAAGCCGGCCCGTCTGATGTTCTCAATCACGTGGTCGACGTACGGCTCCTGAGCCGTGTCGACGAGAATGAGCCCGTCGCTCGTGGGGATGAGCCAGACCGAGACGTATCCGGGTCCGACGTAATAGAGGTTGTCGAACACCTGGATGGCGGGAAGCTTCTGATACTCCTCGTTGTTTCTCAGGCTGCCCCGGTAGCTTCGACTGAGCGTCTCATTGCGCTCCGGGACGAGTCCTTGTTCACGCATCCCTTTCAGGTACAGGTCGAACGGCGTTTCGCGGACTGCCTGGGCGCCGAGGTCCGCGGTCAACAGAGCGGTGATCGCCAGGCTGGCCACGACGAAAGTAACGGGGCGTGCTGTCAATCTCATTCACCTCTCCTTCGCGCCCGACGCTCGGACGACAATCGTGCTGCGGCGACGACCCTAGTCAGCAAAGGACGGGTCACAGGATGCCACGGTCAAGCGGCCGGCACAATCACGACAGCGGGCTCGCCGCGGGTCAGTTCGCTCCGATCCAGTACATGCAGCCGGGGCCGGAGCCGGGACCCATCGGGATCTCCTCCGTGACTTCGAGCGTCGTCAGATCGAGCACCGCGACACGGTCGGCGGCCCTCAACCCGAGATAGGCGCGCGAGCCGTCGCGCGCAACGAGTACGGCACCGTCGCCGGTGTCGTCCGAACCCAAGCTCACGCGTTTGATCTCCCTGCGCGACGCCGCGTCCATCACCACGAGCGAGGCGGCCTCGCCGTCGATGATCAGGACCCTGCCGTCCGGTGTGAACTTCAAGCGGTTGGCGTCCTTCATCCCCAGGTCAAGGGTTTGTACGACTTGACGGCTGGCGACATCGATGATCGACACCCCTCCGTCGTTCCGGGTCGCTGTCCAGACTTCCCGGCCGTCCGGCGAGAGGTCGATGCCCTCCGGGAATTCCCCCGGCACCGGGATCACGGTGAGCGTCGCCTCGGAGGGGCCTTCCGTCACCCCTTCCACCATCGTGACGGAGTTGGAGCGCCGATTGGACATGAACATCGTGCTCATGTCGTTGCTGAGAACGAACATGTGCGTCCCGTCCTGGCCGATTCCGAGCGTCCAGTCGATCTGGTTCGTTTGCGGGTCGTAGCGCCCAATGGACTTGTAGCCTTCGATAGTGAAGTAGACCTTTCCACCACTGAAGAGCACGTCGTGCGGTCCGCTCCCTGGACCCGGGTCGACCCGCCGGATTTCCTTCTGGGCGGCGATGTCGATGACGGAAATCCCATCGCTCGGGCTGGCCACGAAGGCCAACCGTCTGTCTGGTGACGCCGTGACCTCGTGAGGATCGCGAGCGGTCGGCACGCGTCCCAGGACCGTTCCGCTCACGGGATCGACGATCGCGAGGGCGCTGGCGTCTCTGAGCAGGACGAGAAGCCGCTCGGGCGACGGCGTCTGGGCGGTGACGAAACTGGCGGCGGCGACGAGTGCACCAAGCGACACGATGCACCGGCGCGAGATCTTGACTGGGCTCATCTGGCACCTCCGTCTGTAAAGACCTTGCCGGACTCGGCGGCAACGATCTGCACGGCATCCGGCTCTTAACACGAACGACATGCGACCGTGTCGTCCGGCGACGGCACGTTCTGAGCACACAGCCTACCACCGTGCCGACCTAGCTCCCGAAGACCCGAACCTGTCCAGGGCCGGCTCGTGCCGAGCGTCCGGTAACCGGTCCGACGTTCGGGTCGCGGGCTACCTTGAGGGGCGAAGTGTGGCACCAGCAGATTTCGGCGGGCCAGTCCTTTCCAATCCAGAAATGAGCCTGAAGCGGATCGATGAGCCGGACATGTCAGGCAGCCGGGTCAATAGACCGGAATAGCCGTGCGCGTGCCTCGTGCAGGGCGCGCGCGGCATCATTGTCGCTCAGGGCGAAGGCGACGGCGTCGAGCTGTTGGAAGGTGGTCCCCGGGGTGAGGTAGACGGCGGCCTCGGGGAGCGACTTGAGCTTCTCATAGGGCGTCATGATGTCGGCGTCGCGGTAGCGCTTGCGGCGGCGGCCCTTGGCGTCGACGGTCTCGGAGGGGAAGAAGCAGGGCCGGTGGAAGTTGAGATAGGGCGAGAGGACGTTCTGGGTGAAGTCGTTGACGCGTTGGGCGTGGCGGCTGGGGATGTGGCCGTAGCCGAGGTGCTTGCGGACGACCGAGCCGTTCTTGCTCTCGACGAGGGCGTTGTCGTTGGTGTGTCGGGCTCGGGACTTGGTGAACTCGTCGATGTGGAGGGCTTCGAGCAGCGCGGCGACGGTGCGGTTGACGTATTCCGAGCCGTTGTCGGAGTGAAAGCCGTGGAGGGTGAAGGGGAAGGCTCGGAGCAGGGCGCTGAGGACCGGCGCCAGGCACGCGGCATGGAGGTGCTCGACCGAGCCGATGAACTGGAACTGGGTGACCTCGTCCACCAAGTTCACGTGGTACAGGCCTTTCAGGTCATCCAGATCGGCTTGGTGGACGGAATCGACCCGGACATAGCCGGGGCGCCCGAACGGCGTCGGCCGACGGCGCTCGCCAATGGCGACCTGGACTGGGCGCGTTCGGGTGGAGGTGGTTCCGCGGCGCCGTTGATACGTGGTCGAGTGCCGCAGGTTGTAGAGGTGGCCGGTGGAGATGCCGGCCAGGCGTTCGAACCGGCGGTCGCCAAAGCGATGGTAGGCGCGCGCACAGAGCTTGCGCGTGGCCGGCCCGGACAAGGTGCCGTGGAGCCGGTCGAGCTCGGCGAGAAGCCCGATGTCGATGCTCGTGTAGCGGCGGGGGAACGGCCGTCGGGGCGCCCCGCGGCGGTCGGCGATGGGGGTGTCAGAAATTTTGTGTGTGAGCTATTGCCGTTAGTTAGTCCCCCAGCCTGAATCGATCGCCGAACTGAATCGCGAATTGTACCCTGGCCGCCGCCCAGGCGACCGGGGGATTCTTCCACTTCGCCGTGAGATGGCGCAAGGCCAGCCAGATGAGTTTCGTGGCGGCCTCGTCGCTCGGGAAATGCCCTTTGTTCCGGATGCTCTTGCGCACGCCGCTGTGCAGGCTCTCGATCGCGTTCGTCGTGTACACGATCTTCCGCACGGCCGCGGGGAAAGCGAAGAACGGAATGATCCGGTCCCAGTGGCGCTGCCAGCTCTGGACCACGGTCGGGAAACGCCGTCCCCACTCGCCGCCTTCGAATGCGCCCAGCGCCTGTTCGGCCGTCGCGGCATCGTCGGCCTGGTAGACCGGCTTCAGAGCCTGAACCAAGGGCTTGCGGTCCTTCCAGGCCGCCAGGCGGATCGAATTCCGGATCAGGTGCACGATGCAGGTCTGCACGATCGTGTCCGGGAACACGGCGGTGATCGCGTCGGGAAATCCCTGCAGCCCATCAACGACGGCGAGCAGAATATCCTGCACTCCGCGGGCCTTGAGGTCGTTCATCACGCGCAGCCAGAACTTGGCGCCTTCGGTCTGCTCGATCCACAGGCCGAGGATGTCCTTGTGCCCGGAACACCGCACGCCGATGGCCAGGTATACGGCCTTGTTGCGTACCAGGCCCTCGTCACGGATCTTGACCCGCAGCGCATCGAAGTACACGATCGCGTAGGTCGACTCCAGCGGCCGCGCCTGCCACGCTCGAACTTCGTCGATGACCGAATCCGTCACCACCGAAACGAGGTCCGGCGAAATCGCGATGCCGTAGAGCTCGCCGACATGCGCCTGGATGTCGCGCGTGCTCATCCCCCGGGCATACAACGCGACGATCTTGTCGTCGAACCCCGGAAATCTTCGTTGATACTTCCGGATCAGGGCGGGATCGAAGCGGCCGTGTCGGTCTCGGGGAATCGACAGCACCAGCTCGCCGTCGTCGCTGAGTACCGTCTTCCGGCTCGAGCCGTTTCGATGGTTGCCGCCGTCCTGCTCGGTCTCCCCACCGAGATGCACGTCCATCTCGGCGTTCAGCATCCGTTCGGCCAACGCCCTCTTCAGATCCCCTACCAGTCCGTCGGAGCGCAACACCGTCGCGGCGTCTTGCCCCTCCAGTAGTTCATCCAGCAGCTCGGCGCTAAACCTGGTCTCTTGCTTCTCCTTCGCCATACTCGCTCCTTCCCCTTTCGGGAGTCAGCATGGCTCACAAACACAAAATTACTGACAGGCTCTCGGCGATGCTCCCGGTGACCCGATGCTGGGCCAACAACCGGGTGAGTTGGGCGCGCGACAGCCCGGTCACCTTGGCCAGAAAACATCGGAGCAGACCCTTCTCAGCCTTCCCTTGGTGGACATAGTCGAACCGGCCCAGGGTCTGCTCGATGAACCCATAGGCCGCAGCTCGAGTCGCCACGACCAGGTCGACCTCCTGGTTGCCCTCAAGGAACTCCCGAACGTGCTGCAAGGTCCGTAGCCGGTCGGTGTGGAGCGTCACGATCATCCTCCGATGATCCACGACCCAGCTCCCCTTCAGGCTCATGTGTCGTTGGAAACAATCCCCCCTTCAGGCTCATGTCTCATTGGAAGAGACTGGGCCTGTCGGAAGTGCGTCAGATCGTTGTATAGTTTCAGGCGGTTCGCTGGCCACGGTCCGCCTGAAACTCGCCGCCCAGAGGCGTCGAGTGGGTTAAGAATCGAAAAGGAGCAAGACGCCATGAAGCTTCGTCTATCGGCGATATTAGCTGTTATCTGCGTCGCCCTGGCCGTTCCAGCCATGGCTCACCATTCGTTCAACACGTTCTTTGACATGTCGAAGACCGTTCAGATCGAGGGCGTCGTGCAGTCGTTCAGCCTGAGGAGCCCGCATTCTGAAATGATGGTCGAGGTTCCGGACGCCTCCGGCGAGGTCGCCACGTGGCGCATCACGGCAAGGACCGGAGCGGTCAATGCCAAGCGCGAGGGATGGAGGCCTGAAGAGTTCATCGGGAAGACGGTCAAGATCGAGGGCAACCCCACCCGCAGGGAAGGCGGGACAGCCATGGCCGCGGGAGTGGTCACGTTCCAAGACGGCAGGGTTGTGTGTCTTGGCGGTTGCCCTGGCGGCCCTCCTATCGAGTAACGACGTCGGGTTACAACCTCGCGCGACGACGACGATGATGACAGCTCTGAGACGGGTGGCGGGGGCCGGCGTGCTATTCGCGGTCGTGCTGGTGGTCGGCACGGTGGAGGTCGCGGCCCAGAGCGACGAGGAGTTCGAAAACGCATATCCCTTCCTCGGGAGCTGGGACAGTCAGATCCAGAATCCTGCCGGTCAGGACAGAGGCAACTGCGGTGGCCGTACCGGCGACTACGGCGAAAAGCTCCTGAACTGTTCGCTTCCGGCGGATCAGCTTTCCCTGAACGCGCGAGGGGAGGCCTGGATGGACTACGTGGATCTTTTCCAGTCGCCGACGACAGCGGAGTGCGCCCGGCTTTCACTTCCCGCCATGCTGGGTGATGACTTTACCCTCTCCGGGGCTCGGGGCCGGCTGAACATCGCGGTTGCACAGGGTCATGAGCGCACGATCTGGATGAACGGCACCGGTCCCACGCCGGACACTGGAGAGCTGTTTCAACAGGGATACTCGGTCGGGCACTTTGAGGGAAACGACCTCGTGATCGAATCCACCAACTTCACATTCGATCCCGATGGCATGGACGACCACCTCCACATGGCGTCGTCGGTGCGGAAGAAGGTCACGGAGAGCTATCAGTTCATTGACGACAACACCTTGAGGTTGATCGTTACGCTGGACGACCCGACGTTTCTGACGAAGCCGCTCACGTACTCGAAGCTGTTCGCCAGGTCAACCGCGGGCGGCGGCGGCGGCGGGTTTCGCCAGTGCGATCCCGACCTGGCGAGGCGTGAGCTGGAATACGCGTATCCGGGCACCAAGTACAGGGACGGGCAGTAGCGATGAGGGGAAGGCAACGACACGCTGTCTGACATCGTTGGGCGGTGTTGTGCTGCTGACGGGCTCGATGGCCGTAGAGGCACACGCACAGGCTGCCGCGGCCAACGCCCATGTGGAGGCGGCCCGGGCCGCCATCGCGCCGCAGACGGCGAACCCGCTGGCGCCATTTCACATCTTCCAGAGCCTGTTCGATCAGGCGTGCTCCGAGCCGACCCTCCCGGATGTCATGCGGACGCAGGCGCGTTCGGCCGACGTCGTGCCGCGCGAGGAGTGGTTCGCCTGGCCGCAGCATATCTTCGACAACCTTTACTTCATCGGCACGCAGACGGCTGGAGTGTGGGCGATCAATACGTCTGACGGGATCATCGTGATCGATGCGAACTTCCACTACTCGAGCAAGGACCTGGTGCTCGAGCTATTGCATTTCGGTCTCGATCCCAACACGATCAAATACATCATCGTGACGCACGCCCATGACGACCGGTACTGGGGGGCGAAGGCGCTGCAGGACACCTATCCCGACGCGCGCGTGGCCATGTCCGCAGCGGACTGGGACGTCGTGGCCGAGGACAACTCGCCCGCGGAGTTGAAGCCCAGGCGGGATATGGTTGTCACCGACGGCCAGCAAATCACGCTTGGCGACGTGACCGTCACGCTGTACGTGACCCCGGGCCACACGCCGGGCACGTTGTCGATGATCATCGGGCCGCTGACGAACCAGAAGAGCGTGGCGTCCGACGACGGACGGCACGTGGCGGCCATCTGGGGTGGCGTCGATGCCAGCATCGGACGGCGGGGGGTTCGGTATTATCCCGACGGCGAGGCGATGATGACCGCCCACGTTGAGTCAATGCAGCGCTTCATGGATCTGGCGACGAAGGCCGGCGTCGACGTGGTGCTGCCAACGACGCTGCGGCACGCCAACACTGCCGGAAAGATCCGCAACTGGAGACTCATGAATCCTGATATGTCCGGCGGCGGCGACCCTGAGGGCATCCTTGGCGAGACGGCCAGGCTTCAAGGCGAGCCTCATCCGTTCGTCAGCACGGAGGCCGCCGAGCGTTTCAACACGGTTCTTCTCGAGTGCTATGAAGCCCAACTAGCCTGGAGAACGGGCTCCTAGTCCTCGAGAATATGGGATCGGTGCTGGCGCCCCTCGAGCAGAGTGGGCTGGCCACCTGGATACGCGAGTCGGGGGTACTCTACGGGTATCCCCTCATTCTTTTTCTCCACACGCTCGGGCTGAGTGTGCTTGTCGGGCTGAATTCCGCGATTGACCTCCGGCTCCTCGGCGTCGGGTCCAATATTCCTCTTCCGTCTCTGGAAAAGACCTTCTTGTTGATGTGGGCGGGCCTCGCGCTGAACGCCGCGACCGGGAGCCTGCTGTTCATTGCCGACGCAACGAGGCATGCGTCGAATCCAGCCTACTACGTGAAGCTGGCGTTCGTCGCGCTTGCCGTCGTGACGCTCGTGCGCATCCGGCGCACGGTCTTCCGGGAGCACGGGAACGGCAAGCTCCTGGCGGCGGCATCGCTCGGCTGCTGGTTTGCCGCCCTGGCTGCCGGGCGCCTCATGGCATACGTCTACGAGTTCGTGGCGTGACACCTACGCATCTGCATCTCCTGCTGAATCATGTCCCCACCATCGGGTTTGGCATCGGGATTGGCCTGTTCGTCGTAGCGCTGCTCGGAAATAGCGAGGATCTGAAGCGCGCCAGTTTTGCCCTGTTCTTCGGCATCGCACTCCTGGCAATCCCCGTATATGTAAGCGGCAACGCGGCGGACTTCGTGCTTCGGGATCGACCCGATGTGTCACAGGACGTGATCGCCGCGCACCAGGACGCGGCGATGCTGGCGCTCGTCCCGATGGAGATCACGGGCCTCGTCGCCTGGATCGCACTGTGGCGGTTTCGACGATGGCACGTAACGGCGCTCCTGGTGCTTTCGATCGGGACATTGGGGCTCGTGGCAAGAGCTGCGACCATCGGTGGCGAGATCGGGCATCCCGAAATACTGGCAGAAGGCGCTGCCGCGTCGGTGCCAGCCTGGCCCAGGGCCGCCGCCATGGCCGCGTCGGTGATTCTTGACAATCCCTGGGCGTGGCCAATCTTCGAGGTCTTCCATTTTGTTGGGCTCTGTTTGTTGTTCGGCGTTGCATTTCTTGTGAATTTGCGCATGCTGGGAGTCGTCAAGGGCGTGGCGTTCGCTGATGTGCATCGGCTGCTGCCGTGGGCGATGGTAGGGCTCGGCATCAATATCGTCACCGGTATGCTTTTCGTTGTGGCGGTTCCCGACCAGTACACGCAGAACTCGGCGTTCGCCTGGAAGATGGGTCTGACCCTGATCGCAGGGCTGACCCTGCTCTACCCGACGATGTTCGAAGAGGTTGGTACGTTGAAGCCGGAAGCCGACGCGCCCGTCACGGCCAAGATTATTGCCGCCGGTTCGATCGTTCTCTGGGTTTGCGTGATCTTCCTCGGCCGATTCCTCCCCTATCTCGGGAGCGAGTAGGCGTCAGACTGAACGGGCGGAGCAGGCAAGCCGTGGTCCTCGCGATGGCGCGGTGGGCCGGCTGTTAGATCACATCGACGCCGGCGCGCACGCTGAAATACTCCCACGCGCGGTCGAGGGCGAGTGGCGAAAACTGCGCCTCGCGTGAGAGATTGATCTCACCATCCGACAAGCCTCGTGGCGTCCCGATAGCCATCGCCTGCAACTGTACTTCCGCATTGACCTTGAGATAGATGGCGGTCATGACGGCCTGTTTGATCGAAGCCGCGGCGATCACGGCGCCATGCCCGCGCATGAGCACACACGTGTTAGGACCGAGCGTGGCGGCAAGATCGCGCCCCTGCTCCATCGAACGCACCAGCATGTCCGTCTCGTTGAACCGGGCGGCGATATCCCACACCGGCACTTCGGATCCGATGACAGACGCCGCATGCACCATGGGTTCGAGTGCGCGACCCGTGATGCCAAACGGGAGAAGCGGGTAGGCATGATTGTGCACGACGGCGTTGACGTCGCTGCGCGTCTCGTAAATCGCGCCATGAATCATGCGTTCGCCATACGGTCTGCGAGTTTCGGGATCCAGCGAGCGGCCATCCTGCTCGAATCGAATAAGATCGGCGTACTCGACGAGCTCCGGGCTGCGCGACCGGGCCATGACGTAGCGGCTCGCGTTCTCGGGATCACGCACGCTGACATGCCCGAAGGCGTCGACGACGTCCTCGTGCGCAAGGATGCGATTGGCCGCGACGAGGCGTCCGAATTCAATCCGCTCTGTGAGCGGGGCGACATCTTGCGCGAGCGCACGGGCAGCGAAAGGCGCGCCCGCAAGCGTGCCGAGTACTGCGCGAACGAACTCCCGGCGTGCCACGCGTGCGTTCGAAGACATGGTTCCCTCCCTCTCGTCAGCCTGAGGCCGTGCAGAAGAGATCGTAAACGAAGTCAGCCACCCGACGACTTCTAAGACGAGTCCGCGACTCAGAATATATACGAAGGGGCATGTTGACAGTATTATCAAGCGGATGATAAGAACTCTATCGCCAAGAGGCGACGTGCCAGATATGGAGGTGATGGTGAAAGCGCGCATTGGCGTGACGCTCGCGGCGACATGCTTGCTGTCGGTGGTGGCTGTTGCCCAGGAGAAGACCTACGTCGAAGCGATCGGCAACGTCAGGCCGGTGCCGCTGCCACCGGGTGGTCCGCCGCCCCGGATGGCCGACGGCCATGTGGACCTCTCGGGCGCCTGGTTCACGGGCCCGACCGGGAAGGCGAACGCGTGGAGCGTGGTTCCTTCCGAGCGTGTCGAGGAGGACCCGATTCCATTCCAGCCGTGGGCTCAGGCGAAGTTCGACAGCATGACCAGGGTGGAGATCGAGCTGGACGGTAATGCGAACGTCAGATGCGCTCCGCCTGGCACCCCCGGTATGTTCACTGAGAACGCGTACCTGGCCATGATCGTCATGAAGCCGGGGCTCTTCGTCCACCTCATCGAGAACAACAACAGATGGCGTATCGTCCACACTGACGGACGGCCTCACAAGAGGGTAGAGGAGCTGGAGCCGCTGTTCAACGGGGACGAGGTGGGGCATTGGGAGGGGGACACGCTCGTCATCGACTCCATCTCCATCGACGAACGCACCTTTATCCGCGATGGATGGTTTCACAGCGACGAGTTGCACGTGATCGAGCGCCTCAGACGACCGTCCATGAATTATCTCGAATACCAGTTCACGATCGAGGACCCGAAGGTGCTGACCAAGCCGTGGACATCGGCTTGGCGAACACACTCACTCGCCGGAGAGGACCCGACCGAGAACTTCTGCACCAACAACGAGAACGTCGAACAGTTCCGGAAACTGCTCGAGGTCCAAGACAGTCAGAACCAATAACTGGAAACGAGAGAGGGCTCCGGCGTCAGGGGCCTGGAGGTAGTTCGGCCATGAAAGTGATATTCGGCATCGTAGCCTCGCTGCTCCTGCTGCTGTGTGCGGCGGCGCCAGCGTCGGCCCATCATGCCTTTGCCGCGGAGTTCGATGCGACGAACTGCTCGGACACGACCGGGGTCTTGTCCAGGGTGGACTATCAGAACCCGCACGCCTACATCTACGTCGACGTGACGAACGCCGGCGGGGAAGTGCAGGAGGCAACGTTCCAGCTCTCGTCGTTGTCCAATTTGCGACGGGGCGGCGCCACCTACGGCAAGATGAACGGTACCGTTGGCAAGGAGGTCACCGTCAGGG
The DNA here is from genome assembly GCA_965262505.1 of Vicinamibacterales bacterium. GTDB lineage: Bacteria > Acidobacteriota > Vicinamibacteria > Vicinamibacterales > UBA2999 > JACPPO01. The sequence goes on from CBDHFM010000030.1 coordinate 110,695, forward strand.
GGTGCGCTTCCAGAAACGGTGAGGATGGCCGGTTTGCGGCGTCGTTCATCAGGCTGCCCGACGGCTCGGTGCAGCGGCTTGGGCAGGACGTCGAAGGCGTCTTCGGCACCAAGATCTGGAGATAACGATGAAGGCGCACATTGGCGTGATACTCACCGCGACCTGTCTGCTGTCAGTGGCCACGGTTGCCCAGGAGAAGACCTACGTCGAGGCGATCGGCAACGTCAGGCCGGTGGCGCTCCCGCCGGGTGGCGACCCGCCTCGGCTGGCTGATGGCCACATCGACTTCTCAGGCGTCTGGTTTTCGGGATCGACCGGCAAGGCAAATGCGTGGAGCGTGGTGCCCAACGCGCCGCGGGGCCCTCAGGACCCGATTCCGTTCCAGGCGTGGGCGAGAGCGCGGATCGACAGCATGAGCAGGTTGGACATTGAGGTGAACAGGCCGAGTGTCCTATGCCTGCCGGTGGGCACGCCCGGCATGTTCAATCAGAACCCGTACCCGCACCAGATCATCTCGAAGCCGGGGATGTTCGTGCACCTGATCGAGAGCGACATGAACTGGCGTGTGGTGCACACCGACGGACGGGCTCATAAGGGCGAGCTGGATCTCGAGCCGCTGTACAACGGCGATCAAACCGCGGACTGGGATGGTGACACGCTCGTCATCGATACCATCTCCCTTCATGAGAGAACCTGGATCCAGAGCAACGGCTGGTTCCATAGCGACCAAGCCCACGTGATCGAGCGGCTCAGGCGCCCGTCCATGAACTACCTCGAATGGCAGTTTACAGTCGAGGATCCGGAGGTGCTGACCGGGCCGTGGACATCGAACTGGCGCACGTTCTCGCTCGGCGCGGAAGACCTGAACGAGAACTACTGCATCAACAACGAGAACGTTGAGCAGCTGCGAAAGCTGGTTGAGATCGAATCCGGCAATTAGCTTGAAACAAGGGAGAGTCATGTTGATGAACCGTTTCGCTCCGGTTGCCCTGACCGCTCTGCTCGTTGTCGCGCCGCTCGTCGCGCAAGGCACGGCAGGCTGGCAGGTACGCGTCGACAGGAGCACCAGCGCGTCGGATCCCGACGCCGCGGGTGACATCAAGTTCATGGCCATGGGTTCGGGCTTCCACGCGGTCAACCCCCAGGCGGGCACCTACTGGAACCCCGAAAATACCGCCACCGGCACGTACTCGCTCAGTGGTCAGTTCACCCTGCTGAAGCCGGCCGATCACACCAGCTACTACGGTCTCGTATTCGGGGGGAGCGATCTCGGAGGTGCGCAGCAGGCCTACCTCTATTTCATGGTGGCGCAGGATGGCACATGGCTCCTCATACGCCGAAGCGGCGACACCACCGAAGAGGTGACGCCCAGGAGGGCCAGCCCCGCCATTCGGCAGCCCAATGCGAATGGCCAGTCGACGAACACTCTCGAGGTGCGCCTCACGGCCGACACGATAGTGTACAGCGTCAACGGTACGACCGTGTTCACGACGCCGAGAACGGGGCTCACGGCCGTGACGGACGGCATCTACGGCTTCCGCATCAACCATCGTCTGGAAGTCCAGGTGGACAATTTCGGAGTGTCCTAAAGCGCTTTTCAAATAGGCCTTGTACTACCTGGGGCGGTCGTGGTACTTCTGCGCGCACCGATGCAGGAGGCCCGATGCGTGCCTATTCGATGGATCTGCGAGAGCGGGCGCTCCTCGACAGCGATGCCGGGATGACGGCGGCCGAGGTGGCGGCGAAGTACCGCGTGAGCGGGTCGTGGGTGCGGCTACTGAAACAGCGGCGGCGCAACACGGGCGAGGTGGCGCCTCGCGTCCAGCGACATGGACGGCGCTGCATGCTTGAGCCGCACCTACACACCTTGGCCGCGCTGATTGCGGCGCACCCGGATCGCACGCTGGCTGAGCTGAAGGACGCCCTCGCCACGCCCGCGAGTGTGCCGACGGTCTGGCGCGCCGTGCGGGCCCTCGGCCTGACCGTTAAAAAACACGGTCCGCCCGTCCGAACACGATCGGCCTGACGTCGCGGCCGCGCGGGTCGCGTGGCACGCGGCGGCGCCGACCTGGGATGTCGCCCACCTCGTGTTTCTGGACGACACCGGCATCACCACCAATCTGCTTCGGCGGTACGGCCGGGCACCGCGCGGCGCGCGCGTCCACGACCACGCCCCCTGCGGGCGCTGGCAGACCAGCACGTTTCTCGCCGCGTTGCGGGTCACGGGGCTGACCGCACCGGGGGTCTTCGACGGCGCGATCGATGGCGAGAGCTTCCGCGCCTACATCGAACAGATCCTGGTGCCGACCCTGCAGCCCGGCGACATCGTCATTGCCGACAATCTCGGGGCCCACAAGGTCGCCGGCATCCAACGCGCCATCCAGGCCGCCGGGGCCACCCTCTGGTACTTGCCACCCTACAGCCCGGACCTCAATCCCATCGAGCTCTGCTTCGCGAAGCTCAAGGCCCTCGTTCGCACCGCTCGCTGTCGCAGCACCGAGACGCTCTGGCCGTTCCTCGGCGAGTGCTTGGCGCACTTCAGCCCTGACGAATGCCGCAACTATGTTCGGCACTGCGGGTACGCGGCCGCCACACGGTCATGAAAAGCGCTTTAGGCGCTTCCCGCGGTTCGAATTCGGGCGGCGCCTCCCCGGCGCGACGCGATCAGCAGGCTCGGTTCTTCCGGAAGTTGTAGAAAGGTCAAGGCCGCGGACCGCCGCGCTTGATCACGGACAAACTCGGCAGCTACGGGCCGGCCCTGTTATTGAGACTGTACTCCGAGCGGTGCGGGGGCAATATTCACTGCATCGCTCGGACCGGTCTGTACCGTCGGCCTCGTCCAGCGAATGGTGCCTCGCAGGTTGTTCGTGGCAGTTGCAGCCTGTGACAGGGTCAGTGTGTACGTCTGACGATCTCCGGCCGCGATGCGCGGGACCCCCCAGACGGCCACGTCGGCGTCGGCCGCAGCTGCACCGCCGCGGCCACCACCGCGGCCACCGCCACCACGACCCGCTGCCGGCTGCTCCTCGCGGCGGACGCCTTGATACCCTGCGCCGGTCGCCGTAACCACCGTCGCCCCGGCCGGCACGACGAGCGTCACGGTCAAATCCTCGGCCGCCAGTCCTACGTCCTCGACACCCGTGTTTACCACATCCAACGTGTAAACCACGCCATCGGTCGACGGTACTCCAGCGCTGAGCTGCCCCTGCATCCGGGCGCGAAATCCGAGGTCGACAATATAATCCCAAACGTCCTGCAACATCGCTTCCGTTACGCGAGCGGGGGAGAAACTGCCCATTCCCAGGCGCTCGAACGGTGGCTCGCCAAGGCGAGCCCGGGTCGGCGGAAAGGTGACCGTATGCGTGTAGACAATCGCCTTGAACCACTCGAAATCCGCATTGATTGCGCCCATCACGCCGCGTCCGTTATTGAACAAGGGAGCGTGGCATTGTGCGCACCCGGCGGTCGTCGCGACCGCCTCCCCTCGCGGGGTCTCTGGGGTCACCACACGTCTCCAGGGTCCCGGCTCGTCGACGGTCGGCAGGGTGGCGAAGTACGAGGCTATATCATTCAATTCCCGGTCGCTGAGCTGCGACTCGGCGTAGGCGGGCATGATTCCCCACGGTTTCCGAACGGCGTGTATGAACTGCGCGCGGGTCAGGTTGCGACCTGCCAAGTCTGGCCCGAAGCCGCCTTCACCGTCGGCGCCGTGACAATCCCGGCACTCGATGTGCTCGGTCTCCTCCCAAAGAACCTTCCCCGTCTCAGGATCACCGGCAGGCGCCTGGGCGGCCGCCTGCTGAGGGAGCGGAAGCAGAAACAGAACCACGAGAAGGGAGCGCATTGTCATGGTGGAAGAACCTCTCTGGTGCCAGTTGACTTGCAGGCGCGCAAGTACGCTACAACAGATTCGAGCGTGGGTAAAGCAGTCGGAACTAGACTACTACCGCTCCAGATCGCAACTTGCGACCCGGCCTTTGTGGGTGTACTATGCCGTGTTCAAGGTGCAGGTGCTGTCGCAGGGTTTCAAGGGACGGGCGAAATCGCGCGAAGCTCAAACCCGAAAAGGAGGGTAAGGTCATGAAGCTGCGTTTTTTGGCGGTATTCGCTGTCATGTCGGTCGTTCTGGTCGTTCCGGCCACGGCTCACCACGCGTTCAATGTCTTCTATGATGACACCCGCACGATTTCGATCGAGGGCGTGGTGACGTCCTTCCGGTTGGTCAGTCCGCATTCTGAAATGCTGGTCGACGTCACGGACGCCGCCGGCAACGTCGTCCCCTGGCGCATTCTGGCGAGGACCAGCTCGACGAACCTCAGACGACAGGGATTGCAACCTGAAACGTTCATCGGCAAGAAGCTCAAGATCGAAGGCAACCCGACCCGCCGAGAAGGCGGAACGGCCATGACTGCAGGCACGCTGACGTTCGAAGATGGCAACGTCGTCTGTTTCGGCGGTTGTGACGATAGTCCTCCAGCCTATTAGGGCGCGACCCCAGTGATCCGACAAGGGGAGAGATGATGAAAGGTACTAGACGCGCGATGCTTGCCACCGTGCTGGCGCTCGCAATGGTGAGCGTGGCCGCGGGCCTGGCGGCTCAGACCGACGAGGAGTACGAGAAGATCTTTCCGTTCCTGGGAGAGTGGGATCCGAACGTCGGAAGTCCTGACGATCAGGATAGGGGTAACTGCGGTGGGCAGTTGGGAGATGTTGGCGAGCATCGGCTGAACTGTTCGATGCCAGCGGGTCGACTTCCCCTGAACTCACGAGGGGAAGCGTGGCTGCTTTACGGGGATCAGCTCCAGTCCACTACCCAGGCCGACTGTGCTCAGATTGGATTTCCGGCCCTGTTAGGGGAGCCTTTCTGGGTCTCCGCCTACCCGGGTCGGCTCGTCATGGAGCATCCCAGCAATCCGTGGTACATGACGCGCACCGTCTGGATGAACGGAACCGGTCCTCAGCCGTTGCCGGGAGAACTGTTTCAGCACGGTATCTCGCGCGGGCACTTCGACGGCGACGACTTGGTGATCGAAGTTGACCATTTCACGTTCGATCCCGACGGCATGGACGACCACCTCCTCATGGCGTCTTCTGTGCGGAAAAAGATCACGCAGCGCTATCACCTGATCGACGAGAACCATCTGAGGTTGATCATCACTCTGGAAGACCCGACCTTCTTGACGAGACCGTTTACCTGGGCGTTCGTGTTCACGAGGGTGGGGAACGACGGCCCTAGCCAAGGGTGGCGAAACTGCGATGCCGAATCCGCGAGGCGCGAACAGATTTTCGCGTATCCCGGAAACAAGTACCCAGACGCGCGGTAATGCGGCAATAAAGGGAGAGACGCTGATGACGCGCTACCTGGTGAAATTCTGTGGTGTAGTACTTGTGGCAGGCTCGCTGATCACGGGCGTGAACGCGCAGTCCGCCGCGGTTCAGATGCATGTAGAGGCCGCTCGGGCCGCCATCGATCCGCCCGTCGCCAATCCAAACGCGCCATATCTCGCTTTCAATGCACTGTTCGATCAGGTATGCAGGGAACCGAGCCTGCCGGACACGATGCGGATGAATGATCGCTCGGCCGTCCTGCCCTTCGAGGAGTGGTACACGTACCCGGTAGACATCTTCGACAATCTCACCTTCATCGGGACCCAGACGGCAGGAGTATGGGCCATCAGCTCGTCGGAAGGCATCATCATCATTGACGCCAGCTTCCACTACGCCAGTGAGGAGCTGGCGCTCGGGTTGCTGAATTTCGGTCTCGATCCGAACGACATCAAGTACATCGTCGTGACGCATGCCCATGATGATCGGTACTGGGGAGCCAAGGCCCTTCAGGATACGTATCCCGACGCGCGTGTGGCCATGTCCGCCGCCGACTGGGATGTCGTGGCCCAGGACAACTCACCGGCGGAGTTCAAGCCCCGGAGGGACATGGTCGTCACCGACGGCCAGCAGATCACGCTCGGCGACGTGACCGTGACGCTGTACATCACGCCAGGTCACACGCCGGGGACGGTGTCGATGATCATCGATGGGCTCACCAACGAGAGGAGCGTGGCGTCGGACGACGAGCGGCACGTCGCCAGCATTTGGGGTGGGACCGATCCGAGCATCGGGCGCAATACCGTGACGTACTACCCGGATGGTCAGACGATGATGAGAACGCACATCGAGTCACTGACGCGCTTCATCGATCTTGGAACGCAGGCTGGCGTCGATGTGATGCTGTCCCCCTCGTTGAGTCATGCCAACATGACCGAGAAGATGCGGTATTGGAGAATGGCGAATCCCGATCACTCGCGCGGCGCCGCGGTGGGGAACAGACTCGCAGGCGAGGCTCATTCCTTCGTCAGCACGGAGGCGGTCTCGCGCTACAACCAGATCCTTCTGGAATGCTACGAAGCCCAATTGGCCTGGAGGATGGGCTCGTAGCTCGTAACCCTTCTTTACGCCATCGATTGTTAAGCCTTAGCCCGTTCGCCTGACGGCGTGTACGATGTCCGTGGCCTGTGCTACATTCACGCGACGGGAGGCACGCAGTAACTGCACAATCAAGAGGGGGATGTACGCATGAACGTACGATGGCTCGTCTTTCTTCTCGCGTTTGCCGGCGCGGTTGCCGCCGCCCCAGAGCAGTCGCAGGAGCAGACGGCAGGAAGAGGAGGAGGAAGGGTTCAGCAGCCCCGGCTCCGGTTGACAATCCCCAGCTTCAGTGACGCGGGCTCGATTCCCTCACAGTTCACCTGTTACGCCGAAGGGGGCATAGACATGGCGGTGTCGCCGCCGCTGCAATGGGCATACGCGCCCGAGGACACCGGAAGTTTCGTGCTCCTGCTCACCGGTCCTGAGAACCACCGCCGCGGGAGTCACACCGTCGCGTTTTTCTGGGGTCTCTGGAACATCCCGGCCAGCACGACGCAACTCGCGGAAGGGCAGCCGCGCGGCGTGGAACAGCCGGACGGCAGTCGCCATGTGGAAAGCGACGACGGGATCCTGGGGTATGACCCGCCGTGCGCACCGCCGGGCGCCGGACCGATTCATTACCAGTACAAGCTCTACGCGCTCGACGAAATGCTGGACCTTCCCGCGGATGCCACTCGCGACGCCGTCTTGCAAGCGATGGATGGCCACATCCTTCGCGCCAGCGTGTACTACGGAAAGCTGGAGCGCTTGCCGCAGCAGTGACGGAGGCCCCGTCTCATGCTGCCCTCTGGAAGAGGACTCGAACCTGTGGGCTCTGGCTCTGGAGGCTAGGTAACACGGTAGAATCCGGTTCGTTCATGCAGTATCCTCAACCCCCATCAGCAAAGGCGCTAGGCTGATTACGCCGAGTCGCCGAATCTAGGAGAAGGCAACATGTCATTCCACAATGGCGCCTCTATGAGGCGGACGTGCCTCGTAGTAGTGGGCGTGCTGATCAGTACCCCCGCGCTCGCGCAACGCGGCGGAGGGGCTCCGCCGCCCGCCAGTTTCACCGCCACGGCCATCCCTGGCGTCGTCGCTGCCGGAACGAGAATCGAACTCGTCGAGACCGGACTCGGGCGGACCGAAGGCCCTGTCGCCATGCCGGACGGAAGCATGCTGGTGAGCAGCTCGAGCAGCATCCTCAAAGCTGACTTGTCCGACAACGTCTCGACGTTCGTCGAGAATTCGAACCAGACCAACGCGATGGGATGGGACCAAGACGGGCGTCTCATCTCGGTGCAGCGCGCACGAGGAAATGAAAAGGTTGGCGTGCTGTATCCCTCCGACCAGGTGACGACGCTCGCCGACAGCTACCTGGGCGAACCGTTCAATTCGCTGAATGACATGGCGCTTGACGAGCGCGGAGGCGTTTATTTCACGGATACTCAGGGGGTTTATTATCTGCCTCCGGGTGGAAGCGTCACCAAGATCATTGATGAAGTCCCGAGACCGAACGGCGTCGTCTTGAGTCCCGATGAACGAACGCTCTACGTCCACAACAAGGACGGCGTGTATATGCTGTCATACGATGTGGCGCCGGACGGGACGATATCCAACCGCCGCAACTTCGCCCGGTATGTGAGCGTCCGAATTCCAGGAGACGATGACCCGGCCTGGGATGAGGACAACGGTGCAGACGGCATGGCGGTTGATAGCGAGGGCCGCGTGTATGCGGCGACCAACTCCGGCGTGGAAGTCTTCAGTCCGAGCGGGGAACTGCTGGGCGTCATACCCGTCCAGTGGGGCGCCGAAAACAACCGAATCCGCCACCCGCAAAACGTCGCCTTTGGCGGGCCGGATCGAAAGACCCTCTACATGGTGGGCGCAGGCTCGATCTTCAAGGTGCGGACACTATCGGGGGGCCCAGAGCGCCCCACCAAGTAGGGATATAAGTAATCGTCGTGCTGGCGCAGGCTGGCGGGAGACGGCCTTAATCGCCTGGTGATTTTTTTCAGAACCGCGCTGGCGGAGCAGTCCGCATGCGCTCAGTTCGCCGCCTGACTTGGCGGCGTGGGCCTGCCGAACCTGGCTGCGTCAATCGCGACGTTCGGCTGCAGTGAAGTGACATTGAACGTGGACCGCCCGTTGGTCCACGTCACCTCCCACGTATATGGAATCTGCACGCCCAGGCCAGGGACGTCGCCGTAATTGGAATACACAAGAGTAATCGGCACCGTGCCCACGGCCGTCGTGGAGTAGCGCACGGATCGCACCAGGAAACCCGTCTCGTTGTCAAAATATAGTTTGACGCGGAACCCCTCCGGTGTCCTTCCGTCGATAACATCCACCGGGCGGCCGTCGATGCTGAGCGGCGGGAAGCCGGTTCGCCAGTCCGTCAGGATCTCCTTGATTTGGCCGGGGAACGCCAGCTGGGCGTCCAAACGGACTCCGTCCAGGCTGTCCCCTACTAGCGAAATCAGCGTCACGGGCGTCAAGTCGGACGGACCCGCAGCCCACGCCTCCTGGCCATCATAGGCGGTGACGGTGTCCCCCGCCGCGCCCATGTGAACGACGGTGGTGCGCCTGTCCGGCGCCTGGGCGTAAATATCCATCGGAACTTGAATGAAGTCGGAATCAAACCCTTCAGACGTTCCCGTGGCCGTATAGCTGGTGAGCCTGGCCGCAGCCGCCGCTCCGCCGATCGCCTGGATGTACCGGTCCAGAATCTCCTCGGCCGTCATCCTCACGGGCACGTACGGATTCGGCTCGATCTCATCGGGATCCCCGTCATCCGGCACGGCGTACTGCCGCGCCAGGCTCGGGATCGCCTGCGGCCGTGGGCTGCCACGATGGCAGGTGTTGCAGGTCACGGCGGGTGCCCCACCGAAGTTCGCGCGATTGATGGCGTTCACCATCAGGACCATCCGGCGACTTGTCTGCTTGAGCGGTGTATCGACGGCGTAGTCAGCCCACGTGCTTGCGGATCCACCGTGACAATCCGAACAGTTCAGGGCCAATGCGGCCGAGAAAAAACCCATCGTCTCCATGAACTCCTTGACGGGAATTCCGCGCAGCACCTGGACGTTCTCGAATGCCTGCTCCGACAAGATCGGCCTCTGCTCGGCTGGAGCGGCAGAGCCGGTCTGACCACGAGCCACCGTCGCGCCGAGCAGGCAGATTGTCGCCACTCCCGCCAACCACAAGCCCCATCCCCTCACCACACTCATCAGGTCCTCCCATCAAATTGAACATGACACGGCGCCACATGTATACTCTAGCGCGCGCAAGCAAGACAGTCATCTATTCCGATCACCGCGCGCTTCCGGGGGTTCACTGGTGACTGCGTACCGGAGGTATGACATGAAAAGCTATCTGCTCGTGACAGGCCTGTTGAGCTTTGGGTTGCTGACGACGATGAGCGCGCCGGCGGCAGCGCATCATGGCAATGCGGCGTATGCCGACGAGATCACGGAGTTCACGCAAGCCACGGTCACGACATTCGCGTGGGCCAATCCGCACTCGCTGATCTATTTCGACGCAACGGATGCGGACGGCAACGTCGTCCATATGGTCGTCGAGACCGCGGCCCCCCAGGCGCTCCGGCTGATTGGTTGGGCCAAGGCGTCAATCATGCCCGGCGACGTCATCACCGTTCGGATGTACGTCGCCAAGAACGGCAACCCTGCCGGCCGGCTGCAGAAGGTCGTCTTTGCCGACGGTACCGAGCTGCATGACACGCAGCTTGGCGGAGATGAGGGTGGAAAGACTCGGTACGATCCCGATGGCTTTAGAAACTAGTACCTCGTCGCAGTGAATTTGACCGGTTCACTTTCAGGCCTCCCCCTCTTGACCGTGGGCCCAGGCAATCGATCAAAACCACTGCGCCGGGGTACTAGTGGCTTTAGAGGCTAGCACCACATGAGAACACGTTCCATCGTCGTCTCGGTCGTCGTGCTGGCGTGCCTGACCACTGTGGCGGGTCGCGCGCAGCGCACAATGCCCGAAGGGTTCATTCGCGAGGGCGTGCCCAGGATGCCGAATCCTCCTGGACCGGCTCCCACGCGGGATCTCTCAGGCGTGTGGGTCGGACCGCAAGACCGCGAGCTCGATCCGCTGCCGCCGATGACGCCGGCCGGCGAGGCGCTCTTCGAGCTGCGGAGCCCCTACGGGCCCGCCAGCAGGAACCCTGAGCTGGGATCCTCGAACGATCCGTTCATCACCTGCGATCCCCTCGGGTTTCCTCGCAATCTGCTGGCCCATGCCGTCAGCAGCCGCGGCCGCATGATCTTCGGATCCGCGCCGGGCCGCATGATCATCGCGGGCGAGCAGCAGCGCGTCTGGCGTGAGATCTGGATGGACGGACGAGCGCTTCCAGAAGCGGTGGATGTGAGGGGTGCGCCCGAGTCCAGATACTACGGCCATTCGGTTGGTCACTGGGAAGGCGACCATACGCTGGTCATCGATACGACAGGTCTGGATGAACGACCTTGGCTGGATGAAGCCGGGCATCCGCGCAGTTCCTCGGCGCGCATCCAGGAGCGGTACACGCGTCTCGACCAGTACAACCTGCAGCTGGCAGTCACGATCGACGATCCGAAGTTCTACGCGGAGCCGTGGACCTGGATGCGGGCGAACTTCTACTGGGTGCAGGGCCAGGAGTTTGAAGAGACGTTCTGCATCCCGTCAGAGGGGATCGCGTATCGCGAGTCGCTCGCCAGGCCGTCTGGGATCGAGATCCCATAGGAACAGACAGGGGAGTCGACGATGCGAAAAACGTGCATGGGCGTAATCGCAGGCGCAGCTGGCGTGCTGTTGCTTTCGGCGCTGGCTGCCGCGCAAAGCGATACGCCACGTTCGCCGTGGAAATACTATCCGGCGGATGCGAGGGCCAACGCTGGACCCGGCGGGCCCGCGCCGGTGCGCGATCTGACCGGGACATGGGCGGGAGAGTCATCTGGCGCGGGTGTTCCGAGGCTCGTCCGTCCCGAGAGTCCGCCACCGCTGACACTGTTAGGCAAGCAGTTGTACGACCGGAACTTGGCGGAAGGCGGCGCTGGTGGGGTCCTCGTCGCCGAGACGAACGATCCGCATGTCCGATACTGCGATCCGTTTGGTTTTCCTCGGAACATGAACGACCAGATTCGTTCGATGACGATCGCGACGGGGTCGGACCGGACCTTTGTCTTGCTCAAGTTTGGGAATATCTGGCGTGAGATTTGGACGGATGGGCGAGCCCTTCCGACCAATGTGGGCGGCAGGGGTCCGGACGCCCATGATCCGACGTACAACGGCTACTCGGTGGGTCACTGGGAGGACGATTACACCTTCGTGGTGGAGACAACCGGGACGGCCTCGGAGACCTGGGCCACCGAGACCGGCCATCCCCATAGCGTCGATGCGGTGGTGACGGAACGCTTTCACCGGCCCAGCGAGAACGATCTGACGGTGACGACGACCATGGACGACCCAAGGCTCTACACGAGAACGGTCGCTATGGGGGAAGTGTATTTCCGGTGGATTCCGAGCCAGACATTTTTTGATTTTATGTGCGTACCGTCGTCGGTGCGGCGGTACTTGGACGAGATGGCCGATCCGGCCGGCGATCCCAATGCGGCACGTTAGCCCGATTCGCGATCGCCAGGGGAATTAATGTCTGGAGGTGCACGGTGAAAACGAAAGTTCTGACGACGGTGGGCTTGTTGGCCGGACTCGCCGCGATTGCCAGCCCGTCGTTCGCGCATCACGGCGCGACGGCGTTCGAGCTGAGCGCGCCGGTCGTGTTGAAGGACGCCGTGATAACGGAATTCATCTGGATCAATCCCCACCCGCTCATCAAGGCGGACTACACAGACGACCAGGGCAACGTCCAGCAGTGGACGATGGAAATGGGCAGCACGGTGTCGGTTCAGCTCATCGGCTGGACCAGAACGACGGTCCAGCCTGGCGACGTCGTTACGCTGTACGTCTGGCAGGCCAAGACGGGCGCACTTGTTGGACGCTTCAACAAGGTCGACCTCGCCGACGGCACGGTCATGCGTGATTCCCAGCGCGGCGCCGACGACGGAGGGCGAGCCGACACGGGGCTGCGCCGGTAAGCACGCAGGGCGGCTGGCGGGTCGAGTGTAAGGAACAGACAGGGAGCAGACGATGCGAAAAACGTGCACGGGTGTAATCGCAGGTGTAGTGGCGGGCGTGCTGTTGCTTTCGGCGCTGGCTGCCGCGCAAGGCGATGCGCCACGTTCGCTGTGGAAATATTATCCGGAGGATGTGAGGGCCAACGTTGGACCCGGCGGGCCCGCGCCGGTGCGCGATCTGACCGGGACGTGGGCAGGAGGGTCATCTGGCGCAGGTGTTGGGAGGGGCGGGGGTCTGGCCCCGCCACCTTTTACACCGTTAGGCCAGCAGTTGGACGACCTGATCTTGCCGATGAGAATATACAGTCCTGGCGGCACGAACGATCCTCATGCCCGGTTCTGCGATCCGTTGGGTTTTCCTCGGAACATGACCGAGCAGCTTCGTGGGATGACGCTCGCGACGGGGCAGGACCGGACCTTTCTCTTGCTCATGTTCATGAATATCTGGCGTGAGGTGTGGACGGACGGGCGAGCCCTTCCGACCAATGTGGGCGGCAGGGGCCCGGACGCCCACGATCCGACGTACAACGGCTACTCGGTGGGTCACTGGGAGGACGACTACACCTTCGTGGTGGAAACAACCGGGATGTCCCCGGACACCTGGGTCGCCAGGGCCGGATATCCCCATAGCGTCGATGCGGTGGTGACGGAACGCTTTCACCGGTCCAGCAAGAACGATTTGACGCTGACGATGACCATGAATGACCCAGCGCTCTACACCGGACCGTTCCCTCTCGGGGTGGACCAATTCCGGTGGATTCCGAACCAGAGATTTTTTGACTTTACCTGCATACCGTCGTCGGTGCAGCGGTACATAGAAGAGATGGCCGATCCGGCTGGCAGCGATCCCGAAGCGGCAATTCGCGAAGGCGAGGGGAATTTTGGCCAGAGGCGCCAGGGGAATTAATGTCTGGAGGTGCACGGTGAAAACGAAAGTTCTGATGACGGTGGGCTTGTTGGCCGGACTCGCCGCGATTGCCAGCCCGTCGTTCGCGCATCACGGCGCGACGGCGTTCGAGCTGAGCGCGCCGGTCGTGTTGAAGGACGCCGTGATAACGGAATTCATCTGGATCAATCCCCACCCGCTCATCAAGGCGGACTACACAGACGACCAGGGCAACGTCCAGCAGTGGACGATGGAAATGGGCAGCACGGTGTCGGTTCAGCTCATCGGCTGGACCAGAACGACGGTCCAGCCTGGCGACGTCGTTACGCTGTACGTCTGGCAGGCCAAGACGGGCGCACTTGTTGGACGCTTCAACAAGGTCGACCTCGCCGACGGCACGGTCATGCGTGATTCCCAGCGCGGCGCCGACGACGGAGGGCGAGCCGACACAGGCGTGCGCCAGTAAGCACGCAGGGCGGCTTCGCAGCCGCGCTCCGGTCGTAAATCGGTGTGCACTCTGGTGCGCCAGCTACGCGGTCTCCCGCGCCCCACGATTTCTTTGGACAGCCTTCTGCGAGAAGGAGAATGAGTTATGTCCAAGGGAAAACAGCACGAGGCTGAGGCCTCGGAGGGAGCCCGGAGGGCGACCGCAGAGGCCTCAGCCTCGTGGGCGCTCGTCGGCACGGGGCGGTGGTCCGCGCGACGAAAAGTCTCCGTGGTCATCGAGGTCCTCAAGGGGGAATCACTCGAGAGCCTCAGTCGTCGCCATGGCGTGACGGCGGCGAAGCTCTCGCAGTGGCGTGACGACTTCGTGGCCGGCGGTGAGGCCCGCCTCAAGCATCGCGAGGTCGCCGTCGAGGGCGCGGACACGCGGCGGCTCAAGCGCGTCGTGGCGGATCTCGCCACCGACAAGGCGTTGCTGGCCGAGAAGATTCGACACCTGGAGGCCGGCCGCCCTTTGGGCTGGTGGAGGTCGAAGCGATGCGTCACGCGACTTCGCCCTCCACCCACCGGCCGTACGGCATCGCCCGCGTCACGCGCGTGTGGCAGGTGCCGCGCTCGACGGTCTACGCGCAACGGACCCGGCGCGCCCGGCCGACGCCGGTGGCCAAGCGCGGACCCAAGCCGCCCCAGTCGGATGCGGCGCTGACGGCCGCGGTCCGGGCCGTGATCGCCGCGAGTCCGTTCCACGGCGAAGGGCACCGCAAGATCTGGGCGCGCTTGCGGGTGCAGGGGCTGCGCACGTCGAAACGTCGGACGTTGGTCGTGATGCGCGCTGCCGACTTGCTCGGCCCCGCGCGGCTGCCCACGCCGGTCGCCGCCCGTCCCCACGACGGCACCATCGTCACCGCCAGTCCCAACGTGATGTGGGGCACCGATGCGACGGCCACCGTGACGCTGGCGGACGGCCACGTCACGATCGTCGGGGCGATCGATCACTGCACGGCCGAATGTGTGGGACTACACGCGGCGAAGTACGGCACGCGCTTCGAGGCGTTGGAGCCGGTGCGCCAGGGCGTCCGAGATCACTTCGGGACGATGGCCGCCGGCGTGGCGAGCGGGCTCACGATGCGCCACGACCACGGCAGTCAGTACATGAGCAACGACTTTCACGCCGAGCTCCGGTTCCTCGGCATCGTGTCATCACCGGCCTTCGTCCGCCAGCCCGAGGGGAACGGCTGCATCGAACGGTTCTTCCGCACCCTCAAGGAACAGCTGCTGTGGGTGCGCCACTTTACGGATGTCGAGGACTTGCAGCAGGCGCTGCGCACCTTCAAGGAGACCTATAACCAGCAGTGGTTGATCGAGCGACTCGGCTTCCGCGCACCCGCCGTCGTCCGTCGCGCGGTTGCGCTCACCACGGCCGCGTGAATACACTCACCCGGCTGTCCAAGAAATCCGTGGCGGTACACTCTACGGCCTGGCGAACCGAGCCTACTCCCTGCGCATGAATGCGTTAATCTAACAGTACGCGATCGCGCTCGGCGGTGAGGTGGCCCATCTCGACGACCCGCCCCCACCGCCCGCGCCGACGGCTCAGCCACCAGGGCAAGGGGGGCCGGCCCCGACGTTTCCCGATGGTGAGGCGGCGGGCGAAGGACGTGGCTGGGTCTACTGGCGGCAGAACGTATCGCTCGACTGAGCCGAGGCGCGGTGGGGCAGGGGACTCCTCGCTCGCGTGCTAGGCCGGGCTCTCGCGGCGCTGCAGGAGCTCGATCTTGACCCCCCAGGGATCTTCCGCGAAGGACATCAGCGCGGGAGCGTGCACGGCGGGAGGGCCTGGGTGCGGCTCGGTGGTGAAACGGACGCCCCTGGTCTTCAGAGTGGCGGCCGCCGCGAGCAGATCCGCCATCCGCCAGCCGATGTGATCGATCGTGTGGCCGCGGCTCGGGACGGACCCACCGCGGTCAGCGAGCAGCCACACGTTTCCGTACTTGAGGCCGTCGAGCTGCCCCTTGAGCTTGGCCGGCTGACCTCCGAACCGCTCCACGTACCAACCTCGCGCGAGATCGGGATCGGGCACCTGCAGATGCACGTGATGGAGTCCGACCGTCTCGGGGTCTTCGACGACTTCGATCCGCGCCCCCCACGGATCCTCGATGAAGCCGGACCTGTACAAGCCCGTGATCTCGCTGACCGGCGTGGTAACCCGCGTCCCGGAACCGTCCAGAGCCTTCATTCTCGCGTCCAGATCGACGAACGAGAGTCCGACGTGATCGATTGCGGCGCCACGGCTCGGCGCGGGGGTGTCGTTCTTGAGAAAGATGAATCGGGCCTCACCGAACATCACCCGGTCGGTATGGTCCCCAGGGGTTGCGCCCAAGTACTGCCGATACCATCCAGCCGCCGCCTCAGGGTCCGGCACGCCCAGATGCACCTGATCGAATGTAAACGCCATGGATCCTGTCCCTCTGTTGGCGCGCTCACCGTGTGCCGGCGTGCCAGCGCTCAGGCGCCCGAGCCAGCCGACGGTCCTCCGGGCGTCGCGTCGTTGAGACCCTGGGGCATCGGGACCCCAAACTGCTCGGCCCAAGGGCGCAGCGCGTCGACCACCCCCGGATACAGCTCGACGCCATGGGCCAGCGCGTTTCGCTTCCGCGCGAACGCGTTCTCGCCGGGGACACGCACGCGATCGATTCCAGCGCGGGGCGTCGAACGACGGCAGGCCCGCACGAGCCACTCGGTCTGACGGGTAAACGCCTCACGGCCACCGAAAGCGGCCGGATCGGCGACCTCAACGAACACACACCCTCCCCAGCCCTTCGGCTCGTCGGCCCGTCCAAAACCTGCCAGCCCCTGTGTGAGGGCTTCAACCAGGAGGGCCCATGCATAGCCCTTCTGTCCATGATCCAGGCCGCCGGCCGGCAGAATCGAACCGCCGGCCGACAGAACTGCCGGATCGTCGGTCGGCTGTCCGGTGGCGTCCATTGCCCACAAGCCTGGGAATCGACGTCCTTCCCGGACCAGTCTCGCACCCATGTTGTTGGTGGTGATCGACGCGCTGGTATCCAGGAGGAGGGGGTCGCCTTCAGTGGGAATACCGACCGCAATCGGATTGGGAGTGAACACCGGGTCTTTGCCGCCGAACGGCGGGACGGTTCTCTGCGACGGATCGGAGCACGAAACGATGGCCAGATAGCCCTTCTGCGTCGCTCGCGGGAGATAGGTGGCAAGACATCCGATGTGGTGGCTGTTGCCGACGGCCACGGTGACCGTCCCGTATGTCTCGACGCGCTCGACCGCAAGGTCGACAGCCTTGGCTGTGAGCCACACGCCGGGCAGGCGTCGACCGTTCCAGCACACGCAGGCGCCCCTGTCCGAGATGACCTCGGGCTGGCCCTGCGCTGCCATGGATCCGCTCGCTATCTCCTTGAGATACCGGGGAGCCAGCGCCAGACCGTGCGTGGTGTGGCCGAGGAGATCGGACTCGAGCAGGAGCTCCGCGACAACGTCCGGCTTCTCGAGTTCGAGTCCGGCCTGGCGGAAGAGCGCCGTGGCGAAACGGCGGAGTTCGGTCGGCGCATACGCCACGCCCTGAGGCTCCACGCTGTCGGTCGCGGTGGTCATCTGATCGGCTCCTATGATCCTACTCGTTTGCGGTACTATGCGTGGCTCGCAGGTGCGAGTTTTGGAACGGAGGGAACGGAATGCCGGGCACCGATCGCCGCAAGCCACTCTATACGGTCCTGTACGTCCAGGTCATCGTCGCGATTGTGATTGGCGTTCTGCTTGGCTACGTCTGGCCGGAGACCGGCGCTGCGATGCGACCGCTCGGGGACGGCTTCATCAGGCTGGTCAGAATGATGATCGCCCCGATCATTTTTTCCGTCGTCGTCGTCGGTATCGCGAAGATCGGAGACCTGAAAGCGGTCGGCCGAATCGGTCTCAAGGCTCTCATCTACTTCGAAGTAATTTCGACCCTTGCCCTCGTCATCGGCTTGGTCGTCGTCAACATCCTGAAACCAGGCGAAGGGATCAACGCCGATCCGGCCTCACTTGATCCGAACGCGGTGTCGGCCTACGCGACGAGCGCGGAGAGCCTGAGTACCGTCGATTTCTTGCTGAACATCATCCCGACGACCGTCGTTGGCGCTTTTGCCAGTGGTGCGATTCTCCAGGTGCTGCTGTTCTCGGTGATGTTCGGCGTCGCACTGCTCCAGCTTGGCGAGCGCGGCCGGCCGCTCGTATCCCTCATCGAGCAGATCTCGCACGGGCTCTTTCGGATGATCCACATGATCATGCGCGTCGCCCCGATTGGCGCGTTCGGCGCGATCGCATTCACGATCGGCCGCTTCGGAATCGGGACCCTGCTGCAGCTCGGCCAGATGATGGCCGGCGTGTACTTCACGTGCGCGATGTTCGTCTTCGTGGTGCTGGGTGGCGTGTGCCGCCTCGCCGGATTCAGTGTCTGGAAGTTCCTGAAGTACATCAGAGAGGAAATCATCATCACGATCGGGACATCATCGTCAGAAGCCGTGCTGCCCCGGTTGATGGGGAAGCTCGAGCATCTGGGGTGCTCGAAACCGGTCGTCGGCCTGGTCGTCCCGACGGGCTACTCGTTCAACCTGGATGGCACGTCCATCTACATGACGATGGGGGCCATCTTCATCTCGCAGGCGACGAACACGCCGCTGTCATTCACGCAACAGTTGGGCCTGCTGGGCCTTGCGATTCTCACGTCCAAAGGCAGCGCCGCGTTGACCGGTGGAGCCTTCGTGACGCTTGCGGCGACGCTCTCAGCGTTTCCGATCGTCCCGGTTGCGGGGCTGGCCCTGCTGATCGGCATTGATCGCTTCATGTCGGAGGCCCGGGCGCTCACGAACCTCATTGGCAACGGCGTCGCGACTGTCGTCATTGCGCGATGGGAGGGCGCGCTGGACGTCAACAGGATGAATCGTCTGTTGAACGGCGAGTCAGTGGAAGAAGGGGCAGAGGCCAAGCCGGAGCCGGTGGCGGTTCCTGACCTGACCTGACCCGAGCAGCCCCGTCAGTTCGTCCCGGCGCCCGTACCGAGCTGGCGTCCCTCGATCCAGACGGAGTCGATCTCTCGTGTGTTGCGAATGTTCTCGAGCGGGTTCGCGTTCAGCACCACGAGGTCGGCCGCCTTGCCCGACTCGATCGTGCCGAGTCGATCGAGCTGCGAAATGCGCGCCGAGCTGCCCGTCGCAGCCGTGATCGCCTGCAAGGGCGTCAGCCCCGCCTCGACCATCAGCTCGAGCTCGACATGCTCGAAATAGCCCTCCCAGCGGCCGAACGTGTTGGCGTTCGGCACGCCGCTGTCGGTTCCAAACCCGATCAACACGCCCCCATCGGACAGGAGCTTTAGATTGGTCTGCGCCTGCGGAAGCGCCGCCTTGATTAACTGCGCCACAGGGTCGTTGCGGACCTTCTCCTGATACGTCGGATCGCTGACCACGTCGACCTGGTCCTGATACAGTGATATCGCACGCAGGAAGAAAGGATCCGACAAGAACTCCGGCGTCGATTCATACGTATATACCGACAGCTCGCGCGTCAGCGTCGGGATGTAACCCACGTTCCCCTCTCGCATCGCCGTGATGAGCGCCTCGTCCACGTCCTCGTCGCGGACGCTGTGCGCCAGCGCGTCGACGCCTGCCTCGACGGCAGCCTTGGCTTCGCTCAAGTAGAAGATGTGCGGCGACACTCTCAGGTTCCGCGCGTGCGCCTGCTCGACGATGGCGCCCCACGTCTCGGGGCTCATGTCGTTGGGGGGCGCGTCGAAGTGGAACTTGACGACGTCAACCCCGAGATCGGCGATGCGGTCTACGTCTGCGCGTGCAGCTTCCGGCGTTTCCATGCGACGCACGCTCCCCCCCGAGGTGTAGATCCTGGCCCGGTCGAGCGCGATCGCATCCTGCTCATCTCGCAGGCTGATCTGCTCGGCCTCGTCGTCCGGGACCGCCCCGAGACTGACGACCGCCGTCACGCCGTACGATCCGTACGTCCGGAGCCGCCGGATCAGGTCCTCCCGGACGGGGACGCTGGCGTCATGTCCCTTCTGGACGTGACCGTGCGCGTTGATCATCCCGGGCATGATCGTCTTTCCGGTCATGTCGACGACGGTCGCTCCTTCGGGAATCGTGACGGCCGACGCGACGCCGACCGCCTCAATCGTGCCGTTGCTGATGATGACCGTCGCCTGCTCCAACGGCGCCCCGCCGGTCCCGTCGATGACCCGCGCGTTCGTGAGCGCGGTCGCAGTCGACGCTGGCACCGTCGGCTCGACCGTCGAGCGCTGACAGGCCACTCCACCCAGGGACAGCAGCGCGATGGTGACCGGCACGGCAGACAGACGAGTTGAGCTGCGGAACATAATCAAACCTCCATGTCCGGGTGCCTGACCGTGCGATCGCTCGAGCACCGCACGTTGCCATGGACGACACCCCGGACGAACCAAGGGCCCGATTATCGCTGCTCGTCAGGGATTGTCAAGGTTGGCCACTGATAAGAAATGGAATCTCGATGAGACCATCGGCATGAGTGATGTGCTCCGGCACGTGGGACGCCCCCGTAGCACAGTCACACGCTCTCCTGCTGTAGTATGTTCCCATCGATCGGCGCCGACCGTCGTCAAGGGAGATTAAGTTATGCGCCTGAGTGTAGCCGCCGTTGCGGCGTTGGTTTTCTGTTTTGCGAGGCCTGCCGTCGCACAGGAATGGACAGAGCATGTAAATCAGGGGGATCGGTTCTCGACGGTGTTCCCCGGTCAGCCGCAAATCACGGAGACGACGTTCAAGTCCCAGTTTGGCGCCGACTTGCCGGCGCGTGTCTATAGCGCGGAGGTTGGCCCGGGCCGTTACTCTGTAACGGTGGTCGATTACAGCCCGATCGAAGCTCTCCTCACGGAGAAGGCCAAGGCCTGCCCCGCTGGCGCCGAAACCTGCAGGGGCGGTTCGGGCGCACCGGGAAATTCTACCGGTCCCGGCTACTCCAAGGCCGACCGGGCGGGCGCGATGATCTACGCGACATGGCTCTTCATGCAGAGAGATGTCGAGATCACGCATCTGCTGTGGACCAACATCAACCTCGTTGAAGGGCATCAGATCCAGCTCACCAGCAACGTCGATCAGTCCCGTACCTATGCTGGGATCTTCATGCATGCGGACAGACTCTATATTGCGGAGGGGACCGTGCCCGCCGGGTACCCCGAGCCGCAGTTTTTTCGGATATCCCTCGGCTTCCTCGATGAGGACGGAAACTCAGTACGCTATCTGTCCTACTACCACGACGGATTTCCGGTGCCCCCCGTCAGGTAGGGGAACCACCCGACACCTCATCGCGCCTCGACGCCGCGCAGGAGCGCGTCGAACGACAACCTGTTGTATCGCCCCATCGTGATGTGAGGCCCCAGGCGGCGACCCTGCCGGCCAGGCGCGTAGAACGTCGAACCTACGGAGACGCGCCCTGCGCGAACAGATGCAAGGACCACCGCTCCGACAGATCGTGAATGACCGCGACGCCGCGGACGCTGTTGCCTTGGGTGTCCAGCGGCGGTGCGTACACGGCCACGCCGAATCGTCCTGGGACAACAGCGACGAGGCCGCCTCCGACGCCGCTTTTCGCCGGCAGCCCCACTCGGAAGAACCACCTGCCGGAGCCGTCATAGAGGCCAGCCGTGACCATCGCCGACAGCACGTTCTGGACGTACGTCTCGCTCAACGCTCGTTCCTGCGTGATCGGGTTCACGCCCCCGTTGGCGAGAGTGGCCCCCATGATCGCTAGCTGGGTTGTGGTCAGATTCTGCGACGTGCCCTTCAGGTAGCGGGCGACGGTCTCCGACGGATCGCCGTACAGCATCCCGTCTCCTCTGAGCAGATACGCCAGCGTTAGGCTGCCATCGCTGTGGCTCAGTTCGGCCTCGTACAGTTCCTCATCGAGCGCCAGCTCCTCACCGGCATAGCGCGCGAACATCGCGCGCGTACGCGCCCACTTCTCGTCTTCCGTGTCCCCGCCGATCACGCTCGCGGTCGCAATCGCGTCTGCACTGACCATCGGGTTCTGAAGGGCTTTCTTTCGCGGGGGAACCGGAGTCCGCACGTCCGACGCGATGACCGACCCGAAGGGCAGGCCGGTCGCGTTCACGCCCACGAGGTCCAGCATCGCGTCTCGCCCATGGTCCTCGAGCGCGAGCCCGTACAGGAAGGCTTTGGAGATCGACTGAATCGCGAAGCCGACCTCGCTGTCGCCGACCCCGTAGGTTTCTCCCTCGACCGTCGCAAGAGCGATACCGAACAGACCCGGGTCCACTGGCTCCAGTCCCGGTGTCGTGTAGGGCGCCCCGCCTGGAAGATCTCGATACGTCTCGTGAAGCTCTTCGAGTGTCCGGTGGATGGTCGTTGGATCGGGCGCAGGCGCGATCTGTGCCGCTGCCGCGCAAGCGAGACACAGGGCAAGGGAGAGGCTCGCGGCAATCCCGCGTCCCATCGAAAGCCAGGACGTCCTCATCTGTTCGCGACCTCCTTCGATCGGGCGGCATTGATGGCACGATCATTCGCCGGGTCGCCGGAACCCGACCAACGAACGCATCATACGACGACGGGTGTACACTTGCGGCATTCTGGGGATCATTCAGACCTTCTTGGCTTAGCTGGCTGCCTGGCTCGTCGGCCCGGACCGTTCAGCCTCGGTTCTTTCGCGGAGGAATGATGCGATACCACAGCAGATTCATCGGCTCACTCGGCATGCTCATCGGACTGGTCGTCTGGAACCAGGCGGCCGCAGGTCAGGGTAGTAGTCTGACCCCGGCCCAGAGCGAGAACGTTGGCCTGCTCGGCCACAACGACCTTCAGGCCCGGTCGGCCTACTCCCCGGTCATCCAGCGCCAGATGGTGAACGGCGAGGAACGGTGGATCGCTTACGTGGGCCACCACGGGGGCGAGTCCCTGAATCCTCTCAGCGGCAACGTCGAGAACAATGGCACGTCCATCGTGGATGTCACGGACCCGCGGAATCCCGTCTACCTGCGTCACATCCCGCCCATCGAGGGGAGTAACGGCGCCCAGATGGCACGCGTGTGCGCGGGAGATGATCTCCCGGGTGGGCAGGCCGGCAAATCGTATTTGCTCAGAGCGGGCGCGACTTATCATCAAACCTTCGACGTGACCGATCCTGCGAACCCGGAGTTGCTCAGCCTGGTCGTCGATGGACTGACGGACACGCACAAGACGTGGTGGGAGTGCGAGACAGGTATCGCGTATCTCGTCTCGGGCGTTCCCGGCTGGCGCACCGAGCGGATGACGCAGATTTTCGATCTGAGCAATCCTTCGGAACCGAAGTTCATTCGCAATTTCGGTCTGGTCGGCCAGGAGCCGGGCGCGGAAGGGGACACCCCAGTCGACTTACACGGTTGCGTGTCGGTGATTGAGAGAAACCGTGTGTATTGTGGTCACGGCACCGCCGCGCGGGGCGTCCTCGCCATCCTCGACCGCGACAAGCTCTTGCACGCCACACTCGCTGATCCGGTGTCGCCCACCGTCGGGGAGCTTCGGGAACCTGTCGTCGCTCAGGTCAGGTTGCCCGATTACATGGGTGCCCACACGAGCTTTCCTCTCCTGGGCATGCGGCTCTCGGAGTTTGCCAACGATCAGGCGATCGAGAGCCAGGATTTCGTGGCCATCGTGAACGAGCAGACGCGCAACGAGTGCACGGATCAAGCCCGGCAAATGATGTTCATGGTGGAGATCACCGACGAGGCACACCCCTGGCCGATCTCAACCTATAACGTGAAGGACGCCAGCGGAGACTTCTGTGCGAGAGGTGGTCGATTCGGAGCGCATGGCTCCAACGAGAACTTCACGCCGATCTATTACGGCAAGCTCCTGTTCGTCACCTGGTTCAACGCGGGCGTGCGCGTGGTGGATATCCGCGATCCGTACAACCCGAGAGAAGCGGGTTATTACATACCAGCCACGACCGGGAATACGGCGCCCCGCTGCATCACGGTTGGCGGTGAGGAGCGCTGCAAGATTGCGATTCAGACGAACAACGTGGAAGTCGACGACCGTGGATACGTCTATCTGGTGGATCGCGCCAACACCGGCATGCACATCGTCGAGCTGACAGGGCCGGCGCGTTCTATTGCACAGTTACCGAACTAGGCGCGGAGCGCGTCCCGTATCTACTGCGCTTCGACCATTTCTTCTGGAATCGAAATAGCTTTACGGCAGGCGACGCCGAAGTAGTAGAGCGGCTGGCCGTCGATCGACAGGCGGTGCCGGTAGCGCTCCATGTGATAGATGTCGAGGTACTCGCTCAGGATCAAGGTCTTGATGAACACCGAGAAGCCGCTCGTGTCGCGGTCGTCGAGGAAGGTCTCCTTGATATTGAACGCGATCCAGCCGCCGTCATCGACCAGATTGAACGCCTCGGCGAATACGCGCACGGGGATGTCACCGAAGCCGAGGGCGGCCACTGAGACCATGCAGTTGAAGCGCCACCCGGACAGATGGTCGTGCTGAGCCGCGCTCATGCTCGACATGTCCATCTCGTGGTAATCGTCATAGACGCCAGGCCGATCGCGCCCCACCGCCATAGCGGCCGGGCCCGAGATGTCCACGCCGACCAGGCGTGCGACGCCGAACTTCTGTAGCTCCTCGCCGACCATACCGTTACCGGCACCGAGATCGAGTACGCGCAATTCGTTGAACAGCCACGGCTCGCCGGACATCGCATGGCGCAGAATGGCCACGACCTTCTCGGGCGACTGGCATTTCAGGCGATCGTAGAAGAGCTGCTCGTACAAGCCCGGTCGCTTGTAGATTGCATCGTAGTCATGGAAGCGCAGGTCAGTCTCCACGCCGCTCGAGTCGGTAAGCGTGAAGTACGTCTCGTCCTGCGGGAGGTCATTCGTGTCGATCGACGGAAAGCGGATGTTGTGTCGTTTTGTAAGCATGCGTGACCCGGAACGGCCTATTCCAAACAGATAAGATACCCTACTTCCGCAGTCATTGAGAACCCCGGCACACTGCGCCGGTTCCAGTGGCACGCCTCTTCAGCCGAGCGCGGAGTGACGACGCCTCGTGCGCGGCCGGAGGGCAGGCGCCTCGATGGGCGTAATCAGGAGACGAGTGTTCATGTTTGGTCGGCGACTGTTCCACTCCCACAGTATTTACATCCGCGGCCTGGTCGTCGGCGTGTTGGCGACCCCACCCGTGCATGCCGTGTCCGGTCAGGCACTGCCCGAAGGGCACGAAACACGGACCTACCGTGCCGTCCGTGTCGAGACGGCTCCGGTGATAGACGGCGATCTCGCCGATCCGATCTGGCAGCAAGCGGAAGTACTTGCCGATCTCGTCCAGAAGGTACCAGAACAGGGCGCGCAGCCATCCGAAAGGACGGAGGTCCGCGTTCTCTACGACGATGATGCGCTGTACGTGTCGTTCTACGCGTACGAGTCGGACCCGTCTGCGCGGACGCGTACAATGCTCCGTTATCGGTCGGATTCGATCTGGCTTTTGGACGACGTGGTGCGGTTTTCGCTCGATACGTTTCACGACCACCGTCGCGGCTACGTCTTTGGTTTCAACGCCCTTGGCGCGAAGCAGGATGCGCAGCTCGACAACGGGAGCTGGCTGGAGAACTGGGACGAGGTCTGGGATGTGCGAACGGGGCAGCAGGCCGATGGCTGGAGCGCCGAGGTCCGCATTCCGTTCCGCGTGATTCGCTTCCCGGTCGGCGAGCAGGAGCAGGTGTGGGGGTTTCAGGTTGAACGACGGATCCAGAGCACGAACGAGGTCAACGAGTGGGCGCTCGGACCGCCGAACTTTGGACTGAGCCGGCTTGAGTACGCCGGCCACCTGGAGGGGATCTCCGGGATTCAGTCGAGACGTAACACACAAGTCGTGCCGTATGTCGCTGCCGGAAGAAGCCGTGTTCTGACGGGAGATCCGGAAGGCACGGCGGATGTCGGCGTCGATGCCAAGCTGGCGCTCGGTCCCGCCCTGGCGCTCGACCTCACGTACAACACCAACTTTGCCCAGGTGGAGGTCGATGACCAGCAGGTCAACCTGACGCGCTTTCCGCTGTTTTTTCCCGAGAAGCGGGAGTTCTTTCTCGAGAGCGCGCAGTTGTTCAACGTCGGGTTGGGTCAGGATCTGCAGCTGTTCTTCAGCCGCCGGATTGGGCTGGCGGCGGGCCAGCCGGTGCCGCTGCTGGGAGGGGCTCGGGTGACGGGCAAAGCCGGGCCCTTCGATGTGGGCGTGTTGACGACGCAAACCGAGAGCACGCCGGAAAACCCAACGTCGAATCTGAGTGCCGGACGCGTGCGCTGGAACGTCGGAAGCCGGTCGTATCTCGGCGGCATGGTGACCTCTGCCGCAACGGATGTGACGGCGAATCAAACGCTGGCGGCCGACGGACGCTTTTGGCTCTCACGCTACCTCCAGGTCAATGGTTTCCTGGGCGTCCTCACCGGCCAGGAGGCGGGCGACCATCCGATGGCGTTTTCGACGGCGGCCATCTACGAGCAGGATCTCTGGGGGCTCACGCTGCGCTCCTTCAGGGTGGACGAGCAGTTCGACCCGGCGCTTGGATTTGTTCGCCGCCGCGGCATGTTCCGCAACGAGGCGGGGTTACGGCGAGGCTGGCGGCTGAACCGCACCTGGGCGCGCAAGCTGGACGTGTCCGGAACGTTCAGTTACCTCACGAACCTGCAGGGCAAGCTCGATACGCGCGAGCGGTTCGTGACGGTGAGTAATCAGTTGGCGTCAGGAGACGTCGTGCGGTTCCGGTTGCAAAAGAGTCTGGACCGGCTGGAGCCGACTGATGACCCGTTTGTCATCCACCCCCGCCGAGGAATTGTGATTCCACCTGGATTCTACGAGTTCACCTACTGGAATCTCGCATACCAGGGTTTCGAGGGTCGCACGTTCAGGGCGGATGTCGAGGTGCAGGGCGGGGGCTTCTACGGCGGCGATCGTTCACTGCTGAACGTGTCAGGTACGTGGCGTCCGTCACCGCACCTGGCGCTCTCGGGCGACTATCAGCTCAACGATGTCCGGCTGCCGCACGGCGCCTTCACGACCCACCTGCAGCGGGTCCGCGTCAGCGTGCCCATCACCGCGCGCGCCGTGGCGGATGCCTTCGTCCAGTGGAACGGGCTGGCGCAGGAGCTCAACACCCAGGTTCGCCTCCATCTCATCTACGGAAGGGACAGCAACCTGTACATCGTCTACTCCGATCATCAGACCGACGTGGACGGGCGGCTCACGCAACAAAGCCGGAACCTTCAGACGAAGCTGGCGTATCGCTGGTACTGGTGAGGGCCACTGCTGGTAGGGCTGAAGTGTTGAGGCTGGCCTGTTGACCGCCTGGGAGCGACGCACGCACCTGTGGGCGCTCGTCTTCGCCGCGTTGACGCTGGCGGTGTCGGCGCTCGTCGCAGCAGCGGTGATCCGTGCGGGACAGCCGACGGGGACGACGCTCGTGCTGGCGCTGGCTCCGGCTGTCGGCGTCTACGTCTGGCAGACCGGCAGGATTCGTCGCCGGCACGCGATCCTGCGCGAGTCGTTCCCGCCGGAGTGGGAAGCGGTGCTGCAGCGGGACGTGGTGTTCTTCCGGGTCCTCCAGCCGGAAGCACAGCAGCGGTTCCGTCGCCAGCTCCAGGTCTTCCTGGGAGAAAAGCAGATCACCGGCATCCGGGTAGAGGTCGACGCGACGACACGCGTGCTGGTTGCCGCTAGCGCCATCATTCCGATCTTCGGATTCCCGGACTGGGAGTGGGACCAGATCAACGAGGTGCTCGTCTACCCGACCCGGTTCGACGGCGACTTCGAGTTCGGCGACAAGCAGGGCCACAACATTCTCGGAATGGTTGGGACGGGCAGCCTGAACCGGCTGATGATCCTGTCCAAGCCAGACGTGATTAGCGGCTTTCGCAACACGACCGACAAGCGGAACGTCAGCGTCCACGAGTTCGCGCACCTGGTCGACAAGACCGATGGAGTGATCGACGGCGTGCCGGCAGTGGGACTCGACCGGCAGGCCGTCGGCCCCTGGATCGATCTGGTGCGACGGAAGATGGCCGAGATCGAGGCGGGGGAGTCCGACATCAACCGCTACGCTCTCACCAACGAAGCGGAATTCTTTGCCGTGTCGTCGGAGTACTTCTTCGAGCGCCCCGGCCTGATGCACAGCAGGCACCCAGTGCTCTACGCGGCGCTCGAGCGGGTGTTCAATCAGGACCTGCGCACGCGCGCGGCGGCGTTGCGGCGCGAGCTGGCGCGCGGTCGGCCCAAGTTCGGCCGGAACTCGCCGTGTCCGTGCGGAAGCGGGCGCAAGTTCAAGAAGTGCTGTCAGGCGAAGGGGACGCGGTCGTGATCCGGGCGCACCAGGGACTGGTCGGAATCGTGGCGCTCCTCGGACGCCAGCTCAGATGATCACCTTCGTCATGATGCCCGTCGGGAAGATTTCCTCGGGCGTCATCAGGCGGTGTGCGATGCCTTGTTGGAACGTGTAGAGGGCCATCTGTTCCCAGGTCGGGCGGTTCTCCTCGATGCCATACGGATACAGATCGCCGCCGAACATGTCGCGCATCCGTCGCGCGTACGTTGCCAGCCAGGCCACTGGATACCGCGACACGGCAGGGTCGAGAATGCGTTCGACGGAGCGGCGTTTCGATTCCAGAAACGCGTTGTAGAGATTGCGTGCGGCCCAGGGGTACTCGTCGACGATGGATTTCTTCATCGCGATGATGTGCATGATCGGCCACACCCTGGTGCGGGCGTAGTAGGCCTCCTCCATCTCGACATGATCGGGGAAGAGTCGTACCACGTCCGGGTGGCCTTCCAGAAAGCAGGTGGGCGGGCGCGCGATGATCGCGCAGTCAATCTCATGCGCGGCCAGCATGTCGCTCAGGCTCTTGTCCGGGACCGCTGTGAGCGTCAGGCCTTTCGGCAGCGTGAGCTCGACCTTCTCTTCGCGCCCCGGGGCGTTGGCGCCCGCCTGATACCAGTGCACGTCGGTCAGCGACACGCCCATCTCGTTGTGCATCCAGCCACGCATGTAGACGGCTGCCGAATGCGCCCATTCCGGCGAACCGATTCTCTTTCCCTTCAGGTCCTGCACCGTCGCGATCTTGCTTTTCGTGTTCACGTAGAAGGAGGAGAACCGGAACAACCGGGAGCAGATCACAGGAAGTCCGACGATGTCCGAATCCGCTCTGCTGATCTGGGCCGAGAATTTGGCGAAGGACAGTTCTGACAGGTCGAATTCGCGGTTCGCGGTGAAGCGTGCGAAGCACTCGTGATGGCCAAGCGTGAGCCAGGTGTGGTCGATGCCTTCAGCCGTGACGACACCGAGCCGGAAATCGCGAAAGTGATCGTAATCGGTGGTGGCGATGGTGAGTTTCAGGTGTGACATTCGTCGTCCCGGGCCCGAGGCGTCCTCAGGGTCCAGCGATCGTAGCAGACACGGCGGACGGTTCCACCTGGTACGAAATCGTGGCTTCTGCGCCGTCTCCCTCGCCGTGCTGCGTGTGGGAATCTGCGGCTGTCCGCGTGCGGAGTATGATTATCTGTCTCGCGCCTCGTGAAACGTGTCGGGCCTCTCTGAGGGCGACATCCATGTTGAGGTCTTATGTACCGAGCGTCCAGTTCGCGCGTTCGCCAGCTGCTCGTCGTGTCCGCCGCCCTGGCGGCCATCGGCTGCGGCGGTTCCAGCCCGACGGCGCCGACGTTCCTTCCCTTCGCGGAGTTCTCACAGACGGACCTGCGCGTCGGCGACGGTGCGGAGGCCACCGCGGGAAGGAGCCTGACCGTCCATTACACCGGATGGCTCTACGACCCGACCCAGGCGGAGCAGAAGGGACAGCAGTTCGATACGTCGGTTGGACGGGATCCCTTCACGTTCACGCTCGGCGCCGGACGCGTGATTCAAGGCTGGGATCAGGGTGTGGTGGGGATGAAAGTGGGGGGGCAGCGGCGTCTGATCATTCCGCCCAGCCTCGCCTACGGATCCACTGGCTCCGGCCCCATTCCTCCCAATGCGACGCTGGTGTTCGACATCGAGCTTCTTGACGTCCAGGGTTAAGAGCCTGCAAGGAAATAACTGCTTGTACTGTTGATCGGCGAGTAGTACGCTGCGCCCGTGGAGGTGGCCACCCTGCGGGCAAAGCATGCAGCGCTGGCGCCCGTGCTCACGGAGCGATCGCGCCGGGTGTGGGCGGCGACTGAGGCCCAGGCGATCGGTTATGGCGGCACGGCGCTGGTCGCCCGAGCCACGGGTATCGCGACATCGACCATCCAGCGCGGTTTGCGTGAATTGACGGCGGACGAGCCGCTCGCGGGCGGGCGGACGCGAAGGGCGGGCGGCGGGCGCAAGCGCGCGATCGATCTCGACGCGACGCTGCTGCGCGATTTGGATGCGTTGGTTGAGCCGACCGCCCCCGGCGATCCCGACTCGCCGCTGCGGTGGACGTGCCAGAGCGCACGGACGTTGGCGGTGGCGCTCGACGGTCTGGGCCACCGCGTCAGCCACACGGTGGTCGCCGAGTTGTTGCACGGACTGGGCTACAGCCTGCAGGGCAACGCCAAGACTCGTGAGGGCCGCCAGCATGTCGATCGGGACGCGCAGTTTCGGTACATCGCCCGGCGCGTGCGACGCGCGCAACGGCAACAGCAGCCGACGATTTCGGTGGACACCAAGAAGAAGGAGCTGGTCGGCGCGTTCAAGAACGCGGGCCGCACCTGGCGCCCGGCGAAGACGCCGCAGCGGGTACAGGTCCACGACTTCGTGATCCCGGCCACCGCCACCACGGGCGGGAAGGCCATTCCGTATGGCATCTACGATCTGCATCGCAACGAAGGCTGGGTGCGTGTCGGGATCGATCACGACACCGCGAGCTTCGCGGTACGGTCGATCCAGCGTTGGTGGCAGCACATGGGTCGCCCGGCGTATCGACAAGCCCAGTCGCTGTTGATCACGGCGGATGCAGGCGGGAGCAACGGGGCGCGCCTCCGGTTGTGGAAGTGGGAACTGCAGCGTCTGGCCAATCGGACGGGCTTGATGATCACGGTCTGTCACTTTCCGCCGGGTACGAGCAAGTGGAACAAGATCGAGCATCGGGTGTTCTCGCACATCGCGATGAATTGGCGCGGCACCCCACTCGTCGACTTGGCCACGATCGTGAGCCTCATTGGCTCGACGCACAGTCGGTCCGGACTCCGCGTTCGGTCGGAACTCGACCGCGGCCAATACCCGGGTGGCATCACCGTCACCGATGCGCAGCTGGCGACGGTACGCCTCGAGCGGCATCGCTTTCACGGCGACTGGAACTACACGATCCATCCCGCTGCTCCGAGAACACAAAAGTCAGTAATTGTCTGACAAGCCCTAACCACGAACTCCGTCCTCCCGTAACGCAGAAAGGGCGGGCCCGAAGGCCCGCCCCCACAGCCTGAACTTCCTGATCCGGCTGACGCCGGACACGTAAGTGCCTTCGTTACTGCGCGTCCCCGCGGCCGCCGCCCCTGCCGCCACCTCGGCCGCCGCCGCCACCATCCCGACCGAAGTTGCCGGCAGCACCGCGGCCGCCCTGTTGTGCCGTGACGGGCGGAAGCACGTTCGAGTAGATCTCGCTGTGACGGACCCGCTCCCCGGCCTCGTCCAGAAAACTGAGATTCTGCTGGAACAGTCCGGGCGGCGGCGAACGGCGTGGGACGGTCGCCTCGAGGATATACAAACGGTTCTCGTGGAGATAAATGCTGGCGAACGTACGCGACTGGTCGGCGTTGGTCAGCTGCAGCTGATGCCCTTCCACGAGGTCGATGTAATGCCAGGCGTCATACGTGATGGTCGCGCCTTCCCGCTGGCGGAACAACTTCGTCGCCGCGTACTGGATCGACGCCATGATATCGATTTGCCAGTAAACCGCCCCGGCGAACGATCTGTTCTTCTCCACCACCGCGTGCCGGGCTTCGGAGTCAGTGTAATCAATGGCGGTGACGGAGAAGCGGTTCTCGCCCTGCTCTACCGAGTACACGCGCCCCGAGAGGGTGGCGCCATACTCCGACTCCCACGTGATCTCCTCGACGGCCGGCTGACCAGGGAACGTGACGGAGAATTGATCCACACTACTGGTGTAGGTGTCCCACCCCTGCGCCAGGGCCGACCCGGGCACACACAGCACAGCCACTGCGAGAATACTAAGCAGACGCATAATTTGTCCTTCCGTACTAGAAACGTCGTGTAATTCTGACAGAAAAGCAGTTCCGCCGCCAGATCGGTCGACGATCTACGTCTACCGCCCTTCAAGATATGTGGCTATAATTCGGCGCCATGACACGATTCGTAATGGTTTTCGGCGCGCTTCTCTGCGCAACGTCGGTGTGGGGACAGCCTGCCCAGGTCACCATGAGGGAGGAGCCGCACCACGAGCTCCTGACGTACGTACAGCAGCTGCGCGTCTTCGAGGTGAACCTCCCGGCCGGCGAGCTGACGGGCGATCACGTGCGCGACCACGACGTCGTAACCCTCGCACTCGGAGACGCGACGACACGCTCACGAGACGGAGGCGAGGAGTGGAGCGCGCCGGTGATGCGCGCGCAGGGTAGCACCGAGATGGCCACGTACTCTGACACGGCTACCACGCATGCGCTGGAGAATGTCGGCGCCACGGCGTATCGCATGTTCGTCGTCGAGAATCTTCGCGACGCCGGCGCCTGGTCGACGGCCCCGCCCATGGTCGCGCCGGGAACGACCCTCCGACAGGAGACACGGTCGTTTGCCGTGTACGACGTCCGCCTCGACGCCAAGACGGAGCGGTCCAGCCACGTGCACGAGAATGCCACGCTGGTCGTCCTTCTGTCGGGAGACGTGGAGGTTCAGGGTGGGGGCGGCGAGGAGGCATTCATCATGGCGGAGACAGGGCGCTGGTTCCCCTCGTTTGGCTCCGACCTGACGCACACCCTGGCGGCCGCCGACACCGGGGAGGCGCACTTCGTTTGCATCGAGGCGCGCTGAGGCGCGTCTTCGTCCCGGCAGCATCCTCCCGGTCGCCTTCCAGGCGTTTTCCCACCGTCGATCGACGACCTTCCAGGCCGTGGTGTCGTCTTGTCGTCACCGCGCTGAAACCCTGGGGCGGCCCATCGCGTAATGATGAGTGTCCGTGACACCGAGCGACGCCGAGCTGGCGGGTGAGGCGCTGGCGGGATCGCAGGCCGCGTGTGGCGAGCTCGTCGCCAGGTACGCCACTGCTGCCGTGAATCTCTCGGCGCGCCTGGTCAATGACCGCGCGCTGGCAGAGGATCTGGCCCAGGAAGCCTTCGCCCGCGCGTTCTCACGGCTGGCCAGCTACGACCCACAGCGGCGATTCGCGGCGTGGTTCCTCCAGATCGTTCGGAACGTCACCATCGACCACTTGCGCCGCAAGCGACTCAACGCGGTGTCGCTCGATCAACTCGAGGAGGCCGGCTACGCGGGTCCGCCAAGCGGGTCGGCTGACCCCGTCCCCATACCTTCAGGCAGCGCGTGGGCAGCTCGCTCGCGCCATCGACCGGGCACTGCAGCGTCTCCGCCCCGAGTACCGCGAGGTGGTCGTGCTGCACTATCAGGAAGGGCTGACGCACCTCGAGATCGCCGAGGTACTGGCTCTGCCCGCAGGCACGGTGAAGACGCACCTCCATCGAGCGCGCAAGGAGCTGGCGTCAATGCTCACGGGGGTGGGCTGGGGCCCCTCGGCGACCGGGTGTGAAACCCCCTCGGCACGTGGCTCGTAACGTAAGCAGGGACCAGGGTCTATGGAACCAGAGGACATAGAAGAGGACATAGCACGGTGGCTGGCGCGCGAAGAGCGAGGCGACGAGCAGGGAGCGGAGTCCGCCTTCGCGCAGCTGTTTGCCGCGGTGCCTCGCATTGAGCCGCTGGCGGGCTTCAGCGAGCGCGTCGGGGGCGCTGTTTGGCGGAGCCGCCGCCGGCAGCGGTTGATGGCGCGGGCGGCCAGGGCCGCCGCGCTTCTCCTGGCTGTATCCGCCAGCGTCGCGGCCTCCTGGATGGCGCTGGTTTATGTCGGACCGTGGCTCCTGACGTCTAGCGCCGCCATGGTATCTGGCTCGCTGGTCGGGATCATGGCGGGCGTCGTGGCAGGCGTCGTGGCAGGCGTCGTGGCAGGCGTCGTGGAGGGCGCCGTCGCCGGGCTCGAGTGGTGGGCCGCGGGAGCGCGGGCAGCAGTCGTGATGGGGGAGACGCTCGCGCACCCCGAGACGGCGGGCGCGCTTCTGGCCGTCGAGATCGTCGGTGCGATCGCGCTCTACGCGCTCCATCGACTCACCCGACGCACGCGCGCGAACGCCGCATGGTGAGAGGTACGGACATGACAAGACACATGAGAAGGCAGACGAGCCTGATGGTGATCGCGTTCGCGCTGCTGATGCACGCGGCAAGCACGCTGCACGGTCAGGCGCCTCCCGCGGCCGACGTGCGCGAGCAACTGGAGGAGCGCTACGAGGTGATGACGCTGCAGGAAGGAATCGCACTCGTGCCGCGGCGTACCGATACGGGCATCCGCCTGATTCAGATCGTCAACGGTGTGATCACCATCGATGGCGAACCGGTGTCCGGAGGCGAGTTACGGAACCGGATCGGCGCCGACGCGGATCTCGTGCTGCAGGCGAGTTATCTCGATGCTGCCGATCAGCCGCCAGCGGAGAGTCCAACGCCGGCGGGGGTGGCTGGTGTGGCCCGAATACAGGTGCGGAGCAACGACATCGTCCGCTTCAGTGGCGACGTGACCATCGGCCGCGATGAGCGTGTCGATGGCGATGTCGTCGTGATGTTTGGTTCCGCGGACGTTGACGGAGAGGTGACCGGCGATCTCGTGGTCGTGATGGGCCCGCTGAACCTTGGCCCTGAGGCGGTCGTGCACGGGGATGTCGTTGTCGTTGGGGGGAGGCTGAATCGCACCGCAGGTGCACAGGTTCTGGGAGACCTGAACGAGTTGGGTATGGGCCGCGGAGTGGGGAACCGCGACCGACGATTGGGCGGAGCGTTCGGCTGGCTCTGGTCGGGCGTCGGCGGGCTGGCCGCCACCGTGGCGCGCATCATCCTGATGATCCTGGCGGCGCTCATCGTGCTGGCGGTCGCCCGCGCGGCTGTCGAGCGCATTGCCGCCCGCACGACCGCGGCGCCCGCGCGCGCGGGGTTGACCGGGTTCGCCGCGGAACTGCTCTTCGTACCGCTGCTCGCCGTGACCGTCGTGGTCCTCGCGGTCTCGATTATCGGCATTCCGCTGATCCTGCTCGTGCCCTTTGCCGTCGTCCTGGTCATGTGCGGAGCGTTCGTCGGGTATACCGGGCTGGCGTATCAGGTGGGATGCCTTCTGACACGCCGCTTCGGCTGGACCGATCGCGGCGCGTACGCCGCCGTTGCGTTCGGTATCGTCGCGCTTGCGGGACTGACGCTATTCGCGAAGCTGGCTGGGTTGCTGGGCGGCTTCCTGCTCGGCGGTCCGCTCGTGGCGCTCGGTTACTTCGTCGAGTACGCCGCCTGGACGGTCGGCTTCGGCGCCGCCATCCTCGTGGGCGCCGACTGGCAGCGCGAACGGCGGGCGGGGGTCAGCCCGGTCACGCCGCCTTCCGCCGAGTCGCCTCCCGCCGAGGCGTCTGATGCTGAGCGGCATGACATGTGACGTGTGACTCGGGTAACAGCCGTACGCAAGAGGGGCGGGCCCGAAGGCCCGCCCCTCTTCCATTCCGCCCTGACACGCGCAGGTCCGGCTGGAGCCGGACAGGACGCACGCTATCGGCTATCCGTGGTTGTTCCACCGATCGTGACGAGGCCGATCCGATTGGTGCTGCTCTGGTGGATAACCAGATTGCCATCCGGCGTCGCCCTCATGTGCCGGATGATGCCGACACCTGAGGGAATCGCCCAGCTCTGGAACTGCTCGGTCTCCGGATCGAAGCGCACCAGCGCGTCCGGCCGCCGTCGCGATTCGTTGTACCAGATGACGTCGTCGACGACCTCAATCGCATAGGGATGGGTGTTGGATCCGCTCGGCGAGGGCCACTCCGTGACCTCGCCCGTTCTTGGATTCAACCGGCCCAACGCGCCGAGCGAGGAATTCACGAACCAGACCATGTCGTCGCTCGTGATCGCGAGCCGGCGGACGGTGGTTTCCGGCCTCGGCAACTCGTGCTCGCGGATTGCCATGGTGACCGGATCGAGTTCCGCCAGCTTGTAGGAGGCGTTGTAGGCCACCCAGGGCACTCCCTGGGAATTGATCTTGATGCCGTACGGCCGCGCT
Source organism: Vicinamibacterales bacterium (assembly GCA_965262505.1). Taxonomy (GTDB): domain Bacteria; phylum Acidobacteriota; class Vicinamibacteria; order Vicinamibacterales; family UBA2999; genus JACPPO01. The sequence continues at coordinate 146,882 of CBDHFM010000030.1, forward strand.
CTCGGCGTTGGGACCGTTACTAGATCGATCTCCCCGGTCACGGTGTTCATCCGGCCGACCATGTTGCTCTGCTGAAGCGTAAACCAGAGCGTCGTGCCATCGTCAGCGAAGATCGGTGTGTGGGGATCGCGCGCGGCCGGGTCTGGCATCTCGAAGACCGTGATCTCGCCGGTGGCTGGATCGAGCTTGCCAATCGTGCCGTTCCCGTTACCCATGTACCAGATGTTGCCCTCCGGATCGTTGATGATGCTGTGGGGACGGGCATCGGCTGCGAGCTGGTATTCCTTCATCTCGCCCGTGCTCGGGTTGAGGCGGCCGACGAGGCTCGCGAACTGGCCGGTCCACCAGATCGTGCCGTCCTCCAGCTGCAGCGGATCGCGCGCGCGCTGACCGAGCGTCGGAACCACCCACTCCTGGAACGTGACCGACACAGGCCCTGGGACGATCACCGGTTCGCGGCCCGGCTTCGGCGGGAAGTGCGTCGCCAGGTACTGGGACACGCTGCCCAGCGGGGCATCCGGCAGCCTCATCATCGAGCCGATCAGATCCTGCCAGCCGTCGCGGCCGTACCCTGCCGAGTTCGTAATCTGGTTGACCCCGTGGCAGGCGGTGCAACTTGCCTCCACGACGTCCTTGCCTGGGCCGTCCGGCAGCGCGGCCGCCTGCTGCCCCCGGCCGCCTCCGCGACCCTGACCCTGGACGGCCACGGTCGCGGCGGCGCAGAGCAACGCTGCTGTCAGCGAAAAGCTCAAGAATCTCGTCATGATTTCTTCTCCCTGTCGTATCCGTATCGGCGCTCCCACTGGACCTCTGGGCGGGTAATCGTAGCACCAAAGGGGCGGACAGGTGTATTGTGTCGGTCGTCATGCTTGAGGCGTACACAGGCTGGGATCGGTATGACACGAACCTGCGGGGACACATCGCGCAGGTGTATGCGACATTGAAGGGGACGCTCTAGCGTTCTGGCATCACAGTTACCTGGAGGGGAACATGGGTGAGCAAGACAGTGCGCGTCGAACCCCTGAGGTCGATAAGCATATTGGTGATTCCGACCTCCACAAGGGCGCCAAGGACGGAGCCCCTGGGGGTCAGGGGAATGCGAACGCCGAGGGGGCGCTTGATGAGCAGGGGTTGCCGACCGACGAGGTCGCGATCGCCGAAGATGTCATCGGCGCCAACGAGGACAAAACGCAGGGATAGGCCTCGCAGCTCTAAGGGGCGGCGCGCGTCGCGGTCCATGAAACCTGCGGCTCGCCGGCACGCACCGTGCCCTCGATCCGGTCGCCGCTGACACGACCTGTATATTCGGTGGTGCCTACGGTGAAGCGGATCTGGTCGCCGCGCAGCCGGCCGTCGGCGATCGGCATGCCGCGGAGCGTGCCCGTCAGCATCTGAAAATTCTGACTCAGCGCCAGTTCGCTTTGGTCGAGGCGCCACGTGCCGCCGACCTTGGCGGGCACGATCCACAGCAGCGCGGTGCACCACGCGCTGCAGCCACCTTCGATCATGACCGTCTCGTCCGGCGTCCACCCTTCAATGCCGAATGTGTTGGAGACGATGCGGCTGCCGGGCTGGAGGTCGAGGAACTTCTGGCGCAGCTGGAGCATGTTGTTCGGCAGCAGAAACAGGGCGAGCACGTTGGCCTGCGAGATGTCGGCCTGATACATGTCGCCTTCGACGAACGTCGCTTTGTCCGCGACCCCAGCCGCTACGGCGTTGCGCTTCGAGATCTCGACCATCTGCGGGTTGTATTCGACGCCGAGCGCCCGCGCGCCGCGCCTGGCGGCCGCAATCACGTTGCGTCCGTCACCTGAGCCGAGATCGATGACGAAATCCTGCGGCGTCACGTCGGCGAGTTCGAGCATTCGCTCGACGAGCTCGGGCGGTGTTGGCACCCACACGACGTCCTTACCGGCCTGACCGACCTGGGGGATGAAGGGCTCTTGCGACTGTGCAGAGGCCGTCGTCGCGGCACACAGCGTGACAGCAAGCGCGGCCGCGAGACAGCGCGGGGAATGCGAGCGCGTGATCATGATGAACCCACCTGTCGACGGTCTGGATCCCAGGGCCAATCTCAAGCTAACGCACGTGCCTCATGTCCGTTCGGGCTCCCATCGCAGACCAAGCGCAAGGATGCGATCCAGGAGCCGTTCGTAGGACGTTCCGCTGACCTCGGCGGACTCGGCGAAATCCTCACCGTAGGCCAGGTTCGGGTTCGGGTTGGCCTCGAGCACATACACGCGTCCGGCCACCTCGTCCAGCCGCAGGTCGATGCGCGCGTACCCGCTGAGGTCCAGGGCCTGGCAGCTGCGCTTGGCGATGCGCTGGATGTGTTCCGCCATGGCGGGGTCGAGGGTGGCCGCCTTGGTCATGATCCCGTGGCGCTTCTGGTACTTCGTGCTCCACTTCACACGCTCGGTGGCGATGCGCCACTTGTTCCCCGGCATGTCCACGAACGACATTTCCAAGACAGGAAACACGTCAAGGCGTTGGTTGCCAAGAACGCCCACATACAGCTCCCGGCCGGCGATGAACTGTTCGACGATGGCGGCGGTGCCCAGGCTCTCGTGTACGAAATGTACGCGTCGCGCGAGCTGATCGTCGTTCTCCACGACCGACGCCTGGGAGATTCCGGTGGAGGCCTCGAAGAACAGCGACTTCACGATGAGCGGGTAGTGCATGCGCTTTGGGAGCAGCGGCTTGCGGCCGCGCCGCACCACCGTGAAACCCGGGACGGGAATCCGGTGATAGGCCAGGAGTTTTTTCGACAGCGCCTTGTCGCGCGCCAGGATCAGCCCGCGCGGATTGCAGCCGGTGTACGCGAGCCGGAGCAGCTCGAGATAGCTGACGACGTTCTGATCGAACGTCGTGACGTCCGCAAACGCTTCCATGAGGTTGAAGACGATGTGCGGCTCGAACTCGCTCACGGCGGGGCGAATTCCGCCGAGCTCATCGTGGACGCCGAGCACGCGCACCTCGTGGCCCCTCTCCCTGAGCGTCTCGATCACGTCGAACTCCATCTTCCATTCGGCCTCGCGGACGTCAACGCCGGTGACGTCTCCGGGCGGAACCAGATGGTCGTGGACGAGCGCCAGGATCCGAAGGTTGTTCATTACAGAAACACGCGATGTCCGCCGCTGTGGAGGTAGTTCATTACCTGCACCGTGAGTAACACGGTGAATTCCTGGCGTGCTTTGTCTTCCGGGACGGCGAGGCGCAGCTTCAACTGGCGGCAGCGGGTGATCATGTTCGCTAGCACCTGGTCGATCGTGTATTGGTAAATGCCCGTCCAGCCCGCCACGAGCCGGCGGGTCGGACGGCGGATGCGGGTGAGGAACCGCGCGGCGGTCATGTTTCCGGCATGCTCGGAGGACTCCGAGAACAGCCGACGCAGATCCCGGTCGTAAAAATTCGGGTAGTCGACGCCGTAGTACCGGCGCTTGTTGCGGTAGTGCTGCCGCAGCGTCTTGCCCAGCTTCCGGAGCGGATCCACCTCGGTGTGGTTGACGACACGGGGCGGCCGATGTCGGATGGACGTCATGAGCGCGTCCATGCACTCGAGCTTCTTGAGCGCGGGCCAGCCGGCGTACCGCTGGCGCCATTCGCTCGTCGGCGTCAGCCAGACCGCGAACGTCTCCGCGAAATCCTCATCGGGGTGGCTCTGCGCGTACCAGGCGTCGAGGTGCAGCACGTATCTCTTGCTGTACGGCTTCGGCGTGTAGAACTCCGGGTACGGCTTCGACGGCAACCCGAACACCCGCCGGCGCAGCGGTCGCCGGCGCAACTGGAACGCGTTATCGATGGCATGCCCCGCCTCGTGGCGCAGGATGCGCATGCACCACTCATACTCGCCCCCTTCGACTTCGAACATCTGCGCGTTCTCCAGCTTCGCAAGCCGCGGGTGTGCCAGATAGAAGGGGATGGCGATTGCCGTGGCTCCGTCAGGGGTGAACCACTCATCAGAGAGGTAGGAGTGCAGCGGAAAACTGAGGCCGCGGGCCTCGAGTTCCTCGCCGAGCCGCGCGATCCGGTCCGCGAGCACATCGTCGATGCTGAGCGGGAGGTCCGCCATCCGCACGTCGAGCAACGCCTCATCGTGCAGGTCGGGCCAGTCGCTACGAAGGGGCAGACGCGGCATCCACAGGCATCATAAACTAAGGGCTCCGTGCTGCTGACCGAACAAGAACCGGACCGCGCGACGGTCCACGAGAAGTACACCTGGAATCTCACCGACCTGTATCCAGACGTTGCCGCGTGGCGCGCCGACAAGGCGCGTGTCACGGCTGAGCTGCCCATGGTGCGGGCGTACGCCGGCACGCTGGGCTCGTCGCCGCAGACGCTTGCCGATGCGCTCGAGACGATGATGCGGCTGGACCGGGAGCTGGCGCGGCTCCACGTCTACGCCGGCATGCTGTCCGACGAGGACACGCGCCAGAGTGAACCGCAGGGCATGCATCAGGAGATGCAGCAGCTCTACGCTGAGTTCAGCGCGCTGGCATCCTACATCGGGCCGGAGATTCTCCGGGTCGGCGGCGCCGCCATTGAGGCGTTCATCGCTGCCGAGCCGCGACTGGGGGACTACGCGGTCATGCTGCGGGACATAGCCCGCCGCGCGGCGCACACCCTGAGCGACACGGAGGAGAAGATCCTGGCCGACGCTCAACCGCTCGCCGGGTCGGCTTCCAATATCTACGGGATCCTTGCCAACGCGGACTTCCCGTACCCGACGATCACGCTGAGCGACGGCCGCAGCGTGAAGCTGGATCAGTCGGGCTACGCGGAGGTGCGGACCTCGCCGAACCGCGAGGACCGCCGCGCCGCGATGTCGGCGTTCTTCGGTGCGCTCGGCGGCTTCAGCCGCACCTTCGGCACGACGATGAACTCCAGCGTGCAGAAAGCGATGTTCTACGCGAAGGCACGGAAGTACACGTCAACGCTCGAGGCGTCGCTCGACCGCGCGAACATTCCGGTGTCCGTGTACATGCGCCTGATCGACGGGGTCGGCCGGCATCTGCCCGCGCTCCACCGGTACCTGCGCTTGAGAAAGCGGATGATCGGGATCGTCGACGATCTGCACTACTACGACTTGTACGCGCCGCTGGTGGCATCGGTGGACCTTCGGTACACGCCGGAAGAAGCGCAGCGCCATGTCGTCGATGCGATGGGACCGCTCGGCCCGGACTACGTGTCGGTTCTCGAGCGGAGCTTCCGCGAACGGTGGCTCGACTGGTACCCGGCAGGAGGGAAGCGCTCGGGCGCGTACTCGAACGGGGCCGCGTACGACGTGCATCCGTACATACTGCTCAACTACCTCGGCCAGTACAACGACGTGAGCACGCTGGCGCACGAGCTCGGGCACACGATGCACAGCTACTACTCGAACGGGACGCAGCCCTACGCGATGGCCGACTACTCGATCTTCGTCGCGGAGGTTGCGTCGACGTTCAACGAGGCGCTGCTCATCGACTACATGCTGAAGCGAATCGAGGACGAACCCACGCGCCTGTCCCTGCTCGGCAACTACCTCGAGAGCATCAAGGCCACGGTCTTCCGCCAGACGCAGTTTGCCGAGTTCGAGCTGCGGATGCACGAGATGGGACTGGCATCCCGGCCGATTACCGGTGACGCGCTCGCCGGGCTGTATCTCGATATCACCAGGCGCTACTATGGCCACGATCAGGGCATCGTCGTGGTGGATGACGATGTGGCCAATGAGTGGAGCTACATCCCGCATTTCTACAGCGAGTTCTACGTCTTTCAGTACGCCACGTCCTTCACCGCGGCCGAAGCGCTCGCCGCCAGGGTCATCGCGGGCGATTCGTCTGCGACGGCCCGATTCCTGACCTTCCTGGGATCCGGCAGCTCGAAGTACCCGATCGACCTGCTGAAGGACGCGGGCATCGACATGACCACCGACGAGCCGCTCGACCAGACCATGCAGACGATGAACCGCGTCATGGACGAGATCGACGCGCTCCTGCCCTAGTACTGCGTTTCATAATTACGGTGGCATTCGGTCGGCGATGCATCCCGTGGGGCGTCGTTGCTCCTCCTTCACATGGCGTGGCACCTCCTCTGCAAACCGGCTCCGCTCATCCTGCACACGGCTTCGAAGGGCACCTCTTACCTCGCGTCGTGGCTGGCGCCTGACTACGGTTTGCGCCGGAGGTACCACGCCTCATGTTCGCTGGTGACCACGCTTCAGTTCCTTATCTGGGGAGAGTGTCCCGTGATCCTGTTGGGACGGCGATTCGATACCGCAGACTTTGAGGAGGGCCAGTCGTCTCGTAGAGGCGTCCCGTAAACGGGTGTTTACGGGACGCGCGTCACAGGCTCCGGTCCGTCCGGCCCAGATAGGTAAACACTGCGCGTGCCGATTCAACCGGTCGATGCAACGGTTTCCGCAAGTACTTCTGCCGGGGTCCGATAGTCGAGCGTCTTCCGCGGTCGGGTGTTGAGCTCGCGCGCGATCGCATCAAGAGACGACCGTCGAGGGCCACGTCGTATCGCCGAGCCCCTCCCGTGTCCTCGCCGCAGCCGAGGATGCCCGTGCGCGGCGATGAGCGCCAGCCTTCAGCCGCGCGGTCGCACGTTGTGGTTCATGCGGAACAGGTTGCGCGGGTCGAACTTCGCCTTGATCTGGGCGAGGCGTCCGGCGTTGGCACCGTACGCAGCGGCCACCGGGTCTTCCCCGTCGTCCGGCATGAAGTTGCTGTAGGAACCGCCGGTCGCGTAAGGAGCCGTGGCGGCGAACTGCTCGCGTGCCCACGCAATACACCGATCGTCATCGGCTGCGTCGTCCCAGCGTGTGTGGATGTTCATCACATAGCGAGTGTCCCGGTGCGGATAGGCCGTGGCGTCGCTCGCGACGCGCCCCTGTGCGCCGCCGAGGTGGGCCACGAAGATTTCCGAGGCGTCGGACGGCAGAGAGCCGCCGGCGGCGATCAACTGCCCAAGGAGGCCGTTGGCGAGGTCGGCGAAGTTGTGCGATTTCCAGTAGTTGCGAGCGCCGGGCGTGAGCAGGGGATCGAACGCCTGTTGCCAGGCGGCAAACGGCTGGACGCCGATGTGGGTCCCGACCGGCGCGCCGAAAGCCTGCAGCGGAGCAATCGCGCGCTGGCCCTCGGCTGCGTCTCCGCAATACGCTAGCGCGAAGATGACGACCTCCTTGCCGTGCACGTCGGCGGGTAGAAACGGCAACGGCGGTGCCTTGCGCAGGACCGTCCACACGGTCAGCTCATCCGGCGCCGCCGCGGTGAAGTCGCGGTAGAAGGCGAGCGCCTCTCGAGCCGCCGACATGCGATGCACGATCAGTCCCGACAGGAGATCGGGGCCGACGCGGTGGGCCTGAAAGGTGAAGCTCGTGACGACGCCGAAGTTGCCGCCGCCGCCGCGCACGGCCCAGAAGAGGTCCGAGTTCTCGGTCGCGCTGGCGGTCAGGATGTCGCCGGATGCGGTCACGACCTGAGCCACGAGGAGACTGTCGATGGTCATCCCGTATTTGCGGCTCAGCCAGCCGAAACCGGCGCCAAGCGTCAGTCCGGCGATGCCGGTCGTGGAGTTGATACCGGTGGGAACGGCCCAGCCGGCGGGTCCGGTGGCGGCGTCGAGGTCTCACAGGGTGGTACCCGGGCCAACCGTCACGATGCCCGATGCGGCGTCGAGGTCGATCCCGCGCATCGTGGAGAGGTCGATCGTCAGTCCGCCCTCAACAACCGAGTTGCCGGCGATATGGTGACCGGCGCCGCGGATCGAGACGAGCGCGCCACTCTGGCGCGCGAAGCCGACCGCCTTCACGACGTCACCCGCCGAGGCGCACCGGGCCACCAGGGCCGGGCGACGGTCCACCATGCCGTTCCAGATGGTTCGCGCTTCGTCGTAGCCCTTGTCACCGGGGACAAGCAGCGCGCCCTCGAGGGCCGCGCGGAGTTCCTGAACCGTCGTGTCGTCGAGACTGACGTCCCGGCCTTCCAGACCCCGAATCTTTGCCATTGCAGTTCCCTTCCATCTCTGTGCTACAGACCCACCTGCGGTGGACGTGACGTTGGCCCGCAGCTTAGGGCTTGTCAGACAATTACTGACTTTTGTGTTCTCGGAGCAGCGGGATGGATCGTGTAGTTCCAGTCGCCGTGAAAGCGATGCCGCTCGAGGCGTACCGTCGCCAGCTGCGCATCGGTGACGGTGAGGCCACCCGGGTATGGGCCGCGGTCGAGTTCCGACCGAACGCGGAGTCCGGACCGACTGTGCGTCGAGCCAATGAGGCTCACGATCGTGGCCAAGTCGACGAGTGGGGTGCCGCGCCAATTCATCGCGATGTGCGAGAACACCCGATGCTCGATCTTGTTCCACTTGCTCGTACCCGGCGGAAAGTGACAGACCGTGATCACCAAGCCCGTCCGATTGGCCAGACGCGGCAGTTCCCACTTCCACAACCGGAGGCGCGCCCTGTTGCTCCCGCCTGCATCCGCCGTGATCAACAGCGACTGGGCTTGTCGATACGCCGGGCGACCCATGTGCTGCCACCAACGCTGGATCGACCGTACCGCGAAGCTCGCGGTGTCGTGATCGATCCCGACACGCACCCAGCCTTCGTTGCGATGCAGATCGTAGATGCCATACGGAATGGCCTTCCCGCCCGTGGTGGCGGTGGCCGGGATCACGAAGTCGTGGACCTGTACCCGCTGCGGCGTCTTCGCCGGGCGCCAGGTGCGGCCCGCGTTCTTGAACGCGCCGACCAGCTCCTTCTTCTTGGTGTCCACCGAAATCGTCGGCTGCTGTTGCCGTTGCGCGCGTCGCACGCGCCGGGCGATGTACCGAAACTGCGCGTCCCGATCGACATGCTGGCGGCCCTCACGAGTCTTGGCGTTGCCCTGCAGGCTGTAGCCCAGTCCGTGCAACAACTCGGCGACCACCGTGTGGCTGACGCGGTGGCCCAGACCGTCGAGCGCCACCGCCAACGTCCGTGCGCTCTGGCACGTCCACCGCAGCGGCGAGTCGGGATCGCCGGGGGCGGTCGGCTCAACCAACGCATCCAAATCGCGCAGCAGCGTCGCGTCGAGATCGATCGCGCGCTTGCGGCCGCCGCCCGCCCTTCGCGTCCGGCCGCCCGCGAGCGGCTCGTCCGCCGTCAATTCACGCAAACCGCGCTGGATGGTCGATGTCGCGATACCCGTGGCTCGGGCGACCAGCGCCGTGCCGCCATAACCGATCGCCTGGGCCTCAGTCGCCGCCCACACCCGGCGCGATCGCTCCGTGAGCACGGGCGCCAGCGCTGCATGCTTTGCCCGCAGGGTGGCCACCTCCACGGGCGCAGCGTACTACTCGCCGATCAACAGTACAAGCAGTTATTTCCTTACAGGCTCTTACTACGATAATTCCAGACGTATAGTCCGCATGCAGCTGCTCATCCCACAGTCCTGCCACGCGCTTACTCCGGCCATATCTACGCCACCGTGCCCAAGATCATCTCGGCCGAGCCATCGCCGGCGCCGTGATGGTTGGCGACTACGACGGGGGTACGCAGGCCGGGTCTTTAGACCCGGCCTGTACCGTCCTCCGCACCTTGATCGTGGTCAGCTGCGAGTGATGGCGGCACGCTCTTGATCGCAACCTGGCGCCATGACGTCGTAGACGCCTAGGCGCGTGCCAGGAAAGTGGCGGCCTGGCCCCCAAGGCGGACGGCGGACCGATCCGCCCGTACCACTGTTTTGGGGACAGCACAGGCCAAAGAGCGGAAACTGGCGTCGCCAGTGGTCACCAACGAACATGAGGCGTGGTGCCTCCGGCGCAAACCGTAGTCAGGCGCCAGCCACGACGCGAGGCAAGAGGTGTCTTTCGAAGCCGTGTGTAGCACGAGCGGAGCCGATTTGCAGAGGAGGTGCCACGCCTCATGTCCGGCTGAGATCTACGCGCTCGCCGTGGCGATGAATGCCGCGGCGCGCACCGCCGTCCCCCGCCCGTCGGCAATGCAGTCTGGGATACCGATCGCGCGGAAGCCGCTCCCGGTCAGGAACAAGCCAGGCACCGACGCCAGCCGCTCGTCGATGGACGCGACCCGCTGCAGGTGGCCGACCTCGTACTGCGGACTCTGGCGCGGAAACCGGGATAGGCGCGTCAAGACGGGGTCGCCCTCAATCCCCAGCGTGTCTGCCAGCGCGTCTTGCGTGATCCGGATCAGCTCCTCGTCGGTCCGATCGAGGCGGTGGGGATCCCGTCCGCCGCCCAGGAACCCTCGGAGGAGCACGTAGCCGTCCGGCGCGCGGCCAGGCCACTTCGACGTGACCCAGGTTGCCGCGAGCAGCGGGTTCCGCTCGACACGCGGCACCACGTAACCTGATCCGTCGAGCGCACGACGGACCTGGTCGCGCCGGTACCCGAACGCGACGGTCGCCGTCGAGGCGTACGGCACCGCGTCGCAGAAGGCCGCGAGCGTCGTGTCGACACCGCGCAGCAACCCCGCAGCGGCGTACGCCGGGACGGCCAGGATGACCGCGCGCGCCTGGAGGGAGGCGTCCCGCGATTCGATCGTGAACAGCCTGGCGCGGTGCAGCTCCATGACCGATGCCGAGAGCCGCACGGTGCCGGACCGCAGGGCGACGGATAACGCATCGACCAGCTCGCCCAGGCCACCGGGCAGCGAGCGGAACGCGCCCTTCGGCGACGGCGTGACATGCAGGGCGCGCAACGAGCGGAGCACGCTGCCGGCCCGACGTTCAGCGTCCGCGAGTCGGGGAAACAGCGCGTGCATCGAGAGACGCTCCGCGTCCCCGGCGTGGATCCCCGCCAGCAGCGGTTCGCCGAGGTAGTCGAGCGCCTCCGTGCCGAACCGGCGTCTGGTAAACGACGCAATCGACTCGTCACCGCCGTGTGCGCGAGGCACGACGACCTCGCACGCCATACGAAGCTTCCCCGGCCACGTGAAGAGAGAGGACCGCGCGAGCGCGCCAACACCAACGGGGAAGCCGAGGAACGATCCTTCCACGAGTGGGCGCAGCCGGCCGCTGCGGAGCACGTAGGCCGTCCGCGGGAGCCTCGTGGAGATCAGCCGGTCGCCGAGCCCCAGCTCGCGGCACAATTCCACCGCCGCCGGCTTTTGCGCGAGCAGTGCATCCGGCCCCGCATCGATCACCCAGCCGTCGGCGCGCTCGGTGTGAATGACACCCCCGAGCCGCGCCGACGCCTCGAGTAGTCGTACGTCCAGCCCGCGGAGTTGCAGCTCGTACGCGGCGGCAAGGCCGGCGATGCCGCCGCCGATCACCGCGACGTCGACAGGTGCGTCATTCACGGGGTCTGCAGAGAGGCGTTGTGGACGTACTGCGCGAGCATCTGCACGTGCTCGACGGGCGTCGACGGCAGGATGCCGTGGCCCAGGTTGAAAATATGGCCCGTGCGGCCGCCGACGCGGGCGAGGATGTCGTCGGTGCGCCCGAACATGCGGTTGGGTGGCCCGAGCAGCAGCGTGGGGTCAAGATTGCCCTGCACCGCGCGGTCGTGGCCGATGCGCTGCCACGCTTGGTCAAGCGGGATCCGCCAGTCGACGCCAATCACATCACCGCCTGCCTCCCGCAACTCCGCCAGTATCGCTGACGTTCCCGTGCCGAAGTGGACCGTCGGCACCCGGCTCCCGACCGCCTGAAAGATGCGCTGCGTATGCGGCATCGCGAACTCGCGGTAATCGGCCGAGTTCAGTGCGCCGACCCACGAATCGAACACCTGCACGGCGTTCACCCCGGCCTCGATCTGTGCCGTCAGGTAGTCAGCGGCCATCGCGGCCAGGCGCTCGCAGAGGTTATGCCAGGCCTCAGGGTGGCCGTACATCAGCGACTTGGTGCGGGCAAAGTTGTTCGAGTGCCCGCCTTCGATGGCGTACGACGCCAGCGTAAAGGGGGCGCCGACGAACCCGATCAGCGGCACACGCCCCGCCAGTTCCTGCTGGATGAGCCCGATCGTCTCCAGCACATGTGCCAGCGCAACGCGCGGTTCGAACGCGCGCAACTGGTCGATGTCCGCCGGTGACTGGATCGGGCGCTCGAGCTGCGGTCCCTCTCCCTTGATGAAGTCGAACGGGAGCCCCATCGGCTCGAGCGGCAGGAGCAGGTCCGAGAACAGGATCGCCGCGTCGACCTCGAGACGCTGGATCGGCTGCAGCGTAACTTCCGTGGCCAGGTCCGGCGTGCGGCAGATCTCGAGGAGCGAGTACTGCTTCCGGAGTGCGCGGTACTCGGGCATGTAGCGCCCCGCCTGTCGCATGAACCAGATGGGCGTCGCGTCGACCGGCTCCTGCCTGCAGGCCTTCAGAAAGCGAGAGGTAAGCACTTAGTCCGGGACGGGAAGGGCAAGAAGTTCGCGCGCCAGGGTCACCAGCTCTTCCAACCAGAGCGGCCTATAACGCAGTTCCGCGCCGAGCGCCCTGATTTCGGCCGCCTGCGCCTCGCCCAGATGGTAGTCACCTGTGACGATGGCCACCGGCGTGTTGGTCAGACCCGGGATCGCCCGAAGAGCGCGCAGGAAATGCAGACCGTTGGCGAGTGGCATTCGCAGGTCGAGCACAACGGCGTGTGGCCGATGCGCCTGGGCCAGGCCGAGGCCCCCGTCGACCGATAGCGCCGCCCAGACTTCGTAGCCCTCCAGCCTGAGTATTCGCGAAAACGCATCGGTTACACTCACATCGTCATCGACAACGAGAATACGCGCGGCCGTGGACACCGCGTCGGATGGCACGGCCCATTGTGGGGCGGCGCGGATCAGTCGTCAAGGTTGCCATGGAAGCGTGTGCTATATTCACCCGGTTTGAACACGTCTGGGAGGACTTGTTGAGCCCGATCCTCGTGCGGCCTGTTCGCGAGCAGCTCGAGCACGATCGGGTCATTCGCCTGCTTCAGGCGAAATACAAGCGAAAATTCGAAGTAGCCATCAATCCTGGCCACGAGCAGGTGGCGCCGGTGGCCGCCGGGCAGTTGCCCTGGTACCCGGATCTCGTGCTCCACGCGACGGATCGCGGCGGCAGGCTCCTGGGCACCGTCGAGGTTGAAACCGCGGAATCGGTGAACAGCCTCGAAGCGATGTCGCAATGGGCGACATTCTCTCGCTTCCGCGCGCCGTTTCACCTCTACATCCCGGTCTCTAGTGTCGACACGGCGAAGCGCCTGTGCGCTGCCCTGCAGATTTCCGTGGCCGAGATCTGGGCGTACAACTCGCTCGGTGACCAGATACTGTTCACGCTCGTCCACCGGTCGGGCGTCGGCAAGGGCCGCGCACCAGCCGCGTCCAGAGCCGCAACGCAGACGAAGCGGCGCGCCTCTTCCAGCCGGGAGCGAGCGGGCCGAAAGGCGGTAGGGAAGAGTCGCAAGGCAGTTGGGAAAAAGCCTGTGGCGCGCGCCGCCAAGGCAGCGAAGACTGCGAAAGCTGCCAGGGCTGTCAGGGTAGCGAAAGCTACCAAGAAAGCCAAGGTTGCCAAGTCTAGTAGGGCCGCCAGGGTTACAAAGAAAGCCTCGAGGTCATCGAGGCCGAAGAAGCGTAAGTAGGGCGTGCCGTTCCTGCGCGTGATCCGCGACAAGCGCGGGTACGAAACTACGTATCTCATCCACTGGTACCGCGAAGGCACCCGCCAGCGCTCGCGTATCCTCTACGTCTTTCGCACCCCCGGTGGTGTGCGCGTCGGCCGCGAGCCGTTCGAACCGGAGGCACTGCGAGAAATAGAAGCCCGCCATCCAGCGATCGCCTTCGACTGGAAAGCGGTCATGGCCGATCGACAAGTGGTCGAGATCGGTCCAGAACCTCGCCGGGCACGGAAACCGCGCCGCAGCGAAGAAGAGCGCGCACCCGCGGCTTCGCCGCGGCCGGGCGTGCAGCCGGTTGAGCGGTCGGCTCCCACCGCGGCATCACGGCCGCCCATTCCGTCCACTCTCGAGGGTTCCACGCCCGACGCGCAGATCGAGTTCCTGGCCCTCTGGCATCCGATCGTGCGCGACCGGATTCCCCAGCGCACGTCGGATCCGGTCAGGCGCGAGGCGCTGCTGGCACTTGCGGAGCGCTTGAATCCGGCGGCGTGGACCGACGCGGATGAGATTGCGGCGGGGCTGCAGGCAGCAGCCGAATCGTTGGGCCGGCTTTCACGCGTGTTTTCCCGGCGGCGGCGCCGGTCGAGGCGCACGACGACCCGGCCAGCGGCCTCAGGCTCAGAGTCGACGGTGAGCGGCGTCGAGCCGTCGGACAGCCCGGAGACACCGGCGCCGGGCACCGTCGACCCCGAACCCGCCCCCGCCGCCACAATCCTCCCGCCCGAAGGCGAGTAATGGACTGGCTGGCGCCGGCCGTTCTCAAGGTCAGCAACCTCGGTGAGTGGGCGCCTGTCGTCTTCGTCGCGCTCTACATCGTCGCCGCCCTCACCCTGGTTCCTGCCTCCTTCATGCTGACCGTCTCGGCCGGGGCGATGTTCGGCGTCTGGCTGGGAAGCCTCCTGGTCTTCATTGGGGCGTCGCTCGGAGCCGCGCTCGTCTACGCGATAGCGTCACCGCTTGCCGGCTCGCGCTGGATGCAGCGCGTCACGCGCGACCGGCGCGTCGACGCACTCAGGACGGCGGTTGCCGACGAGGGGGTCAACATCATGTTCCTGCTGCGGCTGTCGCCCATCACTCCGTACAGTATTGTCAACTACGCGCTCGCGCTGAGTGGTGTGCGGTTCAGCGACTTCGTCGCGGCGCTGCCGGGGATGATTCCGGTAATCATCATGTCCACCTACTACGGCAAAGTGGTGGGCGACGTGGCGGCGCTCGCCGCCGGCGTCTCCCCACCGCGTGACCCCGAGTACTACGCGCTGCTGGTCGTCGGCCTCATCGTTACCGTCGTGTCGACGATGCTGATCACGCGGGCGTCGCGCCGCGCCATTGAGCGGCAGCGGCATCAATGATCCATTCGACTCGGTCGTCGGCGGCGCGGAGCAGCTGGGCCGGCCAACGCGCCACGTCCCTTTGCGCGGCCAGCGCGGCGTGGACGGCGGCAGCCTTCTTGTCACCCGACGCGAGCATCAGGATCGCTCGCGCGTTGAGTAGCGCCGGTGGGGTCAGCGTGATGCGCCAGGCATGGAGATGTCCCACCCAGACCGCTGCGACACGGCTGCCGTCTGGCGCACCGTGGTAGCCCGCCGGCTCGAGCAGACAGGGCCCAACTGCATCACGTCTGGCGGAAGCGGGCTTCAATCGCCAGCACCTTGTCTA
This sequence comes from Vicinamibacterales bacterium, assembly GCA_965262505.1. GTDB lineage: Bacteria > Acidobacteriota > Vicinamibacteria > Vicinamibacterales > UBA2999 > JACPPO01. The sequence goes on from CBDHFM010000030.1 coordinate 162,097, forward strand.
GGCGCCGCTGGTGTCGATCCTCGCCAGAAAACCTGGCGGCAAGGAAGATGGTCGTGATTTCGCGCGCTAGCGCTGCCCCGACCACTCGAGCGCCGAGACACAGGACGTTCATGTCGTCATGCTCGACGGCCTGATGGGCAGTGTACGTGTCGTGGCAAGCAGCCGCCCGGATCTCCGGGAACTTATTGGCGGCGATCGAGACTCCGGCACCGCTGCCGCACAGCAAGAGACCCCGGTCGGCACGATGGTCGGAAAGCGCCGTGGCCACCGCCTCGGCGCAGTCCGGATAGTCGACCGCCGCTGTTGAATGGGTGCCGAGGTCGAGCACCTCGTGACCCAGGGTGCGGAGAACCGCTACAAGTTCGCCCTTCATGTCGAACCCGGCATGGTCCGCGCCTACAGCAATACGCATGCGTAACTATTATGCGTCCTGATATAATCCACGGCATGCGAATTACCCGCACGTCCCTGGTGGCGGGAGCCCTTGCGCTCCCGGCGGCCGTTGGCCTCCTGGCGCTGGGCGAGGCTCGCACAGCCGCCCAGGCGGCTCCACCGCCCCCCCAAGAGCAAGAGCCGGCGCAGCCGACGTTCCGCGTCGCCGTCGATCTCGTCACGACCGACGTCATCGTCCGCGACTCGGACACCGACGCGTTCGTGTCGGATTTGACGGTGGATGAGTTTGAGGTCTACGAGGACGGTGTCCGGCAGGAGATCGTCTCGCTCGTGCTCACGCACGGGGGCCGTGTGTTCAACGTCCAGACACCGCCCCCGGCGGCCGTGCAGGAAGGCATCATCCTGCCGCCGGCCCGGCCGACCAACGATGCCGCAGGACGCGTGTTCCTGATCTTTATCGACGACCTGCATCTCGACTTCCGGCTGACGCCACGGACGCGCGATCTGATGCAGCGGATACTGCGGAACCTCGTGCACGAAGGCGACATGTTCGGCATCGTCTCGACGGGCACCTCCTCGATTGCCGAGGATCTGACGTACGACCGCCAGGTGCTCGAAGCCGCCGTCAGCCGCGTGACGGGCAGCGGTTTGCGGCCGGACGATATCATCAAGACCAGGTCAGGCTCGCAGGGACATCCCGAGCTTCGGTACCGCGCGCACGTGGCGTTCAAGACCGCGTACGAGCTAGTGAGGAACCTGGAGGGGCTCCGAAACCGCCGGAAGGCGATCATCTACATCAGCAGCGGCTACGACTTCAATCCGTACCAGGAGTCGCAACTTGAATATCAGGCGAGGCAGTTCAGCCTGGACTCCGGGGAAGACTATGTCGATCCGTTCCTGCGCGCAGAACAGATGGGGCTGCAGTTCGCCGAAGCCGATCTGATCCAGGAACTGGCCGAGCTGACCAAAGCCGCCAACCGGGCCAACGCCACGTTCTACACGATCGACCCGCGAGGCTTGGTCGCGGGCCAGGACATAGGCGATATGCAGGTGGACCCCCAGGAGTGGAATCGTCACCTCATGGAAACGCAGAGCAGTTTGCGCGTGCTGGCGGAGCAGACCGGGGGGATCGCCGTCGTCAATCAGAACAACTTCGACAACGCGCTCAAGCGCATCGACGCCGAGACCAGCGACTATTACGTGCTCGGGTACTACTCGAGCAATCCCGATCCCCTCAGGCGGACGCGCAGTCTCGAAGTCAAGGCCGCGCGGGATGGCGTGGAGGTCTGGTCGCGCACGTCCTACTCGCTGCGGCCGTCGCGGTCCATTCAGTAGTTTCGAGGCGCGCGCATCTCTTCCTCAAAGCGCGGGCGGATCCGCCCAAACACACGGATGACTTCGGACACCGGGCGCGGGAGCCGCCTCATCTTCGGATACAGCCATCCCGTTTGCCTCGACAGCGCGTGTCCCTCGATGCGACGACAGAACAGCGCGCTCGCCTTCACGTCCATGGCTGCCGCCTGCCACGGAATGAAGCTGATCCCGAGCCCGAAGTGCACCATCGCCTTGATGATTTCCACGTTCTCGGTTTCCATCACGATGGCCGGTTCGATCCCCTCCCGCCCGAAGAACTGATCGACGAGGCGCCGGGTCACCGATCCGGCCTCGAAGAGAACGAACGGCTGCCTGTGCAGATCGGCCGGCAGAATCCTCCGCTTCCTCGCCAGCGGATGCGCCGGATACGTGACGAGCAGCAACTCTTCCTCGAGGACAGGCTCCGACACCAGATCCGTGGCCTCGACCGGCAGCGTGACCAACCCCAGATCCGCCGTCCCCGAGCGCAGCATGACGATCGAGTGCTCGATGTCGCCCGCCGTGATCTTTAAACCGAGACTCGGAAACGTCCGCCGCACCTCAGCGAGCAGGGCCGGAAAAACGTAGAGGCAGACGGTCATGCTGCCGACCAGCCGCAACGTGCCGCGCAGCGTCTCCCGCGTATCACTGATGCCGGTGACCGTCTCCTGCAGATCCCGGAAAATACGGTGACTGAGCTGCAACAGTGAGTCGCCGGTCGGCGTGATACGGATGCGGCGGCCGATGCGATAGAAGACCGCCTCCCCCAGTTCCTCCTCGAGTAGAAGAATCTGTCGGCTGATAGCCGATTGCGATACACGCAGCTTCTCGCCAGCTGCGGTGAACGACCCGGTGTCCGCTATGGCGCGGATGATCTCGAGCTGCCGGAGGTCCATGCCGCAGGATACATATCCTCCGCGCATGGAGGCAAGGAAGCCGATAAGCAGAGCGGGTCTGCTACGGGGAACCCGCACCGCTCAGGACGGCGCGTGTACGGGCGATCGCCTCCTGCAGGTACCCAGGGTCCATCTCCATGCCGACGAAGCTGACTCCCAGTTGGGCGCACGCCACCGCGGTCGACCCCAGGCCGAGGAAGGGGTCGGCCACCATGCGGATCCGATCGAGACCGTGAAGCCGCAGGCACATCTCGGGAAGCCGGGGAGGGAAGGTGGCGGGGTGGGGGCGGTCCTTCTCGCGGCTCTGAATCGTCTCGTACGGGATGAACCACGTGTTACCTCGGCACCGGACGCCCGACGCGGCGGTGCGCCACCGGCCGACGTTTGACAAGTCCTGATAGCCCACGCCGATGGCTTGGCGGTCGATCGGCGCGTCGCCTTTCGGTGTGAAGTGAAACACGAACTCGTGGCAGTCGTGCAGAAACCGCCGGCTGTTGATCGGTTTGTAGTGGCCCACCGCCAGATCGCGGTCGATCCCGGCGCGAGTGCCGGCCAACGCCTTTTCGATAGCGATCGACTTGACCCAGTGAATCGTGTTCTGCAGCCGGAGGTGAGGCCGCGCGGCAAGAGCAACGTCGATCGCTGTCCAGGGTTCGGTCGGCTTGGCGCCGACATTCAAGAACAGAGAGCCCTGCGGGGAGAGCGTCGTGGCAACCCGCCGGACCCAGTCGCCGGTCCACGCCAGGTACGTCTCGTGGGTCATCGTGTCGTTGTAGGTGCGGTATTGGATCCCCAGGTTGTACGGGGGAGACGTGACGATCGCGTCTATCGAGCCCTGGGGTAGGCGGTCGAGCAATTGGAGGCAGTCGCCCAGATAGAAGCGGTAGGTCGCGCGGCCGGATGTGAAGGAAGTGTGAGGCTTCGGAAACCGGGGCACCGGGACGATTGTACCGTGAGGCTCCGGGGCGAACCTCCGGGACTGACCCGTACCGACCGCTAAAGCGCTTTTCAAATAGGCCTTGTACTACCTGGGGCGGTCGTGGTACTTCTGCGCGCACCGATGCAGGAGGCCCGATGCGTGCCTATTCGATGGATCTGCGAGAGCGGGCGCTCCTCGACAGCGATGCCGGGATGACGGCGGCCGAGGTGGCGGCGAAGTACCGCGTGAGCGGGTCGTGGGTGCGGCTACTGAAACAGCGGCGGCGCGACACGGGCGAGGTGGCGCCTCGCGTCCAGCGACATGGACGGCGCGGCATGCTTGAGCCGCACCTACACACCTTGGCCGCGCTGATTGCGGCGCACCCGGATCGCACGCTGGCTGAGCTGAAGGACGCCCTCGCCACGCCCGCGAGTGTGCCGACGGTCTGGCGCGCCGTGCGGGCCCTCGGCCTGACCGTTAAAAAACACGGTCCGCCCGTCCGAACACGATCGGCCTGACGTCGCGGCCGCGCGGGTCGCGTGGCACGCGGCGGCGCCGACCTGGGATGTCGCCCACCTCGTGTTTCTGGACGAAACCGGCATCACCACCAATCTGCTTCGGCGGTACGGCCGGGCACCGCGCGGCGCGCGCGTCCACGACCACGCCCCCTGCGGGCGCTGGCAGACCAGCACGTTTCTCGCCGCGTTGCGGGTCACGGGGCTGACCGCACCGGGGGTCTTCGACGGCGCGATCGATGGCGAGAGCTTCCGCGCCTACATCGAACAGATCCTGGTGCCGACCCTGCAGCCCGGCGACATCGTCATTGCCGACAATCTCGGGGCCCACAAGGTCGCCGGCATCCAACGCGCCATCCAGGCCGCCGGGGCCACCCTCTGGTACTTGCCACCCTACAGCCCGGACCTCAATCCCATCGAGCTCTGCTTCGCGAAGCTCAAGGCCCTCGTTCGCACCGCTCGCTGTCGCAGCACCGAGACGCTCTGGCCGTTCCTCGGCGAGTGCTTGGCGCACTTCAGCCCTGACGAATGCCGCAACTATGTTCGGCACTGCGGGTACGCGGCCGCCACACGGTCATGAAAAGCGCTTTAAGACGCTCTGACGGCGAGCGACGCGACCGTCGCGACCGTCGCGGTTGCCCGCTCGACCGCAATTGTGTGATTACGCCGATGACCGTACGCGTCGCACCCTTGACCCTTCTCCTCGACGTAGGTTAGCTCACGGCTGGTCCCGGCTTCGCGGTATCGGCCGATCACACATCCGCAGGTCAGGGTTCGAAATCCGAGAAGCCGTACCAGACTCATTGCCGCCCTCCGCACTCCATGGTAGCAAGGTCCGCACCATTGAGCCGCGCCGGGGTCAGGGCCTCGGCCAATGGGCCTGGCCCCCTGAATATCGAGAAATTCCAGTCAAAAATGAGTGGGCTCCAACGCGCAGCGCACAGGCAGCTGTTGTCGCAGGGCCACGGTGGCGTGGCACCAAACCAACGCCTTTGGATCTTCTTCAAAGGATTGGAGGCGGTAGGCCGCGGGCCGCCGTGGTTTGGCGCCGCACGGCATACCGCGGTCGACGCAGACGGTTCTGTCATCGGTGTCACACTTCCGGATGCGTCTTTCGGGCTTGGTTGACGAAAATTGGTAGGCGGAGGGCAGGTTTCGCCCCCGCCGGTACTGTCAAGGGCCCTTGCGCGCTACAGTTTGTTTGCTACAATGCCGACACAAATTCGTAGCCAGCCAACGCATCGTAACCGGTTATCGCACAAAGGTTTACTAGTGACCCAGACCAGGCTGTTCAGAAACGCCCGACTCATCTGCGTCCTGGGTGCGCTTGCCGCGCCGGGGTTCCAAACGATCACGGTTGCCCAGACCGCTCCGCCGCGAGGACCGAGCCAGACCCAGGAGCGCCTTGGGCTTTCCGGGGGCCAGTCGGCGGCGTCCCAGGGCGAGCGCATAACCCACCTTATCCGGCGTGGCGAAACACTCACGTCGATCTCGAGGCGGTACGGCACGACCGTGGCCGCCGTGCAGGCGTGGAACGGGCTCCGCGGGAGCCGTATCCGGGCCGGTCAGCAGCTCACCATCCTCACAGGGTCCTTGCCGCAGGCCGCGGCGTCGGGCGGCGAAACCGTAACCCATGTCATCCGGCGCGGGGAGACGCTCTCGTCGATCTCAAGGCGATACGGCACGACCGTGGCCGCCGTGCAAGCGTGGAACGGGCTCCGCGGAAGCACCATCCGGGAGGGCCGGCGGCTCACTATTTACACGACTGGCCCTGCCGCGGCGGAGGCGACGACGCGGCCGGCCGGCCAGCGTGTGACGCACCTGATCCGGCGGGGGGAGACGCTCTCGTCCATTGCCCGGTACTACGGCACGACCGTGAGAGCCGTGCAGGCCTCGAATGGGCTCGGCGGGAGCACCATCCGGGCGGGCCGGCGCCTCACAGTCGTCACGACGCGTCCTGCCGCGGCGGTGTCGACGGCGGGGAGGGCGGGGTTCAAGTTCGACGAGAACGGCGACCAGGTGCCCGACCTGCGGGCCCAGGCTGCCATCATCTACAACCCGGCCACGGGGCAGGTGCTGTGGGAAGAGAACTCCCAGAGCCAGCGGTCGATCGCCAGCATTACGAAGGTGATGACGGCCGTGGTGTTCCTCGAGGACTCACCGGACCTGTCACGCGAGGTAGTGATTGAGCGCGCGGACGTGCGCCGGGCGTCGGTCACCTACCTTCGTGCCGGCGACAAGATCTCGACCGGTGAACTGCTGCACCTCCAGCTGATCGCCTCTGATAACGCGGCGGCGCGTGCGCTCGCGCGCGTTTCTCCGCAGGGATCGACCGGCTTTGTCGCGCGTATGAACCAGAAGGCAGCGGAACTCGGCCTCACCAATACACATTACGACGATCCCTCCGGGCTCCGTGCGGGGAACGTCTCGTCGGCGTATGACATGGCGAGGCTGATCGCGTACGTGGGCGGTGACGAGCGTATCGCAAGCATCATGCAGAAGCAGCGTCACCGCCTGACGGTGGGACGCCGGCAGATAGCCGTCCGCAGTACCAACCAGCTCGTGAGGGAGGGTGATGTCGACGTGGTCAGCGGGAAGACCGGCTTCATCAGGAGGGCCGGTTACTGCCTCGTCACGTTGCTGCGATTACCCCAGGGTGGCCCCCAGTTCGCCGTCGTGGTGCTCGGCGCCAGGTCGAGCGCTGAGCGCTTCGGGGAAGCCCTCCATCTTTTCAACTGGCTCGCGAGCCGCGCACAGGACCTGCTCGCCGTGCCGGTCCAGGCGGCGGTCGCGAACGGAATTTAACCGCTCTTTGGTCTCACGCGGGCCGAAAGCCTTCCGCACCGTCACCTCGAATATCCCCGTTGAATGGCCGCCGCGTCGAGCGGAAGGGTGGCCACGCTATCGACGACAGGCATGACCGGCCTTGTCGCCCGCCGTCCGTCGTACGCCTTGAGATAGCGCTTGCAAGCGTTGCACGCGTAGACGCGATACTGGCCGTCCGGCGTCGCAAACGACGTGATCGTCGAACGGTCGCTGTTGTGACAGTAAGGGCAGGTCAGCGGATCGAACTTCCAGTGGAGCGTGCAGCGGCCGCAGATCAGGTGCCGTTCCGCCGCCCGCGTAATCACCGACAAGTCAGGCTCTCCGCCGCACAGCGGGCAGTGCGCATGCGACCAGACTGTCAGCTCGGCGCGCTGCTGCAGGACCTCCGCGCAGCGAGAGAGAAACGGCCGCATCGCCAGCGTCAACAACTGGTCGAGCGCCTCCTCGTCCGCCGCCGGCCCTTCGGCGGGCGAACGCGTACCGAACGGCGCCACAGCGTGTTTCTCCGCTCCTGATCGGTACCACTGGCCGACGATCTCGACCAGCGCCATGTCGCGCTCAAGTGCCTGCACTCTCTGTTGGTCGGCGTCTTCCAGCGCACCGAACCGCCGCATGATGTCGGCTGTCTGGCGGACGACCAATCGAAGGTCCGTCGGCTCGAGCGGGATGTCTTCGAAGTGCAGCAGCGGGCGCGCCTCTGCCTCGTGGCTCGCCATGATATCGGCGCTCAGTTCGAACGAGGGCAGGGGGATCCGCGCCTGCACACGTCGCTGCACCGCCAGGAACTCGAGGTGCATGTCGACGGCATCAGCCAACTCGGGCTGGCGTTCTCGTATCGCGCGAAGCTCGACCGATTCGCGTGTGTCTGGACGGCCGTGACGAACTGCGCGAGGTGCGGGATCGGCCACTGAGAGAATCATACAGGGACGAGGGCCAGGGCCCAGGCCTCGACATGGGCGCTCAGGCACGCAGAGTCACATGTCAGGTGTCCTTGGGCCGCCCCGTTGGTGCTAGTGTTGATCTGGCGATGCGGATCCTGATGGTCGCGTCAGAGGCCGCACCGTTTGTGAAGACGGGCGGCTTGGCGGACGTCATTGCCGCGCTCCCATGTGCGCTGGTGCGGCTTGGTCATTCAGTTGACGTCGTGATCCCGCGGTACCGCGGGATCGCGGCCGGCGAGCCGGTCGGACGGGTGACTGTGCCCCTTGGCAGGCAGGTCGAGAATGCGACTGTCTACGCGGTTGTCGAAGCCGGCGTACGCAGGGTCTTCATCGAGCAGGCGGGATACTTCGACCGCGAGTACCTCTACGGCGCCGTCGGTCACGACTACCCGGACAATCCTGAGCGGTTTGCGTTTCTGTCGCGTGCGGCCCTCGAATGGGCTGCGTCCTCCGGTGAGCGGTACGACGTGATTCATGCCCATGACTGGCAGGCTGGGCTCGTGCCGGTCCTCCTCCGACAACTCACCACGCCCGTGTTTCGCGGCGTGTCGACCGTCTTCACGATTCACAACCTGGCGTACCAAGGTATCTTCGACGCGAGCTGGCTGCCGCGCCTCGGACTCGGCTGGGAGCTGATGCACGTCAACGCCCTCGAGTACTGGAACCGGATCAGCCTTCTCAAGGGCGGCATTGTGTTCAGCCGTTTCCTCACCACGGTGAGTCCCCGGTATGCCCGCGAAATTCAGACTCGCGAGTACGGGGTTGGGTTCGACGGTATTCTTCGCAACCGATCCGCCGACCTCACGGGGATACGGAACGGGATCGATTACGATCGATGGGATCCGGCGCGCGATCCGTATCTGCCCGAGCCCTTCGACGCCACCTGTCTTGATCGGAAGGCGGCGGCCAAACGGATCGTGCTCGAAATGTTCGGGTTGCCCGGCGACGAGAAAGCCCGGCGGCGACCGCTCGTCGGGATGATCTCCCGGCTGGTCGATCAGAAAGGATTCGATTTGCTGGCTGGGCTCGTCGAGGAGCTTCCGCGCCTGGGCGCATCGTTTGTCTTGCTGGGGGTCGGCGAGCGGCGATACGAGGATCTCTGGCTGGCGTTGGCGGCACGGTATCCGGATCGTGTCGCGGCGAAAATCGGTTTTGATGAGGCGATGGCGCATCGAATTGAAGGCGGCGCCGACCTTTTCCTGATGCCGTCGCGTTTCGAACCGTGCGGGCTCAACCAGATGTACAGCCTCCGATACGGAACCATTCCCGTGGTGCATGCGACGGGCGGGTTGTACGACACCGTACGTAACTATGAACCGACGACCGGGCTGGGCACCGGTTTTACCTTCGATGAGTACTCATCGCCGGCGCTGCTCAGGACGCTGCGATGGGCCCTTAGTGTCTACGAGGACCCTTCCATGTGGCGGCGGATGCAGATCGCCGGCATGCAGGAGGACTTTTCGTGGGCCGCATCGGCTCGGGAGTACGTCACAATATATGAGAGGTCCGGGTCGTAGCGACCCAGCAACCGGAGAGACAGATGGCATCCGACAAGATCCAGACATTTACCGACAGCAATTTCGATGCGGAGACGAAGAACGGCGTCGTGCTCGTGGACTTCTGGGCCGAGTGGTGCGGTCCCTGCCGGCGTATTGCGCCGGCTGTCGAGGCCCTTGCGGGTGAGTTCGACGGCCGGGCCACCGTCGGCAAGCTGAACGTCGACGAGAATCCCGCTGTGCCTGGGCGCTTCATGATCCGCGGCATCCCCACGCTCCTGATCTTCAAGAACGGCCAGCTCGCAGAGACGCTGGTCGGTCTGGCGCAGAAGGAAGACATCGCGCGCTTGATCGAAAAGCACCTCGAGTAATGGCGGATCAGCAGGTCGTCATCATCGGGTCCGGTCCGGCCGGGTTGACGGCAGCGCTGTACGCGGCGCGCGCCAACCTGAAACCGCTGCTCATCGAGGGGCTTGAAGCGGGCGGGCAACTGATGCTGACGACGATGGTCGACAACTGGCCCGGCTTCCGGGACGGGATCATGGGGCCCGACCTGATGGCCGAGATGCGCGCACAGGCGGTGCGCTTCGGCACCGAGACTCTGGACGGCAATATCACGACGGTCGACGTGGGCCAGCGGCCCTTCACGCTCGTCATGAGCGGCGGCCGGCAGATCACTACGGGAGCGCTCGTGATTGCCACTGGGGCCGCCGCACGCTGGCTGGAGATCGGCTCCGATCGCAAGCTGTCGGGGCACGGCGTCTCTACCTGTGCCACATGCGATGGCTACTTCTTCAAGGGACGGCCGATCGCCGTCGTGGGTGGAGGCGATTCGGCGCTGGAGGAGGCGATCTACCTCACGAAGTTTGCCTCGAAGGTGACCGTCGTGCACCGGCGCGAGGCGCTGCGCGCCTCGAAGATCATGCAGGACAAGGCGTTTGCGAACGCCAAGATCGATTTCATCTGGGATTCCGCTATCGCCGAGATCAAGGACGTCGGGAAGGGGGAGGTCACGGGCGTCGTCGTGCGGAACCTGAAGACGGAGCAGCTCAGCGACCTGCCGCTCGACGGCGTGTTCATCGCCATCGGCCACACCCCGAACACATCGTTGTTCGAGGGACAGATCGAACTCGACGCCAACGGCTACATCGTGACCCGCGAGGGTACCCGGACGAACGTGCCAGGTGTGTTCGCCGCCGGGGATGTCCAGGACCACGTGTATCGGCAGGCGGTCACGGCCGCTGGATCCGGCTGCATGGCAGCCATCGACGCCGAACGCTACCTCGAAGGACTGCCGCAGGGCGTCAGCGAGACCCAGTACACCGTCGCCTAAGCAGCGCCGGCGTGCCGGGTGGCCGCGGACGACCGTATGTTCAGTCGATCCAGCCGCCGCCGACTACCGAATCGCCGTCGTAGAAGACGACCGCCTGGCCTGGAGTGATGGCTGGCTGGGGCTCGTCGAAGATGCACTCGGCGGCGTCGTGCTCGATCGCACGGACGCGCCCGATCGCCGGGCGGTGGCGATGGCGGATCTGGGCGGCAACGCGCACCCAGCCGGACGGGGCCTCCGTCGCGACCCAGTTCACGCCGGTTGCCGTCAGCGTCGTCTGGTCGAGCGCGTCGCGCGATCCGACCGTGACCTGTCCGGACTCGGCCTCGATCTTCAGCACATAGAGCGGCGCCGGACTGGAAATGCCGAGGCCCTTCCGCTGGCCGACCGTAAACCGGTGCACGCCACCGTGGTTGCCGAGCACGTTGCCACGCTGGTCGACGATCGCACCGGCGCGCGCGACCGCCGGCGCCTGTCGCGCCACGAACGACGCGTAGTCGCCGTCGGGCACGAAGCAGATCTCCTGGCTGTCTGGCTTCTCGGCCACCTTCAATCCAAGACGCCGCGCCTGCGCGCGCACCTCGGACTTGTTTAGCTCGCCGACCGGGAAGGCCGCCCGCGCGAGCTGCGCCTGCGTCAGGGAGAACAGGAAATAGGACTGATCCTTCGCCGGGTCGGCACTGCGCCTCAGCAACCAGCGCCCACTGGAGGATTGTTCGACGCGCGCGTAGTGCCCCGTCGCCACTCGCTCGGCACCCAGGCCACGGGCGCGGTCGAGCAGTGTCGAAAACTTCAGGTCGCTGTTGCAGTGCGCACAGGGCAGCGGTGTGCGCCCCGCCGCGTACTCACGGACGAAATTCGAGATGACCGTGTCCTGGAACTGCCGCTCGAAATTCAGGATGTAGTGCGGAATATCGATTGCCTCCGCGACTCGCTTGGCGTCGTGCAGGTCGTCGAGCGTGCAGCAACTGCCGAAGGCCTGCTCCCCTCGCTGATCGTAGAGCTGCATCGACAGACCGATCACGTCAAGACCCTGCTCGGCGAGCAGGGCCGCGGCGACCGATGAATCGACGCCGCCGGACATGGCTACGACAATGCGCATTGGCTCTCGTTCGTACTGTGCGAAGCGTTCGCGTCGCTCACGCCCTCACCGGCGAGCGGATCAGGTTCCGCAGCTTCTCCACGATGCCGGGAAGCACCGCTACAGCGCGATCGACCTCCGTCTCGGTGTTGGCCGCCCCCAGGCTGAACCGGATCGAATTCTGCGTGCGATGGGTGGGAAGGCCCATCGCCTTCAGCACGTGCGACGGCTCGAGCGTGCCGGACGAGCATGCCGATCCGGTCGAAACCGCGATGCCTTCCAAATCGAGCGCGATCAAGAGCGACTCGGCCTCAACGCGGTCGAAGCTGATGTTGGTCGTGTTCGGCAGGCGGCACGTCTTCATCCCGTTGACCATCGTACGAGGCACCGTGCGAAGAATCCCTTCCTCGAGCCGATCGCGCAGCGCTCCTACACGCACGTGTTCGTCGGCCATCCCGGCCAGGGCGACCTCGGCCGCGGCGCCCATGCCGACGATGCCCGCGACGTTTTCTGTTCCGGCCCGTCGGTTTCGCTCCTGCTTGCCGCCGGTCGAGCACGAGAGCATTCGGAGGCTCCGTCTGATCCAGATCGCGCCGACGCCTTTCGGGCCGTAGAACTTGTGCGCCGAGACCGACAGCAGGTCGACCCCAAGGGCCTTGACGTCGATCGGAATCTTCCCGACTGACTGTACCGCGTCGGTATGGAACAGCGCGCCCCGCTCGTGTGCGGCTCGCGCCAACTCGGCAATCGGCTGAATCGTGCCGATCTCGTTGTTCGCATGCATCACCGACACGAGCGCTGTGTCGTCTCGCAGCGCAGCCCGCAGATCGTCCGATGATGCGATGCCGGTATCGTCCACAGCCAGGAGCGTCGTGTCCGATCCGCGCTTCGTCAGCGCCTTCAGAGTGTTCAGCACCGCTTCGTGCTCGATGGTGCTCGCGATCAGGTGTCGGCGTCCGTTGCGCTCGAGTGCCTCCGCGGTCCCTCGAATGGCGAAGTTGTCGCTTTCGGTGCCGCCGCTCGTGAAGACTACCTCGGACGGATCAGCGCCAATCAGCGCAGCGAGCGCGCTACGCGCCTCGTCGATCGCTGCCTTGGCCCGCTGTCCGAAATAGTGAACGCTCGACGGATTGCCGAACTCCTCCCTGAGCGCCGCCCCCATCCTGTCGGCGACGACTGGATGGACCGGAGTCGTGGCGTTATGGTCGAAATAGATGCGCTGCACAGGTACCGCCCCTAGCCTCGCATCGTAGCACCCGCATCGGATCGCAGCAATTAAACACCTAGACAACAATTTCCATCGACCGATATACTCTGTGAACCCTGGCTCGGGCGAACCACTGATCCGTGTGTTGCGGGATCGCGGTTTGCCGCAAGGAGCCCTTACGGGGAGGATTCGACCATGTGGAAACGTGATGAAGCGGTGAAACCGACGAGCGGACAGTCCACGCCTGGCGGCTCGACCCAGCCACAGGGCGGTACGTCGGGGTCGCCGCAGCTGGGCGGCAGGCAGCAGATCGGGGGGGACGTTGTGAACATCGGGAAGTCGGTCATCATCAAGGGCGAGTTGAACGGGAGCGAAGACCTCACGGTCGAAGGTCAGGTCGAGGGCAAGATTGAGCTGAAGGAGCACGTGCTGACCATCGGCCCGAACGGCAAGATCAAGGCGGAGGTGTTCACCAAGGTGTTGATCGTCCTGGGTGAAGTCAACGGCAACATCGCGGCGTCCGAGAAAGTCGAGATCCGCGACGGCGGATCGGTCGACGGCGATATCGTGTCGCCGCGCGTGGCCATCGCAGAGGGTGCGCACTTTCGGGGCAGCGTCGACATGCAGCGCAAGTCAGGGCAGCAGGGACAGGCGTCGTCGCAACGGGCAGCCGGTCAGACCGCGCCGCAGGCGCGGGCCGCAGCCGAGGTCGCGCAACCGGCCGCAAGCTGACGCGCGGGGGGGATGGCACTCTCCGACCTCTTCGCGCGCCTGCGCAAAGATGACTTCGGCACTAGTGCCGAAGGCAGTATCGACGCGTCCGTCAAACCGACGAAGGCGCTGGCCCGATTCCTCGCCGGGCTTGGCACCCGCCAGCAACCGGTCCTGCTCGATCTCGGCCCCGTCGTCGGATCGAATGTCACGTTCTTCGGCGAGGAAGTCGGCTGCAAGATCCTCGTCGAAGATCTTTCGAAGGACATCGATCGGCACGTCAATGAGGCCAAGGTCGCGGAGTTGCCGGCCTTCTTCGACCAGCGGTTTCCCCAGGATTCCGAAACAATCAATGGGATTCTGTGCTGGGACATATTCGACTACCTCGAACGCGCCGCGGCCGAGCGGCTGGCGCGCCAGTTGACACGTATGCTGCGGCCCGGCGGAGTACTGCTCGCGTTTTTTAGCACGGCCGATCCACAGTCGACCATCCGGCCGACCTACACGAAGCATGTTGTTATCGATCGGGCCCACCTGGAATACCGTCCGTACACGGGGGCGCGCGCAAAGCAGCGACCGCTGCTCAACCGCGACATTCAGCGCCTCTTCGAGCCGCTTCGTGTCACCGAGAACTTCTTACTCAAAACCCACCTGCGCGAAGTGCTGTTCCGGAAGGCCGCGGAGACCGCTACGGCTCCGTTCGCAGCGTCTGCGGCGGAACGCTGACGAGCCGCGTCCAGATGGCGCGGCCGGTTATCGCTCTCCTCACCGATTTCGGTACGCGGGATCACTACGTCGGCGCGATGAAGGGCATCGCGCTGGGGATCTGCCCGGACACCACCTTCGTCGACATCTCCCATGACGTTCGGCCACACGACGTGCGTGCCGGCGCGCTGGAGCTGGCCGCGGCCTATCGGTATTTCCCCGCCGGAACTATTTTTCTTGTGGTGATCGATCCAGGAGTCGGGTCAGCACGCCGCGCGATCGCCGTCGAGGCGGGCCCCTGTCGGTTCATCGCGCCGGACAATGGCGTGCTGACGCTGGTGCTCCAGGAGACCCGGCCACACCGAGTTGTGGAGTTGACCGAGCGCCGCTACGCGCGGCCGACGGTCAGCCGTACCTTCGAAGGACGCGACCGGCTTGCGCCGGCTGCGGCCTGGCTTGCGACGGGGATCGACCTGTCGGAGCTTGGACCGGAGCGGACGTCGTGGCACACGCTTGCGATGCCCAGGCCTGTGCTGCGCGACGGCCAGATGGTCGGGGAAGTACTACGGGTCGATCGCTTCGGCAACCTGGTCACCAACGTGGACCGCGCAACGTTCGAGCAGTTTGCCGGCGGAGGCGCCGTCACGATCGTGGCCGGCACCCAAGCAGTGACCCAAGTGGTGGCCACGTACGCCGATGCGGAGCCTGGAGCCGTCTGTGCCCTGTTCGGCAGCTCGGAGCACCTTGAGGTGGCACTGAATGGCGCCAGCGCGGCTGAGCGTCTCGAGCTCGTACATGGTGCCCGGGTGACCATCTCCCGGCAGTGAAGCGGGGCGCGCCGCCTGGTCAGATTTTCTCGGCGGTTTGAGGCGCAGGCTCACTGCTGGTCTCGTGCCTCGCGAGGAATCGGCCGTGGATGCAACAAGGCGCCAGGCACGACGACCAAGCCATGCGCGTGAGGGACTCTCTATGCACCGACAATATGCTAGGTTTCCGCTGTGCTCGATTTCGAGTTGACCGAGGACCACAGACTGCTCGAGCAGTCGGTACGCGAATGGGCGGCGCGCGAAGTGGCGCCGCGCATTCACGATCTGGATCGAACGCACCATTTCGACCCCGGGATCCTTCCGCAGATGGCATCAGTCGGGCTTCTGGGAATCTCGGTGCCCACCCAGTACGGCGGGGCAGGGATGGACTACATTGCGCTCGGCCTTGCCAGCGAGGAGCTCGAGTACGTTGATACGTCGCTGCGGGTCATCCTGTCGGTACACGTTGGCCTGAACTGTCTGACGCTGCTGTCCTGGGGCACCGAGGATCAGAAGCAGCGGTACCTCGTCCCGCAGGCGCAAGGCCGGAAGATTGCCACGTACGCGCTCACCGAACCGTCGGCCGGCAGCGATGCCCGCGGCATTCAGTCCATCGCGATCAAGAAGGGCGAGCGGTACCTGCTGACCGGTGAGAAGATGTGGATTTCGCTCGCCGACGTTGCGGACAACTACCTGGTGTTTGCCTGGACCGATCTCGAGAAGAAGCAACAGCGCGATGCATCGGGGATGAGTGCGTTTGTCGTCGAGCGGACGTTCAAGGGATTTTCGAGCGGGACACTCACGGAGAAGTGGGGCATCCTTGCGGGCAACACCGGCTTCTTCAAGATGGAGGAGGTCGAGGTGCCACGCGAGAATCTCGTCGGTCGCGAGGGGGAAGGCTTCAAGATCGCGATGTTCGCGCTCGACCAGGGGCGCTACACGGTGGCGGCCGGCGCTGCGGGCCTGACTCGCGCGTGCCGCGATGCGAGCGTGACGTATGCCCGGGCGCGCAAAACGTTCGGCGCCGAGATCGGCGAACACCAACTCGTCAAAGAAATGATCGCGCAGATGGAGTCGGACTATCAGGCGTCGCGGCTGCTCTGGCTGCGCGCAGGCTGGCTCAAGAACGTGGGCCGCCGGAACACCCGGGAAACCGGCCTCGCCAAGTGGTTTGCCACGGTCGCGTCGGAGAGGGCGGCCAGCGACGCCGTGGAGATTCACGGCGCCAACGGGTATTCGGACAAGTACCCCGTCGGTCGCTTTTTTCGCAACTGCAAGGGGGCGGTGATCTACGAGGGCAGTCGTGAAATTCACAAGATCATGCAGGCCGACTACGTCCTGGGATACCGGACGGATCGACCGGCACGGTGCGAGCTCCCGGCGTGGGAGAGGGCGCGTCATGACGATCACGCAGACGGTTGACGCGCGCTATCCTCGGCTC
Organism: Vicinamibacterales bacterium; assembly: GCA_965262505.1. Classification (GTDB taxonomy): domain Bacteria; phylum Acidobacteriota; class Vicinamibacteria; order Vicinamibacterales; family UBA2999; genus JACPPO01. Next base: position 178,717 of record CBDHFM010000030.1, read on the forward strand.
AAGGAGCCCTCGCGTGGCGTGCGCTTCTTCGGAGAAGGCACGCGGACGACGTCGGTCATCATGCAAACGCATCCACATCAGATCCGGTTCATCGACAGCATTCGGGTCGACGTCACGAAGGATGCCAAGATTCGGTTCTGAGCGCCGGGATCCAGCGTCCGGGTTCGTGTTCTAGGTTCGTTCGTGCACTCCTGGAAGCGCAATCAGGCAGCCATCACTGCGGCCGCCTTCGTCGGCTTTACCGGCCACACCCTGGCGATGCCGTTCCTGCCGCTCTACATTCGGGAGCTGGGTGTCACGGACGTCGGGGACATCGCGCTCTGGACCGGCGTGACGCTCGGTGTCTCGCCCGCCATCGCCGCGCTGACCGGACCGCTGTGGGGTCGCGTGGGCGACCGGTTCGGCAACAAGCTGCTCGTCCAACGCTCCCTCGTCAGCTTTGTTGTCGTCATGACCGCGATGGCCTACGTGACCAGGCCATGGCACCTGTTCGCGCTTCGTGCCCTGCAGGGGTTCTTCGCGGGTTATGGGCCGCTGACCTTGTCGATGGCGGCGCTCTCGGCCCCTCGCGAGAAGATGGCGACGGCGATTGGCACGGTGCAGACAGCGCAGCGCCTGGGACCGGCCCTCGGACCGGTTATCGGCGGATTCCTCGCGCCCGCCGTTGGCTTGCGGAACGCCTTCCTCGTGGCCGCCGGCATTTATATCGTGGCGCTGGTGATGGTCACCACGATGTACCGGGAGCCGCCTCGAGCCCCGCGCGCTGCTGAGGGTGGGCAGCGGACGCCGTTCGCCTCGATTCTAGCGTTCGAGAATTTCCTGCTTGTCATGCTGGTTCTTTTTGGGCTCCAGCTCGTCGATCGCAGCTTTGGCCCGGTCCTGCCGCTGCACCTCGGCCTGCTCGGATACTCAGCGTCCGAGGTACCAGTTGTAGCGGGCATCCTGTTTTCGGCACTGGCGTTCGCCGGTGCGCTTGGCAATCAGCTCTCGGCTCGTTTCCTGCAACGTCACTCGCCGCGAATGGTCATCGCCTGGGCCACCCTCGTGGCGGCCGCCGCGCTGGGGGTGTTCACGGTGAGCGCCAGCATGTGGTCGCTGGTGCCCTGCATGGCCGTTGTCGGCCTCGGCATTGGCACGTCGACCACGACGGCGTTTGCGGCGGGCGGGGTGGTGATCCCGCGGGATGTGCACGCCACCGCGTTCGGTTTTCTCACCAGTGCATCGCTCATCGGCGTTGCCCTCGGCCCGGTGTTGAGCGGGCTGCTCGGCGCGCAGAGCATCCGCGCGGTCTTTGTGACCGGTACGGTGGCACTCGTCGTCCTGGCGGTCGTGGTGCGGCGGGTCATGGTGGAGCGCGACCCGCCAGTCGAGCTGGCGCTCTAGAAAACTTGACCGCCGGATTTCTAACCAATTGAGTCAAGTTTTCTCGCCCCGCGGAGCGGGGCAAATACCACTAGCGAGGCGAAGCCACATGCTCGGCGGTCTGAGGCGCAGCCTCGCTAGTCCTCGGCCTTTCCCTTGTGCTTGCGGCGGCGCCAGGGACGTTGGGTCTTGTCCTCGTGCGCACCGCCGGTCTGGCGCGGGAGTGGCGCACGCGGCCTGACGATCTTCTTCGCTTTCTGTCGGCGGGTGGCCACGAGTGCTATTGTTATTCAGGTTCCAGCCGTGGGCTCTCGGCATCGGCCTAGACCTGGAACAACGCCTCCTTCATGGCCGCTCGCCGCTCACCGTCTCCGGCAAGGCCCGAACGTGCCGCCCTCGTTGGCCTGGTCACCGGTTCGGCACGACGCATCGAAGCCGACCGTTCCCTTGACGAACTTGCGGGGCTTGCCAGCGCCGCCGGCGCACACGTGATCCTGACGATGCTGCAGGAACGACCCAAGCCAGACTCAGCGACATTTATTGGCGGTGGTAAAGTGGTGACGTTCGCCGCGGCATGCGCGGAGGCCGATATCGACGTCGTCGTCTTCGACCACGAGCTGACACCCGCGCAACTCCGACAGCTCGAAGAAAAGCTGAAGCGCAGGGTTATCGACCGCACCCAGCTGATCCTGGATATCTTTGCGCGCCGCGCGCGAACGCGTGAGGGCAAATGGCAGGTGGAGTTGGCCCAACTCAAGTATCTGCTGCCAAGGCTCGTCGGCCGCGGCGCGGCGCTGTCCCGACTCGGCGGGGGTATCGGCACCAGAGGCCCCGGTGAAACGAAGCTCGAGACCGACCGCCGTCGTATTCGTGTCCGGATCAAGACGGTTCAGCGGGAGATCGACGAGGTACGCCAGCGGCGCAGGCAGCTTCGCGAGCGTCGGCAGAAGCAGTCGGTACCCACGGTTGCGCTGGTCGGCTATACCAACGCCGGCAAGACGACCCTCTTTAACCGCCTGACCGAGGAGAGGGCAGCCGCATCAGACGCGCTCTTCGCCACCCTTGATCCGCTGCTGCGGCGAGTTCGTCTCCCTGATCGCAGAGAGCTGCTGATCTCGGATACGGTTGGTTTTATCGACCGGCTGCCCCACGCGCTGATCGCGGCGTTCCGAGCTACGCTCGAGGAGGTGGCTGAAGCGGACCTGGCGCTGCACGTGATCGACGCTGCCAATGCCGATCGCGACCGCCAGATCGGTGCGGTCCGCCGCGTGCTGGAGGAGGTCGGCGCAGCGCATGTGCCGGTGCTGGACGCCTACAACAAGGCAGATACGCTCACGGCGGACGAGCGGCGCCGGATTGGTGACAGAGACCCGGCAGCGGCGTTGATTTCGGCACGAACCGGCGAGAACATGGAGGAATTGATTCAGATGGTGGCCTCTCGCGTTGCGCTCGACACGCGCCGCGTTACGATAGCCTTCGATGGTGCGAAGGATTTCGATCGGCAGCAGATTACGCGGCTCTATCGGATCGCTCGCGTGATTAGCCACGTGGCTACCAACGGCCGTATCGTCATCGAGGCCGACGTCCCGAGGCGCTATATCGAGCGCCTGACAGCAGCGGTTTCGAACGAGGAGACAGGCGATGCGGCGTAGCTGGGGAGCCCGGCTCGTAGCGCTCGTCCTTCTGGTGCTCGTCGCCGGCTGCGCCACGCGCGCCGTGCCGCCGCTACCGGTGGCTCTCGCGTATCCAGAGTTCGTCTATCCGACCTTGCCGCAGCCACTTGAGACCGCGGACGCGGCACGCCGTATTGACCGTGGCTGGCGCTTTCTGCAGAACAACGATCTCGACAGTGCCGGCCGGGAATTCGCCGTGGCGGCGCAGCGAACCCCTGCGCTGTATCCCGCCGATGCGGGTGGCGCCTACGTGGCACTGGCGCGGCGCGACTACGATCGCGCGCTCCGCACGTTCGACGCCGTGCTTCGTGCGGCACCAATGTACGTGCCGGCGCTCATGGGCCGCGGGCAGACACTGCTCGCCCTCAACAGGAACGCCGCCGCCCTCGAGGCGTTCGAAGCGGTCCTGACCGTTGATCCTTCTCTGGCCGACGTCCGCAGCAGGATCGACGTGCTTCGGTTCCGGAGTCTCCAGGACATCATCGAAGAGGCGCGGGCAGCGGCCGCGGCTGGACGGGTGGCGGAGGCGCGGAGCGGATACGAACAAGCGCTGCAGATCTCGCCTGAGAGCGCCTTTCTGTACCGGGAACTCGGCCTGATCGAGCGGACGCAGGGCAGCGTGGAGGCTGGACTCGACCGGTTTCGGCGCGCCGCCGAGCTCGATCCCGGCGACGCCGTCTCCCTGATACAGATCGGCGAGCTACTCGCCGAGCGGCAGGATTTCGGGGGTGCCGAAGCTGCGTACCGGCGCGCCGCGGATATCGAGCCGAGCGGCGATCTCAGTGCGCGGATCGCCGCGGTAATGGAAAGGGCGCGGGATGCTCGATTGCCCGCCGAGTTTCAGGCCATGGCCGGTGTGGCCCAGATGTCGCGCGGTGATCTCGCCGCGCTGTTCGGCATTCGGCTGGAAGACGTCCTTCGCCAAGCCCCCGAGCGGGACGTGGTCGTGACTGACACGCAAGGGCATTGGGCGGCCGCCTGGATCGCCCAGGTGGCACGGGCGGGGGTCGTAGACCCGTTTGCGAACCACACGTTTCAGCCGCGCGCCCTGATTACCCGCGGCGACCTCGCTGGCGCCGTCAGCCGTGTCGTGGCGGTGATTGCCGCCAGTCGGCCAGAGCTCGGCGCTCGCCTCGCCGAACGGCCACAGATTGCTGACATGGATGTGGCGCACTTGAGCTATCCGGCCGTCTCCATTGCGGTTGCCTCGGGGGTCATGCCTCTTCTGGACGGGGGGCTCTTCCAGGCGGCGCAACGAGTGTCGGGCGCCGAAGCGATGGACGTAGTCGCCCGTGTGCGGGCACTCGCGGGCTCCTCCCGCTGACCGGCGGTGGGTAACCTCACACTCGCGAACCAGCTCACGATCCTGCGGATCATGCTGATCCCTGTGTTCGTACTGCTGGTCGTCTACGGGTTTCTTGGATGGGCCCTCGTCGTCTTTCTGGTTGCCGGGATCACCGACGCCCTGGACGGCGTGATCGCCAGATGGACTGGCCAGCGCACGAGCCTCGGCGCCTGGCTCGATCCGATGGCCGACAAGCTGCTCCTCGTCACGACGTTCATCGTGTTGACGCTGCCCGGCGTGCCGCTGACCAATCACATCCCACTGTGGTTGACGGTGTTCGTCATCAGCCGCGACGTGGTGATCGTTGGAGTCGTGGCTATCGTGAGCCTCGCCGCCGGGCCACGGACGTTCAAGCCATCGATGCTGGGGAAGCTCGCGACCGCGACCTTCATCGTCACGAGCGTCGTGATCATGTATTTCAACTACCGACAGGAGCAGTCGATCGTCGTGGATATCGTGGTGTGGCTGTCGTTGACGCTGACCGTCGTGTCAGCGGCGGATTACTTCATGAGGCTCCGGAAGCTGGTCAACGAGTCAACTCCTTCGTGAAATGGCCGACCGTTTTCAGTAGGCCATCTTCGAGATCGACTGTCGGCTTCCACTTCAAGAGGGTTCGGGCTCTCGCGATGTCCGGACGGCGCTGCCTCGGATCATCCACAGGCAACGGCCGATGCACGATGCGGCTCCTGGATCCGACCACTCGGATCACCGTGCGGGCGAGCTCTTCGATCGTCACTTCGTGCGGATTGCCGATGTTGACCGGTTCGTTCGTGTCGGCCTCCATCAGTCGCAGCACGCCGTTGACCAGATCGGTGACGTAGCAGAGGCTCCGGGTCTGGGTGCCGTCGCCGAAGACGGTCACGTCTTCGTTCCGCAGGGCCTGCGACATGAACGCTGGGACGGCGCGACCGTCGCGTAGGCGCATGCGTGGGCCGTAAGTGTTGAAGATACGCACGATCTTCGTGTTGAGGCCGTGGAAGCGGTGGTAGGCGAGCGTGATGGCTTCGGCGAACCGCTTGGCCTCGTCATAGACACCGCGCGGCCCGATAGGGTTGACGTTCCCCCAGTACGTCTCCTTCTGCGGATGCTCGAGCGGATCGCCGTATACCTCGGAGGTCGACGCGAGCATAAAGCCCGCGCGCTTGGCCAGTGCGAGCCCCAGCGCGTTGTGTGTGCCGAGGGAGCCGACTTTGAGGGTCTGAATCGGAAGCTCCAGGTAGTCGATGGGGCTTGCCGGACTGGCCCAGTGCAGTACGAAGTCGACGGCGCCATCGACATCGATATGATGGGTCACGTCGTGCCGAACGAAGTCGAACGCGCGGTCTCGCAAGTGAGCGATGTTCTCGATGCTGCCGGTCAGGAGATTGTCGATGCCAACGACGCGATGGCCGCGGTCGAGTAATTCCTCGCAGAGATGCGATCCGATGAACCCTGCGGCACCCGTGACGACGATTCTCACGCTGTTGCTCCCATTCAGACTGGTGGACCGAGATTGGGTTCAAGGTATCGTCGCAACACCGCGTTGTGTGACCGAGCATAGCTGATTCCTAAGCGCCTCCGCGGGGGTCTGCCAGGCGAGGGTCTTCCGGGGGCGACCATTGAGAGCAGCAGCCACAGCGTCAAGGTCATCGCGGGAGTGCCTGGACAGGTCGGTGCCTTTGGGAAAGTACTGGCGGAGCAGGCCGTTGGTGTTCTCGTTCGTGCCGCGTTGCCAGGGGCTATGCGGATCGCAGAAGTAGATTGGTAGACCGGTGACGATGCGGAGCTGAACGTGTTGAGCCATCTCGGCACCTTGGTCCCACGTCAGTGAACGGCGAAGCTGCTCCGGTAGCGTGAGGATCGCCGACGCGATGGCGTCTCGGACGGCCTCGGCACCGTGCCCGGCCAGTGCGGGACCGTTCTTGATCCGAGGCTGCCCATAATCATCCATGCGAGGGAGATGCAGCAGCATCGTGAAACGGGTGGTGCGGTCCACGAGGGTCCCAATCGCGGAGCTACCCAGCCCGACAATCAGGTCACCCTCCCAGTGTCCTGGCACCGCCCGATCGTCGGCTTCGGCGGGGCGCTGACTGATCATGATGTCGGATCGGACGAACTGCTTGCCGCGTCCGCGTGTACGTGCTCTAGGAACCCGTAGCGCCCGTCCGGTCCGCAAGCACGTCACCAGTTCGCGTCGCAACGCACCTCGTCCTTGCACGTAGAGCGCTTGGTAGATGGCCTCGTGGGAGATCCGCATCGATTCATCATCGGGGAAGTCGACGTGCAGTCTGTTGGCGATTTGCTCGGGACTCCATGAAGCCGCCCAGCGTCGATCCTGCCGACGACCGTGACGGCGACCATTCCAGTGCACAGCGGGACCACGCACCTTCGTCCCGTCCGTGGCCGTCACCATGCCCACAAGTCGGTCTTGCACGTAGCGACGCAGCTCGTCGTGCTGCGCCAGCTTCGCTACCTTCGGTCTTTTGGCCTTCAGGTCGGCGTGCCACTGCGCGGTCGTCGCGCGATACTCCAGCCCACCATTGCGGGTGGCCGCATTGCGACGTAGCTCGCGCGAGATGGTCGACGCGGAGCGGCTGACTCGCCGACCGATGTCACGAATGGCGACGTGCTGGGCGTGCAAAATGGCAATTTCTTCGCGCTCGGCAAACGACAGATAACGCCCCGACAGTGGGGCCAGGCTGATCGGCGGCATGCCTCCACTTTCGCGGAACCATCGAGTACCGACCGGCTGAGACACGCCGGCAGCCAGCGCAGCCTCTTCGCTGGACAAGCCACAAGCGATTGATTCCCAAAATCGGCGCCGGTGCTCACGGCGTCCCGCCGTCGGGCGCCCCGGCGACCGCATCGGAGCACGTCCCGCACGATGTGACCGTCGACGTTTCGGTGTTCCCATCGCAACTCCTCATCGTTGAGACGTTGCGACGACCGGTTGAATCTACCGACTACGCCCGCTGAAACAATCCGCGCAACAACGTGAGCCACATAATCTTCAGATCCAGCGTCACCGACCAGTTCTCGATGTAGTAGAGGTCGTACTCGATGCGCTTCTCGAGCGACGTGTTGCCCCGCCACCCGTTGATCTGGGCCCATCCGGTAATGCCCGCCTTGACCTTGTGCCGCAGCATGTACTGGGGAATCCGGTGCTTGAACCGATCCACGAAGAACGGACGCTCAGGTCGTGGGCCGACGATCGACATGTCTCCCCTCAGCACGTTCAGGAACTGCGGGAGCTCATCGAGGTCGAGCCTGCGGAGCCACCGTCCCATGGGCGTCGCCCTCGGGTCGTCATCGCGTGCCCAGACGGGCCCGGACGTTTCTTCGGCGCCCAGGTACATTGACCGAAACTTGTAGACGCTAAAGGCCTTGCCGTCGAGCCCCATCCGTTCCTGGCGATAAAACACAGGCCCGGGCGAGGTGAGCTTGACGAGCGCCGCAATCACGCCGAATGGGATCGCGAACACCAGACCAGCGAGGCCCGACAGCACGACATCGATCGTCCGCTTGACCCAGGCATTGAAGCCCTGGAGCGGGACATCGTTCACGCTGATGATCGGCAGGCCATCCAGATCCTCGAGGCTGGCGCGAAGTGCGATGAACTGCAACAGATCCGGTACGACCTTGACCTCGATACATTCGCGGCTGGTGAGCTCCATCAGGTTGAGAAGCTTGGAGTGCTCCTCGAGGGGCAGCGCCACATACACGTGATCGACACGCTCACGCTGCGCGATGTCGCCCACCTCGGCGAGCGTGCCGAGCAGGGGCAATCCGCGGTACCCGATGTGATCGCCGCCGGCGCGGTCGTCGACGAATCCGATGGCTTGATATCCGAGCTCACGGTGCTGCAGGATGCGATCCGCCACCATGCGCCCAAGATCGCCAGCGCCTGCGATCAGGACGCGCTTGAGGCCGATTCCGGCGCGCCACCGACGTTCCAGCAGCTCCCGCACCGTTTCGCGTGAGGCATAGGTAAAGACGACGTTGAGGCCAAGAAACAACACCCAGACGAGCTGCGACACTTCGTACGCGCCTCTGGCTTTCGCCTCTTCGGACGCGTAGTACGCCTGCACGTACAACGTGGAGATCACGCCAAGGACGACGGCCAGGATGCTCCCAATGAGGACAGCAAAGAAATCGTCGACGCGCGAGCGGCCGCGACGGAGCCGGTAGACGCCCTGGAGCTGAAAAGCGAACGGCGCCAGAAGAGCGATGAACGGCAGCACGTTCAGGTACTGCTCAAACGGTGGATAGCCCCGCGGCACCGGGATAAGCCCGCTTTCGAATCGGATGCCGTATGCCAGGACGAACGCCCACATCGCCAGCACCGAGTCGGTGAGGACGTAGAAGGCGACAAAGAGGCGACCGTATCGTCTTACCATCTGGTGCCGATGGACGCGGTGATCGTCTCGTCGATCACCCTTCGCATCTGCTGTACGTGGCGGTCGCGTGAGAACCGCTGCGCGTCCTGTCTGATGCGTGCCGAATCGAACGACTGCCGGGCCACCCGCGTGAGCGCCTCCGCCAGCAGCTCGGCGTCAGGCTCCGCGAATAGCACGCCGTTCTCGCCGTCGATGACGGTGTCAAGTGCGCCTCCACGGCCGAGCGCCACGACCGGGCGGCCGCACGCCTGAGCTTCGACTGGCACGATACCGAAGTCCTCCTCACCGGGCAACAGGACAGCGAGCGCCCGGCGATATTCATCCCGCACCGCCTCGTCGCTGAGGCGGCCCAGAAACTCCACGTTCCGGCCGGCCTTCGCCTCCAGCCTGGCTCGATCCGGCCCGTCGCCGACAATGCGGAGGGCGGCACCGACGCGATCGCAGGCCGTCATCGCGAGCTCGATCCTCTTGTACGGAACGAGCGCCGACACGATGAGAAAGTGACTACCCAGAGGGACATCTGCGGGGTGGAAGAAGACCGTGTCAACGGGTGGGTGCACGATCGTCGCCACGCGATTATAGTATCGGCGGATCCGGCCCGCAACGTGCGCGGAGTTTGCCACGAAGCGATGGACGCGCGTCGTCGTCGACCTGTCCCATTGTGCCAGCCGCGCCAGCGCGGGCTTGTAAACCCAGCGGCTGGCAAGCCGTCCCGCTCGTGCCGGCCCGAAGTACGCATCGAACTGATCCCACGCGTAGCGCATCGGTGAATGGCAATAGCAGAGGTGCCTCGCCCGTCCAGAGGGTACGGCCGCTTTCGCGGCGCAGTGGCTCGAGCTGATCACCAGGTCGTACGGGTCCAGATCGAACTGCTCCACGGCCATCGGAAACAGTGGGAGGTAGTGCCGGTAATGAGAGCTGGCCAGCGGCAGCCGCTGCACGAAAGAGGTCCTGATGCGGTGTCGCTCGATGCTCGAGGAGACGGAGCCACGCCGATGGTACAGGGTGAAGATATCGGCGTCCGGATAGAGGCCGCAGAGCGACTCGAGCACCCGCTCACCGCCGCGCATCCCGGTCAGCCAGTCGTGGACGAGCGCGGTTCTCATCTCTCCGCGACTTCCTGGTAGATCTCCCGTGTGCGGGAGACGGAGCGCTCCCAGGAGAATTCCAGCGCGCGCGCGATCCCTTTCACGCGCAACTCCTCCCTCAGGACGGGGTTGCTCAATACCCTCGCGATCCCGTCCGCGATCGACTCGACGGCGTACGGGTCTACCAGGACCGCCGCGCCGCCAGTCACCTCTGGCAGCGACGACACGTTCGACGTGACGACGGGCGCTCCGCAGGCCATTGCCTCGATCGGCGGCAGCCCGAAACCCTCGGAGAGCGAGGGAAAGACAAAGACCGCGGCCAGACGGTAGAGAACCGCCAGGGTCTCGTCCGGCAAGTACCCGAGAAAGCGGACGTGTTTGTGCAACTTGTGGTCGTGGACCGCGCGGCGCAACGCAGGGAGCTTCGAGATCTCGTCTCCGATGATGAGCAGCGTGAGTTCGTCGAACCCACTCTTGCGCAGTCTGTCGAATGCCTCAATGAGGCGCACCAGATTCTTGTGCGGCTTGATATTGCCGACGTAGAGCACGAACCGGTGGTCGAGCTGGTAGCGCTCGCGCACCCTCGCGATCGCCTCCTCGGACGGCTTGACGCGGAACCGCTCATCGATCGCGTTATGAACGACAACAATCTTCTCGGGCGGAACGTTGAGAAAACGGATGATGTCGCGCTTCGAGGCCTCGGACACCGTGAGGATCCGGTGCGAGCGGCGCGCCGCGCTCCACATGGACGCCTTCGCGTACACATACGCGGCGCGGCTCGGCAAGTACTGCGGGAACACAAGGTGGATGCAGTCGTGAATGGTGACGAGCGATCGGCACCCAACGGCCGGGGGCAGCACGTAGTGGGGGGCGTGAAAGACATCGGGCCGCTCACGGTGGAGCACCCACGGCACATGAATCTGCTCGCGAACGGAGTAATTTGGCGACGGTTCGAGCACCGTCCGAAAATTCGGGCCGAGTTGCGCGCCTATACCGAGATCCGGTTGATGGCAGAGGAGGAGGTACTCACTGTCGCGATCGATCCGCGCGAGGTGCCGCAGCAGGTTGCGCGTGTAGGTGCCGATGCCGAAGTCGTGCAGCTTTCGCGCATCGATCGCGACTCGCATGACTGCATCATACATTCGTGGTTCGTGATGTGTAATGCGCGGCTCACCGGCTGGGACTCACAATCGCCAATCACGAATCCTATCGCTCCCATCCGGGCCACTCCATGCGATGCTGCCGACGCAGGTCGCGCATGACGCCGGGGTAGACGCCCTGCCGCCGAGCGGCTTCGGTCGCCTTCGCCACCTGCGCCCGGACGATGCCGGCCTCGGCGCGGACTCTGGCCAACCAGCCCTGACAGTCGTATCCCGAGGCCGCTGCGAGCTGAAGGCCGTTGGGTTCGTAGACGGCAAACCAGTCGCGGTCACCGGTGCGAACGGCCCTTGCAACACAACTGCTCGCGTAATTGTCCCAGAAGGTGTCGAGGCCGTCGCCACGTCGGCCGGCAACATCGAGCGCGCTTTCGTATGCCTGCGCGCCCTGTTCGCGCATGTCGTCGCTCGGTGAGGCGCCGCTCATCAGCCGGTTCAGCCCCTGGAGCGGCGTCGACGTCACCGAGGAGGCCTGCCCTCCGAGGAGCTGAACGGCGTGATCAATCGCCACAGCGAACGCCAGCCCTTCACCGCCCTGCGACGCCGCAATGCGCATCGAGTTGACACCAATCACGACGCCCGCGCGATCGACCAGTGGCCCGCCGCTGTTCCCAGGGTTAATCGCCGCATCAGTTTGGATGATCGTGACGGAACCGGTGTCCCTGACGGCACTGACAATACCGCGTGTCACTGTGTTCGACAGCACCCCAAGCGCGGAACCGATCGCGATGACCTCCTGGCCGGCGCGCAGCCCCTTCACAGAGCCAAGGCGCAGGGCCGGCTGCCGAGCGTCGGCGTTGAACACCTGAAGCACTGCAAGGTCGCTGCTGGTGGAGACGTCGATGACCCGCGCCGTATAGGTCCGCGCGCCCGCTACGAGCTGCACGGCGGACTGCTCACCAACCACGTGGGCGTTCGTGAGTACGATATCCGGCCGGACAAAGAAGCCCGTGCCTCGTCCAGGGCCAGCCTGGATCGAGACAACCGACGGAAGCGCCCGCGCGATGATGTCCTCCAGCTCTGCTGGTGCCGGTTGTGAATCGGCCGTAGGGCGGCTGACGCCGGACCCCGCGCCGGACGCTACGCCGGACGCTACGCCGGACGCTACGTCGGACCCGACGCCAGAACGTGTAAGGTCCGCGAGAGCATCGCGCGCCGAGCTCGATGCGACGGGAGAGTCCGGAGTGTCGTAACCGGAGGGCACACCCTCACGTTCCGGCTGACCGAGCATCCCACCGCGCCCACCGCCCGCCAGGGTCGCGCCCGGTTCCAGTCCGGCGGTCGTCGCTGGTGAGGGCGACCAGAGGAGAATCGAGGCCAGCCAGAGGCCCAACAGCACGCCGACCAGGAGTAGGAGCACGCCGCGGCGCCCGGCCGTGGCCGGCTGCGGGTCCGGGGCGGGCGCTTCCGCCGACTCCGGGTCGACTGGCTGGCTGAATCCGCATCGGCAGGCCCCGACCCGTCGCGGCACCTGGCGGCCGCACGAGGGGCAATCCCAGACGAACCGGTCAGCAGGGTTCATGGATGTGGGGTCCTCAGATCGATCTTCATATCGGCCAGCCAGCGCCGCAGCTTCAAGTAGACCCGCAGGAGAGGCACCCACCTGGGATGGTGCTTCCCGTAAAAGGCGAGTTGGCTTCGGCGGTAGGCCGCCTCGACCGCACGCGGCATCGAGGCCACGGACCGGCCCCTGAGGTGCACGATCTCCGCCTCAGGCGTGAAGAGCACCCTTCGTCCGCGAGCTCGGATCGCAGCGCAAAAGTCGACGTCCTCAGCGTACATGAAGTACCGCTCGTCGAGCAGTCCGACCGCCTCCGCGTCTGCGCGCCGTACGAGCAGGCATGCCCCGCTGACCCAGTCGACGTCGCGGGCGCGCGCAGTCAGCCGGTTGACATACGCGCCGACGAGCGGCGCGCCGCGATCGTTCCCGGTGACGAGCAGCTTCTGGTGGAGCTCGGCGAGCGGGCCAATCATCGAGCCGAATGACAACTCCGCTCGGCCGCGCGCGTCAACCAGGCGGGGTCCCGCGACGGCGGCGTCCGGTCTGGCGTCGAGGGACGCGACCAGCGCGTCGAGGGCGCCGGCGGGTGACGTCGTGTCCGGATTCAGCAGGAGCACGAGCTCGCCAGATGTCCGCCGGATGCCGACGTTACTCGCCCCGGCGAACCCCAGGTTTACGCCCTCGTCTACCACGCGGACGTGAGGCCAGCGCTGGCGCACCATCACGGCGGTACCGTCGGTGGAGGCGTTGTCGACGATCAGCGTCTCGTGATCCAGGGACGGCGGATGCGCCGAGAGCGACGACAGGCAGGCGTCGACCTGGCTCAGCGAGTTGTACGTGACGATGACTATCGAGAGGCGCGGCATTTCGCGTATGTTACGAGGACGTCTAGTACCTGCTCCGCACAGGCGCGCCATGAGTAACGAGCGAGCGTGCCCCGGGCTGCCGCCAGGATGCGTGCCCGCTCGGCGCCGTCTACGAGGACGCGTTCGAGGGCGGCTTCGATGAGCGGCGGCTCCGGCCGCTCAACGTACAACGCCGCGGCCCCGTAGATTTCGCGCGCGACCGGCGTATCGAGCACGACGATCGGGATGCCTGCGCCGAGAGCTTCGAGCGGTGTCAAGCCAAAGCCCTCGTATTCCGACAGAAAGACGAAGGCTCGGGCGCGGCCGTAGAGCGCCGCAAGCTGTTCGTCCGACACGTAGGCACGCCGTGCGATGCGCTCGCCAGCCCCCGTGGCCCCAGCGAGGGCGTCGATATCGATGTACGGGGTCGTCCGGTTGTCGCCGACGAGCTCGAGCCGAACGTCCGGCCTCTTTCGCGCGAGCCTCGCGAAACCCTCGATGAGCTCCGGAAGACGGCGCCGATTGAAGAGAGAGCCGACGTAGAGAATTGTAGGTGCGGAGCTCTGCTGGGTTCGGTCCACAGCAAGGTCGGGTACGCCCTCATAGATCACATCGATCTTGTCTCCCCCGACTCCCAGACGCTCCGAAATCTCGCCCTTCGAGAACTCAGAAACCGTGAGCACTCGAGCGGCCCGCAACGCGGTCAGGCGCGTCAACGTCCGGCGCCGCAACCCCTCCCGCCAGGCGAACCACTCCGGGTGCGCGGCAAACGATACGTCGTGGATGGTGACGACGACTGGCGCGGGACACAGCAGCGGGGCCGTGTACGCCGGCGCGAAGAGGACGTCGGCCCTGGTCTGCCGGACGAGCCTCGCTAACGCCCGCTGTTCCCACCATGTCCCGCTCCCGCCGGCGACGACGGTCGACACGCCGCGCCTCTCAAACGCCGTGGGGATTGGGTCAGACGCGCACAGGATGAACTCGTGGGACGCGGCGGCCGGCAGGGTCGCCCACGCGTCCAGAATTCCCGCGAGATAGCGCCCGGCGCCGGTCGGACGGTCCGCCAGTTCCCGCGCATCAACGGCAATCCTCACGAGCGCTTCCGCCGGACGCCAATCTCGCCGGGATGCGCCGTCGCGCAGGCACGGACCAGCCGCCGAAGACGTTCGCCGACGCCGATGCGCCGCCGGGAGGCGGGGCGCGACTCGGCGAGGATAAGCATTGCCCGCTATGATAGCCTCAGCGGTTTTTGGGGAAATCATTCACAAAAGGCCTGGAGGTGTATGAAGATTGCGGTTGTAGGCACCGGGTACGTGGGGCTCGTCGCCGGCGCCTGCCTGGCAGAGAGCGGCAACGACGTCATCTGCATCGACAAGGACGAGGCCAAGGTCAGAGCCCTCCGTCGCGGCAAGATGCCCTTCTACGAACCGGGGCTCGAGGAGCTGGTTCGGCGCAACCGGCTCGAGCGCCGGTTGACGTTCAGCGCCACGCTGCCGAAAGCCGTTCGCGACGCGTCGGTCATCTTTATCGCCGTGGGTACGCCGCCGGGAGAAGACGAGTCGGCGGACGTGCGGCAGGTGCTCTCGGTCGCGCGCGACGTCGCCAAGGCGATGAACGGTTACAAGGTCATCGTCGACAAGAGCACCGTGCCCGTCGGAACGAGCGCGCGGGTCCGTGAAGTGATCCGGCGCGAGACCACGCATCCGTTCAGCGTGGTCAGCAATCCCGAGTTTCTGAAACAGGGGGCGGCGGTCGAGGATTTCATGAAACCGGATCGCGTGGTCATCGGCGCGGAAGATCCGCGGGCCGAGGAGCTCATGCGCGACGTATACGACCCGTTCACCCGCACCGGCGCGCCCGTCATGGTGATGGACTGCGCGAGCGCCGAACTGACGAAGTATGCGGCCAACGCGATGCTGGCGTTGCGCATCTCGTTCATGAACGAGGTGGCGAATGTCTGCGAGCTTGTCGGAGCCGATGTCGACCAGGTTCGCCGGGCGATCGGCGCCGATCGCCGCATCGGGTCGTCGTTTCTCTTTCCGGGCATCGGGTATGGGGGGAGTTGCTTCCCCAAGGACGTGCAGGCGTTGATCCACTTCGCGGCGCAGAAGAACTATGAGTTCAAGACGCTGCGCGCGGTCGAGTCTGTCAACGGAATTCAGAAAACGCGGCTCCTCTCGAAGATGCGCGCCCATTTCGGCAGCCTCAAAGGGAAAGTCGTGGCCGTCTGGGGGCTCGCGTTCAAGCCGAAGACGGACGACATGCGGGAGGCGCCCTCGGTGCCGATGATCAACGCGCTGCTCGCGGCGGGCGCCAAGGTTCGGGCGTACGATCCGGAGGCAGGACCTGTTGCCAAAGGCCTGTTCGGAAGCCGCATCACCCTCGCGGCCGGCAACTACGAGGCGTTGAATGGAGCAGACTGTCTGGCGATCGTGACCGAATGGAGTGAGTTCCGGACACCGGATTTCGCGAGGATGCGCAAAGTGATGCGCGCCCCGGTCATCTTCGACGGCCGCAACCTGTATGCACCCGAACACATGAAACAGCTCGGGTTTACCTACTACTCCATTGGCCGCCCCTAGCCAACGCGCGATCCTGATCACCGGCGGCGCCGGTTACGTCGGCAGTCATAGCGCCAAGGCGCTCCGCCTGGCCGGCCACCGTGTGGTCATCTTCGACAATCTATCCGCCGGGCATCGCGAGGCCACGCTGGGCGCCCCGCTCATCGAGGGCGACGTCCGCGATGTGGAGGCGGTGCGCCGCGCGATCCGCGAAAGTCAGGCATCGGCCGTGATGCACTTTGCGGCGCGGCTCGTCGTCCCCGAATCGATGAGCGATCCCGCGGGCTATTACGACACGAACGTGAAGGGCGCGCTCGCCACGCTCGAGGCAATGGTGGCGGAGCGCTGCCATCGCTTCGTGTTCTCGTCCACGTGCGCCGTGTACGGTGAGCCGACCGAGGTGCCGCTGCGAGAGACGCACGCCACCGCGCCCATCAATGCTTACGGCCAGACGAAACTTGCCATCGAGCAGGCGCTGCCGTACTTCGAGCACGCCTACGGCATTCGATCGATCCGCCTGCGATACTTCAATGCCGCTGGTGCCGACCCAGAAGGGGAGCTGGGGGAGGATCACACGCCTGAGGTGCACGCCATCCCGCGGGCCTTCGATGCCGCCGCCGGCGGGCCACCGTTCGATCTGCTCGGCGAGGACTATCCCACGCCGGACGGCACCTGCCTCCGCGACTACGTGCATGTCACCGACCTAGCCGATGCGCACATCCGTGCACTGCATAGCCTCGAGCAGGGAGGCGCCTCGGCGACGTACAACGTCGGCACGGAACGCCCCTCGTCCGTGCGCCAGGTCATGGAAGCGGTCGAACGCGTCACCGGCCGGGCCGTGCCGCACCGCCCGGCACCGCGGCGCGCCGGCGATCCGGCCGTGCTGTACGCCTCGGCATCCCGCATCCGCGAGGAGCTCGGGTGGGTGCCGCGGCGGGCGGACCTCGACACGATCGTGAGCGACGCGTGGCGGTGGCATTCCGCGCATCCACTCGGATTTACCGTGGCGACGCGCTGATGCCTCGGCCTCCGGGCATCCTGCGCGATCCGTTGCTGTCGGTGGTGATGCCGGTGTTCAATGAAGCTGCGACTGTGACGGCCATCGTCTCGCGGGTGCTGGCCGTGCCGCTTCGCATCCAACTCATCGTGGTGGACGATGGCTCCACCGACGGCACGCGTGAAGTGCTCCAGGGGCTGCAGGAGACCCACGGGTTCACACTGCTCTTGCAGACGCACAACCAGGGCAAGGGTGCCGCGTTGCGACGCGGGTTCGCAGAGGCCAGGGGCGATCTGGTGGCCATCCAGGACGCGGACCTCGAGTACTCGCCGGAAGAGTTTCCGATGCTCATCGAATTGATCTGCGAGGGACGGGCGGACGTGGTGTATGGGTCGCGGTTCCTCGGCCGGCATCGGGTATTCCTGTTCACGCACTATCTGGGAAACCGATTCCTGACGCTGGCGACCAACGTCCTCTATAACACCATGTTGAGCGACATGGAGACCTGCTACAAGGTCATGAGGATCGAGGTGCTGCGATCGATGATGCTGCGCTCCGACGGGTTCGGGATCGAGCCGGAACTGACGGCGAAGATCTTCAAGCGGGGCTATCGCGTCTACGAGGTGCCGATCACCTACGACGGCCGCGGGTACGACGAAGGGAAGAAGATCGGGTGGCGCGACGGTGTCGTCGCACTCTGGGTGCTGCTGCGGTACCGGTTCAGCGAGTGAATGTCTTCTTTCGCCTCCTCGTGTACGCGCGTCCCCATCGCGCCAGACTGGCCGCGGCGCTGGGCGCCATGGTGCTGTACGGCGCCGCGTCCGCGGGCCTCGCGGCGCTGATTCAGCCGATCTTCGACGAGGTGCTCCCGAGCCGCGAGAATCTGGCGCCGATCGCGGCCGCCATTCTCATCGTGTATCTCCTGAAGGGGCTCGGGGCGTATCTGTCGAGCTACCTGATGACCGACGTCGGGCAGCGGGTCGTCCGCGATCTGCGTAACGTGCTCTTCCGCCACATTCTGGGTCAATCGGTCGCATTCTTCTCGCAGCGGACCACCGGCCGGCTGATGTCCCGGATCACGAACGATGTCGGCCAGGTGCAGCGCGCGGTGTCGGAAACCATCGGGGATGTGACGCGCGAGTCGATTGCGCTGCTCGGACTCGCGACGCTGCTCTTTTATTACGACGCCCGCCTGGCGCTCGTGTGCCTGACGGGAGCGCCGCTGGTGATCTATCCGCTGGTGCGTCTCGGCCAGCGCGTGCGCCTCACCGCCCGCCGAAGTCAGGAAGCCCTCGAGCACATGTCCCACCTGAGCGCCGAGGCGATCGCCGGTCACCGCATCGTCAAGGCCTTCGGTGGAGAGGGACGCGAAGCGGGTAAGTTCGAGCGCGCCTCACAGCACTTTTACCGGACCAGCATGAAGGTCACAGGCGTACTCTCCATGCTCCCGCCGCTCATGGAGTTCATCGGTGGAATCGCTTTCGTGGCAGCGCTCGTCTACGGTAGCCAGGAAATCGTGGCCGGGCGTCTGACGCCTGGCGAGTTCACCGCTTTCATCGCGGCATTGTTCATGATGTACGGCCCGGCGAAAAAGCTCAGCCGCGTCAACGCCGATCTTCAACAGGCGATGGCGGCTGGCGAACGGGTGTTTGAGATCCTGGATTCACACAACGAGGTGCAGGAGCGGCCTGCCGCGGTGGAACTCCCGCATTTCGTTCACCGCATCGAGTTCCGCGGCGTGCAGTTCGCCTACAGCGGCGGGAGCGGTCCCGCGACGCTCGACGGCGTCAGTTTTTCGGTATGCGCCGGCCAGATGCTGGCCATCGTCGGCCGCAGCGGCGCGGGCAAGACGACCCTCGTCAATCTGATCCCGCGGTTCTACGACGTGACCGGAGGCTCCATCTGTGTCGACGACCTCGATCTGCGCGACGTGACGCTCGCGTCGCTCCGATCGTATATTGGCATCGTCACACAGGAGACCGTCCTATTCGACGACACGATTGCCGCCAACATCGCGTACGGACGGCAGGACGCCACACGGGAGGAAATCGAGGCCGCCGCGCGGGCGGCGCACGCTCACGAGTTCATCGAGCAGCTCGATCTGGGTTACGACGCCCTGATTGGCGAGCGTGGTCAGCGCCTCTCGGGCGGTCAGCGCCAGCGCGTCGCGATCGCCAGGGCGATTCTGCGCGACTCGCCGATCCTGATTCTGGACGAGGCGACGTCGTCGCTCGACGCCGAGTCCGAGACGCTGGTGCAGGACGCGCTGTCCAATCTCATGCGGAACCGCACCTCTTTTGTCATCGCCCACCGGCTGTCCACGGTCCGGCGGGCCGATGCGATCGTCGTGCTGGAGCGCGGGCGGATTACCGAGTCCGGCACGCACGTTGAGCTGATGGCGCGCGGCGGCGCGTATGCGAGACTCTACGAGCTCCAACTGCGGGACGAACCGTCGGACATCGAAGCCTTGGCTGCAGAGAGCGGCGTCGAATGATTAAGTCCATGACCGGGTTTGCCTCGTTGACCCACGAGGACGAACGGGCGACGATCGGCATCACGATCCGCGCGGTAAATCATCGCTTCCTCGACCTTCAACTCCGCATCCCGCAGTCTCTCAGCGACCTCGAGCCCCGCGTCCGCGGCCTGCTGCAGAAGCGGCTCTCGCGTGGACGCGTCGAGCTGGCCATCTCGCTGCAGTTTCGGAGCACGGCCACCCCCTCCGTGGAGCTCAACGCGGAGTTTGCCAAGGCCCTCTCGGCTGCGCTCGACCAGGCGCGCGAGCGCGGCCTGGTCTCTGGTACGCTGACCCCCGGGGACCTGTTGCGGCTGCCTCAGGCCCTGACGATTCGGGAGCGGCCCACGGAGCCGGATCCGGCGCTCGAGGCGCAGCTTGGGGCCAGCGTCGACGCAACGGTCGAACAGGCGCTCGCGGATCTCGATGCCATGCGCGTGCGCGAGGGAGAGCATCTTCGGTCGGACCTCGAGGCGCGCAGGCAGTCGCTCGGAGCGCTGATCGAACGGCTCGCGGAGGCGGCCGCTACCGGCCGCCGCGATCTCGAGGCGCGCTTGCACGAGCGCGTTCGTGAGATCGGTGTTCAGCTGCCGGTCGATGAAGCGATGATTGCGCAGGAGATCGTCCGCGCCGCGGCGAGGTCCGACATCAGCGAAGAGGTCACCCGGTTTCGCGCCCACCTGGCTCACTGGGAGGCGCTGGCCGACGGCGAGGAGGCGTGCGGACGCAAGCTCGATTTCCTCTTGCAAGAGATGAACCGCGAAATAAACACCTTCGGCGCCAAGGCAGACGGTCTCGGGGTGTCGGAACTCATCATCAACGCCAAGGCTGAGCTCGAGAAGATGCGCGAACAGGTCCAGAATGTCGAATAGCGACACGCCTCAGGCCGGGCGCGGGCTGCTGTTCATCGTCTCGGCGCCATCGGGTGCGGGCAAGACGACGCTCGTCGAGCGCCTGGTGCAGGATCTACCGAACCTGCACATGTCGCGGTCGTATACGTCGCGGCCGGCGCGGGCCGGCGAGCGGGCCGGCGTCGACTATAATTTCATCAGCCGCGAGCGCTTCGACGCCATGGTCCGGGACGGAGCGTTTCTCGAGTGGGCCGACGTCTTTGGCCACTGCTACGGAACGTCGGCCGCGGATACCGAGGCGGTGCTGGCGCGGGGTGGCGACGTTGTCCTTGTGATTGATGTGCAGGGCGCGCGGCAGGTCCGGAGCCGCGGGATAGAAAACGTTGGCATCTTCGTGCTCCCTCCTTCCGCCTCGTCCCTGGAACAGCGGCTGCGCGGTCGCAGCAAGGACACAGAGGAGCAGATTCGCAGGCGGCTCGAGACTGCCTGTCGCGAGGTTGACGAGTTCGCACAGTACGAGCACGTCATCGTCAACGACGAACTGGAGACGGCCGCCGCCCGAATCGGGGCAATCGTGATGGCGGAGCGAACTCGCGTGAAGTGTATGCGGGGCACCGCAAAAAGAATTATCGAGACGTTCAAGGGAAGGAGGAACGACGGCAATGCGAAGAGCACGTAGAGACAGCCGGGTTGAGAAAATGGAAGAGAACGGCTGACGACCCCCGTATGTCCCTGATCGCCCTCGGCGTGACCGGCGGTATCGGCGCCTACAAGGCCATCGAGGTCTGCCGCGGGCTGCAGCAACATGGCCACGACGTCGTGGCCGTGATGACGCGCTCGGCGGCGCGGTTCGTCGGCCCCGTTACCTTCGAGGCGATCACCCGGCGCCCCGTGATCACGTCGCAGTGGAAGCCGGGAATGAACGCCGACATCGAGCATGTGGCGATCGCCGACTCGATCGCTCTGCTGCTCGTGGCGCCCTGCACGGCCAACATCATCGGTAAATTTGCCAATGGTATCGCCGATGACTTTCTCAGTTCGCTGTATCTGGCAACACGCGCGCCGTCCCTGCTGGCGCCGGCGATGAACTCCAACATGCTGGCGCACGACGCGGTGCAGCGGAATCTGCGCGCGCTGACGGAGCGCGGCGTCCGCTTCGTCGATCCTGGCGACGGGTACCTGGCCTGTGGATGGATTGGGAAGGGCCGGCTGGCGGAACCCGCGGGGATTGTCGCCGCGGCGGTGGCGATGCTGGCGCCGGCGGATTCGACGCCGCCTTTAGATTTAACACCGCCTTTGAATTCGATGCTGCGTGGGCGCCGCGTGGTGGTGACAGCGGGGCCGACCTACGAAGACATCGATCCGGTGCGCTATCTCGGCAATCGGTCGAGCGGCCGCATGGGGTTCGCGTTGGCCGCTGAGGCCGAGCGGCGAGGTGCGCAGGTCACGATGGTGGCCGGTCCGACCCGGCTCGAGCCTCCGGTCCTGAACGAGGTTGTGCGCGTCCGTAGCGCCGCCGAGATGCACGCGGCCGTGCTGCGCGCGGCCGCGACAGCGGATGTGGTCATCATGGCGGCCGCCGTCGCGGATTACACGCCGGCCGATCCCGCTTCGCGCAAGATCGCGAAGGCGGAGGGCCCCATGACGCTCACGCTGCAACGGACGCCGGACATCCTGACAGACCTTGCCCGGTTACCCTCCCGCCTCTCGTCGGGCGTGCCGATGCTCGTCGGGTTCGCCGCGGAGACGGGCAATCCGGAAGCCACGGCCCGTGAAAAGCGTCGCCGCAAGGGGGTCGAACTGATGGTCGCCAACGACGTCTCACGGCCTGACGCCGGCTTTGACGTGGCGACCAATACGGTGACGCTCATCGATGCCGAGGGTGAGCGTGTCGTGCCGCTACAGAGCAAGGAGCGGGTGGCCGCCGCAATCCTGGACCGCGTCGAACAACTCGTGCGCGCACGGTCCGGTGCTCCCCTTGGGGCCTGACGAACTCGCTCCCGAACCTGCGATGGACGATCTCAGAGCGCACCTCGACTTCTTTGGCGAGCTGGGCGTCGACGGCATCCGCATCGAGCCGTCGTGGCGATCCCGCCCGCGTCAGACACCCCCGGACTCTGCCGCCCCCGCTGCCGCTTCTGAACAGGGATCGATGCAGGAGGGCCGGGAGGTCCAAGGGGCCCAGGAGGTTCGCGTCTACGCCTCGGCTGGTGACGCGCTGGTCGCCATCCGCGAGGACCTGGGCGACTGCACGCGCTGCAAGCTTCACGGACTCGGCCGCCGGCAGATTGTCTTTGGCGTCGGCGACCCCGATGCCGACCTCATGTTCGTCGGCGAGGCACCTGGGGCCGACGAAGATGTCCAGGGCGAGCCGTTCGTGGGGCGCGCCGGGCAGCTCCTCACCAAGATTATCGAGGCCATCGGCCTGCGGCGGCAGGACGTCTACATCGCCAACCTCATCAAGTGCCGTCCACCCGGCAACCGGAATCCGGAGCCGGACGAAGTGGAGCAGTGCGAGCCCTTTCTGTTGCGCCAGATCGACACGATCAGGCCCAAGGTCATCGTCGCGCTTGGCAAATTTGCGGCGCAGTCGCTGCTGCGGACGACCGACCCGATTTCGCGACTCCGCGGGCGGGAGCACACGTACCGCGGCGCGATTCTAATGCCGACCTATCACCCGGCGTACCTGCTGCGCAACCCTTCCGCCAAGCGCGATGTCTGGGCAGACATGAAGCGAGTCCGTGCGATCCTGACAGGTGCGTAGTTGCGGTTAGTGTCGGTTGCCGTTCCTATCCCGTACCTCGATCCTCTTACCTATAACGTCCCGAGCGATTACCCGGCGTTACCGCCAATCGGGGCGCGCGTCCGTGTGCCGGTCGGCACGCGGACGCTCGTCGGATGCGTCGTAGACCACCAGGCGGCGCTCGACGAGGGGACCGCACCCCGGGACGT
The DNA here is from genome assembly GCA_965262505.1 of Vicinamibacterales bacterium. Taxonomy (GTDB): domain Bacteria; phylum Acidobacteriota; class Vicinamibacteria; order Vicinamibacterales; family UBA2999; genus JACPPO01. The sequence goes on from CBDHFM010000030.1 coordinate 201,937, forward strand.
GGCCGATGTCCTGGACAGCGAGCCGTTTCTTCCTCCGGCCATCGTGGACCTGTGCGGCTGGGTCGCTGATTACTACGTCGCCGGCCTTGGTGATGCCATCGGCGCGGCAATGCCGCCCGGATCGCGACGCACCGACGCGTTCAAGACGGTACGGATGGTCGCGGCGACCCCCCACGGCCTCTCGGCCGTCGGGGTCGACGCTGGGGCTGACGAAGGGGTCGGCACTGGGGCCGACGCTGCCGCTGACGTCCGAGGCGACGCTGGCACCGACGTCGGAGCCGGCGCCGCCCAGCCCGGCTTCCGCCTCACGCCGAGACAGCGCGACGTCCTCGAGATGCTGGCGGCCGCCCCGACCGGGCTGTCCGCGGCGACGCTACGAGGCCGTGGCGCAACGGCGGACGTGGTCCGCCGCCTTGCCGCGCGTGGCCTGGTGGCGTCCAGCGACGAGCGCGACGAGCGAGACCCGTTCGAGGGGGCGGCGCGCATGGATGTCGCGCGCGACCGTGACCGCCTGCTGACGCCGGAGCAGGGGGCTGCGGTCGAGCGGCTGGCGGGCCTGGCGGATGCCGGTGGCTTCCGCGTGGCGCTCCTGCACGGCGTGACCGGGAGCGGCAAGACCGAGATCTATCTCCGCCTGGCCGACCGCGTCTCCGGGGCAGGGAAGCAGGTACTGCTCATGGTGCCCGAGATCGCGCTGACACCTTCGGTGGTCTCCCTGTTTCGCTCGGCGTTCGGCTCACGGGTGGCCATCCAGCACAGCGCGCTGTCGGATGGGGAACGGCACGATCAGTGGCACCGCATCCGTCGCGGCGGAATCGACGTGGTGGTCGGTACTCGCTCCGCAGTGTTCGCCCCGCTCGACAACCTTGGCTTGATCATCGTGGACGAGGAGCATGACACCTCGTACAAGCAGGAGGAGTCGCCGCGCTATCACGGCCGCGACGTGGCGATCGTGCGCGGGAAGGCCCTGGGGGCGCTGGTCGTGCTCGGGTCGGCGACACCATCGATGGAGAGCTATCAGCACGCCATCTCCGGCAAGTACGCGCACGTGGCTCTCGCGCGCCGGGTGCTCGACCGTCCCCTGGCTGCCGTCCGCCTCGTCAACATGCGCGACGAGTATGCGGATGCGGGGCCAGATGTCGTGATCAGCCGGGCGCTCGGCGCCGCGCTCCAGGAGCGTCTCGATCGACGGGAGCAGGCGATCGTGCTGCTCAATCGCCGCGGCTATGCCACGGCCGTTTTCTGCCGCCAGTGCGGCGACACCTTCGTGTGCCCGAATTGCAGCGTGTCCCTGACGGTGCATCGGGCGCGGCGCGGGTGGCGGGGCCGGTGCCACTACTGCAACTACTCGATGGACGTGCCGACGTCCTGCCGCACGTGTGCCGCCCCGTACCTCGAACAGGCCGGCTTCGGCACGGAGAAGGTCGAGCTGCTGCTGCGCGAACAGTTTCCCGACGCACGCGTGAGCCGCGTGGACCGAGATTCCGTGAGGCGCAAGGGCGCGCTGACGTCGCTCCTCTCCAAGTTCGCGGCAGGCGAGGTTGACGTGCTGGTCGGCACGCAGATGATTGCCAAGGGTCACGATTTTCCCCGCGTGACGCTGGTGGGGGTGATCTCGGCCGACGTGGGCCTCGGGCTTGCCGATTTTCGGGCCGGGGAACGGACGTTTCAGCTACTGACGCAGGTAGCCGGCCGCGCGGGCCGCGGGAAGCAGGCGGGCGAGGCCATCGTCCAGACGTTGTACCCGGAGCACTACAGCATCCAGCTGGCCTGCCGGCAGGACTATCCGGCGTTCTTCGAACGGGAGCTGGCGTATCGCCGCGGCATGCGCTATCCGCCATGTATCGCGATGATTTGTGCGGTCGTGCGCGGGCGAACCTTCGAGGAAGCCATGCGTACCGCGACGGAAATCGTGAGACGCCTCGAGCCCTCGGCCGCGCGCGCGCAAATCCAGGTTCTCGGGCCCGCGCCGGCACCGCTCGGCCGGCTGCGAGGCGAGCACCGTGTGCAATGCTTCCTGAAGGGCACGCGGCGCGCCGACATGCGCAACGCGTTGAAGGCGGTGCTGGCCGAGATGCCTGACGCCAGGCGCCGCGTCACAGTCGATGTCGACCCGTTGAGCGTCCTATAGGCGGACCGTACAGGCCCGCCCGGCGGCTCTTCATGGGCCACCGCTCCTCTTCGCTCTTGTTCCCGGCGCTTGCTACGGTCGCGCTCCAAGGTTGAATATCTGGATCGGTGCCGGCGTGAAGCAGACGACAAACATGAGGAGGGCGCCGGCTGCCAGCCAGAGGCGCGTGCGGTCGAGCGGGATGTCCTCGTCCATCGTGGGCGGATGGCGAGGGCCGAAGGTGATCAGCATCACCACCGTCAGCACCGTCCACACCACCCAGGAACTCGAGACGAACGTCAGGCCAACGAGGCAGGCAACCGTGACCAGCGTCACTAGCGTGCTCTTCCGTCCGAACACGGCGTAGGAAATATGACCGCCGTCGAGCTGGCCGATGGGAAAGAGGTTCAAGGCCGTGGCCAGCAGCCCGAACCAGGCCGCGAATGCCATCGGGTGCAGATTGATCGAATAGCCCTCGGGCTGCGTACCCCAGAACAACCAGGCGACCGCTTTGAAGAGCAGCGGTTCGCCCAGCTCGAGGAAGCCCCGCGTGTCGGCGGGCAGTGCGGTGACACGCGAGAGACTCATCCCCACGAGCAGCACGGGGATCGCGACGATGAAACCGGCGATCGGCCCGGCAATGCCGATGTCAAAGAGTTCACGCTTGCCAGGGATGGGCTGCCGGATGCGGATAAAGGCGCCGAGCGTGCCCGTCAGTGGCAACGGCGCGGGCAGAAAGTAGGGGAGCGACGCGTCAACCCGGTAGATCCTGCAGGCGAAGTAGTGGCCGAACTCGTGCGCCCCGAGAATCGCGAGGATCGACGCGCTGTACCAAAGGCCGTTCAGGATGAAGAGCGGAGTCGACATGTCCAGGGCGCGGTTGCCGAAGTCGACCGAAAAGCTCGCAAAGTGCTCGGCCCCCGCTAGGATCGTGGTCGCGACCGTCAGGAGGAAGAGGATGAGGTGCCACCGCGTCGGCTGCCGGCGGCGTGGCGGCACCGGTGAGACGTAGACGGGCTCCAGAGGCAAAGCAGCCGTCGAGTGAAAATCTGGGGTGTCGGACGAAGAAAAGCCCATGCGGGGGCGTTTACCCGATATTCTGGAGGTCTTTACCGGGCTTGAATCGGATCGTGCGCCCCGGGGGAATCCGTACTTCCTTGCCGGTCCGTGGGTTACGGCCGATCCCACGCTTCCGGGGCTTTACCTGGAAGACGCCGAACCCGCGCAACTCGATTCGGTCGCCCCGCTGCATGGAGAGGCGCATCGCATCGAAAACGGCGTCGACCGCCACCTCGGCCTTCACCTTGGTGATGTCGGCCGTCTTCGAGACTTCGTTGACGATGTCGACCTTGATCATGGGCGTGGATCCTCTGGCAAGAATACTGTAACTACTATAAAAAGAAACACTTACGCTGTCAAATGATGTCCAAGCGCCTGCCCTCCGTCGTGTTGGTCGGTCGTCCTAACGTGGGCAAATCGACCCTGTTCAATCGCCTGAGTGGGACGCGCCGAGCCATTGTGACGTCGATGGCCGGCACGACGCGCGATGTCCTGGCCCAACCGGCTGAGTGGCAAGGGGCGAGGTTCGAGCTCATCGACACCGGCGGCATGTTCGGGGCGAGCCAGGACCCGCTTCATGCGCTGGTCCTCGAGCGCGGCCGGCGGGCCATCGCGTCGGCGGATCTCCTTGTTCTCGTGGTGGATGGACGCGAAGGCCTCGTGCCGAGCGATCGTGAGATCGCCCAGGTAATCCGGGCGGCCGACACCCCTGCGCTCGTCGCCATCAACAAGGTGGACGACAAGAGGTCCGAGGCCGGGGCGCTCGACTTCTACCAGCTCGGCTTCGATCGGGTCTTGGAAGTCTCCGCGGAGCACGGCCGGGGGACCGGCGACCTCCTTGACGCCGTCGTCGAGCAGCTGGGGCTGTTACCGGCAAGTCGCGGCGTTGCCGATGTGGATGGTGCCGTGCCGCTCGTCGAAGACCCGGATAGCACCGCGGAGTCGACGCGGGACGAGCCCGCCGAGGTGCGCATCGTCATCGTCGGGCGGCCGAATGCAGGCAAGTCGTCGCTGGTCAATCGCCTCCTGCATGAAGAGCGGATGATCGTGAGCGAAACGCCCGGGACCACGCGCGATGCGGTGGATGCCGTCTTCACCTGGCACCGGCGCCGGTTCCGCATCGTCGATACCGCCGGAATACGCCGCGCCGGCCGCGTAGCGCGAGGCGGCCAGGTGGAGACGGTGAGCGTCATGCTCGCGAGCCGGGCCATCGAGTCTGCCGACATCGTCGTGCTCGTGGTGGACGCGAGCGTTGGCGTTACCGATCAGGACGCCGCCATCGCCGGCGCGGCCGATAAGGCCGGACGCGGCATCATCCTCGCAGCCAACAAGTGGGATCTCATGAAGGATCGCGGATCTGATTTCGTCAAGGAATTCGACGAAACACTGCGCCGGCGGCTGAAGTTTCTCGACTACGCGCCCGTCCTGCACATTTCGGCAGCCACTGGCGAGCGGACGCCGAAGCTTCTGGAGATGATCGATCGTGTCGCAGTGTCGCGCAGCACGCGGGTCAAGACGGCCGAACTCAACGCGTTCGTGAAGAAGATCACTGAGGCCCATCCCCCGGCAAGTCCCGGTCGCGCCCACGTGCGGGTGCTCTACGCGGCACAGACCGCCGTGGCGCCGCCAACGTTCGTGATGTTCACGAACGTGGCGACCGAGTTTCACTTTTCCTACGAGCGTTTCCTGGTGAATAGGATTCGGGAAGAATTCGGCTTTCTGGGGTCGCCGATCCGGCTCCACGTCCGGCGTCGGCGCCGGGAGGGCCACGGTTGAGGCCTGCTATACTGAACCGCGTGAACTCGAAGCTGTACAAGGCGGCGGACGTTTGTGCATCAGCCGGGCTGCAGCCGTACATGCTGCGTTCGTGGGAGAAGGAGTTTCCCGGCATCGGGGTTCAGAAGTCACAGGACAGCCCGCGTCTCTATCGCCAGTCAGACGTCGAGAAGGTGCTGCGCATCAAGCAGCTCGTGTTCGGCGAAGGATTGACGCTGGCGGGGGCACGGCGCCAGTTCGAGGCGACGCCACCGCCGGCGGATGCCCGTGAGGCTGAGGCGGCCGAGAGGGCTGAGGTGCTCGACACACTCGGCGCAGACATGCAGGCGCGGATCGAGCTCGTTCGGAGCGGCCTCCGGTCGATCCTCGACGTACTGTCGAAGACCACCGGGGCGATGGAACTCGCCGAGATGCGGGGCGTGACACCACCTGTCGATCGTAGAGGCCGATCGTCGAGTCGGCCTGAACGAACGGAGGCGACACACGCGCGGCCCAGGGCCGCGCGGGGAACGACGGCCCGGTCGAAGCGGGCCGTCACCGGCAAGCGCAAGCGCGCGAACGCATAAGCTCTGGCAAGTCTCGGGATGTGGCGCAGCCTGGTAGCGCACCTGACTGGGGGTCAGGGGGTCGCTGGTTCGAATCCAGTCATCCCGACCAATTTCTCGTCCGTCGTTGACATATCGGTGGCGTATTCTCGGGGTGAGAGCCCGCAGTTCCTCGATCTAGTACCTCGTCGCAGTGAATTTGACCGGTTCACTTTCAGGCCTCCCCCTCTTGACCGTGGGCCCAGGCAATCGATCAAAACCACTGCGCCGGGGTACTAGCTCCATCTTCTCCATATTCCTCACGGAAGCTGTCAATGACATTGAGACACCAAGGGCGCAGTAATGAGAGTCGCGTTGCGGTCGACGATCATGACGGCGACATGGTCGTCGGCGTCGCGACTCTGGTCGACCCGGAGGTCGTCCATGATGACGATCGTTGTTCCTGGGGCATCCTGCGCGGCCGTGTTCTTCGCGGGTGGGTTGATCCACACCGCGCGAGGTAAATCGGCCGGTTGTGATCGGCCCTTGACGACGCGCTCGGGATGCGCCGCGTCTGCGGCGGCGAGCACCTGCTGGCGCGGCGCGCGGACCGTGGGGGCCTGGCCGAAATGCACGACGGCGGGCGTGAGGAACCCCAGGCCGCTGTGGCGGTGTTCCTGGTTGTACCAGGGAAAGAAGACCTGCCCAAACGCCCGTCCGTCCTCGAGCGACCCGAAGCGCTCTGGACACTGCGGACAGTACTTGAGCGTCGTACACTGCGCTTCCGAGAACGGATTGTCGTTCGACACGTGCGGGCGGCTGTGGGTCTTGGTCACGCCGAGGTCGGCCAGCAACAGCGCCACCGGTTTGCTCTTCATGGACGACCCGCGGTCCGCATGGAGCGTGAGTTGGCCCGGCTGAATGCCGTGCTTCGCGCAGGTCTCGCCGATGAGGTGCTCGGCCAGGGCCGCGCTCTCGTGTGGGGCGAGCATCCAGCCGACCACGTACCGGCTGAAGATGTCGAGGATGACGTAGAGATAGAAGTACGTCCACTTCGACGGACCCAAGAGCGTCGTGATGTCCCAGCTCCAGACGTCGTTCGGACGCGTGGCCAGTACCTCGGGCGCGGCGTAGGGCGGGCGCCGCACCTGATCGCGCCGCTCCTTGACTTCGTGCGCGGCGTCGAGGACGCGATACATCGTGCGCGGCGAACAGAGGTAGGTCCCCTCATCGAGCAGGGTGGCGTGGATCTGCGCCGGCGCCTGATCGATGAAGCGCGTGTGGAGCACATCCAAGATGCCCTGACGCTCGATCGGATCCAACGCGCGCGGCGGCGCCGGACGAGGGCGCGCGACCGCGACCGGTCGACGCCCCCGATACAGCGAGGCCCGGGGCAGGCCCAACCCGCGACACGCGGACGCCGCCCCCAACGTCGGCGTCGCGTCGTCCACCGCGACCATCAATCGTCCTCGTCGCTCACGAACGGTTTCAGGGGGATCTGTAGGAGTTCGGAAACTTTTTTTGAAAGGCGAGCAGAGCTTCCGCCTTCTGGAGCCGCGACGTCAAGCGGCGATGCTCCTGTTCGAGCTTCTTCCGCTGCGGATCGACGGCCGTCATCTTCCGGCCGCGTTTCTTCGGCGTCAACCCGGCCTCGCGCTGCTGGCGCCACGTGACGACGTGTGAGGAATACAGCCCCTCCTTTCGCAGGAGTGCCCCGAGTTCGCCGTACCGTGTACAGGCGTCCGCCCGCCGGAGGATCGCCAGCTTGTAGGCGGTCGTAAAGCGCCGTCGCGCATGGCGCGCCGGGACCTCGGAATCCGGCGGGACGGGCACCGCGTCGGGCTCGATTATGGGAGACCCTCCACTACGGGGCGCCTCGCTTCGCTCGTCGCCCCTCCGCTCCGGCCCTCCCATAATCGATTGGTCTACCAGCATCGATCGGATCTTGGTCATCAACGTCCTGACACCTCCCCGCCCTCAACACTAATTTCCAGGGGGTAAAGTGTCTCAGCTATCTTGGCAGGGAGGGCAGACTTTAAGACATTTTTTCGACACGCTGAGCCGCACTGGAAACAAGGAAGGCGCTGCGGCTGAGTCCTAAAGCGCTTTTCAAATAGGCCTTGTACTACCTGGGGCGGTCGTGGTACTTCTGCGCGCACCGATGCAGGAGGCCCGATGCGTGCCTATTCGATGGATCTGCGAGAGCGGGCGCTCCTCGACAGCGATGCCGGGATGACGGCGGCCGAGGTGGCGGCGAAGTACCGCGTGAGCGGGTCGTGGGTGCGGCTACTGAAACAGCGGCGGCGCGACACGGGCGAGGTGGCGCCTCGCGTCCAGCGACATGGACGGCGCGGCATGCTTGAGCCGCACCTACACACCTTGGCCGCGCTGATTGCGGCGCAACCGGATCGCACGCTGGCTGAGCTGAAGGACGCCCTCGCCACGCCCGCGAGTGTGCCGACGGTCTGGCGCGCCGTGCGGGCCCTCGGCCTGACCGTTAAAAAACACGGTCCGCCCGTCCGAACACGATCGGCCTGACGTCGCGGCCGCGCGGGTCGCGTGGCACGCGGCGGCGCCGACCTGGGATGTCGCCCACCTCGTGTTTCTGGACGAAACCGGCATCACCACCAATCTGCTTCGGCGGTACGGCCGGGCACCGCGCGGCGCGCGCGTCCACGACCACGCCCCCTGCGGGCGCTGGCAGACCAGCACGTTTCTCGCCGCGTTGCGGGTCACGGGGCTGACCGCACCGGGGGTCTTCGACGGCGCGATCGATGGCGAGAGCTTCCGCGCCTACATCGAACAGATCCTGGTGCCGACCCTGCAGCCCGGCGACATCGTCATTGCCGACAATCTCGGGGCCCACAAGGTCGCCGGCATCCAACGCGCCATCCAGGCCGCCGGGGCCACCCTCTGGTACTTGCCACCCTACAGCCCGGACCTCAATCCCATCGAGCTCTGCTTCGCGAAGCTCAAGGCCCTCGTTCGCACCGCTCGCTGTCGCAGCACCGAGACGCTCTGGCCGTTCCTCGGCGAGTGCTTGGCGCACTTCAGCCCTGACGAATGCCGCAACTATGTTCGGCACTGCGGGTACGCGGCCGCCGACGTCCCCCCGTCTTCAGTAGCACTTCGGTTTAGAGTCCGGCGGTGACTGTACTGCGTTCCGCGACCAGCCGCTTGGCGTACTGGGCGGGCGTGAGCCCGCCCAGTCCCTTCTTCGGCCGCTCCTCGTTGTACTCGCGTCGCCAGGCCTCGACGAGGACCTGGGTATGGACCAGACTCGTGAACCAGTGCTCGTTGAGGCACTCGTCGCGGAACCGGCCGTTGAACGATTCGATATAGGCGTTCTGATTCGGCTTGCCCGGCTCGATCAGGCGCAACGTGACGCCGTGCGTATGGGCCCATGTCAGCATGGCGCGCCCGCAGAACTCCTTCCCGTTGTCGGTGCGCAAGATACGCGGCAGGCCGCGCTTGAGCGCGAGTTGATCGAGCACGCGGGTGACCGGCAGCCCACCGAACGCGCGGGCCGGCACGATGGCCACCGCTTCGGTGGTCGCGTCATCGACGACGGTCAGGCACTTCACCACCCGTCCCTCGGCCGTGCGGTCGAAGACGAAGTCGGCAGACCAGACCTCGTTCGGCGCCTGGGGGCGTACCAGGGGCTGGCGGTCCGCCACCGGGATCTTCTTGCGTCGCCGCCGACGTACCTGCAGCCTAGCCTCGGTATACAGGCGCTCCACCCGCTTGTGGTTGACCCGTGTTCCCGCCTGCCGCAGCTTGAGGTAGATCATCCCGGCACCGTAGCGACGGTGCCGGTGCGCTAAGGTCACGATGCGGGCTCGCAACGCCGCGTTAGTATCCGGCGCCGGGGTGTATCGCAGCGACGAGGCACTCATGTGCACCAGCGCGAGCGCGCGCCGCTCGCTCACCCCCTGCGCGGTCATATCCCGCACCAGCACCCGTCGGGCTGGGGCGGTCACCACTTTTTTCGCAACGCATCGCGCGTCACCTCGTTGTCCAGCACGGACTCGGCCAGCAGCTTCTTCAGCCGCGTATTCTCGGCAATCAGCTCCTTCAGGCGTTTCGCGTCCGAGACGGTCATCCCGCCGAACTTATTCCGCCAGAGGTAGTAACTGGCCTCCGAGAACCCGTGCCGGCGGCACAGGTCCTTCACCGGCAGGCCCGCTTCGGACTCCCGCAGGAACCCGATGATCTGCGCCTCGCTGAATCGTTGCTTCACGTCCGATCTCCCTTCTCGTGAGCTCGGACTCTAAACCCGGGTGCTACTCAATTCGGGGGGGACGTCGCCGCCACACGGTCATGAAAAGCGCTTTAAGCGTTTAGCGCAGGCATCGATACGCTCTAAAAGTTTCGGTTCCACGCGAATCATGATGGGTTTTTTATTGGTGTACTGGGCACGCGAGGACACCCCCGATATGAACGCATCCGCCGTCTTGTCTTCTTTGCGGTTAGGATTCTGTGCGATTACCATAAGATATTTTTCCGATATCGTTTGTATATAGTTTATCAATCTCTATTGAGAGTCTTTCAAATTCCGCGCGCGCCTTGGAGTCGCCACACTCAATAACGGAAAGGCCCCCGGCTGCCGCGTTGGGAAACGCCTTGCGCCGGATGAGGATGGCCTGGGTAAGTTCAAGCGCGTCATTGTCACGTAAAAGGGCGGCAGCGGCTTCGTTGTCGTGACCTTGGGGGTCGGCTGCGTTCAGAACGGCAACGGCGCGTAGCGAGGCGCTGAGCGGGTGTCTGTCGCGACCTTGGGCAAACACGTGCGACAGTTTGCTGTCCCAGTAGCCGCGGTGTAGAAAACCGCGGGCGGCGCCGAGGCCGCCTACTCGGCCTCTTGGTCGGTCGCGGAGATAGGGGTGTACTCCGTCCACTGTTGGACGATGTGCCGCCTCCGGTTCCAGAAGACGATCCGTAGATCGAGGCGGATGTCGATGGCCTTCCGCACCCAGGCGCCCTCGGCGGTCCGCGTGAACTCGAGGTGCCCGACCGTGTTGCGCAGCACGCCGACGATGCCGCCCCAGAAGCGGACCGGCTCGTTCATCTCGAACTCGACCCGGCTCACGCCGAAGTCCTCCTTCACCACCCACAGGCGACCGGTCGACTTATTGAGCGCGTTGTCGATTCGGCGCCGCACCGGCAGATCGCCGGGGCGCGAAACGAGCTGGACGATCCAGCAGTCGTAGCCGGCGCGCACCTCCTCGCCGACGAGGGCGTACTGGTAGCGGGAGATGAATTCCTCGTCCAGCTCCACGCGGTTCTCGTCCTCCGGGCGGGGATCGATACCGCGCGCCCGTCGCTCGCGCACCTCCTCGATGAACTCCCGCCGCCGCGCCTGCTCCTTCCGCGCGTCCTCAGCGGTCAGGGGCATGCCCTCGCGCGCGACGAGTGCCTCGTAGATCACGCCCTCGAGCGGGTACTGCTCGTAGGTCTCGTGCTCGGTCTCCTCGACCTCCCCGTCGCCGTTCAGTTGCTCCGTGATCGCCTCGAAGGTCGCCCGGTAACGGATGTCGTCTTGCGCCTCGCGCTGCGCGTCCGCCCGAGCCACGACGCGGTCGACAATCTCCTGCGCGGTCCACGCCTGGGCGCCGGCCGGCACGGCAGGCCCGCCGAGCGCCAGCAGCACACCGATGCCGAGTCCCGCCTGCCGTGCGCCAGCAGCTCGCATAGCCTCTTCGTCCCTCAGAGTGAATGTGATGACAGGCGTCTTGACGGACGCGATCGATTCGCCTCTTCCCGTGCCCGCGCGTGCGCCTCGGCGATCTGTTCGCGCGTCATCTGGGCGGCGACATTCTCGCGGGCCTTGTGAGTATTCTAAACCGGTCGCGGTGGCAACGTTTAGCCATATGTGCGCGGAGACTGTCGTCCTGCGGCACGCCCTCACCGTGGCCGACCATGAGCCCGAGGGTCACCTGGGCGGCGGCGTCACCACGCGCAGCCGCGTGTCGTGTCGTCATCCTGGGCACTGGTTGGCGTGACCGTACGCAGGAAACCGGTGGCCGCGCAGGTCAATATCCAGCGCATCTTCACCGGGCGGATCATGGCGAATGCATCGAACATGGGTGGAGAGCGACGTCGCCGAGAGTAACAAACGTGGCTGGGTGTTGCTGTTTATCTTGACTCATCGAAGTCCCAGTAACTCACGTCGTCCTCATAGGCCGGACGGACACCGGTCGGCCCTAAGCGCCTTCTGAGCCGCAGCGGGTCGGGGGTGTCACCCGGAGGGCCGGAGCGTAGCGGAGGAGCCGCGGAGCGGCGTGACGCGCCTGGCGGGTGGAGGCTAGTCCGGGGCTGTTTTGTGGGTGGGTGTTTGAGTTGGTAAGAGTATTTAAGCCGGAACGCTGAGATAAATCTGCCTGAATGGTGCTTGTATCCCTACTCGTTCCCTCACTTTCAGCTTGGGTCGGCCGGTTTTGAGCCGTCAGAGCCCGCGAGAATGAACAGGCCAACGGCCTGTACGTACTTGTTGGTACGTACTACTTGATCAGTACTACTTGTACGTACGTACTCCCGTTTGACCGAAGGAATTGGTCCCGAATGCTCCCGTTTGACCGAAGGATCGGTCCCGTGGAATGTTCCCGTTTGACCGTTGATAACTCGCCAGAATCACAGGAGTTTGTGGAAATCTCGCCGCCGCGCCCATAAGCGGGCCGTCGAGCGCCGACGGCCGAAGGGGGAAAGGCTTGGGCTGGCCTGCGTTCGCGCGCCACGGGTCAGCCTTATGGCGCAGAGTCAGCCGCGAGCGCCGCTATTCCGCGAGGCGCAGTTGCGTCGGCGGGATACGCGGGGGCGAGGGCTCGAGAATCAAGGCGCCCTTGACCGTCTGGTAGTGCAGGTCCGGCCACGAGCGCTTGATCTTCTTCAACTCCCGGAGACACTTTGCACGGAAGTTGTTCACGGTACTCGTATCACCCGACTTAGGCGGGGACGCGCCGAACTGGCGGTAGAGCTGCGGCCACGTGAGCCGTAGCGGGCGCTTGAGTCCGAACGTCCGGTAGGTGAGCCACAGGTAGAGGTCCAGACCCAGAGAGGAACGCTTGAGCGCCTTAAGGGTGTGCAGGTCGAGCGGCACCGGGCGGCGAATGACTTCTTCGAAGAACTTCTCGCCAAGTTCGATCTTGCTCGCCCACAGCGTGCGGTCGTCGGGCCGCTTCGGGTTCCACCAAAACTCTGTCCTGTCAGCGACCAGCGAATTCACGCTCGCTTCGCCGTGCTCATCCTGGTAGACCAACTGGACGTAAGAATTAAAGAGCCGCCGCATCTGGTCTTGGAGACGACTACGCACCGCACCGCCCGTGTTGTAGACGCCCACAGCGCGCATGAACGCCGACAGCGAATCGCCGAGGATGAGCACACGGCTTTGCGTCCGTACCGCTTCGGTGCACACCCACGCCAGCAAGAGGCGCGGGAAGTTGCCGTAGGGAAGTTTGTTTCCGCCGCCGGCAATTATGTAGAGCGTGAACGGGCCGTTGAGGCGCTTGTATTCTTTCTGCTGGCCTGGGTCAGTGCGCGGCAAGCTGCACAAGGCGAGCATCCGCGCCATGAAGCCGAGATCGGGCTCCGCTTCACTCGCCCCAACGAGCTGGTCGATCTGGTCGAGACGGGTGAAGTGGTGCAGCGCCTGGGGCGCGGCGGGCGTCAGGTTACGACCGTCGGGAAGCTCGACTGCCCCGGCCAGCTCGCCGATCGGCATGAACCCGCGGCCTAAAGCGCTTTTCAAATAGGCCTTGTACTACCTGGGGCGGTCGTGGTACTTCTGCGCGCACCGATGCAGGAGGCCCGATGCGTGCCTATTCGATGGATCTGCGAGAGCGGGCGCTCCTCGACAGCGATGCCGGGATGAAGGCGGCCGAGGTGGCGGCGAAGTACCGCGTGAGCGGGTCGTGGGTGCGGCTACTGAAACAGCGGCGGCGCGACACGGGCGAGGTGGCGCCTCGCGTCCAGCGACATGGACGGCGCGGCATGCTTGAGCCGCACCTACACACCTTGGCCGCGCTGATTGCGGCGCACCCGGATCGCACGCTGGCTGAGCTGAAGGACGCCCTCGCCACGCCCGCGAGTGTGCCGACGGTCTGGCGCGCCGTGCGGGCCCTCGGCCTGACCGTTAAAAAACACGGTCCGCCCGTCCGAACACGATCGGCCTGACGTCGCGGCCGCGCGGGTCGCGTGGCACGCGGCGGCGCCGACCTGGGATGTCGCCCACCTCGTGTTTCTGGACGAAACCGGCATCACCACCAATCTGCTTCGGCGGTACGGCCGGGCACCGCGCGGCGCGCGCGTCCACGACCACGCCCCCTGCGGGCGCTGGCAGACCAGCACGTTGCTCGCCGCGTTGCGGGTCACGGGGCTGACCGCACCGGGGGTCTTCGACGGCGCGATCGATGGCGAGAGCTTCCGCGCCTACATCGAACAGATCCTGGTGCCGACCCTGCAGCCCGGCGACATCGTCATTGCCGACAATCTCGGGGCCCACAAGGTCGCCGGCATCCAACGCGCCATCCAGGCCGCCGGGGCCACCCTCTGGTACTTGCCACCCTACAGCCCGGACCTCAATCCCATCGAGCTCTGCTTCGCGAAGCTCAAGGCCCTCGTTCGCACCGCTCGCTGTCGCAGCACCGAGACGCTCTGGCCGTTCCTCGGCGAGTGCTTGGCGCACTTCAGCCCTGACGAATGCCGCAACTATGTTCGGCACTGCGGGTACGCGGCCGCCACACGGTCATGAAAAGCGCTTTAGTCGAGAGGGGTGGCTCATCGTTTAAAGATTGCAGTGCACACTATCACATGGTTACACTGGAACGTATTCTTCTGTTCACGCGTTCAACCTCGCCGGAGGCCGAGAGCATGCACACGATCGCCCTTGTCAGCCAGAAAGGCGGAAGCGGGAAAACGACGCTCGCCCTCCATCTGGCCGTCGCGTCGATCCAGGCTGGCCGACACGCCGCGATCATCGACCTCGACCCGCAGGCCAGCGCCGCGCATTGGGCCGACCGCCGCGAGGCGGCACGCCCCACCGTCCTGGCGGCCGGCGTCGATCTGCTCTACCTCGACACCGCGCCCCACTCCGACAGCGCGGCGCTCAAAGTTGCGCGCGCGGCCGACCTGGTGCTCATCCCGTGCCGCACCGCCATTCTAGACCTGGAGGCGATCACCGACACGGTACAGTTTCTCGCCACCACCGGGACGCCAACACTCGTCGTGCTCAATGCCGTCTCCCCGCACGGCCACGATGCCGATCAAGCCGCGGACGCGCTCCACACGCTCACCCTGGACGTGTGCCACGTCCGCGTCGGCCACCGCGTGGACTTTGCGCGGGCGCTGCTGACCGGCCAAGTCGCCCAGGAATGTGACCCCGGCAGTAAAGCGGCCGCCGAGGTCGAACACCTTCACACGTCCATTATGGAACGTGTTCACAGTCTCACGCCGTCACAATCTGGAGTCGTCGCCAATGGCTAACAAATTCACGAGTGCCCTCACCCGCCGGCAACACGCGCCCGCCGCCGCGACCAGTCGCGCCCGCCTGAAACACATCGGCGGGTACTTCGACCTCCACACGTCGACGCAGCTGCGCCATCTGGCGGTGGCGGAGAACCGCAGCGTGCAAGCGTTGCTGGCGGAAGCGATCGAGCTCCTGTTTCAGGCTCGAGGAGTGGCGACGCGGGACGAGTAGAGGGAGCGCTGTGCCCACCAAGCCAGCGGATCGAGCCCTTGTAGCAATCTCCGAAAGTACTCCTCGGTGAGGCCAGCATCACGAATAATGCCGCCCATCGTGTACGCATTGACTGGGTTGTGGCGAGGGATGGTCAGAATGCGCGATCCGTCGGTCATTACGACATGCTTCCCCTGGCGAAGCACTCTGAAGCCGGCCTTTTCTAGAGCTCGAACTGCATACTGGTGGTTGATGCCCGGGATCTTCGACACACTCAGGGTGCCACTTCTATTTCACGAACCGTGGCATTTTTGAGAAGATCGTCTCGCGCAGCGAGGTATTCTTTGATGGCCGTCTGGATGTTCTGGAGCGCTTCTTCCTCCGAAGCCCCCTGCGACCAACAGCCAGGAAGACCTAGCGCTGAAACGCTGTATCCTTCTTCGCTGTGGTGAAGTGCAATCTTGTATTTCATCGCCAAATTCCCGCAGCCATCATAGCCGGTCCTGTTAGCCGAGTGCCCGTGTCATAGGATCGCCCCGATCCAGCTGACACGCGGCGAAGTTGCGCCGACGGGATGCGGGCAGCGAGGCCGAGAGAATCAATGCGCCCTTCGCCGTCCGCACTAGAATCGCCGCATCCGTGAGGTCAAGTTTCGGCTTATCACCAGGAGATGTGAACATTCTGGGAGTGATGGAAGCAAAGGCGAGCCAAGTCCTGCGACAGGCGCCGGGCTGCCTTGGAACTCGCGCGTCTCATGGTCGTCCACGAGATCGGCGTGCGCACCCGGATCCGGTATGCGGTCAACCGGATCGACGAGGAGTATTTCGACGGGGAAGACCTGTAAGACGCTTGTCGTGTCGATTCTCGTGCCGCAGGAGCGACTCTGGATCGACGACCTTCCCGCCTCGGCGAACCTCGGGTAACACCGGCGCGCGCCGGGTGATCGTTTCAACGTCCTTCACCTCGAGCCGCTGAAGCGAGCGCTTGAGATCGAAGGCCACCCGCTCGGCCTTGATCGCGGTCTTGAGCGCCGGTGTTTTCGGCGGCAATCCAAAACGCAACTTGAGTGCCACCTCGGACAGGCCCGCGTGCGCCTGGCCCACCGTGGTGAGCAGGTGTTCTCGTTCGTCTTCGGTCATATTCTTTGGATTGTAGGCGAGCATTGCTTGGGCAGCTCGTTCGCGCGACGTCTGCAACACATGGAATCAGACACGGGATACGACACGCGTCGGCGCGCGCCGGACGGCGCCCTGGCCGGTGTGTCGCAAACGGCCGTTTACGACACATGCGGATCGGCTACGCCCGCGTCTCGCAGGCGGACGGCTCCCAGTCGCTGGAAGCTCGCCCGCCACGGCCGCACGCTCGTCCATCTGATCAACATCATGCAGGACCTGTCGGCCCGCGGCGTGGGCCTGCGGGTGCTCACCGGCCAAGGCGCGCAGATTGACACCAGCGCGCGGTGAGGCGTACCACCTAGCGGGCCGGTGTGGCAGGAACCACTGGTTGGCATGATCGGTGGTTTCACAAGCGATTCTGATGTAGGGTCGCCCGAGTGGTTGCTGCGAACGTGCGGCCGACCAACGGTCAGTTCGGCGCCCGCCCGCGGCAAGCGTTCACATCGGCAGCCTGGAAGGGCGGCCGCAAGGCAAAACCGAGAGGTGGCGCGATGGATAGTCCGCCGATCTAGCGGGGCTCCCGAGACGCGGCATAGCGGGAACGCCCATGTCGCAAGTTGGGAGCCGACCTGTGCCCCTGGTGAGCGTGGCCGTATCCACACAGCTCCTGCGCAGCTTCATGAGTTGCCGCTTGGGCCCTGAGCCTTCCCGCTCGACTTGGCCACACCACCACGAACCCTCAGACGCTCACGGCTCGGTCGGCCGGGTGATGGTACCAAGGCCGATCAGGAGCAGGAACAGGAGGTTGTTTATCGAAGAGTGCCAAGAGGTACGGCGACCCCGCGCTCGTCTGACCGCTATTGGGTGTGGCGATTCTTTCGCACGGCCGAGATTCCGATCATCGGCACAGTGGCGTTCCACCGCCGCGAACCACACGCAGCCAGCCGCGACCATAAGAGCAGGCTGACCGCCAGTAGGGCGCAACCCCAGGGGCATCCCCCCACCGGTCGCGGAGCGGGTGGCGGCCGGGGTCGCCTAAGCCTCCACCAGCCCGAGGTGGGCCTGATCCGATTCGGTGGACGGTTTAGCTACGCTGTTTGAGTCTCCGTTGTTCTTTCGTTCGTTCACAACAACGATGATGGGTGGGGGCGCTGTGGGAATCTCGCGTTCTGTGCGAGATTTCCAAATCCCTGTGGGCGCGTTCTGTGCGTCCGCAGGGATGGCAGCGTCCATGCCCTACGCCGCCTGCCGTTCGAAGGCGGCCGGACTGATCTGGCCGAGCGTCGAGTGGCGACGTCGCTGGTGATAGAACACGTCGATGTAATCGAACAACTCCATCTTCGCGTCGCCGTGACTGTCGACGTGTTCGCCGCGCTCGCTCTTGACGGTCGAGAAGAAGCTCTCCATGACGGCATTGTCCCAGCAGTTGCCACGTCGGCTCATGCTGCAGACGATGCCACGCGCCTCGAGGAGGTCCTGAGAATCCTCGCTGGCGTACGTACAACCCTGATCGGAATGATGGAGGAGGCCGATGTCCGGGCACCGGCGCTTGAGCGCCATCTCCAAGGCCTTGATGGTCACGTGCCGGTCGTTCACCGCGCTGACGGCCCACCCCACGATGAACCGCGAGCACAGATCCAAGACCGCCGCGAGGTACAGGTTACCGCTGCTGCCGATGACGAACTCGGTCGTGTCGCCGACCCACCGCTGATTCGGGGCGTCCGCCTCGAACTGGCGGTCGAGCAGATTCGCCGCGACCGGCTGGTCGTGATCGCTCATGGTGGTTACGTTGTCACGCTTCCGGGCCCGTGCGACCAGGCCTTCTTCCTGCATCAGCCGGACGACCCGTTTGCGACTCACCTGCTCGTCCTGCTCGATCAGGTCTTCGTGAATGCGCGGGCTGCCATAGCGCTGTTTGCTCGCGTCAACGGACGCTTGGACGAGGACCTTCACCCGCCGGTCGTCTCGTGATCGTGCCGATTCCGGGCGTCGTTGCCACGCGTAGAACCCGCTGCGTGTGACCGCGAGACACCGGCACAGAATGATGACGGTGTGCCTGGCCTTCTCCACGGCAATGAACCGAAATCTTCCCGGCGCTGCTTCGCGAAGAAGGCCGTCGCTTTTTTTAAGATGTCGCGCTCCTCGGCGAGGATGCGATTCTCCTTGCGCAGCCGAGCCAGCTCCTCCCGCTCGGCGGTCGTCAGACCGGTACGGCCCCCGCTGCGGTCGGCGCGCGCCCGCTCGACCCATTGCCGCAAGGCCGATTCGGTAAGATCCAACTCGCGGGCGACGGCGCCGACCGTCTTCCCCTCTTCCAACACCAGCCGGACCGCCCCAGCCCGGAACTCGTCACTGAATTGCCGGCGTGACCGCCGACGTGTGGTTGCTGCCATTCGGGACATCGTCTCCACCTTTCGGAACGTGTCCACGAGATCGGATCAAGCCCAGATGCTGTTGTCGACGATGAAGAGTCCTCGGCCTTTAGGGTCAGCGGTCATCGAGATCCGTTGCCTTTCAGAACGTCCGTCGCGCTGACGGATCGGGGCGTGCCGTTGTCGCTCGGCCAAATCGGCAATCCGGCATCGATACACGACTGACCGCTTCTTGCCACGACCGGCCTACACCGCCGTGTGCCGGGGCTTCACGCCCGCGGCGATTTGGTGGCCCACGGCTATCTCCGCTCGGCGCAGCTCATAGGTTTTTTGCAGGTTCAGCCAGACCTGCGGCGTCGTCCCGAAATAGCGCGCCAGCCGGAGTGCCGTGTCGGCGGTCACGCCGCGCTGCCCGTGCAGGATCGCCGTGATCCGGTTCACCGGCACATCCAGCGCCTTGGACAGCGCATTGGCCGACAGCCCGAGTGCCTGGAGTTCGTCCCGCAAGATCTCTCCTGGATGCACCGGCCGCATCCCGTTGGTTACGGTCATCGGTTCAACCTCCTAGTGATAGTCCACGATCGCCACCTCGCCGGGCCCGTCATCGTCCCACCGGAAACAAATCCGCCATTGCGCGTTGATCCGGATGCTGTACTGCCCGGCCCGGTCACCCCGCAGGGCCTCCAGGCGGTTGCTCGGTAAGCCAGCCAGGTCCTGGAGGGCTTCCGCACTGTCTAGATAGGTGAGCCGGCGCACGGCCTGATCGGCGAACCCCTGGAATGCCGGGACACGATGCCCTTCGAAGAACCGTCGGGTGTTCCGGTCCCTGAAGCTGCGAATCATAGCCCGTCACTATTATAGATTTTACGATATACGTAAATGATTAGGGCTGCGTGCGAGCGAAGGGTGTTGAGCGTGACTAGTACCCCGGCGCAGTGGTTTTGATCGATTGCCTGGGCCCACGGTCAAGAGGGGGAGGCCTGAAAGTGAACCGGTCAAATTCACTGCGACGAGGTACTAGATGATCTGGGCTGGCGCTGACGTGTCCTCGGACGGTCCTTCTTTTTCCCTGAGCATCAAGAACCGTTGGCCATCGGGCGCGATGTCGTAGTTTCGGGCCCCGGTAATGTAGTAATTCCCTTCAAACAGGACTGCCCGTCTCCTGCCCAACCATCGCCGAGATTGGATTGTATCAACAATCTGTGACAGTGTCGTGAACATGCACCGCAACACGCCTGACCCGATCGCTGCGTACTGCCTGCGCGGCCACGAAAGTGTCGCAGGGTGGCTTCAGCCCGGCGCGACCTCGCTGATCTGGTCGTTGATCGAGGTCCAGAAGCATGAGCGAATCTCGGGAGATATCGCCGAAATCGGCGTGTGGCATGGCAAGCTATTCATTCTTCTCAGCCTCTCGCTGGCTCCGTTTGAAAAGGCG
This sequence comes from Vicinamibacterales bacterium, assembly GCA_965262505.1. Classification (GTDB taxonomy): domain Bacteria; phylum Acidobacteriota; class Vicinamibacteria; order Vicinamibacterales; family UBA2999; genus JACPPO01. The sequence goes on from CBDHFM010000030.1 coordinate 221,998, forward strand.
AACGCGGTCGACCCCTTCGACATGCCTGGGTATCCGAACTTCATCGCCGCATTTCAACGCAACTTGGTACAGTTCGAGATCCCACCGGAAAGAGTTGTGACGCACCAGATGAGGTCTGAACACATCCCACTGGGTCGGGCCTCGTCGTTCCTTGGGGGAAGCGTACGACTCATCAGCCTCGACGGGGAGCACCGCCGCGTCAGCATCGTGCACGACCTCCGGTTGGCCAAGGAGGTGCTGTCTGACTTCGGAGTCGTCGTGGTCGACGACATCTTCAGCGCTTGGGCCCCGAGTGTGACGGAAGGGATCATCGACTTTCTCCGCCAAGACGCGGGTGACATCGTCCCCTTCGCCCTGGCGGCGAGCGATGGGCCTCTCACGACCGGCTGCGCGAAGGTCTTCTTGTGCAAGGAGTCGGCAAAGTCCTTCTACACCGACTACCTGCGCCGGCTGAACGGCGGAAACCTGGAGATGACGACTGACTTCTGCGATCACAATGTCCTGGTGTTTGATTTCGAAAAAGGCGTCGAGAAGAAGCAATTGCTCGAATGACGCGCGTGGTCGCCTGCACGCTGGGGAACGGCGATAGTGACCACCGGCGTGCCCGGTGTATCCACGACCGGCCGCTTCGCTGACCGCATTCTACTTATACGCCAGAATCACCACTCTATCGTCGCTGCCTTCCGACGTGGCAACGACCTTGACGTCACGAAATCCCACGTCGAGAAGCATCAGGTCGACGCAAGACAAGGATGGTCCCCAGTAGTTCGTTGTGTCCGAGTTGAGGCTGTCGCCTGGGTAGAACCTCATGACCGGCTGGTCTTGCCCCTTGAGGTAGTGGGTCTCGATGACTGCGCACTCGTTCGTGAGCTTGGACAACTGTTCCAGAGATTGAAGGGGGTGACGTTGGTGGTACAGGACGCCTAGAAACAGTGTCACATCGAACGTATCGTTGACCTGGGTGATGTCCAGCCTCTTCACCTTCAGGGCCGACCCGAGGTGGCGCGCCGCGACCTGAAAACCTTCTCCGCCTTCGAGTTCAACTCCGTATTTGCTCTTGACGAACTCTGCGTGCTGAAAGGTGTCAATGGCCGTGACGGCAGCCCCCCGCCCTTCGCACAAGAACGAAAACACGCCATCCCAGCATCCGACGTCCAGAACGGTCTTCCCTTGCAGGGACTGGGGGATCCCAGCGGACCGGAATTCCTGTTCCGCGAGACTCGAATGCCCCGGGGTGACGACGCCGTCTCCCAGGTCGATCGTGTGCCACCAGAACGGCACCTGCCGAATATCCGCCAGTTTCACGTCCTTCCCGCTACGAACCATTGTTTCTTGACTCCAATATTTTGTTCGACTTCTGATCCATACTAACGTTACTCGGGTTCTGGGATGCCTCCGGTTCTGTCGCTACGAACCGTATCCACCAGCTCCAACTGACAGCGACTCGTTTCACGTCCCCCACGTCGCCCGTGCGCGAGTGCGGCCAGGGGGGTCCCGGGTCGCAGACCCGTGCTGGCATCGGAACCCGTCACGTTATGACTAGGCGAAGTAGAGTCTTGCGGTCATCTGCTCGGTCGATTCACGTTCGGCTGGCGTGCGATGCATTCAGACTCGCCGGCCGGAGGATTTTGGTATGAGGTTCGATAAGCTCCCCCTCAGCTTGGTGGTCTCGACGGAGCATTCGGGCATCGATCGATACTCGCAAGAACTGGCAAAGCGGTTGCCGGTTTCACTAATCCACACCACACGATACGGATCCATGCGTCAGCACGTACGCCTTGGATGGGGTCTGATGCGCGCTCGTCAGGCCGTCCATTTTTCGAACCACCACCTCGGGCGTTGGATTTGTTGGTTGACCCAGCCGTGCGTCGTGACGGTCCACGACCTCGTTCGGCTGGCGTTCCCCCACGCCCCAGAAGGCCAGATGGCGGCAGTAGGGCTCGCGTTCGACCGACGGGGAATCCGTAACGCAACGCATGTCATCTGCGTTTCCGAGGCGACCAAGAAAGACCTCATGCAGTATTTAGCCGTGGAGGAAGAGAAGATTACGGTGATTTTCAATGGGATCGATCACAGCGTGTTCAAGCCGTCCCCCGTGAACGACGGACGCTTCTGCGCACCGTATGTACTCTACGTTGGTTCGGAACGGCCGCGGAAGAACCTCGTGTGTTTGCTGCGGGCGTTTGCCGCTCTCAAAGACCGCGGACCCAGATTCGCGTCACTTCGGCTGCTCAAAGTGGGCTCGGCCGGGCGTTCGGATGGGTACCGCACGGCCACGCTCGCAGAAGCACGGCGGCTCGGGATCGACCACGACATCGACTTCATCGACTACGTGCCTGATCAGGACCTCGCCGTCCTCTATTCGAACGCACTTGCACTCGTCTACCCTTCGCTGTACGAGGGATTTGGCCTCCCCGTCGTCGAAGCCATGGCCTGTGGCTGCCCCGTGGTCACCAGTAACCTTTCGTCCTTGCCCGAAGTGGCTGGGTCCGCGGCGTTGCTGGTCGATCCCAACGACCCTGCTGGGTTCGCGGAAGCCCTGCACAGCGTGATTCTGGATCGAGACCTCAGCGCGCGTCTCCGCGGCGACGGATTACGTCGTGCGCGTGATTTTTCATGGAACGACACCGTTTCGGCGACGCGTGCGGTTTACGAACAGGTGCTTGCCGGCGCGCGCAGGCCCGTCGGGGTCCTGTTGCCAGCGCAGGCACAGGATGACGGGGCGCCTATGCCGAGCCGTCAGAGTCCCGGGGAGCCGAGCAGGGCCCCCAGCTGGGGTCGCACATCGTAGTGGTGGCTGTCGAAGTGAATGACGTGCATCCCGAGTCGCCTCGCCGCGTCGATGTTGGGACGCAGGTCATCAATGAACACAGTCTCGTCGGCTCTCAGACCGAGTGCCTCCAGGGCGGCTCCATAGGCTCGGGGGTCTGGTTTCATCACCCGGATCGCCGCCGACGCAACGATGACATGGAACAGCCCGGCGATGTGAAAACGGTCGCGTAGCTCCGCATGCAACGACAGCGGTGCGTTGCTCAAGATAGCTTGCTTGTAATGTGAGCGGAGCCACCCCAATAACCTCGTCACGACCGCGTTCACGCGATCACCACCGTAGAAGTCGTCACGGAGGCTCCGCAGGGATTGCTTGTCGAGGCCCAGCTGGTTCTGGATGTCACTCCAGTATTCATCTTCAGTGATGTCGCCGCACTGTGCCTGAATCCATGACGCACTGCCCATCACGATCCGGTCGAGCTCATGATCAGCTAGTCCAAGTCTCCGCTCCCATTCGCGGCGACCCCGGTCGTCCTCGGTCCGGATGATCACGCCGCCGCAATCCCAGATCACAGCCTTGATTAAACAGTCGGGACGCACGAAGAGCCTCCTCTTTCCATTCTTGCGAGCAGCTCCCTTTCAGCAACTTCTTTGCCCAAATAGCGGTACCAATTGAAGTAAAGCAGAACACTCAACAATGCAAATACCGCCAGCGTCATGAAGAATCCGTTCCACTGACGCAGGATCAAGGTGATCCAAATCAAAAACATTGCCAACTGCCAAGGCACGGCAAGAACCACGGACACCAGATCCCGCTTGTTTTCAGCATGGACCCTCTGAATGACCTGAGCGGAGAACTGGTCTCGAACGGGACTCCAAAAACCAAGCGGTCGAACTCTCTTGTAAAAGATTCTTAACGTCTCGTTGTCCGTCGGTGTGCTCAAGAGACTTCCAGCGATGATTCCGATTAGAGCGCTTCCAGACACGAATATGAAGGAAACGTAAATAGCTGCTCCGCTGAGCAGGACAGGATCCAACACGGCTGCTAGTATTCCCGCAACCGCTCCAGCCGCAAACCCACAGCCATTCATTCGCCACCAATACCACCGAACGACCATCGGTACAAAAAACCCAACCCCAATCCCCAGCAGGATCCATCCCCAGATGGTGTTGATATTTCTTACGGCCAAACTCAGAAACAAGCCAATGACCACTATGCCAATCGATCCCCAGCGGCTCTGGGAAAGGAGTTGTTTCTCATCCGCTTTGGGATTGATATGAGCCTGGTAGATGTCTTTGACCCAATAGGCGGCTCCAGCGTTCACAGTTGAGTCAAAAGTGGACATTGCAGCAGCAACCAGCGCCGCCAGGAGCAAACCCCTAAATCCATTGGGAATCATTTGAGTCACGACAGTCGGGAGAACCAATTCCGGATCTGAAATAACCTCATTCGTTTGGCTGTAGACAATTCCCATGATGGCAAGAGCAAAGATAAATGGCCACCTGAACGAGAGCAAAAAGATCCACAAAAGAGACATCCAGCCGACTTCCTGATCCGACTTTGCGGCGAAATAACGCTGAGCTATATATCCATTTCCCCCAGCGAATCCATCGATCATCGCCCGCCCCAAGAAAAAGAAGAGGGCAACACCAAAAAGGTTAAAGGACGAGTACTCTGAAGCAGCAGAAAAATTCAGGTTCCAAGAAGGCATGACCTGTGTCCATGCCTGCCTGGTTGTCTCTATGAGCTCAAAGCCACCCTCTGTGAGCGGTGCGGACACGGTGAACACATCGGGCAGAACGAATTCAGTCATGGACACAGTGACCAGGTAGCCGACGGCCAAGAATATGAGAACGCTCTGGAAAAGGTCGGTGACCAAGCGACGTCCCCCCGTCTTCAGTAGCACTTCGGTTTAGAGTCCGGCGGTGACTGTACTGCGTTCCGCGACCAGCCGCTTGGCGTACTGGGCGGGCGTGAGCCCGCCCAGTCCCTTCTTCGGCCGCTCCTCGTTGTACTCGCGTCGCCAGGCCTCGACGAGGACCTGGGTATGGACCAGACTCGTGAACCAGTGCTCGTTGAGGCACTCGTCGCGGAACCGGCCGTTGAACGATTCGATATAGGCGTTCTGATTCGGCTTGCCCGGCTCGATCAGGCGCAACGTGACGCCGTGCGTATGGGCCCATGTCAGCATGGCGCGCCCGCAGAACTCCTTCCCGTTGTCGGTGCGCAAGATACGCGGCAGGCCGCGCTTGAGCGCGAGTTGATCGAGCACGCGGGTGACCGGCAGCCCACCGAACGCGCGGGCCGGCACGATGGCCACCGCTTCGGTGGTCGCGTCATCGACGACGGTCAGGCACTTCACCACCCGTCCCTCGGCCGTGCGGTCGAAGACGAAGTCGGCAGACCAGACCTCGTTCGGCGCCTGGGGGCGTACCAGGGGCTGGCGGTCCGCCACCGGGATCTTCTTGCGTCGCCGCCGACGTACCTGCAGCCTAGCCTCGGTATACAGGCGCTCCACCCGCTTGTGGTTGACCCGTGTTCCCGCCTGCCGCAGCTTGAGGTAGATCATCCCGGCACCGTAGCGACGGTGCCGGTGCGCTAAGGTCACGATGCGGGCTCGCAACGCCGCGTTAGTATCCGGCGCCGGGGTGTATCGCAGCGACGAGGCACTCATGTGCACCAGCGCGAGCGCGCGCCGCTCGCTCACCCCCTGCGCGGTCATATCCCGCACCAGCACCCGTCGGGCTGGGGCGGTCACCACTTTTTTCGCAACGCATCGCGCGTCACCTCGTTGTCCAGCACGGACTCGGCCAGCAGCTTCTTCAGCCGCGTATTCTCGGCAATCAGCTCCTTCAGGCGTTTCGCGTCCGAGACGGTCATCCCGCCGAACTTATTCCGCCAGAGGTAGTAACTGGCCTCCGAGAACCCGTGCCGGCGGCACAGGTCCTTCACCGGCAGGCCCGCTTCGGACTCCCGCAGGAACCCGATGATCTGCGCCTCGCTGAATCGTTGCTTCACGTCCGATCTCCCTTCTCGTGAGCTCGGACTCTAAACCCGGGTGCTACTCAATTCGGGGGGGACGTCGATCCCCGAACAACCCAGGAGCCACCAGGGGACGTTGCGATTTCCAAGGAAGTAAGAATCGATGCCCTCGGATCCTTTTTTTCGGACTGCGAGTCCCACGGCCACCATAACCAGGAGATAGAAAGCCACGATGGCTAGGTCAAAGGTGCTCATTGAGTGTTCCCATCAGTGGTCCGGCCTGACGTTCCTGAGCACGAGAGCGCCTTCGTTCACCGGTTTGCGGTGCGGCGGCAATTCGTGGGCGGGGGTACTTCTACGGCGCTGCTCTAACCTGAATAATTCATCAACGATCGCGATCGCGTAGAAACACAAACGCCTCCCCGTGGTACAAAGGCCGTGCTGATGGACCTTTTCCACGACGGAGGCGCTTGGTTTGAACGACGAAACGATAACACAGACTGTTCTGTTTCCTGATCTGCTCGACCGACCCGTGATGGCGACGTTCGATCAGCCTCACGCGAGTTCGGACGGCGGCGCGGTGCTGCTTAAAGCCGCCGATCAACGGCTCGGCCTGCTGGCCGCCCTCACGGCGACGGTCCCCGACGCGCGCGCGTCGGCGCGCGTGACGCACGGGGTGAGCGATCTGATCGCGCAACGTGTCTTCGCGATCGCGTGTGGCCATCCCGATGGCAATGACGCTGACCGACTCGCCGACGATCCGATCCACAAACTGTTGCTGGGGCGCGACCCGATCGAGGGCGGCCGCTTGGCGTCGCAGCCGACGATCTCGCGGTTCGAGCGCACGGCGGCCCCGCGGATGCTGCGCGCCATGAGCGACGCGCTCGCCGACCGGGTGCTGGCCCGCCATCGCCGCCGGCGACGGGGCGCTCGCCTGATCACGATCGACCTCGATGTCACCGAAGACGAGACCCACGGCGCGCAGCAACTCACCTTCTTCAATGGCTTCTATGATCACTGGTGCTACTTGCCACTCGTGGCGAGCCTGACCTTTGACGATGAGGCACGGCAGTACCTCGTCGCCGCGATCCTCCGCCCGGGCAACGCGGCGGGGACGGCTGGCGCGGTGGGGCTGCTGAAGCGGCTGCTCCCGAAACTCTGGCGCGCCTTTCCCCGTGCCCGGCTCCGCGTGCGGCTGGATGGGGGCTTCGCTACGCCGGAGATTTTTGACCACCTGGAGGCGGCCGGGGTCGAGTATGTCGTCGCCATGGGGAACAACGCGGTCCTCACGCGGCACGCCGAGCCGGCGGTCGCGCCGCTCCGGGCGGTCGTCGCCACGACCCAAGAGACCGCGACTGCCTATGCGGAGGCGGCGTATCAGGCGGGCACCTGGGCGGTGCCCCGGCGCACCATTATCAAAGCCGAAGTGGTGTGGCACCACGGACGAGTGCCGCGCGATAACCCGCGTTTCGTCATCACGAATCTGCGCCAAACGCCGGAGTGGATCTACACCCACGTGTATTGCGCCCGCGGCGACAGTGAGAATCGCTTCAAGGAACTGAAACACGCCCTCGCCTTCGGGCGCACCAGCTGTACGCGCTTCTGGGCCAATCAGTTGCGCGTCACCTTGACGGCGGCCGCGTTCGTCCTCTTCCAAGAACTGCAACTCCATGCGGACCGGACCGCGCTCCGCGGGGCGCAAGTCCCTCGGCTGCGGCAGGCGCTGATCACGATCGGGGTGCAGGTCGTGCGGTCGGTCCGCCGGATCGTCCTGCATTTCCCGCGATCCCATCCCGACGCCGTCTCGTGGGCGCGTCTCGCCCGCGCGCTCGGCGCCGCCCCCGCGTAACCCGTTCCTGCCATCGCCACCACGCGGTCCTCGCGCCGGAGGTGTCGCCCCCGACCACGCCGATCCGGTCCCCGGCCCCGTGGCCTCAACCGACCGGCCATCTCATCGCCTCAATCGTCATGACGCCAGCGTCCATCTGCGTCATCACACTCGAAAACGCCTGCACGACGAGCAACTCAGTCACTCGTGAATAATGCGGGCTAGTGGGCTGTCGAACGAGCACCACAGGTTACCTTGACCTAGTCCAGATCGCATTTCTATAATCCAATAAATCACTTACGGGGCATTGAGGCATCCACCCGAAACCGCGTGGTGCCGATGGCCCGGCAGTCGCGGTCCCGGCCCGATGGCCGGTTGGAGCAGCCTTATGTTTGGTTCCCTCGGCATGCCTGAGCTGATCATCATTCTGGTGATCGCGCTTATCATCTTCGGGCCGCGGAAGCTCCCGGAAATCGGCCGTTCGCTTGGCAAGAGTATCCGCGAGTTTAAGAACACCTCGAACGAGTTGCGCAGCACGCTCGAAGAGGAGATCCGCATCGAAGAGCAAACAGACCAGCGCGCGGCGATCTGCGCCGAGCAGAATACGGCGATCGCCGCGGCCGGGACTCAGGCGACGACGCCTCCGGTCACTCCCGCCTCACCGGCCGACGAGACCGTGAACCGGACGACGGACACTGACTCCGTGGCCTAGTGGTCTTTGCCGCCCTGCGGTACGTTGATTTTCAGGGAACCGTCCGAAGCCTTCATCCCCTATACCTCCACCACAACTCAATCACCGACATTCAGCCTTGGGCTTGATCCGATCTCGTGGACACGTTCCGAAAGGTGGAGACGATGTCCCGAATGGCAGCAACCACACGTCGGCGGTCACGCCGGCAATTCAGTGACGAGTTCCGGGCTGGGGCGGTCCGGCTGGTGTTGGAAGAGGGGAAGACGGTCGGCGCCGTCGCCCGCGAGTTGGATCTTACCGAATCGGCCTTGCGGCAATGGGTCGAGCGGGCGCGCGCCGACCGCAGCGGGGGTCGTACCGGTCTGACGACCGCCGAGCGGGAGGAGCTGGCTCGGCTGCGCAAGGAGAATCGCATCCTCGCCGAGGAGCGCGACATCTTAAAAAAAGCGACGGCCTTCTTCGCGAAGCAGCGCCGGGAAGATTTCGGTTCATTGCCGTGGAGAAGGCCAGGCACACCGTCATCATTCTGTGCCGGTGTCTCGCGGTCACACGCAGCGGGTTCTACGCGTGGCAACGACGCCCGGAATCGGCACGATCACGAGACGACCGGCGGGTGAAGGTCCTCGTCCAAGCGTCCGTTGACGCGAGCAAACAGCGCGATGGCAGCCCGCGCATTCACGAAGACCTGATCGAGCAGGACGAGCAGGTGAGTCGCAAACGGGTCGTCCGGCTGATGCAGGAAGAAGGCCTGGTCGCACGGGCCCGGAAGCGTGACAACGTAACCACCATGAGCGATCACGACCAGCCGGTCGCGGCGAATCTGCTCGACCGCCAGTTCGAGGCGGACGCCCCGAATCAGCGGTGGGTCGGCGACACGACCGAGTTCGTCATCGGCAGCAGCGGTAACCTGTACCTCGCGGCGGTCTTGGATCTGTGCTCGCGGTTCATCGTGGGGTGGGCCGTCAGCGCGGTGAACGACCGGCACGTGACCATCAAGGCCTTGGAGATGGCGCTCAAGCGCCGGTGCCCGGACATCGGCCTCCTCCATCATTCCGATCAGGGTTGTACGTACGCCAGCGAGGATTCTCAGGACCTCCTCGAGGCGCGTGGCATCGTCTGCAGCATGAGCCGACGTGGCAACTGCTGGGACAATGCCGTCATGGAGAGCTTCTTCTCGACCGTCAAGAGCGAGCGCGGCGAACACGTCGACAGTCACGGCGACGCGACGATGGAGTTGTTCGATCACATCGACGTGTTCTATCACCAGCGACGTCGCCACTCGACGCTCGGCCAGATCAGTCCGGCCGCCTTCGAACGGCAGGCGGCGTAGGGCATGGACGCTGCCATCCCTGCGGACGCACAGAACGCGCCCACAGGGATTTGGAAATCTCGCACAGAACGCGAGATTCCCACAGCGCCCCCACCCATCATCGTTGTTGTGAACGAACGAAAGAACAACGGAGACTCAAACAGCGTAGCTAAACCGTCCACCGAATCGGATCAGGCCCACCTCTGCTCGACAACACAGGGCTCGGAGCAGACGAATTGGTGGACCTCCGATCCACGAACGTGAGTTGCACGGACGTTGCTCTGCTACAAGCAAGAGGGGCGACGGTGACCTCCGACTGTTCGTGAACTGAGCCCCCGCGCTGGGCAGTACCCTACGGCGCGACCTCACGCGTTGGCACGCGATCGCCGCGGTTAACCTAATGCGTCGTGCGGGCAGGATAGCGCAGCTTACGCGACCGTATGGCCCCCCCTGTGCCAATAATCCGTGAGACAACCTCCCCGGTGAGATGAGTGTAGGGGCGGGGAGGGTTCGATGGATGACTCGCATGCCAGCAGCCGTAGAGATGGACGTAGCCGAGGGGGCGGAGGCGGAGGGAGCCCGGAGGGCGACCGCAGCCTTCGGCCCCTCGGTCACGTCACGCGCGACCGATCCCGATCCTGAAGTGCCGGCGAAGGCCCAGCGTCGGCGCTTTCCCGCGGAGTATCGGCTCCGCATCCTCACGCAAGCCGACGCCTGCAAGAAGCCCGGCGAGCTGGGCGCCCTGTTGCGTCGCGAGGGGTTGTACTCGTCCTTGCTCACCAACTGGCGTCGGCAGCGCGAGCAGGGCGCCTGGCAGGACATGCGCGGACGCCGGCGAGGACCCAAGCCGAGGCCGGGTGACCCGCGCGTGAAACAGCTCGAAGCCGAGAACCGTCGGCTGCAGCGGAAGCTGCAGCGGGCCGAGACGATCATCACGCTCCAAAAAAAGTTGCCGAGATCCTGGGGATCCCCCTGAAACCCCTCGACACCGACGAGCCCGACTGATGATCGCCATCGAGGCGGTGACCACGACGGGCGCCACCGCGGCCCTCTGTCAGAGTGTCGGCCTCGCGCGCGCGACCCTCTATCGGCGTCGACAGCCCGCCGGTCGTCGACGCCGACCCCACGCGCGGCCTCGTCGCGCGCGCTCGGGCCCGCCGAACGCCAGGCGGTGCTCGACGTGTTGCACAGCGAGCGGTTCGTCGATCAGTCGCCCGCCGAAGTGCAGGCCACGCTGCTCGAGGAACAGACGTATCTCTGCTCCACGCGCACGATGTATCGCATTCTCGACGCCGCGGAGGAAGTCCGGGAGCGGCGCGCCCAGGCGCGGCATCCGGCGTACGCGAAACCGGAGCTCGTGGCGACGGCCCCGAATCAGATCTGGTCGTGGGATATCACTAAGCTGAAAGGGCCGATCCCCTACCTGTCTGACTCGCTGTATGTGATCCTGGATCTCTTCAGTCGCTACGTCGTGGGCTGGATGGTCGCCGCGCACGAGAACGCCCACCTGGCCCAGCGCCTGATCGAGGCGACGTGCCGCAAGCAACACATCGGTCCGCAGCAACTCACGATCCACGCGGACCGCGGCGCGCCGATGCGCAGCAAGCTCGTCGCGCTCTTGTTCTCCGACCTCGGCATCGAGGCGAGCCACTCGCGGCCTCGGGTGAGCAACGACAATCCCTTTTCCGAAGCCCAATTCCGGACGGTCAAATACCGCCCGGACTTTCCGGACCGCTTCGGTTCCATCGAACACGCGCGCGCGATCGGCCACGATCTCTTCGCGTGGTACAACGACGCGCATCACCACAGTGGCCTGAGCTATCTCACGCCCGCCGACGTCCACTATGGGCGCGCGGCCACGATCCTTGAGGTCCGTCACCACACGCGCCTCGCGGCCTACGCCGCCCATCCCGAGCGCTTCGTGCAGGGGCCGCCGCGCGGCGAAACCTTGCCCACGGCCGTGTGGATCAATCCGCCGGCGAAAGTGCCAGGCGAGGATGCCCCAGGAACGACGATCGTGACCCCGGCTGACCCCCAGCATGGGGTCATACGCAGACCGCAACCGCTTCTCGGCGGCCCGGCCCTTTGCCTGACCGAGCGCGTGGAGGCGCTTCAGTAAACTCTGAAACCGGTTGTCTCACGGACGTTGACACGGCCCGCTCGGCCCGGTTGTGGGACACTACGAGCGCCGGATCACGTCAACGCACACTCGCGTCCGGCTGCGGGTACGTTCCCCACGGTGATACATCCCGGCGCTTTCAGGCGTCGCGCTCCGGTGTTGACTATCAAGGAGACGACACGATGAACGAAACACTACAGACCATGTTCCGCAACGTGACCGACCAGGTCTCCCAGCTGGTCGGCGGCTACCTGCCCAACCTGCTCGGTGCGCTGGCCATCCTGATCATCGGGTGGTTCGTCGCCCTGGTCGTGGCGGCGGTCGTGCGTGGCGCGCTGAAACGGACCACCATCGACAACCGCATCGCCGCGTGGATGGGGGCAAGCCAGGACCTCGAAGTGGAACGCTACGCTGGAAAGACCGCCTTCTGGCTCATCATGCTGTTTGTCCTGGTGGCTTTCTTCGAGGCCCTCAACCTGACGAATGTGACCGGGCCGCTCAACGTGCTGCTGAGCCAGCTCACCGGGTTCGTGCCGCGAGTTGTCGGTGCCGGCACCCTGCTCCTGGCGGCGTGGCTGGTCGCCACCGTCATCAAGAAGCTGATCGTCGGAGTCACGTCCGCGGCCAGGGTGGACGAACGGCTTAGCGGCGAGGCGGAGGTCGAAGGAGGCAAGACGGTTCCGGTGAGCAAGGCGCTGGCCGACGGCGTCTACTGGTTGATCTTCTTGCTGTTCCTGCCGGCGATTCTCGGCGCCCTGGCGCTGGAGGGCCTGTTCGTCCCGGTGCAGCAACTGGCAGATGGTCTGCTCAGCTTCCTGCCCAACATTCTTGCGGCCGGCCTGATCCTGGCTGTCGGCTGGTTCGTCGCGCGCATCGTCCGCCGGATCGTGACCAACCTGTTGGCCAGCGTGGGAGTCGACCGGCTCGGCGACCAGGTCGGTGCCAGTTCGATGCTCGGTGCCATGCGGCTCTCGGGCCTGGTAGGGCTGATCGTCTACGTGCTGATCCTGTTTCCAGTCCTGATCTCGTCGCTCAACGCGTTACAACTCGCCGCGATCACGGAGCCCGCGAGCAATATGCTAGGCACCATTCTCGACGTCATCCCTTCGCTGTTTGCCGCGGTGATGCTCGTCGGCGTGGCCTACTTCGTCGGACGCCTGGTTTCTACGCTGATCGGCAGCGTCCTTGCCGGCGCCGGATTCGACAACATCCTCGAGCGGCTGGGCTTGGGCCGGCCCGACCAGGGCGGCCGCGCGCCGTCCGCGCTGGTCGGCACCCTGATCCTCGTTGCCATTCTGCTCTTCGCGTCGGTCGAGGCGGCATCACTGCTGGGGTTCGTCAACCTGGCCGAGGCGCTCTCCGGGTTCATTGCCCTTGGCGGCCAGGTGATCCTCGGGCTGGTCGTGTTCGGCATCGGCCTCTATCTGGCCAACCTCGCCGCCACGACCGTGCAATCCAGCGGCCACGCGCAGGCGCCGCTCCTGGCGATCGCCGCCCGCGTGGCGATCATCGTCCTGTCCGGCGCCATGGCTCTGCGACAGATGGGCCTGGCGAACGAGATCATCAATATCGCCTTCGGAGTCCTAATCGGCGCCATTGCCGTCGCGGTCGCGCTGGCGTTCGGTCTCGGCGCGCGCGATGTCGCGGGCCGGGCAGTCGAGCGATGGGCCAGCAAGCTGGAGGACAAACGGTAGGGTACGAGTGGGCAGGCACTAGCGGCGGTTGTTACTGCGCGCGAGGGCGGCAGACGACGTGGCCGGCGGCATCGACTACGAGCCGTTCAGTGACGCGAGCGTCTTGGCTTCGCGCTGCCAGCGGGCAATCCGTTCGGGATCGCCAGCGAGCGCCATCGGAGTTGGGCCTGATTGTAGGAGAAACGGCTGGGCGGACTGAGCGCCCCTAAACGTCCAGAGTTGGAATCAGAGCGGGAGAGCAAACCCGATGAAGCCGCGATCGGACACGAACCGGCTATTCTGTAGTCGCGTCTGGGGGTCAGGGGGTCGCTGGTTCGAATCCAGTCATCCCGACCAATTTCTCCTTTCCGTACCTTGATGGCCACCTGGCGACGGGGGATTCGCGGAGCGAATCTCCGGTCGGCTAAAGACCCCGCCGGGCTAGCGAGTGTCGCTCGAAGCCTCGAGGGCCGGCCGGCCGTCGACGTCACTCGGGCTGAGCCTGTCGGCGATAAGCCTGTAGGCAATGTAGTACTTGTAGATATTGCTGACGTACTGCACTGGTTCGCGTCCGACTTCTCTGGCGGCAACGACCTCAACGTTGTTGAACCAGACGTTCGGATCGAGCCCGGCTTCCGCCGCCTGACGGCGCAGCCGAGCGACCCTATTCGGGCCGGCGTTGTACGCCGAGAGCGACAGCAGCCCTCTGTTAACCTCGTCGATCGCCTCGTCGGCGAAGTATCGGTCCCGGATGAAGCGCAGGTATTTCACCCCCGCATGGATGTTGTTGTCGAGTGTTTCGATGTCGGGAATTCCTACGTTCGGGTCGGCCGCTGTGCTCGGCAGGAGCTGCATCACGCCGATTGCCCCGGCGGCACTCCGCAGGCTCTGGTCGAGCCGTGACTCCTGATAACCCTGGGCCGCCACCATCAGCCAGTCGAATCCATAGGTTCCGGCGTGCTCCTGGAAAAAACCGGCCGTGGACTCGAACCGATCCAGCTCGGCGGCCGACAGTGCGTTCCTGACCCACCGGGTGTCCTTCAGATAGCGGTTCAAGACGACGTTGCCCATCAGCGAGCCGCGCCGGTGCGTGTTCACGAACGTGTCGAGGACCTCCCGGAGCTGCGGACTGTCCTTCCGCGCTGCCCATGCGATCTCGCCGCCCGTGTTGACGGCGAGATCGGCACGGACGGTGATGTTGTCGTACACCTGCGCCCAGAACTCGGCTTTGTGGCTATCTACGACGACCATCGGCAGCAACGCCGCATTCACCATCTCGAGCAGGTCTTCATCCTCGATGTACTCGGGCGCAGGCACCAGCGTGACTTCAGGATAGCCGGCCGCACGCTGCGACTCGTTGAACCGGAGCAGACTCTCGTAGTAACTGCTCGAAGTCCTGACGGTGATCTCTTTCCCAGCCAGGTCATCGAGGCTCGTGAGCGGTGACGCGGACGGACCGGTGACGACGACCTCGTCGACTCCAGTCAGGAACGGGTTCGCGAAGTCCACGGTCTGCAGGCGCTGTGGCGTAATCGTCAAATTCGCGGCGGTAATATCCCCATATCCGGCCGCGAGCGCCGGAAGGAGACGATCACGTGTGACCGGGATCATCAGGACGTGGATTTTCAGTGTTCCAGTGCCAAGCTGCTCGTTGATCTCCTCCTCGAACATCTTGACCATTTCGTAGGTCGCGCCACGCTGGACGGCACCGTCGAGAAAATAGAATCCCTTGGCGAACACCGTCAGAACTCGGATGACCCGGCGCTCCCGCATCTCGTCAAAATCACCAAGCCAGGTCTCATTGAGGTGCTGCAGCTCGGGCGGCAATCCTTGCTCGGCCGCACTGACCAGGCCGATGGTGGCGGCCTCCGGTGGGACGTCGGGCGGAGGGCCACCGCAGCCGAGGCACCAGCTGACGACCACGGGGAGGATGGGAAGACCTGCTCGAGAACAGATTGCGGCCGCCGAAGGACTTCGTCCCCCGGTTCGCGGCAGGTTTCTTGCGCCGGTGAGCCTTCGTCTCACGCTTATCTACCCCTAGCGCGTCTCCTCGCTCAGGGTCGTGTAGGCGTTGGCGATGTTGACGTCATTGTCCTCGTCGTACTCAATCCAGTCCTTGTACTCATCCATAATCTGGGCGGCCTGGAGCTGCTCGACCGTTTGGCCGGCAGCGATGCCCGCGGACACCCTGGCGGCGAGATTCTCGAAATACTCCCGATGGTCCGCGATGTCGGCTTTGGTCCCCAGTGGGCCGTGTGCCGGAGCTGCCGTTGTGAAGTCCAGCGCTTCAACCGTCCTGACCGCGTTCACATACTCGGAGATCGGCGCCCCGCGGGCCATCGTATTCGAGCCGGGCACCGCCCCGACGGCCATGAAATCGGCGCCGAACACGACGCGCTCCGCCGGAAAGTACAGGACCGTCAGGTCGGCCGCGTGGCCGGTGCGCCCGGGATGAATCAGCTGTACGGTCCGTTCGCCCAGCGTGATCGTTCGGCGTTCGCTGTACGTGGATTCAGGCGCAACGACCGCCGCGTATCTCGTGGCTGCTGTTTCACTCTGTCCCGCGGATTCTCGCAGCGCGGCGTTGAAATTCTCGTGGCCAACGAGCTCGGCGGTATCGTCGAATACGGCTGCGCCGGACGCATGATCCTGATGGTGATGGCTGTAGAGCACGTATCGCACCGGCGCATTCGGAAAGCGCTCGGTCAACTCCGCCTTGAGCCAGTTTGCGGCCTCGACGTTAATCGGATCGGCGAGGATGATCCCATCGGGAGTGACGAGGAATACTGTGTAGTGGCCGTTGTTCTGGACCCTGTACAGATCGCCTGTGATGCGCGTAATGGACCGCACGGCTGGTCCCTGCCGCTGTTGTGCGGATACTGAAGAAACGCCGGCAAGCGCCAGCAGCACAACGAGTACGAATACGGAACACCGGCTCTTCATAATAAACATCCTCCAGGAACGTGCTCGATATTATACCCACGGCGACAGGGCGACGGGGCTCGTCGACTCGTGAGCTGGTCGATGGTCGAGGAGATCACACTGCCTCGGTTAACCGACAGGGTAAGATAGCTGACTGGGGAGACGCTCGAGGACACCCATAGTGGCCATGCTGAATCCGAAACGTGCCGTTCTTCGACTCGCGCGGCGGGCCGTGGCCGCACTGACGGCGGACCTGGTCGAACAGCTCCGGTCGGACAACAAGAAGCTTCGAGAAGTGCAGCTCGAAACGCGCCTGCTGGCGCGACGCGTCGACCAGGCGTTGGCCAATGGAGGTGGCACCCCGCGAGCCGGGCGCCGCGCGGCGCTCAAGGTGGGCGCTCGGGTGCCGTTGAGCGTCGCGGATCGCGAGGGACCGCCGCCGCCAGTCGCTGCGCATGCCGTCGACGACGATCAAGCCATTGAGCACATTCTCGAGCTCGACGCCTGTCCGGTCTGTCGAGGCACTCGCTGGACACAGGTCTGCGAGTACAACAGGTTTCTTCTCCTTGAGCACGCGCCCGACGCGGAGGCGAGCGTGTACAACTACGCCATGTGCCACGCGTGCGGGATCGTCTTCGCCAGGCGTCGACCGACCGGGTCCCGGTACACCAGGCTCGTCGAGCATTTCGACGAAACGGTCGGACGCTCCGGGCAACGGGGACCCAGCCGGGCCATGTTGAACCCGACGAAGCTGACTCCAGAGGAGCGCACCGACCTGCGCGGGCGTGTGGCGCGTGGCGTGTTCGTGTCGGAGCATGCGGGGCTCGACGGGAACAGCTATCTTCCGGCGCTCCTTCGCGACCGCCTATCGAACAGCCAGCACGTCGAGATACTTACCTCGCTGCTGCATTTCCAGGCGCCGCGGGTCCTCGAACTCCGGCCCCGCTGCGGGTCCATCGGCGCGGCGCTCAAGCGGGTCTGGAATGCCGACGTGTACGGATTGCCCCTTTTCGAGAGCCAGCAACTGCTCAACCGTGAGGCGTACGGCCACACGGTCGATCATCTGCTCGACTACGATCACTTCTCGATTCCGTATCCGGGCGCCTTCGACCTGGTGGTCGCCAATCACATGATGACGCACGCCGTGCGGCCCCGCGAGTTCCTGGACCTGGTGCGCGAGCGGCTTGCGCCGGGCGGCCACCTCTACCTGTACAACGAGCCCGACGACGCGGAGTTCCTGCATCAAGGCCAGTCGATGATCAATACCCTGAACCCGTTCCATCTCCAGGCGTTCGATCGCGACTCGCTGCTTCGCGGGTTGGGGGCCGCGGGATTCGAGGCAACCTTCGTGACGCACGAACGTGGCAATCTGATCGTGGTCGCAAGACCCGCGGAGCGCGACCAGGCCTTCACGCCGATGTCCGACGAGCAACACGACCAGCGGCTCGCCAAGTACAGCCAGGCGCGCGATCTCGCGATCCTGCGCGTGCCACCGCGAGTCCGCGCCCGTTTCGCTGACGAGTGGTAGCAGGTCGTCGAGCGCGCGTTCCAGGCGGGCCTTGCGGAGATGACACCCGGCGGGAAGCTGCGGCCGATGCGCGAAGTCGAACCTGTGCCGGAGGACTTACACGCGTAGCGGTTCACGGCGATCTTTCCGCTCCAGACCGGTTTGTGGTCCACTGAGAGCGCGGCTGCGCTGACCAAGTAGCACATGCGATACCTCGTCACTGCCCGGGTCAAGGCCGGACGTCTTTCGGCGCTGCGCGGGGCGATCCGCGCCGGCTCGCTCGGGGCGGGTTCGGTCGCGGGAGATGAATACCTGCGCGACATGGCCCGCGCGCGTGAGCTGGCTGACGGCCGCGTGAAGTGGGTCGAGACCTGCTTCTGTCCCACGCCGCTGGCGGAAGAACGTTCGTACTGGGAAGAGTTTTTCGATCTGCTCGCCGTGAAGGACGCGCACGCACGGAGCCGTTGCCGCGACGAAAACGGCACCGAACCGTGGGCGTGCTGCGACTGTGACTGTACCGAACGCCTCGAGCGGTGGCTCGCCGGGCGGGGAAAGGCCTTTCAAGGGTCATGATCGTCGAGCGTTCGTGCGCAGGCCATCGCGCGAGGTGAAAGGCCGCTCCGCGACCGTTGTCAAATTCCTGGCGGTCGGGCTGGCGCTCGCCGCGGGCTTCACGCCTCTCCCGTCATCGACAATCGAGCGCTGGTTTTCAACAGGTCTCTATCCGGCGCTCCAGCGTCAGGTCACGCCTCTCTCGAACCTGCTGCCGTTCGCGATGCTGGATGTGCTCGCGGTGGCAGGGTGCGCCGCCGTTGTCGCGGCCGTGATCCGCGCGGCCTACGCCGTCAGGCGAACGCGGCGTCTGTTGCCGGTGGTTCGTGTCCTGGGCAATCTCGTTTTCGCAGCCGCTCTCGTGTACCTCGCATTCCTCGTGTTGTGGGGATTCAACTACCGCCGCGAGCCGATCGCGGAGCGTCTGGTGGTGGAGACGGGCGCGCCCGCGTCACAGGCCGTGATAGAGCTTGGCGTCGAGGCGGCCACGCAGCTGAACGCGCTGTACGATGAGGCGCATCGATCCGGTTGGGCCGAGAGGCCGTGGGAGAACGAGACGTTGCGGGCCGCGTTCGCCTCGGCCCAGCGAGCCTTGAGCGATGGACCGCCCGCCGAGCCCGGACGTCTCAAGCGCTCGCTGTTCGGTCCGTACTTCCGCTGGACCAACGTCGACGGCATGGTCAATCCGTTTGGCCTCGAGGTGCTCGCCAATCCCGATCTCCTGCCGTTCGAGCGCCCTTTTGTCGCAGTGCACGAGTGGTCTCACCTCGCCGGGTATGCGGATGAAGCGGAAGCCAGCTTCGTCGGATGGCTCGCATGCATGCGCGCGGAGGTGCCCGCCCGCTACAGCGGCTGGCTCTTCCTGTACTGGCAGGTAAGCGCCGAGGTCGATGACGCCGGCCGCGAACAACTCGCCAGCGCCCTCGGTGAGGGGCCTCGCCAAGACATCGACGCGATCGTCGAGCGCCTCCGCCTCGGGCAGCTGCCGTGGCTTCGCACGGCCGGCTGGCGCGTCTACGACCAGTACCTGAGAGCGAATCGCGTCGAAGAGGGCGTGCGCAGCTATGGCGCCGTCGTCACGCTCATCCTTCGCACGCGCTTCGAGCCGGACTGGCTGCCGGTTCGGCGCGCCGCAGACCGGGCGCCAGGCTCTTGAGGCGACTGCCGGCAGCCGCCAGCCTTCAGCCCTCCGGCACGTCGATCGCGATCATCTTGGCAGCGGCGCGATGGAGCCGATCGCGCACAGCGCGCCACAGCCCGTCATCACGTGCGATATCGCGCGCCAGGATCACATCCACCC
Organism: Vicinamibacterales bacterium; assembly: GCA_965262505.1. Taxonomy (GTDB): domain Bacteria; phylum Acidobacteriota; class Vicinamibacteria; order Vicinamibacterales; family UBA2999; genus JACPPO01. The sequence goes on from CBDHFM010000030.1 coordinate 241,651, forward strand.
GCGCAGTATCAAGTTCCCGCAGCGCCGCATACAACCGTGCCGCGGTCGTCTCCGCGTCGTCTGCGGAGCCAAGCGCGGCGATGACGACCGGCATCTCGCGCAGCGCCTGGACATCACCGGTGGCAGCCAGCACGCCGACACGCAGGCCACTGGCGACGGCTTCGAGCGCCGTTGCCCGCAGGGCCTCACCCACGCCCGTGGGCTCACCCCGGTAGATGGTCATCGGCGCGCGGGGCGCGTAGTGCTTCGAGAGAAGCCCTGGCGACCGCATCGGCTCCAGGTCGCCTGGTGGCACGGGAACGGCGTCGAACTGGGCGACAGTAGGCCGCACGGCCGGCACGACGGTGCGAAGCATCTCGACGCTGATCGCGCCTGAACGCAGAACGGCGGGCGGGTCGACCGTCAGATCGAGGACCGTGGATTCAACGCCAACCGGCGTCGGTCCGGCGTCGACGACCATGTCGATCCGGCCATCGAGATCATCGAGGACATGTGCGGCCAGCGTCGGACTTGGCCGGGAGAAGAGATTCGCGCTGGGCGCGGCCACCGGCAGCGACGCGGCCAGCAGCAGCGCGTGAGCAACCGGATGCGCCGGCACGCGAACGGCAACGGTGTCGAGACCCGCCGTGACCTCGAGAGGCATCGAGGACGCGCGGCGCAGCACCAACGTCAGCGGTCCCGGCCAGAACCGCGAGGCCAGGGCTTCAGCCTCGTCAGGGAGGGAGACTACGAGCGGCGCCGCCCGATCGAAGGCCGAGACGTGGACGATCAGCGGATCGCTGGCCGGGCGCCCCTTGGCTTCGAACAGCCGCCGGACGGCTGCGCCGTCCAGGGCGTGGACACCGAGGCCATAGACAGTTTCGGTGGGGAAGGCGACGAGGCCGCCGCGCCGCAGGCATTCCGCCGCGCGCGCGATGTCTTCCTGATTCGGCCGCACCGGATCGACCCGGACGACCGCCGTCATCGGCCGCCGACGTTCAACATGGATGCGCATGCTACCACTGTCGGCTACAAGCTGGCCCGGAGGTGGCTTCGCCTGCACGGGCCGTCTCTCAGGTCGTAGGGGCTCGGGTAGATAGCTTCCTGCCCCTCGTCTGGGGTTACTCTATAGGGGTGCAGAACCGGCGGCAGTTCTTCGCCATCGCCGGGGCCGGCCTGGGCTTGGTGCCGATCCTCGCCTGGCTCGGACGTTCCGAGGCTGTCGAGGCGGGAGCAGTCGAGACAGGGGCGGTAGCCGAGAACCCTTTTCCGGTCCAGAAGACAGACGAGGCCTGGCGCGCGGCGCTGACGCCGGAGCAGTATCGGGTGCTTCGGGGCCAGGGCACCGAGCGCGCCTTCAGCAGCCCCCTGGACAAGGAAAAGCGCGCCGGGACGTTCGCCTGCGCCGGATGCGACCAGCCCCTGTTTTCTTCGGCAACGAAGTACGACAGCCGCACCGGATGGCCGAGCTTCTGGGAACCGCTGGACGGTGCCGTGGGGACGTCCACTGACCGGAGCTTCTTCATGGTCCGCATCGAGGTGCACTGCGCACGCTGCGGCAGCCATCTCGGACACCTGTTCCCCGACGGACCACGACCCACGGGTCAACGTTATTGCATGAACGGTGTTGCGATGACATTCAACCCTGAAGCGTAGGGCAGCCTGCGCGTTCCACAGAGGCTCACTATGCATCCACAGCGTTGGCTCCTGATTACGGCGCTCGTCCTGGCGACAGGTTACGCGTGGTTGAGCGGTGGCTTCGCCGGTGTTGCGAGCGCCCAGCAGGGTGGCACTGCCGTGCAGGCTCCCCAGGACCCTGGCCTGGCCGAGGCGACGTTCGCGGCTGGCTGTTTCTGGTGCACCGAAGCCGACTACGACAAGGTGCAAGGCGTGGTGTCGACGACGTCCGGCTATACAGGCGGCACGGTCGCCAATCCGACATACCGGCAGGTGACGGGCGGCCGGACGGGGCATGCCGAGGCGGTGCGCGTGGTGTTCGATCCGGCCGTGGTGACCTATGAGGCGTTGCTCGATCACTACTGGAAGAACGTCGACCCATTCGTCGCGGACCGGCAGTTCTGCGACAGAGGCAACAGTTACCGCCCGGAGATCTTCGTTCACGACGAAGCGCAGCGAGCGGCTGCGGCGGCCTCGAAAATGAAAATGCAGACGATGTTCGATCAACCGATCGTGGTCGCGATCGCGTCGGCCGGGCCGTTCTATCGGGCGGAGGAGTATCACCAGGACTACTACACGAAGAACTCCGCGCAGTACCGCTTCTATCGATTCGGGTGCGGCCGCGATAGCCGCCTGGCGGATATCGCGGCGAGCGCCCGCTAGCCCTGCCTACGCAGAGTCTTACCCTCCGCGGGTATGCATTTCCAGGTGAGGGTCGCGGCGTAACGTATCGATCGGAATCAGCGGTGTGCGGTCGTGTGCCGCCAGCCGCGCCTCCGCGCCGCGGTCGCGGCGCTCCCCCCATGCCGAACGGATCAAGTTCGCGAGCTCGCCGGGCTCGGCCCCGCGTCGCAGCGCGCCTCGCAGGTCGACGCCGAGAGAGGCGTAGAGACACAAGTACCACATACCGTCGGCCGTGAGGCGGCTCCGGTCGCAATCCTGGCAGAAGGGCTCGGTCGTCGACGAGATGATCCCGAAGACCGTGCCGTCCGGTAGGCGATAGCGATCGGCTGGCGCCGAAGAGACCTCCTGAACCGGCGCGATTGGGCCGTAGTGCCGCGCAAGGCTCTCTAGCATGTCCGTTCGCGAGGCAACACGTTCCATCGACCAGTGCGTCGCGCCACCCACGTCCATATATTCGATGAATCGGACCTCGGCGCCGTGCCGTCGCCCGAACTCGATGAGATCCACCAGCTCGTCGTCGTTCGTTCCGCGGATCACGACCGTGTCGACCTTGAGACCGGGAAACAGCGGCGCGGCGGCCTCGATACCGTCGAGGACGCGCTGGAAATCGCTGGTGCGCGTCAGCTGGCGGAAGCGCTCCGGCTGCAACGTGTCGAGGCTGACCGTCAGCCGGTGCAGTCCGGCGTCGGCCAGCGATCGCGCATGCGCCGAGAGCAGTACCCCGTTCGTGGTCATCGCCAGATCGCGGATCCGGGACCTGGCCGCGAGGCGTTCGACGAGGACAGGGAGGTCGCGCCGCAGCAGCGGCTCACCGCCGGTCAGGCGGAGCTTCTCGACGCCGAGATCCAGAAACAGGTCGACGAGTCGCTCGATCTCCTCGAACTGGAGGATGTCCGCGCGCGGGAGCCAGACGTACTCCGGTTCCGGCATGCAGTAGCTGCAGCGAAGGTTGCAGCGGTCGGTGACCGACAGCCGCAGGTTACGCAGAGGGCGCTGGAACTGATCGAGCAGCACGGTTATCCATTATATGGGTCAGATCACTGAGAGCCCGGATCGCTCGTGGGGTAGGGAGAGCGCGGAAGGAAAGGGGACGCCGTCCGCTGCCCTTCGAACGCCCTGTTCCAGCGACCCGGGATCCGGGCTCCGCAGCGCGGGCACGCGCCATCCGGCGTCAGCCGGTACTCCTGGATCAGATATCCATGGCGGGTGATGACACGCTCGCTACACGCGTGGCAATCGGTGTGCTCGAGATCGCCTACCCGTCCCGGCACGTTGCCGGCGTAGACGTAACGCAGCCCTGCCTCCTGCGCGATCGCCGCAGCCCGGCACAGCGACGCCGGCGTGGTATTGGCCGGATCGGTCATCTTGTAGTCCTGATGAAACGCCGTCACGTGCCACGGGATGTCGTCGGACACGCCGGCCACGAACTCCGTCAGCCGGCGCAGTTCCAGGTCGCTGTCGTTGAAGCCCGGTATGAGGAGCGTCACGATCTCGAGCCAGACGCCGCTCGCGTGCAGCCACCGGATCGTGTCGAGAATCGGCTGGAGCCGACCTCCAAGCTCACGGTACCGTCTGTCGTCGAAGCTCTTGAGATCGACCTTGTACAGATCGAGGTGCGGGCAGAGGTATTCGAGCACGCGCGTGGTGCCGTTGCCGTTGGAGACAAATCCGGTGACAAGGCCCCGGGCGCGCGCCTCCTTGAAAACGGCGACCGCCCACTCGGCGGTAATCAGCGGCTCGTTGTAGGTTGAGACGACGATCTGTGCCCGCTGGCCGAGGGCGTCCTGGACCAGCGACGCGGGACTCGTGTCGCGCGGATCGGCGCCTGCGTGTGGATCGCGCAACGCCTGCGACGTCACCCAGTTCTGGCAATAGCTACAGTGCAGATCGCAGCCGAGCATCCCGAAGCTGTAGGCCAGCGCACCCGGATAGGCATGGAAGAACGGCTTCTTCTCGACCGGGTCGCACTGCACCCCGCCGACGTATCCCCACGGCACCCGGAGGCGTCCTCCCTCGTTGAACCGCACCTTGCAAACGCCGTGGGCTCCCTCTGGAATCGGGCACTGGTGGCCGCACGCATGGCAACGGAGGCGATTGCGATCGATCGCCTCGACCAGCTCCGGCGCCCCGTCGCGCGTCCGGTGGGCGAGCGTCTCCTGCAGGGTGGCCATACCGCGATCGTAGGGCATGGGTCACGCAGATGTCGCAGATTCCTTTGTCTCGGAAGCCTCGAAAGACCTCAAATACACGGATAGGAAGTCAGAAGCGCGAACGACGAGGTATGATCAATGTTTCTGATGCCTCGAATTCTCATCACCAACGACGACGGCGTGCATTCCGAGGGGATACACGCCCTGGCCGAGGCGCTGGCGCCCCTCGGTGAAGTGACCATCGCGGCGCCGATTCAGGAAGCAAGCGCGGTCGGCCACGCCCTCACGCTCAGACGCCCACTTCGTCTGAACGAGGTGCGTCCGGGCGTGTTCGCCATCGATGGCACACCGACCGACTGCGTAAACATGGCGATTGCGCACGTGCTGCACGGCAAGCCGGACCTCATCGTGTCGGGCATCAACAAGGGCTGGAATCTCGGAGATGACGTGACCTATTCGGGCACGGTGTCGGGCGCGCTCGAGGGGGCGCTGCTGGGCATCGCGAGCCTGGCGGTCTCGACGCACAACAAGGGCAACCGGTTCGACTTCGGGCCGGCGGCGAAGGCGGCCGCGGCGATTGCCGGTATCGTGCTCGAACGCGGGATGCCGAAGTTTACGCTCCTCAACATCAACGTGCCGTTCGGACCCAACAAAGGGTTCCGCACGACCGTGCAGGCCAAGCGCAATCACGTCACGATGGTGAGCAAGCGGCTCGACCCCCGCAATCGCCCGTATTACTGGATCGAGGAAGGGGAGAACCAGTGGGAGCCGCACGATCGGTCCGATTATGAGGCGGTGCGCGACGGCTACATCTCGATTACGCCGCTCCACTCGGACATGACGGCGCACGACGCCCTGCCGTATGTGGATGGCCTGTCGCTGGTGAGCCCCGTGGAGGTACGGTAGACTGGCTCGTTCGTCGGGGCGTGGCTCAGCCTGGTAGAGCACTCGGTTCGGGACCGAGGGGTCGGAGGTTCAAATCCTCTCGCCCCGACCACACACTTCCCAAAGGCCGGTCAACGTGACCGGCCTTCTGCTGTACGCCACCCCTAGCAGCCCGTGGCAGAAGCACCGATTCGCGAATCGATGGATAGGAGTTCGTGACACCGCGTCCGAGCGTCGATACTCGACGAATTCGGCCGGTCTGGCGCATCGAGCGGCCAGGAAGGCGCTGCGAGAGTCCAGAGGCGGCTGAGAGCAGCGGTCAGGGCCTCCAGCACGGCTGCCGCGCGGCCTTGGAGGCTCCGCGGCGTACCGACCCCCGTCAGCTGCCGCATGAGCAATCCGAGATTGAACCCACAGACGTGCACCAACACGCGTTTCAAGATGTTGGGATGTCCGCGCAGATGCACCCGGCGCATTCCTCCGGTTTCGTAGAGATGGGCATTGGGACGTTCAAGCCGTTCGCCGCGCTGCCGCAACAGGCGTTGCCCGCGGGCGCCCCGAATCCGTCGCCGGTTGGCATATACGGCGGCTCGGGCGTCGGCCTTCCCCTTCCAGTTGCGGCGCCCGCGGTCCGGTTCCGAGATGTAGCTGCGCAGCCCGATGTCGACAAACTCGGTCAGCGTCTGATTGCTGTGATACCCCTTGTCGCCCACGATCTCGGCGAGGCCGGCGTCGGCCACCACCGCGAGTCGTTCGGCGGCGGTGATGAGGGTCTCCACCATCGTCGTCGTGTCCCCGTCGTCGGCGTCCTGCACCGTGACGCTGACGACCGCGCCCGTCTCCAGGTCCACCGCGTGCTCGGCTTTGTGCGCGAGGTGCGTGCGCCCGTCCTTCAGCTTCGTGATCTTCGCGTCCGGATCCTGCGGGTGCGTCCAGTCGTCGTTGGACCCCTTCTTCTTGCGCTTCCGATCAAACCGGGCCAGCTCGGCGCGGGTCGGGGTGGCGATCCCGGACGCCTCGGCGAGCTGGGTCAGCCACGCCTCGTACTCCTTGCCCGTGTCCCGGCGCACGATGCTCCGCATCGCCGCATTGGCCTCCAGCGTCGTCGCATCGATGCCGAGCGTCCGCCCCAGCACGAGCTGCGCGTCGGCCAGCTGCTGCAGCACCCACGTAAATACTGCTTGGTGCGTCTCCACATCGATCAACCGCCGCGCGCGCGACAGCGTCGAATGGTCCGGCGGCGCCTCGTGCAGCTCGAAGTCCAGAAAGTGGCGGATGCTCAGCGAGTCGGCGGCGCGCCACGCGATCGCGCGCTCCGAGTCCAGGCCTTCAAAGTAGCCGAGCAGCAACAGCCGGAAGTAGCGGCCCGGCGCCAAGCTCGGTCGGCCGACCCCGTCGGCATAGAACTTGGCGCACTGCGCCTCGACGAACGCGTCAAAGCCCGCGTCGTCGAGAACGCGATTCAGTCGCTGGTAAAACGGGTGCCCCGCGCTCTGCGGCAGATCGGCGCTCGCCACCCACATCGTCTTCTGCCCCGCACGGCGACGGCGTTTCCCCATGGCCATGCGCGGCAGTGCAGTACGCGGGATCGATCGTGTCGATCCCTAATCTCGACTTTCACCACGGGCTGCTAGCAGCCAGCGCCGCCATGTGACTCCGAACAAAGCCATGACATAACCTTGAAGAACGGCTTTTCCTCCGCACATGACCGCACTGCCTGCGCGCCTCGTCGTGAATTAGGCAGCGCTCCCCGGCCTTCTAAGGCGGCCAGGGGTTGGTGCACCAAAATGCAGCAGCCAGCAAAGGGCTGCGTTTCCTGGGACTTAGCGAATCTACGATTGCAGTGCGCTGCTAGAGCACGCAGCGAATCGCAAAACGAACTGACACCAGAACTGACACCGCCCTCGCTTCTCCGAGGTTGCGACCAGTTCTTAGAATCGGCGATTACTAAACGCTACGCGACTACAGAGGACCTATCAGGCAGGGACACGACCCTCAGATCAATCGTTGCGTCGTGCTGGTTGATGTCGGCCGCAACACGTTCGGCGTGGCTTTCGCCTGCGCGGTCGTTGTCCGGCAGGACCACGATGACGATAGGACGTTTTAGGCCCCCCCCCGAATCGCCGAGCTAAGCCGTCGTCTCCCCCCTCGACGCGCCTACCAGAGTGGGGCGCGATAGCAACTTCTTGATGGCTTGCAACGTTTCGGGGGAACTGATTCGGGCTCCCGCTCGTTCAGAGTTCCCCGGTACTGTATGCACGTTGGGGGCAGGGTCATACCGGAGGGGTGCGGACACCCACCCAAGTTTGTTGAAAAAAGTCTCTGTTCTTGTGACAATGCCGGTCATATGGCCGGAGCACGATCGGCGTCGATTCGCCGCAGCCAGCTACCGGGATAATCAGGAGGAACCATCATGAGACATTGGCTTTCCGCAATCGCTGCTCTGACCCTCGTGCTTGTCGGCTCGCCCAGCGTTCGCGCTCAGGAAGAGCTCACGGTTTCCATCGTGAGTCGCGGTGACGACGGGTTTATGGAGCTTATTGCTCAGTTCGAAGCGAAGACGGGCCGCACGGTCAATCTGACATTCCCTAACTTCATGGCTTCGAGGGATGTGGTCGTCAACGGCGAGCCGTTCGACCTGACGATCGTCGAGTTTCCTCACGATGCGGACGTAGTTGCTTCGGGCAACGTCGATCCCGCCAGCGCAACCTTGGTCGCCAATGGCTTGATGGGTGTCGCCGTCCGAAAGGGGGCTCCCAAGCCAGACATCTCCACCCCTGCGGCAGTGAAACGCATGCTACTTGCCGCGGAGTCCATCGCCTATCCGGACCCGGAGGGCGGTACTTCGGCTTCGGGGAGGAACATTGAGAACATGCTGAGAAGGCTTGGTATCGCCGATGAGATGCAGGCGAGGACCACACACACCCGTGGTGGCCGCCGAGCCATGGCCGCGGCGGCCAGCGGCGAGGTGGAGATAGGCATGACCATGCATATTGGCATGTACGGCAACGACGACATCGATATTGTCGGGACCTTGCCGACGGAGATTCGTCCTCCGTCGCCTCTGATCGCGTTCATCTCGTCTAATACGACGCAGGCCGCAGCGGCCAGAGAGCTCTTGGCATTTCTCACTTCGCCCGAAGCAGCGCCCGTTTATAGAAAATATCTATTGGAGCCGGCTTACTGAGCCGCTATCATCCACTCAGCGTGTTCACCTCGAGCGAGGAGCATGGTTAAGATTTAGTTCGGGAGGGTGTACAAATGCGACAAACGCTCGTGAGCGCCGTAGTGAGCCTGGTAGCCGTATTCGTTTTTTCTGGAGTGGTATTCGCCCAGGTGGCGGACGATGGCGTCGACCAGGGGCGGACTCAGGCCGAACAGGACGATCCAGATAAGTGGAATTATGACCCTGATCTGGAGCGCGATCCGTGGAAATATTACGCTACGGACATACCCCCAGGGTTCCCCGACGGCGATGGAGGGCAAGCTCCAACGCGCTCTTTGACGGGGACTTGGCACGGACCTAGGGCCAGTCCGGGGGTCCCAAACGGAAGAAGGGGAGACACGCCAGAGCTCACGGCATTGGGGCAACAGATCAGTAGTGAACGCATAACCATAAGGGAGGCTGGCCCCGGTGGCACCAACGATCCCTATGGAAGGTTCTGTGATCCATTTGGATTTCCGCGGAACATGTATCAGCAGAACCGCGCCATGCAGGTTGCCGAGATGCCCGATCGGATCGTTTTCTTGTTACAGCACGGATACTGGTGGCGGGAGGTCTGGCTGGATGGACGGGCGCTGCCGACCAATGTGGGAGTGCGGGGAGGAGTCGACCCGACGTTCAACGGGTACTCCGTCGGCCGCTGGGAGGATGACGACACACTGGTCATCGAGACCGTCGGCGTCAGGGACGACAAGTGGCTGACTGGGCAAGGACTGCCACATAGCGTGAATGCACGCTTTACGGAGCGCTGGAACCGCATCGACCATAACACCATGATGACGGAGATCTGGGTCGATGATCCGACAATGTATGCGGAACCGTTTTCGATGGGGCAAAGCTATTTCAAATGGGTTCCGAATCAAAAGCTCAATGAGTACATCTGCGTACCCTCGGAGGTCCAGAAGTACCTGAGTGAACAGGCCGATCTTGCTGGGAGTACTGATGGTCTGGAGTCACAAGACCTTCGTCCCCTAACGTACGAGCTGCAAGAGAACGAGCAGTAAGCCAACAGGTTTGAGATGCTTTCGCTGCATTCGCGTCCTGTCGGACGTTGGTTTCTAGAAGTCAGGAGGTGCAGGATGAAGACAGTGAAGGTGCTGTCGTTCGCTATGGTGGTGGTTGGGTTTCTGGCAATGGGAAGTTCCCTGTTCGCGCATCATGGAGACGCCGCGTACTCGCCGGAAATGCTCGAACTGAAGGGTGCGGTAGTCACCGAGTACCACTGGATGAATCCTCACTCGCTGATCAAGGTTCGAGGCACGGACGCGAATGGCGAAACGCGGGAATGGACTATGGAGATGGGCAGTACGCCGTCGATGGGACTGCTTGGTTTCGGCAGGAGTACGATGAAGCCTGGGGACATGATCGATGTGCAGCTGTTCCCCACCAAGAACGGCACTCCGGTCGGGCGCATGCATAGGATCCTTTTCGCCGACGGAACGCAATTGTTCGATATGGATCCCACAGAGCCTCCCCCGGCACGGGCGGACTTCCAGGAGTAGTGCCCAAGCGGGATCCACTCGCGCGTTTCGACCGGTGCGAGGCGCGCCAGCGAGGAGCGGCACCGGTGGCGCACGGGCCGGTCGAGCCTCGGGGAAGCTCAAATCGCTACTTGCCGAGGCGAAGCAGGCTTTGACGAACAAAGAAACGCAAAACAAACCGCCGGCCGTCCAACCACCGAATGGAGCCGACGCGGAACCTCCCTCGATAAAGTAGGGATTTCCGCCTAACGAGCCGTGTGCGAGAAACACTTGTTTTCCGAACAGCTGAATCGCCTGCCTTCGAACACCTGAATTCAGTCGGTTGCGGCGACCGGAATCGATAGGTTTTCCGAACGGGCCAGAAGGCGGAGAAAAAGCCGTTCTTCAAGGTTACGTCATGGCTTTGTTCGGAGTCACATGGCGGCGTTGACTGCATTCTATGGCGATGACTCGACGTCGACGAATTCCACGGTTGACTGGTGCACGTAGCCACGGTCTTCGTCCCGCCAACGCATCCGGGTCCCGCGTTTCCTGACTTCCGGCGTGAGCTCGACGGCGATCCATACTCCGTCGCGGCCTACTCGCTCGATGACGGGCAGGACCGTTCCTTGTGGGACAACGAACAGGACCACCCGCTGGGTCCCCGCCCCCTGGTGCACGTTGGCGCCCCTCGTGACTCGGACGTGCTGCGAGGGTGCCTGGCTGGACGCCGAATCGGGCAGAGCGAGGTAGGCCAGTGTCAAGACCAGGAAGCACAACGCGGCTGGCCGATATGGGTCAAAGGATCGAGTGCTCACGTCGTCGGTCTCCTTACTGCCAATCTCCCACCCGCGGGGCCACGAGGTGTGCGGGGTCAGCGTCCGCCTTCGGACGGAACTTCTGTGAACGGCCGTTCCACACTTCGGTGACGTACAGGTTGCCCTCTTCGTCGACATGGATCTGGTGCACGCCACCAAACTGTCCAGGAAGAAAGCCAGGCCCACCCATGTCGTACACGTACCGCCCGTTCAGATCGTATTTGACAAGCCTCTCGGTACGTCTGTCTGCCACCCAGACGTGGTCGTCCTGCGTGACGATGTGGGCATACACAGCTGATCGATAGCCGGTCGGCCACATGTCGAGGAACGTGCCGTTCTCGTCGAAGACCTGCATCCGGTTGTGCTCGCGATCTGCAACGAAGATCCGGCGGTCCCGACTGATACCAATGCTATGGACGGACCAGAACTCGTTAGGACCCTGGTTGTCCAGATCGGCGGGGGGCTGCCCCCAGTCGAGCAGGAACTTGCCCTCCGCGTCGAACTTCGCGACGCGGGTGCCGGCGTAGCCGTCAGCGACGAAGAACGTCCCGTCGGGCAGCCAGGCAATGTCAGTCGGACGGTTGAAGTTGTTCGGCCCGCGGCCCGGCACGTTCCGCTCGCCAAGCGTCATCACCAACTCGCCGCTATTGGTGAACTTGTGGATCTCGTGCAGGTCGTCATCAATCACCCAGAGGTGGTTCTCGGGATCGTAGGGGCTCGTCAGGATCTTGTGCGGTCCGCGCCCCATGAGGCCCGTCGGGTAGAAGAAGTCGTCGAGGTGCCGCCACTCCTCGATCATCCTGCCTTCGCGATTCACCGCGAAGATGACGTGATGCACTCGCCGTTCCCACCCTCGGATATTTAGACCATAGTCATCCCGGCCCGTTTCCATGCGGGGCGGGATGAGCGCGGCCCCGATCGTCCACGGCTCGGCGCCGCGCGGCAGCGGGCGCTCCCCGCGCTGGGCAACCCAGACCTTGTCCGGGGTCTCGGCGTGCGCCCCTGCGCCCGACCCCCAGGTAAACCCGTCATGCTCTCCGGGGGTGGTGTCGGGTAACGGCTGTGGCCAGTTCTCGACGACCTCGTACGCGCCGGTGTCGACCTCGAGCAATAGCTGCGCCAGCTCGGCCGCTGAGGTGTTGGTGTAGCTCACGACAGCCAGGGGCATCAGTAGCCCCAGGGCCATCAAGACCGGAACGAACAGCCTAGTTGCATGCATCGTCCTGCTCCCGTGTGCTGGGGGTCATGCCCAGGGAGAAGTGGCCGCCAGACGGCCTGGACCGCCGAGGGGCGCAGTCTACTCCCGGCATTCTTTCCCAGTCAACCCGACGTATCGCGTCATGCTAGACGTTGCCGAGGGAGGATACGTCGCGCCAACATTCTGCGACACTGGCGATCACCTCTTACAGCCAGCGCTGCCATGTGACTCCGAACAAAGCCATGACGTAACCTTGAAGAACGGCTTTTTCTCCGCACATGACCGCACTGCCTGCACGCCTTGGCCGTGAATTACGCGTAGCACCCGACGGTCACGTCAAGTCGCAGACGCTCGAAGATGCCTCCGCAAACCAAATAATACGAGTAGTATTCCGTAACGAGATCATGCCGTCAGGAGGGGATGTCCCACTGACTGTTGAAAATTGACGCGGCGGCTCCTCACTGCTCGTGATACACGAGTGGTGGGCAACCCGAGGCGACACGCCTCACAGCAAAGGAGCCGCCATGAAGAAGTCTCGCACAGTCCGTCCCGCCGCTGGTGTTGAATCTCCGCCCCCGCGTCGCCTGCCCCTCGTCGAGCTGCTGATCGATACCGAGGCGGAGCTGTTCGAGCTCGCGGTGCGGTCAGGGTTACAGGTCTTGGACGCCATGCTCGAAGACGATCGGACCGCGATCTGTGGCCCGCGGTACGCGCACCAGGCCGACCGTACGGCGGCCCGGGCCGGGACGGTGGCCAGTGAGGTCGTCCTCGGCGGGCGCAAGGTGGCAATCCGGCGTCCCCGGGTCCGCGCGGCCCGCCAGGAAGTACCGCTGCCGACTTTCCAGACGATGGCCCAGACCGATCCCCTGCGGCGCCGCACTGTCGAGCAGCTGTTGGTCGGTGTCAGCACCCGGGGCTATGCTCGGAGTCTGGAGCCGCTCCCGGCCGACGTCCCCAGCCGTAGCGTGAGTAAGAGCGCCGTCAGCCGCCGGTTTGTCGCCAAGACCGCCGCGCAACTGGCCGCGTGGCAGGCGACGCCCCTCGAGAACCTGGATCTGGTCGGCCTCGTCCTCGACGGTGTCCACATCGGCGAGCACTGTCTGGTCGTCGCCTTGGGGGTCGGCGCCGACGGCACGAAGCACGCCCTCGGGCTCTGGGAAGGCTCGACGGAGAACGCGACCGTCTGTCAGAGCCTGCTGGCCAACCTCCAGAGCCGTGGCCTGCGCACCGATCGGAGTGTGCTGGTGATGCTCGATGGGTCGAAGGCGCTGCGGGCGGCGGTGACTGCGGTGTTCGGCCGCGCCGCCGTGGTGCAGCGCTGCCAAGTCCACAAGACCCGCAACATCCTCGACCATTTACCGGCGCGCCAGCGGCCCTGGGTGCAGGCCATCCTGCGGCGGGCCTATCAGCACGAGGACGTGAAGACCGCGATGCGGTTGCTACGGAACCTCGCCCGCCGCCTCGACCGGGAACATCCGTGCGCGGCGGCCAGTGTGCGGGAAGGGCTCGAAGAGACCGTGACCGTGCTCACGCTCGGCCTCGCTCCCCGTCTCCAGCGCTCGCTGGCCACCACCAACGCCGCCGAGAGCCTCATCAGCCGGACCCGCCACGTCAAACGCAACGTCAAGCGCTGGCGGGGCGGCCAGATGATGCTGCGCTGGGTCGCCGCGGGTGTGCTCGAAGCAGCCAAAGGGTTCCGGCGCCTGAAGGGACATGCGGATATGCCGCAGCTCGTCGCGGCCCTCCGCGCCCGAGATCACCGTCTCGGCCTCGGAGACTCCAGGGAGGCGCAGCACGTCGCTTAGAATGTCACCCGAGTCGCCGCCGAGTTTCAACAGCGGCCGGGACATCCCCCGTTTGTAGCAGGCAGCGCAGTCATATTGACTGTAGTACCTGCATCGGTGTACCGTCCGCCCACTATGCCGAAGCGCTTTGTGGTCTTGAGTGTCGGCTTGTGGATGTCGGCGCTGGCCTTTCCTGGTGGCGCATTCGCCCAGAACGATGCTCAGGGCAGTGCTGCGGACGGTTGGCCTCAGCCGGTTTGGGATAAACCGCCAATAACAGACGAGAACAGGAAGCCGGCTCCGCGGCGCGACCTTACCGGGATGTGGGGCCCGGCCGCGGGGCATATGGGAGGGGTCCAGGCAGGTGGCGTTCAGCTAAGGCCAAACCGCGGCAGCGAGGCAGACAATCCGCTGCCGTACACGCCCTATGGATTGGAACTGTACCGCTCCCATAAGCCGCTCGAGGGCGTCGATGCGGTCCTCCCCGCCGAGCACAATGATCCTAGGAATTACTGCGAGCCGTTAGGAGTGCCGCGCTACAATCAGGGGATGTCCCGTGCGCTGTTGAAACTCGGCGGCGGCTCGGTTGAGATTCTACGCGACGTTCGCCACTGAGCCCCCGATGCCGAGACGTTGATCACGCGCCCGCAGGGCCGTCACCAGGCGGGGCATGTCAGCGCATCCCTTGACGCGCCTGAAACCCTTGACGGCTTCGAGGACACCGGCCGCCACCCACCGCAGCATCATCTGTCCGCCACGCCACCGTTTCACGTTCCGCGTCACGTGGCGGGTGCGGCTCAGCAGACTCTCGGCGGCATTCGTGGTCGCGAGCGATCGCTGGAGTCGCGCCGAGAGGTGCAGCGTGAGGACCGTCAGGGTCTCGTCGAGTCCTTCGCGCACGCTGCCGGCGGCGCTGGGATAGACCTCGTCCAGGCGCGTGGCGAGAGTGGTGAGCAGCTGCGTCGCCGTCTTCACGTCGGTCGCCAGATAGGCGCGTCGCACGATCGCCTGCACCCACGGTCGCTGCCGCTCCGGTAGGTGGTCCAGGATGTTGCGGAGCTTGTGGACCTGGCACCGCTGGATGAGCGCGGCCGCGCCGAAGACCGCCCGCGTGGCTTTGTGCAGGGCCGGCGCGCCATCGAGGATCACGAGCAGGCTGCGGTCGGTGCGCAGGCCCCGGCTCTGCAGATTCGCCAGCAAGCTCTGACACACGGCGGTGTTCTCGGTGGCGCCCTCCCACAGGCCGAGCGCGTGTTTCTGCCCGTCTGCGGCGATCCCAAGGGCCACCACGAGGCAGTGCTCGCCGATATGCACGCCGTCGATGAGCAGCGCCACGAGGTCGAGACCGTCCAGCGGCGCGGATTGCCACGCCCGGAGCTGGGCCGTGGTCTTCGCCACGAATCGCCGGCTGACGCTGCTCTTGCTCGTGCCGCGACTTACGACCCCCGCCGGCACCGACTCAAGACTTCGCGCATAGTGACGGGTCGCCACGCCCACCAGCATCTGCTCAACGACGCGGCGATTCAGGGGATCGGCCTGGGCCACCGCCTGGAAGGTCGGCAGCGGGACTTCGCGGCCCTCGGCCCGCACGCGGGGCCGCTGCATGGCGACCTTCCGGCCCCCGAGGACGACCTCGCTGGGCACGGTGCCCGCCCGCGAGGCGTGGCGGTCGGCGTGATGAGCGTACCGCGGGCCGCACAACGCCGTGCGGTCCTCCTCGAGCAGCGCATCGAGTACCTGGAGACCTGACTGCACCATCAACGCGAAGAGCGCGGCCTTCGTGTCCTCCAGGACGTCCACGAGCGGGAGGGATCGGACGGTGGGAGATTCAACAACGCGAGACGGGCCGGCTGTGCGAGACTTCTTCATGGCGGCTCCTTTGCTGTGAGGCGTGTTGCCTCGGTTTGGTCACCACTCGTCTATCACGAGCAGTGACGGAGCCGCCGCTTCAATTTTCAACAGTCAGTGGGACATCCCCTACAATCATTACAACGTCAGGCTGACCCAAATCTTTCAAGACGCGGTCAAGGTAGTGATCTTGTATCACTACGACAACCGTTGGCGCATCATCTGGACCGACGGGCGAGAACTCCCTACTTTGCGGGATGGTGTCGTGGAATTCGACGGCGAGATCCGAGAGCAGCGGATTTTTGGCTATTCCGTCGGCACATGGCTCGACGATAACACGCTCGAGGTCCAGACGGTTGGAACCTTGCCGGAAGACCGGGTGTGGCTCGATTCGACTGGTCGGCCCATCAGCGATCAGCTGCGTGTAACCGAGACATTCCGGCGCATCGACTATGACACGCTAGAGTGGTCGGAGACGATCGACGATCCGAAGGTCTATACGAGGCCGTGGGAGACGATGAAGCTCCCGATGAGGCTCCACGATCCCAGTACTGATGTCATGGAGTACTACTGCTCACCTGCAGAACAGCAGAACTACAACGAGGTCTTCGGCCAAGGCGCGAGCCAGCAATAGGTCGATTTCGATTCAAGCGCTGCACCATGTGACCGCGGAACCGGGAGGGTCAATGAGAAGTAGGCTCGTCATCGTGTTGGCTGTGGGAGTTGTGATGTCAGTTCCCCTGTTCGCACATCACGGCAGCGCGGCGTTCGACAACGACAAGACCGTTACTGTAACAGGGACCGTCACGCGATTTGTTTATTCGAATCCTCACTTGTTGGTGACCGTTGACGTGACCGGCGAGAACGGCGAAGTCGTCCGATGGGTCATCGAGACGCAATCTCCGAACGTCATGTTTCCAGCCGGCTATCGAAGAGATAGTTTCAAGCCCGGGGACGAAGTGACTGTCACTGTGACGCCAGTCAAGAATGGTCTGCCGATCGGGCGTATTCGTGAGGTTGTCCTTGCTAATGGAACAACGTTGGGCGGCATAGACAGCGTGCCGATTCCTCCCGCGGATCGGTGAACGTGAGTTCGCGTCTCAACCTCTGGGAATGTGAAGGCTGGAGTTGCGGTATGCTGGGGTTGGGTATGGAGGTTGCGATGAGGAAAACGGTCGTCACGCTTGTGGCTGTGGTTGGTAGTCTTCTAATCGCTTCCAGTGCAGCGACTGCACATCATGGAGCCGCTCAGTTCGAGAACGATCCGGCAAAACGCCTTGTGCTGAAAGGTACGGTTGTGCAATGGCTCTGGGCCAATCCGCACTGCTTCTTGCAGTTCGACGTGCAAGGCGAAGACGGGCAGACGGTGCGCTGGGTCGTGGAAACCAGTAATCCGCCTGATATGGTCAACCGCGGGTGGAGCATTCGGACCTTCAAGACGGGAGATGAGGTCACGGTTACCGTACGGCCCGTGAAGAGTGGCAGTCCGGTCGGGAGCGTCATACAAGTTGAGTTCGCCAATGGCGACATCTTGAGCTAACCAGTTGAGCTAACCAGTCGAGACGAAGGGGCATCGCCGTGCAAAAGCGTTACCTGGTGTCAATGTGCGCCGTGACTGTGGCCGGAGCGATCGCGGTATTGGTGGCTCTGCCGCCCGTGGCGCTCGGTCAGGCCCCGAGAGAAATTCGTCGGGTCCCCGGGCTGGTGTACGACGTTGACTTCGAAGGGCAAGAGCCGGCGCCCGCACCACGCCGAGCTATGTCCGGGGTGTGGGAGCCAGCCGCCAGCGCGGGGGCCGGAATCAACGCCCGTGGCGTTCAGCAAATGCCTTCAACTGGAAGGCCGGAGCATGAGCTACCGTATACCGCTGAAGGTGAGGCAGCTTTCAAGGCCAACAAACCCACCTTCGGGATAACGAGTGTGCCATCCGCGCTTACCAATGACACCATGCCGGGGTGCGATCCGCAGGGTTTCCCTCGTGTCGTCCTTCATAATTTCAGAACGAGCCGGATCATACAGACGCCGGAAAATATCGTAATGCTGTACCTGTTCAACAAGAAATGGCGCGTGATCTGGACCGATGGTCGGGAGCTTGCCGAAGAGCCTGAGGAACCGAGGTGGTGGGGCTACTCCGTGGGCCGCTGGGTGGATGACTACACGTTTGTCGCTGAGTCCAACGGATTCAACGACAACACATGGCTCGATAATGCCGGTCGTCCGCACAGCGGCGCGATGCGGGTGCGGGAGCAGTACCAGCGCGTGGATCGCGACCATCTAGTGATGACCATCACTATTGACGATCCGAAGTACTACACGAGACCTTGGACGGCGTCGATCTTGCCCTTGCGCTTGCAGTCCCCGAATTTCGACATCCGAGAGATGGAGTGCGTGCCGACAGAGACGGCCTTGTATAATCAGCTGTTCGCGAATCCCGCTGCGGGAATCGAATGAGGAGGAAGGAAAAGGCGTAGCGTACGCGGCCCTCGCCGCCCCCGACCGTCGCCTTCAGTGCGGTCCGTCGATCGCAGGTCAGATCCGGATTGGTCGCCTCGCAGCACCCCATGAGATATTCGCCGACTGTGGCGTAATCCTAGCAGTGTATGCTTACGCCCGTGATGTGCAGAGGATCCTTATGAAGAAATATCTCGTCGAGTTCGTCGGCACCTTTTTTCTGGTGCTGACGATCGGCAGCGTAGTGATGTCTCCCAACGACGCGGGCGCGCTGGCGCCGCTTGCGATCGGCGGCGTCCTGATGGCGATGGTGTTTGCCGGGAGCCACGTGTCAGGCGCCCATTACAACCCTGCGGTGACCCTGGCGGTTTTCCTACGAGGGAAGTGCGCGGCGTCCGATGTGCCTGGCTACGTCGTGGCCCAGTGCGCGGGTGCCGCGGCGGCAGCGATGATCGTGGTCTTTCTCAAGGGCTATCCGGCGGTCACGCCGATGCAGATCGAGGCGACCCGGGCGCTCGTCGCGGAATTTCTCTTCACCTTTGCGCTCTGCTTCGTGGTGCTGAACGTGGCAACGTCCCGGAGCACGAGCGGAAACTCGTTCTACGGCCTTGCCATCGGGTTTACCGTGCTGGCCGGCGCCTACTCCGTGGGGGCGGTGTCGGGCGGCGCCTTCAATCCCGCCGTCGCACTCGGCGCGACGCTCATGGGGCTCTTCAGCGCCGCGAACATCTGGGTGTACCTGGTCGCCAACTTCGCGGCGGCGGTCACCGCCGCCGTGTTCTTCAAGCTGGTCGCTCCCGACGGTCCGGAACCGGCAGGCTAGCGGGCCGCCGGCGCCGCGGCAGCCCTTTGTGCCATCCGGGACCGAGGGGTCGGAGGGTCAAATCCTCTCGCCCCGACCACTAGATTTCCTAACCTGAATAATTCATCAACGATCGCGATCGCGTAGAAACACAAACGCCTCCCCGTGGTACAAAGGCCGTGCTGATGGACCTTTTCCACGACGGAGGCGCTTGGTTTGAACGACGAAACGATAACACAGACTGTTCTGTTTCCTGATCTGCTCGACCGACCCGTGATGGCGACGTTCGATCAGCCTCACGCGAGTTCGGACGGCGGCGCGGTGCTGCTTAAAGCCGCCGATCAACGGCTCGGCCTGCTGGCCGCCCTCACGGCGACGGTCCCCGACGCGCGCGCGTCGGCGCGCGTGATGCACGGGGTGAGCGATCTGATCGCGCAACGTGTCTTCGCGATCGCGTGTGGCCATCCCGATGGCAATGACGCTGACCGACTCGCCGACGATCCGATCCACAAACTGTTGCTGGGGCGCGACCCGATCGAGGGCGGCCGCTTGGCGTCGCAGCCGACGATCTCGCGGTTCGAGCGCACGGCGGCCCCGCGGATGCTGCGCGCCATGAGCGACGCGCTCGCCGACCGGGTGCTGGCCCGCCATCGCCGCCGGCGACGGGGCGCTCGCCTGATCACGATCGACCTCGATGTCACCGAAGACGAGACCCACGGCGCGCAGCAACTCACCTTCTTCAATGGCTTCTATGATCACTGGTGCTACTTGCCACTCGTGGCGAGCCTGACCTTTGACGATGAGGCACGGCAGTACCTCGTCGCCGCGATCCTCCGCCCGGGCAACGCGGCGGGGACGGCTGGCGCGGTGGGGCTGCTGAAGCGGCTGCTCCCGAAACTCTGGCGCGCCTTTCCCCGTGCCCGGCTCCGCGTGCGGCTGGATGGGGGCTTCGCTACGCCGGAGATTTTTGACCACCTGGAGGCGGCCGGGGTCGAGTATGTCGTCGCCATGGGGAACAACGCGGTCCTCACGCGGCACGCCGAGCCGGCGGTCGCGCCGCTCCGGGCGGTCGTCGCCACGACCCAAGAGACCGCGACTGCCTATGCGGAGGCGGCGTATCAGGCGGGCACCTGGGCGGTGCCCCGGCGCACCATTATCAAAGCCGAAGTGGTGTGGCACCACGGACGAGTGCCGCGCGATAACCCGCGTTTCGTCATCACGAATCTGCGCCAAACGCCGGAGTGGATCTACACCCACGTGTATTGCGCCCGCGGCGACAGTGAGAATCGCTTCAAGGAACTGAAACACGCCCTCGCCTTCGGGCGCACCAGCTGTACGCGCTTCTGGGCCAATCAGTTGCGCGTCACCTTGACGGCGGCCGCGTTCGTCCTCTTCCAAGAACTGCAACTCCATGCGGACCGGACCGCGCTCCGCGGGGCGCAAGTCCCTCGGCTGCGGCAGGCGCTGATCACGATCGGGGTGCAGGTCGTGCGGTCGGTCCGCCGGATCGTCCTGCATTTCCCGCGATCCCATCCCGACGCCGTCTCGTGGGCGCGTCTCGCCCGCGCGCTCGGCGCCGCCCCCGCGTAACCCGTTCCTGCCATCGCCACCACGCGGTCCTCGCGCCGGAGGTGTCGCCCCCGACCACGCCGATCCGGTCCCCGGCCCCGTGGCCTCAACCGACCGGCCGTCTCATCGCCTCAATCGTCATGACGCCAGCGTCCATCTGCGTCATCACACTCGAAAACGCCTGCACGACGAGCAACTCAGTCACTCGTGAATAATGCGGGCTAAGGCCGGTCAACGTGACCGGCCTTCTGCTGTACACCACATCAGCTCTAGCACCCAGCACCGTCATGTGACTCCGAACAAAGCCATGACGTAACCCTGAAGAACGGCTTTTTCTCCGCACATGACCGCGTTGCCTGCGCGCCTTGTCCTGAGCCAGGCGTCGCGCACTGATGGTAATGGGCTTGAAAATCGGGCAGCTCCCGTGCCAATCTCTTCAGGGCAGGTGACAAGCCGACGGAAACGGCGCCCAGCAGCGGGCCGTACCTCTCCGCGTCGAACCATTCACCAAAGGATCACAATCATGAAGAATCGTTTCCGCAGCGCGCGTATGGCAGTCTTGGCTATGGGTACGTTCACGCTAGCGTGTGGTGGTTCTGCACCATCGAGTGAACCCGCGGCTCCGGCAGCGACCGAACCCGTGGCATCCACGACCCTGCCGACAACCGACCCCATCCAGAACGCGATGAGCGCAGGACCGTCGTCGATTTCCTCTGATGCCGCTATCTTGGACTGGGATCTCAACGTAATTCGGGAAGGAGCAAACGGCTGGACGTGTCTACCCGATCGGCCTGATACACCCGGCAATGACCCCTAGCAGCCTGTGGTTAAAGGGCCGAAAGGGATCGACACGACTGATCCCGCGTACTACACTCCCGCATGGCCATGAGTCGACGTAAGGACCGGGCACGGACACCCGGATTGTGGATCGCGACGAACGCGTTGCCGGTTACGGGCGGGCAGCCGTTCTATCAGCGGCTAAATCAGGTCCTGGACACGCACGCGTTCGACGCGTGCGTCGAGGCGCAGTGCGCCCCGTTCTACGCCGCGACGGTCGGCCGTCCCAGTCTGCTGCCGGGGACCTATTTCCGGCTGCTCTTGATCGGGTACTTCGAGGGCATCGATTCGGAGCGTGGGATCGCCTGGCGGACTGCCGACTCGCTGGCGCTGCGCGGCTTTCTCGGGTTGGGCCTCGATGAGGCGACACCCGAGCACTCGACGATCTCCCGGACGCGGCGGCTGATCGACCTCGAGACGCACCGGGCGGTCTTCATGTGGATCCTGCAGGTGCTGGCGACGGCCGATCGCGTGAAGGGCAAGACGATCGGGATCGATGCCACGACCCTCGAAGCCAATGCCGCCTTGCGGAGCATCGTGCGCCGCGACTCCGGCGAGACGTATCAGGAGTTCTTGACGCGGCTCGCACAGGCCTCGGGCATCGAGACGCCGACACGGGCGGACTTAGCGCGCCTTGATCGCAAGCGCCCGAAGAAGGGCTGCAATACCGACTGGCGGCATCCACACGACCCTGATGCGCGGATCACGAAAATGAAGGACGGGCGTACGCATCTGGCCCACAAGGCTGAGCACGCCGTCGACCTGGAGACTGGGGCGATCGTGGGCGTGACGGTGCAGGGCGCCGATCAGGGCGATACGACGACGATCGCGGAGACGGTCACCACGACGGCCGAAGAGCTCGAAGCCGTGGCGGTGGCGACCGACGGGCACACGGCGATCATCGACGAAGTCGTGGCCGACAAGGGATACCACAGTAATCAGACGCTGGTGGATCTCGCGACACTCGACCTGCGGACCTCTATCGCGGAGCCCGATCGCGGCCGGCGCAACTGGACGCACCAGGCGGCGGCGCGCGACGCGGTGTACGCGAATCGTCGACGCATCCGGGGCGTGCGTGGGTTGGCCTTGTCGCGTCGACGGAGTGAGTATCTCGAACGACCGAATGCGCATCTCTCTGAAACCGGTGGGATGCGGCGCACGCATCTGCGAGGGCACACCAACATCCTGAAACGTTTACTCGTCCATATCGGCGGCTTCAATCTGGGCCTCTTGATGCGGTCGCTCGTCGGCGTCGGCACGCCGCGGAGCCTGCAGGGCCACCTGGCGACGATTGTGGCGCTCGTCATCGCGCTGTGGACGCGCGTGGAGCGCCGCTGGCGCGACCACCACACGCCATCCGACGATCAGGCGTCCGTTTTTACGCCGAATCATCGTTTCGAGCTGCTACCTGTTGGCGCGTCAGAAGGCGACCTTTAACCACGGGCTGCTAGCAGCCCGTGGTTAAACGGCCCATTCTGACGCGCCGATGGGGAACTGTTCGAAGCGATCCTGCATCGGACATACGGACGTGTGATCGATGAGTGGCGTGTCGAAAGGGCGCCAGATCTGGCAGTGATCAGTGCACTGCGTGAGTCGGCGTGACGTTCACGACGAACTCGAGGCCATGCGCGCGAATCGCGCGCTGCGCCGCAGTCACGAAGGCCTCGGCCTTGCCGGAAGGTGCCTCGGCACAATTCAGATGGATCTGGACACGCTTGCCTTCGTACTGAGTGCGTCGTCAGGTGACCATCAAGGACGTAACCCATGTAGCGGTTGATCTTTTCTTCGATCTGGCTGAACTGCTGCGGGCCGTTATCCCACTCGCGTCGCTCGATCATCACCAGTACAACCTGTCCCGACGCCGGATCCACCTTGATGAGGTCCACAACGTTCGGGTTCTCCACGCTGCGCTCACCAAACTCGGCGACCCATGCTTCCTTCTTCATCTCTTCCACGATCGAACTCTCCTGGCGTCGCTATGGAAATCTCTTAGACGGCGACAGCGCTGGCGGCGGGAAGCGGCCGCCTCCACGCCCATTGCGTTAGTCGGTCGGTGGGAACGGATCGTAACAAACCGGAGCAGGTTCATCCAACAGGCGCGCCTGTCTCTCACGCCGGCCGTGGCAGCCTAGTACCTCGTCGCAGTGAATTTGACCGGTTCACTTTCAGGCCTCCCCCTCTTGACCGTGGGCCCAGGCAATCGATCAAAACCACTGCGCCGGGGTACTAGCAGCCCGTGGTTAATAAGGGGATCGACACGGTCGATCCGACGTACTACACTCCCGGCATGGCTATGGGTCGTCGCAAGAACCGCGCACGGACGCCGGGTTTGTGGATCGCCACTTGGGCTTGATCCGATCTCGTGGACACGTTCCGAAAGGTGGAGACGATGTCCCGAATGGCAGCAACCACACGTCGGCGGTCACGCCGGCAATTCAGTGACGAGTTCCGGGCTGGGGCGGTCCGGCTGGTGTTGGAAGAGGGGAAGACGGTTGGCGCCGTCGCCCGCGAGTTGGATCTTACCGAATCGGCCTTGCGGCAATGGGTCGAGCGGGCGCGCGCCGACCGCAGCGGGGGCCGTACCGGTCTGACGACCGCCGAGCGGGAGGAGCTGGCTCGGCTGCGCAAGGAGAATCGCATCCTCGCCGAGGAGCGCGACATCTTAAAAAAAGCGACGGCCTTCTTCGCGAAGCAGAGCCGGGAAGATTTCGGTTCATTGCCGTGGAGAAGACCAGGCACACCGTCATCATTCTGTGCCGGTGTCTCGCGGTCACACGCAGCGGGTTCTACGCGTGGCAACGACGCCCGGAATCGGCACGATCACGAGACGACCGGCGGGTGAAGGTCCTCGTCCAAGCGTCCGTTGACGCGAGCAAACAGCGCGATGGCAGCCCGCGCATTCACGAAGACCTGATCGAGCAGGACGAGCAGGTGAGTCGCAAACGGGTCGTCCGGCTGATGCAGGAAGAAGGCCTGGTCGCACGGGCCCGGAAGCGTGACAACGTAACCACCATGAGCGATCACGACCAGCCGGTCGCGGCGAATCTGCTCGACCGCCAGTTCGAGGCGGACGCCCCGAATCAGCGGTGGGTCGGCGACACGACCGAGTTCGTCATCGGCAGCAGCGGTAACCTGTACCTCGCGGCGGTCTTGGATCTGTGCTCGCGGTTCATCGTGGGGTGGGCCGTCAGCGCGGTGAACGACCGGCACGTGACCATCAAGGCCTTGGAGATGGCGCTCAAGCGCCGGTGCCCGGACATCGGCCTCCTCCATCATTCCGATCAGGGTTGTACGTACGCCAGCGAGGATTCTCAGGACCTCCTCGAGGCGCGTGGCATCGTCTGCAGCATGAGCCGACGTGGCAACTGCTGGGACAATGCCGTCATGGAGAGCTTCTTCTCGACCGTCAAGAGCGAGCTCGGCGAACCCGTCGACAGTCACGGCGACGCGAAGATGGAGTTGTTCGATCACATCGACGTGTTCTATCACCAGCGACGTCGCCACTCGACGCTCGGCCAGATCAGTCCGGCCGCCTTCGAACGGCAGGCGGCGTAGGGCATGGACGCTGCCATCCCTGCGGACGCACAGAACGCGCCCACAGGGATTTGGAAATCTCGCACAGAACGCGAGATTCCCACAGCGCCCACACCCATCATCGTTGTTGTGAACGAACGAAAGAACAACGGAGACTCAAACAGCGTAGCTAAACCGTCCACCGAATCGGATCAGGCCCAAAGCCACGTTCTACGTCTGGAAGAGGAAGTACGCGCATCTGGGCGTGAGCGAGCTCCGGCGGCTCGGGTCGGTCAGAAGGGGATTCACGCTGAGATGTATCGCGCGGAGATGCGACGGTGCCTGCTGCGGACGATCCTGCTGCTTGACGACGTCGTGGCCCTCAAGCAGGAGGTGTTCCAGATTCGACACCCGATAGACGCGATGGGCGATCCGGGCCTCGTATGAGGGCAGGCGCTGAGCCTCCACTGTCTTGACGTGCGCGGGGACCAATTCCTGAATGGCGAATCCCATCGCTTTGGTCTACAGGATGTGGCCCTCCAGTTTTGGCCGTCTCGGATTGCCGATCGGGATCGTGGACCACAGGTACCGTCATCGCGCATCAGCACCGCGGCGGTCGCCCGCGGCCGCCGCCGGCCTGGGCTTGAACACCTCACGGAAGCTGTCAATGACATTGAGACACCAAGGGCGCAGTAATTAGAGTCGCGTTGCGGTCGACGATCATGACGGCGACATGGTCGTCGGCGTCGCGACTCTGGTCGACCCGGAGGTCGTCCATGATGACGATCGTTGTTCCTGGGGCATCCTGCGCGGCCGTGTTCTTCGCGGGTGGGTTGATCCACACCGCGCGAGGTAAATCGGCCGGTTGTGATCGGCCCTTGACGACGCGCTCGGGATGCGCCGCGTCTGCGGCGGCGAGCACCTGCTGGCGCTGCGCGCGGACCGTGGGGGCCTGGCCGAAATGCACGACGGCGGGCGTGAGGAACCCCAGGCCGCTGTGGCGGTGTTCCTGGTTGTACCAGGGAAAGAAGACCTGCCCAAACGCCCGTCCGTCCTCGAGCGACCCGAAGCGCTCTGGACACTGCGGACAGTACTTGAGCGTCTTAAACTGCGCTTCCGAGAACGGATTGTCGTTCGACACGTGCGGGCGGCTGTGGGTCTTGGTCACGCCGAGGTCGGCCAGCAACAGCGCCACCGGTTTGCTCTTCATGGACGACCCGCGGTCCGCATGGAGCGTGAGTTGGCCCGGCTGAATGCCGTGCTTCGCGCAGGTCTCGCCGATGAGGTGCTCGGCCAGGGCCGCGCTCTCGTGTGGGGCGAGCATCCAGCCGACCACGTACCGGCTGAAGATGTCGAGGATGACGTAGAGATAGAAGTACGTCCACTTCGACGGACCCAAGAGCGTCGTGATGTCCCAGCTCCAGACGTCGTTCGGACGCGTGGCCAGTACCTCGGGCGCGGCGTAGGGCGGGCGCCGCACCTGATCGCGCCGCTCCTTGACTTCGTGCGCGGCGTCGAGGACGCGATACATCGTGCGCGGCGAACAGAGGTAGGTCCCCTCATCGAGCAGGGTGGCGTGGATCTGCGCCGGCGCCTGATCGATGAAGCGCGTGTGGAGCACATCCAAGATGCCCTGACGCTCGATCGGATCCAACGCGCGCGGCGGCGCCGGACGAGGGCGCGCGACCGCGACCGGTCGACGCCCCCGATACAGCGAGGCCCGGGGCAGGCCCAACCCGCGACACGCGGACGCCGCCCCCAACGTCGGCGTCGCGTCGTCCACCGCGACCATCAATCGTCCTCGTCGCTCACGAACGGTTTCAGGGGGATCTGTAGGAGTTCGGAAACTTTTTTTGAAAGGCGAGCAGAGCTTCCGCCTTCTGGAGCCGCGACGTCAAGCGGCGATGCTCCTGTTCGAGCTTCTTCCGCTGCGGATCGACGGCCGTCATCTTCCGGCCGCGTTTCTTCGGCGTCAACCCGGCCTCGCGCTGCTGGCGCCACGTGACGACGTGTGAGGAATACAGCCCCTCCTTTCGCAGGAGTGCCCCGAGTTCGCCGTACCGTGTACAGGCGTCCGCCCGCCGGAGGATCGCCAGCTTGTAGGCGGTCGTAAAGCGCCGTCGCGCATGGCGCGCCGGGACCTCGGAATCCGGCGGGACGGGCACCGCGTCGGGCTCGATTATGGGAGACCCTCCACTACGGGGCGCCTCGCTTCGCTCGTCGCCCCTCCGCTCCGGCCCTCCCATAATCGATTGGTCTACCAGCATCGATCGGATCTTGGTCATCAACGTCCTGACACCTCCCCGCCCTCAACACTAATTTCCAGGGGGTAAAGTGTCTCAGCTATCTTGGCAGGGAGGGTTGCCGTTCTCGTCGACTGTCGACCAGCAACAGGTCATAGTCGCTCGCAGAGCCCCAGCGGGTGGGCCCACTAGAGGACGCAACCGAGCCGGCCGGCTGTCCTCCGTGATCCGGTTCTCTTCCATGCCGCTGCCGAAGTCGTGTGCGCGGCTGACCGATACACAGTTCAGGGTCAGTGTCCTCCAGTGTCCTCATGGGGTTGTTGCATGAATCGTGGCTGGCCCGCACCTCGACAATCGACAGGATCCGTAAGCTTACGACCGGCGGTCGGCCAGGCGAACGCATCGCAGGCCGACCTGCTCGGCCTGACCGTCTCCGTTTCCGTTTCTCCATCGCAGTACCTCATCATCGAGGTGTTGCGACGACCAATTGAATTCACCCAGTATCTCTCGATTCGGTACACGGAGCGGCTTGCCGGAGCCGGGATCGAGCCGTCGGTCGGGAGTGTGGGCGATTCCTACGACTGTGAGCCGAATCGGTGATCGGGCTCTACAAGACCGAGGTCATTCGCCGTCGAGGCCCGTGGCGGCATCTCGAAGCGGTGGAATTCGCAACACTCGAATGGGTCGAGTGGTTCAACAACCGTCGGCTGCTCGCGCCTATCGGTCATGTGCCACCAACAGAGTTTGAACAGCAGTACTATCTGGCGCAGAAGGCTCCTGTCATGACGGCCGGAGTCAACTCATGAGCCCTCTCACAAACCCGGGGCGGTTCATGCTTGCGCCGAAGGAGCCGCTGACGACCAGGACTAGCTGGATCTGATGTAGGGTGTTATGTGGGGTAGGATACAAAAATATATATTTA
This sequence comes from Vicinamibacterales bacterium, assembly GCA_965262505.1. GTDB lineage: Bacteria > Acidobacteriota > Vicinamibacteria > Vicinamibacterales > UBA2999 > JACPPO01. The sequence continues at coordinate 269,694 of CBDHFM010000030.1, forward strand.
TATTAACAAATTATTAAATAGTGGTGGAGGCGGCGGGAGTCGAACCCGTGCGAGCGTGTTTCGGTAACTGACTGACGACGCGTAGTTTGTGGTCTAAGACGTTCGACGTCAAGCGCTTGTCGGCAGTCGTCGAGTCTACTGGACTCCACCTGAGTCCCCTGGAATCGACCCGGTTCGTGGAGAAATAGTGGAGGAGGCGGGAACCTGTTCCCGATCCGCCTGGCGCGCGGGTACAGGTCTCGCCTCTTCCACAGGGCGTTGTTGCATGAAAGACCCTCTGCGGGTGGGGCGGTTTGACCCGCCCTTCTCGTCTCCGCAGGAGCCACACTGCAGGGATGAAGTAGGAACCCTTCGGCTTGGCGCAGCGGGAGATGCCCCCCCTGTGCCAATAATCCGTGAGACAACCTCCCCGGTGAGATGAGTGTAGGGGCGGGGAGGGTTCGATGGATGACTCGCATGCCAGCAGCCGTAGAGATGGACGTAGCCGAGGGGGCGGAGGCGGAGGGAGCCCGGAGGGCGACCGCAGCCTTCGGCCCCTCGGTCACGTCACGCGCGACCGATCCCGATCCTGAAGTGCCGGCGAAGGCCCAGCGTCGGCGCTTTCCCGCGGAGTATCGGCTCCGCATCCTCACGCAAGCCGACGCCTGCAAGAAGCCCGGCGAGCTGGGCGCCCTGTTGCGTCGCGAGGGGTTGTACTCGTCCTTGCTCACCAACTGGCGTCGGCAGCGCGAGCAGGGCGCCTGGCAGGACATGCGCGGACGCCGGCGAGGACCCAAGCCGAGGCCGGGTGACCCGCGCGTGAAACAGCTCGAAGCCGAGAACCGTCGGCTGCAGCGGAAGCTGCAGCGGGCCGAGACGATCATCACGCTCCAAAAAAAGTTGCCGAGATCCTGGGGATCCCCCTGAAACCCCTCGACACCGACGAGCCCGACTGATGATCGCCATCGAGGCGGTGACCACGACGGGCGCCACCGCGGCCCTCTGTCAGAGTGTCGGCCTCGCGCGCGCGACCCTCTATCGGCGTCGACAGCCCGCCCGGTCGTCGACGCCGACCCCACGCGCGGCCTCGTCGCGCGCGCTCGGGCCCGCCGAACGCCAGGCGGTGCTCGACGTGTTGCACAGCGAGCGGTTCGTCGATCAGTCGCCCGCCGAAGTGCAGGCCACGCTGCTCGAGGAACAGACGTATCTCTGCTCCACGCGCACGATGTATCGCATTCTCGACGCCGCGGAGGAAGTCCGGGAGCGGCGCGCCCAGGCGCGGCATCCGGCGTACGCGAAACCGGAGCTCGTGGCGACGGCCCCGAATCAGATCTGGTCGTGGGATATCACTAAGCTGAAAGGGCCGATCCCCTACCTGTCTGACTCGCTGTATGTGATCCTGGATCTCTTCAGTCGCTACGTCGTGGGCTGGATGGTCGCCGCGCACGAGAACGCCCACCTGGCCCAGCGCCTGATCGAGGCGACGTGCCGCAAGCAACACATCGGTCCGCAGCAACTCACGATCCACGCGGACCGCGGCGCGCCGATGCGCAGCAAGCTCGTCGCGCTCTTGTTCTCCGACCTCGGCATCGAGGCGAGCCACTCGCGGCCTCGGGTGAGCAACGACAATCCCTTTTCCGAAGCCCAATTCCGGACGGTCAAATACCGCCCGGACTTTCCGGACCGCTTCGGTTCCATCGAACACGCGCGCGCGATCGGCCACGATCTCTTCGCGTGGTACAACGACGCGCATCACCACAGTGGCCTGAGCTATCTCACGCCCGCCGACGTCCACTATGGGCGCGCGGCCACGATCCTTGAGGTCCGTCACCACACGCGCCTCGCGGCCTACGCCGCCCATCCCGAGCGCTTCGTGCAGGGGCCGCCGCGCGGCGAAACCTTGCCCACGGCCGTGTGGATCAATCCGCCGGCGAAAGTGCCCGGCGAGGATGCCCCAGGAACGACGATCGTGACCCCGGCTGACCCCCAGCATGGGGTCATACGCAGACCGCAACCGCTTCTCGGCGGCCCGGCCCTTTGCCTGACCGAGCGCGTGGAGGCGCTTCAGTAAACTCTGAAACCGGTTGTCTCACGGACGTTGACACGGCCCGATGCGACGCTCTCCCGGCGCAGTCAGCATCTGCGGCGCCGTCTGCGGCCGGTCCCGCCCGGCGAGGGCCTCCATCTCGTGCTCGACAGCATGGGTCTGTCCATCGTCGGAGCAGGTGAGCAGGCCGCCGCGACACACGGTGGCCGCGGCAGACGCGGCTGGCGGAAAGTCAATTATCGGCGATGGTCTTCGCGCCCGGAGCCCAGATAACTGGCCTTTTCGACAGAGATCGGTCCCCCCCACGGAGAAGCGTTTCAGGTTACAATGATCAGGTTCGTGCGAGGCACCTGGGATTTCCCGCTGGAAGCCTGAAGTGACTGTCGGGTATTCACACGCTCGACTGGCCCGTTAGCGTTCCCACCACTCGGTTCTGTCGCTTGCGTTCTCGCGCCTTCTCGGCGCGCCTTTCATCCGGTTATCGTCGGCCTGCTGTGCGGTTCGGGAAACGCTCCAGGCAATGCAGGAGCATTCTCAATGCCGTTCTCTACCCTCGGTCTTTCACCCTCTCTGTGTACACCCCTCGTGGGTCTGGGCTACGCCCAGCCCACACCCGTCCAAGCTTCCGCAATTCCCGTCGTCCTCGACGGCAGCGACCTGTTGGCCCGCGCGCAGACGGGCACTGGCAAGACCGCCGCATTCGGCCTGCCGATGATCGATCGCCTTCTCGTGCGCGGCCGACGGCCGGCGGGCATGCGCAAGCCGAGAGGGCTCGTCCTCGTACCGACACGGGAGCTGGCCCAGCAGGTCCATCAGGCGCTCAGGACCTACGGGGCACCCGCGGGTCTCCGCATCACGGCCATCTTTGGCGGCGTGCCGATGCGGTCACAAATGCAGACGCTGCAACGGGGCCTCGACATCATCGTGGCCACGCCGGGCAGGCTGATCGACCACCTAAAGCGCCGCACGGTCGACCTCTCAGCGGTGGAGATCCTCACCCTCGACGAAGCCGATCGGATGCTCGACATGGGGTTCCTCCCGCCGCTGCGGCGCATACTCGCAGCCCTTCCACGTGAGCGACAGACGCTGCTGCTCTCAGCCACGTTCTCGAAGGAGGTGGTACGCCTGTCTGGTGATTTCACGCGCAATCCCGTTCGCGTCGACGCCTCGGACGCTCAGGTGGTGGCGCCAACCGTGACCCATCGCATGCATCCGGTGACTAACGGACGCAAGAGCGCGTTGTTGACCCACGTCCTGATGCAGGCTCCGACCGGGCAAGCGCTCGTCTTCTGCAAGACCAAGCGTGGATCGAACCGTGTGGGCGAGCAGCTGGTCAAGGCCGGTCTGAGGGCTGCCGTCATTCACGGAAACAAGAGCCAGGGTGCCCGCACGCGCGCGCTCGGCGACTTCAAGACCGGTCGCGTCACCGTGCTCGTGGCGACTGACATCGCAGCGCGCGGACTCGACATCGTGCAGCTGCCGCTGGTGGTCAACTACGACCTGCCGCTCGTGGCAGAGGACTACATCCACCGCGTGGGCCGCACCGGCCGGGCTGGACTGGCCGGGCACGCGGTCTCGCTGGTCACCGCGGCCGATCGGAATCTGTTGCAGGGCATCCAGCGGCTGTTGCCGGCACCGGTCGAGCAGGTGGTGGTCGATGGATTCGGAGCTGAGCACGCACCAAGCCGTGCAACGGCGGAACCACCGCGGCGTTTTCGGTCAGGGCGACGAGATCGCGGTCCAGTCCGACGCGGCGTTGTTGCATGAAGACCCTGCGGGGTACTGTCAAGTTGACGAAAAGCTGGTCGATCTACCCCCAAGATACTGGGCTCGAGCCCGTCGTGAACACGCCATACTGGGCATCAGAAACGGCCATCAGCCTCAACTTGACTGTGAGCATGATCCCTCCTGCCTGACGGGGTCGCTCCATGACACCGGTGGGTGCCGGTGGGTGGTGGCCTGACCCTTAACTTGACTGACCGGCGGTCCTCGTCATTGATCTGTCGGTCACCGCCCGCCGGCGAATCGTATGGCTGCTAGCTGACCGGATGGGCCGTGACCCAATAGGGGCCTGCTGCACCCACGGCCCGTCACAGTCCTGTCCGCCCACCCGGGCCAGCTCGGGCCGCAACCCGGACCAGTGCCACCATCTGCTGGCGAAACTCCGGCGGGTAGGGCTTCCGGCTCTTCGGCATCGTGGACTCCTTCCAACATAAGGGTTAATTTAGGTGTCCACGAGAACGGGTCAAGTCCAGTCGTTCGGTGACGAGCATGTCTACTACAACGCTCATGGCAACTGAACCGTACCGGGATCTTCGGAGACTGGATTCATTGAATCAGGCCACCTTGGCCTGCGCATAGTACTGCGCTTCAAACTCCGCCGGCGGCACGTCTCCAATCGGTCCCAGCAACCGCCGCATGTTGAACCAATCCACCCACTCCAGCGTGGCGAATTCCACGGCCTCGAGCGTGCGCCACGGCCCTCGTCGTCGAATCACCTCCGCCTTGTAGAGTCCGATCACCGACTCGGCGAGGGCGTTATCGAACGCATCGCCTTGGCTCCCGACCGATGGCGCAATGCCGGCGGCCGCGAGACGATCCGTGTACCGCATCGAAAGATACTGCGTGCCGCGATCGCTGTGATGCACGAGGCTGGTCAGCGCGTCGCCGCGGCGCGCGTAGATGGCCTGCTCCAAGGCGTCGAGCACGAAGTCCGTGCGCATCGAGGCCGACACCCGCCAGCCCACGATGCGCCGCGCGAAGACGTCGATCACGAACGCCACGTAGGTGAACCCACCCCAGGTCGCCACGTAGGTGAAGTCTGAGACCCAGAGCTGATTCGGACGGGTCGCCACGAACTGGCGATCGACGAGATCTGCGGGCCGGCTGCCATTGCCCGCGGGCGTGGTCGTGATCCACGCGCGCCCACGCACCGCGCCTTCCAGGCCCATCGCCCGCATCAGCCGACCCACCGTGCATCGTGCCACGCAGACCCCTTCGCGACGCAGCTGTTTCCAAACCTTGCGCGGCCCGTACACCTGATGATGCTCGTCATACACCCGCTGAATCTCCGGGCGCAGCGCATCATCGCGTTGTGCCCGGGCCGAGCGACGCGTCGGATCGACCTGCGCCGCCCGATGGCGGTGATACGTCGAGGGGGCGATCGGCAGCACGGTGCAGATCGGCTCGACCCCGTACTGATCCCGATGGTCGTGAATGAAGCGAACCATCACTTCCCGCGTACGCGGACGCCTTCCGCAGGATCTCGTTCGCCCGCTTCAGCTCGCGAACCTCGCGCTCCAGTTCCTTGAGGCGCTCTCGCTCGCTCGTCGTCAACCCTGGGCGATAGCCGGCGTCACGCTGTGCCTGGCGTACCCACTTCCGTAGCGTCTCGGCCGTGCAGCCAAGCTTCGGCGCCACCGACTGCAACACGCCCCACTCCGACGCGTGGGTGGCGCGATGCTCCTCGACCATCCGAACCGCGGCTCACGCACCTCCGGAGAAAACCGACTTGGACGTCCCATAGACCCCATCCTCCCAAGTAATGAGGTCTCCGAGAAACCCGGTACGGTTCATCAGGGGACGAAATCTCCTAGTTAAGGTCATGGTCGCTTGGTGTGGCTGCTCCGCGCCAGAGCTGCTCGACTTCGATCAGGTCGCACTTTAGCTCCTTGGCGGCGGCCCGACACCCTCCGATAATCGTGCGGTAGATCGGATACGTTGCGATGTCCTTGATTCTCCGTACGTGGAGCGCGGCGTCGAGGATGTCCGAACGCCGCGTGAACCGCGCTTCGATGCCCTCCCACAGACCGCCGTCAATGGGCGGGTGCAGGGCCTCGCGCAGACCGGGTCGACCGATGTCCCCCACGTAGGCCGCCGTCTTCAGGAAGATGTTGATCACCTTGACACCCCAGCCGGTCTGCAAGCGCGGATTGATGGGGACGCGGGCACACAGGGCCTCTGTTTCGCGCTCATGCCACGCGTTGAATTCCGACGCCGAGATAGCGCGGTGTGACAAGAGCACGTCGGAAAACGCGATCTTGTCCAGCTGCGGATACACATCCTTGCGAGCCTTAAACCCCGCCGGAGTTCCCGACCTGAGTGCCGAGAGGGCCGTCCATTTCGCGTAGTCGAGAATGATCTGGCGACGACGATCCTTCATGGCCCCTTCCTCCGGGCAAACGTTTCAGAGAGACTCTCTCAGATCCTCAAAACGGGCCTGCACGTCCTCCCAAGGCGGGTACGGACCGAAACATAGCTGTCGGTGTACGTCGTCAAACCAACGGAGACCAATGAGCCTGGTTTACAAGAGAGACTCTTGGCTGGTTGACCGCTCCGTGCGGCGTGTATAGATTCTCTCGTTTTCGTTGTGCCAATGTCCTCTGTTTGATCTGTGCCCTTCGTGCCAGGATCGCGAGCCTCCGCCCCGCATAGGCGTCGGCTGGCGTCACGTTATCCAACGCCTCGTGCAGGCGCCGATGGTTGTAGTCATCGACGAATCGGGCGATGGCTCGTTCCAGTTCCCACGGGCTGTAGTACTTCTCGAGCTTGACCACGTTCTTCATCGAGCGGTGATAGCGTTCGATCTTGCCCTGCGTCATCGGGTGATACGGCGCCCCACGTGTGTGCGCGATCTGGTGGGTCTCCAGATAGTCCGCCAGCTCCCCTGAGACGTAACACGGCCCGTTGTCGCTGAGGAGCCGCGGCCGATGCACCACGCGAACCTGGTCGACCCCGGTCTTGGCCCGGGCCAGGTCCAGCGTCTCCATCACGTCGGCGGCTTGCATCGACGACCGCAGCATCCAGGCGATGATGTAGCGTGCGTAATCATCCAGTACCGTCGACAGGTAGTACCAGCCCCAGCCCACGACCTGCAGGTAGGTACAGTCCGTCTGCCAAAGCTCGTTGGGCCGTCGCGTCGGATGCCGAAACGATTTCGCCGCCGTCAGCACGATGAAGGCTGGACTCGGAATCAGGTCATACGCCTTGAGGATGCGATAGACGCTCGATTCCGAGAGAAAGTGGCCCTCCTGGTCCGTCAGCCGCCATGCCAGTTCCCGCGGAGATCGCTCGGGATCCGCCAACGCGGCGTCGACAACCCGCTGCCGCACCGGCAGTGGAATCCGGTTCCAGTACCGACGGGCCGCGGCCGGACGGGGCTCGAGCCCCGTCCGGCCGTGCTGGAGATAGCGGTGATACCAGCGATAAAACGTGGATCGAGTCAGGCGCAGCTCACGCAACGTCTGTCGCACGGGCAACTCCGAGCCCTCGACCAGCCGGATGAGTTCGTACTTCTCGGCGGCCGTCCGTCTCACGTACCGCTCTCCAAGTCCGAGGCCGTGCCTCCCTTTTTTAACAGCCGATTCTCAGGCACCAACTCGGCCACGACGTGCTTGAGCCGCCCATTCTCGTGCCGCAGGTCGGTCACTTCCGTCGATGTCGCCTCGCGGGTTGTATCGCCGACGAGCCGCTTCTTGCCGGCTTCGAGAAACTCTTTGCTCCACCGGTAGTAGAGATTCGGGTTCAGCCCTTCGCGCCGGCACAGCGCCGCGATGCTTTCTTCGCCCCGCAAGCCCTCGAGGACAATTCGAATCTTCTCTTCCGCCGAGAACTGACGGCGAGTCTTGCGACGAATCTCCTGGACGACCTTTTCTGCAGACTTTGCTTGGCTCATGAGGTCCGCCGCCCCTCCGGCCAAGTCTCTCTTATCTCACACCCTCAATTGGTCCCCATTAGTCTGACCCCGAACAGGCTGGGAGACACCTGGTATCTCGACGAGGTGTTCGTCACGATCCAAGGTCGCCAACAGTATCTGTGGCGCGCAGTGGACGAAGACGGTGGACTCCCGGACATCCTCGTGCAATCGCACCGGAATCGGCGAGCAGCCGTCCGATTCTTTCGGACGCTGCTGAAAACCCAGGGCCGTACTCCTCGACGACTGATCACCGACCAGCTGCGCTCCTACGCCGCCGCGTGCCGCATCGTGATGCCGTCCGTAGTCCACGTCACTGATTCAGTACGCGAACAATCGCGCCGAGGTCTCCCACCAACCGACGGGTCAGCGGGAGCACCGGATGCGGCGCTTCAGGTCGGCCGCCTACGTGCAACGGTTCGCGTCGGTACACGGAGTTGTGCAGCATCTCTTTCGAGTCGGGCGACATCGACTCCGGTCGAGGCACCACCGCGTGCTCCGAAGGCGGACGTTCATCGAATGGGATGCGGCGACGTGTGCGTGCTGAACGAGCGAGGGCGAACGACCTCGAGGCGGAGCAGCGCACTGTTCACATCAAGTTGACTGTGCCCTCCGCGGCCATGCGTATAATCGACATCGTGAAACGCGGCCTCTGGGCGCTCGTGCTGATCGGAGCCCTCTGGGCTATTGGTGCGGCCGTCCGCGACGGCACGGCAGAGGTGAGCCCGGGCATTGAACGTGACGCGGCGACTGGTGCGTGGGCAGCGGCCAGCGCGGAGCCTGCAGCGCTGGTGGAGGCGCCTGAGGTCAGGAGTCTCCTGGCCGCCGAGGCCGATGAGGTGGATGCGGTCGCGCAGACCTTGCCGCGGCTCCACAGCCTCCTGGTCAGCCTGCGGGGCGAGCTGCTCTTCGAGCGGTACTATAACGGGCGTAGCCGCGAAAGGCTCGCCAACATCAAGTCGGCGTCAAAGAGTGTCATCTCGGCCCTGGTCGGCATCGCCGTCGATCGCCGGTTGATTCCCGACGTCCAGACCCCCATCGCCACCTATTTTCCCGAGCTTGCCAGCGACTCGGACGCGCGCAAGGCGGAGATCACCGTCGAGCATCTGCTGACCATGAGGCCCGGGCTCGAGGGGACCAGCAACCGCAGCTACGGTGCCTGGGTGACGAGCCGCGACTGGGTGCGGCACGCGCTGGCCCGGCCGATGTTCGCCGCGCCCGGTGCGGAGTATGGAGTACAGCACCGGCAACACGCATCTCCTCTCCGCGATCTTGACGAAAGCGGCCGGGAAGACCACGCGGCAATTCGCCGACGAAGTTCTGGCGACGCCGCTTGGTTTTGCGCTGGCACAGTGGCCGCGCGATCCGCAGGGCATCTACTTTGGCGGCAACGACATGTTGCTGACGCCGCGCCAGATGCTGGCCTTCGGCGAGTTGTATCTGAACGAGGGCCGCGCTGGCGACCAGCAGGTTCTCTCCCCGCGATGGGTGCAGCGGTCGTGTGAGGGCGTCGAGCGCAACCGCCGGCCCGGCCCGGCGTTCGACCCGGATGGTAACGTCGATCCGCTCCGCGATCGGCGGTACGGATACGGCTGGTGGGTGCACCAGATCGGCGACTACGAGACCTGCTTCGCTTGGGGCTACGGGGGGCAGTACATCTTTGTCCTCCCGGAACTGGATGTTGTGCTGGTGGCCACCTCGTCGTCCGACGTGAGCGACGAACGCCGCGGTCATCGGCGCGCTCTGTTCGACATTCTCGAGCGGCTCGTCGTGGCGCCCATGGTGAGTGAACCTACATCGATCACCCGCAACGCCTTCGAGGAACCGGCGATCAACTAGCCGCGGGGGTCTGGTCGTCGGCGCCGGTCCTTTTCCTGCCCATTTCCCGCCACGGCATTGTCAACTTGTTGAGGGCAGCGCGCTCTTGCTCCGTGACATCGACGGCCCCGATTGTTATCAGCAGGCGCACGTCACCGCATCCCATTCAACAAACGCGCGGGTGCGGAGCAGACGGTGGTGAGCCGACCGCAGGAGGTGTCGACCGACGCGGAAGAGATTCTGCACGATACCGTGAACCGACGCGAACCGCTGGAGCTGAGCGGCCGACTTGAAACGCCGCATCTGGCGCTCACGCTGTCGGGTCGGTTGATGGGAGACCTCCGCGCGGTTGTTCGCGTACTGATCGGTGCAGTGAAGCACCGATGGCATCACCGTGCGACAGGCGGCGGAGTAGCTGCGCAGCTTGTCGGTAATCAGGCGTCGCGGCACGTGCCGCTGGGTCTTCAGTAACGTGCGAAAGAAGCGCACCGCGGCGTGCCGATTCCGTCGCGGTTGCACGAGGACGTCAAGGACGTCACCGTCCTCATCCACGGCGCGCCACAAGTATTGCTGGCGACCCTGGATCGTGACGAACACTTCGTCGAGATGCCAGGTGTCTCCGAGCCGGCCACGTCGGCGCCGCAATCGGCCCGCATACTCAGGACCGAACCGTCGACACCACTTCCGGATGGCCTCATAGGTGATTTCGACACCCCGGCGGGCCAGCACGTCCTCCACGTCTCGGAAGCTGAGCGCGAAGCGATGATAGAGCCACACCGCGTGGCTGATAATTTCAGGGGGAAACCGGTATCCGCGATAGCTGGGCATGCGGTAACTCTGCCAGCAGGAGGCCAGGGAGATGTCCCGGCCGCTGTTGAAACTCGGCGGCGACTCGGGTGACATTCTAAGCGACGTGCTGCGCCTCCCTGGAGTCTCCGAGGCCGAGACGGTGATCTCGGGCGCGGAGGGCCGCGACGAGCTGCGGCATATCCGCATGTCCCTTCAGGCGCCGGAACCCTTTGGCTGCTTCGAGCACACCCGCGGCGACCCAGCGCAGCATCATCTGGCCGCCCCGCCAGCGCTTGACGTTGCGTTTGACGTGGCGGGTCCGGCTGATGAGGCTCTCGGCGGCGTTGGTGGTGGCCAGCGAGCGCTGGAGACGGGGAGCGAGGCCGAGCGTGAGCACGGTCACGGTCTCTTCGAGCCCTTCCCGCACACTGGCCGCCGCGCACGGATGTTCCCGGTCGAGGCGGCGGGCGAGGTTCCGTAGCAACCGCATCGCGGTCTTCACGTCCTCGTGCTGATAGGCCCGCCGCAGGATGGCCTGCACCCAGGGCCGCTGGCGCGCCGGTAAATGGTCGAGGATGTTGCGGGTCTTGTGGACTTGGCAGCGCTGCACCACGGCGGCGCGGCCGAACACCGCAGTCACCGCCGCCCGCAGCGCCTTCGACCCATCGAGCATCACCAGCACACTCCGATCGGTGCGCAGGCCACGGCTCTGGAGGTTGGCCAGCAGGCTCTGACAGACGGTCGCGTTCTCCGTCGAGCCTTCCCAGAGCCCGAGGGCGTGCTTCGTGCCGTCGGCGCCGACCCCCAAGGCGACGACCAGACAGTGCTCGCCGATGTGGACACCGTCGAGGACGAGGCCGACCAGATCCAGGTTCTCGAGGGGCGTCGCCTGCCACGCGGCCAGTTGCGCGGCGGTCTTGGCGACAAACCGGCGGCTGACGGCGCTCTTACTCACGCTACGGCTGGGGACGTCGGCCGGGAGCGGCTCCAGACTCCGAGCATAGCCCCGGGTGCTGACACCGACCAACAGCTGCTCGACAGTGCGGCGCCGCAGGGGATCGGTCTGGGCCATCGTCTGGAAAGTCGGCAGCGGTACTTCCTGGCGGGCCGCGCGGACCCGGGGACGCCGGATTGCCACCTTGCGCCCGCCGAGGACGACCTCACTGGCCACCGTCCCGGCCCGGGCCGCCGTACGGTCGGCCTGGTGCGCGTACCGCGGGCCACAGATCGCGGTCCGATCGTCTTCGAGCATGGCGTCCAAGACCTGTAACCCTGACCGCACCGCGAGCTCGAACAGCTCCGCCTCGGTATCGATCAGCAGCTCGACGAGGGGCAGGCGACGCGGGGGTGGAGATTCAACACCAGCGGCGGGACGGACTGTGCGAGACTTCTTCATGGCGGCTCCTTTGCTGTGAGGCGTGTCGCCTCGGGTTGCCCACCACTCGTGTATCACGAGCAGTGAGGAGCCGCCGCGTCAATTTTCAACAGTCAGTGGGACATCCCCAAAGCTGGTACTTCAGGTCATAGAATGTGTTTATCTCCCAAGTTACCCACTCGCTGCTGCATGTCGCGTCGCCGATGAGCACAACGAGCTTAGCCCGCATTATTCACGAGTGACTGAGTTGCTCGTCGTGCAGGCGTTTTCGAGTGTGATGACGCAGATGGACGCTGGCGTCATGACGATTGAGGCGATGAGACGGCCGGTCGGTTGAGGCCACGGGGCCGGGGACCGGATCGGCGTGGTCGGGGGCGACACCTCCGGCGCGAGGACCGCGTGGTGGCGATGGCAGGAACGGGTTACGCGGGGGCGGCGCCGAGCGCGCGGGCGAGACGCGCCCACGAGACGGCGTCGGGATGGGATCGCGGGAAATGCAGGACGATCCGGCGGACCGACCGCACGACCTGCACCCCGATCGTGATCAGCGCCTGCCGCAGCCGAGGGACTTGCGCCCCGCGGAGCGCGGTCCGGTCCGCATGGAGTTGCAGTTCTTGGAAGAGGACGAACGCGGCCGCCGTCAAGGTGACGCGCAACTGATTGGCCCAGAAGCGCGTACAGCTGGTGCGCCCGAAGGCGAGGGCGTGTTTCAGTTCCTTGAAGCGATTCTCACTGTCGCCGCGGGCGCAATACACGTGGGTGTAGATCCACTCCGGCGTTTGGCGCAGATTCGTGATGACGAAACGCGGGTTATCGCGCGGCACTCGTCCGTGGTGCCACACCACTTCGGCTTTGATAATGGTGCGCCGGGGCACCGCCCAGGTGCCCGCCTGATACGCCGCCTCCGCATAGGCAGTCGCGGTCTCTTGGGTCGTGGCGACGACCGCCCGGAGCGGCGCGACCGCCGGCTCGGCGTGCCGCGTGAGGACCGCGTTGTTCCCCATGGCGACGACATACTCGACCCCGGCCGCCTCCAGGTGGTCAAAAATCTCCGGCGTAGCGAAGCCCCCATCCAGCCGCACGCGGAGCCGGGCACGGGGAAAGGCGCGCCAGAGTTTCGGGAGCAGCCGCTTCAGCAGCCCCACCGCGCCAGCCGTCCCCGCCGCGTTGCCCGGGCGGAGGATCGCGGCGACGAGGTACTGCCGTGCCTCATCGTCAAAGGTCAGGCTCGCCACGAGTGGCAAGTAGCACCAGTGATCATAGAAGCCATTGAAGAAGGTGAGTTGCTGCGCGCCGTGGGTCTCGTCTTCGGTGACATCGAGGTCGATCGTGATCAGGCGAGCGCCCCGTCGCCGGCGGCGATGGCGGGCCAGCACCCGGTCGGCGAGCGCGTCGCTCATGGCGCGCAGCATCCGCGGGGCCGCCGTGCGCTCGAACCGCGAGATCGTCGGCTGCGACGCCAAGCGGCCGCCCTCGATCGGGTCGCGCCCCAGCAACAGTTTGTGGATCGGATCGTCGGCGAGTCGGTCAGCGTCATTGCCATCGGGATGGCCACACGCGATCGCGAAGACACGTTGCGCGATCAGATCGCTCACCCCGTGCGTCACGCGCGCCGACGCGCGCGCGTCGGGGACCGTCGCCGTGAGGGCGGCCAGCAGGCCGAGCCGTTGATCGGCGGCTTTAAGCAGCACCGCGCCGCCGTCCGAACTCGCGTGAGGCTGATCGAACGTCGCCATCACGGGTCGGTCGAGCAGATCAGGAAACAGAACAGTCTGTGTTATCGTTTCGTCGTTCAAACCAAGCGCCTCCGTCGTGGAAAAGGTCCATCAGCACGGCCTTTGTACCACGGGGAGGCGTTTGTGTTTCTACGCGATCGCGATCGTTGATGAATTATTCAGGCTAGATGCCCGATTAAATCTGCGTATAATGTCGTCACGAACAGGCTTTGATCGTGGGTTGCTTGGCGGATACTTGAGTGGCTTACCGCTTCGCGCAAGGACCGGCTCCTTAAGCGAATGATCGTGGAAGTCTAAGGGGTGTTTCGGATTGCTTTTCAACAACCTGAACCCGCCAACTTGCCGTTGGTCGTCATGATCGAAGCTGATGAATGCATTTGCTGCCATGATCTGAATCTTCTGTTCAAGCCTAGTCGATTCGGCGCATTGAGGAGAGTCCCACTTACTAATGTACCGTCATACGCGAGAGACCAGTGAGCACGAGGTCGGCTACGCGATCGAGGACCGGTGTATGAATGAGTTCCTGGTTCTCATCGAGCGTTAACATGTTTACACGTGCGATGCCTCGCACGCCTACCTCTCCGAACGTACGCCACACGCTGTTTCGGTCGACGATGCGGTCGTTTCTTGTTGCAGGATCGTTCTCTGCGATTGGGGGCTCGCTGTAGAGCTCATTGATCGGAGTAGGTCTGCAGAAGTCGACCGGCATTGGCTTTCCTTCAATCGCATCGACAACTTGAGCCGCTGCACCCCCGAGGAGACTAGCAAGGTAAAGTGGCTTGTTGCTTGTCAACGCCAGTAACGCTTCTTCAATGACCCCTGGGTATCTTCCGGCGGAACCCGCTCGCCGCCCACCCAGACACAATCGTGCATCGCTGACTGTGGTCAGCTGTTGTCGAAGAAATGTTAAGCCTCGGGCGCGAACGTAGCGATATAGCGGGCTGTCAACACCACCCTGCTAAGAGCCTGCAAGGAAATAACTGCTTGTACTGTTGATCGGCGAGTAGTACGCTGCGCCCGTGGAGGTGGCCACCCTGCGGGCAAAGCATGCAGCGCTGGCGCCCGTGCTCACGGAGCGATCGCGCCGGGTGTGGGCGGCGACTGAGGCCCAGGCGATCGGTTATGGCGGCACGGCGCTGGTCGCCCGAGCCACGGGTATCGCGACATCGACCATCCAGCGCGGTTTGCGTGAATTGACGGCGGACGAGCCGCTCGCGGGCGGCCGGACGCGAAGGGCGGGCGGCGGCCGCAAGCGCGCGATCGATCTCGACGCGACGCTGCTGCGCGATTTGGATGCGTTGGTTGAGCCGACCGCCCCCGGCGATCCCGACTCGCCGCTGCGGTGGACGTGCCAGAGCGCACGGACGTTGGCGGTGGCGCTCGACGGTCTGGGCCACCGCGTCAGCCACACGGTGGTCGCCGAGTTGTTGCACGGACTGGGCTACAGCCTGCAGGGCAACGCCAAGACTCGTGAGGGCCGCCAGCATGTCGATCGGGACGCGCAGTTTCGGTACATCGCCCGGCGCGTGCGACGCGCGCAACGGCAACAGCAGCCGACGATTTCGGTGGACACCAAGAAGAAGGAGCTGGTCGGCGCGTTCAAGAACGCGGGCCGCACCTGGCGCCCGGCGAAGACGCCGCAGCGGGTACAGGTCCACGACTTCGTGATCCCGGCCACCGCCACCACGGGCGGGAAGGCCATTCCGTATGGCATCTACGATCTGCATCGCAACGAAGGCTGGGTGCGTGTCGGGATCGATCACGACACCGCGAGCTTCGCGGTACGGTCGATCCAGCGTTGGTGGCAGCACATGGGTCGCCCGGCGTATCGACAAGCCCAGTCGCTGTTGATCACGGCGGATGCAGGCGGGAGCAACGGGGCGCGCCTCCGGTTGTGGAAGTGGGAACTGCCGCGTCTGGCCAATCGGACGGGCTTGGTGATCACGGTCTGTCACTTTCCGCCGGGTACGAGCAAGTGGAACAAGATCGAGCATCGGGTGTTCTCGCACATCGCGATGAATTGGCGCGGCACCCCACTCGTCGACTTGGCCACGATCGTGAGCCTCATTGGCTCGACGCACAGTCGGTCCGGACTCCGCGTTCGGTCGGAACTCGACCGCGGCCAATACCCGGGTGGCATCACCGTCACCGATGCGCAGCTGGCGACGGTACGCCTCGAGCGGCATCGCTTTCACGGCGACTGGAACTACACGATCCATCCCGCTGCTCCGAGAACACAAAAGTCAGTAATTGTCTGACAAGCCCTAAGCCTGCTCATCAATACCCATGGGGATGTCCCACTGACTGTTGAAAATTGACGCGGCGGCTCCTCACTGCTCGTGATACACGAGTGGTGGGCAACCCGAGGCGACACGCCTCACAGCAAAGGAGCCGCCATGAAGAAGTCTCGCACAGTCCGTCCCGCCGCTGGTGTTGAATCTCCGCCCCCGCGTCGCCTGCCCCTCGTCGAGCTGCTGATCGATACCGAGGCGGAGCTGTTCGAGCTCGCGGTGCGGTCAGGGTTACAGGTCTTGGACGCCATGCTCGAAGACGATCGGACCGCGATCTGTGGCCCGCGGTACGCGCACCAGGCCGACCGTACGGCGGCCCGGGCCGGGACGGTGGCCAGTGAGGTCGTCCTCGGCGGGCGCAAGGTGGCAATCCGGCGTCCCCGGGTCCGCGCGGCCCGCCAGGAAGTACCGCTGCCGACTTTCCAGACGATGGCCCAGACCGATCCCCTGCGGCGCCGCACTGTCGAGCAGCTGTTGGTCGGTGTCAGCACCCGGGGCTATGCTCGGAGTCTGGAGCCGCTCCCGGCCGACGTCCCCAGCCGTAGCGTGAGTAAGAGCGCCGTCAGCCGCCGGTTTGTCGCCAAGACCGCCGCGCAACTGGCCGCGTGGCAGGCGACGCCCCTCGAGAACCTGGATCTGGTCGGCCTCGTCCTCGACGGTGTCCACATCGGCGAGCACTGTCTGGTCGTCGCCTTGGGGGTCGGCGCCGACGGCACGAAGCACGCCCTCGGGCTCTGGGAAGGCTCGACGGAGAACGCGACCGTCTGTCAGAGCCTGCTGGCCAACCTCCAGAGCCGTGGCCTGCGCACCGATCGGAGTGTGCTGGTGATGCTCGATGGGTCGAAGGCGCTGCGGGCGGCGGTGACTGCGGTGTTCGGCCGCGCCGCCGTGGTGCAGCGCTGCCAAGTCCACAAGACCCGCAACATCCTCGACCATTTACCGGCGCGCCAGCGGCCCTGGGTGCAGGCCATCCTGCGGCGGGCCTATCAGCACGAGGACGTGAAGACCGCGATGCGGTTGCTACGGAACCTCGCCCGCCGCCTCGACCGGGAACATCCGTGCGCGGCGGCCAGTGTGCGGGAAGGGCTCGAAGAGACCGTGACCGTGCTCACGCTCGGCCTCGCTCCCCGTCTCCAGCGCTCGCTGGCCACCACCAACGCCGCCGAGAGCCTCATCAGCCGGACCCGCCACGTCAAACGCAACGTCAAGCGCTGGCGGGGCGGCCAGATGATGCTGCGCTGGGTCGCCGCGGGTGTGCTCGAAGCAGCCAAAGGGTTCCGGCGCCTGAAGGGACATGCGGATATGCCGCAGCTCGTCGCGGCCCTCCGCGCCCGAGATCACCGTCTCGGCCTCGGAGACTCCAGGGAGGCGCAGCACGTCGCTTAGAATGTCACCCGAGTCGCCGCCGAGTTTCAACAGCGGCCGGGACATCCCCGCAAGAAGTGGCAACACGGTTAAAAGCGGCAGGCGTGAATGTTTTCTATGACGATTTTGAGAAGGCGAAGTTGTTGACCTGCCGGCTTTCTTCGGACCAGTGATTACTGGAGAACAGCGCCAGTTGAAGTTCGTCGTGCGTCTCCGTGTTCTTCCTGGTCAGCGCGAGCCGGCATTGCCGACGAGCGCCCTCCGTCATCCGAGCCAGCCCTGAGCTGCGCCTTGAACTCGGCTGGCGTCAGATAGCCAAGGCTTGAGTGCGGCCGCACCTCGTTGTAGTGCTGTCGCCACTGCTCGATCCCGACCTTCGCGTCCATGCGGTTCCGAAACCACTGGAGGCTCAGGAACTCGTCGCGGAACTTCCCGTTGAACGATTCGTCGGTGGCATTCTGCCACGGCTTCCCCGGGTCGATCAGCGCCGTGTCAATGCCCGCGTCACCGAGCCAGCGCAAGATGGCGGTGGCCACGAACTCCGGTCCGTTGTCCGACCGCAGGTGCCGCGGGGCGCCGTGCACGCTGACCAGCTGGGCGAGCACCTCGATCACGCGCCCAGAGCGGATGCCGCCGGCCACGTCAATCGCCAGACATTCGCGGGTCCACTCGTCGACGATCGTCAGGCATTTGAGCGTCTGCCGATTCGCACAGGTGTCGAACACGAAGTCGTACGCCCACACGTGGTTCCGGGCGGTCGGCGGCAGCGGCCGGGGCCGTCCCGTGGCCACCCGGCGCCGGGGGCGCCGCCGCGGGACCTGCAACCCCGCCTGGCGCCAGAGCCGATGCGTGCGATCGGGGCTCATCACGTGCCCCTCTCGTCTCAGGAAGATCCGGATCCGGCGATACCCATAGCGGGGATACTGGGCCGCCAAGCGGCGCATCGCGGTCAGAGCGGGGGCATCCCGCACCGCCAGCCGCGACTGATAGCCCAAGGTCGACCGCGCCACCGAGAGTACGGCGCACGCGCGGCGGTCGGACAGACCGCGTGATCGGGTATACGCGACCTGCTGCCGGCGCACGCGTGCGCCTACCATTTTTTTCGCGTGATCTCCTTGAGGACGTCGATCTCCAGGTCCCGGTCCGCCACCATCTTCTTCAGGCGGCCGTTCTCCTGCTCGAGCTGGCGCAAGCGCTTGACGTCGGACGGTTCCAAGCTGCCAAAGTGCTTCCGCCAGCTGTAGATCGTCTGGCCGCTGACACCGTGCTTCTTCGCCACGTCCGGGACCGGTTTCGTGTCGGCCTCCCGGAGGATCGTGACCATCTGTTCTTCGGTGAATCGGGTCTTCTTCATGGCTCCCTCACTTTCCGAGGGCGCCATTCTCTCAAGCGTCAGCTGGTCCGAAAAATGGCAGGCAGGTCATTGTGGGGAACAAATCTAATTGACCATCTCGCCGACATCTACCGGAACAAGTCGCACTACGTTGTCATGTTCATTTCTGAACATTACGTCGATAAGGCATGGACGAAGCACGAGCGGCAACACGCGCAAGCTCGTTCGCTGATCGCTAACGACGAATACATCCTGCCTGTGCGGTTCGACGACACCGACGTGCCAGGGATGGCCAACACTATCGGCTATATAGATTTGCGGAAGATGACCCTGAGTGAATTCGTCGATCTGGTGCTGATGAAGCTCGGGAAGCGGAAAGAGAACGAACCGTAGCCATCCGAGCCAGCCGGCGCCATCCACGAATCACAGCGACTCCCACAGTTGACCGAACTACTCTAATCGAGAGCGGCTGACCAACATTGCCGAGGGCAATATCGGCGTTACGCACTTCAAGGAACTTAACGCGCTGGTAACCACCACCACTGGGTCGTGAGATCTTCATAAATTATCCTCACTCCGCGTCCCTGGTATCTCGGCACGCCCCCCGTTCAGGTAGGCGGCCCAGTCGTCCATCAACCGGCGGCGGCGCGCGAACAGGTCCGACCGCGCGTAGGCCGCCTCCGTCGGATTGCGCACCGTATGGGCGAGCGCGGCTTCGACCACCTCACGCGGCGTATTCGTGTGCTCCGCCGCCCAGTCCCGGAAGCTCGACCGGAACCCATGCGGCACGGCGGCGATACCGAGTTCTTTGATCAGCTTGCTCAGCTTTTTGTCGGAGAGCGGCTTCCCACGCGGGTTGGGGAACACCAGTCCGGTCCCCTCACGTCGTCCACCCGCGCCAGTGAACATCGCCATGGCTCGCGCGGAGAGCGGGACCCGGTGATCTCGTTTCGCCTTCATCCGCGCGGCGGGGATGGTCCACACATGCTCGTCAAGGTCCATCTCGTTCCACGTCGCCAAGCGCACTTCGCCGGACCGCGCCCCCGTCAACACCAGAAACTCGAACGCCTGCTTGGTGGTGACCGACGCCCTGGATGCCCAGACGGTTGTGAGGGCGTCCGCGACCTCGCCGTGGGGCAACGCTTGCATGTGTTGGACGATGGTTTGCTGCTGGCTAAGGGCCTGCCCCAGGACATCGCCCGCCGGGTTGTCCGGCCGGTAGCCCATCGCGACCGCCCATTTCATCACGGCGCCGATCCGTTGCCGCACGCGCCGGGCGGTTGCGGGCTTCGTGTGCCAGATGGGAGTAAGGAGCGCCAACACATCGGCGGTGGTGACCGCGGAGACCGGCACCGCGCCAATGTGCGGGAACGCGTAGGCGCGCAGACTGCGCGGCCAGTCCTGCGCATGTTTGGCATTGCGCCAGCCAGGGCGCTGTTGCTCCAGCACACGGGCGGCGGCCGCCTCGAACGTGAGCTGCCCGTGCACGCTCCATTTGCTGGCCAGCGGGTCCCCGCCCGCCCGTGCCACCTTGCGCTGGGCGAACGCCATCTCGCGGGCCTCGGCCAGCGACACCAGTGGGTAGCCGCCGAGCCCAAGTTCCCGGCGGCGGCCCTTGATCACCAAGCGTTGCACCCAACAGCGCGCCCCGGTCGGCAGCACCAGCACGTACAGCCCCTGCCCGTCGCAGTACCGCCCTGGCCGTGTCACCGTGCGGACAAAGGCCGCGCTCAATGCCTTCTCCGGGTGCTTCCCGTGCTTGCGCCCAGGGGTGATTCGCGTCGCCTCCACCATTTTCATTCACCTCTTTACTTCCACCATTATAAATCGGAATCAGGCGGATGCAATCGGAACGTATGGAACAGGAAAATACTATCTAACTATCGTAAATACAAATATTTATGGATGTCATCGGCTGTCAGTGGACAGTGTCTGAATATTATATGCGGGGGATGATTCGACCACCGCCCTCGATCTGCTCACCGCCGTCGATGGCCCTCTCGTGCGCATCACCGCTGACGCCGCCTATGACACGGTCGCCGTCTACGAGACGGCGACGGCGCGGGGTGCGACAGTCATCATCCCACCGGCCAGGACGGCGACCGTCTCTGGGCACGGCCCGCGGTCGCCCGCGCGGGATCGAACGATCACGTTGGTGAAGCAGCTCGGCCGGCGCCAGTGGAAGAAGGCGTCCGGGTACCATCGTCAGGGCCGGGTGGAGAACACGTTCTTCCGCTACAAGTCCATCATCGGAGATAGCCTTCGCGCCCGGAGTCCAGCCGGGCAGGGGAGTGAGGCCGTCCTCGGCTGTGAGATCCTCAATCGGATGACCGCCCTCGGCCGACCAGTGTCATACCGCATCGGCAGGTGAGGATCCTGTCGGTGGGCATCGTGCGGGCCAGTGACGATTCGTGCAACAACGCCATGTGACGGTGTGGGTGTCCTCGGAAGCGATCGCTGCCTGGACGCCCCGCCGGAGCGGCCGGCGGGGCGGGCAGCGGCGCTACTCGGATCTCGCCATCGAGACCGCCCTGACCCTGCGGCTCCTCTACCATCTCCCGCTGCGCCAAGCCGAAGGATTCCTGCACGCCCTGTTCGGGATGATGCGCCTCGACCTCTCCGCCCCCGACTATACGACGCTCTCCCGGCGCAGTCAGCATCTGACGCGCCGTCTGCGGCCGGTCCCGCCCGGCAAGGGCATCCATCTCGTGCTCGACAGCACGGGGCTGTCCATCGTCGGGGCAGGTGAGTGGGCCGCCGCGAAACACGGTGGCCGCGGCCGGCGTGGCTGGCGGAAGCTCCACCTTGGCGTCGATCAGTCCGGCGTGATCCGTGTCCACACGCTGACCGAGGCGACGGGGGAGGATGCGACCACCGCCCTCGATCTGCTCACCGCGGTCGAGGGCCCTCTCGTGCGCGTCACCGCTGACGCCGCCTATGACACGGTCGCCGTCTACGAAACGGCGGGGGCGCGGGGTGCGACGGTGGTCATCCCACCGGCCAAGACGGCGAACGTCTCTGGGCACGGCCCGCGGTCGCCTGCGCGGGATCGGACGATCACGTTGGTGAAGACTCTCGGACGGCGCCAGTGGAAGAAGGCGTCAGGGTACCATCGTCAGAGCCGGGTGGAGAACACGTTCTTCCGATACAAATCCATCATCGGAGATGGCCTTCGCGCCCGGAGCCCAGCTGGGCAGGGGAGTGAGGCCGTCCTCGGCTGTGAGATCCTCAATCGGATGACCGACCTCGGTCGACCAGTGTCGTATCGCATCGGCAGGTGAGAATGATCCTGTCGATTGGCATCGTGCGGGCCAGTGAGGATTCGTGCAACAACGCCTCGTGGAGGCGTTCGGCATCGAAGGGACCGGCTCCTACGGTGTGGGCCTCGCGAGCTTCGTGCGCCGACACGCCATCCGCGTGGTCGAGGTCAGCCATTGCGACCGGCGAAAGCGACGCCACAACGGCAAGAGCGATACGATCGACGCCGAGACCGCCGCCCGCTCGGTGCTGTCGGGGATCGCGACAGCCATCCCGAAGACCGCCGACGGCGCCGCAGAGATGGTGCGCCAGATCAAAACCGCCCGAGATACCGCCGTAAAAGCCCGCAGTGCCGCCATCATCACGCTCAAGTCGCTGATCGTCAACGCCTCTGACGCACTCCGCGAATCACTCGACCCGCTGACGGACAAGAAACTCATCGACCGTTGCGCGGCGCTCGTACCCGGTGACATCCTCGACCCCACGGCCTCGGCGAAGCACTCGCTCCGGGCGCTCGCTAGGCGTTGGCTCACCCTGACAGCGGAAATCCGGACACACGACGACGTCCTCGACGCGATCACGCACACAGCCGCACCGACACTCCGTGAAGCGTTTGGCATCGGTGCGGACTCCGCTGCCGAGATGATGATTGTCGCGGGTGACAACCCGACGCGGGTGCGTTCCGAGGCGGCCTTCGCGAAGCTCTGCGGCGCATGTCCGATTCCGGCATCGAGCGGGGTGACGCATCGGCATCGGCTCTTTCGTGGCGGCCACCGTCAAGCCAACGCGGCGATCTACCGCATCGTGACCGTCCGCATGCGCTGGCACCAGCCGACCCTCGACTATGTCGGGCGACGGACGGCCCAGGGCCTGACCAAGAAGGACATCATCCGCTGTCTGAAGCGCTTCGTCGCCCGCGAGATCTACAACGCCCTGATCGCAGACCACCGCTCCCGTGGGGCCCTCACCTCCGCTGCCTGACAAGTGGCAATGGAGCACTCTTGACACATAGGGGCTTCAATGCCCTCGCCGAGTCGGTGATCGGGCTCTTCAAGACGGAGGTGATTCGACGCAAGGGGCCGTGGCGCACCCTCGAGGCCGTGGAGGTCGCCACCTTGACGTGGGTGGACTGGTTCAACACACGACGACTGTTGGGGCCGCTCGGGGACATTCCACCAGCAGAGTTCGAGGCGCAGTACTATGAGCAGGCTGCGGTGGCCTGATTCAACGAATGAGGTCTCCGAGAAACCCGGTACGATTCACACGTTCATTCGGGCTTGATGCGCCTTCGGCGCTTGAAGCGTTGAAGATCAGTGTGGAGAGGTTTAAAGGCGACGACCTCAACGAAGATCTGGCGCGGGATTGCGCTTGCAAGGCCTGGCATCTCTGTGATCACGTTCATAAAGCGAGAACGTCGGCTCTGTGTCGAATTCGAGCGCCATCATTCCTGTAGTTCCCCGATAGAAGAGCTCGTTTTCGACGGGACTCATACCGACCACCGCCAGCGACTCGTGCACCAGCGCCTTCCTCTCCGGCGCCGCGAGGGAGCGATCGATTTCGGCGAGCAGCGGCGCCGAGCCCGGGCGAACGACAATCGCCTGCGGAATCGTCGAGAGGTTGCCGGGGAGCACGCGGATACGCGCGTCCGTCCGTGCCGTGTCGGTCATCCGCTGCCGGCTCGCGCCCCTCTGGAAGAACACGACGAACTGCTACATCGTGAGCGTGCCTTGCACGGGCGTGTGTGGCACTATCGGTGCGATGGGCACCGCCAAGGGCGAATCGAGTCGGCGACAAGGACATCGGCGCAGCGTCGCCGCTCCGGCACTCCTGGCGGCGGCCTCGCTCGCCGCGGCCGCTGCGGTCCTCATCTGGTCAATGTCGCCGGCACGCACCCTCGGGCAGCTGGAGCACGAGGAGGTGTCGGCCTTTTCCCATATCCGTGTCCGCCGCGGCGGTGACGTCCGCACGCTGACGTTCGTGCGAGACAACGGCCAGGAGGTCATGCAGAGCCGCGTCAATCTGGCGGCGTCCCACACCTTGGTCTCGCCGTACGCGCGCGCCATGTTCGCCAGCTACCTCTACCAGCCTCAGCCGCGTCGCGTGCTCATCGTCGGCCTGGGCGGCGGCGCGATGGTTCGCTTCCTGACCCATCACGAACCGCAGGTACACATCGACGCCGTCGAGATCGATCCCGCCGTCGTACGGCTCGCGGACGAATACTTCGGCGTGCGCTCCGGCGGGAACGTCCGCGTGCATACCGCCGACGGGGTGGCGTTCGTGGAGTCCACCGCGGACCGCTACGACCTGATCTTCATGGACGCGTTCCTGCGTCCGTCGAGCGACACCGACACCACCGGCGTGCCAACGCGTCTCAAGACGCAGGCGTTTCTCGTCCGCCTGAAGCAGGCGCTTGCCCCCGGCGGTGTCGTTGCGTTCAATGTCAACGAACACGACAGCATGGCCGACGACATCGCTGCGGTCGCGGCTGTGTTCGACCACGTTGCGGTCTACCGCTGTCCTCCTGCGGACAATAGGGTGGTCATCGCTTCCGAGGGCGGCACGACGGACGACGAAGTGCGCGCTCGCATCGGTGCGCTCGACGCGCGCTTCGTGGGAGCGCTGTCGTTCGCCGATGTTCTGCGGAACCGCGAATAGCGCGCGGCATCCGCATTTCGGACGCAGCCGTGCTCGCTCGCGATCGCCTCCAAGGCGACAAGCTGTCCCTGCGAACAATCAAGACGAGTTCCATCGTCTGGTGCCCGCTGCCGCCGGAGGCCGTCGAAGCACTCAAATGAATCGCCGAGCGACGATGCTCGGTACTTCTTCTGGAACGGCAGATGCGAACCGACGTCAGCCGTGAAGATTTTGGAGCGGACGTTTCAGCGCGTCTTCGAGATCGCGGACATCTCAGAACAGAAAGCGTTTGTCTCGGGATTTCCGTTTTGCCTGCCCAAGATGGACCTGTAGCGCCCCAGGGTTCTTGGACAGTGGTTTGAAGGTAATCACTTCTACGCTACCGCGTCCAGCCCGTCGAAATCGCGTCGCACTTGGGCTGGACTCTGATAGTCGTACTTCGCCAGCATCCACTGCTCGTTGTACGTCCGTTGAAACTCGAGCAAGGCGAGGCGGAGTTCCTCGATCGTTTCGAAGCTCCGCACCCGACGTCCCCCCCATTTTGAGTAACACGTAGGTTTAGAGTCCGATCATCCGGAAAGGAAGATCGGACGTGAAGCAGCGATTTACGGAAGCGCAGATCATTGGGTTCCTGCGGGAGGCCGAGGCAGGCCTCCCGGTGAAGGACCTGTGCCGCCGGCACGGGTTCTCGGAGGCCAGTTAGGGCTTGTCAGACAATTACTGACTTTTGTGTTCTCGGAGCAGCGGGATGGATCGTGTAGTTCCAGTCGCCGTGAAAGCGATGCCGCTCGAGGCGTACCGTCGCCAGCTGCGCATCGGTGACGGTGAGGCCACCCGGGTATGGGCCGCGGTCGAGTTCCGACCGAACGCGGAGTCCGGACCGACTGTGCGTCGAGCCAATGAGGCTCACGATCGTGGCCAAGTCGACGAGTGGGGTGCCGCGCCAATTCATCGCGATGTGCGAGAACACCCGATGCTCGATCTTGTTCCACTTGCTCGTACCCGGCGGAAAGTGACAGACCGTGATCACCAAGCCCGTCCGATTGGCCAGACGCGGCAGTTCCCACTTCCACAACCGGAGGCGCGCCCCGTTGCTCCCGCCTGCATCCGCCGTGATCAACAGCGACTGGGCTTGTCGATACGCTGGGCGACCCATGTGCTGCCACCAACGCTGGATCGACCGTACCGCGAAGCTCGCGGTGTCGTGATCGATCCCGACACGCGGGGATGTCCCGGCCGCTGTTGAAACTCGGCGGCGACTCGGGTGACATTCTAAGCGACGTGCTGCGCCTCCCTGGAGTCTCCGAGGCCGAGACGGTGATCTCGGGCGCGGAGGGCCGCGACGAGCTGCGGCATATCCGCATGTCCCTTCAGGCGCCGGAACCCTTTGGCTGCTTCGAGCACACCCGCGGCGACCCAGCGCAGCATCATCTGGCCGCCCCGCCAGCGCTTGACGTTGCGTTTGACGTGGCGGGTCCGGCTGATGAGGCTCTCGGCGGCGTTGGTGGTGGCCAGCGAGCGCTGGAGACGGGGAGCGAGGCCGAGCGTGAGCACGGTCACGGTCTCTTCGAGCCCTTCCCGCACACTGGCCGCCGCGCACGGATGTTCCCGGTCGAGGCGGCGGGCGAGGTTCCGTAGCAACCGCATCGCGGTCTTCACGTCCTCGTGCTGATAGGCCCGCCGCAGGATGGCCTGCACCCAGGGCCGCTGGCGCGCCGGTAAATGGTCGAGGATGTTGCGGGTCTTGTGGACTTGGCAGCGCTGCACCACGGCGGCGCGGCCGAACACCGCAGTCACCGCCGCCCGCAGCGCCTTCGACCCATCGAGCATCACCAGCACACTCCGATCGGTGCGCAGGCCACGGCTCTGGAGGTTGGCCAGCAGGCTCTGACAGACGGTCGCGTTCTCCGTCGAGCCTTCCCAGAGCCCGAGGGCGTGCTTCGTGCCGTCGGCGCCGACCCCCAAGGCGACGACCAGACAGTGCTCGCCGATGTGGACACCGTCGAGGACGAGGCCGACCAGATCCAGGTTCTCGAGGGGCGTCGCCTGCCACGCGGCCAGTTGCGCGGCGGTCTTGGCGACAAACCGGCGGCTGACGGCGCTCTTACTCACGCTACGGCTGGGGACGTCGGCCGGGAGCGGCTCCAGACTCCGAGCATAGCCCCGGGTGCTGACACCGACCAACAGCTGCTCGACAGTGCGGCGCCGCAGGGGATCGGTCTGGGCCATCGTCTGGAAAGTCGGCAGCGGTACTTCCTGGCGGGCCGCGCGGACCCGGGGACGCCGGATTGCCACCTTGCGCCCGCCGAGGACGACCTCACTGGCCACCGTCCCGGCCCGGGCCGCCGTACGGTCGGCCTGGTGCGCGTACCGCGGGCCACAGATCGCGGTCCGATCGTCTTCGAGCATGGCGTCCAAGACCTGTAACCCTGACCGCACCGCGAGCTCGAACAGCTCCGCCTCGGTATCGATCAGCAGCTCGACGAGGGGCAGGCGACGCGGGGGCGGAGATTCAACACCAGCGGCGGGACGGACTGTGCGAGACTTCTTCATGGCGGCTCCTTTGCTGTGAGGCGTGTCGCCTCGGGTTGCCCACCACTCGTGTATCACGAGCAGTGAGGAGCCGCCGCGTCAATTTTCAACAGTCAGTGGGACATCCCCACCCTTCATGGATGGAACTCACCGAGGCACAGCACGCGCGCATTGCGTCCTATCTTCCGCGGCAACGTGGCAATGTCAGCGTGTCCAACCAGCAGGTGCTCAATGCGATCCTGTACGTCGCCGAGCACGGGTGCAAGTGGCGGGGCATGCCGCGTCGCTTCGGGAATTGGCACACGATCTATACCCGCATAAATCGCTGGTCCAAAAACGGGGTGCTCGACCGGGTGTTCGAACACCTGCTACGCGCCCAGTTGATCCGCCTCAAGCTGGAGGCGGTGTCGCTGGACAGCACCATCGTCAAGGTCCATCCCGACGGCACGGGGGCGCTAAAAAAACGGTCCCCAGGCCATCGGCAAATCCCGCGGCGGGTGGACCACCAAGATTCATCTGGTTGCCGCGGATGCTCATACGGCAATAACGTTCGCGCTTTCCCCCGGCCAAGCCCACGATGCGCCGGAAGGGCGCAAGCTCCTCACGCACTGGGGACCGCACGACGAGCCGCTGGCGCTGGTGATGGACCGCGCCTACCAGGGTGACGAGACCCGCCAACTGGCGTTGGATCTGGGGTTCACGCCGGTGGTGCCGCCGGTCGCGACCCGCGTGGACCCTTGGGAGTACGACCGGGAGCTGTACAAGCGGCGCAACGAGATCGAGCGCCTGTTCCGCCGCTTGAAGGGCTATCGCCGGATCTTCTCGCGCTTTGACAAGCTGGATGTACTCTTCCTTGGCTTCATCCACTTCGCACTCATTTTCGATGCACTGCGTTAGTGTTAACACGCCCTAGTCGAATCCGCACACGGCCCGCGCCTCTGACTCGCCCATCCCGCCGTCCCGAAGCTGTCGGAATGCCCGAGTCCGGCCCTGTAGATCGGACGCCATCAACGCCCGGAAATCGAGCCGACCCGACAGCCCGACCCGCTCCAGCTCCGCGGTCGGGTGTATAACGGGGCCCTCCGGGGCAGGCAAATCGGAAATCCCGGCTTAGACTCACGTCGCGGAGCCGAGTCCCATTGCACGTCGCCAGGCCGCGATCTGTCCGACGTGGTTCATCTCGTGGGCCGTCATCAAGAACGTGATCATGTCGCCGACCGTCGGGAAATAGGGAAGCGTTTTCACGTACGGATGGGGCTTGGCCCACGATTCAAGGTCGGCGCTCTTCAGCGCTTCAGTGTTGCGCGAGTGCTGTTCCCTGAGCGCACCGAGGATCTCGTCTTTCGACGGATAGGCTGAAACGTCTGACGACGGTGTTTCACCGGTGGCAAATGTCTTGTCCCACCCATCCGGCAGGCTCGATTCAAGTCCGAGCATCGAGCCAAGGTTGTTGGCCCAGACGACGAGGTGACCAAGGGACCACGCCGGGTGGTTGATTACACCGTTCGGCTGTTCGACCATCTGTTCGGCTGAGAGGTCTTTGACGAGGGTTTCTGCGCGCATAAGGTTGAACCCATACACAAGCGCTATGTGATCATGCATTCGAGTCTCCTGATGATGTTCACGGTGGTGAGTAATGGTGGGATTTTACCTCCTCACGGGCGTTGTCCAAGACGTCAGGACTTTATCGCTTTTTGTTAGAACCTATCTCAAAATCGTTTAAACAATATCCGCAGGGATGCCGTTGCCATGACCGAGGCGACGACGGTCGCTGAAATCACCAACCAGAAGCCTGCCACGCTGCTCAAAGCTGCCGAGCCCAAGGCCATCGGCGTTGTTGCACGAATCGTGACTGGCCCGCACGATACCCACCGACGGGATCCTCACCTGCCGATGCGATATGACACTGGTCGGCCGAGGGCGGTCATCCGATTGAGGATCTCACAGCCGAGGACGACCTCACTCCTCTGCCCGGCTGGGCTCCGGGCACGAAGGCCATCTCCGATGATGGACTTGTATCGGAAGAACACATTCTCCACCCGGCTCTGACGATGGTACCCTGACGCCTTCTTCCACTGGCGCCGTCCGAGAGTCTTCACCAACGTGATCGTCCGATCCCGCGCAGGCGACCGCGGGCCGTGCCCAGAGACGGTCGCCGTCTTGGCCGGTGGGATGACCACCGTCGCACCCCGCGCCCCCGCCGTTTCGTAGACGGCGACCGTGTCATAGGCGGCGTCAGCGGTGACGCGCACGAGAGGGCCTTCGACCGCGGTGAGCAGATTGAGGGCGGTGGTCGCATCATCACCCGTCTCCTCGGTCAACGTGTGGACGAGGATCACGCCTGACTGATCGACGCCAAGGTGGAGTTTCCGCCAGCCACGTCTGCCGCAGCCACCGTGTGTCGCGGCAGCCCACTCACCTGCTCCGACGATGGACAGCCCCGTGCTGTCGAGCACGAGATGGAGGCCCTCGCCGGGCGGGACCGGTCGCAGACGGCGCCTCAGATGCTGACTGCGCCGGGAGAGCGTCGTATAGTCGGGGGCGGAGAGGTCGAGGCGCATCATCCCGAACAGGGCGTGCAGGAATCCTTCGGCCTGGCGCAGCGGGAGATGGTAGAGGAGCCGCAGGGTCAGGGCGGTCTCGATGGCAAGATCCGAGTAGCGCCGCTGCCCACCCCGCCGGCCGCTCCGGCGGGGCGTCCAGGAAGCGATCGCTTCCGAGGACACCCACACCGTCACATCGCCGCGTCGAACGAGGGCCTGATTGTAGGCCGCCCAGTTCGCAACGCGGTACTTCGTCTTATGGGCTTGATCCGATCTCGTGGACACGTTCCGAAAGGTGGAGACGATGTCCCGAATGGCAGCAACCACACGTCGGCGGTCACGCCGGCAATTCAGTGACGAGTTCCGGGCTGGGGCGGTCCGGCTGGTGTTGGAAGAGGGGAAGACGGTCGGCGCCGTCGCCCGCGAGTTGGATCTTACCGAATCGGCCTTGCGGCAATGGGTCGAGCGGGCGCGCGCCGACCGCAGCGGGGGCCGTACCGGTCTGACGACCGCCGAGCGGGAGGAGCTGGCTCGGCTGCGCAAGGAGAATCGCATCCTCGCCGAGGAGCGCGACATCTTAAAAAAAGCGACGGCCTTCTTCGCGAAGCAGCGCCGGGAAGATTTCGGTTCATTGCCGTGGAGAAGGCCAGGCACACCGTCATCATTCTGTGCCGGTGTCTCGCGGTCACACGCAGCGGGTTCTACGCGTGGCAACGACGCCCGGAATCGGCACGATCACGAGACGACCGGCGGGTGAAGGTCCTCGTCCAAGCGTCCGTTGACGCGAGCAAACAGCGCTATGGCAGCCCGCGCATTCACGAAGACCTGATCGAGCAGGACGAGCAGGTGAGTCGCAAACGGGTCGTCCGGCTGATGCAGGAAGAAGGCCTGGTCGCACGGGCCCGGAAGCGTGACAACGTAACCACCATGAGCGATCACGACCAGCCGGTCGCGGCGAATCTGCTCGACCGCCAGTTCGAGGCGGACGCCCCGAATCAGCGGTGGGTCGGCGACACGACCGAGTTCGTCATCGGCAGCAGCGGTAACCTGTACCTCGCGGCGGTCTTGGATCTGTGCTCGCGGTTCATCGTGGGGTGGGCCGTCAGCGCGGTGAACGACCGGCACGTGACCATCAAGGCCTTGGAGATGGCGCTCAAGCGCCGGTGCCCGGACATCGGCCTCCTCCATCATTCCGATCAGGGTTGTACGTACGCCAGCGAGGATTCTCAGGACCTCCTCGAGGCGCGTGGCATCGTCTGCAGCATGAGCCGACGTGGCAACTGCTGGGACAATGCCGTCATGGAGAGCTTCTTCTCGACCGTCAAGAGCGAGCGCGGCGAACACGTCGACAGTCACGGCGACGCGAAGATGGAGTTGTTCGATCACATCGACGTGTTCTATCACCAGCGACGTCGCCACTCGACGCTCGGCCAGATCAGTCCGGCCGCCTTCGAACGGCAGGCGGCGTAGGGCATGGACGCTGCCATCCCTGCGGACGCACAGAACGCGCCCACAGGGATTTGGAAATCTCGCACAGAACGCGAGATTCCCACAGCGCCCCCACTCATCATCGTTGTTGTGAACGAACGAAAGAACAACGGAGACTCAAACAGCGTAGCTAAACCGTCCACCGAATCGGATCAGGCCCACCTCGGCTTGCCGGGTTCAATGAGACGTAGGGTCAGCCCCTGCGTGTGCGCCCATGTGAGCATCGCGCGACCGCAGAACTCCGGTCCGTTGTCCAGGATATGTGAGAGATGACAGAAAGGGTGCCCTCACCCCCTCTCCGCATAGTCTCCGTGCAATCACCACAAAGCATGGAGGCACACATGAAACAGGATGAGAGGCACCACACCTCAGACGATATCTTCGTGGGTATCGATCTGGCGACCCGCCAGCACCAGGTCGTCGTCCTCGATGCGCAGGGCTGCCGTCTCACGAGCTTCAAAGTTCCCCACTCCCGAGCGGGGCTGCGCGAACTCGTGGAGCGCTGCACGTCCCGTCGAGTCCGCCGAGAAGGTCGGGTACACTTCGCGTTCGAGGCCACCGGGCACGTGTGGGAGGCGGTCGGCGCCTTCCTGGCGCAGCGCGCGCTTCGGTATTACGTGGTCAATCCGCTGGCGACGTTCCGGGTGCGCGAGGCCCGGCAGATGGGTCGAGACAAGCGAGATCTCACGGACGCGGAGCAGATCGCGCAGCTGCTTCGCACGGGAGTCGTCACCCAGTGCCAGCTCCTCCCCGCCAACTACATGCAGCTACGGCGGGCCTGGGGGGAATACCATCGCCTTCGCCGCGAGCGCGCACGACTCAAGACCCTGCTGGTGCATCAGCTCTACGGCGTCTTCCCGGAACTGGTCGGCGAGTGGCACACGGTCACGGCTCCGGGATGCCTCGCGGTGTTGAGGGCGGGCTTGCCTCCTCAACGAATTGCCGACCTGACGAAGCCCGATTTTATACGAGTCGTGCAGGCGCACCGGCGCGGACGGCGGATGTGGCGCTTCAAGATTGAGCAAGTCTGGGAAAAGGCTGGGGGGACGGTGGCGGCGCCCCATGGGCATCAGGCCGCCATGCGGGAAGTGACCCGGCTGGTGGAGCGCATCGACTTCGTCGGGGACCAGCCGACGTCCCCCCGTCTTCAGTAGCACTTCGGTTTAGAGTCCGGCGGTGACTGTACTGCGTTCCGCGACCAGCCGCTTGGCGTACTGGGCGGGCGTGAGCCCGCCCAGTCCCTTCTTCGGCCGCTCCTCGTTGTACTCGCGTCGCCAGGCCTCGACGAGGACCTGGGTATGGACCAGACTCGTGAACCAGTGCTCGTTGAGGCACTCGTCGCGGAACCGGCCGTTGAACGATTCGATATAGGCGTTCTGATTCGGCTTGCCCGGCTCGATCAGGCGCAACGTGACGCCGTGCGTATGGGCCCATGTCAGCATGGCGCGCCCGCAGAACTCCTTCCCGTTGTCGGTGCGCAAGATACGCGGCAGGCCGCGCTTGAGCGCGAGTTGATCGAGCACGCGGGTGACCGGCAGCCCACCGAACGCGCGGGCCGGCACGATGGCCACCGCTTCGGTGGTCGCGTCATCGACGACGGTCAGGCACTTCACCACCCGTCCCTCGGCCGTGCGGTCGAAGACGAAGTCGGCAGACCAGACCTCGTTCGGCGCCTGGGGGCGTACCAGGGGCTGGCGGTCCGCCACCGGGATCTTCTTGCGTCGCCGCCGACGTACCTGCAGCCTAGCCTCGGTATACAGGCGCTCCACCCGCTTGTGGTTGACCCGTGTTCCCGCCTGCCGCAGCTTGAGGTAGATCATCCCGGCACCGTAGCGACGGTGCCGGTGCGCTAAGGTCACGATGCGGGCTCGCAACGCCGCGTTAGTATCCGGCGCCGGGGTGTATCGCAGCGACGAGGCACTCATGTGCACCAGCGCGAGCGCGCGCCGCTCGCTCACCCCCTGCGCGGTCATATCCCGCACCAGCACCCGTCGGGCTGGGGCGGTCACCACTTTTTTCGCAACGCATCGCGCGTCACCTCGTTGTCCAGCACGGACTCGGCCAGCAGCTTCTTCAGCCGAGTATTCTCGGCAATCAGCTCCTTCAGGCGTTTCGCGTCCGAGACGGTCATCCCGCCGAACTTATTCCGCCAGAGGTAGTAACTGGCCTCCGAGAACCCGTGCCGGCGGCACAGGTCCTTCACCGGCAGGCCCGCTTCGGACTCCCGCAGGAACCCGATGATCTGCGCCTCGCTGAATCGTTGCTTCACGTCCGATCTCCCTTCTCGTGAGCTCGGACTCTAAACCCGGGTGCTACTCAATTCGGGGGGGACGTCGCAGCTCGCGCAGGTCGCCGGCGAGCTCCAGACCTTCCTCGAAGCGTTCGACGAAGCCACGTATCTCGCCACGCTGCCGGGGATCGGGTGGATCACCATCGCCGGGCTGATCGCCGAGATTGGCCCGTTCGACAGATACCAGCATGGCCGGCAGTTGGTGAAGCTGGCCGGCCTGCAGCCCTCGAGACGGGAAAGCGGCCAGCACGCTGGACGGACGCCGATCACCAAGCGCGGGCGGGCCCAGCTGCGCGCCGTGGTCTACATGGCCACGCTGTCGTCCCTCCGCCATAACCCGCGCCTCAAAGCCCACTACGAGCGCCTCACGCAGCGAGTCACGCGTCCCTTGCCTCCGATGCAGGCGATCGGGGCCTGCATGACCAAACTGCTGCACTACGCGTTCGCCGTCGTCAAGAACCGCACGGCGTTCGATGCTGACCACGTGTGGAGGGACGAGTCGATCGCCGCGTAGAAACCTGAGGCTCCGGCTCCAACCGGAGAGGAGGCCATGCCCACCGTTGTCCTGAGCTCTTCGCGTCGAAGACAGCTCGACGTACTTCCGCCTGGCACCCTCCGCTCCTCGGGTATGAGTCCGGATGACGCACGATGGGCCGGCTCCACCGAGCCTGAGCCCGTATCTGTCCCTCGATTGGACGGCCCAACGGCGCCGAGAGCCTTGACAACTTGTTCATAGCACGCGGTGCGGAGGATCTGCGGAAGTCCGCGGGTGATCGCCAGGCGGTCCAGGATGCGGGTGACCGGCAGTCCCCCGAGGGCCCGCGCCGGGACGATCGCCACGGCCTCATGGGTGGCGTCGTCGACGATGGTCAGGCACTTCATGACCCGCCCATCCGCCGTGCGATCGAAGACGAAGTCCGCGGACCAGACCTGGTTGCGACGCTCGGGGCGCACCAGTGGCTGGCGGTCGGTGATCGGGACCTTCTTGCGTCGACGGCGCTTCAACTGGAGCCGGGCCTCCGTGTATAGGCGGTCGACCCGTTTGTGATTGATGACGTGGCCGGCCTGCCGCAGCTTCAGATAGATCAGCCCGGCCCCATAGCGTCGATGTCGCTGCGCCAGGTCACCGATTCGATCCCGGATGACCGCATTGCCATCGGGCCTTGGCACGTACCGGAAGGCTGACGCGCTCATCCGCCCCACGATCAGGGCCCGGCGCTCGCTGAGGCCCCGCACGACCATCTCCCGCACCATCTCCCGTCGAACCGGTGCGGTCACCATTTTTTTCGCAGCACCTCGCGGGTCACCTCGATCTCAAGCTGCGATTCCGCCCAGCGCGTCTTGAGCCGGCCGTTTTCGGTTTCCAGCTCTTTCAGGCGCTTCGCGTCCGAGACGCTCATCCCGTCGAACTTGCTCCGCCAAAGGTAGTAAGAGCCTGTAAGGAAATAACTGCTTGTACTGTTGATCGGCGAGTAGTACGCTGCGCCCGTGGAGGTGGCCACCCTGCGGGCAAAGCATGCAGCGCTGGCGCCCGTGCTCACGGAGCGATCGCGCCGGGTGTGGGCGGCGACTGAGGCCCAGGCGATCGGTTATGGCGGCACGGCGCTGGTCGCCCGAGCCACGGGTATCGCGACATCGACCATCCAGCGCGGTTTGCGTGAATTGACGGCGGACGAGCCGCTCGCGGGCGGCCGGACGCGAAGGGCGGGCGGCGGCCGCAAGCGCGCGATCGATCTCGACGCGACGCTGCTGCGCGATTTGGATGCGTTGGTTGAGCCGACCGCCCCCGGCGATCCCGACTCGCCGCTGCGGTGGACGTGCCAGAGCGCACGGACGTTGGCGGTGGCGCTCGACGGTCTGGGCCACCGCGTCAGCCACACGGTGGTCGCCGAGTTGTTGCACGGACTGGGCTACAGCCTGCAGGGCAACGCCAAGACTCGTGAGGGCCGCCAGCATGTCGATCGGGACGCGCAGTTTCGGTACATCGCCCGGCGCGTGCGACGCGCGCAACGGCAACAGCAGCCGACGATTTCGGTGGACACCAAGAAGTAAGGAGCTGGTCGGCGCGTTCAAGAACGCGGGCCGCACCTGGCGCCCGGCGAAGACGCCGCAGCGGGTACAGGTCCACGACTTCGTGATCCCGGCCACCGCCACCACGGGCGGGAAGGCCATTCCGTATGGCATCTACGATCTGCATCGCAACGAAGGCTGGGTGCGTGTCGGGGGATGTCCCACTGACTGTTGAAAATTGACGCGGCGGCTCCTCACTGCTCGTGATACACGAGTGGTGGGCAACCCGAGGCGACACGCCTCACAGCAAAGGAGCCGCCATGAAGAAGTCTCGCACAGTCCGTCCCGCCGCTGGTGTTGAATCTCCGCCCCCGCGTCGCCTGCCCCTCGTCGAGCTGCTGATCGATACCGAGGCGGAGCTGTTCGAGCTCGCGGTGCGGTCAGGGTTACAGGTCTTGGACGCCATGCTCGAAGACGATCGGACCGCGATCTGTGGCCCGCGGTACGCGCACCAGGCCGACCGTACGGCGGCCCGGGCCGGGACGGTGGTCAGTGAGGTCGTCCTCGGCGGGCGCAAGGTGGCAATCCGGCGTCCCCGGGTCCGCGCGGCCCGCCAGGAAGTACCGCTGCCGACTTTCCAGACGATGGCCCAGACCGATCCCCTGCGGCGCCGCACTGTCGAGCAGCTGTTGGTCGGTGTCAGCACCCGGGGCTATGCTCGGAGTCTGGAGCCGCTCCCGGCCGACGTCCCCAGCCGTAGCGTGAGTAAGAGCGCCGTCAGCCGCCGGTTTGTCGCCAAGACCGCCGCGCAACTGGCCGCGTGGCAGGCGACGCCCCTCGAGAACCTGGATCTGGTCGGCCTCGTCCTCGACGGTGTCCACATCGGCGAGCACTGTCTGGTCGTCGCCTTGGGGGTCGGCGCCGACGGCACGAAGCACGCCCTCGGGCTCTGGGAAGGCTCGACGGAGAACGCGACCGTCTGTCAGAGCCTGCTGGCCAACCTCCAGAGCCGTGGCCTGCGCACCGATCGGAGTGTGCTGGTGATGCTCGATGGGTCGAAGGCGCTGCGGGCGGCGGTGACTGCGGTGTTCGGCCGCGCCGCCGTGGTGCAGCGCTGCCAAGTCCACAAGACCCGCAACATCCTCGACCATTTACCGGCGCGCCAGCGGCCCTGGGTGCAGGCCATCCTGCGGCGGGCCTATCAGCACGAGGACGTGAAGACCGCGATGCGGTTGCTACGGAACCTCGCCCGCCGCCTCGACCGGGAACATCCGTGCGCGGCGGCCAGTGTGCGGGAAGGGCTCGAAGAGACCGTGACCGTGCTCACGCTCGGCCTCGCTCCCCGTCTCCAGCGCTCGCTGGCCACCACCAACGCCGCCGAGAGCCTCATCAGCCGGACCCGCCACGTCAAACGCAACGTCAAGCGCTGGCGGGGCGGCCAGATGATGCTGCGCTGGGTCGCCGCGGGTGTGCTCGAAGCAGCCAAAGGGTTCCGGCGCCTGAAGGGACATGCGGATATGCCGCAGCTCGTCGCGGCCCTCCGCGCCCGAGATCACCGTCTCGGCCTCGGAGACTCCAGGGAGGCGCAGCACGTCGCTTAGAATGTCACCCGAGTCGCCGCCGAGTTTCAACAGCGGCCGGGACATCCCCTGAAGGGTAACACGATAAGGCTAAATAGTGTTAACAGGACCTAATTCGGCTCCGATTTCAATTTTGAGATGGGTTCTAAGGTGTGCGACACATCCGCCTACCCTGACGTCTCACGACGACCGCCGGTCACAGAGTCTCCATGGCTTACCTGCTCGCACTCAGTTCGGCGGCGCTGTACGGCGCAGCCGATTTCCTTGGCGGCCTCGCCTCGCGCCGAGCGAACACCCTCGCCATCGTCGTTACGTCGCAGGGCTGTGGCCTGACGCTGCTGGTGCTCAGTCTGCCGTTGTTGCCCGCGGCCACACCTGCCGCGCGCGATCTGGTCTGGGGCGGCGCGGCCGGATTGGCCGGTGGCGTCGGAGTGACGCTCCTGTATCGGGCGCTTGCCGTGGGGCGGATGGCGGTCGTGGCTCCGACGACGGCCGTGTGCGCAGTGACGATTCCGGTCGTCACCAGTGTCGTGCTCGGCGAACGGCTCGCGCCGCTGACGATGCTCGGCATCGCGCTGGCGATCGTGGCCATCGTGCTGGTCAGTCAGCAGGAGGCAGCGGCGAGTCCCGTGTCGGTGCGGGCCAGGGCGCTGCCGCCTGGTGTCGGGCTCGCGCTCCCGTCGGGCGTGGCGATCGGCTTGTTCTTCCTGGCCCTCGCTGAAACAGACGCCCAGGCAGGCATGTGGCCTCTCGTGGCGGCGCGTGCCGCCTCGGTGACGCTGTTCGGCGTCATCGCGCTGGTCAGCGCGCGGCCGTGGCGCATGGCGCCGGCCGTCACCAGGATCGCCATCGCCGCCGGCGCCATCGACATAGGCGCCAACGCACTGTACCTGTTGGCCACCCGTTACGGGCCCCTCAGCATCGCTGTCACCCTGTCATCGCTGTACCCCGCGAGTACTGTGATCCTCGCGCGGATCGTGCTTGGCGAGCACCTCAATGGCTGGCAAGTCATCGGTGTGGCGTGCGCCGTCCTCGCGGTCGCGTTCATCGTCAGTCCGGGATGACGACGGCGAATGCACACCTGGCAACGGCGCCATACCCGACGAGAGCGACTCAGCGACCAGAGGACTGGCTCGGCACTCAGCCCGCGCCGGTGTATCCGTAGAGCTCGATGAGGCGGTGCGCCTGGGCGCGGGTGAGCTTCATTGGTGCGGCTCCTTAGCCCGCATTTCTCAGTGCGCCGTGCGAAGGCGCCACTCCCCAGCGGGTGCGAATCCCGCCCGGCAACTGTCGCTCCAGCCGGTAGCAGACGGAGCGGATGATGGAGGTAACGATATCGCCCGAAGCACTCCGACGGCAAAGGGCCGCGTAGGCGGCTCAGCGACCATGCGGGCCGCAACGCGAGTGAACGCCGAGCAGGCCTCGAAACGGGTAACGTGGAGGCCGACCCGCCTGAGATACAGGGAAGGCTGCCAGCGGCCGGGTAGCGAGCGACACATGCACCGGCCGGCTCCGCCGGGGTAGTGGCGGCGGCACGCATGGAAGAGGGGAATGGACGCAACACGGGAAGCCCTGCCGGCGGCGTGGCACGCGCCAACCGACAGCCCGCGAGGGTCAGGTCGGGCCGGAGAGGGTGGCGGAGAGGCCCGTAGTACCGGGGAAGCCGAGTAATGTCGGCGAAGGGAAGGGGCCTCGGTTCGAGAGCAGCGCAGGACGGAGGAAGGGACGTGGGGACTGGCGAGAGCCTAACAGCCTCAGAGAGGGTTCAGCGACTCCAGACGGCGCTCCATGCGAAAGCGAAGGAAGCTCCGGGCTTCCGGTTCTACTCGCTGAGCGACAAGGTGTGGCGCGATGACGTTCTCGCGGTCTCCTGGCAGGCTGTGCGCCGCAACGGCGGGTCGGCCGAGGTGGACGGCGAGACGGTCGCGGACATCGAGTCGCAGGGGGTGGACCGGTGGCTGGGAGCACTGGCGCGGGACCTGAAGTCGGGGACCTACCGGCCGCGTGCGGTCCGGCAGGTCCTGATCCCGAAGAAGCAACGCGGGAAGTTTCGGCCGTTAGGCATACCTTGTCTCCGAGACCGGGTAGCGCAGACGGCGGCGATGCTGGTGTTATCGCCGATCTTCGAAGCGGACCTTGAACCGGAGCAGTATGCCTATCGGCCGGGCCGAGACGTGCGTGACGCGGTCAGGCGCGTACACCGGCTGCTGACGACGGGCCACCGGGAGGTGGTGGACGCCGACTTGTCGGACTACTTCGGCCAGATACCGCACGCGGAGTTGATGCAGTCGATGGCCCGGCGCGTGAGCGACGGGCGGCTGTTGGGCTGGGTCAAGGCGTGGCTGGAAATGGCGGTGGAGGAGGACGACGGGCGCGGTGGCCGCCGCCTGACGAACCGGGCGCGTCGGGAGCGGAAGGGGACCCCGCAAGGGTCTCCGATTTCGCCGTTGTTCAGCAACATCTACATGCGTCGCTTCATCTTGGGCTGGAAGGTGCTGGGCTATGCCCGGCGCTTCAAGGCGGACATCGTCAACTACGCGGACGACATCGCGGTGCTCGGCCGAGCGCCGGCAGCGGAGATGCTGGCGGCGGTGG
This sequence comes from Vicinamibacterales bacterium, assembly GCA_965262505.1. Classification (GTDB taxonomy): domain Bacteria; phylum Acidobacteriota; class Vicinamibacteria; order Vicinamibacterales; family UBA2999; genus JACPPO01. The sequence continues at coordinate 309,049 of CBDHFM010000030.1, forward strand.
AAGGGCTGATGAAGCGTCTGAAGCTGCCGCTGAACGCCGAGAAGACCCGCTGTTGCCGGGTGCCGGAGGAACCGATGACGTTGCTCGGCTACCGGATTGGCCGCAACTGGCGCCGGGACACGGGGCAAGCCTACATCGGCACCCGCCCGAGCCCGGCGAGCGTCCAGAGCATTTGCCGTCGCGTGAGTGAGCTGACGGCGCCGCGTTACGGGCTTCTGGAACCCGAGGTCGTGGTGGGTCGCCTGAACCGGTTGCTGACCGGCTGGGCGAACTACTTCACCTTGGGCCAGGTCAGCCCGGCCTACGCGGCGATTGACCGGCACGCTACCCGGCGGCTGCGCCAGTGGCTCTGTCGCAAGCAGAAGGTGCGGTCCGGGAAATGTGTGCGCTTCCCGGACGAGCGACTGTGGACCGAGTACGGGCTCACGCACCTTGGATCGCGAACGGCGAGTCTTCCGTGGGCGAAGGCATGATCTCGTCCGAGAGCCGGATGCGGGAAATTCGCATGTCCGGTTCGATGAGCGGCGACTGGAAACGGAGCCATGGCAGGGATTGAGGCACCGGCTACGGGCGAAAGCCGCCGGGAACGGCTACCCCCCTTCCGCCTACCGCCACCGCGGATCGGCGTCCGCAGCAGAAGGCTGGTGAGAAATACGCGTGGACGTCCGGCCCCGAGGGGGTGTCAGAAATTTTGTGTGTGAGCTATTGCCGTTAGTTAGTCCCCCAGCCTGAATCGATCGCCGAACTGAATCGCGAATTGTACCCTGGCCGCCGCCCAGGCGACCGGGGGATTCTTCCACTTCGCCGTGAGATGGCGCAAGGCCAGCCAGATGAGTTTCGTGGCGGCCTCGTCGCTCGGGAAATGCCCTTTGTTCCGGATGCTCTTGCGCACGCCGCTGTGCAGGCTCTCGATCGCGTTCGTCGTGTACACGATCTTCCGCACGGCCGCGGGGAAAGCGAAGAACGGAATGATCCGGTCCCAGTGGCGCTGCCAGCTCTGGACCACGGTCGGGAAACGCCGTCCCCACTCGCCGCCTTCGAATGCGCCCAGCGCCTGTTCGGCCGTCGCGGCATCGTCGGCCTGGTAGACCGGCTTCAGAGCCTGAACCAAGGGCTTGCGGTCCTTCCAGGCCGCCAGGCGGATCGAATTCCGGATCAGGTGCACGATGCAGGTCTGCACGATCGTGTCCGGGAACACGGCGGTGATCGCGTCGGGAAATCCCTGCAGCCCATCAACGACGGCGAGCAGAATATCCTGCACTCCGCGGGCCTTGAGGTCGTTCATCACGCGCAGCCAGAACTTGGCGCCTTCGGTCTGCTCGATCCACAGGCCGAGGATGTCCTTGTGCCCGGAACACCGCACGCCGATGGCCAGGTATACGGCCTTGTTGCGTACCAGGCCCTCGTCACGGATCTTGACCCGCAGCGCATCGAAGTACACGATCGCGTAGGTCGACTCCAGCGGCCGCGCCTGCCACGCTCGAACTTCGTCGATGACCGAATCCGTCACCACCGAAACGAGGTCCGGCGAAATCGCGATGCCGTAGAGCTCGCCGACATGCGCCTGGATGTCGCGCGTGCTCATCCCCCGGGCATACAACGCGACGATCTTGTCGTCGAACCCCGGAAATCTTCGTTGATACTTCCGGATCAGGGCGGGATCGAAGCGGCCGTGTCGGTCTCGGGGAATCGACAGCACCAGCTCGCCGTCGTCGCTGAGTACCGTCTTCCGGCTCGAGCCGTTTCGATGGTTGCCGCCGTCCTGCTCGGTCTCCCCACCGAGATGCACGTCCATCTCGGCGTTCAGCATCCGTTCGGCCAACGCCCTCTTCAGATCCCCTACCAGTCCGTCGGAGCGCAACACCGTCGCGGCGTCTTGCCCCTCCAGTAGTTCATCCAGCAGCTCGGCGCTAAACCTGGTCTCTTGCTTCTCCTTCGCCATACTCGCTCCTTCCCCTTTCGGGAGTCAGCATGGCTCACAAACACAAAATTACTGACAGGCTCGGCCCCGAAGACCGCTGGGCCGGGCGCGCCGGGGCACCCCCGGATCGTCGCCGTCGATCCCGGTGATGATGTCGCCGACTCAAGGACACCCGCCTGCTTCACACGCGGGTCGATCGGACGTGCGGTCGGGCCGCGCCGACGTCCCCGCATGTCCCGCAGCGCGCCTTGCTCACGCTGCCGTCGCCAGTTCGCCGAGTGCGAGCTTTACAACTCACGGCATCGACTATATTCGGCGTATGCCGATTCCAGCCTGCATCCTTCTGATCCTTGCCCATCCAGACGACGAGAGCTTTTTCGCGGCCGGTCTGGCGCGGCGCCACGTCGAGCGGGGCGCGAAGGTCGCCCTCGTGACGGCCACTCGTGGCGACGCCGGCCAAGTGGGAGATCCACCGCTGTGCGACCGCGACGCCCTACCCGCGCTCCGCGAGGCCGAGCTTCGTGAGGCAGCCGACATCCTCGGAATTTCAGAGGTGCACCTGTTGGACTATCAGGACACGCGGCTCGCAGAGGCGCCGATCGATCAGATTCGCTGCGAGTTGGTCGCACTCATCCGTCGCCACCGGCCGCATGTGGTGATCACATTTGATCCGAACGGCCAAAACGGTCATGCCGACCATGTCGCGATTTCGCGGTTCACGACGGATGCCGTGGCAGCGGCCGCCGATCCGCGCTGGGCGTCCGAACCGACCACCCCGCACCTGGTGCAACGGCTCCTGTGGACCTCGCCAATTGCGCCGTGGGAGGTGACGCGCCCGGCGGCCCTGCGTCTCGAGGCGGGGGTGGACTTCGCGATCGACATCGCCCCGTATCGGACCGTGAAGACCGAGGCACTTCGGGCGCACCGGAGTCAGCACGTTCCGGTCGATCGCTGGTTCCTGAGCAAGCCTGACCTGGACCAAATCTTGAGTATCGAAACGTTCAGACAGGCGTGGGGCCCTACCTTGCGACGGGTGCCCGCCGACGACGTGTTGGCGGGAATCGACCTGTCCGTGTAGCAGAGGTCGGCGGCTTCGCCGCCGCGCACTTCGCCGACGACGATGTGATCGGGTCGGTGCCGCAGGGCGTGACGCTGCTAACGGAGGAACTTTAGGCCGGACAGCGCGTTGACGGCCTGACGATCGTCAATCCGTTCGTCTGAAAGCCGCTCGGTTCTTGTAGTTGAGGACCGCGCGGGCCAGCCGTCGGGCCGACCGGGTGCACGCGATAGCATGGCAAGGAACGCGGCATTCGCTGCAACCAGGGCCGCGGCCACCAGCAGCGGCTTTGGACGTCGGCAGGCCAGTCCGAACTAGTACCTCGTCGCAGTGAATTTGACCGGTTCACTTTCAGGCCTCCCCCTCTTGACCGTGGGCCCAGGCAATCGATCAAAACCACTGCGCCGGGGTACTAGTTCACAGCCGTGTTCCGCGAGCTCGTACACAAAGGAGGTACTGTGAGAGCACGACACGGCGGTGCCGTCCTGTACCGAACGCCTAAAGGCTTGCCACGAACGGTCCATCGTGAGGCGCAGTTTTTCGACAGTGTCGCCATTACGATCCAGGGCGTTGTTGCATGAATACCCGCTGCGAGTGGGGCGGCGTGACCCGCACTTCTCTGGACCCTCCGCAGGAGCCTGTGCGTCTCGAATTCCCAATTCTCTCACTGCATCCAGGATTGAGGCAACGTTGCGTGGCGCCTGACGTCTGGCCTACGCTGTCTCGCGCATGAAGGCCCTCCTGCTCACCAGGACCTCCGCCTCGACCAGAGGAGCCTGACTACGAAAAAAGAGGGATTCGAGTTCCGCCACCGCCACCGGGACCAACGGAAACAAAGTAGTTACTGATGGGGCGCTCCGGGCCGTCCTGACTGGCCTGGAAGGGCACCTTTCGGCCCTATGGGCCTCCTGAGCCGCAGCGGGCCAAGCGGAGCCGTTGACGCGCCTGGCGGGCGGAGGCTATCGGGGCTGTTTGGTGGTGACGGTTGCTATCGCAGTAAGGTTCTGCGGCGCTTGACGGCACTGGCCCACGCGCCAGACGTCTGCGAGACAGAGAATCCGACACGAGATACGATACACGGCGGCGCGCGCCTGGAGGCGCTTTCGCCCGCGTGTCGCAAACGGCCGTTTACGACACATGTTGATCGGCTACGCCCGCGTCTGCGGAAGGTTAATGCACCAGCGTCCCGTTTTAGAAGTGGTACGTGAGACTCAGGCCCACGTCCCAGAGCGTGCTGGCGTCGGTCAGCAGCTGCCCCGAGACGGGTTCGCTCCCATCGCGGCGCAGATTGGGAACGTGACTACGCAGCGGATCCCAGGCGAGCGCGTCGTCACTCTCGAAGGCCGCACCGTGGACCCAGCGACCCTTGACACCCACTGACAGACCCTCGGTGAGCGCGTAGTTCACTCCGACCAACACCTGCTGGCTGACCAGCTTGTCGGACAGGATGCCCTGGAAACTACTTGTCGTGGCTGCCAGGTTCTGGCGAATGTCGTCCACGTTGGGCAGCCCCTCGCCGGTGGTAATCGCCGTGGGATTGGCGTTCCTCGACCACAGACTGCCGTAGGCCACCGCCGTCGACCCGATCCCCACACCCACGCCGACATAGGGCGTGAGCCGACTGCGGGTCCGAACGTCCCAATACAGGTTCGCGAACAGGGTGTGCGAAGTCACACGGCCGAGGTAGTCCGTCGCCGTCTGCAGTTCTTGATTCAGCTTGTCGGCGGTGACGCTGCCCGAGCCAGCGTTGAGGCCGGGCACGGCGACGGTCTGGTCGTAGGCGGTGGCGCGGTAGAAGTATTCCATCTCCGTTCGCACGTGGCGCCACCGCGGGCCAGAGGCGTCGGCCCCGAAGCGATACCCCAGCACCCAGCTGGTCTGCAAGCCCGTGGCCCTGGCGAACTGATTAACCCAGTTGTCCCTGCGATCCGGTCCCGTGCAGTTGTAGGCTTCATATCCCGCCGTCTGCGTCACCGTTGCATACTGCGGATTGATGAACTCGTCACATACACTCGCTCGGTCGTTGGACAGCCCGGTGATGCCCAGGGCCGGGACCACGTGCCCGCCCAGTTCGCTCCCGAGATACCAGCCCTGCCCTTGCGCCGGACTCGGCACGCCTCCGAGCGCCACGACGAGAAGCCCCACGATTGCGGTCTTTTTCACGATATACCCTTTCCGGTTTGCCTCAAACTAACATGAGCCGTTCCAGAGAGTCTCGATTCTCTTGCAATCGCGAAGGCGTCGGGATCCGTGTGCGCGTGATCGCCGCACACCGGGACGCGCGCCTCCGTCCTCCCACGCCGTTCGGATCGCTCTGGACCGTGACCTGAACCACGCGGATCACGCCCTCGTCGCTACTCGCTACAATCCGCTGATCCAGCGCTTCTACTACCGCCTGGTTGCCGCCGGCAAGCCCAAGAAGCTAAAGCGCTTTTCATGACCGTGTGGCGGCCGCGTACCCGCAGTGCCGAACATAGTTGCGGTATTCGTCAGGGCTGAAGTGCGCCAAGCACTCGCCGAGGAACGGCCAGAGCGTCTCGGTGCTGCGACAGCGAGCGGTGCGAACGAGGGCCTTGAGCTTCGCGAAGCAGAGCTCGATGGGATTGAGGTCCGGGCTGTAGGGTGGCAAGTACCAGAGGGTGGCCCCGGCGGCCTGGATGGCGCGTTGGATGCCGGCGACCTTGTGGGCCCCGAGATTGTCGGCAATGACGATGTCGCCGGGCTGCAGGGTCGGCACCAGGATCTGTTCGATGTAGGCGCGGAAGCTCTCGCCATCGATCGCGCCGTCGAAGACCCCCGGTGCGGTCAGCCCCGTGACCCGCAACGCGGCGAGAAACGTGCTGGTCTGCCAGCGCCCGCAGGGGGCGTGGTCGTGGACGCGCGCGCCGCGCGGTGCCCGGCCGTACCGCCGAAGCAGATTGGTGGTGATGCCGGTTTCGTCCAGAAACACGAGGTGGGCGACATCCCAGGTCGGCGCCGCCGCGTGCCACGCGACCCGCGCGGCCGCGACGTCAGGCCGATCGTGTTCGGACGGGCGGACCGTGTTTTTTAACGGTCAGGCCGAGGGCCCGCACGGCGCGCCAGACCGTCGGCACACTCGCGGGCGTGGCGAGGGCGTCCTTCAGCTCAGCCAGCGTGCGATCCGGGTGCGCCGCAATCAGCGCGGCCAAGGTGTGTAGGTGCGGCTCAAGCATGCCGCGCCGTCCATGTCGCTGGACGCGAGGCGCCACCTCGCCCGTGTCGCGCCGCCGCTGTTTCAGTAGCCGCACCCACGACCCGCTCACGCGGTACTTCGCCGCCACCTCGGCCGCCTTCATCCCGGCATCGCTGTCGAGGAGCGCCCGCTCTCGCAGATCCATCGAATAGGCACGCATCGGGCCTCCTGCATCGGTGCGCGCAGAAGTACCACGACCGCCCCAGGTAGTACAAGGCCTATTTGAAAAGCGCTTTAGCGTTGACCGCGTGCATGCGTAAGCTCATCACTATCTTAAATGCGATGGTGCGATCCAACTCGGCGTGGCAGCACGGTCTCGTGTCGTCCACCCCAGAACTGGCTTGACACCAGAGACAGTTGCTCCCAAGCAATGAGGTCTCAGAGAAACCCGGTACGGTTCACGACAGCCGCTCGAGCGACTGTTGAACTGTCGGTCGCTGGCCCGACTCGACATCCTGCCGCCGACGCTGATGAAACGCCGTGAGCGTCCTGTTCGCGTTAGCGAATGCGACAATCTGCCCACAGTACTGGTCGAGACGATGCGCCGGCAGGGCCCAGAGCGCCACGTCGTCCGTCAAGGCATCGAGGTAGGCGCGCGCGCCGCAGCACCCCAGGCTCATGGCCGCGCGCTGCTGATTGAGTACCTGCGGGACGATGGCACACGCCGGTCGCCCCATCGCCGGCGGGGCGCCGCCATCAACCCGCGCGACGGCCTCACTCAGGATGAGCCCGTGTTGCGCGTGGGCGAACACTAGGACGACCTCGGGCTGGATCGGGAAGTCCGCGAGCGGCCCGTAGAGCGCATGGGCCCGCGGGCGCGGCATGACCGGGATGGCGGGGATTTCTTCCTCGCGTACGTAATCGAGTCCCATCATGGCCTTGAGCGAGGCGTGCAACTCCTCCGGCTGCGAGGCCGCCGCGCCCGAGAGATTATGCGTGTGGATGCCAATCGCGCACAGGGCGTGGTCACGGGCGGCTGTCGCGAAGGTGCGCGACGTGGCCTGCGACCAGAACGCGCATCCGGCGGGAACGACCCCCTCAAACATCGGAACGTCGTCGGGCACGACGTCGCAGAACGCGATGGCCACTGGGGGCAGCGACAGCTCCAGCGACGACACCAATTGCTCAGCGTGGACTCGACGCATATCGTTCATCGGGGATTCCTCTCTTGGCAATGCGCAGCAATTATAACGAATGTGCGCCGTGGCGGGCAGTCGAGGTCGCGGCGTGCTCGCCGGCGCGCCAGGGCCTCGGCCATGAGGAACGTCTTCTCGCGCGGGCGAGAGCCGGATGACGCCGCCGGCCAGATCAACTGTTCTCCTAGGTGAGGGAGCCCCCTGCGCCCTCGCCCGTGTGTCGCAAACGACCGTTTCCGACACAGGCTGATCGGCTCCGCCCGCGTCTCGACAGCCGCCGGCTCCCAGTCGCTGGCCGTGCCGTGCGACGCGCTGCAGGCCGCGGCCACCCGGGACCTGTCATCCCCTTCGGGTTTCCCGCCAGTCCGCCAATGCCCCTCTATATGGAGGGGGACAGAATGCGGTCGTTTGCGTACCCTTCCATATTGAGGGGGGCACGCCCGGTCATGAGCGAACACGACGCGTTCGATCGAGTCCTGGCCGCGGTGCACGCCGCCACGCTCGACGAGACCCGCTGGCCGGCCACCTCGGCCCTGATCGACGAGGCCTGCGGCCTGACCGGCAATGGCCTCATGGTCGCTGAAGGCCCGCCGAACGACGTCCGGGCGCTCTTCGTCGGGCTCTACGCCCGGGGGCAGCGCCGCGACGACCTGGAGCGCGAGTACCTCACCACCTACCATCCCATCGACGAACGGGTGCCGCGCTTCCGGCACCTGCCGGCCCGGCGCCTGGTGCACATCACCGACCTGTACACGGCCGAGGAGTTGAAGACCTCCCGGACCTACAACGAGCTGCTGCCCCGGGCCGGGATGCAGGACAGCCTGAACGTCCAGCTCCCCGGGCTGGCCGGCTCCCACATCGGCTGGGGCCTGAACGATCCCGTCGACGCGGAGGGGCGTTGTTGCATGAATACCCGCTGCGGGTGGGGCGGCGTGGCCCGCACTTCTCGGGACCCTCCGCAGGAGCCACACTACGGGGATGAAGTCGAAGGTTCATCCCACGTATAAGACGAAGTATCGCGTGGCGAACTGGGCGGCCTACAATCAGGCCCTCGTTCGACGCGGCGATGTGACGGTGTGGTTGTCCTCGGAAGCGATCGCTGCCTGGACGCCCGGCCGGAGTGGCCGGCGGGGCGGGCAGCGGCGCTACTCGGATCTCGCCATCGAGACCGCCCTGACCCTGCGGCTCCTCTACCATCTCCCGCTGCGCCAAGCCGAAGGATTCCTGCACGCCCTGTTCGGGATAATGCGCCTCGACCTCTCCGTCCCCGACTATACGACGCTCTCCCGGCGCAGTCAGCATCTGCGGCGCTGTCTGCGACCGGTCCCGGCCGGCGGAAGCTCCACCTTGGCGTCGATCAATCAGGCGTGATCCGTGTCCACACGTTGACTGAGGAGACGGGCGATGATGCGACCATTGCCATCGATCTGCTCACCGCGGTCAAGGGCCCTCTCGTGCGCGTCACCGCTGACGCCGCCTCTGACACGGTCGCCATCTACGAGACTGCAAGGGCGCGGAGTGCGACGGTCGTCGTCCCACCGGCCAGGACGGCGAACGTCTCTGGCCACGACCCGCGGTCGCCCGCGCGGGATCGAACGATCCCGTTGGTAAAGACGCTCGGCCGGTGCCGCTGGAAGAAGGTGTCAGGGTACCATCGTCAGGGCCGGGTGGAGAACACGTTCTTCCGCTACCAGTCCATCATCGGCGATGGCCTTCGCGCCCGGAGTCCAGCCAGGCAGGGGAGTGAGGTCGTCCTCGGCTGTGAGATCCTGAATCGGATGACCGCCCTCGGCCGACCCGTGTCATATCGTCTCGGCAGGTGAGGATCCTGTCGGTGGGCATCGTGCGGGCCAGTCACGATTCGTGCAACAACGCCGCGCACCATGTTCGCCGCGATGAAAGTGTGCCTGATCCATCAGCGCGATGTTCGCCCGGTAGATGCGTAAGCCGGTATCCCGATCCGGCTTGAAATCGGGAAGTGTGTTATCTAGCGAGTACAGCCCGACGAGGCGGAAGGGCCAGTCGTACGCCGCGTTGAGATGTTCGATCAGGTCGTTCTTCTCTTGGCCAGCCTCAACAGGCTCCGGCAGAAAGACCTCCGGTCCAGCCAGGAGCGTCCTGGGTCGCCGGGCAAACACAGTCGTTCGACCCGTGAGGATATGCGATGCGCTTCCGGTTCCTCCACGCCGCCGATCTCCACCTGGACACGCCGTTCACGGGGATGCGTCGTGTCGATGCCAGCCTCGTCGCCACCCTCCGAGATGCAACGACACGGGCGTTCGACAACCTGGTCAAGGCGGCGCTGGAACACTCCGTCGCGTTCGTCGTGATTGCCGGTGACATCTATGACGGCCCGGAACGAGGCGTCCGGGCGCAACTGGCCTTCCGGAATGGACTCGACCGGCTCGCGCAAGCGGGCATACCGAGCTTCGTGGTGCACGGGAATCACGACCCTGTCGAGGACGGGTGGTCGGCGGTACGGAAGTGGCCCGACGGCGTCACGGTGTTTGGCCCAGAGTCGGTCGCGACCGTTCCGGTAGAGCGTGATGGCCAGACGCTGGCGCTGATTCACGGGATCAGCTACGCGCGGCGCGAGACCAAGGACAATCTCGCGCTTGGCTTTCGGAGGGACCAAGCGGAATGCTTCCAGGTCGGCGTGCTCCACTGCAATGCAGGTGCGCACGCCGACTATGCGCCCTACAGCCCCTGCTCCGTGGATGACCTCATGAGCGCCGGACTGGACTATTGGGCGCTCGGCCATGTGCACCTGCGCCAGTTCCTGCACGAGGGCGGCCCGTGGATCGCATACCCGGGAAATCCGCAGGGTCTCAGCCCGAAGCCATCCGAGCTCGGGGCCAAGGGCGCCCTGCTCGTGGACGTTGACGATGGGCGAGTGGCCAGCGTCGATTTCCTTCCGCTTGATGTCGTGCGCTTCGATGCGTTCGACCTGGACATCGCCGCGCTCGTCGACGTGGCCGGTCTTATCGATGCCCTTGTCGGGGCGGCTCGCGAACGGGCCGCGACGCACGGTGGCCGCACAGCCGTGTTGCGCGTGTCGCTGACAGGCCGCGGAGCGGTCCACCTGGATCTGCGCCGTAGCCACGTCCGCGATCAGGTCCTCGTGCCAGTCCGGACTGCGCTTGCGTCCGCCACTCTGGCGGTGTGGCTGGATGCGATCGACGACCGCACGAGCCCCGAGCTGGACATCGCGGACCTGCGAGGACGGGGCGATTTTGCCGCCGATCTCATTGCAACAGTTGACTCGTTACTTGCGACGTCAGCGGGACGCGCCGATCTGATCGCGTCGTATGTGGACGGCCTGCCGAGCGGCGACCTCCAGCGGCTCTTGGGCACTGCGGTCGATGCCGCTCCGCCAGATGACGAGATCCGGCGTGCGCTCGCGATCGCACTCGACCGGATGACGGCGACCGAGTCATGAGGCTCCGCGGCTGGCACGTCGAAGGTTTCGGGGTGCTGCACGACTTCCGGGTCGAGGACCTCGCTGACGGGCTGACGATCATCTATGGACCGAACGAGGCGGGCAAGACCTCGCTCCTGGCTTTCATCCGGGGCGTGTTGTTTGGCTATCCGGATCGGCGCCAGAAAGAACGTCAGTACCCGCCGCTTCGTGGCGGTCGCCATGGGGGCAGGGTGTTTGTCGAGTCGGATGGAGCGACGTGGACTGTGGAGCGGTTCGCCTCGCCGGCGCACCTGTCGATCACGCAGCCCAATGGAGCGCTCGGAAGCGACGGGGACCTCCGGCGCCTACTGGGCGGTGTGGATGCGGGTCTCTACCGGAACGTGTTCGCGTTCAGCCTTGCCGAACTGCAGGAGTTGAAGTCGCTCAAGGTCGAGGGGGTGCGGGAACGCATCTTCGCGGCGGGAGTCGTTGGGGCAGGCCGATCGGCTCGAGCCGCCATCACGGCGCTGGCTGCGGAGCGAGCGGAGATCGGCAAGAAGCGCGGCGCATGCCTCATCAACGACCTGCGCGAGCGCGTGGACGACCTCGACGAGAAGTTGCAGCAGGCCAAGAGCCGAGCGACCCGGTACCCGGATCTTCGACGCAACGCGGACGACCGCGATGAGGAACAGCACCGCATCGGTCGGGGCCTTACGACCGCGCGTCGCGAGATGGCGCACCTCGACGCGCTTCTAGCGGCGTGGCCCGACTGGGACGAACACGCGCACGCGGAGCAGGAACTCCTCGCGCTGGCGAACACGCCGGATGTCGCACACGATCTCGGGACCCGTCTCGATGCCGCGCTCGCGGCGGCTCAGCTGCAGCGCGAACGGCACGAAGAGCGAACGCAGACCGTCAACAGCCTGCAGCAGCAGCTGGACGCACTTGTTCCTGACGACCGTCTTGCCGCCGTCTCGACGGACGTCAAACGTCTCACCGCAACGGTTTCGTCTGTGCGCGCACAACGGGAGCGTCTCGGTGAGCTTCGGGGCCAGCATGTCAGCTTGAGCCAGCGTGTCGCTGAGGAGGCCCCGCGCCTCGGGGCGGGGTGGACGCCAACGTCTGTTCGCGCATTCAACGCATCCATCCCAGCGGCGCAGGACATCGCCGACTGGGGGGAGCGGCTGCGCATGGCCGAGCAGACGGCGCGTGACGCCGAGGCGGAAGCGGCCCGGCGCGCCTTGTCGGCGCAGGAACTCGCCGCCGAGGCGTTGCGCCGCACCCAAGCCTTGGAGGCTGCTCCGTCCCTACCGGATGCACAGGCCCTCGCCGCGCGCGCCGGCACCGTCCATCGGCTGCGAACGAGCCTGGCACAGCTCGTTGAGCTGCGCGCCGATCTTCGCGCCGCGACCCAGCGGCTGACCGAGGCCGGGCGCGTGGCAACCGACGCCCTCGGTACGGCGGACGCGAAGGACGCCGAACGAGCGCGGCGCGCTGAGGGCCTGGAGAAGGCTCCACCGTTACCGACCCAGGACGACCTTGCGCGCCTGGAGCGCGCCATCCGCGAACTCCGAGCAGGCTTGGCGGAGTTGACCACAGCACGGGCCGACCTTCGCGCCGCGACCCAGCGAGCGCAGGACGCCATGCAGCGGGCCAAGGAAGCTGAGAGCACCGCCGCCATGACCGAGGTTGAAGTGGCGCTGCGTGCGAAGGCAGTGGCGGACGCTCCCGCTGTTCCAGCCGCAGGCAGCATTGCGGCCAGCGAGCGCACCCTCCGCGACCTTCGACCGCGGCTCGTCGATCTCGTCCTGCTGCGCAGCGATCTCCGGGGCGCCGAGGGCCGAGTTGCGGAGCGCCTGAGCGCCCCCGAACGGCCTAGCACGCCGATGGACACGGCGACCTCCAGGCGGCTGCTACTCACAACCGCGGCCATCTTGTGTCTCCTGGCCGCAGGACTGACGGCTACGTCCCAGGCTGTGGCGGCCGGACTCGCAGGCGTCATCGCCGTCCTCGCCGCGATTCTGGCGAAGCGCTTGTCCGTCGATGTACAAGCAGCCCGGGACGACAGGGCGGTTGGAATTGCGGATGCAGAACGACGCGCTCAGGAGCTGGCTGCCCAGATCGAGGCCCTCACAGCCGCTGTACTTCCGCTGGCCGCGCGACTCGACTTCAGTGTGCTGCCGGACCTGGTGGCCGTCGACGCCAAGGCAGATGACATCGCCGGGCAATTGCGCGCCAGACAGCATCGGGACCGCGATGTCGAGGCCGTCGAGCGGCTCCGCGAAGACGCGAAGCGCGCGCACCAGGTCGCCCAACGGCTGAGGACCAATGCCACCGCCCTGAGAGCGGAAGCCGATAACATCGTCTCCTCACGCGTGCAACATCTCGAGGCCACCAATCTCACCACTGCAACGGTGTTGGCGTTCGCCGAGTTACCGACCATCGCCGCGCTTGAGGAGAAGGCGACCGAAATCAGGGATCTCGTCGAGCAGCGGCGTGAGCGCGATCGCGAAGAGTCAGCTGTCCAGGCACTCACACAGGAGGCTACGGACGCGCGCAACGTGGCGAATCGCCTCAGCGCAGAGTTCGCCGAGTTGGAGAAACTCGTCGAGCTGGACCAAGCCGCTCGGGTGGGTGTCGCCGAGGAGTCCGCGCTGGCTCTTGCCGTGTCGCTCGAGTTCGCGGCGATCCCCGAACCAGACGAACTCGAGGTGAAGGCGCAGCAGCTCGACAACCAAATCCGGGCGAGACAGGAGCGCGACCGCGAGGCGACCGAGGTCGAACAGCTGCGACTCCGTGCAGAAACGGCGAGAGGCGTGGCCTCCAACGCGTCAGCCGTGGTGGACCACGCCCAGCGCGCCCGCGACGAGACGCGCGCGGGCTGGTCGGCGTGGAAGGTCGCGAACGGATGCCCCGAGTCGCTGCGTCCAGACACGGCACAACAGTTCTTTGCGTCTGTGGAGCGGCTACGAGAGCGCGTCGCGCAGCTCGACAGCATGGATGCGGACATGGCCAGAATTGCGGACGAGCTCCACGTGTTCTCGCAGGTTGTTCATGACCTGGCCAAGCGGGTGGGCGCGGCTCCTGGCTCCGACACCCAGCTCGCCGAGGACACGCTCGAGAGCCTCCGCGATCGGATCGAAGCTGACGCGACGCTTCGAGTTGAACAGGCCCGGTTTGGTCGTGAACGTGAGCAGGCCAGCACCGCGCTTGCGAGAAGCGAGCGCACCGTTCGCGCCGCGAACGACGTGGTGGCGTCACTTTTCGCCGAGGCAGAGGCGGTCGACGAGCGCGACTGCCGGGTGCGAATGGAAACGTCTCGACAACGCGCGACACTCGAGAAGACGATTCGCGATGCCGAGCACCGGTTACGCGGGCGTCTCGGCGTCGGCACGCAGGCCGACGCGATTCGCGCCGAACTCGCCAGTGGCGACCTTCAGGGCTGGGAGGCCCGCAAGCAGGAGTGCAAGGGCGTGCTGGCACGCTCGCAGCCAGCGCACGAGGACGCCCTCCGTCGACACCAGACGGCGCTGGAGGCCTTGTCCGCACTCGAGCGCGAGTCGGATGTCGTGACGCTCGCCACCGATCGAGAAGGCGTCATCGGTGAGATTCGTGAGGCGCTTGTGGAGTGGCGGCGTCTGGCGATCGCGCAGGCCCTCATGCAGGACACGCTCCGCCGCTACGAGCTCGAACGACAGCCGGCGGTGCTCACCCGCACCGGGGCGAGCTTCTCGCGCATCGCTGAAGGTCGTTACACGCAGCTCGTGACGCGCGAGAATGGCATCGATGTCCTCGGCGCCGACGGGAGCCGGCTCGACGCCGCGTTACTGAGCCGGGGCACAGCGGAGCAACTCTATCTGTGCCTCCGTCTCGCGCTTGCCGCAGAGTTCGGCCGACTGGCCGTGCCGTTGCCTCTCGTGATGGACGACGTACTCGTGAACTTCGACCCAAAGCGGGCACGGCTTTCGGCGCAAGTGCTGCTCGACGCGACGCCCGAGCACCAGATGCTGTTGTTCACATGCCATCCGGAGACCGTTGATGTGTTCGTCGCCCTCGAACCGAACGTGAGGGTCATCACCATCGACCGTCAGATGCCCGGTGCATCGTCTCCAGCCCACTAGTACCTTGCCGCAGTGGTTTTGATCGGTTGCAACGAGGGTAGTTCCTCTGCCGACAACAACAGCTTGATCGTCCGGGGTTGGCGTGGAACCCGACTGATCAGACCGCGCCGCTCAAGCTCGACGATCATGTGGTGGACGGCCGGGGGCGTGACCTGAAAGAACCGTTGAAAGTCCGCTTCGGCCGGTGGCGTTCGGTGAAGGAGCGTGTACGTGTAGAGGAAGGCTAGGTACTGGCCCTGCTTCTGGGTGAATCTCGGTGATGAACGGCTGGACACGGGATCGGGAAGGTGATCCAAGATGTCCATGCACATACGCTATCGCATCACGCTGACCTACGATGAACAGCAACAGCTTCAGGCGCTTGTGAGCGGCGGCCAGGGGGCGGTTCGCAAGATCAAGCGGGCGCAGATTCTCCTCGCCGCGGACGCCACATCCACCGACGAGATGATCGCGCTCAACGTTGGTGTCGGCACGTCGACCGTGTACCGGACCAAGCAACGCTTCGTCGAGGAAGGACTGGACCGAGCGCTCCGCGAAGTGCCCCGTCCCGGCGCGCCGCGCAAGCTCGGCGCCAGCGATGAAGCCCTCCTGGTCGCGGTCGCTTGCTCACATCCACCCTCCGGGCGTGCGCGATGGACACTGGATCTCCTGGCCCGCGAGATGGTGCGACTCACCTCGCACGAGGCCCTGTCGGGCGACACGGTGGGTCGCCGGCTTGCCGAGATGGCGCTGAAGCCGTGGCAGGAGAAGATGTGGTGCATTCCGACGGTCAACGCCGAGTACGTGGCGCGAATGGAAGACGTCCTCGATCTCTACGCCGAGCCGCCGGATCCGCGGCGACCGGTCGTCGGCTTCGATGAAACACCCCGGCAACTGATCGGCGAAGCGCGTGTCCCGATTCGGGCCAAGCCCGGGAAGCCCAGACGAGTCGACTACGAGTACGTGCGCAACGGCACGGCGAATGTCTTCATGTTCGTAGACGTGAATCGCCCCTGGCGACATGCCAAGGTCACCGACCAACGCACGTGCGTCGACTTCGCAGAGTGCATGCGCGATCTCGTCGATGAGCACTACCCGGAGGCCGAACGGATCCGTGTGGTGCTCGACAATCTTTCGGCACATTCAGCGGCAGCGCTCTACCACGCCTTCGATCCCGCCGAGGCACGACGGATTCTCCGTCGGCTCGAGTTTCACTTCACGCCGAAACACGCCAGCTGGCTCAACATGGTCGAGATCGAAATCGGCGTGATGGTCAAGCAGTGCCTCGATCGTCGGATCCCTGCCAAGGCGATCCTCATCAAGGAGATCGCGGCATGGGAGCAACGGCGCAATGACGAGAAGGCGCGCATCCACTGGATGTTTACAGTCGACCGTGCTCGCGAAAAGCTCGGCCGTGTGTATCCGCAACCCGCTGGTCGGGCCAAAGCCGCCGCGTGAACCGGTCAGATCCACTGCGGCGAGGTACTAGCACTGGAAGGCGCGTTCGAGCCACCGGGCTCTCCGGCGGCAGGGCACATGGGAGTCGTTCAACCTCCGTGGCGGCGGGCGCTGCCTGTCGTTGTCGCCCTTCTGGCCGGTGTCCTCGTCACGGGTCTTGCGTGGTGGAGCCTCGCGCCGAGGGCCACATCGCGAGCGGTCAGTCGGTTCGACTACGATG
This sequence comes from Vicinamibacterales bacterium, assembly GCA_965262505.1. GTDB lineage: Bacteria > Acidobacteriota > Vicinamibacteria > Vicinamibacterales > UBA2999 > JACPPO01. Next base: position 325,555 of record CBDHFM010000030.1, read on the forward strand.
TCCCTGCCCTGCCGCAGTTGAGGCAACTCGGATGGGATGTTGTGGCGCTCGCTCCGGATGGAAGCGCGTTCGTGTACAACACAACCGATGGGCTGCTGTTGCGCGCACAAAATGCACTGGAGGCGCGCGTGATTCCCGGGTCTGAAGAGGACTTAGCGAATCCGTTCTTCTCGCCTGACGGACGGTCGATCGCATTTTGGTCGGAAGTCGACCAACAGCTGAAGCGAATCGCCGTTACAGGCGGTGTGCCAGTGGTCATTGCGGACGTTCCTTCGCGTCTCTTCGGAGCGAGCTGGGAGTCCGAGGGCACCATACTGTTTGGCCAACCCGACGGCATCTGGCGGGTCTCGGCCGGCGGCGGCCGGCCGGAGCTCGCCATTGCCGCAGAGGACCAAGAAACACTGTACGGTCCTCAGCTCCTCCCTGGCGGGGATCTTGTCCTGTTCAGCGTGACGAGGGTTGCCGGAAACACGCGGTGGGATGAGGCGCAGATCGTCGTGCAGTCACTCTCATCCGGCATACGAACGGTGGTGATCGAAGGGGGAAGCGATGCGCGCTACCTGCCAACGAGCCACCTGACCTATGCGCTGGGGGACGCATTGCTCGCCGTAGCCTTTGACGTCGAGGCCCTGACGGTTATCGGTGGGGCGCTGCCGGTCGCACTGGGCCTTCAACGAGCCACTTCCCTGGCTGACAGACCGGGTTCGGCGAATTACGGGGTGTCGCGTGACGGAACGCTCGTCTATCTTTTTGGTAGCGGGAGACCAACACGCACGCTCGCGTGGGTGGACCGCCAAGGGCGCCAGGAAGTACTTCCTGTTGAGCCGAGTGACTACAACAGTGCTCGGATTTCGCCAGACGGCACACGTGCCGTGCTCGATGATCGTGATGTGGACAGGGGTCTGTGGGTCTGGGATTTCGCGAGGCAGACCCGTACTCGCCTGACAGTGCGAGACGCGGGCGGCGATGTTCCGGTGTGGACCCCAGATAGCTCCCGCATCGCGTACGACAACAATGTCGGAGGAATCGACTGGAAAGCGGCTAACAACACCGGCCCTGTGGAGCAGCTTCCTGAGACACCGCGGGGAGAACCGGATCCGTACTTCTTCACGCCGGATGGCAGGGCGTTGGTCTTCAAGGATCAGGGGGATCCGGAGACTCTGCAGAACATCGCCATGATTTCGCTTGACGAAGGTTCTCAGGCGACCTTGCTGTTAAACGAGCCGTTCAATGAGCGGAATGCTGAATTGTCGCCCAATGGACGCTGGATGGCGTACGACTCGGATGAGTCGGGGCAGTATGAGATCTACGTGCGGCCGTTTCCCAACGTGGACGACGACTTGATGCAGGTGTCGAGCGGCGGTGGAGTCCTGCCACTGTGGTCGCGGGATGGGCGTGAGCTCTTTTATGTTAAAGACGGGAGTTTGCCGGCGCTAATGACGACGCCAGTCGATTCAGAAGGACCGGCACTCACGCTCGGCGCCCCGACTCGCATCATTGACTGGCCCTATCGGATCGGAGGCCTTCGTGGCTACGACGTGTCCCCGGACGGCGCGCGCTTTCTTGTGCTCGTGAACGTCGGACCTGACGAAACCTCGGGGCTACAGCTCATCGTCGTCCAGAACTGGTTCGAGGAACTGCGGCGGCTGGTGCCGGTGAACTGACCTCGCCTGAGCGCGCAGGCAACGCCGTCATGTGACTCCGAAAAACCCATGGGCCCGCCTTTGATCCTCGCCGTTTCTGAAGAACGGCTTTTTCTCCGCACATGACGCCGCTGCCTGCTGGATGCGGCGTAGTGTCGGGCTGTCCGCGGTCAGGACCCGCCTGGAGGTTATGAAACCGGCGTCTGGAGCACGCCGACGAGCCGCGCCATCTCCGCAAGCGTCAGCGTCTCGGGCCTCCGGTTCCCATCGAGCCCCGCCAATCCGATGAGTCGGGCAGCGTCCTGGCCGAACGAGTCGGCAACGGGGCGGAACGCATTCAGCAAGGTCTTGCGGCGCCGGAGAAAGACCCCTCGCACCACCCGTTCGAACGTCGCCGGATCCCCGATGTCAGCGGCCGGAGGCCGGAAGCGCAGCCGCACCACTGCGGACGTGACCTTGGGCGGCGGGCGGAAGGCGCCGGGCGGCAGCGTGAGGAGCCGATCGACGTCGGCCAGCAAGCCGACCTGAAGGGCGAGCGCACCGTAGCCGGTGGTTCCCGCAGCCGCCGTGAGCCGGTCGGCCACCTCCTTCTGCAGCATCAGCGTCGCGTCGCGAAAGCGGCGGCCATGCTCGGCCTCGTGCAGCAGGCGGAACAGAATGGGGGAGGCGACGTTGTAGGGGAGGTTGCCGATGACCCGCAGCGGCTGGGGCTCGTCGCCGAGCACCTCGTCGAGGTCAACGTCAAGAAAGTCGCCCGTGACGACACGGACGTGGGAAGGCGCGTGCGAGGGAAGCGCGGCCGCCAGGTCGCGGTCGATCTCAACCGCCACGATCCGGGCGACGTGCGGGGCGAGTGCACGCGTGAGGGCGCCGCGGCCCGGACCGATCTCGAGAAACGTGTCGTCCGGGGAGGTGCCGAGCGCGGCAATCAACTTGTCGACCCAGGCCCGCTCGAGGAAGTGCTGGCCGAAGCGCTTCCTGGCCCGTGGGTGCGGGGGTGCGGTGAGGCCCCGCGGTTCCCGAGCCCTCACGTGTCGTCCTCCTCCTCGTCGTCGTCCTCGTCGGGCCCGAGCGTGTCACCCCGCCAGTAGCGCTCTTCGATCTCCTCGATTTCCTCTTCGCTGAGGCCAAAGTAGTGGCCGACCTCGTGAATGAGCGTTTCGCCGATGGCGGCGCGAATTTCGTCCTCGTCCTCCGAGTCTTCCTCGATGGGGCGCTGGAACAGCGTGATGCGGTCGGGGAGGGCATTGCCGTGGTCCCAGGTACGCTCGGGCAGCGGCGTTCCCTGGTACAGGCCGTAGAGCGAATCCGGCGGCTCGATCTCCATCTCCTCGAGCAGCTCGGCGCTGGGCTCCTCCTCGACGACCAGCGCGAGGTTCTTCATCTCGCGCCGGAAGCGCTTCGGAATCAGCATGACCGCCTCAACGACGAGGCGTTCGAACTCGGCGCGTGTCATGTCGTTTCGTGCCTGCGAGGCCAGTCGTGATCACACTGCGATAGTAATCGCAGTCCTTGCGCACCGAGCACCGGTCGCAGAGTGGCTTCGGCCGGCAGATGCGGCGCCCGTGGAGGATCTGGACGTCCGAGGCGAGCGTCCACAACGCCTTGGGCAGCGCCTCGCACAACTGCGACTCGACCCTCACCGGGTCGTTGCCCGAGGCGATGCCGATGCGACTGGACACGCGCAGCACGTGGCGATCGACGGGCAGCCCCGGCACGCCGAGCGCGTGGCCGAGCACGACGTTTGCCGTCTTGCGGCCGACGCCCGGCAGCGCGGTCAGCGCGTCCATATCGGCTGGTACCTCTCCGCGATGGTTCGCGACCAGTTGCTGCGCCATGCCGATGAGCGCCTTCGACTTCTGGCGGAAGAACCCTGTGGAGAGGATGAGCGGTTCCAGTCGCGTCGGGGTGGCGGCGGCGAGCGCCTCTGCATGCGGGTACCGCTCGAAGAGTGCGGGCGTGACGAGATTCACGCGCTCATCGGTCGACTGCGCCGAGAGGATTGTCGCCACGAGCAGCTCGAACGCGTTGCGATGATGAAGCTCGGTGTCCGCGTTCGGGTGCTGTTGTAAGAGGGTCTTGATGATCCGGCGACAGGCTGCGACAGATGTCAGTGCACCGGCCCCTTCGTCCAGCCGACGTTCGAGTAGGTCTCGGAGAACACCTTCATGTGCTCCTGCAGCGCCGCGACGAGATTCGGCAGGAACTGCACCGGGACGACGACGCGTGCGCGGACCGGCGCCCTGACGACATGCTGGCTCTCGGCGTCGCGCACCGCCTGATCGGAGAGCGGCATGACCTCGCAAAACGTCAGAGTGAAGTCAAACGGTGTGTGGGCGATCGAGCAGAAGTTCGCGTAGATGCGCGGTTCGCCGGGCTGCTCGTCCGGGACGATGGTGAAGTTGATCTGCTTGCGTTCTGGTTGGTCGCTCATGGTCAAAGGATTGTACCTTTGACTGCGCCATTCCCGATCAGTATCTGCGCAGATCAGTATTTGTCCGGATTCAGTACCGACGCATGACGCCGACAACGACCCCCTGCACCTGGACTCCGTCGGGGTCGAGCACGAGCGGTTGCATGGCCGGGTTGGCCGGCTGCAGCCGGATCCGGCCGTTCTCCCTGTAGAACTTCTTGAGCGTGACGTCGAGGCCGTCCACGAGCGCGATGACCATCTCGCCGTTGTCGGCTGAGTTGCGATCTTCGACGATGACGAAGTCGCCGTCGCGGATCTGCTCGTCGATCATCGAGTCGCCCTTCACGCGCAGCACGTAGCTGTCGCGCTTGCCGACCAGCCCTTCGGGCACCGCGATCGTGTCGTTGCTGGCGACGGCCTCAATCGGGGCGCCGGCCGCGACGAACCCGAGCAGCGGCAGATCGATCGCCCGACCGCCCGTTCGGGTCTGGACGAGCTCCACCGATCGGCTTCGATTCCAGGCGCGGCGGATGAAGCCCTTCTCCTGGAGATTGGTGAGGTGCTTGTGGACCGTGGCGAGCGAAGACAGGCTGAAGCGGTGCCCAATCTCTTCGAGGCTTGGCGCGTACCCGTGTTGCTGGATGAACTCGCTCAGATAATCCAGAATCTCGCGTTGACGTTTCGTAAGCGGTAGCACGTCGCCTCCAGTCTCCGCGGCCCTGCTCGTCGGGCCCTTCGGTTCAGGTAGCGAAACTATATGCGAATGGAAGGCGAAGGGTCAAGAGGGAGACGCTTATTTTTTCCTCGCTGCGGTTCGTTTCTCGCGTTTCCGATGGATGGCTTGGGGGTCACAAACAGACCACGGCGTCGGGATGCCCCACTCCCCCCACCAGTAGCCGATCCGGTTGAATCGTCCTTTGTCAGGGCCACGCTTCTCTCTGACGCCGACCGCCTTCACTTCGCCGGACTGAAACAACCGTCTGAGTGCTGTGTGAATCGAGATGAGCGTATGAGGGGACGAACCGGGGTCATAGCCCACGGTCTCAAGCATGTCCCTGATTTCGACTGCATGCAGCGGCCGGCGCGTCGACATGAGGGCGGTTCGGACCGCATCCGTAAGACCGACGCCCCTGATGGTGGAATCACGGGTCCGTGCCTGGGCGTTGTGCGTGGCGTCGGGTTCACACACACGGCCGATCGCCGCAATCGTCTGCCGCAAACGGGCGATCTGCCGCTCCATTTCTTCCCGTTTGCGGAATAGGCCCCGCAGCTCCTTTTGCGCGTCCGCGAGCGCCCGCCGGTAGGAAGGTCGGTTCACGACAGTCAATTATACATTTATATTTAATAATTTATCAATCATAAATAGATATGTAAAGCTTATACTCAATAGATTAATAGAGCGGTACTGGCAGCTCGCCAAGGCTGAGAGAACGATTCAGCGCCGTGTTGCGGTCCGCGCGCTCGGCCAAGGCTTAAAGCGGGCGAGCTGTGTGCTACACTCGAAACGCCAGTCCCGAGAGGCCCCGTATGTTCGTTCCTGTGAGTCGGTTAGCCGTCATCTTTCTCGTGCTGATCGCACTGATTCCGCTCGAAGCGGCTACGGTGTCGCGCCAGAGCGCGGTTACCTTCGCCGTGAAAATGGCGCTGATCCAGCGGCAGGGCACTATGACCGAGCGGGCGGGTGCCCTGCGGACCCTGGTGACAGAGGACGAGCTGAATTCCTGGTTCATGTTCGGCGCGCAGCCGTTGCTTCCCAACGGCCTCGGGCAGCCGCAGATCACCATCATCGGCGCCGGGCGGCTAGCGGGGCAGGCGATCGTCGACCTGGATGTCGTGGCCAGACAGCGTTCGACCGGCGGCGGATTCGATCCGTTCAGTCTGATTAGTGGCAAGGTGCCGGTCACCGTCACCGGCATACTCCACACCGGCGGCGGGATGGCGCGCTTCGAGGTGCAGACCGCGGAGGTGTCCGGCATACCGGTCCCGGTGGCTGTGCTGCAGGAACTGGTGAGCTACTACTTCCGCACGCCCGAATGGCCGCAGGGCATTCGGCTGGACGACGCCTACGGCCTTCCGGCCGGCATCCAGCAGATCGAAGTGGGCCAGGGGCAGGCGGTCGTCGTGCAGTAGCAGGTGAGCCCTGAACCCTTCCTCTCCACATCGCTTCAGTTTCTCAAAGGCGTAGGCCCGCGGAAGGCCGCGGATCTCGGGCGCGCCGGCCTTCTCACGGTCGAAGATCTGCTCTATCGTCTGCCGTTTCGCTACGAGGACCGCAGCCGCATGCAGCCGATCGTCTCGCTGAAGCTCGGCGAGATCAAGAGCGCGCGCCTGGCGGTCACGCGGCGGCGGGGCTTCAAGATTTTCAACGCGGTGATCGGTGACGCGAGCGGCGCGATTCGCTGCACCTGGATGAATCAGGCCTTTCTCGCCGACATCCTGCAGCCGCATCTGGCTGTCGTGATCTTCGGGGACGTGAAGTTCGACTCCACGGGTCTGCACTTCCTCAACCCCGAGTACGAACTCGTCACCGACGACATCTCAGGCGTCCACACGGGCAGGATCGTGCCGTTCTACGAGAAGACCGGTTCGGTGACGCCCAACATGCAGCGCAAGCTCGTGCGCTTCGCGATCGATCAGCTGTCGCCGGAGCTGCCGGACGTTCTGCCGGCCGATCTGCGCGCGCGGCTCCACCTCGTGCCCAGACGGACGGCGATCGAGGCCTCACATTTCCCGCCGAACGACGCGTCGGTCGATCAGCTCAACGCGTTCCGCACGCCCGCCCAGCGCCGGATGATCTTCGAGGAGTTCTTTCTGTTTCAGATCGGACACGCGTGGCGGCGTCACGCCAGCAGCGTGGAGCTGAAGCCGTTCGTCCCCGCGGTGGATGACCGCATCCGCGCCGCCGCGGCGAAAATTCTGCCGTTCAAGCTCACGCCTGGTCAGCGCGAGGCCGTGAGGGAGATCGTCGATGACATGCGGCAGCCTCAGCCGATGCACCGGCTGTTGCAGGGCGACGTCGGCGCTGGCAAGACGATCGTGGCCCTGCTCGCGGCGCTGGTGGCGATGGAGAACGGCGTGCAGGCGGCGTTCATGGCGCCCACCGAAATCCTGGCCGGTCAGCATTACGGGAACATCGCCCGGTTGCTGTCACAGTCACGCTTCCGTGTCGATCTGCTCACCGGGAGCACGCCCGGCCTGAAGAAGCACACGCTCAACGCCGACATCGAGCGCGGCACCACGAGCCTGATCGTCGGCACGCACGCGCTCGTGCAGGACACGGTCCGCTTCCAGAGGCTTGGCCTCGTGGTCATCGACGAGCAGCACCGCTTCGGCGTGGCCCAGCGCGCCGCGCTACGCGCCAAGGGGCTGCGTCCGGACGTGCTGTTGATGACCGCGACGCCGATTCCGCGTACGCTCGCGCTGACCGATTACAGCGAGCTCGACGTCTCGAAGATCACCGACTTGCCCCCGGGCCGCACGCCGGTGCGGACATCCGTGAAGCCGGAATCGCGGCGCGACGAGATCTACGAGCTGGTTCGCGCTGAACTCGATCGCGGCCGGCAGGCGTACGTGATCTATCCGCTGATCGAGGGATCGGAGAAGGTCGACCTCAAGTCGGCCACCGAGATGGCGGACCATCTTCAGGCTGACGTGTTTCCGTCGTACAGGGTGGCCCTGTTGCACGGGCGCCTGAAGTCGGACGCGAAGGAGCGTGTCGTGCACGCCTTCGCGGCCGGCCAGATCCACATCCTGGTGTCGACGACGGTGGTGGAGGTGGGAGTGGATGTGCCGAACGCGTCGGTGATGCTGGTGGAGCATGCCGAACGGTTCGGGCTCTCGCAGTTGCACCAGCTTCGCGGCCGCGTCGGCCGGGGGCCGTGGGCGTCGCACTGCGTGCTGCTGTATCAGGCGCCGTGGACCGACGACGCCCGGGAGCGTCTGAAGGCGCTGGCATCGACGAGCGATGGGTTTGCCATCGCGGAGCGCGACCTCGAGCTGCGCGGCCCTGGGGACTTTTTTGGCACGCGCCAGTCAGGCCTTCCACGGCTCCGGACCGGCGATCTCGTGCGCGACCGCGAGGTCATGGAGGAAGCGCACGGCGAGGCGCGGCGCCTCGTCTCGGAGGGCGCGCTTGGCGCGGAACTGCGGCAGTTCGTCGACGAGCGGTGGCAACAGCAGTTCGGATTGATTGAAGTGGGGTAGTAGCTCGTGCGCGTCATCGCCGGACAATTCAAGGGGCGGCGTCTCAAGGCCCCGGCATGGGATGGTCTGCGGCCGACCTCCGACAAGCTGCGCGAGACGCTGTTCAACATCCTGGCGCCGCAGGTCGAAGGCGCGCGAGTCCTCGACGGCTTTGCGGGGACCGGTGCCGTGGGTATCGAAGCGCTGAGCCGCGGCGCCGGGCACGTCACATTCATCGAGAGCGATCGGCGCGCGTGCGCGCTGATCGAGACGAACCTGGCGCTGTGCGGTGTGAAGCAAGGCTATACTATCGAGTGTGGTGACGTCGCGTCCGCGCTGCGGCGTACGCGACGGGACGCGGCGTGTGACCTCGTCCTGCTGGATCCCCCGTACGACATTGACCCCGACACGGTGATGCAGGTGCTCGAGGTCGCGGCCAGCCGCGTGACCGCCGACGGGTTGCTGGTGCTCGAGCGAGCCAGCCGGCGCGAGTTCGTGGTGCCCGATTCGCTGCGCCGAGTGCGCGATGTCACGTCGGGCGACAGCACACTGACGTTTTTCAGCCGGGTGTAGCGCGCCACGCCCGGCTCCGTAGGGTAGGGCGGGTCCACATGCCTGGACCTTGCAGGAGTTGCGATGACGCCATCCGGCGCGCCCAGCGGCCGCCTCGCGATTTTTCCCGGCTCCTTCGATCCGGTGACGAATGGCCACGTCGATATCATCCTGCGCGGGGCGCACCTCTTCGAGCGCATCGTCGTCGCGGTGCTCGTCCACGGGGAGAAGAAGCCGCTGTTCACCTCTGACGAGCGGGTGGCGATCATCCGCGAGGTGTTCAAGGAGTACCCGAACATCGAGGTGGACACGTTCGACGGGCTGCTCGTCGAGTATGCGAGGCGGCGCCGCGCGAGCGCGATCGTGCGCGGCCTGCGCGCCGTTTCTGACTTCGAGTACGAATTCCAGATGGCGCTCATGAATCGGCACCTGGAGCCATCGCTAGAGACGGTGTTCATGATGCCGGCGGAGCAGTACACGTATCTCAGCTCGCGCCTGATCAAGGAAGTCTTCCAGCTTGGCGGCGAAGTGAGCGGACTCGTGCCGCCGGCCGTCGAGCGCTGGATGCGGGTCAAGCCAGGGACGGGAAGATCAGAATAGGGTTCAATCGGGTCGACAGATTCAACACGTTCAGGAGAACGAAGCATGTTCGCACAGCGTCTCGCGCAGATATCGCCCTCGGCCACGCTCAAAGTGGCGGCGGAAGCGGAGCGGCTCCGCCGCGCCGGGGTCGACGTCGTGGACTTCAGCGCCGGGGAGCCGGATTTCCCCACCCCGGAACACGTCAAGGCCGCTGGGAAGACGGCCATCGACGCCAACTTCACGCGGTATACGGTGGTAGCCGGCATCCCTGAGCTGCGCGAAGCGATTTGCGCCCGCTACACGCGCGACTATGGCATCGAGGTGGCGCCAGGAGAAGTGCTCGTCACGGCTGGCGGCAAACAGGCGCTCTTCAACTCGGCGCTCGCGCTCCTCGATCCGGGCGACGAGGTCATCACGCACGCGCCGCACTGGCCCACGATTCCCGAGCAGGTGAAGCTCGTGGGCGCCAAGCCCGTGATCGTGCCCACGCGCTCAGCCGACGGGTTCGCCGTTCACGCCGATGCGATGGTGGCCGCCATCACGTCGCGGACCAAAGCGATCATCGTCAACTCCCCGTGCAACCCGACGGGCGCGCTCGTCGATGAGGACGCTGTCGCGGCGATTGCCGAGGCGGCTGCCAAACGCGGCATCTGGGTGCTGATCGATCTCTGCTACGAGCAGCTCATCTACGAGAAGGTTCCGCATAACCTGCCGAAGGTGCTGTTCGACCGCCATCGCGACCGGACGATCCTCGCCGGCTCGGCGTCGAAGGCGTACGCGATGACCGGGTGGCGCTGCGGCTGGACGATCGCTCCGAAGGAGCTGACGTCGGCCTTCAATATGATCCAGGGCCAGTCGACGTCGAACGTCGCGTCGATCACGCAGAAGGCGGCGCTGGCCGCCGTCAGCGGACCGCAGGACGCCGTCACGGCCATGCTGGACGAGTATCGTGGACGGCGCGACAAGATCCATGAGTGGTTGACGGAGCATCCCGGGATTCAGTGTGTGAAGCCGAAGGGCGCGTTCTACCTGTTTCCCGACATCTCGGGCCTCCTCTCGCCGGGCGGTCTGAAGACGTCGACCGAGTTCGCCCAGGCGCTTCTCGAGAAGGAACATGTAGCCGTGACGCCCGGGGAGGCGTTTGACGCGCCCGGGTACCTGCGGATCTCCTACGCGACCTCGACGGAGCAGCTACGCGAGGGCGCGACGCGGATCCTGCGCTTCGCGGAATCGCTGCAGCCGGCCAGGGCGAGCGCTTCACGCTGATCACGGAACCCCGAGGCGCGGAGGCACCAAGGCGCAGGGCACCGAGGTCCGAGAAACCTGTTGTGGTCGCGGTGTGTCGGCGCCTCGGTGGTTCGTGACAACCGAAATGCTGGGGAAGTTACCCGAGCGCGTCGTCGCTGAACTGCGTGGGGCCGTTGGCGCCGAGCACGTGCGCGGTGATGCGGCGTCGCTCGACGCCTACGGGCAGGACGCGCTCGGGAAAGGCCACCCGCCGGACCTTGTCGTCGTCCCGGCCACCACACAGGACATAGCCGCCATCGCGCGGCTGTGCAACGAGCATCGCGTGCCGCTGGTCGTGCGCGGCGCCGGCACCGGCTACACGGGCGGCGCGGTGCCGACACGCGGCGGCGTCGTCGTCTCGATGGAGCGGCTGAACCGCATTCTCGACATCGACCAGACGAACCTGCTGGCCGTCGTCGAACCCAATGTCATCACGGCCGACCTCCAGCGAGCGGTGGAAGAAGTCGGCCTGTTCTATCCGCCGGATCCCGCGAGTTTCGAAACCTCATCGATCGGTGGCAATGTGGCCGAGTGCGCCGGCGGCCCGCGCGCGTTCAAGTACGGGACAACGAAGCAGTACGTGCTGGCGCTCGAGGCGGTGCTGCCCACCGGCGAGATCGTCAAGACCGGATCGAAAGCGGTGAAGAACGTCGTCGGCTACGACCTTACGCGACTCCTGGTCGGATCCGAAGGGACACTCGCCATCATCACGCAGATTACGCTGCGGCTGATCCCCAAGCCGCCAGCCCGGGCGACGCTCCTTGCACTGTTTCCCGATATTCAAACCGCGGTGAATGGGGTGACGGCGTTGATCGAGCGACGCGTCGTGCCCAGTGCCCTCGAACTGGTTGATGCGGACTCGCTGAGCGCGGTCAACGACCATCTCGGCCAGGAGGTCGTTCCGTCCGGCACCGGCGCGGTGTTGATCGCTGAAGCCGACGGCATGCAGGCGGCCGTCGATGACGAGATCGACATGGTGGCCGACGCGTGCCGGGCAGTGGGCGCGTTCCGTGTGTCACTGGCCGCCAGCGAGGACGACCGGGACCGGTTGTGGAACGTGCGGCGCCTGTTGTCGGCGTCGTTGAAGGCGACCGGTCTCCTGAAGATCAATCACGACGTCGTCGTGCCGCGCGGACGCGTTCCGGAACTGTTTGACGTCATCCAGAAGATCAGGAAGGACTTTGGTCTGATGGTTGCCGCGTTCGGCCACGCGGGCGACGGCAACATCCACGTGAACCTGATGGTAGACCGCGCCGATCCTCAGCAGATCGCGCGCGCGGCGAAGGCCGAGCGCGTGCTCTTCGAGCGCGTCGTCGTGCTGGAAGGGTCGATCAGCGGCGAGCACGGCATCGGGTTCGCGAAGGCGCCCTACGTCAGTATCGAGCTTTCGCCAGAGGAGATTGCGCTGATGAAGCGCGTGAAGACCGCGTTCGACCCCAACGGGATCCTGAACCCGGGCAAGATCTTTCCGGCCTGACGATCCGCACTTCAAGCGGCGTCAGCGGAGGGGCTCGGCCGTAGCTCTGTCCGGAGGTTGCGAGAGAAAGAACGCCTCGGCGTTGCGCCGTTCGATCATGTCCGTGAGGACGGCCCACAAGACAAGGAGGCCAAAGCCCAACACGATGGCCATCCGGCCGAGGCTCCGTCGCGTGGCTATTGCCGGCCACCCCCTACCCACCGTAGGCCGCCTCTTACGTGCCGTCGGGCGGGGCGCGGCCGGGCTGCTACTTGTTGCAGGGCTCGGGATGAGCGGTCGCCGGCCGGCGGGCTGGAGATCGGGCTCGCGGCGGGGAGGTGGATTCCTCAGTGTTCGATAGGCTTCGTTCAGCTCACGAAGCATCTCGGTTGCCCGAGTCCTCGCAGCTGGCGCTCGCGTACGATCGACGCTGTCGCCGTGCAGGACGAGTGCTCGTTGTCGATAGGCTGCCCGAATCTCGACGAGGGTCGCAGACGGGTCCACTCCGAGGACGACATACAGGTCAGAACGGTCGTGCATATCGCGTTGTTACATCCCTGATCGCGTGACCAAGGAACCTCGACGCCCTCAGTCCTTGATCGGCGGCATCCTACCACGCACCGCCTCGATGTCTGGCGGGGGATCGATGAGAGCCGCGTGCGAAGCCTGACGGTTAGCCTGCGTCATCCATGGCCACCGCGCTGCGCCAATACTGCATCGTTCGAAGCCCGACCGCATCGCGATTGGAAGCATGGATGTCGTCGAGACAGTGAAGGAGTGCCGCCGCATGAGCCGGACAGCCGAGAAGCGTCAAGGAACGCAGAATCCTGGTGATGCGAAGAAAGTTGTGGCTGCCTGGGTAGAGCCACACCGCGCAGCGCTCGGCGAAATCGCCCGCTCGGACGACCGTGAGCGTGCCAGGCGTGGCCGGCTCGATGAGAGCCAGGCCGAAGAAGCGCAACATCAGGGCGAACGAACGAAGAAGCTCGACTCGCATCGACGCGTCGGATCTGAACCGATTCATGTCTTCCCACGAGAGCAGTGGCGCAAACGCATTCGCGGCACTCGGCTCAGGCAGCGGAAACAACCACTGGATGAAGTCATGGGTGTGTTCCAGGTGGTCCAGATCGAAGCCGCGAACGTCCCGCAGCGAGCGCAGCCGGTGATCGACCCCTTCATTGCGATAGAACGCGATCAGGCCGCTTTCGGGCATTTACGCGGCTGGCGCCGAGCCTCGGTGCCGCTCGATCCAGACCGCCCACAGCGGAAGCAGCCACAGGACGAGCGTACCCGCCGCCACCGCGGTTGGTGACCCTGGCAACGGCGCCCACGGCAGGGTGACCCATATCAGCCCGGTCAGTCCCACCAGACCGATGAGCGCCCACGTACCAGTGCGGTCGCGAGCGGAACTGGTGCCGAGGTACAGCCAGAGCCCACTAGCGAGCAGGCTCGCTTCGACGAGAATCGTGCCGGGAATCGAGTTCCAGAGTCCGAAGCCCACCATCGGCCCCCCGGGCCACAGGGGAAGGTCGGGACGGTGCGTGACGAGGTCCAGCGCCCAGTGGCTCAGAACCAGCCCCCCCAGCAGAAGGCCTGCCCGCCACGAGCCAAACAGCCTCCGCCCGAGGAACGCAACGACCCCCGACCATCCGATGACCGCCAGGAGGCTGTGACTCCACGGGTAGGAGTCGAAGGCGAGACCCGTGAACGCCGTGTCGCCGGGGTTGACCCGGACCGTTTCGATCCCGAGCAAGACCAAGATTGGCCACAGCAGGTCGAGGCCGAACGCGGCGGCGACCGATGCGCCGAGCGGTACGCGCGGCTCAACCTTCTTGGCGCCGAGCGCAACCGCCAGATGACCGACGAACATGGTCCACCTCCTGTGTCCTGCAGGAACCCTGGTCCGCTCGCCTCCACAACGGACCCGATCATGCTCGATCGCCGAAATCGTCTCGACGCCCTCAGTCCTTGATCGGCGGCATCCTACCACTCGGGCGGGTGGCGCGGGGCGGGCTGCCCGGCGACGTCCGGCGGCAGGACCTGCCCGCGACCACCTGTCATAATCGCCCGCATGTCCAAGACCGTCGCCGTCGTGGGCGCCTCGAGCGATCGGCGGAAGTTCGGCAACAAGGCCCTGCGCGCGTTCAAGGCGGAGGGCCATCAGGTGATTCCCATCAATCCCAACGAGCGCGAGGTCGAAGGTATGGCGACCTACGCGTCCGTGCTCGACGTGCCCGATCGGATCGACATGGCCACTGTGTACGTGCAGCCCGAGGTTGCCCTGCGGCTGCTGCCGGAGTTCGAGCAGAAGCAGATCGAGGAGATCTGGATCAATCCTGGAGCCGACAGCCCCGAACTGCTCGCCGAAGCCAGGAGACGGAAGCTGAACGTGATCGTCGCCTGCAGCATCACCGGCGCCGGCCAGGATCCATCCGCGTACTAATGGTGCTTGGTGCGTCGTGAATCTCGTGCTTTTCGGCCTGCTCGCATATCTCCTGCTCATGCTCGGCGTCGGCGCCTGGATCTCACGCCGCATCAACACCGAGGACGACTACCTGGTGGCCGGCCGCCGGATGGGTCCCGTACTGGTCGCGGCGTCCGTGTTCGCCACCTGGTTCGGCGCCGAGTCGGTGATCGGCGCGTCGGGCGTTGTCTACACGGATGGACTGTCGGGCGGCAGTGCCGATCCGTTCGGCTATGGGCTGGCGCTGGTCGGCGCAGCGGTGCTGTTCGCCGTGCCGTTGTGGACACGGGGCCTGACGACCTACGCGGATCTGTTTCGTCAGCGCTACACGCCGGGCGTCGAACGAATGATGGTGCTGGTCTATGTCCCCACGTCCGTCTTGTGGGCCGCGGCGCAAGTACGGGCGTTCGGCCAGGTCGTCGGCGTCGTCAGCGGCATCGACCTGGAGCTCGCCATCGCGCTTGCCGCGACCTTCGCCATTCTCTACACGCTGCTTGGCGGTCTGATGGCCGACGCCGTCACGGACCTGATCCAGGGTGGCGCCCTGGTCGTCGGTCTCGTCGTGAT
This sequence comes from Vicinamibacterales bacterium, assembly GCA_965262505.1. Lineage (GTDB taxonomy): Bacteria > Acidobacteriota > Vicinamibacteria > Vicinamibacterales > UBA2999 > JACPPO01. The sequence goes on from CBDHFM010000030.1 coordinate 340,701, forward strand.
CTGGCTCGCCGTCATGAGCGAGGCCGGCGGCTGGTCGGCGAGCCTCGCGCTGGTGGAGCCCGAGCGGTTTCAGCCGTTTGGATCGGGTGGGCGTTCTGTCCTCGAGATCCTGGAGGAATGGTCCGTGCCGGTGATCGGCAGCATGATCACAGTGGAGGTGATGCAGCGGATCATCGCGGCACGTTCACCCGGCGTGGCCCGATGGGGCACGCTCGGCGGCGCGGGCCTCTACGTGGCGTTCGGCCTGATTCCCGTCTACTTCGGCCTCGCCGGACCCCAGCTCATGCCGGAGCTCGCCGATCCGGAACAACTGGTGCCGATGCTGGCCCGCGAGTACCTGGGACCGGTCGCCTACGTGATGTTCGCCGGCGCCCTGGTATCGGTCACCCTCTCGACGGTCGACTCCGCCCTGCTCGCCGCCGGCGGCATGATGTCGCACAACATCATCGCGCCGCTCATGCCAGGGCTCACGGCGCGCGGCCGCTTGGTCGCCGCACGCGTCTCCGTCCTCGCGTTCGGCGTGGTCGCGACGCTCCTCGCGCTGGGCAGCCAGTCGATTTACGACCTCGTCTTATTGGCGTCCGCCTTCGGGAGCAGCGGGTTCTTCGTGGTGGGGTGCTTTGCGTTGTTCTCGACGCGCGGCGGACCGGCCAGCGCGTACTGCGCCTACGTCGTCGGCCTCGTCACCTGGGCCTACGGCGACTACTGGGCCGACTGGAGCGCGCCCTTCCTCACGTCGCTCGCCTGGTCGCTCGTCGCGTATCTGGTCGTGGCGAGGCTGACGGTCAGGCCTCCGACCGCGACCCTCGCTTCCCCCGGGGCACCAGGCACAAGGCACTGACCGCAATCACTCCTAATCAATAGGGGGGAGCGCCTGGCGCATGTATCACGTTATTTTATGATGTAGGAATAACTATCAATTTGACTGATGACGTGCCATGGGGCAGACTAGCGCACATGCCCAAACGCACAGGCGCGCAGCTCATCTGGGAATGCCTGGTTCACGAGGGGGTCCAGACTGTTTTCGGGTACCCGGGCGGCGCGATCCTGCCGGCCTACGACGCGATGCTCGACTACCCGGTCCGGCACGTGCTCGTTCGTCACGAGCAGGGCGCCACGCACATGGCCGACGGCTACGCCCGCGCGAGCGGGGGCGTGGGGGTCGCAATAGCCACCTCCGGCCCCGGCGCCACGAACATGGTGACCGGGATCGCCACGGCGATGATGGACTCGTCGCCGATCGTCTGCATCACCGGCCAGGTGCCCGGCAGGATGATCGGCTATGACGCGTTTCAGGAAACCGACATCTGCGGCATCACACTGCCGATCACCAAGCATAACTACCTGGTGACGAGCGTTGAAGACATCATGCCGGCGATGAAGGAGGCCTTCCATCTGGCCAAGTCGGGACGGCCGGGTCCGGTGCTCGTCGATATTACGAAGGACGCGCAACAGGCGTCGTTCGATTGGGAATGGGACCCGCGTCCCGTGAGACTGCCCGGCTATCGTCCCGACATGCCCATTCCGCGCGCCGCCCTCGCCAAGGCGCTGGGGCTGATTCGTGGCTCGAAGCGCCCGATCATCCTGGCGGGCCAGGGCGTGATTCAGAGCGGCGCGATGAACGATCTGCTCGAGTTCGCCGAACGTATCAACGCGCCGATCGCCTTGACGCTGCTCGGGTTGGGTGGCGTCCCCGCGAGCCACCGGCTCAACCTGGGCATGATGGGCATGCACGGCGAGGCGTGGGTCAATCATGCCATCCAGGAAGCGGACCTGCTGATGGCCTTCGGCATGCGCTTTGACGACCGTGTGACGGGCAACGCCGGCACGTACGCGCCGAATGCGAAGAAGCTGCACGTGGACATCGATCCCTCGGAGATCAACAAGAACGTCCCGGTCGACGCCGCCATCGTCGGCGATCTGCGCGCGACGCTCAGGGATCTGATTGAGACGTTGGAACCGACGGATCACGGGCCCTGGATCGCCTACATTGACTCGATGAAGGGCGATGCCGCGGTGCGCGACATTCAAAAGCTGCCCAATAGCGGCCACCTTTACGCCGCACACGTCATCAACGACATCTGGCGCATCACGGAGGGCAAGGCCGTGGTCGTGACCGACGTCGGCCAGCACCAGATGTGGGAGGCGCAGTACTACCATCACGAGACGCCGCGCTCGCTGATTACCTCCGGCGGGCTCGGCACGATGGGCTTTGCGCTCCCGGCCGCGATCGGCGCCAAGATGGCACGTCCCGACGCCGAGGTCTGGGCGATCGTGGGCGACGGAGGCTTCCAGATGACGCAGGCGGAGCTGACGACCGCCGCGCAGGAAGGCGTCAAGGTCAACGTTGCCATCATCAACAACGGCTACCTCGGGATGGTGCGGCAGTGGCAGGAGTTCTTCTACGAACGGCGCTACGCGGCGACGCCGCTCCGCAGCCCTGACTTCGTGAAGATTGCGGAGGCGCATGGCCTCGCGGGCTTCCGCGTTGACTCCCGCGGACAGGTCGCTGACGTCGTGCATCGCGCCCGGGCGTCCGAGGAGACGGTGCTGATCGACTTCCGCGTCGAGCAGGAGGACAGCGTGTACCCGATGGTGCCGGCGGGTGCCGATCTCGGCGCCATGATCCGGCGTCCGGAGCCCTCGGTGCTCGCGGAGACAGGGGCGGATCCTGTCTAGATTCGGGCTGCCTTGGTCTCTAGTCGGCGGTCGTTAGTTCTTGGTCTTTGGCGGTCTGGTCGTCCCTGTGCTCTTGTCTTTGCGCTTACTAAAGACAGAGACTAAAGCTCAGAGACAGGGTTACATTTCGTAATGCATCATGCTCTCGTTGCGCTGGTGGAAGACAAGCCGGGCGTACTCAATCGCGTGGCGTCGCTCTTCCGCCGTCGCAATTTCAACATCGAGTCGCTGACGGTCGGCCGCACTGCGGAGCTCGGTATCTCGCGCATGACAATCGTCATCGACAGCGACCAGGCGAGCGCCGAGCGCGTCACGGCCTATCTGTACAAGCTCGTCAACGTGCTGGAGGTCGAGGATCACGGCTCGGTGCCGGCGGTGGCGCGCGATCTCGCGCTGGTCAAGGTCACCGTCGGCGGCCACGGCCGCGCTGAACTGCTGCGGATCGTCGACGAGACGCGCGCGCACATCGTGGACACGGGCGAACGGACGATGACGCTGGAGATCACCGGCGAGCCGCCGCAGTTGGACGCGGTGATCGGCCGGCTGGAGTCGTTCGGCATTATCGAGATGGTGCGGACGGGGCAGGTATCGATGCGGCGCGGAGACACGGCCCTGTCCGCGGCGCGGTAGTGTCGGTCCGGAATCGTGTCCGGCCAAAGCTGGACCCTGCGATCGACGATCGTTCAACATAGGGTTTGCCCTCAGGCGGACGGTGGCAGACCAATAACAGGAGACAGAGATGGCGACGATGTTTTATGACAAGGACGCGGACATCCAGTTGATCCGCAGTCGAAAAGTGGCGGTTGTTGGATACGGCTCGCAGGGGCACGCGCATGCACTCAATCTGAAGGACGCTGGCGTCGACGTCGTCGTCGGCCTGCCGTCCACCAGCAAGTCGGTTGAGAAAGCACGGACCGCCGGCCTCACCGTCAAGACCATCGCCGATGCCGCCGAGTGGGCCGACGTCATCATGATTCTCGTGCCCGATCAGCACCAGGCGACGGTGTACAACACTGACATCAAGCAGCACCTGACGACCGGCAAGATGCTGATGTTTGCGCACGGATTCGCTGTCCGGTTCAAGTGGATCGTTCCGCCGAGTGATGTCGATGTCACGATGGTGGCGCCGAAGGCGCCAGGGCACCGCGTGCGTGAAGTGTTCACGGAAGGTGGCGGCACGCCGGGCCTGCTGGCGGTCCACCAGGACGTGACCGGCAAGGGCCGGGCGACAGCGCTCTCCTACGCCCGCGCCATTGGCTGCACGCGTGCGGGTGTGATCGAAACGACGTTTGCCGAGGAAACGGAGACGGATCTGTTCGGCGAGCAGGCGGTGCTGTGCGGCGGAACGAGCGCCCTGGTGAAGGCGGGCTTCGAGACGCTCATCGAGGCGGGCTACCAGCCCGAGATTGCGTACTTCGAGTGCATGCACGAGTTGAAGCTGATCGTCGATCTGATGTACCGCGGCGGTCTCGCCTACATGCGCCACTCGATCAGCGACACGGCCGAGTATGGCGACTACACGGGCGGATCGCGCATCGTGACGGACGAGACGAAGGCAACGATGAGGCAGATGCTCAAGGAGATCCAGTCAGGGGAGTTCGCGAAGCACTGGATCGAGGAAAACGAGACGGGCTGCCCCAACTTCAAGGCGATGCGCGAGCGCGATCGCAACCACCCGGTGGAGATCGTCGGGTCGAAGCTGCGGGACATGATGCCCTTTCTCGATCCGGTGAAGTTGCCGCAGCCGGCGGCCGTGTAATAGCGGCGGGCCCGCGGCAGCCTCTCATGAACAAGTATTCTTCGCGAGTCACGCAGCCCCGCAGCCAAGGCGCGTCCCAGGCCATGCTCTACGGTACCGGTCTGACCGATGCCGATTTGCAGAAGCCGCAGGTCGGCATCTGCAGCATGTGGTACGAAGGGAACACCTGCAACATGCACCTCGATCGGCTTGCCCTGCACGTCAAGGAAGGCGTGCAGGCGGCGGGTCTGGTCGGCCTCCGCTTCAACACGATCGGCGTCAGCGACGGTATCTCGATGGGGACCGAGGGCATGAGCTACTCGCTTCCGTCGCGCGACCTCATTGCCGATTCGATCGAGACGGTGATGGGTGCCCAGTGGTACGACGCGCTCGTCACGGTGCCTGGGTGCGACAAGAACATGCCCGGGTCCGTGATCGCGATGGCCCGGCTGAACCGCCCGGCGTTGATGGTGTACGGCGGCACGATCCGCGCCGGCCAGGCGCACGGGCAGCCGCGCGACATCATCTCGGCCTTCCAGTCGTACGGCGAGTTTCTCGCTGGCTTCATTACCGACGAGCAGCGGCTCGAGATCGTCCGGCATTCATGCCCGGGGGCCGGCGCCTGCGGCGGGATGTACACGGCCAACACGATGGCGGTGGCGATTGAAGCGCTCGGCCTGTCGCTGCCCTTCAGTTCGTCGCTCCCCGCGGAGGATCCCGGGAAGGCGGACGAGTGCCGGCGCGCTGGGGCCGCGATGCGCACGCTGCTCGAGCGCGACCTCAAGCCGCTCGATATCCTCACACGCAAGTCGTTCGAGAACGCGCTGACGATGGTCATGGCGGTCGGGGGGTCAACCAATGCGGTGCTGCACCTGCTGGCGATCGCAAAGGCGGCGCGGATCCCGCTGTCGCTGGACGACTTCCAGCAAGCCAGCGACCGCGTGCCGCTGCTGGCGGACCTCAAGCCCAGCGGCCAGCACGTCCAGGAAGATCTTCACGCCGTCGGAGGCACGCCGGCCCTCATGAAGTACCTGCTCGAGCGCGGATTCCTGCACGGTGACTGCATGACAGTCACGGACAGGACGCTCGCCGAGAACCTGTCGGGCGCCGCGCCACTCACCGACGGACAGCAAGTAATTCAGCCCGTCGAGAAGCCGGTGCTGCCACGCGGCCATATCCGCATTCTCCGCGGCAATCTCTCGCCCGACGGCGCTGTCGCGAAGATTACCGGCAAGGAAGGGGAGCGGTTTGAGGGTCCGGCCCGCGTGTACGACTCGGAAGAGGCGATGCTTGCGGGGCTCGAACGCAGCGAGATCGCAAAGGGCTCCGTCGTCGTGATCCGGTACGAGGGGCCGAAAGGGGGGCCCGGCATGCCCGAGATGCTGACGCCGACCTCCGCGATCATGGGCGCGGGTCTTGGCAAGGACGTGGCGATGCTGACCGACGGGCGCTTCTCGGGCGGCTCACATGGCTTCATCATCGGCCACATCACGCCGGAGGCGCAGGACGGCGGACCGATCGCGCTCGTACGGGACGGCGACCGCATCACGATTGATGCGACGACGTGCGAGCTGCACGTGGACCTCAGCGCGAAGGAACTGGCGGCCCGCCTCGCCAGTTGGGCGGCGCCTGCCCCCAGAGCGACGGGCGGCGTGCTCGGAAAATACGTGAGGCTCGTGCGGTCGGCGTCTGAAGGCTGCGTGACGGATTAGCCTGCTAATTCATCGATTCGGTCAGTCGCCTGCCATCATGCAGAGCCACTCTGAAACGCATCGAACGCTGACCGCTCCGGCCCGGGTTGCCAATGATGGCAATGCTGTCGCCGACCGCGAACGAGTCGCTGGGGAAGCCAGCGCGCCTCAAGGTGTTGAACGCACCGAACTCCACGAGCCACTCGACGGTTGATCCGTCCTCATCGGTCACATCGACCCTGAATCGGGAATGGGGATTGCGCCACGCGATCTCGGTCAGCACCCCCTCGATGGTGATTTCCCTGGACGTATCGAAGTTGACCGCCACCGAGTGGTGGGCCGTCAGCGGCGCGTTCAGCGCCAGGACAGCCAACGCGACTACCAGGAGCCGTACGTTCCTGCGCACCGCCCCTCCCGCAACATCGTTCTGATTCGTCTCATTCGCGCTGCCGCCCGCTGGGGGAGAGTTCGGTACCGTCTTCAAGGATGGCCCATTGCAAGAGTATCCCGTTGGCCTCGCGGCGGGCGGGCGATCCGATGACGGTGATTTCGTCGCCTATCACGAACAGTTCCGTCTTGAATCCGGCTCGCTTCATGGTGTTGTGTGCGCCCATCTCGACCAGCCATTCCTCGGTCGAGCCTTCGTCGCTCGTCACATCGAGTCGAAAGCGCGAATGGGGGTTGATCCACCGGATCTCCGTGAGCATGCCCTCGATAGTGATCTGGCGGGACGAGTCGTAGTTGACCGGCACCGAATGGCGCGCCAGGAGCGGCGCGTTCAGCGTCAGGACAGCCAGCATAACCACCAGGAGCCGTACTTTCATGCACATTCAGCGCGTCCGCCCGGTGGGGGAAAGCTCGGTGCCGTCCTCGAGAACGACCCATCTCAAGTTGATCCCATTGGTCTCGCGACGGGCGGGCGATCCGATGATCGTTACTTCGTCGCCGATCATGAACACCTCCGTCGTGAAGCCGACGCGCAGCATGGCGTTGTGCGAGCCCATCTCCACCAGCCACTCGTCAACCGAGCCGTCGTCGTTGGTCACATCAACCCGAAACCGCGAATGGGGATTGATCCACACGATCTCGGTGAGCACGCCCTTGATGGTAACCTCGCGGGACGTATCGTAGTTGACCGCCACCGAATGGTGTGCCGTCAGCGGCGCATTCAGCGCCAGGACCGCCAGTGTGACTACCAGGAGCCGTACGTTCCTGCACATGCCGTTCGCCTCTCGCGCAACGTCGTTCCGATTCGTCTCATTCGCGCTGTCGCCCGCTGGGGGAGAGTTCGGTACCGTCTTCAAGGATGGCCCACCGCAAGAGTATTCCATTGGCCTCGCGGCGGGCGGGCGATCCGATGATGGTGACTTCGTCGCCGATCACGAACAGTTCCGTCCTGAACCCGGCGCGCTTCATGGTGTTGTGTGCGCCCATCTCGACGAGCCATGGCTCGGTCGAGCCATCGTCGCTCGTCACATCCAGGCGAAAGCGCGAATGGGGGTTGATCCACCTGATCTCCGTGAGCACGCCCTTGACGGTGATCTCGCGGGACGAGTCATAGTTGACCGGCACCGAATGGTGCGCCACGAGCGGCGCGTTCAGCGCCAGGACCGCCAGCGTCACTCCCAGGAACCGAGATGTCGTGCACATTGGGATTCGCCTTTCTCGCAACATCGTTTTCAATTTGTCTAATTCGCCTCGGGCTCGACGATGGCGGCATCTTCAGGGTTACAGCCATACGGCAGCACCTCGAAATCCGAGCGCGGATAGGTCTTCGTGACCACGAACGGCTCCCGGTAATTCACCGGGTCCATGTGCGTTGTCTCGATGATCAGCTCATCTCCCTCGAGTGTGAGCCGCTCGACCGTGTGCATCCGGTTGCTTTGCGGCAACCCTGCATACTCCGACATGGTGGACACGTAGCCAGGGGCGATATCGATCGTGTCGATGACCAGCGCGTCCCCGTCGTACCAGGCCGCGTAATGCCCGAGCGCCGGCTGACCTTCGATCGACCCGCACGGCGGGTTGGCCAGCATTGGATCGATCAGCGGAATGCGCCGGTCCAGATCTCCCCACTCGTACCACAGAAGGACCTGGTCCTCCTCCTGGGTGATCCGCACGAGGACGTTGGGATTCAGCCAGACGCGCTGCCAGCTGGAGGCGAGGCCCTGCAGGGCAGGGTCATCGGTCGCGAAATTGTAGGTATCGAAACGCTGCTTCCCTGCGTCGGTGAACACCCAGTCTTCCCAGGTTGTGCGCCCGCCGTTGGCTATATAGTTGCCTTCCAGGTCCGGCACTTGAGCGAGCAGACTCCCCGGGGCGCCGATCACCAACCCCAGCGCAAGCAGAAGACCAAGTGGATGGGTTTTCATTGAGACTGCCCCCGAGAGATGTGCAGGCGCTCCGCCTGAGCACGGTTACCTCCAAAAGCTCGCCGAACTGCTGGTAAGAATAACGGAATCGCGGCTGTGCCTCTATCGATTGGCATAGCTGGCGGGAGAAGCGCCTGAAACGACCTCGCGGGCATGTTCAAGAACGGCCCGTCCCCAGCACCTGCCGGGGACGGGCCACTTTCAGATCAGAAGCCGATCTTGGCTCCGAACTGCATGATGCGCGGATCGCCCGCCTGTGACGTGATCCGGCCGAACGAGCCTCGTGAGAGGCGGTTCGACGGATTGCCCCAGTTGAACGTGTTGAAGAGGTTGAACGCCTCGACGCGCAACTCCACCGACTGCGGGCCGCTGCCCAGGCCGATGCGCTTCGACACGGCCAGATTCACCACCCAGAATCGCGGACCCTGGATGCTGTTGTAGACGTAATCGCCGATCCTGTTGTAGTCCGGTTGCGCGAACGCAGCCCGGTTCAGGTAGTTGTCTATCCGTTCCCCAGGCTCGCCCCCGAAGTTGGAGCGATCAGCACCTGGGCCATAGACGTCATCCGACACCTGATCGACCCGCCGGTTCTGGAGACGCTGGCCGCTGGCCGCCTGGCGGCCCGAGATGAGGTTCAGCCAGCTGCCCGAGCGCGCAGAGATGCTGCTCGAGAGCCGCCAGTCCGAGGCCACCGCACGCACCGCCACGTTGTCAAACTGCGGCGTCAGATATCCGAGGGTGACGTTGGCGATGTGCCTGCGGGACCCTGAGCAGTTGCCCTTGTCGGCATCCTGGTTGTTCGGGTCCGAGTAGCCGCTGGACTGCTGGCCAAACCCGGTGATGGTCGGGTGGCCCCAGCAACGGGACAACGTGTAATTCGCATTGAGGCTCACGCCGCTTGCCGCGCGACGCCGTACCGAGAGCTTCAACCCGCGATGCGACTGCTCGGACGTGTTAACCACGTGATCCAGCCCGCCGATGAACTGTCCATTCTCCGGGTCCTGCAGAAACAGTACGCGCCGCTCGTTGACGTTGGTGCGGGAGGTGCATGTCCTGAAGGACGTCGGCCCTTCGACCGTGTTCAGCGTGCAGGGGCCCAGCCCCTGATCGGTCGCCAGATTCAGCTGCAGCAGGTTCCACAGGCGGTCCGAGTAGCTGCCCAGATAGCTCGCCTCCACCTGCCAGGCATTCCCGAGCTGCCGTTCGATGGTGACGTTCCATGACTGCACGCGCGGCGCGTTCAGGTCAGGGTCGAACGAACCCATGTTGCCGAAGCGAACAAACTCGGTATCGGCGTTCGTGATAATCGGGTGGGGATCGCCTCCGAGATGCGCATAGGGGTCGTCGAAGCCCCCCGGGGGATCTTCAATCAGCGCGAAGTTGCCAAATGGCGGGCCCGAGGCCTGGTGCAGCTGGAATTCCCCGGCCTGGAAGTCATAGCCCAGCGAGTACGACGCCCGCACGGCCGTGCGGGCGTCCCCGGAGGCATCCCAGGCGAGTCCGGCGCGCGGCGAAAAATTCCACCATTTCTTGGTGATGCCCGTCCTGCCGGGGAAGTCAGGGTCGCCCGGGTAATAGAATCCGGCAGGCGCGTTGTTGAACACGCTGCTCTCAACGCCCTGATCGAACCTCTCGCGGCTGAAGTTGGCGATGGTGCCGTTGGTCATGTCCTGCCCGAAGAAGGGCTCCCAGCGCACACCATAGTTTACGGTCAGCCGGTCCGACGCACGCCAGGCGTCCTGTGCATAGGCCGCGTAGTACAAGTTGGTCATGACTACGGCCGCCGGCCCTCCATGTTCGAGGGACGACATCCTCCCCACCATCAGGTCCGCCAGTCCCAGGCCGGTCGCGCTGCCGTCGAATTGCCAGCTCCCGCCCGAACGCGCGTGCGAAAACTGATCGGATGCCCAGTACGCCACGTTGGCGCCGATGGCCAGCTGGTGGCTCCCCCGCACCATGTTGATATCCTCGACCACCTGATAGGAGTTGGTCTCGAAAATACCAGTGGACGCCGGGCCGCGCGAGATGCCGAACCCGTCGTCTACGCCGAGGGTCAATTTCCCTGGGTTGTAACTGTGCACGGGAATGCCGAGTGCCATGGGATCGAAGTAGTCCGGGCTCCCCCGGAGGACGGAACTCCGGTTGAACACGAACCGGACCGAGTTGACCATGTTGCAGCCGATCACCATGGTGTCGCCCAGGGCCAGCGACTGGGCCAGCGTGTCCCGCCCTGCAACCCTCGTCGTCAGGACGTTGTCGGTCAAGGTAATGGGCGCCGTGCCGATGTCCCAGGTGGCCATATACCGACCGAACAGTGTCTGATTGGCCGACAATTGATAGTCGATTCGCCCCACTGCCTGGCCGTCTTTCCTCTCCGTCGGTATGCCGTACCGCAGTTCACCGCACGGATCGGTCGTGCTCGGCAGCCGGCCGGCCAGGTTCACCGCCGCCGGACTGAATAGCGCCGGGTCGACCACGTTGTTCACGAACGGCGCCCGCAAATTGATCTGGCGGCCGCTGTTGCACGCGGGGGAGGCAAAGGCTGTGTAGTCGCCCGCCAGCATCGCCGCCGTCGGCACGTGCGCGAGGTTCGAGGTCGGCTCGACACTGAGGTTGGTGCCCTGGTAGCCGCCGAAGAAAAAGACCCTGTCCTGCACAATCGGTCCGCCCAGCGTTCCCCCGAACTGGTGGCGCGTCAGCCCATCATCCTCTTGTTCGCCGTCCGCTCCCACACGGGCGAAGTGCTCGGGCGCGTTGAACCGCTTGTCGCGGTAGAACTCGAAGGCATTGCCGGAGAAGCTGTTGGCACCGGACTTGGTCACGGCGCTGACCGACGCCCCCGTGTGCATCCCCGAGTTGGCTGCCAGACCGCTCGTGGCCACGCTGAACTCCTGCAGCGCGTCCGGGAACGGCAGCGGCAGGTTCAGGTTGTTGTGCGGATCGTTGTGCATCGCTCCGTCGAGCGAGTACGCCACGCCGAAGTTCAGGCCGCCGGCCACCGAAAGAGCCAACCCCCCGGCGATACTCCGACTCGACGATTGGCCCGTCTGCACCGCCGCGCCCGCCAGAACAATGAGCTCGGCCGGGTTGCGCCCGTTGAGCGGCAGCGCCAGCACTTCCGAGTGTGAGCGAAACTTAGTTGGAAATTGAAGCGGCTCCAAACCCTGTGGTTTGATGACGTTGCGAGACGAACATCACGCCACGAGAGAAAGGAGCCGAGATGAGCCGTGTCCTACGATCGGTCAGGAAGCGCAAGAAAGGTCGCACGTTGGGCGCGGTCGACGTCATCGACCGAGAGGGGTACGCGGAGCTGGAGGTCGATGCCAAGGTGGAATTGATCCGGTCCTTGATTCCGCTGGGGTTGCTGCACATCGAGGAATGGCTCGACGAGGAAGTGCCCGCGCTGGCTGGCGAACGCGACGCCCGCAAAGACCCGTCAGTCGGCGGGCGCCGTCATGGGAGCCACCCCGGGACGGTCGGGTTGGCCGGCCAGCGCGTGCCGATTCGCGTGCCCCGGATTCGCCATGTCACGGAGCGCGAGATTCCCCTGCGGTCGTACGAAGCGCTGCATGGCGATCGCGCCGTCAATGACCTGTTGTTGAGGCGCGTGCTGTATGGGATCTCGTGCCGCAACTACGCGGCGGCCGCCGAGGCGATTCCCGGGGCGATCGGCCTGTCGGGGTCGACGGTGTCCCGCGCGTTCATTCAGGCCAGCGCGACGAAACTCCGCGAACTCCAGGAGCGGGACCTCTCCGGGGAGGACGTTGTGGCCCTCGTGCTGGACGGCAAGACGTTCGCCGAGGCGACGATGGTCGTCGCGCTGGGCATCACGATGACGGGGGACAAACGGTTCCTGGGCTTTGTCGAGACGGACACCGAGAACGAGCAGGTGTTGACCCCGTTCCTCCGGTCCTTGGTCGAGCGGGGCCTCGATGTTTCCCAGGGGCTTCTGGTGATCGTCGATGGCGGCAAGGGGCTCCGGGCGGCCGTGCGGAAGGCCTTCCGCCACCGCGCCCTGGTGCAACGGTGTCAATGGCACAAGCGCGAGAACGTGGTGAGTTACCTGGCCAAGCGTGAGCAGCCGGTGTGGCGGCAGCGTCTCCAGCGCGCCTACAACCGTCCGGAGTACGACGAGGCCCTCGCCGCCCTCCAGTCGCTCCAGCATGAGCTGGAGGATCGGAACCAATCGGCGGCCGGCAGTCTGGCGGAAGGCCTGGACGAGACCCTGACGTTGCATCGCCTCGGCGTGTATGGCGTGCTGGGCCGGTCGCTGAAGACGACGAACGGCCTCGAGTCCATCAACGCGCTCATTGAGGAGCGCTGTGCGAAGGTCGATCACTGGCAGAACTCAAGTCAACGCCAGCGCTGGCTCGCCACGGCGCTCCTGGACATCGAGCCGCGTCTACGCAAGGTGATGGGCTACCGGCACCTGCCCAGGCTTCGTGACGCATTGAAGCGAGAGTTGAAGATCGACGCGACGACATCGAAGACGAAAGCCGCGTAAGCAATCAGGAGTCGCGGAGAGTTTCAACTAAAGCGCTTTTCATGACCGTGTGGCGGCCGCGTACCCGCAGTGCCGAACATAGTTGCGGCATTCGTCAGGGCTGAAGTGCGCCAAGCACTCGCCGAGGAACGGCCAGAGCGTCTCGGTGCTGCGACAGCGAGCGGTGCGAACGAGGGCCTTGAGCTTCGCGAAGCAGAGCTCGATGGGATTGAGGTCCGGGCTGTAGGGTGGCAAGTACCAGAGGGTGGCCCCGGCGGCCTGGATGGCGCGTTGGATGCCGGCGACCTTGTGGGCCCCGAGATTGTCGGCAATGACGATGTCGCCGGGCTGCAGGGTCGGCACCAGGATCTGTTCGATGTAGGCGCGGAAGCTCTCGCCATCGATCGCGCCGTCGAAGACCCCCGGTGCGGTCAGCCCCGTGACCCGCAACGCGGCGAGAAACGTGCTGGTCTGCCAGCGCCCGCAGGGGGCGTGGTCGTGGACGCGCGCGCCGCGCGGTGCCCGGCCGTACCGCCGAAGCAGATTGGTGGTGCTGCCGGTTTCGTCCAGAAACACGAGGTGGGCGACATCCCAGGTCGGCGCCGCCGCGTGCCACGCGACCCGCGCGGCCGCGACGTCAGGCCGATCGTGTTCGGACGGGCGGACCGTGTTTTTTAACGGTCAGGCCGAGGGCCCGCACGGCGCGCCAGACCGTCGGCACACTCGCGGGCGTGGCGAGGGCGTCCTTCAGCTCAGCCAGCGTGCGATCCGGGTGCGCCGCAATCAGCGCGGCCAAGGTGTGTAGGTGCGGCTCAAGCATGCCGCGCCGTCCATGTCGCTGGACGCGAGGCGCCACCTCGCCCGTGTCGCGCCGCCGCTGTTTCAGTAGCCGCACCCACGACCCGCTCACGCGGTACTTCGCCGCCACCTCGGCCGCCGTCATCCCGGCATCGCTGTCGAGGAGCGCCCGCTCTCGCAGATCCATCGAATAGGCACGCATCGGGCCTCCTGCATCGGTGCGCGCAGAAGTACCACGACCGCCCCAGGTAGTACAAGGCCTATTTGAAAAGCGCTTTAGGAATGGGCTTGACTCGCACTTCCTCGTTCGTGATCACTTCGCTCAGGCCCGCACTCTGCACGTCCACCAGCGGCGCGGCCGCCTCTACCGTGATCGTTTCCGTGAGCTCGCCGAGCCCCAGCGTCGCGTCGATTGTCGGCGTCCCGCCGACCTGCAACACGATGCCGGTCTGCAGGTACGTGCGGAATCCCTGGAGCGTCACCTCCAACTGATACGGCCCCGTCGGCAGGTTCGTCACCACGTAGGTCCCGGTGCCGTCGGTCACCACGGTGCGCGCGAACCCCTTGTCGGTCTGTGTCACGGTCACCGTGACCCCTGGTAGCACGGCGCCACTGTCATCAGTGATCTGGCCGCTCATCTGCGCCGTCGCTTGCGCCCACGCGAGGGCGCTCGTCAAGAGAAGAAACAGTGTGCCGATACAACACGCCTTCACGACACGGTTCATTACGTCCCCCTTGTGCCCCCACTCTTCGTGAGAGACACGACCCACGACCTAAACTGCGTCTCCGCTGCCTCTACGATTCGATTTCGTCAACTTCGAACGCCACCGCCGCTCAGGAGTCCGATCAGAATCAGAATCCTTCAAGTACCCCGGCCTTGAATCGGAATCCGGTCTCAAATTCACCTTCGCGATAGAGCATGTGGCAGGCGGCGCACGAGCCCTGCACCATTTTCGCCTTCGACAGCGTATCGGATCGGCTGGGGCTTTCCACCTCGAGCAGCGCATCGATCTCGTCGATCTGCGCCAACGCCGTCCTGACAATACCGATGGCGTCGTCCCGCTCCCTGTCTACCCAGAAGCCCTCCAGCGCCGTGTAGCCCTCGCGCGCCGTCACAAGCTTCTCTTTCGCGTCGGGGAAATTGGCCGCGGAGAGAGTCTCTTCCAATGAGACATGAGCCTGAAGGGGGGATTGTTTCCAACGACACATGAGCCTGAAGGGGAGCTGGGTCGTGGATCATCGGAGGATGATCGTGACGCTCCACACCGACCGGCTACGGACCTTGCAGCACGTTCGGGAGTTCCTTGAGGGCAACCAGGAGGTCGACCTGGTCGTGGCGACTCGAGCTGCGGCCTATGGGTTCATCGAGCAGACCCTGGGCCGGTTCGACTATGTCCACCAAGGGAAGGCTGAGAAGGGTCTGCTCCGATGTTTTCTGGCCAAGGTGACCGGGCTGTCGCGCGCCCAACTCACCCGGTTGTTGGCCCAGCATCGGGTCACCGGGAGCATCGCCGACCGCCGCGGGGCGCCCCGACGGCCGTTCCCCCGCCGCTACACGAGCATCGACATCGGGCTTCTCGCCGAGCTCGACCGGCTCCACGGCACCTTGTCCGGGCCGGCCACGCGCAAGCTCTGTGCGCGCGTCTACCATCGCTTTGGCGACCGCCGGTTCGAACGCCTGGCCGGCATCTCCACCGGCCACCTCTACAACCTGCGGCACTCGACCACGTATCAACGGCGCCGCGGAACCACCTCCACCCGGACGCGCCCAGTCCAGGTCGCCATTGGCGAGCGCCGTCGGCCGACGCCGTTCGGGCGCCCCGGCTATGTCCGGGTCGATTCCGTCCACCAAGCCGATCTGGATGACCTGAAAGGCCTGTACCACGTGAACTTGGTGGACGAGGTCACCCAGTTCCAGTTCATCGGCTCGGTCGAGCACCTCCATGCCGCGTGCCTGGCGCCGGTCCTCAGCGCCCTGCTCCGAGCCTTCCCCTTCACCCTCCACGGCTTTCACTCCGACAACGGCTCGGAATACGTCAACCGCACCGTCGCCGCGCTGCTCGAAGCCCTCCACATCGACGAGTTCACCAAGTCCCGAGCCCGACACACCAACGACAACGCCCTCGTCGAGAGCAAGAACGGCTCGGTCGTCCGCAAGCACCTCGGCTACGGCCACATCCCCAGCCGCCACGCCCAACGCGTCAACGACTTCACCCAGAACGTCCTCTCGCCCTATCTCAACTTCCACCGGCCCTGCTTCTTCCCCTCCGAGACCGTCGACGCCAAGGGCCGCCGCCGCAAGCGCTACCGCGACGCCGACATCATGACGCCCTATGAGAAGCTCAAGTCGCTCCCCGAGGCCGCCGTCTACCTCACCCCGGGGACCACCTTCCAATAGCTCGACGCCGTCGCCTTCGCCCTGAGCGACAATGATGCCGCGCGCGCCCTGCACGAGGCACGCGCACGGCTATTCCGGTCTATTGACCCGGCTGCCTGACATGTCCGGCTCATCGATCCGCTTCAGGCTCATTTCTGGATTGGAAAGGACTGAGAGGGCCGTTCTGACCGCGCCGAACGCTGTCGAGGTCATCCTCATGGCCTTCGTGTACTCTTCCGCTGTCGTGACCCTCATCTGAGCCATCCCGATGGCCCCCAACCAGGCAACCATCAACGCGGTCGCGCACACGTGAATACGCCGCATGCACCCTCCTTTGTAACGCCGCATACACCTTGTTTTTGGCTTCTCCTCGCGTCGGGTGTATGAAAAGTGGCGGGGAGTCTATCTCAATACTGGCGCTGACTCAAGGCGAAAAAACCCCCAACCCGACGAAACGGGATCAGGCCAGTGCGACGCACGTCAGGTGCGACCGCCCGGCGCGGTGTAGCTGGAACTGCCAACGTTAGGGCTTGTCAGACAATTACTGACTTTTGTGTTCTCGGAGCAGCGGGATGGATCGTGTAGTTCCAGTCGCCGTGAAAGCGATGCCGCTCGAGGCGTACCGTCGCCAGCTGCGCATCGGTGACGGTGATGCCACCCGGGTATGGGCCGCGGTCGAGTTCCGACCGAACGCGGAGTCCGGACCGACTGTGCGTCGAGCCAATGAGGCTCACGATCGTGGCCAAGTCGACGAGTGGGGTGCCGCGCCAATTCATCGCGATGTGCGAGAACACCCGATGCTCGATCTTGTTCCACTTGCTCGTACCCGGCGGAAAGTGACAGACCGTGATCACCAAGCCCGTCCGATTGGCCAGACGCGGCAGTTCCCACTTCCACAACCGGAGGCGCGCCCCGTTGCTCCCGCCTGCATCCGCCGTGATCAACAGCGACTGGGCTTGTCGATACGCCGGGCGACCCATGTGCTGCCACCAACGCTGGATCGACCGTACCGCGAAGCTCGCGGTGTCGTGATCGATCCCGACACGCACCCAGCCTTCGTTGCGATGCAGATCGTAGATGCCATACGGAATGGCCTTCCCGCCCGTGGTGGCGGTGGCCGGGATCACGAAGTCGTGGACCTGTACCCGCTGCGGCGTCTTCGCCGGGCGCCAGGTGCGGCCCGCGTTCTTGAACGCGCCGACCAGCTCCTTCTTCTTGGTGTCCACCGAAATCGTCGGCTGCTGTTGCCGTTGCGCGCGTCGCACGCGCCGGGCGATGTACCGAAACTGCGCGTCCCGATCGACATGCTGGCGGCCCTCACGAGTCTTGGCGTTGCCCTGCAGGCTGTAGCCCAGTCCGTGCAACAACTCGGCGACCACCGTGTGGCTGACGCGGTGGCCCAGACCGTCGAGCGCCACCGCCAACGTCCGTGCGCTCTGGCACGTCCACCGCAGCGGCGAGTCGGGATCGCCGGGGGCGGTCGGCTCAACCAACGCATCCAAATCGCGCAGCAGCGTCGCGTCGAGATCGATCGCGCGCTTGCGGCCGCCGCCCGCCCTTCGCGTCCGCCCGCCCGCGAGCGGCTCGTCCGCCGTCAATTCACGCAAACCGCGCTGGATGGTCGATGTCGCGATACCCGTGGCTCGGGCGACCAGCGCCGTGCCGCCATAACCGATCGCCTGGGCCTCAGTCGCCGCCCACACCCGGCGCGATCGCTCCGTGAGCACGGGCGCCAGCGCTGCATGCTTTGCCCGCAGGGTGGCCACCTCCACGGGCGCAGCGTACTACTCGCCGATCAACAGTACAAGCAGTTATTTCCTTACATGCTCTTAGATAGTTCCGACAGAGTTCAATCTACCCGCCCACTTCACGCCGGAAGAAAGCGAGCGTCTTCTTCCATGCATCGGCTGCGGCGACCGGATCGTGGACCTCGGGACGCGTGTCGTTGAAGAACGCATGCTGCGCGCCCGGGTACGTATGGAACTCGTGGCGCTTGCCGAGCGCCGTCAGCTGCTTGTCGAGCTCTTCGACCACCCGCGGCGTGACGAACCCGTCCTCGCCGGCCCACAGTCCCAGCACGGGCGCTTCCAACCTGGCGAGGTCGGGCTTCACGTTGGGATGCCCGCCGTAGAACACCACGCAGGCGCCGACCTCGGGATTCTGTGACGCGGCAAAGAGCGAGAGCGCGCCGCCCATGCAGAAGCCGACGGTCCCGACCTTGGCCCCGGTGACGCTCTCCTGCTGCCGGAGATGTTCGATGGCGCCGGCGAGGTCTTTCGCCGCGTCGTCGATGCCCAGGCTCATCATCAGCTTGCCGGCCTGGTCGGGCGAGGTCGCCTTCTGGCCGTGGAAGAGGTCGGGCGCTAGCGCGAAAAAGCCTTCCGCCGCAAAGCGGTCGGCCACCTCCTCGATGTGGGGGACCAGGCCCCACCATTCCTGGATGACGATGACGCCTGGGCCGGGTCCGCTCGGCCGCGCGAGGTAGCCGGGGGTGGTGCGCCCGTTGGCCTTGAAGGTGATGTGCTCTGGCATGCCTGGAATATTACTCAATATGCAGGACGGGTCGAGGGTGCGCATCGCATCAACCCCCAGGCCCTCGCACTTCTCACTACAGCAGCAGCACCTCCACCCGGTGCGCGCGAACCGCTTCGTCGCTCGGCGACCACGAGAAGATGGTGAACCGCCCGTCCTGCGAGGCGACGAGCGCGACGGCGCCCGGCTGATCGTGGACGAACTGCGCCGCGGAGAGATGGCGGGTGCCGCCAAGCTGTCCGGGGTGCATGCGTTCGGCGACATTCCCTTCGATCGGCTCCGTGACGATGACCTGTTCCACGGCGGCGGCTCCGCGGCGGCGCGTGATCTTGGCGCCAAAGGCCAACAGCTCGTAGGTGCTGGTCACGACGGCAGCGCCGTCGACCGCCGTCAGACCCGCCATCGCATCGATCGCGCGCGCCGTAGCCTCCGTCCATTCGCGATCCACCATTCCGCCATGCTGGGCAAGCAGCGTCGCCAACTCGCTGAACGGCGGGTGGACGGCGTACTTGGTCGGATGCACGATCGACTGCCGCCAGGCATCGGCGCCGGGGGGAACGATGAGCAGGATGCCTCCGCGGAGGTGTCGGCGCATCGACAGCGCGAGCTGCACCTGCACGTTCAACGCGTCGTCGTTCATCATCGTCGCGTCGAATCCGAGCATGGAGGCCAGGAGCGTGGGACAGTCGGCGGCGCCCGCCGCGCGCTCGTCCACGATCTTGATCTGGTCGCCCTCGAGCACGGCGACGTTGACGAACTTGCGTGATTCGTGGCGTGGCCGGTGCTTCAGTACCAGGAGCCCGGGCGCAACCACCTCCACCACGAAGCAGAACGGCGGGATCATGTGGGTCGTCCCCCAGACCATCAGCGGGGCGGTCCGCGACGGCGCCTCGACACTGGTTGGCCAGACGCCGAGGTGAATGCCCGGCCGTTCGACCGCCGCGGCCAGGCGTGTCAGCGTGCCTGGCTCGAGCGGGATGGGTTGCTCAAAGATCAGCGGACGGATCGCTTCCGTCGGCCTGAGAAAGGCCAGGGAGAGCTTCGGGATGTAACCTTCCTCGCGCCGGACGCTGGCCCAGAACGCGGTATCGACAATCGATTCGATGGTGCGGCCGTCCGGCAGCAGCTCCAGCGGTGGTTGCAGGAGGTCGAGCGAAGGGAGCGAGGCACGATGGAGCTGCAGATGCTGCGCGATCGTCGGCGCGACGAGGCCCGCCACCGCGTAGGCCGGGCCGCTCACTGCACGTCCGGAGGCGGGGGTGTGGGCTCGGGCGCGTCCGGGGCCGAGGCTGGCTGCAGATTCAGGAGCGTCAGGAGTTCGGCGCTTTCCATCACTTCCAGTTCGAGCAGCCGCCGGGTCACGGTCTCGAGCTCGTCGCGGTGGCCGGCGAGGATGCGATGTGCCTCGTCGTGCGCGTCGGTCATGATCCGCTTCACTTCAGCGTCGATCACCCGGGCGGTGTCTTCCGCGTAGGCGCCGCGCTCAGGGCCGATCGGGATGTCCAGGAACTTGGGTCGCTTGTGGCCGTCGTAGTTGATGGCGCCCAGCACGTCGCTCATGCCCCATTCGGTGACCATGGCGCGCGCAATGTCGGTGGCGCGCAGCAGGTCGTTCTGCGCGCCCGTGGAGATCTCGCCCAGGGCGATTTCCTCCGCGGTGCGTCCGCCGAGCAGGACGGCGAGCTGATTGAGTAGGTCGCGCCTCTGCAGCAGATAGCGATCCTCGAGTGGCAGCTGCATCGTGTATCCAAGCGCGCCAAAGCCGCGCTGCACGATGGAGATCTTGTGAACCGGATCCATGCCGGGGATGAGCGTGGCGACGATGGCGTGCCCGGATTCGTGACAGGCGACAATCTCACGCTCCTTCGGGCTCATGACGCGCTTTTTCTCGAGCCCTGCGATCAAGCGATCGATCGCCTCGTCGAAGTCAGACATCTCGACGGTCTTTTTGTCGTTGCGCGCGGCGAGGAGCGCCGCCTCGTTGACCAGATTAGCGAGATCGGCGCCCGCAAAACCAGCCGTCCGCGCCGCGACGACCTTGAGATCGACGCCAGTCGAGAGCTTGACCTGTCTGCTGTGGATGCGGAGCACCGCTTCACGTCCCTTGACGTCCGGCTTGTCGACGAGTACCTGCCTGTCGAAACGCCCTGGACGGAGCAGCGCCGTGTCGAGCACCTCGGGGCGGTTGGTCGCGGCCATGATGATAATCGCCTTACGCGAGTCGAAGCCGTCCATCTCCGCGAGGAGCTGGTTGAGCGTCTGTTCGCGCTCCTCATGGGACCCCATCGGGTTTGCGCCGCGCGCGCGGCCAAGCGCGTCGAGCTCGTCGATAAAAATGATGCACGGCGCTTTCTGCTCCGCCTGCGAAAAGAGGTCGCGCACGCGTGCCGCGCCGACGCCGACGAACATCTCGACGAACTCGGATCCGCTCATGCTGAAAAAAGGAACCTTGGCCTCGCCAGCCACGGCGCGCGCGAGCAGCGTCTTGCCGGTGCCAGGCGGGCCGACGAGCAGTACGCCCTTGGGAATCCGTCCGCCGAGCGCGGTGTACTTCTCGGGCGTCTTCAAGAACTCGACGATCTCTTTCAGCTCCCCCTCGGCCTCGTCCACGCCCGCCACGTCCGTAAAGCTCACTTTGACGTCGTCTTCGGCGAAGACCCTGTGTTTACTGCGCGCGAAGGACATGATCCCGCCCTCGGCACCGCCCATACGCTTGAAGAAGAAGGTCCACAGGGCAAACAGGAGCAGGAGAGGAACGACCCAGCCAATGACCTCCGGCAGCCATCGGCTCATGAACTCGCCTGTATACCTCACTCCGGAGGCGTCAAGCTCTTCGATGAGTTGTGGGTCTTCGATACGCGCTGTACTGAAAGTCTGGCTGCCGCCGACGTCGCCGCTGTACGTGCCGCGGATCGTCTGCTCGCCGACGACAACCTCGGTGACCTGTCCACCACTGACGGCGGCCTTGAACTCGCTGTACGAGATCTGGCGGCCGGCGGGCGCAAGAAACCATGTCTGGACGAGTGCCATCAGCATCAGAAAGCCGAGGACGTACCAGATTGGGCCGCCCAGCCTGGCGGGGCCTGTGAAGGTCCGCCGCTCGCCGGGGCGCTTGTCGCGCGGGTTCATTCCTGGAGGAATGCTGGGGTTTGCCATTAGTGAGTCGACTTGCTCTGCGTGCTCTGCCCTTTGACCTCGAAGACCAATCCATTGTCTCCCACGTCCACCCTCACGCGGTCGCCCTCGCCGAACTCACCCTCGAGCACACGCATCGCCAGAGGGTCGAGCACGCGACGTTGAATCATCCGCTTGAGTGGCCGCGCGCCATACATCGGATCGTATCCTTCCGACACGAGCAATGCCTTGGCCGCATCGCTGAGCTCGATATGGATCTTGCGGTCCTCGAGCCGCTTCAGCAGGCCGCGAACCTGAATGCCGACGATCGTCTTCATGTGCTCGAGGCCGAGGGCGTGGAAGAAGATCACCTCATCGACCCGGTTGAGGAACTCCGGACGAAAGTGCTGCCGCAGCGCTTCAGTGACCTGGCGCTTCACGCCCTCGGTCAACTGGCCGCCGTCCTGGGCCGATCCGGTCGACGCCTCCGCGATGTGCTGGCTCCCGAGATTCGACGTCATGATGACGACCACGTTCTTGAAGTCGATGGTGCGACCTTTCCCGTCGGTCAGCCGGCCATCGTCCAGCAGCTGCAGGAGGACGTTCAGGACTTCAGGATGCGCCTTTTCGATTTCGTCGAACAGCACCACGGCGTACGGACGCCGGCGCACGGCTTCGGTGAGCTGGCCGGCCTCGTCGTAGCCGACGTATCCCGGAGGCGCGCCGATCATTCGCGACACGGTGTGCTTCTCCTGGTACTCCGACATGTCGATCCGAATCATCGAGCGCTCGTCGTCGAAGAGGAACTCGGCGAGCGCGCGGGCCAGCTCCGTCTTACCGACGCCGGTGGGGCCAAGGAAGATGAAGCTGCCGAGCGGCCGATTGGGATCCTGCAATCCGGCTCGGGCGCGGCGGACGGCATTGGCGACGGCGTTAATCGACTCGTCCTGCCCGACGACGCGCTGGTGGAGGCGGTTCTCCATGTCGATGAGCTTCTGGACCTCGCCCTCCATCAGCCGGCTCATGGGGATGTTCGTCCACTTCGCCACAACCTCGGCGATGTCTTCCTCGTCCACTTCTTCCTTGAGCATCCGCTGGCTCTTCTGGAGGTCGGCGAGCCGTGTTTCTTGGTCGCGGATGTTTCGTTCGAGCTCGGGAAGACGGCCGTACTGCAGTTCGGACGCCGCGGCATAGTCGCCCGCCCGTTGCGCGCGCTCGATCTCGAGGCGCACCTGCTCGAGGTCCTCTTTCAGCGTGCGCGACCCCTGGATCGCCTCTTTTTCCTGCTCCCAGTGCGACTGGAGGCGGTTCTGCTCCTCCTTCAGGTCGGCGAGCTCTTTTTCGAGCCTGCCGAGCCGCGCGACCGAGGCCTTGTCCTTTTCCTGCCGCAACGCTTCGCGTTCGATCTCGAGCTGCATGATCCGGCGGCGCACTTCATCAAGCTCCGCCGGCATCGAGTCGATCTCCATGCGCAGCTTCGACGCCGCCTCGTCCATCAAATCGATGGCCTTATCGGGTAGAAAGCGGTCGGAGATGTAGCGGTGGGAGAGGACGGCGGCGGCCACGAGCGCCGCGTCCTTGAACGTCACGCCGTGATGGATTTCGTACCGCTCGCGCAGGCCGCGAAGAATCGAGATGGTGTCTTCCACCGTCGGTTCACCGACGAGGACCGGCTGGAACCGGCGCTCGAGCGCGGCGTCCTTCTCGATGTGCTTACGATATTCGTCGAGCGTCGTCGCGCCGATCGTGTGCAGTTCGCCCCTGGCGAGCATTGGCTTGAGCATCTGCGACGCGTCCATGGCGCCCTCGGCGGCGCCCGCGCCGACCACCGTGTGCAACTCGTCGATGAAGAGGACGATCTGTCCTTCGGAGTCGGCGATCTCCTTGAGGACCGCCTTCAGCCGTTCCTCGAACTCCCCGCGGTACTTCGCGCCTGCCACCAGCGCGCCCATGTCGAGCGCGAAGATCTTCTTATTCTTCAGTCCTTCCGGGACGTCGCCGCGAATGATCCGCTGGGCGAGACCTTCCACGATGGCCGTCTTGCCGACGCCTGGCTCGCCGATGAGGACCGGATTGTTCTTCGTGCGGCGTGAGAGCACCTGGATCACCCGCCGGACCTCCTCGTCGCGCCCGATGACCGGATCCAGCTTGCCGTCTCGGGCCAGCTCCGTGAGGTCCCGGCCGTAGCGGGCGAGCGCCTCGTACGTGGCTTCAGGGTTCTGGGAGGTCACCCGCTGACTGCCGCGCACCTGCGTCAGCGCCCCGTAGAGGGCATCTTTCGTGGCGCCGCTCTGTTGCAGGAGTTGTGCGCCGGGGGAGCGGCCGGTTTCGGTCGCGAGCGCCACGAGTAGATGCTCGGTGCTGACGTACTCGTCTTGGAGCCGCTTGGCTTCAGCTTGCGCCGAGTCGAAGATCAGCTGCATGCGCGGCGAGAAGCGCAGGTCGGCGCCGTAGGTCTTCGGCAGGGCCTCGAAGAGCTTTCGCGCGTCCGCCG
Organism: Vicinamibacterales bacterium; assembly: GCA_965262505.1. GTDB lineage: Bacteria > Acidobacteriota > Vicinamibacteria > Vicinamibacterales > UBA2999 > JACPPO01. The sequence continues at coordinate 364,979 of CBDHFM010000030.1, forward strand.
CGATTCGCGTCGGATCGACCGTTAGCTTGCGCAGTACCGACGGGACGATGCCGCCCGGCTGCTCGACGAGCGCGACGAGCAGATGCTCGGGCGTAACCTCCGCGTGATTGAACCCGCCGGCGAGCTGCTGAGCGCCGACGACCGCTTCCTGCGCCTTTTCAGTGAACTTGTTGAGATTCATCGTTGTTCCTTCACGCCGCGCTACGTTTTTTCGCGGGGTCTCCAGACAATTTCGCCAACGCCTCGTAGTGTTCACGCTCGGCGGGGGAGAGCGTCGTCGGAAGCTCCACCTCCACGCGCGCGTAGAGGTCGCCCTTCTTTTCAGGATGCCCGACTTTCGGCATGCCGTACCCTTTCAGCCGGAACACCTGGCCGTTCTGGGTCAGCGGCGGCACGCGCAGCCTGACGGGCTTGCCGGTGAGCGCCCGGACTTCGGCTTCGCCGCCCAGTACTGCGGTGGCCACCGGCAGCGGTACCTTCACGTGCAGGTCGATCCCCTTGCGCTCGAACTCCGGATGCGGCGCGAGCCGCACGCGCAGAAACAGGTCGCCGGCGGAGCCGCCGCCGCCGGGTTCTCCCTCGCCGGCGATGCGGACGCGTGAGCCGTCACCGACGCCGGCGGGAATCCGCACATCCACGGTCCGCGTGTGCCCGTCGTACTTGAGCGAGAGACGCTGCGTCGTGCCGTCGTACGCATCTTCGAGCGTCAGCTCGATCTCGTGCTCGACATCGCGGCCCGCGCGCTGGCGGCCGCGACCGCGTGATCCACGCCGCGGGTCGGGGCCGCCCGGCTCGTCGCCTCCAAAAAACGTGGTGAAGAAATCGGAGAAAGGATGGGCGCCGCCGAACAGGTCCCCCATCTCCTCCTGCGTCATCGTCCGAAAGCCGCCGCCGGCACTCCCGACGCCGCCCCCGCCCGTGTTGACGTTCCATCGGCCGGCGAACGGGTTTGGCCCGCCCTGGGCCTCGGCCTGCTCGTACATTCGCCAGTTGGCGCCAAGCTGGTCGTACTTCTTGCGCTTGGCCGGATCGCCAAGGACTTCGTACGCTTCGTTGACCTCTTTGAAGCGCGTTTCCGCCTTCTTGTCGCCCGGGTTCACATCCGGATGATCCTTACGGGCGAACTTCCGGAAGGCCTGCTTGATCTCCTTCTCGGTGGAGGCCTTCGTCACGCCAAGCGTCGCGTAGTAGTCCTTGAACTCCATACCTGTCAGTGCTTCGTGCTTCGTGCTTCTCGCGTGGTCGTGCCTGGTGCCCACGGACCACGGGCCGACTCCAACCAGGCATCAGGCTCAGGTAGGCTCGTGGTCGTCATGGCTCAAGTCCCAGCGCTTCGTTCAACTGGCGCATTTCGCTCAGCAGCTGCCGGCGCCCGGCCCCGGTGTTGAGCGCCGCTTCGTCCATCAGCGGTCGGATGCGATCCATGACTTCCACAACCAGGAGCAAGCGCTGGACGCCGGCGAGGTTGACGCCGGCCTCATCGACCAGATGCTTGATGAGGCGCAGGCGCTCGAGTTCCTCGTGCGAGTACAGGCGCATGCTCCCAATCGTCCGCGACGGCTGGATCAACCCCAGCCGCTCGTACTTACGGAGCGTCTGGGGATGCATTCCCAGCATCTCGGCCGCCATGCTGATGAAGTAGAGTTCTTGTTCCACCTTGATGCTGCCCGAGTACAAACCTTGATACAGATCATATCAAGGTTTCCCGCACGAGCGCCAGCGGGCGCTCCAGTACGGACTGATCGGAGCCTTCATTTTTCGCATCCTGGCCACCCTGCTGGCCGTCTATCTCATTCAGGTCGCCTGGGTGAAGCTGGCGGGCGGGCTCTACCTTCTCTATCTCGTGTACTCGCACTTCTGGGACGGCAAGGAAGGCGAGGGCCGCCGTGCGGCGCCGGAAGCCCAACCGTGGCTCGGGATGCCGGCGTTCTGGGCAACGGTCGTGCGCGTCGAGCTCATCAACCTGGCGTTCTCGGTCGATTCGATTCTCGTCGCCGTGGCGATGTCGCCCAAGCTGTGGGTCATCATGACCGGAGGCGTCCTCGGGATCGTCGCGATGCGGCTCGTGGCGGGCCAGATTATCACGCTGGTTGAACGCTACCCGTCACTGGTCGACGGTGCCTTTATCATCATCGCCTGGGTGGGCGCGAAGCTGTGCCTGGACTACCTGCACGCTCTGGGCGTCGTGGCGTTCGAGATCCCACAGTTGGTGTCACTCGGGCTGATTGTCGTGATCTTCACGATCGCGTTCGTCCGCGCGCGTATGGAAGGGCCGGTGGAAACGGTTACCCGGCTGAGCGAAGAAGCGAAAGCAGTGCTGGGCGTTGACACTCCAACGATCGAGAAGGACCGCGCGAAGTAACCACGATCAGCGGCGCGCGGCGGGCGTGAGCGTGGTGTCGCGCCGCTCGCCGTCGCGCAGGTAGATGACTTTCACCGGTTCATTCACGCGGAGCAGTTCGAGCGCGTAGGTGTAGTCGTAGATGTTGGCGATCGTCTGGCCGTCGATCTCCACGATGATGTCGCCCGTCGTCAGCCCCGCCTGCTCGGCCGGGCCGCCCCCAATCACACCTCCCAACAGCAGCCCTTTGGCCTCGGTCGCATAGTCGGGAATCGTCCCGGTGGTGACGCGAAGGCCCGCGACGGTCCCTCGCGAGACGGGTTGATCGACTTTCGTGAACTGCGGCGCCTGGTCCGTGTTGGCAATCGATCGGACGATGGCCGCCGCCATGGTGACGACGCGATCAAGGTCCTCGAAGTTGATCTTGCCGGCTGTGTCCGACGGCTTGTGGTAATCCGCGTGCGCCCCCGTGAAGAAGGCAAGGCTCGCAACCTCTGCCTGGTTGAAGGTCGCGACGTCGGTCGGCTGATAGGGATCCGGTTGCACGACAAGGTTGAACCCGGCGGCGACGTTTGCACGCTCAAGGAGCCGTCCCCACGAGGGGCTCGTGCCGGTCGCCTGGACGATCAGCTTGTTGTCCTGCATCCGGCCCACCATGTCGAAGTTGACGTACGCGGCGACCTGGTCGAGCGGCACCGGCGGTGCCGTTGTGAACGCGTTCGAGCCTACAAGACCGATCTCTTCGGCCGACCAGAGCGCGATCAGCACGTGCCGACCCCGCGGTTGCCGCGCCAGCGTTTCGGCAATCGCCATGACCGCCGCGGTACCCGAGGCATTGTCGTCGGCTCCGTGATGGATCGCCTTCGCTTCATCCCTCGAGGCCAGCGAGTTCCCTTTGCCGCCGCGTCCGAGGTGGTCGTAGTGGGCGCCGATGACGATCCACGGTTTCTCAACAGCATCGACACTCGTCGTCGCGGGTAGATATGCGAGTACATTGCGGGCGGTCTGCCGCTCACGGACCACGGCCGTCTTGAGCGCGAGCGTGACGCCGGGCAGATCGAAGCCGGCGACGTGCGGGTTGCCCGAGTCGAGTTCCTGCTGCAGATCACTCAGAGGCGTCGGCGACCCGACCCGGGCGGACGCAAAGAGCGCGTCGGCGACGGCACCGCTGATACTCGCGGCGGGGATGCCGGAGCCGGCAATCGCCGTATCGAAGGTCATGGGCACCAGTTCGCCCGCGTTGGGCGAGCGCGGCCCGGTCACCACCAGCAGTGCCAGGGCGCCGCGCTGGCGGGCGGCCATCGCCTTGTAGCGCAGGCCCGCGTACCGGGCGAGCGCGGCGCGTGTCTCCCGGTCCGCATCCTCTGGAAAATAGCGCAGGACGACGACGATCTTGTCCGTGACGTCGAGCGTGGCGTAGCTGTCGTATCCAAGGTTCTGCGATTCGGGCACCACGAGGCCGTAGCCGGCGAAGACGACCGGGGCGATGACCTCGGCGTCGTCCGAGAAGGAGAGCGAACGGACCTGCGTCGGCTCGGAAAACGTGCGTTCCATTGTCCGGAGGCTCGCGACCGCGCTACCTGCAGTTGCGTCGTCCCGGATGACGAGGCTCGACCCGGCATCGCGGCTGCCGGCCGTGAACTCGAACGGCATGAGCAGGTCGGTGCGGTCGGGCAACGGTCCGGCCCCGAGCCGCGCGAGCTGCTCGGTGATGTAGTCGGCGGCCAGCCGCTCGCCCGGAGAGCCCGCCTCACGTCCTTCGAGCGCGTCGGACGCCAGGAATTCGACATGTGCCCTCGTCGGCGACGGCGTCGGTGACGCCGTCCTGGTTTGCGCGTGGCCGAGCCCGGCGGAGATGATGCCGAGCGCAGCCACGACGGCCGTAAGTCGCGTTCTCGTCATATGCACACACCTCGCGTCGTGCCGCGGTGGGAGCGCAGCACGTGGGGGCTCAGCTTCTAAGTCTCCGCGTGAGAGGACTGGTCCCATTATCGATCGGGCGCGGCCCGCAGGGCGGCGAGCGCGCGGTCGTGGTTCCAGTCGGCGAGGAAGAGCTGTCCTTCGCGTCCGCCTCCCCGGTTGGACGTCCACGCCAGGCGGCGGCCGTCCGGCGACGGCACCGGGAGGCCGTCAAAGCCGTCCGAGTAGGTGACACGGACCGGCTCCTTCCGCCCCTCGACGTCCACCATGTACACCTCGAAGTTTTCGAATCCCAGCTTATTCGAGGCAAACAAGAGGTACTCGCCTGAAGGATGGATATACGGTGCCCAGCTCATCGCGTCAAAGTGCGTGATCTGCCGTGCCCCCGTCCCATCCGGCTTCATCGTCCAGATGTCAGCGATGAGCCCCTGCGCATCGAATCGGCGCCAGACGACGTGGGTGCCGTCGGGAGAGAAGAACGGTCCACCGTCGTAGCCAATCGCGGTGGTGAGGCGGCGCTGGTCGGAGCCGTCGGCGCGCATGATGTAAATCTCGGCGAAGTAGCTCGGATCGACCTCGAGCTGTTTCTGTTCGGCAGCGGTCAACGTCCGGTTGTACGCATCCCGCATCGACGAGAACACGACCCACTGGCCGTCCGGGGAATAGCTGGCCTCGGCATCGTAGCCGCGGGCGTCGGTCAGCCGGGTGAACTGTCCGGACCCCTCCGACGCGGCGTAGATTTCGAACTCGGGATCGTAGTCCCAGGCGTAGCGCCGTTCCTGGCCCGATGCCCGGAAGTCGAGTTCTTCCTGCTGCAACGTTCTCGACCGCGGGTCGTGATGGGTGGAGGCGAAGAGAATCTGATCGGTGCCTGCACGAAAGAACGCGCAGGTCGTCTTGCCGTAGCCGGGCGAGATCCGCTTCGTGTCGCCCGTTCCAAAGTCGAGGGTATAGATCTGGTAGAAGGGATTGCCCGGCTCGCGCTCGCTCTGAAACACGAGGCGCTGACCGTCGGGCGCCCAGTAGCCCTCGCCGGCGCGCCGGCCTTCTACGGTGAGCCGCCGCACGCGCGACAGGAAGTCGCTCTCCTGCGGGGCCTGCTGGCCAGCCGCCACATGGCCGGCAGACGCAGTCGTGAGGGCGGCCACGAACATGAGGAGCCTGGCACACAGGGACATTGCCGCAAGCGTAGCATCGGTCCCGCGCCGTTGCACGATTGGCCCACGACCGGCCGGTGCGCCATCAGCCGGCGCCGTCCTATCAGCCAGCGTGCCGCTCGGATGCTCGCGCGACATGCCCTCCGTCAGACAGGGCTCTTGCCACCTGTACGCCAGCCGTTCCCACCGGTTGGTTGCCGGGGGCGCTCACGTCCTCAGGTTATAGTTAGATAGTTAGGTACACGTATGTCGCCGGTCCGCGCCGCCGCGATGTCATCCATATACCTCTCCGTATGTCCCGATCACGCACTCTAGCCCTGCTCATCCTGTCGGTCGTTGCCGTTGCCTGCGGCGGAGACCAGAATGCGCAAGCCCCTCCCGGAGGAGCAGAGGGTGGAGGAGCGGGTGGCGCGTTCCCTCCGATGGAGGTCGAGACCCTCGTCCTGGAACCGAAGCCGATCCCGCGGTCGTCCGAGTTCGTCGCGACGATCCGGTCGCTGCGGTCGACGACGGTGCAGCCGCAGGTGGAAGGGATCGTCCGGCAAGTCATGGTCCGGGCGGGCGACCGTGTGAGCGTAGGGCAGCCGCTGATGCAGATCGATCCGGACAAACAGCAGGCCACCAACACGGTTACCGAGTCGCAGCGCGCGTCACGCGAAGCGGATTTGGCGTACGCGAGGCAGCAACTCGCGCGCATGCAGACGCTGCACGAGGTCGGGGCGGTGAGCCTGGCAGAGCTCGAACAGGCCGAAACGGCGCACAAGAACGCCGAGGCGCAGCTGGCCGCCGTGCAGTCGCAGATCCGCGAGAACCAGGTGGAGCTCGAGTACTACCGCGTGACCGCGCCGAGCGCCGGCGTCGTCGGCGAAGTGGTCGTCCGGCAAGGCGATCGCGTGACGCAGTCGACCATGATCACCACGATCGACCAGCCGGAAGGTCTCGAAGCGTACATCAACGTGCCGCTCGAGCGCTCAGTGGACCTCCGGCCAGGCCTGCTCGTGGAGTTGCTGGACCTAGACGGAGAGGTCATCGTGTCGAACCCAATCAGCTTCATCGCACCGCGCGCCGATGACGCCACCCAATCGGTGCTGGTGAAGGCGGCGCTTCGCCAGATGCCGGCGTCCATTCGCGTCATGCAGTACGTCCGCGCGCGGGTCGTCTGGAGTAACGAGCCGACACTTGCGGTGCCGATTGTGGCGGTCAGCCGCATCGCCGGGCAGCACTTCGTCTTCGTGGCGGAGCAGGGTGAGCAAGGCGTTGTCGCGCGGCAGACGCCGGTCACGCTTGGTGAAGTCTCCGGGGAGAACTACCTGGTTCTCGGCGGGCTCGTAGCCGGTGATCGGGTCGTCGTCTCGAACGTCCAGAAGCTGTTCGACGGGTCTCCAGTGAATCCCTCGTAATCCGACGCCTGAAATCCCTACGGCCAAGATACCGTGTTCGTAGAAACCTTCATCAAACGCCCGGTTCTCGCCAGTGTCTGTGCGCTCGTCATCGTTCTGGCCGGCGCGCTGGCGATTCCGACGATGCCGATCGCGCAGTTTCCGGACGTGGCACCGCCGACCGTGCAGATCATGGCCGTGTATACCGGCGCCAACGCGGAAACCGTCGAGACCGCCGTCACCACACCGCTCGAGCAGGCGATCAATGGTGTCGAGGGCATGCTCTATATGTCCTCGGGCAGCTCCAACAGCGGTGTCAGCCAGATCACGGTGACCTTCGACGTCACGCGCGACCAGGATCTCGCCGTTGTCGACGTACAAAACCGCGTCAACCAGGCGCTCGGACGCATGCCCGCGGAGGTGCGGCAGACCGGCATCATCGTCCAGAAGTCGGCCAACAATTTCATCATCGCGGCCGGCGTGTACGCCGAGGGGGGCGAATACGACGCCCTGTTCCTCTCGAACTATCTCGATATCTACGTGAAGGACGCCCTCAAGCGTGTGCCGGGTGTGGCGGACGTCATCATCTTCGGTGAGCGCAAGTACTCGATGCGCCTCTGGCTTGACCCGTTGCGCCTGGCCGCGCGGCAGCTTACGGCCGGCGACGTCGTCAACGCGCTGCGCGAACAGAACGTCAACATCGCCGCAGGCAGCGTGGGCGAGTCGCCGGCGCGCACGGGCCAGACGTACCAGATGAGCGTCCGGGCGGCCGGACGGCTGACCGAGGCTTCCGAATTCGAGGACATCATCGTCAAGGCGGGCTCCGCCGGGTCGCTGGTGCGCTTGAGCGACGTCGGCCGCGCGGAGCTTGGCGCCGAGACCTATTCGTCGGCGCTGCGTTTCCAGGGGATCGACGCGCTCGGGTTTGCCGTCGTCGGCCTGCCGACCGCCAACGCGCTCGAGGTGCGCCGGGGCGTCGACGCGGAACTGGACCGCTTGAGCCAGTCGTTCCCGCCCGGCCTGGCGTACCGCGTGGCCTTCGATACGACCACCATCGTGGAAGAGTCGATCAGGGAGGTGATCTGGACGCTCGCAGAGGCGATCGGCCTGGTTGTGATCGTCATGTTTCTGTTTCTTCAGAGCTGGCGAGCGACGCTGATCCCAGCGCTGACGATTCCGGTGTCGCTCGTCGGCGCCTTCGCGTTTGCCAACCTGCTCGGCTTCTCGATCAATACGTTCACGCTCTTCGCCATCGTCCTCGCCACCGGCATCGTTGTGGACGATGCGATCGTGGTGATTGAAAATGTCGAGCGGCATATCGACGACTACGGGAAGAGCGCGCCGCAGGCGGCGTCGGATGCGATGCGTGAGGTGTTCGGCGCGGTCATCGCCACGTCGCTGGTGCTGATTGCCGTGTTCGTGCCGGTGGCGTTTTTCCCGGGCACAACGGGACGGCTCTATCAGCAGTTCGCGTTGACCATTGCCTTCGCCGTGGCGATCTCCTCGTTCAACGCGGTGACGCTAACGCCCGCGCTGTCGGCGTTGCTCCTGAGACCGGCAGGGCTGGGGAAGGGGCGTTTCTTCGGCGGGGTCGAGCGCCTGATTCGGAGCGGTACGCGCGTCTACGTGCGGACGATCGCGGGCCTGATGCGGGTGCGCTGGGCGATAGTCGTGGTGTTCGTGGGTCTGTTCGGTCTGACCTACCAGGTGTACACGCGCGTGCCTCAGGCGTTCCTCCCGGAGGAGGATGCCGGGTACTTCGTGACGCTCATCCAGGCCCCACCCGGGGCCTCGCTCGAGTACACGACGAACGTCATCAGGGAAGCGGAACTGGTCATGGCTTCGATCCCTGAAGTCGAATCGGTTTTCTCCATAGCCGGCTTCAGCTTCGTCGGCAACGCGCCGAACGCGGGGATGATGTTCACCCTGCTCAAACCGTTCGATGAACGGGAGGCGGAGGAGAGTCGCGTGCAGGGGCTCCTGCCGCGCCTCCGGGGAATGCTCTTCGGAATCCAGAGCGGGCTCGTGATTCCGTTTGCGCCGCCGGCCATCTTCGGGCTCGGCAACTTCGGTGGCTTCACCATGGAGGTGCTGGATCAGAGTGGCACCGGCGACATCCAGAACCTCAGCATCGGCACGCAGGCGCTCATCGCGGCGGCGCAGCAGTCACCTGCGGCCACCGGATTGTTCAGCGCGTTTACCGCAAACGACCCGCAGCTCGCTGTGGACATCGATCGCGAAAGGGCGCAGAGCCTTGGCCTGCCGATCAGTGAGATCACGAGCGCCATGCAGATCTACCTCGGGTCGTCCTACGTCAATGACTTCGACTTCAACAACCGCGTCTACCGGGTATACGTGCAGGCCGATCGGGCGTTTCGATCGGACCCGCGAGACCTTGGTCAGTACTATGCGCGGACGGTGACCGGTGAGATGGTGCCGCTCTCGAGCGTCGTCCGGGTGCGAGAGACGGCCGGGCCGCAGGTGATCAACCATTTCAACCTGTTCCGCTCGGCGCAGCTCAGTGGAGCGGCGGCACCGGGGTTCAGCTCCGGGGAAGCGCTCGCGGAGATGGAGCGGATAGCGGATGCCGCGCTGCCTCAGGGATTCGGCTACGCGTGGTCCGGTATTTCGCTCGAGGAGGTCGAGGCCGCGGGGCAGTCGACGCTGATCTTCGGCATCGGATTGCTGCTCGTGTATCTCACGTTGGCGGCGCAGTACGAATCGCTCGTGCTCCCGTTCATCGTTCTACTGGGTGTGCCCGTGGCGCTGCTGGGCGCGCTTTCGGCACAGTGGGCGCGCGGTCTCCAGAACGATCTCTACTGCCAGATCGGACTGGTGATGCTGGTGGGGTTGGCGGCCAAGAATGCCATCCTGATCGTCGAGTTCGCGGAGCAGCTGCGCGAGAGAGGGATGTCGGTCGTCGAGGCGGCGATCGAGTCAGCGCGCATCCGGCTGCGACCGATTCTCATGACGTCGCTGGCGTTCATCATGGGCGTGATGCCGCTGGTGTTCGCGACCGGGGCGGGGCAGGAGGGACGGCACTCGGTTGGCACCACGGTCGTCGGCGGGATGTTCTTTGCGACGTTCCTGAACATCCTGTTTATCCCGATTCTGTATGTGCTCGTACGGACGTTGTTCCCGGGCGGTCGCCGAGAAGGCGCGGAGGCGACGGCCGATGCGTGAGCCTATCGCGAGCGGAGCTGAAGGTCCGCCCCTACACGAGCGCGCCGAGTGGGCGCCCTCACACGACCGCGTGCATGTGACGCGCGTGGGGTGCAGGCTGGCGTTCGCGGTTCTCTGGTTGGTTGTAGCGGCGGGCCTTCAGGCCCGCCCGCACGCGCAGACGATCGAGCAGGTGACCTTTGATGAGGCGGTCCGCCGCGCGGTGACGAGCCATCCAACAATCCGGCAGGCGGCGGCCGGGATCCTGCGCGCCGAATCGATCTTGCAGCAGGTTCGTGCCCGATCGCTGCCGTCGGTCGGGGCGTCCGTCAGCACCAATGTCATCGACCCTGTTACCAGGTTTTCTGGGAGCAGCATCAATCCGCGCACACAGACAGTCACGACGGCCGCTGTGAGCGTACCGCTGCTCACTCCGGTGCGCTGGGCGGAGCGCCACCAGGCGGAGGATGACGTGCTGGTGTCGCTCAGCGCGGCGGACGACGCGCGGAGGGCGGTGGCGATTGCCGCGGGCGAGGCGTACCTAGCCGTCATCACGCAGCGCCGGGTGCTCGAGTTGAATGCGCGCGCGCGCGACAATGCGCGGGCGCACTACGAGTTTGCCAATCAGCGCTTCGAGGGGGGCGTGGGGAGTCGGCTCAACGCGCTTCGTGCGCAGCAGGAGCTGTCAGGCGATGAGGCGCGCGTCGAAGATGCGCGCCTCGCGATCCGACGGGCGCAGGAGGCGCTTGGTGTCCTGATCGCCGCGGATGGCCCGGTGGATGCGGGCGCTGATCCCGTGTTTGAGGTGCCTCCCGAAGCAGGCTCGGCGGCCGGGAGCCTTTCGGCCTCGGAGACGGGCGTTCAGTTCTCCGGGAACGGAGATCTGGCGCGCCGACCGGACATTCAACTGCTCGCTCAGCGCCTGCTGGCGGCGGAACGGCGTGCGGGCGACGCCTGGAAGGATTACCTGCCCTCGGTGACCGCGCTTTTCAGCCCAACCGTCCTGGCGCCGACCGGTCTTTTCGCTGAGGCCCGATCCTGGCGCGCGTCGGTGCTCTTCGATGTCCCACTGTTCGACGCCGGCCAACGCCGCGGCCAGGCCCGCGAGCGCGAGGCCCTGGTCGACGTTGCGCGCGCCGAGCGGCTGAACGCCGAGCGGCAGGCAAGCTCTGAGATCCGGACGGCTCGGGAGGCGGTGGCTGCGACCTCGCGCGCGCTCGAGCACGCGAGAGCCGCCGCCGAGCAGGCCGACGAAGTGCTGAGCATCACCGACGTGGCGTTTCGGGAGGGGGCGACGACCAATATCGAGGTGATTGACGCACAGCGCGGCGCTCGGGATGCCGAGACGGCTGCGGCGATCGCTGAAGATGCCGTCAGGCGCGCACGGCTGGAACTACTCGTCGCGACCGGTCGATTCCCGCAGTAACGCTGCCGAGGGCACAGTGCCCGCGTCATACGTCGCGTCCGGCGCTCGCCGGACCTCAGTATCGAAGCGTCATGCCAGCGGTGGCCCGCCAGAAGCTCAGGCGTGAGGCACCCGTGCCCGCGAGGAGGGCGTCCGCGGTGCTCAGCGCCCTGAGATGCCGAACATCGAAGCGTAGGCCCGTTCGCTCGGTCACAAGACCGATGGCGCCGACACCGATATTCACGGCGGTCAGGTTCTCGTCGATGGAGAAGACACCTGCCGCGTGGTTGCTGCGCGCCTGTATCAGGCCAAGCCCAGCCACGAGGTACGGGCGCAGCGATTCGCGCGTCAGGGAAAGCGGTGCGGCAACGATCGCGCTGCCGCTCACCGTCGTCACGCGGCTGTTGAGGACGAGCCCAAGAGGGTCATTGCCGTCGAAGAAGCGCGGCGTGTGGGCGACCTCCGCTTCAAGACCGAAGATGCCGTCGCTAAGGAGCGACACCGACGCGCCAAGCGTCAACTGTCGTCCCGCACCCTCTTCGAAGATCAGGAAGGTGGCTTGGCTGGCAAACGAGGTGCCGAGGAACGGTGTGATCAGCCAGTCCGCGTGCGCCGTCGCCGGCGGAGTCCAGAGGAAGAGCAGGAGGGCGACCGCCAGCCGCCGGAGCATTACCCGACGAACAGCTGCAGGAAGAGGCTTGCGAAGAGATTGGACGAGACGTTGCCGTCCGGGAGGTTGTAGGGCGGTCCCGCCAGGCCGTCGCTGTTCGCGAGAAGGATCAGTGTGAGGTCGCGGCCCGGCACCTTGAGGATGAGGGAGGAGTACGCATCACGAGCCAGGCCGAAGTGCCAGACGACGCGCTCGCCGTTGTGGCGCTGGACGAACCAGCCAAGGCCTGTCGGCATCGTACCGACCGGCTCCCACGCGCGGGAGAGCGTGCCTGACTCAAGCAGAACACCATCGCCTAGCGCGGCGTCGAAGCGCGCGAGATCGCGCACGGTGGAGACGACACCCGTCGACGCGGTAAGCGTGCCGCCCGGCGCGCTGGAGCGGGTCGGGCGGGCACGGTTGTCGACCTTGTACGGAATAGCCTGTCGCCGGGCCACCGCGGAGTAGCGATCGAGCACGCTTGAAGAGAACCACCGGCGGTTCGGCGAAGAGCTGTCGCTCAGGTCGGCGCCCGGGACCGACTGCGTCATGCCCAGGCGGTCGAGGATCTCGTCAGCCAGCAGTCGCGGATACGGGTCGCTGGCGCACTGTTCGAGGACGCGGGTCAATGCCGCGAAGCGGGACGCGTCGTAATTGAAGCCGCCCGACGGCGAGGCGTGCGACAGCAGCTGCGCGACCGTTGTGCCGTCGTTCGGGTACTCCGGGTCCCAGCGACCCACGCGGTCGGTGAGTTCGAGGTGGCTCAGGTCCACGCACTGCTGGAGCAGGACCGTCGATGACAGAGTCTGCGACAGATCGAGAATCGGATACGGCGTGTCCGCGACAGCGACGACGAGGTTGCCGACATCCTGGTAGCCGAAGCCCTTGTCCCACAGGATGCGACCGTCTTGGACGATTGCGGCCGACATGCCCGGGATCCCCGTCCGCTGGCGGAGCGACTCCACGTACCGCTCGAAGAGCGAGATTGGGAAGCTGCTTTGTGCCTCGGCGGACGGACCAAGGGCGGCAAGCGCCAGCAGAGCGGCAAGAACGGTCTTGACGGTACGCATGGAACCCTAAAATCTTACATCGGTTGAGTTGAACCTGTGCTACAGTGCCTGCGATTCAGTTCGTCCTGTTATGAGACATATGGCCCGATCCGCGCCCTCCTCGCTGAAACAGGCGCTTGCCTGCGTGTTGGCGCTCGTGTCCTTGACCGTGACAGTCGCCGCGGCGGACGGTCTCCGCATTGTCCCGCTCGTCCGAGGCGACCGGGTGCTAGTGACCTTTGAGCTGGCGGACGGCTTCACCGATGAGGTCCGCGCGGCGGTCCGCAGCGGCCTGAAGACGACATTTACCTACATCGTGGACCTGCGGCTCGAGGTGCCCGTGTGGGTGGACCGGACGATTGCGACCGCGGTGATCGCCAACAGCGTGGAGTACGACAACCTCACGCGGCTGCACAACGTCGTCCGAGTGCTCGACGGCAAGGTGGAGAGCACCGAGGTTACCGACAACGAGGCGATGGTGCAGCAGTTGATGACCAGCTTCGAGCGGTTGCCGCTGTTCCGGACGTCAGTCCTCGTGTGGGCCTGATCCGATTCGGTGGACGGTTTAGCTACGCTGTTTGAGTCTCCGTTGTTCTTTCGTTCGTTCACAACAACGATGATGGGTGGGGGCGCTGTGGGAATCTCGCGTTCTGTGCGAGATTTCCAAATCCCTGTGGGCGCGTTCTGTGCGTCCGCAGGGATGGCAGCGTCCATGCCCTACGCCGCCTGCCGTTCGAAGGCGGCCGGACTGATCTGGCCGAGCGTCGAGTGGCGACGTCGCTGGTGATAGAACACGTCGATGTAATCGAACAACTCCATCTTCGCGTCGCCGTGACTGTCGAAGGGTTCGCCGAGCTCGCTCTTGACGGTCGAGAAGAAGCTCTCCATGACGGCATTGTCCCAGCAGTTGCCACGTCGGCTCATGCTGCAGACGATGCCACGCGCCTCGAGGAGGTCCTGAGAATCCTCGCTGGCGTACGTACAACCCTGATCGGAATGATGGAGGAGGCCGATGTCCGGGCACCGGCGCTTGAGCGCCATCTCCAAGGCCTTGATGGTCACGTGCCGGTCGTTCACCGCGCTGACGGCCCACCCCACGATGAACCGCGAGCACAGATCCAAGACCGCCGCGAGGTACAGGTTACCGCTGCTGCCGATGACGAACTCGGTCGTGTCGCCGACCCACCGCTGATTCGGGGCGTCCGCCTCGAACTGGCGGTCGAGCAGATTCGCCGCGACCGGCTGGTCGTGATCGCTCATGGTGGTTACGTTGTCACGCTTCCGGGCCCGTGCGACCAGGCCTTCTTCCTGCATCAGCCGGACGACCCGTTTGCGACTCACCTGCTCGTCCTGCTCGATCAGGTCTTCGTGAATGCGCGGGCTGCCATCGCGCTGTTTGCTCGCGTCAACGGACGCTTGGACGAGGACCTTCACCCGCCGGTCGTCTCGTGATCGTGCCGATTCCGGGCGTCGTTGCCACGCGTAGAACCCGCTGCGTGTGACCGCGAGACACCGGCACAGAATGATGACGGTGTGCCTGGCCTTCTCCACGGCAATGAACCGAAATCTTCCCGGCGCTGCTTCGCGAAGAAGGCCGCCGCTTTTTTTAAGATGTCGCGCTCCTCGGCGAGGATGCGATTCTCCTTGCGCAGCCGAGCCAGCTCCTCCCGCTCGGCGGTCGTCAGACCGGTACGGCCCCCGCTGCGGTCGGCGCGCGCCCGCTCGACCCATTGCCGCAAGGCCGATTCGGTAAGATCCAACTCGCGGGCGACGGCGCCGACCGTCTTCCCCTCTTCCAACACCAGCCGGACCGCCCCAGCCCGGAACTCGTCACTGAATTGCCGGCGTGACCGCCGACGTGTGGTTGCTGCCATTCGGGACATCGTCTCCACCTTTCGGAACGTGTCCACGAGATCGGATCAAGCCCAGTGCCCAACCGCGAGTACTACGTACGCATCAGCGCCACTGCGCGACCGAGCAACGGGGCGTTCCTGTGGCCTTGGGGCAGCGGTACGTCCGGCCAGGCGAAGTTTACGTTCATCCGATAGGCCGGCCTGTCATCTTGATTCGCTAGGGGCGGACCTTAAGGTCCGCCCTCGTCATGTACAGAGCGTGAGGTGTGGCCTATGCCTCGACCGTGCTCCCACAGAACTTCTCGAAGGCCGCGGTGAGCGCTCCGGCGATTTGCTCCGGTCCCTGGTTCTCGATCTGACGCCGCTCGAGCATCCATACGATCTGACCACCTCGCAGCAGGCCAATCGACGGCGAAGACGGCGCGTAGCCGGTGAAGTAGGCGCGCGCGCGATCGGTGGCCTCGAGGTCGGCGCCGGCAAAGACCGTGGCGACTCGGTCGGGCCGGACGGGATGCTGCAGCGCGAGCGCGACGCCAGGTCGGGCCTTGCCCGCGGCGCAGCCGCAGATCGAGTTCACCACGACCATCAGTGTGCCGGCCGCGTTCTTCACGGTCGCATCGACAGCCTCGGCGGTTCGCAGTTCTTCGATGCCGAGACGCGTGAGTTCCTCGCGCATGGGCGCCACAAACGATTCCGGATATGCCATAGCGCTATTATGTCTCGCGGGGATCTCGGGCGAACCTGAATTCGATCCCCGGGGGCCGGTAGAGCCGGGGGACCGGTATACTTCCTGTTCTCCCGCCTTTGCCGCGATCGGCTTCGGCGAGGCTAGCGTATGCGAGTCGCACGGCGGCTGGTCATCAGCGGGCGCGTCCAGGGCGTCGGCTTTCGGTACTTCACGCGGGAGGCTGCGGTCCGGGAAGGCGTCACGGGCTGGGTGCGCAACCTGCCGGACGGCCGAGTGGAAGCGTACGTGGAGGGCGAGAGCGACGCGGTCACGCGCCTGGAGCGCGCGATCCGGCAGGGGCCGCGCGGCGCGAGCGTCCACGCCGTGGAGGTTGACGCGGAGGAGCCGGGCGGGGCGTACGGAGGATTCGGGATTGAATAGCCGCTCCGGGGACAAGGATTCACAGAGAGCAAAAGAGCGACCGGAGCTTCATGGATCTTAAACAGCACATCAGAAGCGTCCCCGACTTCCCGAAGCCGGGCATCCTCTTCTACGACATCACTACACTGCTGCGGGATCCCTCGGGCCTCAATGTGGCGATCGATCGGCTCTCAACGCCATATGCCGGCCAGGGGATCGACGTCGTCATCGGAATCGAGAGCCGTGGGTTCATTCTCGCCGCACCCGTCGCGGAGCGTATCGGCGCCGGATTCATTCCGATCCGCAAGCCGGGAAAGCTTCCCGCCAAGACGGTCAAGGAAAGCTACGCCCTGG
This sequence comes from Vicinamibacterales bacterium, assembly GCA_965262505.1. GTDB lineage: Bacteria > Acidobacteriota > Vicinamibacteria > Vicinamibacterales > UBA2999 > JACPPO01. Next base: position 381,335 of record CBDHFM010000030.1, read on the forward strand.
AGTACGGTCAGGACGCCCTCGAGATCCACGCCGACGCGATCGAAAAAGGGCAGCGCGTGCTCATCGTGGACGACGTGCTGGCCACGGGGGGAACCGCGGCGGCCGCAGTGGAACTCGTGAAGAAACTAGGGGGCGACCTGCACGGCCTGGCGTTCCTGATCGAGCTGTTGTCCCTGAGCGGGAAGACGAAGCTCGATGGGCAGCAGGTCTATTCGGTGCTCCAGTATTAAGATATAGGGCTAGGTCCCCGTAGCTCAGCTGGATAGAGCAACGGTTTCCTAAACCGTAGGCCGGCAGTTCGAATCTGCCCGGGGACGCCACTTGGAACGTACACTATCGGCTCCGGGTTTCAGGCCTTCGGCTCTCGGAAGAGCCTTCGAACGGCCCAAAGCCCAAAGGCTAGAGCCATCATGAAACGAAAACAACGGCATCATCTGAAGGAAAACGAGCTCGCGCAGACTCTCGTCGCCGCGCGGGAGGCGATCGAGGCGCGGAAGCAGCAGGCGACCGGCATCCTGCTGGCTCTCCTCGTCATCGCTGCGGTCGGCGGCGGGATCTACATGTGGCAGCAGGAAGACGATGCGCGCGCAGACCAGCTCCTTGGCGAGGCAATGGTCATCTTCAACACGCGCGTCATTCCGGCCACCCCCGTATCGGACACGCCGGGCGCGGTGCCCGCGGCGGCCACGATCGGGGCGACGGGGACATATGCAACCGAGTTCGCCAAGCTGACGGCCGCGCTTCCCAGGCTGAAGGCCGCCGCCGATGCCTTTCCGGAGACCGATGCCGGCGTGACCGCGCGGTATCACTACGCGTCGTCTCTTGCCGCGCTCGGCAGACATGCGGAGGCGATCGAGGCGTTTGACGACGTTGTCAGCCGCGCGGGCAGCGACAGCTTGTACGGTCGCATGGCCCGGATGGGCACGGCCGACACGCAGGTGCGCGCAGGGCAGCTCGAGACGGCGATCGCGACCTGGAGCGATCTGGTGTCGAGCACGGACGAGGAGCTGCCGAAGGATGCGATTCTGATGGAACTGGGGAAGGCCTACCAGGCGAGCGGCAACCAGGAGGAAGCGAGCAAGGCGTTCACGCAGATCGTTGACGAGTACCCGACGTCCCCGTACTTGCCCGAGGCGCAGGCGGAACTGGGCAGCTAGGTCGGCGGCTCTCGAGTCACGTTAGTACTCCTTCTTTACGTCTTTTAGGGCCAGGAAGTCCGCCTTGGCGGAGAGGCGCATACCACTGATGTTCGGACGCGTGACGGCGATGTTGGTCTTGTACCAGAGGCTGATGTACGGCGCATCCTCGGCCACGGCCTTCTGCACCTCGCTGTAGTACCGCAACCGATCCGCATCCGTCAGCGATCTCGTCGCCAGGTCGATCAGTCGATCGACCTCGGGGTTACTGTAGTAGATCCGATTGAAGCCGATGGGCGGCACCTGTTCGGAGTGAAACAGGCGCCGCAACATGTCGGGGTCGGTCACGCCCACCCACTGCAGCGTGTACATCTGCGCGTTCCCGCTCAACACGTCAGCGTAGAAGGTCGCAAATTCGTACGAGCGCACATCGAGTTCTATGCCGGCCAGGCGCAGGTTCTCCTGGATCACCGCGGCCTGCAGCCGGTAGAACTCGTCGGTGGAGGTCTTGAGCGAGAGCCTCAGCCGTGGCAACGGACCGTCGCCGTCCGGGTCGCGATAGCCCGCTTCGTCCAGGAGCTGCTTCGCTCGCGCCAGGTCGTAGTCAAACTGATGGACGTCTGGCTCGAACGCCCACGTGAGGGGCGACAGTACGCCGACAGCCGGCCTGGCCAACCCGCGGCGCAGGTAGTCTACGATCGCCTGACGGTCGATCGCGTAGCCGATGGCATGGCGCACGCGCTTGTCGCTCAGCACGGCGTCGCGCATGTTCAGCCCGACGTACGCGTAGTCCACCCCTTCGCCCTGCGCGATCGTCAAGCCATCCTTCTGCAGCTGGTACGCAATGTCCGGCGGGACGTCGTTGATGGCGAGATCCGCTGACCCCTTTCGCAGTTCGAGCCCGCGCATTGTATCGTCCGGAATAATGCGGAGCACGATCCCGGCGTTCTGGGGCAGGCCGTCCCAGTAGCCCTCGAATGCCGACAGTTCCACTTGTTCATCGACGAGGTACCGGACGAACCGGTAGGGTCCCGTGCCGATTGGGAACGAGCGCAGCGATTCGCCGGAGCCGTCGGGCACGACCTGCATCACGAGCTGGACAGGAAACGAGCCGAAGGGTTCCTTCAGCTTGAACTCCACGCGGTAGTCGTCCAGCGCCCTGACCGATTCCAGCATCCGGTAGGCGCCCCTGCGAGCCGACACGAAGTCGGGATCGAGAAAGCTGCGGAAGGTGTAGACGACGTCTGCGGCAGTCAGTTCGTGGCCGTCGTGAAACTTCACACCACTCCGGAGATAGGCGATGTACGTGAGAGGATCCGGGTTCTCCAGGCGCGCCGCCAGTCCGGGCGCCACACGGAGCTCGGAGTCGACGGTCATCAGCTGGCTGTAGACCAGTTGATGGACACGTTGTGACTGCTCGTCGGTGCCGACCCGCGGGTCGAAACTGGTCGGCGAGGCGCGGATGATCACCTTGAGGATGTCGGCATCGGCCGTCGTTTCCGTGCTGCCGCACGCGGATGCGGCTAGGGCGATCATGCCCAGCGCGCACGATCTGAATCCCAGACCCCAAAACCCAAATCCCAAAGTCTGTCGGCGCGTCATTCATCCTCCGCGAGCGTCTTCAGATCGGCGAGTAGTTCGAGCGCCCGGCGTGGCGTGGTCTCGTCCAGGTCCAGCGCCGTGAGACGGCGCGCGATCTCATCATCGCCCCGCACGTGGATGTCACGATCTGACGCGGCGTCGGTTCGTGCCGGGGCAGGGTCGGCAGCGACGCCGTTGTCGACCACGCCGTCGCCGACATGGTCGGCCGGCTTGGCGAAGAGGCCGAGTTGGTTGGCCGTGGGATCGCCAGGCCCGCCCGAAAGCGTCGGGCGTCCGCCGCGGGACAACTCGTCGCGTTCGAGGCCGCCCAGGATTTCCTTCGCGCGCGTGATCACGGGGACAGGCAGGCCAGCCAGGTGCGCCACCTGGATCCCGTAGCTGCGATCGGATCGCCCCGGCATGATCTTCCGCAGGAAGATGATGTCGTCCTTCCACTCGCGCGCCGCCACGTGTGCGTTGACGACCCCGGGCAGCACGTCGGCCAGATCCGTCAGCTCGTGATAGTGGGTGGCAAAGAGCGTCTTGGGGCGGGCTGTGACATTGGTCGCCAGATACTCGGCCACCGCCCACGCGATGCTCAGGCCGTCGAAGGTGGACGTGCCGCGTCCGATCTCGTCGAGCACGACGAGACTGCGCGAGGAAGCAGTATGCAGGATGTTGGCGGTCTCCTGCATCTCCACCATGAACGTCGACTGGCCGCGGGCGATGTTGTCTGACGCGCCGACGCGCGCGAAGATACGGTCCACGATCGGCAGCTTTGCGTCCCTTGCGGGCACGAAGGAGCCGATCTGCGCGAGCAGCGGCAGGAGGGCGGTCTGGCGCAGGTACGTGGACTTGCCACCCATGTTCGGGCCGGTCAGGATCACGAGCTGCCTGGACGATCCATTCAGATCGACGTCGTTGGGCACGAAGCCGCCGCCGGCAAAACGCTCGACGACAGGGTGACGCGCGTCGGTGGCGAGGAACTCGTCGCTGTCGTGAATGTGCGGTTTGGTGAAATTCAAGACGGCGGCCGTTTCGGCCAGCGTGGCCAGTACGTCGAGCGTGGCCAGCGCGCGAGCGGTGTCCTGGACGCGAGGCGCCTCGCTTGCCACCTGGCGGCGCAGTGTTTCAAAGATCTCCAGTTCGCGCTCGAGGATTCGCTCGTCGGCACCCAGGACCTTCGCCTCGTACTCCTTGAGCGCCGGCGTCGTGAACCGTTCACCGCCGGCGACCGTCTGCTTGCGCTGATAGTCGGCGGGCGTCGCGTGCAGATTCGATTTGGAGATCTCGATGTAGTACCCGAACACGCGGTTGAAGCGGACCTTCAGCGAGTTGATGCCGGTACGCGCGCGCTCGCGGTCCTCCATCTCGGCGATCACCCGCCGGCCCGAGCGGCTGATGGTCTTGAGGTCGTCCAGCTCGGCGTCGATACCGTCGCGGGTGAAGCCACCGTCGCGCGCAAAGGCTGGCGGTTCGTCGACGAGTGCTCGCTCGATACGGTCGCGCACGTCGGTGAGGTCGTCCAGGTGTGCGATGAGGCTGCGGAGGAGCGGCGCCTGCATGTCGGCCAGCACGGTCCTGATGCGCGGCACGGCCGCGAGGGACTGGCGCAGCGACACGAGATCCCGCGGGCCGGCGGTGCCGAGCGCCGCGCGCGCCACCAGGCGCTCCAGATCGTGGACCGACTTCAGCGCTTCGCGGAACTTGCCGCGGTCGGTAGAGCGGAATGCCAGCTCCTCGACGGCGTCGAGCCGGTCGCGGATGCGTTCGAGCGCGCAGAGCGGGCGCAGCAGCCAGGCTCGGAGCATCCGGGCGCCCATTCCCGTCACGGTGCGATCAATTTCGTGGAGCAGCGACCCCTTCAACGCCCCCTCGCTGCCGGTCAGCACCTCGAGGTGCCCGAGCGTGATGGGATCGACGATGAGGCAATCGGCGGCAGCCTTGAAGCTCACGGCGCGGACGTGGGCGAGATCGGCGTGCTGGGTGCCGCGCAGGTAGCTGACAAGTCCGCCGGCGGCCCGGACGGCTGCGGGCCGGTCATCGAGACCGAAACCCTCGAGGCCGTGCGCCTTGAGTTGATCGAGCAGCGCCTGGCGCGCCGCCTCAGGTTCGAAAGCCCAGGGTTCGGCGCGCGTGACCGGCACCTGGAGACGTGCGATCTCCGGCAGTTTCTCGCCGACGTCGGAGTCGGTGGGCAGGACGATCTCACGTGGTCGCAACACCGCGATCTCGTCGGCCAGTGCCTGCATGCCCTCCGCGCCGCGATATTCAGCCGCCGTGAATTCACCGGTAGAGAGATCGATGAGGGCCACGCCCACAATGTCAGCCGCCTCGACGATGGCCATCAGGTAGGCCGGTTCCCGTGCCTCCAGGTAGTTGGCGTCGGTCAGTGTGCCGGGCGAAACGATGCGCACGACCTCGCGCTTGACGAGCCCCTTGGCTTTCCTCGGATCCTCGACCTGCTCGCAGAGTGCCACGCGGAACCCTTTACCCACCAGCTTGGCGAGGTAGCCATCGACGGCGTGAAACGGCAGTCCGCACATCGGAATCCCGTTGCCGCCTGCATCTTTGGAGCGTGACGTCAGCGTCAGGTCGAGCGCGCGCGCAGCCACCAGCGCGTCTTCGTAGAACATCTCGTAGAAGTCGCCCATACGAAAAAACACGATGGTGTCGGGGTGCTGGCGCTTGGCGTCGAGATACTGACGCATCGCAGGCGTGACGGAGGCAGCGGCGCTTGGCATAGTGGCAGTAAGCGGCAGGCAGTGCGCAGACGGCGGCGCGGGAGACCGTTTCCGCCCATTGCCTGCAGCCGACTGTATTATCTCCCGCATGCTCGTTCTATCGCTCGATACGACCACGCGCTCGGGGGGCTGCGCGCTCATGCGGGACGGGCGCCTCGTGCGCGAGCAGGCCAGCGACCCGTCGCGGGATCAGGCGGAGCGGCTGCCGGGCGAGGTCGCGGCGCTACTCGAAGGCGAGTCGGTCCCGCTGCAGGAAATCGATTGCTTTGCCGTGGCGACCGGCCCCGGATCGTTCACGGGCCTGCGCGTGGGGATTGCCACAATGCAGGGCTTGGCGATGGCGGCGGGCAAACCGCTCATCGGGGTCTCGGCATTTGACGCGCTGGCGATGCTCGCCGATGCGATGGAAGACGGAGCGGGCGGTGTGATGCCGCGCCTGACGGGTCCACCGGGCGGCTCGCTCCACGTGCGGGGCACGGCACACGTCGCGGTGTGGATCGATGCGTGGCGCGGCGAGGTGTTCGCGGCGATGTACGGGGATGGTCACGTTCTGGAGGCACCGGTCGTCGCGCGTCCCGAGGATCTGCTGGCGCAGCTGAAAGGACAGTCGAGGGTATTCATTGGCGACGGCGCCGCCCGCTATCAGGAGTTGATTCGCGCCGCGCTTGGGCACGCTGCGCGCCTGGCCAGTCCGGCGGCTCCGCTGTTGGCCAGCGCCATCGCGATGCTGGCAGGCGAGGCCTTCCGTGCGGGGCGGTGCCCACCGCCGCACGCCATACGTCCGATCTACGTGGGCCGCACCGGTGTGGAACGGGCGCTGGACACAGGCCGGGGCTGATCGTCCATGCCGTGCTACTGGATCGAGCCCCTCGCCGGCGACCGGGACCTCGAAGGGGTGATCGAGGTCGAAGGCGTGTCCTTCACCAACCCCTGGACTCGCGACATGTACTCCAGGGAGCTGCAGAACCCCTCTGTCTGCCATATCCTCGTTGTGCGCAATGAAGAATGCCGCGTGGCCGGATTCTGCGCGTTCTGGCTCGTGTTCGACGAGATGCACATCAACAATCTGGCGCTGCGGCCGCAGTTCCGCGCGCAGGGCATCGGCACGGCGCTCCTGCGCCACGCGATCGCCGCAGCGAGGGACCTTGGGGCGAGGCGGGCCACGCTCGAGGTGCGCGCGTCCAACGACGCAGCGCGGAGATTGTACGCACGGCTGGGGTTCTACGTCGCCGGTACGCGCCGGAATTACTACACGAATCCAGTGGAGGACGCGCTGATCCTGTGGAGGGATGCCGAGGTCGCGGGGTAGGCAGGCCGCTCGGCCCGCGAACCCGGCCCGGGCGGACGCCTGGAGCCCGTGCGAACGAGTGTGCTAATGTTCGCCTTGGTTAAGAGACGCTTCACACCTTCTTCAGCAAAGGAGGGGCAGCCAATGAATGGAGCAGAGACGCAGGAAATAAAAGGCCTGTTGCTTCAGAACGACGACAAGTATCGCCAGCTCGCCCAGGAGCACCACCAGCTGGACCATCGCTTGCACGAACTCACCGAGAAACCCTATCTTTCGACCTCCGAGCAGATCGAAAAGGTCACCCTCAAGAAACGTAAACTCGCCCTGAAGGACCGCATGGAGGGAATTGCGCGCGACTACGCGCAGGGGCACAGCCGCGCTTCGTAGCGGCACCTTGGCGGGTGTGCGTTGCGCTACCCGTCCGACGCGCGACCCCCTGTCGTAGCACGGGTGCGTCGGCGCGGAGCCGGCTCGGGGAGCCGGGTGTAGTTGGTTCGATGTATTCGAGGGACAATTACACCCGGCTCCATGTTCATGAAAATCGATCCTGCGGGTTGGCCCTTCGTCGGCGGCGCCCTCGCACTTGCGGTCATTGCCGCGCTCGTCGTCAGCTCGGATGTGGGGCTGGTGCTCGTCGTGCTCGCCGGCCTGCTCCTCTTTTTCTTCCGGGACCCGGATCGCGTGGTCACGCAGGCTACCGACGGGGTGCTGTCTCCGGCCGACGGCCGAGTGATGGTGGCTGGAGCGCCCACGGGACCGGAGTGTCCGCCCGGGAGTTGGCAGCAAATCAGCATGTTCTTGTCGCTCATGGACGTCCACGTCAACCGGATGCCGGTTGGCGGGCGGGTGACAAAGGTGAGGTACCATCCAGGCCGCTTTCTGCCGGCGTACCTGCCCGACGCCGGGCACCTCAACGAGTACACGGAGGTGTGGGTTGACTGGGGGGGGCAGCCGATTGTCGTCCGTCAAGTCGTCGGTGTCCTGGCTCGGCGCATCGTGTGCCGCACGAAAGCAGGTGACGACGTACAGGCGGGGCAGCGGTTCGGCGTCATGAAATTTGGATCGCGCATGGACGTATTCGTGCCGACGACCGCAGACATCAAAGTGAAGGTGGGCGATCGCGTGGTTGGCGCTGTGACGATCATCGCGGGACTACGACACTGATGAACATCAACAGGAATCTCCCTGGCGCCCGTATCCGCATGCTGAGGCCGCTCCGCCGGCGGACCGACGTCCAGCGGCGGCGGTTCCGGCGCGGGGTCTACCTGCTCCCGAGCATGTTCACCATAGGGAACATGTTCTGCGGCTACGCCTGCATCGTCTACGCGATGCGAGGCGAGTTCGCGACGGCGGCGCCGTTCATTGGACTGGCAATCGTGATCGACATGTTCGACGGGCGCATCGCCCGCATGACGGGAACGACCAGCGCCTTCGGCGTCGAGTTCGACTCGCTCGCCGACATCATCTCGTTCGGCGTGGCGCCAGCGATCCTGACGTTCGCGTGGGGCCTCCAGTCACTGGGGCGCCTCGGGTGGGCGGCGGGCTTCCTCTTCGTGGCGGCGGCGGCGGTGCGGTTGGCGCGGTTCAACATCCAGACCGGCTCGCACGACAAACGATATTTCGTCGGCATGCCGAGTCCGGCGGCGGGGGGGGTCCTCGCGGCGACGGTATTCGCGTATCCGCTGGGCTTCAACACTTACATCGAAGCACTCCCGGTCCTCGCGATGGTCATCGTGCCGGCGCTGCTGATGGTCAGCACAGTCCGCTTCCGCAGTTTTAAGAACATCGATCTGCGGGCGCGCCGGAAGTACCCCGTGCTCCTGCTCGTGGCGCTCGGTCTGGCGCTCCTGGCCGCGCAGCCCGAGATCGTGCTCGTGGTGCTTGCCTATGGTTACCTGGGTGCGACGTTGGTCGAGACGGTCTGGCACCGCTTGCGCCGGCGCCACAGCCACGAGGCACCCGAAGAAGAGGTTCCCGCTGAGGACGCCGCGTCTGGTCTCTAGCCACACGGTTTCATCACCTCCAGACGGGTCCTGACCGCGGACAGCCCCACTCGTGCTCGGCTCTTAAGAGATGCAGCGCAGGCAGTTCCGCCATGTGACTCCGAAAAACCCATGGGTCCGCCTTTGATCCTTGCCGTTTCTGATGAACGGGTTTTTCTCCGCACATGACGGCGCTGCCTGCTGGATGCGGCGTGGCGTAGAATTCCCCCACCAAGACTGAGTCGCATGCCCCTTGCTTCCGGCACCCGCCTCGGCCCGCATGAAATCGCCGCTGGAGAAAACATGAAGAAACTCCTAGTCGCAATCCCGCTAGTTCTCTCCGTCGGGTGCGTGCAACCTGACGAAAGTAATATCGAGTCAGAGATCGGCGCGCTGTTGGATCTGTACGTCCAGTCGGTTAACGAAGCGGATTATGTGTTGCTGCGTGAGATATGGATCGAGTCTGATGACATCTCGTATGTCAATCCGCTTGATCGTTTGCAGTCGAGTGAAGAGCTAGAGGGCTTCTGGCGGATATTCCTCGAAGATGGTTTTTCCGCACGTGATCTGAGGCCCAGCGATGTGTCGATACACGCTGCGGGCAGCGAGGCCGCGTGGGCAGTCTATGATTGGGATTTCGACGCGACGACGTCGGACGGGGAGCCGTTCAGCACGACGGGCTGGGAAACGCAGTTCTATCGACTGACCGATTCGGGGTGGCGCATAGAACATATTCACTATTCCACCGTCCCCGCTCAGACTCCTTCCGATTCCGGTTCCTAGTCGGGTCCTCGGAACTGGTTCGAGGAACTGCGGCGGCTGGTGTCGACGGAGTAGTAGTGGTGACGCGGCCCCTGGACCTCTAGCACTACTTTGTCAGATTGATCGCCGCCTGGTCGGGGCCGGCTGAGCGATCACGCTTGTACTTGTCCGCGGAGTTCTGTACGCTGCGCGGGTGACAACGGCCCGCGCGCGGGCACTGGTGCGACGCTTGGGCCAGTATCTGGATGGGTTCAGCGCCTGCTTCAGCCGCCAGCCGCAACGGGACGCGGCCAGTCAGTATCTCGATGGCTTGCTCAACGACAGTGAGCGGAAGTCCATGCAGGCCATGTATGGTCGGTTGAGCGAGCCGGGCCAGTATCAGGCGCTGCAGCACTTCATCACGCATTCGCCGTGGAAGGCGACCCACGTCTGGACGCAGTTGCGCGCCGCGGTGCCCGTCCGTCTGGGGATCCTCGCGCTCGACGACACCGGTTTCCCGAAGCAAGGGACGCACTCGGTGGGCGTACAACGGCAGTAATGCGGCGCACTGGGGAAGATCGGCAATTGCCAGGTGGCGGTGTCGAGCGCGTTGATCGCCGATGGCCGCACGTGGCCCTTGACGTGTGACTTGTACGTGCCCGCCTCGTGGACGGACGACGCGGCCCGCCGCGCGGCCGCCGGCATTCCCGCCACGTTGCGCTTTCGAGAAAAATGGCGTATCGCGCTGGCCCACGTGCGGACCGTCTTGCAGGCGGGCTTCACCATCACCGGCGTGGTGGTCGACGCGGACTATGGCGCGAACGCGGCCTTTCGCACCGGCCTCGAGCGGCTGGGCCTCTCGTATGGCGTCGCCATTCGGGGGGAGGCCACCTTCGCGCTGGCCGACATGCCCGGCACGCAGTCCGCCCGGGCCCTCGCGATGTCGGCGCCCGACGACGCGTGGGAATCGGTGACGTGGGGCACCGGCACGGCGGGCCCGCTCACCGCGCGGTTCTGTGCGTTGCGCGTGCGCCCCACCAAGGGGCGCGGCGAGCGGTGGCTGCTCTGTGAACGCGCGGCCAACGACGAGCGGAAGTACTATCTGCTCAATCTCGCGGCCACCACCGCGTTGGTCGATCTGGTTACGCTCGCCCGCAGCCGCTGGCCGATCGAACAGCAATACCGCGAGCTCAAAGACGAACTCGGCCTCGACCACTTCGAAGGGCGCAGCTACCAAGGCTGGACGCATCACGTCGTCCTGACGGCCGTCGCGTTTACCTTCCTCCAAATCGACCGCGGCCGCGTGACCGACGCGCCTCGCCCCACGCTGCCCGTGGTCCGCGGGTGGGTCCGCGAAATCATGGGGCTGCTCTACGTCGTTCATAATCGGCGGCTACTCCACATGCTCGACAGCTTTCGCCGGAATGCGCCCCTTCGAAGGTGACAAAGTAGTGCTAGTCTCCAGCGACCGGCAGCGTCACTTCTACCGTCGTGCCACGATCGCGCGCGCTCGTCACGGCAATCGTTCCCCCGTTGAGTTCGATGTTGCGCTTGGCAATCGGGAGCCCGAGGCCTGTACCGGTGGTTTTGGTGGAGAAGTATGGCTCGAAGGCGCGAGCGAGCGCCTCGGCGTCCATCCCGAGTCCGGTATCAGACACGAGGATGCGTACGGCCGAATGGACCGGCTGCGCGACGACAGTGAGGATGCCGGACACCGGCATCGCGTGGAGCGCGTTCTCGACGATGTTGGTGAGAGATCGCAAGACAAGCGTGCGATCGACGTAGACGGGAGGCAGGTCGCCCGGCACGTCGACGTCGAACTGGATGCGGTCGCGGAGGCCGGAGCGGTACGGGTCGATTGTTTCGCCCAGGAGCTCGCGGAGGTCGACCGGGGCAGGCTTGACCGCCGGCGAGGAGGCAAAGCTGGAGAATTCCGATGCGATCTGCCGGAGGAGCTTCACCTGTTCGAGGATGGTGGCGACGCATTCCTCGAGCACCGGGCTGAGCGGCTCGCCGCGATCGGCATGGACGCGCCGGAGGTGTTCGGCGTTGAGCTGGATGGGCGTGAGCGGGTTCTTGATTTCGTGCGCCACCTGGCGGGCCATCTCCGCCCATGCCTCGAGCCGGTGCGTTCGTTCCAGCTCCTTCTGTTGGTGCTGCAGCTCGCCGGCCATGCGATTGAAGTCCTGTACGAGACGCCGCAACTCGTCGGATGACGTGGCGGCGATGCGCGCGTCGAGATCGCCACGCGCGATGCGTCGCGTCGCACGCGTCAGGCGGTTCACCGGGTCGGCGATGCGTTCGGCGAGCCAGTAGCCGATGCCGGCGCCCCCGAACATGAAAAACAGCGCACCCAGAAGCACCCGGCGGTCCAGCGTGTCAATCTGCTCCTCGATCTGAAGCTCGCGCGACGTGAGCGGCACGGTCAACACCGCGTCCAGTTGCTGCGTGGCGATTGACGTTCCGGCCACGAGATAGCTCAGCGTGCCGATCTGCTCACGAACCACCGTTGTCGCATCGTTCCGGAGTTCAAGCGCGCGGTAGACGTCGGCGGGCGTGCGTGTCGGCAGCTGGCCGGACGCGAAGAGATTGCGCTCGCTGGTGGCCAGGAGGCGCGCGCCGCTGAAGAGGTTGACGTCCTGGTCGACCAGCCGGCTGACCCACACCATGAGGTTGTCGTCGACGCCGGCCCCCTGCTGTGCCGCGCGCGGCGCCACGAAGTCTTCGACGACGCGGCGCGCTGCCGACGCGGTACGGACCGCCTCCTGCTCGACGTTGGCACGCATCAGATCGGCGACATAGGTCCTCGTGGCCACGGCAAGCGCCGCGACGGGGACGACGGTCGCCGCGATGAAGGCCAGGAGCAGCTTGCGATAGAAGCTCGCGCGGGTTTCCCGCAACAGGGCGCGCACGGTGGTGCCGCGCCGGTTGAGAATGCCAAACAGCGCCGTCGCCGCCAAGAGCAGGAGATAGGTGCCCCATGCGAGGACGGTGATCTCGGCCAGGTTCACCAGGTGGTCGAGCGGCGACGCGATAGGGAAGCCAAGCGCGTAAATCCCGCCTCGGTCGTTGAGAATATAGACGTCGTAGTCGGTGTCGCCGCGCTGCAGCCTGGCCCAAATCGGCGCCCGCGATTGCTCGATTCGCGCGAACGCGACGTCCTCGAGAGGCCAGGCGGTGACGCCAGAGGCGTAGAGCGGCGTCCGGCTCCAGCCGTAGAAGGCGAACTCCACATCGCGCCCGGCGATCCCCTCACCCCGTAGCGGATCCACCGGTCGCATCAGCTCGACGTACGGGTTCTGGGACAGGATGAACGGCAGGTTCGCGTAGTCCAGGATGGCGTGGACGATGATCGATCCCGCTGGGCGGCCGTCGGCGTCGCAGAGGGCCCGGCCCGCGTGCAGGATGCGCCGCTCTTCGGCAAAGAACGGTGAGACCTCCTCGTAGACTCCCCAGTCGCACGTCTGCTCGTCGGAGCGGGGGACCGTCGACAAATCGTCGGGGAGGTTGAATGCGAAACGGCTGACGAGAAAGCCGTCGGCCCCGTGCAACTCGACGGAAGAGGTGACCGGATAGGTCGCCAGGCCCGTCAACCGCCAGACCTGGAAGGCGCGGTCGGTGGACGCCTCGCCCCCGACTTGCGAGGCGGGCATCGTCACCAGCTCCGCCAGTCCTGGAAACCGATCGATCTGATCGAGGCTGTCCTGGAGCAGGCTCTGAATCGTTTGCCGCTGATTGATGGCCTGCGGGGCATACCGCGTTTCGACGAGCTGTGATTTCGCCTGCCACCCGCTCTGAAACACCAATGGATAGAAAGCGGCAGCCGGGACAACCAGCCCGAGCGTCATCAGCGTCAGCCGGAACGCCTGTGAACCGTGGCGGTGCCGTGTCGTCAGCCGTGTGGCGACGCTGACGAGCCCGATCATCACTGCGACCGCGATGAGCGGCGGAATCTGCTGCGCCGTGGCAGGCCCCGATGCGAACTGCCACAGGAGTGGCGGAAGCGCCCATAGACCGAGGGTTGCGGCGCGAAGCCGGGTCGCGGGACGCGGCACCGTCCAGCCGACGAGCGCGGCACGCAACAGCAGCACGCCGCATCCCAGCGCCGTCGCGTGCCACACGATCAAGCCAACCTGCAGCGCCAGTCGAGAGGTGCTCCACGGATGCAGCGAGAAATGGAGCAGGTCGAGTGTCGTGTTCGCGACGGTGTCTCTCAGGAACGCCTGGTGGACGGCAAGCAGCACGGCCAGACCGGCGCCAGCTCCAATCTGGAGCGCCGCGAAGGCGGCAGTGGGACCGACGCCGGTGACGCGGTAGCGGCGGTGCCAGCGGCTGAGGCGCCAGGCCTCGACCGCGTAGAGCAGCAGCGCAACAAGGCTGCCGGCGGCAAGCGCCGTCATCAGGAAGTCGAATGGCGATGTCAGGAGAGAGCGGAGGAGGGGCGACGCGTATTCCGTCTCGGAAAAGAGGGGGTGTTCCGACCAACTTGCTGGCGACGCCAGCCGCATCACCAGCCGACTGGCGATGATCGCGCCGGCGACCAGCGCGACCGCCACAACATAAGGCCGTGCGCGCGGGAGCCTGTTACGCCAGTCGAGAAGCGGGGCGCACAGCAGCGCCAGAGAGAGTGCGAGCGTCGCGAGCGCCAACGACCTGGATGTGCGTTGCCAGCGATCGCGGGTGCGCGCGAGGTCCGCTGCATCGATCGAAGCTGAAAACAGTTGGGCGCCGGACGGCGCCGCCACATCAAACGCGGATACGTCAGGCGTCGTGCGGCCGGCTTCGAACCCCAACTCGATCGAGACAGGCGCGATGCGGCTGGCGTACCGAAAGGCGTCGGCTCCGATGTCGGGCCGCGAGGTCGTTGCAAGACCGAGCGACCGTTCCGCGGCAATCGTGCCAACCCAACGGTCGTCGACGGTCACCACCGGGGTGACATAGACCAGGCGGAGGCCGAGGGCGCCTTGCGCGAAGAACCACGCCTCCTCGCCCTGGAGGCGATCCGCCGGGAGATTCGACGGCTGACCGTCCCAGGCGAGCGGCTGGCCATCCGAGCCGTACGCCGTCACCGCGAAGTCCGCAGCATTCCCCTGGGCGATCGCTGCATCGGCTGCGGCGAAGAGCCGGCCCGCCGCCGTCACATCGCCCTGGGCCGCTGCGACAACGGTCTCAGGATCGGCCATGCCGAGTGCCATCAATCGCAGGGCACGGGACATCGTGTCGAAGGAGGCGCGGACGTCGGCCTCGGCGCGGCCACGCGCCGCCTCCTCGTCCGCGCCAAGGACCGCCCACTCAGTGAGGTGGCCGAGTGCGAGGACGATCAGAGCGCAGCCGGCGCCGGCGCCGGCGATCCGGGCAAGCCGCCGCCAGGGCAGCGGCGGCGTGGGCGCGGAGCGGTCCGGAAGGCGCACGAAATGATTGTAGGCCGTTGGCGCTCGGTCTCTAGAAACCAGTTTCATACCCTCCAGACGGGTCCTGACCGGAGGCTATGAAACCGGTTCTACGTCCTCTCGCCTGTTGCGATCAGCTACCCTCCCAGGCATGACCGATTTCGATAAGTTTCTCTCGCCGACGGGGCGACAGCTGCACGAATCCGCGATCAGGCGGATGGGAACGGTTACTGCGCGCGAAGAAGAGATGGTCTCGTTCGCGGCGGGGTACCCGGATCCGGCGTCATTTCCCTGGAGCGAGCTGCGCGACATCACGCGCGAGCTTCTGTCAGGTGCCGACCAGGAGGTTCTGCAGTACGGCCCGACGCGCGGCTACGGGCCGCTCCTCGAATCGATCGCCGCACTGTTGGCCGAGCGGCACATCACGGCATCGCTCGATGAACTGCTGATCACGTCGGGATCCCAGCAGGGCCTCGATCTCGTCGCGCGCGTGCTCGTCACGCCAGGCGACGTCGTCCTCGTGGAGTTACCGGCCTATACCGGCGCGATCGCCGCCTTCCGGAACGCGCAGGCGCACCTCGTCGGCGTCGCACAGGACGAAGACGGTGTCAACCTCGACGATCTGGACGAGGTCTGCCAACGTGAGCGACGGGCGGGACGCCGGGTGAATCTGCTGTACCTCGTACCGAACTTTCAGAACCCCACGGGCCTGCTGCTCGGGCTCGAGAAGCGGCATCGTCTGGTTGAGTGGGCGGAGCGTCGCGATGTGCTGATCGTGGAGGACGACCCGTACGGATCGCTGTACTTCGACGATGTGGCGGGTGAGGATGAGACGCGGGCACTCCGGGCGTATGACCCGAGCGGGCGCGTGATCTATCTGAGCAGCTTCTCGAAAACGCTCGCGCCAGGATTTCGCGTCGGCTGGATGGTGGCTCCCGCCACGCTCGTCGACCGGTTCGAGACCGCGAAGCAGTCGGCCGATCTGATGACCGGCAGTTTGGACCAGCGCGTCGTGCACGAGGCAGTGCGCCGAGGCGCGCTCGATCGGCTCGCGCCAGCGCTTCGTCGTTTCTATCGGCGCAAGCGCGATGTGATGGAGCAGGCCCTGCGCGCTGAGACAGGGGATGGGCTGCGATGGTCTGCACCGAGGGGCGGCTTCTTTCTCTGGGCAACCTTGCCGGACGGTTCCGATGATCTGTCACTGCTGTCACGCGCACTCGACGAGCGGCTGGTCTTCGTGATCGGCAGTGCGTTCTACGTCGACGGCACCGGCCACGATCGCATCCGGCTCTCCTTTTCCGCGGCGACGGAGGAGCGGATCCGGGAAGGGGCACGGCGGTTGGCCGCCGCAATGAATTATTGAAGGCGCTCTCTGGCGATCCGGCGGCCAGGGAACGCAGGAAGCGGCGTGAGGGCGGCCTCGCGGAACACCACGCCTGCCGGACGCAGCGCTTCAACGACGCCTTCGCGGGTGATCGTGACGAGCGCGACGCGGAAGGGCTTCAGGACCGGATCGACCAGCGGCGCGCCAACGAGGTTGCCCGCGGCGTGGGTGCCCATGACGGCCCCCGTCTTTCCGACGAACACGGTGACCGCCGGCATCAGGCCTGGCAACACGACGATGCCGCTGAGGGCACGCGGCGGAAAGACGGGGCGGGTGCCGGTCGACCTCTGCCAGCGCTGGTTGCCGTTCCCGCGGTTCACCGCCCGGATCATGTTGTCGAGCGACGCGAAGTACACGACCTCTCCGTCAGCCGCGGCGCCGATGACGTCGCCTCCGTTCCGCCACTTCCACGCCAGCGCCCCGTCGTCGGCGTCGAGGGCGTAGAAGAAATTGTCGGTCGAGCCCACGAAGACGCGGTCGCGCGCGACCGCCGGTTCGCTGAGCGTCCCCGGGAGTGTCTGCTCCCAGAGCGGCTCGCCGCGTTCCAGTCCCAGCGCCACGACGCGGCCGTCCGTCAGCGTGAAGTAGAGCGCGTTCTCGCCGCCGGGTGCGGCGCGGTTCGTCGACGGCGCGCCAACAGCGCGGCGCCACATGAGAACGCCGTCGGAGGCGCGGTACGCCAACACCTCGCCGGGGTCGACGATCGCGATGAGCCACCCGCTGTCCCAGACGAGCGGTGCCGTGACTGCGGTATCGATCGGAACGGACCAGAGATCGTCACCAGTGGCTGCGTCCAGCGCGCGAATCAGGCCGCTGCTGACGACAAAGAGGCTCGCGTGGCCGATGACGACCGGAGAGGCGATATCGACCCTGCGGGTCCACTCCAGGAGACCGGTCTCGCGGTTGAGCGCGACGAGCAGACTCTGGCGAAGTGGAATGTAGATGCGTTCCTGGTCCATCGCGCCGGGCGCTGACGGCACAATGGGGAGGGTGAGGGCCCACGCCTGCTCCGTCGGCAGCAGCGGAGCGGGCGCGGGCTCGGCATCGCGCCACATGCGCACGATCGCTTCGCGCCGCTTCTCCGCGGTGACGGCCGCGCCCTGCCGCGCTTCAGGGCAGGCGCCCCAAGTGATGACGAGCCCGCTGGTGGCCAGGACACCGAAAGCGCAACATCTCGTGGCTCGGGCGATGCGCACCACGATATAATAGCGCGCAACGCCGATTTTGTACGTCGCCCGTCGTGGTTCGAGTACTTCCTCAGTGTCCCATCAAACCGTTCTCGTTCTGGATTTCGGCTCGCAGTACACGCAATTGATCGCTCGTCGTCTCCGCGAGCTGTCGGTGTACTCCGAGGTGGTGCCGTTCAACACGCCGTTCGAGATGCTGCGCGCGAAGAGCCCCAGTGGAATCATCCTCTCCGGTGGGCCCGCAAGCGTGACGGAGAAGGGCGCGCCCAGGTGTGCGCCGCAGATCTTCGAC
This sequence comes from Vicinamibacterales bacterium, assembly GCA_965262505.1. Classification (GTDB taxonomy): domain Bacteria; phylum Acidobacteriota; class Vicinamibacteria; order Vicinamibacterales; family UBA2999; genus JACPPO01. The sequence goes on from CBDHFM010000030.1 coordinate 399,060, forward strand.
CTCGGCATTCCGGTGCTTGGCATCTGCTACGGCATGCAGCTGATGACCGATCTGCTGGGCGGTGCAGTGCGTCGTTCCGGTCACCGCGAGTTCGGTTATGCGGTGGTGCGCGTGGCGGGCGACGGGGACGGCCGGTCCCGGCTCTTTCAGCAGGTGCCCGCTGAGTTGCGCGTCTGGGCGAGCCACGGAGATCATGTGGCGTCGGTGCCGCCGGGATTTTCCGTGGCGGCGACGAGCACAACCGTGCCCATCGCGGCCATGGAAGCGCCCGATCGGTCGCTCTACGGGCTGCTGTTTCATCCCGAGGTCGCGCACACGGACCACGGGACCGACATTTTGCGCAACTTTGCCTCCCGCGTGTGTGGCTGCGCGGGCGACTGGACGATTGCCTCGTTCATCGAGGAGGCGACCCTGCGCATCCGGCAGCAGGTCGGAGACGGCAAAGTGGTCGGCGGATTGTCCGGCGGCGTCGACTCGACGGTGGCCGCGTTGCTCATGCACCGCGCCATCGGCGATCGGCTGACCTGTATCTTCGTCGACAACGGGCTTCTGCGTCACGAGGAAGCGAGCCAGATCCGCACGCGCTTTGCGGAGAAGATGCAGCTGCCGCTGGATTGTGTGGACGCGTCCGATCTCTTTCTCGAGCGGCTGGCGGGCGTGACGGATCCGGAACAGAAGCGGAAGATCATCGGCGGAACTTTCATCGATGTCTTCGAGCAACGGGCGGAAGAGCTCGGCGGGTTCGGTTTTCTGGGCCAGGGGACGCTGTATCCGGACGTCATCGAATCGGCTTCCGTGCTCGGTCCCTCAGTGGTGATCAAGAGCCACCACAATGTGGGCGGGCTACCGGAGCGGATGCACTTCAAGCTCGTCGAGCCGCTGCGGGATCTCTTCAAGGACGAAGTCCGACGGGTCGGCCGCGACCTCGGCCTCGACCAGGAGTTCGTCGTCCGGCAACCGTTCCCGGGTCCTGGGCTGGCGGTTCGGGTGGTCGGTGACGTCACGCGCGCGCGGCTCAAGCTGCTGCGGCTGGCCGACAAGATCGTCGCGGAGGAAATCCGGAATGCCGCTTGGTATGAGCGCCTCTGGCAGAGCTTCGCGGTGCTGTTGCCTGTCCGGAGCGTCGGCGTGATGGGCGACTCGCGCACCTACGAATATACGGTGGCGATCCGTGCCGTCGAAAGCCTCGATGGCATGACGGCCGACTGGGCGCGGCTGCCTCACGAGCTCCTTGCCGCGATCTCTTCGCGGATCGTCAATGAAGTCCGGGGCATCAATCGAGTCGTCTACGACATCTCGTCGAAGCCTCCGTCAACCATCGAGTGGGAATAGGACGTGGAAGAGTTCGTTCATCTCCACCTGCACACTGAGTTCTCTCTTCTCGACGGCGCGTGCCGCATCGACGAGTTGCTGGACGAGGCGGTCAAGTTGAAGATGCCGGCGCTCGCCGTGACCGAGCACGGCAATCTCTTCTCATCCGTCGTCTTTCACGATCACGCGCGCGATCGCGGCCTGAAGCCGATCCTTGGCTGCGAGGTGTACGTCGCGTCGGGGAGCCGGCTCCAGAAGACGGGCCCGCAGAGCGAGACGAATCATTTGGTGCTGCTCGCGGAGACGGACCAGGGGTACAAGAACCTGATCAAGCTCGTGTCCGCCGGCTACACGGAGGGGTTCTACTACCGGCCGCGGATTGACAAGGACCTGCTCGCGCAGCACTCAGAGGGGCTGATCGGCCTGAGTAGCTGTCTGAAGGGCGAGGTGGCAAGCGCGCTGAGAGTAGAACAGGCGCGTCCCGCGCTCGAGGCGGCCGCGCGACTGCGCGACATTCTCGGCCCCAAGAATTTCTTTCTGGAGATGCAGTACCAGGGAATCGAGGATCAGAAGATCGTCAATCGCGGCATCCTGCCGCTGGCGCGCGAACTCAATCTTCCGCTCGTGGCCACGAACGACGTGCACTACCTCCGCCAGGGCGACTCGCAGCCGCACGACGTGCTGCTCTGCATCGGCACGGGCAAGACCGTGAACGACGCGCAGCGCCTGCGCTACCACGGCGATCAGTTCTTTCTGAAGACCGCGGAGCAGATGACGGCGGTGTTTGGCGACCACCCGGAGGCGCTCAGGAACACGCTGCTCGTCGCGGAGCGCTGCGACGTCACTATCCCGAAAGGGCAGAACCATCTGCCCTCCTTCGGCGTGCCGGATGGCTTTGCGCTGGACCAGTATTTCGAGCACGTCGCACGGAAGGGATTCGAGGAGCGGCTGACGCGGCTCCGGCAACTCGAGGCGGCGGGGCGGCTACGCCACACGATCGACGAGTACGCGCGTCGGCTCGAGTACGAGCTCGCGATGATCGAGGAGATGGGGTACGCGGGGTACTTCCTCATCGTCTGGGACTTCATCCGCTACGCACGCGAGGAAGGCATTCCGGTCGGCCCCGGCCGGGGCTCCGCGGCCGGATCGCTCGTTGCCTGGTCGATGCGCATTACAGACGTCGACCCGCTCGACTTCGATCTGATTTTCGAGCGCTTTCTGAACCCCGAGCGCGTGTCGCTCCCGGACATCGACGTCGATTTCTGCGAGCGGCGCCGCGGAGAGGTCATCGACTACGTCACTCGGAAATACGGCCGTGAAAACGTGGCCCAGATCATCACGTTCGGAACCATGAGAGCGAAGGCGGTGGTGCGCGACGTGGGCCGTGCGCTGGACATCCCGTACGCCGACGTCGACCGGATTGCCAAGCAGATTCCGGCGGCGCTCGACATGACGCTCGACAAAGCACTGGCGGAGAACCCGGCGCTGAAGGACATGGCGGCGAAGGACTCGAAGGTCAAGGAGGTTCTCGACATCGGCCGGCGTCTCGAGGGGATGTCGCGGCATGCGTCCGTGCACGCCGCGGGCGTCGTCATTGCGCCGGGCCCGGTTACCGACTACGCGCCGCTCTACAAGGGGGCGCGCGACGAAATCACGACGCAGTGGAACATGAAAGAGATCGAGCGCGTCGGCCTCCTGAAGATGGACTTCCTGGGCCTCAGCACGCTCACGCTGATTCGCGACGCGCTCACCGAGATCAAGCGAACGGAAGACGTCGAGATCGACATTGACAGCGTGCCGCTGGACGACGGGAAGACGTTCAAGCTGTTCGGCGAGGGCCAGACGTTCGGTATTTTCCAGTTCGAGAGCTCGGGGATGCGCGAGCTGCTGCGGAAGGCACGGCCAGAGCGCATCGACGACCTCATAGCGCTGAACGCGCTCTATCGTCCCGGCCCCCTCAGAAGCGGCATGGTGGACGATTACATCGCGCGCAAGCAGGGGAAGACCAAAATCAAGTACGAGCTGCCGCAGCTCGAGCCGATCCTGTCGGAGACGTATGGCGTCATCGCGTACCAGGAGCAGGTGATGCGCATTACGCAATCGCTGGCGGGCTTCACGATGGGCCAGGCGGACGTCCTTCGCAAGGCGATGGGCAAGAAGGACGCGCGCGCGATGGCCAAGCAGCGCGAGGCCTTTGTGGGAGGCGCCAGGAAGAACGACATCAGTGAAAAGAAGGCGACGAAGATCTTCGAGTTGATCGAGTACTTCGCCGGATACGGGTTCCCGAAAGCGCACTCGACGGCCTACGCGTTGCTGGCGTACCAGACCGCGTATCTCAAGGCGAACTATCCCTGGCACTTCGCCGCGGCGCTGCTCACGATCGAGGCGCAGAATACCGACAAGCTTGCGGTGTATCTGAGCGAATCACGGGAGCGTGGCATCCCGGTGCTGCCTCCCGACATCAACGAAAGCGCGTTGAACTTTTCGGTGGAGCACGGCAAGGGCGTCCGGTTCGGGCTCACCGCCATCAAGGGCCTGGGCGAAGGCGCCGTCAGGGCGATCATGGCCGCTCGCGCGCAGCTTGGCGGACGGGTTCCGTCGCTGCACGCGCTCTGCGAGATCGTCGATCTTCGCATCGCCAACAAGCGGGTCTTTGAGGCGCTCGTCAAGGCGGGGGCTGCCGATTTACTGGCTGGCGGGGGCGGACGTGAGGGGCGCGCGCGCCAGTTCGCCGCCATCGACGCCGCCTGCGAGCACGGGATCCGCACACAGCGCGACAGGGACCTCGGCCAGACGCAGTTGTTCGGCAGCGATGACAGCGAGGCCGGGATCTCTGGCCTCACGTCACTGCCAGCCGCGGTCGCCTGGACGGAGATCGAGCAACTCCAGCACGAGAAAGATGCGCTCGGTCTCTACTGGTCGGGCCACCCGATGGACAGCTACGCCGACGCCCTCCGCGCCTATGGCGCGAAGTCAACCGGCGATTTCAACGCCCGAAGGTCGGTCGACGAAGACCTTCCATCCGCGAATGGGGCCGGGAACGGTAACGGGGATGGAAGCGGGGGCGGCAGTCGGCCTCGGACGTCGGAGGACATCTCCATCGGCGGCATCGTGTCTGGACTCCGACCGCTCAAGACCCGCAAGGGCGACCGCATGTGTGTCATCACGCTCGATGACGCCCAGGGAAGCGTGGAGGTGGTGGTCTTCCCGGAGGCGTACAAGCAGTACGGCCACCTGGCGGGAGAGGGTCAGATGGTACTGGTCAAGGGCAGGCTGGAGCGGGACGACGAATCGACACGTATCCTGGCGTCGGAGATCGCGCCGATCGCGATCGTGACGGAGCGCCTGGCATCGTCGGTCGCGATTACGCTCTCGGCGCCACCGCACGATCGTGACACGTTCATGCGGTTGTGGGACGTGCTGCTGCAGCACAAAGGTGATCGGCGAGTGGCGATCGAGCTGCGCGAATCGGACCGACGCCTGCGCGTGAAGATTGACCTGAACGCACAGATCCGCGTCCGGCCTTCCGAACGGCTCGTCTCCGACGTGGAGAAGATTTGCGGCACGGGCTCGGTCACCTTGCGATGACTTCGCCCGGCTACATCCCGAATCCCAATGACCAAATCCGATCAAGTCCCAAACCCCAAGTCCCGAACCCCAACGGTGCGATTTGGGATGGCGCCTTTGGGTTTTGGGATTCGGGTCTTGGGATTTAAAGTGACCTACCCCGTCCATGCCGCCTGACATACTCGAGTTCGAGGAGCCGATCGGTGTCCTGCTGAAGGAAGCCGAGGCGCTTTCCATGTTGCCGCGAACGGCCGAGCGCCAGCAGTCGATCGACAGCCTACACCGGCGAATCGAGTCGGTCCGGGCCGAGATCTACTCCAGGCTGACGCCGTGGCAACGTGTGCTGGTCGCGCGGCACCAGAACCGTCCAACGGTGCTCGACTATGTCGACCGTCTGTTTACCGAGTTCACCGAAATCAGCGGGGATAGACGCTTCGCGGACGATCACGCCATCGTGGCCGGGTTTGCCCGCTACAAGGGGGAGCCGGTCCTGGTGGTGGGACACCACAAAGGGGGCGGGGGCGACACGAAGCAAAAAGTCTACCGCAACTTCGGGTACGCCAGGCCCGAAGGGTATCGGAAGGCGCTGCGCGCGATGAAGCTGGCGGAGAAGTTCAAGCGCCCGGTTGTCGCGTTCATCGACACACCGGCGGCGTATCCCGGCGTCGAGTCAGAGGAACGCGGTATCTCGGAGGCGATCGCGTTCAACCTGCGCGAGATGTCGGCCCTCGACGCGCCCATCGTGGTAGCTGTGCATGGTGAGGGCGGCAGCGGTGGTGCGCTGGGAATTGCGATCGGCGATCACATCCTGATGCACGAGTTCGCGATTTACAGCGTGATTCCGCCGGAAGGATGTGCTGCCATCCTGTGGCGTGACTCCAATCGGAAAGTGGAGGCCGCCGAAGCGCTCAAGCTGACGGCACCCGATCTGCTGAGGGTCGGTGTCATAGATGAGATCGTGCCTGAGCCAACCGGTGGCGCGCACACGAACCACAACCTGGCCGCCGCCCTGCTCGATACAGCGCTGGAGCGCGCGTTGGTCTCAGTCTCGGTGATGGACTCGGCAACGCGTCTGGAGGCGCGATACCAGAAGTTTCGATCCATGGGCGCCCTGGCGATCAGCGAGCCGCAATAACAATGGTCGAGCGAATCTGGGAGGCCGTGCCGTGCGATGCTCAGCCGGTCGATATCCTGATGCGGGAGCTTGCCGTCTCGCCGATCATAGCGAGGCTGCTGTGCAGCCGCGGCCTAGGTGACCTCGAGCGCGCACGGCGGTTTCTCGCCCCGTCGCTGGACGATCTCCACGATCCGTTTCGGTTGACCGATATGGCGTTGGCCGTGGACCGGATCCTCGGCGCCATCGCTCGCCAGGAACGGATCGCCATCCACGGGGACTACGACGTGGACGGCGTCACGTCGACAGTGATTCTCCGTCGCGCGCTGGAACTGCTCGGCGCCGATGTCATCCACTTTATTCCGGAGCGGCTGCGCGATGGCTACGGTCTGCAGACGCCGGCGCTCGATCGCTTGCACGCGGACGGTGTGCGGCTAGTGATTTCGGTGGATTGCGGCATCCGAGCGGCTGACGCCGCGCGCCATGCCGCCTCGCTTGGGCTCGACCTGATCATCACGGACCATCATGAGCCGGACGACACGCTACCGCCGGCGCTGGCCGTGATCAACCCCAAGCGGCACGATTGCACCTATCCCGACAAGAATCTGGCGGGCGTTGGCGTGGCGTTCAAGCTGGTGCAGGCGCTGTGCCTCAAGTCGGGCCGTGCGAGTTGGTTGCCGGCGTTCGTCAAGATCGCGGCCATCGGGACGGTGGCGGATGTCGTGCCGCTGACCGGTGAAAACCGGGTGATCGCGAAGCTAGGCCTCGGCATGCTCTCCAGGGGCCCACACAAGATCGGGTTGCGGTCGCTGCTTGACGTCTGCGGCCTGACCGGTAAGGAGATCGACAGCTATCACATCGGCTTCGTCGTCGGTCCGCGTATCAACGCCGCCGGCCGGATGAGCACGCCCGATATCGCCGCCCGGCTCCTGCTCGCCTGCGATGAGGCGATGGCCGACGAAGCCCGTGGCCTCGCCGAACAGCTCAACGCGGAGAACTTCCGGCGCCGGAAAGAAGAGGCCGCGATCGTCGCCGAGGCTAGGAAGGTGGTCGAGACCGACCTCGATGTTGGCTCGCGCTCGGTCATCGTCGTCGCTGGTGACGGCTGGCACCGCGGCGTGATAGGGATCGTCGCGTCCAAGCTGGTGGATGCTTTTCACCGGCCGGCGATCGTGCTCTCGCAGGATGGCGATACTGCGTACGGGTCGTGCCGCAGTATTCCGTCCTTCAACATGCTCGCCGCGCTCGAGTCGAGCGCAGAACTGATGACGAAATTCGGGGGACATGAGCAGGCTGCCGGGCTGACGATCGAGTCCTCCCGTATCCGTGAGTTGCGGGCCAGGGTTAACGAGTACGCGGATGGACGCCTGCAGCCGGACGACCTGCGTCCGCGCCTCCGGATCGACGGGTCGCTGACGTTTCGTTCGATTAGCGAGCAGGTGATATCCGACCTCTCCGCGCTGGCGCCGTTCGGCACTGGAAACCCGCGCCCTATCTTCCGCTCCAGCAGCGTAGAGGTCGTCGATGGCCCTCGGTTGTTGAAGGAGCGCCACCTGAAGATGTCGTTTCGTCAGGAGGGCAGGGTGATACGCGGCATTGCCTGGCGCGCCGCCGAACGCGAGAGCTTCGTTGCCGCCCACCGCGCCGCCATCGATGTCGCGTTCTCCCTTGAGCAGGACACCTGGAACGGCGAGCGTTACCTGCAGCTATCAGTTGCCGACTTCCGCGCGCCGGGAGGCTGACACGCGCACGATCCCGCCACTCGAAGTACTGGGCACCTGGTGCTTCGTGCCTGATTGCTCTTGGTGCTCGGTCGTGCGGGCTGCTCGGTAACCAAACACTGCGTTTCATAATTACGGTAACGTAACCGATGGTGAGGCGTCCTGCTCGAGCCGATTGGCTACGTGCTACCGGCGGAGATGAAGCACGCTATTATCGGCAGGTCGACGTGATCTGTCTGAGGTCCGAGTCAATTTGTGAAGCCGTCCGGTGCTCGGGGTCGCCGCCGGCCGGCGCCGGTCGCCGCCACACTCGTCGGCCCGCGGCGGCGGCCGCTCGCTGTATCGATCGCCGCAAGGGAAGCCCCGATGTCTGACACCACCGACGGGTCTGTCGTCACGCCGGCGCAAACCCTTGAATACGTGAGGAACGTCGCGCAGGCTGCCCTCGAGCTTCGGCCCGAGCAGGTCGCCCGAATCCACATGGAGACCTTGCTCGTCGACGGCCTCCAGCTCGACTCGCTGAAGCAGGTCGTGCTGATGACCAGCATCGAGGAGTCTTTCGGCTTCGAGTTTTCGCCTGACGATCTGGATCGAGTCCAGCGGTTCGAGACGGTGGGCGATCTCGTCGCGTTCGTGCGGGATCGCGCCACGGCGGCTCCCGTCTTGAAATGACGGGCTCATACCGCACGTTCGTCGACGTCCTCCTGACGTTGCGCGCATGCGAGCGCCAGGGGGCACGCTTCGTCCAGCGCTCGGGTGACGCGGTCTTCTATTGCTACAAGGATGTCGTCGCCAGGGCCCAGGCCGCTGCCGGAGCGCTGCAGGCTCAGGGGCTGCGGCCGGGGGAACGGGTCGGAATCGTGCTGCCGACCGGCATCGAGTTCTTCGACGCGTTTCTCGGCGTGGTGCTCGCGGGCGGCATCCCGGCTGCGCTGTACCCGCCACTCAGGCTCGGCAAGCTCGACGAGTACTTCCTGCGCACCGCGCGGATGCTGCAGAAGATCGATGCCCGCTGGCTCATCACGGAGCCGCGGATTCGGCGGATCCTCGGCCCCGTTGTGGAGACAGCGGCCTGCATCCACGATGTACTTGATGCGAACGATTTGGGCCCCAAGGCCCCGTGGACCCCTGTCGAGATCGATCCCCAGAGTCCGGCCTTTCTACAATTCTCATCCGGCACCACGCTCGAGCCGAAGGCGGTCATGGTGTCGCACGTCAACCTGCTCAGCAATCTCGAGATGCTGGACGGCTTCTTCCGCACCCTGACGCCAACCGAAGTCGAGCAGGGAGGCGTTTGCTGGTTGCCCCTATACCACGACATGGGCTTGCTCGGCTGCATGTTGTTGGGCCTCGACCATCCCGGCACCGTGACGTATATCGGGCCAGAGCAGTTCATCGCCCGGCCGCAGATCTGGCTCGAGACGCTTTCTCGCTATAAGGCTGTCGTCTCGGCAGCGCCGGATTTTGCCTACAGACACTGCGCAGCCAACGTCAAGGACGGCGACCTCGACGCGCTCGACCTGTCCAACTGGAGGATTGCCCTCAATGGCGCCGAGCCGATTGACATCGAGGTGATGCGGAGTTTTTCCGAACGCATGTCTGGATGCGGATTCCGGCTGCACGCAATGACGCCCGCCTACGGTCTGGCGGAAGCGGGCCTGGTCGTCAGCCTTTCGGCCTTCGACGCCCCGCCGCGCATCTGTGAATTCGACCGCGAGCGTCTGTCCGAGCAACGGGAGGCGGTCCCTGGATCAGGGCGGCGCCTTGTCTCGGTTGGTCCTCCAGTGCCCGGCATGGAGCTTCAGATTCGTGACGACGAGGGACAGCCGCTCGGTGAGGGACGCGTCGGTACCATCATGGCGCGCGGACGCTCCATCACGCGCGGCTACTTCAACGATCCAGAGCTCTCTGCCCGCGTCATCCGTGACGGCTGGCTCGATACCGGCGATCTTGGCTTCCTCATGGACGGAGAGCTGTTTATCACGGGGCGAGCCAAGGATCTGATCATTATCCGGGGCCGCAACTACGCGCCGCAGGAGATCGAGCAGTTTGTGTTGACTGAGGGGGTACGATCCGCTGTGGCGCTTGGCGCCGTCATCGAGGGTCATGGCGAACAGCTCGTTGTGCTTGCCGAGCATGAGAGCCAGTCAGCTGGCTTGTCAGTCGCGGAGTTACGCGACGGGATCACGCAGAGGATTCTCCAGGGCATTTCGCTGACTCCGTACGAGGTGCGGCTCCTCGCTCCAGGCACACTGCCACGTACCGCGTCCGGGAAGCTCCAGCGTTCCCAAGCGCTGCGGCAGTACGAGACCGGCACCCTAGCAGCCTGTGGTTAAAGGGCCGAAAGGGATCGACACGACTGATCCCGCGTACTACACTCCCGCATGGCCATGAGTCGACGTAAGGACCGGGCACGGACACCCGGATTGTGGATCGCGACGAACGCGTTGCCGGTTACGGGCGGGCATCCGTTCTATCAGCGGCTAAATCAGGTCCTGGACACGCACGCGTTCGACGCGTGCGTCGAGGCGCAGTGCGCCCCGTTCTACGCCGCGACGGTCGGCCGTCCCAGTCTGCTGCCGGGGACCTATTTCCGGCTGCTCTTGATCGGGTACTTCGAGGGCATCGATTCGGAGCGTGGGATCGCCTGGCGGACTGCCGACTCGCTGGCGCTGCGCGGCTTTCTCGGGTTGGGCCTCGATGAGGCGACATCCGAGCACTCGACGATCTCCCGGACGCGGCGGCTGATCGACCTCGAGACGCACCGGGCGGTCTTCACGTGGATCCTGCAGGTGCTGGCGACGGCCGATCGCGTGAAGGGCAAGACGATCGGGATCGATGCCACGACCCTCGAAGCCAATGCCGCCTTGCGGAGCATCGTGCGCCGCGACTCCGGCGAGACGTATCAGGAGTTCTTGACGCGGCTCGCACAGGCCTCGGGCATCGAGACGCCGACACGGGCGGACTTAGCGCGCCTTGATCGCAAGCGCCCGAAGAAGGGCTGCAATACCGACTGGCGGCATCCACACGACCCTGATGCGCGGATCACGAAAATGAAGGACGGGCGTACGCATCTGGCCCACAAGGCTGAGCACGCCGTCGACCTGGAGACTGGGGCGATCGTGGGCGTGACGGTGCAGGGCGCCGATCAGGGCGATACGACGACGATCGCGGAGACGGTCACCACGACGGCCGAAGAGCTCGAAGCCGTGGCGGTGGCGACCGACGGGCACACGGCGATCATCGACGAGGTCGTGGCCGACAAGGGATACCACAGTAATCAGACGCTGGTGGATCTCGCGACACTCGACCTGCGGACCTCTATCGCGGAGCCCGATCGCGGCCGGCGCAACTGGACGCACCAGGCGGCGGCGCGCGACGCGGTGTACGCGAATCGTCGACGCATCCGGGGCGTGCGTGGGTTGGCCTTGTCGCGTCGACGGAGTGAGTATCTCGAACGACCGAATGCGCATCTCTCTGAAACCGGTGGGATGCGGCGCACGCATCTGCGAGGGCACACCAACATCCTGAAACGTTTACTCGTCCATATCGGCGACTTCAATCTGGGCCTCTTGATGCGGTCGCTCGTCGGCGTCGGCACGCCGCGGAGCCTGCAGGGCCACCTGGCGACGATTGTGGCGCTCGTCATTGCGCTGTGGACGCGCGTGGAGCGCCGCTGGCGCGACCACCACACGCCATCCGACGATCAGGCGTCCGTTTTTACGCCGAATCATCGTTTCGAGCTGCTACCTGTTGGCGCGTCAGAAGGCGACCTTTAACCACGGGCTGCTAACCGCTCCCGACAAGGTCAACCTGCTCCTGCTCGCCAGGGAGGTGGGGCGCTCCCAACTCGCGTGGTCGCGCCGGTGGCTTCGGCGGTCGGTGCGTTCAGGCAGCGACGACAAGACCACCGACTAGGAGCAGGCCGGCGTTGGTGCATCGCTCCGCGCCTCGCTGCCGGTGGGTGAAAAGACAAAACCGTAAGGAGGCAACTAACGAGTAGGTAACAAGGGACAATAACGGGCACAACGAGATGCTAAGATGCTAGGGTTTTTAGGGGTTCGCCAAAGAAATATCTTGGTAATTTTGCCAATGCCGCGCAGGAATTTCCGTTTCGCCAGGCATCTCTTGGAACCTCGACGAGGCCGATGACGATCCCTCATTCGTTTGAGCTTCTCGCCGGGAATCTGCAAGGCTGCCCTGATCCGTCAGTACCGATTGCGGCAAGCCGGTGGGGTGCCACAGGCCTGTTGAATCTCGAAGGCGCGCCGGCGGACCGTGCCCGAGCAGCGCTCGACCGATTTCTCGCGTTCGGTCGCGGTGCCCTCGCGATCAAGGTGGACGGGGCCGTCGCGAAGGTGACGACTGCGTCGAGTTCCGACGCCATCGGCCTTATTATTTTTTCCACGACGACGTCGGCGGAATGGCCGGCGCTCGTGCCTGCGGCGCGCCGTATCGCACGACGCGTGCTGTGCGAGTGCACATCGGAGGAAAAGGCGCGCCTTGCAGTGGCGGCAGGTGCCAGTGGCGTTGTCGCCAAGGGCAATGAGGCCGGCGGATTCGTCGGCGAGGAGACCACGTTCGTCCTTGTGCAGCGGCTGATCGGGTGCGGCCTGCCCGTTTGGGCCGCCGGAGGAATCAGCCTGCACACGGCCGCCGCGTGCCGCGTGGCCGGGTGTGCCGGAGTCGTCATCGACGCCGCTCTCGCGCTCACGCGCGAATCGACGCCTCCGCCATCACTGCGCGCCGTTATCGAACGCACAGAAGGCGATGACACCGCGTGCGTCGGCGCGGCGTTGGGCGATCTCTTCCGGTTGCACCGACGAATCGGGGTACGTCTCGTCGAGCAGCTCCAGGGGCTCGAGCAGCAACTCGCCGCCATGCCGGCACAGGACGCGATTCGAGCGTGGCGTGAGGAACTGCGGGTACGCATGAACCCAGCCGGCAGCGCGCCGCTCTGGCCACTCGGACAGGACGCGAGCTTCGCGGCGCCGCTCGCGCGCCGCTTCCGGAACGTCGCCGGCGTACTCGACGCGTTTCGCGCGGCGATTGCCGGACACGTGCGGATCGCGCAGGAGCTGCGCACCCTCGCGCCGGATGCGCCGTTGGCGCGCGCGCACGGCACCACGTATCCGATTCTGTAAGGCCCGATGACGCGGGTAAGCGACACGCCCGACTTCGCGGGCAGCGTGTCTGCCGCCGGTGCCCTGCCTTTTCTTGCCCTCGCGCTCATGAGAGGTCCGCAGGTCCGCCTGTTGCTCGACCAGACGCGCTCGCGTCTCGGGGATCGGCCCTGGGGCGTGGGCATCCTCGGCTTCGTGCCGCCGGACTTGCGGGAGGAGCAGCTTGAGGCGGTGCACGCGGTTAAACCTGAGTTCGCGCTGATCGCCGGAGGTCGGCCCGATCAGGCCGCCAGTCTCGAGCGCGAAGGCATCGCCACTTACTTGCACGTCCCGTCGCCCGGCCTCCTGCGCGCGTTCATCGAGAGCGGCTCGCGGCGGTTTGTGTTCGAGGGTCTGGAATGCGGCGGTCACGTGGGACCGCGCACGAGCTTCGTGCTGTGGACCGCGATGATCGATGTGCTGCTCGAAGCGGTGCGTTCTGGCGTTCGAGGGGAGGACCTGCACGTGGTCTTCGCTGGAGGCGTGCATGACGCTCGCTCCGCGGCGATGGTGGGCACGCTCTCTGCGCCGTTAGCCGCCGCGGGGGGTCGTGTGGGAGTCCTCATCGGCACGGCGTATCTCTTCACCGAGGAAGTGGTCGCGGGCCACGCGATTGGTTCCGTGTTCCAGCGTGAAGCGCTCGACTGCGCGCGCACGGTCCTCTTCGAGACTGCACCGGGTCACGCGATCCGCTGCTCGGACACTCCGTACTTCGACACGTTCCGGCAGCTCAAGCGCCGGCTCGTGGCCGAGGGGTGCACCGGAGACGCCCTGAAGGAGACGCTCGAATCGCTCAATCTCGGCCGCTTGCGGCTTGCCTCGAAGGGGGTCCTTCGGGAGACGGACGCCCGTGGGTCGGCGCGGTACGTTGAGGTGCCTCCAGGTCAGCAGCGTCTCGACGGGATGTACATGCTCGGGCAGGTCGCAGCGCTGCGTCGCGAGGTGCTCTCGATTCGCGATCTGCACCGGCAGGTCAGCGTCGCCGGCACCGCGCTCCTCGATGAAGTCGAGCCGAGTGGGCCAGCGGCGATACCCAACCCGCCGCCTCCGTGTGACGTCGCCATCGTCGGCATGGGCTGCGTGCTCCCGGGTGCGACCGACGCGCGCGCGTTCTGGAGCAACATCCTCAACAAGGTGGATGCGATCACGGAAGTGCCGCCCGAGCGATTCGATGCCGATCGCTTTTTCGATCGTGATGTGAAAGCGCGCGACCGCATCGTGTCGAAATGGGGCGGCTTCCTCGCCGACGTGCCGTTCACACGGTGATGCTGGACCAGGTGCTGCGGATCCTCAAACAGCTACATCCCGAACATACCGAAGGCGAGCTGGCGGACATTCGCCGACAGCTCAAGGCCAGCCTGCCGCCGTTTCACGCGGAGACCGCGGCGGGGCTTGTGCCGAACATCATTACCGGCCGCATCGCGAACCGCCTTGACTGCATGAGGGCGAACTACATCGTGGACGCGGCCTGCGCGTCGTCCATCGTGGCGGTGGACCAAGCGATTCGCGATCTCCAGAGCGGACGCTGCGATCTCGCCATCGCCGGCGGCGTGCACGCGTCCACGCCGCCTCCCATTGTCACCATCTTCTGCCAGCTCAACGCGATCTCTCCCTCAGGGCAGATCCGGCCGTTCGACGCGAGCGCTGACGGCACGCTGCTCGGTGAGGGGGTCGGCATGGTCGTGCTCAGGCGGCTCGAGGACGCCGAGCGCGACGGCAACCGCATCTACGCGGTCCTCCGCGGCGTTGGCATCGCGAGCGACGGCCGTGGCGTCGGCCTGCTGGCGCCGCGCCTCGAAGGCGACGAGCTGGCGCTCAGACGCGCGTATGACGCCGCCGGGGTTCTGCCGAAGTCGGTCGGGCTCATCGAGGCGCATGGCACGGCGATGGCCGTGGGCGATGCGGTCGAGATGGAAGCGCTAATCCGCGTTTTCGGCGCGCGGCCCGGACCGCGGCCGCGCTGCGCGGTCGGCTCGGTGAAATCCATAATCGGGCATCTGATGCCCGCCTCCGGTATCGCCGGACTGATCAAGGTCGCGCTCGCACTGCACCACCGGGTGCTGCCGCCGACGATGCATTGCGACGAGCCGAACCCGAATCTGGGCCTGGACGGCTCGGCGTTCTACCTGAACACCGAGGCGCGACCCTGGATCCACGCCGGGACCGCGCCGCGCCGGGCGGGGGTGAACGCGTTCGGCTTCGGCGGCATCAACGCGCACGCAGTGCTCGAGGAATATGTCGGACCCGCGCCGCCGCCGGCGATCTCACGGCGGCAATGGGACTGCGAAGTATGCATCGTCTCCGCCGGGTCGCGCGAGGCGCTTGCGGCCGAGGCGGACGCGCTGCGCGCGGCGCTGGGCGCGGCGCGTGACGTCCCGCTGAGGGACATCGCCTAAACCCTGAACGTGATGCGGCCGGCCGACGTGGCGCGGCTCGGGATCGTTGCGGCATCGGTCGAGGACCTTCGCGCGAAGCTCGAGCGCGCAGCCATGAAACTGCGGGACCCGCGTGTCCGCCGCATTCGGGAAGTGGATGGCATCTACTACTTCACACGACCGCTCGCAGCCGAGGGAAAGCTGGCGTTCGTGTTCCCTGGCGAAGGATCGCAGTACTCGAACATGCTCGCCGACCTCTGCACGCAGTTTCCAGAGGTGCGCGCTGCGTTCGACTTCATGGACCGGGCGTTTGCCGACCATCCGCGGGGGTACCTGCCCAGCGACGTCGTGTTTCCCCCGCACGCCTCGGGTCCGCCGCAGCAACTGTTTGGCATGGACGCGGGAGCCGAAGCGGTGTTCACCGCGAACCAAGCTCTGGCCGCGCTGCTCAAGTCACTCGGGCTGATGCCAGACGCGGTCGTCAGCCACAGCACCGGCGAGCACTCGGCACTGCTCGTCGCCGGTACCGTGACGGTGCGCGACGAAGCGGAGTTGCGCGCGCACGTGGTCGGTGTGAACGGCGTCTACGAGCAATTGCAGGCGACGAGCGGCATCCCGGAGGGCGTGCTGCTCGCGACCGGCGGCATCGACTTCGGCGTCTTGAGGCAGTTGGTCGAGGCGACGGACGGGCAGGTGCACATCGCGATGGACAACTGTCCGCATCAAGTGGTCCTCTGCGGCACGCCCGAGGCGATCGCCGCCCTGCAGCCGTCGCTCCGCGAGCACCGGGCGATCTGCCAGGAGCTGCCGTTCGCGGGTGCGTATCACACGCCCTGGTTCGAGGTCTTCTGCACGCCGCTGCGCGCGTACTTCAGCAGGGTGACCGTCACGCCGCCCGGCGCCATCGACGTGTACTCCTGCGTGACCGCCCGGAAGTTCCCTGCGGATCCCGATGCGGTGCGCGAACTGGTCTCGACGCAGTGGGCCCGGTCGGTGCGGTTCCGGGAGACGATCGAGGCGATGCACGCGGACGGCGTGCGCCTGTTCGTCGAAGCCGGGCCGCGGGCCAGCCTGACCGGATTCATCGATGACATCCTCCGCGGCCGCGAGTACTCGGCAATCGCATCGAACGTCCCGCACAGATCCGGGCCGGCGCAGGTGAACCATCTCGTCGCACAGCTCATCGCGCAGGTGGCGGCAGGTTCAGCCCGCGGCGGCTCGGTGCCCTCGCTTGGCTCGGTTGCTCGGTGGCTCGGAAGACGCCGGGCAGAATCTGGCAGCGACCGATCTGCGGGCGGTCCTGATGGGGATGCCTCCAGAGAGCCGTCTAGAGAAACTCGCGTTTGCGATGGCCGGAGTCGTAGGTGAGACGCTGCGTATGCCTGCCGAGAAGGTCGATGTCCGCCAACCCTTGTCGGAGATGGGCATCGATTCTCCAGAAGGATGGTCCGAGGCGTATGCTTTTGCACTTCCTTCGGCCGGTGAGCAGAGAGCAGATGGTGGACGCCTACATCGAGGCCTTCGTCAACAACGCGCCGGACGCGCAGAAGACGCTGAAGGCCGAGATCGACGGGCTCTTGGCGGCCTTCGACTCTGTCGGGAAGGGCGACGAGATGACCTTCACCTATATCCCCGGGATCGGCACGACGCTCGCCATCAGGAACGAGGACAAGGTAACCATCCCTGGCCAGCCTTTCGCGCGGGCCATGTTCGCCGCGTGGCTCGGACCGAAGCCTCCCAGTAGCGGCTTGAAGAAGGGATTACTTGGACAGTAGAAGGCCTGGCGGCTGGAGGGGCCATGGGCCTGGCGGCGGGGCGACCAAACTCGACATGGAAAGCGTGGCGAAAGGCGTCGACCCGACGCTCCGGGCGGCCGCCACAGCGCCCCCGGCACCGTAAGTCGCCCACTCGTACAGGCCGAACCGAGTGCCGGGTTCGATGGGAATCGGGAGAGTCGAGTTGTATCTCCATCCGACTCCGACACTGGCCAGAAGAATCTGGCCTTCTGGGGCCGGGGCACGCCCTGGCCCCTTTCTTCATACGGGTTTCAGCTTGAGACCTTGTTTTCTCTCGACTACTGTTCTCCGCCCTGGTCTCTCGTCGGCAGCACCCCCCGCACTCCGCGGCCAGCGACGCCGAGGGTCAGACGGCGGAGTCGAGGCGCCTACCGCTCACCAGCGAACGTTCAGGTTGGCCCCGAACAGGTGCGCTCCGAATCGGTACTCTCCGTTGTTCAAGGCCGCCGTCGGACGCTCCAGTCCGCCGTCTCCGGTACGCCCGCGCTGATCGCGCTGATGCAGATACTGGTAGGCGAAGTCGAGCGACACGCGCTCTGAGAGCCGGCGTCCGAGTCCCGCGGTGAGCTCCACCCGCGGTCCCTCGGGCAGAAGGGGGTCGCCGTGTCGTCGGGAGCGGCGGCGGTGTGCGCCAGGATGCCGGCGCGAAGCGCCGTTCGAGGACCCGCTGTGATCTCGGTGCCAACCCGCACACCGTGCGTATCCCTGTAGCTTTCGTAGAGAGTCTGCGTGTTACCGTTCGTGGTTTCGAGCTTGAGAATCTCGAACAGCGACCAGTTCGTGAGCTGATAGTCGACCTTGACCTTCATCCTATCGGTCGTCCTGACCATCATGCCCACCACGAACTGATCGGGAAGGTACAGCGACGTGGTCACCGCCTGACCGCTCTCGAGGCGACCGCCCGTGGCGAACTGTGAGGCGAGAAGCGCGTCCAGCGGGGTCCCGGGGGGAACGCCGGGCAGCGGAACGGGAGTGCGCATACCGGTGTCGATCTGGCGGCTGGTGAACTCGCCCTCGGTCGTGTCGACCTTCTGCCTCGACAGGTATCGCGCACCGACGGCCCAGCGCTCGTGAGGCTTGATCAGCAGGCCAAGATGAAAACCCACCTGCACGGAGCGGCCTTCGAGCCGCACGTCCGCAAAATCGGTGAGCGGCGGCACCCCCAACTGCGCGAACGCGAGGTTCGTGCCCGGAATGACCTGCCGGGAGAGGTCCGCTCGCTGACTGAGTTGGAGGCGCATGAACGAGATGTCGAGCCCGCCGCCAATCATCACCCTGTCGCTGCCCCTGACGGCAATCGTCGGGGGATGTCCCGGCCGCTGTTGAAACTCGGCGGCGACTCGGGTGACATTCTAAGCGACGTGCTGCGCCTCCCTGGAGTCTCCGAGGCCGAGACGGTGATCTCGGGCGCGGAGGGCCGCGACGAGCTGCGGCATATCCGCATGTCCCTTCAGGCGCCGGAACCCTTTGGCTGCTTCGAGCACACCCGCGGCGACCCAGCGCAGCATCATCTGGCCGCCCCGCCAGCGCTTGACGTTGCGTTTGACGTGGCGGGTCCGGCTGATGAGGCTCTCGGCGGCGTTGGTGGTGGCCAGCGAGCGCTGGAGACGGGGAGCGAGGCCGAGCGTGAGCACGGTCACGGTCTCTTCGAGCCCTTCCCGCACACTGGCCGCCGCGCACGGATGTTCCCGGTCGAGGCGGCGGGCGAGGTTCCGTAGCAACCGCATCGCGGTCTTCACGTCCTCGTGCTGATAGGCCCGCCGCAGGATGGCCTGCACCCAGGGCCGCTGGCGCGCCGGTAAATGGTCGAGGATGTTGCGGGTCTTGTGGACTTGGCAGCGCTGCACCACGGCGGCGCGGCCGAACACCGCAGTCACCGCCGCCCGCAGCGCCTTCGACCCATCGAGCATCACCAGCACACTCCGATCGGTGCGCAGGCCACGGCTCTGGAGGTTGGCCAGCAGGCTCTGACAGACGGTCGCGTTCTCCGTCGAGCCTTCCCAGAGCCCGAGGGCGTGCTTCGTGCCGTCGGCGCCGACCCCCAAGGCGACGACCAGACAGTGCTCGCCGATGTGGACACCGTCGAGGACGAGGCCGACCAGATCCAGGTTCTCGAGGGGCGTCGCCTGCCACGCGGCCAGTTGCGCGGCGGTCTTGGCGACAAACCGGCGGCTGACGGCGCTCTTACTCACGCTACGGCTGGGGACGTCGGCCGGGAGCGGCTCCAGACTCCGAGCATAGCTCCGGGTGCTGACACCGACCAACAGCTGCTCGACAGTGCGGCGCCGCAGGGGATCGGTCTGGGCCATCGTCTGGAAAGTCGGCAGCGGTACTTCCTGGCGGGCCGCGCGGACCCGGGGACGCCGGATTGCCACCTTGCGCCCGCCGAGGACGACCTCACTGGCCACCGTCCCGGCCCGGGCCGCCGTACGGTCGGCCTGGTGCGCGTACCGCGGGCCACAGATCGCGGTCCGATCGTCTTCGAGCATGGCGTCCAAGACCTGTAACCCTGACCGCACCGCGAGCTCGAACAGCTCCGCCTCGGTATCGATCAGCAGCTCGACGAGGGGCAGGCGACGCGGGGGCGGAGATTCAACACCAGCGGCGGGACGGACTGTGCGAGACTTCTTCATGGCGGCTCCTTTGCTGTGAGGCGTGTCGCCTCGGGTTGCCCACCACTCGTGTATCACGAGCAGTGAGGAGCCGCCGCGTCAATTTTCAACAGTCAGTGGGACATCCCCAATCGTCGGCTGGACGTAGATACCGTGCAGTTCCGCGTCATAGGCGAGGAAACGACCTTCGAACGTGACGGGCCAATGCACCTCCAGACTGTTGGGCGTCATCACGCCAACGCCAAACTTTGCTCGTTCGCCGAGATCCATGGCGAAGTACGCATTGGGCACCGGGATGGTCGTCGGCTCGAGATCGGTCGGCGTGCCGCTGTCGGGGACGAACGATCCGTGAGGGCGGATCGCGGTCAGGCCGACGCTCAGGACCCTTCCTTCGATGTCTGCCAGCGCCGCGGGGTTGAAGAACATCGCCGACCCGTCCGGACATGGGTCGGCCACGGCAGCGCCCGCCATGGCCATGCTGCAGGCGTCTTGTTCGTAGATCCCATAGCCCTGGGCCGACACCGGGCGACTGGCGACGATCAACAGGGCTCCGCCGACTACCGCCGTCTTGATCACACGGTTGACTGTCACTGCTTTGACTCCATTCTTTCTTTGGCCTCATCTCTCGTTCCAGCCAAGCGGCACCACTATAACCTATAGCCTCGGTCCGACACCGTAGGTGACTGGATGCGAACATTGGCTCCCGCAGCCCTGGTCTGGATGAACAGAACACCCCGCACGACCGAGCACCAAGAACAACCGAGTACCCGGCACTGACGGAGTAAGATCACACTAGCAATGAAGTGGCAGAAGCGCGCCCGGATGGGTGTGGCTGTCTTCGGGGCGGCCGTGGCGATCGCCGTCTACGCGACGATCGGCGAACGCCAGAACGCGGCGCCGGCGGGCCGTATATCAGGGCTGGACCCCAGCGCGGTTCTTGAGAGTGTGGGGGCCGCCTTCCAGCAGTTCAGGGAGGCCAGACAGGATTACGTCATCGAGGCCGATCGGCAGCTGACGTACGAGGGCGGCGCCACCAAGTTCATTGGAGTGACCATCAGGGTCCGCCAGCGAGCGGGACGTGACTTCGTCGTGTCCGGGCGCGAGGCGCAGGCTGGTGAAAGGCAAGAGGAGCTCGAAATCACGGGAGACGTGAAACTGGCCGCGAGCGATGGATTCGTGATCACGACCGACCGCGCGACGTTCAGCGAGGCCGACTCGACAGTCCGTGTGGCAGGACCGGTATCGTTCCAAAAGGGCAGGATGACCGGCTCCGGCATCGGCATGACCTACGACCAGAGCACGGACGTGCTGTCGCTGGTCGAGCAGGCTCGTGTCACCGTGACCGATGAAACGGGCGCTGCGGTGACTGAGTTCAACTCGGACTCGGCGACGCTGGCCCGCCTGGAAGATCGTCTCACGCTCGAAGGAAACGTGCATGCACTGCACGACGAGTTGGTGCTCGAGGCCGACCGCAGCACGGCGCACCTGTCGGAGAACGACGAATTCGTTACCTTCATTGAGCTGCGCGGAAGCGCGAGAGCCCTTGGGGGGGGTGCGTTCGAGTCGATGGAGGCTGGCGATATCGACCTGGACTATACCGACGACGGTGCAACGCTCGAGCGGGTCGTACTGACGGGTGATGGCGCGATTGTGATGAGCGGCGCGGATGGCGAGTCCGGGCGGGAGTTTGCCGGCGATGCGCTCGACTTGACGTTCGCCCCTGATGCGTCGCTGACCCGCGCTGCTGGCCGCGGCGATGTGCGCGTGGACCTCCAGGGGTCGCCCGGCCGGAATGTCCAGGCACAGGCGTTCGAGGCCACGGGAGAGCCGGGGAAGGACCTGACTGCGGCCCGCTTTAGTGACCAGGTAGAGTATCGCGAGGAGGGGACCGGAGGGCGTGCGGCCCGCATGGTGCGGTCGAGTGCCCTGAGCATCACGCTCGCGGGGGCCGTGGTCACAGCCGCGAACTTCAGTGGCGGCGTCCGGTTCGAGGAGGAAGGGCTCCGGGCGTCGGGCGCGCAAGCGCGGTACGATCCGACGAGCGGCACGCTTCAGCTGTCTGGAACCGACGCCGGCGGCGCCCCCCGTGTGGCCGATGAGCAGATCGAGATCGACGCCGACACGATCGACGTCATGCTCGAAGGGCGGCAGATGACCGCCAGCGGCTCGGTGAGGACGCTGCTGCGATCCGGCGCAACAGGGCGCCTGCCCGGACTGTTGCAACAGGGCGAGGACGCGAACGTCAGCGCCGGGACACTCGATTACCAGGGCGAAGCCGGAGCAGCGGTCTATTCGGGGAACGCGACGCTGTGGCAGGGCGAGACGGCGATTCGCGCCGATGTGATTACGCTCGATCGGACGCGTGCGGACCTGGTCGCCTCCGGCGCTGCGCGATCGACCATCGTGTTCGACACTGGAGAGGCCATCGGGCGAGCGGCCGAAATTCGCTATGACGACGGCGCGCGTACGATCACCTACCGCAGCCAGGC
Organism: Vicinamibacterales bacterium; assembly: GCA_965262505.1. Classification (GTDB taxonomy): domain Bacteria; phylum Acidobacteriota; class Vicinamibacteria; order Vicinamibacterales; family UBA2999; genus JACPPO01. Next base: position 421,207 of record CBDHFM010000030.1, read on the forward strand.
GCCGACACCCACACCCGCAAGCCCGGTCGCACTCGCCCAGCTGAGTGGGCCGCAGGGCGATCTCCGTGCGAGACGTATCGACGTCATCCTCGGAGAGACAACATCGCGGGCGGAGCGGCTCGAGGCCTATAGGAACGTGGACATTCGCCTCGGGGCCCGCGTCGCGACGGGCGATCGGCTGACGTACTTCGCCGAGGGCGAACGCTACGTCGTGAGCGGTATCGCGACCGTTCCGGTCACGATCGTTGAAGAGTGCCGCCAGACCAGTGGCAGGACTGTCACCTTCTTCACGTCGGCCGAGCGCATCATCGTCGACGGGAGCGAGGAGGTCCGCACGCAGTCCAGACGCGGCGGGCCCTGTGCTGCGGCGTCCCCGCCTTGATGTCGACGCTCAGCACTCACGGGCTCACCAAGTCCTACGGCGGCCGGACAGTCGTCCGTGGCGTCAGCTTGGAAGTGGCCTCCGGCGAAGTTGTCGGCCTCCTCGGTCCGAACGGCGCTGGTAAGACGACGACGTTCTATATGACTGTGGGCTTGACGGCGCCCGATGCCGGCCGCGTGGTCCTGGACGGCGAGGACGTCACCGATGACCCGATGTATGTGCGCGCACGGAAGGGGATTGGCTATCTGCCTCAGGAGCCGTCGATCTTCCGGGGCCTCACCGTGGAGCAAAACATCCTTGCGATTCTCGAGACGCTCGACCTGAGTCGTGGCGAGCGGCGGACCCGACTCGAGGAGCTGCTCGGCGAACTGAATTTGACGCCGCTGGCGAAGGCTCCCGCCTACACGCTCTCTGGCGGGGAGCGCCGCCGTGCAGAGATCACGCGCGCGCTGGTCGTCTCGCCGCGAGTCATGCTCCTCGACGAGCCGTTCGCGGGCATCGATCCCATCGCGGTGACCGACATCCAGAAGATCATCTTTCACTTGAAGGAACGGGGTATCGGGCTGCTCGTGACCGATCACAATGTGCGCGAGACGCTTCGCATCACGGACCGGGCCTACATCGTGCACGACGGAGCGATTTTCAAGAGCGGCACGCCGGACTCTCTGGCGGCTGACGAGGATGTGCGCCGGATTTATCTGGGGGCCGACTTCCGCTTGGACTAAGATGTTTTTCAGTGCTAGGAGACCGACGCTGACCGTCTGACGACATGGCGATTTCGCAAAGGCTGCAAACCAAGCTCGTCCAGAAGCTGATTCTGACGCCCTCGCTGCAGCAGGCGATCAAGCTTCTGCCGATGTCGACGCTCGAGCTGTCGGAGCTGCTCAACCAGGAAATGGTTGAGAACCCGATGCTCGAAGAGGTCCCAACGGAAGAGCTTCAACCCGTCGAGGCGTCCCAGGAAAAGCAGGAAGAGAAGCCACCGGACAAGGAGAAGGCTGACACCTGGGACGACCAGGACTACGAGTATTTTTTCGGGGAGTACCTCGACGATGGGTACCGGCCGCGCACGCCGACGGAGGTGAAGGAGCTTCCGCCGATTGAGAACACGCTCTCGACTGCGGCATCGCTCTCCGATCACCTCCTCTGGCAGCTCTCGATGCAGACCGACGAGCCGCTGATGCGCGACATTGGCGAAGCGATCGTCGGCAATCTGGACGACGATGGGCAACTGGTGGCGACGGTGGAGGAGCTGGCGGCCATGGGTCCGTGGCCGGTAGAGGACGTCGAGCGGGCACTGGCACTGGTACAAACCTTCGACCCTATCGGGGTGGCCGCGCGCGATCTGCAGGAGTGTCTACTGCTCCAGTTGTGGCAGCATGGCAGGGAGGGCACGCCAGCTGAGACGATCGCGCCGGCCGAGAAGATCATCACCGAGCACATGCGGTTGCTTCAGAACCACCAGGTGCCAGGGCTGGCGCGGAAGATGGGCATGTCGATCGATGACCTCAAGCAGCATATCGAGACCATTCGCCACCTCGACCCGAAGCCCGGGAGCCGCTACAACCCCTCGCAATCGCAGTACGTGATTCCGGATGTCTACATCGTCAAGGCCGAGGAACAGTACGTCGTCGTGCTGAACGAGGACGGCATGCCGCAGCTTCGCATCAGCCCGGTCTACCGCCGGCTCATGGACAAGAACGTGGCGGAAAATACCGACGAGACACGGGCGTACGTAAAGGACAAGTTCCGTTCGGCGCTCTGGTTGATCAAGTCCGTCGAGCAGCGGCAGAAGACCATCCAGAAGGTCGCGACCAGCATCATCAACTTTCAGCGCGATTTCCTCGATCACGGGATCGAGTACCTGCGCCCACTTGTCCTGCGCGACGTTGCGAACGACATCGGCATGCACGAGTCAACCGTGAGCCGTGTGGTGACGAACAAGTACATGCACACGCCACAGGGCGTGTTCGAGATGAAGTACTTCTTTCACAGCGGGATCGCGAGCTCGTATGGCGAGGCGGTCTCGTCGGTCACCATCAAGCAGCGGATTCGCAAGATCATCGAGCAGGAGGATTCGAAGAGACCGCTGAGCGATTCCAAGATTGTGAATATTCTGCAGCACGAGGGGCTGGATCTGGCGCGCCGCACGATTGCCAAGTACCGCGAAGAGTTAAAGATTCCGACGTCGAACCGGCGCAAGGTCCTCTACTAGATTGTCGACATGGGTTCCGGCGGTCAGACGGCACGCGGCTCAATTGAACCGACGCCTGGACGCGCGACCCGTGGCATTGAACACCGACCACTAAGACCGAGGGGCACCGAGGAACGTGTGGCAACTTGGACTCGGCGGGAAGGCTGACGTCGCGGGCGAGCCGAACCAGAACACGGCCCGCAGGGGGCGCGTGTGACGACCGCGAGGGCCAAGAAGAGCCGGTCAACGCGCGCACCCGGCCGGCCGGCTACGCGCGGCACGGGCCGCTTTGTGATCCTGACCGGACTATCCGGGTCCGGCAAGACTCAGGCGATTCGTGCCCTCGAAGACCTCGGCTACTTCTGCGTCGACAATCTCCCGACGCAAATGATTCCCAGCATGGCGGAGTTGGCGACCCGCGAAGAGGCCGGCGCCGGGAAGGTCGCCATCGTCGTCGACGTGCGGGAAGGCGGTTTCCTGGCCCAGTTCCCGCGTGTCTACCGGAGGCTGAAGGCAAAGCGCCTCGTCGACCCGACACTGATTTTCCTCGAGGCCAGCGATGCAGCGCTCGTGCGTCGGTTCAGCGAGACGAGACGCCCGCACCCGCTCGCGCCCGATCGATCCGTCCGAGAGGGAATTGCGGAGGAGCGTCGGAAGCTCGACACGATCCGTTCCATGGCGGACCTGATTCTCGACACCTCGAGCCTCACCGTCCACGAGCTCCGCGACAATTTCATGGGGATCTCGCGCGGCGGGCGGGCCAAGGCGGACATGGTGGTCAATCTCGTCAGTTTCGGCTACAAGCATGGCGTGCCGGTCGACGCGGATCTCGTATTCGACTTGCGCTGCCTGCCGAATCCCTACTTCGTCGATGCGCTCAGAGATCTCAACGGCCGGGACCGGGCGGTTGTCCGCTACATGCGCCGGCATCCGGCGACACAGGAGTTCATCGAGAAGCTGGAGTCCTTCCTGAGGTTCGTACTGCCGCACTACGTGCAGGAAGGGAAAGCCTATCTCACCGTCGCGGTGGGCTGCACCGGCGGCCGGCACCGCTCGGTGATGATGGCCGAAACGCTCAAGAAGTCACTGACCGGCGTCAAGGGTGTCAGGCTGCGTGTAAAGCACAGAGATTCATGAGGCGCTGACATGATTGGTATCGTCGTCGTCACACACGGACAGCTCGCGACCGAGCTGCTGAACGCGGCTGAGATGATCGTCGGCGAATTGCCGCAGTGTGCGGCGGTGTCGATCAGATCGCACGAGGAGACGAACGGCGCACGCGAAGAGATCGCGCAGGCGATCGCGCGCGTGCAGCAGGGGCATGGTGTGCTGGTCATGACCGACATGTTCGGCGGCACGCCGTCTAAACTGGCGATGACGTTTCTCGGGCGGGACGACGTGGAGGTCGTCACCGGTGTGAACCTGCCGATGCTGATCACACTGGCAGGTCGCAGCGAACAGGCAAGCCTGCTGGAGGTGGCGCGGGAGACGCGGGAGCGCGGGCGTGACGCCATGTGGGTGGCTTCGGATCTGATCCGGGGTGACAAGGCGTGAGCGCACCGATGGCTGTGATCGACTGCGGACTCACCGAATTCAGCATGACACCGGGCGCGCTGGCGAGGGCGAGACGCGCCATTCACGACACGAGCGTGGGCGAGATGGGACGCATCGGCGCGCGCGTGCTCACGCTCGGCACGGTAGACGAAATCGAGCGATTCCTGGTCGACGCCTGCGGTCGCCCGGACGTCGCGACCGAGGTCAACGCGCCATGAGCGACCGAGCAGTGACACGCGTCGAGAAGCCGTGGGGCTACGAATTGCATTGGGCGAAGACGGAGCGATACGTCGGCAAGGTCCTGCATGTGGTGGCGGGTCAGGCGCTGAGCCTCCAGTACCACACCCGCAAGGACGAAACGATCTACCTGTATGCCGGGAAGATGCTCTTCGAGATTGAGCGTAACGGCGAGCTGACGAAGCAGGAGATGCAGCCCGGCGACTCGGTTCACGTCACGCCGGGAACCGTGCATCGCATGACCGCGATCGAGGATTGTGACGTACTGGAAGTGTCCACGCCTGAGCTCGACGACGTGGTGAGGTTGGAGGATAGATACGGGAGGGTTGACGCCAAACACTAGTGCCTCGCGCATGAGGCAGAAGGCGCCGGCGATCGTCAGAACGGAATATCGTCGTCGGTGAGAGGCTCCGTCGGCGGCTCGTCTGGCGCACCGGCCGTATGGCCTCCGCTAGCGCCTCGATCCATCGATCCACTACGTTCGCCGCCCCCTCCTCCGCCGAGCAGCGTAATCCGATCCGCTTTGATCTCGGTTTTATACTTCTTGGTGCCGTCTGCTTTGTCGTCCCAGGTCCTGGTCTGGAGACTCCCCTCGACGGCGATCTGCTTCCCCTTTGTCAGGTATGGCTTGAGCGCGTCGGCCGACCTACCCCACAGCACCACACTGTGCCACTCGGTCTTCTCCTTGCGCTCGCCGGATTCCTTGTCCCTCCAGCTCTCGGTCGTAGCCAGCCTGAGACTCGCGACCGACGTCCCGCTTGGCGTGGCGCGCACTTCGGCGTCTCTGCCGAGATTTCCGATCAAGATCACCTTGTTCATGCTTCCCATTTACGGTGTCCCTCCCAGCCGATCGAGATTCTGCCTGGCCAGCCGCCCCGCGTCGCTGTCGGGGAAGTTCTCGGCGACGGCTTCCCACGAGCCACGCGCCGCATCCATCTCGCCGAGATGCTCCTCCGCAAGTCCGCGCTTGTAGTACGCGTCAGGTACGGCGTTGGTGCCGACGTAGTTTTGGATGACCTGATTGTATGCGGCAATCGCTTGCGCCCATCCGTTCTGCGCGTAGTGCGTTTCCCCAATATGGAACTGCGCATCGTCTGACTGCTCCGACCGCGGGAACGCCCTAAGGAACGCTTCGAAGCCGCTGATGGCGCTCGTCCACTGGCCGGCGAAATAGTCAGCGCGCGCCGTCTCGTACAGACGTGTCGGCGAGAGGCCGGCAGTCGACGGCAGGGGAGCGGGAGCGAGCAGCAACGGAGCCGGCACTAGCGCATCGGGATCGACCGGCGCATCCGGATCCCCTTCCAGTGGCGGCGCGAGGGCCGCCTGCTGCAGCGCCTGTACGGTCAGCCGAAGCGCCTCGACTTCCTCACGGAGCTCGCCCATGCGCACGTTCGTGTCGTTCGACCGCTCGCGCACTACCCGCACGCCTTCCCCGATGCTGTCGATAAGGAGCTTCTGGTCCGCAGCAGTCTGCCGACTCGTGTCGCTCGCTTGGTCAAGCCGAGCGTTGATGGCCTCGAGCGATTCGGTAAGCGCCTGGGTCACCGCCGCAAGCGTGATTGCGAGCTGCTGCGTCTGCTCCTGCAGCATGCGCACGTCGGCCGTCATCTGCTGGTGCTCGCGGTTCTGGCCCGCGGCTGGCGACGGCGTAATCGCAGACGCCAACAGGGCGGCGAGCGCACATGAAATGGTCTTCTGCATGTCGATCCTCGGGCCGGCCACAGCCAGCCCCTGCGTATCAAATACGGACTACTTGGATGTAATCACAAAATGCGCGCGCCGGTTCTTCGCCCAGGCCCCCTCGTCGTGACCGGAGTCGAAGGCGAACTCCTTTCCATAGCTCACCGTCTGCACCCTATCCGGAGCGATCCCAAGCGACACGAGATACGTTTTTACCGCGACCGCACGGCGCTCACCGAGCGCAAGGTTGTACTCCGCCGTGCCACGTTCATCGCAATGTCCTTCGACCGTCACCGCCAAGGTCGGGTACGTCCTCAGTAGCCCCGCGTTCTCCGTTGCGACCACCCGTCCGGCGTCGTCCAGTTCCGCGCTGTCGAGTCCGAAGAATACCGGCGCGAACGGCATGTCGCGATTCATCTCGTCGAGCGATCGGGATGCGATGGCATCCTCCGCGATCGACTCCGGAGGCACCGGTAACAGGTCTTCCACGCGCGAGGGCGGCCGAGGAGGAGCCGGCGCCACGACGGGGGCCGGCGGCGCCGCTGGTGGCGTGGAATCCGCCACCGGCGCCTGTCGCTGTGCGCAACCCGCAGCCACCACACTCAGCACGGCCAGCCCTACAGCCGCGGCGGTCGTCACCCTGCGCGCTTCAGTCTTCATTGTGCATCGCCCGAGCCCTTTGAACAAACCTTCTGCCATCAGTTCGACCAGGACGGAGTGAAGTTGCTGCCATCCCGCGTGATCTGTTTTACCCCTCGCCCATCGCGGCCGATCGTAAAGATCTGGACGCCGCCTGCGCGGGTTGACGTGAACGCGAGGTGGCGTCCATTCGGCGAGTACGACGGACTCTCGTTGGTGCCTTCGCCGAACGTGATTCGTCGCGTGACGCCGGTGGCCAGATCGTACGTCTTGATGTCGTATCCGGGCCCCGTACGCGCAGCGAATGCGATCTCGTTGAACGGTGCGGGCGACCACGTGGGCCGGTCTGCATATGATTCCGTGGTCGTCAGTCGCCGCAGGTTCAGGCCGTCCGCGCCGACGATATAGATCTGCGGAGGGCCGGCGCGATCCGAGGTAAAGGCGATCTGCGTGCCCGTGGGTGACCAGGTCGGCGTTGTGTCGATCGCCGGGTGGTCGGTCAGCCGGCGCACGCCCGAGCCATCCCGGTTCATGACGTAGAGCTCCGCGTTGCCGTCGCGGTTCGAGGTGAAGACGAGGCGGGTGCCGTCCGGGGAGAACATCGGCAGCCAGTTCTGCGTACCCCCTTCGGTCGGTTCCTGTTGCAGGCCGTCGTAGATGAGCGCGACGAAGAGATCCGGGTAGCCACGCCGGTACGACGTGTACGCCAGGGCGCGGGCGTCGGGGGACCAGACAGGCATCAGGTTGAGCTGCCGGTTCGTCGTGATGCGGCGCGGATTCGCACCGTCGTAGTCGGAGATGTAGACCTCCTTGACATCCCGATCCTCCACCGTTCCGATCATGCGCTCCCGGTTTCGGTCGGAGGAGAACGCCAGCTTCGTGCGGGCGACGCCCCTGAGGGCGCGCTGCTGCTGGTGGATTTCGTCGGATATCGTGTGCGCGTACAGTCGTGGGTTTGCCGGGGTGCCGGTGTACTCCCTCGAAAAAACCGACTGTCGCGTCCGGACGTTGAACAGGCGCACCTGGACGCGCACGTCGTCGCCCGCGCTCTGCACAGTGCCGAACACGACCGCATCGGCGCCGAGTTCCCGCCACGCGGCGAAGGGGATTTGACCAGGAGTGCGGGCAGTGGGCACCGAAGCGTAGGTGTCGCGGGGGATGAGGTAGAACTCGCGCTCGAAGGCAAGGTCATCCCAGAGCACCTGGCCCATCGACGCAGCGACCTCCGCCGCCTCCGGATCAAGCGCGACGAAATCCGGCACGACGTATTGTGGCGGCGTGCCGGGATCGCCTCTGATGACCACGGCGACTTCTGAGGGTTGCTGTCCGGAAGCCTGAGCCTCTCCGGACGCCTGGAGGCCCCCGGCTACGAGCGGGGCGGCGAGGGCCGCGGCGCTCAACGCCCACCGCCAGCCGTTCAACGAACCTGCGCGTCGCCAGTGCCACGTGCCAGATGCTTCGAGTTCGGTCGCTGGGCGCAGGGTATTGGGCATATGCACTACCGCTGATACTCGAATGTAAGGTGAACCGTCAGCGACGAGTTAGGAAACTGCGGCGGCAGCTCTGTCAGCCGCGTCGTGAGGAGCGCGCGCTGTGCGGCCAGATCGAGCGCCAGGAATCCGCTCGGCCGCTCGATCATCACGTCCTCGATCGAGCCGCCGCGCGTGATGGTGAACCGCATGACCGTGGCGCCCCGCATGCCTTGACCGGACTGCCAGCTCCGCTGAATCAGCGTCACCATCTGCTCGATGTATTCCGGACAGCAGAAGTCGGCGACGTCAAGCTGGACGCCGCTGCCCCCCGACCCGCCTGTTGCGAGGCCGAAGCCCTGGCCGCGCGTCCCGGTGTCGGTGCGGGTGACACCCGGTTGCGGCTCCTCCGGCGGCGGCGTCGCCCGGGGCCGTCGTGGCGTCTCTGTCGGCACGACACGCTCCACCGGCCTCGGTGGGGGCGGTGGCATCGCCCGCGGCGTGGCCTCTGGCGGCGGGGTGGCGACGGTGCGGCCGCCCGTCGGCGTCATGCCGCCAGCGCGTGGGCCCGGCGCTCCGGCGAGGCTGATCGTCATGATTGGATTTGGCACCTCGTCAGCAACGAGTTGCCAATCCATCGGGCCAAAGAGCAGGAACGTCAGCACGCCGGTGTGTGCGGCAATCGACCACACGAGCATCCCGCTGAACAGCTCTGGCCGCTGCCGGCGTGCCACGATGATGTCGGTGACCTCGGTCAGTGGGGCCTCCCGCCCATTATTGCTCACCCGGTAGCCTCGAGATGATGCCGATATCCTGGATCCCGGCTTCCTTCAATCGATCGAACACCTCGTACAGTTCCTGGAGGTTGATCTGTCCATCGCCACGCAGGTAGATTCGTTTGTCCGTCCGGTTGAGCATGATCTGCCGCATCCGCTCGGCCAGGAAGTCGATCCGGATCGCTTCCTCGTCGACGAACACCTGGCGGTCGTCGCGATAGGAGACGGGCAGATCCACGAAGACCTGCTCGCTGGCGATCTCCTGCGAGCGGGCCGCCACCGGCAGGTTCACCTCGACGCCGCGCTGCAACATAGGCGCGGCCACCATGAAGATGATCAGCAGCACCAGCATCACATCGACCATCGGGACGACGTTGATTTCGGAAAGCGTGGGCGCGACGCGGCGGCCGCGGTGGCGGCGGCCACCGGAGGCTGGCGCGGAGGAGACAACCTTTGGCATTGGTGTCTATGTAAAATTGCGCTCGGCGATATTCAGAAACTCAAGCGCGAAATCATCCATCGTCGCCGAGAGTTCCTTCACGCGATGCGTGAAGTGGTTGTAGAAGACGAGAGCGGGGATGGCCGCGAAGAGGCCGGCCGCGGTGGCGACGAGCGCCTCGCTGATGCCTGGCGCCACGATGGCCAGGTTCGTCGAGCCGGTTGCGCCGATGCGTTGAAACGCAATCATGATTCCCACCACCGTACCGAACAGGCCGATGAACGGTGTAACGCCGGCCGTGGTCGCGAGGAAGGTCATGCGGTGCTCGAGTTTGCCGATCTCACTGGTCGCGGCGCGGATGAGCGCGCGATCGATGCCGTCCAGGCTCTTCAAGGCCGGACGCGCGGAGGCGCCGCCTGGGCTGGCCGGGACGGCGCCGTTCGTCACCCGGAACTGGGCGTTCATTTCCGCGTAGCCGGCCTGGAACACGCCGACCAGCGGCGAGGCCGACATCGTGGGGCACGCTGCGTGGACTTCCGAGAACTTGCTGGCGCGGCGGAAGACGTCGAGGAAGCGGGCGGTTTCACGTTCCAACACGCGAAACGTCCAAATCTTCTGAAGGATGATCGCCAAAGAGGCTACCGAGAACAACAACAGGATGACCAGCACCGCCTGGTTGATCGGCGTGGTGTCGGCGATCAGCGTGATGAGGTCGCCGCTCCCCGCAAAAGGAATATCTTCGCCCTGCACTTGCAGTGCGAGGATATGGGAGCCGAGCGTGTACAACTAAGCCTCCGATGCATCGGTAGCGCGCCGCTGGGAAGGCGCAGACACGCGAGCGTAGCACGCGACCTGAATGCTGTCAAACGTATGATACGATGGAAGTTCCGCTTACATGCTCCGTTTCATTCGCATCCGCAATCTCGCGGTGATCGAGGCCGTCGAGGTCGAGTTCGAACAGGGGTTCAACGTCCTCACTGGCGAGACCGGAGCAGGTAAGTCGATCGTGGTTGAGGCCGTTGGGCTCTTGCTCGGCGCCCGCGCATCGGCCGACCTCGTGCGGACCGGCGAGTCGCATGCCGCGGTCGAGGCCATCTTTGAGCACGGCGGCGCCGAGCTCGTCGTCCGCCGGGAACTCACCAGCCAGGGGCGCAGTCGGTCGTTCATCAATGGCGCGCTTGCTACAGCCACCGCCCTGCGCGATCTGTCGGCACGACTGGTGGAGCTGCACGGGCAGCACGAGCACCAGGCGCTGCTTGATCCGCTGACGCATCTGCCGCTCGTCGACGAATATGCCGAATTGACAGACCTCGCCGCGCGGGTTGCCCACGCGTGGGCTGACGTGCGGGCGCTGCGAGAGCAACTGGAACGCTCCCGGATGGACGCGCGCGAGAAGGCGGCGCGGCTCGATCTCATCGCGTTCCAGCTTGGCGAGATTGAGAGGGCGGCGCCGAAGGCGGGCGAGGACGAGACACTGGCGGCAGTGCGCGAGGTTCTCGCGAGCGCCGAGCGGGTCCAGTCGCTATGCGAAGAGAGCTACGCGGCGCTCTACGAGAGCGACGGTGCCGTCCTCGCGTCGCTGGCCGGCGTATGGAAGCGGGTGGGGGAGCTGGCGACGATCGATCCGCAGTTTTCCTCGTACGTGGAAGCGCGCGATGGCATCAAGTCGCAGCTCGAGGACCTGGCGTTCTTTCTCCGTGGGTACGCGGACGGTGTGGACGCCTCGCCGGGGCGGCTGCAGGAGGTCGAGGACCGGCTTGCGCTGCTGGAGCGGCTGAAGCGCAAGCACGGCCCGGCGCTGGAGGACGTTCTGGAGCGGGGAAAGGCGCTCGCGCGTGAGCGCGACCTCCTCACCGGAGCCGGGGAACGGGCCGAGGACCTGCAGAGCGCGCTGGCGGACGCGGGTGATCGCTACCTGGCGGTGGCGCGCGATCTCTCGCGCAGGCGGCGTGACGCCGCCGGGCAATTCGCGCGCAAGGTCGAAGCGCTCCTCGCCGAGCTTGCGATGGCCAGCACGCGGTTCGAGGTTCGCTTTGGTGGCGCCGAGGTCGGCCTCCACGAATGGGGCGAGCGCGGGATCGACCGTGCCGAGTTCTATTTCTCGCCCAATCCTGGGGAAGAACTGCGGCCGCTCGCGAGGATCGTCTCCGGCGGCGAGTTGTCCCGTGTCATGCTGGCACTGAAGACGCTGACTCTTGGAGATGCACTGGGGAAGACGTTGGTCTTCGATGAGGTGGACGCCGGTATTGGGGGTCGGGTGGCGGAGGTCGTCGGCAGGAGGCTCGGCGAGCTGGGCGGGCGGTTCCAGGTGCTGTGCATTACCCATTTGCCGCAGATCGCGGCCCACGGCACGAGTCACTTTCGCATCGAGAAGAGCGTTCGCGCCAACCGGACCGCCACCTCGGTCGAACGCCTGAATGACACCGCACGGGTAGAAGAAATCGCCCGCATGATCGGTGGGGCAGTGATCAGCGACGGCATTCGCGTCACCGCGCGAGAACTGCTTGCCGGAGGGCGCGACGAGTTAGGCGCGCCTCGCGCCCGCACGAGGGCGAAAGGCGAAAGCGAAAGTCCGGCAGCGCGAAAGCGAAAGCCGGCCCAGCGGCCGTAGACGTGTATGCTCTGAGGTCTGTCCGGAGCGCAGATGGCCAAGAGATATCTCATCGAAACGTTCGGTTGCCAGATGAACGTGCACGACTCGGAGCGCATGGCCGGCTTGCTCGACCAGGCCGGCTACGAACCGACGAACGACGATCTGGACGCCGACGTCATCGTGATCAATACGTGCAGTGTTCGCGAGCACGCCGAGGAGAAGCTCTACACGCGGCTCGGCGAGCTCAGGGTTCTCGGCGACGAAACCGGGCGCCGCCCCATGGTGGCCGTGGCGGGCTGCGTCGCGCAGCAGGAAGGCCGCTCGCTGCTCTCCGGGACCAACGGCCATGTCATCGACGTCGTCGTCGGCACCCAGCGCGTCAAGATGCTCCCCGTGCTTCTGGAGAGGGCCGCCGATTCCGCCTTCGCGGAAGTTGACATCAATCCCTGGGACGACGTGAGCTTCCCGTTGGGGATCGCGCGGCGCGCGGATCCTGTCAAGGCGTACGTCACCATCATCGAAGGGTGCAACGATCACTGTGCGTTCTGCGTGGTGCCGCACACCCGCGGTCACGAACGGATGCGCGCCAAGGCCGACATCCTTGCCGACGTGCGGCAGGCGGCCGACTCGGGTCGGCGGGAGGTGCAACTGCTGGGGCAGATCGTGAACCACTACCGGGCGCCGGACGACCCGGCGTGCGACTTTGCGCAGTTGCTCGCGGAGGTCGATGGCATTCCTGGCGTCGAACGCATCCGATTCGCAAGTCCACACCCACGACACACCGGCGCGCGGCTCATCGAGGCAGTCCGGGACCTGCGGAAGGTATGCAAACATATGCACTTGCCCGTCCAGTCGGGCTCCACCCAGGTGCTACGCGCCATGCGACGCCGGCACTCGCGCGAGGAATACGTCGATCTGACGAGCCGTATCCGCGAGGCTATTCCGGTCGCGACCCTATCGACCGATATTATTGTTGGCTTTCCCGGCGAGACGGCAGAAGATTTCGATCAGACGCTCTCGCTGGTTGAGGCGGTGCAGTACCACAGTATGTTTTCGTTCAAGTACTCGGTGCGGCCGAACACGCTGGCATCGAAGCGGCTTCCCGACGACGTGAGCGCCGAAGAGAAGACCGCGCGCATCGTGGCGCTGCAGTCGCTGCAACGTGAGATTCAGACCCGGTTGCACGAACGGCTGGTTGGAACGACGCAGGATGTACTGGTGGACGGGACGAGCCGGCGGCGCGAGGCGGAGATATCCGGAAGGACGACCGGCAATACGATCGTGAACTTCCCGATACCGGAGGGGACCGGAGGCGGCGGGCCCGAGGGCTGGATCGGTCACACCGTGCGGGTCGCAATCCGGCGGGCCGGGCCGTACAGCGTGTGGGGCGAGAGGGTGGGCGCTGATCCTGCGTAGCGGGTGTTAACCATGTTGATTGAAATGACTATCAAGGGGCTGATGGTGGATCCCATTACCAACATGCCCATCGTCATCCTCAAGGACAAGGAGGGCGAACGTGTGCTCCCGATCTGGATCGGCATCTTCGAAGCGAACGCCATCGCCCTGCAGATCGAGAACATCGCCACGCCCCGGCCGATGACCCACGATCTACTGCGGAATGTGATCGCTGACCTCGACGGAGCCGTGGACCGCGTGGTCGTCTCGGACCTCAAGGAAAATACTTTCTTCGCAATCATTCATCTCACCGTCAAGGGGGAGCGCGTTGTCGTCGATGCGCGACCGAGTGATGCAATCGCCCTGGCGCTGCGCACGCGGGCTCCGATCCTGGTTGATGAAACCGTCATCGACAACGCCAAGACCGTTGACTTCGCTTCCGAGTCGGCTGACAGCGACCGCCTTCAGCAGTGGTTGGAGAGTCTCGACCCCGACGAGATGGGCAAGTACAAGATGTAAACGGCGCTCCGTCGTGCAGGCGTTCGCGGCGGAACCCCGCGATGTCGGCCGGCCGACAATTCTTTGCGAAACTCAGCGCCCCGAATTCAGAACACAACAGACGATCACACGCCGGATCACGTGCGGGACCAGACGCGGGACCGTGCGCGCCGGCACGCGCCCGCACGCCGCGTCCCCGCTCCCAAGATTCCAGAGACATACGCACGGCGTTTGACTGACATGCCCACAACTCCTAGAATGGGCACGTCGTTCCTCCACAAGATAGCCGCATCAGCAGATGATCGTCGCGATCGCCAATCAAAAAGGAGGCGTCGGCAAAACCACGACGGCCGTGAATCTTGCCGCGGCCCTCGCCATGCGCGGCCGGAAGACGCTCCTCGTCGATCTCGACCCGCAGGCCAATAGCAGTATCTCGTTCCTCGATCACGCCGCGGTCGGCCGCAGCACCTACGACGCGATCGCGGAGGCGGACTGCTCGCTCGCTGACGTCATCCAGCCGTCGACACTCCCAAACCTGTTCGTTGCGCCGGCGCGCATCGGTCTGGCCAAGCTTGAGGCGCGGCTGGTCGGGGAGCTCGATGCACACTTCAAGCTGAAGGACAAGATCGCGAAGCTCGATGGCGAGTACGCACACATCGTGATCGATTGCCCGCCGGCGCTCGGACTGTTGACGGTTAACGCGCTCGTGGCGGCGACGTACCTGTTGATCCCGATTCAGTCGTCGTACTTCGCGCTCGAGGGGACCGACGACCTGCTGGAGACAATTGAGAAGGTCCGGCAGCGGCCGAACCCGGCGCTGCGCATTCTCGGCGTCGTCGTCACGATGCACGACAAGCGCACGGCGCTTGCGCGTGACATCCGGGAGCAGATTCAGAAGGTGTTTGGCGGCAAGGTCTTCAACACGGTGATCGCCAGGAGCGTACGCCTCGAGGAGAGCCCGGCGTACAAGGAATCGATATTCACGTTCGCTCCGGATTCGAGCGGCGCCACCGACTACTACAGCCTGTGTGAGGAGGTCATCGAACGTGTCGAAGCGCGGATTACCTAACACGTTACGGATGCGGCATGACGAGCACTACGTCGAGGCGCTGACGGCCTCGGCGGGAGCGCCGGTCGGCCGGATGGTGCCGATCGAATCGCTGGATCCGAATCCCGGCCAGCCCCGCCAGGTGATGGGCGACCTCTCTGAGCTCATGGCGTCCATCGCCGAGAAGGGCGTCATCGAACCGCTCGTCGTCCGGCAGCGCGGCAGCCGGTACCAGATCATCGCTGGGGAGCGCCGCTACCACGCGGCCGTCCAGGTCGGCCTCCGTGAGCTCCCCGTCGTGCAGCGCGCCGCGGACGACGTGGAGGTGATGGAGATCGCGCTGGTTGAGAACCTGCAGCGCAAAGACCTGACGGCTTTTGAAGAAGCTGAGGCGCTGCAGCAGCTCGCGCAGCGGTGCCGTTACACGCACGAGGACATGTCGCGGAAGCTGGGCAAGTCGCGCACGTCGATCACGGAGTCGCTCTCGCTCAACAGCATGCCCGACGAGGTGCGGAACGTCTGTCTGCTGGCCGACATTTCCTCGAAGTCCACACTCCTGCAGGTCGTCCGGCAATCAGATCCCCAGAAGATGCTCGCGCTGGTCGAGAAGATGGCCTCTCAGGGCGCCGTCACACGTCAGAACATCCGGGCCGAGACGGCGAAGCCGAGGGGAGCGGGGAAACCGCGGTCGTATGTTTTTGCCTTCAAGCCGCCCACCAAGTTGTTCCAGCTGCGCATGAGCTTCAAGAAAGCACGCGTCGACAAGCGCGAGATCATCGAGGCGCTCGAGACCATCATCCACGAGCTGCGGGCCTCGAAGTAGCCGAGGGGCGGCTCGTAGCAGCCGGTATCAGCCCAGGTGCGTGCGACAGCGCGGCGGTTTTTGGGCATAGATTCACTACGTCGCATAATACGCATTATGTTAACTTTATCGAACGGGCGCCGCCCCCTTTCACAATGTGCCCCTTCGCCCCTTCCCAATGAGCACCCCGCCCGCTCGCCTTTCCTAAAGTCTGGCCGAAACACCGGCTGTGCGTGCGACAGGGGTCCCCGCCGGTCATAATTCGAGTTCGAGGATTCGGTTTCGGATTATGCGCACCATCGACCGCTATGTGATTCGTGAAGTGCTGGGGCCCTTTGTCATCGGGCTGCTGGTCTTCACGTTCCTCCTGATCATTCCGTTCCTGATCGACTACGCGGAGAGTTTCATCTCCAAGGGCGTACCGGTCCTGGTCGTGTTGCGCGTCATGTCGACGCTGCTGCCAGCGGCCCTGGCACTCACGATCCCGATGTCGCTGCTGTTGGGGTTGCTGGTTGCATTCGGACGCCTGTCTGCAGATCGGGAGTTTGTCGCCATGCAAGCCTGTGGCGTAAGCCTGTTGCGGCTGCTGCGCCCGGTGGGCGCGTTGTCGGTGCTTGCATGGTGTGCAACGAGTTACGTCTACCTTGTGGCGGTGCCCGACGCGAACCAGCGTTTCCGCGAAATTACGTTCGGCGTTGTGGCGGAGCGCGCGGAAGGTGAAGTACGGCCGCGGGTGTTTTTCGAGGACTTCCCGGATCTCGTGATCTACGTTCGCGACGTTCCGGTCTCCGGCAGCGGATGGACCGATGTGTTCATGGCGGACAATCGCCCTGGGCAGCCGGCCGCCGTCTACCTGGCCCGCGAAGGGCGCATGCTCATCGATCGCGACCAGCGAACCCTCGAGATGGTCCTCGCAGACGGCTCGCGTCACACGGCGGATGCTTCCGGTGCGTACGAGGTCTTTCGATTCGACGAGTTGTTACTACGCCTCAACCCGGAGACCGTGTTTCCACGCGAAGGTCCCCCACTCGGCACCCGCGAGATGTCGATCGCGCAGCTTCGAGTCCGCGCCGCCGAGCTCGAGCGCGAAGGCTTCTACCCGCACACCGAACTCTTCGAGATCCAAAAGAAGTTCTCCATTCCTGTCGCCTGCCTCGTGTTCGGACTGATCGGCCTCGGGCTCGGGGTCAGCAACCGCCGCGACGGCAAGCTGGCGAGCTTTGTCATCGGCATCAGCGTCATCTTCGCGTACTACGTACTGCTCTGGCTCGGGCAAGCTCTGGCGCGGGGGCAAATCGTGTCGCCCTGGCTGGCGGCTTGGATGCCCAACCTCGCGCTGGGCGGGCTTGGCGCGCTCCTCTTTGTCTGGCGGGATCGCGTCGCCGATCGGCCGATGCGGTTGGGCCGGCTGCCGGCCGTCCCGACCTTCAGGATTCCCTCGCTCTCGCTCCCGATGCTCGGGATCCTCGACCGATACGTCGTGTCCACTTACGCCCGCATTGCAAGCCTGTCCGCGATCTCGATGGCGGGGATCTTCTACATTTCGACTTTTCTCGATCTTTCGGAGTGGGTGTTCCGTGGTCAGGCCACCTGGGGTGCGCTTGGGAGCTATTTTTGGTACGTGACGCCGCAGTACGTCTATTTCATCCTGCCTTTGGCGGTGCTCCTCGCCGCACTCGTGACCATCGGGCTCCTCACCAAGAACAGCGAAATCGTCGTCATGAAAGCGTGCGGGATCAGCCTGTACCGCGTGGCGCTGCCGATGGTGGGAGCCGCGCTTTTGGTGGGTGGCGCTCTCTTCCTGCTCGAGGAGACGGTGCTCGGGCCGTCCAACCGCCGGGCGCAAGCGATTCGTCATGTGATTGGCGGGGGATCGGCGCAGACCTTCGACGTTCTGCTCCGGCAATGGGCCGTGGGCAGCGGCGGTGAAATCTATCACTTCGACTACTACGATCCGCGCGCGCAGCGGTTCGACGGGCTCTCCGTATACGAATTCGGATCGCGGATGCAGAGTCTGGCTCGACGTACGTATGCGGAACGGGCCGTGTATATCGGTGGACCTGACACCGGGTCGGACGCGTGGCGGCTCGAGGACGGATGGTCGCGGGACCTGGCCGAGGACGGCGAGACGCGAGCCTTCATGTCGTTCTCGGAATCGGAGGCGGCCATCGAGCCGTCGGCGTATTTCACCACGCAGCAGCCAGACGAGCGGTTCATGAGCTACGGGCAGCTACGCGACTACACGGCACGGCTGCGCGCGAGCGGGTTCGACGTGAGCGGCCAGCTCGTGGCCCTCGAGCGAAAGCTCTCGTTCCCCTTCGTCGCGCTCGTGATGACGCTCATCGCGGTTCCGTTCGCCGTGACGACTGGTCGTCGCGGCGCGACGTACGGCGTCGGCGTCGGCGTCGTGCTGGCGATGACCTACTGGGTGGCCATCAGCATCTTCGCCGCCCTCGGCACCGGCGGGCTCATCGGCCCTGCGCTCGCCGCTTGGGCGCCGAATCTATTGTTCGGTGCGGCCGCAGGCTACCTCCTCCTCACCGTACGAACCTAGTTCCCCGTTCATGTTCGAGGTTTCAGTTCCCGCCGCTCGGACGTGAACTCGGAAACCGGAACAGCTTCATCTTGCGTACTTGACATCGTCCATCCAGAGCGTTCCATTCCCGCCGAGCGGTGTGTTCAGGGTGTCGACCACGAACAGGACGGATTCGACGTTGGCCAGGGTCGGCCGGCCGCGCGAGGTGACACCAAGTGGCATCATGTCGTCGAAGTATACGGTGACGCTGCGCGGCGTGGAATCGAGGTACACGGACCGCTGCCAGCGCTCCCCCGCTTCCCCCGCCGGTTCGCGGAGTTGAACCGACAGTCGCATCGGACGGTTTGCCCACGCCGTGAACATGAGCCGGTCGTATGCAGGGAGCGCCGAGTCAGCCGGCATGGCGAGGGCTGCGAACGGGTTGGAGGCCACGGTTCCGCCCAGTGCGTAGCGAAATGACAACTGCGTGCCGTCCACGGCCGGCACCTCGTCCAGCGCCCCGAGCGACGCCGAGCTGGTTTCGATCGACCATCCGGTGGCCGGGCCGTTCCCGTACTGGACCGCGAAACGAGACGCTCGCGGGCGTGTGTCCGATGGCGGGGCGTCCGTTGCGTCACGACCGACGTAAATCGGATTCGAGACCATCCAGGGCACTGGCGGCTCTCCAGGGGTTCCTGGCAGCACGATCTCCACGCGGTAGACCGCTGCTGCGGCGTCTACAATCTGCTCGAGCATCGTGCCGACCGTCGTGTGCAGAAGGCTGCCGTCCTTCACGAGTTCGATGCGGGCTGTGTCGGGAGCCTGTACGTTCACGCGCAGCGTGACCGGACCACTGAGCGGCAGCACGTCGCCGGCCGCGGCCGTAGCGGTTCCGCTCGTGGCCGTGAATGACATCGCCGCCGGGCCGCCGAGGCCGTCAACCGTGGAATAGACGTGCCCGCCGCGAATCGCGGCGAGCACCGCCAGCGCGTCGGCCGCCGCATCTCCGGTGAACGTCGTCTGCGGCAGCGAGTTGGAAAAGACCTGGAACATCCGCTCGTAGGCCGGAACGTGGAGCGAGCTGCCGTTGCCGTAGGGTTCGCTGATGCTCCCGAGGCCGATGCGCGCGTGGGCGTCGGCTCCGGCGACCGCGACGACCCTCCGCTGCTGCGTCAGCTCGTCCCATCGATCCATCGTGGCGGTGGGCCGGTCCAGCAGGGAGACGAGCGTCTCCGTGCTGCGAGCCGGGTAGGTCAAGAGCGCGCGCGCAAGCGACCAGACGGACTCGTCCCGCCACTCGCTGTCCGCGTTCAGCCATTCGAGACCGTCAAGCGGAGTGCCCCAGTCGCTCCATTGCAGTTCCGGTTTATCCGAGCCGGGATGCGCGGCCAGGGCGAAGCCCCCAAGCCTCGAGATGTCCTCGATCACGTCGCGCGCCTCTCCTGCCAGCGGATACGGGGCTCGAGGTAGACCGAGTGCGACCACGTGCCCGTGGTGGGTGCTGAGTTCGACCGCGTCGATACACAGCACGCCCTCGTGGTACTGCGGCGGTTCCGGCTCGCGCGTGGCGTCGCCGTGGTCCGTCATGATGACGAAGTCGAGCCCGGCGCGCGCCGCGGCAGCGGCAATCGCCTCCACGTCGCCGGTGCCATCCGATCGCCGGCTGTGCACGTGAATCGCACCGCGCACAAACGGTGCAAGTGCACCTGGCACCGGGGGCAGCGCGCGAGCGCGCTGCGGCAGCGCAACGTACCAGGCGCCGAAGACGCCGGCGACCAGGACAATGACAATCACGCGCTTCGACATAGCGTCTTCACTGCGACGGAACAGGTGCGCGAATGAAAGCGACCGTAGTGTCATCTTGGGCAGGCCACACGGAAACCCCGGTCCTATCGTCCGGAGCGGTCCGATCGTTCCTCGAGATTGTCGGCACCCTCGCCGAACGACAGCTGCATGCCGCCACCCGTCTGGACAGGTCGGATCAGGACTATTACGAAATCGACAGGTTCGGGATCGGAAATGATTGATCGTCGCGAACTGATCTGCGCATCGACGCGCTCGTCACCTGCACCGAACCGTTCGTTCGCGCTGTCAATGCATTGCTGATCTGCCCGAAGGCACACAACGGCCAGCCCTTCTGTCCGCACGCGTTCCTCGGAGATCCAGGGACTGATCCGATAATCGAAATCGATAAATAGAGATGGGTGTTCGTCCGCGTAGAATGAAATACTGTCTGCGTACGGTTTTGAGCCGGCGACGATTGTCAGCGGTGCATCGAACCGCCGATGCCACGTGTCCGAGACATAAACCGCCAGTTCTTTCCGTGGGGATGTCCAGATCTCGGCTCTTGAGAGCTCCATGCCCAAGGCAATACAAGGAGACAACAATACGATTAAGAATTGAAAAGCAAAAACGAGCGCCACTCCCCTCCGCACATGGCTCGTCAGCGGTTGCAGGCCAAGATAGGTCAAACAGCTTGCGCCAACAAAAAACCACATCGGCAATCCCCAGATCGGCGATAGCTCAATCCGCAGCAGCAAAGCGCCGCTGATCGTGAGCAAGAACGGAAACACCCCGATACCAAATATCATCATTCGCTTGCTGTCATCGAGCTGGAGTCTTCGTGGACGGCGAATAGCGTCCATGCCCACGAGGGCCATGAAGACCAACGCCATGAGCAGCAAGTACAACCCTTGGGCACCGGCAAATGTTCCAGTCGCAGCCATGATTTGAATGGGGTTGTCAATGATGTGATCTGTCGCATATCTCAAGGGTAGGAAGTCGACGCTGACAAGCCAAAGAAAGTGGGGAGCGACAAGAATCAGAAGCGCAGCAACCGATAGGTAGGGTGAACTGCTCACGTAATATTGCTTGCGCTCTTTGCACACGATAGAAATCAGAAACAGCGCTGCCAGTAAGGAAAACGAATAGTACTTCGATAGAAGCGCAAGCGCCGCGAACGCTCCAAAGAGCAGGCTCGCGCCTAGTCGCCGCGACAGGTACGCTCGACAAAAAAATAACGTTGTCAGAGGCCATAGGGAAAGCAACACGGTGTCGGCGTTGAACTTGATTGACAAGAAGGTGTAGAAGGGAACGAATTCGAGCAAGAGGACGGCGATCAATGCGTGACGTTCAGAAAGAAACATCTTGGCGAGAAGCCAAATCGCCAGAAAACCGATGACAACGTTGAGCTGCGACAACAAGAAATATGCCCAATCCGCGTTGGGGAAGACCTCAAACCATGCGGCGGTAACCCAGGCAAAGAGAGGTGGATGCTTGAAATATCCCAGCTGCCATTCCTGGCCCCACGCGAAGTTTTCGGCCATGTCGCCCCATCTGTCGAGGTTGGACCGGGTGACCGAAGAGTAGACGGTCCAGATCAGTAGATGGCTCGAGAGAAAGAGCCAGAGCGTCTGGGTACTCCTTTGGGGGTGGGACAGGCGATCTAACGCCGAAGTGAGGGACTGCCCTATCATGAACACCCTAGCGTAATACGCTCCGACCGTGCACTGGTCACAGGATTGGTGGTCGGTAGCCGTCGAACTGGTTCGTGGACGAGGACACGCATCAGGCGCGCGGATGAAACCGGTCGTACACGGTGCGCATGCGGCGCTCGAGGACGTGCGTGTAGATCTGCGTCGTCGAGAGATCGGCATGGCCCAGCATCATTTGGATGGCGCGAAGGTCGGCGCCCCGCTCGAGCAGGTGCGTGGCAAAGGAATGGCGCAGCATGTGCGGGCTGACCGGCGCTTTCATGCCAGCCTGTCGCGCGTATCCCTTGAGGATCTTCCAGAAGCCCACACGGGTGAGGCCCTTGCCGCCGCGACGTGCATTCACAAACAGTTTCGAGCTGTTCCGCTTCCCCAGCAGCGTGCCACGGGCGTCCCGGAGGTACCGGCCGACCCATAGAGCCGCCTCGTCGCCGATCGGCACGATCCGCTGTTTGTTGCCCTTACCGGTGCAGGTCAGATACGAGGCCTCGAGATTGACGTCGGCCTGGCGCAGGCCGGTCAATTCCGACACGCGCATCCCGGTCGCGTAGAGCAACTCGATGAGCGCGCGATCCCGGAGCCCGCGCGGCGCTGTCACGTCCGGCTGCGCCATGAGCCGGTCAACCTCCTCGATAGCCAGGTACCGCGGCAGGGTTTTCCAGGCGCGCGGCGGCTGGAGGTCGGTGGCGGGGCTCGCTTTGGCGCGGCCGTCGACCACGAGAAAGCGATAGAAGCCGCGATAACAGGCGATGGCGCGAGCCACCGACCGTGGCGAGCGGCCCGCGGACATGAGATCGCGCACGAACCCCTCGAGGTCCGCCCTGGCCAGTAACTCGACTGGCCTACCCCGTCCCGCGGCGAATTCGCCCAGCAGGCCGAGATCCCTGGCATAGCCCTGGACCGAGTTGGCGGCAAGCCGTCGCTCGACCGTGAGATGTGCCAGGTAGGCCTCTACAAAGGAGGCGCCGGTTGCAGCCATTCGTGTTGTTCGCGGAATCGGTAGAATTGTACGTGAATGCGCTCCAAGTGGCAGTCGCTCCCGACCGAAGCCCTCAATCCATCGAGCCTGGGGATCGACAAGCTCGCCCCGGGCGAGATCGTCGACCTGATGATCAACGAAGACCGCAAGATGCTCGCCGCCGTGCAGCGCGAGCGCGAGCGCATTGCGGTCGGGGTCGAGATGATCGCGGCGGCGCTAGGCAAAGGCGGCCGGATGGTGTTTGTCGGCGCTGGCACAAGCGGACGGCTCGGTATTCTCGAATCTACCGAGATGCCGCCGACCTTCAGCACCGACCCGTCGCTCGTCCAGGGGATCATGGCCGGTGGTCATCGCGCGACCTTTGCCGCCAAGGAGGGGGTCGAAGACAACTACGAGGAAGGCCTGCGGGCCATGACTCGGCTCCGTCCGGCCAAGAAAGACGTCGTCATCGGCGTGTCGGCCAGCGGCATGACCCAGTTCGTGCGCGGCGCGCTCACCCGGGCGCGTAGGGCGGGCGCGCGAAGCATCTTCGTAACCTGTGACCCTGGCACCGAGCTCCAGATGATCGTCGACCTGACGATCGCGCCAGGCGTCGGCGCCGAGGTCATCGCCGGATCCACGCGGCTCAAGGCCGGCACTGCGACCAAGCTCGTGCTGAACATGCTCACGACTGGAGCCATGGTCCGCATCGGAAAGACCTACGGAAACCTGATGGTCGACGTGCAGACCGGGTCTGAAAAACTGAAAGACCGCGCCCGCCGCATCGTGAACATCGTGACCGGGCTCGACTACGACGAGGCCGACAAGTTCCTGAAGCGGGCACACTGGAACGTGAAGGCCGCCATCGTCATGCAGAAGACCGGCCTTTCCTACCCGAAGGCGCTGTCCCGCTTGCGCAAGGCGCACGGCTCGATGCGTGAGGCCATTGGTGAGGATATCGAGCCACGGCTGCGCGGGATGCTCCAGGGTGCGGCGGAGGCTGCGACTCCTCGTACGTAAGGGCGGCCCCTGTGGTGCAGAAGGTTCAGGAGGTCCTGTTCAGCCGGTTCGGCACGGCGGCGGGTGTGCTTGAAGGAGCGGTGGCGCAGAAGAGTTTTCCCGCCGCCGTGATCGAACTTGGCGACGCGACGCGGCCCCTCTGGCGGCAGGCGTTCGGACGGCTCCGATTTGAGACCGACGCGCTCGCGACCGCCGAAGACACGATCTTCGATCTCGCCTCGCTCACCAAGGTACTGGCGACGACGACGCTCGTCATGCAGGAGGTGGAGCGCGGGGCGATTGGCCTTGATGACCGCGTCGGACGGTACGTTGCCGCCTGGCAGGGCGCCGACCGAGTCCACGTCACCATACGCGACCTGCTGGCGCACTGCGCCGGGCTGGCGGCGTACGTGCCGTTCTACCGCGACTACCGGCTGGGGTCTGACCCCCTCCACACCGTATGTCGACGCGCCGCGTCACCCGGCGAAGAGAGTCTGGCCCCCGCCGAGGTGCGGGCCGAGTTCGAGCGGGCGGTCTGCCGTGTCCCGCTCGAGTACGCGCCGCGTACGAAGTCGGTGTATAGCGACCTCGGTTTCATGCTGCTTGGATTCATCCTCGGAGGTGACGTCTGGCTGCCCGCACGTTTTGATGGGATGCGGTCCCAGATGGGGATCGTCGAGGATCTGCAGTTCAATCCCCCGGCGTTCTGGGAGTCGCGAACGGCGCCGACCGGGGTCGATTTCTGGCGTGATCGTCTGCTCGTCGGCGAGGTCCACGACGAGAACGCCGCCACGCTACAGGGCGCAGCCGGTCACGCAGGTCTCTTCGGCACCGCGGCCGCCTGTGGTCAGTATGCCCGTCACCTGTTGCGGGTGCTCGACGGTCAGGCGGGCGCGTTCAGTCGCGCGACGGCGGAGACGTTCATCGCGTGCGGCTCCGACGTGCCTGGCAGTTCGCGGGCGCTCGGGTGGGACACGATGCTGCCAGGCTCCTCATGCGGCAGCCGGATGTCGCATCGGGCCTTCGGGCACACAGGCTTCACCGGCACGTCGCTGTGGATCGATCCGGAACGCAGCGTCTATGTGGTGTTGCTCACCAACCGCGTTCACCCGACGCGTGCGAACGAGGCCATAAGGGAGGTGCGGCCAGCGGTGCACGACGCCGTCATGGAGGCGCTCGCGCGCTGAGCGGCGCTCAGGGGCTGCTAAGGCCCTTACTGTTGACCACCGGGAAACGGGAATCCGCCTTGAGGCTCGAAAGGATTCCGAGGTCCGGGAGCGGGGCCGCCGGGTCCTGGAAACCCGCGTCCTGGCGGGGGCTGGCCGCTTCGGAAACCCTGGCCACGACCCTGGCCGCCACCCT
The DNA here is from genome assembly GCA_965262505.1 of Vicinamibacterales bacterium. Classification (GTDB taxonomy): domain Bacteria; phylum Acidobacteriota; class Vicinamibacteria; order Vicinamibacterales; family UBA2999; genus JACPPO01. The sequence goes on from CBDHFM010000030.1 coordinate 446,238, forward strand.
GGCCGCCACGACCGCCCAGACCCAGACCCAGCTCGGCACCCCGGCCGGGTCCGCCTTGCCCGGTGCCCATGCCGCCACGACCGGCTTCGCCTTGCTGTCCAGGGCCGGGATTCTGAGCGCCTCCGGGGGCTCCTGGCTGCGTCGTCGCGACGACGGCCATGAACGCCCACTCGTTGTAGCGGCCGCGGCCGTTGTACAGCCGCAGGGATTCCGCCGTGCTCCTGCTGACGACGCCAATGATGGGACCCGCGCCGAGAGACCCCGGCTGGCCCGGCGCCCCAGGGGGCTGACCGGCACGGCCACCAAGCGACGGGGCTGTTGACGGCGTCCCGCCCGGTCCTCCGCCCTGCCCTCCACCCTGTCCGCCACGACCGGGCTGCGCGGGCACGGCCGTCTGTCCCGGCGGCACCTGGCCGAAGTACACCGGCTGGAAGTCACCTTCCCCGGTCATCGGATCCTTGTACAACTTGCGGATGTAGCGTCCTTCCTCGAGCACTGCGAGGCTGGGCGGGAAACCGCCGTTGCGCCGAGAAAAGAGCTCGATCGCGTGCGCGTACTGTTCACCACGAAAGACCAGCTCGGCTTCGCGCTCGCGCTGCACGGCCGTCCGCCAGACGGGCAATGCCATGCTGAGCATGATGGCCATCACGCTCAGCCCCACGAGCAGCGCCGCCATCGCGTAGCCGCGGTCGTCGGGCCGCGAGGGGTCACAGCGGCACGGCGACGGAGCGCCTGAAGACAAGCCCATTCAGATGCCCGACACGATGAACTCGACTCTCGCGGTGGCAGTTCGGCCGTCGGTTGTCGTGACCTTCACCTCAGCCGTGTAGTTACCGTTGGTGGTGTACACGTGAGTGGTCACGTTTCCGTTGGTATCGGAGCTGTTGTTGTCGCCAAAGGTCCACTCGTACTTCGATACCACATCCGCGCCGCCGGTTGCCAGCGTCACGATCGCGGTGAGCGTCACCGGCTGTCCGATGGTGGCGACCGCCGTGTCTAGGGTCGCACTCAGCGTCACGATGAGCTGGGCCTGTGCCGCGGGCGGGTTGACGATCACTGTCGTTGACGCCACCGCGGATTCGCCGTCGACGTCAGTCGCCTGCACCTCGGCTGTGTACGACACGACGGTCGACGCGCCGCTATAGGTGCGCGTGACGGTTGCGGAACCGCCGGCCAGATTGCCCAGGCTCTGCGATGAGCCATCGCCAAATTGAATCGTCGCCGTGCGGAGCGTGCTGCTTCCGGTCGGCTTCGTAATCGTGAAGAGGACCGTCACGGTGTTGCTGGAGGCATCAGCCTCTAGGGCCGCGCAATTGCCGGTCCCGGACGCGGGCGCGCAGGCGATCGTCACGATCGGGCCGGGGCGCACGCTGATCGTGACGTCACTGCTGGTCGTGACACCCGCGGTGGCGCTGACGGTCGCCTCCTGGCTCGTGGTGAGCGTCGCTCGTGCCTCGCCGGTGGCGTTGGTCGTGACGTTCGAGGCACTCAGCGTGCCCTGATCGGCGCTGAAGGTCACGCCCACGCCCGGCAGTGCCTGGCCGTCTTCTCCGACGACGGTGGCGATCAGCTCCACCGATCCGCCGCTGGGCCCCACGCTTCCGGGGTTTGCGCGCAGCGTGACCGTGTCGACCGCGGCCGCGCCGACCGTGAGTTGCACGACGTTCGTATCCGCGTCGCCGCCGCCAGCCGCACCGGACGTCGCCCGTATTTCGGCGACGCCTGAACTGTTGTCGGCGAAAAACGTCGTGAACGCGAGACCGCTCCGCGTCTGTGCCTCGACCGGGTCGACGCGTCCCAGCGAAGTGCTGAATCGAACAGTCGTGCCGTTCTGCACCGGCGTGCCGCTTTGCTCGAGGACCATCGCCGTGATCTGGACGCTGCCGCCGCTCGCCAGCAGGCGTGCCGGCGCCGACACGGTGACAGTCGACATCGTCGGCGCCAGCAGCTGCGCCTTTTCGCACGCGCCGGTCACGACCCCTGCGAGCACCAAGAGGCTGCCAGCACGCCAGGCGCGTCTGGCGCGGGACCTAACCGACGTCTTCTTCCTTCAGCATACGGGTTACCAATCTGCGTACGGAGTGCCATCCATCGCCGTGCGATCGGTGCCGCTCTTGACATCGAAGATCCCGGGCTGGGCCGACGGGTTCGCCGCGTCTATCTCCGACATGGTGGTTTGCCACGTGTCGGCCGAGTCCGTGAACGGGTCGGCCGGAATGGCACGGAGGTACCTGCCGGAGACGAGCGCGTCCAGCGCCGCCGGGTACTCATTCTTGTCGGCGTAATGCTGGTCGATGGCATCGCGCATGCGAAAGAGGTCCTCCTTGAGCACAGCCTCCCTCGCGCGCGTTTGGCTGTTGGTGTGCATCGCCAGACTAATCCCCGCGAGCACCACGATCAGCGACATCACGATCATGAGCTCGATGAGCGTGAACCCCCGGTCGGTCAGGCGTGCCATCACTACCAGTCCGTGTACTTCGTCCCGTCGAGGGCGGTGCCGCCGCTCTTCGTGTAGACGTCAAACACGTTCTCCCCGCCCCACGACGTAGAGGTGGGCGAATCCTGATACGACCGCAGTCCCCAGTCCGTGCTGGCTGTCGTCGCATCGATCGGGATCCGTCGCAGAAAACGGAGTTTGCGTCCGGACGCGTCGTTGGCGGCGCCAATGCCCTCCACGAGTATGTCGAGACTCGGGGGATATCCTTCGCTGCCCGGTTCGAGTTCAGTCGTGGCGATGAGTCCGAGATCGACAGCGTTCTTGAACGCGTCGATGGCGGTGCGCATTTCCCGGAGCGCGCGCCGGACCTCCGCCTCGCGCTGCCGCTGCGACGTGACCTGTGCCAGCGGCATCACAGCGGATGCCAGGATCAGCAGGACCATTGTGACGATCAGCAGCTCGATAAACGTGTACCCGCGTTGCCCGGCGAGTGTCGTGTGCCTCATCACCGTACCGTCACCCCCGGCGCCGGACCGAACTGCAGCGCCACCGGCGCTCCACGCGGGTCGATGGCCGTGCCGGTCACCATCATGTTCGCCGGACCGCCGCCGACCGCATCGAAGAGGACCGCGCTGAGCAGTCCAGTACCAGCGACACCCGTTGGATCGCCAGGACGCACGATCGCGATGTCGATGCGGCCCGTGGCCGCGTCAACCTGTTGGGTGAACGTGGCGGCCACGCCGCCGGCGCGCATGAAACTGCCCTCCTGCACGGAGCGCACGCGCAGGACCGCGGGGTTGAACGTGATCGTCAGCGACAGGCTGGAGACCTGCGAGGCGCCCGTAATCGACACCGGCACCGTGTACGGCCCGGCCCCCACGCGGAACTCCGGGCCAGGCGGCGAGAGGATGATCTGGCCGCCAGTCGCGGCAGCCGGCGCTGCTGGCACTGCGTCGGCTGGCGCGCCACCGGCGGGCGCGACCGGTTGCGGCGGCGCGGCGGGCGTCGTGGTCGTGCCCGGAATCGGCGAGCTTCCCGGCGGCGCACTCACGTCGCCGCTTCCCGTCGGGGCCACCGGCTGCGTCGCTTCCGGCGCGGGCACCGCCTCCGGCGCCGGTACCGGCACTGGGGCCGGCGCGGCGGCAGGCACGTCAGCGTCCGTGACGGTGGGTGCGATCAGCGGCGGCGGTCCCCCGAGGCCGAGGCTCTGCTGCGACCCGATGAAGATGGGGCCGACGTCCTGCGCCGTCAACCCCTGCGTCCGCACGATGCGCGGCGTGATCAGCATGACGATGTCGGTCTGAGAGATCTCGTTGTCGTTGGCGCCAAACAGACTTCTCAAGATGGGAATCCGCAGCAGTCCGGGGACGCTGCTAATGAATCGCTGGTCCTCTTCCCGCAGTAGCCCGGCGAGCAGGTTCGACTCGCCGTCGCGCATCCGCAGTACCGTCTGCACCCGCCTGGAGCCGAACGACGGCAGATTCTGGCCCGCGATGTTGATGTCCTGCCCGAGCGTGCTGTTCTCCACCAGTAGGTCAAGGATGATGTCGCCATCGTACGTGACGCGCGGCGTCACCTGAATGTTGACGCCCACATCCCTGCAATTGAATGACGTCAGCGGATTGAAGTTGGCGCCCCCCTGGGCAATCGGCGTGAACACCGTGGCCGGTATCGGGATCTGGTCGCCCAGGTTCAAGTTGATTTCCTGCCCTTCGGCGCCGCGGAGCTGCGGTTTCGCGATGAGCCGCGTTTCGGAGTCGGTCTCCAGAAAGTTCACGATCGCCGATGGCACCCCCAGATAGAAATCGACGGGCGAGACGCCGCGTGTGATCGTATTGAGGTTGAACACCCCGGCGTTATCGGCGTCGCCGCGCGGATCGCTTTCCGGAGAGAACTGGCCGTTGATCGAGTATCGGGAGAGATCGATGCCGAACTCCTTCGCGCGCGTCCGGTTGACCTCCAGGATCTGCAGGTCGATGACGACCTCGGCTTTCGGGTTGTCGTTTTGTTCGATGACCCGCTCGATGATCGCCACGATGTTGGCGGTCGCTCTGACGGTAATCGTGTTATTGGTCTTGTTCGCCACGATCTGCGGCGCCACGGCGAGCGCGGGGATCCGGACGACGCCGTTGAGGATCTGGGCAACCTCGGTCGCGTCGGCGTGGGACACGAAGAACGTGCGGATGACCTGTTCCGAGTACAGCGCGCGCTTCTGGGCGTTGTCCGGGATCACTGGGATCGTTCGCTCGTTGATGGCTTTGTAGAACAGCAGGTTGCCTGTAAAGATCTGGTCGAGCGCCTGTTCGAACGTGACGCCGCGCATCTCTACGGTGTAGCTGCGGTCCTGGTAGTCGCGCTCGAACGTCACGTTGATGCCGGCCGACGTTCCAAGCGAGTTCAGGATGTCGCGCAGGCTCGCGTTGTTGAAGACCACGTCGATGGGATCATTCGAGGCGGGATTGAGCAGCGGCTCGGGGTTCTGCGGCACCCCCTGCTGAAGCTGCTGGATCGTCGGCTGAGGACGGGCGGCCTCTGCCAAGTCGCGGATGCGCCGCTCCATTTCGGTCACCTGACCGGCGATCTGGCGGTTGCTCGGGTCGTACACGCTGGCGCGGCGGTACTCACGCAGCGCGTCCTCCAACTGCCCGCGCGCCTCCAGCAGGCGCGCCTGGTCCAGGTGCTGGACCGACGCGTTGATCATCGCGCGCTCGAGGGCGATCTGATAGTCGACGCGGTCCGGGTCCTCCTGTACCGCGCTGCGGTAGTACTCGACAGCGGCGTCCCAATCGCCTCCACGGGCCGCGGACTCACCGCGGCCATAGGAGGCCCTGCCCGCGGCGCAGCCGGCGACGATCGCGGCTACGGCAACGGGCGCGACGAGGCGGAGGAACGTTCGATTGTAGTGTCGCGTCATTGTCCTGAAAGGCGAATCGTCTGGCGTCCGCGGCCGGCGAGATACGACAACTCCGCTGCGTCTGGGCTGACCTTCAGCACCTTGTAGCGCCCTTCGATGATATCGCCTTCCCGTGCCGAGAAAACGTTGCCGCGGCCGTCGCTGAAGAAGACGACCTGTCCCGCCGGCGACGGGGTGTCGACCAGTCCGATGAACTTTATGGGAATCGGCGGCGGCGGCGGCGGCCCGGCGCCGCCGGCGACCCGTGGTGCGGGTTCCGCCGGCGCCGCCGGCGCCGCGGGCCGCAGGCTGGGCGATGCCGGTCGGGCCTGGAATCGAAACAGATTGCGCTGTGCCCCCTCGAGCGCCGGCCGCGTCCGCTGCAACGCGTCGAGGTTCACATCCGCCACGGGCGCGTCGTCAGGCGTTGCCCCGCCGTCGGTGGCCCGGGGGGGCGGCGCCGCGCCTGTCTGACCGGGCTCGTTGTTGAGAGCCATGACCAGCGCCGCGAGCAGGACCCCGCCCACGCCGCTGATGGCCAGCGTCCGTCGAGTCGGGAATGTCACGGCGCTTCGTCCCGGTAGTAGGTCGACAAGTCCAGCGTCACCACGAGCGAGCCGCCGCCGGTCCCTTCTTCCGCCAGTTGCACGTTGTCGATGACCACGAACTCCGGCGCGGCCTCCAGCTGGTACATGAAGTCACGCATATCGGCGTACGCGCCCGAGAGGACCATCTGAATCTGGAGCCGCGTCAAGGCGCTGCCCCTTTCGACTGCCGGATCGTAGGACGCACGCTCGTACTGCAGGTTCGACTCTCGCGCGAGGCGCGCGAGGCGCAGATACGTCAGCCGGCGCGCGCCCGTAAGATCCTGCGGCAGTACCTCGCCGTAGAACGTCGCGAGTTCAGCCGACGCCCTGGCCCTGCCGGTCAGGGTGCCTGAGGCGCGCGCGTACTCCGCTTGCGTCTGCGCGAGCGCCTGCTCGGCGGCCTGGTCGCGCTGTTCGACGTTCGCGACCCGCTGAGACAACGGGTAGACCAACAGCGCGTAGGCCAGCACGTTGGCGGCACACACCACCGCGAGGACCAGGAGGATTCGCCGGTGTTCAGCCGCGGCGCGGCGCAGGAGCGGGACGCCGTGCGTTGAATCGATCATCGCCCGCCTCCCTGCGGCTCCGGTGATTCCACGGCGTCGTCGTCCGCTGGCGGCACGTAGATGCCCTCGACGACCGCTTCGATGAGCCCGCTGTCGCTGGTCTGTGCCTGGACTGCCAGCACGTCGCGAAACCCTGCGTCGGCTTCGAGTGACTCGACGAAGGCGTCAAGATCTTCAGCGCGCTGCGCCTCGACACCGATCGCCACGACAAAGTCGCCCGCGCTCTCGAGCCGTGGCCGCACGGCCGAGATACGCACTTCGGCAGGCAGTGTCGCTTCGAACCGTCCGAACAACTCCGTCCAGGAGAAGGCGCGCTGGTCGATGATCTGATTCGCCTCGCGGGCGGCGTTGGCGACGACCTGCAGCTCCTGTGGATTGATCTGGGCGAGAATGCTCCCGGCTTCGGTCCTCAACCGCGCCGCTTCTTGTTCCGCCTCGGCCGCGCGGGCGCCAAGCGTCTGCTGACTCGTCCCCAGACGCACGATCTGAACGGCGTTGAATAGTGTGGCTCCCAGCAGGATCACGCCCGCCGCGCCGAGTATAATCTTCGCCGCCCGCACGTTGTAGAAGGGCCGGGTCGAGAGGTTGGTGCGCAGCATCAGGCGCCTACCGCTTCCTGGCGTGTGCGCAGCAGCATTCCGGTCAGCGGCGCGAGGATATCCATCAGGTCCCCGGACACGCCGATGCGATCCGACGGCGCGGCGACACTGGTGGGATCGATCGGCTCCACCGTGGCGCCGAGGCGATCCTGGAGGTTCCGCCGTGCCAGGTCGACGGCCCCAGGCGTGCGCCCGCTTCCACCAAGCAGCACCCGCTCGAAGCCCTGCCCCGACAGCCGATCCTCGTAGTACATCGCGGTCTGATGCACCAGGTCGGCCAGACTCTCCTCATCGCCTTCGGGGCGGTTGCGGAAGAAGACCACATGCTCGCCGCGGACGATGGCAAGAGAGGTGTACTCGGGCCGCATGTGGACCGCGAGCCAGTCCGACGTCGGCACGCTCGATGAGACGAGCACCAGGTTGAGCACCGAAAAGGTGGCCAAATCCACCAGTCCCGCATACGCTCCCGCGTCGCCGCACACACGCTCGTACTCCTCAACGATGTCGCGTCGTGCCAGCACCACGACGAACTCCGCGCTGCCGTCGGTCCCGCGCGCCCCCGGGGTATAGCTGACACAGGCGTCGTCAATCGCAAAGGGCGCCGACTTCCGCACCTGCCACCGGACGAGGCGATCGAGATCGTCCCGGCGCGTGGGCACATGGTCAAAACGGATCAGCGACACCTTCGCCGCGAGATCGGGAATAACGAGCGCCACGCGAGCCACGCGAGAATCCAACCGGCCAAGCACCTCGCGCAGCGCCGCTGTCACGGTCGGCCGGTCGACAATGTTGTGGGAACCGAGCGAGGCGGTGACCGCGCCCGGTGGCAGTGGTTCGACCGCGTACGACTGCACCGCGAGGCCGCCGCCGGCCGACCCCCGCGGCACCACCGTGGCGGCGGACACGCGCGTCGGGGCGATCTCGACTGTCGCGTCGGGCGGCGGGCTGGCCAGCCAGGAGGCAAGCAGGTTCATTCGACGAAGGTCACCTTGTTGATCTCCCGCAGTGTCGTCCGGCCGAGCAGTACCGCCTCGACGGCCGATTCGCGGAGGAAGCGCACGCCTTCTTCGCGCGCCGCCCTCTTTACTTCGGAGTTAGGTCGCCGCTCCAGAATCATCTCACGGATATGATCGGAGAGGTCGAGTAACTCGCAGATGGCCGTGCGCCCTTTGAAGCCGGTACCGGCGCACTCAATGCATCCCGCGCCCTCGAAGAACTGATGCGTCTCCGCAAGGGCTGGATCGAGCGCCGATTCCTGGAGCAGTGCGCGGTCAACTTGAACCGGACGCTTGCACTGCGAGCAAATCAGCCTCACGAGTCGCTGCGCCATGACACAGTTGAGCGCGGAGACGAACTGATACGGCTCCACGCCCATGTTCAGGAACCGGCCGAGGACGTCGACCACGTTGTTGGCGTGAACCGTAGTGAAGACGAGGTGACCGGTCAGCGCCGACTGAATCGCGATCTGCGCTGTCTCGGAGTCGCGGATCTCGCCGACCATGATCTTGTCGGGGTCGTGCCGCAGGATCGATCGCAGTCCGCGCGCGAACGTCAGCCCCTTCTTCTCGTTGATCGGGATCTGGGTGATCCCGCTCAATTGATACTCGACGGGGTCCTCAATTGTGATGATCTTGTCCTCGATCGAACGGATCTCGGACAGCGCTGCATACAAGGTGGTGGTCTTTCCGGACCCGGTCGGTCCGGTCACCAGCACCATTCCGTACGGCTCGCGAATGTACTTCCGGAAGCGCCGCAGCTCATCCCCGCCCAGTCCGAGGATGTCGAGCTTCAACTCGGTGAACTGCTCGCTGATCGATTCCTTGTCGAGGATGCGAATGACCACGTCCTCGCCGTGCGCGCTCGGCATGACCGACACGCGGAAGTCGATCGTCTTCCCCGGCATCCGGACCTTGAAGCGGCCGTCCTGAGGCACCCGCTTCTCGGCGATGTCGAGTTCGGCCATCACTTTCACGCGAGAGACGATCGAGCTGTGGAAATGCTTCGCAATCGGCCGCATGGCGGGCTGCAGCACCCCGTCGATTCTGTATTTTACGTGCACGGCATCGTCGCCGGTCTCGATGTGAATGTCGCTCGCCCGCCGCTGGATCCCGGTGTAGATCGTCGAGTCAACAAGCCGGATGATCGGGCTGATGTCGCTCGTCAGCCTCTCCACCGTCAGGTTCTCTTCGCTGGTGTCGTCGTCCTTCAGGACCTGTAATTCGAACCCCTCTGTCGCCTCCTCGAGCACGCGCTGCGAGCTTTCGCTCTTTTTCAGGATGGACTGGATCGCCGACGGCGCACCCACGGTGACTTTTACCGGCGTATCGAGTATCACGCTCAGCTCGTCGATCATCGGCAGATCGGTCGGGTCAGAGACGACGATCACGAGCGACTGGCCGTCGCGGCGGTACGGGACGAAGCCGTACCGGAGCATGAGATCCGCGGGAATCGCCCGGAACAGCTCCTGATCGATCCGGAAGTCGTCCATGTCGACGAATTCCTGGCGATAACGCTCCGCCAACTTGCGGGCGCGCGCGACCTCGGCGGAATAATCTTCCGGAGCTTGAATAACTGGGTTGGTCGGGTCGACGGTCGCCATGGTCAGCCGTTTCTCCTCATCTACCCGCCGATGACCGAGCTCAACTCGAACAAGGGCATGTACAACGCCAGCACCACCGCGGCGATCACCACGCCCATTACGACCAGGATGACCGGCTCAATCAGCGTGATGAAGCGGGCGACCTCCGTCTCGATCTCCTCGTCGTAGAAATCGGCCAGGCTGTTCAGCATCTCCTGCAGCGCGCCCGTCGACTCCCCCACCTCCACCATCTTGACGGCCACGTCGGTGAAGACGCCACGCGCCCGCAACGCTTCTGCGAAGCTCTCGCCCTCACGGACGCGGCGCGTCACGCCCGCGATCTCGACCGCGAGATGGCGGTTCGTCATTGCCGCGCCGGCGACTTCGAGCGCGTGCACCAGCGCGATGCCGCCGCCCAGCAGCGTCGCCAGTGTCCTCGCGAGCTGCGACGTCGCGAACTTACGGACCGTCGCACCGGCCCACGGGAGCGTCAGGAGCATCCTGTCGAGGTGCGCGCGCTGTCCAGGGTGCCGGATCCATCCGGCGACCGCGACGCCGATCGCGATGCCGCCAACGAGAATGATCCAGAAGTTGGCCAGTAACGTATCGGAAATGCCCACGATCACCCGCGTCGAGAGCGGCAGCTCGCCGTCGAAATTGGCGTAGAAGCCGGAAAACGCCGGCACGACGCGGACGACGATGATACCGACGAGGCCGACCATCAGCGTCACGAGGATGGCCGGGTAGATGAGCGCCGAGATCGTCCGGCGCTTGACGGCGCCAATCAGTTTTTCGTACGCGACGTACCGCCGGATGACTTCGTCAAGGTTGCCGCTGCGCTCTCCCGCCATGAGGGACGCGGCATAGACGGCCGGAAAGAGGTCGGAATACTCGCCGAAGGCATCTGACAGCGCGGTTCCCGCCTTTACTTTGTCGTGGACGTCGTCGAGCACCGCCTTGAATGCCGGGTTCGAAACGCGCTGGCGGAGGATGTCGAGCGATTGGACCAACGGCATGCCGGCCTTGAGCAGCGTGGCCAGCTCCTGGTTGAACACCAGGAACTCCTGTCGCGACACGCGTCGCCGGCCACCGCCGAGCGCCAGCCAGGGGTACGCTCCACGGGCCCGGAGCGAGAGGACGTACAGCCCCTTCTCTTCCAGTTCGTGCCTGAGGCGCGATTCGCTGTCGGCGACGTAGACGCCCTCGATAATCTCGCCTCCAGGCGTGCCGAGCCTACAGCGGAATTCCATCGTACCAGTGTGGCATAACCCTATAGGTATATCGATTAGACCCACCGAAGGGCCCAGCGGCCGGGCACGGTGCAGATGTGTAAAGCCTACAAGGGCTGGACGAAGGCTCGGAATACCCGGATCCCGAGCTCACGCGTGTCGTTGCTCTTCTCGGCCGGAATCGAGGCTGGCACAAAGGTCTTGTCGACCGAGATCGTCAAATCGACTGTCGGAGCGGTCCCCAGCTGACTGGCGAGAATCTGGATGCGCCGAAGCTCCATCTGGGCGGCCGGCAGGACGAAGCTATCGACCACCGCTGTTCCGGCCAGTACCTCGACTTGCTGCGGTTCCAGAAAGACCGCCGCGGGCTGATCCAGCTGTAGGTAGACGCGAACGTCACGCCTGGGGTTCGGGAAGGACAGCGTGGCGTCTTTCCTTGACCACTGCCACTGAGGCCCCGCGAACTCGTCCGCGTTCTCGGTGTCGTGCCACCCGTCCCTGAAGACGACAAAGAGGTTGTCGCTCTCCAACCGCATGTCGAATGTCGCGACCCGGTACGACCGCGCGCCGGCCGCTTCGCCCGCCAGCGGCAGCCGCTCGCCAGTCATCAGCGAGTACAGACCGAGCTCGACGCGGGTCTGCCCGCTGTAGGGAAACCTCGGGATGAACATCGTGCGCGGGTACTCGACGATCGACCCCGGCGTCCACTGGCGCGTCGGCCTGGGTGGCTCATGGTCGTCGGTCCACATCAACTCGCCGTCGGCGTCGAGGAAATGCACGAAAACCCAGTAGTCCTCCGTGAATGCCGGCGCGCCGTCCGCCACCGCAAAGCGATACGTCATCTCCATCGGGCTGCCGATGGCGGCCGCATCGCTCAGGGCCAGCGACGGCGTCGCCACAGCCGGCGCGCTGTCGCTCCCCCGCGAGCAGACGGCCGTCACGGCGGCGATCGCGAGCACGGGCAACAAATATCAGGGGCTGCGGCGCATGCGCAGAATGATACTCGCGATTCGTGTTAGAGTCTCGCGAGCGGACCGCGCCAGCCTTCGCGCTCGCGCTTCGGCGGCCCGCTGAAGCCTTGGCGGAGGTGGGAAGGTTCGTCCCTACACACGATGGCAGCAGATGCGCTCGGCATGGTGGAGACCAAAGGTCTCATTGGATCCGTTGAAGCGGCGGATGCGATGGTCAAGGCCGCCAACGTCGTCCTCGTGGGGAAGGAATACATCGGTGCTGGCTACGTCACCGTGCTCGTGCGGGGTGACGTCGGCGCCGTGAAGGCGGCGACAGATGCCGGCGCCGCGGCCGCGCGGCGTGTGGGCGAGCTCATCTCCGTCCATGTGATTCCGCGGCCCCACGCAGAAGTCGAAAGAATCCTTCCAAGATCCTAGCAATGGCGGTCGAAGACGCCGGGCAACAAGCCGACAAGGATCTGGAGTCGGTTTCTGAGGCCCGGATGCTCGCCCGTGCCGCCCGCCAGGCCCAAACGCTGCTGGCCGAGCTCTCCCAGGAGCAGATCGACGCGATCGTCGCCGCCATGGCGGAGGCCGTCACGCCTCACGCGGAACGACTGGCGCGTCTCGCAGTCGAAGAAACAGGCTACGGGGTCGTCGCCGACAAGGTTCAGAAAAACCTGTTCGCGTCCTGCCAGGTGTACGAGTTCATCCGGCCCATCAGGACCGTGGGTGTCGTGAACCGCATCGAGGACAAGAAGATCGTTGAAATCGCCGAACCCTTTGGCGTGGTGGCGGCCGTCGTGCCGTCGACCAATCCGACATCGACGGCCATCTATAAGGTGCTGATCGCGCTCAAGGCGCGGTGCGCGGTCGTCATAAGCCCCCATCCGTCTGCCGTGCGCTGCATTACCCGGACGGTCGAGATCATGGCGGAAGCGGCGGCCCGGGCGGGCGCGCCCGCCGGCAGCATCGGCTGGATGAAGACCCTGACGCTCGACGGCACCCAGGAATTGATGAAGCACCGGGACGTCGCGGTCATTCTGGCCACGGGGGGGATGGGGCTCGTGCGCGCTGCGTACAGCGCCGGCAAGCCGGCCTACGGTGTTGGACCCGGAAACGCCCCCTGTTACGTGGAGCGAAGCGCCGACCTCGCGAAGGCGGCGAGCGACATCATGGTCGGCAAGACCTTCGATAATGGTGTGCTCTGTTCGTCCCCGAATTCGGTGATCGTGGACGAGCCGGTTGCCGAAGAGTTGCATCGCGAATTCCAGACTCTCGGTGCGTATTTCCTGAACCAGGCGGAAACGGACGCGCTCGCCAAGGGTTTCGTCACCTCGCAGCGGCTGTCGAACCCGGCGCTGGTTGGGAAACCGGCTCTCTTTGTCGCCGAAACGGTCGGCCTGTCGGTCCCCAGCAGCACCCGTGTCCTGGTTGCGCACCTGAACGGCGTCGGCCGCGACTACCCCCTGTCCATTGAAAAGCTGGCGCCGATTCTGTCCTGGTACGTCGTCCAGGACTGGCGCGAGGGGTGCGAGCGCTGCATCCAGGTCCTCCGGTATGGCGGCATGGGGCACACCATGTCGATTCATTCCAAGAACGAGGAGGTGATCCTGCAATTCGGGCTGAAAAAGCCGGCGTTCCGCATCTGCGTCAATACCCCAACGACCCACGGCTCAATCGGCCTGACCACAGGGTTGGACCCGGCGATGACGCTCGGGTGCGGCGGATGGGGCGGCAATATCACGTCCGACAATATTACGCCCAGACATCTGCTGAATATCAAGCGGCTGGCCTATGAGATCCGGCCTGCGGTGGTGACCCATCCCAGGGCCGAGACGACCGTTGAGGTTTCGCGGCCGACATCACCGGCGCGGCCCGTCAAGGAAGGCATCCCGGCCGGCGCGCTTGCGGCGCGGATTGACCAGTTTTTGGCCTCGCGCGGGTTTGCCAATTCAGCCGCGTCCTCCCCGACAGAGGCCCCCGCCCCGGCCCCCGATGAGCTCGGGACCTCGGGCGTCCCCGCCGACTTCGTGTGCGAGGAGGATGTCCGGGAGGCGATGCGAGGCGGGCGAAAACTTTTGATCGGTGAGAAGACGATCCTCACCCCCTCGGCCCGCGATCTTGGCGAGTCTCAGAAGGTCTTCGTCCAGGCCGGCTGGCCCAGGTGATGTTCGGAGATCGGCCATAACTGATGACCCTACTGGACTTAGTGTTGACGACCGATAAGGTGGCTGTTAGACTTACGCCCGATGATCGGTACACGCCATCTCCGACAGACCGGGGCGGTATGCGCCCTGGCCCTTCTGGCCGCAGGCTGCTCGGCTAGAGGGACCGCCCGTTTCCCGGGTTCGCCCGTTCCGCAAACGGCCACCGCGCCGGCACCCTCGGGCCCCGCTTCGGAGCCTGTGCTCCAGGGCGATCCGGTCACGGAGCCGCCCCCGCTGCCGGCGCGCGGCGCTGACGCCGGTCAGCGCGACGGGTCGGCAGGCGCCGACGCCGCTGTTGCCGCCTCAATCTTCGAGATCCAGGCCCCTGCACTGGATCCGGAGCGGGCGGTCACCGAGGACCTGTGGCCGATCGTTCCCGATATCGACATTCCGTTGAACGCCAAGGTCTTGCGGTTCGTCAAGCTCTTCACCGGCGGGCGGAAGCCCTTCCTGGAGGAGGGCCTCAGCCGCGGCAAGCAGTATCTACCGATGATCCGGGACGTCCTCCGGGTCGAAGGACTGCCGCTGGACCTTGCCTACGTGCCGCTCGTCGAGAGCGCCTTCAAGCTGAGGGCGTCGTCTCGGGCCCAGGCCAAGGGAATCTGGCAGTTCATGCAGGGCACCGGGCTGGAGAACGGGCTGATCCACGACTGGTACATTGACGAGCGGGTCGAAGCGGAAAAGGCCACCCGGGCCGCCGCGAAGTACCTCAAGGCGCTGAACGCCATGTTCAAGGGCGACTGGGCGCTGACGCTTGCGGCGTACAACGCAGGGCAGGGCCGGGTCAAGCGCGCCATGAAGGCCTCGGGTCGCACGGACTTCTGGAAGCTCACCAACGCGATCGGATACCTGCCGCGCGAGACTCGGGACTACGTGCCGCAGATCATGGCGACCATGGTCATTGCCAGGAACCCCGCGCAGTACGGGATCAACGTGCAGCCGATCGTCGCGCCGAGGTACGAGACGGTGACGTTGTCGGCTGCGGTGGACTTGCGGCGGATTGCGGAATGGATTGGAACGTCGGTCAAGGCGATTCAGGACCTGAATCCGGAGCTACGCCGATGGCTGACCCCGGTCCGCGCCACCTATTACCACCTCAAAGTGCCCGGCGGGACGGGTGACATCGTCCGCGCGCATCTCGCCCAGGCGGACCCAGACGAGCTTGCGCCGCTCGACTGGCACACGGTCGAGAAGGGCGAAACGCTGGCGGCGGTTGCGCGGAAGCTGAAGGTGACTCGGACCGACCTTGCGGAAGCGAACTACCTGTCGACCCGGGCACGATTGCAGATTGGCCAGCGGCTGATGATTCCCCGTGCCCCGACGCTGCTGTTCGCGAGCGAGCGCGACGACCCACAGCCCGTTCCCGGGTTCCCAGCGGTCGATACTGTGGCAGCGGCCGGGCGTGCGACGACCGCGACGAACTAGCGAAGCTGCGCCTCAAACCGTCGAGAACAGCGACGAGCGGCTCCGCTTCGCTAGTCACAGCGTTGAATTGCCCCGCTCTGCGGGGCGAGATGTCTAGGCCAGCTGGCGGCCTTCCTCTGCCTCGCCCCCGGCGCGACCGCGCAGCTGCTTGATGCTTTGCTCTATGCGCTCCGCCGTCTCCCGCTCCTGATGCAGCATGCGCAGCGTGTTCTGCGCCTCCACCATCACGAACTCGAGCTTGGCCAGTCGATCGACCATCTGGTCGACGACCGCCTTTTGTTCGCCGACCGATTCGAGGTTGACACGCACGTCCTGCAGTAAGTTGAAAATCATCGCTGTCTTCGAGTGCACCTCGTCTACGTCCCGGCGGCGCGCCCCGATAGCGGCGATCGTTTCCTGCGTCTCTCCCGCCGTGGCAAGGAGGCCCTCGACCTGGCGGCGCAACGCGGCGACCGCTCCCTGTTGATCGCTGAAGTACTGCAGGTTCTCCCTGCTCTTCGCACTGACCTGGCGGATGCCGTCGACCTCCGTTTTGATCGCCGCGACGACACTGCCCCGTTCGACCAACGCGTTCATGTTCCGTTCAATGTCGGCTGACGCCTGCGTCAACTCCGACATTTTCGCCTCGACCGTCACCAGCTTCTTTTCCGAGAACGCGAGCTGCGATCGGCGCTGCTCGAGCGCGTTGTACATCGTCTCCGCGCGCCGGAGTTGATCCTCGGCGGCCTCCACCTGCGCGAGCGCATCACGCTGACGTGCCTGCACGCGGGCCAGCTCGTCGATCAGTTCGTCCTTGGCGGTGGCCGACTGGGCCAGTTGATCGGTCAGCGCCTGTGCCTGCTGCATGCGCTCGGCCGCCTCGGCCGCCAGCGACCGGCTCGCTTCCGCCAGCCCGGTGAGCCGCGCGTCCTGATCGGCAAGCGCCGCCTCCTCGCGTTGCACCTCCTTGACCCCCATCCCGGTCTTCTCGAGGCGGTCCTGCAGAATCGTCAGGCGGGTCTCCATCGGCAGGAGCCTGCCCTGCAACGCGGCTACGCTTTCGAGCTTCTGCTGGGCGTCCAGCATCTGCGTGATGACCCCATCGCACTGAGTCTTGAGCGTGTCGAGCTCGACACGGCGGGCCAACTGCGCGGCCAGCTTGCTGTCCACGTCGGACGCCACGGTATGCAGCGTATCCAGGCGCTGCTGGACGATCTCGACCACCTCCATGCGGTCCGTGACCCGCGTCACCTGCGCGTCGAGGCCTCCGGCAATCTCATCAAGCCTGGCGGCCTGCCGTGTCCCCTCGTCGACCAGCGACATTTTCCCAAGGATCGCATCCATCGTCGTATCGAGCTCCGACGCCCGCACGTGGAAGGAGGCGAGACGATCGACGAACGTTTCAAGTGCGGTGCGGTCGGCGCCAAGCTTGTCGCGCAGCTGCGCGACATCGGCGTAGGATCGGTGAAAATCCTGGATTTCCTTCCGGAGGGTTTCAAGGTCCGTCCGGCTCTGCTTGAGGCTTTCGTGCTGTAAGGCAGTTCGCGTGGACAGGTCGTCCACCTGCGACAGGCGCTCCCGGAGCGTGTCATGACCCGCCTGCTTCCTAGACAGCTCATCAGCCTGTCCCATGAGCGTTTCGAACGCCGTGCTGAACTCATCGATCCGCTGCGGGAGGAGCGACAGGTGCCGCTCCTTCGCACCGAGCGCCTCCATCCGCTGCTCGGATTCCTGTACGGCCTCCTGCATCGAGCGGAGCCTCTCGCTGAGCGCCTCGAATTCCTGCTTCTCCAGCGCATCTCGACGTTGGTGCGCAACAGGCCCACAAGGGCGCGGCCGTCCTTCTCCATGCGTGCGCTATCGTGCATGAACTCATCGCGCACGCGCGTGGCCGCCGCGACACGGTCGTGGACCTCCTCTCCGAGGTCCTGCATCCGCGCGGCGGCCTCTTCGGCGCGCGCGCCCTGCTTGAGCCCCTCGTTCAGCTTGCCGATCTGAACGTCCACATTCCAGACCAGCTCGTTGACACGATTGGCTTCCACGACGGCGCGGTCGACAATGTGCTTCTGGCCGTCGAGTGCTCTGGTCTTCTGATTGACGTGCTCGGCCAGTGCATTGAGCGTTGTGAGCTTCGCCTCGGTTTCCTTGCTCAGCTCCTGGAGTTGCGCGAGCCGTCCGAGCTTGTTTTCCACTTCCTTGACCGCTTCGACGGCCGCGGATGAGTCCTCGCGCGCGTCGCGTGAGGTGCCGCGAAGCTTCTCGTAGTCCTGGCCCAGCTGCCCGGCAATACGCCGCAACTGCTCCAAATCGCCATGAACGGCCGCCACGTGTGCGTCGGCCGCCTCCGCCATAAGCTCCTCGATCTTGAGGCGGTGCCTGTCGAGGTCGCCGTCTGGGGCGACCAGCTTTTCCGTCTTCGCGTGCGCCATGCTGATGGTCGCGTCGAGCCCCTGTGCTTTCTTCTCGATGTCGACGACAGCCCTCGCCGTTTGTTCCAGCTTTTCGATGCGCTTGGCGACGGCGTCGAGCGATCCGGTCGCCGCAACGGCCTTCGCGTTCACCTGCTCGAGCGACCTGCCCGTCTCGGTCAGCTTGGCACTCTGCCCCGTCACGGCTTTGACCGTCGCGTCGAGCGCACGGCGCTCTTCCCTAGCCGCTGCGATCAACGCCTCAAGCTCTTCGGCCTGCTTCTGCGCCTTGCCGCCTCCGGCCAGGCCCTTGATGGCGTCCAACATGGTCTGTCCCTCAATCAACGTGTGCGGTGTCGCGAAGAGGATACTCGGCAAGGCGTCTAAACTCAAATGCTGATTGCAGTTACGAACATGTCTGGCCCGCAGCCGGATCGGAACTCGACGGGGCTCCGGAAAGAGGAGGCCCCGCTGTGCCGTCTCGCGGGGGATGTCGCCCCGATTGGACGGGTTGCGGGATAATGGCCGTCGATGAGCGACGGCCGCGATCCTCTCCGAGCGCAGCTCGTTCGGCTCCTCGACTGGGAGGAAGCCCACGTCGGCTTCGATACGGCGGTCGACGGCATTCCCACCGACAGCCGCGGCGCGCAGGCGCAGGGCTTCGAGCACTCACCGTGGCAACTCCTCGAGCACATGCGCTTGGCGCAGAAAGACATCCTCGGTTTCTCCGTCAGCCCGACGTACGTGCACGAGCTGACGTGGCCGGATGACTACTGGCCGAAAAATCCGGCGCCGCCGGACGCGGTAGCCTGGGACGACAGTGTCGCCGACTTCAAGGCCGATCGCGAGAAGCTGAAGCAGCTCGCGAGGAATGAAAAGATCGACCTGCTGACGCGGGTCCCGACCGGTAAGGCGCACCAGACGGTGCTGCGCGGCATCCTGCTTGCCGCGGACCACAATACCTATCATCTCGGGCAGCTCGTGGCGGTCCGCCGCGCGCTCGGCGTCTGGAAGTAACGGTCCGCGCGGGCGGGATCGTGCCGGGGGGACGGACGCGCGTAGTGATGGACGCGTGACGGGGCATTGGGTATCATTCGCCTCATTGGGAGGTCCGGCATGCTGAATTCCGAAATCAGGTCTCGGCGTCTGCGGAGCGTTCCAGGAGGGGCGGTCCTTGTGGCAGCCTCGTTGCTCGGGGGTGCCGCCGTGCTGGCCGCGCAGCAGCCGGCCGACCATCTCGTTGAGCTGGCTTGGGCTTATGCGATCCCGACGGGCCCGAGGCCGCCGGTCGTGGACGACGGAGGGAAACACAGCCTGCCGGGTACCCCCTTGACCTTCACTCGGAACGAGATACGCGGTCGGGACGCTAACGACGACAGCATTCGCACCTCCCCGGCCGACTGGTACCCCGGCGACCATCCTGAGATGCCCGACATCGTCGCGACGGGTGATCAGTCGCGAAACGTGATTGCCTGTGCGCTCTGCCACTACCCGAACGGCAAGGGGCGTCCGGAAAACGCCAATCCCTCAGGCCTGCCCAAGGCCTACTTCATCCAGCAGATGCGCGACTTCCAGAATGACGTCAGACAGGGCGCCGAGCCCCGGAAGGGCAATTACACGACGATGATCAACATCGCCAAGGGGATGACCGAGGAGGAGATCGAGCAGTCCGCCGAATATTTCAGTTCGATGGCATGGACGTCCTGGATCGACGTGCAGGAGACCGACACGGTGCCGAAGACGCAGATCATTGGCGGGATGCACATCAAGCTCGAGGGTCAGGACGCGGGTACGGAACCGATCGGGAACCGGATCGTCGAGTCGCCGGTCGACGCGCATCGCACCGAGCTCCTGCGCGACCCGCGGTCGGGATTCATCGCCTACGTGCCGGTGGGTGCGGTCGCGAAGGGTGAGGACCTGGTCCGGACTGGCGGTGGTGGGAAGACGCTGCAATGTGCCGTCTGCCACGGTGAGGACCTCAACGGCCTTGGATCGGTGCCAGGCATCGTTGCCCGCTCGCCCAGCTACATGGCGCGACAGCTCAACGACATGAAGCAAGGCACGCGGAATGGCCCGGAGGCCGCGCTGATGAAGCGGGTCGTCGCCGACCTTACGTCGGAGGACATACTGAACATCACCGCTTACACGGCGTCATTGCCGCCGGTGCCCTAGCCTCGGCGCTCTCCACTGAGCGCCGTTGCCGTTACGAACCGGTCACGCCTGAAATCGGGTCGCAGTTCCTGCGTACCTTTCTGGGTAATGGCCTCCTGACCGGCCGTTAATTCAACGTTCTGCCCGCCACCTGACATGGCGTGGGCGCTTGCATCTGTCGGGTCCGTGCTTGCCAGCTTTCGAAGTGCGGCGGTCTTTGGCGTGGACGCCTATCCGGTGCAGATCGAAGTCGATGTCTCGTTCGGCTTGCCGCACTTCACGATGGTCGGTCTGCCGGATGCGACGGTCAGGGAGAGCCGGGACCGCGTCCGCTCTGCGATCAAGAATTCGGGGTTTGAGTTTCCACCACACCGGATCACCGTCAACCTGGCGCCCGCCGACGTCCGCAAGGCGGGGTCGTCCTTCGATCTCCCGATTGCCCTCGGTCTACTGGCAACGTCAGGCCAGCTCACGCGCCGCGCCGTCGACGACACCATCGTCCTGGGCGAGCTCTCGCTGGACGGCGCGATCAACGGCATTCGGGGCGTGCTGCCGATCGCCATCGCCGCCCGACGCCTCGGCCTGCGGCGCCTCCTGCTGCCGCCCCAGAACGCGGCGGAAGCATGCGTCGTCGACGGTCTGGACGTCTGCGTCGTGCGATCGCTGCCCGAGGCGCTGGAGGCGCTCAATCACCCTGACCATGCGGAGCGAGTGTTGGCCGCCCTGCCGCCGGCGCCCGCCGTCACGCCGTCGGACGGCGATTTGGCGGAGGTTCGCGGCCAGTTCCTGCCGCGGCGCGCGCTGGAGGTCGCGGCGGCGGGTGGACACAGCCTATTGCTCTCAGGGCCGCTCGGCGCCGGCAAGACCATGCTCGCCCGGAGGCTGGCCGGGATCCTGCCGCCCCTCACCTTTGACGAGGCGCTCGAGTGCACGGCCATACATTCGGCGGCCGGCATCCTGGCCGCCGGCGCCGGTCTGCTGACCGCGCGGCCGTTCCGCGCTCCGCACCACACGATTTCCAACGTGGCGCTGGTCGGAGGCGGCGCCATCCCCCGGCCGGGGGAGATCTCCCTTGCGCACCAGGGGGTACTCTTCCTTGACGAGATGCCCGAGTTCGACCGGCGGGTGCTCGAAGTGCTGCGGCAGCCACTGGAGGACGGCCGCGTCACGATTGCCCGCGCGGCTCGCACGGCGGTCTTCCCGGCCCACTTCGTGCTCGTTGCCGCCATGAATCCGTGCCCATGTGGGTTTCTGGGCGACGAGAGGCGGACGTGCCGCTGTACACCCATCCAGATCGCGAAGTATCGCGGCCGCCTTTCCGGACCTCTCCGCGACCGCATCGATCTCATCGTCGATGTTCCCGCCGTCCCGGTGCAGGCGATCGCGGACACCCGTCCCGGTGAATCGACGGCGGTCGTCAGGGAGCGCATCTGCATCGCGAGGTCCGCCCAGCAGGCGCGATACAGCGGGCGGCACGCGCGCACCAACGCCGACCTGCGGGGCGCTGCCGTCTCAACGTTCTGCGGGCCGGACGCGAAGGGGCGCGTCCTGCTGCGTGCCGCCATCGAACGGCTGGGTCTCAGCGCGCGCGGGTACGACCGTGTACGCAAAGTCGCGCGGACGATCGCCGACCTGGCGGGGTCCCCCGACGTGCGCGCCGATCACGTCGCGGAGGCCTTGCAATATCGAATGGTGGAGTGAAGCCGCCGGGACGGGTGCTACTCCGCTGTCAGGATGTCTTCGAACAGCACATCGCCGTCCACGCCGTGGTTGCGCAGGCTCAGTGTGGGCGTGTCGTCCCGGCGGTCCGCGGTCACCGACAGGAATCCTCCGACGACGTTCAGGTAGCGGTGCTCCGGCCGCACGTCGCCCTGGGTCCAGCCGCCCGCATGGGCGTCGCTCGCCGCCCCCGTGGAATGCTCTCGA
The DNA here is from genome assembly GCA_965262505.1 of Vicinamibacterales bacterium. Lineage (GTDB taxonomy): Bacteria > Acidobacteriota > Vicinamibacteria > Vicinamibacterales > UBA2999 > JACPPO01. The sequence continues at coordinate 468,176 of CBDHFM010000030.1, forward strand.
AGCCCCGTTTCATCGTCCACCGAGACGTACTGCCAGTGACGGTCGCCACAGATCACGATCATGTCGTGCTCCACCAGAAACTCGTGCAGTTCACGACTCTCGGTGGCCCATGCCTCGTTGGCGTGGCTATCGTATTTGTCCGGGGCGTCCGGGCCGACGAAAGGTTGTCCTAGGCAGAACTCGGAATCGGGGCTATAAGCATACCCATCGGGAATCCGAGGTCGCATCCAGGAGCTTGGAGCCTGATGAGTCCTTGAAAGGACAAGGGGGAGCCATGGTCGGCCTGAAGGGTTGGTTCGCAAGTCTCGCCGTAGGCGTCCTGATGCTGGCGGCTTCTTCGTCGGCATTCGCACAGCGTTATGACATCGTCGTCACGAATACCACGGAGCTCGAAGACGCCGCCGATCCTTCCAACGCGAACAAGAGGATCCTGATAAAGGCCGGAACATATTTCCCTTCAGAGTCTCTGAGAATCCCGGAGAAGGCGACCTGGGAAGGCGAAGGAGTCATGGGCGGAGACGAGCTCCCCGCTGGCTTTGTGTCCGGCGATACCGTGATCGCTTGGTCTTCAGGCATGTTCCTCACAGGCCGGAATCCAGATCGAACGGCGGTCGTGTATCTGAGCCACCTCAGCACCATTCGCTGGGTAACGGTCACCGCCGCCGGGGCGCCAAACGCAAACGCGATCATTATCGACTCGGAGGCTCCGGGAACAACGAAGAACGCGACCATCGAGGAGGTCGTGGCAGTGTCTGGCGGAAACGATAGCAACAGCGCCATCTCCGCCAGGATTACGCTCACCGACCCTGCTACCGCCGATGACGGGGCCAGCGTGGGGGCCACGATCAACAGGAGCATTCTGGGGGGGGGGTCAATGGTGTGGCCTTTGTCAATGCTGGAGTCGGCGGTCGCGTCCAGGGCCATGTCACCGAGAACGTCAGCAGCGGGCGTAGGGGGCTCATTGTCATTGGCGGATCTTCCACTGGAGAGTCGGGGTTCACCGTGGTCAACAGCCAGCGGAATCACTGGCATGGGGACGGATTCGGCTTCCTTGTTCGTGGGACATCTCACAATGTGTTTTCAGTGAATGACAACGCCACACGGGTCACCTCGGTGGATGATCTGATCACGGGGGGCACTATCGCGGTCGTGGCGATCGCTGCCTTCCAGGTGAGTGGATTATTGGGAACGGCCGACAGAAATTCCGTGGACCTGAAGATATTGGGTTCCAATATCATTGGCACGCGTCTAGACCTGCGGCTGTGCGGGGCGCTTAAAGGTGGTGCGCCTGGGCCGTTGTTCGCGGTCGGCAAAGACAACGAGTTGACGTTCCTGGCGCGCCACGCGACTGCCGGCGGCCTTCCGAACGAATTTGCCGAGGCCTGCCGTGGGGCTCAAGGCGGACAAAACAACACGGTCACCGTCCGTGGGGATCTGACCGCGTGGGAAGCCGCGAATGACGATCTCTCGCTAGTACCTTGCCGCAGTGGTTTTTGATCGGTTGCAACGAGGGTAGTTCCTCTGCCGACAACAACAGCTTGATCGTCCGGGGTTGGCGTGGAACCCGACTGATCAGACCGCGCCGCTCAAGCTCGACGATCATGTGGTGGACGGCCGGGGGCGTGACCTGAAAGAACCGTTGGAAGTCCGCTTCGGCCGGTGGCGTTCGGTGAAGGAGCGTGTACGTGTAGAGGAAGGCTAGGTACTGGCCCTGCTTCTGGGTGAATCTCGGTGATGAACGGCTGGACACGGGATCGGGAAGGTGATCCAAGATGTCCATGCACATACGCTATCGCATCACGCTGACCTACGATGAACAGCAACAGCTTCAGGCGCTTGTGAGCGGCGGCCAGGGGGCGGTTCGCAAGATCAAGCGGGCGCAGATTCTCCTCGCCGCGGACGCCACATCCACCGACGAGATGATCGCGCTCAACGTTGGTGTCGGCACGTCGACCGTGTACCGGACCAAGCAACGCTTCGTCGAGGAAGGACTGGACCGAGCGCTCCGCGAAGTGCCCCGTCCCGGCGCGCCGCGCAAGCTCGGCGCCAGCGATGAAGCCCTCCTGGTCGCGGTCGCTTGCTCACATCCACCCTCCGGGCGTGCGCGATGGACACTGGATCTCCTGGCCCGCGAGATGGTGCGACTCACCTCGCACGAGGCCCTGTCGGGCGACACGGTGGGTCGCCGGCTTGCCGAGATGGCGCTGAAGCCGTGGCAGGAGAAGATGTGGTGCATTCCGACGGTCAACGCCGAGTACGTGGCGCGAATGGAAGACGTCCTCGATCTCTACGCCGAGCCGCCGGATCCGCGGCGACCGGTCGTCGGCTTCGATGAAACACCCCGGCAACTGATCGGCGAAGCGCGTGTCCCGATTCGGGCCAAGCCCGGGAAGCCCAGACGAGTCGACTACGAGTACGTGCGCAACGGCACGGCGAATGTCTTCATGTTCGTAGACGTGAATCGCCCCTGGCGACATGCCAAGGTCACCGACCAACGCACGTGCGTCGACTTCGCAGAGTGCATGCGCGATCTCGTCGATGAGCACTACCCGGAGGCCGAACGGATCCGTGTGGTGCTCGACAATCTTTCGGCACATTCAGCGGCAGCGCTCTACCACGCCTTCGATCCCGCCGAGGCACGACGGATTCTCCGTCGGCTCGAGTTTCACTTCACGCCGAAACACGCCAGCTGGCTCAACATGGTCGAGATCGAAATCGGCGTGATGGTCAAGCAGTGCCTCGATCGTCGGATCCCTGCCAAGGCGATCCTCATCAAGGAGATCGCGGCATGGGAGCAACGGCGCAATGACGAGAAGGCGCGCATCCACTGGATGTTTACAGTCGACCGTGCTCGCGAAAAGCTCGGCCGTGTGTATCCGCAACCCGCTGGTCGGGCCAAAGCCGCCGCGTGAACCGGTCAGATCCACTGCGGCGAGGTACTAGAGGCGTTCGAGCCGTAGGCCACAAGAGCAGCCGCTGGCGCAGACTCCCTGGGCTCCCGTTCTCGCGTCTACTCCGTTCCCGTGGTCGCGGCGAAGACGACCCGCGCCGGGTCGCGGAGGAATCGCAGTATCGATTGGTGGAGTATAGCCGGTCGACGTCGTCCGGGACCGAAGGACGATTTCGGGGTGCGCCGTGTGGCTAGAACTGGAAGCGCATGCCGACTTCGATCTCCCGCGGGTCGCCTGCGCCGGTCGGCTGGCCGAACCGTCTGGAGGTCAGGGCACCGCTCACATCTTCGAAATTCACCCTGTTGAGCACGTTGGAGGCGTTGGCAAACACGTTGACCTGGACGCCGCCGCCCCCGGCTCGCTGTCCGCTACCCGTGTTCCGCTGCAGGAAGAACACCTTGGACAGGTTGAGATCCATGCTCTGAAACCCGGGTCCCGTCTCACTGTTGCGGGGCACGCCCGGCGGCCGGTCGTTCGATTGGGTGTCGCCGTTGTCGTCCCGCCCGGTCGTGATCGTGTACAGCTCGCCGCTTCGCAACCGCACGCCGAGCGTCACGAAGACTCCCAGCGGGAGCTGCGCGTTCACGCTGGCATTGACCTGATGCCTCCGGTTGTTGTTCCGGCCCCAGTCAGCCGCGAGATCGTAGTTGCTCGACGGCAGGCAGAAGGCACACTCCGAGTCGTCCATCTCGCGGTTCAGGCTGTAGTTACCCGAGACCGTGAGGATCCGTAGGCGCTGCCGCACGTCGAACCGCAGAGTGTTGGTGACGGATCTCCCGGTCGACTGGAACTTGAGGATGTTGCCCTGCGTCGGGTCCGGGCGCTCGGTTTCGCCCGGCCGCGGCGCGTTCAGGTTGACGGTCCGGAACTGGTTGCTGCTGCGGTTGTATTCGTACGACACCGTTGTCTGCACGTTGCCCGGCAGCGTCTGCTCGATCGAGACCCGCGAGTTCAGATCCGACGGGGCCTCGAGATCCGGGGAGCGCACCCGGATCGACGACGGTGGAATCAGCTCGGTGGTGCCCGACAGAAAGGGGTTCGGGTAGGACGGGTTCGTCACGACGAGTTCCTGTTGCCGCGTGCCATCGAGTCGCAGGAGCCGTTCGACGTTGTTGGAATTGAGCCTGCTGTGGAACAGGCCGACGCCTCCCCGGAGCACGGTCGTGTCGCTGACGGCGTACGCGTACCCGAGACGTGGGTCGAAGTTGTTCCAGTCGTCCAGGTTGCTCTGCGCTTCGTATCGCACGCCGAACATCAGCATCAGGCGGTTGGACAACCGGAGGTCGTTCTGCACGAACACCGCCCCTTCGACCTGCGTCATCTCGAGCAGCGGGTCGCCCGTGGACACCTTGTAGATCGTTGGTGTGCCGTTCTCGAAGTCCTCCAGGCTGGCGAATTCGAACGCGCCGTTGAAGTCGTCCTCGGTGAGCGAGCGATCGCTGAGATGGCTCAGGTCGAAGCCGGCCTTGAAGGTGAGACGGTCGCCCGTCCGGAGCAGCAGGCTCTGGAACTCGGCCGTCCTGCTACGGCTCTCGTTCTGATTGCCGTTGCCGCCTCCTTCAAACGCGTCCTTGACGTCGATCGCCACACCCTGCGTGATTCTCCGATTCTCACTGTTGTTGCGTTCGTAGCCAACCCTGACGTCGAGCACCGTCCTGTCCGACAGTTGTGACAGGCTCCGCACGGTGGAGGACATGAAATTGAACTCGTTGTTTCTCCCCCGCTCTCGCAGGGTGATCCGACCGATGTTCTGGAGCTCTCGCCGATTGGTGTTGTAGTTGGTTGAAAAGTGCAGCGCCTGCCGGTCCGACACCTGGAGCTGGCCGTTGCCGCTGAACCGGCGTCGCAGGTTCGGCTGCGTGATGTTCTCCGACACCGTGCCACCGGGCGTGATCGCGAAGACGGTGTTGACGTTGTCTTCCACGTTCTGGCTGGTCGTGAAGCCGATCGTCAGGCGGTTCGAGAGCACCGGGCCGTTGAAGCCGGCATTGATGTTGCGCCTTTCGTAGGGGGGCTTGTTGTCGGCTAACGCGTTGCGCTCGTTCAGGTTGTGGTTCTGGTAGGTGAAGTTCACGTTGCCGTGGAAGTCGCCCACGCCGCCGCGCGTGATGACCTCGTTGCTGCCTCCGCGGTCACGGCCCCAGTTGTTCCATTCGCCGCGGTTACCACCGCCCAGGCTCTCAGTGGTGTAGGGGTTGTTGTTGATGCGGATCTGCGCGATCTGCTCGCTGCTTCCGGCGCCGCCGCGGCCGGGCCCTCCCTGGGCGTCGGCTTCCCCGTCCAGGCGCGCGTGCTCGGGTACGTCGACGTCGCCGGCCATCCGCGCACGCAGCCACGCTTCGCTCTGTTCCGGCGTCAGCACGTCATCGACGTCTTCGAGAAACGCCTCGCTCATCCACGCGATGCCGGCGAGTGCCTGGTCGAGCTGGTCGCCCTGAGGGGGACCGCCGCTGAAGTCGAGGACCTCTCCGAAGAGTTCCTCTGTGGAGCGCCTCTGCTCGTCCATCACGAGGGCGATCGCCTGCACCTGCTCTTCGGTGAAGGGCATGCCCGCGTCCTCGAGTGTTCCGGCCAGCGCGTCGCGGATCTCGTCGAGCGGGTTCTGGACCAGCAGTCCGCCCTGCTCCTGGGCGAACGCGGAACCGGCTGTCAGCACTGCCAGCACGGCGACCGTAACTACTCTTCGCACTATTCTCTCCAATGACGCCCTTTGCACACGAGAACCGGACTCGACCATTCCCTCATTGTCGCACGATTGCGCCGACCCGGGGGGATGAACCGCACTATGTAATCCTTTTCCAACTACCCAACTTTTCCAACTTCTCCAACTTCTTGGACGTCCCGTCGCATCGTCGGTTGCACTGTTGACGGGCATGGCACCGGCCGACGATCTCCGCCCTCAGGGTGGCTCAGAGTGGCGGTTGCGCCGCCCACCTGTATCTGTACATATACGTTGCTGCTGCCCGGCGACGTTTACCTGCTCGAATGCTGACGGGCGTGATTTTTCGCCGAATTACGAACCAGTCGAATCGGGGGTAGAAACGATCGACTTCTGACACCCGGACGGACGGTGACGCTCGGCTTGGCTTGCAGCACGAGTGGGGCAATACGGTCGGGACCGAGGTTGAACGCGACGGGCTACGGGTCCTCCGTCGCCGTCATCAGCGACAGCGGATCGACGCGCGTGCCATTCAGACGCACGCTCCAGTGCAGGTGAGGGCCGGTGACGCGTCCGGTCGCGCCGACGCGTCCCAGCCTGGCGCCTCGATCGACGACATCCTCCGCTTCAACCGTCATCGCCGAGAGGTGGGCGAACAACGAATACAGACCGGCACCATGATCGACGATGACCGTGTTGCCGGTGAAGTACAGATCGCCGGCAAGCACCACCGTTCCGGCCGCCGGCGCCGTCACGAGCGTACCGGTCGGGCTGCTGAAATCGATCCCGGCATGTGGACTTCGGGGCTGGCCGTTGAAGACGCTGCGCGATCCGAAGTTGGACGACGGCTCTGTCATCAGCGGCAGCGCGAAAGCCCGGTCCCACTGCCGCGGCGTGACGGTCTCGAAGATGCCGTTGATCTGCGACGCTTCGCCCAGGATGCGTTCGACGACGTCTGCCGGCGGATCGACGAACTCGGGGGCAACCCGCAGCGTCCGGGTGCGGAACTGTTTCGGCTGCACGCGCAGCGACGTCTCACGAGCAGGCGCCGGCCTCAGAGGCGGCGCGGACACGACCAGCGGATAGGCCCCCGGCGCCACGTCGAGATCGATGCCGATAAGCCCCTGCCACCGGGTCCCGTCCGGCGACAGGTCCAGCGGGATATCGCGATCGAATGCCGAAGCTTGCGGACCTCCCTCGTCGCACTCGCAGATGACATCCACCCGGACAACCTCACCGGGCTGTATCGCACGTGCGACGAGCGCCACTTCCATGCCGGGCGGCGCTTGTGCCAGCGTGATCGTGGATCCGGACGAGCCTGGCCCGAGCGCGCCGGCGGCCGCCGTCAGGACGACCGGGCCGATCCATCGTGATGATCGAGTCATTCAGCGAAAGATGTTGTTTTCATGCGACCACCCTGACAGCAGTGCATCGTGCGACGCACTATGTAGTTTGCACAGTGTAGTGTATCGGAAGCTGGCCCTATCTCGGCGCAGGTGCGCGCGCGTCGTGGAGCCCTTTCGCGGCCGTGGCCGTGAGGATGATCGCTCCGCCCACGAGCGTCTGCGTGCCGGGGTCTTCTCCCCGCGCGAGCCACGTCCAGATCGGATTCAGCACCGGTTCGATGAGCAGGAGCAGCGAGACGTCGAGCGCCGGCACGTGCGCGACCGCGCTCGTCAGGAGGATGTAGGCGACGGCGATCTGGAAGACGCCGAGGTACGCCATGGTGATCCACTCGACGGTGTGGACCAACGGTCGCGGGAGGTTCGACTCGACCTGGTACGTCAACCCGGACGACTCGGGCGGCGCCGTCTTTCTGCTGACGGCCCTCGGCGGCACCTCCGGTCTGGCGGCGGAGTGGGTCTTTACGGACAACCCGGCAGTCAACCTCGACCAGTGCCGGAATGGCGAGAGCACGACGCCAAACGACTGTTTTGATTTCGGCGCCAGCCAGGGGAGCTTCGGATGGGTCAACGGCAACGCCGGTCCGGAGCACTCGCACTACGCCGAGGGGCACTCGATTCCGTACCGCGCGCGGATGACGGAATTGCCGGTCGGCGGAACGGTCGTAATCGAGCTGGGTTACGACATCAAGCACGGCGGCAAGCACGCGCTCGATTTCCTCACGCACTACCAGCGGCTGTTGCCGCACGGGGGGTTCGGGCACACGCCTGAGGTCGTCACACCCTTCGACATCCTGGGCAACGGCGTGCAGGGTGTGTCTAGCACTTTCAGCGAACACCCGATTCCGGTACCGGTGCCGGACTTTCACGGTTCGCCGGTAGCCGGCCAGCCGGCCGCACGCTTCAACAGCCTCCCGGCAGGTGAGCGCGTGATGACGCTGTGGGGCGGCACGATCGAGGATATCCAGTACGGGACCAACGGCGACCTGACGGCCGCGCAGTCGGAGACCACGATCCTGATTACCTTTACGCCTACCTCCGACGCGAATGGCAATGGCGCCAAGACAACGACGGCGGTCCTGGCCTGGGGCGGCCACATCGCCCGCACGGCGGACTGGGGGGCGGGGGCGGGCACCATCTCAGGGTCGCCGTACCACATGCGGATCAAGGACTGGACGGGCGACCCCTCCCTCGGCAACCTCGGGAACCAGGACCGATCGCTCAAGGTGGAGGCGGTCTTCCCGGCCGGCAAGGTCACGATCGTGAAGAACACCGAAGGCGCCGACGGGACGTTCGACTTCTCGTCGACCGGCGGTGGTGGCCTGCCGGCCGACTTCAGCATCACGACGACCGACGGCACGGGCAGCATCACCTTCAGCCAAGTACTGACCGGCGCAAAGACGGTTACCGAGGGCGCCCTCGCGAACGGGTGGGAGTTCCGAAACCTCGTCTGCGAAGAGGCCGGTATTGGCCTGGGCGTTCCGGACAACGGCACGACGACCGACGGGTTCAACACCGCCTTGATCGATATGGACGGTGCCGAGCACATCACCTGCACGTTTGTCAACAAGGCCACCGGCAAGATCACGCTCATCAAGAACGTGGACAACACGGGCGGCGGAACCAAGGAAGTAAAGGATTTCCCGCTGTTCGTGGGCGACGACCTAGTCCATTCCGGCATCGCGACCAACCCGACGCCGGGGACGTACACCATCAGGGAGGACAATCTTTTCGGGCTCGACTACACGGCCAGTGACTGGTCTTGTGTCGGTACGGGCTTCACGCAGGACGGCAGCGGCGAAATCGTCGACATCACGATCGACGTGGGCGCAGATGTCACCTGCACGATCACCAACACGTTCCAGCCGAACCCGTTGATGACGGTCGAGAAGACGTCGACGACGACGAGCCTGTCGGCGCCGGGGACGGTGACCTACGACTACGTGGTGACGAACGACGGCAACGTGACGCTGACCGGCGTCAGCCTGGCCGATGACAATGACAACGACGATGCGAGCTGCGTGGCGACCACTATTCCGGTGGGCGGCTCCACGACCTGCACGGCGACGCACACCTTCACGCAGGCGGAGCTGGACGCGAACGGGTCGCCGGTGGCGGCCAGCGGTGTGCTGTTCAACACCGTGACGGCGAGTTCGAACGAGGCGCCGGATGCGGGGGACGACCTGAGCATTCCGATCGTGCGGAACCCGGTGATGACGGTCGAGAAGACGTCGGTGACGACGAGCCTGTCGGCGCCGGGGACGGTGACCTACGAGTACGTGGTGACGAACGACGGCAACGTGACGCTGACCGGCGTCAGCCTGGCCGATGACAATGACAACGACGATGCGAGCTGCGTGGCGACCACTATTCCGGTGGGCGGCTCCACGACCTGCACGGCGACGCACACCTTCACGCAGGCGGAGCTGGACGCGAACGGGTCGCCGGTGGCGGCCAGCGGTGTGCTGTTCAACACCGTGACGGCGAGCTCGAACGAGGCGCCGGATACGGGGGATGACCTGAGCATTCCGATCGTGCGGAACCCGGCGCTGTCGATCGTGAAGACGGCGACGCCGACGACGTATGACGCGGCAGGCAACGTCATCAGCTACAGCTATCTGGTGACGAACACGGGGAACGTGACGATCAGCCAGCCGATCACGATCGATGACGACATCGCGACGGACGAGGCGTGCCCGGCGGTGCCGGCGAGCCTGGCTCCGGGGGACACGATCACGTGCACGGCGAGCCACACGATCACGCAGGCCGACCTGGATGCCGGTTCGGTGACGAACGTGGCTTCGGCCAGTGGCTTCGACCCGAACGGGAACGCGGTGACCTCGCCGACCGACACCGAGACGGTGACGGCGAACCAGGATCCAGCGATTCTGGCTGACAAGGCGTTGACGGACAACGACGACCTGGACGGGTCGGGTGACGTGAGTGTGGGCGACACGCTGACGTACACGATCACGGCGACCAACACGGGGAACGTGACGTTGAGCAACGTGACGGTCGACGACACGCTGACTGGCACGGTGGGGGCGGCCTGCGCGGTCAGCCTGGCGCCGGGTATCAGTTGCTCGGTCGATGTCGACTACGTCGTGCAGCAGTTGGACGTGGATGCGGGCACGATTCAAAACACGGGCACGGTCAGCGGCACCCCGCCGGTCGGCCCGCCGGTCAGCGACGACGACCCCGAGGACGTACCGGTGCCGAGCCCGTCGCTGGTGACGGTCAAGGAGCTGACGGACAACGACGACCTGGACGGGTCGGGTGACGTGAGTGTGGGCGACACGCTGACGTACACGATCACGGTGACCAACAACGGGACGGCGAATCTGACCAACGTGACGGTTGAGGACTCGCTGACGGGTGCGAGCACGAGCTGCGCGCTGGTCATCCCGGGCGGCACCTGCGTGCTGACGACGACCTACGTGGTACTAAACACCGACGTGGGGACGACGATCCAGAACACCGGGACGGGCGACTCCGACCAGACGCCGCCGGACAGCGAGGATGAGGACGTACCGGTGCCGAGCCCGTCGCTGGTGACGGTCAAGGAGCTGACGGACAACGACGACCTGGACGGGTCGGGTGACGTGAGTGTGGGCGACACGCTGACGTACACGATCACGGTGACCAACAACGGGACGGCGAATCTGACCAACGTGTCGATCAGCAACCCGTTGCCGGGCCTGTCGGCGCTGAACTGCACGCCGGCCCAGCCGGCGACGCTGGCGCCGACCGAGACGCTGGACTGCACGGCGACCTACGTGGTGACGGCGGCGGATGTGGTGGCGGGCTCGATTGCCAACACGGCGACGGCCTCGAGCACGCAGACGCCGGACGACACCGACGACGAGACGGTGCCGAATCCGGAGCTGAGCGTGGACAAGCCGGCACCGGTTAATGCGGACGAGGACGGGTCGGGCGCGGCCAGCCCGGGTGACACGCTGACCTACACGATCACGGCGACCAACACGGGGACGGCGAACCTGACCAACGTGGTGGTGACGGACAGTTTGATCACGCCGACGGGCGGCGGCACGACGCCGTGTGCGCTGGTGCTCCCGGGAGGCACGTGCACGCTGGTGGGCACGTATGTGGTGCAGGCGAGTGATCTAGGGGGCGACATTGTCAACACGGCGACGGCCAGCAGCGACCAGACGCCCGACGCGACCGACGACGAGACGGTGCCGGTGCCGAGCGGCGGGGTGAGCATGACGAAGCTCACCAATGGCCTGCCCGATGAGACGATGACCTGGAAGTTCACGCTGACGGGTCCGAATGGCGTGAACGAAATGGCCACGACACCGCCGACCTCGTTCGACTTCGGCGGCGTCACGCTGATACCGGGCCTCACGTATCAGGTCTGTGAGACCGGCATTCCCGCCGGATGGACGGCCGAGTGGAGTGTGGGAGCTACCGGCATCCCGTTCGTGGCCGGGGTGAACACCTCGCCGGTCGGTCCGAACGGTTACAGCGATCTGTTCGACCCGAACTACGTGGCGCTGCCGGAGACCTACAGCAACGACACTCGTTGCGTGAACTTCACGGTGGGGGCGGACGAGACGCTGGCGTTCGAGATCGACAACACGTTCGTGGGCGGCGGGCAGCGGACGATCGGGTACTGGAAGAACTGGAACCTGTGCAGCAACGGCGGCCAGGCGGCCACCGCGGCCGCGAATGGCGGCGCGGCCAGCGGCTGGTTCATCCTGGACGACCTGCTGGCTGACCCGGGCTTCCTGGTCGGCGACCTGGTGCTGGGTGGCGCCGATTGCGTGGAGGCGACGCGTATCCTCAACAAGAGCGACATCGTCTCGGACGAGAAGAAGGCCAGCGATCCCGCGTTCAACATGGCGGCGCAACTGTTGGCGGCGATGCTGAACGAGGCGGCCCAAGCCAACACGTGCGCGGCGTCTACGGCCGCGGTGGAGGATGGACAGGCGCTGCTCGCGGGCAATCCAGTTAACTTCGACGGCACGGGCGAGTACCTGAAGAGCAACGGTCAAGCCAGGAGGGCGAACGAGCTCGCCGAAACGCTCGATCTGTATAACAACGGGCTGCTCTGCCAGTAGGAGATCCGAGAGTTAAGAGCTGACGACTGAACGGAAAGCAGTTTCCCACCTCAACGATGGCCCCTGAGGCTCGGCGCACGCCGAGCCTCAGGGCGTCTCTTTTCTGTGCAACCGGGTGCGGTGCCGCTGGTACGATTACTCCTGACGCCATGAGCACGCCACCACCGCGCGCACCCCGCTTCGATCTGCGGGTACCCGTGCGTTACCGTGCGTTCGGGGGTGACGACTGGCACGAGGGCAGCAGCGAAAACATGAGCCGTACGGGCCTGCTGTTCCGGGCAGACTGTCTGCTGCCGGTGAGCACCCGGATCGAGATGCTCGTCACGCTGCCGATTGGGCCAGGAGGGTCTGAGATTCGCTGTCGCGGCCGCGTTGTGCGCACGTTGCCTTCCGCCTCGCCCGACAGCCTGCCGGCGCTCGCTACCACCATTTCCGCCCACCATTTCCTTCGTGGCTCGGGTTCGCCGGCCTGACGGACCGCTTTTGCCTTTTCGCCGGATGATCGCTTTTGGCATTTGACTTTGGAAATCCAAAATCTCTGTGATAGCCTCACCTCTCCGCCGATCGAATTCAGGCGGCGGCAATAGGGGAACTTCTACAACGATGAAACCCTCAGGGCGTTACACGGTACTTGTGGCCGATCGCAGTTCCGGCATCGTGCGCCGGGCTACGGTCCCGATACGCCCGCTTGCCATCACTGCGTGTGTCGTGCTGGCGACCCCTATTCTGATCGGCATGGGGGGGGCGTGGAAGTCGTATAGCAACGCCGCGGATCTCCGAGCCAGCCATCAGACGCTCGAAATCGAGAACGCGAATTACCGGCCGGCCACCGAGGCGCTCGCGGGCCAGATCGCGTCGCTTCAGTTGGCGATTGCCGACCTCAGCACCCGCTCCGCTCTCGACGCGAACCTCGCGCGGGCGATGGACCGCCTGCCGGCGATCGTCAAGTCGCGCGCCATGGGCGGCGCCGCACCTGTGGTCGAATCGGCAGGCGCTGGATCTCAACAGGACCCGAGTTACGCGAGAACGCTCTCCGCGCTGGCGTCTCCAGACGATACGTTCGGGCTGCTCCGCGCGCTGCTTGAAAACCTGAATAGTCGGCTGACCGTTGTCGCGCGTGCGGTCGAGCGCCGCAACGCGCTCGCCGACGCCACGCCGTCCTTGTGGCCCTCCTACGGCTGGCTTTCCTCGACGATGGGGCCGCGGAAGAATCCGTTCACGGGGGCCCCCGAGTATCACTCCGGCCTCGATATCGCCAGCGATCGTGGGGCTGAGGTGTACGCGACCGCGGCGGGCACGGTCCGGCATGTCGGGCGGCAGGGCGCCTATGGCAATCTGATCGTGATCGATCACGGCTTCGGCCTCGAAACCCGCTACGGGCACCTCCTCAAGTATCTCGTCACGCCGGGCACGAAGGTTCAGCGGGGCGACGTCATCGCACAAGTGGGCGCCACCGGCCGAGCGACCGGCAATCACCTCCACTACGAGGTGGTCGCCAACGGCCGCCTGATCAATCCGCTCCAGCTCCTCACGCAGCAGCCTCGCGGCGAATAAGTCCCCTGCACTCTGCAGTTTCCTTGCCGATCCGTAGCCCCACGGCTACAATCGGTGGATACCCGTGGTGTAGCTGAGCGTCCCTGTCACAACTCATGATCGGTCAACTCCTCGCCAAGGTCATCGGCACCCAGAACCAGCGCGACCTCAAGCGTCTGTATCCGCGCGTCGCCGAAGTCGGGGCGCTCGAGCCGCAGATCCAGGCGCTCAGTGACGACCAGCTTCGCGACAAGACCACCGAGTTTCGCACACGCCTCGCCGCCGGCGAATCACTGGAGGATCTGCTGGCCGAAGCCTTCGCGGTCGTCCGCGAGGCCGGCCGCCGCGTGCTCAACATGCGGCACTTCGACGTCCAGTTGATCGGCGGCATCGTGCTGCACAGCGGGAAGATCGCCGAAATGAAGACCGGCGAAGGCAAGACGCTCGTCGCCACGCTGCCCGCCTATCTCAACGCGCTCGCCGGCAAGGGCGTTCACGTCATCACTGTCAACGATTACCTTGCGCGCCGCGACTCGGAGTGGATGGGACGCCTCTACCGGTTCCTCGGCATGAGCGTCGGCGTGATCCAGCACGAATTGACCGACGCCCAGCGGCAGGTCGCCTACGGCGCTGACATTACGTACGGCACCAACAACGAATTCGGCTTCGACTACCTTCGCGACAACATGAAGTTCGAGCTCGCCTCGATGGTGCAGCGCCCGCATCACTTCGCCATCGTCGACGAGGTGGACAGCATTCTTGTCGACGAGGCTCGAACGCCGCTCATTATCTCGGGTCCCGCGGAGCAATCGACCGATCTCTACGGCGAGGTCGACCGGATCATTCCGAAGCTCAAGAAGGGCGCTGTCACCCAGGGCAACGTCAAGGCCGAGGATCGCGAGGAGCTTGAAACGACCGGCGACTACCTGGTCGACGAAAAGCACAAGACGGTGACGCTCACGGAAACCGGAATGGCCAAATCGGAGGAGATGCTCAGCCATCGTCTCGTTCCCGGGTCGAGCGGGCTGTACGACCCGGTGAACATGCCGACGCTTCACCACATCAATCAGGCGCTGCGGGCGCACGCGCTGTTCCGCCTCGACGTCGATTACATGATCAAGGACGGCGCGGTCGTGATCGTCGATGAGTTCACGGGCCGGCTGATGCCGGGCCGGCGCTGGAGTGACGGCCTGCACCAGGCGGTCGAGGCCAAGGAGAAGGTGAAGATCGAGCGGGAAAACCAGACGCTCGCCACGATCACCTTCCAGAATTACTTCCGCAAGTACAAGACGCTCTGCGGGATGACCGGTACGGCGGAAACCGAGGCGGCCGAGTTCAACAAGATCTACAAGCTCGATGTGATGGTCATTCCGACCAACCGCCCCCTGGTGCGTATCGAGGATCCCGACCTCATTTACCGCAGCGAGCGCGAGAAGTACGAATCAATCGTCAACGACATCCTGGAAAAGCAGGCCGAGGGGCGGCCGATCCTGGTCGGCACGGTGTCGATTGAGAAGTCCGAACGGCTGTCCGCGCTTCTCCATAAGCGCGGCATCAAACATGTCGTCCTCAACGCCAAGTATCACGCGCAGGAAGCCGAGATCGTCGCCCAGGCCGGACGGCAGGGCAAGGTCACGATTGCCACCAACATGGCGGGGCGCGGGACCGACATTCTGCTTGGCGGGAACGCCGAGCACATGGCGCGGCAGCAGGCCATCGGCGAAGAGCTTGCGGAGCGGTTGCCGCGGGGCGAGGAGAAGTTCATCGACGACGAGGAGTTCGTCTACTTCTTCCACATCGATACGTTCTATCGCGTGCCGCGCCAGGATTGGGAGCGCATCTATACTCATTTCCGCCGGGAGACGGAGGCGGAGCACGAGACGGTCGTGAACGTCGGAGGTCTGCACATCCTCGGCACGGAGCGGCACGAGGCGCGGCGGATCGACAACCAGCTCCGCGGTCGGGCCGGCCGCCAGGGCGACCCGGGGTCCTCGCGCTTCTACCTGTCGCTCGAAGACGACCTGATGCGCATCTTTGGCTCCGAGCGCATCTCCGGCCTCATGGAGCGGCTCGGCATGGAAGAGGGCGTGCCGATCGAGCACAAGATGGTCACTCGCGCGATCTTGCGGGCGCAGACACAGGTTGAGGCGCAGAACTTTTCCGTCCGCAAGCACCTGCTCGAGTACGACGACGTGATGAACAAGCAGCGTGAGAGCGCCTACACGCTGCGCCGCGAGCTCCTCGAGGGCAAGATTCATCTCACCGCGGAGGAATTGCTCGATACGCGTGCCTACGTGCTGGCGCTCGCCGAGGATATCCTCGAGGCACAGGTCGAGCGGTTCGCCGGCAAGGAGATCGAACTCGAGGACTGGGACATCCCGGCACTCATCCGTGACGTGTCGCGGGTATTCGGCCTCGAGGCGCAGGAACTCGAGGCGATGGAGCTCGGCGAACAGCAGACGGACGAGATTGTTGACGCGGTCTGGGCTCGGGTGAAGGCCACCTATGAGGAAAAGGAACAGGTTGTCGGGGCCGATCTGCTGCGGCGCGTCGAGCGCGACATCATGCTGCAGATCGTCGACACGCAGTGGAAGGACCACCTCTACTCCCTCGACCATCTGAAAGAAGGCATTGGCCTGCGCGGCTACGGCCAGCGGAACCCGCTCATCGAGTACAAGAAGGAGAGCTTCGCGCTGTTTCAGGACATGAAGGCGCGCGTTGAAGAGGAGATCGTGCGGTATCTCTTCTGGCTGCGTCCGGTCGTGAACGAGCAGGCCGGGCAGGTGCCGCGTCCGGCTGCGCGGCGCGCCACTCCCATCACGATGAACAACCCGTCGGCAGAGACGGTGCCGGCCTTCGCAGGCGCAGGACGCGCATCTGCTGCTGGCGCCGCCGCCGGACAGGCACCTGGGTTGGCGCCCGGCCCGGGTGAACGGCGCCCGGCCCGGACCGGCGGCGACGATGTCGTGAAGACGGTGCGGCGCGAGGAGCCGAAGGTCGGGCGCAACGAGCCATGCCCGTGCGGCAGCGGCAAGAAGTACAAGAAGTGCCACGGAATGGCAGCGTGAGGTGCATGCGATGGACCTGAAGACCGACGAACTGACCCACGCCCCCACCGCCACGGGCATCGAGACGGCCCTTACTTTCGATGACGTCCTGCTCGTGCCCCAACACTCGACAGTGCTGCCGACCCAGGTGGACGTGTCGACCTGGTTGACGCGACACATTCGGCTGAACGTGCCGCTCGTCAGCGCCGCCATGGACACGGTCACGGAGTCCGAACTGGCCGTCGCGATGGCGCAACAGGGCGGCCTCGGCGTCATCCACAAGAACCTGTCGGTTGAAGAACAGGCGGCGGAAGTCGACCGGGTGAAGCGGTCCGAGAGCGGCATGATCGTCAACCCGATTACGCTCTCCCCCACCAACCGCATCTATGAAGCACTCGAACTGATGAAGAGCTATCGGATCTCGGGTGTGCCGATCACGGAGGATGGCAGCCGGGAAGGCCTGCTCATCGGCATCCTCACCAACCGGGACCTCCGGTTCGAGACCGACGTCGATCGGCCCATCGACGAAGTGATGACGAAGGCGCCGCTCTTCACGGTACCGGTCGGAACGACGCTCGACGAGTCGCGACAGATCCTCCACCGACACAAGGTCGAGAAGCTCCTGGTGGTCGACAAGGACTACCGCCTGAAGGGCCTCATCACCGTCAAGGACATCCAGAAGCAGATCAAATACCCGAACGCGTGCAAGGATGCGCTCGGGCGGCTGCGCTGCGGCGCTGCCGTCGGCGTAGCCAGGGACGCATTCGAGCGCGCCAGCGCGCTGGCAGGCGCCGGCGTGGATGTGCTCGTTATCGACACCGCGCATGGCCATTCGCAAGGCGTCCTCGACATGGTGGCGCGGATTCGGCGGGAGTTTCCAGATACAGACCTGATGGCGGGGAACGTCGCCACGCCGGAGGCGACCGAAGCACTGGTCGACGCTGGAGTTGACGCGGTCAAGGTCGGGATTGGAGCCGGCTCCATCTGCACGACGCGCGTCGTCGCCGGCATCGGCGTGCCGATGATCAGCTCCATCATGGAGTGCGCGAGGATCGCGGCCGCGCGAAATGTCCCGATCATCGCCGACGGCGGCATCCGTTACTCAGGCGATATCGTCAAGGCGCTTGCCGTCGGGGCGAGCTGCACGATGATCGGAAATCTCTTCGCCGGGACGGACGAGAGTCCCGGTGAGCTCATCCTCTTCCAGGGGCGCAGCTACAAGGAATACCGCGGCATGGGATCCATCGGCGCGATGCGCCGAGGCAGTCGCGATCGGTACTTCCAGGACGAGTTCGACCTCGAAGGGGGCCGTGCCGCCGAGAAGCTCGTGCCGGAAGGCATCGAGGGGCGCGTCGCGCACAAAGGCAGCGTCGCGGCCATGATCCATCAGCTCGTGGGCGGACTGCGTGCCGGGATGGGCTACTGCGGCAGCGCCACGATTCCCGACCTGCAGGGCAAGGCGAAGCTCATTCGCGTCACCCCCGCCGGCGCTCGAGAGAGTCACGTGCACGACGTGGCGATCACGAAGGAAGCGCCGAATTACCGGATGGAGTAGGCTTCAGGGGCTGACGCTGATCTGCCTCGTCGTGTCGCCGACGATCTCCATCTCTACCTCGATCGCTCCGGGCATGACGTGCGTCAAACGGTCGGGCCACTCGACGGCCAGCACGCCGTCCGCGGCGCCCATCTCCTCCAGCCCCAGGTCGTCGGTCGCGGCCTTGTCCAGGCGATACAGGTCGGCGTGATACAGGACCAGCCGGCCACCGCGGTACTGGTGGACCAGCGTAAACGTGGGGCTGCTCACCGCTTCCGGATCGATGCTCAGTCCGACAGCCAGACCCCGCACGAATGCTGTCTTACCGGCGCCGAGCTCGCCGGAGAGCCGCACGATGTCGCCAGGTTTCAGGCGCGTGGCGAGGTCTCGCGCGACCGCCTGTGTCTCCTCCTCGGAGTGGGTCAGGTGAATCAGGCCGTGTCCTTGTCGGGGCCCGTCAACTGGTTCAGCGCGTCGCCCAGACGAGCGACCAGGTCGGTCGCGGTCATGGCGACCTGGCTGTGGCCGCCCTCAGCCAGATCACCCGCCGCGCCGTGCAGGAACACCGCGAGGCGGCAGGCGGCCTCGGCGTCCAGCAACTGCGCCAGCCACGCGGCGATCATGCCCGTCAGGACGTCGCCGGTGCCGCCGGTGGCCATCCCGGCGTTTCCCGTCGGATTGACGAACACGTGCCCTTCCGGGGTCGCGAGGATCGTGCGATGTCCCTTCAACACCACGTACAGGCGACGGGTAGCGGCGAAGTCGGCCGCAACTTGCATGCGGTTGGTCTGGACCTCATCGACCGATGCCCCAACCAGGCGCGCCATCTCGCCCGGATGAGGTGTGATGATGACGCTGCGCTCTTCCCTACCCACCAGGGCCGAGCGATCGTCCGCGAGCACCGTTAGCGCGTCCGCGTCAAGTACGAGGGGCACGGTGCATCGGTCGAGCAGCGCGCGGACGAACTCGGCCACCGCCGGACCACGGCCCAGTCCGGGGCCGCAGGCAATCACGTCGTGCTGGAACTCGAGTACCGCATCGATGGCGGCTGCCACGACGGTGCCGTTACCGGCTTCGGCCAACGGCTCGGTCATGATCTCGGGCGTCATCGACGCCAGGATCGGCAGGCACGAGGCGGGCGTCGCCACGGTGACGAGCCCCGCGCCCGACCGCAGGGCGCCTGCCGCCGCCAGGTGAGCCGCTCCTGTCTTGCCGCGCGACCCGGCGATGATCGTGACGTGCCCGAAGTCCCCCTTGTGCGACTCTGGAGCGCGCGGTTCGACCAGCGGACGGACCTGTTCGGGTGTCAGTAAATCGATCTGCGGCCCGTCGAGGCCCTCCAGTACGTCCGGCGGGATGCCAATGTCAGCAATCACCACGTCGCCGGCGTGCGTCTCGCCTGGCGGCAGCACGAGCGGCAGCTTCGGCGCGGCCAACGTCACGGTCATCGACGCATCGATACAGTCGCCCACCAGATGCGGCGTGTCCGCCGACATCCCGCTTGGCAGGTCGATCGACACGATGGGGATGCCGGAGGCGTTGATGTCCGCCACGACCGTTTCCATCATTCCGCCCAGCGCGGACTTGAGGCCGGTGCCGAAGATGGCGTCAACCAGCAGCGTGCACTGAGAAATCTCTGAGAAATGCAGTTCCCACGTCTGCTCGTCGCCGACCTCCACCACGGTGACGCCAAGGCGGCCAAGGATGTCGAGGTTGGTCCGCGCGTCACCGCGCACGTCGGCGACGGACCCTATGACGAACACGGTCGCGTCGACACCTCGCTGAATCAGCGTTCGGGCCACGACGAAGCCGTCGCCGCCGTTGTTGCCTCGGCCGCAGAGGATCCCGACACACCCGCCCAGCTCCGACTCGTAGGCGGCCTCTATCGCCGCGACGACCTGTCGCCCGGCGTTCTCCATCAGGACGAGCGACTGGAGACCCACCTCTTCGATGGTGAAACGATCGGCCTCGCGCATCTGCGCGGCGTTGAGAATGCGCATGAGTGAATAGGCAAACCCAGCCTATCCTCTGTAGTACACTCCACGCAACTACACCGCCGTACCCCAGCCGCCCACTATCCACTATGTCAGCGACCGTGAACGTGAATGGCCGCATCACCGGCGAACGTGATGCCGTTGTCTCCGTCTTCGATCATGGCTTGCTCTATGGCGAGGGGATCTACGAGACGTTGCGGACCTATCGCGGTCGAATGTTCCTGTTCGACCGGCACATGCGGCGGTTGCGCAACTCGGCCAGGATGATTGTCCTGCCGCTTCCCTTCACCGACGCCGACATGGCCTCGCAGATCCAGGAAACGCTGGTCGCTTCGGACCTCGAAGGTGCCGAGGCGTACATTCGCGTGCTCGTGACCCGCGGCGTCGGGGAGCTCACCTACGATCCGCAGGCGACCCCAGTTCCGTCGGTCATCATCATCGTCAAGCCGCAGGTCGATCCCACTCCGGACGAGTACGAACGAGGCGTCCGGGTCGTCATCGTGGACGTGGTCCGGAACCATCCGGAGACGGTGAACCCGATGATCAAGAGCAACAACCTGCTGAACAACGTGCTCGGGGCGCAGGAGGCGATCCGGCGCGGCGGTTTCGAAGGGATCATGCGAAACGGTCGCGGAGAGCTGAGCGAGTGCACCACGGCCAACCTCTTCGTCGTCAAGAACGGCGCCGCCCTGACGCCGCCTATCGAGTCCGGGCTGCTCCCAGGCATCACGCGTGAGTTTCTCTTCGAGGTCGGCAAGGAGGCCGGCATCGAGGTCCGCGAGCAGGTGCTGCGCGACGAGGACCTCTTCTCCGCCGACGAAGCGTTCCTAACGAGCACGACGCGCGAAGCCGTGCCGATCGTGACGGTCGATGACCGGGCGATCGGAAGCGGCCGGCCTGGGCCGGTCACCAAGACGCTGCTGGATGGATTCCGCCGCCGGGCGCACGCGGATCCGCCGGGACCCTAGTCTCCCGCCGGTCTTCCGCCCAGTTTTCTTTCTGAACGGCGTTCATGACCTCCAGGCGGGTCCTGGCCGCGGACAGCCCCATTCGTGCTCGGCGCCAAAGGCACCGTCACGGGCGTGGCGCCTGCGGCGCGAATGGGGCGGCCCCGTCCGCGGCCACCCGCAACGAGGTCATGAAACCGCCTCTGGTCTTAACGGGAGATTAAGGCCCAAAGCCGAGAGCCTAGGTCTACACTTGCCTGCCGATTCAACCGGTCGATGCAACGGTTTCCGCAAGTACTTCTGCCGGGGTCCGATAGTCGAGCGTCTTCCGCGGTCGGGTGTTGAGCTCGCGCGCGATCGCATCAAGCTGGACTTGTGTATAGCCCGAGAGGGGTGTCCCCTTCGGAAAGTATTGTCGCAGCAGGCCGTTGGTATTCTCGTTGGTCCCCCGTTGCCACGGACTATACGGATCACAGAAATAGACCTGCACGCCTGTCGCGATCGAGAACGCGTGATGGGCCGCAAGTTCCAAGCCGCGATCCCACGTGAGCGTGGCCATGAGGCCCTCGGGCAACCGCTGGACCTGCTGCGTGAGCGCCTGCACTACCGTCTGCGTCTCGCGCCCGGTGATCCGGACGAGGCACACGTAGCGCGAGCGCCGCTCGACCAGCGTCGCCACCGAGGACCGCCGCGCTCCCACTAAAGCGCTTTTCAAATAGGCCTTGTACTACCTGGGGCGGTCGTGGTACTTCTGCGCGCACCGATGCAGGAGGCCCGATGCGTGCCTATTCGATGGATCTGCGAGAGCGGGCGCTCCTCGACAGCGATGCCGGGATGACGGCGGCCGAGGTGGCGGCGAAGTACCGCGTGAGCGGGTCGTGGGTGCGGCTACTGAAACAGCGGCGGCGCGACACGGGCGAGGTGGCGCCTCGCGTCCAGCGACATGGACGGCGCGGCATGCTTGAGCCGCACCTACACACCTTGGCCGCGCTGATTGCGGCGCACCCGGATCGCACGCTGGCTGAGCTGAAGGACGCCCTCGCCACGCCCGCGAGTGTGCCGACGGTCTGGCGCGCCGTGCGGGCCCTCGGCCTGACCGTTAAAAAACACGGTCCGCCCGTCCGAACACGATCGGCCTGACGTCGCGGCCGCGCGGGTCGCGTGGCACGCGGCGGCGCCGACCTGGGATGTCGCCCACCTCGTGTTTCTGGACGAAACCGGCATCACCACCAATCTGCTTCGGCGGTACGGCCGGGCACCGCGCGGCGCGCGCGTCCACGACCACGCCCCCTGCGGGCGCTGGCAGACCAGCACGTTGCTCGCCGCGTTGCGGGTCACGGGGCTGACCGCACCGGGGGTCTTCGACGGCGCGATCGATGGCGAGAGCTTCCGCGCCTACATCGAACAGATCCTGGTGCCGACCCTGCAGCCCGGCGACATCGTCATTGCCGACAATCTCGGGGCCCACAAGGTCGCCGGCATCCAACGCGCCATCCAGGCCGCCGGGGCCACCCTCTGGTACTTGCCACCCTACAGCCCGGACCTCAATCCCATCGAGCTCTGCTTCGCGAAGCTCAAGGCCCTCGTTCGCACCGCTCGCTGTCGCAGCACCGAGACGCTCTGGCCGTTCCTCGGCGAGTGCTTGGCGCACTTCAGCCCTGACGAATGCCGCAACTATGTTCGGCACTGCGGGTACGCGGCCGCCACACGGTCATGAAAAGCGCTTTAACAGGTCCCCTTCCCAGTGACCCGGGACCGCGCGATCCTCCACCGTCGCCGGGCGCTCGCGAATCGAGACGGCGCCCACGATATAGCCCCCCGTCTGGGTCCCCCGCGTCCGCGGGCGCCGCACCGTGCGCCGACGCCGCAACTGCGCCTGCAACACCCGTTTGAGCACCCCGCGACTTTGCACAAACAGGCTGCGATAGATCGTTTCGTGCGAGACGCACATGCTCGGATCGTCAGCATACGCCCGGCGCAGCCAGCCGGCGATCTGCTGGGGCGACCACTTGTGCGCAAGCTGCGCCGCCACCACATCCCGGAGGGCGGGGTGCGTCGCCAACCGACACCGCTTGGGGCGCCGGCCGCGGGCCCACGCCTGGTCGTCGGCTATCGTGGCCCGATACCGGCGCCGCCCGCCGTGGCGCCGCACTTCCCGACTCACCGTCGAGGCGGCTCGGCCCACTCCGCGACTGATCTGCCGCAGGGACGCGCCGCAGGCCAGGCCCCGGGAAATCGCCTCGCGCTCGGTCAGCGTCAGCGCCTGCCGCGCCCGCTGGCGCCCCGGCGGCGGGATGCCCCCCGTCCGGACGACTTCATACCGCACCACCTTCCCCGCGCGGCTCAGCGCACGGCCGATGGCCTTCAACGTCTCGCCACGCCGCCAGCGGCGCCACACCTCCGCCTTCTCGGCGGCCGTCAGCCGTGGCCCTCGTCGTCGCACCATGACACCTCCCATTTCGAGTGCATGTTGCATCGACCGGTTGAACGCACCCCGTTACAGAGGACCTATCACGCCCGCAGCTCCTCTAGCCCTTATACTCCAACAGTTTGGCCCTCACTCCAGGCACCCGCCTCGGCGTCTACGAAGTCACCGCGCAAATCGGCGTGGGCGGGATGGGCGAGGTGTATCGGGCCACCACCGGATCGGCTGGGTCGATGGCGCGCAGCGAGGCGGTGATCTCGGCCACCACCCCTCGGCACAGCACTAGCTACTCCGTCGCGCGGGAATGAACACGCAGGTGATCCCGCGTGAGATCGGCCACTGTTTCGGCGCCGACCATCACGGAGCTGCGCGCCAGCTCGTTCTGGATCCGATCGATCACCCAGAAGACACCGTCCGCCCCGTACGCCGCAAGCCCCCAGGCCACGGGGCGGCCGAGCAACACGCCCTGCGCGCCCAGGATGAGAGCCTTGAGCACGTCCGTTCCTCGCCGGAAGCTGCCGTCGATTAGGACGGACACACGGCCCTGGACGGCGGCGACAATTCCCCCCAGCGCATCCATCGGCGCCACAATTCCGTCAGCTGCCAGCGCACCGTAGTCGGATACGACCAGGCCTTGATAGCCCTCCTTCACGGCCGTCGCAGCCTCTTCCGGGGTCATCACCCCTTTGAGCACGATCGGTACGCTCAGCTCCCCGCGAATCGCGTCGATCGCGCGCCAATCGATCGCGGCGCGGGCGCCGCCGGGTGTTCCGCGTGCGGGCGAGCGCACCGTGATGAACAGCACGCGAGCACCCGCAGCCACGGCAGAGCGCGCTTGATCCCTCGCTCCCGCAGCAATCTCGACGCAGTACCAAACCGGACTGTAGGCCCGCGCAACGATCTGCGCGAACGGCACGCTCAAGCGGCTACTGACAACCATAGGCGCGTGTGCCGCCGCGGCGCCCTGGACAGTCGCGAGCTCGGCATCGCCATGGTAGCGTCGCTGCTCGGCGATTGGCCCCA
Organism: Vicinamibacterales bacterium; assembly: GCA_965262505.1. GTDB lineage: Bacteria > Acidobacteriota > Vicinamibacteria > Vicinamibacterales > UBA2999 > JACPPO01. The sequence goes on from CBDHFM010000030.1 coordinate 492,773, forward strand.
CCATCACCGGCGTGAACAGGGTCTCGCCGAACAGTGTCACGCTCAGGTCCAAATTTCTCGCAGGCCGATTCGCGCGGGGCCGGAAAGTCATTCGGTTGAACGGCTCGCGGTCGCTCCCCGCGATCGAGGCGAACGCCTCTGGCGTCAAGACTCGCTTCGCCTGCTCCTCGAACTCGAGGGCGTTCGCCAGGTCGTACCCTGGGGGAAGCAGGCGCTCCCGCTGCAGTGCGCCGCCTGGCAGGCGAGGACTCGACGGCGCTGGGCGTTGCGAAGCGGCTGAGGCTCGCGCCCTCGCGGTCGTGCCGGCCAGCAACGTTCCGGCGGCTCCGAGCGCCTCCCGGCGCGTCCGCTTGTTCGGTTTCATGCGAAGTCCGTCCTCACGGCGGTCCGGTCGATTGCCGCCAGATTTCTCCGGCCGGCCCGGGCCATCGCCTCGCGCAACTCGGCCTGCATGATCTCCAACACCCGCTGCACTCCGGCAGAGCCGAAGGCGCCCAGCCCCCAGCGCGAGGCCCGTCCCAGGCATACGGCATCGGCGCCCAGGGCGAGCGCCTTGAAGACATCGCTTCCGCGGCGAAAGCCGCTGTCCACGAGAACCGGAATCCGGCCGCCTACGGCTTCGACGATTTCCGGCAGCACCTCGAGCGACGAGGGTGTATAGTCCAGCGTCCGCGCCCCATGGTTCGACACCACGACGCCGTCGAAGCCCAACTCCACACATCGCCTCGCGTCCTCCGCCGTCAGGACTCCCTTGACCGCGACGGGAAGAGAGGTCAAATCGCGGAACCTCGCCGAATGCTCCCAGTTGTACCAGATCCGGTTTTGCGGGACGTCATAGGCTGCCGGCCCGGGCGTCCGAGATGGCGGACGAGCCCTCCCGGCGCCGGCGGCGCGCCCGGGCACGGGGGAAGGTGGATTCCCACCCAGCCAGCGGCTGTGCAGCGACCGGTCGTACTGGGCATCCGTCCTGGTACGCGAATCGACCGTCAGGAGGATTGCCGAGGCTCCCGAGTCTTCGAGCGTCCGCAGCCAGCCGCGGTTGACCTCGAGATCCTCGTCCGGGTAGATCTGCTGCCACAGCGGGCCATCCGCTGCGGCGGCAATCTCAGGAAAGGGAATGGAAGCGGGGCCGGCCACCGTCATCACGGCGCCGGCCGCCGTCGCCCCTTCATACGTGCCTTTCTCTCCGCTGGGGTGAAGAACGCCGTGATTCCCAGTGGGCGCGATGAGAATCGGGTACCGCATTCGCACGCCGAACAGCTCCGTCGACGCGTCCACTGATTCGGCCGCCGTTCCCGGGCGCTCGACGATCTCGACCCAATCGAACACGATACGGTTCCGCCGCAGCGTCCACTCCGAACCCGAGCCGCGCGCCATGGAGTCGTAGATCTGGTGCGGGATGTTCGCGAAGCAGATCGGCTCGAAGTCGAACACCTCCCGCATCTCGTGCAGCCCCGGAAAGCGGCGATGCTCGGAGAGCGGCCGCGGATCCAACTGTGCCCGCAGCACGCTTGGTGCCGTGAAGGCCGCGGCCAACGACAGGAGCGCGCGCCGCCGGCTCACGCCCTTCGCCCACGCTCGCTCGATGGGTCCCATCTAGCCGCCTCCCGTGTTGGTATCCGCGTCCCGCCTCGGAATCTGGTCGTACCGGCGGCCTTAACTATCCGCTCCCTCCTCTCGGACGTCAAGCACGGCCCGGCGCACACAGATGAGAGCGACCGATGGGCCGACCCGATGTGTCACACCATGCTTCACGTGACCTGGCCGACGCGCAGATCCAAGCCCGCCACTGTGTCAGGTTTGCGAAGAGGAGAACGACCGTCCCAATCGCCAGCCAGTGATCGCCCTCGGCGCTCGCGGTCGCCACCGGTTCAGATTAGTCCTGAGTAGTCGCGTAGTGTAGAGTGACCGCCCGGGAGGGGCGTCCGAGGGCGGTGGAGTCGAAATCTTGTCTGCCCTTGGCCGTTAAGCCAAAGTGCTCAGCGCTTCCTCCTATAATCGGGTCCAACGCCGATGACGCTCCAATCCGGCGCTCGTCTCAGGGCGCTCATCGAGACGGCTAGTCCGGGGGCGTACCCCAGAGGACCGTATGCAGACCGATCCGCACGGCTATGACACGATCATCGCGACCCGCTACGACGAGGACCCCTTTGGCCTGATCGGCGACGCCCGCGACCGTGCTGTCGGGCAGCTCCGAGGTGGCCTTACCCGGGACGAGGCACAGGTGATCGTCGACGCGGGGGTGGGCACCGGCGGCTTGCTCCAGACCCTGAGCGCCCTGTATCCGGAGGCGGCGCTGCACGGGATCGACACTTCGGCGGCGATGCTCCGCATCGCTCACAAGAAGCTTGGTTTCTCCAGCTACGTCGACACCGCGCTACATGTGGAGCGCTACCTCGGAGGCCGGGCGGTCGATCTGTTCGCGGCGCACTTTCTCCTCGCGTACGTCGAGCCGGACGCTCTGTTCGCCGTTGCAGGCCGCTGCGTGCGCCCCGGTGGCTGGCTCAGCGTTGTGACGAGCACCTTTGAGTCCTTCGCGCGGATGCAGCGCCTAGCAAGCGCGTTCTTTGACGACGACACCCTCCGCGACGGCTCCCACGTCCCGCGCGACGCGGACGACCTCGCCGCGCTGCTCGACGCCCACGGCTTTGCCACCGTCAAGGCCGAAGAGGTACACCGCCCGCTCACTTTCGAGAGCTTCGAGGCCCTGTACGACTTCGGGATGTACTCCGGCTGGCTGACCCAGTACATGTCTCGTCTGACCGTCGTACAGCAGGACGCCGCGCGTGTCATGCCAGGGGTCTTCCCGCTCACCGACGGGTTCCGCGCCACGGTCGTCCTCGCCCAGAAGCGGGTCTGAGGGTGCCGGTGGACTGAGCGAGGCGACTCAGGAGGCGAGGCGCACGCCAGGATTAGTCCTGAGTAGTCGTGCCGATTCAACCGGTCGAAGGCACGCATCGGATCGCAGGCGTACGTGAATCCGCCGGGGCTCTAAAGCGCTTTTCATGACCGTGTGGCGGCCGCGTACCCGCAGTGCCGAACATAGTTGCGGCATTCGTCAGGGCTGAAGTGCGCCAAGCACTCGCCGAGGAACGGCCAGAGCGTCTCGGTGCTGCGACAGCGAGCGGTGCGAACGAGGGCCTTGAGCTTCGCGAAGCAGAGCTCGATGGGATTGAGGTCCGGGCTGTAGGGTGGCAAGTACCAGAGGGTGGCCCCGGCGGCCTGGATGGCGCGTTGGATGCCGGCGACCTTGTGGGCCCCGAGATTGTCGGCAATGACGATGTCGCCGGGCTGCAGGGTCGGCACCAGGATCTGTTCGATGTAGGCGCGGAAGCTCTCGCCATCGATCGCGCCGTCGAAGACCCCCGGTGCGGTCAGCCCCGTGACCCGCAACGCGGCGAGAAACGTGCTGGTCTGCCAGCGCCCGCAGGGGGCGTGGTCGTGGACGCGCGCGCCGCGCGGTGCCCGGCCGTACCGCCGAAGCAGATTGGTGGTGATGCCGGTTTCGTCCAGAAACACGAGGTGGGCGACATCCCAGGTCGGCGCCGCCGCGTGCCACGCGACCCGCGCGGCCGCGACGTCAGGCCGATCGTGTTCGGACGGGCGGACCGTGTTTTTTAACGGTCAGGCCGAGGGCCCGCACGGCGCGCCAGACCGTCGGCACACTCGCGGGCGTGGCGAGGGCGTCCTTCAGCTCAGCCAGCGTGCGATCCGGTTGCGCCGCAATCAGCGCGGCCAAGGTGTGTAGGTGCGGCTCAAGCATGCAGCGCCGTCCATGTCGCTGGACGCGAGGCGCCACCTCGCCCGTGTCGCGCCGCCGCTGTTTCAGTAGCCGCACCCACGACCCGCTCACGCGGTACTTCGCCGCCACCTCGGCCGCCGTCATCCCGGCATCGCTGTCGAGGAGCGCCCGCTCTCGCAGATCCATCGAATAGGCACGCATCGGGCCTCCTGCATCGGTGCGCGCAGAAGTACCACGACCGCCCCAGGTAGTACAAGGCCTATTTGAAAAGCGCTTTAGGATTCCACGGGCGGGCAGGAGCAGAAGAGGTTTCGGTCGCCGTAGGCGTTGTCGATGCGGCCGACGGGCGGCCAGAACTTGTTTGCCCTGACGAACGGGAGCGGAAACGCCGCCTGCTCGCGTGTGTACGGATGGCGCCACTCCGTGGCCGACACGGCCTCGGCCGTATGGGGTGCGTTTTTCAGCACGTTATCGTCCCGGTCCACGCGCCGGCCGGCGACCTCGTCTATTTCCGCGCGAATCTGAATCATCGCGTCGCAGAATCGGTCGAGCTCCGCCTTGTCCTCGCTTTCGGTCGGTTCCACCATCAGTGTGCCCGCCACGGGAAACGAGACCGTCGGCGCATGGAATCCGTAGTCCATCAGGCGCTTCGCCACGTCCATCTCCTCGACCCCGGCTGTCTTGAACTGACGCAGGTCGAAGATCAGTTCGTGCGCGACGCGGCCGTTCGCTCGTGCATACAGGACGGGATAGTGCGGCTCGAGCCGCGCCTTGATGTAGTTGGCGTTGAGAATGGCGTGCTTCGTGGCGTCGGTTGCGCCGTCGGCCCCGAGCATCCGGATATATCCGTAGGAGATGAGCAGGATGCTGGCGCTACCCCACGGCGCGGCCGAGATCGCGTGGATCGCCTGCTCGCCGCCGGTCCGGATGAGTGGATGCCCTGGCAGATAGGGAGCGAGATGCCGGGCGACGCCGATGGGGCCCATGCCCGGTCCACCGCCACCATGAGGAATCGAGAACGTCTTGTGGAGGTTCAGGTGGCAGACATCGGCACCGATCGACGCCGGGCTGGTCAGTCCCACTTGCGCGTTCATGTTGGCGCCGTCCATGTACACCTGCCCGCCGTGTTCATGCACGACATCGCAGATCGTACGGATCTCGTCCTCGAAGACGCCGTGCGTGGACGGATACGTGATCATGAGGCACGCGAGGCGGTCATGATGCTCGGCCGCCTTCTTCCGGAGGTCCGCCACGTCGACATTGCCGTTCGGCGCGGTCGCCACGACGACGACGCGCATGCCCGCCATGGCGGCGCTGGCCGGATTGGTGCCGTGCGCCGAGGCCGGAATCAGCACGACGTCGCGGTGCCCACCGTCGCGCGTCAGGTGATAAGCACGAATCACCATCAGGCCGGCGAACTCCCCCTGCGCCCCGGAGTTGGGCTGGAGGGAGACCGCGGCGAAACCGGTAATCTCGGACAGCGCCGCTTCCAGGTCGCGGAAGATCTCCGCATACCCCTCCACCTGGTCGACAGGCGCGAACGGATGTACCCGGCCGAAGCGTTCCCAGGTGACGGGCAGCATCTCGGTGGCCGCGTTCAGCTTCATGGTGCACGAGCCCAGGGCGATCATCGATGTATCGAGGCCGAGGTCCTTCCGCTCCAGGCTGCGGATGTATCGCATCATCTGGGTCTCGGACCGGTGCGTGTTGAACACCGGATGGGTCATGAACGGGCTCGCTCTTCGCAGCGGCGGCGGGTAGTCGTCCGCCGAAGCGTCACGCGAAGGCGGAGGACTTCCGGCTGCCGAGACCGCTTTGCCGCCAGCGCCCATGCACACGTTGATGATGTCGCAAATGTCGGATGTGGAGGCGGTCTCGTCGAGCGCGATGCCGACGGTGCGCGCGTCGACGTAGCGAAGGTTGATGCCGGCTGCCAGCGCCCGCTCGCGGACGGCATCGGCCCCCGACGGAACTTCCACGCGGAGCGTGTCGAAATAATGTGCGTTCGTCTGCCGCAGGCCGAGCGTGCGCAGCTCCGCGTCAAGGACGCGGGCCAGCGCGTGGACGCGGCCAGCAATGGCCCTGAGACCGTCCGGACCGTGATACACGGCGTACATCGCCGCCATATTGGCTAGCAGCGCCTGTGCCGTGCAGATGTTCGACGTCGCCTTTTCGCGCCGGATGTGCTGTTCGCGCGTCGCCAGCGCCATCCGGTACGCCTTCCGGCCCTGCCCGTCCACCGATACGCCGATCATCCGTCCCGGCATCTGGCGAACGAAGGCGCGTCGGTTCGCAAAGAACGCGGCGTGCGGGCCGCCGTATCCGAGCGGCACACCGAAGCGTTGCGAATTGCCGAACACCACGTCGGCGCCCATCTCACCTGGGGGCGTGAGCAGCGCCAGCGCGAGGAGGTCAGCGCCAACCGCCACGAGCGCGCCCGCGTCATGAGCGCGCGTGATGCAGGGCGTCAGATCCTGCACGAGGCCCGCTTCGTCCGGATACTGGAGCAGCACACCGAACGGTGTGCGGCCCGAGCGAGCGTCAAACGTCATCTCCTCGATCGATCTGACCTCGACATCGATCTCGAGCGGTTCCGCGCGAGCGCGCACCACGTCGATCGTCTGCGGCAGGCAGCGATCGCTGACGAGAAACCGCGCACGCTGGCCGTCCGTGCCCTTGTTCGTTCGCACGCGGTGCAGCAGCGTCATCGCTTCCGCCCCGGCCGTCGCCTCGTCAAGCAGCGACGCGTTGGCGACCTCCATCCCCGTGAGATCCGAGACCATCGTCTGGAAGTTGATGAGGGATTCGAGGCGGCCCTGTGCGATCTCGGCCTGGTACGGCGTATACGGGGTGTACCAGCCCGGGTTCTCCATCACCATGCGCAGGATGACGCTCGGCGTGACCGTGTCGTGATACCCGAGGCCGATGTAGGACCGGAACGTCTTGTTGCGGGCGGCGAGCTTGGCCAGCCGGCGCAGGTACTGGTGCTCGCTTTCCGCCGGCGGGAGGTCGAGCGGTCGTTTCAAGCGGATGGAGGCCGGAATCGCTTCGTCAATCAGAGCATCGAGGGAAGGCGCGCCGACGGCCGTGAGCATCGCGTCCCGTTCGCCGGGAGACGGCCCCACGTGACGGGGCGCGAACCAGTCGTTGGCATCCAGCGGCTGCATCAGCCGAGAAGGCCCTGATACTGTGCGCTGTCGAGCAACCCTGCCGCGTCGCCGGGATCTGAAACGCGCACTTTGATCATCCACGACGAGTGCGGGTCCGTGTTCACCGCCTCCGGATGGTCCTTTACCGCGTCGTTCACCTCGACCACCTCCCCGCCGACCGGCGCAAACAGTTCCGACACCGCCTTCACCGATTCGATGGAGCCAAACGTCTGCCCAGCAGTCAGGCTGGTGCCGACCTCCGGCAACTCCATATAGACGACATCCCCGAGTTGCTGCTGGGCGTAATCGGTGATGCCGATTTCGGCTATGTCGCCGGAGAGGCGGACCCACTCGTGGTCCTTGGTGTACTTCCGATCGTCGGGATAGGCCATGTCTCTCCTTGTCTCGTGAGCTGACCCGAAGGTCCGCCCCTACGCCTGCGCGCCCCTCTTGTAGAAGGGCATCCGCACGACGCGCGCGTTCGCGGCGCGGCCGCGAATGTCAATCTCGATTGTCGCACCTAGCTTCGACTGCTCAATCGGCACGTAGGCCATGCCGATCGCCTTCTCGAGATGCGGGGTCTGGGTGCCGCTAGTCACCACGCCAACCGGTGTGTCACCCTGCATGACGCGGTGTCCGTGACGTGCGATTCCACGGTCGATCATCTCGAAGCCAACCAGCTTCCGCGATACCCCGCTCTCCTTCTGCTCCCGGAGCCGGTCCCGGCCGATGAACGCTTCGTTGGTCCACCCAATCATCCAGCCGAGGCCTGCCTCGAGGACGGTGGTCGTCTCGTCGATGTCGCTGCCGTGCAGCCGCATCCCCGCCTCGAGGCGTAGCGTGTCACGCGCGCCGAGGCCGGCGGGCACGATGCCGGCCGAGCGGCCTGACTCGATGATCGCCTGCCAGACCGTATCGGCCATGTTGGGGGGTACAAAGATCTCATAGCCATCCTCGCCCGTATATCCCGTGCGGGCAATCGTCGCGCGGGCACCGGCCACCTCTCCGTACGCAAACCAGAACGGCTGAATCTCCGCGAGCTCAGCGCCGGTGAGCGGCTGCAGCACGTCGAGCGAGGCCGGTCCCTGGATGGCGATCAAGGCGTAGCGACTGCTCGAGTCGATCGCCGCGGCATTGCCCGTGGCCTTCACCTGTTCGCCGATCCAGGCGAAGTCCCTGGCGATGTTCCCCGCGTTCACCACCAGCAGGAAGTGGCCGGGCGCCATGCGGTAGACGATCATGTCGTCCAGGAACGTCCCCTGCGGCGTCAGGAGGCCCGAATACTGCGCCTGCCCCACCTTCAGTTGCGCCGGGTCGCTGCACGCGATCCGCTGCACCGCCGTCAGGGCGTTCTTGCCCGCGATCTCAATCTCGCCCATGTGGCTGACATCGAACAGGCCGGCGCGCGTGCGGACGGCCATGTGCTCGCTGGCAATCCCCGCATACTCGACGGGCATCTCCCAGCCGGCGAACGGCATCATCTTCGCCCGAGACGCGCGGTGGCGGGCGTTGAGCGGGGTCTTGCGAAGCTCGGTGGCGGCCGCGTCGGTCATGAAGCCGGATTGGAATCGCTTGAAGGGACTGGATCGTACAAGAGGACCAGGAGCACTTAAACGTACTATGCGTGCGAGGGACGGTCAAGGAAAGACGCCGCGACTTCGGAGGAGTGAAGGCGTGCGTTCAGCGTCCACGCCGGTCGCGACTCGCACGCCGTTCGACTTTGCGGCCCTCGATGCCGCCTGGCGGGCTGCGGTGTACCTTCCGGCGAGCCCTCCCCGTTCGACGGTTCCGATCTGTTCGCCGCTCTGGTCGGCCTGTCCGGAGGGCCGCGACCGACTTCGCCAAGTCTGTGATTTCCGCGATCTCCTCGTGCGCCTTCGCTTTGCGTGCGTCAATCATCAACGACTTCAGCGACGCCTCGGCGCGATCGAGTACTTTCGCAGCCCTATCTGAATATGACACTGGAGCGAAGCCTACAGCGGCCGAGCGGAAGCGGTCAAGCTTCACGCGGCCAGAACAAGACGTCGCTAGTCGTTTTGGAGGATGCGCCGCACGGCGTCGATCGCCTCGCGGGTCGGGTCCAGGAATTCAATCGCGACGTAGTATTCCGTCCGGGCCAGCGTTGCCGACTCGCTCTGCACGCTGCGTTGAACGGACCGCACCACGCGGGCCTGAAGCGTCACGATGGTGTTCCTCCACTCAATCTGGACCGGGCATTGCCGGTCTCGAGGTGGTGCGACTGGCAGTTGCAGGCGCGCCCCAGTTTCACTGAGGTCGACGACAATGCCTTCGCTCCTTCCACCCAGGCGGGCGCGAAGCGGCTCGAAAGGGGTGCGTTCGGCTCCGCGTCGATCGAGATCCGCGGACTCTGTGTTCAGATTCGGTTTATTGGGGGACATCAACGTCAACATCGACTCTAGTGTCATCGATCGCAAAACTCAATCCAAAAGAGCCGCTTTAACCTATTCGCGGGCCTGCGCAGGACGCTTGGGGTCGCCCTCCGGCCGCGCCCACGCCGGCACCTGCTTCCCTGATGTCCGGCTGGAGCCCCCGTAATAGAGATACGCCGCGAGCGTGTGATAGCTGATATCGAGCACCCGCGCCGCCGCTCGCTTGTTGCGCCCGCACCGCTCGAACGTCAGCCGGGCGTAGCGGCTTCCCCATGCCCGCATGGAGTCACCGGCGGCAATGGACGGACCCAGCACCTCCCCGTAGCGGCCGCAGACCTGAGGCGGCAGGTCGGACAACTCGATTCGAGTCGATGCCACCAGCGCGATCGCCCGTTCGATCAGCCGCTCCAACTCCCGGACGTTGCCCGGCCAGTCGTACAGGTGGAGCGCATCGAGAGCCGCATCCGAGATCGAGAGGTCACGCGTGGCGCGATGCCGCGCCAGGAAGTACGCGGCAAGCTCCGGAATGTCGTCGCGTCGCAGCCGAAGGGGCGGCACGTGAATATCGACGCCACTGAGCCGGTAGTACAGGTCCGCGCGGAACAGCCCGCGTGCCACGAGATCCGATAGGGGACGGTTGGTCGCCGCGACGATGCGCGTGTCGACCCGGCGCGCGCCCGTGCCACCCACGCGCTCCACGGCCAGGTCCTGGATGGCGCGCAGCAGTTTCGCCTGCGCCGAGAGCGCGAGGTCCGACACTTCGTCGAGAAACAGCGTGCCCGCGTGGGCGTGTTCGAACTTGCCGCGTCGCCCCCGCACCCCGGTGGCCGTCCGCTCCTCAATGCCGAAGAGCTCAGCCTCGAGCAGCGTTTCCACCACCGCCGCACAATTCACCGCGACGAACTGCCCGGCGCGTCGCCGGCTCAACTCGTGGACCTGGCGGGCGACGAGCTCTTTGCCCGTGCCGCTCTCACCCTCGATGAGCACAGTGAAATCGGTGAGTGCGACCCTCTCGACGCGTTCCCTGAGCGATTCCATTGCCGATGTCGAGCCGATGAGCGGCGCCGCGCCATCAGAGCTGACCGGACGCGGGGTGCTTCGCGCGCGCGCCGCCTCGAGGACGAGACCACCCAGCTGCGCGGCCGCGGCTAGTAGTTCGAGGTCCTGTTCGTCGAGCCGACGGCCCCGTTCGAATGACGCTTCCAGAACGGCCTGTACCCGCGAATCCGCCGTTGGGACGTTCAGTACGATCGATTCAGCCGTACGGGTTGGTGTGACGAGCCGGGCCTGATAGCGCGCCGGGATCTCGCGCAACCGCACGCCCCGTATCGACAGGAGTTGTTCCACTTGCCTCTCGAAAATGCCAGGCAGGCCACCGTCGGCGGCAGGGCGCGCGAGCGCCGTGCCGACCGCGGCGACGATCTGCCGAAGATCGGCGGATCTGTCGGCGCCATCCACGGTCCCACCCGTCATGGACGCCGCTATTTGTCCTGCATTCTCGAATCCCGACATCATCACCTCCCTGACGTGTTGTGAACCGGTACGGGGCTGCAACCAAGGTCGATGCCACATGCCTTGCCGGTGACGCCACTCTGTGTCACGGGCGCCGGGCGCGGACCAGGTCGTCATGGAGCGGCGTTCCAGGGTAGCCCTGTCCCATGTACGTCCACCGCGTTCGACCAATGGGAATGCGATACCCGTTGATTGCTGAGTGTGGCAAGAGGAGCTTCAGAAGGAGTCGATCCAGGTTCCGGTATGCGGCTGGTATCGCTGCACTCGCACACGTCCCATTGCACCGAGAACGCGGATGGCGAACTGGGAGCCGTCGCGGCCGCGCACGTAGACCGAGCCGGATGTCGCCGTGCCGAGCGGCGCGAAGGAGAGCATGTTGCTCGAGCCGATTCTGAGCGGGTCGCTCCCGGCCTCGCCTGACACGGCAATGGCAACACCCGGAAACAGGTCGGACAGGCGGGCGAGCGCATCCAGCGGCTGATCGACGTACGCCGCGATGTCCCTCGCGCGGACCCCATTTCGATTGCCGTCCACGAACATCCGGAAGGTGATGCCCGCGCGATCTTCGCTAAACCGGAGGGCGACATTGGCCGATCGCATGACGGCGTGCGAGCGGGCCATCGTCATCCGCGCAGCCAGGTATCGGGCAGCTGCGGTGGCCCGGGCGCGGTCGACTGTCGCCAGCGACTGCGGGACCGCGATGGCGGACAGGGTGGTGATGAGCGCCGCGACCAACAGAATTTCGATGAGGGTGTAGCCGTGACTGGAAGCCACCGCAGCGCGGGGCCGCGGAGGCCTGACGCCTCCGCAACCCCGCGCCGTCGCTACTCGGTCCGCACGGCGGCGCGTTCGGTCCGCGGCGGCGTGAGGGTGACGAGCGATTCCAGCCTGAGAAAGCTCACTTCGCCGATGCCGCGGACGTTCATCAGCTCCTCGACCTTCTTGAAGCCGCTGTTCTGCTGCCGGTAGTCGACGATCCGCTGCGCTGTGGCGGGGCCGATCCCGGGCAGCGTTTCGAGCTGTGCCATCGTCGCCGTATTCAGGTTCACGAGCGCCGCCGCAGCGGTCGCTACGGCAGTCTGCTGTCGACCGCCCTCCTGCGCCGGGAGCGCCGTCCCGCCAAGACCAAGCACGAGCAACGCCGCAATCATCATTCTCATCACGTTTCCTCCTGTCCTCTTCGTGAATCCGTGGCATGTGACGGCCCCGGCACATTCGAGGGGTGGCGAGGTCGGGCGCCGTTCACGACGAACCCGCCGGGGCCGCTGGAGGCATGGCAAGCGCCGCGCCGAGTGCCCGCCCACTGCGTGGTCAGCGCAACACGATGACGCCGATGGGGGTTACGCGAAACGACAGGAACAGCGAAAGTGTCTGGCTGGCCGCGATCGACAAGCGGGGTTGCACACTTGGTCTCTGACCAACAGCTCCTGGCCTGCGGTCGTCTGGACGGAGAAGACGCTGTCAGGGGCTGGTCACGCCGACTGGCGATGGCCGAGAAAGATCGCGTGGCGGGGACCACCCTTCTTGAGGCGTCCCCGCACGCGCTCAACCTCGACTCTGAAGCCGGCGTGGCGGAGGCGCTGCTCGAACTTGCGATTGTCCCAGGCCGACCAGACGGCGAGCACGCCGCCGCTCCTGAGCGCGTCGCGGGCGACGGCAACACCCCGGTTGTCGTAGAGCGCGGCGTTCCCCGACTCGGTGAACGCAGATGGGCCATTGTCGACATCGAGAAGCACGGCGTCGAAGCGCCCCGGGCTCGTGCGCATCGTCGCGGCGACGTCACCCATCTCGACGCGTACGCGCTTGTCTTTCAGGGGATGCGCCGCCAGGGGACCGAGCGGTCCACGGTTCCATTCCACCACGGCGGGCACGAGCTCCGCGAGGACGACGACGGCGCTTGGCGGAAGGAGATCGAGCGTGGCTCGGAGGGTGAAGCCCATGCCGAGACCACCGACGAGCACGCATGGCTGCTCCAGCGTTCGTGCTCTGCGGCAGGCGAGCGCGGCCATCGCTTCCTCGGAGCCATGCATGCGGCTCGACATGAGGCTCTTGCCGTTGGCGAGGATGACGTACTCGTCCGTGTGACGGGTGAGTGTCAGAGAGGTGCCGTCGGGCGTGGTCGTTTCGCCGAGCGGCTCCCAGGGTTTCACAAGATCGTCAACCGCAGTTGCTAGGCGACGATCGTCTGGGAGGCGCGGTACCACTCGACGGTCTTCTTCAAGCCTTCTTCGAAGCTGACCGTCGGTGTGTAGCCAAGCAGCCGGCCGGCCTTCCGGATGTCGGCCTGGGAATCGCGCACGTCGCCCTGACGTGCGGCGGCGTACAGGGGCTCCACCCTGGCTTCCCCACCGGCGGTCTCCACGCCGGCGCCGACGAGGTCCCGAATGGTCCTGAACAACTGATTGACCGAGATACGGCCGCCGGTGGCGACATTGACCACCTCTCCACCTGCTCCAGGCGCCTGACAGGCTCGGAGCACGCCGTCGACCACATTGGCCACGTACGTAAAGTCGCGCGTCTGCTCGCCGTCCCCGTAGATCGTCGGCTGTCGCCCCTCGCAGAGGGCGCTGATGAAGAGCGAGATGACGCCGGAATAGGGGGAGGACGGATCCTGTCGCGGCCCGAAGACATTGAAGTAGCGGGTCGAGACGGTCTCGAAGCCGTACAGCCGCGTGAACATCTGGCAGTACTGCTCAGCGACCAGCTTCTGCAGGGCGTACGGCGAGAGCGGCGCCGCCGGCATGGTTTCCGCCTTGGGCAGCGCCGGCGCATCTCCGTAGGTCGATGACGAGCCGGCATAGACCAGGCGCTTCACGCCCGCGTCCCGTGCCGCGACGAGGACATTCAGCGACGCGTCGATATTGGCGCGATGGGATCGGATGGGATCCTGCACCGAACGAGGAACCGACGGGATGGCCGCCTGATGCAGGACGAAATCCACGCCGTTCACGGCACGACGTGCGACCTCGAGGTCCGCCAGGTCGCCTTCGATGAAATCGACGCGGGACAGGTGCGCGAGGTTGCGGCGCGAGCCGGTGACGAGGCTGTCGACGACACGGACCTGCTCGCCGCGGCCGACGAGCTCTTCCGCCAGGTGAGACCCGATGAACCCGGCGCCGCCGGTTACCAAGTACAGAGCCATACCGCGCGGTCCCTCAACACGAACTGTCGCAGCGAGCCGGCCCGTGCCGGACACTGAGTACGGGTGCGAATGACGCAACCGGGAAGAAAAACGTCACAGCCAGCCGATAAGCCGAGTTCTGTCCGCCGTCGTACCTTTGCGGGCGCGACGACGGGACGACCATTCCTCTAGCCCTGCGATCGCTCGCAGGGTCCAGCAACCTACCCGGTGGCTTCGGACGGGCCGCCCTCGAACGCCACCCTATTTGGTCTTGCTCCGTGCGGGGTTTTGCCTGCCATCCGTGTTGCCACGGACGCGGTGCGCTCTTACCGCACCTTTTCACCCTTACCTCAGTTGCCGAAGGCGGTATATTTTCTGTGCCACTATTCCGTCAAGTTACCCTGCCCGGGAATTACCCGGCGCACTGCCCTTCGGAGTTCGGACTTTCCTCTCCCCCGGCTACTTCGCGGTCGCCCGCGGTTAACCGAAGCAGCGGTCGTCTGGCCGACTGCGACGATTCCATTATGGCAAATCCAACGGAATTGTGATCTGGAACTTGGGCTTCGGTCTTGCTCAACCAAATTTGTAATTCCGGCGACGTCCCCCCGTCTTCAGTAGCACTTCGGTTTAGAGTCCGGCGGTGACTGTACTGCGTTCCGCGACCAGCCGCTTGGCGTACTGGGCGGGCGTGAGCCCGCCCAGTCCCTTCTTCGGCCGCTCCTCGTTGTACTCGCGTCGCCAGGCCTCGACGAGGACCTGGGTATGGACCAGACTCGTGAACCAGTGCTCGTTGAGGCACTCGTCGCGGAACCGGCCGTTGAACGATTCGATATAGGCGTTCTGATTCGGCTTGCCCGGCTCGATCAGGCGCAACGTGACGCCGTGCGTATGGGCCCATGTCAGCATGGCGCGCCCGCAGAACTCCTTCCCGTTGTCGGTGCGCAAGATACGCGGCAGGCCGCGCTTGAGCGCGAGTTGATCGAGCACGCGGGTGACCGGCAGCCCACCGAACGCGCGGGCCGGCACGATGGCCACCGCTTCGGTGGTCGCGTCATCGACGACGGTCAGGCACTTCACCACCCGTCCCTCGGCCGTGCGGTCGAAGACGAAGTCGGCAGACCAGACCTCGTTCGGCGCCTGGGGGCGTACCAGGGGCTGGCGGTCCGCCACCGGGATCTTCTTGCGTCGCCGCCGACGTACCTGCAGCCTAGCCTCGGTATACAGGCGCTCCACCCGCTTGTGGTTGACCCGTGTTCCCGCCTGCCGCAGCTTGAGGTAGATCATCCCGGCACCGTAGCGACGGTGCCGGTGCGCTAAGGTCACGATGCGGGCTCGCAACGCCGCGTTAGTATCCGGCGCCGGGGTGTATCGCAGCGACGAGGCACTCATGTGCACCAGCGCGAGCGCGCGCCGCTCGCTCACCCCCTGCGCGGTCATATCCCGCACCAGCACCCGTCGGGCTGGGGCGGTCACCACTTTTTTCGCAACGCATCGCGCGTCACCTCGTTGTCCAGCACGGACTCGGCCAGCAGCTTCTTCAGCCGCGTATTCTCGGCAATCAGCTCCTTCAGGCGTTTCGCGTCCGAGACGGTCATCCCGCCGAACTTATTCCGCCAGAGGTAGTAACTGGCCTCCGAGAACCCGTGCCGGCGGCACAGGTCCTTCACCGGCAGGCCCGCTTCGGACTCCCGCAGGAACCCGATGATCTGCGCCTCGCTGAATCGTTGCTTCACGTCCGATCTCCCTTCTCGTGAGCTCGGACTCTAAACCCGGGTGCTACTCAATTCGGGGGGGACGTCGCTGGGGCAGTGGACGTGAGGCTCAAAGGCACCGGCGATCTCGCGGTTTATGCCGTCGATGCCGCGGGCAACCAGAGTGCGGATGCGCTCTGCTTCGTGCCTCCGCCGCCGAAATAGTGTCGGGAAACAAGCTGGATTAGCGCTGGAGGCGGCCGGGACTTAGCCGTCCACGTCCTGCTTGATCCCGTACTGCTCGAGCTTCTTGTAGAGGTTGCTCCGCGGCGTGTCGATGACCTCCGCCGTCTTCGAGATGTTCCAGTTGCTCTCGCGGAGCTTCTGCACCAGGTAGGCTCGCTCCGCTGTGTCCTTGAAGTCCCGCAACGTGGTGGCAGGCGCTGTGCTGGCAGGCGCCGTGCCGGCCGCTGGCCCTATCCCTGCCGGCGCTATTCCTGCCGGCACTGTTCCTGCCGCCGCTGTCCCTGTCGGCACGCTCACCGGGGCGATCGTCTCCACCGGCGCGGGCCGCCCGGACGCGTCACCGGTGATGTCGGGCGGAAGATCCTCGGGCCGCACGGTCTCGCCCGACGTCATGATCATCAGCCGCTCGACCGTGTTGCGCAGCTCGCGAATGTTGCCGCGCCAGCGATACCGCCGGAGCGCCTCGATCGCGCGCGCATCGAATCGCCTCGGCCTGAGGTTGTTCTCCTCACTGATCCGCTTCGCGAAGTGCTGGACAAGGAGCCCGATGTCCTCGCGCCGCTCGCGCAGCGGCGGCACGACGATCGGAATGACATTCAGACGGAAATACAGATCTTCCCGAAACTCCCCACGCTGAATCGCCTCGTCCAGGTTCTTGTTGGTCGCCGCAATGACCCGCACGTCCACCTTGATCGTCCGGACCGATCCGAGCCGCTCCACTTCCTGCTCCTGGAGCACACGCAAGACCTTGGCCTGTGTCTTGGGGCTCATGTCTCCGACTTCGTCCAGGAAGATCGTGCCCCGGTCCGCCTGCTCGAACTTGCCGATTTGCTTCTCTGCGGCACCGGTGAACGAGCCCTTTTCGTGGCCGAACAGCTCCGACTCGATCAACTCCTCCGGAATGGCCGCGCAGTTCACTTGAACGAACCGTTGGCCGGCGCGTGGGCTGTTTCGATGAATGGCACGGGCGACGAGCTCCTTGCCGACGCCGCTCTCGCCGAACAGCATGACGGTGGCGTTGGTCGGCGCGGCCAGCCTGACCGACTCGAGCACGGCACGCAGCGGCGCGCTGTCGCCGATCATTTCGTACTTCGACTCCATCGCGAGCTTCAGCTCGCGATTCTCCTGTCGTAGTTCGCGAACTTCGAGCCCCTTCGCCACGGTGACGAGCACGCGCTCGCTGGTGAAGGGTTTCTCGATGAAGTCGAAGGCGCCCAGCCGCGTCGCCTGCATGGCATCGGCGATCGTGCCGTGCCCGGAGATCATGGCCACCGGCACCGTCTCATCCACCTTACGGATCTCGGCGAGCGTTTCGAGGCCGTTCATGCCCGGCATCTTGATGTCGAGGATCACCATGTCCGGTGCGTCACGCCTGATGATGGTGAGACCTTCCGGTCCAGACGCGGCGCCGAGGCACTCGTAGTGCTCGTACTCCAGGATCATCCGCAGCGAATCGCGAATCGCCGCCTCGTCGTCGATGACCAGGATGCGGGGCTTCAACGTTCGTCGATCTTGAGCGTCTCGAGCGCCCGCTGATCGATCTCGGGCTTGTAGAGGTACATCGAGAGGACGTCGCCGGGGCTCGCGGTGCCGGTCAGGCGGCGATAGTTGTCAATGTCCTGGACGGGCTGGCGATTGATCTCGAACAGCACATGCCCACGCTCGATGTCGGCGTCGAACGCGGGACTCATCGGCTCGACACGGGACACAACCACCCCGCGCGTGCCCGCGGGCAGCCTGTAGCGCACGACGGACCGGGCGTCCACGTCGCGGACCGACAGACCGAGCAGCGGCCCGCGCCGACTGGGCGGCTGCGGCTGCCCGACGGCGCCCCCCTCCCCGCGATCGCGCTGCGGACGCTCGGCGAGCTTCAGCGTGACGTTCAGGGCGCGGCCGTCCCTGAGCACCTGGACGGTGGTGGCGGATCCCGGCGAACGCGCCGCGATCATCTGAATGAGCGTGTCGTCGCCGTCGATCGACCTGCCGTCCACAGCGGTGATGACGTCGTAGGTGCGCAAACCAGCTCGCGCGCCGGGAGAACCGGGCGTGACGTCCTGCACGAGCGCCCCTTCAGCCGACGGCAGTCCGAGCGCACGCTGGAGATCGGGATCCACGTCGCGAAGCATGACGCCGATGTAACCGCGGGACACGCGCCCACTGTCCCGCAACTGCGGCAGGATCGCGCTCGCCTGGTTGATCGGTACGGCAAACCCGATGTTCGACGCCCTGGAGCTGATGGCCGCGTTGATGCCGATGACTTCCCCGCGGGTGTTGATCAGGGGACCGCCGCTGTTGCCGAAGTTGATGGCGGCATCCGTCTGGATGTAGCGGTCGAGCGAGGTGTCGAACAGCTTCCGGCCGATGAAGCTGACCACCCCGACGGTAACGGTGTGTTCGTAGGCCAGTGGATTGCCGATCGCGACTACCCACTCGCCGACGCGGAGCCCGTCGGAGTCGCCAAGGGTGGCGAACGGCAGCGCCCCTGGCGAATCGACCTTGATGAGCGCGATGTCGGTATCGGGATCGGAGCCGATGCGCTCCGCCTTCAGCGTGCGGCCATCGGTCAGCTGAACCATGATTCGGTCGGCGCCGTCGATGACGTGGTGATTGGTAAGGATGAATCCGCCGGGGTCGATGACGAAGCCAGTGCCGGCACCCCGCCGCGGGCCGCTCTGATCACGCTGCGGCTGCTGCAGAAACGGCTCGGGCTGGCCAGGTGGTTGCGCCGGACGCCGTCCCACCTCGCCGCGCGAGGTGGCGTTGATGCTGACGACGGCGGGGTTGAGACGCTCGGCGATGTCGGCGAACGACCCACCACCGGGGAACGCCGATACAGTCGCCCGGTCGAGCGCCGGAGCCCGGCGCGGCGGCGCCCCTGCGGACACGGTCGTGGCAGACCACGTCGTGGTAGACGGTGTGGTAGACGCTGTCGTGGCTGACATCGCGGGCGCGGGTGTCATCGTCCCCGCCACCATCAGCCCGATAAGGAATGCCACCGTTGCAGCCAGAGAGACCGTCACAACCAGGAACCGGCGAGTCATCACGCGATCATTATAGGACTTCTAATGTTCGGGTCCGTTGATGAGGGCGAGGAATGCCGCCTCATCCAGCGTCGCAACGCCCAGCTCCCGCGCCCGCTCCGCCTTGGTTCCGGCGTCGGTTCCAGTAATCACGGCGGCCGTCTTCCGGCTGACCGACCCCGCCACCTTTCCGCCGAGGTGCTCGACGGCGGCGATAGCCTCCTCGCGCGTCATCGACGTCAACGTCCCGGTGACGACGTACGTCTGTCCTGCCAGCGGTCCCGCAACGTTCCGCTGTCGCCGCTGTTCAGCCGGCACGTCGAACCGAACGCCGGCCGCGCGGAGCCGATCGAGGAGACGCCGATTGCGCGGCTCGTCGATCCAGCGTCGCACCGACTCGGCCAGGATGGGACCTATCTCCGGCGTGCCCTCCAACTGCTCCTCTGACGCGGCACACAGGGCGTCGATCGATCCGAATGCATCCGCCAGCACCTGCGCGGCCCGTTCCCCGACGTGCCGGATACCCAGGGCATAGATGAGCCGCGACAGCTCGTTCGCACGGCTCCGATCGATCTGCGCCACGACCTTTGCGGCGTTCTTTTCGCCGAAGCGGCGCTGAACCTCGCGGCCGTCGCTCCTCGTGGAGGTACTCGTCAGTGCCGCCAGCGCGTCCGCGCCGAGCGCGTAGAGGTCAGCGCAGTCGGTGATCATCTGGCGGCCGACGAGCTGCCCGATGAGCGCCTCACCGAGCCCCTCGATGTTCATGGCCGACCGCGACGCAAAGTGCTCCAGGCCGCGCTGCAGCCTGGCGGGGCACGAGGTGTTCTCGCAGCGCCAGACCACCTCGCCTTCGGCGCGCTGAAGCGCGGCGCCGCATCGTGGGCAGTCAGGGGGCATCTGCCATGGGGCAGCGTCCGGCGGCCGGCGGCTCAGTATCGGTCCGACCACTCGCGGAATCACGTCCCCGGCCTTCTCCACCAGCACCCAGTCGCGCTCGCGGATGTCCTTTCGCGCGATGTCGTCGGCGTTGTGCAGCGTGGCCATGGAGACGGTAGAGCCGGCAATCAGTACCGGCTCGAGCATGGCGAACGGTGTTACGGCCCCGGTCCGTCCCACGTCGACCTCGATCTTCGTGAGCAGTGTGGTCTTCTGCTCGGCCGGAAACTTGAACGCGATGGCCCAGCGCGGACTCTTGCTCGTCGCGCCCAGGAGACGCCGCTCGGCTAGCCGGTCGACCTTGATGACCACACCGTCCGTCTCGAAGTCGAGGGTGCGCCGCTTGTCTGCCCACTCGCGACAGAAGGCGACGAGCTCGTCGATACCGGCGCACCGGCGCCAGTGCGGGACCACGGGTAATCCCCAGTCGCGCAGCCGCTCCAATGTTTCCGCGTGGGTGGACAAGCGTGGGCGGACCCGCCCGGCTGTCGCCTCCGGCCCGCTGGAGGCAGTCTCTTCGTTGGTATCGCGCGGCTGCTGGGATAGACCTTCGGGGTCGCCCACGAGCTGGTAAAAAAACGCGCTCAAGCCGCGGCTCGCCACGAGCGCCGGATCGAGGTTCCGGAGCGTGCCGGCCGCCACGTTGCGGGGATTGGCGAAGAGCGCTTCGGCGGCTTCTTCCCGCTGCGCGTTGATCCGATCGAACGACTTCCTCGGGAGAAAGACCTCGCCGCGGATATCAAGACGGTCCCTCGACGAGTCGGCACGCAAGCGCAGCGGAATCACGCGGATAGTGCGCAGGTTGGCGGTCACGTCCTCGCCGCGCGTGCCGTCGCCGCGCGTCGCGCCCCGGACGAGCACCCCATCCTCGTAAGTCAGTGCAACGCTCACGCCGTCGATCTTCAGCTCCGCCACGTACGCGATCGCGTGCCCGGCCTCCGCGCCAAGACCGCGACGCACGCGTTCGTCGAACGCGCGGAGTTCGTCGTTCGAGTAGACGTTGTCGAGGCTCAACATTGGCTCGGTGTGGTCGACCGTTGCAAAGCCGAACGCCGCGCGCCCACCTACCCGCTGCGTCGGCGAATCGATTGTGATGAGATCGGGACGCGCCGACTCGAGCCGTTGGAGCTCCGTCATCAGGGAGTCGAACTCGGTGTCGGCGATCTCCGGGTCGCTCAGGACGTAATAGCGTTCCTCGTGGTGCCGAATCAGGCGACGGAGCTCTTCGATCCGGTCAGCGGGCGTCACAAGACCTGCCCTATCTGCGACCGGCGCACCGCATTACCGGTCGCGCGACAGGACGTAGTCGGGCAGAAAGATCAGCGCGTCGCGCGCCGCGCCCGACGGGAACACGGCGAGCGCGCGTTTCGCGCGCTCGCCGAAATCGGAGGCGGCGCTGTGGGCGTAATCAATGGACCGCGTGCGGGCCAGCAGCGTCTGAAGCTCGCGTGACTCGTCAAGCGTGGCATCGCGATCGCGCACGATCTTGCGGATCAAGGCGTCGGCCTGCCTGTCACCACGGGCCAGCAGGTGAATGACGGGGAGTGTCATCTTGCCTTCACGTAAATCACCGCCGACCGGCTTCCCGAGCTCCCCCTCCACACCAGTGAAGTCAAGCAGGTCGTCCACGAGCTGAAACGCCATGCCGATGTTGAAGCCGTATTCCCACAGCGCGTCCTGCTGCTCGAGCGTGGTCGGTCCCAGCATTCCGCCGATCTTGGCGCATCCGGCAAAGAGGTGCGCCGTCTTGCGGCGCACGATGTCGAAGTGCTCCTCTTCCGAGAGGTCGACCACTCCGTTCTTCGTGAGCTGGTAGATCTCACCCTCCACGATGCGGAGCGTGACGTCGCAGAGCAGCCGGATGATCTCGAGGTTGTCGTGCGCCAGCGCGAGCGACATAGACTTGAGATAGAGGAAGTCGCCGAAGAGCACCGTGAGGTGGTTGCCCCACCGTGTATGCGCCGCTTCCCGACCCCGCCGCAGCTCGGACTCGTCGATGATGTCGTCGTGTACGAGCGTGGCCGTATGAATGAATTCGATAACTGACGCGTAGCGCACAGCCCGCTCACCGGTGTAGCCCGCCATGCGCGCCGCCATCAGCAGCACCGCCGGCCTGATGCGTTTACCGCCGCTCTCCTTGACGTAGTTGCCGATGGTCGGGATCACGGCCACCTGCGACTGCACGTGGCGGGCGAACTCGTGCTCGACTTCGCGCAGGTCGTCGCGAATCGGCTCGAACAGCTCTGCGAGAGCGGACGCGTGAGGTTTTTGCGCGGTGGGATTCACGCGGCGTTCATCAAACCACATCCGCGCGCGGAGTGTCAACGAACGTGACGCGCTAATTCGTGTCAGGAGTAGCAGTTACGGGTTGAACAACCGGTCGAAATTCTCCTGCGCGGCCTGACCGACCGCCTCCGCCGTGGTCTCGCGCAGCCGGGCGACCGCCTCGGCGACGCGAACGACGTGCGCCGGCTCGTTCCGGGTGCCGCGGTGCGGCACCGGCGCGAGGAACGGACTGTCCGTCTCGATCAGCAGGCGATCGGCGGGCACCATCTTCGCGACCTGATGCAGTTCCGCCGCGCGGGGAAACGTCACGATGCCCCCGAAGGATATGTGAAACCCTGCGTCGAGCGCGCGACGGGCCATCTCGGCGTCCCCGGTAAAGCAGTGAAACACACCACCGATGTCGCCCGCCGACTCGTCGGCCAGAACGCGGAACGTGTCCTCGGCCGCCTCACGCGTGTGGATGACGATGGGAAGGCACAGGCGTCGCGCGAGACCGATCTGCTCGCGGAATAGAGACTCCTGCACGTCGCGCGGGGAGAAGTCGTAGTGGTAATCGAGGCCGATTTCTCCAATCGCCCGGGCCTGGGCCGCACCCTGCACCCGCTCTTCGACGAGCCGCCCCGCCAGGCCGTGTTCGTCCGCACACCGCCCGGCGGTGTGCGGATGGATACCGAATGACAACCGCACGCCGGGCCAGAGATCCGCGACCTCTCGCGCGCGTCCGCACTCCTTCTCGTCGTCGGCTGCGATAATCACGAGCGCGCCGGATACCCCCGCGGCCACGGCCCGTTGGACCACCTCCGGCAGATCGCCCTCGAACTCCTCACCTGCGAGGTGGCAATGACTATCGATCACGACGGCGCTCGATCAAAAGCGGTGCTCGATCAAGAGGTGCTCGATCAGGGCAGTGCTACCGCACCCACGTCCCGGGCGGGGTGGCGTCGTCACACCCGATGAGTGTCGGCACCCCCCCTTCCAGACTGGCGGCGAGGACCATGCCCTGTGACTCGACGCCCATCAGCTTTGCCGGTCGCAGGTTGGCGACGATCACGACGGTCCGGCCGATGAGTTGCTCCGGCTGGTACGCCTCGGCGATGCCCGCGACGATGGTTCGCTGATCGCCGCCGGTGTCGACCGTCAACTTCAGCAGCTTCTTCGACTTGGGGATCGCCTCGGCCTCGAGCACTTTGGCCACTCGCAACTCGACGCGCTTGAAGTCGTCGATGGAAATACCGGAATCCTCTGCAGGCTTCGTCACGGGTGCATCGGGCGCGCCGGCCGCGCCCGTTGGATTCTCTTTCACGACAGTCTCCTCTTCCCGAGGGGGCCTCTTTGCGGAGCCCCCGCTGTGTCCGTCTTCGTCCACGCGCGGCCACAAGGCCGCCCCTTTGGTGATGTGTCTGGCGCCCTCTGCCCGCCAGGGCCCATCGCGATCCAGGCGCAATGCGTCCGGCGCCGTCGTCCCTCCGACGCGCCGCAGAATCTCGGCCGACGAGGCCGGCATGATCGGTCGCAGCAGCACGGCCGCGATGCGCAGCGACTCAGCCACTTCAAACAGCACCTCATCCAGGCGGCCTGCGTCGGCCGTGTTCTTCGCCAGCGCCCACGGCGCCGTCTCCGCGATGAATTCGTTGGAGGCGTCCACGATCTGAAACGCCGCCGCCACGCCGTCATGGAGCGCCAAGGCGTCCATGGACGTGCGGTATCGCGTGAGCGCCGTATCGGCCACCTGCGCCAGACGGCCGCCGCTCCCCGCCGCAGCCAGGCGCGATCCGCGGTATTTTTCGGCCATGGCCGCAAGGCGACTCACAAGATTACCCAGGTTGTTCGCGAGATCGACGTTATAGCGCTCCTCGTATCGTTCCCACGTGAAGTCGCCGTCGGCGCCGTACGCGATCTCCTTGACCAGGTAGAGGCGCAGCGGGTCTGGTCCGAACCGTCGCGCCACGTCCGAGGGATCGAGGCTGGTGCCGAGCGACTTGCTCATGCGCTGGCCGCCAAAGTTTACCCATCCGTGCCCAAAGACCTGGGCCGGCAGCGCCATCCCTGCGCTCATCAGCATCGCCGGCCAGACGACGGTGTGGAACCGCGTGATGTCCTTGCCGACGATGTGCAGGTCGGCCGGCCACCCCTTCTCGAAGCTCGCAGCGTCTGTGGCGTATCCAACGGCCGCCGCATAGTTGATCAGCGCGTCGAACCAGACGTAGACGACGTTGTCCGGCGCGAAGGGCAGCGGAATCCCCCAGAGCTGACCCGCCCGGCTGACGGAGATGTCCTCGAGGCCGCCTTCGAGCAGTTTCAGCATTTCGTTTCGCCGGTTGTCGGGCTGAAGGAAGCCGGGATGCGCGTGGAAGTGCTCGACCAGCGCGTCGCGGTATTTCGACAGCCGGAAGAAGTAGTTCTTCTCGCGGATCCACTCGGGTGTCAGCGTGGGATGGAGGGGGCACTTGCCGCCGGTGAGGTCCTTCTCCCGCTTGAACGCCTCGCAGGACACGCAGTACCAGCCTTCGTACTGCCCTTCATAGATGTCGCCTTTGTCGACACAGCGCTGCGCGAGCTGCCGCACCGCCGTCTTATGGCGTGGTTCGGTGGTCCGAATGAAATCGTCGAACGAAATGTCGAGCTGCGCCCAGACCGCGCGGAACTCCTGCTCCATCTGGTCGCAGTACGCGTGTGGTTCGAGGCCGCGCTCGAGCGCGCGTTTGTAGACGTTCTGCGAGTGCTCGTCGTTGCCCATCAGGAAGTGCGTCTCGAAACCGGCAAGACGCTTGTAGCGGGCAACGACGTCAGCGGTGATCTTTTCGTAGGCCGTGCCGAGGTGCGGCCGGCTGTTGACGTAATCGATTGCGGTCGTCAGGTAGAAACGCACGTTAGCCCAGATCCAGAAACGCCTTGATCGCAGCTGCCTGGACGTCCTTGAGCGGTGTGCCGCTCGCCGCCGCGATGCGTGCGCAATCCTCGAATTCGGGCGAGGCATTCATTACCTTGCCGCCGCGCCGCGCAACTTTGACGCCCACCGGGCCGAACGGCGTCTCGACGGTGAGTGTCTCCCGGTCGAGACACTCGCGCTCCATCTCCCGAAAACGCACGCCTATGGTCGTCGTCTCGCGGAAGACAGTCGCGGTCAGCCGCTCCCGCGAACCTGGCGACGCGACGATCGACAGCAGCGTTCCTGGCCGGTTCTTCTTCATCTGAATCGACGTGTAAAAGACGTCCAGTGCCCCTTCCGCCAGCAGCCGATCGATCAGGACGCCGAAAATCTGAGGGTTCATGTCGTCGATTTCAGCCTCGATCACCACCACGCGATGGGTGGGCGCGGTCGCGTCGCTCTCGCCAATCAGCACCCGCAGGACGTTGGGGGCGTCGTGACAATCCCTGGTGCCGGCGCCGTATCCGATGCGCTGGAGTCGCATGGGTGGGATGGGACCGAAGCTGTCCGCGTACGCGGTGACGAGCAGCGCTCCCGTGGGGGTCACGAGCTCGGCCTGCTGTGGGCCCGAATAGATTGGCGCGCCCCGCAGCAGACGCGTCGTGGCGGGAGCCGGAACCGGATAGAGGCCATGGGCAGACCGAATGCTGCCGCCGCCCACATTGAGCGGCGACGCCACGATCCGATCGAGACCCAGGCACTCGAGCGCGTACACCGTCCCGACGATGTCGATGATCGAGTCGAGCGCGCCTACCTCGTGGAGGTGGACCTTCTCGATCGGCGTCTCGTGTACCGCCGCCTCCGCCTCGGCCAGCTGTCCAAAGATTGCCTTGGCACGGCTCTTCGCCGGCGCGGAGAGCGCCGATCCGTCGATCAAGTGAACGATCTCCGCGATCGTGCGATGCGCCGCATGACCATGCTTTCCACTGTGTTTCTCGCTGTGCTCTCGACTGTGCCCATGGCCGCTTTCGTCATGGGTGTGGTGAGCCGGCGACTCGTCGCCTCGCACGTGAAACTTGGTGGCGCTCACTCCTGCCCGGGTGACGCGTTCCGTCCACACCGCCTCGCGATCGATCGCGAGGCTGCCAAGCGCGCGCCGCAGGTCGTCAAGCGGAAGGCCGGCATCGAGCAGCGCACCAAGGATCATGTCGCCCGCGGCGCCGGAGAAGCAGTCGAAATAGAGAACGGTCACCCGTCGGTCATCTTATCCCGTTCACAGGGTCATTCACGCGGCGGCTGCAGGCGGCCGGCTTCAACAAGCGAGAAGTACCGCTGGTCGGCGAGGATCAGGTGATCGACCACGTCGATCCCCATGATGTCGCCGGCACTGACCATCCGTGTTGTCAGTACGAAATCGTCTGGGCTGGGCGTCGGATCGCCCGACGGATGGTTGTGAAAGAGCACGACCGCCGCGGCGGATGCCGAGGCCGCCTCGCGGAACACCTCGCGCGGATGCACGATCGTCGAATCGAGAGATCCCATCGATATGATGCGGACTCTAATCACCCGGTGCTTGGTGTCGAGCATGACGATGCCGAACTGCTCTACGATGCCGGCGCCGTATTGCGGAAGGAGATAGGCAGCGAGCTGACGCGGCGTGGTGAGCCGTGGGCGGTCCGCCACGCCGCGCACGAGTCCTTTCCAATCCAGAAATGAGCCTGAAGCGGATCGATGAGCCGGACATGTCAGGCAGCCGGGTCAATAGACCGGAATAGCCGTGCGCGTGCCTCGTGCAGGGCGCGCGCGGCATCATTGTCGCTCAGGGCGAAGGCGACGGCGTCGAGCTGTTGGAAGGTGGTCCCCGGGGTGAGGTAGACGGCGGTCTCGGGGAGCGACTTGAGCTTCTCATAGGGCGTCATGATGTCGGCGTCGCGGTAGCGCTTGCGGCGGCGGCCCTTGGCGTCGACGGTCTCGGAGGGGAAGAAGCAGGGCCGGTGGAAGTTGAGATAGGGCGAGAGGACGTTCTGGGTGAAGTCGTTGACGCGTTGGGCGTGGCGGCTGGGGATGTGGCCGTAGCCGAGGTGCTTGCGGACGACCGAGCCGTTCTTGCTCTCGACGAGGGCGTTGTCGTTGGTGTGTCGGGCTCGGGACTTGGTGAACTCGTCGATGTGGAGGGCTTCGAGCAGCGCGGCGACGGTGCGGTTGACGTATTCCGAGCCGTTGTCGGAGTGAAAGCCGTGGAGGGTGAAGGGGAAGGCTCGGAGCAGGGCGCTGAGGACCGGCGCCAGGCACGCGGCATGGAGGTGCTCGACCGAGCCGATGAACTGGAACTGGGTGACCTCGTCCACCAAGTTCACGTGGTACAGGCCTTTCAGGTCATCCAGATCGGCTTGGTGGACGGAATCGACCCGGACATAGCCGGGGCGCCCGAACGGCGTCGGCCGACGGCGCTCGCCAATGGCGACCTGGACTGGGCGCGTCCGGGTGGAGGTGGTTCCGCGGCGCCGTTGATACGTGGTCGAGTGCCGCAGGTTGTAGAGGTGGCCGGTGGAGATGCCGGCCAGGCGTTCGAACCGGCGGTCGCCAAAGCGATGGTAGGCGCGCGCACAGAGCTTGCGCGTGGCCGGCCCGGACAAGGTGCCGTGGAGCCGGTCGAGCTCGGCGAGAAGCCCGATGTCGATGCTCGTGTAGCGGCGGGGGAACGGCCGTCGGGGCGCCCCGCGGCGGTCGGCGATGCTCCCGGTGACCCGATGCTGGGCCAACAACCGGGGAGCCTGTCAGTAATTTTGTGTTTGTGAGCCATGCTGACTCCCGAAAGGGGAAGGAGCGAGTATGGCGAAGGAGAAGCAAGAGACCAGGTTTAGCGCCGAGCTGCTGGATGAACTACTGGAGGGGCAAGACGCCGCGACGGTGTTGCGCTCCGACGGACTGGTAGGGGATCTGAAGAGGGCGTTGGCCGAACGGATGCTGAACGCCGAGATGGACGTGCATCTCGGTGGGGAGACCGAGCAGGACGGCGGCAACCATCGAAACGGCTCGAGCCGGAAGACGGTACTCAGCGACGACGGCGAGCTGGTGCTGTCGATTCCCCGAGACCGACACGGCCGCTTCGATCCCGCCCTGATCCGGAAGTATCAACGAAGATTTCCGGGGTTCGACGACAAGATCGTCGCGTTGTATGCCCGGGGGATGAGCACGCGCGACATCCAGGCGCATGTCGGCGAGCTCTACGGCATCGCGATTTCGCCGGACCTCGTTTCGGTGGTGACGGATTCGGTCATCGACGAAGTTCGAGCGTGGCAGGCGCGGCCGCTGGAGTCGACCTACGCGATCGTGTACTTCGATGCGCTGCGGGTCAAGATCCGTGACGAGGGCCTGGTACGCAACAAGGCCGTATACCTGGCCATCGGCGTGCGGTGTTCCGGGCACAAGGACATCCTCGGCCTGTGGATCGAGCAGACCGAAGGCGCCAAGTTCTGGCTGCGCGTGATGAACGACCTCAAGGCCCGCGGAGTGCAGGATATTCTGCTCGCCGTCGTTGATGGGCTGCAGGGATTTCCCGACGCGATCACCGCCGTGTTCCCGGACACGATCGTGCAGACCTGCATCGTGCACCTGATCCGGAATTCGATCCGCCTGGCGGCCTGGAAGGACCGCAAGCCCTTGGTTCAGGCTCTGAAGCCGGTCTACCAGGCCGACGATGCCGCGACGGCCGAACAGGCGCTGGGCGCATTCGAAGGCGGCGAGTGGGGACGGCGTTTCCCGACCGTGGTCCAGAGCTGGCAGCGCCACTGGGACCGGATCATTCCGTTCTTCGCTTTCCCCGCGGCCGTGCGGAAGATCGTGTACACGACGAACGCGATCGAGAGCCTGCACAGCGGCGTGCGCAAGAGCATCCGGAACAAAGGGCATTTCCCGAGCGACGAGGCCGCCACGAAACTCATCTGGCTGGCCTTGCGCCATCTCACGGCGAAGTGGAAGAATCCCCCGGTCGCCTGGGCGGCGGCCAGGGTACAATTCGCGATTCAGTTCGGCGATCGATTCAGGCTGGGGGACTAACTAACGGCAATAGCTCACACACAAAATTTCTGACACCCCCCAACCGGGTGAGTTGGGCGCGCGACAGCCCGGTCACCTTGGCCAGAAAACATCGGAGCAGACCCTTCTCAGCCTTCCCTTGGTGGACATAGTCGAACCGGCCCAGGGTCTGCTCGATGAACCCATAGGCCGCAGCTCGAGTCGCCACGACCAGGTCGACCTCCTGGTTGCCCTCAAGGAACTCCCGAACGTGCTGCAAGGTCCGTAGCCGGTCGGTGTGGAGCGTCACGATCATCCTCCGATGATCCACGACCCAGCTCCCCTTCAGGCTCATGTGTCGTTGGAAGAGACTCACGAGCGTCCGCCGGCCCAGCTCAACGGCGGCGACGACCTGAGCGGCGCGCGCCGGCCCCACTCCCGACACGCGTCGCAGACGGTCGAGACCGATGCGCGTCAGGCCGTGGACGCCGCCTGCGCATGCGATGAGACGGTTCGCGAGGTCCAGCGCGCCGGCGTCGCGGGAACCGCTGCCGAGCACGAGCGCGACGAGTTCGTTGTCCCCAAGACCTGGGACGCCCAGGCGTTCCAGCTTCTCGCGTGGGCGATCTTGTGGTGCCACGTCTTTCATCGACGCTATACTCAATATCTTGATGTTCTTGCGATTTCCGGCGCCCGCATGTTTCCTCGCCGCACTCCTCGCGTCCGGATGTGCGGAGCCGCCGAACAGGGAAATGGATCAGGCCCAGGGCGCCATCGATGCCGCGCAGGCAGCCGGCGCCGACACGTACGCAACAACGGAGTACTCCGCGGCGACCGAGGCGCTCAGGAACGCCAACACCGCCGTGGCCGCTCGTGACCACCGCCTGGCTCTGAGCTACGCGCTCGAGAGTCGCGAGCACGCCCAGAACGCGGCCCGGGGCGCAGCTGATACCAAAGCACGCGTTCGTGTCGAAGTGGACCACGCCTCGACTGAAATCACCGCGCTCGTGGAACAAGGCCGTGCCAAGTTGGCCGCCGCCGAACGCTCGGGTGTGCCGCGCGCCAGGCTCGAACTACCGGCCGCCGATCTGACCGCAGCGGCTGTCCACCTGCAAGAAGCGGGCGAGGCGGTGGCGGCCGGCGACTACCTGGGTGCCAGTGTGGCTCTGGAGGGAGTCAGGGAGCGGGTCGACCAGGCGCTTGCCGCCATCGATGACGCGATGGCGGCGCGGTCTCCCTAGCGCTAATTACTGCGTTTTCTAATTGCGGTGACGTATCGAGGGTGGTGAGGCGCCCATCTGGCTAGGCGCGTGTCCTCAGGCCTTCCCTCTTCTCTCCGACAGCCTCCACCGGCCCCCTCGTCGTACTACTCGGTGACCTCGACGCCGCGCCAGAACCCGATGTAGTCCTTGATCTGCGCCGCGGCCTCCCTCGGCGTCCTGTAGTACCAGGCCGCATCCTCGTTCCTGGTCCCACCGACCTCGAGGGTGTAGTACGACGCTATGCCCTTCCACGGACAGTGAGTCGTGGTCTTGCTGGCTTTGAAGTACTTCCGGTCTATCGAGTCGGGCGGGAAGTAGTGGTTGCCATCGACGACGCGCGTCGCATCGCTCGTGGCGACGACGGCGCCATTCCATACAGCTTTCATTCGTAGAGTCCTGGTTGTTCAGACACGTTTACACCATCACGGGAGGCACGGTCTCTTTGCGCATTTCGGCGCGCCTCGTGATGAAGGCCGAGGCCATGCTTGCGACAAAGTCGATCGCCATCTCAGAATGCTGTTCGAGCGTATCAAGGAACACGTCAACGTCGTTGCGCAGGGCCGTGACCGCCGTGTCCGTCACCGCCTCGTACCAGCGCGGCGCGTCGCACTGCGACTCGAGGTGTCCGAGGGGATAGCCGGGCCCACACACGAACTGCCTACCGTCCTCCGTCGTGCAACGCACCCGACCGGAAAGGATCGCGTACAGAAACCCGGACGGCGCGCCAACGTGCCAGAGCCTCGTGCCCGGCTCGAACCTGGCCGTTTGCATACGCTGCGCCATCGTCATGAGCGCCTCCATGTTCGCGTTCCGGAACAGGCCGCTGCGCATGTACAGGAGTTTCTGGACCACGTCGATATCCCCGGTGGGTACGTCACCGGGTTCGGTCCCCGTCAGATAGGCTCCGTCAGGCGTCTGCCGGCGCATGTGGAGCGTCTGCGCGGCTAAGTCGCGAATCTGGTTGTAGAGGATGCCGAAGTCGTCTTCGAACGCGCTAAACAGGTCGTCAGCGCGTAGCGCAAGCGTCTGAGTATCCGTTTCGGCGTCCGCGTCGAGACCTTTGTCATCCCGCGCCAGGAGGCTCAGCATGCCGATGCCACGCTCGGCGCCCACGGCTTCGTCTCCGTGTTCACCGCCCCGCACGTGCACACGACCATCGACCACGACATGCACGCGGTCGACGCGCTCGCCCGCACGGCAGAGCACTGCTCCGGGAGCGAACGAGTGCTCCTGGGCTAGCAGCGCGAGAGCGGCGAGGTTCGCCGGTGGGATGTCGCGCAGTCCACTGAGCTGCTTGAGGTGAAATGCCCGTCCGAGCGGACTGATGAGCTGGAGGCTACGACCCATGGCTGGCTATCTCCGACATGGCAAGTTGCGCGAGAGCGTGTTCGACGGTGGTGACGATCATCGCGCTTGGTGACGTGCGCAACTGTTCGAGCTGCGGCACGAGTGCGTGTGCGCGGATTACCATAGCGTGAGCCGCAACCAGGTCTACGGTGCCGGTGTCGCCGCGTTTGAGTAGGTCGCGCAGCGTGTCCACGTACCCGAGATCCTGGCGCTCGTAGTACGGGTGTGCGCGCGCCAGTCGAGCGCTGTCTGGGATGTCGTCGACCAGCGCCAGGACGGCGCCCTGGAGCGGGTCCTCGAGCAGGTGCTCCAGCAGTTCGCGGCTGCTGTCACGCACCTTGGGGCTGGGATCGTGGACGCCGCGATAGAGGGTGCGCGCGTCCTCGCCCGGGTAGAGCAATCCGACCAGCCGGAACAGTCGCTCGGTCGCGGTCCCTTGCCGGTGCCGCAGCAGATCGACCAGCAGATCGTGAACAGGCGTCGCTCGGGCGGGCTCGTCGCTCGCCCCGCGCTCGAGAGTCAGGCGTTGATCGAGGAGGCAAAACGCGTCGGTCAGGGCCTGCTCGAGGTAGCGGCCAAGGGCGCTGCTGTCGAGAGGAAGCGTCGGGTCCGCTGCGCGACAGCGCCCGATCGCACGCAAGATGCGGTAGCCAAGCGTACCGTCGGTCGTCGACTCAAGGTGTCGCATGAGCACGGTCGCAGCCGGCCGAGGCGGGAAGAAGCTGATCGTCCGCGGCACATGCAAGCGCACGTCGGGATCGGCCCCTGGATCGCCCAGGACGGTATCGAGGTACGTCAGCGCCTCGGTGCCGATCTCCACCAAGGTGGTGCGGGCCTCACTGCGCAGCGGTCTGATTGGCAGCATCGGCAGTAGCGCCGGGATGAAACGCGCACTCAGGATCTCCCGCATCGCCAGGGCAACGGCGATGCGGATGTCCACTTCAGTGGCGGTGGCCAGTTGCAGGAGAAGATCGGTGTAGGCCGCGCCTGGGCTGTAACGGATCGCAAGGGCCAACGCGAGGCGCTGGTCGTGGGAGCCCGACTCAGCACACGAGTGGAGGGTGTCTCGGGCGTGCTGCGCCGCGTCGCCGCCTCCGAAGGAGACCAGGCCCACAAGTGCCGTCGACGTCCCCCCGTCTTCAGTAGCACTTCGGTTTAGAGTCCGGCGGTGACTGTACTGCGTTCCGCGACCAGCCGCTTGGCGTACTGGGCGGGCGTGAGCCCGCCCAGTCCCTTCTTCGGCCGCTCCTCGTTGTACTCGCGTCGCCAGGCCTCGACGAGGACCTGGGTATGGACCAGACTCGTGAACCAGTGCTCGTTGAGGCACTCGTCGCGGAACCGGCCGTTGAACGATTCGATATAGGCGTTCTGATTCGGCTTGCCCGGCTCGATCAGGCGCAACGTGACGCCGTGCGTATGGGCCCATGTCAGCATGGCGCGCCCGCAGAACTCCTTCCCGTTGTCGGTGCGCAAGATACGCGGCAGGCCGCGCTTGAGCGCGAGTTGATCGAGCACGCGGGTGACCGGCAGCCCACCGAACGCGCGGGCCGGCACGATGGCCACCGCTTCGGTGGTCGCGTCATCGACGACGGTCAGGCACTTCACCACCCGTCCCTCGGCCGTGCGGTCGAAGACGAAGTCGGCAGACCAGACCTCGTTCGGCGCCTGGGGGCGTACCAGGGGCTGGCGGTCCGCCACCGGGATCTTCTTGCGTCGCCGCCGACGTACCTGCAGCCTAGCCTCGGTATACAGGCGCTCCACCCGCTTGTGGTTGACCCGTGTTCCCGCCTGCCGCAGCTTGAGGTAGATCATCCCGGCACCGTAGCGACGGTGCCGGTGCGCTAAGGTCACGATGCGGGCTCGCAACGCCGCGTTAGTATCCGGCGCCGGGGTGTATCGCAGCGACGAGGCACTCATGTGCACCAGCGCGAGCGCGCGCCGCTCGCTCACCCCCTGCGCGGTCATATCCCGCACCAGCACCCGTCGGGCTGGGGCGGTCACCACTTTTTTCGCAACGCATCGCGCGTCACCTCGTTGTCCAGCACGGACTCGGCCAGCAGCTTCTTCAGCCGCGTATTCTCGGCAATCAGCTCCTTCAGGCGTTTCGCGTCCGAGACGGTCATCCCGCCGAACTTATTCCGCCAGAGGTAGTAACTGGCCTCCGAGAACCCGTGCCGGCGGCACAGGTCCTTCACCGGCAGGCCCGCTTCGGACTCCCGCAGGAACCCGATGATCTGCGCCTCGCTGAATCGTTGCTTCACGTCCGATCTCCCTTCTCGTGAGCTCGGACTCTAAACCCGGGTGCTACTCAATTCGGGGGGGACGTCGCCGTGGCAGCGACGACCGGCGATTCATCGTCCGCGAAGGGGACGTACAGACCCTGGCTGGGACCGAATGCCCAGCCGCGCGTGCGGAGGGCCGCAGCGCGGATCTCAGGGTCAGCGTGCTGTAACAGCAGCCCAAGGATCGCCAGAAAATCCTGACGTCCCGCCAGCGCGAACAACTCGAGCGCGCGCAGCACGACCTGGCGCGACGGATGATAGAGGATGAGTGCCGGGATGAGGTGCACGCGGTTCTGCTCGGCGAACACGTCGAGTGCAGCCACGACCGTGGCGTCGTCGCCGCTGTTGAGGTGCGTCAGCAGCGTCTCGAGCGACGCGAGATCCATGTCCGGGAAGTCGAGTCGTCTCCGCATCGCGACGCCGCTGAGGGCCTCGCGAAACAGATCGAGGTAATGCGCCTCACGCGCAGCGGTCGCACCGGCCTAGCTAACTGGCTGATTGCAGCTGCGGCCGTCGACGTATGGTCATACCCATCTATAGCGCTGACGAGCTTAGGTATTACAAGAATCAACCCAACCTCAGTTATCAGCACAGAACTAATGAATACGATGTAACTTACTACACGAACCCTCCCTGCCAAGATAGCTGAGACACTTTACCCCCTGGAAATTAGTGTTGAGGGCGGGGAGGTGTCAGGACGTTGATGACCAAGATCCGATCGATGCTGGTAGACCAATCGATTATGGGAGGGCCGGAGCGGAGGGGCGACGAGCGAAGCGAGGCGCCCCGTAGTGGAGGGTCTCCCATAATCGAGCCCGACGCGGTGCCCGTCCCGCCGGATTCCGAGGTCCCGGCGCGCCATGCGCGACGGCGCTTTACGACCGCCTACAAGCTGGCGATCCTCCGGCGGGCGGACGCCTGTACACGGTACGGCGAACTCGGGGCACTCCTGCGAAAGGAGGGGCTGTATTCCTCACACGTCGTCACGTGGCGCCAGCAGCGCGAGGCCGGGTTGACGCCGAAGAAACGCGGCCGGAAGATGACGGCCGTCGATCCGCAGCGGAAGAAGCTCGAACAGGAGAATCGCCGCTTGACGTCGCGGCTCCAGAAGGCGGAAGCCCTGCTCGCCTTTCAAAAAAAAGTTTCCGAACTCCTACAGATCCCCCTGAAACCGTTCGTGAGCGACGAGGACGATTGATGGTCGCGGTGGACGACGCGACGCCGACGTTGGGGGCGGCGTCCGCGTGTCGCGTGTTGGGCCTGCCCCGGGCCTCGCTGTATCGGGGGCGTCGACCGGTCGCGGTCGCGCGCCCTCGTCCGGCGCCGCCGCGCGCGTTGGATCCGATCGAGCGTCAGGGCATCTTGGATTTACTCCACACGCGCTTCATCGATCAGGCGCCGGCGCAGATCCACGCCACCCTGCTCGATGAGGGGACCTACCTCTGTTCGCCGCGCACGATGTATCGCGTCCTCGACGCCGCGCACGAAGTCAAGGAGCGGCGCGATCAGGTGCGGCGCCCGCCCTACGCCGCGTCCGAGTTACTGGCCACGCGTCCGAACGACGTCTGGAGCTGGGACATCACGAAGCTCTTGGGTCCGTCGAAGTGGACGTACTTCTATCTCTACGTCATCCTCGACATCTTCAGCCGGTACGTGGTCGGCTGGATGCTCGCCCCACACGAGAGCGCGGCCCTGGCCGAGCACCTCATCGGCGAGACCTGCGCGAAGCACGGCATTCAGCCGGGCCAACTCACGCTCCATGCGGACCGCGGGTCGTCCATGAAGAGCAAACCGGTGGCGCTGTTGCTGGCCGACCTCGGCGTGACCAAGACCCACAGCCGCCCGCACGTGTCGAACGACAATCCGTTCTCGGAAGCGCAGTTTAAGACGCTCAAGTACTGTCCGCAGTGTCCAGAGCGCTTCGGGTCGCTCGAGGACGGACGGGCGTTTGGGCAGGTCTTCTTTCCCTGGTACAACCAGGAACACCGCCACAGCGGCCTGGGGTTCCTCACGCCCGCCGTCGTGCATTTCGGCCAGGCCCCCACGGTCCGCGCGCAGCGCCAGCAGGTGCTCGCCGCCGCATACGCGGCGCATCCCGAGCGCTTCGTCAAGGGCCGATCACAACCGGCCGATTTACCTCGCGCGGTGTGGATCAACCCACCCGCGAAGAACACGGCCGCGCAGGATGCCCCAGGAACAACGATCGTCATCATGGACGACCTCCGGGTCGACCAGAGTCGCGACGCCGACGACCATGTCGCCGTCATGATCGTCGACCGCAACGCGACTCTCATTACTGCGCCCTTGGTGTCTCAATGTCATTGACAGCTTCCGAATAGCCAAGGATTTAGAACAGATTCTTTAAGACAACAAATTTCTATCCCAAAGAGCGCCACAACTTACAGAGTTCTCTTTTTGGGGCCGTCCTTTGCTTTCGGGTGGGCCAATAACTACGAAGACTCATACGTGTCACTTATTGGCGAAAGCATAACCGCACCAGGGAAAACTGTTGAGGTAATGACCTGCCTGCCATTTTTCGGACCAGCTGACGCTTGAGAGAATGGCGCCCTCGGAAAGTGAGGGAGCCATGAAGAAGACCCGATTCACCGAAGAACAGATGGTCACGATCCTCCGGGAGGCCGACACGAAACCGGTCCCGGACGTGGCGAAGAAGCACGGTGTCAGCGGCCAGACGATCTACAGCTGGCGGAAGCACTTTGGCAGCTTGGAACCGTCCGACGTCAAGCGCTTGCGCCAGCTCGAGCAGGAGAACGGCCGCCTGAAGAAGATGGTGGCGGACCGGGACCTGGAGATCGACGTCCTCAAGGAGATCACGCGAAAAAAATGGTAGGCGCACGCGTGCGCCGGCAGCAGGTCGCGTATACCCGATCACGCGGTCTGTCCGACCGCCGCGCGTGCGCCGTACTCTCGGTGGCGCGGTCGACCTTGGGCTATCAGTCGCGGCTGGCGGTGCGGGATGCCCCCGCTCTGACCGCGATGCGCCGCTTGGCGGCCCAGTATCCCCGCTATGGGTATCGCCGGATCCGGATCTTCCTGAGACGAGAGGGGCACGTGATGAGCCCCGATCGCACGCATCGGCTCTGGCGCCAGGCGGGGTTGCAGGTCCCGCGGCGGCGCCCCCGGCGCCGGGTGGCCACGGGACGGCCCCGGCCGCTGCCGCCGACCGCCCGGAACCACGTGTGGGCGTACGACTTCGTGTTCGACACCTGTGCGAATCGGCAGACGCTCAAATGCCTGACGATCGTCGACGAGTGGACCCGCGAATGTCTGGCGATTGACGTGGCCGGCGGCATCCGCTCTGGGCGCGTGATCGAGGTGCTCGCCCAGCTGGTCAGCGTGCACGGCGCCCCGCGGCACCTGCGGTCGGACAACGGACCGGAGTTCGTGGCCACCGCCATCTTGCGCTGGCTCGGTGACGCGGGCATTGACACGGCGCTGATCGACCCGGGGAAGCCGTGGCAGAATGCCACCGACGAATCGTTCAACGGGAAGTTCCGCGACGAGTTCCTGAGCCTCTAGTGGTTTCGGAACCGCATGGACGCGAAGGTCGGGATCGAGCAGTGGCGACAGCACTACAACGAGGTGCGGCCGCACTCAAGCCTTGGCTATCTGACGCCAGCCGAGTTCAAGGCGCAGCTCAGGGCTGGCTCGGATGACGGAGGGCGCTCGTCGGCAATGCCGGCTCGCGCTGACCAGGAAGAACACGGAGACGCACGACGAACTTCAACTGGCGCTGTTCTCCAGTAATCACTGGTCCGAAGAAAGCCGGCAGGTCAAGGGGATCGGCCCTTTCAGCTTAGTGATATCCCACGACCAGATCTGATTCGGGGCCGTCGCCACGAGCTCCGGTTTCGCGTACGCCGGATACCGCGCCTGGGCGCGCCGCTCCCGGACTTCCTCCGCGGCGTCGAGAATGCGATACATCGTGCGCGTGGAGCAGAGAGACGTCTGTTCCTCGAGCAGCGTGGCCTGCACTTCGGCGGGCGACTGATCGACGAACCGCTCGCTGTGCAACACGTCGAGCACCGCCTGGCGTTCGGCGGGCCCGAGCGCGCGCGACGAGGCCGCGCGTGGGGTCGGCGTCGACGACCGGGCGGGCTGTCGACGCCGATAGAGGGTCGCGCGCGCGAGGCCGACACTCTGACAGAGGGCCGCGGTGGCGCCCGTCGTGGTCACCGCCTCGATGGCGATCATCAGTCGGGCTCGTCGGTGTCGAGGGGTTTCAGGGGGATCCCCAGGATCTCGGCAACTTTTTTTGGAGCGTGATGATCGTCTCGGCCCGCTGCAGCTTCCGCTGCAGCCGACGGTTCTCGGCTTCGAGCTGTTTCACGCGCGGGTCACCCGGCCTCGGCTTGGGTCCTCGCCGGCGTCCGCGCATGTCCTGCCAGGCGCCCTGCTCGCGCTGCCGACGCCAGTTGGTGAGCAAGGACGAGTACAACCCCTCGCGACGCAACAGGGCGCCCAGCTCGCCGGGCTTCTTGCAGGCGTCGGCTTGCGTGAGGATGCGGAGCCGATACTCCGCGGGAAAGCGCCGACGCTGGGCCTTCGCCGGCACTTCAGGATCGGGATCGGTCGCGCGTGACGTGACCGAGGGGCCGAAGGCTGCGGTCTGGGCTTGATCCGATCTCGTGGACACGTTCCGAAAGGTGGAGACGATGTCCCGAATGGCAGCAACCACACGTCGGCGGTCACGCCGGCAATTCAGTGACGAGTTCCGGGCTGGGGCGGTCCGGCTGGTGTTGGAAGAGGGGAAGACGGTCGGCGCCGTCGCCCGCGAGTTGGATCTTACCGAATCGGCCTTGCGGCAATGGGTCGAGCGGGCGCGCGCCGACCGCAGCGGGGGCCGTACCGGTCTGACGACCGCCGAGCGGGAGGAGCTGGCTCGGCTGCGCAAGGAGAATCGCATCCTCGCCGAGGAGCGCGACATCTTAAAAAAAGCGACGGCCTTCTTCGCGAAGCAGAGCCGGGAAGATTTCGGTTCATTGCCGTGGAGAAGGCCAGGCACACCGTCATCATTCTGTGCCGGTGTCTCGCGGTCACACGCAGCGGGTTCTACGCGTGGCAACGACGCCCGGAATCGGCACGATCACGAGACGACCGGCGGGTGAAGGTCCTCGTCCAAGCGTCCGTTGACGCGAGCAAACAGCGCTATGGCAGCCCGCGCATTCACGAAGACCTGATCGAGCAGGACGAGCAGGTGAGTCGCAAACGGGTCGTCCGGCTGATGCAGGAAGAAGGCCTGGTCGCACGGGCCCGGAAGCGTGACAACGTAACCACCATGAGCGATCACGACCAGCCGGTCGCGGCGAATCTGCTCGACCGCCAGTTCGAGGCGGACGCCCCGAATCAGCGGTGGGTCGGCGACACGACCGAGTTCGTCATCGGCAGCAGCGGTAACCTGTACCTCGCGGCGGCCTTGGATCTGTGCTCGCGGTTCATCGTGGGGTGGGCCGTCAGCGCGGTGAACGACCGGCACGTGACCATCAAGGCCTTGGAGATGGCGCTCAAGCGCCGGTGCCCGGACATCGGCCTCCTCCATCATTCCGATCAGGGTTGTACGTACGCCAGCGAGGATTCTCAGGACCTCCTCGAGGCGCGTGGCATCGTCTGCAGCATGAGCCGACGTGGCAACTGCTGGGACAATGCCGTCATGGAGAGCTTCTTCTCGACCGTCAAGAGCGAGCGCGGCGAACACGTCGACAGTCACGGCGACGCGACGATGGAGTTGTTCGATCACATCGACGTGTTCTATCACCAGCGACGTCGCCACTCGACGCTCGGCCAGATCAGTCCGGCCGCCTTCGAACGGCAGGCGGCGTAGGGCATGGACGCTGCCATCCCTGCGGACGCACAGAACGCGCCCACAGGGATTTGGAAATCTCGCACAGAACGCGAGATTCCCACAGCGCCCCCACCCATCATCGTTGTTGTGAACGAACGAAAGAACAACGGAGACTCAAACAGCGTAGCTAAACCGTCCACCGAATCGGATCAGGCCCCCCCTGTGCCAATAATCCGTGAGACAACCTCCCCGGTGAGATGAGTGTAGGGGCGGGGAGGGTTCGATGGATGACTCGCATGCCAGCAGCCGTAGAGATGGACGTAGCCGAGGGGGCGGAGGCGGAGGGAGCCCGGAGGACGACCGCAGCCTTCGGCCCCTCGGTCACGTCACGCGCGACCGATCCCGATCCTGAAGTGCCGGCGAAGGCCCAGCGTCGGCGCTTTCCCGCGGAGTATCGGCTCCGCATCCTCACGCAAGCCGACGCCTGCAAGAAGCCCGGCGAGCTGGGCGCCCTGTTGCGTCGCGAGGGGTTGTACTCGTCCTTGCTCACCAACTGGCGTCGGCAGCGCGAGCAGGGCGCCTGGCAGGACATGCGCGGACGCCGGCGAGGACCCAAGCCGAGGCCGGGTGACCCGCGCGTGAAACAGCTCGAAGCCGAGAACCGTCGGCTGCAGCGGAAGCTGCAGCGGGCCGAGACGATCATCACGCTCCAAAAAAAGTTGCCGAGATCCTGGGGATCCCCCTGAAACCCCTCGACACCGACGAGCCCGACTGATGATCGCCATCGAGGCGGTGACCACGACGGGCGCCACCGCGGCCCTCTGTCAGAGTGTCGGCCTCGCGCGCGCGACCCTCTATCGGCGTCGACAGCCCGCCCGGTCGTCGACGCCGACCCCACGCGCGGCCTCGTCGCGCGCGCTCGGGCCCGCCGAACGCCAGGCGGTGCTCGACGTGTTGCACAGCGAGCGGTTCGTCGATCAGTCGCCCGCCGAAGTGCAGGCCACGCTGCTCGAGGAACAGACGTATCTCTGCTCCACGCGCACGATGTATCGCATTCTCGACGCCGCGGAGGAAGTCCGGGAGCGGCGCGCCCAGGCGCGGCATCCGGCGTACGCGAAACCGGAGCTCGTGGCGACGGCCCCGAATCAGATCTGGTCGTGGGATATCACTAAGCTGAAAGGGCCGATCCCCTACCTGTCTGACTCGCTGTATGTGATCCTGGATCTCTTCAGTCGCTACGTCGTGGGCTGGATGGTCGCCGCGCACGAGAACGCCCACCTGGCCCAGCGCCTGATCGAGGCGACGTGCCGCAAGCAACACATCGGTCCGCAGCAACTCACGATCCACGCGGACCGCGGCGCGCCGATGCGCAGCAAGCTCGTCGCGCTCTTGTTCTCCGACCTCGGCATCGAGGCGAGCCACTCGCGGCCTCGGGTGAGCAACGACAATCCCTTTTCCGAAGCCCAATTCCGGACGGTCAAATACCGCCCGGACTTTCCGGACCGCTTCGGTTCCATCGAACACGCGCGCGCGATCGGCCACGATCTCTTCGCGTGGTACAACGACGCGCATCACCACAGTGGCCTGAGCTATCTCACGCCCGCCGACGTCCACTATGGGCGCGCGGCCACGATCCTTGAGGTCCGTCACCACACGCGCCTCGCGGCCTACGCCGCCCATCCCGAGCGCTTCGTGCAGGGGCCGCCGCGCGGCGAAACCTTGCCCACGGCCGTGTGGATCAATCCGCCGGCGAAAGTGCCAGGCGAGGATGCCCCAGGAACGACGATCGTGACCCCGGCTGACCCCCAGCATGGGGTCATACGCAGACCGCAACCGCTTCTCGGCGGCCCGGCCCTTTGCCTGACCGAGCGCGTGGAGGCGCTTCAGTAAACTCTGAAACCGGTTGTCTCACGGACGTTGACACGGCCCGCATCGCCGATCAGATCGTCGGGCCGCCGATCGCCGACAAGTTCGGAACCGTCCTCCAGCAGTGGTTGCGCGACGTGCTGCCGGAGGGGGATCAGGCTGCCCTCGACGGCCTGAATCTGAGTTGTTCGGACGGTCGCATTTTGTTGCGTCGCCGCGGCTATCGCATTCTCCAGCATCGCGATCCGAAGTGGGGATTCATCACCTGCCTGCTGTACCTGGCGAGACCCGGCGATGACGAGCGATGGGGGACGCAGCTCTATGCCGTGGACCGCGACGCGGAGGCGAACAACGCGAAACCCTACTGGATCGACGATGCGCGGTGCCGGATGGTACGGGATGTGACATTTGTTCCGAACCGCGCGCTCATCTTCCTGAACTCTCACGGCGCGCATGGTGCGTGCATCCCGGAAGACGCGGAGCCGGAGCATCTCGAGCGGTATGCGTACCAGTTCAGGATCGGCGCCGATCGCGGTTCCATGGACCGCTTCCTGAGCGGACTGTCGCCGGAGCGTCGCGCGAGCTGGACCGGCAAGATGGACTACTAACCCCGCGCATAGAGCGTGCGATCATCTGTTCAGCCCTGGCTGCGGAGTTCTCGCACTCGAGCCCCTCCGCCCGTCCCCCCCGTCCGGTCTCGACACCGTGAGCACGACGTGAACCATTGGAGAAGGTGATATAAGTAAACAAATGACCCGAATCGGGACTAGGCACTTGTTGAAACCACCTTCCCGCTCGCACCGTCCACCAGCGCCTTTCTCATGAACGACCGGACTTGCTCCTGAGGGTAGTTCGCGTGGACCCTATTCCAACGCCGTACCGCGCACGACGAGCAGGCCTTCCGCACTCAGAGCAATGAATGGCCGTTGCGACAGCGCTTCAAGGTCCCCCGCTGACAGCGGGTAGCCACTCAGTCCAGGTGCCAGCAGCAAGGCCGCGCCTGCGTACCGTGGATCGACGACCGATTCATTCGTCAGTAATTGGACTCGCTCGTCATACCCAGCGTGGGGATAGAGCGCACTTTGCACCAGCACGACCCGTTCCTCGCGAAGATCCCGGAGCATCTGAGGCACGGCGCTCACTTGCGGCTTCCACGGCCTCAGGCTGTAGCCAGCATTCGAGATGCCCGCGGTGAGCGCACCTACCAGAATCACGGCGGCGGCGATCGCTCTCGCCTGGCCCTGATGCGAACCGAGTCGATCGGCCAGACGCCGAGCGCCATCGGCGGCACCGAGCACTAAGAACGGCACCAGGGCAATCGCGTAATAGATCCCGAACGATCTCAGTTGGTCGTTCGTGGAGGCGCCGTACAGGAGAACGACCGGCGCGATGCCGATGCTCCAGCGCCACCCGAGTAGCGGCAAGTACAAGTGCGGCACGATCACGCGCGTCAGAAATGCGGACGTGAACGTCGAGGACAGCACCTCAAGTGGGCGACGCATCATTCCGACCATCGCGCTCAGATTGGGTTCAAGGTATCGTCGCAACACCGCGTTGTGTGACCGAGCATAGCTGATTCCTAAGCGCCTCCGCGGGGGTCTGCCAGGCGAGGGTCTTCCGGGGGCGACCATTGAGAGCAGCAGCCACAGCGTCAAGGTCATCGCGGGAGTGCCTGGACAGGTCGGTGCCTTTGGGAAAGTACTGGCGGAGCAGGCCGTTGGTGTTCTCGTTCGTGCCGCGTTGCCAGGGGCTATGCGGATCGCAGAAGTAGATTGGTAGACCGGTGACGATGCGGAGCTGAACGTGTTGAGCCATCTCGGCACCTTGGTCCCACGTCAGTGAACGGCGAAGCTGCTCCGGTAGCGTGAGGATCGCCGACGCGATGGCGTCTCGGACGGCCTCGGCACCGTGCCCGGCCAGTGCGGGACCGTTCTTGATCCGAGGCTGCCCATAATCATCCATGCGAGGGAGATGCAGCAGCATCGTGAAACGGGTGGTGCGGTCCACGAGGGTCCCAATCGCGGAGCTACCCAGCCCGACAATCAGGTCACCCTCCCAGTGTCCTGGCACCGCCCGATCGTCGGCTTCGGCGGGGCGCTGACTGATCATGATGTCGGATCGGACGAACTGCTTGCCGCGTCCGCGTGTACGTGCTCTAGGAACCCGTAGCGCCCGTCCGGTCCGCAAGCACGTCACCAGTTCGCGTCGCAACGCACCTCGTCCTTGCACGTAGAGCGCTTGGTAGATGGCCTCGTGGGAGATCCGCATCGATTCATCATCGGGGAAGTCGACGTGCAGTCTGTTGGCGATTTGCTCGGGACTCCATGAAGCCGCCCAGCGTCGATCCTGCCGACGACCGTGACGGCGACCATTCCAGTGCACAGCGGGACCACGCACCTTCGTCCCGTCCGTGGCCGTCAC
The DNA here is from genome assembly GCA_965262505.1 of Vicinamibacterales bacterium. Lineage (GTDB taxonomy): Bacteria > Acidobacteriota > Vicinamibacteria > Vicinamibacterales > UBA2999 > JACPPO01. The sequence continues at coordinate 536,733 of CBDHFM010000030.1, forward strand.
CATGCCCACAAGTCGGTCTTGCACGTAGCGACGCAGCTCGTCGTGCTGCGCCAGCTTCGCTACCTTCGGTCTTTTGGCCTTCAGGTCGGCGTGCCACTGCGCGGTCGTCGCGCGATACTCCAGCCCACCATTGCGGGTGGCCGCATTGCGACGTAGCTCGCGCGAGATGGTCGACGCGGAGCGGCTGACTCGCCGACCGATGTCACGAATGGCGACGTGCTGGGCGTGCAAAATGGCAATTTCTTCGCGCTCGGCAAACGACAGATAACGCCCCGACAGTGGGGCCAGGCTGATCGGCGGCATGCCTCCACTTTCGCGGAACCATCGAGTACCGACCGGCTGAGACACGCCGGCAGCCAGCGCAGCCTCTTCGCTGGACAAGCCACAAGCGATTGATTCCCAAAATCGGCGCCGGTGCTCACGGCGTCCCGCCGTCGGGCGCCCCGGCGACCGCATCGGAGCACGTCCCGCACGATGTGACCGTCGACGTTTCGGTGTTCCCATCGCAACTCCTCATCGTTGAGACGTTGCGACGACCGGTTGAATCTACCCATGGCCCCTGAGCAACTGCAAGGCCAGGAGGCCGATGTTAGGTCCGACATCTTTGCGTTCGGGGCGGTCGTCTACGAGATGGTCACGGGCAAGAGGGCGTTTGAGGGGCAGAGTCAGGCGAGCCTGATCGCCGCCATCTTGGAGCGCGAGCCACCAGCACTGTCTTCACTCGAACCTGTGACACCAGCGGCGCTGGACTACGCCGTCACGGTCTGTCTCAGCAAAGACCCGGATGATCGGTGGCAAACGGCGCGGGATCTGCTGAGAGAGCTGAGGCGCCTCGATGCCTTCGAGACGGCCGTGTCGCCGACGGGGCCGTCCAGCGCCATCCCTCGGCCTGCCGCGTGGCGTCGCGCGTGGCCGGTTGCGGCGGCGTTGGCGCTTGGCGGGCTCGTCACCGGACTCCTCGTGGGACCGTGGGGCGATGCGCTCCCGCCCGCACCGGCGAGATTGGTCCGCACGGCGATCCCGTTGCCGCCCGGACAAGCAGTGACAGGACAGATCGGTCACCCGCTCGCCATCTCGCCGAACGGCCGCACGCTGGCCTACACCGTCCGCGAGGCCGGGACCACACGTTTGTATTTGCGCGGTCTCGGCGAGAATGACGCGCTCGTCGTTCCTCAGACTGACGGCGCTCGCATGCCGTTTTTCTCACCTGACAGTGAATGGGTTGGTTTCTGGACCGGTGGGACGCTGTACCGGGTGCCCGCGACCGGTGGGCAGCCTCTGCCGACGGCCGAGGTGCCCGAGTTCAGGTTCGGGGCGGCGTGGGGACCCGACGATAGCATCATTTTCTCCACCAGCAACGGACTGCAGCGCGTTGCGGCGACCGGGGGCACCCCGATGCCCGTCGGGACCGATGACGTTCCGGTAAGCGGCAACTGGCCCCAGTTTCTACCCGACGGTGGACTGCTCGCCGTCAGTGACGGGCGCATCGTGCAACTGGACCTGGAGTCGTTGGAGGTCCGGACGATGTGGGAGCCGGCCGAGCCGATCAGGCAGGCCCGGTACTTACCTTCCGGGCACCTCGTCTACGGCAGCGCTGGGGACATCATTGCCCTGTCGTTCGACCTCGAGGCGCTTGAGGTACGCGGCGTGCCGATCGCTGTAGCCCAGGACATCTTTGAGGGGGCAGCCGCGGGGGCAGTCTACTTCGCCTCGGCTGACGATGGGACGATGGTGTACGTCAACGGCGGCGTCCAGCACAGTCTCGTCCTCGTCGATCGAACCGGACGAAGTCGACCGCTCGCACCCGACCCCGCCGCTTTCCGGGCCCCGAGCTTCTCACCGGATGGTCAGCGGGTGTCCGTCGTCATCGACGATGACCCGCGCCCTGCGGACATCTGGGTGTACGACCTTCAAGGTCGTCGTGAACGGTTCACGACACAGTTCCACAACCTTGCCCCCCGTGTGGATGCGGGATGGCTTGGCTATCGCCTTTAGAACCTGTAAGGAAATAACTGCTTGTACTGTTGATCGGCGAGTAGTACGCTGCGCCCGTGGAGGTGGCCACCCTGCGGGCAAAGCATGCAGCGCTGGCGCCCGTGCTCACGGAGCGATCGCGCCGGGTGTGGGCGGCGACTGAGGCCCAGGCGATCGGTTATGGCGGCACGGCGCTGGTCGCCCGAGCTGTACCGCCACGGATTTCTTGGACAGCCGGGTGAGTGTATTCACGCGGCCGTGGTGAGCGCAACCGCGCGACGGACGACGGCGGGTGCGCGGAAGCCGAGTCGCTCGATCAACCACTGCTGGTTATAGGTCTCCTTGAAGGTGCGCAGCGCCTGCTGCAAGTCCTCGACATCCGTAAAGTGGCGCACCCACAGCAGCTGTTCCTTGAGGGTGCGGAAGAACCGTTCGATGCAGCCGTTCCCCTCGGGCTGGCGGACGAAGGCCGGTGATGACACGATGCCGAGGAACCGGAGCTCGGCGTGAAAGTCGTTGCTCATGTACTGACTGCCGTGGTCGTGGCGCATCGTGAGCCCGCTCGCCACGCCGGCGGCCATCGTCCCGAAGTGATCTCGGACGCCCTGGCGCACCGGCTCCAACGCCTCGAAGCGCGTGCCGGACTTCGCCGCGTGTAGTCCCACACATTCGGCCGTGCAGTGATCGATCGCCCCGACGATCGTGACGTGGCCGTCCGCCAGCGTCACGGTGGCCGTCGCATCGGTGCCCCACATCACGTTGGGACTGGCGGTGACGATGGTGCCGTCGTGGGGACGGGCGGCGACCGGCGTGGGCAGCCGCGCGGGGCCGAGCAAGTCGGCAGCGCGCATCACGACCAACGTCCGACGTTTCGACGTGCGCAGCCCCTGCACCCGCAAGCGCGCCCAGATCTTGCGGTGCCCTTCGCCGTGGAACGGACTCGCGGCGATCACGGCCCGGACCGCGGCCGTCAGCTCCGCATCCGACTGGGGCGGCTTGGATCCGCGCTTGGCCACCGGCGTCGGCCGGGCGCGCCGGGTCCGTTGCGCGTAGACCGTCGAGCGCGGCACCTGCCACACGCGCGTGACGCGGGCGATGCCGTACGGCCGGTGGGTGGAGGGCGAAGTCTCGTGACGCATCGCTTCGACCTCCACCAGCCCAAAGGGCGGCCGGCCTCCAGGTGTCGAATCTTCTCGGCCAGCAACGCCTTGTCGGTGGCGAGATCCGCCACGACGCGCTTGAGCCGCCGCGTGTCCGCGCCCTCGACGGCGACCTCGCGATGCTTGAGGCGGGCCTCACCGCCGGCCACGAAGTCGTCACGCCACTGCGAGAGCTTCGCCGCCGTCACGCCATGGCGACGACTGAGGCTCTCGAGTGATTCCCCCTTGAGGACCTCGATGACCACGGAGACTTTTCGTCGCGCGGACCACCGCCCCGTGCCGACGAGCGCCCACGAGGCTGAGGCCTCTGCGGTCGCCCTCCGGGCTCCCTCCGAGGCCTCAGCCTCGTGCTGTTTTCCCTTGGACATAACTCATTCTCCTTCTCGCAGAAGGCTGTCCAAAGAAATCGTGGGGCGCGGGACTGGTCGCCCGAGCCACGGGTATCGCGACATCGACCATCCAGCGCGGTTTGCGTGAATTGACGGCGGACGAGCCGCTCGCGGGCGGCCGGACGCGAAGGGCGGGCGGCGGCCGCAAGCGCGCGATCGATCTCGACGCGACGCTGCTGCGCGATTTGGATGCGTTGGTTGAGCCGACCGCCCCCGGCGATCCCGACTCGCCGCTGCGGTGGACGTGCCAGAGCGCACGGACGTTGGCGGTGGCGCTCGACGGTCTGGGCCACCGCGTCAGCCACACGGTGGTCGCCGAGTTGTTGCACGGACTGGGCTACAGCCTGCAGGGCAACGCCAAGACTCGTGAGGGCCGCCAGCATGTCGATCGGGACGCGCAGTTTCGGTACATCGCCCGGCGCGTGCGACGCGCGCAACGGCAACAGCAGCCGACGATTTCGGTGGACACCAAGAAGAAGGAGCTGGTCGGCGCGTTCAAGAACGCGGGCCGCACCTGGCGCCCGGCGAAGACGCCGCAGCGGGTACAGGTCCACGACTTCGTGATCCCGGCCACCGCCACCACGGGCGGGAAGGCCATTCCGTATGGCATCTACGATCTGCATCGCAACGAAGGCTGGGTGCGTGTCGGGATCGATCACGACACCGCGAGCTTCGCGGTACGGTCGATCCAGCGTTGGTGGCAGCACATGGGTCGCCCGGCGTATCGACAAGCCCAGTCGCTGTTGATCACGGCGGATGCAGGCGGGAGCAACGGGGCGCGCCTCCGGTTGTGGAAGTGGGAACTGCCGCGTCTGGCCAATCGGACGGGCTTGATGATCACGGTCTGTCACTTTCCGCCGGGTACGAGCAAGTGGAACAAGATCGAGCATCGGGTGTTCTCGCACATCGCGATGAATTGGCGCGGCACCCCACTCGTCGACTTGGCCACGATCGTGAGCCTCATTGGCTCGACGCACAGTCGGTCCGGACTCCGCGTTCGGTCGGAACTCGACCGCGGCCCATACCCGGGTGGCCTCACCGTCACCGATGCGCAGCTGGCGACGGTACGCCTCGAGCGGCATCGCTTTCACGGCGACTGGAACTACACGATCCATCCCGCTGCTCCGAGAACACAAAAGTCAGTAATTGTCTGACAAGCCCTTAGCTCCTACGGTCGGGGCGCAGCCAGCGGTATCCCGTACTTGAAATCCTTACAAGGCGGCGACGTCATACCACTGCTCACCGACGAGCTCGTCACGCCTCACAATCAGTTTACGAGCAGTTGGTCGCCTGACGCCCAACTGCTCGTGTTCACCGAGCAGCATCCCGTCACCGGCAACGACCTCTGGCTGCTGGACGTGTCGGGTGAGGCGCCCACGGCAAGAGAACTTCTCGTGACGCCATTCTCTGAGAGAGACCCTCGGGTATCCCCCGATGGTCGCTGGCTCTCGTATGCCTCCAACCAGACGGGGTCCGGCCAAGTCTACGTGCGACCGTTTCCTGCCGAGGGCCGCGAAATCGCGGTCTCGGTCGACGGCGGACGAGGGCTCCGGTGGGCGGCCGAGAGCGGCGAGCTATTCTATCGAAACGGCGACAGGATGATGGTGGCGGACGTCCAAACCAGAGACGAACTGGTCATCACCGAGCCTCGTGTGCTCTTCGAGGCGACCTACAATGCGGACGATACCTACGCCTACGATGTCAGCCCGGATGGGCAACAGTTCGTCATGATCGAAACCGACCCGCGCGGCGATGGGAGACGTCTCGACGTCGTCCAGAACTGGCACGAAGAGCTGAAGCGGCTGGTGCCGACGGACTAAGCGACTCGCCTCCGCACCAGGCGCCGCACGCCAGGATTAATCCTGTGTAGTCGTGCCGATTCAACCGGTCGATGCAACGGTTTCCGCAAGTACTTCTGCCGGGGTCCGATAGTCGAGCGTCTTCCGCGGTCGGGTGTTGAGCTCGCGCGCGATCGCATCAAGCTGGACTTGTGTGTAGCCCGACAGGGGTGTCCCCTTCGGAAAGTATTGTCGCAGCAGGCCGTTGGTATTCTCGTTGGTCCCCCGTTGCCACGGACTATACGGATCACAGAAATAGACCTGCACGCCTGTCGCGATCGAGAACGCGTGATGGGCCGCAAGTTCCAAGCCGCGATCCCACGTGAGCGTGGCCATGAGGCCCTCGGGCAACCGCTGGACCTGCTGCGTGAGCGCCTGCACTACCGTCTGCGTCTCGCGCCCGGTGATCCGGACGAGGCACACGTAGCGCGAGCGCCGCTCGACCAGCGTCGCCACCGAGGACCGCCGCGCCCCCACTAACAGGTCCCCTTCCCAGTGACCCGGGACCGCGCGATCCTCCACCGTCGCCGGGCGCTCGCGAATCGAGACGGCGCCCACGATATAGCCCCCCGTCTGGGTCCCCCGCGTCCGCGGGCGCCGCACCGTGCGCCGACGCCGCAACTGCGCCTGCAACACCCGTTTGAGCACCCCGCGACTTTGCACAAACAGGCTGCGATAGATCGTTTCGTGCGAGACGCACATGCTCGGATCGTCAGCATACGCCCGGCGCAGCCAGCCGGCGATCTGCTGGGGCGACCACTTGTGCGCAAGCTGCGCCGCCACCACATCCCGGAGGGCGGGGTGCGTCGCCAACCGACACCGCTTGGGGCGCCGGCCGCGGGCCCACGCCTGGTCGTCGGCTATCGTGGCCCGATACCGGCGCCGCCCGCCGTGGCGCCGCACTTCCCGACTCACCGTCGAGGCGGCTCGGCCCACCCCGCGACTGATCTGCCGCAGGGACGCGCCGCAGGCCAGGCCCCGGGAAATCGCCTCGCGCTCGGTCAGCGTCAGCGCCTGCCGCGCCCGCTGGCGCCCCGGCGGCGGGATGCCCCCCGTCCGGACGACTTCATACCGCACCACCTTCCCCGCGCGGCTCAGCGCACGGCCGATGGCCTTCAACGTCTCGCCCCGCCGCCAGCGGCGCCACACCTCCGCCTTCTCGGCGGCCGTCAGCCGTGGCCTTCGTCGTCGCACCATGACACCTCCCATTTCGAGTGCATGTTGCATCGACCGGTTGAACGCACCCGCGTAGTGTTTATCTATCCGTCCTGGGCCGGCTGCACCGGAGCCTGTGACGCCCGCCCCGCAAACACCCGTTTGCCGGACGCCTCCCCGAGACGACTGGCCCTCCTCAAAGTCTGCGGAATTAGATCGCCGTCCTAACAGAACTGCGGGGCACCATCGCCCGCTGAAGAACTGAAGGACCGACCGAGACGAAGCGGGTGGCCGCGGACGGGGCCGCCCCGTTCGCGCCGCAGGCGCCACGCACGTGACAAGTGGTTTGGGCGCCGAGCACGAATGGGGCTGTCCGCGGTCAGGACCCGCGATCAGATCAACTCAAGCGATCTGTGGCGTGTGTGGGGTTAGCGAGAAAGTCGAGCCCTCGGTGCGGGCGGTGCCACCGGTGGCGTGGCGTACGGGTTAGCCGGAGCGTCGGCCGGAGCGGCGGTCGCAGGACGGGTCGCGCGGACGCCGTTCACGGCCGCCACGACATCCTCGTCAGTGATGATCTTGCGATCGTCGGCAACTGCCATCAGCGCGCGATAAATCTCGCGGAGCTCTGAGGCGTCCACCTCCAGTCCCAGGTCGCTGCAGCGCTTCAGCACCGCGTGCCGACCTGAGTGCTTGCCGAGGACGAGCGGGTTCCATGGTGCGCCCACGTCTTCCGCCCGCATGATCTCGTAGGTTCGGCGATCCTTCAGCATCCCATCCTGGTGGATGCCCGCTTCATGCGCAAAGGCATTGCGACCGACGATGGCCTTGTTGGGCTGCACGCCTTGTCCCGTCAACCGCGTGAGCATCTCGCTGGACGCGTAGATCTCCTTGTGGACGACGTCGACGGTGTACGGCATCCGATCGCGCCGCACCTTGAACGCCATCACGATCTCCTCGAGCGCCGCGTTGCCGGCGCGCTCGCCGATGCCATTCACCGTGCACTCCACCTGCCGGACGCCACTCTGCACCGCCGCAAGGGTGTTCGCGACGGCAAGGCCGAGGTCGTCATGGCAATGTGCGCTGAACACCGCCTTGTCGGCGTTCGGCACCCGCTCGCGGATAGTCGAGAAAAAGTCGCTAATCTCGTCGGGCGTGCTGAAACCGACTGTATCCGGCAGGTTGATGGTGGTCGCGCCCGCATCGATCACCCCCTCGACGACACGGCAGAGGAAATCCAGGTCGCTTCGTGTGGCGTCTTCCGCCGAGAACTGCACGTCGTCGGTCTGCTGCCGCGCGTACCGAACGGAGTCGACCGCCATTTCCAGGCACTGTTCCCGGGTCAGGCGCAACTTCGCCTGAAGGTGCAGGTCGGAGGTCGCAATGAACGTGTGAATGCGGCCGCGCGCGGCGGGCGCGATCGACCAGGCGGCCCGCTCGAGGTCGGCGCGGTGACAGCGAGCCAGGCCCGCGATGATGGGACGCCGGATTTCGGTGGCAATGCGCCGGACCGCCTCAGCGTCAGCGGGTGAAGCGATCGGGAAGCCCGCCTCGATGATATCGACACCCAGGGCGTCGATCTGACGGGCAAGCTGGACCTTCTCCGCCAAGCGCAGCGAGAACCCGGGCGCCTGCTCACCGTCGCGCAGCGTGGTGTCAAAAATCAGTACCCGTTGCTGCTCCATGAGAGCCTCCCCCCTGACCAGTAGACGCGACGGGACATGATAATGTCAAAATGATAATTATTCTGTTTTAATCAGATACGCTTATAATAGGCGCCGAGAGCGACGACCGAGATACAGGCGCAAAGCGGCCAAAAACGTTGTTTGTTTTGGATTGCCAGCGCATCTGCGTGGCCGATGAGCGCGGGAATACGGAGCTGAGCCATGGAACTGAGCGAGCTGCGCGTCTTTCTGACCGTGGCGGCCGAACGGAGCTTTTCCCGGGCGGCCATGAAACTGCACCGGACGCAGCCGGCCGTCAGCCAGGCTGTCCGGCGACTCGAGGAGGGCATCGGCGAGCGGCTGTTCGACCGGGCCACGAAGGACGCCACGCTGACCGACGCCGGCCGGCTGGTGCGCGACTATGCCGAGCGGCTGCTCCGCCTCTCCGAAGAGGCCGAAACCGCCGTCAAGGATCTCCGAGACCTGCGGCGCGGCCGGGTGCTGGTGGGCGCGAACGAGGCCTCCGTTCACGCCGCGCTGCCGCTCATCCAGCGGTTTCGAGAAGCGCATCCGCTCGTGCACGTCGACGTGCGCCGCGTCCGAGCCCGCCAGATCGGCGCCGAGGTGGCGCAGGGCAGCCTCGACTTCGGCGTGCTGACATTCCAGCCCGCCGAACCGCGCCTGAGCTCGATCGTGCTGGGCCAGGACGAGCTCGTGATGCTCGTACACCCGGCGCATCCGCTCGCACAGACGCAGGAGGTGACGCTATCCGAGTGCGCGCGGCAAACTGTGATTGCGCACAACGATCCGTCGCACGTGCGCGAACATGTCCTGCGCCTGTTCGAGCAGCATCACATTCCAGCCAATATCCTCGTGTCGCTGCCTAGCCTGGAAGGGATCAAGCGCGCCGTCGGGATGCAGATGGGAGTGGCGCTACTGCCCCGGCGCTGCGCCCAGTCGGAGATCGCCCGCGGGGAGCTCGTGGCGCTGGCGATGCCTGAAATCCGGCTACGCCGGCAGGTGCGGCTCGTCTATCGCAAGGCCACGGAACGCTCGCATGCCTCCGCGGCGTTCCTCAGCATTGTGGAAGGTCACAGAAAAGCGGCCGCGCGTCAGCCCGACCAGCCACCGACGTAGGGAAGCGTCGCCGCGACCGCATCCACCTCTTCGTAGCGCTCGAGAAGCAGGCTGGTCGTATCCCATGCGCCGGTGACCAGCGCCTCCCGCGCGTGAGGCGGCAGGGCGACCGCGCAGCGGAAGCTGTCGAGCTCGCATGTCCCCCCCTTCAGATCGATCCGTAACGTCGCGTCGGGGTGTTCCTCGACTCGCTCCATGAGCGTCTGTACGTCCTCCGGCGCCGCGGTCACGCAGGGCAACCCGATGATCAAGGCGTTGCCGAAAAAGATCTCCGAGAACGATTCGCCGACCAGGGCACGAATCCCCGCCCGAAACAGCGCTTGTGGCGCATGCTCGCGCGACGATCCACAGCCAAAGTTGTGATTGACGAGCACGACCGACGCGCCCCTGTAGCGCGGGTCATCGAACGGATGCCGAGCAGTCTGCGCCCGGTCGCCCGCCGCGGACCCAGTGCGCTCGTCCTCGAACAGGTGCTGCTCGAGCCCATCGAACGTCACCGAGCGGAGAAACCGCGCCGGCATGATGCGATCGGTATCGATATCGTCGCCGCGCATCGGCAGCGCCGTCCCCTCGACTCGCACGACGCGCTGCGGTTCCGTCACGCCAACTCCCGCACGTCGGTCACTTCGCCCGCCAGGGCGGCCGCCGCCACCATGGCCGGGCTCATGAGCAACGTCCGCCCGGTGGGACTTCCCTGCCGACCCTTGAAATTCCTGTTCGACGAAGAGGCGCACACCTGCGCGCCTTCGAGCTTGTCCGGGTTCATTCCGAGGCACATCGAGCAGCCCGCGGCTCGCCACTCGAACCCGGCCTCGCGGAAGATCTCATCCAGCCCTTCCTGTTCGGCGACGCGCTTGACTGAGGCCGATCCAGGCACGACCAGCGCCGCGACGTGCGGTGCCACGCGACGACCGCGCACGATGCGCGCCGCCTCACGGAGGTCCGACAGCCGCGAGTTGGTGCACGACCCGATGAAGGCCACATCCACGCGCAACCCGGCGATGGCCTGGCCCCCCTCGAGGCCCATGAAATCGAGGGCGTCGGCAATCGATGCCCGCTCGCCCTTCCGTCTGGGAAACGCGGGGTCCGGAAGGTGACGGTAGTCGGGCGCTTCGGTCCTGCTCCCGGCGGTCCCGGCCGGCCCGGGCCCCGGGATTCGCTCGTCGACGCCTATCGATTGGCCGGGATTTACACCCCAGGTCACCATGGGCGTGAGCGCGGAGGCGTCGATCTCGACGTCGTCGTCGTACCGCGCGTCAAGGTCGGAGGCCATCGACGCCCACCAGGCCCGCGCCCGCTCGAAGGCCTCACCGGAGGGCGCGAACGGACGTCCTTCGAGGTACTCGAAGGTGGTGCGATCCGGGTTCACGTAGCCGACGCGCGCGCCTCCCTCGATGGACATGTTGCAGATCGTCATTCGCTCGTCCATCGACATGCGCTCGATGGCGTCGCCGGCATATTCGTAGGCGTAGCCGACGCCGCCGCTGACCCCCAGCCGCCGGATGATCGTCAGGATCACGTCCTTCGCGTACACACCCGCCGGCAAAGCGCCGTTCACCTGGATGCGACGCACCTTGACCGGTTCCATCGCCAGGCATTGCGACGCGAGGACGTCGCGTACCTGCGAAGTACCGATGCCGAACGCCACCGCGCCGAACGCGCCGTGCGTGGACGTGTGGCTGTCGCCACAGGCGATTGTCATCCCTGGTTGCGTCAGGCCGAGCTCAGGTCCAATCACGTGCACGATGCCCTGGCGGTCGTCGTCGAGGCCGGCCAGACGGATGCCGAAGTCGCGGCAGTTCCGTTCGAGGGACGCGATCATGTCCTCGGCAAGCACGTCGAGAAACGGACGCGTCCGCTCACGCGTGGGGATGATGTGGTCGACCGTCGCGAACGTGCGGTCGGGTCGCGCCACGCTCCACCCGCGTGCGCGCAGCCCGTCAAACGCCTGTGGCGTGGTGACTTCGTGAACCAGATGCAGCCCGACGAACAACTGCGTCTGCCCTGTCGACAGTGTGCGAACCGCGTGGTGATCCCACACTTTCTGGAGCAGCGTCTTTCCCATGTAGAGGACAACCTATCGTAGCACTCTGCGCGGGCCTGACACCGCGGGGTGATCGGCGATCCAGCCGCGCCACGGCCGTGCCGTCCCGACGCGGATCCCGATGCGCGGTCCCCACGACACGTCACCAGCTCCGAATCCACGCTCTTCGATCACCAATCGGCTCGACGTGAGATCGCGTCGGTTGTCGGTGAGCGTGACACCAAGCGCGCACGTCAAGCAGCCTGGGCCCCGGCACAGATCGACCTCGGCGACCGCACCGCCGGCAGGCGCGCGCCGTGTCCTCATCAGGGCGATCCCCTCCACCGGCTGCAGCGCGCGAATCAGCACGGCGGCCGGATGTCCTTCGGCCTCGGTGACCGCGTTGACCAGGTAGTGGATGCCGTAATTCAAATACACGTAGGCCAGACCGGGCGGCCCATAGAGGGGAGCGTTCCGTGCCGTCGGCCCGGGCGCCGCATGGCAGGCGGGATCGCCTTCGCCGACGTAGGCCTCGACCTCCACGATCATCCCGGCGGTCACGCCACCAGGGGTGCGATGCACGAGGACCTTGCCGAGCAGTTCTCCGGCGACGGCGAGCGTGGGCCGGTCATAAAACGACCGCGGCAGAACGCGCGTGGGCTGGACGTGGCGAACGGTCTGGACGGCGTGACCTCGCTGCGGCACGTGGACAACGGGAAAGGCAGGCGGCGTCAAGCCCTACGAAGGAGCCCTCACCGCGCCGAGCAGGGCTCGGGGGTGAACGCGGCACCGTCCGCGAGCTTCTTGAAGTGCGTGCTCTGCACGAACGGCTCCCGCAGGTTCTCCGGATCGCGGACTTCGGTGACGATGGTGATCCAGACGTCGCCGTTGGGCGCGGTCATCCGGTGGTAGTACTCCGTCATCGTCGTGTCCGCGCTGTAGGGCACGCCGTTTTTCCGCAGGTATCCCGGCTGCAGCCGATCGGTCACTACCTTGAGCTCACCGCCTCGTGGTGGTACCCGGGTGTACTGCCACTCGGCGACGGTGCGACCCTGCCGGGACGGTGCTGACGGCGCGGCCACGGTATCAAAGTGAAAGAGGCGCGTCTGGCTTCCAGCCTCCAGCTCCATCCGCATCGTCGTGTCGTCCTGCCAGCTGATGCGAAGCCGGCCCGGCAGCCGTGTGATCCCTGGGGCGCCGTACGCCTTGCACGACTCGCCGGCCGCCTCGTCGGCGGCCGGGTCCCAGGCGTCGGCCAGCGTGCGGCCCGCCGGCGTCAAGGGCACGCGCGTATAGTCCCCTTTGCGCGGCGTGACCATCCGCAGCGTCCAGTCTTCGCTGATCACCGACACCCAGGTGCCTGTCAGATCGATCGCGGCCTCGGCCCTGGGCGGCGGCGGGGCCGCCGGTGCGCCCCCGCCCCGCTGCGCGCCGATACGGGCGGGTGCCACGAGCACGAGCACCGCAATCACGATCAGCCGCGTCGCCCGGCGGGTCCACCCGGACCGGCCGCACATGCCGTCTCCAGTAACTGGCGCGTCGCTCACAACGACCACGCCTAGTCGACGACCTCGCCCGGCTTGGTGCCCCAGCCGAATCCGTCGGAGGCACGCCTGATGACGACCATATGCAGCTTGTGGTCATTGGGCGTCCGGGACGGATTCGCGATGATGGTCACGACGTCACCGTACTTCAGCGTGGTTCGGTTCACACCCTGAAAGCTCAACTGGCCGGCACCGCCCCACTCAATGGACCACCGGTAGACCTCACCGGTCTCGTCCGGCGCTTCCACGTGCACGAACGTATGCGGGTTGCGGAACTGGAACTGGACCAGCTTGCCTTCGATCGTGACCTGCTTGCTGGTATCGTACTGGGCCGACTGAGAATGATGCGCATCGGCCGTCACGCCGAGCAGGAACGCACCGGCCAGGACGAAAAGCGCCGATCTGCGTGTCATGAAGGGTCCTCCTCATTAGCCAGTGTCTCATCACTCAAGGGTCTCGTACACCGCGTCGATGAACGTGTCCGGCGCGCCGTAGATACCGTCGAAATCCAGCGTGGGGCGGGCGGCCCGCACCTGCGCCAGCGACAGCCCCTGCTGCTTCAGGTCCCGGACGCGATCGCGGACCACTTCCACCATGTTCCGGTAAATGGCGACATCGGCCGAATCGCCGAGCCGTCCATGGCCGGAAATGATCATCGTGCCGCCCTGGTGCCGGTATTCCGGGAACGCAATGGCGATGATCTGGTTCAGCCCGTCGAGCACGCCTTGCACCGTGCCGCCCTGGGCGACGTCGATCATCGGATAGCGGCCTGGAGTGAACAGATCACCCGCACTGATCACGTCGGAGAAACGGAAATAGACGAAGGTGTCCGCCTCCGTATTGGCCGCGGGCGCATGATACAGCTGAATGCCTTCACCGTTGATGTACTGACTCATCTTGAACGTCGGGATGTAGTACGTCTGCGACGGCCATGCCCCTTCGGGAAACTTCGACAGGGTCATGCGTTTCAACACGTTCTCATGACCAATGACCGTCGCGGGCGAGCGCTCGCCAACCAGCCGGCCCGCTTCGCCACCGTTGTACGTGGTGCCCGAGGCGGCCATGATCGCCGTGGCGCCGTTGTGCTCGGGGTCGCCGGTCGTCTGGATGATCCAGCGGATCGGCTTGAGGGGCCGCGGTGAGGCGATGATCGCGTTGTAGGCGGGCCCCCTCCAACCGAACGCGTCTAACGCCCCCTGGGTACCTGCCTCGTAGCAAGAGGGCCCCACGCACGTCGTCAGGCGGGCGGGCGCGCCGGCCACCGCGCGGCCCACTTCGAGCACCTTTTCGAGGAGCGGATCGGCCATCGCGGCCGAGCCTGCATCCACCACGAAGAGGCCGTCCACGCCGGCCGAGACGGTCACGTTGCTGCCGCCGCCCACGATCATGAAGACATTTCCCCGCACGGGCATGACATGGAGTTCGGCTCCCGCCTGCTGCGCGTAGGCGACGTGCGGCAGCGCGAGCGCTCCAGCCGCGGTCAGGATCGCAGCCAGCCGCCGGACCGTCGAGCCTCTACGCATGCGTCGCTTCATTGATGACTCCCATCTCCGTGTCAATTGGACTACTTCAATTGGACGACGGCCTGGGCAGGTTCCGCAGCTTTTCGCGGTACTCCGGATACAGCGTCTCGGCGCCGCCCTTGATCGCGTCGAGCGGCAGTCCCAGCTTTTTCGCGGTGTCGGCGATGTAGGGGTTCTGGCCCGGCAGGAAGTGGGGAAATCCCTCGGCGACGTTCTCCACGCCAATCGTACAGGGGAAGAGCGGCAATTCCTGATGCACGTTGCGCCGATAGCTGAGCGATTGAATGTGCGGCTCCTCCATGTACACCGGATCGTCGAGGAGCGTGGTGACCGTCATGATGTCGCCGTCGAGCACGAGGTATTCCGTGGCGGTGGCCTTCTCGCTGAACATCGCGGTATTGGCCCGGATGTAACTCTCTTTCAGATGCGTGGTCGTGATCACCAGTGTGTTCCCGTCGATCGTGGCCGTGGAGAATCCCGCCCACGTGTGGGGGGCCCATTCGGGCGGGTGCGGCCGGCCGTCCATGTAGATCGGGCGGTCGGGCGCCCGGAAGAACTGCACGTGATAGGCCGTGAGCTCGCGCGAGATGGGATCGTTCTCCTTGGTGATGCGGAGGCCACCGCCGTAATACCAGTTGTAGATGCCGGGATGTGGCCGGCACACGAATTCCGGGATCGACCAGTCCGAGATGTCACCCGTGTCGGCGCGCATGCGACCTGCCGCATTGAAGGGCAGTCCGGAGTAGTCGTACAGATCTGCCGTGGTACCGATCTCGTGGCGAATCTCCGTCCATTCGCCGCTGAAATCGGTGGTCTGGTAGCTCGTGTTGAACGACGCCTGCGCAAACGCCGGGACGCCGTTTCCCAGCGCCAACAGCAGACCGACACACCCAACGACCCCGGCGCGACTCATGCTCGACATATTTCCTCTCCGGCGATCCCATTTTCTCACAAGTGCGCCACCTGAACCGTCTGAGCCCGGCGTCACCAGCGCGCCGACGGTCCCCCACGCGCACTCGAGTGCGCGTGTGAGGCGGGGGCACTCGCGGGGAGGGACCAAAAGACATGCCGCTCTAACGTGCCGGAACGCTTTGACAATTCGTCAGGTTGGCACCTACTATCCGAGCGTCGACAGCTGGACCGGCCGAGAGGCGCGAAGACAGTTGGGAGGTATGTTGTACATGAGAGTGACGCTCGGCATCGTGGTGATTGGGTTCGGTCTCCTCTGCTCAGGGGCGCACGTGGGGGCCCATCACGCGTTTTCCTCGGAATACGACGAGGGGAATATTGTGACGCTGAAGGGCACGGTAACGAAGGTGGAATGGACGAATCCGCATGCTCGCTTCTTCATGGATGCCGTCGACGAGAACGAGACGGTGACCTCCTGGAGTTTCGAACTGGCGAGCCCGAATTCGCTGACACGAAGCGGCTGGGGGAGGCGCACGCTCGCCGTGGGGGATACGGTGACGGTCACAGGGTTCGGCGCCATCTCCGGCCAGAACATGGTCAGCACACGATCGGTCACCTTAGCTGACGGCCGCGCGCTGTTCAGTGGGACGCAGGGAGTGCAGTGACGACGCTGCGCCCACCGGACGAGGCGTCGATCGTGCACGTCGGCGTCGAGAACAATCGACATAGCGTCGTCGACGGTATGCGAATACAGATCGCTTACTGACCGACGAAGGGGTTCGCGTGGCCGCCGGCCACGCCGAAATTGTTCCCCTCCTGGCAGATGTACTCCATGATCTCCCCGTCCGGCAGCAGGGTGGCGGCGAACGTGGCGGTCCATGTCCTGGAGTACGCGCCCGGGTCGTCGATCGTGACCTCGTTGACGAGGTGTCCCAGATCGATACGTGTCCAGCGCTCGATGGTGTGCAATTGCTCGGTGTGCGGATGGCCGCGGCGATCGAACCAGAACTTGTCGTTGAATCCCACCGTGTCGATCACGAGCGTGTCGTCGTCCCACGACCCGATCGAGTGCCCGAACCAGGTCGGGTCGAGAAAGTCAGGGTGCCCGCGGCCGTCCATGAAAATCTGCCGATAGCTGTGGATGTTCGCTTCGTGCAGGATGAACATGTGCGTGGGCGCGGTGTGCGTGTAGTTCTGCACGAACCGCCACGGATATCCGCCCGCCGCGCGCGGTACGCCCATCGGCAGGCACCAGGCATGGGGATCCCCTTCCGGCTTCCGCGAATCCATGAGCGCCTTCGCCCAGGGCAGTAACGGAATCTCCGGCGGATCGAGTTTCGTCGCCTGCCGCTCGAGATCCTGGATGGAGCCGCCGCCAGTCCACGCGCCGTTCAGGTCCACCGTGCCGTCCGGCAGTCGCGGTACCGGCCCGGTGGGCGCGCCCGCACCGCGGCCCTGGGCGACAGCGTGGGGCGGTGCGAATGACCAGAAGAACGCGACGACGACGACTGCGGCAGTCGATACTTGAATTCCTCGGCTGCGACCCGACTGTTTCGACATACTGACCTCCCCCACGATCCGCTACACGGTGTAATCGAACATCAGCCACCTGGCGCTGGATAGGGTCCTCTCCGCGAGCAGTCTACTTGAACTCCATGCTTCGCGAGGCGGGCGAAGCGCGTCAGGTCGACTCACGTGATCCGCCGGTGCAGCCTCCGGCCGGCTCAACGCGCCGCGTAGGCGTGCGCACGGCCGGACGCGAGCACCGGTCGCAGCGCGCGCCCCGTATGCGACTCATCGGACTCGGCGACCCGTTCCGGTGTGCCGGTCGCCACGACCCGCCCGCCGGCGGCGCCCCCCTCCGGTCCCAGGTCGATGATATAGTCCGCCGTCTTGATCACGTCGAGGTTGTGCTCGATGACGAGCAGCGTGTGCCCCGCCTCGACCAGCTTCCTGAACGCCGCCAGCAGCTTCGCGATGTCATCGAAGTGCAGGCCGGTCGTCGGCTCGTCGAGGACGTAGAGAATCCGCTCGCCGCCGAACGACGCCAGGTGCGCACCGATCTTGATCCGCTGCGCCTCGCCACCCGACAACGTCGTGGCCGGCTGGCCGAGCCGCAGATATGCCAGCCCGACCTCGTCGAGTACCTGCAGCCTGCGGAGCACCTTCGGCGACGTGCCGAAAAAGGCGAGCGCCTCGCGCACCGTCATGTCGAGCACCTGGTGCACGTTCTTGCCCCGGTACCGCACGTCGAGCACCTGCGGCTTGAAGCGCATGCCGTCACACTGGTCGCACGGCACGAAGACGTCCGCCAGGAACTGCATCTCGACGCGCACGACGCCCGCACCCTGGCAGGCCTCGCAGCGTCCGCCCGGGACGTTGAAGGAGAAGTGGCTGGCGACGAGCCCCCGGGCCCGTGCGTCCTTCGTTGACGCGAACAACTCCCGAATCGGATCGAAGGCCTTGAGGTACGTCACCGGATTGGAGCGCGGGGTGCGCCCGATCGGGGCCTGGTCCACGAGCACGGCGCCGGTGACGTACTCGGTGCCTTCGAGCCCGCGGAATACGCCCACGCGGCGGTCCCAGTCGTTCTTGGCGCGCTTGATCGCGGCGTACAGGACGTCGTGGACCAGCGTCGACTTGCCGGAGCCGCTCACCCCGGTCACACAGGTGAAGGTATTGAGCGGGATTTCGACGTCGACGTCGCCGAGGTTGTGCTCGGTGGCCCCAAACAACCGAATCTTCTGCCCCACGCCCTTGCGGCGCACCGCCGGCACCGGAATCACCAGCTCGTTGCGCAGGTACTTCGCCGTCAGCGACCGGGGTTCCTGCAGGAGGCCCGGCAAGTCGCCGGAGTACACCACATTGCCACCCTGCTCGCCCGCACCGAGCCCGATGTCCACGACATGATCCGCGACTCGGATCATGTCTTCGTCGTGCTCGACGACGAGGACCGTGTTGCCCTGGTCGCGAAGCTTCCGGAGAATGTCGATGAGCCGCTGATTGTCGCGCGAGTGGAGTCCAATGGACGGCTCATCGAGCACGTACAGCGTCCCGACCAGCGCCGACCCAAGCGACGTCGCCAGGTTGATCCGCTGCGACTCGCCGCCCGACAGCGTCGATGACAGCCGGTCGAGCGTCAGGTAGTCGAGCCCAACGTCGCTCAGGAACGATAACCGGCGGCGAATCTCGCGCAGGATCTTGTCGGCGACTGTCGACTCTTTTTTGCTGAGGTGCAAATCGCCGAAGAACTGATGCGCCTCGCGCACGGTCAACGCCGACACCACGTCGATCGTCTGTCCGGCAACACTGACGTCTCGTGCCTCGCGCCGCAGCCGCGCGCCGCCACACTCGGGGCATGGAAGGTATCCACGGTAGCGGCTGAGGAAGACGCGGACGTGCACCTTGTACTTCTTGCGCTCAAGCCAGCGAAAGAAGCCGCGGATCCCGTCGTAGCCCTCGCCGCCGTCGACCACGAACCGCCGCTCGTCCGGCGTCAGATCGTCCCACGGCACATCGAGCCGCACTGCGGCCCGGCGCGCCGCCCGTTTCAGTTCGGCAAGGTGCGAGCGGTAGTGCGGCTTGCTCCATGGCTCGATGGCGCCCTTGTCGATCGACTTGGACGGGTCGGGTACGACCAGAGCCATGTCCAACTCGATGACGTTACCAAAGCCGTGGCAGGTCGGGCACGCGCCGAACGGATTGTTGAACGAGAAGAGCCTGGGCTGCGGCGCCTCATACGCGAGGCCGCACGTGCGGCACTCGAAGCGTTCGGAGAACGCGAGCCGCTCTGCGTTCTGGGCTCCAGGCGCTGGGTTCGTGTCCGAGGGTTCTGGGTTCGGAAGCACCACCGCAAACGCCGCGCCACCGCCTTCCTGGTACGACGTCTCTACGGAGCCCGTCAAGCGGCTTCGTGCGTCGCCTTCGATCCGCACCCGATCGACCACGACTTCGAGCGCTGCGCGGCCGCGCAGCGACGCGGGGTCGATCTCCTCGAGCGTGGACGCGCGGCCGTCGACGAGCAGGCGCCCGAAGCCACGGCGCCGAAGCGCGTTCAGCGTTTCGACAATCGGATCGGCGCCTGTCTCGCCCTCCGATCCTGTTCCTTTCTCGTCGCGACCGCCTTTCGCCGGACCGTCGCTCTCCACCGCGTCCTCGCCCCCATCCGAGTCCACCGCAGGCGCCACAGACAACCCGACAACCGGGATCTCGAAGCCGATCAGCACGCGGGTGCCGGCCGGCAAGTCCGCCAGCCTCGTCGCCACCAGGTCTGCCGTCTCACGCGTGACCTCTTGCCCGCATCGCCGGCAATGCGTGCGGCCCACCCGCGCGTACAAGAGCCGCATGTAATCGTGGACCTCGGTCATCGTTCCGACGGTGGAGCGTGGATTGCGGATACTGTTCTTCTGTCGGATGGCAATCGCGGGGCAGATACCCTCGATCCGGTCCACGTCCGGCTTCTCCATCCGCTCGAGAAACTGCCGCGCGTACGCCGAGAGCGACTCGACGTAGCGCCGCTGCCCTTCGGCGTAGATGGTGTCGAAGGCGAGCGACGACTTCCCTGACCCGCTCACGCCCGTGATGATCACCAGCTTGCCGGACGGCAGGATGACATCGACGTTTTTCAAGTTGTGCGTGCGGGCGCCGCGGACAACGAGCGGGCGCCGGGCTGGAGATCTCACGTCAGGCACTCTGCTTCCTGTTTCCTGTAAACCGTAAGCGGGCAATGTTACTCCCCTGTGTCCCGGCGCTTCAAGCGAAACGATGCGCGGATACTTCGGTCAGCGGGGCTGGCCAACCGCCGACCCAACCGCCGAGCCCACCGCTGACGCCGACGCACGGGAGTCGCGGCGTCGGGACATTGGGAGTTGAGGCCGCCGAGGGTACGATGGCGTCGGATGCAAGACATCGGACTCATCCTGACGCTCGCCGGCGGTCTCGGTGCGGCGCTCGTCTTCGGCTACCTCGCGCATCGGCTCGGCTTGCCGCCGATCGTCGGCTACCTGCTCGCCGGCGTCGTGATCGGGCCGAATACGCCCGGCTTCGTCGCGAACCCCGAGATCGCGGAGCAGTTGGCCGAGGTCGGCGTGATCCTGCTGATGTTTGGCGTCGGCCTGCAGTTCCACGCCGAGGAGCTGCTCGCCGTGAGGCGCGTGGCCATCCCCGGTGCGGCGGCGGGCATCTCGGTTGCGACGCTGCTCGGCGCCGCGGCGGCGTGGGTCTTCGGCTGGGGCTGGACCTCGTCGCTGGTCTTCGGGCTCACCCTATCGGTCGCGAGCACCGTCGTGCTGGTACGCGTGCTCTCCGACACGAACGAACTGCACGCCTCCAGCGGCCACATTGCCGTCGGGTGGCTTGTCGTCGAAGACCTCCTCACCGTCGTCATGCTCGTGCTGCTGCCGACGCTGGTGGGGACAACCGTGACCGTGACGGGCGTGCTCGGCAACGTGGCGCTGACGCTGGCCAAGGTCGGCCTGCTCGTCGCGTTTACCGTCGTGGCCGGCATGCGGGCGATTCCGAAGCTGCTCGACCTGGTGGCGGCGACCCGCTCGCGGGAACTCTTCACGCTGACGGTGCTGGTGCTCGCGCTTGGCATTGCCGTTGGATCCTCGGTGATCTTCGGCGTGTCGATGGCGCTTGGTGCCTTCATCGCCGGGATGGCGGTTGGCCGATCGGACTACAGCTTGCGCGCCGGTACCGACGCGCTGCCGATGCGCGACGCCTTTGCCGTGTTGTTCTTCGTGTCGATCGGGATGCTCCTCGACCCGCTGGAGCTCCTCTCGGCGCCCTGGCTCGCGCTGGCCGCGTTCGGGATCGTGGTCGTCGCCAAGCCGTTCGTCGTCGCCGTAGTGGTGGCGCTGATGCGGTACCCGGTGCATACGGTCCTGACGGTACCGGCCGCGCTGGCGCAGATCGGGGAGTTCTCGTTCATCCTGGCGGCGCTGGCACGCGACCTCGGCGTGATGCCGGAGATCGGGCTACACGTCGTGGTGGCGGTGTCGATCGGCTCCATCGTGATCAACCCAGTTGCCGCCAAGGCGATCCGCCCCTGCGAAGGGTGGCTCGGGCGGTGGCGGCTGTTTCGAGACGCTGGCGCAGACGCCCCGGGCGATCGCGGCGCCGCCTCGTCGATCCAACCCCAGGACCGGGCTATCGTGGTCGGCTACGGTCCGACAGGCCGGACGGTCGTCCGCCTGCTGCGCGAAAATGGTATTCAGCCCACGGTCATCGAGCTCAACATGGACACCGTCCGCGCGATGAGACAGGAGGGCGTGTCCGCGGTATACGGCGACGCGCGAGATCCCGACACGCTCGTTGCCGCCGGCGTCCGCCATGCGGCGACGCTGATCATCAGCGGAGCCGACAGCGGCGCGCCCGAAACCATCCGCGCCGCGCGCGAGCTGAATCCCGAGCAGCACATTTTCGCGCGAGGCGGGTACCTGCGCGACGTACCGGCGCTCCGCCGTGCTGGCGCCAAGCACGTCTTTTCCGGCGAGGGGGAGGTGGCGCTGGCGATGACCGAGGCGGTATTGCGCCGGCTTGGCGCCACATCCGATCAGATCGACCGGGAACGCGAGCGCCTGCACGGGGAGCTCCTCGGCCCGGACACCAGGGTAGTCAGGTAGCCGGGTAGGGGCTATACTCAGGCTTTTCGGCCCCGGATACTCGAAGCGCAGGAGGTTCGTTGATGCGTGTATTGATGACGATCGGACTCGTAATGACACTGGCGGCGAGCGTGATGGCGCAGGGTGCGGCCGAACTGAAGGTCGGCGACATGGCGCCGGAGTTTTCGCTGGAGGGCACCGACGGCAACACGCACGTGCTGTCGGAGTACCGGGGCGAGCAGGCCGTTGTCGTGGCCTGGTTCCCGAGAGCGTTCACGAGAGGCTGCACGATCGAGTGCAAGTCGCTGGCGGAGAACGGCGACAGGATCAGGCAGTTTGAGGTGGCGTATTTCATGGCAAGCGTCGACCCACTCGAGGACAACATCAGGTTCGCGAATGCCACCTCGGTCACGCTTGGTGAAGGTGCGGACGCAATGGTCGTCGAGAAGCAGGAAGCTGACTTCCCGATGCTCAGCGATCCGACCAAGGCCGTGGCCACGCAGTACGGCGTGCTGAACGCGCGCGGCACCGCCAGCCGGTGGACCTTCTACATCGACACGACCGGACGGATCGCCGCCATCGACAAGATGGTGCGCCCCGAAACGTCCGCCGAGGACATGCTGGCGAAGCTCGCCGAGGTCAATGTGGCGAGGAGGTAGACCGCCCGGTCGTTCGGACCGTTCACGATGCTGGAACGTGGCGCATCCGAACGACCGCTTTTTTCCCACCTTGCCGGCGTAGCTCAGTTGGTAGAGCAGCTGATTCGTAATCAGCAGGTCGGTGGTTCGAGCCCACTCGCCGGCTCCATTTTTTGCTAGCAAAACAGACACATCTGTCACACAAATTGCCGTGGCACCATGCCGCTGAGAGCCAATCTGAGAGCCACGGGGACGTCGTCGGCAACTTGGACAGGTCCGCAAGGATCGCGATCTCGAGCGCCGGCTCCCCCGCCACTGTGGCCTCGCTCCGCATCCTCCCGTCCACAGGCGCCGTCATCTCCACCGCTGTCGCCCCCGTCCTGTGTCAGTGATATATTGCCCGCTCACACCCGTCCTGGCTACTTCGTTCATCCGCGACGGATGCGGCCTGCCTACGCCGCCCTTCGGTAGTCGTGGTGGAGCCCGCCCAACACCGGGAAGGCCACGATGCGCCTGCAGGGCTCTACGCGGCCAGGCCGCTGCCGCTGGTTCGGGATCCGCTGCCCGATCCCCTGGTGCGGTCGCCCCCCGTTGAAGTGTCCCACCCATTCGGCGAGCACGCGGCGTAGGTGGTCCTCCCCAAGGAGCAGGACATGATCCAGGCACTCGCGGCGGAGGCCGCCGAGGAAGCGCTCGCAGATCGCGTTCAGGTTGGGCGACCTGGGTGGGATCGGGACCACGTCAATATCCGCGCTTGTGGCGGCCGCGGCGAAGTCGCGCCCGAACTTGCCATCGTTGTCCCGGATCAAGAACCGCGGTGCGCTGTCGTACGGCGTAGCCTCTCGGAGCTGCTGAGCGACCCACGCATCGGTAGGGGAGCGGGTGACGTTGACGTGGACGACCTCGCGGGTCCCGTGGGCGACGATAAAGAACGCGTAGATCGGGCGGAACCAGGCGTCGTAGAGCTGCAGGACATCGCAGGCCCAGATGTCGTGCGTGTGGTTCCGGAGGAAGGTCCCCCAGGTCTGGCCGTGCTGCCCGCGAGGACGGACGGACCGCATGTACTGTTGGACCGTCCGCTTGCTCACGCGGATGCCGAGCTTGAGCAGTTCGCCGCGGATCCGTTCGGCGCCCCACAGCCCGTTGGCAGTGGCCATGGCCTGGATCAGGTCGATGAGCTCCACGCGCAACCGCCCCCGTGCCCCCCTCCGCCTGGACTTATGGTGCCAGAGGAGGGTGAACAGGTCGCGATGCCAGCGGAGGAGGGTGTCGGGCTTGACCACATGGAGGGCATCGCGCCACGCGGTGTGCAGCCGGGCCAGGAACACCAGGATAAGCCGGTCCTCAGCGTGGAGGCGTGGGCGCGATGGCGCCGCGCGTCGGAGTACGAGGATCTGCTGGCGGAGGAGCGCGTTCTCGGCGACAAGCGCCGAGCGGGGCCGGACGGCGTCGATGCTGACCGCGCACACCAGCGCTGCCCCAGTGCGGACGGGCCGCAGCATGTGCGTGATGGTCCGGCCACATTCGTGGACGCGTCGACGGACGGCCGTCTTGACGGCCCGGGTCAACCGGTTCAGCACGCTGGTCTCCTCTCGCACAGGGTGCTGGGCTCCAGGGGGCGGGGCACACGGTTCAGTCAGCAGAGACTGACAGCCCTGAGGCGGAAGCCCTTATTGTGCGGGTGGACGGGGCAAGTAGCCAGCACGGGCCGCTTCGCACCCGCTTATTCGGCGACCGATGCGGCGGGCCGCGCGGTGATGCCGTGACTGGGCGGCTGTCCGGCCGAGGAAGTCTTGATACGAGCCGACAGCGTCCACCAGGGCCGACCCTGGAGGGCCTCATCGACGCCTACCTCCATTCCGCGCCTGCGGTAACCCGGCACATACTCCCTGTGTGATAGAAATGGGGCGTCCATGGCCCTATCGTCCTATCGCTTCGTCGTCTTGGGCGCGCCACGCCGCATGACTGACGCGATGACTCACATCCGAATCCTATGAATATCGTCCTCTCCTTCAGCGCGCTGTGCATCCTGCTGGTGGTCGGCAAGCTTCTGCGCGTCGAGATCCGCCTGTTTCAGAAGCTCTACCTGCCGGCCTCGGTGATCGGCGGCCTGCTCGGGCTGGTGCTCGTGCAGACCATCGGTGACTCCCTGCCCGCAGCGACGATGGCGGGGTGGAATCAGTTGCCGGGATTTCTCATCAACATCGTTTTCTCGGCCCTCTTCCTGGGCGTGTTCATTCCGCCGATCAGACGCATCTGGGGGATCGCCGGGCCGCAGTTGGCGTACGGCCAGATCGTCGCCTGGGGCCAGTACGTCGTCGGCCTCGGGGTGGCGATCGTGTTGCTGACGCCGGTATTTGGCGTCCCGGGGGCCATCGGCACCATCATTCCGGTCGGCTTCGAGGGAGGGCACGGCACGGCCGCTGGCCTGGAACCGGTCTTCGATGCCTATGCCTGGCCCGAGGGCAGGGATCTGGCCCTCACCTCGGCGACCTGCGGTGTCCTATTCGCCATCATCGTCGGGATGGCGCTCGTCAACTGGGCGGCGCGCCGGGGCTACACCCGGCAGCTGAAGCGCATTGAGGACATGCCCGAGAGCAGTATCGTCGGCGTCTACGACCCAGCTGAGCGGCCGAGTGCCGGGAGCCAGACCGTGTCGGCGGCGTCAATCGACAGCCTCGGCTTCCATCTTGCCATCATCGGTCTCGGTGTCTTCATTGGCTATCTGATCCACGGCGGCCTGGTACGGGTCGAACTCCTGGTGCGACCGCCGAGCGCCGACGGCCGCGCCTTCTTCGACACTTTCCCCCTCTTTCCACTGTGCATGATCGGTGGCTTGGCGGTGCAGCTCTTCTTCGCCAACTTCACCAAACGCAATCCGCTCGACCATCGCCTCATGCAGCGCCTCTCGGGCACCGCCATGGATTTCCTGGTGGTGGCCGCGATCTCGACCATCAACGTGGAGGTGGTGCTGGGAGGGCTCGTGCCCTTGGCGATCCTGGTCGCTGCCGGGGTGCTGTGGAACGTCTTCTGTGTGATGTGGTTGGCGCGCCGCCTCCTGCCAGCGGATTCGTGGTTCGAGCGCTCGATCGCCGAGATGGGGCAGTCAATGGGCGTCACTGCCACCGGGCTCTTGCTCTTGCGCGTCGTCGATCCCGAAGGCGACACCGATGCCACCTCGGCTTTCGGCTACAAGCAGCTCATGCACGAGCCGTTCATGGGCGGCGGGCTGTGGACCAGCGCCGCCATTCCGCTGGCGCTGGCCTACAATCCGGTGTTGGTCTTCGGCATCAGCGCCGGGGCGGTGGCACTCTGGCTGCTGGTCTGGGCGCTGCTCTTTCGCGGACGGCTCGGCCTCGGTTAATTGTGTCCCGCCTGCACTCCAATCGATCTGGGCTCGCCACGCGTAACACGATCGTCTCACACGTGCGTTTCTTGGTGCTCTGCAGTGACCATTTCGAGGATACGTTGCGGATGGCTCGATTGCTGGGGGATTCGGCCGGCTGGCGTCCGCCGCCCTGCGGGTGGGCTCGTCACGCCGGTGGAGGGCGTTGTTGCACGAATCGTCACTGGCCCGCACGATGCCAATCGACAAGATCCTCACCGGCCGATGCGATACGACACTGCTCGGCCGAGGGCGGTCATCCGATTGAGGATCTCACAGCCGATGACGGCCTCACTCCCCTGCCCAGCTGGACTCCGGGCGCGCAGGCCATCGCCGATGATGGACTTGTAGCGGAAGAACGTATTCTCCACCCGGCCCTGACGATGGTACCCTGACGCCTTCTTCCAACGGTGCCGTCCGAGCTGCTTTACCAACGTGATCGTCCGGTCCCGCGCAGGCGACCGCGGGCCGTGGGCAGAGACGTTCGCCGTCCTGGCCGGTGGGACGACGACCGTCGCACCCCGCGCCCCGGCGGTCTCGTAGACGGCGACCGTGTCATAGGCCGCATCAGCGGTGACGCGCACGAGAGGGCCCTCGACGGCGGTGAGCAGATCGAGGGCGGTGGTCGCATCATCCCCCGTCGCCTCGGTCAGCGTGTGGACACGGATCACGCCGGACTGATCGACGCCACGGTGGAGCTTCCGCCAGCCACGCCGGCCGCGGCCACCGTGTGTCGCGGCCGCCCACTCACCTGCCCCGACGATGGACAGACCCGTGCTGTCGAGCACGAGATGGATGGCCTCGCCGGGCGGGACCAGTCGCAGACGGCGCCTCAGATGCTGACTGCGCCGGGAGAGCGTCGTATAGTCTGGGGCGGAGAGGTTGAGGCGCATCATCCCGAACAGCGCGTGCAGGAACCCTTCGGCCTGGCGTAGCGGGAGATGGTAGATGAGTCGCAGGGTCAGGGCGGTCTCGATGGCGAGATCCGAGTACTGCCGCTGCCCACCCCGCCGGCCGCTCCGGCGGGGCGTCCAGGCAGCGATCGCTTCCGAGGATAACCACACCGTCACATCGCCGCGTCGAACGAGGGCCTGATTGTAGGCCGCCCAGTTCGCAACGCGGTACTTCGTCTTATACGTGGGATGGACCTTCGACTGCATCCCTGTAGTGTGGCTCCTGCGGAGGGTCTCGAGAAGTGCGGGCCACGCCGCCCCACTAGCAGCGGGTATTCATGCAACAACGCCCCTGTCAGGCGGCCGGGGTGCCGACCCGCTTCCTCCACGATTGCCGCCGCACCGCCGCCCGCAACCTGATCCGCGCCAGCGTCCCCGAGCGCGTCGCCATGCTCCTGACCGGCCACAAGACCCGCGCCATCTTCGACCGCTACAACATCATCAACGAACAGGAACTCCTCGAGGCCGGGGATCAGCTGGTCGCCTATCTGGCGCAGCACGCACAGGCGACGCCCCGTGGGCGCGCGCACCCGGCCAGCCCGCGCCCCGCGCCGCCCCTCCGCCTCGTGCGACGCACCACCGCGTAAGGGCGCCCCCCCGTGTCGCACACCAGACGGCGTGAAACGCGGGCATCAGCGGGGACGTCCCGGAAACGTGACCGGCCACCGGGCCGTGTCGCGGTCGCCATCCGCCGTCACTCCGTGGTACTTTGTGCGGTCATGAATCGGCGGATGTTCCTCGCCAGCCTCGTCATGCCTGTGCTCGCGGGCTGCAGCGCCCGCGCTCCGGTCCGCAGCACTCCCGACCGCTACGTACGCCGCGGTCTGGCGAGCTGGTACGGCGACGCATTCGACGGGAAGCCTACCGCTAGCGGCGAGCCGTTCGACAGCAACCAGTTCACCACGGCCCACTACGATCTGCCGTTCGATTCGCGCGTCCGCGTGCGCAACCTGAACAACGACCGCGAAGTAGAGCTTCGGGTCAACGACCGGGTCCCCCTCGAAGCCCTGAACAACGGTCGCATCCTCGACATCTCCTACGCCGCCGCGAGACAGCTGGAAATGGTGGAGGACGGTGTCGTCCCCATCGAGATCACCGTCTTGGCGTGGGGCCCCTCCCGGTAAATCGGGCAACGCGCCGCGGTCGCCGGCCGCGTCCTCGCGAGAGAAGCACGGCTCCATCACGGCACCCGACACGCGGCTGCGACCAACACGGGGCACCGCGTTTACTGATGCCGAGCAGGCGTGACCGACCGGCACTGAAATGCTTGCGAGGGACGAGCCTAAGCCTGGTTCGGTCTATTGAGACGTTCTGGCCGCGGCTCCCTGGCGCGGCGACGGGCGCGCCGCGACCCCGACAGCCCGCTGGTCTTCCACCGCGACGGCATCCCCGTCCGCCGCGCCATCCAGCAGGCCGACGCGACCCTGTGGTATCTGCCGCCGTACAGTCCCGACCTTAACCCCAGCGAACGCTGCTTCGCCAAGCTGAAGGCGATCGTCCGCGCGGCCCGCTGTCGCAGCATCGACAGGCTCTGGCCGTTCTTCGGGGAATGCCTGCAACGTTTCAGTCCCGCCGAATGCCGTAACTAGTTTCGGCATTGCGGCTACTCGAACGCCACACGGTCATGAACAGCGCGTTAGAGCCCAAAGAACCCCGGCCCTCAGGGCTTTGCCGCGCGCGCGCGCCGGACGTCGATGAAAGACTTGACGCACAACCCCACGAACGCGGCTGTCAGCACCACCATGGCAGCTTGTGAAAAGACCGCTATTGGAGAGCGCGGCTCGGCGGGCGTGCGCATCAGGCTGAACAGCGCGCCGCCACATCCCACCAGCGCGACGGTCGCGGCCGCGTGCATCGCGTGTTTGCGCGCCGCCTCAGGGCGGGCAAGGAACCCGAGCACCAGCAGCAGGACGCCGAAGATCGCCGGAATCAGCGCCGTAGGGCTGCTGGCGCCGGTGAGGAAATAGCCCGCGAGGCCGAGCAGCGTCAGCAGCATACCGAATACGATAATGGTGGAGGATATGGTCGCCATTGTAGTCCTCCGCGGCTTCAGGTCGGATCGACGTCTAGCCCTACCGCGCGCATCAGCGCAAGCGCGTTGCTGCGCGTGGCCTCGGCGGGTTGCTCAGTTTCTACTAGAGTGGTCGGCCCATTAATCGCACCTTACGCCGAAGCGCGACGGCACGGGATCGCTCCAGTCCGACGCGGCCATCCCGTCTATCGGTACATGCGCGATGGTGACGGAGTCGTGTGCGAGTAGTCATGCAGATGGCCGGCCGATGATCAACCAGCGTTACCCGAAGGCGTCTGGCAACTCGCACCGCGCGCACTCTTCGATGCCGAGCTGCCGCACCATGTTCCGGATGTGACCCGCCTGCACCTGCGCCTCACGACGATGCCCGTGGTCACCCAAGGGCAATGACGGATAGATTCGGCCATCAGGGAGAGAGATGCGGTGGTGGTGTGCAGTCTGCCGCTTCATCCACCCTGGCGCGCAGACGATCAGCATGTCCCAGACGCGCTTTAGGGGGATTAATGTTGACGCCCCCATGCCCGCGCCTTGCTATGCCGCGACAGAAGACTGGATGGTGGACCCGATAATCGCGAAGTCCCGGCGCTGATCCGGTGCCATCTCTTCCTTGGCCTGTATGAACCGGCGCGATTCCGCAGGTTCGCGACGCACGTTCTGCAAGTCGTTAAATTTACCCGCGCGGACAGCCTCAACCGCGCGGAGCCAGTCCGCCTCGTTCGGAATGTTCACCGAACGAAAGAAGCCCTGGACGGCGGCTTCAAACTCGGAAAAACTACCCGCCTCACTCGCGAAATCCCGCAGCACGTTCGTGAAGCGCTGCCGGAATGCCTCAAGAGCTTCCTTCGGATCAGCCCCGTTGGCCGCGATGGCTCCGGGCTCAACGCCGTAGATCCAGACCTCGTCGTCAGCTTCCTCGCCGAGGACCCTACCGTGGCTGCTGACGAGGGCAGAAAAGCCCAGGCCCACCACCCGGTCTTCGTAGGTGAAAAGCAGCGGAATCTGTCGGTGCATTTTGGATATAACGACCATCGTGCCCCTGTGTGCGTGGTGGGTGCCCCCGGCGCCGCCTACAGCGATCAGTCGAAGAGGGCAGTATCCTCCGGGCCCACGCCCACGTCAAGGTAGGGCGTTGTTGCACGAATCCTGACTGGCCCGCACGATGCCAATCGACAGGATCCTCACCTGCCGAGGCGATACGACATTGGTCGGTCGAGGGCGGTCATCCGATTGAGGATCTCACAGCCGAGGACGACCTCACTCATCTGCCCGGCCCCGAATGCCGCCGTCCGCGCCCACCTGCCCGCCCCGTGGCAGGACATCCTCGATCTCGCCTACTACTCCGGCTGGCGCAAGAATAAGATCCTCGGCCTCACCTGGGAGGAAATTGACGAGGCCAGCGGCGTCATCCAGCTCTCACCCGCGCGCTCGAAGACCTTGGTGGGGCGGATTCTCCCGGAATCTCCGTCTATGTTTTGGTCAGTTGGAGGTTGCGCCATTTTAACTTTCTGCAAGATTCCGGACGGATCCGCCAGGAGAAGGGTTGCTGGAAGATGCACGACCCGAGGCCGCAGACGCCGCGTCAAGCAGCGCCACGACCTTGTCCTTGAGTATCTGCGTCGCCACGGCGCGAGGCCCGATTTTCAGGCCTCGAATTCCATCTGTCGCTCGCGCTGTCGCGTCGCAACCTGATCCGCGCCAGCGTGCCCGAGCGGGTCGCCATGCTCCTGACCGGCCACAAGAGCCGCGCCATCTTCGACCGCTACAACATCATCAACGAGGGCGTTGTTGCACGAATCGTGACTGGCCCGCACGATACCCACCGACGGGATCCTCACCTGCCGATGCGATATGACACTGGTCGGCCGAGGGCGGTCATCCGATTGAGGATCTCACAGCCGAGGACGACCTCACTCCCCTGCCCAGCTGGGCTCCGGGCACGAAGGCCATCTCCGATGATGGACTTGTATCGGAAGAACACATTCTCCACCCGGCCCTGACGATGGTACCCTGACGCCTTCTTCCACTGGCGCCGTCCGAGCTGCTTCACCAACGTGATCGTCCGATCCCGCGCAGGCGACCGCAGGCCGTGCCCAGAGACGTTCGCCGTCTTGGCCGGTGGGATGACCACCGTCGCACCCCGCGCCCCCGCCGTTTCGTAGACGGCGATCGTGTCATAGGCGGCGTCAGCGGTGACGCGCACGAGTGGGCCCTCGACCGCGGTGAGCAGATCGAGGGCGGTGGTCGCATCATCCCCCGTCTCCTCGGTCAGCGTGTGGACACGGATCACGCCGGACTGATCGACGCCAAGGTGGAGCTTCCGCCAGCCACGCCGGCCGCGGCCACCGTGTTTCGCGGCGGCCCACTCGCCTTCCCCAACGATGGACAGCCCCGTGCTGTCGAGCACGAGATGGAGGCCCTCGCCGGGCGGGACCGGTCGCAGACGGCGCCGCAGATGCTGACTGCGCCGGGAGAGCGTCGTATAGTCGGGGGCGGAGAGGTCGAGGCGCATCATCCCGAACAGGGCGTGCAGGAATCCTTCGGCCTGGCGCAGCGGGAGATGGTAGAGGAGCCGCAGGGTCAGGGCGGTCTCGATGGCGAGATCCGAGTAGCGCCGCTGCCCACCCCGCCGGCCGCTCCGGCGGGGCGTCCAGGCAGCGATCGCGTCCGAGGACAACCACACCGTCACATCGCCGCGTCGAACGAGGGCCTGATTGTAGGTCGGCCAGTTCGCAACGCGGTACTTCGTCTTATACGTGGGATGGACCTTCGACTGCATCCCTGTAGTGTGGCTCCTGCGAAGGATCACGAGAAATGCGGGCCAAACCACCCCACCCCCGCAGGGTCTTCATGCAACAACGCCATATTTCGCCCAGGCGGAGCTCGACCGCCGGGGGAAGTAGCCACGATGGTCCAGTTCATCGACGACCATCCCGCCAGCCGAGTTCGAGGCGCAGTACTATCAGCAGGCTGCGGTGGCCTGATTCAACGAATTCGGTCTCCGACGTTCCCGGTACGATTCAGCCAGCGTGTCGCGAGTGACCGAAGCGCATGCTTGACCGATGCTGTGGGGTCGACAAGGTCGCCCGACTCGAGCGCAGCACAGCAGTCGATGAGCTTGCGGTCGGTGAGCGGCTCAAGTGCTTCTCGGAGTTCGCCAGGCTAGGGCCTTGCTGACCGCGCTCCGCCACGCGTTCGGCACGTCGGACGAGCAGACGACGGAGCCCGCGGACGCCCTCCGGGCGCCCACGAATTCGTTGGAACCGGAGCACCACCGCCGCGGCCAACGCCCGTGCCGGCCGTCGACGCCAGCGAGCCCGCCCTCGCCCGCGTGCTACGACAGGACTTTGATGACGACCCGGCGGTTCTGTGCCCGCCCCGCCGCGGTCTCGTTCGGTGCCACCGGACGGTCCTCGCCGACGCTGATCGCGTGCATCTTGTGCAGCGGAACCTGGTGCTGCTCGTGCAGGTACTGCTTCACCGCTTCGGCGCGCGCGAGGCCGAGCTGCATGTTGAGCGTCTCAGGGCCCGTGGCGTCGGTGTGGCCCTCGATCTCCAGGTACACGTTCTCAGGATTCTGCTGGAGCTGGTCGACGAGCTGGTCGAGCCTCACCTGTGCCCCCTCGGGCAGCTCGGCCCGCGAGCTCGCGAAGGGGCCCTGCTCCTCGTTGAGGATCACCTCCAAGATGAGCCGGCGTCGCCGCTGGGTCGCCTGCTCGGCCGCGCCCACGCGCTGATCGACCTGGCTGATGGCCGTCGCCGCCGCGTCGGCCGAGTTCTTCCCGGTTTGCGCGAGCTCACCCGCTGCACCCGCGCGACCGTCGACCTCGTCGATCCGTTCCTGGGTTTCCTGTATCCGCGCCTGGATGTCGTCCACCGTGGCGGTCAACGTGTCGACTCGCTGGTCCACCCCGCCGGCCTCGGTGCGCACGAACCCCTTGGTGGCGCACGCGGGGGCGCCCGCGGCGATCACCGCGACTAGAATCAGTGTCTTCAGCATTCCTTCCTCCTCCTAGCAGACGGGGATGTCCCTCGAGCCGGTGAACGTTGAAGCGGCGGCTCCTTGCTGGTCGCGATAGACGGCCGGTGGGAACATCTGGAGCCGAAGCCCGGTGACCGCATATTCGTCTGGCCCGAGGGCCTCTTTCAGGGCCTGCACTGGCCGTACACGCACATCCCTCCTCGTGGTGTCCTGCTGCGGTCTCATGGCACGGCAACGCCCCGCGGCACAACGTGCTCTGGCTGACGGCCCGCTGACTCTTATGTCGGTGATTAGCGGATAGCACGACAGGGCGCCAACCATCCGGACGTTCAGGGCCCCGCAGGGCCCCGGGCGCCGCCGAGGTGTGCCGGCAGCGTGTCCGCCCGGGCCGTGTGTTGGTCGCGAAGGGCTTCACCGCGAACACTGTCGAGAGCGCGACTCACCGTCTCAAGACCAGAACGCGGCTCGCCAGACCGGCGGCAGCCTTCCGCGGAGAGGTGATCCAGCTGCGGGCGGGTGATGCGCCACGGGATTTCCGCCGTCCCAGACACGTGCGGTCTCAGCCGACCATCCCGAGGCCGCTCATGACTGAATCGTACCGGGTTTCTCGGAGACCTCATTGCTTGTGAGGATGGGGTCTATGGGACGTTCAAGTCGGTTTTCTCCGGAGGTGCGCGAGCGTGCCGTTCGGATGGTCGAGGAGCACCGGGAGGCCCACGCATCAGCGTGGGCGGTGCTGCAGTCGGTGGCACCGAAGCTCGGCTGCACGGCGGAGACGCTGCGGAAGTGGGTGCGGCAGGCGCAGCGTGATGCTGGGCATCGGCCGGGCCTGACGACGAGCGAGCGGGAGCGGTTGCAGGAGCTGGAGCGCGAGGTCCGCGAACTGAAGCGAGCGAACGAGATCCTGCGGAAGGCGTCCGCATATTTCGCCCAGGCGGAGCTCGACCGCCGGGGGACGTCGCCACGATGGTCCAGTTCATCGACGACCATCGCGCCGTGTTCGGGGTCGAGCCGATCTGCGCCGTGCTGCCGATCGCCCCGTCGACGTATCATCGCCATCGGCACCAGCGGACCCATCCGACGCACCGGTCCGCGCGGGCGCAGCGCGACGATCAGCTCCGCGGCGAGATTCAGCGGGTCTATGACGCGCACCAGCAGGTCTACGGCCCCCGGAAAGTCTGGAAGCAGCTGCGGCGGGACGGCATCCGCGTGGCGCGTTGCACCGTGGCGCGCTTGATGCGCGCGATGGGCCTCGCCGGGGCCGTTCGGGGCCGGGCCTGGATCACCACGACCCACGCCGGTGAGGGCGGTCGCCCGGTGGACCTCGTCGACCGCCAGTTCGTGGCCACCCGTCCGAATCAGCTCTGGGTCTCCGACTTCACGTACGTCGCGACCTGGAGCGGCTTCGTCTACGTCGCGTTCGTCATCGACGTGTTTGCGCGACGCATGGTGGGCTGGCGGGTGTCGGCCTCCATGCGCACGGACTGCGTGCTGGATGCGTTGGAGCAGGCGATCTACGCTCGCCGGGACGACGCCCTCACCGGCCTCGTACATCACAGTGATGCCGGGTCGCAATAGCTCTCCATGCGGTACACGGATCGCCTCGTGGACGCCGGCATCGCGCCGTCGGTCGGCAGCCAAGGCGATGCCTATGACTGTGAGCATGATGGTGTTGCTGTCCGAGCAGGTCTGACCCCTGCGTATGAGTGACCTCGTGTCCTTGCATTGATCTGTCGGCCTGGGTCGGGCAGCACTCACCCAGATGCGGTTTGATCGGGTGGGCAGTGACCCAATAGGGGCCTGGCCGAAGCGACCCATCACAGTCCTGTCCGCCCGCTCGGTCAGACCATGTCGCCAGCCTGTGGAAGAGAGGTTTGCCGCATGTCGCACAGGAACGAGATCGTCGAGCTACCGCGCACCGTCATCGTCGGAGTCGACACGCATAAACACATTCACGTGGCGGTGGCGCTCGATGCCCTTGGCGCCAGACTCGCCACCTGCAGTGCGTCGGCAGACCGCGCCGGCTACATGGAGCTCGTGGCGTGGGCGCGCGCCCTCGGCCTCGTGGAGGCGTTCGGCATCGAAGGGACCGGCTCCTACGGTGTGGGCCTCGCGAGCTTCGTGCGCCGACACGCCATCCGCGTGGTCGAGGTCAGCCATTGCGACCGGCGAAAGCGACGCCACAACGGCAAGAGCGATACGATCGACGCCGAGACCGCCGCCCGCTCGGTGCTGTCGGGGATCGCGACAGCCATCCCGAAGACCGCCGACGGCGCCGCAGAGATGGTGCGCCAGATCAAAACCGCCCGAGATACCGCCGTAAAAGCCCGCAGTGCCGCCATCATCACGCTCAAGTCGCTGATCGTCAACGCCTCTGACGCACTCCGCGAATCACTCGACCCGCTGACGGACAAGAAACTCATCGACCGTTGCGCGGCGCTCGTACCCGGTGACATCCTCGACCCCACGGCCTCGGCGAAGCACTCGCTCCGGGCGCTCGCTAGGCGTTGGCTCACCCTGACAGCGGAAATCCGGACACACAACGACGTCCTCGACGCGATCACGCACACAGCCGCACCGACACTCCGTGAAGCGTTTGGCATCGGTGCGGACTCCGCTGCCGAGATGATGATTGTCGCGGGTGACAACCCGACGCGGGTGCGTTCCGAGGCGGCCTTCGCGAAGCTCTGCGGCGCATGTCCGATTCCGGCATCGAGCGGGGTGACGCATCGGCATCGGCTCTTTCGTGGCGGCCACCGTCAAGCCAACGCGGCGATCTACCGCATCGTGACCGTCCGCATGCGCTGGCACCAGCCGACCCTCGACTATGTCGGGCGACGGACGGCCCAGGGCCTGACCAAGAAGGACATCAGCCGCTGTCTGAAGCGCTTCGTCGCCCGCGAGATCTACAACGCCCTGATCGCAGACCACCGCTCCCGTGGGGCCCTCACCTCCGCTGCCTGACAAGTGGCAATGGAGCACTCTTGACACATAGGGGCTTCAATGCCCTCGCTGGGCATTGTCAACTTGTTGAGGGCAGCGCGCTCTTGCCCCGTGACATCGAGGCCCCCGATCGTTCTCAACAGGCGCACGTCACCGCATCCCATTCAACGAACGCGCGGGTGCGGAGCAGACGGTAGTGAACCGATCGCAGGAGGTGTCGACCGACGCGGAACAGATTCTGCACGATACCGTGAACCGACGCGAAGCGCTGGAGCTGAGCGGTCGACTTGAAACGCCGCATCTGGCGCTCACGCTGGCGGGTCGGTTGGTGGGAGACCTCCGCGCGGTTGTTCGCGTACTGATCGGTGCAGTGAAGCACCGATGGCATCACCGTGCGACAGGCGGCCGAGTCGCGGCGCAGCGTGTCGGTCATCAGGCGTCGCGGCACGTGCCGCTGGGTCTTCAGTAACGTGCGAAAGAAGCGCACCGCGGCGTGCCGATTCCGTCGCGGTTGCACGAGGATGTCGAGGACGTCACCGTCCTCATCCACGGCGCGCCACAAGTATTGCTGGCGACCCTGGATCGTGACGAACACTTCGTCGAGATGCCAGGTGTCTCCGAGCCGGCCACGTCGGCGCCGCAATCGGCCCGCATATTCAGGACCGAACCGTCGACACCACTTCCGGATGGCCTCATAGGTGACTTCGACACCTCGGCGGGCCAGCAAGTCCTCCACGTCTCGGAAGCTGAGCGCGAAGCGATGATAGAGCCACACCGCGTGGCTGATGATTTCAGGGGAAAACCGGTATCCGCGGTAGCTGGGCATACGGTAACTCTGCCAGCAGGAGGCCAAGTTGACAATGCCGTGCAGGGGGCATGAGACTTTGAAAATCGGGAACGAACAGCTGTCTGTGCTCCACTACGTTACCGACTGCCGGAGCGTCACGCGTACGGCAATGCCCTAGCCCACCTCGATCTCTGCCAATCGGGCGCCGGGCAATAGACCGAAAGGATCGACCAACTGGTCTGTGGGCCAGAGGTTATCATGACGGACCTGCCGTGCAGGCAAGGTGAGTGCAAATGAGAACTGCTATTGCGATACTTGCCGGCTCGCTGCTGCTGCTGCTGCTGTGGGTGTCCCCGTTGCAGCTCCACTCCCAGGCCGGCGAGGTCTTTTCCGGGGAAGTTGTGGGCGTCACTGATGGCGATACCGTGCGCGTCATGCGTGACCGGACGCCCGTTCGCGTGCGCCTGGATGGTATCGACGCGCCAGAAACTCGCCAACCCTTCTTTCAGCGGGCGAAACAGCTCACGTCAAGATTCGTGTTCGGAAAGGTGGCACGTGTTGAGGTCAGGGACGTCGATCAATACGGTCGACTCGTAGCCCGCGTGTACGTCGACGAGCTCGACCTCAGTCTGGCCCTCGTCGAACAGGGCTTGGCGTGGCACTTCACGCGTTACTCCGACGACCAGACACTTGCTGAGGCCGAACGTGCTGCCCGCGCTGCAGGCGTGGGTTTGTGGCGCGCGCCCAACCCGGTCCCGCCGTGGGAGTTCCGACGAGGTTTCTCTGCGGTTTCAGACGTGCCGGTCGAGGGCCAGCTCCACGGGAACACCAGGTCTCGCGTGTTCCACCGCCCTGGCTGTCCCAACTACGACTGCCCGAACTGCGTCGTGCCCTTTGACTCGCCGGAGGCAGCCGTGGCTGCCGGATTTCGACCGGCGGGTGACTGTCATGACCGGTCATCCCAGGCAAGGTAGCCTGCACCTGTGCGTCTCGAATTCCCAATTCTCTTGCTGAATCCAGGATTGAGGCAACGTTGCGTGGCGCCTGACGTCTGGCCTACGCTGTCTCGCACATAAAGGACCTCCTGCTCACTCTGCTTCACTGGGCCGTCATGACCGCGACGCTGTGTGGCCCTGGTGGCGTGCGCGCGGTGATCGCGGAGAATCTTCTGCTCAAGCAGCAGCTGATCGTCTTGCGCCGTCGTCGCCAGCGGGCGCCGCACCTGACAGCGAATGACCGACTGCTGTTCGGATTCGGGTCACTCTTCCTCAGCCCAGGACGGATCCGAAAGGTCGACATCGGCGTACGCCCCTCGACGCTCCTGGCGTTTCATCAGGCATTGGTGCGTCGCACGTACCGCCGACTGTTTTCGTCGAGCGAGTGCCCGAAGAAGCCCGGACCGAAGGGGCCGAGCGAGGCACTCATCCAGGCCATCGTCGAGCTCAAGTCGCGTACTCCTCGGTTCGGCTGTCCACGGATTGCGCGCATCATCTCGCGAACGTTCGGGGCCAACATCGATAAGAACGTCGTGTACCGCGTGCTGTCGACACACTATCGCCCCATCCCGGGCGGAACCGGGCCCTCGTGGTTGTCGTTCATCGGATACACGACAGACAGCCTGTGGAGCGTGGACCTCTTTCGATGCGAGTCCATCGTGCTCCGGAGCGACTGGGTGCTCGTGGTCATGGACCAATTCACGCGCCGCCTCGTCGGAGTCGGCGTGCACTGCGGTCCGGTCAATGGCGCCGACCTCTGCCGCATGTTCAACGCCGCCATTTATGGTCGGGGCGCCCCGCGACATCTCAGCACCGATCATGATCCGCTGTTCGAGGCGCACCGTTGGACGGCAAACCTGCGGATTCTGGAGATCGACGAAATCAAGACCGTGCCTCATGTGCCCCGGTCCCACCCCTTCGTGGAGCGCCTGATCGGCACGACGCGGCGAGAATGTCTCGACCATGTGCTGTTCTGGAATGCCCGTGATCTTGAACGGACACTTGCCGACTTCCAGGCCTACTACAACGAGGTACGCAGCCACGCGTCGTTGAAGGGCCACACGCCGTTGACCTTCGCCGGCGGACACATGGTGGCCCGTGCCGAGCTGAACAATGTCCGTTGGGTCTCCCACTGCCGGGACTTGGTCCAGCTCCCAGTGGCGGCCTGACAACGAATTCGAGACGGACAGGGTGAACGCCCTTCCCGTCGTCGGGCTGTTGTCATTCACCGACGGCGAACCCACCACCAAGTCCGGGTTGACCTGCGGCGGCGGTGGAGGCGGCGGCGGTGGCACCGACACCGTGACCTGCACAGAACCTGAGCAGTTGTTGGTCATGTCGGACTCTCCGGCCACCGCGTCCGCGCAGGCGCCGTAGTAGTACGTGCCTGCCGTCGACGGCGCCGTCAGGCCGATCGACTCGCTGCTGGTGGCCGAAGCGGCAAGCGCTCCCACCGCGTCGTGGCCGCCGCGGCGCCGTCGCCATTGTTCCGCACCGTCGCCGACAGGGTGAACGGCGCCTCAGGGGCCGTGGCGCTGCTCACCGAGAGAGCTGTGACTTGCAGGTCCGGATCAGGATCCGGCACCGTGACCTGCGAGGCCTTCTCGACGATCCTGAGGGTGATCGTGGTGACCGAGGACCAGTCCGGGAGATTAAATATAGACCACCAGGTTATTGTTCTACCGTTGTGAAGGTTTCCCGAACCCAGGTCGAACACATCGCTGCCAGCATGGAATTCAAAGCTTGTTCCGCGTCGCCGGGTTCGCGATGTCTCCTGCAGCGGTTGCCTCGAATGCGATCTCTAAAAACTCTTCGCCTACAACTCCAATCTCGTTGAAGTCGTACGTATCGATAACCCCCAGTTCGCCCGCATGTGCCTTCATCCAGACTTCGATGGCAGGATCTCGCTTGACGGAACTGGGAAATCGCATGACCTGATTCATGGCCCGCTAAAGGAAAATCTGTTGCGGGTGCGGAGTTTCGAGACCATCGAGGAACTCCACCTAGCCTTGCTCGCGTTCAAGCGGACATACAACGAACAATGAATGCTGGAAAAGTACGCTTACCGAAGCCCAGCTCAGGTGCGACGCGACCTCGTCGGCCTGGACGCGGCAGCGTAGAAGCGAATATCGTCAAACCACTGTCCAAGAACCCTGGGACGCTACAACAATCCCCCCAATCTTTAGCCACTGTGCTGTCGACGGTTGCGTATAGGTTGCGTCCCGATGCCGCGATTTGTCACATTCTGCAACCCTCACAATCAAAATCACTCGGAAATCTAGCAATTCTGAGAGGCGGCTAAGATTCGTAATCAGCAGGTCGGTGGTTCGAGTCCACTCGCCGGCTCCACGATAACCCTTCCATTCGACAAAGACTTGCAGCGTGCGCCACTTCGGCACGCGCTGTCGCACAGGCAGATCATGTTGGCAACGTCCGACCAGACGTCGACCGGATCGGTTAGCAATTGACCTGCCTGCCATTTTTCGGACCAGCTGACGCTTGAGAGAATGGCGCCCTCGGAAAGTGAGGGAGCCATGAAGAAGACCCGATTCACCGAAGAACAGATGGTCACGATCCTCCGGGAGGCCGACACGAAACCGGTCCCGGACGTGGCGAAGAAGCACGGTGTCAGCGGCCAGACGATCTACAGCTGGCGGAAGCACTTTGGCAGCTTGGAACCGTCCGACGTCAAGCGCTTGCGCCAGCTCGAGCAGGAGAACGGCCGCCTGAAGAAGATGGTGGCGGACCGGGACCTGGAGATCGACGTCCTCAAGGAGATCACGCGAAAAAAATGGTAGGCGCACGCGTGCGCCGGCAGCAGGTCGCGTATACCCGATCACGCGGTCTGTCCGACCGCCGCGCGTGCGCCGTACTCTCGGTGGCGCGGTCGACCTTGGGCTATCAGTCGCGGCTGGCGGTGCGGGATGCCCCCGCTCTGACCGCGATGCGCCGCTTGGCGGCCCAGTATCCCCGCTATGGGTATCGCCGGATCCGGATCTTCCTGAGACGAGAGGGGCACGTGATGAGCCCCGATCGCACGCATCGGCTCTGGCGCCAGGCGGGGTTGCAGGTCCCGCGGCGGCGCCCCCGGCGCCGGGTGGCCACGGGACGGCCCCGGCCGCTGCCGCCGACCGCCCGGAACCACGTGTGGGCGTACGACTTCGTGTTCGACACCTGTGCGAATCGGCAGACGCTCAAATGCCTGACGATCGTCGACGAGTGGACCCGCGAATGTCTGGCGATTGACGTGGCCGGCGGCATCCGCTCTGGGCGCGTGATCGAGGTGCTCGCCCAGCTGGTCAGCGTGCACGGCGCCCCGCGGCACCTGCGGTCGGACAACGGACCGGAGTTCGTGGCCACCGCCATCTTGCGCTGGCTCGGTGACGCGGGCATTGACACGGCGCTGATCGACCCGGGGAAGCCGTGGCAGAATGCCACCGACGAATCGTTCAACGGGAAGTTCCGCGACGAGTTCCTGAGCCTCCAGTGGTTTCGGAACCGCATGGACGCGAAGGTCGGGATCGAGCAATGGCGACAGCACTACAA
Source organism: Vicinamibacterales bacterium (assembly GCA_965262505.1). Lineage (GTDB taxonomy): Bacteria > Acidobacteriota > Vicinamibacteria > Vicinamibacterales > UBA2999 > JACPPO01. The sequence goes on from CBDHFM010000030.1 coordinate 577,909, forward strand.
CGAGGTGCGGCCGCACTCAAGCCTTGGCTATCTGACGCCAGCCGAGTTCAAGGCGCAGCTCAGGGCTGGCTCGGATGACGGAGGGCGCTCGTCGGCAATGCCGGCTCGCGCTGACCAGGAAGAACACGGAGACGCACGACGAACTTCAACTGGCGCTGTTCTCCAGTAATCACTGGTCCGAAGAAAGCCGGCAGGTCACAATGACGGGTATCACCGGGCGCCGCGACAGATGCAGCAATCGGCGTTTTCTGGCGAGAACTCGGCGATTCAGACCGCGTGATCGACGATCCCCGATAACCGGTCGTTTGGGGGACCAGCTGTACCCCGCACAGATGCTCGAGTACCGGACACGGTACGCCCCCTGGCGGGGGCTGGCGCTAGCAGCGGTAGCCTAGATAGCCTAGATGAAGTCCCCGCAAGAACCCTCGACCCAGGAAGTACTGGCGGGTCTTGTCGAGCGTGTCACTTTCCACAATAGCGACAACGGTTTCTGCGTACTGCGGGCAAAGGCTCGTGGCCACCGCGATCTGGTCACCGTGATCGGCCACGCCGCCACCATCTCCGCAGGCGAGTGGATTACGGCATCTGGCGAATGGGTCAACGACCACACACATGGCCAACAGTTCAAAGCGCGCTTCCTGCGCACGTCGGCGCCGACGTCCATTGACGGCATCGAGAAATACCTTGGCTCCGGGATGATCCGCGGCATCGGGCCCGTCTACGCCAAGAAGCTGGTGCATGCCTTCGGAGAGAACGTGTTCGATGTGATCGAGGCGGAACCCACGCGCCTGCGAGAGGTGACGGGGATTGGCCAGGTTCGCGCCACGCGCATCACCGATGCCTGGGCCGAACAGAAGGTCGTCCGCGAGATCATGGTCTTCCTGCACAGCCGCGGCGTCGGCACCGCACGGGCGGTGCGCATCTATAAGACCTACGGTGCCGACGCCGTGCAGATCATGACGGAGAACCCGTACCGCCTGGCGCGCGACATTCGCGGCATTGGCTTCAAGACCGCCGACGCGATCGCCATGAAACTTGGCGTCGAGAAGACCGCCATGATCCGGGTGCGCGCCGGCATCTCGTATGCGCTGATTGAAGCGATGGACGATGGGCATTGTGGACTTCCCACGACCGACCTGGTGCCGCTGGCAGAAGCACTGCTTGACGTGGGGGCCGATCTCATCTGCACGGCGCTCGATTTAGAACTGGCCGAGGGCACAGTGATCGCCGACAGCCTCGACGAGACGGCGTGCATCTTTCTGGCCAGCCTCTATCGAGCCGAGCAGGCCATTGCAGAGCGACTGCTTGCGCTCTCCCGCGCCACATTGCCCTGGGACTCGATTGACGCCGACAAGGCGTTGCCCTGGGTCGAACACCGGATCGGCCTCGCACTGGCGCCAAGCCAGAAGGCGGCTGTCCGTCTTGCCCTCGCTTCCAAGGTCCTCGTAATCACGGGTGGGCCGGGCGTCGGCAAGACCACCATCGTCAACGCGATCCTGCGTATTCTCGCCGCGAAGACCGTGAAGCTTCTGCTCTGCGCTCCGACCGGGCGCGCCGCCAAGCGCCTGCACGAGACAACGGGACAGGACGCCAAGACCATTCATCGCCTGCTGGAGGTCGATCCCAAGACGGGTGGCTTCAAGCGAAACGTGGAGCACCCGCTCGATTGCGACCTGCTCGTGGTGGACGAAACGTCGATGGTCGACGTGCTGCTGATGCACGCCCTGCTCAAGGCGGTGCCGGAGACCGCGGCCCTGCTTGTGGTTGGCGACGTCGACCAGTTGCCCTCGCTCGGTCCTGGTCAGATTCTGGCCGATACCATCACATCCGGCGCCGTGCCAGTGGTCTGCCTCACCGAGGTGTTCCGGCAGGCCGCACAGAGCCGCATCATCGCCAACGCCCATCGGATCAACCACGGCTCCTTGCCCGATCTGGGAAAGCCCGAGGGCGACAGCGACTTCTATTTCGTGCAGGCCGACGATCCAGACACCGCCGTACCGCGCATCGTCGAACTGGTGAAGACCCGCATCCCCCAGCGCTTTGGCCTGGACCCGATTCGTGACATCCAGGTGCTCTGCCCGATGAACCGTGGGGGTGTGGGCGCTCGCTCGCTCAACATCGAACTGCAGAAGGCGTTGAACCCGGCCGGCGAGCGCAAAGTCGAACGCTTCGGCTGGACCTTCGCGCCCGGCGACAAGGTCATGCAAATCGAGAACGACTACGACAAGGACGTCTACAATGGCGACATCGGCTACATCGACGATGTGGACCCCGAGGCGGCAGAGCTCGCGGTCCGCTTCGATGGCCGCGCCGTGACCTACGGCGTTGGCGAGCTCGACACCCTGGTGCCAGCCTACGCGGCGACGATTCACAAGAGCCAAGGCTCGGAGTACCCTGCCGTCGTCATCCCGCTGATGACCCAGCACTACACCATGCTGCAGCGGAACCTGCTCTACACCGGCGTCACCCGCGGCAAAAAGCTGGTCGTGCTGGTCGGCCAGAAGAAAGCCGTTGCGATCGCCGTGCGCAGCACCTCGGGACGGCGGCGGTGGTCGAAGCTGCACGAATGGCTGAAGACTTCTCGCGGGGGGGTTCACCGAAACCAGCCGCCGAGTCTGACGTCGAACGAACGTCCTCGTACGTAAGTTACGTACCTACGTCGTAGTGTCCGAAAACTCAGCCGCCCCGCGAGAACTCGGCGTTTCCGACCGTGTGATCAACGATCCCCGATAACCGATTGTCTGGGGGACCACCTGAGCCCCCGCACAGCCGCTCGAGTACCAGACACGGTACGGCACCTAGGCCAGGGCCTCGTACGAATCAGGGGAACTACGCGATGGGAATACGAGCGGGCGAGATCAGGCGGTCGCGCGCACGGCGGCCGGCACGGGTCGGTCGTTCAGGGCATGGAGTTGCCCCACGTCGGCGTTGAGATAGCGGGCCGTCGTCGTCAGATCGGTGTGGCCCAACCAGAGCGACACGGCGTGCATCGGATACCCGGCTTCGAGTTTCCTGGACCCGGCCTCGTGCCGGAGATCATGGAACCGGAGATGCGCGATCCCTGCACGTCGGCAACTGGCGCGCCAGGCGGTCTTGATGTCCTTGACCCGGGTGCCATCGGCCGTCCCAAACACGTAATCTTGCGGGCCGTACGACTCCCCCGTCGGCCTGGCCAAGCGCTGCACGAGGACCGTATGGAGCGCCTCCGAGATCGGAATACGGCGCGGGCGCTTGGTCTTCGTCTTCGTCCCCGGCAGGAACAGTTCGTTCTGCTCCCAGTGGACCTGCGACCACTCAAGGCTCAGTAGCTCCTGCTTCCGGCACCCCGTCTCCAAGGCGGCCACAATCACATCGTGGAGATGCGGTCGACAGGCAGCCAGGAGGCGCACGGCCTCATCCCCCACGAACCGCCGCTCACGGGCATGTTCGGGTCGCATCCGCAAGGTGGGAAGCCCGGCCCGTGCGAACGGGGTCGTGTCGCTGTAACCCTTGGCAATGGCCCAGCGCCAGAGCCCACGGAGGTAGGCATGGAGACGGTTGGCCGTGGGACCACCCCCGACGGTCCGCGTCCAGGTCCGCCGGCCAGGGCGACGAACGGTCGTGATCCCGGGCCGCGCCTTCTGCTCGATGGCGTCTTCGACATCGTCGGTCGTGATCAGATGAAACGGCTTCTCGGGAAACGGCAGCGTACCCCCGTTAGGGGCCCGTACCTCGACGGTGGCCAGAAACGTATGCGCGTACAGCGCGAGTGCGTAGGCACGTGGCACCAGGTGTCGGCGGACGTGGCGTTCGAGATACCGCGTGGCGATGTCGGCGAACGTGGGCTCGGCGACGCACGTGTCCGGGGACGTGCGATCGTCACGGAACGTGCGACGTGTGGACTCCACCAACTCGGGCATGATCCCTCCAGGCTGCAGGGCTCCCGGCCCCGCCCGTCCATGGACGCTCTGCGCCCGCCCGAAGTCCAGTCGAATCTGCCGGCGGCGCGACGAGGCGGCTCATCTGGAGTCAGCTGGTCGGGCTGCCGGGGCCACATCGCGGAAGGAAATGGTGGGCGAAGTTTTCGCACACTACGCGATCGTCGACGAGCCTTTGCGGCGTTGGTGCATAACTCGAGACCAGCCGACAGCGATCTCAACGCAGAGGCCACTCACCGACTAATACTGTACGACTCTGGCCGCCCACGCTCGGTCATCTGATTCAGGACATTACACGCGGCCACCGTCTCGGCCACTCGCCCACCTCGAGACCGGGCGTGAAGGCGATCTCCGATCATCGATTTGTACCGAAAGAACGCATTCTCCACACGCGCCTGCCCGTGCTTCGCCGAAGCGTGAGGTCATGGTGTTGACCGCGCCTGGACAGCGTCGTGTGATCGGGCGCGGAAAGGTCGAGTCCCCCTAAAGCGCTTTTCATGACCGTGTGGCGGCCGCGTACCCGCAGTGCCGAACATAGTTGCGGCATTCGTCAGGGCTGAAGTGCGCCAAGCACTCGCCGAGGAACGGCCAGAGCGTCTCGGTGCTGCGACAGCGAGCGGTGCGAACGAGGGCCTTGAGCTTCGCGAAGCAGAGCTCGATGGGATTGAGGTCCGGGCTGTAGGGTGGCAAGTACCAGAGGGTGGCCCCGGCGGCCTGGATGGCGCGTTGGATGCCGGCGACCTTGTGGGCCCCGAGATTGTCGGCAATGACGATGTCGCCGGGCTGCAGGGTCGGCACCAGGATCTGTTCGATGTAGGCGCGGAAGCTCTCGCCATCGATCGCGCCGTCGAAGACCCCCGGTGCGGCCAGCCCCGTGACCCGCAACGCGGCGAGAAACGTGCTGGTCTGCCAGCGCCCGCAGGGGGCGTGGTCGTGGACGCGCGCGCCGCGCGGTGCCCGGCCGTACCGCCGAAGCAGATTGGTGGTGATGCCGGTTTCGTCCAGAAACACGAGGTGGGCGACATCCCAGGTCGGCGCCGCCGCGTGCCACGCGACCCGCGCGGCCGCGACGTCAGGCCGAGCGTGTTCGGACGGGCGGACCGTTTTTTTTAACGGTCAGGCCGAGGGCCCGCACGGCGCGCCAGACCGTCGGCACACTCGCGGGCGTGGCGAGGGCGTCCTTCAGCTCAGCCAGCGTGCGATCCGGTTGCGCCGCAATCAGCGCGGCCAAGGTGTGTAGGTGCGGCTCAAGCATGCAGCGCCGTCCATGTCGCTGGACGCGAGGCGCCACCTCGCCCGTGTCGCGCCGCCGCTGTTTCAGTAGCCGCACCCACGACCCGCTCACGCGGTACTTCGCCGCCACCTCGGCCGCCTTCATCCCGGCATCGCTGTCGAATAGCGCCCGCTCTCGCAGATCCATCGAATAGGCACGCATCGGGCCTCCTGCATCGGTGCGCGCAGAAGTACCACGACCGCCCCAGGTAGTACAAGGCCTATTTGAAAAGCGCTTTAGCCCGAAGAGCTCCGTCAGAAACCCCTCGGTCTGGCGGAGCGGCAGGCGGAAGAGAAGACGAAGCGTCAGCGCGGTTTCGATGGCGAGGTCGGAGTACTTCCGCTGCCCGCCCCGCGTGCCGACGCCCGCGGGCTCCCATGTGGCGACGGCCTCCGGGGACACCCACACGGCCACGTCGCCTCTCTCAGGCCGCAGGATTCGTGCACCAACGCCTACTCTGCCAGCCGCCGCCTCAACTTGACTGTGAGCATGATCCCCCTGCCTATCGGGGTCGCTCTGCGGCACGGTGGGTGCCGGTGGGCGATGGCCTGACCCACAACTTGACTGACCGACGGTCCTCGTCATTGATCTGTCGGTCACCGCCCGCCGGCCAATCGTACGGCAGCCAGCTGACCGGATGGGCCGTGACCCTATAGGGGCCTGCCGCACCCACGGCCCGTCACAGTCCTGTCCGCCCACCCGGGCCAGTCCGCGCGCCGCACCCGAGGAGGCCAAACGGTGACTCACACCATGACCACGCAGCCCGAGGTTTGGCAGGTGATTGTCGGGATCGATACCCACAAGCATGTCCACGTCGCGGTGGCGATCGACACCCGGGGGATCCGCCTGGGCGATCACTCGTTCGTCGCCGATTCGAGCGGATATCAGGCCCTGCTCAGGTGGGCCCACACACACGGGCGGATTGAGACGTTCGGCATCGAAGGCACCGGCAGCTATGGTGCCGGCCTGGCGCGGGCCGTCCGCCGAGCGGGGCATCGTGTCACGGACGTGAATCGAGGCGACCGGCGCTTACGCCGAGCCGCCGGCAAATCCGACACGATCGACGCCGAGGCCGCCGCTCGGTCCGTGCTGGCGGGCCAATCGACCGCGATCCCCAAGACCGCCGACGGTGCCGTCGAGATCATGCGCCAGCTCAAGGTCGCCCGGGATACGGCCGTAAAGGCCCGCACCGCAGCGATGATCACCTTGAAGCAGATCATCGTGACCGCGTCGCCCGGACTGCGAGACACGCTCCAGGACCTCACCGCCCACGCTCTCCTCACGCACTGCGCTGGCCTCAGACCGGGCCCCCTCGACACCCCCACCGCCGCCGCCAGGTACACCTCCGGGCACTTGCCCGCCGCTGGATCGCCCTCGACGAGGAAATCGCGACGCACGACCGGCACCTCGTGCGCCTCACGACCGAGACGGCGCCCACGCTTCGTGAGGGCTTCGGGGTCGGCGCCGGCACCGCGGCCGAGATGTTGATCCTCTTCGGCGATAACCCCGACCGGATTCGCTCCGAAGCCGCGTTCGCGAAGTTGTGTGGCGCCTGTCCGATCCCGGCCTCGTCCGGGAGGACCACCGGCCGGCATCGGCTCTATCGGGGCGGTCACCGACACGCCAACGCCGCCCTCTATCGAACCGTGCTCGTCCGCATGCGATTCCACCAGCCGACCGTCGAATACGTGGCTCGCCGCACGGCGGACGGCCGGACCACGCGTGAGATCATTCGATGCCTCAAACGCTTCCTCGCCCGCGAGATCTACCAACGAGTCATGACAGACTTCCGCACGCGCCAACACGTCACCCAGCCGCCTAAACGAGTGTCTTGACATATAGGGGCGTCAACGCCTTCCGGCGGCATGCGAACTTTTTCGCCACGCACGCGTGCGCCAGCCCCGCGCGCCGGCGGTTCACGCCAACATTCGCGAACAGAACCCGGCGCCCAGCCTGCTCGACTTCAGGCACGTCGATTGCATGACGTCCCTGTACGGAGGAGCGTTATGGCCACGACCGTTAAGACCCTGCAAAGGGCTTGGAACTGCCGCTGGACTAGGCTCGGGTATCGACTGCGCGGCGTCGAAGAACGCCAACAGCCGGAAAGTCTGTGGGTATGCGTCAGACGTCCGGGCGAGCGGCGTTGTGTGACCGAACAGGAGTGCGAGGAGTGCGGGTTCTGGGAAGCCGAGGATCTGGATGTCGCGGCCCCGAGCTGATGACACCAGGGTGGGAGGACGCGCTGGCTGAGCACCGGGGTGATAGCCGCAGAGCGCGAGCGCACGTCGTGGCCGCCGCCGCGGTGCTCGTCACCGCCGCGGCGATGGCCTAGCGGGGCGCTCCAGAAGCGCCAGCGACGGTCAAGGACGTCATGGTCACAGGCGATCGTTCTGCGTCTGGGATGCGGTGACGTGTGTCTCCTGAACGATGATGGACACCAAGGCCGCAGGATTCGTGCACCAACGCCGAAGCGCGTGACGAAGTCATGCCGCTAGCCCGCATTATTCACGAGTGACTGAGTTGCTCGTCGTGCAGGCGCTTTCGAGTGTGATGACGCAGATGGACGCTGGCGTCATGACGATTGAGGCGATGAGACGGCCGGTCGGTTGAGGCCACGGGGCCGGGGACCGGATCGGCGTGGTCGGGGGCGACACCTCCGGCGCGAGGACCGCGTGGTGGCGATGGCAGGAACGGGTTACGCGGGGGCGGCGCCGAGCGCGCGGGCGAGACGCGCCCACGAGACGGCGTCGGGATGGGATCGCGGGAAATGCAGGACGATCCGGCGGACCGACCGCACGACCTGCACCCCGATCGTGATCAGCGCCTGCCGCAGCCGAGGGACTTGCGCCCCGCGGAGCGCGGTCCGGTCCGCATGGAGTTGCAGTTCTTGGAAGAGGACGAACGCGGCCGCCGTCAAGGTGACGCGCAACTGATTGGCCCAGAAGCGCGTACAGCTGGTGCGCCCGAAGGCGAGGGCGTGTTTCAGTTCCTTGAAGCGATTCTCACTGTCGCCGCGGGCGCAATACACGTGGGTGTAGATCCACTCCGGCGTTTGGCGCAGATTCGTGATGACGAAACGCGGGTTATCGCGCGGCACTCGTCCGTGGTGCCACACCACTTCGGCTTTGATAATGGTGCGCCGGGGCACCGCCCAGGTGCCCGCCTGATACGCCGCCTCCGCATAGGCAGTCGCGGTCTCTTGGGTCGTGGCGACGACCGCCCGGAGCGGCGCGACCGCCGGCTCGGCGTGCCGCGTGAGGACCGCGTTGTTCCCCATGGCGACGACATACTCGACCCCGGCCGCCTCCAGGTGGTCAAAAATCTCCGGCGTAGCGAAGCCCCCATCCAGCCGCACGCGGAGCCGGGCACGGGGAAAGGCGCGCCAGAGTTTCGGGAGCAGCCGCTTCAGCAGCCCCACCGCGCCAGCCGTCCCCGCCGCGTTGCCCGGGCGGAGGATCGCGGCGACGAGGTACTGCCGTGCCTCATCGTCAAAGGTCAGGCTCGCCACGAGTGGCAAGTAGCACCAGTGATCATAGAAGCCATTGAAGAAGGTGAGTTGCTGCGCGCCGTGGGTCTCGTCTTCGGTGACATCGAGGTCGATCGTGATCAGGCGAGCGCCCCGTCGCCGGCGGCGATGGCGGGCCAGCACCCGGTCGGCGAGCGCGTCGCTCATGGCGCGCAGCATCCGCGGGGCCGCCGTGCGCTCGAACCGCGAGATCGTCGGCTGCGACGCCAAGCGGCCGCCCTCGATCGGGTCGCGCCCCAGCAACAGTTTGTGGATCGGATCGTCGGCGAGTCGGTCAGCGTCATTGCCATCGGGATGGCCACACGCGATCGCGAAGACACGTTGCGCGATCAGATCGCTCACCCCGTGCATCACGCGCGCCGACGCGCGCGCGTCGGGGACCGTCGCCGTGAGGGCGGCCAGCAGGCCGAGCCGTTGATCGGCGGCTTTAAGCAGCACCGCGCCGCCGTCCGAACTCGCGTGAGGCTGATCGAACGTCGCCATCACGGGTCGGTCGAGCAGATCAGGAAACAGAACAGTCTGTGTTATCGTTTCGTCGTTCAAACCAAGCGCCTCCGTCGTGGAAAAGGTCCATCAGCACGGCCTTTGTACCACGGGGAGGCGTTTGTGTTTCTACGCGATCGCGATCGTTGATGAATTATTCAGGCTAACGGTGACCGTCCAGATGTAATATTTGCGCAGCACGCCGATGATCGACCTGAAAGCCGGTAATCTTCGTATACCCCGCTTCGAAAAGCCGGTGTACGTCGTCGCGGGCGGCATGACCGATTTCCGAAAGCGGTACCCGGAGAAGAACGCGTCGGAGCTGTGCGCCGACGCGTTCAACATGGCCGTGCGCGACAACGACCTCAAAGTGTCGATGCAGGAGTTCAAGGGTCTGGTCAACTTCTGCGTCTACTCGCAGTTCGCCGATCACTTCGGCGACCAGCTCCTGGCGGGAGCCAAGGTCCACGACTACCTGGGCCTCGATCCGCTGGGCAACATCGAGGTCAAGACGGGCGGCGCCACCGGCGGCCACGCCGTCCTGGCAGGCGCGCTGGCCATCGCGTCCGGCTACGCCAACCTGGTCCCGGTCGTGGGTTGGGAACGGATGGACGAAGTGCCGACCAAGGTCGGCAACGCCTATATCGCGTCGGCGGCCGACAAGGACTTCGAGTCGGAGCTGGGCTGGATGTACGCCTCGTATTACGCGCTGATGGCCCGGCGCTACATCCACGAAAACCATGTCCCGCGCGAGACACTGGCCAAGATCGCAGTGAAGAACCACGGTTACGCCGTGTCGTCCCCGTTCGCGCAGAACCCGATGCGGATCACCGAAGAGGACGTCCTTCGGAATCCGATGGTCTCCGATCCGCTCGCGTTCCTCGAATGCTGCGTCATGAGCACCGGTGCCGCGACGCTCGTGCTGGCCGACGCGGAGATGGCCTTCCAGCTCACCGACCAACCGATCGAGCTCAAGGCCATCGCCTCGGGCACCCATACGTTGCGGACCGCCGACCGCCGTGACATGGAGATGCTGCTGCTGCCGAACGAAACGCCGGCGATGTACAAGGAGTATCGGGCCACCCGCGAGTGGCCTGGGTTCAGCTCGTTTCTGGCGGCCCGCATGGCGGCGTATCTCGCCTATCACATGGCGGGCATCACGGAACCGGCGGACGAGCTCGACCTGCTGGAGACGCACGACGCGTTCACCATCTCCGACATCCAAACCTACGAGGACATCGGCCTGCGGCCCTACGGGAACGGGCGCGATTTCATCGAGTCAGGTGACGCCTACCTGGGCGGACGGTTGCCCACGAACCTCTCGGGCGGGCTCATCGGCACGATGCACGCCGTGGGAGCGACCGGCATCTTCCAGATCGTCGAGCTGCTGTGGCAGCTTCAGCACAAATGGGCGAAGTTCCACGCCGACCCGGCCATCTGGGCGCGGTTCGGCAAGACGATGCCGGAGACGATGGAGAATCTGCAGGTGAGAAACGCCCGACGCGGAGGCGCCGTGAGCCACGCCGGCACGGGGAGTCATGTGTCGATGGCGATTCTCGAAACGCCGTAAACGCGGCGATAAATCAGGCCCCGGAACAGGAGCCAGTGCATGGATGACGCGCTTGTCGGCAAGGGACTCGACACTCTCAGTGACGACCCACTGGTCGTGAAATACCAGAAGGACTGGTTCCACATCCACACGTACGGGCAGCTCACACCGTTCTTCCACGGCCTGCGCGCGGGCCGGCTGCTCGGCACGCGGTGCGCCGACCCAGATTGCGAGACACGGGCCTGGTTGCCGCCACGGGCCCACTGCCCGGACTGTCTCCGGCGCACGGAATGGGTGGAGTTGCCGCGGGTTGGTCAGATCTTTACGCACACGACCATCGAGTACCCCGGTGCGCTGTTCAAACTCTCGGCGCCTCGCCCGCTCATCTCGGTCGCCATTGACGGCGTGTGCACGAAACCGATGTCCTATCTCCTGGAGGGGACGCCCAGCATCGGGATGCCGGTGCGCGCCTGGTTCCGGACCGATAGCCCCACGAACACGATTCTCGATCTGGCGTGGGTGCCAGCCTGACCCGATGCGCGCATGCCCCGCCGCGCCTCGAGGAGGACGCTGATGTCCGATGCTCGGGGGGGCCGCCGGCGGTAGGGCAGTAGGCCAGGTCTCATGGATTTCGAGCTTAGCGAAGACCATCGGCTTCTGCGCGAGACGGTCCGCGCCTTCGCTGAGGCGGAGATCCGTCCGGTGGCCCGCGCGCTGGACGAACGGGAGGAGTTCTCCGTCGAGCTGACGACGAAGATGGCCGGGTTGGGGCTCTTCGGCATCCTCGTGCCCGAGGCGTACGGCGGACAGGGCATGGACCATCTGGCCTACGTCGTCGTCGTCGAGGAGCTGGCCCGCGTGGACGGATCCCAGGCGGCGACGGTCGCGGCCGGAAACCTCGGGATCGGCCCGATTTACCACCACGGCACCGAGGCGCAGAAGCGTCGGTACCTCCCGGCGCTCTGCGCGGGAGAGGGGCTCTGGGCGTTCGCCCTGACCGAGCCCGGCGCCGGGTCGGATCTGCGCAGCACAGAGACGCGGGCCGTCGAGTCCGACGCCGGCTGGACCCTGGACGGCACGAAGACCTTCATCACCAACGCGTCGAACCCGCTCTCGCACGGCGTCTCGGTGCTGGCCGTCACCGGCGGCAGCGGGCGGGACGTCGATCTGTCGTTCTTCCTGGTCGAGCATGGCACGCCAGGCTTCGACGCGGCGCCGCTGCACAGCAAACTGAGCTGGCGGGCCTCCGACACGGCTGAACTGCACTTTACGGAGTGCGCGGTGCCGGTCGGCGCCCTGCTGGGCACCCGTGGTGGCGGGCTCAAGGCCGCACTCGATACGCTCGACACCGGCCGGATCGGCATTGCGGCGATGGGCCTCGGCGCTGCACAGGGAGCATTCGAGGCGGCGCTCGTGTACGCGAAGGAACGCAAGCAGTTCGGACGCCCGATCGGCGCGTTTGAGGGCGTGTCGTTCCAGCTCGCCGACATGGCCACCCGCATCGGGCACGCGCGGACCTTTCTCTATCAGGCCGCCTGGCGGTGTGACACCGGTCGCAGCTACGCGACGGAGGCGGCCATGGCCAAGCTCTACTGCAGTGAGGTGGCCGGCGAAGTCACCGACGCCGCGGTCCAGATCCACGGAGGGTACGGCCTGATGCGCGACTCGCCCGTCGAGCGGTTCTACCGCGATCATCGCATTCTGCGGATCGGCGAAGGCACTTCCGAAATTCAGCGGCTCGTGATCGCGCGCGCGCTTGGTCTCTAGCGCGGCGGCGACCCGCCGCGCACCGTCGGCGGCATTGTCAAGTTGAGGCGCCGCTCCGTGATCTCAGCTCGCCACCCTTCCGCCATGTTTGGGAAGCGATTCGTCGCGCCAGGCTCTTTGCATCCGTCAGCAGCTGCGTTCGGAACGCGCTTTCTTCGACGGATTCTCCCTTAGCACGCAACAGGAAAACGGCGCGGGCATGATCGTCGCTGCCTGGCCCCAGGGGAATCAGCCCGACGCCGAAGACCCTCCGGTCGTTGGGTCCCACGAACACGGTTTCCTCGCAGTAGATCCCGCGCCCCACGATTTCTTTGGACAGCCTTCTGCGAGAAGGAGAATGAGTTATGTCCAAGGGAAAACAGCACGAGGCTGAGGCCTCGGAGGGAGCCCGGAGGGCGACCGCAGAGGCCTCAGCCTCGTGGGCGCTCGTCGGCACGGGGCGGTGGTCCGCGCGACGAAAAGTCTCCGTGGTCATCGAGGTCCTCAAGGGGGAATCACTCGAGAGCCTCAGTCGTCGCCATGGCGTGACGGCGGCGAAGCTCTCGCAGTGGCGTGACGACTTCGTGGCCGGCGGTGAGGCCCGCCTCAAGCATCGCGAGGTCGCCGTCGAGGGCGCGGACACGCGGCGGCTCAAGCGCGTCGTGGCGGATCTCGCCACCGACAAGGCGTTGCTGGCCGAGAAGATTCGACACCTGGAGGCCGGCCGCCCTTTGGGCTGGTGGAGGTCGAAGCGATGCGTCACGCGACTTCGCCCTCCACCCACCGGCCGTACGGCATCGCCCGCGTCACGCGCGTGTGGCAGGTGCCGCGCTCGACGGTCTACGCGCAACGGACCCGGCGCGCCCGGCCGACGCCGGTGGCCAAGCGCGGACCCAAGCCGCCCCAGTCGGATGCGGCGCTGACGGCCGCGGTCCGGGCCGTGATCGCCGCGAGTCCGTTCCACGGCGAAGGGCACCGCAAGATCTGGGCGCGCTTGCGGGTGCAGGGGCTGCGCACGTCGAAACGTCGGACGTTGGTCGTGATGCGCGCTGCCGACTTGCTCGGCCCTGCGCGGCTGCCCACGCCGGTCGCCGCCCGTCCCCACGACGGCACCATCGTCACCGCCAGTCCCAACGTGATGTGGGGCACCGATGCGACGGCCACCGTGACGCTGGCGGACGGCCACGTCACGATCGTCGGGGCGATCGATCACTGCACGGCCGAATGTGTGGGACTACACGCGGCGAAGTCCGGCACGCGCTTCGAGGCGTTGGAGCCGGTGCGCCAGGGCGTCCGAGATCACTTCGGGACGATGGCCGCCGGCGTGGCGAGCGGGCTCACGATGCGCCACGACCACGGCAGTCAGTACATGAGCAACGACTTTCACGCCGAGCTCCGGTTCCTCGGCATCGTGTCATCACCGGCCTTCGTCCGCCAGCCCGAGGGGAACGGCTGCATCGAACGGTTCTTCCGCACCCTCAAGGAACAGCTGCTGTGGGTGCGCCACTTTACGGATGTCGAGGACTTGCAGCAGGCGCTGCGCACCTTCAAGGAGACCTATAACCAGCAGTGGTTGATCGAGCGACTCGGCTTCCGCGCACCCGCCGTCGTCCGTCGCGCGGTTGCGCTCACCACGGCCGCGTGAATACACTCACCCGGCTGTCCAAGAAATCCGTGGCGGTACATTCCTCGCAGTAGACGACGTCGACCGATTCATTGACGGCCCGTATTTTCGGGCAGTGGAATGCACACGCCTCGTCGACGATGGGAAGCACCTCGAAGCAGCGCTTACCAAACCACTCGCCCGGCACGAGTTGAAGGGCTGCCGTGTTGATGTACACGAGCTCCATTCGATCCGAGACGACGACGCAGGCTTCCCGCTCGTCCTCGAGGCGATTCCAGCGGAGGGCGGTTTCGTCCTGCAGCTGAGAGTCCGGTTCGTGATGTGTCATGTCAAACCCGGGAGCGCCTCGGCGGGCAGCGAGGGACACTGCCTAAGAGGGAAAATTCACGCGCGGCATGGGAAAATCTCCCCGGCGCTCGTCTTTGAATACCGGTTCTTTGGGGGCACTGTATTCGCTCGACGGTCCTTCGGTCTGTTCTTTAGCGGGTTACTCCGTCCCCGCCGAAATACACCTCTCGGCCGTCGGCCAATGTCACCATGCTGGCTGCCACGAACGGCCTTCCATTCCTCGCGGGAGCACCCTTTACAGTGACAACGTCCCCCGGTTTCAGCGCAGTTCCCTTCAAGCCACGGCTCGCAAGTGCAGCAGGTGGAGCAGCATCAATACCCCAATTCGTCACTCTTCCGTTTTGGTCTGTGACGTCAACGTGAAACGATACATGCGGATTCACCCATACGACCTTCGTTACCACACCTTCCACCACGATCGACTTATTCAGGTCGAAAGCCGCCATAAATGAGTGGTGTGCCAGGACTGGCGTCGCTATCAGGAATAGACTCAGGCTGACAGCCGAAAACCAATATCTATTAGATTTCATCACGGCACCGGGGATGTCCCACTGACTGTTGAAAATTGACGCGGCGGCTCCTCACTGCTCGTGATACACGAGTGGTGGGCAACCCGAGGCGACACGCCTCACAGCAAAGGAGCCGCCATGAAGAAGTCTCGCACAGTCCGTCCCGCCGCTGGTGTTGAATCTCCGCCCCCGCGTCGCCTGCCCCTCGTCGAGCTGCTGATCGATACCGAGGCGGAGCTGTTCGAGCTCGCGGTGCGGTCAGGGTTACAGGTCTTGGACGCCATGCTCGAAGACGATCGGACCGCGATCTGTGGCCCGCGGTACGCGCACCAGGCCGACCGTACGGCGGCCCGGGCCGGGACGGTGGCCAGTGAGGTCGTCCTCGGCGGGCGCAAGGTGGCAATCCGGCGTCCCCGGGTCCGCCAGGAAGTACCGCTGCCGACTTTCCAGACGATGGCCCAGACCGATCCCCTGCGGCGCCGCACTGTCGAGCAGCTGTTGGTCGGTGTCAGCACCCGGGGCTATGCTCGGAGTCTGGAGCCGCTCCCGGCCGACGTCCCCAGCCGTAGCGTGAGTAAGAGCGCCGTCAGCCGCCGGTTTGTCGCCAAGACCGCCGCGCAACTGGCCGCGTGGCAGGCGACGCCCCTCGAGAACCTGGATCTGGTCGGCCTCGTCCTCGACGGTGTCCACATCGGCGAGCACTGTCTGGTCGTCGCCTTGGGGGTCGGCGCCGACGGCACGAAGCACGCCCTCGGGCTCTGGGAAGGCTCGACGGAGAACGCGACCGTCTGTCAGAGCCTGCTGGCCAACCTCCAGAGCCGTGGCCTGCGCACCGATCGGAGTGTGCTGGTGATGCTCGATGGGTCGAAGGCGCTGCGGGCGGCGGTGACTGCGGTGTTCGGCCGCGCCGCCGTGGTGCAGCGCTGCCAAGTCCACAAGACCCGCAACATCCTCGACCATTTACCGGCGCGCCAGCGGCCCTGGGTGCAGGCCATCCTGCGGCGGGCCTATCAGCACGAGGACGTGAAGACCGCGATGCGGTTGCTACGGAACCTCGCCCGCCGCCTCGACCGGGAACATCCGTGCGCGGCGGCCAGTGTGCGGGAAGGGCTCGAAGAGACCGTGACCGTGCTCACGCTCGGCCTCGCTCCCCGTCTCCAGCGCTCGCTGGCCACCACCAACGCCGCCGAGAGCCTCATCAGCCGGACCCGCCACGTCAAACGCAACGTCAAGCGCTGGCGGGGCGGCCAGATGATGCTGCGCTGGGTCGCCGCGGGTGTGCTCGAAGCAGCCAAAGGGTTCCGGCGCCTGAAGGGACATGCGGATATGCCGCAGCTCGTCGCGGCCCTCCGCGCCCGAGATCACCGTCTCGGCCTCGGAGACTCCAGGGAGGCGCAGCACGTCGCTTAGAATGTCACCCGAGTCGCCGCCGAGTTTCAACAGCGGCCGGGACATCCCCACGGCACCCCCTGTGATAGGTAAGCATGTTACGTGCCACTGGACTGTCAAGGGGGATGTCCCACTGACTGTTGAAATTTGAGAGCGGCGGCTCCTCACTGCTCGTGGTACACGAGTGGTGACTAGCCCCGGGCGTAAGCCCGCCAACAAGGAGCCGCCATGAAGAAGTCTCGCATAGCCCGTCCGATTGCTGCTGTTGAACCTCCCGCCGTCCGGTCCCTGCCGCTCGTTGCACTCCTGGTCGACACGAAAGCCGAACTGTTTGAGTTAATGGTCCGCTCGGGCCTCCGCGTGCTCGACGCGATGCTGGAGGAGGATCGCACAGCGCTGTGCGGTCCTCGGTATGCGCATCAGCCAGCGCGTGCCGCGTCCCGTGCTGGCACGGTGCCCGGCGAAGTCGTGCTGGGCGGACGCAAGGTGGCCGTGCAGCGGCCGCGCGTGCGCGCCGACGGGCGGGAGGTTCCGCTGCCGACGTTCCAGGGGCTGGCGCACACCGACCCGTTGAATCGGCGCGTCGTCGACCAGATGCTGGTGGGCGTCGCGACCCGCCAGTATGCGCGGAGCCTGGAGCCGGTGCCCGCCGATGTCGTGAGTCGGGGCACGAGCAAGAGCAGCGTGAGCCGGCGGTTCGTCGCCAAGACCACGGCGCAACTGCGGGCCTGGCAATCGGCGCCGCTCGACGGCCTTGAACTCGTCGCGCTGATCCTCGACGGGGTGCACATTGGCGAGCACGGCCTCGTGGTGGCGCTCGGGATCGCCGCGGATGGCCAGAAACACGCGCTCGGGCTGTGGGAAGGGGCGACCGAGAACGCGGCGATGTGTCAGAGCCTGCTCGCGAATCTCCAGAGCCGCGGGCTGCGCACCGACCGCAGCCTCCTGGTGATTCTGGACGGCGCGCAGGCCCTGCACAAAGCCACCCGTGTGGTCTTCGGCGAGGCCGCCCTCATTCAGCGGTGCCAAGTCCACAAGCTCCGCAACATCCTCGACCACCTGCCGGCGCGCCAGCGCCCGTGGGTCCAGGCGATCGTGCGGCGCGCCTATCAGGCGAGCGACGTGCAGACGGCGACGCGGCTCCTCACGGAGCTCGCCAAGCGCCTGGAGGACGAATATCCCAGCGCCGCCGGTAGCGTCCGGGAAGGGCTGGACGAAACGCTGACCGTCCTCACCCTGCACCTCTCAACCCGTCTACAGCGGTCGCTCGCCACGACCAACGCCGCCGAGAGTCTGCTGAGTCGCACCCGCCACGTGAAGCGCAACGTGAAACGGTGGCGCGGTGGACAGATGATGCTGCGCTGGGTGGCCGCCGGTGTCCTCGAAGCCGTCAAGGGCTTCCGGCGCCTGAAGGGATGCGGCGATATGCCGCGGTTGGTTACCGCGCTTCGCGCACGCGACCAACGACTGGGGCTCGGTGTCTCAGAGGCGAACGTCGCGTAGAATCTCACCCGAGCCGCCGCCGAGTTTCAACAGCGGTCGGGACATCCCCCTGTCAAGTTGAGCCGGTCGCGAACGGGGGGTCCGGGTATATAAGATCACGGTAGCTTTCCGAGTCATTTGATGCCGGGTCGCCCCGTTCACCTGATTGGCGTACCGCTGGATCTCGGCGCCGGCCGTCGGGGCGTCGACATGGGCCCATCGGCCGTTCGCATCAACGGCCTCGGCGAACGGCTCAGGCGCCTCGGGCACCGCGTCGTCGATCACGGCGACATCCCGACACCCAGCCCGGAGACCCGTGGCCCGGGATCGGAGCGCAAGCGCTACATCGACGAGGTCGCCGAGGTCTGTGGTCGCGTATACGCGGCCGTCCTGAACTCGCTCGAGCAGGGAGCATTGCCCTTGGCCCTCGGCGGCGACCACAGCCTTGGCGCCGGCTCGGCGGCGGCTGCGGCTGATCACGCGCGGCAACGCGGCCGGCCGCTGGGCGTGCTGTGGCTCGACGCCCACGGCGACATGAACACGCCCGAAACATCGGCGAGCGGCAACGTGCACGGCATGCCGCTCGCCGCACTGGTCGGCTCCCAGCCCGAAGAGTTGGTGCGCATCCGTGGCGGTGCGATGCCTGCCGTCGAGTCCGGGCGCACCGTGCTCGTGGGCGTTGTTCGCAGCCTCGACGAGATGGAGAAGGGCCTCATCCGGCGGTCCGGTGTGCACGTTTTCACCATGCAGGACATCGACCGCGACGGGATCGCCAGCGTGGCCGACCGCGCGCTGGCCATCCTTGGACGCGACGGCGCGGCGCTGCACGTCTCGCTCGACGTCGACGTGTGCGACCCTGCCATCGCGCCGGGCGTGGGCACTCCGGTCAACGGCGGGCTGACCTATCGGGAGGCGCACCTGATGATGGAGGTCGTCGCGGGGGCGGGACGCCTGACGTCTCTCGATCTCGTGGAGATTAACCCGATTCTCGACGTTCGCAACCGGACGGCCGAGTTGGGAACCGAACTCGTGCTTTCGGCCCTGGGCAAGCAAATCCTCTGAAGGGTACTGTTTTTCATGGGGATCGGTCAGGTAATCGTGCTACGCGTGCCGCCGAATAGATTGAGGATGCTTAATATCGCGCTTGAACGCGGTGCCTGGGGCGCGTATCAAACCGAGTTCTATATTAAGAAAGTAATCTCGGATACAGATCACAATTGGACATTCGCCGCGCATTGGTATCCCCCGGATCATCCCGGGCTCGCCGGTCGGGATCTGACTCCTAAGGGAAACATCACTGACATTTTGAACCAGCCCAATTGACGCCCAATTCGGCGGCGGCAGCCGACAGCGACGGGTCACCGGAGGTCATCATCGTCCAGAACTGGTTCGAGGAACTGCGGCGGCTGGTGCCGACGGACTGATGTTCCCCGCTAGTTACGATGCGTCACGCCCGCAATATCGAGCGCCTCGAAGACCGGGTAGACGCTGATCCGGTCGCCGTCCTGCACAAGGTGGGCGAAGTCCACCGACGCGCCATTCACCAGCACCAGATCCACCTCAGTGTGGGGGACGCCGGCCCCCTCGATCAGGTCCTTGACCGAGGTTCGCGGGCTGAAAGATCGTCGCATCGGCCGCTGCCGGTGGGCCCGCGGCAGGAAGTCGTTCAGCTCAGCGTAGACGCGCAAAGTGGCGTGCAGCATGTCGGCGGTCCGTGGTCTGCTTAGGGCTTGTCAGACAATTACTGACTTTTGTGTTCTCGGAGCAGCGGGATGGATCGTGTAGTTCCAGTCGCCGTGAAAGCGATGCCGCTCGAGGCGTACCGTCGCCAGCTGCGCATCGGTGACGGTGAGGCCACCCGGGTATGGGCCGCGGTCGAGTTCCGACCGAACGCGGAGTCCGGACCGACTGTGCGTCGAGCCAATGAGGCTCACGATCGTGGCCAAGTCGACGAGTGGGGTGCCGCGCCAATTCATCGCGATGTGCGAGAACACCCGATGCTCGATCTTGTTCCACTTGCTCGTACCCGGCGGAAAGTGACAGACCGTGATCACCAAGCCCGTCCGATTGGCCAGACGCGGCAGTTCCCACTTCCACAACCGGAGGCGCGCCCCGTTGCTCCCGCCTGCATCCGCCGTGATCAACAGCGACTGGGCTTGTCGATACGCCGGGCGACCCATGTGCTGCCACCAACGCTGGATCGACCGTACCGCGAAGCTCGCGGTGTCGTGATCGATCCCGACACGCACCCAGCCTTCGTTGCGATGCAGATCGTAGATGCCATACGGAATGGCCTTCCCGCCCGTGGTGGCGGTGGCCGGGATCACGAAGTCGTGGACCTGTACCCGCTGCGGCGTCTTCGCCGGGCGCCAGGTGCGGCCCGCGTTCTTGAACGCGCCGACCAGCTCCTTCTTCTTGGTGTCCACCGAAATCGTCGGCTGCTGTTGCCGTTGCGCGCGTCGCACGCGCCGGGCGATGTACCGAAACTGCGCGTCCCGATCGACATGCTGGCGGCCCTCACGAGTCTTGGCGTTGCCCTGCAGGCTGTAGCCCAGTCCGTGCAACAACTCGGCGACCACCGTGTGGCTGACGCGGTGGCCCAGACCGTCGAGCGCCACCGCCAACGTCCGTGCGCTCTGGCACGTCCACCGCAGCGGCGAGTCGGGATCGCCGGGGGCGGTCGGCTCAACCAACGCATCCAAATCGCGCAGCAGCGTCGCGTCGAGATCGATCGCGCGCTTGCGGCCGCCGCCCGCCCTTCGCGTCCGGCCGCCCGCGAGCGGCTCGTCCGCCGTCAATTCACGCAAACCGCGCTGGATGGTCGATGTCGCGATACCCGTGGCTCGGGCGACCAGCGCCGTGCCGCCATAACCGATCGCCTCGGCCTCAGTCGCCGCCCACACCCGGCGCGATCGCTCCGTGAGCACGGGCGCCAGCGCTGCATGCTTTGCCCGCAGGGTGGCCACCTCCACGGGCGCAGCGTACTACTCGCCGATCAACAGTACAAGCAGTTATTTCCTTACAGGCTCTTAGTATGCTTTACCAGAACCCTGGATGGGCGTTCGCACGCCCGGTAGAACCCGACTCCATATTCATGCACCAACGCCGCTCGGCGACATGATCGGTTGATTCACAGACGCCCCTATATGTCAAGACACTCGTTTAGGCGGCTGGGTGACGTGTTGGCGCGTGCGGAAGTCTGTCATGACTCGTTGGTAGATCTCGCGGGCGAGGAAGCGTTTGAGGCATCGAATGATCTCACGCGTGGTCCGGCCGTCCGCCGTGCGGCGAGCCACGTATTCGACGGTCGGCTGGTGGAATCGCATGCGGACGAGCACGGTTCGATAGAGGGCGGCGTTGGCGTGTCGGTGACCGCCCCGATAGAGCCGATGCCGGCCGGTGGTCCTCCCGGACGAGGCCGGGATCGGACAGGCGCCACACAACTTCGCGAACGCGGCTTCGGAGCGAATCCGGTCGGGGTTATCGCCGAAGAGGATCAACATCTCGGCCGCGGTGCCGGCGCCGACCCCGAAGCCCTCACGAAGCGTGGGCGCCGTCTCGGTCGTGAGGCGCACGAGGTGCCGGTCGTGCGTCGCGATTTCCTCGTCGAGGGCGATCCAGCGGCGGGCAAGTGCCCGGAGGTGTACCTGGCGGCGGCGGTGGGGGTGTCGAGGGGGCCCGGTCTGAGGCCAGCGCAGTGCGTGAGGAGAGCGTGGGCGGTGAGGTCCTGGAGCGTGTCTCGCAGTCCGGGCGACGCGGTCACGATGATCTGCTTCAAGGTGATCATCGCTGCGGTGCGGGCCTTTACGGCCGTATCCCGGGCGACCTTGAGCTGGCGCATGATCTCGACGGCACCGTCGGCGGTCTTGGGGATCGCGGTCGATTGGCCCGCCAGCACGGACCGAGCGGCGGCCTCGGCGTCGATCGTGTCGGATTTGCCGGCGGCTCGGCGTAAGCGCCGGTCGCCTCGATTCACGTCCGTGACACGATGCCCCGCTCGGCGGACGGCCCGCGCCAGGCCGGCACCATAGCTGCCGGTGCCTTCGATGCCGAACGTCTCAATCCGCCCGTGTGTGTGGGCCCACCTGAGCAGGGCCTGATATCCGCTCGAATCGGCGACGAACGAGTGATCGCCCAGGCGGATCCCCCGGGTGTCGATCGCCACCGCGACGTGGACATGCTTGTGGGTATCGATCCCGACAATCACCTGCCAAACCTCGGGCTGCGTGGTCATGGTGTGAGTCACCGTTTGGCCTCCTCGGGTGCGGCGCGCGGACTGGCCCGGGTGGGCGGACAGGACTGTGACGGGCCGTGGGTGCGGCAGGCCCCTATAGGGTCACGGCCCATCCGGTCAGCTGGCTGCCGTACGATTGGCCGGCGGGCGGTGACCGACAGATCAATGACGAGGACCGTCGGTCAGTCAAGTTGTGGGTCAGGCCATCGCCCACCGGCACCCACCGTGCCGCAGAGCGACCCCGATAGGCAGGGGGATCATGCTCACAGTCAAGTTGAGGCTGACGGCCGTTTTTGATGCCCAGCATGGCGGGTTCACGACGGGCTGGAGCCCAGTGTCTTGGGGGTCGGTCAGCTAGCTTTTCGTCAACCTGACAGTTAGGGTCGACGACGCCTGCGCCACGCACTGCGAAAATTTCCCCGGCTCAGCTCAAGAATCCCCGGTCCACTCGCTTCCTCGCCTCAGCATTACGCTCCGTCGTCGGCTGCGCCTCTGCCCGAGCGGCTGGTGACCTAATTGCATGAAACCACAGTGGAATGACGGCTTCTGTCGCCTCTCGATGGAGTGGCCCTGCACTGGTTCTGCTGCTGCTCGCGCTGGCCCCGGGCGCGGCGTCGGTGACGACCATCACGCCGCCGCCAAACCACTTCTCGCCGGCCGAAGACGTCGCGTTGGGCCGCAACGCGGCAGCAGAGGTGCACGGGCGGCTCACGATGGTCACCGACCCGCTCGTGGGTGGATACCTCAGGGAACTCGGGGACCGGCTCGTCGGCACGATTCCCACTACGCTGCGTCAGCCAACCTTTGTGTACTCGTTCGACGTTGTGGACTCGAATGACATCGCGAGCTTCGCGCTGCCAGGCGGACCGATATTCGTCAGCCGCGGCATGATCGAGGTGGCCCGCTCCGAGGGTGAACTGGCGGGCGTGTTGGCCCACCAGGTGAGCCATGTGGTCCTTCGCCACGGCACCGCCCAGGCAACCAGCGGCGAACGGTTTCAAATCGGCACCATCACCGGCCGGACCATCGGCGCCGTCGCCGGCGGCGCGAGGGGCGGCACCTTTACGCTGGGAGCACGCTTCGGCGTCCGCACGTACTTCCTGATGTACGACGCCGAGCTTGAGCGACAGGCCGACTTTCTGGCGTCACAGATCTTGGCGCGTGCTGGCTACGACCCGCGTGATCTCGCCACAATGTTCCGCATCATTCAGAGCGACGGCGCGGGTCATGGCGTACGGCAATGGACGGAGAGCCACCTGGATCCGCGCGACGGCGAGGGGTACATCAACCGCGACGAGTACATCTCACGCAACGCGGAGGGGCTCGGCATCGAACGCTCGACGATGGCGCCAGGCCACTTCGACCTAGCCCGGATCCGGCTGCGAGAGCTGCCGCCCGCGCCGACGGTCGAACGGACGGCTCCCACTCACCAGGGCCAGACGCATGCGCCACGCATCGGCGTTGTGGTCCCGTCTGGATCTTCTCGAAGCGTGATGGCAGGCGACATGCTGCGCGTACAGGTGCCCGCCAACTGGCGCCGCCTCGTCGCCAGCAACACGGTGATATTCGCGCCGGATAGAGCATTCGTCGAATCGCCTGAAGGCCCGGCGATGTTTACGCATGGGGTGCAGGTCGGGGTTGCGCGCAGCGCGACCTGGGACCTGAAGGGCGACACACGGGCGCTAGTGCAAAGCCTCTGGCGGGAGAACCCGCGGCTCCGGTGGGTGCCGGCGTATCAGGTCACCACCATCGGGGGACAATTCGGCGTGACCGCGACGATGAGCAATGTGTCTGCGGTGACCGGGCGGTTCGAGTACATGTCGGTGTCGACCGCACACCTTTCCGACGGCAACCTCCTCTACATCATTGGGATCGCGCCTGCGGACGAAGCCGGCACGTACAGGCAGGCCTTCGAACGGGTCCTGGAATCCATTCAGATCATCGAATAGCCAGTCCGCAATTTTCAGCGATTCGCTTCGCTTGTCGGGTAACCGAGTCATCGAGGGATCGTTACGCCCTCTTCTCGTCAACTTGACAGTGCCTCAAGAATCGCTCGCCATCTGGCGCGACATCGTACGGGCGGCTAAACGCTCCGCAGTGTTCAGTTCGTAGTCCCGCCTTGCTGCTTGACGTACCGGGCGATATCTTCAGCAGTCGCGAACCACACATTCGGCTTTGACTTGATGTAGCGAATGAGGTCGTCGAGATAGTCGATTCGCGATCGCATCCCGATCAGATGGGGGTGCAGCGTCAGGAGAAAGAGCGTCCCCTCCTCGTACGCCACGTCAAAATCATCTCTGTACACCTCGAACACGAGTTCGGGGGACGGCAGGGCCGACGGGCCGAATCTGGAGGCGGCGAGGGTATTCCGGTCATCCAGATAGCGGCTGACCGGCAGCTCAACGAGGCCGGATGGCTGACCGTTGAGAACCAGTTCGTAAGGCTCGTCCATCGCCATCAGCGTGCTGTCGTACAGGAACCCGGCTTTCTTCAAGATGCCCATCGTGTACCGGCTCGCCAAGTCCGATGGGCCGCGGGCCCCCACCGGTCTCCTGCCGGTCGTCTTCGTAAGGTAGTCGACGGCCTTGGTGAACAACCGTTCTTCCTCGGCGGCGTCGTCAATCTGTATCGGATTCTCGTCGCTCCAACCCATGACGCCGATTTCGTGACGTTTCCGCTCGAGGATGTCGGGAATCATCTGCGGATCGACGATGGCCGCTGTCGCGGGAATGAAGAACGTGGCGGGCACGGCCTGCCGATCCAGGACCTCGAGCACGCGCGGCAGCCCAACCCGCGCACCAAATTCGCCGCCCGTCAGCTGCACGACCGCCGAGTTGCCGTTCGCCAACATGTTCGCCGTGTTGTTCAGCGTGAAGGTCAGCGCCACGGCCACGCGCGCGCCGTTCGGCCAACTTCCGGGTGTCAACTTCTGCCCGGCGCGCACGGCGCTCGAGGCCTCGTTCAACTGCTCTTCCGACCAGTTTCGACCCGGCTGGTTGTCAACTTGCTGCGCCGCAGCCGTCGCCATCCACGCGCCCGCCATCGCCGCCACAATCAACGTTCGGCCCTTCATCGCGTCGCCCCAGAGTCCATTTGCGACTTGATGTGCAACGCGATTTCCTCTCCGGTCGCGAACCACACGTCCGGCTTCGATTTCATGTAGACAATCAACTCCTCCAGATACTTGATGCGCGAGCGCTGCGGCGTCAGATGCGGGTGCATGGTGAGCATGAACATAGTGCCTTCTCTGTAGGCCACGTCGAAGTCGTCCATGAAGGTCTTCATGATGAGCCTGGGCGACGGCAGCGCGCTCCTCGGTCCGGTCAACGGCGCGTCGTCCAGAATCCAGTTCACCGGCAGTTCGATCAGCCCCGTCGATTGCCCATCGACGAGGATGTCGTGCGGCTCGTCCATCATCTGCAGGCTGCTGTCGTACAGGAGGCCCGCCTTCTTGAGCAGGTCAATCGTGTAGGTGCTCATCGTCCACGACGGGTTTCGATTGCCGACCGGGCGTTTGCCCCACTGCTCCTCCAGCAGATCGAGCGACTGCGTGATGAGACGCCATTCTTCCTCCGGATCGTTGAGCGTCATCGGGTTCTCGTGAATCCACCCGTGGATGGCGACCTCGTCACGCGGGCGTTTCTTGATCGCCTGAATCATTTCGGGGTGCAACATCGCCGCGACAGCCGGAATGTACCAGGACGCGGGAATATCGTGCTTGTCGAGCAACTTCACCAGTCGTGGAATTCCGGTCATCGGGGCGTATTCGCCCAACGAGATGCCGACGATGTTTGAGGTGGCCCCGGAAAATCGGACAGGTCGTTAAGGTGTATTCCTCCCGCGCCCCACGATTTCTTTGGACAGCCTTCTGCGAGAAGGAGAATGAGTTATGTCCAAGGGAAAACAGCACGAGGCTGAGGCCTCGGAGGGAGCCCGGAGGGCGGCCGCAGAGGCCTCAGCCTCGTGGGCGCTCGTCGGCACGGGGCGGTGGTCCGCGCGACGAAAAGTCTCCGTGGTCATCGAGGTCCTCAAGGGGGAATCACTCGAGAGCCTCAGTCGTCGCCATGGCGTGACGGCGGCGAAGCTCTCGCAGTGGCGTGACGACTTCGTGGCCGGCGGTGAGGCCCGCCTCAAGCATCGCGAGGTCGCCGTCGAGGGCGCGGACACGCGGCGGCTCAAGCGCGTCGTGGCGGATCTCGCCACCGACAAGGCGGTGCTGGCCGAGAAGATTCGACACCTGGAGGCCGGCCGCCCTTTGGGCTGGTGGAGGTCGAAGCGATGCGTCACGAGACTTCGCCCTCCACTCACCGGCCGTACGGCATCGCCCGCGTCACGCGCGTGTGGCAGGTGCCGCGCTCGACGGTCTACGCGCAACGGACCCGGCGCGCCCGGCCGACGCCGGTGGCCAAGCGCGGACCCAAGCCGCCCCAGTCGGATGCGGCGCTGACGGCCGCGGTCCGGGCCGTGATCGCCGCGAGTCCGTTCCACGGCGAAGGGCACCGCAAGATCTGGGCGCGCTTGCGGGTGCAGGGGCTGCGCACGTCGAAACGTCGGACGTTGGTCGTGATGCG
Organism: Vicinamibacterales bacterium; assembly: GCA_965262505.1. Lineage (GTDB taxonomy): Bacteria > Acidobacteriota > Vicinamibacteria > Vicinamibacterales > UBA2999 > JACPPO01. The sequence continues at coordinate 604,560 of CBDHFM010000030.1, forward strand.
CGCTGCCGACTTGCTCGGCCCTGCGCGGCTGCCCACGCCGGTCGCCGCCCGTCCCCACGACGGCACCATCGTCACCGCCAGTCCCAACGTGATGTGGGGCACCGATGCGACGGCCACCGTGACGCTGGCGGACGGCCACGTCACGATCGTCGGGGCGATCGATCACTGCACGGCCGAATGTGTGGGACTACACGCGGCGAAGTCCGGCACGCGCTTCGAGGCGTTGGAGCCGGTGCGCCAGGGCGTCCGAGATCACTTCGGGACGATGGCCGCCGGCGTGGCGAGCGGGCTCACGATGCGCCACGACCACGGCAGTCAGTACATGAGCAACGACTTTCACGCCGAGCTCCGGTTCCTCGGCATCGTGTCATCACCGGCCTTCGTCCGCCAGCCCGAGGGGAACGGCTGCATCGAACGGTTCTTCCGCACCCTCAAGGAACAGCTGCTGTGGGTGCGCCACTTTACGGATGTCGAGGACTTGCAGCAGGCGCTGCGCACCTTCAAGGAGACCTATAACCAGCAGTGGTTGATCGAGCGACTCGGCTTCCGCGCACCCGCCGTCGTCCGTCGCGCGGTTGCGCTCACCACGGCCGCGTGAATACACTCACCCGGCTGTCCAAGAAATCCGTGGCGGTACATTAAGGTGTATTCCTCTGGCTGACGGAGGGATACGAGATGAGCAAGCGACGCAGGTTTTCAGGGGAGTTGAAGGCGAAGATTGCGCTGGAGGCGCTACGGGGCGACCGGACGCTGCAGGAGATCGCCTCGAAGCACCAGGTTCATCCGAATCAGGTGAGCGCGTGGAAGCGTCAGGCGATTGCTGGCCTGGGCGAGGTGTTCTCGAACGGGGGTGAGCGCCGGCGGCGGGACCATGAGAGCGAGGTCCGCGAGCTGCACGCGAAGATCGGCGAGTTGACGGTGGAGCGGGATTTTTTGTCGAGAGGGTCCGGTCGATGAGCCGGGCCGAGCGCCGGGCGCTGGTGAGACGCGCTCACCCAGAGCTGAGCGTGAGCCGTCAATGCCGTTTGCTGTCGGTCGGGCACTCCTCGCTCTATTACACGACCCGGGGCGAGAGCGAGGAGACCCTGGCGCTGATGCGGCGCATTGATGCGCTGTTCCTGAAGCATCCGTTTTACGGCGCCCGGCAGAGGGTCCGTCATCTGCGTCGTGAGGGTGTGCGCATCGGGCGCCGCCGGGCTGGCCGTCTGATGCGCCTGCTGGGGCTTCAGGCGATCTACCGGGCGCCGCGCCTCAGCGCCCCGCACCCCGCGCACCGGGTCTACCCGTATCTGCTCAAGGGGTTAACGATCGAGCGGGCGAACCAGGTCTGGTGCGCCGACATCACCTACATCCCAGTGCGCTGCGGGTGCCTGTACCTCGTAGCGATCATGGACTGGGCGAGCCGGCATGTGCTGGCCTGGCGGCTGTCGAACACCCTCGACGCGGGCTTCTGCGTCGAAGCCCTCGACGACGCGCTGGCCCGCCATGGCCCGCCGGAGATCTTCAACACCGACCAGGGCAGCCAGTTCACGAGCGGGCGCCTTCACCGGGCGCTTGCAGGCCGCCGGCATCCAGATCTCGATGGACGGCCGGGGCCGGTGCATGGACAACATCTTTATCGAGCGGCTGTGGCGTTCGCTCAAATACGAGGCCGTCTATCTGCATGAGCTCGCCGACGGCCTCAAGGCCCGGCGCGTCATCGGCGAGTGGATCGGCTTCTACACTACCGAGCGGCCACACTCGGCGCTCGGCGGGCGAACGCCAGCCGAGGCCTACCGCGGCGCCCGGCCTGTGGATATGATGGACACGTCGCTCCGCGCCGTGCCCACATCCCCACAGGCAGCAGAACACCGGCACGGCAACCAGGGCCCAAGGAACCAGGCGGCATGATCAACAACCGGAATACACCTTAACTCAGCCGCCAACCTGTCCGATAAACCGGGGCCACCTCACTTGTTGCTGTCGCCTCGTCTCATTTGAGTGCTGAAGTTGTCCGGGTCGAACGACAGGCAGACCGCGACCCGCGCGCCGTTGGGCCAGCTCATCGGCGTCAGCGTGCGCCCGGCCCTCACATGGTGCGCGACTTTCTTCACCTGGTCTTCGGTCCACGTGAGCCCGCGTTGCTCGTCCGCAGGGGCTTGCTGCTGGGCCCGAATCGTCACAACGCATAAGCAAAGAATCGTACCGGCGATCAGTCCGCGACGGCGCATGGCGCTTCTCCCTTTCGCTTGGGTGTTGACGGTACGCAGATGGTCAGGATACGCAGGCCTAGCTCTCACAACATGCAGCGAGTGTCAATGATATCGGACCGCGGAATTGACAGATTCGTCGTCCTGACGCACACTCGTGCGCGGCTCGATCATTCGGAGGTCAGCATGTCACACCGGCTGCATCGTCGCTTCCTTGCCACCGCGATCTGCCTGCTCGTTTTCGCAGGAGATCGCTCCCTGCGCTCGCAAAGCTCGGACCTGGAGGATCTCGCCCGCGGATCGCTGGCCCAGATCGACGGGCAACTGCAGGTGCCAGGCTTGCAGCAAGAGGTCCAGGTCGTGCGGGACTTGTGGGGCGTGCCGCATATCTATGCCCAGAACACCGAGGACCTCTTTTTCGCGCAGGGATACGTCATGGCCCAGGACCGGCTGTGGCAACTGGAGATGTGGCGCCGGTGGCGCGAGGGACGGCTCTCGGAGGTCTTCGGGCCCGCGGCGTTTGACTATGACCTTCGAACGCGGCTGATGATGAACCGGGGACCGATGGACGACGCGGAGTGGACGAGCTACCACCCCGACGGCGAGCGCATCTTCACCGCCTACGCCGACGGCATCAACGCCTTTATCGAGCAGCATGCGGACAACCTGCCGGTCGAGTTCAGGCTCACCGGGGTCACGCCTGGTCTGTGGACCAACGAGACCGTCGTGCGGCGATGGACCGATCTTCGGTTCCCGAGCAGCAGGGCCCATGCGCTGGGGGAAATCCAGCTGGCCCTCAATGTGGCCCGCCTGGGTCTCGAGGAGGCCAACCGCCGCGCGGCACCCGATCCGTGGGATGACCTGGAGGTGCCAGAGGGGCTCGCCGTCGCAACCATCCCCGAGGGGATCCTCGGGGTCATGCGCGCCGGTGACGGCGACCCGTTCGTGCCGGGACGGCTCCCCGCGCTCGAGATCGTCGAATCGTATCGCGATCTCGTGGGCTCGCGGACGGCACGCGTGCCATCGGTCGACCCGTTCCTTGAAGCGGGGAGTAATAACTGGGTCGTGAGCGGGAAGCTGTCCCCGACAGGCCAGCCGATCCTCGTCAACGATCCCCATCGTCGTCTCGAGAACCCGTCGCTGCGCTACTACGTCCACCTCAACGCACCGGGATGGAACGTGATCGGGGCCGGCGAGCCGCCCTTCGTCGGCGTCAACGTCGGGCACAACGAGCGGATGGCGTGGGGCTTTACCTTCGCCGGAGCCGACATGAACGACGTCTTCGTCGAGGAAGTCCACCCCGAGGATCCGAACCTGGTTCGGTGGCAGGACGGCTGGGAGCCGCTCCGCATCGTGCGCGAGGAAATTCCGATCAAAGGCGAGGCGCCGCGCACCATCGAGCTGAAGTTCAGCCGCCATGGGCCGATCTTCTTCGAGGACCGCGAGAACCGCCATGCCTACGCGGTGCGGTCGGTCACGCATGAACCGGGAACCGCCCCGTATCTGGGAAGCTTCCGCTTCGCCCAGGCAGAGAGCTGTGACGACTTTTTTGACCGGGCCATGTCCTGGAAGGTGCCCTCCCACAGCCTGATCTGCGGCGATGTCGACGGCAACATCGGCTTCCAGGCCTCGGCGCTCACGCCTGACCGGGACGGCTGGAACGGGCGGCTGCCGGTTCCGGGCACCGGCGATTACGAATGGCGGGGATTCCGGAGCGATCTCCCCCGCGAGTTCAACCCGGCTCGTGGCTGGGTCGGCTCGGCGAACAACAACATCCATCCGCCGGACTACACGGGTCGGCCGGTGATGTACCACTCTACAAACGGCGTGGAGCTGTCGCGGATTACACGGGTCCGCCAGCTCCTGAAGTCAGATCGGCAGTACTCGATCGAGGACCACAAGAAGATTCAGCTCGACGCGTACTCGTTGCGGGCCGAGACCGACATCCCCGCGTTCCAGGGATGGACGGCGGAGGACACCGATGTGGAGCGCGCGCGTAACATGATCGCCACCTGGAACGCGGTCCTTGCGAAAGAGAGCGCCCCTGCAGCCATTTACCTCATATGGCGCGATGAGGCCGATCCGGCGGCGTACGACCGCGAGACCCCGGCGGATCGGCGCCAGCCGCTCGTCGCGGATGGCCTCAGGAAGGCCGTGGACCGGCTGACGGCGGAGTTGGGCACGGACTGGGCGCAGTGGCGGTACGGACGAGTGCAGCAGAGTGAGTTTCCTCATCAGCTGACGACCCTGTTCGATCTCCCGACCGTCGAGCGGTCGGGCGGGTTCGGAACGATCGCGGCCACCGGGGTCAGCTTTCGTCACATCCTGGACACGTCCGACTGGGATCGGTCCGTATTCAGCATCACCCCCGGCCAGTCCGCGCAGCCCGGAAGCCCGCTGTACGGCAGCCTGTTGGAGCGATGGGCCAACGACGAGTACTTCCCGCTGGTGTACAGCCGCGAGGCGGTCGACGAGAACGCCGCCTACAGGCTGAAGCTGATACCCGTGGGGCGGCAATCGTCACGATAGAGACGTCAAACCCGCCCGCTCTTCACAAAAGGCAGGGTGGTTGCACGGCGCCGGCCGGCGACGGGGTCCGGGCGACGTTGGTGCATGAATAGATTTTTGCCCACAACAATCCCGTAAGGTGCAATTAATAGGCCGCCCACTCATGAGGCTTCTCGACAGTAGAAATCCCGCGTCGGGCGTAGAGTCCGAACACTCAGCCGACCCGTCTCAGCACGATCGCTTATCGGGTTGTGGATCGGGTCCGATCCGCCAGGTCGGTGGAAGTGCGACTCTCCAAAACGCTGAGCAATTCGGACTCCCACGTGGCGCCTTGCGGTCGATCGCTTATCACCCCGGCGGCGTGTAGAGCCCACATCGGCCGAAACAGGCCTGAGGACCGAGTGCATGACACGCTTCGTGGCTGACCGTCGACGCTTTGCTGTCGGGCTCTCGCTCCTCGTCGTCTTGACGCTGCCAGTCCCCGCGTCGGCACAAGCGTCCTACCATCCCGCCCTCGATCCCCGGCACTTTCCGGTGCCGACGTCGCTCGTCCCCAACATCGAGTTCTGGCGAGCGATTTTCTCCGAGTACGAATCGACGCAGACCGTCATCCACGACGACCTGTATCTGGACATCGTCTACGGTGTCGTCGACGTGTCGGACGTCGAGCGATCGGGTGCCTCCGCAGCCACCGTCGAGCGCACGAAAACTCGTCGTGTCCGAGACGCCGTTCGGCGGTACCAGCGCGTCCTGCAGCGACTGGGGGGCGACGGCTCGGTAGAGGTCGACGGCGCCGAGGTCGAGCGCGTGCGGGCGCTCTTCGCCAGCTCCGCGCGCGGCGCCAGCGATTACCTGGCCGCCAGGAGCCGGGTTCGGGGACAGGGTGGGCTGAAGGATCGGTTCCGCGAGGCGATCGAGATTTCCGGTATGTTCATGCCGGGCATCGGGCAGATCTTAGCGCAGCACGACGTGCCGCTCGAGGTCAGTCGGATGCCGTTCGTCGAATCGATGTTCAACTACCGGGCTCGTTCGAACGCCGGCGCGTCAGGCGTATGGCAATTCACCCGCGCGACAGGTCGCATGTACCTGCAGATGGATTCGGCCGTCGACGCCCGTTCCGACGTTCTGCTGGCCGCTGAAGGCGCTGCCAAGTTGCTGGCCGACAACTACCGGCGCGTCGAGAGCTGGCCGCTCGCGCTTACCGGGTACAACCACGGCATCTCGGGAATGCTCCGAGCCGTGCGCCAGCTCGGCACGCGCGACATCGGCGTCATCTCGGAGAAGTACCGGTCGCGAACGTTCGGGTTCGCGTCAAGGAACTTCTACAGCGAATTCGTCGCCGCCGTCGTCGCGTACGCGGATCGCGCCCGGATCTTCCGTGGCATACGGCCGCTGCCTGAGCTGCGGTTCGACGAGTTCGTCCCCGGCAGATTCGTTTCGATGCTCGATCTAGCTCATCTCACCGACACCGACGTCGGCGAGCTCATCGAGCTCAATCCGGCCCTGCACGAGGACGTCGGACGCGGCACGTTGCTCGTTCCCGCCACGTATCGGCTCCGCGTCCCGGATGGTCGCAGCCAGGAGTTCCAGCAAGCCTTCGCGCGCCTTCCCGAAGAGCGCAGACGGGACCGGCAGCTGACGGTCGTCTACCGTGTTCGGCGCGGAGACACGCTTGGCGCACTCGCTCGCCGGTTCGGCGCGAGCATCTCGGCGCTACAGCGCGCGAACCAGCTTCCGCGGGCCGACCGAATCTACATCGGCCAGCAGTTGGAGATTCCAGGAACCGCCGATGGCTGGGACCCGCTCGTCTGGATGCCGGACGCCCTTGACGCCGGCACCACGGGCGCGTCGGGCCCAGACCGGCAGCGGCCGGCGACGCATCTGGTCCGGCGTGGACAGACGCTTACGCAGATCGCCAGGCGCTACGGCACGACCGTCTCTCGCCTGATGCAGGCCAACAGTCTTCGGTCGTCACTCATCAAGATCGGGCAGGTGCTCGAACTCCCCGCGGATTGATCACACCCAGCCGACTTGTCTCAGAACGATCGCTTATCGGGTGGCGGATCGGGTTCGATCCGGCAGGTCGGCGAAAGTCGAACTCTCCAAAACGCTGAGCAATTCGGACTCCCGCGCGGCGTCTTGCGGTCGATCGGTTATCACCATTTACTCCGAATCGCCTCAAATTCGCCGATTCAGGCCCACATTCGCGTCGGGCACGCGCTCACGCACACCAAAATATAACCGCCTTGATATAACCGATCGGCATCGGCACATCCGCGAATATGGGCCTGTTTTTGAGGGTCACCGACAACGGCCCTTCTCAGCAGCTTGTTCGTAATCAGCAGGTCGGTGGTTCGAGCCCACTCGCCGGCTCCAATGCTTCCAATCACTTAGCGCCTTCCGCGTGCGGCCGCGGTTCGCGCTGGTTGCGGCTGGGTTGCGCGGTGGTTGCGCGTCCAGGTGGTCAACCGCCGCCCGATTAGCCCCGGGGATCAGGTGTCCGTAGACATCCACCGTGACCTGCACACTAGAGTGGCCGAGCTGCTGTTGGACATAGGCGAGCGACTCCCCCTGCTGGATGAGGAGACTCGCATACGTGTGCCGGAGGTCGTGCAGGCGGATCTTGCGGAGCCCCGCCTGCTCCAGCAGCCGGTAGAACACCCGGCGGCGCAGGTTGTCCCCGTCGACCGGATGCCCGGCAGGGGTCAGAAACACCCACGGCGGATCCGCCTTCCCCTCCATTAAAGCGCTTTTCATGACCGTGTGGCGGCCGCGTACCCGCAGTGCCGAACATAGTTGCGGCATTCGTCAGGGCTGAAGTGCGCCAAGCACTCGCCGAGGAACGGCCAGAGCGTCTCGGTGCTGCGACAGCGAGCGGTGCGAACGAGGGCCTTGAGCTTCGCGAAGCAGAGCTCGATGGGATTGAGGTCCTGGCTGTAGGGTGGCAAGTACCAGAGGGTGGCCCCGGCGGCCTGGATGGCGCGTTGGATGCCGGCGACCTTGTGGGCCCCGAGATTGTCGGCAATGACGATGTCGCCGGGCTGCAGGGTCGGCACCAGGATCTGTTCGATGTAGGCGCGGAAGCTCTCGCCATCGATCGCGCCGTCGAAGACCCCCGGTGCGGTCAGCCCCGTGACCCGCAACGCGGCGAGAAACGTGCTGGTCTGCCAGCGCCCGCAGGGGGCGTGGTCGTGGACGCGCGCGCCGCGCGGTGCCCGGCCGTACCGCCGAAGCAGATTGGTGGTGATGCCGGTTTCGTCCAGAAACACGAGGTGGGCGACATCCCAGGTCGGCGCGGCGTTGTTGCACGAATCGTGACTGGCCCGCACGAGGCCACCCGACAGGATCCTCACCTGCCGAGGCGATACGACACTGGTCGGACGAACTCGCTCATCCGATTGAGGATCTCACGGCCGAGGACGACCTCACTCCCCTGCCCGGCTGGGCCCCGGGCGCGAAGACCATCGCCGATGATGGACGTGTAGCAGAAGCACGTGTTCTCCACCCGGCCCGGTACCCTGACGCCTTCTTCCACTGGCGCTGGCCGAGCGTCTTCACCGACCTGATCGTCCGATCCCGCGCGGGCGACCGCCGGCCGTGGCCAGACCCGCTCAACCTGATGTTGTTCACCGGCCTGCCGGCGGCTGGCTGGGAGGCCGCGTGGTACGGCTCGCTCGAGGAGATCGCTGATCCCGGCAAGGCGCTCGCCCGCTGGTTGCGGGATGACAGGCCACCCGAAACGACACCTAAACTAGTACCTCGCCGCAGTGGATCTGACCGGTTCACGCGGCGGCTTTGGCCCGACCAGCGGGTTGCGGATACACACGGCCGAGCTTTTCGCGAGCACGGTCGACTGTAAACATCCAGTGGATGCGCGCCTTCTCGTCATTGCGCCGTTGCTCCCATGCCGCGATCTCCTTGATGAGGATCGCCTTGGCAGGGATCCGACGATCGAGGCACTGCTTGACCATCACGCCGATTTCGATCTCGACCATGTTGAGCCAGCTGGCGTGTTTCGGCGTGAAGTGAAACTCGAGCCGACGGAGAATCCGTCGTGCCTCGGCGGGATCGAAGGCGTGGTAGAGCGCTGCCGCTGAATGTGCCGAAAGATTGTCGAGCACCACACGGATCCGTTCGGCCTCCGGGTAGTGCTCATCGACGAGATCGCGCATGCACTCTGCGAAGTCGACGCACGTGCGTTGGTCGGTGACCTTGGCATGTCGCCAGGGGCGATTCACGTCTACGAACATGAAGACATTCGCCGTGCCGTTGCGCACGTACTCGTAGTCGACTCGTCTGGGCTTCCCGGGCTTGGCCCGAATCGGGACACGCGCTTCGCCGATCAGTTGCCGGGGTGTTTCATCGAAGCCGACGACCGGTCGCCGCGGATCCGGCGGCTCGGCGTAGAGATCGAGGACGTCTTCCATTCGCGCCACGTACTCGGCGTTGACCGTCGGAATGCACCACATCTTCTCCTGCCACGGCTTCAGCGCCATCTCGGCAAGCCGGCGACCCACCGTGTCGCCCGACAGGGCCTCGTGCGAGGTGAGTCGCACCATCTCGCGGGCCAGGAGATCCAGTGTCCATCGCGCACGCCCGGAGGGTGGATGTGAGCAAGCGACCGCGACCAGGAGGGCTTCATCGCTGGCGCCGAGCTTGCGCGGCGCGCCGGGACGGGGCACTTCGCGGAGCGCTCGGTCCAGTCCTTCCTCGACGAAGCGTTGCTTGGTCCGGTACACGGTCGACGTGCCGACACCAACGTTGAGCGCGATCATCTCGTCGGTGGATGTGGCGTCCGCGGCGAGGAGAATCTGCGCCCGCTTGATCTTGCGAACCGCCCCCTGGCCGCCGCTCACAAGCGCCTGAAGCTGTTGCTGTTCATCGTAGGTCAGCGTGATGCGATAGCGTATGTGCATGGACATCTTGGATCACCTTCCCGATCCCGTGTCCAGCCGTTCATCACCGAGATTCACCCAGAAGCAGGGCCAGTACCTAGCCTTCCTCTACACGTACACGCTCCTTCACCGAACGCCACCGGCCGAAGCGGACTTCCAACGGTTCTTTCAGGTCACGCCCCCGGCCGTCCACCACATGATCGTCGAGCTTGAGCGGCGCGGTCTGATCAGTCGGGTTCCACGCCAACCCCGGACGATCAAGCTGTTGTTGTCGGCAGAGGAACTACCCTCGTTGCAACCGATCAAAAACCACTGCGGCAAGGTACTAGCCGCACATCGCGGATGTCGCCAACACGCTGTTTGGAGTCCTTCTTCAGGCACTGCTTCAGGAACATCAACAGCAGGGGCGACGCGTTAAGCAGCAACACATTCCAATCCGGCTCAGATTTGATCACGCCCGCCAAGACTTCAGACGTATCACTGCCCGAGAACACCCGCTGTCCCGATAACATCTCGTAGAGCACCGCGCCAAACGCCCACACGTCACTGCGCTTATCAACGCTCTTGCCGCGTGCCTGCTCGGGGCTCATGTAGGCCGGCGTGCCGAGGATCACGCCGGCCCGTGTCATCGCCTGCGTCGTCACGGTTGGCGACTGCGAGTTGTCGGGCGAGGCTCCCGCCGGCTCCAGCGCCTTCGCCAAGCCGAAGTCCAGCACCTTCACCACACCATCGGGCCGCAGCTTGACGTTGGCCGGCTTCAGGTCGCGGTGGATGATCCCCTGCTCGTGCGCGGCTTCGAGGGCTTCCGCGATCTGCTTCGCGATCGGGAGCGCCTCGTCAACGGGAATCGCACCCTGCGCGATCCGGTCGGCCAGCGTCGGCCCCTCGACCAGTTCCATGACGAGGGCCTTGGTCTGGTCGGCCTCTTCCAGGCCGTAGATGGCGGCGATGTTGGGGTGGTTCAGCGACGCGAGCGTCTTGGCCTCCCGCTGGAAGCGGGCAATCCGATCGGGATGTCCAGCGAGCGACCCGGGCAATACCTTGATGGCGACATCGCGGTCGAGCTTCGTGTCGGTCGCCCGATAGACCTCCCCCATCCCGCCCACGCCGATCTGGGCGGTGACTTCATACGGGCCGAGGCGGGTGCCGGAAGCGAGGGCCATGCGACTCAGTCTTTGTGGGGGAATTCTACGCCACACCGCATCCAGCAGGCAGCGGTGTCATGTGCGGAGAAAAAGCCGTTCTTCAGAAACGGCAAGGATCAAAGGCGGGCCCATGGGTTGTTCGGAGTCACATGACGGCGTTGCCTGCGGGCTCAGGCGACGCTCATTTCGTCTGCACCAGCCGCCGCAGCTCTTCTGTCCAGTTCTGCACGACGACGATGCTGCCGCCGGCGTTGTTGCGCCTCTCTTGGTCGTCGGCGTAGTCGCTCGTCTCAGAGTCCTCGTTCAGGCGCGTGCCGTCATGCAGCACCACCTCCCTCAAGCGCATCGTGCGGCCGCGCCGACCCGGGTTCCCCGTGATGGTGATGCGATCGCCTACCCCGAACACCTCCATCGGAAAGCCGGCACGCCTCATGATATTGACGCCGCCCATCTCCGCGAGCCATTCGGCCGTTGAGCCGCCCTCCCCGACTACGTCGACCCTGAAGCGGGAATGGGGATTACGCCACGCGATCTCGGTCAGCACCCCCTCGATGGTGATCTCCTGGGACTGATCGAAGTTAACCGGCGTCGAGTGGTGGGCGGCCACTCCCTGGGCCGATGCCCGTGCGAGAAGGAGCAGCAGGACCAGCAGAACCTTCAGATTCATATCGGGCTCTGGGCAGCGACCTCATACGAGCCGGGGCGGGTGCCTGAGATGAGGGCCATTCAGTTCAGTCGTATGGGGGAATTCTACGCCACACCGCAACCAGCAGGCAGCGGTGTCATGTGCGGAGAAAAAGCCGTTCTTCAAGGTTACGTCATGGTTTTTTCGGAGTCAGCGGTCCCATCCGCTTCAGTGCCGGTTCGGGGAGGGGCCTGCCCCTGTGAGCAGGCACTGACCCCGGCAAGACTTTCCTCAAATCGCCGCGTGCCACCCCGCCGGCTATCAGTGGGCCGCCATCGACATCAAATGATCCGAGCGAGAAGGCAGTACATTGGCCGGGCATGCGAATTCTCTTTGTGTGCTACGGCAATATCTGTCGCAGCCCGATGGCGGAAGCCTTCATGCGCCGCGCGGTCGGAAACCGGCCGGCCCTAAGAGGGGTTGAGGTCGGCTCCATGGGGGTGGGCGCGCTCGCGGGCCATGCCGCAGCCGAGGACGCCATCGACGTGCTGCGCGATGATCATGCCCTCGACTTGACGTCGCATCGTGCTCGACAGCTGCAGCCTTCGGTCGAGGCGGATCTCATCCTGACGCTCGATCGACTGACCACGACGATTGCCGAGAGGCTGATGCTGCCGGCAGAGGTCGTGATGCTGGGTGACTACGCTGGCTGCGGCGAGGAGGTGAAAGATCCGTACGGGCGCGAGCGCGAGGCGTATTGCGCCTGCGCCGAGCACGTCGCTGCGCTCGTCGAATTGGCCGCCGACCGCCTCGCTCGCCGCAGACAAGATGAACGCGACGGGTAGAGGTTGGGTGCGAGCTGTGCCCGTCCGCCCCCATCCGTGCCGCGTGTTGTGAGCGGAGGCGGGCGGTTACCGTCGAATAGGAATCGGAGAGGGCTCGCCAAGGAAGCGTTCGCGAAAGAGCAGCTCGTCCGAGATCGTGAAGATCGTCTCGATCATCGTGCCGTCCTGAACACGCTCGTATGTCACCTCTGCCGACCAGGGTCTCGTGAACGCGCCTGGATCTTCGAACGTGAACTCCATCGCCAGGGTGTCACCGTCGCGCCGAATGCGCTCGACGATGTGCAGGTCTTCGGTGTGCGGAAGCCCCCCCCCATTGAGCCAGGTCGAGGGCTTGTACCCGGTCGAATCGACGACCAGCGTGTCGCCGTCCCACGTGCCGACGGCGTGGCCGTACCAGGCTGGCGCGGCGTCCGGCGAATGCTCCTGGTTCATCGCGATCTGACGCCAGTTCTGGTTGTATTCCCACAACTGGTAGACGTAATCCTCGGTCTGCACCAGCTTGAACTTCATCGGATGCATCTGGATTCGCGGGTACCCGTTCGGGTCGGCGTACAGCACCGCCGGGTCGGTCGTCTCACGGAAGTCGCTCGAACGTGTCGGCCGCTCCGCCGCCATCCGTTCGGCGGCCCACGGTGTGAGCGGGAAGCTCTCAGCCGGACCCAGCGACGCGCCGCCCGGGCCGTCCGGGTGAACCCAGGTACCCGACACGTCGGGCCGCGGAGCCGGCGCCGGGAGCGCACTTCCACCTGCGCAGCCAGCCACAGCTGCCGCCAGCACTCCAGCCGTCACGAAGAAGCAGCAGCGCGCCCTCACGCCAGCAGCTCCGTGCCATCCGGCAAGATCACCTTGAGGAGTCTGCCGATCCGCATCCCGCGCAGTCCGGGGTTGAAGGTGACCGTCACCACGTCTCCCGGCGTGAGCGACCTGATGGTCCAGCCCCGGTTGGAGATGTTCGGGGGGGAGCCGACCTCGAGCAGCCAGCTCGCGCTCTCGTCCTCAACGGACGCGATGCCGACCATTACATGCGGATTCGCCCACACGACTTCCGTGATCGTCACCTCGACCGTGTTTTCCGCGTCGACGTCATAGAGCGATCCCGCGCCATGATGGGCAAGCGCAGACGTCGAGAGAAGAAAAAGGCCCACGATTCCGGCAAGGATCGACGACACGCGGCTACGCATAGGGACCTCGTTTGGTTTCACGAAACAACGACGGGAAACCCGCGCAGAGTGTATCCGGTAACCCGAGTAGAGACCACTAGCCAGAGGGAGGCCGGTCAGTTCGTCATCCCACTCGGCTACTGCATGAGCTGGCCGATCAGCTGGACGGGGCTTCCGCCCGCGCGCGGCACGAACTTCTGGATGCGGAACGCCATGTCCTCACCGACGTACAGGTTGCCCTCGCTGTCGGTCGTGAAGTGGTGGAATCCCCAGATGGCGCCCGGCGCGATGCCCATCGTGCCCCACGTTGATCCCGGCACGAGCCTTCCGGTCATCGCCTCGTACTTCATGATCTTCTGCGTGTAGCCATCGGCCACCCATAGAAACTGGCCGTCCGCCGTCAGACGAATGCTATACGGGCCAGGTATGTTCGGCCAGGTATCCAGGGACTGCCCGTTCAGATCGAACACCTGGATGCGAGAGTTTATGCGGTCGGTAACATACATCCGGTTCCTGGCGGAGTCGATGACGACGCCGTGGATGCCGGCGCCGCGCAACCCCTCGCCGACGATGCCGAGCTGACCCGGGCCGTTCCCGGCCTGACCGAACGCCGAGATGAACGTCCCGTCCTCTGAAAACCGCACGATTCTGTGACCACCGGCCGCGTACAGATCGCCGTTGGACGCCCAGGCGAAATGCTCAACGACGAAGTTCCCGTTCTGGGTCTGGCCCGAGGGGATGTCCTGCACGCTGATCGACTTCACGTGCCGCTGGCCATCCCGCGAGAACGCCTCGAGTGACTCGCCCGTGGCGACCCAGATGTTGCGTTCCGGATCGTACGGGTTCGCCTGCACCTGCTGCACGTCCGGGAGGATGGACGACCACTGGTCCCACGACTCGACGAGCCTGCCCTCACGGTTGTAGACGACGATCATCCGCTGTCGCCTGTTCTCTGCGTCCGGGACGGGCATTCCGAGGTTGCGAAACGCGGCCGGCCCCCAGTACGTGGTCAACTGCGTCTTCCGCGTGCCGCGACCGACCGAGATGATCCGGTCGGGCGATTCCACATAGATACCTTCGGCGTTGATCGTCCAGCCCGGGGTCACCGCCTGAGGCCATCCCTTGACCACCTCGTACGGACCGCTGACTTCCTCGCCGCCCTTCCCATCGACCGGCGCATACGTGTCGTACGTTCTATTCGGGTTGGTGGGCGGCACGTTCTGCGCCCAACCGTCCTGCACCAGCGCGCCGATGACGGCTCCCAGCCCGACCAGCGCCAACGTCGTCAGGCGCCGATTCCATGTGTGTTCAGACATGACTGACCTCCAGATCGCTACTGTGAGGGATCGGCGCCTGGGCGGCGAGAGAACCACATGTCCTGACGCTAGGGATCAAGTCGAAGCAGTCTGACCAGGTTCCCACCCAGGATGGCTTCCTTTTCGGCGTCGGTGAGGAACGACGCGTTGAGGATGAAGTCCACGCCCACAGGCCACGGGAAGGGAAAGTCCGTCCCGTAGACCATCTGACTGACACCGACTTCGGCGACCAGGTGTCGCAGCCCTTCCTCGCGAAAGACCATCGTATCGATCAAGATCTCCCGCCGGAAATAGTCGGCAAAGGACTTCTCGACACAATCCGCGCCGTCGCTGCGAGGGCACCGCACATCCGACCGCCCGAGATAGGACGGCAGGTAGCCGCCCGCGTGCGCCGCGCAGACGCGCAGGCCCGGAAACCGATCGAACACGCCTTCGAAAATCATGTGCGACAGCGCGACCGTCGTTTCGAGCGGGTTCCCGATCGTATTCCCCAGCGCGCCCGTGCCCCCCAACCGGTCGTTCCGCGTGGTCCCGTCGGCGCCCTGCGGATGCATGAACAAGGGGACGCCGAGCTCCTCCACCTTCGCCCAGAAGGGGTCGAAGCGTGGCGAGCCCAGCTCCTCGCCTTCGACGCTGCCGCCGATGGGCGCGCCCCGCATGCCCATCTGTCTGACGCCCTCCTCCAGCTGCTCGGCCGCCAGGTCGGGATGCTGCAGCGCCACGGTGG
Organism: Vicinamibacterales bacterium; assembly: GCA_965262505.1. GTDB lineage: Bacteria > Acidobacteriota > Vicinamibacteria > Vicinamibacterales > UBA2999 > JACPPO01. The sequence goes on from CBDHFM010000030.1 coordinate 619,970, forward strand.
CCATGCCCACGAAGCGATCCGGATAACGGGCGCACCACTCCGCCGTCTTTTCATTCTGAATCGCGCAGATCCGGCGCGACAGGTCGCGGTCGGCCGCATACCACCAGGGATTCATGTTGAGGGCCATGACGTCGATGCCCTCTTGGTCCATGTACTCCAGCCAGTGTGGACCGAGAGGGCGGTCGGCGCTGATGCCGATCTGCCTCTCGGCGGTCGCTGCGAGAGGCGATCCTTTGACCACCTCATCGTCCAAGACCTCCGGGACGATATGGTGGGCATGAATGTCCACCACCTTGATACGCCGGCCGCCGATGAACACCTCCCTGCGTCCCCCTTGAGCGACCGCATTCAGCGCGCGGCCCAACACGAACGCACCCGCCGTTGCGGTCCCCACCGTCTTCAAGAAGTCCCGCCGATTCGCCATCGTGTCCCCCCTTTTCTCTGTAAACCATGCACAATACTACGCCATAACCGGTGAACCGGTGAATAACCACGCACAACGAAATTGGCTCAGGGGATCCGACCCTGCAGGGGAGCAATCTAACGAATGCCCGTACTGAACACGCGCGCGCTCTGTCAGGCGCTCGATCTCACCGGTACCATCGGCCGCGTTCCAATACAATCCGCGGTTGCGGGCTGCCCGCGCGAGATGCCGTTGTGACACCCTCCCTGTTTACTCGTGTCGGTTCCTTCTCGGCGGCGCGGGCGCCCGAGCTGCTGAGCCTCGCGCGCATCATCTTCGGCTTCCTCGTGCTCCGACACGGGACCGAGCAGATGTTCGCCTATCCAGAGGCGAGCGGCGCCGCGCTGACGTCGTATGAGGGGCTGGTGGGGCTGGCCTCCCTTCCGGGCGGCCTGCTTCTCATGCTGGGCCTCTACACGCGCCCGGTCGGCCTGGTGCTGGCGGTACTGTACGGCCTCTTTTGGTTCATCGGACCGCTCCAGACGTCGTTGACGCTGGACCGCTACATCTTCGGCGCGCGCGGCAACGGGGACGAGATACTCCTGAACTGCTTCTTCTTCCTGTACCTGTCGACGGCGGGGGGCGGCGCCTGGAGCCTGGATCGGCGCCGCGATCCGGAGGGCCAGGCGGCTGCCGATTCCCGATGGGCGCCGTACGCACTGGGGATCCTGCGCATCGCGGGGGGCTTTCTCTTCATCCATCACGGGCTCGAGAAGTGGTTCGGGATCAGCGGCGGGCGCGGGAACATCAACGTGACGACGATCCGCGGCGTCGCCGGCCTGCTGAAGATTTTTGGCGGCTCGATGCTGATGCTGGGTGTGTTCGCGCGGCCCACGGCGTTCATCCTGTCCGGCCAGATGGCGGTGGGCTATTTCATCTCCTGGGCGCCGCTGGGCTTTTGGGTCAGCTTCTCGACGCCGAACTATGCGGCCTCCATCCAGAACTGCTTCCTGTTCCTGTTTCTGTCGGCGGCAGGTCCGGGCGTCTGGAGTCTCGACCGCACCTGGCGGCGAGGACCCACGCCTGCTGAGGAAACGGCCGATCGACCGGGGTGACCGCCAGCGGGCTGGGGCTCCTGGAGGCGTTCGCTATTGGCCCGGCTGCGGTGCCGGTCCCCTTGCGTAGAGCGTCTGACCGCTCGGAAGCAGGACGGATCTGATACGGCCGACCGGCGCGCCGCTCTTGACCGGCTGCAGCACCACGGTGACCTCATCTCCGGCTCTGAACGACCTCCGCGCCCAGCCGCGCGAGGTCATGTCGATGGGGTTCTGAACCTCAGTCACCCAGCTCGTGACCGCGCCGTCCGCGTCCGTGACGTCGAACTTGAGGAAACAGTGAGGATTGGACCAGATCCACTCAGTGACGGTCCCCTCGAGCGTGAGTTCCTCCTCCGTGTCGAAGCTCGCTCCGCCGTGGTGCGCCCCCAAGGGAGCCGACGCGGCCAGCAGACTCCCAGCCACGAGGAGAACACCAAGAACCTTCACTCTCACGGGACACCTCTCTTCCGTCTGGACGCGAACGTCGAGTCAAGCCCATTCCTAGTTGAAACTCTCCGCGACTCCTGATTGCTTACGCGGCTTTGGTCTTCGATGTCGTCGTGTCGATCTTCAACTCTCGCTTCAATGCGTCACGAAGCCTGGGCAGGTGCCGGTAGCCCATCACCTTGCGTAGACGCGGCTCGATGTCCAGGAGCGCCGTGGCGAGCCAGCGCTGGCGTTGACTTGAGTTCTGCCAGTGATCGACCTTCGCACAGCGCTCCTCAATGAGCGCGTTGATGGACTCGAGGCCGTTCGTCGTCTTCAGCGACCGGCCCAGCACACCGTACACCCCGAGGCGATGCAACGTCAGGGTCTCGTCCAGGCCTTCCGCCAGACTGCCGGCCGCCGATTGGTTCCGATCCTCCAGCTCATGCTGGAGCGACTGGAGGGCGGCGAGGGCCTCGTCGTACTCCGGACGGTTGTAGGCGCGCTGGAGACGCTGCCGCCACACCGGCTGCTCACGCTTGGCCAGGTAACTCACCACGTTCTCGCGCTTGTGCCCTTGACACCGTTGCACCAGGGCGCGGTGGCGGAAGGCCTTCCGCACGGCCGCCCGGAGCCCCTTGCCGCCATCGACGATCACCAGAAGCCCCTGGGAAACATCGAGGCCCCGCTCGACCAAGGACCGGAGGAACGGGGTCAACACCTGCTCGTTCTCGGTGTCCGTCTCGACAAAGCCCAGGAACCGTTTGTCCCCCGTCATCGTGATGCCCAGCGCGACGACCATCGTCGCCTCGGCGAACGTCTTGCCGTCCAGCACGAGGGCCACAACGTCCTCCCCGGAGAGGTCCCGCTCCTGGAGTTCGCGGAGTTTCGTCGCGCTGGCCTGAATGAACGCGCGGGACACCGTCGACCCCGACAGGCCGATCGCCCCGGGAATCGCCTCGGCGGCCGCCGCGTAGTTGCGGCACGAGATCCCATACAGCACGCGCCTCAACAACAGGTCATTGACGGCGCGATCGCCATGCAGCGCTTCGTACGACCGCAGGGGAATCTCGCGCTCCGTGACATGGCGAATCCGGGGCACGCGAATCGGCACGCGCTGGCCGGCCAACCCGACCGTCCCGGGGTGGCTCCCATGACGGCGCCCGCCGACTGACGGGTCTTTGCGGGCGTCGCGTTCGCCAGCCAGCGCGGGCACTTCCTCGTCGAGCCATTCCTCGATGTGCAGCAACCCCAGCGGAATCAAGGACCGGATCAATTCCACCTTGGCATCGACCTCCAGCTCCGCGTACCCCTCTCGGTCGATGACGTCGACCGCGCCCAACGTGCGACCTTTCTTGCGCTTCCTGACCGATCGTAGGACACGGCTCATCTCGGCTCCTTTCTCTCGTGGCGTGATGTTCGTCTCGCAACGTCATCAAACCACAGGGTTTGGAGCCGCTTCAATTTCCAACTAAGTTTCGCTCACACTCCGAACGTCTATTCCCAGGCGGCCGCGGCCTTGGCCGGAAGCGAGTCGGGACCAAGCTCGGCCAGCTCGATGCGAATGCCATTCAAGTCGGTCACGTTGGCCAGGATCGCCCCCGAAAACGCGCTGGGACCCCTTGGATCGGTCGAGGTCGCGCCGCGCTTCCGGAACATCGCCACGGACTCGCTGATATCGTCCACCACCAGGCCGTAGTGCGTGATGCCCACCGGCCGCTGCTCGTTGGCCTGCTGCAACTCTACGAACGTGTCGCGACTGGCTTGCATGTAGATCGACGTCGGCTGTCCTTGATCGTTCGTGTTGCGGAATGCCTCGCGGAATCCCATCGTCTCCGTGTAGTACGCCGCTGCCTCCGGGACGTTCGGCACGGCCACCCCTACGTGGTTCACCCGGCTCCCGGGCTGGTTCTGTGCGGACGTGGCTTGTACGGCCACTCCCACCAGCACTCCCGCGACAAATAGCACGAGACCGCGCATATGCGCCCCCTTTATCAATGTATCGAACCCACACTCGACATCACCTGCGACACTCCGTCACACGACAACGGCCCACGCCGTCAATCGTGGCGATACTATGGGGCGTGAAAGTCGTTGTCAACGGGGTTGACGGCCGTTCGAGGCCGCATTCCGTGGTGCTGGCCTCCGTCTTGACAAGAGCAGATCGAGTTCTCTATCGTGAACGTCCTGTCATCCGGTTTCGTTGAGGATCCCAACCATGCTGGCACGCGTCGTCATCTCACTGGTGATTCCGGCGGCCGCGCTCGTCCTGTCGGCCGGCGCGCGAGCGCAAACGCTGCCCTGGAACAACACGGACGCGGTGCCCGATCAAGCGCAGGCAGGTGAGGCGGGGCCGGCTCCTCGCCGCGACCTGACCGGGCTCTGGAATGCGGGTCGTGCGGGCATCGGGGCACGCGGACACCAGACGGCCCCGCTCACGCCCTGGGGTGAAGAGGTCGGCAAGACGCACCGGTCGGGCGACGGGATCAGGATGGTCCCCATCGATCAGATCAATGACCCGCTGTCGATCATGGCCGACCCGATGGGGTTCCCGAGGACGCTGCTGTTCGAGTTGCGGCCGTTTCAGGTTGTGCAGACGCCGAACCAGGTGTTGATGCTCTACATGTTCGAGAAGCGGTGGCGCGTCATTTGGACGGATGGCCGGGACCTTCCCACCGACCCGGATCCGCGCTGGTACGGATACTCGGTGGGCCGGTGGGAGGACGACTACACGTTCGTCGCTGAGACGGTGGGGATGGATGAGAGAACGTGGCTAGACAACGCGGGCAACCCGCACAGCGCGGACATGCGTGTAGAAGAACGTTACCATCGCGTCAACCAGAACACCGTCGAACTGACGGTCACGATCGACGATCCTACGGCCTACACGACGCCCTGGGTGCCCCACGACAACCTGCCGCTGCAATTGCTGCCCGCCGACACGGATCTGATGGAAATGATCCCTTCCGCGTCGGAGGCGGCGGCGTACCGCGAGACTATGGGCGCATCCGGCAACTAGCTGTAGGCCTTGGTGCTGTCGGCCTCTTCCAGGCCATAGATCGCTGCACCTGCACACGCTCTATCATCAGCTCAGTTCACCGGCACCAGCCGCCGCAGTTCCTCGAACCAGTTCTGGACGACGTTGATGACTCGTCGGCTGCGGAGCTTTGCCCATTCAGCGCTAACTTGACCATGCCACCCGCGCTGCAGGGAACTCCGGATTGTGCTCGATTGGACCCCGACGTGGGCGTATACTTTCGAACCGCGGAGAAGCGATTTCCTGGTAGCCTCAATTGTGAAGGAGAGACCCATGGGTTTGAAACGACCTGATCGAAGGGGATTCCTAAAAGGCGGCGCCGCGTTGGCCGGTGGTTTGACCTTGGGAGCGGTAGAGCCCGCGCTGGGCCAGACACCAGGATCTGGGACGTTTATCAAGGGCAGCGATGAACTGATCGCCTATGGCGAGCGCTCCCGTTTCGTGACCTCGGTACGCATACAGCACCCGCCCGGCGGTAGGCCTTCGCCCGACGCCTTTGGGCTCGTTTTTCATGTGGCGGCTCCGCTTCAGGATTCGGTGGGGATGATCACGCCGTCCTCGCTCCACTTTGTGGGGACCACCCGTGGCTCCTTCATTCCGGACATCGATCCCCGGGAGCATCGTCTCATGATCCACGGCATGGTGGACCGTCCGCTGACCTTCACCATGGAGGACTTGAAGCGTCTCCCTTCCGTCACCCGCCCTCATTTCATCGAGTGCGCGGGGAACCGTGCGAGGCCCGAGGGTAAGACCGTTCAGGAAACGCACGGGATGACCAGCTGCGCCGAATGGACCGGCGTGCTCCTGTCTGTGCTGCTCAAGGAGGCTGGCGTGAAAGACGGGGCGTCCTGGGTCGTCGCGGAAGGGACGGAGGAGGTAAAAGGCGCGTCGAGCTTTCCGCTGGAAAAGGCCATGGACGACTGTCTGGTGGCCTACGGCATGAACGGCGAGGCGGTGCGTCCTCAGCAAGGTTTTCCGCTGCGGCTGCTGGTTCCCGGCTTCGAAGGGATCTTTAACTCGAAGTATCTCAGGCGAATCAAAGTGGTGGACCGGTACTACATGAACTACAACGACTATGGGCATCTTCGTCAGGACCCCCAAGTCGCTGCATTGGGTTACCAGATCGGACCGAAATCGGTCATCACCTTTCCTTCCGGGGGACAACAGCTGCCCGGCCGCGGATTCTATGAAGTCAGCGGCTTGGCCTGGTCCGGTGGGGGCGTCATTCGCAGGGTGGAGGTATCCACCAACGGCGGCCGGCGCTGGATGGACGCCGAGATTCAGGGGACGGCACACCGCATGGCGCATACCCGGTTTCGCTTCCACTGGAACTGGGACGGACAGGAGACCGAGCTCCTGTCGCGCTGCACGGACGAACTGGGCCAGGCTCAACCGTCGCGAGCCCAGGTCGCCGAGCACTGGAACGTGCCCTTGGATCCGTCATACCGTGTGCCAGGCCTCGACAACACCATTCAGCCGTGGAGGGTCGTCAGCGATGGGAGCGTTCACAATGGGAATGCTTAGGCTTCTCGCGTTTGTGATGCTTCTGGGGGGCTCCGCGCTGGCGCAGTCGCCCACCTATGGTGTCGGAAGGACACCCAGCGCAGAAGAAATCCGTGCCTGGGATATCTCCATCGGTCCTACGGGAGAGGAACTTCCCCCGGGGCGCGGAACCGCCGAGGAAGGGGCGCAGGTCTATCTGCGGACGGGGTGCGCGGGATGCCACGGGACAGAGGGGGAAGGGGCCCTAGCTCCCAGGTTGGTAAAAGCCTTACCGGGGCCAGATGTCGACCCCTGGGTCGCGGCGCGAATACTGCCGTACCGCTCGCCGTACGCGACGACGGTATGGGACTACATCAATCGCGGCATGCCGCTCAATAGAGAGGGGACGCTGACCGCCGATGAAGTCTACGCGCTGACGGCGTTTCTGCTGTACAAGAACGAGGTCATCGCGGAGGACAAGGTGCTCGACGCCCAGAGTCTGCCGAAGGTCGAGATGCCAAATCGTGACGGATTCGCTCTCCTACCGGACTGGAAACCCGGGACGCCGAGGCTTCAAGGTTACCCCTACTAAAGCGTTTTTCATGACCGTGTGGCGGCCGCGTACCCGCAGTGCCGAAAATAGTTGCGGCATTCGTCAGGGCTGAAGTGCGCCAAGCACTCGCCGAGGAACGGCCAGAGCGTCTCGGTGCTGCGATAGCGAGCGGTGCGAACGAGGGCCTTGAGCTTCGCGAAGCAGAGCTCGATGGGATTGAGGTCCGGGCTGTAGGGTGGCAAGTACCAGAGGGTGGCCCCGGCGGCCTGGATGGCGCGTTGGATGCCGGCGACCTTGTGGGCCCCGAGATTGTCGGCAATGACGATGTCGCCGGGCTGCAGGGTCGGCACCAGGATCTGTTCGATGTAGGCGCGGAAGCTCTCGCCATCGATCGCGCCGTCGAAGACCCCCGGTGCGGTCAGCCCCGTGACCCGCAACGCGGCGAGAAACGTGCTGGTCTGCCAGCGCCCGCAGGGGGCGTGGTCGTGGACGCGCGCGCCGCGCGGTGCCCGGCCGTACCGCCGAAGCAGATTGGTGGTGATGCCGGTTTCGTCCAGAAACACGAGGTGGGCGACATCCCAGGTCGGCGCCGCCGCGTGCCACGCGACCCGCGCGGCCGCGACGTCAGGCCGATCGTGTTCGGACGGGCGGACCGTGTTTTTTAACGGTCAGGCCGAGGGCCCGCACGGCGCGCCAGACCGTCGGCACACTCGCGGGCGTGGCGAGGGCGTCCTTCAGCTCAGCCAGCGTGCGATCCGGGTGCGCCGCAATCAGCGCGGCCAAGGTGTGTAGGTGCGGCTCAAGCATGCAGCGCCGTCCATGTCGCTGGACGCGAGGCGCCACCTCGCCCGTGTCGCGCCGCCGCTGTTTCAGTAGCCGCACCCACGACCCGCTCACGCGGTACTTCGCCGCCACCTCGGCCGCCGTCATCCCGGCATCGCTGTCGAGGAGCGCCCGCTCTCGCAGATCCATCGAATAGGCACGCATCGGGCCTCCTGCATCGGTGCGCGCAGAAGTACCACGACCGCCCCAGGTAGTACAAGGCCTATTTGAAAAGCGCTTTAGACCTTCGTCCAGCCGACTGGTCACGACGATCGCGTCTGGCTTCTTCAGCCCGTCACCTGCCGCGCGGCAGGGGCTTCTCCATGTCCGGGATGTTGACGTAGGTGGCCTGGTACCGAACCGGTCGTCCCTGTTCGTCGAGCCAGTTGATCGACTCGTTGAAGGCCACCGGCGGCGCGTCGCCGCGCGGCACCGTCGCCTCGACGATGAGGAGTCGGTTCTCGTGCATGTAGATCGACGCGAAGGTACGCGACTGGTCGGCGTTGTTGGTGAACCGCATTTCCACGCCCTGAACCAGGGCAATGCCACTCCAGTTCAGGGTTGTCACCGTGGCATCGCGTTCCAGAAATCTCCGAATCACGTACAGGAGCGCGCCGCGAATGTCGGTCTTCCAGTACCCAAGACCCCAGTCAGCGGTGCCCTGACACGTGGTCGTTCCCGGCGGGCACGACCGCGATCGCTCCATGAGCAGACGCTCGATCGGGTTGTAATCGACGACCGTCACGGAGTAGCGGCTCTGGCCTTCGCTCATGCTGTAGACGTGCGCCGGCAGGACCGCGCCGAACTGCGAAAACCAGGTCGTCTCCTGGATGGCGGGGTGGCCGGGGAAGATGGCGGTGAAGCGTTCTTCCTGACTGACGATCTCTTCCCAGTCGCCGCCGGTATCGGCTTGGACGACGCTCCGTGGAGCCTGTGGCGATGCGGTCTGGCCGAACGCCGAGTAATCGAGGGTCGTTCTCAGCGTGTTGCTCTCGAGCCCCGCGGAGTCGGCGACGCGTACCTGTAAATCGCATTTGGCCGCGCCGGGCGCGGAATGCTCGCGCGGATTACACTGCCGCTTTCGCGCGTGCCGGCCACGGTGCCGCGGACGACTCCGGGCAGCGGCATGTCGCCGCACGCCGCCGTGAACCAGACGTACGGCGCCGCGCCAAGGTCATCAGAGCCATCGCTCGCCGCCAATTCAAGGTCGAGCGCCGCTGGATTCGAGCGCGCGCCCAGAATACGGAGCTCGGCGATGCGGGGCACGTGCGAGGGGATGGCCACCAGGGTCGAAATGGCGCGCCCTCCCGGAAACCGCAGGGTCAGTGTCCGATCGCCCGGCGCGGCATCCCTGCCCACATCAACAGTGATTGCCCACCACGTGTTCGCTCCCTGAAAATTGTCGCCACGCGTGACGTTCGACACCGTCACGCCCTGCGATGGGGCGATCTCCGGCTGAAGTTCGTCCACGGTCGTGACGACAAGATTGATGACGGTACTCCCCCCAACGGGGAGCTGCCGTGGATAAATGCCCTCGACTCGGAGCGGCAGCTGTGCCTCGGCGCGCTGCACACCAACTCCGAGACAGGCGGCAACGGTTACCGCAATCGCGATGAAGTAGCGAATTCCAGGGGACATCAAGCACCTCCCGTTCTCACGGTTCAGCGGCGGCAAGGTAGCGGTGGCGGCTGGGTGTGTGACGCGACGCCCCCATCCCGCGCACGCCGATCTGGGCGGCAATCGCATACGGACCAAGCCGGTTTACGGTGCCGAACGGCGGTTTCGAAGCACGCCTGGATTCAAAACGTTGATTTCCCCAGGCAAAGCTGGTGACCGGGGTGGGGATCGAACCCACGGCCCGCGCATTAAAAGTGCGCTGCTCTACCACTGAGCTACCCGGCCGTGCCGCGAGCGCTTGAGTGTACCACGGGGGTTCCGGGTTCTGCGGCACGCCGGTCGGCGTAAGCTGGTGACCGGTTGGCCAATCGTGGATAGTGGATACCACCCGCAGCTTGCCACGCTCGTCACAGAGCCGCCCCGCGGCGACAGGTGGCTCCACGAGATCAAATTCGACGGGTACCGGATCGGCTGCCGTATCCTGAACGGCCGCGCGACGCTCATCAGCCGCAACGGCAAGGACTGGACGCACGTGTTCCCGGACATTGGCGACGCCGCCGTCCGGCTCGGCGTTCGCGACGCGCTGATCGACAGCGAGGTCGCCGTGCTGCTGCCCGACGGCCGCACGAGCTTTCAACGCCTACAACAGGCGGTCGCCGGACAGGACGCGCGGGCGCCACTCGTCTATTTCGTGTTCGATCTGCTCCGCCTCGAGGGCGACCGCCTCGATCGGCTGCCGCTCGAAGAGCGCAAGGCTCGGCTCCGAACGCTGGTACGCCGACGAAAGAGCGGACGCATCCGTTACACGGATCATGTCGAGGGACACGGCGGCGCGTTTTTCGAACAGGCGTGCCGGCTTGGCCTCGAGGGGATCATCTCCAAGCGCCGCGATCTGCCCTACCGCGGAGGGCGGCACCCCGGATGGGTGAAGACGAAGTGCCGTCTGCGCCAGGAATTCGTCATCGGCGGCTTCACGGATCCAGCGGGGACGCGCGCGGGGCTCGGGGCGCTGGTCATCGGATACTACGAGAGCGACCGGCTCGTCTGGTCCGGCAAGGTCGGCACCGGCTTCACCCATGAGACGGCACTCGACCTTCGACGACGTCTCGACGCCATCGCGCGGACGGTATCTCCATTCGATCCGCCGCCCGCTGGCGCGTTGGGCCGGAACGCTCACTGGGTCGAACCCGCCCTCGTCTGCGAAGTGGCCTTCACCGAGTGGACCGGCGACGGCAGGATTCGCCATCCGTCGTTCCAGGGAATGCGGACCGACAAGAAGCCGCGCGACGTGAGGCGGGAGCGACCTGTCCATGCAGGAGGACTCGGGTAATTGGGTTACACTCGAAGGCTGTGTCTACCACGGTACTGATAGGTCCCCCCGAACACCTGCCCCGCCCTGCGAGAGCGCCACAACCTCGGCAAGACGGACGCCTTCTCGGAGATAGACGCGCTACGCGCACTCGACGCCATCACACGGGAGCGGCCGAAGGTCGTGGCGATTGAACGCGGGTTTGCGGGTACCTCGCGCGGCGCGGCGCTCATCGAACGCGTCAAGGCGGATCCCCGACTGACCGCCTGCGAGATCCGGGTGGTTGCGTACGACAGCGACTACGCACGCGTGTCGCCGCGCAGCGAAGAACAAGCGAGCTCGGTTCCGGCAGCCGTCGCGCCGGGGCCGGCGGTCGTAGAAGCCGTGCCGCCGGCGGTTGCGCCACTTGACCAGCGCGGCACGAGGCGGGCGCAGCGCGTCCGGATCGCCGATGGCGTCGAAGTACAAATCGACGGCAATAAGGCGTCCCTGGTCGAACTGTCACCGGTCGGCGCCCAGGTTATCTCGCCGACCATCCTGAGGCCGAACCAGCGCGTTAGATTCACGCTCGCGGGCCCGACGAAACCGACGCGGTGCCGCGCGGCCGTGGCCTGGGCCTCGTTGGAGATGCCACAGGGCGTCCCCCGCTACCGTGCCGGCATCGAGCTCTTCGACGCCGATCAGGCGACGATAACGCGCTTCATCCAGGCCAACAAGAAATAGTCGGATTGAGGAGTCGTCGCGTCGCTAGACGTCCGGCCACCGCGCCACGACCGAGTCCGGCCGCAGGATCGTCTCGCCGCGATCCGAACCGGTCGAGATGACCGCGCAGGGCACGCCGCTCACGTCTTCAAGCCGCTCGATGTACCGCCTGGCCTCTCGCGGAAGCTGCTCCATGCGTGTCGCGCCCTTGGTGGGTGTGGACCAGCCAGGCAGCGTCTCGTAGATTGGCTCCGCGGCCGTGAGAGCGCGCAGGTCCGCGGGAAACTCCGAGAGCGTGCCGCCGGGCGTCCGATAGCCCGTGCACAGGAGAACCTCCGGCAGCCCGTCGAGCACGTCGAGCTTCGTGAGCGCCAGCGCATCCAGCCCGTTGATGCGCGCCGAGTAGCGAACAACGACCGCATCGAACCAGCCACAGCGGCGCGGACGGCCCGTCGACGCGCCGTATTCCTGGCCGCCCTCGCGCAGGCGATCGGCCAGCGCTCCCGAAATCTCCGTGGGCAACGGCCCCTCCCCTACACGCGTCGTGTACGCCTTGGCGACGCCAAGCACGCCGCCGATGGCCCGCGGCGGCACGCCCAGGCCCGTGCAGACCCCGCCGGCTGATGCGTTGGACGACGTGACGAATGGATACGTTCCGTGGTCGATGTCGAGCAGGGTGGCCTGTGCCCCTTCGAACAGCACCGCCTTCCCGTCCTGCATCGCCTGCGCGAGAAACAGAGACACGTCGGTGGCCCACGGTCGCAGCCGTTCGCCGTCCGCGAGCAGCTGCTCGAAGAGCGGCTTCCAGTCGAGCGTCGAGTCCAGGATGATCCGATTTCTGGCGTTTACGTTCTCGCGGACTTCCTGCTGCAGCGCGGCACGATCCCCCAGCACATCGCAGATCCGGATGCCGCGGCGGCCGATCTTGTCCTCGTAGGCGGGGCCGATCCCGCGGGAGGTGGTGCCGATCTTCCGCTCGCCGCGCCTCGCCTCGGACAGCACGTCGAGTTCGCGGTGATACGGCAGGATTATATGGGCTTTTTCGCTGATCCGCAGGCGGCCGTCGACCGTGATGCCCAGGCCGGCCAGCTCGTCGATCTCCCTGAATAGCGCCTGTGGATCGACGACCACGCCATTACCAATGACGCACGTGACGCCCGGATGCAGAATGCCGGACGGAATCAGGTGGAGAACGAATTTCTTGCCCTCCACGTACACCGTGTGGCCGGCATTGTGGCCACCCTGGTATCGGGCCACCGCCGAGAAGCGCGGCGTGAGCATGTCGACAATCTTGCCCTTGCCTTCGTCGCCCCACTGCGCGCCAAGCACCACGATATTCGTCTTCGACATTCACGCCTATCGTACCGCAGCGCCGCGACGATCACGAAAACGTATCCGCCGCACGAGCCACAACGCAGGATCTCGGAGCGATCTCGGCCGGAACCATATCACGCGATTTCGAACGTCGGCCTGCGCTGAATGTCAACGGAAATGTTTTTCTGAAATTCATTTGACAAGTTCGCGCGCGCTTCATAGATTTCGGATCCTTCCTCATCATGACGAGCATGTGGATCAACGAACGTCTCACGACATGAGCGTCGGCGTCGTACGCGCGATTGACATTCCGGGCGTCGTGCCGGAACATGTGCCTCCGCTCTTCTGGAAGTGCGCAGGTTCGCTCCGCCGGGCCGCGCGCTCGAATGATCTCGGTGACAGTAGAGGCCGGTGGACACGCCGGAGCAGAAGCGGGGGAACGGCATGACAGGTCCGCGCGCTGGGTTCGAAAGACGGGTACTGGACACGCTCGAGGCGTCACCATCGCGTATCCCGGTGGTTCTTGGAGGGTGTGGCACAGGCCGGACCTGGCTCCTCCAACGCCTGCACGCTCGCGCCGACCGAGGCACGGCGCAGTACATTGACGTTGAACGCTGCGCCACCACCCCGGAACGTTTCCTCCAGTCCGTGGTCACCTCATCGCCGCTCCGGCGGCAGGGGGCGGAACGAGGTCCGGCGACCGCCCGCGAGGTGTTCGAGACCCTCTGCGGCTTCCTCAACACTGCCCGCCAGCCGGGTGGCGGGCCCTGTACCTTTTTGCTCGACGAGGTGCTCGAACTGCGCACCTTTGAGAGCTTCCCCGGCCTGCGTCACGTGCTCCGCGAGCTGATCGAGTCGCTCTCGGCCAGCCCGAACCGCTTCGTGCTGACCACGCGGTACGTGGCGCGCGCACACCGCCTGTTGCGCGATGCCACCTCGCGCTTCGAGGTGATGCACCTGCCCCCTCTCTCGACGTCGGACGTGACCGATCTTCTGGCTCCCGCCTTCAACGGCTACGAGCAGACGCCGACGGACGACCGGGACTACCTGAGCCGCGCCGTGCAGGCGCTGACCGACGGCCGCGCGGCGTACGTGCACGAGATCGGCAACACGATGAGCCAGATGGGACGGGGTGCCGATCCAGTCAGCGCGTTGACCGCACTGCTCTCGGTGGGCGGCGCGCTCGACCGCTGGTGCCGCTTCTGCTACGAGCTGCGCCTCCATCGAGCCCGCGGCTACGGCGCGCTCAAGGCGATCCTCGACATCCTGGCGGACGAGGAGCCGCTCACGCTGACCCAGATCTCCCTGCGCCTGCACCGCACGCCGGGATCCACCAAGGACTACCTCTCGTGGCTGGAGGACGTCGATCTCGTCGCTGCCCGCCAGAAGCGCTACGCCTTCACCGACCCGCTCCTCCGGCTGTGGGTGCGCCTCCATTGCCGCCCGACGCCGCCGACCGACGAGGAGATCGCCCGCGACGTGCAGCGCTATGCGCTGCTGCGCGTGCCGCACCAGGAAGAACCGGCGGCTGCGCTCGCGTACGCCGGTGAGGAAGCGTCGCCCGAAGAACGGAAGGGCTGGGGGATTATCGAAATCGACTAGAACCGAGACCGACTAGGACAGCGCTCGCCTAGGACGCTCGCCTAGGACAACTTGTCGAGCGCCAACTTCGCGGCTTCCTGCTCCGCTGCTTTTTTCGCCTTCCCTGTCGCGCTGCCCAGCGTCTCTCCCTCGACAATCACCTCGACGGTGAACACTTTCCGGTGGTCGGGCCCTGACTCGGCGGCGACGCGATACTCCGGCAGCGAACGCCCCAGCGCCTGGACGCACTCCTGCAACGCCGACTTGTAATCCTGCCCCACGACGCTCTGGCCGGCGCCCTCTTCGATGGCGTCGCTCAACTCCCGTTCGAGGAAGGCCGCCGCCGCGGGCAGCCCGCCGTCCAGATAGACGGCCGCGATGAGCGCCTCGTACGCATCGGCCAGCAGCGCCTGCTTGAAGCGGCCGCCGGTCTTCTCCTCGCCCCGCCCCAGCAGCAGGTGCGCGCCCAGCTGCATCTCGTCCGCGCGCCGGGCCAGCGCCTGCGTCGAAACGACTGACGCCTTGATTTTGGATTTCTGTCCTTCGTCGGAATCGGGATACGCGTGAAAGAGGAGGTCGGCCACGACGAGGCCGAGGACGGCGTCACCGAGAAACTCGAGCGATTCGTTGTCGGCCACGCCGCCGGATGCATCCTCGGCGGCGCGCGACTTGTGCGTGAGCGCGTGCTCCAGGAGCCCGCGATCCTTGAACCGGTATCCCACCCGGTTTTCGATCTCCTCGAACTCGTCGCGCAGGCGCACCACGCCTGCGCCGACGTCTTCACGATGACCCTCGATGATGCCCAGCGCCTCACCGGCGACCTCGTCGGCCACCGCAATCCGGATGTCGCCGAGCGAGTTGACCGCCATCGGCCAGATCGCCTGCGGGTTGCCGGAGATGCGGAAGCCCAGGATACCGTGGCTGTCGAGCAAGGCCACAATCACGCTGGCTTCGATGTCGGACCTGGTGGTGAACACGACACGCGGCGCCATCACGCCACCCTGCGCAGAACAGTCGTCAGACCGGTGCCGATGAGGAACGCGCGGCGGCCTGGAGTCGCGATAAACCAGACGCAGATGGCGGGCACGCGGTTGTGGATGAGGATGTTATCAGAGTACCCTTCCGTCCACCGTGAAACTCCGCGAGAACGCCGGCTTCAGCACGATCTGTATCCACGCGGGGCAAACGCCGGACGCTTCCACAGGGGCGATCGTCACGCCCATCTACCAGACGTCAACCTACGTGCAGGACGCGCTCGGTGTACACAAGGGGTACGAGTACGCGCGGACGCAGAATCCGACACGTTCGGCGCTCGAGGGCAACCTCGCGGCCATCGAGAACGGTACGGCGGCGTTCGGCTTCGCCTCCGGCATGGCGGCCACGAGCGCGGTGATGACGCTCCTGCGATCAGGCGACCACGTGGTAGTCACCGACAACCTCTACGGCGGCACGTACCGACTGTTCGAGCACGTGCTGCGCAAGTACCAGCTGGACTTCACCTACACCGACACCTCGGATCTCGGCGCGATCGAGCGCGCCATCAGGCCGACGACCCGGCTGCTGTTTCTCGAGACGCCGACCAACCCGTCGCTGCGTCTCACCAACATCGCGGGTGCGTCCACGATCGCGCACGGGCATGGCATCGCGGTCGCCGTGGACAATACGTTTGCCAGCCCGTACGTCCAGCGGCCGATCGACTTCGGCGCCGACTTGGTGATCCACAGCACGACAAAGTTCCTGAACGGCCACTCCGACAGCGTGGGCGGCGCGGTGATCGCCGTCCGCGACGATCACATCGACTGGCTCAGGTTCATCCAGAACGCGGAAGGGGCGATCATCGGGCCGATGGACGCCTGGCTGGTGCTGCGCGGCACCAAGACGCTGCCGATCCGGATGGAACGGCACAACGCCAATGCGATGGCGCTGGCCGACCACCTGGCGTCGCACCAGAAAGTGGCGTCGGTGATCTACCCGGGGCTCCCGTCGCATCCGCAGCACGAGCTCGCGTGCATCCAGATGCGCGGATTCGGGGGGTTGATCGCCTTCCGGATGGGCTCGTTCGAACGCGCGCGGTCGCTGCTCAACAGCGTTCGCCTGATGACCCTGGCCGAGAGCCTGGGCGGCGTCGAGACGCTCATCAGCCATCCTGCCACGATGACGCACGCCGCGGTGCCGCCGGAGCGCCGCCTCCAGATCGGGATTACCGACGACATGGTGCGGCTCTCCGTCGGCATCGAGGATCTGGACGACCTGAAGGACGACTTCGCGCAGGCGCTCGACCGCGTCTGACACACGCACATGCTGACCACGGCACGGCGCTGGCTCCGCGCGATGTACGACTGGACGTTGCACTGGGCGGAATCACCCCAGGCGCTGACGGCCCTCTTCCTGATCGCGTTGGTTGAATCGTCGTTCTTTCCCATTCCTCCCGACGTCCTGCTCATTACGATCGTCGCTGCGCGGCCGCGCGCCTGGCTGCGCGCCGCGGCGGCCTGCGCGGGCGGGTCGGCGATCGGCGCGATGGTCGGCTACGCCATCGGGGCCGGGTTCATGGCCACGCTCGGCCAGCCGGTCGTCGACTTCTACGGCGCGCAGGCGCACTGGGACCGCGTGGTGGCGCTCTACAACGGCGAGTGGGGTGTCTGGTTTCTGGCGGGCGCGGCGTTCACGCCCATCCCGTTCAAGGTGGCGACGATCGCCGCCGGCGCCACGCAGATGCCGTTCGGACCCTTCGTGGTGATAAGCCTCATCGGGCGCGCCGCCCGGTTCGTGCTCGTCGCGGCCATCCTTCGCATCTTCGGAGCCCAGGTCCGCCGCCGGCTCGAAGCGCATTTCGACCTGGCCGCGCTGCTGTTCCTCGTGCTTCTGGTCGGCGGATTTCTCGTCCTGCGCCTGTTGTAATCCCCTAGCCGGGCGCCACGCTGTCGCGGATCCAGCGAAGATACGCGTCCGACCCCTCCGAGACACGAAGCACCAGAAACTCCGGCACCTCGTAGGGGTGTAGCTCGCGGAAACGCGTGGCGAGCGCCGCGACCCGATCCGCGCCTGTCTTGATGACGAGCTGCTGCTCGCGCTCCTCCTCGACGCACCCCTGCCAGCGATAGACCGAGGTCATCGCCGACAGGACGTTCACACAGGCGGCGAGCCGTTCATCCACCAGCGCGCGGGCGAGCACGGTGGCATCGGTGTCCGCGGCAAGGGTCGTGAGCACGATGACGGCAGCCGGGTCGGGGGGTGAAGCCACGATTTCGCTTGTACTTTCTTCGGCAATGCACTATTTAGGACTTGTACTTGGGCCGAGACTGCGGTACAAGGCTCTTGTACTCGGGATCGAAACGCGCTATTTTGTCACACAGCACTGTGAATAAGGCTTCCTCGACCGCTCAGTCGCCCGCGAGCCGGCCCCGCCCGCTCGCCCACCGCGCCCTGCGGTATTTCCTGCTGTTCGTCGGGATCGCCCTGATGATTGACGCGCTGGTCGGCGACAAGGGACTGCTGGCGATGATGCAGGTCCGCGCACGGCACGCTGCCCTCGAACAGTCGCTGGCGGATGTGCGTGCCGACAATGCGCGGCTCCGCGAAGAGGGGCGCCGTCTGCGTGAGGATCCTGACGCCGTCGAAGAGCTCGCCCGCCGCGAACTCGGTCTGATCAAGCCGGGCGAACAACTGTTCATCGTCAAGGACGTCGCTCCCCGGGATCCACGCTGAACAGCCGGCCGACCGTTCCGCTCTCATATCCGTGTTACATTTATAGTTCGTCATCGGGCCGGCGGACCCTTCCAGGGTGCTCTGTTCCGAGTTTCGACATGTCGCGGGGTGGAGCAGTCCGGTAGCTCGTTGGGCTCATAACCCAAAGGTCGGGGGTTCAAATCCCCCCCCCGCAACCACCACAACTTGCCGCACTGGGCAGCCCGGCTACGGCAAGCACGCCCGCGAGGTTCCCCTTGACCGCGACCGCCAGTTCGGGCCCGTCCTCTGTGGGGGTGAGGCGGATTTCATCGACGAACCCTCGGAGCAGGTCAGCCGCCTGAGACCGGCTCTCTCGCTTCGAGAGTGCGTCCCTGAGGCCTACGACCTTCGTTCGGTAGAGTTCTTCGCCTATGTTCGGATGCAGGAGCGGCTGAGGGGCCACTGTCGGACGCGCGACCAGCACACCCCGGCGCCGCTCGAGGTGGGCCTGATCCGATTCGGTGGACGGTTTAGCTACGCTGTTTGAGTCTCCGTTGTTCTTTCGTTCGTTCACAACAACGATGATGGGTGGGGGCGCTGTGGGAATCTCGCGTTCTGTGCGAGATTTCCAAATCCCTGTGGGCGCGTTCTGTGCGTCCGCAGGGATGGCAGCGTCCATGCCCTACGCCGCCTGCCGTTCGAAGGCGGCCGGACTGATCTGGCCGAGCGTCGAGTGGCGACGTCGCTGGTGATAGAACACGTCGATGTGATCGAACAACTCCATCGTCGCGTCGCCGTGACTGTCGACGTGTTCGCCGCGCTCGCTCTTGACGGTCGAGAAGAAGCTCTCCATGACGGCATTGTCCCAGCAGTTGCCACGTCGGCTCATGCTGCAGACGATGCCACGCGCCTCGAGGAGGTCCTGAGAATCCTCGCTGGCGTACGTACAACCCTGATCGGAATGATGGAGGAGGCCGATGTCCGGGCACCGGCGCTTGAGCGCCATCTCCAAGGCCTTGATGGTCACGTGCCGGTCGTTCACCGCGCTGACGGCCCACCCCACGATGAACCGCGAGCACAGATCCAAGACCGCCGCGAGGTACAGGTTACCGCTGCTGCCGATGACGAACTCGGTCGTGTCGCCGACCCACCGCTGATTCGGGGCGTCCGCCTCGAACTGGCGGTCGAGCAGATTCGCCGCGACCGGCTGGTCGTGATCGCTCATGGTGGTTACGTTGTCACGCTTCCGGGCCCGTGCGACCAGGCCTTCTTCCTGCATCAGCCGGACGACCCGTTTGCGACTCACCTGCTCGTCCTGCTCGATCAGGTCTTCGTGAATGCGCGGGCTGCCATCGCGCTGTTTGCTCGCGTCAACGGACGCTTGGACGAGGACCTTCACCCGCCGGTCGTCTCGTGATCGTGCCGATTCCGGGCGTCGTTGCCACGCGTAGAACCCGCTGCGTGTGACCGCGAGACACCGGCACAGAATGATGACGGTGTGCCTGGCCTTCTCCACGGCAATGAACCGAAATCTTCCCGGCTCTGCTTCGCGAAGAAGGCCGTCGCTTTTTTTAAGATGTCGCGCTCCTCGGCGAGGATGCGATTCTCCTTGCGCAGCCGAGCCAGCTCCTCCCGCTCGGCGGTCGTCAGACCGGTACGGCCCCCGCTGCGGTCGGCGCGCGCCCGCTCGACCCATTGCCGCAAGGCCGATTCGGTAAGATCCAACTCGCGGGCGACGGCGCCGACCGTCTTCCCCTCTTCCAACACCAGCCGGACCGCCCCAGCCCGGAACTCGTCACTGAATTGCCGGCGTGACCGCCGACGTGTGGTTGCTGCCATTCGGGACATCGTCTCCACCTTTCGGAACGTGTCCACGAGATCGGATCAAGCCCACTCCCGGACGATGCTGACCTCCGCTACACCGGAGGCGACCACCCCTTCTTCAGTAGGTCGGCCTTGAGCATCTCAGCCCTCCCGCGGGCCATATCGAGCGAACCGTGGCTCTCGTTTACCTGGACGTCGCCGTCGTGCGAGACGAGGAGCCGATAGCCGTCCTCTGCGCGCTCGATGGCGCATTCCACTTCACCCCCCTCGAACTCGCCTTCAGGGTCGGTGTACCCGCGCAGGCACCACAGGATCATTTATCGAATCTCAGGGTGACAGTACTTCGAGCCACGTTGGTGTCCGTGGCTCGCAAGGGGCTTGTGACGCTGACGTGGCGTGATCCGCTAATGAGCGGCCGGGGACATGAGTGACAGATCAGTCCGGGGACATGGGTAACACTTGGTGGGTGTTACCACGCCGTGTGAGAGCGGAGGAGCGCGCGTTCTTGGCGGGCTCCGTGGTCGTCCCGGCCGGTCCTCTCCTGACGGTGCGGCCTTTGTGATCTTCAATGCGGAGGATGCGTTCGTTCATCCGTCCGAGCTTCACTGGCCCGAAGTATACGTCCCAGAGCCCATCGTCGACTTCTTCCAGTCCGACGTACTCGCCCGCCAGCGTGTGCGTCACGCAGACCCAGCGCTTCTTCCACCGGATGCCGCTGTTGCGACTGACGAGGCGGACTTCGAAGTGGCCGGGGTATTCCACGGGCGCGAGCGTGCGCGGCAGCGTCCGCGGTGACGGCTGGTAGACGGAGCCAGGCGTTTCTTGGTCCAATGCTTCGTGCGGGCGTTCGTCGTTGTACTCGTGACGAAACCGATTGAACCGGATCTGTTGGGCGCGCAGATTGGCGCTCGGGGGACGCGTGGCCTCGGCTTTCAGCGTCCGATGCATCCGCTCATGGCGCCCGTTCTGCTGCGGGGACGCGGGGGCGATCAGTTCCGGGAGGATCCCGAGCCGAATCCACCAGACGGACAACGTGGACAGGCGCCCGAGCGCGGTAGTGGCGAAGGGCACGCCATTGTCGGTCCGGATGATCCCCGGCAAGCCGTACTCTTGGAAGAGGCGGAGGAAGAGCGGGCGAGCCGTAACGATCGCGGTCGAGAGCAGGCCGTGACAGGTCAGCAAGTACCGACTGAAGCCATCGACGATCGTCAACGGATAGCAATACACCCCGTCGCGGGTTTTGAACTGCCCTTTGAAGTCCGCGGTCCAGGTCCCGTTGGGGGCCGTCATCGGGATCAGCGGCCGACCCGGGTGTGCGGGCACCGGCCGCCGCCGCGACCCCGTGATGAGACCGGCGCGATCCAGTAGATCACAGACCGTACTCCGGGCCGGGAGTGTCCACGTCGGGTGCCGCGTGGCCACGATCTTCAGGAGTTTCTTGGCGCCCCAGGTCGGATGGTGGCGGCGCACGTCCAGCAGGGCCGCGATGATCGGCGGGGGCGTCCGGTGCGGACAATGCGCCGGCCGCCGTGACCGATCGACCAGCCCGGCTGGTCCCCCGACCTCATAGCGCTCGATCCATTTATAGGCGGTCTTCCGACTGATGCCGTAGCGTCGCGCCAGCTCCGCGACGTCGAACACATCGCGCTGGTAGTCGGCGATGAACTGCACGCGTTGGTCCATGAGTAACGTCTCCTGCCATGGCATCGAGCACCTCGGCTCGAGTGTGGCTGAATGTGTTACCCATGTCCCCGGACTCTTCTGTTACCCTTCTCCCCGGACCGCACCTAAGATGCGACTACTTCCTCCATGGAGCCCAAGCGAGACTCAGCCATGCCGGCGCCACTACCAGCCTGGTATGTGGAAGAAATCGAATCGCTCCGAGAGGGATTGAATCAATCTAACATTGACGTAGCATCTCTGTGGGGATGTCCCACTGACTGTTGAAAATTGAAGCGGCGGCTCCGTCACTGCTCGTGATAGACGAGTGGTGACCAAACCGAGGCAACACGCCTCACAGCAAAGGAGCCGCCATGAAGAAGTCTCGCACAGCCGGCCCGTCTCGCGTTGTTGAATCTCCCACCGTCCGATCCCTCCCGCTCGTGGACGTCCTGGAGGACACGAAGGCCGCGCTCTTCGCGTTGATGGTGCAGTCAGGTCTCCAGGTACTCGATGCGCTGCTCGAGGAGGACCGCACGGCGTTGTGCGGCCCGCGGTACGCTCATCATGCTGACCGCCACGCCTCGCGGGCGGGCACCGTGCCCAGCGAGGTCGTCCTCGGGGGCCGGAAGGTCGCCATGCAGCGGCCCCGCGTGCGGGCCGAGGGCCGCGAAGTCCCGCTGCCGACCTTCCAGGCGGTGGCCCAGGCCGATCCCCTGAATCGCCGCGTCGTTGAGCAGATGCTGGTGGGCGTGGCGACCCGTCACTATGCGCGAAGTCTTGAGTCGGTGCCGGCGGGGGTCGTAAGTCGCGGCACGAGCAAGAGCAGCGTCAGCCGGCGATTCGTGGCGAAGACCACGGCCCAGCTCCGGGCGTGGCAATCCGCGCCGCTGGACGGTCTCGACCTCGTGGCGCTGCTCATCGACGGCGTGCATATCGGCGAGCACTGCCTCGTGGTGGCCCTTGGGATCGCCGCAGACGGGCAGAAACACGCGCTCGGCCTGTGGGAGGGCGCCACCGAGAACACCGCCGTGTGTCAGAGCTTGCTGGCGAATCTGCAGAGCCGGGGCCTGCGCACCGACCGCAGCCTGCTCGTGATCCTCGATGGCGCGCCGGCCCTGCACAAAGCCACGCGGGCGGTCTTCGGCGCGGCCGCGCTCATCCAGCGGTGCCAGGTCCACAAGCTCCGCAACATCCTGGACCACCTACCGGAGCGGCAGCGACCGTGGGTGCAGGCGATCGTGCGACGCGCCTATCTGGCGACCGACGTGAAGACGGCGACGCAGCTGCTCACCACTCTCGCCACGCGCCTGGACGAGGTCTATCCCAGCGCCGCCGGCAGCGTGCGCGAAGGACTCGACGAGACCCTGACGGTCCTCACGCTGCACCTCTCGGCGCGACTCCAGCGATCGCTCGCGACCACGAATGCCGCCGAGAGTCTGCTGAGCCGCACCCGCCACGTGACGCGGAACGTGAAACGGTGGCGTGGCGGACAGATGATGCTGCGGTGGGTGGCGGCCGGTGTCCTCGAAGCCGTCAAGGGTTTCAGGCGCGTCAAGGGATGCGCTGACATGCCCCGCCTGGTGACGGCCCTGCGGGCGCGTGATCAACGTCTCGGCATCGGGGGCTCAGTGGCGAACGTCGCGTAGAATCTCAACCGAGCCGCCGCCGAGTTTCAACAGCGCACGGGACATCCCCATCTCTGTTGTCAGAGAGTCGGCGAGAGTTCTATGAAGCTCTGGGAATGTTCTATACCCAGGCTCGGTACATGATCTCGCTGTACATCGCGGGTCTAACCCTGATTTTTGGGATGATCGGGTACTTCCAACAAGAAACGCCGCAACAGCTTCCAATTATGAACGTGGTCGCTGGAGGGTTGCTCCTGATACTAGAGCGCTTTTCAAATAGGCCTTGTACTACCTGGGGCGGTCGTGGTACTTCTGCGCGCACCGATGCAGGAGGGCCCGATGCGTGCCTATTCGATGGATCTGCGAGAGCGGGCGCTCCTCGACAGCGATGCCGGGATGACGGCGGCCGAGGTGGCGGCGAAGTACCGCGTGAGCGGGTCGTGGGTGCGGCTACTGAAACAGCGGCGGCGCGACACGGGCGAGGTGGCGCCTCGCGTCCAGCGACATGGACGGCGCGGCATGCTTGAGCCGCACCTACACACCTTGGCCGCGCTGATTGCGGCGCACCCGGATCGCACGCTGGCTGAGCTGAAGGACGCCCTCGCCACGCCCGCGAGTGTGCCGACGGTCTGGCGCGCCGTGCGGGCCCTCGGCCTGACCGTTAAAAAACACGGTCCGCCCGTCCGAACACGATCGGCCTGACGTCGCGGCCGCGCGGGTCGCGTGGCACGCGGCGGCGCCGACCTGGGATGTCGCCCACCTCGTGTTTCTGGACGAAACCGGCATCACCACCAATCTGCTTCGGCGGTACGGCCGGGCACCGCGCGGCGCGCGCGTCCACGACCACGCCCCCTGCGGGCGCTGGCAGACCAGCACGTTTCTCGCCGCGTTGCGGGTCACGGGGCTGACCGCACCGGGGGTCTTCGACGGCGCGATCGATGGCGAGAGCTTCCGCGCCTACATCGAACAGATCCTGGTGCCGACCCTGCAGCCCGGCGACATCGTCATTGCCGACAATCTCGGGGCCCACAAGGTCGCCGGCATCCAACGCGCCATCCAGGCCGCCGGGGCCACCCTCTGGTACTTGCCACCCTACAGCCCGGACCTCAATCCCATCGAGCTCTGCTTCGCGAAGCTCAAGGCCCTCGTTCGCACCGCTCGCTGTCGCAGCACCGAGACGCTCTGGCCGTTCCTCGGCGAGTGCTTGGCGCACTTCAGCCCTGACGAATGCCGCAACTATGTTCGGCACTGCGGGTACGCGGCCGCCACACGGTCATGAAAAGCGCTTTAGCCTCCGCGACCTCGACCCGCTCACGACGCTGCTCGTACGGACGTGTAACTCCCGTTATCGCATCGTGATCTCGCGGAACACGGCCGTGTTCGTCCAGGGCGGCCGGTTCTTTCCCAGAATGACCGGCGCCCGCCTGGAAGGCTCGAGCTTTGGTGGCAGCTTCCTCAAAGTCGGCTGGATCGGCGTCGGCCTGCGAATGGAAATCCAGGCCGGCGGCCAGCGTATCGTGACGTCACCTGTACGGGCGATCGACCGCCAGTCTCACGTGCGGGTTCACTGAACGTGCGGGTGGGCGTGCTGAAAGCCAGGTCCGCATGAGCAACTCCGGTCCGCGGCTGGTCGTCACTGACACGAACGGCCGGCGGCAGGTCCCCTTGGACAAGCCGCTCACCACAATCGGTCGCCGCACGGAGAGCGATGTCCGGATCACCGGCATCGGGGTCTCCAGGTACCACGCCGAGATTGCCGTAGACGATGGGGCCTGCCGGCTCCGCGATTGCGAGTCGAAGCTCGGCATGTTCGTCAACGGGGTACGCGCGACGGAACACCTGCTGGCGCACGGCGACCTGATCCGCCTTGGGGAATCGCTCGACACGGAGATTGTCTTTCTCAGCGGTGACGAGGACACTTCGCGTGAGCGCACCAGCTTCTCGGCCGCGACCGAGCTGCGCCACATGGCGGGACTGCTCGAAGGGCTGCGGGCACTCGGGTCCGGGCGCGTGCTCGACGACGTGCTGGCGCTGGTGCTCGACGCGGCACTCGATGTCACGGGCGCCGAACGCGGTTTCATCATGCTCGCGGACGACGAGGGCCGGCTCGACTTCAAGCTGGGACGCGGCCAGGGCCGGATAACCTTGTCGGGTCGGACGTTCGAGACCAGCCGGAAGATTCCCGAGGACGTCTTCGCCACGGGCACGCAGCGAATTGTCGAGGATCTCATGGACGGCTCTGATGCCGGCGAGCATCTGGGCACGATCGCGCTCGGCATCCGCCACGTCCTGTGCACGCCACTGCGCCTCGTCCACTATGTGGAGAAGGCCGAGGAGGGCGCCGAGGACAAGATGATCGGGGTCCTCTACCTCGACAGCACTGAGAAAGGTAGGCTGCGCTCGGAGGCGGCGCGCAGGTCTCTCGAGACGCTCAGCTCGGAGGCGGCCGTCGCGATTGAGAACGCACGGCTGTACCGCGAGGCCCTTGAGCGTGCCCAGCTCGATCAGGAGCTCAAGGTGGCAGCCGCGATCCAGCAGTCGCTCCTTCCCGCGTCGAACCACAACGGCCCCTTCTTCTCCGCCGCCGGCACCTCTGTGCCCTGCCGTTCGGTTGGCGGCGACTTCTTCGATTATGTCGACGTGACGGACGAGCGGTTCGGCTTCATCCTCGGTGACGTTGCCGGCAAGGGCGCGCCCGCGGCGCTGCTGGCCGCGGCGTCGCTCGGCATGTTCGGCGCGGAATCGTCCTATCAGTCGCGTTGCGCGCCGCTCGTCTCCAGACTCAATCAGGGCCTGGTCCGCCGTGGCATCCACGGGCGGTTCCTGACGGCGTTCTACGCGATCCTCGCGGCCGACGGTTCACTCCTCTTTTCGAACGCCGGACACAACGCGCCGCTCCTGGTCAGCCCCACCGGCGTCCGGCGGCTCGAGGCCGGCGGCACGGTGCTCGGCCTCTTCGAGCACGCGGCCTTAGGAAGAGGCGGTCGTGCTGACGCCGGGCGACGTCATCGTCGCGTTCAGCGACGGCGTCAGCGAAGCAATGAACGAGGCCGCGGAGGAGTACACGGATGAGCGGCTGATCGCGGCGGTGCACGCCAACCGCGGACGCCCTCCCGAGGAACTCCTGGACGCCCTGCTCGCGGACGTGCGCCGGTTCTGCGGACGCGCCACGCCAAGCGACGACGTGACGATGGTTGTGGTGCGCTACGAAGGTTAGAGTAGAATTCGCAGACGTATTTCCTAAAGGTGTGAACGGTTTCAGGAGGACGGCATGGAGCTCGAACAGCGGATCGCGGGCGACGTCGCGATTATCAAGGTGACTGGTGATATCACGCTCAACAAGGGCGGCGACGTCCTCCTGAAGGACAAGGTACAGAGCCTCCTCCAGCAGGGCCACAAGCACCTGCTCGTCGATCTGAGCGGCGTGTCCTACGTGGACAGCGCCGGCCTGGGAGAACTCGTGCAGGCGTACGCCACGACCAAGACACGCGGCGGCGCACTCAAGCTGCTGAACGTCACCAAGCGGCTGCGCGATCTGCTGGTCGTCACGAAGCTGCTCACGGTGTTCGAGACGTTCGACGACGAAGCCTCAGCGCTGGCCAGCTTCACTCAGTAGGCCGGAGGGCTGCCCGCTAGACTGCCCACGAGGCTGCCCCGCTAGGCTGCCCACTAGGCCGCTCACGGGGCCGCTCACGGGGCCGCTCACGAGACCACTCAGCCCGGCCGGACTCGGGGGTCTCCGAGGCGTGCTGCGGCGTAGGCGTCGAGCCAGGCGGCGGTACGAGGGGCCCGTCCGCTGCGCGCCGCGCCGTGCAGATCTTCGGCGGTGTCCACATCCGCCAGCGTCGGCAGATGGTGGACGTGGAATCGACCCGCGGCCGCAGCCCGCTCGGTCTGCGCCAGCACGTGCGTGCTGCCCCACGTGATTCCCGAGAAGACGTCCGGTACCCGTTGTGCCGCGATCAGGTAGTAGCCCCCGTCGGCCGCCGGGCCGAGCACCAGCGCGTCGGGATCCTTCGCGACAGAGGCACACGCGTCCGCGATCGTCGCGGCTGTGATGTGCGGAAGATCCGACCCGATTAACGCCACCGCTGACGCGCCACGCGCGAAGAGCGTCGTCATCGTCGCGCGCATCCGCTCGCCAAGGTCGCCTTCCGGCTGCGCGATCACCTCCACGTCGCCGACGATCTCCCGGACCGCGTCGCACGCCGAGGCCGGCGTGACCGCCACGACCCGCCGCACGCCGGCCGCAGCGACGCCATCAAGCGTGTCGAGCAGGAGCGCGGCGAGCAGCCTGGGATCCGGTGTCACCCCGAGCGAGGCAAAGAGCCGCGTCTTCCCCCTGGAGGAGGGCGCGCGCGTCAGGACCGCGAGAACAGGCGTGTCCGCAGGATCCACCATGCGCGAAACCCCAGCAGCACGCTCAGGGCGAGTGCCCACAGGCGCGGCTCCCTGAAGTCGGCCTTGACGACCCACCAGAAGTGCACGATCGCCGTAATCGCCGCCACGTAGACGAGGCGGTGCAACTGCTGCCAACGCTTCCCAAGCCGCCGGATCATGCCGGCCGTCGAGGTGACGGCCAGGGGCAGCAGCAGCAGGAAGGTCAGCATGCCCACGGTGATGAAGGGGCGCTCCAGAACATCGGCAGCCATGCTGGCCACATCGAAGAACCAGTCGAGGACGAACCAGGTCGACAGGTGCAGGCACGCGTAGAAGAACGCGAAGAGACCGAGCATCCGCCGCAGCCGGATGATCTCGTTGCGACCGGTCAGTCGGCGTAGCGGCGTGACGGTCAGCGTGATGATCAGAAAGGTCAGCGCCGTGGTGCCGGTGGTGTGTGTGATGTACTCGATCGGATTCGCGGTGAGATTATCCGTGAAGGCGCCGTACACCAGCGCGGCCGCAGGTACAAGTGCGGCCGCGAAGATGACCCGTCGCAGGACGGCGAAAGCGGTCAAAAATTCGTGCGGAGATCCAGGTCCGAATACATCTGCGCCACCTGCTCGCCGTACCCGTTGAACATGTCCGTCTTCCGGCGGCGGAATTCGCCCAGGCGGCGCTCGGTCGCCTGGCTCCATCGCGGGTGATCGACGTTGGGATTCACGTTGGCGTAGAACCCGTACTCGCGCGGGGCCGCGACCTCCCACGTGTTGCGCGGCTGGCGATCGGTAAACCGGATCCGAACAATCGACTTGATGCTCTTGAAGCCGTACTTCCAGGGCACGACGAGGCGGATCGGCGCGCCGTTCTGGTTTGGCAACGCCTCGCCGTACACCCCGACCGCGAGAATCGCGAGCGGATTCATCGCCTCATCCATGCGCAGCCCCTCGACGTACGGCCACGGCAGGACCGGCACGCGCTGTCCGGGCATTCGCCGAGCGTCGTTGAGCGTGGTGAACTCGACGAACTGCGCGCTCGGCTGTGGCTCGAGCCGCCTGATCACGTCGGCCAGCGGAATCCCGACCCAGGGGATCACCATCGACCACGCCTCGACGCACCGGAGCCGGTAAATCCGCTCCTCGAGCGCGTACGGCTTGATGAAGTCGTCGATGTCGTGGGCGCCCACCTCCTTGACGAGCCCATCGACTTGGATGGACCAGGGACGGGTGGTGAAACCCTGCGCGTTGGCCTTCGGGTCCTCCTTGCCGGTGCCGAACTCGTAGAAGTTGTTGTAACCGGTGACGTCCCCGTACTCGTTCAGCCGCTCGCCTGCCCCGTACTGGCTCTTGCGGACGTTCGGTAGCTTCGGCCCGCTCTGCGCCCGGGCACCCGTCGGCGCGAGCATCGCCGCAGCAGCTATCGCACCACTTGCGGCCGTCTGGAAGAACTCGCGGCGCCGCAGGTAGAGCGACTGGGGGGTGACCGCCGAATACGGGATGTCAGTCCGCTTTCGAATAAGCATGGCTCATTATAGGACTTTGGGCCCCGGGCGTTAGGCTTGGGCGTTGGGCCTCGTCACCATGACGCCACTGGTCACCATCGTCACGCCGGTCCTGGGGGATACCGACGCCGCGCGCACCCTGCTGGCGCAGATCCCAGCCACGCCGGACATCGAAATTATCGTCGTCGATGGTGCTGCAGACCCCGCGATCGAGGCCGTCGTGGCGGCCCACGGCCGGGCGACGCTGCGCCGGTCGGCGGCGGGGC
The DNA here is from genome assembly GCA_965262505.1 of Vicinamibacterales bacterium. GTDB lineage: Bacteria > Acidobacteriota > Vicinamibacteria > Vicinamibacterales > UBA2999 > JACPPO01. Next base: position 649,240 of record CBDHFM010000030.1, read on the forward strand.
GCGCCCATCAGATGAACGCCGGGGCGGCTGGCGCCGCCGGGGAGTGGCTGCTCTTCCTCCACGCCGACTCGACGCTGCCGCCAGGGTGGCTGCCGGTCATGACGGCTCTTGGTGACGCGGCGGCAGGCGGCTGGTTCCACTTCGCCCTGGATGACGCCGCCTGGCAGGCCCGTCTGATCGAGCGGCTCGTGGCGTGGCGGGTGCACCGCCTGCGCCTGCCGTACGGGGATCAAGGGCTGTTCGTGCGACGACATGTGTTCGAACAGCTCGGAGGCTTCCGCGAGCTGCCGCTGCTCGAAGACGTGGAGTTCGTGCGGCGCCTCCTGCGGGCGGGACCCGTGGTGGAGCTGCCGCTGGCGCTCGGTACCTCGTCACGGCGATGGCGCCGCGACGGATGGTTTCGCCGCGGCACGAAGAACATGACGATCGTCGGCTTGTATCTCGCTGGGGTGCCACCCGCGCGGCTGGCCCGCTGGTATCGGCGTACCCCGTCCCCGCCCGCTTAGTACGTGACCTAAGTGGCAGCCGTCATAGCCTCTGCGTACAACCCGGACGGCAGCGACACTGGATCTTCTGATCGCCGTCGGTGTGATAGTCGTAGGTCAGTTCTTCGCCAGGCTTGATGTTGCGCGCGGCGCGGATCCAGACCGTACGGCCGATGACCTGCGAATAGCAGTTCGGCACGCACGCGTGGTTGACGTAGCGCGCGACATTGCCCCCGACATGCGCGTCCCGCACCCACCGCCGGTTTACCGTAAAGCACCAGATCTCGCCACGCTTGAGGTATCTGGTCTCACGCTTCAGGCTTTCCTTGTGATCGATCAGCTCGCCCGCGTAGTCGATGATTCGCTTGTTCTTGTTGATCGGCCCGAGCGCAAAGACTCCCCAGCCGTGCAATCTGGAGCGGCGCCGCTTGATGCGCGGCAGCAGCAACGTGTCAGTCATGTGGGAGACAGGATAACAAATGGCCGCTCGTGACCTGCGGGCGAATGCCTCATAATGGAAATCGGATGAGCAACAATGGGGTGGACGCGCGCGCGATCGTAAAGGCGTGGGGCCGGATTCTCTCAGGCTATCAACCTAATCTTTCGATCGAACTCACCAAGGAATGCCCCCTGCGCTGCCCCGGCTGCTACGCCTACGGCGACGAGCACCTGGGTGGCGACGTCACGCTGCGCGGCTTGTCCGACTTCACAGGCGACGAACTGGTCGCGCGCTTCATGGCGCTGGTCGATCGCCGCCGGCCGCTGCATATCTCCATCGGCGGCGGCGAGCCGCTCGTGCGGTACCGCGAGCTCGGCACGATCCTGCCGCGTCTGGCCGAGCGCGGCATTCACACGCAGGTCGTGACGAGCGCGGTGCGGCCCCTCCTGCTTGAATGGGCCGGGCTCAGACGGCTCCAGCTTGTCGTGTCGATTGACGGCCTGCAGCCCGAGCACGACGAGCGGCGCACGCCGGCCACCTACGACCGCATCCTCAAGCACATCGAGGGGCACCAGATCACCGTCCACTGCACCGTCACGAGGCAGCACGCGCGGCGCGAGGGGTATCTCGAAGCGTTCTTGCGCACGTGTGGCAGGAGAACCCGAGCACGCGGCTGATCTGGATGAGTCTCTACACGGCGCAGAGGGGTGAACTGTCGGCGGAGCGTCTGACGTCGGCCGACCGCGCGCGGGTGATCGCGGACCTGCGGCGCCTCCGGCCGCGGTTCTCGAAGCTGCAAATGGCTGACGCGTTGCTGGACGTGTATGCCAAGCCGCCGCAATCACCTGAGGAGTGCATCTTCGCGCAGACGACCACATGCTTCTCCGCGGACTTCCAGCACCGCATCACGCCGTGCCAGTTCGGCGGCGATCCCGACTGCGCCAACTGCGGCTGCATCGCGTCCGCCGGACTGGAGGCGATCGGCCGCCACCAGCTACCCGGCGGCATTCCGGTGGGCCGCGTTTTTTCTGTCTCGAGCCGCGTGGGCCGCACCGTGGCGCGGCTGCGGCCGCCGGCGTAACGGGGGCACGGACGGCGACGTTTACGTCACGACTCCCCGAGGTCTACTCACGCGGCCTCCTCCCGGCGGCTTCACACCGCTGGCCTTACCCTGCTGGCCAGAGCCACGCGGCGCCCCGAACGCCGCTCGCGTCGCCGTGACGCGCGCGCACGAGCCGGGTTCTCACAGGCTCGGCACCACCTGCGGCGAAGATGAACGGCACCCACAAGCCCGGAACGTGGTCGTAGAGCGCCGCGATGTTCGACATGCCGCCGCCGAGCACGATGACGTCGGGGTCGATGACGTTGACGACACTCGCGAGCGCGCGCGCCATCCTCTGCTCGTACCGCACAAGCGCGTCGCGCGCGGCTTCGTCGCCCGCGCCCGCATCCGCGACGATCTCGGACGGTCGTCGGACGCGACCGGTCACCCGCTCATAGTCCGCTTGCATGCCGGGCCCCGACAGGAACCTCTCGATGCACCCCTGCCGGCCGCAATAGCACGCCGGACCCGGGTGCTCGTCGCCGGTCGGCCACGGCAGCGGGTTGTGGCCCCACTCCCCTGCAATGCCGTTCGGGCCGGTGAGGACTTCGCCTCGCACGACAATCCCCGCGCCCGTGCCGGTTCCCACAATCACACCAAACACGACCTCGGCTCCCACTGCGGCGCCGTCGGTCGCCTCGGAACGGGCGAAACAATCGGCGTCGTTCGCAATGCGCACCTCCCTGCCCAGGCGCCGCTCGAGATCGGCGCGTAGCGGCCTGCCGATCAGCCAGACCGAGTTGGCGTTCTTAACCAGACCCGTGACAGGCGAGACCATGCCGGGAATGCCGACGCCGACCGACCCGCTCGAGCCAACGCGACGCTCCAACGCCTCGACAAGCGCCGCGATCGCCTCGACGCTGGCCTGATACTCGTCACGCGGTGTCTCGACTCGCGTGCGCGCGACCTCCTGGCTTCCGTCGAGAGCGATCCCTTCGATCTTGGTGCCGCCCAGATCGATGCCTATTCTGACGCGGCTGCTCACGCCGCTCCGTCGTAGTACTGCTTGTACATCCCGCGCCTGAAGAGCCAGCCGCCCAGCGGGCCCAACCATTGCAGGACCAGGTGCATGTATCCAAGATCCATTAACTCGATCAGGTTGCCGTCGAAATCGCGGGCAAAGAAAAACGTGTGCCCGCGCGGCGAGCGCTCAGGCTCGCTCACGCACTCCACGCCCTTGCTGCGCAGGTAGTCGTACCAGCGGCGCGTGTTCCTCACGTTGAAGGAGATGTGCGTCAGCCCGACCCGGTTCCAGGGAATCACGTCCGGCGGCAACTGCGGCTCGAACTCGAAGATCTCGAGCACCGCCCCGCCCGGCACTCGGATCCAGCCGATCTTGCAGCGAGGCTGCGCAGTGTTGGCACCGAGGTCGGCAGCGACGTCGATGCCGGCGTCTTTGCCAACGCCGACGCCGAAGAAGGTGCGCACCCGGTCCGGCGGCGTGTCGGCCACGCCGACGAGGGGACAACGGAAGACGTCCCAGTAGAACTGCACCGCCCTGTTGAAACTCGACACCGTGATGCCGCAGTGGCTGAAGGATCGGGCTCTCACTCTGGTCTCTCCATCAAGTCAGGTACGTGTCCGTGATGTGGTCGGCGACGCGGAGCGCCTGGGCCGCGATCGTCAGGCCCGGATTGACCGCCGCCGATGACGGGAAGAACGACGCATCGACGACAAACAGGTTGTCGACATCGTGCGAACGACAATAGCCGTCCAGCACCGATGACCGCGGATCGGTGCCGAAGCAGAGCGTGCCGCACTGATGCGTGGTGTTGCGGTCCCGGTGCGAGTGCGCCATCACGACCCAGAAACCGAGGACGCGAAGGATCCGTCTGGTTTCCTTGACGAGCCGGTCGTGCGAAGCAAGGTTGTTCGGCCGGTAGTGCACCCGGATGCGGCCGTCAGGCTCCACTGTGACGCGATTGTCCTCGCTGGGGAGATCCTCCGACATCACCAGCCAGTCGACGCCGCGCGCCACCCACGCGTCGTACGCCCAGCGCGGAATCCACGGGGCGACCGTCTGGGCCATCACGCCGTGGGTCCGTCCCTGCGACTGGATCTGTCCCAGCGGGGACCGGCCCTCCGGGCCGCGGAGGTAGAAGTCGTTCACGGCGACCGTCTTCTGAAACACCGTCTCATTCCGGCGGAACGGATGGAAGCCCTGCATCATCGTCGCCAGGTGCGCCATGTAACGCCGCCCGACGAGCCCCGACGAGTTGGCGAGACCATCGGGGTGTTGCTCGTTGGCCGACCGCAGCAGCAGCGCCGCTGAATTCACCGCGCCGCACGACACGATGACGAGCGGCGCCTCGATCCGACCGGTCTCACCGTTCCGCTCGATTTCGACCGCCTCGACCTTCCTGCCCGACGGATCGGTCAGCAGCCGTCGCGCGAAGGCGTTGGTCCAGAGACTGACGGTCGGCCGCTGCAATGCCTGGCGAATGCAGCAGACCTCGGCGTCGCTCTTCGCGTGGACCTTGCACGGAAACGAGTTGCACGTGTCGCACAGCACGCAGCCGCTCGGCTCGCCCGGCCGCAAGAGGCCGAGCGGCAGCGGCGACGGGTGCAGTCCCAGGCCACGGAGCTGCTCGACGATCGCTGCGATGGCGGGCGCGTGCGGCACCGGCTCGTACGGATACGGCCCCCGTGGCGGCTCGGTCGGGTCCACGCCATGTTGCCCGCGCACGTGGTACAGCTCCTCCGCCCGCTCGTAATACGGCGCGAGGGTCTCGTAATCGATCGGCCATGCCGGCGAGATCCCGTCGGCGTGCTCGACCGCCTGGAAGTCTTCGCGCCGCAGCCGATAGAGGACGCTGCCCCAGAACTTGGTATTGCCGCCGACGCAGTAGTGCGTGTAGGGCCGAAACACCCGGCCGCGTCGATCGAGCCAGTGTTCGGTGACGCGGTACCGCAGGTGCTTCCACACCGCCTCCGGATCCCAGTTCTCCTTCTCCTGCGGAACGAAATCACCACGTTCGAGGACAAGGATGCGGGCCGACGAACCAGCCAGCGCGTGCGCAATCGTCCCGCCGCCAGCACCGCTGCCGATGATGATGACGTCGAAGCGTTCGTTTCGCATCCAGGAGGAGACTCGGCGCCGGCTATTGGCCCACCGCCGGCGCGTCGATCGGCGCGGTGCTTGCCCCAACGCTGGCGTCAATCTGATCCATCAGCCGCTGATCGTCCATCGCCCGCTCGAGGCTCATCTGCGGAACGTGGCCGGTCCGGATCGCGCTCAGGAAATCACGGTACATGGCCTGGTAACCGCGCATGTCGCGGAAGCCCGGGAACAACACCTTCGGCACGCCCTGCCCCCGGACGAGGACGAACAGGCCATTCGACTCAAAGGTAATGATGCCGTTGCGGCCGAACAGTTTCGAGAGCCGGAGTCCCCGCAGCAGCGACGGGATCTCGCGCGAGTAGTAGAGCGAACCAACCGCCTGGTTGTCGTAGCGAAAGGCGATCATCATGCTCTTCACGCGGGTGTCCGGACCGTCCCGCGTCACGGACGGTCGATACCCGTGGACCATCGTGATGGCAGGGCCCAGACTGCTCGCCAGGTGCAGCCAGTGAATCCCTTCCTCGAAGAACGCGTCGCCGCCGGCCATTGCCTCGTCGTGGCGCCAGTCGCCGGCGGCCTTGAGCTTCCGCACGATGCTCGAGAAATGCGCGAAGACCAACTCGCCGATGACACCCTCCGCGAGCAGGCGGCGAAGGCACACCGCCAACGGCTTGTAGTGATCGTTCTCGCCGACGAACACGACACGGCCGGCCCCGTGACAGGCCCTGTTCCGCGCCTCGAGAACCGTGCGGTAATCCGCCATCCGAAGGTACGCGGGCTTCTCGACCAGCACGTGCTTGCCGGCCTCCAGCGCCTGCAGGGTCAGCTCGAGATGAAAACGAGGCGGGACGGCAACGACCACCGCCTCCACGCGAGGATCCTCGATCGCCGCCGTGTAGTCCGCGTAGCTGGCCGCGCCGCCGTACTCCCGGCAGAACGCCTCCGCTCTGTCCTTGCTGCGGCTCGCATAGCTGCAGACGATGTCGCCCCGCAGGGACCGCAGCCGCCGGCTGTGTACGCGTGTGATGAATCCGCAGCCCAGGAAGGCGATGCGCAGGGGTTCGGCCATCGAAGTTGAAACATGATACCGGGAACGAGAACGGGCGCATCGGACCGCGCGAAGCGGACCCCGCGCCTGTCGGGAATCCTTCCGACTCCACGTTCTCGGACCGGATTCATCACCTCCAGCCGGGTCCTGACCGCGGACAGCCGTTCCGAAGTCCCCCAAGATTAGATGCGCATCGAGGCTCGACTGGTCAGGGCTACCCCGTTTCCGATAGACTCTGCGGCGAAGAACCGTAGCCTTGGCGCAGCCTGAACAGCACTACTGCGCCGATGCCGCCGACCACGCGAGCGATGCCGCTGCGCCACCGGACGGGCCCCGTGGCCATCGTGCAGACCGACTCGCCAGATTCGAGGGGAAGGGGAACTCAATGGAAGCAACGAAGACCAGGATTCCGGCGGAAGCGGTGGACCTGTACACACGTTACATTCACGGTGAGGTCAGTCGTCGTGACTTCTTCGGCGGCGTGAGCCGTTACGCGGTCGGCGGCCTCACGGCCACCGCGCTTGTCGAAGCGTTGATGCCGAACTACGCGCTGGGGCAGCAGGTGGCCAAGGACGACGAGCGTATCACCGCCAGCTACGAAACCGTGCCCTCGCCGGACGGAAACGGGTTCATCCGGGGCTACCTCGTCCGGCCGTTCGGCGCCGATTCACGAAGCGAGACCCCAGACCGCCTGCCCGGCGTGCTCGTCATTCACGAGAATCGGGGGCTCAATCCGCATACCGAGGACGTGGCCCGGCGCTTCGCCTTGGCGAACTTCATGGCGTTTGCGCCGGACGCGCTGACCTCGGTCGGTGGGTATCCGAACGACGACTACAGAGGCGGCCAGTTGTTCGGGGAGGTCGATCGCGGCCGGATGGCCCAGGATTTCGTCGCCGCCGCGCGATGGCTAAAAGCACGTCCGGACTGCAACGGCAGAATCGGCACAACCGGTTTCTGCTTTGGCGGCGGCATGTCCAACAACCTGGCTGTGCTGCTGGGGGCGGATCTGGCAGCGGCAGCCCCGTTTTATGGCGGCGCTCCCCCGGCGGAGAACGTGCCGCAGATCAGAGCGGCCATGCTCATCCATCACGGCGGCCTCGACACGCGACTCGTCGGGGCCTATCCCGAATACGAGGCAGCAATGCAGAGTGCCGGCGTCACGCATGAAGGCCACATTTACCCGGATTCGGTCCATGGGTTCTTCAACGACGCCACGCCGGCACGTTACAACAAGGTCGCCGCGGAGGAGGCATGGACGCGCACCATCGAGTGGTTCGACCAGCACGTGCGCGAAGGCTAAAGCGCTTTTCAAATAGGCCTTGTACTACCTGGGGCGGTCGTGGTACTTCTGCGCGCACCGATGCAGGAGGCCCGATGCGTGCCTATTCGATGGATCTGCGAGAGCGGGCGCTCCTCGACAGCGATGCCGGGATGACGGCGGCCGAGGTGGCGGCGAAGTACCGCGTGAGCGGGTCGTGGGTGCGGCTACTGAAACAGCGGCGGCGCGACACGGGCGAGGTGGCGCCTCGCGTCCAGCGACATGGACGGCGCGGCATGCTTGAGCCGCACCTACACACCTTGGCCGCGCTGATTGCGGCGCACCCGGATCGCACGCTGGCTGAGCTGAAGGACGCCCTCGCCACGCCCGCGAGTGTGCCGACGGTCTGGCGCGCCGTGCGGGCCCTCGGCCTGACCGTTAAAAAAAACGGTCCGCCCGTCCGAACACGATCGGCCTGACGTCGCGGCCGCGCGGGTCGCGTGGCACGCGGCGGCGCCGACCTGGGATGTCGCCCACCTCGTGTTTCTGGACGAAACCGGCAGCACCACCAATCTGCTTCGGCGGTACGGCCGGGCACCGCGCGGCGCGCGCGTCCACGACCACGCCCCCTGCGGGCGCTGGCAGACCAGCACGTTTCTCGCCGCGTTGCGGGTCACGGGGCTGACCGCACCGGGGGTCTTCGACGGCGCGATCGATGGCGAGAGCTTCCGCGCCTACATCGAACAGATCCTGGTGCCGACCCTGCAGCCCGGCGACATCGTCATTGCCGACAATCTCGGGGCCCACAAGGTCGCCGGCATCCAACGCGCCATCCAGGCCGCCGGGGCCACCCTCTGGTACTTGCCACCCTACAGCCCGGACCTCAATCCCATCGAGCTCTGCTTCGCGAAGCTCAAGGCCCTCGTTCGCACCGCTCGCTGTCGCAGCACCGAGACGCTCTGGCCGTTCCTCGGCGAGTGCTTGGCGCACTTCAGCCCTGACGAATGCCGCAACTATGTTCGGCACTGCGGGTACGCGGCCGCCACACGGTCATGAAAAGCGCTTTAGCAGTCCGTGGTGAAAGTCCGGCGTCGCATCAAGACGAGGGAGGCGCCTCACGGACAAGGCACGACGACTGAGAATACCGGCTGTATTTGAAGGAGGAGCAACGCAGGCCGTGAGGATGCATCGCTCGTCGAATGCAGGCGGCCTTTCACCACGGGCTGCTAGGCCTGAGCCGGAAGGGATCGCCAGGAGGGGGGCGGTGATGCCGTCGCCGGTCGGGTCACCGACCCGCGCACGGTAAGCCCCCCCAGAGGGCGCCGTTTCGCACACGGCCACTGCCTAGAAGTTCTTTGACGCCTCGGCCAGTCCCTTCTGCAAGTCGTCCGGGTTCATCACCGGCGACATGGCAAGCGAAGCATTAAAGGCCATGAACAGCGGTTCGGCGATGGCCGGGATCTGCGAAACGTCCTGCATGTTGAAAAAGAACAGCGCCGTTCGAGCGCCACTGTCCGCCAGGAAGTACGAGGCCTCAGGCTTCAGACGCTCCGCCGTGCTCTGGAAGGCGCGAGCCAGCGAGCCGTCCTTGACCCCCTTGTTGCCCGCTTCCACGGGAATCGTCACTTTCAGCATCATGCGCATGGTGTGGTCTCCAATGAATCAGATGAATGAATCGTTACGTCGCTAGGGTCCGAGCGGGCCTATCTTCAATCGGCGGCTTCTCGTTTTCAAATCAGGCCGAACAACCAGAGCGTGTACACGACCGCCATCGCCACCACGCCGTTGACGAACGTGACGCCGCCGTAGGAGACGAGTGCCGCCTGCAGCGACATCCGTGACAGCGACGTACACACCCAGAAGTAGCTCGAGTTCACATATTTCACGATGATCGATCCGGAAGCGCCGGCGAGCATCGTCGCCTCGGGGCTGAGCTGCAAGGTGGCCATCATCGGCGCCGCGACGGAGGCAGCCGTGATGACGCCGACCGTCGTCGAACCGGTGATCATGTTGCCGGCGATCCCGAGCACGAACGGCAGGAAGATCGGCGGCAGACCCGTGACCAGCACGGCTCCCGCGATGGCGTCGACCGCCGGTGTCCCGCGGAGAATCTGGCTCAGGGCGCCGCCGAGACCGGTCACCATGACGATCATCGCCGAGGTGCGGAGCGCCGCTTCAATCCACTCGCCCGTCCGCGCCCCGGCCTGGGCGCGAGTCGTGTTGCGATAGGCCAGCAGGATGCCGACGCCGAGCGCCACCACCGGCCAGCCGAGATAGAGCATCACCGCGTTGACCAGGTGCTCGGGCGGCAGCGCGAACGCCGCCACGCTCTGCCCCGCGATCAGCGTGAGCGGCATGAGGATCGGCGCGTAGGCCCGCCATGTCGACGGGAGCTCGGACTCCCGCCCCTGCTCGACGAACGACTGGCCGACGAACTCGGCGGAAGGTGGCGACGGGATGCGTGGGCCGACCAGGAGCGCGAAGACCCATCCGGCAAGCGAGGCAATCAGCGTGATGAGGCTGCCCCAGAGAATGACGAGGCCCAGGTCCGCGCCGACGATCGCGACGGCGGCGAGTGGACCCGGTGTCGGCGGGACCAGCGCGTGCGTGAGCTGCATAGCGCCAACCAGGCCGGTCGCCATGACGGCCATGTTGACCCCGCTGCTCGTCGCCGCCGAGTGGACGAGCGGATTGAGGATCACGTACCCGACGTCGGAGAAAATCGCCAGGCCGATCACGAAGCCGCTCATGGTCAGCGCCAGCGGCATGTGCTTCGTGCCCACCGCACGGATCATGGACAAGGTGATCCGCTCGATGCCTCCGGTGTGCTTGAGGGCTTCCGCCAGCACCGATCCGAGGACGATGACGACGGCGATGCTCTGAATCGTGCGGCCGAATCCCTGCTCGAACGCGGCGATGAACGCCCGCCGATCGATACCCGGCACCAGCGCCAGCAGCAGAATCGGCACGAGCAGTGCGATGAAGACGTGCCACTTGAAGCGGCTGATGGCGAGAAAGAGCAGCGCGATGACGGCCACCAGGCCGCCAACAGCCGCGAGCGTGCTATCGGTGATCAACGTTATAGGCTCCGATTTCCTGCGTGTGGTTCTAACGCCCCGTCCATCGGGGCTGTCGCTTGGCGAGGAACGCCTCGACGCCTTCGCGAAAGTCAGCACTCGCGTAACACGTCTCCATCAGGTCTCGGGTGTCGGCCCTGGTGAGGCGCGGTCTCGCCCGCAGACGGCGCCCCATCTCCTTGACGCCGCGCACGGTGAGCGGCGCGTTCGCCGCGATCTCGAGCGCGAGATCGCGCACCGTCTGGCCGATGACAGCGGCGGGGACCACCCGGTTCACCAGCCCAATCGACTGCGCCTCCGTGGCGTCGACCAGGCGGCCGGTGAAGAGAATATCCGCGGCGCGACCGGGGCCGACCAGATCGACCAGCCGGCTGTACGCCGCAGCCGGCACGCAGTTGCCGAGTGTGCGGGCGACCGGAATCCCGAACCTCGATTCCGGCGTGGCCACGCGCAGGTCGCACGCGAGCGCAATGGCGCAGCCGGCGCCCGCCGCAACCCCTTCCACCTCGGCAATGGTCGGCTGCGCCACGCCCTCCAGCTTTTCGATCACCTCGCCGACCCGCTGCTCGTACCTTACGCCGTCCTCGGGCTCCCGAAACTCCTGGAACTGCGAAATGTCGGTACCCGCCGAAAAGGCCTGTCCTCCGGCACCGCGGAGCACGAACACGCGCACGGCGTCGTCGCGGCCGACCGCATCGCAGGCGGACACGAGCGCCTGATACATCGCCCAGGTCATGGCGTTACGTGCGTCGGGGCGATTGAACGTCAGGACCGCGAGCGGCGGCTCGATCTGGAAGAGGGTCTCGGCAGCAGGCACGCAACAGCTCCTTGAGAAACGCGCCTAAGTCTTATCACGGCTTTGGAATCCTGGTGAGCTTCGTGGTTGAATACCCGGAATGGATTCTCCTAACGGCGGGGCGCTCGGCGGCCTCCGCGTGCTCGACGTGACGCAGGTGATGGCGGGCCCGTATTGCACGATGCTCCTCGCCGACCTGGGCGCCGATGTGGTCAAGATCGAGCCGCCCGGCGGCGACATGACGCGGCGCATGCCGGGCGCCGTCGGCGCCGACACGCCGGCCTTCAACGCCGTCAACCGGGGCAAGCGCAGCGTCGTCCTCGACCTCAAGACGACGGCCGGGCACGACGCCCTCGCGCGGCTCGTACCATCGGCAGACGTCTTCGTCGAGAACAGCCGCCCGGGCGTGATGACGGCGCTCGGCCTCGACTACCCGACGCTGGCAGCGTGGAACCCGCGGCTCATCTACGCGTCGATTTCCGCGTACGGGCAGACCGGACCCGATCGCGCCAAGGGCGGGCTGGACCTCATCGCCCAGGCGGTGTCCGGCATCATGTCAGTCACCGGTCCGCCGGAGGGTCCACCCGTGAAGGCGGGCGTGCCGCTGACCGACCTGGGCGCCGCCCTCTTCGCGCTGACCGGCATCCTGGCGGCGCTCGAGTACCGGCGCCGAACGGGCGCCGGGCAGCAGGTGGACACCTCGCTCGTCGACGCCGGTGTGGCGCTGTCGGTCTGGGAGGCGACCGAGTACTTCGCCGGGGCCAGCGTGCCGGCGCCGCTCGGGTCGGCGCACAGGATGGTGGCGCCGTATCAGGCCTTTCAGTGCGCCGACGGCGCCGTGACGATCGGCGCCTCGACCGATCTCCTGTTTCAGCGCCTCTGCGACGCGCTCGGCCATCCCGAGTGGCCGGGCCTCGCCGAGTTCGCCGACAACGCGAGCCGGGTGCGACACCGCGCCGCGCTGGCCGAGCGCATCGAATCGGTCACGCGGCAGCGCCCGCGAAGCCACTGGCTGGCGGCGTTCGAGGCCGGCGAGATACCGAGCGCGCCGATCAACAGCTACGCCGAAGCGTTCGCGGACCCGCAGATCGTGGCCCGAGACATGGTCATCACCGTGGATCATCCGACGCTGGGCACGATGCGGACGCTCGGCTCGCCGATCAAGCTGAGCGCCACCCCGCCGGACGTGCGGCGCCGCGCCCCGCACCTGGGCGAGCATACCGAGGCCGTGCTGCGGGAGGCCGGGTTCGACGACGCGCACATCTCGGCGCTGGCGCAGATCATCCCTTGACCACATAACCTTTCTTTGTCAGCGCGTCGCGCACGCGATCGCGGAGTTCCCCCTGCACTTCGACGCCGCCGTCGACGACAGCCCCGCCGGTGCCGCACGCGCGCTTCAACTCGCCACACAGCGCCTTCAGAAATGTCTCGTTCTGCGGCAGGCCGTAGACGACGGTCACCGTCTTCCCGCCGCGACCCTTCTTCTCCATGCGCAGCTTTGCGACGATGCGCGTCGGGACCGGTTCGTTGGCGGCGCGTCGGCTGCTGCACTTGCAGTCGCGCTGCGGCCAGCCGCAGCCGGCACATGTGCCACCGGTGCTGGTGGAGTAGACGATGCGCGCGTTGCTCTTGACGCCCACCGCTTCATCATCCGCGACTCGCCGGACGCCAGCAAGTCAGATTGCCATCTGTAACCACGTGGGGTGACACCGGATAGCGAAAAAGCGCAAACGGGTTTGAGAAACAGGCAATCGCCGGCGTGGTCATGTGCGGAGAAAAACCCCGTTCATCCTAAACGCATGGAACTCCATGTGTCCCACCTTCGACGATGACTTTGTCGCCCTTGCTGGCGCGCCACGGATCGCCAGGGGCCACAAGTACCTAATCGGTCGGACGGTGTCTCATTGTCGAACACCACCAGGTGCCTGCGCACATACTTTGGCGCTCAAGGTGGCTGTTTCGTCTAGAGATTACGGCCCTTTCGTGAAGAACCGTTCATGGCAGGTTCCTTGCGAGTATCCATCGCGTGGGACATCCTCGTTTCGCACTCCGTTCTCAGTTGTCGGTGACGGCGTTCCTGCTCTTCGTTGCGGTCAACGCCGTGGCTGTCACAGCCCATGCTGACCAACGACCGGGGGAGTCAGCCGCTTTATCGTCGGGTCGTGCCGCATATCAGCAGTTTTGCGCGGCGTGCCACGGGTTCAACGGCAGGGGTCGTGGTCCGGTCGCTGCGTTTCTCCTCGAGGCCCCCGCTGACGTGACGCAGATCCGCCGACGCCGGAACGGCATGTTTCCGCAGGCGGACTTGGAATCCCTACTCCTGGCGCGTACTCGCACTTCTTTGCCCCCCGCCATGTCGACGCACACGATCCTCTTTGGCCCAGTCTTTTTGTCGATGGATTCGGACCCAGCATTGGTCCGGGCACAGGTGGCGGAGCTGCTGGCGTTCATCGAGTCCATACAGGTGGAATAGCGGCCAGCGGGAACCGACCTCCTCAACATCATGGCCTGTCTACTCGAAACCGACCATTCTCGATTGTCATCAGTGAACCGCAACGAACCCGTGGTCTCTTCCTCTTCGGTCGCAGCGCTTGTGGCGACAACTGAAGAGGCGATACGCGCTCTCGGCGGCCAACGCGAGGTGCGCGGGCGCTCCGCAAGAGGCAACGATCTACAGGGAGCGCTCAGGATAAGAAGCTACGTAAACGGTCGCACCACGGTTGTCTCCTACTCCGAACACCGCGCTGTCAGCAGATCCTCACCACGGGGCCACATCGACGCCGGTGTGGTCATGTGCGGAGAAAAACCCGTTCATCAGAAACGGCACGGATCGAGGATGGGCCCATGGGTTTGTTCGGAGTCACATGGCCCACGTCGGCGGTCGACGGTGAGTAGTCGGTGATTGACGGCTAGTAGAAGTCGTGCGCGTCAACGGACGCGCTGCCCTCGATGCCTTGCACCCGCTCGGCCCTGACCGACAGCACGCCGTCCTGGTGTTGCAGCACCCCATCGACGAGTAGGAACGGCTGGCGAACCATTGTCATCCGCTCGCGATCGAATAGATCGGGCCGCACGATGATGTTGGAAATTCCGGTCTCGTCCTCGAGCGTCAGAAACACGAATCCCTTGGCGGTGCCGGGCCGCTGGCGGGTAATGACCATCCCGGCCACGCGCACGCGCCGGCCGTCGCGTGCCTGTAGTAAATCGGCGGCGCGTAGCACGCCGCGCAGCGCCATCTCGCCGCGCCGCAGCGCCATCGGGTGCGGCCCGATCGTCAACCCTGTCCCGGCATAGTCGGCCTGGAGCCGCTCCCCCTCGTCCATCACCGGCAACGGCGACGTCGAGCCTTGGGTGTCGGGATCTGGGCGTCGGGCGTCGGGATCTGGGCTGTCGTCACCCGGCTCGAACATCTCACCAGCCGGGCGTACTGCCTGTTCCACCTGCCACAACGCGCTCCGCCGCTCGTCGGTGAACGCATTGAGCCCCCCGATATCGGCCAGCGTCGTCAGCTCGTCACGGCGCAGGCCGGTGCGGCGCGTGATGTCCTCAATGGACGCAAATCGGCCGGCCGGCCGCATGTGCACGGTCCATTCGTGCGCGCAGGTGTTGCAGAAGCACGTCCCCTCTCTGACCACTTCGATCATCGATTCGTCGTCGGAGCCGCATTTGGCGCAAAGCGGCGGCGGAGTGACTGTTTTCGTCCTGTCGAATGCGGCCATTGCCTGCCCCGCCTCCTTCCGTAAGCCGTTCACGTACATGAACCCGATGCGGATGGTACCGTCCGGATCGACCCGGCAGCGCCAGTCGGATTCCTGCACGTCGATCGGGTGAAACCGCACGCCGCGGCGCTGTGCGTCCTTGACGAGCGACGCCGGATGATAGAAGCCCATCGGCTGGTTGTTGAGGAGCGCCGCGTAGAACGCCGAGGGGTAATGAACCTTGAGGTACGCGCTGGCGTACACCAGCAACGCAAAGCTGGCCGCGTGCGACTCCGGAAACCCGTACAGCGCAAACGCGGTGATCGAGGTAATGATGCGATCGGCGGTGTCGCCGGTGATGCCGTTGCCGGCCATGCCGGCGCGAAGCTGCACCTCGATCTCGGTCATGCGCTGCGCCGACCGCTTGAAACCCATGGCGCGGCGTAGGTCCTCGGCCTGACCGCCGGTGAAACCGGCGGCGACCATCGCCATCCGCAACAGCTGCTCCTGAAAGAGCGGCACGCCCAGCGTGCGCGCGAGCACCGGCTCGAGCGACGGATGCAACGGCACCACCGGTTCCCTGCCCGCACGACGATTGAGATACGGGTGCACCATGTTGCCGACGATCGCGCCGGGCCGGATGATCGCCACCTCGACGACAAAGTCGTAGAAGCAGGCCGGCTTGAGCCGCGGCAACGTCGCCATCTGCGCGCGCGACTCCACCTGGAAGACGCCCATCGTGTCGGCCTTCTGCAGCAGGTCGTAGACGGCAGGGTCGTCCGGCGGCACGTGCGCGAGATCGAACGGGGCGTTGGGCCTTGGGCCTTGGACTCCAGGCTCTGGGCGTTGGACCTTGGGCCCTGCCGTATTCACCAACGTAATCGCGTCCTGCAGCACGGCCATCATGCCCAGTCCGAGCAGGTCCACCTTGACGATGCCCATGTCGGCGCAGTCGTCCTTGTCCCACTGCACGACGACGCGGCCCGGCATGGTGGCCGGCTCGAGCGGGACGACGGTATCGAGCTCGCCCTGGCAGATCACCATGCCGCCGGAATGCTGCCCCAGATGGCGTGGCAGATCCTGGATCTGGTGCCACAACTCCCTGAACGCCCGCATCCGCGGTCTGTCCAGCGACAGGCCGGCCGCCTCGGCGTTGCGCCCGAACGTCTCGTGCGGATCGGTGAACTCGAAGTGGTGCATCACCTTCGCCAGCCGGTCGATCTCGTCGGCGTCCAGCGACAGCGCCTTGCCGACGTCGCGCACGGCGCTGCGGCTGCGATAGGTGATCACATTGGCGGTCATTGCCGCCCCCAGGCGGCCATATTTCTCGTACACGTGCTGGATGACGCGCTCGCGGCGGTCGCCGCTCGGCAGATCGAGGTCGATGTCGGGCCACTCGCCGCGCTCCTCGGAGAGGAAGCGCTCGAACAGCAGATCCATCGCAATTGGATCGACGGCGGTGATCCCGAGGCTGTAGCAGACGGCGCTATTGGCCGCCGACCCGCGCCCCTGCACCAGGATGTCCTGCTGCCGCGCGTAATTCACGATGTCCCAGACGATGAGGAAGTAGCCGGCGAGGTCGAGCTTCTCGATCAGATCGAGCTCGCGCGCAATCTGGGCGCGCGCCTTGTCGTGGTACGGACGATACCGTTCGCGTGCGCCCACCTCGGCGATGTGGCGTAGGAACACCATCTCCGTCTCGCCGCCAGGCACGGAATACTGCGGAAAGCGGTACCCGAGATCGGCCATCGTGTACTCGAGCCGCTCGGCCAGCGCCGCGGTGCCCGCCAATGTGTCGGGCCGATCCGCGAAGAGCCGTGCCATCACCTCTGGGGACTTCAGATATCGCTCGGCGTTCTGCGCGAGCCGACGCCCCGCGGCGTCGAGCGTGGTGCCGTGCGCGATGCACGTCAGCACGTCGAACAGCGGGCGGTCCGCGGGCGCGGCGAACCGGACGCCGCCCGTGGCCACGACCGGCACGTGAAACGCTTTTGCCAGCGCGTCGAGCGCCGCGTGGTCGGCTTCCTCGTGGCGGAGGAGATGGCGCTGCACTTCGACGCACACATTACGGCGTCCGAAGAGTCCGACCAGACGATCCAGAAGGCCGCCCACGCCGTAGTGCCGGCTGTCGAGCAGCGGCGGGCCGCCGAGCGCTACCAGCCCGCCGGCCCAGCCTTCGAGTTCTTCGAGGGTCAGCGCGCCTTCGCCCTTTGGGGCGCGCATCTTCATGCGCGTCACGAGGCGGCAGAGATTTCGATAGCCTTCTTGCGACTCAACGAGAACGGGGAGACGCCACGCAGGGATCGGGGATGTGGTGATGTGGGATTGTGGGCTTGGGCTCTGGGGTGTGGCGATCGTCAGCTCGGCGCCAATGATGGCGCGTAGTCCCGCTTTCCGCGCCGCCTTGTGGAACCGCGGCGCGCCGTAGACGCCATCGGCGTCCAGTAGCGCCAGCGCCGGGTAGCCGAGCGCGGCGGCGCGCTCGACCAGCGTTTCAGGCAGCGAGGCGCCCTGGAGGAAACTGAAGGCGGACGCGCAATGGAGTTCGATATACACGGTAAGCAGCAGGCAGTCGGCGGTAAGCAGCAAGCCGTCAATCGACAACGCCCTCGATGAACCAGGCGTCGGTGCTGCGGTCGCGAAAGACGCGGTACGTGGCGCCGTCGGTCACCGTGACGTCCCATTCATCGCGATCCCACGCCTTCGTCGTCACAGTCCACCAGCCGCCCGACGTGCGCCATGGTCCCGCGCACCGCTGGACGCCACCGCGGTCCGCGAACGCGGACCGCGTAGCCAGCACTGGATGATCGGGTCGCGTCGCGACCCGATCCGTGGTGACACGCACGGGCGTGTGCTGGTCGACGCGAACGCGTGCAGGGACGGGAATCCGGAAACGGCGAAGCGCAACGACGGGTGCGGTCGCTGCTTCACGCGCATCCACAGGCCACGGAGACACGCCCGCGCGGGGAGCAAACTCCTTCATCGCAAAGGCCCCGGGCTGCCACGTATCAACGGCTGCCGGTGATCCACAGCGCCCCTCCCCCATCAGCGCGCCGAGCCGCGCCATGAGCGTGGAGATCTGATCGGGTGACGGCAGCGGGCGTGTCAGGAGCGAAAACTGAAGGACACGCGCCGGCGTCGGATCGACGGCCACGACGACGCGATCGATCGCGGCGGCCGGAGGATGTGATTCCAGGTCCAGCAGCGCCAGGGTACGGAGGGTGCGCGCGTTCCGCATCGGCGCCGGCAACTGCAGCGAGCGCTCGTGCACGGTCCGCGTCACGAGATGCAGCCGGACGTGCAGCACGGCCGCACCGCGCCCGCGGCGCTCGAGCTGGGCCTCCAGCGGCTCCAGGAGCCGGCCGAGCACAAAGGACAGCGGCTCCAGCCCCTCGATGGGCCACTCGAGATCGAGCGCCTGCTCGAAGCTCTCCTCGGGAACGACGGGGAGAAGCGGCCGCGGATCCTCGCCGCGCGCAAGGCGCTGCCACCGCACGCCCTCTTGCCCGAGCCGCGCGGCCACGGCGGCGGCTGGCAATGCCGCAACCTCACCAAGGGTGCGAAGGCCCCAGCGGCGAAACGTTGAAAGCACCGCCACGTGCGACGGGACGGCCGAGAGGGCAGCCGAGGGTGCAAGGGTGCGGCCGAGGGTGCGAGGGTGCGAGAGTGCGACAGGTTCGTCACGGGCGAGAACCGCCAACCGCTGAATCGGCAACCGCGCGAGCGCGGCCGCTTCGGTGCCTGGGTCGACGACCGTGACAGGCCCGCTGGCGGCACCGGCAAGCAGCCGTGCCGCGGTGCGTGTGCCCGCAATGACCACACGCACGCGCAGCCCGCGATCGGCAGCGGTCCGGCAGAGCGCCTCGCCCATCGCGCGCGCATCGCCAAACAGCCGCGTCAAGCCGCTGAGATCAAGGACAACCTGCCTGGCCTGCGGTTCATCAATCTCGATTCGCGGCGAGAACTCGCGCGCGACCTCGATCAATACGTCGGTCGCACTCCCGTCAACGGCGTGCACGGCGCCAAACATCAGCAGCCCGTGGTGAAAGTCCGGCGTCGCACCGAGACGAGTGAGGCGCCTCGCGGACAAGGCGCGACGACTGAGAATACCGCCTGTATTTGAAGGAGAAGCAACGCAGGCCGCGAGGATGCGTCGCTCGTCGAATGCAGACGGACTTTCACCACGGGCTGCTAAGCTTCGTTCACCGCGACGATGTCGCCGCGACCTTCACTTCCCCACCGACCCGTCGCCTCGGCGAGACGACACGCACGGTCACGTCCAGGCCAACGAGTCGATGGCTGCGAGACGAGGCCGCCCCTAAACCCAGGCTTGAGCCTGGGCTTGAGGCTAAGGTAGCGCCTGGGCCGCCGGCCTCCGCCTGAGACCCGAGCCCTGAGGCCTGACTGGTCGGCGGGCCTGCCCACTGCGTCCGGCCGTCCAGTACGAGCGTGAGGCCGCCCGCACTGCGCGCCAGCGGCTGCGGCGCCACCAGTACGCAGGCGGTGTCGCTCCCTTCGATCGTTCGCTGCACGCGCAGCCATGTCGTGAACGGGATACGATGCAGCGCGGCCGGCAACGCGTCGGCGAGATCGAGCGCCACCACGCCAAAGCCGCCAGCCTGCAGAACAAGGTTGAGCGCCTTCAGCGCGCGTTCGATGGTGCGATCGATCAGGGCCTCAGGCCTCAGGCTGAGACCGGCGGCCCTGGACTGAGGCCTGGGCTGAGACCCGAGGCCAGAGCCCTGAGACCTGCTGATCGCGTGTCCACGAATCCACAGCAGCCGATCGAGGTCTACCCCCGCGGCCACGACCGATGCCAGGTCAAGACGATCGAAGGTATCGACGAGCGCCGCAATCTCGCCGCGACGCGTGGCCGCGGCAAGTATCTGCAGCAGCAGCGTGGTCCGCCCCGACGAGTGCGGGCCGGCCATCTCCGAGAGCTGTCCGCGCGGAAGTCCGCCGCCCTCTCCCGGGGCCCCCGCCGCGCACACGTGCGCGGTGGGGACAAGACCGGCATCGAGCCCGGCGAGCGCCGTAGGGGCGACCCGTCCGTCGCCCTTTCCTGGCGGAATCGCCGATGTGAGTGTGCGATCCAGCTTGCGCGCGCGAAGCACGTCTTCGAGGACAGCCAATGCATGATTCGCCATATTTTCGTCTCGAGGCGAAAATATAGCGAAAACAAGGCGAATGAGCAAGCGATAAGATTCGAGCGTCGTTCGTGCCTACCCCAACCGCTTCCACCGAGGTCACAGACACCTCTTCGCCTGTTTCCGTGTTGCAGCGTCTTGCCGCCGCGCTGCACTACCGCGACTTCCGGATCCTGTGGATAGGCGCGTTCACCTCCAGCATCGGCACCTGGATGCAGCGGGTGACGCAGAGCTGGCTCGTGCTGACGCTTGCGGGCTCCTCGTCAGCCTTCTTCCTCGGGCTCGATTCGTTCCTCGGCGAGGCGCCCATCCTGCTCTTCACGCTGATCGGTGGCGTGATCGCCGATCGCCGCGACCGGCGGCAGCTCCTCCTGACGTCGCAGTACGTCCAGATGGCGACGGCGTTCACGCTGGCCGGGCTCGTCTACTGGGACGTCATTCGCATCTGGCATGTGCTGACACTGTCGGTCGTGAC
This sequence comes from Vicinamibacterales bacterium, assembly GCA_965262505.1. Taxonomy (GTDB): domain Bacteria; phylum Acidobacteriota; class Vicinamibacteria; order Vicinamibacterales; family UBA2999; genus JACPPO01. The sequence goes on from CBDHFM010000030.1 coordinate 669,826, forward strand.
CGGCATGGCACAGGCCTTTGGCGGGCCGGCCTACCAGTCACTGGTTCCCTCGCTCATCGACAAACGTCACCTGCCGAATGCGATCGCACTCAACTCGATTCAGTTCAACCTGGCGCGGGTCGTCGGACCGCTCATCGCCGGGGCGGCGCTGACCGTGTTCGGCATGGCGGTCTGCTTCGGACTCAACGGCCTCTCGTTTCTCGCGGTCATCGTGGCGCTGCTGTCGCTGCAGGTCCGCCACATCCAGGCGACGACCCGCAGCCCCATGTACGACGAGCTGCGCGGCGGTTTCTTGTACGTGCGGCATCAACCCGGACTCATCGGGCTGACGTTCCTGGCGTTCGCGACGACGTATCTCGGCACACCGCTTCTGACGTTTCTGCCGCTGTTCGCCCAGGACGTGTTCGGCGGCGGCGTCGGGCAGTACACACAGCTCATGGCCTGCGCCGGCGCCGGCGCCGTCACTGGTGCGCTCGTCGTCGCCTGGCTCGGCAAGTTCGAGGGCATGGGACGAACGCTGCTCGTCATCCAGCTGGTCTTCGGCGTGCTGGTCGCGCTGTTTGCCGTCACGCGGGTGGTCTGGATCAACGCCGTGCTGCTCTTTGGCGCCGGCGCCTGCATGGTGATGGTCTTTGCGCTGGTCGCGTCGCTCGTGCAGCTCATCGCGCCCAACGAGATGCGGGGCCGCGTCATGAGCATCTACCTGATGGCGTTCCGCGGCGGCATGCCGCTCGGGAGCCTGGTAGCCGGGTACGTGGCCACGCAGACCTCTGCCCCAACTGTGCTGACGATCAACGGCGTGCTCTTGAGCCTGGTGGCGGGGTGGTTTCTGATCGGACGCGAGAGCGTGCGGGAGCTTTGACCTCCGGTGTTGATGGCACTCACGCGTGAGATCAGTGCGGCGTTCCAGTCGTGCGAGCTGACGCACGTGGAGCGGGTGTCGATCGACATCGATCGTGCGCGCGCGCAGCACGCGGCGTACGAGTGGGCGCTGGTCGAGGCGGGATGCACGGTTCGACGGCTGGACTCCGGCGCGGGCATGCCCGACGCGGTGTTCGTGGAAGACATCGCCGTGGTCCTCGACGAAGGCGCGGTCATCTGCCGGCCTGGCGCCACATCGCGCCGGGCGGAGACGCCGGGCGTCCTGGAAGCGCTCGCACGCCACGGCCGTCCCCTGCAGCACATCAAGGCGCCTGGAACCCTTGAGGGCGGCGATGTTCTCACGATCGGCCGTCAGGTGTTCGTCGGGGCCTCTACGCGCACGAACCGTGCCGGCATCGATCAACTCGTCCGCATCCTCGAGCCGGTCGGCTACGCCGTGCGTGCGGTGCCGGTACGCGGGTGCCTCCACCTGAAGTCTGCGGTGACGGCCCTCGCGCCAGAGACCGTGCTCATCAATCGGGAGTGGGTCCCCGCCGACGCGTTCGCCGCCTGTCGCTCCTGGACGTCGACCCACAAGAACCCTACGGGGCCAATGCCCTCGCGATCGCCGACGTCGTCGTCTACCCCACCGCATTTCCACGGACGCGCGAACGGCTGGAACGCCAGGGCCTGCGCGTGCGACCGATCGACGTCGACGAGTTGCAGAAGGCGGAGGGCGCGGTGACCTGCTGCAGCCTGATCTTTGAGATGTAGGTGCGGTCCGTGATGCGCAACGTGTTGTTTCTGTGTACTGGGAATTCGGCGCGGTCGATTCTCGCGGAAGCGATGATGAACGATCCTTCCATCGGCCGTGGACAGTTTCGCGCCTTCAGCGCCGGGAGCCATCCGAAAGGATCCGTACATCCGCTCGCGCTCGAGGTTCTCGCCAAGCACCAGGTGTCCACGCACGATCTTCGCAGCAAGAGCTGGGAAGAGTTCGCCGGTCCGGACGCGCCCAGGATGGACTTCGTCTTCACAGTGTGCGATGCGGCGGCGCGCGAACCGTGCCCGCTCTGGCCGGGACGCCCGGTGACGGCGCACTGGAGCGTACCGGATCCGGCGGCCGTAACCGGCTCCGACATCGTGAGGCGCGCAGCCTTTCTCGACGCGTTCCTCACGATGAAGCGGCATCTCGAAACGTTCGTGGACGACACGGCAGACGGAGTCGCGGACAGCGGGACGACGGACTCTTGAATTCGAACCGCCGCCGCTTGCACCATGCGGCGATCTCCGTCGCAGACGCCTGTACGTTAGGCTGCTGGTTCCGACCGTGATCAGTAACACGCTCGCCATCATTCTCGGAGGAGGACAAGGGAAACGGCTGTTTCCGCTCACGGCCACGCGCTCGAAACCGGCGGTGCCGATCGGTGGCAAGTACCGGCTCATTGACGTTCCGATCAGCGGCTGCCTCCATGCCGAGATTCGCCGCATCTTTGTCCTGACGCAATTCAATTCCGCGTCGCTCAACCGTCACATTTCCAACACGTATCGGCTCGACCGCTTCTCAGGTGGGTTCGTGGAAATCCTCGCCGCGGAACAGACGCCGGACAACCCGAACTGGTACCAGGGCACCGCCGACGCCGTTCGTCAGGCCGTCCGTCACATAACGCGGTACGAGGCCGACTACTACCTGATCCTCGCCGGCGATCACCTCTACCGCATGGATTACGGGGAGCTGATCGAGACGCACAAGAACACCAGCGCCGACATCACGATCGCCGCGCAGCCGGTCGACCCGGCAACCGCCACGCACATGGGCATCTTCCGCTTCGACAAGGCGGGCCGCATCGTCGCGTTCGAGGAGAAACCCACGCCGGACCGCCTGAGCCACATCGAGCGCAGTATCCCGTCCGGCGCCACCTTCGCCACGCATAGCGACGACCAGCCGTTTATGGCTTCGATGGGTGTGTATGTCTTTTCACGCCGCGTGATGCTCGACATGCTCGAGCGCGAGGCGGGCCACGACTTCGGCCGTGAGCTGATCCCAGGCGCGCTCGGCGCCTATCGCGTCCGACCGTTTCTCTTCCGTGATTTCTGGGTCGATGTGGGAACGATCGAGTCGTTCTACGAGGCCAACGTGATGCTGGGGCGAACGCAGGCGCCCTTTCGGTTCTGGGATCTGACGCGCCCGATCTATACGCATCTCCGCCATCTGCCTGGCTCGCGCCTGACCGACTGCCACGTGCGCGATTCCACGTTCGCAGACGGCTCGTTTCTCGACCGCTGCGTCATCCGTAACTCGGTGATTGGCCTTCGCTCGTCCATCCAGTCCGGGACACGCGTCACCGACTCGGTGCTGCTTGGCGCCGACCTCTATGAAGACAGCCCGCCAGAAGGCGCCCCGGCGCTTGGCCTCGGCCGCGACGTGGTGCTCGAGCGCACCATCGTCGACAAGAACGCGCGGATCGGCAACGGCGCGCGGCTCGTCAACGAGCGTGGTGTCGAGCAGGAGGACGGCGACGGCTACTACATTCGAGGCGGGATCATCATCGTACCGAAGGGGGGCGTCATCCCCCCCGGCACCATCGTCTGAGCGCTGGCATGTTCCGGGCTTTAGGCGTTGGGCTTCAAGATCCTCGGTCCCGAAAGGGGCGTGAGGGTTCGATCCGCTCCCCTGGCACCACATTCCTGAGGAAATCGGTGCGCTAGGCGGAGTGAGGTTTGGCGGGCTGTTGCTGACTCAGCGTCAGTGTGCCCGAACGTGTCGGGCCGGTTGCAGCTATTGAAACGGTAACTCGTTCACAACGTGGCACGTCCCGCAGGCGCTCGTGTAAGGAATGGGCATCGCCCTGCCCGGCGACACCCCGTCGACCCCAATATTTGTTTTCAAAGGCACATCAAACACATGGGAGTTTATGGGGCCTTCCCAGTAGGCGTTCCTCTCTTCCTCAGCCGCATCGGCGTATGGGGGCGTTCCTATCATCCTGCCAAAATCACCTGCAATGCCGCCGGTGTTGGCGGTTCCCGGCATGTGACAGTCGATGCAGCGAGTCAGTTGGCCCTTCATCTTCGAGTTCAGTTCCGTTTCCATGTGAGACAGCAGGTCTACGGCATGACATCTCTGGCACAGGGGGGAAGCAGAGTCATCGGGGTCGTGAATGAGCCAGCGTGAGTACGGTGTGCCACCATGCAGGTCATGGCAATCCGCGCAGGTGACCATCAATCGATCGTTTCTGTACATCGTCGACTTCAGGAAATCCGAATACTGCTGGTGAGGCTTGCTCGAGTGGATATCGTCAGGCCAGATGTTGTTGTCCTTCCCGGGTCCTTGCATCGTAGGCCCCTTCTTGATCGGGTCGGTATACGTCGTGATCAGTTCGTGGCGGCTTATGCCGGGTCTCGCGAGCTCTCCTTCCTCGCTGAGCGCTTGTGTATAACCCACGGTTGGGCCGCCATACCCCTGCCGTCTGTCGTGGCACCTGCCACAGACGGCACTAGACCGCTCAGCTGAAAGATATTCGGGGTTGACGATAAAGCGGGATCGTCCTGCGTTGGCCACATGCTCTGACCCGGGGCCGTGGCAGTTTTCGCAGCCGATATTGATCTCGTCCATCTCGGGGTCATCGTCTATGTTCATGGCGCCGCCAGGGTCGTTCACGGCGCGTACCAGAAACTGGCCGGTGGGCTCGTCCTGATACCGTTCCCAGCCCGTGAGATGACAGCTGGCGCACATGGTCTGAATGGTATTGGTGTTGACCGGCGGAGCCTGGAGCACATCGTCGCGCGTCCCGTACTGGGCGTCCCCGCCAGCGGCCCACCACAGGTAGAACTTGTAGTCGTGCCAGACTCGCCGCGTTCTGTTCAACCTGTTGTCACGCCCGGTCATGTTGTACCGCAGCACCGTATACCATCCCAACCGATCTCCCAGGTCCGGCGGAACCGAGACGATGTACCGCTGGTCGTGAACCGCCCCGCCGTATAGGAGCTTGATCTCCAGGTGCGCTGGGCTATTGGGGTCCTGCGGGTTCAGGTTGTTCACCATCGTGATGTAGTACTTGCCGTCGTCTGTGTTCTTCCACAAATAGACATCGGCATAGGTTGTCTCGATCGGCAGCCGAGAATCGCCAAATGCTCTTAGCTTGAACTTGTCATCGTTTCTGTTTGAATCGTAATCCCCCAGCTCGAGGCGTGTTCCGTTCGCGTAGTCGTCTGTCTCGGGGAACGATTCGAGCGCGTTGAAGTAATCCGGGTGTCTCGAAAAATCCTGCATCGGCCCCGGAGCTCCCGGCACGGTCCATCCGAGCTTGTGGGTTGTTTGTTGCCAGTGCTCTTGGTCTTGATGGCACACGATACAGCCCGAGCTGCCGACAGCTCGGGCAGCCGGAGAAGGGCTGCTCGAAATCGTGACGGTTATCGATTCACCGCGCAGCTGCTCGGCTTCATAGCTTTGTCTACTCTGGTCTCCACCGGGTAGGTGTTCGGTATCGTCTGGGCCGGGTGTGACATGGAGGAAAAACTTGCCATCGGGCACACTGGCTATCACGAAGTTGCCTTGAGAGTCCGTCGTGGATTGCGGAAATTCTGTGCCCTGCAGCCGAATCGCGTCCTCGAGCGGTTCATCGTAGGCTTCCGCTGGGAATGGCGGATCGTAGATGGCGCTGGCAGTCATCTGCGTGGTGACGTCAATCGCCGTTGTTGGAACGAGATGGACTGTTGCACCGGCCACCGACGTGCCAGAAGCGCTCAACACCTGGCCCGCAAACTCACCAGCCTGATTGGTTGCTGCCGTGGCTGGGAGCATCCGCCCTGTCGTCTCCATCACGGTGAGCAGCCATACCGCCAGACAGGACAGTTCTATGGCACGGCGTTTGTGCATCTCATCTTCGCTTTCTAGAACTCGTCCTCAACGCTGCCGGACGAACCGGGTGGCAGGCGCCGCAACATTATATCGACACTGCCTACCTGCACGATTCGAATGATACGATGCCCATGAAATCTTCGATGGCTGCTTCCCTCCGTCTGGCGCGTATCGGCGTTGCGTTGATCGCGTGCGGTGCCGCGCCCCAAGCGAGCCTCTACGCCCAGGAACGCGACCCGTGCGCCTTTCTCTGCGCACCGGAGCTCAAGATCGAACCGACCTTCACGGTCGAGAACCTGCTCAGCCCCGCTCGGGTGGAAACGATCGAAGACGGCGTTGCGGTCGAGACCATGCGGCAAGAGCGCGACCGGGTGTTCGAGTTGGTATTCGTGGTCGACATCCCGACTGAAATCCCGCGGATTGGGATCGGCGTGGAGACGATCTTCAGCCCACTTCGAGACGACACCGAAGTCGAAATGGAACTCGAACTCAACATCACGTGGCTCGAACCGGAACAGACCGGAGGTTGGGTCGAAAGTCACTTCGACATCATCGACAAGTTCAGCCCGGCCGAGAGACCCACCGATACGAGCGCCTACACTCACAAGCTGAACCTCGAGCTCGACACGGCAGTCTTCCCATTCAACGCGTTGCCGGAGGACAACTGGCTGCGGAACGCCGAACTAGAGGGCTCGCTGGACTACGTGGCGACAGGTCTGGCGAAGGCTGGAGACGTGATCGGGAACGAACGGTTTCTGGATGATGCGAGCCCTTGGTCGTTTTCTCTCGTCTTCGTGTTCCCCCTGGCTCCACTATCACCATAGCCGGGGAAATCTCAATGTTCGACAAGATGATTTTGCAGGACCTTGGGAATCGTTTTCATTCAGGATTCGGTCTTCAAAACCCAGGGCGGGAGACGCCGAGTGCTCGATCGACAAACGTCCGAAGCTCGGCGAGCGTTTCGTCCGATCCCTCGAACAGGTGCTCGGGATAGCGGGTCTCCTGGATGAGGTCCCGGTAGATCGACGCGGCGTCGTACTGATTCAGGCCGAGTCCGGCAAGGTACTGCAGCCTGAGATTGCGGTCGGTGTTGATCTCGGCGCCCTCGAGCCAGTTCGCCATGTCCGCGCGGCTTCCCGAGTAGGTCCCGAACAGCTCGACGGCGGAATTGATGCCGACCTGCGCGAGCGAGCGCCTGATCGGTTCGCCCTCCGGTGAATCGAGCCTGGCCTGCACGGTGTCGATGTTGATCCGCCGGTCGCCGACCTGCCCGAAGAGGACGAGATCGTATCCCTGCCCCCTTATCGTGTTGGCGAAAACGGCGCCGTTCGGGAACGCCTCGAGAAACGTCCCGATCTCGCTCTTGACCGCGGCGTCGGTGCTCTCGTAGAGCTGGACGAACAGCGTCACCACGCCGCCAGGATTGAGGTGCGCCTTGATCTCCTCGAAGAACTCACGCGTATACAACGTGGCGGCGCCCTTGACCCAGGGGTCGAGCGGATCCGATGTCACGGCATCGAACGTTTCGTCCGTCGTCAGCAGAAAGTGCCGCGCATCGTCGAGGTGAATCCGCACTTTCGGATTATCGACGACGTCGAAGTTGTGCTCGGAGAAGTAGGTGGACACAACCTGCGGCACCAGCGGCTCGATCTCCGCGATCGTCTGGTCCGTGACACGGGGATCGATGGATACGGCGCCGGCGGTCACCCCGGCTCCACACCCGATGACGAGCACCCTGGCCGGATTCTGCGGCACGAGCGTGGTGATGTGGCCGAGCATGCGCTGCAGCTTCATGTCCTGCGGTTCGCTCGAGGCCTGCACCTTGCCGGCGTTGTGATAGTTGAGCACGCCGGCCGGCGTGCGCGAAACGGCGACCGCCGCGGTCACCCCCTCGCCGGAATAGATGATCTGGTTGATGCCGATCCAGGTGGCCGCGTAGCGGCCATACGCGACCAGCAGGCCGGGCAGCGGCGGCACCGCGCGCGCGAGGAGCACCGCAGCCACGCAGACGGCGGCCACCAGCACGGCCGCCGCGCGCACCGACAGGACACCCTTGACCTGGCCGGCGGGCGTGACGCCGACGAGCAGCAGCACGCCCGAGATCGCGGCGACGCCGATGAGCCCCTGTTGCGCGACCTGACTCCCGACGGTGCCGACGAGCACGAGGCCGGTCACCAGCGCGCCGACGATCGCTCCCACGGTGTTGGCGGCATACACACCCCCGACGAGGCGCCCCGGATCCTGTCCACGCAGCGCCACGGCGCCGAGCGCGAGCGGAAAGCTGGCGCCCCACAGGATCGTCGACGGCAGCATGACGAAGATGGCGCGCATCAGGTCGAGTTGAAACAAGAGCACTGGATCTGTCGAGAGCGACGGATTGATCGGCCAGTACGGAAGCGAGCTGCCGGTGGCGTACCCCGCCCACGCGAGCGTCGCGCACAGCAGGAGCTGACACCAGCCGAACACGACACGAGGGTGCGCCACGCGGCGGGCCAGTTCCGAGCCGACGGTGCTGCCGATGCCGAGGCCGACGAGGAACACGGCCAGAATCAAGGAAAAGGTGTAGGTGGTGGCGCCGAACAACAGCGACAGGATGCGGGTCCACACGACCTCGGCCCCAAGAGCGGTCATGCCCGACAGGGCGATGGCGACGTAGATGAGCCGCGCCTCCGGCACCGCCACGGCGATCCGGTCGCCAGCCGCCGTGGGAACGTACGGCGTGGCGCGCGCGATGCCGAACGCCAGGAGCGCCACCACTATGTTGAGCGCGACAGCGGCAAACGTCGCCGTCGGCATGTCGTAGCGGGGCAACAAATAGAAGCCGGCGAGCAGGCACCCCACCACGGCACCCGCGAGGTTGCCCCCGTAGAAATAGCCGAGCCACGACACGCCGGTGGGCGTCGCTTCCACCCACCGCGCGATGGCGGGCAGCGTGGCGCCCATCAGGACCGTCGGCGGCACCAGGCAGACGCCGGCCACGATCGCGCGCAGGAACAGGCTCGCCTGCCCTGTACCGGCAATCGTGGTGTAGGCGCCGCCGATCCAGGGGACGACGAACAGGACGAGGACGCCCATCACGCCGATACCGAGTTCCAGAAACGCGTAGACCCGCAGCGGGTGGTGGCGCGCGCTGATGTACCGCGGCAGCAGCAGGCTGCCGAGGCACATGCCGCCCATGAAGATGCCCAGGAGAATGCCGAGTGAGACTGCGGAGGAGCCGACCGAGAGCTGCAGGAGCTGGAACCAGACGATTTCGTATATGAGCGCCGCGCACCCGGATCCGACAAAGAGCACGAGCAGCGCCGGCAGCCATCGCCTGCCGGTCTCGAGTTCGGCGTCCGGCTCCGCTAGGTTTGCAGATTGGGTCATCGTCCGGCGAATATATCAGACGCACGGACGGGATCCCGTGCGCGCCCGCTGCGACTGGTTCGTGAACGGGTCCTGTCACCGGGCAGCCCCACCCGTGCTCGGCGCCAAAACCACCTGTCACGAGAGTGGCGCCTGCGGCGCGGGCGGGGCGGCCCCGCCCGGCGCCACCCGCCCCCGGCCCAGATGGGTGATCAGGTCAGGTGTTCGACGCCGCATGGACACCTCCCACCGGTAGGTGGACGTGTCTACTTTATCGAGGGAGGTTCCGCTGGCAGCTTCAGCGTCGCGTTAGCCGGTCCGCCCCCTCGTTAACGACGCTCCACTTCGATCTCGAACAGTCTCGGCCACAGCTTGCCGGTTACAAACAGCCTATTATTCTCCGCGTCGAACGCGATTCCGTTGAGGACTGCCTCGGAATCATCAAGTTGATAGACTGGGGACAATAACCCCGTCAGATCAATCCAGCCAACTACGCGTCCGGACTCCGGAGAGATCCGGGCAATTCGGTCCGTGTGCCAGACGTTTGCGTAGATCTCGTCCCGGACGTACTCAAGCTCGTTCAGATCCCTGACCGATACCGTGTTGTCCGTTATCCGAAGTCGCCCCTGATTTTCAAAGGTGATCGGGTCGAGGAAGCGCAGCGTATCGCTCCCATCGCTCATGATCAGTCGAGTCCCGTCATCCGTCAGGCCCCACCCCTCGCCCGAATATCGGAAGGTACTCTCAAGGTTGAAACTCGTCAGATCGTAGACAAACCCGATATTGGACTCCCAGGTGAGCTGAATGAGCCGGTCGTTCCAAATTGCCAGTCCCTCGGCAAAGTATTGGGAGTCGACAGGTTGCTGTTGAACGGTCTCTCCGTCTTCCAGCCTGACCTTCCTGAGAAATGACCGCCCTCTGCGTCCCGTGCTCTCAAACAGGAACCCGTCCCGATAGATCAGGCCTTGTGTGTACGCCTGCGGATCGTGCGGATAGGTGTTGACGACCCGGTAGCCGTAGATTGGTGGACGGTCCTGAAGCACCACCTGTCCGCGCAACGCATGCCCCAGGAGGACGACTAGAGCGCCCAAGGCAAGCACTCCGTACCAATACTTCTTCGTCTTAAGCATCGTCGTGCCAGTACTTGCGGCCGACAAAGACAAAAAGCGCTCCAATCAGGAACGTGCTCCCCAGAAGCAAGGCTCTGCCAAGCAAGCTCTCAAGAGTTCCAGACTCCACGGCCGCGTCAAACAATGGGTCGGTCTTTGCCAGCAAGTAGCCTGTCACGAAGGTCAGGATGGCGCCGCCAATCTTTTGGAAATCCTTAGCTTCCGGATCGTTTTTCGGCGTGAGCAAGAGTCCAACTATCCACCCAGCAACTCCCCCAAACACGCACAGGAGCAGGTTTGTTTCGACCGTACTGTTCGCGCGGCCAAGCTGCCAAGCTGCATACAAACACACGGCGTAAGCAACCGACCCGAGCCCATAGCCGATCTTTACCTTCGGACCCAGGACCATACTGACCTCCGATCCGATGCCTAACTACTTGTAGACATCTTGGACGACGGTAACCGCGATCAAACAGGCGCGCACTCGGATCGTCCAAGTCGCTCAGCGCGAGGCGATTCTAGCAGCGATCGGCGCCGCTGCGGGGATGCCGGACGGTGGCCGCCGTCCGGCATCCCCGCGGCGAAGGAGATCAGTGTCGCGTCAGCCGGCCGTCCACGATTTCGAAGCGGATGGGAAACTGGGCCGCCAGCGTGACGCTGTGCGTGACGACGATCAGGACGTTCTGTTGGGTGCGGTGCAGATCGAGCAGGAGCGACGCGACGGTGGACGCCGATGCCTGGTCGAGGTTGCCGGTCGGCTCGTCGCACAACAGGAGCCCAGGCTGCCTGATCAGGGCACGCGCGATCGCGACACGCTGCTTCTCGCCTCCCGACAACTCGCCGGGCCGGTAATCGATGCGATCGCCGAGGCCCACCTGCTCGATGAGCGAACCGGCACGCGCCGTGTCATCGCTGGGGGTGGTTGCCACGCTTTTTGCCACGAGCGTCGGCACGAGCACGTTCTCGAGGACCGAGCACTGGGGCAGCAGGCAGTGATCCTGGAACACGAACCCGATCTCCGCGTTCCGGAAGTCGGCCAGCCCGTCCGCCGACAGCGCGAACGGATTGCGCCCACCAAGCGTCACGGCGCCGGATGACGGCGGCTCGAGCGCGCCGAGGATGTACAGGAGCGAACTCTTCCCGCTGCCGGAGGGGCCGGTGATGGCGGCGGCATCGCCAGGCGACAGCGCGAACGTCACGTCCGACAGCACCTGCAACGCGCCGCGCGGCGTCGGATACTGCTTGCCGACGTTCGAGACCTCGAGCATGGTCAGGCCACCGACAGCCCTGCCGCTCGTTGGCCCGACACGGCGGTGTAGACGTCGAGCAGGCTGGCAGCCGACTGCGCGACCGTGTAATGGGCGCGCACGCCCTGAAGGGCGCGCTCTGCCAGGGTCGCGCGGAGCGTCGGGTTGCTGGAAAGCGCGTACAGGCCATCCGTCAGCGCGTCGGCGTCATCGCCCTCCACCAGCAGGCCTCCTCCGGTCCGCTCGACGATCTCGATAAACCCCCCGCGACGCGGTTGCACGACCGGGACACCGCTGGCCATCGCCTCGAGCAGGAACATTCCCTTGGGCTCGTCGAAGGTCGCCGGAACGGAGAGGATATCGAGCCCGCGCAGGAACGCCAGCTTCCCTTCCCGATCGACCTCACCGTGATGCGAAAACTCGTGCGCGAGGTCCGCACGCTCCAGCATCCGGCGCACGGCGTCGAAATACGGCTGGTGTGCCCGCGCCAGGTAACCGGCCGCTTCGAGCCGGATCGGCGTGCGTCCGGTCCGGCGGCGAAGCTGGATGTAGGCCTCCGCGAGCAGATGCAGCCCCTTTTCGGGAGCGATGCGTGCGAAATAGCCGATGCGAAGGGGATCACCCGCGGGCCGGTCAGCCGCCGGGGCCGAACGCGGGTACCCGTCCATGTTGATGCCGAGCGGCACGACCGAAATGCGGGCGCGTGGAATGTCCAGGTACTGCGACATGAACGCCGCGCAGTACTCGCCAACGGCGATGAAACGGTCGACGCTCGGGGCCTGGTCGCGGATCAACGCGAGCGCCTGGTCGCGGTACGGGGGCACGAGGCCGTCCAGGAAGAACTCCTCGCCCTGCATGGTGCAGCAGATCGGCCGATTGAACGCGCGCTTCAGCGGCGCCGCGAGTGCGATCAGCAACGTGTTCGGCAGGTTGATGACGTCGGGGAGCGGCTCGGCACGCATCCATTCGGCCAGCTTGTCGAACTCCCTGCGCAGAGCGCCCTGCTCACCCTGCAGCATGGAGATCGTCAGACCTCCGAGCATCCGGGCGTCGGTCGAGATGGCGCGGCTCGAGAAGGCCTGGATCACACGCGGCGAGTCCAAGAGGCGATCGAGCAACCGCGGCATCTTCCGGAAGATTGGGGCGTACTGCTGAAGGTAGACGCTGATCCCGCCAAAGAGCACGCGTGAGCGGCTGACGTTCGGCTCGTCGGGCCGCGTCGGTGTGTACACGGGTACGAGCGTCACGTCGTGCCCGAGTGCCAGCAGTTCCCGGGCCAGCGCGTTGTCGCGGGTGCAGCTGCCACAGTACATCCCCGCCGCGCCGGCCGTGATCGAGAGAATCCGCATCAGAACGGCGACGTAGCACGAGCCGGTGTAGCCCGGACTCCTGCGGCCTGAGGCGGCGTAGCTCCTACCGGCGTGGCCTGAAAGGCACGCGCGCGGAACAGAAATTCCACGATGTTGCCCTCGTGCGGCTGGAGCCAGTTGAGCTGCGTCGTGGGAACCGGACCCAGGTTCAGCCGGTCGATGTGGACCGCATCGAGCAGTTGCCGACGGAACCCTTCGTCACTGGTGACGGCGCTGCAGACGAGCGTCGGACCGATGGCGTCGAGCATCCGTGCCTGCGGACACTCCACCACGCTGACGAACGGAAACATGTACTCCGCTTTCGCGACTCCCGCGTCAGGCGCGTCACAGTGCACCACCGTCGGCAGCAGGTAGTCGGCAGTTCCCTGCGTGACCACTCGACCGCCCTCGCGGTACTTCGCCGTGAGGTCGGCAACGCCAGGTGCCTGGAGGTCGGCGTCGATCGCCTGAGAAATCGCCTCGGCCACACCCGGCACCGTGAAGGCCGCCAGCCCCGCGTCCGGATGCTGGGGCGGCAGCGGCCGAACATCCGCGAGCCGTCGTGCGAGCGCGTCCGCAATCTCGCGCGTGTGGCGGCTGGCCCAGATCCCCGAACAGTTGATGCAACTGCGCCCGCTGTTGGCGAACACGCTGTCGACCATCATCTCGAGGTGGCGCTCCCAGTCATCCACTTGGTCGTCGCCCAGGAGGATCTTCGAGAATCCCGGGCCGTGCGCCTGCACACGCGGATTGCCGCGATACCGGTCGACCGTGGCGGTTCCGCCAAAGACGAGGCTTCGGCCGCAGCTCTCGAGGACCGCCGCGCCGATGTCGGCCCCGCCAGGGTAAATCGAGATCGCCTCGGGCGGAATGCCCGCCTCGAAGAACGCGGCGGCCATCCGGTACGGCGTCCAGGGCTCCTGTGGTCCGGGCTTGAGGACGAGACCCACCTGCAGCGGAACGATCGGCATCCAGAGCGTGTGCACGCCCGGAGAGTTCGAGGGCAGCACGAGCCCGAGGACCGGGCTGTTCGCCTGGTAGCTGATGGGCACCTCGCGCTCTTCCCCGTGCCCGGTGGTCAGAACGTCCAGGGAGAGCCCGCGCGTCAGCGAGGTCAGGATGTCGCGCATGTGCCCGAGCACGAAGGCGTTCTTCCGCATGTTCGCGCGGCACATGTGTTCGGGCAGCCCGGTCGTCGCCGACTGGGCGTGGACGAACTCGTCGGGGGTCTGCGCGGCATCGCCCATCGACAGCGTCGCGGTCATGTACAGCTCGCCCGCGCGCCCGGCCCGTGCAATCAATTCGTCGATCGGAATGTCGCGCAGCACCTCGCGCGCACGCGCCGCCTTCCGCATGTCGCGCTGAATCAATCCTCCGTTGGCACGGCTGACGCGCGCGATCGGCTCGCCCGTTGAAAAATGGACGACATCGTCCACGTCCATGCTGGTGTAGGGCGAACCCCATCTCAGGACAGGAATGTTGATCATCGTGTACTGAACCCTATTCCGCTATCCCGCCACGTAAATCGTGGTGCCGACCGGCTCTCCTTCGACTGCCCGCACGAGATTACCCGGCTTGAGCCCATTGACGACCTGGATTTCCCGCACGTGGACCGCCTTGAGCATATTCTGAAGCACAATCGGCTCGACGACGAGGTCTCGCAATGGCTTGTCGATGAGTTCCTGGACACTGATCCGCGGTATGAACGTGGCGGACCGGTTCTTCTTGGGATCATCCGTATAGAGTCCATCCTCGTCCTTTACGAAGATGACTTTTCGAGCGCCCAGGCACTCGCCCGTGAGAAAGACTCCCGAATCGGTTCGATTGGGAGGAATTCGACCCTCGGCAGGTGGTTTCTCCCAATACCCATAGGGAGGCATCCCGGCCATCACCGGAATACACCCCATGCGAAGGTAGAGCGGCAACGATTGAAACGCGTCCGGAACGATGAATATGGCACCGAACTCGGCAAGATAGAGCTGGAGAATGCGGGCATTCTGCACGGCGGTCGACTCGCCGATGGTGGCCAGCACGCCGGTGGGCAGATTGAGATCCAGGGCGATGCTGTAGGCGTGCCGGGCCCTGGTTCCTCCGCCGGCTCCGATGAATAGCTGGTGTCGGGGTGCAAGTTCGGCGATCTCCTTGCGAAGCGGGGCCATCGCTTCACGGCCACGATCGATAAACGACTGGCCGCCGATCTTGATCACATTCACGTCCGGAAGAATCCGCAGCGGCTGGGACTCCGGGTAAAGCGCGCCGAGGGTCTTGGGCGTATTCAGGTTGATGTCCGCAAGCGGGTTGAGAATCGACTTTCGCTCGGGAACGTGTGGCTGAGACTCACTCATGACGGGTAATGCCTTAAAACCTGATCGAAATGGAGACTAGAGACCGGCGTCAATGATCGTACCGACATGCTCTCCATCGAGAGCCCGCGGAAGCAGCTCCGGCTCGAGACCATTGATGATCTGGACATGCCGTATGTGGCGGGCATTGAGCAGCGCCTCGAGGCAGGCGTGCTCGATGATCGACTCCTCGGCGTTGAGGTCCAGGAGCGCTCTGGCGCCGATTCTGGGAATGAACTCGGCCTGCGGATGTTTCTTCGGATCGGCCGTGTACACCCCCTTCTCATCCTTGATGAATACGATGGACCGCGCACCGAGCACGTCAGCGAACAAGAATGCGCCCAAATCATTGCCGTTCATCGGAAGACCCATCCTGCCGGCCGGTGGTTCCCAGAAGTGAGACGGCGGCATACACGCCATGACCGGGATCATTCCCTCATCGAGCCACAACGGTAATTCGAGGAAATTCTCCTTGTTCAGCGACATGCCCTTGTGGCTTGCCAGGAGCGACCACAACATGCGGCTGTTCTGCTCGTCGACCGCTCCCGCGACCATGGCGAGCGCGCCGGTCGGCAGCCCGAGATCCAGACAAATGTGAAACGTGTGCCGCAGGCGAGCGCCGCCCCCGACCCCCAGCACGAACTTGTGCCGTTTCCGGCATTCCACGATCACGTCCAGCAACGGCAGCAAGGCCTCGGCGCTGCGGTCGAAGATGCTCATCCCGCCGATCGACACCACGTTCAGATCGGGGATGATGCGGATTTCGCGATCCGTCTTCGTCTTGGGGCCGATATGACTGCCGACGAGCGATTCGCGCATCAGCTCGCTCTGCACGTGCCGCCGCCGGTCATCTCCATGCCGCCGGTCATCTGTATAATGCGCGCTCACTGCCGTGGAACTCCTCGAAGGGCTAATTCTGCTTCGGGTTCGTCCTTCAACGCCTCACTTCTTTCCTTGTTCGCAATCGCCCGTGAGCCCAGGTGCTTGAGCACCGGATAGGTGACGAACGCACTCAACGTTCCCGCAATCGCGTTGGGGACGAGTTTGAGCGCCGGAAAAATGAGCAGCGTGGCGTTGTCGGAACTGAGTGCGAATATCATGGCGAACTGCGTGGACGTCCTGGCCGCCGCGGCGATCCAACCGACGATCACGAGAATCCAAATTCGTAACGGCAGTCTCCGCACGACTGGCCAAATAAGGTCCATCGTGAGTCCGGGGACCAGATGCTTGAGAATCTCGAATAGCCCATATCGGCTGTCGCCGTTGAGAAAGGCGAGGAATCCCATGATCCCGCCCGCAATGGTACCTCCCCATCGCGTGTGGGTGCGGTCGGTGGCAAGAACGTAAAGGGGGATGAAGAAGATCATCTTGGCGCCCTGCATGACGGGCAGTCCCGGCAGGACCTTGACGAGCTTGAAGGCCATCATCACTGCAGCGATTCCGCCAATGACACCGACGTCATGGGCTCGCTCTCGGCCCAGTCCCAGCCGGGCGGCGTGCCGCGCGGCGTCGGCCAGCCCGCTGTTGATCTTGTCGACGAAAGGGCTGATGTCACGATTCCTGAGCGCCCGCAACAAGGCGAGGACGCCGCCCGAGGTCTCCTCGCCAGCCGCTGCCACGTGGCCACCACCGTCGCCGCCGCCGTCGTGGCCGCTGCCGTACCGTCCACCGCCACCACCACCCCCGCTGCCACCGCCGCTGCCGCTGCCACTGCCACTACCGTCGCCACTACCGCCGCGGTTCAGAGACCCTCCGACGAGCGCGAACGTGGTATCGAGCGAGTACGCCAACAAGGGCGCGATTCGGAGCGAGCGAAGCCCGTCTATAAATGACCTCTCATCCCCGATGGCCCGGACGACATGGGTAGTGAGAACGACCAGCGCGATCTGGGCGCACATGACGGCCCCGGAAAACAGCCCGTCGAGATTGACAACAATTCCCCACGCCAGCGGCCAGTACCGACCGGTCGCCGGGCCGGGCAGGAAGGCGTTCACAGCAATCAGGAAGAAGAACAGGAAACGGAGTCGAGCGAAAATGCGAACCAGATCGCTCAGGCGCAGCGAACGAAACGCGGCCAGGACAACCAGTTGCATCGCGAATAGTCCGGCAACGCCGGTCGCCTTGATCGACTCCGGGAGCAGAAACGCTGCGAACGTAACGGCCAGCAGATAGACAACCAGAACCCATGGGTGCCGCACCACGAGTTGTTGCTGACCGCTCATCGGCGCGTCTCGACCAGGACGACCCCTACCATTCCACTTTCGCGTGCGGAATCAGCTGCTCGATGCGGCGGCGATCCTGCTCGGGGATCGGATTGCCAGCCAGTTCGATTTCGCGAAGCCCGGTCAGGCCCTGAATCTCGCCGGGAATCGCCGTCAACCGATTCTCGCCGAGATTAATGACGCCGAGCTGCTGCAGGTTCCAGAACTTTGGCGGCAGGGAGCCGATCTGATTGCGCGAGATGTGCAATTCCTCCAACGACTTGAGTCTCCCGATTTCTTCAGGCAGCTGCTCGATCTGGTTGCGGGACAGTTTGAGCACCTTCAGGTTATGGAGCCGGCCAATCGCGGGCGGAACGGTACGAATCTGATTCTTGCGAAGATTCAGCGACTCGAGATGAACGAGTTCGAAGATGCCGAGCGGAAATTCCTCGATTCGCGCGCTCGTTAGATTCAAGAACCGCACCGACCGTGGTTCCAGAAGCGCGTCGGTGAGGTTCGTGAACACCTTGTCGGACGCCAGATCTTGCTCGACATCGACGCCCACTTCGATCACTGCCACGTCGCGGAGCACGAACCGGGGCACGGTGATTTCATGCAGCCGGTCGCTGCCGCCTGGCACGAGTTTCCAGGATGACACGTTCGTGCTCAACAGGGAATATTGGTCCCGCTTGTCGGCCTGGATCGTAACGGTCTCCCCTTTTTCGCTCACGCAGCGGACCGCCGCATCCTTATCGATCGCTGCCAGCAACCGGTCGAGAAATACGACTTGCTGATTCTCGAACCGGGCAATCTCGGACGGCACCTGGACCGCCTGCTCGAGAATCTTGTCCCTCCCAACCTCTTCCGAATGAGTTGGGAACACGACCCGAATACCGAGAGCAGACGCCCTGGGATCCATCTCTCAATACACTCCCACCGTGGTGGTCGACGCAAAGCCGCGATACGGCCTGACGCCGCTGACACCGTCCCACGGACAACGGTCGTACGGTGGCTCGCGCTCCCCCTCGTCGCGCTCGAGAAACCCGGGGATGAAGCATTCCCTGGTCAGCGTCGTCAGCCTGATGCGGCCTGTCTCGCCGTAGTCGACAATCCGATCGGGATTGTCGAAGTCAACCACGTCGAGGACGGCTCGGGGCTGCGGCGCGTAGTACGCGATCTTGTAGTCGTTGTGGGGCCCGGTCGGCGCGCTGGCGGCAAGCCCCATGAGCGTGTTGCCGTACGTGGGCGTCATGTAGGCGCCGTCGAGCAGCTCCTCGTGGGCAAAACGGTTCCACTGCGGCGTGAACTCCGTGCCTCCCGAGAAAATCCCGGTAATGTCCACCTTCCGGATCGTGGTCCCCATCGACTCGAGCCGGAGCGCCAGCGCCTCGAGCAGCTTCGGTGTCGTGAACAGGCAGCGGATGTCATGGTTCGCCGACAGAATCGTGACGGCCTGGTCGATCACGTGGCTCTTGTAGGCCTCGAGGTGCTCCATCCAGCCCTTCTGGATCAGCTTGACGACCCAACGGGGGTCGAGGTCGACGCAAAAGCAGATGCCGCCGCGGTGCTGCGCGAGATGCTCCACCGCCAGGCGCAGGCGTCGCGGCCCCGAGGGTCCGAGCATCAGCCAGTTCGCGCCCCTCGGGAAGTGCTCGTCCGGCAGCGTGGCACTGAACAGCTCGTAGTCGGTCCGGAAGTCATCGCACGCGATGCGCGTCTTCGGGATCCCCGTCGTGCCGCCGGTTTCAAAGACGAAGACCGGCCGTCCGGCCAGGCCGCGCGGCACCCAGCGCTGGACCGGACCGCCGCGCAGCCACTCGTCTTCGAAACCTCCAAACCGCTGGAGATCGCTGAATCCCTTGATCTCGCGCCGCGGGTCCCACCCCAGGCCGCCCGCACGCTCGAGCCAAAAGGGGCATCCCGTTGCCGGATCGAAGTGCCAGTCGATGATTTCGCGAACCTGGGCGTCGAGCGCGTCACGCGCCGCCTGTCGCTGCTGCGGGAGGACTGTCGATGATGGTGGATGCACCTGCATGATCTCTTTTCACGGTCTGCCTGAAGGCGGACCCGTCTTGAAGTATATTCGCTCCCCTGATGACCCTCGAACGAACGGATACGCCGCCGCCCGCCCTGACGCCCGTCCAGTGGCTGATCTGCGCCACTGCGGCCGTGGGATTCGCCTTCGACTCGTACGAGCTGCTGATGCTGCCGCTCATCGTGCGGCCGGCGCTGGCCGATCTGCTCAACGTGGCGCCCAACAGCCTGGAGGTCAACGCCTGGGTCGGCACCATGCTGTACGTGCCGGCGGTCGCCGGCGGCGTCTTCGGCTTGATGGGCGGCTACCTCACCGACCTGCTCGGACGCCGGCGCGTGCTCGTTTGGAGCATCCTGCTCTACGGCTTCTCGGCGATGGCCGCCGGCTACGCCCCGTCGGTGCAGTGGCTGCTGTTCTGGCGGTGCTGCACGTTCGTCGGCGTCTGCGTGGAATTCGTCGCCGCCGTGGCGTGGCTCTCGGAGCTCTTCCCCGATCCGAAGCAGCGCGAGCGCGTCGTGGGCTATACGCAGGCGTTCGCCTCGGTTGGCGGCCTCATGGTCACCGGCACCTACTACCTCGTCGTTACGTACGGCGAGTCCCTGCCTGCTGTACTGGGCGGTCACGATGCGTGGCGATACACGCTGATCTCGGGGATCATTCCGGCAATCCCGCTCATCATCATCCGGCCGTTCCTCCCCGAATCGCCGACGTGGCGCGCGAAGAAGCTGGCCGGCACCTTGAAGCGCCCGAGCTTCGCCGCCCTGTTCACGCCCGAACTCCGGCGCACCACGATCGTAACGACAGTGATGATGGCCTGCGCGTACGCGGCGGCGTTCGGCGCCATTCAACAGATGCCGCGCATTGTTCCCGGATTGGCAGGCGTGGAGGAGCTTGCACGGACCGCGCAGGAACAGACGATCAGCGTCGTGCAGTCATTTCAGGAGTTCGGCGGGCTTGCCGGCCGCCTGATTCTGGCGTTCCTCGCGGCCGTGATCGTCAGCCGCCGGCGCCTGTTGTGGGTCTTCCAGATCCCGGGGCTGATCCTGTTGCCGATCGTCTACGTCCTGGCGCCGACCCTGGGCCTGCCGCTGGCGCAATGGGGCATCCTCTTCATCGGCATGGCGACGATCGCGCAGTTCAGCTTCTGGGGCAATTACCTCCCCCGCGTCTTTCCCACGCACCTCCGAGGCACCGGTGAGAGCTTCGCGGCAAACGTCGGCGGCCGGATGATCGGCACGATGGGGGCGCTGGTCACGGTGCGCCTCGTGAGCGTCATGCCGGGCGACTCCGTCCCCGTGCAGCTCGCCTATGCGGCGGCGGTTGTCGGCACCTCCGCGTACGTCATCGGCGTAGTGGCGAGTTACTGGCTACCCGAGCCGCCGCGGGCGGAATTACCCGATTAGCAGACCGTCAGCGGCAGATCGGTCCCCCTTTGCGGCGGCGTGACCGGGCCTGCTGCTACACTCGTGACCGGAGGTTAGGCCCATGCGACATCCGACTACCACGCTCGCTGGCCTGGCGGCCGTCATCGCCGCCTCGCTATGGATGTCGGCGCCGACGGCGCAGAGCGTGGATGCAGATCCCTACTGGCCACAGTGGCGCGGACCGCTGGCCAACGGTGTGGCGACCGCCGCCACGCCGCCGCTCGAGTGGAGCGAGACGAGGAACGTGCGCTGGAAGGTGGAAATCCCAGGCCGCGGTTCGTCGACGCCCATCGTGTGGGGAGATCGCCTGTATCTGTCGACCGCGATTCCGGCCGGCGTGACCGGCGATGCCCAGCACGCGCCGCGAGGCGGCCTGCGGTCGAGAGGAATGCACCAATTCGTGGTCATGGCCATCGACCGCAACACCGGGCGCACGGTCTGGGAGCGGGTCGCCCGCGAGCAGGAGCCGCACGAAGGGGCGCACAATGACAACGGCAGCTGGGCGAACGGCTCGCCCATCACTGACGGCGAGCATCTGTACGTCTACTTCGAATCGTTCGGGTTGTACGCGTACGACATGAACGGCTCGCTGATCTGGGAGAAGGACCTCGGCGACAAGCGGATGCGCAACGAGTTCGGCGAAGGGTCCACCCCCGCCTTGCACGGCAACACGCTGGTCATCATCTGGGACCACCTGAACGGCGATGGATCGTTCGTCGTGGCGCTCGACAAGCGCGATGGCAGCGAGTTGTGGCGGAGGCCCCGCGAGGAGATCGACACCTGGGCCACACCGCTCATCCTCGAAGTCAACGGCCGGCCGCAGGTCATCGTCCCCGCACAGCAGCGGATCCGCAGCTATGACCTGGAAACCGGCGACATCGTGTGGGAAGGCGACGGGCTGACCATGAACCCGATTCCGTCACCCGTGCACGAGGACGGTCTGGTGGTCCTGATGAGCGGGTTCCGGGGCAACGATCTCCGGGCGGTCCGCGTGGCGGAGGCGCGCGGCGATATCGACGGAACGAGCGCGGTCGCCTGGTCCTTCGATCGCGACACGCCGTACGTTCCGTCGCCGATTATCGCGAACGGCGTCCTCTATTTCCTGAAATCGAACTCGGGCATCGTGTCGGCGTTTGACGCCAAGACCGGCACACCGCACTACCAGAACCAGCGGCTCGGCGGCCTGCCGAACGTCTTCTCGTCGCCGGTCGCCGCCGGCGACCGCGTCTACTTCACCGGCCGCGAAGGCACGACGATCGTGCTGAAGACCGGCCCGGCTTACGAAGTGCTCGCGACAAACGTGCTGGACGACGATTTCGATGCGTCGGCGGTGATGGTTGGCAACGACATGTACATGCGCGGACGCAAGTATCTGTACTCGATCGCCGAACCATAAACTGGAACCTTGTTCATTACCTCGTCGCGGGTGGCCGCGGACGGGGCCGCCCCATTCGCGCCGCAGGCGCCACGCACGTGACACGTGCTCTTGGCGCCGAGCACGAATGGGGCT
The DNA here is from genome assembly GCA_965262505.1 of Vicinamibacterales bacterium. Classification (GTDB taxonomy): domain Bacteria; phylum Acidobacteriota; class Vicinamibacteria; order Vicinamibacterales; family UBA2999; genus JACPPO01. The sequence continues at coordinate 692,110 of CBDHFM010000030.1, forward strand.
GTCCGCGGTCAGGACCCGCCTGGAGGTTAGGAAACCGGTTCCAATCAGCCGGCAGGGTTGGGCTTGCTGTTGAGCCTGGCGAAGACCGGTCGCAGCCGGGCCGCGCACGCGCCACGATCCTCCGGCAGCACACGCGTGTTTCCCACGGCCGTCATGAAGTTGGTGTCCCCGTTCCAGCGAGGCACGACATGCATGTGCACGTGATCGAGCACGCCGGCGCCGGCCGACGTACCGAGGTTGATGCCGACATTGAACCCGTGTGGCTGGTACACCTCGGTCAGCGCCATTTCGCATTGCTGGGTGAGCCGCCCGATCTCGTTCATCTCGTCGCTCGTCAGTCCGGCGAGCGTCCCCACGTGCCGATACGGCACCACCATCAGATGGCCGTTGTTATACGGATAGAGATTGAGGACGACGTAGCACGCGCTGCCCGCGAAGACGACGAGGGAATCGGGCTCGGGCAGGCGCGGCGCCTCGCAGAAGACGCAGCCGGTTTTCTGCCCACCACCGGTGATGTATTCAAGGCGCCACGGGGACCACAGGCGATCCACCGTGATATTCAGACCGCGGCAGAATCCGGCGCGGGCGCTGCGGCACCCCTGGGCGGCACGCCATCGGCCGACGCGGTCTCGCGGTTGATCAGATCCTTCAGTTCTTTACCCGGCTTGAAGTAGGGCACCTTCTTCGGCGGCACGTCCACCTTGTCGCCGGTCTTCGGATTGCGGCCCTTGCGCGGCTCCCGCTTGCGAAGCCTGAAGCTTCCAAACCCACGCAACTCGATCTTCTCGCCGCGGTGCAGCGCATCGATGATGCTCTTGAACACCGTGTCGACGATGGCTTCGGAGTGTTTCTTGGTGAGGTCGGACACCCGCGACACTTCCTCCACGAGCTCCGCCTTGGTCATGCTGCCGCCAGGTGTATTCACCCTCTACTCCTCCACACCGCCGAGCCACACAAGGCCCGGCCGGCGCGTGTCGCACGTGGGGCGGCCCCCGTAGTACGGCCGGCCTCGCCTAGCGATTCTTGAAGTGATCGCCAAGCGTCGCGGTGCCCGTGCCTTCAACCTCCGATGGGACGTCCCAGTCGGTGCGGTAATCGTCGGACTTGAGCGCGCGGATGCTCAGTCCGATCTTCCTCTCCTGCGGGCTCAGCTTGATGATCTTCATCTGGCACGTGCTCCCCACCTCGAGCTCGATCTTCTCGCCGCCGTGCGTGTCGTCGAATTCGGATACGTGAATGAGCCCCTCGATCCCTTCGTCCAGCTCTACGAAGGCGCCGAAGTTCGTCATCCGTGTGACCTTACCCTCGACGGTAGTGCCCACCTGGTGGCGGGAGAAGAAGTCGTCCCAGATGTCGGTGGCCAGCTGCTTCAACCCGAGCGAGAGGCGCTGGTTCTCGGCGTCGATACTCAGCACCATCGCCTCCACAACGTCACCCTTCTTGAGCACCTCTGACGGGTGCTTGATCCGCTTGCTCCACGACATGTCGGAGATGTGGATCAGACCGTCGATGTCCTCCTCGACCTCAACGAAGGCGCCGAACTCGGTGAGATTGCGCACCTTGCCCTTGATGCGCGTGCCGACCGGGTACTTCTCGACCAGCTCGTGCCAGGGATTACTCTCGATCTGCTTGAGGCCGAGCGAGATGCGCCGCGCCGACGGGTCCACGCCAAGCACCATCGCGTCAACCGCGTCGCCGACGTTCAGGATCTTCGACGGATGCTTGACCCGCTTGCTCCACGACATCTCCGAGACGTGGATGAGCCCCTCGACGCCCGCCTCGAGCTCGATGAAGGCACCGTAATCGGTCAGGCTCACCACCTTCCCGTTCATGCGCGCGCCGACCGGGTAACGCTCCTGCACAGTCGCCCAGGGATCCTGCACGAGCTGCTTGTGGCCAAGCGAGACGCGCTCCGTTACCGGGTCGTACTTCAGAACGATCACGTCAGCTTCGTCGTTGACCTTGAACAGCTCCGACGGGTGACCGACGCGGCCCCACGACATGTCCGTGATGTGGAGCAAGCCGTCGATGCCGCCCAGGTCGATGAACGCTCCGTAGTCGGTGATGTTCTTGACGATGCCGCGCATCACCTTCCCTTCGGTCAGCGTCTTGAGCGTCGTCTTCTTCTTCTCCGCGTTCTCCTCCTCGAGGAGCGACTTGCGCGAGAGGACGATGTTGCCGCGCTTCTTGTTGACCTTGATCACGCGCATCCGGAGCTCCTGCCCCCTCAGCGCATCGAGATTGCGGACCGGACGCACGTCGATCTGCGACCCCGGGAGAAACGCGCGCACGCCGATATCGACCGCGAGGCCGCCCTTGATACGTTCGATGACCCGGCCGATCACCACCTTGCGATCGGTATAGGCCTTCTCGACCTCGTCCCAGATCTTCATCTTCTCGGCCTTCTCGCGCGAGAGAACGATGTGGCCTTCGCGATCCTCGGTGCGCTCGAGCAGTACGTCGACTACGTCGCCCTGCTGCACCGTGACCAGGCCGCTCTCGTCGAGGAATTCGATGATCTGGATGAGGCCTTCAGACTTGTAACCGACGTCGACGACGACGGCGGTGTCAGTGACCTTGAGGACGGTGCCCTTGACGACTTCGCCTTCCGCCATGTTGCGGAAGCTGTCGTCATAGATGTCGAGCATGGCCGCGAATTCCTGCGGGTCCATGTCTTCGTGGTGCATCGGCTTGAAGGCCGGACCGGCGGGCTTGCCAGCCCTGGTACGTGCCGGCGGCCCGGGCTGCTCGCCCACTGTGTCGGGCGATAACACCCCGTCGTCTACATTCGCCATGCCTTGCGCATCCTCCTCGGTCGTAATCGAGCGTCGATTATTCGTTCAGGCGTTCCGGTTTCTGTTGCGGGGGCCGGTCCCCCGCGCTATAACGGCAATAGAGACGACTGGGATGAGTCGGATCGCCCGCGTGAACGCCGGGCGGCTGGTCGTCCGACACCTCACTGTGAGCGTTTGTCTGTCGCCGATAAGACGTAGAAGATACGTCACTTATCGGGAAACTGTCAAGGTTGGCGAAAGGATTACGCGATGGCCAAACGCAAGGCCGCCAGGGCTATCGGGCGCAAGAGAGCAGGCAAGGGCGCGAGCCGGTCGCGAGCGCGGGCTGCCGGCCCAGCCCGTAGGAGAAAGGGCGCGGCCCGCAAGAGTCAGAAGCGCGCCGCTAGCAAGCGCGCCGCCAGAAAGAGTGCCCCCCGAAAGGCCGCCGCTCGGAGGAGCACTCTCCGGAAGAGCACTGCCCGGAAGAGTTCGGGCCGCACAGGCACTGCAAGGAAGGGCGCCGCAAGGAAGAGCACTGTGAAGAAGCGCACTGCAAGGAAGAGTGCCGCCGGCAAGGGTACGCGAAAAGTCGCCAGAAAAACGGCCGCTCGGAAAACACCTCGGCATCGCACTGGGAAGGCCGCGGCCCGCCAATCGCCCGGTCGCAGTGCGCGCTCCGTTCGGCCGGGAGGAAGACCCGCCGTGACCCTCGCGTCAGTGCGCAAAGTGCCGGCGCTCGACCGCGAGCGCAGGACCGTCAGCGACGATGACCTCCTTCCGGCAACCGCCGCGGCCGGGCACAAGGGGCACCGCGATCTGATCGAACAGATCCACGACCACACCGAGACGAGCCCGGCGCTCACGGGCGGCGACGTCGACGCGGATTGGGCGGGCGCGTACGCGGTGGGCGATGAGGCGCCTGGCGGCGACAACCCGACGCCCGACCAGGATATCGTCGACGAAATCGGGAAGGCACTCGGCGTCCGGTACGAGGACGGCGAGGAACTGAAGGGCGCGGAGAAGATCAGCGACCGCGACAAGAATCGCTGGGAGCTGGACCCAGAGTCCGCGGAGGACTTCGAGGATCGGTGAGCGACTGAATCCCTAGTTGTCGATCTTCCGTCTGACCAGTTGCATGACCGTGCCGACGACCTGATCGATCGGCATGTCGGTCGTGTCGATGTACACGGCGTCCGCCGCAAGCGTCAGCGGCGAGGCAGTCCGGGTTGTATCCGCCTCGTCGCGGGCCGCGATCGACGCGGCAACGGCCTCCTGCCCCGCCTGGCCGCTGGTGTGCGCTGTATCGCCCGCGCGCCGACGCGCCCGCTCATCGGCTGACGCATCAAGGTAGATCTTCACGTCAGCCGTCGGGAAGACGACGCTGCCGATATCTCGCCCCTCCATCACGACGCCGCCCGTCTTGCCAAGCGTCCGCTGACACGCGACCATGATCTCGCGTACGCGTGGCAGCCTGGCGACCGCCGCGGCTACCTTGTCGATCTCGGATGTGCGAATGGCGCGCGTGACATCGTGCCCGTCGATGGACACGACACCGCCTTCGACGACGATGCGGGCGCGATCAGCCAGATCCGCGACGGCGCCCTCATCATCAAGCGCGACGCGTTCGACGTTCGCCTTCCAGCCAACCGCGCGATACATCGCGCCCGTGTCGATGTGGCGATACCCAAGCGACGCCGCGAGCGTGGCCGCCACGGTGCCCTTTCCTGCGCCAGAAGGACCATCGATGGCGATGACGAGTCTCTTCATCTGTGATCTGTGATTCGTGCGTCACACATCAGGACCCACGAATCGCCAATGCTAACATGCGGCATCTATGCGCTCGCGTCATCTCATCGCACTCGACGTCATGAACCCGCCCCACGATGACGGTACCGCGGCGTGACCACACATCGGTCGCGCGCCGAGCGTGACCCGGATGGGCGTCGCGGCGGCATCATGATCGGGGGGGTGACGCGCCTGCAGAAGATCCTGTCGAGGGCCGGTGTCGCGTCACGCCGTGCGGCTGAAGCGATGATCGCAGCAGGCCGCGTATCGGTCAACGGCACGACCGTGCGCGAGATGGGGACGAAGGCAGACGCAACCTCCGATCACATCCGCGTCGACGGGCGGCGGATCAAGACCGCGGAACGGCTCCGTTACATTCTGCTGAACAAGCCTGCGGGCTACGTCACGACCCGATCGGACCCCCAGCGCCGGCCCACGGTGATCGACCTGCTCCGGGGGGTCAGGGAGTACGTCTATCCGGCAGGCCGGCTTGACTACGACACCGAGGGGCTGGTGCTCCTGACCAACGACGGCGACCTTGCGGCGAGGCTGACGCATCCCCGGCATGGCGTCGAGCGGACGTACGAAGCACGCGTGGCTGGCGTGCCGGATGCCGACGCCGTCGAACGCCTGCGGAAGGGGATTCCGCTGGACGGCCGTCGCACGCGACCGGCGGAGGTGACACTGTTACATAGAGGCCGGAGCGACCGCGACAGCCTGCTGGTGATGACGATTCGTGAAGGACGGAATCGGCAGGTGCGGCGGATGTGCGAAGCGGTCGGCCATCCCGTGAAGGTGCTCGCCCGCACGTGCGTGGGGCCCCTCAAGGACAAGCGCCTGAAGCGCGGCACGTGGCGAGACCTCACAGTGGAGGAAGTCCGAGTACTGAAGAAGGCCGCGAGCCTCGAGCAGAAAGCGCCAGGCGGAAAGCGCAAACTCACTCGTTAATTTTCCGCCTTCGGGCTCGCATTCTCGCTCGGCTCGTCGTCGCCGAGCGGCAACATTTCCTCTCGCGGTGTCACCTCGAAGAGCCCTCCCGGCGGATCGAACCCGAGCGCTTCGGCCATTTCCTCGATCTTCGGCAAGTCGCCCAGGTCGTTCAGCCCGAACCGGATCAGGAATTCCTTCGTCGTCGCGTACAGAAACGGCCGGCCGACGACGTTCTTGCGGCCGACGATCTTGATCAGATGCCGCTCCAACAGCGTGGAAAGAACACCCACGGGGTTGACGCCACGAATCTCGGAGATCTCGACCGATGTGATCGGCTGCTTGTATGCGATGACGGCGAGCGTCTCGAGTCCCTGGACCGTCAACTTCTGCGTCGAACGCTCGTGGAACAGCCGTCGGACCCATTCGTGCAACTCCGGGCGCGTGACGATCTGATACCCGCCGGCCACATCGACGCACTGCAGGCCCGGCCGCTGGTCGTAGTCAGCCCTGAGCGCCTGCACGGCGGCCGTCACGTCCTCCTTCGGCTCGTCGGCCAGCAGTTTGAACAGCATCCTGAGCGTCATCGGCTCCGGCGAGGCGAAGACCAGCGCCTCGACAATCGCCTTGAGCTCGGCCGAGGCGGTACCGGTGGTGGCGGTCTCAGTCTTCGCTATGTTCTCTACGTCGTTCTCTATGTCTGCCATGTGCTATCGGGAGGGCCTTTACCGCTCCGCCGATCCATTCCGCGGGTCGCCTATGGGACGGGGCGCATCTGCCGGACGCGCGCGCTTGTAGACGCGGATTGCCCCGAAGCCCACCGACTGAAACACGCGAATCAGCTTCAAACGAATCATCTCGAGCAAGGCGAGAAACGTCACGATCATGAACGACCGCGATCCGTCCCCATCCGTGAACAGATCCTCGAATCCGCACGCCTCCGTTTCGGACAGCCGCCCCAGCAGTTGGTCTATGCGATCTTCCATCGAAATCTGGTCTGGTGGCAGGACCATCGGCGGCTTGCGGCTCGCGCGCTCCAGCACGCCGCGGAACGCCGCCAGCAGGCTAAAGAGATCGACCTCGAACTCAGGCTCGTAAGCGTCGCCCGCGGCTCCAGCCACGCTGGCGTCGGGGCGGCCAAACTGCGCGCCCCGCAGCGTCTCCCGGTCGTGCAGCAGTCCCGCCGCCGCTTTGTATTTCTGGTGCTCGAGCAGACGCCGGACGAGCGCCTCGCGCGGATCCTCTTCGCCCTCGACATCCTCCTGCGACGGATCTGGACGCGGCAGCAACGTGCGCGACTTGATGTGAATCAGCGTCGCGGCCATCACCAGGAACTCCCCCGCCAGATCCAGGTCCATCTCCTGCATCAGTCCGATGTACCCGAGATACTGCTCCGTGATGAGCGCGATGGGAATGTCGTAGATATCGATCTCGTGCTTGCGAATGAGGTGCAGCAGGAGGTCAAGCGGGCCCTCGAAGGCGTCGAGCTTGACCTGGTACGAGTCGGGCGACGATTCGAAATCTGTGTGTTCCGTCACGCCTAGTACCGCAGCTTCACTGCATCGCGAACGCGCTCCATCGTGGCCTGCGCGATCGTCCGCGCCTTGCGCGAGCCCTCCACCGCAATCTCGCGGATCTGTCCGGGCCTGGCCATCACCTCACGGCGGCGCTCGCGCATCGGCTCGAGCATCGCGTTCATCGCACGCGCGAGCCTGGTCTTGACCTCAACATCGCCGACCGTGCCGGCACGGTACCGCGCCTTGAGATCCTCCACTTCCGCCGCGTCCGGGTTGAACGCGTCATGGTAGATGAAGACCGGGTTCCCCTCAACCGTCCCCGGAATGTCGGCCCGGATCCGTTTGGGATCCGTATACATCTGCCGCACCTTCTTCACGACCGCCTCGCTGTCGTCGGTCAGGTCGATCGTATTGCCGTAGCTCTTGCTCATCTTGCGGTTGTCGAGTCCGGGCAGGCGCGGCACCGGCGTCAGCAGGGGCTGCGGCTCGACGAGCACCTCGCCATAGAATTGGTTGAAGCGGCGAACGACTTCACGCGACAGTTCCAGGTGCGGCACCTGGTCGTCGCCGACGGGCACGAACCGGCCATCGTACATGGCGACGTCGGCGGTCTGCAGCAGCGGATAGCCCAGGAAGCCGAGCGTGGAGAGATCCTTTTCCACAAGCTGCTCCCGCTGCTCCTTGTAGGTCGGCACACGCTCCAGCCACGGAATCGGGATCACCATCGAGAGCAACAGGTACAACTCGGCATGTTCCGGCACGAGCGACTGGACAAAAATCGTGCTGCGGTCGGGATCGACGCCCCCGGCGATCCAGTCGGCGACGTTCTCGAGCGCGTAGCCTGTGATCCCGCTGCTGTTCGCATAGTCGCTGGTGAGCGCGTGCCAGTCGGCGACGAAATAGAAACAGTCGTACTGCTCCTGGAGCGCCGTCCAGTTCTTCAGGGCACCGACCAGGTGGCCGAGATGAAGCCCGCCAGTCGGGCGCATGCCGCTGACGACGCGCAGTTTCGCATTCACGTCAGTGCCTGGTGTCTCAGCGCAACCACGACAGAATGAAGAGATACGGCGGAGAAATAATCGTCCAGAGCGTCCCGGTGAACATCAGGCCGTACAAGATCAGAAAACCGAACGGCCGGAGGCGATCGAAGGCGTCGGCCATCGGGCCCGTCAGGAGCCCGGACAGCACGTTGCCGCCGTCGAGCGGCGGTACGGGCAGCATGTTGAAGACGGCCAGCAGCACGTTGAGGCGAACCGTGAGGTCAAGCCCCAACGCCAGGCGGGCCGATAGCTCAACGCCGCCGGCGCCGGCGTCAACGGGTGCCACCATGGGCAGGAGAGTCGCCGCCACGGTGGCAAGCATCAGGTTGCTGGCGGGACCGGCAGCCGCGACCCCCATGAATTTCTGTCGCCAGTCCGGGCCTAGCTTCGCGGTGTTGACCGGCACGGGCTTCGCCCATCCGATGAGCGGCAAGCCGCTCACCATCGCGATGAGTGGAAAGACAACGGTGCCGACCGGATCGATGTGTACCACCGGGTTGAGGGAGAGGCGGCCGAGCGTGCGCGCCGTGGAATCGCCCAGCCGATCCGCGGCCCATGCATGCGCCGCTTCGTGCACTGTCAGGGAACACAGGAGGACGGCAAGCCCGGTGAGGAGCTGAACGATATCGATGTCTGGCAACGGGCCGACAGCGTACCACAGGCGCCAGGGCCCGGCCTGTGGCAGACGGCCTACCGCATTGTGTCGCGCCGCGTCAGAATTCTGGCGCGCACATCCTCCCTGGCTCCTCGTCCGACCAGCCAAACTCCTCGTCCGACCACGCGGGCAACACGTCGTGCATCTGGCGTTCCATCATGGGCGGCGTCAGGAGGCCGTGCATCTGCCTCATCTCATCCATCATGGCGGATTGGCGCTCGATGATCGCCGTCAGCAACGCCTCCATGGCGACCATCTTGAATTCGCCCGTGAACATGCGCATGTCGTCCACAAGGGCCTCCATGCGGTCGTCCATGGCCTCCCAGCGCGTCGGCGCGACCTCGTGCCTCATCCAAACCCCGTCACCAAGGCCCACCGGTATCGTCCCGTCACCAAGGTCCACCGGCGCGATCGCCCCCTGGCACGCCTGCTCCTGGGACTGCCCGTCGGCAAGCTGGCCGGCCCATGACGGTGAGGCGACTACCAGAAACAACGCAGCCGCCGCCCCGACGGTAACTGTCCAGACCCATCGATGCAGTGTATTCATGGCATCTCCTTAGGTGGCTATGGCAGCCGCAGGGCAAGGAGGCACGCCTCGTGCCAGACGGCTCAGGCAGTGGGTGGCGGCGTTCCGGGAAAGTTCGAGGTCGGACGCCGGCGCTCGGTGGGAAAGTTCAGCGGAAACTCGAAAAAACCCGCACGGTGCGCGGCAAGGGGGCGCCCGGTGCACTCAACGAATCCGGACGCGATCACGACCTCAAAAACCAGCCCCCTACCACGGGGAATGGCATGTCTGGCACGCCAGCCTTTCCGGATGCGGCGTAGAGACGACTTCGCGCCGCGCTCCGGGAGCGTGACACGTCAAGCAGGTTTCCCGAAGCAATGCGGAATGCGCCATCGGCGGTGCCAACCCGTTGGAAGCCCCACTGACATCCGGCGGGCGCAGACCCACAAAACTGCTGTTGCGGAATGGCGGGGAGGTATTCACTCCTTCGACGTGACATTGCCGGCATTGGACCCGCGTCGGGTGTGGAGACTTCGGTGCGAATGTGGCCGATTCGCCGTGGCAGGAAAGACAGTCGGTCATCGCGCGTGTTATTGCGTGGGGCGTGGCCGGCGGTGACCCGAAGTACAGGCGGCGCGGCCGGAGCTCGCGCTCACCCGCGTCCTGGGCGAAGGCCCAGCCGCCAAGAACAATCGCACCCAGCGCGAAGACGATCAGCCGCCGCATCATGCTCCGTCCTCGGCCTTCTCCACCCGCACACCGCACTTCTTGTAATCCGGCTGTTTTGAAATGGGACAGTACGCGTCCAGCGTCAACTCGTTAATCAGTTTGCCTTCGTCGAAGAACGGCACGAAGACCATCGATGGATTCGGCTGTCCGCGGCCGCCCACCCGGGCCCGAAGCACGATCTGGCCGCGACGAGTGGTCAGTCGAACTAAATCCCCGTTCTGGAGATCAAGACTTCGGGCATCGTCGGCGTTAATTTCGGCGTAGGTCTCGGGTACGGCATCGTGAAGCGGTTTGATCCGGCGCGTCATGCTGCCGGTGTGCCAGTGTTCCAGGACACGCCCGGTCGACAACCAGAACGGATAGTCGATATCAGTCGTCTCGGCTGGCGGCTCGTAGGGCCGAGCCCAGATTATGGCCTTTCCTCCGTTGTCTTCGTTCCCATAGAAACGCATGCCTTCGCCCTCGCCCACGTAAGGGTCCTGGCCCTCAACGTAGCGGTAGGCGGTCTCGGATCCGTCGACGACCGGCCATCGCAACCCACGGTTCTCGACGTACTGGTCGTATTCGGCCAGGTCATGTCCGTGGCCCAGCGTGAATTGGCGGTATTCGTTGAAGATCTCGCGTTCGTAGTCGTCACCATAGTCGAAGAGGCCCGCATAGCCCATCCGGCGCGCCACTTCCAGAAGCTGCCAGACATCGGGACGGGCTTCGCCCGGAGGATCCGCCGCCTGGAACCACTGCTGGGTTCTGCACTCGGAATTGCCGAACATGCCGGTTCGCTTCACCCACATCGCCGAAGGCAGGAGCACGTCGGCAATCTCGGTCGTCGGCGTCGGATAAACGTCGGAAACGACGATGAATCGGTCTTCTTTCTCGGCGGCATTGCGATACCGACTCAGATTCGGCATCGTGACCATCGGGTTCGTCACCTGAATCCACATCGTCCGTACGTCGCCTCGGTCCAGAGCGCGGAACATCTCGACGGTGTTGTAGCCTGGCGTAGGGGGCACACTCTCTTCGGGAATCCCCCATATCTGGGCGGCGGTTCTTCGGTGTTCAGGGTTGGTCACCACCATGCCTGAAGGCAGCCGGTTCGCCAGCGTTCCCACCTCGCGAGCCGTACCGCACGCGCTCGGCTGACCGGTCAGTGAGAACGGGTTACTGCCGGGCCGACCGATCTTTCCCGTCAGCAGGTGCAAATTGTTGATCAGATTGTTCATCCACGTGCCGCGCACATGCTGGTTCACGCCCATGCACCAGAGTGAAACTACGTTCACATCTGGATCGGCGTAAAGACCTGCGAGTTGACGAATCTGTTCGGCTCCGACGCCGCAGAGGCCAGCGGCAAGCTCGGGAGTATAAGATTCCAGGTGCGCTCTGAATTCCTCGAAACCCATATTTTCTGGTTCGTCGGCAAACGCGAACCCGTCGTCTAGTACCTTGCCGCAGTGGTTTTGATCGGTTGCAACGAGGGTAGTTCCTCTGCCGACAACAACAGCTTGATCGTCCGGGGTTGGCGTGGAACCCGACTGATCAGACCGCGCCGCTCAAGCTCGACGATCATGTGGTGGACGGCCGGGGGCGTGACCTGAAAGAACCGTTGAAAGTCCGCTTCGGCCGGTGGCGTTCGGTGAAGGAGCGTGTACGTGTAGAGGAAGGCTAGGTACTGGCCCTGCTTCTGGGTGAATCTCGGTGATGAACGGCTGGACACGGGATCGGGAAGGTGATCCAAGATGTCCATGCACATACGCTATCGCATCACGCTGACCTACGATGAACAGCAACAGCTTCAGGCGCTTGTGAGCGGCGGCCAGGGGGCGGTTCGCAAGATCAAGCGGGCGCAGATTCTCCTCGCCGCGGACGCCACATCCACCGACGAGATGATCGCGCTCAACGTTGGTGTCGGCACGTCGACCGTGTACCGGACCAAGCAACGCTTCGTCGAGGAAGGACTGGACCGAGCGCTCCGCGAAGTGCCCCGTCCCGGCGCGCCGCGCAAGCTCGGCGCCAGCGATGAAGCCCTCCTGGTCGCGGTCGCTTGCTCACATCCACCCTCCGGGCGTGCGCGATGGACACTGGATCTCCTGGCCCGCGAGATGGTGCGACTCACCTCGCACGAGGCCCTGTCGGGCGACACGGTGGGTCGCCGGCTTGCCGAGATGGCGCTGAAGCCGTGGCAGGAGAAGATGTGGTGCATTCCGACGGTCAACGCCGAGTACGTGGCGCGAATGGAAGACGTCCTCGATCTCTACGCCGAGCCGCCGGATCCGCGGCGACCGGTCGTCGGCTTCGATGAAACACCCCGGCAACTGATCGGCGAAGCGCGTGTCCCGATTCGGGCCAAGCCCGGGAAGCCCAGACGAGTCGACTACGAGTACGTGCGCAACGGCACGGCGAATGTCTTCATGTTCGTAGACGTGAATCGCCCCTGGCGACATGCCAAGGTCACCGACCAACGCACGTGCGTCGACTTCGCAGAGTGCATGCGCGATCTCGTCGATGAGCACTACCCGGAGGCCGAACGGATCCGTGTGGTGCTCGACAATCTTTCGGCACATTCAGCGGCAGCGCTCTACCACGCCTTCGATCCCGCCGAGGCACGACGGATTCTCCGTCGGCTCGAGTTTCACTTCACGCCGAAACACGCCAGCTGGCTCAACATGGTCGAGATCGAAATCGGCGTGATGGTCAAGCAGTGCCTCGATCGTCGGATCCCTGCCAAGGCGATCCTCATCAAGGAGATCGCGGCATGGGAGCAACGGCGCAATGACGAGAAGGCGCGCATCCACTGGATGTTTACAGTCGACCGTGCTCGCGAAAAGCTCGGCCGTGTGTATCCGCAACCCGCTGGTCGGGCCAAAGCCGCCGCGTGAACCGGTCAGATCCACTGCGGCGAGGTACTAGGAGAGACCCATGACAGGCAAGGACATTTTTGCCGAACGTGGTCGCGCGCTCGAGGAAGAGTATTTCCGGAAGAAGGACAGGGAGCTGATCGAAAAGATGAGACGCGCGGCGACGGCCACCGAAGCGCGCGCGGAGATGGGGAAGAAGACCGGCCTCACGGATCCGGAGATGCTTCAGGAACTCGAGACGCTCGGCTTCACGCCGGAAACCGTCATCCTGCTGCCGCTCGTGCCGGTCGTTCAGATGTCCTGGGCTGAAGGCGGGGTCACGCCCGCCGAACGTCACCTCATCGTCAAGCTGGCCCGCGCCCGCGGTATCGACGAAGGCGGGGCCGCGGACCGCCAGCTTTCGGACTGGCTCGACCGCCGGCCCGCCGGGCACGTGTTCATGCATGCGACGCGGCTCATTCGCGCGATGCTCGCCGCCCCCCACCACGAAGATCTGACAGTCGACGATCTCGTGACGTACTGCGAGTCGATAGCCGACGCGTCGGGCGGAATGCTCGGTATTATCGGCCGCGTCTCAGCCGAGGAGCGACAGCTCCTTACGACGCTCGTCGCCGAACTGAAGGGCCGCGCCGGCTAACCGCCTCCGGCCGTTAAAACGACGGCGGCCCGTTGATGAGGTGGCCCTGGCCCGCAAGAGAAATGCGGACCGTCAGGCGTGCCGTTTTGCGTCTACTCCGGTCGGACGTGTGTCGGGCAGCGCGGCTTTTGCCGGCGTGCGCCGCTCGCGGAACGCCCCGTACGCGCCATCGTGCGTCCGATAAAGAAACCCCTCGACGACAAGCTGTGCGAGAACTGCCCGGCACGAGGCATCGTCAAGCTGCCAGAGCCGACACGCCTGCGAGAACGTTACGCGTAGACCTGGCATTTCGTCGTACTCAGCGCGAATGCGGGCCAGAAGATGGTCGTCGGTTTGCATGCTCCGCTCGTCCGCAGCATACTCCGTCAGTGACCGACTTTCCAGGGAAACGGCTCCTTCTCCTTACCCATGCCGCGTGAGTCTCCGGGCCGTATGCCTCGCAACTTCGAAGACAACGTCAACGTCTATTTCGACCGGGCGGCGGCATTCAGCGGCCACCCGAAAGGCTTGCTGGAACAGATCCGCGCGTGCAATGGGGTCCATGCGTTCCAGTTTCCCGTTCGTCACGCGGACGGTCGGATCGAGGTCGTGCGGGCGTGGCGCGCCGAGCACAGCCATCACAAGCTGCCGACGAAGGGCGGCATCCGCTTCAGTGCCGCGGTCGACGAGTCCGAGGTAAAAGCGCTGGCCGCCCTCATGACCTACAAGTGCGCGCTCGTGGATGTGCCGTTCGGGGGCGCAAAGGGGGCCGTGCAGGTGGACCCGCACCAGTACAGTGCGGAGATCCTCGAGCGGATCACCCGTCGCTACGTCCACGAGCTCGTCAAGAAGAACCTGATCGGACCGGGCCTGGATGTCCCAGCGCCCGACGCCGGCACCAGCGAACGGGAGATGGCGTGGATTGTCGACACCTACATCGCGCTCAACCCCGGACAACTCGACGCGACGGCATGCGTCACCGGTAAGCCCGTGACGCAAGGCGGCATCCACGGTCGCAAAGAGGCGACGGGCCGCGGCCTCGTGTACGCGCTTAACGAGGCCTGTTCGCGCGCCGACGATATGGCGGCGCTCGGTCTCTCAGTCGGACTCGACGGCAAGCGTGTCGTCGTGCAGGGCATCGGCAACGTCGGTTACCACGCGGCGAAGTTCTGCCGCGAGCGTGGCGCGCGTGTGGTGGCCTTTGCCGCTCTCGAGGGCGCGATCTCGGATCCCATGGGACTCTCCGAGGACGCCGTCGTGGAATACCGCACTCGCACGGGATCGATTCTCGGCTACCCCGGCGCTACGTCAATGCCTCGCAGCGCCGACGCGCTGGAACTCGACTGCGACGTGCTGATACCCGCAGCCCTCGAGAACCAGCTGACCGGTGATAACGCGCCGCGGATCAAGGCCAGGATCGTGATCGAAGGAGCCAACGGGCCGACGACGCCGGAAGCCGACGACATCTTCCGGAAAAAGGGCACGCTGGTCATCCCGGACGTCTACGCCAACGCTGGGGGCGTGGTCGTGTCCTACTTCGAGTGGCTCAAGAACCTCTCCCACGTCCGCTTCGGACGGCTGGAGCAACGCCACCGGGCCGCCTCTCACCGGCGGTTGCTCCAGGTCATCGAGCAGGCGACGGGCAAGACCTTCACCGACGCAGAACGAGCGGCGCTTGCAGACGCACCGGACGAGCTGGGCATCGTCAATTCCAGTCTGGAAGGAACCATGATTGCGGCCTACCAGGAGAGCCGCGATACGCTCCAACGACAGCCCGCCGTCCAGGACCTGCGGACAGCCGCCTTCGTGAACGCCATCGACAAAGTGGCGCGAGCCTACATCGAGCTTGGCGTCTTCCCGTGAAAACAGAAAGGTATGTCAGGAGAACAGACGACTCGGACGATCACTAGTATGCGATAGCGTAGCAGTCGCGGCGTGGATCGGCGGCCGCCAGGCGATTCTGCGTCAACGGATCGATCAGAACGGCCGTCGCGCACCCGGACATTCCAAAAGGACGCAGCCGGCCCACCTCGTGTCCGCAGGCCCTGTCGAGCCATAACTAGGTGTTACCGAGCGGTGCATCGTCGCGCCGTAACTTGGGTTACCGGAATCTGTGTTGAGAACAAGGCGTGTGGGCGCTGTGGGAAGCCGCGTTTTGTGCGGGTTTCCAACGCCCTGGTGGGCGCGTTTTTCGCGTCCACAGGTCGGGCAGCGTCCCCGCGCGGATTTTTCGCCGGCGCCGCAGGACTGACCCGCTGGTTGGCGAGGCGGTAGACGCCGGCCAGCCCTTGGTCGATCCGCTGCGCCAGGATGAACGGATCGAGACGCGCGCGGAGCTGTCTCAGCGCCCGGACCTGCGCCGGGGCGGCTTCGGCACACGCCTCCACGCGCTCGAGCGGCGTCCGCGGCGCGTCATAGCGGCGACGGAGGCGGGCGCCGACGCGGCGCTTCTCGACCAGCGTCACCGAGGGGAGAAACAGGTTCTGCAGCAGGCGCAGCTCCTCGTAGAGCCCATTGATCGCGGTGAGCGCCGGCGCCGAGTCATACCGCACGTAGCCCAGCAGCTTCCGCACGTGCGTCCAATTCTTCTGCTCGATGTGCGCGTTATCGTCCTTCTTGTACGGGCGCCCGCGAGTGAATTGGATGTCATGGTGCGTGCAATAGCGGCGGAGATGGTGATTGATGAACTCGGAGCCGTTGTCCGAATCGATCCCGCGCAACCGAAAGGGCATGGCTTGGCGCAAGTACTCCAAGCCTTCCTGGACGTGGTGCTGACTCTTGCCCATCACCGCCCGCGTTTCCACCCAGGTCGTGAGGATATCGGTCACATTCAGTGAATAAATGAAGTCGCCGGCAGCGCGATCGCCCGAATGCGCCACGAGATCGATCTCGGTAAAGCCCGGCTCCTGCACGTCCCAGCGGTCCGTCTTCAGCGGAATCTGATGCTTGAGGAGCGTCCCAGGCTTCGTCCGGCCGTACTGCCGCGTCCGCAGCTCGCTCTTGAAGGCCCGCAGGCACCGATCCATCTGCCGCGGGCTCATCGACCGGAGCTTCTCGACAACCTCGCGGGGGATCCGCCACCGCCGACATGCCCACGGCAGCCACGTGGGCAGCAAGGCCTGCAGCCGCAGAGACCACGGGTATCCGGCGGCCTCCCAGATTCGCCGCAACGTGCCCACGACCACCGGTCCATAGCGGACCGGCGGGCCCCCGCGGCGTCGTCGCCGCGGTCGCTCCGGCCGACGCAGCGACCGAATCACCGCCTTGCGGTGATAGCCCGTCACCTCACACACCTCATCCAACAGCTGGCCCTTCGTCGGCCGCGCCGCGTGCGCGTAGCGTTCCCGCATCCGTCCCAGATACTCGCGAATTGCTTGTGGTCCCACTCGGATTCTCCCCATCGCCATCCTCCCTGATGGGTAACCCGAGTTGTGGCGCGACGATAGGACGCCCGGTAACACTTAGCATGGCGCGATACGCAGGCTCGCAATTCGTTGTAGCTTTCGGTAGTGTCCCGTAACTGCGCCGAGGGCCGGCGTTCCGGAAGCGTGCAGGCATGAACTCTCCTGACGTGGTACATATCATTCACGCAAGGGCGGTACCCGCCCGAGGCCCGAGGAACGAAGGAGACGGTACGTGGTCGAGTTCAGGAACATTCTCTGTCCGATCGATCTGAGTGACGCGTCGGTTCGCCCCCTCGCCTACGCGGCGGCTTTTGCCCGCTGGTACAAGGCCAGGCTCACGGTGTTGCACGTCGTGCCGACATTCGATCCGATGCAGGTCCGGTCGAGCTCCCTCGGGGATCCGGTCCACATCGTGCGTCCCATGCCGCGCGAGCAGGTACTGGACGAGTTGCGCGCGGCGCTGGGCGCGGCGCAAACCACGACGCTCGACGTGACGCTCGCCGCCGAGGCCGGGAGCACAGTGCCGACGATCGTGGATCGGGCCGTGGCGATGCCGGCCGATCTGCTGGTCATGGGCACGCACGGCCGCAGCGGGTTCGATCGGTTCCTTCTTGGCTCGGTCACCGAGAAGGTGCTGCGAAGGGCTCCGTGCCCGATCCTGACAGTGCCACCGCACGCACCCGCGAAGGCGCCGGTGGAGGTGACGTTCAAGCAGATCGTCTGCCCGGTGGACTTCTCGCCGTCGGCGTTACAGGCGTTCGGGTTTGCATTGGACCTCGCGCGACAGGCCGGTGGATCCGTCACCGTGCTGCACGCGATCGAGTGGCTGGCCGACGAGGCTCGTGCGCATGCGGACTTCAATGTCCAGGACTATCGCCAGCATCTGGTTGAAGATGCTCACGCGCGGCTCCAGGCGCTGATCGCCGAGCAGCCCCAGACTAAGACTAAGGCCGCCATGGAGGATGCCGTCGTGACCGGCAGGGCCTATCGCGGGATCCTCGAGACCGCCGAGGCGCAGGAGGCCGACCTCATCGTCATGGGTGCCCAGGGGCGCGGTGGCATGGGGCTCACGCTGTTCGGATCCACCACGCAGCAGGTCGTGCGCGCCGCGACATGCGCTGTGCTAACTGTCCGACGCTAAGGGCTTGTCAGACAATTACTGACTTTTGTGTTCTCGGAGCAGCGGGATGGATCGTGTAGTTCCAGTCGCCGTGAAAGCGATGCCGCTCGAGGCGTACCGTCGCCAGCTGCGCATCGGTGACGGTGATGCCACCCGGGTATGGGCCGCGGTCGAGTTCCGACCGAACGCGGAGTCCGGACCGACTGTGCGTCGAGCCAATGAGGCTCACGATCGTGGCCAAGTCGACGAGTGGGGTGCCGCGCCAATTCATCGCGATGTGCGAGAACACCCGATGCTCGATCTTGTTCCACTTGCTCGTACCCGGCGGAAAGTGACAGACCGTGATCACCAAGCCCGTCCGATTGGCCAGACGCGGCAGTTCCCACTTCCACAACCGGAGGCGCGCCCCGTTGCTCCCGCCTGCATCCGCCGTGATCAACAGCGACTGGGCTTGTCGATACGCCGGGCGACCCATGTGCTGCCACCAACGCTGGATCGACCGTACCGCGAAGCTCGCGGTGTCGTGATCGATCCCGACACGCACCCAGCCTTCGTTGCGATGCAGATCGTAGATGCCATACGGAATGGCCTTCCCGCCCGTGGTGGCGGTGGCCGGGATCACGAAGTCGTGGACCTGTACCCGCTGCGGCGTCTTCGCCGGGCGCCAGGTGCGGCCCGCGTTCTTGAACGCGCCGACCAGCTCCTTCTTCTTGGTGTCCACCGAAATCGTCGGCTGCTGTTGCCGTTGCGCGCGTCGCACGCGCCGGGCGATGTACCGAAACTGCGCGTCCCGATCGACATGCTGGCGGCCCTCACGAGTCTTGGCGTTGCCCTGCAGGCTGTAGCCCAGTCCGTGCAACAACTCGGCGACCACCGTGTGGCTGACGCGGTGGCCCAGACCGTCGAGCGCCACCGCCAACGTCCGTGCGCTCTGGCACGTCCACCGCAGCGGCGAGTCGGGATCGCCGGGGGCGGTCGGCTCAACCAACGCATCCAAATCGCGCAGCAGCGTCGCGTCGAGATCGATCGCGCGCTTGCGGCCGCCGCCCGCCCTTCGCGTCCGGCCGCCCGCGAGCGGCTCGTCCGCCGTCAATTCACGCAAACCGCGCTGGATGGTCGATGTCGCGATACCCGTGGCTCGGGCGACCAGCGCCGTGCCGCCATAACCGATCGCCTCGGCCTCAGTCGCCGCCCACACCCGGCGCGATCGCTCCGTGAGCACGGGCGCCAGCGCTGCATGCTTTGCCCGCAGGGTGGCCACCTCCACGGGCGCAGCGTACTACTCGCCGATCAACAGTACAAGCAGTTATTTCCTTACAGGCTCTTACTGTCCGAGGCTGACCGTCGGAGGCTGCCAAAGGAGAAACACAACAGCGCTCCTGACGGCTCTCTCTGACAAACACTTCAGAAATTTTTCACATTTCGCCGCCAGGGATTTTGCGGTACCCTCGTCCAATCTCGACAGCGCCCGCGGTTGACATGAAGGGCGCACTTTCACGTAAGGAGACAACCGTGATGCGACCGTTTACGTGGCTTCTTATCCTGAGTGGCTCCCTGTTGGTCGTGGCCTCTTGTTCAGCACCGGAGCCCCCCCCAGCGTCGTCGTTCAGACCGACGGCCAGTATCCGGGACGTCATGCACGCCATGGTGGAGCCGTCGGCATATGTCATCTGGAATGCAACCGCCGAGATCATCAGTGTGTCCGGCACCGAGTTGAGGGCGCCGGAAACGGACGATGAGTGGGACGAGGTCCGGCACGGCGCGATTGCGTTGAGGGAGTCGACGAATCTCATACTGATCGAAGGCCGCCCGGTGGCATACCCGGGCGAAACATCGGCCGACCCGGCCACGGAGCTGGAGCCGGAACAGATTCAGGCTCTGATCGAGGAGGACTTCGGGGCCTGGACCGAGCAGGTGCACGCGCTCTATGACGCGGTTGGACTCGCCTTCGCGGCGATCGACGCGAAGGACGGCACCGCATTGATGGAATCGGGCTCCGAGATCGATATCGCGTGCGAGAACTGTCACCTGACGTACTGGTACCCGGAAGAGCAGACCGTAGAACCGTAGCCGCCGGTCATCATGCGGGAGGTCATGATGAGGAAGTATCGGATGCTCGCATGCGCCGGCGCTTTACTTGCATTTGCCGTTACGGCTGCCGGTTGCGGTGGCGCGCCTGAGACCACCGAAGAGGCCGAACCAGCCGCCGCGCCGGCGTCCGAAGCGGAGGAGCAGGCCGCCCCGGCCACGCCCGAACAGAGCGGCGAGCCCGCCGCGAGGCCGCAGCTTGCGGCGACGGACGGCGGTACGATACAAGGCTGGATTCATCTGGCTGGTCGGCTACCAGGCAACCCGGTCATCCGGATGGGGGCGGATCCGCTGTGTTCCAGGATCAACAGGGGCACGCGGGTGGTCCAGGGAGCCGTCCTAACGACCGCCGACGGCGGTCTCGCCAATGTGTTCGTCCAGCTGGACGGATCCTTCCCGGATTCCCCTGTGCCGACCGCTCCGGTCACGATCGACCAACAAGGGTGCATCTACGGGCCTCGTGTGGTCGGCGTACGCGTCGGTCAGGCGCTGGCGGTGCGAAACAGCGACGCGCTCATGCACAACGTGCATGGGGTCTCCGCCACAGACAACGGCTTCAACGTGAGTGAGCCGAGGGCCGGGATGGTACGGACCTTCCCGATGATGCGTGAAGAAACGATGTTACGGCTGATGTGCGACGTCCACAGCTGGATGACCGCCTATATCGGCGTCGTCAGCCATCCGTACTTCTCCGTCAGCAGCGCCGACGGCGCGTTCGAAATCGCCGGAGTGCCCGTGGGCACCTACACCATCCGGACCTGGCACGAGCGCTACGGCGAGCTGACGCAGACCGTGCGCGTGCAGGTTGGTGCCACGACGATGGTTGACATCGAATACACCGGCACTGAAGAATCGCCAACGACGAGCGTCCTCGATTTGCAGGTGCCTGTGATGGCCATGCACGCCGCCGCTCGGTAGCAGCGCGGGGTCGGTGCGACCCGTATTTCGATACGCGTTCTCAGAATCAATCTCGAAATCGAAACGGCCAGGAACGGCGCTCCTTGCGACAGGCCGACGGCCGGCTACTGCCGGCTGAAGTGGTCGAGCACGGCCGACGCTGTCTTCGCGTCGACGACCGCACCGAGTTCCTCGCGCGTCGCTCGCCGGACGCCCGCGAGGCTCCCGAACGCCGTCAGCAGCGCGCGACGCCGCCGCGGCCCGATACCGGACACGTCATCGAGATCTGACCGAAGATCGCGCATCGACCGCGCCCGGCGATGAAACGTCACCGCGAACCGGTGCGCTTCGTCGCGAATACGCTGCAGGAGCAGTAGCGCCGGATCGTTCTCCGGCAGCGCGATCGGCTCTTGCCGGTCGCGTGTGTACAACAGCTCTTCCCGCTTCGCGATACCGACGGCCACGAGGTTGCCGAGACCGGTCGACTCCAGCGCGTCGTAGGCCGCTGTGAGTTGACCTCTGCCGCCATCAACCAGGATCAGGTCCGGGAACGGTCCGCCGTCCTCGATCACCTTCCGGTAGCGCCGCTGCACGACCTCCCGCATGGCGGCGAAATCGTCTGGCTGGGCTCTTGGCTTCGAGGCGCCGGTCGCCGAGCCGGAGGCCGAGAGCCCTTTGAGCCGGTATTTCCGATACTCTCGCCTTTTCATCCGACCGTCTTCGCAGACGACCATCGACGCGACCGTCTCGCTCCCCTGGAGGGTGGAGATATCGACACACTCGATACGGCGCGGGACGACCGGCAGGCCGATGGACGCGCGGAGGGTCTCGAGCGCGTCGAAATTCGCGGCCGTGATCTCATTGAACCGCGTCCGGTACGACAGCTCCGCGTTGCGCGTGGCCAGATCCACGAGCGCGCGCTTGTCGCCCCGGCGCGGGACGGCGATCCGCACCCGACGCTCCGCGCGCTCCGAGAGCCAGGCTTCGATCGCCTCCGTGTCCTCGATCTCAAGGGACAGATTGATCTCCGAGGGCGGCACCCGTGTCTCGTAGAACTGCTGCAGCGCCGCCTGCAGGACGTCGGCGTCCTCTTGCGCCAGGCCGCCAGGCTCCGTCGTCAACTCGACGCGTTCGACGACGCGGCCGCCGCGCATGGCGAACACCTGGATCGCGCTGCCGCTCGGCCCGACCTTGAGGCCAAAGACGTCACGGTTCTCGAGCCCGGGCGTCGCCACTTTTTGCCGCCGGTCCCGCAACGCCTGTACCGTGCGCAGCGCGTCGCGCATCTGCGCCGCTTCCTCGTACCGCTCCGAGTCAGCCGCACCCGTCATGCGGTCGCGCAAGGTCACCAGCAACTCGTCGTCGCGGCCTTCGAGTAGGAGCTTCGTGTCGGCCACGGCCACGCCGTAGCGCTCCTCGCTGCAGATCTCGGCGACGCACGGCGCGATGCAGCGCTTGATGTCGTACTCGAGACACGGTCTTCCCCGCTCGCCGGTAATCACCTCGTTGCACGACCTGATCCCGAACAACCGGTGCGCCAGTCCCATCGTCCGGCGCGCCAGCTTTGCCGGCAGGAAGGGCCCCGCGTAGAAGTCACCTCCCTGCTCGACGCGCCGCGCCACGAGCACGCGGGGGAACGCTTCGCTCGTCGTGAGCTGGAGGTACGGATAGTTCTTGTCGTCCCGGAGCAGGATGTTGTACTTGGGCGTTCGCTGCTTGATCAGGTTGTTTTCGAGCGCGAGCGCTTCCATCACCGAATCGGTGACGATGACCTCGACCGAGGCAATCTCCTCGAGGAGCGCGTCGTGACGCGGACTGAGGCCGGCGGCGCCAAGGTAGCTGCGCACACGATCTCTCAACGCGCGGGCCTTGCCGACGTAGATCGTGTCGCCGGCTTGGTTGCGCCACAGATAGACGCCGGGCTGCTCCGGCAACCGCGCGATCTGCGCCTTGAGGTCCTGAATGGCCATGCGCTACTATGTCGAGTCTAATCCTGGCAGAAGATTCCCTAATTATATGAAGAGATGACGTTTACCGGACTGGTGGGGACGGTATGCATGTTCCCGCTGCGGGCCATCATCGCCCTCAGCGTCGCACTGCGGATTCATCCCAACACGCTGACGCTCATTGGGGTGCTGATCAACGTCGCCGCCGCCTGCGCGCTCGGCCTCGACAGGTTCGTCCTCGCCGGCGTCATCATGATCGTCGCCAACATCTTCGACTTCATCGACGGCAAGGTCGCCGTTCTCACGAACACGGGATCCCGATTCGGCGCCTTCTGGGACTCGACGCTCGACCGCTTCTCCGACATCGCGCTGCTGCTTGGACTGATTTATCTCTACGCGGACCTCCGGCGGACCGACTACGTGATGGTAGCGTCGCTGGCCATGATGTTCTCGATCATGACCAGTTACACGCGTGCCAGGGCCGAGTCGCTGATCGACAAGTGCAAAGTCGGCTTCATGGAGCGCCCCGAGCGGATCGTCCTGCTGATGATTGGCGCCTTTACGGACCGCATGGCGGCGGTCCTGTGGGTGATTCTGATCCTGTCCATCGTCACGGTCGTCAACCGCATCCACTATACGTACCTGGCGCTCAACAACCGCCCTCTTCCGACAGGCTCGAATATCGTCACAAGAGTGTTCTGGCGGGCGTTCTTCTGGCAGGACGAACGGACCACCCTGCCCTACGACCTGTGGGTCATCGCGATTCTGGCGTTCGTCTGGCTCACACCACCAGACTGGCTTCGTGACCCGACGGCGTTCGGGATCGGCCTCTGGGAGTTTCTCCCGTAACGTGGGGATCCACCGGCCTCCGCTCGAGCACGATGGCCAGTAGCGACCCGACAGCGTATCGGCGTGCGCTCGAGGCACTTCGCTCGTTTGGCCCGGCGCTCTCGGTAAAGCTCTACCGCCTGAAGCTCGATCCGGCTTCGACGCTGCCTCTCATTCCATGTCTCGATCACGAGGCCATGCTGCACCAGACCGTCGCACCGCACGCGGCGGTGTACGTGCAGGAGGCGGCATCAGGCGATCTTCACGAAGTCGTGTTCATTCCGGACGATCTGCGAATTGAGATCGACACCGTATCGACATGGGGCGAGGCCTCGGAGCAGTCGCGCGGCCGACTGACCGCGTTTCTGGCCGCCGACCTCCCCGCCTATCGCGTCGACGTCCAGCGTGCGTCGCGCTGGCGCGGCGATCGCCGCGTCGCGGAGGCGTGCCGCGCGCATGTGTCGCTGCGTGAGGTCCTGCTCGGCACGGACATGGATGCGATCGAGGCCGACATCGGGCGGCTACGGACAATCGGCGAACTCATGGAGAAGCAGTCGCGCGTTGCCTCGTGGGCCGTGCGAACGGTGACGGCGCCGATTCTGGCGGCCGCCGGTGTGGTGACCTATCAGGTGTTGGGGTTGTTCACGGCACAACTGGGCGAGGGCGGCGTGAGCATCCTTCGGTACGCGGTCCTGAGCGCGCTCGGCGCCGCCTTTCTCTATTACGGCCTCAAGGCGGTCCAGCTCACCGGGATGTCCACCCGCGTCTGGAAGCGGGCGACCGAATACAGCTTGATCCTCGCGGAGCGCCGGAGGCTCCGGAGCGCAGCGGCCAGAACGTAGCGATCAGCCCGCGGCTGCCTTCCTGACAGCGCGTGGCTTTTGACTTTTCGTCTTTGACCGCGTCGACGCAGCCAGCGTCACCTTTGCCGGCTTCTTCTTCGTCGTGCTGACCGAGTCGAGACTGCGCCGCAGCGCCTCCATGAGATCGACGACCTTCGGCGGGTCCTGCATCTCGGGCACCACGATCTCCTCGCCGGCGATTTTCGCGTCGATGATCCGCCGCAGTCCATCCCTGTACTCGTCCTTGTAGTCTTTGAGATTCAGCTCGGCATCGAAGGTGGCGACCACCTGCTTCGCGAGTTTCATCTCATCCGGTTTGACCGTCGACGGCAAGGACGACAGCTCCTCGATCTGATCGATGTCACGAATCTCGGCGTCGTGGTGCAGCGTGTACATGACGAGCCCCTGCTTCTGGGGTCGTACCGCCACGAGGTACTCGCGGCCGTAGAGCGCCACCTTGCCGATGCCGGCCTTTCCCGCCATGCCCTCGCGCATCACGGCGAACGCGTCGGCGGCCATCGGACCGTCCGGGGCCAGGTAGTACGCGCGGTCCACGTAGATCGGATCGATGTCGCTGGCGTTGGCGAACTGCACGAGGTTGATCACCCGGGTCGACTCGACGCGGACCTTCTGAATGTCCTCCTCGCTGACGATGACATAGCGGCCCTTCTCGAACTCGTAGCCTTTGGCCAACTCGCCGCTCGTGACCTCCCGCTCACAGTGGGCGCACCGCCGCTTCTGCTGGATGCGGGTCTGACACTCGGCGTGCAGCTGGTTGAAAGACAGGGTGGCGGCCGACTCGGTGGCGGGAAACACCTTGACCGGGATATTGACGAGGCTGACCTTCAGAAACCCCTTCCAGGTTGGGCGCGGCGGCATGCACCCATTATCGGCGATGCGCCGATGTTCAGGAGTTCACTACCGTAACCTATTGCACCCATGGCACTTCCTGAACGTCTGGAACGCTCCGCACCTTGATGCAACGGGTCTATACGGTTTCCCGTTCGTCGCGGCTTCCGAGATCCAGGCCGGATCCCCCGATGTGGATGTCCTGCGCCTTGACCTTGTCTTGGAGCAGGCGGCGGGCCTCGCCGTAGAGATGCCCGGGGACCTCGAGGCGCTTGGCGACGGGCCGGACGCGCGAAATCAGGACGAGCGTCACTACCGGTCCGTCCCTCCAGGAGACGGCGGCGATCCGTCCCCACGGCATGAACCCGCCGTCCGACCAGACACCGTCACGATAAAAACCACGGGCGATTCTGGTGCTCAGCGGGAAGGCATAACCGTAGTAGACGAACATCATCGCCTCGCCGAAGAGCTGCGTGGGAGGGCGTCCTTGGATGAACAACCTGAACGCGACGAGCAGCCCGAGGACGACGCCGAGCGCGAGTGCGAATCCATAGTAGCGAGGCTTCGGGTTCTGCCAGACGAGGAGCGCCGAGGCCCTGCGGAGGCGGAACCGCAGCAGGTCCGCGATGACCTTGATATTGGCCGCAAGAAAACCGATCCCGAAAAGGAAGAGCAGCTGCGAGAGCAAGGACTCCGGCCTCATGGGACCAAAGTATAGTGAAATCTCAAATCCGCGCCGGACGGTCGATTCGTGACCCGTTAAGTCCAGACTCTTGACCGGTTTCGTAACCTCGCTCCGGGTGGCCGCGGACGGGGCCGCCCCGTCCGCGCCGCAGGCGCCCCGCCCGTGACAGGTGCTTTTGGCGCCGAGCACGAACGGGGCTGTCCGCGGTCAGGACCCGCCTGGAGGTTATGAAACCGGTTCTGGGCTTTGGGCTGGACTTCGCTAGGCGCGTGAGAGGTACTCGCCGGTGTCCGTGTTAATTCGCACCATGTCGCCGGGGTTCACGAACGGCGGTACCTGGACGACGATCCCCGTTTCCAGCGTGGCGGGCTTGACCTGCGCACTGGCCGTGGCGCCCTTGATGCCGGGCGCGGTGTCGAGGACCTTCAGGTCGACGGCCGGCGGCAGCTCGATGCCCACCGCTTCGCTGCCGTAGAACTCGACCTGGATCGTCATCTCCGGTTTGATGTAACTGACCGAATCGCCCAGCATCTCGCTCGAGATGTGGACCTGCTCGTAGGAGGTGGTGTCCATGAAGCAATAGGCATCGCCGTCCTTGTACAGGTACTGCATCTCATGCTCCTCGAGCGTGGCCCGGTCGAGTGTGTCCTCCGAGCGCAGCTTCTGGTCCGACACGCCGCCGTTGCGGATGTTGCGCAACTTCACGCGCACGAAGCCGCGAAGGTTGCCGGGTGTGACGTGCTGCAACTCGAGCACCCGCAACAGATCCTGGCCCACCTTGATGAGCATGCCTTTCCTGAGCCGCGTTGCTTGTATCGAAGCCATATTGTGGTGGTGATCCATGCGATGCTAGCACAGCGTACGGTGTGCTAGCATCGATCCATTCGAGCCAGTACCGTGACCGCTCCGCGATTACTCCTCTCGCTCGTGCTCTTGGGCTGCGGGTTCGCCGCCGGCCTCGTCATCACCGGCCGTACGCCTGACGCCAACGACGGCCCTCAAGGCAACGCTGCGCAGAGGACGGCCACGCCGGACACAGCTACGCAGAGCACCGCCACTCAAGACGCCGTCCCCCAAGACACCGCCTCGGACGCCCCGCTGCCCGTGGCGGCGCCGGCTGTTCCAGGCGTGGCGACGCTCCCGGATTTCTCGCGCGTGGCCGAGCAAACCGTCCCGGCCGTCGCCAACATTTCGTCACAGCAGGTCGTCCGGCGCCAGAACTCCCCCTTCGCCAACGATCCGTTCTTCCAGTTCTTCTACGGCAATCGCGACGATGTCTTCGGGTCACGGCGTCGTGTCGAGCGCAGCCTGGGCTCCGGCGTAATCGTAAGCGCGGACGGCCTCGTCTTGACGAACAACCACGTCGTCGCCGGCGAGTCGGGCCGCCTCTCGCTGAGTCAGCTCCCCGCCGTGTCGGTCACGCTGGGCGACAATCGGGAGGTGGAAGCACGGATCGTCGGCGTGGATCCGGCCACCGATCTGGCGTTACTGAAGATCGACGCCGGCAGGCTCCCTACTATTCCGTGGGGTGATTCGGACCAGCTCAAGGTGGCCGAGTGGGTGCTCGCGATCGGCAACCCGTTCCAGCTCGATCAAACCGTGACCCTCGGCATCGTATCCGCGCTGGGGCGGACCAACGTCGGCATCTCGGCGTACGAGGACTTCATTCAGACCGACGCCGCGATTAACCCCGGCAACTCCGGGGGCGCGCTGATTAACACGCGCGGCGAACTCGTGGGCATCAATACGGCGATTTTCAGCCAGAGCGGCGGCTACCAGGGCGTCGGGTTCGCCGTGCCCAGCAACCTGGCGCGTCGTATCGTGGATGACCTGAACCAGTACGGCGAGGTCCGCCGTGGGTCGATCGGGTACGTCGAGATCGCCCCGCTCTCGACGCGTGCCGCCGACCAACTCGGCGTGCCCGACGCGAGGGGCGTCCTCATCCAGGCGATGCGCCGCGACGCCTCCGCATACGCTGCCGGGCTGCGTCCTGGCGACGTGATCGTCGCCTTCAACGGCACCGACGTCGTCGACGGCGGCCAGCTGTCACGCCAGATTCAGGATGCGCCCATCGGCAGCGCCGCGACGGCCACGGTCATCCGCTCCGGAGAACGGCTCGAACTGAAGATTCCGATTCAAAGCACAGTGCAGTAAACCCGAGTCCTCGGTTTCCTCACCTCCAGGCGGGTCCTGACCGCGGACAGCCCCACTCGTGCACAGCTCCACAAGCGCCCTCACGTGAGAGGAGCCTGCGGCGCGAGCGGGGCGGCCCCGTCCGCGGCCACCCGCGACGAGGTGCTGAAACCGCCTCTATAATCAGGCGCGACACTGATGGCGCTGACTCCCGGCACCCGCCTCGGCCCGTATGAGATCACCGCCCAGATCGGCAAAGGCGGCATGGGGCCTGACCAGAGCGGGGTGTGAAATGGATGGAGAGGAAAAGCCCAGAGGCTTCGACTGGGTGACGGCATGTTACGAGTGCAAGCCGGTGAGGTATTTTGAACGTTTGCGTATAGGGGCCGAACGCAACACGAGGACTCGGAACAATTTGGATGGGGGCAAAGATGGTTTGAGGTTCGCGTGTAACAGCCATCCGGACGAGTTCTCGGTGTCTCGAGAAGGTCATGCCGAGATAGAGGTTCGGTTCAGGCTGGCTGGAGAAACCGTCCATGTTGAAGCCACAGAATCGCTCGGCGGTCCTGGCGTGAACTTCGCCGGCACCCTTACCCTGACAAATGAAGCGAAATGCCGACTGAGGGTTGGCGAAGAGAACCTGGACGAGTGGCAGGTTCTTAGAAGGGCGCTGGACCGACTATTCTTCCCGGCCTAAACGGTTAACCGCTGGGTCCTCGGTTTCCGTCCTCAGTGCTCCTCATAATCTAGCCGGTTCCCGGTCGTATGTACTTGCAGCTACAAGAGTAAACGACCCCTGCCGGCGGGTCGTATTGGCAGCAGGTCATCTATTTCTCTCCCCAGGAGGATCATGGCGCTCGCCCCCGGTACCCGTCTCGGACTGCATGAGGTCGCGGCCCAGATCGGCACGGGCGGGACGGGCGAGGTGTACCGCGCCACCGACACGAAGCTCGATCGTGATGTGGCAATCACGTTGCTGGCGGCGAGTGCTGCGATCCTCGTGATGCTCCCGATCCCCTTACTGGCTCAGGGAAACGGCACGTTCGAGGTCCAGGCGGTTCGCGCGTCGGAACCGATCATCATCGACGGGGAGCTGAGCGAAGCAGACTGGGCCTCGGCGGAGCCTGTCACCGACTTCTTCCAAAAGGAACCCCAAGAAGGCGCTCCTGCCTCGGAGGCGACCGAGGTGAGAATCCTGTTCGACACGCGGCAGCTCTATATCGGGGTTGTCGCGCACGACTCGGACCCGAGCGGCATCCGGGCGACCGAGCTTCGTAGAGACGATGAATTCGACAACGACGATATCTTTGAGGTCATTCTCGATACATTCCACGACCACCGGAACGGGTATCTGTTTCGGATCAATCCGCTCGGAACGCTGCACGATGCCACCATCACGAATGAAGGACAGAACACAAACAGAAACTGGGATGAACAGTGGGAGGCGATCACCCAGATTACCGATGAAGGGTGGGTCGCAGAGATCGCGATTCCGTTCAAGTCGGTGCGATTCGAGGCCGGTGAAGACGTGACGTGGGGAGTAAATTTTCACCGGGAGATCAAGCGGAAGAACGAAGATGTCTACTGGACCGCGTACAGCCGGGACCTCAGTTTCGATGAGCTTTCGCAGGCTGGCCATCTGGAGGGGCTGTCGGAGATTCAGGGATTTACTTTTCGCGTCAAGCCGTTCTTCACCTCGGGTGGAAGTCAAGTGGTCCGCAGGGGACTGACCGAGACGGATCACCTGACCGACATCGGAATCGAAGACGCCAAGTTCATGATCACGCCTCAGCTCGTGCTGGATATGACCGTCAATCCCGATTTCGGGCAGGCGGATGTCGATGAGGCGCAGGTCAACCTGACCCGCTTTAGCCGGTTCTTTGCCGAACGGCGCGAATTCTTTCAAGAGGGGGCGGGTATCTTCCAGTTCGGGTCCGGAGGTTTCGGCCGGCCCGATCTCTTGTTGTTTCACAGCCGCCGCATCGGGCTTTCCGACGACCGGGAGGAGGTTCCTATCTGGGGCGGGCTGAAGCTCACGGGGCAGCAGGGGCCTCTGGAAATCGGAGTACTGAACATGCAGACCCGGCGCTCGGACGGCGACGAAGTGACCCCGGGACAAAATTTTTCCGTTGTCCGTTTGAAGGCCAATCTCCTCGGGCGATCCTACGTCGGCACGATGTTCACGAGTAACACGGCTGGCGCGGAGGGAGGCGACAACAAAGCAGCAGGGGTGGACGCCAATTTTACGTTCTTCCAGAACCTGAATCTGCGAGGGTTCCTGGCCAGGACGGATCCGGCTCCCGCAGAGGAGGCCGAGTGGGCGGGACAAGGAACAATCGAGTGGGGGACCGACCGATTCGAATTCCTTCTGGAACACACCGATGTCCCGCGCGAGGACAACTTCAACCCGGGGATCGGTTTCGTAGGGAGAAATAATCAGAAGGAAAACCAGGCGGGGTTTGGGTACCAGCCACGGCCGGATATTACGTGGATACGTCAATTTGGACTGGAAGCCGAATTTGCTCGTCTGACCAACCAGGAGGGAGATCTCGAAACCAGGAGTGCCGAATTCGGCTTGTCCACGGACTTCGAAAGTGGGGACGCCTTCGATGTCGGAGTCAGTAGAGAGTTTGAGAGGCTATTCGAGCCGTTCCGTGTTCGAGGGGGCGGAGGCACGGTTCCTGCCGGCGATTACACGTTCAACCAGTATTCAATGATGTATCGGGCGTTCCGAGGGCGCATGATTTCCGGCAATCTGCAGTTCCAGAGTGGCGGCTTCTTCAACGGCCACCGCACCCGCTTTGGCATCTCGCCGCGGTTTACGCCGTCGCAAAACCTGTCTTTCGAACCCGGTTACGACTGGAACAGAATCTCCCTGCCTGGCTCCACATTCACTACACACGAGTTCAATGGAGACGTGAATTACTCCTTCAACCAGCGGTGGTTGACACGAACTACCTTGCTGCTTGACAGCCAAGGAGAAGAGTACACCTTCAATTTTCGACTGAACTATATCTACCGGCCCGGAGACGACGTCTTTGTTGTGTATACGGAGACAAGGGCATATGGAGACGAGGCGGGCCTCGACAATAGAGCCTTGATCGTCAAGTCGACGTTCTCTTTTGACTATTGAAGAACTGGTTTCCGCAAGCCCGGGTCCTGTCGCCGGGCAGCCCCACCCGTGCTCGACGCCAACAGCACCCGTCACGAGAGAGGCGCCTGCGGCGCGGGCGGGGCGGCCCCGCCCGGCGCCACCCGCCCCCGCTTCCCAGCTTTCGCCAGGCCAGGCCCACTTCCCACCACGCATCACAGCAGTCGCTCCTGAGGGCTGCCCGCGTGTCCTTGTAGCCGGCCATCGATGTCGAGGTGTGCCAGAAACCCTTGCGGCCTTGCCTATTTGAAGGTCTGGGTCGGAAAAACGCAGCGTTCGCCCTTTGCCTTGCGCTGTCTCAGAAACAGTTATTTACGGAACGGGGGGCCGGTTCGCCGGCCGCTTGGGGTCCAGCCGAGGAGCCAGAACCAGGATTCCTAAACACTAGCCCGTTTTTGAGGACCTATCACGCCCGCAGCTCCTCTAGCCCTTATACTCCAACCGTTTGGCCCTCACTCCCGGCACTCGTCTCGGTCCGTATGAGATCGTCTCCGCCCTCGGGGCTGGGGGCATGGGCGAGGTGTACAAAGCCCGCGACACCCGCCTGGACCGCACGGTCGCCATCAAAGTCCTCCCCGAGCATGTCGCCAGCGATCCTGCGCTGAAGCAGCGGTTCGAGCGCGAAGCCAAGACGATCTCCAGCCTGAACCACCCGCACATCTGCACGCTGTACGACGTCGGCCGCGAGGGTGCCACCGACTTCCTGGTCATGGAGCACCTGGAGGGCGAGACGCTGGCCCAGCGGTTGACCAAAGGGGCGCTGCCGCTCGACCAGGCACTCCAGACGGCCATTCAGATCGCCGACGCGCTGGACAAGGCCCACCGCCAGGGGATCGTCCATCGGGACCTCAAGCCCGGCAACATCATGCTGACCAAGACGGGGGCGAAGCTGCTCGACTTCGGGCTGGCGAAGCTGCGACAGCCCAGGGCGGTAGGCGACGACTCCACGACGATGGCCATCTCGCTGACGGCGCCAGGCACCATCATTGGCACCTTGGCGTACAGATTGGGTTCAAGGTATCGTCGCAACACCGCGTTGTGTGACCGAGCATAGCTGATTCCTAAGCGCCTCCGCGGGGGTCTGCCAGGCGAGGGTCTTCCGGGGGCGACCATTGAGAGCAGCAGCCACAGCGTCAAGGTCATCGCGGGAGTGCCTGGACAGGTCGGTGCCTTTGGGAAAGTACTGGCGGAGCAGGCCGTTGGTGTTCTCGTTCGTGCCGCGTTGCCAGGGGCTATGCGGATCGCAGAAGTAGATTGGTAGACCGGTGACGATGCGGAGCTGAACGTGTTGAGCCATCTCGGCACCTTGGTCCCACGTCAGTGAACGGCGAAGCTGCTCCGGTAGCGTGAGGATCGCCGACGCGATGGCGTCTCGGACGGCCTCGGCACCGTGCCCGGCCAGTGCGGGACCGTTCTTGATCCGAGGCTGCCCATAATCATCCATGCGAGGGAGATGCAGCAGCATCGTGAAACGGGTGGTGCGGTCCACGAGGGTCCCAATCGCGGAGCTACCCAGCCCGACAATCAGGTCACCCTCCCAGTGTCCTGGCACCGCCCGATCGTCGGCTTCGGCGGGGCGCTGACTGATCATGATGTCGGATCGGACGAACTGCTTGCCGCGTCCGCGTGTACGTGCTCTAGGAACCCGTAGCGCCCGTCCGGTCCGCAAGCACGTCACCAGTTCGCGTCGCAACGCACCTCGTCCTTGCACGTAGAGCGCTTGGTAGATGGCCTCGTGGGAGATCCGCATCGATTCATCATCGGGGAAGTCGACGTGCAGTCTGTTGGCGATTTGCTCGGGACTCCATGAAGCCGCCCAGCGTCGATCCTGCCGACGACCGTGACGGCGACCATTCCAGTGCACAGCGGGACCACGCACCTTCGTCCCGTCCGTGGCCGTCACCATGCCCACAAGTCGGTCTTGCACGTAGCGACGCAGCTCGTCGTGCTGCGCCAGCTTCGCTACCTTCGGTCTTTTGGCCTTCAGGTCGGCGTGCCACTGCGCGGTCGTCGCGCGATACTCCAGCCCACCATTGCGGGTGGCCGCATTGCGACGTAGCTCGCGCGAGATGGTCGACGCGGAGCGGCTGACTCGCCGACCGATGTCACGAATGGCGACGTGCTGGGCGTGCAAAATGGCAATTTCTTCGCGCTCGGCAAACGACAGATAACGCCCCGACAGTGGGGCCAGGCTGATCGGCGGCATGCCTCCACTTTCGCGGAACCATCGAGTACCGACCGGCTGAGACACGCCGGCAGCCAGCGCAGCCTCTTCGCTGGACAAGCCACAAGCGATTGATTCCCAAAATCGGCGCCGGTGCTCACGGCGTCCCGCCGTCGGGCGCCCCGGCGACCGCATCGGAGCACGTCCCGCACGATGTGACCGTCGACGTTTCGGTGTTCCCATCGCAACTCCTCATCGTTGAGACGTTGCGACGACCGGTTGAATCTACCGGGAGCGCCCTCGTCACTGTGATGGTCGTGGGGTCGTTGGGAGGGAAAATAACTGAATCAAAAAGGATGACCTCGCCCGGCTGGGCACAAGAAAGCGCCCTGCGCAAGCCGCCCGAGCCGCCCTCTTCGGCGGTGCTCACGACAAGCGTGCGGTCGACATCGACCGTAACCGACGTGCTGGCGATGTTACCGGCCCGGTCGGTGGCGGTGCCGACGACCACCTGGCCCGCACCGTCCTCGGTGAGGACGACGTCGGGTGTGACGCTGGCGATGCCCGAGCCCACGTCCGTCGCCTCGAAGGTGACGGTCACCTCCGTGTTGTGCCAAACGTCGCACGTGGCCCCAGGCGTGACCGTCGCGGTGATCTCCGGCGGCGTGCGGTCGACCACCACCGTCACGATGTCCGTGCACATCACGAGTCCCGCCGTCACGCTGCCCTGATGGGCGCACGCCTCGATGGCGATAGGGCCGTCGGCGTGGGAGGAAACGTCGACCGCGAACGTGTGCGTGCCCCGCTTCATGGCCGGGGGGTTGTCGTAGCTGTTGACCTCGACGCCGTCGAGCTTGAGCACCACGGTCGATACGTTGCCGGTGCGCTCGCCCTCACCGTTGGGGTTGGCGCTGGCCCTGAAGGCCACCTCCACCGAGAGCGTGTCTTGATTAGTGGCGAGGCCGTCGACAGGGGACCGAATCCGCGCCTCTGGAGCGACTTCTTGTGCGGGGAGGCCGGCCGACATCAGGAGTGCCCCGAACACAAGAGCGGCCAGGATGATGGCCACCCGGCGGTATTGCGACTCGCGAAGCATTGCTGACCCCTTCTGCCTCAGCCCGGAACCTCACGGGCTGTTACGCATTGAACCGAGGCGATGCGCCGGACAACCACCGACGCCGGTATCGCGCGCAAGGACGTTCCTATACCGGGATTTTCATTTTGGCCGTTCCAGACCACCCTGCTTATACACCCAGAACATTCAGCGGTGGCCACATATCTTCATCGCCATCGGGCGAATCACACCACGCGACGGTTCGATCCGACCTCGCTGTGGACCCCACTTACAGTTTTGGGAGTCTGAGGAACGGGTGACCCGCAACTCTGGCACACGCGGAAGGTGGCGATCCAGGACGACGAAAATTGAAATCGTCACGCCGGGGTTCGTAGTGCGCGGACGGCGTGGTCATGTGCGGAGAAAAACCCGTTCATCAGAAACGGCACGGATCACCGGTGGGCCCATGGGTTTTGCGGAGTCACATGGCCACGTCGGTGAGTGACGAGCGCGACGACCGGGAATACCGGGAGGATGTGAAGGAGGAGCAACGACGCCAGACGGGGCGGGCGCCCGTCAGTGATCTCTCAGCCAGTTCCCTTCGAACACGATTTCCGCCCATCCGGTCAGATAGACACCGTCGTCACGCCACTCGACACGCTGGGTCCCGCCCGGCGCGACGATATCCATCGCTCGCGCGGCGCCGCCATGCGTGGCCGCCGCAACGGCAGAGGCGGATGCCCCGGTTCCGGAGGATGTCGTTGGCCCGACCCCGCGCTCCCAGATCAAGATACGCACGCGGTCCGGCGCCTCGACCTGCGCGAACTCGACGTTCGTACCGGCCGGGAACATCGCATGCGCGGCCAGCGCCGGGCCGAGCCGGTTGAACCGTTCACGATCCGGCAGCGGGCCGAGCACGACGCATTGCGGGTTGCCGAGGCGCAGGACCGAGGCGGTTACCGATTCGCCATCAACGGTAACGGCGATCTGACGCACATCCTCCGGTGGGCCGAGCGCCGCCCGAAACGTGTAACGCTTTCCCTCGTGGCCGAGCAGTTCCAGCGTCTTCGGCCCCGCACCCGTGTCGACAACGATCGCGTCTCCCTGGTCCAGCCTCTGCATTCGCGCCAGCAGCGCGGCAAGGCAACGCAGCCCATTCCCCGAAAGTTCGGATGGACTCCCGTCGGCGTTGAACAGCCGCATCGCCGCGCCTCGGGTGCGCGCGTCATAGAAGATCAGGCCATCCGCTCCAACGCCGCAATGGCGGTCGCAGAGCGCGCGCGCGAGCGCCGTAGGGTCGTCGCGGATCGCGCCGACCCGAATCGACTCGCCCGCAACCAGTAGGAAATCGTTGCCGTAGGCGTGAGCCTTGGCAACATGCAGACTCACGGGAGCTGAAAGGCGTTGAAGACGTACGTCAGGCCGGCGGCGACCCCAAAACCGGGATCGCGGGTCGTAAGGCCGATGATTACCGCGGCATCGGCCCTGACCGCGCTCACGGTATATCTGCTGCCGAAGCGCAGGGTGCTGCGTGAATCGGTCCCGGGAGGCGGAGTCCCCGATCGTGTGTTGACGCGCCCGTTGACCTCGCCGACGACTTCGCCAGACTGGCTGATCGCCCGCGCGAACGAGATGCCGTACGTCAGTACATCATTCTGGCGATCGCCGCGCGTCGGATCGCCGAGAATGCCGAGGCCGACGTTCGTCACGAGGCGAACCGACTCGACAGTCTTGGCCACCAGGAGGGAGGCAAAGAAGTTCGTGGTGTCAAGCCCGAGCCCGCTCTCGTTGGACGCGTTGGGGAGTTGGGTCGCCAGTCGCAAGGCGGCGCCGGGGCGCGAGGAGCCTTCCGACATCAAGCGCACCTTCGTGCCGACGACCAGATCTTCAACGCTTGACGTCATGTCGCCGTCCACCGCAAGCATCCCGTCGAGCGGCGCCGAAAAGCGACGGTTGATCGACAGCCGGTTGTACACTCCGCCGTCGAACTGAAGCTCGGCGATGGAGCTGATGCCTATGCTGACGCCGACAACGGGAGCCCGCAGGAGGTGCCCCTCCAGGCCCGACACGGGATACACCGCGTCCCGGACGTAGTCGATGCCCGCCTCTACGAGGACCTGGCCCGCGCCCACGGTTTCCGGATCCTCGGTGACGAGCGGGCGTTGCTGCGCCAGCGCGGGCCACGCCAGAAGCAAACAGACCACCGTAATGGCGGCACTCCTCATGGAGCTGACGAACCGGAGCACGGAGGTACAGCGACCGACCCTCGGTGTCTCGGCGATTCGGTTGTGCGTGGGGGGAAACGCGTTACGCATAGTTGGACTCAGAACTGTCGCGCGCTGTCGATCAAGATGGTGATAGGTCCATCGTTCACGAGCTCGACGCGCATCGCGGCCTGGAACTCGTCGGTGGCCACCGGCAGTGGAACTGCACGCAATTCTCTCACGAGATCCTCGTAGAGCGAACGGGCGTCCTGGGGGCCGGCCGCCGCGTCGAACGACGGCCGTCTTCCCTTCCGCATGTCGCCGTACAGCGTGAACTGTGACACGACCAGGACGGCGCCGCCGGCGTCGACGACCGATCGGTCCATGTGTTTCCCGTCCTCGCCCTCAAAGAGACGCGCGTCCCGGATCTTGCCGGCCACGTACCGCACGTCGTCCGGACCATCGTCGCGTCCGATGCCGACGAGGACGAGGAGGCCGTGTCCGATCTCGCCCATCACGCGGTCGCCGACGCGAACGCGCGCCTCGGTCACGTGCTGGACGACGGCTCGCACGTCAGTGGCGGATGTGAATCAGGGTGTGGGGGGCGCCCTCGTCCTCGAGCTGCAAGGCTACGCTGTCGCGCAGCTCGCCGCTCGGATTCAGACGCAGGTCGAGCAGGTGTCTCGGCATGATGTTGCCGAGCGCCTTCAGCATCGAGTACTTGACGCCGGAATGCTCGCGTTCCAGGTCAAAAATGAGGCGCTTGACGCGTTGTCGCTGCAGGCTCAGGTCCCCGCACGCCGGGCAGCAGCAGCCGATGATGGGCAGCCCGCACTGCTTGGCGTAGAGCCGTGCCTCTTCCTCGCTCACGTAGACGAGCGGTCGAATCACGACCTGCTCGCCGTTGTCGGAGACGAGCCGAGCCGGCATCGCCTTGAGCGCTCCCGAGAAAAACAGGTTCAGCAGGAGCGTCTCGATGAAGTCGTCCAGGTGGTGGCCGAGCGCAATCTTGGTCGCGCCAACCTCGCTGGCGATTCGGTACAAGACGCCTCGCCGCAAGCGCGCGCACAGCGAACAGGGTGTGGCGTTGACTTCGAGGACATCGTCCATGATCTGGCCGATCGACGTGTGTTCGATCCGGTACTCCCAGCCGCGTTCGCGGCAGGTGCTCGCAATGACGTCGTGCTTGAAGTCGTCGTAGCCGGAGTCGACGGTGACCGCGATCAGCGAGAAATCGATAGGGGCCCGCCGCCGCAACTGGTCGAGCGTCTGCATCAGCGCCCAGCTGTCCTTGCCGCCAGACAGGCCGACCATGACGCGGTCGCCGTCCTCTATGAGGTTGAAGTCGACGATGGCCCTGGTGGTCTTCTTGGCGATCCGGGTTTCGAGGGGGCTCTGGTACGCCATCGCTACGAGTTTAACCCGGAGGTATCCCTACGGTTACGTCGTCCATCCGGGAGCGCCGGAACGATTCCATCGGTCGGTGGCGCGACGCGAGGCACGCGTTACGCTCGGCGACGTGCGAGCCACCACCAGCCGACCGCGCTGATGACAATGAAGCCGACGAGCACCAGGGCGACATCGCGGCCGCGCGTACGCATGAGTTCGAGGGCGAGGTCACCGTACAAAATGGAGAGCAGGCCGAGCACGATGTATCGCGCCCCGCGCGCCACCGCGATCGCCGCCACGAATTTCACGGGGGGCACCTCCGCGACGCCCGCCATCAGCACGAATAGCTTGAACGGCGCCGGCGGCGGCAGCAGGGCAGGCACCATCAACGCCAGGAGACCGTGGCGCCTGTACAGTGCCAGCGCGCGATCG
The DNA here is from genome assembly GCA_965262505.1 of Vicinamibacterales bacterium. Classification (GTDB taxonomy): domain Bacteria; phylum Acidobacteriota; class Vicinamibacteria; order Vicinamibacterales; family UBA2999; genus JACPPO01. The sequence goes on from CBDHFM010000030.1 coordinate 730,696, forward strand.
GCGTGACCGGCGCGGAGCCGTTTTTTCAGGAACGCGTCGCCGCCCTTTTGTGCGAGGTAATAGATGACGTAGCAGCCCGCAACCGACCCGAGCGTGGCAATCGCCGCGTAGTACGGCATCCACGCCTTGTGCTGTGTGACCATCAATACGACGAGGATGTCGTTGATTTGCGGGAGCGAGACGAAGGAGGAATCCAGAAACGTGACGGCGAAGAGGCCAGGCCCGCCGATGGCCAATGCGAGGCCGTAGATCCAGGTGACGAAGGACTTCATCGGCGGTCAGCGACTGGCGCGTCTTCGTTCACGCGTCAGTGCGTCCATGAGTGCGGACGGCCCGGCACTCCCGAATGACGGTCAGCATTTCATTGTGAATCCGGCCGTTCGAGGCGACAAGATGTGCGGCTGCGGTTTCAAAAGGTGCCCCGTCCGTGCCGGTGATGCGGCCGCTCGCCTCCTCGAGGATCAATGCCCCGGCGCAGACGTCCCACGGCTTGAGGTGCTGCTCCCAGAACCCCTCGAAACGGCCGGCCGCCACGTAGCACAGGTCGAGTGCGGCCGATCCCAGACGGCGCACCGCTCGCGCGCGTCCGAGGAAGGCGCCGAACATCTCGACGAGATCGCCGGCGTGTCGATGCACGTCGTACGGGAAGCCGGTGACCAGCAGCGAATCGATCAGCGCCGGCGTATTCGAGACCACCATCCGCTTTCCATTCAGGAAGGCGCCCCCGCCGCGCTCGGCCGTAAACAGCTCCCGCCGCGTCGGATCGTAGACGGCGCCGACGTCCGTTCGGCCGTCGATCTCGAGTCCGAGCGACGAGCAGAAGATCGGCAGGCCATGGGCGTAGTTCGTGGTGCCGTCGAGGGGATCGAACACCCAGCGCCACCGCGAACCCTGAGCCGCCGCCGATCGGGCACCGAGCTCTTCCGCCAGGATGTCGTGGTCCGGGAAACGCTCCGCGATCACCGCGCGGCACATGCGTTCGCACTCGAAGTCCACCTCGGTGACGAGGTCGTTCTCGGCCTTCTTCGAGACACGGAAGCCGGACTCGCGTCGCTCGAGCTGAATCTCTCCAGCGCGTGTGACGATCTCGATGGCTGTGGCGAGAAAGACGGGATCCGGCAACTAGTTGCTAGGCCTGCTGAGGCTGGGCGCGTTTGACCATCACGATTTCCATTCCGCCCTCTGGCGCACGCCGGAACACCAGGTCGTCCATGAAGCTACGGATGAGGAAGATGCCTCGCCCGCCTGACTTGAGGATATTCTCGGGCGCCCTGCAATCGGGTAGGTCGGCGGGGTCGAATCCGACCCCTTCATCCCGCACGCGGATCGCAACGCCAGGGCTGCCGTCGTCGAGGGGCGTGAACTCGATGTGTACTCGCTTGTCGGTGTCGTTCTGGTTGCCGTGCGTAATCGCGTTGATAACGGACTCTCTGACAGCGACCTTGATCCAATGCAGCGCGTCATCGTCGAGCCCCGCAGAGCGGCCGATGTGATCGCTGACCGCCTGGACAAGGTCGAGCATGTCAAGGGAGCTGCGGACGTCGAGGCGAACCGAACTGCCGTTGGTCATCGGCTACTGGGATTACTAATTATAGGACGGGCCGCGGCAAAGTTCGCAACGTGCTAGGCGTGTAACGCAGGAAGTGTGCAACGGCAGATCGGGGCTGATGTGTTGGTAGTCGGGAGTTGTTATAGTCGTTCCATGTCGACGGAGACCGTGATGGTGCAGCCGGCCCAGTGCGTGCGCGGGCGTGTGCGCCCGCCCGGTGACAAGTCGATCTCGCACCGGTACGCGATGCTGGCGGCCATTGCCGACGGGGCCTCGACGCTCCACGGCTACTCCACAGGCGCTGATTGTGCTGCCACGCTCCGGTGTCTTCGTGGCCTCGGCGTGCAGATGCACGAAGCCGGTCGTGATTCGGTCGCAGGCGTAGAGATGCTGATTACCGGACTCGGCATCCGCGGTTTGATCGCGCCGGCTGACGTGCTGGACGCCGGTAATTCCGGCAGTACCATACGCATGCTGGCCGGCATCCTTGCCGCACATCCGTTCCGGGCCTCCATCACAGGCGACGACTCCCTGCGTCGGCGTCCCATGCGTCGCATCATCGGCCCGCTCGAACGGATGGGCGCGCGGTTTGCCTCGGTTGAGGACCGTCCCCCGCTGACGATCGAAGGCGCCTCGCACCTGACCGCCATCGACTTCGAGCCCGAGGTGCCGAGCGCTCAAGTGAAGAGCGCCGTGCTGCTGGCCGGTCTGCACGCCGACGGCGTCACGCGCGTCCACGAGCCACTTCCGACTAGAGACCACACGGAGCGCGCGCTGCGGGCGTTTGGCGCAGACGTGGAGCCCGCCGGTCGGGGCGTGTCTATCGTCGGGGGTCAGCGGCTTCACGCGCGCGAGCTCGTCGTGCCAGGAGATCTTTCATCCGCCGCATTCTGGATGGTCGCCGCGGCGGCGTTGCCAGGGTCCCAGGTCACCATCGAGCACGTCGGGCTCAATCCGACGCGTGCCGGCATGCTCGACATCCTGCGACGCCTCGGCGCGTCCATAGACGTGGAGGAAACCACATCGGGTGACGCCGGCGAACCGATGGGCACGATCGTGGTACGCCATCGCGCTCTGCTCGACACGCACATCGCGCCGCACGAAGTACCCGGCGTCATCGACGAGCTGCCGGCGCTGGCGGCGCTCGCCACGCACGGCGGTGGGTTGTCGGTGACCGGGGCCGGAGAACTACGCGTCAAGGAGAGCGATCGCATTTCAGCCCTGGCCGACGGGCTCCGCCGCATGGGCGCCGACATCGAGGAGCGGCCGGATGGATTTCAGATCCGCGCGACACGCCAGCTGCGCGGCGGCGAGGTGGATGCTCACGACGATCACCGCCTGGTCATGGCGTTTGCCATCGCGGCGCTCGGCGCTTCCGGGCCGACCATCATCCACGACGCGGAGGCCGCCGCGGTGTCGTACCCCGAGTTTTTCTCCGTTCTCGAATCGCTGTGCGCGTGAGGGCTGACAAGTTGTATCTTGTGGGCTTCATGAGCGCCGGCAAGACCACGGTCGCGACGATGTTGGGACGCCGGATCGGGTGGCGCGCTGAGGACGTGGACGAGCGCATTGAGGCGCGCGAGCGACGCAGCGTTTCCGCGATCTTCGTTCAGGAGGGCGAGGGATATTTCCGACAGATTGAGCGCGAGGTGCTCCGCGAGCTGTTGCCCCAACGCGACGTGATTGTCGCGACGGGCGGCGGCACCTTTGTCGATCCAGACAATCGTGCGTTGATGTTGAGCGACGGTGCGGTAGCGTGGCTGGATTTGCCGCTCAGCCGGGTCATCGAGCGCATCCCGTCCGACGGCCGCCGACCGCTCGCCGCCGACCTGATCCAGATGGACCAGCTGTACCTGCGCCGTCGGGTTGCCTACGCCGACGCGCATGTCAGGATTGACGCGGGCACACCGGTTGACGAGGTCGTCGAGCGGCTCCTCGAGTGGATCGGCTATTAGGGCTTGTCAGACAATTACTGACTTTTGTGTTCTCGGAGCAGCGGGATGGATCGTGTAGTTCCAGTCGCCGTGAAAGCGATGCCGCTCGAGGCGTACCGTCGCCAGCTGCGCATCGGTGACGGTGATGCCACCCGGGTATGGGCCGCGGTCGAGTTCCGACCGAACGCGGAGTCCGGACCGACTGTGCGTCGAGCCAATGAGGCTCACGATCGTGGCCAAGTCGACGAGTGGGGTGCCGCGCCAATTCATCGCGATGTGCGAGAACACCCGATGCTCGATCTTGTTCCACTTGCTCGTACCCGGCGGAAAGTGACAGACCGTGATCGCCAAGCCCGTCCGATTGGCCAGACGCGGCAGTTCCCACTTCCACAACCGGAGGCGCGCCCCGTTGCTCCCGCCTGCATCCGCCGTGATCAACAGCGACTGGGCTTGTCGATACGCCGGGCGACCCATGTGCTGCCACCAACGCTGGATCGACCGTACCGCGAAGCTCGCGGTGTCGTGATCGATCCCGACACGCACCCAGCCTTCGTTGCGATGCAGATCGTAGATGCCATACGGAATGGCCTTCCCGCCCGTGGTGGCGGTGGCCGGGATCACGAAGTCGTGGACCTGTACCCGCTGCGGCGTCTTCGCCGGGCGCCAGGTGCGGCCCGCGTTCTTGAACGCGCCGATCAGCTCCTTCTTCTTGGTGTCCACCGAAATCGTCGGCTGCTGTTGCCGTTGCGCGCGTCGCACGCGCCGGGCGATGTACCGAAACTGCGCGTCCCGATCGACATGCTGGCGGCCCTCACGAGTCTTGGCGTTGCCCTGCAGGCTGTAGCCCAGTCCGTGCAACAACTCGGCGACCACCGTGTGGCTGACGCGGTGGCCCAGACCGTCGAGCGCCACCGCCAACGTCCGTGCGCTCTGGCACGTCCACCGCAGCGGCGAGTCGGGATCGCCGGGGGCGGTCGGCTCAACCAACGCATCCAAATCGCGCAGCAGCGTCGCGTCGAGATCGATCGCGCGCTTGCGGCCGCCGCCCGCCCTTCGCGTCCGGCCGCCCGCGAGCGGCTCGTCCGCCGTCAATTCACGCAAACCGCGCTGGATGGTCGATGTCGCGATACCCGTGGCTCGGGCGACCAGCGCCGTGCCGCCATAACCGATCGCCTCGGCCTCAGTCGCCGCCCACACCCGGCGCGATCGCTCCGTGAGCACGGGCGCCAGCGCTGCATGCTTTGCCCGCAGGGTGGCCACCTCCACGGGCGCAGCGTACTACTCGCCGATCAACAGTACAAGCAGTTATTTCCTTACAGGCTCTTAGGGCCGACCTGAAGGTTGACCCCTGCCTATGCGCTATCTCGTCATTAGTGACATCCACGGAAATCTCGAGGCGCTCGAGGCCACGCTCCGCGCTGCTGGCAGCTACGACCGTGTCCTCGTGCTCGGCGACCTCGTCGGCTACGGCGCCGATCCGAACGCGGTGATCGATTGCGTCCGGGCGCTGCCGATCTCCGAGATCATCCGCGGCAATCACGACAAGGTCGCCGCAGGCGTGGAGGGGATCGAAGGCTTCAACCACATCGCCCGACGGGCGATCGAATGGACCGCCGCGGCTCTCACCGCGGAGAATCGCACGTGGCTGGCCGCGCTTCGGCAGGGGCCGGTGTTGGTCGACGACCTGACCGAGATGTGCCACGGCACGCCCTATGACGAGGACGTGTACGTGTTCGATGATGCAGACGCGCTGCGCGCGCTGCAGACCGCGCGACGGCCGCTCTGTCTGTTCGGCCACACGCACGTGTCGGCCGTCTTCACGTTCGTGGAACAGCGGTCAGCCGCCGGCCAGATCTGGTCGCGCGCCGACCGGGGAGTCGCCAACACGGCCCCAATGGACGGCTCCTTGTTCCGCCTCGATCTCGATGATCAGTCGCAGTACCTGGTGAACTGTGGGGCTGTCGGTCAGCCGCGCGACGGTGATCCGAGGGCCGCATATGGGTTGCTCGACACCGACGCTCGCTCGCTGACGATCATGCGGACGGAGTACGATATTGCTGCTGCGCAGGCGAAGATCGCCGCGGCCGGACTACCGGAAGTGCTCAAGTGGCGGCTTGCGGCGGGACGGTGAGGCTCGGCTCCAGCTCGACTCGGACTTGAAGTTAGGCGTTGGGCGTGGGGTCCCGTGGCCTCGGACTTGATTTGCGCAACTGCGCGGCGTACGCATCGGCCGCCGCGCGGGATCCCAGGATCCACCCGATCACCACCCCCAGAATCAGCAGGCCAGGGATGTAGAGGAAGTGAGCGGCGGTCGGCATCAGGTGCGCCCGCTGCGCTTCAGGTCTGACTCGAGCCGATCCAGGTCTCGCTGCACCTCGCCAAGGCGTCGCGCCACTGACAGCACGTACGCAAACAACGCCAGCACGACGAAAGCATACGCCGCCACCAGCAGCGGCGCCGCCGGCAACTGGTCCTGCGGAGGCAGTTCGTCAATCGGCACGAACTCGTCCTGCGGTTGCGGTTGCTGCGCGTGAACGGCCCCTCCCGCTGACCAGTACACGGCCGGACCGTCGGGGCGGTACCCACCCATCACGCCGAGCATCCACATCATGAATACGGTAACGACAGCACGTTTCGTCATCAGGCTACGCGTCCACTGAAAGGTAAAGCGTGTCGAGCCGCGCCCGTTGTTCCTCGAGCCGAACGCGCGCTCGCAGGAGCAGAACAAACAGCAGGGAGAAGGTCACGGCACTGAACCATAACGGCAACCCGAATGACGTCGGCAACGTTGGAACGACGCTTGTCATCGGGTGGATCGTGCGCCAGTAATTGACCGAGATATAGATGAACGGCACGTTGGCCATACCGAATAAGGCGAGTCCGGCCGCGAGCTTGTCTGAACCAGGACCGCCGTACTTACGCAGCAGCAGGTAGGCGACCGACACCATCCATCCCATCAGACTCGACGTCAGCCGCACGTCCCATTGCCACCAGACGCCCCAGGCCTTTCGCGCCCAGAGCGGCCCCGTCACCAGCGTCACGATACCGAACAGGATCACGAGTTCCGCGGCTGCCCAGGCAAGGCGATCGTGGCGCGAATCTCCGTTCACGAGAAAGCGAATACTGGCAACGCCACACACGATCGCCCCAAGCAGAAACATCCACGCCGACGGCAGATGCACGTAAAAGATTTTCTGCACCAGGCCCATTGTCGATTCGTACGGAGCATTCGCGATCAGAAAGGGCGACGTCGCGAACATCAGGCCGCAGACGACGGCGGCCGGCGTGAACCATCTAGGCATGTAGCTTCTCTGAGCCCCTAGTCTCTGGCTCTAGTCTTTGGTCCCAATACGAAAGGTGAACAACCTGACCAACGACGAAGACTCTAGTCCGTCATCACCGGCTCGAACGTCCAGAGCGCGAGCGTCACGAATACGATATCGAAGCAGACGAGCAACGCAAGCCAGAAACGGAGAATCCCTACGTCGACATCCGGTTGAAGCAGCGCCGCCGTCGCGCGGACACCAGCAATGATGACCGGAACCGTAATGGGATACAACAGGACCGGTAACAGCACATCGCGCGAGCGCGCGCGGACCAGCATGGCCGCGAACAGCGTGCCCACGGCGGCGAAGCCGACCGTGCCCGTCAAGAGGATGAGCGCCAGCCAGAACGGCCGCGCCAGTAGAGGCGCCTGAAACAAGAGCGCCACGAGCGGCACGAGCACGATCTCTCCAGCGACCAGCAGCGAGACGATGCCGAGAAGCTTGCCCACGTAGATGGCGGGACGCGCGGCGGGCGCCAGCAGCAGCGCCCGCAGCGTCTCGGACTGCCGCTCGCGTTCGAACGTCCGTCCCAGCGCCAGCGTGCCGGCGAACGCAATCGAGATCCAGAGGATCCCGGCCGCGCCGTCCTCGGGAGCGCGCCCCTCCTGTACGAGCGCGAACGCGAAGACCAGCACGCAGGAGACGGCAAAAAAGAGCGTCGTGTACGCGATCTCGAGACTACGGACTTCGACCGTCAAGTCCTTGCGCAGCACGAGCCACACCACACGAGCGAACATCGCTAACCTTTGGTCCGGCTGACGCCGGACACCGCGTGGACACGCGTCATGATGTCGCGGTACGTCGACCGCAACGCCCCAGGGCGCTCCACGACATCCGCCATCCGTCCGTCGCGGAGAAAGACGGCACGATCGAACAACCCTTCCGCAAGGTCGAGATCGTGAGTAGCGAGCACGACGATCGCGTCGGCCCCCCGCAGCGACCGCAGGCGGGCCGCCAGCGCCGCCGCCGCCGCGTCGTCCAGACCGGTAAAGGGCTCGTCAAGCAGCAGGAGCCTCGGACGGTGAATCAGCGCGCGCTCGAGCGCAACGCGCTGCCGCATGCCGCGGGAAAAGCTCGAGACCGTGTCGCTCGCTCGATCGGCCAGGCCGGCCTGCCGGAGCGCGGCTGCCGCCGCGGCTTTGGGGTCAGCCACCGCATAGAGGCCCGCGAAGAACTCGAGGTTCTCGTGGGCGGTCAGCTCGGGATACAGAAAGAGGTCGTGGCCCAGTACGCCGATCGACGCGCGCAAAGCAGGGCTGGACACGGCCGCGGCGTGGGTGCCATACCGAATCCGGCCATCGCTCGGACGCAGGAGCGTGGCCAGCAGCGCCAGCATCGTCGACTTCCCCGCCCCGTTCGGTCCGAGTAAGCCGAGCACTGTGCCACGCGTCGCCTGAAACGTGACGTGTGACAACGCGCGCCGGCGACCGAAGTGGCGGGAGACATCCTCGACCGCCAGGTCGTCGAAGTCAGCACCGATCACGCGGCGACGTCCTTGCCGCCTCCCCGCGGCCGCACGCGGACCTCGTCCAGCTCGCCGTATACCTGTTCAAGCTCCGCGAGGATGCGCTGGCGGCGCGCCTCATCCGCCGGAGGGGAAGGTTGTTCGCCGCTGTGCTTCTGCTTCTCGAGCACGGCCAGCTCCGCGAGCAGCGTACTGCGGCGCTCGATGAGGCGTGGCCGGGGCTCGCGCGGCGCCGGGCGTGCGCCGATCGCCCACCATACACCGAGTCCGATGATCGCCCCCGCGAGACTCAGGGCCACGAGCCGCGGCGTCCGGCTGTGCACAGGAAGGTTCGAGAGCTGCAGCGTCAGCGTGCTCCCGGCCGCCATGGCCGGGCCGTTCGCGAGCAGGAACGGCGTACCTGTTTCCGAGTTGACCTCACCAACAGTTGAGAACTGCGGCGACGAAATTGACAGCGTACCGACCTTCTGGACAGCCACCGAGAGCTGCTCCAGAGGTGCTGGCCACGTCTGCTGCACCGTGAGGTCCGAACGGTCATGTCGAAGCTGAAAAGCCACCTGCACTGACGTGACCCCCGAGGCGAACGGACCGGTCATCGTGATGCGATCGCCGCTCACGGTCGCCGTGGGCGACGACCCCTGAAGGACAGCGGCGCCGCCGGCGCCGGTGGGCAGGTCGATGATGAGCGGTCCGCCAATATCGACGCGCGCGCGCGCGTTGTTGAGGATGTCAAGCACGTAAAAGAACTGCAGCGTATCGTCGCGAAATTCAATGAACAGGCGCGAGTTCGGACCCAACACGACGACGCCCTGGACCGGAGGGGCTGCCGCCGCAGCCGCTGCCTCCTCCTGTGCCCGCGCCGCCGCCTCCTCCAGGCCGGCGACGAGGATGACGCGCAGGCCGCCGGATGTCGGTACGGTGAACGGTTCGGACACAAGCGGCTCACCGGCGACAGTGGACTCGGCACGGGCATCCGACCCCACCGGCAGGTCGGCGAACTCGGCGCGGCCCTGGTCGTTCGTGCTGGCCGTTCGCACCGTTTCGCCTGCCGTGACCCGAACGTCCTCGCCCACGATGTTGTTCCCGATGGCTTCCTGCACGACGCGAACGGTGACGGTCCCGTTCGGGAGTTCCGGAGCGGGAATGGCGCGCCCGTGAATAAGCGCCGGATCGGGCATGTTGATTTGGGCGAGACAAACCCCAAACCCCAAAGCCCAAACCCCAAAACCCAAGGCACAATGCCTAAAGGCGGCTTCACAACCTCGTCGCGGGTGGCCGCGGACGGGGCCGCCCCGTTCGCGCCGCAGGCGCCACGCCCGTGACAGGTGCCTTTGGCGCCGAGCACGAATGGGGCTGTCCGCGGTCAGGACCCGCCGGGACTTCACCGTGACGCCTCCATGTTCGCCCCGCAGTGCTTGCAGAATCGCGCATCGAGATCGCTGTCTCTGCTGCACGCGGGACACGTCCGCAGCGGGCTCGCGACGCCGGAACCAACCTCCGGGGCCGGTTCTTCAGGCATGGCGCCGATGCGCCGCGCGATCTCCTTTTCAATTTCGTTGCGATAACCCGCGCCCGCGTCGAGCTGGACGATTAGGCGGGCGGCTCGGCTTCGGAGACGCGTGCTCATCTCGTCGAAATCCTTCTGGGAGACTTTCCCCATCGCCCAGTCGAACTCGAGATCCTTGATCGATCGCAATGCGAGCGTCTTCTCGCGCTCCAGCGCCGCGCCCGCCCGTCCGCCGAGCAGCGGGGGGGCGCGCCGCTGCTCGGCGCCGGTAAACGGCGCGAGCGTTCGCCACGCGGCAACACCTACGATCGCGGCTGTGAAAATGGTGAGGCTGAGGAGGACGATTCCAGCGGGTGTCTGGCCCTGCGATACGAACACAACGACGGTGGCCCCGATGAGGCCCGCCAGCGTGAACAGCTGCCAGGGCGCCAGCGAATCAGTCGAGGTTTCTGAGCTCATCGTCCAGGCGCGCGCTCAACGCCGGATCGAGACCGGCGTCACCGGCCGAGACGGGCGCGGCCCGGCGCGACCAGCGGCGCGCCGTCACGACAAGGCCGACGAGCGATGCGGCCGCGGCGAGATACGGCAACAGCCAGGCGAGGCGATTGAAGCCACGATCGATCGGAGCGGCAAGGACCGCCTGGCTGCCGAAGTCCTCGACAAACGCCGCGAGCACTGCGTCGTAGTCCTTCCCTTCTGCGAGGTTGTCGGCAAGACTCACCGCCTGGAGGTCGTAGCCGTGGCAGTTGGGTCGCATCGGACAACTGCCCATCGGAGACTGGCACCCGCCGCACATGCACATGATCTCGCTCTCGAGCCTGCGGTGCAGGTCGCTGCGGGCGGTGACACTCACCGTCTCACCGCTCTGGGCGATGACGGCGGCAGGCCATAGCAGTAGCGACAGCAGCAGGAGCGACGTCGTCACGGCGTTGGCGGGGATTCGTGCGACCGCAAACGCGAAGGCGGTCTCCGGCAGCAGCGCGATGCCGGTCCCCAGCGCCAGGATGCCGAACCCTATCCAGACCCAGTTGACCAGCGGATTCACAACGATCTCCATGCTGGCGCTCTGATCTTCGAGGTCGAACGCCGGCATGACGAGGTAGATGTCCTCGGCGAACGTTCGGCGGATGGCCACCTCCGTCGTCGGCTGGTCCTCATGCTTGCGGAAGTACCACTTGGCCGGATACATCCGCGCGAGTTCCTCGCCATCACGGAACACCGTGGTGTGCGCCGTGATCATCTGCTTCTGCCCGTCGTCGGTCACTCTGACTTCGTCGAGTCGCACGACGAAGTCGCCGACCTCCGCCTGCTGGCCGGGCCTGAGCAGCACCTGCTCGTCCTGTTTGAAACCCTCGCCGGCAAACCCAAAGAAGATCAACACGATGCCGACATGGACGATATAGCCGCCGTAGCGGCGCTTGTTGCGCCCGACGAGACCGATGAGCGCGGTAAAGACGTCCGTGCCGGTCGCTCTCTGGCGCACGCGCGCACCGCGCCAGAACTCCTGCACGATCGTCCCCATGACGAGCGCGGACAGCGCGAAGCAGAGGCCGGAGGTCCAAACGCGCACGCCGAGAGCGGCCACCGCGGCACCCACAACCACGGCGGCGCCGATAGGCACCAGGAGCTGATCGCGCAAGTTCAGCAAGCTCGTCTTGCGCCACGCGAGCAGCGGCCCGACGCCGGTCAGCAGCAACAGCATCAGGCCGATGGGTAGCATCCACCGGTTGAAGAACGGCGGGCCCACGGTCAGCCGCTCGCCGGTGACCGCCTCGCTCAGCGTGGGAAACATCGTCGCGAAGAGGACGAAGAACGCTGAGAACAGCAGGATCCAGTTATTGGCCAGGAAGGCACCCTCGCGGGACACCCACGAGTCCAGCTCGTTGCGGGCGCGCAGCAGCGGCAGCCTGTAAATGACGAATCCGAAGCTGACCGTCAGGATGCCGATCATGAAGACCATGAACATCCGGGAGAGTGCGGGATCTTCACCGAACGCATGCACCGACTGGACGACCCCCGAACGGGTCAGGAACGTGCCGAAAATCGTCAGGAAGAACGTCAGGATCACCAGCGTGACGTTCCAGACCCGCAACATGCCGCGCTGTTCCTGCACGCGCACCGAGTGGAGGAACGCCGTGGCGGTGAACCAGGGCAGCAGGCCGGCGTTCTCAACCGGATCCCATCCCCAGTAGCCACCCCACCCCAGCTCCTCATAGGCCCAGATCATGCCGAGGGCGAGGCCGACCGAGAGGAACAGCCACGAAATCATCGTCCAGCGGCGGACGGCGCGGATCCAGGCGTCGTCGAGGTGTCCCGTGATGAGCGCGGCCATGCCGAAGGCAAACGGAATCGTCAGCCCGACGAAGCCGGTGTACATGGTAGGCGGGTGGATCACCATGTAGAAGTTCTGCAGCAGCGGGTTCAGTCCGGCGCCGTCGGTCGGGTTCTCCGTGAGATAGGTCTCGAAGGGGTTGTTGTGAACCACCATCAGGAACAGGAAGAACATCTGCACCGCCGCAATGACCACCACGACATACGGGATCAGCTCCCGGTGGCGTTCCCGGTTCACGTAGACGGCGACGCTGCCGAAAATCGACAGCAGAAAGACCCAGAACATGATCGAGCCGTCGAGTCCGCCCCAGTACGACGCAATCTTGTAGAAGAGCGGCTGAACGGAATCCGAGTACCGCTGGACGTATTTGATGGAGTAATCGCCGACGACGAAGGCGTGGACGATGACCGCCGAGGCCACCGACATGATGGCGGCGATCAGGTAGAAAGCACCGACCCCGCTCTCAATCAGCCGGTCGGAACGCCGGCGCGCCCCGGCGACCGAGGCGGCAATGGCGTAGGCACAGGTAACAAAGGCGGCGAGAAGGAGGTAAGCCCCGAGGGACGCCATGAATCCAGCCCAGGCCTAGAACGCAGTGGTGCCAGGTACGCCTGCCGTCGCCCCGCCCCCCGCCAGCGGCTCGTACTTCGACGGGCATTTGGCCGTCATCTCCGTCGCATGGAAGCCGTCCGGCGAGAGCGTCCCCTGCAGCACGACTTCCGCGTCGTTCGTGAACGTATCGGGCACGATGCCGGTATACGACGCGAGGACCACATGACCGTTGTTGTGCATTTCGAAGCGGTAATCGAGGGAGTCGCGCTTCCGGGCGACGTTCTTCGCATACCCGTGAATCTGGAGCGGCGTGTCGTACCAGATCTCGGGCTGGACCATCACCTCGTCCACGTGCTTGTAGTACTGGGCGCTCTCGCCGAGCGTCGAGTACAGCAGTCCGCCGAACGCCAGGACGAGCACCAGGCCCGTCAGTCCGATCTTCGCGGCTTTGTGGCTCATAAATAAGGGCTTTCGCTTAGGGTGTGCTCAGGATATCAGTAATCCCGCCTTCTTGCACAGGTTATAGACCATGGCCACCGGAAGGCCGACCACGTTCGAGTACGAGCCGTCAATACGGGTGACGAACCGCGAGGCGAGGCCCTGGACAGCGTAGGCGCCTGCCTTGTCCGCGGGTTCGCCGCTGGCCACGTACCAGGCGATCTCCTCTTGGCTGAGCGGCGCAAATTCGACGTTCGTGCGCGCCACACTGGTCTGGACTCGCCCCGGCCCGGCTGCGGGGTTGATCAGGCAGACGGCGGTGAGGACGGTGTGCGTACGTCCCGAGAGCAACCCGAGCATCCGCCCCGCGTCGGCGGTGTCCGCCGGCTTTCCGAGCACCTCGTTGTCGACGATGACAATCGTGTCCGCCCCGAGAATGGTCCGCCCCGGCGCCTGCGGGACGACAGCTTCCGCCTTCAACTGAGCGACCCGGCGGGCGTACCCGTCGGGCTGATCGTCGGGGTTCATCGCCTCGTCGATCTCGGCCGGGATCACGTCGAATTCGATGCCGGCCGCCCGCAGCAGATCCGCTCGTCTCGGCGATGCCGAGGCAAGAATCAGGCAAGGGCGCTGCTCGCGATATTCCCGCAGCGCCCTTGCCTGATTTGACGGCATCTCTTTGGCGCGCCTCGCGCGCCGGGGACCGCTATGCTGTCCCACTGCAACGAACACGAAGCCCCCGTCCCTGTCAGAAGCCGCATAGCGGTCCAATGGCATGCGTCAATGCTATCCTCGGATGCGTGATCCCGGTTCATCAGATCATGCCGGAGGCGCTCGCCGTGGTCCTGCGCGAAGCGCCGCTCACGCCGGACAAGATCGCGTTCGCCTGGCGCACGGCCGTCGGTCCGGCGGTCGGCCGGGTCACCACGATCGAACTGAAAGGCCGTGTGCTGCACGTGCAGGCGAAGGACGCGGCGTGGCGGCGGGAGGTGGAGCGCTCCGCCGGCGTGATTCGCACGAGGCTTCAGACGTTGCTTGGCGAGGACGTCGTACGCGGTCTCGACGTCACGGTCGCATAGGTACGCATTTGCAAACGCCGCACTAACAAAGAGAGAGGGCTCGCACATGACGATTCAACCCATGTTCCGCGTACTCGCGGTCGGACTCAGTCTCCTTGCCGTGGCCTGCGGCGGCGGAACGCCGCCCGCGCAAGAGGCGGCGGCACCCGATGCCGGTCCGGCGCCGGCTCCTGGGGGCGCCACGGTCCTTGGCGACCTGACCCAGGACTGGGAGCGCCAGAAAGACGCGCTGATGGGGATTGCCGACGCGATGCCCGAGGAGACGTTCGAGTACCGATCGACGCCAGCCCAACGCAGCTACGGCGAGCAGGTTCTGCACATCGCGATGGTCAACGTCAAGCTGCTGCAGTTGGTTGGCGGCAACACGCCATCACCCTCCTTCGCGGCCGACGGTCTGACGACGAAGGCGGAGATGCTGGCGGCGCTGGCCGAGTCATATGACTACGGGATCGCCCTGCTCAACGAGCAGGCCGACGCGTCGATCAACGAGACCATCGACGCGGCGTTCCTTGGACCGTCCACGCGTGCGCGCCTGTTCTGGTTTCTGCTCGGGCACTCGATGGACATCTACGGCCAGATGGCCGTGTACCTGCGGTTGAACGACATCGTGCCGCCGGCCAGCCGCGGCGTGTAGCCCGAGCGCGAGCCGAACGTTCCGCTCCGCCGGTCGCGTCGCCAGTACAGTTCAGCCGATGCAGGAAGCTGTGATCGTCTCCGCCGTACGCACACCGACAGGCAGGTTCCTGGGAGGACTCAAGGAGCTCTCGGCAACCGACCTCGGCGCGCTGGTCGTCCGCGAAGCGGTGGCGCGCGCCGGCATCGATCCGGCTGCCGTCGAGGAGTGCATCATGGGGAACGTGGTCTCCGCAGGTCTCGGCCAGGCGCCAGCACGGCAAGCCGCGCTCCGCGGCGGGCTTGGCGACGATGTCGCGGCGCTCACGATCAACAAGGTGTGCGGGTCGGGGTTGAAGGCGGTGATGCTGGCGGCGCAGGGCATCGCCACGGGCGATCTCGAGGTCGCGGTCGCCGGCGGGATGGAGTCGATGAGCCGTGCGCCCTATCTGCTGTCCGGCGCGCGCGAGGGCTTGCGCATCGGCCACAACCAGCTTCTCGACTCAATGATTACCGACGGACTGTGGTGCTCCTTCGAGCAGTGCCATATGGGGATGGCCGGGGAAGTCGTCGCCGCCGAGTGCAACGTTGGCCGCGAACAGCAGGACGAGTACGCAGTGCACAGCCATCACAAGGCGGCGGACGCGCAGGCGGCCGGCCGGTTCACTGCTGAAATGCTCCCGGTGCAAGTTCCCCAGAAGAAGGGGGGCCCGTTGGTGGTGGACCGCGACGAGTCCGTTCGCGCGGACACGACGGTCGAAGCCCTCAGCGCGCTGCGGCCGGCGTTTCAGAAGGACGGCACCGTGACCGCGGGCAATGCGCCGCCGGTCAACGACGGTGCCGCGGCGCTCGTCGTCATGTCCGCCGAGCGCGCCGCAACACTCAAACTCACCCCGATGGCGCGGATCGTCGGCCACGCTACCAGTGGCCTCGCGCCGAAGTACCTCCTCATGACGCCGGTGGACGCAGTGCGCCGGCTGCTGCGGAAGATCGCCTGGCGACTGGATCAGGTCGATCTCTTCGAACTCAACGAGGCGTTTTCCGTGCAGGCCGTCGCGGTCTCGCGCGAGCTCGGCATCGACCCCCGGAAGGTCAACGTCAACGGCGGCGCGGTGGCGCTCGGGCATCCCATCGGCGCCAGCGGCGCACGCATTCTGACGACGCTGCTGTACGCCCTGCAGGCACGGAAGCTGAGGCGTGGAGTCGCCACCCTCTGCCTCGGTGGGGGCAACGGCGTGGCGCTCGCCGTCGAGTGCAGCTGACCCGCGTCTCAACTCCACGGCGTCTCAGCCCCGACTTCGAGGGTCCTGGCCCCTAAATCAAGTTGGGGCGCCGCTTGGCGATCCGCTGGCAGGAATTGCCCCGATTCGCATGAAGCATGGCGGCAAGTTCTGCCGACCGCCACGTCAGGGGCGAAAGTCCGACATGCCGTAACTTATTGACCTGTATGGGTGAGACGGACAGAAGTGCACGTATTTTCGCTTGACTTTCGTGCGGCACGCTCTTAGGATCTACCCCGGTCGTGACCTCCCCTGTCACGTGCAGAGACCATCCTGACAGTCAGTGCAGGGGCCCGCTGTCGCCGGCCCGCCAAGGAGACCCGCATGCCTGTTGATGAGCAGAAAGAACGTAGCAAGGCGCTCGACATCGCTCTCGGCCAGATTGAAAAGCAGTTCGGCAAGGGGTCGATCATGCGCCTTGGGCAGAGCGGCGTAGTCGCTCCGGTCGACTCGATTCCGACCGGCTCCATCAGCATCGACTATGCCCTGGGCGTCGGGGGTGTGCCCCGCGGCCGCGTGGTCGAGATCTTCGGACCGGAGTCATCAGGTAAGACGACCCTGGCGCTCCAGGTCATTGCCCAGGCGCACAAGGCGGGCGGAATGGCGGCCTTCGTCGACGCGGAGCACGCGCTCGACGCGGCGTACGCGAAGAAGCTCGGCGTCGACCTGGACAACCTGCTCGTGTCGCAGCCCGATCACGGCGAGCAGGCGCTCGAAATCGTCGAGGTACTCATCCGATCCGGCGGCCTTGACGTGGTGGTCGTCGATTCAGTGGCGGCGCTCGTGCCGAAATCCGAGATCGAGGGCGAGATGGGCGATGCTCAAATGGGCCTCCAGGCGCGCCTCATGTCTCAGGCGTTGCGCAAGCTCACCGGCGTCGTCTCCAAGTCCAAGACGACGTTGATCTTCATCAACCAGCTCCGCGAAAAGATCGGTGTCATGTTCGGCAACCCCGAAACCACGACTGGCGGTCGCGCGCTGAAGTTCTATGCCTCTGTCCGCATCGACATCCGCCGGATCGCCAGCATCAAGGACGGCGACCAGGTCATCGGCGGCCGCACGCGCGTCAAGGTCGTGAAGAACAAGATGGCCCCGCCCTTCCGCGAAGCGGAGTTCGACATCATGTACGGCGAGGGCATCTCGCGGGAGGGCGACCTGCTCGACCTGGCCGTCGACAAGCGCATCATCGAGAAGAGCGGCTCCTGGTTCGCCTACGCCGGCGATCGGCTCGGGCAGGGGCGTGAGAACGCCAAGCAGTTCCTCAAGGACAATCCGGACATCCGGCAGATCATCGAGGATCGCGTGCGGAAGGAACTAGGACTGGTACGCGAGCAGGAAGTCGCCGCAGTGTAGATCCAGCGCGCGGCGCGGCCGAACCCCTCACCTCACCGTTTGGCCTAACGTCTCGCCGCTAGGGAGCACCACCCGCAAGAGGCGTCCGAGTGGTCTGCCATTCTCGGCTTGGTTCACCGTGGCCGTAATTTGATCCCCTAGCCTGAAGGACGTACTCGCCCAGCCACGGTTGCTCATGTTCCGCGGATTTTGAGTCTCTGCAATCCAAGATACCACCTGGCCGTTCTCATCGCTCACATCGAACCGAAGCAGACAATGGGGATTGCTCCAAATCCATTCGGTGACCGTGCCCTTCAGCGTAATTTCTGTGTCGGTGTCGAACGCGAAGGAGCTGTGATGCGCCATCATTGGCACCGAAACGATCAGAAGACCAACCGCTACGACGACAATCGTGACAAGTCTATTTCTCATGGCGACTCCTGCCTTCGTGACTCCATCCGAATCTGTCGTGCCCCTTTCCCTGGACGTCCGTTCGGCTAGGGGTTGTCGACGCCGCTCACGCCGAAGCCGAATAACTCGTTGTATCTCTGAAACTCGACCGGTGAGCAGTACATCTCCGGGACATCGTAGTGCGGATCCATCAACTTCATGGGGAACCTGTCCATGGATACAAAGGGTCTCGTATACATCTTCGGATCGTCAAGCGTGATACTGAGCTCCAGGCGGTCATCGCTCACGCGGTGCCACCGTTCCTCCACGCGCAACGCGTCGCTGATCGGACGGCCTGTGGAATCGAGCCAGACTCTGTCTTCCGGCATCATGCCGACCGTCTGGGCGACGAGCGTGGTGTCGTCCACCCAGTTCCCAGCCGAGTACCCGTAAAATCGCGGCTCCGGGATGTCCGTGGGGACGTCTCGTCCGTCCGTCCAGATCACACGCCACGTCTGTGCATACTCATACAAGACGACGACCTTGAACTCGTTCTGAAGGATCTGGGTCTGCCTCAGGTTGTAATGATTGGCGCGCGGGAACCCTATCGGCTCGCAGAGGTTCCTGGGGTCGTTGTGCATCGCAGGCAGCACTGCATCGGGCCCCTCTAGCGGCCGATGGGACTTGTAGGTGGCCAACCCGAGAGGCGTGTAGGGCAACTCGTGTTCGGGGGTCCCGTCATTTGGCATGGCCTTCACCCCATCTTGCTGGATTCCATCCCCCGGCCCATTGGCCGGCTCCCACGTTCCGGAAATGTCGTGGCGTGGAGCGGGGGCAGAGGCCGCCTGCTGATCCGTCACCGCTCCCGGCTGCGGAGGCCGCTCGGCCTGGGCGAGCGCCAGGACGGAGACGGTGAGTCCCGCCAACAGGGCAAGGATCGTGGCGCTAAAGCGATTCGGCATGTTCGACGCTCCTTCCTGTGGAAGTGATCGTCCCGACGGCGCACTCCATTCCGTCACGACGGAAGCGTATCGACACAGTCAAGTCTTGCGCAAGCATAATCCGGCGCGACGCGAGCGGCGGCCCTTCGACGAGCGTCGGGTGTGATCGCCGTGACGAAACTGATGACCCCGACCGAGACACCGGAAACGAGATGTCATCGGTCGCGAATGGCGACGAGACCGACCGAACCGAAGTTTCCCAACGCCCAGATGCTCCAGTTCGACGACGCGCTCGACCTTTCGCCTTGCGCCGATCAACAACTTACACGGAAGGGATAGGCGATTTCAGGATGGGCGAAAGTCCCGTCAGTGGCCCCATCGCGCATAATGGGCGCTGTCGGGGCAGGGCAGGATCGCAGAATGGGTCTTGGCAGACATTCTCGGAGGTCGCTCATGAGTCGCAGCTTCGCTGTTCTTGGATTGCTCTTGCTCGCCGGGGCACCGCAGGCGCTCGCCCAGAGCGACCCGCTCTACATTCAATTTAGGCCCGGAGCGGTCAAAGGTGCTTTGTACACGCCCGACACCGGGCCTGCGCCGCATGTCGGCGTTCTGCTGACACACCGTACCTCCAACTTCCTCTCGCACATTGCCACGCGCGAGCTCGCGGCACGCGGGTTCCTGGTGCTCGCCATGAACCCGCGCTCGGACAACAACGAGGCCGCTGTAGATTTCGAGAGAAATGCGCTCGACATCAAGAGCGGCGTCGAATTCCTTCGCACGCAGCCGGGGGTCACCCAGGTCGTCCTGTTCGGCCACAGCGGCGGCGGGCCGGCGACGAGCTTCTACCAGGCGGTCGCCGAGAAAGGCCCCTCGTATTGCCAGGGGCCGAACAAGTTGGTGGAGTGTCCCAACGACCTCGCCGGGTTGCCGCTCGCCGATGGTCTCGTGCTGATGGACGCGCACCCCGGCATCTCGGTCAACGCCCTGCGCAGTATCAGTCCGGCGGTGGTTGATGAGGGTGATCCTGGCCGGATCGACGCCGCTCTCGACCCGTTCGATCCCGCAAACGGTTACAGCCCGGATGGCAACTCAAACTATTCGGACCAGTTCCGGCAGCGGTACTTCAAGGCGCAGGCCGACCGCATGAACCGCCTGATCGACATGGCCCTCGAAAAGCTTCGGCGCATGGAGAGCGGCCAGGGTCCCTATCCGGATGACGACATCTTCTTGGTGGGGCGCGGCAACGGAGCCCGGCTCATGCAGCTTGACACCGGCGTGCACCACAGCACGTTGAAGCCGCAGAAGCTTCTGAAGAATGACGGCACTGTCGTGACACAGGTCGTGGCAAGCGTCCGGACTCCCGCGCGTGGCCTGGCCGAGACCAACGCAACGTTCGGGGGCGGCACTCGTCTGCTCACGGTGCGATCGTTTCTGAGCGCTAATGCCATCCGCGCCGCCGATGCCATGGACGACATTGACTGGTGCTCGAGCAACAATTCCACCCCCTGCGCGCTGCAGAACATCTCGGCGCCGATCCTGATCACCGCCATGGGCGGGCACTACTTCGTTCGCGACAACGAAGTCCACTACGACATGGCGGCGAGCATGGATAAGGATTACGTGGTCATCGATGGCGCTACGCACGGCAGCACCCCGTGCACGGCCTGCGAAACCACGCCGGGCGAGTACTCCAACACCGTGAAGAACTTCTTCGACTACGTTGCGCGGTGGATCGACGCCCGCTATTGAGGCTTCCCCCGTGCGCAGCGCATCCTTGAAGTCGAGGGATCGACCAGCCTGTTAGCCTGAATAATTCATCAACGATCGCGATCGCGTAGAAACACAAACGCCTCCCCGTGGTACAAAGGCCGTGCTGATGGACCTTTTCCACGACGGAGGCGCTTGGTTTGAACGACGAAACGATAACACAGACTGTTCTGTTTCCTGATCTGCTCGACCGACCCGTGATGGCGACGTTCGATCAGCCTCACGCGAGTTCGGACGGCGGCGCGGTGCTGCTTAAAGCCGCCGATCAACGGCTCGGCCTGCTGGCCGCCCTCACGGCGACGGTCCCCGACGCGCGCGCGTCGGCGCGCGTGACGCACGGGGTGAGCGATCTGATCGCGCAACGTGTCTTCGCGATCGCGTGTGGCCATCCCGATGGCAATGACGCTGACCGACTCGCCGACGATCCGATCCACAAACTGTTGCTGGGGCGCGACCCGATCGAGGGCGGCCGCTTGGCGTCGCAGCCGACGATCTCGCGGTTCGAGCGCACGGCGGCCCCGCGGATGCTGCGCGCCATGAGCGACGCGCTCGCCGACCGGGTGCTGGCCCGCCATCGCCGCCGGCGACGGGGCGCTCGCCTGATCACGATCGACCTCGATGTCACCGAAGACGAGACCCACGGCGCGCAGCAACTCACCTTCTTCAATGGCTTCTATGATCACTGGTGCTACTTGCCACTCGTGGCGAGCCTGACCTTTGACGATGAGGCACGGCAGTACCTCGTCGCCGCGATCCTCCGCCCGGGCAACGCGGCGGGGACGGCTGGCGCGGTGGGGCTGCTGAAGCGGCTGCTCCCGAAACTCTGGCGCGCCTTTCCCCGTGCCCGGCTCCGCGTGCGGCTGGATGGGGGCTTCGCTACGCCGGAGATTTTTGACCACCTGGAGGCGGCCGGGGTCGAGTATGTCGTCGCCATGGGGAACAACGCGGTCCTCACGCGGCACGCCGAGCCGGCGGTCGCGCCGCTCCGGGCGGTCGTCGCCACGACCCAAGAGACCGCGACTGCCTATGCGGAGGCGGCGTATCAGGCGGGCACCTGGGCGGTGCCCCGGCGCACCATTATCAAAGCCGAAGTGGTGTGGCACCACGGACGAGTGCCGCGCGATAACCCGCGTTTCGTCATCACGAATCTGCGCCAAACGCCGGAGTGGATCTACACCCATGTGTATTGCGCCCGCGGCGACAGTGAGAATCGCTTCAAGGAACTGAAACACGCCCTCGCCTTCGGGCGCACCAGCTGTATCCCGCGCCCCACGATTTCTTTGGACAGCCTTCTGCGAGAAGGAGAATGAGTTATGTCCAAGGGAAAACAGCACGAGGCTGAGGCCTCGGAGGGAGCCCGGAGGGCGACCGCAGAGGCCTCAGCCTCGTGGGCGCTCGTCGGCACGGGGCGGTGGTCCGCGCGACGAAAAGTCTCCGTGGTCATCGAGGTCCTCAAGGGGGAATCACTCGAGAGCCTCAGTCGTCGCCATGGCGTGACGGCGGCGAAGCTCTCGCAGTGGCGTGACGACTTCGTGGCCGGCGGTGAGGCCCGCCTCAAGCATCGCGAGGTCGCCGTCGAGGGCGCGGACACGCGGCGGCTCAAGCGCGTCGTGGCGGATCTCGCCACCGACAAGGCGTTGCTGGCCGAGAAGATTCGACACCTGGAGGCCGGCCGCCCTTTGGGCTGGTGGAGGTCGAAGCGATGCGTCACGAGACTTCGCCCTCCACCCACCGGCCGTACGGCATCGCCCGCGTCACGCGCGTGTGGCAGGTGCCGCGCTCGACGGTCTACGCGCAACGGACCCGGCGCGCCCGGCCGACGCCGGTGGCCAAGCGCGGACCCAAGCCGCCCCAGTCGGATGCGGCGCTGACGGCCGCGGTCCGGGCCGTGATCGCCGCGAGTCCGTTCCACGGCGAAGGGCACCGCAAGATCTGGGCGCGCTTGCGGGTGCAGGGGCTGCGCACGTCGAAACGTCGGACGTTGGTCGTGATGCGCGCTGCCGACTTGCTCGGCCCTGCGCGGCTGCCCACGCCGGTCGCCGCCCGTCCCCACGACGGCACCATCGTCACCGCCAGTCCCAACGTGATGTGGGGCACCGATGCGACGGCCACCGTGACGCTGGCGGACGGCCACGTCACGATCGTCGGGGCGATCGATCACTGCACGGCCGAATGTGTGGGACTACACGCGGCGAAGTCCGGCACGCGCTTCGAGGCGTTGGAGCCGGTGCGCCAGGGCGTCCGAGATCACTTCGGGACGATGGCCGCCGGCGTGGCGAGCGGGCTCACGATGCGCCACGACCACGGCAGTCAGTACATGAGCAACGACTTTCACGCCGAGCTCCGGTTCCTCGGCATCGTGTCATCACCGGCCTTCGTCCGCCAGCCCGAGGGGAACGGCTGCATCGAACGGTTCTTCCGCACCCTCAAGGAACAGCTGCTGTGGGTGCGCCACTTTACGGATGTCGAGGACTTGCAGCAGGCGCTGCGCACCTTCAAGGAGACCTATAACCAGCAGTGGTTGATCGAGCGACTCGGCTTCCGCGCACCCGCCGTCGTCCGTCGCGCGGTTGCGCTCACCACGGCCGCGTGAATACACTCACCCGGCTGTCCAAAAAATCCGTGGCGGTACAGGCGCACCAGCTGTACGCGCTTCTGGGCCAATCAGTTGCGCGTCACCTTGACGGCGGCCGCGTTCGTCCTCTTCCAAGAACTGCAACTCCATGCGGACCGGACCGCGCTCCGCGGGGCGCAAGTCCCTCGGCTGCGGCAGGCGCTGATCACGATCGGGGTGCAGGTCGTGCGGTCGGTCCGCCGGATCGTCCTGCATTTCCCGCGATCCCATCCCGACGCCGTCTCGTGGGCGCGTCTCGCCCGCGCGCTCGGCGCCGCCCCCGCGTAACCCGTTCCTGCCATCGCCACCACGCGGTCCTCGCGCCGGAGGTGTCGCCCCCGACCACGCCGATCCGGTCCCCGGCCCCGTGGCCTCAACCGACCGGCCGTCTCATCGCCTCAATCGTCATGACGCCAGCGTCCATCTGCGTCATCACACTCGAAAACGCCTGCACGACGAGCAACTCAGTCACTCGTGAATAATGCGGGTTAAGGCTATGGGAAGACGCGATCCTTCAGGGCTATGCCGTTTTCCGTAACGTTCGGACTCAGAACGGTGGAGTCGTAATCGGTGATCGGGCAGCGAGAACTCTTCGCTTTCGCTCCCTGCCGGTCGCATGATGAAGCCAGCTGGTTTTGTGGACACCTTGAGTGGTCTGGCCTTTCAAGACACCTTTAACCCATACGTGCATCGCTGCCCGTCCCATGATCGCGACGATGCGCCTTGCCTCAGGCGTCGTGCGCTGTTCGAGATGCTCCAGGAGGCCGCCTCGTCCGACCTGGAGGCAATTTGGGTCGGCAGGGACCTTGGTTATCGCGGTGGCCGTCGAACCGGATTGGCGCTCACCGACGATTGTCATATCGAAGCCCACGCCACGCGTTGGGGCATCGAAATCACGCGTCCTACCCAAGGAGAGGTAGTCTCGGAAAGGACAGCCGCCGCGGTATGGGACGTTCTCGCGCACGTCAAATCACAGGTGTTTCTCTGGAACGTCTTTCCACTCCATCCCCACGAGCCGTCTGAGCCCTTCAGTAACAGAGCACATAACGCCAGCGAACGGGCTGCTGGAGAGGATGTACTCGTAGCGCTGATCGAATTGCTTCGACCTCGTCGACTGATTGCTATCGGGAACATTGCTGCAGACTCAGCGCGACGTGTCTGTGGCAGCGTGGAGGTGGTGAATGTTCGCCATCCGAGCTATGGAGGACACAATGAATTCCTAAAGACAATGCGTGCCCTCTACGGTGTCGATCGGCGACCACCGTCGCACGGCCCCACCTTCTATAGAGACAAGGATGTTGACTGACACTTCGGCAATGGCGAGACGTGGTGCGTATCTAACCTAGCATCCAGATTGGGCTTGAGCTGTGGAGAGGGTCTCTGATGTCTATCATGGCTACAAGTTCTGATCGTCTTTGTTTAGCGGGTGACGGCAACAGATCCAAGGAATTGGGCTTGTACAATTTTCTGGGATATGACATAACGCATGCGTGGTCGACGAGCGCACGCGACCGACGCGCAACGAACGCGACGAGCTGATCAAGCGCCACCAGGATGAGATTGCCCGCCTGCGTGAGGAGTTGGCCCGCGCGACACGCGATCGCGATCGATGGAAGCGACGAAGCGAGCGTCTCAAGCAACAACTCGACGCGGCGCGGCGCGCGGGCTTTCGACAGGCCGCCCCGTTTGCGAAGGACTGCCCGCAGGGTCGCGGCGGGCGACCGGGCCGGCGGGCAGGTACCACCTATGGACGTCGCGGCCGGCGACCGATTCCGGCGCGGGTGGATGAGACGTATGCCGCGCCGCTTCCCGTGGCGTGCCCGCGCTGTGGTGGGGCGATTCAGGCCACTCGCGTCGCGACCCAGTACCAAGAAGACCTGCCCGTCGTCCAGCCAATCGTGCGGCGGTTCAACATTCAGATCGGGTGCTGCGTCGCATGCCGGCACCGCGTGCAGGGCCGGCACCCGCTGCAAACCTCCGACGCCTTGGGCGCGGCAGGCGTACAGCTCGGTCCTGGCGCCGTGACGTTTACGGTCCTGTTGCACAAACACGTGGGCGTGCCGCTGGAGAAGATCGCAACACTGCTGCAGGACCGGCTCGGGCTGACGGTCACGCCGGGAGGACTTGCTCAAGTCTTGCATCGCGCGGCCCGGGTAGCGGCGCCCACGTACGCGGCTCTCTGCGCTCAGATCCGGGGGAGTCCCGTCGTCAGTCCGGATGAAACCGGCTGGCGCGTCGGTGCCGTATTGCACTGGCTGTGGGCGTTCGCGACACCTGAGACCACCGTGTATGCGATCCGCCCCGGGCGTAGCTTTGACGATGCAGTCACGATCCTGGGCGCGGACTTCGCCGGTGTGCTGGTCCGCGACGGATGGGCGCCCTATCGCCGCTTCACCGGCGCGCTGCACCAGAGCTGCCTGGCACATCTGTTCCGCCGGTGTCGCACGCTCCGTGCCGACCATCCGCGGAGCCCGTGGGCAGCCCGCGTGCAGGCCGTCCTCACCGACGCCCTCGCGCTCCGCGATCGGCGGGATGCCCACGCGATCACCGAGCAGGGCCTCGCTGGGGCCCGCGGGCGCTTGCTTGCCCGCCTGGGCCGGCTCATCGACACGGCGCCCGCTTTGCCGGCGGCCCAACGCTTCGCCCGGCATCTCGACCGCGAGTTCCCGGCTGTGCTCGCCTTCTTGTGGGCCCCCGACGTCGACGCGACCAACTGGCGCGCTGAACACGCCATCCGCCCCGCCGTCGTCAATCGCAAGATCTGTGGCGGGAATCGGACGCCCCGCGGCGCACGGACCCAACAGGTCCTCGCGAGTGTGGTCCGCACCGCGCGTCAACGCCATGTCGACCTCGACGACCTCTTCACCTCGCTGCTGCGGGCGCCGCGGTCGATGGTCCCCGCGGCTTTTCGCCTCCCGACGCTGTAGGATCACCCGCGAGACGGAAGACTCTCTTGTAGCGTGAGACAGGTCGGTTGGCCGCACGCCTGGCCACCACAGAGGGTGGACTTGGCCCGCTTCCCAACGACGACAGGGAAGACGAAGTGGCATGGTCCAACCGTGAGGATTCAGCATGGCTGCGAAGATTACAAGGCTGCCCCAGCCGGCCAGCCACACGATCGAGCAGGTGTTCGATGAGTTCCTAGGTGACCAGCGGAGGCGGCTGAGGCCACGGACGCTGTCGAAGTACGAGGATGTGCTGGGCCTGCTGAGGGACTATCTGAACAGATACGCATACCAGAGCCTGTCGACGGCTGAAGCCGCCCTGTTCGACAGGTACTACAACGCACCAGGGGACAAGCACCTGGAATTCTGCCAACTCTTCGGGCCGGACAAGATCGTCGCGAACCTGGGGGGATTCCTCGGGTACTTCATGATCCGAAAGGTCGTGGCCGGGCAGGACCTTAAGCGGGCGGCGGGCACGGTCATGAAGAAGCTCTCGACGTGGCTCGCCGCACAGGGTCACGTCGCCGAGGACGAAGCGCAAGAGGGGGCGGATCTCGGCGCGGAGGCCGCCCGGGATCTGCCCAAGGCCGAGCGGGCGGCCCGGATTCTGTACGACGCCACGACTAACCTCGCCCTTGGCTCGCACGACCTGGGCGACGACTTTCTGGAATTCGATCACCGCACCATCGTCAAGGTTGAAGCGGGAAGACTCTGGCTCGAGGGCTTTGAGAGAGGGACACGGCGTGCCTACGGTCCTATCCTCGTTCCAGCCGCCGCGACGAAGCTGCTCTGCAAAGGATGGGACCTCAGCTGCGCCCTCTGCCGCGTGGATGGGACATGGCGGATCGTCGAAGTGGCGAACGTCTACCCCGTGTAGGATCTGCTTCCTTTCCCCTTCGTTGAGAGGGCTACGCACGTCGCACCCCGCCGGCGGCAGCCGACCTTCCGCGGCACCTCCACAGGCTCAAGCGCACGATCACCTGTCGGTGACCCGCTAAACAAAGACTTCTGATCTAACCACTTGTCCAGCGCTTCGGTATCCCATGCGAGCCACTGCGTAGATCGACCATTCATCAGGGCGGTCGGGATCGTGGCCTGATCGGAGCCCTTCAACGTCATACCGCGAATACGTCGCCAAGTATTCTCGCCCGAAAGCTGGGGGGATGTCCCGGCCGCTGTTGAAACTCGGCGGCGACTCGGGTGACATTCTAAGCGACGTGCTGCGCCTCCCTGGAGTCTCCGAGGCCGAGACGGTGATCTCGGGCGCGGAGGGCCGCGACGAGCTGCGGCATATCCGCATGTCCCTTCAGGCGCCGGAACCCTTTGGCTGCTTCGAGCACACCCGCGGCGACCCAGCGCAGCATCATCTGGCCGCCCCGCCAGCGCTTGACGTTGCGTTTGACGTGGCGGGTCCGGCTGATGAGGCTCTCGGCGGCGTTGGTGGTGGCCAGCGAGCGCTGGAGACGGGGAGCGAGGCCGAGCGTGAGCACGGTCACGGTCTCTTCGAGCCCTTCCCGCACACTGGCCGCCGCGCACGGATGTTCCCGGTCGAGGCGGCGGGCGAGGTTCCGTAGCAACCGCATCGCGGTCTTCACGTCCTCGTGCTGATAGGCCCGCCGCAGGATGGCCTGCACCCAGGGCCGCTGGCGCGCCGGTAAATGGTCGAGGATGTTGCGGGTCTTGTGGACTTGGCAGCGCTGCACCACGGCGGCGCGGCCGAACACCGCAGTCACCGCCGCCCGCAGCGCCTTCGACCCATCGAGCATCACCAGCACACTCCGATCGGTGCGCAGGCCACGGCTCTGGAGGTTGGCCAGCAGGCTCTGACAGACGGTCGCGTTCTCCGTCGAGCCTTCCCAGAGCCCGAGGGCGTGCTTCGTGCCGTCGGCGCCGACCCCCAAGGCGACGACCAGACAGTGCTCGCCGATGTGGACACCGTCGAGGACGAGGCCGACCAGATCCAGGTTCTCGAGGGGCGTCGCCTGCCACGCGGCCAGTTGCGCGGCGGTCTTGGCGACAAACCGGCGGCTGACGGCGCTCTTACTCACGCTACGGCTGGGGACGTCGGCCGGGAGCGGCTCCAGACTCCGAGCATAGCCCCGGGTGCTGACACCGACCAACAGCTGCTCGACAGTGCGGCGCCGCAGGGGATCGGTCTGGGCCATCGTCTGGAAAGTCGGCAGCGGTACTTCCTGGCGGGCCGCGCGGACCCGGGGACGCCGGATTGCCACCTTGCGCCCGCCGAGGACGACCTCACTGGCCACCGTCCCGGCCCGGGCCGCCGTACGGTCGGCCTGGTGCGCGTACCGCGGGCCACAGATCGCGGTCCGATCGTCTTCGAGCATGGCGTCCAAGACCTGTAACCCTGACCGCACCGCGAGCTCGAACAGCTCCGCCTCGGTATCGATCAGCAGCTCGACGAGGGGCAGGCGACGCGGGGGCGGAGATTCAACACCAGCGGCGGGACGGACTGTGCGAGACTTCTTCATGGCGGCTCCTTTGCTGTGAGGCGTGTCGCCTCGGGTTGCCCACCACTCGTGTATCACGAGCAGTGAGGAGCCGCCGCGTCAATTTTCAACAGTCAGTGGGACATCCCCCTTCTTGCACATAAGTACGGTCTTCACCTGCGAACGATAGCGCCACGTCGTATTGAGGCGACGACCGCGCCGTCGCCTGACGGGCCACCGACACACCCGCCGATCGCGTTGTTCTTGTCGTGGTCGCTGGCGAAACGGACGCAGTACGCTTGATCGGAATACCGAGCGAACCCGTGCCGTGATCAAGCTCTTCGAGACGACCACGCCGCTGCTCAACTGCTTCCCGCGCGGCCGGTGTCAGTGATTGATTGAAAGCTTGCGCGTCCCGCCTCAGCCAACCCAAGTATTTCTGTCTTTGTTTAACGGGTTTCGTCGCCTGAGTGACGACGATCCAATATGTCGTACTTGTACAAGTTTCGACTTTCTGGCATAACCGATGCGTGTCCAATGTGCGCACGCCGCCGACGCCCGACGACCGCGACGCGCTGATCAAGCGACAGCACGTTCAATGGTGGAGACGTTCAGGGAGTCGTGGAATATCCAGTGGCGCGGCCCAAGGCGCTCATAGAAGTTGTCGACGGTGGTGGCGAGCCGTTCCATCTGGCGCTCGCTCTCAATTAGCTTGTGGCGGTAACGTTGGCCGATGAAATACGTCAGTAACTTCAGGGCCGACAGTTGTTGTTCAAGTTCACGAAATGATGGGAGGTCACGGACGGAGCCGTAGGGGGTATCGTTGGTGGATGGCGGGGAGGTCTGGCGGGACATGGAGTTAGTCTATGCAGCCGTGTTCGTGTTGTGAGCGTGCGGATTCTGGAGTGTGGCGCTGCTGGGGTGGCGGGGCCACCGCCGTCGGCCCGATTGTGGAGCCCGTCAGCTAGTTTCTCTCTCAGGAGGATCGAATGTCACTGGCAGATCAGGCCGTCGCCGAACTCAAGCGCGCCGAACAGTTCTTCAACCGCTCCACGCGCGCCCTCTCCGAGGAGCACTCGGGTGTGAGGCCCGCGCCGGGCATGATGAGTGCCGCGCAGCACGTGGCCCACGCGGCCCAGACGATCGACTGGTTCATCGAAGGCGCGTTTCGGCCGGAAGGTTTTGACACCGACTTTCAGGCGCACGCCAAGGCGCTTGAGGACTGTACGTCATTGGCCGCAGCGCGGGCGTGGTTCGAGACGGCGGTGGCCGCCGCCAGCAGCATGCTGTCCTCCAAGAGCGACGCGGAACTGATGGCCCCGATCGCGGACGGGCCGATCATGGGCGGCGCGCCCCGCATGGCCATCGTGAATGGCATCACCGACCACACGGCGCACCATCGCGGCGCGCTGACTGTCTACGCGCGCGTCAGCGGGATCGTGCCGCCCAATCCGTATGTCGGCTAGTCTTCTCGGCGGGCTATCCTCGTGCCGACGACCCACACAACATCTTCCCAGTGTGGACCACGTAGGGTCATGAAGTTAAGAGACACGTTCCTGCCAGGGGAGGTGGTGACTCGGGTCATCGCGAATCTCGTGCTCTTTCTTGGAGGCGCGGTTTTGGTCGTAGCGGTTCAGAGTCTGTTCGCGGTCGCGAGAGCCTGAAATCACTCTGCCGCAGACGTGATCGGGGCCGCCCTCGGGTCGTGCCTACTTGGCCCCGGGCACCTCGTCTGGGAAATCGTGGGCGGCCTTCTGGGGAGATCGGCCGGCTGGCACCCGCCGACCTGCGGGTGGGCTCGTCGCGCCAGTGGAGCGGTTCCCAGTGCGACCCTCAGCGCGGCGGCGGCTCGACCACGGTCGTCCCATTCCCTAGTGCCCGTGCGCCCAGACTGGGAACCGTGCCGCTACGCCGACACCCCGCATCACGGAGATAGTTAGCGTTCAGGATCCGAAATCCCAGTCACTGTAATGGCTTCTCGTACACGGTCTCGACTATCGACCGCAGGGGCGTCGGCCGTTGGCGACGTGGTGGTCTTCTCGGCGCCGACCTATGCGGCATTTCGTACGGAACCGCTCCAACTTGCGACGCCCGCCTCCTACCGCAGGCCCGACGCCGATCGTCGGTCCAGTTCAAGCGTTACACTCCTGTTGAATTCAACGTGCCTTTCGTCGGGGAGCCACTCATGCACACGGTCGCCAGCGTCATGGCTGCACTCAAGAAGAAGGGAAACCCGTTACGGATACGGGCGTTTGCGCCACATGGTGCGCCGGACAACCTCTTCGGTGTCAGCGTCGCTGATATGAAAGTCATCGCCAAAACGATCAAAGGTGAGCAGGCGTTAGCGTGCGCGCTGTACGCCACCGGTAATGGCGATGCCATGTATTTGGCGGGCATGGTGGCCAATGGAACTCTGATGACGAAAAGGCAATTGGATGCATGGGCGAAGGCTGCGACATGGCCAATGATTTCGGAATATACGGTTCCCGGCGTTGCGACCGAGAGCACCCATGCCCATGCCCTGGCGACACAGTGGATCAACTCGAAGAAGGAATCCGTGGCTTCCTGCGGCTGGAACACGTATGCCGGAATCGTCACCGTGACACCGGACGACGAGTTGGACATGGCCGAAATCAAGTCACTGCTCACGAGAGTCGAGAAGGACATTGATGCTGCCCCCAACCGCGTGCGCTATACGATGAACGCACTTGTGATTGCCGTGGGCGGCTATGTGATGCGACTCCGCACCCAAGCCAAAGCCACAGCCAAGAGACTGGGAAAGGTCGAGGTGGATATGCACGGCACTTCATGCAAAGTTCCGCTGGCGACCGAGTACATTGAAAAGATCGAAAAGACCGGAAGGGCTGGCAAAAAGCGCAAGACAATCAAATGCTAGGAGGCGCGGTTGACCCGACGGTAGAGGACACCGAACGCTATCTGAGCCGCGGACGCTACGCGCCTGGGCGCCTCGAATCCCCTGCAGGAGGTGGCCCCGTTCCCGAGTTGTCGGAATGAATGTGGACCGGGATTTCGCGCAGGATACACAGGTAATCAGGACATCGATGACGTCAGTCGAGAAGAGCTCCCGCCGAATCTGGAGTGTCAGGCTCTCGCGGGTGAACTCATCCAGGACGCTGGTTTCCGTCGCGTCAGCCGCGCCGCGTGATGGCCCCAGGTCTTCCCGTCATGTGTTTGCGGATGGTGTCCGCGTGGCAGCCAGCCGCCACCGCCTGCTTGGCAATCTGTCGGGCGTACCACATGTCGGACATCCGCGGGCGCCGCTGCTTCAGCGCGCGGTAGGCCTGTTGCCAGCGTGCGTACCGCGCCTGCGAGTCGAGCGTGCGGGCCTCGCGCCGCGTCGTGCTCGGCGTATAGCGCGGGTCGGCGGTCGTCGCCGCATCGACGAGGTGGCGAATGGCGGCGGTGTCCAGGACGTAGGCGCCGCGATCAAAGTCGATCAGGTCCGCCAGGGCCACCGCCGTGTCCGCGACGACCAGCGTCACGTCCCCGTGCGTGCGGAGGCTCAGCATCTGGTGCCGCGTGTCACCGGCGGCGAGCCCGAGGGGTCGCGTCCTCGAATCATCGGCCCGGTGCCGGCTCCGGCGCAGGCCCACCTGCTCGACGACAAACCGGGCGAGCGCCTCCCCGTCACATTTCCATTGGTCCACGTGGGCCGTGGTGAGCGCGACCCGGTTGATGTCGCTGCGTTTGTCACAGACGATGAATCGCGCCGCCGCGCGCGACCCGGCGGGGATCGTCTGCACCGGCATGACGCAGTCGGCTTCGCAGCCGGGACAGACCACCGTCGTGGCGGGCCGCGCCCGGACCAGGAGCCGGTGCGCCGTGAGGGCCGCGACGGCCTCGGCCGGCCACTGGCGGACGTCGGTCTCGCTGATCCGCACCGCCGCGCCGTCTCGCGCCCCGACCCGCGCCACGAGGTCGAGCAGGGCCTCCCGCGGCGTCATCCCGCGGGCGGCCCCGCCTCGGCAGGCGCCGTTGGCTCGATTCCGGAGGCGTGCAGCATGGCGCGCAGCGTCAGGCCGAGGTCGTCGTACGGCAGGGAGCACGCGTTGGGACGGGTGAGGCGAATCGTCACGCGCTGTGGCGGCTGGGTGATGTTCGTAATCACCGACGCCACCAGCTCGACCTGGGTGACGCGGTAGAGGTGGAAGCGTCCCGTCGGGTCCAGCCGCGCGATCAGGTCGGCGATCGCCGTGGGGTGGCCGATCGTATCGGCTTCGAGCGTGAGGCGGTCTCCCGTCGTCACGTGCGACGCGAGGCGCAACGTCGTCACCACGACGTCCTGAATGCCGCTGCCACTGTCGTAGACAAACTCGAACCCCGGCTCCCGTAACGCATTCAGGTCGTAGACCCGGTCGTCGGTCGGATCGGGGGGGAGCGCAGGCTGCTTGAGGATGGTGGCCGCGAACAGGCCCTGCAGCGGTTCGACGGCCGTGCGCGCGCCGCGGATGTTCACGTCGAGCGTGCCGTCCGCTTGCGAATAGACGTAGATGACCTCGAAGGCCGGGTGGTGCGGTCGCTGCCCGAACTGGCCGTCCACCCATTCGACACGCTGCTGCGCGTAGTCCTCGGGGTAGGCGAAGAAATAGTCCAGCGTGCCCCGGCGGACCGGTTCCACGACGCAGTGCGTGCCCCGGCCCTCGGTCTGGCGGAAGTACGTGCTGAGGCCGGCGGCGAGGGCCTCGAGACTCGCCTCGTCCACCGCCGCGGGCACGTGCGGCAGATGGGTGCGCTTGCGCCAGGCGGGCAACGCCTCCGCGTGAAAGAAGCGCGCGGCGCGCCGCCAGCAGGCGGGATGGTCGAGGAAGGTCGTCATCGCGCGCGCGCCATGATGCGCCAGCGCGGCGAGTTGCTCGACGAAGGCCGCGTGCGCCGCCGGGTCGGTCGCAAAGGACCACGCCGCGTCGTCGAGGATCGCGCGGCAGCCTTTCTCGCCACTCAGCGCCGCGATGTCCTGGAACGCGGCGTCCATCGCGTGGCGCTGGGGGGCGTCCAGCATCAGCCAGGCCGCCCACAACGCGTCGGGCTGGGGCTCCGGCATTGCGGCAATGTCGAGATCAGCGAAGACGCCGCGGGCGTGGAAATAGCGGGCCAGCAGCGGGTTCGGCATCTGCCGGAAGAAGTCGCGGGTGGCGTAGTGGCGCGCCATGGACCCTCTGCGCGCCCTACCCGGGCCTCCCGGCGCATCGACGGGCGCCGCAGGCCGCCGTGATCGGGCGCGCGTCGGGTGCCCGCACGGTTGACGGTGCCTGGCCGCGCGATCGCGCCGCCGCTACCAGCCCACCGAGGCCCGGGCGCGCACCCCGTTGTCCGCGCCGTCGACCATCGGACGCTCCCGGCGCTGCGCATCGACGCCCAGCTCGAACGCCCTGCCCTCGCCGCTGCGCGCGCCGAGGCGGTAGCCCAGCCGGTAGTCCCGTCCGTGTTCGGACGTCCCGACGCCGAACGTGGGCGTCCCCACGAAGCGGCTCCCAACCGGCAGCCCGTAGCCGACCTCGCCATCGAAGTAGAGGCCCGTTACCGACGAGGCCACCTGCCCGCCGGCGACGCCGGCGTACTCGCCCAGACCCCGGCTGTGCGACAGCGACAACCCCGCCACGACCGGCCCCTTCGCGTAGTCCGCCCCGAACTCGGTTGTCCAGCGGCCTTGGTGCGTACGCAGCGATCACACGCACCCCCCGATGCCGCTACGAGTCGCGCCACGGCGGCTTGGTAGCGGCCGCCAACGTAAACGGCGCCGGGATGCGCAGGACCACGGCGGTTCTCGCAAGCAGCCGCGTCACTGCATCGCACGGACTGAGCCTCCGTCTCGCGACCGCAACACGCGTCTCCCCATCCCGAGCAGCCCCAGCGCCAAGAGCAGTTGCCCGAGCAGCGGGAGCGCCGGCACCGGTTCCGGCTCCGGCGGTTCGGTGCTGCCCGTGCCCGAGGGCGACCAGTCGCTCGGCGTCTCCCCGTTGAGCGCCCGCACCTGCACCTGATACGCCGTGCCCGCCATCAGGTCCGTGATCGCCGTGCTCAGGCCGGCGACGGCCTGCGGGCCCTCGGTGAAGGGCCCGCTAAAGCGCTTTTCAAATAGGCCTTGTACTACCTGGGGCGGTCGTGGTACTTCTGCGCGCACCGATGCAGGAGGCCCGATGCGTGCCTATTCGATGGATCTGCGAGAGCGGGCGCTCCTCGACAGCGATGCCGGGATGACGGCGGCCGAGGTGGCGGCGAAGTACCGCGTGAGCGGGTCGTGGGTGCGGCTACTGAAACAGCGGCGGCGCGACACGGGCGAGGTGGCGCCTCGCGTCCAGCGACATGGACGGCGCGGCATGCTTGAGCCGCACCTACACACCTTGGCCGCGCTGATTGCGGCGCACCCGGATCGCACGCTGGCTGAGCTGAAGGACGCCCTCGCCACGCCCGCGAGTGTGCCGACGGTCTGGCGCGCCGTGCGGGCCCTCGGCCTGACCGTTAAAAAACACGGTCCGCCCGTCCGAACACGCTCGGCCTGACGTCGCGGCCGCGCGGGTCGCGTGGCACGCGGCGGCGCCGACCTGGGATGTCGCCCACCTCGTGTTTCTGGACGAAACCGGCAGCACCACCAATCTGCTTCGGCGGTACGGCCGGGCACCGCGCGGCGCGCGCGTCCACGACCACGCCCCCTGCGGGCGCTGGCAGACCAGCACGTTGCTCGCCGCGTTGCGGGTCACGGGGCTGACCGCACCGGGGGTCTTCGACGGCGCGATCGATGGCGAGAGCTTCCGCGCCTACATCGAACAGATCCTGGTGCCGACCCTGCAGCCCGGCGACATCGTCATTGCCGACAATCTCGGGGCCCACAAGGTCGCCGGCATCCAACGCGCCATCCAGGCCGCCGGGGCCACCCTCTGGTACTTGCCACCCTACAGCCCGGACCTCAATCCCATCGAGCTCTGCTTCGCGAAGCTCAAGGCCCTCGTTCGCACCGCTCGCTGTCGCAGCACCGAGACGCTCTGGCCGTTCCTCGGCGAGTGCTTGGCGCACTTCAGCCCTGACGAATGCCGCAACTATGTTCGGCACTGCGGGTACGCGGCCGCCACACGGTCATGAAAAGCGCTTTAGCTGCGTCGCGTCAAAAGGATCCAGCGTTTCATCAACGAGGATCGGATCGCCGTATCGTGACGGCGTGGCACCCGCGAGCACATAGAGCCACCGCGGTGTAATGACAGCCGTCCCAAAGGACACATGACTCGGGTTGACGAGGAACACACGCATGACACAGCCTCCCCTGAGCGTAGAACAGAAGACGGGTGTCACTTGCCAGCGCGATAGGCGTTGCGCTCTTCTCTGGCGAGGTCGTAGATGTCGGCCGGCACCATTCCGCCGCGGAGCGACTGGCTGAGCGAGTCGGCCACGACCGTCCACCCCGCTCCCTCGGGTTCGTGGACCGTCAGGCCGCGCTTCTGCATTTCGCCGATCGAGACATCGTCCTGATCGGGGATCCCTTTGCCGTCGTCCAGGGCAACATCGTATCCCCCTGTTTTCTGTCCCTCCTCCTTAAGAGACGGAAACACGGGCATGGGCCTGATCCGATTCGGTGGACGGTTTAGCTACGCTGTTTGAGTCTCCGTTGTTCTTTCGTTCGTTCACAACAACGATGATGGGTGGGGGCGCTGTGGGAATCTCGCGTTCTGTGCGAGATTTCCAAATCCCTGTGGGCGCGTTCTGTGCGTCCGCAGGGATGGCAGCGTCCATGCCCTACGCCGCCTGCCGTTCGAAGGCGGCCGGACTGATCTGGCCGAGCGTCGAGTGGCGACGTCGCTGGTGATAGAACACGTCGATGTGATCGAACAACTCCATCGTCGCGTCGCCGTGACTGTCGACGTGTTCGCCGCGCTCGCTCTTGACGGTCGAGAAGAAGCTCTCCATGACGGCATTGTCCCAGCAGTTGCCACGTCGGCTCATGCTGCAGACGATGCCACGCGCCTCGAGGAGGTCCTGAGAATCCTCGCTTGCGTACGTACAACCCTGATCGGAATGATGGAGGAGGCCGATGTCCGGGCACCGGCGCTTGAGCGCCATCTCCAAGGCCTTGATGGTCACGTGCCGGTCGTTCACCGCGCTGACGGCCCACCTCACGATGAACCGCGAGCACAGATCCAAGACCGCCGCGAGGTACAGGTTGCCGCTGCTGCCGATGACGAACTCGGTCGTGTCGCCGACCCACCGCTGATTCGGGGCGTCCGCCTCGAACTGGCGGTCGAGCAGATTCGCCGCGACCGGCTGGTCGTGATCGCTCATGGTGGTTACGTTGTCACGCTTCCGGGCCCGTGCGACCAGGCCTTCTTCCTGCATCAGCCGGACGACCCGTTTGCGACTCACCTGCTCGTCCTGCTCGATCAGGTCTTCGTGAATGCGCGGGCTGCCATCGCGCTGTTTGCTCGCGTCAACGGACGCTTGGACGAGGACCTTCACCCGCCGGTCGTCTCGTGATCGTGCCGATTCCGGGCGTCGTTGCCACGCGTAGAACCCGCTGCGTGTGACCGCGAGACACCGGCACAGAATGATGACGGTGTGCCTGGCCTTCTCCACGGCAATGAACCGAAATCTTCCCGGCGCTGCTTCGCGAAGAAGGCCGTCGCTTTTTTTAAGATGTCGCGCTCCTCGGCGAGGATGCGATTCTCCTTGCGCAGCCGAGCCAGCTCCTCCCGCTCGGCGGTCGTCAGACCGGTACGGCCCCCGCTGCGGTCGGCGCGCGCCCGCTCGACCCATTGCCGCAAGGCCGATTCGGTAAGATCCAACTCGCGGGCGACGGCGCCGACCGTCTTCCCCTCTTCCAACACCAGCCGGACCGCCCCAGCCCGGAACTCGTCACTGAATTGCCGGCGTGACCGCCGACGTGTGGTTGCTGCCATTCGGGACATCGTCTCCACCTTTCGGAACGTGTCCACGAGATCGGATCAAGCCCAGCCCGCCACGGATCGTGGCTCGCTTGAACACCACAGCTGCCGGCCGAGCGGCGTGGCCGGGAGCCTGCCGCCTCTCAGCGGAACTCAGGGACGGGCTGAAGATCTGGTTCCGGCGTCAGGGTAAAGAGTTCGATACGGAGAGTGGCGGTGTCCGGCCGATCCGGCGGTCACCGAAGCGTTCGAATCTCAACGCCGATGCAGAGCGGTTCGTCCGGTCAATCTGAGGCGGCCCATCGCGTTGCCCCGCTCGACGAGGGTCACGTGAGAGCGGGAACGCGAGTCCGAGTATTGCGGT
The DNA here is from genome assembly GCA_965262505.1 of Vicinamibacterales bacterium. Lineage (GTDB taxonomy): Bacteria > Acidobacteriota > Vicinamibacteria > Vicinamibacterales > UBA2999 > JACPPO01. Next base: position 768,458 of record CBDHFM010000030.1, read on the forward strand.
GAGGCCAACACCGCTTGCAGACATGCACGTGACATGGTTCACTGTACATTTAAAGGTGCAGGGTGGCCGACAAGCCGATGCCACAAAAGACCCAGCTAATCTTCTACCGTACGAGAGCGGGTCGCGAACCGGTGAGGGAGTGGCTGCAACGGCTGGATAAGGCCGAGCGTCAGGAGATAGGGAAGGATCTGCTACGGGCGCAATGGCGCTGGCCGGTAGGCATGCCGCTGTGCCGCCCGATGGGTGACGGCCTCTGGGAAATCCGGACGGACCTGCCGACGAAACGGACGGCGCGCGTGCTGCTGTGCCTCTACCGCCAGCACTTGGTGGTGCTGCACGGGTTCATCAAGAAAACGCGGGCAATGCCAGATTCGGATCTGGCAACGGCGCGAACACGTCAGAAGGAGTTGGAACGATGAGCAAGACGCATATGGGATCGAGCATCGATGCCTTCCTCAAGAAGGAAGGCATCTTCGAGGAAACGCAGGCGCAGGCGATCAAGGAGGTCGTCGCGTGGCAGCTCGCGGAGGCCATGAAGCAGCAGAACATCTCCAAGAACAAGATGGCGACGCTGCTGAAGACGAGCCGCACCCAGGTGGACCGGCTGCTCGACCCGAAAAACGACATCACGCTCGGCAGCCTGCAACGGGCCGCCGCAATGGTCGGGCGCCGCGTGAACGTCGAATTGGTGTAGGGGCGTTGATGAATTATCTGAACGCCTTCTCACGTCTTACCATATTCATAAGGTAGTCCGCCCAGTCCAGGCACGCGATCCGCGATGAAAGACAGCGAAGGATCAACCATGGAAGAGCAAGGACTCAAGGCTCACGAGGCACGCGGCGTAACTTTCGTCCCCGCCTCGGGCAGCGTCATCGGAGGGGTGGCTAAGGACAAGTCCGGCCGGATCACGGAGGTGATGCAGGACATCCAACTCAGCATCGACGGTGTGAGGATGCAATTGGCGGACAAAGCAGAGGGCGAGCGGTGGGCCGCGGCGGTTGCCGCCTTCGCGCGGTCCTGCTCGGTCTTCCTGCGCAAGACCGTCCTCGGCGACTTCGGCAGGCGCGAAACGCGGCTGCTCGACGATCGACTGCTCAACGAGCTCCGACTGCGGTTTCATCGGTTGCGCAAGATTCCCCGGGACCAGCGGCGACGCATTCAGATCGGGTTCGGCATTAGTAGCGGGATGATGGCGGCCACGAAGCTCGACGACGAGACATTGGAACCGGAAAGAACCTATCTCCTCCGCGCCGGCCCACAGTCGCTGGAGGTGGCAATTGAGTGGCCGCTGCCCGGCGTGGCCGGTTGGTCGGGGGCGCCCAGCGACGAGCGCCCGTGGCTCGTATGCCCGGAGCAGCTATTCCGTGCGGATAGAGAGCCGGACATGAGCTGCGACGAGTGGCTGGACCAACAGGTGGTGCTGTTCGACCGCAGTGGGATTTCGCTCAGGGAGATCATCCGGACCGTGGTCAACTTCGAGGGTGCGCATTCGATCAACACGAGCCGGCTCTCCGTGATCGAGGGCGAGAAACCGTCCCCGGCGGCAGCGAAGCCGGCGCCACACATCCTGAACGCCGTAACCCTGTTTGGGATCCGTTACGCGCACCTGATCGTGATCGAATCCGCGATGTACCTCTACGATACGCTGCTGGACCAAGATTCGATCGTGCGGCCCAAAGGTGAGATCTACTCTGTCAAGCTGGGCGTCGAATGCACCAGGGATCAGGCCGAATCCCCACAGCCCGACTGGATCCGGTTCCAGGGAACGATGATGATATCGTTTTCGAACGCGCCCACGGTGATCAGGCATGAGATCTGCGCGGTTAAGTGAAACTGAGCGTACTACCGGCCTCCAGCTCCGGCGAGTCGACGGGATGCCGCGGTGATCGCGGCACTGACCGACATCGTGGCACGGTGCCCGCAGTGGGGCTTCTGGAAGTGCTTCACCCACGTGCGGCTCCAGGGCCATCCCTGGAACCACACGCGCGTGCATCGCGTGGGCATTGTCAACTTGAACCTGTCGCTGGCAGTGTAGGCCGATGACAAGCTCTGCTCTGCGCCACGCTACAGCGGCTACCGCTTTCCTCCCGAGATCATCAGTCACGCAGTCTGGCTCTACCACCGCTTTGGCCTGAGCTTCCGCGACGTCGAGGATCTGCTCGCCGAACGCGGGATCACTGTCTCGTACGAGACGATCCGGCAGTGGTGTCAGACCTTCGGGCCCGACTACGCTCGGACGCTGCGCCGCCGCCAGGGCCGGATGGGCGATTTTGGCATCTGGACGAGCTCTTCGTCACCATTCAGGGCCGGCGACAGTATCTCTGGCGCGCCGTGGACCAAGACGGCGACGTGATCGACATCCTCATGCAGCCGCGACGCAATCGACACGCCGCCGCTCGATTCTTCCGAACGCTGTTGAAAGGCCAAGGCCGCCCCCCGCGCCGCTTGGTCACGGACCAGCTCCGCAGTGACGCCGCGGCACACCGCACCCTCATGCCGGCCGTCACCCACAGCACGCGACTGCAGCGTCGTCAGGATGAAGTATGGGATCGAGCTATCGGGTCCATGAACGTCGACGCGTTACACCGGGGCGGTGCACTCAGTCGGAGATGGGTGCCTCCGAGATTATCCTCGCTAACGGATCAAAGAAGTGACGCGCCTCCGTGTATTCGCCTCGTGCTGCCAGACACAGTCGAAGGCCATAGGTAATCTCATTGAACAGGCTCACGACCGCGACGAGATACCCCCTGTCCCACCCGAGACCACACGCATGAATTCTTGATGATTCCCGCGCCCCACGATTTCTTTGGACAGCCTTCTGCGAGAAGGAGAATGAGTTATGTCCAAGGGAAAACAGCACGAGGCTGGGGCCTCGGAGGGAGCCTCGGAGGGCGACCGGAGAGGCCTCAGCCTTGTCGGCGCTCGTCGGCACGGGGCGGTGGTCGGCGCGGCGGAAAGTATCCGTCGTCATCGAGTTGCTCAAAGGGGAGTCGCTCGAGGGCCTCAGTCGACGCCACGGGGTGACGGCCGCGAAACTCTCGCAGTGGCGTGGCGAGTTCCTCGCGGGCGGGGAGGCCCGCTTGAAACATCGGGAGACGGCCATCGAGGATGAGGACACGCGCCGCTTGAAGAGCGTCGTGGCGGATCTCGCCACGGACAAGGCGCTCCTGGTCGAGAAGATTCGGCATCTGGAGGCCGGCCGCCCTTTGGGCTGGTGGAGGTCGAAGCGATGAGTCACGAGACTTCGCCCTCCACCCAGCAGCCGTACGGGATCGCCCGCGTCACCCGCGTATGGCAGGTGCCGCGCTCCACGGTGTATGCCCGGCGAGATCGACGGGATCACCCCTCGCCCGCGGCGAAGCGCGGGCCGAAGACGCCGTGGACCGATGCGGCGTTGACCGCCCACATCCGGACGATCATCGCCGCGAGTCCGTTCCACGGCGAAGGGCACCGCAAGATCTGGGCGCGCTTGCGGGTGCAGGGGCTGCGCACGTCGAAACGTCGGACGTTGGTCGTGATGCGCGCTGCCGACTTGCTCGGCCCTGCGCGGCTGCCCACGCCGGTCGCCGCCCGTCCCCACGACGGCACCATCGTCACCGCCAGTCCCAACGTGATGTGGGGCACCGATGCGACGGCCACCGTGACGCTGGCGGACGGCCACGTCACGATCGTCGGGGCGATCGATCACTGCACGGCCGAATGTGTGGGACTACACGCGGCGAAGTCCGGCACGCGCTTCGAGGCGTTGGAGCCGGTGCGCCAGGGCGTCCGAGATCACTTCGGGACGATGGCCGCCGGCGTGGCGAGCGGGCTCACGATGCGCCACGACCACGGCAGTCAGTACATGAGCAACGACTTTCACGCCGAGCTCCGGTTCCTCGGCATCGTGTCATCACCGGCCTTCGTCCGCCAGCCCGAGGGGAACGGCTGCATCGAACGGTTCTTCCGCACCCTCAAGGAACAGCTGCTGTGGGTGCGCCACTTTACGGATGTCGAGGACTTGCAGCAGGCGCTGCGCACCTTCAAGGAGACCTATAACCAGCAGTGGTTGATCGAGCGACTCGGCTTCCGCGCACCCGCCGTCGTCCGTCGCGCGGTTGCGCTCACCACGGCCGCGTGAATACACTCACCCGGCTGTCCAAGAAATCCGTGGCGGTACAGAATTCTTGATGATGCAGCCTCCGGACCAACGAGGATGGACAACTCCTGTACCGTCGCGATGCGGACAGGCGCTTCCCCATACCTGACAAATCGTCGCGCCGCGTCAAAACTCTGGCGCCGAACACTGGCGCAGCCCAAGATCTTCGCCGCGTAGTTGAACCCAATCTTGCTAGCTGCACGGACGATCGTTTCATCGTTGTTGATGTCGTAGACAATGGCGAGGGATGGCTGCTCCGTGATTGGCTGATTCAGCGCTCGGCTAGTCTCGGCAAACTCTATGCCAAGCTTGAGAAGCCGGTTGCGCAGGCGGTCACAGTCCTCGCCGACACCATAAATGCGAATCTCGACAGAGCCGTCCTTGAAGTCACGAATGTTCTCAGGGGTGAGTTCTCTTTCGAGGAGGAAATGCCAGTCATCTTCGTCAGTCCGCCTGAGGCCGATCTGCGGGACTGGCATCGGAGTCACGGTTGTTCCATCGTCGGACGGCATCATCACCACACGAACACCGTTAAACTGGCCAGGGTCCCGAATGTTGGCTCTGATCCGCCGGTTTAGAAGCTCGGCTGCGCCTGTGGGTGGCTTCAGACCAAGGTCGAGTCTGAAGAGCGCCTCCCGACTGTCACGACCCAGGGGCAGTTCGAGAGTCCGGGAAAAATACTGATTGCAGGCGTCACAGACACAATCGAGCGTCCAGTTGTGTTCGAATGTCCCAAGCGCCTTGGACATGACGTGCTCGCGTGTCGTCGGCGGCCGAGACGATCCACAGTAAATGCAAAGACCCAATACCGAGAACTCAGATTGGGACGCTCTCATAGACGTTCAGTGTAGCCTCGTGACCTGCTGGGTGATTTTCGGACCAGCTGACGCTTGAGAGAATGGCGTCCTCCCGGCAAGGAGGAGCCATGAAGAAGACCCGGTTTACGGACGAGCACATGGTCACGATCTTGCGGGAGGCCGCCCGGCGGCCGCTGCCGGAGGTCGCCAAGCGGCACGGTGTGAGCGCGCAGACGATCTACAGCTGGCGCAAACACTTCGGGACGCTGGAACCGGCCGACGTGAAGCGCCTGCGCCAGCTCGAGCAGGAGAACGGTCGGCTGAAGAAGATGGTGGCCGATCGGGATCTCGAGGTCGACGTGCTCAAGGAGATCACGCGAAAAACGTGGTAGGCGCACGTGTGCGCCGGCAGCAGGTCGCGGCTGCACGCCGACGCGGGCGGTCGAGCCGCCGCGCGTGCGCCGTGTTATCCGTCGCGCGGTCGACGCTCGGCTACCAGGCGCGGCTCCAGCAGCGCGATGCGCCGGCCCTGGCGGTCATGCGCGAGCTCGCGGGCCAGTATCCGCGGTACGGCTACCGGAAGATCCGGATCTTTCTCGCGCGCCGGGGGCACCCGATGAGGGCGTTGTTGCATGAAGACTTGCTGCGGGTGGGGTGGTTTGGCCCGTGCTTTTCGTGACGCTTCGCAGGAGCCACACTACAGGGATGCAGTCGAAGGTTCATCCCACGTATAAGACGAAGTATCGCGTTGCGAACTGGGCGGCCTACAACCAGGCCCTCGTTCGACGTGGCGATGTGACGGTGTGGTTGTTGCATGAAGACCCTGCGGGGGTGGGGCGGTTTGGCTCGCACTGGCGTTGTTGCATGAAGACCGATTCGTGCAACAACGCCGGCGAACGTGCGCGCGGGCGGTGCCGTCGCTAATCGGTCGTTTATTGGGCGCTAATTGGTCGTTTACGAGTTGCGTCGAGCCGCTCTCGGGTCGTTTCTGCCTGGCCTCGGGCACCTCGTCGGGAAGATCGTGGGCGGCATCCTGGGGCATCGTGCGGGCCAGTGACGATTCGTGCAACAACGCCACGTAGCGCCGCAACGCGCCGCGTTGACTGGCGCGCCCGAAGCCGGCCTCGAACGGCTCCAGCCAGGCCAGCAACCGACGGAGCCACGCGGTCGCGGTGTGATCGAGCACCGCACGGCAGCGTATCGAACTCGCGGAATTTGTACAATGCCCTCAAAAGTGATCACTCTCGAATCCACTCGGCAATTCGTCAATCTGACAAAGTAGTACTAGCGGAGCAAGCCAGCTGCCTTTGCCATCTGAATCACCAGTGGCTCACTGGCTGTGACCTGTCCGAAGCCACGTCGCCACGTTCCACCGATGCCTGGAATATTGAACTCGCTATGTGCTCCGTCAGCACCCTTGGCCCAATCGACGTCCACTCGGTGGGCGTTCTCGTACCAGTTCCGACCAGAGATATCGAAATAGTAGTAGTAGGCCGGTATTCCAGCGCGGGCAAGTTCCAGGCGGCGGGGCGGCACTACCACTCCCAGATGCACCTGATAGCAGCGGCCATCCGTCGGAAGAAGTACCAAGTCACCGGGAAGAATATGAACGAACTGCTGGAGGTATCTGACGTGATGTCTTTTCATCATCGAGCCGTACGTCTGCCTCGCCTGCGAGCGCCATGTCGGTTTACGTAGATCACCGGTTCCAGGCCATCCAACTCGGGCGAAACCCTTGTCGAGGCATTCCTTGCGGCAATTGAACTTGCGAGCGGGAAACGCCGGAGGCTCACCGTTCATGTAGCGGCTTGTGCCAGGCTCGTTGTGTGCTGTTTCTCCGTTTGAACGGATGAACCAAGAGCTCATTTCCTAGTGTCCCCGGACCGGCAGCACGTTGTGATTGACACAGCGCACGACAGTGTTGAGGAGTCGGTAAGAGTGTTACGCCGCGCTGTGGGGGCCTGAACGCCACGGCATTCTACGAACAGTTCGGCTTTCATGAGGTGGGCCGATCAACTGCACGTCGCAACGACGTGGAGGTTTCCGTCAGGAGGTGTCGCTCCACCCAGAAGAGATGACGACCGAGGGCTCGATCCTGTCAGCCGAGTCAAAGTGGAGGCCGCTGCGTGTAGGCGCGCCAGGGGATCCATCCGGCCCTGGTCTCGAATCCCCAGGCCCGGCCGACCGGCCCGCGGAACACGAGCGTCACGGGCTTGTGGGCCGGGTTGATCGTGATGCGGTGGAGCCAGCGGGCCGGGCGGACGCGCACGGAGCCAGGACCATGCCAGCGAGAGACGGTGGCTCGGTCGAGGCCGGGCCCCGGCGTGTCTTCCCAGTAGCCGCCGCGCAGGATAATCGTCAAGAACGGCCAGGGATGATCGTGCAAACAGTCGTCGTCGCTGGTCTGGAACCAGTGGACATAGAGACCGAACCACGGGCACGAGACGACCCGCAGGCGATCGAGGTAAAGCGCACCGTGGCGCCGAAGGATCGGTTCCCAGCACCAGAGTTGAAATCGCGGGCGTCTGATCATGCGGCGCATCGGTAGTATGGTGGAACAGGCCGGTGCACGACATGCCTGTTCGTCACAGCATCGTCTCGTTTCAGAGGACGCCAACGCGGTTCGACCGGTCGTGCGACCCACTGAAAGTCCCTGCGTGGCGAGGTCACTGGTGGCGTAGCCATCGGCGGTGCGATAGACGTTAGGGGTTGGTGGCGAGCCAAGGCTGCGATAGGGCGATTCCCTTAGTAAGAAGGCCGCTATCTGGGCAGCGGAACTTGCCTTCGCAGAACATCCCCGTCCTCACAAGTTGCTCGATTACGCCGTTGACCGCCTGCTTCGTGTCCGGCTTGGCGCATCTCTTTCGCAGCCACACATCCAGAGAGCGTGGCTTCGTATGAGCAGCCAGAACGCACGCTTGTTGACCCTGGATGATGTAGCCCATGCCGTCCCGTCGCCGTGTGGACATGCGTGGTCGACCTCTGGCGCCACGATCACACCCCATCCGGCGATCCCGTGCCCGCAGGCACACCGCAGCATCGTTTCGAACTATTTCCAGTCCGCGCGGCAGAATGGGCTGTTTAACCACGGGCTGCTAGTCATCAATGAACCGTACGGCACGTCCAAGAAATAGGGGCACCTCGCACTGCGGCCTGCGCACGACGGCCGGGCGATCATGACCCCTGGAACGCCTTGCCATGCCTAGCAAGCCATCGCTCCAGACGGTCGGTACAGTCGCAGTTGCAGCAGGCCCAGGGTTCCGTGCCGTTTTCGTCGCGACAACGGCTCCGAGCGTGCGCGTCCTTCACGGCGAGCAGATCGAAATACTCTTCCCAGTACGGGCGTTCTTCTTCCAGTGGCGTGGGACAAAAGCAGGTCTCGACCCATCTCACACGACCGTCAGGAAGATCGCGCGCACGGGCCATGTCGTCCAGTTATTCATCTCCGGCCACCGATCCAGCCCCGAGCAATCCGGAGCGGATGGCGCCGCGCAATGCCGAGAAACGTCCAGTCTTGACCCTGGCGGTGACAAGGTATCGCATGCGCTACCGAGGGTCATTGTAGGTCGGATCGCTGATCTCCGACGAGCACCCCTTCGATACAGCGCAACTGTTCGTGAATCTTAGGCACTCCGTCGTCGTGCCCTGCGGCGCCTGCGGTCCCAGGAACTCCAGTCCGAACGCCTGCATCCGCTCCCACACCGTGCGGTCACGTGCCGGCAGTGACAACGTGCCGCCTGTGCGTGGCGTTGTTGCATGAATCGGAGCGAGCCCGTACCGATCCCGACCCCCAGTTCCTTCACCGACCGATGGGCGGGTGGGGTGCCGTGAGTGGCACCGCCGCCGGAGCTGATCCCGCCCACGGCTGGCGATGGTTCCCGTAGAATGGCCCGATGGTCCTGGTTTTCAGCGCGCTCGGGCTCTTGGCCGTCATCGTCGTGTACGACCTGCTGCAGCGCCAGCACGCGATCCTCAGGAACTTCCCGATCATCGGACACTTCCGCTACTGGCTCGAGGCCGTCGGCCCGGAACTCCGTCAATACATCGTGACGAACAACAACGAGGAGCGACCATTCAGCCGCGACCAGCGGCGGTGGGTGTATGCGTCCTCGAAACAGGAGAACACCTCTTTCGGATTCGGCTCCGACCAGGACATGGAGCGACAGTCCAATTACCTCGTCATCAAGCACCAGACGTTTCCGTTGCAGACGCCCGGTCCCGGCGACCCGGCGTACGACCCGCAGAGCACGATTGCGTGCGCGAAAGTGCTCGGCGCGGCGCGCGGCCGCGCGAAGGCGTTCCGCCCGGCGTCGGTCGTCAACGTCTCGGGCATGAGCTTCGGATCGCTGAGCGGCCCGGCGGTCGAAGCGCTCAACCGCGGGGCGCAGATCGCGGGCTGCCTGCACAATACCGGCGAAGGGGGCGTCTCGCCCTATCACCTCAACGGGGGGGACTTGGTCTGGCAGGTCGGCACCGGCTACTTCGGCTGCCGTGAGGCCGACGGCCGCTTCAGCATGGCGCGGCTGCAAGAGACCGTCGCGCGGTGTCCGCAGATTCGCGCGATCGAGATCAAACTGAGTCAGGGGGCCAAGCCGGGTGCCGGCGGCCTGCTGCCGCAGGCGAAGATCAGCGCGGAGATCGCGGAGACGCGCGGCATCCCGCGCGATCGGGACTGCGCCAGCCCCGCCGCGCACAGCGCCTTCGGGACCGCGGACGCGCTGCTCGATTTCGTCGAGTCCATCGCGGCGGCCACCGGGCTGCCGGTCGGCATCAAGGCGGCGGTCGGCGACGCCACCTTCTGGACCGACCTCGCGCAGCTGATGGCGACCGGCACCCGCGGCGTCGATTTCATCGCCATCGATGGGGGCGAAGGCGGCACGGGCGCCGGGCCGCTCGTGTTCACGGATCATGTGGCGCTGCCGTTCAAGATCGGGTTCAGCCGCGTGCAGCAGATCTTTCATGCCGGCGGGCTGCACCAGCGGATTGTGTTCGTCGGGTCCGGCCGGCTCGGGTTCCCAGAGGCCGCCGTCTTTGCGTTCGGCCTAGGGTGTGACGTGATCAACGTGGGCCGGGAAGCGCTGCTCGCCATCGGGTGCATTCAGGCCCAGCGCTGCCACACGAACCATTGCCCGACCGGCATCACGACCCAGCATCCCTGGCTCATTCGCGGCCTGGATCCGACCTTGAAGGCCGCGCGGCTCGCCAACTACGTGGTGGCGCTCAGGAAAGAGTTGCTCGCCGTGAGCCGCGCGTGCGGGGTGCCGCACCCCGCGCTCATCACGGCGGATCATCTGGAGCTGCTCGACAGCCGGTTCGGCTCTAAGACGGTCGCGGACTTGTTCGGGTACGGCCGCGGGTTCGGCCTCCCCTCGGACGTGGATGCGGAGGCCGTCCGCCGCCTGCTGTAGGGGGCACTGTCAAGTTGCTGGCAGACACCCTAAACTTATGCCCAATATGTTGTGCTCAAGCTCAGACGAGATCGCGATACCTTGGGGGGGATTCGACCGAGTTTTCGTCAACTTGACAATGCCCATCCGGTGCCTGAAACGTTTCCTCGCTCGCGAGATCTACCAGCGCGTCATGACCGATTTCCGCGCTCGCCAAGAGATCATCCAGGCCGCCTGAACGAGTGTCTTGACATATAGGGGCGTCAATACCTTCGGGGATTCACTCGCCTCGGCCGTTTTCTCGCACCATACAGGGTCCCTCGCTATGCCGTTGACGCGGACTGCTCTTCGTAGGTGCCTTTGAAATCAACGACGCGGCCCCGGTCGAACCACCAGACACGGGTCCCGACTTCCTCGAGCAGGTCCTGGTCGTGCGTGACGAGGAACACCGTTCCTTCGTAGCGCTGGAGTGCCACGTTCAGCGCGTTGATCGATTCCAGGTCGAGGTGATTGGTTGGCTCGTCGAGGACGAGCACGTTCGGGTTTTGCAGCATGATCCGGCAGAAGAGCAGACGTGCCGTCTCGCCTCCCGACAGCGCCTCGGTCGGCTTGTGGCCTTCCTCGCCGCTGAAGAGCATCTGCCCGAGGAGCCCGTGGATGTCCTGACGCGACGCGTCAGGATCGAATCGATGCAGCCACTCGGCCGCCGTCAGCCCCCTCTCGATTTCGCCAGCATGATCCTGCGGAAAGTAGCCGATCGACACTTCGTGCCCCCAGCGGAGCGTTCCCTCATCGAGGTTGCCGGGCGACGCTGGCATGCCGGGGGCGTCTGCGAGGAGCGCTTTGAGGAGCGTCGTCTTGCCGACGCCGTTACGCCCGATCAGCACGATCCGGTCGCCGCGGTTCACGATCGCGTCGAACCCGGAGACTATCGATGTCGGTCCGTACGCCTTGGCGAGGCCGTCGCATTCGAGGGCGACCTTGCCGGACGGCCGGCGCGTCAGGAACCTGATATACGGGCGCTGGATGTTCGAGCGGGCCAGTTCGGTGGTCCGGAGCCGCTCGACCTCCTTGCGTCGTGACGTGACCTGACTCGCACGCGTGCCCGCGCCGAAGCGGGAGATGAAGTCGTTGAGCTGCGCGATCTTCTTCTCGCGTTGTGCGTTCCCGGCCTCGATGGTCGTCCGGATTTGGGTCTTGGCCACGACCATGTCGTCATAGCCGCCGGTATACGTGATGATCGTCTCGTAGTCGATGTCGGCGATGTGCGTGCAGATGTCGTTTAGGAAGTGCCGGTCGTGCGAGATGACGATGAGCGTGCCTTCGTAGCGGCTGAGAAACTGCTGCAGCCAGTGGATCGAGTCGAGGTCCAGGTGGTTCGTCGGCTCGTCGAGCAGCAGCGCCTCGGGCTGGCCGTAGAGGGCCTGCGCCAGGAGCACCCGGACTTTCTGTCCGCCCTGCAACTCGGCCATCGTCCGGTCGTGGAACGCATCTGGGATGTCGAGCCCCTGCAGCAACACGGCGGCGTCGCTCTCCGCCGAGTAGCCGTCCTCCTCGCCGACGATGCCTTCGAGCTCGCCGAGGCGCATGCCGTCCTCGTTCGACATGTCGGCGCGAGCATAGAGCGCGTCTCGCTCGGCCAGCGCGGTCCAGAGCCGCTCATTGCCCATGACGACGGTGTCGATCACGCGATACTCGTCGAAGGCGTAGTGATCCTGACGCAGCACGCCGAGTTTGCGGGGACGGACGACCGTCCCGCGCTGTGGGTCGATGTCTCCCGTCAGCAGTTTCATGAAGGTGGACTTACCCGAGCCGTTCGGGCCGGTGAGCCCATAGCGACGCCCCGCCGAAAACGTCGTCGTGACGTCCTCGAACAGGACCTTCGAGCCGTAACGCATGGACACACCACTGACAGCAATCATGAGCGCGGATCCTCGAATGGGGAATTCCTGGCGCGAGTGAATTTTCTATTCTAACAAACGCCGGCTGGGCCTTGGGCTCTGGCGAGCTTTCGTCAACTTGACTGTGAGCATGATCCCCCCTGCCTGACGGGGTCGCTCCATGACACCGGTGGGTGCCGGTGGGTGGTGGCCTGACCCTTAACTTGACTGACCTTCGGTCCTCGCCATTGATCTGTCGGTCATCGTCCGTCGGCGAATCGTATGGCTGCTAGCTGACGTGAGGCGTGCGAGATGCTGGTCGTGTATCGCAATCTCCTCGGTGAGAGCCATCCAGCGGCGGGCGAGCGCCCGGAGGGTATGCTTGGCGGACGCAGTGGGCGTGTCGAGGGGGCCCGGTCGGAGTCCGGCGCAGCGCGTGAGCAGGCCGTGATCGGTGAGGTCGTGGAGGGCTTCTCGCAGGACCGGCGAGGCGTGCACGACGATCTGCTTCAGCGTGTTCATCGCCGTGGTGCGCGCCTTCACCGCGGTATCCCGCGTGATCTTGAGCTGGCGCATCATCTCGACGGCGCCGTCCGCGGTCTTGGGGATGGCCGTCGACTGACCCGCCAGTACGGACCGCGCGGCGACCTCCGCGTCGATGGTGTCGGACTTGATCGAGGCGCTCCACGCCGACCTCGCACGCGTCACGGCCGACGCGGCCTACGACACGATCGCGTTCTACGCGGCGGCCACGGCCCGGGACGCAATCGTCGTGGTCCCTCCGAACAAGGCGGCACGGGTGTCGCGACGGAGACCACGGTCGAGCGCTCGGGATCGCACGATCCGGAAGATGAAGCAGATCGGGCGCCGTCGGTGGAAGGCGGAGGCTGGGTATTATCGGCAGGCCCGCGTGGAGAACGCCGTCTTCCGGTACAAGTCGATCATCGGGGATCGCCTTCGCGCCCGAGCTCCCGGAGGGCAACAAGCCGAGGTGCTCATCGCGTGCCACATCTTGAATCAGATGACCGACCTGGGAAGGCCAGACTCGTACGCCATCGGCCGATGAAAGTCCCCCGGGTCGGGATCGTTCTGGGTGGGGTTCGATTCATGCGCCAACGCCAGCTCGACCGTCAAGTCACGCGGGCAAAAAGACAGTCTCTGACACTGGGGGGCCGAGAGAGTCGTCCTCTTGCTCTTTCCGAACGACCCACTGAGCCGATCCGATGCAGAATGCGAAGCCGATGCAATTCGTCGTAACCAGTAGAAGCGAAATCTGGGCGACTTCGCATGGCAACCTCTATCTCGAGTGCGAGACCGATCGCGGAACCGTTGCGTTCTGGGGAAAGACCGAAAACACAAGGAACATCGATTCGGTCGAGTCGAAGGTGCCACCTTTCAGTGTCAGCTGCGAAGTGATCGATGGTAGGTGGCCGCAGCATCGCTACTGGGTCATGGAGAGCAAGCGCCTGACATTCGGCAGGCCCATGCCAGCCAGGTCGAAGGCCCTGCGGGTGCCCGACTTCTCGGCGGTCAGGACAAAGCCTGGTGACGTCAGCGCCGACGAACTCAATCAGTGGCGTCGACGATTGCTGCGCTTGCTCGATCGCTTGTTCGGGGCTGGGGAGCCGCGACAGGGACCAATTAGTCGCATCACGGAACTCAAGCGCGACGGCCGGATTCCTCGAAAGACCGCCGCACTCATGATCGCCGTGACGGAAGTCCGCAATGCCTCGGAGCACCCAGGTGAGCAGCCAACTCCATCCGAAAGCCTGGCGGCGAGGAGTGCGTGGGAAGCTGTGACCGAATGGGCCATGTTACATGGCATCGATCCGAACTCACTCTAAACTGCGGTCTAACCTGCGCTGCAGCCGACGGCGGCCGGTGCAAGTATAGGCCGCCGCGGCTGAGCACCAGCTTTAGACGGCTCAAACGTCATGGCTAGCCAACAAGACGAAGACGAACTGCGGGTATTTCGCTCGTTCATCGAGTGCGCTGGGCTTGACGTTGCGCCGGGCAGCATTGAGAAGCTGCAGCCGCCCGAGCCGGACATTCAGTGCCTTCTGGGCGGGAAAGGTCCCACTTGTTTCGAGCTAGTCGAAATCATCGACTCTCAGCTGGCGCGAGCGTTCGGCAATTCGCTGAAATTCCAGCAGCGCCTGTCTGATGCCGCCGCGAATGGTCAACTTCCAGCTCTGACCGACGCCCTTCTTTCCGTGAGCTTTGTGCATACAAGCACGGCTGCGCAAAGAGGCGGCGCCATACCGACGCTGATGACAACGTTGCAGGCGCTTCCGGCCGGCTTTCACGGCGATGTCTCTCTGGACACAGACGGCGCTCTGCGTGGCGTCGTGAGAAAGATGCGGGTCACAAGAGGGGAGTTCGTCGGGCCAATCTTTCAAGTCGACGGTGCGACCTTCATCTCGGACCCCGTAATCGAACAAATCGACGGCAAGTTGAAGAAGCGGTACGCAACCAGCAGCCGTCTTGAGCTGCTAGCGTTCTACGAACTCCATCCTACTCAGCGTGCTGAGTATCAACTGCCAGCTGTTGGAGAGTTCGTCCGCAACAATCTGAATTCGTCCAAGTTCTCTCGGGTGTGGGTCTTCGATGCTGAAAACGGGGCGGTGCTCTACTGCTCCTAAATCTTCGTTTCCGTTTTTGCTATGGCGTTGTCGGGTCTGCTCAAGGACCTGGACATCGCCGCCGTGCCGCACGGGTTCCGGTCGTCCTTGCGCGACTGGGCGGCCGAGGAGACTAACCACTCGCGCGTCTATGATCGCTACGATTATGATGCCGAGAAGTGGGCTTGATCCGGTTTCGTGGACATCGTCCGAAAGGTGGATACGATGGCCAGAATGGGATCAAAGCAGGCAGGGAGACGAGCGCGACGACAGTTCGATGACGACTTCTGGGCCCAGGCGGTCCGTCTGGTATGTGACGAGGGCAAGACGGTCGGTGCGGCAGCCCGGGGCTTGGATCTCACGCCCTCGGTGCTGCGGCGGTGGGTGGAGCAGGCCCGGGCCGATCGCACGCGGGGACGCACGGGCGTGACGACTGTGGAACGGGAAGAGCTGGCGCGGCTCCGCAAGGAGGTCCGCGAACTCCGCGTCGAGCGAGGCATCCTAAAAAAGCCGCGGTGGGTTCAGGTGCTCGGTGCAACGTGACGGAGGACCAAGCCCACACCCCAGGCGAATCCCGGCATGGACGAGGACCAGGTGTTTGCGGCCCTCCAGAGACCGCCTTTGACTTGGCGCGTCGATCTGACGAACGTGGACACGTCGTCCTCCAACAGCCCCTATTTTCTGGCGTATCAAGGCCGCGCAAGTGAAACTCGGGGATCGGGGGTTCCTCTCCCGAGACATCACCGTGCTCGACCTGTTGATGAACCGCAGCGATGTCCATCACGTCTACCCGCGCAACCACCTGAAGAAACAGGGTCTGGCACGGGGCCGCTACAATCAGATTGCGAATTTCGTCCTCGCCCAGAGCGAGATCAACATCGCCATCGGCGACCGGGCACCGGAGGTCTACTTCAAGGAACTCGCCGAACAGTGTGCCGGTGGAAAGAAAAAGTACGGCGGGATCACCGATGTCGCTGAGATGCGCGTGAACCTACGGATGAGCTGTTTGCCGGAATCTCTCCTGGACGGCCCCGGACTACGACGGTTTTCTGGAGGAGCGCCGCAAACTCATGGCGCTGAAGATCAAGTCCTGGTTTGAGGCGCTCTAATGATCGCCGACCTCCGAGTTCGTAGAGGACCAGTATGCCCACCGAGTTCTTGATTCCCGGTGCCGATGGAGACATTCGGTTCCTCATCTCCCGCGGCAGCACCATCACGTTCTGCGGGGCGAACGGCAGCGGCAAGACACGCCTCGCCGTCCACATCGAACAGCAACTCGGCCTCGCGGCACACAGGATCTCGGCCCACCGCGCCCTGTCCCTCAATCCACGCGTGCCCAAGATCTCCGAGAGCGAAGCCCTGAGCCGCTTAAGGACCGGTGTTAAAGACAGCGATCGCCGCGCCAATCTATTGCCGTACAGATCCGGCCGCCGCTGGGGAGACCAGGAAGCCACCGGGCTGCTCAACGACTACGACTACCTTGTGCAGGCGCTCTTCGCCGAACAGACGAACACTGCACTAGAGAGCCACAGGCGTCTTCGTGCCGGGCCTGCCGATACTGCCGAACTGACCAAGTTCGAGAAGCTGTCGGAGATCTGGGACCGTCTCCTGCCGCATCGAAAACTGGACATTGGCGGCGACGACATCACCGTCCGCACTCCGGACAACGGCGCCACCTACACGGCCTCGGACATGAGCGACGGCGAGAGAGCTGTCTTTTACTTAGTGGGACAGACCTTGGTCGCGGGTGAGGACTCCGTTCTCGTCATCGACGAGCCGGAACTCCACCTTCACCCCTCGATCATGACGCTCCTATGGGACGAACTCGGCGCCGCGAGGCCCGATTGCGCTTTCGTGTTTATCACGCACAGCCTCGAGTTCGCAGCTGCCAGGCCTGGCGCCAAGTACGTCGTCCGCGAGTACCAGACCGGCCCCGCGTGGACCATCGACCCAGTGCCCCACGATACCGGTTTCAGCGAGGAGTTCACCACGCTGATACTCGGCACCCGCCGGCCGGTCCTCTTCGTCGAAGGAACCGCCTCGAGTCTCGACCGGTCGATCTACGATGCCTGCTATCCTGACTACCTCGTCCTGCCCCTCGCATCCTGCGAGGCTGTCATCCACGCGGTCGCTTCGATGCGGACCAATGCCGCCCTGACGCGCGTCACCTGCCACGGCATCGTGGACGGCGACCACCGTTCGGCCGACGAGATTGACTACCTGCACGGACGTGGCGTTGTCGTACTCCCGGTCGCCGAATTAGAGAATATCTTTCTCCTACCGGAAGTCAGTCGCGCCATCGCGGCACACGAAGCCCATGAAGGCGACGGGCTCGACGCGCGGTTGAACGACCTCCGTCAAGCGGTCTTCGAGGGCATCACGTCGTCTGGCCAGAAACGCGCGACGGTATTGCAATACGTGACACGCCAGGTCGACCGACTGTTGAAGCGCATCGACCTCAGCGCCGCGACCAGCGTCGAGGAAATCGAGACCAGCTACGCCAATAGCGCCGGATCCCTCGCCGTAGGTGCTCTCGCCTCCCTTGCCGAGCATTAGATTGACTTGGCCATTCAGGCCGACGATCTTCCGGCCCTCCTCGTTTTCTACGAGAACAAGGGACTGCTCGCGCTGGCGGCGAATCACCTAAAGGGCACCGACCTTAGTTCCTTCAAGGCTTGGCTCGATCGAATCCTCCGCAAGGGTTCGGCACCCGAACTGACCAGGGCCATCCGCCATGCGCTGCAAGACCTACCTTGATACACTCTCCGCTGCATCCGCGGTGCCGTCATGGTACTTACCGTATGCAAGACATAGAATCCGACATGGGATACGACACACGCTGGCGCTCGTCTGACGGCGTCCTTGCCCTTCTGTCGCAAACGGCCGTTTACGACACATGCGGATCGGCTACGCCCGCGTCTCAAAGGCGGACGGCTCCCAGTCGCTGGATCTGCAGAGGTGCGCCATGCGTTCGCGGAGTGTCCCGACCTCGCCGCGCAGCGGTCAAGCCCACTCGGCTTACACTTCCCTCGCCACAACAAACTCGGGCTGGTCCGACGTCAGGGAAAAGGAATAAACCGCCGTGCTGAATGAAATAGTGTTACTGAAAGATCTTACCGACACAGAACGCATGATGTTCCAGTCGGAGCTTGCTGGAAGACGAAAGGACCCGACCACTGGCGTCCTGCTGTCCTTGTTCTTGGGCGGCTTCGGCGCTCACCGCTTCTACCTGAGCCAGACAGGGATCGGCGTCCTGTACCTCTGCTTCTGCTGGACGTTCATTCCGGCGATCGCGGCATTGATTGAGTGCTTCCTGATGTCCGGGCGCGTTCGAAAACACAACGCGGCCATTGCTGAAGAGATCGTCACGAAACTCAAGGCGCTCAGAGGGTGATCACAACGAGTTCCACCACGCGGCCAACGTTGCCCATCCGCTGCGGCGACAAGCACACCAGACTTCGGAATCAGATGCGGCGTCTGTTTGGGTGCACGGTCACAGGTGCGCTCGTGCTCTCGCCGTCGCCGCCGGTAATCGCGCCGTCGCAACTCCGCCTCGTGGAACACCTCTAGCGCTGGTAACGATGGCAGCACCCACCAGACCGCCTTGTGTCATGGTCAGCTCGACCTTCTACGATCTTCGTCAGATTCGCGACGATCTTCGCCAGTTCATCGAAGGCTTGGGCTATCGGCCGCTGCTCTCTGAGCATCCTTCGTTTCCCATCGATCCTGACGCGACCACAATCGAGAACTGTCGCCGCCGAGTCGAGCAGGACGCTGATGTCCTTGTGCTTGTGATTGGTGGGCGCTACGGCAGCATCGACGCCACGCCGAACAAGTCCGTCACGAACTTAGAGTACACGTCCGCGCGCCACAAACGCATACCTATCTACGTGTTTATCGACCCGCAAGTGCTCGCGTTGTTGCCTCTATGGAAGCGGAACCAGGCTGCCGATTTCTCCGAGCAGGTGGACTCGCCACGGTTGTTCGAGTTCATCGAACACGTGCGCACGATTGACGCCGTGTGGATGAATGAGTTCAGGATCGCGTGTGACATTACCGATGCCCTGCGCACCCAGTTCGCCTACCAGCAGCAGGCCGGACTGCGACTCCAGCGGCAGGCGGTTGGTCTGGCTGATCAGGACTGGTTGGACACGCTGCACGGTGAGGCTCTGCGCGTTGCGCTCGACCGACCACCACATTGGGAATATCTTCTATTTGCTACCTCGCTGAGGGACGGTGTGGCGCGCCACCGTCGCCTTGCTCGTACTCACGCGCTGAAGATACCAATCGGTTTTGGTGAGGACGTACAAGACCCACTGGCGTGGATCAACGCCAGATTCAACGACGCGCAGCGTCTGGTAAGTACGCTGAACGACTTGATGGGTGCCATTCAAGAAGCGTTCGGACCTGTAGGTGTGTCCGGTGACACCGGCTCCATCATCTTCGTGACGGACACGATGGCCGACCTATATCGGGATGCCATCTTATGGGGGCTCCGGGTGCGGACCGCGAACGTCGATGGGCAGTTTCAGCGACTCGTGACTGCGGTCGGCGACATGATGGATGATGTCGTACAGCAGCTCGCCCAGTTTGGACCGCACGTGAAGGCACAGCTCGAGGCGGCGATCGCCGCACCGAAGACCGGAGTGCCGGTCGAAATCACGCTCACAATCTCATTACCAGAATCAGCAATGCGATCGTTCAACGACGAACTGGCGCGGCTCACAAGCGGGGCACAATGAGGCCCAAAGAAGGCTCGGTAGCGCGTTGTCCGGGGCGTGACACGGGGGCTGCGCGACGGTCCGTGTACGAGGCGCGGTCTCGCGCGCGGGTACGGCGGCGCTGGCCGGACGGCGTCCTCGTCAGTGTGTCGCAAACGACCGTTTACGACACATGCTGATCAGCTACGCCCGCGTCTCGAAGGCGGACGGCTCCCAGTCGCTGGACCTGCAGCGCGACGCGCACGCTCCAGAGGCCGGCGCCGCCGTGGACACGCCCGGGCCCTCTATGTGAGCGCCTGCTCGAGATCGGCGACGAGATCGTCGGCGCCCTCGAGCCCGACCGACAGGCGCAGCATCCCGCGGGTCACACCCGCCTCGGCCAGGCGTTCATCGCTGAGGCCGTAGTGCGACGTGAGGACCGGCAGGCTGCAGAGGCTCTCGGTGCCGCCGAGGCTCGTGGCGCGCTGGAACACCTGCAGGCGGTCGAACGCGCGGCAGGCGGCCTCGTAGCCGCCCGTCAGGTCGACGCAGATCATCCCGCCGAATCCGCTCATTTGGCCCCGCGCGATCTCGTGGTCGGGGTGCGACGGCAGCCCCGGGTAGGAGACCGCGGTGACGCCATCGCGACCGGCCAGCCACTCGGCGAGGCGCATCGCGTTGGCATTGTGCCGCTCGATGCGCACCGCTAGCGTCTTCAGCCCGCGGGCGAGCGCGGACGCGGGCCTCGGGTCGAGGATGCCGCCGAAGACCCTCCGCGTGCCCTCCAGCGGGCCGATGAGCGCGCGCGGGCCGAGGAGGGCGCCGGCGACGACGTCGTGGTGCCCGTTGAGGAACTTCGTGGCCGAGTGCATGACGAGGTCCACGCCCAGCGCGAGGGGCTGCTGGTTGAGGGGCGTCGCAAACGTGTTGTCGATGACCGACAGGACGCCGCGTGCGCGGCAGGCGTCTGCGACCTGGCGGATGTCCACGCAGCGGAGCGTCGGGTTCGCCGGCGACTCGAACCACACGAGTTTCGTGGCGGGGCCGATCGCCCGGCTGACGTCGGCCAGCTCGTCACGTGAGAGGACGCGGGCGGTGATACCGAACCGGCGGAGTTCGCCCGTGATCAAGTGCAGCGTGCCGCCGTAGAGCGCGGCGCCGCAGAGGACTTCGTCGCCCGGGGAGAGCAGGCCGAACAGGGCCGTCGTTGCCGCAGCCATGCCCGACGACGTGACGAGCCCGGCCTCGGCGCCTTCAAGCGCCGCCAGTTTCTCTTCGACGGCTTCCACGGACGGGTTGCCCCAGCGTGCATACAGATAGTGTCGGGTCTCCCCACGCTGATAGGCTTCGACCGCGGCCGCGTTCGTGAACACGAATGTGCTCGACGTGTAGATGGGCCGGCCGAGCGGCGTCGCGCCGTCGGGCACGCCCTCACCCAGGTGCAGCACGTCGGTGTCTCGCGATCGCGCCATGTCAGGCTCCTCCTCGCTGGACTGACACGCCCACAGGCGTGCCGCTTCTTTCACGGCGTGGCCGTCTCATCCCGGATCGCGGCTACGCCTCGTCGGGCCGGGCCATGCGGTAGCCGACCCCGCGCTCGTTGACGATCCAGGTCGGTCGGTCGGCGTCGTCGCCGAGCCGGTGGCGCAGCCGCTTGACGTAAGCGCGCACGATTTTGGGGGTGGCTTTGCTGCGTCCGCGTCCGGCCCAGACCTGGCGCAGCAAGACCTCGTGGGTCAGGACCCGGCCGGCGCCCTGCGCGAGCACGCGCAGCAGCTCGTACTCGGTCGCCGTCAGCGTCACCGGGCGCCCGGCCACGCTGACCCGCCGCCGGTCGTAGTCGATGGCGAGGTCGCCGAGGACGAAGGGGACGGGGTTCGCCCGCCGGCGCAGGGCCGCCCGGATGCGCGCCGTGAGTTCGGTCGGCGAGAACGGCTTGACTACATAGTCCTCGGCGCCGGCCTCCAGTGCCCGCGCGATGGTCTCGTCGCGCCCGTAGCCCGAGATGAAGATGACCGGCAGGTCGGCGAGTTCCGGCACGGTCTGCATCAGCTCGACGCCGTCGGTCCCGGGCAGCATCAGGTCGAGCAGGACCAGGTGGGGCTTTTCGGCCCGGATGAGGCGCGGCAGATCCCCGGGGTCGCCGGTGACCAGCGGGGCGTAGCCCGCCTCCGCCAGCGTGTCGCGGAGATGGCGCAGCGTCTCCGGGTCGTCGTCGACCACGAGGATGGGCACCGCGTCCGGGGCGTGGCCCGGCGGTCCGGGGCGGGCCGGGGCGGGACGGTCGCTGGCCGCCTCGGCCACCGGGATCGTGAAGGTGAAGCGCGCGCCGAAGCCGACGCCGCCGCTCTCGGCCCGGATGCGCCCACCCTGGGCCTCGACCAGGCCCTTGCAGATGGCGAGGCCCAGCCCGCTGCCGAGGCCGCCCTTCCGGTCCCCGGCGGTGGTGTATTTACGGAACAGCTGGCCGAGCTGGTCCGGCGCGGCGTTGTTGCACGAATCCTCACTGGCCCGCACGATGCCAACCGACAGGATTCTCACCTGCCGATGCGATACGACACTGGTCGGCCGAGGGCGGTCATCCGATTGAGGATCTCACAGCCGAGGACGGCCTCACTCCCCTGCCCAGCTGGACTCCGGGCACGAAGGGGCATTGTCAAGTTGAGGCTGGCGACCGCTTTTGATGCCCATCATGGCGGGTTCGCGACGGGCTGTAGCCCAGTATCTTGGGGGTCAATCGACGAGCCTTTCGTCAACTTGACAATGCCCGAGCGCGCCAAGCCGCAGACTTGGCGGCCTGAACGACCGTCTTGACATATAGGGGCGTCAGTGCCCCTTCGACTGCATCCCCGTAGTGTGGCGCCTGCGGAGGGTCCCGAGAAGTGCGGGCCACGCCGCCACGCCCGTAGAGGGTCTTCATGCAACAACGCCGCGATGCGCGGCGACGATGGCGAGATCACGAGCCCGCCTGTGACCGTCCCATAGTTCAGGTCCGGCCACGCGCGGTTAATTTTTTTCAGCTCGCGCAGACATTCAGAGCGGAAGCGGTTGACCGAGCTGTGTTTGTCGACCTTCGCCGGGTCCGCGCCGAACTGTTTGAAGAGCTGGCGCCAGGAGAGGCACAACGGCGTCTTGAGCGCGAACGTGCGATACGTGAGCCACAAATACAGGTCGAGGCCGAGGGGCGACCGCTTCACCGCCTTGAGGATGTGCAGGTCGATTGGCACCGGGTGCGCGATGATCTCGTTGAAGAATTCTTCCCCGAGCCGGATCGTGCTGTCCCACAGGACCGGCACATCGGGTCGTTTCATATCCCACCAGAACTCTGTTCGATCAGCCACGTATGAGCTTACGCTCGCGTTCCGCGCGCCGTCCGTATAGACCAGCGAGATCCCGCATCGAAAGAGCCGGCGCATTTGATTCTTGAGCCGCGTCCGCTCGCCGTGTGCGCCGCCGCTGCGATCCTCCATGCCGAGCTTTCGCATGAACTCATACAACGACCGGCCGAGGACCAGCTCGCGGCGCTGCGTCCGCACCGCTTCGGTGCAGACCCATGCCAGCAGCAGACGTGGAATGTTGCCGTAGGGCAACTTCTCGTCACCACCGGCACTCATGATCAGCTTGTACGGGCCGTTGACGCGCTTGAATTGCAGGCGGTCGCCGGGGTTCGTACGCGGCAGGCTGCACAGCGCGAGCAGCCGCGCCATGAACCCAAGTCGGGCTCCGCTTCGCTGGCCTCGACGAGCTGATTGACCTGCTGCAGTGTCGTGAAGTGGTGCCGCGCCTGGGGCGCGGCGGGCGTCAGGGCTCGACCGCCGGGCAGTTCGACCGCCCCGGCCACGTCGCTGAGGGGCACGAACCCGCTGACTGGTCGAGAAGGGATGCTCATCGTTCAAAAACTACGATAAAACTTCCCGATCCACAGCACCGAGGCCTTTCCAGCATCTTTGGGGACGCTGGCCGCAGAGCGTGACGAGCCAGGAATAGATGCGCCTAACATATACATACTTGGCGTCGCTACCCGGCCCTGCGCAACGCGGCCGCCGTCTGCCAAAGATCCCAGTCGGCCTGGAGGCTCATCCAGAACTCCGGAGACATCTTGAACAACCGTGCGAGCCGGAGTGCGGTATCCGCTGTGATCCCACGCCGCCCGCGGACGATTTCATTCAAGCGGTTCAGCGGGATCTGCATGCGCCGGGCTGCCTCGACTTGCGTGAGGTTCGCCGGCCGGAGAAACTCCTCGCGCAGCATCTCCCCGGGCGACGTCGGCGGGCGCTTCAGATCCAGCACAGACCGCGGCCCCTTAGTGGTAGTCCTCGCATGTGACCGCATCAACAGAGCCTCCCTCGAATTGAAACGTGATCCGATACTGCTCGTTCACCCTCACGCTATAGCACCCGCTCCGATCGCCCTTCAACGCCTCTAAACGATTGCCCGCGGGGAGCCGCAGATCCTGGATCGCCCGTGCGCGGTGCAGCGCGTCCAGTTTTCGCCGGATCACAGGCCACAACGGCTTCGGCAACCGGCGGACGCTTTTCGTATCGCGGCCATAGTAGACATCGGCCGTCCCCGCGTCGGCGAACGACCGGATCACGACACTACATTACATGATTAACGGTTAATCATCAATTCTGATGGTGTCGGGTAGGATGACGCGCGCACGATCGCCAAACGCCTTTCGACCGCCCCGGCCCACGTCAACGACCGACGAGTACGGCGTTCAGCGGAGCCGTTAGGCGCCTCCATCAGCGTTGCTCGCCCCGCGTGCCGGCGACGACGGCGCCCGTGCCACGTAGGGAAACCACCTGCTCGATTTCGGCGATCACCGCGTCGTTTTGCCTCCCCTCCTCATCCACCGGAATTGGCTGTTTCGCACAAGAAATTATTTACATAATTTCACACTTACGAAAATGTAGAATTACTCAATTGTGTAATCCTGAAATTCTGCTATCCTCTGAGCCACGTGATTATCACCGTCGCCAGCTTTAAGGGCGGGGTTGCCAAGACGACAACCGCCGTTCACCTCGCCGCCTACCTTCAACGGCTTGCACCAACGCTGTTACTCGACGGCGACCCGAACCGTCAGGCCCTTGTCTGGAACACCGCAGGACGGATGCCCTTCAAGGTGGCCGACATCCTCCAAAGCGCGAAACACGCCGCCGACTATGGCGTGGGGCGCGGCCACATCGTCATAGACACCGAAGCCCGCCCCGGCCCACGTCAACGACCGACGAGTACGGCGTTCAGCGGAGCCGTTAGGCGCCTCCATCAGCATTGCTCGCCCCGCGTGCCGGCGACGACGGCGCCCGTGCCACGTAGGGAAACCACCTGCTCGATTTCGGCGATCACCGCGTCGTTTTGCCTCCCCTCTTCATCCACCGGAATTGGCTGTTTCGCACAATGGAATTATTTACATAATTTCACACTTACGAAAATGTAGAATTACTCAATTGTGTAATCCTGAAATTCTGCTATCCTCTGAGCCACGTGATTATCACCGTCGCCAGCTTTAAGGGCGGGGTTGCCAAGACGACAACCGCCGTTCACCTCGCCGCCTACCTTCAACGGCTTGCACCAACGCTGTTACTCGACGGCGACCCGAACCGTCAGGCCCTTGTCTGGAACACCGCAGGACGGATGCCCTTCAAGGTGGCCGACATCCTCCAAAGCGCGAAACACGCCGCCGACTATGGCGTGGGGCGCGGCCACATCGTCATAGACACCGAAGCCCGCCCCGGCCCAGACGACTTCAAGGCCCTGGCCGAGGGCTGCGATCTGCTGGTGATTCCAGCGGTCCCCGATCCGCTCGATACCTACGCGCTCATGCTCACCCTCAAGGAACTGCGGAAGGTGGGCGCGGTCAATTTAAGGGTCTTGGTCGTGAAGGTTCCCACCGGCGAGAAGGAAGCCGAAGAACTCCGAGCGCAGCTCATCTCCGCCGCCGTGCCCGTGTTCACTGCTGAAATCCCGATTCTCAAGGCGTTCAAGCGGGCCGTGGCGCAGGGCGTCCCCGTCTATGCCGTGAAGGGCGATCCCTACGCAGAGCGGGCATGGGAAGCGTATGAGGCCGCAGGCCGGGAGATTGTCCAGTGAGTACGTTTCGCCGTAGCACAGGCATTGCCGACGCCCTCAAGGGCCTACGTGACCCTGAGCCGCCGCCCGCCGTGGAAGAGCAGGGCAGCGAAGAATCGCCGCCGAAGCCAGCGCCGCGCTTGGTCTCCCAACCGGGTGAAAAACGCGGCCCCGGACGACCGATCGGGAAGCGAGGAAACCCAGACTACAAGCAATACACCGTCTTGCTGAAAGCCGTCACGCACCGTAAAGCCCTCGATCATTTACGCCTGAAAAGCGACCGGCCTGATTTTTCCGATTTGCTCGAAACGCTGCTCGCCGCATGGAACCGCAAGCAAAAGTGAAGTTTTAAAATTATGAAATGTTATAATTGTGTAATTTTACAATTAGTATCTTACAGAGTGGCGCCGCGTTTCCCGGCCCGCGCCCTGCGCGAGCACGCGCAGCAGCTCGTACTCGGTCGCCGTCAGCGTCACCGGGCGCCCGGCCACGCTGACCCGCCGCCGGTCGTAGTCGATCTTCGTTGAGCGGTCATCCATAGCCCTCTGCCCTCCGTCGTCCCACGAGTGTAGCCGGGGTTGACGCTCCGGCCTTCGTTGAGCGCACCTGATCACGATCACCAAAGAATCACGAGACGACGTGTCTTCGGCCCCCGCTGGTGTCTGGCGCCGCGGCACTGGCACACGCGCTCGACGTATGCAAGACATAGAATCAGACACGGGATACGACACACGGCGGCGCGCGCCGGAAGGCGTCCTTGTCCGTGTGTCGCAAACGGCCGTTTACGACACATGCTGATCGGCTGGGAACTGGACGAACGTGCGACGAAGCAATCTGGCCATGCGGAGCGGGGATGGGTGTACAAGGGACCTGATTCAGGCGGCCAAAATGGAAATCTCGGCATAATGGATGGATGCGTCCCAGTAGCCTGACGAGGTCCTTCATACTGGGCGTTCTGATCATTCTCCTGTCCCTCCAGGCGCTGGCCCTGGCGCAGGAGGGTGCCGCCACCGTCTCCGGGCGCATTCTGGACGCCGCGGACGGTGCTCCGGTCGGCTTCGTATCCGTTGTCGTCCAGGATGCCGACTCCGGAGCGCAGCTCACCGGCACGCTCGCCGGTGAGGATGGCCGTTTCGTCATCCAGGGTCTTCCACCGGCCACCTACACCGTTGCCACATCGTTCCCTGGCTACTACCCGGTGGCGGTCACGCTCTTCGTCGGGGAGCTCAACCGGATCTTCGATCTTGGTGACATCCGGTTGGACCGTCTCGAGACGTTCGCCGAAGAGGTGACCGTCACGGCAGAGGCGATTCGAGCCGCTGGCATCGACACGCAGGTCTTCCGTTTGGACGAGGGTGCCGCGCAGACCACCGGTTCCCTGCTGGACGCCATGCGAAACCTACCGAGTGTCACCGTGGACCAGGACGGCGTGGTCTCGCTACGTGGCAGTGATCGGGTGGCGATCCTCATCGATGGGCGTCAGTCAAGCCTGACCGGGTTCGGCAATCAACGTGGACTTGACAGCGTCTCGGCAGCGAACATCGAGGCAATCGAGATCATCAACAATCCGTCGGCGCGTTTCGATGCCGCCGGGATGGCCGGGATCATCAACATCATCTACCGACAGGAACAGGAACTGGGGCTGTCTGGCGACGTGGGCTTGTCGCTGGGCCTGGGACAGTTGTCGAAGCGGAAGGACGACCTGCCGACCGAACTCGGGAGCTACGCGAACAACCCGAAGGGCACTCCGAGCCTGAACCTGAACTACAACACGGGGACGGTCCGCACCTTCCTGCAGGGCGAGCTGCTCTTGCAGGACGACCTGCCGAACAACGAGTTCACCACGCGGTTCTACGACGACGGTCGCGTCATCGAGTCGCAGGTGCCGGAGAACAGGGAGCAGTCGCACTACGTCGTCCGCGCCGGGTCCGACTGGACGCTGGACGCCTCGAACGTACTGTCGGTATCTGGCGTCTACGACTTCGAAACCCACACCGACCGCGCGCAGGTGCCGTTCATCCTGCGATCGACCGGTGAGCGCGAGCGCTTCTGGTTCTGGAGGGAGAAGGAGGATACCGGCTTCGCCAACATCAGCGTCGACTGGAAGCAGCAGTTCACCGCGCCAGGTCACGAAATGGGTGTCAACCTGCAATACACGCGAGGCTGGGAGGACGAAGCCTACTTCCTCAACGAGGAGTCGCGAGTCCGCGAGGGCACGGACATGACGCACCTGATCGCCGAAGAGAACACGGTTCCCTTGAGCATCGACTATGTGCGTCCGTTGAGCACCGGGCGTCTGGAGTTCGGGACGCGGCTGCAGCGTCGCTGGATCCCGGTCACCTACACGGTGGATCGCGGCGTCCAGAGCGTCATCTACGAAGGTCTCGGCGATGCGTCGGAATGGAATGAAGACATCGTTGCGCTGTACGGCAATCTCGTCCGAGAGCGGGCCGGCTATTCGATCGAAGCGGGCGTCCGCGTCGAGCAGACGAACGTGTCGTACACCATTCCCACCGAGAACCTGTACTACACGGGGAGCGACCGGCACGACTACTTCGAAGTGTTTCCGAATCTGCGGCTGACGTGCCGCCTGAACGCGACCAATCGCGTGATCGCCGCCTACAATCGGCGAGTCGACCGCCCGGGCGAGGCCGAGCTGCGCATCTTTCCGAAATATGACGACCCGGAACTGCTAAAGGTCGGCAATCCGTTCCTGCGGCCGCAGTTCACGCACGCGGGGGAAGTCGGGTACGGACGCTCGTGGACGAGCGGCTCGGTAAGCGCCGCTCTGTATGCACGCCAGATTTCGGACTCGTTCTTCCGCGTCTTTGCCATCGACAATTCCAACGCGAACTACGACGTGGTGAACCGGGTCTACGAAAACGCCGGCGATTCGGCGCAGCGCGGGATCGAGATTCTCTTTGATCAGGATATCGCCGCCCCCTGGGAGGTGTCCGGTAGCCTCAACTGGTACAGGAACGCGATCGACGCGTTCGAGACGACGCTCCGGTTTCCGACGCCGCGCCCATTCGTACTGGATGCCTCGACCGATGACACCTGGGACCTGACGGTCAACAACCGGGTGCAGGCGCCGGGTGGCGTCGAGTTGCAGCTGAGCTACATCTACTACGGGGCCCGCAATGTGCCCCAGGGCCGCGAGCGCGCCCGGTCGTCGTTCGACGCCGCGATCCAGCGCCCGATCATGGGCGATCGCGCTGAGCTGGTGTTCACGCTCACCGACGTGTTCAACAATTTCGCGGTCGAGCACGAAGTTGACGGCCAGGGGTTCACGGCCCTCTACCAGAACCTGCTGGAGACGCAGGTCGCCACCGTGGGCGTGCGCTATCGGTTCTAAAGCGTTTTTCATGACCGTGTGGCGGCCGCGTACCCGCAGTGCCGAACATAGTTGCGGCATTCGTCAGGGCTGAAGTGCGCCAAGCACTCGCCGAGGAACGGCCAGAGCGTCTCGGTGCTGCGACAGCGAGCGGTGCGAACGAGGGCCTTGAGCTTCGCGAAGCAGAGCTCGATGGGATTGAGGTCCGGGCTGTAGGGTGGCAAGTACCAGAGGGTGGCCCCGGCGGCCTGGATGGCGCGTTGGATGCCGGCGACCTTGTGGGCCCCGAGATTGTCGGCAATGACGATGTCGCCGGGCTGCAGGGTCGGCACCAGGATCTGTTCGATGTAGGCGCGGAAGCTCTCGCCATCGATCGCGCCGTCGAAGACCCCCGGTGCGGTCAGCCCCGTGACCCGCAACGCGGCGAGAAACGTGCTGGCCTGCCAGCGCCCGCAGGGGGCGTGGTCGTGGACGCGCGCGCCGCGCGGTGCCCGGCCGTACCGCCGAAGCAGATTGGTGGTGATGCCGGTTTCGTCCAGAAACACGAGGTGGGCGACATCCCAGGTCGGCGCCGCCGCGTGCCACGCGACCCGCGCGGCCGCGACGTCAGGCCGATCGTGTTCGGACGGGCGGACCGTGTTTTTTAACGGTCAGGCCGAGGGCCCGCACGGCGCGCCAGACCGTCGGCACACTCGCGGGCGTGGCGAGGGCGTCCTTCAGCTCAGCCAGCGTGCGATCCGGGTGCGCCGCAATCAGCGCGGCCAAGGTGTGTAGGTGCGGCTCAAGCATGCCGCGCCGTCCATGTCGCTGGACGCGAGGCGCCACCTCGCCCGTGTCGCGCCGCCGCTGTTTCAGTAGCCGCACCCACGACCCGCTCACGCGGTACTTCGCCGCCACCTCGGCCGCCGTCATCCCGGCATCGCTGTCGAGGAGCGCCCGCTCTCGCAGATCCATCGAATAGGCACGCATCGGGCCTCCTGCATCGGTGCGCGCAGAAGTACCACGACCGCCCCAGGTAGTACAAGGCCTATTTGAAAAGCGCTTTAGGCGAGCAGGTTTTCTAACGGTGGTTCATTCTGCGAGCATCCAGCCGTGCTGAGCATCGAGAGACTGAGGGCGGCGACTGCGACGGTGATGCACACGGCGGGGCAACTCATGCGTCCCGTCAGTCGATGAAGCGGAGGGGCGAGTTCACGAACTGTCTGTCTTTCAGGGATTACCGACCCTTATAGGGTAGCCGTCCTATATCCCGGCCGCAGTTCACCGCGCGCTGGTAGGCACCTGCACCGCCTCGGTCCTCGCCCGTGTGTCGCAAACGACCGTTTACGACACATGCGGATCGGCTACAGCGGTCGTTCTGGTCGGCTGGGTGTTCCGCAGTGGCCGCGCCGCTTGGTCTGGCGTCCGATAACCTGCGCGCCGGCATCGCGGCTGCGTGCGCTCGGCCCGCACCCAGGGGTGCCTGGGCCGCGTCGTCGTCGTCGAGCCGGTTGCGCAGCCGCTTGACGTAGGCGCGCACGATCTTGTGGGTTGCCGTGGACGCGTCCTGCCAAGACATTATGAAGTAGTAATTCGCGCATTGTTAGCGCAAATTACCTAAGAATAGGCTCTATTGTCACGCAATATTGGGTAAGATTACACCACCCTGGTCGCCCCCAGACGAGGGCAAGACGATCACCAGCACGCCCTGAGATCAGATAGAGGACTTTCATGCAGTTCTGCGTTCGTTTCGTTCGCCTTCGTCTGTTCGTCGTGCCCGTTCTTCTAGCGGCTCTCGCGCCGGCGTTGCCGGCGGTCGCCCAGGATGTTCCGGGAGATTTCGGGATGTTCCTGCCGGTGGATGCGGCCGGGTCGGAATTCGTAGGTCTGGCGGCCCGGTCGCTGACCGGGGATCCGCTCGTTGTTCGGGCACGGCGCGTCGGCATTGATTTCGAGGCGTTTGCGCCGCTCACCGACGTCCTCGAACGCGGTGCGGCACTTCCGGTTTTGCGGTTGAATCTCTTCGAGAACGTCGTAGTCGAGTCGCTGGTCGAGTCGGTGGACCTCACGGCGTCGGGGTACTCGTGGTCGGGCGGCGTTACCGGCGACCCGATGGGGTCGGTGGCGATGGCGGTGAACGGTGACGTGGTGAGCGGGGTCGTGCGGACTCGGGGGCGGGTATACATGATCCGGAGCGAAGGCTCAGGGCAGTACTCCATCCGCGAGGTCGACCGGTCCGGGTTGCCGGAGGGTGCTCAGCCGCTCGTTCCACGCTCGTTGGTGGAGTTGGATCCGGCGCCAGCGGCGTTCGTCGACGATCCGGGCCGTGTTGACATCGCGGTCTTTTACACGCCGGCCGCGCAGCGGGACGCGGGCGGAACGGACGAGATCAACGCCTTAATCGACGCGTGGATTGCGGACACCAACGGGGCGTACTTGCGGAGCGACATTCAGCACCGGCTGAACCTGGTGCTGCGGGAGCAGGTTTCCTACACCGAGGGCGAGGACAGCGAGGACAACTCCGTCATCAAGCAGGCGCTCGACTGTCTCATCGAGGAAGACGACGATTGCCTCGACGCGGTGCATGCTCGCCGCGAGAAGTATTCGTCGGATCTGGTTCACTTGATCGTGGGCGGGCCCTCCTCCGAGTACGCCTGCGGTAAAGCTGGTCTGACTGGCGACTTCGGGGTGTCCCATCTCGTCTGCGGCTCCGACACCTTCGCGCACGAGGTCGGGCACAACAGCGGCGCCAAGCACGATCGCTACGTGGAGTACGACGAGGAATGCGACACGGACCCGGAGACACCATGCTTCACCGACTTTCCGTCGGCGTACGCCTACGGCTACGTCAACCAGATCGGCTTGCACGCGAGCGCCGCCCTAGAGGACCGCTGGAGAACGGTGATGGCGTACTATGATCAATGCTCCGAGGCGGAGGTGTTCTGCGCTCAATTGATGCGATTCTCCAACCCGGACCAGTCCTGGTACGGCGATCGGCTGGGCGTGTATGGAACGCACGAGCGGTCCTATAGCGATGCCGCAGAAGCGGCGAGGATAGGTCCGGCGGACACGGCCCGAACGCATCGCGAGTTCGCCCACGATCTGGCCAACCGGATGGTCCGTGAGGCTCCGGATCTGGTCGTGAAGGGACTCCAGTCGAGCCGGCTCCAGGCGGTGCCGGGGGCGTTGGTGCGCCTGAGCGCCGTCGTCGAGAACCTGGGAATTTCGACGGGCTACGCGCCGGAGACCGCGGTGACGTGGTGCCGGGCGTCGCTGAGCGGCTGCTCGTCGTCGGTCGGGGTGCCGGCGGCGGTGCCGTACCTCGAATCGAACGGGCGGGCTCCGGTGTCGACCTCGTTCACGCTCCCCTCGTCGCGGGGATCGTACTCCTACCGGGCGTGTGTTTTGTTCACGCCGGGCGAGACGTTGACAGAGAACAACTGCTCAGAGACGGTGACGGTCGAAGTCGGCGTTGTCGATCTGCAGTTCTCAATGTCGCTCTCGACATACTCGGCGCTGGCGGGTGCGGAGGTCACGATCGAGGGGGTCGTGCGTAACCGCGGGACGATTGGCTCGAGTGCTGGCCGACTGCGCTTCGTGACCCGCGATTCGGCGGGCGAGTTGGACTGGTTCGGTTCGCACTTCTTCCAGACGCTCGCGGCGGGCTCGTCGGCGACGTTCAAGACGACGTTCGAGGCTCCTGATGTTACTGCGACCATCAGTACTGGGCGTGCCTCTCGTCGTCGCACGTGGTGTTCCGTTGTGTTCAGGAGAACCTGAGTGTCGTTTCGTCTTCGGCCCTAGCGCCAAGATGACATGGCAGGTTGTCCGTTCTGGGCCGGACGTTTACTTTCCGGTCACCGGGACTCAGAGTGAGGTTTGTCCATTCATACGGACCATCCAGCACGTCATCGTCGGCCTGGCTCTGTGTATCACAGGGAATACTCTGGGATCGTGAATCTTGGAATACATTTCTAGCCCGGCTGCCGCGGGCTTCGAGTCCGGTGCGTAAGCGCCGGATGTCCCGACATAGGAGGTCAGAGCCGGCAGTGGGATGGCCGGCTGTCCCTCCCGGTCCCGTGGATCCTGTCGCCGGTGGAGAGTTGCAGCAGCGGGCGCAGCACGCCCTGGCAGTGCTGTGCGCGGTCTCGCGCGCGGGTACTGCGGCGCTCGCCGGACGGCGTCCTTGCCTGCCTGTCGTAAACGACCGTTTACGACACACGCTGATCGGCTCCGGGCTCGAGAGGAATGCGTGCAACGGTGGAAGATCATTCACGCCGCGCGAACAATACCACGTGCGACTCGCATATTTGCGACATGCGGACGAGGGACGAGGACTATTCGTAGCACGCCTCCCCCAACGGCCAGCCGCAATATTCCCAGTCGCTGGACCTGCAGCGCCACAGCCCCGGCCAAGCCCACCAACGCCGCCCCCGCGAGTCAACAAGCACTCGCGCGGCGTGAGCAGGGCATCCGGAGCGGCGACCGGCAGATTTGGCTTGAGGCGGGGGCGTTGACCGTCTCTTGTCTCTTCGAGACCTACACGCCTGTCTTCCCAATGCCGACGATACGAAATGTTATCGTGCGTCACACTGCGCGGGGCGTGCGGGAAGGGCGACTGGCGAGGCCACCAGCGAGCTTCGCCTCGGCGTGGAAGCGCTGGAACGGATGCTTGAGGAGAGGTCCATCCCGAAAAATATTTAAAGGCTTTCCAATGCCAGATGAACCACGAACCGCTTGCCTCGCTCGCGCTGCGGCGGTACTGCTGCTGACGCTCGCGGCACTCGCCGCAAGCGTTCCTGATGCACACGCGCAAACAAACACCGAAACACGGTACGAGGTGGGTGACGTGATCACCACCATGCCAACTGGAATCTGGTCTCCTGACCGGCTCAGCGGCGGCGTCGCGTTCAGGTTCGTCGACGGCAAGGCGGACATCCGCTTCGGCAACGGCGGGCTTATCGAAGAGAATGGCTACAGATACACGTGTGAGAGTGCCGGAGGTTGCCACGTCAATGACCGGGAGGTAGACGCCGGGACGATTGTGGAAATCTTTAGCGGTGACCAGCCGGACCCAGACCCGGATCCAGACCCGGACCCTGGAGTGGGCGGCGTCTGCAGCCGCACCCGGCAGGTGCGTGATGCGATCGTGGCGGCGTCACCCGTGACAACTTGCAGCGCCGTGACGGACGCGCACTTGGCGGCGATTCCGGAGCTGAATCTCCCCTCGGCCGCCATTACCTCCCTACAGGCTGAGGATTTTGCCGGGCTGTCGGCGCTGGAATATCTCATTCTGTACGACAACCAACTGAGCAGCCTGCCGGCGGGTGTGTTTGCCGGGCTGTCGGCGCTGAGGTGGCTCCAGCTGGACAGCAACCAACTAAGCAGCCTGCCGGCTGGCGTGTTTGCCGGGCTGTCGACGCTGGAAGTGCTCTATCTGTACAGCAACCAACTGAGCAGCTTGCCGGCGGGTGTGTTTGCCGGGCTGTCGGCGCTGGAAGTGCTCCAGTTGTTTGACAACCAACTGAGCAGCCTGCCGGAAGGCGTGTTTGCCGGGCTGTCGGCGCTGATGGGGCTCGATCTGGATGACAACCCTGTCGATCCACTGCCGGTCACGGTTTCCCTGGTCTCGGCCGGGACTGGTGCATTCAAGGCCACCGTCCACACGGGCGCGCCGTTCAATATGGTGGTGCCGGTCAGCGTCACGAACGGCGTGATCGACGGCGGGGCAACCACCGTCACGATTCCCACCGGCAGCGTGGAGATCGGCCCGCTCGCGGTGACCCGCACGCCCGGCGCCACGGGGGCAGTGACCGCAGACATCGGAACGCTTCCGGGGTTACCCACTAATGTGGATCCCGGGGGCCCACTTCGTCATCGGGGCTATGCGCTTGTCAAATCCGCCGACTTACCGCTGGAGGTCATTGCGACCATCGTGCCGGGTCCACCGAAGGCGCTAACGGCGACTGCCGGGGACACCCAGGTGACGCTGGAGTGGAGTATCCCGACGAATAACGGCGACAGCGCGATCATCCGCTACGAGTACATGCATGAAAACAAAGCATGGACATCCACGGGGGGGACCGGGACCAGCTACACCGTCACCGACCTGACCAACGGCCAGAGCTATACCTTCGAGGTGCGGGCGGTGAACACGCAGGGGGCGGGTCCCGCCGCGCGCGTGACGGCCACGCCGGCCGCCCCTGGAGCCGGATTGGCGCCGGCGGATCAGGCGGCGTTCGACAGTCTGGCTGTCGGGAAGCAGATAGTGAACCCTGTTTCGGACGGTAGGCTGGTCTTTCTTTCTCCCGGCCGCATCCGGGAGTTTGACCAAGGCGAGTCCTACGACGGCGACTATCAGTATGTAAATACCGGTGAAAATACGGGGACCCTCACGTACACCTATGACGTGACAGGCAACACCCCCGACGTCGAAAAGTCGGTGATCGAGTTTACGTTCACGTCAATGACCGCGGGCACGGCCGTCTATACCTATACCGAGCGCGGGTCACCGCCTGAAACGGTCAGACTGAGTTTCGAGTTTATTAACGCACCAGCGGAACCGGTGGTTGAGGGCGACCGTGCGGTGCTCGAGGAGTTCTACGACGCGACGAACGGGGCGAACTGGTCCAGCAGCACGAACTGGAAGACGGAGGCGCTGCTGGGTGACTGGGTCGGGGTGAAGACGGACGCGAGCGGCCGGGTTGCAGAGCTGCATCTCAGGGAAAACCAGTTGAGCGGGTCGATCCCGAGCAGCCTGGGGAACCTATCCAACCTCGAATATCTGGATCTCTGGGAAAACCAGTTAAGCGGGTCGATCCCGAGCAGCCTGGGGACCCTGTCCAACCTCCAAGCGCTGGATCTTTCGTTCAACCAGTTGAGCGGGTCGATCCCGATCAGTCTGGGGACCCTGTCCAACCTCCAAGTGCTGTCTCTGTCGGCCGGCAACGACGAACTGTGCGCGCCGAATGACGAAGCGTTTCAGGCGTGGTTGAAGAGCATAGGAGATCTGCGTTGGACTGGCCCGACATGCACGGCGGACGTGGTGCAGCCGAAGCCTGAGGATGAGGTGCAGGCGACTGTCGAGGCGGCGGTGGCGGCCGGCGGGGGGTTGCGGGCCGGTGGTCCCCCCGTGACGATCGACATGAGCACCCTGTTCTCGTTCGGCGCGGGAGGCAACGCGGATACCGACTACGCTGCGCAGTCATCCGACCCGGCGTTGGTCTTGGCGGAGGTGACGGACGAGCGCCTGGTACTCACCCCTGGCAACGCGCTGCCTGCCGGGGCGTCCTCGAGTCTGGCGGTGGGCGCGACGGAGACGTTGGATGGCGACCCGGCGCGGGCCACGATCACGGTGACCGCGGTGCGGGCGGGTGAGATGGCCGAAGTCGAGTTCACGGTCGAGGTCGAGGCGGCGCCGGCGGACGAGCCCACGCCGACCATGTTGACCCTGAGCGCGGCCCCGGCTCCGGCCGAAGGCGGGAACCCAGTGACGGTGACCGCGACGCTCGACAACCCGGCCACGGCGAACGGCCTGACGGTGACGCTGACGACGAGCGGCACGGCGACGCTCGACACCGACTACACGCTGTCCTCGACCACGATCACCCTCGCCGCGGGCGAGACGGTGGGCACGGTGACGATCACGATCACCGACGACGCCGAGGACGACGACGGCGAAACCATCGTCATTGACGCCGAGAGCACGAGCCCGGCGCTGACCGCCGAGCCACTCACCCTCACCATCGAGGACAACGACGTGACGCCGGTGCCGGCGCTCCCGCTCGGCGGCGCGATGTTGCTCGGACTGCTGCTCACGTTGCTCGGAGCCGTGCGGATGCGCATGCGGGATCGCACAGACATTGCGCAGAGCTACTGAGTGGAACCCTCGAACACATCCTGGCGCTGGGCAAGCGCCTCAACGTAGGCGGTGGCTCGACTCGGGAACGGCGGCGGGGATGTAGGCAACGGCACGCGATGCCGGGCTGCCTGACCGACGCATTACGCAGCTCGAGGAGAGGGTCGCCAAGCAGACCGAGGTGGAAGGGTTGCGGGATCGCACGAACATTGCGCGTGGCCGTGTGTCGCAAACGACCGTTTACGACACATGCTGGTCGGCTACGCCCGCGTCTCGAAGGCGGACGGCTCCCAGTCGCTGGACCTGCAGCGCGACGCGTTGCAGGCCGCGGGCGTCGACGCCGTCCACGTCTACCACGACTTCGCGTCCGGCGTCCGCGACGACCGCCCGGGATTCGACAGCTGCGTGCGCGCGCTCCGAACGGGCGACGTGCGCGTCGTCTGGAAGCTCGACCGCCTCGGCCGCCCCCTCGCCTTCCGACAGCGACTTATGATTGTCGCATGAGAGACGTAGCGATTCTGGCCGTCCTCCTCGCCACTGTCGCGACGGCGAGCGCCGCCGATACCGATAAGCTCTCGCCCCGCGAGGCCGGCCGATTCGTGCGCGTGCTCTACCTCGCGCCGGCCGACCGGGACTTCCGAGCCGACTTCGAGAGCTCGATCGCCACGGCAGTCGCCAGCGTTCACCGGTGGTATCGCGAACAGCTCGACGGCAGCACCTTCGCGGTTTACAGGCCGATGGCCGAACGGTGCCGGCTACCCGAAGATTCCGACTACTACAGCCACGGCAACGTCTGGGAAAAGGTCTTGAGAGCTGTGCAGTCCTGCGCGCCGGTGCGCGATATCGGCGCCAGTGGCGGCGACATCAATGCGGCACAGGTCGTGTGGGCGCTATACGTCGATGCCACGGAGAGGCTGAACTGCGACGAGCCGCAGGAACTCGGGCGGGGGGGGCTCGGCCTCACCATGCTGCCGCGCGAGGACCTCGAACTCATGGTACAGCCGGGGACGCTGGAATACTGCGACGGGACCTTCTACCGGAGCGTGCAGAGCGTCTACGGGGGACTGGCGCACGAACTCGGCCACGCCTTCGGACTGCCGCACCCGCCCGGTTGCGACGAAGGGTCGCCATCCTGCGACACTCAGGCGCTCATGTGGGACGGCTACGGTAGCTACCCGAACACCTATCTGCGCGACGACGAAAAGGCCGTGCTCCTCGAGTTGCCGTTCATCGGCCCCGACGGTATGGCGGTCGCGCCCACGCCGACCATGCTGACGCTGAGCGCGGCCTCGGCCCCGGCCGAAGGCGGGAACCCGGTGACGGTGACCGCGACGCTCGACACCCCGGCCCCAGCGAACGGCCTGACGATGACGCTGACGACGAGCGGCACGGCGACGCTCGACACCGACTACACGCTGTCCTCGACCACGATCACCCTCGCCGCGGGCGAGACGGCGGGCACGGTGACGATCACGGTCACCGACGACGCCGAGGACGACGACGGCGAAACCATCGTCATTGACGCCGAGAGCACGAGCCCCGCGCTGGCCGCCGAGCCATTCACCCTCACCATCGAGGACAACGACGGTCCTGCGCCGACCATGCTGACGCTGAGCGCGGCCTCGGCCCCGGCCGAAGGCGGGAACCCGGTGACGGTGACCGCGACGCTCGACAACCCGGCCCCAGCGAACGGCCTGACGGTGACGCTGACGACGAGCGGCACGGCGACGCTCGACACCGACTACATGCTGTCATCGACCACGATCACCCTCGCCGAGGGCGAGACGGCGGGCACGGTGACGATTACGGTCACCGACGACGCGGAGGACGACGCCGGCGAGACCATCGTCATTGACGCCGAGAGCACGAACCCGGCGCTGACCGCCGAGCAACTCACCCTCACCATCGAGGACAACGACGTGACGCCGGTGCCGGCGCTCCCGCTCGGCGGCGCGATGTTGCTCGGCCTGCTGCTCACGTTGCTCGGAGCCGTGCGGGTGCGCATGCGGGATCGCACAGACATTGCGCAGAGCTATTGAGTGGAACCCTCGAACACATCCTGGCGCTGGGCAAGCGCCTCAACGTAGGCTGTGGCTCGACTCGGGAACGGCGGCGGGGATGTAGGCAGCGGCACGCGATGCCGCGCTGCCTGACCGACGAATTACGCAACTCGAGGAGAGGGTCGCCAAGCAGACCGAGGTGGAAGGGTTGCGGGATCGCACGGATATTGCGCGTGGCCGTCTGTCGCAAACGACCGTTTACGACACATGCTGATCAGCTACGCCCGCGTCTCGAAGGCGGACGGCTCCCAGTCGCTGGACCTGCAGCGCGACGCGCACGCTCCAGAGGACGGCGCCGCCGTGGACACGCCCGGGCCCTCTATGTGAGCGCCTGATCGAGATCGGCGACGAGGTCGTCGGCGCCCTCGAGCCCGACCGACAGGCGCAGCATCCCGCGGGTCACACCCGCCTCGGCCAGGCGTGCATCGCTGAGGCCGTAGTGCGACGTGAGTACCGGCAGGCTGCAGAGGCTCTCGGTGCCGCCGAGGCTCGTGGCGCGCTGGAACACCTGCAGGCGGTCGAACGCGCGGCAGGCGGCCTCGTAGCCGCCCGTCAGGTCGACGCAGATCATCCCGCCGAATCCGCTCATTTGGCCCCGCGCGATCTCGTGGTCGGGGTGCGACGGCAGCCCCGGGTAGGAGACCGCGGCGACGCCATCGCGACCGGCCAGCCACTCGGCGAGGCGCATCGCGTTGGCATTGTGCCGCTCGATGCGCACCGCCAGCGTCTTCAGCCCGCGGGCGAGCGCGGACGCGGGCCTCGGGTCGAGGATGCCGCCGAAGACCCTCCGCGTGCCCTCCAGCGGGCCGATGAGCGCGCGCGGGCCGAGGAGGGCGCCGGCGACGACGTCGTGGTGCCCGTTGAGGAACTTCGTGGCCGAGTGCATGACGAGGTCCACGCCCAGCGCGAGGGGCTGCTGGTTGAGGGGCGTCGCAAACGTGTTGTCGATGACCGACAGGACGCCGCGCGCGCGGCAGGCGTGTGCGACCTGGCGGATGTCCACGCAGCGGAGCGTCGGGTTCGCCGGCGACTCGAACCACACGAGTTTCGTGGCGGGGCCGATCGCCCGGCTGACGTCGGCCAGCTCGTCGAGCGAGAGGACGCGGGCGGTGATACCGAACCGGCGGAGTGCGCCCGTGATCAAGTGCAGCGTGCCGCCGTAGAGCGCGGCGCCGCAGAGGACTTCGTCGCCCGGGGAGAGCAGGCCGAACAGGGCCGTCGTTGCCGCAGCCATGCCCGACGACGTGACGAGCCCGGCCTCGGCGCCCTCGAGGGCCGCCAGTTTCTCTTCGACGGCTTCCACGGACGGGTTACCCCAGCGTGCATACAGATAGTGTCGGGTCTCACCACGCTGATAGGCTTCGACCGCGGCAGCGTTCGCAAACACGAACGTGCTCGACGTGTAGATGGGCCGGCCGAGCGGCGTCGCGCCGTCGGGCGCGCCCTCACCCAGGTGCAGCACGTCGGTGTCTCGCGATCGCGCCATGTCAGGCTCCTCATCACTGGGCTGACACGCCCACAGACGTGCCGATTCTTTCACGGCGTGGCCGTCTCATCCCGGATCGCGTCTACGCCTCGCCGGGTCGGGCCATGCGGTAGCCGACCCCGCGCTCGTTGACGATCCAGGCGGGGCGGGCGGCGTCGTCGCCGAGCCGGTGGCGCAGCCGCTTGACGTAAGCGCGCACGATTTTGGGGGTGGCTTTGCTGCGTCTGCGTCCGGCCCAGACCTGGCGCAGCAGAGCCTCGTGGGTCAGGACCCGGCCCGCGCCCTGCGCGA
Organism: Vicinamibacterales bacterium; assembly: GCA_965262505.1. Classification (GTDB taxonomy): domain Bacteria; phylum Acidobacteriota; class Vicinamibacteria; order Vicinamibacterales; family UBA2999; genus JACPPO01. Next base: position 809,061 of record CBDHFM010000030.1, read on the forward strand.
GCACGCGCAGCAGCTCGTACTCGGTCGGCGTCAGCGTCACCGGGCGCCCGGCCACGCTGACCCGCCGCCGGTCGTAGTCGATGGCGAGCTCGCCGAGGACGAAGGGGACGGGGTTCGCCCGCCGGCGCAGGGCCGCCCGGATGCGCGCCGTGAGTTCGGTCGGCGAGAACGGCTTGACCACGTAGTCGTCGGCGCCGGCCTCCAGTGCCCGCGCGATGGTCTCGTCGCGCCCGTAGCCCGAGATGAAGATGACCGGCAGGTCGGCGAGTTCCGGCACGGTCTGCATCAGCTCGACGCCGTCGGTCCCGGGCAGCATCAGGTCGAGCAGGACCAGCCGGGGCTTTTCGGTCCGGATGAGGCGCGCCAGCTCCCCGGGGTCGCCGGTGACCAGCGGGGCGTAGCCCGCCTCCGCCAGCGTGTCGCGAAGATGGCGCAGCGTCTCCGGGTCGTCGTCGACCACGAGGATGGGCACCGCGTCCGGGGCGTGGCCCGGCGGTCCGGGGCGGGCCGGGGCGGGACGGTCGCTGGCCGCCTCGGCCACCGGGATCGTGAAGGTGAAGCGCGCGCCGAGGCCGAGGCCGCCGCTCTCGGCCCGGATGCGCCCCCCCTGGGCCTCGACCAGGCCCTTGCAGATGGCGAGGCCCAGCCCGCTGCCGAGGCCGCCCTTCCGGTCCCCGGCGGTGGTGTATTTACGGAACAGCTGGCCGAGCTGGTCCGGCGCGATGCCCCGGCCCTCGTCGGCGACCGAGACCGCCACATACAGCCCCTCGCGCTCCGCCGCGATCCGGATGGGCGCGGAGTCCGGCGCGTGGCGCGCGGCGTTGGCGAGCAGGTTGTTGAGCACCTGCACCAGGCGCTGCCGGTCGGCCATGACCCGGGGCAGGTCGGGCGGGAGGTCGATGCGGACGGTGTGTCGCCCGCCGCCGCTGATGAATGTGCCGCGGGCCTGGTCCACCAGCGCGGCGAGCTCGGAGGGCTCGGGCGCGACCGAGAGCGTGCCGGTGTCGATGCGCCCGGCGTCGAGCAGGTCGCCGATCAGGCTGTCCATGCGGTCGGCCTGCTCGTCAATGATGCGGAAGAACTGCGCCACCTCGGCCGGGCCGACGAGGCGCGCGGTGCGGAGCGCCGTGGCGGCCGAGCCCTTGATCGAGGTCAGCGGCGCGCGCAGCTCGTGGCTCACCATGCCCAGGAACTCGGCCCGCATGCGCTCGATTTCCTGCAGCGGCGCCAGGTCCTGCAGGGTGACCACGACCGAGGCGAGCGCGTCGTCCGGGCCGTCCGGGTCGCGGATCGGGGTGGCGTTGATGAGCGTCGTGACGCGGCGCCCGTCCGGGACCGAGAGCACGACCTCCTCGGCCCGCACCGTCTCGGCGCGGTCCAGCGCCCGCGCCAGCGGCAGCCGGTCGAGCGCGATCTCGCGCCCGTCGGCGCGCCGGCAGGTGATGACCCCGAGTAGTTGCTCGGCGGACTGGCCGGGGCCGCACAGGTCCTGCACGATGCGTGCGGCCTCGCGGTTGAGCGAGACCAGGGCGCCGGTCCGCGCCTCGAACACCACGACGCCGACCGGTGAGGTCTCGATCAGCGCCTCGAGGTCGGCGCGGGCGCGCCGCTCGGCGCGGTAGGTGCGCGCATTGGCGATCGCGGTGGCGGCCTGCGCGGCGAACAGCACCAGGACCTCCTCGTCCTCGTCCGTGAACGCCTCGCCGCCCGCCTTCTCGACCAGGTAGAAGTTGCCGACATGGACGCCGCGGTGGCGCATCGGCGTGCCCTGGAAGGTCTTCGAGGGCAGCCGGTCGTCGGGCGAGAAGCCGAGCGCGCGGACATAGGCGGGTACGTCGGGGATGCGCAGCGGGCCCGGCAGGTCACGGAAGAACTCGAAGAGCCGCGGCCCGTCGGGCCACTCCATGATGTGCCGGTGCTCGTCCGCGGTGAAGCCCGAGGTGACGAAGTCCTGGGGGGCGCCGGCCTCGTCGATGGTGGCAATGGCGCCGTAGCGCGCGCCGGTGAGCGCCCGGGCGCTCTCGACGACTTCGTTCAGCACCATCTCAAGGTCGAGGCTCGCGCTGATGCGCAGGCTCGCCGCGCTGAGCGCGGAGATGCGAGCGCGCAGCGCCGCGGTCTCGTCCGCCGCCGGCTCGTGATCGGGCATCCCGTCTCCTCCTTCCGCCCGCCGTCCGCCGGCGGGTGATTCGGCCCAGGCCGGCGCGCTGCGGTGCTGTTCCTGGAGTCTTACGTCTATTTTCCCTGACGATTCGCGTTATGTTCGCGTAACTTACTCATATATGGGCATTATTGTCACACAATATTTGCCATTATTACAAGGGCCAATTGTGTACGGACCGCCGGAGACGCCGGGCAGGTCGCGTGGAGGATTCCGGCGGCCTCGTCCGCCGGAATCGTGCGGTCCGGTCCCGGCGCAGGCCGGGACGTCAGGGAGTGGGAAGACCGAAATGGAGTGTGCTTCAGAACCGGGCGGCATCGCCGCCGGGACGGAACCGCGGAGCAGGCGGGCGGCCGTCTACCAGGATCGTCCTGCGCCGCCCCCGCCCGACGGACGCGCGTTCCTGTGCCCGGACCCGGCCTCGACGCCCCAGGGACGACGAACGCCGCAGAGGACGAACGCCGCGGAGATGACGAAGGTGCGACCGGGTTGTGGTTGCCGATACGCCACCAGGCACACGGAGGAGATTGGACGTGACGCAGATCGCATGCGGGATGATTGGATTTCGGCGCGGCTTGGCGGCGGGATTGATGGCCGCCGGGTTGCTGGCGATAGCGTCGCCGTCCGCCGCACAGCTGGGTCCGCCCCCTCCGCCGCGCGCAGCTTCCGCGAAGCCGGGCGACCAGAAGATCCTGCTGAATTGGAAGGTGCCGCTTCCGGAGCACTACGCCGACTGGGACGGCCCGGCGGTCCGTCACTACGAATACCGCGTCAGACCCGAGGGAGGCGTGTTTCCGTCCACCTGGACCCGGATTCCGGAGTACACCGGCAGGGTCGGCGGGGGCCTCGACGAACGATACGCCGTCGAGAAGCTGGCCAACGGCACCCCGCTTTCGAACGGCACCTCGTACTTCTTCGAGATGCGGTCGGAGAACGCCCGGGGCGAAGGAGAGGCGACCGATGAATTCTCCTCCACCCCGGTAGCCAACACCCCCGCCACTTTCGAGATGACGGACGAGACCTTCACCAGCGGCCCGAGTGGGATCATCGTCCCGCGCGTGCCGGCCGTGTTGCTCGCCAACTTGGTGGGCGACATCGACGACGCAGAAGGCATCCAAATCGCCACCGGTCTCGACGATCGCTACACTTGGCAATGGCAGTGGATTCGGGTGAAGGACGGCGTCGAGACGGAGATCCCGCACGCGACGGCGACGGGTGCGCCGGCGGGCGGATACACGCTGACCCCGGCCGACGTGGGCTCGGAGATCAAGGCCAGGATGCGCTTTCGGGACGACGCCTACAACCAGGAGGAGTGGGTCAGCCCCCCCACCCCGACGATCCTGCCCGCGGCGCTATGCCGGGCGCCGAACCTCGAGGGCGGCAGGACCCTGCTCGGGTCCGATCAGATCAGACTCGTGCAATTGGACCAGGAGGGCCAGAGCCAGTTGCGCGTCGGTTCCGCCCAGGGCTCATTCACCCTGGGGGGCTACGGCTTCAGCGCGGTGTACCACGCGATCGAGGGGCCCGAAGCCGGGCAGCTGGTGCTCAAGCTGGAGTCGCAGGTGAACGACACCGACCAGCGCCAGCTCGCCTTGCATGTTTGCGAGGAGGTGTATCCGCTCTACGGGGATGAGATCCAGATCAACCGTTCCCTGCCGTTCACGCCCAGGGACAACTTCCGGTGGCCGAACAGCACCGACTGGTCCGACCTGGTCACGCGCACCATCCACCTGAGCCGGGACGCCGCGCCGCCGAGGCTCGCGAGCGTGGTCTTCTCCGAGCCGCCTCGCACCGATTTCAGCCCTTCGCTGTTCATCGCCTTCGACGAGAAACTGGGCGATCCGGATCCGGTTGTCGCCGATTTCACGGTGGAGGTGGACGGCTCGGCGGTCGAACTGGATGGCGGCGAGTTTCGGACGGCGCCCGAAGGCATCCGCCTGACTCTGGCCGAGCCCCTGCCAGCCGCCTATTCCAGCTTGACGGTCGCCTATACCCAGGCTGCGGACCATTTCGTCATTCAGGACCCTCCGGGCAACAAGACGCCGGACTTCAAGGTGAGCGTGCCCTACCCGCCGCCCCCCCAGCCTCCGCCGCCGCCTCCTCCTCCGCCGCCCACCAACGCCCCGCCGCTCGCCGTCGACGACGCGGCGCAAACGGCCGAGGACACGCCGGTGACCATCGCCGTCCTCGCCAACGACAGCGACCCCGACGGCGACCCCCTGACCGTGGCCGAGGTGTCGGCGCCGGAGCACGGCACGGCGGAGCTGACCGAGACGGGCGCGGTGCGGTACACGCCCGAGCCGAACTTCAACGGAACCGACCGTTTCACCTACGTGGTGGGCGACGGGTCGGGGCTGACGGCGCAGGCGGCGGTGGACGTGACAGTGCTGCCGGTGAACGACCCGCCCGAGGCGGTCGACGAGGCGTTGTTGCATGAATCGTCACTAGCCCGCACGATGCCCACCGACAGGATCCTCACCTGCCGATGCGATACGACACTGGTCGGCCGAGGGCGGTCATCCGATTGAGGATCTCACAGCCGAGAACGGCCTCACTCCCCTGCCCAGCTGGACTCCGGGCGCGAAGGCTATCGCCGATGATGGACTTGTAGCGGAAGAACGCATTCTCCACCCGGCCCTGACGATGGTACCCTGACGCCTTCTTCCACTGGCGCCGTCCGAGAGTCTTCACCAACGTGATCGTCCGATCCCGCGCAGGCGACCGCGGGCCGTGGCCAGAGACGGTCGCCGTCTTGGCCGGTGGGATGACGACCGTCGCACCCCGCGCCCGCGCCGTTTCGTAGACGGCGACCGTGTCATAGGCGGCGTCAGCGGTGACGCGCACGATAGGGCCCTCGACCGCGGTGAGCAGATCGAGGGCGGTGGTCGCATCCTCACCCGTCGCCTCGGTCAGCGTGTGGACACGGATCACGCCGGACTGATCGACGCCAAGGTGGAGCTTCCGCCAGCCACGCCGGCCGCGGCCACCGTGTTTCGCGGCGGCCCACTCACCTGCCCCGACGATGGACAGCCCCGTGCTGTCAAGCACGAGATGGAGGCCCTCGTCGGTCGGGACCGGCCGCAGACGGCGCCTCAGATGCTGGCTGCGCCGGGAGAGCGTCGTATAGTCGGGGGCGGAGAGGTCGAGGCGCATCATCCCGAACAGGGCGTGCAGGAACCCTTCGGCCTGGCGCAGCGGGAGATGGTAGAGGAGCCGCAGGGTCAAGGCGGTCTCGATGGCGAGATCCGAGTACCGCCGCTGCCCACCCCGCCGGCCGCTCCGGCGGGGCGTCCAGGCAGCGATCGCTTCCGAGGACACCCACACCGTCACATCGCCGCGGCGAACGAGGGCCTGATTATAGGCCGCCCAGTTCGCAACGCGGTACTTCGTCTTATACGTGGGATGAACCTTCGACTTCATCCCTGTAGTGTGACTCCTGCGGTGGGTCCCGAGAAGTGCGGGCCACGCCGCCCTACCCGCGCAGGGCCTTCATGCAACAACGCCCGGTTCTGGGGAGACCGCGAGCGTGCCCGTGTCGATGCGCCCGGCATCGAGCAGGTCGCCGACGAGGCCGCGCCTGGTGCCAGCCGCGTGCTGTTTCTTCTCCCACTCCCACATATTTCTCGAAACTGCCAATCATGGCAGTGACTAGATGGTGTTGAAAACACTAGCCTGTGTGGCGTTGTCACGCTGACTGACGGCGGCGGGTTGAAGAGATCCTGCAGCTAGCAATCCGCCCGGTCACCGACGACGCGGAGGACGACGCCGGCGAGACCATCGTCATTGACGCCGAGCGCACGAACCCGGCACTCCCGCTCGACGGCGCGATGTTGCTCGGCCTGCGGCTCACATTGCTCGGTGTTGCAGGCCCGCGCGCCGGACGATCAGGAAGGAATCGATGTGAACATGTCACGCAGATCAACGTTCATCGGGCTCGCCGTCAGCACGCTCATCGCGCTGGCCGTCGCGCTCCCGGCACCGGCGTTCGCCCAGGAAGACCTGACGGCGGAACAATACGACGCGCTCAGCCGCGCGCTCGACATGTCGATCGAAGACATCCGGGCGCTGGACCTGTCGCCGGAGGCCTTGCAGGTGCTGGTCGACGGATTCACCGAAGAGCTGGTCGTGGTCGGTTCGCGCGGTCAGCCGCGGACCGTCGCGACATCGCCGGTGCCGGTCGACGTGCTGTTGCCCTCGGATTTCACCAATCAGGGCGTCGTCAATCTGCAGGATCAGCTGCGCACGGTCATCCCGTCGTTCAACGTCAACACGCAGCCGATCAGCGACGCCTCCACGGTCGTGCGGCCGGCGATGCTGCGCAACCTGGCACCGGACCACACGCTGGTCCTCGTCAACGGCAAACGTCGCCACCGCGCGTCGATCATCGACTGGCACGGCGGCAACGGCGTGGCGCACGGCTCGCAGGGTCCGGATATCTCCGCCATCCCGGCCATTGCGTTGCGGCAGGTCGAGGTACTGCGCGACGGCGGGGCGGCGCAGTACGGCTCGGACGCCATCGCCGGGGTGATGAACTTCCAACTCAAGGACGCGGCCTCCGGCGGGAGTGTCGCGTTCAACACCGGCACCTTCCAGGAGGGGGACGGTGAGACGTTGAACGTGACCGGTAACGTCGGCCTGCCGCTTGGCGCCACCGGCTTCGCCAACCTCAGCCTGGAGTATGGCCGCTCGAATCCGACCAACCGTAGCGCCCCCCGCAGCGATGCCATCGCGCTGCGCGCCGCGGGGAATACGCACGTCCTGTCGGAGACGCCGCAGATCTGGGGCTCGCCGGAGATCGACGACGACCTGAAGCTGTTCGGCAACTTCGGCTATACGTGGGCCACCGGCGTGCAGGCGTACGCGCACACCAACTATGCAAGCAAACGGGTGACGGGCGGCTTCTTCTTCCGCAACCCGAATAACCGCAGCGGCGTCTTCAGCCTGGACGGCGGCGGCACGCTGCTGGTGGGCGACCGGTTGTGGGCCGAGACGGGGACGCCCGACGCCGGCAATTGTCCGACCGTGCCCATTGCCGGCAACGTCCCCGACGCCGGCGCGCTGGCGGCGGTCGCGGCGAATCCGAACTGCTTCACGCTCTACGAGCGGTTCCCCGGCGGCTTCACGCCCCGCTTCGGGGGCGAGGCGCAGGACATGTCGATCGTGGGGGGCGTCCGCCGCGTGACCGACGCCGGCTTCAACTGGGACGCGAGCGTCTCGGTGGGCGCGCACGAGACCGACCTCTTCATTCGCGACACGGTCAACGCCTCGCTCGGCTACGACACGCCGACCGCCTTCGAGCTCGGCAGCAACCGGCAGCGCGAGATCGGCGTCAACGTCGACGTGTCCTACGCCGCCACGGACATGATCAACGTCGCCGCCGGCGGCGAGTGGCGCGACGAGCAGTACCAGACCACCGCGGGCGACCCGACGTCGTGGACGGTCGGCCCGTACGGCCGAGGACAGGGTTTCTCGGCCGGCTCCAACGGCTTCTTCGGCTACGGCCCGCTTGCGGCCGGCACCTGGAACCGCAACAACGTCGCGGCGTACGCCGACCTCGAAGTTAACGACGTGGAGGCCGCCTGGACCGTCGGCGGTGCGCTGCGGGTCGAGCACTTCGAGGACTTCGGTACGACGACCAACGGCAAGGTCTCCGCGCGCGTTGCCTTCCTCCGCGCCAGCGTGAGCAGCGGTTTCCGCGCGCCGACCCCCGGCCAGCAGAACGGCTTCAATATCTCGACGATCTTCGACCCGGCCCTCGGCGACCTGGTCAACAACGGCGTCATCCCGTCGATCTCACCGGTGGCGGTGCTGCGGGGCGGCGTGCCGCTCGAGCCCGAGCGCTCCATCAACTACACGGCGGGCGTCGTCTTCGACACCGGGCCGTTCAACTTCAGCGCCGACTACTTCCGCATCGATGTCTCCGACCGCATCGGCATCACGAGCACCTTCGCGCTGCGGGACGACGAGATCGCCAGCCTGCTGGCGCAGGGGATCGACAGCGCCCGCGACCTCAGGAACTTCCGGTTTTTCACCAATGCGTTCGACACGGCGTCGCAGGGCATCGACGTGGTCTCGACCTACACGCCGATTGCCCTGCGCGGCAACACCGTGTTCAGTGCGGTGTTCAACTACACCGACACCGCCGTGACCGACAACGACAAGGGACTGCTGAGCGACCGGCGGCTGGCCGAGTACGCCTATGCGCTGCCGCGCATGCGCTGGAACGCCGGGGTCACCCAGCGTCTGGGACGGGTGCAGCTCCTCGGCCGCGTGAGCTATTTCGGCGGCTGGTACGACTCGGACAGCGGATTCAGCCAGGTATTCCTGCCACAGGGCGGCATTGAGCAGGGGTTCTTCGACGGGCGGCCGATTGTCGACGTGGAAGGGAGCATCGATCTCTACGACGGCACGACACTCGCCATCGGCGCCCAGAACCTGTTCGACACCTATCCCCAGGAAAGCGCGCGCGCGATGTCGGTCGGCGAGAAGTACAGCGAGTACACCCCCTGGGGTTTCAACGGCGCGTACTACTACGCGCGCATCCGCTACGGCTGGGGTCAGTAGGATTTGCCTCAGGCTTCATGGGTGGCGCGTGCGCAGCGCACGCCCCCCTCCCTGGATCCGGCGGGACCGATGTCCCAGCCCACTGCTCACCGTCGGCATAGCCGAGCGAGCGGATGGAGGCGGGCATGTCGGCCAGCCGCAGCGCGCCATGTAGGGTCCAGAGATGTTCGAAGCACGGGTACCCGTGCGGCCAGTCCGCCATGTGCCGGCGCTCGTCCGCCGACAGGCCGACGGCGATGCACTCCTGGAGCCGCGATCGCGCCGTCGTAACGACCTCTCGTGCAAGAGCCGTCAGCCAGCGCCTGGGAAGACACGCCATGAGTCGCCACGTTCCGTGCATCGCCCTTGTGGTCACCACCCTCACGGCCTGTGTGCAGACACAGGATACACACAGCCCAGCCGCACAAGCGCTTGCAGACCTCCGCGCCAGCGCCGAGGCGGGCGAGGCCGCGGCGCAGCGCATCCTTGGCGGCATGTATGTCACCGGCGTCGGTGTGCCGCAAGATGACGCTGAAGCGGTCGCGTGGTACCGCCGCGCCGCCGCGCAGGGCGACGCGCGCGCGCAGTACAACCTCGGGGCGATGTACGCCGATGGCGTCGGTGTGCCGCAGGATGCCGCCGAAGCGGTCGCGTGGTATCGCCGCGCCGCCGAGCAGGGCGACGCCGCCGCGCAGAGCAACCTCGGGGCGATGTACGACCAGGGCGTCGGCGTGCCGCCGGATGCCGCCGCGGCCGTGGCGTGGTACCGCCGCGCCGCTGAACAAGGCCACGTGCGCGCGCAGTACAACCTCGGGGGCATGTATGCCGAGGGCCTCGGCGTGCCACCGGATGACGTCGAGGCCCTCATGTGGTTGACACTCGCCGCGACTCGGTCAATTGGCGCGGAGCGTGAGCATAGCGAGACGGTGCGTGCCGCCGTCGCCGCGCGGATGCCGCCGACAGACGTGCGCGAGGCGGAACGCCGCGCGCAGGCGTGGCTCGCGGCGCATCCGGACATGAGGGACCGTGCCGCGCCGCCCAGCGACACGGGACGCGCGGGCGTGATTATCGCGCTCGGGCTCTTGTTCGCCCTGTAACGGGCGACGACGAGCCGGGCTGCGACACGATCCGGATCTCGAACCCGTGTACGCTGGCCCAGCAACGTCATCGCCGGCGATGTGCGCATTCACACAGACACGCGCCCGTCCGAGGGCTCGAGGTCTTGCGAGACACGCCAAGGCGGCCTCCTCTCGTGCTGGCGCCGGGGGGCGCGGTCGGCGTTCGCCGGCGAGGGTCCCGACCAGAGTCGTGCGGCACTACCCGCGAACGGCCCGGCCTGCGGCCTCGTGTTCGTCCCTCCCTATTTCTTTCTTCCTTTTTCGCAAACTGCCAATTCTGGCAGTGACTGAAAGTATTGAAAGCACTACCGTAGCCGCGTCTATGTCGCAGCTGTGGACGGGGGCCGGTGGGCAGGTTACACAGCGCATGAAGACGAGCCCCCACCCGGCGATCTGCCCGTGGCGACCACCCGCGCCCGCGTTGAGTCTGTGCGCCGTGAGTGGTTCCCGATGATCGGGGGTTTCGCGCGCGCAGAACCGGCGAGCGCACGACGCACGCTCACCGGCACTGTTCTCCAGTACTCACGGGTCCGAAACACGCCGGCCGGTCAGCCCATCGAAAGGAGCGTGGCATGAGAAAGAGATTCCTGACGACCACTGGCTTTCGTGGGCGCGCCGCTGCTCTTCGCGGCGTGTGCGATCGCCGGCTCCACTGGAGCCGATCGCATGAGACGCGCATGCATCGTTCTGTTCCTGATCGCCTCGATCGGCTGCTCGGGCGGGTCGCCCGTCGCGCCGTCGCCGGTCGCCGAGATCGGTGCCACGTCCACCACCGTGGCTGTGGCCTTGGAGGCGCCGGTGCGACGGATAACCCATCACACGACCGGCTGGACCTTCAATTTGAAGATTGACGGGCGGTACCAAGCGCACGTGAATAAGTATCGGAGCGTCGAGTTCACGACCCCTGAAACAGGGGATGAGGGGACACACTGGTATGTCCAGTTTCGGTCGATTGAGACCTATAACGGACAACCGCACGAAAGAGGGTCTTTGTCGAAGCCGACCCGGGAAGGACGCGTCACATCAACGGTTTTTGGGCGAATGTGCGCTATGTCGTTCGGGCACGGTCCTACGCGAAGAAGTTCAATCATTTCTACTCGATCGGATACAACCTGATCGAGGTAGGCGGGTTCACGACGCGAAGCTGTCCGAGTGGGACTCAGCACCGGGACGGACTTCGCGGAGGCGAACCCTACCAGGAGAACCCGTACCGGTGCGAGAGGATTCCTCAACCGCCAGCCCCACCGGTCCCGGACGATCCGCTCGCACCGGGGATGATTACGGAGGAGGCGGCGACCGCTTGGGGTACGGCGAACAGCCTCACTCACTTCGCGGTGGCTTCACGGTCGAACAATCAGGGCACGCTCTACGCGAACGTCTTCATCTTCCACGGTGGGAATGCGTGTCCGGCGACGTATACCTTTAGAAGTGGGAAGTACGCGCCGATCGGTGGTACGTACCGGAACGGCTGCACTCACCAGAGCTTATTGTAACGGCGGACAGCCAAAGGAGAAGGACAGAGCCCCGCCAGCAACGCCCAGAGGTCTGGCCGTTCGGCCGCTGACTGAGTTGGAGGAAGCATGAACGCGGCAATCATGGCTATCGTGGCCATCGTGACGGTGGGTGTCGCGCTCGCGGGCGTGATCCTCACCTCGGCCCGACTCGTCCTCGATGCGTGCCACCGCCTGACCCGTGGGGTCTGCAGAACATGAGCGATCAGCCCGCATTCGAGCGCGTCTTGGCGTCGTTGTACGACGCCATGCTCGACGATACCCGCTGGCCGGCCACCTCGGCCCTGATTGACGAGGCCTGCGGCCTGACAGGCAATGGCCTCATCGTCGCCGACGGCCCGAAGGACGACGTCCGGTTGCTCGTCGTCGGGCTCTACTTCCGGGGGCAGCGCCACGAAGACCTCGAGCGCGACTACGTCGAAAACTACCATTCCATGGACGAACGGGTGCCGCGCTTCCGGCAACTGCCGTCCAGTCGCCTGGTGCACGCCACCGACCTGTACACGGCCGAGGAGTTGAAGACCTCACCGACCTACAACGAGCTGATGCGCCGGGCCGTTATGCAGGACAGCCTGAACGTCCGGCTCTCCGGGCTGGACGGCTCCCACATCGCCTGGGGCCTGAACGATCCCGCCGACTCGGACGGCTGGGGGTCTTCGCGGATCACGACGGTCACGGGGCTGCTGCCCCACATCCGGCAGTTCGTCCGCGTCCGGCAGGCGCTGGTCCGCGCCCAGGCGGGGGACACGACCGTGACGGCCCTGCTCGAGAACCCGCGGATCGGCATCCTCCACCTGGACCGGCGCGGGCGGATCCTGGCGGTGAATGACCGCGGCCGCAGCATCCTGCGACACGGCAAGAGGTTGTCAGACCGGGACGGGGTACTGCAGGCCGGCGCGCCGGACGATCAGGCCCGCCTGGCGCGTGTGGTGGCCGAGGCGCTGCCGACCTCCAATGCTGTCGCGGTCAGCGGGTCGATGCTGCTGGGCCGCTCGTCCGGGTTGCCGCCGCTGGTGGTGCACGTCAAACCCGTGAGGATCCCGCCGCCGGACTACGGCGCGCGGCCCGTCGCGGCGCTGGTCCTGCTGGTCGAGCCGGGGCATCATCCGCTGGTCGATCCCGCCGTGGTTGCCAGGGCGCTGGGACTGACGCCGGCGGAGGGTCAGGTGGCGGTCTGGTTGGCGGAGGGCAGGAGCGTGCGCGACATCGCCACGGCCACGGGTCTCACGGAAAATGCCATCTACTGGCACCTGAAGCAGATCTACCAGACGCTGCCGATCTCCCGGCAGGTGGATCTGGTGCGGCTGGTGCTGTCGATCGCCGAGTTCGGCTAACCACCGCCGCGGCCGGCGTTCTTGCGGGGCGGGCCGGGTACCGGCCTCGTGCTGTTTCTTCTCCCACTCCCACATATTTCCTCGAACCTGCCAATCCTGGTAGTGACTTGGTAGCGTATCTGTGTGTACGTTGAGTAGTTCAGTCTTTATACGGCGTGACTGCGAAAAGGCGCCCCTGGGGGCACTCCAACCCACGCCGATCCATCCCACCGGCCAGCGCTCAGGTGAAGCGCCGCTCGCGAGCGTTCAATCGCGACTGGGGAACGAGGGTCTTGACGCTGATGTGTTTCAACACGTACCGCGGGCGCGCGCGATGTGTGCGGACGGCGATCGGCATCATCGCCCTGTTCGCCGTGCTCGTCGTCGGCCCGAGACACGCGCTGGCCCAGGAAACTGCCGTCTGCAGCGACACGCCCGGAGAGGGCGAAAGGATCGAATGCAACGAACCCTCGACGTCCAGCACGGATGTGGACCTGGGGCCTGAAGGCGTCAATATCGATACGACGGACGGTCATTTCCCAGGCGTTGCTGGCCTTCATGAAGGCACCGGTGATATCAACATCGATCTCGGATACGACCTCGTTCAAGAAGACGAAGGCGGAGATTACACGATCAGATACAGCACCATCAGGACATCAGGGGGCTCGTCATCAGAGGACTCGGCCCCTGGCGTTTACGGCCGCCATATCGGCGCCGGCGACATCGACATCGACGTCAGGTTCACCGATATCACCACGACGAATGATTTGAGCGACGGCATTGAAGCCTTTATTGGCCATGGCACTCTAGAAACCGATGATCCGCCGTTGGCGAAGGGCAATATCGATATTGACGTTAGCGCGTTGGTGACCATTGAAACGGACGGAGGGGGCTCCGAAGGCGTTTCCGCCCGTCATAGTGGAGGCGAGGGCTGGATCGACATCGACGTCAGGAACAGCAACATCACGACGAAAGGGGGCTTCAGCGCCAACGGCGTAAACGCGTGGCGTACAGGCACTGACACCGGCGATGTCAATGTGACCGTGACGGACACCGACATCACGACGGAAGGTCGTTCATCTCACGGCGTCTTTGTCCAACATGCGGGCGACGACACGGCGAATATCTTCATCAACGTCGACGGCTCCGGCGGCAATCGCACGTTCAGGACTTCCGGGTACAACGCCTATGGTGTCCGGGCCTATCGTGATGTAGGCACGGATGGCCTTGGCACCGGCAACGTCACAATCGACGTTCGAGATCTCCGGATCATCACTACCGGCCCCCGGGGCCGCGGCATGGCGTTGTTGCACGAATCATAACTGGCCCGCACGATGCCAATCGACAAGATCCTCACCGGCCGATGCGATACGACACTGCTCGGCCGAGGGCGGTCATCCGATTGAGGATCTCACAGCCGAGGGCGGCCTCACTCCCCTGCCCAGCTGGACTCCGGGCGCGAAGGCCATCGCCGATGATGGACTTGTATCGGAAGAACGTATTCTCCACCCGGCCCTGACGATGGTACCCTGACGCCTTCTTCCAACGGCGCCGTCCGAGCTGCTTCACCAACGTGATCGTCCGGTCCCGCGCGGGCGACCGCGGGCCGTGGGCAGAGACGTTCGCCGTCCTGGCCGGTGGGACGACGACCGTCGCACCCCGCGCCCCGGCGGTCTCGTAGACGGCGACCGTGTCATAGGCCGCATCAACGGTGACGCGCACGAGAGGGCCATCGACGGCGGTGAGCAGATCGAGGGCGGTGGTCGCATCATCACCCGTCGCCTCGGTCAGCGTGTGGACACGGATCACGCCGGACTGATCGACGCCAAGGTGGAGCTTCCGCCAGCCACGTCTGCCGGAGCCACCGTGTTTCGCGGCGGCCCACTCACCTGCCCCGACGATGGACAGCCCCGTGCTGTCGAGCACGAGATGGATGCCCTCGCCGGGCGGGACCGGTCGCAGACGGCGCCGCAGATGCTGACTGCGCCGGGAGAGCGTCGTAGAGTCGGGGGCGGAGAGGTCGAGGCGCATCATCCCGAACAGGGCGTGCAGGAACCCTTCGGCCTGGCGCAGCGGGAGATGGTAGAGGAGCCGCAGGGTCAGGGCGGTCTCGATGGCGAGATCCGAGTACCGCCGCTGCCCGCCCCGCCGGCCGCTCCGGCGGGGTGTCCAGGCAGCGATCGCCTCCGAGGACAACCACACCGTCACATCGCCGCGTCGAACGAGGGCCTGATTGTAGGCCGGCCAGTTCGCAACGCGGTACTTCGCCTTATACGTGGGATGGACCTTCGACTGCATCCCTGTAGTGTGGCTCCTGCGGAGGGTCACGAGAAGTGCGGGCCAAACCGCCCCACCCCCACAGGGTATTCATGCAACAACGCCTCGTGTCATCACCGGCCTTCGTCCGCCAGCCCGAGGGGAACGGCTGCATCGAACGGTTCTTCCGCACCCTCAAGGAACAGCTGCTGTGGGTGCGCCACTTTACGGATGTCGAGGACTTGCAGCAGGCGCTGCGCACCTTCAAGGAGACCTAATAACCAGCAGTGGTTGATCGAGCGACTCGGCTTCCGCGCACCCGCCGTCGTCCGTCGCGCGGTTGCGCTCACCACGGCCGCGTGAATACACTCACCCGGCTGTCCAAGAAATCCGTGGCGGTACAGAGTGAGTTTCGGCTTCTCGGTCAGGCCGAGGCAGTCGTAGGTGTCGCTCTGCATAAACTCGCGTCGGCGTCCGCGCGGTCGGGGCGGGTGTCGCGGGCTTTGTACACCTCGCCCATGCCGCCAGCCCCGAGGGCGGAGACGATCTCATACGGACCAAGCCGAACGCCGGGGGGCGTTCATGGGCGAATCCCTCACTTGACAAGGCCAGTCTACGTGTTGCTCTCAGCGACCTCGGGACGAAGTAACTCGATCTCTTCGAGAAGCTTGTGGAGTTCAACCGTAAGAATCTCTCGGTCGCGCGCCTCGGACGCCAACTCCTGCTCCACTGTTTCGACGTCCTTCGCTTCCTTGCGAGCCTGGCGTTCGGCGCGCCGATGCTTGTGCCGAAGCTCGGCAAGGCGGTCTGCCTTGTCCTTCGCTTCGGACGCGAGCTCAGCGCCACTCAGCGCTTGCTCGGCCGTGCGCAGCGCCTGGTGAGCCTCCTTCAGCTCCATGACCTCTTTCTTGTGTTGCTCCTCGAAGGCCTGAACCTCTTCAACCGAGATTTCAAGTTCCTCCTGCACACGCAACCTAAGCTCCTGTGCCCGGGACAATACTTGTTGCTCGAGCTCCTCCACCTTCGTCGCGGCTCGCCGGATGGAATTGGTGTATCGGGCCCTCCAGCGATGGCTTCGTCTCTTGGCGGCGCGGGCCTGCAGACGCCGCATGGAGCTAGCCAAACGCTGAATCTGTCGGGTCAGAACGTTTTTCTCCTGCAAGTCTCTGAAAAGGCGCCGTTCTCGTGGGTTGTGGGCTGACATTTCGTCCGAAGCTAACGTGGACACCGAGCCCTGTCAAGGTGACGAACAATTAGCTCGCCGACGCCGTAGTGTGCGAAAACACCGGCGTTGTTGTACGAATCCTCACTGGCCCGCACGATGCCCACCGACAGGATTCTCACCTGCCGATGCGATACGACACTGGTCGGCCCAGGGCGGTCATCCGATTGAGGATTTCGCAGCCGAGGACTACCTCACTCCCCTGCCCAGCTGAACTTCGGGCGCGAAGGCCATCTCCGATGATGGACTTGTAGCGGAAGAACGCATTCTCCACCCGGCCCTGACGATGGTACCCTGACACCTTCTTCCAACGGCGCCGGCCGAGCTGCTTCACCAACGTGATCGTCCGATCCCGCGCGGGCGACCGCGGGCCGTGGCCAGAGACGTTCGCCGTCCTGGCCGGTGGGACGACGACCGTCGCACCCCGCGCCCCCGCCGTTTCGTAGACGGCGACCGTGTCATAGGCGGCGTCAGCGGTGACGCGCACGAGAGGGCCCTCGACCGCAGTGAGCAGATCGAGGGCGGTGGTCGCATCATCACCCGTCTCCTCGGTCAACGTGTGGACAAGGATCACGCCTGACTGATCGACGCCAAGGTGGAGTTTCCTCCAGCCACGCTTGCCGCAGCCACCGTGTTTCGCGGCGTTGTTGCACGAATCGTCCCTGGCCCGCACGATACCCACCGACAGGATCCTCACCGACCGATGCGATATGACACTGGTCGGCCGAGCTCGGTCATCCGATTGAGGATCTCACAGCCGAGGACGACCTCACTCCCCTGTCCAGCTGGACTCCGGGCGCGAAGGCCATCGCCGATGATGGACTTGTAGCGGAAGAACGTGTTCTCCACCCGGCCCTGACGATGGTACCCTGACGCCTTCTGCCACTGGCGCCGTCCGAGCGTCTTCACCCACGTGATCGTCCGATCCCGCGCGGGCGACCGCGGACCGTGCCCAGAGACGTTCGCCGTCCTGGCCGGTGGGATGACGACTGTCGCCCCACGCGCCGTCGCGGTCTCGTAAACGGCGACCGTGTCATAGGCGGCGTCAGCGGTGATGCGCACGAGAGGACCATCGACCGCGTTGAGCAGATCGAGGGCGGTGGTCGCATCATCCCCCGTATCTCATATTCCGACACTGTCCACTGACAGCCGATGACATCCACAAATATTTGTATTTACGATAGTTAAATAGCATTATCCTGTCCCATACGTTCCGATCGCATCCGCCTGATTCCGATTTATAATGGTGGGAGTAAAGAGGTGAATGAAAATGGTGGATGCGACGCGAATCACCCCTGGGCGCAAGCACGGGAAGCACCCGGAGAAGGCATTGAGCGCGGCCTTTGTCCGCACGGTGACACGGCCGGGGCGGTACTGCGACGGGCAGGGGCTGTACGTGCTGGTGCTGCCGACCGGGGCCCGCTGTTGGGTGCAACGCCTGTTGATCAAGGGCCGCCGCCGGGAACTTGGGCTCGGCGGCTACCCTCTCGTGTCGCTGGCCGAGGCCCGCGAGATAGCGTTCGCCCAGCGTAAGGTGGCGCGGGCGGGCGGGGACCCGCTGGCCAGCAGACGGAGAGCACACGGGCAGCTCACGTTCGAGGCGGCCGCCGCCCGTGTGCTGGAGCAGCAGCGCCCCGGCTGGCGAAATGCCAAGCACGCGCTGGACTGGCCGCGCAGTCTGCGCGCCTACGCGTTCCCGCGCATTGGCGCGGTGCCGGTCTCCGAGGTCACCACCGCCGAGGTGTTGGCGATCCTCACCCCCATCTGGCACACGAAGCCCGCAACCGCCCGGCGCGTGCGACAACGGATCGGCGCCGTGATGAAGTGGGCGGTCGCGATGGGCTACCGGCCGGACAACCCGGCGGGCGATGTCCTGGGGCAGGCCCTTAGCCGGCAGCAATCCATCGTTCAACACATGCAAGCGTTGCCCCACGGCGAGGTCGCGGACGCCCTCACAACCGTCTGGGCATCCAAGGCGTCGGTCACCACCAAGCAGGCGTTCGAGTTTCTGGTGTTGACGGGGGCGCGGTCCGGCGAAGTGCGCTTGGCGACGTGGAACGAGATGGACCTTGACGAGCGTGTGTGGACCATCCCCGCCGCGCGGATGAAGGCGAAGCGCGATCACCGGGTCCCGCTCTCTGCGCGCGCCATGGCGGTTCTCACTGACGCGGGTGGACGACACGAGGGGACCAGCCTAGTGTTCCCCAACCCGCGTGGGAAGCCGCTCTCCGACAAGAGGCTGAGCAAGCTGATCAAAGAACTCGGCATCGCCGCCGTGCCGCATGGGTTCCGGTCGAGCTTCCGGGACTGGGCGGCAGAGCACACGAATACGCCGCGTGAGGTGGTCGAAGCCGCGCTCGCCCATACAGTGCGCAACCCGACGGAGGCGGCCTACGCGCGGTCGGATCTGTTCGCGCGCCGCCGCCGGTTGATGGACGACTGGGCGAACTACCTCCATAGAACGCGTGGACAGGTGATACCACTCCGCCGGTGACAGTGCGTTGACCACACGTCGGAAATCTGCGGGCGCTGCTGCTTCAGCCCGGATTTCCGATTGGCTGTGGTACTTTTGCCCATGCGATCAGTCGTCACGCCTTGATTTTCGCGGGTTTCTCGAGAGAAACCAGGCCACGGAGGGTGACACCCAGTGGGTGAATTACAAACCGCGCCCTTTCAGTTCACGTTCAACAGGTTTCTGAAGGTCGCGTTTCAGGGGTCGCGCATCACCTCCGACGCCGGCTTGATTCTGGTGCGTGAGTTGGATGAGCGTCTTGGCCTTGCGGGGCTCATCGCCGCGCACCTGCGCGATTCCCGCCACGGACGGAACACGCAGTTCCGGTTACCCGATCTCCTGCGGCAGTCGGTGTACAGCCGCTTGGCGGGCTACGAAGACCTCAACGACGCGCAGCGTCTCTCGACCGATCCGACGTTTCGTCTGATCGGATCGCCGACGCGGTGGGACCGGAGTGCGGCCCTAACCTCCACGCTCCATTGGTTCGAGACCGAGCTGCTGACCCGTGAAGAGAACCTCGTCGGGTTGATGGCCGTGAATCGCGACTTGGTCGGACAGGCTGAGACGTTCGACCACGCCGATCGTGTCGTGCTCGACATGGACTCCAGCGAGAGCCCGGTGCATGGGCAGCAGGAAGGCAGTGCCTACAACGGGCACTTCGAGACGGTCTGCTATCACCCGCTGTTTCTGTTCAATGACGACGGGGACTGCCTGGCGGCCAAGCTACGACCGGGCAACGTCTCCAGCGCGGACGACTGGGACGAGCTGCTGGTGCCGGAGATTGAACGGCAGCAGGCGCAGGGCAAACGCGTGGCCTTCCGCGCCGACGCCGCCTTCGCGCGGCCGGCGATCTACGAGGCGCTGGAGGCACGCGGCGTCCAGTAAGCGATCCGGATACCCGCGAACAAGAGCTTGGAGCGAGAGATCGAGGACATCCTGTTTCGTCCGGCGGGACGGCCAAGCCACACGCCATTGGTCCGGTACAAGAGTGTCCGCTATCAGGCGGACAGCTGGACCACGCCCCGACGGGTCGTGGCAAAAGTCGAGCACCACGTCGGCGAGCTGTTCCCGCGCGTCGGCGTCATCGTCACGAATCTCCCGCTCCAGCATCGTGCCGTCGTGCGGTTTTACAATAAGCGCGGGACGGCGGAGCAATGGATCAAGGAAGGCAAGCAGGCCGCGCATTGGACGCGCCTGTCGTGTCATCGGTACCGGGCGAACGAGGTCCGCTTGCAACTGAGCGTACTGGCCTACAACCTCGGGAACCTCTGGCGGCGGCTGGTGCTCCCGAAGCGGATCGACACCTGGTCGCTGACCAGTCTCCAGCAGCGCCTTGTCAAGACGGGTGGCCGGCTGGTGAAACACGCGCGCTATTACTGGCTGCTGCTGGCGGAGAGTCACTTGACCCGACACCTGTTCGGGGCGATGCTTCAGAGGATCTGGGCGCTACCGGTCCCGGCAGGTTGACGCGCGGCGAGTGCAAGGACGCTGGCTTGGCAACGCGAGGACACAAGCGAGGAGCGGTGTCTAAGGAATGCCTTGGAAGCACGGACCTCCAGCCCGCTGCACGTCAGCGCGGGCTGAGTGACGGCCTCAGAGCCTGGACGATGTGCGATGAAGAAGATTCTCGTGAGCGCTGCGGCTTTCGGATGTATAAGCGGTCCATCTTGGGCGGGCAAAACGGAAATCCCGGCTTGATGCTCAAGGAAGACGCGAGTTCTCAAGACACGTCAACGGAGCCCTATTTCATTGTCGTCCAGAACTGGTTCGAGGAACTGCGGCGGCTGGTGCCGACGGAGTAGGTTGCGTGAGGCGATGGGGGAGGTGTATCGGGCGGCGGAATACGAAGCTGAAGCGTCAGGTCGCCGTCAAGGTGTTGCTGGAGTGAGCCGCTGGAGAAATACAACAAGACAATCGAATGGACGTTCGTAGGTTGTGGGCGAGTACGCCTCATCTCGGAGGGTGCGATCGATGCAGAACCAAGACACACTCAAGATTCGCAGTCTATTAGTTGCAATAGGTTCTATAGCGCTTCTTAGCTCAGCGAGCACCTATGAAGCCTTTCACGGACCCACGGAGGTGATCTACTCCGATCCCGAGAAGACCGCCAGCGGGTATCTTCTGTTCTCGGCTTTGCCGGAAGTGGACGCACACGAATATACCTATCTCGTCGATACAGACGGCAGCGTAGTCCACAAATGGAAAACGATCACGCCGGAGTATGGGGGGCGGGGTTATTCCATGGAGAAGACGGCTCGGTTGACCGAGACCGGGAGCCTCATTCAAGGATTGAGTACAGCCGGTCATGTGTACGAGGGTGAGCGGGTACTGCAGGAGCTCGACTGGGAGGGAAACCTCGTCTGGGACTTCAGTGACCCTCGCGAGGGTTACCTCTACCACCACAACTTCAAAAGGATTTGGAATAACCATCTCAATGACTGGACGATCATCTTCACCTCGCGGTTTCCGATGACTCAGGAGCAGGCAGTGGCGGCCGGTGCCGACCCCTCAGTTGACTGGAATGCCGCCCCCGATGGGGTCGTCGAGGTTGATATGGGTGGCAATATCGTCTGGGAGTGGTGGACCTTGGATCATGTCGTTCAAGACAAGAATCCGGCGTGGCCCAATTACGGTGTCCTGGCCGAGCACCCGGAGAGGTTCGATCTCAATTGGGGCGGCGGGTTGCGAGGTGACTTCACGCACCAGAATGCGCTCGACTACAACCAGACGCTCGATCAGATCGTGGTGAACAACGACCGGATGAGCGAGCTCTATGTCATCGATCACGGAGGCTCGTTTGTCGTGGGAGATTTCGAGACCAGCAAGGCGCTGGCGGCTGGGCCCAAGGGAGATATCATTTTTCGCTGGGGAAACCCGAGTCTCTATGACTCCGGTGAGGGCCCCAGCTTCAACGCAGACGGTAATAGAACCTCCGAAGGAGACCAGCGGCTGTTCCATCATCATGATACCCAGTGGATCAAAGCGGGTCTGCAGGGAGCGGGTAATTTCTTGATATTCGAGAACGGTTCACGACGCGCGGGCGTGCACCGTTCAGAGCTCCTCGAGATCAATCCTTACGCCGGCGCTTATCCGAACGCGCCGTATCGGTCAGAACTAGCGGCGGGCGGACCTGCGAAGCAGGTGGTTTGGAGTTTCACATCCCGCGAGCCCAATAGCTTCTCGAGCCGCAATATCTCAGGCGTTCAGCGTTTAGCGAACGGGAATACGCTCGGAGTAGCTGGTCGACACGGACACGCGTTTCAAGTAACGCCTGACGGTGAAGTGGTCTGGGAATACATCGTGCCGATCATAAGGGGTGTGCCGGAGGATGCAGATCTCGACGACATCTACAAGGCAGCTATATCCGACGCTGATGACAACTCCGTTTTTACGGCCCACTGGATCCCGCTGGATCACCCGGGACTTGTCGGCAAGGACCTCACACCGCAAGGCAAGATCACCGATATCCTGACGCAGTGATCGTCCCGGGATCGGGTTGTCTCGATCAAGGTGCTGGCGGAAGCCTTCGCCACGGACCCGGCGCGACTGGCCTGGTTCGAGCGAGAAGCCAAAGTCCTGGCTTCACTGAAGACGATAGGCGAACGATATGAATCGACGAGAGTTTCTCAGCAATACAACGGGCCTGGGTTTAGCGTTGGCATTCCCAGCAGTCCGTTCAAGTAGGCTCTTGGGTGCGCAAGCGCCGGCCGACCTCACCGATTTGAGTGCGTCGCAACTGTCGGCTGCCGTCAGGCAAAGCCAAATCAGTTGTGTTGAGGTGATGCAGGCGTATCTGCAACGGATTCACCGTTACAATCCCGTCTACAACGCCATCGTCAGCATGGTCGATGACGATGTGCTGATCGGACAAGCTGCACTCGCCGACCAGGCTTTGGCCAAGGGTGAGTACTGGGGCTGGATGCACGGTATGCCTCATGCAGTCAAAGATCTGGCCGATGTGGAAGGCTTCCCAACGAGCAGAGGTTCTCCAATATACGCAGGCACTGTGGCGGGGCAAGACAGTTTCATGATCGGCAGGATTCGAAGCCAGGGCGCGATCTTTATCGGAAAAACCAACGTGCCTGAATTCGGTATGGGATCGCAGTCGTACAATCCGGTATTTGGTGCCACGGGCAGTGGATACGATCCGGCTCTTACAGCGGGCGGTAGCAGCGGTGGCGCTGCGTGTGGTCTCGCAACTCACATGCTGCCGGTTGCCGATGGCAGTGATTTCATGGGATCGCTTCGCAACCCCGGTGCATTCAACAACGTGATCGGCTACAGGCCCAGTCAGGGCAGGGTGCCGGGGGGCGGCGGAGGTGATCTGTTCTATCAGCAGATGTCCACCGGTGGCCCGATGGGACGAAACAGTGAAGATACGATTCGTCTGCTACACAGCGTTGCCGGCTATGATTCCGCCCAACCCTTGACCCTGAGAGATGAACTGCTGGCCTTTGAAGAGTTTCAGGCACCTGAGTTGTCGGGCCTCAAGATCGGGTGGATGGGAAGCTATGAGGGCTATCTCAACACCGAACCGGGCGTGCTCGAGCTCTGTGAGGCCAGCCTCGCCAGTCTCATCAAAGAGGGCGCGATCGTCGAGACCTGCAAGCCACAGTACGAAATGGACCGGCTCTGGCAGACGTGGTTGACCTTACGTCACTGGACGCGTCACGGGGCTAGGGCGCTCTACGACGACCCTGAATCTCGGAGGCTGCTGAAGCCCGAAGCGATCTGGGAGATCGAAGGCTCGTTCGAAACGTCGGGCGCAGATATTTACACGGCAGGAATTGCCCGTGCCGACTGGTTTCGCGCCTTGGGCGCTCTGTTCGACGAATACGATTTTCTGATTCTACCGACGTCTCAGGTGTTTCCCTTCTCCAAGGACATTCACTGGCCCGAGTCCATCAACGGCGTTCAGATGGACACGTATCATCGCTGGATGGAGGTGGTCATAGGGGCGACGTTGGCCGGTCTCCCCGTGGTCAACGTGCCCGTTGGTTTTGATCGGCAGGGCCGACCCATGGGGATGCAGGTCATGGGGCGTTTTGGGGACGACCAAAAGGTTCTGGAATTCTCCATGGCCTACGAACGGGTTACGGATCACCTCGACAGACGACCAGACCTGATCGACCAAATCTAGACCTCCGTCTCGCCCCTTGTCCTTGGCTCCCGCTGAGCGGCAGCTCGCAGTACGTATCTACAAAACCCCGGTGGGGGCGCTCAAGTTCCTCAGCGGTTCGCCCTATAATCAGGCCCGAGTCCAATGGCCCTAGCGTCCGGCACCCGCCTCGGTCCGTATGCGATCACCGCCTCGATCGGCGTGGGCGGGATGGGGGAGGTGTATCGGGCGACCGACACGAAGCTGAAGCGCGAGGCACGGAAGTAGACGAGATAATTGGGGAGGCCGAGAGCATGCTGTCAAAAAGCCGGTGTTTACCTACAGCGCTCGTTTTATTCTTCGGGGTTCAGAGCGTTGGCGCACGGATCCCGCGCCCTCGGTGAGCCACGATCGACATCCTGGCCATCGTGAGGACGGAGTTGCAGGATCTCGATATGCAGTCGAGCGTGTCCCCGAAGTCCAAGACAAGAGACCCCGTCGGAAACTGGTCGGCATACGACCGAGCGCTGGTCCAGCGAGTCGATATCACCGTGTGGTTGGTCCCGGATGCGATCCCCGCATCGAAACCGCGCTGACGCTTCGGCTTATCTTCCACCTGCCCCCTCCGGTAGACGCAAGGCTTCCTGACATCGATCTTCGGGATGCTGGGTCTCGACCTATCCCCACCCGATCACACCACGCGCTCACAGCGTGGCCAGCATCTCGACCTTTCGCTTCGCCGTGCTCCCGCTGGTGCCAGCTTGCCTCTCCTCGTCGCCAGTCCGGGACTTTCGATCATGGACGAGGATGCATGGGCCGCCGTGAAATACGGAGGACGGGGGCGGCGAGGCTGGAAGAAGCTGCATTTCGGTATCGACCGACGGGTGTGATCGTCGCCTTGGCTCTGACGGAGGCGTGTGTCGACGACGTGACGACTGGCAGCACGTTGATCGAGGAGGTCGACGGCGTCCTCGGAAGGGTGACGGCGAATGCCGCCTACGATACGATCGGTTTCTACGAGGCCGCCGGACCGCGTGGCGCGACCGTCGTGGTTCTGCCGACGAGTACGGCCACCGAGGCTGATCGTCTGGACACGTTACCAACACTCAGTTACGCGTCCACCAGTTCGTCAAGAACAATCTTCTTTATCAGTTTTATCAGTTGATTTGGCGAGAGTAATGCTCATGGACATCGACATCAAGCTGAACATCCCCGCCCTCGAAAAACTGATGGATTATACGGTCAGTGGAATAGGCAGTGTCGCCGGCCCTATGTTGGTGTCCTTGACCTGCCGGCTTTCTTCGGACCAGTGATTACTGGAGAACAGCGCCAGTTGAAGTTCGTCGTGCGTCTCCGTGTTCTTCCTGGTCAGCGCGAGCCGGCATTGCCGACGAGCGCCCTCCGTCATCCGAGCCAGCCCTGAGCTGCGCCTTGAACTCGGCTGGCGTCAGATAGCCAAGGCTTGAGTGCGGCCGCACCTCGTTGTAGTGCTGTCGCCACTGCTCGATCCCGACCTTCGCGTCCATGCGGTTCCGAAACCACTGGAGGCTCAGGAACTCGTCGCGGAACTTCCCGTTGAACGATTCGTCGGTGGCATTCTGCCACGGCTTCCCCGGGTCGATCAGCGCCGTGTCAATGCCCGCGTCACCGAGCCAGCGCAAGATGGCGGTGGCCACGAACTCCGGTCCGTTGTCCGACCGCAGGTGCCGCGGGGCGCCGTGCACGCTGACCAGCTGGGCGAGCACCTCGATCACGCGCCCAGAGCGGATGCCGCCGGCCACGTCAATCGCCAGACATTCGCGGGTCCACTCGTCGACGATCGTCAGGCATTTGAGCGTCTGCCGATTTGCACAGGTGTCGAACACGAAGTCGTACGCCCACACGTGGTTCCGGGCGGTCGGCGGCAGCGGCCGGGGCCGTCCCGTGGCCACCCGGCGCCGGGGGCGCCGCCGCGGGACCTGCAACCCCGCCTGGCGCCAGAGCCGATGTGTGCGATCGGGGCTCATCACGTGCCCCTCTCGTCTCAGGAAGATCCGGATCCGGCGATACCCATAGCGGGGATACTGGGCCGCCAAGCGGCGCATCGCGGTCAGAGCGGGGGCATCCCGCACCGCCAGCCGCGACTGATAGCCCAAGGTCGACCGCGCCACCGAGAGTACGGCGCACGCGCGGCGGTCGGACAGACCGCGTGATCGGGTATACGCGACCTGCTGCCGGCGCACGCGTGCGCCTACCATTTTTTTCGCGTGATCTCCTTGAGGACGTCGATCTCCAGGTCCCGGTCCGCCACCATCTTCTTCAGGCGGCCGTTCTCCTGCTCGAGCTGGCGCAAGCGCTTGACGTCGGACGGTTCCAAGCTGCCAAAGTGCTTCCGCCAGCTGTAGATCGTCTGGCCGCTGACACCGTGCTTCTTCGCCACGTCCGGGACCGGTTTCGTGTCGGCCTCCCGCAGGATCGTGACCATCTGTTCTTCGGTGAATCGGGTCTTCTTCATGGCTCCCTCACTTTCCGAGGGCGCCATTCTCTCAAGCGTCAGCTGGTCCGAAAAATGGCAGGCAGGTCACCGCGTCGTGCTCGGCATGTAGCGCGGGTCGGCGGTCGTCGCCGCATCGACGAGGTGGCGAATGGCGGTGGTGTCCAGGACGTAGGCGCCGTGCTCGAAGTCGATCAGGTCCGCCAGGGCCACCGCCGTGTCCGCGACGACCAGCGTCACGTCCCCGCGCGTGCGCAGACCCAGCATCTGGTGCCGCGTGTCGCCGGCGGCGAGCCCGAGCGGCCGCGTCTCTGAATCGTCGACCCGGTGCCGGCTCCGGCGCAGGCCCAGCTGCGCGACGACAAACCGGGCGAGCGCCTCCCCGTCACATTTCCATTGGTCCACGTGGGCCGTCGTGAGCACCACCCGGTTGATGTCGCTCCGTTTGTCACAGACGATGAAGCGTGCCGCCTCGCGTGACCCCGCGGGGATCGTCTGCACCGGCATGACGCAGTCGGCTTCGCAGCCAGGACAGACCACCGTCGTGGCGGGCCGCGCCCGGACCAGGAGCCGGTGCGCCTTGAGGGCCGCGACGGCCTCGGCCGGCCACTGGCGTACGTCGGTCTCGCTCACTCGCACCGCCGCGCCGTCTCGCGCCCCGACCCGGGCGACGAGGTCGAGCAGGGCCTCCCGCGGCGTCATCCCGCGGCGTTGTTGCATGAATCGGAACAAGCCCGCACCGATCTCGATCCACAGCTCCTTCACCGACCGATGCGGTACGACATCGGCCTGCCCAGCCCAGTCATCTGATTCAGGATGTTGCACGCGAGGACGACCTCAGTCCCTCGCCCTGCAGGACTGCACGCTCGAAGGCCGTCTCCGATGATCGACTTGTACCGGAAGAACGCATTCTCCACGCGAGCCTGCCCATGGTAGCCAGACATCTTCTTCCAGCGTCGCCGTCCTATCTCCTTGACCGCCAGGATCGTGTGATCACGGGCGCGCGACCGCGGGCCGTGTCGAGGCACGTTGGCCGTAATCGTTGGCGGCACCATGACGGTCGCGCCCCGCGCCCCGGCAGCCTCGTAGAAGTCGATCGTATCGTAGGCGGCATCCGCCGTCACCCGTCCGAGAGCGCCGTCGATCGTCTCGATCAGCGTGATGCCAGTCGTCGCGTCGTCGACACTCGCCTCCGTTAGCAGCCCGTGGTTAAAAGGGGGGATCGACATGGTCGATCCGACGTACTACACTCCCGGCATGGCTATGGGTCGTCGCAAGCACCGCGCACGGACGCCGAGTTTGTGGATCGCCACCAATGAGTTGCCCCGGACCGGCGGACACCCGTTCTACCAGCGACTGAATCAGGTCCTCGACACGCATGCCTTCGACGAGTTCGTGGAGGCGCAGTGCGCGCCGTTCTACGCCGCCGCGGTGGGACGGCCGAGTCTGACGCCGGGGACCTACTTTCGACTGCTGTTGATCGGGTACTTCGAAGGCATTGACTCGGAACGTGGTATCACGTGGCGGACAGCCGATTCCCTCGCGCTTCGTGGCTTTCTGGGCCTGGGCCTCGATGAAGTCACACCTGAGCACTCGACGATCTCGCGGACACGACGCCTGATCGATGTGGAGACGCACCGCGCGGTCTTCACCTGGATCCTGCACGTGCTGGCAACCGCGGATCTGATCAGGGGCAAGACGATCGGTATTGATGCCACGACCCTGGAGGCGAACGCCGCCCTGCTGCGGAGCATCGTGCGCCGCGATTCGGGCGAGACCTATCAGGAGTTTCTGACGCAGCTCGCGCAAGCGTCCGGCATGGCCACGCCGACGCGGGCGGACTCGGCGCGGTTGGATCGGACCCGCCCGACGAAGGGCCGGAACACCGACTGGCGGCATCCGCACGACCCCGACGCGCGCATCACGAAGATGAAGGACGGCCGCACACACCTCGCGCACAAGGCCGAGCACGCGGTCGACCTGGAGACCGGCGGCATCGTCGGGGTGACGGTCCAGGGCGCCGACCAGGGGGAGACCACGACCATCGCGGACCCGGTGACGGCGGCCGCCGAGGACCTCGAAGCGGTGGCCACGGTGACAGACGAGCCCACCAGCGTGATCGAGGACGTCGTCGCCGACAAGGGGTATCACAGCAACCAGGTCTTGGTGGATCTGGCGGCGCTGGACCTGCGCACGTACATTGCCGAACCACAGCGCGGCCGACGGCGCTGGACGCGCACGGCCACGGCGCGAGACGCGGTGTATGCCAATCGCCGCCGCATCCGCCGCGCCCGGGGCCGAGCCCTGCAGCGCCAGCGCAGCGAACGCCTCGAACGCCCATCTCTACGAGACCGGGGGCCGGCGGCGGACACATCGGCGCGGGCACCCCAACATCCTCAAACGACTGCTCGTCCACACGGGCGCCTTCAACTTAGGCCTGCTCATGCGAACGCTGACCGGCGTGGGCACGCCGCGTGGCCTCCAGGGGCGCAGGGCGGCGGTCTGGGCGCTCGTCGTCGCCGTGTGGACCTGCGTGGTCGACCTCTGGCGCCACGATCACACCCCATCCGGCGACCACGCGCCCGCAGGCACACCGCATCATCGTTTCGAACGATTTCCAGTCCGCGCGGCAGAAGGGGCCGTTTAACCACGGGCTGTTAGGGCTCGGGCGACGATCACGCCCGATCGGTCGACACCGAGATGCAGCTTCTTCCAGCCTCGCCTCCCTCGTCCTCCATGTTTCACAGCGGCCCATTCGCCCTCGCCCACGACCGAGAGGCCCGTGCTGTCGACAAGGAGATGCATACTGGCACCCGCGGGGGCGCGACGAAGCGCGAGGTCGAGATGCTGGCCACGCCGTAAGAGCGTGGTGTGATCGGGCACGGACAGATCGAGACCCAGCATCCTGAAAATCGATGTCAAGAAGCCTTCAGTCTGCCGCAGGGGCAGGTGGAAGATGAGCCGGAGCGTCAGCGCGCTTTCGATGGCGAGATCGGAATACTGCCGCTGCCCGCCACGCGTGCCGACGCCCACGGCCTCCCAGGTGGCGACCGCCTCCGGGGCCAACCACACGGTGATATCGCCTCGCTGGACCAGCGCTCGGTCGTATGCCGGCCAATTCCCGACGTGGTATGTTGTCTTGTACTTTGGGTGCACGCTCGACTTCATGTCGAGATCATGCACCTGTGGTCGCCACGATGGCCAGGAGGTCGATCGTGGCTCACCGCGGGCGCGGGATCCGTGCACCAACGCCGTGCGCAGGACCGCGTCATCCGTCTCGAGGAGCGCCTGCGGATGCACGGTCTCCTCCCGGACGATCTGAAGCCACGTATCAACGACTTCACGATGAACCAACTGGCGGCGCTTCGGTCCGCGAGTGACGACGAGCTCCCGGCTCTCGCTCGACAGGTCATCGATGACAGCATCGGCGACCGCAAGACGATCAAACAGATGGTCGTGAGTTGGCGGGCCGACTATCAGAGGCTCTAGTTCAGACCAGGAACAGGTCGCGGGTGACGAGGCCCGCCTCGTGCACATTGGGGTCTGGCGAGGAGAAGCTGCGCCCCCCTTCAAATCCCCGGCCGCCCGGGCAGAGATAGGCCGCCCAGTTGTCCATCAGGCGGCGCCGACGCTCAAAGAGATCACTGCGGGCGTAGGCCGCCCCGGTGGGATTTTGTACCGTATGGGCGAGCGCGGCCTCGACCACTTCGCGGGGTGTGTTTGTTTGTTCCGCCGCCCAGTCCCGGAAGCTCGACCGGAACCCATGCGGCACGGCGGCGATGCCGAGTCCTTTGATCAAGTTCGACAGCGTCATGTCGGAGAGCGGCTTCCCGCGTGGACTGCGGAACACTAGATTGCTGCCGTCACTGCGTTCCCGTGCGTCGTGCAGGATCGCGAGCGCCCGCCGAGAGAGCGGCACGCGGTGATCCCGCTTCGCCTTCATGCGCGCGGCAGGAATGGTCCACACGCCAGCGTCCAAGTCCATCTCGTCCCACGTTGCCAGGCGCACCTCGCCGGACCGTGCCGCCGTCAGCACCAAGAGTTCGAACGCATCCTTGGTCGTGACCACCGCCTGGGAGGTTCGCATGGTCGCGAGGGCGTCCGCCACTTCACCGTGCGGCAGCGCCCGCATGTGTTGGACGACGGCCCGCTGCCGCCCGAGGGCCTGCCCGAGGGCGTCGCCCGCCGGGTTGTCCGGCCGGTAGCCCATCGCGATCGCCCACTTCATCACGGCGCCGATCCGTTGCCGGACCCGCCGCGCGGTCTCCGGCTTGTCGTGCCATATGGGGGTCAGGACCGCCAGCACGTCGCCCGTGGTCACGTCGGACACGGGCATCGCCCCGATGCGCGGGAACGCATAGGCGCGCAGACTGCGCGGCCAGGCCTGCCCGTACCTCGCGTTCCGCCAGCCGGGGCGCTGCTGCTCCAGCACCGCGGCGGCAGCCTCCTCGACCGTGGGCACGTCTGGGGCGCGGCGCTGCTCGGTCCGCGGATCCCCGCCCGCCCGCGCCTGCTTGCGGTGGGCGAACGCCACGTCGCGCGCCTCGGCCAGCGACACCAGCGGGTAGCCGCCGAGCCCGAGCATCCGGGGTCGGCCCCGAATGACCAGCCGTTGCACCCACCGCCGTGCCCCGGACGGGTCGACGCGCAAGTTCAGGCCGTGGCCGTCACAGTAGAAGCCGGGCGGGGCGGTGCGCACGAACACGGCACTCAAGCGATGCGTCAGGCGGCGCGACGGCCGCGGAGGAGTGTCTGTCATCGATTAGACCACGTGATGTGCGTCCACAGTTCTGTATACAGATGAAATTCGGATGCGAGCGGAAGCGCCGGGACGCTATGAGCCGCACTCGGACAATAACCCATTTTTGTTAGAGAAAGTTACATGGACGCTCATGGGACATCACGGGAAGACGTCGGACACCGAACAATGGTGGATGCGGAGGATCACGAGAAATGCGGGCCAAACCGCCCCACCGCAGAGTCTTCATGCAACAACGCCCCGGGTTGGCGACGCGGAGCGTCGCCCGCGAGCTTAAAGCGCTTTTCAAATAGGCCTTGTACTACCTGGGGCGGTCGTGGTACTTCTGCGCGCACCGATGCAGGAGGGCCCGATGCGTGCCTATTCGATGGATCTGCGAGAGCGGGCGCTCCTCGACAGCGATGCCGGGATGACGGCGGCCGAGGTGGCGGCGAAGTACCGCGTGAGCGGGTCGTGGGTGCGGCTACTGAAACAGCGGCGGCGCGACACGGGCGAGGTGGCGCCTCGCGTCCAGCGACATGGACGGCGCGGCATGCTTGAGCCGCACCTACACACCTTGGCCGCGCTGATTGCGGCGCACCCGGATCGCACGCTGGCTGAGCTGAAGGACGCCCTCGCCACGCCCGCGAGTGTGCCGACGGTCTGGCGCGCCGTGCGGGCCCTCGGCCTGACCGTTAAAAAACACGGTCCGCCCGTCCGAACACGATCGGCCTGACGTCGCGGCCGCGCGGGTCGCGTGGCACGCGGCGGCGCCGACCTGGGATGTCGCCCACCTCGTGTTTCTGGACGAAACCGGCATCACCACCAATCTGCTTCGGCGGTACGGCCGGGCACCGCGCGGCGCGCGCGTCCACGACCACGCCCCCTGCGGGCGCTGGCAGACCAGCACGTTTCTCGCCGCGTTGCGGGTCACGGGGCTGACCGCACCGGGGGTCTTCGACGGCGCGATCGATGGCGAGAGCTTCCGCGCCTACATCGAACAGATCCTGGTGCCGACCCTGCAGCCCGGCGACATCGTCATTGCCGACAATCTCGGGGCCCACAAGGTCGCCGGCATCCAACGCGCCATCCAGGCCGCCGGGGCCACCCTCTGGTACTTGCCACCCTACAGCCCGGACCTCAATCCCATCGAGCTCTGCTTCGCGAAGCTCAAGGCCCTCGTTCGCACCGCTCGCTGTCGCAGCACCGAGACGCTCTGGCCGTTCCTCGGCGAGTGCTTGGCGCACTTCAGCACTGACGAATGCCGCAACTATGTTCGGCACTGCGGGTACGCGGCCGCCACACGGTCATGAAAAGCGCTTTAGTGGAGCAGGATGTGGGCCAAGACCAGTGAGGCGAAGAGCCCCGCGCCGAACCGTGCCACGCCCCTATCGGGGGCCGCGATCAGGTCGCGGAACGGGATGCGCCATCCGTTGCGCCTCATCGTCGGCACGGCGACTGCGGTGAAGCTGAGCACGATGACCCACCCGGACCGCACGAGATAGCTCATCTCCGGCCAGACCAACGTGAACCCAAAATACATGGCCATGCTGGCGAACACGGCTCCGAGGACGAGCCGCCGTGACGGCCGGATGAGAAAGACCGCGGCGGACACGAGCACCACGAACCCGTTCTTCACGTAGTAGGACAACTCGTTGAACCAGTGCGTCAGCGGATCGTCCTGGAGACTGCCTGTCTTGAGGTAGACGACCAGGAAGGCAAAGAGCAGTCCGGTCCCGAGGGTGCCAACGATGGCCGATTTGCCCATGCGGACGACATCCTCGGGGGACGCGTTCGGCCGCAGGTGTCGCTTGTAGACGTCGATGGACCACAGAGTGGACACGGAGTGGAAGATGGAGTCGACCGTGCTCATCAGGGAGGCGAAGAGCCCGCAGACGATGAGGCCGCGCAGGCCGACCGGGAGGAACTGGGTGACAAGGATCATGTACGCCGTGTCCGGGTCGTCGAGGGGCGCGTCGGCCAGGATGCCGGCCATGGCGATCCCGGGGATGACGATGATGAGCAGCGTGACGTACTTGAGGACCCCGCCAACCAACAGGCCGACCTGGGCGTGCCGCAGGTTCTTCGCCGCCAGGGCCCGCTGGAGAATGACCTGGTTCGCTCCCCAGTAGTTCAAGTTCAAGAGGTTCATCCCGATGAGCGCGGTCCACGGCACGGTCGGATGGTCCCGGGGAAGGTGCAGGTGCATGAGGTGTCCCGTCCTGCCGAAGAGTTCCGACCAGCCGCCGAGGTGATGCACGGCGATCGTGACCGTGATGAGCCCTCCACCGAGGAGCAAGACGAACTGGGCGATATCAGTTCGCACCACAGCACGCAAGCCGCCGAGGTAGGTATAGACTGCCGAGAAGGCCCCCAGAGCGACACTCAGGACGGCGAGCCGCACGGCCTGGCTGTCGCTGATCCACGCCACCATCTCAGAGAAGATGCCATCGAGCGCAAAGGCCGCCCAGAACAGCGTCGTGCCGAGGTAAAGCAGCGCGTAGAGCACAATCATCAGGAGTGCATACGTCAACGCGACCCGTGGCCCGAAGCGCTGCTCGAAAAACTGGCTGATCGTGACGACCTTGAGTCGGAGATAGAGGGGGACGAAAAAGAAGGCGGCGATTACAATGCCGAAGATGGCGTTGAGCTCGAAGTTCCCCTGCGCCAGTCCACCCACGTAGGCCGCGCCGGCCACGGAGAGAAAGTGGCCGGCCTCGATGTTCGTCGCGATCGTCGACATCGCGATGGACGGCCACCGCAGCGAGCGCGAACTGAGGAAATACTCCTCGGGACCCACGTGTGCGTCGGCGCGCGCACGCAGGCCGATAACGAAAATGACGGCGAAGTACGCGACGACAATCCCAAGGTCGATCATGGACGGCGGCTAGGGCTGGGGCTCCACAGAGATATTCTCTGACCGGTCGCGCACCAGCAGCGACGCGCGCGGTCGCTTGGCAGGTGCGGAGAGCTTGCCCTCGGTGCGGTCTACTGACACAACTGAATCTTCTTCATGACCAAACCGCCCCTCAGCCGACCATGGCAGAGCGCACAGGCAACGCTTCGGTCTCCAGCGCGGACAGGTCCAAGCGCTTGGACGCGTGGTCGATGTCAGAACCGAGCACGCTGCCGGCGGCGTCGAGATCGACGTTCAAGCCGTCCGAAACCTCGCGCGTCTCCGCGCCCGGTCCGGCCTTCAGTTCGACATAGAGGTTGTCGGTTTCTGGATAGTAATGAAGCTTCATGGCTGGTCTTTTCGAAATCTCCGATCAAAGAAGGCATTGTGGTGCCGCGATGCACGACCCAGTACCTCGTCCAGAGCCAACAGGGTGCCTCTCTCAACGAGCTCCTTCACGTCGTCGCCATCGGTACCCTGCTGCACATCCCCAAGGCGGCGGGATCGCGCGCCAGGGGCCGGCGGTGAGCCTGACGTCGGGCGGGGCGGGCGCCCGGAGACCAACGCTAATCGCGGGATAATCAGCCGATAATGGCCCTTTAAACGGCCGTCGAGCGGGCCCCACCCGCAGCGGGTATTCATGCAACAACGCCGCTCCCAGGCCGTGCGCCCTGGCGCCCCCGACAGTGCGGGGCGAGTGCAGTCCGAAACCGGCCCTAGCAGCCCGTGGTTAAAGGTCGCCTTCTGACGCGCCAACAGGTAGCAGCTCGAAACGATGATTCGGCGTAAAAACGGACGCCTGATCGTCGGATGGCGTGTGGTGGTCGCGCCAGCGGCGCTCCACGCGCGTCCACAGCGCAATGACGAGCGCCACAATCGTCGCCAGGTGGCCCTGCAGGCTCCGCGGCGTGCCGACGCCGACGAGCGACCGCATCAAGAGGCCCAGATTGAAGTCGCCGATATGGACGAGTAAACGTTTCAGGATGTTGGTGTGCCCTCGCAGATGCGTGCGCCGCATCCCACCGGTTTCAGAGAGATGCGCATTCGGTCGTTCGAGATACTCACTCCGTCGACGCGACAAGGCCAACCCACGCACGCCCCGGATGCGTCGACGATTCGCGTACACCGCGTCGCGCGCCGCCGCCTGGTGCGTCCAGTTGCGCCGGCCGCGATCGAGCTCCGCGATATAGGTCCGCAGGTCGAGTGTCGCGAGATCCACCAGCGTCTGATTACTGTGGTATCCCTTGTCGGCCACGACCTCGTCGATGATCGCCGTGTGCCCGTCGGTCGCCACCGCCACGGCTTCGAGCTCTTCGGCCGTCGTGGTGACCGTCTCCGCGATCGTCGTCGTATCGCCCTGATCGGCGCCCTGCACCGTCACGCCCACGATCGCCCCAGTCTCCAGGTCGACGGCGTGCTCAGCCTTGTGGGCTAGATGCGTACGCCCGTCCTTCATTTTCGTGATCCGCGCATCAGGGTCGTGTGGATGCCGCCAGTCGGTATTGCAGCCCTTCTTCGGGCGCTTGCGATCAAGGCGCGCTAAGTCCGCCCGTGTCGGCGTCTCGATGCCCGAGGCCTGTGCGAGCCGCGTCAAGAACTCCTGATACGTCTCGCCGGAGTCGCGGCGCACGATGCTCCGCAAGGCGGCATTGGCTTCGAGGGTCGTGGCATCGATCCCGATCGTCTTGCCCTTCACGCGATCGGCCGTCGCCAGCACCTGCAGGATCCACGTGAAGACCGCCCGGTGCGTCTCGAGGTCGATCAGCCGCCGCGTCCGGGAGATCGTCGAGTGCTCGGGTGTCGCCTCATCGAGGCCCAACCCGAGAAAGCCGCGCAGCGCCAGCGAGTCGGCAGTCCGCCAGGCGATCCCACGCTCCGAATCGATGCCCTCGAAGTACCCGATCAAGAGCAGCCGGAAATAGGTCCCCGGCAGCAGACTGGGACGGCCGACCGTCGCGGCGTAGAACGGGGCGCACTGCGCCTCGACGCACGCGTCGAACGCGTGCGTGTCCAGGACCTGATTTAGCCGCTGATAGAACGGATGCCCGCCCGTAACCGGCAACGCGTTCGTCGCGATCCACAATCCGGGTGTCCGTGCCCGGTCCTTACGTCGACTCATGGCCATGCGGGAGTGTAGTACGCGGGATCAGTCGTGTCGATCCCTTTCGGCCCTTTAACCACAGGCTGCTAGGCGGCCAGCAGCCGCTCGACGTGTGCGGCGAGCTCCTCGTATTCGAGATTGCCGGGGTTGTAGAGCCGCACGGTCCCGCTGCGGTCGATGATGACCAGTGTCGGTGTGGTGCTGACGCCAAACTCGACGAAATTCCGCTGGCTCACCGGCACGCTCATCCAGGACGGGATGGGGTAGCGCTCCTGATAGGCGTCGCGCAGATAGGCCATCTCCTCTTCCGGCGCGGCATCCTGCCCACGTGCCGTGTAACCGTAGAGCTGTGTCGGCCCCAGAATGGCGAGACCACGCTCGCCGTAGGTCTCGTGCAGCCGTTCGAGCGCGGGCAGCTGCCGCTTGCAGTCTGGACACCAGTGGGCCCAGAAGAAGGCCACGATGACCTTGCCTTTCAGGCTGTCCTGTGGTGGGAGCGGCTCGCCGAGGTGATCCTCGACGTCGAGCACCGGAAACGGCTGTCCTTCCAGGCTGAGCAGCAAGAAGTTCTTCTGGATTCGGGTCTCGATCGAGGTATCCCGATACCGCTCGCGCTGCGTACGAAGAAACTCAACCGCGCCAGGCCTGTCGCCCCGTGCGTCCCGCGCCTGTCCAAGCACCTCGATGCTGGCGCCCAGCGCGAGCGGCAACTGGCCGTCAGCGTCGAGCTCCCGAGAGCGGAGCAGCACCTGGCTCCCGTTGTACGCCTCGCGCGCGTACTGCTCGGCCACATCCCAGCGCTCGGCGAAGCTGGCCCCGCGACCAAGCCAGGATGCGGCGAGCAGCCACTCGGGACCTGATTCGTCGTGATGGTGACGCTGCTCTTCGATGAGCGCCTGCGCCGCATCGACTTCCTCGGCCCAGGCCATGTCCCGCATCTGGCCGACGAGCTCCGACAGCTCGAGGCGCGATCCCTCCGGCACCGCGACCAGCCCCTCCTGGGATCCCGAGCACCCCCAAGCGAGACTCAACACGAAGACACACGCGAAACCGGGAATCCCCCTCTTCTCCATCGAAGTGCCTCCCTGTCTAAGACGATCGACGCGTTTCTCAGTGTACCCGGCCGGCGCCGGGTTTCAGTTCTTCGGTGTGAGTTTGAGCAAGCGCCCGGCACTTTCGTCCTCGTCGTCCTCCAGGACCCAGATGGCGCCGTCCGGTCCCTCGACGATGCTGCGAATTCGCGCACCCATCTCGTAACGCCCGACCTCGCGGGCATCCACGCCGTCGAGCTCGACCCGCACGATCGCCTGGGACGAGAGCCCGGCCGCGACTGCATCGCCTCGCCAGTCGGAGAACAGATCGCCACGGTAAATCATCAGGTCACCCGGCGAAATGACGGGGTTCCACGAAATCGCCGGTTTCTCGAATTCCGGATGCGTGTCGTGGTCCGGTATCTCACGCCCGTCGTAGTGGTCGCCGGCGGAGACGAGCGGATAACCGTAATTCGCTGCACGCGTGATCAGGTTCAGCTCGTCGCCGCCGCTCGGCCCCATTTCGATGTCCCAGAGTTGACCCTCGAGATCGATGGCCAGCCCGAGCACATTGCGGTGGCCCAGCGACCAGATCTGCCCATAGATCCCGTCATCGTCGACCAGCGGGTCCACGTCGAAATAGTCGACGAAAGGATTGTCGGCCGGCACCGAACCATCGTCATGCAATCGCAGGACCTTGCCCAGATTCGTCTGCATGTCCTGGGCCGGTGTGAATTTCTGGCGGTCTCCGGACGAGATCCACAGGTACCCTTCGTCGTCGAACAACAGCCGGTGCCCGTAATGGCCGAAGCCGACGACCTTGGGATACTGGCGCCAGATGACTTCGACGTCGGACAGGTCTCCGCCGCCCTCGGTCTGGTTCAGAACCGCCCGGACGACGGCGGCGCCACGGGTATGGCCGCCCACACCAGATTCGGCGTAGCTCAGGTAGATCACGTTATTCTCGATGAAACCCGGATGCAGGGCGACGTCGCCCAGGCCACCCTGGCCGCCGTACGCGACGTCCGGCACGCCATCGATGTCCGGGGACTTCTCACCGTTCTGGGTGACGATGAAGAGGGTGCCTTTCTGTTCCGTCACCAGCATGCGGCCGTCTGGCAGGAAGGCGAGGGCCCATGGCTCGTCGAAGAAGGTAATCGACTCGACCTCGAATGGCAGGTCCGTTTGTGCTTGCGCGCCGACCGCCATCACGATGCTCGAGATGAGCAGCCCATTCACTAAGAGTCGTCTCGCCATGTCATAACCTCGCTCGGTACGTTCGGAGTCCATCCACGCTACGCTTGTGCATCATATTGTCTTCGCGCTCGTCGCGCGACCGTCCGCTCGGCCCGCCACGCGTGGTAGACATCGCGTTGACTCCTGGCAGCTCTTCGAGCTGCTGCGTGAACCCCATGCCGGCCTACTACTCCGGCTGGCGCAAGCATGAGATCCTCGGCCTCACCTGGGACGAAATTGACGAGGCCGGCGGCGTCATCCGGCTCTCGCCCGCGCGCTCGAAGACGTTGGTGGGCCGGATTCTCCCGATCTCGCCCCCCATCGCCGACGCGCTGGCCCGACGGCGGGCCCGCCGCGACCCCACGAGCCCGCTCGTCTTCCACGGCGTTGTTGCACGAATCGTCCCTGGCCCGCACGAGGCCCACCGACAGGATCCTCACCGGCCGATGCGATACGACACTGGTCGGCCGAGGGCGGTCATCCGATTCAAGATCTCACAGCCGAGGACGACCTCACTCCCCTGCCCAGCTGGACTCCGGGCGCGCAGGCCATCGCCGATGATGGACTTGTAGCGGAAGAACGCATTCTCCACCCGGCCCTGATGATGGTACCCGGACGCCTTCTTCCACTGGCGCCGGCCGAGCGTCTTCACCCACGTGATCGTCCGATCCCGCGCGGGCGACCGCGGGCCGTGGCCAGAGACGTTCGCCGTCTTGGCCGGTGGGATGACCACCGTCGCACCCCGCGCCCCCGCCGTTTCGTAGACGGCGACCGTGTCATAGGCGGCGTCAGCGGTGACGCGCACGAGAGGGCCCTCGACCGCCGTGAGCAGATCGAGGGCGGTGGTCGCATCATCACCCGTCGCCTCGGTCAGCGTGTGGACGAGGACCACGCCGGACTGATCGACGCCAAGGTGGAGCTTCCGCCAGCCGCGTCTGCCGCGGCCACCGTGTTTCGCAGCAGCCCACTCACCCTCCCCGACGATGGACAGACCTGTGCTGTCAAGCACGAGATGGATGCCCTCGTCGGTCGGGACCGGCCGCAGACGGCGCCGCAGATGCTGGCTGCGCCGGGAGAGCGTCGTATAGTCGGGGGCGGAGAGGTCGAGGCGCATCATCCCGAACAGGGCGTGCAGGAACCCTTCGGCCTGGCGCAGCGGGAGATGGTAGAGGAGCCGCAGGGTCAGGGCGGTCTCGATGGCGAGATCTGAGTACCGCCGCTGCCCACCCCGCCGGCCGCTCCGGCGGGGCGTCCAGGCCGCGATCGCTTCCGAGGATAACCACACCGTCACATCGCCGCGGCGAACGAGGGCCTGATTGTAGGCCGCCCAGTTCGCCACCCGGTACTTCGTCTTATACGTGGGATGGACCTTCGACTGCATCCCTGTAGTGTGGATCCTGCGGAGGATCATGAGAAATGCGGGCCAAACCGCCCCACCGCAGAGTCTTCATGCAACAACGCCAGTGCGGGCCACGCCGCCCCACCCGCAGCGGGTATTCATGCAACGACGCCGCTGTTCGGGGCGATGCCCCAGCGGATCTGGGCGCTGCCCGTACCGGCCGGTTGACGGCCGATGGCGTCACGAGACCGTGGGCGACGACAGGGCGCAACGTGGAGGAGGTGTCGAAGAAACGTCCCAGAACCACCGCGGTTTGCTCGGCGAGACCTTCGCGCACAGCCCGCTGACGGTTTAGAGGGCATACCCAGTGGGCCGCAACAGCAAATCGGTTCAGGCAGAGGGTTTTGGGTGTATAAGGGGCTAGGCTGGGACGGCCAAAGTGGAAATCC
This sequence comes from Vicinamibacterales bacterium, assembly GCA_965262505.1. Classification (GTDB taxonomy): domain Bacteria; phylum Acidobacteriota; class Vicinamibacteria; order Vicinamibacterales; family UBA2999; genus JACPPO01. The sequence continues at coordinate 849,058 of CBDHFM010000030.1, forward strand.
CGGCTCGGAGCGAGATTCGGTCTTGTGTGCACCGCAGCCACAATGGTAACATGACAGGTGGCGCTCGGTTGCCATCTCGCCGTGGTGCCTCGGAAGCACACACGGATTCACCAAGGAGAAAAGATCTCATGAAACTCATCGCGACCGTAGTAGGTCTTGTGGCGGTGCTAGGCGCTAGCCCGGCCCTCGCGCAAGGCAACATGGAGCCGGCGGAGCCCTTCAAGCTCGGCACCTTCGAGTTCGATGCTGGCCCGAAGGTCGGCATCGTGCTGCAGGACCGGTATGTGATCGAACTCGATCGGGCGAATGCGTCCCTGCAGATCAACCCAAGTTATGCACGCGTGTTGATGCCGGCCGACATGCTCGAGATCATTGGACAGTACGAGTACGGACTCAAGTACCGGATCTATGAAGTCGTCACCGATGTCGTAAACAACAATCGGCTCAGCGCTCAGTCGAGGCCTGCGTATATCCACGACGTCGCGGACGTCCGCACCCTGGCCCCTATTCTCTACCCAGGGAAGATCCTGAACGCGGCCGGGAACTTCTACAGCCACGTGTGCGAGGGGTGTAGCGCGGAAGAACAGGCGGAGAGCGACCGCCAGATGCGCGCGAATCGGGGCATCCCCTATCTGTTCCTCAAGCCGGCCCGGGGTGCCGTGATTGGAAACGGTCAGGCAGTCGTCATTCCCGACGGTCGAGATCGGATCGATTGGGAAGTCGAGCTCGGCACTGTGATCGGCCGTCCGGCCCGTTACATTTCGGCCACCGAGGCTCAGGATTATGTATTCGGCTACATGGCGACAATCGACATCTCCGATCGGGGTGGACGGCCGGGGACGGGTCGCGAATCCGACTGGCTCGTTGGCAAGGGACACGAAACCTTTGCGCCCATGGGCCCCTGGATCGTTCCGAAGGAGTTCTACGGCGATCCTATGGAGACCCTCCATCAGCAGTTGGCGATCGATGGTGTGACGGTACAAGAGGCGCGCGCCGGTGACATGATTCACTCGGTCTGGGAGCTGATGGAGTACGCCTCGTCGATCATCACCCTGCATCCTGGCGATGTGCTCAACAGCGGGACCTCGGGCGGCACCTCCTCGGGAGCGTTCGTCGAGGGAACCCGGTCAGGCTATCTGCAGCCGGGCGAGGTGATCGAGGCCACCATCGACGGTATCGGCACGCTCCGAATGCCGACGGTGTCCGGTTCGTCGCTGCCGGGGGACCTCACCGGCTCACACCTCCCGCCGGTCGACACCTACCGGAAGTAACGACGGGCTAGGTTCTCGAGTTCAGGACGTTGCGGGCAACGGGGGCACGATCGAAAAATTGATCGTGCCCGTTCTTTGGCGTTGTTGCACGAATCGTAACTGGCCCGCACGAGGCATTGTCAACTTGGCCTCCTGCTGGCAGAGTTACCGCGTGCCCAGCTACCGCGGATACCGGTTTCCCCCTGAAATTATCAGCCACGCGGTGTGGCTCTCTCATCGCTTCGCGCTCAGCTTCCGAGACGTGGAGGACGTGCTGGCCCGCCGGGGTGTCGACGTCACCTATGAGGCCATCCGGAAGTGGTGTCGACGGTTCGGTCCTGAGTATGCGGGCCGATTGCGGCGCCGACGTGGCCGGCTCGGAGACACTGGGCATCTAGACGAGGTGTTCGTCACGATCCAGGGTCGCCAGCAATACTTGTGGCGCGCCGTGGATGAGGACGGTGACGTCCTCGACATTCTCGTGCAACCGCGACGGAATCGGCACGCCGCGGTGCGCTTCTTTCGCACGTTACTGAAGACCCAGCGGCACGTGCCGCAACGCCTGATCACCGACAAGCTGCGCAGTTACTCGGCCGCCTGTCGCGCGGTGATGCCATCGGTGCTCCACTGCACCGATCAGTACGCGAACAACCGCGCGGAGGTCTCCCGTCAACCGACCCGCCAGCGTGAGCGCCAGATGCGGCGTCTCACGTCGGCCGCTCAGCTCCAACGGTTCGCGTCGGTTCACGGTATCGTGCAGAATCTCTTCCGCGTCGGTCGACACCTCCTGCGGTCGGCTCACCACCGTCTGCTCCGCACCCGCGCGTTCGTTGAATGGGATGCGGTGACGTGCGCCTGCTGAGAACGATCGGGGGCGTCGATGTCACGGGGCAAGAGCGCGCTACCCTCAACAAGTTGACAATGCCCCCGGCGCTGACCTCGACGTTTCACTTGTTCGAGACCGAGCTACTGAGCCGTGCTGATGACACTCACGTTCTTCGCCTCTCGGGATCTAGCGGAGGCGTCCAGACAGGCAAGACCGGATCAACTCAGACGCACTCTGGGGTTAGCAGGCTGGATCTTCCGGATCGTGCCAAGCCAATCGAGTTCCGGGACGAATGCCGTCAGGCTGCTATGATCGCGGGATGGCGAAGTGGCTCGTGCAGGAAGAGCCCGGTCACTACGGGTACGACCAGTTCGAACGCGATGGGAAGACGGTCTGGTCGGGTGTACGAAATCCGCTCGCACAGAAGCATCTGCGCGGCATCCGCAAGGGCGATGAGCTCTTCTACTACCACACAGGCAAGCAGAAGGCCGTGGCATCCGACGCGTATCCCGATCCTGATGATGCTTCCGGCAAGCTGCACGCCGTGGACGTGCGGCCCCGCAAGGCGCTCGCCCGGCCGGTGACCTTCGCCGAGATCAAGGCGGATACCGCATTTGCCACGTTCCCACTGGTGCGGATGTCGAGGCGCTCGGTCATGCCGGTGACTGGCCGCGAGTGGCTCCGCATCCAGAAGATGAGTCAGTCGGATCGTTCGTGAAAGCCGCGGCCGTTATCCTCACGTTGCTCGCGTGTACCTCGAACGTCCTCGCTCAAGGGCCGCCTTTCGACGAGGCGCCAGCTGACCTCCTCGTTTCACGCCACCTGGCTGAGTCGGCGCGGCTCGACGTCGGAACCGTCGTGCGCCTGGCACCCGATCCCGACGGATCGCGCGCGCGGACGTTCCGCGTCGTTGGCATCTACGAGCCCACGCCAGATCCGGCTCGACTGGGCGTTGCGCCCCGCACGGTTCGCCTACATCTGCCGGACTTGCTCGAGTTGACGCGCGAGGCGGACGTGCCGGCCGGCACCGACTTCGTGTCGTCGATCAACGTCGCACTGCAGGATCCGGATGACGCCGAGGCGTTCTCGCGAGACGTCAACGCCCGTGTACCTGGCGTCGATGCCCGACCTGCCGCCGAAGCGGCCGGCGCGACGGGACCGTACCGTGTACTCGAACGGTTCCACCTGGCCATTGCAGTCGTGACCATCATCGCCGCGACGGTGTTCCTGCTGACGCTGACGATCATGCTCGTGGACGAGCGACGGGAGACCGTTGGCGTGCTTCGCCTGATTGGCCTTCCCGTTCACCGCATCTTGTTGCAGATCCTGCTCGAGGGTCTGATCGTCGCGGTCGCCGGAGCCGTTTTCGGCCTGCTGCTCGCGCTCGCCTCGCAGGAGCTGATCAACGCCTTCTTTCAGTGGCGCTACGACACGGCGCTGGTATTCGTCCGGGTCACGCGAGACGTTGCACTCACGTCTGTCACGATTGCTGTGCCGCTCGGCACCTCGGCGACCGTCGTCGCCTCCTGGGCGCTGCTCCGCAAGAACGGTCTGAGGCTCGCACGACGATGAACGCCATCGGGTTTGCCTCGCGGAGCCTCGTGCGCCAGCCGGCGCGAGCAACTCTCGGCGTGCTGGGCGTCGCCGCGGTCGGGGCGCTGCTGTTCGACATGCTGATGCTGTCGACGGGCCTCATCACCTCGATGCGCGACCTGCTCGAACAGGGCGGCTGGGACGTGCGCGTGAGCGCGGGCGATCTTCCAAGCGAAGGACCGCGCATGTCGGGTTCACTCGCCGCGGCCGACGCAATCGCCGCGCTGCCGTCAGTACGGGCCGTGCTCCTTATTCGAACCGCCCACGCCGAGCTCGAGCGCCTGTCGGCACGCCCGTTGCGCGCTAGGTTCAACGGCGCAACCGTCCATGCCAGCACTGACCCAGGTGATGGGATCGGACCTCCCTGGACGATCCTCCGTGGACGCCAGCCCGAGGGAACGGATGAAATGGTCATCGACGAAACCATCGCATCGGCGATGGCGCTAGAGCTCGGGAGCGAGGTGAGGCTGCGCGTCTCGTGCGTCAGGGATCTTGACGAGGCGCTGCCGGCTTCCCGTCTTCAGGTGGTTGGCGTGGCAGAGTTTCCCTTCGCCGTGGTGGGAGAGAACACAGTTGGCGGCACGCTCGACTCCCTGCGGGCCGCGTGCGGCGGCAACGTCGACGACGACGCGGACTTCATCCTCGCCGCGTCGGCCGGCGACCCGGATCAAGCGGCTGCCGCCGTCCGGCTCATCGTTCCTGACCTGAACGTGGCGACCAACGAAGCGCTGCTCGGACGTATCCAGGAGACCGGGTTCACCTACTTCCGCCAGATCTCGACGGTGCTCACGACGGTCACGGTGTCGTTTGCGGTCCTGCTCATCACGGTGCTGCTCACAGTCTCGGTGAACCAGCGGCTCGGCGAGGTGGCAGCCCTCCGAGCGCTGGGCTTCTCGCGCGGGCGGGTGGTGAAGGACGTGCTGTCGGAATCGGCGTTGATCGTGGGAACCGGCGGACTGCTCTCCCTGCCGCTCGGGCTCCTCCTGGCCTCGGGACTCGACCGCATCCTGAAGGAGATGCCTGGCATCCCGGCCGCGCTGCACTTCTTCGTCTTCGAGCCTCGCGCCCTTGCCGTGCACGCAGCCCTGCTCGTGGCCACCGCACTCGTTGCTGCGGCCTACCCCGTGCGCATCGTCTCGTGCCTGCCGATCGCCGCCACCCTCCGGAACGAGGTGATCGGGTGAGCGACGTCATCGTAGACGCCCGCGGCGTGAGTCAGGTGTTCGAGATGCCCGCGGGACCCGTCACGGCCGTGCGCGACGTGACACTGCAGATTCGCAGCGGCGATCACATCGCCGTCCGCGGACCATCCGGATGTGGCAAGTCCGCGCTGCTGCACATGCTGGGCTGCGTGGAGACGCCGACGTCTGGGACGCTGCACTTCGACGCGCACGACGTGGCGACGCTGTCGGATGCACAGCGTAGCCGGCTCCGCCTTCGACAGATCGGATTCGTGTTCCAGCGCTTCTTCTTGCTGCCGATGCTGACCGCGGGCGAGAACGTCGAGCTACCCATGTCGGAGGCCGGCGTACCCAGAGACGCACGGACCAGGCGGGCTCGTGAGCTGCTCGACTACGTCGGCCTGGCGGCCCGCGCCGATCATCGGCCTTCGCAGCTCTCGGGTGGCGAAATGCAGCGCGTGGCGATTGCCCGCGCCCTGGCCAACGGCCCTGGCCTGCTCCTGGCCGACGAGCCGACCGGTGAGCTCGACGGTGCGACGGGCGCCCAGATTGCCGAACTGCTCGACCGCGTGAGCGCGGAAGGGACCGCGCTCGCCATCGTGACGCACGACGCCGTGCTGGCCGATCGCGCAGCACGGCAGCTCACGATGCGGGATGGGTGCATCGAAGGCAAGCAGACGCGATGATTGGCCGGTTGGCGCTCCGGTCGCTCACGGCGCACCCCGTGCGAAGCGCGGTGCTCGCGGCTGGCTTTGGGTTTGGCGTGAGCGTCATGGCCATCCTGCTTGGTGTGGCCGACATCGTGCTCGAGCAGGCACAGTCCCCGGCGCTCGTGGGCGGCGGCGACGTGAGGATACGGCTATCGCCTTCCGTGCCTGCCCGGCTCGTCCTGTCTGGCACGCTTCAGTCCGAGGCGCTACGGCCGCGCGTGCGGGCGGCGGCCGGATCACACACCGACGAGTTGTACCTGCTACACGACGGCACGGTGACGCCGGTGAGGGCCCGGGGCGGGATCCCGAGCGCCGAGCGCGAGCTGGGCGACCCGGAGACCGCCACCGTCGACGCCTGGCGAGATTCGCGTGACGACCTTGCCTGGACCCAGGCATCGCCAGATCAGCTGCTGCGGCAGATCGACCGGTTCCATGACGTGCCGGACGTGCCGCGGTGGGCCGATTCCTGGGCCGAGTGGCTCTACTTCAACGGCCGCGCCGGCGACACCCGCTTCTACTTGACATTCATGGCTGGCCCGAAAGCAGACAGCGGCAACCGCGGGGCCGGCGTCCAACTGCAGCTGGAACGCAGCGGGCAGATGGACACCTTCGGCGGGAGCGCCGACGTCACCGATGCCGACCTGGCGAATGCGCCAGACGTGCGGATTGGATCGAACTCGGTACGCCTCGAAGGAATGACCTACCGCATCCATCTGGACCTCACCGACGATTCGGGCCGCAGGGTCGTTGGGGACCTCGCGATCGAAGCCTCGCCCGGACGGTTCGTCCCGCCAATCGAAATCGCCGGGGTGCGCGGCTGGCGTACCGGCTATGTCGTGCCGGTCATGTCCGGCGATCTGTCGGGTGCGCTGAGCGTTGATGGAAACTCGGTGCCGCTCGACGGGGGCACCGGCTACCACGACCACAACTGGGGATTCTGGGAAGACGTGTCCTGGCAGTGGGGACAGGTACAGGGCGACGGCCTGTCACTGATCTATGGGCGGGTGTTCCCGCCGCCGGAAGCCGCCGACCCGGAACAGTTCCCGGGGTTCGTTGGCGCGCTCGGTCCCGATGGCCTGCTCGGCTATTCCACCGACGTGCGGATCACCGAGACGAACGACGCGCAGGGACGTCCGCGCGCGATCGACCTGCGGGCTCGGGGCACGGCGCTCACCCTCGATCTTCGCTTCGAGGTCGCGTCGATCGAAACGACGCGCATGGCGCAGGGCCCGCTCGGCAACGGTGTGAACTTCCTGCAGATGCGCGGGCAGTACACCGTCACCGGGCAGGTGGGCACGCGCGACATCCAGTTTGCTGCACCCGGTTCCGCCGAAACCTTCCGCGGACAGTAACCGGCCGTGGCGGCCCGACCGGGGCATGGCGTTGGTGCACGCGTAAGCTTCCCCAATCGCCTGACACCCAAAAGTAGACTGCTCCGGTTCAAGGAGCGGTTATGCGGAAGTCAAAGTTCAGCGAGACCCAGATTGTTGGCATCCTGAAAGAGGCCGAGGCCGGCGTGGCCGTGAACGACCTCCTACGGACGCACGGCATCAGCCGAGCCACCTTTTTCAAGTGGCGCAGCAAATACGGTGAGGCAAGTGTTTCCGACGTGACGCGGTTGCGGGGCTCGAGACCGAGAACGCCAAACTGAAGCGGATGTACGTGGACCTGGCACTCGAGAACGCGGCCATCAAGGATGTCCTGGCCCGAAAATTATAGGGCCGTCCGCGAAGCGACAGGGGGCCGCCCTGCTGGTCGGTGATCACCGGCTGCCGGTGCGGCGGGCCTGTGCGTCTCGAATTCCCAATTCTCTCGCTGAATCCAGGATTGAGGCAACGTTGCATGGCGCCTGACGTCTGGCCTACGCTGTCTCGCGCATGAAGTGCCTCCTGCTCACCCTGCTTCACCTGACCGTCATGACCGCGACACTGTGTGGCCCCGGTGGCGTGCGCGCGGTGATCGCGGAGAATCTTCTGCTCAAGCAGCAACTGATCGTCTTGCGCCGTCCTCGCCAGCGAGCGCCACGCCTGACAGCGAGTGACCGGCTGCTGTTCGGATTCGGGGCACTTTTCCTCAGCCGAGGACGAATCCGAAAGGTCGCCATCGGCGTACGCCCCTCGACGCTCTTGGCGTTTCATCAGGCGTTGGTGCGTCGCAAATACCGCCGACTGTTCTCGTCGAGCGAGTGCCCGAAGAAACCCGGACCGAAGGGGCCGAGCGAGGCACTTATCCAGGCCATCGTCGAGCTCAAGTCGCGGAATCCTCGATTCGGCTGTCCACGGATTGCGCGCATCATCGCGCGAACGTTCGGGGTCAACATCGATAAGAACGTCGTGTACCGCGTGCTGTCGACACACTGTCGCCCCATCCCGGGCGGCACCGGGCCCTCGTGGTTGTCGTTCATCGGCCACACGACAGACAGCCTGTGGAGTGTGGACCTCTTTCGATGCGAGTCCATCGTGCTCCGGAGCTACTGGGTGCTCGTGGTCATGGATCAATTCACGCGTCGCCTCGTCGGCGTCGGCGTGCACCGCGGTCCGGTCACTGGCGCCGACCTCTGCCGCATGTTCAACGCCGCCATTCATGGGCAGGGCACCCCGCGACACCTCAGCACCGATCATGATCCGCTGTTCGAGGCGCACCGTTGGACGGCGAACCTGCGGATTCTGGAGATCGACGCAATCAAGACCGTGCCTCATGTGCCCCGGTCCCACCCATTCGTGGAGCGCCTGATCGGAACGACGCGGCGAGAATATCTCGACCAGGTGCTGTTCTGGAATGCCCGTGATCTTGAACGAAAACTTGGCGACTTCCAGGTCTACTACAACGAGGTACGCAGCCACGCGTCGTTGAAGGGCCACACGCCGTCGACCTTCGTTGGCGGACACATGGTGGCCCGTGCCGAACTGAACAATGTCCGTTGGGTCTCCCACTGCCGGGACTTGGTCCAGCTCCCAGTGGCGGCCTGACAATGAATTCGAGACGGACAGCCTTGTAGAAGGTCCGGGCATCATTGTCGGTCGAAAAGGCAACGTTGGTAGCGTCTTCTGGAGCGATGAAGACTTTTCCGTAATAGACACCGCGTATTTCGTGACCTCGTCTGTCCCGCTGCGATTCTTGTTTTATGACCTTCAAACTAAGAACTTCATCAACAACGACGCAGCCGTTCCCGGCTTGAATCGCTACCAAGCCTACGCGCTGGAAATCCTTGCCCCTCCGCCTGACCCGATCGAGCGATTCTGTAAACTCGCCGACAACTTCGAGCATCAGGCTTCGACGCTACGGCGCCAAATTCAAAACCTCCGCCGTACACGCGATCTGTTGTTGCCGCGCCTCCTCTCGGGACAGATGGCGCTAAGATCCTGTAAGGAAATAACTGCTTGTACTGTTGATCGGCGAGTAGTACGCTGCGCCCGTGGAGGTGGCCACCCTGCGGGCAAAGCATGCAGCGCTGGCGCCCGTGCTCACGGAGCGATCGCGCCGGGTGTGGGCGGCGACTGAGGCCGAGGCGATCGGTTATGGCGGCACGGCGCTGGTCGCCCGAGCCACGGGTATCGCGACATCGACCATCCAGCGCGGTTTGCGTGAATTGACGGCGGACGAGCCGCTCGCGGGCGGCCGGACGCGAAGGGCGGGCGGCGGCCGCAAGCGCGCGATCGATCTCGACGCGACGCTGCTGCGCGATTTGGATGCGTTGGTCGAGCCGACCGCCCCCGGCGATCCCGACTCGCCGCTGCGGTGGACGTGCCAGAGCGCACGGACGTTGGCGGTGGCGCTCGACGGTCTGGGCCACCGCGTCAGCCACACGGTGGTCGCCGAGTTGTTGCACGGACTGGGCTACAGCCTGCAGGGCAACGCCAAGACTCGTGAGGGCCGCCAGCATGTCGATCGGGACGCGCAGTTTCGGTACATCGCCCGGCGCGTGCGACGCGCGCAACGGCAACAGCAGCCGACGATTTCGGTGGACACCAAGAAGAAGGAGCTGGTCGGCGCGTTCAAGAACGCGGGCCGCACCTGGCGCCCGGCGAAGACGCCGCAGCGGGTACAGGTCCACGACTTCGTGATCCCGGCCACCGCCACCACGGGCGGGAAGGCCATTCCGTATGGCATCTACGATCTGCATCGCAACGAAGGCTGGGTGCGTGTCGGGATCGATCACGACACCGCGAGCTTCGCGGTACGGTCGATCCAGCGTTGGTGGCAGCACATGGGTCGCCCGGCGTATCGACAAGCCCAGTCGCTGTTGATCACGGCGGATGCAGGCGGGAGCAACGGGGCGCGCCTCCGGTTGTGGAAGTGGGAACTGCCGCGTCTGGCCAATCGGACGGGCTTGGTGATCACGGTCTGTCACTTTCCGCCGGGTACGAGTAAGTGGAACAAGATCGAGCATCGGGTGTTCTCGCACATCGCGATGAATTGGCGCGGCACCCCACTCGTCGACTTGGCCACGATCGTGAGCCTCATTGGCTCGACGCACAGTCGGTCCGGACTCCGCGTTCGGTCGGAACTCGACCGCGGCCCATACCCGGGTGGCCTCACCGTCACCGATGCGCAGCTGGCGACGGTACGCCTCGAGCGGCATCGCTTTCACGGCGACTGGAACTACACGATCCATCCCGCTGCTCCGAGAACACAAAAGTCAGTAATTGTCTGACAAGCCCTAACCGACACCGCCGCCTGACCCATGCCGCACGCCAACACCGAAGACCAACTCGTCGAGCAGCCCGCGATTCAGCTCTTCGCAACGCTGGGCTGGGAGACGGTATCGGCGTCGGACGAGGCGATAGGGCCAACCGGCACGCTCGGGCGCGAAACGACTGCCGATGTCGTGCTGGTGCCCCGGTTGCGGGCAGCGCTGGAACGGCTGAACCCGACGGCCCCGCCCGAGGCGATCGCGCTCGCGATTGAATCGCTGACGCGGAACCGCGCCACGATGAGCCTCGTCGCCGCCAACCGTGAGGTGTACGACCTCCTCAAGACCGGCATTCCGGTGTCGGTGCCTGACCGCGAGCACGGGGGACAGAAGACGGAACGGCTGCGGGTCATCGACTGGCAGCAGCCGTTCGCGGGCAACGATTTCCTGCTGGTGAGCCAGATGACCGTGACCGGGGCGCTCTATACCGTCCGCCCGGACCTCATCGGCTTTGTGAACGGCCTGCCGCTCATGATTGTGGAGTTGAAGAAACCGGGTGTCCCGGCCAGGCAGGCGTTCGACGACAACCTGACGAGCTACAAGCACCCGCAAAACGGTATCCCCGATCTGTTCTGGTACAACGCCCTGCTCATCGCCTCCAACGGCATCGAGAGCCGGGTAGGCACGCTCACGGCGGACTGGGAACGGTTCTTCGAGTGGAAGCGCATCGCGCGGGAGGATGAACCCCGCCGTGTCTCGTTGGAGGTCATGCTCCGAGGCGTCTGCGACCCCGCTCGCTTCCTCGATCTCGTGGATAACTTCACACTGTTCTCCGAGGAGCGGTCCGGCCTACGCAAGATCCTGGCCCAGAACCATCAGGTGCTCGGCGTCAACAAGGCGATCCCAGCCCTGCTGGAGGCGCGCGCCGCCGGTCATGGACGTGGCGGTGTCTTTTGGCACACCCAAGGGGCGGGCAAGAGCCTGTCGATGGTCTTCTTCGCGCAGAAGATCCTGCGACACATTGAAGGCAACTGGACGTTCGTCGTCGTGACCGACCGGGTCGAGCTGGATGACCAGATCGCGAGGACGTTCAAAGCCACGGGGGCGGTGAGCGAACACGAGAGCCGGATCTGCCACGCGGGGAGCGGCGCGGAGTTACGTGACCTGCTGCGAGGCAATCACCGGTACGTCTTCACGTTGATCCAGAAGTTCCAAACGCCGGAGCTGCTGTGCGACCGCCCCGATGTCATCGTCATCACCGATGAGGCCCACCGCAGCCAGTACGACACGCTGGCCGTGAACATGCGGACTGCTTTGCCGAAGGCGTTGTTCGTCGCCTTCACGGGCACCCCGCTGATCGCCGGCGAGGAGCGCACCAAGGATGTCTTTGGCGACTACGTCTCCATCTACGACTTTCAGCAGTCCGTCGAAGACCGCGCCACCGTTCGCTTGTTCTACGACAACCGGACGCCGGAACTGCGACTGGAGAATCCGACCCTCAATGACGACGTCTACGCCATCATCGAAGCGGCCGACCTCGATGTCGATCAGGAGGCGCGTCTGGAACGGGAACTCGGACGGCAGTATCACCTGCTCACCCGCGATGACCGACTGGACACGGTCGCCACGGACATCGTCCACCACTTCCTCAGCCGCGGGTTTCAAGGGAAGGCGATGGTTGTGTCCATCGACAAGGCCACTGCCTTGCGCATGCACGACAAGGTGCGGACACACTGGCAGGCGGAACGTGTCCGGGTGGAAGCGGAGCTCTCACGCCTCACGGCGGATGCGACCACAGCCGATCCAGACCGTCTGCGCGAGTGCCAGCACCGCCTCGACATCCTGACCACGACCGAGATGGCGCTCATCGTGTCGCCTGGCCAGAACGAAGTCGAGCAGATGAAGGCGCTGGGCCTCGACATCGTCCCCCACCGGCAGCGGCTGCACGCCGACGCGCTGGATGAGCGATTCAAGGACGCCACCGACCCCCTCCGGGTGGTGTTCCTCTGCGCGATGTGGCTGACCGGTTTCGACGTGCCGAGTTGCTCGACCATCTATCTCGACAAGCCGATGCGGAACCACGCGCTGATGCAGGCCATTGCTCGCGCGAACCGGGTGTTCCCCGGCAAGCACAGCGGCGTGATCGTGGATTACGCCAACGTGTTCGCGTCACTGGAGAAGGCCCTCGCCATCTACGCCAAAGGCCAAGGCGGCACGACCCCGGTTCGCGACAAACGGCAGCTGGTCGAGGAACTCCGGAAGGCCGTAGAGGCCGTCACCGGGTTCTGCACAGCCCAGAGTCTTGACCTCGCCTCCATCGAGGGTGCGGCAGGCCTCGACCGCCTCGGTTACATGGCGGACGCGGTGGATCGTTTGATTTCGCCAGACCCACTCCGCCAGGAGTTCCTTGCCCACGAGCGGCGGGTCCATACGCTGTATCAGGCCGTCAAGCCAGACCCAGCCGTCGCCCAGTTCTCGGCGCGTGTCGGGGTCGTCAGGGTCATGGCCGACGCCATTCGTGAGCGCACCGACGAGGGACCCGCGGACATCACCCCGGTCATGGCAGACATCAACGCCCTCCTCGACCGCTCTATTGCGGCGGACGGGTTCCGGATCGCTGGAGAAGGCTCCGGCGAAACAGGGCGGCGCAAACCCCTCGACCTCTCGGCCATTGACTTCGAGGCGCTGGCGAAGCGATTCGCGACGACGACGCGCAAGAACATCGAGTTAGCACAGCTTCGGGCTGCTGTGCGGACGCAGCTCGACACGCTGGTTCGCGCCAACCCGACCCGCGCCGATTTCCTGACCACGTTCGAGGCGTTGATCGAGTCGTACAACGCGGGCAGTCGGAATATTGACGAGCTATTCCATGATCTGCTTTCCCTCAGTCGATCTCTTTCAGATGAGGAACAGCGGCACGTTCGTGAGCGGTTGACCGAGGAGGAGTTGACGGTGTTTGACCTCCTGACAAGACCTGGGCCGGATTTGGCCCCGGCGGAACGCGATGAGGTCAAGAAAGTGGCCCGCCACCTGCTGGACAGGGTGCACGTGGCTCTCGCCCAGAATGTGAATTGGCGCGGGAAGGTGCAGGCGCGGGCGCAGGTACGTGAGGCCATAGCCAGCGTGCTCGACGAAGGCTTGCCACGGGCGTTCACGCCGGAGATCTACCATCGCAAATGCGCCGTTTTATTCGAGCACGTGTTTGAAACGTTTTCAGACAGCGCCCAGGCAATGTGAAGGACGGCGGGACAGTCTCTCTTCGCAGTGTCTGGCATTGTCAAGTCACTGGCAGACACCCTAAATTTATGCCCGATATGTTGGGCTCAAGCTCAGACGTGATCGCGGCGCGCGCCGCGTAGCCCGACGTCGGGCCCCATCCAAGGCGAGCGCGACCGGTTCCGGCCACTGGCGCCACCCGTGGCGGTGTGGGCGGCTTTCTGGGGCAGGTGCGCGGATGTGGCTGCGGCGGCGGGGTCGCGCGCCGTGGGCCGACGGTGGGCCTGGCGGTGCGCGGGTCTCGTCCGCCAGGCCTGAGGGCTGCCGTGTGTCCAGCCCCGTCTCGCCCGCGGGCCCGCCCGACGCGCGCTTACGCGGCGGTGCGCCGCACGAGGCGGAGAGGCGGTGTGGTGCGCGGGACGGCGGTGCCGGCTGGGTGGGGCCGCCTGCCACGCGGCATCGCCTGTGCGTACTGCGCCAGATAGGCGACCAGCTGGTCGCCGGCCTCGAGCAGTTCTTGTTCGTTGATGATGTTGTAGCGGTCGAAGATGGCGCGGCTCTTGTGGCCGGTGAGAAGCATGGCGACCCGCTCGGGGACGCTGGCGCGAATCAGGTTGCGGGCGGCGGTGCGGCGGCAGTCGTGAAGGAAGCGGGTCGGCACGCCGGCCGCCTGGCAGGCGGTGCGCCACGCCGTGCGCCAGCGGCGGACGGGGATGCCGTCGCGGTGGAAGACCAGCGGGCTGTCGGGGTCGCGGCGCGCCCGTCGCCGCGCCAGGGCCTCGGCGATCGGTTGCGAAATGGGGAGAATCCGCCCCACCAACGTCTTCGAGCGGGCGGGCGAGAGCCGGATGACGCCGCCAGCCTCGTCGATTTCGTCCCAGGTGAGGCCGAGGATCTCGTTCTTGCGCCAGCCGGAGTAGTAGGCCAGGTCGAGGATGTCCTGCCACGGGGCGGGCAGGTGAGCGCGGACGGCGAGGTATTCGGGGTGCTCGAAGAAGCCCTGGCGGGGGGGATTCTCGCGGAGGCGGTCGGGGAAGCCGGGCACGGTGTCGAGCCAGCCCCAGTGGACGGCGAGGGTGCCCATGCGGTGGAGGGCCGAGGTCTCGCGATTGATGGTGCCGGTGGCCACCCCGGCGGCGCGCCGGGCGAGTTGGTACTGGCGGATTTGATACGTGGTCAGCGCGGCGGCCGGCGCGTCGCGGCCAAAGAACGCGGTGAGATGGGCGACCCGGCCGCGGGCGGTGCTGACGGACCGGAACTGCCGGACCAGGTAGTCCTGGAGGTAGGCGTCGATGAGGGCCCCCAGGGTCGGCCCCTGGGGGCCGAACGTGCGCGCGGGCGGCGCCGTGGCGCGTGAGTCACCGGGGGTGGTGGTCGAGACGGTCTCGTGCGGGGGCATGGACTCGGTTCCTCCTTGTGGTGGCGTCCGCGGGCAGGCGGCGTCCGTCCACATTCGCTCTGATGGGCGCGACAGGGAAGCGGAATCTGCGGAGGCGACGGGACGGCGATGTGTGGGGAGTCACGCGTGGCGGCCGAGTGCACATGTACGGAGCGCGAGGTCGGCCGGTGCTCCCGCCCCACCGTGCGGCCCGGCAGCAACGTGAACGACGAGCGCGACCACGGCGACGGCTCCGACACCCGCCCGCGCGGCCGGCGGACGAGCGGCTCGCTGACCGAGACCCGCGTTTGCGACTGGCAGTACTGGCGGGAACGGTTCGACGGGTCGGCGGACCAGAACACGAACCCATGCTCGCTGGACGGGACCGACCAACTGGCCAGAACCGTCCTGGCCGCGTGCGTCGAGCCAGACGGACCGGTCGACGCCGATGGCGATCAGGCCCGTGTCATCGACGATGCGCGCCACCCGGCCTTCCTGTCAGGTGGCGAGGCGGCACGGCCGTGGGACGCGGCCACCGGGGCGCTCGTGCGACGGCCGCGACGCCGCCGGTGCTTGTGGCCCCCTCTCCCGCGATCGCCGCGCCGGCCGTCCCTGGCGTCGTGTCGATGTCGGTGCCGCCGCCCCCAAACGGTGTGCGTGGTGCCACGCGAGCGATGGGGCGTCCCTGGCGGCGTTTCGCGCGAGCGGACGAGACCCGTGAACGGCGACCCGATGTCGGCCTCCGGGCCTCCCTCCGTCAGATGGTGACGCCGTAGTCGCCGGGTTGGCGGCCGGTGCGAAACGCGTGATAGGCCAAGGCCATGGCGACGACTGTATCGGGCGGATGGCCGTTCCCGAACAAATCATCGACCCGGCAGTACTTGTGCTCGCGATAGAAGGGGTCGAGCCGCGGCAGCTTGAGTTCGTGGCGCTCCAGGGCCGCGATGTAGCTGATGAACAGGTCCCGGCGCTGGCGGCCCGTCATGTGGAAGTCGATGACGTCGTGCAGCGTGACGTACTCGGCGACGACCGTGCCCCCTCCGGTGGCATCATGGGCCACGGGACCGGGGTATCGGGTACCGATGGCATTGAGGATCCCGATCATGACGGGCCACGGGCGCCGGTGCGTGCGCGTGGCGGCCACGAGCTGCAGCGGTTGCACGTCACACCGGAGCGTCACCACCACGGTGAAATCGACGGCCTGTGCCCAGTCGGCGCCGTGGGCGTACCAGCCGGCCGCTGCGGACGCCGCCGTCGTGGGCGTCGCCTCCCAGCCGTGGTCCAGCACGGCCGCACCCGCCTCGCCGAGGGCGGCGTCGAAGGTCCACTCCACGGCCTCCGGGTCGATCGCCCGTCCCTCCGCGCTCGGTTCCTGGAGGTCGAATTCCGTGCGCCACATCTGGGCCGTGATCTCGGCGCGCTTTCGGGTGACCTGAGCGGCCGGGAGCCATCCGGCCGGCTCTTGCGTTTCCTGCCAGCACCATTGATAGACGGGCCACCCCTGCTCGGCCGCCCGCTGCAGGACGGCGGTCATCGTGCCGTCCGGATGCTGGTGGGTCGAGGCGATCACCGTCTGGGCTCGGACGGCCCCCTGATCCATCGGCTGACCCTGCGCGGCTTCGAGGATCGGCAGGCGCATTTCGTCGGCCTCGTCGAGTCGCAGGCGGGCCGGGTGCGCGCCGCGGACGGAGGTCTGCGAGGCCGTGAGCGCGGTAATCGTGTTCCCCCAGATGAGCTGGGTTTTGTACAGGCCCGGGGGGCCATCGAGGAGATGCGTGGGTGCGGCGGGCGCGCGCCAATGCGTGCCCATCGCGTCCAGGACCCGGGCCGACTGCTGCCCGGAGCCGCCCAGCACCGTCACGCTGACTTCCAACGTGAGGGCCTCGGTGAGCGCGAGCAGGCTCAGCAGGAAGGTCTTGCCGCCGAAGGCGCGGGAGGCGTTCCAGACCGTCACCGGAGCCCGGGCGAAGTAGCTATCGCAGAAGGCCTCCGCCGGCGTGCGATGCGCGGCGCAGCAGCGGGTGCGGGGGATGCGCACCCCGAAGGTGTCCTCCACGTAGCGCAGGAGGTCGTCGTTGGTGCCGAGTGGCACGGGCCCATCGAGGTCATCAATCTTCTGGGCCGCGACAACCCGGTCGAGCTCGAACCCCGGCTCGCACATGATCCCAGATCGGACACGCCACGGCTCTTCGAGGTAGCCTCACGGCATCGCCCCGTCGAGTCGGATCGGCCGTCGTGCCGTGGGGAAGATCACGGCGGGATTGCGAGGACTACGCCGTTGGAACTGACAACGGCCGTCCCGCGGGCTCGTACAAGTGACACGCGACGTGGTGCTCGTGGGTGCCGTCGGTCATGGCGCGCAGCTCCGGTGTCACTGTCCGACAGACGTCCATGACCTCCGGGCAGCGTGTGGCGAAGCGACACCCCGGGCGGATGTTGACGGGAGAGGGGATCTCGCCGGCAATCGGGATGGTCGCACGCTCTCGCTCCGAGCGCGGATCGGGCTCAGGGTTCGAGGCGACAAGAATCTTCGTATAGGGGTGCAACGGCCTGAAATACACGTCGTCGGAACGGCCCACCTCCACCAGTGACCCGAGGTACATGACGGCCATGCGATCCGACACGTAGCGCACCATCGAGAGGTCGTGCGCGATAAACAGGAGCGTGAGCCCCAGCGACTCCTTCAGTTCCCCGAGCAGGCGGACGACCTGCGCTTGCACCGAGACATCGAGCGCCGAGATCGGCTCATCGCAGACGACGAACGTCGGCTCCAGGATCAGCGCCCGCGCGATGCCGACGCGCTGCCGCTGGCCACCGGACAACTCGTGCGGGTAGCGCGCGGCATGTCCGCGATCGAGGCCGACGCGCTCGAGCCAGCCGGCCACGTCGTCGCGCGCCTTCGCGCCGCTCGTGCCGGCAAGGAGGCGGGGGCCCTCCCCGATGATCTCCCCGACCGTCATCCGCGGATTCAGGCTCGAGTAGGGATCCTGAAAGATCATCTGCATGGAGCGCGCGTAGTGCCGGAAGTCGGCGGCCCGGTAGCGCCGCGGCAACTTCTCGCCTGTCAGGTAGACGTCGCCGGCCGTCTTTTCGTGCAAGCCGACCAGCGTCTTGCCGAACGTCGACTTTCCCGATCCGCTCTCACCGACGAGGCCGACGATCTCCTTCGCGGCTATCGTCAACGAGACATCGTCCACTGCGTGCACGGTCTTCCCGCGCCCGAGCGGGAAGTGCTTCGTGACGCCTTTAGCCTCGACCAGCGCGCTCACGCGGACCCTCCGCGATAGAGTTCGCCGGCTTTTCGTGGTGAGTCCGGGTGGTGCAGCCAGCACATGGCGTGGTGCTCGGGATCGACTTCGAAGCGCGTAGGGCTATGGGGTTCGCACAGACGCATCGCGTGCGGGCAGCGGGCAAAATAGCCGCACCCTGCCGGCGGATCGAACAGATCGGGCGGCGCCCCCTCGATCGCCTGAAGACCGGTGACCTTTGACGTCGTCTGGCTGGGCATCGCGGCCTTGAGCCCGAGTGTGTACGGATGGGCGGCGCGATAGAACACATCATCGACGCTTCCGCTTTCGACGATCTCGCCCGCGTACATGACGGCGACGTCGTCGGCCATGCGCGCGACGACGCCGAGATCATGCGTGATGAGCACGATCGCCATGCCGTTCTTGCGCTGCAGTTCCTCCAGCAGCTCGAGTATTTGCGCCTGGATGGTGACGTCGAGCGCCGTGGTCGGCTCGTCGGCAATGAGCAGGTCCGGCTCACACGCGATCGCCATGGCGATCATGGCCCGCTGCAACATGCCGCCTGAAAACGCAAAGGGGTACTGTTTCGCGCGCGCTTCAGCCTCCGGGATGTGCGTTGTCGCCAGCACTTCGACGGCCCGCGCAAACGCCTGGCGCTTCGACAGGCCACGATGCACCTGGAGCGTTTCGGCAATCTGGTCGCCGACCCGCATCGTCGGGTTCAGCGCGCTCATCGGATCCTGAAAGATCATGCCGACGCGATTCCCTCGCACCTCCTCGCCATTGACGATCTTCTGCCTGATGATGTCGACGCCGTGGAGCCGGGCCACACCGCTCGTGATGCGCCCGGGCGGCATCGGAATCAGGCCCATGATGCTCTGCACCGACACCGACTTGCCGCAGCCAGACTCTCCCACGATCGCGAGCGTCTTGCCCGGGCGGACGCTGAAGCTGGCGCCGCGAACGGCTTTGACGATGCCTCCGTGCGTGTCGAACTCGACACGGAGGTCGGTGACGTCGAGCACCGCGGAGTCTCCGGCGCCGTTCCCTGTCGCCGTCATTCGCGGCCTCGCATGCGAACGTCGAGCGCGTCGCGCAGCCCGTCACCGAGCATGTTGAACGCCAGCACCGTCACGCCGATGAACAGGGCTGGAAACAGGAGCTCGTGGGGGTGCGAGAGCATCGTCCGGATGCCTTCGTTTGCCATGCTGCCCCACGACGGCGTCGGCGGCGCGACGCCCATGCCGATGAACGATAGAAACGCCTCGGTGAAGATGGCGCTCGGCACCGCAAAGGTGAGCGTCACCAGGATCACCCCCATCGTCTGGGGCATCATGTGCCGGAAGACGAGATAGCCGCTCCGGGCGCCAAGCAGCTGCGACGCCGAGACGTAGCCCTCCTGCCGAACCTGCAGGATCTGCCCGCGCACGAGCCTCGCGGTCGCCGGCCATCCGAGCAGCACGAGGGCGACGAGCATCGGGAAGACGCCGCTCTCGCCTGGCCCGATGCCGAAGGCGATCTTGAACAGGATCATGAACAGGAGAAACGGCAGCGCGATGACGAAGTCGGCAAAGCGCATGAGCAGCTGATCGACGCGTCCTCCCAGAAATCCGGCCGCGCTACCCCACACGACGCCGGCCAGGACGAATAAGAGCGGTGCGACGACGCCAATGAACAACGAGACGCGCGCGCCGTACAGCAGTCGCGCCAACATGTCTCGACCGAGATAGTCGGTCCCGAGCGGGTGATACGGCAAGCCGATCCGGTCGCCGGGTTCGAGCGCGCTGCCATCCTGCACCCAGCCGCGCAGCTCGGCCTCCTCGGCGCTGACCGTGCGAACCAGATCGGCGACGAGCGTCGCGTAGGCCTCCTGCTCGGCGCGGACCTCATCCATGACGACCACTGAATACCAGTATCGTCGCGGTTCAAGGTCAAGCCGGTCTTCGAAGTTGACCTGGTCAGCGCCGACCACATCACCGATGGGAAGTCCGAGCGCGCGATCCGGTGCGGGATCGTAGACGCTGCGGTACACGACGTAACCGGCCGCGCCGAGCACGGGCTCCCAGACGAGCCGCACGGCCTGCGTCGTCGCCGGCTCGGCCAAGCGCAATCCCGTCACGGCATCGCCCGGTCGAGTCGGTTCCGTGGTCGTGCCGCCCCACGCTGCGTACGGCTCGGTAATCAGTGCCGAGGGCGGCAATGAAGGAGCCTGACTGATCTGGTCGACGTCTTGCGCGGCCGGATCGACGGGCCACACCCAGGGTCCGGCGACGGCCAGTGCGCCAAGCGCGACGACAGTTCCGAGCGACCCGAACGTACGCCGGCTCTGCTTCAACCGACGCCACGAGTCTTGCCAGTACGACAGCGACGGCCGTGAAATAGCCTGGCGTTGACGCTCGACGGCGACCGTCTCGAAATCGGCGCTGGAAAAGCCGGAAGCGGCACTCATCGCCGGCCTCTCATTCGAGCCTCACGCGTGGATCGATCAACCCGTACAGCAGATCGACCACGATAACCATGGAGACGAGAAAGGCTCCGTAGAAGACCGTCGTGCCCATGATGACGGTGTAGTCGAGCTGCTGGACCGCCTCGACGAAATAGCGGCCCAACCCCGGTATCGCAAACACGAGCTCGACCACGAAGCCGCCAGTCGTGATCGCCGCAATCGCCGGCCCGAGCACCGTGACGACCGGCAGGATCGCGTTACGCAACTGGTGCTTCAGAAAGATCCGCGCCGGCGGCAGGCCCTTGGCACGCGCCGTTCTAATGAAATCCGAGCTGGTGATCTCGAGCATCGACGAGCGCATGAGCCTCGTGAGATAGGCCATGGTGCCGAGCCCAAGAACCATGGACGGGACGATCATGTGACGCAGCGTGCCCCAGCCGGCCACCGGCAACAGCGGGAAGCCCAGGTAGGCGTTGATATCGACGAGCGTGAGCTGGCTCACGGCGGCCACGACGAAGCTCGGCACCGAGATGCCGAGGATGACGAGGAACATGATGACGAGGTCGGGCAGGCGGCTTCGGTAGAGGGCCGTCAACGCCCCCAGCAGGATGCCGCCGAGCGCGGCGAACATCACGGCGAGAATTCCGAGCGTGGCGGAGACGGGGAAATTCTCCCTGATGATGTCGTTGACTCGGCGGTTCTCCTGCGTGAACGAAATACCGAAATCGCCGCGCAGGATTCCCCCCATGAAGACGAGATATTGCTCGGAGAGCGGCCGGTCGAGCCCGTAGCGCTGCTCCAGGTTGCGCCGGATCGTTTCGTTGGTCGCGCGCTGATTCGCGAGCGGGTCGCCAGGCACCGCGTGCATCGCGACGAACGTGGCGGTCGCGATGAACCAGACGGTGACAATCCCCTGAAGGAGGCGCTTGAGGGTGTAGGTCAGCACGACGACGGATCGCTAGGGGTTCTCGACGAGGTACGCCTGAGTGTAGTCCGGAGTCGTGCCGACGGCTCTACGCACGACTCCTTCGAGCTGCGGAAGCTGCACATATACAAGGCCCCGCTCGTAGTTTGGCAGGTGCACGGCGTCCTCGATGAGGATGCGCTGGATCTCGCCGAACGCGTCCATGCGGGTCCGCGGATCGACCGAGCCCTGAGCAATGCGCACCTGCTCGTCGAGTGCTGGGTTGTTGTACTTGCCACGATTGTTCCCGTTCCAGGAGGCGTACAGGTCGCCGAAGGTGAGCGGGTCGGCGAAGTCCGGGCCCCAGCCGGCGGCCACTATGTCGAAGTCGCCGGATGTCATCTTGTCGAGGCGTTGCTTGAAGATCTGCTTGTCGATTCTGACGTCGATGCCAAGCGTCCGCGCAAACAGGTTCTGGAAGTACTCGGCCTGAATGTTCGCGATCGGCGCATCCCCGGTCAGGAGGACGAGCGGCGGGAGCTCGGCTAGACCGAGTTCGAGCTTCGCGAGTTCCAGATGCTGTCTGGCAGCCGCTAAATCGAGGGTGATCACAGGCGGCGGATACTCCTGCCGAAACGGTCCTTCCACGCCGGTCAGCCAGGCAGGAAACAGGGACACGGCTGGCTGATAGCCGGGCAGCGCGATCACCTTGTTGACGAGTTCTCCCGGGTCGTTGACGTACTGGAGCGCTTTGCGCAGATGAAGGTTGCTCGTGAGCCGTTCGGGGCGAAAGTTGAAGTCGAGGTAGAACACCGAGCCGTCGCTATAGCGCCCAAGGTTCCAGCGCAGCTTCATCGCCTCGTCGAGCTGTTCGGCTCCGAGCGTGGTCGTGACGATGGAGCCGTCCTTGAACAGGTTCACGGCCGTACTCGTGTCGGACGTCACGTACGGCATGTCGATGACGTTGAGCTGTACCGTCTCGCGATTCCAGTAGTAAGGGTTCTTCTCCAGCCGCAC
Organism: Vicinamibacterales bacterium; assembly: GCA_965262505.1. Classification (GTDB taxonomy): domain Bacteria; phylum Acidobacteriota; class Vicinamibacteria; order Vicinamibacterales; family UBA2999; genus JACPPO01. Next base: position 871,460 of record CBDHFM010000030.1, read on the forward strand.
GTGGGCCCCGTGCACCCACCGGGTCATCATGAAGGGCCCGTTGTAGACAAGGTCCTCGGCGTCGGCGCCGTAACGGCCGTCGCGGCTCACGTAGAAATCCTCGTTGACGGGAAAGTAGGTTGCGAACGCGACGAGCTTGTCGAAGAATGCGACCGGGCGCTCGAATTCCACCTCCAGGATCCGGTCGCTCACCGCCCTGACGCCGAGCGCCTCGAGCGGCATCTTGCCCGCATTGATTGCCTCGGCATTCTTCACCGAGTAGAGGATGAAGGCGTACTCGGAGGCGTTGGCAGGGTCCACGGCGTTGCGCCAGGCGAAGACGAAATCGTGCGCCGTGACCGGCCGCCCGTCGCTCCACCGCGCATCGTCGCGCAGCCAGAAGGTCGCACCATCCGGCCGAACATCCCATCGCTCGGCAACCCCTGGCACGAGCCTGTTGCTGGCGTCGTAGCGCAGGAGCCCCTCCATGACGTGTCCGAGGACGAAGATGCTGACTTGATCGGTCGCACGCGTCGAATCGAGCTGCGGGGGTTCCTGCGTCAACACGCTGGTAATGGTCTTGGTGTCGAGATCGATCGCTCGACCCACGAGCGCGGCGCCGCCGGTGACCGACGACGCCCAAGCCAGCGCCGCCATGAGCGCGATGAAGCCCGCCGTGCCCACGGCTCCGAGCCAGAGCAGCTGTCGTACCGCAACACGACTCATCGGATCGCGAGGCCCCCGTGGTCGTTCGTCCATGACTTGCCCCTCATCCAGAGATCACGTCTCGCGCGTCCCGCGAGATCGCCTGCTTCGAAGTCGTCCAGAGCGGCGACCACCCCCCTCAATCGTAGCCCGTACGAGATGACTTAGGGAAACGGCCGTATCGCGCCATGCTAAGTGTTACCGGGCGTCCTATCGTCGCGCCACAACTCGGGTTACCCATCAGGGAGGATGGCGATGGGGAGAATCCGAGTGGGACCACAAGCAATTCGCGAGTATCTGGGACGGATGCGGGAACGCTACGGGCACGCGGCGCGGCCGACGAAGGGCCAGCTGTTGGATGAGGTGTGTGGGCATTGTCAACTTGTTGAGGGCAGCGCGCTCTTGCCCCGTGAAATCGACGCCCCCGATTGTTCTCAGCAGGCGCACGTCACCGCATCCCATTCAACGAACGCGCGGGTGCGGAGCAGACGGTGGTGAGCCGACCGCAGGAGGTGTCGCCCGACTCGGAAGAGATTCTGCACGATACCGTGAACCGACGCGAACCGCTGGAGCTGAGCGGCCGACTTGAAACGCCGCATCTGGCGCTCACGCTGTCGGGTCGGTTGATGGGAGGCCTCCGCGCGGTTGTTCGCGTACTGATCGGTGCAGTGGAGCACCGACGGCATCACCGCGCGACAGGCGGCCGAGTAACTGCGCAGCTTGTCGGTGATCAGGCGTCGCGGCACGTGCCGCTGGTTCTTCAGCAACTTGCGAAAGAATCGCACCGCGGCGTGCCGATTTCGTCGCGGTTGCACGAGGATGTCGAGGACGTCACCGTCCTCATCCACGGCGCGCCACAAGTATTGCTGGCGACCCTGGATCGTGACGAACACCTCGTCGAGATGCCAGGTGTCTCCGAGCCGGCCACGTCGGCGCCGTAATCGGCCCGCATACTCAGGACCGAACCGCCGACACCACTTCCGGATGGCCTCATAGGTGACGTCGACACCCCGGCGGGCCAGCAAGTCCTCCACGTCTCGGAAGCTGAGCGCGAAGCGATGATAGAGCCACACCGCGTGGCTGATGATGTCGGGTGGAAACCGGTATCCGCGGTAGCTGGGCATGCGGTAACTCTGCCAGCAGGAGGCCAAGTTGACAATGCCTCCGGAGCGACTGGGGGTATTGTCAAGTTGAGGCTGACGGCCGCTTTTGGTGCCCAGTATGGCGGGTTCGCGATGGACTGGAGCCCAGTATCTTGGGGATCACTCGACGAGCTTTTCGTCAACTTGACAATGCCGTGGCGATGGATAGGAAAACTCACATCACCCGAGACACGTTCTATCGGATTCTTCAAAGAACGTTGGCGGTACCGGAAGCTGTCAATGACATTGAGACACCAAGGGCGCAGTAATGAGAGTCGCGTTGCGGTCGACGATCATGACGGCGACATGGTCGTCGGCGTCGCGACTCTGGTCGACCCGGAGGTCGTCCATGATGACGATCGTTGTTCCTGGGGCATCCTGCGCGGCCGTGTTCTTCGCGGGTGGGTTGATCCACACCGCGCGAGGTAAATCGGCCGGTTGTGATCGGCCCTTGACGAAGCGCTCGGGATGCGCCGCGTATGCGGCGGCGAGCACCTGCTGGCGCGGCGCGCGGACCGTGGGGGCCTGGCCGAAATGCACGACGGCGGGCGTGAGGAACCCCAGGCCGCTGTGGCGGTGTTCCTGGTTGTACCAGGGAAAGAAGACCTGCCCAAACGCCCGTCCGTCCTCGAGCGACCCGAAGCGCTCTGGACACTGCGGACAGTACTTGAGCGTCGTACACTGCGCTTCCGAGAACGGATTGTCGTTCGACACGTGCGGGCGGCTGTGGGTCTTGGTCACGCCGAGGTCGGCCAGCAACAGCGCCACCGGTTTGCTCTTCATGGACGACCCGCGGTCCGCATGGAGCGTGAGTTGGCCCGGCTGAATGCCGTGCTTCGCGCAGGTCTCGCCGATGAGGTGCTCGGCCAGGGCCGCGCTCTCGTGTGGGGCGAGCATCCAGCCGACCACGTACCGGCTGAAGATGTCGAGGATGACGTAGAGATAGAAGTACGTCCACTTCGACGGACCCAAGAGCTTCGTGATGTCCCAGCTCCAGACGTCGTTCGGACGCGTGGCCAGTACCTCGGGCGCGGCGTAGGGCGGGCGCCGCACCTGATCGCGCCGCTCCTTGACTTCGTGCGCGGCGTCGAGGACGCGATACATCGTGCGCGGCGAACAGAGGTAGGTCCCCTCATCGAGCAGGGTGGCGTGGATCTGCGCCGGCGCCTGATCGATGAAGCGCGTGTGGAGCACATCCAAGATGCCCTGACGCTCGATCGGATCCAACGCGCGCGGCGGCGCCGGACGAGGGCGCGCGACCGCGACCGGTCGACGCCCCCGATACAGCGAGGCCCGGGGCAGGCCCAACACGCGACACGCGGACGCCGCCCCCAACGTCGGCGTCGCGTCGTCCACCGCGACCATCAATCGTCCTCGTCGCTCACGAACGGTTTCAGGGGGATCTGTAGGAGTTCGGAAACTTTTTTTTGAAAGGCGAGCAGGGCTTCCGCCTTCTGGAGCCGCGACGTCAAGCGGCGATTCTCCTGTTCGAGCTTCTTCCGCTGCGGATCGACGGCCGTCATCTTCCGGCCGCGTTTCTTCGGCGTCAACCCGGCCTCGCGCTGCTGGCGCCACGTGACGACGTGTGAGGAATACAGCCCCTCCTTTCGCAGGAGTGCCCCGAGTTCGCCGTACCGTGTACAGGCGTCCGCCCGCCGGAGGATCGCCAGCTTGTAGGCGGTCGTAAAGCGCCGTCGCGCATGGCGCGCCGGGACCTCGGAATCCGGCGGGACGGGCACCGCGTCGGGCTCGATTATGGGAGACCCTCCACTACGGGGCGCCTCGCTTCGCTCGTCGCCCCTCCGCTCCGGCCCTCCCATAATCGATTGGTCTACCAGCATCGATCGGATCTTGGTCATCAACGTCCTGACACCTCCCCGCCCTCAACACTAATTTCCAGGGGGTAAAGTGTCTCAGCTATCTTGGCAGGGAGGGTACCAGGAAGCATTCCCTTAAGCACGCTTCCGTGGACGCCGCACATTCACTTGGCCATTTTTGTTCACCGCGTAAAGGATCTTCCCGCTGGCTTGTACCTCTTCGTGCGCGACGCGTCACAGACACGCGCTCTTCTGGCAGCGTTCACCAAGGTGGATCAATGGCAGCGACCCGCCGAATGTCCGCCGCAGCTGGAGCTGTACTGCCTCATCGAAGCTGAGGCCCAGCAATCCGCCCGGCAGGTCTCGTGTCACCAGGACATCGCAAGCGATGGGTGCTTCAGTCTTGGGATGATCGCGGAGTACGAGACACCCATTGAACGGAATGGTCCGTGGTTCTATCCACGTCTGTTCTGGGAGGCCGGGATGATTGGCCAGGTGCTCTATCTAGAAGCCGAAGCTGCCGGGATTCGGAGTACTGGTATCGGGTGTTACTTCGACGATCCCATGCATCGTGTTCTTGGCCTCCAAGACCTCACCTACCAAGACCTCTACCATTTCACGGTGGGTGGGCCCATCGAGGACACCCGGCTCACCACTCTCCCCGCCCATGCGAATGAGTAACAGCGCCGGGTTGAGCTCAGCCATCGGATGAACGGTGTTCGCGCGGCAGCAGCCTACGTTCGTCGCCTCATGCTCTCCCGATACCACGGACTGGAGGGCAGCCAACATCAGACATCGGCTACTGCCCCTTTGTTACCGAGAATAGAACTACATCTTTTGCCAGTTCCGAATCGAACACTTCCACTTCCTGAGACGCCACGCCAAGAGCCCGTGTAAACGCTCTCCGTCTATCGCCCCGCCAGTCCTTCTGACGGCGGGCACGCTGATAGCACGCGAGCACGTCACCTCGCTTCATGACATCAAACACCGAACGGACCTCGTCGGCGGTCACGTGCTCTGGCCCAGCCACGTTCGGTGCCACCCCGGTGTCTGGGTCGAGAAACACAACGAGCGAGTCTTCATTCAGCGATTCAATGCGGCGACGAACCTTCTCAAAGTAGGCGGAACGATCACAGAAGGGTGCCTTGAAGACCTCGATTCGGGTACCGGTACTCTTGCTTAGACGATGTGTGTTGTCGAGGTTGCGAAAGTGACGAAAGATCTCGCCAGGAATCTCGACCGATCCCTGCGATGAGTTCAGGAGAGGAAAGTCGTCGTTCGATCGGTATAACGCCACCTGAAGAATCGTGGAGATCCGGTCACGCCGCGCGATGTGTGTCAGGGCGCCCCACTTCACGAGGTCGCGATTGTCGCCGTACCATTGATCACGCATTGAGGTCAGAGAATTCAGTCCAGTGACGCCTTCCCCAGCACGGCACTGACGCCCCTATATGTCAAGGCACGGGTTCAGGCGGCCTCGGTGCCGTGTTGGCGCATGCGGAAGTCTGTCATAACGCGCTAGTAGAGTTCACGGGCAAGGAAGCGTTGGAGACATCGAATGATCTCGCGCTTGGTCCGGCCATCAGCGGAGCGGCGTGCGACGTAGTCGCCGGTCGGCTGGTGGAACCGCATCCGGACGATGACGGCTCGATAGAGGGCGGCGTTGGCCTGGCGGTAGCCGCCCCGATACGAGCGGTGCCGGCCAGTGGTCATCCCAGAGGAGGCCGGGATCGGACACGCGCCGCAGCGCTTCGCAAAGGCGGCTTCCGAGCGAAGGCGGGTGGGGTTATCGCCGAAAAGGATCAATCGCTCGGCGGCGGTGTTGGCGCCGACCCCGACGCTCTCGCACAGGGAGGGCGACGTCTCGGTCGTGCGTCGCGTGAGGTGTCGGTCGTGCGTGGTGATTTCCTCGGCGATGGTGAACCAGCGAGGAGCGATCGAACGGAGCGTGTGCTTGGCGGACGCGGCGGGCGTGTCGAGGGAGCCCGGTCGGAGTGCTGCGCAGCGGGTGAGCAGCCGGCGATCGGTGAGCGCTTGGAGGGCTTCTCGCAGCTGAGGCGGCGCGTGCGCCGGTCACCCCGATTCACCTCCACAACACGATGCCCTGCGCGGCGTACCGCCCATGTGAGGCCGGCGCCATAGCTGCCGGTGCCTTCGACGCCGAACGCCTCGACCCGCCCGTGCGTGTCTGCCCACCTGATCAGGGCCCGATAGCCCCCAGAATTCGCCACGAACGCGTGGTCGCCGAGGCGGGTCCCCCGCGCTGCGCGAGGAGATCTTCAGCATCGCGGAAGCTGAGGCATAATCGATAGTAGGGCCAGACCGCGTGGCTGATGATGTCGGGTGGGAATCGATATCCGTGATAGCTGGCCGACTGGCTCCTCATCGACCTACTCTGCCACTCGTCGCCTGAACCTGACAATACCCCGCAGCGACTCTCCTACTCCTGATTCTGCGTGGTGAATCGGCGGGCCTCTTCGACCCCCGGGTGGTCGGACGGCCCACGCCAGAAGCTGAGCAGAGTCGTATAGCGCTCTCGAGCAGTCTCGCTGTCACCGCTGGCTGCGGCAGCTTGAGCCGCACCGAGCAGCGACCGTGCGCGACCAGGCATTCTCAGAAGCGATGTCTCAAACTGCTCGGCGGCGGCGGCCGGGCGGTCGAGTTCCATGAGGATCTCACCATACAGCTCATAAGGCGGCTTGACGGGGTCGGCAGCGCCGTTGGGCAGACGCTGTGTCTGCACGATCTCGATCGCTTCGTCCATCAGGGCGATGGCTTGGTCGCCGCGCCCCTCGGCAACGCGAACAAGAGCGGCGACCTCCTTGTGCATGATCTTCGTGGTGGCGCCGCCTTCCTCGGTGCGCCTCGCCAGTTCGGCCTCGGCCTGACGCGCCGAATCGAGGTTGCCTAAGCGCACCGCGCTGATTCCGGTGGCCAGGAGCTCGTGGTCGGAAGAATCCCGGGTCACCGGCTCAGTGTGCCACTCCTCGGTCTCGACGACATGTCGCGCTCTCAGGAGCGGTAACGAGTCGACGGCCCGCGCCTGGTTGTCACTCTCGTCAGCGACCATCTCAAGCCGTTCGATCCACGTCCGTGCCTTGCCGTAGTCACCCAGCTGGAGGTCTCCATACTGGCCCCAGTCAAGGGGATGTACGGAGTCGCCGACACTGTCTCCTGGTTGCCAGAGGTCGCGTGCCGCATCGTAGGACCGCTGGTTGTGTGTCGAGACGAGCTCCCACATGCCGTGCTGAATGAAGATGTGTGTCGGCATGTGTCTCGCGTGAGCCACCGCCGGGGCGATCTCCGCGTACTTCATCGCTGAGGGGAGGGCAAGGGGTGCGTGTATGGGGTCGTCGAACGAATGGATCGTGTAGTGTGCAGCTCCCGGGTGCTCGGGGTTCTGACTGAAGACCGACAACGCGATCGTGCCCGCCCGAACTTCGAGTCGGCCACTCTGATCGCCCAGAGCGCGGGCGGCACTCAGTGTGGCAACCGAGTAAAAGGTGGCGACCTCATGGTCATCCGAGTATCGCTCGTGCAGGTCGGCCATGGCTTCCATGTAGGCCACACGCCGTTCGTCGTAGGTCCCCTCCCGGGCCCACAGCGTCTCGACCGCAGTCAGGAACCCCTTCTCACGATCGGTCGGCGCCTTTTCCAGCCGTTCTTCCCGACTCGATCCCAGTCTGGCCAGGACGGTTCGTGGGTTGTCCTCATCCGGTGTCGGACCGCCAAAGAGCGGGTGGTTGTAACAAAGCGTTTCTCCCCAGTAGGCGAGCACAAAATCTGGGTCCAATTCCTGGGCTGCCTGGAACTGTTCGATCGCCTGTTTCCACCCGAAGCTGTGGAGGATGGCCACACCACGCAGGAAGTACTGCTGGGCCTCAGCAGATTTGGTTGACGTCCGGAACTCAAGCGACCCGACCGATTGGAACTGTGCTGCCGCTGGAACAGCACACAGCATGCCCACGAGTACGAACATTGAAAAGCGAGTCATCGGTCGCATGGCACCCTCTGTTGTGGTTCCGCAAACGGCGGTTAGTCGCATGTGTGGTCCAGCGTACCACAGAGAAACAGCGCTGATACAGGGCGTCATCGGGCCGATGTGTCACCACCCTCGGCAATAGTCACCCGGGCATTGTCAAGTTGACGAAAAGCTCGTCGATTGACCCCCAAGATACTGGGCTCCAGTCCGTCGCGAACCCGCCATACTGGGCACCAAAAGCGGCCGTCAGCCTCAACTTGACTGTGAGCATGATCCCCCTGCCTATCGGGGTCGCTCTGCGGCACGGTGGGTGCCGGTGGGCGGTGGCCTGACCCGCAACTTGACTGACCGACGGTCCTCGTCATTGATCTGTCGGTCACCGCCCACCGGCCAATCGTACGGCAGCCAGCTGACCGGATGGGCCGTGACCCCATAGGGGCCTGCCGCACCCACGGCCCGTCACAGTCCTGTCCGCCCACCCGGGCCAGTCCGCGCGCCGCACCCGAGGAGGCCAAACGGTGACTCACACCATGACCACGCAGCCCGAGGTTTGGAAGGTGATTGTCGGGGTCGATACCCACAAGCATGTCCACGTCGCGGTGGCGATCGACACCCGGGGGATCCGCCTGGGCGATCACTCGTTCGTCGCTGATTCGAGCGGATATCAGGCCCTGCTCATGTGGGCCCACACACACGGGCGGATTGAGACGTTCGGCATCGAAGGCACCGGCAGCTATGGTGCCGGCCTGGCGCGGGCCGTCCGCCGAGCGGGGCATCGTGTCACGGACGTGAATCGAGGCGACCGGCGCTTACGCCGAGCCGCCGGCAAATCCGACACGATCGACGCCGAGGCCGCCGCTCGGTCCGTGCTGGCGGGCCAATCGACCGCGATCCCCAAGACCGCCGACGGTGCCGTCGAGATCATGCGCCAGCTCAAGGTCGCCCGGGACACGGCCGTAAAGGCCCGCACCGCGGCGATGATCACCTTGAAGCAGATCATCGTGACCGCGTCGCCCGGACTGCGAGAAACGCTCCAGGGCCTCACCGCCCACGCTCTCCTCACGCGCTGCGCCGGCCTCAGACCGGGCCCCCTCGACACACCCGCCGCCGCCGCCAAGCACACCCTCCGGGCACTCGCCCGCCGCTGGATCGCCCTCGACGAAGAAATCGCGACGCACGACCGGCACCTCGTGCGCCTCACGACCGAGACGGCGCCCACGCTTCGTAAGGGCTTCGGGGTCGGCGCCGGCACCGCGGCCGAGATATTGATCCTCTTCGGCGATAACCCCGACCGGATTCGCTCCGAAGCCGCGTTCGCGAAGTTGTGTGGCGCCTGTCCGATCCCGGCCTCGTCCGGGAGAACCACCGGCCGGCATCGGCTCTATCGGGGCGGTCACCGACACGCCAACGCCGCCCTCTATCGAACCGTCATCGTCCGCATGCGATTCCACCAACTAACCCGCGACTACGTCGCCCGACGCACCGCCGATGGCCGGACCAAACGCGAGATCATCCGATGCCTTAAACGCTTCCTTGCGCGAGAGATCTACCAACGCGTCATGACAGACTTCCGCACACGCCAAGCCGTCACCCAGGCCGCTTAAAACGCGTGTCTTGACATATAGGGGCGTCAGTGCCTCGTGCGTGCCTACATGGGGGGGTGGCGCACAATCACAATAGCGTCAGCCTGGGCTTGATCCGATCTCGTGGACACGTTCCGAAAGGTGGAGACGATGTCCCGAATGGCAGCAACCACACGTCGGCGGTCACGCCGGCAATTCAGTGACGAGTTCCGGGCTGGGGCGGTCCGGCTGGTGTTGGAAGAGGGGAAGACGGTCGGCGCCGTCGCCCGCGAGTTGGATCTTACCGAATCGGCCTTGCGGCAATGGGTCGAGCGGGCGCGCGCCGACCGCAGCGGGGGCCGTACCGGTCTGACGACCGCCGAGCGGGAGGAGCTGGCTCGGCTGCGCAAGGAGAATCGCATCCTCGCCGAGGAGCGCGACATCTTAAAAAAAGCGACGGCCTTCTTCGCGAAGCAGAGCCGGGAAGATTTCGGTTCATTGCCGTGGAGAAGGCCAGGCACACCGTCATCATTCTGTGCCGGTGTCTCGCGGTCACACGCAGCGGGTTCTACGCGTGGCAACGACGCCCGGAATCGGCACGATCACGAGACGACCGGCGGGTGAAGGTCCTCGTCCAAGCGTCCGTTGACGCGAGCAAACAGCGCTATGGCAGCCCGCGCATTCACGAAGACCTGATCGAGCAGGACGAGCAGGTGAGTCGCAAACGGGTCGTCCGGCTGATGCAGGAAGAAGGCCTGGTCGCACGGGCCCGGAAGCGTTGCAACGTAACCACCATGAGCGATCACGACCAGCCGGTCGCGGCGAATCTGCTCGACCGCCAGTTCGAGGCGGACGCCCCGAATCAGCGGTGGGTCGGCGACACGACCGAGTTCGTCATCGGCAGCAGCGGTAACCTGTACCTCGCGGCGGTCTTGGATCTGTGCTCGCGGTTCATCGTGGGGTGGGCCGTCAGCGCGGTGAACGACCGGCACGTGACCATCAAGGCCTTGGAGATGGCGCTCAAGCGCCGGTGCCCGGACATCGGCCTCCTCCATCATTCCGATCAGGGTTGTACGTACGCCAGCGAGGATTCTCAGGACCTCCTCGAGGCGCGTGGCATCGTCTGCAGCATGAGCCGACGTGGCAACTGCTGGGACAATGCCGTCATGGAGAGCTTCTTCTCGACCGTCAAGAGCGAGCGCGGCGAACACGTCGACAGTCACGGCGACGCGAAGATGGAGTTGTTCGATCACATCGACGTGTTCTATCACCAGCGACGTCGCCACTCGACGCTCGGCCAGATCAGTCCGGCCGCCTTCGAACGGCAGGCGGCGTAGGGCATGGACGCTGCCATCCCTGCGGACGCACAGAACGCGCCCACAGGGATTTGGAAATCTCGCACAGAACGCGAGATTCCCACAGCGCCCCCACCCATCATCGTTGTTGTGAACGAACGAAAGAACAACGGAGACTCAAACAGCGTAGCTAAACCGTCCACCGAATCGGATCAGGCCCAGCCGCAGACTTGTTGGTGCGATGGTGGCCGGAACTCCGGCGCTGCAAACACGAGCCTTGCGGCGCGTGGTTTCTGCCGACGCACGGGCGTCAGTGTTATCACGACGCCCGTTGTGCGTCGGCGGCCCGGTATCAACGATTCAAGCCGACGCGGAACTACAAAGCCGAATACGCGCGCCGACACGACAGCACACGCGCGCCCGCTCGGCACCAACCATCAGGAAGGATGAAGCGGCGCTGACACGCGGCAGTGCCGTGGACAGGCGCGCTGGTCGACGGAGTGGTCCTCCCGCCGGCACGGAGCGTCTCAGGCGCGTCCGGCTGCATGGCACCTCTGAATCTGAATGGGACATGGAGGGCCGTTGATCATCGCGGCCTCAGGGGCTGATGTTCCCAAGAGCAACCACAGGGCATATGACCTGGCCTGCTGGGCCTGATCGGATGTGTTGCAACCTTCAAAAAGCGACAGGCGCGCGACTGGTCCCTCGCGGCCCCGATCCGTCCCGCGGGTGGCGTTGATGGGATCGGGCTGCAGGTCGTCGAGCGACTGAATGGGGCGTTGGCGCGCCCGCGTCGAGGATGTTCTGGTCTGTGTCATCGTGTTGCTCCGGCCGGCGCTCGTGCCGGCGTGTCTGCGCTGGGCCACCCCGCGTGATGGCCCGTGGGCGCCCGTTGCGTGCCGGCCAGGCACGAGGCACACAGAGCGGAGAGGCACAAAACAAGAACCAAGGAATCGCGAAATGTCCGAAGAAATTCAGCGTCAGAGTTGGCGTGTTCGAGGCCGCCCATGGCAGCCCTTCCGGAGGGGAAGCTCGAGCGCATGTGCAAGCCGGCGGACGGCGACACGAACGGCGGCCTGACGGCTGGGGTCACCCGCGAGGGTCCCGTATCCTTCGTGCCGCATGTGGTACCGCACCCGCCAGTGGAACAGCTCGGCCTCTTGGATCTTGCTCGTGGGTGTCGGCTTGAATCCTCGGCCCTGGGGGACTTTTCGGCGTCGCCACGAACGCCGGTGCCCCCAGCCGTTCTCAGGAAGCACGGGTGCCCACTGCCGACTGGCCCGCATGGTCGGGGCCTGGCGCCAGACACGCACGGTGCGGTGCATGGTGCGCGTGATCCACAGCTTCTCAAGCTGCCACCGCGTGGCGCCTGCGTTGATGTCACGCCGAATCTAGTCTGGATCGCTGAGGTCGACGATCGTGTGCAGCTCCTCCATGATCGTGGGCACGTACTCGCGCACGAGGCGGAGAACGTGGTGACGGAAGTCGGCACGCGACCAAGGGAACACGGGCTCCTCATGGCCGGCTCCGGGTGCGGTCCGGCCACGTTGAATCGTACCGGGTTTCTCGGAGACCTCATTCGTTGAATCAGGCCACCGCAGCCTGCTCATAGTACTGCGCCTCGAACTCTGCTGGTGGAATGTCCCCGAGCGGCCCCAACAGTCGTCGTGTGTTGAACCAGTCCACCCACGTCAAGGTGGCGACCTCCACGGCCTCGAGGGTGCGCCACGGGCCCTTCCGTCGAATCACCTCCGTCTTGTACAAGCCGATCACCGATTCGGCGAGAGCATTGAAGCCCCTATGTGTCAAGAGTGCTCCATTGCCACTTGTCAGGCAGCGGAGGTGAGGGCCCCACGGGAGCGGTGGTCTGCGATCAGGGCGTTGTAGATCTCGCGGGCGACGAAGCGCTTCAGACAGCGGCTGATGTCCTTCTTGGTCAGGCCCTGGGCCGTCCGTCGCCCGACATAGTCGAGGGTCGGCTGGTGCCAGCGCATGCGGACGGTCACGATGCGGTAGATCGCCGCGTTGGCTTGACGGTGGCCGCCACGAAAGAGCCGATGCCGATGCGTCACCCCGCTCGATGCCGGAATCGGACATGCGCCGCAGAGCTTCGCGAAGGCCGCCTCGGAACGCACCCGCGTCGGGTTGTCACCCGCGACAATCATCATCTCGGCAGCGGAGTCCGCACCGATGCCAAACGCTTCACGGAGTGTCGGTGCGGCTGTGTGCGTGATCGCGTCGAGGACGTCGTTGTGTGTCCGGATTTCCGCTGTCAGGGTGAGCCAACGCCTAGCGAGCGCCCGGAGCGAGTGCTTCGCCGAGGCCGTGGGGTCGAGGATGTCACCGGGTACGAGCGCCGCGCAACGGTCGATGAGTTTCTTGTCCGTCAGCGGGTCGAGTGATTCGCGGAGTGCGTCAGAGGCGTTGACGATCAGCGACTTGAGCGTGATGATGGCGGCACTGCGGGCTTTTACGGCGGTATCTCGGGCGGTTTTGATCTGGCGCACCATCTCTGCGGCGCCGTCGGCGGTCTTCGGGATGGCTGTCGCGATCCCCGACAGCACCGAGCGGGCGGCGGTCTCGGCGTCGATCGTATCGCTCTTGCCGTTGTGGCGTCGCTTTCGCCGGTCGCAATGGCTGACCTCGACCACGCGGATGGCGTGTCGGCGCACGAAGCTCGCGAGGCCCACACCGTAGGAGCCGGTCCCTTCGATGCCGAACGCCTCCACGAGGCCGAGGGCGCGCGCCCACGCCACGAGCTCCATGTAGCCGGCGCGGTCTGCCGACGCACTGCAGGTGGCGAGTCTGGCGCCAAGGGCATCGAGCGCCACCGCCACGTGAATGTGTTTATGCGTGTCGACTCCGACGATGACGGTGCGCGGTAGCTCGACGATCTCGTTCCTGTGCGACATGCGGCAAACCTCTCTTCCACAGGCTGGCGACATGGTCTGACCGAGCGGGCGGACAGGACTGTGATGGGTCGCTTCGGCCAGGCCCCTATTGGGTCACTGCCCACCCGATCAAACCGCATCTGGGTGAGTGCTGCCCGACCCAGGCCGACAGATCAATGCAAGGACACGAGGTCACTCATACGCAGGGGTCAGACCTGCTCGGACAGCAACACCATCATGCTCACAGTCATAGGCATCGCCTTGGCTGCCGACCGACGGCGCGATGCCGGCGTCCACGAGGCGATCCGTGTACCGCATGGAGAGATATTGGCCGGGTTCAAGGGGTCGTCGCAACACGTCCTCGCTGGTGTGAGAGTAGCAGTTCGTTGAAGGCTTCGGATGGGGTTTTCCAACCGAGAGTCTTCCGCGGTCGGCGGTTGAGTGTGGCCGCGACAGCAGCGACGTCGCTAGTACTGTGCCGATTGAGGTCAGTCCCTTTGGGGAAGTACTGGCGCAGCAGGCCGTTGGTGTTCTCGTTCGTGCCGCGCTGCCACGGACTGCGGGGGTCGCAGAAGAAGACTTGCAGCCCAGTGTCGATACGCAGTTGAGCGTGCTGGGCCATCTCCGCGCCTTGGTCCCAGGTCAGGGACCGACGAAGCTGATCAGGGAGCGCAGTGATCGTCGATGTGATCGCATCCCGTACGGCTTCGGCGCCATGCCCCGCAAGAGCCAGACCGTTCTTGACCCTGAGTCGGCCACGTTCGGCCATGCGGGGTAGGTGGAGCAGCATCGTGAATCGGGTGGTGCGTTCGACCAATGTGCCGATCGCGGAGCTGCCAAGGCCGATGATGAGGTCGCCTTCCCAGTGTCCAGGAACCGCTCGGTCCTCGGCCTCGGCGGGCCGCTCGCCGATCATGATGTCGGGGCCTACAAACTCCTTGCCGCGACCACGGCGGCGAGCCCTCGGCGCGCGCAGCGCCCGCCCGGTGCGCAGGCAGGCCGTCAGCTCGCGGCGCAGTGCCCCCCGCCCCTGGATGTACAGCGCTTGGTAAATCGCCTCGTGCGAGACCCTCATCGATTCATCGTCGGGATACTCGATCCGGAGCCGATGGGCGATCTGCTGCGGGCTCCACGATGTCACCCAATGTCGGTCCTGGCGGCGGCCATGACGTCGACCACTCCAGGAGCCCACGTTTGGGCCAGGCACGGGCGTCCCGTCCTCAGCCATCACTGTGCCTGCGAGGCGGTCCTGCACGTAGCTCCTCAGCCGATCGTTCGCGGCCAGCTTGGCTATTTTCGGGCGCTTGGCACGTCGGGCGCTGTGCCACTGCGCAGTCGACGCCCGATACGCCAGACCGCCGCTCCGAGTCGCCGCGTTGCGACGTAGCTCTCGCGAGACAGTCGACGGGGCTCTCCGGAGCCGACGGGCAATGTCACGCACCCCGGCGCCCTGAGCTCGCAGGATCGCGATCTCTTCCCGCTCCGCAAAGGACAGGTAGCGAGCCGATCGGGGCGCCAAGCTGATCGGCGGCATACCACCGCCCTCACGGAACCAACGACCACCCACGGGCGGCGACACGCCACAGGACACAGCGGCATCCTCACTCGACAGCCCCCGCGCGATCGCCTTCCAGAACCGTTGCTGCTCCGCACGCCCCGTTGCCGGCGGCCGACCAGGCGAACGCATCGCAGGCCGACCCGCCCGGTCTGACCTTCTCCGTTTCCGTCTCTGCATTGCAGCACCTCATCATCGAGGTGTTGCGACGACCAGTTGAATTCACCTTGCGACCCGGCATCACTGTGATGTACGAGGCCGGTGAGGGCGTCGCCCCGGCGGGCGTAGATCGCCTGCTCCAACGCATCCAGCACGCAGTCCGTGCGCATGGAGGCCGACACCCGCCAGCCCACCATGCGTCGCGCAAACACGTCGATGACGAACGCGACGTAAACAAAGCCGCCCCAGGTTGCGACGTGCGTGAAATCGGAGACCCAGAGCTGATTCGGACGGGTGGCCACGAATCGGCGGTCAACGAGGTCCACCGGGCGACCGCCCTCACCTGCGTGGGTCGTGGTGACCCAGGCCCGGCCCCGGACGGCCCCGGCAAGGCCCATCGCGCGCAGCAGGCGCGCCACGGTGCAGCGCGCCACGCGGACGCCGTCCCGCCGCAGCTGCTTCCAGACTTTCCGGGGGCCGTAGACCTGCTGGTGCGCGTCATAGACCCGCTGAATCTCGCCGCGGAGCTGATCGTCGCGCTGCGCCCGTGCGGACCGGCGCGTCGGATGTGTCCGCTGGTGCCGATGGCGATGATACGTCGACGGGGCGATCGGCAGCACGGCGCAGATCGGCTCGACCCCGAACACGGCGTGATGGTCGTCGATGAACTGGACCATCGTGGCGACGTCCTCCGGCGGTCGAGCTCCGCCTGGGCGAAATACGCGAACGCTTTCCGCAGGATCTCATTCGCCCGCTTCAGCTCACGGACCTCGCGCTCCAGCTCCTTCAACGGCATTGTCAACTTGTCGAGGGCAGCGCGCTCTTGCCCCGTGACATCGACGGCCCCGATTGTTATCAGCAGGCGCACGTCACCGCATCCCATTCAACAAACGCGCGGGTGCGGAGCAGACGGTGGTGAGCCGACCGCAGGAGGTGTCGACCGACGCGGAAGAGATTCTGCACGATACCGTGAACCGACGCGAACCGCTGGAGCTGAGCGGCCGACTTGAAACGCCGCATCTGGCGCTCACGCTGTCGGGTCGGTTGATGGGAGACCTCCGCGCGGTTGTTCGCGTACTGATCGGTGCAGTGAAGCACCGATGGCATCACCGTGCGACAGGCGGCGGAGTAGCTGCGCAGCTTGTCGGTAATCAGGCGTCGCGGCACGTGCCGCTGGGTCTTCAGTAACGTGCGAAAGAAGCGCACCGCGGCGTGCCGATTCCGTCGCGGTTGCACGAGGACGTCAAGGACGTCACCGTCCTCATCCACGGCGCGCCACAAGTATTGCTGGCGACCCTGGATCGTGACGAACACCTCGTCGAGATGCCAGGTGTCTCCGAGCCGGCCACGGCGCCGCCGCAATCGGCCCGTATACTCAGGACCGAACCGCCGACACCATTTCCGGATGGCCTCATAGGTGACGTCGACACCCCGGCGGGCCAGCAAGTCCTCCACGTCCCGGAAGCTGAGCGCGAAGCGATGATAGAGCCACACCGCGTGGCTGATGATTTCAGGGGGAAACCGGTATCCGCGGTAGCTGGGCATGCGGTAACTCTGCCAGCAGGAGGCCAAGTTGACAATGCCCCCACGTGTCTCGACACGGACCGCGGTCGAGCGCTCGTGATCGCACGATCGTGGCGGTCAAGGAGAGAGGACGGCGACGCTGGACGAAGACGTCTGGCTATCATGGGCAGGCCCGCGTGGAGAACGCGTTCTTCCGATACAAGTCGATCATCGGAGACAGCCTTCGAGCGTGCAGTCCCGTAGGGCGGGGGACTGAGGTCGACCTCGCGTGCAACATCCTGAATCAGATGACTGTGCTTGGCAGGCCAATGTCGTACCGCATCGGTCGGTGAAGGAACTGTGGATCGGGATCGGTGCGGGCTAGCTCCGATTCATGCAACAACGCCTCGCTCCGGCCGGGCGTCCAGGCAGCGATCGCTTCCGAGGACAACCACACCGTCACATCGCCGCGTCGAACGAGGGCCTGATTGTAGGCCGCCCAGTTCGCCACGCGATACTTCGTCTTATACGTGGGATGAACCTTCGACTTCATCCCCGTAGTGTGGCTCCTGCGGAGGGTCCCGAGAAGTGCGAGCCACGCCGCCCCACCTGCAGCGGGTATTCATGCAACAACGCCGCGATTGCCGTACTCGTCGTATTTCCTCTCCCACACCAACTCCGTCCGAAGGAGGGAAAAGGGATGCGGGTGCCCCGGGCCGTAGGCTTTCCCATTGCTACTCATTCCTTTTTCGCCTTCTTGCCCGTCTCACGGGCAGATGCCGTAGTGTCCCATTAATCGGCCGAGCCCAAGGATCAGCGCGCCAAACGAGATCGCGATGCCTTGGGGGGAATTCGACCAAGTATTCGTCAACTTGACACTGCCAATGCAACAGTGCCAGAGGGGGATGTCCCGCCCCGCGACGGTAGGCCGCCCGTCGATCCCGCCCGCCCTAATTAACCTTTGCCCTCGTCTCCACCGACGTTCAGCTCGAGGTACTCCATCTTCGGGGTGCCATCGAGGAACAGGACACCGCTCGATCAACTGCTCGGCGTGCTTCATCTCGTCGATCGACTGCTTGCGAATATACGAGCCGAGCCGGTGATAGCCCCAGTGGTGGCACATCTGCGTCCGAACAAACTCAGCGTCTTGATCTCCAACGACCGCTTTCGTCGTAATCAATGCATCCGTGTGCCCCAAAAGGACTGCCACAGCGTATCGAGCAGCGGCTTTAGCTTGATATCTGGCTCGAACGATCCGGTGTCGATAATGAGCTCGGGAAGCATCAGAACGTCCCGGTCAAACGGTTCAAGGTTCAGCCAGTACCCGGAGCGCGATCACACTCGCGAGCATCCGGCCGTCCACCTCGCCCTCCCGCTGTCGCAGGATCTCGAGCGGCCGCACCAGCCGCGGTAGCTCCCCGCTCTCAAGGAGAAAGTGCGGGTTGGTCGGGCGACCCCGCCCGGCCTGAGCGCGCGTGAACGTCTCGTACACCAACACGCCGCCGGGGGCGAGCGCGTCAACCAGCACCGGCACGAGCGGACGGTGGAGGTAGTGCACCACCACAATCACGTCGAAGCGCGCCGAGCCCAGTCCCGCCGCGCCCGTTTCGAGATCACGCACCTCGGCGGTCACCGGCAGACCCCGGCGCGCCGCCTCGGCCCGCAGGCCACCGATCGCGCCGGGGTCGCGATCGACCGCGAGTGTCGTCAGCCCCTCAGCCGCTAGCCACAGCGCATGCTGCCCCCGGCCGCACGCGATGTCGAGCGCACGACCCGTCGCCGGCAGAAGATCCCGGTGCATGGTCAACCAGCGCGCCGCCGCCGGCAGGGTGTGTGCCATTTCGCTCCCGCTCCAGTGTCGCCGCCGGAGCTGCGATCGAGGGAAAGCAAGCTCTCACCGATGTCTCCAAGGCCAGGAGCTGTCAGGCGCGGGCGACGATTAATCGGTATCCGAGGTCGAGTTCAGTTTTCTTGAGCAGCTCACCGTACTTGCGCCGCCATTCGCCCGAATCGAGGTCGGCGCGTAACCACTCCACTCCGGGTTCGATGTCGGACAACTTCGAGAACGTCGATATCGCGGCGCGGACGCGCGCATCGAGATAGGCGGCGTGTCGGTGCCAGTGCGCGCCGAGGAAGCCGTCAGTGCAATCGTGCGGAATCGGAATCGTTTCCACCGTCACGGGCCCGAACACGTGTTCGAAATCGCTGACCGCGGGGAACAACGGGCGATCGATATCGAGGAGCTCGGGAAAGTAATCGGTCAACCAAAAGCCCGGCACCGCGCGGTCCCAAGTCAGGACGACCACGTGACGGCGCGCGACGCGCCGTAGCTCGCTCAGCCCAAGCGCCTTGTCGGGCCAGTGGTGCACCGTTAAGACCGCGAGGGCCGCGTCGAAGCTGTCAGGCTGGAACGGCAACGACATCGCCGTGGCCTGGACGACTGAGGCGGATCGCGCCGAGCGCTCAGCGATCATCTTCATTGATGGTTCGACGGCAACTACATACCGATCGGGCAGCTCATACGACCCCGCTCCGGCACCGACGTTGACGACGGAGTCGGCGGCGCCGAGGCACGCCGGATCGCCGTGGCGATGCGCGGATCGGGCTTGCGGATGTCGGCATTCGTCAGAAAGCGCATGAACGCAGTCCGGCCACACCGCTTCCGCTCGGTGATCTGGCCGCGCTCGTTCGCCACCGCCACCTCGAACACGCTCTTTGCGAGATCCACTGCGACTGTCGTACGCTCCATGTCGGCCTCCTCCTGGTTCGTCCTGAACCGTTCACTGCTCACAACAGGATGCTGTATCGCAGTGCCGGGAGGAGTCCATGTCAGTCGGGAAGGCTCCGACGCCAGCCAGGGGCGCCGCCGGGCTGGTCCATCTCAAGGCCCATTCCTCGCCAATCGTAAACAGGCAAGCGGAGGACGGCGCAGCCATGGACACGCCAGGCACGTGGCGGCATCCGGGCTTTTTCCGGTGAGTGTGGCTATCCCAGTAGCCGACTTTGGGTAAAGAAAGATGAAACGTTCCAGTTCAGGGTACGATCCCAACGGACCTGACAATGATGTGCACCAGGAGGTCGCTCTTCGGCGCTTGCGTGCTGGCTCTCGCCGGTGCCGGACTGACCACCGGCTCGGCCTCGGCGCAGCCAGCGTCGGGCTTCTATCTGAGCCAGGAGATCGGGCTCAACGTCGCGCCGGCGGTGGCGCTGCTCGGCAACAGCACCGACCGGGCCAGCCGCTGTGACGAGTTTATCAACCCCCGTTTCGCGGAGGTCCCCGGGTGCACCGATCCGACCCGCGGGTCGGGCGCGGGGTGGAAGACCACCTACGACCGCGCCGCTGGCATCCTGGCGGGACTGTCGGCCGGCTACCGGTTCGGCGGGCGACTGCGCGTCGAAGCGGAATGGTTCCATCGGGAGTCGGCGTACGATCAGACCGCGCCGGTGACGAGCGCGACCGGCGACACCTTTGCGAAGCTGGACGGCGAGATCCAGCGGGCCGAGGACCGGATCGGCAGCCTCTCGTCGCAGCACGTCTTCGCCAACGCGTACGTCGACTTCCCCGGTCGGAGCCGTGTGACGCCGTACGTCGGAGCCGGAGTCGGCATCGGTCTGACCGAGCTGGACTACGGTGACTTGTGGGCGCGGAACCCCGACCCCGCTGCGATCGGCACGGCCGCGGGCCTCCCGAATGAGGCGGAGATCCGCCGGAACCTTGCGGCCACCACCACGAGTAAACAGGCGGAGCTGCACGACCGACTGACCGGGTACCAGGTGTTGGGCGGCGTGGACTACGCCATGTCGGATGCCGTCTCGCTCGGCATCAAGGGCCGCTGGGGCCGCTTCGGCCGCTTCGCCGCCGAAGACATCGAATGGGAGCGCCTCCGGAGCCACGCGTCGGAACTACGTCTCGACGGCAGCGAGCCGGTGACATTCCGCATCCGTACAGACGGCGCGCTCTCGTTCGTGGGCGTCAGCTTGGCTATGCGGTATACGTTCTGATCGAGCAATACGGCAGCCCGTGCGTGTTCCCCAGCGCGGGGGGAAGCTAGGCGATACCGTGGGCGAGGCTGTTTCTGGTGCGTCTGTGGCTATCCCAGTAATCGCTTTTGTGAAAAAACATAATAAAAACAGTTGGTGAGATGCCGTTCCCACCACCCAGACCCTTAATGCCGGGTCGAAACGTTTTTTCGCCTTTCTGGTAGGCACCTGCACCGCCTCGGCTCTCGCCCACCTGTCGCAAACGACCGTTTACGACGCATGCCGATCGACTCCGCCCGCGTCTCGAAGGCAGACGGCTCCCAGTCGCTGGAAGTGCCGGCGGAGCGGGGGGCGGTGCTCAGGCGCGCGGCCGAGGAGTTCCGAAAAACGGGTGTTCCTGTCCACCCTGGACGACATTCGGAACTTCTGCGAGGCGTACGGGATCGAGGAACCGAGGTCGAAGTCCCGGGCGAGCGGGATTCCAAGGGTCTTCAAGTTCCTCGTGACCATGGACGTGGCAGACGTGGAGAGGATGTTGGATGACCGGATGTTCTCCGGACCGGCCCAGCTCGGCCCCGTCGCAGACGCCATCCGAGGTAAGGCGAAGGAATATCGCGACGCGGCGATTGATCACGGCGTTGTTGCACGAATCCTCACTGGCCCGCACGATGCCAACCGACAGGATTCTCACCCGCCGATGCGATACGACACTGGTCGGCCGAGGGCGGTCATCCGATTGAGGATTTCGCAGCCGAGGACTACCTCACTCCCCTGCCCGGCTGGGTTCCGGGCGCGAAGGCCATCTCCGATGATGGATTTGTATCGGAAGAACGCATTCTCCACCCGGCCCTGACGATGGTACCCTGACGCCTTCTTCCAGCGGCGCCGGCCGAGCGTCTCCACCAACGTGATCGTCCGATCCCGCGCGGGCGACCGCGGGCCGTGGCCAGAGACGTTCGCCGTCCTGGCCGGTGGGATGACGACTGTCGCACCCCGCGCCTTTGCGGTCTCGTAGACGGCGACCGCTGATGCTCGTACCGCGGACCGCAGATCGCCGTTCGGTCTTCCTCGAGCATCGTCGTGAGCACCTGCAGGCCGGAGGAGACGGCGAGCTCCAACAGCTCCGCTCGCGTATCGACGAGCAGATCGACGAGCGGCAGCTGGCGCTGGGGCTGGGAATCACCTTGGTGGGATTGATCGACTGTGCGAGACTCTCGCTTCATGGCGGCTCCTTATTGGCGGGCTTGCGCCCGGGTTTGGTCACCACTCGTGTATCACGAGCAGTGAGGAGCCGCCGCTCTCAAATTTCAACAGCTATCGGGACATCCCCTGCTCCTGTATCGTGGGGCGGTGACGCGCCCCGTCTTCATCGCCCAAATTGACATGAGCCACCTCGACTCAGATGAAGTTCGACTTTGATTTCCTGAAGGACCGCTATGACTACGAGCTGCAGCGGCGAGAGCAGCTCACAGCCGCCCTCACGCTGCCGGTCGGCGTCCTGACCGTTCTTGGTGGCGCGATGACCGCCATGGCAAGATCTTTCTCGTACCAGGACGGCTTACTGATGTGGGTTTTTGGGATCCTCCTAGGCTTGGCCGTCATTGCCTTTTTCCGGTGTATGTTCGACCTCGGCCGCGCCTACCATCGGCAAACGCACATTTACCTACCGCTGTTGGGCGAACTCCGGGAAACCCGCGAAAAGTGGCAGGCGTTCTACAAGGAGGGATGTGTCCCGAGTCTTGTAGAAAAGCGTCGTGGCGGAAGGCTCCTGCCGACTGGTTGACGACTCTACCGCGTTACGCGGCCTGATACCACTGCTCCTGCCTCAGGAAGGCCGCGAGGTCCTGATGGCCATCGATCTTACGGAAGACGATCTGGCCCACGGCGACGAGGCCGAACAGCACGGTGAGCGCGGCGGCTTCCGTGCTGAAGGACGCCTGGGTCTTCGTTCGTCGGCGAAATGCACGATTGAGATTCTCTAACGCGTTGGTCGTGCGCACCGACTTCCACATCGCCTTCGGGAAGGTGTAGAACGTGAGCAGCTCGAGGCCCGCTTCTTCCAGCGACCGCGCGACCGGTGGGCACAACGGGGTCCACTTCTTCAGGAAGGCGTCGTAGGCCGCGCGGGCGGCCAGGCCGTCCGTCGCCTAAAGGAGGCGATGGTAGTCTCGGCGCAGCTCGGGTCGCGCATGCACGGGACAGGCGTCGGCGAGATTGCGTCGCCTTGTGGGCGGTACATCGCTGCACGCGGGCGGTCGGCCACGTCTCCAGCGCCTTCTTCAGTCCCGCATGGCCATCGGTGACGACCAGCAACGGCGCCGGCAGTCCGCGCTGCTGCAGCTTGGCGAGCAGACCACCCCACGAGGCCGCCGCCTCGGACGCAGCCAACTGCATGGCGAGTAGCCGCTTCTGGCCAGTGTCGGTGACGCCGAGCGCCGCCAACACCGGGACCATCACCACGCGGCCGGCGAGCCGTACGCGCAGATGCAACCCGTCCAGAAACACGCCCCCGTACCGTTCGTCGGTCAAGGGCCGCTGCTGCCACACCGCGAACTGATCCTTCACCCGCGTCACCACGCGCGACACGGCGCTCTTCGACAGGGGCGCCTCGCCCAACAGCGGCCGGAGAGCCCGGCGGATGCGGCGGCTATTGACGCCGCCAAAATAGCAGCCCAGCAGCGCCTCATCCACCTCTCGGGTTCGTCGCGCATAGCGCGGCAAGACGGTGCTCCGAAACTCGGTCGGCGGCCCATCCTGGTCGCGCAGGCGAGCCCGCGGCACCGTCATGGCCCGCGTCCCGTCGCGAGTGGTCACCGTCCGCTCGATCGTGCCGTGACGATACCCGCGCCGCCCCGATAGACGCTCATGCGCGGCGGCCCCCAAGGCCGCGAGGAGCTCTTCCTCGAGGACGGTCTCGATGGCCCGACGCACGCCATCACGAAGCTTGGTTTGGAGATCCTGGCGAAACTGCAGAACAGTCCTTTCCAATCCAGAAATGAGCCTGAAGCGGATCGATGAGCCGGACATGTCAGGCAGCCGGGTCAATAGACCGGAATAGCCGTGCGCGTGCCTCGTGCAGGGCGCGCGCGGCATCATTGTCGCTCAGGGCGAAGGCGACGGCGTCGAGCTATTGGAAGGTGGTCCCCGGGGTGAGGTAGACGGCGGCCTCGGGGAGCGACTTGAGCTTCTCATAGGGCGTCATGATGTCGGCGTCGCGGTAGCGCTTGCGGCGGCGGCCCTTGGCGTCGACGGTCTCGGAGGGGAAGAAGCAGGGCCGGTGGAAGTTGAGATAGGGCGAGAGGACGTTCTGGGTGAAGTCGTTGACGCGTTGGGCGTGGCGGCTGGGGATGTGGCCGTAGCCGAGGTGCTTGCGGACGACCGAGCCGTTCTTGCTCTCGACGAGGGCGTTGTCGTTGGTGTGTCGGGCTCGGGACTTGGTGAACTCGTCGATGTGGAGGGCTTCGAGCAGCGCGGCGACGGTGCGGTTGACGTATTCCGAGCCGTTGTCGGAGTGAAAGCCGTGGAGGGTGAAGGGGAAGGCTCGGAGCAGGGCGCTGAGGACCGGCGCCAGGCACGCGGCATGGAGGTGCTCGACCGAGCCGATGAACTGGAACTGGGTGACCTCGTCCACCAAGTTCACGTGGTACAGGCCTTTCAGGTCATCCAGATCGGCTTGGTGGACGGAATCGACCCGGACATAGCCGGGGCGCCCGAACGGCGTCGGCCGACGGCGCTCGCCAATGGCGACCTGGACTGGGCGCGTCCGGGTGGAGGTGGTTCCGCGGCGCCGTTGATACGTGGTCGAGTGCCGCAGGTTGTAGAGGTGGCCGGTGGAGATGCCGGCCAGGCGTTCGAACCGGCGGTCGCCAAAGCGATGGTAGGCGCGCGCACAGAGCTTGCGCGTGGCCGGCCCGGACAAGGTGCCGTGGAGCCGGTCGAGCTCGGCGAGAAGCCCGATGTCGATGCTCGTGTAGCGGCGGGGGAACGGCCGTCGGGGGAGCCTGTCAGTAATTTTGTGTTTGTGAGCCATGCTGACTCCCGAAAGGGGAAGGAGCGAGTATGGCGAAGGAGAAGCAAGAGACCAGGTTTAGCGCCGAGCTGCTGGATGAACTACTGGAGGGGCAAGACGCCGCGACGGTGTTGCGCTCCGACGGACTGGTAGGGGATCTGAAGAGGGCGTTGGCCGAACGGATGCTGAACGCCGAGATGGACGTGCATCTCGGTGGGGAGACCGAGCAGGACGGCGGCAACCATCGAAACGGCTCGAGCCGGAAGACGGTACTCAGCGACGACGGCGAGCTGGTGCTGTCGATTCCCCGAGACCGACACGGCCGCTTCGATCCCGCCCTGATCCGGAAGTATCAACGAAGATTTCCGGGGTTCGACGACAAGATCGTCGCGTTGTATGCCCGGGGGATGAGCACGCGCGACATCCAGGCGCATGTCGGCGAGCTCTACGGCATCGCGATTTCGCCGGACCTCGTTTCGGTGGTGACGGATTCGGTCATCGACGAAGTTCGAGCGTGGCAGGCGCGGCCGCTGGAGTCGACCTACGCGATCGTGTACTTCGATGCGCTGCGGGTCAAGATCCGTGACGAGGGCCTGGTACGCAACAAGGCCGTATACCTGGCCATCGGCGTGCGGTGTTCCGGGCACAAGGACATCCTCGGCCTGTGGATCGAGCAGACCGAAGGCGCCAAGTTCTGGCTGCGCGTGATGAACGACCTCAAGGCCCGCGGAGTGCAGGATATTCTGCTCGCCGTCGTTGATGGGCTGCAGGGATTTCCCGACGCGATCACCGCCGTGTTCCCGGACACGATCGTGCAGACCTGCATCGTGCACCTGATCCGGAATTCGATCCGCCTGGCGGCCTGGAAGGACCGCAAGCCCTTGGTTCAGGCTCTGAAGCCGGTCTACCAGGCCGACGATGCCGCGACGGCCGAACAGGCGCTGGGCGCATTCGAAGGCGGCGAGTGGGGACGGCGTTTCCCGACCGTGGTCCAGAGCTGGCAGCGCCACTGGGACCGGATCATTCCGTTCTTCGCTTTCCCCGCGGCCGTGCGGAAGATCGTGTACACGACGAACGCGATCGAGAGCCTGCACAGCGGCGTGCGCAAGAGCATCCGGAACAAAGGGCATTTCCCGAGCGACGAGGCCGCCACGAAACTCATCTGGCTGGCCTTGCGCCATCTCACGGCGAAGTGGAAGAATCCCCCGGTCGCCTGGGCGGCGGCCAGGGTACAATTCGCGATTCAGTTCGGCGATCGATTCAGGCTGGGGGACTAACTAACGGCAATAGCTCACACACAAAATTTCTGACACCCCCCGTCGGGGCGCCCCGCGGCGGTCGGCGATGCTCCCGGTGACCCGATGCTGGGCCAACAACCGGGTGAGTTGGGCGCGCGACAGCCCGGTCACCTTGGCCAGAAAACATCGGAGCAGACCCTTCTCAGCCTTCCCTTGGTGGACATAGTCGAACCGGCCCAGGGTCTGCTCGATGAACCCATAGGCCGCAGCTCGAGTCGCCACGACCAGGTCGACCTCCTGGTTGCCCTCAAGGAACTCCCGAACGTGCTGCAAGGTCCGTAGCCGGTCGGTGTGGAGCGTCACGATCATCCTCCGATGATCCACGACCCAGCTCCCCTTCAGGCTCATGTGTCGTTGGAAACAATCCCCCCTTCAGGCTCATGTCTCATTGGAAGAGACTCTCGACAGCAATGGAGACGAGGTCTTGTCCGGCGGTGAGATCATGGTCGATGTCGTGCCGCCCGCAGTGACTTACTCGACGCGCAGCACCGTTAGGCTGGGTGGCAAGACGGTGGAGTTGATCCATCCCGGTCCGAGTCACTCTCCTGATTCCACCGTACTGCTGTTTCCGGAAGAGCGGGCGATCTACGGTGTCGATTTCGTCAACGTGAATCGACTTGCCTTTGGGTTTCCTGGGACGGGTACGCTCGCGGAGTGGATTTCCGCCCTGCGTGCGGTGGAGGCGCTCGACTTCGACACCGTCCTTCCAGGTCACAGCGGCGTGGGGACCAAGGCGGATTTCGGCGAATATCGCCAGTATTTCGAGGATCTCCAAGTGGTTGTCTCGGAGGCCTTCGCCGCAGGTACGTCACTGGAGGCCTTGCTCGCCAGTGACGCGCTGACCGACTACACTCACATGCCGAATTACGATCCCCAGCGAAATGCCAACATAACAGAAGCATACGGATTGCAGGCCGCAGGGAGGGAGTAGTCGACCCTCCGCTCCCTCCGCGCGCGAGCTGGGAGCCTAGCAGCCCGTGGTTAAAGGTCGCCTTCTGACGCGCCAACAGGTAGCAGCTCGAAACGATGATTCGGCGTAAAAACGGACGCCTGATCGTCGGATGGCGTGTGGTGGTCGCGCCAGCGGCGCTCCACGCGCGTCCACAGCGCGATGACGAGCGCCACAATCGTCGCCAGGTGGCCCTGCAGGCTCCGCGGCGTGCCGACGCCGACGAGCGACCGCATCAAGAGGCCCAGATTGAAGCCGCCGATATGGACGAGTAAACGTTTCAGGATGTTGGTGTGCCCTCGCAGATGCGTGCGCCGCATCCCACCGGTTTCAGAGAGATGCGCATTCGGTCGTTCGAGATACTCACTCCGTCGACGCGACAAGGCCAACCCACGCACGCCCCGGATGCGTCGACGATTCGCGTACACCGCGTCGCGCGCCGCCGCCTGGTGCGTCCAGTTGCGCCGGCCGCGATCGGGCTCCGCGATATAGGTCCGCAGGTCGAGTGTCGCGAGATCCACCAGCGTCTGATTACTGTGGTATCCCTTGTCGGCCACGACTTCGTCGATGATCGCCGTGTGCCCGTCGGTCGCCACCGCCACGGCTTCGAGCTCTTCGGCCGTCGTGGTGACCGTCTCCGCGATCGTCGTCGTATCGCCCTGATCGGCGCCCTGCACCGTCACGCCCACGATCGCCCCAGTCTCCAGGTCGACGGCGTGCTCAGCCTTGTGGGCCAGATGCGTACGCCCGTCCTTCATTTTCGTGATCCGCGCATCAGGGTCGTGTGGATGCCGCCAGTCGGTATTGCAGCCCTTCTTCGGGCGCTTGCGATCAAGGCGCGCTAAGTCCGCCCGTGTCGGCGTCTCGATGCCCGAGGCCTGTGCGAGCCGCGTCAAGAACTCCTGATACGTCTCGCCGGAGTCGCGGCGCACGATGCTCCGCAAGGCGGCATTGGCTTCGAGGGTCGTGGCATCGATCCCGATCGTCTTGCCCTTCACGCGATCGGCCGTCGCCAGCACCTGCAGGATCCACGTGAAGACCGCCCGGTGCGTCTCGAGGTCGATCAGCCGCCGCGTCCGGGAGATCGTCGAGTGCTCGGGTGTCGCCTCATCGAGGCCCAACCCGAGAAAGCCGCGCAGCGCCAGCGAGTCGGCAGTCCGCCAGGCGATCCCACGCTCCGAATCGATGCCCTCGAAGTACCCGATCAAGAGCAGCCGGAAATAGGTCCCCGGCAGCAGACTGGGACGGCCGACCGTCGCGGCGTAGAACGGGGCGCACTGCGCCTCGACGCACGCGTCGAACGCGTGCGTGTCCAGGACCTGATTTAGCCGCTGATAGAACGGATGCCCGCCCGTAACCGGCAACGCGTTCGTCGCGATCCACAATCCGGGTGTCCGTGCCCGGTCCTTACGTCGACTCATGGCCATGCGGGAGTGTAGTACGCGGGATCAGTCGTGTCGATCCCTTTCGGCCCTTTAACCACAGGCTGCTAGGGAACTTCGGCCAGCCGGCGGTTGAAGTTGCCCTGGACGCCTGTCTGCCAGACCTTGCCGTCGGGCGTGGCGACTTCCTTCAACAGCATCAGCGGCCTGCCGGTGCGGCTGCCGTTCCCGCTGGCGGTGATCCGATCTCCCACCTTCAGCAGATCCTGGGTCCACCCCGTACGGGTCAGACCCACCGGGCTGGGGCCTTCCATCGCCCACCGCTTGATCTCGGAATCCGGCTCGCCGACCTTCTTGCCCTCGAGGAAGAACAGCGAGT
Source organism: Vicinamibacterales bacterium (assembly GCA_965262505.1). Taxonomy (GTDB): domain Bacteria; phylum Acidobacteriota; class Vicinamibacteria; order Vicinamibacterales; family UBA2999; genus JACPPO01. The sequence continues at coordinate 900,048 of CBDHFM010000030.1, forward strand.
GCGGACTGCCCCAGTTCACCTGGACGATCCGGCCTTCCAGGGTGATCTGGCTGTCCAGATCGTAAATCGCCTGCGAGTGATGGCCCGACGCGATGGTCGCGCTCGACAGCAGAATGGCCAAACACGCCACCGCTGCTCGCCCGGTCTTCTTCATGGCCCGATACTCCTTCACGAAAACGGTGTTGACGTTCCGCTGGCTACGGGATCGCGGGGATCGCTTCGTCGATCAGGCCATCCATGCAGACGTATTCCTGCATCTCGCGCTGCGACCGGCTGTAGTACCGCGTATAGGTATAGGGCTGTCTCAGCACGCCGGGGTCTTCCGCGGTCATCCGCAGCTCAAGGTACTCGCCGCCGCCCACGAGGCGGTAGCGCTCCGTCAGTCTCAGCGCGTCGCTGTGAGGGGCGCCCAGCGAGTTCAGCCAAACGTAGTCGTTGAAGGTGACGGTTTCCACGACGAGGGTGTCGCCCTCGAAGCGCCCGACCGAGTCGCCCATCCACGACGGCTCCAGCGTGGAATCGTGCGTCCGATCCAGGAGAATCTCCCGCCAGTGGCCCAGCATGTGATCCTCGAACAGCATGATCACCCTGCCGGTGTTCAGCGACGGCAGGATGTCGATCCGGTTGCCTTCGTGCGCCAGCATCCGGAAGGGCCCGATGACGTTGCAGTCCTTCGCCGCGTCCAGGCTGAGATCCCGGGATGTCGCCACGGCCGCCGCGGCCGGAAGCAGCTCGAGCGCTTCCGGGCTTCCGTCGTTCCGCAGTCCGCCGGGAATGGCGGTGCCGCCGGGCACGAGATCGTACACCCCGGTGAAGTCCGGTACCGCCCGACCGGACTGCGCGACCGCGTCCGGCGGGGCGAGCAGCGCGGCCATGAGGAACCCCGCCCCCGCCAGGTGCCTGCGCCGCGGGAGGCCGACGCATCTCGTGGCGGTCTTCATCATTGGGGCCTCTCGGCCAGCGCCTTGGCCTCGGCCAAAGCCTTCGCCGCGGCGGCCCGCGCCTCGGCGCGCGCGCGTACGCCATCGTTGCGCAGCTGCACCCAGGCGCGCCTGTTGTCGGGCGTGTCCAGGCACGGTCTCTCGCCCAGTCTCTCGTCCGCGGGGAGCTTCTTGTGATATCGCGTGAAGCTGTACGGCGCCTTGAGCGCCTTCGGATCGTCGAGGGTCCAGTGCTTCTCTAGATACTCGCCGTTGGCCACGAAGCGCCAGCGTTCGACGACGTGCATGTCGGTGCTGTGGCGGGCGCCGCCCAGGGTCAGCAGGGTCTTGTCAGTGAATCCGATGGTATCGATGACCATGGTGTCGCCCTCCCAGTGGGCGACCGAGTCTCCCCAGTAATTGAGCGGCGGGTTCTTTAGGTGCCCGCGATCGAGGTAGATCCTGCGGATGGCGGCCGTGTCCACGCCGTCGCCAATGAGCGTGAGCCTCCCGGGTGAGGCGACCAGCGTGAAGCCGCGCTGAGCGTGCGCCGCCTGCAGGCCAGTCGGCCTGCAGACCAGCCCGGGATCCTCCACGTCGAGCTCGGTGGCCTCGTATCGGGCGTAGGCCCACGGGGTGAGCAGCGGGATCACCAGATCGTCCATGTCGGCGCGCGGATTCAGCACCGTGAACCCGGGCGGCGCGTTGCTGCCACGGGAATCCTGGTTGCCGTAAACGCCGTTCCACTGCCGTTCCCAGTTCGGCGGCGGCGGCGTCCCCGCGCGGGGCGGCTCCGCGCGGGACTGCGCGGCGACGGTCAGGGCGGGCACCAGGAGCGCGGCTGCCATCGCGATGCGAACCAGCCAGGCGGGCCGGCGCGAGACGAAACGTGGGCTCATGACTCCTCCGCAGATCAACGTGATCGCAGAACTAATCCCAACCTAATTTCTCCAGGCCAGTTGGGCTTCATAGCATTCCAACAGGACTGTGAAGTAACGGTTGACGGCGTCTCTGTTGACGAATGCATGCGGTTCGCCTTCCAGGCGAAGGAATTCGGCCGTTTCACCGGACGAATCCGGGTTCATCAATCTCCAGGCACGCATCTTTTCCCGGATATTGCCGTGTCTTAATGTTTGAGTCAGGATGGTGTCGACGCCAGCAGCGGCGGCGATATCCCTGAAACGCCGGGCCGACCGCACCCAGTTGTTCATCATCGTCACGCCATCGGGAAAATACTGCACACCCTGGCGGCCGATCGTGATGTCGGTACCGCCCCAGAAAGCGGCCACGTGCCGATCGTCGTCCGAAGTGACCGTGAGCTTATTCCAGAGCGGCTCGATAATCATCGAGAGCGTCCCCGGTGTATGCCCCGGAGTGATATAGAACGTGATCGTCACCTCACCCAGTGTCAACTTCTCGCCGTCGGCCACCACCATGTCCTTGACGGGCTTGAGTTCGGTGGGATTGTTGTCCTGCGCCACGACATCCCAATCCGCTTCCGACATCACGACGCGGGCTGAGGGATAGGCTTTCTGGAGAACGCTCGCCCCGAAGTAGCGATCGTCATGGGCGTGCGAAACGACGATGTACCGGATGTTCTCGGGATCGACGGCAAACTTGAGCAGACCCAGAACCATATCTTCGCTGTTGTAGTGAAAACCCGTGTCGATAAGGACAATCCCTTCCGATGTGTTGACCGCATAGACTCCCGCGGTCTGCGTGCCAATGAAATACAGATTGTCGAACACGTCCACGGGCGGTATATACCAGTCGTCGCGCTCCCGAGCGGCGGTTCGGTCCTGCTGTCGCATCTGATCCGGCAGCGTGGGTTCCGCGCACATCTGGTCGTACAAGCCATCGAAAACGTGAAACGGCTGCAGGGAGTTTTCGACAGCGGGCCGAACAGCAGCCCTAGCTGCCGCCAGATGCGGTTCGACGTCAACAGCCTGTCCGTTCGCGTCGGTCACAATTCCCGTCGCACAAAGCAGCACGCCGCACAATGCCGGCAACAGATGATCTCCCATGGCCCGGGGATGTCCCACTGACTGTTGAAAATTGAAGCGGCGGCTCCGTCACTGCTCGTGATAGACGAGTGGTGACCAAACCGAGGCAACACGCCTCACAGCAAAGGAGCCGCCATGAAGAAGTCTCGCACAGCCGGCCCGTCTCGCGTTGTTGAATCTCCCACCGTCCGATCCCTCCCGCTCGTGGACGTCCTGGAGGACACGAAGGCCGCGCTCTTCGCGTTGATGGTGCAGTCAGGTCTCCAGGTACTCGATGCGCTGCTCGAGGAGGACCGCACGGCGTTGTGCGGCCCGCGGTACGCTCATCATGCTGACCGCCACGCCTCGCGGGCGGGCACCGTGCCCAGCGAGGTCGTCCTCGGGGGCCGGAAGGTCGCCATGCAGCGGCCCCGCGTGCGGGCCGAGGGCCGCGAAGTCCCGCTGCCGACCTTCCAGGCGGTGGCCCAGGCCGATCCCCTGAATCGCCGCGTCGTTGAGCAGATGCTGGTGGGCGTGGCGACCCGTCACTATGCGCGAAGTCTTGAGTCGGTGCCGGCGGGGGTCGTAAGTCGCGGCACGAGCAAGAGCAGCGTCAGCCGGCGATTCGTGGCGAAGACCACGGCCCAGCTCCGGGCGTGGCAATCCGCGCCGCTGGACGGTCTCGACCTCGTGGCGCTGCTCATCGACGGCGTGCATATCGGCGAGCACTGCCTCGTGGTGGCCCTTGGGATCGCCGCAGACGGGCAGAAACACGCGCTCGGCCTGTGGGAGGACGCCACCGAGAACACCGCCGTGTGTCAGAGCTTGCTGGCGAATCTGCAGAGCCGGGGCCTGCGCACCGACCGCAGCCTGCTCGTGATCCTCGATGGCGCGCCGGCCCTGCACAAAGCCACGCGGGCGGTCTTCGGCGCGGCCGCGCTCATCCAGCGGTGCCAGGTCCACAAGCTCCGCAACATCCTGGACCACCTACCGGAGCGGCAGCGACCGTGGGTGCAGGCGATCGTGCGACGCGCCTATCTGGCGACCGACGTGAAGACGGCGACGCGGCTGCTCACCACTCTCGCCACGCGCCTGGACGAGGTCTATCCCAGCGCCGCCGGCAGCGTGCGCGAAGGACTCGACGAGACCCTGACGGTCCTCACGCTGCACCTCTCGGCGCGACTCCAGCGATCGCTCGCGACCACGAATGCCGCCGAGAGTCTGCTGAGCCGCACCCGCCACGTGACGCGGAACGTGAAACGGTGGCGTGGCGGACAGATGATGCTGCGGTGGGTGGCGGCCGGTGTCCTCGAAGCCGTCAAGGGTTTCAGGCGCGTCAAGGGATGCGCTGACATGCCCCGCCTGGTGACGGCCCTGCGGGCGCGTGATCAACGTCTCGGCATCGGGGGCTCAGTGGCGAACGTCGCGTAGAATCTCAACCGAGCCGCCGCCGAGTTTCAACAGCGCACGGGACATCCCCCATGGCCCTCTCCTGATCGATTGAAGTTGGTCGTCGGCGTCAATCTTCCGGATACTTGACACCCGGATAGGCGAAAATCACCTCATTTCTAGTAGCCTCCGGATCGCAGTTTGTCCAATCGGGCTCAATGCCCCCCGGACTTCTGTACAGGGAGAAGGCGTACTTGAACGGCCGCGTCAGGAACGTGGGGTCTTCCAGGGTGATGATGAGCCTCAATACGTCTTCCTCTACGATCTGATAGCGCTCGGTCACTTTCTTCCGCACCGATGAAGCCATATGAAGGTGATCGTCGATGCCATCGGGATCGAAAGTGAAGTTAGTGGTTTCGACCATCAGGTCGTTTCCGTCCCACCAACCTATCGAATGCCCGTTCTGAAACAACGATCGGGCCTCCGGATGCGCGCGTCCGTCCATCCATATGCCGGGTAATCAAACCCACCGCTCCCTCGTTGTGCTGGAATGTCAGATGGTCCGGAAACGCCCATATATAGAACGGACCGCCGAATATATTCGGAACCGTCGGAATCGCGCATTCGGCCAGCATCGGAGACATTACGTGATCCGCAAACGTCAGCCAGGCCTCGGCCCGTGCGTTCAAGGGGAGTTGGTCGACCGGAAGCGAGCAATTCAACAGCTTCTCACCGTAGTCACCCAGACGGCCGCCGCAGTTGCCACTCCCGCGCCCCACGATTTCTTTGGACAGTCTTCTGCGAGAAGGAGAATGAGTTATGTCCAAGGGAAAACAGCACGAGGCTGAGGCCTCGGAGGGAGCCCGGAGGGCGACCGCAGAGGCCTCAGCCTCGTGAGCGCTCGTCGGCACGGGGCGGTGGTCCGCGCGACGAAAAGTCTCCGTGGTCATCGAGGTCCTCAAGGGGGAATCACTCGAGAGCCTCAGTCGTCGCCATGGCGTGACGGCGGCGAAGCTCTCGCAGTGGCGTGACGACTTCGTGGCCGGCGGTGAGGCCCGCCTCAAGCATCGCGAGGTCGCCGTCGAGGGCGCGGACACGCGGCGGCTCAAGCGCGTCGTGGCGGATCTCGCCACCGACAAGGCGTTGCTGGCCGAGAAGATTCGACACCTGGAGGCCGGCCGCCCTTTGGGCTGGTGGAGGTCGAAGCGATGCGTCACGAGACTTCGCCCTCCACCCACCGGCCGTACGGCATCGCCCGCGTCACGCGCGTGTGGCAGGTGCCGCGCTCGACGGTCTACGCGCAACGGACCCGGCGCGCCCGGCCGACGCCGGTGGCCAAGCGCGGACCCAAGCCGCCCCAGTCGGATGCGGAGCTGACGGCCGCGGTCCGGGCCGTGATCGCCGCGAGTCCGTTCCACGGCGAAGGGCACCGCAAGATCTGGGCGCGCTTGCGGGTGCAGGGGCTGCGCACGTCGAAACGTCGGACGTTGGTCGTGATGCGCGCTGCCGACTTGCTCGGCCCTGCGCGGCTGCCCACGCCGGTCGCCGCCCGTCCCCACGACGGCACCATCGTCACCGCCAGTCCCAACGTGATGTGGGGCACCGATGCGACGGCCACCGTGACGCTGGCGGACGGCCACGTCACGATCGTCGGGGCGATCGATCACTGCACGGCCGAATGTGTGGGACTACACGCGGCGAAGTACGGCACGCGCTTCGAGGCGTTGGAGCCGGTGCGCCAGGGCGTCCGAGATCACTTCGGGACGATGGCCGCCGGCGTGGCGAGCGGGCTCACGATGCGCCACGACCACGGCAGTCAGTACATGAGCAACGACTTTCACGCCGAGCTCCGGTTCCTCGGCATCGTGTCATCACCGGCCTTCGTCCGCCAGCCCGAGGGGAACGGCTGCATCGAACGGTTCTTCCGCACCCTCAAGGAACAGCTGCTGTGGGTGCGCCACTTTACGGATGTCGAGGACTTGCAGCAGGCGCTGCGCACCTTCAAGGAGACCTATAACCAGCAGTGGTTGATCGAGCGACTCGGCTTCCGCGCACCCGCCGTCGTCCGTCGCGCGGTTGCGCTCACCACGGCCGCGTGAATACACTCACCCGGCTGTCCAAGAAATCCGTGGCGGTACAGCCGCAGTTGCCACGCTCCTCGCCATCGGGGTTTCGGATCCTTGGATCCCAACCCCCAATAAACGTAAAGACCTTATCAAACTGCTCTACGCTTTGTGCGGCCACAATCGGCTGGCCAGACATTACCATCCAGAGCAGGAAGCTCCCGATGGCACCCCTGCCCCGCCATCGCTTCCGGCAACTCACTCTCGTTCCCCATATACGTGTCATTTGATAGCTCCTGGGGATAGCTCCTGAAATCAGGTGGAGATCGTTTCAGAACGTCGCGATCTCCTTGCCTTCCGATCCATCCGTTTTGCTAGACTGCCCCGATATCGGAAGGCAGACATGACGTGACCCCGTAGTGTCCCATTATTCAGTCGACCCGTCTCGGCACGATCATTGGGCAGTTTGAGCACGACGGCCCGGATTCGGCCTGGGCGTCCGGTTTGGGGAACTGGAACGGTGTGAGCCTAGTCGGCGAGCCTGAAACACAGGGGAGGAATTGGAAATGAGCGACATGAAGCGGCGGCTGTGCTCCTGCGCCGGGAGTGCTGGAGTCGTACTGGCGGGTGTGTACATAGTTTTCATGCCCGTTTTTGCCCAAGAACCTGCGGTGAGTTACGACACCTCAAGGGTAGCCGGAAACTTTGATCAGATACGCCTATTGCCTCCCGGGGGAGCGACGCCCCGCACGGCGGACGGGCATCCGGACCTGACTGGACGTTACTATCCAAACAAAGCTGGAAGAATGCTCCAGGGTGGTTACCAGGTCGTCGAAAGTATATATAGGCAATTCGATGCCGCGGTGACGCCCCAGGAGCCGGAGGTCTTAACGCCTGAGGGGGAGGACAATTACAGGTTGCCACGGTCCCCTTATGGAAGTTGTCATCTCGGTGGCACTCCACTCTCGATAACAATGCAAACCGATCAACACGGCCCCATGGAGTTGATTCAACTGCCGGGAAGAATCTGGATTCTGACTGAATTCCCGCAAACGATTCGTTATATACCCACCGATGGGCGCCCGCATTCCGAAGATCCGGACCCGGCGTTCGTTGGCGAGTCGGTCGGCCATTGGGAGGGAGATACGCTGGTCGTCGATACGATCGCCGTTGATCGGAGGGTGATGAATTTCGCGAGATGGTATCCGAGTGAGGAGCAGCACGTCGTCGAGCGCTTCACCCGAACGTCGGAGAATTACCTCGTTTACGATCTCTTGATTGAGGACCCGGTGGTGCTGGCGAAGCCTTACATTCACGTGCCTCGTACTTGGACGCTGGCGCAAGATCCCAACGACCTCTGGACCGAATACCTCTGTACGGCGAACGAGGAGCCCATCTACATGCAGAACATGGACCCCCAACAAAGGCAAGAGATTGAGAACCGGTGAGGGCCGGACGGGCCAGCCCGCGCCCGGGCTTGTATAAGCGTCAATAGATAAGCAAAAGCACGCCCTTACGGTTCCCGCGCAGCAGCTTGTTCGTCAAGGGTCCAAATCCCTGTACCGGCACCAAAAAGGTAACTCCCCTACCTCTCGCACGAGCCTCCCGGTCCGCGCCGCCGTTTCTCCTATAATCAGTCGCAACTCCGATGGCGCTGACTGCTGGCACCCGCCTCGGCCCGTATGAGATCACCGCCCAGATCGGCGTGGGCGGGATGGGGGAGGTGCATCGGGCGCGGGATACGAAGCGCAAGGGGCAGGAGAGATTGGGTTGGACCTCGCGAGATTCAATGGTTGCTTGGATTCGGAGAAATATGCATCCAAAGTCGATGCGGACACCGCTACCGGCTCGAGTATGGCGTAAACGGTACGCCGAGTTTCTTCATCAACGGACACCCGCTGACTGGTGCTTACCCGTTCGCTCAGTTCAAGGCTTTGATCGAGGCAGAACTCTAGGAAATCGACTGTCGCGCACCCGTCACGCGACAGGAACCCGAACTGAAACGTCCGCCCACTTTAGGTACCTCAGCAGGGAACGACCCTGAAGCCCGAGCAGATATAGGCTCGCCTCGGAGCGAAAGTCAGCGGGTGCATCGGACGATTGCCACAGCGTTCGGAGCGACCTGGCGGGCGTCTGAAAGCGTAGCAAAACACCCGGCCGGCTGACGATTCGAGCCGAACGCCGCCAAGTAGCCCACGCTGGCGGGCCTCACGGTCGCGCAGCACGTTCCGGGCACCCCGTCAGCTAGAGTCTGCGGAACACTAAAGCTGTTGCAATAGTAGAACCCGCTGACCGAAGTATTACACTGGTCGAATCCTGACTGTGCCGGCGTCGTTAACGATGGAACCAGGTCACACCCCACGCTAGACAACAGGATACCTGCGACGAGTAGGGCGGCAACCGACGCCTTCATACATTCCTCCGAAAACTCGGCGTAACCTTCAAGATACTTTCCGTGATGATATCCGGGCCACGTTCGGCTATTGATTACGCCTCTGAATCCCAGCTGTCAAGTAGAATCCGCAGGTCAACGGTCCGACCTCAATGTCTACTTCCAGTACTCTTCTTCCACGACAGCGGCTGGCACCAGCGCAAGAGCGACCTGCATGTCGCCGGCCACTTCCACCGTTGTTGAAGCGAGCTCATACCCGCTCTTCCAGGCGTTCAGGTCGTACGTCCCGGAGGGCAGATCCAGTTTCGCCAATCCCGCCGAATCGGTGGCCGCCCTGAAGACGCCTGCGCGAACCTCGACCGCGTCGATGGCGGTCCCCGCATCCTTCCTCGCGATCTTCAACGTGACGCGGTGCTCCGGCGGCTTGGACGCGATGAAAGAGAACGGAGACGAGGCTTCGTGGCGCGCCGACGCGCCGACCGCCGGCGCGGCGACCGTCCAGACGTGGGACCCGTCGATCGAGGGCACGGTGAAATTCAGCGTGGTCCAGTAAAGCGCGGTCGTGCCAGGCCACGGCGTGGCTCCGAGCGGTCGCCTCTCAACGCTGCCTCCAGTGTCGCCGCGAAGCTCGATCTCGGTGCCAGCGAGGTCGCAACCCAGCGAGCATTTCACCCCGACCTTGATTGCCGATTGATCTCCAACGATCAGCGGCGCTGCGTGACCCCAGACCGCCAGCGTCAGATCGTGGCGCTCGTCCTGCTCAGGCTTCCGCAAGAGCGACCTCGCGACCCGCAATGCGGCCAAAGACCGTGACGCGCGGAAGGCCGTGCAAACCAAAGCCCCCGGCGGACTCGCCCGCGCAGTAGAGGCCCGGGATGGCCTGGCCATGAAGATCGATCACCTCGGTCTTCTGGTTGACCTTGAGGCCGGTCAGCGTGTCGTGGATGACGGGCGTCGACCAGGCGGCAAAGAACGGCGGCGTCTGGATCTTGAACATGGGAGTGGGCCGCGCGAAATCCGGATCCTTCCCCATGTCCACGTACGAGTTGTACCTGGCGACGGTTCCCTCGAGTGCGCGGGCAGAAATCGGCTGGCGCTGATACGGGTTCTCGATGCGTGCGGCGAGCTCCGCGATCGTATCGGCGCTGAAGAACCAGCCATCCGGATCGACGTTCGGCGGTCTCGGGTCCCAATTTTCGCGCGCGACGGCATCCGCGTCGAAGATGGCCCAGATGGGTCCGCCGCCATTCTCCGTCCTGCCATCCGCTCCGGGGTTTCCGTTTCGGCTGAGGCAGGCGTTGAGAAACGCGTACGAGTCCTCCAGTTCGTTCCAGAAACGGGCACCAACCTGGTTGACCAGGATCACGTTCTGAAAGTCGCTGACGGTAAGTCCTGATGCTCCGGCGCGGGCGAACATCGGGCCGCCAGGAAGCCACTGTAAACTGCGATAGCCGTAGCGGCAGCCGATGTGCTGTGTCTTGTCGATCGCGGCCCCGCGTTCGGCCGTCTGGTTACCGGTCGCCCACAGCGTCGCCCCGATGGCCATGGCCAGGATTTCGCCGTCAGCGGTCTGCTTCGTCCAGGGTTCACCAGCGACCTGGTATTCCTCCGTCAGCCGCGGGTCGAACATCCGGCGGAACTCCACGTTGCTCGAGTGGCCGCCCGTCGCGATGATGACACCCTTCATCGCCCGAATATTCACCGGCTCGTTCTGAAATGTAGCGGTGACGCCGTTGACCCTGCCCGCTGACGGAATTTCTCGGACGATGCGCGTCAAGGTGTGGTTCAGGAGGAACTTCGCACCCTTGGATCTGGCGCTCGCGGCAAGCGCTCTCACGAGGCCGGAGCCGGGACGGTTATTGATAGTTTCGTTCAGATCGTCTGAAAACGGCTCGGAGCGAAACAGCCTCGGTACGGTGCCACCGTTGACGATCGTCGGAGTCTGGTCCATGAACCTGACGCCGTTCTCGAGGAGAAACTCCATCGTCGGCGCGTTTTCGTTCGCCCAGACGCGGACGAGATCCCGGTCGCTGTATCTGAATTCGAGATTTGCCGGAGCCGTGTGGTCCAGATACACCTGCTCCGCGGAGTCCGTGACGCCGTACTTCTTCTGCAGGCTCGTGCCGCCCCCTAGGGGCACTCGCCCGCCGCTTACCATGCCATGGCCACCGATATCGTGGTTCTGATCGATTACGATGACTGACGCGCCCTGATCGCGGGCCATGACGGCCGCGCAGAGCCCCGCCACGCCCGCGCCAACAACGACCACATCGGCGGCGTCATCCCACTGACTCGGGGCCTGGGCCGCAGCATCCGCCTCGTTCGTCGTGACCCCTGCCACCGCGGTTGCGCCAACGCCGAGCGCGGCGCTGTCCTTGATGAATCGTCTTCGGGTGACGCCAGGTCTTTCCTCATTGCTGGCCATCTTGGATCCTCACGGGCATTGTCAAGTTGACGTGGGGGCTGGCAGTGTAGAGCGATGACGAGCCCCACTCCCAGCTACCACGGATACCGATTCCCACCCGCGATTACTGGCTAAGAACCGCGTCGATACCGGCTTGCGCGCATTCATCTTGGAATCGCGGCCCACCAACGCCGACGGCACCAGCAACCTTACCGTCCACCACGATCGGTATCCCGCCACCCTTGGGAAAATCATTGATCCAAACGGAGGCCTGATTACCACCGCTCATGACCGTTTCTTCAAGTACGGTGGTTGGACGGCCCCAATGCGCCGCCGTCTTCGCTTTGAGGATCGCGGTTTCCGCAGTTGTTGCGCCACCAGCCTGCATGACGTGGAAATCCATCAAAACACCGGACATATCGACGACAGCCACGCCGACCACGGCATTGCGCTCGGCCGCAAAGGCGAGACAAGTGTCGACGATTTTTCTGGCCGCATCCGTCGTCAATTGCTTGCGATCGAAAAACGCAGACTGCGCCATTACGCTGTTCGACGACAACAATGTGAGCACCACAACAATGATGATCTTGTTCCACATTTTCTTACACCTCTATTTTTTTCACCGACCCCGTAGTGTCCCGAAACTCGATCGACGGCATTCTTGGCCATCTGCAGCCCAGTGAAGGGCCCATTCGTGCGGTCAACAGGCGAAAGTTCTTCTCCCCCAATTCAGTCTGAGACCTCGGCTGACTACTGGAACACTACGAGCGTCAGTGCGTCAGCGCGTACAGGAACGCATTGATCCCAAACGCGTAGCCGCGCGGGCTGAACGCATAGAAGTACGACGCATCGTCCCCCTCGCGCTCCCACGAGTCCTGGATGTCGGTGTTGTGGGTCATCAGGACCATGATTCGACCGTCGTCATCGGCAACCGCGCGAACGTACGGCACCGCGCTGTCGGCTCCCCGCTCGGACGTGCCTCCGCCAGAGCGCATGAAGAAATTGATGCTCGGGATCTGTGGGATCTCGGTGACTTCGAACTGCATGCGGAAGAGCACGTGATCCAGTGGAAGATCGAAGATAGGGTACTCGCCTGTGGGGAGCACTTTTCGGAGCTGTCCGACCCAGTCCTGCCAATCATAGAAGCCCCAGGAGTCATCCGTCCACAACATGCCGCCTTTGAGGAGGTACTCCCGCAGTCGTGGGGCATGGTCGTCTGTAATGAACGCGCGTTCTGGCGCAGACATGATCACCAGTGGGCATTGAAACAGTTCGTCGCCATCTATTCGCACGAGTAGGTGATTGGGCCGTCCGGTCCCGTCCTTGCTGACATCGATTGTGGTCAGCTCCGACAGCCGAATCGACATGTTGATATCGGCGTTCGGGTAGTCGGTCGTCCATCCCCCTCCCCCGCGGCGTCGGTTCAAGGCGGAGCCGTACACCAGTCGGCAGTAGTGAAACTGGCCGTCAAAGTCGAGGTTGGTGGCGACCTGGGGCTGGAAGAAACGCCGCCCGAACTGTCCTTGGGCGACACCTGCGGCGGCTATGAAGACGACGGCCAGGACGATCAGGACGCGCGAAATAGACATGAATGGCACAGTCTAACGCGATAGCGACCCCTCCAGGCTGCCGGGCTCCCGGCCCCGCCCCGTAGTGTCCGAAAACTCAGCCGACCCGCCTCGGCACGATCGCTTATCGGGTCGCGGATCGGGTCCGATCCGCCAGATCGGCGAAAGTGGGCTGCGACCGCCGGTCATCGGGCATAATGTGCGCTGTCGGGAGGCTGTTGGGGAGCTAATCTTCGGGAAGCCTCTGGTGCTTCCTATTTCGTGGCCGGCCCGCTGCTTTTATGACGACCAAGGTTTACCGCGTCGGTGCGCTCTGTGCCGTCGGCGCAATCGGTGCGGTCGGTATATGGCTCGCCCTCGGGGCGCGAACCGCGACCGCTCGTATCCCGAACTTCGCGCCTGACGACCGGACCTCCTGGTATCCGGACCGGGAGGACGGCGACAACTGGCTGCCGCCGGAGGGCGGCGGGCCCGGCCCGATCGTGTCGCACCCCGATCACCCCTATGTTCCGAACGGCCCTGAGAGAACCACCGGGGAAAATCCGACATTCCGGATCGCCGATCTGACCAATCCCATTCTGCAGCCTTGGGTGCGCGAGCAGATGCAGCGCGACAACGACGGAGTGCTGGCCGGCAAGATCCCGTTCATGGCCCGAGAAAGGTGCTACCCGCCGGGTGTGGCGTGGAATATCTTCCGCCGCGTGACCCCACCGATGGTCTTTTTCGTGCAGCAGCCGGACTTCGTGCTGCTCATGTATCGTGGCGATAATCAGATACGGCACGTCTATCTAAACGTGCCGCATTCGGAGAATCCGACGCCTTCCTGGAGCGGCGAATCCGTCGGCTACTACGAGGGCGGCGACACGCTCGTCGTCGACACGATCGGGATCCTCGTGCATCCCTATAATTTCGTCGACAATTACCGCACGCCGCACACCGACCAGCTCCACGTCGTCGAGCGTTATCGCATCAGCCCCGATGGCCAGACCATGGACGTGAGCGTGCGTTTCGAGGATCCCGGTGCCTTCACGATGCCGTGGGAAGCCCGGCAGCATTACGCCAAGTCGGAAATAGGCCCGATCGAAGAAACCCTCTGCGCCGAGGGCGCGGGACGCGGCACGGACGTCTTCAACTGGGGCCTTACCCATGCGGCGGAGCTGGCGCCGATGCCGCAGGACGACACGCCGGATTTCTGAGTGAATCCGTGTCTGAGGATCTGACGCGTCGGGCGTACCGGGCACCGGCGCCGCTCGGACCCGCCCTAAAACTGCACGACCTTCCCGTCCGGAAGCGTGAGCGATCCCGTTGCCGCGCCGCCAGGGCTGCCGTCCTTCAGGGGATGCACGTCCACCGAGATTTCCATTCCCGGCGTGAGCGTCTTCGGCACCCAGCCCTTATCCGCCAAGGTGCTCGGCGATGAGAGTTCAACCGCCCATTGTGTCGGCTGGCCCTCGGCGACGGGAACCATCATCACGATCCAGGAATGCGGATTGATCCACTGGAATTCCTTGACCGTGCCCTCGAGCGTCACCTCCTTGGTGCTATCGAACATGGCAAAGGAATGATGCGCGAATGCCGTGGTCGCGCACATGGCAACCACGATACCCACGAGGCCGAGTGCTTTGAATCTCATGTCGCGTCTCCCCGCCGTATGGTCAGGATTTGGGAATGTTCGTCCGGTGCGGCACGGCAGCCTACGCCGGTCCCAGCCTGGCCGACATCATATAGCAACGCGGAGGGGCAGAATATGGCTTCCGCAACATGTGAGCGGCTTTTGGGGAGGGGACTTATGGAAGACCTCCACGTGCGCGCCAGGGCCGGTTCGGCACGTGCGGCCTTGCTTGCGATCTCGCTGATCTCCGGGTCGGCCTGCGGCACCGGCGCGGCGCCGGATATCTCCGGCACCTATTGGGCGACCCAGTACTACGCCAACATTCAGGTGGTCGGGGGTGGCGAATTGCCGCTCACCGCGAGCGGCAACGCCGCGTATGCCACGAACATGGCCGGGCTAGAAGACGGATCGATCGTCGACCGGGCGCGCACGTATTGCACGGCCGACGGGCTTCCGCGTTCACTCGCCACGCCCTACCCTTTCGAGATCATCCAGGCGCCGCCGGGCCAGATCCTCATCGTGCACGAACTGAACCATATGATCCGTCGGATCGCGATGGACGAGACGCTGCCGTCATACGAGGACCTGCTCACCGCACCGTATTTCAACGGCCATTCGGTCGGTTACTTCGAAGGCGACACGCTGGTGGTTCAAACCCGCGGCTTCAAGGATGAGACGTTCATCGACGCCACCGGCGCGCCGCACACGGACATGCTCGAGACGACCGAGCGGATTCGCAGGATCAGCGCGACCGAGCTCGAGGACGTCATCACCATCCACGATCCCGAGTACTACACCAGGGATTGGCAGGCGCGTTTCGTGTACACGCTGCGCAACAACCTGCGCATCGAAGACTACGTCTGCGGTTTTGAGCACCGCGACCTATCGTCGGTGACAGGTGTGCGCCGTCCCTTAGAGCCTGTAAGGAAATAACTGCTTGTACTGTTGATCGGCGAGTAGTACGCTGCGCCCGTGGAGGTGGCCACCCTGCGGGCAAAGCATGCAGCGCTGGCGCCCGTGCTCACGGAGCGATCGCGCCGGGTGTGGGCGGCGACTGAGGCCCAGGCGATCGGTTATGGCGGCACGGCGCTGGTCGCCCGAGCCACGGGTATCGCGACATCGACCATCCAGCGCGGTTTGCGTGAATTGACGGCGGACGAGCCGCTCGCGTGTCGCCCTCCCAACGGCCGACGGAGTAGCCGTGCCAGTACGGCTGGGGGTCGCCTTGCGGCGGGAGACGCCGGCCGTCGGTGTAGATCGTGCGCCGGCCGTAGTTCGACTCGTAGATGATGAAGGTCCGTCGCGGGGTGTGGACGATCTCCCGCGGCTGCGGATCCAGATGGTACTGAAGCGGACCCTGGGGAAGACACAGCGCATCGGGGTTGTCGATCCGACGATTCGCGATGCGCTGCTTGGAGAGCTCCGCCGCCCACGGCTGGAACGGCAGCCCTTCCTTGATTCCCGCGCCGATGTTGCCGAACCTCGCCAGCGGCGGCCGGGCGGGCGGCGCGCTGCCCGGCGCTTCCGTCCGCTGCGATCGCATCCAGATGCCGGACAAGTCCGGCTTGCCATCGGCCTGGCGTGGCGCAGGCGCGGCGAGATTCGGCTTGCCGTCAGGCCCTTTCGGCACTCCGGATTGCGGGCGTAAGGGCCACTGCGCGGACAGCGACGGCGAGAGGGCAGCAACGATGGCTGCCAACATCGTCACGGTAAACCACCGTTTCATGTCAGCCTCCTGATCTAGTCCGATAGGATGCGCGACCCGGCCACATCGAGGCGCACGGCGCCTGCGTCGGCTCCGCCCAACCGGTCCGATTGCTTCCGCCGACTTATATGAACCTCAGGGTTGCGGTGCCTGACTCGACCCGGAAAACAGCTTCTGACCGGTACTCGTCAAGATCACCACCCGGGCGTTCGCGTTGGTCGATCCGTTCCTGGCTCGGTAGCCTTCCACGGTGACGACATCGCCGATCTTCAGCGATCGCCGCGTCCAGCCCAACCGCATGAGCCCGTTCGGACTCCCCAGCTCGAGCCCCCAATTCGCGACCTTGCCCGTCTCGTCCTTGACGTCGATGTGCAGCCAGGCGTGCGGGTTCGTCCAATCGATTCGCGTGACGCCACCCGTCAGCGTGACGGCCTTCTCCTCGTCGAATTCCGCCGAAAACGCGTGATGCGCGACGACCGGCCGCCCGGCGAGGAGTAACCCGACCCCGACAAGGACAACAGCGGTGTTAATTTTCATGGACACACCTCCGCGTGAGTTCGCGCCATTGTCTGGTTGCGGTACCCCGTACGTCAAGGAGTCTTCGGAAGCAGCGCCGTCCAGTTCAGAATGAGCGTAATCGGCGAGACCGCCGCGTCGTCACATCCAGGACACTACGGGCATGGGCGGAGTCTACCGCGCGCGGGACACGAAGCTGGATCGTGATGTGGCGATCAAGGTGCTGCCTGTGCCAGACCTCGATTGGAGCCCGAGGGTACGTCTACAGCGCCGATCGCGCGGGCACGGGCATGCACATCCTGGAGCTGACCGGCACCGCGCGGGCCGTCGCGAACTTCCAGTGACATGGGGTCAGACCCCACGAAGAGGAGGCGACGCGCGGCGCAGATCGGCGATGGGAAACTAACGTGATGACCCCGTAGTGACAATGCCCTCCGCGATTCGCAGCCCTTGGCCGCTTATTCGCACCATACGGGAGAAACGCGCCGTTCTTGCCAACTTGACAGTGCCGGTGTGGGTGTGGATGTCGATCAGCTAGCCGCGTCGCGGAGCCATTTCGCCTGGACACGCAACGACACGCTGTTTGACGTCCCTCCATCCGGTGGACGATTGAACACCGTAATCTTCACGGTGCGATCCCCATACACACCGTTGAGCTGAAATGGACCCGGCTCGTTGAACCGGTTTGGCAGGGCACGGGCCACGACGCTCGCAGGGATTCTGGCTTTCAACGTCCGAATATCGACGAATGTCGTCGCCACGGACACGCCGTCGACGCGCACGATCGAATCGCTGATGAACCCGACACCCTCCACGGTCATCTCAAATTCCGAATTTCCCTCGGCAACGGCATTCGGTGTAATCCCGCTGATTTCCGGTTCTGGCGTCGAGGGGATCGCTCTAACCGCACCCTGGGGTCTCGTATAGTCGGCCGTATACCCCAGGCGAACGAACTGGCCGCCTTTCATGACGCGTTCGATCGCGCGGGTATTGTCGATATCGTCGAGCGGGTTGGCGCCAAGCACCACGATGTCCGCAAAAGCCCCTGGCCCGATGAAACCGACCGCAGGTTGTGTTGGGACCTTCCGTCTGGCCGTCATGACTTCCGCACCCCAAATCGTCATCGACCTGAGGGCCTGCATTGGCGTGAGCCCGACCTCCACCAGCATCGCCATCTCCATGCGCTGATTGAAGCCGGTCGCCCCTGGAAACGGGTCGTCGGTTCCACCCATGACCTTGCCACCCGCTTGCACCCAGCGTTTCACGAACTCACCTGACAACCGATACGCCTCGCTGAACGCCTGTATTTCGCTAGGCGAGAGTTTCGCCAGCGGAACAAGGTTTTCATGCCGGCTGGAGAAGTTTCTGATGGCCCTGAACTTGAGGAGCGATCCGTCGGCAAGATTCTGCGGGTAGTACGCCATCAATGCGCCGTTTCTGTAGAGGTCGTACATCAGGTCTTCGTGCTTGCGAGCCAGCGAGCTCTGCGACCCGAGTTCGTAACCCATCGTGGGATTAAGGTACACCCCGCGCTGGACGGCCTCTCGAATCATCTGCTCCATTCGCGGAACGTCCTTCAGGAACAACCCCCAGTGCAGATAGTCGCCTTTCTGATAGTTCTCCAACTCCCGCGGCGTCATCAGCGCCTGCGCGAATCCCCAGATATGCTCGATCCCATCGTGCCCGATCCTGACGGACTCGGGAGCCAGATCGGAGTGACCGAATATGAACAAGCCGGCTTCGTGAACAGCTTCCGCCGCCCACTCCCACATCTGTCTATTGCCGGGCGAGAACTGCGGCATGCTGGCCATGTCCGGTTCGCCCTTCAGCCATTCCTGCACGCCCGCCCGGACCTCGTCCCGCGTCATCGAGACGTCGATGAACGCGTTCAGCCTCGCGCTGCCGACGCCGAACAGCCGTGGCGCACGGAAGTCAGGCGAGTGGGACTCCCTCCAGTACGTGTCCCCCAGATCGGCACTCGCCCCGAGCGTCATGGCGCTCGTTACGCCGAAATTGAGAAACAGCTCTCTAAGGAACGGCTGATAGTGGACGTGAGAATCGAAGAGGCCTGGAATGACGAAGGTGCCCGACAAGTCCACGCGGGCGGCGCCGGCCGGAATCGGGGTCGTCCTATCTCCGAAGGCCGTGATCCTGTCCCCCTCGATCACGATGACGGCGTCAGCAACGGTGGTCCCCTCCACGACGTCGATGACCGTTGCTCCCGTGAGAGCCGTGCGACCAGCGGCTGGGGCCTGCTGCGAAAGGACGACAGTGCCGGATGCCGTGACGGCGAGCACGGCAAGCAGCACGAGCTGCCTGATGTTGCGCATACGTTACTCCACGGAAAACGCCAGCAGCACATTGCCGGGAAGAATCCCGCCGTGATGCGAGTAGCCGGAATTCACGAAGAGCATCCCGCCGACAATCGCCGGCCCGGAGTTGCTCATCGATCCGCCGTTGGCTGTCACGCCGTTCACCGTGGCGAAGTCGCGCGCGGTGTCGTATTCCCACAGGACATCGCCGTCTCGAGTGGAATAGGCGCGCAGCCGCCCATCCATGGTTCCGGAGAACGCCGCGCCGGCGATGAGCGTCACGGCCGCGACCTGGGACGGCTTGCACGGGGTTCTGTCGGCGCAGCCCGCGCCCGGCACACTCCAGACCAGGCGGCCGGTGCGAAGGTCCACGGCGTTCATGCCGCCGCTCGCGGCTGGGTCGTCTCCGAAGAAGTCAGCGTTTGCGGCGTAGATGTTGACACCGTCCGTCGCGGATCCCCAGAAGACTCCGCCCCCGGACGACCCTTGTGCGACCCGCCGCTGCCAGACGATCGTGCCGGACGCGTCGGGATCGAAGCCGAAAATGACGCCCGACTTGTTGCCGACCACGATCAGCTGACGTCCGTTCCCCACGTCGACCAGCAGCGAAGAGCCCGTGAAGTCGAAGTCCGGCGCGTCCTTGTCCGGACAGACCGCGGCTTCGCGATCGGGCCGCCGGCAGCTGCCATTCCAGATGTCGTTCTCGGTCACCTGATGGGACCTGCGGACCTCTCCCGTATCTAGATCGAGCGCCAGCAGCGAATCCGACAAGTCGGTTGCAGGCGGCGCGAAGTTGTTGCCGGTCCCGACGTACAGAACGTTCCGTCCGGCATCGATCGTCGGGGTGTTCCAGATGGCCCCGCCGGCGGGGCCATATAGTTGCGTGCCGATGCTGTTTCTTGCGGTCGGGCCGGGCGTCTCGGTCACGGAGTAGGTCTTCCAGAGACGCTCTCCGCTGGTGGCGTCGAGCGCGACGACACTGCCGCGAAACGAGCAGCACGGGTATCGTGGGTCGCCCACTTGTGATTCCTCGCGCGAGGACACCGGCACGTAGAGGCGGCCATTGTAGAGCTGCGGCGCCGCGGTGATCGCGGCATGCGGATGCTCGTCCACATCGACCTTCCAGAGAACTTCGCCAACCGCGGCGTCTACGGCGTACACGTTGGCGGCCTGGTCGCCGAAGTAGGCAACGAGCTGGCCGTCGCCCCGCTGGTCGAGCGTGATGGCACTGCGGATACTGGCTTCGACCTCCAGCGTCCAGTGGAGGCAACCCGTCTTCGCGTCCAGGACGTACACTTCGCCTTCAGCCGTGGCGGCGTACACGCGCCCGCCCGCCACAACGGGCTGCGTGCCTGCCGACGTCGCACCAGGGAACCCGAACGCCCATTGCAGCGTAAGTCGTGGCAGGTCGGCCGCCGTCATCCCGGCTGCCTCAGCCGACTGAAACCGCGCGTTCGTGATGCCACGCCCCCAGCCATTCCAGGCCGGCCCGGCCAGCGGGTCCGGTTGCGGGGCGGGTGCGGCGCTGCACAATGCTGACGGCGGCATCGAGGCACCGGAAATCGAACGGCCGGCATCGGTGGCCAGCGGTTTTCCGGACGCATACGCGGCGAGCGCGCGGCGCTGCGCGCGGCTCCGCTCTCGTGCCTGCGTTCGCATCGCGCCTCCCTCGAGCGCCTCCAGTACCTGTTCAGCGCTCATCCGCCTCATCACCTCGAGGCCCGGCACCTCCGGATTCGCTCCCGGTCCTTCGTGACAGGTGGCACAGTAGGTCCTGAACAGGGCCGCACTCTCAGCATCCCGGGTGACGCTGGTGGCTACTGGCGTCGGGCCGGTGATCGTGACGTCCTGGGCATGGAGGCCGACGGCCGCCGCCGCCAGAGTCGCCACGACGGGCAGGGCGCCGATGATGAAGTTCCGTTGTGGTGTGCGCATGACTTCTGCTCCCAACGGTTCGCCGAGACCCAAGAATACGATGGCGCCGGGAATCACACCCCGGGCAACAGATACCTGATCGTTGTCGACGATCGGGCCGCACGGGCGGCCTCCCGTGGTGAACCGAAGGTCATTCTACACGGGGTTCAAGTGGTACACGGGCGTGACGCCCCCTCGGTAGCGCCGGTGCGCCTAAAGGTGGATACTGCGTACGCAGATTCCGTGCGCGAACCAAATCGTGCGCGGTCTCGGGCTTCAGCCGGACCTTCAAGGAGAGTGTTATGACGCGACGGCATCTGATGTGTGCGGCGCTGACGATCCTGCTCGGCGTCGCGGTGGCCGCACAGCGGCAGGCTGGGAACGACAGCGGAGAGGTCGCCGACAGCAGCAACATGCGGCTCGTCGGCCATCAGGATCTGCAGGGACGCAGTGCATATCAGCCCGAGATCATACGGCAGGGCGATCGCTGGATCGCCTACGTCGGCCACCATGGCGGCGACCTGCTCAATCCGCTGACGGGCAGGGAGGAGCCGAGCGGCACGTCGATCGTTGACGTCACCGACCCCACGAATCCGACATATCTGGCGCATATTCCCGGCCAGCCCGTCATCGTCGGGTCGAATACATCGGGCGGAGCGCAGATGGTGCGCATCTGCAGCGGGGCCACGCTGCCGCGGGCCGACCGGACCAAGTTCTATCTGCTGCGCTCGTACGGCAACACGGTGGAGTCCGCGCACGAGCTGTGGGACGTCACCGACCCGTCCAGCCCCAGTCGCATCAACGTGATCGTGAGCGGCCTGGCCGGGACGCACAAGAGCTGGTGGGAATGCGATACCGGCATCGCGTACCTCGTGTCGGGCCAGCCTGGATGGCGCGTGCCTCGTATGACGAAGATCTACGACCTGAGCGATCCGGCAAGGCCGGTCTTCATCCGCGACTTCGGCCTGCACGGGCATCAGCCAGGATCGACCGGGACACCGCCCGGCGACAACGGCCTTCACGGGCCGGTCTCCACCGGACCGGAAGGGAATCGCGTCTACTTCGCCTACGGATTCGTCCGTGAAGGAATCGTGCAGATCGTCGACCGCGAAAAGCTTCTCAAGGGGCCCGGGGAGCCGACCGAGGCCAATCTGGCGTACCCGCAGATCAGCCGGATGGATTTGCCGCCGAATGTCGGCGCGCACAACGTGTTTCCGCTCCTGCGCATGCCGATCGCGGAGTTCTCGAAGGAGCCGGACAATCTCCGCGACATGCTCGTCATCGTTGACGAGGCGATTGGGCAACCGTGCTCGCCAGCGGCGCGCGCGATGATGTGGATCGCCGACATCACGACCGAGACGCGGCCGTTCGGCGTGGCGAACTGGACCGTTCCCGAAGCGAGCGGCAATTTCTGCGCGCGAGGCGGGCGGTTCGGGACGCACTCCACGCACGAGAACTTCACGCCGATCTACTACAACCGCATCATGTTCGTCGCGCACTTCAATGCGGGTGTGCGCGCCGTCGACGTCCGGGATCCGTTCCACCCGAATGAGATCGGCTATTACATTCCGGCGCCGACAGCCAGGACCGCGTGCGCTCCGGATAGTAACCCCTGCACCAGGGTGATTCAGGCCAACAACGTAGAGGTGGATGACCGCGGGTACGTCTACAGCGCCGATCGCGCGGGCACGGGCATGCACATCCTGGAGCTGACCGGCACCGCGCGGGCCGTCGCGAACTTCCAGTGACATGGGGTCAGACCCCACGAAGAGGAGACGACGTGCGGAGCAGATCGGCGATGGGAAACCAACGTGATGCCGTGTAGAAATCTCGGCTTTCGTCGATGCGATCAGACTCGATGTCCGCTACGAATTCGGCCTCCCGAGGCCGTTGGGCTAAGCTATGGGACACTAGGGGCAGGTCACTCAAGAGTGGGAATCGCCGGAAAAGAGGAAGATTGACATGAAGATGCAATTCCTAACAACAAAAGGAATGATGTCGCTGGGTCTGGGTATTGTGCTGGCGTTGTTTGCATATACAGAAGGACTTTCTATACACGCGGCGCAGCAGCGAGACTACGGTTCACTTCCCGACTGGAGCGGCACGTGGGCTCGCAGAGGCGGTGCGGCTTTCGACCGTGCCACCTGGACGCTGAATGGACAACCTGCGAACCCGAGTTCGGCAGGCGTAAATACTCCTGGCACACGCGCCCACCCACCCTACAACGAAGAATGGGAAGCGATCTATACGAGCCACGTGGAGCTCAGGGACCAGGGCCGATTTCCGGATCCACTGACCAACTGTATTGCGCCCGGCTTTCCGCGGATATTCAACGTGCTCTGGCCTGTCGAGTTTGTGGTTCGGCCGGAACAGGTCTGGATCCTTGCCGAGCATACTCGTGCCACCATGCGGATTTATACCGACGGACGCCCACACGGTGAGGTGCTGTGGTCCAATCTGACTGGAGAATCAGTTGGCCACTGGGAGGGAGATACGCTGGTTTTCACCACCATTGGCATCAAAGGTTGGAGAGACAGGGATTCGGTTCTTGACAGAAGCGGGCTTGTTTTGAGTGACGCAGCGCACGCCACCACGCGTATTCGTCGTGTGCGGGAAGAGAACAACGAAGGCATATTACAAGATCTCTTATTGGTTGAAATCACGCTTGAAGATCCTAAAGCCTTAACGGAGCCCTGGATCGTGGAGAAGCGCTTTTGGAAACTACCAGAAGGCACCCGCATATATGACTATGAGTGCAATGAAAACAATCGCTCTGTGGTCGATCAGGACGGTCGAAGCTTGTTCCTGGGACCGGATGGTGAGGTGATCCGATGAGACGTGTGTTAATGATTGCAGGTATGGTTGCTTCTGGCTCGTTTCTTGTTAGCCAGTTGGTTTTTGCCCATCACACAACCATTGGACAATTCCCTGATGAAGTCACGGAGATCACGGGCACGGTTAAAGAGTTTCAATTCCAGAATCCTCACTCCTGGATTCAGGTCAATGTCACCAATGACGACGGTGAAGTAGTGGAGTGGAGCGTTGAGTGGGGCAACCCCAATAACCTGCTGCGTCAAGGCTACAGCCCGAACACGTTTCCTCCAGGTGCCGAGGTGACCATTAAGCTGAGACGGCATTACAGCGGTAAGCCCCTGGCTGAATTCAACGCCGCACGGTTCGCCGATGGAACGACGGTCGGTAATTGGGATGGCCAGTAGGGTCATGGCGATACCCTAGCAGCCCGTGGTTAAAGGTCGCCTTCTGACGCGCCAACAGGTAGCAGCTCGAAACGATGATTCGGCGTAAAAACGGACGCCTGATCGTCGGATGGCGTGTGGTGGTCGCGCCAGCGGCGCTCCACGCGCGTCCACAGCGCAATGACGAGCGCCACAATCGTCGCCAGGTGGCCCTGCAGGCTCCGCGGCGTGCCGACGCCGACGAGCGACCGCATCAAGAGGCCCAGATTGAAGCCGCCGATATGGACGAGTAAACGTTTCAGGATGTTGGTGTGCCCTCGCAGATGCGTGCGCCGCATCCCACCGGTTTCAGAGAGATGCGCATTCGGTCGTTCGAGATACTCACTCCGTCGACGCGACAAGGCCAACCCACGCACGCCCCGGATGCGTCGACGATTCGCGTACACCGCGTCGCGCGCCGCCGCCTGGTGCGTCCAGTTGCGCCGGCCGCGATCGGGCTCCGCGATAGAGGTCCGCAGGTCGAGTGTCGCGAGATCCACCAGCGTCTGATTACTGTGGTATCCCTTGTCGGCCACGACCTCGTCGATGATCGCCGTGTGCCCGTCGGTCGCCACCGCCACGGCTTCGAGCTCTTCGGCCGTCGTGGTGACCGTCTCCGCGATCGTCGTCGTATCGCCCTGATCGGCGCCCTGCACCGTCACGCCCACGATCGCCCCAGTCTCCAGGTCGACGGCGTGCTCAGCCTTGTGGGCCAGATGCGTACGCCCGTCCTTCATTTTCGTGATCCGCGCATCAGGGTCGTGTGGATGCCGCCAGTCGGTATTGCGGCCCTTCTTCGGGCGCTTGCGATCAAGGCGCACTAAGTCCGCCCGTGTCGGCGTCTCGATGCCCGAGGCCTGTGCGAGCCGCGTCAAGAACTCCTGATACGTCTCGCCGGAGTCGCGGCGCACGATGCTCCGCAAGGCGGCATTGGCTTCGAGGGTCGTGGCATCGATCCCGATCGTCTTGCCCTTCACGCGATCGGCCGTCGCCAGCACCTGCAGGATCCACGTGAAGACCGCCCGGTGCGTCTCGAGGTCGATCAGCCGCCGCGTCCGGGAGATCGTCGAGTGCTCGGGTGTCGCCTCATCGAGGCCCAACCCGAGAAAGCCGCGCAGCGCCAGCGAGTCGGCAGTCCGCCAGGCGATCCCACGCTCCGAATCGATGCCCTCGAAGTACCCGATCAAGAGCAGCCGGAAATAGGTCCCCGGCAGCAGACTGGGACGGCCGACCGTCGCGGCGTAGAACGGGGCGCACTGCGCCTCGACGCACGCGTCGAACGCGTGCGTGTCCAGGACCTGATTTAGCCGCTGATAGAACGGATGCCCGCCCGTAACCGGCAACGCGTTCGTCGCGATCCACAATCCGGGTGTCCGTGCCCGGTCCTTACGTCGACTCATGGCCATGCGGGAGTGTAGTACGCGGGATCAGTCGTGTCGATCCCTTTCGGCCCTTTAACCACAGGCTGCTAGGGTTCGTCGTTTCACGCCCATCCAAGCTGCTTGAGAGTGATGCTGTCGTTCCAAATCTTCGTCATGTGGCGGATCTTGTCATCGTCGGAGTGTGAGCGAAACTTAGTTGGAAATTGAAGCGGCTCCAAACCCTGTGGTTTGATGACGTTGCGAGACGAACATCACGCCACGAGAGAAAGGAGCCGAGATGAGCCGTGTCCTACGATCGGTCAGGAAGCGCAAGAAAGGTCGCACGTTGGGCGCGGCCGACGTCATCGACCGAGAGGGGTACGCGGAGCTGGAGGTCGATGCCAAGGTGGAATTGATCCGGTCCTTGATTCCGCTGGGGTTGCTGCACATCGAGGAATGGCTCGACGAGGAAGTGCCCGCGCTGGCTGGCGAACGCGACGCCCGCAAAGACCCGTCAGTCGGCGGGCGCCGTCATGGGAGCCACCCCGGGACGGTCGGGTTGGCCGGCCAGCGCGTGCCGATTCGCGTGCCCCGGATTCGCCATGTCACGGAGCGCGAGATTCCCCTGCGGTCGTACGAAGCGCTGCATGGCGATCGCGCCGTCAATGACCTGTTGTTGAGGCGCGTGCTGTATGGGATCTCGTGCCGCAACTACGCGGCGGCCGCCGAGGCGATTCCCGGGGCGATCGGCCTGTCGGGGTCGACGGTGTCCCGCGCGTTCATTCAGGCCAGCGCGACGAAACTCCGCGAACTCCAGGAGCGGGACCTCTCCGGGGAGGACGTTGTGGCCCTCGTGCTGGACGGCAAGACGTTCGCCGAGGCGACGATGGTCGTCGCGCTGGGCATCACGATGACGGGGGACAAACGGTTCCTGGGCTTTGTCGAGACGGACACCGAGAACGAGCAGGTGTTGACCCCGTTCCTCCGGTCCTTGGTCGAGCGGGGCCTCGATGTTTCCCAGGGGCTTCTGGTGATCGTCGATGGCGGCAAGGGGCTCCGGGCGGCCGTGCGGAAGGCCTTCCGCCACCGCGCCCTGGTGCAACGGTGTCAAGGGCACAAGCGCGAGAACGTGGTGAGTTACCTGGCCAAGCGTGAGCAGCCGGTGTGGCGGCAGCGTCTCCAGCGCGCCTACAACCGTCCGGAGTACGACGAGGCCCTCGCCGCCCTCCAGTCGCTCCAGCATGAGCTGGAGGATCGGAACCAATCGGCGGCCGGCAGTCTGGCGGAAGGCCTGGACGAGACCCTGACGTTGCATCGCCTCGGCGTGTATGGCGTGCTGGGCCGGTCGCTGAAGACGACGAACGGCCTCGAGTCCATCAACGCGCTCATTGAGGAGCGCTGTGCGAAGGTCGATCACTGGCAGAACTCAAGTCAACGCCAGCGCTGGCTCGCCACGGCGCTCCTGGACATCGAGCCGCGTCTACGCAAGGTGATGGGCTACCGGCACCTGCCCAGGCTTCGTGACGCATTGAAGCGAGAGTTGAAGATCGACACGACGACATCGAAGACCAAAGCCGCGTAAGCAATCAGGAGTCGCGGAGAGTTTCAACTAGGAATGGGTTTGACTCACGACGGCCATCGGATTCCTGAGCCTGAATTTCAGCGATTCGCCGCCGTTCCGGCTGCTTGGCAACATCACGGCTCTCGGCGTCATGGTCGCCTGGGTCTACTCGATGACCGTACTACCGGCCCTCGTCGCGATTCTCCCGGCCCGGCAGGTGGTGCGCGCGGGTCGGGGACGGCTCGACGTTCTGATGGAACGGTTCTCGGATCTGCTCGTGCGCCGCTACCGGCCGGTGCTCGCCACGATGGGGATCGCCGCGGTACTGCTCTCCCTGTCGATCGCCCGGCTGCACGTCAACGACCAGTACATCGACTACTTCGATCGGTCGCTGCCGATCCGGGTTGCGTCCGACTTCACCGTGGACAACCTGAGCGGCGTCTACGCAACAACCTATTCGCTCGAGGCAGGGGGGGCGCAAGAGGTCCCCAATCCAGCCTATCTGGCCGCGGTGGACGCGTTCACCGACTACCTCGAGTCACGGCCGGCGGTTGCGCACGTCAACAGCTTCACGCGGACGATGAAGCGGCTCAACAAGAACCTGCACGCCGACGATCCGGCCGAGTACCGGCTCCCGGACGATCGAGAACTGGCGGCGCAGTACCTGCTCCTCTACGAGCTGTCGCTCCCCTACGGCCTCGACGTGAACGACCAGATCGATGTCGACAAGAGTTCACTGCGGATCGACGTGACCTACGGTGATGTGGACATGGCGGTCGTCGAAAAGGAGACGCAGCTAGCCGAAGTCTGGCTAGCGGAGCACGGGACCGTAAGCATGCAATCGGCCCAAGCCACCGGCGTCCCGCAGATGTTCGGGCAGATCACGCGGCGCAACGTCGCCTCGATGATTCTCGGCACCGGCCTCGGATTCCTGCTCATCGCGGGCATCCTCGTCGTGGCACTGCGCAGCGTGCGGATGGGGATCGTCAGCCTGATCCCGAACATCCTTCCCGCGGCGATGGCATTCGGCATCTGGGCGTGGCTGGTCGGCGATGTGGGCTTCGCCGTGTCGGTCGTGGCTGGGCTGTCGATTGGCATCATCGTGGACGACACGGTCCACTTCCTCAGCAAGTACACCCTGGCGCGGCGGGAGCAAGGCCTGTCGGCGCCTGACGCCGTGCGTTACGCGTTCCGGACGGTTGGCACGGCCATCCTCGGCACCACGTTCATCGTGGCCATCGGCTTCGCGATGCTCGGCTTGAGCACGTTCCGCGTGACCTCCTACATGGGACTACTGACGTCGCTCACCGTCGCTTCGGCTCTCGTCGTCGACTTCCTGCTCCTCCCAACCCTGCTGCTCGCGTTCGACCGGCAGAAATCGAAGGAGCGCGACCTCGATCCTTCTGAAAGGAGTCACTCCATGCCTCGCCTCTCTCGCGTCACCTCACGCGCCGCCGTGGCGCTCGTGCTCACCACGCTGCTGCTCCCGGTCCCGGCGGCCGCCCAGCAGCCCGACACCCTTCGCGGCAGGCAGATCGCCGAGGAGGCGGACCGCCGCGACCTCGGCTGGCAGGACAACGCCAGCGTGATGCGGATGATCCTGCGCAACCGGAACGGGGACCAGAGCGTCCGCGAACTGCGCCGCCAGACGCTCGAACTCAACGAGCCGGGCGTGGGCGATCGCAGTCTCATCACATTCGATGCACCGCGCGATGTGGCAGGCACGTCACTGCTGAGCCACACGAAGATCCTCGATCCGGACGATCAGTGGCTCTTTCTCCCGGCCCTCAAGCGGGTGAAGCGGATCTCCTCGGCCAACAAGTCGAGGCTGTTCGTCGGCAGCGAGTTTGCCTACGAGGACCTCGTCTCGCAAGAGGTGGACAAGTACGGCTACCGCTTCGTGGGCGAAGAGCGGTGCGGTGACCTGACGTGCGTGCTCGTGGAGCGGATTCTCCGCTACGAGAACTCCGGCTACACGAAGCAGGTCGTGTGGTGGGATACCGACGAGTACCGCATCCAGCAGATCGCCTTCTACGACCGCAAGGACTCGCTGCTGAAGACGCTGACCTACCACGACTACCAGCAACACCTGGAGCAGTACTGGCGGCCCGATCGAATGACGATGGTCAACCACCAGAACGGGAAGACGACCGAGTTGGTGTTTTCTGAGTGGTCCTTCGCCAATGGTGCTGCCGAGGGTGACTTCACGCCGTCGCGGCTTCGCCGGGCCAGATGAGTAGCCCGGCCAACACGCACACGGGAGGACAACATGCGCGCGTCCACACGCCACCTTCGCCGTCTGTCGGCTCTCGTAATCGTCCTCGGACTCCTTCCGGCCGGGCTTCAGGCTCAATCGGTTCGCGGGAAGGTCGCAGTCGAGACACGGATCTTCCCCAACAGTCCGCTCTTTCCCGACCAGCGGCAAGCGACGGCGTCACCGTCCCTGGCGCTCGAGCCGGAGTTCATCTGGGAGAGCAACTCGGGTGAACGGCTGTTCCGGGTCACGCCGTTCGTGCGAATCGACGCGAACGACGGCCGTCGGACCCACGTCGACCTCCGGGAAGCCAGCGCGCTGTTCCTGGGAGACAGCTGGACGCTGTTCACCGGCGTCGGCAAGGTGTTCTGGGGGACGACCGAGGCGCATCACCTGGTCGACATCGTCAATCAGACCGACGGCGTCGAGGACATCGACACCGAGGACAAGCTGGGACAGCCCATGATCAACGTGACGCTCGAGCGGGACTGGGGGGCCCTCGACGTCTTCCTCCTTCCCTACTTCCGCGAACGGACCTACGCCGGCGATCGGGGACGTCTCCGCGGACCGCTGCCGATCCTGGCCGACGCGGTGTACCAGGCGCAGGCGGAGCGGTGGCACCCGGACGTCGCCGTCCGCTGGTCGTCCTTCACGGGCGATCTGGATCTGGGCGTGTCCGCGTTTCGAGGCACGAGCCGTGAGCCGCGGCTCGTGCCGACAACGGGCGACGGGCGCTCCAGGGTCATCAGCTTGTTCGTAATCAGCAGGTCGGTGGTTCGAGTCCACTCGCCGGCTCCACGATAACCCTTCGATTCGGCAAAGACTTGCAGCGTATGCCGCTTTGGCACGGCGCGAGACCATCGCGTCTATCGTCCAGGCCATCGGCAACGTCGAACGGCACGGCAACCATTCCCGTGGAGATTGCTGGTGAAGCTACATCAAGGTGCTGCCCGTGCCAGACCTCGATTGGCGCCGGACATCGCTGCCTGTGACACAATATCGCCACGTCCGCCGAAGGTGAGGACTGCCCATGTTCTGGGACACGCGGCGACGCGAAGGAGGCCCCCAATGAAAGCGAGAACTGTCCTCTTCGTGACATTGGGTTGCACCGTGGCCCTCTCGTCGTTGGCTGCGGCGACGCAGACCCTTCTCATGAACCGGCTGGGACCATCGCAGATGGTTCTGTATATCGCCAACGCAGACGGTGCAGGCGAACGGCCGCTGTTTGGCACCTCCGGCTTCGACTACAACGCGTCATTTTCGTCGGACGGCCAATGGATCGTCTTTACGTCCGAACGCGCCGGTTCGGGTCAAGCGGATATCTATCGTGTCCGTCCGGATGGCTCGGGTCTCGAGCGTCTGACGAACGATCCGGATCTGGACGACCAGGCGGCGATGTCTCCCGACGGTGGTCACGTCGCGTTTGTCTCGACGCGTGGTTCGCACACCGCCAATATCTGGATTCTCGATCTGAACACCAGGCAGGCGCGCAACCTGACAGGTGGGCGGACGCCGGCAGGTGCGGCGGACGCAGGCACGTTGAACGGGTCTTTCAGGCCTTCCTGGTCGCCCGACGGCACGTGGATCGCGTTCACGTCGGACCGGAACTTTCCGTTCAAGCCGCACGTCGAGCCGGCACCCGGTTGGGAGCATCCGCAAGAGCTGAGCATCTACGTGATGCGGCCTGACGGTCGCGGGCTCCGCAGGTTGACGCCGGCGGGCGTGACTGCCGGGTCGCCGAGGTGGTCACCTGACGGTAAGCGCGTCGTCTTTTACGAATTGCCGACCGCGCTCACGTTCGCGGCACGCGTGTTCGCGCAAAACAGGGTGACCTCGCAGATCGTGTCAATCGACGTGGCCACCGGCGCCAGAACCGAGCACACCTCAGGTCCGGGCTTGAAAGTGTCGCCGCAGTTCCTGGGCGCCGATCGGATTGGGTATCTGGTCAAGGCCGCGCCTGCGGCGGAGCAAGCCGGTCTGGCCTTCACCACGGGCGCGACCGGCACCCGCGGATCATTTCGGAATCCCGCCTGGTCGCCCGATGGCATGCGCGTCGTGTATCACAAAGCCGACTTCACGGCGCGCCCGCAG
This sequence comes from Vicinamibacterales bacterium, assembly GCA_965262505.1. GTDB lineage: Bacteria > Acidobacteriota > Vicinamibacteria > Vicinamibacterales > UBA2999 > JACPPO01. Next base: position 931,328 of record CBDHFM010000030.1, read on the forward strand.
AATCAGCCGCTGTATAGCTGGGACCCCGATACGGACGTGCAATACACGGATGTGTTTCCGCAGTTTTCCAGAGATGGGAGGTTAGCGATTAGCGACCTGCGGAATTTAGCCACGCCGATGGCATCCATCTCCGTCATGGCCGCGGACGGCTCCAACAGGAGAGTGGTGTTCTCCGATCCGTCGGGTTCCGCCTTCGTTCCCACCTGGTCGCCGGACGGCCAGTGGATCGCGTTCGGGTTCGGCGTGTTTTTCGGCGCGCGCGACACGAGACCAGCGAAACTGATGATGGTGCGGGCGGACGGTGCGCCGCAGACCAAGGACCTCACGACAGGAACGCCCAACAGCGGATTTCCAAGCTTTTCACCCGACGGAACGCGGATCGCGTACCGCGTCTGGGGTGAATACGATGGCAAACGTGAGTACGGCATTCGCGTGTTGAATCTGGCAGACGGCTCGGTGAAGACGTTGACGACGGAACTGGACAACTTTCCATCCTGGTCGCCGAACGGCGATGTGATTGCGTTTACCCGGCGTTCCGGGGGCACCGAAGACTATGACTATGACATCTTCACGATGCGGCCAGACGGTACGAATGTCAGGCGACTGACGGACGCGCCGGGGAACGACAGCCACTCATCGTGGTCTCCTGACGGGCAATCCATTCTGTGGACGAGCGGACGCTACGGCTTCAAGGACGAGGCGGCGCTGTACGACAACGCGTTTCAACCGTTCGCACAAATCTTCACCATGAAGGCAGATGGTTCGGATCAGCGGGTCCTGACCAGAAGCCGCTGGGAAGACTCCATGCCGGCCATCGTGCCACCAGCCGCTCAGACACGTTAGGCCGCTCAGGATTCTGCGACCTTAGGCCACCCGACGGTATTCTGATAGTCTCTCCTTCTCGACTCGTTAAAAATGTCACCTGAGGTCCACTCTCGTGGAGAGCGGGTTCGGCCTGACGTCGATGAGTGCGAAGGAATTGGGCCGCGCGGACGTCCGGCCCAGGACGCCGGTTTTCGTTGTCTAACTCTTGTTGAACGATTTGAGCGAAAAGGAAATAGAGACATGCCACGTCATTACTCGATCATGCTGCCATTGTTCGTCCTTCTCTGCTGGACGCTGCCGGCCAAGGCCCAGCAGCCAGCGGCCAACTCACTGAGCGCCAGCGAGGCGGCCGACGGCTGGATTCTCCTGTTCGACGGCCGCGCGCTGTCCGGCTGGTCGCCGACGGGGGACGCCGATTGGAAGGTGGAGGAGGGGACGATCGCCGCGACCATGGGCTCGGGTTTTCTCGTCACGTCCAGGCCGTTCGACAACTTCGAGTTCAAGACCGATGTCTGGATCGACGAGACGGCCAACAGCGGCGTGTTCTTCCGCTGTGGGGAGGGAAATCCCGGTGCCAGGGCTTGTTACGAGGCGAACGTCTTCGACACGCACGATCGGTGGCCGACCGGGAGCATCAACAACCTCGAAACGTCGCTGCCGAACCCGCCGGATACCATCGGAAAATGGAATACGTTTGAGATCCTGGCGGACGGCAACCATCTGGCCATCACGGTGAACGGCCGGACAACCGTGGACGTCCAGGACGAGAGGCTGGCCAGCGGGCCGATCGCGCTGCAGGAAGGTGGCGGCGGCGGGATGGGCTTGGTGCGGTTTCGGAACGTCAAGATCCGGCCGCGTTAGTCCTGTCGTTGAAACAGACCCGCAGCGTTCCTCGCTGCAGGTGGATCGCTTTCAGATCGGGCGGGAATCGGTGTCCGTGGTAGCTGGGTGCGTGGCTGAGCCGGCGCGCATGCTCTGTGCGGACCGCGGGGCGTGGGATCATGGCAATGGTGACTCTCTCCCCGCTCGAGAACGCGCTCACCCGCTACTGGGGGTACACGGCGTTCCGGCCGCTCCAACGCGAAGCGATGGAGGCCGTGCTCGCGGGCCGCGACTCGCTGGTCGTGCTGCCGACCGGCGGCGGCAAGTCACTCTGCTTTCAGGCGCCCGCGGTCGTACGTCCGGGCCTCGCGGTGGTGGTCTCCCCGCTCATCTCGCTGATGAAGGATCAAGTGGACACGCTGGTGGGCACCGGCGTGCCTGCGGGGCTGTACAACAGCTCGCTGACGTCGGCCGAGAAAGGGGCGGTCGTCGCGGGGCTCCGAGAAGGACGCTACCGCCTGCTGTACGTCTCGCCAGAGCGTCTGGTCGGCGAAGGGAGCGAGGGGTTTCTCACGCTTCTCACGTCGTGCGGTGTCAGCTTCGTCGCCGTGGACGAGGCGCATTGCATCAGCCAGTGGGGACACGATTTCAGACCGGAGTACCGTCAGCTCGCTCAACTGCGCCAGCGGCTGCCCGGCATCAGCCTGCAGGCGTACACGGCCACTGCCACCGCCCGCGTCAGGCGCGACATCACCGCACAGCTCGGCCTGGACGATCCAATCGAGCTCGTCGGCTCCTTCGACCGTCCGAATCTCCTCTACCGCGTACTGCCGAGAGCCGTGCTGAAACGGCAGTTGCTCGACGTCCTGGCGCGCCACCGGCAGGAGGCCGGCATCGTCTACTGCACCTCGCGGCGCGAAGTCGATGCGCTGGCGGCCTGGCTCACGGCCGAGGGCATACCCGCCCTCCCCTATCACGCGGGGTTGGGCGAAACCGAACGCAGCCGGAACCAGAACGCGTTCCTGAGTGAACGGGTCGACGTCATCGTCGCCACGGTCGCGTTCGGGATGGGCATCGACCGCTCGAACGTGCGGTTCGTCGTGCATGCCGGAGCGCCGCGATCCATCGAGCACTATCAGCAGGAGTCCGGACGGGCGGGACGCGACGGCCTCGAGGCGGAATGTCTGCTGATCTACTCCGCCGCCGACTTCATGAAATGGCGCGTGATGCTGGAAGGCAGCGGCGAGCTGACCGACGCCAGCAGCACGCTCCTGCGGCAGATGGAGCGGTACGCGGCGAGCGTCGGCTGTCGTCACCGGCATCTCACCGAATACTTCGGTGATCCGTATACGAAAGACGGCTGTGGCGCGTGCGACTACTGCCTCGATGAGCTGGAGCCCGCCGCCACCCCGGTGATCCTCGCGCGCCAGATTCTGTCGTGCGTCGTCCGGGTCGGACAGCGCTTCGGCGCCACGCACGTGGCCAGCGTCCTGCGCGGGCACGCCAGCGAGCAGGTCGTCGCCAGAGGACACGAGACGCTGAGCACCTTCGGCTTGTTACCCCAGGCCTCGGTCGCCGAAGTACGCGGGTACATCCAGCAGCTCAGCGCCTTTGGCCTTCTGCGGACGACCGACGACGTGTACGGCGTACTCGCACTAACGGCGACGGGCCTGGAGCTGCTGAAAGACGAGGCCAGCTGCCCTGGTCTGACATTGGCCCGCCAGCGGCCGCCACGAAAGGACGCACCACGCGCGCGGTCGCGCGTGGAGACCGAATCGTGGCAGGACGTCGACCGCGGGCTTTTCGATCGCCTTCGCGCGGTGAGGCTGGCGGCGGCTCGCGAGCGCGGTGTGCCGCCGTACGTGATTTTCCACGACGCAACGCTGCGCGAGATGGCCAAGCTTCGACCCACCTCGATCGACGCGTTGCGCTCGGTCAAGGGGGTTGGCGCACGCAAGGCCGACGATCTTGGCGAACTCTTCCTGTCGGCGATTCGCGAGCACGCAGTCTAGACCCGCTCCAGGAACTAGAACTCGGCGTGTCTGGACGCGTGATCGACGATTCCCGATAACCGATCACCTGGGGGACCAGCTGAACCCCAAAGAATGTGGAAATCAAGGCTAGAATTGCGGTCGTCGGACGATCACAATGACCGCCTTCCTGTACAAATCGCTGGTTCTGCTCCACCGCAATCCCGGGACTGTGCTCGGCGTGCTGATCGTGGCCTGGTTAGCGTCCGGGATCACGATGATGTACGTGGGCGCCATGCCTCGACTGAATGCCGCGACGCGGCTCGAGCGCCTGCCCGCGTTGGATTTCGACCGCGTGCGTCTGACCCCCTTTGAGGCGGCGACCTCGATCGGCCTGGAGGGGGATTTTGGCAGGACCGTGCTACTCGACGTGATGGAAAGACCCGCGTACCGCTTCGGCAGTGGACCGGTTCTGACGGTATTTGCCGACGACGGGGAGTTGTTGTTCGATGTCCCTCGTGACCGGACGACGGCGATCGCCAGCCGGTTCATGAACCTTCCTGCAGACCAGGTGCATGAAGTCGGAGTCCTGACCGAACCCGATGTCTGGACGTACAACCGGGGTCGTCAGATGCCCCTCTACAAGTTCCAGGTGGACGATCCCGCGGGCACCGAGCTCTACGTCTCCGCCCCCTTCGGAGAGGTCACGCTGATGACCACGAGGCGGACCCGCACGCTCGCGTGGCTCGGCGCGATTCCACACTTGCTTTACTTTCCGCTGCTCCGCCAGAGCCCGCAGGTCTGGAGGCAGGTCGTGGTCTGGGGCTCCGGTCTCGGATGCCTGCTCGCGCTGCTGGGTCTCACGCTGGCGGTGATGAGGTCCAGAACCCCGTACGCCGGATTGTTGCGGTGGCACTACCTCGCGGGAGCCGTCTTCGGCGTGTTCACCCTGACCTGGGCGTTCAGCGGCCTGATGTCGATGGACCCGTGGGGCTGGCCGACCGGCAGGGGCCTGCAACTGGATCGCGACACGTTTACCGGCGGGCCGGTGGAACTCTCGCGTTTTCCGGCGAAGCCCGCGGCAGCCTGGAAAGAGCTGGGCCGCGGACAGGACATCAAAGAAGTCGAGTTCGTGAAGATTCAAGACGATCCGTACTACCTCGTGCAGCTGGCCCCGGCACCGACCCAGGGGGGCGAACAGGCCGTACCCGATCAACTCCTGGTCGCGGCAGACTCGCTCTCGATCCGGGAGGAGCCCTTTAGCGTGGAGTCTTTGATGAGCCGGCTGCGGCAGGCGATCCCGGACATGCCGATCGCCGATTATCAGCTGCTGAGCGAAGACGATTCCTACTTCTACTCGCGGCGAGGACATCTCCCCCGCGAGACGTCGTTGCCGGTCCTGCGGGTCAAGTTCGAGGATCCCGACGAAACGTGGTTCTATATCGATCCGGAGAGGAGCGAGCTGGTCGCGACGATTCATCGCCAGGGCCGCGTCCATCGGTGGCTGTACAACGGGCTGCACAGCCTCGACTTTGCGTTCTGGTACAACAATTGGACCTGGGACGTCGCTTTGATCGCCTTGAGCTTGGGAGGCCTCGCGTCGAGCGGAGCCGGCCTCTTCTTGGGATTCAGGCGTGTACGCCGGCGCGTGGGGCGGGTGGCCACAGCGGTCGGGAAGCCAGCGACCCCTCGGGTCACGTCGCAGCCGATGACGTAGTCGTCGACGAGGCACTGTCGAGTTGACATTGAATGGACAGGCCGTGGCCACTCAGCTCGACGCGCTGGCCGCAACACTCGCGCGTGAGGGGTCTGAGAACGGCGGCACGACCCGAACCAGGTTCGTCGCGCTGGCCACGATCGTGGAAGACCTCGCCGATCGCGTGCGATAATTCGAGCTGTCGCCGGCTGTCGAGGTGTTTCTCACAGACCCCGACGCAGGTGAGGACTTTAGTCGAATCAGGAGATTTCATGAGGAACTTCCGCACGTCGTTGGTTGTGGTCGTAGCGCTGTCGGTTCTCGCGCCGCCGCTGTTTGCGCATCACGGCCGGGGGCTGATGTATGAAAGCGATGCCACTGCGACCTTAGAGGGCACTGTGTCGCGTGTGTTATGGCGCAATCCGCATATCGCTGTTTTCATTGATGTGCAGGATGAGAACGGAACGGTCGTCACGTGGGAGATCGAGCACAGTAACATCACCACCTTGGCCAGACAGGGCTACAACCGCAATACCTTGCCGGTCGGTACAAAGGTCACCGCCGTGGTCACTCCCGGCACCGGCGGCGTTCCGGTTGGACTGATGGGCTATATCGTGCTCGAGGACGGAACCCAGATATTCAGTCGGAGGGGGTTGGGGCCCCTCGACTAGTGCACCCTAGCGTGAAGCCGAAGGAGATTGTCGCGATGCCACATGGTTTCATGGGATGGACGGCCGTTGTGATGTCGGCGCTCTTCTTTATGACGTTCGCGCCGACGGAGGCCCACACCCAGCCGGGCGGGGCCCAGGCCGCGAGCGGTGACAGCTTCGATCCGCGGGATCTCTCAGGAGTCTGGTTTCGCGGCGGGGATGTCCAACGGGGAGATCGTGGCTTTGGCCCCCGCGATACGGTGCCGGCCATGACGCCCGAGGGCGAGGCGAGGGCGCGGACCAACATTCCTCACAGGGGAGTTCGCGTCGATTTCATGGAACTGGCTGATTTCCCCGGTGAATCCAACGATCCAACGGTGGTGTGCAACCCCACCGGTTTTCCACGAATTCTGATCGATACGGCTCCGGAACTTTTCGAATTCATTCAGGTCGACGGCCGGCTGCTCCAGCTCATCCAGTGGGAACGAGCCATACGTGAACTCTGGATGGACGGCCGAGAAGTGCCCGCGGGTGAGAACCTCGATACCATTGGGCCGGCGTGGTACGGCCATTCGGTGGCGAGTTGGGAAGGCGACACGCTGGTCGTCAATACAGTCGGTATGGACGACCGGGCGTGGCTGGATCCGTTCGGACTTCCAAAGAGCTTCAACGCGCGTATCGAAGAGCGCTATCGGCGCGTTGAAGCGGATGTTCTAGAGCTTCAATTGACGCTGTACGATCCGACGTACTACGTGACGCCGTGGGTGTCGGACACGAAGAGGTGGTCGCGTGATCCACGGGAGAACCAGACCATGTACGGATGGTACGGAATGTTCTCAGGGCTTGGCGATTTGATTTGCGCGCCATCCATCAACGCGATTTTTCTGGATGACGTGACGAGATGAAACGGATTCTTTGGAAGTGCCTGACAAGGAGCGTCAAGGTGCGACGTTGTTTCGCGGGTGTCATTGCTGCCGCGGTGCTGGTGCTCCTTCCTGCCGGGGTGGAGCCGGCCAAGGCCGTTCCTGCTGAACAGGAAGCCGCAGCGAGCCAGTTTGATCCGCACGATTTTTCGGGACTTTGGTACAACTACACGTATCGGAATGGCGACCGGGGCCGGGTGCGTCTTTTTGGCCCGGACGGCAGTCATCCTCCGCTGACGCCGGCGGGCGTGGCAAAGGCGAGCGGGCGTGTTTCTGCCGAGGAAGCCGACGTACCCACGAATTCAAACGATCCCATCTTTCAGTGTGATCCACTCGGGTTTCCGCGGATCCTGGATCGCCACGAGACTATCGAATTCATCCACACCGACGACCGGGTCCTGCAATTTACCCAGTGGGAACGACGACTACGAGAAATCTGGCTGGATGGGCGCGAATTACCATCGGGGCAAGACCTCGATAATCTGGGCCCGGCGTGGTACGGCCACTCGGTGGGCGAATGGGAAGGGGACACATTGGTCATCAACACGGTCGGCATCAATGACCTGGCGTGGCTGGATCGTACGGGTCTTCCGATCAGTTTCGACGCGCGGGTCGAAGAGCGATGGACGCGGATCGACGCCGACACTCTAGAGCTTCGAATGACGCTCCATGATCCGACGTACTATACAGCGGCCTGGGGCGGAGACTACCCGATCTTGTTCAAGCCGGAGAACCCCGACTACGTCAGCTACTACGGGTGGGACGGACTGTATTCGGGTGTCACCGAGCAGATCTGTGCGCCTCTCGATGAGGTGGAGATGTTCAACAAGAGAATTCGGGACCCTGGAAGCGTCGGCGTCACGAACTAGAGTCCTGCTTGGGATCCTGACCGGCACTGCCACGTTGACGTTGAGCGGACAGGCTTCGCCCTCCGACGGCGGCGACTTCTGACTGACGCTCGGTTTTGCCAGTGAGCAAGAAGGATTACCTTGCGTCTCTCATCGTCGCCGCGTCCACGTGGATTTCGGCGCGTTCGGTGCGCATCCGCGCGCTGCAGAATGCAGTCGTGGAGAGACTGTTTGTCAGTGAACAGATGGTGCTGCCGCCAGCGCGCCCGCAGTTCACGGATGACGAGCTCCTTGCCAGGGCGGACGACTTCAACGAGGCATCGGAGCGCTACTTTGCAGACTACAAAGACCCCGCCTTTCTGCTCGGCAAGCCCTACACGGACACGATAAACTTCCCGCCGGTTTTTCGATATCGGCGTTCTCGTGCACTGGCTCCGTCTAAGTCCCGGTGAAGTGATCGCCGAATTCGGCGCCGGGACGTGCTGGCTCTTGCACTTTCTCAATCGGTTCGGCTGCCGCACGATCGCGATCGATATCTCACCCACGGCGCTGCGTCTCGGGCGCGAGCTCTTCGAGCGCGACCCGCTCACGAACTGGGATCTGAACCCTCAGTTCCTTCCCTATGACGGTCACCGTATTCCGCTTCCCGACAGCCACGTAGACAAGATATTGCTCTACGACGCTTTTCACCACGTTCCCAACCAGGCTGAGATCCTCAGCGAGATGGCGAGGGTTCTCAAGTCTGGCGGAGTCGTGGCGATGTGCGAGCCCGGCAGGGGCCACAGTCGCTCCGAGCTGAGCAAGCTCGAAATGGACGAGTGGGGTGTCCTCGAAAATGACATCTTCGTGGAGGACATCGGGAAGTTGGCGCTGCGTTGCGGCTTCCAGAGTGTGACCGTGGTACCGATTAACCTGCCGCTGTCGACCGAGATCCCGGTGCATCGTCTTCGAGACTTCCTTGGCGGCAGAGATCTACGGCACTACTGGAGCCGGTGGTGCCAGGGGTTCCAGGACGTGAGCTACATCCTGCTGTACAAGGGTGAATACGTGCCGACCACCCGCAGGCCGCAGACGCCGAAGGCAAGGATCGCGCCTCCCTCGCATGACATACAGGTCAAGGTTGGGGAGGTCACCGTACTTCCTGTTCGTGTGACCAATACCGGAGATACTCTGTGGTTGAGTGACATTCCGGGCCAGGCTGGGTGGACTCGCCTAGGCGGGCATTTGCACGGTAGCGAAAAAGGAAAGCCGGCTCTTGACTACGACTGGTATCGCGGCGACTTCGGTCGCGACGTCTCACCCGGGGAGGAGATCACGGTTCAGGTTCAACTCCCAGCCATCCTAAAGCCGGGTACCTACCGAGTGGTGTTTGATGTCGTGGCGGAACAAGTTCTGTGGTTCGCGCACCGAGACTCACCTACGGCTGAGCTGCGGATATACGTGGCGTAGAGAGAGCCGCCAGCGGCAGCAACGCTACAAATAGTACCAGAGGAACGGAACGCGGATGGTTTCGAGCGCCGGCCATACCGTGAGGTTACCCATCACGAAGAGCGGCCAGAACCAGGCTGTCCGCGGCAGCAGGAGGTTGAAAGCAAAGGTCATCGGCAGCAGGATCCGTAATACTGCGCCGGGATGGCCCTCCCAGGGCGACGGGCCCAGGAAGACCATCAGAAGAACAGACGCGATTCCCGCACGCCACCAGGGGTTCTCCCAGTCCCGATAGATCAGCAAGACGAGCGCCTGTGTGGTCATCGCTATCAAGCCGAGAAGACTGAACCGAGCTAACGACGCCCAGCCCTCCTCTCGTAGCTCCGCCAGCGTCCCCGTCCACTTCGCGAGGTAGCCACTCAGTGGCGCCGAAAAGTTGCGATCGCTGCCAAGCAGGTGGAACTCTTGGCTCGTCATCCACACGTAGAGCATCCAGAGAAGCAAGGGAGACGCAACAAGAACGACCTGTCCGCCCAGGACACCCAATTTCCATCGACGCCACTCGGAACCGGGCCCGCCAAGAACCACGATCCAGAGGAGATTGGTTTCCTTCGCAAGACCGGAGAATCCAACCAGCCCTGCCGCCACCAAGGGCCTGCCGCTCTCAGCCGCCATGATCGCAAGAGCAAGAAGCAGAATGCTCGGCCCATCTGGGACCGCCCACGAGACCGAGAAGAGCGCACCGTAACTAAACATGCATCCGAACCAGAGGCAAAAGTTCTTGACGGTCCGTGGTGGAAGCCAGCGGAAGAGGAGCATCCCGAGCACCAGCCAGAACGCAATGTTCTGCACCGCGTAGGCCTGGAGAATCATCCGTGGCTGGCCCAATCCCGCCAGAAACGCCGTCCAGGAGAACAGAATTCGCCTGGCCCGATACGAAACGGTATCTAGTGCTCCGTCTATCGCGGGGTCTCGCAGCAGCGGATCGATGGCCAACTGGGCGTAGAACTGACCGTCATACCCGCTGGAGTTCTCTAGGACGTGATGGGCAGTGCTCCGGACGGCGGGAAGAGCCCGGTCCTCGAACTGGTCGCCGAACCTAATGAGCGACGTAAAGCCGTTGTCGGGTTCGTAATATCCCGCCATCGATACAAGAAACAGTGCGACCGCGAGGACGTACAGCAGCCGAACCCGATTCCGCACTATTAGCCGGACCAGTGCCACGCTCACCTGCCACAAAGCCGGGTAATAGACGATGCCGACGCAGAGCATGAACGTGGACGTCGACAGAAGTAGCTCGTACTGCGATACCCAGCTCGTGACCAGCACCGCGGCGAGAAAAGCCAGGACTAGCGTGGCCATGACTGCGTGCGTGACGCGGGCCGCCTTGCGTCTGGGCGGCCGGGGGGAAGATGCGGGCAGTATCAGCAGCGCAATAAAGAGAACGAGCGGCACCAGTGGGGGCAGCGAAGCCTCGCGTTCAGCGGAGGCTGGCACGATCACCAAGGCGAGAGGACCCGTTGAGAAGCCGTGGACATTGGCGAGTTCGAGATAGGACAGCGCCCAGCCGTCTCCGCCACTGCTGAGCGTGAATTGATCGCCCTCGCTGAGATTCGCACTGGCCGGCACACTGAGATCAAGGCGGACTTGCTGGGCCGGGGCCAGCGCAACCGTCGCCAGTTCGGAGCCCTCGAGCGCGATTCGGACCACTCGTGGGTTCGGATCGCTGTTGCGTAGACGCGCGACAATCGCCACAGCTTGACCGGAGAGGTCAGCCATATCCGGCAGTGGAACCGCGACCGTGCCACGCGACGAGAACAGGTCCGCCTCGACGGCCCGAATGCGGACCCGTTCGAAGTTGACAGACACGCGTGCCGACAGAACGGTCGCGCATGACGCGGCCAGGATCGCTAAGAGGATGAATCGGGGTAGTGCTGGTCTCCAGCGCCGAGTGAGGGCCTCCACACGATGGCGCCCCGCCGTGGCTAGCTCACGAAGCGTCGTCATGACTGCGGCGCGTGGCCTATTGCCCGGTCGGCACCATCGTCCGGAGGACGTCGAAAATCAATCGAGCCGCCAGACGGTGTCCCTCCTCCGTGAAGTGCGACTCATCACCGAACAGCGAATCCTGTTCCCTGAAGAACGAATACACGTCGATGACCGGGACGTCCTGGGTAGATTCAATCGGTCGTCGCAACGTCTCAACGATGAGGAGTTGCGATGGGAACACCGAAACGTCGACGGTCACATCGTGCGGGACGTGCTCCGATGCGGTCGCCGGGGCGCCCGACGGCGGGACGCCGTGAGCACCGGCGCCGATTTTGGGAATCAATCGCTTGTGGCTTGTCCAGCGAAGAGGCTGCGCTGGCTGCCGGCGTGTCTCAGCCGGTCGGTACTCGATGGTTCCGCGAAAGTGGAGGCATGCCGCCGATCAGCCTGGCCCCACTGTCGGGGCGTTATCTGTCGTTTGCCGAGCGCGAAGAAATTGCCATTTTGCACGCCCAGCACGTCGCCATTCGTGACATCGGTCGGCGAGTCAGCCGCTCCGCGTCGACCATCTCGCGCGAGCTACGTCGCAATGCGGCCACCCGCAATGGTGGGCTGGAGTATCGCGCGACGACCGCGCAGTGGCACGCCGACCTGAAGGCCAAAAGACCGAAGGTAGCGAAGCTGGCGCAGCACGACGAGCTGCGTCGCTACGTGCAAGACCGACTTGTGGGCATGGTGACGGCCACGGACGGGACGAAGGTGCGTGGTCCCGCTGTGCACTGGAATGGTCGCCGTCACGGTCGTCGGCAGGATCGACGCTGGGCGGCTTCATGGAGTCCCGAGCAAATCGCCAACAGACTGCACGTCGACTTCCCCGATGATGAATCGATGCGGATCTCCCACGAGGCCATCTACCAAGCGCTCTACGTGCAAGGACGAGGTGCGTTGCGACGCGAACTGGTGACGTGCTTGCGGACCGGACGGGCGCTACGGGTTCCTAGAGCACGTACACGCGGACGCGGCAAGCAGTTCGTCCGATCCGACATCATGATCAGTCAGCGCCCCGCCGAAGCCGACGATCGGGCGGTGCCAGGACACTGGGAGGGTGACCTGATTGTCGGGCTGGGTAGCTCCGCGATTGGGACCCTCGTGGACCGCACCACCCGTTTCACGATGCTGCTGCATCTCCCTCGCATGGATGATTATGGGCAGCCTCGGATCAAGAACGGTCCCGCACTGGCCGGGCACGGTGCCGAGGCCGTCCGAGACGCCATCGCGTCGGCGATCCTCACGCTACCGGAGCAGCTTCGCCGTTCACTGACGTGGGACCAAGGTGCCGAGATGGCTCAACACGTTCAGCTCCGCATCGTCACCGGTCTACCAATCTACTTCTGCGATCCGCATAGCCCCTGGCAACGCGGCACGAACGAGAACACCAACGGCCTGCTCCGCCAGTACTTTCCCAAAGGCACCGACCTGTCCAGGCACTCCCGCGATGACCTTGACGCTGTGGCTGCTGCTCTCAATGGTCGCCCCCGGAAGACCCTCGCCTGGCAGACCCCCGCGGAGGCGCTTAGGAATCAGCTATGCTCGGTCACACAACGCGGTGTTGCGACGATACCTTGAACCCAATCTGCTCACGAGCCACGTCAACGGTGGCGGCCCCGTAGTCGGCCGCCGCGGCCTTCCACGAGAGCGGGTCCGCCACGTCTCCGATGTACGGCCGGGTGAGCAGAACGACCTCGATGCCGGCCGAGCGCGCCTCCTGAACGATCGTCCGCAGATTGTCACGGTAATCCTCGAGGGGCACGCGGCGCGTCATCTCCGCCGAGCTGCCGGTGCGGCCGAAGCCGCTGAATAGACCGAAGAGCAGCCGGCCCACTCTCAGACGCGACAACGCGCGGTCGAAGAACACGGACCCCACGGCCGAGGTCAGGCTGTAGTCTCGGTCGGGCTCCCCGACCGGATGGGCGTCGTTCGAGCCAAAGCTGATGAGTGCCACGTCCGGCTCGTAGGGAAGCGTTTCGCGAAAACGGAGGACGCCTTGGTAGGACGAGTAACCCCAGACGCCCGCGTTGATCACGCTGACCTCGCGGCTTTCACCGGCCCGGGCCTGCAGCAGCTCGCCCAGGTACTCCGGCCAGTTGGGACCATCTTCGCCGGCCCACCCCAGCGTGTTGGAATCGCCGACGGCGAAAACACGGTAGCTCGACGCGGATTTCGAGGTCGGCAACTCCGGCCCCCGAAAGCCCTGGGCGTTGAACACGCCGTAGCTCTGCTTGGGGCGCCAGATGAGGTCGGCATCGTACACGAAGTACTGGTCTTCGAACATGTGGTACGAGCGGGCGTCGGCGTTCGACGCGACTTCGATCTGCAGCGGCGTGTACTCGTAGCCGATGACCGCCAGCGCAAGCTCAACGGCAATGAGACAGAGCAGTCCGGAGAGCAGCGCGAGCCCCAGCTTGCCCGCCAGAAGCGCCCGGTATTTGCGCCGCTCGTCGATATTCGCGGTCACGAGTGGGACCATCATAAATGGGATCATCGCACGTGGATCATGGTGAGGTGAGCGCTGTCACGACGAGGGTGTGATCGTCGAGCGCGGCCCACTCTGCAGCGCGATGCCCATCAACGATCGCCTCGCGGTCCGCACCTCCTGCCAGTAGTTGCTGAACGACCTCGAGATGACCGCCCTCAGCCGCCCGGACCAGGGCATTCCGCCCGGCCTTACTCGTAAATGTGACATCGGCGCCCGCCTCGAGCAGCAGGCCGACGAGCTCGTTCGATCCCTGGTACGAGGCCCAGAGCAGCGGCGTCCATCCTGTTCGACTGGCTGTGTTCACGTCGGCGCCGCCCGCGACGAGCGCCTCCACGAAGTCGGGCTGTGAGTGCCGCACGGCTATCATCACGGGGGTCCAGCCCGCCGCGTCGGCTGCGTTGACATCCGCGCCGGCCTCGATCAGCGCCTCGAGCATGACGAAATCGTCGTTCTGAACGGCGGCCATCAGTGGTGTCCGGCCCGTGGGCGTGACCGCGTCCACCTCGCCGCCCGCGTCCAGGTGCCGACGCACGGCGTTGATGTCGCCTCCATCAACGGCCCTGAGTAATTCAAAGCGAGACCGAGTCAAGATGGCTGCCGTCGGCGTGGCGTCGACATCGACGCCCAGTATTGACGCCGAGAGCAGGCCGAGCACTTTGGGTGACCCCGGCCACATCAGAGCCGGCGCCACGACCAGAGCGACCGCCATCACACCGGCCCACGCGATGGAGGCTATCCGCAGGCCGCCGCCCCACCCACGCGCCATCTTCTCGAAACCTTCCGCCAACAGAGGCACGAGTAGAGGAAGTGCCGAAACGAGCGGTCGGCCCGGAGGACTTACTCCACCCCACCACTCGCGGTGGAGCGCAGCGGTGAGCCACACACCAACGAAGGCCCAACTGGCAAAGAGGAGGTAGGACCGCTGGCGCCGGAACAAGGTCGCCCAGCCGGCGAGCGCCAGCGCCCAAAACGGCGCAAGGACGAGCAACCCGGTATCGCGATCCAGCAGTATTCCCGCGAAGCCGCGTATCATGATCGCGTTAAAGCGTTTTTCATGACCGTGTGGCGGCCGCGTACCCGCAGTGCCGAACATAGTTGCGGCATTCGTCAGGGCTGAAGTGCGCCAAGCACTCGCCGAGGAACGGCCAGAGCGTCTCGGTGCTGCGACAGCGAGCGGTGCGAACGAGGGCCTTGAGCTTCGCGAAGCAGAGCTCGATGGGATTGAGGTCCGGGCTGTAGGGTGGCAAGTACCAGAGGGTGGCCCCGGCGGCCTGGATGGCGCGTTGGATGCCGGCGACCTTGTGGGCCCCGAGATTGTCGGCAATGACGATGTCGCCGGGCTGCAGGGTCGGCACCAGGATCTGTTCGATGTAGGCGCGGAAGCTCTCGCCATCGATCGCGCCGTCGAAGACCCCCGGTGCGGTCAGCCCCGTGACCCGCAACGCGGCGAGAAACGTGCTGGTCTGCCAGCGCCCGCAGGGGGCGTGGTCGTGGACGCGCGCGCCGCGCGGTGCCCGGCCGTACCGCCGAAGCAGATTGGTGGTGATGCCGGTTTCGTCCAGAAACACGAGGTGGGCGACATCCCAGGTCGGCGCCGCCGCGTGCCACGCGACCCGCGCGGCCGCGACGTCAGGCCGATCGTGTTCGGACGGGCGGACCGTGTTTTTTAACGGTCAGGCCGAGGGCCCGCACGGCGCGCCAGACCGTCGGCACACTCGCGGGCGTGGCGAGGGCGTCCTTCAGCTCAGCCAGCGTGCGATCCGGGTGCGCCGCAATCAGCGCGGCCAAGGTGTGTAGGTGCGGCTCAAGCATGCCGCGCCGTCCATGTCGCTGGACGCGAGGCGCCACCTCGCCCGTGTCGCGCCGCCGCTGTTTCAGTAGCCGCACCCACGACCCGCTCACGCGGTACTTCGCCGCCACCTCGGCCGCCTTCATCCCGGCATCGCTGTCGAGGAGCGCCCGCTCTCGCAGATCCATCGAATAGGCACGCATCGGGCCTCCTGCATCGGTGCGCGCAGAAGTACCACGACCGCCCCAGGTAGTACAAGGCCTATTTGAAAAGCGCTTTAGTCGCGACGTTCAGACTCTGCGAACCCGGTGACAGGCTGCCAAACGTCCAGACGCGCGCCAGACCGAGTAGCGCAACCGAGACGACGGGAATAGCGGCGAGAAGTACGTCGCGCCGCGACCGATCGATCGACCGGCTCGTGACGAGCCAGACCAGCCCGGCCATCGTCAGCACGAGATATGGCGCGCCCAGCCACGGCAGGCACGCCAGGGCCAGGGCCGCCCCTAGGCCGGCCGGCCGGTCACCTGTCATCGCCAGAACGAACAGCACGACCAGAAAGGCCGCGAGCACGTCGGGAAACACCACGAAGGACATCGATAGCAGCGGCGGCGTGGCGAAGGCCGTTGTAGTGGCCAGTCGCGCGCTCTTCGCAGTTCCTCGAATGCGCCCGGTCAGGCGGAAGACGAGCACCGCCGTCCATCCATAGAGGAGGGCCATCGCGAAAGACATCAGGTCGCGCGCGGCCCGCGTTTCGTCCCATCGCACACGGGCGAGGAACTCGTCGCTCAGGCCCGACGCGACGGCCCCGGCGATCTCGTAGGCGGGAACGAGCGCCGCGGCAAAGCCCCACGCATCGGGAAGAATTCGCGCACCGCCAGTCCGCCCCGGCTTGACGAGGTCTGTTGGGTCGCTCGGGATGAACCGAACCGACGCACTCCCCTCGTACTGATTACTCAGATCGAGGTCGCGGTCGTGGACAATCGAGTGCGTAGCAGCGAGATAGTGCGGGGCGTCGCCGCGCATCGCGGTGGCGCCGCGTGACACGATCACGCAGGCTAGTACGACGAGCAAGGCGAAGAGCCAGCGTTCGAAACGGGTCATGACGCCAACCCTAAGACACTGCTCTTCGACCGAGAATCAGTCACGTACGGGCACGCAAGAACGGACAAGCAATTTCAGGATAGGTGAACGTCGAAGGTTGAGACGGCGCCCCTTAGCGCCCCACGCCTGCGGGGTCGCGAACCCGGCGGTTGAAGTCGTCCACTTCGTTCAACGGCGCGCAGATTTCTTCGGTGATCCCGGAGAATAGCCCGTGCCATCCATAAAACGTGTGGTTGCTGGGAGGCTCTCGCCTGAAGACTTTCGTGTCCGATACCCACGGGGCCGCGTAGTACGTGGGGTCGTAAAGCGTCAGGTGAACCTCCATCGTGTCGGCATCGACTCGTCTGTAACGCTCTTCGATTCTCGCTTGGAAACTTTTCGGAAAACCCCAGTAGTCGAGCCACGCTCTGTCATCAAGACCGACTGTCTGGACAACAAGGGTGTCTCCTTGCCACTCGCCAACCGAGTGTCCATACCACGCCGGTCCAAGGTTATCGAGGTTCTCCCCCGCAGGCACTGCTCGCCCGTCGAGCCAGATTTCGCGCAGTTGTCGTTCCCGCTGGAAGAATTGCATCAATCTGTTGTCAAGATGGACAAACTCGACAGGTAATGGCTGGAAAAAGAGGCGTGGAAAACCCTGCTGGTTGCACTGCATCATGGGATCGTTTGACAGCGCGGGCACGACGGCTCTCGCACGGCCGGGGTGCTCCCCCTCCCTCGGCTCCTCGCCCAATCGTGTGCCGCGGGCCGGAAGATTGGCGTCGAGCCGCGCCTGGCCCTCCGGCGTCATGGGAGGCACATTCGGGCTGAGACCCATATCTCCTTCTTTTCGGTCCCAGATTCCGGACAAGTCACGCGGATCGAATCGGCCCGTCGCCGTTCCCGCACTCCCCTGCTGCTGCCCTGGCGGCGGACCGGTGTCAGCCATTGCTGCCGACGAAACAACAAGCGCCGACACCAAGACAGGGATGACGGTGACGAAACGACTTCGCATACGTGAACGTCCCGGCAGGCCTCGCGCGTTGAACCTCATTGCCGTGCCGGACCCTACCGTTCCGGACGCTGCGCCGGCTGGGGCGCTCCCGCCTGATTCCTGTGGAGCAGTTCCGTGCCGTCGGCGCGAATGATCTTGAAGGTCAGCCCCACGGGGGCGCCGCCTCTGGAGGGATAGGCGATGGCAGTCACTTCTTCGCCGGGTCGCAGCGAATTTCTGTTGTAGCCTTGGCGGGCTAAACTGGAAATATTACTGTGCTCGAGCGCCCAATTCACAACGCTGCCGTCCTCGTCCATCACATCGATAAAAATGGACACATGGGGATTGCGAAACGCAAATTCCGTTACCGTGCCCTTCAACGTGATGAGCGGCGCGTTCAAATCGTACGAGATTCCCGTACCGTGATGTGCGAGTAGCGGTCCCGCGATGATCGCCAGGCCCGCAACCAGGGCGAAACATGTGAGCAACTTCTTCATCATGCTGCGCATAGGGACCTCGTTTGGATTCACGACACAACGACGCAAAACCCGCGCAGAGTATATCCGGTAACCCAAGTATGTGGGAATACGGGTTGGCGCGCTGTACCGGGCGCCCTCCCGGCAGAATCGGGCGTGTTTCACGGCTCTCTTGTTGTGAATACTGATTTCTTTGGAGTCGCAATGGGGTCTAATGTGAGGTAGGAGGAGGGGACGATGACCAAGCGCCTGTTATGGACACCGCTCATGCTGTGCCTATTCTGCTCGAGCGCCCTGGCGCTCGAGGGCACGCTGCTCGTGTCCAATAGATCCGGGGGAAGTATCTCCTTCATCGATCTGACCACGGGTGTCGAGATCGCACGCGTACCCATCGGCCCGATCATTCCCCATGAGGTGGCGGTGTCGCCCGACGGGCGGCTGGCCCTGACATCGGAGTATGGCCCCAACAGCAATCCCGGCCGCCACGTGATCCTCATCGACGTTGCGACGGCCAGTATCGTCGGGCGCATCGATCTCGGCCCTAACTCGAGGCCTCATACGGCTCGGTTCCTGCCGGACGGCCGACACGCCGTGGCCACTATGCAGGACTCCGATCAGTTGGCGCTGTTGGACCTGAATAGCATGCAGGTCGTGCGTAGGTATCCGACCGGAGGCCGCGAGGGCCACATGGTACGGCTGAGTCCGGATGGCTCGCGCGCCTACGTCACCAGCCGCGGAGCGGAGGGTACGCTGTCGGTGATTTTTCTGAATGAGGAACGAGCGCCTGTGGTCATCGAGACCGGGCCGGGTGCGGAAGGTCTCTCTGTGGCACCCGATGGCAGCGAGGTGTGGGTGGCGAACCGGTCGGTGGAGTCGATCTCCATTATCGATACGGAGTCACTCGAGGTGGTCGCGACCCTCGACTCCCGTCGCTTTGCGGGACGGATCGAGATCGGTCCCGATTGGCGCGCGATCGTGCCCAACGGGGGCGGAGGTGGGCCGCCGGTCCTGCAGTACTTGCGAGTCTTCGACGTGAAGTCCAGGGAAATGCTCACCGAGGCGCCGCTCAGCGACGGTCAGCCTGGAGACGGCAATTTCGGTGTGCTCATTCACGATGGGCTGGCGTTTGCCAGTCACCCCGACGCCGGCACGATCCAGACGTTCGACCTGGATGCGATGAGTACGCGGGAGGTGCTCGTGATGAATCACGACGCCCCGGACGGGCTGGCCTGGACGCCGATTCGTGTGAACGTCATGACGAGGCCATAGGAGATTGGACTGGAGGAGACGCCATGCGTAGGATCGCCGTCTTACTGTTGTGTCTGTTCAGCTGGCCCTTGGCGGCGCAGGAGGTGCCCCGCTTCGAAGTCGACCCTTCGTGGCCCAGGCCCCTACCCGACGGGTGGATCAACGGGCAGGTCGGCGGAGTCTGCGTCGACGCTCACGATCACATCGTCATCGTAGACCGCCGGAACATCACCGAGGAGGAAACTGAAACGTCGAACCCGACACCACCGATCATCATGTTCGACACGACCGGCAACGTGGTGGCGTCGTGGGGCGACCCCGACACCGTACCGAATTCCATCCATGGGTGCTCCTTCGACAGCGGGAACAATGTCTGGGTAGCGGGCAACCAGGATGCGATCGTTCAGAAATACAGCCACGAAGGTGAGCTTCTGATGCAGATCGGTACGCGCGGAGTCTTCGACACCTCGGACGGCACGCTTGACGGCCAACTGCTGAACTCGGGCCGCGATCGGCTCTTCCGTCCATCTGGTGCGGCCGTTCATCCGGGCACGGGAGACATCTATGTGTCGGATGGTTACGGCAACAAGCGTGTGGCCGTATTCGACGCAGCCGGAAACTTTCTACGCCAGTGGGGCCGGCAGGCCGCCGAGGAAGAGGTCCGTGCCGGCACGCCGGGCGCGTTTGCCGAGACGGTTCACTGCATCGCCGTCAGTCGCGAAGGGCTCGTGTATGTGTGCGATCGGCAGGGGGATCGCGTTCAGGTATTTGACGGGATGGGCACCTATGTTCGCAGCATCCGGATCCACACCGACACACCGAACGCCCGCGGCACCGCGTGGTGGGTGGCCTTTTCGCCTGATGCGGGACAACGGTATTTGTACGTGATGAACGGCGGCCAGGAGCAGGTCCATGTTCTCGATCACGCGAGTGGCGAAACCCTTTCGACATTCGGCCGTCCCGGCCATCAAATAGGACACTTCACCCACGGTCATACGCTCGCCACCGATTCGTCGGGCAATCTCTACGTTGCGGAGACGAACTGGGGTAGAAGAGTCCAACGATTCACGCTCGTCACAGGCCGCTAGCCCAGATCATCGCACCGCGACGGGCGCCACCGAGGAGCCGGTGGCACCCCTGAGCTTCAGCGGCTCGACGATGAAGGCGAACTCGTGAATGCCCTTCTCCACGAGTTCATCGAGCTTGAGACTCTCGATCAGGTAGATCCCGTTCGTCACCAGCAGGATCTGGTGGACCGGTGAGCTGAGATTCGGATCGGGGTTCGGGTTGACCTCGACGCAGCAGCTGTCCGATCCGACGATCATCGGACTCTGACGCGCCAGCCACTCGGCTGCTCCAACGCCCAGCCCCGGCTGCGTCCGGAAGTAGCGGGCGTTGTCCTGCCCCCACAGTAGTCCAAATCCCGTATTGATGATGATCGCGTCGCCAGTCTCGAGCGTCAGGTTCTGCCGCTCGAGCGCGTCCTCGAGATCCTGCGCCGTGATCTCGTACCGATCGCCCAGCATCTCGACGCCGCGCAGCGCCGCCACGTCGATCAGGACACCGCGGGTGATCAGGGCGCCCGCCTTCTCGATACCAAGCCTGGAAAAGCCGGTTCGCGTGGCGACCTCGTCAATCTTGAAACAGTTGTAGAGGCTGTTGCCAATCGATTGATGGCCGAAGCCGTCGATCTGCGTGCCGACCTGACCGAGTTCCGTTGTCACAATTTCCTCGTTCGAGCCGCGGGTATTCGAGCCGGGCGGCCAGTTCGTTCTCTTCAACTGCTGGCTGTAGATGCGGTCTCCGTAGAACGGCATCCCGCCGAACAATGGATAGCCTAGCTCGATCACTTCGCCGACCTCGATCAGCCGCGCGGCGCGCAGGACGACCTCGGGCGTCATCAGGTTGGCGGTTCCCCGTTCGTCGCCCGCCCCCCATCTCGACGGGCAGCGTTCAGCATCAGTCGGCGGCCGCCAGTCCTGCGCGCTTGCCGAAGCGCTTCCAAGGCTTAGAACCGACAGCGTCGCCATGGCCATAATCAAGCGTGGCATGCTCGTTCTCCTGTGTGTTTCGTGAAGCCCGTAGTGTCCCACAATCAGCCGTCCCTGGAAGGCGAGGCGTTCTGGGCTATGCTGCCCGCCGCGATTGACGCGACGGCCGTGCGCCTTCTCTTCTTCACCCTCGCCGCGTGGTTCCACCAACCCTTAGCAGCGCGGGATGGTCAGCCCTGCTGGCAAGGCAGTGGAGTCATCTCCACACGCTTGGTTGAGTTGCTGTTGTGAGATGCCGCCCCTGGGGAGGGTGTGGACGAGGATGGCACCTTCGAGGGTGGCGCCGGTGAGGTCGGCGTCGCGGAGGACGGCGTCGGTGAGGTTGGCACCCCCGAGGGACGCGTTGGTGAGGTTGGCGCCGATGAGGTTGGCGAGGTTGAGGAGGACGTCGCGGAGGTCGGCGTCGCGGAGGTCGGCGCCGATGAGGAGGGCACCTTCGAGGTCGGCGTAGCGGAGGAAGGCACCTGCGAGGTCGGCGCCGCGGAGAAAGACACCTACGAGGCTGGCGCGGGTGAGGTCGGCGTCGCGGAGGATGACACCTTCGAGGTTGGCGCCGGTGAGGATGGCACCTTCGAGGGTGGCGCCGGTGAGGTCGGCGTCGCGGAGGATGGCACCTTCGAGGGTGGCGCCGGTGAGGTCGGCATCGCGGAGGAAGGCACCTCCGAGGTTGGCGTTGGTGAGGAAGGCACCTTCGAGGGTGGCGCCCGTGAGGTCGGCGTCGCGGAGGACGGCATCTTCGAGGGTGGCGTCGCGGAGGATGGCACCTTCGAGGGTGGCGCCCGTGAGGTCGGCGTCGCGGAGGAAGGCACGTTCGAGGGTGGCGCCGGTGAGGTCCGCGTTGGTGAGGTCGGCGGCGGTGAGGTCGGCGGCGGTGAGGTCGGCGGCGGTGAGGTCCGCGGCCGTGAGGTCCGCGGCCGTGAGGTCAGCGGCGTAGAGATTGGCGTCCAAGAGGATGGCGTTGGTGAGGTTGGCTAAGCTGAGGTCGGCGTTCTCAAGGAACGCGCCGGTCGCATCAGCGTTCCGAAGATCCACCAATCGCAGGTCGGCGCCAGCAACAAAGCCATTCCGTTCCTCTTCTGCGATGAGTGTGTAGTTCGCGGGTCGCTCCGAGACTTGCGCCTCACGCAGGTTCGCGGACACGTTGACGCCCAGCGCGGAGAATGCCCGGGGGACCAGGTCAACCGGAACGCCAGTGATTGCTTCGCGAGACAGCCCCACCATGATCGCCGCGGTCACCAGCACCGCTGCTGCTCGCTTGTAGGTTCTCACGTCTTTCAAGCCAGTTAGCGGAGAGAGTCGATCCCGTGCTTCGCCGCGCAGCGTTCGGCGAGCCGTAAGTTGCAATAGCAGGGCAGATGTGACCGCCAGCACAACGAGCGCGATGTGCAGACTCGTCCCCGGCCAGTCGTGCCGTGGCAGATACCGGCCCCAGAACAGCAGTATCGTCACAGGCACAATCCACCACGCGAGGACGACGGCCAGGAGCGCCCTCGGACGAGCGAAATCTGGTCGGTCCTTTCGGAGACGCGGCATGTGAATGCGGACGAGTCCCGTGAGGAGCCAGGGGTAGGCCTTCTTGTCGACGGGAACGCCGTCAGGAAAGACGGCCGGCAGCGTGGCTAGGAGCCTCCACAAGTGCTGGAGTATCAGGTGTAGATACAGGTAGACGCCTAACAGGATTACCGGCGCCGCCCAGTAGAAGCCGGCGATCGGGATCGCGGCGCCGATGATCGGTAGCGGCGAGGACGCGGTGTTCGTCAGAAGCCTCACGTCGGTGGTCGTAGCGATCGTGAGCCAGGAATACAGGCAGGCCAGCAGGAGACCAGACGACAGCTTTCGAGCATTCTTGGCGGCCTCCTCGACCGTTCGCAGCGTCTCTGGGAAGCCCTTTCCGATGTCGTCAGGTAACGTCGCGCCCGTGGTCACCGCGCCGGCGAGTTGCTCCGCAAGCAGCCCTTTCGCCTTGGCCAGGTCCGTGTTCGTGAGGTCGGCCCCACGCAGGTCGGCCCCACTCAAGTCGGCCTCACGCAGGTCGGCCCCGCTCAGGATGGCGTCACGCAGGCCGGCCTCGCTCAGGTCCGCACGCTCGTCTGGATTCTGGGAGCGCCAAGCGTTCCAGGCTTCGGCTCCCTGCCTCAAGACCTTGACGTGCTCCGGGTTTGCCATCGAAGGATCCTCTCCCGGGAGTGAGGCGCTTATTCCGCTGGCTCGATGCGCCGAATCGTCCCCGAGGCGTCCGGGTGGTCGTAGCTGGTGAAATAAATGAATCCATCCGGTCCCTGCCGCACGTCGCGGACCCATTGTCCGATGTTGCTGAACAGGTTTTCACGGAGCTCGGCGTTGCCAGCCTCGTCGAACGCGACGCGATGAATCTGATTCGTATTCAGGCCACCGAGGAATAGACTGCCCTGCCACGCGGGGAACGCGTCTCCGGTATAGAACAACATGCCTGAAGGATGGATATCCGGTTCGATCCAGGAGATGTGCGGTTCGGTCACTTCCACTCCGGCTGCAAGAGGTTCGTCTGCCGGCAGCCCCACCCCGTAGTTGGCGCCCGCGCGGAGGATGTTGGCCTCGTCGCCGTGCTCGATCGACCAGATATCACCGGTGTCCGGATGCGTGGCCATCGCATGGATATTCTGATGCCCGTAGGTGAAGATCTCAGGCTGGGCCCCGGCGCGGCCGACGAAAGGATTGTCGTTCGGTACTGAACCGTCATCGCGGATCCGGAGGATCTTCCCGGCGTGATTATCGAGCTCCTGGGCGCGCCCCAGGTTCGGACGGCCACCAGCACTGGCCGACATGAAAATACTTCCATCGAGAGCAAACGTGATGCGAGAGTTTTGCCGCCCGTTTGTTTCTGCCCAGGCGTCGGCGATGAATACGTCTTCGACGTCGGTCAACTCGGTTCCGCTGAACACACCGCGCCCGAGGGCTTCGGTGACTCCGTCTTCGCCTTGCTTGTCGTAGGTAAAATACAGCACGCTATTTTCCGCGAAGTCGGGGTGGAGCGCGATATCCATCAAGCCCTTCGAAGGACCATCGTGAAACACCTCAGGTATTCCCGGGATCGACTCCTCCTGGAGCACACCGTCACGAACCATGCGCAACTGTCCACCCATCTCCGTAAACAACATGTTGCCGTCTGGAAGAAAGACCATTGAATAGGGGTAGGCGAGGCCGTCGGCGATGGTAACGAGACGAATCCCATATTCCGCGGTATCGAACTGAGTAGGTATGACATCCGCCACGGGTTCCGGCCCGGCGTCCGGCTCCGCTGGAGCGCAACCGGTCGCAAGTACCAGGACAATCATGGCGATGAATCGGGACCGGAAAAGATGAGCTCGGAAGGACACGTTCTTCATAGCTTATAGGAAGCCAACAATCGCTGTCTCAGGAGGGTCGGCGGGGTGCCCCCCGATCGGTTACTGTTAGGGGCTTCTGCCGGATCGATGCGTTTGGGGGAGACATGGACAGCATCAAGCGCGCTGAAATAATCGTGGGAGCACTACTCCTCGTGTTCACGCTGGTTGGCCGTCCGGTCTCGGCCCAAAGCGATTTTGCCGGAGAGTGGCTCGACCTTGGTCACGAAGATGTCGAGGTGGATCGCCGAGGGGGCGCCCTGTACGGCGATTACACGGGTCTGCCGATCAACGAGGCTGCTCGCATGAGAGGCGAGACCTACGACGCATCGGTGTTCTCGCTGCCCGAGTGGCAGTGCCGTCCGCATGGTGTCGACTTCATGCCGTTCGGCGCGTCGGAACTGCGCGTCTCGAAAGAAGTCGATCCCGTCACGCAGGAGTTCATCGCCTGGCGCATGCACTGGCTGCGATCTGCACGAGACCGACTTGTCTACATGGATGATCGACCTCATCCTCCCGAACATGCTCCGCTTACCTGGGAAGGGTTTTCCACCGCGCACTGGGAGGGGAACATGTTGGTGATTCGGACCACGCACATGAAGGAAGACTACCTCCGGCGTAACGGCATCTCACGCAGCTCCCTGGCGGCGCTGACGGAGTTCCTGTTCGTTCATGGAGATTACCTGACATGGACCGTCGTCATCGATGACCCGCCGTATCTGGACGAACCCCTGATTCGAAACATGTCGTATGTCCGGCTGCCGCGGCAGGATCTTCCCGCGTATCCCTGCCCGGTTGTTGTCGAGGAGGTCCGGCCGAAAGGCTTCGTACCGCATTTCATGCCAGGGGAGCACCCGTACCTGGACGAGTATGGGGAGAGAATCGGAGTGCCCCCGGAACTCCTGCGTGGGGGTGCCCGGACCCTGTACCCCGAGTATCGGTTGGAGTTGAAGGAGCTGTGGCCGGAAGGGTTCCAATATTGAAGAGAGCGGAGCGAACAGTGAGACGACAATCCCGCAACCCTGCAGGCCGCGTGTGGCTCGCCTGGGTGATGGCTGTGCTTCTGGCCGTCTGTTTCTGGAGCCCCGGTTATGCCCAGGAACCTCGGAGCGACGACGACCCATTCTATGTGTGGCCCGTCCAGGGGAATGTTTACCTCTTGGTCGGCGCGGGCGGGAATATCACTCTATCCGTTGGCAGGGACGGCGTTTTGATGGTGGATACGGGCGTGGCGGAAATGACGGACAGAGTGCTCGCCAGGATCGAGGAGCTTTCCAGAGAGCTCGACCCCAACGGCCCCACACGACCCATTCGCTACATAGTCAATACCCATCTGGATGGGGAGCATATGGGGGGGAACAGCGGGATCGTGGAAAGCGCCTTTTTCCGTCCGCTACCCGGTGGCGAACAGGTCATCGCGCACGACAATATCGTGCTGCGGATGATCGATGCCGACGAGCGCCCGGCACCGACCGCCCTCCCGACCCATTCGTACCGTACGGAACAGCATCGCGTGAATCGGTTTTTCAATGGAGAAGGTGTGCAGGTTATCCACATGCCGGCTGCGCACACCGACGGCGACAGCATCGTGTATTTTCGTTACTCCGACGTGATCAGCACGGGGGATATCATCGCAATCGACCGATACCCGGTCATCGATCTCGAGCAAGGAGGCAGCATTCAAGGACTGCTTGACGGGATCAACCGCATTATCGATCTTATTTTTCCGGAATTCCGGTCGCAGGGCGGAACGATGGTGGTTCCCGGGCACGGACGCATCTGCGACCTCACGGAAGTCGCGTACTACCGCGACATGGTCACGATGATTCGTGATCGTATCCGTAACGCGATCGAGAAAGGCATGACGTTGGAGGAGGTGAAGGCGGCCAGGCTCACCTTCGATTTTGATCCGCTGTACGGGCGGGAACCGGGATCCACCGACCGGTTCGTCGAGTCGGTGTATCGGAGCCTCATCGAAGGGCAGTAGTCAGGCGCTCTTGAGGGCGCCGCGCCGTCGAACTTCTGTCGAAGTTTCTCGAGGAGGAAAGCACGCATGAAGGGCACATCGCTTGTCTGGCTCGTCTCCTCCGGAATGGTTGCCGCAGGAACATGGGTGGCGTCCGGCGTGCCGGCGTACGCTCACCATTCCTTTGGGGCAACCTACATCTTGGACGGTACCGAACAAATTGAAGGGAGGGTCGTGCAGTTCCTGGTCCGCAATCCCCACTCCTTTATTCACGTGCAGGCTTCAGACGCGAATGGAGAGGTGCAGCGATGGTCCATAGAGGGCGCGGCCGCCTTCAGAATGCGTAGTGGCGAAGATGGCTTGCAGGTGGGTGATGAGGTGCAAGTGGTGTTCAACCCGGCGCGTAGCCCGGGGAGCCATCGTGGACGCCTCATCAGTATCATTCGGCCATCGGATGGGTGGTCCTGGGGTAGACGCGAGGGCGAGGTGGTCGACTGATCGTGCGGCAGCACTCTTTGTTTCTGTTCGTAGCCGCAATGTCAGTGTGGTTACTTGGAAGACCCACGTACGTGCATGCCCAAGGAGGAGGCCAGGCCCAGGCCCCACAGGCTGCCCGAGAGCAAGCCGCCTTCGACCCGACGGGGTACTGGGTATCACTGATCACCGAGGACTGGCGATGGCGCATGCTCACCGCCGAAAAGGGCAGTTACCCGGCCATTCCGCTCAACGCGGAAGGCCGCCGCGTCGCCGATCAGTGGGATCCAGCCGGCGACGAAGCCGAGGGGAACGCGTGCAAGGCCTATGGCGCGGGCAATATCATGCGGATGCCGACGCGGTTGCATGTGACCTGGGAAGACGATGACACACTGCGGATCGATACCGATGCGGGGATGCAGACGCGCCTATTCCATTTTGATGGCTCGCCTCCTGTTGATGCCGAGCCAACCTGGCAAGGGTATTCGTCGGCACAGTGGGAAGTTGCAGGAGGCCAGAACGGAATTCCCCGGGGCGGCAATCTGAAGGTTGTGACGGCGGGCATGCGCGCCGGATATTTACAGCGAAACGGCGTTCCGTACAGTGAGGACGCCGTCGTGACGGAGTATTTTCACCGCGCGGAGATCCCGGGCGGGGACACATGGCTCATCGTGTCCACCCTCGTCGACGATCCACGATACCTGGGGTCCCAACCGGGAGGGGGCTTGCCGGACTCGGATCGCGTTGGACCCTTGATTCGAAGTTCGAACTTCAAGCGGGAGCCCGACGGGTCCAAGTGGAACCCGACTCCCTGTGAAGTCAAGTAATAGGGCTTCGACGAACCCGCCGCCACGTTGCGCTCTGCCCTGCCGGTTCCAGCCTCAACTTGACCATGCCGTTCGCGGGGCTCAGGCGATGACGCTCGCCAGAATGCCGACGGCAACGAGCGCCCCGGCCACCTGCCACCACAGTTCGGTTTTCTGCCTGACGACCAACGTGCCTAAACAGAGGACGACCGCGGCCGCGAAAAGGAACTGCCAGTAGAGCTCTTCGCTCGTTGCCGTCTCCTGGCTGGCGGCGCCTCGCTCTCGGACGCTGCTAATAATCCTGGCGGCCACTTCCCAATCGGGCTGTCGGCCAATTTCGAAAT
This sequence comes from Vicinamibacterales bacterium, assembly GCA_965262505.1. Classification (GTDB taxonomy): domain Bacteria; phylum Acidobacteriota; class Vicinamibacteria; order Vicinamibacterales; family UBA2999; genus JACPPO01. Next base: position 959,605 of record CBDHFM010000030.1, read on the forward strand.
ACTCGCCGCCACCAGCGCGCGCGATCGTCCGAAGCGAGTCGCGGTCGAGTACGGCTCGGATGGGGATACTGTTGACCGGTGCGTCTGGACCTTGGACCTCGGGGATGAACGCGCCGGCCGTCGTCCCAACGCCAACGACAAATACCGTGACGTCTCGCGCAACCGCGTCCGCCAGCGCACGCTGTACCTCACCGCTCCAGGCCTGACCGTCGGAAATGACGACGAAGGCCTTAGGGCTGTTTGTCTTGCCAAAGAGCTCCTCGTTCGTCTCGACGAGGTTCAGTCCCCAACGCACGCCTTCCTCGATGTTCGTGCCCCACGTTGGGTCATCTTCGAGCCGAAACGGTGATCGCTCAGCAAGGTGCTCGAGGAAGAAGAACAATGCGTTTGGATCTCTCGTCAGACGCACTTGCGGTGCGGCGCGGTACGCGAACAACGCGAGAGCGACGCGATCGTCCGTCCAGCTCAGCGTCTCGGCAAACGTCCGAACGAACTGAATTGAACGTTGCCACCGATCCGGCGGCACATCCGTGACGTACATCGACGCGGACCCATCCTGCAGGATGACGAAGTCGGCGCCCCCTCTGCGCACCACTGAGACGCGCGCCTCCGGCCGGGCGAGCGCGACGATGCAGAAGCTGACCGCGATGATCAGACAGAACCAGAATGCCAGATCACCCATCACAGCGTACCGCTCGCGAGCCGGAAGCACGCGCTCGCGCACGTACCGTCTGGCATCCCGGCGTCGGCGCAGCACGTGCCACGTCCACAGCGAGAGCAGAATCGCAGGAGCGACGAGGAGCCAGAGATAGAGCGGCTCGCCGAATCCGAAGGAGCTGAAATCGATCCCCGTCAACATCTCTCAGCCCTGGCGTTGGATGGGACTGTCCGTGCCCGGATCGCCAAAATCATCGATGTCCAGCGGAACGCGAATCTTGAAGTCGCGCGTGCCTTCCTCTTCCGGCGGACCGCCTTCCTCACCAAACTGCCGGTCCTCGCCCTCCTCAGAGAGGTCTGGCGTCACGTCCCGCTCCTCGATCTCGTCGCGCAGCCGCACCAGATACTCGTAGTTATACGCCGCGGCTTCGTGCCGTGTGGCGTTCCTCAACACCACTTGGTACGCATCGATTCCGGCCTGCACAGCCTGTAGGGTGGTGTCTCGGTCGGTAGCCTTCGCCTGACCTGTACGATAGACAGCATTGGCGACCACGAGCTGGAGCTCCAGGTTATCCACAGCAATGACGCCGACCGGATCCGTCTGTTCAGGGATGATTGAGCCGTACTGACGCTGCCAGTACTGCAATGCCGCCTTGCGCGCACGAACGTCGTTCAATGGCCCGTTGCCGATCCACAGGAGGCGGGTGCCGTATTCGAAATACCGCTCGACATTATCGAGCGTCTCTTCGACACCCTCGTACTGCGACGTGGCGACACTCTGCTGCGCCTCTGCCATCTGCCGCTCGAGCATGCTGACCGCCAGGCATCCGCCACCGAGCAACATCAGCACGATGGCGCCAAGCACGTAACTCGTAATCCCCTTCATCGCAATCCTCCAACCTACGGCATCCAGTGTCGTACACGTCTAGGGAAACGTCTGCAACGATCGGAATCCCAACTTCAGCCCACCCGCGAGGAGCCACAGACCGACGGCTATCAGGGCATATCCTGAGAACCGCGGCCGCTCAGACGAATAGTGGCGAACGTCGATGAGCCCGGCAGACAGCCGGTCGATCTCATCTACAGCGCCCATAAGGGTGGACTCGTCCGACGCCGCATAGAAGCGGCCGCCGGTCCGCTCCACCGCCCTTTTCCACAATTCGTCCCACTGGCCATCGCCGAGCTTCTTGTTAAAACCGACCCGGACCATATAGACGGGAATTTCGTACTCGCGCGCTTCTGCAGTGATCTCGTCGAGCGTTCGTCCTCTGAACAACGTCTCCCCGTCGTTCCCGTCGCTGAAAATCACGATGAGATTCCCCGAGGCATTGCGGAAATTGAACGTTTTGAAGAGTTCGGTGCTCTGATCCAACGCGCGAATGATCGTCGTGCCGACATCGTTGAACCGCCCCCAGTCCCCCGGGTTGCCGATGAGCTTCAGGCTCAGCAGGATGTTTTCGTAGTCGGTGGTGAACGGGGTGAGTACGTACGCCTCGCTGCCGTACTCAATGAGCCCGATGAGGTCGCGATAGGGACCGTCCATCCGCAGCTTCATGAAATGCTCGGCCGCGGAGACCGCCGTGTAAAACGCCCGGTCGTCCTGGGGGCGAAGTATCGACGTGTCGAAGCGCATCACCATGCTTCCGGAGCCATCGATCAGGATCGCGATACGCCGGCCTGGATAGGTCACGTCCTCCCGCGTGAACGACGTGCGCGGATCGCCCAGTGCCGCCGCAAAGAACGGGACGCCCAACAGGAACACCAAGAACGCAGCGTGGCGCGTGGCCGAGAGGGTCGATCGCTGCATGACCGGCAGGATCGCCGGGAGGGTCACATGTCTGCGTCCGGCGCGCTGCGGACGCAGGTTACGTGCGAGGAGTATCAACAGCGTGACCGCAAGCAGCACGGAGAGCAGAAGCAGCGCGGTCGGGGCCTCAGCAAAGTGCAGGTCGTTCCAGCTCAAGCGCGACCACTCGGCCATCGTGCCCTGGATGGCAATCAGGATCTCTCTCAGCGGGACCATATCGTGACTCCGAGCCTCCCGCCCTTGAGCGCCTCGGCCACGCGTATGGGCCACAGCTTCATGACGTACAGGCGCCGGATCGCACTCGCGCCATGATCGAGTGCGGAATCGAGCTCGTCCCGCTCCAGTTGACCGTGGCGGCCGTAACGCGCGGCACTGAACGCGCGAAGGGAGTCGTGAATGTCTTCCAACACGGCCGTCGTACGCGGGCCTGGGCCTCGGCCGCTGCCGTTGGCGAGTTGCGCTGCAATCGCCGCCGCGGTCGTTGGTGCCGAGACCATCGTTCGCCTCGGGCGGAGTCTCCCCTTTCGCAGTTCCAGCTGTCCTTCCCCTTGCGGGACGTCACTTTCCACCACCGTCTGGGCGACAGGCCGCCCTAGCGCAACTGCGCCGCCGATGCGCAGCAGCGCTAGCGCACGCTGAGCGAGATCGGATGTCCAGCCCGCGCGGACCACGTCGGCCCTCAGTTGGTCGACAGCGCGAAGACAGCCTCCCAATACCCTTCCGGAGGGCAACAGCCGAGCCACGGCGGGCGTGCGAGTGCGATACCGGCCCACTATCCGTACGGCCGCAAGCCCGATGAGTACGACTGCAAAGCCGAAGGAGATTCCTGCCGCGACAAGAGCCCCAGTCGCCCGGAACAGGCGCGTCTCAATGTCAGCGAACGTCTCGGATGATGGATCTCGAATGTCTGTCGCCGTCGCCGGGACCAGCGACAGCACACGTATGGGCAGCGATGGCAGCACATACAGCCGTTCTACTCCCTCTGTTTGCTCGCCGTTCGTCTGATTGCCGCTCGTGACATTGACGTTATACGTCACCTGCATCGACGGAATGTCGACGTCCAGACCGAAGAACTCGTCGCCGACCAGGCGCATCGTGTAGGCGTATTGGAAGTAACGCCGGGGCGGAGCCTGGATGTCCCTGAAGCGCGTGCCGTCCAGTACCTCGAAGGGCACCAGCGCTATCGCGGCCGGATCGAGCGTGCTCGCATCGGCCTCGACCCTGACGCGGACGGTGTCGATGACGCTGCACGTCAGGAGGAGAGTGAATTGCTCACCCACGTGCACGGCGCTCCGATCGGTCTTCCACCAACATGTGATCGGATCCAATTCAACCTCGTCCGGACCCGACGTCTGCGCTGACACCGGCAGCCCGAACCATGCTCCGCACGTCAACATGAGCACAACCACGCTGACACGACTACTCCAGGATCCGGTGCTCATGATTCTCTCGGTGCCTCCAGTCAAGTACTCACACCTACAATTTCCGCAACCGCCGCTCGGTAAACAGTTCGACGAGGGCTGCCTGCATTTGCCATCGGTCGTCGCCGACACGCACGATGTCGAGATCCGCGTCGCGCGCCAGGCGGATGATCTGCTCCTGCCACTCCTCGATGCGAGCGGCCAGACGAGTGAACTCCCGTCGCGAGACGACCCGTGTCTGGCCGGTTTCGATGTCGAACGTTTCGATCCATCCCGCCGATACCGTGGGGAGCTGAAACGCGAACCGCACATCCACCATGACCAGCAACACATCGTGCACCGCGTTCAGAATAGAGAGCTCTCTGAGCACACGCGGCGCATCGACGAATAGAAAGTCCGAAATGACCGGCACGAACGACGTCTTGCGCAAGTGGTTCTCGATCGTCGTCGTCACGTCGGTCGGTTCGCTCGGCGTGTCAACTGCGTCTTGACGCTGATACAGATCGAGGCAATGGAGCGCGTGCGATTTACCGACGCGTGGCCGCGCCGCGGCGAGCTGGTGAAAGTCCGCATCGAATGTAATCAGCCCAAACATGTCCTGAAACAGCACGGCGGACAAGCCGATGGCGGCCACCGCGCGCGCGATGGCCGCCGCCACCGGTACTCCTTCGGCCCCGCAACGCGTCGACAAGGACGCATCAGCCACGGCGACGATCGTCGCCGTGCTGTGCTGATCGAACTCCCGCGTAACCATCGGACTGAAGTTGGTGAGCGAAGACTGCGCCCAGTCGATTGACGACGTGCGATCGCCCGGCTCCCAGTCGCGCAGCCCGACAAAGTTGAAGCCCGGGCCTTTGAATACGCTCGCGTGGTCACCCAAGGTGAACTCTTTCATCCGCCTCCGGATGAAGAGTTCGATCTCAGCGACCTCGGACAGGTTGACCAGCGGCTCCACGGCCTGACTCTCAATCACGGTACTGGAACTCGGTCCACCACGTCCTGGATGACCATCTCGGCGGTCACCCCGTGGCTGGCGGCGTGCGGTCCGAGCCAGACCCGATGTCCAAGCACGTATTTCGCCAGATCCTGAATGTCCTCTGGATACACCTCCGCACGATTCCGTTGCAGCAGCGCCCACGGCTTCACCAGTCGTCCCCAACAGATGGTCGCACGAGGCGAGGCGCCCAGGTCGACGCACCTCTCGACCAGCTCGGACGGCGAGTGGTGATGCCACTCGGTTTCAACGCTGTACGGCCGCGTCGCGCCGACCAAACGCCTGATGTACTTGGCCAGCTTCTCGTGCAGGAACACCTCACGGGAGATCGCGCCGCGGAGTTCGATGATGCGCTCCTTCGACATCAGCGGGTTCAACCGAACCTGCTTGAAGTCAAAATTCACCAGCTTCTGCTCCTCCTCTGGCGGGAGGTACGCGATGTTCACGATGATCGCGAATCGATCCGTCGCCGCTTCCGACAACGGGAACGTGCCCTGCCCCAGTTCGATCGGGTTCATCGTCGCAATAGCGAAGCTAAAGGCCGGCAACTCGTAGGTCGTCTTGCCTACGGTCACGGTGCGGTCCTGCAACCCTTCGAGGAACGCGCTTTGCGACTTCAACGGGATGCGGTTGAGTTCGTCGAGCAGAATGACTTCCGCGGAGGCGAGCGGCCCGAATTCGGTGATAAATTCGCCGGTCGCCGGGTTAATCATCTGGAACCCGACGACTTCGGTCGGCTGCAAATCGGCCCGCCCCTGGATCCGCGCGAACTTCGCGCCGCTAATCGCCGCGACGATCACACCGAAGAACGTCTTGCCCACACCTGGGACACCACGCAGCAACAGGTTGCCGGAGTTGACCTGGCGCGTCTGGTCCTTGTCGTACGTCGTCGGAATTTCCGAGAGCAGGGCAATGTTGGCGAGCGCCTTTTCCGTGTCATAGCCGACGAGCGCCTTGCTCCCCTCGGCGATGATGGCTTCGTGGAAGTCGATAGCCTCCTGAAGGTCAGGATGCATTGCCACCACACCAGCGGTTCATCTTGCGGTCCACGCGAAGCGTATCGACGTACCGTATGCACACGAATGGCATGGGCTGCTGTAGTCCTTTGTCGGTCGAGGTGCGCCACGGGTGGCTGCTGCGCGACAGGTGAAGCGGAATCCGGGACAGCGCCCTTTACATGCCTTGTAACTCTACCGGCTGGTACTCGTGGTCCCCTATTCCCCTCGCGGAACCGGCCTGCCGGTCACTTCGATCCAGTCGAGCCGTGAGCCTCCACCGGATCCGTGGCCCGCTCCCCTCATCAGGTCGGTGAAACCAATTTCCTCGACCCTACTAAGGTCCGGATAAGGCACCCAGTACCCATCACGGGCTGGGACGACCTCGTCGATGTTGAGATTCCGCCAACGCACGTCAACTACTTGAATCTCCTGGTCCGCCCAGCTCGTCTGCGGACCCTGGGTACACTTGTCGCCAACGAGCCACTGTCCGCTGGCGAGTTTCAAAATCGGACGGAGGCAGTGAAACCCGCTCACCCTGGTGCGCCATTTGATGGCGGCCACTCCGGACAGGTCCACATCGTTGTTCCTGTCCCTGAGCGTGATCGCGCAGTTCGCATGCGTCGGGGGGCCGAGGACGACCTTTCCCGAGAGGTCCTCGCGATCAAGGTTGGTTCCGCACAGCAGCGACATGAAATAAACCAATCCCTCACCGCCGCCGGGCCTCGTGTCCCTGTTCTCCGGCTGCAGGACAGTCCGGGTGCCAACCGCGTCGCCGTACACGCGCACCTCCAGATTCGGGTTCGCGACGTCTCCTTGAGCGACTGGATGCTCCGGCTCCGCCTCCCTATTGACATTGGGCTCGCTGTGGTCGTACTGCCAGTCTTCCCGGAAGAAAACGGGAAGGTAGTCGATCTCGATCGACCTCGCCGGCTCCTGTCTCGCCTCCGGGGGCGCCGACCGCTGGGCCTCAGCCTGAGCGGGTAAGCCGGCGAAGCCCAGACCCAAGAGTCCACAAACAGATACAGTTCGAATCAATCTCGGCATATACACCTTGGTTTTCTGCATGACTATCGGACTGTCCTGATCATAGACGCCGGGGATCGTAACCGCACCTTGCGGGAAAGCGATCGCCCTTTCAGTACTCTTACGGTACTGCTGCCCCGCGGCCGCGTCCCCCTAGCGTTGTGCCATCAGCGAGCACGGTCCGAGAGAGACGGCCGAATGGCTGGCCATTCGCGGCTGCCTGAAACGTGACGGTTACTTCGTCCCCGGACTTGAAGGAATTACTGCGATAGCCAGAGGGATAGATGCTGTTCGGCGCTTGAGTTTCCAGAACCCACTGGACCACTTCGCCGTCTTCCCCTGTGATGTCAATCGTCAGCAAACAGTGGGGGTTGGACCAGAGCCATCCCTCGACAGTCCCTGTCCGAGTAATGGTTGTCTCCGACAAGACCGTCGCGCCGGTGTGATGTGCGACCAGGGGAACCGAGATCAACAGCCCCACGGCTGCAGCAAACACGATAACCAGCCTGCTTCTCATTGTGTGCACTTCCATTCTCCGAGCCCAGCCTTCCTGGGTGAATCCTCTCTTGAATATTTTCCGCAGGCCGACAACCCTCCGGGTTATCTGCCGCTCGCGGCGTTGCCATAAATCCTATTATATTCCTCGATTTCCGTGGGTGAGCAGTACCGCGTCATGACATCGGTTCGCCCATTCTGCAACACCATCGGGATCTGCATGGTCTGCCACGGTCTTGTGTACATCTTCGGATCGTCGATCGTTTCCGACCACTCCATCGTGTCGTAGTCCAGACGTCGGAACGTCTCCGTCACGCGCAGCTGGTCGCTGATGGGCCGGCCGGTATTGTCGAGCCACACTCGGTCTTCCGGCATCGTCCCAACCGTCTGGACCTCGAGCGTGTAATCGTCCAGCCACCTGCCGACGGAGTACCCGGCCCATCGCGATGACCGGTACTGGCCGTCTATCTCCACGCCGCCATCCAACAATGTGGGGAGCGATCGGCCGTCAGTCCAGATGATGCGCCACGGGTTGTCGTAGTTATACAGAATCGCGACCTTGTGCTCGTCCTGAAAGATCTGGACCCCGAGGTCGTAGTGGTTGATGCGGGGAAACCCTAGCGGCTCGCAGAGCGTCCTGGGATCATTCGTTTCGGCCGGGGGAACCGCGCGCGGCAGCACGCCCTCGGCCGGCCTGTAGGACTCGTACACCTCCAAGCCATAGGGAGTGAACGGCAGTGGATCTCCCGGCGTGCCGTCGTTTGGCCTCAATTGCACGCCTTTCGCCTGGTTTCCCAACCTCGAGCCCCACATCCCGACGAGGCTACGCCGCGGAGCCGGCTTCTTATCTGCCTCCGCTACTGGCGGGCGATTCGGGACCGGATCAGGCCACGTCTGCGTAGAACTGCTCTGAGCCAATGGGCTGACCGGAAAGACCAGCGCCATACCCAACAGGCCGACGATCAAGAACAAGAAACGATGTAGCATCTTGAGAACTCCCTCAGAAGATTTGTGGAGACCGTTCCCGGCCGCGGCTTCTTCCCCACGCCCGTCGTCTCGAGCCAGGATCGGCTACTGCTCCAGCGCGGTGAGATATTCGGTCAGGATCTGCCGTTCCGCGAACGTCACTGACGCCCCGAGCGCAACCATTCTGTCGATGACCGTATCCCAGCCCTCGGAAGCCCGCCTCGTCATCGCCATCCCGATGTCATGGCACAACTGGCAGCGCTGCTCCAGAATGGCATTGGCCTCAACTTCCAGCGGGCCCCGGCTCGTCGCCGCCGCGCCCGGCCGACCTGCGTCAGCCCGTGGTGCAGGTGACGCTTCTTGTCGGCCGCGCCCGGCGCTGGCCACGAGATACTCCGTGAGAGGCTCGATTTCATCCGGGAACACCTGTGCTCCACGCCCGATCATGGAGTGGATCGTATCTCTCCACTCTTCACGGGGTTTCTCGGCGACCGCCAGCATTCGCATGATGCCGGCGTGGCACCCGACGCATACCTGAGCCACGGTTGCCCGGCCCTTCTCGATCTGATCGATCTGACTTTGCTGGGAGTTCTGCTGGGCGACGGGGAGGGGCGCCGCCATTCCGGTCCCCTGCACTTCGGCGGCAGTCCACACCAGGACGATCCACAGCGCGATGAGGAGTGCGTTCCCAGCCTTATGATTCGTCTTCATACCTGGGTCGCTCCTCGTGAAGCACCGGAGATGCCACTACGCGGTCCGATTTCTTCTTTGAATCTCGGCAATGGAGTGGCGCTGGTACCAGGTGCTATCGCGCAGTTCAGGCCCGTCGGCTTCCACGTCGATGTCCAGCAGGACGGCCTTGCCATCCCGCATGCTGCCCAGGCTCCGCTGCAGCGCGGGCGCCAGCTCGGCTGCGCTTCTCACCTTTTCGCCCCTCAAGCCGTACGCCTCGGCAATCTTGGTGAAGTCCACGTCCGGGTTTCCGAGGTGACCGTTGTAATCTCTGCCCGCCTCGAACAAGTACCCCCCGGTGTCGTGGTTGCGTGCACGGGTTTCGTTGTACGAGTGGTTGTTCATGATCACGATGAGCATGGGCGCCTCGTAGCGCGCAATGCTCCACAGCGCCTCCGTCTGGCCGAACAGGAACCCGCCATCGCCCTGCAGCGCGACGACCTGGCGGGCGGGCAGGGCCAGATTGACGCCGAGCGAAGCTCCGACGCCCCACCCCAGCGCCGACCCTATCGTGCGTCCAAATTTCAGCTTGTTGTTCCCACCGACCTTGAGGTGTCTCATCACCTTGTAGGCTTGGGTCCCCAGTTCCGGGACGATCACCGCATCCCGATCGAGGGCGCGTTCCAGCTCGAAGCCGACCCGCTCCCAGGTGAGCGGGCTCCGGTCGAAGCGTGCGCGCAAGGCGATCTCGACCGACTCCTTGATCTGCGCGGTGTAGGCGGACACCTCGGCCAGCCGGCTGGATCGAATCCTGCTAATGCGATCTCTCGTCAGAAGACCGTCCATCGCGTCTGAAAGGTCGCGAATCGCCATGCGCACGTCCGATGCGATCGTCAGGTCCACGGGATACGGGCGCCCCAGAATATGGGGGTCGTGGCTGATGTGCACCGTCGGCACGCCGGGTTTCGGACGGCGGCGCTTGAAACTCTCGCCCAAGCCGATCGCCAGGTCCACTTGCCCGGGGCGCAGCGCCCGCATCTGGCCCATGTACAACGGGTGATCGGTGGGAAAGTTGGCGTACAGATCGTCTTCGGTGTCTGTAACAGGGATCGACAGCTTTTCCGCCAGTGCCAGCAGGTCTTCCGTCGCGCCGTCCTCGTAGACCTCGGGTCCGACGACGAATATCGGATGCTCGGCTTCGACCAGCCACCGCGCGGCCTGCTGGATCGTATCCGGCGCTGCGCGAAATCTGTGGCGTGCGTTCGCCAGGTCAATCGTGTCGATCCGGGCTCGTACCTGCTCGTTCGGCCGAGCTTCGCCCCACAACAACGTGACGGGGCCGCTGGGAGGCCCGTAGGCAAACCGTATCGCGCGACGAACAATGTCTGTCATCTCGTTGGTCAGGAGGCTCGCCGTCCAACTCGTGAAGTGCTTCGTGGGTCCGAGCTGATCGTCCCAGCTCTCGAACCCGTCCTTCCCTTGCCCCGACAGCCGGCCGCCTGAAAAGGTGACGAGCAGCGGAACCCGGTCCTTCCAGGCGCAGTAGAGGTTGCTCATCGCGTTGCCGACCCCGGCGTTGCTGCCAAAGAAGAATCCGAGGGTCTTGCTCGCCATCGCATAGCCCGCCGCCGCCGCGACGGCGTGTCCTTCGTGCGTGACGTTGATGACCTGTACGTCGCCTGCCCTGTCGACGGCCTCAAAGAGGGGCATGTAACCGCTCGTGTTGGTGTGAAAGATCGTGCGCACGCCGACGGCTCGCAGTTGCTCCAGAACAGCGCCGGCGGCGGTTCCCTCGTACATCTCGAACGATTCGCCGGTCGGCAGCGGGCTGAAGGCTGCGCCCTGCGGAACAGCGGCCGAATTGGACGCCGGACCGTCCTGCGCGAGCGCCGGAGCGGCCGACCCTGCCCCCAGGGCGATGCCGGACACAGCGGTGGCAGCGAGAAAATCTCTTCGCGTTACCGTCCCGGACCCATCTGAACGCGGCTCGGCCGCCTTCGCGTTAACTTCCGTGGGTGGAAGGTTCGATGTGGGTTTCTGCCTGCTGCTCATGGGCGCTGATTCCTGGTTACCGGCCACCTGCAGACCATCCACGCATGACTGTCAACAGGCGACAGACTGACGGCTGGCCCGTAGTATCCCATATAATCAGCCGAGGCTAGAAGGCGAGGCGCTCAGCGGGGGACGAAGGCATTTCGTATTCAGGTGAGGAGAATGAAGACGCTGCAGACGATGCGATGGACTGGACTCGCTGTGTTGATCCTGGGGTGTTCGGTGTGGCTGCCTCCGGTGCTCGGACAGGAAGAGGAGGCGCCGGATCTGGCCCACTATGGTGCATGGCAGATCAATCTGGAGAAGACGGCCAAGGCCAGCGGGCGGCCGTTCACCCGCGGCGACACCTTCACGTGGTTTCTCCAGCCAGAGCGCAACGGGCTTCGCTTCACCGTTTTCGAGACGTATCCGAAACCTCAGCCGGACCGCAGCTATTTCGCGACGCTCGACGGGACCGAGTGGCCGGACCCCCACGGTCCTGGCTTGAACGAGACGGTTGCGCTGTGGAAGACGGATCGTTTCGCCGTCTATCGCATGGTGAGAGAAAACGGCGCCCCCACTCAGCGAACCCTCTACACCGTGTCGCCCGACGGCAACACGTTTACGGCCAATACCATGATCTTCGACCGGGTGGACCTGCCGTTCCCTGAGGTCCGCTTGGACCTGTTCCCTCAGGGGGGCAAGGTGTTCCCTCCTCGGGAGTAAGGGAGGCAGGATGAATTGTAGACAAAGGCGCCCGGTGTTCTGGGCGACGGGAGCGGCGATCGCGTGCCTGCTCGGCGTGGTGTCAGCACGCCAGGCCGCGCCGGAACCGGCTCCCCAGATGACGGAAGACGTGTTCAGGAACATCCAGGTTCTCCAGGGGATGCCGGTCGACACGTTCTTTGACGTGATGGGGATGTTCGCGTCCTCCATGGGTGATGACTGCACGTATTGCCATTCAGGCGAAGCCGTTTTCAGGCGCGACGCGTTTGGCGACCCGACCCCGAGGATCCAGCGTGCGCGCCAGATGATCGTGATGATGAGGGCCCTCAATGAGACCTATTTCGGCGGCGCGCCACGGGTGACCTGCTTCACGTGCCATAGAGGGATGTATGCCCCTGTGGATGCGCCGCGTCTCTCGCTGCAGTACGGTGTTCCGGAGGAGGAGCCGAACGTTCGGGACTTTCCGCCCGATACCCGGACGTCCGCCGATGAGCTCCTCGACAGGTATCTCCAGGCACTCGGAGAGACGGAGCAGTTGGCCGGAATTTCGAGCTTTGTCGCCACGGGGACGTACGCGGGGTTCGACACGGGCTTCGCCGAGGTTCCGGTGGAAATCTTCGCCAGGGCCCCGAATCAGCGCAGCGTGACCGTCACCATGACCGACGGAGACAGCCACAGGGTCTTCGACGGCCGCAACGGTTGGTGGGCGGGGCCAGACAGCCCGGTGCCGATCGAAACGCTGACCAGCGGGAATCTGGACCGCTATCGGCTGGAGGCGCTCGTGGCGTTTCCGGCGGGGATCAAGCAGGCCTTCAGCCAGTGGACGGTCGGCCGCACGGCCATCGACGACCGCCTGGTTTCAATCGTGCAGGGAGCCAACCCGGAATCCGGACTCCTTCCCGTCAACCTGTACTTCGACAACGAGACCGGCCTGTTGGCCCGACTGGTACGCTGGAACGGAACCCCGCTCGGTCCCGTGCCCACCCAGATTGATTACGACGACTACCGCGACGTGGCCGACGTCAAGATGCCGTTCACCTGGACGGTGAGCAAGACGTACATGCAGCACACCATCAAGCTGAGCGACGTGCAGGTGAACGTGCCCGTCGACGCGGCACGGTTCGCCACACCGCCCCCGGGGGGGACGCCCAGGCCTTAGATGGGGTTTTTTCGGTCGAGAACTCTTTGCGGCGAGGGAATGGCCATGTTCCTAAGGAAGAAACGCCCTACTACGACTACCGTGCCCGTCGGGCTATGTTGCCTTCTTGTTGCAGCGATGGCTGTGGTTGCTTTCGCGCAGAGCGCGCCAGTGTACACGTTCGACCCCACGTGGCCAAAGCTGCCGCTGCCGAACCAGTGGACGTTCGGCGGGGTTACGGGCCTGACCGTGGACAGCAATGACGTGGTCTGGATAGCCCATCGTCCGAACAATCTCGATGAGACGGAGAACTACGCCACGTTCGATCCACCGCGCGCCGAGTGCTGCGTGAAGGCGCCCGCGATCCTTGCCTTCAACGCCAGCGGCGATCTGGTCCACGCCTGGGGCGAACAGGGGGGGCATATGCTCCTTGTCGATCGGGACGGTCGGGTGTGGGTCGGGTCGGACACGTTCCGCATCTACACGCAGGAGGGCGAACTGATCGCCGAGGTTCCGCGCGCCGCGGAGGCGACTCGCACCGTGCGGGCGGGGGGCGGCGAAAACGAAGGCCCTGGGGGAGGAGGCGGCCGTGGGGGACGGGGCGGCAGGCAGCGAACGCCGTACCCCGCGAGCATCGAATTGATCGCGGGCGGAGTCGAAGGCGCTGCCTTCGATGAGGAAGCCCGCGAAGTGTACCTGGTCGACAATTATCTGGGCGGCCGCATACTGGTCATCGACATGGACACCTACGCGTTCAAACGCGGCTGGGGCGCGTACGGCAAGCCGTTAGGTGAAATCAGCCTGGAGATGAGACCGCCGCTGACCGATCCCGACGCGGCGCCGAACCCGGATTTCGTGAGCCACGTCACGATCGCGCTCTCGGATGATGGAATCGTCTATGCCGCCGACCGGCGGTCCAACAGGATCCAGACCTTCACCAAGCAGGGAGAGTACCTGGACGAGTACTTCGTCGCGCCGCAGACACTCGATCGCGGGTCCACGGGCGGTCTCGCCTTCTCGCCGGATCAGCGCTTCCTGTTCGTGGGGGACATCATGCAAAACGTCGTCTGGATTCTGAACCGGAGCACTATGGAGGTCATCGACCGCTTCGGCTTCTACGGCCACAACGGCGGCGGATTTCACTGGCTCCACATGATCGCCACCGACTCGGACGGGAATATCTATACGGGCGAGGTGGACAGCGGAAAGCGCATCCAGAGGTTCCTCCTCCAGTAAGTATCACTCGTGATTGGGCCGGCGATCGATCAGACGCCGACTGACTGAGAGGTCAGGCTCTGGTCGTCCAGGAAGTGTCCGCTGGCGTCCGGGATCAGTTGCCCCCCCGGCCCCCGCGCCCGCCTCGGCCTTGGCCTCGACCACCTGCGCCTGGGCGCCGGTACTGGGCGGTACTATCCGAAGCGCAGAACCCGGCCTTCGCGCATCCTTCGGTTTTCCAGAGGTCCCACTGGCGCGCAAAGTTGCTGTGCATGCCGCTTCTTCTCAGATCGCCCGCCGCATCGTAATAGGTGACCTCTCCGCCCCTGAGCATGACGTTGGTCTGGACTTCGGTGTTGATTTCCATGTAGATACTGCGGCCGACCGCCTCGTAGATCGATTGGCCCGTGACCACCGCGCCATGATCGACCAGGAGCAGTGCCGGACTCGCCCCCAGCGCCTGGGCGACCATCCGGCCGCGTTCGGGCGTATCGATCAGGTTGGTCCTTTCCCAGCCGCTGTCTCCCTCGATCTGACTGGTGCTGCGGTAGTCGAAGAACGGCACGCCGTCCAGCATCCAGCGTGAGCTCTGGTTCATGGGCCGCAGCGGGACCTTCCCCATCCCAAACGAGACGGTGCCGGGCGCGTGATGGTGAATGACCGAGTTGACATCGGGGCGCAGCTTGTAGATTTCAGCGTGAATGCTCACTTCGGAGTAGCTCCTGGCGCCTGGGTCGACGGGCCGGGAGTCGAGGTCCATCTCGATGATACCGTCCGGGGTCACCAACCCCGTCGCACGATTCCGAGAAATGAGATACCGATTTGGGTCCGCGGGGTGTCTGACGCTCGAGTGCCCGAGCCCGTCCATGAGGCCTCTGTCAGTCAGAATGCGGTAGGAGAGGGCGAGATCTTCCACCAACACGGGATCCACCGGGCCGGCGCTCGTCGGGTTCGTCTGTCCCCAGAGGCCAGCCCCCCCCAGCAGGAGCGCAGTCGCTCCGCACACAAGCTTGAGTCGCATCGTCGTCCTCATCGTGACCTTCCCGTCAACTCGTCTACTGCTGCTGCTGCGTCTCATACAGCCTCTTCCATTCAGAGTCCATGTTCTCGTAGTGGAAGGGCTCCTCGTTCGCCGTGCAGAGGTACTCGGTCCAGACGTCGTCGGCAGCCTGCGCCAGCGTCCAGGTGTGAGGCGCCCCAACGAACGGCTCCGACAACACGACGGGATCGATCACGGTGAGCTCGTAGGTGAGGTAGTTCTCCGAATTTCGGGTGAAGCGCTCGATGACACGCTCTTCGGGACTATGCGTCCATGCGCCGTTGTCACCGCGTCTCCCCACCGAGATGTTTCTCATCCTCGTATCGATGGCGATCGTGTCGACCACCAGCGTGTCTCCCTCCCAATGACCGACCGACTCGCCATTGAACGACACATCCGGATACTCGGAATGCGCACGCCCATCGGTGGGTATCCAGCGAATGGACTGGGGGAATTCACTCAGAATCCAGACCTCTCCCGGCAGCTGAATCAACTGTATCGGGCCGTGTTCGGTGGCCTGGGTTGTTATCGAGGTCGGCGTGCCGCCCGGCGCACAAATGCCATAGGGCGTTGGAAACTGGTACTCGTCTTTCGTTTCGGGCCTGAACGGAGCCTCCCCCTGCGGCGTCACGGCGGGATCGAATTGACGCATGATGTCGTCGCCGAGCCGGTACCCGCCCTGGAGCATTCTTCCAGCCCTGTTTGGGTAGTACCGTCCAGTCAGATCCGGGTGCCCGTCGGCCGTGCGGGGCGCCGGTCCACCGTTCGGCAACACCTTCACGTCGCCAAAGTTCCCGGCGATGCGTGAAAAGTCCGTGTCGGGATCCACCTGGGCAGACACAGGCGCCGCAAGCAGACATACACCAGCCAGGACCACCCCGGCACGCCCAACACAATTGCCGCCCACGCGTCGCATCATTCCTCGCATCTCCCGATCCCTCCATCCATTCTCATGAACTCCGACACACGGTCACACACGACTTCTCGAGAACTCAACGTCTCTGAAGCGCAACACGCCTGAGGCCTGCTGAAGGCGCTCAATCCCAGAAGCTCAGATCTTGGGGCGCTATGTCCCGTTCGACAACCTGACCAACGATACGAATGAGGCCATCGGCCATTTTGATGAATTCCGCCGCGCCTCTGTTTTCACCAGCACCCTCTCGGGCCGGGCAGGATCGTGTCTGAATCGGCTTGCCCATGTTGGCCGCGAAATCCTGGCTCGGGCTGCCGTTCCTCTTGAGCGCGTTGGGGGTGATCATTTCCAGGCGCCACGGCACCACCTGGCCGCTGGCATCCGTCACATCCAATTGCAGATACGCGTGCGGGTTCTCCCACTCGAGGCCCGTGAGGACACCGTGGAGATCCATGCACCTATCAGGGTCGAACTCTACGGTGAATCCATGGTGCGCAGACGTAGAGCTTGCAGCGCCCAACAGAAGCAACACCGCCGTCACAACACCAGCAACTTTAACTCTCATCGACATGTCTCCTCCGAGTAGGGATCTGGGAACAACTTTCACAAATTACTGCCCATCGACCTCTCTGTCAAGCCACTCTGAGCGCTCCGGGGCGGCTTCCTGGCGGCATCAAGGACGCTACCCTCAACCTTGATTCTGACGTCAGCGTGCCGGGGGCATGGGCCTGGCGAATCTCGAGGCGTCGATGGGTACGTTCGGCTCCAGTTCGCTGAACTCGTACACCGATCGGCCGTCCGTCCAGGTCACGATCAAGCTGAAAGGCATCTCGACACCAGCGACGGTGCGGTAGTCGGCATAATCAACCTGTATCGGGTTCAAGCCGATACGCGTCTCCGCATAGCGGACCATCCGCAGCAGCAATCCGGTCTCCCTGTCGAAGAAGAACTTCACGGGACTATCGTCGGCCTGAGTCCCCTGAACCACATGCACGAGCCTGTCGTCGATCACGGTCGTGGCAAAACCGGTGCGCCAATCCGTGAGTAGCTGCCTGATCTGACCCGGAAACGACAGCGCCGCTTCGAGCTTCGCGCCTTCAAGTTCAGCTCCCGAGAGGGAAACCACCGGAATCGGCATCAGTGTTCCCTGGGTACTGTTCCAGGCGTTTCGTCCGTCGAAGACTCTCACGTTGTCGCCCGTTCCCGAACCGAGATGCACCTCCGTGGTGCGCTGGTTCGGAGCCCTCGCATAGATCTCGACGGGCACGGCTACCCCTAGCGTGTCGAAGCCCAGGTAGGTGCCCCGCGCGACAAAGCTGGTCAGGGCGGCCAACCGCTCCGCTCCACCGATCGCCTCGATGTACGTGTCGAACACCTCGTCGGCGGACGGGAGGTCCGGACGGGGGATCGGGGACAGCTCGACCTCGTTGGGATCGTCGTCAGGCGGAGCGCTGTACTGCTGCAGCAAACTTGGCGTGTCCTTGGGACGGTCGGCGCCTCGATGGCAGGAATAACAGGTCACCACGCGTCTTCCGCCGAAGTGGGTCTCATTGAGGGCATCCACCATGAGGATCATTCTGCGGGCCATCTGTTTGCGGGGATTATCCAACGCGTAGCTGTCCGCGTCGGCTGGGTCGTGGCAACCCGAGCAGTTCATGGCCAAAGAGGCGGAAATAAAGCCCATCGTTCCCATGAATTCGTCCACAGTCAGCCCGCGAAGCACCTGGATATTCTTGAAGACGTCATCCGCCATGGGCGGTTTTTCCTGCTGCGCCGCCTGGCCGATGGCCGTTGCTGCGGCCAGCAGGCACACGAACACCACTCCTGCGACGCGTGGGATTGTTCGCCTCAATGCGCTATTCATGTTCTCTCAGCCCCTTCCAATGCCTTTTCCGCTCCTTCCCTGATCCGGACGGGGTCCTGCCCAGGTGCCGGTCAGATCGCCTTCGGGAGCCGGTCCCCGTCCCCAACGGCTCTGTCTTCGACATGATATTTCCACAGGAGTAGATGTGGTAGAGAGGCCGCCGGGCATCCTAGAAGTCGAACTACGCGCTGAACGTGAAGAACCGGGCCACCAGGATCTGGCTCGGCCTCTGCCAGTCGTCAAAGGCGTCGTTTAGCGCCAGCACCGCGCTCCCGTTGACTGGCCCGTCCGGTCCTTACCGGCCCTCAATCTCTTGCCTTTGTTCGGGGCTCATGTTCTGCATGTAGATGGGCTCCTCGTTCGCCGTACAGAGGTATTCGGTCCAGAGGTCGTTGGGATCTTGCGCCAGCGTCCAAGTACGAGGTACGTGAACGTAAGGCTCCGCCAGCACCACCGGGTCCTCAATCGTGAGATCGTACACGAGGTAGTTCTCCGACGTTCGGGTGAAGCGCTCGACGAGGTGCTGCTCCTCACTCGGATACCATCTCTCGAAATTCATCACCCTCCGATCAACGGCGATCGTATCGACGACCAGCGTATCTCCCTCCCAACGGCCGACCGACTCGCCAACGAACGCCGGGTCCGGATCTTCGGAATGCGGGCGCCCATCGGTGGGTATTCTGCGAATGGTCTGGGGGAATTCAGTCAGAATCCAGACCACTCCCGGCAGTTGAATCAACTCCATGGGGCCGTGTTCGGTGCGTTGCATCGTTATCGAGATTGGAGTGCCACCGCGAGGACAACTTCCGTAAGGGAACGGTGGTAACGTGTACGTTTCCTCCCCCTCAGGCGTGTGGACTTCCCGTGCTTGGGGCGTCACTGCGGCATCGAATTGATCCATGATCCTGTCGTCGACCTGGTAACCACCCTGCAGCATTCTTCCAGCTTTGTTTGGATAGTAACGCCCAGTCAGGTCCGGATGCCCGTCCGCCGTGCGGGGCGTCGTTCCCCCGGGGGGCAACAGGCGTATCTGATCAAAGTTTCCGGCGACTCTTGAGGTGTCGTACGTCACCGCAGGTTGTTCTCCCTGTCCGGGCGAATCCTGGGCAAAAACGGGCATGAAAACCATGTACACACCCGCCAGTACGATTCCAGCACTCCCAGCGCAGGAGCACAGCCGCCGCTTCATGTCGCTCATTTTCAATTCCTCCCCCGCGGCATCATTCAGTCCCAGAAGCTAAGCTGGTCGGGCGTCATACCCCGTTCGACAACCTGCCCAACGATACGGATGAGGCCATCCGCCATCTTGATGAATTCTGCCGAAGCTCTGTTTTCACCAAAACCAGCCCTGGCCGGACAGACCCTCGTATCCATGACCTTACCCATGTTGGCTTCGAAGTCAGGCCGGGTGGTGCCGTTTCGCTTCATGGCGTTGGGGGTGAGCAATTCTATGTGCCACGATACCGTGTTGCCGTTGGCATCATTCACATCCATGTCGAAATACCCGTGTGGATTCTCCCAAATGAGACCCGTGAGGGTACCCCTCAGATCCATGCACTTACTTGCGTCGAACTCCACGTTGTATCCGTGATGCGCAAACGTGGAAACCGCCGCTCCCAGAACAAACACTGCCACGAAAACGCCACAAAGTTTCACTCTCATGGAGATATCTCCTGCGACAACGGATTTGAGACTCCAGCCAGACAAACGACACCCAGTTTCCAGCGAGCATAGGCGAGTCGAACTTTCGATGTCAACCTTCCCACAGCCAACCCTCGTCTTGTGAACAGAGAAGAAGAAAGTGGATTGGTAGAAAGGTTGTACAGAGGTCGGCAGGACCGGCGGCGAGAAGGCTGTGTCGGCCCTTCCCGCCGCCGGGTATTCCTAGAAGTCGAACTGCGCGCTGAACTTGAAGAACCGGGCCACCAGGATCTCTCTGGGGGACAGGAAGTCGTCGAAGCCCTCCTCATATCTGAGTATCGAGTTCGCGTTGAGGGCGTTGTAGATATCCAGATTCACCCGCGCGCGGGCGCCGCCGAAGTTCAGGATCTTGGAGACGCGGAAGTCGACCTGATTGAGTCGTTCTCCCCGCACCTCGCCTCCCACCTGGTTATTAAACCTGCCGTACTGGCCCGGCGAAAGCAGATGCACGTCCACGTCCCGCTGGCGGCCCGACAGACTGCGGCCGAGGCTCGACCGCAAGTCGGAGTTCCTAAAGGTATGTTCGGCCAGAACCTCCGCGCCCGACCTGTTCTGGTAGGTCGCGGCCAACTGCACGTCCACCCCTGGAACCGTGAAGGCGCCGTAGCCCTTGAACCTCGTGGAGAGCGGCTCCTCGCGGCGGCAGTGCAACGTGCTGGGATTGTCCACCTTCGTGACGATGTCGCAGTTGTCTTCGATGCGCCGCCCCGTGCTGATGCCGCCCTGGAAGAACATGCCCGCGCCCGGCCGCGCGTTCAGAATGAAGTCGGCGCCTTGCCAGTAGTCTTTCTGTGTCCCGTACTCGCGCGAGAGCGTCACGAGCGGGTCCGCCGCCGTGCCGAATAACTCCGGCTTGATGTCGTACAGGTCGTCGATGACGTAGCCACCTCCACCGGGCAGACCCGGATCGCTCGGCGCCGTGACGCTGTACCGATCGAAGTCCTCCGGCCCGATCGCGAGATCATCCGTGATGACGAAGTTCCCGTACCAGCGGCGGAAGTAGTTGACGTCCAACGAGACATTCGGCGCGAGCTCATGCTGCACGCCCGCCGAGATCTCCCAGTTGAATTGCCGTTTCCCCCACCCGGTCAGCGCGTTCTCGTCGAAGGTCACGTTCGCGACCGACGTGCCGAAGTTCGCGTTCCTCAGCCGGCCGCACTCCCCGTTTCCCCCCGGGTTCGTCAGATCGCAATCCGGAACCCAATCGCCGTTGCCCCCCCTACTCACACGGTCCTCCCACGACCGGTTGGTCGTCAGGACCAAATTGCGGTACGGGTTGGCCAGCCGGATGTGGTTCACATCCGGCCCCATGGCGAGCACGTAGCGATTCAGACTCGCCTTGACCGCGGTTCTCCCCGTGCCAGTCACGTCGTACACAACCCCGAGCCTCGGGCTCAGGTCCTGGAGGGTCCAGCCGTCCTGCGCCGCGAAGGTGACGTCGCGGTTCGGAGCGAGCGCCGATGGACCGGCGCGCTGCTCTGGGTAGCTGTTCTTGAAGTAGTCGTACCGCAGCCCTGCGTTCACGGTCAGCTGGTCCATCGTCCAGCGATCCTGCACGTAGAACCCTAGGTCGGCATCGACGTCGCCCCTCCATCCAGACTGCGTACTATCCCGGCCATCCGGCCCAGGCAACGGGAAGGCGCGCATTTCGATCCGATCGGGATACGGCGTGCCCGTGCCGGTCCCGTTTACGATGCGATAGCTCACCGGCACGGTGTCAAAGTCGATGAAGTGGGAGCCGCCGAACTTGTCGTTGAACCCCACCTTGAACGCGTGGGAACCGGTGATGTACGACACCGAGCCCGCCACGCTGTTCACACGCTGAGTGAGGTACCGGTAATCGTCTCGGGCGCGGTACCGCATGCGCAAGTTGCGACGATCCCGCGCGGGAACGATCGTTCCTGTCTCGCCGTTCGGTCCCCAGACGTGCAATGACTGATCCAGGCCATCCCAGGGGAGATCGTCGCTTTGGGACACGTACCGCTGCGCCCTCACTTCGAACAGCAGGTTGTTGTTGGCCGGCATCTGCCAGTCGCCCCCGATCAGCCGCTGCAGCGGGTAGTCGCGCTGGCCGCCGGATTCTTCAGCGCGCGCGCGGGAGGAATCTTGCGGGCAGAAGCAATAGCTGGTGTCGTAATGTAGGAACCCGATCCTGTTCCGGGCATCCGCCTGCCAGGTTACGCGGCTCTGCGTGTCCGGCTGCCTGCTCTCGTTGAACACCTGGCGACTGGTGTCGGGCTCGTACTTCCACGAATTGTTATCGTTGAGGTTCTTGTTTGCGAAGAGCCCATCCACGTAGTTGGCCGACACGTTGTACCGGGCCGCGAAATAGAACCAGACCTTGTCCCGCACGATCGGGCCGCCGAGCCCGGGATTGATGTCCCAGTTCGCCTTGATGCCGTTCGGCGTGGTCAGGCCGCGGGCAATCAGGTCGTCGTCCAGGTTGTCGCTCTGCATCCCGCCGGGTGCATAGGCGCTAAACACGACGCCGCTGAACACGTTGCCCCCCGACTTGGGTATGTAGTTGGAACGGACCCCCCCTGCGTGCAGCTCGGCATTGTTCGACCCGGTGTTAATCTGGACTTCCTCGATGGCCATCGGATTCATGAAGATGGTCGCGGTCGAGGCGCTCGTCCCGAACGAGGCAATCGAAATGCCTTGCAGCGTGGTCCCGGCATCCTCCGACCTGGACCCGTGGGCTGTCGGGTTTCCGGTTATGGCCCTGGTCCCCGCGCCGCCGACATCCTGACGCCGGAAGTCGACCGACGGGATCAGCACGCTCAACGCCGTTCTGAGCCCCGAAGTCGGCAGGGCGTCGAGGACCTCACGATCCATCACCATCTGCTGCTGTGTGCTCACCACGTTGACCACCGGCGACTCGCCAGTGACCGTGATCGTTTCCGCGATCCCGCCCACCTGCAAATCGGCATCGACGCGAGCCGTGAAGGTGCCCGACAACTGGACCCCTTCCTGCTGCACGGTCGTGAAACCCGGCAACGTGAAGGTCACCGTGTACTCCCCGGGGTCCAGAAACTCAATCGCGTACCGACCGGCGCCGTCCGTCACGGTCACCCGGACCTGCTCAATCAGCGCCGGGCTGGCCGCTTCGACCGTCACGCCCGGAAGCACGGCTCCCGACGTGTCGGTGACCGAGCCGCTGATCCCAGCCTGCGCGGACGCCACAACTGGTAGCAGCAACGCAAACCCGAATACCGCAGCAATCTTGTGAAATCTCAGCACGACTACCCTCCGTTTATCTCGTTTCCGCTCCGCCCGCCCCTTGTCAGGCGCTTCGCACCCCGGCTGCCCACCGGCGGCCTAAACAATCAAGAAGCCATCTAAATTCGCTCAAATCTGGACGAATGTCAATGTTTTCCGGTGAAATGGTCTCGGTAACTGCCTGTAAACTTTCGCTCGACAGGCCACGACGTGTAGGTCCGTTTCTGCATCGCGAAGCAGACAGGCAGCCAGAACTGTGCCATGCGCTGGCTGGAGAAATTTGGCTCCCCCTCCGCAGGTTCCGGTCGCTTAGAGGCGGCACTTCTCCAAACGGCTGGATTCCCGTCTACGGTAATCCGTTTGTTTAGCCTCGCTCAAACCCTCTTCCGTGCCTTCCAGACGCGGCCCGCTGGTGGGGCCACCAGGAACGCCGGGTTCGCACCGGGGCGCGGCCGATACTTCTGAAAGCGCCCGCCGTTGACTTCGGCCACGTAGAAGTTCCCTTCCTATGTCGGTTTCAGCTGCGTACCGGGGATGTCCCACTGACTGTTGAAAATTGACGCGGCGGCTCCTCACTGCTCGTGATACACGAGTGGTGGGCAACCCGAGGCGACACGCCTCACAGCAAAGGAGCCGCCATGAAGAAGTCTCGCACAGTCCGTCCCGCCGCTGGTGTTGAATCTCCGCCCCCGCGTCGCCTGCCCCTCGTCGAGCTGCTGATCGATACCGAGGCGGAGCTGTTCGAGCTCGCGGTGCGGTCAGGGTTACAGGTCTTGGACGCCATGCTCGAAGACGATCGGACCGCGATCTGTGGCCCGCGGTACGCGCACCAGGCCGACCGTACGGCGGCCCGGGCCGGGACGGTGGCCAGTGAGGTCGTCCTCGGCGGGCGCAAGGTGGCAATCCGGCGTCCCCGGGTCCGCGCGGCCCGCCAGGAAGTACCGCTGCCGACTTTCCAGACGATGGCCCAGACCGATCCCCTGCGGCGCCGCACTGTCGAGCAGCTGTTGGTCGGTGTCAGCACCCGGGGCTATGCTCGGAGTCTGGAGCCGCTCCCGGCCGACATCCCCAGCCGTAGCGTGAGTAAGAGCGCCGTCAGCCGCCGGTTTGTCGCCAAGACCGCCGCGCAACTGGCCGCGTGGCAGGCGACGCCCCTCGAGAACCTGGATCTGGTCGGCCTCGTCCTCGACGGTGTCCACATCGGCGAGCACTGTCTGGTCGTCGCCTTGGGGGTCGGCGCCGACGGCACGAAGCACGCCCTCGGGCTCTGGGAAGGCTCGACGGAGAACGCGACCGTCTGTCAGAGCCTGCTGGCCAACCTCCAGAGCCGTGGCCTGCGCACCGATCGGAGTGTGCTGGTGATGCTCGATGGGTCGAAGGCGCTGCGGGCGGCGGTGACTGCGGTGTTCGGCCGCGCCGCCGTGGTGCAGCGCTGCCAAGTCCACAAGACCCGCAACATCCTCGACCATTTACCGGCGCGCCAGCGGCCCTGGGTGCAGGCCATCCTGCGGCGGGCCTATCAGCACGAGGACGTGAAGACCGCGATGCGGTTGCTACGGAACCTCGCCCGCCGCCTCGACCGGGAACATCCGTGCGCGGCGGCCAGTGTGCGGGAAGGGCTCGAAGAGACCGTGACCGTGCTCACGCTCGGCCTCGCTCCCCGTCTCCAGCGCTCGCTGGCCACCACCAACGCCGCCGAGAGCCTCATCAGCCGGACCCGCCACGTCAAACGCAACGTCAAGCGCTGGCGGGGCGGCCAGATGATGCTGCGCTGGGTCGCCGCGGGTGTGCTCGAAGCAGCCAAAGGGTTCCGGCGCCTGAAGGGACATGCGGATATGCCGCAGCTCGTCGCGGCCCTCCGCGCCCGAGATCACCGTCTCGGCCTCGGAGACTCCAGGGAGGCGCAGCACGTCGCTTAGAATGTCACCCGAGTCGCCGCCGAGTTTCAACAGCGGCCGGGACATCCCCTGCGTACCGCCCAACACCCTGATACAGATATTTTGGCCGCGTCAAGTCGCGATGGCTGGCTGTTCGAGTAAGTCTGGCCTGGTTGTTTGGCCGTGAATTCAGTGTAGACTCAGGAAGCCGCCCGGAACCTGGGTCCGAGCTAGCCAGGTGCGGGACGTCGCGCTGAAGACACAGGAGACCACAAATGAGCAGAAGGCTGACGTTCGCCACCGTTGTTTTCGGGGCGTTGTTTCTTGCAACCACCCTGGTGCAGGCCCACCATTCGTTCTCAGCGGTCTATGACGGCAACAAGCCGATCACGATCAGGGGGACGGTGAGCAAACTCGGTTGGTCGAATCCGCACTCGCACATCTACGTCGACGTCAAGAACCCGGACGGCGAGATGGTGACCTGGGAAATCGAGAGCGCCGGCGCGAGCGCCCTGCAACGCGCGGGTATCAGGAGAGAAGACTTCGTCGGCACGGAAGTCATCATCAAGGGTTTTCTCGCCAAGGACGGGACACCCGCGGCCAACGCTGGCAGCTTCGAGATAGTAGGAACCGACAAAGGGTTCACCAGCGACGAGGTTGGGCCGTAACCCGCGGCTGCGCCTGGGAGTCGATCAATGCACCGAGTGGTGATTGCGTTAGTCGTGGCCCTCGTACTGGCCACGCCTTCCTGGGCTCTCGCCCAGGCGACGCCTGATCTGTCCGGGACGTGGCGGGTCAATCCGGCCGCTGGCAACGCCGCCCGCCTCATCTTTCCGACCGACCTGGTCATCACGCAGTCGTCGACGGAGCTGACCGTCGAGCGCACCAGTGTGCGGCAGGGTGCCATCTCGGCCGTGTACAGGCTCGATGGGAGTAGAGTCGACGTGGAGGTGCCGAGCGGGATCACGGAGACGGCGGAGGCCAGTTTCGACGGCGTGACCTTAGTTATCGCATCGCGGCGGTCGTTCGCCTCGCCCGCTGGAGAAATTGTGGTCGAGCTCAGGGAGACCTGGACCCTCGAGGGCGACGTCCTGACGATCGAGAAGACCGAGACACAGGTCGGCGAATCCCAGACCGGGAGCGCCGTGTACGACAAGTCGGACGCCCTAGTCATTAGGTAGCCTCCCCTCCTGGCAGGTCCCGCGTCCGCGGTTGCGTTGAGCGTTCAGGGCTTCACGGCACGACCGTCGGCAACGCACCTATGGGTTCTCCCTCCGGGCTGACCCCGTGAGCCTGCTCGAACAGGTTCTTCATGCGCCGGAGCACGATGTTCCCCTCGTGGCAGTCGTGTTCCCATGCAGGATCCACAAGCCGGGTGGCGCGATTGCCGTCGCCACCCCGCAGCATCGGCGCTGAGGATTCCATCGTCCATGGTCGTGTGAACACGTCCGGATCGGTAATGGTCATCGTCCAGTCGATGGTGTTCCCGGCGATCATGGTGAAGTGCTCGACGACCGTCGCATTGGCGCTGTAGAAATCGCCGCCAAGGGCCATCCGCGTCTTGCCGTTGAAGTTGGTGGTCTCCACGACCAGCGTGTCGCCCTCCCACCAGCCAACCGAGTCCCCCTGCCAGAGGCGAATGGCGTCAGGGAGGTGCTCACGCCGGTTCATGTGGACGACGCGCATGGTGTGCTGCTGGGCAGCAATGTTGATGTTGCCCTCGGAATAGGTGAACCGCTGCGCAAACGAGTGGAGGCGTCCGATGTCGTAGAACTCGCAGTGGCCGACCGGATCCTCGTAGGCGTTGACATCCACCCGCCGCCGGTCCCGCTCCGCCAGCGCCCACGGCTGGTACGGGATGATCCCGTCCGGCGGGTCGATGATGAGGCTCCTCCCTGCCCGAATCCCAAGCCCCGCGCCATGCTCTTCCAAAATCGTGCTGTGCGTCAGGCCGCCTCCCGTTCCGGCAAATCCGCCGCGCAGGTCTGGTTTGCCGTCCGCGGTCCGGGGAATCGGACCGGCCGGCTCCGGAGGCGGCCCGCCGCCACGGCCTCTCTGGCCTGAGACGGGCACAGACGTCACGACCAACATGACCAGTACCGCCGCGATCGAAAGGCAACCTCGTGTATGCATGCCGCTCCTTAGTCTCCCTCGACGAACGTTACCGAACGTTATCTCGCCCCGTGCCTCGTCATTGACCATCGACGTCTCTGGGAACATCCCAGTCTCTCGGCTCATCGAAGTCCCTGTCCCACGTGTGATGAATGCCCGCCTCATCCAGCATGGCGGTGCACTCGTAGTTGAGCAGGCCGACGTCCGTCTGACGGTGGATGAGCATTCGAATCGTCCACGGCCGTGTGTACACCGTCGGGTCTTCCATCGTGACCTCGTACTGCAGGGTATCGGGGCCGACCGGCGTGTACCGCTCGACGACGTGCAGCGTGTTGCTCTGGAAGTTTCCCGCCATGTCGAACCAGGCAAAACCATGCATGTTCGTAATATCGACGACCAGCGAGTTGCCCTCGTAGCGACCACGCGGGATGCCGTTCCAGTTTGCGTTCAGGCCAAAATCCGGATCCAGCCGTGGCCCGATGTCAGTGGTCGGGATGATGCGCTTCTTGTGGCTCCATTCGTACGCGAAGTACACCCGTTCGTCTTCCTGGATGATCTGAAACGGCCAGCCCAGATACGTCAGCCGCGGGATGCCGGGGATGTAGCATTTCGCCAGTGGGTCCGCGTTCTCGACCGGATCGGTTGACCGGGCGTGCTGGTAGTTCCTCTCGCGCTGCTCCCGGGCCCAGGGCTGGTACGGAATCCTGCCGTCCGGAGGGTCGACCACGAATCCCAGCCCCGCGGGAACACCAGGCTTGGCGCTATGAGCCTCCAGGTCGTACTTCGCCAGGTTCCAGGCCCGCCAAACCCCCTGCAGGTCCGGGTGACCGTCAGCGGTCCGCGCCGGAGCGTACGCCGGAGCGCCGGCTGGGGCTTGGGCCGCCACCGGGGGCGACACGGAAGGAACTGCGGCCGCCACCGCGACCGCGAGAATTACCAATGCAATGAAACGATTTCGCATATCGATGTTCTGCTCTGAGTGGCTCGAAAGAGTCTATCCGAACTCCAACTGAGACTGTCAAGTGTCACTACTGTACGTAATCTCCTTTCCTCTGAATATGATGGGGGAGAAGCTGGTGACATTGAAGGGCGCAGCGACGCAAGGGGACATCCAGGTTCTCAAGGGGATGCCGGCCGACACGTACCGCCTGATTGGCAGCAGGGTTGAGTGTCGATCAGCGGGCGTTGTCGTGGTGTACCGTGCGGTCTTCCATGAAGCCCAGCGAGCGCTCGACACACAGCGCCGGTTCTTCGAGCTCCCATTCGCTCAGAGGTAATTCCCGCGGGCGTAATTCCCACGGTGCCGCCAATACGTCCGGATCGTGCGCGATCGCTTCGAAGTGCAGGGTGTCGCCTTCTCGAGACAGGCGCTCGATCACCCGCAGGTTTTCGGTATGAAACGCCCCGTCATCGGTGAGCCACGTCTGCGTATTGAGATTGATCGTCTCCACCACCAGCGTGTCATCCTCCCACCAGCCAATGGAGTCACCCAGATAGCTCGGCTGAACATCGCGGTGGGGGCTGCCGTCCGTCGGGATAATGCGCCAGAACGCGCCGTTCAGATCGTTGTACAGGAACACCACCCCATCCTTGTGTTGGATAATCTTGTCCGGTGAGCCAATGCGGGGAACGCCGGGCGGCTGGCACGTCAGGCTGGGATCTTCGTCGACCTGACGAGCCTCAAGGTCGGCGACTGTCGCCTGATGCTCGACCTTGTAGACGGGTCGGTCCGGAGGGAGTCTAGCTGGCGCCGACGCTGCCGCTGGCGCCGGCGCTGGCGCACAACCGTAAATACAGATACCGCCATCTCCAAGATCCTGGGCGATGGAGTTCGCGCCAGGGACCGTACCCCATGTGCCGTTCAGATCGACATGCCCGTCGGGCAGACGCGGCATCGCCTCGCTGTTTTGGGCGGCCTCGAGACTCGGGACAATCTGAAAGGCGAACAGCACTGCCGCGGCGATCACGCCGCCTCGAATACCTGTTGATGTGCTCATATTCCCCTCACAACTCACTCGTTGGCCGGTAGCTCCACCGGACTAGGGTACACAATGTAATACTTGCCATCTTCATAGGCGATCTTGATCAGCCAGATACTGTTGTTGCCTTGTCTGAGCGCCGGCATTCCCACCACTGTCACCTGCCCGCCCGGCGTGCCGGCAAACGCCTCCTTGGTCAGCCCGCCCCGCCGCATCCTGGCGATCGGACCGGTCTCCAGGGCCCATTTCGTCACGGTGCCATCGTCGTTCTTCACGTCCAGGTAGACATAGACGTGCGGGTTCACCCACTCGACGGCCGATACCGTTCCGGTGAGGGTGATACGGCCGTCCAGGTCGAACTGACCTTGTACAGAATGATGCGCCTGCGCCGGCACGGCCAACACCAGCACGGCTGCGATGGTCAGGTGAAGCGCTGGAATAGCGTGTTTCATCCGATTACCCTCCGTGTAGGATCGAACGCCCGGATGCTACTGCTCCCCGCGGCCGGCCTCCGGTACTTCGCCGGACATGTACTGCGTCATCGTAATCGTGTCCTCCACGAACTTGCTCCACGGCACAACGTCGCCGTGAATCGGTGCCATGTAGTCCACCTGGATCTTGCGGTACTCGATATTCGACATCACGTTCCGGTTCCAGGGTGCGTGGCCGCGCGGCTCACCCGCAATGATGTGGCGCGCGTCACGCGGCATGTAGACGTCCGCCTGCGTCAGGATCCTTCCCTCCGGGAAGTAGATCAACACATTGGAGTCCGCGTGTGAGTTGTCCCGAAGGTGATACAGGTTGACCGTCATCGTGCCGTCCCGGACGACGCCCGTGTCGCCGATCGAGGTGATCGTGACCGGCTCCGTGTTCGGCTGCTTGGCGAGCATGTCCGGATTGATCGTGTGGGGCCGCTGCAGCACGTCGTTGAGGTAGGTGACGTTGCTCTCGTGCGCGACGATCTCGGTCACTCCCCTCGCCACCGCGTCGCGAACGCCACGGGTATGATCGCCATGATGATGCGTGACGAGCAAGGTCGTGATCGGCTTGTTCGGCCGCAGCTCCTTGGCCTTGGCCCACACCGCCGTCACGCGCTCGCTGTTCGGTGCCTCGATCACCATCAGATGATCGCTGAACTCGACGATCAAGCTGTGGTGTGTCGTGCCGGTGACGAACCATACGCCCAGGGCGATTTCCTGCGCGTCGTTGGGGAACGTCCGCGGCGCCTCACCGCCGGCCGGCGGCCGGGCCGATGCGACCGCCGCCGGCGCTGCGAGATCGCCGACGTCGCCGTCCACCGTCACGCGGTCAATGCGGATATCGCCGCTCTCCCGTCCATCGGTCCATGACGTCAGACGCGTCGGGAACTGCAGGCCGTCGACCGGGCGATAGTCCCTGAATTCGCGCGCGACGAGGGTGTCGCCGAGCGTCGCGCTGTCGATCATCTGCATGATGCGCGTCGGTAGCTTCGTGGTCGCGCTAATCGCCAGCGTCAGCGGCGGCAGATCGCCGATGGTGATATCGACCAGGCGCTCGGCGCCCAGCGTCCGGCTGTTCGCAAGGGTCACATCCGACCCAAGCGCGGCACGGACGAGGGTGAGCGGATGACGGAGGTAGTCGAGGCGCCGCCCGTTCGCCTGGTTGCCGAAAATGCGCGTGGCATTTCCGTTCGCTCCCACGTTGAAGGCGACCATTCCGTCGAGCCCCTGCATCACACGAATAGGAGGATTGCCGATGTAGTACGCATACTGCACCTGGCGCGTCGCGTCGAACCGGGCACGGCCGTTCGCGAGATCGTACGCGTGTCTTAGGTCCCGAAGCTGTTGAACGGCTGACGCGTGGCCGAGATCGTCGTACCGGAGCGAGGTGCCGGCCACAATGTGGCCGCCGCCTTCGAGCAGTATCGTCTCGACCGCGAGGATCCGGTCGCGCCCGCCGAGCGCGGCGGCCGCGTCGATGACGACCTGCTGCTCGGGTGTTTGCGCGCGTCCAGCCGCCGGCAGCACCAGACAGCAGGCCACGACGACGACCGTCCTTCGAATCGCCCTGCGAGTCCATCTCGCTGCTTCGATTCTCATCCGGCACCTCCTTGATGAGTTTGATCCACGGTCCCGCCTCGCTCGTTCCAGACGTGCATCAGCGCCCGAGTGGGTAGAAAGGTTCACTTCATGAAGCCGCCGCCACACCGAGGGCGGCAGTATAGGTCCAGGATGTGCCAAAAACAAGCGCGCGTATCGCGCCATGCTAAGTGTTACCGGGCGTCCTATCGTCGCGCCACAACTCGGGTTACCCATCAGGGAGGATGGCGATGGGGAGAATCCGAGTGGGACCACAAGCAATTCGCGAGTATCTGGGACGGATGCGGGAACGCTACGCGCACGCGGCGCGGCCGACGAAGGGCCAGCTGTTGGATGAGGTGTGTGAGGTGACGGGCTATCACCGCAAGGCGGTGATTCGGTCGCTGCGTCGGCCGGAGCGACCGCGGCGACGACGCCGCGGGGGCCCGCCGGTCCGCTATGGACCGGTGGTCGTGGGCACGTTGCGGCGAATCTGGGAGGCCGCCGGATACCCGTGGTCTCTGCGGCTGCAGGCCTTGCTGCCCACGTGGCTGCCGTGGGCATGTCGGCGGTGGCGGATCCCCCGCGAGGTTGTCGAGAAGCTCCGGTCGATGAGCCCGCGGCAGATGGATCGGTGCCTGCGGGCCTTCAAGAGCGAGCTGCGGACGCGGCAGTACGGCCGGACGAAGCCTGGGACGTTCCTCAAGCATCAGATTCCGCTGAAGACGGACCGCTGGGACGTGCAGGAGCCGGGCTTTACCGAGATCGATCTCGTGGCGCATTCGGGCGATCGCGCTGCCGGCGACTTCATTTATTCACTGAATGTGACCGATATCCTCACGACCTGGGTGGAAACGCGGGCGGTGATGGGCAAGAGTCAGCACCACGTCCAGGAAGGCTTGGAGTACTTGCGCCAAGCCATGCCCTTTCGGTTGCGCGGGATCGATTCGGACAACGGCTCCGAGTTCATCAATCACCATCTCCGCCGCTATTGCACGCACCATGACATCCAATTCACTCGCGGGCGCCCGTACAAGAAGGACGATAACGCGCACATCGAGCAGAAGAATTGGACGCACGTGCGGAAGCTGCTGGGCTACGTGCGGTATGACTCGGCGCCGGCGCTCACCGCGATCAATGGGCTCTACGAGGAGCTGCGCCTGCTGCAGAACCTGTTTCTCCCCTCGGTGACGCTGGTCGAGAAGCGCCGCGTCGGCGCCCGCCTCCGTCGCCGCTATGACGCGCCGCGGACGCCGCTCGAGCGCGTGGAGGCGTGTGCCGAAGCCGCCCCGGCGCAGGTCCGGGCGCTGAGACAGCTCCGCGCGCGTCTCGATCCGTTCATCCTGGCG
Source organism: Vicinamibacterales bacterium (assembly GCA_965262505.1). Classification (GTDB taxonomy): domain Bacteria; phylum Acidobacteriota; class Vicinamibacteria; order Vicinamibacterales; family UBA2999; genus JACPPO01. The sequence goes on from CBDHFM010000030.1 coordinate 991,858, forward strand.
CAGCGGATCGACCAAGGGCTGGCCGGCGTCTACCGCCTCGCCAACCAGCGGGTCAGTCCTGCGGCGCCGGCGAAAAATCCGCGCGGGGACGCTGCCCGACCTGTGGACGCGAAAAACGCGCCCACCAGGGCGTTGGAAACCCGCACAAAACGCGGCTTCCCACAGCGCCCACACGCCTTGTTCTCAACACAGATTCCGGTAACCCAAGTTACGGCGCGACGATGCACCGCTCGGTAACACCTAGTTATGGCTCGACAGGGCGCGTAGTGCCCGCCGTACGGGCTCCGTACGCTTCCTTATCAGATTTCAGTTGTGGAGGAAAAATCGCGCGTTTATACTCTCCGGCAGGCCCACGGCGTGCGGTTGAGCCCCAGTCGGATGTTTGTCTTGCAAGGGAGTTTGTATGCGCGGTCTAGCGCTGTTTCTCGGGGGACTCTTGCTGGGATCGGCCGTGCAAACGGGCATCGCCCAGGGTGACAACGACAACATCGTTGGCGTGAACCACGTGGGCATTGCCGTCGAGGACTTTGATGCGGCCGTGAAGTTCTACACGGAGGGCATGGGCTTCCGCGAGGCCTTCATCGTGAACGATGCGAACGGGGAACCCACCCAGGCCTACATCCAAGTCAGCCGCGGCACCTTCCTCGAGATTCGGCCGGCGCGGCCGGACCGGCCGGCGGGCGTTATCAACCATGTCGGTCTAGGGGTGGACGACATCCGGGCCACGCTCGCCCGTCTGGAACGGAACGGTGTCAGGGTCGACGAGCAAGGGCCGCGCACGGGAATCAACAGCGCCATCATCTCCAACGCCTTCAGCCCAGGCGGCGTTCGGATGGAGCTGACGGAACTTGGTCCGGAGTCGCTCGCGCGGCAGGCCATGGACAGCTGGGACAGCTGGAAGCAATAGCGTCGCCGCTCCAAGAGAGGATTGGACCATGAACGTGCAACATCGTCTCTGTGCCGTGTTGGTCGTGTTGTTCAGCGTGGGGGCCGCCGCGTCAGCGTCGGCGCACCACTCGTTTAGCGGCGTCGTCGACGTCGAGGGACAGATCACGCTGACAGGCGTGCTCTCGAAGATCGACTGGGTCAATCCCCACATCTACCTGCATCTCGACGTGACGGACGACGACGGCCAGGTCACGACCTGGGCGATCGAGACCCTGCCGACGAATCACCTGCGCAACATTGGCCTCACGAGACTGGACCTCTGGAACGATGCGGCGGCGGGAGAGGTGGTGACGATCCACGCCCTCCGGGCCAGGGACCAGGACAGTCGCTTGGGGTGGCTCCAGCGAATTACGTATGCGGACGGCCATTTCTTTCATCTGAGCGGCGATCCGAACGAGATCGTCGCGTTGGAGGAGACGAGCGACGCGCAGGGCCCGCGCGATTGAGTAAAGGAGTAGCAAGATGAAGCACCGTTTCTTCGGCTTGGTTCTGCGTGCGGCCATCGTCGTGGTCGCGGTGTACACCGTCGGGCCCCGTGTGGCCGGCCAGGAAGCCCAGCGAGCGACTCCCGGTGCGCCTATAGCGGCGACGCCGCGCATGGCCGACGGGCATCCCGACCTGAGCGGCTACTGGTACCGTCGCCTGCCGCCGATTACCCCTGTGCGGCGCGTTGGCGGGTCGATCATTCTGGACCGCAACGCGCCGCGGGATCCGAACGAGCCGCCGTCCGGCAACGCCCCGGAACTCCTTCTAGGCACGCCGACGTACAAGCCGGAGTTCCTCGCGAAGGTGAAGGAACTGGACGAGAACCAGGTCTTTCAGGATCCGGCGTTCACCTGCGGGCCTCCCGGGATCCCGCGGATTGGGCCCCCGCAGCGCATTGTGCAGACCCCCCGCCAGGTGGTGGTGCTCTACGATGACCTGAACGGGAACTTTTTCCGCCTGATTCCCATCGACGGCCGTCCGCATCGCGAGGGCATCGAGCGGTCGGCGCACGGGGACTCGGTCGGCCATTGGGAGGGAGATACGCTCGTCATCGACGTGAGGAACTTGAGCGGAGAAACCTGGCTGGGCGACGACGGGCTGTTTCACACCGAGGACCTGCGCGTGACCGAGCGGCTGCGCCGTGAGGGCAACACCCTCACGTGGCAGGCGATCGTCGAAGACCCGGCGGTGCTGGTGGAACCATGGACGGTGAATCCGCGAACGCTCACGCTGAGGGCCGACGACGAGATCGAAGAAGCAGCGTTCTGCCAGGACCGGGACCAGCCGAACATGCAGGATCTGTCGCACCACAGGAACACTCGCTAGGGTGTGTGCGCAGAGGAAGCCCATGCTGAACTCCACCCTCGAGCGTCGGCTCACCGCCCTCATCGCGCTGCTCCCCATCCTCTTCCTCGGTCTCGGCATTCAAGGCGCCGAGGCGCAGGACAACGAGAGATTTCCGTACGAGACACTGCGTTCCCCGGTCATGGGCCTCCGCGGGGCCGTGGCCACGAGTCAACCGCTCGCCGCGAACGCCGGACTCGACATCCTGAAGAAGGGCGGCAACGCGATCGACGCCGCCGTCGCGACCGCCGCCATGCTGACCCTCGTCGAGCCCAACAGCACGAGCCTCGGCGGCGACGCGTTCATCATGATCTACATCGCCGCGGAGAAGAAGTTGGTCGGCATCAACGCGAGCGGGCGTGCACCGTACGCGATGACGCTCGACGCGCTGAACGGGAAGCTGGAGACGCACGGGATGGATCGGATCCGTGGCATCTACTCCGTCTCGGTGCCCGGGGCCGTCGATGGATGGTTCGAGGTGCTCGAGGAGTACGGGACGATGACCATGGCCGAGGTGCTCGAGCCCGCGATCTACTATGCCGAGCATGGCTTCCCCGTCTCGCCCATCATCGCCGACGCGTGGCGGTTGCTCGAGCGGAATCGAGAGCCGTCGACGAGGGCTGCGCTGCTCCTCGACGGCGAGCGTGCCCCCAGGGCCGGCGATGTGTTCCGCAACCCGGATCTGGCCAGGACGTTCAGGATGCTTGCCGAAGACGGCAGGGACGCCTTCTACAAGGGACCCATCGCCGAGGCAATCGTCGCGTACTCCGACCGGCACGACGGGTTCCTCACCATGGAGGACTTCGCGGATCACACCTCGACGTGGGTCGAGCCGATCTTCGCCGACTACGAGGACTACCGGCTCTACGAGCTGCCGCCTAACGGCCAGGGCATCGCAGCGCTCGAGATGATCAAGATCCTCGGCAACGTCGACCTCGGTGCGATGGGCCACAACTCCGCGGAATACCTCCACTATCTCATCGAGGCCAAGAAGCTCGCCTACGCGGACATCCGGAAGTGGAACGGGGATCCGGAGTTCAACCGTCTCCCGACCCAAGAGATCATCTCCACCGAGTATGGACGGCGACAATTCGAGCGTATCGACCCGGCGAAGGCCATGGAACGTCCCGCGTCGGGCATCTCCGGCAATGGGGACACAGTCCTCCTGGAAGTCATGGACGAGGACCACAACGCCGTCTCGTTCATCTACAGCATCTACTCGGCATTCGGCTCCGGCCTCGTCGCTCCAGGAACCGGCTTCCCGCTGCAAAACAGGGCCGCGCTCTTCTCACGGGAGCCCGGCCACGTCAACGTCGTCGAGCCGCACAAGCGCCCCTTCCATACGATCATCCCGGCGATGGCGTTCAAGGACGGGGAGTTCTTCATGACGTTCGGGGCGATGGGCGGCGCCGTTCAGCCCCAGCAGCACGTGCAGGTCTTCCTGAACGTCGTCGAGTTCGGAATGAACGCGCAGCAAGCCGTCGAGATCCCTCGGATCAATCACAACTTCGGACTGAACGTGACCGTCGAACCCGGTATCGACGAAGCGGCAGTGGCCCAGCTCGAAGCGATGGGTCACGAGATCCGACGGAGAACGACCCGCGGAGGCGTGGGAGGCGCTCAGCTGATCATGTTCGATCAACCGACCGGTGTGATGATCGGCGGGTCGACGCCGCACAAGGACGGGATGGCGGTGGCGTACTAGCGGACCTGCCTTGCCCTTCCGTGTCTACTGGCCTACCTACCGCCCCGCGTAGCTCTTTGTGTCGCCGGTACGGCCGTTCGTCACGGTGAAACTGCCGTCGGCCTGGGCTGACACCTTGATCCAGTGGCCCGTATCGACGTCCCCGAGGTTGGCGATGAACTCCTCGGGCCCGTTCTGCTGGTTGCCCAGCATCGAGAAGTGAAGCTGCCAGAGGTCCTCAAGGCCTGGGGACGAGTTGATGGTCTGGATGGTCGGCTGAATCGCGCCCTTCTTGATGCCGTTGTTCGTGACGGCGACCCTCGGCCGAAGGGCGTGCACGAAGGTCGGCGAGCTGGCCTCGTCGTCACCGTGCTGCGAGGCCAGGAGGACATCGACCGTTCCGACCCGGTTGGTCGGGCACACCAGGCCATATTCCTGGTTCCACGACAGATCACCAAGATTCACGAGACGGAACTCGCCGTGGGCGACGATCGTCCCTACCGAGTACGCGTCGTCGCTCGTTTCGTCCTCCATGGGCGAGAAGCTGGCGCAGAGCGGGTTGGGGATGCCGCCGCCCTCCAGCGGAACGCTGAGCAGACCGGCGTTCGAGCTGAGCACCCGCACGTCCAGGCCGGCAATCGGTATCTGGTCGCCAGCTCTGGCCTCGATGTGCGTGCCTTTGCTGCGCACCTGCGTGTAGGCGTCGAACGCCACTCGACGACGCGCCTCGCTCTCGGAGGTCGTCCCGTGATCGACGAAGTTGCGGATCGGCAGCCGCGCCGCCAGTGCCGGAACGCCACCGATATGGTCGCCGTGGAAGTGCGTGACGACGAGGTAGTCGATCTGCGTGACCCCGGCGAGGGCCGCGGCGGCCGCGATCCGGTCCGCGTCGCGGCCATCGAAGCCCGCGTACCCGGCGTCGACCAGCATCGACTCACCGGAGGGGGAGACGTACAGGGTCGCGTGTCCCCCTTCGACATCGACGAAGTAGACATCCAGGGTCTCGCCCGCCGGCGCCTGGGCGGAGGACGAAGCGGAGAGGGTGACAACGGCGGCGAGAGCGATCACGAACGCGCCCATGAGAAGATTCCTTTTCCCTGACCGGATACGGGCCAGGACGATAGCCGGCATTAGAGGGTGGGGAGTTCACCGACCGCCCGTTCTCGGACGCGCCGCCCCCCGGCCACAGCGCAGACTAGACCCGTCATACGGCGTTGTCAAGCTGAGGCGGGAGAAACAGGATAGTGCGATGATACGCACGGATGTGATTGGAGAGGAGCGGTGATGACGTGCGAGTAGATTTTGTAAGACAGGGCTTTCGTGTGTTGATAGTGCTTCTCTGCGCGGGTGTGCACGCCGGCCCGGTGCGCGCCCAGGCGCCTCAGGCCGCGCGGCAGATGGTCGAGGTGGCGACAGACGTGTACCTGATGACCGGGGCTGGCAGTAACTCGATCTTCGTCGTGACGGAGGACGGCGTGCTGGTGTTCGACAGCGACATCCGCAACGCTGACGTGGACCGTGCCGCCATCCGCCGGGTGACAGACGGGAGGATCGTCTATCTGTTTTCTTCGCATGCCTCCGGCGATCACTCGACGGGGGCGTGGCACTTCCGGGAGGACAACCCTGTCTACATCACGCCGCGGGATCAGGTCAGGGCCTATTTCATGACCGAGCTGCCGGAGTTCGACGAGCGCAAGGCCGAGGGTCGGCCAGGCTACAACCTGCCAGGGAGCAGACTGATTCAGCCGACCATTGGCTTCGACGACAGCCTGACGCTGTATTTCGGAGGTCTGACGTTTCAGGCCAGGGCGGAAGGCTACGGCCACACCAGCGGCGACATGACGCTGTACATCCCACAGCGTCGGGTCATGTTCATGGGGGACCTCCTCAACAACGAGGTGCACCCTGGCCAGGCGGACGCGGGCGGTGTGCTCAAGGCGCAGATCCAGGGGCAGATCGAGATCCTCAACCGGATCGCCGAACGCAACCTGGCCGCTGACACGTATGTCCCCGGCCACGGCCCGGTGCACATCGGCCGGGGCGTCGCCGACATCACCGACCAGCGCGACTATTTCGTGCTCATGCGCGAAGAGGTCGCCAACATGGTGCTCGCCGGCAGGAGCTGGGAGCAGATTCTGAAGGAGTTCAGGGTTCCGGAACGGTTCTCACGCTACCCGCCCGGCAGGCTACCGAACATCCTGAGGCTGTTCTACAACCAGCTGATCGAAAACGGGTACTAAACGAGCGCGGCGAACACGCGAAAGGGGCCGAACCCGCGGTGGGTTCGGCCCCTTCTTTCAGCTGATGGCTGTGCCCTGGCTTACCTTCTCGAATCTCTCGGATCGAAGGCGTTCTCGGTCGCCCTGATCTGCGCGCCCATCACGAGATTGATCACGCCGTAATTCTGTTCGTGGCACGCGAACTCGTACAGCGGGGGATCGATTCTCGGCAGAGGAGCCTCGACGGACCACGGTTCCGTCCACGTGTTCGGATCGGTGACCGTGTATTCGTAGCGCAACGTGTCCGCGTCGACGACGGCGAAGCGCTCTTCCAGGTGCAGGTCGGGAGTGCCCCCCAGGATGTTCCCACCGGGAGCCCGGTCTTTGAAATTGGTGGTCTCCACGACAAGGGTGTTGCCCTCCCAGTGGCCACGTGAGGTGCCGTACCACTGTGGGACGGTTTGCGGGAGACCCGGACGCCCATCCAGCGGAATGATCCGGGCATCGGTCATCCGCTGCTGAACGATCACAACGTGGCCCGGGGTCTGGATGATCTGAGCCTCGGTCGTCACGCCTGCCGACGTCGCTTCAGCGGACCCTGGTCGGCCGCCTCGGACGAGTGGCGCGGCGCCGCCGCCCAGGACGCAGCGTGTATACAGGTTTCCAAAGATCTCGACGCCGGTCTGGTGGTCTCTCACTAGCCGCAGGGCGGCCGCATCAGCCCGTCGCTGCTCGGCCTCGGGGGTAAACGAAGGAATCCTCCCATCCTGCGGACTGACAATCAGCCCGGTGCGCAGGTTCGGTCGAACCGGACTCTGCCACGCCTCCATCCCAAACTCTTTCCAATCGTAATGAACAACGCCCGGATCGGCGCCCGCGTCGGTGTCGGCTTGAGTCAGGAACGCGGCGAGGGCCTCATCCGTCGTGTACAGCGGCTTGTCGACGCCACGGGGGCGCTGCTGCGGCGAATACGTGGCGGTGACGAAATACCCTCGCAGGTCCGGGTCGCCCCATGGGGTCCGCGGCGGATCCGATAGAACGGGCTTGCCCGGATCGTAGACCCGCGCTGCCAAAATCGCCTTTCTTCTCTCGAGCTCGGCTGCCCATATCGCCGCCGACTCTGCTTCCGAGCGGAGGGCCACCTCTCGGGCGGCCGCTTTGACCTCCTCAATGGTCTGCTCCGCGGCTCGCCTGGTCTCCTGGCCCGCGGCAAGAGCAGGAGCCCACGCCATAACCGCCAGCACCAATCCCACAACACCCGACGTGACGACAACTCGTGTACGCATGTGAAATCTCCTGATTCCCTTGCTCATCTAGGGGAGAGCCTGCCTGGGTCCGGGTCGATAGAGTCCAAGCGGGTCGTACATCATCTCTTCTACGAACGGTACGCAGTTGAATTCAACGAGCTGCATATTGGGTTCAAGGCGGCGATAGATCGGGAAGCTCATCGTCCAGGGCCGCGAGAAGACCTGCGGGTCCTCGATGGTGGCCTCGTACAGCAGGTGGTTCGGGCCGCCGGGCGTCCAGCGCTCGACCACATGAAGCGCATCGCTGTGAAAGTTCCCGGCCCGGTCGAACCACGTGTTGGCATTGAACCCCTTGACGTCGACGACGAGGGTATCGCCCTCCCAGCGGCCGTTCGACCATCCCATCCAAGAATCGACCGGCGGCTCCGAATCATCAAAGTAGATCCAGCGCACGGTCCATTTGTATTCGTACACGATCATGATCTGGTCTTGATTCTGGAAAATCTGAAACGGAAACGGCATGTAGTTGGCGCGTGGCACGCCGGGCCGATAGCATTGGAGCTCGGGGTCGCCGTTGTCGTACCGGCTGGGATCGTTGGCGACCGTGACGAGCATCCGATTCGCGAGCTTCTGTTCCTTTATCTTCAACGCCTCGGGCAGATACGGGAGCTCGTTGCCTTCGACGATGCCCATCCCCCCTGGCTGCGCCCCATACGCGCCCATCGTTGCGGGCCGAGGTCCCTCTTCCGCTTCGTGCGCGAGGATGTTCCAATTCGCCGTGGTGAAGGACTGCCAGATCCCGTTCAAGTTGGGCTTCCCGTCCTCCGCCCGGGCGACGCCCGTGGTGGAAGGGGATATCCCCGCTGGGGAGGGGGCCTGCCCCGCGATCGGGATGGCCGCGAGCGAGATCGTCCCCACAGCCACAGCCGCAATCGCCACGCTTTTCAACCGAATCTGCATTGGATACCTCTACCCGCCTCGGCACATGCGCGAGAATCGACGGTCATTCGACGCCACATCATAACCCAGACGCGGCACAATCTCCATCAGTGTCAGTGGAAGTCGCGGGAGCGGGGCTGGTGTGAAGGTCACGAGCGGGCGTGGAGCGTCGGTCTAGTGCTTTACTAGCGTTTTACTAGTCCCAAAACCGCGTGTGGGCGCTGTGGAAAGTTTCCCACAGCGCCCACACGCCTCGTCATTTCCTACTCTTCGGTAACCGGACTCGCTCGCCTTGAACCGGTTACAGTCGGGAACCGGTCACCGATCAGGTTCGTCTCCTTAGAAGTCGTACCGGACGCTGAACTTCAGCAGGCGTCCGCCGAGAATCTGCTGGACATTCTGCCACCTCGACCCGTAATCAAGCACCTGCCTGAGGACATCATTTTGGTTGGTGACGTTGAAGATGTCGAAATTGCCCCGTATCCGCTGGCTCGTGCCGGGCAGGTTGATGATCTTGGAGAACCGGAGGTCGATCTGTTGGCCTCGATCCTCGAACATCTTGCCATCCTGGATGAGTGGCACATCGACGCTGCCTCTGGAACCCTCCGACAGGTTGCGCCCGAGCGACGGCCGAATGTCGCTATTCTCCGCCGTCCACTCGGCCAGGACCGGGATGCCGGGCGCGTTCTGGTAGATCGCGGAGACCTGCACGTCGAAGGGCAGCGGGTAGACGACCATGAACTTGACCTGCGTCGAGTCAGCCCAGTTCGGCTCGATCCGACAGAAATCCGGGCGATTCGAGGTAGAAATACTATTGGAACCGAGGTCTTGCAGGGCAACCAGGTTCGGTTGACCAACCGCGAAGCAGGTGTCCCACACCGTGCGCCCCACGCTGAGGCCGCCCTGAAACAGCCCGCCTTCTCCGAAGCGCGCGTTCAGCGACACATCGACGCCGTTGAACACCTGGCTCTGGTCCCCGTAGTTCGAAGACTGCGTCCGCAGGTTGTCGGTCAGGCCGAACTTCGCCGGGGTCACATCATAGAGCCCGCAGAACTGCTGCCCGCTGGCGGCGCCGAGGGCTGAATCGGTCGGCCCCGTGACGCAGAACTCGTCGAAGTCCGCCGCCGTGACCGCCCGGTTGTCGGTGACCAGGAAGCCACCATACCAGGTCCGGAAATAGCCAACATTGAGGCTCGCAATCGGCGAGATCTCGTGCTGGAGTGACACCGAGCCCTCCCAGTGGTGCGCCTGGAGATTGAAGCCCGAATTCGCATCGTCCGCAGTGATCACGCCAGCTCTCACCTGCCCGAAATTGAGGCTCCCCCAGCGCCCACACTCGCCGTCGCCCGCCTGGTTCATCAGATCGCAGTCGGGAATGAAATTCCCGTTCGCGTCGTTCCAGCTAATGTTGTTGCGGCGCGTCAGGTCCCGTGCCGGGTTGTAGGACGCCGTTTCGGTCTGCACGGGATATCGACCCAGGGAGACCTTGAGCGCCGTCCGCCCGGTGCCAGAGACATCGTAGGCGGCGCCCACGCGCGGACTGAGATTGGTCCAGTTCGGCACGTTTGTCTCGGCCGCGAACCGGCGCTCGGGCACCCACCTGCCCGCGCCCAGCACCTGTTCCGGCGTGGACCCGACGGCGTTGTTGAAGCGGAGCCCGAGATTCAACGTCAGCCGGTCGATGGTCCACTGATCCTGCGCGTAGAACGCGATGTCCCGCACCGACTCCTCATAGTTCCAGGGCGAGTCCAGAAGGATCACCCGGTTGGGCACGCCCCGCCGGAAGCGGTATTCATAGGCGTTGACGCCGTACTGGAGGACGTCGTTGCCACCACCAGGGGGTGCTGAGTTGATGTCGCCTCGCCTCATCTGCCGAAACAGCACCCCCGTCTTGAAGCTGTGCGACCCGGTGACGTAGGTCGCCGCGAACCGCTGCTGAAACTGCGAGCGCGGCAAGTAGCGCGTGCCCACCGCACCGTAGAAAATACGGGGCGATTGCTCGTTGATCCGGATATCCGTGGCCTCCTGGGGGAAGTCTAAGTCTCCCCCCTCGGTGATCGTGTCCTTCTGGAAATGGAGCTGCCCGGAGAACCCCGCCTCGAACAGCAAGCTGTTGGTGGCCGGGAATGTCCAGGAGGCCGTCGGAACCCAGTTCGGAAAGTAATTGTGATCGCCCGTCGCTTTGGGATCTCGCGGGCTCGTCGCATGCAGCAGGTTGTAATAGCAATTGCAGTTGGGTTGTATGAACACGGAGGCCACGAACTTGTGCCTCTGGGTGGCCTGCGTGGTCACGCGGACGGTGATGTCCTTGGCGTACTCGTTGGTGAACCCCGGCCGGCTCGTATCGGGGATGTACAGGTACGAATCCGGCTGGTCGACCGAGTTGAAGTACGAGAATTCACTGAACAGCTGCGTCACCCCCTCCCGGGCGGCGCCAAAGAACCAGACCTTATCCTGCACGATGGGCCCGCCCAGCGAGCCGCTCGAGTCCCGCCACTTCTTCAGGGAGCCGATCCGGTCCGGGTTCAGCCCACGGGCCTCCAGCTCGGAGCTGAAGTTGCTGCTCTCCAAGCTCGGACCGAGATAGGAGAACGCCCCGCCGCCCGAGAAGACATTGCTGCCCTCCTTCATGACCATGTTGAGCTGCAGGCCGCCGGTGTCGCGGTCGGCGCCGACGCCGCTGGTCTCAACGACGACTTCCTGGATGGAGTCCTGGTTGTAGACGACGACGCCCTGGCTCAGCGCTGCCAACTGGTAGTTCATCCCGTCGACCACCGGTCGCGAGCTCGGGGCACCATGAAGGCTCCAGTTCGTCTGCGGACGATCGTTGAGCCCACCCACCGACCGGTCGGTGGCGCGGTTCAAGTTGGCGCCTGGGATGACATTTTGCAGCATGGCGAGCCGGCCGGTACCCGGTACCGACTGCAGCGTCTCCGTCTCGAACTGCTGCTGGCTTCGAGTGCTGCGGATGTCGACCAGCGGCGCTTCTCCTGTGACCGTAATCGTCTCTTCGAGGGTGCCGAGCGCCATCTGCGCATCCACAGTCGCCGCGAACTCCGCCTGCAACTCCAGGCCATCGCGCACGAACGTGCTGAAGCCGGGAAGAGTAAAGCTGACCTCGTAGGGGCCGGGCCGCAGGTTGATGATGAGATAGACTCCCTGGCCGTCTGTCACGGCAACGCGAGCCTGCTCGATCAGGGCCGGGCTGGACGCTTCAACGGTGACGCCCGGCAGGACGGCCCCGGACTCGTCCACCACGGTTCCGCCAATGCTGGCCTGCGCCCACGCCGCGGACGGCAGGAACATGATGGAACATACGCCGACGACTAACAAGGTGCGCCAACTTCTCATGAAATTCCTCCAATAAGTGCTCAAGAAGCTACCCGAGTAAACATCCGCCAACAGTTCGCCGTAATCACCTGTACAAGAGGGCCCGCAACGCCATATCTGTAACGGTCCTTATGGGACCGTCTGCTCCCCCCTTTGCCGGGACGATTTCTACCAGGCGCATCGAGGGTGCGGTCCTTATAGCACCTTCGTCGGAAGGCCGTCAATCCCGAATATCCAGCCATGCTGGGTGTTACAAAGGGTCTTATGGAGCCCACCCGGCTGCCAGAACCGTGCCCGTTTTACCCTTGCGAGATCGCCAAGAAAAACGCCGTTCCGGCGGGCCGACTCCATCCAGATGGATCGCCATATTCGGGGATCCGAAGTTCACCGGGCGGTTCGACCGCGTCACCACCACGTCACAGGCGCGTGGTGCCGCACTCAGCGCGCGAACACATAGGCCGCGCCGGAATCAGCTGACGAGTTGCCGCCCCCGGCCGCGCCGTCCTCCTGGTGCGCGCCGACCACCATCATCCGTCCGTCGCCGCTGAGCCCCACGGAGCTGCCGAATTCGTCGCCGGTCTCGGCGTTGGCGCCTTTCACGTACGCGCCCGCCGTCCACGTGCTTCCGCTGCGCGTGTAGACGTACACCGCGCCCGATTCCTCGGCCTGGCCGCGTTGCTCCCGCCACGGATTCAGGTTTCGGCGTTGCAGGAACTGCTGGATCGTCGGCGGGTGGACGCCTTGGCCTGCATTGTCCTCGAGGGGGGCGGCGACAGCCAGCGTGTCGCCGTCGCCGCTCAGCGCCAGCCTGACGCCGAACGAGTTGTACGGCCGCGCGTTGGTGGCTTTGATGAACGCCTGCTCCGTCCACGTGGTGCCGTTCCGGGCGAACACGTACGCCGCGCCGACCCAGATGTTCGCCTCTGCCTGCGGCGCCGCGTCGTCGGCGCACCCGGGAGGATTGACGCCCGGCGTCAGGCAGGCCTCATCGCCGGCACCGACCGCGATGGTATTCCCGTCCTCGCTGATGGCGGTGGCAAAGCCGAACCCGTCGCTCGTTTCGCCCCTGGAACCTTTGATGTACGCCTGCTCGCTCCAGCCGCCGTTCTCGCGCGTGAAGACGTAGAGCGCTCCGGAATTGTTTTCGTCATTATCGTGGGGTGGATTGATCGTCCTGCCTGCCCCGTCCTCGGTGAAGGCGCCGACGGCCAGCGTGCTGCCGTCGAAGTTGAGCGCCACCGAAAACCCGAAGGTATCCCCGCCCTCCGTGTCCGAGGCTTTGACGTAGGCCTGCTGCGCCCACGTGTTGCCGGTCCGGGAGAAGACGTACACCGCGCCGGCGGACCGCGCCGAGTCGTCGTTCTGGTCGCCATCGAATCCCTGCGCCACGCTATCCTCGGCCATGGCGCCGACCGCCACCGTCTGGCCGTCGCCGCTCAACGCCATCGAGAAGCCGAACTGGTCGCCGTCGCCCACGCCGTCGCCTTCCCCCGCCCACCCGGTATTGGAGGCCTTCAGGTAGGCCTGCTGCGTCCAGGAGCCGCCGGTGCGGGTGAAGATGTAGGCCGCGCCGGCCTGCGGGATGGTGTTGTCCTGCTGATCGCCGTTGATGCCGGTGGCCCCGCTCGATTCAAAGTGCGCGGCGACGGCCATCGTGTTGCCGTCGCGGCTCAGCTTGACCGACGACCCGAAATGATCGCTCTGCCCGGGGTTGGACGCCTTGACGTACGCCTGCTGAGTCCAGGAACCGCCCTGGCGAGTGAAGACGTAGACGGCGCCCGACGCATACATCGAGTTGTCATTCTGGTTTCCGTTGATCCCGGCCGTGCCGCCGCTCTCGAAGGGCGCGCCGATGGCCATCGTGTTCCCGTCGGCGCTCAGCGCGACCGAGTTTCCGGTATGACCCTGACTTCCACCCCCACACCCAAAGTGGTCGTACGCTTCCGCGTTCGACGCCTTGATGTACGCGACCTGCTGCAGCGGCAGCATCGGCGGCACCTCAAAGGTTGACCCAATAGCCTGGGCACGCAGGTGGCCTGGGAGGAGGAGGACGAGGAGGAGGGCCGCAACGGCGGCCGCACAGCAAGCGTGTCGTGCATGACGACGGTTCATCTTTGGCATTTCGATAGCTCCCTTAGTCTCGGAACCCGAGTCGCTCGGCGATACGGATGCCGTCGCGCGCTTTCGCGCCTACCTCGCCAGTCCAGCTTCGTACTCAGTGGCCCGAATCTGCGCGCCCTGGACGACGTTGATCAAGCCGTAGTTCTGTTCGTGGCAGGCCCACTCGTAGATTCCAGGCCTGGACCTCGGCAACGGGTTCTCGGCTGTCCACGGCCGCACGTAGGTCGCCGGATCGGTCACGGTGAATCGATATAGGAGGGTGTCGGCGCCGACGCGTGTGAAACGTTCCACGAGATGCATATCGCCGGCGCTCGCCCGCCAGACTCTGTCGGCATGAAAATTCGTCGTCTCCACGACGAGCGTGTCGTCCTCCCAGTGGCCACGCGAACTCCCCAACCAGGCGCGGAGGTCGCTGTCGAGAGGCGGGCGGCCGTCCAGGGGAATGATGCGTACGTCCTGATTCGACTGCGTGACCATGATCACGTATCCCGGAACCTGATGGATCTGCGAATCCGTGTCGCGGGTGCCGAGCCTGGGCGGTCCTTGGTTCCCCGTGATGCAGCGCTCGACGCGGCTCCGGGTCTGCACGCTGTCGCCTCTTCGTGCCGCCAGCTGTCGCCTGCGCCCCTCAGGCGTGAGCGCCGGAAGCTTCCCGTCCGGGGGATCCACGATGAGCGACGTGCGCAGGTTCGGTCGGATCGCGCTTTGCCAGCCGTCCATCCCGAACTCTTTCCAATCGTAATGGACGGTGGCCGGATCGAGGCCCGCGTCTTCGATGACGGCCGCCCTGAAGGCCTCGATTGCTTCCTCAGGCGTATACAGCGCTTTGCCGACGTCGTCGGGTCGTTCCAGGGGCGTGTAGGTCTTGACCATCCAATGCCCGCGCAGGTCCGGATCGCCCCACGTGGTGCGAGGCGACGCCGAACGGGGCTCGGTTGGGTCCCACACGGTTTCGAGCGCCTCGGCGATCGCGGCGTCGACCTCCTCTTCGAAGAGCACCATGGCCTCGTCCCCACTGTGGGGGGACGCCTCCCTGGCCGCCTCGAGCGCCGCCGCGTCCCGCTGGTTGACCATAGCGGAGGGCGGAGCCTGGGCCGCCACAAGGACCGGGGCCCACCACGCCGCCACCGTGACGAACGTCACCACACTCAGCGGCACGAGAACACGATTCCGCATTTGACGCACCCTCCTGATCGCGACTGACTGAGCTTGCACGCGAGATGGCCACATGGCTCACCGTTCCAGGCCGATATTACACCCGCGTGCACCCGCCGCGGCACGCTGGTGCACCCCCCTCTCACACCTTACAAGGGCCGCACCTTGACGTTCCGAAACCTGACGAGGCCACTCCCGCCTCGTCCGCCTTCTTGTAGCGCAATCGGTCCGCTGGTCAGCCTCTGGTCCTGCACGTCGGCCGTCGTCGTGCCGTTGATCTTCACGCTCACGTGGTCGCCTTCGGCCCTGATCTCGTAGGTGTTCCATTTTCCGATGACGTCGGGCACCTCAGCCTGCAGTGGCTGGACGTTGACGAGGGTCCCGGTTTCTTCGCCCGCGATCTGCACCTCGTAACAGGTCCCGGGGCTAGGGTTGCCCTCCCCGCAACGCAAGAACACGCCGCTGTTGACGGCCTCGCTGGCCCAGAAATCGACCTTGAGCTCGAAGTTCTCGTACGGCCTGGGCGTCACGAGAAACCCCGTGCCCATGGTTGCGGTCATCGTCCCGTCTTCCACCCTCCAGTCCGCTTCCCCGAGCTCGGTCCAGCCGGACAACGTGCGGCCATCGAACAGGAGTGTCCAGCCCGCGGCCGCCTCACTGGCACTCAAGGCGTTGAGCGTGCCGTCGGCTTGAGCCTGTCGAGCGTGCGAGGGACGGGGTCCGGCGACGACGATGACGAGGGCCAGGATCAGTGAGAAGACCCGCAGCATATGCTTGTCCTTTCTGTTCGAGGATTGCGACCGAACAATTGGAAGTTACCTGTGGACTCCACAACCTAACCCTGTGGCTTCCATCGAGTCAAGGCGCTCAACGCGCACCTGTCCTACCTCTCTTCCACCTTCTGTTTGATCTCCGCGGTGATCGTCCACAAGTACAGGACGTACGTGTGGTCGGGCGTGTCGACGCGAACGGTCCTGTCCGGCTCCCAGTCTCTCATGTGGAAATCGTTGGACACGACCCGCGCACCGACCGGCAGTTGCTCCCAGAGCAGCGGCCGCATCACCATGTTGAAGGAGTTCCCCATGAAGAGGAACACGGTGGTGACTTCGGACATGTCGACATCGAGCGCGTTGCCCCAGTAGATCTCGATCTTGTCCTCGAGTTCGGCCGCCTTCACTCGCGCGTAACACACTTCGGCGAGATCGGGACTGATGTCAACGCCGAGTCCCCGCTTGGCTCCAGCCTGCACTGCGGCGATGACAATCCGGGCATCTCCACAACCCGGCTCGTACGCGACATCGTCCTCGTTCACGGCCGCCAACTCGATCATCTCGGGCACCACAGAACGCGGGGTGCCCTCATAACCATACGCTGACGAGACGCCGCGGTACTCGTCCGCTTCCGGACCGAGTCGTCCCTCTCCCTCAAGGCGAACGAGTCCGCCCTGCGCGGCCGTCTCGGGTACGAGGATGACGCTGTGCAGGCCGAGCACGAGACCGCAGGCGAGCATGAGGGGACGCATAGACCACCCGGCTCCGTCAGCTGATTGTCCGAGGATAGCGGAGGCGTATGACGGAAGACAAAGAGACGGCGCTACCAACATTCAGCGAATGTTGGTAGCGCCGTCGTCGTCATACGAAATCGTTCCACTCCCAACTCCCAACCGGCCAATCATTGGCGGCTGGGAGTTGGAAGTGCTCTGATCACCTTAGAACGTGTAGCGGAAGCCGACCTGCGCCTCCCGTGGCCTTCCCGCCACGACCGGCACCAGGAAGTTGTCGTCGAGCCGCTCACCGCTTGGATTGCCGAAGTTGTCCTTGTTCAGGACGTTATACACGTCGAAGTAGAAGCCGAGGGACTGCGCGCCCGCCCCCGGCAGATTAAACGTGTACCGCACGGTCAGATCGAGGAGGGACAATTTGTTTCCGTCGATCCCGTTCTTGATGGCGCATCCCCCGCTGTCGAGCGCCGACAGGATCGGCCGATCCAGGTCGTGCACGCCCGCACACGGCCGGTCGTCGTCCTCACCGTCGTCGTTGGCGTCGTCCCCAATCGTCTCGTTGATCGGATAGCCCGAATAGGCCCGGAACATGCCCCCGATGTTCAACGTGCTCCACGGATTCACGTTGACCCCCGCGGCGAAGGCGTGCCGGTTGTCCGTGGTCGTGCGCCCGAAGTCCCTGCGCGGATCCCGATCGTGGGCGTTCCGCTCGGGGCTGAAGCCGAACGTGTCGACTGTGTTCTTCGAGTCGGCCAGCGTGTACGACGCCCGAGCACTCCAGCCATCGGAGAACCGCTTCTCGAGCGTGGTCTCCAGCGAGTCGAATTGGGAGTTGAAATCGGGGCTGACGACGTACCGCAGCACTTGCTCGAAGTCGGTGCTCCGAGCGATCGCGGGAACCAGTACGCCATTGGGATCGAACGTGTCGACCCCGAGGCGGGTCACTACACCGTCCGCATCCTCCGGGCCTTCGTTGATGTCGGTCGTGCCCATCTGGTCGTACCCGCGGTTCCCGACGAAACTGACGCCGATCGCCAGATCCGCCGCGAGCTGGTGCTGCACGCCTATGCTGTACCCCCACAGATAGCCCATTCGCCGATTCTCGGCCTCGAACAGCGGCTCGTCGTTGATGAACGACGCCCCCCCTGGCTGGAGCGAGTTTCTGATATCCGTCAGAGCCGCCCGGCACGCCGGGCTGATTTGCGCCAGCCGCCCGTCCGAGACGGGTTGCAGGCATACATGCCGGGTCGGGATGACGCCGCGACCTGCGGACCGATCCGTACGGGTGTCGAACTGGAAGGTCTGAGAGAACAGACCATTTCGAAGGAGACGGATGGGAACGCCGAGAAAATGGTAATCGTAGAACTTGCCGACGCCGCCGCGGATGACGGTCCGGCCCGAGCCGGACAGATCGTAGGCGAAGCCGAGGCGCGGTGCAAAGGCATCTTTCTGGTCCGGCAGTTGCTCCTGATAGTCCCACCGGACACCCAGGTCCAGCGTGAGGTTGTCGGCCACCCTCCACTGGTCGTGCACGAACGCGTTCCAGAAAGTATCGCTCTCATCGAACACGATGTTCCCCATCAAAATCCGGAACCGCGACGGATAGGAGAACGCATTCGCGGGGTCGAACGGAATATTGTGCCGGAATTGGAAGGAGCCGTTGTCTCTATTCCCACGATACTCCGGCGTCCCGTTGCGTTTGTCCCACGTGCCGCCGGCCTTGAACGTGTGTTGGTTGCCGGCAAAGGTGAAGGTGTTCTTCACCGCGGGAAGCACCGTGATGCGGCCACTGTGCGCGTCGCGGAGACCCGTGTCGAAGTCCGCATAGGCGTTTTCGGACCCGATGTCGAACTGGTCGCGGCCGGCCAGTCCGACGTAATCCGCGGTGAGCCAGCCGTCTGTCAGGTAATCCGATGGGGAGATGTTCGCCATCGCCAAGTTCGTGACGATACGTTCCTCCCCGATCCGGCTGATGATCAACTCATTGGTGGCCCGGTTGCCGATGATCGCCGTCCAGCCCCCGTTGTATGCTCGATCGCCAACACTCATCTCGGCCCGCCGCTGGTCGAGGGTCGCACAACAATCGAAGCCCTGGGCCATCGACGGCTTCGGCTCACGGGACCAGGTGAACCTGAATCCGTGGTTGCCCTCCGTGTAGTCGAGCCGCAGTAACGTCGCGAACCGCCGAACAACTTCCGTGGCATTGTAATTCGCGAACCTCGATTGCGATTCCGCCGGGAACGTGTGGATGTGGGACGCCCGCTGCCTGATGCTGTCGACGTTGAAGAAGACGAATGCCTTGTCCCGGACCATCGGGCCGCCGATGGAGGCGCCGGAGATGTGCTGGCTTTGGGGCTGTTTGTCCGCGCCTGAGGGCAGGAACTCATTCCTCAGCGAGAGCTTCTCGCTTGTGTGGAAATAGTACCCTCGCCCGGCGAACGTGTTCGTGCCCGATTTCGTGATGGCGTTGATGATGACGCCGCTCGCTCCACCGGTCTCAGCGGTGTACTGGTGCGTCAGGACCTGGAACTCGGCCGTCGCGTCGAGCGAGATCCGGGCCTGCGGCCCGCTGCCTCCGCCGTTGGACTGCTGGTTCGAGACGCCGTCGACGTTCCACTGGTTGCGATCATTCGATTGCCCGTTGGCGTAGAACGCGTCGCCTTCGAAGTCCCCTTCCCCGATGGCGCCGAGGTCGGGTGTGACGCCCGGTACGAGTTGCACGAGCCCGAACTGGGTGCGGCCCTGGCTGGGCAGGGTATCGACCTCTCGCTCCGACACGACGTAGCCGATACGGCTGCTCGAGGTGTCGACGATCGGCGCCTCGCCTGTGACCGTGATGGTTTCCGCGACGCCCCCCACGCTCAAGCTGAAGTCGAACGACAGTTCCTGCCCGACCTGGACCACGATCCCTGCCTGCTCGACAGTCTGAAAGCCCGGGAGACCCGCACTCAGCGTGTAGGTGCCCGGAGAAATCGCGGTCAGGATGAAGATCCCCGCCCCATCGGTCACCCCTTCACGGGCAACCCCGGTGGCTTCATTCGCCGCCGTGACGACGACGCCCGGCAGCACCCCGCCGCCTTGATCGGCGACGGTGCCAGTGACCGTTGCAGTACTCTGCTGGGCCAGCGCCGGCAAGGCCAGGCAGCCAGCCAGGACCGCAAGACCACCGATACGAGCAACTGTCTTCAACATCCGCTTCCCCCTAATCACTGGTGACGTTCATGGCTTGCGTAATCAACCGCTTACGGCTCGAACCTGAGAGAAAACTCCATATTACTCGAAAAATCCAGCATTATGGTCGCCGAACGCACCCCACGGGTCAAGCGGAATCTTCCTAAGTGTTACCGAGGGGCACACGAGTGTTACCGAGGGCACACGCTTGCCAGAACCATGCCAGTTTATTTTTTCGAATTTGCTAGGAAAAACGCCATTCCTGCGGGCCGAATCCATCCATATGGATCGTCATCTTCGGGGATCCGAAGCTCACCAAGTCCCGACCCCAAGGCAGCCGAGCAGATCCTGTGCACCTGCGGCTGAGGAACGACGGGCTGCTAGGACGTCGATGGAGAGACGGGCCGCATCCGCGCTACTGCGGGTTCGCTGTGACCCGTCCGACTCTCGGTCTGAGCGACATCGTCCACGACAGCGGCACCGACACCGGGTTGTAGCAGATCTTGTCGTCGCAGGCCTGGTACTCCAGCGTCCCCGTCACCGTCACACTGTCCCCGTCGGGCTGGTTCTCGAGGACGACTTCCTGCAACAACCTGAACGGCTCCTGGTAGACCGGCACCCGCTCGTCGAGCGGCTCGAAATAGTAGATCTCGGAATCCGGATAGGTGAGCGACAAGGGGCTCAGGAACGACTGCGGCGCCAGCTCGAGCGAGATGACCCGGTAGCTGTCCGCCCCGGGCGCGTACACGTGCATCCCCGGACGCGGCGTGACATCGAGGACCAGCGACACGTGGTTCATGCGGGAGATCGCCGCGTCGCTCGGGTAGGTGGTGAGCTCCAGATGGTCGGTCGACACCGTCGTGCCCTGGACCGGCGCCCCACCGACACCGGTCCTCACCATGATGTTCGAGATGGTCGTGCGCTCCCGATACGAATCCTCCATGAATCTGGAAGTGACACGGCCCTCGGCGTCGACGACGAAGGTGCCGGGGAACGGAATCCCGCTGTGCCGCTCCGCGGGTTCGGCGCCGGTCACGTAGCGCGCCACCTGCGCCTCGAGCGTGGGGTCGATGTTCGTCGACGCGAGCACGGCTTCCACAACCGTGTTCAGGATGCCGTAGCTCCGGATCGTCGCCGAGCCGACATCCGACAGGAGCGGAAACGTGATTTCGTTCTCGCGACCGAACGCCGCGAGAATCTCGGTCGAATCGTAGCTGATGGTCGCCAGCCCCAGACCTTCGTCACGAAGTCGTGCCGCCTGACTTTGCAGCTCCACGAGCTGCGATCGGCACCACGGTCACCAATCAGCCGAACGGACGAAGACGAGCATGGCCCCGTTGGGGCCCATGATCGACTGGAGCGTCCGAACGCTCCCGCTCTGGTCTTGAAGGCTGAAATCGGGGACACGCTCGCCGACCTGGGGCCCGAGCCCCGACAGATCGAGCATTTCCTGCGCCTGGACCGGTGCCTGCGCGAACAGAATGGCCAGCAGGGCGGCGAGCAACCATGGGGTCAGGGCCTGGATACGCATCTGTGACTCCACATTCTGGGACCTGCACTCCGCGTCTTCGGTCCCGCGGCCGACCGGCAGTCGGCCGCCGGGCGGTGCACGATACTGCCAAACTCCGGCGTGGAAATCAAGCGCCGAGCCCAACCGATCTACAATGACGGGCGCCTCCGAACCGGCCCGAGGCGTTCGTTGAGCTACCAGGGCGGTCGGCTAGGATTAAAGCAGGCACGGACGGAAGGGAAAGGCTTGTTCCTTTCCGCCGGGTATCAGCGTGAATGCGCTCCACAGGAGGTTCGGCAATGAGAATGATTGTGGTGTCTCTGGCTCTCTTCATGATGTTCGCCTCGACCGCGTCCGGCCAACAGGGCTTTGGGACGGCTCCGGACGGTCCCGAGTCGGCCAAACTGGCGGCGACCTACGACCCGACCAAGGCCACGGTCATTACAGCCGCGGATGTGGCGGCGGCCATCGCCGCGCTCCCGCCAGACCGTGTGAGCGCCAACGGCACGTTCGTTGAGCGCCAGGACCCCGGGGACATGTTCGCCTACCGCATTGCGGTCGACCGGCGTCGGACGCCGCAGCGGGCCAATGCCCACGCCGGGGAGGCGGAAGTCTGGTCCGTGGTCGATGGATCCGGCGCGATCACCACCGGGGGCAGGCTGGTCGAGACCATTCAGGATGGCAAGGTGGTCGGCCGGGTTATTGAGGGTGGCGTCACGACACCGGTGGCCAAAGGGGATTTCGTCGTCATCCCCGAGGGCGTGCCTCACTACATCACCGAGGCGAACCCGCACGTCATTTTCGTGGCCTTTGAGTTCCCGCGTCCGGAGACGGAGATCCCTCGCTGACTCGGGTTCCGTCGTTGTTTAGCAGGCACACGTACGCGCGTTCGACGTTTCCACCTGACTCAAGATACTGCGAGGGAGGCCATATGAAGAATGTGTTGTCGGCTGTTGCCATGGCGACGGTTTGCGCGGCTGCGATGGTTTCGACAGCTTCGGCTCAGACTGCCGGGGAACGCTTCGGGATCGGAATGTTCACCTACCAGAATCAGACCTTCGTCGGCCTTGTGATGCGATACCCGACGGAGCCTCAGGCCGTAGGAGGCGTGGTTGTCGACCTCGCGGCCGCGGCCACGGCGGCCGGCCAGACGGTTCCCACCAGCGACGTGCTGACGATCATGGATCAGTGGGAAACCGGTGTGAGCGGCCGCGTCAGACAAATCGTCGCTCAGGTCGGTCAGTTGCTCGATGGGAATAGCCGGCCCGGTTATGTCTACGACTACAACGCCGTGGATGTGGAGCGGCCATTTGTCCCCCGTCTGGCCCTCGGCGGCTTCAGCAACTATCCGGGTGTCATCGCGGCAGACGGACCGCAGGAAGTAGAACCGCCCGCGCCGGACATCCCCGGCCTGTGGACCCGCGCGGCCGGCGACACGCGTCCCGTCAACCCCAGGGTCTTCCTGGTTCCGAGCATCGATTCCGTCTGGATCGGTGATGGCGACCCCGTCATCAACTGGCACTCGGACATTCGCCAGCGGTACGAGTACGAGTGTGAACTCGCTGGCGTGATCGGCAGACCCATGTGGCGGGTGTCGCCGGAAAACGCCGCGGACTATTTCTTCGGCTACTCCCTCAACAACGATATCTCCGATCGCCAGGCGCGCCGGCCCGACACATGGTCGGACCTGGGCACCGCCCAGAAAGGCTGGGATTCCTTCAAGCCGTTCGGCCCGTTTATCGTGCCAAAAGACTTCGTTGATCCGACGAACGTGGACGTCAAGATGTCCATCGTCGACAACGAGGGCGTTCACCACGATCTTCAGGAGGGCAGCACGGGCCGGGCATATCACAGCCTGTACGAGTACGCCGCGTATCTGTCCAACATGGTCACGGTGCCGGTGGGAACGGTGATCTCCCTCGGCACCCCTCCCGGCTCCCATGGCGGAATGGGCCGGAGCATGCGGCCTGGTGATCAGCAGAGTTGCTCGTACACGGGGCTTGGCACCCTGCACAACACGCTTGTGGCCGAGGGATCGCCGGAGGCCGATGCCTGGCTGCAGAAGAAGAACGCACGTCTTGGTGTTGGGGGCGTTTCCCGCTAGCGCCAACGACGCCAGGGTCTACATAGCACGCCCGGCTTGTTGAGCAAGCCGGGCGTGGACTACGGCGCGACCTCTGCCGATTACGGCGACAGCCGGGAACCGGCCTACCTGGTCACCTTAGCAGGTAGGCCGGGTAAGTTGAGGGGCCTCCTTCACTCGCATCGACCTCGTTGCTTTCACGCTCCCGGATCTGCGTGCCCGTCACCACATTGATCAGGCCGTAGCTGTGCTCGTGACAGGCGAACTCGTAGAACGTACCCGGCTCGACTCTGGGCAACAGCGTATCGACGCTCCAGGGACTCGTCCAGGTATTCGGATCGGTGACGGTGTATTCGTAGTGGACCGTATTCGGGCCGATCCGTGTGAAACGCTCCGTCACGCGCAGCGCGTCGGTCGATCCCAGGAAATTCGTCCCCGGGGTTTTGTCGATGAAATTCGCGGTCTCCACGACCAGCGTGTCGCCATCCCAGCTGCCGCGGGGCTCACCGAGCCAATGCCCGACGTGTGACGGAAGGGCCGGCCGGCCGGCCAGCGGGACGATGCGCACATCGTTGTTCGATTGCAGCACGATCGTCACGTAGCCCGGGCTCTGAAAAAGAAGCACCTCCGCAGTGACGCCCGCCGCTCTCGCGGCTGAGTCCGCTCCGGGAGTGCCGCCGCTGACGAGCGGCACGGCACCGAGCCCCTGGACGCACCGTGTGTACAGGTTGCCGAAGGTCCGCACGCTGATCGACGGGTTCCGCTCCCTCGCCGCGGCGGCCACGGCCGCGCGCCGTTCCTGCGCCTCGGGCGTCAACGGGGGCAGCCGTCCATTGTCAGGATCGACGATGAGCGAGGTGCGCAGGTTCGGCCGGGCGCCCGACTGCCACGCCTCCATGCCGAATTCCTTCCAGTCGTAGTGCATGGTCCGCGTATCAACCGTCGCGTCGGCGTCCGCCGCATTCTTGAACTCGGCGAAGGCTTCCTCTTCGGTGTAGAACGCCTTCGCTCCCAGCTCCTCGGGACGCTCCAACGGCGTGTACGTCGCGGTCATCCACAATCCGCGCAAGTCGGGGTCGCCCCAGGCGGTGCGCGGTGCCTGCCACTCCACCAGCGCCGCCTCGGCTCTTGCCGCCTCGGCGGCCGCGTTGACCGCGGCCTCGGTATTGCCCCGAGTGATCGTCGAGGGAGGCGTCGCCCCGCTGGAGGGCGCCTGCGCCACCAGCAGCACCGCCATCGATACGACGCCCACGATGAGGAGCATCAGCGCGATTGATAGCCAATGAATCCGAATACGCATGTGCATTGCCTCCTCAGTCACCACCCCTATCGAGCCGGCGGATTGTAGAGCCCCAGCGGCGTATACATTATCTCTTCCACGAATGGCACACAGTTGAATTCCATCAGTTGAACGTTCGGCTCCAGACGCCGGTAAATCGGGAAGCTGATCGTCCACGGCTGGGTGTAGACGTTCGGGTCTTCGATCGTGGCTTCGTACATCAGGTGGTTTGGACCCATGGGCGTCCAGCGTTCCACGACATGGAGCGCGTCGGTCGCGAAATTTCCGGCCCGGTCGAACCAGGCGAGGCCGTTGAAGCCTGTCACGTCCACCACCAGGGTATCGCCCTCCCAGCGGCCATTCGACCATCCCATCCAGGAGCCAGCCGGCGCCTCCTCATTCGAGGCGAGGTTGACCAATCGATGGGCGCCTTTGTATTCGTAGGTAATCAGGATCTGCTCGCTATTCTGAAAGATCTGAAAGGGAAACGGCATGTAGTTCGCGCGCGGCACACCCGGCCGGTAACACTGGAGCTCCGGATCGCCGGTGTCAAAGCGGCTCGGGTCGTTGGTGGGCATGACGACCATCCGGTTCTCGAGGTTCTCCTGTTTCTCAGCCAGCGCCTCCGGCGTGTACGGAATCGTGCCGCCTTCGACGATCCCCAGGCCCCCGGGCTGGGCGCCCCATGCGCCCATGACCTCGGGGTGGGGGCCCGCTTCGGCCTGATGCGTCTCGATGTCCCAGTTGGCGGTCGTGACGGCCTGCCAGACCCCATTCAAGTCGGGGTTGCCGTCTTCCGCCCGCGCGACACCCGGCCCCTGGTCCTGCCCCCCCGCACACCCCAGTGCCGCCACGGCCACGAACGCCGAACCCGCGACCAACGTTTTCCATCCGAAGCGCATAAGTCCCTCTGCCTCTCCGAACGTCCGGCCGCTTTCGCGACGACCACGATCGGATTCACTGGTCTTGAAAGAGATAGGGGGCAGGGGATTTCTCCCTGCCCCCTTCAGTTCAGAACTCGAACTGCGCGCTGACCTTGCGGGTCATCCGCAGGACCAACTACTGGATGCGGTCCTCGAACATCGTGTTATTCGGTAATACGAAGTAGCCTCACGAGGTTCCCACCCAGGATGGCTTCCTTGTCGGCGTCGGTGAGGAACGACGCGTTGAGGATGAAATCCACGCCCACGGGCCATGGGAAGGGAAAGTCCGTCCCGTAGACGATCTGACCGACGCCGACCTCGGCCACCAGGTGTCGCAGCCCTTCCTCGCGGAAGATCATCGTGTCGATCAAAATCTCCCGCCGGAAATAGTCGGCAAAGGACTTCTCGACACAATCCGCCCCCTCGCTGCGGTCGCACCGCACATCCGACCGCCCGAGGTAGGAGGGCAGGTAGCCGCCCGCGTGCGCCGCGCAGACGCGCAGGCCCGGAAACCGATCGAACACGCCTTCGAAAATCATGTGCGACAGCGCGACCGTCGTTTCGAGCGGGTTCCCGATCGTATTCCCCAGCGCGCCCGTGCCCCCCAACCGGTCGTTCCGCGTGGTACCGGGGGCGCCCTGCGGATGCATGAACAAGGGGACGCCGAGCTCCTCCACCTTCGCCCAGAAGGGGTCGAAGCGTGGCGAGCCCAGCTCCTCGCCTTCGACGCTGCCGCCGATGGGCGCGCCCCGCATGCCCATGTTCCTGACGCCCTCTTCCAGCTGCTCGGCGGCCAGGTCGGGATGCTGCACGGCCACGGTGGCCATGCCCACGAAGCGATCCGGGTAGCGGGCGCACCACTCCGCCGTCTTTTCATTCTGAATCGCGCAGATCCGGCGCGACAGGTCGCGGTCGGCCGCATACCACCAGGGATTCATGTTGAGGGCCATGACGTCGATGCCCTCTTGGTCCATGTACTCCAGCCAGTGTGGACCGAGATAGCGGTCCGTGTTGTTGGACTGGCCCTTGCCCGCGGCTTCGAGCGGCGTGCCTGCGACGACCTCCAAGACCTCCGGGACGAAATGGTGGGCATGAATGTCCACCACCTTGATACGCCGGCCGCCGATGACGATCTCCCGCCGCCCTCCAGCAGCAGCAGCCTGCTGCATTCCGCCTGCCGCAGCCGTGAACTGGCGGTTGAGGAAAAAGGCGCCAGCTGTCGCGCCCGCGACGTTCCTGATGAAGGTTCTGCGATTCGGCATTCCCAACCCCCTATTTCCGCCGATCCCCGATTCCCCGGATCAGGGATCAGAGATCTCTGATCCCTGATCCCTGCTCACTGTTTAGTTGGTGCCCGTCGTATATCTAACGCACTTCCTGACCGAGAATCTTTGCCGGATCGGCTCCCGGCTTCGGCCGGAATTTTGTCACGCGACCGCCGAAGACCTCGGCCGTATAGAGGTTGCCTTCCTGGTCGACAGTCAGCGCGTGCGGGCCCATGAACTGACCGGGCCACCGGCCTGGCTCGCCAAAGCCGTACAGGTAATTCCCGTCGAGATCGTACTTGAGGACCCTGCCCGTCCCGCCGTCGGTGGCCCACAGGGACTGATCCGCCGTGATCAGGTGCGAGTACGGCCGTGACGCGACGCCGGGCGCATCGTAGTCATCTCCGTCGCCTCGAGGACCGGTGTAGAACATGTCGAGGAACTCGCCGTTCTCGTCGAAGCTCTGGATCCGCCCGTGCCCGCGGTCCACGGCGAACACGCGGCGATCCGCGCTGACGGCGATGCTATGGACGGTGTTCCATTCGTTGGGACCCGGATTGGCGGGATCTGCCGGCGCCGAACCCCAGTCCGTCAGGAAGTTGCCGTCCGGGTCGAACTTCGCGACGCGCTTGCCACCGTAGCCGTCGCTGATGAAGAACGTCCCGTCGGGAAGCCAGGCGACGTCGGTCGGCCGATCGAAGAGCGTCCCGCCGTCGCGTCCCCGCTCGCCCTTCGTGCCGAGCGTCATCACCAGCTCGCCGTCGTAGGTGAATTTGTGGATGACATGCAGCTGGTCGTCGACCACCCAGACATGCTGTTCCGGATCGTAGGGGCTCATCTTGATCTTGTGAGGTCCACGCCCGCACGGCATCTCGAAGAGCTGGTCGTGCTGCGCCCAGTGCTGGACCTGGTTGCCGTCCCGATCCAATACGTAGATGACGTGGTGGTAACGCCGTTCCCAGCCCCGCGGGTTGTTGGTCGGTTGGCACGAGGCGTTGAGCCCATCGTCGTTGCCAGTGGCGTTGCCACGGCTCGGCTGGAGCAGGGCGTACGGCGTCCAGGGCGGATTGTCCTCCGGCAGCGGCAGCTCGCCGCGCATCGCCACCCAGATGCGGTCCGGGCTCTCGGCGTAGACGCTTCCCATCGATCCCCAGGTCCATCCGTCATGCGACACGCCGTCGTCGCCATCCGGCAGCGGCTTCGGCCAATCCGGGACCACCTCGTAGTGCCCGAACAATTCCTGTCCGCCCCTCTCCCCTGACGGCGCTGCCGTCGCCACGGCCGTGGCCGCCTCCGGGCCATCGGCCGGTGAACTGCAGGCGGCAAAGACGATCGACACCGCGATTACGACGGCAAGACCTATGAGTGAAGACTTGTGACTGCGCATTGTGAGCCTCCTGGCTGCGTGCGTGTTTTACTTCTGATCACCCGGTTTTACTTCTGATCACCCGGTTTTACTTCTGATCCCCCGGTATTACTTCTGATCCCCCGGTATTACTTCTGATCCCCCGGTATTACTTCTGATCCCCCGGTATTACTTCTGATCCCCCGGTATTACTTCTAGTTCGCCGGCGGCGCGCCGGCCCCCTGCGAGCCGAGGAACAGCCTCCCTCCCTCCGGGAGCGTGATATCGCGTCCGTTGGCCCGAAGCGAACCGTCCCGGGCCTGATAGCCGTCGACGACGACCTCCATGCCGACGCGCACGGTGTCCTTGTTTACTCCCCTCCGGAACAGGCTGTTCGGCGATCCCGCTTCGATCATCCAGTTCTCGACGGTGCCGTCCGGCTTCTTCACCGCGACGTGCATCCAGGCGTGAGGATTGATCCATTCCATCTTCGTGACGGTTGCCGTGAATTTGACCGGCTTCTGTGCGTCGAATTCAGAGGCAAACGAGTGATGCGCCCGTGCCGGCACCGTCGCCGAGACAAGCGCCACACCCACAACGGCCAGGACGAGTCTGATTCGCATCGGCTGTCACCTTCCTCGCGTTAGAAGTTCGCTCCGCCCGCCTCAACGGGCATCAGGCGCATTCGGATCGAAGCGCTCTCCCCGTGCCTCCCGTTCGCGGGCTCCATGGAGCCAGTGGTACATGTCGTAGTTCGTTTCCTGACACTGGTACTCGTAGATCTGATCGGTCGTCTTGTTCCACGGCACGAGGATGGTGAACGGCCGCGTCCAGGTTTCCGGATCGGACATCGTCACCTGATACTCGATGGTCTCCGGCCCCGTGCGGGTGAACCGTTCGACGATCTGGAACGTCGTCGGATTCGCGTTGCGGTAGACCACCCCGGTGCGACCGACGATGTCTGCGTTCGACCCGAAGAAATTTCTCGTCTCGACGACCAGCGTGTTGCCTTCCCAGTGGCCGCGCGGATCGCCCAGCCAGGTTTCGACGTTGTCAGGCAGCGGTGCGCGCCCGTCGACCGGGATGACCCGCGCGAAGTGGATCATCTCGGCGTAGATGGTGACATAGCCGGGCGACTGAAGGATCTGCGCCATGTTGTTGTAGATGGCCGGCAGATACGGGTGGCCGCCCCCTTCGTTCCGCCGCCGGATGATGCAGCGGTTGCCGACGTCCATATCGAGGTAACTCTCCTGGAAATTTGTATTGAAGCGACGCGTCGACATGTCCTGCGCGGCCTGTGCCTCCAGTTGTTCCGGTGTCAACTCACGCTGCACCCGTGGGGGGAGCCTGCCGTCGGGGGGATCGATGATGAGCGATGTGCGCTTGTCCTCGGTCAGCCGCATTCGCGCCGGATCCATCCAGATGTCGTTGTACGAGCGGCCCACGTCCGCTTCCGCGCCTCCGTCGCGGCGGTCGCGATCGAGCCTCCGGGCAATTTCCGCCTGAAGGGTTTCGGCTTCTTCGTCCGATAGCACCTCTTTGTCGCCAACCTGCTCGGGCCGCTGCAGCGGAGTACTCGTCCCGTAGTTGTAGATGCCCTGGAGATCGGGATCGCCCCATGGTGTCTTCGGCGGTGTCCACCCCACCGCATCTGCCGTCTGTGCGGCCAGCGAGGCGGACAGCCATGTCACCTGCCCCCGCGCGCCGAGAATCGACGCCGCGACGACCACGATGGCCAGAACACCCAGCGAAATTCGGAGCCTGCGACTCATCACCACACCTCCGCTAGCTAGCGGGCTGCTTCGTGAAACGTCCGTACACCAGCTCTTCAACAAAGGGCTGACACTTGAATTCCATCAGCTGAACATCGCGCTCCATCCGGCGATAGAGCGGAAAGCTGATCGTCCAGGGTCGCGTGAATACGTTCGGGTCGTCGATGGTCGCCTCGTACGACAGGTGGTACGGGCTGACGGCCGTCAGACGTTCGACGACGTGGACGGCGTCGCTGTGAAAGTTGCCGACCCGATCGAGCCAGTTCTTTTCGTTCAACCCGGTGACATCGATGACGAGCGTCTCGCCCTCCCAGCGGCCGCGCGACCATCCCATGAAGAAGGTGTTGTCCACCGGACTCTCGTCCGGCCAGTTCATGCGGACGAGGCGAGTACTGCCGTTGAATTCGTGGGTCATCAGAATCGTGTCGGGTGTCTGGACGATTTGAAACGGATACGGCATGTACATCGAACGCGGAACGCCGGGCATCCAGCACTTGAGCTCCGGATCGCCGAGCGGCGGCTCAACGCCGTCCCCAGGCACGGACGGCGTGGCGCGCTGCGCGAAGTTGGCCGTCCTTCTCGCCAGGGCCTCAGGCCGGTACGGGATCACGCCGCCCTCGACGATGCTTTGGCCTCCCGGCTGTGCACCCCAGGCGCCGAGCAACTCGGGATACGGACCCGGCGCAGCCGAATGCGCTTCAAGATCCCAGTTGGCGGTGGTGACGCTTTGCCAGATCCCGTTGAAATCCGGCTTGCCATCGGCCGTGCGCGGAGCGGTATACGACGGAAACTCGTCGGAGGCTGCGGCCTGTGCAGCGGCTGTGGTCTGCAGGGGCGTGGTCAGCCAGACAGCCACGGTGGCCGCAACGGCGCCAGTCACGGCGACCATAACTTTCGATCGGTTGCGCATCTCACGACTCCCCACGCGGACGAGGCGGACGACTCTGGGCGAAACGCGCCGCGAGTATACACCCCTTTTCGACCCGACGGCAGGGCCAGCACCTGGGGACGATTCCGGTCACGGACGATGTAGGACATCGCCTTCGCCGGACCTGACCGGAAGACTCTATATAGATCTAGAATAGATCTAGGCGCTCACGGAAGGTTACAAGGAGCGCCCCAAGTAACCTCCGTCCGCGAACCAGTTGCGTGCCTCAACGGCTGCCGG
This sequence comes from Vicinamibacterales bacterium, assembly GCA_965262505.1. GTDB lineage: Bacteria > Acidobacteriota > Vicinamibacteria > Vicinamibacterales > UBA2999 > JACPPO01. Next base: position 1,022,847 of record CBDHFM010000030.1, read on the forward strand.
GGTCCTGGCCTTCGAATTCCGTCGCCCGGATCTGCGCACCCTTCACGACGTTGATGATGCCGTAGTTCTGCTCGTGACACGCCCACTCGTAGACCTCGCCTTGTGTCCTCGGCCATGGGCTCTCGAAGCTCCAGGGCTCGGTCCATGTCCTCGGATCGGTGACCGTGAACTCGTACAAGATATTGTCCGCGTCCACCCTCGTGAACCGCTCGACGAGGTGCATGTCGGGGCTGGCCCCTCGCCATTTCCTTCCGGGATGGAAGTTAGTGGTGTCAACGACGAGGGTGTCGCCTTCCCAGTGGCCGCGTGAATCGCCCAGCCAGGTGCGAACGCCCTGGTGGAGATGCGGGCTCCCGTCCACCGGGATGATGCGAACGTCGTTATTCGACTGCACGACGAGGACCACGTAGCCCGGAACCTGGATAATCTGTGAATGATTGTCGTTGCCGCCCGTTCTCGGCGGTCCCTGGTTTCCGGTGATGCACCGCTCGGCCTGGCCGCGGCTTGGCACCGAGTTGGCCCGCTGCTCCGCTATCCGCCGCCGCTGCCCCTCAGGCGTGAGCGCCGGAAGCCTTCCGTCCGACGGATTCACGATCAGCGATGTGCGGCGGTTTGGCCTGACCGGGCTTTGCCACGTATCCATCCCGAACTCTTTCCAGTCGTAGTGCACCGTGGCGGGATCGACCGCCGCGTCATCGACCGCTGCTTTCAGGAACGCCTGGACGGCTTCTTCCGGCGTATAGAAGGCTTTCGTCACCCCGTTGGGGCGCTGGAGCGGTGTATAGCTCTCAACCATCCAGTAACCGCGCAGATCGGGATCGCCCCAGGGCGTACGTGGGGAGGCCTGACGCGGTGCGTCGGGGTCCCACACCGTGGCAATTGCCTCGGCGGTCTTTCTGGCCACTTCGGCCTCGAAATACTCCGCCGCCTCCTCTGCCGTGAGGGGAGATACTTCTCGAGCCGCTTCCAGGACCTCTGCTTCTCTCTGATTCACCATGTCAGAGGGCTGCGCTTGCTGGCCAGCGGCACCCACCGGCGCCACGGCGATCATCGTCATCAGCGTCACGGCCTTCAATGGCCCGAGAACCCCGTTGCTCATCTGGTACCTCCTGATGCAGAAAGTGGTCTCTGTCGAGGCCGCCTGTCGACGGGCAATCTGCGCGCGCCCTGCCGCGCCATATCGTAGCAGGTCCTCCCGCCGGAGACACCCGGTTTCCTTGACAACGACGAACTTCTCTGCCAGAGTGCGGCCGGTTCGCGGGCCTTCGTCCAGCGTATCTTTACATTACAAGACGAATGCTCGGGCAGCCGAAGCGAGGAGAGGGTGATGCCGGTTCGATTCAAAGGCGTATCGATGGCCGTCGCCGTGGCAGGCGCGGCGCTCTGGCTGACGACATCCCCGATCGGGGGCCAAGGCCAGGCCCCTGATGGATCCCTGTTCCCTCCCTACACGCCGGCGCGCACGGCGGACGGACAGCCTGATTTGAGCGGGGTGTGGGAGGCGCTCACGTCGGCGAATTGGGACATCCTGGCGCATTCGGCACAGCCGGGCCCCCATCCCCAGCTCCTCGGCGCCTGGGGTGCCGGCCGAGGCGGTGAGAGTATCGTCGAAGGCAATGAAATTCCCTATCTCCCCGAGGCCGCCGCCCAGCAGCAGGAGAACTTCGAGAACCGTTTGGTGGTGACGGTGGCCAATGATCCGAGCCGGTTCGACAATGGCGATCGCGAACTGCAGTGCTATCGGCCCGGCGTGCCGCGCGCCAACTACATGCCGTATCCCTTCCAGATCTTCCAGACGCCCGAAGAGATCCTGATCGTGTACGAGTTCAAAGGCGCCCTGCGCTCCATTCATATGAACGGTACCGGCGAAGCGCCCTCGGACACCTGGATGGGATGGTCGAACGGGCGCTGGGACGGCGACACGCTGGTGGTCGATGTGAACGGGTTCAACGGCCATACCTGGCTCGATCGAGCCGGAAATTTCCACAGCGATGCGCTCCATGTCGTCGAGCGCTGGACGCCGATCAGCCCGTACCACATCCGATACGAAGCCACGCTGGAAGATCCGAACGTCTACAGTCGGCCGTGGACGATGAGCTTTCCACTCTATAGGCACGTCGAGGCGAATGCCCATCTGGTCGAATTCAACTGTGTGCCGTTCGTCGAAGAGATGATGTATGAGCCTCTTGGCCTGTACAGGCCGGGGCCGCGGTACGCCCAGTAAGCAGGGAGACTTGGAGATGAGTACACGATCTCTGGCGCGAGGCGGTGCTATCACACTCGGGATGATCGGTGCCCTGGCGGGCGCGCCGGCTGACGTCGCCGGGCAGACACGAGCCGAAATCAGGGAGGCTGCGCGGGAAGCGTCGCCGCGGACGGGCGATGAGGCCATGGCGTTCTTCGAGGACGACGTGGCCAGGGTGACCGCGGAGGCAATTGCGCGCGTCTACGATCCCACCAGGTCCCCCGCCTCGCCTCCGATGCGCACGCCGTGGGGTGATCCCGACCTGAGGGGATATTGGCTGAGCCTCAGCTACACGCCCCTCGAGCGGCCCGAACAGTTCGCCAACAAGCCGTTGCTGACACCGCAGGAGGCGATCGAGTTCTTCACGGAAGCGGTTACCGCCGATTCTGCCGTGGATCCGGCCACTGTCCACTACGACTGGAAAGAGTTCGGGATGGATATGTGGCAAAGCCCGGTCAGGCCAAACCTTCGTTCCGGGCTGATCGTGGACCCGGCCAACGGGAAGCTTCCGCCGTTGTCGCCGGAAGGGCGGGAGCGCCGCGATGCGGTGGCGGCCGCGGCGGAGATCACGAACCCATCGTCGGCGGTGTCGCTCCTGAAGAATTTCTACACGCGCTGCATCACGGGGAACCAGGGGCCGCCCAGGCTTCCGTTCAACCATGACAGCGAGTCGCAGATCATTCAAACTCCCGGATACGTGCTGATCATCACGCAGTCGAATAGCGAAGCCCGCGTCGTGCCGATGGACGGGCGGCCGCATCTGCCGTCCCAAATTCGCACGTGGCTGGGTGACTCGCGCGGCCACTGGGAAGGCGAGACGCTCGTCGTGGAGACCACCAATTTCCACCCGGACAGGATATGGCGTCAGGGGCGCAACGCGACCCCCGACATGAGTCTCGTGGAGCGCTTCACACGCGTCGACCGCGATACGATCAGCTATGAGATCACCGTTGAGGACCCGGCGACATGGACCGAGCCCTGGACGGCCGAGATTCCCTGGCCGCGCATTGAACCGCCACTGTTCGAGTTCGCGTGTCACGAGCAGAATTACGGTGTGATCAACGTCGTGACCGGGGCGCAGATCAGGGCCACCGAGGCCCTGGCGGCCGGTCGCCGTGGCGGCAATTGACAATCCGATCTATAATCTGGCGATAATTGACGATTCGATCAGTAATGAGAAGAGTCGGGTAGCGGTTCACCCAAGGGATGTGAGCCTCGAACACAAAGGAGAGGATGCTCAGATGAAGAAGGCGATAACCTTCGTCGGGATGGTAGTTGCGGCCGGTCTACTGGCCGCGATGCCGGCAAAAGCGCACCACTCATTTGCCGCCGCGTTTGACGAGACCAAGCCCGTCAACCTCCAGGGCACGGTGACGAAAGTGGAACTGATCAACCCCCACTCGTGGATCTGGATGGACGTGCTGCAGGAGGATGGCTCGGTCGCCGAGTGGGGCCTGGAGGGCGGGCCGCCGGTGAATCTCTTCAGGAACGGCGTCACGAAGGCGACGCTTCCGGTCGGGTCCGAAATCAAGATCTTCGGCTATCAGGCCAAGAGCGGCGAGAACAAGGCCGTCGCCGTCTTCTTCGAGTATCCGGACGGGCGGAAGATCTTCATGGGCGGCTCCGCTCCTGGCGCCGACGGACAAGGCGCGGCGGGCGGGGCTCAGTAAGAGCTGCCCCCTGCGACTCGACGGCGCGCGAATCGTCGCGCGCCGCGGCCACATCCCTGAATTCCTCGGTTGAACGCGGCGCGCAAGCGCCGCGTTCAACCGAGGGGTTCGACTGTCCCCCAGCCTTGCCTGCGTGCCGGACGTTCGGCCATCCAGTAATTTTCCCGGTTGAACACCATCCGTACGAGGCACTACCATCTCAGCGACGCTTGAGCTGTCAATCCGGCGACCGGACCTTCCGGAAGGACGATTATGAAACTGTGCGCACCACTGATGCCTGCGTTGTTCATTGGTTTGGGTTCGGCGCTGGTCTTCGCGCAGGCCCCGGCGGCTCCCGCTCCCGTCGATGTGGAGGCCGCCATCGAGGCGGCGAAGGCCCAGGCGCCGCCCGCCCCGTACGCGCTGAGGGGCCCGTCGAAGCCGGTGACCCGCGGCCGGCCCCTCGATCCCGAAGTCGCCAAGACGCTCGACCCTAACAATATCCTGACGTTCGGCGCGGTCTACACGCCATTCATCCGCGCTGCGCTCCTGGCTCGCACGGCGGCCGATGCCGGCAGATCCTTCGGCCCCGCGGACATCCCAGCCGAGATTCAGGGCTCGCTCACGTACGTGGCGGCGCTGCCCTGGGAGCGGACTGACGTCACTGGTCCTGATCGGCTCGTCGATACGGTGTACGTGATCATCACACCGCGCGGTTCCACGGACCGGGCGGAGATCATTGAGCCCGTCTGGGTGAAGGCCGACTCCAGCGAGTTGCGGAACATCCTGGGGCCCAGCGTGCCGGAGCGCGCCATGCTGGCGGCGTTCTCTCCAGACGCGATTCAAGCGGGCACGGATATCCTGTTCGTGTACTCGGGGGCGGTCTACGCGCAGCGGGTAGAAATCAGCCCTGAGGACGTTGCGGCGTGGCGATAGCTCGTAGCAGGACGTCCTAAATGTCGGTGTTGGAGTTCTGTCAGTGGGTCCAGTTTTCTGAGCCCCTCGTCGCGATGCGGAGCTCGCCGTGGCTCTTTCCTGTCATCGCGACAATCCATCTGATGGGCCTGTCGGTGATTGGCGGCGCCGTGCTGCTGGTCGACCTGCGGCTCCTGGGTTTGGGACTACGGCGCCAGCCGGTGGCGCGACTCGCGCGAGACGCGGAGCGCTGGCTCTTCGGCGGTCTCGCGGTGATGGTGAGCACGGGGATCCTGCTCTTCATGTGCTTCGCCACGAAGTATTACTATCTAACGTTCTTCTGGGTGAAAATGGCGGCACTGTGCCTCGTGATCATCTTTACCCTGTCGATCCGTCGCAGAGTGACCCTCGCCGATGAGACGGATGTGGATTCCGCCAGGCGAAGGGCCGTCGCGCTCGTGTCACTCTCGCTGTGGACCACGATAGCTCTCGGCGGACGCTATGTCGGATTTCCGTAACGTTACACGAGGAGACGATCATGACGCTCGAATCAAGGGGAACGTTCTTGGGTTGCACGGTAATCGCCGTTGCGTGTCTGGTCGGTGCTGCATCGGCAGCGCAGAACGCCCAGGGAGATCCGCCGATGGCGGGAGATGTCTTCGAGAACGTCGTGCTGCTTCGGGACATCCCGGTCGACACGTTCTTCGAGACGATGGGCATGTTTGCCAATTCGATGGGCAACGACTGCACGTTCTGCCATTCCTCGGAGGCGGTCTTCGACAAGGCGAAGTTCGCGGAGTCGACGCCGAGAATCATGAAGGCGCGGCAGATGATGGTAATGATGAACGCAATGAACAAACAGTACTTCGGTGGCGAGAAGCGCCTGACCTGCTTCACCTGCCACGGTGGCAGCGACCGGCCCCCAAGCGAACCGGATCTCGCGCTCCAGTACGCGGAACCCGTGTTCGATCCGAACGCGCGCGAGATGCCGCCGAACCCGCTGGTGTCCGCGGACCAGCTGTTCGACAGGTACATCCAGGCGCTGGGCGGCGCCGATCGTCTCGCGAACCTGACGAGCTATGTAGCCAAGGGCACCTACTCGGGATTCGATACCGGCTTCGATAGGATCGCCGTGGAGGTCTACGCTGCGGCGCCGAACCAGATGACGATGGTCACGCATCTCACGACCGGTGACAACACCAAGGCGTACAACGGCCGCAACGGGTGGATGGCCGGCCCCGACACGCAGCTACCGCTGGTGACGCTGACGGCCGGCAATCTGGACCGCGCCCGGCTCGAGGCCCTCCTGGCGTTTCCAGCAGCCATTCGGCAGGCATACAGCGAATGGCGGACTGGCATCGCGCTGATCGGTGACCAGGGGGTCCAGGTCGTCCAAGGCCTCCGGGACGGCCAACCGGCTGCGAACCTCTACTTTGACGATTCGGGCCTGCTGGTGCGCCTGGTCACCTGGACCGAGACGCCTGTCGCCTTCGTGCCGACGCAGATTGATTACGCGGATTACCGCGACGTTGCCGGCGTCAAGGTCCCGTTTCAGAAGACCGTGAGCCAGACGTACATGCGGATGACGATTCAGCTGAGCGAGGTGGAGCCGAACGTCGCGATTGACCGGTCGATATTCGAGCAGCCCGACCCCGTGCCTCCCGCGGCGTAACGAAACAGATTGAAGGGCAAGACGGAGGGCCGACCGGCCGGTCGGCCCTCCGTCTTGTCTGGTCCAGTTGTGATCGACCGGACGGACTACTTGGTGTAAATCAGGTCGCGCGTCGACGAGCCGGCGCCGCCTGGCGTCTGCGCCGAGCGCTGCATGTTCAGCGTATCCCCATCGAGCACCCAGACCTCTCGCAGGTTGGTCAGGCCGTGAATCGTTCGCAGCACCAGCCTCGCGCCGTCCCACGCCGCAATGCGCTTGTAATTGTACTGAGGCCTGGGATCTTCTGGATCGGGCGTCTGGCTCATCGTTCCATCCAGCGCGAATAGGGCGTTGCGTGCGCGCCCGTCGGGGCCGTAATCACCGGTGGCATTCGCGCCCCCCGCGCCCTGCGCGTCGGACTCGTATTGCATGGCGACTGCGATCTCGGTCCCGCTTTGCGTCACCGTCATGGCGATAGGCGGTTCTCCGACCCCTGAGCCCATTCCGCCGCCCCCGGCCATCTGGCTGCGCCCTGTATCGAAATTCCAGGTTCCGGCGAAGTTCGCGATCGGCGCGTTCGGATCCACCTCCACTCCTGCGGTCGTCCTCGGCTCTGCCAGCCGCACCGTCGACACCCGAGTAACGGGGGTTCTCGGCGCGAGTTCCCGGCCCCAGAACAGGTCGTTAGGATTGGCATCCGGTTTCGGCACGAACTTCTGCGTGCGTCCGCCAAAGACCTCGGCCCCGTAGAGATTGCCTTCGGGGTCGGCGGCGATCTGGTGAACACCCCAGGTGGCGCCGGGATAGGTGCCGTCACGGCCAAAGAACGTCTCGATGTGTCCGCGCAGGTCGTACTTGATGAATTGCTCGTGGCGGCCGTCGTAGCACCAGAGGTGCTGATCCCGGCTCATCGACAGCGAATGGCAGTAGCCGCTGGGCCACTTGTCCAGGAAGACGCCGTCCTCGGTAAAGACCTGAATCTGCCGGTTGAACCGGTCGGAGACGTACACGCGGCGGTCTTCGCCCACGGCGATCCCGTGCGGTACGGTGAACTCGCCGTCGCCCGTCCCTGGCTGCATGGAACCCCACCACATCAGCGGCTCGCCGTCCGGGTTGAACTTGACCACGCGGCTGTTCGCGTAGCCGTCGCTCACGAAGAAGGTGCCGTCCGGCAGCCAGTCCATCATGGTCGGCCGGTTGAAATGATAGACGTCGTCGTTGGGACCGAAGACACCGATTTCCCCAATCGTCATGACCTTCGTCTTGCCGTCATTGGTGAACTTGTGGATGACATGGTTCATGTCATCGATGACCCACACATGCCGCTCTGGATCGTACGGCTGAACGTAGATCTGATGCGGGCCGCGGCCACCCTCGAACAGGTAATCCCACTGGTTCCACGATTCGACCAGGTCTCCCTGTCGATCGACGATGAGAATGGTGTTGCGGAAGACGGGCACCTGGCCGGTGGCGCCGCCACGGTTCAGCGCGCCCCAGTTGCCGGGGAAATCCGGTCCGATCCTGGCGTCTTCGGGCAGCTCGATTTCGCCGCGGCTGGCGAGAAACACGCGGTCGGCGGATTCCGGGTACACGCCGGACTGCGAGCCCCAGATGTATCCCTCCGCCGGCCAGGTCTTGTTCGGCCAGTTGGGATCGACCTCGTATGGGCCGCTGATATCGAAGCCTCCCCGTTGCTCGACGTACGGGGGCGCCTGCGCCTGCTGGACCAACGCATTCGACGGGAACATGGACACGATCCCGAGTAGAGCGGCGAGGGACACGATCAACCTACGCATTCGAACCTCCCTTGAAGAGAGCGAGCCGGCGGGTAGAATATCCCGCGTATATTGGCCCAGGAACTGGAAGGGAGTCAATGTGACCCGCCACGCGATGCGTCGACGGCAGCATCGTATGGCTTTGCACCGGAGTCGGATGTGCTTTTTCGTTTTTGCGAATGGCTGGCGAGCACCCCCGGGAGCATTGCGCTCCACGAGTCTCGCTACATGTTTCTCATCGTCCTGACCGTCCATGTCCTGACCCTGACGGTGTTCGTCGGAACGGCCCTGATGATCGATCTGCGTTTGCTTGGCGTGACGATGAAGCGCGTGCCGGCGTCGGAAGTGGTAGGGCGGCTCCTGCCGTGGTCCGCGGCCGGCCTGCTGGTGATGGTCGCCTCGGGCGCGCTTCTGTTCTATTCGGCTCCGCTTGTCAGGTACGACAATCTGTTCTTTCGATTCAAGATGGCGATGCTCGTGCTTGCCGCCCTGAACGCCTGGATCTTTCATGTCACCGTGTTTCGCCGCGTGGCTGAGTGGGATCTGGATGCTGTCCCTCCGCGAGCTGCGAGGCTGGTGGGCGGCCTGTCGCTGGTCTTATGGGCGGTCATCATCACGGCGGGACGCATGATGGCGTACCAGGACTACTGGTTCGGTTGACACCGCCCGCCACGGGGTCTAGCGGCGCGCTTCCGACTACGCAGCGGGCGGTCAGGGCACTCCTTCGTTGTCGGCGGAGCGGGACGGGGCTAGAATGCCAGCATCTCCAGTTCCCGCGAGATCAGAGTCCAGTTGCGCGGTGGCGACACCCACAGGGAGAACGGTCACATGAAACAGTCTGCAAGAAAGCTATGGATGGGAAGTGCGCTCGTCGCGCTGATGGCCCTGGCGGCATCCGTCTTTGCGGTGCAGGGGGTCTCCCAATCGGACGTTGACGTTCTTCAAGCGGACAATGCGGCCCTGCAGCAGCAGGTCGCCGCCGCGGCTCCCGTGCAGGTGGTCCAAGCTGGCCAGCTTGCGCCTCCGCCCGTCAACGCCCAGCCCACGGGCTGGGACACGGCGGAGTCGGTGCGCAGTGGGTTGAGGCTGCTTGCCACGTACGACTCCAGCGGCCCGGATGCCTGGGACGTGGCGGCCCACCCGCTCGTCTATTTCACGAGCGAGGGTGTTGGCTCGAACCCGAAGGGCGGCACGCCTATGTCGGGCGTCCAGATCATAGACGCCTACAGCAAGGAGGTCATCGCGTCGGCGCTGTTCGATCTCGGCGAGGAGGTCACGCAGAACCCCCACAGCGCGGGCATGTCGCCTGACGGGCAGTGGCTCTACATCGGGCAGATACACCGTGTCGCGGCCACCGACACCCCTGGCGTGACATTCAATGTCGACCCGCGTGACAGATCCGTCCTGCTCATCATCAACGCCAGAACCCTGAAGCTGGAGATGACGCTGGAAGGTCCCCGCGTCGACTGGTTTCACCACATCACCGGGTTCACCGATTGGCAGGGGCGCGACCGCGTGATCGTGGCCTTCGGCCGCACCGCCGGCGGCGGCCCGACCTGGCTCCTCGATCCCAAGGACAAGAACCGGGTCGTGAAGGCCATCACGATTCAAGACATCGGCGACTACATGGGCCATCCGTATCCGACGGTCGACCCGACAGGCCGCTTCCTGTACAACGCCGTCATCGCGCCGTCATGGCGCTCGCAGCTTCACAACACCGCGGGGATTGCGAAGATCAACCTCGAGACCGGCGGGGTGGCCATCGTGCCGTTCGTGGGGGACAACCCGATCGGCATGGCCCACACCTCCGACGGCAGGTTCACCTACGTCGCTGACTCGCACGGCAGCAATGTCTATAAGATCGACAACGAACTCAACGAAGTCGTCGACAGTATGGGGGCGGGCGTGTTGGGGCCGTACGGTATCGCCCTGGACTGGGACGAGTCCTTCCTCTACCCGATTGGCAAGGGCGAAGGGATGCGCGGTGGTAGCTTCGGTTCGGTGGTGGGGCTCATCGGCACGGAACCGTTCCGAGCGCCCCGCGACTTCGTCCAACCGATCTGGCTCGGGGGGTCGGCCTCGAGCGTCGATCACGCAGTCCTGCATCCGGACCCGGAGGTCAACGAGCTGTGGATCAGCAACATGAAGGGCTGGGAGACCATCGTCCTGGATCTCAACACCAACAAGACGAAGGCCTACATACCGACGCCGAACGGCGGCGACACCCATTCGGGCGGGTTCATACGGTACAACGCCGATTGGACTGGGGAGCTGTTGGCCGACATGGGTGGCCCCAAGGAAGCGGTGCGCGAGATCATGCGGCAGCGGGTTGCGGCTCGCGCCGAGGCTGCGCCGGGCGGTCGCGGTGGCCGGGGCGCTGCCGCTGCTGCGCCAGCCCTGACTCTCGAGGAGCGGGGGGCGCTCGTCTTTGAGCAGACGGCTGGCGGCGTGGGATGCGCCAGCTGTCACGGAACGAACGGTGCAGGCGACGCGAGCCTGAGTACTCCCGACATCCGAGGTGCGGACGAGGCTCGGGTCAGGTCTGCGCTCGCCGGCGTGACCACGATGAGCGGCGTCAGACTCACCGAGGCCGAACTCGAAGCGGTGCTGGTACACCTGCAGACGCTCAACGCTGTGCCGTGAAGGGTACCGCGGGCACTGTCGGACGAAGGCGGCTTACACCAGCCTGACGCTGACCTCTTCGGCAGCCGTCGCGCGGCCCACCAGTGTAGCCGCGTCAATGCCCTTCGATCGCAGCCGATCGACAAGGGCGTCGGCGCGGTCGGCGGGAAGCGCCATCAGCAGTCCTCCCGATGTCTGTGGATCGAGGGCGATCTCGACGAGATCGTCGCGGACCGATCGATGGACGGAGGTCTTGTTCTTCAGATACTCTCTGTTTCGTCTGCACCCCCCGGTGACGCACCCCAGCCGCGCCAGACGCCGGGCGCCAGGAAGGAGGGGCAGCGTTCGCGCTTCGAGCACGATCGTGACGCCGCTGCCGCTTGCCATTTCGAAGGCGTGTCCCAGCAACCCAAACCCGGTAACGTCGGAGCAGGCGTGCACTGAAAAGATCCGCATGATGGCGGACGCCGTATCGTTCAGGGCGATCATGGACGCGACCGTCGCCCGCACGCTCGCTGTGGAAGCCTTCCGCCTCTTGAGACCCGTGGCGATGATACCGGTGCCAAGCGCCTTCGTGAGAACCAGTGCATCATCCGGCCGGACGCCGACGTTGCGAACCACGCGATCCGGATGCACGACGCCCGTCACCGCTAACCCGTACTTGAGCTCGTCATCGATGATGCTGTGCCCGCCGATCAGGACGGCACCAGCGGCCCTGACCCGCTCCGATCCGCCACGGATGATGTCCGTGAGCACGCCGAGATCGAGCTTGCCCTTCGGAAATCCAACAATGTTGAGGGCCGTTTTGGGCTCGCCGCCCATCGCATAGACGTCGCTCAGCGCATTGGCTGCCGCGATCTGGCCGAACGCAAAAGGGTCATCCACGATCGGCGTGAAGAAATCGACGGTGTTGACGATCGCGAGGTCATCCCGCAGACGGAACACTCCCGCGTCGTCGGACGTCTCCGTCCCGACGATCAGGTCAGGGTGTTCAAACGACGGGAGGCTGTGCAGCACGTGCAGCAGGTCGGCCGGGCCGAGCTTCGCCGCTCAACCGGCCGCGGCGACCTGCTGTGTCAGCCCGATCAGCTTGATTCTCTTGCGTCCGGTGACCTTGACCATAGGCAGCCCGCGGAAAGGAGACGTCGGAGGCGACGCAAACCGTCGATCGCTCGCGATCGAGAACCCGCACCACCTGACCAAGTGTACCTTGTTGCCGCTGGGCGGGCGCTTGTTACCGTCGTGCCGGCCGCGCAGATCGTGTCGTCGCAGGCCTGGCAAGTACTGGCGGAAGCGCCTGGGAGTCGAACCCAGCCTCCCCGCAAAGCGGGGAGCAAGCCGGTTTTGAAGACCGGGAGGGCCACCGGGCCCCGTTCGCTTCCTTCGAGAGGCGTGAGCCAGCGCGTCAGCTCGGCAAGGGCCTCAGTTTACGCAGGAAGGGCCCGATACTCCAAGCCCGGCACGGCGGCAGGTCCCAGCCCGTGAGGCACGTCGCACAACCTGGCCACGTGACACGCCGACGACCAGTGCGTGGGTTACAGTCGTGGCGAACGCATGAGCACTGCTGTGACGCCTGGGGGCGAGCCGGCTGTCGGATGAACCTCCAGAGGGCCGCAGGGTTGTCGGGGGAATGAAGCACGCCATCATCGGTACCGCCGGGCACATCGATCACGGCAAGAGTTCGCTCGTGCTCGCATTGACGGGCACTGACCCCGATCGCCTGCGGGAGGAGAAGGCGCGGGGGATCACGATCGAACTTGGATTCGCACATACGATCGAGGACGGCGTGGCCCTCTCGTTCGTGGACGTGCCCGGCCACGAACGCTTCGTCCGAAACATGCTGGCCGGCGTCGGCGGCATGGACCTGGTCATGCTCCACGTGGCGGCCGACGAGTCGATCATGCCGCAGACCCGAGAGCACTTCGATATCTGCCGCCTGCTGCGCGTGCCTTCCGGACTCGTGGTCATGACGAAGTCGGATCTCGCCGATCCGGCGATGCTCGACGTGGTCCGCCTGGAAGCTCAGGATCTCACAGCGGGCTCGTTCCTGGAGGGGGCGCCGGTTCTGGCCGTGTCGGCTCGCACAGGCGCCGGGCTCCCGGATCTCCGCCGCACACTGGCGACGTTGGCACGGTCCGCGGGTGCGCGCCCGTGCGACGGACCGCCACGGCTGCCGATCGACCGCGTCTTTTCCATGAAGGGCTTCGGAACGGTGGTCACCGGAACGCTCATCGTGGGACGGCTCAGCGTCGACGACGATGTCGTGTTACAGCCGTCCGGCCGCGCCGTGAAGATTCGCGGCCTGCAGCTGCATGGGGAAGGACAGTCCGAGGCCCTGGCGGGGCAGCGCGTGGCCGTCAACCTCACCGGCGTGGAGGTCGCCGACATCACTCGCGGTGAGACGCTGACGCGCGTCGATGCCGTGACTGTGACCCGCCGTGCGGACGTCCGGGTGGAGCTCCTTGGATCGGCGAAGCCGCTCCGACACGGCGCACGGGTCCGGTTCCATCAGGGCACCCGCGAGCTTCTGGCCCGCATCGTCCTCGCCGGTCCGCCCGAGGCCGAGCCAGGGGCCTCGACTTTTGCACGTCTCCATCTCGAAGCACCGGCTGCGCTCGTGCGCGGCGACCGGTTCATTCTGCGCGCCTACTCGCCGCTCGCGACGATTGGCGGCGGCACGGTACTCGATCCGTTGCCGCCGCGCAGAGGCGCTCGCACGCCGGCGGGCATCGCCCGATTCGTGCGGCTGTCGGACGCCGAAACACATGCAGCGACTGCCGTCATGGTGATGATCGAAGAGGCGGGATTGAGCGGCTTGCCGCTGAAGCAGCTCGTCGGACGGGCGGGCGGGCAATGGAGCGATGACGACCGGGTCGTCGCCGAGCTTGGGTCCCACGCGGCTCGGATCGGGGGTGTGCTGGTCGCGATTTCACATCTCGCAGCCGCCCAGGAGGCCATGCTCGCCGCCGTGGCTCACTACCATGCCCGGTGCCCTCTGGAAGCCGGGATACCGCGCGAGGAATTGCGAGAGCGGTTGTTTGGGAATGCACCTGTCGCCGTCTTTGAGGAAGCCTTGCGCGTCGGCATCGATCGCGGCCATATCGTCGGCGGGGACCGCATCGCTGTCGCAGGGCGCAGCATCGCGCTCAGCGACGAGGAAGCGCGCACGCGCGAGGCGGTCGTGCGGATCCTGAGCGAAGCCGGGCTCACTCCTCCGGATCCCGCGGCCCTCGAAACCCAAATCGGCGCGGCGTCTGAGGCGACCGACCGAATCGTGAACCTGCTGGTACGGCAGAAGGTGCTGGTGCGGGCCGGCGGTCTCCTGTTCCATGAAGCGCCGCTCACTCTGCTCAAGTCGGATATCCGGTCGCTGAAACAGGCAGGCACCGTCTCAACATTCGACGTCGCCGCATTCAAGAATCGCTATAACGTCACCCGCAAGTACGCGATTCCACTACTGGAGTGGCTGGATCGCGAGCGGGTCACGCGGCGCGTCGGCGATGTCCGGCACATCTTCTAGAGAGATAGCCCCCAGAAAGATAACGCTGTCAGGTCCGTCCGGGGCTGGTCTCAGGGTTACCTCCGAGGCTAGTGCCGAGGCCAGTCCCACTCAGTGAAAGCTCTGCAAGCTGCGCCGTGAAGACGCCTTCGTCATCCAGACACCGGAAGTCGAGGATGAACGCGTTGTCGTGGACGCGCCCGACGACAGGCACAGGGAGACTTCGAAACGCGGTGGCAATCCGCTGCAGTGCCGAGCCTGCGCGACGCCCCGTCAAGGGCCGGACCGCGAGCCCCGCGCTCGGGATCGCCTGTGTCGGACCTGCACCGCTGCCAATCTGGCTGCTGCAACTCACGACCTCCACTGATGCGCCGGGACCAACGACAGCGGCGACCGCCGGCTGCACGCGGTCAGCCACTGCCTGGATCTCAGCGAGCGGCCGCGTCAGCAATCGGATGACGGGCAGGCGCTCAGCGAGCCGATCGGGATCCCGATACAGCGCGAGGACCGCGGACAGGGCGGCAATCGTGACCTTGTCGACGCGCAGCGCGCGCCTCAGCGGATTCCGCTTGATCCGTCGGATCAGCGCGGCCTGCCCGACAATGATGCCTGCCTGCGGGCCGCCCAGGAGCTTGTCACCGCTGAAGGTCACGGCGTCGGCTCCGTTGGCCAATGCTTCCGACGCCGTCGGTTCGTGCGGCAGACCGTACTCGCGGAGGTCCACGAGCGTGCCGCTGCCCAAGTCGACCACAAACGGTACATGCCGCTCGTGGCACACCCGCGCGATCTCGGATTCGGCCACGCTCGACGTGAAGCCCACGACGGCGTAGTTACTCGTATGCACCTTCATGACGAGACCGGTGCGTGGGCCAATCGCCTCGGCGTAATCGTGCAGGTGGACCCGATTCGTGGTACCGACCTCCCGCAGCCGACAACCCGCGCGCGTCATGATCTCCGGTATGCGGAACGAGCCCCCAATCTCAATCAGCTCGCCGCGTGACGTCGGCACCTCCTTGCGCAAGGCTAGCGTGTTGAGGACCAGCAGGACAGCGGCCGCATTATTGTTGACGACGGTGGCGCCTTCGGCGCCGGTCAAGCGGCAGAGGGTCGCTTCCAGATGGTCGTCACGATCGCCGCGCTCACCGCTGTCGAGATCGAATTCGACGTTCGTTGGCCGAAGCGCCGCCACCAGAATCGCTTCAACCGCCTCGTGTGGCAGCGGTGCGCGTCCGAGATTCGTGTGAAGCACGGTGCCCGTCAGATTGAAGACGGGCCTGAGGGAGGGACGCACCTCCGCCGCGATGCGTACGGCGGCTCGATGCAGCAGGACGTCGTCACCCACTTCCTCTGCTTTCCCGGCGGTGCGGCCGGCGGCGAGGGTCGCACGCACCGCCGCCAGGACGTGGCGGATCGCCTCGGTGACAACGGTCCGGCCGCTCTGACGGATCAGCGGCCCGGCGTCTGCGTGCCGCAGCAGGCGGTCGACTGAAGGCAGCGAGGCCAGAGACGGTGCGCGAGACACCAGACGATTCTAAACGCTTCGTCCTCCCCCGCCGCACCCTCGGAGGTCAGGGCTCCGGCTCGCCTGCCGTTGGGCTACACTACGCATCTAGCGACAGGGTCTTTTGACCGACGGCTGGAGAGGCAAAATCGAAGGGATAAGGAGCAGTGAAACCATGAGGCTCTTTCTTTCGGCGGCGTTGGCTGTGACGCTGGCGGTCCTGGCCGTTCCGGTCATGGCTCACCATTCGTTCAACACGATCTATGACATATCCCGCACCGTTGAGATCGAGGGCGTCGTGACGTCGTTCAGGCTGGTCAACCCGCATTCTCAAATGTTTCTTGAAGTCACGGAACCCGGTGGCAAGGTCGTCACCTGGCGCATCACGGCGAGAACCGGAGCGGTCAACGCCAGGCGGGAGGGATGGAAGGTCGAAGAGTTCATCGGCAAGAAGGTCAGCGTGGAAGGCAATCCGACCCGCAGGGAAGGCGGAACGGCGATGGCTGCAGGCTTGGTGACCTTCGAAGATGGCAGGACGGTGTGTTTCGGCGGCTGTCCTGGTGGACCCCCGATACAGTAAGTTACCAGCGGGAGGACAGCTATGACGAGTGTGACACGCGTGGCGATGACCGGCGCTTGCCTCGCGCTGGCCATGATCATCGCAGCCGCGGACCTCTCGGCGCAGAGCGACGATGAGTTCGACAAGATTTTTCCGTACATTGGGAACTGGGATACCGACGTATTCAATCCCACCGGTCAGGACAGGGGCAATTGCGGTGGCCGCGTTGGCGACTACGGGGAAAAACTGCTGAACTGTTCGCTTCCGGCCGACCAGCTTCCCCTGAACGCACGAGGAGAGGCCTGGCTGAGGTACATGGATGAGCGGCAGTCGCCGTCCGGATCAGAGTGTGCTCAGGTTGCGGTACCGGGCGTGCTCGGGAATGGCGGTCAGATCGCCGCGTCTCCTGGTCGGCTCACCATCCAGCACCCCGACACTCCATGGTTCGTGACGCGCACGATCTGGATGAACGGAGCCGGTCCCACGCCATCACCCGGAGAATTGTTTCAACAAGGACTCTCGGTCGGTCACTTCGACGGAGACGACTTGGTGATTGAAACCACCCATTTCACCTTCGATCCGGATGGCCTCGACGACCACCTGCACATGGCTTCTTCGGTACGAAAGAAAGTCACCGAGCGCTATCACTTCATAGACGAAGACAATATTAGGCTGATCATCATCGTGGAGGATCCCACCTTCTTGACGAGGCCCTTCACGTTCGCGAGGCTGCAGAGGAGAACGTCCGAAGCACTGACGGCTCGCTGGGTCACGTGCGATCCCGAGGTCGCGAGGAGCGAACTGGAATTCGCGTATCCGGGAAACAAGTACCCGGAAGACGGGCAGTGATGCAGGGAGAGAGGCTGATGACACGCTGGCTGGCACCGTTGTGCAGTGTTGTGCTTGTGGCCGGTCCGGCCGCGACGGATGCACACGCCCAGGCTGCCGCAGCCAGGGCGCATGTGGCAGCGGCTCAGGCGGCGGTGTCACCCGGAACTGCGAACCCGACGCAGCCATTCCACGTCTTCCAAGACCTCTTCGATCAAGCGTGCGCCGAGCCCGGGCTGCCGGATGTGATGCGCGCCCAGGATCGATCGGCTGTCGTGCCCCGCGAGGAGTGGTTTGCCTGGCCGTTGAACATCTTCGACAACCTGTATTTCATCGGGACGAAGACGGCGGGAGTGTGGGCGATCAATACATCCGACGGCATCATCGTGATCGATACCAACTTCCATTACAGCGGCACAGAACTTGTGCTGGGACTCCTGAATTACGCTCTCGATCCCGATGATATCAAGTACGTCATCGTTACTGCCGGTCATGCCGATCGTTACTTCGGAGCCAAGGACATTCAGGATACGTATCCCAACGCTCGCATTGCGATGTCCGCCACGGATTGGGACATCGTAGCGAAGGACAACGCGCCTACAGCGCTCAAGCCGCGGAAAGACATGGTCATCACCGACGGCCAGACAATAACACTGGGCGACGTGACGGTGACGGCCTACGTCACGCCGAGTTCCACCCCGGGTACGCTTTCGCTGATCATCGAGCCGCTCTCGAACATGAAGAGCGTCGCGTCGGATAACGGACGGCATGTCGCGAGCATCTGGGGCGGCGCCGATCCCGGTCTCGGGCGGCAAGGTGTCGAGTACTATCCTGATGGTCAGACGATGATGACAGCCCACCTCGCATCACTCAGGCGGTTCATGGATCTCGGAACGAAGGCGGGCGTCGATGTGATGCTGACGCCGACCTTGGCGCACGGCAATATCGCTCAGAAGATGTACGCTTGGAGGCTCATGAACCCGGATCAAGGGGTGCGTGGACAGTTCGTTGAAGAAACAGTGGCATTACTGGACGAGCCTCATCCCTTCGTCAGTAGAGAGGCTGTCGAGCGCTATAGCAAAGTTCTCATCGAATGCTACGAAGCGCAACTGGCGTGGAGGATGGGCCCGTAGGGCACTGTTCTGAGTCGTGATCGAAAGAGGAGACCGGAGGAGGAGCCTTATGCCTGTCGCCTGGTTGCTATTGCTCGTGGCTGCGTTGCTTACCCAATATCCGGCCACTGCTGCGCTGCGGGCCCAGGAACCCGGTTCACCAGGGGCCTCGGCTCTGGATTTCGAGTACTTCAGGACCAGGGTGCAGCCCATCTTCCTGGCCAAGCGCGAGGGCAACGCCCGGTGTGTCTCCTGCCATATCAAGGGGGATTATATCTGAAAGTGGCGAAAAGCGTTGACCGCTACGCCACTTTGAGGTAAGATGCACTCATGGCTAAGGCACCTGGCAAGGCGTACCGCAAAGGCATCACCCTCAAGCAGATCATGCGGATGTTCCCCGACAACGAAACAGCCGAGCGCTGGTTTGTCGAGCAACGCTGGCACGGCGTCATCGCCTGCCCCTCCTGCGGGTCCGTGAACGTTCAGACGGGGTGCAAGCACAAGACCATGCCCTACCGCTGCCGTGAAAAGGAATGCAAGCAGAAGTTCAGCGTGAAGACGGGCACCGTGATGGAGTGCGCAAAGGTCGGTTATCAGGATTGGCTGCTCGCGGCCTTCCTGCTCATGACCAGCCTCAAGAGCGTATCGAGCATGAAGCTCCACCGCGATCTCGGTCTAACACAGAAAACCGCGTGGTTCCTTGCGCAGCGGCTCAGGGGTGCCCTCTCGCAGAACGGGAAGCTGTTTGCCGGTCCGGTTGAAGTTGACGAAACCTACTTCGGCGGTCGCCGCCGGAACATGAGCAACACCAAGCGGAAGGAGCTGGCGGATACCGGGCGCGGGCCAGTCGGTAAAACGGCGGTGGTTGGTGTCAAGGACCGCGCCACGAAGCAGGTCGCCGCTAAAGTCGTTACGGCCACGGACGCGGCCACGTTGCAAGGGTTCGTTGGAGAGCATGCGTCACCGGGCGCGACGGTCTATACGGACGACCACGGTGGCTACGAGGGGATGCCGTTCACGCACGGCACGGTCAAACACTCACTCTCCGAGTACGTCAAGGGCGACATTCACACCAACGGGATCGAGTCACTGTGGAGCATGTTGAAGCGCGCCCACAAGGGCACGTTCCACAAGCTCAGCCCAAAGCACTTGGACCGCTACGTCCAGGAGTTCGCCAGCCGCCAGAACCTCCGCGAAGAAGACACCATCGCGCAACTGGCCGCGCTTAGCGGCGGGATGGACGGGAAGCAGCTTCGCTACCGGACGCTAATTGCGGACAACGGCCTCGCCTCTGGGGCGTGGGCATGAAACCATCAGAGGCGGTACCGTTCAATCTTCGCTACAAGGGTCCAGACGTAGACGACGGGTCGATGTCTATTGAGGACATCGTGCCTGTCCTGGAGGGTATCGCCAGCGCATACGGAAGGATCGAGGCTGAGACAAATACTGGGGTCCAACACCGGCTCCGTATCACCGGAGTTAGGCATGGATCAGCGGACATCCTATTGGAGATATGGGATGTCGTTGGTAAAGCGTCCGACCACCTGCAAGGTATCGACGTACTTGGGCGTACGGCTATCGGAATAGTCACCACAATATTTGGGGTCATCAAGATCAAGAAGCATCTCAAGAATAGGCCGTTCAGCGACAAGGTTTCTGGTGATAACGCGATCACAATCCAGAATTCAGAGAACGTTAAAATTGAGATGCCGGTCCATGTCTACAACATATACAAGAACAAGCTAATAGACAAAGACCTTGGGAAGCTAATCAGGCCGCTGCGTGAGGGCCATATTGAGTCAGCTGAGTTGTTGGTAACGGATAGGAACAACAAGGTGCTCTCGGAACAAATAGACGTCTCAGACAGAGCATGTTTTGAGGGCGAAGAGTTGGAAGTCACTTCAACGCGGGAAGCGTGGCTGATCGGAAAACTGAACTCTCTAACGAAATCTACAGAGAGCGGTTACATCAATCTGACAGACGGCGCCAGAGTGTTTTACGCCTACGTCGGAAATAACCCGCAGGCGCTGCATTCGATATTCGGAACATATGACGGTCCTGTCCGTGTTTGGGCTGTGGCCCATCTGGACGAGAGCTTGAAACCTATACGCCTGGAAATTTCAGAAATTGAGCGCGTCCAGGGGGGAGCTTTTTTCGCCCAATGAGTAATAGTAAGCCCATAAAGCGGCGCACAGTCGAAGTTCCACATCCGTCTTATCAGCCCAACGCACGGGAACTAAAAGCAGACTTGCGGCTCAAGGGAACGTTCAAGGATGTAGTCAAGGCGTTGGTAAGGCCTGTGTGCGTGCGTCTGGTGATGCCACCGAAGCCACGATGAGTCGTGGGTTTCGCCACTTTCAGATATAATCCCCATATCAAGGGTACTCCCATGCGCCTGCAGGAGCTCACGGCTGGGGCCACCACCTGGACCGAGGAGCAATCCCGCCAGAACATGGACGTCGTCATGCCGCGGGTGGTTCCCCACAACCTCCTGCAGAGTAGACTGCTCATGCACCCGCTCGTGTCCGAGGGAGGGGGCAGCTTCTACCACAGCGGCGGCAAGCACTGGAACTCGTTTCTCGAGCCGGAGTGGCAGACGATCGCCAATTGGGTGTGCGGCCATGGCGTCGACGATGCAGACGTCGAGATGACCGGCGGGTGCGAAGAGTGACCTGGTATACGTTGACCTCTTTTTTTCTTGCGAGGAGCTGACGATGACAACTGCTCACCTTGTTCAGCGCTGTCTGAAGCCTCTGGCGATCCTGCTGTTCACGCTGCCGTTGGTAGCCCAGGCTCAAGATCAGGTTCGGATCCTCCAGACCAACGCCGCCGGAGACAGGATCCATATCATCGACCCTGTCACCAACACGGTCGTGGGAGAGATCCCGGGCATCGAAGTGGCCCATGGGGCCACGGCGTCACCAGACGGAAGGTGGATCTACGCCAGTAACGAGGCTGACGACACGCTGGACGTGGCTGATGCCCAGACGCTCAAGGTGATCAAGAAGATCCCGCTCTCGGGCCGTCCCAACAACGTCTCGATCACCCCCGATGGGGGGCGAGTTTATGTGGGAATCAGGCAGGCCGTCGGGAGCAACCCAGGCGTCGCGGATGTCATCGACACCGCCTCTCTGACCAAGGTCAAGAGCATTCGTACGGACGGACCCGTGCACAACCTGTACGTCACCCCGGATGGCAAGCACGTGGTCACCGGTTCTGCGTCCAACGGGTATGTGAGCGTCCTCGATACGCAGACTGACGCGCCCGCGTGGGCGGTTGAACTGGAGGCCAGAATCCGGCCGATGGCGATCTCCAAGAATCCTGACGGCTCGACCCGTTCGATATTCGCTCAGGTCGGCGAATTCAACGGGTTCGTCGTGGTGGATTTCGAGACGCGCAAGCAAGTCGCTCGGGTCAGCTTGCCGAAGTTGCCCGCCGGGAGAACCGGGCTCCCGACAGGCTCGGCTCCATCTCACGGCCTAGCTATCACGGTTGATCAGAGGACGCTGATGGTGTGCAGTCGGTTGAACAACGCTCTCTACTCGTACTCGATCCCTGATTTGAGCCTGGTGGGAGAAACCTATCTCAGCGGAAAGGGCTGCGCCTGGGTGACGGTCACGCCGGACGGCCAGAGGGCCTATGTGGCCGACCCCGTGGGAGGCGACACGTTGGTCGTTGACATTCCCACGATGGAGGAAGTGACCAAGATCGCCGTCGGGCAAGTGCCGAAGCGTAACTACACCATGGTCATCCCCGCGGGGCCGGCCGCGCGGTAGGATTCCGCGCGCTGCATCGCACAGGCGCGAATCGTGTCGCCACGATCCGGCCAGATGTCTGCCGGATCGGCTATGGATTCCAACCGGGGGGTGTCGCGGACGACCGCTGAGGTAGCAATACGGTACCGTCCTGCTTGGTGACCTTGCCGAGCCACGCGTAGGGTTTGCCCACAAGAGGGAAACCTTCCACGGTTACCAGATCGCCGATCTCGAGCGACTCCTTCGTCCACCCCTCGCGCACGAGCCAAGCAGTTGGAGTGGAGTCGAACCGCCACACGACAACTTCTCCGTTTGCCTCTTCTGTCTCGACATAGACCTGGCTATGCGGACTCCGCCATTCCCAACGGACCACCCGACCCTGAATCTGGACCACATCACTGAGGTCCTTGGAGAAGTAACTCGTGGAGTGGTGTGCGAATGCCTCCACGGCCCACCCGAGTGCCACGGCCACGATCGCAACAACGAACGTGACCCTCGCCGCCGATAGTGTTCGTACCCAGCGTCTCATGGTCTCGCCCTCATGTTGACCGACACCGATGCCGCGTGAACACTTCTCGTGACACGCCGGCCGGGGATACACGCCACGCATCATTGACTTACCCGTCAGGCGGATACTTGGAAGGGTGAAATTGCGCCCCAAACCTGGAATCTTCTGGTTCGCAGTTGTACTCCGTCAGCTCAGCCGTCCGAGGCGTCCATTCGAAGTTGTAGTGGAACGGCTGCCGCAACACGAGCGGATCCTCCGTCACCGATTCCATTCTCAGGGTGTCGCCTTCGCGCCAATACCGCTCTGTCATCGTCTTCATCGTTGTCGATGGAATAAATTGCCGGCTCTGGAAGCCCCTGGGATCGAACGAGAGCTTGGTGGTCTCGATCACCAAGTGGGAGTCTTCGTACCGGCCGATCGAGTGCCCCTGAATCGTGTAGTCATAGGGTCCCGGTGTCGCATGACCATGACCCTCCAGCCAGACGGTCCGAACGACGTCCATCTTCTCGTAGCGCAGGATCACCCGGTCCGCCTGCTGAATGATTTCAAAGTCGTAGTTGTCATTCACGAGCCCCGGCATGGGGATGGGACTGCAGTCGTACGTCGGTTGCATCGCCTGGTCGAACGCTTTCTCGAATCCGAGTGCCCTATTCGTCGGTACCGTCGGCGGATTGGGCTTGCTATCGAAGGGCCCCTTCCGATGCCAGATCGCGGTGAGATCGGGAATCGCCGACGAAGCGGCCGCCGACTGGGCGGTGAGGCGCGTCGAGGGGTGTTCGGCGACGACCACGAACAGCGCCACAGCCACGGCTCCCATCGCGATCGCTCTTCCTTTAGATCTCCCTTTGCCTTTGCTTGCGTGCCTCATTCGGTCACTCCCACTCACTCTAACTACCCGGACCGAAACCCTTATACACCCAGGCCTCCGCGCGGGCCAGAGCTATTCGTCGCCCATTGCAGACTTACTGCAGCACGAACTTCTGCACGCGTTTGCCGGTCAGCACCTCGCCCGTGTACAGATTGCCGACCGAGTCGGTAGCGATTCCATCGATCCAGTAGAGCTGCCCGACCTGCTCGCCGGTAGACCGATCGTGAATCCAGACACGGTGATTGGTGCCGTCGGCGACGAATACGAACTGCTGGTTCTCGTCGTGGGAAAACGCGAGATTGTATGTGGTTCCGCACATCGGCCACTCGTCGCTTCCGGGTCCGCCACAAATCGGGCCGCGACTCGGGGTATTGGGCGCAACCATGAATTCCGAGACGTACTCGCCCTGCTTGGTAAAGACCTGGATACGGTTCATGCCACGTTCGCAGACGTACACCAAACCGTCGTTTGAGATCTGGATACAGTGGACCGCCGGCGCGAATGCGTCCTGATCGGGTGGGGGTCCGCCCGTCCACTCGTAGGGTGGCGTCGGTTCATTGCTGATGTCGCTCAGCGGCATGCCGCGGCCGCCCCATCCCCGCTTGAAATCACCAGTGTCCATGTCATACACGATGACCCGCTTACCATCGACGATGTAGATTTCGCGCGCGTCTTCATCCAACACGAAGTTGAAGATCCCATTGACCAGCACGTCGGTCTCCTGGTTGTCCTCGTAGTTCCGGGGCATGGGCGGGTCGCCCGGTGCCGGCTTCGGCCCGCGATGAGGAAAGTCCCAGAGAAACTCGCCTTCCCGCGTGTACTTTGAAAGACCCTCGCCTTGACCCAGCGCAGAGACCCAGACGTTGAACTCTCGATCGACGATGACCGTCTGGGGACGGACCGGCCAGAGAGGATGATGCCCCTGCCCTCCCCAGGCGTTGATCAGATTGCCTTCCGAGTCGAACTCCAGAATCTCGGGCGCCGCCACGCAACAGTCGCCGCGAGGCGGGTCGAACGTGGCCATCGACTCGTCGGGCCGCAAATCCGCCGACCGGCTGATCGCCCAGACGTGATCGCGGTCGTCGACGGTCATCGTGGGCACGCCTTGAATGAGCCAGGCGTTCGGCAGCGGCACTTTCGGCCAGAAGGGATCAACTTTGTACACGGGAACATCCTGAGCTTGTGCAGTCAAGATTGGGACAGCAAGCGCACACATACCCGCGATAACAAGTACTGCGTTGATCGTTCCTCGCCAGATTCTCATGGTCTGCTCCGTTGCTGTTGTGGAGGCTGGGCGATGGGTTACCTCAGCACGTCGCTGTTCTCAGCCTCATCAATGTAGCGCAGCACGTCTCCGTCGAGGAGGAAGCGTTCGGACATCAGCTGGCGTGCCGCATCGGTGACCGCCTGCACGTAGCCCGAGTGGGTCTCGTACCGCTCCTCCAGAGACACGCGCGGGTCACTGGCCTCCCTTCGGTCCGCCTCGGTCCGCGCCAAGGGGATACTCTGGCCGGCGCCCTCGCACCCGTCGTCGAGGCCAAAACCCACCCTGCGCAGGGCCCAGCCTGTCGTCGTGGCCACGGGTGCCGCCACCGGCGGAAGCCTGATACCCGCGACCTCGTTGCCGTCTTCATCCGTCCTCGACACGAAGGACGGATAGGTTGGCCGATCGACGAACGTGGGCGACACCCGCGTCACGATCCCCTCGTCGAACGACGGGCCGAAGTCGAAGAGGTGACGGGTGGTGATGACGCCCGTATAGGTGACACCGGGAATACTCGGAAACCCGAGTTCAGCCCGGGACACCATACCCGTGACCGTCGTCGGCAGCGACTTGGCGAATACCGCCGTTCCATCCGACACCCTTGGCACGCGACTCTCCGGCGGGGCGACACCCGTGGTGACCCACTGGTCCAACGCCACGAACAATGCACGCATCGCGGGCGCCGGATCTGTCTGATTTCGGGGCTGCTGACACACGCCAAGGCCACTCGAACCACGCCCATGCTGGGCGCCGGCAATCAGGAAGAATCGCACGTGGTAGGGATCGGCCAGGTCGTTGCCCGCCGTGTCTGTGTGGAGCAACGATCCGGCCTTCACCCAGTACTCGTTCGCCGAGTTGATCTCGAAGACGTTCGGGCACGTATCCGATTCCAGGCAGCGTTCGGCGCGACCACCGGATCTACCCGACACCAGATCGTGTGTCACCGGATAAGCAAAGGGGAAGACCCCCTCCGGATAGAAATGGTTCTGGCGATTGCGTTCGGTTCGAGCGGTCTGCGCGAACCGGTAATTGAGCGCCACGCCGCTGCTGCCCGCCACCCAGTTCTGTATGCCGTCGAGCACGCGCCGGCCGTTCTCGTCCTCGTTGAACCCGAGGGTCTGGAAGTCGTTCAAGTAGCGCCCGGGCTGCGATACGGCCCAGGACAGCGTGTTCTGCACATCCTCTGCCAGAGGGTTCGCAGAACCACGATCATCTGCTGTCGCGTGCCGCAAGAAGGAGACGAAGTCCCGCGTCGCGGCCAGGCCAAGTCCAGCCACGAGTGGATCTCTCGCGGTGTACGTGAACTCATAAATACGGCTCTGCGAGAAGGCGGTGCCGGCCGGCAGGAGGCGGATCGTCCTGTCGTCGACGTACTCCCAGTCGCTCGGCGCGATGGTCGTCGGCGCGTCGTTGAGGAACCGCTTGACGGTGAGCCTCGCCTCGCTCTTGCCCAGTGTCGCCGCCGGATACGCCAGCGTCTGGGTCATGGTTGTGTCGTTGTTGACGCTGATGTACTCGTACGAGGGTCCTGCGATCGTCGATCCATCAGGATTCCTCGCTACGGGAACGCTGATCGTCAGGCGATCGTCCCCGGCCGCTGCCGAGATGTCCCACCCGTTCCACGCGAGCGTGTAGCCTCGCTCCATGAAGAACGCTTCCCCTGCGTCGGCCGCGGTGGTCGGATCGTTCATGCGAGGGCTGTTATTCAGCTGTGAAAAGCGCTTACCGCCACGATTGTTCACGTCGATGACGAGCTTGTGGTTGCCTCGACCGAGGTTCACAGGCTTCAGGATGTAGATATCCATCGAGTACTCGACCATGCCGTTCGCGTTGCGCGGCGCAAGCTCGATGTCCGTGATGACGGCGTTACGGGGATCCTCGGGATCGACCTCTCCGTAGGCGCGGCCGCGCAATTTCTCGTAGGGGCCTACGTCGCCAAACGACCTTCCCTCGAAGGTCGGAGACTCGACACTGGTGATCTCGAGTCGGATGATGTGTGCGTCTGCGACGGCGACGTTCAGAACCGCCGCGCAACACAGCGCGAACAGATAGGGTCGTAGCACGTGATGCCTCCTTCCAGTGTGACGTCGGAAGACGGTCCTGGACGCGACCCACACGGATCGGGTTGCGGATCGGGTCCAATCCGCCAGGTCGACGAAAGTCGAACCCCGAAAACACTGAGCAATTCCGGCTCTCGCGCGGCGCCTTGCGGTCGATCGCGTATCACCCCTGCTGCGTGTAGAGCCCACATCGGCCTCAACAGGCCTGCATTGTGGCTATGCGCCCATGCAGTAGCCGCCCCTATAATAAGCGTCATAGACAAGCAAAACACGCCCGCGGTTCCGCGCAGCAGCTTGTTCGTAATCAGCAGGTCAGTGGTTCGAGTCCACCGCCGGCTCCAATGTTTCCTAGTAATTCACATGATCGCGATCAATACGTCGGCAGAAGATCAGCCCACAACAATCATGGAGGTCCCCAATGGTCCGTTACAGCGGCGTTCTACGGGTGCTTGTGGTCGGATGTCTGACGTGTGCACTTTCGACCTTCGTGCTGGCGCAGGCGCCTGCCGGTCGCGACGCGACCACGCAGACGCGCGTGCACGCTGACCTGCTGCAGGTGATGCGGGGCGTCCTGTATCCCGCTTCGAATGTGATTTTTACGGCACAGTCGGAGGATCCTGCGGCGTTCGAGCCGGCAGCCAGGATGTCAACCTCGCCCAATCCGTTCACGGCGGCGTATGGTCGATGGGTGGCGGTGGAACTCAGCGGACTCGCGCTGGCGGAATCCGCCAACCTCCTCACCATTCCGGGGCGCCTCTGCGGGAACGGCAGGCCTGTTCCGGTGCAGAATGCCGACTGGCAGCTATGGGTGCAGGAACTCCGCGACGCTGGGATGGCTGCCTACAAGGCCGCGCAGACCCAGAGTCAGGACGCGATTCTCGTGGCGGCGGGTGCCGTCTCGGATTCGTGCCTGCACTGCCACCAGCAGTACCGCCAGGTGCCTGGCGGCTTCGCCAACCGCTGCGCGACAGATGCCAATTGATGAACACGCGTCGGCCGACCGCCTCTCACAGGCGGTCGGCCGACGTGCTCGCTCCGTCACCGCGCGAGCGGGTCGGTCCGTATCTGGAACTTGAACACCTTGCTCGTCGTGCCCGGCCCGGTTTCCATGTGGAACGGCGTCCGGCTGCTGAAGGTAGCGAATAAGCCCCGGCCCTTCCAGCCACCGTTCGGATCGTCGATCCGGCCGTCCATCCACTTCGTATAGAAACCCATCGGATACGGCACGCGCATCACCACCCACTCGCCGTTCCTGAGGGCCAACAGCCCTTCGGACAGGTTCCCGGTGTTGATCGGCACATCGGCACCCAAGCCCAGCGTGTCGAACTGGTCCACCCAGGTGTAGTAGCTGCCCTCGGCGCTGCCGGAATCATCCACGCCTTTGAGCTGGGGCAGCGGCTCCGGATACAGCGTCCACCCCTCCGGGCAGTGCTGCCCCGTCGCCTCCGTCCCGTTGAGCGGCCCGGTGCACAGGCTCCGATCGAAGCTCGCCATGTGGCCGCTCGCCAGCGGCGCCCACACCACACCGTTTCGATCGATGTCCATCCCGCGCGGCGAATAGCCCTGCACCGCGGCGGCCGGGTTGCCCCACGGCAGCTCGAAGACCTCGGTCAGCGCGGTTGCCGATGGGTTGTCCCCGAGCACCACGCGCAGGACGGCGCCAGGGAAGCCCAGCGAGGATCCCCAGATCGACCCGTCGACCGGGCTCACCGCCACGCCGTAGAAGCCGGTCGTGACGCGCATGTCCATGGCGGGATCGATCGGCTCCCCGGGCTCGGTATAGGCGTCCCTCCGCCCGTTGCCGTTGGTGTCGAGCACGAGGGGCGTCCAGCCCTGCGACGCCTGCGCGTCTCCGGTCTGGTCGAACATCCGCGTGTTGAACCACCCGAGCACCTGGCCGCCGCCGCTCGTCCACACCGTGTCGTTCTCGTCCTCGGCGAATACGAGGTGATGCGTGCTGTAGCAGGTATCGATCAGCGTGAACGCCTCGGTGGACGGGTCGTACATCGAGAGCTGGCGACCCGATCGCTCTACCGGGAAGACCTGTGCGGACGGATGACTCGAACCCTCGCGGCAGAAGGCTGGCGTGTCGGCCTCGCGCACCCGCGTGGTGAGCCAGACTCGCGACTGTGCGTCGAGCATCGGATTGTGCACGTTCGCCTTGCTGTCCCAGATGGCCTCGTCACTCCAGTACGGAGACGACGCCACCATCGGACCCGAGGCTACGCTGAGATCCGGATTGTCACGCACCGGCACGATCGGAATCTTCCTGGCGGTGTGCGCGACCGGGTCCAGCAACGGCACGTAGTCCTTGCTGAGCTCGAGCGCGCCATAGATCGGGCCGTAGGCGTTGACCGTCGGATCACGCTTGTCGGTCGACGCCTCATCGTGGAGGTACGCTTCCGGGTCGGCCCAATCCCACTGCGTGATGACGACGTTGCGCTCCTCGCCTTGCGGCCGCGGCGGCGCCTCGGCGGGCAGCTCACCCGCTGTCACGCGGTCGGTCCAATCAGCGAACATGGCCAGCGCCGGCGCCGGCCCGATCCGGGTCAGCCCGCGGCTCATCTGGCCACCGGCTTGACCCGACAGGATTCTGCGCTCCCAGGCCGCGACCGTCGACTCGAACTCGCCGAGAGCGACGGGAACCTCGCGCGTGGCCTGATTGCCGAGCTGATGACAGGCCAGACACCCGCCCGACTTGATGCTCGAGATCCACTGAGCCTGACTATGGACGTTCGGCGAGATGCCGTTGCCGTCGGCGCCGGTACCCGGGAACTCGCCCTTCTCTGGCACCTCGATCAACGAGAACCAGTACCCGGCCGGATAGTACTGCGCGGCCGCCGCCGCGTCGGGAGCCACGACGGCAACCAGATCCTGCACGGCGCCGGGGCTCACCCGCACCTTCTCCGAGTCCACCAGTCCGTACCCGCGCACCCAGACGTCGTACGCGGCCTCCGGCAGATCGGGAACCACGTAGCGCCCCTGGTCGTCGGTCACCACCGTCTTGCTGAACCGGGTCTCCAGATCCATCGTCTCCGCGATCACCCACACGCCTGCTTCCGGTCCGTCCGGCCCCATCACGACGCCGCCGATATCATCGGCGTCGATCTGCACAGCTCCACCACCCAGCCCTGCATCCGGCCCTGCGCACGCCAGCGCGACCAGGGCTAGGCCCGCGACTACGAGTCCCAGTGACGTTCGCTTCGTTCTCATGCTGTACTCCTCCCGTCGAGCGCCGGGTGGACGATGCCACACCTGTCGTCGGCAATCCTACTCCGCCTGGCGCCGTCATGCGACCTGACCCCGTATGGGGCGAAAACAGCTCGTGGGCTATCTTGTTGGGCGAAATAGGCCACGTCCAGCCGTCGAGAACGGTGGACAGCAGCGGTCACGTTCGTGTACCTTCGTCTCCACTATGAAGACACTCTGCGCGGTGAGCATGGTGGCCGTCATGGCCGCAATCGCGACTCCGCCGCTGGCCGGGCAGTCCGGCGGGGCGGGGCGGGTCGTGGTGTACGGCGATGTCGTGGAGTTCCTGAATAACACCCATCCGGATACTTGCAAGCCGAAAGCCCGGTTCGAGAGGGGCGAGCGGATGGGCTTCCGCATGACCGCTATCAATCCGGAGACCGGCAGGCGGGATCGCGCTACGCAGCTCGTCGTCCACATAACGCATGGCGGCAGGACGATTGAGGTCCCGATGCGGGATCGGCAGAACGAACGGCAGCCGGAACGGGAGTTCTGGATTGCCGAGTGGGAAGTGCCCGCCGACGCTCCGATCGGCGCCGTGCACTACCGTGTGACCGCGACGGATCCCCAGGGCCGCATCGGTGAGTACACGCCGTTCGAAGTCGAGAACTCACAGCTCACCATCGTCGAATAGGAGTCGCGCGGCGGGTCATCCTATGCGTCGGGGGTCGTGCATCGCGCGCCGACCCATGGTCCAGCCATCGATGAATAGACTCCGTAGACTCGCCGGCGCAGTAGTTGCAGGTGCGCTCGCGACCTTGCCTGTCTCAGCCACGGCGCATCATTCGATGTCCGAATTCGATCGCAGCGTCGTCAGAGAAGTAGAAGGCGTGGTCTCGCGGATCTCGTGGAGAAACCCGCACATCCTGTTGGAAGTGACGAGCACCGACGAGAACGGCGTGGAGGCTGTGTGGTATCTCGAGGGCAGCGCCGTAAGCGCGCAACGCCGCCGAGGGGTGACGGGCGATGAAATTGCGGTCGGCGACGCGGTTCGTGTGGCCGGCTGGCCGTCGACTCGCCGAGACCGATACCTTCAGGTCAATCATGTGCTGCTGCCGGATGGCGTCGAGCTACTCGTCGGTGGTGCCCGGGAGCCGCGATGGTCGGAGACGACAGCGGGCAGTGAGGTGGTTGTCGATACGGCAAGAGCCGCCGCTGCCCGGGGAGACGGCATATTTCGAATCTGGAGCCTGGGCTCGGGCACCTGGTTCTTCACAGGGCGCTCCCATTATCGGCTCAATGAGTCGGCGGCCGCGGCGGCGGCGGCATGGGACGACATTGCGGACAACCCGTTGATTGACTGCATCGCCCCAGGCATGCCGGCGCTGATGGCGAACCCCTACCCAATGGAGGTCGCGCAAGTCGGCGACAACATCGAGGTGCGATTCGAGGAGTTCGATGTGCTGCGGACGATTCACATGGGCGACGCTGTCGCTGATCCCGCAGACGTGCCGTTATCGCACCTCGGTTACTCGGTCGGACATTGCGAAGGCGAGACACTCGTCGTCGATACCTCCAGGATCAACTGGCCGTACTTCGACCGCTCGGGTGCACCCCAAACCGAGAACGTAGCGATCAACGAACGCTTTACGGCTGTTGAGAACGGCAACCGGCTCGACTACGCGCTGACCGTGGATGAGCCAGCATCGCTCATCGAGCCGTTCGTCCTGGACGCGTACTTCGTTTGGAAGCCAGGCGAAGCGATCAATCCCTACGAGTGCACGCTCGAGGAATGGGCCTCGACCGAGAACACGCTCGGCAACTGATCCGTCGTGTACGAACACTCAGCTGGCCCGTCTCGGCCCGATCGCGCATCGGGTGGCGGATCGGGTCCGATCCGCCAGGTCGCCGCGTCGCAGCGTGTATCTTTCCGGTTGCAGGTTGCCGTGACTTTCATGGTGATCGGTCTGGTCATCGCGCCGCCGACCTTTGCCCAGAGTGTGCCACAGCTCAACGTGGGCCATCTGACCGGCGAGGACCGGCCCACTATGGACGGGAAGGTCGACGAAGAGGTCTGGTCCGCCGCGGACGCCTACAGCACGTTTACCCAGCAAGAGCCCAGCGAGGGCCAGCCGGCCACGGAGCGGACGGACGTGTGGTTTCTCATCGATCAGACGAATCTCTACGTGGCCATCGTCTGCTATGACTCCGAGCCCGACCGCCTCGTCGTCAGCCAGAGCCGGCGGGACGCGAACCTCAGCAACAGCGACTCGGTGCAGATCCTCCTGGACACGTTCAACGACGGGCAGAACGCCTTCGTGTTCGGGACCAATCCCTTTGGCATCGAGTACGACGGCCAGGTGATGGCCGAAGGTCAGACCGGTGGGGGCGGCTTTCACGGTGGTGGGTTCAACCTCAACTGGGACGCCGACTGGACGGTGCGCGCGAGCCCGAGTGAGCGCGGCTGGGAGGCCGAGTTCGTCATCCCGCTGAGAACGCTGCGGTACAACCCTGGTGAGGAGCGCGTGTGGGGCGTCAACGTCATGCGCAATATCCGGCGCAAGAACGAGCAGGTCTTCCTCGCGCCGGCACCGCGCGGCTACTCACTCCAACGTGTATCGGTTGCGGGCAAGCTGAACGGGCTCAGCCTGCCGACCCGGCGCGATCTGAAGTTCACGCCGTTCGTGGCAGGATCGATCAACGACGACAAGACCCTCCTGACCGATACGGTGGATCGCGCCGGCGACATCGGTCTCGACGTCAAGTGGGGTGTTCGGGCCGACCTGACCCTCGACCTCACGGTCAACACCGACTTCGCTCAGGTCGAGGCCGACGAAGAGCAAGTCAACCTGACACGGTTCGCGCTGTTCTTTCCCGAGAAGCGGCCCTTCTTCCTCGAGAACGCCCAGGTCTTTCAGCTCGGTCAAACCCGAAGCATCGATCTGTTCTCTCGCGGCGGATCGGCCTCGCGGGCGGCCAGCCGGTCGACATCATCGGCGCCGGCCGACTCAGCGGGAAACTGGGTGGCTACAACGTCGGACTCCTGAACATGCAGACCGATTCCGCGGTCGATCGCCGGACCGGGGAGACGATCTCGCAGGCGAACAACTTTTCCGTGGTACGCGTCCAGCGGGAGGTCGGCCGGTCGAATTTCGGCGCGATGTTCGTCAACCGACAGGGTGTCGGTGACCTGGCGCTGGCCGACGATTACAACCGCGCCTTCGGGCTCGATCTCGCGTGGCAGGCGACCACCAACGGCAGGCTGGTCGCCTTCATCGCCCGCACCGACTCGCCGGCCAGCAAGGGAGGGTCGGATTACGCGGGCCGCGTCGATTACAACTATGCGAACGACCTGTGGAGCGGTAACGCGGGGTACTCGCAGGTCGGCGATAGTTTCAACCCCGAGGTGGGGTTTCTCCCTCGGCTGGCGTACCGACGTTTTGAAGGCCGGTACAATCTCAGCTACCAGCCGCAACGGTGGCCGTGGCTCCGACGGATCGCGCCGCACGTGAACTTCAGGGCCACTACGAACCCGGAGAACCAGCTGGAGACCTCGCAAGGACACTTTCACTTCTTGGACCTCCGGACCAATTCGGGCGCACGTTTTGGGTACGGGATCGAAACAAAGCAGGATCGACCCAGGGAGCCGTTTACGGTCTATAAGGACGTGACAGGACGGGAGGTTGTGATTCCCGCCGGTGAGTACAGCTGGACGACGGGGTTGTTCGAGGGCAACACGGATCCCAGCGCGCCCATCAGCGCGTCGCTGCGCCAGCGGACTGGCCGCTTCTACGATGGCGACTACATCGGATGGGACGCAAGGATCGGCCTTCGCGTCGGCGCGCGACTCATCTCCGAGATCGGCTGGAAGCACGATGACATCGAGCTGCCGGGCGGCAGCTTCACGACCGATCTGGTTCCGGTCAAGGTCAGCTACGCATTCACGAGTCTGGCGAACCTGCAGGGCCTGATTCAGTACAACAAGAAAACCTCGACCATCTCGTCGAACATCCGTCTGGCGCTGCTCGACCGCAGCAATACCGGCCTGTTCCTGGTCTACAACGACCGGCGCGACACGTCCCCGTTCACGCGCGAGGAGGCGCTGGGGCGTTCCTTCATCATCAAGTACACGCGGCTACTGGAGTTGTGATGGCCGACCGCGTGATTTCGCGGTCCTGTGCTCCGCGCAACACGCTTGGGTGCAGATCCTCAGCGACCGAGCACACAGGAAACCTCGGCTGACTTACAGGACGCCGGGGATCGCTACTCACTCGTCGCTGCAATGCCGGCGTCGAGAAAGACACCCTTCACCTTCACCTTGCGGCCGTCCGGCCCGAGCGGTGTCAACGGCTCGTCGTCCCACGGATGCGGCACGGGCATCTGGTCGATGGGGCCCCAGCCGATGATGTAGGCCTCACAGAATTCCACGAAGGAGGGGGTGTAGTTGGCGCGTAGCTTCTTGAACGCATCGTCGAACTCGTCAGAGCGGGTCCACGCGCGAAACAGATTCATCCAACCTCGGTTGTCCGGGGCATTAGGGTAACGCCCGAGCTGGACCGCGAAGAAAGTGTCCTCCATTAATTGCAGACGGATAGCCCAGTTGCACGTTCGCTTGTGCGTCGACACCGAGCCAGACGGGTCCTCGAAGCACATCTTCTCGATCTCCACGTAGTTGTCGGTCAGCTCGTGGACCTTCTCGACGTCGGCCCTGTGGAACGGTGCGTGCTGACGCAAGAGGTCAGCCCACTTCGCATTTTCGGTTCCGACTGCGGCATCCAGCCAGTGACCGAACGTGTGGTTCGCCATGTGCCTGCCGAGTGCCCGATACGACTCGAACTGATCGTCGTTGAAAAACTGGTCCGCCGTCGACTCGTGCGGGAACACTTGATTGGTGTGCTTGTAGTTCTGAACCGGCGCCGGCTCGTCGCCGGTCATCGAGCTCTTAATGTAGACGAGCCAGTTGTTGCCTGGGATGGTCGTTCCGTCGTCATCCTTGTATCGGATGCGCCCGATCGCGCAATGGCTCCGGCTCTTACCGGTTTCGGGATCCGGCCGGATCATATCGAGGTCGATATCGACATTCACGCCGAGATCGACGTAGGCGTACCGCAACGCCTGCGTGAACGAACCGAAGCCGAGGGTCGGATCGGCCTCGGCATCGCACGCGATAACGACCTGGCACTGTCGTTGAAAAAGCGGGTAGATGCCGACGTTGTCACCGGTGTGCCCGCCGTCCGAGAGATTCACCAGCCGACTGCGCGCGTCGGTGTGCGAGAACATCTCTCTGCCCATCCATCTTGGCCAGAAGACGAGCCGCTCCCGTCCCTTGCAGGTGTGCCTCCCGGGATTCTCCATCCAGTAACCGAGGCGGACGTTGAAGAGCGTCGTGGCGAATGCCTGGGCAAAGAAGGTGTGATAGCCCATGGCGGAGCCGAAGGCGGCCCCCGAGATGGTGACCGCCCGGGCGAGCTTGGTCTCACCGTTGCGGTATTCGTCTGTGCGGCAGTACCCGGTCTGTTTCGACCCGCAGTAGTACTTCGAGAAGAGAAAGAAGCCCGACTTGCGATCCTTCCTGGTCAGGTCGCGGCTCCCCGCGAGATTGATCGCCGCGCTCACCAGATGATACGGCGCCGTGGTGTAGGGTTCCGGGCCACTCCCGTGAAGGTCCACGAGCTCCATCTTCATCGAGTTACGTCGGGTGACGAGCGGGCTCGGATTCTTCGGATCCTTCGGCGTTTCGGTTCGGAGATACGTTTCGGCCAGACGGTCGCGGTAGAAGTAGTGCAGGCTGATCTTGTTGAGATTGACGAGGACGCCAAGCACTGCGACCAGGGCGAGGACATTGGGTTCAAGGTATCGTCGCAACACCGCGTTGTGTGACCGAGCATAGCTGATTCCTAAGCGCCTCCGCGGGGGTCTGCCAGGCGAGGGTCTTCCGGGGGCGACCATTGAGAGCAGCAGCCACAGCGTCAAGGTCATCGCGGGAGTGCCTGGACAGGTCGGTGCCTTTGGGAAAGTACTGGCGGAGCAGGCCGTTGGTGTTCTCGTTCGTGCCGCGTTGCCAGGGGCTATGCGGATCGCAGAAGTAGATTGGTAGACCGGTGACGATGCGGAGCTGAACGTGTTGAGCCATCTCGGCACCTTGGTCCCACGTCAGTGAACGGCGAAGCTGCTCCGGTAGCGTGAGGATCGCCGACGCGATGGCGTCTCGGACGGCCTCGGCACCGTGCCCGGCCAGTGCGGGACCGTTCTTGATCCGAGGCTGCCCATAATCATCCATGCGAGGGAGATGCAGCAGCATCGTGAAACGGGTGGTGCGGTCCACGAGGGTCCCAATCGCGGAGCTACCCAGCCCGACAATCAGGTCACCCTCCCAGTGTCCTGGCACCGCCCGATCGTCGGCTTCGGCGGGGCGCTGACTGATCATGATGTCGGATCGGACGAACTGCTTGCCGCGTCCGCGTGTACGTGCTCTAGGAACCCGTAGCGCCCGTCCGGTCCGCAAGCACGTCACCAGTTCGCGTCGCAACGCACCTCGTCCTTGCACGTAGAGCGCTTGGTAGATGGCCTCGTGGGAGATCCGCATCGATTCATCATCGGGGAAGTCGACGTGCAGTCTGTTGGCGATTTGCTCGGGACTCCATGAAGCCGCCCAGCGTCGATCCTGCCGACGACCGTGACGGCGACCATTCCAGTGCACAGCGGGACCACGCACCTTCGTCCCGTCCGTGGCCGTCACCATGCCCACAAGTCGGTCTTGCACGTAGCGACGCAGCTCGTCGTGCTGCGCCAGCTTCGCTACCTTCGGTCTTTTGGCCTTCAGGTCGGCGTGCCACTGCGCGGTCGTCGCGCGATACTCCAGCCCACCATTGCGGGTGGCCGCATTGCGACGTAGCTCGCGCGAGATGGTCGACGCGGAGCGGCTGACTCGCCGACCGATGTCACGAATGGCGACGTGCTGGGCGTGCAAAATGGCAATTTCTTCGCGCTCGGCAAACGACAGATAACGCCCCGACAGTGGGGCCAGGCTGATCGGCGGCATGCCTCCACTTTCGCGGAACCATCGAGTACCGACCGGCTGAGACACGCCGGCAGCCAGCGCAGCCTCTTCGCTGGACAAGCCACAAGCGATTGATTCCCAAAATCGGCGCCGGTGCTCACGGCGTCCCGCCGTCGGGCGCCCCGGCGACCGCATCGGAGCACGTCCCGCACGATGTGACCGTCGACGTTTCGGTGTTCCCATCGCAACTCCTCATCGTTGAGACGTTGCGACGAGTGTACCGCCACGGATTTCTTGGACAGCCGGGTGAGTGTATTCACGCGGCCGTGGTGAGCGCAACCGCGCGACGGACGACGGCGGGTGCGCGGAAGCCGAGTCGCTCGATCAACCACTGCTGGTTATAGGTCTCCTTGAAGGTGCGCAGCGCCTGCTGCAAGTCCTCGACATCCGTAAAGTGGCGCACCCACAGCAGCTGTTCCTTGAGGGTGCGGAAGAACCGTTCGATGCAGCCGTTCCCCTCGGGCTGGCGGACGAAGGCCGGTGATGACACGATGCCGAGGAACCGGAGCTCGGCGTGAAAGTCGTTGCTCATGTACTGACTGCCGTGGTCGTGGCGCATCGTGAGCCCGCTCGCCACGCCGGCGGCCATCGTCCCGAAGTGATCTCGGACGCCCTGGCGCACCGGCTCCAACGCCTCGAAGCGCGTGCCGGACTTCGCCGCGTGTAGTCCCACACATTCGGCCGTGCAGTGATCGATCGCCCCGACGATCGTGACGTGGCCGTCCGCCAGCGTCACGGTGGCCGTCGCATCGGTGCCCCACATCACGTTGGGACTGGCGGTGACGATGGTGCCGTCGTGGGGACGGGCGGCGACCGGCGTGGGCAGCCGCGCAGGGCCGAGCAAGTCGGCAGCGCGCATCACGACCAACGTCCGACGTTTCGACGTGCGCAGCCCCTGCACCCGCAAGCGCGCCCAGATCTTGCGGTGCCCTTCGCCGTGGAACGGACTCGCGGCGATCACGGCCCGGACCGCGGCCGTCAGCGCCGCATCCGACTGGGGCGGCTTGGGTCCGCGCTTGGCCACCGGCGTCGGCCGGGCGCGCCGGGTCCGTTGCGCGTAGACCGTCGAGCGCGGCACCTGCCACACGCGCGTGACGCGGGCGATGCCGTACGGCCGGTGGGTGGAGGGCGAAGTCGCGTGACGCATCGCTTCGACCTCCACCAGCCCAAAGGGCGGCCGGCCTCCAGGTGTCGAATCTTCTCGGCCAGCAACGCCTTGTCGGTGGCGAGATCCGCCACGACGCGCTTGAGCCGCCGCGTGTCCGCGCCCTCGACGGCGACCTCGCGATGCTTGAGGCGGGCCTCACCGCCGGCCACGAAGTCGTCACGCCACTGCGAGAGCTTCGCCGCCGTCACGCCATGGCGACGACTGAGGCTCTCGAGTGATTCCCCCTTGAGGACCTCGATGACCACGGAGACTTTTCGTCGCGCGGACCACCGCCCCGTGCCGACGAGCGCCCACGAGGCTGAGGCCTCTGCGGTCGCCCTCCGGGCTCCCTCCGAGGCCTCAGCCTCGTGCTGTTTTCCCTTGGACATAACTCATTCTCCTTCTCGCAGAAGGCTGTCCAAAGAAATCGTGGGGCGCGGGAGACGTTGCGACGACCGGTTGAATCTACCGACTACGCCGGCAAACGTGAAGGAGATCGCAACGTCATGGTTGATCAGTCCGATCGACCACGCCAGCAGCGCGAAGAGCAGAAAGAGCCAGACCGCGAGGCCGAGCAGCGGCCGAAACAGCACCGCCGGCAGTCGGCCCTTGCCGCTCCCGCCGTTCAGGTTCGGCATGAAGCCTCGAGCCGCGACGAGCGATATCAGCGCGCCGACGGCATTGAAGAGGCCGTAGTCGGCGAGGACATGGGCCGCGATCGGGAGGATAGCGAACACGACCCCCACGGCAACGCCGTACATGGTGATGGCCTGGAACGCGCCCCACACCGATCGGATCTCTCGCCGCCACATCGGTGGGAGCCAC
Source organism: Vicinamibacterales bacterium (assembly GCA_965262505.1). Classification (GTDB taxonomy): domain Bacteria; phylum Acidobacteriota; class Vicinamibacteria; order Vicinamibacterales; family UBA2999; genus JACPPO01. Next base: position 1,061,879 of record CBDHFM010000030.1, read on the forward strand.
GGAATCAACCAGGCAACCGCGAGGCTCGTGATCCGGGTGACCAGAAGGAGTGCCGCCGGCAGAAAGAGCACCAGCAGGGACGGTGCCTCGGCGACCGTACTCGAGGGGTGCCACGCGAACCAGCTGACGGCGCCCAGGAGCGCGAAGGTCACGATGAGCAGACAGCGGCGCTCGCGCTTGTCCTCGCTCGACTCGCCTGGAGCGGGCTTCCCGAACCGGACGGGTAGCAGCACGACCGTCGCCAGCGCGACGAAGGCGATCAGCGCGAAGACGATCCCAGGCCGAGTGACGTGCACGAGGGCCTGGGCCTGATAGCTGCCGGCCGCCAGGAAGCGTCCGACGTCGCCCCAGAGGATGCTCCCCACCGAGCTGAGTCGATCGAGCATAGTGGCGGTAGCGCCGTTCGGCAGATCGGCCATCTCTAGTCGCCCGGCAAGGCCGCCACTGAGGCTGTCCGCCGCCGCCATGACGAAGGCGGCAATGGCCAGCAGCGCCAAAGCCACGAATACCACCGTGAACGTGATACCCGAGAAGAGGTTGCCAACGGCGCGTAGCGCGTCGCGCTTCAGCAAGCCGGCCCGGGCGATCAGGAACGAGCCGTGTGTTCGTAGGTGCGCGACCTGCTCGGCGCCCGCGAACGACTTGCCATCGGGCGCCGGCTTGTCGCTCAACGGAAACTTCTGAGTCGTGTCGAAGAGTGCCGCTGGTCCTCCCTTGACCAAGTTGTAGTCGTCCTCCCCCTTCGGGTTGTAGGTGTTCTCGTTCAGGGAGAGCAGCGACGAAAGGCACCCTCCGATATAGCCACCGCCAGAGACCGTGCACAGATAGTCCACCGCCGCGAGAAGACGCAACTCCGCCAGCGTCTGCAGGATCCCGAGATTCGTCGTTGCGGAGCGGATGCCGCCGCCCGAAAGCGCCAGACCGACTCGCCCGTCCCCGTCTGGCTTAGGTCGACCCGGCGCGCCAAGCTGACCTGCTAGCACGCTTCGACGCCGATCGATGTACCCGTTCTCCGCGGTTATGACGTCTTCAAGTTTGCAGCTGTCGTGGGGCGTGTCAGTCATGGCTATCCCATCCCGTCAAGACTCATGTTGTCGTCGTACCCCAACCGTTCGCCGGATCAAGACATTGCATCGTCAGTTTCGAAACAAGGTTCCGAGATCCCACGAAAAACCGTACAACGTCTGGATAGCATCGGCCGCGTCGCCGCGGATGTCGTTGTCGACGCGCATCTGGATGAAGAATTTCGTGGCTTCGTGCTTGAGCGGTCTGGCGCCTCGTGCTTCATTGCGTACCTCCATCGACTCCTTCACGAGAGACTAAAGCGAGTGTGGGTGGCAATGCCATTCACTGCTGTCCATGATCGACCGACGGGACTGCGAGGCGAGGTTCGCCTGGCTGCGGACAAGCTGCGATGCGACTACGGGAAGAGACGACGACCGAGGGGACAGGCGGCTACGCGCGTGGGGTAAATGAAGGCAGCGCGGAGCGAACGTTTGCCAGGTCCCGGATCCGGATCAATTCACAGAGGCACGATCAGCGCGACTGATCTCCGGGACTAACGAGTCTCCTCGCGGTAATCACCGTCAAGTACCTTCGTCCCGTCCCCCCGCCAGATCGAACCGAGCAGACTGAACGGTTCGCCCGTCAGGGCCGGCTGGGCGTTCACCCTGATTTCATCTCCCGGCTTGAAGCTGTCCCTGGAGAGACCCGCAGCGATCATCGAGGTGACCGCAGATAATTCGCCGCTCCATCGCACAACCTCGCCGCCCTCGCCTCTCACGTCGAACATGAGAAAGATATGAGGGTTCCTCCACACATACTCGGTGACCACCCCCTCGAGGGTGATTTCCTCGCTCCCGTAAGCTGCGCGGCTGTGGTGGGCCTGGATCGCCCCGCCGAGGGAGGAGACGACCAGAACGACAAACGCGACAAGCACGAACGTGCGGCAGTTGCTCACGGTATACCTCCAGACCAGGATGTCCTCCCGCGTCTCGGAACCGACGCCAGCGCTGTCAGGTTGGTCAAGCCGGTCTAGCGGAGGAAATCAATTGTTGCCAAAGCGTTGGTTGAAAGCGTCCGACTCCGACGGCACGCAGAAATACTCCCACAACTCGGTATCCGGCACGAGCGTGATCGTGGCCATGGGCGTCACCCAGGGCTCGGTGTAGACCCGCGCGTCATGTATCGTCAACTCGGCCTCGAGTGTGCCGTAGTCTACCCTGGTGTACCGCTCCACCACCCGCATGTCTTCGCTATGCGGCCAACCCCCGCCAGGCCTTCCCTCGCTGGCCCGGCTCGGCCCGATCCAGGACCTGTCGTCATACCCGTTGGACTCGACGACGAAGGTGTCTCCCTCCCAGCGGCCTGTCGCGTATCCCAGCCACCGCGGCACCGGAGGGTTCTCGGGAAGTGTTCGCCCGTCGGTCCAGATGGTGCGCCACGTATGGCCCCATTCGAAGAACTGGAGCACGCGATCCGGCAACATGATGAACTCGAATCCGTAGTTGTACGTGTACTGACGCGGATAACCCAGGGGGTCACAGTTGAGCAGCGAAGAGTCCTGCTCGGACCCTTGCGCGTACCTCAGCCTCCCCGCTTCGGTGAGTTCGCCGAGCGTCTGCTTGAACCGTTCCGTTCCATACTCGGTCAACGAGGGCGGGTCCGCGAAGGCACCTGACACGCCGCTGTAGCCCCATATGCCGGACAGATCGCGCGGAACAACATCGCGATCGTCGATGTTGTTCCGTTCCCAGGCCTCCTGCCTGTCCTCGTTGTTCTGGCATCGCGGGCAAGGCTTCCAACCGTCGTCGGATTGGGCCTGAGCGTTCGCTCCCACCGCCGCCAATACGGATAGCACCGAAACCGACACGATGATCGAGGAACGAATTCGGCGTCCCATTGCTGTCACCTCTTTCGTGTGCAGAGGCATGTGAAGCTTCGCATCGGGTCAACCCCACGAGCTTCGAGAGCCCTGCCGACGACACATACTACCCTAGCAGCCCGTGGTTAAAGGTCGCCTTCTGACGCGCCAACAGGTAGCAGCTCGAAACGATGATTCGGCGTAAAAACGGACGCCTGATCGTCGGATGGCGTGTGGTGGTCGCGCCAGCGGCGCTCCACGCGCGTCCACAGCGCGATGACGAGCGCCACAATCGTCGCCAGGTGGCCCTGCAGGCTCCGCGGCGTGCCGACGCCGACGAGCGACCGCATCAAGAGGCCCAGATTGAAGCCGCCGATATGGACGAGTAAACGTTTCAGGATGTTGGTGTGCCCTCGCAGATGCGTGCGCCGCATCCCACCGGTTTCAGAGAGATGCGCATTCGGTCGTTCGAGATACTCACTCCGTCGACGCGACAAGGCCAACCCACGCACGCCCCGGATGCGTCGACGATTCGCGTACACCGCGTCGCGCGCCGCCGCCTGGTGCGTCCAGTTGCGCCGGCCGCGATCGGGCTCCGCGATATAGGTCCGCAGGTCGAGTGTCGCGAGATCCACCAGCGTCTGATTACTGTGGTATCCCTTGTCGGCCACGACTTCGTCGATGATCGCCGTGTGCCCGTCGGTCGCCACCGCCACGGCTTCGAGCTCTTCGGCCGTCGTGGTGACCGTCTCCGCGATCGTCGTCGTATCGCCCTGATCGGCGCCCTGCACCGTCACGCCCACGATCGCCCCAGTCTCCAGGTCGACGGCGTGCTCAGCCTTGTGGGCCAGATGCGTACGCCCGTCCTTCATTTTCGTGATCCGCGCATCAGGGTCGTGTGGATGCCGCCAGTCGGTATTGCAGCCCTTCTTCGGGCGCTTGCGATCAAGGCGCGCTAAGTCCGCCCGTGTCGGCGTCTCGATGCCCGAGGCCTGTGCGAGCCGCGTCAAGAACTCCTGATACGTCTCGCCGGAGTCGCGGCGCACGATGCTCCGCAAGGCGGCATTGGCTTCGAGGGTCGTGGCATCGATCCCGATCGTCTTGCCCTTCACGCGATCGGCCGTCGCCAGCACCTGCAGGATCCACGTGAAGACCGCCCGGTGCGTCTCGATGTCGATCAGCCGCCGCGTCCGGGAGATCGTCGAGTGCTCGGGTGTCGCCTCATCGAGGCCCAACCCGAGAAAGCCGCGCAGCGCCAGCGAGTCGGCAGTCCGCCAGGCGATCCCACGCTCCGAATCGATGCCCTCGAAGTACCCGATCAAGAGCAGCCGGAAATAGGTCCCCGGCAGCAGACTGGGACGGCCGACCGTCGCGGCGTAGAACGGGGCGCACTGCGCCTCGACGCACGCGTCGAACGCGTGCGTGTCCAGGACCTGATTTAGCCGCTGATAGAACGGATGCCCGCCCGTAACCGGCAACGCGTTCGTCGCGATCCACAATCCGGGTGTCCGTGCCCGGTCCTTACGTCGACTCATGGCCATGCGGGAGTGTAGTACGCGGGATCAGTCGTGTCGATCCCTTTCGGCCCTTTAACCACAGGCTGCTAAGGTCTGGGCGCGTGGAACACCCGTCTGCGGGACCGCGCGCCGTCCTGAGGCGGGCAAGTCAGGCTACCGGTGACCGGCGTACTGCGCGTCGGTGACCTTTGCGAACCACTCGGTCGCAGCGTCGACGTTGAGGGCGAGGTGCGTCATCGGCGCGTCCGGCGTGGCGCCGTGCCAGTGATGCTCGCCCGGCTCGATCCGAATGGCGCCCCCGGCGGCGACTTCCTGGATCGGCTCCCCCTCCTGCTGCACCCGACATCGTCCTTCGATGACAAGCAGCAACTGCAGTCCGCTGTGCGCGTGCCAAGCGGTCCGCGCCGAGGGCTGAAACGCGACCCGGTACATGTTCACGCTCGGGCGCTCGGCGAGCCGGTCCATGCGCGCCATGCTGGCGCGGCCGGAGAAGTGCTCGGGATCAACCGGATGGGGCTGGTGGTCACGAACATGAAATAGTTCCATAGTGGTTGCAGTGTATCGCCTCAGGGAAGTGGTCCCGGGTCGGGCACCTCGAGGGCCGGGACGCGCGAGTGTCGCTCCCCTGAGCCGGTTCCCCTATAATCAGCCGGCCCAGACAGTGAGCCAGGAGGCTTCTAATATGGCGTATCGCTCAGGACGTGACATGCGCACGCTCGCCGGGTTCGTGACCGGCGTCCTCGTCGGCGCCGCCGCAATGGCAGTGGGAGCGCAGACGAACCGTATCGACGGGAACGTCGGCGTCAACCATGTCGGCATCGCCGTCGAACGAATGGACGAAGCGATCGCCTACTACACCGAGTAGTTCGGCTTCCGCGAAGCGGTGGTACTGCGCGACGACGATGGGCGACCGACGCTGGCCTTCCTCCAGGTGAGCCGCAACACCTTCATCGAACTGGGGCGGGCAAGCGCCACCAGCCCAGCCGGATTGACGCATTTCGGCCTGGAGGTCGAGGACATCGAGGCCGCAACCGCCGAGCTGAGGCGGCGTGGCGTAGAGGTCGGGGATCCCCGCGCAGGTCGAACCCTCTCGTTCATCACGAGCACGACTGAGCCGGGCATCAGGATGGAGTTGCACCAGATCGGGCCCGAGTCGATGCTCGGGAAGGCGACCGCCAGCTGGAGGTAGCGCGCTCCTCGACGCTGGGGAAGCGAAGTCTCCACTTTCTGCTACGGTGCGTCGGTGCGAGACCTTCTGCTCGGTTCGGTCGAACGTCACTCGCTACCGGCCGTCGTCGGGCGGGCGCTGCTGCTGCTGGCGCTTGCGGTCTACGGCTGGCGGCTGGCGAGTCTGCCTCTCGGGGGGGCGATCGCCGACTCGTTTCTCCATCTCGTGAACCTGGTGTTTCACGAGGCCGGCCACTTCATCTTCGCACCGCTCGGCCGCTTCACGTCCGTCCTTGGCGGCAGTCTTATGCAGATGCTGATTCCGGCCGTGTGCGCCGGCACACTGCTTCTCCAGACGCGCGATCCGTTCGGTGCCGCCTGCTGCATGTGGTGGTTCGGCGAGAACCTGCTCGATCTGGCCCCCTATATCGCCGACGCGCGGTCGCTCCAGCTCGTGTTGCTCGGCGGCCGCACTGGCGCCGAGGTCGAGGGGCACGATTGGGAATTCATTCTCCAGTCCCTGGGATGGCTCCACCTCGACCGCACGCTCGGCTTGGCCGCGCACCGTCTCGGCGTGCTGGTGATGGTCGCGGGGGTCGCCTGGGCGGGCCTGGTGCTCGTGGCGCAGTGGCGATCCACGAAATACGAAGCGGTCTAAGTGAAAATTACCTTTGCCGTCGTGACGATGAACAAGGAAAGAAACCTGCGGCGGTGCCTGGCCAGCTGCCGAGAGGTGGCCGATGAGTTTGTCGTGGTGGATTCGGGCAGCGCCGATGGCACGCAGGTGGTGGCACGGGAATTTGGCGCGCACGTGGTGATGATGGAACGGGGCCGGCATGTGGACTCGAAGAACCGTGCCCGCCAGGAAGCCTCGTACGATTGGGTGTTCAGCATTGATGCCGACGAGGCGCTCTCACCTGCCTTGCGCGAGGAGGTGCGTGTATTGAAGCGGGATGAGCCGAGTGGCACCACTGGATTCAGCATGCCGCGTTGTACGTTTTACGAGGGCCAGTGGATTCGCCATGGGGATTGGTATCCGGATCGGCTGGTGCGGCTGTTCCTTCGTGACCAGGCACGATTCGTCGGCGGGCGAGTGCACGAACGGCTGGAAGTCGACGGTCCCGTTCATTCGCTCAGATGGGACCTGGAGCATTATTCATTCCGGGATCGTGAACATCATCGCGCCAAGCTGAGCAAGTACGCCCGCCAGTGGGCCGATGATGCGTTCGACGCGGGCAGGCGGCCAGGGCCGTGGGCGCCGTTTCTTCATGCCGGCTTTCGGTGGGTGCGGGCGCTCGTGTTGCGCGGAGGGTTTCTGGACGGCCGACTGGGGTGGCGCATCGCGGCCCTCACCACGCGCGAAGTATTTGAGAAATATCGGCTGCTGCGCTACCGGATGGCGGGCGGGGAGCCCGTCTTTCATGAGGACCGGCCGATCGGTGCTCAATCCGCCACGCCGCCAGGCAAGCGGTCGGGGTCAGTCTGATATGGACATCACACGAGCCCGGCTTCTCGCCACCGGGCGATCGTGTCGGACGAGTAACCCAGTTCGCCGAGAATGGCGTCAGTCTGCTGACCCACCGCCGGAATCGCGTCCATTCTGGGCATCACCCCCGCGATCGTCGCCGGCGGCACCATCGCCCGCAGCGGACCGACCGGTGACTCCACCTCGCGCCAGCGCTGGCGCGCCGCGAGTTGCGGATGATCCGCGAACTGCTGCACGGAGTTGAGACGGGCATAGGCGATCGCAGCCTTCTCGAGGAGGGCAATGATGTCGTCCGCCGACAGCCGGCCGAACACGTCATCGATTTCCTGGTACAACACGTCCAGATTCGCCACCCGCTTCGTGTTCGACTCGAACCGAGGGTCGAGCGCCAGCGCTGGACGCCCCATTACGATGTCGCAGAACGTCTTCCACTCACGCTCGCTCTGCACGCCCAAGAACACGACTTCGCCGTCGGCACCGGCAAACGGACCATATGGGGCGATCGCGGCGTGCCGCGCCCCACTTCGCGGCAGTGACTGCTCTCCGCCACCCGTGTAGTGCATGGGGAACCCCATCCACTCTCCGAGCGCCTCCAGCATGGACACCTCGATCGTCGTACCGCCTCCAGTCCGTTCGCGCATGAACAACGCCGTCAGGATGCCGGAGTACGCGTACATGCCGGCGGCGATATCCGCCACCGAGATCGGTACTTTCGCGCTCTCCGACTCGGTACCGGTAATCGACAACAGACCCGACTCCGCCTGTACGAGCAGGTCATAGGCCTTCCTGTTCCGGTAGGGCCCTGTGGAGCCGTATCCCGACACGTCGCAGACAATCAGACGCGGATGCGCGGCTCGAAGCAGCTCTGCTCCCAATCCAAGACGGTCGGCCGCCCCTGGCGCCAGGTTCTGGGCGAAGACGTCGGCGTTGCGCAGGAGACGAGCCAGGATCTCCCGCGCCTCTGGTTGCTTCAGATCCAGCGTCAGGGACTCCTTCGAACGGTTGAGCCAGACAAACTGACTCGACATGCCCTTGACGGCGTCGTCGTACCCTCGAGCGAAGTCGCCGACGCCCGGCCGCTCGATCTTGATCACGCGTGCTCCGAGGTCGGCGAGTTGACGGGTCGCGAACGGCACGGCGACCGCCTGCTCGATCGCGACGACCGTCACGTCTTCGAGCGGACGCATCAGAACGACCTCGGCAGCCCGAGCGTATGTTTCCCGATGCAGGAAGGAATCACGTTCTCCACAAACGCTACCATGGCTACCGTCTTCCTCCAGGGGCTGCCGGTCACGCCCGTGCGGTTTTGGAGCGCTCGACGATATTTCGTGCAGCGACGGCGGCCGATGTATTACGATCTGTCACTGACGGAAGCCGAAAGGGAACCCCCGGCCTCGATACTCTCTCCCCCGCTGAATGCTTGTGCGAGCTGCCTTCTTTCTGCCGTGTCTCTGCCTGACGTGCCTGGTGCTCCCAGACGCCGCCTCGGCGCAGGGTGAGCCGACCAGCGACACGCCTGCCAAGGTCGTGCGCGTGGTGCGGGTTGCATCGCCACCGGTCGTCGACGGCAGGCTGGACGACGAAGTCTGGCAACAGGCCGATGTCATCACCGATTTTCACCAGATCCGGCCCGGCGACGGCACGGAGCCCTCCGAGGTCACCGAGGTGTACCTGCTCTATGACGACGATGCTCTCTATGTCGGGGCCAGAATGTACGACAGCGAACCGGACCGGATCGCAGCGCCCACGGTAAGACATGGGCAGGGCCTCGGAAGGGATGATCGTCTGGTCGTAATCCTCGACCCTTTCAACACGCGACGGGGCGGCTACCGTTTCGAGACGAACCTCAACGGCGTGAGACACGACGCGCTCTACGAGAGTCCGAGCTCGTTTCAGAGTGCGTGGACGGTCATCTGGGATACTGCAGCGTCTGTCTTCGACAACGGCTGGACGGCAGAGTTGGAGATACCGTTCAAGACGCTGCCCTTCGATCCCACGATCGATACGTGGGGATTCAACTTCGGCAGAGGCATACGCCGCAGGGGCGAGGAAGTCGCCTGGGTATCTCGGAATCGCAGTTACAACCCGAGCATCATGGGTGTCGCAACCGGATTCGAAGGCATGGACCAGGGGCTTGGCCTGGACGTCGTGCCGTCGGTCTCCGGCAACCGTCTGGAGGCCTTCTCTCCGTCAACGACAGATTCGAACCTTGAGCCGTCGCTGGACGTCTTCTACCGGCTCACGCCGTCGCTCAACGCGTCGTTGACGCTCAACACCGACTTTTCCGCCGCCGAGGTGGACGATCGGCAGGTCAATCTCACACGCTTCAACCTCTTCTTTCCCGAGAAGCGCGACTTCTTCCTCAATGATGCCGACCTGTTCGAGTTCGGGAGAATCGGTGGCCGTGGGAACGGTGCAACGTCGGGTTCCAGCCGCAACAACGGGCGGGCGTTCTTCTCACGACGGCTGGGCTTGAGCCCCTCGGGAACGCCGGTCGACCTCACGACTGGCGGCAAGCTCAGCGGCCGCGTGGGGCGTTGGAACCTCGGCGCGCTGGCGATCCGGCAGGACGGGTTCGAGTCCACGAGTGCCGGCACCGTATTCGTGGGGCGCGCTTCGGCGAACGTGTTAGAAGAATCCAGCGTGGGCATGATCGCGACCCAGGGCGACCCGAACTCGAATCTCGACAACTCTTTGATTGGCGTCGACTTCCGCTACTTGAACACGCGCCTGCCAGGAGGCCGCGTGCTCGAGGCGGATGCCTGGTTTCAGCGATCGGACACGGAGGGGCTGGACGGCGAGAACTCGGCGTTCGGGCTTGGCGTCAGCATGCCGAACAACTCGGGCTGGCGGGGTGGCGTCGCCGTCAAGGAGTTGGAGGCGAACTTTGATCCGGCACTCGGATTTGTCAGCCGATCGAACGTTCGAGACGCGACTGCTGATGCCGGGTACAGACATTTCACGGGCGGCAGCGTGTTGCAGTCGGTTTTCTCGGGCGTCGACGTACAGCGCATCGGGTTTCTGGATGGCGGCTTGCAATCCGATGTCATTCTCGGTCGACTGATTGAGATCAGCAGCAACTCCGGGGAGCGGTTCAACGTTCGTTACAGAGCCACAAGAGAAGTGGTGACCGAGCCGTTCACGATTTACAGGGACGAGTCCCGGCGAGTCATCGTCCCACCCGGCAGGTATTCCTTCGGTGAAACGGTGCTGAGCGCTCAGACGGGAGGGCAACGGGCCTTCTCCGGGAGCCTGACCTATGAAACGGGAGACTTCTTTAGCGGCACCCGACAGAATACCGGCGGCCAGTTCCGCTGGAGACAGTCCAGAACCTTCGGCCTCTTGTTGAGATACGACCGGAACGCGATCGACCTGGTCCAGGGCGATTTCGTCACACACCTCATGAGGCTTACGACAGAGGTCAACTTCTCATCGACCCTCTACTGGGTGAACCTGATTCAGTACGACGACGTCTCGGAAGTGATCGGTATCAACGCCCGCCTTCAATGGATTCCGATCGCAGGTCAGCAGTGGCTCATCGTCCTGAATCACCGTCTGCAGGACAGGGACAAGAACAACTCGTTCAGGTCCGAGCGGCTCGACCTCAACTTCAAGGCCAGCTACACGTTCCGCTTCTAGCTGGCGACCAGAGCCAGCGACCCAAGGAGCGCCGGGCTGAGGGGCCATTACCGATGTTGAACTACTCTTCGCGACGCCTGTTCGTGGGCCTCCTGCTGGTCGGCGTCTCCTTCGCGGCGAGCACATCGGCGTGGGCACAGGAATATGAGATCACCCCGCCGCCGGTGGTACTCACCCACGTACCTTTCGATGTGGCGGTTCACACGGCGGCAGCCGCGGACACGCCGGCCCTGCTGCAAATGCGCGCCGGCGGCCGTACGTTCGACGCCGAGCGGTTCGACGACGGCAGCTATCTCGTTTCCGACATCACCGTTGTGGCGTCTGGCCCGGTCGACTTCGAACTCGTCGAGGGCGGACGCATCGTCGCCGACGCGACGACGCGCGCCATCCCGGGATGGGTGTCGATCCTGCCGCCCTTGCTGGCGATCCTGAGTGCGCTGATCATTCGCAACGTGATACCGGCGCTGTTTCTGGGCCTGTGGTTCGGCGCCGTGGCGGTCAACGGCTTCTCCATCAGCGGTGCCTTCACCGGCATGTTCGACGCGTTCCAGGTGTACCTGCTCACTGCAGTCTCCGACGAGGGCCGCATTTCGATCATCCTGTTCTCCTTCATGATCGGCGGAATGGTGGGGATCATCTCCAAGAACGGCGGCATGCAGGGCGTGGTGAATACGATCGTGCCGCTGGCAGGCAGCCCGAAGAAGGGCCAGATGGCCACCGGCTTCCTGGGCCTCGTCGTGTTCTTCGACGACTACGCCAACACGCTGGTGGTCGGCAACACCATGCGGCCGGTCACCGACAGGCTGCGAATCTCGCGCGAGAAGCTCGCGTATCTGGTCGACTCCACCGCGGCGCCGGTCGCTTGCGTGGCTTTCGTGACGACCTGGATCGGCTACGAGGTGGGTCTCATCGCGGACGCCGTGGCACTGACCGACGGCTATAACGAAGCGGCGTACGCCGTCTTCCTCAACTCGATTGCGTACAGCTTCTACCCCCTCCTGGCGATCGCCTTCGTGTTCATCGTGGCGCTCAGCGGGCGCGACTTCGGGCCGATGTACGAGGCCGAGGCACGGACGCGAACCACCGGCCAGGTACTGTCTTCCGACGCCCGCGTCGACGAGTCGGCGGGCGCCTCGAATCCTCTCGCACCGGTTGACGGCCGGCCACAGCGGGCGATCAACGCCGTGCTTCCCGTACTGGTGCTCGTGGGCGGCGTGCTCACGGGACTCTACGTCACCGGCAGCGGCGACGCCCTGAGCGACATCATCGGCAGCGCCGATGCCTCCAAGGCGCTGATGTGGGCCTCCCTGTCGGGTGTCGTGGTGGCGGCCGTACTGTCGATCTCGCAGGGCATCCTCACGCTGGCGGACACAGTTGACGCGTGGTACGGAGGTCTCAGGGCCATGCTGTTCGGGATGATCATCCTGTGCATGGCCTGGGCCCTTTCCGACGTGACGAACGTTCTGAACACCGGCGGCTACCTCGTCGGGGCACTTGGCGACACGCTCACGCCGGGGTTCGTGCCGGCGATCGTCTTCGTGCTTGCGGCGGGTATCGCGTTCGCCACCGGCTCGAGTTGGGGAACGATGGGCATTCTCATGCCGCTGGTGCTGCCGCTCACCTGGGCGGTGCTGCAGGCCAACGGCATGGCCAGTCCTGAAAACTACTCCATCATCTATTCCGCGGTGGCGTGCGTGCTGGCCGGTTCCGTATGGGGCGACCATTGCTCCCCGATCTCCGACACGACGATCCTGTCGTCGATGGCGAGCGGCTCCGATCACATCGCCCACGTCCGCACCCAGCTTCCCTACGCGTTGCTGGTAGGCGGCGTCGGTTTGCTGATCGGCACCGTGCCCACGGGATTCGGACTTCCATGGTGGTTGTCGCTCGTCAGCGGCGCGGCCGTGCTGTGGGCCGTCCACCGCTACGTTGGGAAGAGCGTAGACGTGGAGGACACCTGAGTTGTGGGACACTACTAGCCTTATGGCCACGTGGCTGACGCGACTCGGCTGGCTTCTGGTGCTCGTCTTGGCGACGGGGCCATCGTCGGCGCGTGCCCAGAGCAACGGCGACGCTTCCCTTCCGGAAACGTTCAACGAACCCATTGCTCTGTACCCGGCGGCGCTGGGAGAGTTCACCCGTCCGATCTCCTCTTCGAGCCCACAGGCTCAGGCGTACTTCGACCAGGGATTTCAGATGATGTACGCCTTCGCGAAGGAGGATGCCGCCCGGTCGTTTCGCGAGGCATGGCGCCGGGACCCGAACTGCGCCATCTGCTATTGGGGGGAGGCCTGGGCGTGGGGCTCGTATCTGAACGGACCCATGACGCCCGCGGAGGCGCCGTTTGCCTATGCGGCCATCCAGCGGGCGCGTGAACTAGCCACACGCTTCGCCAGCGAGCGCGAGCGCGCGTTCATCGACGCCATGGTGCCGCGCTACCTGGAGACGTTCGATCCCGACGGTCGGCGGGAGCAGGACATGGCGTATGCCGAGTCCATGCGCCGGGTCTACGAGGCGTATCCCGACGACCTCGATGCGGCAACCCTCTACGCGGAAGCGCTGTTTCTGCTGGAGCCCCGCCGGGGCACGCGAGATCTCGACACGCCAGGCGTCCGGCGATTGCACCAGGTGCTCGAAGGTATTCTGGCCCGTGATATTCGGCACCCTGGCGCCTGCCATCTCTACATTCACGCCACCGAGTCCACCACGGAGCCGGAGCGGGCCGAGGCCTGCGCCGAGTTCGTCGGTAACGCCATTCCAGGCGCCAGTCACATCAATCACATGCCGTCGCACACCTGGAACGAAATCGGCCGCTGGGGCGATGCGGTTCGCGCCAATATCCAGGCGTGGCACTCCGATCAGAAAGCCGCAATCGGCGAAGGCTTTGCCATCTATCCGCAGCACAACCTTCACATGCTGCTGTTTGCCGCCTCCATGGATGGCCAAGGGGCCGTGGCGACCCAGGCCGGCAAGGACTACGCGAAGCTGACGGGAAACGGCTTCTATCAGGCGCTGACACTGCTTCGCTTCGGGCGCTTCGACGAGATCCTGGCCCTGGACGATCGTCCTGACGACATCGTCACAGGTGGGTTGTGGGATTTCGCGCAGGGCTACGCACGTCTGCGAAACGGGGAGAGCGACTTCGCCGAGGCCTATCTCAGTCGAGTGCGGGAGGGCGCCGAATCGGCGGACGCCACCTTCCGGTTTCACTCGGCGACCGAGCTCCTCGGCACCGTCGGCGGCCTTCTGGAAGGGGAAATCCATCGGGCGGGCGGCAGTCTCGACGAGGCCATCACCTCGTTCGAACGCGCCGTGACGACCGAGGACGGTCTCACCTACGACGAGCCCGAGCCGCTACCGTTCGCGGCTCGTCACTGGTTGGGGGCGGCGTTGCTCGAAGCGAACCGGTTCGCCGACGCCGAGCGCGTCTACCGGGAGGAACTCGAGGACCATCCGCACAATGGATGGTCGCTCCTCGGGCTCATCGAGGCGCTCGAGGCACAGGGGAAGGCATCTACCGACGCGCGGGCCGACTTCCAGCCGAGCTGGGCGCGCGCCGATACGTGGATTCGCGCCTCGCGATTCTAGAACTCGTTTCTAACCTCCAGGCGGGTCCTGACCGCGGACAGCCCCATTCGTGCTCGGCGCCCAAGGCACTTGTCACGAGCGTGGCGCCTGCGGCGCGAATGGGGCGGCCCCGTCCGCGGCCACCCGCGACGAGGTTATGAAACAGCCTCCTTCAGTCTCATGGCTTGTTGGGCTGGACCACGCCTGTCGGGCGAGGCTGGGCCGCGGGCAGGGCGCCTTCGAGCGGTAGCCGTCCGGGCAACCTGCGCGCGTGGCGGCGCAGGCGGCGCCAGGCCGGCACGAGCGTGGTGGCGCTCAAGGCCAGCCCCCCGATGCTCAACGCGATGACGACAATGTCCCAGAGCGGCCGCTCGTAGTAGAGGAAGGGGAAGTCGAGGCTGTGCAGGCCGTGGTACAGCCACCGGTTCCACCGGGCGCCCCGATCCTGCTTCATCATCGTTCCCAGGCTCGGATCCAAATAGAGCCACGTGCTGTCGGCGTCGGCATAGCGGACGCGCAGCACCGGCAGCGGCCGGTTGCCGTCCTGGTTGTAGTAGTACGCGTCGTACTCCTGCAGCCACACGGCGTCCTGCATCGGCACGCTGGGCATCGCGGCTTTCGCGATCGCCCACATGCTGTTGTCGTCAAACCGGCGGAACGGGCCATGCTCGGGCGCAGTGGCCGAGACGATCAGGTGCTCGCGCGCCGGGGCTCGGAGCGTTCCTCGTTGGCGCCCACCTCTTCCTCGTAGGAATAGGGGTCCGGTGGACGAGAGGCCACGAAGTACGGAAGGCCGCGGAACTGGAGCACGTCGAGCTCCTTGGGCGTGAAGGAAGGCGCGAACGCCGCCAGCGCGGCTCGCATCCGAGCGAGTGTCAGCAGCTCCACGTCAAGAGGGGTGGCGGCAACAGCGTTCCGCTGCGCCTCTGTCGCGGGACGGTTTTGAAGCGAGGGAAAGGGGCGTCCCAGCGACATGGCGCCGCTGAATGCCCATGTGATCGTGACGACGCCGAAGATAAGACCCGTGTAGTGATGCCACTTCATCCAGCTCGCATAGGGTGAATACGATGGCCCTGCCCGCACGTGATACCGGCGCGTCACGCCCAGGCGGACGAAGCCGACGACCATGCCGAGTACGCACATGCCGGCGCCGACGATCGAGCCCCACGCGACAAGTTGTTGCCAGAGTGGTCCGTTGCGGCGAAGCGACGTGAAGTAGGTCCAGTGCAGGACGGCGCTGATGTATCCCCAGAACCTTCCCCTACGGTCGGTTTTCATTGTCGGCTCGCCCGTTCTCTCGGAGACGTAGTAATTCGTGCCCGCAGGATCGCCGACCGAAATCCGGTGCAGCGGCATCGCCGCCCGCTGCTCGTTGTACAGCGTCCACTGGTCTGAGTCGAGGAGGTAGCCGTCGTACCGAACGGTTGTGGCGTGCTCAGGGAGCCAGCGGCGAATGAGCTCGATGGCCTGCTCCTGTGAGGCTCCGCCGACACGTTCCCCGGTGTCGGCATACACCTTGGTCGTGCCGAACCGGTAGATGGGGCGACCGTCGTAGTACATCCCCACCCGCACGCGGGCGGGGGAGAGGTCGACCGCGCGCGCGGCCTGCGCCGGACTGACGGTGACCGTCGACAGGTCCAAGGGCCGCAGGTGCCCGAGGCGTTCCTTTTGCGACAGGTGCGGCATCCCGACATACATCATCGCCACGCCTGAGATAAACCAGACGACGAAGATGATGCCGAAGACGATCCCCATCCACCGATGGGTGTAGATGAAGAGCGCCTTCCAGTTGAGCAGCTTCCGGATGTTCATCGTCGCACGTAGGCCAGGTCCGAGTGGCCGACCCGGCCGAACCTATTAAAAGCGCGTGTTGAGCGTCAGCTCCACGATGCGTGGCGCGCCGAAACGGCCCCGGAGCGGAATCGGGGCGCCACGCACGCTCGCCAGATAGAACTTGTCGAACAGATGGGCGCAGGGACAGACATCGTTGAGACGCCAGTGCCCACCACGCAAACCGCACGAAACACGGACGGCATCCGTATGACTCCTCACTGATCGAATGCGAGCATGAGCGACGTCCCCCCCGAATTGAGTAGCACCCGGGTTTAGAGTCCGAGCTCACGAGAAGGGAGATCGGACGTGAAGCAACGATTCAGCGAGGCGCAGATCATCGGGTTCCTGCGGGAGTCCGAAGCGGGCCTGCCGGTGAAGGACCTGTGCCGCCGGCACGGGTTCTCGGAGGCCAGTTACTACCTCTGGCGGAATAAGTTCGGCGGGATGACCGTCTCGGACGCGAAACGCCTGAAGGAGCTGATTGCCGAGAATACGCGGCTGAAGAAGCTGCTGGCCGAGTCCGTGCTGGACAACGAGGTGACGCGCGATGCGTTGCGAAAAAAGTGGTGACCGCCCCAGCCCGACGGGTGCTGGTGCGGGATATGACCGCGCAGGGGGTGAGCGAGCGGCGCGCGCTCGCGCTGGTGCACATGAGTGCCTCGTCGCTGCGATACACCCCGGCGCCGGATACTAACGCGGCGTTGCGAGCCCGCATCGTGACCTTAGCGCACCGGCACCGTCGCTACGGTGCCGGGATGATCTACCTCAAGCTGCGGCAGGCGGGAACACGGGTCAACCACAAGCGGGTGGAGCGCCTGTATACCGAGGCTAGGCTGCAGGTACGTCGGCGGCGACGCAAGAAGATCCCGGTGGCGGACCGCCAGCCCCTGGTACGCCCCCAGGCGCCGAACGAGGTCTGGTCTGCCGACTTCGTCTTCGACCGCACGGCCGAGGGACGGGTGGTGAAGTGCCTGACCGTCGTCGATGACGCGACCACCGAAGCGGTGGCCATCGTGCCGGCCCGCGCGTTCGGTGGGCTGCCGGTCACCCGCGTGCTCGATCAACTCGCGCTCAAGCGCGGCCTGCCGCGTATCTTGCGCACCGACAACGGGAAGGAGTTCTGCGGGCGCGCCATGCTGACATGGGCCCATACGCACGGCGTCACGTTGCGCCTGATCGAGCCGGGCAAGCCGAATCAGAACGCCTATATCGAATCGTTCAACGGCCGGTTCCGCGACGAGTGCCTCAACGAGCACTGGTTCACGAGTCTGGTCCATACCCAGGTCCTCGTCGAGGCCTGGCGACGCGAGTACAACGAGGAGCGGCCGAAGAAGGGACTGGGCGGGCTCACGCCCGCCCAGTACGCCAAGCGGCTGGTCGCGGAACGCAGTACAGTCACCGCCGGACTCTAAACCGAAGTGCTACTGAAGACGGGGGGACGTCGTGAGCGCGCTCGAGACTGCAGCCCAGCTGCGTCTCGACGCACGAATTTCACTTATAGGGTACGACACGCGCACTCGCCGACAAACTGAATAATCCCTGAACTCATTGTCAGAAAACGACGCCGACACTCTGACGACAACTTCAGGGATTCTTCAGAATTGTGACTCCACGAGAGGAGGTCAGCTGGCAAGCAAGCTGCTCTGATATGACCCGGATCGAATCCCCGTACCGGGAGGAGCTTCCACCGTCGCCGTCCGATCTTCTTCACCCTTCGCCGATCTTGGCGGTCCCGTCGGCGTTGGGCGACCGATTCTGACGAAGAATTCAGGCAATCTTAAGTTGCTACCGACTTTCATTCTCAGAAACAATTTCATTGAAGCAGACTTCCAAAAGGCCTCTGGCCTGAGCACAGTCTGATAGTAGAAGGAGCCTAAGTGGTGAGCTTTAGATCTGTTTTTGGCTGGCTCTTGGCCTTTGCGTTGGTTCTCGGTGGTGTAGGTGGGATAGAGGTAGCTGCCCAAACCGCGACGATTGACGGCAGCGTCGTCGATAGTGAGACCGGCGAGGCTGTGCCGGGTGCTGTCATTACCGTTGAAGGAACCAGCATCAGCGCCACGGCAAACGTCGTGGGGCGCTTTCAACTGACGGGAGTGCCGGCCGGTACGGTGGTCATTCTTATCGAAGCGGCCGGTTTTCTACCGGTACGGGCTCCCGGGACCCCGGTCGCAGCAGGAGCGCCGACAGAGTTTACGGTCGAGCTCGTGCGGACACCAAATTTGCTCGAACGTGTCCAGGTCACCGCAACCAAGGTCGCGACCAGCGTGGGCGATCTTGCGGTTCCCGTGACGCTCCTGGACCGCGAGTCGATGGACCGGCGGGGTGACTTGGAGTTGACAAATGCACTGGAGAATGTGCCCGGTCTGGCGATCAGCGGACAGTTGGGGCCGTTTGAATCCGTCCTTATGCGAGGGATGCCCCGATCCGGCAATGAGAACGAAGCCACGCTCTTGCTCATCGATGGTATTCCCCAGACGGATTCACGGAATAGCGCGCGGGTGATCAACCTGCCGATCCACGACGCCAGTAGCATCGAGATCATCAGAGGCCCGAACTCAGCCCTCTACGGCCGAACGGCGATCGGAGGATCGATCAACGTGCTCACAGCCAATCCCACACCGACCCCTGAGTTTTCGGTGGATCTCGTGGGAGGGAGTTTCGGGACGGCCAAGGGCGTGGCGACGGCCTCAGGTCCGATCTCAGACTGGGGAGGCTACTACCTCTCGACGTCGGGCAATCGTGACCACGGTTACTACAAGAATGATGTCGACTTCGCGACGGAAGAGAATTCGCATTTCACCAAGCTCACCTTTATACCGGACGAGCGGTCGTTTGGGAGCGTCACTTTCAACCGGGTGACGTCGGACAACAGTCTCCCGAGCAATGAGCCGATCGTTGCCGATCCCGGAAGCGGCGAGCTTCGATTACTGCACGATGTGGATCCCGACTTCACCCGGCTCTCCAACCTGAACCTCCCAAACTCCTACCATCAGGAGGAAACGCGAGCCACGTTTAACTACATACGGCAGTTGAGTGATCGGGTGAGCGTGACCGAACTCTTTGGCTATCGGAAGATCCAGTACAAGTTCATCGACGACCTAGGCTTTGTCGGAGCACCTTTCGACGTGGCGTCTCAGAACCTGACGCTGTATGGGTTTGACCAGCAGGCCGACGAGAAGATCTTTTACCAGGAGTTACGATTCAATATCACACCCGATCTGGGGGAGATCCCGAACAATTTGATCGCGGGCTGGTCGTATGAAGAGACGAGCGGCTTCGTCATCGGGAACTTTATCTTCTCTGATCCCGATACCTTCGGGTTTCCGATCAACTACGCCGATCCGGTGATTCCTGGGCGGGATCAGTGGCAGTTCTTTGAGTTCGGAGGACGGGACTATGATCTGGGAAGCCACGGGCTGTTTGTTCAGTACACCGTGGAGCCCGGGAGATTCATCTTTTCGGGCGGCGGCCGCTACGACCATCTAGCGCTGGACAATATCCGGACGTTGGAGGCGGGACGACCAGAAATCAACGAAACCTTCCAGGCCTTCAGTCCCAAGGCCAGCGCGACGTTCAAGGTGCTGGGAGCCGATGGAATGGGACCGTCCGTGAACGTCTACGGCGCGTATTCCGAAGCGTTTCGCCCGCCCCGAGTTCCCAGTGGGTTGTCGGTCACTCCCGATGAGGAACAATTAGATCCCGAAGACATTCACAATTTCGAATTCGGCCTCAAGGCCAGCGTCCTGAATGACCGCCTCGCCTTGGAAGGCGGGTTCTTCTGGATGGATCGCGATGGCATCGTCATCTCGATTCGCGAGGGCGCCTTCTTCAGAGACGCGAACGCCGGTACGCATAAGCACAAGGGCCTTGAGCTGGGCGCAACCCTGGCAGCGACCGATGAAGTGACGGTGTGGGCGAATGCTGCATTCTATCGGAACACGTTCGGTGACTTCGTGATCGAGCAGACAGGCAGTGTAACCGACTTGACGGGCAACCGCCTCAACATGTCCCCAGAGTACCTTGCGAATTGGGGTGTCCTGTACTCGCCAACTCCGGTCGTGGACTTGACTCTCGACGTCAAGCATGTGAGCGACGTATTTGTCGATATCCGTAATGATTTTCTATTCGCTCCTTACACGCTCGTCGGTGCGGCGGTATCCTGGCAGGTTGGACCGGCTCGGTTTACGGTCTCGGGGACCAACCTCTTCGATGAAGAGTACTACTGGGGTGGTAGCACGTCATTCGCAGAAACGGCCGACCCCGGTCGTCCCAGACAGATTCTGGTCACGACTTCCTTTACGTTCAGACCATAGTGTTCAGGGCACTGTCAAACGTTGACCAGCGCACAATCGTAGGAGGCCCAGTTGCTGACGTGATACTTCGCCTTGTACCTGGGATGCACTCTCGACTTCATCCCCTCAGCGTAGTCGTCGGCTCCATTCCCTCGCTCAAAATCGAGCAATATCCGGCTCTGGTCCCTTCAGGCCACAAGGATTCATGCACCAACGCCCCTACCAGACGGCGGGCCACGGCCTGCCGACCGCGAACTCGGGGTTGGCGCCTTCGCGCGGCACGAACTTCTGGACCCGGCCGTTGTTCACAGAGGCCGTGTAGAAACTGCCCTCCGTGTCGGTGGAGAGCCCGTGCACGCCCCAGAAGCCGCCGGGATACTCGCCCCAGCTGCCCCAGGAGTACAGGAAGTTCCCCTGGAGGTCGTAGCCCAGGATCTTGTGCGTGCCCTGGTCGGCAGCCCACAGCTTCTGGTCGCTGGTGACGATGAAGCTGTGAATGTCCATCGGCGGCCGCGGGCCGAACGTCCACTCTCTCAGGTAGGTGCCATCCTCGTCGAAGACCTGCACCCGGCCGTTCTGACGGTCGTTGACAAACACCTCCCGGGTCGTGGGATCGACGCCGATGCCGTGCACGTTGTACATGTAGCCCGGCCGCGTTTCGCCGCCCCGCTCGCCCGTCTCGCCCCACTGCCCCAGGATGTTGCCGTCCATGTCGTACTTGATGACGCGCTGGTTGTCGTATCCGTCGGCCAGGTACATCGTGTTCGCATCCATGAAAACGAGGAAGGTCGGCCGGCGTAGGTGCGTGTCGTCTTCACCCGGCTCGCCCGGCGTGCCGAGCGTCAGCACCAGCTCACTCAGGTCGTTGGTGAACTTGCGGACCGAGTGCCCCTCCGCGTCGACGATCCAGACGTGCTTTTCCGGATCGTAGGGGCTGATCTCGATGTCATGCGGCCGCACCCAGATGTCGTCCCACTGCTCGAACGTCTCGGTGATGTTGCCCTCGCGATCCAAGGCGAAGATGCTGTGCTCGAATCGCCAGTCCACGCCTTCTTCGCCGCGGCCAGGCTGGTCACGCCTGTCGCCGTTCGGGACGACGCCGCCGGCCTGCCGCAGCGGCAGCCGGAAGACGGGAAA
Organism: Vicinamibacterales bacterium; assembly: GCA_965262505.1. Taxonomy (GTDB): domain Bacteria; phylum Acidobacteriota; class Vicinamibacteria; order Vicinamibacterales; family UBA2999; genus JACPPO01. The sequence continues at coordinate 1,083,380 of CBDHFM010000030.1, forward strand.
CACGAGGCCCGGCCCAACCTGCGGCAGCCGGACCGACTCCAGGTCCCTGCGATTGAGGAGCGGTGTCTCCCCCTTCGACGCCACGAGCACCCGGTCCGGACTCTCGGCAAAGACATCCATCGTCACCGAATAGGTCCAGCTCTCATGGTCCGGAAGGCTTTCCGACATCGGCTTCGGCCAGTTCTCGACCACGTCGTACGGCCCGAAGATGTCCTGGCCGCCCTTCAGCCCCGGGATGGCCGCGAATCCTTCACCGGGCAGCATCCCTTCTTCGCCCGCCTGCCCCTGCACACCGCCGCCGGCACAGCCCGCCGCGAGAATCGCCAGCAGACCCACACAGACCGCCGACATCGCCAACACACGTTTACTCATAACCTGCCTCCGCGAAGTTCTCACTCGGGGTCTACCTCACCCGGAATCACGCGCGCCACGCACGCGCGTTCCGAGGCTCCCAATTTCAATCGCCAGACAAAACGCCGACTACGCCGCCGGACGGAGCGTCAACTTCTGCACGCGCCAGTTCAGAAGTTCGCCGACGTAGAGCTCGTTTTCGTTGCGGCAGTCAATCGCATTGACGGTGCCAAACTCGCCGAGCATCTTGCCCGCGCGCCCGAACTTGCCGACGATCCGCCCGTCGAGCGTCATCTTGATGATCTCGCCGTCGTAGTCAAGGTTGTAGGGCGGATTCGAGTTCGACACGTACAGGAACTGCTCCGGTCCCGGGGTCACGCAGATCGCCCAGGGCGACCCGACGTTGCGGAACTGCGTCTTGAACGTGCCATTGGCGTCGAACACCTGGATCCGCTTGTTGTCCCTGTCGGCGACGTAGACGTTATCCGCGGCATCGACCGCGATCCCGTGCAGGACGTTGAACTCGCCCGGTTCGGTACCGCGACTGCCCCAGTTCCTGATCCACTTGCCGTTCCGGTCAAATTTGGCCACGCGTGCGTTGCCGTAGCCGTCCGCCACGTAGATGTTGCCCTGCGAGTCCCACGCGACGTCGGTGGGACGAATGAAGCGCTCGCCCTCCTGGCCCACGCCGTCGCCCAGATCCTCCTCATCCGGCATCGGCGGCGGAACGAGCCCGTACGTGTCCGGTCGCGGCCACAGCGGATTCTCCGCGACGCGCATGGACTCCGGCTTGCGGCTGAGCACCATCTGAATCCGCCCGTCCGGGTCGAACTTGATCACCTGGGTAGACATCTGATCGACGACCCAGATGTTGTCTTCGGCGTCGACGCGAACCTGCTGCGCCTGGAGGAAGCCGTACACCCCCTGGCCGATCTCGCGCACGAAGTTGCCGTTGGAATCGAACTTGAAGAGCCGCGAGCCCCCGTGCGAGACGTTCCGGGACCCCGCAATCGTGATCACCGGCGTCCCGGTCCGGGTGTAGACGAAAATATCGCCATTGGAATTCGTCGCCACGCCGGCGGCTTCACCCAGGTGGATATTCTCCGGAAACGTCAGCGGCTCCTCGGCGTCGAACGGAATCTCCGGAAAGTTCAACTGCGCGGAGAGCGTCCCGCTGAACGCGAGCACTGCCGCAATCAATGCGGCTGGAAGAAACAGTCTCATTGGGCCCTCCCCTTACTGACTCGAGTCCGTGGTCGGCAGCGGCTGCAGCAGGATCTTCTGCACGCGCCAGGCGGCGATCTCTGACACGACGAGTTCGTCGGGAAACCGGCAGTCAATGCCGTGCACCGTCTGGAACTCGCCGAGGGCCTTGCCGGCTACCCCGAACTTGCCGATGACGGTTCCGTCGAGTTCCATCTTGTAGATTTCGCCGGTGGTCGCCCACGACGCGGCGGGATTCGAGTCAGGATTCGAGTACGACGAATACAGGTACTGGTGTGGGCCCGGAGTGATGCAGATCTCCCACGGCCTGCCGACGTTATCGTAAATGGCGCGCAGCACGAGGTCGTTGTCGAAGACCTGAATGCGTCCGTTGTTGCGGTCACCCACGTACACGTTGCCAACCGCGTCGACGGCAATCGTGTGCGGCGTGTTGAACTGATAGGGTTCGGTCCCTCTGAGCTGGCTCCCCACCTCCCGGATATACCTGCCGTTCTTGTCGTATTTCACGACCCGATGGTTGATGTACCCGTCGGAAACGAAGACGTTGCCCTCAGGATCCCACGCAACGTCGGTCGGCCGGCCGAACGTGTATCGCTGGGGCGGAGGCACAGCAGCGCGCGGCACCGTCGCGACGGCGCCTTCGATCGCCTCTGGTCGGCGACCCAACACCATGACGACCCGTCCCTCGGGGTTGAACTTGATGACCATGTTCGACCCCTCGTCGACGGCCCAGACATTGTCCTCCCGGTCGACGCGCACCTTGTGCGCGAACTCGAACCCGTAGAGGCCGACGCCCCATTCCTTGACGAAGTTTCCGTCCTGATCGAACTCGAGCAACCGGGTGTCGTCTCTCCGGGTGTAGACGAACACATGCCGCTGGGAATTGACCGCAACACCTATGCCCTCGCCCAGGTATAGGCCCTCCGGCATCTTCAGGAAGTTCGGGACCGATTCAAACGGAATATCCGGCGCGGTCGCGTACGCCGCGGCCCTGGCCTGGGCGAACACGGGCGCCGAGACGAGCAGTGCCAAGAGAAAGACCAGGCAGCTGTTCATGTATCGCTTCATTGCAAAACCTCCGCAAAGCTGGTCCATATGCCGGTCCGGGGTGGGCCCGGCAAGAACGAAACCAGCCGACGGGGGATTATGGCGGAGATACGGCCTGAATACTAAAGCGCTTTTCATGACCGTGTGGCGGCCGCGTACCCGCAGTGCCGAACATAGTTGCGGCATTCGTCAGGGCTGAAGTGCGCCAAGCACTCGCCGAGGAACGGCCAGAGCGTCTCGGTGCTGCGACAGCGAGCGGTGCGAACGAGGGCCTTGAGCTTCGCGAAGCAGAGCTCGATGGGATTGAGGTCCGGGCTGTAGGGTGGCAAGTACCAGAGGGTGGCCCCGGCGGCCTGGATGGCGCGTTGGATGCCGGCGACCTTGTGGGCCCCGAGATTGTCGGCAATGACGATGTCGCCGGGCTGCAGGGTCGGCACCAGGATCTGTTCGATGTAGGCGCGGAAGCTCTCGCCATCGATCGCGCCGTCGAAGACCCCCGGTGCGGTCAGCCCCGTGACCCGCAACGCGGCGAGAAACGTGCTGGTCTGCCAGCGCCCGCAGGGGGCGTGGTCGTGGACGCGCGCGCCGCGCGGTGCCCGGCCGTACCGCCGAAGCAGATTGGTGGTGCTGCCGGTTTCGTCCAGAAACACGAGGTGGGCGACATCCCAGGTCGGCGCCGCCGCGTGCCACGCGACCCGCGCGGCCGCGACGTCAGGCCGATCGTGTTCGGACGGGCGGACCGTGTTTTTTAACGGTCAGGCCGAGGGCCCGCACGGCGCGCCAGACCGTCGGCACACTCGCGGGCGTGGCGAGGGCGTCCTTCAGCTCAGCCAGCGTGCGATCCGGGTGCGCCGCAATCAGCGCGGCCAAGGTGTGTAGGTGCGGCTCAAGCATGCAGCGCCGTCCATGTCGCTGGACGCGAGGCGCCACCTCGCCCGTGTCGCGCCGCCGCTGTTTCAGTAGCCGCACCCACGACCCGCTCACGCGGTACTTCGCCGCCACCTCGGCCGCCGTCATCCCGGCATCGCTGTCGAGGAGCGCCCGCTCTCGCAGATCCATCGAATAGGCACGCATCGGGCCTCCTGCATCGGTGCGCGCAGAAGTACCACGACCGCCCCAGGTAGTACAAGGCCTATTTGAAAAGCGCTTTAGCCGCGACCGGCGAACGCAATACCGGCGCTACGAGTGGCGTGAGCGGCCGCGGACGAACTTCTCCGGCGTCCCTTTGAGAGCGGCACCGAGCGCCGGCCGCCACAGCGCCACGTCGTCAAACCTCCGGGCCAGCTCGAAATCCTTGTCGGTGATCCCTTTGGCGCTGTGCGTCGACAGGGCGACGGTGACCCGGCGGCATGACACGGTCAGGTCCGGATGATGATCCGCCGCCTCCGCGCAGAAGCCGATCGCGCCAACCAGCATCAGCGTCGTCGGCCAGCCGTCGGTCTCGTAGACACGCTGAATGGACCCGCCCTCGTAGTACCACCCCGGCAGCTGCCGCAACTGTTCATCGATCTGCGCGGAGGTGTACGTGGTCTCGGGGTCAGGCACTGGGCACCTATTTCAACGTCAACCGATAGACGGCGGATTGCCCGAAGGTCTCCTCGACTTCCATCTCCACGGCGGTCAGCCCCGGCGCGCCGGCCGTGTCGAGTTCCGCGCGCAGCCGATCGGCAAGGAGTCGCGCCAGCATCTCCACCGTCGTATTCGGGACGGGTAGAAGCGCACAATCAGGACGCGGGAAGACGTATCGCGGCTGGCCGTCGACCGCCACGCGCACGGTCTCCCCGTCCTCGACCACTCCAATCCTGCTGCTCTCGAGCGGCAACAGCACCAGGTGGTCGACCTCTCCGCACAAGCCGCGCATGATGCGCTTGACCTCGACAAAGTCGATCACCCACCCGGCTTCTTCGTCGAGTTCGCCTTCGATTGTCACGCGCGCACGGTAGTTGTGGCCGTGCAGCCCCTCACAGCGGTGGCCGGTAAACGTGATGAAATGTGCCGAGGAAAAGACGAGGTCGTCCTTCGCCACCGACACGCGAAACTGACCGCGTCGCTGCATCACGTTCTCTGCTGGCGGAGTTTAAGGAGACCGCGGTGTGGGTGGCCGCGTCAGCCCGCGCCGACGCGGCCCCTTACCGCCGCAACCCTGGCTGCGTTAGGCTCCAGGCCACTCGAGGTAATCGCCCGAGCATGAGATCTCTCCGAGTTCCCAGTCCGGCTGCAACTCAAAATAGCCGGTGGCGGTCCAGGGTCTCGCCAGCGTCATGGCGTCTTCCATGATGAAGTCGACCTCGAGCCGATCGAAGGCGACACGCCGAAAGCGCTCCGTGATCTTGAACTGGTCGCTGTGCGGCGTGCCCGCCCGGTCCATCCAGGTCTTGTCGTTGAAGCCGATGGTGACGACTTCGAACGTGGTGTCGGTGACCCACCGGCCGACCGAGTGTCCCATCCAGATGAGATCCGGGTCCGCCGGAAGCTCGCGCCCGTCGGTCCACATCCGGCGCAGGAGGTGGTCGTATTCGAAGACCTGTAGCACCGCCTTGGGAGTCTGGATGAACTCGAACGGATACGGATGGAAGTAGACACGCGGCACGCCCGGCGGATAGCACTTGATGAGTACCGGGTCGTTCGTCTCGTCGAGCGTGTAGTCGCCCGTATTATTGGACCTGTTCCCTTTGAGCTGCTCCAACCCCAACGCCGTGAGCGGGGGGGGCACCCCCGGGGTCCAGGTGGCCCCGTTGAACGACTCGACGCCTGGAGGCGTGCGCTTCATCCACACGCCGGTCAGGTCGCGCGCCGGCGCCGGACGCGACGCCGCGGCGGCCTGGGCCGCGCCACCCCCCTGATCGCCTTGCGTGGCCGGTTGAGCCCTCGGCGCCGCGATTACGCACACCGCAGCGAACGCTACAGCCCACGCGAACGTCGTCGCGCTCCGCCGCATCTGCAGCCTCATCTGCATCAGTACAGCTCGCGGAGCGGGAGCTCGTTGCCGTCCGGCCCCACGACCATCCGGAGTTGCAGGATGTGACTTCCTCCCTTGTGAGGTGTCCCGGTAACCGTGATCTGATCGCCGGGATTCAGCGTGCGCTTGGTCCACCCCCCCCTGGCGAGCTTGTTGGGCGCCGTGAGCCAGCCTGACCACTGCTCCGTGACGCCCTCCTCGGTGGTCACGTCAAAGTAGATGAGCACGTGCGGATTGGCGAACCGCAACTCGGTCACCGTCCCCGAAAAACTGATCCTCTGTGTCTGATCGAACGCCGCGCCGCCATGGTGGGCAAGCGCCGGCATCGTCACCGCCAGGATCGCTACAATAGCCACACTGAGCGTTATCAGGCTCTTTCTCATGCGTACATCTCCCCTTGACCGGTCATTCTCATCCCTCCGCGAACTCGTGTCAATTAGCATGTTTCGCCTGAGCGCCGGCCTTGCGCTCCTCACGCTGCTCTGCTGGCTGTGGATTGTGCCGATGGCGCGAGACATGTACGGGCCGATGACCGGATCGTCCGCCTGGATGATGGCCGCCACGTGGGACGCGCGCTACCTCTCGCTGCTGTGGGCCATGTGGGCGGTCATGATGGCCGGGATGATGCTGCCGTCGGCCTTTCCTGTGCTGCTGCTCTACAACGGCGTGCTGCGCCGCGCACCCGACGCAGGGCCGCCGACGCCGCGCGTCGCCGTCATGGCCGCCGGCTATCTGCTGGTCTGGCTGCTGTTCAGCGTTGCCGCCACGGCGCTGCAGCGCGTGTTGAGCGGACTGCTGCTCCTGACGCCGATGATGGAGCTGGCCAGCCCGCGCGCCGGGGCCGCCCTGCTGCTGACGGCCGGGATCTACCAGTGGACGCCGCTCAAGGGCACCTGCCTCCGGGAGTGCCGCTCACCGCTGTCGTTCCTCACGCAACACTGGCGGGCCGGCACGACCGGCGCGTTCCGGATGGGACTGGGCCATGGCGTCTACTGCCTCGGCTGCTGCTGGGCGCTGATGCTCCTGCTCTTCGTCGGCGGGGTGATGAATCTCTGGGTCATCGCGGCACTCACCCTGCTCGTCCTGGTCGAGAAAATCGCCCCGTTCGGCGAGCAGAGCGGCCGCGTGACCGGCGCCGTGCTGATCGGCGCCGGCCTGTGGGTACTCGCAGGAGCGTTCTAGGCGTTCGACCAGTCGAACTCGAACATTATCCAGTTCGACTTCTCCGCGGCCACGGACACACCGCTCGAGCTGGCGCGGTGCGTGCCCACGCCGCACTCGCCCCTCTTCCAGATGAATCCGGTGGGGAGTTCGATGTTGGCGAGATGCTCTTCACCGGTCACCGGGTTCTTGAACGTGTCGCCCCGTCCCTCGCCGCCCCCTTCCGCGCGGAACGTGCGCTTCCGCCCCTGGCCCTCGACCGTGATCTTCGCCTTGGCGAGACCCACAACCTCGAACGTCGGGCCAAGGATCTCCCACGGCATGCCGCCGAGCTTCCCGGTGAAGATCTGGGCGAGCATCTCGACCTGCGCGTCGGTGGTCGCGGGATCGACCACGAAGGCGCACTTGCCGTTGTCCTGATGGATCGCTTTGGGCCAGTCGAGGACCGCCGCGCATTTCACGCCCGAGAGGTCCACATCACCCGCGGATCCTTTGGCGACCTCGAACCCGACGAACGCCCGGTAACTGCCGTCCTTTGAGCTGGGAAAGCCTCCAAAGTTGCATCCGCAGCCGAAATCGCAGTTGCAGTACTCGTGGGCGCGTCCGCGAAGGGCCCATTTCGTTGCCGTCGCTGTCGCCATTACTTCAGCCTCCTGTTGAACGTTACGCGATCAAAATTCTTACGACTTGGGCTGCGGCACGACGCGAAGATACGGCTTGAGCGTTTTCCATCCCTGCGGATACACCTTCTTCGCATCGTCATCCGATACCGACGGGAGAATAATCACGTCGTCGCCCTGCTTCCAGTTCACCGGCGTCCCTACCTTGTGCTTGGCCGTCAGCTGCATGGAGTCGATCACGCGCAGCACCTCGTCGAAATTGCGCCCTGTACTCATCGGGTACGCGATGATGAGCTTGATCTTCTTGTCCGGGCCGATGACGAACACGTTGCGCACCGTCTGATTGTCGGCGGCCGTCCTGCCGTCGCAGCCGCCGGCGAGATCGGTCGGTAGCATCCCGTACTTCTTCGAGACAGCCAGGTCCGTGTCGCCGATCATCGGGTAGTTCGGCTCGTGGCCCTGGGTCTCCTTGATGTCGTTCGCCCAGCGCTTGTGATTGTCCACCGGGTCGACGCTCAAGCCGATAATCTTCGTCTTGCGCTTGTCGAACTCGGACTTAAGCTTGGCCATGTACCCCAGCTCGGTCGTACATACCGGCGTGAAGTCCTTCGGGTGCGAGAACAGCACGGCCCACGAATCGCCGATCCAATCGTGAAATTTTATTCGGCCCTGGGTAGTGTCGGCCTCGAAGTCGGGTGCCAGGTCGCCAAGTCGAAGACTCATGGGGGAACCTCCTTGTAAATCGTATGTGTCAGGTCGTGTGTCAGGGGCCTCGATTCTATCGCGGTCACACCCCGTGCGGGCTACCGAGCCACGAGTCCGGCCCTCGTTCGCCTGAGTGACGTGCCGTGACACCACCGTACTTCAAGTACAACGTCGGGACGACGAACATGTTCAGCAGCGTCGAGGTCGTCAGCCCGCATAGAATCACGATCGCCATCGGCGTCTGAATTTCGCTTCCAGACTCGCCGCCGCGTAGCGCCAGCGGAATCAAGGCAAGGCCGGAGGCCATGGCGGTCATCAGGATCGGCACGAGCCGTTCGTGCGCAGCCCGCTCCACCGCGTCACGAAGGTTCGTCACGCCCTCCGCCCGGATCAGGTGATGGATGTGCGAGACCAGCATGATGCCGTTGCGGGTCGCGATGCCGAACAACGTGATGAACCCGATAATCGAGGCGACGCTCAGGACGCCACCCGCCAGGAAGACACCGGCGACGCCGCCGATAAGCGCCAGTGGCAGGTTGAGCATCACGAGCAGCGCATCGCGGGCGCGCCCGAATGCGAGCACCAGCATCATGAACAGGCCGGCAATGGCGGCGGCGCCCAGCACTAGGAGCGTTTCGGTGGCGCTCTCCTGGCTCTCGAACTGGCCGCCATACTCCACGCGGTACCCGTCCGGCATCGGCACCTGGGCGGCCACGGCCGCCTGGATGTCCTCCACGACGCTTCCGAGATCACGGCCCGAGACGTTGGAGGAGACCACGATCCGGCGCTGCACGTTCTCACGGAGAATCATGTTCGCGCCCATCTCCCGGCGGACGTCGGCCAGCACGCGAAGCGGCACCGACTGACCCGACGGCGTGTCCACCGGCAGGTCGGCAATCCGTTCGAAATCGACGGCAGAGGCGGCATCGAGCTTCACGACCAGGTCGAACGCGGTCGCGCGATCGAAGATCCGTCCGACCGTCGTGCCGGCGAAGCTCGTCTCGATCGCCTCGGCGACGTCCCGAACGCGCAACCCGTACCGCGCGATGGCCGGCCGGTCCAGCACGAACCGCACGAAGGGGATCTCCGTCTGCGGTTCGAGCGTCAGATCCGCGACGCCTGCGACGCCGCCCATCGCCTCCTGCACGCGCTCGCCGATGCGCCGCAAGGTGACGAGGTCCTCGCCGACGATCTTGACGGCGATATTCGCGCGCGTGCCGGACAGCATGTGGTCGATGCGGTGGGAGATCGGCTGTCCGATCGCTACGTTCGTGCCAGGCAACCCGGCGAAGTTCTGCCGCAGTTCCGCCAGAAACTCCTCGCGCGGACGGTCGCTGTCGCGCAAGCCCACGTCGATTTCGGCCCCCTCGACGCCCTGCACGTGCTCGTCCAGTTCGGCGCGCCCCGTGCGGCGCGCCGTGGCAACGACTTCGGGCTGCGCCAGCAGGATCTGCTCCACCCGCCGGCCGATCTCGTCGGACTTGGCGAGTGAGGTGCCCGGTAGCGTGTTCGCGGTGATCGTCAGACTCCCCTCTTGAAACTCCGGCAGAAACGAGGTGCCGAACCGCGTCATCGCCGATCCGGCCGCCACGAGGAGCACCAGCGATATCGCGGTCACCACCACCGGACGGTCGAGGGCGTACGGCAGCACCACGGAAAAACGTGCCTTCAGCGTGCGGGCCAGCCACCCCTCGTGGCCTCGCACAACCGTGGCGGCACCAGGCAGGAACGCAAAACAGAGCGCCGGCGTGACGACGATCGCCACGCCCAGCGACGCCAGGAGCGCCACGATGTACGCGTACGCCAGCGGCGTCAGCAGGCGGCCCTCCACGCCGGACAACCCGAAAATCGGCAGGAACACCAGGACGATGATGACGGTGGCGAAGACAATCGATGTGCGGATCTCGAGCGTCGCATCGCGCACGACCACCGCGGCCGCCAGGCGCTCCGGCGGCGGCAGCAGCGCATTCTCCCGAAGCCGGCGCACCACATTCTCCACATCGATAATCGCGTCGTCGACGAGCGCCCCGATGGAGATGGCCAGCCCACCAAGCGTCATCGTGTTGATCGTCACGTCGAAGCCGCGCAGCACGAGGATCGCCGCGGCCAGCGAGAGAGGGATCGCCATGATGGTGATGGCCCCCGCGCGTGCGTTGGCCAGGAAGATGAGCACAATCGCGATAACGAGAAAGGCGCCGTCGCGCAGTGCGGTGATCACGTTATTGACGGCGACCTGGATGAAGTCGGCCTGCCGGAATATCATTCGATCGATCGTGATCCCCGGCGGCAGCTCCCCCTGCAGCACGTCGAGTTCGCGGTCGAGCAGCGCCGTCACGTCAATCGTGTTCGCGCCAGGCTGCTTCTGCACGCCGACGATGACCGCGGGCGCGCCGTTGCGCGACCCCTCCCCACGCTTGAGCGCCGGGCCTTCCCGCACGTCCGCGACATCGCGAATCAGCACTGACCGCGTGCCGCGCATCGCCACGACGCTGTCGCCGATCTCGTCAACGGCGCGCGTGCGACCTATGACCTGGAGCACGTATTCCTGAGGGCCCTCGGTGTAGATGCCCGCCGACGCGTTCTCGCTGGCGCCGCGAGCCGCGTCGAGGAGCTCGGTGAGCGACACGTTGTTCGCCCGCAGTGCTTCGGGGTGCGCCACCACCTGAAACTGCCGCTCCGCCCCGCCGATCGGCGTCACCTGCGAGACACCCGGCACGGCGAGCAGCCTCCGGCGGACGAGTGTGTCCGCCACGGTCCGCAGGGTGAGCGGATCGACGCTCTCGGACGAAAGCGCGAAGAAGAGAATCTCGCCCATGATCGACGAGATCGGCGCCAGGACCGGCCGTTCAACCTGCGGCGGCAGCGCGCCGGCCACGAGCGCCAGCTTCTCCGCCACAAGCTGGCGCGCGATGTAGATATCAACGCCCCAGTCGAATTCCACCCAGACGACGCCGATGCCCACGGCGCTCGCCGAGCGGACCCGGCGTACGCCCGAGACGCCGTTGATCGCGCTCTCGATCGGAAAGACCACCAGCGATTCCATCTCCTCGGGGGCCATCCCGTGGCCTTCCGCGAGGATCGTCACCGTGGGCGCCGTCAGGTCGGGAAACACGTCGACCGGCATGTCGCGGGCCGTCCAGATCCCCGCGGCGAGCAGCAGGACCGACAGGGCGATCACGATCCCGTGATGGTCGATCGACCATTGAATCAGGCGTTTCATCTCAGTGCACGTGCCCTTCCGCCGGCAACCCGCCGGCCGCCGAGGCAAGCTGAACGTCGTAGGCGCCGCGGGTGACGACGCGTTCGCCCGTCTGCACGCCGGCGCGCACCCCTACCAGGTCGCCATCCCGCACGCCGACCTCGATGAAGCGCCGAGAGAAACTCTCACCGCCCGTCTGGACGAACACATAGGGAAGCCCCGCCTGGGTCAGCACGGCATCCTTCGGCACGGCCGGCATCCGCTCGCGCGCGCCCATGTAGAGGATGGCCACGGCCGTCTGGCCGATCAGGAGCTGGCCCGCCCGGTTGTCCACGTCGAACTGCACCGGCAGCGCTCTCGTTGCCGGGTCGATCACGCCTGCGTCGTGCATGTGATCCGCCTCCACGACGAGCGGATCGGGCCGGCCCGGTATCTCGAGCGCGATTTCGGTGACCTCACCTTGCAGCGGCGCGTCGGAGGCCGGCACGTGCGCCTGCAGCTCGACACGGTCGGTGCGGACGATCCGGAAGAGCGGCGCGCCTTCGTCGTACGACGCCCCGAGCGCGGCAAAGACGGCGGCGAGCCGGCCGGCGATAGGGGCCCGTAGGACGAATGAGTTGCCCGACGCGGACCCTCCGCCCGTCGTCAAGGTCTCGTCGCGCTGTGCGAGACGCGCCCGCGCCGCCACGAGACGCGCCTCCGCGACCTTGAAGGCACGCTGGGCTTCCTCGACACGCCGCGCGGGCACTGCCCGTTCGGCGAGCAACCGTTCGGCGCGCGCAAGGTCGGACGCCGTGGCGTCGACCGACGCCTGCGCCTCGGCCTCCGCGGCGACGAGCGTGGCGCGGTCGGCGCCGGCCTCGCCCAGACGAGGCTGGATGCGGCCCAGCTCCTGTCCCGGAGTGACGCTGTCGCCGACGGCCAGTAGGGTCCCGGCCATGAATCGCCCGCCAGCCGGGGCGCCAACGATCGCCTCGCCACCAGTCAACGGCTCGATGACCGCGGGGACGCGAACGCCCCGGCGCAGTTCGGCTTCCTGCACGATCGCCGTGGCGAACCCGATGGTCCACTGCGGCTCCTTCAAGTACGAGATGGCGCTCGGGTCGTCTTCGACCAGGCGTTCCGCGTCGGCAACGGCCGCAGCCTGATCCGGAAACACCGTCACGGTGCCAAGGTCATGACGGTCCATCAGGTCCGGCGCTTCGATGACCAGTTGCCACCGGTAGCGGCCATCCGTCGGTAGGGCAGCAAGCACCCGGAACACGCCCGGCCGCGACGCCTCCTCCCCCTGCAACAGGGCTGGCGGCCCTCCAGACTCCGGCGTGAACTCGAGCCGCGGCCGCCCGGTGGTCATCGCCGAAAAGTCGCTCAAGCGCGTGAGGTGCACGGCGAAGAGCGCCTCCTGCCCGGCCACGAGCGGTGGATACTCCATGAACAGCTCCGTCGTGTCCGTCCAGGCCGTGACGTCGAGCGTCGGCACCTCGGCTTCGGGCTGCACGACTTCGCCGCCGCAGGCGGCCATCGCCAGCGCGATGACCAGGCCCATCCCGGTTGTGGTGATGCGATTCATGGAATCTCCCATCCGCTCACGAATTCAAGCTCAATTTCCGCTTCCCGCACGGCGGCGTCGAGCGTCGCCTGGCGCACACGCGCCGATGCGCCGATCCGATAGGCATCCAGTAGCTCAAGTATGCCGCGCTCCCCGGCCTCATAACTCACCAGCGCGATCCGCTCGATCTGCTCGGCGTTCGCCGTCACCGCCGTTCGGTAGCGATCCGCGCTGTCGCGACGTGCAACCAGAGCGGTACGCCATCCGGCGATCTGCGCGCGCAGGGTCAGCCGAGCCGTTTCCGTGTCGGCACGGACCTGCAACGCGCGCGCCTGGGCCGCGGCGCGCTCAGGTCGGGCGCGGTCGAAAAGCGGCACGCTGACATGCACGCTGACGACGGTCCCGATGTCGCCAGTGCCGGCATTGGAGGATTTCGTGCCTGCGAACACCTCCGGCTCGGGAATGGCCCGCCGGCCGGCCGCGCGTTCGGCCAGCGTGGCGGCCTCGAGCTCATGCCGAAGACCCAGGAGATTCGGCCGCGAGGCCTCGGCCCGGGCGACCAGGTTCTCCAGCGACGGCAACATCGTGGGCGGCTGCTCAGTCGTCACCGCTTCGACGTCCCCATCCGGCGCAGTCGGGAAGAAGCTCACGAGCATCGCCTGGGCTCGCGCCCGCTCGGTGGCCGCGGCCGCGCGGTCGGCTTCGACGTCGATCGCCTCGCGGTCGGCCCGGAGCCGGTCGAATCCGGCCGCCTCGCCGGCCGCTTCCCGACGACCCAGCACCTCGGCCAAGTCGCGCAGGCGATCCCAGCTGCGGGTGAGTTCACGCTCTCTCGTCTGGGCCGCCCAAAGATCCGTGAACGACAGCCTGAGGTCGGCGCGAAGGCGCCGGATCTCGTCGTCGGCACGGCTGGTCGCCGCATCGACGCGCGCGGACGCGGCGCTCACGTCGAGTCGCCGGCGTCCCGTCACGGGGAGGACCTGCGACACCATCAGCATATGTTCCGTTACGCCGGCCACCGCTTCGCGATTGAAAATGACGCGGGGGTTGGGCAGGCGGCCGACGGCCAAGACGTCGGCGCGCGCGATCTCCACGGCCGCGCGGACAGACTGGACGCGCGGGCTCTCGGTCGAGAGCCGAGCCAGCGCCTGCGATTCCGTCAGGGACAAGGTTTGAGCCCCGGCGCCGGCCGGTAGCAGAGCGGCGGCGAGCAGGGCGCACACGACAAGCACGCGCATAAGACCTCGAATCGAAAAAAGAAAAAGGCGGACGACGGGTGAGCCGTCAGATCAGGACGGAAAGGCGGGCGGGGCGCGGGATCCGAGCGAGCTGATAAACGGCGGGTCGTGACCGTGGACGATGCGAAGCGAGTGGCGGGCGGGCGCCTCGGCGGGCGTGGCGAGCTGCGAGGATGCGACGACCGCGGCCGGCACATCGAACGAGGCCTGGGCCACGGCGACGAACAGCTGCAGCGACACCGCTCGCTCGGCGTCATGATCGTCGAGGCGCGGGCCAGCGGTCGTCGTGGGGAGCGTCGTGGGTAGCGAGGCGTGGCCCGTGACGTGCGCATGTATTTCATGCGCGCGATGGTGGTCCGTATCGAGTTCGTCCAGGTGCGCGTGCACGAGCGGAGCACTGAGCGCTCCCAGAGGGATGGCCACCGACAGCCAGACCGCGGTCAGCGTCCGGATCACACTCTTCATTGTTCGTGAGACGAACCGGCCAGTCAAGCCGGAGCGCATGCTACAGGCGGTTCATGACCTCGCTACGGGAGGCCGCGGATGGGGCCGCCTGGACGTCGTCAAGCCGCCTCTAAAAGTTCTTGTTCGTGACGGGAACCCCGGTGCGGAATTCGTGCGCGAGGTTGTAGAAACCGGCGGTCGTGAGCGTCACGGTGATCTCCTCATCGCCCAGATTCTCCCAGAACCATCCGTGAATGCCGGAAAACGGCGCCGTCAGCGTGCCCGACGCCTCGCTGGTTGCCGGCCGCAACTCGTACGTCTGTGCGTAACCACGAGGCGCCCCGTCGGGCTCCGCGTGCAACTCGTAATTCACGGGCCCGGTCGCCGTCCAGGAGTACAGCAGGGCTTCCCCCTCCTCGAGCCGGTACTTGTATTCCATTCCCTCACCGGCGGCCACGGCGAAATCGACCGTTTCCTCCGTGAACACACGATCCTGGCCAACGATGATGGCCGCCTGACCGGCGCCATTCTCCGCCGCCGCCGCGGCCTCGAGCGCCGCCACCTGCTGCCCCGTCAGACCAAGCTCCACGAGTCCGAAGCGCGCGCCCGTGCCGAGCGGGTCCACGCCGTACTCCGCCGGCAGGATGAACATCACGAGCACGAGCCCCGCGACCAGCAGCGCGGCTCCGCCGGCGACGGCAATGCGCTGCCGTACCTCAACGACCTGTTCGTCTTCTGTCATGGCGTCATCCCACCAAGGGGAGGAAATACCCCGAGAGTTGAAAACCGATGAGGAGGAACCCGCACGCCATGACGACGGCATTGGTCGCAAACGCGTGGCGCAGAAAACCGCTGCGCGTGCGCCAGTAGCTCAGCGCGATGAGGATACCCATCAGCGCCAGGCCCTGTCCGATCTCCACCCCGACGTTGAAGCTCAGGATGTTCGCGACGAGACCGTTTGGCGAGAGCGCGAACTCCTGCAGTTTCGTCGCCAGACCGAACCCGTGGAACAGGCCGAAGACGAGCACCGCCAGCCGTGTATCCGGCTGAAACCCGAAAAAACGCTTGAACCCGTCCATGTTCTCGAACGCCTTGTACACGACGGAAAACCCGATGATCGCGTCGATGAGATAGGAGTTGGCGTGCACGCCTCCCAGCACGCCGACGAGCAGCGTCAGGCTGTGCCCGATGGTGAACAAGCTGACGTACTGGACGACATCTCTCGTCCTGTACAGAAAGAAGATCACGCCGACGAGAAACAGCAGGTGGTCGTAGCCGGTGACCATGTGTTTCGCGCCCAGATACATCAACGCGCCGATGGCCCGGCCGTCCAATCCCTGTAGAAACACCGCGTCCTTGCCCGACACACCGTGGGCTTCGAGCCCGATCGAACAGATCGGCAGCGCCACCAGGAGCGCCATCAGCAGCACCGCCCGCTTACTGCCGCTGATATCTTTCATGACAGTTGTCACATGAGGCGTTGATTCCTTCCGCTGCGCCCAGGATGCCTTCGGTATCCTGCGCCTCGGCCGCGGTGAGCGCCACGGTCGCGCTCTCGATGAGCGCCCGCGTCATCGTGACCCAGTCCCCGTTGTCCACGACACGGTCGCCGAGCAAGAAAAGATTGCCCGACTCGATGAGCGCCGCTGCGCTGTTGGCCACCACGGCCCACTCCTCGTCGTTCTGAGGAGCAATCTCCGTGATGCCGTCGACGCTGATGATGGTTCCGACGGCGTTGTACACCACCGTGGCGGCGGGCCCCACGATCCCGGCGCAGATCTGCCGGACGCTGGCAACGGGCGTCATGACCAGCGCCTCCTCGACCGGAGCAGCCACCTGCACCGTGCGTCCCCCGGCGATCACGAAGCCGATGCCGCTGACAAACAGCGCCACGCTCACCACGAACAGCCAATGCACGGTCCGCATAGTCCTCGCTATCCTGCGCCCACGATGAGAGCGCCGCGCCAGTCAGGGCGATCGCCGCCCCACGCCAACGCTCCGCGCCGCGTCCAGGCGCCGCCCGGCCGACGCGTAACGGGTACGGTTATTCTTCCGGCCAGGCCCCAGAGAGTCAAGGCGTCGTATCGCGCCATGCTAAGTGTTACCGGGCGTCCTATCGTCGCGCCACAACTCGGGTTACCCATCAGGGAGGATGGCGATGGGGAGAATCCGAGTGGGACCACAAGCAATTCGCGAGTATCTGGGACGGATGCGGGAACGCTACGCGCACGCGGCGCGGCCGACGAAGGGCCAGCTGTTGGATGAGGTGTGTGAGGTGACGGGCTATCACCGCAAGGCGGTGATTCGGTCGCTGCGTCGGCCGGAGCGACCGCGGCGACGACGCCGCGGGGGCCCGCCGGTCCGCTATGGACCGGTGGTCGTGGGCACGTTGCGGCGAATCTGGGAGGCCGCCGGATACCCGTGGTCTCTGCGGCTGCAGGCCTTGCTGCCCACGTGGCTGCCGTGGGCATGTCGGCGGTGGCGGATCCCCCGCGAGGTTGTCGAGAAGCTCCGGTCGATGAGCCCGCGGCAGATGGATCGGTGCCTGCGGGCCTTCAAGAGCGAGCTGCGGACGCGGCAGTACGGCCGGACGAAGCCTGGGACGTTCCTCAAGCATCAGATTCCGCTGAAGACGGACCGCTGGGACGTGCAGGAGCCGGGCTTTACCGAGATCGATCTCGTGGCGCATTCGGGCGATCGCGCTGCCGGCGACTTCATTTATTCACTGAATGTGACCGATATCCTCACGACCTGGGTGGAAACGCGGGCGGTGATGGGCAAGAGTCAGCACCACGTCCAGGAAGGCTTGGAGTACTTGCGCCAAGCCATGCCCTTTCGGTTGCGCGGGATCGATTCGGACAACGGCTCCGAGTTCATCAATCACCATCTCCGCCGCTATTGCACGCACCATGACATCCAATTCACTCGCGGGCGCCCGTACAAGAAGGACGATAACGCGCACATCGAGCAGAAGAATTGGACGCACGTGCGGAAGCTGCTGGGCTACGTGCGGTATGACTCGGCGCCGGCGCTCACCGCGATCAATGGGCTCTACGAGGAGCTGCGCCTGCTGCAGAACCTGTTTCTCCCCTCGGTGAAGCTGGTCGAGAAGCGCCGCGTCGGCGCCCGCCTCCGTCGCCGCTATGACGCGCCGCGGACGCCGCTCGAGCGCGTGGAGGCGTGTGCCGAAGCCGCCCCGGCGCAGGTCCGGGCGCTGAGACAGCTCCGCGCGCGTCTCGATCCGTTCATCCTGGCGCAGCGGATCGACCAAGGGCTGGCCGGCGTCTACCGCCTCGCCAACCAGCGGGTCAGTCCTGCGGCGCCGGCGAAAAATCCGCGCGGGGACGCTGCCCGACCTGTGGACGCGAAAAACGCGCCCACCAGGGCGTTGGAAACCCGCACAAAACGCGGCTTCCCACAGCGCCCACACGCCTTGTTCTCAACACAGATTCCGGTAACCCAAGTTACGGCGCGACGATGCACCGCTCGGTAACACCTAGTTATGGCTCGACAGGGGCGTCTGACGGGACCCTGCCAGAATGCGACAGTTAGCGGTAAGCTGTGCCTCGGTGCACGAGTACTTCGACTGGATCGAGCACACAGGGCTGAGCCTGTGGATACGCGAAGATTCCATCTGGGCCTTCCCAAACATCCTGATTCTGCACACCGTCGGACTGGCGTTTCTCGTCGGCGCCAACGTCGCGGTCAACGCCCGAATGCTCGGCGTGGCCCGCGGCGTGCCGCTCACGGCGATGCTGCCCTTCTTCCAGGTGATGTGGCTTGGCTTCTGGGTCAACGCCGCCTCCGGCGTGCTGCTCCTGGTCGCCTACCCCACCAAGGCGCTGACCAATCCGCTGTTCTACGTGAAACTCGCCCTCATCGCGGTCGCGCTGGTGCATGCCCGATGGGTTCGCGCGCAGATACTGAGCCGTCCCACGTTTGGCGGACCGCGCACCCCGAACACGGTCAGGATGCTCGCGGCGGCGGCGCTTCTCTGCTGGTTCGCCGCGGTCACGACCGGCCGTCTGCTCGCGTACACCTACACGTATCTGATGGCGAACGAGGCCCGGTAGCGAGCCGATGGACTTCCCGTTCTTCGACCACCAGACATTTCGCGCGGCGTACCTGTGGCTCGAGGCCACGCAGATCTCGTGGACGATGCGCAACGTTCCGTGGGCGTGGCCCCTGTGCGAATCGATTCACTTCATCGGGTTGTCGCTGCTGCTCGGCACAGTCGGATTCTTCGATCTGCGGCTGCTTGGATTCGCCCGGCGCGTGCCGATGGCTGCCCTCCACCGGCTGATACCGATCGGCGTCGCCGGCTTCGTCATCAATGCCGCCACCGGGTTCTGCTTTCTGGCGGGAGCGCCGGATCAATACTTCATGAACGATGCGTTCCAGGTGAAGGTGGCCTTCTTTCTCGTTGCGGGCGTCAACGTCGCCGCCTTCTACCTCACCATGTTCAAGCGGGTCCGATCCGTCGGCCCTGGCGAGCACGCGCCGCTGTTCGCCCGTGTTGTCGGCGGCGTGTCCCTCTGCTGCTGGATCGGCGTGATGACCGCCGGGCGGCTCCTGACCTTTTACCGGCCGGTCTTCTAGTACCTTGCCGCAGTGGTTTTGATCGGTTGCAACGAGGGTAGTTCCTCTGCCGACAACAACAGCTTGATCGTCCGGGGTTGGCGTGGAACCCGACTGATCAGACCGCGCCGCTCAAGCTCGACGATCATGTGGTGGACGGCCGGGGGCGTGACCTGAAAGAACCGTTGGAAGTCCGCTTCGGCCGGTGGCGTTCGGTGAAGGAGCGTGTACGTGTAGAGGAAGGCTAGGTACTGGCCCTGCTTCTGGGTGAATCTCGGTGATGAACGGCTGGACACGGGATCGGGAAGGTGATCCAAGATGTCCATGCACATACGCTATCGCATCACGCTGACCTACGATGAACAGCAACAGCTTCAGGCGCTTGTGAGCGGCGGCCAGGGGGCGGTTCGCAAGATCAAGCGGGCGCAGATTCTCCTCGCCGCGGACGCCACATCCACCGACGAGATGATCGCGCTCAACGTTGGTGTCGGCACGTCGACCGTGTACCGGACCAAGCAACGCTTCGTCGAGGAAGGACTGGACCGAGCGCTCCGCGAAGTGCCCCGTCCCGGCGCGCCGCGCAAGCTCGGCGCCAGCGATGAAGCCCTCCTGGTCGCGGTCGCTTGCTCACATCCACCCTCCGGGCGTGCGCGATGGACACTGGATCTCCTGGCCCGCGAGATGGTGCGACTCACCTCGCACGAGGCCCTGTCGGGCGACACGGTGGGTCGCCGGCTTGCCGAGATGGCGCTGAAGCCGTGGCAGGAGAAGATGTGGTGCATTCCGACGGTCAACGCCGAGTACGTGGCGCGAATGGAAGACGTCCTCGATCTCTACGCCGAGCCGCCGGATCCGCGGCGACCGGTCGTCGGCTTCGATGAAACACCCCGGCAACTGATCGGCGAAGCGCGTGTCCCGATTCGGGCCAAGCCCGGGAAGCCCAGACGAGTCGACTACGAGTACGTGCGCAACGGCACGGCGAATGTCTTCATGTTCGTAGACGTGAATCGCCCCTGGCGACATGCCAAGGTCACCGACCAACGCACGTGCGTCGACTTCGCAGAGTGCATGCGCGATCTCGTCGATGAGCACTACCCGGAGGCCGAACGGATCCGTGTGGTGCTCGACAATCTTTCGGCACATTCAGCGGCAGCGCTCTACCACGCCTTCGATCCCGCCGAGGCACGACGGATTCTCCGTCGGCTCGAGTTTCACTTCACGCCGAAACACGCCAGCTGGCTCAACATGGTCGAGATCGAAATCGGCGTGATGGTCAAGCAGTGCCTCGATCGTCGGATCCCTGCCAAGGCGATCCTCATCAAGGAGATCGCGGCATGGGAGCAACGGCGCAATGACGAGAAGGCGCGCATCCACTGGATGTTTACAGTCGACCGTGCTCGCGAAAAGCTCGGCCGTGTGTATCCGCAACCCGCTGGTCGGGCCAAAGCCGCCGCGTGAACCGGTCAGATCCACTGCGGCGAGGTACTAGATCGACCGGCGGACTATAGTCTGTGGGATGCGTCGCGCCGAGCCGCTGTCTGGAGCCGCATGAGAGCGGTAGTCCTCCGAAAGCCCTTCGATCTCGCCCTGGCCGACGTCGCACGGCCGGACCCCGGCGCCGGTGACGTGCTCGTCCGGATGACGCACAGCGGTATCTGCGGAACCGACCTGAAGATTTATTCGGGAGCCATGCCGGCGCCCTACCCCATCATCATGGGTCACGAGATGGCCGGCGAGGTCATCGGCGGCGCGGACGGGACACGGATTCGCGCGGGCGATCGGGTCCTCGTCGACCCGGTGCTCTACTGCGGAACCTGCGTCGATTGCCGGGCGGGCCGGACGAATCTCTGCCCCAACGGCGGCGTCATTGGCCGTGAGGTCAACGGTGGATTCGCGGACTACGTCGTCGCTCCGCGCGGCCACGTCTATCCGCTTCCCTCGTCGCTCGACAGCGCGACCGCTCCGCTGATCCAGGTACTGACGACCGTCGTGCATGCACAGCGGCGGGCACGCGTGGCGGCCGGCCAGTCGGTGGCGGTGATCGGCTTGGGCGTGTCGGGACAACTGCACGTGCAGCTCGCGAAGGCACGCGGCGCCACTCCGGTCGTCGGCGTGACGCGCAGCGCGTGGAAACGCGGCGTGGCGGATCGGCTGGGCGCCGACCTGACCGTGCCGACCGGCGAGGACGCGATCGGCGCGGTCAAGGGTGCGACCGACGGCCGCGGCGCCGACGTAGTGATCGAATCAACCGGCATGGTCAAGTCGATCGCCGACGCCATCGCGATGGTGCGCCCCGGCGGCACCGTCGTCCTCTTCGGCATCTATACGGCGACCGAGGGGGCACTGCCGTTCTACCAGCTCTACTACAAGGAACCTACGGTGGTGAGCGCCCGCGCGGCGATGGGCGAGGACTTTCCCGAGTCGATCGACCTTGTGGCCAGCGGCCGCGTCAGGCTGTCGCCGCTCGTCACGCAGGTCCTGCCGGTGACCGAACTGGCGCAGGCGCTCGGCATGCTCGAAAGCGACGCCGACGGACGAATGAAGATCATCCTGGAGAACTGACTTGTCGGATTTCGACGACCAGCAGCATCGCGTTCAGGCCGCCGGCGCGGCGGTCGCGATTGCGCGGACCTTCGTGGCCGACGCCGTGGTACCCGTGGCCGCTGACCTGGACCGGCAGACCAGTCCCGAGGACGCTTTCTCCTGGGACATCGTCGACAAAGGCAGCGCGTGTGGCCTGCGCACCCTCACCCTGATGCCGGAGTACGGTGGCGCCGGGGCCGATTGCGTCACCACCGCGATGGTGGTGGAAGAGCTTGCCAGAGGCGACATGGGCGTGTCCGTCGTCTTCGCGCAGACGCTCAAGCTCATTCAGGCATTGCAGGGCGCGGCCACCGAAGAGCAGCGCGCGCGGTTTCTCCCCATGGTGCGCGACGACCCGCGGTGCCTGCTCGCCATCGGGATGACCGAGCCGCAGACCTCATCCGACTACATCATCCCCTACCGCCCCGCCGGCTTCGTCACCAGCGCGACGCGAAAAGGCGCAGGGTGGCTCATCAACGGCAGGAAGCGGTTCATCTCGAACGGCAACCGCGCGCGGTTCTACCTGCTGTTCGCGCAAACCAACCCCGACAAGGGGCTGAACGAAGGTAGTACCTGCTTTCTGATCGAGCGCGGTGCGCCAGGGTTCACGACCGGTCACGTGGAAGACAAGATGGGCGAACGCCTCGCCAACAATGCCGAACTGATCTTTCACGATTGCTTCGTGCCGGACGAGGACGTCCTTGGCACGGTCGACCGCGGATTCGACGTCATCTCCCAATTCTTTCCGGCGAGCAACGCCTACGCTGCCGCGAGCGTGCTCGGCGTGGCGGTGGCCGCCTACGAGCGATCGCTCGCATGGACACGGGAGCGGGTGCAAGGGGGGCGACGTCTCATCGAACACGATATCGTCGCGGCGCAGTTGGCCGAGATGCACATGCTCATCGAGGCTGCCCGCGCCTACATCCACCAGGCGGCCTGGAAGGCCGACCATAAGGAGACCGGATGGGATCCGACGCTCGGAGCGCTGCCGAAAGTGTTCGCATCGGAGGCGTCCTGGAAGGTGGTCACCAAGGCGCTCGAACTGCACGGCGGCTACGGCTACATGCGCGACGGCGGCTTCGAGAAGCTGGTCCGGGACGCGGCCTGCTTCATCCACTCGGACGGCGTCAACCGCACGCTGCTGCTCAAGGCGGCGCAGTTCATCAGGGCCGGTGCCGGACCGCCAGCGGGCACGCGGTGACGGAGCGCCCCGCCGGGTCATGACGATCGATATTCACACGCACTTCATTCCGCCGGAACTGATCGCGGATGCACGGGCCGGGCGCGCGCTCGACCAGATCGTCGTGCAGCGACGAGACGGCGTGGAGTGGCTGGTGCATCCCCAGGGCTACGGGTATCCCCTGTCGCCAGAGTTCTTCGACGTCGAGGCCAAACTGCGCGAGATGGATCGGCTCGGCATCGCGTCCTCGGTGCTCTCGCTCACGCCGACGATGTTCTTCTACTGGCTCGACGCGAACGTGGCGGGAGACTTCTGCCGCCTAGCGAACGATTCGCTGGCGACGCTGGTCGCCCAGTCGGACCGGCTGCACGGCGTGGCCGTGGTCCCGCTCCAGCAACCCGAGGCGGCGGCCGCAGAACTGCGCCGGGCGGTCGGCGACCTCGGCCTTCGCGGCGCCGAGATCGGCACGACCGTCGAGCAAGTGCCGCTGGACGATCCCCGCTTCGATCCGTTCTTCGCGGCGGCCGCGGAGCTGGACGTGCCGGTCATCCTCCACCCGTACTACGTGGGGACGCGGCCGGACCTCGTCGACTTCTACATGACGAATCTGACCGGCAACCCGCTGGAGACCTGCATCGCAGCCAGCCGACTCATCCTGTCGGGCTGGCTCGATCGCCACCCCGCGCTCAAGGTCGTCCTCGTGCATGGCGGCGGGTTCATGCCGTACCAGATCGGCCGGCTCGATCACGGGTTCCGCGTCCGGTCTGAAACCAGCGCCGCCATCGCGTCTCCTCCGTCGAGCTATCTGCGACGCTTCTGGTACGACACCATCACGCACGCCGGCACACCGCTCAAGTTCCTCATCGACCTGGTCGGCGTCGATCGCCTGGTGCTGGGCACGGATCTGCCCTTCGACATGGCCGACATTCACTTCAACGACTACTTCTCAGCCGCCGGGCTCGACCCGCGCGCGCTGGACGCGGTCACCGGCGCCAACGCGGTGACGCTTCTTGGATTGAACGGCCCGTCACGGCCCGCGGCATGAGAGTCACCGGCTATCGCATCCACAAGTGGGGCGGCCCGCTGCGGTGGGAATCGTTCGAGGTGGCCGCGCCACAGCCGGGCGAGGTGCTGATCCGTGTCGAGGCCTGCGGGATCGGACTGACGGTTCTCAACTGCATCCGGGGCGACCTGGCCGACGACGCTGCGCGCCTGCCGCGCGTCCCTGGCCACGAGATCGTCGGGCGCGTCGAGGCGTCCGGTGCCGGCGTCTCGTCGCCGCCGGTCGGCCAGCGCGTGATGGCGTACTTCTACCTGGTCTGCGGGGACTGCGAGGCCTGCCGGTCGGGGCACGATTCACGCTGCCGGAACCTGGCGGGCTGGGTCGGCGTGCATTGCGACGGCGGCTATGCGCCCTACGCGGTCCTGCCGGCGCGCAATGCCGTTCCGCTTCCTGAATCGGTGCCGGCCGCCGAGGCCACGGCGATCCCGGACGCGATCGCCACGTCGCTGCACGTCTGCCGGACCCGCGCGGCCGTTCAAGCCGGCGACCGCGTCGCCGTCATCGGCGCCGGCGGCGGCGTCGGCATTCACATGGTCGAGATGGCGGCGCTCTTCGGCGGCCGGGTCGCCGGTCTTGAAGCGGGCGAGCACAAGTTCGACGCGATCCGGCGCATGGGCGGTACGCCGGTCCTGTCAGAGTCGTTCGACGCCATCGACCTGGCGTCGGTGTGGGGCGAGGATCAGGCGGACGTGATGATCGACCTGCTGGGCAGCCGCGCGAGCCTGGCGTGGGCCGCGAAAGCGCTCGCGCTGGGCGGCCGGCTCGCCGTTCTCACGACGTTCCGCGACGTCGATGTCGCCGTGAGCCCGCGCGATCTCGTACTGCGCGAAATCAGCATCCTCGGGTCACGCTACGCCTCCCGAGGTGAGCTGGTGGAATCTGCCGACCTGGTGGCGTCAGGCAAGATTCATCCAGTCGTCTCGCAGGTGGTACCGCCGGAGAAGATCGAGGAGGTGCACCGCGCGCTTCGGGAAGGCGCGCTCGTCGGCCGCGGCGCGGTGGACTGGAATTTGTAGAACCGGTTTCATAACCTCCAGGCCGGTCCTGACCGCGGACAGCCCCATTCGTGCTCGGCGCCTAGGAAAACGCAGCGCAGTCAACACCGTCATGTGACTCCGAACAAAGCCATGACGTAACCTTGAAGTTAAGCGGTGTCTGCAGAAGAACCCGAAGCAGCGTGTATCGGGATTAGATATAGTTGAATGGAGCCCGTGCGAAGCTAGGGAGCATCTTATGAGGATATTACGCATTTCAGTTGCTGCGATCGTGACGATGGCGGCTTGTGTCGCCTTCGCCCATGAGGCCTTTCACGGCCCTACCGAGCTAATTTACTACGACCGGGAAAAGTCCGCGAATGGATACGTGATGTTCTCGACTCGTCCGGAGCTCGACGACCATGAGTTCACGTACCTGATCGACATGGAAGGTTACGTTGTTCACAAGTGGCAGACGGTCACGCCGGCATATCGAGGCAAGTCGTATTTTGTCGAGAAGACCGCTCGCCTTACTGAGAAGGGGACGATCGTACAGGGACTCATGACGGGGAGCGATGCCAAGCCCGGCAGTCTTCTACAGGAGCTCGACTGGGATGGGAATGTGGTCAGCGAATTCATCGACCAGCGTGAAGGATACGTCTACCATCACAATTTCAAACGCATTTGGAACAACACGCTGAACGACTGGACCATCATCTTCACCTCTCAAATTCCTATGACTCAGCAGCAAGCCATCGCGGCGGGTGCGGATCCATCAAGAGAATGGAGCGCAGCTCCGGATGGGGTCGTCGAAATGGATATGAATGGCAATGTGGTGTGGGAATGGTGGAGCTTGGACCACGTGATTCAGGATACGAATCGAAGCTGGCCCAATTACGGCGTCATCAGCGAGCATCCCGAGAAGATCGACCTCAACTGGGGTGCGCGCCTTAGGGGGGATTTCATCCACCAGAATGCATTGGATTACAACCAGACATTGGATCAGATCGTGGTCAGCAACTCATCGATGAGTGAATTCTATGTAATAGACCATGGGAACACGTTCGTCCCGAACAATTTCGAGGCGAGCAAAGCGCGAGCGGCGGGCCCTGCTGGCGACATCCTGTACCGATGGGGCAATCCCAACGTGTATGACTCCGGCGACGGTCCGACTTACGAAGCCGACGGGAATCGAAGCTCAGAGGGTGACCAGCAACTGCACTTCCATCATGACATCCAATGGATCAAGGAAGGACTACCGGGCGTCGGAAATTTCCTCGTCTTCAATAACGGTGCACGCCGGGCTGGCGCTCATCGGTCGGAAGTTATCGAAATCAATCCGTATGCCGGAACGTATCCGAACGGGACATACGCCTTGGATGACGGCGGGAAGCAAAGAGTGTGGAGTTTCACTTCTGTCGAGCCCAATAGCTTTTTTAGTGCTCACATCTCAAGCGTTCAGCGCCTTCCGAACGGGAATACGCTTGTGATGGTAGGTAGACACGGCCACATTTTCCAGGTGACTCCTGGTGGCGAAGTCGTATGGGAATACACAGTCCCCGTCATGGACTCTCTTTCGTCCGACGCGGCTCTCGAAGATATCTATAAGAAAGTAATCTCGGATACAGATCACAATTGGACATTCGCCGCGCATTGGTATCCCCCGGATCATCCCGGGCTCGCCGGTCGGGATCTGACTCGTAAGGGAAAGATCACTGACATTTTGAACTAGCCCTAGCAGCCTGTGGTTAAAGGGCCGAAAGGGATCGACACGACTGATCCCGCGTACTACACTCCCGCATGGCCATGAGTCGACGTAAGAGCCTGTAAGGAAATAACTGCTTATACTGTTGATCGGCGAGTAGTACGCTGCGCCCGTGGAGGTGGCCACCCTGCGGGCAAAGCATGCAGCGCTGGCGCCCGTGCTCACGGAGCGATCGCGCCGGGTGTGGGCGGCGACTGAGGCCCAGGCGATCGGTTATGGCGGCACGGCGCTGGTCGCCCGAGCCACGGGTATCGCGACATCGACCATCCAGCGCGGTTTGCGTGAATTGACGGCGGACGAGCCGCTCGCGGGCGGGCGGACGCGAAGGGCGGGCGGCGGCCGCAAGCGCGCGATCGATCTCGACGCGACGCTGCTGCGCGATTTGGATGCGTTGGTTGAGCCGACCGCCCCCGGCGATCCCGACTCGCCGCTGCGGTGGACGTGCCAGAGCGCACGGACGTTGGCGGTGGCGCTCGACGGTCTGGGCCACCGCGTCAGCCACACGGTGGTCGCCGAGTTGTTGCACGGACTGGGCTACAGCCTGCAGGGCAACGCCAAGACTCGTGAGGGCCGCCAGCATGTCGATCGGGACGCGCAGTTTCGGTACATCGCCCGGCGCGTGCGACGCGCGCAACGGCAACAGCAGCCGACGATTTCGGTGGACACCAAGAAGAAGGAGCTGGTCGGCGCGTTCAAGAACGCGGGCCGCACCTGGCGCCCGGCGAAGACGCCGCAGCGGGTACAGGTCCACGACTTCGTGATCCCGGCCACCGCCACCACGGGCGGGAAGGCCATTCCGTATGGCATCTACGATCTGCATCGCAACGAAGGCTGGGTGCGTGTCGGGATCGATCACGACACCGCGAGCTTCGCGGTACGGTCGATCCAGCGTTGGTGGCAGCACATGGGTCGCCCGGCGTATCGACAAGCCCAGCCGCTGTTGATCACGGCGGATGCAGGCGGGAGCAACGGGGCGCGCCTCCGGTTGTGGAAGTGGGAACTGCCGCGTCTGGCCAATCGGACGGGCTTGGTGATCACGGTCTGTCACTTTCCGCCGGGTACGAGCAAGTGGAACAAGATCGAGCATCGGGTGTTCTCGCACATCGCGATGAATTGGCGCGGCACCCCACTCGTCGACTTGGCCACGATCGTGAGCCTCATTGGCTCGACGCACAGTCGGTCCGGACTCCGCGTTCGGTCGGAACTCGACCGCGGCCCATACCCGGGTGGCCTCACCGTCACCGATGCGCAGCTGGCGACGGTACGCCTCGAGCGGCATCGCTTTCACGGCGACTGGAACTACACGATCCATCCCGCTGCTCCGAGAACACAAAAGTCAGTAATTGTCTGACAAGCCCTAAGGACCGGGCACGGACACCCGGATTGTGGATCGCGACGAACGCGTTGCCGGTTACGGGCGGGCATCCGTTCTGTCAGCGGCTAAATCAGGTCCTGGACACGCACGCGTTCGACGCGTGCGTCGAGGCGCAGTGCGCCCCGTTCTACGCCGCGACGGTCGGCCGTCCCAGTCTGCTGCCGGGGACCTATTTCCGGCTGCTCTTGATCGGGTACTTCGAGGGCATCGATTCGGAGCGTGGGATCGCCTGGCGGACTGCCGACTCGCTGGCGCTGCGCGGCTTTCTCGGGTTGGGCCTCGATGAGGCGACACCCGAGCACTCGACGATCTCCCGGACGCGGCGGCTGATCGACCTCGAGACGCACCGGGCGGTCTTCACGTGGATCCTGCAGGTGCTGGCGACGGCCGATCGCGTGAAGGGCAAGACGATCGGGATCGATGCCACGACCCTCGAAGCCAATGCCGCCTTGCGGAGCATCGTGCGCCGCGACTCCGGCGAGACGTATCAGGAGTTCTTGACGCGGCTCGCACAGGCCTCGGGCATCGAGACGCCGACACGGGCGGACTTAGCGCGCCTTGATCGCAAGCGCCCGAAGAAGGGCTGCAATACCGACTGGCGGCATCCACACGACCCTGATGCGCGGATCACGAAAATGAAGGACGGGCGTACGCATCTAGCCCACAAGGCTGAGCACGCCGTCGACCTGGAGACTGGGGCGATCGTGGGCGTGACGGTGCAGGGCGCCGATCAGGGCGATACGACGACGATCGCGGAGACGGTCACCACGACGGCCGAAGAGCTCGAAGCCGTGGCGGTGGCGACCGACGGGCACACGGCGATCATCGACGAGGTCGTGGCCGACAAGGGATACCACAGTAATCAGACGCTGGTGGATCTCGCGACACTCGACCTGCGGACCTATATCGCGGAGCCCGATCGCGGCCGGCGCAACTGGACGCACCAGGCGGCGGCGCGCGACGCGGTGTACGCGAATCGTCGACGCATCCGGGGCGTGCGTGGGTTGGCCTTGTCGCGTCGACGGAGTGAGTATCTCGAACGACCGAATGCGCATCTCTCTGAAACCGGTGGGATGCGGCGCACGCATCTGCGAGGGCACACCAACATCCTGAAACGTTTACTCGTCCATATCGGCGGCTTCAATCTGGGCCTCTTGATGCGGTCGCTCGTCGGCGTCGGCACGCCGCGGAGCCTGCAGGGCCACCTGGCGACGATTGTGGCGCTCGTCATCGCGCTGTGGACGCGCGTGGAGCGCCGCTGGCGCGACCACCACACGCCATCCGACGATCAGGCGTCCGTTTTTACGCCGAATCATCGTTTCGAGCTGCTACCTGTTGGCGCGTCAGAAGGCGACCTTTAACCACGGGCTGCTAAAGCGCTTTTCATGACCGTGTGGCGGCCGCGTACCCGCAGTGCCGAACATAGTTGCGGCATTCGTCAGGGCTGAAGTGCGCCAAGCACTCGCCGAGGAACGGCCAGAGCGTCTCGGTGCTGCGACAGCGAGCGGTGCGAACGAGGGCCTTGAGCTTCGCGAAGCAGAGCTCGATGGGATTGAGGTCCGGGCTGTAGGGTGGCAAGTACCAGAGGGTGGCCCCGGCGGCCTGGATGGCGCGTTGGATGCCGGCGACCTTGTGGGCCCCGAGATTGTCGGCAATGACGATGTCGCCGGGCTGCAGGGTCGGCACCAGGATCTGTTCGATGTAGGCGCGGAAGCTCTCGCCATCGATCGCGCCGTCGAAGACCCCCGGTGCGGTCAGCCCCGTGACCCGCAACGCGGCGAGCAACGTGCTGGTCTGCCAGCGCCCGCAGGGGGCGTGGTCGTGGACGCGCGCGCCGCGCGGTGCCCGGCCGTACCGCCGAAGCAGATTGGTGGTGATGCCGGTTTCGTCCAGAAACACGAGGTGGGCGACATCCCAGGTCGGCGCCGCCGCGTGCCACGCGACCCGCGCGGCCGCGACGTCAGGCCGATCGTGTTCGGACGGGCGGACCGTGTTTTTTAACGGTCAGGCCGAGGGCCCGCACGGCGCGCCAGACCGTCGGCACACTCGCGGGCGTGGCGAGGGCGTCCTTCAGCTCAGCCAGCGTGCGATCCGGGTGCGCCGCAATCAGCGCGGCCAAGGTGTGTAGGTGCGGCTCAAGCATGCCGCGCCGTCCATGTCGCTGGACGCGAGGCGCCACCTCGCCCGTGTCGCGCCGCCGCTGTTTCAGTAGCCGCACCCACGACCCGCTCACGCGGTACTTCGCCGCCACCTCGGCCGCCGTCATCCCGGCATCGCTGTCGAGGAGCGCCCGCTCTCGCAGATCCATCGAATAGGCACGCATCGGGCCTCCTGCATCGGTGCGCGCAGAAGTACCACGACCGCCCCAGGTAGTACAAGGCCTATTTGAAAAGCGCTTTAGCGGGGCTTCATAACCTCGTCGCGGGTGGCCGCGGACGGGGCTGTCCGCGGTCAGGACCCGCAGGGAGGTTACACTCCCTCGCCCTTGATCATCAGCTGCATGTGCGCTTCCGCCTGCTCCAGCCCGCCCTCGCCAGTTTGCCAGCCGACCCGGCCATCCTGGTTGGCGTCCACGCCGGCATACAGCTCCTGCGCCAGACTGTTCAAATCCGCCAGGTGAGCATTCGCTTCCGCGGTGGTCGTCGCCGCCCGGATCTGCTGCGCGACGGCGACGATCTCGTCGGCGCGCGTGACCACGTTGTTGGCTGACGCTGAGACGTGCGCCGAGTGCGTCATGACATTCTTCGACGCGCCATCCGCCTTGGCAGCCAGCCCGATATGCTGCGCGACGCCCATGGCCGCACGCTTCACGCCGTAGTTGAGGCCAGGGCCCTTCATTTCGACGCTTGGATCCACGGCGTGGATGACGTGCCCCGCGTGCAGCTTCATCGCGTCGAGGTTGCCCTCCGACTTCATCGCCAGCGCCGCATGCTGCGCGGCAATCTTCGCCTCGGCCACCGCCGTTGGCAGCAGACCCTGCTCCATCGGTGCAGCCTGGAAGCTGGTCGTCACATGACCCATGTGGGTCTGGACCATGTTGGCCTGCCGCGCGGCGACCACGCCGCCGCTCCAAAGGCTGCCGACCATCACCGCGAGCCCGAACAAGACGTACGTGACGTTTCGCATAGTTGAACCTCAAAAAAGTGGAGCGCTACCGCCCCGTCTGGGTATTCTCTTCGGCGACGCGGGCAGCGTTGAGCGTATTCGCCAGCCCGTAATTCCCTTCATGGCACGCGTATTCGTAGATCAGTCCTGTCAGCTTGTTCCAGGGGAGCGCGACCGTCCATGGCCTCGTCCACGTGTCCGGATCGGTGATGGTGAACTGGTAGTCGATGGTGTCGGCGTCGATTCGCCTGAACCGCTCGACGAGCACCATGTCCTTCGTCGCTTCGCGGAAGGTCGAAGCCCTCGCTTGATCGGTGAAATTGGTGGTTTCGACGACGAGCGTCTCGCCGTCCCACCGTCCGCGGGAGTCCCCCAGCCACTGGCGGACAGCTCCCGAGAGATGCGGCATGCCGTTGAGAGGAATGATCCGCGTCTCGTTGATCTGCTCCTGCAGGATGGCCACGTAGCCTGGAGTCTGGACGATCTCGTAGTTGTTGTTGTACCCGGTGGGCAGCCTTGGCAACGCCGACCGGATGATGCAGCGGGAGTAGACGGTGAAATCCTCCCGCGAGGCTGGGGAGTTCTGTTCCCGCGCGGCGGCTTCCCTTCCAGCCGTGGCTCTCGCCTGGCCGGCCGGCGTCAGCGGCGGTATCTTGCCGTCCGCTGGATCGATGATGAGCGACGTTAGTCCTTTCCAATCCAGAAATGAGCCTGAAGCGGATCGATGAGCCGGACATGTCAGGCAGCCGGGTCAATAGACCGGAATAGCCGTGCGCGTGCCTCGTGCAGGGCGCGCGCGGCATCATTGTCGCTCAGGGCGAAGGCGACGGCGTCGAGCTATTGGAAGGTGGTCCCCGGGGTGAGGTAGACGGCGGCCTCGGGGAGCGACTTGAGCTTCTCATAGGGCGTCATGATGTCGGCGTCGCGGTAGCGCTTGCGGCGGCGGCCCTTGGCCAGAAAACATCGGAGCAGACCCTTCTCAGCCTTCCCTTGGTGGACATAGTCGAACCGGCCCAGGGTCTGCTCGATGAACCCATAGGCCGCAGCTCGAGTCGCCACGACCAGGTCGACCTCCTGGTTGCCCTCAAGGAACTCCCGAACGTGCTGCAAGGTCCGTAGCCGGTCGGTGTGGAGCGTCACGATCATCCTCCGATGATCCACGACCCAGCTCCCCTTCAGGCTCATGTGTCGTTGGAAACAATCCCCCCTTCAGGCTCATGTCTCATTGGAAGAGACTCGACGTCCCTCCGCGTGCCTGGCGTGCGAATATCAGCGTCGGTTTCCTGGCGCCGCCGCGCCTCGTACTCGGCAGCTTCCGCTTCCGACAGGTACGGTTTTCCGGCAAGTTCAGCCGGTCGTTCGAGCGGCGTGAGCGTCTGGTTCGTCCAGGTTCCCTGCAGGTCAGGGTCGCCCCACGGCGTCATGAAAGTGCCCGGGACCGACGCCGGCGTCGCCTGACGATCCGCCGCAGGCGTCTGGCCATCGAGTGGCACCAGCGCGAGCAGGAATATCGCGGCGCCCGCCGCAAGATGACCGCTTACACCGACATAGTGGTGACGATAGTGGTGGCGCATCGCACTCCTCCGATCAGCGCTAGTTAGGTCTTTCCGCAGCGCCGGCCCCGCTCAAGAACAGCTTGCGGCCGTCGGGCAGCGTCATGTCCCGTCCGTTGGCTTTCCTGGATCCGTCGTGCGCCAGATAGCCGTCGACGTGAATGACCGTTCCAACCTTCACCGAGTCTCTCGTGATGCCGCGCCTGAAGAGGGTGTTGGGCGTTCCGGCTTCGATGGCCCACGATTCGACCACGCCATCGGGGTTTCTGACGTCGATATGGAACCAGGCGTGGGGATTGATCCATTCCACCCTCGTGAGCGTGCCCTGTAGCTGGACGGGCTTGTTCACGTCGAACTCCCCGGCAAACGAATGGTGTGCCGACACGGACAGCGCTGCCGTCAGGAGTCCCAAAGCGGCTATTGCCGCGGCTGGCTTGTGTCGCATCATCTTCTCTCCGTGTTCTCCGGGTGTCAGTTGGCCGTCTTCCTCCGAAGATGCCCGTACAGCATCTCTTCTGAGAACGGCACGCACTTGAATTCCAGCAGCTGCGCGTTCTCGTCCAGGCGGCGGTAGAGCGGCATGCTCATCTTCCACGGCCGCGTAAAGACCTTCGGATCCTCGAGCGTGACTTCGTACTGCATCACATTGGGGCTGACCGGCGTGTAGCGTTCGATCACGTGTAGCGCCTCGCTGTGGAAATTCCTCGCCCGGTCGAACCACGTCTGATCGACGAAACTCGTCACGTCGACTACGAGTGTGTCGCCTTCCCAGCGGCCGCGCGACCATCCCATCCACGTGTCGGCTGGGCTGCCCCCGACCTCGTCCATGTGGATCACCCGGCTGGCGCCGGCAAAGGAGTAGACGACGATGATCTTGCTCGTTCCCTGGATGATCTGAAACGGGAACGGCATATAGGCGGCGCGGGGCACTCCGGGCATGTAGCATTTCGCCTCGGGATCGAGCTCCCACCGTTTCGCGAAGTTCTCCTGCTTCTTCTCCGCCGCCCATGCCTGGTAAGGGATCTCGTTCCCTTCCACCACGCCCAGCCCCGCAGGCTCGGAAAAAAGCGCGCCAAACTGCGGCGGTCCGGGTCGCGCCTCATGCGCCAGCAGGTCCCAGTTCGCCTCGTTGACGGCCTGCCAGATGCCGCTCAGGTTCGGCGTTCCCTGGAGCCGGGGTATGCCGTCGGCGACTGCCTGCCCGTGTGGCCGCATCACCGCCATCGCGACCAGGACGGCCAAGATAGCTGCCGTCACCGCGGGCTTCGAGACCCTCGAATGGTTTCGCATCTGCTCCTCTTCGGGTAGCGTGTACTTCCAAGCCAACACTGCTGTCAAGTATCGGCGACTCCAGGGTTTGCGCGTACGCCTTCCAGAACCGGCTTCACGACCTCCAGGCGGGTCCTGGCCGCGGCCACCCGCGACGAGGCTATGAAACCGCCCCGGCCGTATAATCCACGCAAGCTTGGCCCAAGGGAATGACGCGCCGTCGCTGATCGGCTTGAGCGAGTTCGTCTCGCTGATGGCGGCCCTGACGGCGCTGGTTGCGCTATCAATCGACATGATCCTTCCGGCGCTGCCGGCCATCGGATCGGCCCTCGAGGTGGAGCGCGCCAACGACAACCAGCTCGTGGTCGGGGTTCTGTTCCTCGGCTTCGGCGTCGGACAGCTCTTCTACGGCCCGCTGTCAGACAGCGCGGGACGAAAGCCTGCCGTGTACCTGGGGCTGGGGCTCTATCTCATCGGGTGTGTCCTGGCGGTGCTGTCACGGAACCTGTCCATGATGCTGGCCGGGCGCCTGCTCCAGGGGCTCGGTGTCGCCGCGGCACGCACGATAACGATCGCCCTCGTGAGAGACAAGTACGACGGGAGGTCGATGGCTCGAGTCATGTCCATGATCATGGCCATCTTCATTCTGGTCCCGATCGTGGCCCCCGCTCTCGGCCAGGCGGTACTCAACGTCGCGAGTTGGCGCGCTATCTTCGGGTTCTACATGACGATGGCCGTCGTCGTCGGCATCTGGTTCGGACTGCGCCAGGAGGAGACGTTGTCGGAGGACCGGCGCATGCCGTTCACGCTGGCGCGCGTGATCGGAGCCGTTCGCGAAGTGGTGGGAACCCGGCCGACCCTCGGGTACACCATCGCCGCCGGGTGTATCTTCGGGACGCTGCTTGGCTATCTGAGTTCGGTGCAACAGATCCTGCAGCAACAATACGGTCTGGGCGCCCGCTTTCCGCTGTACTTTGGCGTCGTGGCCGCTTCGGTAGGTGGCGCATCGCTCCTGAACGCCACGCTCGTCATGCGGTACGGGATGCGATTGCTGTCGATCTGGTCGATCTGGACCGTCTTGGCTCTGTCCGTTGTCTTCCTGGGAATTGCGTACCTGCTGGGAGGGCACCCGCCCTTGTGGGCACTCATGTCCTATTTGATGTTGTCGTTCTTCGGCACCGGCCTGACGTTCGGCAATCTGAACGCCCTGGCGATGCATCCTCTGGGACAGATCGCGGGTACGGGCGCCGCCGTCGTAGGAGCACTGTCGACCTTGCTCTCGATGGTGTTTGGCACCGCTATCGGCCAGGGCTACAACGGGACCGTTCTCCCGCTGGCGGCTGGGTTCGCCATCCTCAGCGCACTTGCCCTTCTGGCGATGCGGTGGGCGGCGCCCATCACGCTCGCCGTGCAATCCCGGCCCGCCTCGATGACGTCTGCGTAGGTGACAGCTCCTACGCTTCTCCGGTTTCATCGCCTCCAGGCGGGTCCCCCGGAGATAACAAAGCAGGCGCGAGCTCGAACGCAGCCTAACAGCTGCCGTACAGGAGCAGTTCCTTCCCGTCGGACATCACAACCTTCTCTAATTTCAGAACATTCGATCCGTCCAAGAAGCGATTGCCTGTCCCGGTGATCACGTCTCCCGCTTTGAGCGTATCCCCGTCCCAGGTGTTCGCCGCCATACGACGAAGACTGGGGCCTCCGACGCTCCACTTCTCGACGGTGCCGTCGTCTCCCGTGACCTCGAGACCGATCATCACGTGCGGATTGGCCCAAGTGTACCCTGTCACGGTCCCCTGCACGGTGAACGAATTCGAACAGTCGACGGGCCATGAGTGATGTGCGAACAATGGACTGGCAGCCGCGAGTATCCCGACGGCTCCGAGCGCAACGATTTGCAGCTTGGTGATCACGCCATACCTCCTACGCAATTCGAGTTGACCGCCTCCCACACGCGTTCTCGTGACGCACAAACGAAACAGTGTCACGATCTCCCTCAAGGCAAACAACGCCCGACCGGCACATATTATCAGAAACGACATGCAGCCACGTCTTCATGGCATCCCGCCGGTAAGCCGTTTCTGGCGCGCGATCGCGTCCCTGGGCGTTGCGGCCATTTCTACATTCAGAAGTTTGCGGCTGTCGCTGACGGCCGCGACACTGGCGCTGCCCCCAAACGGGTGTCGCCCTGGCCGCGTTTTCCAACATGCCATATGGCATATGCTACAGACGGCCCGCCGGCAAGACGCCTCATGGGCAGGAACGGAGAGTACACCTATGCATCGTGTAATCGCAGGCTGCGTGTCGATGGTGGGGTTCCTGGTGCTGTCCTCGTGCGCCTTCGCGCAGGGGGAGGTCAGGGTCTTCGTTGGCGGCGCCGTGACCGGGATCGCCCGGCAAGCGGGCGAGGTCTTGGCGCGCAGTTCGGGCCACTCGCTGGTCGTCGTCAGCGACACGACGGGGTCGCTGCAGAAGCGGCTGGAGTCCGAGCAGGCCGACGTGATGTTCGTGGCGGCGCCGGCTATCGACGCGCTGGAGAAGGCCAGCAGACTCGTGCCGGGAACCCGGGTCGACGTGGCACGCGCGTTGATCGGTGTCGGCGTGCGCGCCGGCGCGCCGTCTCCCGATTTGTCGACCGAGGAGACGTTCAGGGCCGCGCTGCTCGAGGCCCGGTCGGTCTCGTACGTGAATCCGGCGGCAGGCGGGACGTCCGGAACCTATTTCGAGGGGCTACTAGGGCGCATGGGTATCGCCGATGCGATGAAATCGAAAATCGTGTATCGGACGCAGGGATCAGAAGTCGCCGACGCCGTCGCGACGGGCGAGGCCGAGCTCGGCATCACCTTCACGAGCGAACTGCAGCCGAACCCAGGCGTACGGGTGGCGGGCACGCTGCCTGCCGCGATCCAGCTGCCGACGATCTATTCGGCCGCCGTCATGGCGACGGCTGAAAACTCCGAGGGGGCACGGGCCTTCCTGCGCACGCTCACCGGCGCGGAGGGCCGTGCGGCAGTGACGACGGCCGGGCTCGAGCCGATCGGCCCCGCCCGCTAAGGAGGACCCGGTGGCTACGCAAAGACGCACACCGGATTCCTGATCGGCTTTGACTCGGAAGCGAGCATTCCACCCAGGTACGGTGAGCGTGTCGCCGTTCTTCAAGTTACGTCATGGCTTTGTTCGAAGCCACATGGCGGCGCTGGCTGACCGGCCCCACCCGGACGGAATAAGGGCGCCTCGAATCTAGGTGGGCAAGAACAGGTAGCGGGCCAGGAACAGCAACCCGAGGATTCGCACGAGCCACGACGCCTCTGCCGCTCTCCCCGACACGATCTTGAGCACCGGATAGGCGATGAACCCGACGGCGATGCCGTCGGCAATGGACCAGGTGAACGGTATGAACACGATCACCAGGAACGCCGGAATCGCGTCGGTCAGATCGTCCCACCGGATGCGGCCCATCCCCTGAGCCATGAGACAGCCCACCAGGATCAAGGCGGGCGCGGTGAAGGGGCTGAACATTCTCCCCTCCACCTCGATGGGCGCGGCCACCGCCGCCGCCAGGGGGCTGAAGAACAGGGTGATCAGGAACAAACATCCGGTGATCACATTGGCGAGACCCGTCCGCCCTCCTTCCTGCACCCCGGCCGCGCTCTCGATGTAGGCGCCGGTGGTGGAGGTACCCAGCGCCGCTCCCGCCATCGTTGCGGTGGCGTCGGCGAGCAGGGCGCGGGAGGCGCGCGGGAGTTTTCCCTCGGGCGTGAGAAAGCCGGCCCGATCGGCGATCCCGACCAGGCTACCGATGGCGTCGAAGACGGCCATGTACAGGAAGATCAAAACGACGGGTAGCATCGACCAGGTCAGCGCGCCGCGAATATCCATCTGTAGAAACGTGGGCTCGAGACTGGGGGGAAGAGACAGGACCTCTCCGAACTGGATGTAGCCGGCCATCCCTCCAGCGAGGGCCGTGGCCACGAGGCCGATGAGGATGGCGCCCCGTACGCGCCGGACCAGGAGGGCGGCGGTGACGAGCGTCCCTCCCAGCGCCAGGATCGGAGGCGCCGAACTCAAGTCTCCCAGCTGCACCGGAACCAGAGACGGATCCTCCGGTCCCCGACGGAGCACGATTCCCGAGTTGACGAGGCCGATGACCACGATGAACAGACCGATGGCGGAGGCAATGGCGTGCTTCAGGCTTTCGGGGACGGCGTCGATGATCATCTCGCGGACGCGAATCAGCGTGAGAATCAGAAACAGGACGCCGGAGAAGAAGACGGCGGCCAGCGCCACCTCCCACGACACCTGAGTTCCCGCGACTCCGGCCAGGACCACGGTGGCAAAAAACGCATTCTCCCCCATGAGGGGG
The DNA here is from genome assembly GCA_965262505.1 of Vicinamibacterales bacterium. Taxonomy (GTDB): domain Bacteria; phylum Acidobacteriota; class Vicinamibacteria; order Vicinamibacterales; family UBA2999; genus JACPPO01. Next base: position 1,121,685 of record CBDHFM010000030.1, read on the forward strand.
GCAAGGGCTATGGGGTAGTTGGCGACAAACCCCATGAGCAAGGTGCCCAGGGCGGCGGCCAGACAGGTGGCGGTGAAGACCGCACCGAAGTCCATGCCGGCCGACGAAAGAATCCCCGGATTCACGAACACGATGTAGGACATCGTGAGAAACGTGGTCGTTCCGGCCAGCAGTTCCCGCCGCACCGTCGTCTTGTTCGAGGTCAGTTGGAACAGGCGTTCGAGCATCGTGTCTCCGGTGACACCACTATATAAGCCTCGCCTGTCCAGGCGACGCCGGGTACGTTTTGTCATCCCTCCCGGGCGGGCGGCGGTGTAGGATCACGCGACTCGCACACGATGAGGGACTCCCGATGAAACTGCTGTTTAACCTGTGGACAGCGCGTGGGCTGGTGATCGTTGGCTTCCTTGCAGCCTATGTGCCCGTCGGCTCGACCTTCGCGCACATCGGCGACGAGAACACGCGGCTGATTAATTCCTCGACGCACAGCTGGCACCATTTTTTTCGCGAGGGCTTCGGTGACCTTGGCGCCATGGCCGCAATCCTGGTGATCCTGTTCGCCGCGCCGCGCTTTCGCCACCAGACGATGTGGTGGGTCATGCTGATTCTAATGTTCGGGTTCTATGCCCCGTTCTGGGTAGGCGTGCCGTTCATGGCCGAACTCGCCGCGCCCAGCATGGCGGCGGAGATAGCTCATCTTCAGACGGCGGTGCCGGCGGTGTTGGGCTGCTTCCTGGCCAGGCGGCATTTCATGCCCTAGTCCGCCTGTCGGGCGATGGACAGTGGAGTCATGTGCAGAGAAAAAGCCGTTCTTCAAGGTTACGTTATGGCTTTTTCGGAGTCACATGGCGGCGCTGGCCGGCGCCAGCCGCGGCAACACATGTGAACCTGCGGGTCTACGTCGACGCCATGCGGGCGTCTGCCCAGGCGCGCGTCAGGGCCTTGCTGAAGAGTTCCGTAGGTTGGGCGCCGGACACGGCGAGGCGGTCGTCGAACAGGTAGTGCGGAACGCCGCCGATGCCATGCTGCCTGGCTTCCTGGAGGTCGCCAGCGACAGCATCGGCGTACCCGTCCCCACGCAGGACGCCCGCGACCTCGTCTGCATCCAGCCCGGCTTCGACAGCTAACGTCACGAGCGACTCCACGTCGAAAATCGATCGCTGTTCGGTGAAGTGTGCGCGATAGAGGTGTTCGAGCACGGTGCCCTGGACGCCGCGATAGAGGGCCAGGTGCAGCAACCGGTGCGCGTCGAAGGTGTTGCCCGTCACGCCGCCGACCAGACGGAACTCCAGCCCCTCCTCGGCGGCCGTCCGCTCCATCCGGGCCTGCGTCGCGTCGGCCTGGCTCTCGGATAATCCGTACTTGGACATGAGCGCGTCGCGGTGGTTCCGGACCGTGCCTCTGGGGCTGACCGGATCGAGTTGGAACGAGCGGTGCACGATCTCGATGGCGTCGCGGTGCTCGAATCCGGCCAGCGCGCGCTCGAACCGCCGCTTGCCGATGTAGCACCAGGGGCAGACGATGTCCGACCAGATGTCGATGCGCATCGGCTAGTCCCCTGACACCGTGATTGGTTGCATGAGTCCCGGAGCGCGGTGCCCGGATGGCAAGGCGCGACGACCGAGAATATTGGCCATACGCGAGGAAGGAGTAACGCAGCCAGCCGGGATGCCCCGCCCGGGAATCGCGTGACGAATCATGGTGTCAGGGGACTACGTGCGGCCTCGCGCTCGAGCAGCGCGCGCTTGCGGTCCACCCCCCAGCGGTAGCCGGCCAGCGCGCCGTCGCTGCGCACCACGCGATGGCAGGGAATCGCCACGGCAACCGGGTTCGCGGCACACGCCTGCGCCACGCCCCGTACCGCCTTCGGGGCGGCGATGCGCCGGGCGATGTCCGTGTAGCTGGCCGTGGACCCGGCCGGGATGTCCCGCAGCGCCTTCCAGACGCGCTGCTGGAACGCCGTCCCGCGGATGTCGAGCGGCAGATCGAGACCGAGCGCCGGGGCCTCGACCAGCCCGACGACGCGTGCGACCAGCCGCTCGAAATCGCTGTCGCCGCCGACGAGCTCTGCCTTGGGAAACCGATCCTGGAGTTCTTGGAGAAGGGCGTCCGGATCGTCGCCCAGGAAGATCGCACAGACGCCTTTGTCGGTCGCCGCCACCAGAATCGAGCCGAGCGAGCACTCGCCCACCGCGAAGGACATCGACGTCCCGGCACCCCCCGAACGGAAGCGGGTCGGCGTCATGCCCAGCACACCTGACGTCGTCGCGTAGAACCGTCCGCTGGAGTTGAAGCCGGCGCCGTAGATCGCCTCGGTCACCGTGGACCGCTCTGCGAGCTCTTCACGCACGCGCCGCGCGCGATGGGCCGCTGCATACCCTTTGGGCGTAACGCCGGTGAGCGCCTTGAACACGCGATGAAAATGGAACCGGCTCATGCCGGCGGCGTCTGCCAGCGTGTCGAGACTCGGCGGGGTCTCCGCGCGCTCGATCACACGGCAGGCCGTCGCGACCACGACGGCTCGCTGCTCGGCGAGCACAGGCTCGCCGGGACGGCAGCGTTTGCAGGGGCGGAAGCCAGCCCGCTCGGCGTCGGCGCCCGTCAGGTGGAACAACACATGCTCGCGCCGCGCGCGCCGCGACGCACAGGACGGGCGGCAATAGACGCCCGTCGTGCGCACTGAGTAAAAGAAGTGCCCGTCCGCCTTCCGATCGCGGTTGACGACCGCCAGCCACCGCGCCGCCTCGTCATCGAAGGCCGCCTTCGCCGCGTCCTGTACCGCCTGTCCTGTCACCATGGCTGCCATCGTGCCGACTGAAGGGCCGGCGCACACTCCGGCTCTTGCCCCCGTATCCCATGGAGTGCACGCCAACGACACGGGCCGCGCGCGCACCGTCCGTCAAGACCATACGCTCGCCTGTTGAGGCAGGTCAACTCGTTCGCGGCACAGAAGCCTTCCCGGCGACCGTGACCTTGCTACACTTCGACCATGCGTCTGCCGGTCCGCGCCGCGCTGCTGTCGCTTGGGGCCACGGCTCTGCTTGCCCACGCGCTCGTCCAGGCGCCGTTCACAGCACCGCTCACGGCGCAGACGACCGCCGTTCGCCACGTCGACCGCGCCCAACTGATGCGTGACGTCGAAACTCTTTCCGCACCGGCGTTCGAGGGACGCCGTACCGGCACCCCGGGAGCGCTCGAAGCGCGGCAGTGGCTGGTGGATCAGTTCAGCGGCATTGGCCTCGCCCCCGGCGGAACCGAGGAGTATCTCCAGCCGTTCACGTTCAGCGCTCGAGCGGCAAGCACCCCACGGCGCGGCGGCCGTTCCGTTGGTGGCGACTATGCCGCCGCCAACGTGATCGGACGCATCCCCGGGCGCGAAACGCCCGAGCGGTTGCTCGTTGTCACCGCGCACTACGACCACCTGGGAATCCGGGACGACGTCCCCTACCCCGGCGCCGACGACAACGCCTCGGGTGTTGCGGTGATGCTGGCGGCCGCTCGGCACTTCGTCCGGAACCCGCCACGGCACACTGTGGTGTTTGCGGCACTCGATGCCGAGGAACTCGGGCTACGCGGCGCGCGGGCGCTCGTCGACTCGGCGCTGCTGTCGCGCGGCGCGGTCGCGATGAATGTCAACCTGGACATGGTGTCGCGTAACGACAGGAACGAGATTTACGCCGCAGGCACCTCTCACGCGCCATGGCTGAGGCCCCTGCTGCTGGACGTGCAGACGCGCGCGTCGGTGAACATCCTCTTCGGCCACGATCGGCCGCCAGGCCGTAGTGGCATCGAGGACTGGACGCACTCGTCGGACCACGGGCCGTTCCATGACGCAGGCATACCCTTCGTGTATTTCGGTGTCGAGGATCACCAGGACTATCACGAGACCACCGACACCGCCGGCCGAATCGATGCGCGGTTCTTCGGCGACGTTGCGGACATGATCATCGAAGCCCTGCGAACGTCTGACGTGCGTGTGGAGTAGTGGAAAGACGACGATGAGCGGGGCGGGTTCAGGTCTGGCTGACCGCGGCGGCGGCACGGCGGGGCGCTGCCTTGCGGCGCACGGTTTTCGCGCGGGGCGGGGCGACGGTCTCGGAACGCTCGAGCTTCACAATCGGTGTGGCGAACGTCCGGCAACCGTGCTCATCGAAGTCGATCGTCGTGTGGTATTCATTGGCCGCGGCGACCGTGCCGGCGCCGTACTGCGGTTGGGATACACGGTCGCCGATTGAGAATACGCGCACGGGATCTCCTGAGATGAAGAAGGCGCGCCAACGCGCGCCCTGGGCTTACGCTCCGAAAAGACTACTGTAGTATACGCGATCTGATGTAGCGTGGAGCGATACATGCGTATTCATCTGGTAAATCCGAGCGATGTTTCGTTCGGCGTGGCGGTGATCACGCCGCGCTGGCTGTACGTCCTGGCGGCGGCGACGCCCGCCGAATTCGGTACGCCGGCGGTGGTCGACGAAACGCTCGAACAGTTCGATCTGACGACGGTCTCGCCCGGAGACGTCGTGGGTATCGGGATCCACACGGCCAATGCGTACCGAGGCTATGAGCTCGGCCGCGCCGTGCGGGCGAAGGGCGCATACGTCGTCTTCGGCGGCATTCATCCGACGTTGTTTCCCGACGAGGCCCGCGAGCATGGCGCCGCCCACGCGGTCGTGCGCGGTGACGGCGATGGTATCTGGGGCACGGTGATCGCTGACTGCGCGGCCCAGCAGCCGCGCGAGCTCTACGAAGGCGGGCAGATCGAGGGTCGATCGTTTTACGGCGGCCGGTGGGATCTGTTGCCGAAAGACGCGTACATGTTTGCCTCGGTGCAAACCGTGCGCGGCTGTCCGAAGCACTGCTCGTTCTGCTCCGTCTGGCGCACCGACGGCCAGGAGCCGCGCATGCGTGGAGCCGAGGACGTCGTCGACGAGATCCGCGACCTGCGCAGCCGCGGGTTCAAGTTCATCATGCTCGCGGACGACAACTTCTATCCCGTGGCGATGAGCGACCTCGCCATGGCCCGCCGACGAGCGGATCCGACGGCGCTCAACGAGCTCGAGGCGATTCGCCGCGAGCGGTTCGAGCTGATGGAGCGGCTGGCCGACCTGCCCAGCGACATGACCTTCTACACGCAGATCACGATGGAAGCGGCGGAGGATATCGAGTTCCTCGACGCGATGCGCAAAGCGCACATCAAGGGCGCGCTGGTGGGCGTGGAATCGGTGACGGCCGAAGGGCTGAAGGCGATCTACAAGGATTTCAACCTAGCCGGCGACGCGCTCATCGAGCGTCTCCAGATCTTCCGGAAGCACGGCGTGCACGTGCTCGGCTCGTTTATCTTCGGATTGCCGACCGATACGGCCGCGACGTTCGACGCGACCGTCGCGCTCGCCCAGGCCGCCGATGTCTCGTTCGCGCAGTTCGTGCTGCTCCAGCCGTACCCCGGCACGGTGGACTTCGAAAAGTGGGAACGCACCCAGATCGATAATGCGAAGGTCGATAACGTGCCCCTGACCCGCCACTGGCTGCTGCCGTCGTCGCGACGCCCCAAGATCTACATGCCGCATCCGAGCCTGACGCCGGAAGAGATTCGGCGCTACACGCAGCAGGTCTGGGACCGCTTCTACAGCCTGCCGGCCATCTGGAAGCGCTCACGGTGCATCCGCTCGCTCAAGGGGCGTATCGCGTTCATGCTGATCTCCAAGTTGTACCGGCAGATGTACGCGAATACGGGCATCGCCACCGACAGCGCAAGACACGCACGCGCCAACCGGATGGCTCGGTGGCTCGCAAAACCCTGCCGTCGCCTGTTCGTCTCGCCCGTTCGCGCGTAATCGTTGCGTGGTCGGCGCTGCGATCGTCCCGTGATCGGCCCAGTCCGGCGGAACGCGGACCTCAGACAGACGAACCGAGTTTTCAGGCAGCCGGTCAGAGGTGTAGAGCGGCGCGGAGGGGGTGACGTATGGCTGATGTCGAAACGAAATGCGCCCATCCTGTGTGTGAGTGCATGGTGCCGCCCCATGGCCCTCACGGAAAGTATTGCAGCGACCACTGCAGGCAGGCAGGAGACAAGATCGAGCTACGCTGCGATTGCCAGCATCCGCCCTGCCGCTGAGCGGGTCCGGCTGGTCACGCCGTTCGACTGAGGTGCGCCGGCTCCGTGACGTGAGGTGCTTTTCCGCGCAGGAACTTCCAGCCGACCACGACAGACGTCAGGCTCAGCGCCAGTCCGCCGAGGCTCAGCACGATGATCAGCGGGTACCACACCCACGGGGTCTGATACAGCCACGGAAAATCAAGGCTATGGAGGCCCTGGTAGAACCACCGCTCCGCGCGGCTTCCCCGCACCTCGGTCTGCACCAGTGAACCGTCGCGGGCGTCAAGGTACAGCCACGTTTCGTCCTCGTCGTTGAACTTCGCGCGTAGCGCCGGCAGACGGCTGCCGCCGCTCCGCTGGTAGTAGTACGCGTCGACGTCCGTCAGCCAGGTCGCCTCGACAGGCTCCATACCCGCCATTGCCGTGCGGGCCGCCGCGAGCAGCTCGTCGCGCGAGAACCCATCCTTGACACGCGGGGGCGCGGCATCCGCCGTGACGAGCACGCGCGACAACCCGCTGTCAGGCGTCGCAAAGCGAGCGGCATCCTGGTGCGGCCGTGCTGACGAGCCCGCCCGCTGATACGCCGCGTAGAACGGCGCGCCCATGAACTGCAGCAGCTCCACTTCCTTCGGCTGAAACTGCTTCTGAAACTCCGCAAGCGCCACGTCCGGCGCGGACGTGAACCGGTCGAGCGCAATGTCATCGCCGCGGATCGCGCGCGTCTGCGCCGGCGACGGTCCGCTCTGGGCGAATAAGTTCCACGGGGTCATTGTCAGTAGCCCGCTGAAGACCCAGGTGAACGTGAACACGCCGAACAGCAGCCCGGCATAGTGATGCCACTGCATCCACCCGGCGTACGGCGTGGCCGACGTGCCGCGCTTGTAATGGCGTGCCGCTGAGAAGCGATACACGCCGATGACCAGGCCCAGTACGCACAACAGACACCCGACGACCGACCCGTAGATGATGAGGTTGCCCCACAGCGCACCTCGCTCGGCCCGAAGCGGTGTGAAGTAGAAAAAGTGCATCACCGGGCCGGCGTATCCCCACAGCCGGCTCGACCGGTCGGTCTTCATCACGATGTCGCCGGTCGTTTCGGCCACATAGACTTCGGTGCCGGCGGAATCGCCGAGCGTGACGTGATGGAGCGCGCCCGTGACGCGGAACCGGTTGTTGATGGTCCACTGATCCGGCCGTTCGAGCGCGGCGAGATGCCGCGCGGTGCCTCGGGCCTCCGGGAACGCCCCGACAGCGACGGCCACGGCGTCCTCCGGCTCGAGCCCATAGAGGTAGCTGCCGGCGTCCGCAAAGACAGTGGCCGTTCCTCCGTCGACGGTGAACCGATAGACGGGCCTCGACTGCAGCGACGTCAGAAGGACGCGCCGCGCCGGTTGCTGTACGCTGGCGGCCTCCATCGCTTCGGCCGGCGTGAAGCGGATCGCAGCCGCGTTCAGGGGCGGCAGCCGGGCCAGGCGCTCCTCCGCCGAGTACTCCGGCATGCGCTTGTAGACCATGACGATGCCGGAGGCGAACCAGATCACGAAGATCAGGCAGAACGCCACGCCCAGGTAGCGGTGGACAAACATCAGCCCCGGAATGACTCGCTTCATGGCTCTCCCTCGTTGGCGCGGGCAAAGTCGGTCAACGGTGCCAGCCCGTCCGTTGTGCCTGAGTGCGAGGGCACGATGACCGTGACGTCCGCACCGTCGGCGACGAGCTTCTGCTCCAGGCGCACCAGCGACGCACGGTTATCAGCCTGGCTGTCGCTGAAGATCCAGGGCGACCCCTGCAGGCTGCCGTCGCTCGCCACGTCCGCCGAATCGCCGACGAACAGCACGCCGTCGACAAAATACGCGGCGCTGCCAGCCGTGTGGCCCGGCACAGCGTAGACGCGGATCGACATGTCGCCCAGTCGCACCACATCGCCGTCCCGCAGCACGCGTGACACCCTCACGCCCGTCGGACTGACGGGGAACAGCTGCGTGACCGGCCCGTGTGAACCGGTGCGGCCCTCGACGAGCGGCACCTCCGCTTCGAGTGCCATCACCTGCGCCCGCGGAAACTGCCCAATCGCGCCGGTGTGATCGGGATGGCCATGTGTCAGCAGGATGGCGGCGACCGCCTCGGGACCCAGCCGGCGCCGCGCAAGCTCCCCGAGGATGGCCGCTCCCGCCTCGTCCTCTCCGGCATCGACGAGCACCACCCGCCCGTCCCTCATCGAAATGAGCCCGACGCTCGAGAAGCCGTCGGCGATGATGCGAGCTACATTGAGCTCCTGGCCATCCATGACCGCCCGTCGTCCCAGGAACGTCGCCGCCAGCAGCCAGGCGACGCCAACGACCAGGACGAGCACCAGGAGGCCAATCGTCCTCACTACGCGCTTCATGAGATCACCGACGTGTCACGCGGCACGGCGCATTAACTCTAACCCCATTGCGGGCCTGGCGACGGACGCCTTCCCAAACCGGCCGCTTTTTGTGTAAGCTCATCGGAATGCCTTTCGTCATTACCGACCCGTGCATAGGAACCAAGGACGCCGCCTGCGTGGACGTCTGCCCTGTTGACTGCATCCACCCGCGGAAGGACGAGCCGGAGTTCGAGTCGGCCTCCATCCTCTATATCCATCCCGAGGAGTGCATCGACTGCGGGGCGTGCGTGCCGGCCTGTCCGGTCGCCGCGATCTACGACAGTGTGGAATCGACGCCGGCTAGCCAGCAGGCCTTTATCGAAGCCAACGCGGTCTACCGCGCCGGCGAGGCGGATACGGTGGCGCAGGCCGAGGCGATGGTGAAGGCGCACGTTGACTCGCACGCCGATCTGATGGCTGTGGAGCCGGCCGAACGGGCCGCCGCGCACGCACAGTGACGGCCGCCGATTAGACGGCTGCCAATCAACGCACGGTGGCGGGAACTCAGGGAGCGAGGCGTTCTCTGACCCAGGACCCGTCAACCTGCCGGCGATACTGCAGCCGATCGTGTAGCCGGCTCGCGCGGCCCTGCCAGAACTCGAATTCGTCCGGGACCACACGGTAGCCGCCCCACCACGACGGCCGCGGCACGGCATCACCGTACTGCTGGCGCGCCGCCTCGTAGCTCACTTCGAGCGCCTCCCGGCTCTCGAGCGGCTCGCTCTGGCGCGAGGCGTAGACGCTCCACTGGCTCTCGAGTGGCCGCGTGGCGAAGTAGGCGTCTGACTCGGCGTCCGTCACCTTCTCGACACGCCCCTCGACGCGCGCCTGCCGCTCACGCGACCGCCACATGAACAGCAGGCTGGCCCGCCCCGTCTGATCCAGTTCGCGCCCCTTGCGGCTGTGATAGTTCGTGTAGAAGACGAACCCCCGTGCGTCGACGCCCTTGAGCAGCACCGTGCGGACCGACGGGCGTCCGTCGAGCGTGGCCGTCGCCAGCGCCATCGCCGTCGGGTCGGCCTCCGACGCGCGCACCTCCTCGAACCAGACAGAGAACTGCTTGAACGGATCGGCGTCCGAGTGGGCCTCGTCGAGCGGCTCACCCGAATACTCGCGCCGAATATCAGCTACAGACACGAAGTCGAAGGTCCGGGAGTGACTCGGGGGTGACCAGCATGTGAACGTGCAACAGCGCGGTTCTCGATCGCACTATCGCGCGTCCGCACCATCGCACGTGAGGCGGATCTCGTCGGCCTCGACCGTAAGGCGCACGGTTCCACCGTCGCCGAGCGAATCGAACAGCAGCATCTCCGACAGCGGCTTCTTGACGACGCGTTCGATGAGACGGGCCATCGGCCGGGCGCCGAACGCGCGATCGAAACCCTTGACGGCCAACCACTCCCGCGCCGCGGGCTCGATCTCGATCGTCACGTTCTTCGAGGCGACCATCGCGCGCAACTCGTCGACCTGCTTGTCTACAACTCGCCCGATCTCCGCGGGGCCGAGACCATTGAAATTCACGATGGCGTCGAGCCGGTTGCGAAACTCGGGCATGAACGCGCGCTCGAGTGCCCCGCGCGAGGACCCGCCGGTCCCGGTTTCCGAAAACCCCATCCGCCGATCCGACAGGTCGCGCGCGCCGACGTTGGTGGTCATGATCAGGATGACGTGCCGGAAGTCGGCTTGGCGGCCGTGCGAGTCGGTCAGTGTGGCGTGATCCATGACTTGCAGCAGGATGCTGTACATGTCCGGATGCGCCTTCTCGATTTCGTCCAACAGCAGAACCGCGTGCGGTGACTTGCGCACGGCATCGATCAGCAAGCCACCTTCCTCGTAGCCGACGTAGCCGGGCGGCGCCCCAATCAGCCGCGAGACCGAGTGCTTCTCCATGTACTCGGACATGTCGTACCGGATGAATTCGACGCCGAGGACCCTCCCGAGCTGACGCGCCAGCTCGGTCTTGCCGACGCCGGTGGGGCCGGTGAAGAGGAAACTGCCGATCGGCTTGTCGGGCGATCGCAGGCCGGAACGCGACAACTTGATCGCCGATGCGACCTCATCGATGGCGCCGTCCTGCCCAAAGATCACCGCTCGCAGCTCGGTGCCCAACGTGGCCAGGGCGCGCCGATCGTCGGTTGACACGGTGCGCACCGGCACGCGCGCCATCTTGGCCACGACCTGCTCGACCTGCGCTAGCCCGATCGTCCCAGCGCCCGGTCCAGCGCCCGGTCCAGCGCTCGGTCCAGCGCTCGTCTCAGCGCTTGTCTCAGCGCCTGTCCCGACGCGCGCCTCTGGCGGCAGCAGCTTCTGCGCGGCGCCCGCCTCGTCCAGGACGTCGATGGCTTTGTCCGGCAGGTGGAGGTCCTTCAGATGCTTCGCCGACAGGGCCACGGCGCCCTCGAGCGCCTCGTCCGCGTACTTCACCCCGTGGTGCGATTCATAGTGCGAACGAAGACCTTTGAGAATCTCGAGCGTCTCGGCTTCCGACGGCTCGAGCACATCGATCTTCTGGAATCTTCGTGACAGCGCGCGATCCCGATCGAACGACTGCTTCGCATCGCTGAACGTCGTTGAACCGATGCACCGGAGCGTGCCGTCGGCAAGCGCCGGTTTCAGCAGGTTGCCGGCGTCCATCGCGCCGCCCGACGCAGCGCCCGCGCCGATCAGCGAGTGAATCTCGTCGATGAACAGGATCGCGCCCGACTCGCGGCCGAGTCGTTCGAGCACCTGCTTGACGCGCTCCTCGAAGTCGCCGCGATAGCGCGTGCCGGCGAGCAGCGCCCCGAGGTCGAGCGCGTACACTCTGGCGTCCTTCAGCACGTCGGGGACGTGGCCTGCCTGGATCCGAAGCGCGAGACCCTCGGCGAGCGCGGTCTTGCCAACGCCTGGCTCGCCTACGAGCAGCGGATTGTTCTTGCGGCGCCGGCACAGGACCTGGATCATCCGCTCGAGCTCGACCGCGCGGCCAATCAGCGGATCGATCTGTCCAGCCGCGGCGCGCGCGACCAGGTCCGTGGCAAACTCCTCCAGCGGATCCGCCGGCGCCGGGACGCCGCCCTCGGGCCCGTCACCCTGCACCGGCGCGGGCTGCCCCTTGCCGCCGTGCGCGATGACGCGCATCAGTGTGAGACGATCGACTCCCTGCCCTCGCAGAAAGTACGCGGCATGGCTCTCCTCCTCCTGGAGCATGAAGACAAGGAGGCTGCCCGTGTCCACATGTCTGGCGCTCGAGACCGCCCCATGGACGACCGCCTGCTGAATGACACGATCGAGGCCGACCGTCGGCTCGGGCTCGGAGGTGCCTGGCGGCGGTACCGGTGTAAAGGCCTTGGCGAGCACCTCGTCCAACTGCCGCCTCAACACGCCGACATCCGCGCCGCACTTCGCCAGCACCTCCCGCCCTGACGGTTCATCGGTGATGGCCCGCAGCAGGTGCTCGAGCGACACCGCGTCGTGGCGGCGCTCGGTCGCCAGGCGGAAGGCGCGCTGGATCGTCTCCAGCGTTTCAGACGAGAAAGGGACGGGGGGCTGGGGCATGTTCCTGAACTATTGATTCACGTGCTCCGGCTCGGGTTCCATCGTGACGAGGAGAGGGAACTCGTGCTCCTCGGCCAACTGCTCTGTCGCCTTGACCTTCGTCTCCGCAACGTCGTGGGTGAAGATCCCGGCTACCCCGATTCCCGATTGATGCACGCTTCCCATGACGGAAAATGCCTCGTCCGGCGGCTTGTGGAAGATGGTCTCCAGCACCCAGACGACGAAGTCCTGCGTGGTGTAATCGTCATTGTGCAGCAGGACCCGCCACATGCGAGGACGCTGCAGTTTCTGCTCGCTTCGGGTGTCGGCTAGCGTCGATTCGCGTGGGCTCTCCATTGAATCTACAACCTGTGATCTACGCCCTTTATTTTACCCGTAAGGTTTCCTCGAGGTCTGGGGCCAGCGCCCACGGTGACGGCACGACCGGCAGGGGGACAAGACGACCGACGACGTTGAGGAACTCGGTGCGCGGGATTTCACAAGCCCCGAGCGAGGCCAGGTGGGTGGTGGACATCTGGCAGTCGATCAGCTCGAAACCCCAGCGCTCCAGTTGCCCCGCCAGATAGACCAGAGCAATTTTCGAGGCGTCGCGGCGCCGGCTGAACATCGACTCGCCAAAAAACATCCGGCCAAGGGCCACCCCGTACAGACCGCCGACCAGCGTGTCCCCCGACCAGACTTCGACGGAATGGGCACACCCGAGCGCCGCAAGCCGGTTGTAGGCCTCTGCCATCCCGGCCGTGATCCAGCTACCACCCTCTGCCTCACGCGGTTCGGCACACCCCGCGACCACCTGCGCGAACGCCGAATCGAACGTGACCATGTAGCGTGCCGATCGGACCGCACGGCGAAGCGACCGCGACACGTGCAGGTCTCGAAGCCACAACACCATCCTCGGGTCGGGACTCCACCAGAGCACGGGGTCGTCACCGCCGAACCAGGGGAAGATTCCCCTGGCATAGGCATCGACGAGCCGCTCAGGCGACAAGTCGTCGCCGGCCGCCAGGAGTCCGTCGGGGTCGCGCAACGCCGATTCGACCGAAGGAAACGGATCGCGTTCGGCCAGCCAGGGGATCGTCATTCAGCGCTCGCCCTCGCACTCTCGCATCTCACCCTCGCATCATCGCGCCATCCGACGCCGAACTCTACCCCCGGAGGCCTTCTCGATTACCATTGCGTGAATGAGCTGGCTTCACGGGGCGGCGTTCGCACTCGCGGCAATCGTGTGTGCGGCCCCCGCCGCGGCGCAGGCCGTCCCAGGGACGCGGGCGTACGTCGAAGCGCAGAAGGGCTGGGAGGCCATCCGCGACGGTCGTCATCAGGATGCGGCCGCCGCCTTCGCCCTGGCGCTCGACGCGGAACCGCGCGACCCCTCGATCCATCTCGGTTCGGGCGTGGCGGCGTACCTGCTCGGGCAGTCAACCGCGGCGCAACACGCGCTCGAACGGGCGCTCGAGCTCGCGCCTTCCCTCACCGACGCATCGCTCCTTCTGGCCAATATTCTGTACCGGGCGAGCGACATCGCTGGGGCCATCAGGGTGTACGAGTCGGCGCTACAGTACGCCCCTGCCCAGGAGACGCTCATCACGCGGCTCGAAGCACTACGCCGGGAAGCCGCGGTCCACACTGATTTCCTCCAGTCGCATGGCGCGCACTTCACGGTCCTCTTCGAAGGCACTGCGGACCCGGATCTGGCCGGGCGGGTGATTGGCATCCTCGAAGCGGCCTACTGGCGCGTGAGCACGGCGCTCGCCATCTATCCGGAACGTACGATCACGGTCGTCCTGTATACGCAGGAGCAGTTCAGAGACGTGACGCGCTCGCCACAGTGGGCGGCGGCCGCCTACGACGGACGGATCCGGCTCCCTGTCCGCGGAGCCGAGGCGGATCCCCGCGAGCTCGAGCGTGTCATCATCCACGAATTCACCCACGCGCTGGTCCAGACCGTGGCGCCACGCGGCGTGCCGATGTGGCTACACGAGGGGCTCGCCGTCATGTTCGAGCCAGACAGCGACGCCTGGATCGACGAGCAGCTCGCCAACGCCCCCGCCCGTTTGCCGCTGGCGCGCCTCGCCGACAGTTTCGGCGACCTGTCCGGCGACGACGCGCGGCTGGCGTACGCGCAGAGCGCGGCCATCGTGCGGGCCCTGTTCGACGGCGGCGGTCCGTTGACGGTGGGCGCGGTCCTACAGGACATCGCGCGCGGCGATACGTTCGCCACGGCCTTCGAGCAGCGTATGTTCATGTCCTACGACACGTTCGTCTCTGGCCTGGCAACCGGTTATTGACCTTCTGAGTTAGAATCAGACCTTCCACGAGGAACCTTTGGCCGTCCGCCTCTTTATCGGAAATCTGCCGTACGACGCGACCGAAGCTGATCTTCGGGCCCACTTCGCCCCCGTCGCGGAACCATCACACGTCGCCATGCCGGTCGATCGGGAGACCGGCCGTCCGCGTGGCTTCGCCTTCGTCGAGTTTGCCGACCGCGCGCTCGCCGACGAAGTCGTCCGGAAGTTCGACGCCCAGCCGTTTAAGGGGCGAAACCTGGCGGTCAGCGAAGCGCGCGCGAGAGAGGATCGCCCCCCCCCGCGGCCGTCAGGCGGCGGCTTTGGTGGCGGAGGCGGAGGGTTCGGGCCCAGACCGGGTGGCGGCGGTTTCCCCACCGGCCCAGGCGGCCGCGATCGCTCCGCGAATTTCGGTCCACCCGCCCCTCCACGCCGGCTTCGCGGCCCGAAGAGGGGACAGGGACAGGATCACAAGGTGCGGGGTCCGATAAAGGAAAAGGTGACCGGCCGAATCTACGCCGTTGACGACGTCGAGGACGACACCACGATCGACATCGATAACGTCGCGACACGCGCACCGCAAGACGCCGCCGACGCTGCAGCGGATGCGGCCGCGGACGACGCCACCACGGACGCGACCCCGACCGACGATAGCGCCACGCCTGCCAGCGACGACGAGACCGACGATCAGAAATAGGTGACCCGCTCGGTTCCTCGGCTCGTGTCGCTGGGCGCAGTCGCCATCGGCGTCGTGCTGTTCGGCCTCACCCTCTATTACATCGACCTGGACGAGACCATCGCGAGCGCCCGCCGGATCGGCCTTGCGCTGCCGATCATTCTGCTGCCGGGCACCTGCTGGCATCTGCTGCGCACCTGGGGCTGGGCGGTGGCCTTTCCCGAGGAATCGCGACCAGCCTTCACGCGCCTGTTCCGGGTACGGCTGGCAGCCGACGCGATCGGCTTCTTCACGGTCCGCGGCATCGCCAGCGAACCGCTCAAGGTCCTGCTGCTCTACGATCGCGTCGCTCCGGAAATCACCGCGGCGGCCGTGGCGCTCGAACGCCTCGCGTTTGCCGTCATCGGGATCGTCATCGCCGCGCTGATCTCAATTGTCGCGGTCATGGTCCTGTCGCTGCCGCGCGCGTGGGACACGGTGCTCACCGTGCTGATCGTTGCCGCGGTCCTCGTGCTCACGCTCGCCGGACTTGTCACCAGGCGTCGACCGGGTGACTACCTGGGGCGGCTGGTGGCGGCGATGTCTCGAGCCACGGGACGGCGGCTCGACGCATCACGGGGCGTCCGTTTCATCCTCGACGCCGAGCAGGTGCTGCTGCAGCTCATCCGCGGTGACCGGCGCCGACTCGTGACTCTGACAGTGCTGGCGAGCGTGGGCTATCTGCTGATGACGATCGAGGTGTGGCTCGTGCTCTGGACGGTTGGAGAACCGATCAGCATCGTCGAGACGCTCACCGTCGAGACATTCGCGCGGCTGGCGAGCGTGGCCTCGGCGGGAATCCCCGCCAACCTCGGTGCGCTCGAGGCCTCGAACGCCGCGGTGGTCACCGCCCTCGGCCTGGGAGGCGGCGGCGCGCTCGCGCTCGCGCGTCGGGTCCGGGCCCTACTGTGGGCCGCTGCCGGCCTCGCCCTCTACCCGCGCATCCAGGAACGGCGTCGCTGAGTCGCCTTCGAGGCGGCGGTAGTCGAACCAGACGGCGGAATAGTCGAACTCCAGGCCCCGAAGAAACAGCGCCGCACGGCCCCGGCCCTTCAGCGTGAGCCGGCTTGGCATCCAGAGACCCTCCTCGACTGCCCGTCTCGTCAGCGTGGCTTCCGCGCCGCTCCCCAGCCGCGCGACCAACCCCAAGCCAAACGAGATGCTGTCGATCGACGTCGCTTCGACGCGCATCACCTCGCCAGCGGCCTCGTGGATCCAGACGGTCCCGGCGAAGCGCTGCGCCATGCGCCCCTCGCGAGTCTCCGGCTCCGCGTCCGGCCGTGGCGTAAACGAGACGACAATCGCCGGCACGCCCTCCTGCACCGTGCGACCCTCCACCCGGAACTCCAGCGTGTCGAGGATATCGGTAATCCTTCTCTCTCTTCGCTCCCGGGAACGCGCCGCGTCCTCTTCTCGGCTCCGCCGCTCCTCCGCGTTTTCGGTGGCGAGTCGTTGCTGGACCTCGGCGGCGCGCTCGCGGTACTCGCGGTCCTGTTCGGCGAGTTCCTGCGCATCGACCGGGACACCATTTCGATCGACCAGCCGTCGATACGTGAGGCGCCGGGTCGCCGACGGATACACTTCGAAGAGGCGTGTGCCGCCCGTCCCAATCCGGCCGAACGGATTGGTGTGCACGTCGGTACGGCGCTCCTTGTAGGCGTAGAGGTCCGCGACGCGCTCCGCGCGCGCGAGATTCTCCCGCACGGTGCGGGCGAACGTCTCCGGATCCGGGAGCGGCGGCGTCTCCTGGGCACGCCCGGCCGCAGAGCCCGCCACAGCGCCCGCCACAGCGCCCGCCACGACGCCCACCAAGACCGCCACCACAATTCCGGTCACGACCGCCGCCACGACCGCCGCCGCGCGGGTGCGCGCCTTCATACGTCCCGCAGCCGCTCCGCCGCACGCTCGAGCGTGTCGTCCCGTTTCGCGAAGCAGAAACGCAGAACCGGCCCGGGCTCGGCTCCGGAGAGGAAAGGCGACACAGGGATCGCGGCGACCCCGTGCTGCCGGATAAGGCGCAACGCAAAGTCGCTGTCCCGTTCGTCGGTGATCGCTGAGTAGTCCACCATCTGAAAATAGGTCCCGCGGCACGGAAGTGGACGGAAACGGGATCCTTCGATCAAGCTGAGAAACCGATCGCGCTTCGCCTGGTAGAATGGCGCCACCGCCGAAGCGGCCGGATCGCGCGTGACGAATTCCGCGTACGCGCGCTGGATCGCTCCGTTCACCGCGTAGGTCACGAACTGATGCACGCGGGCCACCTCGACACTGAGCGCACGCGGCGCGGCGCAGTACCCGATCTTCCACCCGGTCGTGTGATACGTCTTGCCGAACGAACTGATGACGACGGCGCGATCGGCGATCTCCGGGTGCCGGGCCACGCTCTCGTGGGACCGGCCATCGAACACCATGTGCTCGTAGACTTCGTCCGCGACGACCACTGCGTCCGTGTTCTGGAGAATGCGCCCCAGCTCGCGCATATCCTCGCGGTCCAGCAGCATCCCGGTCGGATTGTGCGGAGAATTTACCACGATGACGCGCGTGCGCGATGTGACCGCACGCCGGACATCGTCCCAGTCCACGTGGTAATCCGGGCTGCGCAGGGTTACGAACACCGGCACGCCGCCGCTGAGCTGCACAGCCGGCCCGTACGAATCATAGGCCGGCTGCAGCAGCACGACTTCGTCACCGGGCCGAACCAGGGCCGTCAGCGTGCTGAACAGACCTTCGGTCGCGCCAGCGGTCACGGTGATCTCGGTTGCGGGATCGTAGCGACGCCCGTACAGCAGCTCGATCTTCCGCGAGAGCGCCTCGCGAAGCGCGAACACGCCCAGCATGGGCGCGTACTGATTGTGCCCTTCACGCATGCTGCGTGCCACGGCCTCCACGAGTTCGGGCGCGCAATCGAAATCCGGGAACCCCTGAGAGAGGTTGATCGCGCCGTGTTCCTCCGCGAGGCGCGACATCACCGAAAAAATGCTGACACCGGTCGACGGGAGCTTCGAGCGGATCACGCGGTCAGATGTTACCGCGACGTCCGGCGGCGGGGCCTTCACCCCTCTACCCACTGCCAGACCCTCAGCGAGAGCAGCGGGTACCGGCGCCGCACCTCGACCACGCGGTCGAAATAATCCGACTTCGCGATCTCACGCCGCAGGAGCCGGTCCCGGAGGCGCCGCAGCTCATAGCGGTACAGATCATTGAGGAACTCGTGTACGAGATCCGGCGGAGTCACGAGCGTCGGCCTGACGCCGTGGACGGCCAACTGGTCAAGGACCTCTCTCTTGTAGCGATGTTCCATTCGTGCGGGTACGCCTGGCGCTGGCGGCGTTACGGACCCACGAGCGCACAGACATCCTCCATATAGGAGGTGCGGGCCTCCGCCACCTCGGCCGGCAGGCCCGGGCGTGCTCCCCACGTGTCGAGGAGCGAGCTGTACGACGCACACGCCGCGAGGACGTCTTTCAGGCGGCTGGCGGCGCTCCCGAGTCCGGCCAGGATACGAAGTGAGGACCCGGCCCGATCCGCAGCCTCCGTATAGGCTCGTCGCGCATCCTCGTACCGGCCAACCTGGAGCCATAGATCGCCGGCGACCTCGGCGGCGCTCACGAGCGGCGCGCCTGGCAGCCCCGCGGCGCTTTGGACGAGTTCCATCTGAACGGCCGCCTCCAGATACAGACGCATCTCGTCGCGTTCGCTCTGCGCCGCAGCCGCGGCGGCCTGCAGCACCAGGCGCGCGATCTCCGCTGAACCGCGACGTCCTTGCGCGATCGCGCCGAGCGACTCGATCGCCTCATGTACGGGTGCGATCGCTGCCACGGTGCCACCCTCACGAAACGCCTCGCGGGCGGCAACCAGGCCGCGGATATAGAGCACTCCGACCTCCGCGCCCCGGTCCCCCCGCTCCGCCGTCACGCGCAAGAGGTCCGACGCCCCGGGGAGGTCGAACTCAGCCGCGCGCACCATCGCCTCGGTGATGAGACTTCTCGCATCGCGGTCATCAGGAGGAACGGCCGGTGCCGGCTCCGACGCCGGCGGCGGCCGTTCGCTTGCCGCCGCACCGGCGCCCGCCAGCGAGAGACCTCCGTCCACGGCGACATCAGCGACAGCACCGCGAGCCGCATCCCCGTCCGCCGGTACGGCCCCCACCTCGCTCGAGGCTTCCTCCCGCACCGGCGCTTCCGCTTCCGCCTCTGCCTCTGCCTCTGCCTCTGCCTCTGCCTCTGCCTCTGCCTCCTCGATTGTCACCAGGACCTCGTCCAACACGGGGATCTCCTCTATCGAGCCCTCCTCCGTCGTCGCCCCGGCTCGCGGCGCCACAGGCTCGGCTGGAGGATTCGCGGAGGGCACTCCTGCCGCGGCGCCACTCTCCGTGGCCGACGTCGCCCGTTCACCGGCCGCAAAGCGCGCGATCTGAGCTTGCTGACTGGCGCGCTGGACATAGCGTGCCACGGGCAGCACGATTACGGCGACAAACGCCAGCAGACTGAAGATGGTCACCCACGCCAGCCGGAGGCGCCGCCGCGGCGGAACCCCGCGATCGGGCATTGTGGGCAACGGTTCGTCCCGGAGCGGCGCGGACACGATGTACACGGCTCGCGCATCAGTCACAACGTCGTAGATGTCGCGGATATCGGGATGCGTCACGGCGGCCGCTGCGCGCACGTCGCCCCCCAGGCGCCGCAGAAGGGTCGGATCGGTGCCGACGTCCAGCCGCAGCACGCGGATCGCGACATCGCGCCCTTTCTCGTGGTCGCGCCCGCAGTACACCTCACCGATGTCGGCGACATCGAGCGGTGAGAGAATCTCGTACGGACCGAGGCGGGCGCCGGTTTCGAGCGTCATTATCGTAACCGCGTGGTATCGGTCACTGAGCCGTGACTCGTGGCGCACATTATAACTACGGCGACGCGTTCAAAGTACGGTGTGCTGTCGTGCGACCCGGCGTCGAACACGGCTAGCACGTTCGCATTGACTGGGCGCCGCCGCGGTGCGCCTCAAGAAGCATGCCGACCGCGGCGGGCCAGCGACCTAGTACCGATAGTGATTGGGCTTGTACGGTCCGTCAACCGGCACACCGATATAGTCGGCCTGCTCCTGCGACAACCGCGTCAGCTTCACGCCCAGGTGATCGAGATGCAGCCGTGCCACCTCCTCGTCCAGCGCCTTCGGCAGCATCGTCACGGTCTTGCCGTACTGCTCCGCGTTGGCGTGCAGCTCGAGCTGCGCGAGCACCTGATTGGTGAACGAGGCTGACATCACGAAGCTTGGGTGCCCGGTCGCGCAACCGAGATTCAGGAGCCGACCCTCGGCCAGCACCAGCACGCTGTGACCGTCCGGGAAGCGGAACTCGTCGTACTGCGGCTTGATGTTGATCCGCTCGACGCCTTTGGTCTTCTTCAGTCCGGCCATGTCGATCTCGTTGTCGAAGTGGCCGATGTTGCCGACGATGGCCTTGTCCTTCATCCGCGCCATGTGCTGCACGGTGATGATGTTCAAGTTGCCGGTCGCGGAGACGAAGATGTCCACCTCCTCGATCACGTCTTCCAGCGTGCCGACCTCGAAGCCTTCCATCGCGGCCTGCAGCGCGCAGATCGGATCGATCTCGGTGACGATCACGCGGCAGCCCTGGCCGCGCAGCGCCTGCGCACACCCCTTGCCCACTTCTCCGTACCCCATGACCAGCGCCACCTTGCCGCCGAGCATGACGTCGGTGGCGCGGGCCAGACCATCCGGCAGTGAGTGACGGCAGCCATAGATGTTGTCGAACTTGCTCTTCGTCACGGAGTCGTTGACGTTGATGGCCGGGAACAGAAGCGTTCCGGCTTCCATCATCTGGTAGAGCCGGTGCACACCGGTGGTTGTTTCCTCGCTGACACCGCGGATGCCTCGAGCCAGGGCCGTCCACCGGCCGGGATTAGCCTTCAGCTCGCGTGTAATCGTCTCGAGGATGACGCCCCATTCCTCGGGATCCTTGTCCGGATTGAAGGCCGGGACCTTCCCCGCTGCCTCAAACTCCGCCGCCTTGTGCACGAAGAGCGTGGCGTCGCCGCCGTCATCGACGATGAGTGACGGACCGGCGCCATCCGGCCAGACGACCGCCTCAACGGTGCACCACCAGTATTCATCGAGCGTTTCGCCCTTCCACGCGAACACCGGCGTGCCACTCGGCGCCGAAGGCGTGCCACCCGTTTCCGGACGGCCCACGACCACCGCCGCCGCCGCATGGTCCTGCGTCGAAAAAATATTGCACGACACCCACCGCACATCGGCACCGAGCTCGGTCAACGTCTCGATCAGCACGGCCGTCTGGACCGTCATGTGCAAGCTGCCCATGATGCGCGCGCCGGCCAGTGGCTTCTTCGCACCATGACGTGCGCGTAGCGCCATGAGTCCGGGCATCTCGTGCTCGGCGAGGCGGATTTCCTTGCGTCCCCACTCGGCGAGCTTTAAGTCGGCCACCTTGTAGGGCGGCCGTCCTGCTTTCTGGGCAGCCTCGAATGCGTGCATTTTTTCCGTTAGAACTGTTGCCATTATCTGTTTCCTTTTCGTGTTCGGACGGGTTCAACAACCCGCCCCTCCATAGGGACGTGGGTCCCCTGCATGCGAACGTCTGACTATTTCGTCACCATCTATCTCGTCGCGACGGCCGCGAACAGCCCCGGACCTCTCGCGTCCGGATCCGCGGGCAGCTCCCGGATCCGGACGTTGTCGAATCCAGCTCCGGTCAGGAACCGTGACATCTGCTGCTCGGAAAATCCGAGCCAGACATGCCCCATCTGCTGCTGATACTCCTCGCGTTGGTGCGGCAGCATATCGACAACCAGCAGCCGGCCGCCCGGCTTGACGACGCGGGCGACCTCGGCGAGCGCCATCGCCGGATCCGGTGAGTAGTGCAGCACCAGCGCCAGCATGGCGCAATCAAGCTCCCCGGCCTCGAGCGGCAACGCCTCCAGATCGCCCCGGCGGATAACGACGTTCGGCCGATCTCCCACCCGCCGGCGCGCCGCGTCGAGCATCTCCGCCGAATCGTCCACGGCGATCACTTGCCGGACGTACGGCGCGATCGTCTCGGTGAGCTGCCCGGTCCCGCATCCCAGGTCGCCGGCGACGAGCGTGGGATCGATGAGCCCAAGCACCGCCCACAGATAGAACGTGTCACCGAACAGATCGCTCCGAAGCCGGTCCCAGTCGCCGGCCGCCGTCGCGAAGAACTCCTGCGACTTCTCGCGGCGGCGCGCGAGCACGCTGTGGAGCCGGCGATCGTCCTGACCGGCGGCGGCAGTGGCGGCGACCTGCTCGCGAATCAGCGGCCACAACCGGCTCGCCCCGGAATCCAGGTCGTCGAGCGGCATGCTGTAGAAACGGCTGGTGCCGTCACGCCGCGAGCTCACCCAGTCGTCGTCGGCGAGCGTCTTCAGGTGGCGACTGACACTCGATTGCGGGCTTTGCAGGACCGCGCACAGCTCGGACACGGTCAACTCGTGCTTTTCGAGCAGCAGCAGGAGCCGGCACCGCGTCGGATCGGCAAGCGCCGACATGTGTTCCAGAATCGCGACCATATATCCGTTAATCCGGATGAAATGTTACTTCAAGGAAAGTCCTGTGTAAAGGCAGCAATATCGAAGATGGGGGAACGTGTTAGCCCCCCGCTGGGGACAAGCTGGCGTGATTTCGGCGGGGTTGGTCCTGCTGCTGGCGGGGCTGGCCCTAGTACCTCGCCGCAGTGGATCTGACCGGTTCACGCGGCGGCTTTGGCCCGACCAGCGGGTTGCGGATACACACGGCCGAGCTTTTCGCGAGCACGGTCGACTGTAAACATCCAGTGGATGCGCGCCTTCTCGTCATTGCGCCGTTGCTCCCATGCCGCGATCTCCTTGATGAGGATCGCCTTGGCAGGGATCCGACGATCGAGGCACTGCTTGACCATCACGCCGATTTCGATCTCGACCATGTTGAGCCAGCTGGCGTGTTTCGGCGTGAAGTGAAACTCGAGCCGACGGAGAATCCGTCGTGCCTCGGCGGGATCGAAGGCGTGGTAGAGCGCTGCCGCTGAATGTGCCGAAAGATTGTCGAGCACCACACGGATCCGTTCGGCCTCCGGGTAGTGCTCATCGACGAGATCGCGCATGCACTCTGCGAAGTCGACGCACGTGCGTTGGTCGGTGACCTTGGCATGTCGCCAGGGGCGATTCACGTCTACGAACATGAAGACATTCGCCGTGCCGTTGCGCACGTACTCGTAGTCGACTCGTCTGGGCTTCCCGGGCTTGGCCCGAATCGGGACACGCGCTTCGCCGATCAGTTGCCGGGGTGTTTCATCGAAGCCGACGACCGGTCGCCGCGGATCCGGCGGCTCGGCGTAGAGATCGAGGACGTCTTCCATTCGCGCCACGTACTCGGCGTTGACCGTCGGAATGCACCACATCTTCTCCTGCCACGGCTTCAGCGCCATCTCGGCAAGCCGGCGACCCACCGTGTCGCCCGACAGGGCCTCGTGCGAGGTGAGTCGCACCATCTCGCGGGCCAGGAGATCCAGTGTCCATCGCGCACGCCCGGAGGGTGGATGTGAGCAAGCGACCGCGACCAGGAGGGCTTCATCGCTGGCGCCGAGCTTGCGCGGCGCGCCGGGACGGGGCACTTCGCGGAGCGCTCGGTCCAGTCCTTCCTCGACGAAGCGTTGCTTGGTCCGGTACACGGTCGACGTGCCGACACCAACGTTGAGCGCGATCATCTCGTCGGTGGATGTGGCGTCCGCGGCGAGGAGAATCTGCGCCCGCTTGATCTTGCGAACCGCCCCCTGGCCGCCGCTCACAAGCGCCTGAAGCTGTTGCTGTTCATCGTAGGTCAGCGTGATGCGATAGCGTATGTGCATGGACATCTTGGATCACCTTCCCGATCCCGTGTCCAGCCGTTCATCACCGAGATTCACCCAGAAGCAGGGCCAGTACCTAGCCTTCCTCTACACGTACACGCTCCTTCACCGAACGCCACCGGCCGAAGCGGACTTCCAACGGTTCTTTCAGGTCACGCCCCCGGCCGTCCACCACATGATCGTCGAGCTTGAGCGGCGCGGTCTGATCAGTCGGGTTCCACGCCAACCCCGGACGATCAAGCTGTTGTTGTCGGCAGAGGAACTACCCTCGTTGCAACCGATCAAAACCACTGCGGCAAGGTACTAGTCGAGCGGGACCAGTTGAGCTGGATCAGCTGAGCCGGGTTAGTCGAGCTGGACTAGTTGAGCGCGTGCGGCACGGCGAGCGTGAACGGCGCGATCTGCGCGTCGAACTTCTCGCCATCGCCGGTGACCATTTGATAGCTGCCATGCATCGACCCGACAGCCGTCTTCAGCGGACAATAGCTCGTGTACTCGAACGACCCTCCGGGCGCGAGCACCGGCTGTTCGCCGACGACGCCCGGACCCTTGACGTGCTCGACGTCGCCCTCGGCGCTCGTGATGATCCATTCCCGCGAGACGAGCTGCGCCGTTTCGGTGCCGACGTTGGAGATTCGGACCTGATACGCGAAGAGATACTGGCTGTCACGTGGAGAACTGCGCTCGGACAGGTACGTGCTCTTGACCTCGATCCGGATGCCTCGCGTGGTCGTATCGTTCGTGTAGCTACCCTGTTCGCCGGCCCGAGCGTGGGAGGCGTCGGTCTCGTCAGCGCCCTCTTTCGATTTATCGTCGGTCATAAGCGATACTTGATTATCGCATGGCGAACCTGAGGCTGCGGGTGATGCCGTCGGGCGAGGGCTCTGGACGTAGTACAGTTCGGGCCCAGACGATGGATCCTGCGACGAAAAAGCGTGTGTCGGCCTCGGTCGCGTGGCGCGAGGCACGTGAACTGGTGTGGGCGCACCGGCGCCGGCTCGGGATCGGCCTGGCGTTGATGCTCATCAGCCGCCTCGCGGGCCTGGTGTTGCCCGCCTCGTCGAAGTGGCTGATCGACGAAGTCCTTGGCAACAACCGCACGGAGCTGCTGCTGCCGATTGCGCTCGCGGCCGGCGCCGCGACGCTCGTGCAGGCGGTGACCTCCTTCGGGCTGTCGCAGATCCTCGGGGTGGCGGCCCAGCGCGCCATCACCGACATGCGCAAGCGCGTGCAGGCGCACGTCATGCGCCTCCCGGTCCGCTACTTCGATTCCACACAGACCGGCGTGCTCATCGCGCGCGTCATGTCCGACGCGGACGGGATCCGAAACCTCGTCGGCACCGGGCTCGTGCAGCTCGTTGGCGGGTTCGTCACGGCGATTCTGGGGATGGGCGTCCTCTTCTGGCTGAACTGGCGGCTGACGACGATTACCCTTCTCGTGCTCGGTGTCTTCGGCGGCGGGATGGCGTACGCCTTCAGGACGCTACGGCCGCTCTTCCGTGAGCGCGGGAAGATCAACGCCGAGGTGACCGGCAGGCTCACCGAAGCGCTCGGCGGCATTCGTGTCGTCAAGTCCTACACGGCGGAGAAGCGGGAAGAGATCGTCTTTACGAAGGGCGCGCACAGGCTGTTTCGCAACGTCGCCAGGTCGCTGACGGGCGTATCGGCCACCACCGCCGGCAGCACGGTCGTCGTGGGCATCATCGGCGTGTTGATGATCTGGCTGGGCGGGCAGGCGATCATCGCAGGGGAAATGACCCTTGGCGACCTGATGATGTACATCTTCTTCATCGGTCTCGTGGCGGCGCCGCTGGTCTCGATCGCCTCGATCGGAACGCAGATTACCGAAGCCTTTGCCGGCCTCGACCGGATCCGCGAGATTCTCGACATGCCGAGGGAGATGGATGAGGACGCCGAGCGGCAGTCGATCGAGTACGTCAGCGGCGATGTGGCCTTCGACGGCGTCTGGTTCGAGTACGCGCCTGGCCAACCGGTGCTCCGCGGCGTTTCGTTTCGATCGGCTCCCGGTACGACCACGGCGCTGGTTGGTTCGAGCGGATCGGGCAAGAGCACGCTCATCAGCATCGTCATGGCGTTCAACCGGCCGACGCAGGGGCGCGTGCTGGTGGACGGCCGCGACCTGGCGGACGTGAAGCTGATGGGCTACCGGCGGCAGGTCGCCTCCGTGCTGCAGGACAATTTCCTGTTCGACGGGACGATCGCGGCCAACGTCGGGTACGCGAAGCCCGGGGCCACGCCCGACGAGATCAAGGGAGCGTGCCGCGTCGCGCATTGCGATGAGTTCATCACTCAGTTTCCCGATGGGTATGACACTGTGGTCGGGGAACGCGGGATCAAGCTCTCGGGCGGTCAGCGCCAGCGCGTGTCAATTGCGCGCGCCGTGCTGGCCAATCCGCGCGTGCTGATTCTCGACGAGGCGACGTCGAGCCTCGACAGCGAGAGCGAGCAGATGATCCAGGACGGCCTCAGTCAGCTCCGGTCCGGCCGGACGACGTTCGTGATCGCGCACCGGTTGTCGACGATTCGCAGCGCCGACCAGATCCTGGTGCTCGAGGCCGGCGAAATCGTGGAGCGCGGGACGCACGCGGAGCTGCTGGCGCTCAATGGGCGATACCGGCAGCTGCACGACAAGCAGTACCGGCTGGAGACCGACCGCTTCATCAATCCCGGCGAGGACTTCACGCCAGAGCCGGAAAAGCCGGTCGTGCCGGCATCGCGGGTCGGAACAGCGATCTAGTCAGCGCTCGGGACAGGAGTCGGGGCAAGATTCGGGGCAAGACTCGGGACGGGGGCCCCGCAACTGACATGATCTGTGTCGAAATTGGTGCCCCCGGTGGCCCGGAGGTACTGACGCCGGCGGAACGCCCCGACCCGGAGCCGGGTGTCGGCGAAGTGCTGATTCGCGTCGCGGCGGCGGGCGTGAATCGCCCGGATGTGCTGCAACGGCGCGGACGCTATCCTCCGCCCCCGGGCGCGAGCGACATTCCGGGACTCGAGGTCGCCGGCACCGTGGCCGCGGTGGGGGAGAGCGTCGAGGACTGGCGTATCGGTGATCGCGTGTGTGCGCTCGTCGCGGGTGGAGGCTATGCGACGCTCTGCGTCGCGCCGGCGCCGCAATGCCTGCCGGTACCGCTATCCCTCGATCTCGTCGCCGCGGGGGGCGTTCCGGAGACCTTCTTCACCGTCTGGACGAACGTGTTCGACCGCGGGCGTCTGCAACGTGGTGAAACGGCGCTCTTTCAGGGTGGTTCGAGCGGGATCGGCACAACCGCAATCCAGCTGGCCGCTGCGCGAGGCGCCCGTGTGTTCGCCACGGCGGGCTCGGACGAGAAGTGCCGCGCGTGCGAGGCGCTCGGCGCAGAGCGCGCGATCAACTACCGCAAGGAAGACTTCGTGGCCGTGCTGAAGGAGCTCACCGGCGGCCACGGTGTCGACCTTGTGCTCGACATCGTCGGGGGTGAATACGTCGCGCGACATATCGCTGTGCTGGCCTTGGACGGCCGCCTGGTGCAGATCGGTCTGCTAGGTGGCGCCGTATCGGCCACGGTCGATCTGAGCGTGATCCTTCAACGTCGGTTGACCATCACCGGCTCGACACTACGCGCGCGAACTGTGGGCGAGAAGGGCGCGATCGCCGAGGCGCTGCGGCGGGAAATCTGGCCGTTCCTCGAGGAGGGGCGCGTGCAGCCGGTCGTCTATCGAACGTTCCCGCTGGCCGAGGCGGCGGCCGCGCACCGCCTGATGGAATCAAGCGAGCACGTAGGCAAGATCGTGCTCACGACACGCAGCGCGTAACTATCGCTTGGCAGGTCGCGGGCTATTTCTTGGCGTCCTGACTCGCATTGTCCAGGCATCGCGGACGGAAACGGAGATCTAGGCGACAGCGCGCCTGACGCGCATCAGCGTGTTTCGTCCTGCTGTCCGACTATTCGATCGACGAGTTCGCGCAATCGCATCAGTTCCTTTGCCATCTTCGGCAGCCTTGCGATGTGTGCCTGCTGAATTTTGATCTGGTCCAACGGACGGGCGGGCGTTCCCCAGAGTACCCTCCCGGCCCTGACCCGTTTCCCGCTTGGGATCCCGCACTGGCCGGCCAGAATCGCACCGGAATCAATGCGCACGTGGTCGCCGAGCCCCACCTGCCCGGCAATGACGGCATCGTCGCCGATATCGCAGCTACCCGAGATTCCGGTCTGGGCGGCGATCACCGTTCGGGATCCGATTCGAACGTTATGAGCCCGAGGGAACCTCGGTCGACGGTCGTGTTGGCACCGATTTCCACATCGTCCTGGATGGACATGCGACCGAGCTGAGGGAACTTGAGGTATTCAGCGCCGTCGCGCACGTATCCGAAACCGTCGGATCCGACAACGACTCCCGCGTGGAGTGTTACCCGATCACCAACCTCCACGCCGTCATACAGCACCGCGTTCGCATGGATCGTGCAGTCGGATCCAATTCTGCAATGTCGTCCGACATAGCAGCCCGGATAGATCGAGGAACGCGCTCCCACCGTCACATCGTCACTGATGACGGCATGTGCCCCCACATGGACCGCGTCATCCAGCTGAACATTGCCGCCCAGCACCGCGGTCGGATGAACACCAGGTGACGGACCGGTTCGCGGCACCAACCATTCGGCTGCTCGGACGAACGATGCTTTCGGATTGGCAACCACGATGATCGTCTTCCCTCCGAAGCTACGTTCTGCGAAATCGTTCCTGGAGATCAGTACACACGAGGCGCGGGACGAAGCCACACGGTCGACAAAACGGGATTCCGCGTACGTCAGGTCTCCAGGGCCAGCTGCACTCAGGTCGGCGACGCTCTCGATTGATTCGCCAGCATTCCCATCGAGCTGGCCACCAAGAAAAGCAGCAAGCTCTTCGGCCGTTCGTTTCATTCTGCCCTCCGCGTCATTCATTGATCGCTGGTGTGGTCAAGGATAGCCATTGCAGTTGGTCTCGGACATCCGTACCGCGTGCCAGGCAAGGATATCGCCCAGGGTCGAATGAGCCGGGCGAAAAATCGTCTGTATCCCTCGCATGGCCGCACGGCCTGCGGCCGCGCCAGGCGGCAGCAGCGGCCAGGTTAGTGCGGCTCGGCGTGCGTCCAGGCGGACGGCACGTCGAGGTAGGACCGGTCGAGGTCCCTAGACGCCGCGCAGCCGAGGAGCTTGAGCGTGCGGGTGAGGTCGCTCCGCAGGATCTCAATCGCGCGGGCGACGCCGGGGCCGCCGCCGGCGCCGAGCCCGTATGCGTAGGCGCGGCCGACGAGTACGGCTCGTGCTCCCAGAGCCAGCGCCTTCGCGACATCGCTCCCGCGCCTGACGCCGCCGTCCAGAAGTACTTCAGCCTGCCCGTTTACCGCGGCGACGACCCCCGGCAGCGCGCGCAGCGTCGGCGACACGCCGTCGAGCTGCCGGGCGCCGTGATTCGAGACGACGACCGCGGCGGCGCCTTCATCGACCGCTAGGCGGGCGTCTTCTCCGGTGAGGATGCCCTTCACCACGACCGGACCGCCCCACGCCTTGCGGATCCAGTCGAAATCCTTCCAGGTAACGGTCGTCTGCTCGAGTGCCACGCTGATGTCCGCGTAGGGGAGGGGCCCCTGTCCGGGCGGGACGATGTTCGGGAAGTTCATCAAGCCGCCGTCGCCGAGAAAGTCGATGAGCCAGCGGGGTCTGGCGAGAAACTGCGGCACATACCGGAGCATCGAGGCGCCTCGGCCGAGAAGCTCCTTCGTGCCGTTTCGGAGATCGCGCTCGCGCAGACCGGCGACAGGCGTGTCGATCGTAACGACGAGCGCGGAGAATCCGGCGGCGCGCGCGCGATCGATCGCACCACGCGCGGCGTCGATCCCGCCAACCAGATAGAGCTGATACCAGGCGTGCCGACCCGTGGCGGCCCTGACGTCCTCCAGCCTGCAGCCGGACAGCGTGGACAGGATGTAGATCGTCCCGGCCTCGCCCGCCTGCCGTGCCGCCACTTCCTCCCCCCGGGGATAGAACATCCGGCTGCTACCGACCGGCGCGAGCAGAATCGGCATGTCCACGGGCATCCCGATCACCGTCGTCGACAGATTGCAGGTGGGCACCGCCACGGCATGCCGCGGGCGGAACGTCACGTCATCGAACACGCGGCAGTTCTCACGCAGGGTGACTTCGGCGTCGGCGCCGCCGTCGATGTAGTCGAAGACGGCTCGCGGCAGGCGCCGCTTGGCAATACGCCGGAGGTCGCTGATGTTGACGACACGGGGCGCGGCGAGAGTCGGCATGTGCTGTCGGCCCGTGCCCTTCTTTAGTCCGCGTAGACGACGGTCCGTGCGCTGGTATGGGCACGAACCACGTCGGAGGTGAGTTGTTTGCTGAGATAGACCTTCGAGTCCCGGTTATCCGAAGGATCTACCTCGTACTTCACGACATCGAACCGGAGCTGGTCGAGGGTCCCGCGCATGTCGTAGAACTTGTTCTTGGTCTTGACCACGACTTCGTGAAAACCGGAGGTGTGAGCCCATGCTTCCGACTCCTCCGTCAGGGCGCGGAAGTGCCCCTGGCCGCGCCAGTCGCGCCGCGTCCCGCCGATCCAGCTGTACAGCACCTTGCGTCCGTCGAAACGGACGGAATCCTTCAGCCGGGCGACGAGATCTCTCAGCTTCGGCTCGGATTCGAGCGCCCGCAGCTCGTGGACGACCTTGAACGACACCGGCACGACCGTGCCCGTGGCGTCGGCTAGCGACGCCTCCGCCATCAGGATCAGGTACTCGCGGTCCCGAAGACGGTCTGCGATCTCGTGGGCGGTCTTCTTTCTCGGAAACTCTCCGAAGAACTCCTCGATGTACTGGATTTCAAGCGCGCCGGTTTCCAGGGGGTACTGCTTGATCAGGTACGCCACGTATGTCCTGGCCCCCCAACGCTAGAGCGGCTTTCCCCGGCTGGGGCAAGCGGGAAGGCGCGGCGGGGGCCCCCGCCATAGAGGCCCGCGCCGGCGGCCGAGAGTCTGGAGCGGTCGCTAGTTGTCGTAATACAGCTGGAACTCGTACGGATGCGGCCGCAGGCGCATCGGATCGAGTTCCTTCTCCCGCTTGTAGTCGATCCAGGTTTGCACGAGGTCTTCGGTGAACACGTCCCCGCGCATCAGGAACGCATGATCTTTCTCGAGCGCGTCGATCGCTTCCCCCAGCGTGCCGGGCGTCGTCCGGATACCCATGTCGCGCATCTCTTTGCCCGTCATCTCGTAGATGTCGCGATCGAGCGGATCGCCCGGGTCGATCTTGTTCTTGATGCCGTCCATCATCGCCATCAGCATGGCCGGCCACGCCAGATATCCGTTGCAGCTTGGATCCGGGCATCGGAATTCCAGCCGCTTCGCCTTCGGGCTCTTCGAGTACATCGGAATCCGGATGGCGGCGGAGCGGTTGCGTGCCGAAAGCGCCAGATTGACCGGTGCCTCGAAGCCGGGGACGAGACGGCGATAGGAACTGGTGGTCGGCGCCGCAAACGCGAGGATGGCCGGCGCGTGCTTGAGAAGGCCACCGGCCGCGTAGAGCCCGAGCTGGCTCAGTCCCGCGTAGCCGTTGCCCGCAAACAGCGGCTTGCCACCCTTCCACAGCGACGCGTGCGTGTGCATGCCGCTGCCGTTGTCCTCGAAGATGGGCTTCGGCATGAACGTGACCGTCTTGCCGTTACGCTTGCCGACGTTCTTGCAGATGTACTTGTACCACATGAACTGATCGGCCATCTGGAGCAGCGGCTGGAACTGCATGTCGATCTCGCTCTGGCCGGCCGTCCCCACCTCGTGGTGGTGCGCTTCGACGACGATGCCAACCTTGCGCATCTCGTAGACCATCTCGCCGCGCAGGTCGTGATACGTGTCGGTCGGACTCACGGGAAAGTAGCCGCCCTTGAAGCTCGGCTTGTAGCCGAGGTTCGGCTCCTCGATGCGCGCCGTGTTCCATGCGCCTTCCACCGAGTCGACCTGGTAGTAGCCCCTGTGCTGGTTCTGTTCGTAGCGGACCTCGTCGAAGATGAAGAACTCAGGCTCCGGTCCGATGAAGCAGGTGTCGGCGATGCCCGAGTCTTTCAGATGCGCCCCCGCCTTGCGTGCCACGTGCCGAGGGTCGCGTGTGAAGTCCTTTCCCGTGACGGGATCCACGATGTCGGCCAGCACGCTGACCGTCGGCTTTGCAAAGAACGGGTCGAGCCGCGCCGTGTCGGCGTCGGGCACGGCCAGCATGTCGGACTCGTGGATGCCCATCCAGCCCCGGATCGACGAGCCGTCGAATCCGAGACCTTCCTTGAACGTGCCCTTGTCGAGTACGTCGATGGGATACGAACAGTGCTGCCAGGAACCCAGCATGTCTACGAACTTCAGGTCGACCATCTCGGCCTTGTGCTTCTTGGCGAACTGAAAAAACTCTTCGGGCGTCATAGGTATCGGCTCCTCGAGGCGAAAAATTGGTATGGGATGGAAGCTGAAGCATAGCGGATCGGGCGCGGTTATGCTATCGCCCGTATCGCGCCATGCTAAGTGTTACCGGGCGTCCTATCGTCGCGCCACAACTCGGGTTACCCATCAGGGAGGATGGCGATGGGGAGAATCCGAGTGGGACCACAAGCAATTCGCGAGTATCTGGGACGGATGCGGGAACGCTACGCGCACGCGGCGCGGCCGACGAAGGGCCAGCTGTTGGATGAGGTGTGTGAGGTGACGGGCTATCACCGCAAGGCGGTGATTCGGTCGCTGCGTCGGCCGGAGCGACCGCGGCGACGACGCCGCGGGGGCCCGCCGGTCCGCTATGGACCGGTGGTCGTGGGCACGTTGCGGCGAATCTGGGAGGCCGCCGGATACCCGTGGTCTCTGCGGCTGCAGGCCTTGCTGCCCACGTGGCTGCCGTGGGCATGTCGGCGGTGGCGGATCCCCCGCGAGGTTGTCGAGAAGCTCCGGTCGATGAGCCCGCGGCAGATGGATCGGTGCCTGCGGGCCTTCAAGAGCGAGCTGCGGACGCGGCAGTACGGCCGGACGAAGCCTGGGACGTTCCTCAAGCATCAGATTCCGCTGAAGACGGACCGCTGGGACGTGCAGGAGCCGGGCTTTACCGAGATCGATCTCGTGGCGCATTCGGGCGATCGCGCTGCCGGCGACTTCATTTATTCACTGAATGTGACCGATATCCTCACGACCTGGGTGGAAACGCGGGCGGTGATGGGCAAGAGTCAGCACCACGTCCAGGAAGGCTTGGAGTACTTGCGCCAAGCCATGCCCTTTCGGTTGCGCGGGATCGATTCGGACAACGGCTCCGAGTTCATCAATCACCATCTCCGCCGCTATTGCACGCACCATGACATCCAATTCACTCGCGGGCGCCCGTACAAGAAGGACGATAACGCGCACATCGAGCAGAAGAATTGGACGCACGTGCGGAAGCTGCTGGGCTACGTGCGGTATGACTCGGCGCCGGCGCTCACCGCGATCAATGGGCTCTACGAGGAGCTGCGCCTGCTGCAGAACCTGTTTCTCCCCTCGGTGACGCTGGTCGAGAAGCGCCGCGTCGGCGCCCGCCTCCGTCGCCGCTATGACGCGCCGCGGACGCCGCTCGAGCGCGTGGAGGCGTGTGCCGAAGCCGCCCCGGCGCAGGTCCGGGCGCTGAGACAGCTCCGCGCGCGTCTCGATCCGTTCATCCTGGCGCAGCGGATCGACCAAGGGCTGGCCGGCGTCTACCGCCTCGCCAACCAGCGGGTCAGTCCTGCGGCGCCGGCGAAAAATCCGCGCGGGGACGCTGCCCGACCTGTGGACGCGAAAAACGCGCCCACCAGGGCGTTGGAAACCCGCACAAAACGCGGCTTCCCACAGCGCCCACACGCCTTGTTCTCAACACAGATTCCGGTAACCCAAGTTACGGCGCGACGATGCACCGCTCGGTAACACCTAGTTATGGCTCGACAGGTCGCCGCCGCCGCGGCCTCAGACGCCGACAGGCTCGTACGACAGGCATGGCGCGAGCCAGCGCTCGACCGCGGCGACGCTCAGCCCCTTGCGGGCGGCGTAGTCCTCGACCTGGTCGCGTCCGACGCGGCCGACCGTGAAATAACGTGCCTCCGGGTGGGCGAAGTAGAGGCCGCTGACCGCCGCTGCCGGCGCCATCGCGAAGCTTTCAGTCAAGGTGATGCCGGTGCGCTCGGCCCGTAGCAGGTCGAAGAGCTTCTGCTTCTCGCTGTGGTCCGGACACGCCGGGTAGCCGAACGCCGGGCGGATTCCCCGATAGCGTTCGGCGACGAGGTCGTCACCCGTCAGCTGCTCGGCGGCCCCGTACCCCCAGTCGCGGCGTGCGCGCGCATGGAGGTACTCGGCGAACGCTTCCGCAAGACGATCCGCCAGCGCCTTCACCATGATGGCGTTGTAGTCGTCGTGGTCGCGCTCGAACTCGGCCACCAGCTCGGCGACGCCATGCCCGGTCGTGACGGCGAACGCCCCGATCGTATCGCCGACGCCACTCTCGAGCGGCGCGATGAAATCGGCCAGCGACAAGTTCGGCTTGCCGTCCGGGATGGTTTCCTGCTGCCGCAGCATGTTGAAGCGGAGCAGTTCGTCTCCCGCCGCGTCGTACACGACGATGTCGTCGCCGTCCGTATTCGCCGGCCAGAAGCCGTAGACGCCGCGCGGCGTCAGCAGGCGGTCGCGAACGATTCGATCGAGCAGGGCGCTGGCGTGTTCGTGGAGTTCGCGCGCGGCGGCACCGTACCGAGGATGCTCGAGGATCCCCGGGAACCGTCCCTTGAGTTCCCATGCTGCGAAGAAGAACGTCCAGTCGATGTAGGGGACCAGGTCCTCCAGCCGCACGTCGTCGAGGACCCGGGCGCCCGTGAAAGCGGGTGTTGCGACGTCTTCGCGACGCCACTCGAACCGCGCCCGCTTCGCCTGCGCCGCGGGCCAGCTGAGCAGCGG
The DNA here is from genome assembly GCA_965262505.1 of Vicinamibacterales bacterium. Classification (GTDB taxonomy): domain Bacteria; phylum Acidobacteriota; class Vicinamibacteria; order Vicinamibacterales; family UBA2999; genus JACPPO01. The sequence goes on from CBDHFM010000030.1 coordinate 1,156,565, forward strand.
CCGCTGCTTGAGCGCGGTATACTGCTCGCGGATGGCGTCCTGCTCGACGCGGTTGGCCTCGTCAAAGGCGGGCTTGTGCTCGCCGCTGAGCAGTTTGGACACCACGTCGACCGCGCGCGACGCGTCGAGCACGTGGACAACCGGCTGGCTGAACTCCTGCGCGATCTTCACCGCCGTGTGCTGGCGGCTCGTCGTCGCGCCGCCGATCAGCAGCGGGATCGTGAAGGCGCGGCGCTCCATTTCGCGCGCCACGAACACCATCTCGTCGAGCGACGGCGTGATGAGACCGCTGAGTCCCACGAGATCGGCCTTCTCATCGACGGCCGTCTGTAGGATGCGGTCGAACGGTACCATCACGCCAAGATCAACGACCTCGTAGTTGTTGCAGCCGAGCACCACGCCCACGATGTTCTTGCCGATGTCGTGGACGTCCCCCTTCACGGTGGCCATGACGATCTTGCCTGGCGAGCGGCTGGTCGTGCCCGCCTTGCGCTTCTCCTCCTCCATGTAGGGGAGGAGGTACGCCACCGCTTTCTTCATGGCGCGCGCGCTCTTGACCACCTGGGGCAGAAACATCTTGCCGGCGCCGAAGAGGTCGCCGACGACCTTCATCCCATCCATCAGCGGCCCCTCGATCACGTCGAGCGGGCGCGGCAGCTTGAGTCGTGCCTCCTCGACGTCGGGTTCGATGAAGTCGATGACCCCGTGGATCAGCGCGTGTGCGAGGCGTTTCTCGACGCTGGCCTCGCGCCAGGTCATGTCGTGCTCCTGCGTCCTGCCTGCGCCCTTGACCGTTTCCGCGAGCTGGACGAGACGCTCCGTCGCATCCTCTCGCCGGTTGAAGATGACGTCCTCGACGTGCTCCAGCAGTTCCGCCGGGATGCCCTCGTACACCACCAGTTGTCCGGCGTTGACGATCCCCATGTCGAGACCGGCTTTGATGGCGTGGAAGAGGAACGCGGAATGCATCGCTTCGCGCACCAGGTCGTTGCCGCGGAACGAGAACGACAGGTTGCTGATGCCGCCGCTGATCTTCACCCCGGGGCACTTCGCCTTGATGATCCGGGTGGCCTCGATGAAGTTGACCGCGTAGTTGTTGTGCTCCTCGAGGCCGGTGGCAATCGCGAGTATGTTCGGGTCGAAGATGATGTCGTGCGGATCGAATCCCGCCTTGTCGAGCAGGAGTCGGTAGGCCCGCTGGCAGATCTCGACTTTCCGTTCCACCGTGTCGGCCTGGCCACGCTCGTCGAATGCCATCACGACCACCGCTGCACCGTACAGCCGCACGAGCCGCGCCTTGTGGAGAAAGTCCTCCTCGCCCTCCTTGAGACTGATCGAGTTGACGATGGCCTTGCCCTGCACGCACTTGAGGCCGGCTTCCAGCACCGACCACTTCGAGCTGTCGACCATGATCGGCAGTCTGGCGATTTCCGGTTCCGTCGCGATGATGTTGAGGAACGTCGTCATCGCCGCTTCCGAATCGAGCATCCCTTCGTCCATGTTGACGTCGATGATGTTGGCGCCGCCCCGCACTTGTCCGAGCGCGACATCGGCAGCCTCGGCGAACTGGCCGGACGTGATCAGCCGTGCAAAGCGCTTGGAACCGGTGACGTTGGTCCGCTCGCCGATCATCGTGAAGTTGCTGTCGGGACGGATCACCAGCGTTTCGAGGCCCGAGAGCTGCGTGAACGCGCCGGGACCCGGACGCTGGGGGTCGGGAGCCGGCAGCCGCCGCGGCGGGAGTGCCTCGATCGCCTCGGCCACCGCCCGGATGTGGTCGGGCGTCGTGCCGCAGCAGCCCCCGAGGATGTTGACGAAGCCCGACTCGGCGAAATCACGCAGGAGCCGGGCTGTGTCCGGCGGCAGCTCGTCGTACTCGCCAAACGCATTCGGCAGGCCGGCGTTTGGATAACAGGTCACATGGCATTCGGCGATGCGCGCGAGTTCGGCGAGGTACGGCCGCATCTGTTCGGCGCCAAGCGCGCAGTTCAAGCCGACGCTGAACGGCCGCGCGTGCCGGATGGAGACGTAGAAGGCGTCGAGCATCTGGCCGGAGAGCGTCCGGCCGCTCTGGTCGGTGATCGTCGCGGAAATCATCAGCGGCAGCTCCACGCCGCGCTCCTCGAACATTTCGAGCACGGCGGCGATCGCCGCCTTCGCGTTCAACGTGTCGAAGATCGTCTCGATCAGCAGGAGATCGGCGCCGCCGTCGATCAGGCCGCGGACCTGCTCCCGGTACGCGTCGCGCACCTGGTCGAACGTCACCGCCCGGGCTGCCGGGTCGTTGACGTCCGGTGAGATGGACAGTGTGCGGTTCGTCGGTCCCATGGCGCCGGCGACGAAGCGCGGGCGATCCGGCGTTCGCACGGACCACTCGTCGGCCGCCGCCTTCGCCAGGCGCGTGGCCTCGAGATTGAGCTCGTAGGCCAGCGCCGCGAGCCCGTAGTCAGCCTGCGCGATCGCCGTGCTGCTGAAGGTGTTGGTTTCGACAATATCGGCGCCGGCGGCAAGGTATTCCCGATGGACGCCGCCGATCACGTCCGGTCGCGTCAGTGCGAGCACGTCGCCGTTGCCTCTGAGGTCGTGCGAGTGGCTGCGGAACCGGTCCCCCCGGAAGTCCTCCTCTCCAAGCGAGTGGCGCTGAATCATCGTGCCCATGGCGCCGTCGAGGAGCAGGATGCGCGTGGCGAGCAGCGCGTGAAGCCGGTCGGTGGTTGTCATCTAGGAGTTGGGCCTTTGGTCTTGGAACTGCCGATTCGCGATTTGCGATGTGTGATTGGCGACCGGCGATTGGTGATTCGGCGTTTGACGCCGGAGGCGATCAGCACGACGAATGGGTCCCCTGCCTGCCGTGCGCCAACCTGAACACGAACGTCGCGGAGTCCCGCGCCCCGCAGCAGCCGTTCGACATCAGCATCGGCAAAGCCGAGACGCTGGTCCCCGAAGCGGGTACGGACCCAGCTCTGGTTGTGTGCACGCAAATCCAGCACGAGCAGGCGGCCCCCGGGCCGGAGGATCCTCACAGCCTCGGCCGCCGATCTTTCCGGGTCGGCGGCGTGGTGCAACGCCTGCGAGAGAAGCGCCACGTCTACGGATGCGTCACCGAGCGGTAGGCGTGCCAGGTCGCCTTTTTTCCACCGCACGTTGGTCACGCGGCGCCGTTCGGCCAGTGCCTTCGCCCGCTCCAGCACCAGATCGGATCGGTCGATGCCCACGACCGTCCGGGCCCAGCGCGCCATTTCCAGCGTGAGGTAGCCATCGCCGCATCCGATATCCGCGACCTCGAACGGTGGAAGCAGATGGCCGAGGGCGCGCGCCCAGGCGGCCCAGCTGCGGCCGGGGACCAGCTGGCGGACATCACCGTGCGTCTCGAAATTCTCCTTGCGGTGGCGCAGTACCTCCTGCAGCCTGGCTTCGTCCTCCCGGACCGCGCGGTCGTCGGCCGACGCGGCAAACTGCGCGTCCAGCAGCGCCCAGAGCGGTTCCTGGCCGTTTGTGCGCCCCTCGTCCGTCAGGTGGCAATAGACATAGCCCGCCTCGCGTTCCTCGGTGACCAGGCCGGCCTCCTTCAAGAGACCAAGATGCCGGGAGACGCCGGACTGCGCCACCCCGAGTATGCCCGTCAGTTCGCTGACGTTGAAACGGTCCTGCGCGAGCACGCGGAGGAGGCGCAGCCGGGTGGAGTCGGCGAGGAGCTTGAAGAAACCCGAAGCGCGCTGCATGGTATCTATAAATCTACATATATTGATTAGTAGTAATCAACCCGTCTCCTTCCCCCGCACCGCGTTGAGCGCCCCAATGGCCGATGCGCTCGCGGTTTGGAGCCAGGATTTTGGTACCCATCCTGCAATACAACGCTGCCAACCTCCACTGTCACGCGACTGGCGGAGGGTAACGGCCCGGGAGCTACGGCAGGCCGTTCACGGCGATCCAAAATTCCGTGCGTCGTCTGAGGGAAGGCCCGCGCCGCTGCGGCCGGGAGGTGTTGGGGCAGTCACCGATGGGCATTCTCGAAAAGCTTCGTCCTCACCCGCGATGGAAACACGCTGACCCGGCGGTGCGCGCGGCGGCGGTCTATGAACTCGGTCCAGACGAGGCCGATGCGCTGCATACGCTCGCGCGCGAAGACGCGGAAGCGCGCGTCCGGCGTGCGGCGGTCACCCGTATTGACGCGGCGGCCGTGCTCGGCGAGGTCGGCAGGACGGATCCGGATGAGGAGGTGCGCGCGGAGGCCGTACGTGGTCTGGCAGGCATTGCCGCCGAAGCGGATGATTTCGCCCAGGCGATCGACGCCGTGCGGCAGTTGATGGCGCTTGGGAGGACGAAAGAGATCGTCCTCGTGGCGCGCGACAGTTCCAGCGCCGAGGTCCGGGCATCGGTTGTCGATCTCCTCGAGGACGAGCGGTCGCTCGGCGCCATCAGCCGTCATGCCCAGGATAGCTCGACGCGGCTTCGCGCCCTGGCACGCATTCGTGACGGGGACGAGGTGCTCAGTGTTGCGCTCAAAGCGGAGCATACCGATGCCGCGGTGGCCGCGCTCGAACGGATTACGAGCGCCGAGGGGCTGACCGCGATTGCGCAACGCGCGCGCAACAAGGTGGCCGGCCGACGGGCTCGCGCGAAGCTTCGCGTGATCGAGGAAGCGGCCCGGCCCGCGGTCCCTGGCGCCAGCGTCCGCATGAGCGCCGACGATCGGCAGCGCGCGCAGGACCTGCTGCAGGGCGCCGAGAGGCTCGTTGCGGTGGCGGATCCGGACGAAGCCGGCCACGCGCTGGCGGCGACTCGGCTGGCGTGGGCTGAGTTGCAGGCCGACGTCGAGATCGATAGTGCGCTGGCGCAGCAGTTCGAGTCGGCGACCGAGGCGGTGCGGGAGGCGATCGCGCAGCGGCAGCAGGAAAGGGCCGCGGAAGAGGAGCGGGCGAAGGCCGTCGCGCGCGAGCAGGCGGATCGCGTCGCGATCTGCGAAGAGATCCTGGCGCTCTCAGGCCCCGGCTCCGCTGATCGCATTGCCGAGTTGAAGGTGCGCTGGGATGGGCTGCCGCCGATTGCTTCGGAGTACGCCGTTTCGCTCACGCGCAGGTTCCAGGACGCGTGCCGCCTGTTCGAGGATGGCGAACGGCGCCGTGTGCTCGCGGCGGCCGCCGCTGGCCGTCTCGAGACCTTGGCCACCGAACTGGAGCAGCTCGCGCGATCGGAGCAGGCGCCGGATGAGATCGTCGCCCGCTGGCGGGGGTTGCGGCGCGATGCCGATGTGCTGCGCGAGCACGGCTCCGCGAACCCGGCCGCGGCCGAGCGGCTGGAGCGGGCCGTGGCCCAGCTTGAGGAGCAGGAACAGCGGCAGACCCAGGCGCGCGCCAGGCAGGAACAGGACAACCTGCGGCGTCTGCACCAACTCTGCCGTCAGGTCGAGACGCTTGCCGCGACGGAGGAGATCACGCTCAAGGCGGCGGACCGTGCGCTGCGCGATGTCCGATCCGCGCTCGAGGATCGCGCACCGCTGCCGTCGAAAAAGGACAGACAGGACGTCCAGCGCAGCCTCGAGGCAGCGCGTGTCGCGCTCGGGCCGCGTCTCCAGGCACTGCGCGACGCCGATGAATGGCAGCGCTGGGCGAACCTTCAGGTGCAGGAGCGGCTGTGCGGCGAGATGGAGACGCTCCGAGCAGAGCAGGACCTCGAGACCGCCGCCCGTCGCATGCGCGATCTGCAGGCACGCTGGAAGCAGGTGGCGCTCGGGCCCCGCGCCCAGGGCGAGGTCGTGTGGCGCCGGTTCAAGACTGCCCAGGATGAGGTGTTCCACCGAACGGCGGCCTATTTCGCGGCGCAGAACGAGCAGCGCGCTGCCAGCCTCGCGAGGAAGCAGGCGCTCTGCGAGCGCGCCGAAGCCCTCTCCAGTTCGAGCGACTGGGTCCGAACGGCCACCGAGCTCCAGGCGACCCAGGCGGAATGGAAGACGATCGGTCCAGCCGGCCGCGGGCATGAAAAAGCGATCTGGGAACGATTCCGCGTCGCCTGTGATTGTTTCTTCAAGCGCCGGCAAGAGGATCTGAAACAGCGCAAGGAAGCGTGGGCGGGGAACCTGGAACGGAAACAGGCCCTGTGCGCGAAGGCGGAGGCGCTGGCCGACTCGACTGACTGGGACTCGACCGCCGGCCAGTTGCGACAGTTGCAGGCCGAGTGGACGAGCATCGGGCCCGTCCGGAAGTCGAAGTCAGAGGCCGTGTGGCAGCGCTTCCGCGCGGCCTGCGATCGTTTCTTCGAGCGATACAAGCATCGCGACCAGGTGGACCTTCTCGCCAAGGCTGCGCCGCGCGAGGCGGTCATTCGCGAGCTGGCGTCGCTCGCCCCGGCCGACACGACGGCCGCACCCGAGGTGCCGGACGGTCTGTGCGCCGCGGTCCAGGAGGCGCGCGCGACGTGGCAGCAGGCGCCGGAGCTGCCGCGTCATATGCAGGAGGAGCTGGCCCGGCGATATCACCAGGTGCTGGCAAAGCTCGTGGTGGCCTGGCCGAACGCGTTCGCCGGCACGGATCTCGATCCCGAAGCAACGCGCAGGCGGATGGAGAAGCTGGTCGCGAAGGTTGAGGAATCTGTCTCTGACGAGGGACGGCCGGCCGCGCACCTGTCGCCGACCGAACACCTCGCGCAGCGATTGCGGGAGCGGCTGGCCGCCAACACGATCACCGGAGGCCGCACCGCCGAGAGTGACGAGTCACGGTGGCGCGAGGCCGAGCAGGAGCTTCGCAGTGTGCAGGCGCAGTGGACGCGCCTCGGTCCTGTGCCGGCCGACGTTGCCGGTCCGCTCAACGAGCGGTTCCAGCGCGCCTGCCGGCGCTTCTACGAACAGCGCAAGAAGGCGTCGTAGAGGTCGTAGAGGTCGTAGAGCCTCGTAGCGGCTCAGCCTTCGAGGTAGGTATAGCCTTGCAGGCCCTCTTCATAGAAGCGAAGGAGGTGGCCTGCGCCTTCGTTGTCCATGCGGCCCTCGCGGACGGCGGTTTCCACGTCCGTCCGAAGCTTGCCTAGCAGCGTCTCGGCATCGAACTCCACGTAATCGAGCACCTCGCGGACGGTGTCGCCCTTGACGAGCGTGTCGAGGCGTGCGCCGCCGTTCGGGTCGAGGCTGACGTGCACGGCGTGCGTGTCGCCGAACAGGTTGTGAAGGTCCCCGAGGATCTCCTGGTAGGCGCCGACCAGAAACACCCCGAGGTAATACGGTTCGCCGTTGACCGTGTGCAGCGGCAGCGTCTTCTTGACGTCGCGGCGGTCGACGAAGCGATCGAGCTTACCGTCCGAATCGCACGTGATATCACCCAGGACGGCATGCTTCGACGGCTTCTCGTCGAGGCGATGAATGGGCATCACCGGGAAGAGCTGCTTGATGGCCCAGCTGTCCGGAATCGACTGGAAGAGCGAGAAGTTGCAGAAGTAGGTGTCCGAGAGCTGCTCGTCCAGGTTCTGCAGGTCCTCGGGCACCTCGGTCAGCGTCTGGACAATCTTCTGGAGCTTGGTGCAGATAGCCCAGAACAGGTTCTCAGCCGTGCTGCGCTGCTCGAGCGGCAGGTAGCCGCCCGAAAAGAGGCTCAGCGCCATGTCGAGGGCCTGCTGCGCGTCGTGGAAGGCTTCGAGCGCGTTTCGCGCTGTGACGTTGTTATACGTCTCGACGAGATCGACGAGCGGCTGTTCCCAGTCCGGATCGGCGGTCGTGGGGACCTTCTCGTCGCCGAAGCCAGAGACGCCCAGGACGTTGAACACGAGCATGCTGTGGTACGCGACCACCGCCCGGCCGCTTTCCGATACGATCGTCGGATGCGCCACGCCCTCTTCGTCGCACACCGTCTGGACGTGATAGATAACATCGTTGGCGTATTCCTCGAGCGTGTAGTTCATGCTCGATTCAAAGTTCGTCTGCGAGCCGTCGTAATCCACGCCAAGGCCGCCGCCGACGTCCAGGTACGCCAGTCCGGCGCCAAGCTTCGCCAGCTGGGTGTACACGCGCGCGGCCTCGTTGAGCGCGCCCTTCACGATACGGATGTTGGTGATCTGGCTGCCCAGGTGGAAGTGGAGCAGCTTGAGGCAGTCCTCCATCCCGCGGGCCTTGAGCTCCTCGAGGCCGCGCATGATCTCGGTGACGGTCAGGCCAAACTTGGAGCGGAAGCCGCCCGATGACTGCCAGCGTCCGCTACCGCGCGCCGCCAGCTTGACGCGCACCCCGATCTGCGGACGGACGCCGGCCTTCTCCGCGGCCTCGAGGATCAGGCCGAACTCGGTGTACTTCTCGACGACGGGAATGATGTTCCGGCCAATCTTCTGCGCCAGCATCGCCGTTTCGATGTACTCGGCGTCCTTGAAGCCGTTGCAGATAATCGGCGTGGCGTTGTCGGCCAGGGCGACGACGGCGAGCAACTCCGGCTTCGAGCCCGCTTCGAGGCCGAAACCGTACGGCCGGCCGAAATCAAGGACTTCCTCGACGACCTGCCGCTGCTGGTTGACCTTGATGGGATAGACGCAGTTGTACGTGCCCTGGTACTGGTTCTGCGCGATAGCGGCCTGGAAAGCGCCGTGAATTTCGCCGAGGCGGTGCCGGAGGATGTCGGTGAACCGGACCAGTACGGGTAGGCTGATGCCACGGAGCTGCAGTCGATCGACCAGTTCCTTGAGGTCGATGGTGGTGGCCGGGTCCTTGGTGGGATGGACCTGGACGTGGCCGGCATCGCTCACCGAGAAGTACCCGTGCCCCCAGCGCGCCACTTCGTACAGCTCGCTGGCCTCGTGAACGCTCCACGCTCGGGTAGAGGACGTGGAGGCACTCGTCACCGCCGCCGAGCGCCCGTTTGTCACCGTGCTCATGTCGGCATCATGATACGAGGTCTTTGGCCTCTCGTCTCTGGTCTTTTGTCGTTGCCGTGATTCCTGCTCGGAGTCAGACCCTACGCGCCACACCTAGAGACCCGAAGCCAAAGACCAACGGACAAAGCGAAAAACGGCAGGTAGAATGAGGAGTCGCATGTCGGACCGTGTCCCCGCTATCAAGCTGCTGCTGCTGCCGAAGGACACCAACGCCTTCGGCACGATCTTCGGCGGCGTCATCCTGTCGCACATCGACCTGGCGTCGTCCGTGGAGGCGCGCAAGACCGCTCCACTTCGCTACGTTACGCGCGCGATGCACCAGATCGAGTTTCACGAGCCGGTTTTTCTTGGAGACGTCGTCAGCTTCTACACCGAGACCGTGCGTGTGGGCCGGACGTCGGTCACCGTGCGCGTATCGGTCGAGGCGGAGCGCTGGGGCGTTAGTCCGGTGGCGTCCGCCGCGACGGGTCTCGGCAAGGTGGTCAAGGTCACAGAAGCCGTCGTGGTGCTCGTTGCCGTGAACGATCAAGGCAGGTCCATGCCGATCCGCCCTGAACCGATGCAGGTCTGACGCTGAATCCGCCGTTGCAGTGACTACGTGTTTCCATGAAATGGGTTAGCACCGGTCGGGCCTCGCCGCCCGTCCCCTTTATCGACGCGCTCTTTGCCGGCACGGCACCGGACGGGGGGTTGTACTTTCCCGACCACTTCGATCCGCTGCCGCCCTCCAGCCTGGAGGCGCTCCGTTCCGCTGACATCGTCGAGACCGCGTCGATCGTCGGCGGGCATTTACTGCGGGACGAGATTTCCGCCCCCGACCTCTCGGCCCTGGTGCGGGATGCGCTCGATTTCCCGATTCCCCTCGTCCAGGTCACGGAACGCGTCTGGGCGCTGGAGTTGTTTCACGGGCCGACCCGCGCGTTCAAGGATGTCGGCGCCCGGGTGCAGGCGAGACTTCTGCACCACTTCACCGACGGTACGCCGCTCACGATTCTGGTGGCCACTTCGGGCGACACCGGCAGTGCGGTTGCCCAGGCGTTCCACGGCGTGCCCGATACGCGAGTCGTCGTGTTGTACCCGGAGGGGCAGGTCACCGACGTGCAGGAAGCACAGATGGCGTCGCTCGGCGACAATATCACCGCGGTGGCCGTGCGCGGCACGTTCGATGATTGCCAGCGCCTCGTCAAGCAGGCGTTCGCCGACGACGAGCTCCGAAAGCATGTCTGGCTGACGCCGGCGAATTCGATCAATCTGGGACGATTGCTGCCGCAGGTCTTTTATTACTTTGTACTGGCGCGTCTGGGGACCGACCCGCTTATCTCGGTCCCGAGCGGTAATTTCGGCAACCTGACGGCCGGCCTCATCGCCAAGCGCATTGGCCTGCCGGTGCGACGATTCGTCGCGGCCACCAACGTCAACGATGTCGTCCCGGCATACTTGCGGTCGGGGGTGTACGAGCCCCGCCCATCTGTTCGCACCGTGGCCAACGCGATGGACGTCGGCGCGCCGAGCAACTTCGAGCGGGTGCGGGCGTTGTACGACGACGACGTCGATCGAATGCGCCAGGACGTCGCAGGTGCGGCATTCACGAACGCGCGCGTGGTGGCGGAAATCGGAGACGTGTATCGACGGCGCGGATATCTCCTCGATCCGCACGGCGCGATCGCGTGGCTCGGGCTGCAGCCGCTACTAGAGGCCGACGCGACCGCCACGGGCGTGTTTCTCGCCACGGCGCATCCCGCGAAGTTTCGCGAGGTGGTGGAGCCGGCGATCGGCGAGCCGATCGCGCTCCCGCCGGCGCTCGCCGCCGCGCTGGCGCGTCCGCGCCACAGTGTTCCGTTGCCCGCCAACTATCCGGCGCTCGTTGAACTCGTGCGTCGTTAGTCAAGGCCCCAAGCCCCCACAGCCCAGTGCCCACGATCCAACCATGGGCATCGGCGTCGCCGCGGATTAAGATCTCCTGATGCCCCAGCTCGAGACGTTCCGGCCAGTACCGGGCACGCTGCCGACACGCGACACGATTCCCTCGCGCTACACGTGGGATCTGACCGCCATTTGTCGCGACTGGGACGATTGGACGCGCGCCTACCGCGACCTGGAGTCTGAGATCGAATCGTTTGCGGCGCTCCAAGGCACGCTCGCTCAGGGTGTCGATCGCCTGCTTGCGGCGTTCCGGGCGATGGACACGATGGGCGCGCTCAGTTATCGGGTCTGGTATTTCGCGTCGCTCCACTACGACCAGGACCAGCGCGACAACGCCATCGGCGCGAGGCGCCAGCAGGTCCAGATTCTCTTCGCGCGGCAGCAGCAGGCGGGTTCCTGGTTCAATCCGGAACTGCTCGCCATTCCGCTCGACACCGTTCGGGACTGGCTCGGCGCGAGCGCCGATCTAGGCGTGTACCGCTTCGTGATCGAGAGTCTGTTTCACGAGCAGGAGCACGTTCTCGACGAGCAGGGCGAGCGCCTGATGTCGTTCGCGGGCCGCTTCAACAGCGTTCCGCACGACAGCTACGCCGCGCTGACGACGGCGGATGTGAAGTTCCCGTCGATCACGCTCAAGGGCGGCGAGCAGGTCACGCTGAGCTACGGTCAGTATCGCGTGCTCCTCGAAACGAACCGGCGGCAGGAGGACCGCGCCGCGGCGTATCGTGTTTTTCACCGCTCGTACGCAGACAACCAGAACACGTGCGCCGCGCTCTACAACGGCGTCTTGCAGCGCGACTGGTTTCATGCGCGAGCGCGCGGTTACGGGACGACGCTCGATGCGGCGCTGCACGGCAACAACATCCCGACCTCCGTCGTCGAGAACCTGATTGCCGGCACCAGGCAAGGGGTGGAACCGTTACGGCGCTACCACCGTTTGCGATGCCGCGTGCTCGGCGTCGAGACCTACCGTCTGTTCGACGTGTCGCTCCCTCTTGTCGAGCACGATGTCCGGTATCCGTACGATCAGGTCGGTGACTGGATCGTCGACTCGGTCGCGCCGCTCGGCGACCAGTACCAGCAGCAGGTGCGCCGGGCCTTCGACGAGGGGTGGATCGACGTCTACGAGAACGTCGGCAAGCGCAGCGGAGCCTATTCGGCGCCCGTGTTCGGGGCGCACCCCTACATGCTACTCAACTACAACGAGACGCTCGATGCTGTCTTCACCCTTGCGCACGAGATGGGACACTCGATGCACACGCTGCTGTCGCATCGATCACAGCCGTTCGTGTATGCGGGATATACGATTTTCGTCGCCGAAGTGCCGTCGACGTTGAGTGAAGCGCTGTTTCTCGATCTGATGCTCGAGCGCGCGCGCTCGCGCGAGGAACGGATTGTCCTGTTGCAGCACGCGATCGACAGCATCACGAGCACGTTCTACACGCAGGTGCTGTTTGCGGATTTCGAGCTGCAGGCACACCGACTGGTAGAGCAGGATCGCCCCGTGACCGCCGACGTCCTCAACGCGATGTACGCGGCATTGCTGCGCGAGTACTACGGCGACGTTCTGGACGAGGAAGAAATATCGTGCGTGACGTGGGCTCGCATCCCGCACTTCTTCAGCACGCCGTACTACGTGTATCAATACGCGACCTGCTTCGCCTCCACCGCGAGGCTCATGCAGGGTCTCCGGGCGCCGGAATCGGAAACGAGAACGGAGGCGGTGCACCGATACTTGTCCCTGTTGCGCGCCGGCGGCAGCAACTATCCGATGAACCTGCTCGCGCAGGCCGGCGTCGATCTCAGCCGGCCCGATGCCGTGCACGCGGTGGCCGTGGAGCTCGAGGCGCTCGTCGCGCGCCTTGAAACCGAGCTGGATCGGTAAGCCGAGCCGCCGCCGCCGTCGTAATGAACTTTATGCGCCGACTCAGTGTCGTGGTCCTGCTCCTGCTGCCGTCGGTTGCGCTCGCGCGGCAGGATAACGGCAGGAAGGAGGCGCACGCGATGCGTGTGCCGGCCGACTCGATCCGCCTGGACGGACGGCTGGACGAGGGGATCTGGCGCGATATCCCTGCGCTCACCGACTTCGTGCAGAGGGAGCCGGTGGAGGGCGCACCGCCGACCGATGGGATGGAAGTCCGGTTCGCCTACGACGACAGCGCGCTCTACGTCGGCGCGCGGATGTACTCGTCGGCGCCGATCCAGTCACCGTTGGGACGCCGCGATGACGGCGAGCAGGCCGAGCACCTGATCGTGTCGCTCGACACCTACCTCGACCGGCGGACCTCCTCCACGTTCGGCGTCACGGCGGCCGGTGTCAGGCTCGACGCCTACTTACCGCGGGATGACGACTGGCCCAGCGACCCCGGGTTCGATCCGGTGTGGCTGGCGCGCACCGCGGTCGATGGCGCAGGATGGAGCGCGGAGCTGTGGATACCGTTCTCGCAGCTGCGCTTCACCGATCTGGACGAGCAGGTCTGGGGGCTGAACGTGCAGCGCTGGGTGCCGTCGCGCAACGAGGCGGTCGCCTGGGCGGAGATACCGTTGACCGAAGAACGGTGGGCGTCGCTGTTCGGCGATTTGCACGGGATTGCCGGCATCAGGCCGAGCCGCCGGCTCGAGTTGCTGCCGTACGTGGCGAGTTCGTCGCAGCGGATCGGGAGTCCCGATCTGGACGACCCGTTCTCGGGGGGCGCCAACCTTCAAGGACGTATCGGCCTGGACGCGAAGGTCGGTCTCGGCTCCAACCTGACCTTCGACGCGACCGTGAACCCCGATTTCGGACAGGTCGAGGCAGACCCGGCCGAAGTCAACCTGTCCGCGTTCGAGACGTTCTTTCCGGAGCGGCGGCCGTTCTTCATCGAAGGGAGCCAACTACTGCAGGGCAATGTGAACAACTACTTTTACTCCAGGCGGATTGGCGGACCACCTGCCGGACGCCCCGACGGCGACTTCGTGGACGCTCCCTCGGCGTCGACCATCCTGGGTGCGGCGAAGCTGACCGGCCGGCTGGCATCGGGCACATCGCTTGGCATGCTGGCCGCGGTCACCGATGAGGAGTCGGCTCGTACCTTCAGCGAGCCGCTGCAGTTCGGACGCGTCCGTGTGGCGCCGCGCACGACCTATGCCGTGGCCCGCGTGCAGCAGGAATTCGGTCCGCCGGGCTCGACCATGTCGTTGATGGCCACCGGCGTGCACCGTGACCTGAAGGATGGCGATCCACTGGCGTCGCTGATGGCACGCACCGCGTTCACCTTCAGCACCGACTCGACGATTCCGTTGAAGGGCGGGGAATACGACCTGCAGTGGTATGCCGGTGGCACGCGCGTGGCAGGCACCGCCGCGGCCATCGATCGTGTCCAGCGGGCGAGCGCGCGCTATCTCCAGCGGCCGGATGCCGATTACGTGACCTACGATCCCAGCCGGACATCCATGTCGGGCAGCAAGTGGGGGGCCATGATCGAGCGTCGCAGGGGCCGTCACTGGATGTGGCAGGCATGGACCGAATGGGAAAGCCCGGAGTTCGAGACGAACGACATCGGGCGCCTCAGCGGCGGAGAGGCATCCAGGCTCGGGGGTATGTCGAATACCGCGAGACGGTGCCATCGCGCTGGTCGCGGGCATACACATTTCGCCTGAACATCAGGAACGAATGGAACTACGGTGGCGTTCTGCAAGCTGGGACGCTGCAGCCGGCTTTCACCGTGACGTGGCCGAACTTCTGGGAGACGAACGTTGAGGGAACCTTCGGCAGGCGCACGCAGGACGAGCGTCTGACGCGCGGCGGGCCGTTGATGACCAGTCCAGCGAACTGGACCACGAGCGTCGGGGTCAAGAACACCGACGCCTCGAGTACGCGGGGCGAGACGTCGCTGACCTACGGCCAGAATGAGGATGGCGGCCACAGTTTCGAGCTCAGCGGCAGCCTGACGATGCAGCCCGGCCCCCAGTGGCAGCTGTCGGTCCGGCCGGCATACGAGCGGCAGCTCGACACGCAGCAGTACGTGAAGACACTCCCCGGTGGTGGGCCGGCGACGTTCGGCAGCCGATACATCTTCGCTGATGTCGACCGCTCGACGTACTCGACGCAGGTTCGTCTGAACTACACGTTCAAGCCGGATCTGACGCTTGATTTTTACGGAGAGCCGTTCGCCGCCAGCGGCCGGTTCGACCAGGTCGGCGAGCTCGCCGCCTCGCGCACACGGCTGCGTCGTCTGTATGGCACCGACGGCACCACGCTGGCCACGCTCGCCGACGGCAGTCAGCTGGTCACGGACGGCGCGACGAGCTTCACCCTGCGTAACCGTGACTTCAACGTGGAGTCGTTCCGCAGCAACCTGGTGCTGCGCTGGGAATGGCGCGCGGGCAGCACGCTGTACCTCGTCTGGCAGCAGGATCGTTCGTTCGAGGAACCGACCTCCACGCCCGTGTCGTTCGGCGACATGTTCAGCTCGCTCGGCCGCCGCGGCGACAACTTCTTCGCGATCAAAGCCAGCTACTGGTTTTCTCCAAGCTAGACGGTTCGTTCGGAGGGTTTACACAGAGCAAGAATATACTTGACGGGGGAGACTGGTTTCGGTAGACTCCAGATATTGGAGCGAAACCGATGAAACCCCCGCAAACGCTGGTCGATGCTATCCGCTTCTTCAGGAACCCCAAGAACTGCCGGGAATACCTCGTGGCCCGTCGCTGGCCCGATGGGGTGATCTGCCCTGTCTGCGGCTCCAGTGAGGTCTACTACGTGTCCTCGCGGAACGGATGGGAGTGCAAGACGCGCCACCCGAAGCGGAAATTCACCCTCAAGACCGGCACGATTTTCGAGGATTCCGCGCTTGGCTTCGACAAGTGGCTTCCGGCGGTCTGGATGGTCGCCAACATGAAGAACGGGGTCAGCAGCCACGAACTGGCACGGTCCCTTGGTATCACCCAGAAGTCCGCGTGGTTCATGCTCCACCGCATTCGACTGGCCATGCACGATGATCCCCGCGACAAGTTCACGGGCCACATCGAGGCCGATGAGACGTTCATCGGGGGACGCAGCCGCTTCATGCACGCCGACAAGCGGAAGCGCGTCTTCCGTGGTGGGCGTGGCTCCACAGGGAAGGCCATCGTGATGGGTGTCTTGGAGCGCAACAGCGAGCGGGGCCATAGCCGTGTCCGTACCAGTGTCGTGAAGGGCCGGAAGCGCCATCACGTCCTGACCGAGATCCGCCGCAGCGTGAAGATGGACGGCACGGCCACCCTCTACACCGACGCCCTGCCCTCTTACAATCGGCCCCCGACATGGACGCCGTACCACAATTACCTGCATCAGGTCATTGACCATGCCGTGGCCTACGTTAACGGCGCGGTCCACACGAACGGGATGGAGAACTACTGGAGCCTCTTGAAACGAACGTTGAGAGGTACCTACGTCAGCGTGGAACCGTTCCACCTGTTCCGGTACGTGGACGAGCAAGCATTTCGGTTCAATCTTCGCAAGCAGCACAACGACGCCGACCGTTTCCGCGCGGTCCTCAGAAACGTCATCGGTAAACGGCTCCGGTACGACGAACTGACCGGAAAGGAGGGGCTTGAGTCTTACGCCTACTGAGCGACAAGGGCGCGGGAAGCGCCGGAAGGTTAAGAGGGCTTGACCTTCGGCTTCGGGCCACGCTTGCGGGGATTGAGCGCGGCCTGTTCTTTGTGTGCCTGCACCTTCGCATCCAGCGTAGACTTGGGCACCGCAAACAGTCGATCCGTGAGATCCCGAAAGGCTTGATATTCCTTCGTCGGTCGGCCCATAGTGCCCCCATGATAGCGCGAGTCCTCGCGGCGGCGGTTCTCGCATCGGCTGTGCTCGCGGCCCAACAGTCACAGCCAGCCCCACAAGTCGATAGCGCCGACCAAGATGAACAAGGCCAAGGCACACAGCCCGAACCCACACCCGATCCGCGCGGCACCGACGAATCGCCGCTTGTCGTCGAAGTACTCCCAACCCCGCAGACTCCAGACGAAGCCGCACAGATACAGGCTGATCGCCAAAATGAGGCGATTGGTCGTAACGTCACGATTTGGATTGGTGTCGGCACGGTCCTGATTCTGTTCTGTCAGCTCATCGTTTACGGTATTCAAGCGAGACGGCTGCGACAGACCATTTCTGAAATGGACGAGATCGCCGGGAGACAAACCACCGATATGCAGTTGTCCATCGCTGAGGCCACTCGCGCCGCTACTGCGATGGAGGTAATCTCCGTGGCGATGACGAACAGCGTGGAAAATGTCAGGGACAGCGTTGCCATCAGTCGAGAAATTGCCGACCGACAAGAACTCGTCACCGAACTTCAAAGCCGCGCTTATCTGTCCGTCGGCCTGGATATCGTTCATGAGCAATTGGACACTGTCGGCCTGAGATTCCAGCCGCAGGTCGTGATTACCAATAAGGGCAACACGCCTGCGTACCGAGCGCGTTGTACTTGTGCGACAGAGGTCTATGCCGCGCACCTTCCAGTAGGCTTCACGTTCCCAGTGATACCGGTTGCTGATACACCTAAAGCGCTTTTCATGACCGTGTGGCGGCCGCGTACCCGCAGTGCCGAACATAGTTGCGGCATTCGTCAGGGCTGAAGTGCGCCAAGCACTCGCCGAGGAACGGCCAGAGCGTCTCGGTGCTGCGACAGCGAGCGGTGCGAACGAGGGCCTTGAGCTTCGCGAAGCAGAGCTCGATGGGATTGAGGTCCGGGCTGTAGGGTGGCAAGTACCAGAGGGTGGCCCCGGCGGCCTGGATGGCGCGTTGGATGCCGGCGACCTTGTGGGCCCCGAGATTGTCGGCAATGACGATGTCGCCGGGCTGCAGGGTCGGCACCAGGATCTGTTCGATGTAGGCGCGGAAGCTCTCGCCATCGATCGCGCCGTCGAAGACCCCCGGTGCGGTCAGCCCCGTGACCCGCAACGCGGCGAGAAACGTGCTGGTCTGCCAGCGCCCGCAGGGGGCGTGGTCGTGGACGCGCGCGCCGCGCGGTGCCCGGCCGTACCGCCGAAGCAGATTGGTGGTGCTGCCGGTTTCGTCCAGAAACACGAGGTGGGCGACATCCCAGGTCGGCGCCGCCGCGTGCCACGCGACCCGCGCGGCCGCGACGTCAGGCCGATCGTGTTCGGACGGGCGGACCGTGTTTTTTAACGGTCAGGCCGAGGGCCCGCACGGCGCGCCAGACCGTCGGCACACTCGCGGGCGTGGCGAGGGCGTCCTTCAGCTCAGCCAGCGTGCGATCCGGTTGCGCCGCAATCAGCGCGGCCAAGGTGTGTAGGTGCGGCTCAAGCATGCAGCGCCGTCCATGTCGCTGGACGCGAGGCGCCACCTCGCCCGTGTCGCGCCGCCGCTGTTTCAGTAGCCGCACCCACGACCCGCTCACGCGGTACTTCGCCGCCACCTCGGCCGCCTTCATCCCGGCATCGCTGTCGAGGAGCGCCCGCTCTCGCAGATCCATCGAATAGGCACGCATCGGGCCTCCTGCATCGGTGCGCGCAGAAGTACCACGACCGCCCAAGGTAGTACAAGGCCTATTTGAAAAGCGCTTTAGTTCTGAAATCGGGCCTCAACTGTCGAAAACCGTATACGCAATTGCGCCGAGACTCTACGCGGCTCAGGATTTGCCGAACATACTTATCGGCGTACAACTCCGTTTGTATATTTGGGGCACAGTCCTTTACGAGGATGCTTTTCATCAAGACCGGTATGTTCGATTCGCGCTCGCCATCTTTAAGAGCCTGTAAGGAAATAACTGCTTGTACTGTTGATCGGCGAGTAGTACGCTGCGCCCGTGGAGGTGGCCACCCTGCGGGCAAAGCATGCAGCGCTGGCGCCCGTGCTCACGGAGCGATCGCGCCGGGTGTGGGCGGCGACTGAGGCCCAGGCGATCGGTTATGGCGGCACGGCGCTGGTCGCCCGAGCCACGGGTATCGCGACATCGACCATCCAGCGCGGTTTGCGTGAATTGACGGCGGACGAGCCGCTCGCGGGCGGCCGGACGCGAAGGGCGGGCGGCGGCCGCAAGCGCGCGATCGATCTCGACGCGACGCTGCTGCGCGATTTGGATGCGTTGGTTGAGCCGACCGCCCCCGGCGATCCCGACTCGCCGCTGCGGTGGACGTGCCAGAGCGCACGGACGTTGGCGGTGGCGCTCGACGGTCTGGGCCACCGCGTCAGCCACACGGTGGTCGCCGAGTTGTTGCACGGACTGGGCTACAGCCTGCAGGGCAACGCCAAGACTCGTGAGGGCCGCCAGCATGTCGATCGGGACGCGCAGTTTCGGTACATCGCCCGGCGCGTGCGACGCGCGCAACGGCAACAGCAGCCGACGATTTCGGTGGACACCAAGAAGAAGGATCTGGTCGGCGCGTTCAAGAACGCGGGCCGCACCTGGCGCCCGGCGAAGACGCCGCAGCGGGTACAGGTCCACGACTTCGTGATCCCGGCCACCGCCACCACGGGCGGGAAGGCCATTCCGTAGGGGATTATATCTGAAAGTGGCGAAAAGCGTTGACCGCTACGCCACTTTGAGGTAAGATGCACTCATGGCTAAGGCACCTGGCAAGGCGTACCGCAAAGGCATCACCCTCAAGCAGATCATGCGGATGTTCCCCGACAACGAAACAGCCGAGCGCTGGTTTGTCGAGCAACGCTGGCACGGCGTCATCGCCTGCCCCTCCTGCGGGTCCGTGAACGTTCAGACGGGGTGCAAGCACAAGACCATGCCCTACCGCTGCCGTGAAAAGGAATGCAAGCAGAAGTTCAGCGTGAAGACGGGCACCGTGATGGAGTGCGCAAAGGTCGGTTATCAGGATTGGCTGCTCGCGGCCTTCCTGCTCATGACCAGCCTCAAGAGCGTATCGAGCATGAAGCTCCACCGCGATTGACCTGCCTGCCATTTTTCGGACCAGCTGACGCTTGAGAGAATGGCGCCCTCGGAAAGTGAGGGAGCCATGAAGAAGACCCGATTCACCGAAGAACAGATGGTCACGATCCTCCGGGAGGCCGACACGAAACCGGTCCCGGACGTGGCGAAGAAGCACGGTGTCAGCGGCCAGACGATCTACAGCTGGCGGAAGCACTTTGGCAGCTTGGAACCGTCCGACGTCAAGCGCTTGCGCCAGCTCGAGCAGGAGAACGGCCGCCTGAAGAAGATGGTGGCGGACCGGGACCTGGAGATCGACGTCCTCAAGGAGATCACGCGAAAAAAATGGTAGGCGCACGCGTGCGCCGGCAGCAGGTCGCGTATACCCGATCACGCGGTCTGTCCGACCGCCGCGCGTGCGCCGTACTCTCGGTGGCGCGGTCGACCTTGGGCTATCAGTCGCGGCTGGCGGTGCGGGATGCCCCCGCTCTGACCGCGATGCGCCGCTTGGCGGCCCAGTATCCCCGCTATGGGTATCGCCGGATCCGGATCTTCCTGAGACGAGAGGGGCACGTGATGAGCCCCGATCGCACGCATCGGCTCTGGCGCCAGGCGGGGTTGCAGGTCCCGCGGCGGCGCCCCCGGCGCCGGGTGGCCACGGGACGGCCCCGGCCGCTGCCGCCGACCGCCCGGAACCACGTGTGGGCGTACGACTTCGTGTTCGACACCTGTGCGAATCGGCAGACGCTCAAATGCCTGACGATCGTCGACGAGTGGACCCGCGAATGTCTGGCGATTGACGTGGCCGGCGGCATCCGCTCTGGGCGCGTGATCGAGGTGCTCGCCCAGCTGGTCAGCGTGCACGGCGCCCCGCGGCACCTGCGGTCGGACAACGGACCGGAGTTCGTGGCCACCGCCATCTTGCGCTGGCTCGGTGACGCGGGCATTGACACGGCGCTGATCGACCCGGGGAAGCCGTGGCAGAATGCCACCGACGAATCGTTCAACGGGAAGTTCCGCGACGAGTTCCTGAGCCTCCAGTGGTTTCGGAACCGCATGGACGCGAAGGTCGGGATCGAGCAGTGGCGACAGCACTACAACGAGGTGCGGCCGCACTCAAGCCTTGGCTATCTGACGCCAGCCGAGTTCAAGGCGCAGCTCAGGGCTGGCTCGGATGACGGAGGGCGCTCGTCGGCAATGCCGGCTCGCGCTGACCAGGAAGAACACGGAGACGCACGACGAACTTCAACTGGCGCTGTTCTCCAGTAATCACTGGTCCGAAGAAAGCCGGCAGGTCACGATCTCGGTCTAACACAGAAAACCGCGTGGTTCCTTGCGCAGCGGCTCAGGGGTGCCCTCTCGCAGAACGGGAAGCTGTTTGCCGGTCCGGTTGAAGTTGACGAAACCTACTTCGGCGGTCGCCGCCGGAACATGAGCAACACCAAGCGGAAGGAGCTGGCGGATACCGGGCGCGGGCCAGTCGGTAAAACGGCGGTGGTTGGTGTCAAGGACCGCGCCACGAAGCAGGTCGCCGCTAAAGTCGTTACGGCCACGGACGCGGCCACGTTGCAAGGGTTCGTTGGAGAGCATGCGTCACCGGGCGCGACGGTCTATACGGACGACCACGGTGGCTACGAGGGGATGCCGTTCACGCACGGCACGGTCAAACACTCACTCTCCGAGTACGTCAAGGGCGACATTCACACCAACGGGATCGAGTCACTGTGGAGCATGTTGAAGCGCGCCCACAAGGGCACGTTCCACAAGCTCAGCCCAAAGCACTTGGACCGCTACGTCCAGGAGTTCGCCAGCCGCCAGAACCTCCGCGAAGAAGACACCATCGCGCAACTGGCCGCGCTTAGCGGCGGGATGGACGGGAAGCAGCTTCGCTACCGGACGCTAATTGCGGACAACGGCCTCGCCTCTGGGGCGCGGGCATGAAACCATCAGAGGCGGTACCGTTCAATCTTCGCTACAAGGGTCCAGACGTAGACGACGGGTCGATGTCTATTGAGGACATCGTGCCTGTCCTGGAGGGTATCGCCAGCGCATACGGAAGGATCGAGGCTGAGACAAATACTGGGGTCCAACACCGGCTCCGGGGGATGTCCCACTGACTGTTGAAAATTGACGCGGCGGCTCCTCACTGCTCGTGATACACGAGTGGTGGGCAACCCGAGGCGACACGCCTCACAGCAAAGGAGCCGCCATGAAGAAGTCTCGCACAGTCCGTCCCGCCGCTGGTGTTGAATCTCCGCCCCCGCGTCGCCTGCCCCTCGTCGAGCTGCTGATCGATACCGAGGCGGAGCTGTTCGAGCTCGCGGTGCGGTCAGGGTTACAGGTCTTGGACGCCATGCTCGAAGACGATCGGACCGCGATCTGTGGCCCGCGGTACGCGCACCAGGCCGACCGTACGGCGGCCCGGGCCGGGACGGTGGCCAGTGAGGTCGTCCTCGGCGGGCGCAAGGTGGCAATCCGGCGTCCCCGGGTCCGCGCGGCCCGCCAGGAAGTACCGCTGCCGACTTTCCAGACGATGGCCCAGACCGATCCCCTGCGGCGCCGCACTGTCGAGCAGCTGTTGGTCGGTGTCAGCACCCGGGGCTATGCTCGGAGTCTGGAGCCGCTCCCGGCCGACGTCCCCAGCCGTAGCGTGAGTAAGAGCGCCGTCAGCCGCCGGTTTGTCGCCAAGACCGCCGCGCAACTGGCCGCGTGGCAGGCGACGCCCCTCGAGAACCTGGATCTGGTCGGCCTCGTCCTCGACGGTGTCCACATCGGCGAGCACTGTCTGGTCGTCGCCTTGGGGGTCGGCGCCGACGGCACGAAGCACGCCCTCGGGCTCTGGGAAGGCTCGACGGAGAACGCGACCGTCTGTCAGAGCCTGCTGGCCAACCTCCAGAGCCGTGGCCTGCGCACCGATCGGAGTGTGCTGGTGATGCTCGATGGGTCGAAGGCGCTGCGGGCGGCGGTGACTGCGGTGTTCGGCCGCGCCGCCGTGGTGCAGCGCTGCCAAGTCCACAAGACCCGCAACATCCTCGACCATTTACCGGCGCGCCAGCGGCCCTGGGTGCAGGCCATCCTGCGGCGGGCCTATCAGCACGAGGACGTGAAGACCGCGATGCGGTTGCTACGGAACCTCGCCCGCCGCCTCGACCGGGAACATCCGTGCGCGGCGGCCAGTGTGCGGGAAGGGCTCGAAGAGACCGTGACCGTGCTCACGCTCGGCCTCGCTCCCCGTCTCCAGCGCTCGCTGGCCACCACCAACGCCGCCGAGAGCCTCATCAGCCGGACCCGCCACGTCAAACGCAACGTCAAGCGCTGGCGGGGCGGCCAGATGATGCTGCGCTGGGTCGCCGCGGGTGTGCTCGAAGCAGCCAAAGGGTTCCGGCGCCTGAAGGGACATGCGGATATGCCGCAGCTCGTCGCGGCCCTCCGCGCCCGAGATCACCGTCTCGGCCTCGGAGACTCCAGGGAGGCGCAGCACGTCGCTTAGAATGTCACCCGAGTCGCCGCCGAGTTTCAACAGCGGCCGGGACATCCCCCCGGCTCCGTATCACCGGAGTTAGGCATGGATCAGCGGACATCCTATTGGAGATATGGGATGTCGTTGGTAAAGCGTCCGACCACCTGCAAGGTATCGACGTACTTGGGCGTACGGCTATCGGAATAGTCACCACAATATTTGGGGTCATCAAGATCAAGAAGCATCTCAAGAATAGGCCGTTCAGCGACAAGGTTTCTGGTGATAACGCGATCACAATCCAGAATTCAGAGAACGTTAAAATTGAGATGCCGGTCCATGTCTACAACATATACAAGAACAAGCTAATAGACAAAGACCTTGGGAAGCTAATCAGGCCGCTGCGTGAGGGCCATATTGAGTCAGCTGAGTTGTTGGTAACGGATAGGAACAACAAGGTGCTCTCGGAACAAATAGACGTCTCAGACAGAGCATGTTTTGAGGGCGAAGAGTTGGAAGTCACTTCAACGCGGGAAGCGTGGCTGATCGGAAAACTGAACTCTCTAACGAAATCTACAGAGAGCGGTTACATCAATCTGACAGACGGCGCCAGAGTGTTTTACGCCTACGTCGGAAATAACCCGCAGGCGCTGCGACGTCCCCCCGTCTTCAGTAGCACTTCGGTTTAGAGTCCGGCGGTGACTGTACTGCGTTCCGCGACCAGCCGCTTGGTGTACTGGGCGGGCTCACGCCCGCCCAGTCCCTTCTTCGGCCGCTCCTCGTTGTACTCGCGTCGCCAGGCCTCGACGAGGACCTGGGTATGGACCAGACTCGTGAACCAGTGCTCGTTGAGGCACTCGTCGCGGAACCGGCCGTTGAACGATTCGATATAGGCGTTCTGATTCGGCTTGCCCGGCTCGATCAGGCGCAACGTGACGCCGTGCGTATGGGCCCATGTCAGCATGGCGCGCCCGCAGAACTCCTTCCCGTTGTCGGTGCGCAAGATACGCGGCAGGCCGCGCTTGAGCGCGAGTTGATCGAGCACGCGGGTGACCGGCAGCCCACCGAACGCGCGGGCCGGCACGATGGCCACCGCTTCGGTGGTCGCGTCATCGACGACGGTCAGGCACTTCACCACCCGTCCCTCGGCCGTGCGGTCGAAGACGAAGTCGGCAGACCAGACCTCGTTCGGCGCCTGGGGGCGTACCAGGGGCTGGCGGTCCGCCACCGGGATCTTCTTGCGTCGCCGCCGACGTACCTGCAGCCTAGCCTCGGTATACAGGCGCTCCACCCGCTTGTGGTTGACCCGTGTTCCCGCCTGCCGCAGCTTGAGGTAGATCATCCCGGCACCGTAGCGACGGTGCCGGTGCGCTAAGGTCACGATGCGGGCTCGCAACGCCGCGTTAGTATCCGGCGCCGGGGTGTATCGCAGCGACGAGGCACTCATGTGCACCAGCGCGAGCGCGCGCCGCTCGCTCACCCCCTGCGCGGTCATATCCCGCACCAGCACCCGTCGGGCTGGGGCGGTCACCACTTTTTTCGCAACGCATCGCGCGTCACCTCGTTGTCCAGCACGGACTCGGCCAGCAGCTTCTTCAGCCGCGTATTCTCGGCAATCAGCTCCTTCAGGCGTTTCGCGTCCGAGACGGTCATCCCGCCGAACTTATTCCGCCAGAGGTAGTAACTGGCCTCCGAGAACCCGTGCCGGCGGCACAGGTCCTTCACCGGCAGGCCCGCTTCGGACTCCCGCAGGAACCCGATGATCTGCGCCTCGCTGAATCGTTGCTTCACGTCCGATCTCCCTTCTCGTGAGCTCGGACTCTAAACCCGGGTGCTACTCAATTCGGGGGGGACGTCGGCTGCATTCGATATTCGGAACATATGACGGTCCTGTCCGTGTTTGGGCTGTGGCCCATCTGGACGAGAGCTTGAAACCTATACGCCTGGAAATTTCAGAAATTGAGCGCGTCCAGGGGGGAGCTTTTTTCGCCCAATGAGTAATAGTAAGCCCATAAAGCGGCGCACAGTCGAAGTTCCACATCCGTCTTATCAGCCCAACGCACGGGAACTAAAAGCAGACTTGCGGCTCAAGGGAACGTTCAAGGATGTAGTCAAGGCGTTGGTAAGGCCTGTGTGCGTGCGTCTGGTGATGCCACCGAAGCCACGATGAGTCGTGGGTTTCGCCACTTTCAGATATAATCCCCATTCCGTATGGCATCTACGATCTGCATCGCAACGAAGGCTGGGTGCGTGTCGGGATCGATCACGACACCGCGAGCTTCGCGGTACGGTCGATCCAGCGTTGGTGGCAGCACATGGGTCGCCCGGCGTATCGACAAGCCCAGTCGCTGTTGATCACGGCGGATGCAGGCGGGAGCAACGGGGCGCGCCTCCGGTTGTGGAAGTGGGAACTGCCGCGTCTGGCCAATCGGACGGGCTTGGTGATCACGGTCTGTCACTTTCCGCCGGGTACGAGCAAGTGGAACAAGATCGAGCATCGGGTGTTCTCGCACATCGCGATGAATTGGCGCGGCACCCCACTCGTCGACTTGGCCACGATCGTGAGCCTCATTGGCTCGACGCACAGTCGGTCCGGACTCCGTGTTCGGTCGGAACTCGACCGCGGCCAATACCCGGGTGGCATCACCGTCACCGATGCGCAGCTGGCGACGGTACGCCTCGAGCGGCATCGCTTTCACGGCGACTGGAACTACACGATCCATCCCGCTGCTCCGAGAACACAAAAGTCAGTAATTGTCTGACAAGCCCTTAGCGTGGCGGCCAGGACTGGGTTTCGGAAGACGTTCACCAATTCAACGAGTCCAACTAGTACCTTGCCGCAGTGGTTTTGATCGGTTGCAACGAGGGTAGTTCCTCTGCCGACAACAACAGCTTGATCGTCCGGGGTTGGCGTGGAACCCGACTGATCAGACCGCGCCGCTCAAGCTCGACGATCATGTGGTGGACGGCCGGGGGCGTGACCTGAAAGAACCGTTGGAAGTCCGCTTCGGCCGGTGGCGTTCGGTGAAGGAGCGTGTACGTGTAGAGGAAGGCTAGGTACTGGCCCTGCTTCTGGGTGAATCTCGGTGATGAACGGCTGGACACGGGATCGGGAAGGTGATCCAAGATGTCCATGCACATACGCTATCGCATCACGCTGACCTACGATGAACAGCAACAGCTTCAGGCGCTTGTGAGCGGCGGCCAGGGGGCGGTTCGCAAGATCAAGCGGGCGCAGATTCTCCTCGCCGCGGACGCCACATCCACCGACGAGATGATCGCGCTCAACGTTGGTGTCGGCACGTCGACCGTGTACCGGACCAAGCAACGCTTCGTCGAGGAAGGACTGGACCGAGCGCTCCGCGAAGTGCCCCGTCCCGGCGCGCCGCGCAAGCTCGGCGCCAGCGATGAAGCCCTCCTGGTCGCGGTCGCTTGCTCACATCCACCCTCCGGGCGTGCGCGATGGACACTGGATCTCCTGGCCCGCGAGATGGTGCGACTCACCTCGCACGAGGCCCTGTCGGGCGACACGGTGGGTCGCCGGCTTGCCGAGATGGCGCTGAAGCCGTGGCAGGAGAAGATGTGGTGCATTCCGACGGTCAACGCCGAGTACGTGGCGCGAATGGAAGACGTCCTCGATCTCTACGCCGAGCCGCCGGATCCGCGGCGACCGGTCGTCGGCTTCGATGAAACACCCCGGCAACTGATCGGCGAAGCGCGTGTCCCGATTCGGGCCAAGCCCGGGAAGCCCAGACGAGTCGACTACGAGTACGTGCGCAACGGCACGGCGAATGTCTTCATGTTCGTAGACGTGAATCGCCCCTGGCGACATGCCAAGGTCACCGACCAACGCACGTGCGTCGACTTCGCAGAGTGCATGCGCGATCTCGTCGATGAGCACTACCCGGAGGCCGAACGGATCCGTGTGGTGCTCGACAATCTTTCGGCACATTCAGCGGCAGCGCTCTACCACGCCTTCGATCCCGCCGAGGCACGACGGATTCTCCGTCGGCTCGAGTTTCACTTCACGCCGAAACACGCCAGCTGGCTCAACATGGTCGAGATCGAAATCGGCGTGATGGTCAAGCAGTGCCTCGATCGTCGGATCCCTGCCAAGGCGATCCTCATCAAGGAGATCGCGGCATGGGAGCAACGGCGCAATGACGAGAAGGCGCGCATCCACTGGATGTTTACAGTCGACCGTGCTCGCGAAAAGCTCGGCCGTGTGTATCCGCAACCCGCTGGTCGGGCCAAAGCCGCCGCGTGAACCGGTCAGATCCACTGCGGCGAGGTACTAGTGCAGATGGGCGCGCTCGGAATCGCCCATCGCCACGCGTCCGGACGGGAAATACTCCTTCCACCGGCGCGAGACGAGCTGCGCGATGTCCTCGCGGCACGTCAGTTCCTTCGGGAATCCCGGCTTCAACCGCGCATCGATGACGATCGGCCCTCGGTAGGCGATGTGGTTACGGACGATGTGCCGTTCCGCCGCGTACATGTCGGCCGCCGGTTCGAACCGCGTGAACGTGGTCCACAGAAAGTTCATGGCGCTGGCCGCCGCCCGCGCGGGCTCGTCGGTCATGACCACAAGGGGCCACTCCCGAAACGCGGCGTCGCCAGCCAGCCGGCCCGCCGCGCCGGGCTCGACCGCGTACGCCGGCGCTCCAACCACCAGGCAACCGCCGCAGAAGACCCGAACGTCTGTCACGCCTGAGGGAACCGCCGTCGCATGAAACTGGCGCGGCAGGTCGCGTACCGGATCGCCGAGACCCAGCCAGACGCCTTTCGAACCCTCGTTGACGGCCGGCCCCGTGTAATCGAGCGTGTCCATCGACAGATTCGAGAACACGTACAGGTCCGTCTCGGTGTTGGTCCGCGCGAGGACATGCTCCAGCGTCAACTTGAAGTTGCGGATGTCGACATGCCGGTCGGTGACGAGCAGGAACTTGGTCAGCGACAGCTGCCCCTCGCCGAGCACGCGGAACGCGCTCGCCATCGCTTCCCGCTTGTAGCGCTGTTTGACGACGGCGGCCGCGAGCGAGTGGTACCCCGTCTCCCCGTACGACCAGAGGCGCTCCACGGCAGGCATGACCAGCGGAAACAGCGGTGACAGTAGCTCCTGCAACAGGTCGCCGATGAAGAAATCCTCCTGGCGCGGCTTGCCGACGACCGTCGCCGGAAACATCGCGTCGGCGCGGTGCGCCATGCGCTGGACCTCGAACACCGGATAGTCGTGCTGGAGCGAGTAGTACCCGTAGTGATCGCCAAACGGCCCCTCGGGCTGCCGCGTGCCCGGCGGCACCTCGCCGATCAGCGCGAACTCCGCCGTGGCCATGAGGGGATGCGGGCCATGCCCGTGCACCTGCGGCAGACGCTCGCCGGCGACGAGCGATGCGAGCAGCAGCTCGGGAACGTTCTCTGGCAGCGGCGAGACGGCGGCGAGCATCAGCGCCGGCGGGCCGCCCAGAAAGACCGTTGCCGGCAACCGCTGCCCGCGCGCCTCGGCCACGGCGTAGTGATAGCCCCCGCCCTTGCCGATCTGCCAGTGCATCCCGGTGGTGCGCGGGGTGTGCACCTGCATCCGGTATATCCCAAGGTTGTGACCGCGACGGTCTGGATGGGTGGTGTAGACGAGCGGCAGCGTGATGAAAGGACCGCCATCCTCTGGCCAGCAGGTCAGCGCAGGTAGCCGGTCGAGCCGCACGTTCATGGTGTCGCACTCCACGACGGGCCCTTTGGCCACCCGCCGCGTCCCGACCTTGACCAGATCCAGCGCGACGTCGCGAGCGCCCCACAACCCCGCCACGCTCGGTGGCAGCAACGTTTCGGCCAACTCGACGATTCTCCTGATGAGCTGCATCGGCCGGTCGCCGAACGCGAGCTCGGCGCGCCGCGCCGTGCCAAGGAGGTTGGTCACGAGGCGGAAGTCCGACCGCGCTACGTTGTTGAAGATGAGCGCCGGGCCGCCGGCGGCGATGACACGTCGGTGAATCTCCGCGGCTTCGAGGTGAGAATCGACCTCCGCCTCCACCGTGACGACGTCGTCGGTACGGCGAAGCGTGTCGATGAACGCGCGGAGATCGGTAAAGGGCACTATCGAGTGAGCTTACGGTACTTGATCCGGTGCGGCGTGTCCGCGTCCGCGCCCAGGCGGCGCTTCCGATCCGCTTCGTAGTCCTGGTAGTTTCCCTCGAACCAGACCGCGCCGCTGTCGCCCTCGAACGCGAGCATGTGCGTCGCGATCCGGTCGAGAAACCACCGGTCGTGGCTGATGACCACCGCGCAGCCCGCGTAGTTCAGCAGGGCCTCTTCGAGCGCGCGCAGCGTGTCGACGTCGAGATCGTTGGTCGGCTCGTCGAGGAGCAGCAGGTTCGATCCGCGCTGAAGCAGCTTGGCCAGGTGCAGGCGATTGCGTTCGCCGCCAGACAGCGTGCCGACTCTTCGCTGCTGCTGCGCGCCCTTGAAGTTGAACCAGGACACGTAGGCGCGCGACGCCACCGGGCGCTTGCCCACCTGCAGCTCGTCGAGGCCGCCCGATACTTCCTCCCACACGCTCTTGTTCGGCGCCAGCGCATCGCGGCTCTGGTCCACATATCCGACCTGGACGGTCTCCCCAAGCCGCAGCGTCCCGCCATCGGGCGTTTCTTCGCCGGTGATCATGCGAAACAGCGTGGTCTTGCCGGCCCCGTTCGGCCCGATCACGCCGACAATGCCGCCGCGCGGCAGCGTGAAGCTCAGATCGTCGATGAGCAGGAGATCGCCGTACGCCTTCCGGATGCCACGGGCTTCGACCACCACGTCACCCAGACGGGGCCCCGGCGGAATATAGATCTCGACCTGGTCGAGCTTCTGCGCCGTGTCTTCGTTGAGCAGATCTTCATACGCGTTGAGGCGCGCCTTCCCTTTCGACTGCCTGGCGCGCGCCGACATGCGAATCCACTCGAGCTCGCGCTGCAGCGTCTTCTGTCGCTTGGTCTCCGTCTTTTCTTCCTGCGCCAGCCGCTGCTGCTTCTGCTCGAGCCACGACGAGTAATTGCCCTTCCAGGGAATGCCAGATCCGCGGTCGAGCTCCAGGATCCATTCGGCGACGTTGTCGAGAAAGTAGCGGTCGTGCGTGACGGCCACGACGGTGCCCTGGTACTCCTTCAGGAACCGTTCGAGCCAGGCCACCGACTCGGCGTCCAGGTGGTTCGTCGGCTCATCCAGCAGCAGCAGATCCGGCGACTTGAGCAGCAGGCGGCACAGCGCGACGCGGCGCCGCTCGCCGCCTGACAGCGTGGTCACGTCCGCGTCGGGGGGCGGGCAGCGCAACGCGTCCATCGCCAGCTCGAGCTGCGAATCGATATCCCAGGCGTTGACGGCATCGATGCGGTCCTGCAGGCGTCCCTGCTCTTCGAGCACCTTGTCCATGACGTCTGGTGTCAGCTCCTCGCCGAGCTTCATGTTCAGCTCGTCGTACCGCTCCAGCAGCGCCTTGATGTCCGACACGCCCTCCTCGACGTTGCCCAGCACCGTCTTCGCCGGATCCAGGCGCGGCTCCTGCGGCAGAAAGCCAACCGAGATTCCGTCGGCGGCAAACGCCTCGCCGACGAACTCCTGATCCTCGCCGGACATGATCTTCAACAGCGAACTCTTGCCGGAGCCGTTCAACCCAAGAACGCCGATCTTGGCGCCGGGAAGAAACGACAGCCAGATGTCTTCGAGCACAACGGCGTCGGGAGGATGCACCTTCCCGAGCCCTTTCATCGTGTAGATGTATTGCATCGATCTCCGGTGGGTTGCGAAACGACGAGTATATCAAGCGGAAGCGGCGGGGGCTGCCGCAGGCATGCCGGCCCGCGCCTCCGGCTCCGGACGGCCGGGAAATCGCGAGCAGGCTACCAGCCGCATGAAGGGTACAGACGTCAGCGCGGCGAGGCGATGATAAAGCCGTCGGTGAAGTCGGAAGTTGGCGTGGTGCCGACGAACACGGCCGCGAGCTCCGTCCTTGAAACCGTGACCTTGACGAAGCCTTTTCGGGGATTCGCGTTCGCGGCCATCCAACGGGCAAAGTAACCTGCCTCGGCATCCTTCAAATCGATGTCGTAGAGTTCGATGCCCGCAGTGCCCACAATCAGGGACACCAGGCCTGCGCCCCTCGGGTACAGACCATCAGCCCCGTCGTCGATCACGCAATCAGGATTGAAGGCATCCACTTCGACAAGCGCGCAGCCGGGCCCGGTGGCGAGCTGATGGGTGCGCTGGTAGTCGTGTTCGTGGCCGTGAAGGACCAGGTCCACCTTTTTCTCGACCAACAGGCTCATCAGATCCTGGTAGATGTCGCAGTAGTAGGGCCCCATGCTCAGGCAGCTCTTGTGCATGCCCACGATCACCCAGGGGATGCCCGAGTCCCTGGCATCATCGATCGCGCTCGCCAGCCATCGATATTGTTCGTTGTCTTCACCGTAGTAGTAGTGTTGCCCGTCGACGGTGAGATCCGGAGAAATCAGGATGAAGCGAGCCAGATCCGCATAGTCAAAGTAGTACTGAACGCCGTAGGTGCCGACCGCACCCATTCGGTCCGGCAGGCAATCGGCGAACTCGGTGATGTGGCCATCCCCGCCGAAGTCGTCCTCGTGATTGCCGACGAGAATCTGAAACGGAAAGTTGTCCGGGAAGAAGGTCCGGACGTAGGCGCACCACCGTGGTTCCGAACCCGGACCGCTGTAGCTTAGATCTCCCAAGGCCACGACAAAATCCACATCGGCGTCCGCCATCGCTCCCAACGTCGCGGTGACATCTTCGCTCACGCCAAAGTCCCCAGCGGCTGCAAAGGATACGGATGACCCCTCGGGCACCTGCGGAACCACGGAGGCAGGGCTAGAGATCTGAAAGGCAGTCGTGAACGCGACTACGCAGATCCATCGGCATCGATCGAGGGTCATGGCCGCACCTGCCCCTGCGCGAATCCGTCTCTCCCGTGGGTGACGAAACACTCGAACGTCAGGCGATTTGAAGAATCTCTCGGCCGCCAGTGACGTACAGGTCGGTATAGCCCTTCATCTTGTCGCGGAACTCCTGGTTCGTTGCATAGTCCTTCATCCGCGCTTCGAACTCGCCGAGATTCTCAGCCTCGTACTCCAGGATGACGCGATTGAAATCGCCGGTCAGATCGGTGAGCACACGATGCTTCGGAATCTTCGCAACGACCGCGGCCTCTTTGAACAGCGCGGCCAGCTTGCTCGCGTTTCCCGGCTTGGCAACAAAGTAGTTACGAACGACGATCATGGGGCCTCCTCATAAGAAGAAGATTCGGTAGGAGCTCACTATTGTATCTGGTACGAGAAGACGAGGAAGCCGACACTTGAGCACTACCAAACGGCCACAGGCATGCCGGCCCGCGTCCGTGCCGTCATGTGGATTGTCGTAAAGGCGCGGTGCGCTATCTACCGCCGGCCGTGCCGGAGAGTGGAGGGTCGACGCCCGTGTCGGCGTCAATCAGGGGAGGCGCCGGAAACCGGTTGTTGTAGACGTACTGATAGCGGATCCTCTTGCCGTCCTTGTCGACGTAGCCCATCGACTGCTGAAACAACCCAGGCGCGGGATAGCCGGCCGGCACGGTGGCCTCCAGGATGTACAGCTTGTTCACGTGGAGGGCGAGATGCACGAACGTACGGGACTCGTCGGCGTTGTCGGTGAGCTGGAGCGATCGCCCTTCCACCAGGTCGTTCCAGGCCCAGTTCATGTGGGTCAGCTTCACGTCCCGCTGCAGAAACGTCCACGCGGCATGGACGATGGCCCCACCGAGGTCCAGTTTCCAATAGCCCTCGCCGGTGTTCATCGAACCCCTGCACGGCTCGGCGCTTGGCGGGCAGGTCTTGATACGCTCCTTGCCCATCGCCTCGATGCCGTTGTAGTCGACGACGGTCATCACGTATCGCTCGCGGCCCCGCTCGGCGCTAAAGACGCGCGCGGGCAGCGTGTAGCCGAACTCGGACATATACGTCGTGTCCTGCACGTTCGGCTGTCCTGGGAAATTCACCCGGAAGCCATCCCTGGCGCTGACGAACTCCGTCCAGTCCTGGGCGGAGGCCGACCCCGCCGCGAGTACGAGTGCAACGACCAAGACCGCGGTGAGCAAGCGCATGACGTACTCCAGTGCCGTGCATCGTGCCAGAAAGCGCCGCGTCAAGCCAGCTCCCTGCTGAGTCTCTGACAGCCGCCCGGCTTCCGACTGGACCCACAGCGATACCCGCACTCGTTCGAGAATCTCACGGCCACCGAGCGGAGCCGGCGGCCGCTGGCCGGCATCCCCTCGGCCCGCCCTGAGAAGACCTCGCATCAAACCGTCGCGGCCACCCGCGTGCTCTGACTGGCCACGCATTGCCACCGGCCTTCGCGGATGACGAAGACGTCCACGTATCTGTAGGTCACCGCCAGTGTCCGCCCCTGGCTGGGACCAACCAGATGCTGCGTGAACCAGACGACGGCCGTGTCGCCGTACACCTTCACCGTGAATTCGTCCAGCATCGACGAATCGACGTGCTGGTCGAGTTCGGCGACGAGCGCCAGCTCCTCCGCCTTGTCGCTGCGACTGCCATCGCCGTGGGTCGCAATGAACTCGTCGGCCAGGATGTTCTCGATGAAACCAACGTCCTTTCGATGAAACGCATCGTCCCAATCCCGCTCGAGCTGAATCAGAATCTCCTGATCAGATCGCACACGTTGGGGCTCGGAACCAGACGCCGAAACCGCATGGACTACTGCCAGCAGACAGAACAGTGCTGCGCGCCAGGTCATGTTGATTCCCTTTCGAATACTCCTACCTGCTGGTCGCCGCCCGGTACGCCGCCTCGATATTGCTGGGCATCCGCTCCTGGTATGCCCAGTCTTCATACTCGGGCATGCGCAGCTCCTGTTTGATCTGGTCGAGGGATCGTCCCTCGCGAACCATGGCGCCGACGCGATCCAGAAGCAACCCGAAATAACGCTCGTTGTCGTCGAAGATCTGCGTCGTGCCGACCGAGCCGTGTCCGGGGACGACGACCTCTGGATTCAGAGACTTCATCATCTTGATGGCGGCGAGCATGTCGGAGATGGCGACGAAAGGCCGGATGTTATTGATCGAATTCGGAATCGCGACCGATGCCGCAAAGAGAACCCGCTCCTCCGGAAGCCAGACCGCGGTGTCGGCCTCGCTATGGGCATTGTTCAAATACAGCAGTTCTAAGGTCCTTTCTCCCACATGCAAGGTGGCCTTGTCGCGGTATTCGATGTGCGGGGCCACAAGACGGTAGCCCTGCACGGCGTCGCGCATCTCGGCGGATTGCTGGGCCAGCCTTTCGCCCCGCTCCGGATTGAAGGCCTTTCGCATTGCCTCGAATGCACCCTCGTGATTGACAACGAGAGCCGGAGGAGAAAAGACGAAGTTGCCCGTCGTGTGATCGGGATGGACTTCGGTATTGATGACGAAGCGAACCGGCAGCGGCGTGAGCGTCTTGACGGCCTCCATCACCGCTCTGGAATCGATCGGGGTGTGACCGCTGTCGATCACGACCACCCCCTCCTCGGTGAGAATGATGCCGGCAGTCGAGTTCACCTCCCGCGCTGACTGAACGTAGATCCCCTCTTTGATCTCTCGAAATTGGGGCCCGAGATCCTGCGCCCACGCCGATGGGGCGACAGCCGCACCGTACGCAACGACAACGGAGACGAACGATCCCCAGAGCTTCATACAGCCTCCTGAAATCAATCGAACTGGCCGCTCACAACCCGCAGCGAACGGCAATCAGCGCGCGGCGACGGGCTGGGCTTCGGTTTCCGGTATGTCGTCCGGTACGTCCATCTCCGGCATGAGCGTCACAACGGTGTACCGATCGGGCTGAAAGTACTTGCGGACGGCGGCGTGGATGTTCTCCTTGGACAACGACTCCGCCCGCTCGACGCGCCGGAGGATGTTCCGGGGGTCTCTCTCGAGCAGGTGCATCGCCTGCAACGAGCCGAGCCAGTAGCCGTTCTGCAGGATCGAGTTCTCGAGCCCGCGCTTCTCCGTCTCCTTGACGACCTGCACGTCGGTGTCCGACGGCCCCTCGCGGCGCAACCGATCGAGCTCCTCCATCACGACGTTCGTCAAGCGCTCCGCGTTTTCCGGAGAACTGCCAAACTGCACGCTCGTCGTGCCATACCCCGGCTGCGGCGACGTGTCGGAATAGCGCACACCCACCGAGTAGGTGCCGCCGAGTTCTTCGCGAAGCACTTCGCGGAGGCGCATCTGGAGGACGCGTGTGGCCGCGCGCAGACGATGCGTCTCCAGCTCGTCGAGTTCCGTGTTGGCAAAAAACATGATCGCCGTCTGGCTGCGCGGCTCCTGCCCTTTGTTGACCGTCGCGCGCCGCACCCCCTCCGGGAAGCGCACGCCCATATCCATCCCCCGTGACTCAGCCCTTCCCGTGGACGGCAACGACGCCAGATAGGTCGTGAGCAGCGGCGTGATCTCGTCGACCGTGAAGGCGCCGACAAAGAAGAAGGTGAAGTCGGCGGCATTCTTGAACCGCTCAGCGTAGAAGGCGCTCATGCGATCCGCGTCGAGGCGATCGAGATCGTCCGACTGCATCCGACGCACCGAGTAGTGATCCATCGTCGCCAGATTCCGGACGCGCTCGCTGAACACCGACCCAGGACTCTGTGCCTGGTTCGCCAGCGTGGCGACCATCCGGCTCTTCATCAGATCGAAGGCGGCGGCATCATGGTTCGGCGCCGTAAAGGAGAGATAGGCCAACTGCAGCGCCACCTCGAGATCGCCCGGCGTGCCGCTCCCCGAGATGCCGTGCGTGTAGTTGTCCATGAACGGCGACGCCCTGGCGATGCGGCCCGCCGTCACCTTGTCCAGGTCGATCGGCGAGAGCCCGCCCACGCCCGCGACCCCGACGAGCGACGTGCTGAGCGACGCGTTGAGGAACTCCGCCGGCGATGCGAGCGAGGCTCCGCCTCTCGCGTACGCGCGGAACGAGACCTGGTCGTTCCGGAAATCGGTCGGCTTGAGCCAGACCTCGACGCCGTTCGAGAGCGTCAGGACCGTCACACCGATTTCTGGAATCTCGCGACGGGCCCGTACGGCGCCAGGCGCCGGTGCCTCCGCCATCAGCTCGCGACCGGCCACTTCATCCCGCCACGCGGTAACCGCCCTGGTACTGCCCGCGCGCAACGCATCGCGAAGGCCCGCCTCGGTCACCGCGGGAATACCTTCTTTGTCCGGCGAGGAGGCGATCACGACCCGGTTGTCCTCGCCGAACAGTTCCCGGGCGAAGGCGCTGACCTCCGCCACGGTGACCGCGGGCACGAAACGACGCAACAGGTCGAGTTCGGCGTCTATGCCCGGTACCGCCTCCTCGACGAGGAAGTGCCGCAGCAGCTCCGAAGCCAGCCAGCGGCTCTGCGCCCGGTCACGCTCGTTGTACGAGCGCTCGTACCTCGCCACCACGTCCTTCTTGGCGCGGTCGAGCTCGGCATCGCCAAACCCGTGCTGCCCGAGCCGCGCGATTTCCTGGGCGAGCGCCTCGAGCCCCTGCTCGATCCCGCCGTCGTTCACCCGTGCCGATACGGTGAAGCTCTCCATGTCGCGACCCACGCTGCCGCCACCGGCAGAGGCGCGGAGAAACGGCGTGTCAGGGCGGCGCGCGATTTCCGCGAACCGCGCGTTCACCATGCTCCGGACGAGCCCCCGCAGGGAGGAGCGCCGGAAATCGTCAACCGTGCGGAGTGCTTCCGCCGGCCGCTTCCGGATAACGCTCACCGAAGATCTCTGCGCCTCGCGGTCGGACACCACAACGACGCGCGTATCCTGATGTGGTGGAACCGGGTAGACCGTCCGCGCCGCCGACGGGCGCGACGACAGCCCGCCAAAGTGCGTACGGATCAGCGTCTCCATCTCCGCCGGCTCGAAGTCGCCGACGGCGATGACCGCCATACGGTCCGGTCTGTAGAAGTCCTGGTAGAAGTCGCGTACGCGGTCTGCAGGAACCGTCTCGATGAGTTCGGGAAGCCCGATAGGCAACCGGTCCACGTAACGGGACTCGCCGTAGATCGCCTCCATCTGCGCGTCCCGCATCCGTGAGCCCGCGCCCTGCCGCCCGCGCCACTCCTCGAGGACGACGCCGCGTTCGCGGTCAATCTCGTCCGGATCCAGCGTGACGCCACCGGCAAAATCGCTCAGGGCCTCCAGCCCGCGAGCGACGACGTCCTCGCGATCGGTTGGCACCTCGAGCATATACACGGTCTCGTCGAAGCTCGTGTAGGCGTTGACGTCCGGTCCAAACCGCGACCCGATCGACTCGAGGTAGCTCACGAGCTCCCCCGGCTCGAAGTGCGTGGATCCGTTGAACGCCATGTGCTCGAGCAGGTGTGCGATGCCGCGCTGGTCGTCCGCCTCGTCGATCGAGCCCGCCTTGACGGCAAGCCGCAGCAGCGCGCGGTTCTCCGGCAGGTCGTTCCCACGGATGAAAAACTGCAGACCGTTGGCCAGCGTCCCCGTGCGGACCGCCGGATCGAGTCCCAGCGGGGCGGCAAGATCCTGCGCGCCCGCGGCCGCGGTAAACCCAGCGCTCAACAAAACGAGCGGCAGCAGGTATGCTGCGCTCATGCGGCTCAAGATACGACGGCTGGATCCCACGATTCCTCTCCCTACGTATGGCACCGACGAAGCGGCCGGATTCGACCTCGCGGCGGCGCACGACGTGCGCGTACCGCCGGGACACATTGCGCTCGTCAGGACCGGCCTGATCATCCAGGTGCCCACCGGTCACTTCCTTGGCATTTTCGCCCGAAGCAGCACGCCGCTCAAGCGCGGACTCCTGGTGGCGAACGGCGTAGGCATCATCGATCCCGACTATTCAGGCCCGAATGACGAAGTCATGGTGCAAGTGCTGAATTTCACGTCCGAGGAGGTACTGGTGGCACGTGGCGACCGCCTCGCGCAGGCCATCGTCCTCCCCGCGCCGCGCGTGTCTTGGCAGGAGGTGACCGAAATGCGCGAGGTGACGAGGGGTGGATTCGGCACGACGGGAAACTGATTGCGTCGGATTCTCCATGTCGACATGGACGCGTTCTATGCGTCGGTCGAGCAGCGCGACAACCCGGGCCTGCGGGGCCGGCCGGTGGCGGTTGGGGGCGATGCGAACACGCGCGGCGTTGTTGCCGCCGCCAGCTACGAGGCGCGAGCGTTCGGAGTGCGCTCGGCCATCCCCATGGCCAGAGCGGTGCGCCTCTGCCCCTCGCTCGTTATCGTCCGCCCCGACTTCACAAAGTACCGCGCAGTCTCCCAGCAGGTGTTCGCGATGTTTCGCCGGGTCACGCCGCTCGTCGAGCCGCTGTCGCTCGACGAGGCATATCTCGACGTAACCGATAACGCGTGGGGGGAGGCCCTCGGCACGCGGGTCGCGCGTCGCCTGAAGGACGAGATCCGGGAGGCCACCGGCCTGACGGCCTCGGCCGGCGTGGCGCCCAACAAGTTCCTGGCGAAGATCGCGTCAGGCTGGCAGAAGCCCGACGGCTTGACCGTCATCCCGCCGGAGCGCGTGGAGACATTCCTGCAATCGCTGCCCGTCGACGCCCTCTGGGGCGTCGGGCCGGTCACGGCCCGAAAGCTGCGCGCCCGCGGAATCGAAAGGCTCGTTGACGTGCGCACCACCGACCCCGCCGTGCTTCGCGAGACCGTCGGATCGCTCGCCGACTGGCTGCAGGAACTCGCGCAGGGCGTCGACGACCGCCCCGTCGTGTCCGAGCACGATCCGAAGTCCTCGGGCAACGAACACACGTTCGCGCATGACCTCACAGACCTCGACGAGATCCGGACGACGATCCGGGCGATGGCCTGCAACGCCGCCGCCTGGCTCGTACGCCACGAGACGTACGCACGGACCGTCACCATCAAGGTGCGGTACCACGACTTCACGACGATCACGAGGAGTCACACGGACGTGGCGACGCGCGACACGGACAACATCGTAGGGCGCGCCCTCACGTTGCTCGACAGAACCGAGATCGGGACGCGGCCGGTGCGCCTGCTGGGCGTGAGCGTGCACAACCTGGGCCTCGAGGTGATCACCGCGCCGGAGCCACAGGCGCGGCTCCCGTTTGAGGCGTGAGGACGTCTCGCCTCAAGGCTGACTCGTTTCAGCGCCGACTCGTTTCAGGGCTGAGGGCTCACGACGCGAACCGTCGTGACCTCGATCCGCGTCACCGGCTCTTCACCGTTGACCGGCACCGCTTCGATCGCCTCGATGACCTCCAGCCCCTCCACCACGCGGCCGAACACCGTGTACTGGTTGTCGAGCCCTGGCGCGGGCGCCAGAACGATGAAGAAGGAAGAGGTGGCGCTGGCCGGATCGTCGCCGTGCGCCATCGAGAGAATGCCCCGGTCGTGCGGCGTCGGATTGAATTCGGGCTGCAGTTCGCGCACGTAGCCGAGCTGCCTCTCGTCGAGCGGTTCCCGTCGCGTCGCGAGGAATCCGCCCTGGATCACGAAGCCGCGCGCGATGCGGTGCAGCGCCGTACCGTCGTAGACGCCTGAGACTGCCATCCGAAGAAAGCTACGCACGTGGGTGGGCGCGCGGTCGGCGTACAGCTCCACGGTCATGTTGCCCATGGACGTCTCGATCACCGCACGATGGCTCGACAGCTCCTCGGCCGTCTCGCCGACGAACGGCTCGGGCTCCGGTGGGGGGGTGTCCCGGATGGAGGCCGTACGGATCTCGATGCGCTCGGCCGGCAGGCCGTTCGCGTCAGCAGGGGCCAGGGACATCTCCTGGGCCACGTTGATCCCTTGGACGACACGCGCGAAGACCGTGTACTGCCCGTCGAGCGCCGGCTGGTCGGTAATGCAGATAAAAAACTGGGAGCCGCCGCTGTCGCGGTCGCCGGGTACCAGCACCGCCGACACCGCGCCCCTTGTATGCAGTTCGTTGTTGGCTTCAAAGCGCAGGACGCCGAGCCCGCCGGTGCCGTACTCCGCCTGCTGCGCGGGATCCGTCGAAAGCGGATCGCCGCCCTGGATGATCCCCATCGCGAGCACGCGATGAAACACCGTCCCGTCGTACGCGCCTTCATTCACGCGTGTGATGAAGTGCGCGACGTGGGTGGGCGCCGCGTCCGCCAGCAGGTCCAGGACGATCGTGCCCGCGGAGGTCTCGAGCACGGCCTGCTTGTTCTGCAAGCCCTCGGGCGGAAGCGTCGACGTGAAGAAGGTCTGCGCCTGTGCGACGCCGAAGAGCATCAGGAGCACGAGCATGAGCGAATTATATGTGCGCTCCGATCGCTCGGAAAGCCGGACCTGCGCCCAGCCTACGGTCTTGGCTTGACGTACTTCTTCGGCGTCTTCCCCGCCACCTTCGACCGCCGCTTCTCGTCGAGCTGGGCGCGCTCGTCTTGCTGGCGCTCCAGTACGGCGATCTCACCCTGAAGCCTGCGGTAGCTCTCGAGCCGGCTGGGCGCGAGCCGGCCATCGGCCGACGCCGCCTTCACGGCGCACCGCG
This sequence comes from Vicinamibacterales bacterium, assembly GCA_965262505.1. Classification (GTDB taxonomy): domain Bacteria; phylum Acidobacteriota; class Vicinamibacteria; order Vicinamibacterales; family UBA2999; genus JACPPO01. The sequence continues at coordinate 1,197,169 of CBDHFM010000030.1, forward strand.
GCTCGCCGAGGTGCCGGCAGTCGGTGAAGTGGCAGCCGGCAGCGAGCGTTTCGATGTCGTCGAAGCTTTCGCGCACCGCCTGCCCCACGTCCCAGAGCTGCAGCTCCCGCATGCCGGGCGTGTCGATGATCAGCCCACCGGCCGGCAGCACGACGAGCTCGCGGTGCATCGTCGTATGGCGGCCCTTCGAATCGGCGGCCCGCACCTCCCGGGTCTTCTGCACGTCTTCGCCGACCAGGCGGTTGATGATGGTGCTCTTCCCCACTCCCGACGATCCTAGCAACGCGCCCGTACGTCCGTGCGTGAGACAGGCCGCGACATGCTCGATGCCGTGACCGCTCTTCGGGCCCACGACGTGCACCGGCAGCTCCCCCGAGACCGAACGGACGTCCGCCACCTGCGCCGTGAGGGCATCCGACACATCCGGCTTGGTCAACAGGATGACCGGGGCCGCACCGCTTTCCCGGGCCAGCAACAGATAGCGTTCGAGGCGCCGCAGACTGAAGTCCGCATCGAGTGCCATCGCGATGAACACCACGTTCACGTTCGCTGCGACGATCTGTTCGTCGGTGATTGTGCCGGCCATCTTGCGCGAGAACCAGCTCCGGCGCGGCAACACCGCAACGATCGCAGCTTGATCTGTGGCCCGATCGCCCACGCGCCCTCTGCGAACGACGACCCAGTCGCCGACCGCTGGCAACTCGCTCCGGTGTGCCGCGTGATGCTTCAGGCGGCCGGAAACCGTCGCCTCGAGCTCGGCGTCCGTCGTCCAGACGCGGTAGATGTGGTTGAACTCGATCGCAACGCGCGCCGGCTCGACATCGAGCCCCGCGCCCCGGCGCTCGAACGCCGCGGCAAAGGTGTCGTCCCATCCGAGCTGGGCCAGGCGCATACGGGAAGCCTACAGTACGCACCTCAAGGAGGCTCACGTGACGCAGACCGTTGCCGGTCAGTTCGACCTCGCTGTCGACCCCACTTACAGTTTTGTGAACCTGAAGAATGGATGACCAACAGCCCAGGCGCACGCGGAGGGTGACGATCCAGGACGACGAAAATTGAAATCGCGGGCAAACACTGACTCGTGTTTGAATACGCCAAGATGGATCGTGAATACAAACGTCTTGTTCCAGACGACCCAAAACGGAGAGGCTTTCAGATGAAACACGGGCAACGACTTCTCGTGTCGATGGTGAGTACGGCTCTATTCGCGGCGCTTGCCCCGACGCCCATCGTCCCGATCACGGCCACAGCCCAAACGAACGGCCGCCCCGAGAGCGTCATCTTCTTCAACGGCCAGGTGGTGACGATGGAGTCCCGAACACCGCAGGCCGAGGCTCTTGCGTTGATCGGGGATACGATCGTCGCCGTCGGCAGTAATCAGCGGGTTCTCGCCATGGCGCGCCGACCGGGAACCCAGCTCATCGATCTTGGCGGAAGGGCGTTGCTCCCCGGTTTCGTCGATCCGCATGCCCACACCCTGGGCCGCTATGATTCGCTGGACGAACGCCAACAACGTGTTCTGGCGGGAGGAGTCACCAGCATAGGCCAACCCGGGATGAACGCTGAGGTCCTGGCGGGCGCCTTGCTCGCGATACAGACCACGGACCTCCGCATTCGAACCAGTCTGTACTTGGGACACAACACCAAATGTGACGGTCCCAACGAACCTGAAGGCTGGTATCTGGATCATCCTCCAGACCACGACCCCCGGAAGATGCTGCGCGTTTTGGGTGTCAAGGTCTTTGCCGACGCCGGGAAACAAAGAAACTTTTGCGGATGGGCCAAAATGAGCGTCCCGCTGCCCGAGGACTTCATCCTTGAAACGGGAGCCACAGCGCCATACGGCGAGATCCTGCTTTCCACCGAGACAATGACCTCCACCGAGGCAATGACCAAGGTCCTCGTCGATGCCCAAGCCCAGGGATTGCAGGTCGTCTTTCACGTTCGCGGAGACGCCGTCTTGGATGCGGTGCTCGACGCGATCGAGGCAGCGCTCGACGGAGGGCCGAACGTCTACCGGCATCGAATCGACCACGTCGACTTCATCCGGCCCGACCAGCTTGCCCGTTTTGGGGAGGTCGGTGCCTTGCCGGTGGTCCGGGGGCGACCGAATGCCTGTGTCTTAGAGAATCCGGACGTTTTTCGTGGGCCGTCGTCTATCCTGTGGTTAGAGCTATTAGAACTATTAGAAGAGGGAGTGTTATCAGAAGAGGAACTGAATGGATCGTGGCTTCGCGTCGCCCGATCCCTCATCGATGCGAACCCGGGATTGCCCGTAGCGTGGCACAGCGATACAGGGAGCGGGAATGTCATTCGGTCGATGGATAAGCTCTACGCATTGGTGACGAAGCGGCAGATCCACCCGATCACCCGCGACATCTGCTATCCACCGGACTGGTTGGCGGCGGAATCCGTGAGCGTCGAAGAGGCGCTCCGCATGATGACGATCAACGCTGCCTACGCACTGTTCATGGAGCACAAGGTGGGCAGCCTCAAGCCCGGAAAGTTCGCCGATCTGATCGTGCTTTCTGAAAATCCGCTCGAAGTGGATCCAGATTCCCTGCCGGACATCGAGGTGCTGGTGACGATGGTGGGAGGTAAGGTCGAGCTCTGCAAGAATGGCTACGGGAGCCTCTGTCCGGGGTCCGAGTGATCTGTCGGCACGCGCGTGGCCGACTACGGTCTCCGGACATGCCACACCTCGAAGCCGTGCAGCCACTGGCATCAGGCGACGCGGACCCCACTTACAGTTTTGGAAGCCATGAAGAATGGGGGACGAACAAGTCGTACCAACGCTGAGGACCGCGGGTGTATAACGGTGACGATCCGGGCCAGCCACGATGGAAATCCAGGCGAAGGAGGCAGATATGCGTCGCGTCGTTCTCTCAATCGTCTTGATTGTTCTAGCAGCCCGTGGCAGAAGCACCGATTCGCGAATCGATGGATAGGAGTTCGTGACACCGCGTCCGAGCGTCGATACTCGACGAATTCGGCCGGTCTGGCGCATCGAGCGGCCAGGAAGGCGCTGCGAGAGTCCAGAGGCGGCTGAGAGCAGCGGTCAGGGCCTCCAGCACGGCTGCCGCGCGGCCTTGGAGGCTCCGCGGCGTACCGACCCCCGTCAGCTGCCGCATGAGCAATCCGAGATTGAACCCACAGACGTGCACCAACACGCGTTTCAAGATGTTGGGATGTCCGCGCAGATGCACCCGGCGCATTCCTCCGGTTTCGTAGAGATGGGCATTGGGACGTTCAAGCCGTTCGCCGCGCTGCCGCAACAGGCGTTGCCCGCGGGCGCCCCGAATCCGTCGCCGGTTGGCATATACGGCGGCTCGGGCGTCGGCCTTCCCCTTCCAGTTGCGGCGCCCGCGGTCCGGTTCCGAGATGTAGCTGCGCAGCCCGATGTCGACAAACTCGGTCAGCGTCTGATTGCTGTGATACCCCTTGTCGCCCACGATCTCGGCGAGGCCGGCGTCGGCCACCACCGCGAGTCGTTCGGCGGCGGTGATGAGGGTCTCCACCATCGTCGTCGTGTCCCCGTCGTCGGCGTCCTGCACCGTGACGCTGACGACCGCGCCCGTCTCCAGGTCCACCGCGTGCTCGGCTTTGTGCGCGAGGTGCGTGCGCCCGTCCTTCAGCTTCGTGATCTTCGCGTCCGGATCCTGCGGGTGCGTCCAGTCGTCGTTGGACCCCTTCTTCTTGCGCTTCCGATCAAACCGGGCCAGCTCGGCGCGGGTCGGGGTGGCGATCCCGGACGCCTCGGCGAGCTGGGTCAGCCACGCCTCGTACTCCTTGCCCGTGTCCCGGCGCACGATGCTCCGCATCGCCGCATTGGCCTCCAGCGTCGTCGCATCGATGCCGAGCGCCCGCCCCAGCACGAGCTGCGCGTCGGCCAGCTGCTGCAGCACCCACGTAAATACTGCTTGGTGCGTCTCCACATCGATCAACCGCCGCGCGCGCGACAGCGTCGAATGGTCCGGCGGCGCCTCGTGCAGCTCGAAGTCCAGAAAGTGGCGGATGCTCAGCGAGTCGGCGGCGCGCCACGCGATCGCGCGCTCCGAGTCCAGGCCTTCAAAGTAGCCGAGCAGCAACAGCCGGAAGTAGCGGCCCGGCGCCAAGCTCGGTCGGCCGACCCCGTCGGCATAGAACTTGGCGCACTGCGCCTCGACGAACGCGTCAAAGCCCGCGTCGTCGAGAACGCGATTCAGTCGCTGGTAAAACGGGTGCCCCGCGCTCTGCGGCAGATCGGCGCTCGCCACCCACATCGTCTTCTGCCCCGCACGGCGACGGCGTTTCCCCATGGCCATGCGCGGCAGTGCAGTACGCGGGATCGATCGTGTCGATCCCTAATCTCGACTTTCACCACGGGCTGCTAGGCGTGCCTGCCCCTCGGTCGACCCCAGTGGTGACCGCCGCTTCCAGTGACAAGGTGCCTGTCTGTCACAAGCCCGGCACGCCAGAAGTAAAGACGAATTACGTGCCCGAGGCGGCGCTGAGCGGTCACCTGGGTCATGGTGACGTTCTAGCAGCCCGTGGTTAAAGGTCGCCTTCTGACGCGCCAACAGGTAGCAGCTCGAAACGATGATTCGGCGTAAAAACGGACGCCTGATCGTCGGATGGCGTGTGGTGGTCGCGCCAGCGGCGCTCCACGCGCGTCCACAGCGCGATGACGAGCGCCACAATCGTCGCCAGGTGGCCCTGCAGGCTCCGCGGCGTGCCGACGCCGACGAGCGACCGCATCAAGAGGCCCAGATTGAAGCCGCCGATATGGACGAGTAAACGTTTCAGGATGTTGGTGTGCCCTCGCAGATGCGTGCGCCGCATCCCACCGGTTTCAGAGAGATGCGCATTCGGTCGTTCGAGATACTCACTCCGTCGACGCGACAAGGCCAACCCACGCACGCCCCGGATGCGTCGACGATTCGCGTACACCGCGTCGCGCGCCGCCGCCTGGTGCGTCCAGTTGCGCCGGCCGCGATCGGGCTCCGCGATATAGGTCCGCAGGTCGAGTGTCGCGAGATCCACCAGCGTCTGATTACTGTGGTATCCCTTGTCGGCCACGACCTCGTCGATGATCGCCGTGTGCCCGTCGGTCGCCACCGCCACGGCTTCGAGCTCTTCGGCCGTCGTGGTGACCGTCTCCGCGATCGTCGTCGTATCGCCCTGATCGGCGCCCTGCACCGTCACGCCCACGATCGCCCCAGTCTCCAGGTCGACGGCGTGCTCAGCCTTGTGGGCCAGATGCGTACGCCCGTCCTTCATTTTCGTGATCCGCGCATCAGGGTCGTGTGGATGCCGCCAGTCGGTATTGCAGCCCTTCTTCGGGCGCTTGCGATCAAGGCGCGCTAAGTCCGCCCGTGTCGGCGTCTCGATGCCCGAGGCCTGTGCGAGCCGCGTCAAGAACTCCTGATACGTCTCGCCGGAGTCGCGGCGCACGATGCTCCGCAAGGCGGCATTGGCTTCGAGGGTCGTGGCATCGATCCCGATCGTCTTGCCCTTCACGCGATCGGCCGTCGCCAGCACCTGCAGGATCCACGTGAAGACCGCCCGGTGCGTCTCGAGGTCGATCAGCCGCCGCGTCCGGGAGATCGTCGAGTGCTCGGGTGTCGCCTCATCGAGGCCCAACCCGAGAAAGCCGCGCAGCGCCAGCGAGTCGGCAGTCCGCCAGGCGATCCCACGCTCCGAATCGATGCCCTCGAAGTACCCGATCAAGAGCAGCCGGAAATAGGTCCCCGGCAGCAGACTGGGACGGCCGACCGTCGCGGCGTAGAACGGGGCGCACTGCGCCTCGACGCACGCGTCGAACGCGTGCGTGTCCAGGACCTGATTTAGCCGCTGATAGAACGGATGCCCGCCCGTAACCGGCAACGCGTTCGTCGCGATCCACAATCCGGGTGTCCGTGCCCGGTCCTTACGTCGACTCATGGCCATGCGGGAGTGTAGTACGCGGGATCAGTCGTGTCGATCCCTTTCGGCCCTTTAACCACAGGCTGCTAGCCCATATACTGAATATCCGGCGGTTCTTCGAGGTGGATTTCGAGGCGATCGGAGATCCGGAACACGCGGGGTTCGGTCTGCAGGGCGGTAAACCCGAAGGCATTGTCGGCTGCGTTCACGCGTGATACCGTTTCTAGGCGGCCATAACAGATAGGCTAGATAGTCTCATGGCTGATCAACTGGCAATGATCCCAGTCGACTGATCGACAGAGAACAATTTCGACGGAGGTACGGACGCTATGCGCACTGTGCTGTCGGCGGCACTAGTTGGCGGTCTCCTGCTTCTTGGCGGGACGGCGCACGTTGTCGCGCACCATTCCTTTTCAGCCGAATTCGACATCAACAGGCCGATCGAGTTAGCGGGAGTCGTCACGATGGTCGAATGGATCAACCCCCACGCCTGGATCCATGTCGACGTCAAGAGGAACGATGGCACGATCGAGAACTGGGCCATCGAGACCGGGACGCCGAACACGGTACTCCGCCGCGGCCTGAGGAAGACGGATCTGCCGATTGGCACCGAGATCAAGGTGTCCGGCTTTCAAGCGAGGGATGGCACACCCAAGGCCAACGGCGTCAACGTGACGCTACCGGACGGGCGCAACCTGTTTCTCAGTGGCGCACCGCCGGGAAGTTAGAGCCTGTAAGGAAATAACTGCTTGTACTGTTGATCGGCGAGTAGTACGCTGCGCCCGTGGAGGTGGCCACCCTGCGGGCAAAGCATGCAGCGCTGGCGCCCGTGCTCACGGAGCGATCGCGCCGGGTGTGGGCGGCGACTGAGGCCCAGGCGATCGGTTATGGCGGCACGGCGCTGGTCGCCCGAGCCACGGGTATCGCGACATCGACCATCCAGCGCGGTTTGCGTGAATTGACGGCGGACGAGCCGCTCGCGGGCGGCCGGACGCGAAGGGCGGGCGGCGGCCGCAAGCGCGCGATCGATCTCGACGCGACGCTGCTGCGCGATTTGGATGCGTTGGTTGAGCCGACCGCCCCCGGCGATCCCGACTCGCCGCTGCGGTGGACGTGCCAGAGCGCACGGACGTTGGCGGTGGCGCTCGACGGTCTGGGCCACCGCGTCAGCCACACGGTGGTCGCCGAGTTGTTGCACGGACTGGGCTACAGCCTGCAGGGCAACGCCAAGACTCGTGAGGGCCGCCAGCATGTCGATCGGGACGCGCAGTTTCGGTACATCGCCCGGCGCGTGCGACGCGCGCAACGGCAACAGCAGCCGACGATTTCGGTGGACACCAAGAAGAAGGAGCTGGTCGGCGCGTTCAAGAACGCGGGCCGCACCTGGCGCCCGGCGAAGACGCCGCAGCGGGTACAGGTCCACGACTTCGTGATCCCGGCCACCGCCACCACGGGCGGGAAGGCCATTCCGTATGGCATCTACGATCTGCATCGCAACGAAGGCTGGGTGCGTGTCGGGATCGATCACGACACCGCGAGCTTCGCGGTACGGTCGATCCAGCGTTGGTGGCAGCACATGGGTCGCCCGGCGTATCGACAAGCCCAGTCGCTGTTGATCACGGCGGATGCAGGCGGGAGCAACGGGGCGCGCCTCCGGTTGTGGAAGTGGGAACTGCCGCGTCTGGCCAATCGGACGGGCTTGGTGATCACGGTCTGTCACTTTCCGCCGGGTACGAGCAAGTGGAACAAGATCGAGCATCGGGTGTTCTCGCACATCGCGATGAATTGGCGCGGCACCCCACTCGTCGACTTGGCCACGATCGTGAGCCTCATTGGCTCGACGCACAGTCGGTCCGGACTCCGCGTTCGGTCGGAACTCGACCGCGGCCCATACCCGGGTGGCATCACCGTCACCGATGCGCAGCTGGCGACGGTACGCCTCGAGCGGCATCGCTTTCACGGCGACTGGAACTACACGATCCATCCCGCTGCTCCGAGAACACAAAAGTCAGTAATTGTCTGACAAGCCCTAACGCCGCGAAGACCCTGAGCCTCGCGGCGATAGAGTTGCTCGAGAATGACGAACTGCGCGAGGCCGCGAAGGCAGAGCACGCTGAGAAGCTAGGCGCCGATTTCCACTACGAGGCACTGCTCGGCGAACGCGCGCCGCCGCTCGACTATCGGAACTAGCGCGCGAAACGATGTGCCTAGATATGATGTCCATCCGGACGACGGCCGTTTCGTCATGGTGAGTCCCCGCGACGCCCAGGCGGCGGCTTCCGGGCCCCAGCGAATCAACATCGTCCAGAACTGGTTCGAGGAACTGCGGCGGCTGGTGCCGACGAACTAGCCTACGCGCGTCGGTTTTGGGCTCGCTCGCGACTGATAGGTCCTCAGTAGTCGCGCAGTGTAGAGCTATCCCACAGCGCACACCCGCTGTCTGCGTCAGGCACACCAGAGCACAACGAAAAGCGATCAGCTTAGCGAGACCGTTCCACTGGACAGCTCAAGCCCAGCTGGTGGTGCCAACCGTTACGACTATTTCGACTGAGTAGTCAGCTGCCTCAGGCGGTCGATGCCTTGCTGGTAGAGTCCCTGCAGCAGTGTCGTCACATCCCGGCCGGGCATGCCCTGGGGCTCGAATTCGGCCGACCAATCCACTTCGCAGCGTCCGGCCCCTAGCTCTTTCACGCTTGTGTTCGAGACGTATTTCTCGAAGGGGAACGGGTTCGGATCGTGCACGTTGTACTTCAGCGACCGCGTCTGATCATCGAGAGCCAGCAGCGTTTCGGTGATTTGAGCGCCGTCCTGGAACGTGCACTGGCGCTGCATACCCACGCCGTCCCCAGTTCCGACGGAACGGGCAATCGGTGGCATGAACCGATCGATTCCAGCAAAATTCCCGACGTATCCCCAGACTTCACTGGCTGATGCTTCGATGGTGCCGACGGTGCGCGCGGATGCCATGGTTTCCCTCCTTCAGGCCCAAGTTTCGGCGGACGGGTTTGATGTTCGCGAGCGCGGACCTAGTTCGACGGGATTCTACCCTAGCCAGATTGCTCCTCCCTTGTCGCGAAGTATTTAGTAACCCGCGCCGGAGGGGCCTCCGGGGGTGCCGGACCTCGTACTGATCGGGACCCAGCCGGCCCATGCGCAGACCGATGCAGCAACACACGTTGAGCCTGCTCAGCTTCTGAGGACATACGTTTGGGTGCCGGGTGAAGAGATCAAGCCCTACAATTGTGAGGTTCCCGATCAAAAGCAGTGAGAACTGGTTCGAGGAACTGAAGCGCCTCGTGCCGGCCAACTGACGATTGCTCGCATTCCGCACCAAGCGCCCCACGCCACGATTCAGACACTACGCCTTGTAGAATTGCATCCAGGCGCTCCCGTTCTGCGGCTTTCAACCGCCCTGCCCTGAGGAGGAATCGTATGAAGCTCTGGTTACATGTGTTTATTGTGCTGCTGGGTCTGACGTGGGGAACCGTCTCCGCACAGGACGCCCGGAGCGTCGTGCAAGCCGCGGCGACCGCCATGGGCGCCACGAATCTCAAGACGATCCAGATTTCCGGCGTCGGCTCTACGTCGGCGATCGGTCAGAGTTACGCCGTGACGGGCGAATTTCCGCGGTTCGAGGTGCCGACCTACACGAAGGTCATCGACTACGACGCCGGGACGTCGCGGGAGGAATACACGCGCCGGCAGGGCAACTATCCGCCGCAGGGTGGCGGCTTTACCCCGCTCCAAGGCGAACCGCGGACCCTCGCGCTTCTGAGCGGCACCTACGCCTGGAACATGGAAGGGACCACCGTGGTACCGCAGCCTGGGAAGTTCCTGGCCGGCATACTGGTGTCAGAGCTCCGCCAGCTTGAAATCGCCTTGACGCCGCATGGATTCCTCAAGGCGGCGCTGGCCAGCAAGCAGCTGAATGCGATCACGCAGTCTTATGCCGGATCGGTGACCGACGGCACCACCGGCGATGGACGTAAGGCGACCGTCGTCTCCATCACGGTTCTGGGCAAATACCGCGTCGTTGGCACCATCAACGACCGGCACGAGGTGGAGCTGGTGACGACCTGGATACCCACGCCGTTCTACGGGGACACGATCTACGACCTCCGGTATGTCGATTACAAGGATTTCGGCGGGATCAGATTCCCGGGGCTGGTTCATGTGCACGTCGGGGATCCGATTTTCAACCAAGCGCACAATTACCTGGATCTCAACGTCACAGATGTCAGGGCGAACGTGGCAGTGCCCCCGATGACCGTCCCCGACGCCGTGCGCGCGGCGACCGTGCCACCCGTTCGCGTCGCGACCCAGAAGCTGGCTGAAGGCGTGTGGCTCCTTGGCGGCGGCTCGCACAACAGCGTCGCCGTCGAGTTCAAGAACTTCGTCACGGTGATTGAAGCGCCTCTGGACGAGGAGCGTTCGCTGGCGGTCATCGATGCCGTGCAGACGCTCATGCCGAATAAAGAGATTCGATACGTGGTGAACACCCATCACCATTTCGACCACTCAGGCGGTCTGCGCACGTACGTCTCGCAGGGGACGATCGTCGTGGGCACGCCCGCGAATCTGGAGCTCTATCGCACTGTGATGTTCTACCCGATGCCGCGCACGCTGCAGCCTGACAGATTTTCGACGTTCTCGCCGATGAACACCCACAACCGCAGCCCGTTTCTGATGGAACCGGTGAACCGGCAATATGTCATCAGCGATGGTGTCCGTACACTGGAGCTGCACCCGGTGGCCAGGAACTCGCACGCGGTGGGTATGCTGATGGCCTATCTTCCAACTGAGAAGATTCTCGTGAACGCCGACCTGTATTCGCCGCCCGCGCCGAACGCGCCGGCCGGCCCCCCACGTCCGACGATGACGAACCTGCTCGAGAATATCCGGAGGCTGAAGCTCGACGTGGTGGAGCACGTGCCAATCCACGGCGTGCCGGGGACGCACGAGGACTTCCTGAAGCGAGTGGTGGGGGGGACGCAGTAGACCGGCTTATACAGACGGCCTGGCCGGAATGGGCCCTGCCGGCACGCTTGGTCATACGCCGAACGAGCGGTTGGACCTCGAATCGATTCCGGCGGCAATTCAAAGGGCAGCAATACTGATGTACCGATTGAGTCGGCGCGGAAAATAGGCGATCACTCTTGCTGAGTCCCGGCACCCGCCTCGGCCCGTATGAAGTTGCTGCCCAGGATTAATCCTGTGTAGTCGTGCCGATTCAACCGGTCGATGCAACGGTTTCCGCAAGTACTTCTGCCGGGGTCCGATAGTCGAGCGTCTTCCGCGGTCGGGTGTTGAGCTCACGCGCGATCGCATCAAGCTGGACTTGTGTATAGCCCGACAGGGGTGTCCCCTTCGGAAAGTATTGTCGCAGCAGGCCGTTGGTATTCTCGTTGGTCCCCCGTTGCCACGGACTATACGGATCACAGAAATAGACCTGCACGCCTGTCGCGATCGAGAACGCGTGATGGGCCGCAAGTTCCAAGCCGCGATCCCACGTGAGCGTGGCCATGAGGCCCTCGGGCAACCGCTGGACCTGCTGCGTGAGCGCCTGCACTACCGTCTGCGTCTCGCGCCCGGTGATCCGGACGAGGCACACGTAGCGCGAGCGCCGCTCGACCAGCGTCGCCACCGAGGACCGCCGCGCCCCCACTAACAGGTCCCCTTCCCAGTGACCCGGGACCGCGCGATCCTCCACCGTCGCCGGGCGCTCGCGAATCGAGACGGCGCCCACGATATAGCCCCCCGTCTGGGTCCCCCGCGTCCGCGGGCGCCGCACCGTGCGCCGACGCCGCAACTGCGCCTGCAACACCCGTTTGAGCACCCCGCGACTTTGCACAAACAGGCTGCGATAGATCGTTTCGTGCGAGACGCACATGCTCGGATCGTCAGCATACGCCCGGCGCAGCCAGCCGGCGATCTGCTGGGGCGACCACTTGTGCGCAAGCTGCGCCGCCACCACATCCCGGAGGGCGGGGTGCGTCGCCAACCGACACCGCTTGGGGCGCCGGCCGCGGGCCCACGCCTGGTCGTCGGCTATCGTGGCCCGATACCGGCGCCGCCCGCCGTGGCGCCGCACTTCCCGACTCACCGTCGAGGCGGCTCGGCCCACCCCGCGACTGATCTGCCGCAGGGACGCGCCGCAGGCCAGGCCCCGGGAAATCGCCTCGCGCTCGGTCAGCGTCAGCGCCTGCCGCGCCCGCTGGCGCCCCGGCGGCGGGATGCCCCCCGTCCGGACGACTTCATACCGCACCACCTTCCCCGCGCGGCTCAGCGCACGGCCGATGGCCTTCAACGTCTCGCCCCGCCGCCAGCGGCGCCACACCTCCGCCTTCTCGGCGGCCGTCAGCCGTGGCCCTCGTCGTCGCACCATGACACCTCCCATTTCGAGTGCATGTTGCATCGACCGGTTGAACGCACCCGCGTAGTGTTTATCTATCCGTCCTGGGCCGGCCGGGACACGGATTCCGGCGCCGCGAAGGCGGACAAGCCCTCGATCAGTTTCCTTCTATAATCAGACCCAACTCCGATGGCCTTAGCGTCCGGACGAGCACGCCTCATCTCGGAGGATAAGATCGATGCAGAACAAAGACACACTCAAGATTCGCAGTCTACTGGTCGCCATGGGTTCTGTAGCGCTTTTTAGCTCAGCGAGCAGCTATGAAGCCTTCCACGGACCCACGGAGGTGATCTACTCCGATCCCGAAAAGACCGCCAGCGGGTATCTTCTGTTCTCGACTTGGCCGGGAGTGGACGCACACGAATATACCTATCTCGTCGATACAGACGGCAGCGTCGTCCACAAGTGGAAGACGATCACGCCAGAGTATGAGGGGCGGGGTTATTCCATGGAGAAGACGGCCCGGTTGACCGAGACCGGGAACCTCATTCAAGGGTTGAGTACAGCCGGTCATGTGTACGAGGGTGAGCGGGCACTGCAGGAACTCGACTGGGAGGGAAACCTTGTCTGGGACTTCAGTGACCCCCGTGAGGGTTACCGCTACCACCACAACTTTAAGAGGATTTGGAACAACCATCTCAATGACTGGACGATCATTTTCACCTCGCGGTTTCCAATGACTCAGGAGCAGGCAGTGGCGGCCCCCCCTGTGCCAATAATCCGTGAGACAACCTCCCCGGCGAGATGAGTGTAGGGGCGGGGAGGGTTCGATGGATGACTCGCATGCCAGCAGCCGTAGAGATGGACGTAGCCGAGGGGGCGGAGGCGGAGGGAGCCCGGAGGGCGACCGCAGCCTTCGGCCCCTCGGTCACGTCACGCGCGACCGACCCCGATCCTGAAGTGCCGGCGAAGGCCCAGCGTCGGCGCTTTCCCGCGGAGTATCGGCTCCGCATCCTCACGCAAGCCGACGCCTGCAAGAAGCCCGGCGAGCTGGGCGCCCTGTTGCGTCGCGAGGGGTTGTACTCGTCCTTGCTCACCAACTGGCGTCGGCAGCGCGAGCAGGGCGCCTGGCAGGACATGCGCGGACGCCGGCGAGGACCCAAGCCGAGGCCGGGTGACCCGCGCGTGAAACAGCTCGAAGCCGAGAACCGTCGGCTGCAGCGGAAGCTGCAGCGGGCCGAGACGATCATCACGCTCCAAAAAAAGTTGCCGAGATCCTGGGGATCCCCCTGAAACCCCTCGACACCGACGAGCCCGACTGATGATCGCCATCGAGGCGGTGACCACGACGGGCGCCACCGCGGCCCTCTGTCAGAGTGTCGGCCTCGCGCGCGCGACCCTCTATCGGCGTCGACAGCCCGCCCGGTCGTCGACGCCGACCCCACGCGCGGCCTCGTCGCGCGCGCTCGGGCCCGCCGAACGCCAGGCGGTGCTCGACGTGTTGCACAGCGAGCGGTTCGTCGATCAGTCGCCCGCCGAAGTGCAGGCCACGCTGCTCGAGGAACAGACGTATCTCTGCTCCACGCGCACGATGTATCGCATTCTCGACGCCGCGGAGGAAGTCCGGGAGCGGCGCGCCCAGGCGCGGCATCCGGCGTACGCGAAACCGGAGCTCGTGGCGACGGCCCCGAATCAGATCTGGTCGTGGGATATCACTAAGCTGAAAGGGCCGATCCCCTACCTGTCTGACTCGCTGTATGTGATCCTGGATCTCTTCAGTCGCTACGTCGTGGGCTGGATGGTCGCCGCGCACGAGAACGCCCACCTGGCCCAGCGCCTGATCGAGGCGACGTGCCGCAAGCAACACATCGGTCCGCAGCAACTCACGATCCACGCGGACCGCGGCGCGCCGATGCGCAGCAAGCTCGTCGCGCTCTTGTTCTCCGACCTCGGCATCGAGGCGAGCCACTCGCGGCCTCGGGTGAGCAACGACAATCCCTTTTCCGAAGCCCAATTCCGGACGGTCAAATACCGCCCGGACTTTCCGGACCGCTTCGGTTCCATCGAACACGCGCGCGCGATCGGCCACGATCTCTTCGCGTGGTACAACGACGCGCATCACCACAGTGGCCTGAGCTATCTCACGCCCGCCGACGTCCATTATGGGCGCGCGGCCACGATCCTTGAGGTCCGTCACCACACGCGCCTCGCGGCCTACGCCGCCCATCCCGAGCGCTTCGTGCAGGGGCCGCCGCGCGGCGAAACCTTGCCCACGGCCGTGTGGATCAATCCGCCGGCGAAAGTGCCCGGCGAGGATGCCCCAGGAACGACGATCGTGACCCCGGCTGACCCCCAGCATGGGGTCATACGCAGACCGCAACCGCTTCTCGGCGGCCCGGCCCTTTGCCTGACCGAGCGCGTGGAGGCGCTTCAGTAAACTCTGAAACCGGTTGTCTCACGGACGTTGACACGGCCCGGCCGGTGCCGATCCCTCAGTGGACTGGAATGCCGCACCCGATGGGGTGGTCGAGGTTGATATGGATGGCGACATCGTCTGGGAGTGGTGGACCTTGGATCATGTCGTTCAAGACAAGAATCCGGCGTGGCCCAATTACGGTGTCCTGGCCGAGCACCCGGAGAGGTTCAATCTCAATTGGGGCGGCGGGTTGCGAGGTGACTTCACACACCAGAATGCGCTCGACTACAACCAGGCGCTGGATCAGATCGTGGTGAACAACGACCGGATGAGCGAGCTCTATGTCATCGATCACGGAGGCTCGTTTGTAATGGGAGATTTCGAGGCCAGCAAGGCGCTGGCGGCTGGGCCTAAGGGCGATATCATTTTTCGCTGGGGAAACCCGAGTCTCTATGACTCGGGTGAAGGTCCTAGCTTCAACGCAGACGGTAATACAACCTCCGAGGGAGACCAGCAGCTGTTCCATCACCATGATACCCATTGGATCAAAGAGGGTCTGCCGGGAGCCGGTAACTTTTTGATATTCGAGAATGGTTCACGACGCGCAGGCGCGCATCGGTCAAAGCTCCTCGAGCTCAATCCCTATGCCGGCGCTTATCCGAACGCGCCGTACCTGTCGGAACTAGCGGCGGGCGGACCTGCGGAGCAGGTGGTTTGGAGTTTCACATCCCGCGAGCCCAATAGCTTCTCGAGCCGCAACATCTCAGGTGTTCAGCGTCTAGCAAACGGAAATACGCTTGGGGTCGCTGGTCGACACGGACACGCGTTTCAAGTAACGCCAGACGGTGAGGTGGTCTGGGAATACATCGTACCGGTCATAAGGGGTGTACCGGAGGATGCCAGTCTCGACGATATCTACAAGGCAACGGTATCCGATGCGGATGACAACTCCGTTTTTACCGCCCACTGGATCCCGCCAGATCACCCGGGACTGGCCGGCAAGGACCTCACACCGCAAGGTAAGATCACCGATATCTTGACGCAATGATTGGGCAGATCATCCTCGTCCAGAACTGGACGGAAGAGCTGCCTCGTCGCGGGTGGCCGCGGACGGGACCACCCCGTTCGGGCCGCAGGCGCCTCACCCGTGACGATGCTTGTGGCGCCGAGCACGAACGGGGCTGTCCGCGGTCAGGACCCGCCTGGAGGTTATGAAACAGGTAGCGGACCCGCCGCCGACGGCCTACCTTCCTCCGGCGTCTCGGGCGGCCAGGCGACGCCCCTGTTGGTACTGTCTGTAGCCGCGAAGGAACCGGAGTGCTCCCAGAGCCAGGGCGACAAGGAAGATGCTCGATCCGATATCCCGAGCCTGGGATTCGCCGGCGACCGCAAGAGACATGACCGCTGTCATCCCAGCGCCCACCAGAAAGATGATCGCTCCATATCGCATCGTTGACTTGCCAGACTGTTCAAGCAGCGTGTCGGCGTTCGCGACCAGGGAGGACGCTTCCAGCTTTGCTGTCTTGAAGTCGTAGCCGCAATCGCAACGCTCAGCGATGTCCTGGCTATGGAGTCCGCATCTGGGGCATTTCATCGCACAACCTCTCGCCTTCAACCACCGGCGACGTTCGTTATACACCGAAGTCCGATAGGACTGGGTTCACAACCTCCAGGCGGGTCCTGACCGCGGACAGCCCCATTCGTGCTCGGCGCCAACGGCACCCGTCACGGGCGAGGCGCCTGCGGCGCGAATGGGGCGGCCCCGTCCGCGGCCACCCGCGACGAGGTCGTGAAACAGCCTCTATAATCAAGCGCAACACTGATGGCGCTAAGAGCCTGTAAGGAAATAACTGCTTGTACTGTTGATCGGCGAGTAGTACGCTGCGCCCGTGGAGGTGGCCACCCTGCGGGCAAAGCATGCAGCGCTGGCGCCCGTGCTCACGGAGCGATCGCGCCGGGTGTGGGCGGCGACTGAGGCCCAGGCGATCGGTTATGGCGGCACGGCGCTGGTCGCCCGAGCCACGGGTATCGCGACATCGACCATCCAGCGCGGTTTGCGTGAATTGACGGCGGACGAGCCGCTCGCGGGCGGCCGGACGCGAAGGGCGGGCGGCGGCCGCAAGCGCGCGATCGATCTCGACGCGACGCTGCTGCGCGATTTGGATGCGTTGGTTGAGCCGACCGCCCCCGGCGATCCCGACTCGCCGCTGCGGTGGACGTGCCAGAGCGCACGGACGTTGGCGGTGGCGCTCGACGGTCTGGGCCACCGCGTCAGCCACACGGTGGTCGCCGAGTTGTTGCACGGACTGGGCTACAGCCTGCAGGGCAACGCCAAGACTCGTGAGGGCCGCCAGCATGTCGATCGGGACGCGCAGTTTCGGTACATCGCCCGGCGCGTGCGACGCGCGCAACGGCAACAGCAGCCGACGATTTCGGTGGACACCAAGAAGAAGGAGCTGGTCGGCGCGTTCAAGAACGCGGGCCGCACCTGGCGCCCGGCGAAGACGCCGCAGCGGGTACAGGTCCACGACTTCGTGATCCCGGCCACCGCCACCACGGGCGGGAAGGCCATTCCGTATGGCATCTACGATCTGCATCGCAACGAAGGCTGGGTGCGTGTCGGGATCGATCACGACACCGCGAGCTTCGCGGTACGGTCGATCCAGCGTTGGTGGCAGCACATGGGTCGCCCGGCGTATCGACAAGCCCAGTCGCTGTTGATCACGGCGGATGCAGGCGGGAGCAACGGGGCGCGCCTCCGGTTGTGGAAGTGGGAACTGCCGCGTCTGGCCAATCGGACGGGCTTGGCGATCACGGTCTGTCACTTTCCGCCGGGTACGAGCAAGTGGAACAAGATCGAGCATCGGGTGTTCTCGCACATCGCGATGAATTGGCGCGGCACCCCACTCGTCGACTTGGCCACGATCGTGAGCCTCATTGGCTCGACGCACAGTCGGTCCGGACTCCGCGTTCGGTCGGAACTCGACCGCGGCCCATACCCGGGTGGCATCACCGTCACCGATGCGCAGCTGGCGACGGTACGCCTCGAGCGGCATCGCTTTCACGGCGACTGGAACTACACGATCCATCCCGCTGCTCCGAGAACACAAAAGTCAGTAATTGTCTGACAAGCCCTAAGCCCTGGCGCACGCCTCGTCTTCGTCGTAGGCACGCTCCGGGAGAAAACGATATGAATCGACGAGAGTTTCTCGGCAACGCAACGGGCCTGGGTATGGCGTTGGCATTCCCCGCATTCCGTTCAAGTAGGCTCTCGGGTGCGCAGGTGCCGACCGACCTCACCAGTTTGAGTGCGTCGCAACTGTCGGCTGCCATCAGGCAAAGCCAAATCAGTTGTATTGAGGTGATGCAGGCATATCTGCAACGGATTCACCGTTACAATCCGGTCTACAACGCCATTGTCAGTATGGCCGATGACGATGTGCTGATTGGACAAGCTGAACTCGCCGACCAAGCCTTAGCCAAGGGTGACTACTGGGGCTGGATGCACGGTCTGCCTCACGCCGTCAAGGATCTGGCCGATGTGAAAGGTTTTCCAACGAGCAGAGGCTCTCCCATATACGCAGGCACTGTGGCGGGGCAAGACAGTTTCATGATCGGCAGGATTCGAAGCCAGGGCGCGATCTTCATCGGAAAGACCAATGTGCCTGAATTCGGTATGGGTTCGCAGTGGTACAATCCGGTATTTGGTGCCACAGGCAGCGGATACGATCCGGCTCTCACAGCGGGCGGTAGCAGCGGTGGCGCTGCGTGTGGTCTCGCAACTCACATGCTGCCGGTGGCTGATGGCAGTGACTTCATGGGGTCGCTTCGCAACCCCGGTGCCTTCAACAACGTGATCGGCTATAGCAGCCCGTGGTTAAAGGTCGCCTTCTGACGCGCCAACAGGTAGCAGCTCGAAACGATGATTCGGCGTAAAAACGGACGCCTGATCGTCGGATGGCGTGTGGTGGTCGCGCCAGCGGCGCTCCACGCGCGTCCACAGCGCGATGACGAGCGCCACAATCGTCGCCAGGTGGCCCTGCAGGCTCCGCGGCGTGCCGACGCCGACGAGCGACCGCATCAAGAGGCCCAGATTGAAGCCGCCGATATGGACGAGTAAACGTTTCAGGATGTTGGTGTGCCCTCGCAGATGCGTGCGCCGCATCCCACCGGTTTCAGAGAGATGCGCATTCGGTCGTTCGAGATACTCACTCCGTCGACGCGACAAGGCCAACCCACGCACGCCCCGGATGCGTCGACGATTCGCGTACACCGCGTCGCGCGCCGCCGCCTGGTGCGTCCAGTTGCGCCGGCCGCGATCGGACTCCGCGATATAGGTCCGCAGGTCGAGTGTCGCGAGATCCACCAGCGTCTGATTACTGTGGTATCCCTTGTCGGCCACGACTTCGTCGATGATCGCCGTGTGCCCGTCGGTCGCCACCGCCACGGCTTCGAGCTCTTCGGCCGTCGTGGTGACCGTCTCCGCGATCGTCGTCGTATCGCCCTGATCGGCGCCCTGCACCGTCACGCCCACGATCGCCCCAGTCTCCAGGTCGACGGCGTGCTCAGCCTTGTGGGCCAGATGCGTACGCCCGTCCTTCATTTTCGTGATCCGCGCATCAGGGTCGTGTGGATGCCGCCAGTCGGTATTGCAGCCCTTCTTCGGGCGCTTGCGATCAAGGCGCGCTAAGTCCGCCCGTGTCGGCGTCTCGATGCCCGAGGCCTGTGCGAGCCGCGTCAAGAACTCCTGATACGTCTCGCCGGAGTCGCGGCGCACGATGCTCCGCAAGGCGGCATTGGCTTCGAGGGTCGTGGCATCGATCCCGATCGTCTTGCCCTTCACGCGATCGGCCGTCGCCAGCACCTGCAGGATCCACGTGAAGACCGCCCGGTGCGTCTCGAGGTCGATCAGCCGCCGCGTCCGGGAGATCGTCGAGTGCTCGGGTGTCGCCTCATCGAGGCCCAACCCGAGAAAGCCGCGCAGCGCCAGCGAGTCGGCAGTCCGCCAGGCGATCCCACGCTCCGAATCGATGCCCTCGAAGTACCCGATCAAGAGCAGCCGGAAATAGGTCCCCGGCAGCAGACTGGGACGGCCGACCGTCGCGGCGTAGAACGGGGCGCACTGCGCCTCGACGCACGCGTCGAACGCGTGCGTGTCCAGGACCTGATTTAGCCGCTGATAGAACGGATGCCCGCCCGTAACCGGCAACGCGTTCGTCGCGATCCACAATCCGGGTGTCCGTGCCCGGTCCTTACGTCGACTCATGGCCATGCGGGAGTGTAGTACGCGGGATCAGTCGTGTCGATCCCTTTCGGCCCTTTAACCACAGGCTGCTAGGCCCAGTCAGGGTAGGGTGCCGGGGGGTGGCGGAGGTGATCTGTTCTATCAGCAGATGTCGACCGGTGGCCCGATGGGGCGAAACAGTGAAGATACGATTCGCCTGCTGCACAGCGTTGCCGGCTATGATTCCGCCCAACCTTTGACCCTGAGAGATGAACTGCCGGCCTTTGAAGAGTTTCGGGCACGTGATTTATCGGGCCTCAAGATCGGGTGGATGGGAAGCTATGAGGGCTATCTCAACACCGAACCGGGCGTGCTCGAGCTCTGTGAGGCCAGCCTCGCCAGCCTCACGAAGGAGGGCGCGATTGTCGAGACCTGCAAGCCACAGTTCGATATGGACCGGCTCTGGCAGACTTGGTTGACCTTACGTCACTGGACGCGTCACGGGGCTAGGGCGCTCTACGACGACCCTGAATCTCGGAGGCTGCTGAAGCCCGAAGCGATCTGGGAGATCGAAGGCTCGTTCGAAACCTCGGGCGCAGACATTTACACAGCAGGAATTGCCCGTGCCGACTGGTTTCGCGCCTTGGGCGCTCTGTTCGATGAATACGATTTTCTGATTCTACCGACGGCTCAGGTGTTTCCCTTCTCAAAGGAAGTTCACTGGCCCGAGTCCATCAATGGCGTTCAGATGGATACCTATCATCGCTGGATGGAGGTGGTCATAGGGGCGACGTTAGCCGGTCTCCCCGTGGTCAACGTGCCCGTTGGTTTCGATCGGCAGGGCCGACCCATGGGGATGCAGGTCATGGGGCGTCTTGGGGACGACCAAAAGGTTCTGGAATTCTCCATGGCCTACGAACGGGTTACGGATCATCTCGACAGACGACCAAACCTGGTCGACGAAATCCTACCGTCCCCTCTCTAAGCCACAGGGTCCGCTTCGTGGTAGAGGGGGGCTGTCCGCGGTCAGGACCCGCCTGGAGGTGATGAACCCGGTTCTACTGACCAGGATAGAAATTCGGCGTGCGCACCTCGATCCCGGCCGTGCCCTGCATGGCCGCCACGAACGCCTGCTGGTTCTCTTCCGGCGTGGGTCCGCCCATGCCGCGATAGTGATACGTATAGACGATCGTCGGCATGAACGCCTTGGCGCAGTCGGCCGATTCCGACGGCGGCATCGTGTACGGCAGGTTCATCGTCAGGAACGCGACGTCGATGTTCGTGAGCGCCCTGATCTCCGGTACGCACTCGGTGTCACCGGAGAAGAAGATGCGCTGGCCGCCAAGCGTGAGCACGTAGCCGTTGCCGCGTCCCTTGTCGTGAAACAGCCGCCCCGGCTGCGGTCCGCGCTGCAGGTTGTAGGAGGCCACCGCCTGGATGCTGACGCCGTCCACCGTCCGCGTTTCACCGTTCGCGATGATCTCGGTCGTGCCGGGGAACTTCCCATCCAGGGCCGCCGGCGCCACGTAGATAGTTGAATCCTTCTTGATCATGTCGATGGCCGCCGGATCCATGTGATCGCCGTGGACATCGGTGACCAGGATGATATCGGCCGGCTTGGCGGCCGCCAGCGCCGACTCGTTGGTCGGGTCGATGTGAATCACCTTCCCGCCGTACTCAATCTGCACGTGGGCGTGCGTCATCGGCGTGAGCTCGATGTTGCCGCCGGTTGCCGGAATCGTGTCGGCGGCGATTGCCGCGCCCAGTCCGACAATCAAGATCGCAAGGCCAAACCACAGTCGCATGTAATCCTCCTGAGTGGGGTGCTATTCATCGTAACGGTTGCTGAGGGTGCCAATGCCGTCGATCGTGACCTCGACCGTACTGCCGGGCTTCATGGAGCCGACGCCCACCGACGTACCGCAGCAAATGACATCACCGGGGTGCAACGTCATGTCGTGAGAGATCATGCTGACGATCTTGGCCGGCGGAATCACTATGTCGCTGACCGGATAGTTCTGGCGCTCCTGACCGTTGAGGACAGTGCGAACGGTCAGTGTCATGGGGTCCAGGCCGGTGGCCACCACGGGCCCGCAGACGCCGAAGGTATCGAAACTCTTGGACCGCGTCCATTGCTGGAACGAGGGATCCTTGTTGAGTACCCCAACGGCGGTGACATCATTGATGCAGGTGTAGCCGAAAATGTACGGTTCGACGTCGGCCTCGGCGACACCGCCGCACACCCGCCCGATGACGATGCCGAGCTCGCCCTCAAAAATCACCTTGCCGTCGTAGGCTGGTGGCTTGCGAATGGTGCCTCCGGTGGCCAGATAGCAGCCGTTAGCCTTGACCCAGTACAGCGGCTCGGCCGGAGTGTCCAGGCTCAGCTTCGCGGCCATGGCGTGAAAATTGTTCCACAAGGCGAGCATTTTTCCAGGAATCGTGGGTGTGGTCGGCGCGACCTGATCGAGGGACAACACCACCCCCGTCGCTGTCGGCGAGTCAAACATATCGCCTTGGTAGACGGTGATCGAATCATTCTCAAGCGTGCCGAAGCCGGAAGTGCCAGCGTGTTCGAAACGCATCCAACGTGCCATCCCACTCCTCATCAATCGTTTCGCGGCGATCCCTTGACCCTGATCCCCTCTTCACGAATGGTCTTGTCCAGCAAGCTCACGCATGCGTAAAGCGCTCGCAGCGTCGGTACTTCGACGCCCGTTATTTCTGCAAGCTCAACGACGACGCCGAGCATGCCATCGATCTCGAGTGGCTTCCCCGCTTCCACGTCCTGCAACATGGACGTCTTGTGCTTCCCGACGCCTTCCGCTCCGGAGATGCGTCGGTCCATGGGCACCCGAAACTGCGCGCCGAGGCGCTCACCGATCGTCTGCGCTTCGGTCATCATCGTGGCAGCCAGCGCGCGGGTCAGCGGAAACTGGCAGATGTCCACGAGGGTCGAGTGCGTGAGCGCGCTGATCGGGTTGAACGTCAGGTTGCCCCACAGCTTCAACCAGATCTCCGATCGGACGTCATCCAGAACCCTCGACTTGAGCCCCGCGTCGGTGAACGCGGTAAAGACTTTCTGCGCCCGTTCCGAGTTGCTCCCGTCGAGTTCCCCGATCGGGAAGCGATTCCCTTCGACGTGGCGAATCACACCCGGTTCGGCGATCGCAGCCGCCGGATAGGCGATACAGCCCAGGAGGCGATCCGGGTCGATGCTCTTGAAGAGCACGCCGCCGGGGTCGACGGTCTCGACCACCCGGTCCGCATACGGCCCCCCCAGCTTCTGGAAATACCACCACGGAATGCCGTTCTGCAGAGTCACCATGACGGTGTCTGGCCCAAAGAGGGCCGGCAGGTCATTGGCGACCGGTGCGACCTGGTGCGCCTTGAGTGCCAACAGCACGACGTCCTGGGCCTCGAGGTCACGGATCCGGTCCGTGGCCGTCAGGTTGTCGGCGATCAACTCCTGTTCGTCCTCGACCAGTTTCAAGCCTTTGGCCTTAATCGCCGCGAGGTGGGGACCACGGGCGATCACCGAGACGTCCTGTCCGGCCCTCGCCAGACGAACAGCCAGGTAGCCACCGATGGCGCCGGCTCCAACAACACAGATTTTCATGTCCTCTTCTCGAATCTCTTTCTCCAGCCGTGGGTCCGGCTCGTCTCAGACCGCACCCTTGCTCTTTGCGGCTGCTACCGCCCCGGCATCCATCCCAAGAACATCCCGCAGGATCTCGTCTGTGTGCTCTCCGAGCAACGGAGAACGCTTGACTTCGGACGGAGAGTCAGACAGCTTGATCGGATTGCCTACGGACAGATAACGTCCGCGCGTGGGATGATCGACTTCGACCATCGTCCCGGTTGCGCGCAGCGCCTGGTCTTCGGCCAGTTCTTTCATGGAGAGCACCGGACCGCACGGCACGTCCGCGGCGCTCAGAACCTTCATCGCCTCGAACTTCGTCTTCGTCAGCGTCCACTTCTCGATCTCATCGAACACCTGCTCGAGCCTCGGTATTCGCGCCGACGCGGTGTTCCATTCGGGGTCTTCGAGCCAGTCCTCACGTTGGATGGACCGAGCCAAGCCCTTGAAAGCGGCCTCTTGCACGATAATATAGAGATAGGCGTTGGGATCCTCTTCCCACCCCTTGCACTTGACGATCCAGCCAGGCTGTCCCCCTCCTGACGCATTTCCCGCTCTCGGCGTCGCGTCATGGAAGGTGCCGTTGGGGTATTGGGGGTACTCCTTCAGCGGGCCGTGGGCCAGGCGCTGTTGATCGCGCAGCTTGACCCGGCACAGATTGAGCACTCCGTCCTGCATCGCGCATTCGACACGCTGACCTCGGCCCGTCTTCTCACGCTGAAACAGGGCCGTCACGATCCCTAAGGCCAAATGCAACCCCGTTCCGGAGTCCCCGATTTGTGCACCCGAGACGGTCGGCGGGCCATCATCGAATCCAGTCGTGCTGGCGGCACCGCCGGCACACTGCGCGACGTTCTCGTACACCTTGAAATCCTCGTACGGCCCGGGTCCAAAGCCCTTGACGGATGCAGAGATGATTTTCGGATTGATCTGCTGCATGCGCTCCCAGGAGAACCCCATTCGGTCGAGCGCGCCTGGAGCGAAATTCTCCACAATCACGTCGCAACACTCGATGAGCCTGGTGAAGATGGCCTTCCCCTCGTCGCGTTTGGTATTCAGCGTGATACTTCGCTTGTTGTGGTTCAGCATCGTGAAGTACAGGCTATCGACATCCGGAAGATCCCTCAACTGGCCGCGAGTGGGATCACCCGTTCCGGGACGTTCCACCTTGATGACATCCGCGCCGAACCAGGCCAGAAGCTGCGTACAGGTCGGGCCGGACTGGACGTGGGTCATATCAAGAATTCGTACGCCCTCCAAGGCTTTCATAGACTCTCCCTAAACAAAGTTCCCAATCAAGAAAGACACCAGCGGACCACAGCAGGCCATCCGCTTGTGTGACGACGGTCGTGCTGTCGGGGATTGCAGCCCATGACCTCCGTGTGGGCTGTCCTAGTACCTCGCCGCAGTGGATCTGACCGGTTCACGCGGCGGCTTTGGCCCGACCAGCGGGTTGCGGATACACACGGCCGAGCTTTTCGCGAGCACGGTCGACTGTAAACATCCAGTGGATGCGCGCCTTCTCGTCATTGCGCCGTTGCTCCCATGCCGCGATCTCCTTGATGAGGATCGCCTTGGCAGGGATCCGACGATCGAGGCACTGCTTGACCATCACGCCGATTTCGATCTCGACCATGTTGAGCCAGCTGGCGTGTTTCGGCGTGAAGTGAAACTCGAGCCGACGGAGAATCCGTCGTGCCTCGGCGGGATCGAAGGCGTGGTAGAGCGCTGCCGCTGAATGTGCCGAAAGATTGTCGAGCACCACACGGATCCGTTCGGCCTCCGGGTAGTGCTCATCGACGAGATCGCGCATGCACTCTGCGAAGTCGACGCACGTGCGTTGGTCGGTGACCTTGGCATGTCGCCAGGGGCGATTCACGTCTACGAACATGAAGACATTCGCCGTGCCGTTGCGCACGTACTCGTAGTCGACTCGTCTGGGCTTCCCGGGCTTGGCCCGAATCGGGACACGCGCTTCGCCGATCAGTTGCCGGGGTGTTTCATCGAAGCCGACGACCGGTCGCCGCGGATCCGGCGGCTCGGCGTAGAGATCGAGGACGTCTTCCATTCGCGCCACGTACTCGGCGTTGACCGTCGGAATGCACCACATCTTCTCCTGCCACGGCTTCAGCGCCATCTCGGCAAGCCGGCGACCCACCGTGTCGCCCGACAGGGCCTCGTGCGAGGTGAGTCGCACCATCTCGCGGGCCAGGAGATCCAGTGTCCATCGCGCACGCCCGGAGGGTGGATGTGAGCAAGCGACCGCGACCAGGAGGGCTTCATCGCTGGCGCCGAGCTTGCGCGGCGCGCCGGGACGGGGCACTTCGCGGAGCGCTCGGTCCAGTCCTTCCTCGACGAAGCGTTGCTTGGTCCGGTACACGGTCGACGTGCCGACACCAACGTTGAGCGCGATCATCTCGTCGGTGGATGTGGCGTCCGCGGCGAGGAGAATCTGCGCCCGCTTGATCTTGCGAACCGCCCCCTGGCCGCCGCTCACAAGCGCCTGAAGCTGTTGCTGTTCATCGTAGGTCAGCGTGATGCGATAGCGTATGTGCATGGACATCTTGGATCACCTTCCCGATCCCGTGTCCAGCCGTTCATCACCGAGATTCACCCAGAAGCAGGGCCAGTACCTAGCCTTCCTCTACACGTACACGCTCCTTCACCGAACGCCACCGGCCGAAGCGGACTTCCAACGGTTCTTTCAGGTCACGCCCCCGGCCGTCCACCACATGATCGTCGAGCTTGAGCGGCGCGGTCTGATCAGTCGGGTTCCACGCCAACCCCGGACGATCAAGCTGTTGTTGTCGGCAGAGGAACTACCCTCGTTGCAACCGATCAAAACCACTGCGGCAAGGTACTAGGTCCTTCGTGTGGATTGTAACCCAGGTCTTTCGTCGTGGGTACCGTCAAGGCCCAGAGAGCACAGTCGCGCTATCGTCCCGGTCTCGTGAGCATCAAGTCGAGCGTGCGCTCGTTGCCCTCGTGACACGCTTCTTCCCAGAGCTCGGAGCCATAGTCCTTGATGCGCTCGAAGCGAAGCGCAAAGGTCCACGGCCGCGTGTAGACTTTCGGGTCCGTGATGACGGCTTCATACTCGATCGCATCGGCGTCGACAGGCGTGAAGCGCTCCGCGACGTGTAGCGCATCGCTGTGAAAATCCCCCACGACGTCGAACCAGGTCTGGTCGTTGTTGTTGGCGACATCGACGACGAGCGTGCTTCCCTCCCATCGGCCGCGTGAATCGCCCATCCACAGCTTGACTCGCTCGGAGATATGCGGACCGGCGTCCAAAGGAATTGCTCGATACGTGTGATGAGCCATGTTGAAGATCACGACGTATCCGGGCGGCTGGAAGATCTCGAACTCACGGTTGTTCAGGTGACGCGGCACACCCTGAAGAAAGCACCGCGCGTTCGGATCGAGAAATTGCGGCGTCGGATCGGCATGGTTCTGCAGGACCAGGTTCGCCTTCTCGGCCGCCCACGGCTGGCAAGGAATCCGTCCGTCGGGCGGATCCACGATGAGGCTCTTGCCCCGCGTTGCCGGATCGGGCGTGAACCTCTGGTAGAGCGATTGGAACTCCAAATCCTGGATGTTGTAAAAAAGTCCCGATTGGCCTCCAGAAGCCCTGGATGTCCGGCGTGCCATCAGGCGTCCGAGGGGGCGTATACGCTGGAGCGGCTGCTGCCGGAGCCTGACTACCTTCCTCCGAGGCTTCGGTCGTGGCGAACCACGGCGCGAGCAAGACCACGGCGGCGAGAAGAACGACCACACTCTTCATCTCTATACGTTTCATATCTATTCAGGAGGCACGAGCCACGTGTGCTCGAACCCGAAAGCGTAGCACTCGTATTCCAGAATCCGGATGTTCTCTTCGAGCCGCCGGTAGAGTGGCAGGCTCATCTTCCACGGGCGTGTAAAGACCTTCGGATCCTCGATGGTCACCTCGTAGTTGATGTGATGGACGCTGATGGGCGTATAGCGCTCGATCACGTGCAACGCCGGACTGTGAAAGTTCCCGGCCCGGTCGAACCACGTCTGGTCGGTGAAATGGACGACGTCGACGACCAGCGTATCCCCTTCCCATCGGCCGCGCGAGTCGCCCATGAACCATGCGATCGGCCCGTCCGGATGGGGCGAATCCATGAAGATTCGGCGGACAGCATGGACGTACTTGTACACGATGGCGACGTGGGTGGGCGTCTGAAAAATCTGGAACGGGTACGGCATGTAGGTGATGCGCGGCACGCCCGGCAGATAACATTTCGACTCCGGGTCGGCGGTTGCCCGATTTTCGAAATTGTCCCGCTGCTTCGCCGCCGCCCATGACTGGTACGGGATCTCGTCACGATCGACGACGCCGAGTCCTGCCGGTATATCCTTCTCGGCCGAGTGTGCCTGAATATTCCAACTGGCCGTGGTCACGGCCTGCCAGATCCCGGACAAGTCCGGCTTGCCGTCGGCGGTGCGCGGGAGCGGGTCGGAAGCCTGGCCTGCCGCGAGTGCCGGCGCTATCCACAAGAGCGCCGCGAGAAGCGCCGACCGTGCCACGCAGCCACGGGACGGTTTTCTCATGTCCGAAGCCCCCTTCAAGACTGTTGCGCGAAGTCTACTAAATTGCCGCTGGGTGCCCCCCTAGTAGGGGGTGTCAGATGCATCGAGGAAGAAGTTTCGGCCGTCCGCGAACTTTACGCTCGCGCCGTTGGCCGTCGGCGAGCCATTCTTGGCGCGATAACCTTCGATGCTCAGCTCGCTGCCAATCGGGAAGTCGGTCTGCCGAAGACCGCGCCGCAGGAGCGCATTCGGGCCGGCGACCTCGATCGCCCAGCTGACCACCTTGCCGTCCGGTTCCGTGACGTCGACGTGCAGCCACCCGTGAGGATTGAGCCATTCCATCTTGGTGAGCTTGCCCTGCAAGGTAATCGGCTGGTTCACGTCAAATTCCGCCGCAAACGAATGGTGCGCCACGGCCGGCACCGCCCAGAGTAAGGTAAGGCCCGCAACGACGAGTGATAGCTTCTTCATCCACTACCTCCGATGCACCCGTGACGAAGGACGCTACCACCAACAACCCGTAGCGTCAAAGCGCGGTTGAATGTAGCCTAAGTGCCATGAGCGATCCCACGACTCCATCCACCATCAACACACCGGCCCTTCCCCTGATGTCCGCCGGCAGCATGGTCAGGCACTTCGGGCCAGGCATGATCCTGATGATGACCGGGATCGGGACGAGTCATCTGGTGACGGCTCCCCTGGCTGGCGCCCAGTTCGGATACATCCTGCTCTGGTGCGTGCTGGCCTCGTACGTGTTCAAGTACTACGGCTTCGAGATGGCCTTCCGGTTCACGCACGCGACCGGACGCAGCATGCTGGACGCCTATGCTACGGCGCCCGGCAAGTGGCCCCTCTGGTACATGCTCGTCACGACGCTCGTCCAGAGCGCGCTCGGCCAGGCGGGACGCCTCGCCGCAGCAGCGGCCGTGCCGTATTTCGTGGTGGATTACTACTTCGGGCTGACCGTGAACCCCTGGGTATACGCGCTCGTGCTGGGCGGGGCGGCGGTCACGATCATCCTGCGCGGGCGATACGCCATGCTCGAAACACTCACCAAGCTGTTCGCCGGCGTGCTCTGCGTCTCGAGCATCATCGTCTATCTCGTGGAGCCGGCGCCGGCCTCGGCCTTCCGGTCCTTCTTCACCTTCGCCACCCCGGAGGGGTCCCTCATCATCATTGCGGCTTTCCTCGGACTGCTCCCGACCGGCATCGACGTGTCGCTGCAGGCGTCGGAATGGGGAAAAGCCAAGCGGACCGGCATGGGGCGCCTTCGCGGGCAGCTCGAAGAACAGGGCTTCACCGAACGCTTCGACCCACTGACATCGCCGAAGAGCGCCTTGACCGTCGACACGTCGAAGCTGCCGGCTGATGCGCTCGAGTACTGCCGCCGATGGTTCACGATCGGCATGCTGGACTTCAGGCTCGGCCACATCATCTCCTTCGTCATCGCGTGCATCTTCCTCCTCCTCGCGGCGCAGTGGATTCCCGGAAGCGAGGTCGCAGGGAACGCCGTGATGGGCGAGATCGCCGGCATCTTCACGAACAGCGTCGGTCCCTGGATGATGGTCGTGTTTCTGGTCGGGGCATTCGCGGCCACCTTCTCGACCGCGTTCAACTACTTCGACGGATGGCCTCGGGTCGTCGCCGCCTGTTGCCGCAACCTGTTCCCACGTACCGCCAGGCTGCGGGGGATCGCCGCCGACGAGCTGACCGAGGAGCACCGCAAGACGGCGTACTCGGAATACAACATCTACCGCGCGACGATGCTGTTCTCCCTGGTTACGGCCGTAGCAATCGTTGCCGGGGTCAACCGGCCGGTCTGGCTGGTACTGATCGCGTCGGCCCTCGCCTATTTCGTCGCCCCCGTGATCTTCTTTCTGAACCTGTACTACTGCTTCACGGTGATACCCAAGACCGATCGCCTCTTCTATCCGTCCAGGTTCGCGACGGTCTTTGGATGGCTGAGCTTCCTCATATTCACCGGCATGACAGGCATCCTCATCTGGGATCGATTGTTGTAGGCATGCGCGACGCGCGGCGCGGGACTTCATAACCTCGCTGCGGGCGGCCGCGAACGGGGCCGCCCCGTTCGCGCCGCAGGCCCGGGGCCCCCGCCGCGCACGCTTGCGCGGTGGGGTGGAGGCGCCTCCCACGTGGCAGGTGCTTGTGGCGCCGAGCACGAATGGGGCTGTCCGCGGTCAGGACCCGCCTGGAGGTTAGGAAGCCAGCTAGGGCTACGGCCGAAGATCGATCGCAAGAGGCGGCACATCGAGACCGGACGCAACGACATCCCACCGCTCGCCCACGGCGATGAAGGGCACGGCCGTGAGCGTGCCGGTGCTGACCAGCTCACCAGGTCGCAGCCGTTCGGCGCCGGGTTGCGCGACAATCGCCGAGGCGAGTTCGCCCAGGCAGAGGGCGGGGCTCTTCAACACATTCTTGCCCCCACCCTCCTCCACGAGTTCTCCATTCTTCGACAGCCGCGCCGTGAACGCTCCAAGTTCCTCGACAAGCGACGGGATGCTGCCACGATCGACGAAGCGCGGCTTCCCGACGACGAGGCCGGCGTGGAAGCCGAAGGACGCGATCAGGTCGGCAGGCTGAAACTTCCATTCCGGGAACGGACAATCGACCAGTTCGAAACCGAGGGCCAGCCACTCGACCGCATCGAGCACGGCTTCCGCGTCGGCCGACGCCGGCAATGTCGGGTCGCCGTGCGACCCGACAAGCCAGTGCTGGTTGGACGGTCCGCCACCGCGGACCGTCTTGAGCTTCATGACCACTTCGGGCTCGAGACGCGGCGCACGCATGCGCGCCAACGATGCCGAGGCGCGGCCGTCCTCCGCGAAGTGCACGGTATCGTCGTACATACTGGCCCAGGCGACCGTCTGGATCTTGAGGGCCCGCCAGGCGGCCTTGTTGGCAAAAGCTACCTTGCGCCCGACCGTCGCGTGGCCGCCGGCCCGCCTCATCCGCGTGAGTTCCGCCTCCACCGCATAGGCGGTGGCCAGATCGCATCCGCCTTCGCGCGCCGTCGGTGCCACGGCAACGTGGCCGCCGGACGCGTACGCCTCGAACAGTTCTCGCGCCAGTGCCATCACGCCCGCATCCTCAACACCGGATCCAAAATCACAAATCACGAATCGTAAATCACGGATGCATTACCCGATTACGTCGTACACGTCGTCGTACGCGGCGAGCGCCTTCTCGATCTGGGTGCGGCTCGCGGCATCGCCGGCGCGCGCGAGTTGAGCGAGCAGGTCCTGGCGGTCGCCGAAGATGCCATCGAGAATGGCGTTCCGTTCGGACTCCGACTTTTCGATGATGGAGAGGAGCACCCGGGAGCCGTACTTGATCCATCGCGGCTGCGGCACCAGACGCCCGTCCGCGCCCGTCTCCACGACCTGCCGTTTCAGGACTTGCAGGACCAGCTCCGCATGCGTCTGGTCGTAGACGACGCCCAGCTTCGCGAAAAGCTGCTTCACCGTCTCGCGACGCTCATCCAGCAGACGAACGAACAGCTCCGGCGTGACGCGGTCGCCCTTCCGACTCATCTCGCCGTCCGCGGTGAGCTCGACGCCGTGGAACACCGCGAGGTAGAGAAAGTGCCAGAAGATCTCGTAGGTGGCGAGATCGTTCATGAAACGCAGTCCGGTACGCGGGTCGTAGATAGCAGCGGCGTTGTTGCCCTGGAGCTGCTGGTACATGAACTCGGTGGACATGTACATCGCGTAGCGAAGGCCATCCTCCGTGGTCGGCCCTTGCGGCCGTGCGAGCAGCCGCTCGCGCGCCTCTTCCGAGAACAGCTTGTCGAGCGTGAGGTCGTCCGCCGTCAAATCGAGGGGCCGAATCCGGCCGCCGGCAACGAGGCCAAGCGCCTCGAGGCGCTTGGCCTCCTCCGGACTAAGCTTGTCCACGACGCTTTGCAAGGCAGCGACGTCGGCGACGAGCGACTCGCGGCCCGCCTCCACGTAGGCAGGCGCGATGGTGGCCACCCAGCTCTGGCGATAGGTGTCGTGCAGTGTTCCGTTGATGCGGAGGAGCCCCGTCAGGCGCTCACGCAGCTTGTCGAACCAGATGTCGCGCAGCGCCTTGGCGTCGTGTTCGGGCGCGCGAGGGTTCTGCATCTGCGCCGCCATGCCGCCTATCGGCATCCCGCCGGCCAGCAACGCAAGCAGCGCGTTGCGCATCGTGTAGTAGCTCATCGTCGGCTCGGTCATCGTGATGGTGTTGGGGTCTGGAATCACCATCGCGGGATCGAGCCGGAACATCTCCTCGCGGCTGTTCAGATAGTCCCAGCGTCCGACGTTCGGCCCGATGAGATTCTCGCGCAGCACCCACATGATCAATTCCTGCTGCAGCGCGTACTCGGCACGCTCGTTGAGCATCTTGATCTTCAACGTGCCGCGCCGCAGCCCCATGGCCTCCTCCAGCTGCTTCAGCAGCTTCGCCACGAGCCGCGCCTCCTGCCACGCTTCGACCTTCGGCACGTAGTAGTAGATGCCGGACCCGTTCCGCTGCTGCGAGTCGAAGTTGTTCAGGGCATGCATGACCAGCGCCGGAATCATCGCCGGCACCGGCGCTCCGTCCAGGGAGATTTGCCGGCTGTGCAGGTGCAGCCCCGGCACCCGGTGAAAGATGGTCGGCCACTGCTCCGGCGGAACGTCGATCGTGTACGTTCGGCCCTTCGTCGGGTGGACGAACGGCTTGCCGTTCCACTTGTGAGCGAGGATATCCGCCAGATTCTGCCACCCGCGATACAGCTGATCCTTGTAGTCCCCGCCCGCATCTTCCCAGTCCCACATCCACTGCGACGCGCCGCTATTGAGCGCGCCCATCGCCATGCCGAGATCGATGGCGGGGCCGGTGCCTTCAAGTCCCGGCGTCATCGTGTCCGCGGGAATGGGCACCGTCGGATTCAGGCGCCAGGCGTCGGCGGTGTCCCGTCCGAAGAACCCGTCCAGCAGGCCGCGGCGAATGGCAGCGGCGGTGGCGCGGTGGCCGTCGGCATCGGTGATTTCGTCGGTGCCAGGCAGAAAGTCATAACGTGCATCGCCTCGCGCGACCTTCTTCTGGAACAGGTGCCGGGCAGCCAGCAGCTGCGGCAGTTCCGCACTGACCGCCGCCGTCATCTCCGCGATCAGGTCTTCAACGACCAGCGTGCGCCCGTTCACCGTTTTCGTGCCGAAGAGGGATGCGTATTGATCGCGGATGTCTTGACGGATTTGCAGCGTCACCAGGATCCTCCAGAGTGTACGAAAGAAGAGCAGATAGAGGCAGGTAAGAGCCTCTGCTTGTAGCACTTGCGGACGCAGCCCGTCAACGTTTCGGCGCGCGGTTCCGGCGACGGCCGGCACGCAGCGCGTCTACGACGTGTCCGGCGCTGCCGGAGCCGCCGGGGCCGGCTCGGCAAAGAAGCGATAGAGCCAGATGTCGACCAGGGCGACGACGGCCAGCACGAGATACGCGGCGCGACTGTCGACCAGCTGCAGCTCATTCAGCAGCCGTGACAATCCGAAGCCGACGACCCAGGCGTCGAAACTCAAACAGACCCGCCTGAATGTTTCCACCGGCGCGCGCCGAATGATGAAGACCCCAAGCGGCACACCAATCAGGATGCTCGGCACCATCCAGGGAATCAGCGCCAGGCTGGTGGCGCTGTAGAGGCCCGCGTACCCGTAGGCCACGGCCGTCATCGACGATTCCGCGAGGCGAACGAACCCGAGCGCCGCGCGAAAGTCTTTCCTCGCCAGCCCCTGGTTGTTCAGCATCACGGCCAGGGGCGGACCCGAGATCGTGGTGACCGAATAGAGCACGCCAAGGCCGCCGCCGAACAGGAAGCCGACCGATCGTTCGGACCGAATCGGCCGCCGGTAGCCGGCCGACTGCAGCAGGACCAGCGGAAGGAGCGTCGCGTAGGTCGCGAACCGGAGCCAGTCCACATTCATCTGGGAGACGACCGCCGTACCGACCACGATGCCGGGGGCCAGTCCGAGGACGATCGGCAGCACCCGCTTCCAGATACCGGGCAGCGCCTGGCGGTTGTTCCAGAGCACATACGCGTTCAGCACAACCTCGATCAGCACCAGTGCGGGATTGAGCACCCGGTTCGTGAGAAACAGCAGCGCGATCGGAACAGTGATCGATGAAAACCCGTACCCCAGCGCCCCGTTCACGATGGCCGCGAGCAGCGTGGTGCCGGCGAGGGCGATGATGTACCAGTCGGTCATGGGCGTGTCTTCGGTGCGAGTACCTCACGCGCGTATCCGGCTGCGGGGTGCGCCCCCGACCCGGGAGACGCGGCCACGCACGATCCGCGCGGATTCAAACGAACGTGAACTTGCTGGAGCCTGATGAGCCGATCGACTGGTGGGAACAAACGGGCTGGAAAACCGCGCTCACCTCACCGTCGTCGGCCCGAAACACGTGCAGGGGCACGGCGCGGGCGCGACGCAGGTACAACAGCAGGTGGGGTGAAGCGCACGCATGGGGTATGCATTCTTCTACCGGTCTGACGGCCGAACTGTCAAGTCGGGCTGCGCTGAGGCTTTGACTTCGAGCCGGGAATGGGTACAATCCTCGCACTGTGTTCTTCACCCGCTGCCGGCCGTGCGCCTGTTGTTGTATGGGGACCTGTCAGGTCCCGGCGCTTTCGGTCCGCCTCTGTGGGTAGCAGCTAAACAGATTCTGCAACAAGCGAACGATTGAAAGCCCGGGACAACCTCCCGGGTTTTTTTGTGTTTATGTCCATGACCGCTGCATCGGAACCGAACGTTGCCGTGGCGCCACGCCTCGATCACCTGCGGGCGCTGGAGGCCGAGAGCATCCACATCCTGCGCGAGGTGGTCGCCGAGTTCGAGCGCCCGGTGATGCTGTACTCGATCGGGAAGGACTCGTCGGTGATGCTGCGCCTCGCGCAGAAGGCGTTCCACCCGGGCCCGATCCCGTTTCCCCTGCTTCACGTCGACACCACGTACAAGTTCCGCGAAATGACGCAGTTTCGCGACGAGATGGCCAGAACGATCGGCGCGCGGCTGATCGTGCATACGAACGAAGAGGCCATCAGCGACGGCACGCAGCCCTTCAAGGTCGGGACGAAGCGCTGCTGCGGTCTGCTCAAGACCAAGTCGTTGCTGGATGCGCTGCAGGCCGGTAACTTCGACGCTGCCCTCGGCGGCGCCAGGCGTGACGAGGAGCGCTCACGCGCGAAGGAGCGGGTCTTCTCGCTGCGCGACGCCAACGGCCAGTGGGATCCCAAGCGTCAGCGGCCCGAATTGTGGAACCTGCTCAACGGCCGGCTGGGACCGGGCGAGAGCATCCGCATATTTCCGCTCTCCAACTGGACCGAGATCGACGTCTGGCAGTACATCCACGTCGAGGACATTCCCATCGTTCCCCTCTACTACGCCAAGGAGCGTGAGGTCATCGTCCGCGGCAACTCGCTCATCGTCCAGGAACAGCCGTTCGTGGTGACCATGCCCGGCGAAAAACCGCAGACCGTGAAATGCCGGATGCGCTCGCTTGGCTGCTCGCCCTGCACCGGCGCCATCCGATCCGACGCCGACACGGTCCCGAAGATCATCGAGGAGCTGATCTCGACGCGGCACTCCGAACGCCAGCTCCGGATCATCGATCACGATCAGGACGGCTCGATGGAACTCAAGAAGCGCGAGGGGTACTTCTAGTGTCCGGCCTTCTCCGCATCTGCACCGCCGGCAGCGTGGACGACGGGAAGAGCACGCTGATCGGGCGGATGTTGCACGACTCGCAGTCGGTCTACGAGGACCAGGTGCACTCCGTGCGGGCGGCCTCGAAGAACGGCGCGGCGGGCCCGATCGACTTTTCGCTCTTCACCGACGGACTGAAGGCGGAGCGTGAGCAGGGCATCACCATCGACGTCGCTTACCGGTACTTCGCGACGGCCCGCCGCAAGATCATCCTGGCGGACACGCCGGGCCACGAGCAGTACACGCGCAACATGGCGACCGGCGCATCGACCGCCGGCCTGGCGATCCTCCTCGTCGATGCGCGGCAGGGCGTGAAGGTCCAGTCGCGCCGCCACGCGCGCATCGCCCGCCTGCTCGGTATCACCGACTTCGTCCTGGCCGTCAACAAGATGGATCTCGTCGATTTCGACCGCGACGTGTTTGACGGTATTCGCGACGAGTTCGAGGAGATCCTGACCGGCGCGCGGTGCCACGCGATACCGCTCAGCGCGCTGCACGGCGACAACGTGATCGCCCTCAGCGATCGGACGCCGTGGTTCAACGGCCCGAGCCTGCTGGAGCACCTGGAGACCGTCCACGTCGCCCGTGACCTGACAACGCTGCCGTTTCGCTTTCCGGTGCAGCTCGTGCTGCGGCCGAACGATGCATTCCGCGGGTACTCGGGTCAATTGGCGTCGGGCACGATCCGGGTGGGCGACAGTGTCACCGCATGGCCGTCCGGCAGCGCCGCACGCGTCAAGCGAATTGTGACGTACGACGGCGACCTCGATATGGCGTTTGCGCCGATGTCAGTGACGTTGACGCTTGACGAGGAGATCGACGTCAGCCGTGGCGACCTCCTGGCCACCGACCCGCCCAGCGTCGGTCAGTACTTCGAAGCGGAAGTCGTCTGGATGGACGAGCGGCCTCTTGATCCCGCGCGCGTCTACCTCCTCAAGCACACCACGCGGACGGTGACCGCTGAGGTCGGCCATGCGCTGTTGCTGAATCAGATCGGCACGGTCTCGGTCTCAACGTCGCGGCCGCTCGTGTTCGACCGGTACGCCAGCAACCGGACGACCGGCGGCTTCATTCTGATCGATCCATCGACCCATTTCACGGCCGGCGCCGGCATGATCGTGAACGCCGTGCGGGAAGACACTGTGCGGGAAGGCGTCTCCGCGGCCGGGCGCGCCCCCGTCACCGCAGCCGAGCGGCTGGCCTTGCTGGCACGCCACGCGGGGTCCGATGCGGAAGCCATCGAGGCCATCGGGAAGGCGCTGGAGAAACTCCTGCTATGAACGAT
Source organism: Vicinamibacterales bacterium (assembly GCA_965262505.1). Taxonomy (GTDB): domain Bacteria; phylum Acidobacteriota; class Vicinamibacteria; order Vicinamibacterales; family UBA2999; genus JACPPO01. Next base: position 1,234,274 of record CBDHFM010000030.1, read on the forward strand.
GCGCGAGGGGTGATCGCCGAAGCCCTGACCGGCGCGCAGACACCGTGCCTCACGTCGAGCTTTCAGGCGGAGTGCGTCGTGCTCACGCATATGCTCCGCGCCGAGCGGCCCGATGTCCCCGTGCTGTTTCTCGACACGTTCCATCATTTTGCCGAGACGCTGAAATACCGCGACGACATCACCCGATCCTGGGGGCTGAACCTCGTCAACCTGCGCGCCGAGGAACCGCAGGTCGGTCTCTGGCAGTCGGAAAGCACGGAGGCCTGCTGCGCGCGCCACAAGGTGGGACCGCTCTTCTCGGCGCTCGAAGGGTACGATGTCTGGTTCACGGCGCTCCGCCGGGAGCAATCGCCGTCGCGCGCCGGACTCCAGGAGATCGAACCCTTCCGCCTGCCGAGCGGCAAGACCATCCAGCGCGTGAGTCCGCTCGCGGCATGGACCGCGAAGGACGTGTGGGCCTACGCCAAGCGGCACGACATCCCGCTGCTGTCGCTGTACGACCTTGGGTACACGAGCATCGGCTGCGAACCGTGCACGTCGCTCCCGCTCGACCCGTCCGACCCGCGCTCGGGCCGCTGGCAGGGCCAGAAGCTAGAGTGCGGGATCCACATCGAAGCCACCAAACCCGGTTGATCCGATCGCGGGTCCTGTCGCCCGGCAGCCCCACCCGTCCTCGGGCGGCTCGGTTGTGTGGGGGAATTCTACGCCACACCGCATCTAGCAGGCAGCGCCGTCATGTGCGGAGAAAAAGCCGTTCTTCAGAAACGGCAGGGATCAAAGGCGAGCCCATGGGTTTTTCGGAGTCACATGGCGGCGCTGCCTGCCAGCTGGACCCGCCTGGAGGTGATGAACTAACCGACCGCCCGTTCCAAGCCCAGTTGATCTGATCGATCCAGGAGCTACTGGTCGCTGTAGGTGGTCTCGACGTAGCCGGTGTCCGGCGTCCAATGCACGCGTCGGACGCTGTCGTCGGCGGTCGCGTCCCGGCCTCGCACGTAGACCAGGACCTCCAGGTAGGAGTCGGCGAGCGGCGCGACGATCTCCTGGGCGATCGCCCGCGCCTCTTCGGGCCGCTCGGCCTCGACATCGACGACCATCGCATCGCCGGCCGTGTTGGCCTGTGTGACCTCCCAGGCCATTCCGCCGGGTGAGCGCCCCGCGGCGCTACGCAGCGCATCAGTGAGCACGGTGGCCGCAGTCTCGCCCGCCGTGACCTCAGGGGACGGCGGTACCGCGACGTCCCTTTGTTGTCGCTGTACGTACGCTTGCACGCCCAGCGCGACGGCCAGCGTCACCAGTCCGAGCCTGAACCACTTACGCACGGGTGTTACTGTGGCTAACCGACCGCCCGTTCCTCGGACGCCGCCTGGGCGTTTGACCGGCTTCCGCCCACCATCGGCGTCACCACCAGCCGCTCGAGAATATCGAACAGGGCCCGCCGGTGACCGCGGCGTTCGCCGCCCACGTCGGACGACGAGGTGGCCACCAGAACGAGATCCAGGTCCGGCAGGACGAAGATGTACTGTCCGCCGTAGCCCCAGGCGAAGCAGGTCTCGTAGCCGCCGATGTCGTGCACCCACCAGCCGTATCCGTAGCGGCGATCGCGCAGCGGATCCACGTTGCCGTTCGGGTTGAACGCCGGGTTGCCGCCGGGCCGGCGGTTGCGCACGTGCCCTTCGCAGGTCTGCTGCACCCAGCGCCGGGAGACAACCTGCTGGTCAGCGGCGCGGCCCTCGTTCAAATACAGCTCGCCGAAGGCCAGCATCTGACGGGGCGTCATCAGCATGTCGTTGCCGCCGAAGTAAATGCCCTGCGGATCGCGCGGCCACCGTGCCAGCGTAAAACCGAGCGGCTCCGCCAGGACCTCGTTGGCAAGTTGCCACGTGCTCTTGCCGGCCGCCTTCGTCAGGATCGCGGAGAGAAGATGCGTATTGCCGGTGCTGTACTGCATCGCCTCGCCTGGCGCGGCGAACATCGGGCGGGCCAGGGCGTGCTGCACCCAGTTGCGGCTGGTCACCCAGGCACCGTAGTTGCGGTTGCTGGTCCCCTCGAGCCCGGGCCTCATCATCAGCAGATGCTCGACGGTGATATCCCCCTTGCGCGGGTCTGCGTCACTCGCAAGCTCGGGGAAATAGGTGGCGATCGGCGTGCTGACGTCGGGAATCAGCCGGCGATCGACAGCGATGCCGACCAGGGCCGAGATGACGCTCTTCGAGGCTGACTTGATGTTGGCGAGCCGACCGCGGCTGATGCCGTTGTAGTACCGCTCGAACAGCAGCTCGCCCCGCAGACTGACCAGGAGACTGTGCAGGCGAGGCAGGGTTCGGGCGACCTCATCGACCTCGTCGGTTTCGCCGGCCAGGAGGCTCCTCACCTCTGGCGCCACCAGGGCCACGTCCCCCGCGCTGGCGGCTGTCTCCGCAGCGAGCGCCGCGCCGTTCTCGACGCCCGGGGCCCGCTCCGCCCCGCCGCTGCGGACTGCTGCCCCAATCGCCCAGAGGGCTCCGATCAGCACAAGCGCCCAGACGCCGCGTTTCACGAGGCCGATTATACGTGGAGGGCGGAGTGCGTTGGGGGAGCCTTACGACCCTGATGGTGTGACGTGGAATCGAAAGATGTAGCGCGACCGGCCCGTACCGACAACGACTTCATCGCCGTTCCGTAGCTCGGTCCGCCCGCCTTTTCGATGACCGCCAATGCGCCTGCCGGCCACGATCGTGCCGCACGCACTGCCACGGTCGGTCAGGAAGAACAGGCCATCGATGCACTCGATCACGAAGTGCGCACCTGAAATGTGCAAGGACCTCGAATGATGATGCTCGAGCAGGTATACGTCGTTCAACTGCGGCGTCTCACCGTGGCGCTGTTCGCTCACCTTGGCCGGGAGCCCTGCGTCGTCCGGCGGCGAGCGACGTTCACGCCCGACGCTGAGGAGCCCCTGCGCGATCCGCACTTCAGCTGCACCGCCGAGCGCGCGTCGCGCTTCCTCGGTCGTCGCGACCAGCGTCGCCTCTGGTTGGGGAAGAAGCATCACGTCAGGCCTTGACTGTAAGTATCGGACACGCCTGCTCGCGTCACCAGTGCAACCTCTCCCTCACGTTGACCCTGCTCGCTCATGTTCGCTTGTGTCAGGCCCCGGAGAGAGGTGGAAGCTGGATTCCCGCTGAGATACACTCGCCCAGTCGAAAAGCTCCAAGGAGGAACGCATGGAATGCATCGGACGCGTGCGCTGGTCGGCTCCGTTGGTCCTGCTGCTCATCCTCGGCGGCGCCCAGACCGCCGCGCCTCAAGGCGCGTCACCGGCCACCCCTGTTCCCGCCGTCACCGGCCCGATTCCGGTGACGCCCACGTCGGTTCCGCTGATGGCCTCTAGCGCGCTCCAGACCGTCGTCGACCTGCCGGGGGCCGGCTACGTCGAGGAGGAGTTTTTCGTGAGCGGCCGCGCCAACGTTTACGACTGGGCGGCGGATGGAGCGCTGAGCGTGAGAACGCCGGACGCACCCTACACCACCCGCATCCTGCTGCGCCGTCCGGCCGACCCCCAGCGGTTCAGCGGCAATGTCATCGTCGAGATCGCCAACGGCGCGCGGGGCTTCGATTTCAACTTCGCGTGGGGCGTCTCGCATGACTACTTCATGGAGAACGGCGATGTATTCGTCGTGCTCACGCTGGCACAGGGAAACCTCGAAGGCCTGAAGGCGTTCGACGCGGTCCGCTACGCGCCGCTGTCGATGGCCAATCCCACGCCGGACGAGACGTGCGTGTCGGGCAGAGGGGGAGGCCCTCCAACGACGTCGACCTTCGAGGAGGGGCTCCGGTGGGACATTCTCAGTCAGGTGGCCGCGCTGCTGAAAGCCGCACGTCCCGGTGGGCCGCTGGCGGGATTCAACGTCCAGCGGGCGTACATGACCGCGTACAACCCAGGCGAGATGCCGACCTACATGTCGGCCATCCATCCGAACGCGAGGCTCGCGAACGGCAGCCCCGTCTATGACGGGTACATTCAGCATCGGCACCCCGGCCCGGTGCGCATCCGCCGGTGCGGGGCGGCGCCCGCCGCGGACGATCCGCGGCAGACCCTCCGCAACCTGGGCGTACCGCTCATTCGCGTCATGCCGGAAACCGACGTGATCCCCCTGTCCCGGTTTCGCCGTGACGACAACGATGCACCGGGCGACCGCTACCGGCTCTACGAGGTCGCCGGGGGGTCTCACGCGGATGGATGGTTCTATCCCTTCCAGCCGTCGGTCGCGGTGCTCAAGCAAGTCGGCAGCAACTACCCGTATCTGGCCTCCTGGCCGTTCCACAACCAGTGCGAACCCGAGATGTTGTTGATGATGACGCCGATCAACACCTACGTACTCGACGCCGCCTTTGCGAACCTCACGCGCTGGGTTCGTGACGGCGTGGCCCCTCCCCGGGCGGCGCGGATCGAAATTGAGAATGTCGGCACTCCGCAGGCGCGCGTCGTGCGTGACGAGTCCGGCAACGCGGTCGGCGGCGTGCGCACGCCGTACGTGGATGTCCCGATCGCGACCTACCACACCACCTCGGTGGGTGAGGGGTTCTGCCCCGAGATCGGACACAAGGAGCCGTTCGATTGGGCGCGTCTCAACCGCCTGCATGGCACGCCGCAGAACTATGCCGCGAAGGTGGCGCAGTCGGTCGATCGGCTGGTGCAGGAGCGCTGGCTGACGGAATCGGATGGCCGGAAGATCAACGCCGAGGCGGCCTCGGTGGTGATGTCGTCGAGTAACTGATGCGCCTTGTCCTGCTCCTCGTCGCGATGTGCGCCGCCGCGCCAGCCGCCGCACAGAACGTTCCAGCGGTTGTGCTACCCGACGTCACCGGGCCGATTCCGGCGACGTCGACGTCGTATCCGCTCATGGCGTCGAACACGCTCCAGACCATCGTCGACCTTCCGGGGGCCGGCTACGTCGAGGAAGAGTTTTTCGTGAGCGGCCGCGCCAACGTCTACGACTGGGCGGCGGACGGCGGCCCGGCTGTGAGGACGCCCAACGCACCCTACACCACGCGCATCATGCTGCGGCGTCCTGCCGACCCCCAGCGGTTCAGCGGCAATGTGATCGTCGAGATCGGGAACGTCGGGCGCGGATACGATTTTTCGTTCACGTGGGGCGTGTCGCACGACTACTTCATCGAAAACGGAGATGCATGGGTCGCGATCACGTATGCACCGGAGAACGTCGAGGCGTTGAAAACGTTCGACCCGTCGCGATACGCATCGCTCTCGATGGCCAATCCAACGCCGAACGAGCGATGCGCCGCCGGCCCGAACGCCGCCGCCGCACCGGCCCCGATGGAGGAAGGCCTCAGGTGGGACCTGATCAGCCAGGTGGGCGCCCTGTTGAGGAACGCGCCTCCAGGCGGCCCGCTGGCCGGCTTCGATGTTCAACGCGTCTATGGGACGTCGCACGGCGGCGAGCTGGCGACGTATATCGCCATCTTCCATCCCCGCGCGAAGCTCGCCAACAACCGGCCGGTCTACGATGGCTACATCCAGCATCGGCATCCCGGCCTGACCCGCCTGCGCCAGTGCGGGGCCACGGCCGCCGCGAACCATCCAGGGCAAATCCTTCGGAACGTCGGCGTGCCCGTGATTCGCGTCGTGTCGCAGACGGATGTGCTGGGCACCTACGCGCGTCGTCGCGAAGACAGCGACGCGCCGGGGGACCGGTACCGGCTCTACGAGATAGCCGGCGCGCCGCACGCCGACGCGGCGTTCTATCCCTATATCCCTTCGGTGGCGGACCAGGAGAAGACCGGCGCCGAGGGGTTCCTCGCCTCCTGGCCGTTCGCCACCCAGTGCGAACCCGAGCTGTCGTTGCTGCGGGTTCCGATCATGACCTACGCGCTCGATGCAGCCTTTGCGAACCTGACGCGCTGGGTTCGTGACGGCGTGCCGGCGCCGCGCGCCGAGCGTGTCGCCGTCGAGAATAGCGGCACACCCGAGGCCCGGGTCGGGCTCGACCAGGTGGGCAATGCGGTCGGGGGCGTGCGAAGTCCCTTCGTGGACGTCCCGGTGGCCACCTACCGCACGAACTCGGGCGGTCCGGGGCTGTGCAGAAATCTCGCGCACGAAGAGGCGTTCGATTGGGCGCGCCTGGAAGAGATGTATGGCTCGGCCCGGGACTACGCCACGCAGGTGTCCGAGTCGGTCGACCGCCTGGTTCAGGAACGATGGCTCACCGAGTCGGACGGCCGCAAGATCAAGGCGGAGGTCGTGGTGCCGTCGACGACGTCGCGCTAGTGTGATCTAGGGTGACGCGGCTCCTGGCTGCACGACGCCTGAAAACAGCCGGCGTCCATCGGGCAACGAGATATTCCTCGCGTTAGCGGTCGGGGTGCCGCTGCGCGCCCGAAAGCCTTCGACCGTCACCAGCGTGCCGGGTGCGACGTCGCTCTGGCGCCATCCGCGCCTGTAGAGCGAGTTCGCACCGCCAAACTCCAGCGCCCAGTTCACCACCTGGCCATCCTCGCCCTGCACGTCGATGTAGATCCATGCGTGAGGATTCGACCAGCGCACCGACGTGACCGCGCCGGTCAGCGTGACTGGCTTGGTGTCGTCGAACTCGGCCGAGAACGCATGGTGCGCCGCGGCCGGCGCTACGGCTATCCAGACGATGGCCGTGACGATCACACCGAGTACCTTCAACCTCATGCGCTCACCTCCCACCCTGTGCTTCGGCCGCTTCGGCCCGAGCCGCGTCCCTGATGTCCTTCAGATGTCGCAGATCCTGGTTGTCCTCAAGACACGCCACTTCGAGCAACTCGCCTGCCTGCCGGTGGAACGGCAGCGCAATCGTCCACGGGCGTGTGTACACGATCGGATCGGTCACCGTCGCCTCGTAATTGATCGTATCGGCATCGACCGGCGTGAACCGCTCGACGACCTGCTCGGCGTGGCTGACGATTTCTCCCACCTCGTTCAGCCAGGTCTTGCCGTTCAAGTTCGTCGTCTCGACGACGAGGGTGTCGCCCTCCCAGTGTCCAACCGAGTCACCCTGCCACAAGCGGACCGTGTCCGGCAGGTGCGTGCGGCGGTTGAGCGCGACCGTGCGCCACGCCATGCGCTCGTGCAGGAAGACCACCGTGTCCGACGTCTGGAGAATGTGGAAGGGCGCCGGCACGTAGAACGAGCGCGGCACGCCCGCCACGAAGCAATGCGCCGTCGGATCGTCGTATCCCCGCTCCGGCAGCAGGCGGCTCTCTTGCTCCGCCCTCGCCCACGGCTGGATCGGAAGCTCTCCGTCCGGCGGGTCGATGATGACACCTCGTCCCGGCGGTGTCAGCTCTACCCGGGCGTGCGGCGCAAGACCGTAATTGGCGCCCCCGCCGTCAGACTGGAAAAACCCGTTGAGGTCGGGCGTGCCGTCGGGCATCCGCCGTATCTCCCCCGGTGGCGGCGAGTCGGTCGTCGGCGCCTGAGCGGCAGTCGTGATCGAGACGATCGGCACGACCAGCACCGCGGCGAGGGCCGTACGGATCGCAACAGTGACTCGGGTCGTCATCTTCCTGGCTCCGGGTACCACGTTCGCGGCTCTCTCTCGAAGTCGCCGCTGGCTTCTTCCGCTTCCGCCTGGCACTGGTATTCGAGTAACCGGTCCATGTCCTTGTGCCTGTAGAGCGACATGCCGATCGTCCACGGCCGGGTGAAGACGTTCGGATCCTCGATCGTGACCTCGTACCGAAGCGCATCCGCATCGAGCAGCGTGTACCGCTCCACCAGCGTCAGCGCTTCACTGTGAAAGTTGCCGGACATGTCGAACCAGGTGCGGTCGTTGTGGTTGGTGACCTCGACGACCAGCGTGTCGCCTTCCCAGCGGCCACGCGAGTCCCCCATCCAGAAATCCAGATCCTCTGGCGGCCGGCTCCCGTTCGTGTAGATCATCCTGAAGACCTGCTGCCACTCAAACGTCATCGCGATAAGATCTTCGGTCTGGAAAATCTGAAACGGCCACTCCATGTACATGACTCGAGGCACACCGGGCAAGAAACAGTTCGCGAGCGGGTCGGCCGTCGCCCTGTTTGAAAAATTTTCCAGCTTCCTCGCCGCCGCCCAGGGCTGGTAAGGGATCTCCCCCCCTTCGACCACGCCGCGCCCGGCCGGCATCCGGTGGCGAGCGACATGATCCTGCAGGTCGTACGACGCGCGATTGCGTACCTGCCAGATCCCCTGCAGATCCGGCCGTCCATCAGCCGTGCGCGGAAGCGCTCCGGGAGTCGGCGCCGCCTGCGCGAACACGAGAGCGGGGACCGCCAGCAGCACCAGCAGACCTGAAGAGGCCCGGCGCGCAAGGCTGCCGCGCCGCACCAGCCGCCGCGTCATCCGTCCGCTCCTTCGCGCCAAGACATTGCCCGGGATCATATCAGCCAGCGTCCTCGCTGCGCCACGGTGCCGCGGCAGGCGCCCTGCTATGATGTTTCGCCTCACCACCGGGAGATAACCCTCGATGACACGTCGGCCTTTTGCGCTCCCGGCACTGATGTGTGCCGCCGTCACATGCTCCGCTCCAGCCATGGCACAGGCACCTCCTCCAGAGCCGACGATCTGGACGGTGACTGCCGGCGCCGGCCTTGCGCTCACCAGCGGCAACACGGACACGTCGACGGTGAATGCCTCGTACGAGGTCGTCTACACTCCGCAGACGCGCCACACCGTCAGGTCCGACGGGCTCATGATTCGAGGTGAGACGGAAGGTGAGCTCTCGGCTGACCGGCTGGGTCTCGACGTGCGCCACGAGTACGGGTTGACCGAGCGAGTGTACGTATTCGGCCAGAACCAATTTCTGCGCGACAGCTTCAAGAGCATCGATTACCTCGTCGCGCCTCCTGCCGGGGGCCTGGGCTTCAGCGTCATCGAGACACCGGAGACGAAGATGGCGACCGACGTCGGACTCGGTGGTGTGTGGGAGAAGAATGCCGGGGTGAACGTCGCGGCGTCCGGGTCCCTGACGCTCGGAGAGACGCTGACGCACGCGCTGACGGCGACGACCTCCTTGACACAATCGTTCTCAGGCCTCTGGAAGACCACCGATTTCGGGGACTCGCTCCACGTGTTCAGCGTCGGCGTCTCGGCGACGATGTCGACGCGAACCCAGCTCAAGGTCGAACTCCTCGATACCTACAAGAACGAGCCGCCGCTCGTCACCGTGCAAAAGAACGACGTCACGGTGCTGGTGGCGGTCGTCTACACGATGTAGGCACGCCGCCGTACTCCCACGAGCGTCAGGCGTGGGTAATGGTGCTAGTTCGTCGGAACTTGTAGTCGCTGGCCGATACGGATCAGCGTCCGGCGGCCGAGCGAGTTGGCGGCCTGGATCGCGCGAACGGTCGTCCCGTAGCGGCGGGCGATGGACGTGAGGTTCTCGCCACGGCTGACGCGATGAGTCTGGACGGCGGGCTTCGGCGGCGGAGCCGGCCGGACGCGGAGCACCATCCCCTCGCGCACCTGATCGTCCCACAGCGCGTTGTCACGAATAAGCCACCAGGGATCGACTTCCAGCGTCGCGGCAATCCGAGCCAGATCCTCGCGCGCACCCACGCGGTGCTCCGTGAACGCGGCGGTCTCGTCGAGCGGAATCGTCAACACGGTGCCGGGCAGCAAGGACTGCAGCCGCCAGAGCCCGTTGGCGCTGCGCAAGTCGTCGAGGTCCGCGCCCAGCGTGAAGGCCACGTTGAAATAGTTGTCGCCAAGGCGGGCTTTGTACTGCAGGCCTTCACTTTCACCCGGCATGAGCAGGTCGGGCCGAGGATCGGACGGAAACGCGATCAGTTGACCTGGCCTCAGGGTCCGAGCCGCGAGGAACGGGTTGTGCTGCCTCAATTGGACGAGCGGCACGCCCAGACGTTGCGACAGCGCCCACCAATCGTCTCCGGCCCGTACCGTCTCGAGACGCAGCGCCCTCGCGTGGGAGCGGACCGATACTTCGTGCGTCCGGAGCACCGATCGATAGTGTCCGACACCGAGCACGTACTGCAACGACTCGAGCGGCATCGCGCCGCCGCGCGCAACGCGGCTCGGGCCGCCGTTGTAGGCCGCGAGCGCATAATCCTCACGATCGAAGCGCGTGATCTGCTGTGAGAGATACTTGATGCCGGCCTCGATGTTGGTCTCCACCCGCAGTGAGCGGAACGTGGGCCCCATGACCTGGAAGTACCCCTGGGCGCCCGCCGACGAGGAGAGGTTGGCGTTCCCGCCCGATTCGTACATACAGACGGCGCGCGCGAGCGCGGGATCGACCCCGTACTTGTCGGCATACTCGAGGATCTCGTCCTCGATCTCCATCACCTTGCGATAGACACCGAGAAAAGCGGGAGAGAACTCCCGAGAACGCGGCTTGCGCGCCGGGAGCCGCTGCGTCGGGGGCCGCCGCGTCCGGGGCTTCCGCGCCGGCTGCACCCGTGGTGGCGGGACGACTCGACAGCAGGGCAACCGCGAGCGACGACACCAATAGAAGGGTCAGGGCGAGTACGACTGTGCGGCGTGCGGGCATCGGTTAACCCGCCATTCCATCTGCAGGCTGTCGGAGAGCGCTGGGCTCGCTCACGCTGTCGCGCATGTCAGTGTAACCCTGGAGATCCGATCCTTCAAGCGCGCGTATCGCGCCATGCTAAGTGTTACCGGGCGTCCTATCGTCGCGCCACAACTCGGGTTACCCATCAGGGAGGATGGCGATGGGGAGAATCCGAGTGGGACCACAAGCAATTCGCGAGTATCTGGGACGGATGCGGGAACGCTACGCGCACGCGGCGCGGCCGACGAAGGGCCAGCTGTTGGATGAGGTGTGTGAGGTGACGGGCTATCACCGCAAGGCGGTGATTCGGTCGCTGCGTCGGCCGGAGCGACCGCGGCGACGACGCCGCGGGGGCCCGCCGGTCCGCTATGGACCGGTGGTCGTGGGCACGTTGCGGCGAATCTGGGAGGCCGCCGGATACCCGTGGTCTCTGCGGCTGCAGGCCTTGCTGCCCACGTGGCTGCCGTGGGCATGTCGGCGGTGGCGGATCCCCCGCGAGGTTGTCGAGAAGCTCCGGTCGATGAGCCCGCGGCAGATGGATCGGTGCCTGCGGGCCTTCAAGAGCGAGCTGCGGACGCGGCAGTACGGCCGGACGAAGCCTGGGACGTTCCTCAAGCATCAGATTCCGCTGAAGACGGACCGCTGGGACGTGCAGGAGCCGGGCTTTACCGAGATCGATCTCGTGGCGCATTCGGGCGATCGCGCTGCCGGCGACTTCATTTATTCACTGAATGTGACCGATATCCTCACGACCTGGGTGGAAACGCGGGCGGTGATGGGCAAGAGTCAGCACCACGTCCAGGAAGGCTTGGAGTACTTGCGCCAAGCCATGCCCTTTCGGTTGCGCGGGATCGATTCGGACAACGGCTCCGAGTTCATCAATCACCATCTCCGCCGCTATTGCACGCACCATGACATCCAATTCACTCGCGGGCGCCCGTACAAGAAGGACGATAACGCGCACATCGAGCAGAAGAATTGGACGCACGTGCGGAAGCTGCTGGGCTACGTGCGGTATGACTCGGCGCCGGCGCTCACCGCGATCAATGGGCTCTACGAGGAGCTGCGCCTGCTGCAGAACCTGTTTCTCCCCTCGGTGACGCTGGTCGAGAAGCGCCGCGTCGGCGCCCGCCTCCGTCGCCGCTATGACGCGCCGCGGACGCCGCTCGAGCGCGTGGAGGCGTGTGCCGAAGCCGCCCCGGCGCAGGTCCGGGCGCTGAGACAGCTCCGCGCGCGTCTCGATCCGTTCATCCTGGCGCAGCGGATCGACCAAGGGCTGGCCGGCGTCTACCGCCTCGCCAACCAGCGGGTCAGTCCTGCGGCGCCGGCGAAAAATCCGCGCGGGGACGCTGCCCGACCTGTGGACGCGAAAAACGCGCCCACCAGGGCGTTGGAAACCCGCACAAAACGCGGCTTCCCACAGCGCCCACACGCCTTGTTCTCAACACAGATTCCGGTAACCCAAGTTACGGCGCGACGATGCACCGCTCGGTAACACCTAGTACCTCGTCGCAGTGAATTTGACCGGTTCACTTTCAGGCCTCCCCCTCTTGACCGTGGGCCCAGGCAATCGATCAAAACCACTGCGCCGGGGTACTAGTCGAGGGGCCGACGCTTGCGGGGTGTTAACTTCCGGAAGCCCTCATACCGCCTATCGGCAGGATTGAAGGGGATGTCCCGTGCGCTGTTGAAACTCGGCGGCGGCTCGGTTGAGATTCTACGCGACGTTCGCCACTGAGCCCCCGATGCCGAGACGTTGATCACGCGCCCGCAGGGCCGTCACCAGGCGGGGCATGTCAGCGCATCCCTTGACGCGCCTGAAACCCTTGACGGCTTCGAGGACACCGGCCGCCACCCACCGCAGCATCATCTGTCCGCCACGCCACCGTTTCACGTTCCGCGTCACGTGGCGGGTGCGGCTCAGCAGACTCTCGGCGGCATTCGTGGTCGCGAGCGATCGCTGGAGTCGCGCCGAGAGGTGCAGCGTGAGGACCGTCAGGGTCTCGTCGAGTCCTTCGCGCACGCTGCCGGCGGCGCTGGGATAGACCTCGTCCAGGCGCGTGGCGAGAGTGGTGAGCAGCCGCGTCGCCGTCTTCACGTCGGTCGCCAGATAGGCGCGTCGCACGATCGCCTGCACCCACGGTCGCTGCCGCTCCGGTAGGTGGTCCAGGATGTTGCGGAGCTTGTGGACCTGGCACCGCTGGATGAGCGCGGCCGCGCCGAAGACCGCCCGCGTGGCTTTGTGCAGGGCCGGCGCGCCATCGAGGATCACGAGCAGGCTGCGGTCGGTGCGCAGGCCCCGGCTCTGCAGATTCGCCAGCAAGCTCTGACACACGGCGGTGTTCTCGGTGGCGTCCTCCCACAGGCCGAGCGCGTGTTTCTGCCCGTCTGCGGCGATCCCAAGGGCCACCACGAGGCAGTGCTCGCCGATATGCACGCCGTCGATGAGCAGCGCCACGAGGTCGAGACCGTCCAGCGGCGCGGATTGCCACGCCCGGAGCTGGGCCGTGGTCTTCGCCACGAATCGCCGGCTGACGCTGCTCTTGCTCGTGCCGCGACTTACGACCCCCGCCGGCACCGACTCAAGACTTCGCGCATAGTGACGGGTCGCCACGCCCACCAGCATCTGCTCAACGACGCGGCGATTCAGGGGATCGGCCTGGGCCACCGCCTGGAAGGTCGGCAGCGGGACTTCGCGGCCCTCGGCCCGCACGCGGGGCCGCTGCATGGCGACCTTCCGGCCCCCGAGGACGACCTCGCTGGGCACGGTGCCCGCCCGCGAGGCGTGGCGGTCAGCATGATGAGCGTACCGCGGGCCGCACAACGCCGTGCGGTCCTCCTCGAGCAGCGCATCGAGTACCTGGAGACCTGACTGCACCATCAACGCGAAGAGCGCGGCCTTCGTGTCCTCCAGGACGTCCACGAGCGGGAGGGATCGGACGGTGGGAGATTCAACAACGCGAGACGGGCCGGCTGTGCGAGACTTCTTCATGGCGGCTCCTTTGCTGTGAGGCGTGTTGCCTCGGTTTGGTCACCACTCGTCTATCACGAGCAGTGACGGAGCCGCCGCTTCAATTTTCAACAGTCAGTGGGACATCCCCGGATTGAAGAAAGGGAGGCACCCCATGAAGCGACTGTGTTTAATTGTCAGTCTTGTGGCTGCTGTTATTTTGCCGGTTCGCGTATCTTGGGCACAACAACTGGCCCCGGCGAACGAAATGGGCGTAAGGATGTGTCACCTGCATTTGAGCGCTGCGGATCCAGAGGCCAGTCGAGAGTGCTGGCTCATGGTGGGTGGCACTCTCACGACGCACGGCCCTGCGGCGCCGATAGTTAAGTTTCCGGGGGTTCTCATTGCCGTCTCCAATCGCGCGCCGACCGGAACTAAGGGCTTGTCAGACAATTACTGACTTTTGTGTTCTCGGAGCAGCGGGATGGATCGTGTAGTTCCAGTCGCCGTGAAAGCGATGCCGCTCGAGGCGTACCGTCGCCAGCTGCGCATCGGTGACGGTGAGGCCACCCGGGTATGGGCCGCGGTCGAGTTCCGACCGAACGCGGAGTCCGGACCGACTGTGCGTCGAGCCAATGAGGCTCACGATCGTGGCCAAGTCGACGAGTGGGGTGCCGCGCCAATTCATCGCGATGTGCGAGAACACCCGATGCTCGATCTTGTTCCACTTGCTCGTACCCGGCGGAAAGTGACAGACCGTGATCACCAAGCCCGTCCGATTGGCCAGACGCGGCAGTTCCCACTTCCACAACCGGAGGCGCGCCCCGTTGCTCCCGCCTGCATCCGCCGTGATCAACAGCGACTGGGCTTGTTGATACGCCGGGCGACCCATGTGCTGCCACCAACGCTGGATCGACCGTACCGCGAAGCTCGCGGTGTCGTGATCGATCCCGACACGCACCCAGCCTTCGTTGCGATGCAGATCGTAGATGCCATACGGAATGGCCTTCCCGCCCGTGGTGGCGGTGGCCGGGATCACGAAGTCGTGGACCTGTACCCGCTGCGGCGTCTTCGCCGGGCGCCAGGTGCGGCCCGCGTTCTTGAACGCGCCGACCAGCTCCTTCTTCTTGGTGTCCACCGAAATCGTCGGCTGCTGTTGCCGTTGCGCGCGTCGCACGCGCCGGGCGATGTACCGAAACTGCGCGTCCCGATCGACATGCTGGCGGCCCTCACGAGTCTTGGCGTTGCCCTGCAGGCTGTAGCCCAGTCCGTGCAACAACTCGGCGACCACCGTGTGGCTGACGCGGTGGCCCAGACCGTCGAGCGCCACCGCCAACGTCCGTGCGCTCTGGCACGTCCACCGCAGCGGCGAGTCGGGATCGCCGGGGGCGGTCGGCTCAACCAACGCATCCAAATCGCGCAGCAGCGTCGCGTCGAGATCGATCGCGCGCTTGCGGCCGCCGCCCGCCCTTCGCGTCCGGCCGCCCGCGAGCGGCTCGTCCGCCCGTCAATTCACGCAAACCGCGCTGGATGGTCGATGTCGCGATACCCGTGGCTCGGGCGACCAGCGCCGTGCCGCCACAACCGATCGCCTGGGCCTCAGTCGCCGCCCACACCCGGCGCGATCGCTCCGTGAGCACGGGCGCCAGCGCTGCATGCTTTGCCCGCAGGGTGGCCACCTCCACGGGCGCAGCGTACTACTCGCCGATCAACAGTACAAGCAGTTATTTCCTTACATGATCTAACGACGGCTCCATCGTGGATCACGTTGGATTCGTGGCGCGGAATGGCTTGGAATTATTGAGGAAGCTTCAGGCCGCGAACGTAGCGGTCACGATGGATATGGTGTCCCGCGGCGGCTCCTTCTACAGTCCTGAAGGCTTGAAGGTTGAGATTCGGGAGGATTCTTCGCTTGCGACCCCGATCGCTTTTGATTACGTACAACTTCGCGTAGCCGAACCCGCCACCGTGCCCGCAATGCAGGCCTGGTATGTCACAACTTTCGGCGCTCAGACAGGAGTAGCGGCAGACGGTACGCCAATCGCTACGATACCGGGAGGGATCCTGCGATTTACGGAAGCCGCCTCCGCCGCTAGTTCCGTGGGACGAGCGCTCGACCACTTTGGCTTTGAGATCAGGAACCTTGAGGGATTTTGCATGAAGACGAATGGGTACGGAGGAGCGAAGCCTAATTGTGCGTATCGTTATGATGAGGGAGACAAAGCCGGGATAACGCGCATATCGGATCCATGGGGCCTTTCTATCGAATTGAACGAGGGTTATGAATTCGGTGTCTACCCCTGACCCGAACATAGCTGGCACCACCTGGCAGGCATCCCCGCGGCCGCCGGCCGCTGGGCCACAGCTCATCGTCGTCCAGAAACTGGCACGAAGAGCTGAAGCGGCTGGTGCCGACGAACTGAGCCGTCAGCTGGCAGCATAGGCACGTAGGCATGGCATCGATGCTTCGGTTGCTTGGTGCGCTGTCTCGGCTGCGCTCGTGGCAGCTCGTAACCGTAGCGGCCGCCCTCTTTCTAATCGATCTGTTCGTGCCCGATCCGCTGCCGTTCGTGGACGAAGGCGTGCTGGGGCTGCTCACGCTCTGGCTGTCGCGACGCGCAGGTCGGCCATTAGCAGCCCGTGGTTAAAGGTCGCCTTCTGACGCGCCAACAGGTAGCAGCTCGAAACGATGATTCGGCGTAAAAACGGACGCCTGATCGTCGGATGGCGTGTGGTGGTCGCGCCAGCGGCGCTCCACGCGCGTCCACAGCGCGATGACGAGCGCCACAATCGTCGCCAGGTGGCCCTGCAGGCTCCGCGGCGTGCCGACGCCGACGAGCGACCGCATCAAGAGGCCCAGATTGAAGCCGCCGATATGGACGAGTAAACGTTTCAGGATGTTGGTGTGCCCTCGCAGATGCGTGCGCCGCATCCCACCGGTTTCAGAGAGATGCGCATTCGGTCGTTCGAGATACTCACTCCGTCGACGCGACAAGGCCAACCCACGCACGCCCCGGATGCGTCGACGATTCGCGTACACCGCGTCGCGCGCCGCCGCCTGGTGCGTCCAGTTGCGCCGGCCGCGATCGGGCTCCGCGATATAGGTCCGCAGGTCGAGTGTCGCGAGATCCACCAGCGTCTGATTACTGTGGTATCCCTTGTCGGCCACGACCTCGTCGATGATCGCCGTGTGCCCGTCGGTCGCCACCGCCACGGCTTCGAGCTCTTCGGCCGTCGTGGTGACCGTCTCCGCGATCGTCGTCGTATCGCCCTGATCGGCGCCCTGCACCGTCACGCCCACGATCGCCCCAGTCTCCAGGTCGACGGCGTGCTCAGCCTTGTGGGCCAGATGCGTACGCCCGTCCTTCATTTTCGTGATCCGCGCATCAGGGTCGTGTGGATGCCGCCAGTCGGTATTGCAGCCCTTCTTCGGGCGCTTGCGATCAAGGCGCGCTAAGTCCGCCCGTGTCGGCGTCTCGATGCCCGAGGCCTGTGCGAGCCGCGTCAAGAACTCCTGATACGTCTCGCCGGAGTCGCGGCGCACGATGCTCCGCAAGGCGGCATTGGCTTCGAGGGTCGTGGCATCGATCCCGATCGTCTTGCCCTTCACGCGATCGGCCGTCGCCAGCACCTGCAGGATCCACGTGAAGACCGCCCGGTGCGTCTCGAGGTCGATCAGCCGCCGCGTCCGGGAGATCGTCGAGTGCTCGGGTGTCGCCTCATCGAGGCCCAACCCGAGAAAGCCGCGCAGCGCCAGCGAGTCGGCAGTCCGCCAGGCGATCCCACGCTCCGAATCGATGCCCTCGAAGTACCCGATCAAGAGCAGCCGGAAATAGGTCCCCGGCAGCAGACTGGGACGGCCGACCGTCGCGGCGTAGAACGGGGCGCACTGCGCCTCGACGCACGCGTCGAACGCGTGCGTGTCCAGGACCTGATTTAGCCGCTGATAGAACGGATGCCCGCCCGTGACCGGCAACGCGTTCGTCGCGATCCACAATCCGGGTGTCCGTGCCCGGTCCTTACGTCGACTCATGGCCATGCGGGAGTGTAGTACGCGGGATCAGTCGTGTCGATCCCTTTCGGCCCTTTAACCACAGGCTGCTAGACCGTGGCGGCGATTTCTAGCCAGGATCCTCGTCCAGAACTGGTTCGAGGAACTGCGGCGGCTGGTGCCGACGAATTGACCGGCCGACTCAGGAGGCGAGCCGCACGGCCCCCGCCCGTTTATCCGGCCGCTGTCACGGGCCGATGCGCCCGCAGGAACGAGCGTATGTGGCGCACCGCCAGCGGAATCCTCTCCTTGGGCTCCTTCCACGGGTAGAGGCTCACCTCGGAGTTCGGCGCGAGCATCGCAGACTCCATGGCGACGTCATACGGGTGCCCCGGCGTGTCGTCCGGCAGAACCAGTATGGGCGTCTGGCAGGAACGCACGAAATCGCGCGTCACGGTCCAGACGAAGTCGGCGTCGGTGCGGTACATCCGGGTGAGGAAGCGGTCCACCATCGCCATCGTGATGTCCGGCCGAGTAGCGCTCAACGCTGGACCCCAGCCTTGCATGTTGTTCTCGTAGGAGCGATCGGGCATCTCCGGACGGAACCCGGAGGGCTGCGCCAGCACGGCAGCGACGATGCGATCCGGCGCCCGCTGCAGCAGGTTCCAGATAAACGGGCCGCCGATGCAGAAGCCGATCACCACGAATCTGCTGAAGCCCAGGTGGTCCATGAGGCCGAGCTGGTCATCGGTGTGCGAGTCCCAGGGCCGGTCGATCTCGAGCGGGCCGGAGGACTGACCGTCGGGGGCGTTGCGCATGTCCGCCGTGATGCAGCGATACTCGTCCTGGAACTCCTCGGTCGGATCGAACGGCCCGGCTTCGGCGAACATGGAGATTCTCGAGTTCAATCCCCCGCCCGGGATCACCAACAACGGGAAACCGGAGCCGGCGTCCTGGTAATGGATGCGGACGTCGCCTTTTTCGTAGAACGGCATGGCACTGTCCCCCTGTCCACCAGGCTGTTGCGCGAGCACGCGCGGCACAGCAGCCATTGCCGCCGCCGCCGCGCCCGCTTTCAGCAGGTCGCGTCTGGTCGAATCCATAGTTCGCTCCCTTCTCGACAAATGCATCGTCCCGGCGCTACGTGCTCGATGTGCCGGCGTGGATGACAGAGTGTTCCCGAGCGGCAGCAGAGTCAAGTATGGAAGGCGCTTCCTGATGACCCAGGCCGACCAAAATTCCTCCTATAATCAGGCCGACTCCGATGGCCTTAGCTTCCGGCACCCGCCTCGGCCCGGATGAGATCACCGCCCAGATCGGCGAGGGCGGGATGGGAGAGGTCTATCGGGCCACGGATACGAAGCTGAGACGTCAAGTTTTCCTGTTTCGGCCGATATTTGGGAGGTACAGATGAAAGCGCGATATCCAGCGTTATGCCTTGGGGCTTTTCTCCTTCTTGGTGTTTGCGGAACCGCCGCTGCGCAGGGCGCGTCCGTGCGACCCGACCTGGGGAATCCCAAGATGATCGAGAACTGGATTCTGGATGGTAACGGTGAGTGGCGGGTTCTCGACGGCAAGCTCGTCCTCGCGAAGGCGGGTACAGTCTCGGGCGAGATCCATCGACCTGCAGCGTTGGCCATCCTGAAGACAGAGCCATTTCTGCGAGTGACCGTCGAGACGCAACTCAGGATGACGGCACCTCTTGATTCGATTCGGCGTGATCTGACCGTCGTCTTTGGATATGAATCACCAACACGTTTCTACTATGCGCATCTTGGCGGCATCACCGACGCCGGTAACAACGGAATCTTCCTGGTCGATGCCGCTGATCGGCGTCGGATTGATCCAGCCACGGCCGAGCCGCAGCTGAAGGACCAGAACTGGCATCGTGTTCGCCTGGAACGCGATGGCTCCACAGGGAAGATTGACGTCTATGTCGACGATTCAGCGGCACCGGTTTTCAGCGCTGTGGACACCACCATTCGTTCCGGCAAGGTCGGACTGGGATCGCTCAATGATATTGGTGAGTTTCGCGACATCGTTGTCACCGGCTCTCGTGACTGAA
Source organism: Vicinamibacterales bacterium (assembly GCA_965262505.1). GTDB lineage: Bacteria > Acidobacteriota > Vicinamibacteria > Vicinamibacterales > UBA2999 > JACPPO01. The sequence continues at coordinate 1,253,818 of CBDHFM010000030.1, forward strand.
CGGTCCACGTATCACATTAGATGATCAAAGAAGGCGGCGGATCTGAGGACGCGTCCGCAGCGGCGAGGATCATCATCGTCCAGCACTGGTTCGAGGAACTGCGGCGGCGGGTGCCGACGGACTGATGGCTCTGAGACACACTGGAGGGAAGGAATGAGTCCTCGTGCTTATTTGATCACCTCAGGAACCATCTTCGGAATTGTCGCGATCCTTCATTCGCTGCGGGTCGTCAACGATTGGGCTCTGGTACTGGGATCGTGGTCAGCCCCCATGTAGGTGTCGTGGTTGGGCACGCTGGTCCCGGTTGTTCTTTCCGCCTGGGCTCTTCGGTTGGCGTCATTGAACGGCCGGGAAGACAGGTAACAAATCAGTTCGGAACTGCGGCGGCTGGTGCCGACGGAGTGAGCGGCCTGTAAATCTAGCCGCCAGACTTCACTGGCATCCAGCCATGCGCCGGTTGCCGTTTCGAGACGGCTTCGAGAAATGTGTGAGCTGGAGTAGACGCACGGGAAAAACGAGATGGCTAAATGGATGGCTGACCCGGTCGCGCACTATACGGGGGCGTCCGACGTGCTGGCAGGGTACGTCGGCGTCTACAAAGGAAGATACTCGGGAACCGAGCGCACCATCGAAGTGACGCTCTCCGGCGGCCAATTGATCGCCAGAATCATCGGCGCCACCGCCGTCGACGGGGGCGAGTTTCGGCCGCTGATACCGCGATCCCAGACGCGGTTCGAAGGGCTGGAATCGGCTATCAGTTCATCGTCGACGACACGGGTGTAGCGACGGAGGTCGTGGAGATCAAAATTACTGGTCCCTATCGGTATCCGAGGCAGCCTTGACGGCCGCGAGGGAGCGACGTGCAAGGTCAGACTTGGGGACCCCTACAACGCCCAACCCCAGAAGCGCTGCCTCAGTGTTAAAGCGCTTTTCAAATAGGCCTTGTACTACCTGGGGCGGTCGTGGTACTTCTGCGCGCACCGATGCAGGAGGCCCGATGCGTGCCTATTCGATGGATCTGCGAGAGCGGGCGCTCCTCGACAGCGATGCCGGGATGACGGCGGCCGAGGTGGCGGCGAAGTACCGCGTGAGCGGGTCGTGGGTGCGGCTACTGAAACAGCGGCGGCGCGACACGGGCGAGGTGGCGCCTCGCGTCCAGCGACATGGACGGCGCGGCATGCTTGAGCCGCACCTACACACCTTGGCCGCGCTGATTGCGGCGCACCCGGATCGCACGCTGGCTGAGCTGAAGGACGCCCTCGCCACGCCCGCGAGTGTGCCGACGGTCTGGCGCGCCGTGCGGGCCCTCGGCCTGACCGTTAAAAAACACGGTCCGCCCGTCCGAACACGATCGGCCTGACGTCGCGGCCGCGCGGGTCGCGTGGCACGCGGCGGCGCCGACCTGGGATGTCGCCCACCTCGTGTTTCTGGACGAAACCGGCATCACCACCAATCTGCTTCGGCGGTACGGCCGGGCACCGCGCGGCGCGCGCGTCCACGACCACGCCCCCTGCGGGCGCTGGCAGACCAGCACGTTTCTCGCCGCGTTGCGGGTCACGGGGCTGACCGCACCGGGGGTCTTCGACGGCGCGATCGATGGCGAGAGCTTCCGCGCCTACATCGAACAGATCCTGGTGCCGACCCTGCAGCCCGGCGACATCGTCATTGCCGACAATCTCGGGGCCCACAAGGTCGCCGGCATCCAACGCGCCATCCAGGCCGCCGGGGCCACCCTCTGGTACTTGCCACCCTACAGCCCGGACCTCAATCCCATCGAGCTCTGCTTCGCGAAGCTCAAGGCCCTCGTTCGCACCGCTCGCTGTCGCAGCACCGAGACGCTCTGGCCGTTCCTCGGCGAGTGCTTGGCGCACTTCAGCCCTGACGAATGCCGCAACTATGTTCGGCACTGCGGGTACGCGGCCGCCACACGGTCATGAAAAGCGCTTTAGCAGCCCGTGGTTAAAGGTCGCCTTCTGACGCGCCAACAGGTAGCAGCTCGAAACGATGATTCGGCGTAAAAACGGACGCCTGATCGTCGGATGGCGTGTGGTGGTCGCGCCAGCGGCGCTCCACGCGCGTCCACAGCGCGATGACGAGCGCCACAATCGTCGCCAGGTGGCCCTGCAGGCTCCGCGGCGTGCCGACGCCGACGAGCGACCGCATCAAGAGGCCCAGATTGAAGCCGCCGATATGGACGAGTAAACGTTTCAGGATGTTGGTGTGCCCTCGCAGATGCGTGCGCCGCATCCCACCGGTTTCAGAGAGATGCGCATTCGGTCGTTCGAGATACTCACTCCGTCGACGCGACAAGGCCAACCCACGCACGCCCCGGATGCGTCGACGATTCGCGTACACCGCGTCGCGCGCCGCCGCCTGGTGCGTCCAGTTGCGCCGGCCGCGATCGGGCTCCGCGATATAGGTCCGCAGGTCGAGTGTCGCGAGATCCACCAGCGTCTGATTACTGTGGTATCCCTTGTCGGCCACGACCTCGTCGATGATCGCCGTGTGCCCGTCGGTCGCCACCGCCACGGCTTCGAGCTCTTCGGCCGTCGTGGTGACCGTCTCCGCGATCGTCGTCGTATCGCCCTGATCGGCGCCCTGCACCGTCACGCCCACGATCGCCCCAGTCTCCAGGTCGACGGCGTGCTCAGCCTTGTGGGCTAGATGCGTACGCCCGTCCTTCATTTTCGTGATCCGCGCATCAGGGTCGTGTGGATGCCGCCAGTCGGTATTGCAGCCCTTCTTCGGGCGCTTGCGATCAAGGCGCGCTAAGTCCGCCCGTGTCGGCGTCTCGATGCCCGAGGCCTGTGCGAGCCGCGTCAAGAACTCCTGATACGTCTCGCCGGAGTCGCGGCGCACGATGCTCCGCAAGGCGGCATTGGCTTCGAGGGTCGTGGCATCGATCCCGATCGTCTTGCCCTTCACGCGATCGGCCGTCGCCAGCACCTGCAGGATCCACGTGAAGACCGCCCGGTGCGTCTCGAGGTCGATCAGCCGCCGCGTCCGGGAGATCGTCGAGTGCTCGGGTGTCGCCTCATCGAGGCCCAACCCGAGAAAGCCGCGCAGCGCCAGCGAGTCGGCAGTCCGCCAGGCGATCCCACGCTCCGAATCGATGCCCTCGAAGTACCCGATCAAGAGCAGCCGGAAATAGGTCCCCGGCAGCAGACTGGGACGGCCGACCGTCGCGGCGTAGAACGGGGCGCACTGCGCCTCGACGCACGCGTCGAACGCGTGCGTGTCCAGGACCTGATTTAGCCGCTGATAGAACGGATGCCCGCCCGTAACCGGCAACGCGTTCGTCGCGATCCACAATCCGGGTGTCCGTGCCCGGTCCTTACGTCGACTCATGGCCATGCGGGAGTGTAGTACGCGGGATCAGTCGTGTCGATCCCTTTCGGCCCTTTAACCACAGGCTGCTAGTAGAAGCTGCACGCTAGGCGGCCACTGTCTGGGCCTCCAGGGATTGCGCTAAACGTGAACTTGCCGCACGCAGGCAGCCTACTCGGCCTGTCGCTTCTCAAAGGCCGCTTGCCACTCCCTCGCGAGCCGCTGCGCCTCGGCGAGCTGCGCGGGGGTCATCACCTTTGCCAGCGCGTCACGGGCCTCTGCGTATTCTTTCTGCGTGTCACCTGTGGCTCGTGACGCCGCCAAGTTGCGCCACTTGTGCGCCTCCACGTAGTTCTGTGGCACGCCTCGTCCGGTGGCATACATGCCACCGAGGTTATCTTGCGCGGCGGCGAGCCCCTGGTCCGCTGCTTGGCGATACCACGCCACGGCTTGCGTGAGGTCCTGTGCGACGCCCTCGCCGTTCGCGTACATGACGCCGAGGTTGTGCTGCGCTTCGGCAACACCCTGGTCCGCCGCTTGGCGATACCACGCGGCCGCCTGCGCGAAGTCCTGCGGCACGCCCCGTCCGTTGTTGTACCCGAGGCCGAGGCCGAACTGCGTCCCGCGCCCCACGATTTCTTTGGACAGCCTTCTGCGAGAAGGAGAATGAGTTATGTCCAAGGGAAAACAGCACGAGGCTGAGGCCTCGGAGGGAGCCCGGAGGGCGACCGCAGAGGCCTCAGCCTCGTGGGCGCTCGTCGGCACGGGGCGGTGGTCCGCGCGACGAAAAGTCTCCGTGGTCATCGAGGTCCTCAAGGGGGAATCACTCGAGAGCCTCAGTCGTCGCCATGGCGTGACGGCGGCGAAGCTCTCGCAGTGGCGTGACGACTTCGTGGCCGGCGGTGAGGCCCGCCTCAAGCATCGCGAGGTCGCCGTCGAGGGCGCGGACACGCGGCGGCTCAAGCGCGTCGTGGCGGATCTCGCCACCGACAAGGCGTTGCTGGCCGAGAAGATTCGACACCTGGAGGCCGGCCGCCCTTTGGGCTGGTGGAGGTCGAAGCGATGCGTCACGCGACTTCGCCCTCCACCCACCGGCCGTACGGCATCGCCCGCGTCACGCGCGTGTGGCAGGTGCCGCGCTCGACGGTCTACGCGCAACGGACCCGGCGCGCCCGGCCGACGCCGGTGGCCAAGCGCGGACCCAAGCCGCCCCAGTCGGATGCGGCGCTGACGGCCGCGGTCCGGGCCGTGATCGCCGCGAGTCCGTTCCACGGCGAAGGGCACCGCAAGATCTGGGCGCGCTTGCGGGTGCAGGGGCTGCGCACGTCGAAACGTCGGACGTTGGTCGTGATGCGCGCTGCCGACTTGCTCGGCCCTGCGCGGCTGCCCACGCCGGTCGCCGCCCGTCCCCACGACGGCACCATCGTCACCGCCAGTCCCAACGTGATGTGGGGCACCGATGCGACGGCCACCGTGACGCTGGCGGACGGCCACGTCACGATCGTCGGGGCGATCGATCACTGCACGGCCGAATGTGTGGGACTACACGCGGCGAAGTCCGGCACGCGCTTCGAGGCGTTGGAGCCGGTGCGCCAGGGCGTCCGAGATCACTTCGGGACGATGGCCGCCGGCGTGGCGAGCGGGCTCACGATGCGCCACGACCACGGCAGTCAGTACATGAGCAACGACTTTCACGCCGAGCTCCGGTTCCTCGGCATCGTGTCATCACCGGCCTTCGTCCGCCAGCCCGAGGGGAACGGCTGCATCGAACGGTTCTTCCGCACCCTCAAGGAACAGCTGCTGTGGGTGCGCCACTTTACGGATGTCGAGGACTTGCAGCAGGCGCTGCGCACCTTCAAGGAGACCTATAACCAGCAGTGGTTGATCGAGCGACTCGGCTTCCGCGCACCCGCCGTCGTCCGTCGCGCGGTTGCGCTCACCACGGCCGCGTGAATACACTCACCCGGCTGTCCAAGAAATCCGTGGCGGTACACTGTGTCGTAAACGGTCGTTTGCGACAGGCGGGCGAGGGCGCCGTCCAGCACGCGCCGCCGTGTGTCGTATCCCGTGTCTGATTCTATGTCTTGCATACGTCGAGCGAAAGCGCATGGCTCGGAGACCCGTTCTGACAAAGCCGGCAACGGGCGGCCCTGTTTTCCCTTCCGCCACGTGAGGCGGACGATCCCGGAGGGGTGGCGCGCGGCACGCCGTAGTAAGCTCGATCCGCATGATACGAACGCTGAAGCTCTCGCTGTGGCTGCCGATCGGCGTGGTCGTTCTGTCGATGATCCGGTTCGGCTTCGACCCGAGTGTCTCTACCGGTTTCGTCCCTATGCTGTTCTCCCTGCCCGCGATGGTTTTCGGACTCGTCTTCGCCTGGCCCGGCGGCTTCCCTCTGACGCGCGCCCTGGAGCGGCTGCATCCGGTTTCCCGGCCGGCTACATACGCGTGCGCGGCCGTACTTTGTCCACTCTCGGTGGCCGCCGCCACCATCGGCGGTCTGTTCGGACCGCCCGGCATCTGGATCTACGCCGGGATCGTCTCGCTCCCTGCGTGGCTGGTGCTGTGGCTCCTGCGATGGCGCGCCCGCCGTCTTGAGCATCTTTAGCTCTCGGAGACAGTCGGTCCGGGAACCCTAAACAGTGTTCAGATCAACCATAAAGTTCTACTAAGCTGCCTCCTATCCGTCTCGAATTCGTTGTCAGGCCTCCACTTGGAGCTGAACCAAGTCCCGGCAGTGGGAGACCCAACGGACATTGTTCAGTTCGGCACGGGCCACCATGTGTCCGCCAACGAAGGTGGCGTTGTTGCACGAATCGTGACTGGCCCGCTCGAGGCCCACCGACAGGATTCTTACCTGCCGATGCGATACGACACTGGTCGGCCGAGGGCGGTCATCCGATTCAAGATCTCACAGCCGAGGACGACCTCACTCCCCTGCCCAGATGAACTCCGAGCGCGAAGGCCATCGCCGATGATGGACTTGTATCGGAAGAACGTGTTCTCCACCCGGCCCTGACGATGGTACCCGGACGCCTTCTTCCACTGGCGCCGGCCGAGCTGCTTCACCAACGTGATCGTTCGATCCCGCGCGGGCGACCGCGGGCCGTGCCCAGAGACGTTCGCCGTCCTGGCCGGTGGGATGATAACTGTCGCACCCCGCGCCGTCGCCGTCTCGTAGACGGCGACCGTGTCATAGGCGGCGTCAGCGGTGATGCGCACGAGAGGGCCCTCGACGGCGTTGTTGCACGAATCGTGACTGGCCCGCACGATACCCACCGACGGGATTCTCACCTGCCGATGCGATATGACACTGGTCGGCCGAGGGCGGTCATCCGATTGAGGATCTCACAGCCGAGGACGACCTCACTCCCCTGCCCAGCTGGGCTCCGGGCGCGAAGGCCATCGCCAATGATGGACTTGTAGCGGAAGAACGTGTTCTCCACCCGGCCCTGACGATGGTACCCTGACGCCTTCTTCCACTGGCGCCGGCCGAGCTGCTTCACCAACGTGATCGTCCGATCCCGCGCGGGCGACCGCGGGCCGTGCCCAGAGACGTTCGCCGTCCTGGCCGGTGGGATGACGACTGTCGCCCCACGCGCCCCCGCGGTTTCGTAGACGGCGACCGTGTCATAGGCGGCGTCAGCAGTGACGCGCACGAGAGAGCCCTCGACCGCAGTGAGCAGATCGAGGGCGGTGGTCGCATCATCACCCGTCTCCTCGGTCAACGTGTGGACACGGATCACGCCTGACTGATCGACGCCAAGGTGGAGCTTCCGCCAGCCACGCCTGCCGCGGCCACCGTGTTTCGCGGCAGCCCACTCACCCTCCCCGACGATGGACAGACCTGTGCTGTCAAGCACCAGATGGAGGCCCTCGTCGGTCGGGACCGGTCGCAGACGGCGCCGCAGATGCTGACTGCGCCGGGAGAGCGTCGTATAGTCGGGGGCGGAGAGGTCGAGGCGCATCATCCCGAACAGGGCGTGCAAGAACCCTTCGGCCTGACGCAGCGGGAGATGGTAGAGGAGTCGCAGGGTCAGGGCGGCCTCGATGGCGAGATCCGAGTAGCGCCGCTGCCCACCCCGCCGGCCGCTCCGGCGGGGCGTCCAGGCAGCGATCGCCTCCGAGGAAAACCACACCGTCACATCGCCGCGTCGAACAAGGGCCTGATTGTAGGCCGGCCAGTTCGCAACGCGGTACTTCGTCTTATACGTGGGATGGACTTTCGACTGCATCCCTATAGTGTGGCTCCTGCGGAGGGTCACGAGAAGTGCGCCCCCCCGCAGGGTCTTCATGCAACAACGCCCTTCGCCGCCACCTCGGCCGCCTTCATCCCGGCATCGCTGTCGAGTAGCGCCCGCTCTCGCAGATCCATCGAATAGGCACGCATCGGGCCTCCTGCATCGGTGCGCGCAGAAGTACCACGACCGCCCCAGGTAGTACAAGGCCTATTTGAAAAGCGCTTTAGCTTTCCTGCTCCCCCGTCCGGATGCGGTGGCTTTCGAGCACGGGCAGCACGAAGACCCGCCCGTCGCCGATCTCGCCCGTCCGCGCCGCCTCCACGATGGCCTTGATGGCCTCACTGGCAGCGGAATCCTCCACGACGACTTCGATCTCCATCTTCGGCAGCAGGCTGACGTTGTATTCCTTGCCGCGGTAGATCGCCGTGTGCCCCTTCTGCTTGCCGTGGCCGCGCACTTCGGTCACCGTCATGCCGGAGATATTCAGCTTGGCCAGCGCGTCCTTGACGTCGTCCACCTTGTTCGGGCGGATGATGCTCTTGATCAGCTTCATTGCGTTCCCTCCAATGGCAGCATCGCCAACGTCATCCCATCTGGCCGCGCGTCGACGTCCCTCCGGCGTGCAGATACGCTTCTTCGCCGTGCTGAGTGATATCGAGGCCGGTGCTTTCATCGGAGTCGCTCGCGCGCAGCGGAATCACGACGCCGATCACCTTCAGCAGGATGAAGGTCATAACGCCACTGTAGACGATCACGGCGGCGACGGCGATCGCCTGTATACCGACCTGGCCTGGATTACCGAAGAGCAAGCCGTCCACGCTGCCGTTAAAGCTCTGCTGCGCGAACACGCCCGTCAGCAGCGCGCCGGTCGCGCCGCCCACACCGTGCGCCGCCACGACGTCCAGGGAGTCATCCAATCCGGTCCTGGCACGGACCATCATGACGAGATAGCTCGGCACCGCCGCAATCCCTCCCAGGAGGATCGCGCTCATCGGGCTGATGAATCCGGCGGCGGGCGTCACGGCGACGAGGCCGACGACGATCGCCGTGGCACAGCCCACAGCCGTCGACTTGCCTGAACGGAACATATCGAGAAAGCTCCAGACGACAAGCGTCGCCGCCGGGGCCAGCATCGTCGTCACGAACGCGAGACTGGCGATGCCATCGGCGGCCAAGGCGCTCCCGGCGTTGAACCCGAACCAGCCGAACCACAGCAGGGCGGCGCCCAGCAGCACGAACGGGACGTTGTGCGGAAGCAGGGACGACGAAGGGTATCCCTGGCGCCTGCCGACTACGAATGCCGCCACCAGCGCCGCGACGCCCGCGTTGACGTGCACGACGGTACCACCGGCGAAATCGAGCGCCCCCATCTCCCCCAGCCACCCGCCGCCCCACACCCAGTGGGCAACCGGCGCGTACACGACGAGCGCCCAGAGCGAGATGAACGTCACGTAGGCCGAAAACCGCATGCGCTCCACAATCGCACCCGAGATCAGCGCGGCCGTGATGATGCAGAAGGTCCCCTGGAAGGCCATGAAGAGCATGTGCGGGATCGTGCCGCTCGGTTCCAGCCCGACGCCCGCCAAGAAGGCGTTCGACAGGTCACCGACCCAGTTGTTGCCCTCGCTAAAGGCCAGCGAGTAGCCGAAGAGGGCCCAGAGCACGCCCACGAATCCCAGGGAGATGAAACACATCATCAGGGTATTGAGGGCATTCTTCGAACGGACCAGCCCGCCGTAGAAGAAGGCCAGCCCCGGGGTCATGAGCAGCACAAGCGCTGTCGCGATCAACATCCATGCTGTGTCAGCCTGATTCATCGCTCACCTCCGTAAATGACGTTGCCTTCACCGGCCACGCCCGCGCGATGTTCTGCCCGTGCCTGGCGCATTGTGCTGAAATGACCCCGCGTATATTACACGGTGCCGACTGTCGAGCGCGCGCGCGTAGCGGCCTGGACGGGCTCGGACGGTCCCGACAGGGCCCGCCGACCCAGGGCAATCGTTACGATTCCTTCTCACCGGTACGGATGCGATGGCTCTCCAGCACGGGAAACACGAACACGCGCCCATCGCCAATTTCTCCGGTCCGGGCAGCTCCGACGATTGCCTTGATGGCTTCGTCCGCACTCGAATCCGGTACAACGACTTCGACCTCCATCTTCGGCAGCAGGCTGACGTTGTATTCCTTGCCGCGGTAGATCGCGGTGTGGCCCTTCTGCTTGCCGTGGCCGCGCACTTCGGTCACCGTCATGCCAGAAATGCTCAGCTTGGCCAGCGCGTCTTTGACGTCGTCCACCTTGTTCGGGCGGATGATGCTCTTGATCAACTTCATTGCGTTCCCTCCAGTGTGTCCTGCAGGGCGGAGGTCAGCCCGCGCTGCTCCGCCTCGGTGAGTTTGGCCCCTGCCTTCGTGATATGAAACACGTCGATCGCCCGCTCTCCTTCCGTGGACATCAGGACGAGGTCCACCTCGCAGCCATGCTCGGAGATGACCCGGCTGATCCGGTACAGCAACCCGAGTGCGTTGCCGGCGACGATATCGAGGATCGTGAATCGCCCGGACGCCGCGTTGTCGGCGCGCACCACCGGCGCGACACGCGCCATCCCCCGCCACTGCATCACGCTCTGCTCGCGCCCGCGAAGCAGCGACGCGACATCGGAACGTCCAGACACGACCTCCTGGAGAACCTGCTGCACCTGGGCGCTCGCTCCTGGATTGAGCGCCAGGAACCGCTCGTCGTCCGTGAACTGAAAGACGTCCAGGACCAGGCCGTTTGGGTTCGTCAGCGCGTTCCCGCGCAGGATGTTCATCCCAAACGACGAGAGCACGCCGCAGATGTTGGAGAAGAGGTGCGGCTTGTCGAGCGTGACCACGGCGAGCGTCCACGCCGAGTCGGAGGATTCCAGCGACACGTGCACCTCGTCCGGGTGGATATCACGCGCCAGCCGCACGTGCCGATAGACCGCCTCGCGAGGGAAGAGTTGGAGATACCGCTGCGGCAGCCCTTCAACGAACCGCGTGATCTCCGCTTCCGGCAGGTCCTCCGGCCGCCCCGACAAGAGCTCGACGAGGCCCGCCTGGTTCCTTTCGATCAACTCGTCGCCGTACCGCTGTGTGAGATGGTTGTAGGTGTCGACATAGAGACGCCAGATCAGCTCCTCTTTCCAGGGCGTCAGCGTGTCCGGGCTGACAGCTTCGACGTCGGCAAGCGTCATGAGGCACAGCATCTTCAGGCGATCCTCCGTCCCGACAAGTCCCGCAAACTCTTTCACGATCTCCGGATCCTCCGTGTCACGCCGAAAGGCGGCCAATGACATCCGGAGGTGGTTCCCAATGAGGAAGAGGACGGTGGCGCGGGCCTCCTCGGTCACCTGGAGCCGATCGAGCACATCGACCGCCATGTGCCCGCTCTCCGGCGCGTGCTCGTCGTCGCGCCACTTGCCCACGTCATGGAACAGCAGCGAGAGCACCAGCAGCTCGAGCGACGGAACACCGTCGGCGACCGCCCTGAACCGCTGCCGGTACGGCTCGTCTGTGCTGGTGAGCCGCTCGAAGTTACGGATGGCCAGGAGCGTGTGCTCGTCCACCGTGTACTTGTGGTAGAAGTCGCGCACGACCCGCCACGAGATGGCCTGGAACTCTGGGAACAGCCTCCCGAGCAGGCCGCAGTCGTGCATCTGCGACAACGCCGCGTAGAGGCGGGGACGTGGCCTCAGCAGTCGAAGCACCGCCGCGCGGTCCTGCGGCTCGGGGATGAACTCCTCCGGGCTGAAACTGCCGACGTGCTGCTCGATGCACGACAGCGCCTCCTCGGTCACCTCGGTGTCTGCGTCGATCGCGGCCTGAAACGCCCCGATCCACGACGCCGGGCTGCGCCCGGCCTCGACCGGATCCAGAAACCGGATGCCGTCGCGCGACAGGCCCAGATTCGGGCCGACCGGCACCGGCGCGGTCCGCCGCGCCCATTCCAACAAGCGGCTGACCGTGCGCGCGTGCCGGAAGTAGTCGCTCATGAGGCGCTCGACTTGCTGCCGCGGTTCCGCACCCGGATAGCCGAGCAGGTCAGCCGTGCGTTCCTGCAGCTCGTGGCTGAGAGCATTCTGATTGCGGCCGCATTCGAGGTGGAGGATCGATCGCACGCGCAACAGGAAGTCCTCCGCCTCCTCGAGCCGATCCGGGTCTGCCGGGACGCGCCGCAATAGAAGCGGGTCGGTGAGCCTGGCAAGCGTGCGGGCGGCCATCAGATCGCGCAGCGCGCCCGGCGATTCCTTCACGTCCGGCTCGAGCTGGTAGAGCGTGTCGTTGAACTTGACGTGCCGCTCCTCGATCAACTGCAACAGCGACCGCTGGATGTAGGCATGCGTGCTCGCCTGATGGAACACCGTCCCGAGTCGCTCGAATAGTGTGGCGGTGCCAGCCACCAGCCGGGCGTCCAGTAGCGCGAGCAGGAACTCGGGGTTGTCTATTTCGAGCTCGGCGAACTCATCGATCTCGCGAACCTGGTGGCCAACCACGATGTCGAGATCCCACAGCGGGTTGAGGAACGCGCGCAGGAATCGCTCGCCTGACCGTCCGATACGCCCGCCGAACAGGACGAGCAGATCGATGTCCGAATAGAGGCTCAGGTGCCGGCGGCCGTATCCGCCGAGTGCGATGATCGCGACCGGCCGGTCCGGAACACCAGCATCGGAAAAGAGCTCCCGCAGCAACGCGTCCACGCGGTCGGCGTGACGCTCGAGCGCAGCTCGACCTCCTGCGCCACGCTCGGTATCGGCGCGCAACTCGTCCCGAGCAGCGCCGAGCGCCGCCCTGATCGTGGAGCCGGCGCCCGGTTGCGTCATCGACATGGGGCAAACATCTCCGGTTGCCGCTGCAGGTGTCAAGCGTTTATCAAGGGGGCACGGGCGGTCGCGAACGAGCCGCCCGCGCGTTCTGGGGTGCGTCGGGGCCCACGGAACAGCCCCGGCCGACCACTTCGTCATGCGCCCTGAACGGGAAAACGCTCTAGAACGAAAACTCCTTGCTCACACCGAACACCAGGGTGACCCCCGCCGTCGGATCCCCGTCTTCGTCTGCCAGTCCGGAGAGATCCTTGTCGTTCACGATCCCCGAGATTGTCCAGTCGAGCTCCGCAGCCGAGAAGCCGTACCCGACCTCCCCATAGTTTCCGGTGAAGTCATCTCCGAACCCCCCGACCGTGGCAAAGAATCCCTCGTGCTCCGCCGTGACCCCGGCGAACCAATAGTCCTGGGTGCCGGCACCGAAGTTTTCGTACTGCCCGATCGAGAACTCCACGCTCAGGGGTCCGTATCCCGCGCCGAAATTGGCCTCGAGATAAGTGTCGTCGAACTGACCCGTGTACAGGTAGGCGGTCCCTCCCACGCTCAGGCTCCCCTCTCCCACGTCGACTCCGACACTGCCGTAGAGGTCGACCTCGGCGCCGTCTCCGACGTCCGCGGCCCACGCACCAAGACCCACGGGGCCGAGGCCCACGTCCACACCTGCGCTCGCGGACGACGTCTTCTGCAGGATCCCGCGATAGAAGTACTGGCTCACCCAGCCCGCATTAGCAGACACCTCGGCCTCCTGGGCGCTGGCTCCGAGGGGCACAAGCAGTACGAGCATGATCGTAGCCATACCGATTCCAACCCGACCTAACGTTCGCATCAACGACATCCTCATCCTCCGTATCCGGCTATCAAACACCGATACTCGTGTTATTGGGATAGGCGGCGCGCTCGCACGCCGCCCACTTTCTACTCGAGCCATGAACCACGTCAGTTTCGTGCGGACTGGAAGTGGGGGTACGCCTGCATCGCGTGCTCCCCAAGGTCAAGACCCTCGGCCTCCTCTTCTTCGCTGACCCGGACGCCCATCGCGGCCTTGAGAATGCCGAAGACAACGAGCGAGAACAGGAAGGCCGTGCCGCCGACCGCAATCACGCCGAGGAGCTGGCCGAACACCGTGTAGCCCGAGCCGGTGACGTCGAACAGCGCGCAGGCGAGAATGCCCCAGATGCCGCAGACGCCGTGGACCGAGATGGCCCCCACGGGGTCGTCGATCTTGATCCTGTCGAAGAAGAGCACCGCGGCGAAGACCACGCCGCCCGCGACGAGGCCGATCACGATCGCGCCCATGGCGCTCACGATGTCCGCGTTGGCCGTGATGCCGACCAGCCCGCCGAGAATACCGTTCAACCCCATGGACAGGTCGGGCTTCTTCAGGAAGATCCACGACACGACGGCGGCGCTGACGCCTCCAGCCGCCGCCGCCAGCGACGTCGTGGTGAACACCAGGCCGAGCGGCCCGGGATCGGCCGACAGCACCGATCCGCCGTTGAATCCGTACCAGCCGAACCAGAGCAGAAACACACCGATCGTGGCAAGCGCCATGTTGTGCCCCTGAATCGGCCGGACCTCCCCGTTGACGTACTTGCCCCTGCGCGGGCCGAGCAGGATGACGCAGGCAAGCGCCGCGAACCCGCCAAAGGCATGGACGACCGCGGAACCGGCGAAGTCCTTGAAGCCGTTGCCGCCGTTGAGCGCGCCCATCCAGCCGCCGCCCCAGTGCCACGAGCCCACCCACGGATAGGCGATGCCCACCAGCAGCGTGGCGAAGATGAGGAACGGCAGCAGCTTCACCCGCTCGGCAACCGCTCCCGAGACGATCGTGGCCGCCGTGGCGGCGAACATGGCCTGGAAGATGAAGTCGCCGTAGCCGGTCATCGCCAGCCCCACTCCGCCGTAGCCGAAGGTGCCGCCGCCATCCGCGTTGAGGTCTCCGATCGGCGAACCCATGGCAAAGAAGCCGTTGAAGTCACCCGGATAGTGGCTTGTAAATCCCCAGACCGCGTAGGTCAGCAGCCCGATGCAGATGATGAACATGTTCTTGAAGAGGATGTTCACCGTGTTCTTCGACTGCGTCAGCCCGGACTCCACCGAGGCGAATCCCAGGTGCATGATGAAGACGAGCGCCGCGGCGATCACGGTCCACAGCATGCTGACGCTGAAAAAGTCGAACGCGTAGGCGTACTCGCCCTGCCCGGCCAGGAGTTCGTCGTAGCCGGCACGGGTCTCGTCAGGCTCTGCTTCCGGCTCCTCGACGGGCGGGGCCACCTCGGGCGCAGCGGGCGGAGCCGCCGCCTCAGGCGCGACGGGCGCGGGATCGCCCGCTTGATCCTGCGCCGCCGCGCCGGCGGGAAGACCGAGGAGGACGAACAACACCACCGCGGCCACGCTGCGCGCCAGACTCACGCACAGCAGGCCACCTGCCCGTCTGTTCCGCGCCGCACGAATCGAAACCATGAAGTCCCCTCCCCTTGACGGTGAATGTGCGGCCGCCTTCGAGGCACCGCCGCGATACCGTCCCGGTCAAACCGTGACGGCCCCTGACGGCATTTGCCAGACCCCTGCCTCCGGCCGTCAGCCACTGCTGAGCAAGATGGACGCCAGCCGCTGAGGTGACCGTACAACGCGGATCAGGCCATTTTTAAAGGACAAATACGCGATCCAGCCCCTGTCCACGCTAGGGACACAACCAACAATATTGTTTAACCTAATCCATAAAAAAACATTAATGTCTCACTCGGTCGAATGCACAAGGCCCATCAAGTCCAGGGGGCCGCGAGCCGGGGAGCGGCCACTTCGGGGTGCGACCAGCGGATGCGGTAGGAGCAGACATATTTGTCGTATGTATGACGACAACGTACATAACTGTATATATGAAAACGCAGCTGGAACGGCTCAGCCGTGCGCAGTACGAAGGACGGCAGGCGTGCCTTGCAGCCGCGCATCGCGGTGACTATGATCCGATCCCCGAGCGCGTTTCAGCCCGCTCTAGGGACTTGCCGGTCATCTGGTCAGGAAGGTCGCCCCTGTATGAAGGTGTATGACGCCGCAAGCATCCGCAACGTGGCGCTGGTCGGTCACAGCGGATGCGGCAAGACCCAACTGGTCTCCGCCATGCTGTTTACTGCAGGGGCGGTCACCCGCCTTGGCAAGGTCGACGACGGCTCCACGGTGACCGATTTCGACGAGGAAGCCATCGCGCGCAAGCACACCCTCGCGGCCAGCCTGGCTCACGCCGAGTGGCAGAAGACCAAGATCAACATCATCGACACCCCCGGAGTTGCCAACTTCCTGACCGACGCGCGCTCGGCGCTGCGCGTGGTCGAAGGCGCGCTGGTTGTCGTGGATGCCGTGGCAGGCGTCGAAGTGCAGACCGAGAAGCTCTGGTCCGAGGCCGCCACCCTCAATCTCCCGCGCGTCGTCGTCCTGAACCGTCTCGACCGCGACCGCGCGAGCCTCGAGCGGACGCTTGAGTCGTTGCGGCGCGACTGCGCCCGGGAGATCGTGCCGATCCAGCTTCCCATCGGCGAGGGGAAGGGCTGGACGGGCGTCGTGGACCTCGTCCGCATGAAAGCGCTCACGTTTGCCGCAGACGGCAGCGGGAAGATGACCGAGGCGGACGTGCCGGCGGCGCTCGCCGATCAAGCAACGCAGGCGCGCGAGCAGCTCATCGAAATGGTGGCCGAGGCGGACGAAAGCCTCATGGAGGCGTTCTTTTCGGAGGGGACGCTGACGCAGGAGCAGCTCGTCTCGGGCCTGCGGGTCGCCACCGTCGAGGGCCGTCTGTTTCCGCTGGTCTGCGCGTCGGGGCTGCGCGTCGCCGGGATCCCGCCGCTGCTCGACGCCCTCGTGAGCTACGTGCCTGCGCCGACGGAGCGCGACTTTTCCGCCGTGTCGAAGGACGGCACGGAGACGACGGTCAAGGCATCCGACTCGGCGCCGCCCATGGCGTTTGTCTGGAAGACCATTGCGGATCCGTTCGCCGGGCGCATCACGATGCTACGGACGGTCTCCGGGACACTCAAGTCGGATACTACCGTCCATAACTTCACGCGGAACTCGTCCGAGCGGCTGGGCCACCTGATGGCGTTGCAAGGGAAGACCCAGACCCACGTCTCCGAGCTGAGGGCCGGCGACCTGGGAGCCGTGGCCAAGCTGAAAGACACGCACACGAATGACATGCTGGCCGAAAAGACGGCCACGGTGACGTTCAGCGGGACCAAGTTTCCTGAGCCGGTGCTGGCCTACGCTATCGAGCCGAAGACCCGCGGTGACGAGGACAAGATCAGCACGTCGATGCAACGCCTCCGGGAGGAGGATCCCAGCATCGCCTACATGCGCGACCCGCAGACCCATGAACTTCTGCTCGCAGGGCAGGGTCAGCTGCACATCGAAGTCACGGTGGCCAAGCTGAAGCGGCGGTTCGGCGTGGAAGTAAATTTGAAGCCGCCGCGGATTCCCTACCGCGAGACGATCACCGCTGCGACAGAGGCACACGGCCGGCACAAGAAGCAGACAGGCGGCCACGGCCAGTTCGGCGACTGCAAGATTCGCGTCGAGCCGCTGCCGCGCGGCAGCGACTTCCAGTTCGAGAACGACATTTTCGGAGGCTCCATTCCGAGGCAGTACGTGCCGGCCGTCGAAAAAGGCATCCAGGACGCCCGCGGACGTGGGTTCCTGGCGGGCTTCCCGATGGTGGACTTCAAGGCGACCGTTTTTGACGGGTCCTTCCACGCGGTCGACTCGAACGAGCTTGCCTTCAAGATGGCGGGGGCGTTGGCGTTCAAGGACGCGATGACGCGAGCCCGGCCCACGATTCTCGAGCCCGTCATGCACGTGGAAGTGTACGCCCCGAGCGACTTCGCCGGCGACCTGATGGGCGATCTCAACAGCCGGCGCGGCCGCATCGCCGGCATGGATACGCGGGGCACGACGACCGTCATCCGCGCCCAAGTGCCGATGGCCGAGATGCTGACCTACGAACAGCACCTGACATCGGCGACCGGCGGGCGGGGTTCCTATCACATGGAGTACTCGCACTACGAGGAAGTGCCCCACGTCCAGCAGGCCAAGATCATCGCCGCGGCAAGGGCCGCGCGCGGACAGGAGGTTGCCGAGGAGGCCTAGCGCCCCCGCTCGGTCACTACTCGCCGACCTCCCGACCAGTCAGCGTGACGAGAAACGGCTCCGGGTTCGTGGTCACGAACGCCTGCAGGAACTCGCGCTCCATCGGCTGGTAGACGCGGCGAATCTCCGCTACCCAGGCATAGGCGGGGCCGTCCGGGTGCGGGCCGATGAGCGGTTCGATCGCCTCGTACCGATCGAATGCCGCGTCGCCGTCCGAAAACACTTCGAAATCGTCGATGGCGTCGTCGACATAGTTGTCGGAGTCTACAAGCAGCCCTTCTGGAAACGCCCGGCTCGGGCCAAACCAGCGCTTGGTCTGACTGTTGGTGGGAACCGGAGCGCCGCCGTGCGAGACGGCCGCGAACAAGGGCCGCCGCATCTCATCGTCGATCGCCCAGTTGTACGCCAGCATCCCCGACGCCGACCGGCTGGATATGACGAGATACCGCGGCATGGACCGTTTCTGGTTGTCGATCACGATCCCCTTACTGTGAGAGGAGACAGCCCGGGTGAAGATCGCCAGGTGCGCTTCAACCTCGCCGCCGGTCGTGTACGTCACAAGCAGATACAGGTAAGACCGGCTGCGATCTGTCGGGTCGACGATCGTAAACGTCGTCGGGTCAGGTTCTGCCCCCTGGCGCTGCCAGACGCTCCCGACCGGCTCGCCGTCGAGGGCGAGCGGCGCGGGGCCGCGGACGTCGCCGCCGAGCCATTGCGCCTCGATCCGATCGATGACCGGTTCGCGCCGCGCTGTGTCCGGATCGACGGGCGCGTTGGTTTCCAGCGTGCCGCTCACGCGATGGTTGACCACCCGCCACTCGCAACGCATCGACGCGCCCCGTATGTTCGTCGTGGTGCCCGGATACGGCGGCGGCCGTACAAAGTCTGGGCCCCGGTCGCAGGTGGGCACAACGTCGGCGTCGTACGTCGTCTGGCGGACCTCGACGTAGGGCACCGTGAAAATCTGCCCGACAACGGCGTCCTCCTCCAGCCCGAGACGGCCCCTGAAGACCAGCACGTGAGCAGCCGTCGGAGTCCCATCGGGCGGCACCGGCAGCGCGAGGTTTCTCCATTCCTCGCCGGGGCCCAGGAGTATCGGCTCGCCCCCCGCGAGCGTCGCGAGCTTCACCCGCCGCTCCGACGGCGTATTCGGCTGGTGGCGGGCGTAGATTTCGAACACGCCCTCCATTTCCTCGGTCCCCGTGTTCCGGACGTTGACGGTGATTCCCCGCCGAGTCCACTCGACACGCGTGACCGCCGTGGATCCCCGGAAGAAGTAGTCCAGCACCCCGCGCGCGTAGCCAACGGCGCGCGGCAGCATGTGGGCCGCCACCTGGTTCCACACGACGCCGTCCACACAGGGGTAGGGCCGCACGGGGCCCCCGCGCGGGTTGAGATCGCCGGCGCACTCGGCACGGAGCGGATTGGCCGGCAGCAGACCCTGTCCCGCCGGGCGCGTCCAGTACCGGCGCACGATGTGGCGCCCGTCGGGAGTCCGTCGGGGCGTGAGCAGCTCGGTACGGATCAGGCCGTCGGTGCCGGGACGCGGAAACGGATACGGTCCCGTGAGCGTGTTCTCGCTGAAGAAGTTGGCGTTGGCGACCTCGGCGAGGCCGATGGCCGCCGGGGCTGACGGAGAGGTGGCGTCGAACGTGACGCCTGGATTCGAGCCGTTGTAGGCATCGGTGTCGATCAGGCGCGCAATGGGAACGTTCGCCGGCTCGCTTCCGGGTACCGGAATCTGGAGGATGCTCGGGTCAGGGCCGATGGGACTTGACAGCAAACGAGTGACGAATGCGTCTTGGAGCTCAGTGCCCGGCGCACCATGTTGTGATTGGACCCATTTGTCGTAGTTCCAGAATCCCAGGAAAGGAACCGAGGCGAGCCAATGTTCGTCGTTCCGCGCGTGATCCGGATTCGACGCGTCTACGACCAAGTGCATGATCTGTCCGAGTGCGCGGAACGTCGCCGCCAGGAGAGCCTCTCGCCTGACCGGATCGGGCTCGGTCAGCGCCTGGTAATACATACGCCGCGCATCGTGCCACGACCAGTTGCCGCCTGCGGCCCCGGTGCTTGCCTGGTCGCGGTTCTGCATCCAGCGCACCGACGACTCGTTTGGACCAAGGAACGTGAGGCCAGCCGCGTTCCATGGTTGCAACGGATCGTGAAAATGGTTGTAGTAGCGGGCCGTCTTGGGAAGTAGCGGCCAACCCTCGCCCTCGAGCTCGCCGCCAAGGTCGATCCAGTCTCCGACGAGTCGGTCTCCGAGCTGTGTTTGCAGGCCACCGGGGTATCCGAGAACTTCGCGAAGAACCTGATCTAAACGGTTCCGTGTAGCCCCGTTCTCAACGTAGGTCCATGAGGCCACGGCCTCTTGGTTTACGAGCGCGTGGGTCGCTGTCTCCAGCGCCGCGACCGGAACGCCAGCCAGGACGGCCACTGCAAAGCCTCGTAGCGGCCACATTACGAGCGTTCGTCTGTTTTCCTTCATCCCGTGCCCCCGCGTTTCCTAGCAAACGAGCCCGAGTCTGTACTTATCAACCGCCTCTCTGAATAGCGGTGCCTTGTCGTGCAGGACGCCACCCGGCTGTCGACGGCAGCGTTCTTCCTGTGTCTTCTGTGGCTGCATCTTGATGACGGTCGGGTCCACAAAGGGCACACCGTCCGGCGGGGTGATCTCTCGGGCTGTGGCGACGTAGCCTGGCGCGAAGTACCCGATTCCTGGTTCCATGACGTTCAGCGTCCACAGAGGCCACAGACGTGGGAGTTCGAAGCGCCCCTGGGCGTCTGTCACCGTCTCGCGCGCGTCGAAAAAGGACGACACCGTGTCCGCGAGGCTGAGGCGCCGGATGCGCCAGCTGACCATCACGTTCGCGTCGGCGATCGGCACGCCGGTCTCGGCGTCGACGACCTGCCCCCTGAAGGGGCCCCACTGGTCCTGCCCCCGGAGCCAGCCACCGAAGGCGAGCAGGAGCCCCACGACGACCAGGCCGACGGCGAGCTGGCGGAGCCAGCGCCAGCGGCGGGGGGCTCGAGCATCGGTTGACGTCATAGCACCGTATCCTTTCGAAACTGCCACAAGCGCCATCGGCCGTCGACATTCGCGACCAGGGCGATGGGGTAGGAGAACACCCGTCCATCCCCCTCCCGGAGCATCTCGTACTCCGCGCCCCACATGTGCACAGCAACGGCAGTGCCGGTACCGGGCTCATTCGAGCGTTGCGGGAAGCTGATGATGGGGTGGCGCTTATCGCGAGGGGCGTGGACACCTGGACGCCGACGACGATGATGGTGACAACCGCGGTTTCATAACCTCCAGGCGGGTCCTGACCGCGGACAGCCCCATTCGTGCTCGGCGCCAAAGGCACCGGTCACGGGGGAGGCACCTGCGGCGCGAACGGGGCGGCCCCGTCCGCGGCCACCCGCGACGAGGTTGTGAGACCGTCTCTACGAGCCGCCGACTTTGGGTGGCGTGGTGGACTTGCGGGCGGCATTGAGAACGCACATGTCGAACGGGGGCTGTGCTCTGGTGTCGGGTTCAGAAAATCTGCTCGGCAACTGTCTAACTTTCGCCCCGAACCACACCTAGTACCTCGTCGCAGTGAATTTGACCGGTTCACTTTCAGGCCTCCCCCTCTTGACCGTGGGCCCAGGCAATCGATCAAAACCACTGCGCCGGGGTACTAGATCTGCTCAGGCTTCCGGGCGGCTCCCTGGTTCAAGAAGGGACTGTTTAGTGGACCAGCGTCCACTACCCTTTGATGATGTTGTGGACTGGGGTGATGACAGGTTCGCGTGGTGTAGCTCCTGTGGAAGCAATGATGGGCGTCAGCTGTCCGGCGAACTTGCCAAGTTTCTCCTCAGACTCCCACACGTCGACTACGAAGACACCGTTCTTCGAGATGCTTGCCACGTGATGGAGTCGCCCATCAGGCGACCCGAGGCCTGCAGTTTCCAGAGCCTTGACCACTTGGTCGTACTGTTGCTGGGACATCCCTGTATCAAAGACGGCTGTAATGGCCATGCCACCCCTCCTCGTATTCCGCATAATTGCGGTCTATCCTAGACCCCAAGCCAATGCGGCTAGTCCGATTCGTCGACGCGAATATATTCTGGCTTGTGATGCTGGTCAACTTCCGTCGTTGATCGTGTCGGCCGAGGCGCGTACCAGGGTGCAGGGAAAGCCGGTCAGTTCGTCGGCACCAGCCGCCCCAGCGTCCTGCGAGCCTCACAGCTGGGGCGCAGCCTCCGACACGGCGCCAGAAAAGATGCTCAGCCGTTCCGCACGCGAGATCTCTTCGATGATCTTCCGTCCAAAGACGCTGGTGCCCTTCTCGTCGATGGCGGAACAAAAAGCGGCGAGGCCTAATTTCCCAGGAGCCACCGCCATGATAGCCCCCGAAACACCGGTCTTTGAGGGTAGACCCACCGTAAAGGCATATTCGCCGGATCCATCGTACAGACCACAGGTTGCCATGAGCGTCACCACCTGCTTGAGCTGGTTGGCCGAAAAGCGAAGACCGGAGACGCCAGGAGCCTCTCCACCTCCGGCCAAGCCGACCAGACCAAGGCCCTCGTCATGGAGCTGCGCATGGCGACCATCTCCCGCTGACATTCTTCGCTGACAGCGACGGTGATGGCGCAGGTGCAGGTGAAGCGCAGTCCGGTTGTCTTGTGCCTGACGGATTCGTGGAAAACGACACTGACGCCTTCCCGAATGACCCGACGGAAACCACTGACGCCGACGGGGATGGGGCTGGCAGCAACGCCGACGCCGATGACAACGACCCGACTGTGTTCCCCGGCGCACCGGAAATCTGCGGCGACGGGATTGACAACAACCAGAACGGCCTAGTGGATGAGGAGTGTGATGTCCCTGTTGCCTCTTGTCCATGTTGGACCGCTGAGGAGCTCGCGAGTGTGGACGGGATCCTCCCGAGCGGGGATCCGGGCGTGTTATTTTGCAGCGCCCAACCACCAACACCCTTCGGAGATTTGCTACAAGAAAACAGTTTTCTTGGTCCTGGTACACCCATTCCCAGTCCCGACCAGATGCAGCAAGTGCGCACGCTCGTCATCACTGGTTCTGGTGATCGTATCTGCCAGTATACGGTGGACGGAGGGGGGGGATGTCCCGGTCGCTGTTGAAACTCGGCGGCGACTCGGGTGACATTCTAAGCGACGTGCTGCGCCTCCCTGGAGTCTCCGAGGCCGAGACGGTGATCTCGGGCGCGGAGGGCCGCGACGAGCTGCGGCATATCCGCATGTCCCTTCAGGCGCCGGAACCCTTTGGCTGCTTCGAGCACACCCGCGGCGACCCAGCGCAGCATCATCTGGCCGCCCCGCCAGCGCTTGACGTTGCGTTTGACGTGGCGGGTCCGGCTGATGAGGCTCTCGGCGGCGTTGGTGGTGGCCAGCGAGCGCTGGAGACGGGGAGCGAGGCCGAGCGTGAGCACGGTCACGGTCTCTTCGAGCCCTTCCCGCACACTGGCCGCCGCGCACGGATGTTCCCGGTCGAGGCGGAGTCCTTTCCAATCCAGAAATGAGCCTGAAGCGGATCGATGAGCCGGACATGTCAGGCAGCCGGGTCAATAGACCGGAATAGCCGTGCGCGTGCCTCGTGCAGGGCGCGCGCGGCATCATTGTCGCTCAGGGCGAAGGCGACGGCGTCGAGCTATTGGAAGGTGGTCCCCGGGGTGAGGTAGACGGCGGCCTCGGGGAGCGACTTGAGCTTCTCATAGGGCGTCATGATGTCGGCGTCGCGGTAGCGCTTGCGGCGGCGGCCCTTGGCGTCGACGGTCTCGGAGGGGAAGAAGCAGGGCCGGTGGAAGTTGAGATAGGGCGAGAGGACGTTCTGGGTGAAGTCGTTGACGCGTTGGGCGTGGCGGCTGGGGATGTGGCCGTAGCCGAGGTGCTTGCGGACGACCGAGCCGTTCTTGCTCTCGACGAGGGCGTTGTCGTTGGTGTGTCGGGCTCGGGACTTGGTGAACTCGTCGATGTGGAGGGCTTCGAGCAGCGCGGCGACGGTGCGGTTGACGTATTCCGAGCCGTTGTCGGAGTGAAAGCCGTGGAGGGTGAAGGGGAAGGCTCGGAGCAGGGCGCTGAGGACCGGCGCCAGGCACGCGGCATGGAGGTGCTCGACCGAGCCGATGAACTGGAACTGGGTGACCTCGTCCACCAAGTTCACGTGGTACAGGCCTTTCAGGTCATCCAGATCGGCTTGGTGGACGGAATCGACCCGGACATAGCCGGGGCGCCCGAACGGCGTCGGCCGACGGCGCTCGCCAATGGCGACCTGGACTGGGCGCGTCCGGGTGGAGGTGGTTCCGCGGCGCCGTTGATACGTGGTCGAGTGCCGCAGGTTGTAGAGGTGGCCGGTGGAGATGCCGGCCAGGCGTTCGAACCGGCGGTCGCCAAAGCGATGGTAGGCGCGCGCACAGAGCTTGCGCGTGGCCGGCCCGGACAAGGTGCCGTGGAGCCGGTCGAGCTCGGCGAGAAGCCCGATGTCGATGCTCGTGTAGCGGCGGGGGAACGGCCGTCGGGGCGCCCCGCGGCGGTCGGCGATGAGCCTGTCAGTAATTTTGTGTTTGTGAGCCATGCTGACTCCCGAAAGGGGAAGGAGCGAGTATGGCGAAGGAGAAGCAAGAGACCAGGTTTAGCGCCGAGCTGCTGGATGAACTACTGGAGGGGCAAGACGCCGCGACGGTGTTGCGCTCCGACGGACTGGTAGGGGATCTGAAGAGGGCGTTGGCCGAACGGATGCTGAACGCCGAGATGGACGTGCATCTCGGTGGGGAGACCGAGCAGGACGGCGGCAACCATCGAAACGGCTCGAGCCGGAAGACGGTACTCAGCGACGACGGCGAGCTGGTGCTGTCGATTCCCCGAGACCGACACGGCCGCTTCGATCCCGCCCTGATCCGGAAGTATCAACGAAGATTTCCGGGGTTCGACGACAAGATCGTCGCGTTGTATGCCCGGGGGATGAGCACGCGCGACATCCAGGCGCATGTCGGCGAGCTCTACGGCATCGCGATTTCGCCGGACCTCGTTTCGGTGGTGACGGATTCGGTCATCGACGAAGTTCGAGCGTGGCAGGCGCGGCCGCTGGAGTCGACCTACGCGATCGTGTACTTCGATGCGCTGCGGGTCAAGATCCGTGACGAGGGCCTGGTACGCAACAAGGCCGTATACCTGGCCATCGGCGTGCGGTGTTCCGGGCACAAGGACATCCTCGGCCTGTGGATCGAGCAGACCGAAGGCGCCAAGTTCTGGCTGCGCGTGATGAACGACCTCAAGGCCCGCGGAGTGCAGGATATTCTGCTCGCCGTCGTTGATGGGCTGCAGGGATTTCCCGACGCGATCACCGCCGTGTTCCCGGACACGATCGTGCAGACCTGCATCGTGCACCTGATCCGGAATTCGATCCGCCTGGCGGCCTGGAAGGACCGCAAGCCCTTGGTTCAGGCTCTGAAGCCGGTCTACCAGGCCGACGATGCCGCGACGGCCGAACAGGCGCTGGGCGCATTCGAAGGCGGCGAGTGGGGACGGCGTTTCCCGACCGTGGTCCAGAGCTGGCAGCGCCACTGGGACCGGATCATTCCGTTCTTCGCTTTCCCCGCGGCCGTGCGGAAGATCGTGTACACGACGAACGCGATCGAGAGCCTGCACAGCGGCGTGCGCAAGAGCATCCGGAACAAAGGGCATTTCCCGAGCGACGAGGCCGCCACGAAACTCATCTGGCTGGCCTTGCGCCATCTCACGGCGAAGTGGAAGAATCCCCCGGTCGCCTGGGCGGCGGCCAGGGTACAATTCGCGATTCAGTTCGGCGATCGATTCAGGCTGGGGGACTAACTAACGGCAATAGCTCACACACAAAATTTCTGACACCCCCTCGGCGATGCTCCCGGTGACCCGATGCTGGGCCAACAACCGGGTGAGTTGGGCGCGCGACAGCCCGGTCACCTTGGCCAGAAAACATCGGAGCAGACCCTTCTCAGCCTTCCCTTGGTGGACATAGTCGAACCGGCCCAGGGTCTGCTCGATGAACCCATAGGCCGCAGCTCGAGTCGCCACGACCAGGTCGACCTCCTGGTTGCCCTCAAGGAACTCCCGAACGTGCTGCAAGGTCCGTAGCCGGTCGGTGTGGAGCGTCACGATCATCCTCCGATGATCCACGACCCAGCTCCCCTTCAGGCTCATGTGTCGTTGGAAACAATCCCCCCTTCAGGCTCATGTCTCATTGGAAGAGACTGCGGCGGGCGAGGTTCCGTAGCAACCGCATCGCGGTCTTCACGTCCTCGTGCTGATAGGCCCGCCGCAGGATGGCCTGCACCCAGGGCCGCTGGCGCGCCGGTAAATGGTCGAGGATGTTGCGGGTCTTGTGGACTTGGCAGCGCTGCACCACGGCGGCGCGGCCGAACACCGCAGTCACCGCCGCCCGCAGCGCCTTCGACCCATCGAGCATCACCAGCACACTCCGATCGGTGCGCAGGCCACGGCTCTGGAGGTTGGCCAGCAGGCTCTGACAGACGGTCGCGTTCTCCGTCGAGCCTTCCCAGAGCCCGAGGGCGTGCTTCGTGCCGTCGGCGCCGACCCCCAAGGCGACGACCAGACAGTGCTCGCCGATGTGGACACCGTCGAGGACGAGGCCGACCAGATCCAGGTTCTCGAGGGGCGTCGCCTGCCACGCGGCCAGTTGCGCGGCGGTCTTGGCGACAAACCGGCGGCTGACGGCGCTCTTACTCACGCTACGGCTGGGGACGTCGGCCGGGAGCGGCTCCAGACTCCGAGCATAGCCCCGGGTGCTGACACCGACCAACAGCTGCTCGACAGTGCGGCGCCGCAGGGGATCGGTCTGGGCCATCGTCTGGAAAGTCGGCAGCGGTACTTCCTGGCGGGCCGCGCGGACCCGGGGACGCCGGATTGCCATCTTGCGCCCGCCGAGGACGACCTCACTGGCCACCGTCCCGGCCCGGGCCGCCGTACGGTCGGCCTGGTGCGCGTACCGCGGGCCACAGATCGCGGTCCGATCGTCTTCGAGCATGGCGTCCAAGACCTGTAACCCTGACCGCACCGCGAGCTCGAACAGCTCCGCCTCGGTATCGATCAGCAGCTCGACGAGGGGCAGGCGACGCGGGGGCGGAGATTCAACACCAGCGGCGGGACGGACTGTGCGAGACTTCTTCATGGCGGCTCCTTTGCTGTGAGGCGTGTCGCCTCGGGTTGCCCACCACTCGTGTATCACGAGCAGTGAGGAGCCGCCGCGTCAATTTTCAACAGTCAGTGGGACATCCCCAGGAGGGGCTCCCCTCAGGGATTTCAGGACTAGCGGCAGCCTTACTGGGGACCAATTTGAGGCGTGCAGAGCGCAGGTTGTGCAGGCGCGAGAGGCATTTGAGGTAGCGGGATCGTGTCATCAGTTTACGAACTAGGGCCGACGCTAACGCCGGTCGCGGATTAGGAGCAGTGAAGGCCGACCTCGTCCCAAGTGAGGTCGGCCCCGCACAAGGGCGGCTCGGTGTTCGCTCAAGAAACAAGTGATTGGTGGACCAGAGGGAGGACGTGGGGTCAGTCCGTCGGCACCAGCCGCCGCAGTTCCTCGAACCAGTTCCGCCGCTAGTTGGTTGGTGGGACCGCCGTAAGTTCCATGCCAAGCTGTGACATTAGATTCACGTTGTCATCCACGGACCAAGCCTCTGTGAGAACCCCATCGACTATAGTGGCAACGAAGATACCGGTGTAGTTGATCTCGCTCTGGCCCAGCCTTTCCTGTGAAGCTTGACCGCGTTCGCTCGGCCGCTATACGCTGTCGCGCCGTGTCATTTTCAAGCAGTGCTGCGGAAGTGCTCGATCGCGCCGAGGCGTCGCTGAGGGCGTTGATGAGTGACGCTCGCGAAGCGAAGACGGACGACGAGGTCTCGGCGGTCACCGCCTTGGCGAAGTCGGTCGCGGCCATCCGGACAGGCCGGCCAGAGCGGCGAATAAGTCGGGACCGTCGAACGGGGGAGGTCCGCCGGAAGGAACACCGCGGCCGGCCAGGCGGCATCGAGGGCCGTAAAGTCGAACGGCGTGCGCGTCGCGACCGGCGTGATCCAGCGCCGGCGCTCCGGCACAACTTCGCCTCGGCGTGAAACGTCTAACGGTCTTCGCTTCCCCGTAAGTGACTGAGCGGCGCGAGGCGAAGGCCACACCAGCAAGGGGTGTTTCGCCGCCCAGGGTCGCATAATTATTAAGGGAATTACCCACTTGACGATCCCAATCAGAGCCGACCACGGCTCGCGAACCGCGAGAACTCGCCTTGATCGAACACGTGCAGGAGGCGGTTCTTTCCGGCCTGATTGATGAGCCACTGCCGCGCACCGTTTGAGTAGCCACCACCGTCGAGGATGATGACCGTATCGAACTGATTCTGGGCAATCGATAGCACTTCAAACGGGTACTTCTCTTCGACGCTCCCGCTCGACGCCTGCCACTTGCACTGAACCGTCAGACACTCAGGATAGAGGCGCGGATGATACAGGATGGTATCGATGCGACGCTTCTTGCCGTAGATGTCTTTCCCGATCTCGCACTGGCGCGTGTAAATGGGTTGTTCCAACTCACGGGCCGGAAAAAACCGGATCGGCGGAACGAAGAGATAGCCGCGCTCATTCAGCACGTCCGAGAGGAAGTCTTCGAGCCGACGTCCTGATCGGTTGGCGTCAATCATGTGGGCTTGATCCGATCTCGTGGACACGTTCTGAAAGGTGGATACGATGTCCCGAATGGCAGCAACCACACGTCGGCGGTCACGCCGGCAATTCAGTGACGAGTTCCGGGCTGGTGACCTGCCGGCTTTCTTCGGACCAGTGATTACTGGAGAACAGCGCCAGTTGAAGTTCGTCGTGCGTCTCCGTGTTCTTCCTGGTCAGCGCGAGCCGGCATTGCCGACGAGCGCCCTCCGTCATCCGAGCCAGCCCTGAGCTGCGCCTTGAACTCGGCTGGCGTCAGATAGCCAAGGCTTGAGTGCGGCCGCACCTCGTTGTAGTGCTGTCGCCACTGCTCGATCCCGACCTTCGCGTCCATGCGGTTCCGAAACCACTGGAGGCTCAGGAACTCGTCGCGGAACTTCCCGTTGAACGATTCGTCGGTGGCATTCTGCCACGGCTTCCCCGGGTCGATCAGCGCCGTGTCAATGCCCGCGTCACCGAGCCAGCGCAAGATGGCGGTGGCCACGAACTCCGGTCCGTTGTCCGACCGCAGGTGCCGCGGGGCGCCGTGCACGCTGACCAGCTGGGCGAGCACCTCGATCACGCGCCCAGAGCGGATGCCGCCGGCCACGTCAATCGCCAGACATTCGCGGGTCCACTCGTCGACGATCGTCAGGCATTTGAGCGTCTGCCGATTCGCACAGGTGTCGAACACGAAGTCGTACGCCCACACGTGGTTCCGGGCGGTCGGCGGCAGCGGCCGGGGCCGTCCCGTGGCCACCCGGCGCCGGGGGCGCCGCCGCGGGACCTGCAACCCCGCCTGGCGCCAGAGCCGATGCGTGCGATCGGGGCTCATCACGTGCCCCTCTCGTCTCAGGAAGATCCGGATCCGGCGATACCCATAGCGGGGATACTGGGCCGCCAAGCGGCGCATCGCGGTCAGAGCGGGGGCATCCCGCACCGCCAGCCGCGACTGATAGCCCAAGGTCGACCGCGCCACCGAGAGTACGGCGCACGCGCGGCGGTCGGACAGACCGCGTGATCGGGTATACGCGACCTGCTGCCGGCGCACGCGTGCGCCTACCATTTTTTTCGCGTGATCTCCTTGAGGACGTCGATCTCCAGGTCCCGGTCCGCCACCATCTTCTTCAGGCGGCCGTTCTCCTGCTCGAGCTGGCGCAAGCGCTTGACGTCGGACGGTTCCAAGCTGCCAAAGTGCTTCCGCCAGCTGTAGATCGTCTGGCCGCTGACACCGTGCTTCTTCGCCACGTCCGGGACCGGTTTCGTGTCGGCCTCCCGCAGGATCGTGACCATTTGCTCGTCCGTGAACCGGGTCTTCTTCATGGCTCCCTCACTTTCCGAGGGCGCCATTCTCTCAAGCGTCAGCTGGTCCGAAAAATGGCAGGCAGGTCACTGGGGCGGTCCGGCTGGTGTTGGAAGAGGGGAAGACGGTCGGCGCCGTCGCCCGCGAGTTGGATCTTACCGAATCGGCCTTGCGGCAATGGGTCGAGCGGGCGCGCGCCGACCGCAGCGGGGGCCGTACCGGTCTGACGACCGCCGAGCGGGAGGAGCTGGCTCGGCTGCGCAAGGAGAATCGCATCCTCGCCGAGGAGCGCGACATCTTAAAAAAAGCGACGGCCTTCTTCGCGAAGCAGAGCCGGGAAGATTTCGGTTCATTGCCGTGGAGAAGGCCAGGCACACCGTCATCATTCTGTGCCGGTGTCTCGCGGTCACACGCAGCGGGTTCTACGCGTGGCAACGACGCCCGGAATCGGCACGATCACGAGACGACCGGCGGGTGAAGGTCCTCGTCCAAGCGTCCGTTGACGCGAGCAAACAGCGCTATGGCAGCCCGCGCATTCACGAAGACCTGATCGAGCAGGACGAGCAGGTGAGTCGCAAACGGGTCGTCCGGCTGATGCAGGAAGAAGGCCTGGTCGCACGGGCCCGGAAGCGTGACAACGTAACCACCATGAGCGATCACGACCAGCCGGTCGCGGCGAATCTGCTCGACCGCCAGTTCGAGGCGGACGCCCCGAATCAGCGGTGGGTCGGCGACACGACCGAGTTCGTCATCGGCAGCAGCGGTAACCTGTACCTCGCGGCGGTCTTGGATCTGTGCTCGCGGTTCATCGTGGGGTGGGCCGTCAGCGCGGTGAACGACCGGCACGTGACCATCAAGGCCTTGGAGATGGCGCTCAAGCGCCGGTGCCCGGACATCGGCCTCCTCCATCATTCCGATCAGGGTTGTACGTACGCAAGCGAGGATTCTCAGGACCTCCTCGAGGCGCGTGGCATCGTCTGCAGCATGAGCCGACGTGGCAACTGCTGGGACAATGCCGTCATGGAGAGCTTCTTCTCGACCGTCAAGAGCGAGCGCGGCGAACACGTCGACAGTCACGGCGACGCGAAGATGGAGTTGTTCGATTACATCGACGTGTTCTATCACCAGCGACGTCGCCACTCGACGCTCGGCCAGATCAGTCCGGCCGCCTTCGAACGGCAGGCGGCGTAGGGCATGGACGCTGCCATCCCTGCGGACGCACAGAACGCGCCCACAGGGATTTGGAAATCTCGCACAGAACGCGAGATTCCCACAGCGCCCCCACCCATCATCGTTGTTGTGAACGAACGAAAGAACAACGGAGACTCAAACAGCGTAGCTAAACCGTCCACCGAATCGGATCAGGCCCACCCGGACGTGAAAAGGGCAAGGGGTTCAAGCTTCTTGCCCGGCGGGCCCGGCCGGCTCAACTCGACGGTGATCCGGTCGATAAGGTGGACATGAAGGCACTTCCGACGGTTGCTGTCGTCCTGCTCGTCACCGGTGCGCTTGCGGGCTGCGGTGGGGACGGATCGTCGAGTCCGACGGCCCCCTCGCCAACGCCCACCGGCTCGACGCCCACCGACACGGGCGGCACGACGACACCGCCCCCGGCCGTGGGCGTCAGCTGGCAATTCGACGGCTTGAATTGGACTTCTACGGGAACGCCCCCGGCGTGCCCGACGCCGCTGACGTTCATCACGCCGGTCGATCTCTCCCGGGTCACGTCGATCCTCTACCCCGGGCAGTCGCGGGGCGGCGACTACAAGCCGCACGGGGGCTTCCGCCTCGACGGGCCTGGTGAAACGGGTGTCATCAACGTCGTCGCACCGATGGACGCAACGATCACGCGCGCGTCGCAATACCTCGGCGGCGGCGAACTGACGTTCCTGTTCGAGTTCCTCAACGACTGTGGGATCATGTATCGCTTCGACCATCTGCTGGGGCTGTCACCCACGCTGCAACTGGTAGCGAGCATCCTGCCGCCGGCGACCGAAGGTGATTCGCGAACTACGGAGGCCCCGCCGGGACTGAAGGTGACGGCCGGCGAAGTCGTCGGCACGAGCGTCGGCTTCCCCATGGCCGGCAATATCTTCTTCGACTGGGGCGTCTACGACCTGCGGCAGCCCAACACCCCGGGCCAGGGTGCCGCGTGGCGGGCCACCCACCCGGGCGAGTTTGCGGCGTGGGCGATCTGCTGGTTTGGCAACCTCCCGCCCGGGGATGCCGGGACAGTGCGGAGCCTGCCGGCCAGCGGCGCCAGCGGCTCGACGAGCGACTACTGCTTCTAGAAACGGTTCGAGTCTACGAGCCAGTAATAAGGCCCCTCTCCACGTCTCTATCATCACCATGTAATAGTCTATTGTTCCGCGCGCGTTAGCTCAGTCGTCTGCCGAAGTGCGGTCTACCTCGCACGAGCACGACTTCGGCGCCCGGCAGAACCCTGGCACGCTGAGCGTGCTGACCCCAGAGGCGGATGCGTGACGAAGGGAAAACGGAAAAGCCAGGGTCTAGCACCCGCACTCAAGCACTTGGTCAAGGTCGTCGAGGCCACCCTGGGCCATGTGGTCGCGGAACTCGAAGGCAAGCAGCTTTACCGCGTGGTCGAGGCGGTCCGGCTCGACATGGTGGCGGTCCGCGAAGGCCACCCTCGCGCGCTGCACCGGGCGGGTACGCGGCTCCGCCGTCTGTCCCCCGCCAACCGAGCCGCGGTGGCTCGAGCCTTCACGGTGTACCTCGAGCTGGTGAATGTATGCGAGAACGCCTACCGCACCCATCGGCTGCGGGAGCGTGCGCGTGCCACGGAGCCGAGCAGCGAGCCACCGGCGTCTGCCAACGTGGTGTTCGTGCTCACCGCGCACCCGACCGAGTCACGCGCTCCGATCAACATCCGACTGATGCGTCGCATCCAGACGCTGCTGGTCGAGGGGCTCGAGCGGCGCGACCGGCCTGACCGGGGGCGTCTTGAGCACCTGCTGCATCTGGTGTGGGCCAGTGGAACACACCCTGCCCACAGACCGACCGTCGAGGACGAGGCACTCCACCTCTTCAGCCTCCTTGACGACCCGATCCTCGAGGAGTTCCTCAGGCTGGAGCGGGAGGGTCACCGGGTTCGCCTGCGCACGTGGGTCGGCGGCGACAAGGACGGTCACCCCGGAGTCGGGCCTGAGGAGACCGATAAGAGTCTCAATCTGTCCCGGACGCGTCTACTCGAACTGATCGCCGGCCGTCTGTTGACCGAAGTCGACGAGGACGTGCACCTGCGTCCAAACGACGGTCTGCAGAAACCGTGGGAGCGGCTGCGACATCAGTTGGAGGCCCTGCGGACCGTGACCATCGGCGACGGGCGTCGGATTACGCTGCTACGAAACGCGCTGACGGATCTTTCTACCCGATACACGCGACGTCGCGGTCATCTGCACCCTCGGCTCGCCGACGTGCAGTTGCTGCTCGACCAGTTTCCGGGGCTGGTGGTCCCGCTCGAGCTACGTGAGGAACGCGGCCTGTTCGACGGCAACAGCACCATCGCCGACATGCTGCGATTCGTGCGCGATGTGGCCCGAGGGGGGCGCGTGGACTGGTATGTGCGGGGCTGCGTCGTCAGCATGGCCGCACGTGCCGAGGATTTGTGGGAGGCCCACGCGCTCGTTCGCGACGTGCTCGGCGACACGGCGATCCCCGTGGTGCCGCTCTTCGAGATGCCCGACATCCTCCCGCGGGCCGCCGATATCCTGGACCGCGCGCTTACTAACACCGACTTCGCTGCTACAGTCCGCGAGCAAGGGGACAGACTGGAAGTCATGCTCGGCTACTCGGACACCAGCAAGCGGATGGGAGTGCTCGCTAGCCGGTTGGCGATTCACGAGACCATGAAGGCGATTGGCGCCTGGGCCGCGACCCGCGGGGTCACCATCCTTTTCTTCCATGGATCGGGCGGGAGCGTGGGCCGCGGCGGCGGCTCGATCGCAGACCAGGCGGCATCGTGGCCTTCCGGCGCCATGGACGTGGTCAAGCAGACGCTTCAGGGTGAGATGGTCGAGCGCACATTGGCGACACCGGAGATTCTCCGAAGCCAGGTGCTGCAAATCGCCGAGGTCCAGGCCGCGCCGCCACGGTTCACGGCCGCGACCGCCGCAATGCAGGACCTCGCCCAACGAAGCCAGACGGCATACGTCGAGCTGGTTGGCTCGTCCGAATTTCTCGAGCTGCTCCGGGATGCGACTCCCTACACCCGCCTCGGCGCGCTCAACATCGGCAGCCGCCCGGTCACGCGAAAAGCCGGGGCTTCCCGGGCCGGGCTCGAGCAGCTCCGGGCAATCCCCTGGGTACTGTGCTGGACGCAAACGAGGTATTTGCTCCACGCATGGATGGGCATCGGGACGGCCTGGCGTCAGGTGCGTGCCGACGCCAAGGCCCGCGCGCGCCTGCTGGCGGCGATCGAGCGTGACCCTCTGCTGCGCAGCTACCTGCGACTGCTCAGCTTCACGTTGGCGAAGACAGAGCCCGCCATCTGGCGCGAGTATGTCAAGAGCCTCGTCGGAACGACGCCACCCCTCGTCGCGCGCCTCGACCGAGAGTGGAATGACGCCGTCGACCTTGCCATGCAGCTCTCATCGGGCGGCGACCTCCTTTCCCACAAACGCTGGCTACGCGAGAGCATCTTCTATCGCGCACCGATGATTCACCCCCTGAACCTGATCCAGATCGAAGTCCTGACCCATCGGCGATTAAGCGCGGATCAGGAGTTTCTGTTCCGCGAGACGGTAACGGGGATCGCGGCTGGCATGCTCACCACTGGGTGACCTCGCAATACGTAAGTGAGTGGCCCGGTGGGGGGCGCCGCAGGCGCCATGGAGCGAGTCAGGCGAGGGTGCGATTCTCTCCGCTGGTACCACTTACTTCGTGAATTTGCGTGGTCCTGTCGGCTGTCTTTCGAGCTTTTCCAGCAACCATCGCCGGAGTTTTCGCTTTCTAAAGCGCTTTTCAAATAGGCCTTGTACTACCTGGGGCGGTCGTGGTACTTCTGCGCGCACCGATGCAGGAGGCCCGATGCGTGCCTATTCGATGGATCTGCGAGAGCGGGCGCTCCTCGACAGCGATGCCGGGATGACGGCGGCCGAGGTGGCGGCGAAGTACCGCGTGAGCGGGTCGTGGGTGCGGCTACTGAAACAGCGGCGGCGCGACACGGGCGAGGTGGCGCCTCGCGTCCAGCGACATGGACGGCGCGGCATGCTTGAGCCGCACCTACACACCTTGGCCGCGCTGATTGCGGCGCACCCGGATCGCACGCTGGCTGAGCTGAAGGACGCCCTCGCCACGCCCGCGAGTGTGCCGACGGTCTGGCGCGCCGTGCGGGCCCTCGGCCTGACCGTTAAAAAACACGGTCCGCCCGTCCGAACACGATCGGCCTGACGTCGCGGCCGCGCGGGTCGCGTGGCACGCGGCGGCGCCGACCTGGGATGTCGCCCACCTCGTGTTTCTGGACGAAACCGGCATCACCACCAATCTGCTTCGGCGGTACGGCCGGGCACCGCGCGGCGCGCGCGTCCACGACCACGCCCCCTGCGGGCGCTGGCAGACCAGCACGTTTCTCGCCGCGTTGCGGGTCACGGGGCTGACCGCACCGGGGGTCTTCGACGGCGCGATCGATGGCGAGAGCTTCCGCGCCTACATCGAACAGATCCTGGTGCCGACCCTGCAGCCCGGCGACATCGTCATTGCCGACAATCTCGGGGCCCACAAGGTCGCCGGCATCCAACGCGCCATCCAGGCCGCCGGGGCCACCCTTTGGTACTTGCCACCCTACAGCCCGGACCTCAATCCCATCGAGCTCTGCTTCGCGAAGCTCAAGGCCCTCGTTCGCACCGCTCGCTGTCGCAGCACCGAGACGCTCTGGCCGTTCCTCGGCGAGTGCTTGGCGCACTTCAGCCCTGACGAATGCCGCAACTATGTTCGGCACTGCGGGTACGCGGCCGCCACACGGTCATGAAAAGCGCTTTAGAGGGACGAACGCGCTCCCCGCACGTGTCGCGGTTCGATTGTTCTCGGTCCGTTTCCCGCGGCTCGAGATCGTCGGTGACCGTGACCTTGAGAAGTTCGTTGGGTCTGAACCGTTCAATCGCGACGCCAACCTGCGCGTCCGGCCCGTCTGGCAGCAAGGCCACGGCAACCTTGCCAACGGCGTCGCCGCCGCGCCTGATCGTCAGCCACGCTCCGTTTTCGTAGTCCTCGGTGAAGTCCGCCGAGTAACCTAAGGGCTTGTCAGACAATTACTGACTTTTGTGTTCTCGGAGCAGCGGGATGGATCGTGTAGTTCCAGTCGCCGTGAAAGCGATGCCGCTCGAGGCGTACCGTCGCCAGCTGCGCATCGGTGACGGTGAGGCCACCCGGGTATTGGCCGCGGTCGAGTTCCGACCGAACGCGGAGTCCGGACCGACTGTGCGTCGAGCCAATGAGGCTCACGATCGTGGCCAAGTCGACGAGTGGGGTGCCGCGCCAATTCATCGCGATGTGCGAGAACACCCGATGCTCGATCTTGTTCCACTTACTCGTACCCGGCGGAAAGTGACAGACCGTGATCACCAAGCCCGTCCGATTGGCCAGACGCGGCAGTTCCCACTTCCACAACCGGAGGCGCGCCCCGTTGCTCCCGCCTGCATCCGCCGTGATCAACAGCGACTGGGCTTGTCGATACGCCGGGCGACCCATGTGCTGCCACCAACGCTGGATCGACCGTACCGCGAAGCTCGCGGTGTCGTGATCGATCCCGACACGCACCCAGCCTTCGTTGCGATGCAGATCGTAGATGCCATACGGAATGGCCTTCCCGCCCGTGGTGGCGGTGGCCGGGATCACGAAGTCGTGGACCTGTACCCGCTGCGGCGTCTTCGCCGGGCGCCAGGTGCGGCCCGCGTTCTTGAACGCGCCGACCAGCTCCTTCTTCTTGGTGTCCACCGAAATCGTCGGCTGCTGTTGCCGTTGCGCGCGTCGCACGCGCCGGGCGATGTACCGAAACTGCGCGTCCCGATCGACATGCTGGCGGCCCTCACGAGTCTTGGCGTTGCCCTGCAGGCTGTAGCCCAGTCCGTGCAACAACTCGGCGACCACCGTGTGGCTGACGCGGTGGCCCAGACCGTCGAGCGCCACCGCCAACGTCCGTGCGCTCTGGCACGTCCACCGCAGCGGCGAGTCGGGATCGCCGGGGGCGGTCGGCTCAACCAACGCATCCAAATCGCGCAGCAGCGTCGCGTCGAGATCGATCGCGCGCTTGCGCCCGCCGCCCGCCCTTCGCGTCCGCCCGCCCGCGAGCGGCTCGTCCGCCGTCAATTCACGCAAACCGCGCTGGATGGTCGATGTCGCGATACCCGTGGCTCGGGCGACCAGCGCCGTGCCGCCATAACCGATCGCCTGGGCCTCAGTCGCCGCCCACACCCGGCGCGATCGCTCCGTGAGCACGGGCGCCAGCGCTGCATGCTTTGCCCGCAGGGTGGCCACCTCCACGGGCGCAGCGTACTACTCGCCGATCAACAGTACAAGCAGTTATTTCCTTACAGGATCTTATCGAATTTCATAACGATCTCCAGGGTTAAATGAACCTGCCCTCATGCTCTCTATTACGGCGTGATCCGCCACATGGAAATAGTCGTCACGTGAGGGCCTCCATGGAACTAGCGGCGATCGTACACAGCTGTACTTTCACCCACCTCAATGGTCATCAGATCGTGGCCCACCGCAAGTGGTCCACGATAGGTCCGTCGAGTTCGCTCAACGAGATCGTCAAGCCCAATCGCCGGGATATTGGGCGCACTCAAGCTGACCACGTGCGTGTACACGGCGAGCTTCGGCCCCACCGCGTCGAAGATCATGCCAGCCTGTTCCGGTGTCGTGTGGTGATCGCGAATGGCGGCGAGCGCCTGGTTCTGCTCGTACAGCCGGTCGTCACCGACCAGGACTTCATGGATCAGCACATCCACGCCTCGGCCC
This sequence comes from Vicinamibacterales bacterium, assembly GCA_965262505.1. Classification (GTDB taxonomy): domain Bacteria; phylum Acidobacteriota; class Vicinamibacteria; order Vicinamibacterales; family UBA2999; genus JACPPO01. The sequence continues at coordinate 1,291,358 of CBDHFM010000030.1, forward strand.
GCTTCAATGATGCCTTCATCGAACGTCGTGTCGCCGCTGATCAGCACAGATCGGCCCTGGTAGTCCACACGATAACCAAAAGCCGGCTTGATCAATTCGCCGTGATCGACGGGAAACGCGGGGATGTCCCACTGACTGTTGAAAATTGAAGCGGCGGCTCCGTCACTGCTCGTGATAGACGAGTGGTGACCAAACCGAGGCAACACGCCTCACAGCAAAGGAGCCGCCATGAAGAAGTCTCGCACAGCCGGCCCGTCTCGCGTTGTTGAATCTCCCACCGTCCGATCCCTCCCGCTCGTGGACGTCCCGGAGGACACGAAGGCCGCGCTCTTCGCGTTGATGGTGCAGTCAGGTCTCCAGGTACTCGATGCGCTGCTCGAGGAGGACCGCACGGCGTTGTGCGGCCCGCGGTACGCTCATCACGCCGACCGCCACGCCTCGCGGGCGGGCACCGTGCCCAGCGAGGTCGTCCTCGGGGGCCGGAAGGTCGCCATGCAGCGGCCCCGCGTGCGGGCCGAGGGCCGCGAAGTCCCGCTGCCGACCTTCCAGGCGGTGGCCCAGGCCGATCCCCTGAATCGCCGCGTCGTTGAGCAGATGCTGGTGGGCGTGGCGACCCGTCACTATGCGCGAAGTCTTGAGTCGGTGCCGGCGGGGGTCGTAAGTCGCGGCACGAGCAAGAGCAGCGTCAGCCGGCGATTCGTGGCGAAGACCACGGCCCAGCTCCGGGCGTGGCAATCCGCGCCGCTGGACGGTCTCGACCTCGTGGCGCTGCTCATCGACGGCGTGCATATCGGCGAGCACTGCCTCGTGGTGGCCCTTGGGATCGCCGCAGACGGGCAGAAACACGCGCTCGGCCTGTGGGAGGACGCCACCGAGAACACCGCCGTGTGTCAGAGCTTGCTGGCGAATCTGCAGAGCCGGGGCCTGCGCACCGACCGCAGCCTGCTCGTGATCCTCGATGGCGCGCCGGCCCTGCACAAAGCCACGCGGGCGGTCTTCGGCGCGGCCGCGCTCATCCAGCGGTGCCAGGTCCACAAGCTCCGCAACATCCTGGACCACCTACCGGAGCGGCAGCGACCGTGGGTGCAGGCGATCGTGCGACGCGCCTATCTGGCGACCGACGTGAAGACGGCGACGCGGCTGCTCACCACTCTCGCCACGCGCCTGGACGAGGTCTATCCCAGCGCCGCCGGCAGCGTGCGCGAAGGACTCGACGAGACCCTGACGGTCCTCACGCTGCACCTCTCGGCGCGACTCCAGCGATCGCTCGCGACCACGAATGCCGCCGAGAGTCTGCTGAGCCGCACCCGCCACGTGACGCGGAACGTGAAACGGTGGCGTGGCGGACAGATGATGCTGCGGTGGGTGGCGGCCGGTGTCCTCGAAGCCGTCAAGGGTTTCAGGCGCGTCAAGGGATGCGCTGACATGCCCCGCCTGGTGACGGCCCTGCGGGCGCGTGATCAACGTCTCGGCATCGGGGGCTCAGTGGCGAACGTCGCGTAGAATCTCAACCGAGCCGCCGCCGAGTTTCAACAGCGCACGGGACATCCCCGGAAACGCGGTCACTCTGACGTCGTCCTCATCGTAGATCACACCCTGTCCTGAAAACTCGGCCACATCGAACATCGCCGCGTCTCTCGGCAGGTTCTCATCGGCGACGCGAATGTCGATGTCGCGACCGTAGGTATCTTCCAGGCCCCGTGTGATATCGCGGAGGCCCGGCGGGCCCAAGACTCGCAATGGTTGCACTCTCTGGCCAAACGCGGGGGGAAGCCAGCCGGTGAGCCACAGGTCTGCCAGTCCACTGATGTGATCGTGATGAAAATGGGTGACGAACACAGCATCTATGTTACGCAGCGGCATACCTAGCTGCCAGATCCGGATACTGGCTCCACGACCAGCATCGAACAACAATGTCTTCGTACCCGCTTCGACGAGCGTTGCCGCCTCGAATCGATCCTTCGACGGAGTGGGCGTGCCGGTGCCGAGCAGGGTCACCCGCAATGTTTGAGCGTCGGCCAGATCTGCTGAAAACACGCCCGCAGTCAGAAACACGCTAACAAGGATTACACCGGTGAGCTTGCTGTTCATGTTTGCCTACCTTGCGCTGGTATTTCGTCGCGTTTGGCGTTGCGCACGTCCGACTTCCAATCTCATCGCGTTCCCGGTCATCGCCTAATGTGCTGCCAGAGAACCGACGTCACCTTGTCCCAGTTCCACCTGAACAGCTGACCAGCGCTCGCGCGCTATCGCTCCCACAAGAGCGTTTGCGGTTGAAACTGACTCCACGCAAACCAGAACGCTTCATGCGCCGGAATCTCCGCACCGTCGATGAACGCGCGTAGGCCCCCGGCATCCGGCTGCAGCGTGACCCCAGCAAGCGCAACCTCTTCGCCGGCCTCCAGTGCCAAGCGCGCCGGCGCCACCGGGAACGCCACCGGCGTACCATCGGCGTCCATGACGCCAAGCACCACATCGTGCACGCCGAGTCGCGGGTCGACGTCACCTACCGGAAAGATGGGCCCGGCGTCGTCACGGCCGCCCAGCGGGTCGCGCGGGTAGCTCCGGCCGATTCCTCCATCCTCCGCGATGATCGTGGTGTCTGGGTGCGCCTCGCGCCACGCCCCCCAGGTCGAGGTCACGACCGTAGCCTGGTTGAGCCTGACGCCGGCGTCGAGCAGCGGTCCGGATATGGCTTCTCCCGTAAAGGTGTCGACGGCGGAGAACGTCGTGACGTCGTACATGAACTTGTTGGACCGCGACAACAGCCCGGACGTCCGCAGCAGCGGCTGAAAACCCTCGACGTCGTCGGTGAAGTATGCCTGGGCGGACAGGCAGAGGGTGCAGTACGGGATGGCAAGACGGCGGCCGCCGAGCGTGTCGTTGACCATCTCGTGCACTTCCATGATGTTCTTCGGGTACGCCCGGGCCTGCCCGTCGATCGCGATCCCAAACACCACATCGTCGTCCGGATACCACGACCCGCCGTCGGCATCGGTCACGGCCGGTTGATCCAGGGCAGGGATGCACCCCCGCGGGCAGATCTGGCCCGCCATTGCGTCCACCCGATCGTCGATGAAGACGCCACCCCACCCCACGAGCCGCCAGTCGATTGCAGAGTCCTCGTCTTCGAAGAACGGCGCCCAGCGCGGCTCGATGAGAAGGAACAGGTCGCGCTTGAGCACCCGGTAGTCCGGTGGTGCCGGCAGGTCCCACGCCAGGATGCGATCGCCCATGGCGACGACCGGCCCGCCAGGAAGCTCGGCGCCGCTGAGCTCCTCGAACGCGTCGACCACGATCGGCAGCGAGTCGCTCGTCGCGAACCGCGCCAGGTCGTACAGGTACCACAGCAGGCGACCGTCCCCGGACATGCCGATCGTGGCTACCGCATCAGTGGGAAAGCGCCGCTGCCGTATTGATGGCGCGATGCCCGCCAGGGCGTCGCGCACCGGAGGGGTCAGCGCGCCGGTGCCGGCCTGCGGAGCAGCCGGGAACGCCTGCCTGTTCTTGTCGAGGAGCTCGCCCTGGGCAGGGACAGGATCGGCACGGCCGCCGCACACGGCGAGTAGCACGACCGTCGCCAGAACCGTGCCATAACGACGCTCGCCCCACGGGCGCTTGGACCGCATAGAGCCTCCTCGTCCTCGATCCTCGCACAGGTGTCACCCGCGCGTGCGCTGGGCTCAGGTCTTACCGGCTTCCGCGTGGCGGCTATGAGACAATGCGGGATTCTAGTGTGAAGGCCGTAAACCAACCAAAGGAACTCAACACTTGATGAACTCGTCTCCAAAGCGCACCGGCACTGGACGTACGCGCCTCATCGGTATAGGGGCCGTGCTCATGACCATTGCGGTGGCTCACCCCTCCTTTGGCCAAGCGACAGCCGTCTCTCCAACCTCGACGGCTATCGCGGTTGAGCCACAAGGCGTCGAGCTTCCGCCTGCCGAGCGATACCGCGTGGAACCGACCCGCATCGAGACCCCCCCGGATCTCGATGGTATTCTCGACGAAGAGGCGTGGAGCATAGCAGCAATCATCGGCGATTTCGTGCAACAGGAGCCGTCGGAGGGCGAGCCGGCGACCGAACGGACGGTCGTTCGGATCATGTACGACGAGCAGTCGCTCTACATCGGCGTCGAGGCCTTCGACTCACAAGCCGCCAACGTCATCGCAACCGAGATGCGACGTGACTCGACACGCATGCTCGACGAGGACAACTTCCAGATCATCTTGGACACCTTCCGGGACTCGAGGTCCGGGTACATGTTTGTCACGAATCCGCTCGGCGCCAAGCTCGAGCAGCAGATCGCGGAGGAAGGCGGGCGTGGAGGCAACGACGCCAACATCAATCGCGATTGGGATGGCGTGTGGCACGTCGCCTCGAGACGCACCGACGAGGGATGGGTGTCGGAAATCGCGATCCCCTTGGTGACGCTTCGGTTCCCAGGAGCAGAGAATCAGGTGTGGGGCCTCAACCTCATGCGGAACATCCGTCGCAAGAACGAGCAGGTGTTCTGGGCGCCGATTCCGAAGGGGTATGGTTTGACGCGCGTCAGCTTTGCCGGGACGCTGTCCGGTCTCAGTCAGGTGAACCGGGGCATGGACCTGCGGATCACGCCGTATGCGCTCGCAGGCGGTCGTCAGGATCGGGTAGCTGCCGACCTCGCCGGGTCGGGAATCAACGACTTCGGTCTCGACGCGAAGTACGGCGTGACCTCTGGCCTCAACCTCGACCTGACGCTGAACACCGACTTCGCCCAGGTCGAGGTCGACGAGCAGCAGGTCAACCTGACCCGCTTCCCGCTCTTCTTCCCCGAGAAGCGGGACTTCTTCCTCGAGAACGCCGGGATGTTCAGCGTGAGGAACGAGGGCGGTGGTGGCGGCCGGCTCATCGACCTGTTTTTCACACGTCGGATCGGGCTGTCCGGCGGGCAGCCGGTGCCGATCATCGGAGGAGCCAGGCTCACCGGCAAGGTCGGCCGCAACAACGTCGCCGTCATGAACATCCAGACGCAGGAAGCGCTGGAAACCTCCGGTGAGAACTTCTTCGTCGGCCGCTACAGCCGGGACATCTTCGCCCGTTCGAAGGTGGGCGGCATCCTCATCAACAAAGAAGCCGTCGGCGGCGCTCACTACAATCGGACGTTCGCCGCGGACACGTCGCTGGCCCTGCATCCGTTCTTCACGGTCACCGGGTTTCTCGCCAAGACCGAGACCCCGGGCATCTCCGGTGGCGACGCCGCGGGCCGGGCCAGCGCGCTCTGGCTCAGCCCATCGGCCAGAATTTACGCGGAGTACACCGACATCCAGGAGAACTTCAACGCCGAGGTCGGCTTCGTCCCGCGGGTTGGCATTCGTCAATCGAAGCTCCATGGAGAATGGCGTCCCCGTCCGGGACGATGGGGCATCCGGTTGATGAACCCGATGATGAATATCGATTACACCACCGACCAGCACAACCGCCTGTTGAGTCGGCGTATCCATCACATGGTCGGGGTCCAGTTCGAAAACGGCTCGAATTTCACCGTCATCTACAACAGGCGGTTCGAACAGCTCGACCTCCCGTTCCGAATCCGTCAGGACGTGATAATCCCTGCCGGGGCGTATCACTTCAACGAGCCGAACCTGCGCTATAGCAGCGACCCCTCGCGGCGGCTCTACGCCAGCGGTCGGTACACGCCGCAGACGTTCTTCGATGGTACCCGGACCGACTACAGCGGCACGCTCGGCGTGCGGGCGACCGACCGCGTTGCAGCCGAAGCGACCTTCAGCCGGAGTGACGTGGACCTCCCCGGGGGCGCGTTCATCGCCGACCTCGCATCACTCAGATTCGATCTCGCGCTGTCCCCGGAGATGACGTTGCGCACGCTCACGCAGTACAACTCGACGACTGATTCGGTCAGCACGAGCGTGCGGTTCAACTGGATCTACTTCGCAGGCAGCGACCTGTATGTCGCCTACGACGAGCGCCGCGCGGATATTCCGGGACTCCCGTGGCTGCAGAACCGGCAACTTGCCGTCAAGATGACCTACCTGCTGTCGCGATAGTCTTCTCGTCACCTTGACAGTGCGTGCGCACTGTATGACCATCGCCGAGGAAACATCGTGCACCTGACTCACTGGATTGCCGCGGCTCTCGTCGTTTCTCTCACGCCGTCTGCGTTTGCCCAGGACTGGGAGAATTTCGTGTTCATCGAAGACGGGTTCGAGGCGAACTTTCCGGGACGCCCTCAGGTGGAGAACACGACCTGGGTCACACCGTATGGTTACGAGCTGCCCGCGCGCGTCTATCGTGCCTCACGGGGGAGCGAGCGGTACTCGGCGACCGTCGTCGATTACCGCGACATCGAGACGCTGGGGGTCGAGCGAGCCAAGCAGTGCCCGGTGGAAGCTGAACCGTGCCTCGGCAACGAGGACGGCCGCCAGGGCGAGATCATGGGCCTCGGCTACTGGAAGATGGACGTGCGCGGCGCCCCCGCCTATGCGACGCTGAAGTTTCTGCAGCGCGACGCCACGGTCATTGATTACAGCCTTCAGTTTCAGCAGGTTGTCGAAGGCTACTTTCTGCGGCTGGCCAACCGGGACGAATCCCGCACGCTCGCCTACGTCACGATGCACGAGAACCGGCTCTACATCTTCGAGGGAACGACGCCGAAGGGTTATCCGGCCTCGGCGCTGTTTCAGGCATCCATCGGGTTCGTCAATACCGATGGCAACAGCCTCCGCTACCTGGACTACTACTCGAACGCGATTCACGGCCTGCGCCAGCACGAGCCTCCGCCCGCTACCGAGGAACGCTCGGGTGCGCTGGTCGGTGCCGCGGGTGCTGACCCTCCCGGCGGGAACTAAGAAGTGGGGACTGGTGGATGAGTGATATCAGCCGCGTAGTCGGGATCCGTCCCGAGTCCTGTAGAAATTGAAAATGGCGTAACCTCCTGCTGAATCTCAAACAGCAGTTCGCCGCTGATCACGGCGACGGAGGATTACGCCATGTCGGACAGTAGCACAGCCCTTTCGCCAGTTCTGCAGTTTCGCCAGGATCTCCAAACCAAGCTTCGTGATGGCGTGCGTCGGGCCATCGAGACCGTCCTCGAGGAAGAGCTCCTCGCGGCCTTGGGGGCCGCCGCGCATGAGCGTCTATCGGGGCGGCGCGGGTATCGTCACGGCACGATCGAGCGGACGGTGACCACTCGCGACGGGACGCGGGCCATGACGGTGCCGCGGGCTCGCCTGCGCGACCAGGATGGGCCGCCGACCGAGTTTCGGAGCACCGTCTTGCCGCGCTATGCGCGACGGACCCGAGAGGTGGATGAGGCGCTGCTGGGCTGCTATTTTGGCGGCGTCAATAGCCGCCGCATCCGCCGGGCTCTCCGGCCGCTGTTGGGCGAGGCGCCCCTGTCGAAGAGCGCCGTGTCGCGCGTGGTGACGCGGGTGAAGGATCAGTTCGCGGTGTGGCAGCAGCGGCCCTTGACCGACGAACGGTACGGGGGCGTGTTTCTGGACGGGTTTCATCTGCGCGTACGGCTCGCCGGCCGCGTGGTGATGGTCCCGGTGTTGGCGGCGCTCGGCGTCACCGACGCTGGCCAGAAGCGGCTACTCGCCATGCAGTTGGCTGCGTCCGAGGCGGCGGCCTCGTGGGGTGGTCTGCTCGCCAAGCTGCAGCAGCGCGGACTGCCGGCGCCGTTGCTGGTCGTCACCGATGGCCATGCGGGACTGAAGAAGGCGCTGGAGACGTGGCCGACCGCCCGCGTGCAGCGATGTACCGCCCACAAGGGACGCAATCTCGCCGACGCCTGTCCCGTGCATGCGCGACCCGAGCTGCGCCGAGACTACCATCGCCTCCTTTATGCGACGGACGGCCTGGCCGCCCGCGCGGCCTACGACGCCTTCCTGAAGAAGTGGACCCCGTTGTGCCCACCGGTCGCGCGGTCGCTGGAAGAAGCGGGCCTCGAGCTGCTCACGTTCTACACCTTCCCGAAGGCGATGTGGAAGTCGGTGCGCACGACCAACGCGTTAGCCCGCATTATTCACGAGTGACTGAGTTGCTCGTCGTGCAGGCGTTTTCGAGTGTGATGACGCAGATGGACGCTGGCGTCATGACGATTGAGGCGATGAGACGGCCGGTCGGTTGAGGCCACGGGGCCGGGGACCGGATCGGCGTGGTCGGGGGCGACACCTCCGGCGCGAGGACCGCGTGGTGGCGATGGCAGGAACGGGTTACGCGGGGGCGGCGCCGAGCGCGCGGGCGAGACGCGCCCACGAGACGGCGTCGGGATGGGATCGCGGGAAATGCAGGACGATCCGGCGGACCGACCGCACGACCTGCACCCCGATCGTGATCAGCGCCTGCCGCAGCCGAGGGACTTGCGCCCCGCGGAGCGCGGTCCGGTCCGCATGGAGTTGCAGTTCTTGGAAGAGGACGAACGCGGCCGCCGTCAAGGTGACGCGCAACTGATTGGCCCAGAAGCGCGTACAGCTGGTGCGCCCGAAGGCGAGGGCGTGTTTCAGTTCCTTGAAGCGATTCTCACTGTCGCCGCGGGCGCAATACACGTGGGTGTAGATCCACTCCGGCGTTTGGCGCAGATTCGTGATGACGAAACGCGGGTTATCGCGCGGCACTCGTCCGTGGTGCCACACCACTTCGGCTTTGATAATGGTGCGCCGGGGCACCGCCCAGGTGCCCGCCTGATACGCCGCCTCCGCATAGGCAGTCGCGGTCTCTTGGGTCGTGGCGACGACCGCCCGGAGCGGCGCGACCGCCGGCTCGGCGTGCCGCGTGAGGACCGCGTTGTTCCCCATGGCGACGACATACTCGACCCCGGCCGCCTCCAGGTGGTCAAAAATCTCCGGCGTAGCGAAGCCCCCATCCAGCCGCACGCGGAGCCGGGCACGGGGAAAGGCGCGCCAGAGTTTCGGGAGCAGCCGCTTCAGCAGCCCCACCGCGCCAGCCGTCCCCGCCGCGTTGCCCGGGCGGAGGATCGCGGCGACGAGGTACTGCCGTGCCTCATCGTCAAAGGTCAGGCTCGCCACGAGTGGCAAGTAGCACCAGTGATCATAGAAGCCATTGAAGAAGGTGAGTTGCTGCGCGCCGTGGGTCTCGTCTTCGGTGACATCGAGGTCGATCGTGATCAGGCGAGCGCCCCGTCGCCGGCGGCGATGGCGGGCCAGCACCCGGTCGGCGAGCGCGTCGCTCATGGCGCGCAGCATCCGCGGGGCCGCCGTGCGCTCGAACCGCGAGATCGTCGGCTGCGACGCCAAGCGGCCGCCCTCGATCGGGTCGCGCCCCAGCAACAGTTTGTGGATCGGATCGTCGGCGAGTCGGTCAGCGTCATTGCCATCGGGATGGCCACACGCGATCGCGAAGACACGTTGCGCGATCAGATCGCTCACCCCGTGCATCACGCGCGCCGACGCGCGCGCGTCGGGGACCGTCGCCGTGAGGGCGGCCAGCAGGCCGAGCCGTTGATCGGCGGCTTTAAGCAGCACCGCGCCGCCGTCCGAACTCGCGTGAGGCTGATCGAACGTCGCCATCACGGGTCGGTCGAGCAGATCAGGAAACAGAACAGTCTGTGTTATCGTTTCGTCGTTCAAACCAAGCGCCTCCGTCGTGGAAAAGGTCCATCAGCACGGCCTTTGTACCACGGGGAGGCGTTTGTGTTTCTACGCGATCGCGATCGTTGATGAATTATTCAGGTTAGAGAATCTCAATCGTGAATTTCGCCGACGAACGAAGACCCAGGCGTCCTTCAGCACGGAAGCCGCCGCGCTCACCGTGCTGTTCGGCCTCGTCGCCGTGGGCCAGATCGTCTTCCGTAAGATCGATGGCCATCAGGACCTCGCGGCCTTCCTGAGGCAGGAGCAGTGGTATCAGGCCGCGTAACGCGGTAGAGTCGTCACCCAGTCGGCAGGAGCCTTCCGCCACGACGCTTTTCTACAAGACTCGGGACACATCCCGTAGTCGCGCTTACTGAGCGGGCATAACTCCCCGCTGTCCCACATGCGGAATGTGTTCACCGGCACGCGTAACAGCACCCCGTCCGCTACTGCTCCAGTCCTGATGTGACCAACGTACCCCGTCGCAGCGCCCGCAGCTTCATGATGTAAAAGATCACGGGCGTGATGACGAGCACATGAATCGTGGACGTCACCATGCCGCCAAGAACGGGCGTCGCGATCGGCTTCATGATGTCTGAGCCGACTCCAGTACTCCACATCAAGGGCAGCAGGCTTGCCAAGACCACGCTGACGGTCATGAGTTTCGGCCTCAGGCGCAGGACCGAGCCCTGGATGGTCGCGTCCCAGATGTCCTGCGGCGTCACTGTGCCGCCCTGTCGCAGACGTCGATCGAGGGCTTCGTGCAGGTACACGACCATCACGACACCGGTCTGCACCGCCACGCCGTACAGCGCGATATAGCCCACCCACACGGCGACGGAAAAATTGTAGCCAAGCCACCACTGCAGGATGACGCCGCCGGTCATCGCATAGACGACCGAGAGCATCACGATCGTCGCCTCCGAAACGGATCGGAACGTCAGGTACAGCAACGTGAAGATGACGAAGAGCACGATGGGTATCAGCACCTGCAGTCGTTCCCGTGCGCGCACCTGGAATTCGTACTGCCCGGTCCCCAGCAGTGAGTATCCCGGCGGTAGTGTCACCTGTTCATCGATGGCCTGTCGCGCACGCGCCACGTAGCCCCCGATGTCACTCGACGCGGTGTCGACGTACACATAGCCCGCCAGCTGACCGTCTTCGTCGCGAATCATCGCCGGCCCCGGTGCCAGGGTGATCGCGGCCAACTGGCCGAGTGGCACGTGCGGACCAAGCGGGGTCTTCACCAAGACACGGTCGAGCGCCGGGAGGTCTTCGCGGTAGTCGCGCTGATATCGCACGTTGACCGGATACCGCTCCCGTCCCTCGATCGTCCGGGTGACGTTCTGCCCGCCGATGGCCGACTGGATGACGTCCTGTACGGCCTCGATCGTCAGCCCGTGTCGCGCGATCGCCTCTCGGTCGATGCGAATATCGGTGAAGTAGCCCTGGGCTACGCGCTCCGCGAACACACTACGGGTGCCTTCGACTTGCTGCAGGATCCGCTCCACCTGGAGGCCGACCTGTTGGATTTCGGTCAGGTCGGACCCGAAGATCTTGATGCCCACGGGCGTCCGAATGCCCGTCTGCAGCATGTCGAGGCGGTTCCGGATGGGTTGGGTCCACGTGTTCGGAAACCCAGGCACCTGCAGCGCCGCGTCCATCTCACTTTGGAGCGCCGCAAACGTCATCCCCGGCCGCCACTCATCTCGCGGCTTCAGCGTCACCGTCGTGTTGATCATGCCCATGGGCGAGTTGTCCGTCGGCGTCGTGGCGCGCCCGGCGGTGCCGAACACCCGGGTCACCTCTGGAAACTGCCGCAGAATCCGATCCTGCACCTGCAGTAGCCGGGTGGCCTCGCCGATCGACATCCCCGGCGGTGCCGTCGGCATGTAGAGAATCGACCCCTCGTAGAGCGGCGGCATGAACTCCGTGCCGATGCTGGTCAGCAACGGGAAGGTGAGCGGTACCACCGCGAAGTTGACCACCAGCGCCGCCCACCGCCACCGCAGCGCCAGCCGCAGCACGGGCGCATAGAGCATCGTGAAGAACCGGGAGACCGGATTCTTCGCCTCAGGGCGTAGTCGGCGGCCGCGAATGAAGAGCGTCATCAGCACCGGCACCAGGGTTATCGAGAGCAGCGACGCCCCGATCATCACGAAGGTCTTCGTAAAGGCCAGTGGCCGAAACAGACGCCCCTCCTGCGCCTCGAGCAGGAACACCGGGACGAACGACACGATGATGATCGCCAGCGAGAAGAAGATTGGGCGCCCCACCTGCTTGGCCGCGGCAATGATGATGGCTGCCCGGGCGGTTCCACTGACCGGACTGGCCTCCTCGTGTTCGGAGACGTGTCGATACGCGTTCTCCACCATCACGATCGCAGCATCCACGAGCACCCCGATAGCCAGCGCAATGCCTCCGAGCGACATGATGTTGGCCGACACACCGAGGTAGGACATGGGGATGAACGCGACCGCTACGGCGATCGGCAGCGTGAGGATGGGAATCAACGCCGACCGGAGGTGGAACAGGAAGAACACGATCACGAGCGAGACCACGATGGCCTCCTCGATGAGCGCCGACCGGAGCGTGGCGATCGACTGGTCGATGAGCCCAGACCGATCGTAGGTGGGGACGATCCGTACACCGTCCGGAAGCGCCCCCTGCACCTCGACGAGCTTGGCCTTGACGCGGGCGATCACGTCGAGGGCGTTCTCGTTGAAGCGCATCACCACGATGCCGCCGACGACCTCCCCCTCGCCGTCCAGCTCGGCCACGCCGCGGCGGATGTCTGGGCCGACGCGCACCGCGGCGACGTCGCTCACCCGAATAGGGGTCCCGGCCGCCGTGGCACCCAGCGACACGCGCGCGATGTCTTCCGCCGACTGCAGATAGCCGCGGCTGCGCACCATGTACTCGCGCCCGGCGAACTCCAGGAGGCGTCCCCCCACATCGCCGTTGCTCGCCTGGATGGCCGTGACTACGTCCTTCACGGCCAGGTCGTAGGCTGCGAGTCGGTTGGGGTCGAGGTTGACCTGGTACTGCTTGACGAAGCCGCCGATACTGGCCACCTCGGCGACGCCGGGCACGGCGGCCAGCCAGTACCGCAGGTACCAGTCCTGGAAGCCGCGCAGGTCGGCCAGCGTGTGCTGACCACTGTCGTCGACGAGCGCGTACTCGAACACCCACCCGACGCCAGTCGCGTCGGGGCCGATCACGGGGTTCACCCCCTCAGGCAACTGCCCACGGATACCCTGCAGATACTCAACGACCCGGCTGCGGGCCCAGTAGATGTCGGTGCCGTCCTCGAAGATCACGTAGACGTACGAGATCCCGAAGTCGGTGACGCCACGCACGGTCTGCACCCTTGGCGTCGACAGCAGGGCCGACACCAGTGGATAGGTAACCTGGTCTTCGATGAGATCCGGGCTGCGCCCTGCCCACTCGGTCGAGACGATCACCTGGACGTCGGAGATGTCGGGAACCGCGTCGAGCGGCGTCGTCGTCATCGCCCGGACGCCCCAGACCGTCAGGGCCGCCGTAGCGACGAACACCAGGAATCGGTTTCCCGTGCACCAGTCAATGACGCGCGCAATCATCGAGCCACCACCGTGAACTGTTCTGATCCCAGCCGCTGACCATCCCGCGTGACGATCACCGTGACGTCCCACCGGCCGGCCATGACGACTTCGCCGTTACCGCGATAGGTGCCCTCGCCGATCTCCGGCAGCATCGCCATGCTGCGCATCGCTGGCATGTTCATCGAGGGCATGGCGGCCATGAAGAACGTCACCGACACCTCGGCATCAGTGACAAGCTGACCGTCGGGATCCCGCACCAGCACTTCGAACACGTTCTCGCCGACGGCTGGCGGGTCCGGTGACGCCTGGAAGGCGATATCGAGACGATCGCCGGCCGCGGCCGCCGACACCGCCGCCGCCCCTGGCGCAAACGCCTGCGCCGATGCCCGCAGCTGGCTTTCAGAGTCGAGGAAGAACGTGGCGCCCGTCGCCACCATCTCGCCTTCCTCCAGCCCTTCCAGAATCTGCACGCGCTCGCCGAGGCGTTGGCCCACGCGCACATCGCGCGGCAGGAAGTAGCCATCGCCCTCGGCCACGAAAACGAGCTGCCGTCGGCCAGAGTCGACGACGGCGTCGGCCGGCACCAGCGTGCTCATGCCAAGCGGCGCCTCTAGCTCGACATTGGCGAACATGCCTGGGCGTAACCGCCCGGCCGGGTTCGGTAACTCGAGGCGCACTTTCATGGCGCGTGTGGTCACATCGACGTACGGATACACGTAGACCACGCGGCCGGGGAACCATTCGCCCGGATACGCGTCGAGCATTACGGTCGCTGTGCGCCCCACGGCCACAAGGGACGTCTCGCGCTCGTAGACGTCGGCGTCCACCCACACGCGCGACAGATCGGCAATCCGGTACAGCGTCTGGCCTGGCGCCACATACGCGCCCTGCACTACGGTCTTCTCGATCGCGTAGCCGCTCGACGGCGACCGGAACGTGACCGTCGTCTGCGCGTCGCCCGTCGTGTCGAGCATCTCGAGGTGGTCCGCCGGCAAATCCCATAACTCGAGACGCCGCCGCGCCGAGGCGACCAGCCGATCGGCATGCTCGCGCGCGTCTGGCACTTGGGAGCCCTGTAGCGCATCGCGCGTGTCCAGCGCGAGCACGTATTCCTGCTCCGTCGACAGCAGCTCCGGGCTGTAGAGCGTAAAGAGTGGATCGCCTTGCTGCACGAACTTGCCCGTAAAGTCGGCGTGCAGCTCACGGATCCAGCCTTCGATCTGCAGGTTGACGTCCACCAGGCGCGTCTCGTCGTAGGTGACAATGCCGACCGTCCGCAGCGTCCGCGCGGCGGCCGCGCGTTCCACCGGTACCGTGCGCACGCCGGCTAGTACCTCGCCGCAGTGGATCTGACCGGTTCACGCGGCGGCTTTGGCCCGACCAGCGGGTTGCGGATACACACGGCCGAGCTTTTCGCGAGCACGGTCGACTGTAAACATCCAGTGGATGCGCGCCTTCTCGTCATTGCGCCGTTGCTCCCATGCCGCGATCTCCTTGATGAGGATCGCCTTGGCAGGGATCCGACGATCGAGGCACTGCTTGACCATCACGCCGATTTCGATCTCGACCATGTTGAGCCAGCTGGCGTGTTTCGGCGTGAAGTGAAACTCGAGCCGACGGAGAATCCGTCGTGCCTCGGCGGGATCGAAGGCGTGGTAGAGCGCTGCCGCTGAATGTGCCGAAAGATTGTCGAGCACCACACGGATCCGTTCGGCCTCCGGGTAGTGCTCATCGACGAGATCGCGCATGCACTCTGCGAAGTCGACGCACGTGCGTTGGTCGGTGACCTTGGCATGTCGCCAGGGGCGATTCACGTCTACGAACATGAAGACATTCGCCGTGCCGTTGCGCACGTACTCGTAGTCGACTCGTCTGGGCTTCCCGGGCTTGGCCCGAATCGGGACACGCGCTTCGCCGATCAGTTGCCGGGGTGTTTCATCGAAGCCGACGACCGGTCGCCGCGGATCCGGCGGCTCGGCGTAGAGATCGAGGACGTCTTCCATTCGCGCCACGTACTCGGCGTTGACCATCGGAATGCACCACATCTTCTCCTGCCACGGCTTCAGCGCCATCTCGGCAAGCCGGCGACCCACCGTGTCGCCCGACAGGGCCTCGTGCGAGGTGAGTCGCACCATCTCGCGGGCCAGGAGATCCAGTGTCCATCGCGCACGCCCGGAGGGTGGATGTGAGCAAGCGACCGCGACCAGGAGGGCTTCATCGCTGGCGCCGAGCTTGCGCGGCGCGCCGGGACGGGGCACTTCGCGGAGCGCTCGGTCCAGTCCTTCCTCGACGAAGCGTTGCTTGGTCCGGTACACGGTCGACGTGCCGACACCAACGTTGAGCGCGATCATCTCGTCGGTGGATGTGGCGTCCGCGGCGAGGAGAATCTGCGCCCGCTTGATCTTGCGAACCGCCCCCTGGCCGCCGCTCACAAGCGCCTGAAGCTGTTGCTGTTCATCGTAGGTCAGCGTGATGCGATAGCGTATGTGCATGGACATCTTGGATCACCTTCCCGATCCCGTGTCCAGCCGTTCATCACCGAGATTCACCCAGAAGCAGGGCCAGTACCTAGCCTTCCTCTACACGTACACGCTCCTTCACCGAACGCCACCGGCCGAAGCGGACTTCCAACGGTTCTTTCAGGTCACGCCCCCGGCCGTCCACCACATGATCGTCGAGCTTGAGCGGCGCGGTCTGATCAGTCGGGTTCCACGCCAACCCCGGACGATCAAGCTGTTGTTGTCGGCAGAGGAACTACCCTCGTTGCAACCGATCAAAACCACTGCGGCAAGGTACTAGCTGGCGACGGCGGAGATCGAGGTTGATCTCGGCTCGCGGGTCAGCCAGCGGCTCCTCCGCCGGCATGTCCATCCCGGCCATGTCCATCGACGGGGTGGTCGCGCCCGCGGCGGGCGTCGCCATCGTCGATCCGTCCGTAACGGGCCACAGCGTGCCGATGAACGGCACGCTCGTCAGGTGGTCGCGCAGTGTATAGGTCGCCGCGGCCACGGCAAGGGCGACCGTCACGACGGCCAGGAGCCACCGCCGCGCGTGGGAGTTAGTTGACCTCATGGTGCACACCTGCTTCGGGAATAGCCGCTGCGGCCGGTTCGACGCGGAGCGCGGCCGGGGGGAGTTCGGCGCCAACCGCGCGTTCGAGATGGGCCAGCGCCTGGTCGAAATCGCTCAGCGCGTCGTAGTACGCGAGCTGCGCGTCGAGCCGTACGCGCTGCGTATCGATCATCGCGAGAAACGCCGCACGGTCGGACTGGTACGCGATGCGCGACACGTCGAGGGCTTGATTGGCCTGCGGCAGCACCGTCGTGCGCAGTAGCGCGGCCCGCCGCTGGGCCGCCTGCACGCGTACGTAGGCACTTTGGACCTGCAGCCGGACGCCGTTCTCGATGGCACGAATGCGCGCTTCCGCCGCTGACACCTCGGCCGTGGCCTCGGCCCGCTGGGCGTCCAGACGCCCGCGGGACCACGGTGCCCGCGGCCACGTCAGCCCGGCCGTCACCGTCCAGCCGTCCCGGTCGCGCGGCATCAGCATGTAGCCACCCCGCACGAAGAAGTCCTGTGCGTACTCGCTGTTGACGACGTCGACGTGCGCGCGCGCGCGGTCCACTTCCAGCCTGGCGCGCACCAGGTCCGGCTGGCGGTCGACGGCCAGTGCATGCAGCATTTCGGCCGGGGGCAGCAGGCGCCGCTCGATCGGCTCCGCCAGCGGGCCAATGGGCGCGTCGGGTCGCCGGTCGAGCAGCATGTTGAGCTGGGCCTCGGCCAGTCCGGTGCGTTCGTCGAGGCCGATCAGGTGCTCTTCGATGCGCGACAACTCGAGCACCGCCGTGAGCACGTCGTGCTGTGAGATGCCGCCCGCCGCGTACCTGGCCTGCGCCACCTCGGCCAGCTGCCGCAGCAAATCATGGGTCGCATGGTGGACCTCGATCGCCTTACGCGCGAGAAAAAGCTCCGCGTAGGCCTCCTTCACATGGTTGAGGATGTCGCGCGCCTGCACCGCGATAGCGGCCTCTGCGACGGCGACACCGGCATCGGCCAACGTCTCGCGCAACGCCCGTTTGCCGAATCCCGGCAGCTCCTGCCCGACCGTGACCATGTACATCCCCGTCCCGGCAGGGTTCAGCGTGTTGATGGGCCACTGCCAGATCTGCGCCTCGAACGTGGGCGGCGCGAGAAACCGTTCCTGCGGGGGCCGTTCGCGCGCGGCCTCAAACTCCTGCCTGAGCACCAACAACTCGGGATTACGCTGCAGCGCCTCATCGATGGCAGCCTGAATCGTGAGCGGCGGTGGACCTTCCTGTGCGCAGACAGGGCCGGCAGCCGCCACCAGGACGAATCCCGTCAGCGCGACCAATGCAAGCGAACGCATGGACAACTCCCCCCTCGGCGGACAGGCAGCGCCCGTCCACGTCGGTACGTCAACTGTGAATGAAGAGATACCGGTGCCCTGTGTGCGGGCGCCGACACCACGCCCAAGACGCGGCGATCAGATCAGGAGGGAGAGATGTTGCAGGTAGATCGGCACTGCCGGGAGCCCTCGGTGCGCGAGTAGCGCCCCGGCGCTAGGCGTGACCGTCAGGGCTGGGTCTTCCGTCGCAGGTACCACCCAGACACAAGATGCGCCAGGCGGCGTCAGACTGACGACAGCCTCAACCGGACCACGGGCGCTGGACTGCTCGGCCATCGCGCAGCAGTCCATGGCCTGCTCGGGAGTAGTGCCACCCTCGTGCTCGTGACCCATGCAGCGGGCATGCGGCCCGGCACCAGAGAAACCGGCGCACAGGTGCGCCGCGTTCGCGGCGGAGGCAGCGAACAGCAGCGTGAGCACGAGGGCAGTGAGGCGACGCTGCACGACTTTTATTCGGCCGGGGACCTACGAGCATCATAGCCGATTTCGACCGCACACCCGCAGTACCACCAAAGCCAGCGGGCGATTCTTCCTAAGTGCAGCGCAGGTGCAATGCTATGCTTCCTAGCCCGCTGACCGCTTGACCGCGATTCCCTGGCCGCCCGTTCTTCTCATCGACGAGCGATGTCCAACATTCTCAAGCCTCCCTGCGACGAAGCCTCGATTCGGAGCGAGGCGGCAATTCGCCCGTGCACCGGCGACATTGGCCCATGGGTGCTGGCCGCCACGATCCTCGGGTCGAGCATGGCGTTCATCGATGGGAGCGTGGTCGGCGTGATCCTGCCGATCCTTCAGTCCGAGCTCGACGCCACCATGTCCGACGTGCAGTGGATCGTCGAGTCGTACGCGCTGCTGCTCGCGGCGTTGATACTGGTCGGCGGCGCGCTCGGCGACCGGTTCGGCCGACGCCGGATCTTCGGGCTCGGCGTCGGCTTGTTCGCACTCGCCTCGGCGTGGTGCGGGGTTGCCGGGACCGCCGGGCAGCTCATCGCCGCCCGGGCTGCGCAGGGATTCGCTGGGGCGCTGCTCGTGCCCGGAAGCCTGGCGATCATCTCGGCATCGTTCGATGACGCGCAGCGCGGCCGCGCCATCGGCACCTGGTCGGCCTTCACCGCGATCACCGCGGCGGTCGGTCCAGTGCTCGGCGGGTGGCTCGTCGACAACCTCTCCTGGCGATGGGTTTTCTACATCAACATCCCGATCGCGGTCGTGGTGCTGGCGATACTGGCACTGCGTGTGCCGGAGAGCCGCAACCAGGCCCACGGCACGCTCGACTGGCTCGGCGCGGCGCTCGCGGCAGCCGGCCTCGGGTCGTTGGTCTTCGGACTCGTCGAATCGTCCAACATCGGCCTGGGCCACCCGCTCGTCGTCACGACGGTGGCCGCCGGCGCCGCGATGCTCGGAGTGTTCGTCGTTGTGGAGTCTCGTGTCGCCCACCCGATGATGCCGCCGGCGCTATTTCGGTCGCGCACGTTCACCGGGGCGAACCTGGTGACGCTGCTCCTCTATGCCGCGCTCAGCGGCGCACTGTTCTTCGTGCCGTTCAACCTGATCCAGGTGCAGGGCTATTCCGCCACCGCGGCCGGCGCGGCGCTGCTGCCGCTTATCCTCATCATCTTTGTGTTGTCGCGATGGGCGGGCGGGTTGATCCCGCGGTACGGGGCGCGCGCGCCGCTTGTCGTCGGTCCGCTCGTGGCGGCGTGCGGATACTTCCTGCTCGCCGTGCCCGGTATCGGCGGCAGCTATTGGACGACGTTCTTTCCGGCCATGGCGGTGCTCGGCGTGGGGATGGCCATCAGCGTGGCCCCGCTCACCACGGTCGTGATGAGCTCGGTTGCCGTCGAGCGATCCGGCATCGCCTCGGGGATCAATAACGCGATCTCTCGGACGGCCGGGCTGCTGTCGGTCGCGGTCCTCGGTGTGGTGATCGTCGTGGTGTTCGGACGGGAGCTCACCGACCGGGTCGAACCGTTCGATCTCTCGGTCGAGGCCCGCGCGAGCCTCGACGCCGAGCGGATCCATCTCGCCGCTGCGGCCGTGCCGGCCGGCCTCGACGACCAGCTGAGCGCCTCGGTCGAGCGCGCGATTGCCGAGTCGTTCGTCAGCGGTTTCCGGTACACGATGCTCTTCACCGCGGTGCTCGCCGTCCTGAGTGCCCTGGCCGCGTTCCTTTTCATCGAGGACCGACGGTCGGCCCCTTCGACTGGCGCTGTCACGCGGACGGACTGATCAGGCGCAACCCGCCGACCGATCGGTAGCGGAAGGCGCGCTCACGTCAGGCACCAACCTGTTCGATCCCGCCGGGTCCCACGCTCGCCAGGGCCTTGCGGAAATGTAGCTCGAACAACAACCTTGAAACCTACTTAGTCCCCTGCGGGTCGCCGATCGCCCCGATCAGCCAAGAATGCCGCTGAAATAGAGCCGTTCTCGTCGATGGCTTGGACTTTGCTCTGACAGCCCGTGTGCCACAGACCCATCCGGGGGACTCCTCACGTCTCTTGCTCGCGCTGCTGCTGATACCGCTGGCGGTTAGTGCTGCCGGTTGCAGTGACTCGACAGGGAACCCCGTCAGTCCAACATCCTTAGCGTTTCAGCAGGACGCCGCGCTCGGTGTGAGTACCGGCACTCTGTCGGTGATGATGACGGACACTCCGTTCGGCGACGCGATGGCCGTGTTCGTGACGATCGCGGAGGTCAGCGTCCATCGTACTGGCGGCGGCTGGCAGGCGCTTCCGCTCGAAGGGGGCACGATCACGTGCGACCTGAAGCAGCTGGAAGGCCCGGTAGATCTCCTCGGCGGCGGCACGCTGCCAGCCGGAAAGTACACGCAGATTCGTCTGACCATCGACAGGGCGGCCATCTACTTCGACAACCCGGCTACCCTCGCGGATGCGTGCGCGGCGACAGGAACCGTCGACGAACCGTTGGGTCTGCGAGGGACCGTGACCGTGCCATCGGGTGTCGTGAAGCTGAACCGCCCCTTCAACGTGCCGGCAGGCGGCACCACGGCCATCCTGCTGGATTTCGACGGAGACCGGTCGATTCGACCTACGGGCAATCCCAACACCTTCAGGATGAATCCGGTTATTGCCGTGGTCGGCGTCGACGAGACGCTAGGTCCCGCGTCGGGAGAAGAAACGACCCCCGAGCCACAGAGCCTCCGCTAGCGGAGCCAAGACCACACCACTCCCCCGTCAGCAATTCCCCCGGCAGACCGTCATAGAAGACAACGAGGACATTCATGGCCACGTTTCTCCAGGGACTGGCAGCAGGTGTTGCGCTCAGCCTAGCGCTGGGTTGGCGAGGACTGGTCGTGCTGGCAGCGGTCGGAGTCGCGGCGACCACGGCTGGGGTCGACCTGACGGCGCTGTGGGCCCAGCTCGGCGAGTATTGGACTACGCTCGCGGACTCTCTGACGCTGTAGGCGAACGAGTCCCGAAGAGAAGCGCAGCTCGCTCAGACGGGCTCCGATCTCCTTGACGGTGGCGGTCGGCCAACACCATACTCCATGGGCAAGGACCGAGACCGGGCAATCCACCATACTGTGTCCATGCATCATCAGAGCAGCCGCCGGGAGTTCCTGAAGCTTGGGGCTCTTGCCACTGCTTCCTTCTATTCGGCACCTCTATCGAGCCTTGCGCAGGAGCTCGTTCGTTCGGGATCTGCGAAGCGGGTCGTCATCGTCGGGGCAGGCTTGGCGGGGCTGACGGCCGCCTATGAACTCACGCAGGCTGGCCACCAGGTCACGGTGCTGGAGACGCAGGGACGTCCGGGCGGTCGCGTCCGCACGCTGCGGGATCCTCTCGCAGATGGACTGTACGCCGAATTGGGTGCCGCTCGCATTCCCGAGAACCACGAGTGGACGATGAAGTACGTGAAGTTGTTCGGGTTGCCGCTCGCGCCCTTCTACCCGACGACTGGACGGTCGGTGACCTTCCTGCGGAATGTTCGCGGCGAGGCGGATCCCGGCGTGGCGCCGGATCTTCGGCAGTTTCGACTGAACCTGACGCCGGACGAACTGGCCCTGGGCGTCAACGGGCTGTTCGAAAAAGCGTTCGGGACGGCACTCGGTCTCGCCGAGAATCGCTCCACCTGGCCGCCTGCCGCGCTGGCCCACGCCGATCAGATGACCGTGAGGGAATTTCTGATAAGCCAGGGCATGTCCGCCGACACGTTCGAGGCGCTGGGATTCCAGCCGTTCGCGCGCACGTCCGCGTTGGAGGCGATTACCCTCATCAGCAGCGGGCATTCCGCAACACGGTTGCAAAAGATCGTCGGCGGCAACGACCAGCTCCCCAAGGCGTTCGCCACCCGGCTTGCCGACCAGATCGTCTACGGAGCGCCGGTGCGGCGGATCGAACAGGAACAAACGGGGATTGCTGCAATCTACTCACAGAACGGCGCGAACCGCCGGGTGACCGCGGACAAGTTGATCTGCACCATCCCGTTTCCTGTGCTTCGGCGCGTCGAGATTGCGCCGGGGCTTTCACCGCAGAAAGCGCGCGTGATACGTGAAATGGTGTACGGGTCCTTGTCTCGAGTGACGTTTCAGGTGAAAGAACGGTACTGGTTGGGCGAAGGGTTGAACGGCTTCGCCATGACCGATATCCCTGGGGAGATTTGGGCCAGCGCTCACGATCGCCCGGGGTCGAGGGGGCTGCTGCAGCTCTATCTCCAAGGTTCCTCGTCCGAACTGGCGTCGAGGATGTCGGAGGACGAGCGGATTCGTTATGCGATTGAGCAGGTCGAGCGAGTGTTCCCAGGTCTACGGAGCCAGGTAGAGCACACAAGCTCCCACTGTTGGGACAACGATCAATGGGCCGGCGGCGCGACGCGACTCATGGATGTAGGCCAGGTGACGGCATTCCATTCCGAGGCTCGCCGGCCAGAGGGGCACATTCACTTCGCCGGCGAGCATACATCCACCTGGTTCGCCTGGATCAATGGCGCCATCGAATCCGGCAGCCGCGCGGCGCACGAGGTCAATAACGCGTAACGTTCACGCGCCGACGCTCGCTTCGAGTTATCGGTGCAGCGAATACGTCGTCTTCACCACGAACGACCTGTTCGACTCCTCACGGAAGATCCCATCGACGAACCGCGTCTCATTGTAGACGACAAAAATATTGTCGATCGTTCGAAAGATGTAGTTGAGACGAACCTGGATGGCGGCCAGCTCGCCGGAGCTGTTGTATTGGAGAAAGGCCGACGTGAGCAGATCCGTCGTGAACGACACATTCGCGCGAAGGCCGGCCAAGTGGGTCTCGAAGTTTCCTTCCGGCAGGTTCACGTCGTTGTATCGGTAGCTCGGCGCGAACGACAGGTTCTCGCTGGGTCGGAATTCACCCTGCACTACCAGTGATCGCTTCGTGCCGCTGTAGAAATCCCCCACCGACACGCCGAGTTGGCCGCTCAGCGGACGGCCGTTGAACGTGCTGAACGCGATGGCGCCTTGATTCCAGTCGTACCGTCCCACCGGTAGCGTGACGTCACGACTGATTCGAAACGGTCTGGGCAAGCGTTCAAGTTGGCGCTGAACGCTTACGTCGACTCGTTCGCCGCTCTCGAACAGCGTCCCGAACTGAACTAGTGCCCGCCGGGATCGGACGATATTCTCGTCGTCCTGAAAGTAGACGAGGCTCGGGGTGAACTCCAGTTGGCGAATCCACTCGGCGCCCGGACGCGGCTTCAGGGAGACGCGTCCGCCCGTCATCCGTTCGTGGCGACGCACGAACCCGATGCCGGGATTGAAGTTCGGCCGGATGTCGAGATAGGTCGCACCCCCATCGATCAGATCCGATCGCCACTCCGCAGCCACATGCCCGACCCATTGCTCGCCGTCCACACCCGGATCGAAGGAGCGACCGACGAGCGCGCCGATGTTCAGGTGCTCCTTCACGACGAAGCGGGCGTCTGCCGCCGCCACGCGATTCGAGGCGCCGCCGCCCTCCCGGCTGGTGACGATCGCCCCCACGTAGGAACGCCCGAACAGTTCCTTCCGAACCCGGGCCGCGCCGTAGTTCTGTCCAGCTTGATCACCGCTGTCGCCGGTCTGCACGTTGAGCACACCCAGGTCGAACCCACGGACCTTCCCGGTCAGCTTGCCTCCCGCCACGATCGATGCCGGCTCCCCGCGATCGGACAGCCCGATCCGTCGGCTGTAGAACAGCTCCAAGGGTGGTGGTCCGAAATGCAGCATGCTCACGCGCATCCGCAGGGAGTCGGCACCCTCGATGAAAAAGCTCCGCCGCTCCGGAAAGAACAGGCTGAACCGCGTCAGATTTACCCGCTGATCGTCGACCTCGGTCTGCGCGAAATCAGGGTTCACGGCCACGTCGGCCGTCAGGTTGGAGGTCACCGCAAACTTCACATCGTCGATCCCGATTTCGCCAATCATCTCCGAGCCGACCGGGACCGAGACGGCATCGAGTCGCTCCGCACCCGCCACCACATAGGGTCGGAAACGAATGCGTTCGGCCTGGCGGATTCCCGTCAACCCACTCAGGTGTCCCGCCTGCGAGACGTCGGTGAACAGGTAGTTACGATCCCAGCCCGACCAGTAGACCAATTCGTTCTTCCGTTTGATCACCCGCTCGAAATTGAGGCCCCAGGTCTGTTCGTCATCCGGCGTGAACCGGAGCACCTTGAACGGAATCGACAGCTCGCCGCTCCATCCCTGTTCGGTAAGAGCCTGTAAGGAAATAACTGCTTGTACTGTTGATCGGCGAGTAGTACGCTGCGCCCGTGGAGGTGGCCACCCTGCGGGCAAAGCATGCAGCGCTGGCGCCCGTGCTCACGGAGCGATCGCGCCGGGTGTGGGCGGCGACTGAGGCCCAGGCGATCGGTTATGGCGGCACGGCGCTGGTCGCCCGAGCCACGGGTATCGCGACATCGACCATCCAGCGCGGTTTGCGTGAATTGACGGCGGACGAGCCGCTCGCGGGCGGGCGGACGCGAAGGGCGGGCGGCGGCCGCAAGCGCGCGATCGATCTCGACGCGACGCTGCTGCGCGATTTGGATGCGTTGGTTGAGCCGACCGCCCCCGGCGATCCCGACTCGCCGCTGCGGTGGACGTGCCAGAGCGCACGGACGTTGGCGGTGGCGCTCGACGGTCTGGGCCACCGCGTCAGCCACACGGTGGTCGCCGAGTTGTTGCACGGACTGGGCTACAGCCTGCAGGGCAACGCCAAGACTCGTGAGGGCCGCCAGCATGTCGATCGGGACGCGCAGTTTCGGTACATCGCCCGGCGCGTGCGACGCGCGCAACGGCAACAGCAGCCGACGATTTCGGTGGACACCAAGAAGAAGGAGCTGGTCGGCGCGTTCAAGAACGCGGGCCGCACCTGGCGCCCGGCGAAGACGCCGCAGCGGGTACAGGTCCACGACTTCGTGATCCCGGCCACCGCCACCACGGGCGGGAAGGCCATTCCGTATGGCATCTACGATCTGCATCGCAACGAAGGCTGGGTGCGTGTCGGGATCGATCACGACACCGCGAGCTTCGCGGTACGGTCGATCCAGCGTTGGTGGCAGCACATGGGTCGCCCGGCGTATCGACAAGCCCAGTCGCTGTTGATCACGGCGGATGCAGGCGGGAGCAACGGGGCGCGCCTCCGGTTGTGGAAGTGGGAACTGCCGCGTCTGGCCAATCGGACGGGCTTGGTGATCACGGTCTGTCACTTTCCGCCGGGTACGAGCAAGTGGAACAAGATCGAGCATCGGGTGTTCTCGCACATCGCGATGAATTGGCGCGGCACCCCACTCGTCGACTTGGCCACGATCGTGAGCCTCATTGGCTCGACGCACAGTCGGTCCGGACTCCGCGTTCGGTCGGAACTCGACCGCGGCCCATACCCGGGTGGCATCACCGTCACCGATGCGCAGCTGGCGACGGTGCGCCTCGAGCGGCATCGCTTTCACGGCGACTGGAACTACACGATCCATCCCGCTGCTCCGAGAACACAAAAGTCAGTAATTGTCTGACAAGCCCTTAGCGGGGTCACCGGTCGCGTGAGAAGGTGTAGGGACCCGATATGTGAGTCACCACGAGGGCCGTCGCCACACCCTGGTCGTCGACAATGAACTCGTACGCGAGTCCAAGGCCTTCGAACAGCGTCTGGGATAGCGGCACGAGCAGCCGCCGCGCGTCGGCGTCGAGGCCGGTGGCGGCGAGGCCTCCCTCGACGTCGTCGCCGGGGATTCTGGCAAACAATTGGCCGTCGGAGAGAAACACTTCGTACGTCCGCTCGGCTCGCCCGTATATCCCGGTGTAGGCGCCGACGTACCGTGCCAGCACGTCGGGTGGCACCGATACTCCCTGATTAGCGGCGTCGGCGAGGCTGCCCGCCCAGTCCTCGCTGCTGCGCTCGCAAATCGCCTCGAGCATGTCGGTATCGGCCGCCAGCGTCATATTCGAGGTAAAGCCCCAGGGCTCCACGAACGCGCCGGGATCGGTGAAGGTCACCTCGACCTGCAGGTGGCCGAAGTCGGGGCGCCGGTAGCGTTCCGTGACCCGCAGCGCCTCGGTGTGCGAGACCCCGTAGCGGCTCGCCCACGTCTTGTCATTGAATCCGGCACTGTCGACGACCAGCGTGTCGCCGTCCCAGCGCCCCACCGAGTACCCCATCCAGCTTGGCGGGGGGTCGGCTTCCAGCTCGCGGCCGTCCATGTGGACCACGCGATACGTGAGGCGGTTGTTCAGGATCGCAATGGTGGTCGGGGTCTGAATGAAGCGTTTCCAGCCCCGAAACATCTCAGCCTCGGGCCCGCTCGGCAGACACTGGTAGTGGGGACGCGTCTTGTAGTACTCCTGCTGACGCTGACGGACGAGGTCGTTGACCCACGGCTGCAGGTTGGCGCGCTCGGGACGGGCGGCGGGAGGCGGCCCATTCCACACCCCGGTCAAATCCGGCTTGCCATCGGGCCCACGTGGTACCGGCGCCGTCAGGTTCGGTTCGCCGTCGGCCGTGCGCGGGATGCCGAGCCATGGACGATCCAGCCACTGGGCCCCGACCGGAATCGTCGCTCCCATCAGAAAGAGCGCCGCTAAAAACAACCTCATACACCCCTCCGATGTCGTCCTGGAACGCCGCCGTCGCTCGATGGCGGGATGGTAACACGCTGAGCGAGGATATCTGATCGCGGGTCCTGTCGCCCGGCAGCCCCACCCGTCCTCGGCGCCAAAAGCACCTGTCACGAGGGAGGCGCCTGCGCGGCGGGCGGGGCGGCCCCGCCGTGCGCCACCCGCTTCACCCCATCAACTCGGGCAAGGGCGTCCCGCAATCTTGTTGGGATGGCAATCCGACTTCCGCGGACTTCGGGGCGGGCTCGTCAGCTCTGGGAGACGTCCCGCAGACGGGTGCTTGCGGGACGCGCGTCACAGGCTCCGGTCCGCCCGGCCCAGATAGATAAACACTACGCGGGTGCGTTCAACCGGTCGATGCAACATGCACTCGAAATGGGAGGTGTCATGGTGCGACGACGAGGGCCGCGGCTGACGGCCGCCGAGAAGACGGAGGTGTGGCGCCGCTGGCGGCGGGGCGAGACGTTGAAGGCCATCGGCCGTGCGCTGAGCCGCGCGGGGAAGGTAGTGCGGTATGAAGTCGTCCGGACGGGGGGCATCCCGCCGCCGGGGCGCCAGCGGGCGCGGCAGGCGCTGACGCTGACCGAGCGCGAGGCGATTTCCCGGGGCCTGGCCTGCGGCGCGTCCCTGCGGCAGATCAGTCGCGGGGTGGGCCGAGCCGCCTCGACGGTGAGTCGGGAAGTGCGGCGCCACGGCGGGCGGCGCCGGTATCGGGCCACGATGGCCGACGACCAGGCGTGGGCCCGCGGCCGGCGCCCCAAGCGGTGTCGGTTGGCGACGCACCCCGCCCTCCGGGATGTGGTGGCGACGCAGCTCGCGCACAAGTGGTCGCCCCAGCAGATCGCCGGCTGGCTGCGCCGGGCGTATGCTGACGATCCGAGCATGTGCGTCTCGCACGAAACGATCTATCGCAGCCTGTTCGTACAAAGTCGCGGGGTGCTCAAACGGGTGTTGCAGGCGCAGTTGCGGCGTCGGCGCACGGTGCGGCGCCCGCGGACGCGGGGGACCCAGACGGGGGGCTATATCGTGGGCGCCGTCTCGATTCGCGAGCGCCCGGCGACGGTGGAGGATCGCGCGGTCCCGGGTCACTGGGAAGGGGACCTGTTAGTGGGGGCGCGGCGGTCCTCGGTGGCGACGCTGGTCGAGCGGCGCTCGCGCTACGTGTGCCTCGTCCGGATCACCGGGCGCGAGACGCAGACGGTGGTGCAGGCGCTCACGCAGCAGGTCCAGCGGTTGCCCGAGGGCCTCATGGCCACGCTCATGTGGGATCGCGGCTTGGAACTTGCGGCCCATCACGCGTTCTCGATCGCGACAGGCGTGCAGGTCTATTTCTGTGATCCGTATAGTCCGTGGCAACGGGGGACCAACGAGAATACCAACGGCCTGCTGCGACAATACTTTCCGAAGGGGACACCCCTCTCGGGCTATACACAAGTCCAGCTTGATGCGATCGCACGCGAGCTCAACACCCGACCGCGGAAGACGCTCGACTATCGGACCCCGGCAGAAGTACTTGCGGAAACCGTTGCATCGACCGGTTGAATCGGCACGACTACTGAGGACCTATCCTACGCGCGAGCCCGAAACGGAAGCGCGTCGCTCACTCCGTCGGCACTAGCCGCGAGTGTGAGCGAAACTTAGTTGGAAATTGAAGCGGCTCCAAACCCTGTGGTTTGATGACGTTGCGAGACGAACATCACGCCACGAGAGAAAGGAGCCGAGATGAGCCGTGTCCTACGATCGGTCAGGAAGCGCAAGAAAGGTCGCACGTTGGGCGCGGTCGACGTCATCGACCGAGAGGGGTACGCGGAGCTGGAGGTCGATGCCAAGGTGGAATTGATCCGGTCCTTGATTCCGCTGGGGTTGCTGCACATCGAGGAATGGCTCGACGAGGAAGTGCCCGCGCTGGCTGGCGAACGCGACGCCCGCAAAGACCCGTCAGTCGGCGGGCGCCGTCATGGGAGCCACCCCGGGACGGTCGGGTTGGCCGGCCAGCGCGTGCCGATTCGCGTGCCCCGGATTCGCCATGTCACGGAGCGCGAGATTCCCCTGCGGTCGTACGAAGCGCTGCATGGCGATCGCGCAGTCAACGACCTGTTGTTGAGGCGCGTGCTGTATGGGATCTCGTGCCGCAACTACGCGGCGGCCGCCGAGGCGATTCCCGGGGCGATCGGCCTGTCGGGGTCGACGGTGTCCCGCGCGTTCATTCAGGCCAGCGCGACGAAACTCCGCGAACTCCAGGAGCGGGACCTCTCCGGGGAGGACGTTGTGGCCCTCGTGCTGGACGGCAAGACGTTCGCCGAGGCGACGATGGTCGTCGCGCTGGGCATCACGATGACGGGGGACAAACGGTTCCTGGGCTTTGTCGAGACGGACACCGAGAACGAGCAGGTGTTGACCCCGTTCCTCCGGTCCTTGGTCGAGCGGGGCCTCGATGTTTCCCAGGGGCTTCTGGTGATCGTCGATGGCGGCAAGGGGCTCCGGGCGGCCGTGCGGAAGGCCTTCCGCCACCGCGCCCTGGTGCAACGGTGTCAAGGGCACAAGCGCGAGAACGTGGTGAGTTACCTGGCCAAGCGTGAGCAGCCGGTGTGGCGGCAGCGTCTCCAGCGCGCCTACAACCGTCCGGAGTACGACGAGACCCTCGCCGCCCTCCAGTCGCTCCAGCATGAGCTGGAGGATCGGAACCAATCGGCGGCCGGCAGTCTGGCGGAAGGCCTGGACGAGACCCTGACGTTGCATCGCCTCGGCGTGTATGGCGTGCTGGGCCGGTCGCTGAAGACGACGAACGGCCTCGAGTCCATCAACGCGCTCATTGAGGAGCGCTGTGCGAAGGTCGATCACTGGCAGAACTCAAGTCAACGCCAGCGCTGGCTCGCCACGGCGCTCCTGGACATCGAGCCGCGTCTACGCAAGGTGATGGGCTACCGGCACCTGCCCAGGCTTCGTGACGCATTGAAGCGAGAGTTGAAGATCGACACGACGACATCGAAGACCAAAGCCGCGTAAGCAATCAGGAGTCGCGGAGAGTTTCAACTAGGAATGGGCTTGACTCCTAGCCGCCGCAGTTCCTCGAACCAGTTGAGGACAACGGTGATCGAGTCTGGCGCCCCGCCATCGGTAGAGGCGGGCAGCACGACCAGGAATTGCTCGCCGTCTGGCGTCACGTCAAAGTTTCTTTGAGTCAAGGGATGGATCGTGTCCTCGATTGGCAACGCCATCGGTGCACCGAACGCGAAACCGGGTGCGCTGCTCACGCTGATCACCATCAACTGGTTGCTGAGCGAGTCGTGAAAGAAGAGCTCCATGCCATCGCGTGACCACACTGGGGTACGACCCTGGCCCGTCGAAAGCTGATATAGCGCGCCCGTCGATGGGAACGGTTGTACGAACTCCTCAGGAAGCCCTTCCGTGGTGCTCATGTACGCAAGCCACCGACCGTCTGGCGAGAAGGCCGAGTGCTTCTCCACGATTACGGGTTCGTCAACGAAAACCACGGGCGCGCCGTCGCCTCCCGCCGGCAGCGTCCACACGCCTTGGGCGCCGGCACCGAACACGTCGAGGGACAGCGTGCCGTCCGGGCTCCACGACTCAGGTTCGTGGCTGGAGGCCCCGTCCTCCACGCGGGTGAGCCGTTCCGCACCACCGCTACCATCGGCAAGCTGGCGGTAGATGGCGAAGTCGCCGTCGCGGTTCGACTGAAACGTGATGTATCGCCCGTCGAGTGTCCAGATCGGGAAGTAGTTGCCACCACCGAACGTCAGGCGCCGCAGGGTCCCCTGTGGGCCGAGATCGTAGACCCATATCTCGCCATCGTCCTCCGTTCCGACGGTCAGTTGAGTGCCGTCCGGTGACAGCCTGGGGTGCACGTACCGGCCGGGCGGTAGATCGAGCGGATGGACTGTGCCGGTGCGTTCGACCAACGCCAATATTCGTGAGTTCTCAGCCGAGCCTTGCACATACACGAACGTCCCGGTGGCGGAGACCGCATAGTGGGCGGTCGGCGTGTTGGCCGCCTCCCGTCTGACGCCTTGCACGAACGGAACTGGGGTTCCTCGCACTTCCAGTCGGTCAGGGTCAAACGCCGCCGCGTACAACGCGTCACCCTGGGCATAGAGGAGATGGCCGGTCGACACATAGCGAGCGTCAGTCCCGCCTTGCCACACCGCCGTCCGCTCGCCTGAGCGGAGCGATTGCACCATCACCTGGCCTTGATCCCAGGGCGTGGTGAGTTGGCGCGCGCTGTACAGGACCGACTCACCGTCGGGTAGTAGCTGCGGGCCCCATATCTCTTCCCCCGGCTGGGCTGGGATCACGAGTTCCGGAGTGCCGCCGTTGGCCGAAACTCGCAGGATGCCCTCGATCGTGCCGATGAGAATCGAGTCGTCCCGGCCCCAGTTGACGCCCTGTGGAAGGTCGCCCAGCGTGGCAATGACACTGTGCGCTCCGCCCCCCGTCGGGAAGCGCCTCAGCTCGCTATCAGCAGCGTTCCAATATCCCACCCACTCGCCGTCGGGGGAGAAGAACGGTCTGCCTAGGACGCCCTGATTACTAGGAAGCAGCTACCCCTCCAGTTCACCCATCGGGCGCACATGGAGGCCGAAGATCGAGGTGTAGGCAACGTAACGGCCGCCGGGGGAGATAGCGATGACGCCGCGACCGGCCGTTTCTCTGAACGACTCGCCGGCGGGAAGGACGTATGCGAAGCGAGTGACCAGGTTCGGTTCAAGGGAGGGCCACAGGCTCCAGCCCACAAGGCCACTGACAAGAACCGCTAGGACGGCCGTCACTGCGGCAAAAGGGAGGGCCTTTCGCCACACGGGCATTGCGATAGCTCCGGACTCCGCCAAGCGAGTCTCGGTCGTCTCGAACGCGCCCTCCAGCGCGAGGCGGACATCTGCGATGTCGTGAATACGCTGCTTCGAGTCCTTGCGCAGGCACCGTCGGATGTAGCTGCCGAGCACGGGGGACATGCCAACCGGCAACAGTGTCCAGTCCGGTTCTCTGGCGAGCACAGACGCCAGCACCTCGGATACGTCGCTCCCCGCAAACGCCCGTTGTCCCGTGAGCATCTCGTAGAGCACGGCACCAAAGGCCCAGACATCCGCCCGCTTGTCTACGGGCTTGCCCTTGGCTTGCTCGGGACTCATGTAGGCCGCGGTCCCCAGGATCATCCCGGCCTGGGTCATGGCCGGTGTCGTGATCGTCGGGGCCTGCGACATGCCCGGCGACATCGCACTCCTCGGCTCCAGCGCCTTCGCTAACCCGAAGTCCAGCACCTTCACCACCCCATCGGGCCGCAGCTTGACGTTGGCGGGCTTCAAATCGCGGTGGATGATGCCTTGCTCGTGTGCGGCTTCGAGCGCCTCGGCGATCTGCTTGGCAATGGGCAGCGCCTCGTCAACCGGGATCGCCCCCTGCGTGATGCGGTTTTCCAGCGTCGGCCCCTCGACCAGTTCCATCACCAGCGCGATGGTGCCCGCGCTCTTTTCGAGGCCGTGAATCTGCGCGATATTCGGATGGTTGAGTGAAGCGAGGACTTCCGCCTCACGTTGAAAGCGGGCCAGCCGCTCAGCATCAGCCGCCAACGACTCCGGCAACACCTTGATGGCGACCGACCGCTTCAGGTTGGTATCCGTCGCCCGATACACCTCCCCCATCCCGCCCTCGCCGATCTGGGCAGCAATCTCATACGGGCCGAGGCGGGTGCCGGATTGCAGAGGCATCGTTATGGCACGGGCACGCGCTGTCGCAGTTCCTCGAACCAGTTCTGGACGAGGACGAGTCGTCGCGAGGCCGACGCCTCATCGCTCTGGACCATCACGAAGCGTTGGCCGTCCGGCGCCACGTCGAAGCCGAGACCGCCGCCGGCACCCCTGTATCGCCCCGTGAAGAGCATCCGGGGCCGACCGAACCTCACCATTGGCGTCGTCTCGACGCTGGCCGCCATCACGGCGCTGCCCTGACGAAAAAACAGCTCTCGTCCATCTCGTGACCAGACGGGAAGGCCCCGCCTTCAGTCGACACAACTATCCTGCCTTGCAAGTTAGGATAGCTAGCCACGTAGACCTCGTCACGGCCAGATTCGTCCGACGCGTACGCGAGCCAGCGGCCGTTTGGTGAGATCTTCCCGCTCCGTTCGCTGAACGGGCTCACCAAGAAAGGTTGGGGGGCGCCGCCATTAACCGGATGGAGCCAAAGATCCATTCGGGTGGCGGGATCGTCCACGTTCAACAGCAGGTCGCCCCCGTCTGGTGACCATGAGGTTGGGTAACGAGCGCCTGCCGGAACAGGGCCGTCCAAGAGGAACTCCTTCGGTCCGCTCGCATCGGCGGGCTGCCATGCGACGTTGCTCGCGCTGTAGAAAGTGATGCGCTGTCCATCCGGCGTCCACACCGGTGCAAGATTGTGGTCCTCGGTCGTGAGGCGGCTCTTCGTGCCGCGCTCCACGTCATAGACCCAGATGTCGGATGGGTCTGGATCCGCGTCGATGACCACGGCCACGCGTGCGCCATCCGGCGACAGGGTGGGGCCTCGAAACGCCTGGCGGTCGGGTGTGAGCGGTGTCGCCACGCCGTTCCGCTCCACCCAGACCAGATGATGCCGGCGATTCCCCGGAGCATATAAGAGCACACCCGTGTTCGACGTCGCGAAATACACCGCGCCCGCGTTCGGTCCTTCGTAGACCGACTCGAGGACGGAGATGGGTGAGCCGCCGATCGAGAGGGTCGCGAGATCGAATGGCAGCGCACGAACTCCGAACGCCTGCCCATACAGCAGGTGTCCAGTCGGCACGTATCGCGTCTGGAGGATGAAGCCAGCCCCCAACACAGCCGGGGCAACTCCCTGGAGGTCGGCCGGAAGATCGGTTCGAGTGGCTAGGATGCGCCACGCGCCGGTTCCCAGCGAGACCGTCGCAACGGCGAAACCGCCCAGGGTGAACACGACGGTCTCTCGATCAGGAAGGATCTGCGGAAACTGCGGCCGCCCGCGCTGCCATGGGTCGGTGTCCGGTGGCTGCAGGCGCTCGGGCACGCCACCGGCGGCGGGCACCCGGAAGAGCCCGAAGCCACGCGTGGCGAAGACGATAGTGTCGTCCGGGCCCCAGCTGGCGCCTTTGCTGACGCCCTCGATGTCTGCGATGCGGAGCGGCGCCCCTCCGGCCAGCGCGAGCTTCTGGAGCGCGCCGGCCGCGAAGAACCCTATCCACGCCCCGTCGGGGGAAAAGAAAGGATTCCTCGCACCGGTCGTGCCGGGAAGGGCTCGCACCTCCAGCTCGTCGAGGTTGCGGAGATAGAGCTGAATCTGTCCGACGCGTTCGGCTGCGTAGACGACACGGGCTCCGTCTGGTGACACGGCGAGGGGATACGAATCGCCGTTCAGGACCAGGTGTTCGTCCGCCGGAAGGAGGATCATCGTTCGGGCGACCGCCACATCGCCGCTGGTCTCCGGGGCCACCGGTGAGTCAAGCAGCGCAGTAACGAGCGCGATGCCGAGCACGGCCGCGACCGCCCACGGCACCGCGCGGCGCCACGCGGCAGGCCGAGGGATGGCACTGGACGGCACCGTCGGCGACACGCCCGCCTCACCGGCAGCGACGCGCCTCAGCTCTCTCAGCAGATCCCGCGCCGTCTGCCACCGGTCATCCGGGTCTTTGCCAAGACAGACCGTGACAGCGTAGTCCAGCGTAGGCGGCGATACGGGCTGGAGATCGGAAATTCGTGGCGGCTCGCTCGACATGATCGCGCTGATCAGACTCGCCTGACTCTTCCCCTCAAACGCCTTCTTGCCCGTGACCATCTCGTAGACCACCGCCCCGAACGCAAAGATGTCGGTCCTGGCATCCGCCTCCTGGCCTTGCAGTTGCTCAGGGGCCATGTACGACAAGGTGCCAATGATGGTGCCTGCACCGGTGAGTGGTGAGCTGATGGTGGGTGCCTCGCTGAGACCCACAGTCCCAGCCGCACTGGTCGGCCGCAGCTTCGCCAGCCCGAAGTCGAGCAGCTTCGCGCCCGTCTTGGTCAGCATGATATTGCCAGGCTTGAGATCCCGATGGACGATCCCCTGGCGGTGGGCCTTGTCCAGCGCGTCGGCGATCTGAATGGCAGTCTGGAGTGCCTGGTCGAGCGACAAGGCCCCTTTGGTCAACCGCTGGGCCAGCGTCTCGCCTTCCAGGTGCTCCATGACGAGGAAGTCGGTGGCACCCTCGCGGCCGACGTCGTACAGCGTGCAGATATGCGGGTGGTTCAGGCTGGAGATGGTCTTGGCTTCCCGCTCGAACCGCTGCTTCAGCGCAGGATCGCTGGCGACATGCTCAGGTAGCACTTTGATGGCGACTGTGCGGTCGAGGCGGGTGTCGCGGGCTTTGTACACCTCACCCATGCCCCCAGCCCCGAGGGCGGAGACGATCTCATACGGGCCGAGGCGGGTGCCTGGAGTGAGGGCCAAACTGTTGGAGTATAAGGGCTAGCCTGAATAATTCATCAACGATCGCGATCGCGTAGAAACACAAACGCCTCCCCGTGGTACAAAGGCCGTGCTGATGGACCTTTTCCACGACGGAGGCGCTTGGTTTGAACGACGAAACGATAACACAGACTGTTCTGTTTCCTGATCTGCTCGACCGACCCGTGATGGCGACGTTCGATCAGCCTCACGCGAGTTCGGACGGCGGCGCGGTGCTGCTTAAAGCCGCCGATCAACGGCTCGGCCTGCTGGCCGCCCTCACGGCGACGGTCCCCGACGCGCGCGCGTCGGCGCGCGTGATGCACGGGGTGAGCGATCTGATCGCGCAACGTGTCTTCGCGATCGCGTGTGGCCATCCCGATGGCAATGACGCTGACCGACTCGCCGACGATCCGATCCACAAACTGTTGCTGGGGCGCGACCCGATCGAGGGCGGCCGCTTGGCGTCGCAGCCGACGATCTCGCGGTTCGAGCGCACGGCGGCCCCGCGGATGCTGCGCGCCATGAGCGACGCGCTCGCCGACCGGGTGCTGGCCCGCCATCGCCGCCGGCGACGGGGCGCTCGCCTGATCACGATCGACCTCGATGTCACCGAAGACGAGACCCACGGCGCGCAGCAACTCACCTTCTTCAATGGCTTCTATGATCACTGGTGCTACTTGCCACTCGTGGCGAGCCTGACCTTTGACGATGAGGCACGGCAGTACCTCGTCGCCGCGATCCTCCGCCCGGGCAACGCGGCGGGGACGGCTGGCGCGGTGGGGCTGCTGAAGCGGCTGCTCCCGAAACTCTGGCGCGCCTTTCCCCGTGCCCGGCTCCGCGTGCGGCTGGATGGGGGCTTCGCTACGCCGGAGATTTTTGACCACCTGGAGGCGGCCGGGGTCGAGTATGTCGTCGCCATGGGGAACAACGCGGTCCTCACGCGGCACGCCGAGCCGGCGGTCGCGCCGCTCCGGGCGGTCGTCGCCACGACCCAAGAGACCGCGACTGCCTATGCGGAGGCGGCGTATCAGGCGGGCACCTGGGCGGTGCCCCGGCGCACCATTATCAAAGCCGAAGTGGTGTGGCACCACGGACGAGTGCCGCGCGATAACCCGCGTTTCGTCATCACGAATCTGCGCCAAACGCCGGAGTGGATCTACACCCACGTGTATTGCGCCCGCGGCGACAGTGAGAATCGCTTCAAGGAACTGAAACACGCCCTCGCCTTCGGGCGCACCAGCTGTACGCGCTTCTGGGCCAATCAGTTGCGCGTCACCTTGACGGCGGCCGCGTTCGTCCTCTTCCAAGAACTGCAACTCCATGCGGACCGGACCGCGCTCCGCGGGGCGCAAGTCCCTCGGCTGCGGCAGGCGCTGATCACGATCGGGGTGCAGGTCGTGCGGTCGGTCCGCCGGATCGTCCTGCATTTCCCGCGATCCCATCCCGACGCCGTCTCGTGGGCGCGTCTCGCCCGCGCGCTCGGCGCCGCCCCCGCGTAACCCGTTCCTGCCATCGCCACCACGCGGTCCTCGCGCCGGAGGTGTCGCCCCCGACCACGCCGATCCGGTCCCCGGCCCCGTGGCCTCAACCGACCGGCCGTCTCATCGCCTCAATCGTCATGACGCCAGCGTCCATCTGCGTCATCACACTCGAAAACGCCTGCACGACGAGCAACTCAGTCACTCGTGAATAATGCGGGCTAGAGGAGCTGCGGGCGTGATAGGTCCTCTGTAACGGCCTAGTGTTTAGGAATCTTGGTTCCGGCCTCCCTGAAAGCCCCCCTGGCGAATAGATAAACACTACGCGACTCTTGCTTATCCGGTTGTTTCAGCAAGCCACCACCGATAGTGTACGGGCGTGGCGCACCCGTCATTTCCGAAGAATATCCGCGAGTTTCAACGCCAATTCGCCACCGAAGAGGCTTGTCAGGACTACTTGGCGGCGTGTCGCTGGCCGGACGGTTTTGCGTGTCCCCGGTGCGGGCATGCGCGCGGCTATCGACTGGTCGAGCAGCGGCGCTGGCAATGTGCGGCGTGTCGGTATCAGGTATCGCTGACCGCCGGGACGATTCTCCACAACACGAAGACGCCCCTCGCCGTGTGGTTCTGGGCGGCCTATTTGACAGTCACCGACAAGCGGGGCATCTCGGCCCTCCTGCTCCAGCGGCAGATGGGGCTGCGGCGGTACGAAACGGCGTGGCTGCTGTTGCACAAACTGCGGCGCGCGATGGTGAACGTGGGGCGGGAGCCCTTGCACGGCGACGTGGAGATCGATGACACCTGGGTGGGCGCGCCACAGGCCGGCCTGCGCGGCAGTCGCCAACTCAAAGGGCGGAAAGCCGCGATTGTGCTGGTGGCGGTGGAACGACGCGGTGATCGGTCGGGTCGGGTCCGCATGTCCGTGATCCCGGACTTCAAACAAACGACGATGCTCGCGTTCGTCATGCAACATGTCGCGCCGGGGGCAACGGTCTATAGCGACGGCCTGAAGAGTTTCGACGGTCTCCAGGCCGCCGACGTCAGGCACGTCGCCCGCACGCAACCGATCCGGAGCGCCCTGCACCGGGGGGTGCCCTCCGCGGCGCCCTTGGCTGACCGCGCCATCGGCAACCTCCAGCAGTGGTTGATCGGCACGCACCACGGCGTCAGCAAGGCGCAACTGCAGGTCTACCTCGACGAGTTCGTGTTTCGGCACAATCGGCGGCGGCAACCGATGGCCGCCTTTCAGACCCTACTGGGCCTGGGGGCCGGCCGCGCGCCCACGCCCTACCGACGGATTCGCGGCGCGCAGGACGTGCGCCCCCAGGTGGGCGCAACATATAGGGGCTAGCTGAAACAACCGGATAAGCAAGACGCGACTAGTCAGGACTAATGTGCCGAATACGGGCACGCCGGTCAGTTCGTCGGCACCAGCCGCCGCACCTGCGTCGCGCTCGACTTCCCGGGCGGCGGTGCGGCTCGTTGTCCACTCACATCGCGTACTGGGACAAGACCGGACGAGCTGCGCCGAGCCCTCCTCAGGGGGCGCCGATGGGCTCGAGCCCGGCCGACGTCACGGCCGCACGGCCCTCCTCGCCGACGAGCGTGCGCAGGAAGGCCCGCGCCCCCTCGGAGTTTTCCACCGTCGCCATCATGGCTGCGGAATAGCTCGCAGACTGGTCGGCAGCGCGCGCCACGTCGACCCGGGTTCCCGGCACAAATCTGGCGGCCTCCTCCAGCGCGTCGATGGCCGGCGCCGCCATGAATATCACGTCGGCCGGCTCGGACTCCAGACGCTGCTGCACCGACCCCGCCGTGGCGCCGACGACGACCAACGAATAGTCCGAATTGCGCTCCAAGACCTCGCCTGCCTGCCGCGCGATACCGGTCGCGGCGTCGTCAACGAAGACGAAGACCCTGACCTCCTCCCAGTCAATAACTAACTCCTGCGCGCACGCGAGCGAGGACAGCGCCAGGAGCCCCACGATCGACACGCAGCCTGCGAATACACGATGCATAAGTGTCCTCTCCGTTCCTGCCGCCGAGACGTCTGTAGCATATGCCAGATGGCATGTTGGAAAGCGCGGCCAGGGCGACGCCCGCAACAGCCTGCGTCAACCTCGAAGGTTTACGGAGAACGCACTCCGCAGCTGGCGTCCCCACGGGGATTCGATACCTTGCGTAACGCGGTCATCGCGGTCGGGTCTAACTTCTCGGGCGCGGTGCGGCTCGCCTCCTGAGTTTGTCGCTAGAACCTGGAACAAAACCCCAATCGGCACCCGTCGGGTGGGTGCCCTCGGGCCGATTACTAAGCACTACGCGACTACTGAGGACCTATCATCGCGAGAGAGCCCGAAACGGACGCGCGTGGCTCAGTTCGTCGGCACCAGCCGCCGCAGTTCCTCGAACCAGTTCTGGACGACGATGAAATAGGGCTCCGTTGGCGTGTCTTGGGGACTCGCGTCTTCCTTGAGTATCAAGAACCGCTCGCCGTCGGGTGAGACGTCGTACGCGCGACCGCCAAGGCTCAGAGCGTCTCGGGCTTGGAAGAGTAACTCTGCGCTCCCCGGCGCAAAACTCGGACTCGTCTCCACCGCCACCGCCATCATTGCCGCTCCACTGCGGTAGAACAGCTCGCGCCCACTGCGGGCCCACAACGGCTGCGTGCCGCCGTCGGTAGACACTTGCCAGCGTCCGCCGTCCACGCCCGGAAACGGTCGCACGTAGACCTCGTACTGTCCCGACTCGTTCGACTGGTAGGCGATCCACTCCCCATCGGGTGAGATTTCCCCGTTCAGCTCTCCAAACGTGGTCTGCAGGAGTGGCTGGAGGCCGCTCGTCACACGTCCTCCAGACTCTTCCGCATCCAGCGCGACGATCCGTGTCGCGTCTGGCGAGAAGGACGTGGGGAAGACCTGGCGTTCACTTCGTGCCAGTCGCTCGACGGGGCCGGTGCCGTCGGCGGCCTGCCAGAAGAGGTCCCCCTCAGTCCCTTCACGCTGCGACGAGAAGGCGATTCGTCGGCCGTCGGGCGACCACGTGGGGAACCGCTCGAACCCGGGGTCGAAGGTCAGACGGGTCAGCGTTTCGCGGACGATATTCCACACCCAGATGTCCAGTTCCTCGTCCCGGATGTCCACCGCCACCTGCGTGCCATCCGGTGAGAGACGCGGATACGAGTAGGCACGCACGGGAGCGCCCAGTTGTTCCTCTCGCCCCTGCCGATCCACCCAGGCCAGCGTGCGCGACGCGGTTAAGAGGCCCACGCCAGTCAAGTTCGCTAGCCCTTCTGTTGTGACATAGACCAGCGACCCGGTACTGGACACGCTAAACTGCACCGCGCCACTCACGCCTCCACCGGCATTCTGGACATCCGCGACGAGCGGCACCGGTCCACCCGTGACCTGACGCGTCGCCACATCGAAGGGCACCGCCAGCAACACGTTGTTCAGCCCGTAGACCAGATGCCCGGTGGAGAGATACCGGGCGTCACGCCCGCCGTCGATCAGCATGGTCCGTTCGCCGGTCGTAATCGACTGTACGACAATTTGCGACTGGTCCCACGCCACACCGGCCGGTCGAAACGTAAAGAGCACCCACTCGCCACCGGGCAGCAGTTGTGGGCCGTGTGCCTCCTCCCCGTCCTCGACGGGAATCACCTGTTCGGGGGTGCCCCCAGTGCCCGGCACGCGCCAGATCCCCTGGGCACCCTGGCCGTAGAGGATCATGTCGTCGGAGCCCCAGCTGACACCGATGAGGTTGTTCACATCGCCTATCGTCAAGGGCGTCCCGCCGCTCACAGACACCCGCTTGAGCTGGCCCTCCGCCCAGAACCCGACCCACTGGCCGTCGGAAGAGAAAAACGAACTCGTTGCGCCTTCGGTGCCTGGAATCGGCGTGGCCTGCAGTCGGTCCAGCGAACGGAGCGACAATGCCCCATCGGCCGAATAGACAACCTGGGTACTGTCCGGCGAGATGGCCACGACACGCCCGGTCAGATTGGAAAAGGCTTCATCGGCGGCTAACGTCACCTGGAACCGCGTGACAGTTGGTGGGTCAGGACGCATCAACATCCAGACCGCGATCGTCGCCACCGCCGCGCCCACGACCAATGTCGCCACGAGCGGCATCGCCGGTCGCCAGAACGGTAACTGACGTGTAACCGGCACGGCCGCAGGCGATCCGACGACGGCAGGCTGAGCCGCGTCGTCGAGTTCAACCAGAGCATCACCGATGTCACGCAAGCGCCTCTTGAGGGGCTTCTCCAAACAGCGCACGAGCACCTTCCGCAGCGCCGGAGGCGTGCTTGGCGGCAGCGCGCTGAAGTCCGGCTCGCGTTCGATGACCTTCGCCAGCGTGTCGGAGACGCCGTCACCCTGGAACGCCCGCTGTCCCGTCACCACCTCATAGAGCACGCAGCCGAACGCCCAGATGTCCGTCCGCTTGTCTACCGTCTTGCCGCGCGCCTGCTCCGGCGACATGTAGGCGGCGGTGCCCAGGATCATCCCGGCCTGCGTCATCGCCGGTGTCGTGATCGTCGGTGCCTGCGACATCCCAGGCGACATCGCGCTGCTCGGCTCCAATGCCTTCGCCAGGCCGAAGTCGAGCACCTTCACCGTGCCATCGGAGCGCACCTTCACATTGGCGGGTTTCAGATCCCGGTGGATGATGCCCTGCTCGTGCGCGGCTTCGAGGGCTTCGGCAATCTGCTTCGCGATAGGCAGTGCCTCATCCACCGGGATCGCGCCCTGCGCGATGCGGTCCGCCAGCGTCGGTCCCTCGACCAGTTCCATGACGAGGGCATGGACGCCGCTGGATTTCTCGAAGCCGTAGATTTGGGCAATGTTGGTGTGGTTCAGGGACGCGAGGGTCTTGGCTTCCCGCTCGAACCGGGCGATGCGCTCGGCGTCAGAGGCCAGCGACTCAGGCAGCACCTTGACCGCCACCTGGCGATTGAGCGTCGTGTCCGTCGCCCGGTACACCTCCCCCATCCCGCCCACGCCGATCTGGGCGGTGATCTCATACGGGCCGAGGCGCGTGCTGGGGGTGAGAGCCAAACTTGCGTGGATTATACGGCCGGGGCGGTTTCATCACCTCGTCGCGGGTGGCCTCGGACGGGGCCGCCCCGTTCGCGCCGCAGGCGCCACACGCGTGACAGATGCTCTTGGCGCCGAGCACGAATGGGGCTGTCCGCGGTCAGGACCCGCCTGGAGGTGATGAAACCACTTGGGAGCCGTGCTTAGAGCCTGTAAGGAAATAACTGCTTGTACTGTTGATCGGCGAGTAGTACGCTGCGCCCGTGGAGGTGGCCACCCTGCGGGCAAAGCATGCAGCGCTGGCGCCCGTGCTCACGGAGCGATCGCGCCGGGTGTGGGCGGCGACTGAGGCCCAGGCGATCGGTTATGGCGGCACGGCGCTGGTCGCCCGAGCCACGGGTATCGCGACATCGACCATCCAGCGCGGTTTGCGTGAATTGACGGCGGACGAGCCGCTCGCGGGCGGCCGGACGCGAAGGGCGGGCGGCGGCCGCAAGCGCGCGATCGATCTCGACGCGACGCTGCTGCGCGATTTGGATGCGTTGGTTGAGCCGACCGCCCCCGGCGATCCCGACTCGCCGCTGCGGTGGACGTGCCAGAGCGCACGGACGTTGGCGGTGGCGCTCGACGGTCTGGGCCACCGCGTCAGCCACACGGTGGTCGCCGAGTTGTTGCACGGACTGGGCTACAGCCTGCAGGGCAACGCCAAGACTCGTGAGGGCCGCCAGCATGTCGATCGGGACGCGCAGTTTCGGTACATCGCCCGGCGCGTGCGACGCGCGCAACGGCAACAGCAGCCGACGATTTCGGTGGACACCAAGAAGAAGGAGCTGGTCGGCGCGTTCAAGAACGCGGGCCGCACCTGGCGCCCGGCGAAGACGCCGCAGCGGGTACAGGTCCACGACTTCGTGATCCCGGCCACCGCCACCACGGGCGGGAAGGCCATTCCGTATGGCATCTACGATCTGCATCGCAACGAAGGCTGGGTGCGTGTCGGGATCGATCACGACACCGCGAGCTTCGCGGTACGGTCGATCCAGCGTTGGTGGCAGCACATGGGTCGCCCGGCGTATCGACAAGCCCAGTCGCTGTTGATCACGGCGGATGCAGGCGGGAGCAACGGGGCGCGCCTCCGGTTGTGGAAGTGGGAACTGCCGCGTCTGGCCAATCGGACGGGCTTGGTGATCACGGTCTGTCACTTTCCGCCGGGTACGAGCAAGTGGAACAAGATCGAGCATCGGGTGTTCTCGCACATCGCGATGAATTGGCGCGGCACCCCACTCGTCGACTTGGCCACGATCGTGAGCCTCATTGGCTCGACGCACAGTCGGTCCGGACTCCGCGTTCGGTCGGAACTCGACCGCGGCCCATACCCGGGTGGCCTCACCGTCACCGATGCGCAGCTGGCGACGGTACGCCTCGAGCGGCATCGCTTTCACGGCGACTGGAACTACACGATCCATCCCGCTGCTCCGAGAACACAAAAGTCAGTAATTGTCTGACAAGCCCTTAGGTGCGCCCTGATTCCCAGGCGCGGGCGGCCGCGAGCCGGGCCGCCACTGGAGGATGCGAGTAAAAGAGAATCTCGACGAGCCGCGAAGGCTGCTCCTCGGCAAGGTTCTGCACCGCAAGCCTTCTCATGGCGCTCGCGAACGCCTGGGCATTTCCGGTCATCTCCAGTGCATACCGATCCGCACGCCGCTCGTTGGCGCGCGACAGCGCGTTCGCCAATGGCAGCAACGCCAGCGACACCGCTCCGCCAGCCAGGACCAGCAGAGGCAAGCCCGCGATGTCGTCCCTGCCCGCGAGGCCGAAATGGCCGACAGCGGCGCCGAGCACGCGGTCGGCAAGGTAGAAACCGAGCAGAATCAGGATCGCGTCCAGCGCAATCGATTTCCAGATGTCGTGATGCACGTGATGGGCTAGTTCGTGCGCCAGCACGATCTCGATCTCGTCGTCGGAATGCTCCGCAAGCAACGTATCGGACAGCAGGATCCGACGCGTCCGCCCGATGCCGGCCAGCGCGGCGTTGGCTTTCCGGGTTCGGTCGCTAAGCTGCCATTCGAAAACGCCGAGCACCCGCGCGCCGGCGCGCTCGGCGAGCCGCACGAGCCGCACACCGAGCGTGGGCCGCTGCAGCGGCTTGCACGTGTAGAACACCGGGAGCAGGAGCACAGGCCCGACGTGCGCGAGGAGCACGAGGAAGCACACAAAGCACAGTGAGGCGGCCAGCCACCAGTACTCCGGGCTCCATCGCAAGAGAGACCAGACGACCAGCGCACCCGCGATCGCGAAGACGAGTACCACGCCGTCCGCC
This sequence comes from Vicinamibacterales bacterium, assembly GCA_965262505.1. Lineage (GTDB taxonomy): Bacteria > Acidobacteriota > Vicinamibacteria > Vicinamibacterales > UBA2999 > JACPPO01. The sequence continues at coordinate 1,335,320 of CBDHFM010000030.1, forward strand.
TTGAGGCGATCGAGCCACCAGCGGGCGGTTGTCTGGGTCGAGAGATCATACCGCCGCTCGAGGATCACATCCTGGTAGAACGCCAGCGGCAGTTGAACCGCTTCGCTCAGCACCGCAACCAGGAGGACATACCAGATGACGGTCAGGACAAAAGACTGCCCGGACATGGTCGTGGCAACATCGCGAAGCCACGCGGACCAACCCGCGACCAGCAGAAGGAGCAGCCACGCAGCGGCCAGGGCGGTCCCTGACAGAGAGGCCCGTCGCCGCAAGCGGTGATACCGGGTGGCTTTATCCTCGTTCACCAGGAACGATCCGAACGGATCGAACGATCCGAGTGGCCTCAGTTCAACTGGACGGAGATCAGCTTGGACACGCCCGGTTCTTCCATCGTGACCCCGTACAGCCGGTTCGCGATCTCCATCGTCCGCCGGTTGTGGGTGATCAGGATGAACTGCGTCCGGTCCAGCATGCCCTGCAGCATATCGACAAATCGTCCGACATTGGCGTCGTCGAGTGGCGCGTCGATCTCATCGAGCACGCAGAAGGGGCTCGGCTTGAACCCGAAGATCGCAAACATCAACGCGATAGCGGTCAGCGCCTTCTCCCCGCCTGAGAGGAGCTGCACACTCTGGAGCCGCTTGCCAGGAGGCGACGCCACGATGTCGATGCCACTTTCGAGCGGATCGTTCTCGTCGAGGAGCGTCAGGCCCGCGTGGCCGCCGCCGAACAGCGTGCTGAACGTCACCTGGAAGTTCTGTTGAATCGCCGCAAAGGCCTCGCGGAAACGCACCTTCGACGTCTCATCAATACGCATGATGGCTTCGGACGTCTGCGCGATGGACTCGATCAGGTCCTTACGCTGAGTCGTCAGGAACAGGTGACGGCTCTCAAGCTCGTCGAACTGCTCGATGGCCATCATGTTGACGGGGCCCAAGTGGTCTATCTTCGCCTTGAGCGCGTCGATGGCTTCTTCCGCGGTCATCGCGCCTGTCCGGCTGGAGCCGGCCGCGACGCCGGCGGGGGGGGCTTCGCTGTCCTCCGCGTCGGGATCGAGTTCGGAATCGGGTTCTTCTGCGTTGATGGCCGCTGCGTCGGGGATTGCCTCGCCGGCCTGCTCCATCGTCTCGACGTCCGCCAGCACCTGGTCCAGCGAGCACTGGGCGGCCTCCGCGCATAGCTGCGCAAGGTGGCCGAGGTCGCTCTCCGCGGTGGCCCGCGCCAGGTCAAGCTCGCTGGCGCGAGCGCGAATCTCCTCGAGCACCCGGCGTGCCTCGCGGATCGCCACGTCCTGATCGTCCACGGCCACACGCACCGTCGTTGCCCCGTCGTCCTCGGTTCGCACCGCTACCCGCAACGCCTCGAGCACACGAATGTCCTCGTCCAGCGTTCGAGCCTCTTCCACCATCGACTGCAACAGGCCCTCCCGGCGAACCCGTGCCTGTTCAAGCTCACCGGCGCGCGCCGAGATGCGGTGCTCCACATCACGTGCGACCTCCTCGAGCCGCGACATGTCGGCAACCAGGGCGGACGTCCGTTCACTCATCGCGGCATGCGCGGCCAGCGCATCCGCAGCCTTCACGCTCAGCTCGTCTACCGCCTCGCGGGCTGCCGTGAGGAGCCGTTGCGCCTCCGACAAGCTGGCCTCGGCCCCTCGCTGTTCCTCCAGGAGCCGCTCGATCGAGGCTTCGGCCTCCGCATGTCGAGCCTTGAGGAGCGCCTGCTCCTCCTCGGCCTGCCGCCGTTCCAGCTCGATGACCTCGGCTTTTCGTGCCAGCCTGCCGGTTTCCTCAACGGCGTGGGCGACGTGCGCCTCGTGCCCGACAGCGGCCATTTCCTGCCGATGCCGCTCGGCGGTGAGCGCCCCAATGGCGCTCGTGGCCTGCGCCGTGGAGACCTCGAGCCGGGCGGTGTCTTCCGTCAGGCGCGCAAGCGTGTCTCGGGCCTCCACGGTCCGTCCTTGCAGTTCCTTGATTTCGCGTTTGGTCGCCAGAATCCCGCGGGATTCGGTCTTGGCTCCTCCGGATACCACATGAGGCCCTCGCACGACGTCGCCTTCGAGCGTGGCGACCGGCGCCGATGTCTGCCGCGACATCGCCACCGCCTGCTCGAACGTCTCCGCCACGTACGCTTCCGGCACCACCTTCATGATCGTGGCAGCGTGCGGTCCAGCGATGCGTAGCACGTCCGATACCGGCACGATGCCCGCCACCTGCACCATCTCGCGCGGACGATACCCATTGGACCCAGGATCGATGACGACGAAGCCGCAACGCCCGGCGTCGTGTTCACGCACGAGCGCAAGCCCTGCCGCCGCCTGGTCATGGCGTTCAACGATGACGTGCTGGAGAAGATCGCCGAGACAGGCCTCGACGGCACGCTCGTAGCGTCGGTCGACATCGAGATAGTCCGCTATTGCACCCAGCTGGCCGATCCGGCCGTTGGCCTGGGCGAGTACGATCCGAGCCGCGTCGCCGAACTCGCCTCGGCTCGCCTCGAGTTCCACGAGCGAGGAGAGCCTTGCCTCGCTGCGCGCCAGTTCCTGCTCATGCGATCGCAAGGTGCGCAGACGGGATTCGTGTTCCGTCCGACCGGCCGCGAGCTCCGACTCGCGCGCCGCGGTCTCAAGCCTGAGCTGCTCCAGCGCGGCGTGCGCGCGCGACAGCGCATCGGCTGCCGCCGTCCGGGACCCGTCAACCGCCTCGTTCTCGCGACGCAGATCGTCGCACTCGATGTCGAGCTTTCCGAGCGTCTCGCCCACCCGCTCCCGCTGCGATGCCGCGTGCTCCATCGCATGCCGCAGGGCCGTGCCGGCACTCAGGGCGGCAAACACACCCGCACGAGCCCCCTCGACGTCGGCTTCCAGGCGCTCTATCTGCTGCTGGGACCTGGCGTGTGCGTCATTCGCTTCCGCGAGCGCCTCGGCCGCGGCGTCCCGCGCGCGGCCGGCTTCAGCGGTAGCCTGGACCCGCTCGGCCGCGGCGAGCCGGGCAGGCTCGCGCCGCGCCTCCAGATCCCCGAGCTCACTGGAAATCTCGGCGGCCCGGCTGGCGAGCGTCTCGGCCTGGTGACGGTTGAACTCCTGCTGCTGCTCCCGGCGATTGATGTCGAGTTCCCGTGCGTGCGCGTCCTCCCGGACCTGTGCCGCGCGGCTGTTGACCTCCGCCTGCTCAATGCGCAGACGCACCAGATCCGCCTCCGCCTCCGCCACCCGCGCCGCCGCCGCCGTCTCGCGTTCGCGGGCCTCCGCGAGCCGCGTGCGCCCCGATTCAATCTTCCGTGCCAGTTCACGGTAGCGACGTGCGAAAAGGACCTTCTCCCAGCGTCGCAGTTCCTCGCGCAATCGCTTGTAGCGCCTCGCCTTCGCTGACTGGCGCTTGAGCGCGCCCCGCTGCTTCTCGACCTCGAAGACGATGTCATCGATCCGGGTGAGGTTCTGCTGGGCCGCCTCGAGCTTCAACTCAGCGGCACGGCGACGGGCTTTGTATTTCGTGATTCCCGCCGCCTCCTCGATCAGCTGGCGCCGATCGGCGGGCCGTGAACTCAGGATCATGCCGATCTTGCCCTGCTCGATGATCGCGTAAGCCTTGGCCCCCAGGCCGGTATCCATCAGCAGCTCGTGCACGTCGCGGAGCCGGCACACTTCGCCGTCGATCAGGTATTCGCTCTCGCCTGAGCGATAGAGCCGTCGCGTCACCTCGACGTCGCGAGCGAACAGCTCCGCTGCGGCATCATGACCATGGCCGTTGCCGTTACCGCCGCCGTTGCCATCCCCGTGGGTCGCGTGAAATTCGACAAGCTCAGGCGCGCTGTCGTTCGGCGGGGCGTGCAAGCCGGTCAGCCGGAGCCGCACCTCGGCGGTCGCACCAGGCTTGCGCCCGTCGCTGCCGCTGAAGATGACGTCCTCCATCCTGTCGCCGCGTAGACTCTTCGCGCTCTGCTCACCGAGCACCCAGGTAATCGCGTCCGCCACGTTGCTCTTTCCGCACCCGTTGGGGCCCACGATGGCGGTGACACCATGGTCGAAGGCAAGCTCCGCGCGGTCGGAAAACGACTTGAAACCGTTGATCTCGAGGCGTTCTAGGCGCATATGCGTATCAATAGGTGCAGGGAGGGCCCCAGTCTAAACACGCCAAGCCCTAGTGGCAAGACCAAAGTGATACCACTACATTTTGGGCTAGGGGCCCAATTCTGGGGGGGGTGGTGGCACAGCAAATCCCAACTCCCAGATCCCAACCCGAAAGCCCAGGCCGTAGTGCCGGCGTTTTCGTTGGCGTATGGGACTTGGGAGTTGGGATTTATCTCTGCGCTTGCCTCTCCGGCGATTCGGTGAGGCGCATCAGCGCTTCCGCCTCGGGGAACAGCGTCAGCGCGTAGCGCAGCTGAGGATCTTGCCCGGACAGGTTCTTGCGCGCGACCTCGACACCAAAGAGATCGACGTCGATTCCGTAGCGGAGCATCGCCCGGATGAACGGCTGGTCCTGCTGCCACGCCTCTTCGTCGATCCTCATCCCGGACGTCTGCACGTGATCCTTGAATTCGGCGACCATCGCCTCGGTGACCTCGAAATCCACGGCCAGGTCGCGACGCCGCCCCGACGGGCTCTCGCTGATACGCTGGTCGCCAGCGCGCGTAAACCTCGGGGAGAAGGAATTGAACAGGTTCCGGGCAGACAGCATCCGGGAGAAGCGCGTGGGGTCGAAGCCTTCGGTGGGGCCGTCAAACCGACGGTCGGGCTCGACCCCGCCGCCGCTATACACGCTGCGACCGCCGTCGGTGAACTTCAGGTCGTCCGGTTCGTGCGCCTTGCTCGCATCCTGCTCGCGCAGCGCGTAGGTCAAATACTCGTCGAAGGTGCCGTCCCAGGGGCGCTGAATCAGACGGCCGCTCGGCGTGTAATAGCGCGCCGTCGTCACCGCCACGCCTGCGCCGCCGCTCACCCGATACACGGACTGCACGAGCGCCTTACCGAACGTCGTCTCGCCGACGATGAGGGACCGGTCGTGGTCCTGGAGCGCGCCTGAGACGATTTCCGACGCGCTGGCGCTGTTGCGATTGACCAGCGTAATCATCGGCAAATCCAGGTACTCGCTCTGCTGCGTGGCGCGATAGTCCTGGTCCGAGTTCGGCACGCGCCCTCGCGTGTACACAATCAGATCGCCACGCGGGAGAAACCGGTTGCTGATACTGATCGCCTGATCGAGCGCGCCGCCCGGGTTATTGCGAAGGTCGAGGACAATGCGTCGCATGCCCTGGTCGCGCAGGGTCCGCAGCGCGTCCCCCATCTCGTCGTCCGAGTTCTCACCAAAGTCGGACAGCAGGACGTAGCCGGTCGTCCCGTCCAGCATGAACGCCGCCCGTACAGTCGGGATATGAATCTCGTCCCGCAGAACATCGAGATCGATCAGTCGCTCGTAGCCGACGCGCCTGATCGAGATCCGCACCGGCGTGCCACGCGGGCCGCGCAGCTGCCGTACGGCCTGGTCAGTGGTCCAGCCCTGGGTGGCCTCACCCTCGATTCTCGCGATGATGTCGCCGCGACGAAGGCCCTTCTGGTAGGCCGGAGACCCCTCGAAGATGGAGAACACGGTAATCCCGCCGTCGACCACCTGAATCGAGATGCCCAGCCCGTAATACCGGCCCTCCTGCCGCTCGCGCATCTGCGCGTAGCTGCGGGGGTCCATGAAGCTGGAGTGCGGGTCCAGCGTCTGCAGCATCCCGGAAATGGCGCCGTAGATGAGGCGGTCCGACTCGACCTCGCCGACGTACCCGGTCTCGATTGCACTAAGCGCGGCCGTGAAAACCTTGTACTGGTCGGCAATCTGGTCCTGGGCGACCAGCGCGCTCCGGCCATAAAAGCCCCCCAACAGGGCGCAAAACACGACGGCGAAGGCCGCCGCGGACAGAGATCGGTAGCTGCGCATATACGAGAACTATAAACGGTTACCTTGACCCCGTCCAGATCGCATTTCTATAATCCAATGAATCACTTGCGGGGAGTTGAGGCATCCGCACGAAACCGCGTGGTGCCTAGGCCTCGTAGTCGCAATCCCGGCCCGGTGGCCGGCTGGAGCAACCTTATGTTTGGTTCCCTCGGCATGCCTGAGCTGGTCATCATTCTGGTGATCGCGCTCATCATCTTTGGGCCGCGGAAGCTCCCGGAGCTCGGCCGTTCGCTCGGCAAGAGTATCGGCGAGTTCAAGAAGGCCTCGAACGAGTTGCGCAGCACGCTCGAAGAGGAGATCCGCATCGAAGAGCAAACAGATCAGCGCGCGGCGATCCGCGCCGAGCAGGATACGGCTATCGCCGCGGCCGGGACTCAGGCGACGACGACGCCGCCTCCCGTCACTCCCGCTCCACCGACCGACGAGACCGTGAACCGCACGACGGGCACTGACCCCGTGGCCTAGTGGCCTTAGTCCCCTTTCCGAATCAGGCGCCCGCAACGGTCCCGGGCGCTGATCCCGATCCGGACCGCGAGGGCGTTCAGGACGAGGCCGGTGCGGCCGGCAAGATGGCGTTCCTGGACCACCTGGACGAGCTACGGCAGCGCATCATCTATACGGTGATCTCCGTCTTCGTCGGCTTCGTCATCGCTTTCCTTTTCATCGACAGGATCTTCGACTTCATCATGAGACCGCTGCAGCAGCTCCTGCCTGAGGGCGGCACGTTGATCTTCACGGACCCGGCCGAAGCTTTTATTCTTTACATCAAGATCGCGCTGATCTTCGGGCTGATCCTGGCGTCGCCGGCCGTGATGACGCAGGTGTGGCTTTTCATCGCGCCCGGTCTCTACTCGAGCGAGAAGAAGTGGGCGATTCCGTTTGTCGTGATGTCGTCGTTCTTCTTCGTCGGCGGGGCGGCGTTCTCACACTACGTCGTCTTTCCGCTTACCTGGCGGTTCTTTGCCAGTTTCACGACGGACATCGTGACGTTCATGCCGCGGATACAACCGGCGTTTTCGATATACCTGCGGCTGCTGATCGCGTTCGGCGTCGTCTTCCAGATGCCGACGATCGTGCTCTTCCTGGCCCGCATGGGAATGCTCACGGCGGGCTTCATGCTCCGCAACTTCAAGTACGCCGTGCTGATGATCGTCGTCATCTCGGCCGTCGTGACGCCGGACGGCGGAGGCGTGTCGCTCGTCGCCATGACGATCCCGCTGATTCTGCTCTACGTCTTCAGTATCGGCCTGGCCTGGATGGTCGGAAAGAAAAGGACGACCGATGCCTAAGTGAACGTCAGTAGGACTTGGCGAACCAGGCGTGCGCGGTCGCGGGCGCTTCGCACCTGAGGCATAGCTTGCCGGCGGCGGGCGGGCCGGCGAACGGGATGTTTCGAATCGTGGCCTGCGTCTCGGTCTTGATCGACGCCTCGCACGCCGCGGATCCGCACCACGGCGAGATCACGAAACCGGGCCGCCCTGCCATGATCGCCTTGAACTCCGCGTAGGTGTCGGCTTTCGCCGTGTGCTCCTCCCGGAACGTCAGGGCGCGATCGTAGAGGGCGCGCTGGATCGCAGCCAGCAGCTCCTCGGCGTGCGCGCCGAGGCCGTCCATCGGCACGAACGACTTCTCCCGCGTGTCTCGCCGGGCGAGCACCACCTGTGACTTCTCGAGGTCCTTCGGCCCAATCTCCAGCCGGAGCGGCACCCCACGCAACTCCCATTCGTTGAACTTCCAACCCGGCGTCTGGGAATCGCGCTCGTCGAGCATGACGCGGATACCGCGTGTGACGAGCTCGTCGCGGATCGCCTTGGCCTTCGGCAGAACAGTGTCCCGCCAGTTGCCCCTCGGAATCGGCACGATGACGATCTGGTACGGCGCGATCCTGGGCGGCAGAATCAGCCCGCCATCGTCGCCGTGCGTCATGATAACGGCGCCGATCATGCGCGTGGACACGCCCCATGACGTGCCGTACACGTACTGTACGGACTTGTCGCGCGCCTGGAATGTGATATCGAACCCCTTGGCGAAGTTCTGTCCCAGGTTGTGCGACGTGCCAGCCTGGAGCGCACGCCCGTCGCGCATCAGCGCCTCGATCGAATAGGTGCGGTCCGCGCCAGCGAACTTCTCGCTCTCGGTCTTCTCGCCGTCCATCACCGGCATCGCCAGTTCGTTTTCGGCAAACTCCTTGTACACAGCCAGCATGCGCAGGGTCTCCTCCTGCGCCTCCTCGGCAGTCTCGTGCGCGGTATGGCCTTCCTGCCAGAGAAACTCGGTGGTCCGAAGGAACAGTCGGGTCACCTTTTCCCATCGCACGACGTTGGCCCACTGGTTGATCAGGATCGGCAGGTCCCGCCACGACTGGATCCACTTGGCGTACATGGTCCCGACGATCGTCTCGGAGGTCGGGCGAACCACGAGCCGCTCCTCGAGAACCTCGGTGCCGCCCTGGGTCACCCACGCCACCTGCGGCGCGAACCCTTCCACGTGCTGCGCTTCGCGCATCAGCAGGCTCTCCGGAATGAAGAGCGGAAAGTAGGCGTTGACGTGACCGGTGGCCTTGAAGCGGCGGTCGAGCCCCTGCTGGATCAACTCCCAGATCGCGTAGCCGTAGGGCCGGATCACCATGCACCCCTTGACCGGCGAGTAGTCGGCCAGCTCCGCGCGCCGAACGACGTCGATATACCAGCGCCCGAAATCCTCTGACTGCGGCGTGATCTTGGTCGGAAAGTCGGGAATATCAGTCGACATGAAGACGATCAGTGATGCGCCTGCTCCAGTGTAGATCGTCACGAGACGGGAAATCGGCGCGAAAGTGGGCGCCGCGACTCTCCGTTCGCCGCCACGCGGCCCTGGCGATGAGCAGTCCCACCGTCACGATGCTCCTGATGCGGCGCAGCTCCTCCTGCTGGCCGCGGGAAGGCCGGCCGCACCTCACGGCGCCCGCCCAGGCCTGGAGTTGCGCGACCGCGCGCTCCAGCGAGGAGCGAGCCCGCAGCACGCCCACGTGGCGCCACATCAGATCCCGAACCTCATCAGCGGATGGAACGGCGCCCCCGCCTGTGGGCACGCTGTCTTCGATGACATCAGACGCGGGCGGCGGAGCCGGTCGCGCGGCGGCCTTCATCGCCTCGGCCGCACGTACGCCAAAGACGAGGCCTTCGAGCAGAGAGTTGCTCGCGAGCCGGTTGGCGCCGTGGGCGCCCGTGCAAGCGACCTCCCCGGCCGCGAAGAGCCCGGGCAACGATGTCGCCCCGTCCAGGTCGGTGTCCACGCCGCCCATCATGTAGTGGGCCGCCGGACTGACTGGAACCGGGTCGCGTGCCAGGTCCAGGCCCGCCTGCGCGCACGCCTGGGCAATCGTCGGGAACCGCTCGGTCACGAACGCTGGATCGAGATGGGCCAGCGACAGGTAGACGGGCGACCCCGTGCGCTCGGCTTCGGTGACGATGGCGCGTGAGACGAGATCGCGCGATGCCAAGTCGCCCGCGGGTTCGTACCGCCCGGCGAACGCCTCGCCGGCCTTGTTGACGAGTCGAGCCCCCTCGCCGCGCAAGGCCTCCGACAACAGGAACCGCGGCGCACCCTCGACGCTGAGCACCGTGGGATGAAACTGAACGAATTCGAGATCGACGACGCGTGCCCCTGCGCGCGCCGCCATGGCGATGCCGTCTCCCGTGGCGATGGCCGGGTTCGTCGTTTCGCGGAAGACCTGCCCGGCACCGCCCGTCGCGAGCAGCGTCCGCGCGGCAGACGCCGTGCCTCGCGCGTCGCCGGTGGTGACAAAGGTGACGCCGGCACAGCATCCGCCGGTCGCCACCAGGTCGGTCGCGAGCGCGTCGTCGACGACGCGAATGCGTCGATTCCCGCTGACGCGAGACCAGAGCAACCGGGCGATCTCCCGCCCCGTGGCGTCGCGTGCGTGGAGAACCCGGCGCACGCTGTGGGCGCCCTCTCGGCCGAGCGCGGGCCGGCCATCGGGGGCGCGATCGAACGCAGCGCCCCAGTCGATCAGTTCGCCAACGTAGCGCGGCCCTTCGCGTACCAAGACCTCCACCGCTTCGGGCACGCAGAGCTCGTCGCCCGCCGCCATCGTGTCGCAGGCGTGCAACTCCGGCGAATCGTCTGGACCCATCGCCGCGGCGATGCCACCTTGCGCGTAGCCTGTGTTGCTCTCGCGCGGGTCAGCCTTCGTGAGGATGACGACGTCGCCGACATCGGCCAGCGCCAGCGCGGCGCGCAATCCGGCGATGCCACTGCCGATGACGAGAAAATCGCCGCGCACATCCACGGGTGCTATCCTATCAACCCTTGAGCCCCAACGCGGTGAGCGAACCGATTCGAGTCGACGTACACGCGGGCCTACGGACGTCGACGATCTGGATCGGAGACGGCGTCACCGACCGCGCCGGCACGCTACTCGACGCGCACGGCGTCAGCGGCAAGCGTTTCGTCGTATCGAGCCCCCTCGTCTGGCGATTGCACGGCGAGCGCGTCGCGCACGCGCTCGGCGCCGGCGATCCGATCCTCGTGCCCGACGGCGAACGGTTCAAGACCCTGCAGTCGGTCTCGCGGATCTACGACGCGCTCGTCCGCGCCGGTGCCGATCGCGGCAGCGCGGTCGTGGCGGTGGGCGGCGGAGTCATCGGCGACACCGCCGGCTTCGCCGCCGCCACGTTCCTGAGGGGCGTGACGCTCGCGCATATCCCCACAACGCTTCTGGCACAGGTCGACAGCTCGGTCGGCGGCAAGGTCGGCGTGAACCTGGCGCTCGGGAAGAACCTGGTCGGCGCCTTTCACCAGCCGACCGTCGTCCTGGTCGATCCCCAGCTACTGACGACGTTGCCGCGGCGCGAGTTTCGCTCCGGGCTGTACGAAGTCGTGAAGTACGGCATGATCGCCAGCCCCGAACTCTTCGAGCGGCTGGTGCGCGACACGAAGGCGGTTTTCGCGCGAGACAAACGCGTGCTCGTCCCGGTCATCGTCGAGTCGTGCCGCATCAAGGCGGATGTGGTCTCACGGGACGAGCGTGAGAGCGGCCTGCGGCGCATCCTGAACTTCGGGCACACGGTCGGCCATGCGCTCGAAGCCGTGACGAAGTACCGCCGGTTTCGCCACGGCGAAGCGATCGCGTACGGCATGCTGGCGGCTGCGGACCTCGCCGTAACCCGTGGCGCGCTCGCCGACCGTGAACGGCAGGCGCTGGCGCGCCTGCTCGCCCAGTTCGGCCCCTTACCGCCCGTCGTCGATCTGCCGGCTGGCGAGGTGCTCGAGGCCGTGCAGCGTGACAAGAAGGTCGTCGATGGCACGCTGCATTTCGTCATCGCGACGCAGATCGGCGCGACCATGACGATCGATGACGTGACCGGGGACGAGCTGAAGGCGGTGCTGGAGCGTCTCGGACTCACAGGGTGACAGCGACCGTCAGTCGCTGATTCCGTGTTCCCGCTGCTTCCGCAACAGGGCCTTGTAGCTGACGTGCAACGCTTCCGCGGCGCGCTCCTTGTTGCCGCGCGCATTCTTGAGGGCCTCTTCGAGCTTCAGGCGTTCCACCACCGCCGTGACGCGCCGTACCGCCGCCGTCAGGGTCCCCGAGAGGTCGATCTGCGCCAGTGGATTGCCTGGTGGATCGGCCTCCGCGGGCGTCACCGCGGCCTGATCGCCTCCCACGCCGTCACGCCGGCCTGGGCCGGCTGGACCGCCGACGGACAGATTCAGGTGACGCCGGTGTATCGTGTCCTCGTCGCACAGAATGACCGCGCGCTCGATGCAGTTCTGGAGTTCGCGCACGTTTCCTGGCCAGGCATGTGCCTGCAGTTCGTCAAGTACCGCTGGCGACAGACGCAGCGCCTTCTTGTTGAGATCGCGGCAGAACCGTTCGACGAAGTGCCGCGCCAGGACCAGCACGTCGCCCGAGCGCTCCCGTAAGGGCGGAATGGTAATGGGAAACACCGAGAGGCGGAAGTAGAGGTCCTCGCGGAACTGGCGCTCGGCCACGCGCGCCTTGAGGTTGCGATTGGTGGCGGCGACGACGCGGGCATCGACGTGCAGCGTGCTCGTGCCCCCCACCCGCTCGAATTGCTTTTCCTCGAGGGCGCGCAGGATCTTGGCCTGGAGCCCAAGCGGCAGGTCGCCGATCTCGTCTAGAAAGAGCGTCCCCCGGTGCGCCATCTCGAACCGCCCCAGCTTCCTCCCAACGGCCCCAGTGAAGGCGCCCTTCTCGTAACCGAACAGCTCCGATTCAAGCAGCCCCTCGGGAATGGCCGCACAATTGATCGCGACAAACGGCCCGCCGGCCCGCGGGCTGAGCGCGTGCAGCGCACGCGCGAACAGCTCCTTGCCGGTGCCGCTCTCCCCCTCGAGCAGCACGGTGGCATCGGCGCCGGCCGCCCGGTGCAGCCGCTGCGAAGTCTGCCGCAGCCGCGGATCCTCGCCGATGATCCGCGGAGCTCCGCGCCGCTCGGCCAGCTCCTCTTTGAGCAGGTTCGGCACGCGTCCGCCGCTGCGCGATTGCGCGCTCCACGATCAGCGCCAGATGGTCCGGGTCGACCGGCTTGGTGAGGACGTCCATCGCGCCCTCCTTCATCGCCATGACCGCATCCTGAATGCTGCCGTCGGCGGTCATGACGACCACCTGCAGTTCCGGGTCGAGCTCCCTGGCCGCACGAAGCACGCCGAATCCGTGGCCGATCGGAAGCTCGAGGTCGGTCAGGACGACCGCCGGCAGCGACCGCCGGAGGTGTTCAATCGCCTCAGGTTCGTCGCGTGCTTCGACCACGACATGCCCCTGCGCTTCGAGCGCGTGGCGGAGCATGCCCTGCAGCGAATCAGCGTCTTCGACGAGAAGGATCGGAAGGGACATGTGTGATTAGCGATCGCTAGTCGCCAATCGCCACCGTCTACCTGACCCAGCCGGCGGGGACGCCGGCTTGGCGCGCCTCCTCCTGGACGGCAGTTATCGCCTTCTGGTGCTCCTCGATTTCCAGCTTGACGCGATCGAGCTCCGCAAGGGCTTTCTGGCGCTCGACTTCCACGACGTTACGCTGCGCCGGGTCGTCACGGTTGACGAAATCCGCGGCGAGCACGTTGATGCGGCTCTGCAGCGCATCCGCGAAAATCTGGGCGCGCGACAGCGCGTCGCGTTCCGCCGTGACACGCGCGCGCCATTCAGCCTCGGCCGTCGGAGTCTCGGCGGGCTCAGCCGCAGGATCGGTGGGCTCCTGGGCTTCCGCCGTCGGCGCGCCGCCGGCCGGATCGGGGGCCTCCGCGGGCTGCGCCGGCCGCGCCGCAGGCGTCGTGCCGGTCGCGGCCGGCTCAGGACGCAGCGCGTCGTTCGTGTACACCTTGCCGGGCGTCCCGACCGCCTGCCGGCGCGCCTCTTCCTGCCGCGCCACATCGGCCAGCGACTGGGCCGAGGCGGCCGCGGCACAGATCAGGACGAACGCCACAGCCATGCTTCGAATCGCCAGGGACTTCATCTGTAGGATTCTCCGGCCGCCGGACCCGGCCGTCAAGGTCGGCCACAATATTTATCGTGTCGCCGCGGGACGTGCGATAGCCGCCGCGCTAGCGAGGCTGCGCCTCAGACCGCCGAGTATATGGCTCCGCCTCGCTAGTGGCAGTATCTTTTTGCCCCGCTCCGCGGGGCGAGAAAACGTGACTCAATTGGTTAGAAAACAGGCGGTCAAGTTTTCTAGCGCCACTCGCGCCAGGATCGCGCCCGAATCGTTGACGTGTCCCCTTTCGTGACGATCACCTCAACCGTCCGGCGACTCCCGCGCGCCCCGTAGGCCTGGCCCAGAATCGACAGGGCGTCTGGAGCAGGCCGCTCGTCGTCCGGCGTGTCCGAACGATCGGCGAGCCACACGGCCACGTAGATCTGCGAGCGACTCAAGCCGGACGGTACAAGGTCCCGGAAGCGACCGAAGGCGTACAACACCCAGGCCGGGCTGGCAGCCCCTGCAGCGACGGTATTGACGTCTCGCGTCGCGCGCGTGAGGTCGAGGGTGACCGCCCCCACCGTACGAGTGCCGTCGGCTGGGCCGTCCACGAACGCCGATCGGCCGGATTCGGCGAGCACGTCCCTCCAATCGGGAACGGCAGCGATCTCCTGCATCGCAAACTCAACGGCCGCTTCGGCCGCGTAGAGCGTCTCCGTGGCGTCGCGGTAGTTGGCGGCGATCGCGGTCTCGGTGATGGTCGTGAGCGTGAGAGCCGTGCCCAGAGCTGTCAGCAGCGTGACTGCCATCATCACGATGACGAGGGCCACTCCGTCGTCGTCGTTGTCACTCACGATTCAGGTTCCGTGGCGACACGTCGAACCGGATCTCGCGGTCCGGCAGATAGCGCTCCCGGGAGACGGCGGTGCCGCCGTGCATGAAGAGCACCCCCGCGGGTCCGCGCAGGGCGGCGCGAGCGGCCTGCACGCGCAGCGTCACGCGCACGCGGCGGATGCTCAGCAGGTCGGCATCGAATCGGTTGGCATCGATACCATCCGGGTACCACGGGCCGTCCTGGAGTATTGACGGGTCGAGCCGCATCCGATCGGCGCCGAAGTACTCAAACTCCAGTTTCACAACGTGGTCCACAACCGGCAGGTCGGTTGCGGCCCCGTCGTAGTGCCTGAGTTGGAACACGTTGGTCGCGACGTCGCTTCTCAGATAGTAGATATGAGATCTGATTGCCGCGCCCTCCCAGGGGACTGACACGAGGCTGATGGTGTCCTGGCGGAAGAAGATCCCCCTGTCGACATCACGGTCGCGCCTGCCGACGCGATACGGCATCACCGGGACGTCCGCCATGAGCAGGTCCTTCGCAAGCACGTCGACGCCGGTACGGAGCCGCTGCTGCATATCCGAGCGTTCCGGCTGCGCGTCGAATATGCCCAACGCCGGTGTCGTCAGACCGAACAGCGTCGCCATGAGGCTCAGCGTGATCGCCGTTGCGATAAGCAATTCGACGAGCGTGAACCCGTCCTCTCGTCTGCGTCCGTCGGCCGGGGGCCTGGCGGCGGGCAGGTCGTCCAGGTTCCGCGCGGCGGCCCTGGCGAACTCGCCGGTCATGGGGCTCTCCTCGTTCGGAGCGTGACGACACGCGCGGCACTCCCCAGCCGCCCGCCGGAGTCGGGCAGGCTGCCATCGCCGCGCCGGTACCGCGAGACGACGACCGTGACGGCGACGGTGTCGGACGCAGACGGTAGCGGCGCGATCCACCAGCGCCGCGTGTATGCCCGCCTTCCGGCAGACGCGGTGGCGTCGAGTGCCGCCCCGCTCGGGTCGAGGTACTCGACGGACAGATCGACGGGGCGTTCCGGAAAGGGCCCTGCCCGCAGCTCCTCGATCTTCTGTGCCGCGAGCACCGTGGCCCAGGTCGTATCGCCCGCGTCGAGGTTGGCGCGCGTGGCCAGTGTGAACAGGTGCGCGAGCGAGGCGACTGCGGTGGCGAGCAGGCCGATCGCGATGAGGACTTCCACGAGCGAGAAGCCGCTGGCAGCGGTCACACCGCCGCGTGGGCGCGGACGTGGCCTTGGCAGTGGAGCGCGCATGGTAGATTAAGCTCAGAGCAACGGCGATGCCGGGGGTTGGTGCCCTGCGACATGATTGACCGATAAGGACTTAGACGGAGCCGCGGCCGAAGGGCACGCATTTCGGCCACCCCCGGACGCGTCCGGCGGTGGCAGAAATTCCGTGCAACAGCTACCCGGTTCCCCAGCTACCAGATCCGTAATCGATATGTTGCAAACCGTAACGCGGCTGTGCGAAAAGTCTCTGAAACAGGCCGATCGGGTGTGGAACGCATCTTGTTATAGTGAGGTTCAAATGATCAGGACCCGGACCGATGGGTTCACGCTCATTGAGTTGATGATCGTGCTCGCGCTCGTCTCGATCCTTGCGGGTGTGGCCATCCCGCAGATCGACGCCGGCATGCGGCGCTACAGCCTGATTACGGCAAGCCAGCAGGTCGTCAGCACGATCCGGGCAGCGCGCTATCAGGCGGTCGGGAGAAATGTCACGCTGCGGGTGCGATTCAACCATCCGGCGAACGGACAGTACCAAGTCCTGGACGCGGCAGACGCGGCGGACGGTGCCGTTCAGTTCCTGCCGAGTGGCGCGGAGTTCGACAGCGTGAGCGGCGACATCGAAATCAGCACGTCTGGGCGGGTGACGACCCTGGCGGGTGCACCGACGTTGGCGACGATTGTTTTGAGCAATGAAGACGACCAAACCAGAACGGTCACGGTGTCCACGAGGGGCCGCGTCCAGCAGCTCTGAGCGGCTGCGGGCCGACCGCGGCTTCACGCTCATCGAGGCACTGATCTGCACGCTCATCCTGACTGTCGGCATGATCGCCGTTGCCGGGTTGCTCCTCGTGACCACGCAGATGCAGATCGGCGCGCGTGAGGCGGCGCGCCCGACGCGGCTCGCCCAGGGCAAGATCGACGAGCTGATGAAGCTAAACTTCACGACCGATGCGGAAGTCGCCGTCGGAGGAAACCTGGACGCGAACGTCACCAACTATTCGGAGGCACCCGCTGACGGCATTACGCTCCGGTGGGCGGTCACGGCGGGGCCGACCAACGACCTCCGGGTGTTGACCCTGCGTGTCGTGAACCTGCACGCGCTGCAGTATCGCGAGACGGAACTGACCACGATCATCCGCCAATGGTAGCCACCTCCCTGCGGCCGGCACCGGCGTGTCGGGTCGCGCAGCGACCCGACGTCGGCGAGCGCGGGTTCACGCTCATCGAGTTCATGATCGCTGCCGCCGTCATGTCCGCCGTCCTCGGTGCGACGGTCGGGCTCGCGGTGCAGATTCAAGAGGGGTACGGGACGCAGCTCGACGACGTGGCGGTCGAGCAGGAAAC
The DNA here is from genome assembly GCA_965262505.1 of Vicinamibacterales bacterium. Classification (GTDB taxonomy): domain Bacteria; phylum Acidobacteriota; class Vicinamibacteria; order Vicinamibacterales; family UBA2999; genus JACPPO01. The sequence goes on from CBDHFM010000030.1 coordinate 1,352,129, forward strand.
CCGCTATGCGCTCGACTGGATCGCCAGGGACCTGCGATCGGCAGGCAGCGACCCCTACGGCGTCATCCTACCCGCAACACAGAAAATCTTGATGGATCCGAACGGTGGCGGGACCACCGACGACAGCATCAGGATCCAGGCGGACATCAACCCCCCGGACGGCGACATCCTCGACGGGCACGAGAACGTCACCATTGCATTCGCATTGGTGAATAACCCACTCGGCGTGATCACCCGCCAGGACTCGAACGATCCGACTGATACTACAGCCGTGGCGATGACCGAGGCGATCTTTACCGACCTGAGCTTCACGTACCTGAACGGAGCGCGGACGCCATTGGCGGTGACCGCTAAGGGCTTGTCAGACAATTACTGACTTTTGTGTTCTCGGAGCAGCGGGATGGATCGTGTAGTTCCAGTCGCCGTGAAAGCGATGCCGCTCGAGGCGTACCGTCGCCAGCTGCGCATCGGTGACGGTGAGGCCACCCGGGTATTGGCCGCGGTCGAGTTCCGACCGAACGCGGAGTCCGGACCGACTGTGCGTCGAGCCAATGAGGCTCACGATCGTGGCCAAGTCGACGAGTGGGGTGCCGCGCCAATTCATCGCGATGTGCGAGAACACCCGATGCTCGATCTTGTTCCACTTGCTCGTACCCGGCGGAAAGTGACAGACCGTGATCACCAAGCCCGTCCGATTGGCCAGACGCGGCAGTTCCCACTTCCACAACCGGAGGCGCGCCCCGTTGCTCCCGCCTGCATCCGCCGTGATCAACAGCGACTGGGCTTGTCGATACGCCGGGCGACCCATGTGCTGCCACCAACGCTGGATCGACCGTACCGCGAAGCTCGCGGTGTCGTGATCGATCCCGACACGCACCCAGCCTTCGTTGCGATGCAGATCGTAGATGCCATACGGAATGGCCTTCCCGCCCGTGGTGGCGGTGGCCGGGATCACGAAGTCGTGGACCTGTACCCGCTGCGGCGTCTTCGCCGGGCGCCAGGTGCGGCCCGCGTTCTTGAACGCGCCGACCAGCTCCTTCTTCTTGGTGTCCACCGAAATCGTCGGCTGCTGTTGCCGTTGCGCGCGTCGCACGCGCCGGGCGATGTACCGAAACTGCGCGTCCCGATCGACATGCTGGCGGCCCTCACGAGTCTTGGCGTTGCCCTGCAGGCTGTAGCCCAGTCCGTGCAACAACTCGGCGACCACCGTGTGGCTGACGCGGTGGCCCAGACCGTCGAGCGCCACCGCCAACGTCCGTGCGCTCTGGCACGTCCACCGCAGCGGCGAGTCGGGATCGCCGGGGGCGGTCGGCTCAACCAACGCATCCAAATCGCGCAGCAGCGTCGCGTCGAGATCGATCGCGCGCTTGCGGCCGCCGCCCGCCCTTCGCGTCCGGCCGCCCGCGAGCGGCTCGTCCGCCGTCAATTCACGCAAACCGCGCTGGATGGTCGATGTCGCGATACCCGTGGCTCGGGCGACCAGCGCCGTGCCGCCATAACCGATCGCCTGGGCCTCAGTCGCCGCCCACACCCGGCGCGATCGCTCCGTGAGCACGGGCGCCAGCGCTGCATGCTTTGCCCGCAGGGTGGCCACCTCCACGGGCGCAGCGTACTACTCGCCGATCAACAGTACAAGCAGTTATTTCCTTACAGGCTCTAAGCATTCGGTGTCGCCCGAGCGTGGCTTCGAGTGCGGCCGGTTATCTGCAGCGTTTCAGTGAGAAATCCGGGAGGCGAGATATGAACCTGAAATCAAAGAAGATCGTGTGGGCGATGGCGACGGTCACGCTGGGGATCACCTGGGCTATCGGAGTGAACTACCGGCCGGTCGCCGCCCAAGGCGCTGGCGGCAACGAGCCCAGGATGGAAGATGTCTACGAGAACGTCCAGTCTTTCAACGGCCAGCCTGCGCACCTGATGATGCCCACGATGTACTACTTCGAGGCGGCGCTCGGGGTCGGTTGCGGGCACTGCCACGACGGCAACAACACCCAGCGCGATCTGGATACGAATGAGGTCAAGGACGTCGCGCGGCAGATGGTCGCCATGGTCGACGTGCTCAACGAGAACAGCTTCGATGGCGAGCAGCAGGTCACCTGCTTCACGTGCCATCAAGGACAGGCCACCCCCACCGGCGTGCCGAAGGTCATCAACGCCGAGGTGCCGCTCAGGGTCGACTCTACCGTCACCGTGCCGCCACCTCCGGCCATTCCGTCGATCACGGCGACCGCGATCTTCGACAAATACATCGCGGCCATGGGAGGGACCAGCGCCCTGCAGAACGTCCCGAGCCTGACGGCGGCGGGCACGGTCACACAGGGAAGGCTCGGACGTAATTTCGCGGCGCAGCGGCTCGAGATCTCGACCAAGACCCCGTCGATGAGGCTGACCGCGACACAGGCCGGACAGAACCAGAACCTGGTTGCCTACAGCGGCAGCGCCGGCTGGGTCCGCGGCGGTAACGGGAATGTCCGCGACCTCCGTCCCGATGAGCTCGAATCCAATCGACTCGAGGATGCCTTCAACCTTCCCGCGCAGATCAAGGAACTCATCCTGGAGCCGACGGTGGACAACCCGGAGGTGGTGGACAACCGCGAGCTCTACGTCGTGACCGGGCACACCCGGAACCAGCCGCTCGTGAAGCTGTACTTCGAGAAAGACACCGGGATGCTGGTTCGTCTGGTCTACTCGATCGATACGACGGTTGGCCCGTATCCCACGCAGATCGACTACCGCGACTATCGAGAGGTCGACGGAAGGACAGTCCCGTACTCGTGGGTGGTCTCTCAGAGCCGGGGTCGCGATTTTACCTACGTGATGCAGAACGTACGGGCGGCGGACGTTGAGGACTCGACGTTCGCACGGCCCGCAGGGGGCGCGCAGTAACAGTCCAGCAGGATCAGCGAGGCGGGTGGCCGCGGACGGGGCCGCCCCGTTCGCGTCGCAGGCGCCGCGCCCGTGACAGGTGCTCTTGGCGCCGAGCACGAATGGGGCTGTCCGCGGTCGGGGCCCGCCTGGAGATCATGACACCGGCTGTCACTCCGAGCTCTGGCCTGCTCCGCTCTCGTCGAAGGGTTTCTCGACCATGCCGAAATTCCCCGTCGACGGGTCCATGGCCAGGACTTGCAGGGTCAGTCCGTCCTCGGCGGGAACCGTGATGCGCCCCTCGTAGACGCTGGTCTCGCCGGCATACGCGAGGATCGCCGTCTCCAGGACTTCGTCATCCCGGACGATCCGGGCCTCGATCGTGTACTCGGCCGAGTCCCAGAGTCCGCCTGGCTCCGTCGGGCATCCGCAGAGCATCGTGACACGGGCGCGGACCGCGATCTCGGTTCCGGCCGCGTCGTGCAGATCCCCGATCGGTTCCAGGAGATCGACGGTGAAGCCGTGCAACTCCAAGATCACGCCGTCTCCGAGAACGTGGTGTCCCGGTACCAGCAGCATGGTGCGCGAAACCCGCTGAGACGCGTGGGGCGTGCCGAGAGGTCCCTCGGCCTCGATCCTGACCTGCGTCGGCCGGGTCAACTCCAATTCGGCCAGGAAGCCCGCCGCGCCCTCGGTGTCGAAGACGCGTTGCCCCCGGGCTCGCGCCTCGACAACGAGTCGCCGCGTATCCCCCGACGCGCCCTCTTGAACCCCTCGAGCGAGCAGAGACCCGGTCCGTGCGTCCCGGACGGTGATGCGCGCGCCACCGACCGCGGAGCCGATGATCTTCGCGTCGTGGGACGCGACGCGAATCATGACGCGGGTCGTGGTTTCCTGTGCGATGACAGGTGCAGGAAGGAGCACCGCTGCCGCGGCAACGAGGATCAGCGGTCCTCTACGACACACGCGGGTGCTTCTCCCCTGACCCAGGCCGCCAGCATCTGCCACTCGGGATCGTCCTGCGTACGCCAGCGACGCCCACCGCTGTGGTAGTTGTCGCCCCCGTCGTGAGAATCCAGCGGATGCGTCAGAAACCGACTCCTGAGCGGGTAGCCCGGCTCCACGTACCGCATGATGAGCCCGAAGTTGGCGCGCGACTCTTGTTGATTCCAGAACTCGCGTCCCTCCGGCAACTGCTGCGCGAATCCGCGCGCGCCGGTCCCGTGGCACGCGGCACACTCCATCCGGTCCGCCTCGTCTTCGCGGTCGAGGAAGATTCGCTGCACGCAGGTGCGGAAGAACTCGAAGTCCACCCCATCGGCGGCCTCCGCCGGCGGGCTGCCGGCCACCGGGTCGGCCGCGCTCACCCACGCCGCCATCGCCTGCCATTCCGGGTCGTCCTGGGACTCCCAGAACTTGCCTCCCACGTGAAACCCGCTGCCACCGCCACTCAGCTCGAGGGGAGCGCGCAGCAGCCGACTTTGCTCGGGCTGCCCGGGCGTGACCAGTCCAGAGATCAGATCGAAGTTTCTCCGTGACTGCTGCTCCGTCCAATAGACGCCGCCGCTTCCGTCCTCCTCCAGCGGCTCCAGCCTCATCGGCGTGCCCGACTGGATGTGGCACGTGACGCACGCGGACACCCCGGGTCCATAGCCGCCCCGGTCCGTCAAGAGGATGGGCTCTACCTGCTGCCGATACACGCCATAGTCGAGCCCGGCGGGAGCTTGCCGACCCGCGGTTCCGACCTGCGACGCGGCGATGAGTGCCGCCACCGCCAACGCGGACGGCGCCACCCGACTCCACTTCATCCGGTATCTCATGGTCTGCGCTCCTACTGCGGGAGCACCACGGTGTGGGCCCTCTTTGGAGTCTGGCCCACCGGGATGCGTGCGACCTCCGTCATCGTCTCTCGGTCCACCACGGAGACATCGTTGCCCCCCGCGTTCGCCGCGTAGAGGTAGCGACTGTCCGGCGTAGTCACGAGCCAGTCGGGATGATGCCCGACCAGGACGCGACCTTGCAGCTCGAGGTCGGGGAGGGAGTAGGCGTACACGCTGTTGTGCGGCTTGCTCGCGACCCAGAGGGTCTGTCCGTCCACGGTCCGGGCCAGACCGTGGCTGGGCGATCCCTGAATCGAGTCGTTATCCACCTGACTGAGCGGCAGCTTGGGAAGCTGAATCTTCTCCACGACCTCCTGGGTCTCGAAATCCACCACGTAGAAGCCGTGAAAGCCGGACACCTCGACGAAGATTCTCTTGGTCGAGCCGTCGGGATTGACGTCGAACTCCATGGGACGCACCCCGCCATCCAACTCCTTCGACCAGACGGGTTCATCGGTCGTGGTGTCGATCACCGTCAGCGTTCTCGCACCAATCATGCCGGCGACGGCGTGCCTGCCGTCCGGCGTGACGAAGACGTTGTGCACGCCGCCTAGGGTGGGGATGTGCCGAACGTTCGTCCGCGTGCGGGTGTCGATGACGTCGACGCCGCCGCTGCCTCTGTTGATGGCGACGTAGACCTTTTCGCCGTCCGGCGTGATGCCGATGTTGTTCGGGCCGTCGGCCAGCGGGATCTGCTTGATGACCTTCAGCGTGTCCGTGGACACTACATCAAGCGTGTGATCGAACTCGTTGCTGATGAAATAAACGCTGCCGTCCGGGTGATAGGTGACCCCGTGCGGTATCGGCACGTCGTCGATCTCGCCCACGACCGTGTTGGTGGCTGGGTCGATGATGTGGATATTGTCCCCGCCGGAGTTGGACTGGAGGATCTGGACCTTCCCCTCCCCCTCCAAAGCCCGCGTGAACCCCTGTTGGGCTCCGAGCGGCGCCACCATGACACTGCCTGCGACGAACAAGAAACACACAAGGGCAGAGCTGAGTTTCATCGCAATCTCCTGTCTTCGTGTCTATCTGCCGGTTGCCGCCGGAGCGGCCGCACCGGCGCCCGCGCCTCGACCGCCGCCACCACCACCGTCGGGCTTCGGGTATACCCCCAGGCCGTGGTACGAGTTGGAGTAGATGATCGGGTAACGAACCCCGTTCCCCTCTTCGTCAATCCACCCCAGCGACTGCTGAAACAACCCCGGCGGCGGGTATCCCTCCGGCACCGTGCCCTCCATGATGTAGAGCTTGTGCTCGTGCATCGTGACGTAGGCGAGCGTACGGGACCCATCGGCGTTGGTCAGGTTCAAGACATGCCCTTCAACCATGTCCTGCCATTCCATAGCCAGCTGGGTCACCTCTTCGGCCTGCTGAATCAGCTTGAACGTCGCCCACATCATCGCGCCTCGCTCGTCGTGCATCCAGTACCCGGCACCGAGGGCGGGAGGGGCGCCGGGACGGCACTGCGCGTTCCCGGGCGGACACGTCTCGGAACGCTCGATGCCCAGCGCTTCGAGACCTGTATAGTCGACAACGGTCATCGAGTAACGCTCGCGGCCCCTCTCGGCGCTGTACGTACGCGCCGGAAGGACGTAGTCCAGGACCGTCGTCCAGGTAGTCTCCGTCACGGTCGGCTCACCTGGAAAGTTCACTTCAAAGGTGTCTTCCAGGTTGACGTACGCCTCCCACTCCTGGGCGACTGCGGACCCGGACACCGACAGCAACAACACGAACACTAGTGCGGTCATACGCATGACGTCTTTCCTCCCTCGTGACGACGTAGGCCTCTGATTCTGCCAGAAAACGGGCCGGCGCATCGTGAAATTGTCTTCTTCCATGTCCTAACCAGCTTCCACGGCATTATTCAGTTGCCGCACCAGGGCTTCGCCGATCTTACGGAGCGTATCCACCCCATGCACGTCGTGCGGGAGAAGATGCAGGTACACCCGCCGGAGCCCCGCGAACGTCCGATCGATCTCTTCCCTGTACTCGTCCTCCTGGAGCCTTCGCTCCCGGAGGAAGTCGCCTTCTGCGTCGGGCGGCAACAGGCGATTCACGATCATCCCCGCCACCGGCACCTTGAACGTGCTCAGCACGTCGAGCGTCTTCTTGCTCTCGAGAATCGGTAATCGCTCGGCGTTGATCACGAGCAAGAATGCCGTCACGCTCTTGTCGGTGAGGAGTTCACGCGCCCGATGGAATTTTCGGCGACGGGTCAGCAGGATGTCTTGGATTCGCCCGTCTCGGCTGTCGTCCGGCGCGTCCGTGGAGCCGCCGATCATCCCGAACTCGTCCTCCCTCGAGTGATCGCGGCCGAGCACCTTGAGAAGTTCTCCCAGTCGCCGCGACCGATCCCGATAGCCGAGCATCCCATCACTCCAGGCTGCTATCACCTCCGGAAGAGAAAGAAGGCGGATCGTGTGGCCGGAGGGGGCCGTATCGAAGATCAACAGATCGAAGCGACCCTTCGCGTCCGCCATCAAATCGGCCATGCGCTCGAGCAGCGCCGCCTCCATAGTGCCAGGGGCGTGGCGGGAAAGCTCGAGTTGCCGGTCGATCTCCCCGTACATCTTGGGGGCGACCAGCGACTTCATGCTCATCTTGACCGTCGCGATGTGGTGCTCGGCTTCGGCCTCAGGATCGATCTCCAGACCCGTGAGATTCCGGCCGAGAGAAGTCTCCTCGTTTCCGATCCGTCGATCGAACACGTCGCCGAGCGAATGCGCGGGATCTGTCGAGACGAGCAGCGTCGCACGGCCCGCGTCGGCCGCCATCAGCGCGAGCGCACCTGCGATCGTGGTCTTGCCGACACCACCCTTGCCGCCCACAAAGATGATGCGTCGGTCGAACAGTTGGTGCACCGGTCGTTACCGCCTAGCAGCTTGTGGTAGAACCCCGCGTCGCACCGAGATCTGGTCGTAACAATGCCGCGACCGGTCATTACAAGGCGCGCCGAGGGAGCAAATTGAGGCAATTGCGACCGGGGCAATCAGAAGCCCAGCGCTGCCCCCAGGCGGGCTGCAGCGCCGATCGTATACAACGGAGTTTTTGCCACGGGCTGCTAGCAGTCCGTGGTTAAAGGTCGCCTTCTGACGCGCCAACAGGTAGCAGCTCGAAACGATGATTCGGCGTAAAAACGGACGCCTGATCGTCGGATGGCGTGTGGTGGTCGCGCCAGCGGCGCTCCACGCGCGTCCACAGCGCGATGACGAGCGCCACAATCGTCGCCAGGTGGCCCTGCAGGCTCCGCGGCGTGCCGACGCCGACGAGCGACCGCATCAAGAGGCCCAGATTGAAGCCGCCGATATGGACGAGTAAACGTTTCAGGATGTTGGTGTGCCCTCGCAGATGCGTGCGCCGCATCCCACCGGTTTCAGAGAGATGCGCATTCGGTCGTTCGAGATACTCACTCCGTCGACGCGACAAGGCCAACCCACGCACGCCCCGGATGCGTCGACGATTCGCGTACACCGCGTCGCGCGCCGCCGCCTGGTGCGTCCAGTTGCGCCGGCCGCGATCGGGCTCCGCGATATAGGTCCGCAAGTCGAGTGTCGCGAGATCCACCAGCGTCTGATTACTGTGGTATCCCTTGTCGGCCACGACCTCGTCGATGATCGCCGTGTGCCCGTCGGTCGCCACCGCCACGGCTTCGAGCTCTTCGGCCGTCGTGGTGACCGTCTCCGCGATCGTCGTCGTATCGCCCTGATCGGCGCCCTGCACCGTCACGCCCACGATCGCCCCAGTCTCCAGGTCGACGGCGTGCTCAGCCTTGTGGGCTAGATGCGTACGCCCGTCCTTCATTTTCGTGATCCGCGCATCAGGGTCGTGTGGATGCCGCCAGTCGGTATTGCAGCCCTTCTTCGGGCGCTTGCGATCAAGGCGCACTAAGTCCGCCCGTGTCGGCGTCTCGATGCCCGAGGCCTGTGCGAGCCGCGTCAAGAACTCCTGATACGTCTCGCCGGAGTCGCGGCGCACGATGCTCCGCAAGGCGGCATTGGCTTCGAGGGTCGTGGCATCGATCCCGATCGTCTTGCCCTTCACGCGATCGGCCGTCGCCAGCACCTGCAGGATCCACGTGAAGACCGCCCGGTGCGTCTCGAGGTCGATCAGCCGCCGCGTCCGGGAGATCGTCGAGTGCTCGGGTGTCGCCTCATCGAGGCCCAACCCGAGAAAGCCGCGCAGCGCCAGCGAGTCGGCAGTCCGCCAGGCGATCCCACGCTCCGAATCGATGCCCTCGAAGTACCCGATCAAGAGCAGCCGGAAATAGGTCCCCGGCAGCAGACTGGGACGGCCGACCGTCGCGGCGTAGAACGGGGCGCACTGCGCCTCGACGCACGCGTCGAACGCGTGCGTGTCCAGGACCTGATTTAGCCGCTGATAGAACGGATGCCCGCCCGTAACCGGCAACGCGTTCGTCGCGATCCACAATCCGGGTGTCCGTGCCCGGTCCTTACGTCGACTCATGGCCATGCGGGAGTGTAGTACGCGGGATCAGTCGTGTCGATCCCTTTCGGCCCTTTAACCACAGGCTGCTAGGTGCGGCACGTCCTCCGCCCTGGCGACGCACCAATCGTGTAGCCGTCAGCAACATCTGAACTCGTCGAGCGGGGAATGCTCCATGCCCATGCGCCTGTGCCACTGGTGGAACCGCTCCATCAAGATCGGCTGCAGTTCGAGCGTGTAATACGTGGCCGGATTCGGGACGCCCATCATCTCCGAAAAGATGAGCAGCATGAAGAGATCGTCCTGTTCGCGCTTCGCGCGCGCGACGGCGCCCCGGTACGGCGCGTTGTAGGACTCGGAGGCCAGATACGCCCACCAGCGGAGTTTCTTCCTGACGTCCGGCCACTTCATGCGCGTTCAGCCCGCAAGAGCCGCCGCCGCCAGCCTCTCCCGCGTAAACGCGGACGTGGCCTCGAGGAGCACGAAAATCGACGCAATCACGATCACGAGGTCCAGCCCCGCCAGCAGGTACTGGCCGCTCGCGAACAGATCCCACAGTTGATAGAGCGCGGCCAGAAACGACATCCCCGTGACGAACGCCATGGGCACCAGCGTAAAGATGAACCGTCTCCGGAGCTTGACCAGCATGACGCTGACGACGAGCAGGGTCAGGCCGGCCAGCAACTGGTTCGTCGTGCCAAACAGCGGCCAGATGAGCATGCCACCCTGACCGTCGGCGCCACCCGCACCGAACGCAAGCGTGACGCATGCCGCCACCGCCAGGAACGTCGCGACGTATCCGTTCTGCAGAGCGGGAATGTGATAGATCGTGCCCCATTCCTGGACGATGTAGCGCTGGAGCCGAACTCCGGCATCCATCGTCGTCCCGGCGAACAACACGGCCATGACGGCGAGTAGGGTTCCGGCAAATTCCCGCGAGAGCCCCGTTCCGGACGAGATGATCGTCGACCCTCCCGCGACGAACGTGCCGATACCCGTCGTGCCGAAGGCCGAGTAGGTGGTCTCCCATTCGCTGAGGGACGCGAACCCGGCGGAAACGGCGATGATGACGACCAGGGCGAGCAGACCCTCCCCCGCCGAACCCAGATAGCCGACGAAACGTGCGTCGGTCTCCTTGTCCAGCTGCTTCGAGGTCGTGCCGGACGCGACGAGGCCATGGAACCCGGAGATGGCTCCGCATGCGATGGTCACGAAGAGCAGCGGAAAGATCGGGGGCGTCCCCTCGGGCACGTTGGTGTTGAACGCCGGCGCGACGATGGTGGGGTTGGCGATGAACACGGCCCCGAACAGCAGTCCGAGCCCGATGAAGAGCTGGATGCCGTTGATGTAATCCCTCGGCTGAAGGAGAAGCCAGACCGGAAGCAGCGACGCGACCGTGGCGTAGACGAACAGGATCACGATCCACTGCGGGGCCGGCCCGAGACCGAGGAAGCTCTGCGGCAACTCGACGGGGACGATCTCGCCCAGATAGATGACCGCATAGAGGATGATCGTACCGACGATGGTGGGCCAAAGAATCGGGACGCCCACTCGGTAGATCAACACACCGATCACCACGGCGACCGCGATGGCGCTCCACACAGGAATTACCGCGCTGGGTGTTGCCACCAAGGCGTTGGAGATCGCCACCGCGAATACGGCGTTGACCATCAACAGAAGAAGAAAGATCACGATCATGAAGAGGGTGCGTGCTCGGGGACCAACAACATCACCGGTGAGCGATCCGACGGACGTTCCTTTGTTACGGACGCTGGCCCATATCGCGCCGAAATCGTGCACGCCCGCGAACAACACCGTGCCGCCAATGACCCAGATGAACGCCGGCAACCATCCCCAGATGACCGCGATGGCGGGTCCGATGATCGGCGCGGCGCCCGCGACGGCCGTGAAATGGTGCCCCCACAGCACGACCCTGTTCGTGGGAACAAAGTCCACGTCGTCCCGCATCGCGTGGGCTGGTGTCTCGAAGTTCGGATCGAGTTGGTAGATCTTCTCGGCGATGAACTTCGAGTAGAAACGATAGCCGAGAGCCACGGCCGTCAGACCGACTACCGCGAGGATGATTGCGCTCATAGTTCAACCAGGATCTAAGGCGGACTCGAACCGCGCCAACAAACGCGACACGTCTAGTGGACGATGGGAAGCATTAACACCGACCCAAACGGTGCCCCAACCGCTGCGGCCGAAGGCTGACCGCGCGCATTATGCCCGATAACTGGCAGTCGCAGCAACGATCGCGTGGCGCGACTCACCTCGCACGCGATGCTGAGCGACGCGCTTGATCGGCCACCTCGGCTAGGACGCCGGCACCCGGACGTCGATGCTGCGGGAGTAGCAGAGTTGGGCACCACCGGGATACGTCTCGGTGTTGAGGAGTTCGCGGAACGGCAAGCTGACCCTGCCGCGTGTTGGTCTGCCACGAGCTGATGAAGCGGGGATCGGTGCGCAGCACGTTGTTGAAGTGGTTGTCCAGGCGAGCCCGCTCGCCTGCCTCGAGCCGCGGCACCCAGCAGGTCTGATTCGGGTGACAGCGAAACCCGTTGAACAGGTCGGACAACTCGAATGCCCACCCGGTCACCTCGGTCGCACCCGGCGACAGGAGCACCTTCACGCCATTGCCTAACTGGGAACTCTTCTCTCCTAGGTCATCCCACCAAGTCGCCCTGTGTCTCACAGTGTCTGCCGTCGGCACCACTCTTGCAATTCCCTAGACCGAAACCGTCAGGACATCCAGCAATTACGGAAACGTTCGATAACAAAATCGTTAGGAGCGATACGAAAATGGTTCTTACTCCCCCGAGCCGACCTGTTTACGTCCTTGCCTTACTGGCTTGCTGTCTCTGGCCTGTGGCCCCCCTATCTGCCCAAGCGCTCTCTTACGAGCCCCCGGGTCAGCCGGTGGTCCGTGACTACGGTACCGACGTCGCGGGCGATTACGTCGTCGGCCCCCGTGACGTGCTCGCCATCACGTCCTACGGGGAGCCACGCCTGACGGGCACGTTCACGATCGAGACCGACCGGATATTCACCTACCCCCTGATCGGCCGCGTCAACGCCGACGGGATGACCCTGCGAGAGGTCGAGGCTGAGCTCAAGCACCAGCTCGTGAACGGTGGGTTCTACAAGGACCCCCAGCTCATGGTCAGCGTCGAGGAGTACAGAAGCCAGAGAATCTTCGTCGTCGGCGAGGTACGGACACCTGGGACCTACCCGATGTCAGGCAATCTACGGCTCGCTGAAGCGCTCGCCCTGGCCGGCTCGACGCTGCCGTCGGCTGCTGGCGAGGCCGTGATCGTTCCCGCCGGGAACGAGAGCACGGTCGTCACCTCGTCCGCGGCAACCGACGACGGCTCGCTGGACGCAAAGGCCCCGAACGCGACGCCCGTCACCCGCGTCAACTTGCACGAACTGCAAAACGGCGTGTCTTCCGAGAACGTCGCGCTCAAGGACGGCGACACCGTTTTTGTCCTCCGGGCGGAGAACATCTATCTGTTCGGACAGGTCAGGAATCCGGGTGCCTACCTGCTGCGTCACGACACCACGACGGTCTTGCAGGGGCTGTCACTCGCCGGCGGCGTCACCGATCGCGGCGCGACGGGGCGCATAGAGATCGTGCGAATCGTCGACGGTGAACAGAAGAAGATGAAGGTCGACCTCAGCGCGACCGTGGAGCCTGGAGACACGATCGTCGTGCCCCAACGGTTCTTCTAAGCCTCTCCCGCGTACTGCATCTAGCGTCGACGGCGACCCTGCCACGACCAGCCATCGGCGGGGCGACGAATGCCCTTGAGGTGCAGTTTGTGTTCTGAGCCCGCGCGGCCTGGGCTGCCGGTCACGACGACGAAATCGCCCGGCTTCAACGTGCCCGCATCGATGCTCTGGCGGCGAAGCCGCCGGGGATTCGACCACTCCGCTTCGTACGTCCGCGTCTGCCCTTCCGGAGTACGGGCCGTAAACAGCAGGACCGCGTGAGGGCTGCGGTACTGAAATTCCCGCACCTCGCCTTCAATCGTGATCGACTGGTCCTCGAAATAGTAGCGTGAGAACGAATGGTGGGCACCGGCGGGCATACCCGTCATGAGCGTCGCAAACGTCAAAGCAAGCAGTGTGCGTCTCACGAAAGCTCCTCACGTTGGTGGAAACCTGGGCAGGGTTGAGCTTAGCACGGGAGGTCTGCAGGTTCGTGCGATGATGGATGCATGCGAGGCACGGCCTTTTTTTTTCTCGCCGTCGTCGTGCTCCTGCTCGCGTCGCTGCCGCAGGCGCAGGGGACGGCGCCCGCGACCCCGCTCACCCTTCTGTCGAGCGAGGGCCGGCGGTCCGTGCCCACGATCGTGCTGGACGGTCAGGAACTGATCGCGCTGGACGAAGTGGCGGCACGGTTTCAGGTGACTGTGCGCGAAGACTCGTTGGCGGGTGGGTTCACGATCACGTTCAACGACCGGACGATTGTGATCTCGAACGATCAACCGATGGCCTTCGTCACTGGGCGGATGGTCGCGCTTCCCTCCCCGGCGCGCCGATTGGGCGACCGCTGGTTTGTGCCGCTCGAGTTGCTCCCGCGGGCGTTGGCCCCCATTTACGACGCGCGGATTGACCTCCGGCAGGCCTCCAGGCTGCTGGTGGTGGGAGATCTGCGTGTGCCGCGCGTCACCGGCCGCATCGACTCGGAGGGCCCGCCCACGCGCGCCACAATCGAGATCGCCCCCGCGGCTCCTGTCACAGTGACCACGGAGGCGGGCCGAGTTCTCGTCCGCATCGACGCTGACGCACTCGATGTCGGGCTGCCCACTGACGGGGCCGGGCTCATCGAGCAGATGCGTCAGGGCGACGAGCCGACCACCGTGGCGGTCCTGCTGGCGGACCGGGCCGGCACCGCCCGCGCCGCCCCGACAGAGGCCGACGGCAGCACGCGGGTGACGATCGACGTTGAGAGTGTGGCGGCTCCCGCCGGCACCACCGCGTCGCCCGCCGCTACGCTGCCCTCCGCTACGCCGCCCGCCGGCGGGGCCGCGCCGGCGCCCCTGGCTAGACCCCGCGCACCGCTGCAGACCATCGTGATCGATCCAGGCCACGGCGGCGGCGACGTCGGCGCGCGCGGCGCGCTCGGTGCGGAAGAAAAAACGATCACGCTGGACGTGGCACGGCGGCTGAGAACGCTCATCGAGACGCGACTCGGCATCCGCGTGATCCTGACCCGAGAGGGCGACCGGGCAGCAAGCCTGGATGAGCGCACCGCCCTCGCCAACAACAGCAAGGCCGACCTGTTCTTGAGTCTCCACGCGAACGCCGCGCCGGCCGCGGACGTCGCGGGCGCTGAGGTGTTTTATTTACGACTCGACCGCGAGGGTGAGGATGCCAGGCGAGCCGCCGCGAACGAAGCCGTGGACCTCCCCGTCCTGGGAGGCGCGATGCGCAGCATCGACCTCATCCAGTGGGACCTGGCGCAGGCGCGGCATGTGGACAGGTCGGAGGTGCTCGCCAGGATCCTCGAAGAGCGTCTGCGCGCCCACGTGATGATGAGCGGCCGTCCGCGACAGAACGCACCACTTCGCGTGCTGGCCGGCGTGGACATGCCGGCTGCCTCGATCGAGATGGCGTATCTCAGCAACGCCGAACAGGAGCAGCTCGCGCTCTCCGAGGCTTATCAGAACTCCCTGGCGCAGGCGATCTACGACGCCGTGGTCGCCTTTCGCGCCTACCTCGAAGAGCCGGGCGCCCCATGACGAGACGCCGCTACATCCTGATCGGTGCCGCGGTCCTGCTGGTCGGTCTCATGGTCTGGGCCGTCAATCGCGGTCTTGAATGGCTGGTCGGCGTCCAGCCCGAGTCCACCCGGGCGGCCGCGGAGCCGGCAGCGCCTCCGGAGGTGCCGCGAATCGGGGCAACGCTGTTCTATGCCTCCGCGGATGGTCGGGCTCTGGTCCCGGTCCGCCAGGAAGTGACGCTCGCGGAAGGCCTTGTTCCCCAGGGCCGCGAAATTCTGACGGCACAGCTGGAAGGCGCGCCGTTACCGTACATGTCGGTCATTCCCGAGGGCACGCTGCTGCGAGCGTTCTACGTGACCGGACGGGGCGACGCCTTCGTCGACCTGAGCTTCGAGGCGGCGTCGCAGCACCTGGGGGGCTCCTCCACGGAACTCCTGACGGTCTATGCCATCGTCAATGCCGTGACCGCCAACCTGCCAACGGTTCAGCGGGTGCAGATTCTAGTCGACGGCCGCGAAGCCGACACCCTGGCGGGCCATGTCGACCTGCGGCGGCCGCTCCAACAGGACTTGTCGCTCGTGCGGGAAGAGTAGGGATGCGCGGTGAGTCCGCGGTTTTGAACTAGAGTGGGGACATGCGCGCTGACGGCCGTCTCTCAGAACAACTCCGCCCTACCCGCCTGACTCCCAACTACCTGGTACACGCCGAGGGATCCGTCCTCGTCGAAGCGGGTCAGACGAAAGTCATCTGCACCGCTAGCGTCGAGGACCGCGTGCCGCCGTTCCGGCGCAACACCGGGAAGGGATGGGTGACCGCCGAGTACGGGATGCTCCCCCGCGCCACCAACACCCGCTCGCAGCGGGAATCGACAAGAGGGAGAGTCGGCGGCCGGACACAGGAAATCCAGCGGCTGATCGGCCGATCGCTCCGGACCGTGACGCGTCTCGAGGCGCTGGGAGAGCGCACGGTCACGCTGGACTGCGACGTCATCCAGGCCGATGGGGGCACGCGGACGGCGTCGATCACCGGTGCCTTCGTGGCGCTGGTGCTGGCGCTCGAGAAGATGCGGGAGCGGGATGTGATCCGCACGATGCCGGTGCAGGATTACGTCGCGGCCACGAGCGTCGGCTTTGTCGAAGGCGAGCCGATGCTCGACCTGGCGTATTCAGAGGATTCCACAGCCGACGTCGACATGAACATCGTCAAGACCGGCAGCGGGCAGTACATCGAGCTCCAGGGAACGGCGGAGGCGGTACCGTTTGGACGCGAAGGGCTGAACCGCCTGCTGGACCTCGGCGACACCGGCATCCGCCAGCTCATCGCGCTCCAGCGGGAATTCGTCGGCGAGATCCTCAACAAGTAGCCTGTCCCCTCCATGGATCGCCTCCTGGTCGCCACGACCAATCCGGACAAGCTGCGCGAAATCAGAGGAATCCTCGGCCACCTGCCAGTCGAGATCATGACGCTGCGGGACATGGCGCCCGTTCCGGAACCGGAGGAAACCGGCGGGACCTTTGACGAGAACGCACGCCTCAAGGCGCTGTACTACGACGCCGCGGCATTGGCGGCGCCGGCACCCCGCCGCGCGGGCGAGCGCGGCTCGGACCCTGCGCAGGCCCGCCCCCGATATACGGTTGCCGAAGACTCGGGTCTGGTCATCGACGCGCTCGACGGCGAGCCGGGGGTGCATTCGGCACGGTTTCTGCGGCCTGACGCAACGTATCCCGAGCGGTTCTCAGAGATCTACCGGCGGCTCGACGAAGCGCCGTCGCGCGGGAGGAGCGCACGATTCGTCTGCGCGCTGGCCGTGGTGCACGCGGGGACGGTCGTCTATGAGACAACGGGCACCATTGAAGGCAGTATCGCCGACGCTCCGCGCGGCGAGGCCGGTTTCGGCTACGACCCTGTCTTCTACTACCCGCCCTACGGCCGCACGCTGGGGGACGTGACGGAGGAAGCCAAGTTGCGCGTGGCGCATCGGGGCGAGGCGTTCCGGCGGTGGGCGGTCTGGCTGGAACAGCACCTCTAGACCGAACGGCCGCCTCTTACAGTTTCCTCAGCTTCACGCGTCGTACCGCATGATCGCGCCCTTTCTCGAGGATGAGATGGGCGCGCTCGCGCGTCGGCAGCACGTTCTCACGCAGGTTGACGAGGTTGATCGTCTGCCACAGCCGTCGGGCGGTGTCGGCCGCCTCGTCCGGTGTCAGCGCGGCGTACCGATGGAAGTACGAGGACGGGTCACGGAAGACGGTCTCACGCAGCGTCAGAAAGCGCTCGACGTACCACTGTTCGATGTCCCCCTCGCTGGCGTCCACGTAAATCGAGAAGTCGAAAAAGTCGGACACGAACATCGGCGCGCGACCGGAACCGGTCTGCAGCACGTTCAGCCCTTCGACGATCACGATGTCGGGCTGGCGGACGCAATGAAACTCGTCCTCGACGATGTCGTAGGCCAGGTGTGAGTAGACCGGTACGCGAACCTCCGCCGCGCCGGACTTGAGGTCGGCCAAAAATCGCACGAGGCGCCGCACGTCATAACTCTCCGGAAATCCTTTTCGCTCCATCAGGCCGCGCGCGTCGAGCTCGCGCCGCGGCCACAGGAATCCATCGGTGGTGAGGAGGTCGACCTTGGGATGGCTGGGCCACCGCGCGAGCAGCGCCTGCAGGATGCGGGACGTCGTGCTCTTCCCCACCGCGACGCTCCCGGCGAGCCCGATGACGAACGGCAGACGCGGCGCCGCCGAGCCGAGAAAGGTCGCTGTCGCCTTGTGCAGGGTCTGCGTCGCGCCGACGTACAGATTGAGGAGGCGCGACAGCGGCAGATAGACGTCAGCGACTTCGTCGAGCGAGACCGGCTCGTTGAGACCGACGAGGCCGCTCAGTTGCGCCTCCGACAGCGGCAGCGGGGTGGACGCCCGCAGGCGGGCCCACTGCGCCCGGCTGAACTCCGCGAAGCGCGACAAGTCGATCTGCGGCGCTGGCCCGGCTGTCACCCGTACATCCTAACGGACGAGCCGCCGTGCGTTTCAAGTTCCGTGTTGGAACCCGGAACCGAGAGCAGGGCACGTCACAATCACAGCATCAGCGACAGCGCCATGACAAACCCGACGACAACCACGATGCGCCGGACAGCATCTCCGCCGATCCGTCGCGCGACGTGGGCGCCGCCCACGCCGCCTACCACGGCGCCGACGGCCATCACAAGCGCGTCGGACCAGATCACGAGGCCCGCAGAGACGAAGTAGGCGGCGGCAACGCCGTTGATGCAGGTCGCCAGCAGGTTCTTCAGCCCGTTCATCCGGTGGATGTCGGTATGCCCCATCAGGCTCAGCGCCGCGAGCATCAGGATGCCGATGCCGGCGCCAAAGTAGCCGCCGTACAACCCCACAGCCAGCTGAAACAGCATCGTCCATGACAGCCAGTGCGAGCGCGCGGCGTGCATGGCGGAGAGATTGAACCGCCGCTGAAGCGGTTCCTGCGCCATGAAAAGGCACGTGGCAAAAAGAACCAGGGCGGGAACGAGGAGATCAAAGACGACGGCCGGCGTCCGGCTCAGCAGTACCGCGCCCACGGTAGCGCCGATGACGCTGGGCACGAGCAACGCGTAGACGCGCGGATCGATACCGCGAAGCTCCCGCCGGTACCCCCACGCACTGCCGAGCGTACCCGCCCAGATGGCAGCGGTGTTGGTGGCGTTGGCAAGGATGGGCGGAACGCCCAGCCAGATCAGTGTCGGAAACGACACGAGCTTGCCGCCGCCGGCGACCGAGTTGATGCCGCCGGCGATCACCGCGGCAACAAACACCAGCAACGCGTGCACGTCTTTGGCAGAATACCTCGGACGCGAGGCCGTGCTCGGACCGTTTTTGAGAGCCTGCCCCCTCGTGGTATGCTCCCGCGAAAGTCGCCTGGCGATATCCCCCGCACTCAGGCCAGGACGTCCTGGAGGGCATGCATGAGTGAACTGAATACGAAAGATCTGAATCCTGAAGTCTGGAAACTTTTCGATCGCTACGTCCATGGTCTGATCGACCGCCGTGGCTTCCTCGATGGCACGGCCAAGTACGCCGTGGGCGGGATGACCGCCGTCGGGATCCTCGAGGCGCTGAGCCCGAATTACGCCGAAGCGCAGATCCAGGTGCAGCCGAACGACTCGCGAGTCACGACCGAGAACGTCGACGTCGCGTCTCCCGACGGCCACGGCACGATCAACGCGCTTGTGGCGCGCCCGGCTGGCGCCACCGGCCGGATTCCCGCGGTCATCGTCATCCACGAAAACCGCGGTCTGAACCCGCACATCCAGGATGTCGTGCGGCGGGCGGCGGTGGCAGGTTTCATGGGCATCGGACCTGACGCGCTCACGTCTCTTGGCGGCTATCCGGGAACCGACGAGGCGGGCGCGGAAATGCAGCGGAAGCTGGAACGGCCGAAGATGATGGCGGATTTCCTCGCCACGGCGCGCTACGTGGCGGGTCGGCCCGACAGCACAGGGCGCCTGGGCGCCGTCGGCTTCTGCTTCGGCGGCGGCGTCGTCAACAACCTGGCGGTGCAACTGGGCGCCGACCTGCACGCAGCCGCTCCGTTCTACGGCGGCCAGCCGCGCGCCGAGGAGGTGCCGAGCATCAGCGCGGCGCTGCTGATTCATTACGCCGAGGACGACGACCGTATCAACTCAGGCTGGCCGCCCTACGAGACGGCGCTCATGGCGAACCGGATCAGCTATCAGCAGTTCACCTACCCCGGCACGATGCACGGGTTCCACAACGACACGACGCCGCGCTTCAACAGGGACGCGGCCGCGCTGGCGTGGCAGCGCACGGTGGCGCTCTTCAACGAGCACCTCACCGCGTAGTCAAGCAGCGTAGTCACGCAGCGTAGTCACGCGGCGTTCACGCTTCGGCGTTCTCTCCGCTGGGGCGCGCGAAGCGCGCCAAGGAGATGCTGTCAAACCAGGTGAGGGCTCTGCCGGGATATCCAGGGCAGAGTCCTTGCCTGGTTCGTGTTCAGGTCCCGTTCCTGGCCTGAACGCGAACTGCGCCGCGCGCCCGGCTCGCCCGGCGACCAGCTCTACCCAGCCCCCCGCCTCTACCAGCCGATGGCCAGGCCGTCCTTGCGCGCGTCGGATCCGCCCATGAGGACGCCGGTGACAGGGTCGATCATCACGGCCTGATACCCGCCCATGGCGCCGCGGCCGTCGATGATCGTGTGGCCCCGCTGAGTGAGCGCCGCGCGGACGGCCTGCCCGATGCCGCTCTCGACGGCGAAACCCTCGACACCATGACGCACGCGCGCAGCATCGCCCGCTTCCTGCACGTTCATCCCGAAGTCGACCATGTTGGCGATGATCTGAACGTGGGCCTGCGCCTGGTTGTCGCCGCCCATGACGCCAAACGGCATGATCGGTTTCCCATCCTTCATGACGAACGCCGGCACCAGCGTATGCAACGGCCGTTTCCCCGGCCCCAGGCGGTTCGGATGATCGCTCTCGAGCGTGAAGCCGGCTCCGCGGTTGTGCAGCACGACGCCCGTGCCAGGCACGACGATGCCGGCGCCGAAGGACGAGAACAGCGAATTGATGAACGAAATCGCGTTGCCTTCACCGTCGGCCGCCGCCAGGTACACCGTGTCGCCGTGATCGCGCCCGTCAAAGGAGACATCGCGCGAGACAGTGCTGCCCGAGACAGTGCTGGCCGAGCCAGCGGCACCGAAGGCGCCGGGGTGGTACCCTGACGCCGCCCTGACGGGGTCGATCTCCCGCCGGCGCATCGCCGCATAGTCCTTGGAGATCAGTCCGTTCAGAATCGAAGGCGGAACCCGCCCGGGATCGGCGAGGTACGCCGCGCGGTCCGCAAACGCGATGCGCTTGGCTTCGGCGAGCCTGTGCAGATAGTCGACGCTGTTGTGCCCCAGCGACGCGATGTCGTAGCCCTCGAGGATGTTCAGCATCTCGAGCGCCACGAACCCCTGGGTGTTCGGCGGCAACTCGTAGACGTCGTACCCCCGATAGTTGGTGGTGATGGGGTCGACCCAGTCCGCGCGATGCGCCGCGAAGTCGGCCGCCGTCAGGAACCCGCCCCGCCGCCGGACGTCGGCGACGATGGCCGCGCCGATGGGCCCGTCATAGAAGGCGTTGCGGCCGCCGCGCGCGATCTGCTCCAGCGTCTGCGCCAGGTCCGGGTTCGTGAAGACCTCACCCGGTGTCGGGGCGCGGCCGCCCGGCAGGAAGATCGCCGCCGCGGCAGGGTCCTCCGAAACCGTTGCGACGGCCCGAACCCACTGGTCTGCGATGATCTCCGACACGGGGAAGCCATCGCGAGCGTAACGAATCGCCGGCGCGAGGGCGGGCGCCAGCGTGATGGTGCCGTGTTGCTCGAGGAGCGCTGCCCACCCGGCCATCGCACCTGGAACGGTCACCGGGTACACGCCGCTGTCCGGCATGCGCGTCATGCCCTTGGCGACAAGCGCGTCGGCGTTCGCATCGGAGCCGGCCCTGCCGCTCGAGTTCAAGCCGCGCAGGGTCTTCGTCTTCGCGTCGTACACGATCGCGAGGACGTCACCGCCGATGCCGGTCATGGTGGGCTCGACGACCGCGAGTACGGCAGCCGCGGTCACCGCCGCATCGATTGCGTTTCCGCCCGCCTGCAACACCTGTAGCCCCGCGGCGGACGCGAGCGGCTGGCTCGTGGCGATCACGCCGTTGCGGCCGAGCACGGGCGATCGCGTGCCGTGCTCGCTGCCGGCGGGGCGGTCGCCCGGAAGCTGCGCGGAGAAGACAGCGGAGGACAGTGTCACGGCGGCTACCGTCACGAGGGCGAAGGCATGGATGGCGGACCTCGGGCCGGCGCGCGCCGGCGCGCCCAACCCGAGGATACAGCCTTCTGTCCGAACAGCCGGTCCAGCTACTGCGCTGACGCCCCGGCGGCAGCGTCGTACACGATCCTGCCCCCGACGATGGTCAGCACCGACTCGATCTCCTTGATCTCATCCACCGGCACGGTCAGGTAGTCGCGATCGATCACCGCCATGTCGGCGAGCTTGCCGGGCTGAATGGAACCCAGATCGTTTTCGCGGAAGAAGAAGTACGCATTCTTCCGCGTGTGCGCGATCAGGGCGTCCTCGCGGCTGATCGGCTGACGGTTGACGACTGTCCCGCCGACCATCTTGCCCGTGACGGCCCACCAGAGCGTGGTGAACGGGCGGTACTGATTGACCTCGAAGGCGTCGGTTCCGAGGCCCCAGTGAATGCCGCTGTCCTGGATCGTCTTCAGCGGCGGCATCGAGTACCCAAGGTCACCATGGTCCCGGATAAAAGACGCGCCCGAGATGATGCCCCGGGGATGCACGCCGATGTACATGCCGAGGTTTCTCATCCGCTCGATCTGCGATGGCGTGACCCCCTCCATGTGCACGAACGCCCAGCGCAGGTGCCGGATCGGTTGTTCCCTCGCGATCTGCTCGACCTGCTGGAGCTGGGCTTCGATCGTCCATTCCATGGTCGAATGAATGAAGATCGTGATCCCCGCCTTCGCCACGGCCCGGGCCATCCGGCCCCACTCCTCGAACGTCTCCGCCGGGACTGTTGCCTCGGTGTCGGTGATGTTGTCGGTCACGCCGACCAGGCGCTCTCCCCAGTTGACGTAGTCCATCCACTCGTCGCCGTCGAACATTCTGAGATTCGGGATCTCTGCGATCACCTCGTCGGTGCTCCGCCCGCCGCCGGTCGCCGTGCGGAAGCAGAAGAACCGCATCGACATCTTGCCCTCACGCTGCCATCGCCGGTAGATATCCGCGTACTGGCAGGAGCCACCGGACGAGGTCAGACCCGCCCGGCTGAAGTCCTCGAGCATCTGCATGCTGCTGGACTCGAAGATGTCTGGCGGCAGCGCCTGGAGGAATCCAGCGGCGTTCCTCACGGTGCCCGCCCCCGGCTGTAGCACGACGCCCGTGGTACGTCCGGCGGCGTCGCGCACGATCCAAGGATCGGTCCTCGCTTCCAGTCCGATCGCCTCGATGGCGAGGCTGTTCAGATAGGTCCGCTGGCGCGTGAACTGCAGCAGCACGGGATTGTTGGGCGAGAACCTGTCCAGTTCTTCGCGCGTGAAGTGGCTGGAGTCGTCGGCAAACTGATCCGGGGCCCAGCCGCCAAGCGTGTAGACCCATTCGCCCGCCCCCTTGGCCACCCCTCGCGCGCGAATCATCTCGAGTGCCTGCGCGCGTGACTCGATGCCGTCCAGGCGAAGCTCTTCGGTCCAGTACGCGCCCTCCTCCTGGAAGTGGGCGTGGTTGTCGATCATCCCCGGCGTCACCGACTTGCCCTCCAGGTCGATCCGCACGGTATTGGGACCGGCCAGCTCGTTGATCTCCTCGTTGGTGCCGACCGCGGCGATCCGATCGCCGCGCACGGCGACCGCCTGCGCGATCGAGAACTTGTCATCGACCGTGATGATCTTCCCGTTGGACAGAATCAGGTCCGCGGCAGGCTGCTGGGCGCTCACCAGCATCGATGCGCCCGCCAGCGCCATCACCATACCGACCGCAATCGGTTTCCATGTACGAGACATCGCATCCTCCACTGACGATTTTCACTGGGCGCGATTCAGCGCGCCAAGCCCACAAGATACAGAGCATCCTAGCCTTTTTCGCCCGCCGCGGGTGGCTCCCGCCGATCGCCGCTGTTAGCGCGCGGGCACCTCGCCGGCACTCGCCCGTGCGGCATCGAGGTCCTTTTGACCCGACGCCTTCACACCCTGGATCCACGAGCGGAAGGCCTGCCCGTCCACCAGGGGGTTCGATTCGCCCGGCCTGCGCGCCACGAGGCGGTCCATCCGATCCCAGAACAGCGGGTCCATCCAGGGATGATTGACGATGCGGACCTGCACGCCGTCCTGGAGCTTTTCGACCTTCTCGATGCTCGCGAGGAACTGCTCCGCCGCCGGCACACCGCGCGCGGGAGCACCACCACCAAGAAGAAACGCCCGGTGCGGCTGCCCATTGTCGAACACCGTGAAGTCCACCGACGTCGTGCCCGGGGTGTGACCCGGAGTGGACCAGAACTTCAGCGTCGTCGTGCCCAGGGTCAGCATCTCGCCGTCCTCGAGGACGATGTCCCGACGGGGCGTCTCGGGCCTGTTCGCGCCGCCCCGTCCGCTCGGTGGCGCCTCGACGGCCAGCCAGTCGCCTTCACCCATGGCCACCCGGGCGCCGAACTCCCGCTGGATCCGCGCTGCGCCCGAGTAATGATCCCCGTGGGCCTGCGTGACGATCACGTACTTGATGTTCCTCGGATCGAAGCCCATCCTCCGTACGCCGTCCAGCAGGTGGTCGACGTGCGCCGGCCGGTCCACCGTGTCGATGAGGATCAACCCGTCGGTCGTCGTGACGAGCCAGGACCCGACCCAGCCGACGCCGACGTAATAGAGGTTGTCGAAGGCCTTGAAGGCCGGGACCAGCTGCAGTTCGAGGTTGTTCCGCTCGTTCTCCATCAGCTCGGCGCGCGTGGCGCCCTGTCCCGTCGCGGGCGCCGTCTGCGCCGCGACATAGGCCGCGGCCAATGCCACCACCGCGAGGCCAGCCGCCATCCCCATTTTCAGTGTCACGCCTCTCACGTCGTCCTCCACAACTCACGCAGTCCTGCTGCGATCGACACGCAGTGATGCGCTTATAGAGCAGCCGGCCGACGCTGTCAAACTGCCGTGGGCGAGGCTAGGCTCATCGCCCGGCACCGGACACGTCAGGCGCTAGGCGGTGAGGGCGCAAGGAACACGAGCACGAGCAGCCGTTCTGGACTGGTGTTTCGCACCCCGTGCGGGACGCCCGAGGGAGCGACCAGCAGGTCCCCCGCCCGCATCGGCAGCTCACGATCGTCGAGCAGGAACCGCCCTTCTCCCTCGACGACCTGATACACCTTGTCCATCCCCTCGTGCGCATGCAGGGCGTGCGCCTGTCCAGGCTCGAACGCGTTCAAGCCCACGAGCAACCGCGCCGACTGATACAGGGTGCTCTTCCCCATCTTGTCCGCGCGCCAGTCGGCGTGGTCGGCGGGACGGATGACCGTTGGATGTTCCATAGGCTCCAGGTGTTACACTTGTTTTTTGTGCCCGCATGGTGGGTGTAGCTCAGGGGTAGAGCGCCTGATTGTGGTTCAGGAAGTCGCGGGTTCGAGACCCGTCACCCACCCCATTCATTTTATATATATTTACTAAGTAAAAGCGCTATTTCGGCCTCTTCCTAGGCAACCGGCTGCCTTGCAAGATGAGGAGTTTTATGGAGCAAATTCGAGCCAAGTAGAGCTAATGCGTGGTTCCTCTTTGTGGTTCCGTCTCGCGTCATCAAAAACAGCCATCGCCGCGATCTCCAGCCCGTAGACTCCCCTCGGTGCCAGATGAGAATTATACAGACTGGTATAACTTCTACAGGCCTGTATAATTCTGGCCCTCTCGCTCGGCGACTCTTCCACGGCAGGCACCGCGCCCTCCACGGCCTAGCGTCCCCACATCACCACCAGGCCGACCGCGAGCGCCGGCGAGAGGCGGCCGCAAGAGCGCTGTGCCAACGATTGGAGCATGGCGTATGCTACTGCTCATGCGTAGCGGCTGGCTGCTACTGACCTGTGTGGCCCTTGTTGGGGGAGCATCGGGCTGTCGCAACACACCGTCGCCGCTCCCGCTCCCGTCTCCGGTCGCCCAGCGACTCACCCTCTCGGCCTCGCCGGCCTTCGTGCTCACCAGTGGCAGCGACATCGCCATCGAGGCCATCATGCGGAGCGCCACCGACGACGCGATCGTCGGCGTCGAGGTAGAGTTGGCCGTCGATGCCGACGCTGGCACGCTGGCGCCGCGGGCCTCAGTTCGGACCGATGCATCAGGGCGGACCGCCACGCGGCTGACCGCCGACCAGGCCGTCACGGTGCGCGGATCCGCCGGCGACCTCCGCGCCTCGTTGCTGGTGCCAGTTGTCGCGCCATTCAGGCTGGAGGTGCAGCAGACCCGGACTCCCGCCCGGCCGATGGAGTCCACGCCCATTCAGGCCCGCGTGCATACGGTCCCCGGCATCGTGGATACGCCCTCACCCAGACTGACTATCGACTGCGCCGGCGGCGCCCCCGTGGCGACCTTCCTTCTCGAGAGGACCTGCGTGTTTCCCGCGTTCGGTACCTACACCGTCACGGGCACCGCCGTGACGGCGAACGGCTGGACGACGAGCGCCACGACGACTGTGACGGTACCGATCCCGGCGCCGGAGGTCGTGGACATCTTCTTCGCGCTCGTCCACTCCTCCGCCAGTGTCTCGTTCTCCGTCCGCTCCGTCGACGATGCCACCAGGTATCACTGGACCTTCGACGAGACGGACGTGGACACTACGATCCTCTCCCACGTCCGGTACACATTCACGCCACCATCACGGGAACGGACGATCACCGTCCGGGCGACTGACGGCGATCGCACGCTTGCTACCGGCTCCGTCAGCGGCATCTGGTAATATGTCAACTGACACTTGACATATATAGCGGCACCTTAGACGCTGGTCCCAGCACATAGTGACTGACCACGGGCCGTCTCTCCGCCTGCTACCACGCCACTTTGATCGCGCCGCCGCCGGTCATCCTCTTGCCCCACTCCTTCCCGATCCACGAGGCCACCTCGAAGTGACGGCCGCGCCGACGATGCCGCCCTTGGCACCTCGCGGTAGCCCCTTCGACCACTCGGCCACGATCTTCGTGGCGTCGGCCATCAGCTGCGGCGGTGGGCCGGTGACCGCGCCGCCCTTCCGCGTCGTCATGCTGCCGCCTCCCGATGCACGGCCTGCACCCGATGGGCGATAGCGGCCGCCTGCGGCATGAACTGCTGTCGGTTGAGCATGCCTGAATGCCCGCCCGTGATGTTCGTGTTCCGGTCCGCCCACGGCATCGCGCGCATCGGGCGGCCGCGTTGCGCGATGAACCGAATCCGTAACCCCCACCCTTTGGAGAACAGATGCTCGTGATAGTCGCGGTTGTGCTTCCCGGCGTACCAGACTGGGTCGAGCCTGCGCTGCAGCGGCGTGTCGATCGTCACGACCGACCGCACCCGCTCGGTCTTCGGGTCAGCCAGGAGATACGCCACGACCGCCCCGCCCCATGAGTGCGCCCAGATGTTGCGGTCCTCGTAGGCCAGCGCGTTGACATGCTCCCGGAGTTGGTTCGCGCCGAACTGCCAGGCCAGATGACCGCTCCCGGTAAAGAAGGTGCCCGCCAAGGCCGTGCTCCAGAACCCGAACGCTGAGCCGCACCACTCGAAGCCGTGATCCCGCATGAACAGTTCAAACAGCGAGCCCTCGCGATTCCACGCGTGCTCTTGCATGCCGGCATTCGTGCCGGCCACGGGCACATACTTCGTCACGCCAGCCTCCGCACTCCAAGCACACGGTCGGCGTCATCGCGCCCCCGTACGCCCCGAAGAGCGCGCCGGCCTGCCAGAGTTCGAGGGTCAATGTCACAGCGTTATCCCCCCTGCTCCACGCGTGCCCATCGCAGCAAGTCCTCCAGCGAGAATTTGACGCTTGAGGCCTCGACTGCGCACCGTGGAACGCCGCCCGCTAGGCCCGTGAACGCCGACCGCCGGACACGCTGGATGACGAACGACCCCACCAGGCTCGTCGGTGACGAGAGGTTAAACGTGATGCTCTTACCGACCCGCGTCAACGGGTCGTGCGTCTCGTACCGCACCGTGACGATCGGATCCTTGAAGCGGGCGAGCTCGGCCGTGCCGCGCGCGGTCGCGGTGGCGATGACCAGGCGTCCGTCCACGATGCTGTGCTCATGGATGCCGTCGCCGCCTTCGATCGCGGCCAGCGCCGTCTGGGCCGCCGCATCATCGACCTGCGCGACGATGTTCACTGGTTCCTGTTGGCGAATGTCATGGGCCACGGACCCGGCGCCGCTCGCCGGGATGCCCGTGAGCTCAGAGACCGATGCCGGCGGCTCCGCCCCGAGACTGCCATCCGCGATGTTGTCGAGGTGGGTGGTCGTGACGTTATCGAGAATCGTCGCGAGGAGCTTGTACACGGCGCCGCCAGCACTCGTCCGGTAGATGCGCCGGGCGGTGATGGACGCGCCACCCGTCGCGATACTCGTGAGGTTGATCTTGCCGTGCTTCGCCGTGTTGACGTCGGCCAAGGCCGCGCCGAGGGCGCCGTCCGCGAGGGTGCTGGCGTACGTGGTCGTGACGTTGTCGGCAATCGTGGCCTCCAGGAAGAACGACGAGCCGTTCACGATCGTGCGGTAGATCTTCCGGCCGGTCACTCTCGGATCCGCCGACGTCGGGATACTGCTCAAGTCCGCCCCGCCGGTGGTGATCGACGCGCTCTTCTCCGTGTTGGCGGCCGACTCCCCGCTCGCGGTCGTGAAGATCACCCGCCACGTGTAGGTGCCATTCCCGAGCGACCCGCCTGCCGCGTTGACCGTCGGGATGTTCGCCCCGAGAGCTGAGTCGATCACGCTGTCGTTGTAGCTGGTCGTCACGTTCCCGGCGATCGTGGCGACCAGCTTCAGCTGCCCGGTCGGTGCCGCAGCCGTCGTGCGATAGAGCTTTCGGTTTGTCGTGCCGGCGGGGCCCGTCGGAATCGCGGTTAACGGCACGACGTTCCTGGTGGCCGTATTGGTCGACGGCGCATTCGCACCGAGCGACCCATCCGCCACATTGTCCGTGTAGGTCGTCGTCACATTGTCGGTGACCGTCGTGACCAGCTTGAACGTGCTGCCTCCCACCAGTGTGCGATAGAGCTTGCGCGCAGTCACCGTCGCGTCTGGCGACGTCGGGATGCTGGTGAGGTCGACCTTCCGATAGACCGCCGTATTTACGCTCGGCGCATCGGCGCCGAGCGACCCATCGGCGGTGGTGTCGTTGTAACTCGTGGTCGCGAGCGTCAGCTGCGCGACGAACTTAAAGGTGCTCCCCCCGTTCGTCGTCCTGTAGAGGTTCTTATGCGTCACCCCCGTGTCGCCAGGTGCCCTCGTGGGCATCGATCCGTTGGGAAAGTTCGCCTGCGTGTTGCCGACCCCAATCGTGCTGCCGCCGGGGGCGCCGATCGACGGCAGCGTCTCCCCCTCCGCGGTAACCCAGGTAAGTTTCCATCTGTAGAAGCCGTTGTCGTCGAGGCTTCCACCGCTCAAGAAATTCAGCCCCTGGCCGCCGAAGCCAGGCCGCTGCACTCCGCCCAAGCTGACACTCGCCTCTGCGCTTGGCGTGGTCTCGCCCGCGGAGTTGACATAGGTGGTCTTGTATTTGTAGACACCCTTCGCGAGGTTGCCGCCGTTGTTTTTCGTCCGCGTGGGCGGGCTGCTGGGCGCGGCGACCTTCCCCGTGGTGACCGCTGCGCTGCGCGGACCACCGGTCGTCTCGCCGGTTGCCGTTTCAAAGGTGACCGCGTACTCGTGGTTCCCGTCGTCCGGGCCCGCGCCAGCGGTGCGGCCGCCAATCGTCGGCGCGCTGCCAGGCGCCGTGAACGCCCCCGTGACGGCACCGATGGCCGACGTGGGGTCCGGCACCGACGTGATGGTGACGGCGTTCGATGGCACCGACACCGGGAGCTCCTGTCCGGCGTCAATCAGCGCCACCTTGTAGCGATAGGCCCCGTCGTACAGCAGGCCGTCCACACGGCTCTCCGCGGCCGTGGGCGCCGAGGGCCCCGCCAGCAGCCCCGAGGCGGCGTAGGCAATCACCTGCGGCCCCACCACCAGGCGCATACCAGGACCCGTCGAACACCCGTATCGACGGCGCTCCGGCGAGCACCTCGAGAACCGTCTCGCTGCCCCCGCCTTCCACGAACACCCGCGTCCGCACCTGGGTCACATCCCGGTGAATCACCAGCGACTCGATCTCCGGCGTGGACCTATCGGTCACATCGTTGGGCGGGCTCGCCGCGTCGGTATAGAACGCGTGGATGTCGCGATCCGCGTCGATGTACCAGTACCCCCCGGCGCGGCGCATGAGGCGGGTGATCGCCGTGCCGGTGGGCTCGTTCGTGAACGAAATGCCGCCCGAGAGCGGCGTTACATCCAGCGCGGCCGCCACGTTCGTCGTCGTGAACCCCGACGTGAAGTCCGCCACGAGCGCCACGAGGATCGCCTTGGGGGTCCCCGTGTAGAAGGCATTCACGAGCCGCCGATTCATCAACCGCATCCAGTCGGCACAGAAGAGCTTCCACTGCACATTGCTGGAGGCGCCAACATAGACCTGCGTCGGCCGCACGATCGACCCGCCGAACAGCTTGGTGCCGCCGTGCAGAATCTCGACCGCGTAGCCCGCCAGCGGCGTGAAGCCTTTCACCACCATCGACGCCGTGTCCGGCTCGTCGTTGAGCGCCTCGAGGACCTCAAGCGACGACCAGGCCGACCCTGAGAGCGGCATCACGTTCGCCGTGCGGTCGACGCCATTGATCGTGATCGTGACGGCCATTAAATCGAGTCCAACTTGCGGGTGATCGCGAGCGTCTGCATCACCTGCCCGCTCACCATCGCCGCGAGCTGTTGCGCCGCCGACTCATCCGACCCGATGAAGTGGCCGACGTTGACATTGACTGTGACCGGCGTGCCACCAGCGCCGTTCGGGAGCACGGTGCCATTCGCGTTCGGCACGAAGAGTTCAGGCCCGCGCTCGCCCACGAGGTAGGGCATCCCACGAGACACCGGGCCGCCCTCGGCCAGCGCGCCCGGCGCGTTCACACCGGGAATGTGGATGTACGGGTTCCCGTAGTCATCGTGGGCCACGCGGCCGCCGACCGTGGCCGCCGCCGCCGCGAGTTGGCGCTCGGTCTGCGCCGCCTGCACCGTGCCCGTCATCGTGCCGAGCCCGTGCGACACGGCGGCCATCGTCTGGCCCCAACTCAGCTCCGCCCGACTCGCCGCAATGACCGCCGCAGACCCCGCATCGGTGTAGGCGTCAGAGACCGCGCCGACGATCAACAAGCCACTCTCCAGCGCGGCCTCGACGTGACCCATGCTGTCCACC
Organism: Vicinamibacterales bacterium; assembly: GCA_965262505.1. Lineage (GTDB taxonomy): Bacteria > Acidobacteriota > Vicinamibacteria > Vicinamibacterales > UBA2999 > JACPPO01. The sequence continues at coordinate 1,383,035 of CBDHFM010000030.1, forward strand.
AGCGTCTCAGCGTCCGCCGCCGCCGCCTGGAGCCCCTGCTCGTATACCTGCAACGACGCCGCGTTCGAACGGACGACCGGCGGCAATCCCGTGAACACCCCCAACAGCCGATCCGACGAGACCAGGAGGTCCTCGGTGCTGTCGGTGGACTGCCTGAGCGCTGGGACCTGCGTCGTCGCGAGCGCGGCGGCGCTCGCATCCGTCGCCAGCGACGCCTCCACCATCGCGGCCTTCGCCCGCACGAGCGTCTCGGTCGTCTTAGCGAGCGCCCCATGGACGACGCCCTGCCCGGCCGCCATGTCCAGCGCGCTCGTCAAGGCCCGCGACGACGCCTCTCGCGTCGCGGCCCACGCCGTCGCTGCTGAGCGCGCCGACCGCGCCGTGCCCGCAAACGCCAATCCGACGCCAGGGATCGTCGCCGCCAACTCCGCCGTGGTCGCAATCCCAGCGACGAACCGCTCAGTGAGGTAGTCCTGCGCCGCCGTCACGGCCCGCAGCGGCGCCACGAACGCCCCGAACACGCGTACGCCGATGCGACCGAATTCCACGACGTAGAACCCGGCGTCCACGACCGTCATCGCCAGACGGTTCACCCGGTCCATCATCGTCTGGACACGCGCCGCGCTATCTGACCCGAACGGGGCGCTGAATGCCACACCGATCTCGTCCAGCGCCGCCCCCAGCACCGGCGACCGCGCAATCGCAATCGACAGGTCGTTCTTGAAGTTCTCCCACCAGACGCCGGTCCGGGCGAGGCTGTCGCCAAGGGAATTATTCGCCTCGCCGATGGCGAGCACCTTGGCCCGCGCCGCTTCCATCGCGGCGTTGTAGAACGCCGTCTTCCGTTCGGCGTCCGTCAGCTCGTCGACCGTCTTCCCCAGGGCCGCTGCGTAGACCGTGTTCGCCTCGCCGACCTTCACGGACAGACCGAGGTTGTCCAGGATGAGCGGTGACGAGCGCCCGAGGGCGGTAATGAGGTTGTCGAACGCCTGGGTCGGTCCCAGGCCCATCGCCCGACCGAGGACCGTCGCCGTCTGGGAGAGATCCCCCATTTCGGCCGCCGTCACCGGGAGGCCCAGCAGCACGGCCTTGTTCGCCGCGGTCATCAGGTCCAGATCGCTCACCAGACCCTGTGTGCCGGCCCGCATCTCCCCGAGCATCGCCTCGCCCGATTCGCCCAACGTGGCCGCGAGCGTCTGAAACGAGTGCTCGAGCGCTGCAAGCCGTGGACCCTCCATCACAAGGTCCGAGATGCCACTCGCCAGGGCCTTGATCCCGTTGAGCGCCAGCCGCCCCAGCGCCGCCACGGCTTTGGCGGCCATCGTGCCGATGAAGGATCCGAGCGCCACCATCTTGGTGCTCAGTCCCTCTGTCGGTACATGCGCACCCTGCGTGGCCCTCGCCAGGGCCACCATCGACGCTGGCGCCTCCTTGCCCATGACGTGGTATTTCTCGATCGCTTTGGTGAGCGTGGTGTTGACCCGGGCCTGCTCTCGTTGGGTCAGCTTCGACGCCCCACCAATCTGGTTGACGGCCGCCACCATGTTGTGCGCGTTCTGGCTGAGCTTTTCGCCGGAGAGTGACGCCGCGAGCCGACCCATCCCGGCCGTGGTCGTCTCGATCTGATTCCTGCCCTCAGCGAGATTGGCCTTGAGTTCCGCGATGGTCGCAGCGACCCGGATCACCATCGCCGGGTTCTGGCCAGCCACTCAGTCCCCCAAACCCTTCGCGTTGATCGCGGCCTGCACGGCGTCGCGGGCACGGCGCTCGTGCGGCCCCGCCTCCAGTCGAGCCGACGGAAAGAAGAACTCACGCCGTGTCATAAACTTCGTGCCGAATTCGAGCCAGATCCCGACATGCTTCTCCTGATGACGCGTGGACCTTGACGTCCGCCGCAACCCGCGCGACCGCCGCCGGGCTGTTTCCTGTGGGCCAACCGCATCACCCATGAGCACGACATACCCGTTCCCGAGCGTGGACGCCTCGACGTGAATACCCTCGGCGGTGGCGCCGGTCCGTCGGGCGACCCGCCGCTGGGCCTCACGGGCGATGTTGTCAGCGCTGATCTTCGCGGCCTGCAGCAGGTGCTTGGCCACCACGCCAGGCACGGCATCCATCGCCGCGAACAGGGCCGCGGTCTCGACCGTGATGCTGAACAGCGGCTCACTCACTGGTGCCTTCTCTGCTCCTCTGCGAGCGCGAACTCGATCTCGGTGACGAGATCCCCCATCTCCGACCGCTCCATCACCTTCCGCTTCTCTGGCGTGTCCGCGGCGTCATTCACTGCCTTCGCCTGCACGTACGCCCGATACTCGATCGCCTGCTCCAAGAACCCTGCCGGCAGCCGTAGCCACTCCCGGTAGATCTCTGACGGCAGCGCCCCGCCGAATTCCTCCGACAGGCGACCGATGAAATGCTCAAACGGCTGCGGCCCCTCGCCCTCCAGGTAGCGATGAAACCGCGTCAGTCGTTTTTTCTTTCCGTCTCCTCGCCCGTGAACAACCCTGGTTTGGTCAGCCGCAGTACCTCACGCGCGAGCCACTCGATCGCCTCCTCCTCGAGGTCGTCAAGCGCCTCATCGTTCAGCTCTTCTGGACACGTCCACGACTTGACACCGTGCTTGATCAGGGTCATCCGGTGGTAGGCGTTCAGCGGGTCGGCCTGCGCCCGCTTCATGGCCTCCGCCACTAATCCCTTGTCGCCCGCCGCGTCCAGCTGCTTCTGGAACGCCTCGCCACCCATCCGCTGGACGTACGCCACCGCCTCCACGCGGTTCTCCTCCTCGGCCCGCTGAAGGTGACGGCCAGGGAGCCGCTGCAGCGTGACGGTGTGGGGCGGATCGAACGGAATCGGAATCGTGATCGTCGTGCGACGTGCGAACATGCCGGTGCCTCACTTCTGCAAGAGGGCGCCGGGCGGCGCGCGCGGAATTGCGCGCGTGGACCGGCGCCGTGTGTCCGACGCCCGTGCCCGCCTACGACCAGACGCCGGCGCTCTTCTGCCGCACCAGCGCGGCATACTCGGTCAAGTTCTCGCTCTTGTTGAGCACTTCGTACTTGACCAGGTGCACCGTGATGGTGAACGTGGCACCCGTCGCCGCGACGATCACCAGCACGCGCCCGACGCTCGCGGGCGCCTTGTCCGCCGCCGCCGGCTTCAGCACGACATGCGGCCCCACCGTGGCCGTGTCGTCATGGAACCCGCTGATCGGGATGTCTGGCGTCATCTCCATCCCGGTCGGCGTGTGGGACTGGTAGGCGACCCCGAACGGATTGGTCTGCTGCGTCAGGTGCTCGATCGCGAGTCCCCCAATGGTGTTCACGTAGGGCGTGATGTCGCGAGCCGTCCCACCAGGTGCGTCCTCAAGCGTGATCGTGACTTCGGAAGAACCATGCTTTGCCATCTATCTACTCCTGCTGTGCGGCCCGGAACGTCCGCGTGCCGATCCAATCTTCGAGCGCCTTCCTTAGCGCCACTGCGTGCCGGTACACGACGTGCCCGCGCGCCTGTTCGGCCGCGTCCCCCGGTGTGCTCCGGAGGTGCTGTCGTACGGCGTCCTCCGTATCGCGGGCCGCATCACGTGACGACCCGAGCGCGACGTCATCCACGACTGAACCCGGCGAACGGGGTGATCGATCCCGTGCCCGTGACATTCCCGTCGAACGCTAGATACCGGTCCACGATCCCGGCCACCGCCACGCGTTCCACGGCCGGCGCAGCCGTCACATCCGCAACGGTCACCAGATCGGCATAGGTGACGTTGTCAGCTGAGTCCCGCACCGTACCGACGTACCCAGAAAACCCGAAGAGATCCGACACCTGCTGAACGCCCGCGCCCCCGTCCACCGAGTTTGCGCGGACGAACGAGCCGCCAGTGCCGCCAGACCCGGCCGAGGTGTCCACCGGCACCGAGAACGTGGTGGGACTGAGCACCGTGATGGTGCGCTCGCCGTTGATCGTCGGGCTGGACCCAGACTCCCCGGAGATCAGGATGATGTCGCCCGTGGCCCGCCCGTGCGCCACCGGGCAGGTCACCACCGTCGGATTCGCCTGCGAGTTCGACGTGATCGGAATCACCCGCTGGGACGTGTCGAGCGTGTAATCCACCGGGTCGGAGACCTCAGTGTTCCAGTCGGCGGTCTTCGCGCCATGCGCCTGCAGGATGACCCCGTCCTCCGTGACGCCGTCGATCACGTACGTGGCATTGGCCTTCGTCAACCCAGGCGCCGCGACGAGCACTTCATAGCGCTGGCGGAAGGCCCCAACAGCAGCCGTGAACGCCTGGCCGATCGTGTTGCCCATGAACGCAAAGCAGAGGATACGGTTGACGTTCGACGACGCCTTGAACGCCTCGTGGATGCCGTTGGCCGCATCGTCGAAGAAGGCGCCCTCCTGTGAGAGCGTTGCCTGCGTCATGTTGACCGGCGAGTGCTGCACGTGCCCGTCACCCAACCCGTTGGTCTGCTCGGTGAGCGACTCCTCGCCATGGCTGAAGGCTTGCAGTTTCGCGGCCAGCATGTCGAAGCCGTCGACGAGCAGCACCGAGAACGATGACGATCCGTATTTGCTCATGCCCGATCCTTGCTGCGCCCAGGTCGTGCCTTCGGCGCCGGTGTCACGCGCTCGATCTTCCCGCTCGCCAGCAGCGACGGGAGACTCGACGGCGCCACGCGCTCGCAGGTCTCGCCCACCGCGGCCACAGTGACATTCGCCAGCGTCGACAGTCTCCGCAGCGCGCGGTACTCCTTCCCCTTCATGGCCTGGCTAGACACTCCACACCTCGTCGTGAAACTCGTGCCCGCAGACACCACACACGGGATGCGGGACACCGAACCCCCCAGAAGCCTGCCGCCTGTCGGCAGACGCTCGACATGTCGGACACGCCGTGTCTGCCGATGGCGTCGCAGGCATGCCGTTCGGGAGGACGAGCCCGGCGCCGGGATCGCTGTGCGGGCGGCCATCCGTCACCGTGCTGTTGTCGCGTCCGGTATTCATAGTTGCTCCGCAAAGACAGTGAACGACGCCACAAGCTCGCGGACCTTGACGCCGTTCAATTCCTCGAACGGCAGGGGCGTCTCCTCGTGCGGTCGCCCGATCGGCGGCATCTCATAGCCGACAACGGTGGGCTGTGAAAACTTGACCAGCCGGATCGCCTCGCGCATGATTCGCCTGGCCTCGGACATGCCATGGAACGCGCTGAAGACATGCAGCCTGAGATCGATCTCGGTCAGGTCAGCCCCTTGCCCAAGACCACTGATGTCACGGCCGCTGACCTCGTACCACAGGAACGGAAACGTGCCCCCCTGCGCCGGATCTTCGGTCACGCCACCCACGCAACCGGCCCCACTCGGCGTCGCCGCGGTCAGGGACGCCACGTTGAGCCTCGCCAGGATGGCCTCGGCGACCGGCTGCAGCGCGGAGTCCGGCACCTCACGCCACCTCGCCAGCGTCAATCAACAGGAACCGGCGTGGCTCCTCTGGGTCTGGCATCACACCGTGTATTTCCAGCGTCTTCGGAGCCGCGAAACCGAACGGCGTCCACGACACCCGCATTTGTGGCGTGATGTCCGACCGGTAGTAAATCCGGCCTCGGTACGTCTGCATCGACCCGATGGCCTGCACCTCCAATCGCTCGCGCGTCCGTTGCGAGGACAGCGTCAACATGGAACCCCAGACCGTCGCAACCACTCGAAAGGCCGTCTCATGGCCACCAGACGCGTCACGCGCGAACACCGCAGTCATCGACGCACCTGTCGCGGGTGTCGCAGGGGTTCCGGCAACAGCGAACGTGTACGCCCTGGGACCCGTCACCGTGACCTGCGCTTCGACGTTGTATGCCGCCTGCCCAGCGCCCTCGTGCGCGGCGTAGTCGCCGGTTGTGAACCCGTGATCGGTCTGCGTCGTCGCCGTGGCCAGAGATCCCACCCGGGTGATGCTCGCGACCTGATGGAGCACGGGCGCGTTGGTCAAGAACGTCAGGCGCTCCGTCAACGACCCGGCGCCAGTCATCTTCGCTTTCACGCGACCGCCTCCTGGCGGTACGGATTGATCAGCCAGTCGTACGAGTCGAGTTCCAGCGCAGTCGGCTCCCGGTGCATGGCGTGCCAGGACACCACGAGCCGGATGGCCTGCAACAGCGGCTCAGGAATACTCGACACGGCGGCGTACCCGACGACCACCCGGATCGACACGGGCTGAAACGACCGGAGGTCGCTCGGCCAGACCGCGTCGCCAGCGAGCCCGATCCGACCGGGGAGACTCTTCGTGTCCAAGATGTAGTCGGCCACGGGCATGGTCTGCAGCGCGGCAGCGCTGTCGTAGTACTTGAGATAGGTCACTTTCTGAAGCGGCCCCCATGGCAGCGTGATGCAATCACCATCAGGGAAGCGGTCGGCGGCGATGTCCCATGTCTGATCGGGGATCTTGATTCCCGTGTCATTCTCGACCTGTGTAGTCGCGGCGGCGGTCCAGCTGGCAAACAGGCCGTCCTCGACATCAATGCCGACGCGCGCCTGTGCCTTGACGTCAGCCAGCGACACCACGGGCGCCTTGGTGGTGTTTAGGCTGAACAGGACCGCCGTCGCGTGCATGGGCACGCGGCCACGGCTCAGCTGCCAGAACGGAGGCTGGACGACACTCATCGACGCGCCTTCTTCTTGCCGCGATATGTGCCAGACGTGAACTGGCCAGGCGGGAGCGTCGTCTGCACAACCTCAGCCGCCAACGGCGCTGTCGCCGTCCGCGCCTTGGCAGACGCCGCGTCCCGAGATGGCGCCATCGACACCGCGATTGGCCCGCCGCCTGCCGTGCAGGAGGTATGCGACGCTCCACAGATAGGGCAAGCGGGCGGGGCTTGGCGGAACATGGAACTAGGCCGCCTCCATGACGTACGTCAGGATCGCGTCGACATGCGTCGCCGTCGCCAGCGATCCGGCGGCCGGGTAGGCGTCCGTCGCCAACACGACCGGCGTGTTGGCATCCAGCGGCGTGTGCGACGCGCCGTCGGCCAAGACCGTCCATCGCCCCTGACTGAGCCACGTCCGCGGATGGGGAATGAACTTCGGGTCGTCCCACCGTTGCGCCTGCTCGTGGACCGCCGCGATGATGTCGGTGGTGGTGTGGGTATCGGGGCGGAGTCGTCGCCAGACGGCCAACGCGGCGTCCTTGCCGACCTTGCGCGGATACTCCCCCCAGAACCGATCAAAGTTCGCCTGCATCTCCTTTCCTAAGCCGTTTGCCGTTAGCCGTTTCGCGCGTGGCGCGCGCGCGCGAGGCCGCAGATTTTTGAAAATTCCAGTGAAAATTCCGAAATAATTTGCGCGTGCTAACGTCCATGTTGACAAAGACTTCCCGTGGTGGACAGGGGAGGTGCGTTTGCCTAGGGTGTTCGACCTTTTGATGTGCATTCCAGGTCATCGAACAGATGAACATCGCGCCTTGATGATCGAATTCCGTGACCAATGCAATGTCGATCACCCGTTGCAACGCCGCCGCGATCTCGTCCTCGGTGTGTTGGGCCCGGAGGGCGTCGTTCTCACCTCGGAGCTTGGCGGCCGACTTCGGCAGGACCCCAAAGTCGTCAGCCGCCCACCGGTACGTGTCCCAGACACGAAACTCCAGATCCGTCAACGCCGTGACCTTGCGCGACCGGCCAATCCTCGGGTGCGTCAGTCGATCAGCCGGCATGACGTCCCAACTCCTGCCGGCAACCCTCACACACCTTCTCGATCCGACGCCAAGGCCCGCTCATCCGAGCCTCCACGCTGCTACACGACGGCCGTACGGACTGAAGCATTCACGGTCTACAGGAACGACGTGCTCGCCGCAGCCGTTTCTGATGGAGTTCACACTTGATAGCGGAAGCCCGAGCATCCTGGCGGCGTCATGATCCGACACCCCGTTCGCTCCTATACGTTCCAGTAAGGTAAGGTATTCCAGTGTTTTCCTCCCCCGCGTCACAGAGGCCGCCTGCGCGGCCTGGGACGACCGGTGACGGCTGATCGGCGTGGCGCCGGCGAACGGCAGGGACAGCGCCTCAGCCACTACGCTGCGACCTCACGGCGCAACCTGAAGGGCTCTTTGCCGGCGGGGACGATGCGACGGTTCCAGGCGAACCTGATCGGCTTCCGGGCATCACAGCCGTCCGGCTGCAGGGCGTGCGATTCCAAGAGCCGATGGACGTCGGCACTGACCAAGAGGATGCGTTCGGGTCGGTGTCTCCACTCCGGACGCACGCGGCGCCCCGTCAAGTGATGATGCTCGCGGCGCCGTTTGTCGTTCGGGGATTTCGGCACCAGCGGAACGCCCGTGACCTGGCAGTGGTTGTCCTCGCGGAGTTCAACGGCACGGTACGCGTGCTCGAGCTTCGCGTCGTTGGCCGTCGCTCTCCAGTGCCGCGCGACCGGGGCCGGCGTGTGCTTCGGATACGGCAACGCGGACGTGTCGATCGCCATCTATGAGCCCGCCTGACGCGTTGAGACCGGTCTTGACGTCTTTGCTTTCCGAGCCACTGAACGCTCGCTCAGGGCAGCCAGAACAGTCTTCTCGACGCTCCTGGCGTACTTCGCGATGCACCGGAGTTCGCAGAGCGCGTGCTGCAGCTGCTTCTCTGCGGTGATGTGCGGCATTACCACGCTCCGGCCCACGCCGCCAGGGCGCCGCCGATCACGAGACCGCACGCGACCAGCGACCACACCCCGCCGGCGTCACGCTCACGGCCGCCGTCTGCTTCGACCCACGCGGCCCCGTGACAGTGCGTGCCGCCCGACAGGAGACCGGTGAGCCAGGTCGGCCACCCGAACGGCAGGCCGTGGCGCGGGGTCGTCGTCATCCCCGGACCACCACAGAGCCGGCATCGAACGCACGCAGGCCAGGAATCTTGGTCCCGCTCTTCATCGCCTTGACGACCTTCCCGATCGCGGCCTCGTCCGGCTGCAGGTACTCGCGCGGCAGGAACTGGAGCACGCGCTTGCGTTGCGCGGCGGTGAGGTCCTTCCACTTCAGGCCGACGGAGGCACCGTCGTAGACGAATTGCCAGTTTTCACGAACGCTGACGCCCGACACGGCGACGGCCGCAGACGGTGTGGCGACGACCGGTGCCGGGGCCTGGGCGGCCTGCTCGACGACCTGCGCTGCTATCTCCGGCTCACCGGCTTCCTCCAAGGCGGCAGCTTCCTCGAGCGCGCTGGCCTCCATCTGTTCCTTGAGCGCTGCCTGCTGGCGCAGGTCCTCCTCGCGTCGGAGTCGTTCTTGTTCGCGCTCCCAGCCGACGATCAGGCCAGAGATCCTGTTGCGTTCCTCCTTGATCGGCTTCAGTTGCTCGGTTTCCTTCATTGTGATGCTTCGGTGCGCCTTGAAAGCCGTGTCCTTTATGTCGCGGAAGAACGCGAGCACCGTGTCCTCGGCCCGTTTCAAGACGGGTAGGCTCTCCTTCGCTTTCTGGTACGTATCCGCGTCCGTGATCGTCCTTGGCAACTTCACCAGTTGCGCATGAATGTCGGACTCGAGGGCCTGCCGCTCGGGTTCAGGCACGTCGAACGGGACCTGTCGGACGAGTTCCGCCACGCCGCCCGTCACCATGTCGCTCCCCCTTCCTTCTTCATCGCTCGTCATCCCATCCGGTGATCGGGTTTGGTCGCCGCCCCTGGTCGTGGACCAGCGCGAGCGCTCCGAGAAATTTCTGGAAGTCGCGTGGGTCGGAGTAGAGCGACTCGCGCGCGATGCGGCCGTCTTTGAACAGCCGGATCGACCGGCGCCGGACCAATGGACCGTGGGCGCGCAGTTCGACGCCGAGCGCCGCGTCGGCCGTACCCATCTCGAGGAGGGCACCGAGATAGGCGGCCAGCTGGAGGTCGGCCGCGACCACGTCCGGCTCCCCGCTCTTGAAATCCCCGACGAACAACCAACCGTCCGAGTGGAGAGCCAAGAGATCGAGCGTACCGGCATACCCGTGCCGGATCGACCACACGGGCATCTCCGCTCGGTAGACCTGCCGGACGTGCGCCTCGAGATACGTCTTCCCCGACTCCAGGTAGCCGCGGACCTCGTCGTCGATCGAGTCGTCGTCGAGGTCGCCTTCGAGGAGCAAGTGCAGCGCCGTGTGGACCCGCTGCCCACGGTCTCGCGCCTCGGCGAGCCGCCGGCCGCGCGAGACGAGCGCCAGCACGCCATCGGCTGGCGACCGCGTGCCATCCGCGATCTGATCGGTCAGGTCCTGGTAGAAGCTGACGTACCCGCTGGCCCGGAGGACCTGGGTCACCGACGGCACCGGGATCCCGTTGAGCCGATAGGCGTGCGTGGCGTCGTCGAACGTGAGCGGGCAGAGGGTGGTCGTCATCTACCCGTCCTCGCCCGGTTGCCGCCCAGCATTCCCGAAGATCTCGCCAGCCGTCAACGCCTCACCCGGGGCCTCGGCCGGGCGTGGCGGGTCTGCATCGGCGATCGACACGCCGACCGCGTTGGTGAACGTCCGGCCGTTCTTCTCGGTTTCCGTGTAAGCCAGGTTGACCGCGTGGTCGGTACCTTCGAAGGCCGTGGCGTCCTTCGCCAGCGACTCCGTGAACGTGCTGAAATACCGGTTGTCGCCCTTGAGGCGGATGAGCCAGTAGGTCTTGCCGGCGGGCTTCTCGACCTTCAAAACGTGACCCGTGACGACCAGGGCGCCCTCGGGGAGCGGCCTCGCGGTGGGCGCTGGCGCGGCTCCGGCGGTGGCCGAGCGCCGCTGCGGTTGCTTGGTCTCTGGCTTCGGTGCGTCGTGGCTGATGACGGACTCCCGCAGCTCTTCGGTCAGGTCTTCGAGGTCCTGCGCGAAGATGTCGGACGCCCCGAGCGAGACGAGCGTGAGGGCAATCAACGCACGCTTGGTCGCCATCTTCAGGATCGTGTTGGCGACATCGGCCGGCGAACTCCGGATCTGCTTGGCCTTGTACGCCGGCTGATTGTTCCGTCCCTTGAACCACTTCTCTCGGCGCATCCCCGGGTCCGTCTCGTTCCACTCCTGGTCACAGACGGGTTTGACCCAGCGGTACTTGGTTTCCGACGACGAGCACTCCCCCACCATCTCCCCGACGACCTCGCCGGTGACCTGGTTGGTGCCGCGGACGGTGACGCGGTAGCGCACCTCATCGTGGGTCGACAGATCCTCGATGGTCGACGGGGATGCCGCGATACGAAACGTCATCAGCAACAGCTCGGCGCCCGGCTTGTAGAGCGTCGGCTTCGGAGTGCCGGGGATGGTCCCGAAGTGCGTGCCGTCCTTCCGACGTCCCCCCGTCTTCAGTAGCACTTCGGTTTAGAGTCCGGCGGTGACTGTACTGCGTTCCGCGACCAGCCGCTTGGCGTACTGGGCGGGCGTGAGCCCGCCCAGTCCCTTCTTCGGCCGCTCCTCGTTGTACTCGCGTCGCCAGGCCTCGACGAGGACCTGGGTATGGACCAGACTCGTGAACCAGTGCTCGTTGAGGCACTCGTCGCGGAACCGGCCGTTGAACGATTCGATATAGGCGTTCTGATTCGGCTTGCCCGGCTCGATCAGGCGCAACGTGACGCCGTGCGTATGGGCCCATGTCAGCATGGCGCGCCCGCAGAACTCCTTCCCGTTGTCGGTGCGCAAGATACGCGGCAGGCCGCGCTTGAGCGCGAGTTGATCGAGCACGCGGGTGACCGGCAGCCCACCGAACGCGCGGGCCGGCACGATGGCCACCGCTTCGGTGGTCGCGTCATCGACGACGGTCAGGCACTTCACCACCCGTCCCTCGGCCGTGCGGTCGAAGACGAAGTCGGCAGACCAGACCTCGTTCGGCGCCTGGGGGCGTACCAGGGGCTGGCGGTCCGCCACCGGGATCTTCTTGCGTCGCCGCCGACGTACCTGCAGCCTAGCCTCGGTATACAGGCGCTCCACCCGCTTGTGGTTGACCCGTGTTCCCGCCTGCCGCAGCTTGAGGTAGATCATCCCGGCACCGTAGCGACGGTGCCGGTGCGCTAAGGTCACGATGCGGGCTCGCAACGCCGCGTTAGTATCCGGCGCCGGGGTGTATCGCAGCGACGAGGCACTCATGTGCACCAGCGCGAGCGCGCGCCGCTCGCTCACCCCCTGCGCGGTCATATCCCGCACCAGCACCCGTCGGGCTGGGGCGGTCACCACTTTTTTCGCAACGCATCGCGCGTCACCTCGTTGTCCAGCACGGACTCGGCCAGCAGCTTCTTCAGCCGCGTATTCTCGGCAATCAGCTCCTTCAGGCGTTTCGCGTCCGAGACGGTCATCCCGCCGAACTTATTCCGCCAGAGGTAGTAACTGGCCTCCGAGAACCCGTGCCGGCGGCACAGGTCCTTCACCGGCAGGCCCGCTTCGGACTCCCGCAGGAACCCGATGATCTGCGCCTCGCTGAATCGTTGCTTCACGTCCGATCTCCCTTCTCGTGAGCTCGGACTCTAAACCCGGGTGCTACTCAATTCGGGGGGGACGTCGCTTCATCAGGGCCTTCATGACCTCCTGAATGCGGTGGACGCGGGCGATGACCTCCGTGGTGGGCAACACCCCGCGATCGATGACGGGGGGCGGTGCGGGCGGGTCGGTCTGTGCTAGACTCTCGTGCATCGCGGTTGTCCTTTCTGGGCCCGGGTGCGCAGGGCACGCATCCGGGCCTTTTTTGGTGTGTCTAGGCCGCGAGAACGTCGTCGCGCGGCCCCTGAATCACCACCCCGATCACCTCGGCGGCGTACTGCTCCGACTGCAGGTTGAAGTCCCGCATCTGCTCGGCGGACATCCGCGACAACGTCTCGACGTCGGGCGGCATGAAGCGGGCGCGAAACTCCTGGTCCATTTCCTTCACCGTGTAGCCGGTCCACTCGACGCACTGTTTGACGATGTAGCCGTAGAACCACTTCAGCTGGTGATGCCGCTTGGCGTCAGCCTCGCGCGCGATGCTGATGACGAACCGCTCGCCGGCGCCGGGCTTCAGCTTCCGCAACCCGGCGGTGAAGAGGATCTGGTCGTCGAGGACGAGTCGCCCACGATCCGCATCCCAGCTCGTCGCGGCGGTGACGCGGGCGCTCATGGCGCCTCCTGCGGGCTGGGCGCAGACGCCCGCGCGCGCTGGCGCCGCCACCGGGCCGACATCTGATCGCGCCGCGTCATGCGGGCCTGCCAGCCGCGCGTGATCCACCGGCGCAGCCCGTCGGCCAGGACCAGCCCGCCGGCCCACAGCAGCCCCACGACCTCGAGCGGCTCCGCGTGCAGCCAGGACGGGGGCATTACCAGCCCCTTCCCCACGCCACCAGCGGCCAGATCCGCCAGGCGCACGCGGCGATCACCGCGAGGCACACCACCAGGACGAGCCGCACGGGCGTCATGCCGGCGCCTCGCCCTGATCGCGTTGCTGTTGCACGTCCAGCACCAGCTGCGTGCCGACGGCGACGACGTCGTGCCACTCCTGGGCGATCCGGTGCACCTCGTCGTCGTCATACCGGGCGTCGGCGCGGCCCTCGACGACCGCCGTGACAAATTCGGCGAACTCCCTGAACACGCGCGCCAGCTGCGTGTCGGTCGGCGCGGACCGGCGCACCGGGCGCACAAACGTGCCCCCGAGCACGCGGGCCAGGTACTCGAGGACGACGTAGTGCCGGGTGTCCGGACAGTCGCCGCTCGCCAGCGTCTGCGGCACGATCAGGTCGCCGCGGTATGGGTGGGCGTCGTCGAATTGGCTACACGCCTTCCGGAGATAATTCGGGTCGCGGCCGATCCGCTCGGCCTGCACCGCCAAGGGCGTGCCGCTCCGATGCGCCAGGGCATCCACCGCCTCGGCGAACGTGCGGGGCACGCACCGCGACGCAGGAGCGACGGCGTGGCGGGGGCTCATCGCGGCTGCCCTTCGCGGGACATTTCGTCCGCAGCCTTCCGTGGACCACGCGCGGCGGGCTCGGTACCCTGTGGCGCATGCCGGTCCCCGAGCAGGTACCGCGCCACCGCCACCCCGAGCGCGTAGCGGTCGACAGCGCCCAGACCGTCGTGGGACACCGGGTCGGACAGGTCGGTGAGGGTGCCGTGGACGATGGTCCTCATGATGCGGCCCGCTCTTTCCGCCCGAACATCCGCAGGGACGTGGTCTTGCCGTCGATGTGCCGCACGAGGTCGGCCTTGCGCCACAACAACAGGGGTTTGCGTTCAAACGCGGCCGGCACCAGCGTGCGCGACTGCGCCGCTTTCTTCAGGCCCCCGACCTTGCGCCGAAGAATGACCGCGACTTCATCGGCCGTGAGCAATTCCGGCCACGTACGGCGGTCGCAGGGATTGAAGGACGTGAGGCTGTCGCGGTGCGCCCTCATACCGCCCCTTCCAGCGCCGTGGTCCGCCGCCGCTGCGGCTGCGCCCGCGTGTCCCCCCGTGCCAGCAGCGCGCCCAAGACGCACTCCGGATGGTGGCCGCGGGCCTCGGGCGAGAGACACCACGGGCACCTTCGGTTTTCCTCGCTCAGGCCATCGTCGACATGCACCCACTCGATGTCGGACAGGCACCGAATCAGGTTTGCTTGGATCGGCGCCACGAGGGCTTCCCACGCGGCTGGATCGACCTGCTCGACTCGTGTGTCATGCGGCGGATGCCAACCGGTGGGCGGCGGGGTCGCCGCCAGGATGGCGCGCACGCGATCGGCAAACGTCACGGTGCCCCTCCGAGTTCCTTCGGTGCCCGCTTGAGCACCTTCTGGCGGGCTGTGTCCGCTGCCTGCTCGGCCTCTTCCAGCTTGTCCAGCCCGGCCGTGACGCGCCGCTCGAAGTCGGCGGGGGGCGTCCGGCGGCCGTTCAGAATCGCGCTGAATGCAGTGGCATCGAGGCCGAGCTGCTTGGCGACGTCGCTCTTGCGCACCCCGAGCTCAGCAATCCGGCCCAGAAGCTTAGATATTGTCAGCATTCTTACAACCCACGAGTGAGTGTAAGCATCCTTACAGTCTTTGTCAATTAATATTTTGTCGTGGGCTATGCTGACCGCGTAAGAATCAGCAGGATCCTCAGGAAAGCCCGAGGAAATCGGACGCTGGTGGAAGTTGGGCGTCTAGCCGGCATCAGCCATGCCTCGGTGTCGCAGTTCGAGCACGCTGTTCACGAGCCGGCAGCCGGGACACTAGGTCGGTTGGCGAAAGGATTGAAGGTCAGCACGGACTACCTGCTCGGCCTCACGGACCACCCCGAGCCCGCCGCCACGCTCGCCAGCGAACTCGCCCAGGAACGGGCCAAGGTGCGCGAGCTCGACGACGCCGGGGCGCTCGCCACCAGCGACAGCCACGAGTTCAGGCCCGTGTTGCTCACCCAGGGGACGGGAATCGCGGCGGGCGCCGGAGCCAACGCCGACGAGGAGCGCGTGCTGGGCAGCCTCGCCTTTCGCGCCGATTGGCTGCGACGGCACGGCCTGAATCCGAAGCGCTGCCGGGTGATCGAAGTCACTGGCGATTCGATGGAGCCGACGCTGGAACACCGCGCGATGATCCTCGTGGACTTTCAGCGCACCGTGCGTCGGCACAACAAAATCTTCGCGGTGCGCGCCGACGATGGGCCTATCGTCAAGCGGCTCCAGCACGCGGATGGCCAAGGCTGGCGGTTGGTCAGCGACAACACCGCTTACAAGCCGGTGCCGTGGCCGGAGGACGCTGTGGTGCGCGGGCAGGTGATGTGGACGGGGCGGACGCTGTAGGGGAGAATCTCACGCATGAGCATCATCGTCAGCGAAGTGTACGACGCGCTGATCAGTGCAGGCGCGCCCGAGGAGAAGGCAAAAGCGGCAGCGGCGGCAATTCCGGTCGGCGGGCGACTGGCCACCAAGGACGACATCGCGCGGCTAGAGACTGAGATCAAAGTCCTCAAGTTCGCGATCTTCACCTTCGGCCCGCTCATTCTGGCCTTGCTCGTCAAGCTCGTCTTTTTCCCGAGCTAAGGGCTTGTCAGACAATTACTGACTTTTGTGTTCTCGGAGCAGCGGGATGGATCGTGTAGTTCCAGTCGCCGTGAAAGCGATGCCGCTCGAGGCGTACCGTCGCCAGCTGCGCATCGGTGACGGTGATGCCACCCGGGTATGGGCCGCGGTCGAGTTCCGACCGAACGCGGAGTCCGGACCGACTGTGCGTCGAGCCAATGAGGCTCACGATCGTGGCCAAGTCGACGAGTGGGGTGCCGCGCCAATTCATCGCGATGTGCGAGAACACCCGATGCTCGATCTTGTTCCACTTGCTCGTACCCGGCGGAAAGTGACAGACCGTGATCACCAAGCCCGTCCGATTGGCCAGACGCGGCAGTTCCCACTTCCACAACCGGAGGCGCGCCCCGTTGCTCCCGCCTGCATCCGCCGTGATCAACAGCGACTGGGCTTGTCGATACGCCGGGCGACCCATGTGCTGCCACCAACGCTGGATCGACCGTACCGCGAAGCTCGCGGTGTCGTGATCGATCCCGACACGCACCCAGCCTTCGTTGCGATGCAGATCGTAGATGCCATGCGGAATGGCCTTCCCGCCCGTGGTGGCGGTGGCCGGGATCACGAAGTCGTGGACCTGTACCCGCTGCGGCGTCTTCGCCGGGCGCCAGGTGCGGCCCGCGTTCTTGAACGCGCCGACCAGCTCCTTCTTCTTGGTGTCCACCGAAATCGTCGGCTGCTGTTGCCGTTGCGCGCGTCGCACGCGCCGGGCGATGTACCGAAACTGCGCGTCCCGATCGACATGCTGGCGGCCCTCACGAGTCTTGGCGTTGCCCTGCAGGCTGTAGCCCAGTCCGTGCAACAACTCGGCGACCACCGTGTGGCTGACGCGGTGGCCCAGACCGTCGAGCGCCACCGCCAACGTCCGTGCGCTCTGGCACGTCCACCGCAGCGGCGAGTCGGGATCGCCGGGGGCGGTCGGCTCAACCAACGCATCCAAATCGCGCAGCAGCGTCGCGTCGAGATCGATCGCGCGCTTGCGGCCGCCGCCCGCCCTTCGCGTCCGGCCGCCCGCGAGCGGCTCGTCCGCCGTCAATTCACGCAAACCGCGCTGGATGGTCGATGTCGCGATACCCGTGGCTCGGGCGACCAGCGCCGTGCCGCCATAACCGATCGCCTGGGCCTCAGTCGCCGCCCACACCCGGCGCGATCGCTCCGTGAGCACGGGCGCCAGCGCTGCATGCTTTGCCCGCAGGGTGGCCACCTCCACGGGCGCAGCGTACTACTCGCCGATCAACAGTACAAGCAGTTATTTCCTTACAGGCTCTAACGGTAGCGCTTGGCACCTGCCCGCCGGAGGACGCCGTCACCATCGGCGAGGTGACGTGGGCGGCGCGGGCGTTCTAATCGAGAGAACTCTGCTCGACATCCTCGTCGGCGTGGTCGTCTGGCTCGGGCGCACCGCCGACGGTAACGTGCGACAGCGGCTCGTGGGATGACTGCCGCCGTGCTCGAAAGGCTGATTGATAGTCTACTGACCCATAACCTGAAATCGTGGAGCGAAAGGAAATACTCAGATGGCCACATGCCCCTCGTGTAAAGCTGAGTCTCCGGCTGGTCTTCGGTGGTGCTCGATCTGTCACGCCAATCTTCTCGACGCAACCGTGGGCCGTCTCGCCTCTCCGCTCAAGCGCCTCACGGCCCTCGTGCTGGACATCGCGATTCCGTTCATCACGCTCGGCGTCCTCGTCGGCGCTGCGGCGCCACAGCCAGGCGAAGCTGGCGGCAGCGCTGGTGCTGTTATCTCCACGTTCCTGTTCGTGGGTTACGTCGTGTGGGCGTTGATGCTCTTCTCGCGCGGGACCACGCCCGGCAAGCTCGTCCTCGGAATGCGAGTCGTGAAGGAAGCCGGACAGACGGCCGGCTTCGGCACGATGCTGGTTCGAGAATGGATCGGGAAGTTGATCTCCGGGCTTATCTTCGGGCTCGGCTTTCTATGGATTCTCTTCGATCGCGATCGGCAGGGTTGGCACGACAAGCTGATGACCACATACGTTGTGGAGAAGGCGCCGGCTGATGCCTGAAGGGAAACGCAGCATTAGACGTAGTCAGTCATCCTCGGCAACACCATCGACGGAGCCGTGTCGTTCCCGCACGACGCCATCGTGCGCGGGCAGGTGATGTAGACGGGGCGGACGTTGTGAGGCACAGCGAAGTAAAGTAGGCGGCACGGACGTTCGATAGGAGGAGCACCATGGTTCGCATGACAGCAGGGCTCTTAGCCTGAATAATTCATCAACGATCGCGATCGCGTAGAAACACAAACGCCTCCCCGTGGTACAAAGGCCGTGCTGATGGACCTTTTCCACGACGGAGGCGCTTGGTTTGAACGACGAAACGATAACACAGACTGTTCTGTTTCCTGATCTGCTCGACCGACCCGTGATGGCGACGTTCGATCAGCCTCACGCGAGTTCGGACGGCGGCGCGGTGCTGCTTAAAGCCGCCGATCAACGGCTCGGCCTGCTGGCCGCCCTCACGGCGACGGTCCCCGACGCGCGCGCGTCGGCGCGCGTGACGCACGGGGTGAGCGATCTGATCGCGCAACGTGTCTTCGCGATCGCGTGTGGCCATCCCGATGGCAATGACGCTGACCGACTCGCCGACGATCCGATCCACAAACTGTTGCTGGGGCGCGACCCGATCGAGGGCGGCCGCTTGGCGTCGCAGCCGACGATCTCGCGGTTCGAGCGCACGGCGGCCCCGCGGATGCTGCGCGCCATGAGCGACGCGCTCGCCGACCGGGTGCTGGCCCGCCATCGCCGCCGGCGACGGGGCGCTCGCCTGATCACGATCGACCTCGATGTCACCGAAGACGAGACCCACGGCGCGCAGCAACTCACCTTCTTCAATGGCTTCTATGATCACTGGTGCTACTTGCCACTCGTGGCGAGCCTGACCTTTGACGATGAGGCACGGCAGTACCTCGTCGCCGCGATCCTCCGCCCGGGCAACGCGGCGGGGACGGCTGGCGCGGTGGGGCTGCTGAAGCGGCTGCTCCCGAAACTCTGGCGCGCCTTTCCCCGTGCCCGGCTCCGCGTGCGGCTGGATGGGGGCTTCGCTACGCCGGAGATTTTTGACCACCTGGAGGCGGCCGGGGTCGAGTATGTCGTCGCCATGGGGAACAACGCGGTCCTCACGCGGCACGCCGAGCCGGCGGTCGCGCCGCTCCGGGCGGTCGTCGCCACGACCCAAGAGACCGCGACTGCCTATGCGGAGGCGGCGTATCAGGCGGGCACCTGGGCGGTGCCCCGGCGCACCATTATCAAAGCCGAAGTGGTGTGGCACCACGGACGAGTGCCGCGCGATAACCCGCGTTTCGTCATCACGAATCTGCGCCAAACGCCGGAGTGGATCTACACCCACGTGTATTGCGCCCGCGGCGACAGTGAGAATCGCTTCAAGGAACTGAAACACGCCCTCGCCTTCGGGCGCACCAGCTGTACGCGCTTCTGGGCCAATCAGTTGCGCGTCACCTTGACGGCGGCCGCGTTCGTCCTCTTCCAAGAACTGCAACTCCATGCGGACCGGACCGCGCTCCGCGGGGCGCAAGTCCCTCGGCTGCGGCAGGCGCTGATCACGATCGGGGTGCAGGTCGTGCGGTCGGTCCGCCGGATCGTCCTGCATTTCCCGCGATCCCATCCCGACGCCGTCTCGTGGGCGCGTCTCGCCCGCGCGCTCGGCGCCGCCCCCGCGTAACCCGTTCCTGCCATCGCCACCACGCGGTCCTCGCGCCGGAGGTGTCGCCCCCGACCACGCCGATCCGGTCCCCGGCCCCGTGGCCTCAACCGACCGGCCGTCTCATCGCCTCAATCGTCATGACGCCAGCGTCCATCTGCGTCATCACACTCGAAAACGCCTGCACGACGAGCAACTCAGTCACTCGTGAATAATGCGGGTTAGCCGTGACCGCTGGGGTTGTCGTCGGCGGCCTCGCGGTGCTCCTCACCGGGGCCTACCACGTGGACTCGGCCGGGATCCGCGCCATCCATCGGGTGGTGGACACCGATGGGCGCGGCTTGCCGAAGGACGCCGTGTCGGCGTACGTGTCGTTCAGCCTCGCCGCCTCCAGGTCCGCGGGCGAGATTCGCGAGCGCGCCATCGCGTTGCGCGACGCTCTGGCCGAGCAGATGACCCGCGAGCAGCTCGCCGAGGCGCTGCGCCTCGCCCGCGAGTGGCAGGCTGCCCACACGCAGCCGGAAGGTGGCAGGTGATGTGGACGGGGCGGACGCTGTAAGAGAAATAGCGGAGGACGAGAGTGACAACGAATGTTTCAACCTTGTGGTCGGTTTTCTTACTCTTGGAGTGCTTTCTTGGACGTTGTATGTCTTGAAGAAATATGCAAGAGACACGAACATACTCGCACGCACGTCCGTCGAGCAATTACCACTACCATGCGTTGTTCTGAAACAATCAGCTGACTCTTCAGTTGAGGCGGTGTTTGGTGGAACAGCTTGTTCTCTCGACACCGAACCTGGGTACAATTCCCTGAACTTTGTGAACGTTGGTACTGGGCCAGCGGTGAACTGCCGATACCGCGTCGTTAAGGACACGGAGGGAACATGGTGCCAGCTGCCTGCGATCGCCCCGCGGGGGCCTGCCCCCAGGATCTTGCTGAAGCCGCGCGGTGGTACCGGCTGGCCGCCGAGCAGGGCTACGCCCGGGCGCAGTACAACCTCGGGCGCATGTACGCCAACGGACGTGGCGTGCCGCAGGACGACGTGACCGCGCACATGTGGCTCAACCTGTCCGCTTCCCGGTTGACGGGTGAGGCGCGCGAGCGGGCGGTGGAGGCTCGCGACGCCGTGGCCGATCTGCTGACGCCCGAGGACCGGAGCCAGGCGCAGCGCCGTGCCCGCGCGTGGGACGCGGCGCACCCGCGCGAGCCGTAGGCGGCAGCGTGCCACGCAAGGGAAAGCGAAAAACAGTCGCGCGCGGAATATATTTGGACAGCGGCGGGTTCAGCGTGCGCGTCGTCGTGGGCGGGCATCGCTACGAGACCCGGATGCCGCTCGACTCCACTCTGGCCGAGCTTCAGCGCGCCCGGGCGGGTCTCGTCGCCACGGGCCACACCCAGACCCCGCGCGAGGCCCGGCACACGCTCAGGGCGGATGCGGTGGTCTACCTCCGCATGGTCCAGCACCTCGCCAGCCGGAGGGATCTCGCCGGCCACCTCAACGCTTGGATCGCGGCACTCGGCGACACCCCACGCCACCGGATCACACCCCGCGCCGTACTCGAGATCCGCCACCGCTGGCTCAAGGCGGGGAAGGCTGCCAAGACCTGTAACCACCGGCTCGGCACGCTCCGCAACCTCTACCGCCGCCTCGACGTCCCGCGCCCCACGATTTCTTTGGACAGCCTTCTGCGAGAAGGAGAATGAGTTATGTCCAAGGGAAAACAGCACGAGGCTGAGGCCTCGGAGGGAGCCCGGAGGGCGACCGCAGAGGCCTCAGCCTCGTGGGCGCTCGTCGGCACGGGGCGGTGGTCCGCGCGACGAAAAGTCTCCGTGGTCATCGAGGTCCTCAAGGGGGAATCACTCGAGAGCCTCAGTCGTCGCCATGGCGTGACGGCGGCGAAGCTCTCGCAGTGGCGTGACGACTTCGTGGCCGGCGGTGAGGCCCGCCTCAAGCATCGCGAGGTCGCCGTCGAGGGCGCGGACACGCGGCGGCTCAAGCGCGTCGTGGCGGATCTCGCCACCGACAAGGCGTTGCTGGCCGAGAAGATTCGACACCTGGAGGCCGGCCGCCCTTTGGGCTGGTGGAGGTCGAAGCGATGCGTCACGAGACTTCGCCCTCCACCCACCGGCCGTACGGCATCGCCCGCGTCACGCGCGTGTGGCAGGTGCCGCGCTCGACGGTCTACGCGCAACGGACCCGGCGCGCCCGGCCGACGCCGGTGGCCAAGCGCGGACCCAAGCCGCCCCAGTCGGATGCGGCGCTGACGGCCGCGGTCCGGGCCGTGATCGCCGCGAGTCCGTTCCACGGCGAAGGGCACCGCAAGATCTGGGCGCGCTTGCGGGTGCAGGGGCTGCGCACGTCGAAACGTCGGACGTTGGTCGTGATGCGCGCTGCCGACTTGCTCGGCCCTGCGCGGCTGCCCACGCCGGTCGCCGCCCGTCCCCACGACGGCACCATCGTCACCGCCAGTCCCAACGTGATGTGGGGCACCGATGCGACGGCCACCGTGACGCTGGCGGACGGCCACGTCACGATCGTCGGGGCGATCGATCACTGCACGGCCGAATGTGTGGGACTACACGCGGCGAAGTACGGCACGCGCTTCGAGGCGTTGGAGCCGGTGCGCCAGGGCGTCCGAGATCACTTCGGGACGATGGCCGCCGGCGTGGCGAGCGGGCTCACGATGCGCCACGACCACGGCAGTCAGTACATGAGCAACGACTTTCACGCCGAGCTCCGGTTCCTCGGCATCGTGTCATCACCGGCCTTCGTCCGCCAGCCCGAGGGGAACGGCTGCATCGAACGGTTCTTCCGCACCCTCAAGGAACAGCTGCTGTGGGTGCGCCACTTTACGGATGTCGAGGACTTGCAGCAGGCGCTGCGCACCTTCAAGGAGACCTATAACCAGCAGTGGTTGATCGAGCGACTCGGCTTCCGCGCACCCGCCGTCGTCCGTCGCGCGGTTGCGCTCACCACGGCCGCGTGAATACACTCACCCGGCTGTCCAAGAAATCCGTGGCGGTACAACCGCCGCCTCGACGGGAAGCGCGCCCCGACTCCCTGCGACGAGATCGACCCGCTCCCGATCCCGAAAACCCCGATCCAGCGCATTCCCGACGAATTGATCCGCGCCGTCGATCTCCGGCTCCAGCAACACGAACAGGACGGGAAGCACAGCGTGCTCAAGAGCGCGAAGACCCGCGCCCGGTTCCGCGTCTTCGTCTCCACCGGCAAACGCCCGTGCGAGATCATGCGAGCCCAGCCAGGCGACGTGGACCTTACGGCTCGCGTCTGGGTGCCACGAGATGCCAAGGGTGGCTTCTGCCCTGGGGTCTACCTCAACGACGACATGCGCGCCGCCTGGGCGCTCTTCATCGAGGCCGAGGCCTGGGGGCCGTACAATCATGGAGCATTCGCGCGGACGCTCCGACAGGCGGGATGGCCCGTCGGGGTCCGGCTCTACCAGGCCCGACACACGACCTGGATGATCGCCAGTGAGCGCGGGATCGACCTGGCGGACATCGCGACCGGCGCCGGCCACACCGATTCGAGGATGACGCGCCGGATGTATGTGCCCGTGCTGAACAGTCGATTGCAAACGATGAGCGAGCGGCTGGACGGCCGATTTCAGGGGTGGAATGTGGTTCCTATGTATGCTCCCGACCATAAACGTAAGATAAAACGGCGTTAAACAACTGTGGTGACAGCTTCGAGACCCGTCACCCACACCAAAATTTCCTACACAAGACTGCGTCGTGCCGTGTGCGCGGTCCGTGATTCGTGCACGTCGCGGGTACGGTGCTGCTGCGCGATGACGGGGCCGGCACGGCTCACATTGTGCGCCTGCGGTCCCGGACGCACAAGGACCACATGGTATGATGGCCGTCCTGCGCCCGTAGCTCAGCTGGATAGAGCGCCGGACTTCGAATCCGTAGGTCGCAGGTTCGAGTCCTGCCGGGCGCGCCAACGCCATTCGTGATTCGTTGTTCGTGCATGGCGAGTAGTGGGTCGCGGGCGACTGGATTCCTAGTCAGCTATTGCTCATCGCACGATCTCCAAGCGCCCGTAGCTCAGCTGGATAGAGCGTCCGCCTCCGGAGCGGAAGGCCACAGGTTCGAATCCTGTCGGGCGCACCAACACGATGCTGTGATTGACGATTTCGTGATCGGCGCGGCGCGGTGCGTGAGATACAATCCGCTTTGCGTGGGCCGGTAGCTCAATTGGTAGAGCAGCAGACTCTTAATCTGCGGGTTGGGGGTTCGATTCCCCCCCGGCTCACCACATGTTCCTAGAGACGGTCTCATAACCTCGTTGCGGGTGGCCGCGGACCTGAGTCTGGTTCGTCACGACGGTGGTTCTCATGAAGTGGGGGCCGCGCAGAGATCTCCCCCAGTGTAATTGACTCCATCGGAACTCACTATTTCGACAGGCGGCGGAAGATCTCTGACTTCTACCTTCTTCAGCCCCCTGATGGTGTGGCCCAGGCCAGCGGCGTCGGTGAAGGTGATCTTGAACGTCCCGGCACCGCTGAATAGTTCAGATGTCACCCACACCAACCCGCTGCACGCTACGAAGGTTTCCCCGTCTGCCTCGATGACCTTCGGGCTGAGGCTAGCGATGTCGCTGCATCCCGCCAGCAACACGCAGCCCGAAACCACCACCACCATCTGGAGCTTCATCGCTGTCCTTCCACCATCGACTCGCCTTATGAGGCGGCAGCCTATTCGGCCTGTCTGTTTTCAAAAGCCGCTTCCCACTCCCTCGCGAGCCGCCGCGCCTCGGCGAGTTGCGCGGGGGTCATCTGCTTTGCCAGTGCGTCACGGGTCTCTGCGTATTCTTTCTGCCTGTCACCTGTGACGCGTGACGCCGCGAGGTCGCGCCACTTGTGCGCCTCCACGTAATCCCGCGGCATGCCTTGGCCCGTGGCGTACATGCCACCGAGGTTGTACTGCGCGGCAGCGAAGCCCTGGTCCGCCGCTTTGCGCCACCACGCCGCCGCTTGCGCGTCATCCTGCGGCACGCCTCGGCCGGCGGCGTACAAGATGCCAACGTCGTACTGCGCACCGGCGTGGCCCTGGTCCGCCGCCTTGCGATACCACGCCATGGCTTGCGTGTCGTCCTGCGGCACGCCTCGCCCGGTGACGTACCTGACGCCGAGGTTGTACTGCGCGCCGGCGTGGCCCTGGTCCGCCGCTTCGCGCCACCACGCCGCCGCTTGCGTGTCATCCTGCGGCACGCCTCGCCCGTCGGCGTACCTGCCGCCAACGTCGTACTGCGCGCCGGCGTGGCCCTGGTCCGCCGCTTTGCGTAACCACGCCGCCGCTTGCGTGTCGTCCTGCGGCACGCCTCGTCCGTTGGCGTACATGAAGCTGAGGCTGAACTGCGCGCCGGCGTGGCCCTGGTCCGCCGCTTTGCGCCACCACGCGATGGCTTGCGCGTCGTCCTGCGGCACCCCTCGCCCGCTGACGTACATGAGGCCGACGTTGTACTGCGCGCCAGCGTGGCCCTGGTCCGCCGCCTTGCGATACCACGCCATGGCTTGCGCGTCATCCTGCGGCACGCCTCGCCCCAACTCGAACGCGGCGCCGAAATCGTACTGCGCGGCGACGTCACCCTCGTCCGCTCTCCGTTGAGTTTCAGCCGGCGGCGTTTGCGCGCTCGTTGCGCCCTGGCTGACCAGCCCCACCAACGAGAGCATCAAGCCGAGCGCGCCGAGCCACCGAATCACGGAGTGTGGTTGGGTCATCAGGGGCCTCCTCGCAGCAGCCGCCGGGCTGACACACTTATCTGACACACAATGTGGATGGCCGCAAGCGGAACCCGGCGGGCGATCCAGCAGTGACGTCTCAGGTATTACGGAGCGAAAACACCGCGCGGACAGAGGCGGACGGCTGCCAGTCATTCTCCTAATCTGCGGGTGAGGAGTTCGATCCCCTCCCCGTGACGCGAGGTGCGTCACTGTGGGACAACGTCGACGTTCGTCTCGCCCTCGGAGCGGGCGATGATCGCGGCGCCGCACGAGTCGCTGAACACGTTGATTGCGGTGCGGTACATATCGAGGGGGCGATCGATGGCGAGAATGGCGCCGACGATCACGTCCACGTCGGGGCCCGTCAGGTTCAGTGCGCCGAGGATGATGAAGATCGCCACGAGTCCGGCCGACGGCACCGCCGCCGTACCGATCGAGGCCAACAGTGCCGTGAACACCACGAGGAGCTGCTGCCCGATGCTCAGGTCGACGCCCAGCGCCTGCGCGATGAACAGCACACCGGCGCACTCGTAGAGCGCTGTGCCGTCCATGTTGATCGTGGCGCCCATGGGGAGCACGAACGACGAGACGCGGTCCGAGACGCCGACGTTGCGCTTGACGTTGTTCATCGTCAGCGGGAGCGTCGCCGCCGACGAACTCGTGGAGAACGCCATCATGAGCGCGTCGAACATGTTGGTGAAGTGGACGCGCGGGTTGATCCGGCCGAGCACGACCAGGACGATGGGCAGGGTCACGAAGAGGTGGAACGAAAGGCTGAGGACGATCGTCACCGCATAGAGACCGAGCGCGAGGAACGAGTCGAGTCCCGACTCGCCCACCAGCCGGGTGATCAGGGCGAACACGCCGATCGGCAGGAACACCATCACGCCCTGCGTGAGCCGCATCATCGCCTGGAAGCCGGCGTCGAACAGGTCAACGAGCCGCTGGCGCGGGCCGTCGGGCAGCGCCGTGATGCTCATGCCCAGCACAATCGAGAAGAAGATGAGCGCGAGCATGTCGCCTTCGGCGGCCGCCGCGACGAAGTTCTCCGGCACGATGTCGATCACGAGATCGAGCGGCGAACCCGGCGTCGCCAGTTCCGGCAGCTCCCCGGCCTCGACGCCCTCGAAGCTGGCGCCCACGCCGGGCCGGATGAGGTTCACGGCGGCAAGCCCGGTAACGATCGCCAGCAGGCTGGTCAGGACGTAGTAGCCGAACGTCTTCGAGAAGAGCCGTCCCAGGGCGCGTCCGCCGCCGGCCGACACCACGCCCGAGACGATCGACGCGAAGATCAGCGGGACGATGATCATCCGCAGGAGCCGGATGAAGAGCGTCCCCAACCAGCCGACCTGAGCTGCCGCGGTCTCGCCCCCGAGAAGGCCCGTGACAATGCCCAGCGCCATGGCCGCCGCGATCTGCCAGTGCAGGCGCCGGTACCAGGGCACGCCGCTCATCCGTTCAGCTCGTGGCCGTTGGCCGTGAAGATGACCCGTCCGCCCATTTCTCTCCCTGGTGGTACGTCAGGCGCAACTCGGCAAGAACCGGGAAAGGCAAGACCGTGGAATCGGAAAAGACCAGCATCGCGCCGTCCGCCGAGCTGCCGTGACCGACATGGTACAATGGACAGTCCTGCCTACGGAGATTGTTCACCACCAGCGGAAGTGGCGGAATTGGCAGACGCGCTAGCCTCAGGAGCTAGTGGCCGCAAGGCCATCGGGGTTCGAGTCCCCGCTTCCGCACCAGTCGCGGCCTGCCCGGAGCCGCCGGCGGCCTCCAGACGCACCTGCCACCGAGTCGGATCGCCGCTGGCGACGCCCGATGTCTTAGGAGTTGAGGAAATGGGTGACTGGTGTAGTATCTCCGAGGTATTCGCGCGTATATACAGGGCCCGGAAGCCCACTTTCGAAAAGAGACGCTCATGGCTACAATGACAGGCACGATCAAACGGATGGTTAGCGACAAGGGGTTCGGATTCATTGCAGCGGGTGACGGCACGGAGTACTTCTTCCACCAGTCCGCCTGCACGAGTACACGTTTCGACGACATGCGGGAAGGCCAGACTGTCAGCTTCACGGTGGGGCAGGGACCGAAGGGGCCGCGCGCGGAGAACGTCCAGCCGGAGTAAGCGCACTCCGCCGGCCACAGTCCGTCCGCTGGTGAGGACATCAGGGGCGACTGCGGCGCAGGCGAGCAAGCAACCCGGCGAGGTCGGTGGGTAACGGTGCTTCGAAGCGAAGCAACCGGCCATCAGCCGGATGTCGAACCGACAGGCGGTGCGCGTGCAGCGCCTGTCGCGAAAACGCGATTGGGCGGAGTGATTCGGGTCCGTACACGTAGCGCTGCTCGCCAACCAGCGTGTGGCCGCGAAGACGGGCCTGAAGCCTGATCTGATTCCGCTTGCCCGTTACCAGGCGGACCTCGACCAGCGACGCGCCCGCCAGCGCTTCCAGTACACGGTAGTGGCAGATCGCCTCTTTCCCGTGCGGGTCGCTTTCCCTCGTCCGCTTCTGGACGAGCGTCCTCGAATCCCACAGGAGGCGGTCGCGCCACGTGCCGTCCGCCGGGTGCGGGTGACCGTAGACGACGGCCCAATACACACGCTCGGCCTCGCGCCGCCTGAACTGCCCTTTCAACTGCTCCTGCGCGCGCGACGTCTTGGCGAAGACCACCAGCCCTGACGTGTCGCGATCGATGCGATGCACGACGAGCGGCCGCCGCTTGCCGTGCGGCCGCAGGTGTGTCTCGAGCTGTTCGTACGCGGACGCCGCTTCGCTCTTGCGCTCGAGCGGCACCGCCAGAAGTCCAGCGGGCTTGTTGACGACGATCAGCACGTCGTCCTCATACAGGATCTCGAGATCGCCCGTTTCGGTCGGGCCGCGCTGACGCCGCGCGCTCCCGGGCCGGCCTGTCCAGACACGGACCACGTCGCCGCACCGCAGGAGCGATCCCGCGTCGGCACGGCCGGCTTCGGTGCCGTTGACGAATATCTTGCCTCTCTCGAGCGCCGTCGTGACGCGTCCGCGCGATCCGAGCCGCCTATCCCCTGCCAGAAACTTGTCGAGCCTCACCCCAGCCGCGTCGTCGGCGACCGTCCACCATGCATCATCGGCCGGAGGCTGCCCGTCGCGCGTCACGAACGGAATTGTACCGCTCGACGCTATGCGGCCAGAGAAACCTCCGGCCGCTCGACATAGTCGACCGACCGTCGTTCTTCTGGGTGATAGGGTCCGACGATTACGAGAAAGGCGCGGTGCTTACTCTTCGAGCGGCTCTTCGAGCGGCTCTTCGATCTGCCAGTCGGCCAGCGGCTGCGGTCCCGGAATGATGTCGGCAATATCGGGATCGACGCCGTCTGGAGGCGGTGGCTCCGCCGCTTTCCGCTGCTTGACGTCCTGGCGCTTCGCCGCCTTGTCCTGACGCCGCACGTTCAGATTTTTTTCCCGTTCGCGCTTTGCCGCTGTCGGTCGTGCGTTGCGTGCCATGCTCGAACTCCACTACTCAAGGCTCAAGGGCCCGTCAAGGGCCCAGGCCGCGGCCTACTGCGGCCTGAGGCCTAACATTTTACCAGCGCGGGTCCGTGCGGCGCCCGCCTCTGCCCTGGCCGCCACGACCGCGTCCACCGCCACCCCCGCCGAATCCGCCGCCGCCCGGCCGCACCTCCTGCGGCCTGGCTTCGTTGACCGTCAATGCGCGCCCACCGAGTTGGTGGCCGTTGAGCTGCGTGATCGCTTTCTGCGCATCCTCCTCGCTCGCCATCTCGACGAAGGCGAATCCCCTCGCGCGGCCGGTCATGCGGTCGCGCATGACGGACACGGTTTCCACCTGACCGGCCTCCCCGAACAACGCCTCAAGATCCTGCTCCATCGTCTCATATGGAAGATTGCCCACGAACAGTTTGCGACTCATGTCCCTCTCCTGGCGTCCGCGCGGAACGCGTCATCTGCGGCAGCCCGAGGCATCAGCGCTGGCTTGTGAGCGCAGGAGATTACGAGTCAGTCGGGCTCGAATCCGATACGCGCAGCAGGCGGGGCTCAGCTTCCGGCAACACGTTCAGGATACACCATTACGCGGTCGGGCTACCGGTCACGCGTGCTACGATCACGCTTCGCACGCGCACAGCGAGGTGACTCGTCGAGCGCGGGTCGCCGCATGGGTGAGATCTTACTGGGCGCCATCGAAGATGCCGCTCGAGCGATTGACGATCCGGTCGTTCGGACACCGCTCGTCCGGCTGGACCTGCCGCGCGCTGCCATCCAACGAGCGCCGGGCACGGACATCTTCCTCAAGCTCGAAACATTGCAGCCGATTGGATTGCGTCTTTGGTAGCAGGTAACAGAGGTATATTGGCCCACCTTCCTGATCGCATTCATCGGCTCGACGAGCTGGCTCACGACCTCTGGTGGAGCTGGACGGCCAGCGGACGCAACGTCTTCCGGCGCCTCGACTATCCACTCTGGCGACTCACCTGGCACAACCCGGTACGGATGTTGACGCTGGTCGAACCTGACACGCTCGCGCGCGCGATCGCAAACCCGGAATGGCTCGACAACTATGACCGCGCACTCGAACGTCTCGACGCTGTGCGTGCCGCGCGCAGCACGTGGTACGAGCGCGAGGGGCAGGATCTGGGTGGCAAGTCGTTCGCCTACTTCTCTGCAGAGTTCGCGCTGCACCAGTCGCTGCCCATCTATGCAGGTGGTCTGGGCGTGCTCGCGGGCGACCACTGCAAGGAAGCAAGCGACCTCGGCGTGCCGCTGGTCGGCGTCGGGTTCATGTACCCACAGGGCTATTTCCACCAGAACGTGTCGGCCGACGGCTGGCAGGAAGAGATCTACCAACAACTGAACTGGACAGACGCACCGATTGAGCCCGCCCTTACGCCGGATGGTCGGCCGTGCGTCGTTGCCGTGCCGCTCGGCAACCGTACGGTGCTGGCGGCTGTGTGGCGGGTCCGCGTCGGGCGTGTGAATCTCTACCTGCTCGACACGAGTCTCGAGGAAAACGCCCCCTGGGATCGCGACCTTTCAGCGCGCCTGTACGGCGGCGATCGCGATACCCGCGTGCAGCAGGAGATCGTGCTGGGCATCGGCGGGGTGCGGGCGTTGAAGGCGCTTGGTGTCGAGCCGGCCGTCTACCACCTCAACGAGGGGCACGCCGCGTTTGCGGTCCTCCAGCGCATCCGCGACCTGTGCGAACAAGGCTGGTCGTTCGATGCGGCGCTCGAAGAGGTGCGACGGACGACGGTGTTCACGACGCACACGCCGGTCGCAGCCGGGCACGACGCCTTTCCGTTCGACCTCGTCGAAACACACCTCGCCGGCGCGTGGGGCGACCTTGGTGGCCACCGCGAACAGTTCTTCGAGTTGGCGCACTACGACAGCGGCAGCGGACCCCTGTTCAACATGACGGCGTTGGCGTTGAGAACGGCGGGGGCGGTGAACGGTGTCAGCCAGCTGCACGGCGAAGTGACGAAGCGAATGTGGCACCCGATCTGGCCCGCGACCTCCATCGAGCAATTGCCCGTGAAGTCCTTGACCAACGGCGTGCACGTGCCGACGTGGATGTCTTCGGAAATTGCCGCCCTGCTTGAAAAGCACCTTGGTGCCGACTGGCTGGACCGCCACGACGATCCAGCCTTCTGTGAGGGCGTGCTGCGGATTCCCGATGAAGAGCTATGGGCAGTACGCCAGTCGCTGCGGGACTTTTTGTTCACCTTCATCCGCGAGCGCGCGCGGTACCACTGGACGACCGAGGCGATCGCCACCGCGCGGATCGTGGCCGCCGGAACCATGTTGGATCACAACACGCTGACGATCGGCTTTGCGCGCCGCTTCACGAGCTACAAGCGGCCGGAGCTCATCTTCTCCGACCCTGACCGACTGGCCGCCATCCTGAACACGCCGGGCAAGGCCGTCCAGATCTTGTTCGCCGGCAAGGCACATCCGGCCGACGAGGTGGGCAAACATCACCTGCAGCAGATTTACCGTCGGGCGCTCGACCCGAAGTTCGGCGGCCGCATCGCCTTCGTAGAGGACTACGACCTGCACCTGGCGCACTTTCTCGTCCAGGGCTGCGATGTGTGGATGAACACCCCACGGAAGCCGCTCGAGGCCAGCGGCACCAGCGGGATGAAAGCGGCGATCAACGGCGCGCCCCATATGTCGATTGGCGACGGCTGGTGGGCCGAAGGCTACACAGGCGACAACGGCTGGCTCATCGAGGGACACACCGATTCGAGCGACCCTCGCGCGCAGGACTGGGCCGATGCGCAGGCCCTGTACGCCCTGATCGAGCAGCAGCTCCTGCCGACGTTCCTGGACCGCGACGCCCAGGGCATTCCACGCCGGTGGCTCCAGTTCGCGAAGCAGTCGATCCGCACGGTCCTGCCTCGATTCAGCGCGCGCCGGATGGTCAAGGAGTACGTGCGCACGATGTATCTGCCGGCACTCGAGCAGCCGCTCGTCAAGTAGCCGGTCAAGTAAGACGAACGCCCGGCTCCCCGAGCCCTACCTACTCCCGAAGCTCCAGCTCCCAGGTACGCCGGTCAGAGTTGGGACATTGGGAGTTGAGGGTTGTAAGATCAAGCGCATGCCCAGGAAGTCAAGCCTCGTGAAATCCAAGTGCGCGCTCTGCGGCGCCAAGGACGTGTCGGAGCCGCGCGGCGAGGAGCGGTACTGCCGCGACTGCTGGGAAAAGAAGATTGCCGTCGAGGAGATCGTCGCGCGCGAGTTTGCGCTGAAACGCTACATCCGCGCCCACAGCGCCGAGAAGTACCTCGTCTACCACTCCACCATCAAGCGTCCCTGCGGCCAGATCATCGTGGTCGACGATGGATACGACCTGTTCCTGACCATGGTGCTCTATCCGAACTTCGGCTGGGAGGAGGAGGCGTATCAACTCGAGGGGGACCCGGAAGGGCGGACTTTCGGCGAAATCCTGGTGGACGTGGTCGCCACCGAAGTCATCGAGCCGTGGGGCGGCGGCAAGTGGCACCTGGAGATCTTCAGGGCGGCCAATCCCGATCCTGAGGATTGGAACGGCGAGATGTAGGCGTATAATCTTCCGGATGTTGAATTCGACGTGCCCCTGGAGGTCATGATGAAGAAGTACCGGATGCTCGTATGCGCCAGCACCTTCTTTGCCTTTGCGGCGGCAGGTTGCGCCGGCGCGCCAGAGACCACCGAGGAGGCCGCACCGGCCGCCGTCGCCGAGGAGGTCGCTGCGCCGGCCACCCCAGCGGCTGACGCCGTAGGAGAGGCTACGGCGGACGCGCCCGCCGAGAGGCCACGGCTCGCCACACCGGTGCGTGGCGTGGCGCAACTCGGCTACCTCCGGCCCGACGTCGAGAACGGGCAGATCGACGGCAGGGACTTCGTCATTACAACCATGCAGGTGAAGAACATGGCCGATGGCTCGATCGCCGGCCTGATGGTCGACGAGTTCTGGTACGACAGTGCGGGTAACGCGGTCACGGGCGCCAACTTCCGCCATCCGACGCCGCTCCAGCCGGGCGAGGAGATCACTATCACGCTGGAAACACCGCGCAACCCGGCGATGGACCGGAACCAGTACAGCTTCACCCACGCGAACGGCGACATCCTGGCGTCGCTGCAGGAGGCGTTCTAGACACGCAGCAGCGTGCGCCGCGCGAGGTGGCGATCTGAAGGGCCGCAGCGCCTGCGGCCGACGTTACTGGATTCGGATCAGCACGTCGCGACCGATCGTCGCGTCCACATCGTCTGCGCGTGAGCGCCCCTCCACGCGTAGCACGTACGTCCCAGGCGCCATGTCGCCGAGCGGAATCTGAAGGCCGTACCCATACCCGCCGCCGGCCCCCTGCAGCTCCGTGGAGGAGCGTTCCTCGCGGTGTTCGAACATGGTGCGGCCATCGGCCACGCGCATAGTGGTCGCGATGTCGACGACGTGCGGCGGCGCATCGGGGGCGTTCTCGTAAAACTCGGCGAACAAGGCCAGCGTGTCGCCTCGCTCGAATTCGCGCGTCGTCGATGGCGGCCCCGGCAGCACATCCGCAAGCGGGTCCTCCGCCCGCACCGTGGGCGTGCCACTCGCTAACGCGGAGGTGAGTGACAGGCCGCTCATCGACAGGCCGGGACCGTAGAAATCCGGCACCTCCAGGTCGTACATCACGCTGCCCGATCGGTTCCCGCTCTCCTCGGCCACGACCGCCCGCAATTGGTACTGACCCGGCGGCAACTCGACCTCGGATACGACACGCAACCCGCGCTCCCTGGCCAGGGCGAACGTGTCGGGCTTCAGCTCCAGCGTCAGCATGTGCCGGGTGCCGCCGTGTACGTCGCCGTCCGCATCAACAGGCGAGAACACCACCTCGACGCGGTCGTTGAAGATGCCGTCGGTCTCCACGAAGGTGAAGCGATCGACCTCCATCTCGAGCGCGAGCGCGATAGAGGCGTTCGGCGCCGTACCCTTGTATGCGGCGGCAAACACAGCCAGAGGGATACCGCCGATTGGGATGGGACTGTTGAGCGCGCTCGTGGCCGCAGGGCTGAGCGCCTCGCCGTCCGAGGCGACCACCGCGGGTTCCGGCTCCGGAGCGCGACCGCTCGGCGCTACATATCCACGGCGCGCGCGCACCTGGAGCCCAGGACGCGTCACCCGCACCTCGAGACGCCGGAACCGGCCGTCGCGTCGTTCGTTGGTCGGGTAGTACCCCAGCAGGTAGTACGTGCTGTTCTCGACGACGATGCGCGCGAAGGCGTCTGAAAAGTCGTTGCTGTTGATAGCGGCAAAACCGCCGGTCTCGTCCGCAAGCGTCTGCAGGCTCTGCTGCGACACCCGGCGCGCAGCCTGAAGACCGCTGTTGACCGAAAACTGCGAAGGCGAAATGCCGACCGGCTGGCCGGGTGATTCGATCGCCTCCTCGAACGCCGTCAACCCGCGCGGATCGATCGCGTAGATCGCCACGTTCGCGCGCGACGCGGCCGCGGCTGCGTCACTCGCCTGCCGCGCGACGATGTTCGCCGACGAATTCGCGAACACGTCGTAGATGTCGTAACTGATCCCCTCGCTGACCAGAAGCATCGTCTTTCGGCGTCCGCGGATGCTTTCCATGAATTCGGCAAGCCGCCGGATCGCGGTCAGCGTGGTTCTCGCCTGATACGCCCGCTCGAACTCGAGCGGATCCGTCGGCAGGCCGCGCAAGAAGTTGTCCGGTTGACTGTTCGGATCGTACTGGTCCGCATCGGCCGCGCGCCTCCGAACGAGCGCGTCGGCGATTTCGAGCGCCGCGGATCGGATATTGCGGCCGGAGAACCGATCAATGGCCGCAAGCAGCAGCCTCCGGTTGTTCGTGAACTCCTGACCCGCGGTCGAACGTCCGCTGGTGTACAACACGGCGGCGAGATCGTTGGCGCCGAAATTCTCCTCGATGAAGCTCCTCAGCGCCTGCTTGACTCGTGGCGTCCTCGTGAATCCTGTATGGAGATCGTCAAGCACGATCAGGTAAATCCGGCCCTCGGTCTCCGTGTTGGTCTGCACGTCCGGCTCGACCGGGACCTCGGCGAACAACGGGCGTTCCGGACGCTCGATCGGGAGGTTCACGATCGAAAACGCGGTCACCTCCTGCGGCTCGCCGTCTTCAAGGACCTCGAAGTCGTCGACGGTCAGGTCGGTGACAGCGTTGCCCTGGGCGTCGGTGATCGCCACGTCGACCTCGACGTAGTTGACCTCGACCTGGAACGTCGGGGGCGGCGTGTCGGACGGCGCCTGTGGCGGCGCCTGTGGCGGCGCCTGCGCGGCCAGCGTGACGGCGCACAGAGCGCCAAGGAGCCCGGCAATCGGTATCCGCGTCTTGGTAACACCGCTCAGCATCGGCTCAATTATAGAACCGTCCTGGCGTTTGGAAGCGTCCCCGGCTTTTGCCGCCGGCTCGACGTCAAAGGTTCTGAGGCGGTCTCAAGAATGAGTGGGCGGTGCCGCGCGGGCTCGTTCTTCAGGGCGCCTCTATACTGAAGGTTATGGCGCTTGACATCGCGGCCATCCAGCGCACGTTGCGTGCCGAGCGCCTGGATGGGTGGCTGCTCTACGATTTTCACGGCTCGAACCCTATCGCGTCGGGTCTGGCCGGTCTGACGAACGGGCCGCACATGGCGACCCGCCGATGGTATTACCTGATTCCCGCTGCAGGTGAACCGAGCGGGGTCGTGCACGCGATCGAACGTCACAATCTCGACGCGCTGCCCGGAGAAAAGGCCGTCTATGCAGGCCGAGAGCAACTGGATGCCGCGCTGACGCGTCTGCTCGCCGGCCTCTCTCGCGTCGCGATGGAATATTCGCCGGACTGCGCGATTCCGTACCTGTCGCGGGTGGATGCGGGTACTGTCGAGGCGGTTCGGCGGCGCGGGGTCGACATCGTCTCGTCGGGCGATCTCGTCCAGCGCTTTGAGGCGGCGTGGAACGCCGACCAGTTGGCGTCCCATCTGGCGGCCTCCGCCGCGCTCTACCGCATCAAGGACCGCGCGTTCCACACGGCGGCCGCGGCCGTCCGGAATCGAGTGCCGCTGACGGAGTTCGAACTTCAACAGCGGATGGTCGCGTGGTTCGAGGAGGAAGGACTGGTCAGCGATTCAGCTCCGGTGGTCGCGATCGGCGCCAACACGGGGAACCCGCACTACCTGCCGACGGCGGCCCACTGTAAGTCGATCGTCGCGGACGAGGTGCTGCTCCTGGATCTCTGGGGCAAGCAGGCGACGCCCGGAGCCGTGTTTGCCGACATTACGTGGGTTGGCGTGACAGGCGCGACCGTGCCGGAGAGAGCGACCCAGGCGTTCCGCGCGGTGACCCTGGCGCGCGACGCCGCGGTCGCCATGGTCGAGGATGCGGCGCGCACGGAGCGCGATCTGCGTGGATGGGAAGTGGACCGCGCCGCGCGAACGGTGCTGGAGCAAGCCGGATTCGGGGACCGCATCCTCCATCGCACCGGCCACAGCCTGGGCGAAAGTGTGCACGGCAACGGTGTCCACCTGGACGATTACGAGACACACGACGACCGCCGGCTGCTCCCGGGCACCGGCTTTACGATTGAACCGGGTCTGTACTTCGACACGTTTGGCGTGCGCACCGAGATCAACATGTTCCGTGGGGAGCAAAATGCCCGCGTGACGGGGGCGCGTCAGATGGAGATAATTACGCTATAGGTTAAGATGCCGCCATCAGTGAGGATGCCCATGTCCAACCGCAAAACGACTTTCTTTTACGCCGCGCTGATCGCTGTCGCTTCCCTTGCGGTGGGGATGGTGATCGCGTCCAGGCTCGGGATGTCGCCGACGTCGATGGCGCAGACCGCGACCCCCCCGATGAACAGCGCGCCGATTACCGGTCCGCTGACAGCGACCACCTTCCGCGATGTTGCCCAGGCAGCATCGCCTGCCGTGGTGAATATCAGGACCGAGTCGCGTCAGCGCGCCCAGGACCTCACCGATTTCTTCGGTGGTCGTGGTGGTGGTGGCGATCTCTTCGAACGCTTTTTCGGCCAGCCCAACCCGAACCAGCAGGCGCCGGAACCGCGCGAGCGGGTCGTTCAAGCGGCCGGCACGGGCTTCATCATCGACCAGGCGGGCTACATCCTCACGAACAATCACGTCGTGGAAGGCGCCACCACGATCGCGGTTACGCTCTACGAGGACGCCGATCAGGAGTACGCCGCTCGCGTCGTGGGCCGCGACCCGCTGACCGACAGCGCGCTGATCGAGCTAACCGAAAGACCGGACAACCCGCTCCCGGCGGTCACGTTCGGTGACTCGGCCCAGATCCAGCCCGGCGATTTCGTGATGGCTATCGGCAACCCGTTCGGCCTGGCGCACACAGTCAGCGTCGGCATCATCAGCGCCGTCGCGCGTCCGTTCCCGGTTTCCACGGGACGCTACGCGGATGTGCTGCAGACCGACGCGGCGATCAATCCCGGCAACTCCGGCGGCCCGCTGCTGAATCTCCGCGGCGAGGTCGTCGGGATCAACAGCGCGATCATCAGTGGCGGCCAGCAGTCGGGCAATGTCGGCATCGGCTTCGCCATTCCAATCAATGTCGTCCGCGAGCTGCTGCCGCAGCTCCATGCCGGCAAGGTGACCCGAGGACGCATCGGCGTCGGCATCGGCGCGGTACCAGCAGACGCCGTGGACGAATTCGGCCTGGAGGATCGGAACGGCGCCGTGGTGCTCAACGTTGTACCGGGTGGAGCCGCGGCGCGCGCGGGCCTTGAGCCTGGCGACGTGATCGTGGCGTTCAACGGCGTGCCGGTCAGGAGGCAAAATGAACTCGTCGCGATGGTCACGGCCACCAGGCCGGGTACCACGGTGCCGGTCCGCATCGTGCGCGACCGGGAGGAGCAGGCGATCAGCATCACCATCGAAGAGCTCGACATCGAGGCCGAGACGTCGGCCCTCCGCTCGGGCAACGGTGGTGGGGGCGGCGACGACCTCCAGGAGACGAGCACCGGCTTCGGCCTCACGCTCGGCAACATCACGCCTCAGATCGCGCAGCAACTCCGTCTCGACCGGGGCACTCGAGGCGCGGTGGTCACTGCCGTCGAGCCCGGCAGCCCGGCGGCGCGAGTCGGCCTTACGGGCGGGGACGTCATCGTGCGCGTGGGCCGTGAGGCGATCGAGACAGCGGCTCAGGCGGGAGCCGAGCTCGCACAGGTTCCGTCAGGCGGCACCGCCTTCCTCCGGGTGCTCCGGGACGGTCGGGAATCGTTCGTTGCGGTGACCAAAGAGTAAGCCGTCGACGTAGACCCCAGGGCCCGGGCCTCGGGCCGCAGCTCCGGAGACCGGACCTGCGGCCCGAGGCCTTCTTTTTTGTGGTACAAGGGCTCCTTTACGGAGGCCGACGTGACGCTGATGATCGAGCGCGAAGTCAAACTCCGATTCGACAGCCCTGAAGAAGCCCGCGCGGCGATCCTCGCGGCCGGCGCCACCCCGCTCCGCTGTCGCCGCCTGCAGGAAGATGCGCTGCTCGACGCCGACGACGAGTCGTTGCGGCGCCGGCGGTGCGTCCTCAGAGTCCGCACCGAAGCCGGCAAGAGTCTGCTGACCTTCAAGGGTCCCGCGGAACCGGGGACGATGAAGATTCGCGATGAGTACGAAACCGTGGTCGGTGACGGCGAGGCACTGCAGCAGGTGCTCGAGGAGCTTGGACTGCACGTCTGGTTCCGCTACGAAAAATACCGCGAGGAATATGCCGCCGCGGACGTGACGATTGCCCTCGACGAGACCCCGGTCGGGACGTACGTGGAGATCGAAGGCGACGAGGATGGCATCCAGGCGATGACGCGCGCGCTTGGACGCACGGCCGACGACTTCATCCTCCATTCCTACCGGCGCCTGTTCATTCAGCACCGGGAGGAGTACGGCTTGAATCGCACCGACATGGTTTTCCGGGAGGAATGATCCCCGCGCTGGTCCTGACGGCGGGACTCGCCATCCGCCTCCGTCCCCTCTCGTTCGTCCGCGCCAAGGCGGCGCTGCCGGTGGCGGGGCTGCCGCTTATCATACGGATCCTCAAGCAGTTGCACGCCGCCGGTGTCGCCGATGCCGTGCTCAACCTGCA
Source organism: Vicinamibacterales bacterium (assembly GCA_965262505.1). Lineage (GTDB taxonomy): Bacteria > Acidobacteriota > Vicinamibacteria > Vicinamibacterales > UBA2999 > JACPPO01. Next base: position 1,422,000 of record CBDHFM010000030.1, read on the forward strand.
TCACCTGCCGCACACCATCACCCGCGTCGTCGGAGACGGGTCCGACCTCGGCGTGCGTGTCCGATATTCCTGGGAGATGCCGGTCCTGGGGTCCGCCGGCGGACCGCGGCAGGCCCTACCGCTTCTTGCCGCGTCGACGTTCCTCGTCGCCAATGGCGACACACTGACCGACGTCGATATAGCCGCGTTGGTTGCCGTCCATCGGCGTTCCGGCGCCCTCGTCACGATGGCGGTCACGCCGAACAACGAGCCGCAGAAGTACGGCGGCGTCGTCGTCGCCTCGGATGGCGCGGTCAGCGGTTTCGCCACACGCGGGTCCCCGCAGACGTCATTTCACTTCCTCGGCCTGCAGGTGGCTGAGGCCGCGGCGTTCGCTGCGCTGGACGCGGGGACGCCGTGCGCATCGGTCGGCGCCGTCTACCCTGCCCTGATAGGCGCCCGCCCTGGATCCGTGCGGGCCCACGTGTGTTCCGCGGAGTTCCTCGACATCGGCACGCCGGACGACTACCTGCGCACATCACTCCTGCTCGCGCGTCGTGAGGGGGGCGCACCCCAGCGGGGCGCGCGCACGCTCGTCGACCCGACGGCGGTCATCGATGAATCGATCCTGTGGGACGATGTTGAGGTGGGCGCGGGATCGATGCTTCGCGGGTGCGTCGTCGCTGACGGCGCACGCGTGCCCGGCGACACGTCGTGGAACGGCGTCACGCTGCGGCCGGCCATCGGCGATCTCGCGCCGGGCGAACGCCGCATTGGCGAACTCGCGGTCGCTTCCCTCTGAATGTAACGGCATGACTGAACGGCAGACCGCGCGCGGCACCGACGTGCGCGCGCGTATCGATCAGTTCCTCGCCGACCCCGCGCTCAGCCGGCGTGGCGCCACGATCGTGCCTCTCACCGGCGACGCCTCGGACCGACAGTACTTCCGCGTCCTGCATCGAGACACGGCATCCCAGGTGCTGGCTGTGCACTCCGGCCCCATTACATTCGACACGCTGCCGTTCGTGAACGTCGCCAGCCTCCTCGCCGCCATACCGGTCCCGGTGCCGAGGATCCTGGCCCATTCGGACGAACTCGGCATCATCGCGCTTGAAGATCTTGGCGACGTCACGCTACAGGCCCACGTCGGTGCCGCATCGCCGGAGGAACACGCCGCCTTGTACCGACAGGCCGTCACCTTCGTCAACACGATTCAGCGCCGCGGCCGGGAGCTGGCGTCCCCCGACTACGTGCCGTACGGCATTGTCTTCGACGCGGAAAAGCTCACCTGGGAGCTTCGGTTCTTCACGACGCATTTCCTCAAGGCGTACCGCGGCGCCGGGTTGACCGACAGCGCCCGCGCGGCCCTGGCGCACGAGTACGCGTCGATCGCCGACGATCTGGCATCGAGCTCCCCGGTGTTGTGCCATCGCGACTACCACAGCCGCAACCTGATGCTGCACGAAGGGAGCCTTCACATCATCGACTTCCAGGACGCGCGAATGGGACCGGACACGTACGATCTAGCGTCGCTGCTGCGCGACTCGTACGTGGACGTCGATGACCAGCAGGTGGACGGGCTGATCACGTATTTCCTGGCACAGCGCGCGGCGCCCGAAATCGATGACCGCGATTTCCGGCGTCGATTCGACCTCATGGCGCTGCAGCGTAATCTGAAGGCGCTTGGAACGTTCGGCTTCCAGATCGCGGCACGGGACAACACCGTCTATGCCCAGTACGTCCCCCGAACGCTCGGCTACGTCCGTGCCAACCTTGCCAGGCACGAGCGCTTCGAGCGCCTCCGCGAACTGCTCGCCGAACATCTGGAGGAACTGCGCTAAAGCGCTTTTCATGACCGTGTGGCGGCCGCGTACCCGCAGTGCCGAACATAGTTGCGGCATTCGTCAGGGCTGAAGTGCGCCAAGCACTCGCCGAGGAACGGCCAGAGCGTCTCGGTGCTGCGACAGCGAGCGGTGCGAACGAGGGCCTTGAGCTTCGCGAAGCAGAGCTCGATGGGATTGAGGTCCGGGCTGTAGGGTGGCAAGTACCAGAGGGTGGCCCCGGCGGCCTGGATGGCGCGTTGGATGCCGGCGACCTTGTGGGCCCCGAGATTGTCGGCAATGACGATGTCGCCGGGCTGCAGGGTCGGCACCAGGATCTGTTCGATGTAGGCGCGGAAGCTCTCGCCATCGATCGCGCCGTCGAAGACCCCCGGTGCGGTCAGCCCCGTGACCCGCAACGCGGCGAGAAACGTGCTGGTCTGCCAGCGCCCGCAGGGGGCGTGGTCGTGGACGCGCGCGCCGCGCGGTGCCCGGCCGTACCGCCGAAGCAGATTGGTGGTGCTGCCGGTTTCGTCCAGAAACACGAGGTGGGCGACATCCCAGGTCGGCGCCGCCGCGTGCCACGCGACCCGCGCGGCCGCGACGTCAGGCCGATCGTGTTCGGACGGGCGGACCGTGTTTTTTAACGGTCAGGCCGAGGGCCCGCACGGCGCGCCAGACCGTCGGCACACTCGCGGGCGTGGCGAGGGCGTCCTTCAGCTCAGCCAGCGTGCGATCCGGGTGCGCCGCAATCAGCGCGGCCAAGGTGTGTAGGTGCGGCTCAAGCATGCCGCGCCGTCCATGTCGCTGGACGCGAGGCGCCACCTCGCCCGTGTCGCGCCGCCGCTGTTTCAGTAGCCGCACCCACGACCCGCTCACGCGGTACTTCGCCGCCACCTCGGCCGCCTTCATCCCGGCATCGCTGTCGAGGAGCGCCCGCTCTCGCAGATCCATCGAATAGGCACGCATCGGGCCTCCTGCATCGGTGCGCGCAGAAGTACCACGACCGCCCCAGGTAGTACAAGGCCTATTTGAAAAGCGCTTTAGTCGTTGGGCATTGGGTTTTAGGGTTGGCGCGCGGTCAAAAGCCCGGAGCTAGAAGCCTGCATCCTTGTAAAATAGTGGTTTGGCTGACCACCGTTTCGGCGTATCGACCCACCTGTTTCACCACTCGCGACTCGCGCGAGAGCACCTCGTGCGCATTGCCGCGCACGGATTCGACGCGGTCGAACTGTTCGCCACACGTGCGCATTTCGATTACCACGACGAACAGGCAATCGGCCGGCTGGCGGACTGGCTGTCGGACGCCCGCCTGAAGCTCCATTCGCTGCACGCGCCAATCTTCGATGGCATCAGAAACGGCCGATGGGTCGGCTCGTTCTCGAACGCGTCTGGCGACGAAACACGCCGCGGCGCTGCCCTGGCGGAGACCCGCGCGGCGCTCCAGGTCGCCCGCCGCATCCCGTACCGCTTTCTGGTCGTGCATCTCGGAGTGCCGTCCGCCGAGCAACCACCGCCCGGCGACAATCGGCCGGACGCCGCGCGGCGTAGTCTTGAGGACATCGTCGTGATGGCCGCCGAGGTTGGGGTGCAGGTCGCGGTGGAAGTAATTCCGAATCCGCTGTCCGGCGCGGCGGCGCTCGTCCGTCTGATCGAGGACCAGCTCGACGGGGTCGATGTGGGCATGTGCCTGGATTACGGGCATGCGCACCTGATGGGCGACCTGGGGGAAGCGATCGAGGCCGTTTCCGGATATCTGTGGACCACCCACGTGCATGACAACGGCGGTCGACACGACGATCACCTCGTGCCATTCGCCGGCACGATCGACTGGGACGCCGCGATCACGGAAACGCAGAAGATCGGATATGACGATGTGCTGATACTCGAAGTCGCTGATACCGGCAATCCGGTCGAGGTGCTTCAGCGGTCGGTAAAAGCGCGCGAGCGCCTGGAAAAGATTTTCGTCGCCCTCTAGACTCATGCGCACTTCTATCAACGACGTCGCCGGGCACGACGGCCAGCAGGTCACCATCCACGGATGGCTGCACAACCGTCGCTCGAGCGGGAAGATCCATTTCCTGATCGTGCGTGACGGGACCGGTTTCGTTCAGGCGGTGATGTCAAGAACCGCGGTCGGCGAGGAGGCGTTCACTCGCGCCGATCATCTCTCACAGGAGACATCGCTGTCGGTGACCGGTACTGTCCGCGCCGACACACGCGCGAAGGGTGGCTATGAAATCGACGTCGCGCGCGTCGAGGTTCATGGAGAAGCGCACGACTACCCCATTACGCCCAAGGAGCATGGCGTCGACTACCTGCTGGACCGCCGGCACCTCTGGATCCGGACCGAACGCCAGACGGCGATTCTTCGCGTCCGGCACGAGGTCATCGACGCCGTTCGCGACTTCTTCAATACCCGCGGCTTCATCCTGTGTGACGCACCGATCTTTACTCCGGCCGCGTGCGAAGGGACGACGACCCTGTTTCCCGTTCAGTATTTCGACGACACGACCGCGTTCCTCACGCAGAGCGGGCAGCTCTACAACGAAGCGAATGCCATGGCGCTCGGCAAGGTCTACTGCTTTGGACCGACGTTCCGCGCCGAGAAGTCGAAGACGCGACGCCATCTCACGGAATTCTGGATGGTCGAACCGGAAATGGCCTACGCGGATCTCAACGATGTCATCGAGCTTGCCGAAGAGCTGATCGTCAGCATCGTTTCGCGCGTGCTGGACAAGCGTGGGGTGGACCTGCGGGTGCTCGAGCGTGACACGTCGAAACTGGAAAGCATCCGGACTCCGTTTCCGCGGCTGACGTACGACGAAGCGGCACAGCTGCTCAAGGAGAAGGGCCAGTCCTTCGAATACGGCACGGATCTCGGTGGCACCGACGAGACCGTGCTGTCCGAACAGTTCGATCGTCCCGTGTGTATCACCCATTACCCGGAATCCGTCAAAGCCTTCTACATGCAACCGGACCCGCAGCAGCCGGACAAGGCGCTCTGTGTCGACATGCTGGCTCCGGAAGGCTACGGCGAGATCATCGGCGGCGGCCAGCGGCTCGACGATCTCGATCTTCTGCTGGAACGAATTCGGGAGCACCGCCTCCCACAGGAGGCGTTCGAGTGGTACCTCGACCTCCGGCGCTACGGCACGGTGCCCCACGGCGGTTTTGGCATGGGAATCGAGCGCTGTGTGTCGTGGATCTGCAAGCTCGAACATGTGCGCGAAACGATCCCGTACCCGCGCATGCTGCACAGGCTGTATCCCTGATGAAGATAGGAATGATTTCCCTCGGGTGTCCGAAGAATCTCGTCGACTCCGAGGTCATGCTTGGCCTCGCGCAGCAGGCGGGCCACCAACTCACGCGTGATGCCGCCGAGGCTGACGTGCTCGTGGTCAATACCTGCGCGTTTATCGACAAGGCGAAGCAGGAGTCTATTGACACCATCCTGGAGATGGCGGAGCACAAGAAGACCGGCCACTGCCGAACGCTGATCGTAGCTGGGTGCATGGCCGAGCGGTACCGGGCGGAACTGCGGGAGCAGATTCCAGAGATCGACGCGGTCATCGGCACGGGGGAAATCCCGGAGATCGTGAATCTGCTCGGCGGTTCTGCTCCGCAGCGCTCCTACGAGCCCAGGGTCGTCCCGCTGCTGCGCGCCAGCGGCGAGCCCATCAGGGCCAAAGACCAAGGACGAGAGACTGAAGACTTACCCACCTACATCTACGATGCCGACACGCCCCGACTGCTGGCGACTCCGCGGCACTACGCGTATGTGAAGATCGCGGAAGGCTGCGACTACAAGTGTGCCTTCTGCATCATCCCCACGCTGCGTGGTCACTACCGCAGTCGTACGGCCGCCTCGATTCTGCAGGAAGCGGAAAGGCTGGCGGCCAACGGTGTCAAGGAGCTCATCCTGATTTCCCAGGACACGAGCTTCTACGGCGTCGACCGCGGGGAACGTGGTGCGCTCCCGCGGTTGCTGCGCGCGCTCGACACGATCGATGGCCTCGAATGGATCCGGATGCTCTACCTGTATCCGACGACGATCGGAGATGACGTACTGGAGGCTATGGCGGAGAGCGAAAAGGTCTGCAAGTACATCGACCTGCCGCTCCAGCACGCGTCCGACGCCGTTCTGAAGCGGATGAAGCGCCCAGGTACGCGTGCGGGATACGAGCGTCTCCTGGACCGAGCCCGCCGGCGCCTCCCCGGCGTCGCCCTGCGCACCACATTCATCGTCGGCTTTCCAGGCGAGACCGAGGACGATTTTCTGGAACTGCAGCACTTCGTGAACGCCGTCAGGTTCGACCATGTCGGGGTCTTCACCTATTCGCACGAGGAAGGCACGTCCGCTCATGCCCTTCCAGACGACGTGCCGGCGGGCACCAAGCGGCGGCGACAGTCGCGTCTGATGCGAGCGCAGGAGCACCACGTCGCCCGCGCGCAGGCCGCTCGCGTCGGCCGCCATGTCCGACTCCTCGTGGACGGCCCCTCGGACGAGCATGAGCTGGTCCTGCGCGCCAGGCTGGAGGGTCAGGCGCCGGATATCGATCCGCTCGTCTATTTGACCGATTGCAACCCGGCGGAAATCCCCGCGGGGACGTTCATCGACGCCGAAATCGTGGGCAGCCAAAGCTACGATCTCGTCGCCCGTCCGCTCGCACCCCACCGCACAGGCCGGGGCCCCCATCGCGCGCGCCTGCCCGATGGGGTGGAGGGGAGCACCGCGGCAAGCACCGCGGCAAGCACCGCGGCGGGCGCTGCGGCGGACGCGAAAGGGACCACGCGGTGGCCGTAACTACATCCGTGTGATACGCTTAAAGGTCGTTACGGAGAGGGAGTAGTACTCCAAGTGGGCTCGTGCCCGCTTTTTTTATTTGAGTCACTTTCTTCTCGGAGAGCGCGCCGAGGGAGGTCCACCGCAGGCAGATGGAGCCACTCGCGCACATTCGGACCGTCGCCGAGCGCGTTGCCGCGTTGCGCGGTCTGGACGTGTGGGACATCCAGAGCCGCCGCGAGGCGGTCGGGCATGTCGTGCGGGTCGTGATCGACCGGCCCGGGCCGGCAGCGTCACCGGAAGAGAGCGTCAGCATCGAGGACTGCGAGCAGGTCAACCGCGAGATCGGTACGATTCTCGACGTCGAGGACCCGCTCCCCTTCGCGTATACGCTTGAGGTTTCGTCGCCCGGCCTCGACCGCCCGTTGCGGGACGCCGGCGACTACAGCCGCTTCGCGGGGCGACTGGCGAAGGTTGTCGTCCGCGAAGCGGTCGACAACCAGAAGGCATTCGACGGCCGGCTGCGCGGCGTCGACCAGGGGGACGTACTGCTTGAATCGTCGAACGGGCGGGTACACCGGCTGCCATGGCGGCTGATCGCGCGCGGCCGGTTGGACGTTGAATTTTGAGAATGTTGAGGTAGCCGGAGACCTTCAGGTGTCCGGGAGCGAGAGAAATGCAAAACCCGCTACTGCAAACCATCGAAGCGCTCGCCAAGGAAAAGGGGATCGAGGCCGAAACGATCGTCACGGCGATCGAGGACGCCGTCCTCACCGCGTCGCGCAAGTACTACAAGACCGAAGAAGATCTGAAGACCCGGTTCAACGCTGAAACCGGCCAGGTCGACCTCTTCGCGATCAAGCATATCGTCTCCGACGTGGAGGATCCCGCCACGCAGATCTCGCTGAAAGACGCGCAGGAGATTTACGGCGAGGAGGCGGAAGTCGACATGGAGATCGAGTTCCCCAAGCGCACCGACGTCCTCGGCCGCATTGCGGCCCAGACCGCCAAGCAGGTGATCTTCCAGAAAGTACGCGAGGCCGAGCGCGAGAACATCTTCGCCGAATACAACGAGCGCGTGGGCGAGGTCGTCAACACCACGGTGAAACGGTTCGAGAACGGCGACTTGGTCGTGGAAATCGATCGCGTCGAGGCGGTGCTGCCGCGCAAGGAGCAGTCGCGGGCCGAGAGTTACACGCCAGGCGAGCGGATCCGCGCGGTCATCAAAGGGGTGAATCGCGGCGCGAAGGGCGCGCAGATCGTCATGTCGCGCACCGACCCTGCGCTGCTCATTAAGCTCTTCGAGCAGGAGGTCCCGGAAATCTACGACGGCACCGTGATCATTCGCGGGGCCGTCCGCGAGGCGGGTGATCGCGCAAAAGTGGCGGTCTATTCTCGTGAGCGGGATGTCGACCCTGTGGGCGCGTGCGTCGGCATGAAGGGTACGCGCGTACAGGGCATCATCCGTGAACTCCGTGGTGAGAAAATCGATATCGTCGAGTGGTCGGACGACCCCATCCTTTTCGTGACGAAGGCGCTGAGTCCGGCGAAGGTGCAGCGTGTGTCGATCGTCGACGAGCAGGACCGTGTGATGGAGGTCGTCGTCGAGGACATACAGCTCTCGCTCGCGATCGGCAAGAAGGGTCAAAACGTCCGGCTGGCGGCCAAGCTCACGGGCTGGAGGATTGACATCAAGAGCGAGGAGGAGAAGCGACGCGAGGTTGAGGCGCAATTCGGCGCGCTCGAGGTCGGAGAAGGCGAGGTCAGTGAGGGCGAGGGTGGAGAAGGCGAGGTCAGTGAAGGTGGGGTCGCTGCAGACGGGACGGCCGAAGACGAGCCGCTGACCGAGACGCTAGGCGAGAGCGAGGCGGCGGTGGCCGCCGATGACGTAACAACCGAGGTGCCCGCTGAGGTGCCCCTGAAACCGTGGGGGACGCGTCCGTCGAGGCCGCGGTGGAAACGGAAGCCGGCGAGAAACAGGGCTAGCTCACAGGGCTAGGTCGAAGGCAAGGACTCACATTTGGCAACGGTTCGGATCTACAAGGTCGCGGAACTGCTCGGCGTGGCGAGCCAGGAAGTGCTGGCGCTACTGAAGAGCGATCACGGCATCGAGTTGAAAAGCGCCTCGAGCACGCTCGAGGAGGTGGTCGCACGGTCGTTCGTCGAGCGGGTCGCGCGCCAGCGCAATATCGACGTGCCTGGCGGTGACATGTTCTCCGACAAGGCGGCGGCCAAGGCCAAGGGTGGTAAGAAGGCCGCGCTCGCAAAGAAGGCCGAGCCGCCCAAGCCGACCGCGCCGGTGCTGGGTCCGCCGCGGCTCGTCAAAACGATCAGGCCTCCAACCCCGCCGCCTGCCGAGGAGACGGCGAACGCGGCCGCCGCCGACGCCTCTGCGCCTGCCGAGACAATTGGCGACGGCACGGAAACCGCGGAACCGGTGACGTCCACGGCCGCCATGGGCGTAGAACCCTCGGAGTCCTCTCCGACGGCCTCCGAGGCGGCCGCGATGGCTGCCTCTCCGGTCGAAGACGGCGCCTCTGTGGAGGATCCGTCCGCCGGCACGCCGACCGGCCCGGGCCGGTTTGTTCCCCCCACGCTTCGGCTCCGCATCGAAGAACCGGGACGGACACCGCAGCCGCCGCGTCCGCTCGTACCAGCCAAGCGGCCGCACACCAGCCAAGCGCGGATGGTGAAGAAGCCGGCGGCAACGCCTCCGGCCAGCGCGCGTCCGCCCGTGCCCGGGGGGGCGCGGCCAGGTGCGCCGCGCCCTGGTTATCCCGGGCTTCTGCGTCCGACGACGCCCAGCATGCTCGGCGGGCCACGACCGCTCCCCTCCCAACCGGTCCGGCCGCAGCAGGCGCGTCCCGGGATGCCGCCCGCGCGCCCGCCGTTTGGTCATCGTCCGCCCTTTGGCCAGCATCGCCCGGGACAGCGCCCCGTGCAGGGCCGTCGCCGCGCGCGGCCGACTGCACCGGTCATGCCGGTGGCGCCGACCGAGCCTCCACCTATCACGCGCAGCATCACGCTCGCCGAAGGCATGACCGTCAAGGACCTGGCTGACAAGCTTGAGGTGCGCGTCAAGGACGTCCTGGCCAGGCTGCTGATGAAGCGCGTCATGCTGACCATCAACAGCACGCTCGACATTGACACGGCCCGGGATATCGCCGCTGATTTCGGCGCCGAGATCGAGATGCGGAGCTTCGAGGAAGAGCTCGTCTCCGCCGAGGTCGAGGACGCCAAGCCAGAGGACGTCCAGCCTCGCGCGCCTGTCGTCACGGTGATGGGCCACGTTGACCATGGCAAGACGTCGCTGCTCGACGCGATTCGCGAGACGCGGGTAGCAGAACGCGAAGCGGGCGGCATCACGCAGCATATTGGCGCGTACCACGTTGACGTGGGCGCCGGTCGCAGCGTGGTCTTCCTCGACACGCCCGGTCACGCGGCGTTTACGCTGATGCGCGCCCGCGGCACCAAAGTCACCGACGTGGTGGTGCTCGTCGTGGCCGCAGACGACGGCGTCATGCCGCAGACGCGCGAAGCGATCGACCATGCCAAGGCGGCGAAGGTACCCATGGTCGTGGCAATCAACAAGGTCGATAAACCTGGCGCCAATCCCGACAACGTCAAACGCGAGCTCGCCGAGCTGGACCTCGTGCCCGAGGACTGGGGCGGCCACACGGTGATGGTGCCGGTCTCGGCGAAGAAGCGGGAGAACCTCGATCAATTGCTCGAGATGATCCTGCTCTCCAGCGACATCCTCGAGCTGAAGGCGAATCCCCGGCGGCCCGCGTCGGGCACCGTGCTGGAGGCGAAGCTCGATCGCGGTCGCGGCCCCGTGGCAACGGTGCTGGTGCAGGATGGCACCCTCAGCGTGGGCGACAACTTGATCGCCGGACCGGTCGTCGGCAGAGTGCGTGCGCTGATTGACGATCGCGGCCGACCGGCGAAAACGGCCGGGCCCTCCACGCCCGTCGAAGTGCTTGGCCTCACGAGTCTGCCCCAGAACGGCGATCCGTTTCAGACCGTGGCCGACCCGGCGAAGGCACGCCAGATCGCCACGTTCCGGCAAACGCGGGCGAAGGAGCGCGCGCTCGGCGCCAAGGGGGGGCGTCTCACCCTCGAGTCGCTCAAGGAGCACATTGCGGAGGGCAGCGTCAAAGAGCTCCCGATCATCATCAAGGCCGACGTGCAGGGCTCGGCGGAAGTGCTCGCTGACGCGCTGACGAGACTCTCGGACGAGAAGGTCAGAATCCGCATCATCCGGTCCGGCGCCGGCGCGATCAACGAATCGGACGTGCTGCTCGGATCCGCCTCCAATGCGATCGTCATCGGCTTCAACGTGCGTCCCGATCGCAATGCCGCCGATGTCGCGGAGCGCGAGGGGGTAGACGTCCGAATGCATTCGATCATCTACAACGTGACCGATGAGATCACGAAGGGCATGGCCGGGATGCTCGATCCCACGTTCAAGGAAGTCCGGATCGGCTCCGCCGAAGTGCGCGAAGTGTTCAAGGTGCCGAAACTCGGCGCGATTGCCGGCTGCATCGTGACAGATGGCCGCATCACGCGCACGGCGGAGACCCAGGTGCGGCTGCTTCGCGACAACGTGGTCGTGAACGAAGGAAAGATTGGCTCGTTGCGCCGCTTCAAGGACGACGTGTCCGAGGTGAAGGCGGGCCTTGAGTGCGGTATCGGTCTCGAGCGCTACAACGACCTCAAGGTGGGTGACGTCATCGAAGTCTTCGCGATGGAGCGCGTGGCAGTCACTGCCTGAGCGCGCTGCACCCTGCACCAAGCTATGGCCGCGGGATACCGTCCTGATCGCGTGGGGGACCAGATCCGCCAGGACTTGGGCGAGATACTGGCCCGCGGCGATGTGCGCGATCCGGGCATCGGCTTCATCACGCTGACCAGGGTAAAGGTCTCGCGCGACCTCCAGGTGGCGCGCGTCTTTTACACCACGCTCGGCGATTCCAGGGAGCGAGGCGAGACCGCCAGAGCGCTCGAGCGAGCCACGCCGTTTCTCCGCCGGCAGATTGGCAGCCGGCTTCGTCTCAGGCGCGTCCCGGCGATCGAGTTCCGTTTCGACGAAACGATCCAGCACCAGGACCGCATCGAGCAGATTCTGCGCGATCTTCGAGAAGAAGAAACAGGGCGCGCTATGCCGCCGGACCCAGATTCGGACCCAGGTCCTGACCCCGCCGATGTGCACCACGATGACAACAGCGACTGACGCGGGTACACGCGCACAGGTCGCCGACGAGATTCGGAAGCGGCGGCGGTTCGTGATTGCGACTCATGTCCGCCCCGACGGCGATGCCATCGGGTCGCAGCTCGCCATGGCCTATGCCCTTCGGCACCTCGGTAAAGAGGTGCGGGCCGTCAGTCGCGACCCGGCGCCCCCTCCGCTGAGTGTGTTTCCAGGCGTTCTGGACATCGAGCTTACCGATCGGGTCGACGACCCGGGCGACGCGGTGATCGTGATGGAATCCGGCGACCTGGGGCGTACCGGCGTCGCGGGGCTGGAGCGGGGCTTCATCATCAACATTGATCACCACGTCGGCAACACGGTATTCGGCGCCGTGAACTGGTTGGAGGTGTCGGCGGCGGCGTGCGGCGAGATGATTTTTGACGTCGTGCGCGAGCTCGGCGTGCCGCTCACCTACGAAATTGCGGTACACGTCTATGTCGCGATCCTGACGGATACGGGATCATTCCACTACTCGAACATCACGCCACGGACTTTTGACGTCTGTCGCCAGTGCGTCCTCGCGGGCGTGAACCCGGCAGCGGTGGCCCGCAGCGTCTATGACAGCAGCAACTTGGGACGCCTGAGGCTGTTTGGCGCGGTGCTGAGCCGGATGCAAATCGATGACACTGGCCAGATCGCCACGGTATCCGTCGATCGTCGGCTTGCGGCGGAATGCGGCGCCACGTACGATGATGCCGACGGGCTGATCAACCTCCCCCTCACTGCGAAAGATATCCAGGCTGTCATCTTCTTGAAGGAGGTGGGCCCGGACGACTGGCGCGTCAGCTTGCGTTCCAAGGGCAGCGTGGACATCAACGCCGTCGCCAGGGAGTTCGGCGGCGGCGGCCACAAGAACGCCTCCGGGTGCAGCGCGGTTGGACAGCTCGAGGCTCTGAAGGACATCTTCCGTCAGAAGGTCACCAGGCAGCTCGACGGGCCGGCTGGCAACGAATAGTGGATGGCGTGCTCGTCATCGACAAGCCGCAGGGCCTCACATCGCACGATGTAGTGGCGGCCGCACGACGCGCGCTCGGCGAGAAACGCGTCGGCCATACCGGGACGCTCGACCCGCTCGCCACCGGTATTCTCCCGTTGGCCATTGGGCGGGCCACACGCCTGGTCAGATTCCTGACGGCATCCGACAAAGACTACGACGCGACGATTCGCTTCGGCGCGACGACCGACTCGTACGATGTGACCGGCAACGAGACGAGCCGCACCGACCTCGAGCCGTCGCGCGATGCCCTGCTGGCCGCGATCAAGGCGTTGACGGGCGATTACCTGCAGCCACCGCCCCCCGTCTCGGCGAAGAAGATTGAGGGCCGTCGCGCGTACAGGCTCGCCAGACAGGGTCAGCCCGTGGCCCTGACGCCCGTGCCGGTGCGCGTGCCGCGCGCCGAGATGCTTGAATTCGTGACAGGACGCGCCCGCATAGCGTTGACATGCTCTGCCGGGTTTTACGTGCGATCCTTCGCCCACGCGCTTGGGGAGCTCACCGGGACCGGCGCCTGCCTGGAGGCGCTGCGGCGGACCCGAACCGGCGAGTTCGGCCTCGATGTCGCGATTCCGCTGGAACGGCTGCGGGTCGCCCCTGATGCCGCCGCGAGCCTCGTCGCGCTCGAGACACTCCTCGCCCGCTTTCCTGCCGTCACCCTGACGAACACCGGACGCGCGCACGTGTCACACGGCCGCGAGATCAGCCCAGGGGACTATGGAGATGGGCCACTGGACTCGGCGTGGGTGCGTCTGTTCGACGCCACCGGGGCGCTGGTCGCCCTGGCCACTCCCGGCCACACACGCGGTTCATTGCATCCGTCGGTCGTGCTGATATAGAATCTAAGTCTTTTGGGGACCCCTATTTAGCAGCAGTACGGCGGCTTGGTGGATCCGCGGGGCGGATCAGTTCTGGGCCGTTCGTGGAGGAGACGTCGTGGCGTTTACCAAGGACCACAAGACCGGAATCATCGGGACATACAAGACACACGAAGGCGATACGGGATCCCCGGAAGTACAGGTGGCGCTCCTGAGCGAGCGCATCAACTATCTCACCGAGCATTTCAAGGTTCACGCAAAGGACCATCACTCGAGACGCGGCCTGCTGAAGCTCGTCGGCCAACGCCGGAGGCTGCTCGATTACCTTAAAAGCAAGAACTCGGAACGGTACGCGGAACTCATCCGCCGTCTCGGCATCCGGAAATAACCCGGGATCGGGGATGGGGAAATCTGGGATTGCAAAGTTCCCAGGCCCCGGTCCCCCAGACCATCGACGATAGATACTTTATGCACAACGTCAATTTACAGCGGCGCGAGATCTCAATCGGGTCGCGCACCATTTCGATCGAAACCGGCAAGCTCGCTAAGCAGGCCGACGGGGCGGTTATCGTCCGCTCGGGCGACACCGTCGTACTCGTTACCGCCTGCCGTGCGGCCAGTGCACGTGAGGGGATTGATTTTCTGCCCCTGACGGTCGATTACCGCGAATACACGTACGCCTCGGGCCGCATTCCGGGTGGGTTCTTCAAGCGAGAGGGCAAACCGTCGCTCAAGGAAGTACTCACGAGCCGGCTGATCGATCGGCCGATCCGTCCCCTCTTCGCGCCTGGGTGGCGGTACGAGACGCAGATCATCGCGTTCCTGCTCTCGGCGGATACGGACAACGACTCGGACGTGCTCGCGATTACCGGCTCGTCCGCCGCGCTGGCGCTCTCGGGGATTCCCGTCGAGAAGACCACCGCGGGCGTGCGGGTTGGCCTCGTTGACGGCAAATACGTCATCAACCCGACCTACCCCGAGCGGAAGTCCAGCCTTCTTGACCTGATCGTCGCCGGCACGCGCGACGGCATCGTGATGGTGGAGGCCGGGGCGAAAGAAGTGAGCGAGGCCCAGGTGGTTGCCGCGCTCGAAGCCGCGCACGCCGCCATCAAGCAGATCGTGGACGGGATTGACGACCTGCGGAACGCCGTCGGCAAGAAGAAGGTTCAGGCGCAGCAGCAGGTGGAAACCAGCCACGCCTTCTCCCTTGAGGTCGAGAAGACAGTATACGGTCCGCTCGGCGAGGCGATGCGAATCACCGACAAGCTTGAGAGCTATGAGCGTGTCGACCAGGTAATCAAGGGATTCGTGGATTCGCTGCCCGAAGGCGAGCCCGAGCGAAAGACCGAAGCCAAAAAGATTTTTCACGAGTTGAAAGAGAAAGTGCTGCGCGACGAGGTGCTCGAGCGCAACATCAGACTTGACGGCCGCAAGTTCGACGAGGTCCGGCCCATCTGGACCGAGGCGACCGTGCTACCGAGGACCCACGGCTCGGTGGTGTTTACGCGCGGCGAAACACAAGCGCTGGTCACCTGTACCCTCGGGACAGCCGACGACGAGCAGAAGATCGAGTATGTGGGTGGCGAGTTCTACAAACGGTTCATGCTCCACTACAACTTCCCGCCGTTCTCTGTAGGAGAAGTAAAGTTCCTGCGCGGTCCGGGCCGGCGCGAAGAGGGTCATGGCGCGCTCGCCGAACGTGCGCTCTCCCCCGTCGTTCCCGATAAAGACGATTTCGCCTACACGATCAGGCTGGTGTCGGACATCCTGGAATCGAACGGGTCCTCGTCGATGGCGTCGGTGTGCGGCGGGTCCATAGCGATGATGGACGCAGGCGTACCGATCAAGTCGGCGGTCGCGGGCATCGCCATGGGGCTCATCATGGATGAGGCATCAGGCCGGTCGGTCGTGCTCTCGGACATCGCGGGCGCCGAGGACCACTACGGCGACATGGACTTCAAGGTCGCCGGCACGGCGCAGGGCATCACCGCGCTGCAGATGGATATCAAGGTCACCGGTATCACGTCGGAGATCATGAGCAAGGCGCTCGAGCAGGCACGGGCGGGACGCCTGCACATCCTGAGCGAGATGGCCAAGACGCTCGGCGCGCCGCGCGGCAGCATGTCCGACTTCGCGCCGCGGATCATCACCATCAAGATCCCCGTCGACAAGATCCGCGATGTCATCGGCCCGGGGGGCAAGATGATCCGGAGCATCATCGAGCGGACGGGCGTGAAGATCGATGTCGAGGACAGCGGCACCGTCAACGTGGCCTCTTCCGACGGCGACTCGGCGGCCAAGGCGATCGGAATTATCCAGGAGCTCACGGCCACGCCCGAACTGAACAAGAGCTACATGGGCAAGGTTCAGCGGATCACTGACTTCGGCGCGTTCGTGGAGATCATGCCCGGCACCGACGGGCTGCTGCACGTCTCCGAGATTGCCAACCATCGCGTGAAAGACGTGCGGGACGAGCTGAAGGATGGGCAGCAACTCCTCGTGAAGGTCATCAACATCGACCCCACCGGCAAGATTCGCCTCAGCCGGAAGGTGTTACTGTAGGACGAAGCCGCGAAGGCCGGCGCGGAAACGACGGCGCCGGCAGCCAAGGAGTAACGTCTGGCACTCACCCGCCGCCGGGCCGGTCTGCTGTTGCTCGGCGCGGGTGCCTTCCCGCTTGCGCGCCCGTTCGCGCGTCGGCTACTGGCCCAGGAACAGGCGCCGAACCGGCCCGAATTCACGCTCGTTGCCAGGAACTTCCGCTACTCGCCCGACCGTCTCGACGTCAGCCAGGGGGACCTCGTCACAGTGACGATACGGAGCGAGGATATCGTCTACAGCTTCGTGATCGATGAGTACCGCATCGTCAGGCGGGTGCCGGCCGGCGGCACGACCACGGTTGAGTTTCTCGCCGACCGTCCCGGAACATTCCGCTTCTACAGCAATCTAACCAGCGACAGCGGCCATGCCGAGATGCAGGGCGAGCTCGTCGTCCGCCCTCGATAGACAACCACTCGGTTGATCTGGTCGCGGGTCCTGTCTAAGAGCATGTAAGGACATAACTGCTTGTACTGTTGATCGGCGAGTAGTACGCTGCGCCCGTGGAGGTGGCCACCCTGCGGGCAAAGCATGCAGCGCTGGCGCCCGTGCTCACGGAGCGATCGCGCCGGGTGTGGGCGGCGACTGAGGCCGAGGCGATCGGTTATGGCGGCACGGCGCTGGTCGCCCGAGCCACGGGTATCGCGACATCGACCATCCAGCGCGGTTTGCGTGAATTGACGGCGGACGAGCCGCTCGCGGGCGGCCGGACGCGAAGGGCGGGCGGCGGCCGCAAGCGCGCGATCGATCTCGACGCGACGCTGCTGCGCGATTTGGATGCGTTGGTTGAGCCGACCGCCCCCGGCGATCCCGACTCGCCGCTGCGGTGGACGTGCCAGAGCGCACGGACGTTGGCGGTGGCGCTCGACGGTCTGGGCCACCGCGTCAGCCACACGGTGGTCGCCGAGTTGTTGCACGGACTGGGCTACAGCCTGCAGGGCAACGCCAAGACTCGTGAGGGCCGCCAGCATGTCGATCGGGACGCGCAGTTTCGGTACATCGCCCGGCGCGTGCGACGCGCGCAACGGCAACAGCAGCCGACGATTTCGGTGGACACCAAGAAGAAGGAGCTGGTCGGCGCGTTCAAGAACGCGGGCCGCACCTGGCGCCCGGCGAAGACGCCGCAGCGGGTACAGGTCCACGACTTCGTGATCCCGGCCACCGCCACCACGGGCGGGAAGGCCATTCCGTATGGCATCTACGATCTGCATCGCAACGAAGGCTGGGTGCGTGTCGGGATCGATCACGACACCGCGAGCTTCGCGGTACGGTCGATCCAGCGTTGGTGGCAGCACATGGGTCGCCCGGCGTATCGACAAGCCCAGTCGCTGTTGATCACGGCGGATGCAGGCGGGAGCAACGGGGCGCGCCTCCGGTTGTGGAAGTGGGAACTGCCGCGTCTGGCCAATCGGACGGGCTTGGTGATCACGGTCTGTCACTTTCCGCCGGGTACGAGCAAGTGGAACAAGATCGAGCATCGGGTGTTCTCGCACATCGCGATGAATTGGCGCGGCACCCCACTCGTCGACTTGGCCACGATCGTGAGCCTCATTGGCTCGACGCACAGTCGGTCCGGACTCCGCGTTCGGTCGGAACTCGACCGCGGCCAATACCCGGGTGGCCTCACCGTCACCGATGCGCAGCTGGCGACGGTACGCCTCGAGCGGCATCGCTTTCACGGCGACTGGAACTACACGATCCATCCCGCTGCTCCGAGAACACAAAAGTCAGTAATTGTCTGACAAGCCCTAACCACGACCACCCAGGGTTAGGGGATGTCCCACTGACTGTTGAAAATTGACGCGGCGGCTCCTCACTGCTCGTGATACACGAGTGGTGGGCAACCCGAGGCGACACGCCTCACAGCAAAGGAGCCGCCATGAAGAAGTCTCGCACAGTCCGTCCCGCCGCTGGTGTTGAATCTCCGCCCCCGCGTCGCCTGCCCCTCGTCGAGCTGCTGATCGATACCGAGGCGGAGCTGTTCGAGCTCGCGGTGCGGTCAGGGTTACAGGTCTTGGACGCCATGCTCGAAGACGATCGGACCGCGATCTGTGGCCCGCGGTACGCGCACCAGGCCGACCGTACGGCGGCCCGGGCCGGGACGGTGGCCAGTGAGGTCGTCCTCGGCGGGCGCAAGATGGCAATCCGGCGTCCCCGGGTCCGCGCGGCCCGCCAGGAAGTACCGCTGCCGACTTTCCAGACGATGGCCCAGACCGATCCCCTGCGGCGCCGCACTGTCGAGCAGCTGTTGGTCGGTGTCAGCACCCGGGGCTATGCTCGGAGTCTGGAGCCGCTCCCGGCCGACGTCCCCAGCCGTAGCGTGAGTAAGAGCGCCGTCAGCCGCCGGTTTGTCGCCAAGACCGCCGCGCAACTGGCCGCGTGGCAGGCGACGCCCCTCGAGAACCTGGATCTGGTCGGCCTCGTCCTCGACGGTGTCCACATCGGCGAGCACTGTCTGGTCGTCGCCTTGGGGGTCGGCGCCGACGGCACGAAGCACGCCCTCGGGCTCTGGGAAGGCTCGACGGAGAACGCGACCGTCTGTCAGAGCCTGCTGGCCAACCTCCAGAGCCGTGGCCTGCGCACCGATCGGAGTGTGCTGGTGATGCTCGATGGGTCGAAGGCGCTGCGGGCGGCGGTGACTGCGGTGTTCGGCCGCGCCGCCGTGGTGCAGCGCTGCCAAGTCCACAAGACCCGCAACATCCTCGACCATTTACCGGCGCGCCAGCGGCCCTGGGTGCAGGCCATCCTGCGGCGGGCCTATCAGCACGAGGACGTGAAGACCGCGATGCGGTTGCTACGGAACCTCGCCCGCCGCCTCGACCGGGAACATCCGTGCGCGGCGGCCAGTGTGCGGGAAGGGCTCGAAGAGACCGTGACCGTGCTCACGCTCGGCCTCGCTCCCCGTCTCCAGCGCTCGCTGGCCACCACCAACGCCGCCGAGAGCCTCATCAGCCGGACCCGCCACGTCAAACGCAACGTCAAGCGCTGGCGGGGCGGCCAGATGATGCTGCGCTGGGTCGCCGCGGGTGTGCTCGAAGCAGCCAAAGGGTTCCGGCGCCTGAAGGGACATGCGGATATGCCGCAGCTCGTCGCGGCCCTCCGCGCCCGAGATCACCGTCTCGGCCTCGGAGACTCCAGGGAGGCGCAGCACGTCGCTTAGAATGTCACCCGAGTCGCCGCCGAGTTTCAACAGCGGCCGGGACATCCCCCAGGGTTAGCGCGTAAATGTTTATGGCCTTTCCACTGTATATCTCTATCAGGTGCAGCACACAGTCCGCCTCGTCGCATTCGGCGCCCTAGCCTTCGCGCTGGCAGGGGGCTCACCCGTCGGCGCCCAATCGCCACAGGAAAGCGGTCGCAAGCAGGCACAGGCCATGCGTGTGTCGGATGGCTCTATTCGTGTGGACGGCAGGCTCGACGATGAGGCATGGGGCGCGGTTCCGATGCTGACGGACTTCACCCAGAAGGAGCCCGTCGAAGGCGTCGAACCCACCGATCGGATGGAGGTCCGCTTCGCCTACGACGACACGGCGCTGTACGTCGGGGCGCGAATGTTCTCCAGCGCTCCCATTCAGGCCCCGATGAGCCGTCGTGACGGCGCCAACCAGGCTGAGTTCATGATGGTCTCGCTCGACACCTATCTGGACCGAAGAACCGCGTCGAGCTTCGGCGTCACGGCGTCGGGCGTGAGGCTCGACCGGTACCACCCGACCGACGACACCCGCGCCGACCAGGGATTCGATCCGGTCTGGGAAGCGCAAACAAGCATCGATGGCGAGGGCTGGTCGGCCGAGTTCTGGATCCCTTTTTCGCAGCTCCGTTTCAACGAGCGCAATCCGCAGGTCTGGGGGTTGAACGTGCAGCGGTGGATCCCGCCACTCAACGAATGGGTCTACTGGGAGATGGTGCCGCGCACGGAGCAGGGTTGGGCGTCGCGCTTCGGCGATCTGCGGGGGATCGAGGGCATCCAGCCACGGCAGCGGATCGAGCTGGTGCCCTACGTAACGAGCGCATCTCGGCTCATCGGCGACCGTGATCCCACCAATCCGTTTCTCAGCGCGGCCAACGTGACCGCTGGCACCGGGCTGGACGCCAAGATCGGGATCGGCTCCAACCTGACGTTGGATGCCACCGTGAATCCTGATTTCGGCCAGGTTGAGGCCGACCCCGCCGAGGTGAACCTGTCGGCGTTCGAGTCCTTCTTCCAGGAACAGCGGCCATTCTTCAGTGAAGGGAGCAACCTGCTCACCGGCGGTGGCGGCGGCGGAAATTTTAACTTCGGAGGTGCGAACAACACGTTTTTCTACTCTCGCCGGATCGGTGCTGCCCCTCGAGGCGACGCCGACGGCGAGTTCATCGATGAGCCCACCGCCAGCACGATCCTGGGGGCAGCCAAGCTCACCGGGCGTTTGTCCTCTGGCCTCTCAGTGGGCGCGCTGGCGGCCGTGACCAGCGAGGAAACCGCACGCACGTTCGACAGCCCGTCTCAGTTCGGCAGTGTACGTGTCGCACCCCAGGCAACCTACGCGTTGACCCGCCTGCAACAGGAATTCGGGGAACCGGGTTCTTCGGCCGGGCTGTTGGCGACGGTCGTGCACCGGAATCTTGAAAATGCCGACCCGCTCGCAGAGAAGCTCACCCGGAATGCGTTCGGATTGAATGGCGATACGACGATTCGATTCAGAGACGGCGAGTACCAACTGACCGCCAACGGGGGGATGAGTTACGTGGAGGGATCGGAGGACGCCATCGCGCGCCTGCAGCGATCCAGCGCGCGGTACTTCAACCGGCCCGACGCCGACTACGTCACCTACGATCTGCTCCAGACGTCGATGGTGGGCGCCAACGCCAACGTAGCCCTTCAGCGCCGACAGGGCCGCCACTGGTTGTGGAATGCGAGTGCAGGCATGGTGTCGCCCGGTTTCGAAACCAACGACATGGGGCGCCTGAATCAGGCCGACCAGATAAGCCTCCGAGGGCAGCTCCGGTACCGGGAAACAGTACCAGGGCGATTCTGGCGTAACTACCAGATCGGGCTCAATAGTAACAAACAGTCGAACTATGCAGGCGATCGCCAGGGTGGGGGCGTGGGGCTCAACGGGAACATCGAATGGTCGAACTTCTGGTCAACGTTCGCCAATGTCAACCTTTGGGTCCGAAAGCAGAATATGAGGCTGACCCGTGGCGGACCGACGATGGAGCAGAATCGGGCCTGGCAAACGCGCGTCAATATCCAGAGCCCCGATTCGGGGACAACCCGTGTTGAGATGCGGATCGACACTCGTAACGATGAGGACGGCGGGTTCCAGCTCGGGCTGAGGCCGCAATTCAGGATGCAACCCGGCTCGCAGTGGCAGCTCTCGCTTGAACCAACCTTTTCCCGGAACGTCGACACACAGCAGTACTTCGACACCGTGGAGGGCGGCGGGCCGGCGGCAACTTTTGGTAACCGCTACGTATTTGGGCGCCTCGATCAGTCAACCTATTCCACCGCGATCCGGCTGGACTACACGTTCAAGCCCGATCTCACGCTGCAGCTCTACGCTGAACCGTTTTCCTCCAGCGGCAGCTACACCGACATCGGCGAACTGGTCGCTGCGCGCACCCGGCAACGGCGATCGTACGGGACCGACGGTACGACGCTGACGCGCCTGGCCGACGGTGGCTACGAGGTGGCGGACGGGAACTCGATCTTCGAACTGGACAACGAGGACTTCAACGTGCAGTCCTTTCGCAGCAACCTGGTGCTCCGCTGGGAGTGGCGTCCGGGCAGCACCCTGTTCGTCGTCTGGTCGCAGGACCGATTCGCCAGAACGGACGTCGGCACGCCGACGACGGCGGGGCAGATGTTCCGCTCGCTGGGTGTCACCGGCGACAATTTCTTCGCCATCAAGACCAGCTTCTGGTTTTCACCGTAGGCCCCCGCGCCTACGGCCCCACTCTGCCTCGAAGGCGTCCTTCCAGCGGGGAGGACCCAGAAGACAAGGTCACCTTTTAGCTTCGGGTGGTTCAGGGCGGCCAGGACCTCGGCCGCCATACAGATGACGGAGTCGGGTCATGAGTGCCGCGCGGTCGAAGCCGTCCGGCAGGCGACCAGGGCTTCCGGCCTCCAAGGTCGCGCGCAACGCGCGGGCGAGCGCGCCGATGTCGCCCCACGGCGTGACGGCGGCGTGCCATTCACGAACACCGCCACTGTCCCAGGCGACGACGGGCACACCCATGGTCAAAGCCTCGAGGCCCACGATGCCGAACGGTTCCTGCCAGCGCGACGGCATCAGCAGCGCGCGCGCTCGCTTGTAGACGGATGCCAGACGATCGTGCGGCACCCAGCCGAGCACTTCGCAGCCTGTCGCCTCGAGTCGCGCCCGTTCCGAGCCGGTTCCGGCGAACACGAGTGGCAGCTCGACTTCGGATCGTCGATGGGCTTCGACGACGTCGAAGACGCCCTTCGCCGCCACCAGACGACCGACGAAGAGGACAGACGGGGGGCCGTCAGCCGTCGCCGTCGCATCGAGCCCGTGCACGAACGGGGGAATGACGGCAATGCGCGCGGCGTCGATGCCTACGGCGACGAGCTCGTCGCGCATATGGAGCGACAGGACGATGACGGTGCGCATGCCGCGCAGCGCGTCGAGGCGACGCGTGGTGACGTCGAGAATACGCTCGAAGTAGTCGCGGTCCTCGAAGCAACTGGCGCAGGTCGAAGGCGCCATCGGTTCCCGGCAGACGCGACCGTCGAGCGTGACCTTGCCGCGGCCCGGGCAGAACACGCGATGATCCTGTACGGTCAGGATGGCGCCGCGCGCGGCACCCCAGCGCAGCACGGCGGGACTCATGCAGTTGTGCAGATGAATCACGTCGGGCGAAAGGCGACGGGCAAGCGCCTCGAGGGTATCAACTCCCGCGGGGCTACCCGCTTCCATTCCGGGCACGATCGTGACTTGCCAGGACTCGGCGGTCGGCACGTCGTTACGCCCGACGGCGAGATGGGTGTCACCATCCCGTCCCAGCTCGTGCAGTAGGCCGAGTAAATGCCAGTCCGCACCACCCCGGGTGCTCAGGCGATCGGCGACGTGGAGAAGACGCACAAGCTACCGGACAGGTCCCGCGTTCGACGAGGACGATAGGTGATATGAAAGGACGCCGGTTACACGCTCATTCGCCGCGTTCGGCGAACATCCTGGTCATGAGGTCGATCTCGGACGCCTGACTCACCAACACCGCGTCGGCGAAGGTCAGCACTCCGGGATGATCGGTGCGGTCGAGCACCGCTTCGGCCATTTCCAGCGCGCCCTGATGGTGCGCGATCATCAGGCTGAGGAAGAGGCGCTCGGCCTCGACGCCCGACGCCGCGGATAGCTCCACCATCTGCGCCCGCGTCGCCATTCCCGGCATCAGGGCACCCATGGCGTGCGCCGCTTGGTCGCCCTCCTCATCTGAGCCACCGGGACGCATCATCCAGGTCATCGGGGGCTCGCTGCCGGCCTGTCTCAGTCGCCACTCGCCAAGCCAGCCGTACAGCTGACCAGCCTGATGGCCCTGCGTGGTCGCGATGTCGTACGCCAGCAGGCGGACATCCTCGCCTTCAGTGCGGTCGCGGATGATCATTGCCATCTCGACGCCCTGGATGTGGTGCACCTGCATGTCACGGGCGAACCCGGCCTCGGCGCTGGTGCTGCCTGGCGCGGGATGGCCGGGCGTGCTCATGCGGCCGACCGAGTATGCCACCGCGCCCACGACGACGGCGGTGACGAGCGCGGTGACAACGATGGCTCCCGGGCCCGGCCGCGCGCTACGAGACTCGTCCGGAACCATCGATCCCCCCGCTGCACAATGCGCCGGGTTCCGGCACGAACTGGCTGCGCCAGTACTCTTCGAAGAACATCGGGATGCGCTCGTCGGCGGCGGTGTCTACCCTCAGCTGGTTGTTCCAGGCGCTGAGCACGATCGGCGCGGGCAGCCCGGAGAAGGGCGAGAGGATGACGTAGGTGGACGGCAGGTGCATGCGGAGGGCGTCGAGCTGACTTGGGCTCAGCGCTGGGTCGTAGGTGACCCAGACCGCGCCGTGCTCCAGCGAGTGCACCCCGTTCACGTTCGGGACCGGCTCGCTGTAGATGCCGCAGTTCAGCCAGACGGGGTTGTGTTCGCCGCCGGCTGGAGGCGTCTGCGGGTAGGTCACGGGACCGGTGACGTGCCCGGTCCCGTTCGCGTAGGTTTCGACGCCCTCGATCAGCGTTCCGGCGCTGCCGGCGGAGTAGCTCGCCGACCGGGGTATGAACACGTACGCGACCACGAGCAACGCGACCCCCGCGGCAGCTCCGCCGACGGTGGTGAGTCGCCGTCTAAGCGCCGCCCGCTTCTTCCTCTGATAAGACTCTTCCGCCCGCGCCGCGCGCTGCGCTTCGCGCTCCTTCTTCGCGGCGACCCGATCGAGCGATGGGGGCATCCCGCGCTTCGACCCGCGGCTCACACTGGACCTCTCGTCACCGTCCCGCTCCTGAATCAATCAATAGTGGCTGTCTGGCTAGAGCATCAGCCGTGCCGCCTCTTTCGCGGTCATGCCGACCTTGACGCCGAGTTCGGCCGCGACCTCGTTCGCGACCGAAATGATGCCGTCGTTCCAAGTGCTCAATCCCTCGCCGAGCCGCGCCGTCATGGTCGAGACCGACGCCGCCGGAATGCCGTGCTCGGTGAGCAGCATTACGCCTTCGACCGCCGTATTGTTCATGGCGATCCCAGCATCGTTGGCGATCGCGCCTTTTGCCGCCATCCGCAGCACGCCATCGGACATGACACGGCTCGAATTCGCTCCGCTGCAAACGATGTCGTTCGGAATCTGCTCCGTGATCGCGGTGGTGCCGGGGCTCGCCCAGATTCGCCCCCTCGGCGACTCCTCGACCACGACTGGCCCGGCCTCACCGCCGCGCTCTGTGGGGATAGGCCGACCGACCGGCGCCGTGGCGAGCAGCGCCGCCGCCTCGTAGGCGGGCATTCCCGGCTCGACACCAACGGCCCGCGCCTGCGCATTGGCGCGGCTGATCTCGCCAAGGAGGGTGGAGCGTCCGTTCGAGGTCTCGGCCGACATCGCCGCGATAGCCGCCACCGGCACGCCGATCGTTTCGCCGTGCTTGAGTCCGCTGATGCCGGCCTCGTCCTTGCCGATGCCGCCGTCGGTTGCGATCACGGCTTTCACGCCGTCGGTGAAGATCGGCGCCAGCACCCGCAGGCCGCAGTAGGATCCGACCACGACGACGTCGGCGGAGGTCGTCGGATTGGAGGCGCGATAAACCGAGGAGTCGAAGGCGACGATCCGGCCCGACGCATCATCCTGGACGATGAGCATCCTTCCGCGTCCGATTCTGACGCCGCTCGCTATGACGGCAGGCTGCTGAGCCGACATGCGGCCGATGAGTGCAAAGAAGCCGAAGCCCCCTGCGAGAAACACACGGCGGTGGATCAATGTCAACATTCGCTTTCCTCCGGTATCATCCGGTGCGCACGCAATCGGATCAAGGGTCGTTTCCCGGCGGCACCGGTTCGGCCGATGTTATTCGGTCCCGCGTGAAACGACTTGCCACGAACTATTTAGAACATCGCGATCGGGTTCACCGGCGATCCGGTGCCGTTGGGAATCGGTAACGGCGCGATGGTCACCATGAACTCCCACCGGTTGCGTTCGGCCGCCGCTTCGGCCAGTGCCTGGAAGTCGGCGCGGTCGAGCACCTGGATACCCAGTATCGTCAGCGCGAAGTTGTGGAGCGCGGTGCGGGAGATGTCTCCCTCCGGTTGCGGCATGTAGCCAGGCGTTTCCCATCCGGCGACCGCGACATCGCGCTCACGTAGCCACGGAATGACGTGGTTGTCGAGCCCCGCCGCCTCTCGACCGGTGTCGAACGGGCCGAGGGCGTCCTGTCTGGCCCAGCGACCCCACCTGATCAGGAACGCGTCGCCGGGACCCACCTTGACTCCGGTCCGCGCTTCCCACGCCTCTAGATCCTCGACGGTGATGCGTGTGCCAGGCTCCAAATATGGCACCCCTTTCAGGCGGGGAATGTCATACAGGACACCCCGCGTGACGATGCCGTTCTTCATGGTCATGATGGAGTTCTTCAGCGCGCCGTCCTCCATCGTGACCAACCCGTCGACGTCATACCCGTTCCACATCTTGCCGTCGAAGAAGACGTGGGCAAAGGCGTCGAGGTGGGTGGTGCCGGGGCCGTGGATACACGGGTAGGCGACGGTGTCGGTCGCCCCGGTCCGTGACGCGCGCACCATCGACCAGGCGATCGGGCATGGGTTGTCGAGACTCTCGTCTCTCTGCGCGTTCGCCGATAGCGACACGCTAAAGCCTTCGCTGACGAGCGCCGCCGCCGCCGCGCGCCTGCGCGGTGTGATCAGGTTGGCCGCGCCCAGTTCGTCGTCCGGTCCCCATCGACCCCAGTTCGACAGCTCGGTCTGCCACCGCTCGTACTGCGCCGCGCTTACCAGCGGGGCGGACGAGTCCGGCTCCTGGGCGAGGGGCGCACGGCCGCTCGTGCAGGCCAACACGGCAAGCGCCACGCTCCAGAACAGGCGTTTCGGTCCGGTCATCGACACGGTCCTTTCATTGGGGAGCCGCTGCTACCCGTTTCTTCCTACTGGGTCCCGGAAGTCCCCTCGGGCTCCGCCGCCCGCTGATCGGCCAGGTACTTCATCCCGCCGGCCTTGGCCGCCTCGAGCCAGATACGCCACCCGGCGTTGTCGACGAAGGGGTGCGGGTCACCTAGCTGGCGGTACGCCATCCGCTCGGCGCGCTCGAAGATGCCGCCGCCGGGTACGGGATAGGTGCTCTGCCAGCTGTGAATGTGCACCGCCACTCTCCGTCGTTAGTCGTGGTTCGAAGACGTGTGAACCGGGGACGATGGGCGATATTAGCGGCCTCCCAAAGGTTAGAGCTTGTCAGACAATTACTGACTTTTGTGTTCTCGGAGCAGCGGGATGGATCGTGTAGTTCCAGTCGCCGTGAAAGCGATGCCGCTCGAGGCGTACCGTCGCCAGCTGCGCATCGGTGACGGTGAGGCCACCCGGGTATGGGCCGCGGTCGAGTTCCGACCGAACGCGGAGTCCGGACCGACTGTGCGTCGAGCCAATGAGGCTCACGATCGTGGCCAAGTCGACGAGTGGGGTGCCGCGCCAATTCATCGCGATGTGCGAGAACACCCGATGCTCGATCTTGTTCCACTTGCTCGTACCCGGCGGAAAGTGACAGACCGTGATCACCAAGCCCGTCCGATTGGCCAGACGCGGCAGTTCCCACTTCCACAACCGGAGGCGCGCCCCGTTGCTCCCGCCTGCATCCGCCGTGATCAACAGCGACTGGGCTTGTCGATACGCCGGGCGACCCATGTGCTGCCACCAACGCTGGATCGACCGTACCGCGAAGCTCGCGGTGTCGTGATCGATCCCGACACGCACCCAGCCTTCGTTGCGATGCAGATCGTAGATGCCATACGGAATGGCCTTCCCGCCCGTGGTGGCGGTGGCCGGGATCACGAAGTCGTGGACCTGTACCCGCTGCGGCGTCTTCGCCGGGCGCCAGGTGCGGCCCGCGTTCTTGAACGCGCCGACCAGCTCCTTCTTCTTGGTGTCCACCGAAATCGTCGGCTGCTGTTGCCGTTGCGCGCGTCGCACGCGCCGGGCGATGTACCGAAACTGCGCGTCCCGATCGACATGCTGGCGGCCCTCACGAGTCTTGGCGTTGCCCTGCAGGCTGTAGCCCAGTCCGTGCAACAACTCGGCGACCACCGTGTGGCTGACGCGGTGGCCCAGACCGTCGAGCGCCACCGCCAACGTCCGTGCGCTCTGGCACGTCCACCGCAGCGGCGAGTCGGGATCGCCGGGGGCGGTCGGCTCAACCAACGCATCCAAATCGCGCAGCAGCGTCGCGTCGAGATCGATCGCGCGCTTGCGGCCGCCGCCCGCCCTTCGCGTCCGGCCGCCCGCGAGCGGCTCGTCCGCCGTCAATTCACGCAAACCGCGCTGGATGGTCGATGTCGCGATACCCGTGGCTCGGGCGACCAGCGCCGTGCCGCCATAACCGATCGCCTGGGCCTCAGTCGCCGCCCACACCCGGCGCGATCGCTCCGTGAGCACGGGCGCCAGCGTTGCATGCTTTGCCCGCAGGGTGGCCACCTCCACGGGCGCAGCGTACTACTCGCCGATCAACAGTACAAGCAGTTATTTCCTTACAGTCTCTTAACGCAAGGCCCGTTCTGCGACCCTGTCGGTCGGGAGGCGTGGGGATCAATATTCCCCACGCGCCACATCTGCACTCAGGCACTCGATCTGCCAACCGGCAAACCGCTGGAAGCCTTCCGCGCCGATAAGGAATGGATTCGACTGGCCTTGCTGACGCGTCCGTGCCGCCTCGATCGTTGGCAAGGAATCGTCGATGTATGAGTGATTGTTGAGTTCGACGTCCACACCGGCTGCTCGGGCGAGCGCTGCGATCCGCTGGGTAGAGGCCAACATCTCGCGAGATGTTGCCAGCGAAACAGTGCGCGGACCGTTCAGGAAAAAGGCAAGATGACTCTGCCCACTTTCCATCACGGGCACCATCGTAGACAACGATCCCTCGGTATGCCCCGGCGTGGAGTAAAAGGTCAGGGTCGTGCCCCCAAGCGTCAGTGTGTCACCGTCGGATACCACCATGTCGCGCTCCGGCGGCGCGTCAGGGCCCGATCCCGAACTCGCCTCCATCGTGCGCCAGGCCAAGTCGGTCGCTACGACACGCGCGCCAAAACGTTCTTGTAGGTAACGTGCGCCCCCATAGTGATCGCCATGTTCGTGGCTGATCACCACGTGCCGGATACGTGAGGGATCGAGGCCGAGCTGTTCTATGCCCCCGACAATCGTCACCTCCGCATCCCGGGCATCGTTCAACGAATCGAGAAGAATAATCCCCTCGGGTGTGTCCACCACCCACGAATAGACTCTCGGGAGACCCACGAAATAGAGGTTGTCGAAGATACGGGCGGGCGCCACCGATTCGGGAAGGGCGGGCCGCGGGCGGCTGTTGCGGGGCAAGCAGAGCCGCGTCATGGCTCGCTGGTAACGCCTGCCTGCGAGTTCTTGGACCGAATCGACGTGCCTCTGCACAGCCGGCGGTTCCTGCGCACGTGCGTGAAGACCCGTGGCCAGGCTTGAAACGACAACGGCGACTACGAGCATGATCCTTACGGTCTGCATTCTTTTCATTGTCCTGTTCTCATGTTCGTAGATTTTGGCGATGTGCGGATGGTTCAGGGACACGAGGGCCCTCGCTTCCCGCTCGCGCTATCCCGCCGACGCCGATCTCGCTAATCGGCATGTCGCTTCCGGTGCCCCATTCGAAGCCACAGACCTGGATTCCAGGCACACGGCCGGTTGCTAGTTCGCCCCGGTGCCGAGCATACAGGCGGCTGCTCCTCAGAGACCATAAGAGCCTGTAAGTAAATAACTGCTTGTACTGTTGATCGGCGAGTAGTACGCTGCGCCCGTGGAGGTGGCCACCCTGCGGGCAAAGCATGCAGCGCTGGCGCCCGTGCTCACGGAGCGATCGCGCCGGGTGTGGGCGGCGACTGAGGCCCAGGCGATCGGTTATGGCGGCACGGCGCTGGTCGCCCGAGCCACGGGTATCGCGACATCGACCATCCAGCGCGGTTTGCGTGAATTGACGGCGGACGAGCCGCTCGCGGGCGGCCGGACGCGAAGGGCGGGCGGCGGCCGCAAGCGCGCGATCGATCTCGACGCGACGCTGCTGCGCGATTTGGATGCGTTGGTTGAGCCGACCGCCCCCGGCGATCCCGACTCGCCGCTGCGGTGGACGTGCCAGAGCGCACGGACGTTGGCGGTGGCGCTCGACGGTCTGGGCCACCGCGTCAGCCACACGGTGGTCGCCGAGTTGTTGCACGGACTGGGCTACAGCCTGCAGGGCAACGCCAAGACTCGTGAGGGCCGCCAGCATGTCGATCGGGACGCGCAGTTTCGGTACATCGCCCGGCGCGTGCGACGCGCGCAACGGCAACAGCAGCCGACGATTTCGGTGGACACCAAGAAGAAGGAGCTGGTCGGCGCGTTCAAGAACGCGGGCCGCACCTGGCGCCCGGCGAAGACGCCGCAGCGGGTACAGGTCCACGACTTCGTGATCCCGGCCACCGCCACCACGGGCGGGAAGGCCATTCCGTATGGCATCTACGATCTGCATCGCAACGAAGGCTGGGTGCGTGTCGGGATCGATCACGACACCGCGAGCTTCGCGGTACGGTCGATCCAGCGTTGGTGGCAGCACATGGGTCGCCCGGCGTATCGACAAGCCCAGTCGCTGTTGATCACGGCGGATGCAGGCGGGAGCAACGGGGCGCGCCTCCGGTTGTGGAAGTGGGAACTGCCGCGTCTGGCCAATCGGACGGGCTTGGTGATCACGGTCTGTCACTTTCCGCCGGGTACGAGCAAGTGGAACAAGATCGAGCATCGGGTGTTCTCGCACATCGCGATGAATTGGCGCGGCACCCCACTCGTCGACTTGGCCACGATCGTGAGCCTCATTGGCTCGACGCACAGTCGGTCCGGACTCCGCGTTCGGTCGGAACTCGACCGCGGCCCATACCCGGGTGGCCTCACCGTCACCGATGCGCAGCTGGCGACGGTACGCCTCGAGCGGCATCGCTTTCACGGCGACTGGAACTACACGATCCATCCCGCTGCTCCGAGAACACAAAAGTCAGTAATTGTCTGACAAGCCCTTAGTGTTGGCGGGATGGTGGCCGATCAGCTTCTCGCGTGGCGAGAAGCTGATCGGCCGGTCGTTGGCTAGTCGAGGGTCACCGTCGTCGATGACGGTCCAACCGCGTCAGAAGGCGAACTTGACCCCGAACTGCATGATGCGCGGCGTCCCGGCCTGAGTCTGGATCCGGCCGAAGCTGCTCCGCCTGGCATTCCTGCCGGGATTGCCCCAGTTGAAGTTGTTCGTCAGGTTGAACGACTCCATGCGGAGCTCCAGCTGCCGTGGTCCCAGATTGATGAGCCGCGAGATCGCCAGATCGATAGTCCAGTAGCCCGGACCGATCCCCAGGTTGCGCGTCGCGTTACCGTTTTCGCCCGTTCCAGGCCTCTCGAATGCGTCCGAGTCGAAGTAGGCGATGATCCGTTCCCCGGGTTCCGGGTCGGCGTCTTTGCCCGGGCCGAAGATGGAACTGCCGACATAGTTGGGCCGCTGGTAGCGCGTACCGGCGCCTGTGTCCACGCCGCTCTCGATGTTGAGGCGGGCGCCGGTCCGCGCGGCGAAGATCCCCGAGACTCTCCAGTTCGAGGCGATCGCCCGCAGCACGGCGTTGTCCGCCTCCGGCGTGAGGTACCCGACCGTCAGCGTCGACAGGTGCTTCCGATCCTGATCGCAATACCCGTTGTCGAAATCCGGGTTGCCCGGTATCAGGTAGTTCGCGCCCGCCTGGTCGAAGCCGTTGGGGGTGTCGGTGCCCGTGCACTTCGACAACGTATAGTTCCCGCTCATGCTCAACCCGCTGGCCGCCCGACGCCGCACCGACAGCTTCAGGCCGTTGTACCGCTGGTAGCCGATGGCGACCGCCTCGTCCAGGAAACTGATGAACTGCGCCTCGTCCGGGTTCTGCCGATACAGCTTGCGCCGCGTGTTCAGGTTCCCGCCCGTGGTGCGCTCGCCCGGCACGACGATGCCCGGGTTGAGCTGATCCTGCGCCCACAGGCGGTCGGAGTAACTGCCGATGTAGCTCGCCGCTACCTGCCAGTCCGTGCCGAGCTGCTGCTCGACGGTGAAGTTATAGGACTGGGTGCGCGGCGAGTTGATACTCGGGTCCATCGTCCCGAACGAGCCGAAGGGCACGAAGGGTACGTCCGCGGTGCGCACAACGGGGAACGGATTGCCGCCGGGCACGTTCAGGTACGGGTCGTCAAAGCCCCCCTCGGGATCGAAGAGCCGCAGCCGATTGCCAAACGGCGGCGCGTTGGCGTGGATGTTGTGGAATTCGCCCGCCGGGAAGTCATAGAGTAATCCCCACGAGGTGCGCACCGCCGTGCGGCCGTCGCCGTTCACATCCCACGCCAGGCCGACGCGCGGCGAGAAATTGAACCACTGCTTGTCCTGCCCGGTCTTCCCATTGTCCGGGAAGCCCGGATCACCATCCCATTGGAAGCCGGCCGGCGCCCTCGTGTACACCGAGCTCTTGGTGCCACTATCGAAGAGCGCCTGATCGAAGACCGCGACCACGCCGTTCCGGACGTTCTGGCCGAGATACGGTTCCCAGCGCAGGCCGGCGTTCAACGTTACGCGGTCCGAGAGGCGCCAGGAGTCCTGCCCGTAGACCCCAATGTACCAGTTGTCCACGGGGAGGAAGCCGAAGCCGCCCTGCTCCATGCTGAACACCCGGCCCACCATCATGTCCGATATTCCCGTCCCGGTATGCCGGCCGTCGAAGATCCAGTTGCCGTTCGACCGCGAGGTGGAATTGGACTCTTGCCACGACCACTCCGCGTTCGCGCCGATGCTGAACTGGTGGTTCCCCGACAGGAACGTCAGGTCGTCGGAAAACGCATAGGTGTGGTTCGCGTGAGTCCCGGCGGTGGCCCCCCCCCTGCTGATCTCGAACTCGCCGTCGACGTCGAGCGGAAACTGCCCTGGCAGCTGGGTGGTGATGTTGACGCCGATGCTCGACGGGTCGGGTGTAGGCTGGTGGGTGCGATCGACCCACGACGTGTTGATCCCGACCCGCACCGAGTTGACGACCGTCGAGCTGAACACCGAGGTCTGGCCGATGCTCGTCATGTGGCTGCGGTTCGATCCGCCCACTGCAGGACCGGCCTTCAGTATGTTGTCCCCCGGGCCGGTGTAGCCCTCTGGCGTCACGACCTTCATAAACATGTACCGGACGAAGAACGAGTGATTGTTGCTCGCCTGGTAGTCGAACCGGGTGATCGGCTGATACGTGTCTTCGTCTCGCGTAATGGAGAACTGAACGGTGCCGCACTCATCGCTAGGCTCCGGCAGCTCGGCGGCGAGGTTCACCGCGGCCCGACTGAAGAGCGCCGGATCGATCTGGTTGTTGACGTACGGCGCGCCAAGCGTGATCCCGCGGCGGCCTTGGCACTCGCGAGAGGCGTACGTGGTAAAATCACCCGCCAGCATCGCCGCGGTCGGCACATTCATGATTTGTGACGTTGGCTCCACCCGGACCGGCGTGCCCTGGTACCCGCCGAAGAAGAAGAGCTTGTCCTGCACAATCGGCCCGCCGATGGTGAAGCCGTACTGATGGCGCTTCAGCCCATCACCCAGCTGCTCGCCATCCGGCCCGAACGCCGCGAAGTGCTCGGGCGCGTTGAAGCGGCTGTCGCGGAGAAACTCGAACACGTTCCCGGTAAACCGGTTCGTGCCCGACTTCGTCACGGCGTTGACCGCCGCGCCGGATTTCGACCCGCTCTCCGCGGAGACGGCGCTCGTGGCGACGCGGAACTCCTGCAACGCGTCGGGAAACGGCAGCGGGAGATTCATGTTGCTCTGCCGGGAGTTGTGCGACGACCCGTCGAGCGAGTAGCCGACCCCGGTTGGCAACCCGCCGGCCACCGAGATGCGCACGCCGCCCTGCACGTGTCGACCGCCCGCGTCGCCCGTCTGGACCGCCGCGCCCGACAGGACGATCAGGTCGGTGACCTGCCGGCCTTGGAGCGGTAGTTCGAGGATCGCCTCGTTCTCGACGACGGCGCTGATGCCCGCGCTCCGGACGTCGACGATCGGCGCGGCGGCTTCAACCGTGACCGTCTCCTCGAGCGAGCCGAGCTCGAGTTCCACGCTGACCGTGGGCGTGGCGCCGACCGTCAGCACCAGCCCGGTCTGGAGGTAGCTACGGAATCCCGCCAGCGCCACTTCCAGTTGGTACGGCCCGGTCGGCAGGGCCGTCATCACGTACGCGCCGGTGCCATCGGTCACGACCGTGCGCGTGAGCCCGGTTTCGACCTGTGTCACGGTCACGGTGACGCCCGGCAGCACCCCGCCGCTTGTATCGGTCACCTGGCCGTTGAGTTCGGCCGTGTTCAGCTGCGCCCAGGCGGCTGATGTCGAGAGCAGAAAAACCAACGCAAACGTAAAAGAACCTCGTACTGCACGCGTCATCGGCAATCTCCCTTAAAAGTCATCCGTATCCATTCTCAAGAGCCGGATACCCCAGAGACGAGACACTGGGGTTGCTGGATAAAACACCTAAATCATGGGTATTGTCAAGTTTAAACACACCCATCAGTCCCTGGGTACCCACGTTTCTCGCCCACCCGGCACAAATAACGGTATGTGGGGTGACCCTCTGTGACAGGTGGCGCAAGTGACCTTCGCGTTGCCCGACCTGAAGGGTTCCTGCTCGTTCAGTACCTGGACCATCCTGATCATCTGACGGGCGATTTGCTTCATGTCGGTCTCGGGGACGTAGTCCGTCACGTCGTCCGACCCAAGAAGGTGACAATACCTGCACCGTGCGCCAAGCTGATCTCTCATCAGGGTCATCTCTGCCCGCACTTCGTCGTACGTCATGCCCGTGAAGATCTCGATGTTGATCAGTTCTGGAGGAGGCTCCTCCTGGTCCTGGGCGTTGGTCGGTAGTGCACCACAGACGAATGCCAGTGCGACGCAAGCGAGAGTTCTAGCGAGCGAACGCGAATACGTCCTCATAGTCTCAGTTTCTCCCGGCAGCAAACAGTACCGATTGGCTCTTCCGCGGAGTCGGCCCTGATTATAGGAGGAATCGCCGAGGGAACTGAACCTTGAACAACGCCTTCTTCCGTTGGGGGCGTTAGGTGCGGAATTCTACGCAGTTGAGCTCAACCGACACAGGGTTCAGCAGCGAAATCAGTTCAGATAGAGACCTATCGGCAGGCCTCCGGGGCGGTGCGCGAACGCAGGCCCCATGCTAAGCTCCCCCAAAAGGAGTAATGCGCCATGAAGTTTCGTCTATCGGCCGCATTAGCGAGGACGATGATGACAGGCCTGAAACGCGTCGTGGGGGCCGGCGCACTATTCGCGCTGGTGATGGCGGTCGGCACGGTGGGCGTCGCGGCCCAGAGCGACGAGGAGTACGAGAAGATCTATCCGTTCCTCGGGCACTGGGACAGTCAGATCAGGAGTCCTGAGGGTCAGGACAGGGGCAACTGCGGCGGGCGCCTCGGCGATTGGGGCGAAAAGCAAATGAACTGTTCCATGCCGGTGGACAACCTTCCCTTGAACGCACGAGCAGAAGCCTGGATGAATTACGTGGATATCTACCAGTCACCGACGACAGCGGAGTGCGCCGGGGGCAGCGTGAATGCCTCGCTGGGTGAAGACTTTTCCCTCTCCGGGGCTCCGGGCCGGGTCTTCACGGACTCCGGCCAGTTTGGTGGACGCATCGTCTGGATGAACGGCACCGGTCCCACGCCGCAGAACGGCGAGCTGTTTCAACATGGATACTCGGCCGGACATTTCGATGGAGACGACCTCGTGTTCGAAACCACCAATTTCACGTTCGATCCCGATGGCATGGACGACCACCTCCACATGGCAACGTCGGTGCGGAAGAAGGTCACCGAGCGCTACCATCTCATCGACGACGACACCATCCGGTTGATCATCACGCTGGACGACCCGACGTTTTTGACCAGACCGTTCAGGTACTCGAAGCTGTTCACCAGGATGGCCTCCCGGAACATCGGCACCGGATTTCGCATCTGCGATCCCGACCTCGCGAGGCGCGAACTGGAGTACGCGTACCCTGGCACCAAGTACCAGGACGAGCAGTAGCCATGAGGAGAGAGCCGATGACGCGCTGTCTGACATCGTTGTGCGGTGTTGTGCTGCTGACGGGCTCGATGACCGTAGAGGCGCACGCGCAGGCTGCTGCGGCCAACGCCCATGTGGAGGCGGCTCAGGCCGCCATCGCACCGCAGACGGCGAACCCGTTGGCGCCGTTTCACATCTTCCAGGGCCTGTTCGATATGGTGTGTGCCGAGCCGACCCTCCCGGATGTCATGCGAACGCAAGAGCGTTCGGCCGACGTCGTGCCCCGCGATGAGTGGTTTGCCTGGCCGGCGGACATCTTCGACAACCTCTACTTCATCGGCACGCAGACGGCTGGCGTGTGGGCGATCGACACGTCGGACGGGATCATCGTGATCGATGCCAGCTTTCACTACTCGAGCAAGGATCTGGTGCTCGAGTTGCTGCATTTCGGTCTCGAGCCCGACACGATCAAATACATCATCGTGACGCACGGCCATGACGACCGGTACTGGGGATCGAAGGCGCTGCAGGACACCTATCCGAACGCGCGTGTGGCCATGTCGGCCGCGGACTGGGACGTCGTGGCCGAGGACAACTCGCCCGCGGAACTCAAGCCCAGGAGGGACATGATCGTCACCGACGGCCAGCAGATCACGCTCGGCGACGTGACCGTCACGCTGTACGTCACGCCGGGCCACACGCCGGGCACGCTGTCGATGATCATCGAGCCGCTGACGAACGTGAAGACCATAGCGTCGGACGACGGACGGCACGTGGCGGCCATCTGGGGCGGCGTCGATGCCAGCATCGGACGGCGGGGGGTCCGGTATTATCCGGACGGCGAGGCGATGATGACCGCCCACGTTGAGTCAATGCGGCGCTTCAAGGACCTTTCGACAAAGGCCGGCGTCGACGTGATCCTGTCTACTTCCGTGAGGCACGCCAACATTCCAGAGAAGATCCGCACCTTGAGGATCATGAATCCTGATATGTCCGGCAATGGTGTAGCGGATGTTGACGTCTTCTTGGGAAGGTTTGCGAAGTACGAGGACGAGGTGCATTCCTTCGTCAGCACGGAGGCCGCCGAGCGTTATCACACGATTCTTCTCGAGTGCTATGAAGCCCAGTTGGCCTGGAGGATCGGCTCGTAGTCTCCGGGAACATGGGATCTAGTCCCGGACTTCCTCATGTTGCCATGCAACGGGCCGCGTCAGCGAACGGCGATTGGTCTCACGGGCGAGCCTGTGGCGCCTTTGATGCGCTCGGTGAGGCACAGGAACAGGAACTCGTAGACCTGGTCGCGCGTCAGCTCCGCCAGGTCCATGTTCTCGAGCAGGAAGATTCCCTCCGTGAAAAACAGCACGTGGTGCACGTTGCCCGAGGCGGTTGGAGGCATTATCTGCACACAGCAGGAATCGGCTCCGACCATCGCCACCTTGCGCGTCACGAGCCAGCGGGCGACCTCGCCGCCGATACCGGGCGATCCTTCGTTTTCGCCGACGCCGACTCGCCTGTCGTTGTACTTCGAGGGATTCGACCAGTTCACTGACCATCCGTAGTTGAAGATCACCGCATCACCCTGCCCAATCGAGCTCTCAGTCATGTTCTGTCGCGCGAGCGCGGCACGCACGTCAGCCAGGGTGACCTCATAATCGGGGGCCAGTGTTGGCACGCCCTTGTAGCCAGCGATGTCGATCAGGATGCCACGCGTGATGATCGGCTTGACGTGCTCGACACCAAGCGCTTCGAGGCCGCCGAGTCCCTGATTGGCGCCGGTCATCTCCTCCTCGGTGATGCCGTTGTAGAACACTGACTGCAGGGAGCCGTCTCCCATTCGGACGGCCACGCCCTGGTGGCCAAGCGCATCGAACTGCGTGCCCATTTGGCCGATGAAGCCGGTAAAGTAGTCGCGATGGGTCGCCCCCTCGCCCTCCCTCTGCGGCTGCGCCACCGGGTGCGAGGTGATCCAGTACGGGCGGTCGCCGTACTGCGGCATGCTCGCCTCGTATACATGGCCGAGCTCGTAGGCCTGGCCGGTCTTCGGGATCTGCAGTGCCTCCAGAATCTTCGCCGGTGTGATGTAGTTCGAGGCGCCTGCCTGGTCCGTGGGGCCGTGCGGGGACGGCCACCAGGGTCCCTGTTCCCGTGTCTGCGCATCGCCCGTCAGCTGGTATCCGAAGACGGACGCGCCGACTAGCAGTGAAACGCTCCCCACACGCTTGACGAATCGAACATCTATCATTGAAGCCTCCTCTGGAAATCGACTCTGAGACGACATTTCACGGGCGTCCGGGATGTCGATGGTCGTGCGCGCGGAGTGGCGGATCGCCTGGCACGACACGGTGGTGCCTCGTTGGACGCGCAGCTTGTCGCCTCAACTCAACACCACCGTCCAGGAAGTCCTAAACCCCTACAGCCGGCTCATTCATTGCATCAGCCGCCGATGGGAAAGCCGATCGGATACGCGATGGCTGCTAGTCCTCGATACGGGCTTCCCAGTCACTCTGATAGCTCTCTCGACATCGAGCGCTATAGCTGGGTTCCCGCTGCCGGTAGAGATAATCCCACATGGAGATGACGTTGGCGCGCAGCCACTCTTCATAGTTCCCGTAGTCGGCGAAATCGTCCATCGTCACGCGTTCCACTATCTCCTCGCCGGACCGGCATTCGACCATTTCATCGAGCACGCGGTCTCTCAACGCCACCACGAACTCTCGGAAATATACAAAGCCCTGCTGATCGGCAAGACCGGCATGACCGGGCACGACGATGTCCACGTTGTCCAGACGCGCCAACTGGTCGAGCGCGTCGATCAGGTTGTTCACGTTGGAGTCCCGATAGTCCGGCAGCCCGATCGACTTGCCGGAACGGATCGCGTCGGTCGCGACCAGGACTCCCTCATCCGGGAAATGGACCTGAATCAAGTTGTCGCTATGGGTCGGCCCGAAGTAGTACAGCACGGCCCGCTTGCCGCCCAGATGGATCTCCATCGACTCCTCGAAGATCACATCGGGCACGGCTGCATTCCGGCCTTCTCTCACGATGTGAGGTCTGGCGTTGCGGTGCGCGATCGTGACGGCGGTGTCGCTGAAGGCCTGCGTCCCGCAGATGTGCATCTCATGGTCGTGGGACAGGATCACGTATTTCACGGGCACGTCGTACCGCCGATCCAGCTCCTCCTTCAGCCATTGCTGACCGCCGCCCGAACAGGTGCCATCGACCACGATGATGCCCTCGTCGGTGACCATGAAGACATTCGATTGGCTCCCACGCCGAAAGACGCTCTCTGTGAGCTGCGTGATCGAATCGGCGTCAACCCCGCCCTGCGCGGCAGTGTCTCTGGCGAACAGACAAACGACCAGCGAGAAAACAACGATCGAAGTAGTTCGAATAGTCCTCATCATGTACTCCTTGAAGTCGCGACAATGTGGCCGCTCGCAGGTTGGTATCCGTCGCCCGGTACACTCCCCATCCCACCCACGCCGATCAGGGCGGTGATCTCATACGCGCCGAAGCAGGTGCCGGAGGTCAGCACCATCGAAGTCGGGCCTGATTATAGGAGGAATCGACGAGGAGATAGAACGTTGGCTGAGACGCCCCAGGGCCGGCGATGTGGATTCGAGCCAGGCGAAGAATGCCGCGTCAGCGCGCCGTAGGCCATGCGGGCGGCACCGGCCTCGCGAATCTCGCCGCAGGAATCGTGGGATTGACCTGGACGTTCGTCAGCTGGTAGACCGTCCGTCCGTTTGTCCACGTCGAGGTCCACTTGAACGGGAACTGGATTCCGGACACGTCGCGGTAGTCCTCGAAATCGACCTGCGTCGGCACGCGGCCGACGGGCGAGTCGGACGAGTACCGGACCAGCCGCACGAGCAGTCCGGACTCCACGTCGAAATACAGTTTGACCGGCGTGCCGGTGGCGTCCCTCCCCTGGAGTATGCGCGCTTCGCGATCGCCGACCTCGGTCAGGGGCCCCGGGATCCAGTCCGCCAACACTTGTGTGATCTGCCCAGGGAACGACAGCTCCGCTTCGAGCGCCAGGCCTTCCAGATTGCCGCCGGTCATCGCGATGACCGGAGCCGGCTTGGTCTCGATCGGCGACGCCAGCCACCCGGACTGTCCATCGAAGGTGGTCGTGATGTCGCCGTACTGGGAATGGAGAATCGTCGTGCGCTGGTTCGGCGCTCTCGCAAACACCTGCACCGGGTACTCGTCGAAATCGTCGAACCCAGCATACGTGCCTTCAGCGACAATGGTGGTCAACCCATTCAGTTGCGCGGCCCCTCCGACCGCGTCGATGTACCTGTCGAGCACGTCGTCGACCGAGGGGGCAAGGGGCGTCGGCTGGAGGATCTCGTACGGGGCCTCGATGACCGGATCGACGGCATACTGCACCGCGAGGTTCGGCACCGCCTTCGGCCGGCGGTTGCCGCTGTGGCAGGTGTAGCAGGTGACCCCCGGGCGGCCGCCGAAGTACTGCTCGTTGATGGCGGTCATGATCCCCACCATCGCGCGCGTCGTGGTCTTGAGCTGATTGTCGTCAGCGTAGGGCCCCCAGCCGCCGGCGCTCTCATCAACGTGGCAGTCGGTGCAGTTCAACCCGGTCGCTGCGGAGAACATGCCCATCGTATCGAGGAACTCATCGACCGGGATCCCCCTCAGCACCTGCACGTTCTCGAAGAACTCCTCCGCCAGCAGCGGCGTCTCCTGCGGGGGCGCCTGGCCCGCCGTCAACACGGTTCCCAGCAGGCACACGCCGCAGACCGGCGCGAGGTACGTGAACATCCGAGACGTCGACTTCATGCCGCCCTTTCCAAAACCGGTCCTGGCGCGCGGAGCACGCCAAAGGACATTGTCAAGCCAGCCACGGGCTCCGCTGGGATTACTTGCGCGCGCGGAGCCCCTGTCTGGTGTACAGGCACCTGTGATCTCGAAGTGGCCCTTCTGACTCCGCGGAATGTACGTGCCCGAAGTCGAGCGGATCAGAGAGCTCTTGTACGGAGAACGGCGTTTCCGAATCGGATTACCTGGGCACGTAATTCGTGCCAACTATCGTTCCGTCGGCCAACATTATGGAACGGACGCGTCCGACGGGCGCCCCGTTCTTGACTGGCTCAAGCGTCACCGTGACCTCATCGCCGAACGCGAACATCCGCCTGCTCCAGCCTCGCTCCATCAGGTCGGCGGAGTTGGTGGCCTCGACTACCCAGCTGACGGTGTCGCCGTTTTCGTCCGTGACATCGAATTTCAGCCAACAATGGGGGTTGGCCCAAATCCATTCGGTGACGGTTCCTGGCAGCACCCGCGTTTCGCCGACAGCAAAGGCGGCATTCCCATGATGGGCAAAAACAGGCGTCGAAACCAGAACTGCCAAAAGCGCCCATCGGAGAAGAGTCTTCATGCGGCGATCTCCTTATCAGAAACAGACTACCCGTTGGAACTACTACCTAGTTTATCCCTATCCCACTCGCCGGATCGGCGAAATCCGTTCTGTACGCCTCCATGTCGGAGGGCGCGCAGAGCATTTCGATGATGTCGTAATCAGGCGCTTGCCGTTTCATCGGAAACCTATCCATGGGCACCCACGGCTCGGTATAGAACTCGGGATCTGTGACGGTCACGGTGAGCTCCATGAGATGCGAATCGACCAGGTGGAATCGTTCCTCCACCGTCATTTGATCGCTCATAGGCCGACCGGTCTCATCCAGCCATACCCTTTCATTTCCGATCAGGCCGATGGTGTTCACGACGAACGTTGAATCATCCTCCCAC
The DNA here is from genome assembly GCA_965262505.1 of Vicinamibacterales bacterium. GTDB lineage: Bacteria > Acidobacteriota > Vicinamibacteria > Vicinamibacterales > UBA2999 > JACPPO01. The sequence goes on from CBDHFM010000030.1 coordinate 1,463,807, forward strand.
CTGCCAACCGAGTATCCGTACCACCGGTTATCTGGGAGCACCTCAGGGAAGTCGCGTCCGTCGGTCCAGATGATGCGGTATTTCTTGTCGAACTGGTACAGGATGACGACCTGGTCTTCAAGCTGAATAAGTTTCGTGTGACGCAACTGATAGAAATTGGCACGCGGAAAGCCCAGCGGATCACAATTGTTACGCGGATCATTGCTCAGCGACGGCAGCACGGCGCGGTAGCCGTAGAGCGCCCCGTGGCTGTCATAGCTGGCCTTGCCGGCGGGCGTGTAGGGCGGCTCGCTTACGCCGTCGCTGCGCATGGAAACCGGACCATTGGCCTGAATGCCCGCGCCGGGGCCGGCTGCCGGCTCCCACATCCCCGAAATATCACGAACCGGCGCTGGTCCCGAGGTCCCTGGGTCCGATAGCGGGCGGCCCCAGCCGTCGAAAACCTTCAAATCTGCGGTGGACTGGACGCGCCCACCCTGAGCGTACGCAGTGGCTGAAGCCAGTAACATCGCCGCCGCCACCAGGTGCCATCGCTTCATTGTGGAGTTCCTTTCTCCGGTATTCTGCTGCTGTTCCAGGTTTACTTCCTGCTCTCTTCGATTTCGTTCAACTTGCGCAACTGCGTGTACTTCTCATTGTTGGTGCAGGAGTTCTCCGGCCACTGCCCTGGAAAAGTGCCCGATGCGCGCAAATCGGGTCAGGGAACGCCGCCTTCGAGGAGCACGACATCGAAACGCAGGTCATCCGACTCACGATGTCCCGAATCGGCTGCTGAGCCGCACAATCATCGGGACTCACTGCGGCGAGCAGCGTACATAGTTCGCCGGCCCGATGTCAACGTCGCGTCATAGGCACGTCATAGGCGGTGCGATCAGCACTGTGTCGTCGTGCTCATAGCCAGGAGCGCAGCAGCAGAGAAACTTGAGAACTTCCATTCCAGTGTTTTCGATCGTATGTGTCCGGCTAGGCGGAATCGCAATCGCATCGCCAGGGCCAACATCGCGCGACTCATCTTCGATCTGCATCCGGCCTTGTCCGCTGAGGATGTAATAAATTTCTTCTGTTGAAGAATGGTAGTGTGGAGTCGTTCGCGCGCCGACGTCGAGCCGGGCCTCGGCAAGACTTTGCTGTTTGATGCAAGAATTTCGATTGGCCAACACGACGTCCCCCCCGAATTGAGTAGCACCCGGGTTTAGAGTCCGAGCTCACGAGAAGGGAGATCGGACGTGAAGCAACGATTCAGCGAGGCGCAGATCATCGGGTTCCTGCGGGAGTCCGAAGCGGGCCTGCCGGTGAAGGACCTGTGCCGCCGGCACGGGTTCTCGGAGGCCAGTTACTACCTCTGGCGGAATAAGTTCGGCGGGATGACCGTCTCGGACGCGAAACGCCTGAAGGAGCTGATTGCCGAGAATACGCGGCTGAAGAAGCTGCTGGCCGAGTCCGTGCTGGACAACGAGGTGACGCGCGATGCGTTGCGAAAAAAGTGGTGACCGCCCCAGCCCGACGGGTGCTGGTGCGGGATATGACCGCGCAGGGGGTGAGCGAGCGGCGCGCGCTCGCGCTGGTGCACATGAGTGCCTCGTCGCTGCGATACACCCCGGCGCCGGATACTAACGCGGCGTTGCGAGCCCGCATCGTGACCTTAGCGCACCGGCACCGTCGCTACGGTGCCGGGATGATCTACCTCAAGCTGCGGCAGGCGGGAACACGGGTCAACCACAAGCGGGTGGAGCGCCTGTATACCGAGGCTAGGCTGCAGGTACGTCGGCGGCGACGCAAGAAGATCCCGGTGGCGGACCGCCAGCCCCTGGTACGCCCCCAGGCGCCGAACGAGGTCTGGTCTGCCGACTTCGTCTTCGACCGCACGGCCGAGGGACGGGTGGTGAAGTGCCTGACCGTCGTCGATGACGCGACCACCGAAGCGGTGGCCATCGTGCCGGCCCGCGCGTTCGGTGGGCTGCCGGTCACCCGCGTGCTCGATCAACTCGCGCTCAAGCGCGGCCTGCCGCGTATCTTGCGCACCGACAACGGGAAGGAGTTCTGCGGGCGCGCCATGCTGACATGGGCCCATACGCACGGCGTCACGTTGCGCCTGATCGAGCCGGGCAAGCCGAATCAGAACGCCTATATCGAATCGTTCAACGGCCGGTTCCGCGACGAGTGCCTCAACGAGCACTGGTTCACGAGTCTGGTCCATACCCAGGTCCTCGTCGAGGCCTGGCGACGCGAGTACAACGAGGAGCGGCCGAAGAAGGGACTGGGCGGGCTCACGCCCGCCCAGTACGCCAAGCGGCTGGTCGCGGAACGCAGTACAGTCACCGCCGGACTCTAAACCGAAGTGCTACTGAAGACGGGGGGACGTCGAACAGTTCACGAATCTCAGATCCGTCCTTGGTAATAAACGCGGGTGCATTGTCGATGTTTCTGACGTCCATTTACTCGCCTCGATTCCGTCACTTCCTCGAAGAGCGATAGAACATCGCCGAACACTTTTTCTGCGCCACGGCCCCCCGGTGGGGCTTCGCTAACAGGCGTGAGGTCGATAGCCACTGCTGAGCCATCGAAGGCGGTACCCCCGAACGCAGTGTCTCACCGGCGTGGGGCCTGATTATAGAAGGAATCGCTGGGACAATTCGGCGTCCCCGCAGTGCTGACCTTGGGAGGTTGCCAAAATGCCTGACCAGTGAGAGTTCATGAGCCATACCTACGATAACTGCAATTGTTCCGTGAGCTGCGGCTGTCAATTCAACGAGCCCACGACACATGGCAGTTGCAAGTTCGCCTATGTCGGCACTGTCGTCGAAGGCCATTTCAACGACACGCCGCTCGCGGGCCTGAATTGGGCGCTGCTGTGCATATTCCCCGGTGAGATCGCGGGGGGACACGGAAAGCGCCAGATCGTGATCGACGAGCGAGCGCAAGACGCTCAACGCATGGCTCTCGAAACGATCATCTCGGGCGGGGCGTGCGCGCCCCTCAGCAATCATTTCTCTGTCTTCGGTTCCTTGTGCACGGAGTTTTTCGAAACGCTGTTTCTCCCGATTGAACTCGAGGTGGACCTCGAACGCAGATCAGCCAAGGTCGACATTCCGGGTGTCGCAAGAAGTGCTGGCAGACCGATCGTCAACAAGTTCAATGGTGAACCATTCCGCATTGCAATCGCACGCCCGACTGGCAGCTTCGAGTTTGCCTACGGGGAAATCGGGCGCGGAACGACCACGGTGACTGGTGACCTGGAGATGGCGTTCGAAGATTCATGGGCGCTTTTTTGTGTTCACCACTACAACCAGGATGGCTTGATCCGCGCAAGATCAAAGCTCACAGCCTGGCTTGACGCGTGAGTGAGGAGACGGCGTGTCTGGAAGGCGCCCCACCATGCAGCCTCGCAAGGCTGCGCGGCAGTCTCCGAGGGCGAAAGCTGCGTGTTCGGGAGTCTCACCACCGGGAAGCTGTGTTAGGGTGACTGGAACGAAGACAGCGCGTTTCGGAGAAGGCGATGCCCCACATATTTCCATTGATTGCCGCTTCAGTGATCGCGGCTTCGCCCGCACAGGGCGCCGCCGACTGGCAGGAGTACGTTTATCCTGAAGACCGCTTCGCGATTCAGTTTCCATCCGAGCCGAGCCTAAGGACCGCCCCTTACGAAACGCTGATCACTTCGGGCCTCTCGGCGAACGTCTACTCGGTCGAATTCGAGAACATTCTGTTCGAAGCGACGGTGGTCGACCTCGACGGCCTGATGGAAAACGGCGCAAACTTCGTTGTCGAAGTGGCTTACGTTCTTCAGCATTTGCGCGATGTCGATGTCATCTCCAGCGATTTTCCGCGAATTGGCTTCGGGCAGGACTCAACCGTACTCTTTGGGCTGACGACTGTGGTGGACACCAATGACGGGCGCCGGATTCGTTCCACCTCGTACGTTGCGAATGGCAGGTTCTACAAGATAGACGCGATTGTGCTCCCTGCGCGCGGCGACAAAGATCAGGCCGTGCCGTCTCGCTTCGATCAAACGCTGCGCTTTGACGTCGAGGGTCCCTAGCCGCAACCACGATTGGAGCATATTTTGCGGCCATCGGGGAGCGTCGCACTCATGAGCTGCCCGCCGCGCGAGCCGTCCTTCATCGGACGAAACCCCACGGTAATTTCTGTGCCTGGCGAGAAATCATCCCGGCTCCAGCCCAATGGGATCAACTGACGTGGGCTTCCGCCCTCGAACGCCCATGTCGTCACGTTGCCGTTCTCGTCGGTGAAGTCGACATGCAGCCACGTATGCGGATTGATCCACTCGAATTCGTTGACCGTGCCCGCTTGCGAAGTCACCTGACTTTGGTCGAATAGTCCGGTCGAATGATGCGCAAGAACTGGAAGTGTGAGCAACAGAGCACAAGCGATACCGCAAACGGCGGTGCGGCGATATGTTTCCATCGTCATTCCTCCAGAGGTCGTTCACGGAAACACTTCCGTCTTCCTCAGCCGACATCTTAGTCCAATAAGCCGGACTGTTATCTTGCGACGGGGGAAGTCGGTCGGGCCAGGGCGAGGCCAGTGCCCGAGCCCGCCGCTGCCAGGAGCTCCGGTTCACACTTGACCACTATCCTTGTTTGACTCGCCTCAGGCACGACGCTATAAGGGTTCCTGCTGTGGCGCGGGCGAGGCACCTCGAGGTGCGTCGCATGTCGCTTTGCCGGGGACGAGGATTCGAGATGGAAAAAGGCGTGCGATCGGTGTGTTGCTTGCCTGTGGGGTGGTCACGGCGGCTGTGTGGGCCACTCCGCGGGACGCTGCCGGGCAGGGCCCAGCCCCTGCCGCTGCGCCTCAGACGACCTCTCGATAGCGGAGAACGGAGGATCACCGTGAGCAAGCCTGCCTTGACAGTAGTTCTGTGGAGTGCGTTGGTCCTGATGGGTGCTTCTTGCGCGACCCAGCCCGGGGCAGATGGTGACGCAACAGAAACTCTGATGGATCCTCGAGACCTCAGTGGCATCTGGCTGCAGGCATCCGGCGGCAACCTCGATCTATATTTGCTTCCCGGAGAGGAGATTGCTCTCACTCCGTATGGGGCGGAGCGCTATCGAACCGTCGACCAGGCAGCGTTCCCTGGAAACACCTGCTTACCGTACGGTCCCAACCGCGGAATGGCCTCCACCAACCCGTACATGATCGTGCAGACCTCCGAGGTGATTGCCGTACTCACCGAGCATATTGACTATCGCATTTTCTACATGGATGGACGTGATCATCCCGATGACATCCTGGACTATCCGGAGTGGATGGGACATTCGATCGGCCGGTGGGAAGGTGACACGCTGGTTGTGGATACGATCGGGCTCAGACCTGAGACGTGGCTGGATCGAGGCGGCCTTCAGCACAGCGATCAAATGCACCTGATCGAGCGCTTCGAAAAGACAGGAGCGGACACGATTACGTGGACCGTGACCGTGGAAGACCCGGTGTTCTTCACGAAACCGTGGACCTATCAGCGAGACGTGGAGCGCTTGGACTTCCCACGTCTGCTGCCGGCGCGCTGCGCGGACGGAGAGGTGGACGTCGAGCACATGTTGTCCCTCCCTGGCGCGACCCACGAGAATCCACCGACGTTTCCTGAGGATTAGGTTCGCCATGAACAAACGTACCTTGGCGTTTGGTGTGCTGCTTGTGGTGGGTTCGACACAACTCCTAGCCCAGGAAGCGGCGAGACCTGCCGACACGTTGGTGGAACCATTCCAGGTAGTCGGCAATGTTTATTTTGTGGGTCCGGAGGCGGAGCATTCCTCGTATCTGATCACCACGCCCGAGGGCCATATCCTCATCAACAGTGGCTACGAAAGACAGCTCTCAACCATCCGCGGAAGTGTCGAGACACTCGGGTTCGAATTTAACGACATCAGAATCGTCCTTGGCAGTCACGCTCACGTGGATCACCAGGAAGGAGACGCCCAGATCAAGGCATTGACGGGCGCTCAAGTGATGGCCATGGAGCAGGATGTTCCTGCGCTACGAAACATGACGCCCGGCGAGAAACCACACCCGATCGATAGGGTTCTGCACGCCGGAGATACCGTGCGGCTCGGCGGCGTCACCCTCACGGCGTTACTCACGGGCGGACACACGAAGGGCTGCACCACATACACGATGGAGACTCGGGACGGAGACAGGACCTACGATGTCGTGATTGGCTGCGGTTTCGGAGCAGGCGGGCGTGTGCTCCTGAACGACGCGGACTATCCCGACAGGGCTGATGACTACGCGCGCACGTACCAGCTTGCGAGAACGCTCCGTGCCGACGTGTTCCTGGGTTCTCACGGACACCATTACGGTCTTCTCGAAAAGCTGGCGAAGCGAGGTCAGGGTCCCAATCCGTTCATCGACCCGACGACGCTTCCCAGTCACGTGGATACATACGAGAAACAGTTTCAGGACGAGCTGGCCAAGCAGAGGGCGGAAGCAGGATAAGTCCGTCGGCACGCGCTGCCGCAGTTCCTCGAACCCGGTAATACTTCCTAGAGGCACACACGCGGAGACATCGTCAGTGGAGGATGCGATGGCACGTACATGGAAACCGATCGCGGTCGGTGTGGCGATGGCGCTGGCATGCGCATCGATGCTGCTGAGCGCCCAGCAGCCCGCCGCGGACCTGATTCTGTACAACGGGAAGATCATCACGGTCGACAACACATTCTCGATCGCGCAGGCCGTCGCGGTGCGCGGCGACCGGATTGTGGAGGTCGGCACCGATCAGGACGTCAACCAGCTCGCCGGTCCCAACACCCGCCGGATCGATCTGGAGGGCAAGTCGGTGACCCCCGGCCTCATCGACAACCATGCGCACTTCATGGAAGAAGGCGCGTACTGGACGCTGGAAACGCGCCTCGACGGAATCGAGTCGCGCACGCAGGCGCTCGAGATGCTCCGCGCCGCGGCACAGGCCAAAGGGCCCGGCGAATGGGTGTTCACGATCGGCGGCTGGTCCCCGGATCAATTCGCGGATGATTCACGGTTCTTCACGCGCGACGAGCTGGACGCGGTCCTGCCTGACAACCCGCTCTACCTACAGGTCACGCGGGACTCGTCGTTCGTGAACAGCCGCGCCATCGAGGCGGTCGGGATCGACACGATGACCGACCCCGCGTTCGAGCGCGATGCCAACGGACGGCTCACGGGTGTCATCACCAACGATGATGCGGCGGACGATGTCAAGACTGCCGCTGGGTTTCTCCGCAACCTGCCAGAGGGGTTGCTCGAGACCTCGAGTCTGCAGATGCTGAAGGACTTCAGCAAGGCTGGCCTCACCGCGTCAGGCGGCTCGTGCCAGTACGTGGACCTCTACCGGCAATTCCAGCAGCAGGGCCGGCTCTCGATGCGCTTCTTCTGCTTCCGCGGGCCGGGGGGAGGCCGCGGCCGCGGTGCGGGGCCGGCGTCCGACGCCGATCTCTATGAGAGCATGGCGAGCCTCAAGTACTTCGACGGCGACGAGTGGATCGACCACGTCAACCGCGGTGAGCGCCTGATCCGCATGCAGGATGCCGTGACCGACATGGGGCCGTCGGAACCGCCGGAGGCGTGGGATGAATGGGGCCGCGTGGCGCTCGCGGCGGCGAAGGCGCACGTCCCGCTCCAGATTCACACCACGATGGAGTGGACCATTGAAGAGCAGCTCAGGCAGGTCGAGAAGGTCAATCAGGAATACTCGATACGGAACCTGCGCTGGGCGTTCATGCATATGGAGCAGGTCACGCCGGACCAGATCGAGCGCCTGAAGAAGCTCAACATGTTTATTGCCCTGAATCCCAGGACCGTCGTCGCGGGTATGACGTACATCCGGCGCCACGGGGAGCGTGGCTACACCATGCCGAACCTGCAGGCGATTCAGGACAGCGGCATCATGTGGGGGCTCGGCACCGACGCGTTCGAGGTCAATCAGTACCGCCCGTTCACGACGCTCTACTGGGCGGTCACAGGGAAGATGGTCGGCGGCACGGTCGTCACCCGCTATCCGATCGGCCGTGAGGACGCACTGATCGCCCACACGCGCAGCAATGCCTTTCTCTTCTCCCGTGAGAACGACCTCGGGTCCATTGAGAAAGGGAGGCTCGCGGACATGGTGGTGCTCAACAAGGATTACCTCACCGTGCCGGCGGACGAGATCAAGGAGATCGAGTCGGTGCTGACCATCGTCGGAGGAAGGATCGCGTACGACGCCGCCGCCGAGTCCTCGGCGCAGTAGGCGAAACAAGTCGGACCGGCAGCGAAGCCTCACCTCTACTAGCCGTCAACCGCCGGCGTGGCCATGTGACTCCGAACAAACCCATGGACCCCCCCTCGATCCGTGCCGTTCTTAATGAACGGGTTTTTCTTCGCACATGACCACGCCGGCGGAGTTTTGCGAACCGCGTCCAAAGGCTTAGGCAATCATCGATCCAGCCTACACGCGTGCGTGCCAAACGGCATCACAGCGACTGCCTGCTGCGTTCATTGACCTCGAGTTCTTTCCCACTTAGGGCTTGTCAGACAATTACTGACTTTTGTGTTCTCGGAGCAGCGGGATGGATCGTGTAGTTCCAGTCGCCGTGAAAGCGATGCCGCTCGAGGCGTACCGTCGCCAGCTGCGCATCGGTGACGGTGAGGCCACCCGGGTATGGGCCGCGGTCGAGTTCCGACCGAACGCGGAGTCCGGACCGACTGTGCGTCGAGCCAATGAGGCTCACGATCGTGGCCAAGTCGACGAGTGGGGTGCCGCGCCAATTCATCGCGATGTGCGAGAACACCCGATGCTCGATCTTGTTCCACTTGCTCGTACCCGGCGGAAAGTGACAGACCGTGATCACCAAGCCCGTCCGATTGGCCAGACGCTGCAGTTCCCACTTCCACAACCGGAGGCGCGCCCCGTTGCTCCCGCCTGCATCCGCCGTGATCAACAGCGACTGGGCTTGTCGATACGCCGGGCGACCCATGTGCTGCCACCAACGCTGGATCGACCGTACCGCGAAGCTCGCGGTGTCGTGATCGATCCCGACACGCACCCAGCCTTCGTTGCGATGCAGATCGTAGATGCCATGCGGAATGGCCTTCCCGCCCGTGGTGGCGGTGGCCGGGATCACGAAGTCGTGGACCTGTACCCGCTGCGGCGTCTTCGCCGGGCGCCAGGTGCGGCCCGCGTTCTTGAACGCGCCGACCAGCTCCTTCTTCTTGGTGTCCACCGAAATCGTCGGCTGCTGTTGCCGTTGCGCGCGTCGCACGCGCCGGGCGATGTACCGAAACTGCGCGTCCCGATCGACATGCTGGCGGCCCTCACGAGTCTTGGCGTTGCCCTGCAGGCTGTAGCCCAGTCCGTGCAACAACTCGGCGACCACCGTGTGGCTGACGCGGTGGCCCAGACCGTCGAGCGCCACCGCCAACGTCCGTGCGCTCTGGCACGTCCACCGCAGCGGCGAGTCGGGATCGCCGGGGGCGGTCGGCTCAACCAACGCATCCAAATCGCGCAGCAGCGTCGCGTCGAGATCGATCGCGCGCTTGCGGCCGCCGCCCGCCCTTCGCGTCCGGCCGCCCGCGAGCGGCTCGTCCGCCGTCAATTCACGCAAACCGCGCTGGATGGTCGATGTCGCGATACCCGTGGCTCGGGCGACCAGCGCCGTGCCGCCATAACCGATCGCCTGGGCCTCAGTCGCCGCCCACACCCGGCGCGATCGCTCCGTGAGCACGGGCGCCAGCGCTGCATGCTTTGCCCGCAGGGTGGCCACCTCCACGGGCGCAGCGTACTACTCGCCGATCAACAGTACAAGCAGTTATTTCCTTACAGGCTCTAAGCTGCGATACGTCTCGGCCGTCAGCCGAGCCTCGCTCTCCACCCGCGCGTCGGTGTCGGCCTTGACCCGCGCGAGCTCCGCCTCCAAGTCCCGTGCCCGCGCGGCAGCGACCTCGGCCGCTTTCAGCGCTTCGTCGATTGCCGAATCGCGAACGACCTCGGCGTCATCTTTGACCTGCGCGAGCTCCGCCTCCAGGTACCGTGCCCGCACGGCAGCGACCTCCGCCGCTTTCAGCGCTTCTTCGATCGACGCTTCACGCGACGCGTCGGCCTCCGATCGCGGGTGTTCGAATCGTTCGAGCTCGCGGGCCACCTCGGTCGCTCGTTGTTCATCCGCTTGCCGTCGTACATGCTCGACCTCCCCCGCCAGCGCCTCCAGGGCAGCGGCCTCCCCAGCCGCGTGGGCCTCGGCAACGACCGGTTCCAGCCGGGTGGCAGCTTCGCGTTCGATTCGAGCGAGGTCGCGTACGCGCTGCTCCGCGGCCTCGGCTTGGAGCTGTTCAAGCTTGGCCTTCAGGCGGAATTCAACCTCGGCCTCGATCAGCGCAATATCAGCGGGATGGATGTCGGTCGCCACCGCGTGTCGTTCCCCGGTGCGCCTGAGGCAAGCTACGTGCCAGCTCGTATGTCAATGGTCGAGCGTGTGGGGCCCGCCACCGCATCCCAATTGTCGTATGTCGCCAACAATTGCTGTAACGACGGATGGTGCGGACCTGGGTGCGGAGCGCCCGCGACGGGTGCCTTCGGCACCAAGCCGGGGACCTCGCCGCGCACGAACGGGGCTGTCCGCGGTCAGGACCCGGACATGAAAAGGGCCAGCCCGGAGGCTGGCCCAGCTTTCCCGATAGGCGGACCTGCGGCCCGGCTTACGAGCCGCCGACCTTGCGCGGCGTCGTGGACTTCCGGGCGCTGCCGCTGGTCTGGCCCTTGGCTTGTCCCTTCGAAGTCGCCTGGTCGCCCTTGGCCCCTCGTAGCCGCCGCGCGGTCGCCCTCAGCCGGTCACCCACGCCCGTGCTGCTCTTGGGCTTATCGTCTTCCTGCTCGCCGGTCTTCGCCACCGCCGTACTCGGGTCGTACTCGCTGCCAACGAGCTCCACTTGCGCCATCTCCGCGGCGTCGCCGCGCCGGAACCCGACACGAAGAATCCGGGTGTAGCCCCCGGGCCGCTCCGCGAATCGCGGCGCGATCGTCTCGAACAGCTTGCCGACCACGTCCTTGTCCGGCAGTTCCGCCAGAACCATCCGTCGTGCGTGCAGCGTCTTGCCGCCTGCTTCGTCCGCCGCGACGCCACGTATGGCGACCGTGATCAGCCGCTCGACAAACGGCCGCAGCTCCTTCGCCTTCGGCATCGTCGTCTCGATGCGCTCGTGCCGCAGCAGCGCGATCGCCTGGTTGCGCAGCAGCGCCAGGCGATGCTCCGTGACGCGACCGAGTTTCCGGTGTGCAACGTTGTGTCTCATGGTGGACTCTCGTCTCCGCCGCCAGCCTACTCCTGCTCCACCTGAGCCGGCTGCTCCAGCCGCATACCGAGGCTGAGCCCCATCGTCTGCAGGATTTCCTTGATCTCGTTGAGCGACTTCCGCCCGAAGTTCTTGGTCCGGAGCATCTCCGGTTCCGTCTTCTGCACCAGCTCTCGGATCGTGCGGATATTCGCGTTCCTCAGACAGTTGTACGACCGCACCGATAGCTCGAGCTCCTCGACGCTCTTCTCGAGGTTGTCATTCGCCGTAGCGGATCGCGGCTGATCGGCCGGCACTTCCTGGACCTGATCCACCACCTCCTCGAGATTGATGAAGATGTTCAGGTGGTCGCGAATCAGCTTCGCGGCGAGCGACACGGAGTCGCGCGCCGTGACCGACCCGTTGGTCCAGATGTCGATGGTGAGCTTGTCGTAATCGGTCGTCTGGCCGAGTCGTGCAGCCTCGACGAGGTAGTTCACCTTCTTGACCGGCGAATGCACCGAATCCACGGGGATCCAGCCGATGCCGAGATCCTCGTCGAAGTTCTTTTCCGCTGACACGTAGCCGCGGCCGCGTTTTAGGCGCAGCTCAACGTGAAGCTTTCCGCCATCCGACACTGTGGCGATGTGTGCCTCGGGTTCCAGGATCTCCACGTCTGCGTCGCCCTCGATATCCCTCGCCCGGACGATGCCGGCCTTGTCGACGCGCAGGTAGAGCGTCTTGGCATGGTCGACATGCAGCTTGAGCGGAATCTGCTTGAGGTTGAGGATGATATCTGTAGCATCCTCGACCACGCCCGGAATCGGCGAGAACTCATGGAGTACGCCGTCGATCTTGACGGCGGTGATCGCCGCCCCTTCGATGGACGAGAGCAGCACGCGTCGAAGGGCATTGCCGATCGTGGTGCCGAACCCGCGTTCAAAGGGTTGAGCGTAGAACCTCCCAAACCGATCGGTGAGAGTATCGCGCTCGAATTCGAGCCGCTTGGGACGCTGAAAACCTCTCCAGAGCATCGTGTGTTCCTTTCGCCAACGGGCCGGCAGCTCCGGCCTCCAGACCTGCAAGTCATCTCCGTCGGCCTCCCGCCGCAGGTCCGTAAGGCTGCGGGCTGACGGGTGCGATACCGGGCCCCTTCGCGGGCGCCCGGCTTACGCCTATGGGACGGGTTCCGCGCAAGCGGACCCGCCGGAAAACTACTTCGAATACAACTCGACGATGAGCTGTTCCTGCACCGGCAGGTTGATCTGCTCACGCGTCGGGACCGAGCCGACCTTGGCGGACATCGCCTCGGCGTCGAACTGCAACCAACCCGGGACGCCGCGGCCCTTCACTTCCTCGAGGGCGTGCAGAATAGAGGCTTTCGCCCGGCTGCTCTGCCGAATCCCCACCACGTCGCCCGGCTTCACCGAGAATGACGGGATGTCGACTTTGCGGCCGTTCACGGTGAAATGGCCGTGCCGCACGAGCTGGCGCGCCTGTGGGCGCGACGTCGCGAAGCCCAGGCGGTACGTCACGTTGTCCAGCCGGCGCTCGAGCAACTGCAGGAGCGTCTCGCCCGTGATGCCGCGCGTACGCTCGGCCTGGGCGAAATAGCGCCGGAACTGGTCCTCGAGCACGCCGTACGTGCGTTTGACCTTCTGCTTCTCGCGCAACTGTATGCCGTAGCCGGCCACCTTCGAGGCTCCCCTCTTCCGCGTCTTCCCGTGCTGGCCTGGAACGAAGTTGCGCTTCTCAATCGCACACTTCTCGGTGTAGCAGCGCTCGCCCTTGAGGAACAGCTTTATCCCCTCGCGACGGCACAGCCGGCAGACAGGTCCGATGTATCGAGCCATTCGTTCAATCCTCTCCTAGACGCCCTGCTTGCTAAACGCGGCGACGCTTCGTGGGACGGCAGCCGTTGTGCGGAATCGGCGTGACGTCGCGAATCGACTTTACCTCGATGCCGACCGTCTGCAGCGCGCGGATCGCTGACTCGCGGCCAGACCCCGGCCCCTTGACCCGTACCTCCACCGACCGCAGGCCGTGGGTCTTGGCTGCATTACCGGCATTCATGGCGGCCTGGGTCGCCGCAAACGGCGTCCCTTTTCGCGACCCCTTGAAGCCGATGCCGCCGGCGCTCGACCAGGCAATCACGTTTCCCTCGGTATCGGTAATCGTGATGTGCGTGTTGTTGAACGAGGCGCTGATGTGCACGTAGCCGTGGTGTACCACGCGCTTCTCGCCGCGCTTCTTGAACGCCTTGCGAGGCGCCTTCTTACCGCTCTCGCTCTTTTTTCCGCCTTCCGCAGCTGCGTCAGTCTTGGCCATTCGTTATACCGTCTTCTTTTTCGCAATCGCACCCCTGCGCGGCCCCTTCCGGGTGCGCGCGTTGGTCTTGGTGCGCTGGCCGTGGACCGGCAGGTTCCGGCGATGCCGCAGGCCACGGTAGCAGCCGATCTCCATCAGCCTCTTGATATTCATGGAGATCTCCTTCCGGAGATCGCCCTCGATGCCGCCCACGTCCTCGAGGACGCGGCTGATACTGCGGACGTCTTCTTCGGACAGGTCCTTCACGCGGACGTCAGGGCTCACGCCCGCCGCGCCGAGGATCTTATTCGACCGCTTCCGCCCGATGCCGTAAACATACGTGAGGCCAACCTCAACGCGCTTCGTACGTGGAAGATCGACGCCTGCGATTCGTGCCATTGCTTATCCCTGCCTCTGCTTGTGCTTCGGGTTCGTGCAGATGACCCTGACCACCCCGCGGCGGACGACGACCTTGCACTTGCCGCACATGCGCTTCACTGACGCTCTGACTTTCATGACCCTACGCCTTCCTGACGATCCTGCCGCGCGTCAGATCCCGCGGCGTCAGCTCCACGACGACCCGGTCGCCGACCAGGAGCCTGACAAAATTTCTCTCGAGACCGCCGCCGACATGCGCCGTAACCCGCTGATTGCCGTCGATGTCGACCTGATACAGACCGCTCGGCAGCTGCGCTTCAACGATCCCTTCTTGTACGAGCGGCTTGTGACTGCCGACCTGTGATTCATCCATGGCAACACCACATTACCAGTCACATACCGCCAATCACGAACCCCCAATCAGAGGTCGCGGGTAGCTATTCACTGACGGCCAACAGCTCACGTGTTCTCGTCGCGTCCGCGTCCAGCAACGTCAAGATCTCGCATCCGCCATCCGCCACGACAACGGTGTGCTCGAAGTGGGCCGACAGTGTGCCGTCCCGCGTCACGGCCGTCCACCCGTCGCCGAGGACCTTCACCGCCGCGGCGCCGACGTTCACCATCGGCTCGATCGCGAGCGCCATGCCCTCGGCCAGACGTGGTCCTCGATCCGCGGGGCCGTAATTCGCGATCTGCGGCTCCTCGTGCAGTGAGGTGCCGATACCGTGCCCCACGAACTCCCGAACGACGGAAAAGCCGTGCGCCTCGACATGCGCCTGTACCGCAGCACCGATATCCGACACCCGGGCGCCAGGCTTCACCGCGTCGATGCCATGAAACAACGCCGCCTCCGTCACGCGCAGCAGCTTTGCGGCCTCAGCCGACACGCGCCCGACCGGCACCGTTACCGCACAGTCGCCGTAGAACCCATCGAGCTTCGCGCCCATGTCGAGCGAGAGCACGTCGCCCTCGACCAGCTGGCGCGTGGACGGAATTCCATGGACCACCTGCTCGTTGACCGACGCGCACACAGTCGCGGGATATCCGTGATACCCCTTGAACGCGGGTTCGGCGCCCGCCTCGCGTACGAGCCCTTCAGCGGACGCATCGATCGCCTCGGTCGTGACGCCAGGCCCGATCATCCGCCGCAGCTCAGCGAGAATCCTGCCGACGAGCTGATTGACCCGCCGCAGCTTCTGGATCTCAGTCTTCGAGCGGCACACGATCATCGACCTGCTGCCTCCCGCGCCTCCGCAACCACGCGTGTCTGTGCCGCCGCGATGTCAATCGTCGTACCCAGCTCCTCCGCCACACGGTCGGGCGGCTGCGCCCCGTTCACCGTGCAGAACGTCGGCCGCTCGCGGTAGTACTCGACAAGCGGCTTGCTCGCGCGCCTGTAGACCTTGAGCCGCTCGAGCACGACCTGCTCACTGTCGTCGGCACGATACACGAGGGTACCGCCGCAGCGTTGGCACGCCGTCCCCACGCCGTCTGCCGGCTCCGCATTCGTCCCGCATTTCGAGCAGACGCGGCGCCCCGCCAGCCGCTTCACCAGGTCCTCTTCCGGCACCACGATATCGACGATGATCAGGGGGCCCCTCCCCCGCTCTTCGATGATGCCATCAAGGGCGCGCGCCTGTGACACAGTGCGTGGGAACCCATCGAGGACGAAGCCCGCGTCGGTGTCCGGCCGCACCAGCCGCTCCCGGACGATGGCTACCATCGTCTCGTCGTCCACGAGCTCGCCACGATCCATCTTCGCCTTCGCCACCAGCGCCACCGGCAGCTGGTCCTTGACGCCCTGGCGGAGCATGTCGCCCGTCGAAATCTTGGGCAGCCCGCGTCGCCGCGCGAACCGCTCTGCCTGGGTTCCCTTGCCGGCCCCCGGCCCCCCCAACATGACGACGTTCAGTCCCATCTACTACCCGCGGCGTCCTCTAATGCGCGTCTTCTTCATGAACCCGTCGTAGTGCCGCATGATGAGCTGCGATTCGACCTGGTTCACCGTGTCCATAGCCACGCCGACGACAATCAGCAACGACGTGCCGCCGAAGAAGAACGTGATCCCCACGCCCTGCGTGACCCACAGCGGCATCAGAGCGTCGAGCTGCTCACCGATGAACGGAATCGGCGCGACCCTGAAACCGGTCAGCAGAAACTCCGGCAGGATGGCGACGGCCGACAGGTACAAGGCCCCGACCAGGGTGAGGCGCGCCAGAATCGTGTCGATATGCTCGGCGGTGCGCTTACCGGGCCGGATTCCAGGGATGAACCCGCCGTACTTCCGCATGTTCTCCGCCACGTCGTCCGGGTTGAAAATGATGGCTGTGTAAAAGTAGCAGAAAAAGATGATGCCACCGACATACATCAGGTTGTAGAGCGGCATCCCGTACGCGAGCTGGTCCGAAACGGCGCGGCCCCACGTACCGCTCTCGAACATCGTGGCGACGGTCGCCGGGAACGCCAGAATGGACGAGGCAAAGATCACCGGAATGACGCCGCCCGTGTTGACCTTGAGCGGAATGTGCGTGCTCGAACCACCGTACTGCCGGCGCCCGACAACTCGCTTGGCGTACTGCACTGTGATACGCCGGTGGCCACGCTCGACGAAAATGATTGCGCTGACGACCCCCACCATCATCACGACCAGAAACACGATGCGCAGCAGGCTGATCTGTCCGGTGCGCATCTGGTCGAAGGTCGTCAGCACCGCCGAGGGCAGCCCGACGACAATCCCGGCGAAGATCAGCAGGGACATGCCGTTGCCGATGCCGCGCTCGGTAATCTGCTCGCCCAGCCACATGATGAACATCGTCCCCGTGGTCAGCGTGAGGACGCACATGAAGCGGAAGCCCCACCCCGAAACGTACACGAGCGGAAGGCCGCCGGCGATCTGCGTCTGGCGCTCCAGGAAGAAGGCGATGCCCAGCGACTGTACGATGGCCAGCGCCAGCGTCAAGTAACGCGTGTACTGGGTGATCTTGCGGCGCCCCAGCTCGCCTTCCTTCGAGATCCGTTCGAGCGTCGGCCAGACGACCGTCAGCAGCTGCAGGATGATCGATGAGCTGATATACGGCATGACGCCGAGTGCGAAAATCGTTACCTGCGACAGGTTCCCGCCCGAGAACATGTCGTAGAGACCAAACATCGTGTTGCGCGTCTGCTCGGCCAGGATCGCCAGCGCCTCGGTATTCACACCCGGCGTCGGGATGTGGCTGCCGATGCGGTACACGCCGAGCATCGCGAGCGTGAAGAGCACTCGGTTGCGCAGGTCGGTGACCGCAAACAGGTTCTTGAGCGCGTTATCCATCGTTCTTCAACTCAGGCGGACCTTCAGGCCCGTCTCTACGCCAGCACCTCGGTGGCACCGCCGGCCGCGGCAATCTTTTCTGCCGCCTTGCCACTGAACTTGTGCGCCCGCACTGTCAGCTTCTTCTTGATGTCGCCGCGCGCCAGCACCTTGACGGGCTGGCGGCTGCTGCGAACGACACCCTGCTCGCGGAGCAGTTCCGGCGTGATGACAGTACCGGCCTCGAAACGCTCGGCCAGCGTGTCGAGATTCACCACGGCATACTCGATGCGGAACGGGTTGTGAAACCCTCGCTTCGGGATCCGCCGGTGCAGCGGCATCTGCCCGCCCTCGAAGCCGCGCTTGAACTTGAAGCCCGACCGCGATTGCGCACCCTTGTGGCCGCGTCCCGCCTGCGTGCCGGTGCCAGACCCGTGGCCGCGGCCCACGCGCTTCTTCGAGAACTTCGACCGATCGGCCGGCTTCAGATTGCTGAGATCCATTTTCTAACCTACTCCGCCACCGTCACGAGGTGCCGGACCTTGAGAAGCATGCCCCGGGTCTCGGGTGTATCCGGCAGCTCCACGGTGTGACGAATCCGGCGAAGGCCCATACCCTCCACCGTCTTGCCCTGCGTCCTGTTGAAGCCGATAGGGCTCCGGACCAGCGTGATCGTGAGCCGTTTCGGCGTCTTCTGCTTTACAGCCTTTTTCGCCATGTGTCTTGTGCCCTGACTGCTGCCCTGACTACGCCCCAACCAGATCGGCTTCTTCCTTGCCGCGGAACCGGGCCACCTGGGCCGGGTCCTTCAGGTCCATCAATCCCGAGAAGGTCGCGCGCACGACATTGTGCGGATTGGGCGATCCCAGCGACTTCGTCATCAGGTTCTGAATGCCGGCCGCCTCGACCACGGCGCGCACGGCGCCGCCCGCGATGAGGCCGGTCCCCTCCGGAGCAGGTTTCAGCAGCACGGCCCCGGCCCCGAACTTTCCGATGACCTGGTGCGGGATGGTCGTGCCCCGGAGCGGCACCTGTATCAGGTTCTTCTTGCCCGCCTCGATACCCTTCTTGATCGCGGACGGCACTTCTTTCGCCTTGCCGACGCCAAACCCCACGACGCCCAGGCCGTCGCCGACCACGACGAGCGCGCTGAAGCTCAGGTTCTTGCCGCCCTTGACCACCTTGGTCACGCGGTTAATCGACACCACTGTGTCCTTGATGTCCAGCTGTGACGGGTCGATTTTCTCGCGATCGCGATTCATCATTGCCACGCTAAAACTCCAGACCTGCTTCGCGCGCCGCGTCGGCCACCGCCTTCACGCGCCCGTGATAGAGGAACCCGTTGCGGTCGAAGACCACCTGCGTGACGCCCTTTTCCAATAACCGCTTGGCGATGGTCTTGCCGATCGCCTGGGCGCCAGCGACGTTGCCACCAGTGGACTGCTTCTCAAGCGCGCTCTTCACGGACGGTTCGACGCTCGATGCCGACGCGATCGTCCGGCCCGCCATGTCGTCGACCACCTGCACGTAGATGTGCGCGACACTGCGGTACACCGTGAGGCGCGGACGCGCCTCGGTGCCACGGACACGCTTGCGGATCCGGTGCTTAATCCGGTCCCGGCGATCTTCTTTCGTCTTGATCCTCATGCTCGATCCTTGTCTACGCGCCTGTCTTGCCGACCTTCTTCTTCAACACTTCGCCGGTGTACCGCACGCCCTTCTGCTTGTACGGGTCGGGCCTGCGCATCTGCCGTATGTCCGCCGCGACTTGGCCGACCCTCTGGCAGTCGGCGCCGGTGACGGTGACGTGTGTCTGCTTCTCGATCGCGATGTCGATCCCCTCCGGGATGTCGAAGACGATCGGGTGCGAGTACCCGAGCGCGAAGTGCACCTGCGTGCCTTTCAGCTCCGCCCGGTAACCGATGCCGACGATGTCCAGCTCCTTCTTGAAACCCTCCGCCACGCCGGTGACGGCATTGGCGACAAGGCTGCGCGCCAGGCCGTGAAACTTCCGCAGCTCGTCGCTCTGCAGCTTCGCGACGAGGGCACCGTCCTCCAGCGCGAACGCGACGCCGGGCGGCAGCACCTGCCGCAGCTTGCCCTTCGGGCCCTGCACTTCCACCGCATCGGACCCGACCGTCACGGTCACGCCCTTCGGAATCGGGATCGGCTTCTTACCAATTCGAGACATTGCTCTCAATCCTGGGGAGACCCGAAAAGTCTCCGTCTACCATGTCCGTCCGTGCATCGACGCGGGAGGCCGTCAGGCCCCCGAGCACTACCACACGTTACAAAGCACCTCTCCACCCACGCCGGCCTTCCGTGCCGAGCGTCCAGTCATCACGCCCCGCGACGTCGTCAGGATGTTCGTACCGAGCCCGCCGAGCACGGTCGGCACGTCCTGGACACCAAGGTAGACGCGCCGGCCCGGGCGGCTGATTCGCTGAATTCCGCTGATGACCTTCTCACCATGGGGCCCGTACTTCAGAAATACACGGATCACCTGGCGCGACTGGCGGCCCACCCTGTCGGCCGGCTCCTCGCCGAGCCGAAAGCCCTGAATATAGCCCTCGTCCTGGAGAATCCGCGCGATCTCCGCCTTCAGCTTGCTAGCCGGCATGTCGACACGCGTGTGTTTGGCCGACACCGCGTTGCGGATGCGTGTGAGCATGTCAGAAATCGGATCGGTCATCTTCTTGTTCTCTCTCGCTAACTTCGAGCTCCCACCCCAATGCCCGGCGTCGGTACCGGGAATGGTGTCGTGAGAGTGCTACCAGGAGCTTTTTGTCACGCCTGTCACGTCGCCGTCGAGCGCCAACTTCCGGAAGCAGAGGCGACACAACGAGAACTTGCGCATGAAGGCACGCGGCCGGCCGCACAGCTTGCAGCGGTTCCGCGCGCGGACCTTGTATTTCGGCGTCTTCGCTTCCTTGGCGATCTTCGAAGTAGTGGCCATAGTTAGTTCTTCCTGAACGGCATTCCCAGCAGCTGCAGGAGCTTGCGTGCCTCCTCATCCGTCCGCGCCGTGGTTACCACGGACACGTTCATGCCGCGATCCTTGTCAACCTTCATGTAGTCGATCTCCGGAAACAACAACTGATCGCGCAGGCCCAGCGTGTAATTGCCGCGACCGTCGAACCCCTTCGGCGACAGGCCGCGGAAGTCGCGCACGCGCGGCAACGCGATGCTGATGAGACGGTCGAGGAACTCGTACATCTGCTCGCCACGCAGTGTCACCATTGCGCCGACCGGCATCCCCTGCCGCAACTTGAACTGCGCGACCGACTTCGTCGCGCGCCGGACCACGGCTTTCTGCCCGGTGATGCGACCGATCTCATCGGCGCCGGTGTCGGCCACTTTGGCGTTCTGCGACGCCTCGCCCAGGCCCATGTTCACGACGATCTTCTCGATCCTGGGAATCGCCATCACGCTCTTGTAGCCGAACTCCTTCTTGAGCGTCGGCGCGATTTCCGCTCGGTACCGATCTTTCAGGCGACTCATTTGTCGACCACTCCCTCGCACTTGCGGCAGATCCGGACCTTGCGCCCGTCGTTCAGAATTCGGTGACCCACGCGGGTCGTCTTGCTGCACTCTGGGCACACCAACTGGACGTTGCTCGCATGCAACGAGGCCTCGCGCTCGACAACTCCGCCCTTGATGTTCTTCTGAGGGTTCGGCCGCGTGTGGCGCTTGATGATGTTCGCGCCCTCGACGATCAGGCGGTTCCTCACCGGGAGCACCTTGAGCACTCGTCCGCGCTTCCCGCTGTCCTTGCCCGTCGTCACGACGACGGTGTCGTTGCGACGGATGGGTGTTTGCAGTCTCGCCATCGTCCTAGAGCACCTCTGGCGCGAGCGAAATAATCTTCATGAACCGGCGCTCGCGCAATTCCCGCGCGACCGGGCCGAAGACACGCGTCCCGATGGGCTCGTTCTGGTCGTTCACCAGCACGGCCGCGTTCCGATCGAAGCGGATGTAGGTGCCGTCACGCCGACGCTGTTCCTTGGCCGTCCGCACGATCACCGCCTTGACGACCTGCCCCTTCTTCACGGTCCCATCCGGCGTGGCTTCCTTGACCGACGCCGTCACGAGGTCGCCGAGCCGCGCGTAGCGCCCAGTCGATCCGCCGAGCGGGTTGATCACCGCGATCTTCCGCGCGCCGGAGTTGTCGGCGACGTCGAGGACCGATTGCATCTGGATCATGGCGGTCTCCTAAACTACCGGTGCCTTGGTGACCACACGTGTCACGATCCAGCGCTTGCGGCGGCTGAGCGGCCTGGACTCGGCGATGGCTACCGTGTCACCCATCCTGGCCTCGTTGTCCTCGTTGTGCGCGACGAACTTCGAGGTCTTGCGCTGGCCCTTGCGGTAGAGCTCGTGCTGCACCTTGCGCTCGACGGCGACAACCACGGTCTTCTCCATCTTGTCGCTGACCACGGTGCCGGTCAGTTGTGCTTTGACGCTCATATCAGTCCTATGGGCGGCCCTGCCAGCCTTCGCTCGCTACGGCTGGTCCGCCGAAGCAAGCGGAGGCGGAAAAGGTCCGCCTCTACTTCGCGGCCGCCTGGCGTTCCTTCTCCAGAAGAATCGTATTGATACGCGCCAGGTCGCGGCGAATATCTCGAGCCTTGCCAGGCGCCTCGAGCTGCCCCATCGATTTCTGAATCCGGAACCGGAATATCTGATCCTCCAGATCCTTCACGCGCGCGCGCAGGTCGTCCACCGTGAACTCGCGAATGTCCGTCGCCTTCATGACGCCTTCTCCTGGGCGAAGCGCGTGGCGAACTTCGTCTTGATCGGCAGCTTCGCCGAGGCCAGCTGCATGGCGCGACGGGCGTCGGATTCGGTGACGCCCTCCATCTCGAACATGACGCAACCGGGCCGGACGACGCAGACCCACTGCTCGGGTGCGCCCTTGCCCTTGCCCATGCGCGTTTCCTGCGGCTTCTTCGTGATCGGCTTCGCCGGGAAGACACGCACCCAGATCTTCCCTCCGCGCTTGATGAAGCGGGTCATCGCCACCCGAGCCGCTTCTATCTGCCGGTCGGTCAGCCAGCACGGCTCCATCGCCTTGAGCCCGTAGTCACCGAACGACACGTCCGATCCGCGCCACGCCTTCCCGGCCATGCGTCCGCGCTGCTGCTTGCGGTACTTGACCTTCTTCGGCATCAACATCTTCGTTTACCCCTCGTCGGCGCCGCCGGATCGTCCTACGCGCGAACCGGGCGACGCGGCGCCCGGTCTCGATATTCCTCATCGCGGCCCACGCGCGGCACCAGGCGCTCGCCCTTGTAGAGCCACACCTTGACGCCAATCTTCCCGTAGGTCGTACCCGCTTCGGCGAAGCCGTAGTCGATGTCCGCCCGCAGCGTCTGCAGCGGCAGCTGGCCGTGCAGATACCACTCCGAGCGCGCGATTTCCGCTCCGTTCAGCCGTCCCCCCACGCGCACCTTGATGCCCCGCGCGCCGAAGCGCAGCGCTGACTCCACGGCCTTGCGCATCGCACGCCGGAAGGCCACGCGTTTCTCGAGCTGCACCGCCACCGATTCCGAGATCAACTGCGCCTCGAGTTCCGGCTTCTGGATCTCCTGGATGTTGATGAAGACCTCCCGGCTCGTGCGCTTCTGGATCTCCTGCTTCAGCTTGTCGACTTCCGCGCCCTTGCGGCCGATGATGATCCCGGGCCGCGAGGTGTAGATGTCGATCTTCAGCTTGTTCGCGGCGCGCTCGGTCTCGATCCGAGAAACACCGGCGTGAGAAAACCGCTTCTTCAAATCCTGTCTGAGCGCGAGATCCTCGTGGAGCAACTGTGCGTAGTCGCGATCCGAGAACCAGCGCGAGCGCCAGGTCTTGTTGAAACCGAGCCGGAACCCGTAGGGGTGAACCTTCTGGCCCACTATGTCGTCTCCTTCGTGGAGGCCTGAAGGCCTCCGTCCACTGTTTACGCCTTCGCCGCCGCGGCCTTGCGGCCGGCTGTCTTCCTCGCGCCTGCCGTCTTCCTCGCACCAGGCGTGCCGCTTGCCTTTGCCTTGCGCGCGCGCGGCGGCCTGACTTCCGCTGTCGTCTTACCCTCTTCCGCAACCCGCGCAATCTTGAGCGGCCGCTCCGCAAGGCGCACCGTGAGATGCGCTGTGCGTTTTGTTATGCGAAACGCGCGGCCCATCGGGGCCGGACGCACGCGCTTCATGGACTGCCCCTGGTTCGCGTAGCACGCCAGCACATAGAGGCGTTCGACGTCGCCACCGAACCCTTCCCTCTGCTGCGCGTTGGCGACGGCGGAGCGCAGCACCTTGGCCAGTTCGCGCGCGATGGTCTTGCGCGTGAACTGCAACGTTGCCAGCGCCTGATTCACGTCCTTCCCACGAATCAGGTCACACACCAGGCCCGCCTTCTGGGCTGATGTGCGGACGCCGCGCGCAATCGCCTGCGCTTCGATCATGCCTTCGCTCCTCCGCCCGACGGCCCTGCCGCTTTCTCGGTCTTCGTCGTGTGTCCCTTGAAGGTGCGGGTCGGCGAAAACTCCCCGAGCTTGTGGCCCACCATGTTCTCGGTCACATACACGGGAATAAATTTCTTCCCGTTGTGAACGGCCATGGTGTGCCCGACCATCTCGGGAGTCACGGTCGAACGCCGTGACCACGTCTTGATAATCTTCTTCTCGTTGACCCGGTTCAGCGACTCGAGCTTCTCGAGCAGCGCCGTGTCGACGAACGGCCCTTTCTTTACTGATCTACTCATAGCGATCCGTGGTGAAGACCCAAGGGCCTCCTCTACTTCGTTCTCCGCTTCACGATGAACCGATCCGCATCTTTCCGATGACGGGTCCTGAAGCCCTTCGTCGGCTGGCCCCACGGTGACACCGGATGACGCCCGCCCGATGTCTTGCCTTCGCCGCCGCCCAGCGGATGGTCCACTGGATTCATCGCGACGCCGCGCACGTGTGGCTTCCGGCCGAGCCAGCGGCTGCGGCCAGCCTTGCCGAGCGAGATGTTTTCATGATCCAGGTTGCCGACCTGGCCGATCGTCGCGACGCACTGGATGAGGATCTTGCGAATCTCGCCCGAGGGCATCTTCACCGACGCATACTCGCCTTCGCGGGCAACGAGCTGCACCGACGAACCCGCGCTGCGCGCGATTTGCCCGCCTTTGCCTGGCCGCAGCTCCACGTTATGGATCTGCGTGCCGAGCGGGATGTTCTTGAGCGGCAGGCAATTGCCCGGCAGGATGTCGACGCTGTCGCCGGCAATGACCGTATCGCCGACCTTTACGCCCGCAGGCTGCAGCATGTACCGCTTCTCGCCGTCGGCATAGGCGATGAGCGCGATCCGCGCCGAACGGTTCGGATCGTACTCGACCGTCGACACCTTGCCCGGGATGTCTTTCTTGTCCCGCTTGAAGTCGATGATGCGATAGAGCCGCTTGTGCCCGCCGCCGCGCCACCAGGACGTCAAGTGGCCCTGATTGTTGCGGCCGCCTGACCGATCCAGCTTCTCGGTCAACGGGCGGTACGGTTCGCTCGTCGTAATGTCGTCGAACGTCTGCCCCGTCCGGAACCGCGTGCCGGGTGAGGTCGGATTGAATTTTCGAATCGGCATGCTGATTACGCCCCCTGCAGGAATTCCGGAAGCTTTTCGCCTTCCCGCAGCTTCACGTACGCCTTCTTCCAGTCAGAGCGCCGTCCCACGTACTTGCCCTGGCGCTTCATCTTGCCGTGCACTACCGAGGTACGGACACTCGCCACCTTGGACCCGAGCAGCGTTTCGACGGCCCGCCTGACGTCGATCTTGTTCGCGTCCCTCGCCACCTGAAACACCAGTGTCCCCCCATCCTCGCGGATGACCGTCGTCTTCTCGGTGATGATCGGGCGCCGGATGACTTCGGTAAGTTTCATGATCACCCCAACGCGTCCTGAAGCTTTTCCAGCGCGGCCTGCGTCAGCACGACGCGCCGCGTGTCCATCACGTCCCGGGCGCTCACGCGGTTGCTCGGCAGCATCCGTACGCCCTCGAGGTTGCGCACCGACAGCGCCAGTTTGTCCTCGGGCTTCACGTCCACGAGTAACGCTTTCCCGTCGATGCCAAGCTGTTGGAGCATCTCGACTGCCGCCCTCGTCCTGATCTCGCTCACGCTCAGCGCGTCGACGACGATAATCTGGCCGTCCCGGAGTTTCTGCGCGAGCGCGGCGCGCAGCGCCCCTTTCTCGACCTTCCTGGGGACGTGGTAGTCGTAGCTGCGCGGCTGCGGGCCGAACACTACGCCGCCCTTCCGCCACAGGGGGTTCCGGGCCTCACCGACTTGGGCGCGCCCGGTGCCCTTCTGCCGCCAGGGCTTCTTGCCGGTGCCGCTCACCATGGCGCGCGTCTTCGTCGCGTGCGTGCCGCGCCGCGCGGCGGCGTTGGCGCGCACGACCGACTCATGGATCAGGTCGGTCTTGATCCGACCGCCGAACACCTCGTCGCGCAAGTCGAGTGAGCCGACCTTCTCGTTCTGCTGATTGACGACGTCGACAGTCATGGCTATCTCTTGCCCTTCCTCTTCACCGGCTCCACCTGCGCGATGCGAATGGGCTTGGCCGCGATCGCCTTGCGGATCACTACGACGCCGTTCGGCCCGCCGGGCACCGAGCCCTCGACAAGCAGGAGGTTGTTCTCCGCGTCGACACGAATCACCTTCAGATTGCGCACCGTGATCTGGGCATCACCCATGTGGCCGCCCATCCGCATGCCTTTCACGACACGCGACGGGTAGGACGAGGCGCCGATGGATCCTGGCGCCCTGTGGTGCATCGATCCATGCGAGGCGACCCCGCCACTGAAGTGGTGGCGCCTGACGACGCCCTGAAAGCCCTTGCCTCGACTCGTCCCGATCACATCGACACGCTCGCCGTCTGCGAAGATCGATACGTTCACCTGGTCGCCGGCCTTCAGCGGGTCACCACCCGTCTTGAGCTTCAACTCGCGGCGAATGCGCGTCGCAGGTACGCCGGCCTTTTTGAAGTGGCCCTGCGACGGCTTGTTCTCCTTGGTCGGCTTGGCCTCGACGAGCCCGAGCTGAACCGCCTCGTACCCGTCGGTCTCGACGGTCTTGGCCTGCACGACGACGCAGGGGCCCGCCTTGAGCACTGTTGCCGGCTGAACGGTTCCGTCCGCGGCGAAGAGCTGCGTCATGCCGACCTTCTTGCCAATCAGTCCTGTCACCATGGCTGGAGCCCTACTTCCCGTGTTCCTTCCCGAACGCCTTGATCTCGACGTCCACACCGGCCGGCAGATCGAGCTTCATGAGCGCATCCACTGTCTGCGGCGTGGGCTCGAAGATGTCGATCAGCCGCTTGTGCGTCCGGATCTCGAACTGCTCACGCGACTTCTTGTCGACGTGCGGTGAGCGAAGCACCGTCCACTTGTTCTTCGACGTCGGGAGCGGGATCGGACCCGCGAGCCGCGCGCCCGTGCGCTTGGCCGTCTCGACGATCTCGCCGGTGGACTGGTCGAGAATGCGCGAGTCGTAGGCCTTGAGGCGGATCCGGATCTTGTCGCTGAACATTGCCATTGCTGAATCCTGTCGGCTCCGGACTTCAGGCTCTGGCCGAAACCCGAAAGCCCAAAACCAAGAAGCCTATTCGATGATCTCGGTAATCGTGCCGGCGCCGACGGTGCGGCCGCCCTCACGAATCGCGAACTTGCTCCCCTTCTCGATCGCCACCGGCGTAATCAGCTCCCCGGTGATCGGCGTGTTGTCCCCCGGCATCACCATCTCCACCCCCTCCGGCAGCTTCAGGATGCCCGTCACGTCCGTCGTCCGGATGTAGAACTGCGGCCGGTAGCCGTTGAAAAACGGGGTGTGCCGGCCCCCCTCTTCCTTCGACAGGATGTACACCTCGCCCTTGAACTGCGTGTGCGCCTTCATCGACCCCGGCTTGGCCAGCACCTGCCCCCGCTCCACGTCCGTCTTCTCCACCCCGCGCAACAGCACGCCTACGTTGTCCCCCGCCACGCCCTCATCCAGGAGCTTCCGGAACATCTCGACCCCCGTCGCCACCTTCTTCGCTGTCGGCCGGAACCCCACAATCTCGATCTCTTCGCCGACCTTCACCTTCCCCCGCTCAATCCGCCCCGTCACCACCGTCCCCCGCCCCGAAATCGAAAACACGTCCTCGATCGGCATCATGAACGGCTTGTCCACGTCCCGCTCCGGCAGCGGCACCGCCGTGTCCAGCGCTTCCATCAGCTGGAGGATCCCCGCTTCCCCGTCCGCTTCCCCGTCCAACGCCCGCAGCGCGCTCACCCGCACCACCGGTACGTCGTCCCCCGGGAAGCCGTAGCTCGACAGCAGCTCCCGCACCTCCAGCTCCACCAGGTCCAGCAGTTCCGGGTCATCCACCGCGTCCACCTTGTTCAGCGCCACCACCAGGTGCGGCACGTTCACCTGCCGCGCCAGCAGCACGTGCTCCCGCGTCTGCGGCATCGGCCCGTCCGTCGCACTCACCACCAGAATCGCCCCGTCCATCTGCGCCGCGCCCGTGATCATGTTCTTGATGTAGTCGGCGTGCCCCGGGCAATCCACGTGCGCGTAGTGCCGGTTCGCCGTCGAATACTCCACGTGGCTCGACGCAATCGTCAGAATCTTCGTGTCGTCCCGCCGCCCCTGCGACTCCGACGCCTTCGCCACCTCGTCATACGACACGAACTTCGCCCACCCCTTGTCCGCCGCCACCTTCGTCAACGCCGCCGTCAACGTCGTCTTCCCGTGGTCGATGTGCCCAATCGTCCCCACGTTCACGTGCGGCTTCGAACGGTCAAATTTCTCTTTCGCCATCGCGATTCGCTCCGTTACTTGGTGCCCTGAATACGGGCGACTACTTCTTCACTCACGGTCCGCGGCGCCTGCTCATAGCGCTCGAAATACATCGAGTAGGTGGCGCGGCCCTGAGTACGCGAGCGCAGATCCGTCGCGTACCCGAACATCTCCGAAAGGGGTACCCGTGCGTTGATGATCTGCGTGCCGCCGCGATCTTCCTGCGACTGAATCCGACCTCGCCGGCCGGCGAGGTCGCCCATCACGTCGCCCATGTAATCCTTAGGGACGACCACTTCCACCTTCATGACGGGCTCGAGCAGAACCGGCTTGGCCTTCTTCGCCGCGTTCTGGAACGCTATCGAGCCGGCGATCTTGAAGGCCATTTCCGACGAGTCGACGTCGTGATACGAACCGTCGTACAGCTCGATCCGCACGTCGTCGATCGGGTAGCCCGCAAGCACACCGCGCGTGAGCGCTTCCTTGATGCCTTCATCAACCGGCTTGATGAACTCCTTCGGAATCGAGCCCTGAGTGACCTCGTTCTCGAAGATGTAGCCGGTGCCGGGCTCGCCAGGGTAGAGGTGAATCTTCACGTGCCCGTACTGACCGTGGCCGCCCGTCTGCTTGGCGTACTTCATCTCGCCGTCGGCGGGACGCGTGAGCGTCTCCTTGTAGGCGACCTGCGGCTTACCGACGCTCGCCTCGACGCTGAACTCGCGCTTCAGGCGGTCGACGATGATCTCGAGGTGTAGTTCGCCCATGCCGGCGATCACGACCTGCCCAGTCTGCTCGTCGGTCCTGACGCGGAAGGTCGGATCCTCGCCCATCAACTTCGCCAGGCCGATGCCGAGCTTTTCCTGATCGCTTTTGGTCTTTGGCTCGATCGCGAGAGAGATCACCGGCTCCGGGAAGTCCATCGATTCGAGGACGACGGGCTTCTTCTCGTCGCACAGCGTGTCGCCGGTGCCAACGTGTTTGAGACCCACGGCCGCGGCAATGTCACCGGCGTAGACCTCCTTGATCTCCTCACGTTTGTTCGCGTGCATCTTCAGGAGGCGACCCACGCGCTCGGTGCGCTGCTTCGTCGCGTTATAGACCGATGAGCCCGACGCGAGCACGCCGGAGTACACACGGATAAAGGTGAGCTGGCCGACGTACGGGTCGGTCATCAGCTTGAACGCCAGCGCCGAGAACGGCACGTCGTCGGCCGCAGGGCGCTCGATGAGCGTCTCTTCCTTCGCGTCCGGATCCAGCCCGGTGATCGGCGGCACGTCGAGCGGCGACGGCAGGTAGTCGACCACCGCATCGAGCAACGGCTGCACGCCCTTGTTCTTGAACGCCGCCCCGCAGACAACCACGACAAAGGGGGCGGCTTCCTGGCGAACCGACTGGATCAACCGCTTGCGCAGGACCGCCTTGATCTCATCCTCGGTGATCACCTGGCTGTGGAGGTACTTCTCGAGGAGCAGGTCATCGTGCTCGCTGACCTTCTCGATCAGCTTCTCGCGGTACGCCTTCGCCTCGGCGAGCATGTCCTCAGGGATGTCCTCGACGACGTAGTCGGCGCCCATCGTCTCGTCCACGTAGGTGATCGCCTTCATCCGCACCAGGTCGACCACTCCGCGAAACTTGTCTTCACTCCCAATCGGGAGCTGAACGGCGACCGGGTTGCTGCCCAGCTTCGTCTCGATCTGTTCGAGCGTCCGTTTGAAGTCGGCGCCGACACGATCCATCTTGTTGACGAAGCAGATACGCGGGACGCGATACTTGTCGGCCTGACGCCACACCGTCTCCGACTGTGGCTCGACCCCGGACACCGCATCGAACACGGCGCACGCGCCATCGAGGACGCGCAGCGAGCGCTCGACTTCGGCGGTGAAGTCGACGTGGCCCGGCGTATCGATGATGTTGATACGGATGTCGCGCCAGAAGCAAGTCGTGGCAGCCGAGGTGATCGTGATGCCGCGCTCCTGCTCCTGCTCCATCCAGTCCATGACGGCCGTACCATCGTGGACCTCCCCAATCTTGTACGTAATCCCGGTGTAGAAGAGAACCCTCTCCGTCGTGGTCGTCTTACCGGCATCAATGTGGGCCATGATGCCGATATTCCGTGTCCGATCTAGCGATGTCTGCCGTGGCATTGCAGTAACTGTCCCTACCCACGAAGGTCGCGAAGATCACGACTCGCAACCAAACACGGCTTCGTGCCCTTCGTGACGTTCGTGTTCTTCGTGGCTTCCATGTCTACCAGCGATAATGCGCGAAGGCCTTATTGGCCTCCGCCATGCGGTGCGTGTCTTCGCGCTTCTTCACCGCTCCGCCCCGGAAGTTCGACGCATCGAGTAGCTCGTTTGCGAGCTTTTCCTGCATCGTTTTCCCGTCGCCGCGGTTCCGCGCGTAGTTGACGAGCCAGCGAATACTGAGGGACAGACGTCGGCTTGGATTGACCTCGATCGGCACCTGGTAGTTCGAACCGCCAACGCGCCGCGATTTCACCTCGAGGCTCGGCCTCACGTTGTCGAGCGCCTTCTTGAACACCTTGAGCGGATCGTCGCCCGATCGCTCCTTGATGATGTCGAAGCTCTGATACAGGATGCGTTCCGCCGTGCTGCGCTTGCCGCCGCCCATCACCGTATTGATGAACTTGCTGACCAGCGTGCTGTTGTAGATCGGATCGGCCGCCAGTTCGCGCTTCGGGATTTCTCGTCTGCGTGGCATGTCGTTGAACCTTCGCCTGTTGCCTGCCTGCGGCCTACTTCTTCGGGCGCTTCGCGCCGTACTTCGACCGTGCCTGTTTGCGGCCCTCTACACCCACGGCGTCCAGCGTCCCGCGGACCACGTGATAGCGCACCCCAGGGAGATCCTTCACGCGGCCCCCGCGAATGAGCACGAGCGAGTGCTCCTGCAAGTTGTGTCCCACGCCGGGGATATACGTCGTCACCTCTATGCCATTGGTCAGCCGCACGCGAGCCACCTTGCGAAGCGCGGAGTTCGGCTTCTTTGGCGTCTGGGTGAACACGCGCACGCAGACGCCTCGCTTCTGCGGGCTGACTTGAAGGGCCGGACTTTTCGTCTTCGTGACGATCTTCTTGCGTCCCTGGCGAACGAGCTGACTGATAGTCGGCATATATTTACAAACCCGCGTACAGGCGAAACGGCCGCCCATCCGCTCTAATTCACTCCGCAACCGGCTGCGAGCCTCACGGCCGGGTCGCGTAGCGACCCGACCAGTCAGCACTGGCCGGCCGGTCCGCATACGCGGGCCGTTGACGCGTCGTTCCAGGTCTAGAGATCGGCGCCGCCCCGAAAGGAGGCCGTGCCGCATCTGGCACCTGAAACAGCTAACCCTACCTGTGAAATGCGCGAGGACGAACCGGCTTACCGGTCTGCTTCACCCGCGGCCGGTCCGCACATGCGGACCGGCCAGCCGGTCGTCTCCTTGTGCGGTTGGGGCTAGATAGGGTGTCCTAGCCTCAAGAGAACCTGACGAATATAGCACGCGCTCCTTCGGAGGCGCAACCTGCTGATCAGCCAGTCTTTGCCAGTCTTTGAGTAGTCTTTATCAGGGGCTAAACCGTCTTGACTTTGGCGCCTGGCGGGGCGCCGAGGCTCTGCTCGAGGTCCTGGAGAGACCCCTCAGGCGGGTTTTCCACACCAACGAGAATCTTGCCGTCGGTGACCTCCGGATCGTACAAAGTGCTGCCTCGGCTGGGCAGCAGCGCCGAGATGACCAGCGTCGCCACCGTGGCGATGATCGCGCCCAGCATGGTCATCTCGAACATGATGATGAGGTTGGGCCACCAGGCAAAGACCGGCAGACCTCCGGTATCGATCTCCCACGACACCTCCGAGACCCACGCGAGTCCGTACCCCGCGGACATGCCGATGAGGCCACCGAGGCAGGCAAACCACCACATCCAGGTCGGCTTGTCCATGTGGCCGAACTCGTACTCCTCCATCGGCTGCGGGGAAAGCACCGTGATGTCGCGCTCGACGATGCCGGCCGCCCGCAGGCGATTGACCGCCTGCTGCGCCGACTGGCCGTCCGCATAGAGCCCGTATACCGCTTTCATAGGTGAAGGTCCCCGAGTGGTTGTTCCTCGGTGGCGGGCGGAATCAACGCCGGCGAGGGACGGGCTCCGGTCTTGAGCTCCCAGATCGAGATAATCGGGACGAACTTGGCAAAGAGCACGTACATGAGACACATCGCCGCGAATGTCGCGACGGTAATCACGATCTCAACCGGCTGGGGACGATAGATCCCGAAGCTGTACGGCAGAAACTTGGCGCCGAGCGAGGGCACGATGATCAGGAACCGCTCGAGCCACATCCCGATGACGATTCCAATCGACGCGATCACACATCCGGTGATCGTGCGGAACCGCCGAATCCCCAGCAGTATCAGCGGCAACACGAAATTACAGACGATCATCGTCCAGTAGAGCGGCGCAAAGGATTCGCGCTGCGTCCGCCAGAACACCGCCATCTCGAAAGGTTCGTTGCCGTAATAGGTCACCAGGCGCTCATTGAAGACGAAGTAGCCCCAGAGCAGCGCCATCACGAGCATCAGCTTGCCGAGATTCTCGAAGTGCAGCGGATGCAGATAGTCTTCGAGGTGCAGGAACCGGCGGAGCACCGCCATCGCGATAATGAGTCCGGCGATGCCGCTGAAGATCGCGCCGGCCACGAAGTATGGGCCGAAGATGGTCGTGTGCCACATCGGCACCGGCGCCATCGAGAAATCGAACGACACGATCGTGTGGACCGACACGGCGACCGGAATGATCGCGATCGCCATGATCTGCATCGCCGTTTCGAGACGATGCCACTGCTTCGGCGTTCCCCGCCATCCGAGCGCGAGGGCGCCGTAGATTCGGCGGCGCAGCCCGGTCGCCCTGTCGCGGACGACCGCGAAGTCGGGGATCATCGGGAGAAAGAGAAACAGGACGCTGCCCATGAGGTAGGTGTTGATGGCGAAGAAGTCCCACACGAGCGGCGAGCGGAAGTTCGGCCAGATGAGCCGCTCGCTCGGATAGGGAAACAGCCAGAACGCCAGCCAGGGACGCCCGAGATGGATGAGGGGGAACATGGCGCCGATCATCAGCGCAAAGACGGTAATCACCTCCGCGCAGCGGGTCACCGGACGACGCCAGCCGGCATTGACCAGCCGGAGAATCGCGGAGATTAGCGTGCCGGCATGACTGATCCCGATCCAGAACACGAAGTTCGTGACGTAGAAGCCCCAATACACCGGCCAGCGGATCCCGGAAATACCGAACCCGAAATATATCTGGCTGAGCCATGCGACGAGTCCGGCCACGACGAACGCGCCGAAAAACGCGATGAGCACATAGTACCGCCACGACGTGAGTAGCAGCGGCCGCAGCAGGTCGTCGTTGATGCGCTGTCCGGTCGGGTGCGTCATACCTGAGTCTGCCGGGATAGATAGACCACCGAAGGTTGCGCGCCAGTGTCCTCAAGGAGCCTGCTTCCCCGCGGCGACCGCGACAGGCGCGACACCTCGCTGCCGGGATCCTCCAGATCACCAAAGACCAGCGCACGCGCCGCGCACGATTGCACGCAGGCGGGCTGGATCTCGCCGTCGACGAGGTCACGCTCCTCGGCCTTGGCCTGGGTGCCAGCCGCCCTGATTCGCTGCACGCAGAAGGTGCACTTCTCCATCACGCCGACTTCACGGAGCGA
Source organism: Vicinamibacterales bacterium (assembly GCA_965262505.1). Taxonomy (GTDB): domain Bacteria; phylum Acidobacteriota; class Vicinamibacteria; order Vicinamibacterales; family UBA2999; genus JACPPO01. The sequence goes on from CBDHFM010000030.1 coordinate 1,497,519, forward strand.
GACATCGGGATTGAGCTGAAGCTGAAGCGGCTTCTCCCATGACGGGTTGAAAAAATCGAAGAACCGCACGTTGTACGGACAGGCGTTCGCACAGTACCGCGTGCCGATGCAGCGGTTGTACACCTGCGCGTTGAGCCCGTCTTCGGTATGGTGGCTGGCGTACGTGGGACAGACCGGCTCGCACGGCGCGTTGTCGCACTGTTGACACATCACGGGCCGGAACTTCAGCCTCACGTCGGGAAAATCGCCTTCCCAGTAGCGTTCAATCCGGATCCAGTGCTTGGCGCGACCGACCGCCGCTTGTTCGTCGCCTACCGTGGAAATGTTGTTCTCCGCGTGGCAGGCGACGACGCAGCCGCCGCACCCAGTGCAGCGGTCGAGATCGACGGCCATTCCCCATTGAGGCATTCAGCAGCTCCCGTTCGACAATGGCCGACGCCCAACACCACAACGCCCACCGTGGGAGTCGAACCTCTGCCAGCTGAGCGTCATCACCGGTGCTCCTCGACATGCTCCCGCAAGCCGCCGGCAAACAGGATCAGTCGACCGTCGGGTGGACCCACGCGGGACACGCGCACGCGCGTGGCCGCCCACGCAAGCGAGCCGGTGGCAGCGTCGGTCACCGGAGCAAGCAGGTCAACTGGGCTTTCGCCACGCCCGCTCGCATATCGAGTAAAGGTGCGATGCCCCTGCCCCGCCGGCATGGCGACGAGATCCGGAGCGATACCCGGCGAGACCACGGCTCCCGTGCGCAGCGTGCCGTGCGCCGACGCGACTTCCACGACATCGCCCTGACCGATGCCCAGCCGTTCCGCCGTGGCCGGGTTGATCTCCACCCAGCTGCTCCACATCGCCGACGTGAGCGGGTCGGGCATTTCCTGCAGCCACGGCAGGTGCGCCAGCGAGCCATCGAGAAAGGCGTTGGAGGCGTAGGGCAGAAAATGAAACGGGTACTGCTCCGCCTCGCCGTCGAACTGCGGTGCCGTAAACGCGACGGGAGCGGGTTCGGGCGACGCGGCAGCCATCCCGGCAACCGCCAGGCCGGCCGGCAGCATGCCCGACCAGACGCCATTCGCCTGGGCGTCCGTCCAGGCGTCGATGCCAGAGGCTGTCGGGGGCAGGCTCGTAAACGAGGCGCCGAGCATCTCGTCGAATGTCTGCCAAGGCAGATCGAGCGGCGTCTGGAGGCGTCGACCCATCTCGAGGAGGACATCCGGCGTGGCGCGCGTCTGGTGCAGCGGCCGCATGACAGGAGGCGCCACGCTCGCCACAGCCACCATGGCCCCGGACTCGGGTAGCGCCTCAGTCCACGACTCGAGCGACGAGTGATCCGGCAGGATCAGGTCCGCCAGGATACTGGTTTCGTCGAGGAAGCTGCCGAAGCTCACGATGTACGGGACCTGCTCGAGCAGCTCGCGCACCCGCCACGCTGGCGGCGTGGTGAAGACCGGGTTCGCGCCGTCCACGAGCAGCACTTCTGGTGAAGCTCCGCCAGACAGCCCCTCGGCGGCAAGTTGCTCGATCGTCGCTGCAGCGGACGGCACGGGACCAGCCACCTGCGTAGCGGCCGCGACATCGAGCTGCGGCGTGAAGAAGACGCCGCCGGGCTGCTCGGTCGCGCCCACGAGGGCGTTCAGCGCATTGACCGCCAGCGCCGTGAACAGGCCGTTGGAGTGCGCCAGCGACGGCCCCCCCACCATCGCCACGGCTGGGCGGGTGTCTCCGAACTGGCGCGCCAGTCGCTCCACGCGGTCCGCTGCCACCCCAGTGAGCCGCTCGACCTCCTCCGGGGCGTAACGTGCGAGCCCTGAGTCCCATCCGTCGATCAAGGCTCCGGCGCGGCCGGCGGCAGCCGCCGGGAAGAGGCCCGCCGCCATCACCAGATGCGCGATGCCCAGCGCGAGGACACCGTCGGTACCGGGTCGAATCGGCACCCATTCGTCCGCGCTCGCGCCCGTCGGCGACATCCGTGATTCGACCTGCACGAACGCGCCCCGAATCCCCGGCCGGCCCTGACGCATGAGGCCGTACCCGGCACTGTGGGCCACAGGCGAGTTCCAGGTACCCAGGAAGTCGGCGCCAAAGCTGACGACGAACCGGGCGTTCGCCAGATCAAACGTCGGGAGCTGTTCGCGGCCGAAGCTCAGTCCATTGGCGCGCCGCAGCAGGTCGTCGCCGAATAGCTCGTGGATAACCGGTCCGGGGGCACCGAAGCGGGCGAGGAACTGGCCGATTAACGCCGCTCGGTGACTGCGTCCGCCTCGCGTCACATAGACCAGTGCACGCTGGTTGCCAGCGCCTTCCAGCCCGTCAAGACGCGAGACGACCTCGGCCAGCGCGTCGTCCCATGACACCGCTTCATACAACCCCTCGCCGCGCTCCCCCGTCCGCCGGAGCGGCTGGGTAATGCGATCGGGGTGATATGTGACCTGAATGGCCGCCTGCCCCCGCGGGCACAATCCGCCCTGATTGACAGGATGATCCGGCGCGCCTTCCAGCTTCTTCGCCGCGGCGATCCGGACGACCCCGGCCTGACCTTCGCGAACGACGTCGGCATCTGCTTCCATGACACGGACCGTCAATCCGCAACCCGCTGAGCACAGGCGGCAGACGCCCGGCTTCCAGACGGCCACACCGGGCACGATGCTCTCGTCGGGAATGAACCGAATCAGCTCGTTCTCTGGATTGCCGCAACTGGCGAGCGTGGCGCTCGTGCCGGTAATCGCGGTGAGCTTGATGAAGGAGCGACGATCCATCCAGGCAGCCGTCTCGTATCTAGAAGTGACAGGTGAGGCAGTCAACCGACGCGCTATTCGCGTTGTGGCAGTTGACGCAGAAACCCATGGTCAGGTCGACGTTGCGCTGGGCGATCGTCTGCTCGCCGATGTTGCCATGGCAGGTCGCGCACTCGACCTCCGCCCGGATGTGCGGTGCATGGTTGAACCTGACGTGCGCCTCCGGCACGTAGCCGTACACGCGTTTCCACTCCAGGTCGATCCCCTGCTCGCTCAGGGCGGTTAGCTGTTGGATTCGCTCCGCCTCGGTGGCAATCACGATATGGCAGATCATGCAGGTCGACACGCTGGGGAGGCCCGCCACCGGTCCGGTCTCCACGCCCTCGTGACAGACCGTGCAACTGATTTCCATGCCGATGTGCGTGTCGTGCGGAAACTCGAACGGCTGCTCGGCGATGGGGCGCCGGCCAAAGAAATCGCTGATGGCGGCGGCGACGGTGGGACGCGCCGTCGTGAATACGCCGGTCGACTGGCCCGGAAGCACCGGAGTTGAGGTATTGCTCACTGGGGAGGCTGGTGCGAACAGGCGGCAGCCGAGACTGCCGGCAAACGCCGCGAGGCACACGGCCCCGATCCCGAGGAAGCGTATGTGAGTGCGCAGCGTCTGCTCCCGGCTCAGCGCGCCGCGCCTTCTGGACCCAGGCTGCGGAGGTAATTGATGACGTGCCAGAAGTCCTGGTCGGGCATCTTGCCCTTGAAGGGGATCATCAGGGAACCTTCACCGGCGCCGTCGGCGATCAGGGTGAAGATCTCGCCGTCGGTCGATCCGTGTACCCACGTGGCATCGGTCAAATCCGGTGGATCGGAGCCTTGCGGCGCGAGCGGGCCGTCGCCTTCGGCCGCGACGCCGTGACAGAACGCACAGTACTTCTTGTAGGTGGCCGCACCAGCGGTGACCGAGTCGGCCGTCGTGGGCACGGGGTTCTCGATCGCCGAGGCCGCGCCACCGCCCTGGGCATGGGCCACGACTGCGAAAAATGTCGCAGCGGCCAGTATGACTCCGCTCACGAACAGCATTGACACACGACGCATTCCTGAGACTCCCAACCTGAATGAGAACCGACCGTGGAGCAACTGTTGCGATCTTGACATACGCTCGGCGGGCTGCGCAACCGTTTGCCGCTGCAGCGCTACGTACGGTCCGGCTTCAGGCGGACCGGAATAGCGCGGTAACGTCGGGCTTCACGACCTTACCCATCGCGTTGCGCGGAAGTGTGTCGACGACGTACAAGGCGCGGGGCACCTTGTAGGGCGCGAGGTGTTGCTTCGCCCACGGTTGGAGCTCGGCCAGTGAGAGCGTCGCTCCAGCACGAAGCTCTACCGCCGCCGCGACCCGCTCGCCCCACTCCGGGTCGTCGAGGCCGACGACGGCGCATTCGACAATCGAGGGATGCTGGCGGAGCACCTCCTCGATCTCGAGCGCTGACACTTTGAAGCCGCCGGTTTTGATGATGTCGACTGAAGTCCGGCCAAGGAGGCGATAGGCTCCGTGCTCAACGACTGCCATGTCCCCGGTGCGAAACCATCCCTCGCGGAACGCGGCTCTGGTCTCCTCGGGGCGCTGCCAGTATTCGAGAAACACGCCGGGGCCGCGAACCTCGACCTCTCCGGGCGCACCGTCAGGCAGCGCCGCACCCGATTCGTCGACGAGTCGCACCTCGACGCCGGGAAGCGGCGTCCCGACGGACCCGGGCCGGCGCTCGCCGCGCAACGAATTCGACAGGGCCATGCCGATCTCCGTCATCCCATAGCGTTCGAGCAACGTGTGGCCTGTGATCTCGCGCCAGCGCGTCAGCGTACGCACCGGGAGCGCCGCGGAGCCTGACATCATGAGCCTCGACCGGCGTGCGCCATCCGACCACGCGCGCTGCACGTCGGCCGGCGCGCCCTCCCACGTCGCAATCAGCCGATGGTACATCGTCGGCACGGCGGTGAAGACGGTGATCTCCCCGGACGCAAGGCGATCCCATACGGTGGTCGCGTCGAAGAGGGGTAGGATTTCGCACGTCGCGGTGACGGCCAGCGCGGAGCCGAGGCCATTGATGATCCCGTGCACATGATGCAGTGGCAGGGCGAGCAGAAGCCGGTCGGCGGGACTCCATTCCCACGCCTCGACCAGCGCGGCGATCTGCGCTCCGATATTCGCGTGCGTCGTTACCACGCCCTTCGGACGGGCGGTGGTACCGCTCGTGTAGATGACCATCGCCGGCCGCGTCGCGCCGAGGTGCGGCAGAGGCCTGTCCATGTCCGGATGGACCTGCGGATCCGCACGTTCCGGTCCGAGCAGCGCGGCCGTCGTCAGGAAGCGTGCCCCCGCCGCCGCGGCAATCGGCGCCAGCACGCCGGCCGAGGCGGGCTCGCCCGTGACCAGGCCGGCGCCGGCATCGCGAATCACGTACTCGATCTCCGGCGGAGGATGCGACATCGCCAGCGGTACGGCCACGCCACCGGCGCGCCAGATGCCCCGCTGCACGGCCACGTAGGCGAAACCGGGCGGCACGAGAAACGCGACCCGCGCCTGATCCAGGTCGTCCCGGTCTCCAAGCAGCACCGCGGCGACGCGCCGCGACGCGCGATCGAGCTCACCGTAGCTGTATGTGCCGCCACCCGAAACAATCGCGACGCGTCCTTCATTCATATGGATAGCCTAGACTACGCATCAGGAGTTCAGACATATGCCCCTCATCGAACCGCGCAAGAAAGCACCTGTATTTACGCTCAAGGATCAGCACGGCCATACTCATCGCCTCGCGGACTACGCCGGGCGTTCGCTGATCCTGTACTTCTACCCGAAAGACGACACGCCCGGCTGCACCAAGGAATCGTGTGACTTCCAATCGAGCCTCTCCAAGCTCACGCGGCGTAACGCGGCGGTTCTGGGCCTCAGCATTCTCGACGAAAAGAGCAAGGCGAAGTTCGCCGTCAAGCACGGGCTGACGTTCCCGCTCCTGGCGGACGCGGACCACGTCGTCGCCGAGAAGTACGGCGTCTGGCAGAAGAAATCGCGCTACGGTCGCTCGTACATGGGGATCATCCGCACGACGTATCTGATAGGGCCGGACGGGAAGGTAATCGAGCGGTGGGACAACGTCAAGGTCGACGGGCACGCCGACGCGGTCGCCGCGGCGCTTCCCTGACGAGTCTCGTCGAGCCTCCTGGACCGGTGCAAGCTAATCGGTCGCCGGCGGGTCGCCTCGGCTCAGCCGCTCGCGCGCCTTCTCGACGTCGCGGTGAAACACGAAGAGGCGGTCCGCATCGCCTTCCGGGTCGGTGAAGTTGAACTGGCGGCCTTCTGCCAACCTCACGCTCAGATTCGTGTCCAGATAGTCCACCTCGAACGATTCGAGATCGAGCAGCGCCGTCGTGAACCCGTCGTTCTCGTTGCTGGTCTCGTAGCGAAGCCCCTGGGGCGTCGCAACAAGGCGCCCGAGGCAGGAACCAAAGCGGTGCCTGTGGATCACATCGATCGACGCCTCGAGCCGAACTTCCCTGAGCTTGACGACGATCTCGCGTTCGCCGGCAACGACGTCGAGGGCCGTGACCACGCTGTCGAATCCTTCGGCCGACACGTTCAACTGATGGCTTCCCGGCTCGACGTCCTCGGCGACGACCGGTGCCGCGCCGATGAACTGCCGATCGATGAACACCTGCGCGCCCGGCACGTCGCTATCGATACGAAGCGTACCGACAGTGGGCCGCGCCACCGGCGGCGTCTCGACGACAGGTTCGACAGCGACCGGGGGCGCCACGGGGGGCGCAGGTTCCGGAGCGACCGGCGCCGGTTCAGGCGCGCGCGGTGTTGGAGCGGGCGCCGCTGCCGGGGCGGTGGCAACCACTGCCGGCTCTTCTGGCTCCGGCGCGCCCATCCGGATGACGATGACCGCCGCAATCGCGGCGAACCCGGCCGCAGCTAAGGCAATGGCCGCGACTTGACGATTCACGCGTCAATTTTATCTCAGCAGGCCTGCAGATCGTGCCCGGGCCCGGTCAGCGACGGGTCTCCTGGGTGGCGTCGTCGCCGGCGCAAACGAACCCGCCGATCTCCGGCCGCGGCGCCTGGCAGGGCGGGGCGGCGGCTGCCGGCAACTCGAGGGAGTAAAACACGCGGAACGTATCGCCCGCCTTCCCATTGAAGTCGTACACGATGACCGGATCGCGGCGCACCGTATCGCCCGACGACATCCCGTAGTTCATCGAGATGGCCGCGGCTTGATACCGACCGGCCGCGGCACCGGCCAGCGGCTCGAACCGGCTGTTGCGTACAACCGCTTTCTTGACCGCCGCCGCCGTGGTGGGCTGTGCGTACGCGGTGGCCACGGCAACACCAACGTAGTTGCGAAAATAGCTGTCCTCGATCGTGGTCACCCCATCGCCGCGGCCAGGCTCGATGGTCGTGCGATGAAAAAACGGACTCGCCACACCCACGCGGAGGCCCTGAATGTCCACGTTGCGCAGCCTGACGCTCTTGGCGGCGTAATCGGTGAACCAGACGCCGGTGGGGTTCTCGAAATCATCACCGAGTACCGCGACATCACCACGCCCGGTAAAGCCCTCGATCGTCAGGCGGTCGGTCGGGAACGCCGTCACCCCATGACGCGAGGCGTGCCAGACGCGCGAGTCGCTCAACGTACCGTTCCAGCCGATGGCCACGCCGGTCTGAATCGCGCCATACGCTTCGTTCCCCGTGAACCCCAGCAACGGCACATCGGTCGTGTCAACCAGTCTGTACTCACCGTCCTTGCTCGGGTCGGCGCCCTTGAATGCCGGAATCCGAACCTCGCCGAGCCTGCCGGCCGCGATGCCATAGCCAAACACGTCGACGTTGGCGGCCACGTTGTTCCGCAGCACGTTGTTCGGGCCGCGCAGCCAGAAACCGGCGCCCTCCCCTCCCGGGTCGGCCGTCGCTCCCCCGTAGCCGCTGCGTGGCGCGAACTCCCCCGAGCCCTCCGAGCGCATCGAGAAGTTGTGATCGAAGACATTGAAGCTCTCGGTGCCATCCTCGGCCGCGATACCGGCGCCGCGCGAGTTATAGACGACGTTGTCCCGAATCAGCCCGTAGTGGCTGTTGTGAACCGTGATCCCCCATTTCGAGGCATCGTCGATGGCATTGCCGATGGCCGTAAATTGATGGCCGTTGACCTGCGGCGTCCTCGGGCCGAACGTGTGGTGAAAATGCAGTGGATAGCGGCCGATCTGGTTCGTACCGGTGTGAAGCAGCGTTCCATCAGCGGCGTACTTCGCGTTGTCCAACACGCCCATTCGGGTGCGGCCGAGGCCCTTGAACAACGCGTAGCGAACGTCCACGTCCGCGCGAGTCACGAAGATCACGTGGCCGCGCGTGCCTGAAGGGTTCTCGGAGCGGACGATCACGTTGCGGCTGACGTTTCCGACGTGGGGCAGGAACTCGATTGCCCCCGCCCCATCACGGGCACCGCGATGGTCGTACGCCAGCGGGTCCGACACTGTGACCGTGGAACCGGAGATGGCCGCTACCTGCAACTCTTCCCATCGCGGTAGGTAATTGCCGCCGCGCTCGCATTGCCTGAGCTGCCGCGTGTCCGGGAGCACGAGCGTGTCGCCCACGCGCCATCCGGAGACGGGCTGCTCGAGCCGCAAGAACGTCTGGCCTGCCAGTGGTTCGGCCGCCGTGCGACTGAACGTCGGCGTCTTCGGGGCGCCATGCATCCGGACCGTGCCAAGGCCGACCAGCCCCCTGGTCAATTGATCCGGATCGCGAGTCGTATCGACCGGCTGGTCCAAGATCACGAGCTCCGCGCTGACATTGGCCGCGATCGGCGTGTCGACGGTACCAATCTCGAGGCGTCCCGTCTCCAGCACAGTCATCGTCCCGACCGTCATCCGTGTGGGGCGATCGGCGCGGAACGCCAGCACGCCTTCGACGTCGACGCACTGAACCGCGGCGTCGCTCACGACGTCGTACGAGACGCGCGTCTCCGCCGTGACGAGCACTCCGTCACCCGCGGCCGGCACTTTTCCGGTTGACCATGTCGAGGCGCTCGACCACGCACCGCTGGCCACCGACGCGACGTCGGCGCCAGCACATATGCGCGGGATCCCGCGGGGGATGCCGCTCGCGGGCGCGAGGCGGGCTTGATCCTGGGCCAGGACGCTGGCATACGAGCCGACCAGCGCCGCCACGATGACCGCGAATCCGGAACGTGTCATGACACCTCCTGACGCGACAAAAGCAATAGGTTTCCTCATGGCCTCTTCCGGCGCGCCGCGGCAAGCGCGGCGATCGACGCACCGGCCGCGACGCCGCAGACAAGCAGTCCAATCGTATCGACGACGCGCAGCCCCTGGGCGAACAAGACCATGCCGGCCACTGCCACGCTCAATATCACCGCGGTCAGAATCGGTTGCATCGGTTGGACGGTCGCTCAGTCCGTCTGAAGACGGACACGCCGTGTGCGTACGCGCCGTCTGCGTACGTAGTGTCCGGCCTTATCCGAACCCGTGCAACTATGGGACCTGCCAGAGCAGGAACGCCGTGAGCGCCGAGCCCACAACCGCGGCGCCGTAGGACAGGGCAGTAATCACCGGGTGCGCGAGCCGCAGAGCGTCGTGCAGCGTGTGGCGGAAGCGATGGGCCGCGTGAAACAGCGACAGCACGCACAGCCCGAGAAGGACGAGCTGGACGAGCTGGTGCCCGAGCACGGCCAGCATATGCTCGTGGGTGGGAGGCTGAACCCAGCCAAGAGGGAACGCGATGCCGAACAGCAGCAGGAGCGACGGCATCAGCATCGCCGACAGCACGCCGCCGGCACTGAAGAGCAACCACAGATACGGCTCGGAGTGTTGTCTCACCATCTACGCCCCCAACAGGAGCCAGCACACGACCGCCGACACCCCCACCCATCCCGCGTAGTGACCCGCAAGCACCAGGCTGCCCGGCACTGTGTTCTGGCCCACCTTCACGATCATCGCCTGCGGCGCCGCGGCGAAGAAGGTCACCGCATGGAACACGACAGACAGCAGGCTGACGATATTCACGAACAGAATGAGCGGCGTGGCGGACCACGCGAGGAGCTGCTGGTAGGCCGCGTCTCCCTGGCTCACGGCGCGCACGAGGAGCAGAAGGTAGACCACGAACCACGCGACGAAGACGCAGCTCAGCTCCCGCAGGATGAACGCGAAGTAGGACCCCTTCTCGAGCCACCAGAACGTCGACACACGCGGCGGCAGCACGTGGTGCTGGTACTCGGACTGAACCTGAGGCTCGCCCATTACGCCCCCCCTCTCGGCATGAAGAACGCCTTCACGGTCTCGACGGCAGCGGTCAGCTTGTAGCGCTGAATGGCTCCTGCGGGATCGACATGCTTGGGACACACCTTCGTACACTCCCCGACGAAGGTGCAACCCCAGAGCCCGTCGTGCTCGGAGAGGACCGCCATCCGCTCCGCCGCGCCTTCGTCGCGGCTATCGAGGTTGTAGCGCTGCGCCAGCGCCACGGCGGCGGGGCCGATGAAATGGGGATCCAGACCGTAGACCGGGCACGCCGAATAACACAGCATGCAGTTGATGCACATGCTGTACTGCTTGTAGTCGTCCAGCTGCTGCGGCGTCTGGCGATATTCGCCTTCCGAAAGCGGCTTCTCCTCCTCCCGGATGATCCAGGGCTTCACCGTCGCCAGCTTCCGCATGAAATCGCCGATGTCGACGATGAGATCGCGGATGACGGGAAAGTTACTTAGCGGCTCGATCCGGACGGGTCCTGGCGCGTAATCGGCAAGGAACACTGCGCAGGTCAGCTTCGGCTCGCCGTTGACCATCATGCCGCAGCTTCCGCAGACACCCATGCGGCACGACCACCGGTACGCGAGCGTGCCGTCGATCCGGTCCTTGACGTGATTCAACCCGTCCAGCACCACCCACTCTTTCGGGCACGGCACCTCGTACTCGTCGAACGTGGCTTCGGACTCCTGTTCAGGACGGTACCTGGCGACCTGTAACTTAATGCGATCCGCCATGCGGTGGGGCCTCTCCATAGACCCGCGCGGCCGGCGGCCAGCGGGTGATCGTGACGGGTAGATACTCGACGCGAGCCGAGCCGTCAGGGTTGCGGTGAACGAGTGAGTGCCCGAGGAAACGATCGTCGTCGCGCTCGGGGAAATCGGTGCGCTGGTGCGCTCCCCGTGATTCCTCGCGGCGCAACGCCGAGAACAAGATGGTCTCGGCGACGTCGAGCATATTCGCCAGCTCGAGGACAGATACCCGCTCGGTGTTGAACGCCCTGCTCTGGTCCTCGATGGCGACGTTGCCGTAGCGCTCCTGGACGCGGCGCAGCGTGTCGACGGCCGCCGTCAGCGACGTCCCTGTCCGGTAGATCCCCGCGCTCTCTTCCATCGTCTGCTGCATCTCCTCCCGGAGATCGGCAATGCGCTCGTGCCCCTTCTTGCTGAACAGATCCTGCTCGATTCGCCGGTGCTCGTCCTTCGCCTGGGCGAGCACGCTCTGACTGATTTCGAGGTTACGCGAGGCGTGCTCGGCGGCGGCCTGACCCGCGCGGGCGCCGAAGACGAGCAGCTCCGTCAGCGAGTTCGATCCGAGACGATTGGCACCGTTGATGCTGACGCAGGCCACTTCGCCCGCCGCGTACAGCCCTGGCAGCGGCGTGGCGCCGTTGATGTCCGTGTGGACGCCACCCATCACGTAGTGGATGACAGGCCTCACCGGGATCAGGTCCTTCACCGGATCGAGGTTCTGGTACTTGATGCAGAGCTCGCGCAAGAAGGGAATCTTCGCGTCGATCTTCTGTTCGCCGAGGTGGCGGAGATCCAGGTTCACGACGGGGCCGTACGGCGTCTCGATCGTGCGACCCTTTGCCAGCTCCTGCATGAAGGCTTGCGACAGCCGGTCGCGCGGACCCAGCTCCATCGTCCGCAGCACGGGCTCTTTCTGCGGCGTGCCCAGCGCGTAGTCCTGCAGGTAGCGGTACCCGTCCTTGTTGATCAGGTATCCGCCTTCGGCGCGCGAAGCCTCGGTGATCAGGATGCCGGTAAAAGGCAGGCCTGTCGGGTGGTACTGAAGGAACTCCATGTCCTTCAGCGGAGCGCCGGCCCGATACGCCAGCGCCATGCCATCGCCGGTCTTGATGCTGGCGTTCGTGGTGAAGGGGAAGATCTTTCCGCAGCCGCCGGTGCAGAGGATGACGGACCCGGCGGTAATCGCCTCGACCTTGCCGGACTGCAGGTCGATCGCCACCACGCCCTGGACCCGACCGTCATCCAGCAGGAGCTTGGTGACGAACCACTCGTCGTACCGACGAACGCTTGCGTACTTGAGGGACGTCTGGAAGAGCGCGTGGAGCATGTGGAAGCCGGTCTTGTCGGCGGCAAACCAGGTGCGCTTCTTCTTCATGCCCCCGAAAGGGCGAACGGCAACCCGACCGTCGGGCTCCCGGCTCCACGGGCAGCCCCAGTGCTCCAGTCGAAGGAGCTCCTCCGGCGCTTCCTTCACGAACGCCTCCACGGCGTCCTGATCGCACATCCAATCGCCGCCGGAGATCGTGTCGTAGGCGTGCTCGTCGAGGCTGTCGTCGGGCGCGATGACGCCTGCGGAGCCGCCCTCGGCGGAGACGGTATGGCTCCGCATCGGGTACACCTTCGAGACCACCGCGATAGTGAGTTTTGGATTGTTTTCGGCGATGGCAATCGCCGCCCGGAGTCCCGCGCCGCCGCCGCCTACCAGCACCACATCATACGAAGGGGTCACACCGTGGTCTCCTGTCCGCCAGTACTCGCTCGATCCCTGTGCCGAGGCGGTTGTTATTCTGCGACGAGTTCCTACACGTTACCGTACGGCCCATTCGACCGACAACATTCATCCACGAGCGGTTTGGCGCAAGAAGAAATTTTACGCCCCGGCATTCGAATTTGAATGCGCGGTCCTCCACAGGAGGAACCCATGGGCCGTAAGCTGGACGGCCAGCGCCACCATCAACGCTCGCGCGAGGCCCAGTGGCGTGAGCGCCAGCGCCATCGCGACACAGAAGAGCGCGAATCCAACGACCGCGCGGAGAAACCCATTCAGAAAGGCCACCACAGCGGCCCAGCCGCGTTGTGCGTGCGTAAAAGCAGCGATGATCGTGGTCAGCACCGGAAACGCGTTGAGCAGGCCGCTCAGCGTGGGACCGAGCCGCTCCGCGAGGCCCGTCAGCACGAGGACCAGCGTGGCGGTCGCTACGAGACGAATAGCGAGATCGCCCCGCGGCCGCGCAACGGACTCCGGGGCGGTTGCCTGGCGAGGCAGAGCGCGGCGGCCGAGCACGGTTGCGGCCACGAGCGACACGAGACTCGGAACGAGCGCCGGCCGGAGACCGTACAAGGCAAAGGCCGTAACTGCGTACGCGGTCCAGCCGGCCGCCACGCTCGCGTACCACGGCAGCCGGACGCTGCAGCGCGCGTAGGTGACGGCAAAAGCGACCGTGGCGATCAGACCCGCAAGCGTGGCGTGTGCGGCCTGCGCCGCAAACGCGTTCCCCTGCTCAATCGCATAGAACACGAGCACCGGGCCCGCTACGACCGGCAGTCCGGCAAGCCATCCTCCGACAGCGGGGCCCCAGCGGCGCACGGCCAACGTCACGGCGGCCACGAGGCCCGGAACGAGCAGCAGCTTCAGCAGCAGCAGCACGTCAGAACACGCCCGGCCAGACGTACAGGGGGTAGGGGTACGCGTCGCTCACGGAGGGCGCGCGGTTGACGCCGGGCCACTCGGCCACCCCGGCACGCTGCTCGGCGGACCATCGATGCCCCTGCCGATCCGCATAGGTCGGCACCTCGAGGAGCGGCGCATAGAACTTCTCCAGAATCCGGTTCTCACGCCACGCGTCGGCCACATCGCCGGCACTCCACGCCTGGTTGCGCCGCTGCACGTGCCAGAGGCCTTCGGTGAGGTACTGGTCCTCGCGTGACAGGCGCCGCTGCGCGAGCGGCGGCCGGGCCCGCCAGCGCTCGGCGCGATCTCGGGCCAGCACCGCAAGCTCCGCGGCCGTGTAGCGCGACCGGAACGCGCCGATCTCGCCGTCGCGCACGTCGTGGCCGACATGAACGGTCAGAAAGAACAGCCCGAAGAGCGCAAGCGCCGCGCCTCCCCACATGCGCACCCGAACCGCCGACTCCCGTCGAATCGCAACGACGGAACCGGCCGGCGGGTCGATGGCGATCGCGAACAGAAGGCCACAGCCGCTCGCGACGCCGTTCAGGACGACGTCTCTTGCTTCACCCACGCGGATCGGAACGAACCACTGGAACCACTCGTCCAGGGTACCTGCCAGTACCCCGGCCAGCAGCGGCAGCAGGATCAACGAACCGTCATCTCTCGTGCCGAGCGCCCGATAGAAGAGCCACGCCAGCAGTCCGTACTCGACAAAGTGAAAGGTCTCGGCAAAGCCGAGCGCGTTGATCAGGATGTACGTCGTGCCGATGGCGAGGCTCGTGACAAGCGCAAGGTACCTCGCGGGCCGCCGGTCTCGAATACGCACCACGGCGACCAGCAGGGCGATGCCCACCGGCAGCGCGGTCGCACCGATGCCGATCGCCCGGAACTGCGGGGCCCAGGCGGTACTGAGAGCGGTAAACGCCTGCTGAACGAAAGGCGCGGACAGGATGACAGCCGACGCGGCGGCCAGAGCGACGGCGAGCCGGCGGCGGACCATCAGAAGAGCAGGATGTTACCTCTTCTTTAAAGCGGCCTGTTCGAGCTGGACGGAGGCGAAGGCCGAGTGCCAATTATTGCTTGTGAAAAAACAAAAGCCGGGCGCTTCGCTGCGCCCGGCTTTTGTCTGGTGCCGGTCTGCTACTGCTTCTTGGCGTCCCTGGAACTGATACCCCGCCTGGCCTTCATCGAATCCCCGTCGCAACTTCTCCCCGTCGGACTTCGCGCCGAAGCCGAAGGACGCGGCGGGCTCTACTTCAGGTGCTTGCTGACCAGCTTGGTCATCTCGAACATGTTTACGATCGCCTTGCCACCGAAGACGGGCTTCAGCGCCGCGTCGGCCTTGATCATGCGCTTGTTCTTCGGATCCTGGAGCTTGTTCTTCTTGATGTAGGCCCACAACTTCTTGGTGACTTCGGTCCTTGGAACCGCCTTGGATCCAATCACCTCCGCCAGAGCGGCGCTGGGCGTCACCGGCTTCATGAAGGCGGCGTTGGGCTTTCGGGCAGTTTTCTTCGCGGTCTTGGCCATCTGTATCCTTTCGCGAGACGTAGGAAATTTCTTGCTCACATAATAACGCCGAATCAACGCATATTTTCCAAATCCCTAAATGAACCGGCCGCGTAGACGACGCGGCCCCCAACCATGGCGTTGTTGCACGAATAGTGACTGGCCCGCACGATGCCCACCGACAGGATCCTCACTGGCCGATGCGATATGACACTGGTCGGCCGAGCTCGGTCATCCGATTGAGGATCTCACAGCCGAGGACGACCTCGCTCCCCTGCCCAGCTGGACTCCGGGCGCGAAGGCCATCGCCGATGATGGACTTGTAGCGGAAGAACGTGTTCTCCACCCGGCTCTGACGATGGTACCCTGACGCCTTCTTCCACTGGCGCCGTCCGAGCGTCTTCACCAACGTGATCGTCCGATCCCGCGCGGGCGACCGCGGGCCGTGCCCAGAGACGTTCGCCGTCCTGGCCGGTGGGACGACGACCGTCGCACCCCGCGCCCCCGCCCCGTTTCGTAGACGGCGACCGTGTCATAGGCGGCGTCAGCGGTGACGCGCACGAGATGGCCATCGACCGCGTTGAGCAGATCGAGGCCGGTGGTCGCATCATCACCAGTCTCCTCGGTCAACGTGTGAACACGGATCACGCCGGACTGATCGACGCCAAGGTGGAGCTTCCGCCAGCCGCGTCTGCCGCGGCCACCGTGTTTCGCGGCAGCCCACTCACCCTCCCCGACGATGGACAGACCTGTGCTGTCAAGCACCAGATGGATGCCCTCGTCGGTCGGGACCGGTCGCAGACGGCGCGTCAGATGCTGACTGCGCCGGGAGAGCGTCGTATAGTCGGGGGCGGAGAGGTCGAGGCGCATCATCCCGAACAGGGCGTGCAGGAACCCTTCGGCTTGGCGCAGCGGGAGATGGTAGAGGAGTCGCAGGGTCAGGGCCGCCTCGATGGCGAGATCCGAGTAGCGCCGCTGCCCACCCCGCCGGCCGCTCCGGCGGGGCGTCCAGGCAGCGACCGCTTCCGAGGACAACCACACCGTCACATCGCCGCGTCGAACAAGGGCCTGATTGTAGGCCGGCCAGTTCGCAACGCGGTACTTCGCCTTATACGTGGGATGGACCTTCGACTTCATCCCTGTAGTGTGGCTCCTGCGGAGTGTCACGAGAAGTGCGGGCCAAACCGCCCCACCCCCACAGGGTATTCATGCAACAACGCCTCAATGTACGGTTACTCTGCAACAGTTCGTGTACGTCTTGCCGCTGCTACACGGACAGGATTCGTGGCCGCCGACCGTCGCCCCACGCGCAAGATCGACATGCTCGCCGGCGTGCGCTGCATGCCCGGCGGCAACCGATCGACCCAGGCGCGCATACTGGGCGACCGCCGCGGGCAACACCCGGTGGATCCCGGTTGCCGTCCTCGCGAAGGACTGACCGTCCGTGGCAGCCTCTCTATGGAACGGTTGTGTTGCAACTGTGGCCGACGGCGGCTGGTAACCTGAAGAGATCATGAAGCAGGCAATCCGACCGGCGATCTTCAAGTGGCGACAAACCGAGCCCGAGCTGATTGTGTGCGCCGTGCGCTGGCACCTTCGGTACTCGCTCTCGTTCCGCGATGTCGAAGAACTGCTCGGCGAGCGCGGCCTGGAAGCGGACCACACGACCATCTGGCGCTGGGTCCAGCGCTACGGTCCCGAACTGGAGGAGCGGCTGCGCCGTCATCTCAAACCAACCAACAAGTCCTGGCGTGTCGATGAAACCTACGTTCGTGTCAAGGGCCGTTGGTGCTACCTCTACCGAGCCATCGATTCCACCGGCGCCACGATCAACTTCGTGCTCTCGAGCTTGCGCGATGCCGCTACGGCCAAACGCCTGTTCCGCAAGGCGCTCACTGATCCGTCGCATCCGCAGCCCCGTGTCATCAACACGGACCAGGCCCGCCTTTACGGATCGGCGATTTCAGGGGTGAAAAAGGAAGGACTCCTGCGACGCGGTTGCCGCCACCGGCCAGTCCAATACTTGAACAACATCCTGGAGCAGGATCATCGAGCGATCAAACGACGCGTGAAAGCCAAGCAGGGGTTTCGTGCATTCCACGCGGCGCGGCGAACGATCCAAGGCTACGAGGCCATGCACATGATCCGGAAGGGGCAAGCGAGGTGGGTGAGCGGTTCGGATGTTCGGCGACAGATTCAGTTCATCAACAACTTGTTCGAGGTGGCGGCATGAGACGGAGCCAGGCCGACTCGACCAATCGCTCTCTTGCAGCTTTTGGAAAGTTGCAACACATCCGTTTCGTAGCTTACAGCGATCCCACGCTGCGCAAGTAGGTCCTCGACGTCTCGCAGACTGAGGGGAAATCGGTGATAGAGGAAAACAGCGTGGGCGATGACCTCTGGGGGGAAACAGAATCCACGGTAGATGGATCGAGTGGTTTGCATGGACGGCTTATCGGCCCGCGTTGCCAGGTGTGACAGAGCCCCCGCCGGGCCGCGTGAGGTAGGCCAACACGTCGCTCATGAGCCTGTTGACGACGGTGTACCTCGAAGCTGGAGTTGCGCGAAGCTCCTGCTCGCCTTGGACATACGGCCCAGGAACAAGCTCATCGCGGCAGTGCTCCACCAGCGCCCGCGCACTCTCCGCCGTGGTTTCCAGGTGGAACTGTAGGCCGATCACGTTGTGTTTCAGCTGAAACGCTTGATTCGCGCAGCCGGCACTCTCAGCCAGCCGCGTGGCGTTTTCAGGCAGGTCGAAGGTTTCGCCATGCCAGTGGAAGACGAGGCACTCGGCTGGAAAGCGGAAGGCCAACGTGGGTGTCGACACGCCGCGAATCGGAAACCACCCGATCTCCTTCAGGGCACTACGGAAGACGCGTGCGCCCAGGGCACTGGCAATGAGCTGGGCGCCCAGACACACCCCCAGCACGGGAATATCTCGAGCGACGACATCCCGGACAAACTGTTTCTCGGCGGCGAGCCAGGGCAGGGCCGCCTCGTCGTTGACGCTCATGGGACCCCCCAGGGCAATCAGCATATCGACACGGTCGAGCGCTGGTAGCGGAGCGTCTGCAAAAAAACGGGTATAGCTGGTCTGCAGGCCAGCGGCGTCCAGCCACTGCGCCATGCTTCCCAGCCCCTCGAACGCAACATGCTGCAAGACGTGAACGTTCATCGACGCTGTCCCGCCCGGTATTGGCATTCGGCGGCGGCTCGGCTGAGATTCTACGCGAGGCTCAGGTGAAGGGACGCATGATTCGCCTCCGCGGTGTGCACCACCGTCGCGGGCGCCGATCCCGTATGGTGTGAGAAAACGGCCGAGGCGAGTGAATTCCCGAGACAACGTGGGTGACGGCCGTGTCTGAGCCACCTAGCAGCCTGTGGTTAAAGGGCCGAAAGGGATCGACACGACTGATCCCGCGTACTACACTCCCGCATGGCCATGAGTCGACGTAAGGACCGGGCACGGACACCCGGATTGTGGATCGCGACGAACGCGTTGCCGGTTACGGGCGGGCATCCGTTCTATCAGCGGCTAAATCAGGTCCTGGACACGCACGCGTTCGACGCGTGCGTCGAGGCGCAGTGCGCCCCGTTCTACGCCGCGACGGTCGGCCGTCCCAGTCTGCTGCCGGGGACCTATTTCCGGCTGCTCTTGATCGGGTACTTCGAGGGCATCGATTCGGAGCGTGGGATCGCCTGGCGGACTGCCGACTCGCTGGCGCTGCGCGGCTTTCTCGGGTTGGGCCTCGATGAGGCGACACCCGAGCACTCGACGATCTCCCGGACGCGGCGGCTGATCGACCTCGAGACGCACCGGGCGGTCTTCACGTGGATCCTGCAGGTGCTGGCGACGGCCGATCGCGTGAAGGGCAAGACGATCGGGATCGATGCCACGACCCTCGAAGCCAATGCCGCCTTGCGGAGCATCGTGCGCCGCGACTCCGGCGAGACGTATCAGGAGTTCTTGACGCGGCTCGCACAGGCCTCGGGCATCGAGACGCCGACACGGGCGGACTTAGCGCGCCTTGATCGCAAGCGCCCGAAGAAGGGCTGCAATACCGACTGGCGGCATCCACACGACCCTGATGCGCGGATCACGAAAATGAAGGACGGGCGTACGCATCTGGCCCACAAGGCTGAGCACGCCGTCGACCTGGAGACTGGGGCGATCGTGGGCGTGACGGTGCAGGGCGCCGATCAGGGCGATACGACGACGATCGCGGAGACGGTCACCACGACGGCCGAAGAGCTCGAAGCCGTGGCGGTGGCGACCGACGGGCACACGGCGATCATCGACGAAGTCGTGGCCGACAAGGGATACCACAGTAATCAGACGCTGGTGGATCTCGCGACACTCGACCTGCGGACCTATATCGCGGAGCCCGATCGCGGCCGGCGCAACTGGACGCACCAGGCGGCGGCGCGCGACGCGGTGTACGCGAATCGTCGACGCATCCGGGGCGTGCGTGGGTTGGCCTTGTCGCGTCGACGGAGTGAGTATCTCGAACGACCGAATGCGCATCTCTCTGAAACCGGTGGGATGCGGCGCACGCATCTGCGAGGGCACACCAACATCCTGAAACGTTTACTCGTCCATATCGGCGGCTTCAATCTGGGCCTCTTGATGCGGTCGCTCGTCGGCGTCGGCACGCGGCGTTGTTGCATGAAGACCCTGCGCGGGTGGGGCGGTTTGGCCCGCACTTCTCGTGACCCTCCGCAGGAGCCACACTGCAGGGATGAAGTCGAAGGTTCATCCCACGTATAAGACGAAGTATCGCGTTGCGAACTGGCCGGCCTACAATCAGGCCCTCGTTCGCCGCGGCGATGTGACGGTGTGGTTGTCCTCGGAGGCGATCGCTGCCTGGACACCCCGCCGGAGCGGCCGGCGGGGCGGGCAGCGGCGGTACTCGGATCTCGCCATCGAGACCGCCCTGACCCTGCGGCTGCTCTACCATCTCCCGCTGCGCCAAGCCGAAGGGTTCCTGCACGCCCTGTTCGGGATGATGCGCCTCAACCTCTCCGCCCCCGACTATACGACGCTCTCCCGGCGCAGTCAGCATCTGAGGCGCCGTCTGCGACCGGTCCCGCCCGGCGAGGGCATCCATCTGGTGCTTGACAGCACGGGGCTGTCCATCGTCGGGGAGGGTGAGTGGGCGGCCGCGAAACACGGTGGCCGCGGCCGGCGTGGCTGGCGGAAGCTCCACCTTGGCGTCGATCAGTCCGGCGGGATCCGTGTCCACACGTTGACCGAGGAGACGGGTGATGATGCGACCACCGCCCTCGATCTGCTCACCGCAGTCGAGGGCCCTCTCGTGCGCGTCACCGCTGACGCCGCCTATGACACGGTCGCCGTCTACGAAACGGCGGGGGCGCGGGGTGCGGCGGTGGTCATCCCACCGGCGAAGACGGCGAACATCTCTGGGCACGGCCCGCGGTCGCCCGCGCGGGATCGGACGATCTCGTGGGTGAAGACGCTCGGCCGGCGCCAGTGGAAGAAGGCGTCAGGGTACCATCGTCAGAGCCGGGTGGAGAATGTGTTCTTCCGCTACAAGTCCATCATCGGAGATGGCCTTCGTGCCCGGAGCCCAGCCGGGCAGGGGAGTGAGGTCGTCCTCGGCTGTGAGATCCTCAATCGGATGACCGCCCTCGGCCGACCAGTGTCATATCGCATCGGCAGGTGAGGATCCCGTCGGTGGGTATCGTGCGGGCCAGTCACGATTCGTGCAACAACGCCTTTCTGCAGCCTCAGGAGCTGTACTCAAATCGGTGAAGAACCCAAATAAAGAGCCCGGCGACGATCGGAAGATCCTCGACCGCTACAACAACCAGTTCCTATTCATGTACCAGCGCCCCGCGATGGCGCCCCTGAAGACGGGACCTCGACCAGCATGTGCGTGCCGGCGTCGACCACCAGCCGCGGCGGCTCGGCCTCGATCAGATACTCGAACTCCCGTCGGAACTGGTGCAGCGGCACACCCGCCGTCGCCGCGAACTTCGCGAGCTCGTGCGGGTCCTCAAAGTCGTCGCGCCGCAGCCGGAGCATGTAGCGCCTGGCGATCGCGTACCGCGTCGAGTGTATGTCCACCAGGCGCACGCGCGGGCGACCGCTTTCGCGGTCGATCAAATCCGCAAACGGAACCGGGACGAAATTACCGCCTTGCATCGAGATCATCACGGCGTTGCCGCCCGATAGCAGGTACTTCGCCGCGCAGTAGCCCAAGTCACGCGTGTACTCCATATCGGACGGAATCGGGTCGGCGCAGCGCAGCTCGTAGCCGATGTTCTTGGCCGCGATTGTCGTCTCGATGCCAAAGTGGCCGAGGCGCTTCTGCACCTGTGCCTTCAAGATCTCGCCGATGTTGACCTCCGCGATGCGAACATTGCCATGCGCGTCGCGCTCTACGTCCTCGAGTTGCTCCAGGTCGTTCGCTTCGATCCCCAGGGCCAATCCTTCCGCGATGATCGCGACGCCGTCCCGCCGGCCGTAACTGAGCCGCTTGATGATGGCGCCGACGAGCGTGTCGACGAACGTCTTGAGACGGATCCGCTGACCGGCGAACTCCTCGGGGATGAGGGTCAGCGTCGCCCCCGCCGCTTTGCCGATCCCGAGGGCGAGGTGTCCGGCGCTGCGGCCCATCGCGATCACGAAATACCAACGTGAGGTCGTGTTGGCGTCGACCATCAGGTTCTTGACGACCTCGGCGCCATGGTGGCGCGCCGTCTGGTAGCCAAACGTGTCGATGTGCGCGGGTAGGTCGAGATCGTTGTCGATCGTCTTCGGCACGTGGACGACGTGGATGCGGCCACCGGCGCGCTCCTCGAGCTTCATCGCGGAGAACGCCGTGTCATCCCCGCCGATGGTGATGAGCATCCAGACGTTCAGGCGCAGCAGGGAGGTGACAACGTTCTCGAGATGCTCGGGATTGGAGGTCGGGTTGGCCCGTGAGATGCCGATGTGCGAGCCGCCACGAAAGTGGACCCGGCTGACCGACTCGATCGTGAGCGGCGTCACGTGTTCGATGTTGCCCTGCATGATCCAGTTGAAGCCGTCGCGGATGCCGAGGACCTCCACGCCTTCGAGCTGGCTGCGGATCGTCGCCGCGGAGATGACGCTGTTGATCCCTGGCGCCGGCCCCCCGCCGACGAGAATCGCCAGTTTTTTCTGCTGAGTCACCACGGTTCCTGCTTTTCCGAACTCACATCGCACCAGCGTCTCTCTTGCAACAGGGCAGGAGTCCATATACGGATATACGACCGCAATCGACGCGAAGGACCGACCGTCACGACCCACTCGCTTGACCACCGGCAGGAGTCCATATACGGGCTGCTAGGGTTCGGCGAGCGCGTATAGGTGCTTGCGCCCGCGCAGATACATGACGTTGTCCGCCAGCGCCGGCGACGCATCAAAGTCGTCGTCCAGTGTGTTCGTCGCGAGTACCTCGTAGGTCGGGCCGGTCTTCAGCACGATCGTCGTGCCTTCGCGCCCTGTGAAGTAGACGCGGTCTCCCGCGGCGATCGGCGACGAAAAGACGTTCGGCACGCCGTCCCATTGTGGTCCGCAATTATTACATCCGCGAAGTCGAGGAGGCAGATGATTATTTACAGAATTTGTACCGCCACGGATTTCTTGGACAGCCGGGTGAGTGTATTCACGCGGCCGTGGTGAGCGCAAACGCGCGACGGACGACGGCGGGTGCGCGGAAGCCGAGTCGCTCGATCAACCACTGCTGGTTATAGGTCTCCTTGAAGGTGCGCAGCGCCTGCTGCAAGTCCTCGACATCCGTAAAGTGGCGCACCCACAGCAGCTGTTCCTTGAGGGTGCGGAAGAACCGTTCGATGCAGCCGTTCCCCTCGGGCTGGCGGACGAAGGCCGGTGATGACACGATGCCGAGGAACCGGAGCTCGGCGTGAAAGTCGTTGCTCATGTACTGACTGCCGTGGTCGTGGCGCATCGTGAGCCCGCTCGCCACGCCGGCGGCCATCGTCCCGAAGTGATCTCGGACGCCCTGGCGCACCGGGGCGTTGTTGCACGAATCGTGACTGGCCCGCACGATACCCACCGACGGGATCCTCACCTGCCGATGCGATATGACACTGGTCGGCCGAGGGCGGTCATCCGATTGAGGATCTCACAGCCGAGGACGACCTCACTCCCCTGCCCGGCTGGGCTCCGGGCACGAAGGCCATCTCCGATGATGGACTTGTAGCGGAAGAACACATTCTCCACCCGGCTCTGACGATGGTACCCTGACGCCTTCTTCCACTGGCGCCGGCCGAGCGTCTTCACCCACGAGATCGTCCGATCCCGCGCGGGCGACCGCGGGCCGTGCCCAGAGATGTTCGCCGTCTTCGCCGGTGGGATGACCACCGCCGCACCCCGCGCCCCCGCCGTTTCGTAGACGGCGACCGTGTCATAGGCGGCGTCAGCGGTGACGCGCACGAGAGGGCCCTCGACTGCGGTGAGCAGATCGAGGGCGGTGGTCGCATCATCACCCGTCTCCTCGGTCAACGTGTGGACACGGATCCCGCCGGACTGATCGACGCCAAGGTGGAGCTTCCGCCAGCCACGCCGGCCGCGGCCACCGTGTTTCGCGGCCGCCCACTCACCCTCCCCGACGATGGACAGCCCCGTGCTGTCAAGCACCAGATGGATGCCCTCGCCGGGCGGGACCGGTCGCAGACGGCGCCTCAGATGCTGACTGCGCCGGGAGAGCGTCGTATAGTCGGGGGCGGAGAGGTTGAGGCGCATCATCCCGAACAGGGCGTGCAGGAACCCTTCGGCTTGGCGCAGCGGGAGATGGTAGAGCAGCCGCAGGGTCAGGGCGGTCTCGATGGCGAGATCCGAGTACCGCCGCTGCCCGCCCCGCCGGCCGCTCCGGCGGGGTGTCCAGGCAGCGATCGCCTCCGAGGACAACCACACCGTCACATCGCCGCGGCGAACGAGGGCCTGATTGTAGGCCGGCCAGTTCGCAACGCGATACTTCGTCTTATACGTGGGATGAACCTTCGACTTCATCCCTGTAGTGTGGATCCTGCGGAGGGTCACGAGAAGTGCGGGCCAAACCGCCCCACCCCCACAGGGTCTTCATGCAACAACGCCTCTATCTGGTGCCGTCAATATCGCTGTTTCAGCAGTCGATGCGGGAATGGGCGGAACAGCGGGCGGTCCCGCACCGCTATATCGGGATCTGCTCCGATACGCGCGCCGGGCAGCACGACGAGGACGCCTCGCTGCAGGAACTGGAGATCCCGGTCACGACCGACCCAGCGGCCATTTTCCGGGCGCTGCGGGACGCGCCGCCGGATGCGATGACGGTGGTCTTCTGCACCTACCACTCGCTCGGCCTCGTCGAACGCGCGCAGGATGACGGCGCGCCGCCATTCGATCTCGTGTTGTGCGACGAGGCACACAGAACGACGGGCATCGAGCGTCCCGGCGACAACACCTCGCCATTCGTGCTGGTGCATGACGCGCAGCGGATCCGCGCGGCCAGACGGCTCTATATGACCGCCACGCCGCGCCTCTATACAGAAGGGGCACGGGCGAAGGCGGCCAGCCACCAGGTCGAGGTGTTCTCCATGGACGACCCGGCGACATACGGGCCGGAGTTGCATCGCCTGCCGTTCTCGCGGTCGGTCGAGCAGGATTTACTGTCCGACTACAAGGTCGTGGTCCTCGCCATGTCCGAGCAGCATGTGAATGCTGCGTTGCAGGGGCACCTTGCGTCCAGCGGCGGCGAGATCAATCTCACCGACGCGGCCAAGATCGTCGGCTGCTGGCGCGCGTTGCAGAACCCAGAGAACAAGGGCCCCGGCGATGGACCGGTTCGGCCCCTGGGCCGCGCGATTGCGTTCACCAACACCATCAAGGCCTCGAAGCTTCTGGAGACGCATTGGGACGGAATCGTCGGCCAGGCCGTCGAGTTGCTGCCGGAAGAGACGCGCCCGGCCGCCTTCCGCTGCGAGACGCGCCATGTCGATGGGCAGCATCACGCCCTGGACCGCAAGGCCCGGATCGAATGGCTGAAGGGCCAGGCCGAGGGAACCTGTCGCATCCTCTCGAATGCGCGATGCCTGTCCGAAGGCATCGACGTGCCCGCGCTCGACGCGGTGCTGTTCATGAGCCCGCGCAACAGCCAGGTCGATATCGTGCAGGCCGTGGGCCGTGCGATGCGGAAAGCGCCGGGCAAGGCGTACGGCTACATCGTGCTGCCCGTCGCCGTGCCGGCGGGCGTCGATCCGGCGGCGGCGCTCGACGACAACGAGCGGTTCGCCGTCGTCTGGAGTGTGCTGCGCGCGTTGCGCTCACACGATGACCGGTTCGACGCCGAGATCAACCAGATCGACCTGAACAAGACACCGACGGATCGGATCATCTTCAGCGGTGACGGGATCGACGGAGACGACATTCCGGGTGTGCCGGCACTGCCCTTCCCACCCCTCGACCTGCCGCCCGGCGCGATCTTCGCGAAGATTGTCGAGAAGTGCGGCGACCGGAAGTATTGGGAAACCTGGGCCCGGGATGTTGCCGACATTTTCGCGCGTCTCGTGCACCGGATCGAAGGACTGCTCGACAACCCGGACAACAACGCCCTCCGCGAATGGTTCGAGGCATTCCACGAAGAACTCACCGTCTCGATCAACGCGTCGCTCACCCGCGACAACGCCATCGACATGATGGCGCAGCACATCCTGACGCGGCCGGTCTTCGAGGCCCTCTTCGAGCAGTACGATTTCGCGGGAGGCAATCCGGTGGCCCATGCGCTCGATGCCCTGCGGAAGGATTTCGGGGAGTTTGGCCTGGAAAACGAGACACGCGATCTGGAGCGCTTCTACGAAAGCGTGCGGCTGCGGGCGCGCGGGCTCGACAACAGCGACGCCCGCCAGCGCGTACTGATGGAGCTCTACGAGAAGTTCTTCGCCACCGCGATGAAGAAGGATGCGGACCGGCTCGGCATCGTCTACACACCCGTAGAGATCGTGGATTTTATTCTTGCGAGCGCCGATCAGGTGCTGCGCCAGGAATTCGGCCGTCGCCTGAGCGACGAGGACGTACACGTCCTCGATCCGTTCACCGGTACCGGCATCTTTCTCGTGCGGCTGCTGCAATCGGCGCTGATCCGGGAGGCCGATCTCGTCAGGAAATACCGTAACGAGCTACACGCCAACGAGATCGTGCTGCTGGCCTACTACATCGCGGCGATTCACATTGAGGAGGCGTTCCATGGCCGGCGCGGGTCCGAGAGCGCCTATGAGCCATTCGGCGGCATCGTCCTGACCGATACGTTCAACCTGCACACCGACAGGGTGGGCTTCCCGAAGACCTGGCTACCGGATAACAGCGAGCGTGCCGAGCGCCAACAGAAGCTGCCGATCCAGGTCATCGTCGGCAATCCTCCGTGGTCGGCGGGACAGCGGAGTTCAGCGGATGACAACCCGAATGTGGACTATCCGGAAATCGAGCGACGCATTGCCGACACCTACGCCGCCCGTTCCACGGCGACACTGAAGAACAGCCTCTACGACACCTACAAGATGGCGATCCGCTGGGCGTCCGACCGGATCGGCGCGCAGGGCGTCGTCGCCGTCGTCACCAACGGCTCGTGGATCGACGGCAACGTGGATTCCGGCGTACGCGCCTGCTTGGCGGAGGAGTTCACCAGCATCTACGTATTGAATCTACGGGGGAACCAGCGTACCCAAGGCGAGCGATCCCGGCGGGAGGGCGGCAAGGTGTTCGGCCAGGGCTCCCGCGCGCCGGTGGCGATCACGATCCTGGTGCGCAATCCGAATGCCGGGCATGAGGGATGTCGCATCCTCTACCGCGACATCGGGACTATCTGAAGCGGGAGGACAAGTTGGCGCTCCTGCGCGAGGCCGGGTCGATTGCCGGCATTGACGACTGGCGCGCGATCGTGCCCGACAGGCACCACGATTGGATTGGCCAGCGCGACGAGGCGTTTCAGGCGCTCTACCCGATGGCGTCGAAGGCGGCGAAAGCTGGGAAAGAGGAGGAGACGATCTTCAAGTTGTATTCAAGAGGCTTGGCGACCAGCCGCGACACCTACATCTACAACTTCTCTCGTGAAGCCTGCGCGGCGAACGCCCGCGCGATGGTGGGCGACTATCTGGGCGCGCTGCGGGAATTGAAGGCAGGCGGGACCGAAGCTCTCGACCTAGACGAAATCATAAGTCGTCACGCCTTACATGTTCGGTGGGATCGTGAGTTAAAGAACAATTTGCGGCGACGGAAAGAGGTTTCGTATTCGGCAGACAACTTATGGACAACCCAGTATCGGCCATTCGTCAAGCAGCACTGCTACGTCGATTACGTCCTCGTCAACAACAAGTACCAGATGGACAGCATTTTCCCGGAAGCCGACAGCGACAACCGGGCGATCTGCGTTCCGGGCGTCGGATCGACCAAACCGTTCTCCGCACTCGTCGTCGATACGATGCCGGATCTTCACTTTGTCGCGTTTGGCCAATGCTTCCCGCGCTACCGATATGCACAACAGCCGACCGCGCAAGGCGAACTCCCGGGGATCGATCGCAGCCTGGAGCGTACCGACAACATCACGGATGAGGCACTGGGCACGTTTAGGGCGCATTACAATGATCGCACGATTACCAAGGACACGATCTTCGATTACATCTACGGCGTGCTGCACGCACCCGGCTACCGGGAACACTGGGCCGACGATCTGGCCAAGGCACTGCCACGCATCCCGTTCGCGACGGATTTTCACGCCTTCGCTGACGCCGGCCGCGCACTCGCGGCCCTCCATCTGGGCTACGAGACCTGCCAGGAGTTTCCGCTGGACCTCGCGTATTCGCAGCCAGGGGATCCGCGGCCGGAACACTACCGCATGAGCAAGCGGGCGATGCGGTACGCCGATGACGACAGGACCGTTCTCGTTGTCAACGACCACATCACCCTCGGCGGTATTCCGGTCGAGGCGCACCAATATTCAGTCAACGGGCGGACGCCGCTTGCATGGTGCATCGACCGCTACAAGATTGCTCAGGATAAGGAGAGTGGCATCGTCAACGATCCCAACGGATGGTTCGACGATCCTCGGGATCTGATCGCGACGATTCGCCGGATCGTCCATGTCAGCGTGGAAACCGTCCGCATTGTCGAAGGTTTACCAGATCCGTTCGGTCTTGCGAAAGGCGCCCCGAGGGGCTGACCGCTGGCGCGAAGAGCGCGGCGAGTCGTTGCCAGAACAGCGGTGACGGCGTGCGTGTCCGCCGTGCTGGCTACTTGCCCCGTCCACCCGCACAATAAGGGCTTCCGCCTCAGGGCTGTCAGTCTCTGCTGACTGAACCGTGTGCCCCGCCCCCTGGAGCCCAGCACCCTGTGCGAGAGGAGACCAGCGTGCTGAACCGGTTGACCCGGGCCGTCAAGACGGCCGTCCGTCGACGCGTCCACGAATGTGGCCGGACCATCACGCACATGCTGCGGCCCGTCCGCACTGGGGCAGCGCTGGTGTGCGCGGTCAGCATCGACGCCGTCCGGCCCCGCTCGGCGCTTGTCGCCGAGAACGCGCTCCTCCGCCAGCAGATCCTCGTACTCCGACGCGCGGCGCCATCGCGCCCACGCCTCCACGCTGAGGACCGGCTTATCCTGGTGTTCCTGGCCCGGCTGAACACCGCGTGGCGCGATGCCCTCCATGTGGTCAAGCCCGACACCCTCCTCCGCTGGCATCGCGACCTGTTCACCCTGCTCTGGCACCATAAGTCCAGGCGGAGGGGGGCACGGGGGCGGTTGCGCGTGGAGCTCATCGACCTGATCCAGGCCATGGCCACTGCCAACGGGCTGTGGGGCGCCGAACGGATCCGCGGCGAACTGCTCAAGCTCGGCATCCGCGTGAGCAAGCAGACGGTCCAACAGTACATGCGGTCCGTCCGTCCTCGCGGGCAGCACGGCCAGACCTGGGGGACCTTCCTCCGGAACCACACGCACGACATCTGGGCCTGCGATGTCCTGCAGCTCTACGACGCCTGGTTCCGCCCGATCTACGCGTTCTTTATCGTCGCCCACGGGACCCGCGAGGTCGTCCACGTCAACGTCACCCGCTCCCCTACCGATGCGTGGGTCGCTCAGCAGCTCCGAGAGGCTACGCCGTACGACAGCGCACCGCGGTTCTTGATCCGGGACAACGATGGCAAGTTCGGCCGCGACTTCGCCGCGGCCGCCACAAGCGCGGATATTGACGTGGTCCCGATCCCACCCAGGTCGCCCAACCTGAACGCGATCTGCGAGCGCTTCCTCGGCGGCCTCCGCCGCGAGTGCCTGGATCATGTCCTGCTCCTTGGGGAGGACCACCTACGCCGCGTGCTCGCCGAATGGGTGGGACACTTCAACGGGGGGCGACCGCACCAGGGGATCGGGCAGCGGATCCCGAACCAGCGGCAGCGGCCTGGCCGCGTAGAGCCCTGCAGGCGCATCGTGGCCTTCCCGGTGTTGGGCGGGCTCCACCACGACTACCGAAGGGCGGCGTAGGCAGGCCGCATCCGTCGCGGATGAACGAAGTAGCCAGGACGGGTACTTTTTGCTCAGGCCTCGAAACTACTTAGCGGACTTTCGCCACGCGGCCGGATGGCCGTAAGTCACTCTTGACTTTAGCTTAGAATGGGAAGGTGCGGCGTCTAGCGCTTCCCACAAAAAAATGAAGTTCGACTTTGATTTCCTAAAGGACCGCTACGACTACGAGCTGAAGCGGAAAGATCAGATCACAGCCGCGCTCACGCTGCCGGTCGGCATCTTGATTACTCTTGGCACCGTGATGGTAGCCATGGCACAGTCCTTCTCGTACACGGGTGGCTACCTGACGTGGTTTTTCCTGCTCTTTCTAGTCTCGTCTGCCGTCGCCTTTTTGCTCTGTGCGGTCTGCATCAGCTTTGCTTACCATTGGCAAAAGATTTCGTATCTAGCGCCGTTGAGCGAACTCCAGAAGACCCGCGAGACGTGGCGGGGACTCTACAAGGAGACATATCTGAGAACGTCCGGCGCCTCATCGCTGAGCGATGAACAACTGTTCCAAATGGCGGACGATTTATTTCAGGACGAGCTGCAAACGAAAATCATTGAAGCCGCTGACCACAACACAAGAGAAAACGACGTGCGCAGCAACGTCTATCTGTACCGGACGCGGGTCGTGATGTTCGTGGGGCTGACTTTAGCCGCTATTGCGAGTATATTCTACGTTGTAGATCAGGTGGGGTGAAATGCCGAGTAAAGACAGCGATACGCCGCCGCCACCGGTTACTAAACCAACGCCGGCTGAGATCAAGGTTCAGTTGCCAAAATTTCCCCCGAACCGGGTAATTAGGGAGGGTGATTCCCCGAACGAGGTAACCAGGGAGGGTGATTGATCCAGCGGATTTAGACAGCGCAAACGGATCCCCCCTCAGGCCGACGAATCCAAGGCTTCTTCAAGTAATGCCAACTCCCGTAGCCAGGAGTGTATGGTTGTTGAGCTTGATCCGGTTTGGTGGACGGTTTAGTTATGCTACTTGAGCCACCTGTGCTCGCCGTTCGAAGGCCGCCGGACTGATGCGGCCGAGCGTCGAGTGGCGACGTCGCTGGTTATAGAACACCTCGATGTAATCAAACAACTCCATCTTCGCGTCGCCGTGGCTGTCGAAGTGCTCGCCGAGCTCGCTCTTGACCGTCGAGCAGAAGCTTTCGGCCACGGCGTTGACGTCCCTATATGTCAAGACTGCCGCGGCGGCGCGTTAGGCGGCCTCGAGGTGTGCTGCGCGCAACCGGTGATCCTCGATAAGGGCGTTGTAGATCTCTCGAGCGACGAATCGCTTCAGGCAACGGATAATGTCTTTCTTCGACAGCCCCTGGGCGGTGCGGCGGGCGACGTAATCAATGGTCGGCTGGGGCGTTGTTGCACGAATCCTCACTGGTCCGCACGATGCCAACCGACAGGATTCTCACCTGCCGATGCGATACGACACTGGTCGGCCGAGGGCGGTCATCCGATTGAGGATTTCGCAGCCGAGGACCACCTCACTCCCCTGCCCGGCTGGGCTCCGGGCGCGAAGGCCATCTCCGATGATGGATTTGTATCGGAAGAACGCATTCTCCACCCGGCCCTGACGATGGTACCCTGACGCCTTCTTCCACTGGCGTCGGCCGAGCGTCTTCACCAACGTGATCGTTCGATCCCGCGCGGGCGACCTGTGGGTGGCGAATTCGTAAGAATTCGATCTATCGCTCGATCTTCATGTCGCGGGAGCCGGAACCCGTACTGGCTACTTGCCCCGTCCACCCGCACAATAAGGGCTTCCGCCTCAGGGCTGTCAGTCTCTGCTGACTGAACCGTGTGCCCCGCCCCCTGGAGCCCAGCACCCTGTGCGAGAGGAGACCAGCGTGCTGA
Organism: Vicinamibacterales bacterium; assembly: GCA_965262505.1. Lineage (GTDB taxonomy): Bacteria > Acidobacteriota > Vicinamibacteria > Vicinamibacterales > UBA2999 > JACPPO01. The sequence continues at coordinate 1,528,900 of CBDHFM010000030.1, forward strand.
ACCGGTTGACCCGGGCCGTCAAGACGGCCGTCCGTCGACGCGTCCACGAATGTGGCCGGACCATCACGCACATGCTGCGGCCCGTCCGCACTGGGGCAGCGCTGGTGTGCGCGGTCAGCATCGACGCCGTCCGGCCCCGCTCGGCGCTTGTCGCCGAGAACGCGCTCCTCCGCCAGCAGATCCTCGTACTCCGACGCGCGGCGCCATCGCGCCCACGCCTCCACGCTGAGGACCGGCTTATCCTGGTGTTCCTGGCCCGGCTGCACACCGCGTGGCGCGATGCCCTCCATGTGGTCAAGCCCGACACCCTCCTCCGCTGGCATCGTGACCTGTTCACCCTGCTCTGGCACCATAAGTCCAGGCGGAGGGGGGCACGGGGGCGGTTGCGCGTGGAGCTCATCGACCTGATCCAGGCCATGGCCACTGCCAACGGGCTGTGGGGCGCCGAACGGATCCGCGGCGAACTGCTCAAGCTCGGCATCCGCGTGAGCAAGCGGACGGTCCAACAGTACATGCGGTCCGTCCGTCCTCGCGGGCAGCACGGCCAGACCTGGGGGACCTTCCTCCGGAACCACACGCACGACATCTGGGCCTGCGATGTCCTGCAGCTCTACGACGCCTGGTTCCGCCCGATCTACGCGTTCTTTATCGTCGCCCACGGGACCCGCGAGGTCGTCCACGTCAACGTCACCCGCTCCCCTACCGATGCGTGGGTCGCTCAGCAGCTCCGAGAGGCTACGCCGTACGACAGCGCACCGCGGTTCTTGATCCGGGACAACGATGGCAAGTTCGGCCGCGACTTCGCCGCGGCCGCCACAAGCGCGGATATTGACGTGGTCCCGATCCCACCCAGGTCGCCCAACCTGAACGCGATCTGCGAGCGCTTCCTCGGCGGCCTCCGCCGCGAGTGCCTGGATCATGTCCTGCTCCTTGGGGAGGACCACCTACGCCGCGTGCTCGCCGAATGGGTGGGACACTTCAACGGGGGGCGACCGCACCAGGGGATCGGGCAGCGGATCCCGAACCAGCGGCAGCGGCCTGGCCGCGTAGAGCCCTGCAGGCGCATCGTGGCCTTCCCGGTGTTGGGCGGGCTCCACCACGACTACCGAAGGGCGGCGTAGGCAGGCCGCATCCGTCGCGGATGAACGAAGTAGCCAGGACGGGGCGGAGACCCGCTGGCCGAGAAGCGCCACGGCCAGGGCCTGCCCACGGTCGAGGAGGCCGCCGCCGAGGTGCTGGCGCAGCAGCGCCCCGGCTGGCGCAATGCCAAGTACGCGCAGGACTGGACGCGCAGTCTGCGCGCCTATGCGTTCCCGCGCATCGGGGCGCTGCCCGTGTCCGCGGTGACCACGGCCGACGTGTTGGCCATCCTCACCCCGATCTGGCACGAGAAGGCTCAGACCGCACAGCGGGTGCGCCTGCGGATCAGTGCCGTGATGAAGTGGGCGATCGCCATGGGCTACCGGCCGGACAACCCGGCGGGCGACGCCCTCGGGCAGGCCCTCGGGCGGCAGCAGACCGTCGTCCAGCACATGCGGGCGCTGCCCCACGGCGCGGTGGCAGCCGCCCTCGCGACCGTGCGAGCCTCCCCGGCCGCGGTCACCATCAAGCGGGCGTTCGAGTTCCTGGTGCTGACGGCGGCGCGATCCGGCGAAGTGCGCCTGGCGACGTGGGACGAAATCGACCTGGACGCGGGCGTCTGGGCCATCCCCGCCGCGCGCATGAAGGCGAAGCGGGAGCACCGCGTCCCGCTCTCGGGGCGGGCGCTCGCGATTCTGCACGACGTACAGAGACTGAGCGATGGCACCGGGCTCGTGTTCCGCAGCCGGCGCGGAAAGCCACTCTCCGCCGTGACGCTCCCGAGATTGACCAAGGAACTCGGCATCGCCGCCGTGCCGCATGGGTTCCGGTCGAGCTTCCGGGACTGGGCTGCGGAACGGACGAACGCACCCCGCGAAGTGGTCGAGGCCGCACTCGCCCATACGGTACAAAACCCCACCGAGGCGGCCTACGCCCGCAGTGATCTCTTCGAGCGGCGGCGCCGTCTGATGGACGACTGGGCCGCCTACCTGGATGAGGAACGCGGGCACGCGGTGGCATGACGCGGCGTTGGTGCGCGGATGCGGGCAGGCCTACGCGCTTCAAACCGTCGAGCCCGTCACCTACCGATGCGGTACGAGACGGGTCTGCCAAGCTCGGTCATCCGGTTCAGAACGTGACACGCGAGCACGGCCTCACGCCGTTGCCCCGATGAACTGCGTGCCCGAAGACAGTCGCCGACGATCGACTTGTACCGGAAGAACGCATTCTCCACGCGCGCTTGCTGATGGTAACCAGACGCCTTCTTCCACCGTCGCCGTCCGAGCGCCTTCACCCTCCGGATCGTCCGATCGCGGGCACCTGATCGGGCGCCCCGTCGAGACAACGACGCGGTCTTGGTCGGCGGCACCACGACCCTCGCCCCTCGCGCACCGGCCGCACCATAGAACGCGAGCGTGTCGTAGGCCGGATCCGCCGTCACTCTGGTGAGGTGTCCATCCACCTCGTCGACCAGACGGATCCCCGTAATCGCGTCATCGGCCGTCGGCTCAGTCAGCGCGCAGGCCACGATCACACGGGACCCGTCCACGCCGAGATGGAGCTTCCTCCAGCCGCGTCGCCCTCGGCCCCCATGTTGCGCCGCGGCCCACTCACCTTCGCCGACGATGGACAGTCCGGTGCTGTCAACGATGAGGTGCAGGCTGGTGCCCGGGCGGGCGCGCCTAAGCGCGAGGGCGAGATGCTGACCGCGTCGCGAGAGCGTGGTGTGATCGGGTGCCGTGAGATCGACGCCCAGCATCCCGAAGATCGATGTCAAGAAGCCCTCGGTCTGACGCAACGGTAAGTGGAAGATGAGACTGAGCGTCAGGGCGGTTTCGATGGCGAGATCGGAATACTGGAGTTGCCCGCTCCGCCTGCCGACGCCAGCCACTGCCCACGTGGCGATCGCATCGGGCGTGAGCCAGAGGGTGACGTCGCCTCGCCGCACGAGGGCTCGGTCGTACTCGGCCCAGTTCCCGACGCGATACTTTGTCTTGTACTTCGGATGCACTCTCGACTTCACATCGAGATCATGACCCGCCTGCGGTCGCGATGGTCAACATGCCGGCCACTGCTCGCCCACCGCGCTGAATCAGCGCACCAACGCCCCTGTCGCACGGTGATGCCATCGGTGCTTCACTGCACCGATCAGTACGCGAACAACCGCGCGGAGGTCTCCCACCAACCGACCCGCCAGCGTGAGCGCCAGATGCGGCGTTTCAAGTCGACCGCTCAGCTCCAGCGCTTCGCGTCGGTTCACGGTATCGTGCAGAATCTGTTCCGCGTCGGTCGACACCTCCTGCGATCGGTTCACTACCGTCTGCTCCGCACCCGCGCGTTCGTTGAATGGGATGCGGTGACGTGCGCCTGTTGAGAACGATCGGGGGCCTCGATGTCACGGGGCAAGAGCGCGCTGCCCTCAACAAGTTGACAATGCCCCGTGGCAGGACATCCTCGACCTCGCCTACTACTCCGGCTGGCGCAAGCACGAGATCCTCGGCCTCACCTGGGACGAGATCGACGAGGCTGGCGGCGTCATCCGGCTCTCGCCCGGTCGCTCACAGACGTTGGTGGGGCGGATTCTCCCCATCTCACAACCGATTGCCGAGGCGCTCCCGTGTCTGATGCTCTGTCTTGCAGACGTCGAGCGCGTGTGCCGTCGCCCGATGCGGGTGAGCACGTCGCCGATGTACGTGTAGCCGTACAGTAGCTCGAGCGCCGTGCCGCCGCCGAGCCGCACGCCGTAGGACGCCAGAAGGCTGCCCCGCCGCCCGCACCCTGATCCGCGCCAGCGTGCCCGAGCGGGGCACCATGCACCTGCGGGGCAGGCCGGGTCATCCCCGGATGACACGGGGGCGACAAAGGCCGACATCCTACTCTCTGTTACGATGCCGTATGCTCAAGCGAGATCTGGTTCGTTCCTATGCTCTCATCGGTGCTCAGGCGCGTTTAGCTGAACTCGATCGAGAGCGGGTCGACATCTTCGAGACCTTTCAGGAGCTGGGTCCGCGCCCACCGGCAGCCGCTGCGACGACGCCAGGTCGTACGCGGCGGAAGATGTCGGACGCCGCCAAGAAGGCAGCCAGCATCCGGATGAAGAAATACTGGGCCCGGCGCAAGAAGGCACAGCAACGCTAGCCGCCACGGGCCGATTGAGGCGTTCGTTGGGCGTTACCCGGAAGTGCGTTCTTCGACCTGGCCACTGTTCGCGGTTTGCCGTGCCTCGACGTCTTCCTCGAGTGTACGCACGACACGCAGTGGCAGTCGAGAGTGTGAGGTATTCGAGATATGAGGCCCTGGCGGGTGGCGTGGGCGTGCACTGTTGAACGGTGAAGCGATCACCGAGGCCACCCGTCCGTTCAATCCACTGGGCACGCCCGACATGCTCCGCGCCGAAATTGCAACGCCCTGCGGCCATCTCACATGGCGCATGGTTGCCATCGGCGGACTCGTTGTCGCGGCGGTCCGGCGACTCGGCTGATATCGAGAGCCCCGTTCCTATGTCCGGTTCGACCACGCTCGGCGGCGGCGAGAGGGTCCAAAAGCTCCGTCGATCGCTCCCTGACCCAGAGACGATTCGCGAGGCAGTCGGACAGGCCAGCGGGCGCGTGTTCAATGTGTCCGCGCGTTGCGCGGCGGTCGAGAAGCTCCGGGAGTCGCTCAAGGAACACGAGACCCTTCGCAAGCAGGTCGAGCAGACTAGCGTGAAACTGTTCGAACAGCGGCAGCGGGTTGTCGACGAGGTGATCGAGCCGGTCGAGGAGTACGTGAACGGATTGGCGAATACGCCCAAGGAGTTCGACAAGTCGGTTCGCGCGTTTCGCATCGAGATCGATCGGTTCGATGGCACCGTGCAGCGCCTCAAGACGGAAGCCGCCAAGTCCGAGAAGATTGGGAGTGGCGTTGGCTTGGCCGGGGCGACGGCCGGGATAGGCTTGGCTGCCCTCGGTCCGTCCGCTGCCTTGGCGGTGGCAACGACATTCGGTACGGCGTCGACGGGAACGGCCATCTCCGCCTTATCCGGTGCCGCGGCCGCGCATGCCGCCCTCGCTTGGCTCGGCGGAGGCGCACTCGCAGCCGGCGGCGGCGGCATGGCGGCCGGCAACGCGCTCCTGGCCTTGGCCGGTCCGGTGGGCTGGACTGTCGGCGGTCTCGCGCTCGTGGGCTCGGGCACTTATCTCCACTACCGCAACGGTGTCCTCGCGGAGAAAGCCGTACAGGAGCGTGTCCGGGTTGAAGGCGAGATTCGTTCGTTGCGGACGGCCCACCGGGAGATCGAGGGGCTCGGAGCAAGCACGCGGACGCACACGGAGGGCACGCTGGCTTCACTCGGCTGGCTCTGCGATTACGCGCCGTGCGACTATCGGCAGTTCAATCCGGGGCAAAAAGAACATCTCGCTGCCCTCATCAATCACATTCGCTCGCTCAGCGAACTGATCCGGAAGGAAGTCGCGTTGTGAAGCGGTCTCCTGCCGATCGGAGCGAGGCGCATGTCTCCGCGCAGGTCGCCGCCGCATGGGTCACCCTGGACGCCGCGCATCGAGCTGGCGAACTCGCTGCCGCGCTACGGGGTCAGGATCGGGCGTTTCTCGACGCGATGCGGGAATTGCACGTCGTCTGGGATTTCATGGGATCACCCGGGAACATCCTCGGCCGCACAGATACCAAGCACGGCGAGATCGCCGAGCAGGTCCACGTGGGGGTAAGCCGGGCGAGGGATGTGCTCTACGGCCGGGCTCCGGCGGCGACATTTGACGGGGTTCCGCGCACCGATCCGGTGGATTACCGGGTGGACGATGTGGACATTCAGTCCAAGTACTACAACGGTCTGCGCAATACGCTGGATGGTGTTGCGTCCCATGCAGAGAAGTACCCGGACTTCGCCGGCGAGCACGGTCGTTACCACATTCCCCGTGACCAGCACCAGCGGTTGGAGGAGTTGCGTCAGACTGGCAGGATCAAGGGCGTGTCCGACCGGCGCGTCGCCGCGATCCAACGTCGAGCCGACGATCTTGAACGGACGACGGGGCGCTCAGCCAACGACCTGATCGAGCCTGGCGACGCTAGTTATCGCGAAGTTCAACGGGGCCGGGTTCACGACACGCTTCAGGACCGTGAGGACAGACTCGCTCGGGAAAACGAGAATCTGCGGCAGGCGGCGCGGGCCGAACACGGCCCATCCCTGGCCGGATTGGGCACCGCCGCCGCATTCGGCGCTACGGCTGGCGGCGGCGTCGGCTTGGCGCAGGCGATCTGGGTGAAGTGCCGCGAGGGCAGGAATCCTTTCCGGGGAGAATTCTCGATCCAGGACTGGCAAGACGTCGGCGTCGTGGCGGCGCAGGGTGCCGGCGGCGGCGCAGTCGCCGGAAGCACCGTTTATGTCCTGACCAACTCAACGGCGTTGGCGGCGCCGTTTGCCGGCTCACTGGTCAGCGCCCTGATGGGCGTCGGAGCGCTCTTGCGGGACTATCATGCTGGAACGATAGATGGCGATCAGTTCGTCGAGATGTCGCATATCGTCGCCATGGATGCCGCCGTCGTGGGACTCGCGGTCGGGGCCGGTCAGACGTTGGTGCCGGTCCCGATGCTCGGCGCTTTGCTCGGGAGCCTCACCGGGAAACTCGTCGCGTCGGCTCTCAAGGACGGTCTCGGAGAGTCGGCAGCCGCATTGGCCGCAAGGCTTGCCGAGTACGAGCGTGACGCCATTGAGCAGCTCGACGAGGAGTGCCGTGCCCTCGTGCAACGGCTGGACGCTTGGTTCGGAAACCTGGAGCGCTTGGCTGAAACCGCCTTCGATCCGGAGACGAACACCGCACTTCGGCTGAAGGCCAGCATCCGAATTGCACGTACCCTCGGTGTACCCGAAGATCGCGTTCTTCGTACAACCAGCGATCTCGACGCGTTTATGCAGGAGTGAACGTGGACCCGTTGCGCGATCCGCTCGACGGCCTGTCGCCGTCACTGTACGTTGCGACGTTGTCTGAACTCGCACACGTAGATGGACTTCATCCGGCCGAGCGAGACCTCCTCGACCAGTACGCCGCCCACTTCGGCGTGGATCTCGACAACCTCCCCGCAGTGCCCCGGGACCTGTCGGCGCTGCCGTGGGCCACGCGAGTGTTGGTCTACCGCGATGCGGTGACGCTGGCTCTGGTCGATGAGATGAGCACGGAAGAAGAGCGGTATCTCCGCGGTCTGGCGCAACGCATGGGGCTGCCGGCCAAGACAGTCGCAGCGGTCTTCACTTGGGTGGGTGACTACGAAGCACTCCTTGAGCGTCTGGACGCGCTGATCAGCGCATGACAATTCCAGCCCAAGACCGATGGGAGCCGACCCCGGCGGGATGGCAGACATCGGTGCATCGGCAGCCTACCCTTCCTGGAAGAACGATTTAGAGGGGAGCGACCCGGCGCGGCCGGTGTGACGGCGGCACACCGGCCGGGGCCGAAAACCGCAGGTTTTTCTGCTCGAGCCCGTGACGGTCGTTGATGCGGAGGAGCGACGCACGACGCGGTCGGTCCAGGCAGGCCCGCGATCCCGCCGCGCCGCCGCACAAAGCCGCCCACACCGCCACGGGGGGCACCGGACTGGCATCGGGGTGGACGAGGATCACGCCTGACTGATCGACGCCACGGTGGAGCGTCCGCCAGCCACGCCGGCCGCGGCCACCGTGTTTCGCAGCCGACCACGCACCTGCCCTGACGAGGGACAGACCCGTGCGGTCGAGCACGAGATGGGGAGGCTGTCCGTCTCGAATTCGTTGTCAGGCCGCCACTGGGAGCTGAACCAAGCCCCGGCAATGAGAAACCCAACGGACATTGTTCAGTTCGGCACGGGCCACCATCTGGCCGCCGGCGAAGGTCGATGGCGTGTGGCCCTTCAACGACGCGTGGCTGCGTACCTCGTTGTAGTAGGCCTGGAAGTCGGCAAGTGTCCGTTCAAGATCACGGGCATTCCAAAACAGCACATGGTCGAGAAATTCTCGCCGCGTCGTGCCGATCAGGCGCTCCACGAATGGGTGTGACCGAGGCACATGAGGCACGGTCTTGATTTCGTCGATCTCTAGAATCCGCAGGTTCGCCGTCCAACGGTGCGCCTCGAACAACGGATCATGATCGGTGCTGAGATGGCGCGGGGCGCCCCGACCATGCATGGCGGCGTTGAACATGCGGCAAAGGTCGGCGCCATTGACTGGACCGCGGTGCACGCCGACGCCGACGAGGCGGCGCGTGCAGTGGTCCATGACCACGAGCACCCAGTAGCTCCGGAGCACGATGGACTCGCATCGAAAGAGGTCCACGCTCCACAGGCTGTCTGTCGTGTGTCCGATGAACGACACCCACGAGGGCCCGGTGCCGCCCGGGGTGGGGCGATAGTGTGTCGACAGCACGCGGTACACGACGTTCTTATCGATGTTGGCCCCGAACGTTCGCGAGATGATGCGCGCACTCCGTGGACAGCCGAACCGAGGAGTACGCGACGTGAGCTCGACGATGGCCTGGATGAGTGCCTCGCTCGGCCCCTTCGGTCCTGGTTTCTTCGGGCACTCGCTCGACGAGAACAGTCGGCGGTACTTGCGACGCACCAACGCCTGATGAAATGCCAGGAGCGTCGAGGGGCGTACGCCGATGCCGACCTTTCGGATTCGTCCTGGGCTGAGGAAGAGTGACCCGAATCCGAACAGCAGCCGATCACTCGCTGTCAGGCGTGGCGCCCGCTGGCGAGGACGGCGCAAGACGATCAGTTGCTGCTTGAGCAGAAGATTCTCCGCAATCACCGCGCGCACGCCACCGGGGCCACACAGTGTCGCGGTCATGACGGTCAGGTGAAGCAGGGTGAGCAGGAGGTCCTTCATGTGCGAGACAGCGTAGGCCAGACGTCAGGCGCCACGCAACGTTGCCTCAAGCCTGGATGCAGCGAGAGAATTGGGAATTCGAGACGCACAGGTACCGAGGAACGGCCAGCGCGTCTCGCTGCTGCGACAGCGTGCGGTGCGAACGAGGGCCTTGAGCTTCGCGAAGCAGAGCTCAAGGGGATTGAGGTCCGGGCTATAGGGTGGCAAGTACCAGAGGGTGGCCCCGGCGGGCCTGGAGGGCCCGCTGGATGCCGGCGACCTTGTGGGCCCCGAGGTTGTCGGCGATGACGATGTCGCCGGGCTGCAAGGTCGGCACCAGGATCTGTTCGATGTAGGCGCGGAAGCTCTCGCCATCGATCGCGCCGTCGAAGACACCCGGTGCGGTCAGCCCCGTGACCCGCAACGCGGCGAGCAACGTGCTGGTCTGCCAGCGCCCGCCGGGGGCGTGGTCGTGGGGCGTTGTTGCACGAATCCTCACTGGCCCGCACGATGCCAACCGACAGGATTCTCACCTGCCGATGCGATACGACACTGGTCGGCCGAGGGCGGTCATCCGATTGAGGATTTCGCAGCCGAGGACCACCTCACTCCCCTGCCCGGCTGGGTTCCGGGCGCGAAGGCCATCTCCGATGATGGATTTGTATCGGAAGAACGCATTCTCCACCCGGCCCTGACGATGGTACCCTGACGCCTTCTTCCAACGGCGCCGGCCGAGCGCCTTCACCAACGTGATCGTCCGATCCCGCGCGGGCGCCCGCGGGCCGTGCCCAGAGACGTTCGCCGTCCTGGCCGGTGGGATGACGACCGTCGCACCCCGCGCCCCCGCCGTTTCGTAGACGGCGACCGTGTCATAGGCGGCGTCAGCGGTGACGCGCACGAGAGGGCCCTCGACTGCGGTGAGCAGATCGAGGGCGGTGGTCGCATCATCATCCGTTGCCTCGGTCAGCGTGTGGACACGGATCACGCCGGACTGATCAACGCCAAGGTGGAGTTTCTTCCAGCCACGCCGGCCGCGGCCACCGTGTTTCGCGGCCGCCCACTCACCTGCCCCGACGATGGACAGCCCCGTGCTGTCGAGCACGAGATGGAGGCCCTCGCCGGGCGGGACCGGCCGCAGACGGCGCCTCAGATGCTGACTGCGCCGGGAGAGCGTTGTATAGTCGGGGGCGGAGAGGTCGAGGCGCATCATCCCGAACAGGGCGTGCAGGAACCCTTCGGCCTGGCGCAGCGGGAGATGGTAGAGGAGCCGCAGGGTCAGGGTGGTCTCGATGGCGAGATCCGAGTAGCGCCGCTGCCCACCCCGCCGGCCGCTCTGGCGGGGCGTCCAGGCAGCGACCGCTTCCGAGGACACCCACACCGTCACATCGCCGCGTCGAACGAGGGCCTGATTGTAGGCCGCCCAGTTCGCCACGCGATACTTCGTCTTGTACCTGGGATGGACCTTCGACTTCATCTCCGTAGTGTGGCTCCTGCGGAGGGTCCCGAGAAGTGCGGGCCACGCCGCCCCACCCGCAGCGGGTATTCATGCAACAACGCCGGTCGTCAGCCCCGTCTTGCCCTTCGTCCGATCGGCACGTGCCTGCTTCACCCACTGCGCCAGGGCCGATGGCGTCAGATCCAACTCGCGCGCGACGGCGCCGACCGTCTTGCCCGCATCCAAGACCAGCCGAACGGCTCCGATCCTGAACTCCTCACTGAACTGTCGTCGCGCCCGTCTCCCTGCCTTCGTTGATCCCATTCTGGACATCGTATCCGCCTTTCGGAACGTGTCCACGAAACCGGATCAAGCTCATGCGTGAAGTCATCGTCACTGAGGTGGACGCTGCAGAAATTATTCTCAACGCCGTTGCTGCAGCCGAGCACCCCGGAGCTATTCCTGACGGTCAGCGTGCCCGACCAGACCTCGGTCTGCGCCTCGGCCTGCAGCGGCAGGGCCAGGAGCGCAGCCAGCACCACGAGGAACCCGGCCGCCGCGCGCGCCGCGAGGGGCCGGACGCGCACACGCCCCGGCGGACATGACGAATCCCTGTGCGTTCGGCTCTCGGCTCTTCGTTTCCTGCCGGCACCGTCTACCCGATTCGTCCGCCCCGCGAGCGCGACATCGTCAGCCGCGCGGTCTGCGCTCCTTCGCCGCCGTGGCCCCGCATCCTGTGTCGAGTCTCCCGTGTCCACCCGGGCGGCCTGCGGTACAGCCCGGGCTGGATGGGGTGCGGCGTGCGTGAGCGCGGTCTCATGGCTGCCGGCGTCACCACCTGTGTCACACGGTCCGTGTGGTTGCATGCCGACCGATACTCCGTCCCTGTAAGAAAGAACCTGCTGTTCCCATGACCGCAGTGGCGGGATGTGGCGCGCCGCGTTCACACGGCGGCCGCCACGCGATGCGTCGCCTCGGCCGCGTGCCGTCTCCGGCGGGCGACCCTAACATTGGGGAGATTTGGCGGGTTTTTTGCCCGTTTCTCAGAAACTTACGGCACGGCAGACGAGGTCAGCGCCGGCGGCTGTCAGTCCCGGAACTCTGGCGCGCTGGCCAGCGACAGCACCAGGCGCACCAGGTCCGCCTGCCGCGACAGACCGTGCTTGGCGAACATGTGCTTCACATGCGAGCGGATTGTGCTTTCCCGGCGGCCGGTCGCCAGGGCGATGTCGCGCACGGTTTTGCCGTCGGGGGAGGAAACGTACCCACGGGACTCGGCCTGCGGCTCGGTTGCGAGAGCGCCGGATAAGACACCGACCCCTACCGGCTGCGCGCCTCTCTCGACTCCGCCGCGAATCTGGTTGGCACCTTCGGATCGACGCCGTTGCCCGGTCGATAGACGTCGCCCCCGGTTCCGCCGCCCCGCAGCCCCAAGCCGTCGCCCCGCGTCCCGCAGAGGGGCACGTTGTTGTTGTCGATGGCCAGTCGGCCGAACACCGTATCCTGTATCTCCGCAGGCAGACAGAGCCCAGTGTCGCCGTCAATCGACAATTCGGTCAACCCGGTGAGTTCTCCGAGCTCGACCGAAATCGGACCGCTCAACTGGTTGTTGTTCAGCGACAGGTCTTGCAGGTGGATCAGTCGGCCGAACTCGGGCGGAATCGGACCGCTCAACCCGCCCCGTTCCATCCCGATCAGCCCCAAGCGTACCAGGTTTGTCAACTGACCGAGTTCGGGCGGAATCGGACCGCTCGACTCGTTGAAAAAGAGGTAAAGGGATATGAGGCGGTTCAACTGGCCAAGTTCGGGCGGGATCGGACCGGCCAACCGGTGGGGGGCCATGTCCAGCCGTTCCACCCGCCCTTGCTCGTTCGCGGTCACTCCCGACCACGCCGATAGGGGTGCGTCGCTGAGCCAGTTGTTTGGCCGGAAGAACCCGGTAATTGTGGAGTACAAAGCCTCCAGCACTTCCCGATCTGACGACAGCGCGGTGCAGAGGGGCACGTAGTTCCCGATGGCCAGTCGGCCGAACACCGTGTCCTGTATCTCCGCAGGCAGACACAGTCCGGTATCGCCGTCAATTGACAATTCGGTCAACCCGGTGAGGTCTCCGAGCTCGACCGGAATGGGTCCGCGCAACTGGTTGTTGTTCAGCAACAGCTCGTCGAGGTTTGTCAACCGGCCGAGTTCGGGGGGGATCGGCCCGCTCAAATCGTTAAAGGAGAGCATGAGGACTTCAAGGCTCCTCAACTGGCCGAGTTCGGGGGGAATCGGTCCCCTCGCTCCGGCGTTGGCTTTCCCCAGCACCCGCACCCGACCCTGGGCGTTCGTGCTTACTCCGCTCCACGCAGAAAGCGGCAAATCGCTGAGCCAGACCTCACCGAATTGCCAGTCGGGCCCACCGGTTGCGAGGTAGAATGCCTCCAGCACTTCGCGCTCCGACTCCTGGTCCAGCTGACCGCGGGCCTCCATGGTCTTGACATCATCGGCCGCCCTTGCGAGCGCATCCACAAGCATTGTGAGGGAGGCTTCCAGTTCGACATCGCCGAATGCGATTGGCAGCGCGGCAAACATGCCGTGGGTGATCAACGCGTCTTGAACCAAAGCATTCGCCAATTCGGAGAGGGAGTCCTGATCAAGGGCACAGCGTGCGCCCAGTTCTTCAAAGTCCGGCGCTGTGTCTGCGGACGATTCGACGATGGCCTCGAAGTTTTCGGTCAGGCATGCGACCATGCCATCCAGAAACGCTCCCGCTTCCTCTAATGGAGTCGCCTGCGCACTTTGTTCTGAAGCCTCTGCGCTGTTGCGTTGGAAGAAGAACGACTCACCGTCCGTCTCGATGACCCGCTCGCCCCGGTCTCCCGGGTCTACCCGAAGCCGAAACGTGCGCCCGGACTCGGAATCGACGGCTTCGATCGCGTCGCGAAACACCGCGCTGCCCCCGGACCATTCCGCGTTGGGGCCGTACGGTACCGAGCGGTTCTCCAACTCGTACGTGAACGAACGCATGTCCGCTTCCTCGATCGAAAGCATGGAGTACACGTTGTCCTCAAGCGAGGAGTCCACCGTCAGCCAAGTGCCCTCCCACAGTCCGGACTCGTCAAGCGCGACCGCCACGCCCTGTGCCGGTGCTGGAGTACCTGTACAGCCGAGACTCGCCACAACAGTGATGCAAATGACTAGAATGCGCATCATTTCTTCCTCCAAAACCCTTTGGCTCAGCGTGAAGTCGTAGTACCGCGCGTAGCGCCCCTGTCGATGCACCGCGAGGCAACTGCCTGTCCACGAACCGTTGCGCGTCACCGTGCCGGACACCACCCCCAGGCCGTTCGTGCAACCGCTTCCGGTTCTCACATGCAACGTGAAGGACCTGCAGCTTCCCGGGCGGACCAGCGCCGAGCCGACAGGTCTGAACGGACACAACGAGGTCCCAGGCCCGAGGAACCTCTCGCACTGCTCCCGCACCCGCCGCGGCATGGCCGGCCCGGTCCCATCAGCCCGACCCAATCCGGTCTGCTCGCGGTCATCCTGTCGATGAGGTATACAAGCTCGACAGGGTACCCCGACGATAGACGATATTAGAGCACCCCGATCACCAAGACTCCTCATCCCGCGACAGGCGGATTGACCACACCGTCACGCAGATAGCCCCCGTCACGGGAGGATTACCGCCTGACTGAACACGTCGGGCCAGACCGCTCGTCAGGCCGAGGTCAAGGCCAGACGCGCGTGATGGCCGACTCTGGGCCTTCATGAATAATCCGGGCTAGTAGCGCTACCGCCACACTCGGCAAGGGGCTAAATTTTCAGGGTTGATCGTCGGCTACCCGTACGTACGATCGAAGCGCAGTTGTCTGGTTAACTCCCGGGCGTTTTCGATATCCGGCACGCAGACTACTGTCGCGTGTATGGCGTCCCCTGCCGAGGCCATGACACCTGCGAACTCGCACGAGAGGGTGACAAAGAAAGACACCACCGACCACGACAACCTCACGTCGGGGTAGTTGTAAGTCCCCGCTATGGGCTCCGGTTCCCAGCCGTCGACCTCGCCATTGGCCCTGAACCAGATGTTGACCGTGCCCTGAACGGGGTCGCCTGAATCGCCTGCGACGATTATCTGCCACTGCTCTAACACGTCGTCCTCGGTGACGTATTCGGCGAACCATGTGATGCCCTCTATCGGCGGAACGTCATCGTTCGTGAGGACCTGTACAGCCCTTTCGGCGGCTTCTTCTTCCAGTCGTCTGGCCCGGTCAATCGGCATCCTGCTCAACACGGCCGATATTGGCGGCCGCAGCCTCGGCCGAAAGCATCTCGTCGATCGCATCGCCGATCACGGAGTTGGCGGGATCCGCTCGGCGTGCCCGCTCCAGATTCTCCCTAGCCGAGTCATAATCACCCATGATGCGATACAGTATGCCAACGTTGTAGTTTGCCGCGGCCACGTCCTCATGGGTGATTTCGGCCGCCGGATCGGGCCGGCAGGACTCCACGTTCGCCAGCGACAATTCCAGCGCGCGTTCGTAGTTGCCCGCGTCCAAGGCTCTGTAGGCCAAGTTCAAGCCGCATCTCTCCTCGTCGAAGAAGATCAGGTTTCGCCTTTCCACTTGGTCAAGCAGCACCGGTCCGACGCCCTCCGCCACGAGGGCGTACGCTAGCTGGAGCACAGCACCGGTGGGTGGGTAGTCCGGATAGTCCTGGGGGCTCGAATCAACGAGTTCGGGCCCGAACGTGAGCGTACGCGATGCCACCACCCGGCCGCTGGACAAGTCGGTGACATCGAACAGCGCCGTAAGGTCTACCCGGGTCCGAGCATGGTACTCGCGCACGTCGCGACGGCGAGCGTTGCCCCCGGACTCCACTTCCGAGGCGTAGTCTCGGTCCTGTTCGACAACACAGCGAGTTACGTTGATTCCGATCATTGCGTCCGCGTCCTCGTGGTTGCCGTAGGTCGAGACGCGGAGACCGCCTTCGATAAACATCTGAGCCAGCGCTTGCTCCAGTTCGGCTCTGCACGCATTCGGATCCAGCCGTTCCGACCGAGTGAATAACCCTTCCAATTGGGCCAGGAACGAGAGGTCCGGGGGGGCGGCCGAGGGATCCGGGGGCGCGAATACGACCTCCTCGACGACGAAGCCCACGATTGGCGGGTGCCGCACATCCACCGCCACAGTGGGGTTGAACCGGCCATAGCTCGCCGCGCAGGAGTTCAGCAACATGACCGCCAAGAGCGGGACTACCGCGCGATACGGACTGAACTGCCGGTATTCCCTATCCGCGACACCTGGCTTGGCAGACATTTTCGCTAGCCTCCTGACGGCGCACCAAAAGCCCGCGCCGTTCCGGCGTACGGTTGTTCCCGCCCACAACGGGACTTATCGGGAAGGAATTCTAGACCGCAGCACTCAAAGGCCGCAGCCAAGATGCCACCGTCGGGGTTTGTCTACTCCTCCGAGAGGGTTTTTAGAATTGTTTCTAGTACATCGTCGGCTCCCAGTGCCTTCCGTCGGGCCATTTCAAAGGTGCGCTTCATCAGGAGGGATGTGTCCCGAGTCTTGTAGAAAAGCGTCGTGGCGGAAGGCTCCTGCCGACTGGTTGACGACTCTACCGCGTTACGCGGCCTGATACCACTGCTCCTGCCTCAGGAAGGCCGCGAGGTCCTGATGGCCATCGATCTTACGGAAGACGATCTGGCCCACGGCGACGAGGCCGAACAGCACGGTGAGCGCGGCGGCTTCCGTGCTGAAGGACGCCTGGGTCTTCGTTCGTCGGCGAAATGCACGATTGAGATTCTCTAACGCGTTGGTCGTGCGCACCGACTTCCACATCGCCTTCGGGAAGGTGTAGAACGTGAGCAGCTCGAGGCCCGCTTCTTCCAGCGACCGCGCGACCGGTGGGCACAACGGGGTCCACTTCTTCAGGAAGGCGTCGTAGGCCGCGCGGGCGGCCAGGCCGTCCGTCGCCTAAAGGAGGCGATGGTAGTCTCGGCGCAGCTCGGGTCGCGCATGCACGGGACAGGCGTCGGCGAGATTGCGTCCCTTGTGGGCGGTACATCGCTGCACGCGGGCGGTCGGCCACGTCTCCAGCGCCTTCTTCAGTCCCGCATGGCCATCGGTGACGACCAGCAACGGCGCCGGCAGTCCGCGCTGCTGCAGCTTGGCGAGCAGACCACCCCACGAGGCCGCCGCCTCGGACGCAGCCAGCTGCATGGCGAGTAGCCGCTTCTCCTGCGCCCTAGAGTTTTCTTGGACACTTGATTGCGAGAGAGTTCTCGCAGGAGGAGTGTCGCGATGAGGAAGCAGGTTGAGGAAACGACAGCGGCGGCGGGCGCCCCCCGGAGAGCGACCGGAGCGGCCGTCGAGCGTGACCGGAAGGGGCGGTTTTCGGCCCGGCGTAAACGTGCGACGGTACTCCGCCTGCTGCGGGGCGAGGAGCTCGAGTCGGTGTCGCGGGAATTGGGGATCACGGCGGCGCGGGCCTCGCAATGGCGTGACCAGTTCCTGGCCGCGGGTCAGGCGGGGCTGAAGAGCCGCGCGCCGGATGCCCAGGATGAGGAGCACCAGCGGCTGCACGCCAAGGTCGGCGAGCTGCTCATGGAGAACGAGCTGCTCTACGCGAAGGTGGACCAGCTGGAGGCCGGCGTCCCTTTGGCCCGGCGGAGGTCGACGCGATGAAGGACGCCCAGTCGATCTCCACCCGGCGGGCGTATGGTGTGCAGCGGGTCTGCCGCGTGTGGGGACGGGCGCGGTCCAGCGTGTACGCACGGCGTCACGCGACGAGGGCGCGCCCCCCACGGTGCCGCGGGCCGGTCGGCGCCGCCCCGAACGACGTCCTGGTTGGCCACATCCGCCGGGTGCTCGAAGCCTCACCGTTTCATGGCGAAGGGTACCGGAAAGCGTGGGCGAAGCTGCGGGTCGAGGGGATCCGCACCTCGCAGGAGCGGGTGCGCCGGTTAATGCGAGAGCACGATCTCCAGGCCCCGCAACGCGCGGGCCACGCGCACGGCCCGAAGGCACACGATGGGACGATCACGACGGCCGCCGCCGACGTGATGTGGGGGACGGACATGACGTCCACGGTGACGGTCGGCGAGGGGGCGGCCTGCGTCTTCGTGGCCGTCGATCACTGTACGACCGAGTGCATCGGCCTCCATGCGGCCAAGCGTGGCACCCGGTTTGAGGCCCTGGAGCCGATCCGCCAAGGGGTCCGCGAACGCTTCGGCCCCATCGGCGACGGGGTCGCCCGCGGGCTGCGTCTGCGCCACGACCACGGCTCGAACTACCTGGCTGACGATTTCCAACAGGAGATCGCGTTCTTCGGGATTGAGCGTGCCCCGAGCTTCGTGCGAGAGCCCGAAGGCAATGGGGTCGCGGAGCGTTTCATCCGCACATTAAAGGAGAATCTCTTGTGGGTGCGGAGCTTCGAAACGATCGAGGAACTCCGCCTCGCCTTGCTCAAGTTTCAACAGACGTACAACGAGCAGTGGATGCTGGCGAAGTACGACTATCGGAGTCCAGCCCAGGTGCGACGCGATTTCGATCGGCTGGACACGGTAGCGTAGAAGTGATTACCTTCAAACCACTGTCCAAGAACCCTGGGGCACTACACTTCTGGCCAGTGTCGGTGACGCCGAGCGCCGCCAACACCGGGACCATCACCACGCGGCCGGCGAGCCGTACGCGCAGATGAACCCCGTCCAGAAACACGACCCCGTACCGTTCGTCGGTCAAGGGCCGCTGCTGCCACACCGCGAACTGATCCTTCACCCGCGTCACCACGCGCGACACGGCGCTCTTCGACAGGTGCGCCTCGCCCAACAGCGGCCGGAGAGCCCGGCGGATGCGGCGGCTATTGACGCCGCCGAAATAGCAGCCCAGCAGCGCCTCATCCACCTCTCGGGTCCGTCGCGCATAGCGCGGCAAGACGGTGCTCCGAAACTCGGTCGGCGGCCCATCCTGGTCGCGCAGGCGAGCCCGCGGCACCGTCATGGCCCGCGTCCCGTCGCGAGTGGTCATCGTCCGCTCGATCGTGCCGTGACGATACCCGCGCCGCCCCGATAGACGCTCATGCGCGGCGGCCCCCAATGCCGCGAGGAGCTCTTCCTCGAGGACGGTCTCGATGGCCCGACGCACGCCATCACGAAGCTTGGTTTGGAGATCCTGGCGAAATTGCAGAACGGGCGAAAGGGCTGTGCTACTGTCCGACATGGCGTAATCCTCCGTCGCCGTGATCAGCGGCGAACTGCTGTTTGAGATTCAGCAGGAGGTTACGCCATTTTCAATTTCTACAGGACTCGGGACGGATCCACCATCAGGTTGTAAGGATTCAGTCCTTCCTCCGACAAATTGTCCATCACAGGGCGTAGCATTTGATTCGTGATCTGGTCGATCTCCTTTTCCGAGGCTTTGTCGACGATTGCTAGCCTGAAATCTGGTTCCTCTGGATAGTCGGGATCAAGAATCGCCTTCAACTCAAGAATGAAGCGGTCTAGGTCCGCTACGACCTTGCCCTCGCTAGGTACATCTCTCCAGTCAAATGTGCCAGCCAGGGTTCTGTCATACAGTCTTTGGACCAAAGCGAGCTGCTTCTCAATATCGATATCGTTGTCGTCACTCCCAAGGGCGAGACGTTGCACACAGTGCGCGGTTGTCTCTCAGCTGGGGGAGATCGCCTTGTGGAGGTCACTGATGGCCCAATCACGAATGACGCCACGTGGAGACGGATGCGGTTGTGGCAATTCAGCCGGCTCGTGCTGGAGCCCCACTTGTTCTACTGAGTCGTATTCTCCCTTGGAAGTTCTCGGCCGAGGCTCGGCCTAGCGGATGATGTACTCCTCTCCGTCAGGAGAGAGCATGGTGATGAGCTCCCAATCGGAGTAGTCGCCAAGTTCTACGGCAATGTCCGGGTTCACGTTGCGGCTGTAGCCGACGCGCACAGCGTATTCCCACGCTCCACGTCTGAAAAGGTAGGATTCCTCCTCGCCGCCACAACAGCCCACGCTGTAGACGTGGAAGAAGCCTCCAGAGTCGGACGCCTTCGCCGCGGCAGCTACCCTCTCCGGAGACACGTCGGTGGACACAAAGGGCCCAGTGAACTCGTCGCGGCCAAGCCCCGCGAGATCGTGGCTGTACCCGCTCACTCCCTCAATCGTTCCAAGCAGTGGGCCGCGGTACTCCAGTTCAGGGTCCTTGCCAAGAGTGCCGTAGAAGTACTTCAACTCGGACGAATCAGCGCTCCTGCAAATCGAAACCGTCTTACCGTTCTCCAGCTCGAAGCTGACGAGCGCCTCGTCCCCGTCCGGACACCAGCCGGCTATCGACACCGCGGCCGTCTCCCTGCCTTGTGCCCCGGCGACGCGGTAGCCGCGCGCGCCGGCCGCGTTCAACTCTTCCTCCATCGTGCCGGTGTGGCTCGTCGACAGCAGTAGGTATTTGTCCGGATCGCCCGCCTGTGGCGACTCTTGCGCGTGTCCAGTCACCGCGAACAGCGTCAGGGCTGCGCAAGCAATGACTGCGTACACGCTGGCGTTCGTGCTGAGCTTCCTCATGGTGTCTCCTCTGTGGCTGAACAAGTGCCGATCGGGAACCTAGAATACGCGCCTCGACGGCCTGAAACTCGACACCGACCCATCCGGCGAGCCGGTCTCCTGGGTCGCCCACGATCAGATCGACCGCATCCTCTCCCGCTAGGCGTGTGAGGTTACACTTGCTGTCGGTCGGGCGTGTTGCCACTTGTCTCCGGCGGTGGGGTCCGCTTGCCGACCAGGCCGCCAGCTGCGCCGCTCCCAAGCTGGGCGTTGTTGCACGAATCGTCACTGGCCCGCACGATGCCAATCGACAAGATCCTCACCGGCCGATGCGATACGACACTGGTCGGCCGAGGGCGGTCATCCGATTGAGGATCTCACAGCCGAGGACGGCCTCACTCCCCTGCCCAGCTGGACTCCGGGCGCGAAGGCCATCGCCGATGATGGACTTGTATCGGAAGAACGTATTCTCCACCCGGCCCTGACGATGGTACCCTGACGCCTTCTTCCACTGGCGCCGGCCGAGCGTCTTCACCAACGTGATCGTCCGATCCCGCGCAGGCGACCGCGGGCCGTGCCCAGAGACGTTCGCCGTCTTCGCCGGTGGGATGACCACCGTCGCACCCCGCGCCCCCGCCGTTTCGTAGACGGCGACCGTGTCATAGGCCGCATCAGCGGTGACGCGCACGAGAGGGCCATCGACGGCGGTGAGCAGATCGAGGGCGGTGGTGGCATCATCACCCGTCTCCTCGGTCAGCGTGTGGACACGGATCACGCCGGACTGATCGACGCCAAGGTGGAGCTTCCGCCAGCCACGCCGGCCGCGGCCCCCGTGTTTCGCGGCCGCCCACTCACCTGCCCCGATGATGGACAGCCCCGTGCTGTCGAGCACGAGATGGATGCCCTTGCCGGGCGGGACCGGCCGCAGACGGCGCCTCAGATGCTGACTGCGCCTGGAGAGCGTCGTATAGTCGGGGGCGGAGAGGTCGAGGCGCATCATGGCGTTGTTGCATGAATCGTCACTGGCCCGCACGATGCCAACCGACGGGATTCTTACCTGCCGATGCGATACGACGCTGGTCGGCCGGGGGCGGTCATCCGATTCAGGATCTCACAGCCGAGGACGACCTCACTCCCCTGCCCGGCTGGGCTCCTGGCGCGAAGACCATCGCCGATGATGGACTTGTAGCGGAAGAACGCGTTCTCCACCCGGCCCTGACGATGGTCCCTGACGGTATTGACGCCCCTATATGTCAAGACACTCGTTTAGGCGGCCTGGGTGACGTGTTGGCGCGTGCGGAAGTCTGTCATGACGCGTTGGTAGATCTCGCGGGCGAGGAAGCGTTTGAGGCATCGAATGATCTCACGCTTGGTCCGGCCGTCCGCCGAGCGGGGCATCGTGTCACGGACGTGAATCGAGGCGACCGGCGCTTACGCCGAGCCGCCGGCAAATCCGACACGATCGACGCCGAGGCCGCCGCTCGGTCCGTGCTGGCGGGCCAATCGACCGCGATCCCCAAGACCGCTGACGGTGCCGTCGAGATCATGCGCCAGCTCAAGGTCGCCCGGGACACGGCCGTAAAGGCCCGCACCGCGGCGATGATCACCTTGAAGCCGATCATCGTGACCGCGTCGCCCGGACTGCGAGACACGCTCCAGGGCCTCACCGCCCACGCTCTCCTCACGCGCTGCGCCGGCCTCAGACCGGGCCCCCTCGACACCCCCGCCGCCGCCGCCAAGCACACCCTCCGGGCACTCGCCCGCCGCTGGATCGCCCTCGACGAGGAAATCGCGACGCACGACCGGCACCTCGTGCGCCTCACGACCGAGACGGCGCCCACGCTTCGTGAGGGCTTCGGGGTCGGCGCCGGCATCGCGGCCGAGATGTTGATCCTCTTCGGCGATAACCCCGACCGGATTCGCTCCGAAGCCGCGTTCGCGAAGTTGTGTGGCGCCTGTCCGATCCCGGCCTCGTCCGGGAGAACCACCGGCCGGCATCGGCTCTATCGGGGCGGTCACCGACACGCCAACGCCGCCCTCTATCGAGCCGTGCTCGTCCGCATGCGGTTCCACCAGCCGACCGTCGAATACGTGGCTCGCCGCACGGCGGACGGCCGGACCACGCGTGAGATCATTCGAGGCCTCAAACGCTTCCTCGCCCGCGAGATCTACCAACGCGTCATGACAGACTTCCGCACGCGCCAACACGTCACCCAGGCCGCCTAAACGAGTGTCTTGACATATAGGGGCGTCAATACCCGGCAGAGCGCGGACACCGCGGTGCGCCATCTTGAAGGCCCGCCCGAAGCGTCACCGGCCACCAACTCGCCCCGCGTGCCGGCCGCCGCCATCGTTATCGACCGACCGCTCGTGAGCGCCGATCCGCCTTCCGGCGTCAGCCGTAGCCCGCCGGCGCCGTACCCCATGTTCCACCTCCTAACGCACGCGTAGAGGATCGTACGGCGGGTCCAGGTCTGGCAGCACAGCCTCCACAATGGTGATCCCGCTTGCCATAAGAGCGACCACAAAGGCCCTATGCAGTCGCTGAGATCTATCCGGAGCGTCAGGAAGATCCGGCTCACGAGCAACCAACTCCGTGTCTACCAGCGCACGCAATTCTGCCCCACGATCCATCATTGCATCGTCCCCATCCCAATGAGGGTATGGATCCAGGACATACGTCGCTGTCCCCTCTTCTGCACGTATAGTGATCATAATTTTCTCCCCACAATCTCGTAAAGACGTTCGAATTGTTCCGACGTCATGGTGCGAGGTTCATCCGCGTGAACATAGACCCACGGCATAAAGCGCAAGCAGGAGGGGTAGAACATACGTGTCTTCTCAACACGTCGAGTACCGATCTTCTCGTACACCGAGAGGTGAAGAGGGTCCTGCCCAATGGCGACGTAACGATTCTCTTCATGATCAAACTCAGCAACATAAATCATTTGTAAGCATCCGGTGGCGGCTCAGGGTTGCCGTCCGTTTTCTTCACCCACATAGACCAGAGCTCCGGGTCCGCTCGCACAAACGCCAGGATCTTCTCCAATGGGAGCGTAAGAGCCTCCTCCAAGATGCCCGTAACGTGCCCACGCAGACGACATTCGTAAGCACTCATCCTGCGCTGTCCGTCATAGATAGCCTTCCCTTGAGGGTCTCTAACCACGATGGCAGATGAGGGTTGCACGAACTTATCTATTCTCGGGACATTGTCAACCTGTTTAGGGCAGCGCGCTCTTGCCCCGTGACATCCGACGTCCCCCCGTCTTCAGTAGCACTTCGGTTTAGAGTCCGGCGGTGACTGTACTGCGTTCCGCGACCAGCCGCTTGGCGTACTGGGCGGGCGTGAGCCCGCCCAGTCCCTTCTTCGGCCGCTCCTCGTTGTACTCGCGTCGCCAGGCCTCGACGAGGACCTGGGTATGGACCAGACTCGTGAACCAGTGCTCGTTGAGGCACTCGTCGCGGAACCGGCCGTTGAACGATTCGATATAGGCGTTCTGATTCGGCTTGCCCGGCTCGATCAGGCGCAACGTGACGCCGTGCGTATGGGCCCATGTCAGCATGGCGCGCCCGCAGAACTCCTTCCCGTTGTCGGTGCGCAAGATACGCGGCAGGCCGCGCTTGAGCGCGAGTTGATCGAGCACGCGGGTGACCGGCAGCCCACCGAACGCGCGGGCCGGCACGATGGCCACCGCTTCGGTGGTCGCGTCATCGACGACGGTCAGGCACTTCACCACCCGTCCCTCGGCCGTGCGGTCGAAGACGAAGTCGGCAGACCAGACCTCGTTCGGCGCCTGGGGGCGTACCAGGGGCTGGCGGTCCGCCACCGGGATCTTCTTGCGTCGCCGCCGACGTACCTGCAGCCTAGCCTCGGTATACAGGCGCTCCACCCGCTTGTGGTTGACCCGTGTTCCCGCCTGCCGCAGCTTGAGGTAGATCATCCCGGCACCGTAGCGACGGTGCCGGTGCGCTAAGGTCACGATGCGGGCTCGCAACGCCGCGTTAGTATCCGGCGCCGGGGTGTATCGCAGCGACGAGGCACTCATGTGCACCAGCGCGAGCGCGCGCCGCTCGCTCACCCCCTGCGCGGTCATATCCCGCACCAGCACCCGTCGGGCTGGGGCGGTCACCACTTTTTTCGCAACGCATCGCGCGTCACCTCGTTGTCCAGCACGGACTCGGCCAGCAGCTTCTTCAGCCGCGTATTCTCGGCAATCAGCTCCTTCAGGCGTTTCGCGTCCGAGACGGTCATCCCGCCGAACTTATTCCGCCAGAGGTAGTAACTGGCCTCCGAGAACCCGTGCCGGCGGCACAGGTCCTTCACCGGCAGGCCCGCTTCGGACTCCCGCAGGAACCCGATGATCTGCGCCTCGCTGAATCGTTGCTTCACGTCCGATCTCCCTTCTCGTGAGCTCGGACTCTAAACCCGGGTGCTACTCAATTCGGGGGGGACGTCGCATCGACGCCCCCGCTTGTTCCGGCGTTGGTGCATGAATCGAACCCCACCCAGAACGATCCCGACCCAGGGGACTTTCATCGGCCGATGGCGTACGAGTCTGGCCTTCCCAGGTCGGTCATCTGATTCAAGATGTGGCACGCGATGAGCACCTCGGCTTGTTGCCCTCCGGGAGCTCGGGCGCGAAGGCGATCCCCGATGATCGACTTGTACCGGAAGACGGCGTTCTCCACGCGGGTCTGCCGATAATACCCAGCCTCCGCCTTCCACCGACGGCGCCCGATCTGCTTCATCTTCCGGATCGTGCGATCCCGAGCGCTCGACCGTGGTCTCCGTCGCGACACCCGTGCCGCCTTGTTCGGAGGGACCACGACGATTGCGTCCCGGGCCGTGGCCGCCGCGTAGAACGCGATCGTGTCGTAGGCCGCGTCGGCCGTGACGCGTGCGAGGTCGGCGTGGAGCGCCTCGATCAAACCGACACCGGTCGTCGCGTCGTCGACCGTCGCCTCGGTCAACGTGTGGGCCACGATCACACCCGCCCCGTCGACGCCGAGATGGAGCTTCTTCCAGCCGCGCTGGCCGCGACCGCCGTGCTTGGCCGTGGCCCACTCACCTTCGCCGGCGATCGAGAGGCCCGTGCTATCGACGATGAGATGAATCAGCCCCTTGACCGGGACGCGGTGCAGCCCGACGGCCAGGTACCGACTCCGGCGAGAAAGCGTGGTGTGGTCGGGCGCCTCGAGATCGACGTCCATCGAGGCGAGGACCGACCGCACAAAGCCCTCCGCTTGGCGCAAGGGCAGACGGAAGACGAGTCGGAGCGTCAACGTGGTGCTGATCGCGAGATCCGAGAACCGCTGCTGCCCGCCCGGTTGACCAGACGGCGACGGTCGCCACGCGTCCCGCGCGTCGGCAGACAGCCACAGCGTCACGTCGCCTCGCTGCACCAGCCCTCGCTCGTACGCCGGCCAATTCCCGACGCGGTATTTCGTCTTGTACTTCGGTTGAACCCTCGACTTCATAGCGAGATCGTGCGCCACGGGCCCTCAACACGGCCAGGACCTCGACGCTCGCCCACGGGCGCCAAGCTGAGGAGCCGTGCACCAACGCCGGCGAACACGACCGAGGGCGTGTTCGTGACCACCGCCGGGTTCACGCGGTCCGCGACGGACTATGTGGCCAAGAGTCCGAAGCGCATCGTCCTGATCGACGGGGAAGAACTCGCGCGTCTCATGGTCGTCCACGAGATCGGCGTGCGCACCCGGATCCGGTATGCGATCAAACGGATCGACGAGGATTATTTCGACGGGGAAGACCTGTAAGGCGTTCGTCGCAGGAGCGACTCTGGGTCGACGACATTCCCGCCTCGGCGAATCTCGAGTAACACCGGCGCGCGCCGTGTGATCGTTTCAACGTGCTTCACCTCGAGCCGCTGAAGCGAACGCTTGAGATCGAAGGCCGCCCGCTCGGCCTTGAGCGCCGGTGTTTTCGGTGGCGATCCCAACCGCAACTTGAGAGCCGCCTCGGACAGGCCCGCGTGCGCCTGGCCCACCGTGCTGAGCAGGTGTTCTCGTTCGTCTTCGGTCATATTCTCTGGATTGTAGGCTGAGCATTGCTTGAGGACGCGAGGCGAAGGATGGATTGTGAGGGCCAGAAACCGCGTGGTTGGGCGGACCGCTTCGCGTGTCATCAGAAACACTCGAGGCTCCTAGTACTACTTTGTCAGATTTGCAGTTTGACGTCTTTGAGCTTGAGCATCCACTTCAGGTAGTGCGGTTGCGTCATGAAGAAATGGGCGGTCAGCACTTCCTGGATGATGGCGCGGACGCACGGCAGCGTGAGATGTGTCTGTCCCCGTCGGCGGCGTTCCATCTGGAGAAAGCTGTAGGCGAGGGCGGTCAGCGCCACGTGACGTTGCCAGCCCGGCAGGCTGCGGCCTTCGAAGTGGTCGAGCCCAATCTCGTCCTTGAGCTCCTGGTATTGCTGCTCGATCGCCCAGCGCTGATGCGCGAGACGCACGAGGCCGCGCAGCGCGGTGGTGGCGGGCAGATCGACCAAGTAGTACTTGGTGACAGGCGTTGCGCCGAGGTCGCGTTGACACAACAACCACACCTCGGGGGCGAGCCGTCGGCCCTCGCGCCAGTCGTGGGCGGGCGTGACCCGTACGGCACAGAAGCGGGCGCGCCACGGGGGATGCGTGCCGTTGCGCCACGACACGAGCCGCCACTGGCGAGGCGCTTGCGTGGCGGCCCAGGCCCGCGCTTCGACGGTCTGTGTACCGACCGGTAGGCCGTGCCGCGTGCGCGGACGGCCGCGGCCCGTCGGCGGCGGCGGCGTCTCGAGGGCCGGCGTTCCACGGAAGACCTTGAGATCGGACGACACCCCCAACGCGTAGGACAGTTTGGCCCGATGCAGCGTTTCCCGCGCCCCACGATTTCTTTGGACAGCCTTCTGCGAGAAGGAGAATGAGTTATGTCCAAGGGAAAACAGCACGAGGCTGAGGCCTCGGAGGGAGCCCGGAGGGCGACCGCAGAGGCCTCAGCCTCGTGGGCGCTCGTCGGCACGGGGCGGTGGTCCGCGCGACGAAAAGTCTCCGTGGTCATCGAGGTCCTCAAGGGGGAATCACTCGAGAGCCTCAGTCGTCGCCATGGCGTGACGGCGGCGAAGCTCTCGCAGTGGCGTGACGACTTCGTGGCCGGCGGTGAGGCCCGCCTCAAGCATCGCGAGGTCGCCGTCGAGGGCGCGGACACGCGGCGGCTCAAGAGCGTCGTGGCGGATCTCGCCACCGACAAGGCGTTACTGGCCGAGAAGATTCGACACCTGGAGGCCGGCCGCCCTTTGGGCTGGTGGAGGTCGAAGCGATGCGTCACGAGACTTCGCCCTCCACCCACCGGCCGTACGGCATCGCCCGCGTCACGCGCGTGTGGCAGGTGCCGCGCTCGACGGTCTACGCGCAACGGACCCGGCGCGCCCGGCCGACGCCGGTGGCCAAGCGCGGACCCAAGCCGCCCCAGTCGGATGCGGCGCTGACGGCCGCGGTCCGGGCCGTGATCGCCGCGAGTCCGTTCCACGGCGAAGGGCACCGCAAGATCTGGGCGCGCTTGCGGGTGCAGGGGCTGCGCACGTCGAAACGTCGGACGTTGGTCGTGATGCGCGCTGCCGACTTGCTCGGCCCTGCGCGGCTGCCCACGCCGGTCGCCGCCCGTCCCCACGACGGCACCATCGTCACCGCCAGTCCCAACGTGATGTGGGGCACCGATGCGACGGCCACCGTGACGCTGGCGGACGGCCACGTCACGATCGTCGGGGCGATCGATCACTGCACGGCCGAATGTGTGGGACTACACGCGGCGAAGTCCGGCACGCGCTTCGAGGCGTTGGAGCCGGTGCGCCAGGGCGTCCGAGATCACTTCGGGACGATGGCCGCCGGCGTGGCGAGCGGGCTCACGATGCGCCACGACCACGGCAGTCAGTACATGAGCAACGACTTTCACGCCGAGCTCCGGTTCCTCGGCATCGTGTCATCACCGGCCTTCGTCCGCCAGCCCGAGGGGAACGGCTGCATCGAACGGTTCTTCCGCACCCTCAAGGAACAGCTGCTGTGGGTGCGCCACTTTACGGATGTCGAGGACTTGCAGCAGGCGCTGCGCACCTTCAAGGAGACCTATAACCAGCAGTGGTTGATCGAGCGACTCGGCTTCCGCGCACCCGCCGTCGTCCGTCGCGCGGTTGCGCTCACCACGGCCGCGTGAATACACTCACCCGGCTGTCCAAGAAATCCGTGGCGGTACACCCGATGCAGCGTTCGCCGCAGCGTGGCGTTGTCGCCGAACTCGGCATCCCCCAACACGGCGGTCACCGTCACGCCCGCGGCGCGTACTTGTCGCAGCAGCGTGAGGGCCAATTGCCACTTGGGCTGAAAGCGCACGCCGGCGGGAATGCGGGCGCGGGTCCGTTGGGCAGCGGTGAGCCACGTCTCCGGCAGATAGAGCTGCGCGCCCAGCATCCAGGCGCGCGTCCCCGTCCACAGGGCCACCGTGACGGCCGTTTGGCAGTTCGCGATTTTCCCGCGTGCCCCGCAGTATTGCCGCGCCACGCCGACCGACGCGGTCCCTTGCTTGGGAAAACTGGTGCCGTCGAGGATCAACACGCCGGTCCGCTCCGGGACCCGCGCCCGCAGCTGCTTCCACACCGTCTCGGCGTCCCACGGCGCATGCGTGATGAAGTGCTGGAACGCCTGATAGGTCCCGGGGTCGCTCAACCGCGCCCACATCGCCTCCATGGACTTGCGGCAACTGTCGTTGAGCAACCCGGCGACGTAGCGCCGCAACGCGCCGCGTTGACTGGCGCGCCCGAAGCCGGCCTCGAACGGCTCCAGCCAGGCCAGCAACCGACGGAGCCACGCGGTCGCGGTGTGATCGAGCACCGCACGGCAGCGTATCGAACTCGCGGAATTTGTACAATGCCCTCAAAAGTGATCACTCTCGAATCCACTCGGCAATTCGTCAATCTGACAAAGTAGTACTAGAGGCGCCCGCGTGGCCTCATGGCTAGACGGTGAGGTGAGGAGGGGAACGCATCCTGCGCGATAATTCTCGGCGAGCACCTACCGCAGCAAGTATCGTGTCTTATGAACTACGACGGCCTTGAGCGATCCTACTGGGAGGCCCAGACTCAGCGAATAGAGCAATTGCGCCGGAAGATTGCCACCCGGGCTGATGCGCCGGCTGGGCGAGTGATCCCAGACGACACCGACTTGGCTATTGGGTCCGGCAGGAGGCTCCAAGCAACCGTTGCCTTTATCGACATCTCCAACTTCTCAAGTCGCTCATCCGCCACACAAGAGGAACAGGAGATGATGCTTAGGATCCTGAATCTCTTCTTCACAGAAATGATTCGTCTTGTCGAGGACTATGGGGGTGCCGTCGAGAAGAACACGGGCGATGGGCTGATGGCCTACTTCGAGGACCGAGCGGCCGCTGATCCAGGCACGAATTCGGTCAAACGCGCCTTGGCCTGTGCCCTGACCATGGACGCTACGAATCAGATGCTGATCGCGCCGGTACTACGTGCGACTGGCGTGCCAATTATTCAGTTCAGAACGACCATAGACTATGGGCCAGTCACGATCGCAAGAATCGGGGCGCCCCAGCGCTTTAATGCGAACGTCGCGATCGGTAATACGGCAAATTTTACCTCTAGGATGCTCCACTTAATCAGTGCGGATCAGATCGCGGTCGGAGCGAACGCGTACGCGCGTGTGCCCCAGTCGTGGCGAACGGCATGGTGCGAGCTGGCCCCAGTGAGCACAGGGTGGACGTATACAGGCGGGTCGGTGCCGTATCCCCTGTACCTCTACAATGGTCGCTGGGCGAGGCTTATATGAGAGAAGCTGGCGCGCAGATGCAAGGGCCGCGGGGTGCAGGGCTGGATGACCTACAGATTCCTACCGTAATTGCAGACGCATCCCTACCTATCCCGGCTGAGCATGTTACGGAGGCGTCAGACGCTAAACAGCCAACAAACACTGGAAGTGTGGGTGTGCGCACAGACATCGATGCGAAGGGCAAGTTCTCGGCGTTCGCACACCAGTACATCAGGGACTCCATCAACCTAGCCGACCAGAAGGCCACCTTGTTTTTCACAGGCGCCACGGCCCTGCTTGCGTTCATGTACAACGAGAACGTATCGGCACGTTGGCTCAAGCCGCTAATACAGTGGAACATCCTTGACACAATTGCGTTCGTGGCGATGGCGGCCCTCGCTGCCGGGGCGCTCCTCGCGTTGCTCGTTATTATTCCGCGAACGCTTGGTTCCCGCCGGGGCTTCCTATTCTGGGAGGCAATTGCTGAGTACGATACGGGACGCCGGTACTCCGATGAGCTCTCGCTGCTGTCTGGCCCGAGCTTGGTTCAAGTCAAGGCCGAGCACTGCTACGACCTCGCTGTTGTGTGCAGGCAGAAGTACCGGATGTTGCGGTGTGCCCTGTGGACCGGTGCTGTCGGTTTGGCGGGCGCCCTCTTTGTGTTCTTGTTCTTGTGAGGCCGACTAACGCCTATCGAACCGCCGTGGCAAGGATTACGTGACCGCGGCGGGCACGGGGCGGCGCTGCAACGCCGAGGTCGCGTCGGAGCATTACGTCGGCGGGTGTTCGCCGGCGCTGGTACACGCGCTCGACGTCTGCAGGACATAGCATCAGACACGAGAAACGACACACGGCGGCGCGCGCCGGCCGGCGTCCGCGACGGTGTGTCGCAAACGACCGTTTACGACATGTGCTGATCGGCTACGCCCGCGTCTCGAAGGCGGACGGCTCCCAGTCGCTGGACCTGCAGCACGACGCGCTACGGGCCGCGGGTGTCGACGCCGGCCACGTTTACCACGACCACGGACTTCTAGCACGATGACAGTGTCCGGGCGCCTCGCCGCGCTGCACATCGCCAGCCTCTGGTGCATCGCCGTGGCGCAGCCGCTCTTCGGCGTCCTGCGGGGCAGCCCCGAGTTCTTCGTCGCCCACGACACCGGGCCGGCCAACCTGGTGGGCTTCGTACTGCTCTGTTGCTTGGCCGGACCCACCCTCGCTGCGCTTGCGCTCTGGACCGCCGGCCGGCTGGCACCCGGATGGCAGTCGGGCACCGCCGGGATCATGGTCGGCAGCCTCACTGCGGCCATCGCGCTCGCGGCGCTCAAACCTCTTGGCGGCTGGCACCCCGGCCTCTCGCTGGCGTTGGCGGCAGGCTGCGGCGCGGCCACGGGTGTCGCGTACATCCGCCTCGCACCGCTCCGCCTGTTCGCCACCTTTCTCTCGCCGGCTCTCGTGGTGGTGCCAGCGGTGTTCCTGCTCAACCCAGGTATCGCCGGCCTGTTGGCGGCGTCCGACGAGGAGCCAGCGCTCGACGTCGCCTTCGGCGCCACGCCCCCGGTCGTCATCGCCATCTTCGACCAGTTGCCGCTCATCTCCCTGCTCGACGCCGACGGCCGCATCGACCCAGCACTGTACCCACACTTCGCGGCGCTGGCCAGCGAGTCGACATGGTTCCGCAACGCGAGCGCCGTCGCCGAGTACACCAGCTTCGCACTGCCGGCCATCCTGACCGGCAACTATCCGGAGCGGGGCCGCCTGCCGGTGGCGGCGGACTACCCGGAAAACCTGTTCACGCTGCTCGGCGGCCGCTACCGCCTGCACGTGCAGGAGCCGCTGACGGAGCTGTGCCCGGCGGCGCTCTGCCCGCCGCGCCGCGCGCCGCCGACCGCGCGGCTGGCGGGCATCCTGAGCGACCTAGCGGTGGTCTATCTGGCCGTGATCCTGCCCGACGATCTCGCCGCACGGCTGCCGCCCGTCACCCAGGGCTGGCGCGACTTCACCGCGCGCACTACGTTTACCGAGCGGTTCTTCGCGCCGCGGCCAGACCCGCGCGACACGGCCGCCGCCTTCCTCGACTCGGTTAGCGCCGCCGCGGCCGGCGATCGACCGCCTCTCTATTTCCTGCACGTGCTGCTACCGCATCATCCGTGGATGCTGCTCCGGACGGGCCAGCGGTTCACGCTGCAGCGCGGCGACGTCGGCCTCAGCAACGAGCGCTGGCTGGACGACGAGTGGGCCGCCACGATTCGCTATCAACGGCACCTGCTGCAACTGCAGTACGTCGATACGGTCGTCGGCGCGTTGGTGTCGCAACTGCGCGACGCGGGGGTGTACGACGATGCGCTGATCGTCATCACCGCGGACCACGGCGCGAGCCTGCGGTCCGGCTTCCCGTTCCTCCAGGCGACCGAGGCCTCGTTCGTCGACATCGCGGCAGTGCCGCTGTTCTTCAAGAGCCCGGGCCAGCGGCAAGGCGAGACCGTGGATGCCAATGTCGAGACCATCGACATTCTTCCCACGCTGGCGGCCGGGCTGGGCGTCCGGCTGCCGTGGACCGCCGATGGCGCGAACGTGCTCGACCCGGCCTGGAGCGGCCGTCTCGCGAAGACGATGCTGGCGGGCGGCGCGAGCCGCCGTATGGCCGGACCGGCCGATCTGCGCAGCGCGGTGATGGCGCGCGTGCGCCACAAGCTGGCGCTCTTCGACGGGGGCGATCCGCTGAATGCGCCGGCGGCGGGCGGCCGCGCGGATCTGATCGGCGAGCGGGCCACCGACTACCCGCCCGCCGCGACGGATATCGAGGTGACCGTCGACGCGCCGGAGCTGCTGGGCGCCATCGACCCGGTCGGGGACTTCATACCGGCGCACATCACCGGCTCCGCCGCCGTCCCGGACGGCGCGCCGCCGCCTCTGCTGGCCGTGGCGCTCAACGGCGTGGTCGCGGCGATCACGCGGCCGTACCCCTTCAGCGTATCCGGTGCCTTGGTGCACAACTCCATTGAGGGCTGAGAGTCTCCCGTGACTCCGCCTGCCGGTCATCCGATCATCTCGCCATCGGGTATCCCGAGCGCCGTCATGGTGTTCAGGATCTTGCACCCCAACCTCACCTCGACTCTCTGGGACGCCAGTCCCCTCGCTCGCATCGCTGAGCCCAGGATGGCCTTGTAGCGGTGGAACGTCGTCTCCACCTTGCTTCGCCTGCTGTGGCCCGATGCGACGTACCACTTCCGTTTCCCAACACGTGATCGTGCTCGGATGTTACGATTCCGCTGTCGCGTGCCCGCGGAGTCGAGCGCGATCTGAGCGCCCTTTCGTGGCGGTATCAGCACCTTCGGCGATCGATGAGCACGGTGATTCTCCAGCGTCTTATAGACGTCGCCGGTGTCGTACGCGGCGTCGGCCTTGGCCGAGGCGATGGGACGCTCGATCTGGCCGACGAGTGACGCCACCCGGGAAGCGTCTCGAGCCCGCTTGCTCGTGAGCTCGCAGGCGACCACGTCACTGGTTTGCTCATCCACAGCGAGGTGCAGCTTGCGGTAGTCCCTGGCTTTCGGCGGAGTGCGCAACTGGCCGACGTGCACTGAAAGACCGCTGCTGTCGATGAGGAGGTGGACGGGCTTCACGGTTCGCCTCTCGTAGGAAGCAACCTTCCCCAGCCTCGCCTTGCGCCTCGAGATCGTGCTGTGGTCGGGCACGTCGTTGTCCAGATTCAGGAGCGTCAGCAGCGAGCGCAGGAAGCCCTCAGTCTGCCTGGACGCCAGGCCAAACACCAAGCCCAAGGTGACCGTCGTCTCGATGGCGTGGTTCGAGTACTTGCGTTGTCGGCCTGGCTTCCTGCGCGTCGGCCTCGGCGAGTTCCAGTTGGCGAGCTTGCCATCGGTGAGTCCGAGCCAGACGGTCAGACTCCCGCGAGCGCGGAGACCCGTCTCGTACTCCCGCCAATTCCGGACACGGTAGGCCTTCTGGACGTACTTCCGCTGGGTGCGCTTGAAACTCGTCATGCGGGACCTCGGATCTCGGGGTGGAGGGCAATTATTGACCGAGATCGCGAGTTGTGCACCAAGGCAGGTGGAGAACACGTTCTTCCGCTACAAGTCCATCATCGGCGATGGCCTTCGCGCCCGGAGTCCAACTGGACAGGGGAGTGAGGTCGTCCTCGGCTGTGAGATCCTCAATCGGATGACCGAGCTCGGCCGACCAGTGTCATATCGCATCGGCAGGTGAGGATCCTGTCGGTGGGCATCGTGCGGCCCCTTGACGATTCGTGCAACAACGCCGAGCAGCGCGAGCACGGGTAACGGAAGGAGCGCGTGGTCATCGCGATGCGTCGCCAGCGCACGGGCTCGCGCGAGTATCTTTAACGGCGTCGCCCGCCGCCCGGCATCCCACGTCCGGTACGACTCGGGAGACGCACCGAGCGTCGCCGCGAACGCTGCTTGCGACTGGCCCAACGAGATCCGGCACTCACGCAGCGTGCAGGGCTCCACGACGTCACACCATGCCATCGGCGCAGGCCGTTGTGAAGCGCGGGGGTGGCGCTCGGCGTACTTCAGTCAGCCAATCTTTGCGGCTGACCGGTCACTTTTTTCGCCTGTACCTTCGCCCCAGGTGCCCAGGCAGAGGGCACAATCGACGAAGTCTTTAGGAAAATGGCGCGCCCGGCAGGATTCGAACCTGCGACCCCCGGCTTAGAAGGCCGGTGCTCTATCCAACTGAGCTACGGGCGCGCACGACACCCATTGTACGGGCGCGTGCGACACTCTCACGGGCGACGGGCAGTGACGGCATGTGCGGAGAAAAAGCCGTTCTTCAAGGTTACGTTATGGCTTTGTTCGGAGCCACATGGCGGCGCTGACCGGCGTCCGTCGACCCGAGAGGGAGGCTTTTAATGGTATCGTGCTCACTGCATCGGAAACCGATTCCACTGGAGGTTCTGCGAATGTTCGGACGTGTTGCGTTGACTGCCCTGACCGCGATCTTTCTCGTCTCGTGTGCCGCCGAGCCCGAGCCCGTCGAGCCGCCGGCTGCCGAACCACAGGCTGCCGAGCCCCAAGCGCCGGAGTGGCAGGTTCGGATCGACGAGAGCGTGAGCGCCGCGGACCCCGACAATACGCCAGATATCGAATTCACTCCGACCGGCGCCACCGGATTCCAGTACGTCGGCGGCCCCGCCGGCACGCTCTGGATGCCGGGGCAGACGGCCAGCGGCGACTACACCTTGTCGGCCACGTTCACCCAGAACGAGCCGGCCAGCCACACGACCTTCTACGGCCTCGTCTTCGGCGGCAACGACCTGGGCGACCCGACGCAGCGCTACCTGTACTTCCAGGTGGCACAGAACGGCACGTTCCTCATCAAGGAGCGCACCGGTGACGACACGGCGGACTTGGAGGGTGGAGAGACGGAGCACGCGGCCGTCCAGACGCCGCCCGAGGGCGGCTCGGCGATCAACGAGCTCGAGGTACGCGTGGCCGGCGACACGATAACCTACGTCGTCAACGGCATGGAGGTGCACACCACCGGTCGCACGGATGTCTTCGCCGTGACCGACGGGGCGGTCGGCGCGCGCGTCAATCACGTGCTGGACGTGACCGTCTCGAACTTCCAAGTGCAGTAGGTTGCAGTAGACGTCAGCGGTTGTCGCGCCGGTGCCGCTCGACGGCGCGACTGGCCGCCTCGGCACGTGAGATTCCTGGACCGCGGGTCATCTCTCCGTTGATGAGCCGCTCCACTTGGCCGTCGTCGCCAAAACAAATCCGGCGCAGTTGCGTTTCCGCCTGCCCCGACGTGCCACTACTGCGACGTAGCCACCACCACACCGCAACCGCAACGACGGCAAGGATCGCGATTGCAGAGAGATTATCCATCGGAGCCCACGGCTTGATCTTAGAGCTTGTAAGGACATAACTGCTTGTACTGTTGATCGGCGAGTAGTACGCTGCGCCCGTGGAGGTGGCCACCCTGCGGGCAAAGCATGCAGCGCTGGCGCCCGTGCTCACGGAGCGATCGCGCCGGGTGTGGGCGGCGACTGAGGCCCAGGCGATCGGTTATGGCGGCACGGCGCTGGTCGCCCGAGCCACGGGTATCGCGACATCGACCATCCAGCGCGGTTTGCGTGAATTGACGGCGGACGAGCCGCTCGCGGGCGGCCGGACGCGAAGGGCGGGCGGCGGCCGCAAGCGCGCGATCGATCTCGACGCGACGCTGCTGCGCGATTTGGATGCGTTGGTTGAGCCGACCGCCCCCGGCGATCCCGACTCGCCGCTGCGGTGGACGTGCCAGAGCGCACGGACGTTGGCGGTGGCGCTCGACGGTCTGGGCCACCGCGTCAGCCACACGGTGGTCGCCGAGTTGTTGCACGGACTGGGCTACAGCCTGCAGGGCAACGCCAAGACTCGTGAGGGCCGCCAGCATGTCGATCGGGACGCGCAGTTTCGGTACATCGCCCGGCGCGTGCGACGCGCGCAACGGCAACAGCAGCCGACGATTTCGGTGGACACCAAGAAGAAGGAGCTGGTCGGCGCGTTCAAGAACGCGGGCCGCACCTGGCGCCCGGCGAAGACGCCGCAGCGGGTACAGGTCCACGACTTCGTGATCCCGGCCACCGCCACCACGGGCGGGAAGGCCATTCCGTATGGCATCTACGATCTGCATCGCAACGAAGGCTGGGTGCGTGTCGGGATCGATCACGACACCGCGAGCTTCGCGGTACGGTCGATCCAGCGTTGGTGGCAGCACATGGGTCGCCCGGCGTATCGACAAGCCCAGTCGCTGTTGATCACGGCGGATGCAGGCGGGAGCAACGGGGCGCGCCTCCGGTTGTGGAAGTGGGAACTGCAGCGTCTGGCCAATCGGACGGGCTTGGTGATCACGGTCTGTCACTTTCCGCCGGGTACGAGCAAGTGGAACAAGATCGAGCATCGGGTGTTCTCGCACATCGCGATGAATTGGCGCGGCACCCCACTCGTCGACTTGGCCACGATCGTGAGCCTCATTGGCTCGACGCACAGTCGGTCCGGACTCCGCGTTCGGTCGGAACTCGACCGCGGCCCATACCCGGGTGGCCTCACCGTCACCGATGCGCAGCTGGCGACGGTACGCCTCGAGCGGCATCGCTTTCACGGCGACTGGAACTACACGATCCATCCCGCTGCTCCGAGAACACAAAAGTCAGTAATTGTCTGACAAGCCCTTAGTAGAGGAAAGCGGTGGGCTCTACATTCCATTTGGAGACGTCATGACCCGCAGAGTCCGCACATCCCTGGTCGCACTGTCGTCGGGTGTCCTTGCCGTGGCCGTGCTCGGCTGCGCGCAGGCTCCCCCGGAACCGCCCCCCCCGGGGCCGTTACAGCAGGTGGCCTATCTCAAGGCCTCCAATCCTGGCACGTTCGACCATTTCGGGGAAGGCGACGCCATCAGCTTCCATACGGGAAACGCGGTCGCCGTCAGCGCCGACGGAACGACGATCGCCGTTGGCGCGCAGCACGAACGCAGCGCCTCGCGCGGCGTCGGCGGTGACGAGAGCGACGACTCGGCGTACGACGCCGGAGCGGTCTACGTCTTCACGGGTGGCGGGGCGAACTGGGTGCAGCAGGCGTACATCAAGGCTTCGAATACCGATTCCGGCGACCACTTCGGGAACGTCGTGGCGCTCAGCGCCGACGGCAACACCATGGCCGTAGCCGCCTACTGGGAGGCCAGCGCCACCACCGGCGTCGACGGCGACCAGGCGGATAACTCACGCCCGCAGGCCGGCGCGGCGTATGTCTTCACACGCAGCGGCGAGACCTGGAGCCAGCAGGCCTATCTCAAAGCCTCCAATACGGGCAATACGAGCGGAGGCGACGGTGTCATCGACGGCGACCAGTTCGGCACCTCCCTGGCGATCAGCGGCGACGGCAACACGGTGGCGGTCGGCGCCATCACCGAAGACAGCAACGCCTCCGGGATCGACGGAGACCAGGCGGACGACTCCGCGGTGTCGGCCGGCGCGGTCTACGTCTTCACGCGAACGGGCACGACCTGGGCGCAACAGGCCTACGTCAAGTCCGCGGCGCCGGCGGAGTTCACCAACGGCGACATGTTCGGCTACTCCGTCGCCCTCAACGACGACGGCAACACGCTCGCCGTGGGTGTCTACGACGAGGGGGGATCGTCCAGGGGAATCAACGAGGCTGTGGACGGCGGGGGCAGAGGGTCCGGCGCCGGGTACGTGTTCGCGCGGGCCGGTGGTACGTGGAGTCAGGACGCGTACCTCAAGTCCCCGATCGCCGAAGGAAACGATTCGTGGGGGATCGGCATCGCGCTGAGCGCCGATGGCAACACGCTCGCCCTGGGCTCGGCCGACGAGGACTGCCTCGGGGGGGGCGTCAATGCCCAGGGGTGCGACGAAGACCAGGAGGCCAACACGTCGGTGGGCGCGGTATCCGTGTTCGCACGCGAGGGTGCGACCTGGACACAGCAGGGCCATATCAAGGCATCGAACCCAGACGTCGAGGACTGGTTCGGCCTCCGTGTCGCCTTGAGCGGGGACGGCAACGCGCTCGCGGCGACCGCCATCTACGAAGCCGGCGCCGGGCGGGGGATCGACGGCGAGCAAGACGACAACTCCGCGGATGACGCGGGCGCCGTCTATTTCTTCACACGCAGCGGCACCGAGTGGACGCAGCAGGCGTACGTCAAGGCGTCGAACACGGACGCGTACGACCAGTTCGGGGCGGTGGCGGTGAGCCGCGATGGCCGCACGATGGTCGTGGGCGCGCGCGGCGAAGACAGCGCCGCGCAGGGCGTCAACGGAGACCAGGCGGACAACTCCGTGGACGAATCCGGCGCCGTCTACGTCTTCACCCGGTAGCCTCGTCCGACGGACGTAGTGTCGTCCCCCAGCCGCCGCAGTTCCTCGACCCAGTTAGTCCGGCAGGACCGCCACCGCTTCGACCTCTAGAATGAATCGTGGGTCGGTCGCCAGCCGGACGATCTCCACAGTGGTGCTCGCCGGCCGATGATCAGGGCCCCAGTAACGATTCATCACAACATTGATTGCGTCCTGGTTGGCGCCGACGTCGCGGACGAATCGCGTGACCTGAATAATGTCCGTGAGTTGCCCGCCGGCTGCCTCCACCATCGCCTTCAGCCCTTCCATGACCCTTGTTGTTTGGGCCTCGGGGCTGAAGTCGAGGTGATCGAATTCGGCCGGAACGTGTGGGTGGCTGTGGGGACTCGGCGCCCCGACCGTGCCGGACAGGAAGAGGATGCTGCCCGAGCGCACTCGTATCGCGGACGTAAAGGGCATGTTGGCGCCCGCCGCTGGCTCGGTGCCCGGCAAGTGGATGTACTCATAGGGCTGACTCGCGACCTCACAGCCCGCAATCGTCACGATCAGCGCGGCCCCGACTAGAAGATGGGCACGATAGCCGTTACATCGCGTAAATAGATCCATGGTGAACACTCCTTTTCAGTGGAGAGGTAAGTAGTTAGAAAAACCAGCTCAGCGAGGCGAAGGCCGTGGTCCCCGCCAGGCCATACTCGGAAGGCACAGGGCGTGTCGCCGTGACCTCATCGTCTCCGATGCTAATGAAGACGCCCCCGGTGAGTGATGCATCGTCACTCAGGGAGTGCGCAAGGCTCGGAGAGATTAAGGCGCTGCGGTCGTTCAGGTTCCAGATCCAAACGCCGTCAAGACCCCACAACGGATGCAACTGGTACGACGCCTGGACCACCGTCTCGTCCCGACCCAGGACCTGGAGCTCACCCCGGCTGAACGGATTCGAGCGCCGGACGGCTGGATACTCATCGGCGCTGGCGGCGCCAAGACCATCGCGCTGATACTCGATGATGACGTACAGATCACGCTCGTTCACCCGGGCGAGGCGGTCGACGCCGACCGTGCCGCGGAAGACTGCTCCGTCCTCCTGCTCACGGATCACGGCTTCCCCGCGTACGGACCACGATCCGAGCGCGCCAACCGCACCGAACGCACCCGCGGTGTCCCCGTAGAGCGTTCCGCCCCACCCGGACAGCTCCCAGTTTCGCCAGGTCGTCAGCCCGCGCCCGAGCGCCGTGATCTCCTGTCCCACGGCGGAGTCGGTCGGTCGCACGACAACATCTATCTCGCTCAGCGGGCTGGGGTAGATTCGGACTCGCGCGGCGTCCACGCCGGCCCGAAACTCCCGAAACGGATCGGCCGGACTGAACGGAACGAACGGGTCCGCCGGCGTCAGAAACAGCGTCGTGCCCCACGAGACCGCCTGGCGGCCTCCGGTGAGTTCCATCCCGGCCACGGGTGACCAGCCGACCTGGAGGCGATCGAAGCGGTGCTGCCAGAGCACATGATCGTCGTCGGCGATGGTCCACTGGAGATCGAGCGCCTCGCCACCGCTCGGCACCCCCCCAATACCGATTCCCGACACGAGGCTCCCCCGGCGGTTGGTCACCACGTGCTCGTACGCCGCGCCGATGGACACCGGGCCCACCGGCTGGTCGATGCTCAACCGAAGCCGGTTGAAACTCTTCAGGTCGCTGTCGGTCAACGGCGTCGCGCCGGACC
Source organism: Vicinamibacterales bacterium (assembly GCA_965262505.1). Taxonomy (GTDB): domain Bacteria; phylum Acidobacteriota; class Vicinamibacteria; order Vicinamibacterales; family UBA2999; genus JACPPO01. The sequence continues at coordinate 1,569,142 of CBDHFM010000030.1, forward strand.
ACAGCGGTACGGTCTGCAGGTATGCGGTAATCGGCCCGGGCTGGGCCTCGACAGGCCGGCCGGCAACGAACAACAGAACGAATCCCAGACCCAGCAAGCGGGGCACGCGCCCCGTCACGAACGGGTCTCGTCGGAGTCGATCGCGCCGTCCACCATGCGCACGAGCCGACGGGAGCGCTCCATCACCCGGGCGTCGTGCGTCGCAAAGACGAACGTGACGCCGAGTTCCTGATTGAGCTCGTACATCACGTCCAGCAGCGCCTCGCTGGCCGCCGAGTCGAGGTTGGCCGTCGGCTCATCGGCGAGCACCAGCGCCGGTTCGCCCGCGACCGCCCGAATCACCGCCACGCGCTGCTGCTGCCCGCCCGACAGCTTTCCGGGCCGACGCTCCTCGAGCCCTGTCAGGCCGGTCTTCTCGAAGAGCTCGCGCACCCGGCGCCGGCGGTTCTCAGGTGGAATCCCCTGCAGCAGCATGGGAAACTCGGCGTTCTCCATCGCGGTCAACACCGGCAGCAGGTTGTACGCCTGAAAGACGAACCCGATCTTGTCCAACCTGAGCTGGGCCAGCTCCCGGTTCGACATCGTCGTGAGATCCTCCCCTGCCACCGAGACGCGCCCCCGGGTCGGACGGGTCAGGCCGCCAATCAGGTTGAGCAGCGTCGTCTTCCCTGAACCGGAGGGTCCCGCCAGGGCCGTGAACTCACCCCGCTCGATGGCGAGGCTGACGTCACGCACCGCGTGCACCTCCTCCGCCTCTTGATGAAACGTCTTCCAGACGGCCTCGGTGCGAACGGCGGGAGTTGTCGATTCGGTCATCGTGGTCCTAGCGTTCGAACTTCATCGCCTCGGCGGCGTCGATCGTCGCGGCGCGAATCGCCGGATAGGCGGACGCCACGCCTCCGATCATCAGGATGAACAGCAGTGCCTGCGCGATACGCGCGCCGCGGAACAGCGGGATGATGACCGGATCGATGACCACGCCCGAGAAGGTCATCTCGCCGCTCATCATCGACGAGAAATCGAGACCGTCGCCCCAGAAGTACCAGGTGACGAACACGCCGAGGCTGATGCCGAGTACGGCGCTGAACGCCGTCAGCACGAGCCCTTCGATGAGCACCAGGGCGCCGGTCTGGCGCGGCGTCAGCCCGAGCGCCTGCAGCAGCCCGAACTCGCGACGCCGGTGGAGCACGGACATCAACACGGTGTTGACGATGCCAAATCCGATGATCACGAAGAGGATCCCGTGGACCAGGTAGTTCCAGAAGTCGTCGATCGCCACCGCGGCGTTGAGCTCAGGCATCGCCTCGCGCCAGCCTATGACCCGGATCACGTCGCTCTCGATCAGCTCGGCAAGGCTCGCGCGCAGCTGTGAGGCCACGCGGGGCACGTCGTTGCTCTGCGCCACCAGCACGCTGACATTCGTCACATCCTGCCCCGACCCCAGCCACGCGCCCACGGTTTCGAGCGGGACGTGTACGAGTGCCTGATCGATGGCCGGCACGCCAGAGCGAAACACGCCGACGACGCGCACGAGCTGCCCGGCGATCTCCTTGTTCGCATCCTGTGCGGTCAGGACCAGACGCGAGCCGAGGCGAAGGTCCAGACTCTCGACCAGGTCGACGCCGACGTACGCGGCCAGGCCGTCGCCCGGCTCCAGGTAGCGCCCGTCGACCACTTGCTCGTCCAGCGTGCTGAACTCGGCCTCGGCCAGCGGCTCGACGCCTATCACCTGCACCGGCCGCGCGCCGGCCGCTGAGCTGGCGAGCCCCCGGACGATGACCTTGGTGGACACGGTGGCAATCTGCCCGGCAACGGCGGGCTCCCGCAAAGCGTCCTCGACAACCGCCCGCGCGGCCGCGGAAACGCGATCGTCGATCTTCCTGCTGAGCTGGAACTCCGGGCTCTCGATCGTGATGTGTCCGGTTCCCATTCGCACGCCGGAGTCGATCCAGGACTCGTGGGTGCCGTCGCCGAGGCTCAGCGAGAACATGAGCAGCGCGCCGCCGACGATCATCGCCAGCGCTGTCAGCAACGTGCGACGGAGATACCGTCGCAGATTGCGCAGCGCGAGGAGAGCGATGACACCGATGTGTTGCATTAGAGGCCGGACAGTGTATCGGCTGGCGGTGCCTGCGACGCGCGCCACGCCGGATAGAGTGCCGCCAGGACGGCAGTGGCGAGCAGCGCAAGAGCAGCCTGAAGCCAGACCACGAAGTTGTATTCCACGCGGAGTGTGGGTCGCATGAGCGTGCCGAACGCCGAGAGCTCGCCGTACAGCCAGCCCATATCGGGCGGCGCCGTGTGCCACCAGACCATCAGCGGAAACGTCACCGCGCTGCCGATGACGAGGCTCAGGAAACCCATCGCAATGGCCTCGTTGATGACGATCAGCACGACCTTCATCGGCGTCGTGCCCAGGGCGAGCATCACCGCGAACTCCCGCCGTCGTTCGTAGGTGGCCATCAGCATCGTGTTCGCCACGCCGAACATCGCGATCAGGAAGACGACGACGAAGATGACGAAATAGAAGGAGTCGGCCAGCGCCACGTACTCGACCATCTCGGGTCTGAGCTCCGTCCAGGAGGCCACTTCCACATCGAGGCCCGCCGTCGCCAGGACATCAGCCAAGCGTGCGGAGGTGTCGTCCGCGAGTCCGGGATCGGCCGTGGCGACCGACACCTCGTGAATACGTCCGGGGTCCAGGGCCACGAGCAACTGCAGGTCCTCGAGGGGCAGAACCACGAAGGTGGTGTCGAGCTCCGCCAGCCCCGTCCGGAACGTTCCGGCGACCTGAAAGATGTCGTTGCCCATCGAACCGTCGGCCCCCGGTGCGACGACAACGACCTCGTCTCCGACGCCGACCGCCAGTTCGCGTGCCATTTCGGTACCGACGACCAGCTCGTTGCGCCCGGGCGTGGGGAGGCGCCCGGCGGTCAGCTCGTCGAGGAACCGGCTCAGGGACGGTTCGAGCTCCGGATCGATCCCCATCAGCATTCCGGCCGACGTCGACTCGCCGGAGCTGACGAGACCGCCTGCATAGACGCGGGGGGCGGCCGCGACCACGGCCGTATCGCTCGACACGGCACGGAGGAGTTCGGAGACGTCCGTGCCGTCGCGGCCGCCGATCGTCTCGTACAGGCTTCGCTCAGGGCGGTAGTCGCTCGCGTGAATCTCGATCTGTCCGCTGACGAGCCCGGTCGCGTTCTCGACCATCTCGGCCGTGATGCCCTCCGACCAGCCCACGATGAAGACAACGGCGAAATAGCCCGCGCCGAGCCCCAGCGCGGTGAGGACGGTCCGTTTCCGGTGACGCCCCAGATTGCGCCAGCCAATCCGGATCCAGGGGCTCGCGGCCATCGACAACTAGCGAGGCTCCGCCTCAGACCGGCGAGCATGTGCGCTATGGCTCCGCCTCGCTAGTCGCAGTGCTTGCTTGCCCCGCCTCCGGCGTGGCGAGACGTCTTGAAGGCCGCGGCGAACAACTCGACTCATATGCAAAGAATCAGGGCCTTCAAGACGTCTAGCGGAGACGCTTGAGATTCTGCAGGGAGAAGAAGGACCGGTCGATCTCTATGTCGAATTCCAGCTCCTGATAACGGATGGTCGTGCGCTCACCAGGCTTGTCTTCGGGTTGCATCTCCATCACGAACGGCACCGTTCGATCACCGAGGTTCTCGAACTCGGTGTAGCGCATGGTGCGAGCCAGGCCCCCATCCTCGTCGTAGTACCGCGCCCAGAGCGGCATGGTGTCGCGCTGGCGCACCTGGAAGTCGACGCGGCCCCAGACCACGGCGGCCTCAGCCTTCGGCGTCAGCCTGAACTCCCAGACCGCGGTCCCCTCGCGTTCGCCGTCGAAGGCGATTTCAATGTCGTAGTCGTCGACGATCTGACTCTCCTTGACGAGGTCGTCGTTCGTGAGGTGGGAGCCCATCCAGGAGCCCCCCATCATGGACACAGGTACTTTGATAGTGCGGTCCACCTTCGGCAGGTAGTTCCAGATGTCGTCGTCGGCCATCAGCGTGGCCGTCCCGGCTTCCTTCGCGGGCGCCAGGACTCGTATCAGCGAGTAGTCGGTGCCGAGCGACCACAACTCCATGGTGACGCGCCGCTCCCAGTGCTCGGTCACGACCTCCATCGTCGCGACGCCATGGCTGGAATCACCGCGCAGGAGCCGGTCCACCCGCTCCATGATGTCGCGCGCCGACTCCTGGGCGAAGGAGGGCGTGACCCACAGCGCAGCCACCACCATCATCGCGCCCGTCCTCATGATCTGCATGTCGTTCTCTTGATAGTACTGCCTATCATTTCGAACGGGGCGGAGTTAGATCATGTAAGGAAATAACTGCTTGTACTGTTGATCGGCGAGTAGTACGCTGCGCCCGTGGAGGTGGCCACCCTGCGGGCAAAGCATGCAGCGCTGGCGCCCGTGCTCACGGAGCGATCGCGCCGGGTGTGGGCGGCGACTGAGGCCCAGGCGATCGGTTATGGCGGCACGGCGCTGGTCGCCCGAGCCACGGGTATCGCGACATCGACCATCCAGCGCGGTTTGCGTGAATTGACGGCGGACGAGCCGCTCGCGGGCGGCCGGACGCGAAGGGCGGGCGGCGGCCGCAAGCGCGCGATCGATCTCGACGCGACGCTGCTGCGCGATTTGGATGCGTTGGTTGAGCCGACCGCCCCCGGCGATCCCGACTCGCCGCTGCGGTGGACGTGCCAGAGCGCACGGACGTTGGCGGTGGCGCTCGACGGTCTGGGCCACCGCGTCAGCCACACGGTGGTCGCCGAGTTGTTGCACGGACTGGGCTACAGCCTGCAGGGCAACGCCAAGACTCGTGAGGGCCGCCAGCATGTCGATCGGGACGCGCAGTTTCGGTACATCGCCCGGCGCGTGCGACGCGCGCAACGGCAACAGCAGCCGACGATTTCGGTGGACACCAAGAAGAAGGAGCTGGTCGGCGCGTTCAAGAACGCGGGCCGCACCTGGCGCCCGGCGAAGACGCCGCAGCGGGTACAGGTCCACGACTTCGTGATCCCGGCCACCGCCACCACGGGCGGGAAGGCCATTCCGCATGGCATCTACGATCTGCATCGCAACGAAGGCTGGGTGCGTGTCGGGATCGATCACGACACCGCGAGCTTCGCGGTACGGTCGATCCAGCGTTGGTGGCAGCACATGGGTCGCCCGGCGTATCGACAAGCCCAGTCGCTGTTGATCACGGCGGATGCAGGCGGGAGCAACGGGGCGCGCCTCCGGTTGTGGAAGTGGGAACTGCAGCGTCTGGCCAATCGGACGGGCTTGGTGATCACGGTCTGTCACTTTCCGCCGGGTACGAGCAAGTGGAACAAGATCGAGCATCGGGTGTTCTCGCACATCGCGATGAATTGGCGCGGCACCCCACTCGTCGACTTGGCCACGATCGTGAGCCTCATTGGCTCGACGCACAGTCGGTCCGGACTCCGCGTTCGGTCGGAACTCGACCGCGGCCAATACCCGGGTGGCATCACCGTCACCGATGCGCAGCTGGCGACGGTACGCCTCGAGCGGCATCGCTTTCACGGCGACTGGAACTACACGATCCATCCCGCTGCTCCGAGAACACAAAAGTCAGTAATTGTCTGACAAGCCCTAAGGGCTCTGGATTACTGACAGCCCGGCCGCCTCCCATGCGGCGAGACCGCCGACGAGGTCGAAGAGTTCGGTGCGGCCATCCCTGGCGAGCACGCTCGCGGCCACCGACGACCGGTAGCCGCTGGCGCAATGGACGACGGCAATCCCGGCCGGGATCCCGGACGATAGCTGCGACAGACGGCTCAGCGGGATGTTGAGGCTCCCATCGATTCGCTTCTCCCGCCACTCCTTCTCCGTTCGCACGTCGATCACGACCGGGGGTGTATCGGTGTGCCGCAGCTCGTCCAGCGAGCCGGCCGTGATCCGCGCAGTTCGGCAGAGCAACTCGACCCGCGACCCGAGCGCGTCCATGCCGCCGTCGAGAAACCCGGCCACCCGATCGAGCCCGATCCGGCCGAGCCGTACCGCGGCCGCCTCTTCCCCCCCCGGGTCAGCCACGATCACGAGGTCGGTGCCCGGGTCGAGCAGGGTACCGGCCCAGGTCGCGTACTTCCCGTTCAGCGGGATGTTGATGCTGCCGCACAGGTGGGCTCCGGCGTAGTCGGCCGGCTCGCGCACGTCCAGCACCTGCGCGCCGTCCTGCCGCAACCGCAGGGCCGCGTCCAGATCGAGCGGCCGCATCGTCCGTTCGAGCGTCTCGTCGAGCGTCTGTCGCGCCTGCCGGTTGAGCATGGCGTCGTAGGTGAAGTAGGCGGGCGCATCCGGCTGATCGGCCGTCACGATGGCGACGAACTCATCCTGGCCCATCGGCTGCAGCGCATAGTTGTAGCGTCGTTGGATCTCGATGGTCGAGACCGTCTCCTGGCTGATTTGCTTCCCGCACATGGACCCGGCGCCATGCCCCGGATAGACCACGGTGTCGTCCGGCAGGGGGAGCAGCTTCTGGTGGAGCGAGTCGTACAGCAGACGCGCGAGCGCGTCGGCCGACCACCCGATCGAGGCCCGCAGGTCCGGGCGACCGACGTCGCCGATGAAGAGGGTGTCCCCGGTGAGCACCGCCGCCGGTTCTACTGGGCTGGCGGCGCGGTCGAAAACCAGAATCGAGATCGACTCTGGCGAGTGGCCCGGTGTCTCGAGGACTCGCAGACGCACATCTGGCCCGAGCTCGACCTCGGCGCCGTCAGCCATCGGCTCGAACGCGTACTCCGCCTCGGCTCTGGCACCGAGATGGATGGTCGCGCCGGTCCGTTGCACGAGCTCGAGATGACCCGCCACGAAGTCGGCGTGAAAGTGGGTCAGGAAGACGTGACGAATCTCGAGCGTCTGGCGCTCGGCGTCCTCGAGATACTGGTCGATGTCGCGCTGCGGGTCCACGACGGCCGCGACACGGGTCGTATCGTCCGCGACCATGTAGGAGGCATGGGCCAGACAGCCTAGGTAGTACTGTTTGAGGATCATTGGCGTCGTTGGCTCTCTAGTCTGCGTCACTATCGGGCCGGGGAGACAGCGTGTCAAGGTCGGGCAGCACGGCTCGACCAGGACACCCGATACGGAGCGACGACGGTAGTGCGGTAGCGCGCGGCCGACATCGGGATCCGGCGATGTTCGAGCGGGTGGCGCGGGCGGTCCTTCCCCGGCCTCGAAAGACCCTCCTGGACTGGTTTCGCCCCGTCGCCGGTTCGTTCGGTCGAGAGGCCGCGCAAGTCATTGATATTGCTTGACTTGACCCATCCAAGCGGCCAGAAACGCTGACGCTGCACGACGTCTCGCGCCTCGCGCGAGCTGTGCTATAGTTTTCGCCGGAAGTCGTTGAGCCCGCCCGATATGCAGGCATTCCCAGCTGCCTGACGCTAGGCCCGCCGTTGGCGAGTCCGGCACCCCGTGTCGCCACCCTCCCGGGTAGCCGGCCCGGTCGACAAACGAAGCCGTTTCGCTGGGATCCGAATGAATCAGTCCGTCGTATCGGTCGTGTCTCCGGCCACGCTCGAGGTCGTCCCGCTGGGCGGGCTCGGCGAGTTCGGCATGAACATGATGGCGGTGTCCTGGGAGGACACCACGATCCTCATTGACGCCGGAGTCATGTTTCCGGATCCCGATCAGCTCGGCGTCGACCTGATCATCCCCGACCTCACGTACCTCGAGACCCGACGGGACCAGATCAAGGCGCTCATCCTCACCCATGGCCACGAAGATCACATCGGCGCCGTACCACACGTGCTGCCGCATTTCGACGGCCCGGTTTACGGAACGGCGATGACGCTGGCGCTCGTCGAGCCGAAGCTCGAAGAGCACGGCATCGACGCGGGCGGCCGACTGAAGACGGTCAAGCCACGCGAGACCGTCACCATCGGCCCGCTCACGGTCGAGTTCATCCGGGTCACGCACAGCATGCCGGACTGCGTGGCGCTCGCCATCACGACGCCCATCGGCACCATCGTCCACACCGGCGACTTCAAGATCGATCAAACGCCGATTGACGGCGAGCACTTCGACCTGCATCGCCTTGCGGAGCTCGGCGAACGCGGCGTGCTAGCGCTGTTCGCCGACAGCACCAACATCGATCGCAAAGGCTTCACCGGGCCCGAGGTCGAAGTCATCGACGCCTTCGAGGAACTGTTCACGAGCACGTCGGGCAAGCTCGTCGTCGGCATGTTCTCCTCGAGCATCTACCGCATGCAGGTCCTGGTGGACCTGGCGGTGCAGTTCGACCGCAAGGTCGCCTTCGTCGGCCGCAGCATCGTCAAGAACGCCGAGATCGCGCAGCGGCTCGCGTATCTGCGCGTGCCGACGGGGGTGCAGATCCGCGACGCCGACGTACCGAACTACGCGTCGCAGGATGTCCTCTGCCTGGCGACCGGCTCGCAGGGTGAGCCGCGGGCGGCCCTGTCGCGCATCTCGATCGACGATCACCGCTACGTCCGTCTGGGGCCGGACGACGTCGTCGTCTTCTCGGCCCGCTCCATTCCCGGCAACGAGAAGGCGATCGCCCGGACGATGAGCCATGTCGCCCGGCGCGGTGCGGACGTGGTGACCGATTCGATGAAGCACGTCCACGTCTCAGGCCATGGCAGCGCCGAGGAGATCAAGCTCGTCCTCTCGCTCGTACGCCCGCGCTACTTCGTCCCCATTCACGGCGAATATCGCCAGCTGTCGAAGCACGCGCGGGTGGCCCAGCGCGTCATGGCCGGCGTCGTGGGTGGTGGTGCGGGCGGCGGCGTGGGTTCGAAGCTACAAGTGCTGCTGGCACAGGACGGCGACATCATCCAGTTCGACGCGCGGGGGGCGCGCATCGCCGGCAAGGCGCCCGCGGGCCGCGTGCTCATCGATGTCACCCGTATCGGTGAAGTGGGCGACGAGGTGCTGCGCGATCGGCGCCACCTCGCCGCCGATGGGGTCGTCATTGCCGTCGTCGCCATCAGCAGCCAGGACGGGTTGCTCATCGGCGACCCCGAGCTGGTCACCCGCGGCTTCGTCTTTGACGAAGGGGAAGAGGCCTCGACGCTCAAGGACGCCGCCGGAGTGATTGCGGCGTGCATCGAGTCCTCGAGCGTCGAAGCACGCACGGACCAGGGGCTAATGACCGAGAAACTACGTGGGGAGGTGCGGAGGTTCTTCAAGAAACGCTCGGGCCGCCGGCCGCTCGTCCTGCCGGTGCTCATGGAGATCTGATGGCCGAATCGACTGTATCGCGTCGCATCAGTGAGTTCGTCGGCGTGGCGCTGTTTGCGCTCACGTTGATCTGGCTGATTGCGCTCGTCACGTACGAGCCGACTGACCCAGTGTGGTTCTTCACGACTGACGCCGCGCATCCGCCGGCCAACTTCATCGGCCGCGTGGGCGCGTTCCTCTCCGAGCTGTCGTTTCAGCTCTTCGGGCACGCGTCGTACTTGCTGCCCGTCCTTATCGCAGCCATCGGCTGGCATTACTTCTGGTGCCAGCCGCCCGACGCCGCTTACACGAAGGCGTTCGGCGTGACGCTGTTCTTCGGCTGCACCAGCACGTTCCTCAGCCTGATCTTCGGTAGCAGCGAGGTGGCCGGCAAGACCTTTCACGCAGGTGGGTCGATCGGGACGTGGCTCGGAGCCGCGATGTCCGAGTATCTCAATCGAACCGGCTCGATCATCGTGCTGCTCACGCTGATCGCGCTCTCGACGATCCTCTCCACGCAGTTCTCCTTCGGCCGCCTGTTCGCGCGCGTACACCAGAAATCGCGGGATCGCTGGGCGCACGGCGTCGGCTCGCTGCGCCTCTGGATTGAACGGCGCCGCAAGGATCGGGAGCGCCGGCAGGTCCTGGCCAAGCACGCCAAGACAGCGGCGCTCAAGGATTACGTAGCGGCAGCCGAGGCTCGAGCGGCCGAAGCCAGGGCGGCCCGGCCCGCGGCCCCCGCTCCCAGACTCCCGGTGCCTGCTTTGCCTCCCGTCGTCGCGCGGAAACCCATCGAGCCGTCGCTGCCGCTGCCCGAACCGCCTCCCGTGAAGGCGTCCGCGCGACGCAAGGACGGCACCTACACGCTCCCGCCCGCGTCGCTTCTCGACGCCGCGAAGGTCGAGCAGAAGATCGACGAGCGCGAGCTGATGGACTCCGCGCGCCAGCTCGAGGAGAAGTGCCGCGAGTTCGCCGTCGAGGGCCAGGTGGCGCAAATCCATCCCGGTCCGGTCGTGACCACCTTCGAGTTCAAACCCGAGGCCGGCGTCAAGTACAGCAAGATCACGAGCCTGGCCGATGACCTGTGCCTGGCAATGCAGGCCGAGTCGGTGCTCATCGACCGGATCCCCGGCAAGTCGACCGTCGGCATCCAGATTCCGAATCCCAATCGTGAGTCGATCTCACTGCGGGAGCTGCTCGAGTCCGATGGCTTCGAGCGGTCGTCCTCGAAGCTCACGCTCGCGCTGGGCAAGACGATCCACGGCGAGCCGTATCTCACCGACCTGGCGACGATGCCGCACCTGCTCATCGCGGGCTCGACCGGCGCCGGCAAATCCGTCGCCGTGAACGCGATGCTGACCAGCATCCTGTACCGCGCCACGCCGGACGAGGTGCGGCTGATCCTGATCGATCCGAAACGGCTCGAGCTCGGGATGTACGAAGACGTTCCGCATCTGCTGACCCCGGTCGTCGTCGACCCCAAGAAGGCGGCCAATGCCTTGCGGTGGGCGGTGCACGAGATGGAGGAGCGGTACAGGACGCTTGCGGCCGAGGGCGTCCGGAACATCGAGCAGTACAACCGCAACATCCGGCTCGTCCTCGCCGAAGGCGGTGCGGCAGACGACGCCGACGCGCCCAAGCCGCTGCCGTTCATCGTGGTGGTCATCGATGAACTCGCCGACCTCATGATGGTGGCCAGCAACGAGGTGGAGGAATCGATCGCGCGACTGGCGCAGATGGCCCGCGCCGTCGGGATCCACTTGATCCTGGCGACGCAGCGCCCGTCGGTCGACGTGGTCACCGGCCTCATCAAGGCGAACCTGCCGTCGCGGATCTCGTTCCGGCTGTCGTCCAAGACCGACTCGCGGACGATTCTCGACGCCAACGGCGCCGAACAGCTCCTCGGCCGCGGCGACATGCTGTTCCTCCCGCCCGCGTCATCCCGCTGCATCCGGCTGCACGGCCCGTACATCTCGGAGCAGGAGAGCGCGCGGCTCGCCAGCTTCCTGCGGAAACAGGGCAGGCCGGCGTTCAACGAGTCCATTACTGAGGAGGACGAGAAGACGGGACCAGGCGGCATCGAATTCGAAAAGGACGACCTCTATGAGGAGGCGGCGCGGATCGTCGTCGGCACCGGGCAGGCCTCGATTTCGCATCTCCAGCGCAAGCTCCGCATCGGGTTCAGCCGCGCCGCGCGGCTGGTCGACACGATGGAGTCGGAAGGCCTCGTGTCGCAGGGTACCGGCGGCAAGCCGCGGGAAGTGCTGGTCGGTCACGGCTATTTCGAGGAGGTAGATGCGCAGCTTCGGTAAGGCGCTCGCCGCCTCGCTCGCGCTGACGGTGGCCGCGCTCGGTGCCGACCTGACGGCGCAGAGTGCCGAGACGACGTACGCCGACATGTTGACGCGCGAAGCGGCGCTGCGCCGCGAGCTCGGTTTGGCGCCCCAGCTCCGCGCCGAGCCCCCTGGCGAAGCCTCCACCGCCCTGCTCGGCCGCGTCCGCTCGACCGTGAACGCCTACGAAGACATCGTCCGGCGCTTTCCGCGCAGCGGGTACAGCGACAACGCCCTGTGGCAGGGGGGGGTGCTTGCCACCGACGCGTTCTGGCAATTCGGGGACACGCGCGATCGAGCGACCGCCCTCGGGATGTTCGAGCGGCTGAGGTCGCAGTACCCGACAAGCTCGCTCATCGCTCGAATCGCCGGCCAGACAGCCCGGCTGAACGGCGCCCCGGCCGCCGCCGGCGGGCCGACGACGCTCACGGCGATCAGGCGCGACGTGTTGCCCGACCTGCTCCGCATCACGCTCGAACTCGAGCGGGAAGCCATGTTCTACGAGGAGCGGCTCGACGGGCCTCCGCGAGTATTCGTCGATCTCCACGATACGCAGGCGGTGGCCGCGCTCCGGGACGCCACGATCGCGTTTCGGGGCGACGTCGTACAGCGGGCGCGGGTCGGGCAGCACCCTGACAACCGCACGCGGGTGGTCTTCGACCTACAGGACGCCGGGCGCTACAGCGTCTACTCGCTCTATAACCCATACCGCCTGGTGATCGACTTCGAGCGGCTCCCCACCGCGGCCACAACGGAGCCACAAATGATGGTGGCCGCGCGGGACACGACGACAGAGCTGGCCCGAACGCTGGCCCCGACGCCGGCCCCGAGAACCGCCGAGACGACTGCCGCGCGACCTGCCGCGCGCGCGCAACCCACCCCGGAGCCGGATGGCACACCGCCCACAGCGGCGACCGCGAACGTCGGCGGTGGTTTCTCGTTGTCGCGGCAGCTTGGGCTGGGGATTGCCCGCGTCGTCATCGACCCCGGCCACGGCGGTCGCGATCCCGGGGCGCACGCGCGCGGACTCAGCGAGGCGGCGCTCGTCCTTGACATCGCGAAGCGGCTGGAGCGGCTGCTGACCGGGGAGCCTGGCGTCGACGTCGTGATGACGCGGCGCACCGATGCCTACGTCTCGCTTGAAGAACGGACGGCCATCGCCAACCGATCCGACGCCGACCTGTTCCTCTCGATCCACGCCAACACCAGCAGCGACACGGCGGTGCGCGGCTTCGCGACCTACTTCCTCAACTTTGCGCCCAATTCCGAGGCCGAAGCGCTGGCCGCCCGCGAGAACGCCGGGTCGGCACGAACGATGCACAATCTGCCGGACATCGTGGAAGCCATCGCTCTCAACAATAAGATCGACGAGTCCCGCGATTTCGCCTCCATGGTCCAGCGCTCGATGCAGGAACGGCTCCGCAAGGCCGACAGCGCCACTCGAGACCTCGGCGTCAAGCAGGCGCCGTTCATGGTGCTCGTCGGCGCCACCATGCCGAGCGCGCTCACGGAAGTGTCCTTCCTGACCAATCGCAACGAGGCCGTGCTGCTCCGGTCACGGACCTACCGCCAGCAGATCGCCCAAGCGCTCCTGGCCGGGGTGATGAAGTATCAGAACTCGCTCAAGAAGACACCGGCGCTCCGTTCTGGGCTGTAGGTTCCGGGTTGTAGATTCCGGCTGTCTTCAGAGCCGCAGGCGAATGTGATTGGCGTCGGCGGGTGGAGCGGAGGACTCGCGGAAGCGACGGATGCCGACGAAGATCGCACCGACGACGAGGCCGCCGACCACGGCGCCCAGGACCATGACGCCGGCCAACGAGAACATGCCGATCACGACATCGACGCTGATGTCCCGCGCGGCCTCAGGCTGCTTCAGGACTTCGACGACGATCGGCTCTTGCTGAATGAACATCGAACTGAGCGCTTAGAACACGAACTCCGGCACCCTGGAACTACGAGCTAAATAGTTTCGCATCGAGCGCAAGCTCGGCCAGCGTTCGCACGCCAACGCCGGTCGCGCCCTTCGACTGGTAGGGCGTGGCCTGCTCGGCCCACGACGTGCCGGCAATGTCCATGTGGACCCACGGTAGATCGCCGATAAACTCCCTGATGAAGAGTGCGGCCGTGATCGCGCCGCCCGCGCGGCCGCCGGTGTTCCCAAAGTCGGCGATCTCGCTCTTGAAGAGCTCCTTGTAGTCGTCGAAGACCGGCATCGGCCACGACCGCTCGCCGGCCCGCTCGCCGGCCCGCCGGACCTGGTCGACCCACCCGCCCGGCGTCCCGAACAGGCCGGTCGCGCCCTTGCCGAGCGCGACGATGCACGCGCCGGTCAACGTGGCGACGTCGACAAGATGCGTGGCGCCGAGCTGGCGCGCGTACCAAACCGCGTCGCCGAGAATCAGCCGGCCTTCAGCGTCGGTGTTGAGCACTTCGACGGTCTTACCCTGGGCGCTCGTGAGGACGTCGCCGGGCTTGAGCGCCCGGCCACCGGGCATGTTCTCAGTCATCGGAATCACGGCCACGCAGCGAAGGGGCGCCTGCAGCCGGGAGATGGCAGCCATGGCGCACAGCACCGCGGCACCGCCCGACATGTCGTCCTTCATCTTGTCCATGTCCTCCGCCGGCTTGATCGAGATGCCGCCGGTGTCGAACGTGACCCCCTTGCCGATGAGGCCCAGCACTGGCTGAGGAGTCGAGTCGCGCGGCGACCCGCCTCCCGCGGCTGTCGGCGGCTCGTGGCGGAGCACCACCAGGCGCGGCGGCTCCTGGCTGCCGCGCGCCACCCCGAGCAGAAGGCCCATCTTCAGATCGGCGATCCGCGTCTCATCGAGAATCTCGACCGTGAGACCGGCGTCGGTCGCGATCCCTGTGGCCCGCTCGGCAAACACTCTCGGGGTGAGCGTGTTGCCCGGCTCGTTCGACAACGTGCGCGAAAGGTTGGTGCACTCACCAAGCACCCGGCCACGCTCGGACGCGCGCGTCAGCTCAGCCGACGCCCCACCCACCCGCAACTGCACGGTGTCGAGCCAGACGCGCGCAGGGTCGGTCGTCCTGTACGCAGCGCCGTCGAAATTCGCGAGAACGGCGCCCTCGGTCAGCACCTGCGCCGCCTCAGGCGCCGTGACGCCGGTGCCGGGGCGATGCACGATCGCGATGCTCGTCAGGCGCCGCTGGCGAGCGGCCGCCGCGCCTATCGTGCTCGCGCGCCGGAGCCGATCCGGCGAAACATCCGTGCGCGACCCGACGCCAACGAGCGCCACGCGGCTCGCCTTCCAACCGCGAACGGCGGTCACGAACAGGTCGGACACCTTGCCCGTGATCTCGCCGCGCGCGCGAGCCGCCGCGATCTCGCCGCCGGCCGCGACGTCCAGGTCAGCCTCGTCCGCCAGGGCGTCGTCCTCGAAGACCGGAAAGATGAGGAGGTCCGCCTCGATGTCGCCGGACGCCCTCGTGGTGAGGGCGATATCAGGTGTTCGATGAACGGTCAGCATGACCGGGAGGTGCCTGGTGTCACGGCGCAGCTTGTGGGGCCACGGGATACGGGCATAGAATCGTACCGTTCTGGGCCAAGATATGACTAATCCAATTCGCGCGTATTGTACGCTAGCCGCGGCGCTGGCCATCCTGCTGCCGTCACATGCGACACAGGGACAGCAGGCCGAAGACAGGAAACCCAGTCTATCACTGCGAGTCACGCCGATTTCCGGCTTTACGCCGCTGCGCGTGCGCGTCGTGGCGGATCTCCGCGACGGCAGCGACGACTACGAGGAGTTCTACTGCGCGACCGTCGAGTGGGAGTGGGGCGACGGGACGATCTCGGAGAACTCCATCGGCTGCGATCCGTACGAGGCCGGCAAGAGCCAGATCCGTCGGCGCTACTCCGCGGAACACATCTTCCGGCAGTCTGGCCGACTCAGAATCTACTTCAAGCTGAAGCAAAAGGACGATGTGGTCGCCGCCACCAGCGTCAACGTCCAGGTTCGGGGCGGCATCGGCGATCGCTTTGGAAGGTGACGGCGGTGTCCGCGTCGACTCGGTGATGGCTGAACTGCGCGGGCGCGTGCGCGAACGGCTGCGTACGCAGGTCGTCGCCAGCGGCGGCTCCCGCGCGTTCGACGATCCGGAGCTCTTTGCCGAGGTCGAAGCGCTCCTGCACGCGGCGGCCCGCACGTCGGACGCCACCACGTTGATCCTGTCGGAGCTGCTGGGCGCCCCAGACACCTGGCGCCTCACCACGTCGATGGGCTACCAGCCCCGCAAAGCCACAGGGCTCGCGGCACTGAAGGCCTTCCTGAAGCGGCGCGTGCTGTTGCCGGCGGTTCGGTTGCTGCCCGAGTACAGCCGCGACAACTTCGAGTGGCAGCGGCGAACGAACCAGGTCCTCTTCGCCTGCGTCCAGGAGCTGGCACTTGAAACGGCGCAACTCCGGCGCGAGGTGCGCCGCCTGTCGTCCTCCCCCTCCGGCGCCGCTCGTCCCGAGCCCCTTCCGAAGTCGTCCGACGTGCGATGAAGCTGGCGTTCGTCGTCCAGCGGTATGGCGCCGGCATCGCCGGCGGCTCCGAGGGGCATTGCCGCGAGCTGGCCGAGCGGCTGTCGCCGCACCACCACATCACAGTCCTGACCACCTGCGCGACCGACTACATCACCTGGGAGAACGCCTCCCCCGCCGGAACGTCAGTCGAGAACGGCGTACAGGGCGCACGGTTTCCGGTGACGCGCCAACGGCGGATGAAGACCTTCGCCGCCCTCAGCGATGAGGTGTTCACCGGCGCGGCTCCCCTGGAACGGCAGCTGGAGTGGTTTCGGGAAAACGGCCCGGAGGCGCCGGAGCTGCTCGAGTATCTCCGCACGCACGGGCAGGACTTCGACCTCGTACTGTTCTGGACGTACCGGTACTACCAGTCGTATTTCGGCCTCCCGCTGGTGGAGGACCGCGCGATCCTCGTGCCGACCGCGGAAGAGGACGCCGCCATCGATCTGGAGACGCTCCACGCATTTTTCGACAAGCCTGCCGGGTATCTGTTCATGACGCCCGAGGAACAGGAGCTGGTCGCTAGCCGCGCCCTGCATCCCCTGCGGACCTCGGTGGTCGCGGGCATCGGGCTCGAGCCGGCCCCGATCGGTAACACGCCGCGTACGTCCATCGATCGCCTCGACATCCCGTCCACGTACCTGCTCTATCTCGGCCGCGTCGACCGTAACAAAGGATGCGATGCGCTGCTGGAGACCTTCCAGGAATATGCGGCCACGCGCAGGGACGTCACGCTCGTCCTGGCGGGACCCGCGATGATGCAGGTGCCCGAGCATCCGCAGATCCGCGCGCTCGGCTACGTGTCCGGTGAGGTGCGCTCGGCGCTTCTGGCGCACGCCTCCGCGCTCGTCGTCCCCTCCTGGTACGAGAGCCTCAGCATCGTCCTGCTCGAAGCGTGGAACTATGCGGTGCCCGCCCTCGTCAACGGCCGCTGCAAGGTGCTCGCAGGTCAGGTTTCGCGGGCCAACGGCGGCCTGTACTACATGTACCCCGCGGAGTTCCACGCGGCGGCCGACTACCTTCTGACACGGCCGTCGGAACGCGACGCGCTCGGACGACAGGGGCTGGCGTACGTCGAGCGCGAGTACCGATGGCCCACGGTACTGGCGCGGGTCGAAGCGCTGCTGCAGGAGGTGCGGCTCGCCCGGGATCGACGGGGCCGGTCCAGCGAGGCTCCGCCTCGCTGAACGAACCATCGACCGCCGGCGTGGCCATGTGACTCCGAACAAACCCATGACCCCACCCCCGATCCGTGCCGTTCTCGATGAACGGGTTTTTCTCCGCACATGACCACGCCGGCGGTCTCGCTTTCACCACGGGCTCCTCGTCTAACTTAGCCTCCCGCGACGATCAGCTGTACGACCTCGAAACGTCCAGCCTTCAACCGGTACGCGCGCAGCGCGAGTGCGGCCGAACCATCCGCCGGACCGGCAATGATGTAGAGAAACTCCCCGAAGGCCTCCTCGAGATCCGTGGGCGACGGCACCGGGGCGCTATGGGGATGCGAGTGATACACGCCGATGACGTCGACACCCGCCGCTCCCGGCGCTGCCGCGTCACGGCAGCGTTTGATCTGCGCGAAGTGATCGACGGGCGACACCTGATAGTGCCGACTTGGCTCTGCCGCGACGTTGGCGGTGGCGACGGCGTCGATCACCTCCAGTTCGGTGCCGATGAGCAGGCCACAGCATTCCCGCGGGCTGTCGCGGCGCGCGTGCGCGCTGATGGCGTCCACTGCGTCGCGTCGGACCTGCACAGGGCTAGTGTACGAGGTCGGTGTACGATTCCCCCGTGGCCGGCGATCGCTTCGAATTCGGCGGCGAGATCGCCTGGCGGCCGACGCCCGAGTACCGCGACCGGAGCCGGCTCGCGGCCTTCATCGCCCGCCACGGGCTGACGGACCAGGACGCCCTCCTTCGGCGGTCGGTTGACGATCCGCAGTGGTTCTGGAGCGCCGTTCTCGATGACCTCGGCATCGAGTTCTACGAACCGTATCGCCAGCTGCTCGACACCTCCGGCGGCATTGCGTGGAGCCGCTGGTGCGTCGGCGGCACGCTGAACATCGTCCACAACTGCCTGGACAAATGGGTCGGCACACCGATGGAGCGCAAGATCGCGCTGCGCTGGGAAGGTGAAGAGAGCGAGGATGAGGAGCGTGAAGCGGGTGAGGAAGGCGCCACGCGCACGCTGACCTATGGCGAGCTCTGCCTCGAGGTCAATCGCGCGGCCAACGCCATGCGCGAGCTTGGCGTGGTGAAGGGCGACCGGGTCGCGCTCTTCATGCCGATGTGTCCAGAGCTCGTCGTCGCGTTCTTTGCGGCCATCAAGCTGGGCGGTGTCGTCCTGCCGCTCTTCTCCGGGTATGGCGTCGATGCCGTCGCCACCCGGCTCCGCGACGCGGAAGCGACGCTCGTCGTCACCGCCAACGGCTTCTGGCGGCGTGGCCGGGCTGTCGCCATGAAGCCCATCGCCGACCAGGCTGCCGCTGCCGCACCGTCGGTGCACAACATGCTCGTCGTACCGCGGATCGGCATCGACGTGCCATGGACGACGCCGCGCGATCACCGATGGGAGGCACTGGTTCCCCGACAAAGCGGCGTGTGCGACACCGTCCGCACGGATGCCGAAGATCCGCTGATGATCCTCTACACGTCCGGCACGTCAGGGCGCCCCAAGGGCACCGTGCACAGCCATTGCGGGTTTCCTATCAAAGCCGCGCAAGACATGGCGCACTGCTTCGACGTCCATGACACCGACACGATGTACTGGGTGACCGACATCGGCTGGATGATGGCGCCGTGGGAACTGTTCGGCATGACGCTAGCGGGCGGGACCACCGTGATCTACGACGGCGCGCTGGATCACCCGGGACCCGACCGGCTCTGGGGCATCGTCGAGCGTCACGGCGTGAGCATCCTCGGGGTCTCGCCGACGCTCGTCCGCGCGTTGATGCGGCACGGCGAGTCGCCGGTGCGCCGTCACGACCTCTCATCGCTGCGCATCCTGGGTTCGACAGGTGAGCCCTGGAACCCCGAGTCATGGCAGTGGCTCTTCGACACTGCGGGCGGCAGGCGTCTGCCGATCATCAACTACTCGGGCGGCACCGAAACTTCAGGCGGCCTCGTTGCCGGCAACGTGCTCACGCCGATGAAGCCCTGCTCGTTTGCCGGGCCGCCGCCCGGCATTGCAGCCGACGTGGTCGACGACTCGGGGCGTTCGGTGCGCAACCAGGTCGGCGAGCTTGTCGTACGCGCCCCCTGGATCGGCATGACGCACGGGTTCTGGAAGGACGCCGGCCGATACGAGCAGACGTACTGGTCGCGCTTTCCCGGCGTCTGGGTCCACGGCGACTGGGCGGCGATCGACGACGACGGCCTCTGGTACATCCTCGGACGCTCGGACGACACGATCAAGGTTGCCGGCAAGCGGCTCGGTCCCGCCGAAGTAGAGTCGGTGCTCGTCGAGCACCCCGCCGTCGCCGACTCGGCGGCGATTGGCGTACCGGACGCCGCGAAGGGCCAGGCGCTCGTCTGCTTCTGCGTGCTCGGTCCGGGGCACGCGGCGAGTGATGCCCTGGCGGAGGACCTCAAAGCGTTCGTGGCCACGCGCCTCGGGAAGCCGCTCCGGCCGAAGGCGATCGAGTTCGTCGGCGATCTTCCAAGGACCCGCAACGCGAAGGTGATGCGGCGTGTGATCCGCTCGGCCTACCTCGACGAAGCGCCAGGCGACCTGTCATCCCTCGAGAATCCGCAGGCGCTCGAAGAGGTCAGGAGAGTGCGTCGTTAGTAGCTAGCACCGGTTTCATAACCTCCAGGCGGGTCCTGACCGCGGACAGCCCCATTCGTGCTCGGCGCCAAAAGCACACGTCACGAGTGAGGCGCCTGCGGCGCGAATGGGGCGGCCCCGTCCGCGGCCACCCGCGGCGAGGCTATGAAACCGCGCGTCCTTTCAGCGTGCGAATCACTGACCGAAGCTCACCTGAGAGCGCAGCGCATTACCTCGTATAATCTGGTCGGAATCGGATGACGCTTTCACCCGGCATGAAACTCGGCCCCTACGAAGTCACCGCCCAGATTGGCGTGGGCGGGATGGGCGAGGTGTATCGGGCGCGCGACGTCAAGTTGCAGCGCGACGTGGCGATCAAGGTGCTGCTGGCGGCGTTCGCGCAGGACGCCGAACGGCTGGCGCGTTTCGAGCGCGAAGCCCGCACGCTCGCGTCGCTGAACCATCCGCACATCGCCGCCATCTACGGGCTGGAAGAGGGTCCGGCTGAAGCCGGACACTACGTACGTGGAGAGGCTCCGGCTGACGTAGTGGCCGGCTTTAGCCGGCCCGTGCTTGCCCTGGTAATGGAGCTGGTCGAGGGGCCGACACTCGCTGACCGCGTCGCGCAGGGCGCTCTCTCCGTTGATGACGCGCTCCCTGTCGCGATGCAGATCGCCGAGGCACTCGAGGCCGCGCACGAGCAAGGCATCATCCACCGGGATCTCAAGCCCGCCAACATCAAGGTGCGCCCCGACGGCGCGGTGAAGGTGCTGGACTTCGGCCTGGCAAAGGCGATGGAGCCGTTGGGCGCGATGTCGCCGGGCATGTCGCAGGCGCCCACGATCACGACCCCGGCGATGACGCAGGCAGGGATGATCCTCGGCACCGCCGCCTACATGAGCCCCGAGCAGGCGCGCGGCAAGGCCGTCAACAAACGCGCCGACGTCTGGGCGTTCGGCTGCGTGCTCTACGAAATGCTTGCGGGGAAACGCGCGTTCGGCGGCGACGACATTTCCGACACTCTCGCCAATGTGCTGAAGACGGAGCCGGACTGGAGCAAGCTTCCCGCGGCGGTGCCGGCGCGAGTCCGACAGGCGATTCGTGCCTGTCTGCAGAAGGACCCGAAGCAGCGCATCGGCGACGTGCAGAGCGTCCGGCTGGCGCTGGAAGGCCTGTTCGAGACAGGCGTGTCGCCGACGGCGGAGGCTCTCAGAGCACTCCAGCCCGCGTGGCGACGAACGATGCCGCTGACACTGGCGTCCTTGGTCACGGCGGTTATCGTGGGCGTCGGGGTATGGAGTCTGCTGCCATCCGCTGAGCCGCCCTTGGTCAATCGATTCGCCTATGTCCTTCCCGAGGGCCAGCAGTTCACTGGCGCGAATCTCTCCGTCATGGCGCTCTCCCCCGATGGTCGTCACTTCGTCTACAACACGCCGGGTGGGCTCTTCGTGCGCACGATGGGCGACCTGGAGGCGCGGCTGGTTCAGGGGACCGAGGGAGAAGCCTTGGGCGGTCCGTTCTTCTCGCCCGACGGGGAATCGGTGGGAATTTACTCGGCTGCCGGGGGTGAGTTGTGGCGCATGGCGATTAGCGGTGGCGCGCCAATCGTTATCGCATCGGGGCTAGATGCTCCCTTGGGGGCAAGCTGGGGGACGGATAATACGATTCTCTTTGGCCAGCCCAAAGGCATCATGCGCGTCTCGGCCGACGGCGGCACGCCGGAACTCGTGATCCCGGCCGAGGAGGGCGAGCGGGTGGACGGCCCGCAACTACTGCCCGACGGAGACTCGGTGTTGTTTAGCGTGACCACCGCCGTCGGTCTGGACCGGTGGGACCAGTCCCAGATCGTGGTGCAGTCGCTCGCCACGGCCGAGCGCACACTGGTGTGGCAAGGTGGGAGCGACGCCCGCTACGTGCCGACGGGCCATCTGGTCTACGCGCTGGAGGACGGACTGTTCGCGGTCGCGTTTGATGTCGACCGGCTGGAAGTTAGTGGAGGACCCGTCTCCATGATCGACGGGGTCGTCCGGGCAGTCGCTGGCACGCAGAACAGCGCCACTTCAAATTACGGCGTGTCCGATCAAGGCACGCTGGTGCATGTAGAAACAGGGGGTATCGGGTTCGCCGGAGGGCCGACCACAAGCGCCTTGCGCACGCTGGTGTGGGTGGACCGGGAGGGCCGGGAGGAACCGCTGGGCGCGGCCCCACGGCCCTACTCCTATCCGCGCCTGTCGCCCGATGGGACGCGGGTGGCCGTGGATAGCCGGGATCCGGAGAGTGAAATCTGGGTCTGGGATATCGCCCGCGAAACGCTGACCCGCCTGACCTTCGACCCTGGCTTCGACCGGTTCCCCCTCTGGTCACCCGACGGCCGCCGCATCGCCTTTTCGTCACAGCGCGACGGTAGCAGAGGGAACCTCTTCTGGCAGGCCGCTGACGGCACAGGTCAAGCCGAGCGTCTGGCAGACGAGCGTGACAGTAACAGCCAAGTATTCCCCACGTCCTTCTCGCCCGATGGCACGCGGCTCCTCGTGTATGGGGATCCTAACAACAGCCAGGAGGACGACATCGGCATCGTCTCGCTGGAAGCCGAGGTCGGAGTATCCCCGTTGGTGCAGACAACGTTTGACGAAAGGAACGCCGAGGTATCGCCCGGCGGACGGTGGCTCGCGTACGAATCGGCAGAGTCGGGGCAACTGGAGATCTACGTGCGTCCGTTTCCAGATGTCGATGCCGGACGCTCGCAAGTATCGACCGGCGGCGGCATGCAACCGCTATGGGCACGCGACGGGCGGGAACTGTTCTACCGGGTCGGTGAGGCAGTGATGGTCGTATCCATCCAGGCGGGGTCTGAGTTCGCGGCCGGGAGCCCTGCCCTCGTGTTCGAGGAGCCCTATCTCGTGGGTCCCGGCGGGCGAGCCTACGATATTGCGCCCGACGGTCGGCGGTTCCTGATGCTCAAGGAAGAGGCGAGCGGGGACTCCTTGGGCGTCCAGCCGGATCGCCTCGTTGTCGTCGAGAACTGGTTCGAGGAACTGCGGCAGCGCGTGCCGACCCAGTAGGCATACACGGAGCAGGACAGCGTGCCGTTGGACGTTTCGAAACGGCCCATTAAGATTACATGGGCGTTAGCACGCATTTTGAATAAGGCATCCGTACAGCCGCCCTTTAGAAAGGTGAATCCGATGCGCGTGGTCGCAACTTCAGCACTCATGGCGTTTCTCATCACGCTGTCCGCCGCGTGCGGCGGCGGTGCGGGCCCGGAGGCCGAGCGGGCCGCCGCGACGCCGGCAGCCGGCGCCAGCCCACGCGCCAACGTCTCGATGGACAAGAACGACTATCCGGTGTTCCCCGATGCCGACAGCGGTGCCGATCCGGCGGTCTCGGCTGAAGACGGGGGTCGCGGATTCACGGGCGAGGGATGGGAAACCAACACCGACTTCGATCTCATCGGCGACCCGCGGGCGATCAAAGGCGGGAGCATCCAGCACGACACGCTGGACTTTCCTGGGACCCTCCGCATGTACGGCCCTGATACGACGGTGTTCAATCAGTTCGTTCACGACCTGGTCTTTGAACACCTGCTCGGCACACACCCGACCACGGAGGAGTTCATTCCAGCGCTGGCCACGCACTGGCAGGTCTCCGACGATCTCAGTCTGTACAGGTTCCGGCTCAACCCGAACGCCCGCTTCTCGGACGGTACGCCCGTCACAGCCGAGGATGTCGTCGCGTCCTGGGACCTGATCATGGACCCGAACACGCAGGAGCCCAACTTAAGCAGCATCTT
Source organism: Vicinamibacterales bacterium (assembly GCA_965262505.1). Lineage (GTDB taxonomy): Bacteria > Acidobacteriota > Vicinamibacteria > Vicinamibacterales > UBA2999 > JACPPO01. The sequence goes on from CBDHFM010000030.1 coordinate 1,592,778, forward strand.
CGAGCGCTACGAACGCCCCGTCGCCGAGAGCAAGTACATCGTTTCGGTACGGTCGAAGGATCCAAGCTGGCGTAACCTCGGCGACCTCACGATGATCTGGATCATGCCGGCGCAGGTCATCCGAACGCTCCAGGAAGACACCTACCTCCGCGAATACAACTTCAAGCTCATGCCGGGATCCGGCCCATACACCGTCCGCGAGGAGGATATCGACCGCGGCAACCGAATCACTATCCGGCGCCGCGACGACCACTGGGCCGAGGGGCATCGCGCCGGCGTGGGTCTCTACAACTTCGACGCGATCACCGAGATCGTGGTGCGAGACCGCAACCTGGCGTTTGAAATGGCCAAGCGTGGCGATCTGGACCTCTACCATGTTCTCCGGGCCCAGATGTGGGTCCAGGAGCTGGAGTTCGAACAGATCCAGATGGGGTGGATGCAGAAGCGAAAGATCTTCACGCAGGAGCCGCAGGGCATTCAAATGCTGGTGTTCAACGCGCGTACGCCGCCCTTCGACGACATTCGCGTCCGGCAGGCGATGACGCTTCTGTACAATCGGGAGCAACTGATCGAGAAGCTGTTTTTCGACCAGTATCTCCCGCAAAACTCGATCTTCGCGGGCGGCGTGTACGAGAACCTTAGCAACCCGAAGAACGAGTACAACCCGCAGCGGGCCATCGAGTTGATGAGGGAAGCTGGATACACGGAGCGCAACGACCAAGGCGTGCTCCTTCGGAACGGCCAGCCGCTCAGCGTCGAGCTGATCTACTATTCGCAGCAATCGGAGCCGTTTCTCACGATCTTTCAGGAGGATCTGCGCCGTGTCGGCATTTCCCTCAACCTACGCCTTCTGACCTTTGCCACGATGGTCAAGCTGCTGGACGAGCGGCAGTTCCAGATGTTGTCTATCGGCTTCTCAGCGTCGAAGCCCTATCCGATGCCGCGGTCGATGTTCCATTCCAGCCTGGCGGATCAACAGGCGTCGAACAATCTCTCGGGGTTCAAGAGCGAGCGCGCCGACGAGATCATCGATGCGTACGACGTCGAAGGCGACCTCGACGCGCGCATCGAGCTGCTACAGGAACTGGACGGCATAGTCGCGAACAGCTACGTCTACGTGCTGGAGTGGTACGCGCCGTATGATCGTTTCGTCTACTGGGACAAGTACGGCCAACCTGAGAGTTACCTGTCGCGGATCGGCTTGGGGGCTGTCGCTTATTACGACCCCTTCATCATGTGGTGGCACGACCCGGCCAAGGAAGCCGCCCTGAACCAGGCGCGGCGGGACAACGCGGCGCTCGAGGTCGGTCCCAGTGAGATCCGCTACTGGCCCGACTTCGAGGATCCCGCGGAGACGCAAGACCCAGACGGCCGGTGACCCAGTACTTCCTTCGGCGCTTCCTGCTGGTCGTGCCGACGTTTCTCGGCATCACGCTCGTCGTCTTCGTCCTGATGCACTTCGTGCCGGGCGGACCGGTCGAGCGGCGCCTCATGCAGATCCGCAACGCCGCGACCGTGGGCGAGGCCGGCGGTGGCGGCGGCGGGCGGCTTGGCGTGGCGCTGCCGCAAGACGCCGTCGATGAAATCCGGCGCTATTACGGCTTCGACCAACCGGTGCACATCCGCTACGGGCGGTGGCTGTGGAACCTCCTGCACTTCGACCTCGGCAACTCGTACATCTACCAGGACCCGGTCTGGGACGTCATCAAGTCCCGCTTTCCAGTCTCGATCGCGCTCGGGCTGACGGGGTTCCTGCTCAGCTACCTGATCTCGATCCCACTTGGCGTGATGAAGGCGGTCCGGCATGGGTCCCGTCTCGACGTCTTCAGCAGCGCGGCCGTCTTTCTCGGGTACGCCGTACCCGGCTGGGCACTCGGCACCGCACTGCTCGTGCTCCTGGGCGGCGGCAGCTACTGGAACCTCTTTCCGCTCGGCAGCTTTCGCCCCTTCAACTGGGAGTTCCTCAGCTTCGGCGAAAAGATCGTCGCGCAGGCGCACCACATGTTCCTGCCGGTCCTCTGCTACATGGTGGCCTCGTTCGCTACCCTCACCATCCTGACCAAGAACTCCCTGATGGAGAATCTGAGCCAGGACTATGTGCGAACGGCGCTGGCGAAAGGCCTGGATGAGCGGCGCGTGATCTTCGTGCACGCCCTGCGAAACTCGCTGATCCCGCTGGCAACCGGCCTGGGACACGTCTTCAGCGTCATCCTTGCCGGCTCGTTCCTGATCGAGCGCGTGTTCAACATCGACGGGATGGGCTATCTCGGATACACGTCGATCCTGCAGCGCGACTATCCGGTGGCCCTCGGCATCATCGTCATCGGCAGTCTGCTGATGCTCCTCGGGAACATCCTCTCGGACGTGATCTACGCGGTCGTCGATCCCCGTATCCGGTTCAAGTGACCGACCCCGCAGCCCCGGCGTCAGAATCAATCTTTCGCAAGCGGCTGCGGAAGTTCCGGCGGATCAAGCGCGGTTACTGGTCGTTCCTCTTCATCCTCGTCGCCTACATCGTCTCCTTCTTCCTCCCCTATCTCGCGAGCGACAAGGCGCTCGCCGTCAAGTACGAGGATCAGTACTACTTTCCGATGATGCGCTTCTACGAGGCGTCCCAGTTCGGCCAGGACGTCATCGGGGAACCGGACTACCGCAGCCTCGACGCCCAACTCGCCGCGGCCGGTGAGGGCAACTGGGTGCTGATGCCGCTCTATCCGTACGGCCCCTACGAGTCGCTGCTCGATCTTCCCGGGTTTCCACCGCATCCACCGTCCGCTGAACACCTGTTCGGCACCGACAATCGTGGACGGGACGTGCTCGTGCGCCTGGCCTACGGTTTCAACATCTCACTGACGTTCGCGATTCTCGTCACGTTCATCAGCTACGTCGCTGGCATCATGATTGGCGCCTGCCTCGGGTATATCGGCGGCAAGTTCGATCTGCTGGGGCAGCGCACGATCGAGATCTGGGCGTCGCTGCCGTTCCTCTACACGATCATCTTCGTCAGCTCGATTGTCTTGCCGGTGTACATCCCGGGCCGGATGCAGGTCCTGCAGCCGTCCTTCTGGCTCCTGATCTCGATCCTCGCGGCCTTCGAGTGGATGGCCATGACCTACTACGTCCGCGGCGAGTTCTATCGTGAGAAAGCGAAGGACTACGTGGGCGCCGCGATCGTGACCGGCGTGTCGGAGGCACGCATCATGTTCGGCCACATCCTGCCCAACTCGCTGACACCTGTGGTCTCGTTCGCGCCCTTCGCCATCGTCGCCAACATCTCGGTCCTCGTGGCGCTCGACTTTCTCGGCTTCGGCCTGCCGGCGCCAACGCCAAGCTGGGGCGAGCTGATCGGCCAGGGCATGACCAACCTGACCAAGTCGTGGCTGGTCTTCTTTCCACTCGGCGCGCTCTTCACGACGCTGCTCTTCGTCGTCTTCATCGGCGAAGCGGTACGCGAAGCATTCGACCCGAAGGAGCACTCACGGCTGCGATGACGACTCCCCTGCTCCAGATTCGTGGCCTCAAGACGCACTTCTTCACGGAGTCGGGCGTGGCGAAAGCCGTGGACGGCGTCGATCTCGACATCCTCCCTGGCGAAGTCCTGGGGCTCGTCGGCGAGTCCGGCTCGGGCAAGAGCGTGACCGCCCTGAGCATCCTGCGGCTGGTTCCCGATCCGCCAGGCCGCATCGTCGGAGGAGAAATCTGGTTCGAGGGACGCGACCTGTTGGCGCTGCGCTGGGCAGACATTCGCAAGGTCCGAGGTAAAGCGATCAGCATGATCTTCCAGGAGCCGATGACCTCGCTGAATCCGGTCTTCACGATCGGCAGGCAGGTCATGGAGATCATCCTGGCGCACGAGCCGGCGACCTCGCGCGAGCAGGCGCGCACCCGCTCGATTGCGGTCCTGACGGACGTTGGCATCCCGGACGCGGCCACACGGATGGACCAGTACCCCCACGAACTGTCGGGCGGCCTGCGGCAGCGCGTGATGATTGCCATCGCCCTGGCCCTCAACCCGGCCCTGCTGATCGCCGACGAGCCGACCACGGCGCTCGACGTCACGATCCAGGCACAGATACTCGACCTGATGCTGGAGTTGAAGGCACGGCACGAAGGCGGCGCGATCCTGCTCATCACGCACAACCTTGCGGTCGTTGCCGAGACCTGCGACCGCGTGGCCGTGATGTATGGCGGCAAGATCCAGGAGGTGGCGCCCGTCCGCGACCTGTTCCACAACCCGCTGCACCCGTACACACGTGGACTGCTCGCGTCGCTCCCGCGGGTGGACGGCGAACGGGCGACGCGGCTGACGACCATCCCTGGCGCCGTCCCGGATATCCACAGCCTCCCTGTCGGCTGCAAGTTCACCACGCGCTGCGCCGAGCGGTTCGAGCCCTGCGAGGGCATCGAGCCCCCGCTCGTCGAGGTGGCGCCGGACCATTGGGTGCGCTGTCACCTGCACACCCCGCCGCTCGGCCCTCCGCACGGCTCTCCGCGCGACCCCCTACGCGCTATTCACGACGGCGGCCATGGATAGGTCCGACACCATCCTCGACGTTCAGGATTTATACGTCAGGTTCCCTGTCTTCGGGGGCGTGATTCCGCGGAAGAAGGCAGAGGTGCGCGCCGTCGATGGCGTGTCACTGACCCTGCGCCGCGGCGAGACCATCGGCCTGGTCGGCGAGTCGGGGTGCGGCAAGACGACCGTCGGGCGGGCGATCGTGAATATCCTGCGGGCGATGAACTACCGCGTCGAGATCTCGGGCCGCGTCCTCTACCACCGTGACGCCGAGGTAGTCGATCTCGCCTCGCTCAAGCGCGCCGGGATGCGGCGCTATCGCTCAGACCTGCAGATGGTCTTCCAGGATCCCTATTCCTCGCTGAACCCCCGCATGACGGTCGGGACGATCATCGAGGAACCGCTGAAGATCCATACGACGCAGTCCAGGGCAGAGCGGCGGGATCGCGTGCACTGGCTGCTGGAGAAGGTCCGCTTGTCGCCGGCGCACGCGAGCCGGTTTCCGCACGAGTTTTCTGGCGGCCAGCGCCAGCGCGTCGGCATCGCGCGGGCGCTGGCCACGAATCCGAAGATCGTGATCGCGGACGAGCCGGTCAGCGCGCTGGACGTTTCGATCCAGGCGCAGGTCATTAATCTGATGCAGGACATCCAGGAGGAATTCGGCCTCTCCTACATCTTCATCTCGCACGATCTCTCGGTCGTCCGCCACATCTCGGACCGGATCTTCGTGATGTACCTGGGCAACATCGTGGAGGCGGGACCGGCCGATCAGATCTACAGCCGGCCGATGCATCCCTACTCACAGATGCTGCTGTCCGCCGTGCCGCGGCCCGACCCTGATGCGCGCCGCGCGCGCACCGCCCGTCCTGGCGCGGGGTCCCCACCGGGCACGCCAGCACGCTTAGGCGTGGACGACCTGCCGTCGCCGCTCAACAAGCCGTCCGGCTGCGCCTTCCGGACCCGCTGCCCCATCGCCAGGCCGGCGTGCGCCGACGCGGTGCCGCCGCTCGAGGAGCGCGACGGCCGGCAGGTGGCCTGTCCCTATACGGAGTGACGCGAATCGCGTCCGATCTGTTCCGCTGGTCAGGGCGCCGGAACGCGCGCGCCCGGCATCACCGCCATGAGAAGCGCTTTCAATTCCTGCATGCGGTAGGGTTTCTCGAGCCGGCCAACGAATCCATGAGCCGCGTAGTCGGCCAGAATCGGGCTATTGGAATAGCCGCTCATCGCGACTGCTCTGACCTCAGGATCAGCCGCCTTCAGGTGGTTGAGCGCGGAAACGCCACCCATCCCGCCGCGTACGGTCAGGTCCAGCAGGACCAGATCGCAGGGTTCCTCGTGGGTCCGCCTCGCTTCGAAGAGCGCGACAGCCTCGCTGCCGTCTCGCGCCAGGATCACCTCATACCCGAGGGCCGTGAGCATCCTTCCAAGGAGGGTGCGCACAGATTCCTCGTCATCCATGACCAGGATGGTGCCGCCCGCGCCAGCTGGCAGCTCGACGTCGAGTTCGGCCGTACGAAGCTTCCCTTTCGACACCGGAAAGTAGAGGTAAAAAATCGTCCCGTTGCCGAGACTGGACTCGACGTCAATCCAGCCACCATGCTTCTTCATGATCGAGTGGCTCGTCGCCAGGCCCAATCCGCGGCCTTTCTCCTTGGTCGAGAAAAAGGGATCGAAAATTCTCCGCAGGTGGTCCCGAGGGATACCGATACCATCGTCGGCAATCGACACCCTTACCCACTCCGCCTGGTGCGGTGACACGGCAACAAGCCCACGGCCACCCACCATCCGACCCTGGATTCTGATCACGCCGCCGGCCGGCATCGCCTGTGTCGCATTGACTAGAACGTTTTGTATCACCTAACTGATCTGTCCTCGGTCAATCTCGACATACTGGAGACCGTCCCCGAACTCCGTCTGGCAGCGTACGTTCGATCCGGCCAATGTGAACGCTGCCGTTTCGCTGATGAGGTCGCTGACGGATTCCGCCGAGGTGACCGGGCTCCCTCCAGAAGCGAACGTGAGCAACTGACCCGTGATGTGTCGCGCTCGGACTGCTGCGGTCGCGGCAGCCGACAACAGCCCGTGAACCTCATCGCCTGGGGTAACGCGCGCCATGGCCAGCTCGATGTTCCCCATGATCGCCGTCAACAAATTGTTGAAATCGTGGGCTATGCCACCGGCCAACGCTCCGACAGACTCAAGTTTCTGATCCTTGATCAGCTCCGTTTCGAAGAGCTCGTTTTCGGTGGCGATGCCGGCTAAGTAGGACGCGGTCTGCAGGAGCTGAAGGTCGAACGGATCCGGAGCGCAGGAATAGTCGTGCGATATCGCCAACGTGCCCAGCACCTGGTCCGTCGAGGAAAAGAACGGCGTGGACCAGCAGGACTTGATACTGAATCGGGCGGCCACCTCTTTGAAGGCCGCCCACAAGGGATCGTGCTCAACATCCGAGCAGGTGACCGGCTCCCGTCGAAAGGCGGCGGACCCACACGAACCCGAACTCTCCGCGATGCTGAGACCATCCAACGCCGCCAGGTACTCCGGCGGGACGCTCGGCCCCGCGCCCACCCTCAGGCAGCCGCGCTCCTTCTCCACCAGTAGGATCGAGCAGCTCGCGCCTTCTGATTGCTGCTCGATGAGCAGGCACAGGCTGTCCAGCGTTTCTTGAAACGAGCTTCGCTTCGCGATGAGCTCCAGAATCTTGTTTTGTGTTGAAAGGAGCCGGCGTTCCCCATCGCCGTCGTGTGTTCTCCGGTCATCTGTCATCTGGACTCCAAGCGATACTCCGGCCCACCACCCTTTCAGGCGACCCGTTGCGTCTCGGCGAACTGTACGTTGCCGCCGAGGACGGTGTCCACCCCGGGCAGGCCTGGAGATTCTGAGACATGCGTGGCGGCGCGGTCGTTTCAAGCGACGCATCCCGCGCCCCACGATTTCTTTGGACAGCCTTCTGCGAGAAGGAGAATGAGTTATGTCCAAGGGAAAACAGCACGAGGCTGAGGCCTCGGAGGGAGCCCGGAGGGCGACCGCAGAGGCCTCAGCCTCGTGGGCGCTCGTCGGCACGGGGCGGTGGTCCGCGCGACGAAAAGTCTCCGTGGTCATCGAGGTCCTCAAGGGGGAATCACTCGAGAGCCTCAGTCGTCGCCATGGCGTGACGGCGGCGAAGCTCTCGCAGTGGCGTGACGACTTCGTGGCCGGCGGTGAGGCCCGCCTCAAGCATCGCGAGGTCGCCGTCGAGGGCGCGGACACGCGGCGGCTCAAGCGCGTCGTGGCGGATCTCGCCACCGACAAGGCGTTGCTGGCCGAGAAGATTCGACACCTGGAGGCCGGCCGCCCTTTGGGCTGGTGGAGGTCGAAGCGATGCGTCACGAGACTTCGCCCTCCACCCACCGGCCGTACGGCATCGCCCGCGTCACGCGCGTGTGGCAGGTGCCGCGCTCGACGGTCTACGCGCAACGGACCCGGCGCGCCCGGCCGACGCCGGTGGCCAAGCGCGGACCCAAGCCGCCCCAGTCGGATGCGGCGCTGACGGCCGCGGTCCGGGCCGTGATCGCCGCGAGTCCGTTCCACGGCGAAGGGCACCGCAAGATCTGGGCGCGCTTGCGGGTGCAGGGGCTGCGCACGTCGAAACGTCGGACGTTGGTCGTGATGCGCGCTGCCGACTTGCTCGGCCCTGCGCGGCTGCCCACGCCGGTCGCCGCCCGTCCCCACGACGGCACCATCGTCACCGCCAGTCCCAACGTGATGTGGGGCACCGATGCGACGGCCACCGTGACGCTGGCGGACGGCCACGTCACGATCGTCGGGGCGATCGATCACTGCACGGCCGAATGTGTGGGACTACACGCGGCGAAGTCCGGCACGCGCTTCGAGGCGTTGGAGCCGGTGCGCCAGGGCGTCCGAGATCACTTCGGGACGATGGCCGCCGGCGTGGCGAGCGGGCTCACGATGCGCCACGACCACGGCAGTCAGTACATGAGCAACGACTTTCACGCCGAGCTCCGGTTCCTCGGCATCGTGTCATCACCGGCCTTCGTCCGCCAGCCCGAGGGGAACGGCTGCATCGAACGGTTCTTCCGCACCCTCAAGGAACAGCTGCTGTGGGTGCGCCACTTTACGGATGTCGAGGACTTGCAGCAGGCGCTGCGCACCTTCAAGGAGACCTATAACCAGCAGTGGTTGATCGAGCGACTCGGCTTCCGCGCACCCGCCGTCGTCCGTCGCGCGGTTGCGCTCACCACGGCCGCGTGAATACACTCACCCGGCTGTCCAAGAAATCCGTGGCGGTACACTTCAAGCGACGCACGTTCGTGAGACGATAACGGGACAACCGGCCTGGGCGAAACGGAAGCTTCTTCGCTGATGGGGCCTATGATGCCCGTGAGGCCAACATGAACGAAAAGCGGACACATCCTTGAGTTTCGCTGAACACGGAGATCTGGCTTGGCCAGGATGGGATCTTCACGAAAGCTCGGCGGGTGCTCCGGGATCTGAGCGAGGGAGGTGCCTTTATTGAAACGGCCGAGGGTTTTCCAATCGGCAGCGTTCTGAGTCTTCGTTTCGATCCGACGTCCCCCCGTCTTCAGTAGCACTTCGGTTTAGAGTCCGGCGGTGACTGTACTGCGTTCCGCGACCAGCCGCTTGGCGTACTGGGCGGGCGTGAGCCCGCCCAGTCCCTTCTTCGGCCGCTCCTCGTTGTACTCGCGTCGCCAGGCCTCGACGAGGACCTGGGTATGGACCAGACTCGTGAACCAGTGCTCGTTGAGGCACTCGTCGCGGAACCGGCCGTTGAACGATTCGATATAGGCGTTCTGATTCGGCTTGCCCGGCTCGATCAGGCGCAACGTGACGCCGTGCGTATGGGCCCATGTCAGCATGGCGCGCCCGCAGAACTCCTTCCCGTTGTCGGTGCGCAAGATACGCGGCAGGCCGCGCTTGAGCGCGAGTTGATCGAGCACGCGGGTGACCGGCAGCCCACCGAACGCGCGGGCCGGCACGATGGCCACCGCTTCGGTGGTCGCGTCATCGACGACGGTCAGGCACTTCACCACCCGTCCCTCGGCCGTGCGGTCGAAGACGAAGTCGGCAGACCAGACCTCGTTCGGCGCCTGGGGGCGTACCAGGGGCTGGCGGTCCGCCACCGGGATCTTCTTGCGTCGCCGCCGACGTACCTGCAGCCTAGCCTCGGTATACAGGCGCTCCACCCGCTTGTGGTTGACCCGTGTTCCCGCCTGCCGCAGCTTGAGGTAGATCATCCCGGCACCGTAGCGACGGTGCCGGTGCGCTAAGGTCACGATGCGGGCTCGCAACGCCGCGTTAGTATCCGGCGCCGGGGTGTATCGCAGCGACGAGGCACTCATGTGCACCAGCGCGAGCGCGCGCCGCTCGCTCACCCCCTGCGCGGTCATATCCCGCACCAGCACCCGTCGGGCTGGGGCGGTCACCACTTTTTTCGCAACGCATCGCGCGTCACCTCGTTGTCCAGCACGGACTCGGCCAGCAGCTTCTTCAGCCGCGTATTCTCGGCAATCAGCTCCTTCAGGCGTTTCGCGTCCGAGACGGTCATCCCGCCGAACTTATTCCGCCAGAGGTAGTAACTGGCCTCCGAGAACCCGTGCCGGCGGCACAGGTCCTTCACCGGCAGGCCCGCTTCGGACTCCCGCAGGAACCCGATGATCTGCGCCTCGCTGAATCGTTGCTTCACGTCCGATCTCCCTTCTCGTGAGCTCGGACTCTAAACCCGGGTGCTACTCAATTCGGGGGGGACGTCGGATCTGCCCGGCGCCAGCAACCCGATCTCCTGCGCCGTCTCGGTTCGGAACCTGCGCAATGGTGGTGCCGGATTCGGCGTGCAGTTTCTCGATCTCTCTCCGGATGACCGCCGCCTGGTCAGTACGTTTGTGGGTCACGGGGGCCACGGGTCCTCAGGAGACCCAGAGCCCGCCGAATAGCGCCAGGTAGCCAGCCCCGAACCTATCCCAACCGTGACGCGCGACGCGAGCTGAACTCGACGCTAGCCGGAAGACGGCTGGCGCGTGCCGCCCATCCAGGACCGCGCCGCCTCCTGATTGAGGCCGAAGAGGCTCCGCACGTGCAGGTCCTGCTGAGGAAACGGAATCTCGATACCGTACCGCTCGAACGCGCTGTGCAGCTCCCAGAGGTAGTCGGCCGGAACGACGAACGGCTTCTTGACCGCTAGCGGGGTGAGCCACACGACCAACTCGAAGTCGAGGCTCGAGTCGCCGAACCGGACCAGCCACACCTGCGGCTCCCGGCCCGGAACCTCCTTCAACGTGTGAACCGTCCGCTCCGCCGCCTCGAGCGCCGCCGTGCGCACGGTCTCCTTGTTGCTCCCGTACGCCACGCCGAACGGAACGTGGATCCGGCGGTACGCCTCATCCAGGGTCCAGTTGACGACGCGACCGCCCACGAACTCGGAGTTGGGCACAAGGATGTCGATGTTGTCGTTGGTCGTGATCCGCGTCGCCCGCATCCGGACCTCGCGCACCTCTCCAGCCACTCCCGACTCGAGTTCGATGAAATCGCCCACCCGCAGGTGGCGTTCGAAGAGGATCACGAGGCCCGCGATGAAGTTCGCGACCGTGTTCTGGAGACCGAACCCGATGCCAACGCCGAGGGCGCCGAGCAGGACCGCGAGGTTGGTGAAATCGACGCCGATCGTGGTCAGGCCGACAACAAAGCCAAGCGTGAGCAGCGTGTAGTGTGCGACCCGGCCCAGCGCGTAGAGCGACGAGTGCTCCATGCCGGGCCATCGCGTCGTCACCCGGCCCAGCGCGACTCGGACCGCGCGCGACGCGATCACGGCCAGCGTCACCGCGATCACGACACGGATCAGGCCGAGCGCCGTGACCGGCACGTCGCCGATCGAGAACAGCTCGGCGCCAAGGATACCGATCAGGACCGACCAGACCGCGGCAAGAGTCGCCATCGACGCGGTCAGTATAGTCGCTTCCCGCGCACGCGAGGGCGGCTGCCCGGGCTGAGGCGCCCGCTACGAACGGTCAGTCCCTGCCCTTCATCAGCTCCGCACGCCACCGCGCCGCGTCATCGAAGACGGCGTCAATCATCTCGGCGCGCTGCAGGTCGCTCCGCATCTCCGACAAGCGCTCGATCAGCAGGTCGAGCGCCGTCCTGATCTCGTCCGCGTTGGTCACGCAGATATCCCGCCAGACGTCGGCCGGACTGGACGCGAGGCGCGTGGTGTCGACCAGCCCCTGTCCCGCCATCCGCAATCCGCTGGCGGTCGCCGCCCTACCAACCACCTCCATCAGCGCGGTGGTCGCCAACTGCGGGAGGTGGCTGATCAGCGCCATCAACCGGTCGTGCTCGGACGCCGGCATCGTCATGGGCAGCGCCCCGAGGCCGGTGACGAACGCGGTCAGGCGGCGTACGGCGTCGGCAGGCGTGGCGTCCTGAGGCGTAAAGATCCAGGGCCGGCGCGCGAACAGGCTCGCCGTGGCGAATTCGAACCCGCCGCGCGCGCCGCCGCCAAGCGGATGACCGCCGACGAACGTGATCGGCTGGGAGAGCGCCGCCGCGGCGTCGACGATCGTGCGCTTGGTTCCCCCGACGTCGGTAATCACGGCGGACGGGGAGGCATGGACGACCACCCGGCGAAGCAGGGTGATGTTCTGGCGCACGGGCGCGGCCAGCACGATGAGATCGGCATCGGCGACGGAGGCCAGGTCGTCAGCCGCCGCGTCGATGGCACGCCTCGACAACGCCTCGCGAACGACCGGTTCCCGATCGACGGCAATCACGCGGGTCGACGGCCACGCGCGACGAGCCCCAAACGCAATCGACCCGCCGACCAGTCCGAGGCCGACAATCGCGATCCTCGGGAAGACGGGGGAATCCGGTGAGGGCATCGTCAAATCCCAAGACCCAAAACCCAAACCCCAAACCCACGTTGGGACTTGGTCATTGGGATTTGGAATTTCCTACCTGACCCGCCCACGGCGAGCGACCGCCTCGAGACAGATACTGCGGCCGATCGCCGGAGCGATGATCCGCAGTTCCGCCATCAGGCGGTCGAACTGCTCCGGGAACATCGACTGCGCCCCGTCGCTCCAGGCGTGATCCGGGTCGTTGTGCACCTCGATGAGGAGGCCGTCGGCGCCCGCCGCGACCGAGGCGCGCGCGAGCTGCGCCACCATGTCGCGCCGCCCGGCGCCGTGGCTGGGGTCGGCCACCACGGGCAGGTGGCTGAGCTTCTGAACGACCGGAATTGCCGAAATGTCGAACGTGTTCCGCGTCGCGGTCTCGAACGTGCGGATGCCGCGCTCGCACAGGATGACGTCATTGTTGCCACCAGCCAGGATGTACTCCGCCGACAGCAGCCACTCCTCGATGGTGGCCGAGATGCCGCGCTTGAGGAGCACGGGCTTACGCGCATGACCCAACTCGCGGATCAGCGTGTAGTTCTGCATGTTGCGAGCGCCGACCTGGAAGATGTCGCAGTACTTGGCGATGAGATCGATCTGGCTGACGTCCATGACCTCGGTGATCAGCTTGAGATTGTGCGTGTCGGCCGACTGTCGCAACATCCGGAGCCCGGCCTCACCGTGACCCTGGAAGCTGTACGGGGAACTGCGCGGCTTGAACGCGCCGCCCCGCAGGATCTTGGCGCCGGCGCGCTTGACGGCCGCCGCCGACGCATCGCACTGCTCCTCGGTCTCCGCCGTACAGGGCCCAGCCATGACGATGACTTCATCGCCGCCTATCCGCACGTCATCGATCGTGACGATCGTCTCCTCGGGCCGGTAGCTGCGGCTCGCCCGCTTGTACGGCTCGGTGATGCGCATGACCTCGTGGACGCCATCGAGAATCTCGATGGTCTCCTTCTCCACCTCGCCGGCCCCGACCACCCCGAGCACCGTCCGCGTCGCGCCGGACGACCGGTGCACGTCCATCCCCAACTCAATGAGCCGGGCGATGACGGAGTCCACCTGCGCCTCGGACGCCCGCTCCTTCATTACAACGATCATGACGTTAACTCTCCGCTCTTTCTGTGTCCGCTCATTGCTCGATGGACGGGCCGGCCCCGCCTCCGTGCCCGCTGGCGCGTTCCGCCCGCCGCGCCTCGTCGATGATCCGCTCGAAGATCCGGACGACCGCCTCGGTCGTCAGCGGACCGGCCAGTTCGGTCGCCGCCGCTCTCACCTTGTTCAGCACCTGCGCTTCGCGCTCGGGCTGGTACACCGGCAACCCGGCCTCGTGTTTCAGCCGGCCGACCTCCACCGCGCACGCCACCCGCACGTTCAGCAAACGCAGGAGCTGGTCGTCGACGTCGTCGATCCGGCCGCGCAGCTCTTCGATGTTCGTCAGGACTTCAGCCACCGCACATACTCCTCTACCCGTGAATCGAGATCGTGTGACGCGCCCGCGTCCGCGATGACGCTGACCAGCGCGCTGCCGACCACCGCGGCATCCGCCCACCGTCCCACTTCGCGCACCTGTTCCGGCTTCGAGATGCCAAATCCGAGGGCGATGGGCAGGGGGCTGACAGCCCGGATCCGTCGGACCATCTCCTCCGCGCCATCCGCAAGGTCGTCGCGGGCTCCGGTTACACCGAGCCGCGAGATTGCGTACAGAAAGCCGCTGCCGAGGGACCCGGCCCGCCGCAGACGATCGTCGGTCGTCGTCGGGCTAAGCAGGAGAATTGTATCAATCCCCCTCGACGCCAGGAGCGCGCGGAACTGGTCCGCCTCCTCGATCGGCAGGTCCAGGACCAGCACGCCGTCGACACCGGCGTCCCGTGCCAGCTCGGCAAAGCGCTCCGCGCCCAGCCGGAGAATCGGATTCGCGTAGCTGAACAAGACTATCGGCGCATGCAGGTCCGCCCGTGAGCGGCGAATCATGTCGAGCACAGCCGCCAGCGTCGTGCCCGACGCCAGCGCGCGTTCGGTGGCACGCTGGATGACCGGGCCGTCCGCCAGAGGGTCCGAGAACGGGACGCCAACCTCCAGCACGTCGGCCCCGGCGCGGTCGAGGGCGCGCAGGATGCCTTCGGTCCGCGGCAGGTCCGGGTCACCCGCGGTCACATAGGTCACGAGGCCCGGACCGCTCCCGGCGGCCCGGATGCGATCGAAGGCTGAGACAAGGCGGTTCATCGAAGCGCCTCGACAACGCTCTGGACGTCCTTGTCACCCCGTCCGGAGAGGTTGACCAAGATGACGGTCCCGTCCGCGACGTCCGGCACCAGCTTCATCGTGTACGCAATCGCATGCGCCGACTCGAGCGCGGGGAGGATGCCCTCGAGCCGCGCGAGCGTCTGAAACCCGTCCAGCGCGTCGGCGTCGGAGACGTGCGCGTACTCCGCGCGCCCGAGGTCGCGCAACCAGGCATGTTCGGGCCCGATGGCCGCGTAGTCGAGGCCGGCCGAAATGGAGTGCGTCGGCTCGATGTTACCCGCCTCGTCCTGGAGGATAAAGGTCCGGGTGCCCTGGAGCACCCCAGTACTGCCGCCGGCAAAGCGGGCCGCGTGGCGGCCGGGTTCGATCCGCTCACCGCCCGCCTCCACGCCGATGAGGCGCACCTCCGTGTCGTCCAGAAAACCGTCAAAGATACCCATGGCGTTACTGCCGCCGCCGACGCACGCCACGACGATGTCCGGGAGGCGTCCGACCTGGTCGAGCACCTGGCGCCGCGCTTCGCGCCCGATGACCGACTGAAACTCGCGCACCATGAGCGGATAGGGGTGCGGCCCGAGCACCGATCCGAGCAGGTAATAGGTGTCGGTGACGTTGGCTACCCAGTCGCGCATCGCCTCGTTGATCGCGTCCTTCAGCGTGCGACTGCCGGCATCCACCTGCCGCACCTCCGAGCCGAGCAGCCGCATGCGGACGACGTTCAACGCCTGGCGTCGCATGTCCTCGGCACCCATGTAAATGCAGCAGTCGAGCCCCAGCAGCGCACAGGCGGTCGCCGTCGCCACGCCGTGCTGACCCGCGCCGGTCTCGGCAACGATGCGCCGCTTGCCCATGCGTCTGGCGAGCAGCGCCTGCCCGAGCGCGTTGTTGATCTTGTGGGCACCCGTATGCGCGAGGTCTTCCCGCTTGAGCAGAATGCGCACGCCACGCGAAGACTCGTGCAGGGACCCACTGTCAGGCGTGCCCCCGCCGAGGGCGGCCGCCAGCCGGCGCGTCTCGTACAGCGGCGTCGGGCGGCCCACATAGTGCGTCAACAGGCCATCGAGTTCGTCCCGAAAGGCCGCATCATCGCGAGCCGCGAAGTACCCCGCGGTGAGCTCCTCGATAGGCGCGACGAGCGTTTCTGGCACAAAGCGCCCACCGTAGGCACCGAAGTAGCCACGGGCATCCGGGTCCCGCCTCCCGAACGCCGGCCGTTCCGCGTCTGCCGACTTAGCCCTTTTCAAATGCTTCAAATGCGCTCCGTGCGCTTGCCAGAAAGCGCGCTACTTTGTCTGCGTTCTTCACACCTGGCGCGTCTTCCACGCCTGATGACACGTCGACGCCGAACGGCCGCACCGTGCCGATCGCGTCGGCCACGTTGTCCGGCGTCAATCCGCCGGCCAGCACGATGCGCCGGCCGCGCGCCGCCGCTGCCGCCTGCTCCCAGTTCACAGTCTTCCCCGTGCCCCCGCGCCGTACAGGGTCCGCCGTGTCCATGAGAAAGGTTGTCTCCGGCGGCCAGGTGGCGGACGCCTGCGCCACCTGACCCACTGTGACAGCCCGCATCACCGGCCAGTCGAGCGCGTCCGCGTACGCGGGCGCTTCGTCCCCATGCAGCTGGATCGTGCTGATTCCTGACTGTGCGGCCACGGCTTTGATCCCTTCCACCGTCTCGTTCACGAACACACCGACCGCGCCGACGCCCGGCGGGAGCGCCGCAACGATCGCCGCGGCCCGCTCCGGGCTGATGTGCCTGGGGCTCCGCGGCCAGAACACGAAGCCGAGCGCACTGGCACCATGCTCGACGGCATGGAGCGCATCAGACAACCGTGTGATGCCGCAAATCTTCAAAAACATTGAACATTCAGGTTCCCGCCATTCCGAGGTCCGGCTAAAGCCGGACACTACGTACGTCATATGCACCTTCGCGCGTAGTGTCCGCCTTCAGGCGGACCCGAACGCGATCAACTCCCCAATCGCCCGCGCCGGATCGGGATCGGTCATGAACCGCTCGCCGATCAGGAACGCGCGGTATCCAGCCGCCGCGAGACGTTCAAGATCGGCGCGCGAGTGCAGGCCGCTCTCGCTGACCGCGACGACCCCGCTCGGCACCCTGGCGGCGAGCCGATACGAACCGTCAACGTCCACCCGCAGCGTGCGCAAGTTGCGGTTGTTCACGCCAATGACACGCGCGCCGCTGTCAACGGCACGCGTCAACTCCTCCTGGTCGTGCACCTCGACGAGCGCCGCAAGGCCAAGCTCCCATGCGCGGGCCTGCAGGCGGACCAGGGCGGCCTGTTCGAGCGCGGCCACGATCAGCAGGATCGCGTCGGCGCCGCAGGCGCGCGCCTCGAACAGCTGGTAGTCGTCGACGATAAAGTCCTTGCGCAGCAGCGGGAGCGACACGGCATGCCGGACCGCCATCAGGTGTTCGAGCGCCCCGTCGAAAAACGTCGGTTCCGTCAGCACCGAAATCGCCACCGCGCCGCCGCGCTCGTAGCGCCGCGCGATCACCGCGGGGTCGTATTCCGCCGCGAGCACACCCTTCGACGGCGACCGCCGCTTGCATTCGGCGATGACGTTCACGCGTCCCGCCGCTCCGAGCTCTTGCTCGAACCTGGCACCGGCCGGCGATGCGGCCGCGGCCCGCTTCTCCAGCGCCACCGCCGATTCGCGGCCGCGCCTCACCTCGATGAGGCGCTCGGTGGCCGCGACAATCGCCCGCAGCAGGTCGGGCGCAGCAGTCATCCGGTCGCCTCCCCGTGGGAGCCCCGCACCACCCGGTCGAGCGTCGCCTCCGCGGCGCCGGTGTCGATCGCCTCCGCGGCACGGGCGATGCCGTCGCGCACGCTGGCCGTCCGGCCCGCCACGAACAGCGCGACGCCGGCATTGAGCAGCACAACGTCCCTGGGAGCGCCGCGCTCGCCGCCGAGAATCTCCCGCACGACGGCCGCATTCCGCGCGGCATCCCCGCCCTGAAGATCGGCCGGCACTGCCTTCGGGATCCCGAAATCCGCCGGGTGGATGTAGAAGGTGTGCACCGCGCCGGCGCGGCACTCCGACACTTTCGTATAGCCGGTCGTTGAGATCTCATCGATGCCATCGGCCCCATGGACCACCCAGGCACGATCCGACCCCAGCATCAGCAGCGAGCGGGCCAGCACATCGGTGAGCTCCGCGCGAGGAACACCGACAATCTGCCGCCGGGCGCCAGCAGGGTTGGTCAGCGGCCCCAGCAGGTTGAACACCGTGCGGATGCCGAGCTCGCGCCGCGTCTGGGCCGCGTGCTTCATCGACGGATGGAACGTCGGCGCGAAGAAGAACGCGATGCCGGCGTCGTTCAGGGTTCGCTCCACCACCGCCGGCGGCGCCGCGATGTTCACGCCGAGCTGTTCGAACAGGTCGGCGCTGCCGCAGCGGCTCGACACGGATCGGTTCCCATGCTTGGCGACCTTCACGCCGGCAGCCGCCACGACGAGCGCCGCCGCGGACGAGATATTGAACGTGCCGGACCGATCGCCACCAGTCCCGCACGTGTCGAACACATCACCGGCCGGCGCTCCCAGCGGCACCGCATTCGCCCGCATCGTCTGTGCGAAGCCCACGATTTCAGCGGGCCGTTCACCTTTCATCGCGAGCGCCGAGAGCAGCGCCGCGAGCGATGCCGCGGACACGCGCCCCTCCATCACCTCGCGCATGGCGGCCGCCGCCTCATCCGCGGTGAGATCCTCATGACGCATGACCTTCTCGAGCAGTGGCGTGAGCATCACAATTCGATGAAATTCTGCAGAATCCGCCGTCCTTCATCCGTCAACACCGACTCGGGATGAAACTGCACACCATGCACGGGGTGCGTGCGGTGACGCACGGCCATGATGATGTCCTCCTCGCGCACCCTCGCCGCGATCTCGAGCTCGGCCGGCACATCGCCGCCGGCGATGATCAGCGAGTGATAGCGGCCGGCCTGAAACGGTTCGCTGATCCCCTTGAACACCCCTTTTCCGTCGTGGACGACGGTCGACGTCTTGCCGTGCATCGGCTTCTTCGCTCGGCACACCGTGCCGCCATACGCCACGCCGATCGCCTGGTGACCGAGGCACACGCCGAGGATCGGCGTCGTCGCTCCAACGCGGCGGATGACGTCCAGCGTCACCCCCGCATTCTCCGGCCGGCCGGGCCCGGGCGAGATGACGATCCGCGCGGGCCGCATGGCAGCCACCTCGTCGACCGTCACCTGGTCGTTGCGCCGCACGCGGATGTCCGCGCCGAGCTCGCCAAGGTATTGCACGAGGTTGTAGGTGAACGAGTCGTAGTTGTCGATGACAAGAACCATGGGCTACAGCCCGCGCTGGGCCAGTTCCAGCGCCCGAATGACCGCGCGCGCCTTGTCGCGCGTCTCCGCGTACTCCGCCGCCGGGTCCGAATCCGCCACGATCCCCGCACCGGCCTGCACGTACGCGCGGCCGCGCTCGATGACCACCGTGCGAATCGTGATGCAGAAATCGAGGTTGCCGGCGAAATCCAGATAGCCGATCGCGCCTGCGTACACGCCGCGCCGTCGGTTCTCGAGCTCGGCGATGATCTCCATCGCACGCACTTTCGGCGCGCCCGATACGGTGCCGGCGGGAAAGCACGCCACCAGCGCATCGAGCCGGTCGTGCTCGTCCGAGAGTTGCCCTTCGACGATCGACACCAGGTGCATGACGTGGGAGTACCGCTCGATCGTCATGTACCTCGGCACCTTCACCGTCCCATACGTGGAAACGCGGCCAAGGTCGTTGCGGCCGAGATCGACGAGCATGACGTGCTCGGCGCGCTCCTTCTCGCTGCGCGTCAACTCGCCCGCCAGGCGCAGATCCTCTTCCTCCGTCTGGCCGCGCGGGCGCGTGCCGGCAATCGGATGCGTCTGCAGCGACTGCCCCTCCACCCGCACCAGCATTTCAGGTGACGACCCGACAATGCTCCGGCCGCCCATCCGGAGGAAGTACATGTACGGCGACGGGTTCACATGACGGAGCGCGCGGTACGCCACGAACGGATCGGCGTCGAACCGTGTCTCGAAACGCTGCGACAGGACGACCTGATAGACGTCGCCGGCGGCAATGTACTCCTTGGCGGTGCGAACCCCCTCCTTGAACTCGTCGCGTGTGACATTGGACGTGATCTCGATCGCTCCAGCCTGCGCCGAAGCGGTTCTCGAGAGCGTCCGATCCAGCTCACGCTCGACGAACTCGATCTTCGCGCGCGCGAACTGGTAGAGCGACTCCAGATCCTGATCACCCGTGATGCGCGCGTTGGCCACGATCAGGATCTGATGCCGCACGTGGTCGAAGGCAAGCACGGTGTCGAACAGCATGAAGCAGGCGTCATCCTCGACCTCGTCTGTCGGCTGCAATGTCACCGCCTCGAACCATGCCGCGGCGTCGTAGCCGAGATATCCCACCGCGCCCCCGGTAAAGCGCGGCAACCCCGGCACGAAAGGCGAACGGAACTCGGCCATCAACGCGCGGAGCGCCTCCACGAACGGCTGGTCGGACTCGGACGTCTCGCCGGCGCGATCGACGATCGTCTTGCCGCCGCGCGACCGCGCGATCAGGGACGGGTCCTTGCCGAGAAACGTATAGCGCCCGACCTGCTCGCCTCCCTCGACCGATTCAAGCAGGAAGGCGTAGTCGGAGTGCTCCGCGATCTTCATGAAGGCAGAGACGGGCGTCAGGAGGTCCGCGACGATCTCCTTGTAGACCGGCACGAACGTGCCGCGCGCGGCGAGCTCTTGAAACTGCTCGAACGTGGTGATGTGCATCAGACGATTCCCGCCATCCCGGTCACACGCCTCGTCGCGCGTTTGTTTCTTCGTGGCCTGCCGCACCCTGGCCTGCTGCACCCTGGTCCGCCTCACCCTGGCTTGCTTCACCCTGGCTTGCCTCACCCTGGCTTGCCTCACGACGCGCTGCGGCGTGCATCACGCCAGACGCGGGACGCCGCCCCGTCCACCACTCGAACTGCCGCTCCGCCTGCGCGACCAGCATCGGCAGGCCGTCGAGCGTCCGCAGTCCGGCCCGTCGAGCGTCCCGAACCAGCGGCGACTCCCCCCGCCGATAGGTCAGGTCGTACACGAGGCGGCCATCGAACGGCCCCCCCGGCAGCGGTGACGAGTCGGGCGCCGACGCGCTCCCAAGCGGCGTGCAATTCACGAGCAGGTCCCACGACCGCGCCGCCGGAGGCCACGGCCTCGCGTCGACGCCCAGCGCAACGGCGAGCGCCTGTGCTTTCTCGCCGCGCCGCGCATGCACGGTCACGCGGGCATCCTTCGACATCAGCGCCACGATGACCGCCCGCGCGGCACCGCCGGCTCCGAGGATCGACACCCGGGGCCGAACCTGACCGTCCGCCCCGAGAAGGTCGGCACCCCACACCGAGCCCAGCGGTTCGAGGAAACCGGCCACATCGGTGTTGGTCGCCTCCCATCCACGCTGTGCCTGCCCACGATCTGCCTGCCCACGCTGCGCCCGTCGAATCGTGTTGGCGGCGCCGACGCGGTGCGTCAAGTCGTCGGAGCCCACGGACGCTTTCAGCGCGTCGAGCTTGAAGGGGATCGTGACGCTGGCGCCCGCGATGCCCATCGCGTCGGCAAACACGAGGAAATCGGCGAAGTCCGCGGCGCGGAGCGGCACGTACACCGCGTCGAGTCCGGCCGCGGCACACGCGGCGTTGTGCATGGCCGGGGAGACGGAATGCATCACGTTGGCACCGACGACGCCGTACAACGCGGTGCGCGCGCCGACGGTTCGAAACCGAAACTGATCGACCATGCGCGCAGCCGGCACCTGCCCTGGTGCAATGCCGTCGCCGGCATACGTCCATCGCGAGCCAAATCGCGACGCGAGCAGCCGGCTCGGCACGCCGGCGTCACCCATCCCGATCACGACAGCGTCGCCGCCTTTCGCGATGTCGAGCAACGGCAGCGTGTCGGAGAGGCGCGCCGCCGTCACGGTCACCTTGATCAAACCGGCACCCGTGCCTCGCATCGCCCGCACGCGCGTGCCGAGATCGTCCGGCACCCCGGCGAAGTCATGGGACGAGACGACGACCCTGGAGCTGTTGGCGCGGATCAGATCGTCAAACCCCGCCCGCCATTCGATGTCCACGTACGCCGCACCGAGCGCCAGCGCACGGGCCAGCACGTCGCGCCGTTCCTCCTCGCTGCCGTCGAATCGCCCCCCTTCCCACGCCGGCCGACACGTGGCGATCATCGGGACATGCCCGCCATGGAGCGCCTGCGCCACGTCGAGGTCCCGAACGCCGTCGAGGCGTAACTCCACCATGTCGGCCGCGGCTGCGCCGTCGCGCGCCGCCGTCAATTCGGCCATCGTGGCGCCGGTCACCGTTTCGCACAGCAGCGAAGGGGTCATCACTACACCAACTACACTGCACCAGTCGCGCAGTGGCCTAAAAACAAAAACGCCTCTCCAACCTGGGGCTGAAGAGGCGTCGTATCGGCTCAGTTCGTCGTGCGTGTTCTAGACGCGGGCCGCCCCTCCAGACGCAGTCGAATACCACCACCAGCTGCTGGCGTGGCTCGACGACGGGACGAAGCTAAAGAGATGCGGCATGTGCGTGAAACCTGAACGGTGACTGTATCGCAGAGATTCCGCGCCTGTCAACGCGGGGGGAGCTCGGATCCTTGCAGTTTCAGCGGTTTACCCGTAATCTTCAACGTTGAGCCTTCAACTCATGATCGTCAGGTTTTTCGCCTCCGCGTTTGCCTTGGTCCTGTTCCTGGCCGTCGGCCTTCCGGCCCAGAGCCGGACCTTCCCCGTCGATGAGCTGAGAGCCGGAATGGTCGGCATCGGGAAGACGGTTTTTGAAGGCGACCGTCTCGACGAGTTCAAGGCCCACATCCTCGGCGTCCTCCGCAACGTGATCGGCCCCCGCCGGAACCTGATCCTCGCGCGGCTCGAAGGGGGTCCGCTCGCCGACACGGGCGTGATCGCGGGCATGAGCGGCAGCCCGGTGTACATCGATGGTCGCCTAGTCGGTGCCGTCTCGTATTCGCTCGGCCAGTTCGCCAAGGAGCCGATTGCCGGCATCACGCCGATCGGCGAGATGACCGACGCGGCGACCTTTGCCGGTCCGCGGCGGCAGGCGGCCCGCGTTGAGTTGCAGGTACCGCTGACGCCCGAAGGCCTGAACGCAGCGCTCCGCCAGGCGTTCAGCTGGATGCGCCCGTTCGCCGACAGCCCGGCCGACATCCAGGTCTTCGGCGACGCGGGAGTGAACGCCGCCATCGGCACCCTGCTTCGTCCGATTGCGACACCGCTGACGCTGGGCGGGTTTGACGCGAGCGTCATCGATCCGGTCGCCTCCGCCTTCCGCGACCAGGGTTTCGTGCCCGTGATGGCGGGGTCGTCACTCCTCGCGCCGCGGCTGGCACAGACCAACGGGGGGGCATCGCCGGCGGCGCGGCCGCTGCGGCCAGGCGATCCTGTCGGCGTCGCGCTGATGAGCGGCGATCTCGAAATGGGCGCGACCGGCACGGTCACCGAGATCGACGGCGATCGCGTCTATGCGTTCGGACATCCGTTCTACGGTCTGGGGCCGACCGAGTTCCCAATGACGCGCGCCCACGTGCTCACCGTGCTGCCAAGCCTCGCGAACTCGATGAAGATCGCCAGCACGGGTGAGGTGATCGGCACCGTCCAGCAGGATCGCGCCACCACGATCGCGGGAACCCTCGGACCAGGCCCGGCGCTCATTCCGGTCAGGATCACGCTGACGTCGGAACGAGGGACGCAGAAGACGTTCGAAATGGCGATAGTGAACGATCAACTCTTCACGCCCACGCTGACGTACCTGTCCATTCTCAACACGCTGAGTTCGTACGAACGACAGAATGGCGTCGCCAGCTATGCCGTTCGCGGCACCGCGTCGCTGAAGGAACACGGCGACGTGACGTTTGAAGACCTCTTCACGGGCGATCGGCCATCAATGGGCGCGGCGGCGTACGTAGTGGCGCCTATTACTTTTCTGCTCCGCAACGCCTTTGAAGACGTCGAACTCGAGCGGCTCGATCTCGAGATCGAAGCGAGCGAGGAACCCCGCAGCGCCACGCTCGAGCGCGTATGGGTCGACGGCCGCCGCCCGCAACCTGGCGCCACCGTGGAACTGAAAATGCTGCTGCGAACGTATCGCGGCGAGGAAATCACGAGAACGTTACCGGTGGAGATTCCGGCCAGCGCTCGCGGCACGGTCTCCATCATGGTGGCGGACGGCACACGTTTGTCGCAGTGGGAGGCGCGGGAGCTGCAGATTCAGCCGCTCCAGACACGCGGCCTGCCGCAGATGATTCGTGTCCTGAACAATACGCGCAAGCACAACCGCCTCTACGTCCGGCTTCTCGGCCGGGACAACGGCGCCATCGTCAAGGGCGAGTCGCTCTCGTCGCTGCCTTCCTCGGTGATGACGGTTATGGAATCCGACCGCAACGGCGGCAGCTTCAGGCCTCTGCGGAATGCCATGCTTGGCGAATGGGACATCGCGACCGAGCACGCAGTGACCGGAACGCGCACTCTGACGCTGGCGATCGAGGAATAGATCAATAGGTCGGAGTTTCAGCATGGGCCCTTCACCAAAGCGATATTTCCTCGCCGTATGTGTTGTGTGTGCCCTCGTGTGCGCCGCTGTGGCCGGGGTGCAGGCGGCGCTGCCCACGTTCTGGCAGGTCTCCACTGAAGCCGAGTTCCTCGAAGGTGATGTCGAGAACGTGTCCATTGACGCGTACGGCCGGCTCACGCTTGGGCCTGCTGTGACATCTCTCTACGAATCGAGCGCCCCTTTTCTCTGGACGCTCGCGAGCGCGCCGGACGGCTCGGTGTTCGTCGGCAGCGGAAACGAGGGGCAGGTCTACCGCGTCGACGCCGATGGCACAGGCACGATCTTCTTTGACTCCGAAGAACTCGAAGTCCACGCAATCGCGCTGGCACCCGGGGGCGGCATCTATGCCGCGACCTCGCCGGACGGCAAGATCTACAAAGTCGATGAGACCGGCGCGGGCATGGTGTTCTTTGATCCACCCGATCGGTACGTGTGGAGCCTCGTGGTCGATCGAGACGGCAACGTCTTCGCCGGCACCGGCGACAAGGGGGTCATCTACAAGATCGATCCGGACGGCCAGGGTGCGCCGTTCTACGAGACCAAGGCGACCCATGTGATGACGCTCGCCTTCGATCGCGAGGGTCGGCTCCTGGCGGGGACCGAGTCGCCCGGACGCGTGTTCCAGATTGACGCGTCCGGCAAGCCGTTCGTCCTGCTCGATTCCGCGTACGAGGAGATCCATACGCTTCGCGTCGATGCCGGCGGCAACATCTATGTTGCCGCCGTGCGCGGACGCCCCGCTCCCGCGCCGGCGCGGGCGCCGGCCCAGACGCCCGCGCCGGCGCCCGCGCAGCCGACGGCGACAGTCTCCACTGAAATCGCGGTCACGATCGTCGCCGACGCGCAGACCACGACCGTCGTGCCGGCTCCGCCGGCGACGCCGCGTGGCAACCAGGGTCCAGGCGCCGGTGCGGTGTACCGCATCATGCCTAACGGGGCGTGGGATCTCGTGTGGCAGTTGCGCGAGGACACTCCGTACGATCTGGCGTTCGACGGCGATGGCTCGGTGCTCGTCGCCACCGGCAACGAAGGGAAGATCTATCGCCTCGCCGGCGACCCGGTGCAGCCAACGCTCGTGGCACGCGCGCTCGTGCAGCAGGTGACGTCACTGCTGGCGGACCGCGCCGGGGGGATGCTGTTCGCGACCTCGAATCCTGGAAAGCTCTTTCGGCTGTCAGCCGCGCGTGCCGATCGCGGCACGTATACCTCGGACGTCCGGGACGCGGAGGCCTCGGCCGCATGGGGGGCGATCAAGTGGGCGGCTCTGGTCCCTGATGGCGCGACGCTCGAGATCGCTACGCGATCGGGTAACACGGAGACGCCCGATGAAACCTGGAGCGACTGGAGCCAGGCCTACACCGACGCGACCGGAAGCCCGATCGCGAGTCCGCTCGCGCGATACCTGCAATGGCGCGCGACGCTGGTCGCCGTCCGCGGTCAGGCGCCGGAGTTGACGTCGGTGACGGCGGCGTACCTGCCGCGCAACGCGCGCCCCCGCGTGACGGCGATCACGATCCATCCGCCGGGCACCGTCTTCCAGCGCCCGTTTCCAACGGGCGGCACTCTCGAAATCGCTGGATTCGAGGGGGACACGCCGGATCGGCGAGCTGCGGCGCAGAGCCAGGGCCGGGGCGGGCGTGGAGCGACGACGAACGCACCGGCGCTTGGACGACGCGCCTACCAGAAAGGGCTGCTTACGTTCGTGTGGCGCGCCGAGGACGATAATGACCGGGACGAGCTGCAGTACGACGTGCTCTACCGACGCGAGGGCGAAACGGCATGGAAACCGCTCAAACGCGAATTGGCGGACCCGCTGCTCGTATGGGATACCACCTCGGTGCCCAACGGCCGCTATACCGTTCAGATCGTCGCCTCCGACATGCCGTCGAACTCACCTGAGACCGCGCTGACTGCTTCGATGGAAAGCACCACGTTCGAGATCGACAACTTGCCGCCAGCGGTGACGGTGACGGCCGTCCGCCGCGAAGGCAACCGCACGGTGATCGCCTTCGACGTACAGGATGCCGATTCAGCGGTGCAGAAGGCGGAGTACTCGCTGGATGGCGACCGCTGGCAGACGATCTACCCCAGGGACGGCATCGCCGACTCCCGGGCCGAGCAGTTCGAGCTGGTGCTGGACGGGGAGACGGCGGCCGCTGGCGTGATCATCCGCGCCACCGATTCGCTGAACAACATCACGAGTGCGCGGGGTGAAGTACCGGCCCCGGCGGACCGCCGCTAAGCGACTTCACGCCATCCTCCCCCTCCGGGGCGGCTCACGGGCTGTTCGGTCCGTGCCACCCCGCTCTGGCGCCAAGACTCCCAAGGCCCTGTTAGGATGACCTGTATCCATGAGACGCCTGCTGGTCGTGTCGGTCGGTCTTGCCGCCCTGATGGTCGGGATCGTCCTGGCGTGGACTGCCGTCCGTCAGGAGCGTGAATTTCAGCGCCTCATCGTGGCGGGCGACACGGCGCTGGCCGAGGACCAGACCTACGGACGATCGAGGCTTTCAGCGGCGCGCTGGCCCTGAAGCGCGACTCGATGCTGCCCTACCTGAAGCGGGGCGATACC
Source organism: Vicinamibacterales bacterium (assembly GCA_965262505.1). Taxonomy (GTDB): domain Bacteria; phylum Acidobacteriota; class Vicinamibacteria; order Vicinamibacterales; family UBA2999; genus JACPPO01. The sequence goes on from CBDHFM010000030.1 coordinate 1,619,677, forward strand.
TACCGCCGGCGCGGTGAGCTCACGGCGGCGCTCCGGGACCTGCGGGACGCCGCCGCGCTCGATCCCTCCGCACCGCGTCCGGTCGAACTACTAGGCGACGTCAACGCCGTGATGGGACGGTACGAGCAGGCGTCTGAGCACTACGAGGCGCTCGTCGTGCTGGATGACCAGTCGCCGCGCGTGCTGTACAAGCTCGCGCTTGCCTACTACAGGAACGGGCAGGTGGAGAAGGCCATCGATCCGCTGCGGGCCGCCGTCGACCTCGATGAGCGCTTCAAGGAAGCCCATTATCTGCTCGGCATGTGCCTCCGTGAACGCGGGGAGGACGAGGAGGCGCTGGCAGCGCTCACGCGCGCCGTGGAGATCGATCCTGCGTTTGTTGCGGCGAGGGAGGAGATGGTCGATCTCTTCGACCGCGCGGGCCGCCGACAGGAGTTACTGGAGCAGCTTGAAGCACTCGCGGCGCTCGAACCCGCGCGCGCCGAGAGGCTGGTCAGCGTGGGGCTCGCCTACGCGCGCTGGGGGCGAACCGACGCGGCCGTCCTCACGCTGGTCCGCGCGACGGAGCGGTTCCCCGACGAACCGGCGATCTACACGGCGCTCGGCCGGGTGTGGCTCGAAGCGGCGGAGCTCCGAAACGACAGCGTGGCACTAGACAAGGCGATCGAAGCGCTGCAGCCTCGGGCTGCGTCCGCCGCCGCGTCAAGCGAAACGCTGACGCTGTACGGCCGGGCGATGTTGCTGTCTGGCGATGCGTCGGTTGCCGAGCGAGCGCTGCTTCTGGCCACTGGAAAAGCGCCGGTCGAATCGGCCGCGTTTCGCTACCTGGCGGACGCCGCCGAACGACTCGGACACATCCCGATCGCCCGTGATGCGCTCCTCCACTACGTCGCCCTCGCCGGCGAAGGCGCCGTCGACCCGGTGACGCTCGACCGGCTCGCGCGTCTGCAACGGCGGCTGCCAACGTCGTAGCCTCCACCCTCTACCTTCGACCCTGACGACCGGCCTTCCATGTGGCCCGAACTGCGTACGTTCGCCGGCTGGCGGTACGCCCATACGGCCACGCCGGTCTCTCCCGCTCGATGTCATCCCCGGGGCCACGCCTGTTTCGCCGGTGGCCGTCATGGCGCACGGGTTGCTCCTTGTGCGGCACGCACCGACACGCCCGTTGAGCGTGCAACGGTCCCGAAGGCCGGTTTGTATAACGGCGAACGGACCGCTCGGGCTCGTCATGTGAGGAGGTCCGTTGCGAAACAGGTTGACCGGTGCCGGAACTCGGTCCCTTCGGGCGATCCTGGCGAGCGTCTGCCTGGCTGCGTGGCTCGCGGGCACCTCGACGGCCGCGCAGCAACCATCCTCGCTGATCGAGGTCGTCGCCGGCGGCTTCAAAGATCCTGTTGGCGTGGCGGTGGATGGCGACGGTTCAATCGTCGTCTCGGATCGGAAGGCCGACACGATCACGCGGATCGCGCCGGACGGTCGACGAACTGTGCTCGTGAGAGGGCTAGAGGGGCCGGCGGGCGTGGCGTTCGATCCAGACGGTGGGCTGCTGATCGTCGAGGAGCGTGGACGGCGCGTGCTGAGGCGCGATCCGTCCGGCTCGCTCGCGGTTGTCGTGTCCGGCGTCGTCGGCCCTCGGTGGATTGCCGCCGCGCCCGACGGCACCGTGTACCTGTCGGCGAAGCGGCTGGTCCGAGTCGGGAAACGCGGCACCAAGAACGATGACCGCGGAAAACGCATGCGCATCCTCGAGTTGCCTCCCTCCGGCACCCTGAGCACCGTCGCGGACGGGTTTCACGGACTCGAGGGGCTCGCCCTGGCCGACGGGATGCTCTACGCGGCGGTCACGAAAACGCCGACAGACCATGGCAGAGACCGCACGTGGATCGTGCGCATGCCGATCCGTGCGGATGGTGTAACCGGGACGCCCGAGTCCGTACTGCGCGGCCGTAAGCGTGTCCCGGTTGGCGTCGCCATCGATCGGCTCGGCGCGCTGTTCGTCACGAACCGGTCGGGTGGCGGCAATGGAGCTGGCGGTCGCGGCAATGGCGGCGCGGTGCTGAAGCGGCTCACCTCCGGCCACCTGGCTTCGATCCTCATGAGACTGCGCAAACCGCAGGGTGTCGCGTTCGAGGCCGCCGGCCACCTCCTGGCCCTCGAGGGTGGCAACGGCGGACGCCTCCTGCGCGTTCGCGCGCCAGCCCCGCCCGCAATCAGCGCACCCGCCTTCACCAATCAGTCGTCGCTCGCGATCACGGGACAGGCCGCGCCCGACCACCTGGTCGACGCGTTCTACGCCGACGACTTCGGCCGCCCGTTCGCCTCCGCTCCCGCCGACGCGACGACGGGAGCTTTTACTCTGCCCGTGCCGCTCGCAGCCAATGCCGAGACACGAGTCTCGTTTACGGCCACCGCTGCCGGCGGCCTGGGCCTCAGCTCAGCGCCGGAAACCCTCACGATCGTCCACGACGATCGGCTTCCCCGTGTCACGATCCTGGACCCGCTCGCCGGAACGCACGTGCGCGACGTCGTGACACTCCGCGCGCGCGGCGAAGACGAGGACAGCGGCCTTGCCGCCCTGACGTTCATGCTCGACGACGAGGTGACTGAGAGGGTCGACAATCCAGAGCCCGGCCGCTTGCTTGTCGCGACCGCGCAACTCGATACACGGCAGGTGCTGGAGGGGCCGCGCACGGTCACGGTGGTAGCAACCGACCGGGCCGGGAATGCTGCCGCAGCGGCGCAGCTCCTTGTCGTGGACCGGACGCCGCCCGATACGCAGATCGTGAGCGGCCCGAGCGGCGAGACGACCGAGACGACGGCGACGTTCGTCGTGACGGGCACAGACGTGTACTCGCCGACGCTGGACTTCGCCTGGCGCCTCGATCAGGGTGCCTGGTCGCCGTTCGGGCCGGCCACGACGGTCATCGTGAGTGCGCTGCCGCCCGGCGCGCACACGTTCGAGGTGAAAGCGCGCGACCCGGCGGGTAACGAAGATCCGACATCGGCCGCGCAGACGTTCACGGTGATCGCGCTGCGAATTCAGATTACCGAACCGGCCGATGGGGCCACCGTCACCACGCCGACCGTCTGGCTGCGGGGCACGGTGGAAGGCGGCAACGACGTCGCAGTCACGATTCCTCTGCCTCCCGGGATGGTCATTCCGTCGTTGCCCGCGAGCACCGAAGCCGGCACCTTCGCGGTGGAGGTACCGATCGATGCCACGACGACCACGCTGACCGCCGTCGCGACCGATGGCACGACGGGCGCGACCGCCACCGACACCATCGACGTGGTGGTCCAGCCTGATTCGCCGGCGCCGCCGAGCGGCTTCACGGCGCTGCGGGCGGGCTCGCGCCGCACGTGGTCACCTTCAGCGTGAATCTCGGGGAAGGCACCCGCGTCGCGCTCGACCTGGACAGTGATGGCACCGTCGATTTCAACGGTACGACGCTCGAGCAGCTCCCGTTCGTCTACGACCGGCCAGGTATCTACGTGCCCACGCTGCACGCCACCACGGCCGACGGCCAGGTCCTTACGTATCGCACGGTGGTGGACGTGTACGACCGCGCGGCCCTGGATGCGCGCCTTCAAGCGGTCTGGACCGGCTTTACGGAGGCGCTGCAGAGCGGTGACGTGGTGCGTGCCGTTGGCTTCGTACACGGGAACCGGCGCGAAGCGTGGCAGGAGTACTTTGACCAACTGCTCCCTGACGAACTGGCCGCCGAAGGGGGCGGGTTCACCACGATCGAGTTGATTCGGGTTGGCCGCGGGGGTGCCGAGTACGAGATGCTCCGGGAGGAGGATGGACGGGTGTTCTCCTACCCCATCGCCCTGGTCGCCGACGTCGACGGCCAATGGCGGTTGTGGCAGTTCTAAAAGGACACGGCGCTAAACCATCGACGATGATCGTGTCCGTCGACCGTAGTCCCTGGTCGCGAATCTCTGGTCACGCCCGACCTCGGGTGGCGGGATCCAGCGTGTCCCGCAGGCCGTCGCCGAGAAAGTTGAAGCCGAGCACGAGTATCGCGATGGCCAGGCCAGGGAAGATCGTCAGGTGTGGCGCGTCGAGTAGATGGCCGCGCCCGTAGTTGAGCATCGTCCCCCAACTCGACGTTGGCGGCTGGACGCCCAGGCCGAGGAAGCTGAGCGCCGCCTCGGCCAGGATCGCGCCCCCCATGCCAAGCGTGGCCTGCACGGTCACCGCCGGCAACGTCGTGGGAATGATGTGACGCGTGAGGATCCGTGAGGTCGTCGCGCCGAGCGCCCGCGCCGCCTGCACGAACTCCAGCTCGCGAGCCCTCAGCACCTGCCCGCGGACGAGCCGCGCGTAGCCCACCCACCCGATCAGCGATAGCGCCAGGACGACATTCGTAAGACTCGCGCCCAGGACCGCCACCAGCGCAATCGCGAGCAACAGTCCCGGAAACGCTAGCAGGATGTCGATCAGCCGGCTGATCGCCTCGTCGATGCGGCCGCCGAAATACCCCGCCACCGATCCGATGGCGATCCCAACCGTCGCCGAGATGCTGACGACGACGAGGCCGACAAGCAGCGAGATACGCGCGCCCGACAGCACGCGTGCGAAGATGTCGCGGCCCAGCTCGTCGAGGCCGAACCAATGCGCGCCCGTCGGGCCTTCCAGCCGAAGCGCCAGCTCCTGCGTCGCCGGGTCGAATGGCGCGAGCCACGGGCCGGCGACCGCGGCGAAGACGGCGATGAGCACAACGGCGGCGCCTACGCGAGCCATGCCTCAGTCATAGCGGATGCGGGGATCCAGCACACCGTAAACGAGATCGGTCAGCAGGTTCATACCGACATAGGTCACGGCGATGAACAGAATGCATCCCTGCACGATCGGATAGTCGCGAAAGCCGATGGACTGGATGAGCAGCCGGCCGATGCCGGGCCACGCGAAAATCGTCTCGGTGATGATCGCGCCGGTCAGCACGGCGCCGAACTGGAGGCCGACGAGCGTGACGACAGGGATCAGGCTGTTGCGGAATGCGTGGCGCAGCACGGTCCTGGTGCGCGACGCGCCCCGCGCACGCGCGGCCTGCACGTAGGGTTCACGCAGCTCCTCGAGGAGGGACGCCCGCGTCATGCGCGCGAGGATGGCCGCCAGCGCGGCGCCCAGCGAGATGGCCGGTAGCACCAGGTGTGCCAGCGTGCCGCGGCCGGAGACCGGCAGCCAGCCGAGTTCGACTGCGAAGATGATGGCCAGGAGCGGTCCCAGCCAGAAGTTCGGAATCGAGATCCCGGTCAACGCGAGAGCGGTTGCGGCATGATCGACGATCGTCCCACGCCGCACGGCCGCAATGATGCCGAGCGGCATCGACACGCCGATAGCGGCGAGCATGGCCGCCGCCGCCAGCTCGAGCGTCGCGGGCAGCCGATCGATGATGGCCCTGGCGACCGGCTCGTTCGTGCGCAGCGACGTGCCGAGATCGCCGCCAACCGCGCTCCTGAGAAAGCTGCCGTATTGCTCGATGAGCGGCCGGTCCAGTCCAAGACGCGTCCGCAGCGCCGCCACGTCCTCCAAGGCGGCATCCTCGCCGAGCATCGCCTGGGCCGGGTCTCCGGGGATCAGGTGGATGAGGGCGAAGACGAGCGTCGCCACCCCGAGCAGCACCGGAATCGTCAGCGCAAGACGGCGCGCCAGGAACCGCATTACCGGCTTAGTTGTCGAGCGCGAACACGTACAGCGCGTTGCCGGTCTGTGGGTGCCTGACGTCTGGCGCGATCGTACGCGGCACCACACGCGGGCTGCCGCCGCCAAGGCCGGTCGTCACCGCGACGTACTGCCTGCCGTCGATGCTGAACGACACTGGGAAGCCTTGTACCGACGTGCCGAGCCGGGCCTGCCAGAGTGCCTGGCCCGTGCGTACGTCAAAGGCGCGGAAGTACCGATCGAGGTCGCCGGCAAACGCCAGTCCTCCGCCGGTCGAAAGCACGGATGTGAGGAACGGCGCGCGCTGCTCGACGCTCCATACTTCCTGCATGGTGTTCACGTCGTAGGCCGCCAGCTTGCCGACATTGCCACTTGAGCCAGGCATCTCGAAGAAGCGCCGGTTCCCTGCTGTGCCGCCCGAGCCCTCGACGAACTCGACTCGCCGGCCAGAGATCTCCATGCACGACTGCGCCAGCGGGATGATGAGCAGCCCCGCGCCAGGATGATAGCTGGTTGCGTGCCAGTTGTGGCCACCTTCCGTGCTCGGGCACGTCTGCACCCATTCACCGACCTGCGCGGCGGTGATCTCGGAGCGGTACCGCGGCACGCCCGACTCGGGGTCGATGGTGTCGAAGATGTTGTTAAACACCGTCTCCTGGAAGGAAATGAAATCACCGCTTTGGCGATCGAGCTTCCACAGAATGCCGGGCTTCCCGATCGTGAAGACGAGCTTCTCGCCACCGACGTCGATGAGTACCCGCTCGTAGACCTCGTCCAAGTCGAGCGACTCTCCTGGCGCGTGCTGGTAGTGCCAGGCGAGCGTTCCGGTGTCCGGCCTGAGCGCCACCGTCGTACTGGTGTGCAACGCGCGGTCCGAGGTCTTCATGTTGCGGCTTGCGGCCACCCATGGTTTCGCCTGCGCCACACCCCAGAAGGTGAGGTCGAGATCCGGGTCGTAGCTGCCCGTAATCCATGTCTCGCCTCCCTTGCGGAACATGTCGGCAGCATCCCCCCACGTGTCGCCGCCAGGTTCACCGCTCTGCGCGACCGTGTGGAATCGCCACAACTGCCTGCCGGTGTCGGCGTCGTAGGCGCTGATGAAGCACCGTTCCGCCTGGAAGCGATCGCATCCGGACAAACCCTGCAGCACCTTGCCCCGAATCACCAGCGGCCCGCTCGTGTTGGTGAAGCCCTTTTCGCGGTCGGCAATCACCACGTTCCAGACCTGCTGCCCCGTCCGCGCATCCAGCGCGACCAGCCGCGCGTCGGTCGTGGCGACGAACAACTTGTCCTCATAGAGCGCCATGCTGCGCATGGCGCCCTGACCGATGATCGCTTGGGGCCCCACGCTGTGTTCCCAGATCAGCTCGCCGGTGCGGCCATCGAGCGCCTGCACCAGGTTGCCGGTGTTGACCAGATAGATAGTGCCGTTGTGCACGATCGGCGTCGGCTCGTTGGCGCCCCCCTCGCTCATCGCCCACACCCAGGCGAGCCGGAGCCGCTGGACGTTGTCTGGCGTGATCCCGGTCAGCGGGCTGTAGCTCCACGCCTGATAGTTGCGGCGGATCATGAGCCAATCGCCATCAGGCGGATCGCGCAGCATCGCGTCGGTCACCGGTACATAGTCAGGAACCTCGCCGGCGACCGTCAACCCGCGTCCGGGGGGCAGCTCGGTGGCGCCGCCGCGGACGCCTGTGCGTGGGCCGTCCGCCGGCTGAACGGCGGCCGACGCCGCATTCGGCTGTGGCGCCTGCACCTGCCCGCTCGCAATCTCACCGATCGACACCACTGCTGCCTGCGTGAGTGGCTCCGCGCCGGCCTGCGCGCCGTTCGACTGGAGGATGAAGGCCGTGATGGAGAGCGACTGCTCAAGGGAGGGCATCGGACCCGTCGGCGGCATCGCGGCCTGGATGTACTCCGCGAGCTCGCGGGGCGAGCGCATCCGCCACTCGTTCATGAAATTCACGCCAGCCAGCGGCGAGGCCTCGTTGCCTCCGGCCAGATCCGGCCTGTGACAGCTCGCGCAGCCCGCATCGTAGGCCTGCCGGCCCGCGGCCGCCTGACCGGCCGTGAACACTCCGGCGGCCGGCGGCTGCTGACCGCCGATGACCACCGCGCCGAGCATCGCGGCCACCGCGCATACCAGCACTTGGCCAACTCCATGCGTCGTGCGCCTCATCGCGTCACCTCCGGTGGTAGCAGCCATCCCCAGAGATTACCGTCCGGGGCCTTTTCGCTGTGGATCTGGATGTAGAGCGAATTTTCCTCGAGCGCTCGCACCTGGCGGGGTGTCAGCTCGGCCGTCCCGCTGATGGCGCCGCTCGTGCTCTGCGACACGGTAATCTCGACCACCGCCGGCCCGCGCACCGCCGGTGGAGCGAGGTGCAGCCGGGCGACCGTCGCCGGCGACCGCAATCCTTCGAACATGCCCTCAATCGTGATTTTGTTGCCCGTCAACTCGGCGGCCGCGGATCCGCGGCCGCTCACCGTGTTCTGCATCGCCACTGTGATCGGTACGGTCGACAGGCGGGCGACAAACCTTCTCGCCGTTTGAGCCGTGACGTGCGAGCCCCACAGCACGACGAGCACCAGCGCACCCGTCGCAACAGCCGTAGCCGGATATCGCTGAACGTTCCTTATCATCGTGGCCATGACCTCACGCGAGCCAATCCTATACCCGCCTAACCGCGCGCAGGACGACTTTTCGTCACCGGTCGGCTGCAGACAGGATATCTGCGAAAAACGGCGTGCCCCGCGATTGCTGGCCGAAGTCAGAGGCTTTCGTTCTGAGGGGTAACTCCCTGTAGCAACTCAGCGCCGCAGGGCCGCCCGTCGATGCACAGTCGCGCCATGGTCTTCAGCAGCCCCTGACGTGAGAGGCCCAGTTCCGCCGCTGCGCGGGTGCGGCTGCCACCGGCGCGGGCCAACGCGACTTCGACGCATCGACGCTCAAACCGCGCGCGCGCATCCGCGAGCCGGCCTGACGTGACGCTCGCCGATCCGGTGATGGCGGCAGGGAGTAGCGCGGGCCGAACCGCGCCCCGTGCGGGCGCGGCGACCGCAAGCGCTGCCATGACGTTCTGCAGCTCGCGCACGTTGCCCGGCCAGTGGTACCGCGCCAACTCCGAGAGCAGTGCGTGCGTGAGCGTGGCGCCAGACTCCACGCGCGCCGCCGACGCTCGCCAGAAGTGCTGCGCCAGGATGACGATATCCTCCGGACGCTCACGGAGCGGTGGAATCCGGATGCGGATCACGTCCAGCCGGTACAGGAGGTCCGGACGGAATCGTTCCGCCGCGGCCTCGGCCCGCATGTCACGATTGGCGGCTGTCACCAGCCGGACGTCAACCTTTCGGCTGAATGTCTCACCGACACGCCGTATTTCCTGCTGCTGCAGCACCCGCAGCAGCTTCGCCTGCCCTCGAGGCGACAGGTCAGGCACCTCATCCAGAAAGAGGGTGCCGCCGTCCGCCTCTTCGAAGAGCCCCGCCTTGTCAGCCACAGCACCGGTGAACGCCCCCCGGCTGTGGCCGAACAGTTCCGAGTCGAGCAGGTCGTCTGGAAGGGCCGCGCAGTTCACGTCGCAGAACCGTCGGTCGCGTCGCGCGCCGAGCTGGTGGACGGCGCGGGCGGCGAGTTCCTTGCCGACGCCGCTCTCTCCCTCGATGAGGATGGCGAACGGCGCCCTGGCGGCGCGCTCGATCGCGCGGCGGACCTCCCCCATCGCGACGCTGGCGCCAATGAGCCCGGGAATCGATGTCGAGGCGAGCGACGCCTCCCGGAGTCCGGTCAGCAGCCCGTCCACCCGAGGCGCGGCGATCGCGGCGGCAAGGTCCAGCACATCGATGGCGTTGGGCGGCGGCTGCCGGTCGAGAGGCCATCGACACACGAGCGCGGCGAGGAGACGGCGACCGAGCCGGATCGGTAGCCCGATTTCGCGGCCACCGCTGTCGGCCTCTTCAGGGATGACGACACCGGTTTCCAGCACTCGTGATCCCAGGTGTGTGGCGAGCCCTCCACCCGTCGTCACCACGGCACCGACCGCTCCCGCATCGCCGGACAGAAGGTCCATCCTCGCCGGACGCAACTCGCGCGCGACGCGATCGATCAGGCGCTGCAGCGCCAGGCGGTCGCTATCCTCTTCGTGTACCAGGTGCAGCAGCGCGGAGGCAATCGATGCTGTCTGCCCCGCCGTCGGGCATACGGCGCGGACCACAGGACATGACGCCTCCGCGCTGTGATCCACGACGCGCTGCTGGACCGCCCGGCGCAACAGTGGCGGGGCGACACGGGCCAGGCGGGCCAGACGCTGGAGTTCGCGTCGCGCCTCGCGCGCGCGTCCAGCCCGGCGCAACGCGTCGTACCAGATGACGCCAGCGCGGACCGCGCGGAGCGGCGCTCGCGCCTGCCTGGCGCCGTCAACGATCTCGCGCAGTCTCTGCTGCGCGAGGCCAAGATCGCCAGCAGCGGCCAGCACTCGCATGTGAGCCGTCAGCGCGACTACGTGTGACAGTGGATCTGCAGCCTGCTCGGTCGCCGTGACGAGTGCGCGAGCGCGGAGGCCAGCCTGGAAGACCTCGCCTCCCGCCAGCAGCACCCGCACCGCGGTCGCCTCGATCGACGCGACGAGTGCCGGATCAAGGCCGAGGTCGAGGTCGGAAGACTCACGCTGGCACGGGGGAAGATGGGAGGCAGCCGCTTCCCCACCCCGCCCCTGCCACAGCAGAACGCGGGCCAGGCACGCGTGGGCCCACGCCTGTCGCACCGGTGACAACGCGCGGGTCAGGAGAACCGCTCGGCACAGCGATTCGGCATCGGTCAGGCGAGCCGCGTCGGTCTGCGCGACAGCCTGCCAGAGGCGCGCATCGAGCACGCACGTTTCCTCGCCCGCCGACTGGGCATGGTGCGCCGCCTCGGCAAAGGCCTTTTCCGCCGCGGCCGCGCGGCCGCGCTCGAGCAGGATCCGACCGCGGCGTGGCGGCCGGTCCGGTGGAACTCGGTTGCGCGGGCCGCGCGCTCGAGATGGCGAACAACGTCGGCGCGCAGCGGTACCGCCGCGACCCTCGCTGAATACGCGACGTCACGATCCTGGGTGAATCGCGGCACGGGCGACTAGGCTGCAAGCGGGCGCGCAGGTCAAAACAGGCTGAAAACCGCTCGCATCCTGCCCCAGCGCGCAGTTCGCGCACGCTCGACCAGCTCCGCCCTCGTCAGATTTCTCAGTGTTCCGGGGAACGAACGGCGCGTCCGGAGACCCGAAAAGCCTCCGGACATCGATGGATAGGGTGCGATGGGCGCGGCGCGGCCGTGCCGCTCCGGCTCTACTTACTCGTTACTCGGTGACGCTTACGGAGATCGTCGAGCAGAGCCCTCCGATCGTCTGGTGAAGGTCGTCCCCGATTTGGAGCGTCAGCCGACGCGGGCCGGGTGGCAACTGCATGTCGATGATGTTCTTGCCGTCGCCGAAGTGGACCCACGGGGCGGCGCTCGGGATCACCTCCCCCGCCGGCAGGCAGTCGGCGTCGATGGCCACGTGGAAGTGGCCGAGGTCGGGCCTGGTTTCGGTGACCGTGCCCTCCGGCACGGCCGCGATTCGAAAGTCCTCGGCGCCGAACTCCAGCCGCACCGGGCTCTGCACCGTGGCGCCGTCCGCCGGCTGGATGAAGTAGGCCCGCGGCCCTGTCGGCTCCGGCTCCGGTGCCGGCGCTGGCTCCGGCTGGCTGCACGCCGCACTGGCCAGGGTGATCAGAGCCGCTGTGAGAGCCGCCGCTACTGTCCGCGCAATCGTTACTGTACCCATAGTACCGGAGAGTGTATCACCGCACCTGTTACCGTAAACAGCGGCGCGCACGCCTCTTCACCCGCGAGCGTTCAGGCACTCCGGGACCGTACGGCATGGATAGTAAAATGAACGCTTCATGCTGAGATTCCTTACCGCTGGCGAATCGCACGGCCAGGCGCTCGTCGTCACGCTGGACGGCATGCCCGCGGGGCTTCAGCTCGACATCGACGCACTCAACGAGCAGCTCCGGCGCCGGCAGGGCGGATACGGCCGCGGGCGCCGGATGGCCATCGAGAGCGACCGGGCGGAAATACTCACAGGGGTCCGGCATGGGCAGACGACCGGGGCGCCAATCGCCCTCCTCATCCGAAACCGTGACTGGGTGAACTGGCAGCAGACGATGCACGTCGAGCCGGAGATGCCGGAGGGCGCGAGCGGAGCGAAGCGCCCGGATGTCACCCGCCCCCGCCCCGGACATGCGGACCTTGCCGGCGCGATCAAATACGGACATGACGACGTCCGCGACGTCCTCGAGCGCGCCAGCGCGCGCGAAACGGCGGCGCGCGTGGCAGCGGGCAGCCTCGCGCGGCAACTGCTCGGGCGCTTCGGAGTCCGCGTCGCCAGCCACGTCTCGGCCGTCGGCGACGCCATGCTGCCCGAGGATCGGACCGTCTCGTTTGCCGAGGCGCGGGCCATTCCCGAGGACTCCCCGCTGCGGTGCGCCGACGCGAATGTCCAGCAGCGCATGATCGCGGCAATCGACACAGCGCGCGACGCAGGGGACACGCTCGGGGGGGCCTTCGAAGTCATCGCCACCGGCATTCCCCCTGGCCTCGGGTCGTACGTGCAGTGGGATCGCAAGCTTGACGGCCGCCTCGGCCAGGCCGTGATGTGCATCCACGCCATCAAGGCCGTTGGCATCGGCATCGGGCCCGAAGCCGCGGTCCGGCCGGGCTCCCGGGTCCACGACGAGATTCTTCCGGCAGCGGACGGAGACACGCCGCTGCGGCCCACCAACAACGCCGGCGGCCTCGAGGGCGGCGTGACCAACGGCGAAGACGTGCGCGTGCTTGGGTTCATGAAACCAATTTCAACGCTGATGAAGCCGCTGCGCTCCGTCGATCTGACGACGATGACCGAGGAGCTCGCCGCGATCGAGCGCAGCGACGTCTGCGCCGTTCCCGCCGCGGCCGTCGTGGGCGAGGCCATGGTGGCCTTCGTCCTGGCCGACGCCTTTCTCGAGAAGTTCGGCGGAGATTCGATCGGAGAGATCGAACGTCACTACGAGGCGACGGCCGAGCACGTGCGTCGGCGCTTCGCGGCTCGCGGCACCGCGCCACGCCGCCGCGCACGCGTGCGCGGCGGTGGCCCCGAGTCTGCATGATCCTGCCCATCTTCCGCTACGGCGAACAGGCGCTCCACCATCCCGCCGCGCCTGTCACGGACATCACGCCGGACGTGGAGCAGCTCATCGACAACATGGTCCAGACGATGTACGCCGCGCCTGGCATCGGATTGGCGGCGACGCAGGTCGGTGTTCCGCTGCGAATATTTGTCGCCGACGTATCGGCCGGACAGAATCAGGAAGACCTCCTCGCGGTCATCAACCCGGAATTGGTCGAGGTTGAGGGCGCCCAGTACGAAGACGAGGGGTGCCTCAGCGTGCCCGGTTTCAACGCGACAGTGGTGCGGCCGATGCGCGCCGTCGTGAAGGGCCTGGCGCGGGACGGCCATGAACAGGTACTGGAGGGTACCGGCCTCCTGGCCCGCTGCTTACAGCACGAGATGGATCACCTCGACGGCACGCTCTTCGTGGATCGGCTCCGCGGGCTCCAGAAGACTCTCATCGTGCGAAAGATCAAGAAGCTTTCGCGCTCCGGAAAGTGGTAGGTGCACTCCGCATCGTATTCCTCGGTACGCCTCAGTTTGCGGTGCCGACCCTGCAGGCGCTTCTCGCGTCCCGGCATCAGGTGTGCGGCGTGGTCACGCAGCCGGATCGCCCCCGCGGCCGGGGGCGGCAGGTGTCACACTCCCCCGTCAAGGCGATCACGGCGGAGCGCGGGCTGCCGCTGCTTCAGCCCGAGCGGCTGAAGGATCTGGCGGTTGCGGCGACGCTCCGCGCATGGGCGCCCGACCTCGGCGTCGTGGCGGCGTACGGCAAGCTCATCCCCGAGGAGATCCTCCCGCTGCCGCGACTCGGCATGATCAACGTCCACGCCTCGCTCCTGCCGAAGTATCGCGGTGCCGCGCCGGTGCAGCGTGCCGTCATCGACGGCGAGCGCGAAACCGGGGTGACGATCATGCGCGTCGAGAAGATGCTCGATGCCGGTCCGATGCTCGCGAAGATCACTCGCCCGATCGGCCCCGACGACACGAGCGATGCCGTCGAGCGCGACCTCGCACGGATGGGCGCCCGCCTGCTGGTCGACGTGGTAGAGCAGATCGCAGCGGGTACCGAGAAGGAAGAGCTGCAGGACTTCATGATGTGCAGCTACGCGGCGCGGCTGACGAAGGACGAAGGGCTCATCGACTGGTCGCTGCCGGCGTCGTACATTCACAACCGCGTGCGTGGCCTGCACCCCTGGCCGCATGCGTACACGTATCTCGAACGTGCGCGACTCATCCTGCTGAGGACCCGCGTAGAGGATGAGACCGCCGACGCGGTGCCAGGTACGATCGTCGAGATCTCGCGCGATGCCCTTCATGTGGCTACCGGGCACGGAGAGCGGATCGCGATCGAGCAGGTTCAACGGGAAGGCGGTCGTCCGCTGCAGATGCGCGAGTTTCTCGCCGGCCACAAGGTGACGTCCGGGGCGCAGCTCGGCGGACCTGAAGACCAGGGACGGACCTGAGGAGCCGCCCCTGCGGTTCAGGCACATGCGTCGCTCGGACCGCTATGCGGCTTCTTACGGGGATTCTGTACCCGTAGTGCCGGAACCGCATAGCGGTCCTGGGCGCGCGAAGCGCGCCAAAGAGACGCTGTCAAACCAGGCAAAGGCTCTGCGGGAATATCAAGGGCAGAGCCGTTGGCTGGTTGCGAGCATGGCGAGCAGTCTGTGATTGGCCCGGCCCGCACTGCGGCCTATCATGCGTTGCGCGCGATTGCCGGCGAGCGGTCCGACCTTCCGTCCGCGCTTGCGCGCGGCCGTGAGTACCTTTCCGACGAACGCGACCGCGCGCTCGCGGCCGAGATCGTCACGGGCACGCTGCGATCGCAGCGAAATCTCGACTGCCTGGTCGAACATTTCGCGAATCGGCGGATCGCGAAGATCGACCCGGACGTTCTCCACGTCCTCAGACTGAGCCTCTACCAGCTCCTGCACCTGGACCGCGTCCCCGCGTCGGCCGTTGTGGACGATGCCGTGGATCTCGTGCGACAGGCGCGCAAGCCGAGCGCGGCCGGCTTCGTGAATGCCGTCCTCCGCACCGCGCTGCGGCAGCGACACCGGTTGCCGCTGCCGCCGAGGCCAGACACCACGAGCGATCACGCCGCCGCGTTGGCCTACCTTGGGGTCACCCACTCGCATCCTGAATGGCTCGTCGAACGCTGGATCGAGAGACATGGCTTCGACGCGTCCGAGCGCTGGGTCCGCTTCAACAACGAAACGCCGAGGCTGACACTGCGCGCCAACACGCTCCGGGGCGGCCGCGACGCGGTCGCGACGACCCTGCGTGCGGCCGGCGTTGAAACGGAGCCGACGCCCCACGCGCCGGACGGGTTGATCGTGACTGCGGGGAACCCGCTGCGCGCGCCGGGCTATGGTTCCTCCTCCTGTTTCTCCCCCGACTCCTTCTTCGGTTCGTTCTTCGTGCAGGACGAAGCGTCGCAGCTCGTGAGCCTCGTCGTGGCGGCCCGACCCGGCGAGCGGGTGCTCGACCTCTGCGCGTCGCCTGGCGGCAAGACTGTCGCCATGGCCGCCGACATCCGCGACACCGGTGTACTGGTTGCCTGCGACGTGCGGGCACGCCGCGTCGGGCTCCTGCGCGACACCGTGCAGGCCAGCGGTGCCGCATGCATCCGTGTGGCGCGCGTGGCCGCATCCGGGCCACTGCCTTTCGCGCAGGTATTCGATCGTGTGCTCGTGGACGCGCCCTGTTCGGGTCTCGGCACGATCCGACGCGACCCCGACATCCGCTGGCGTCGCAGCGAGCGTGACCTGACAGGCCTTGCGCACGATCAACTCGCTCTGCTCACACGCGCGGCGGCCCTCGTACGACCGCGCGGCAGGCTCGTCTACGCGACCTGTTCGAGCGAGCCCGACGAGAACGAGGCGGTCGTCGATGCGTTTCTCTCCGCGCACGATGCATTCACGCTCGTGGATCTCCACGGCGACACGTCGCCGCGCCTGGCGCCCTTCCTCGACGAGCGGGGCATGATGCGGACGCTCCCGTTCGCACACGGACTCGAGGCGTTCTTCGCCGCCGCCCTTAAACGAAGGCCCTAGAAAGCCTAAAGCCTCGCGGTGTTCGTGGTACGATCACATGGATATGCCGCTTGGGAGACGCGTCTGGGTCCTCGGGAAACTGCTCCTGCTCGTAGGCGCGCTCGGCGCGACCTTCGTGCTGTTCGCGCTGTTGGCAATGCGCGTGGCGCTGCGCGCGAGCGACGTGCAGGTGCCGGACATGATCGGCGTCACACTAGCCGACGCCTCTCAGACCGCCGCGGCGTTCGGCCTTGCGCTGCGGATCGATCCCAATCAGCGCGCCGACGAACGTGTGCCCGCCGGCAGCGTCATGCAGCAGGAGCCGGCGCCGGGCGTCCAAGCCCGTCGGCAGCGCACTATTCGCGTGTGGGTCAGCTCCGGTCCACACACGACGACCGTTCCAGAACTCGTTGGGCAGACCGAACGCACGGCCAGAATCCGCCTCGATGAGGACGGCCTCGACATCGCCGCCACGTCTGAATTCCGGTCCCCGGACTATCCGGCTGACGCCGTCGTCGCCCAGGACCCGGCGCCGGCGTCCCTCGCGCCCCGCGTGTCGGTGCTGGTCAACCGCGGCGAACAGGCCGCAACCTACGTGATGCCGGATCTGATCGGCACCAATGGCGAGCGAGCCTCCGAGACGCTGCGAGCAAGAGGGTTTCGCGTCAGCATCGTCGGCTCGCAGCCGTACCAGGGCGTGCCGCCCGGCACCGTTGTACGGCAGCAGCCTGCGGGTGGCTTTCGTGTCGGCCCGGCCGACTCGATCTCTCTCGAGGTGAGCCGGTGACCAGTCGATTCGCCTGGCCAGCCGACGGGGTACAGATCGCGCCGTCCGTTCTGTCGGCAAACCTCGCGGATCTCGGGAGCAGTATCGCCGCCGTCGAGCGCGGGGGCGCCGATCTGATCCACATCGACGTCATGGACGGCCACTTCGTCCCGAATATCACAATCGGCCAGCCGGTGGTCCGTGCCATCAAGCGGGTCGCCACACGCCCGCTCGACGTGCACTTGATGATCGAGGAGCCGGATCGTTACGTGGACGAGTTCGTGAACGCCGGAGCGAACATGCTGTCGGTGCACGTGGAGGTAACGCGACATCTCCATCGCACGATTGAGCACATCAAGAGCCTGGGCGCCAAGGCGGGCGCTGTGCTCAACCCGTCGACGCCGGTGTCCGCGCTGGTGGAAATCGCCACGGTCCTCGACTTCGTGCTCGTCATGACGGTGAATCCTGGGCTCAGCGGCCAGGCCTTTATTCGGGAGGGCCTGGACAAGGTTCGTCGCGTGCGCGACGTGCTCGTCCGGGCTGAATCCTCCGCGCGCATCGAGATTGACGGCGGCATCGACACCGCCAGCGCGGTGGAGGCCATCGAGGCCGGCGCGTCGATCCTTGTGGCGGGCAAGGCCATCTTCGGCACCTCCGATCCCGAGGCCGCCACCCGCGCCCTCCGTTCCGCGGCTGGCTCCACCACCTCGACATGACAAGAAGGCCCCGGGCCTCAGACCCTGCGCCTCAGGTCTCGTCTGACGCCCGCGCGCTCAATCTGCCCGGCCCAGAGCTCCTCGGCCTCGGCACGACCCGTACGGCGCGGCTCCGCGTGCGATACGCCGAAACGGATCGCATGGGGGTCGTCTACTACGCCAACTATCTCGTATGGTTCGAGGTCGGACGCACCGAGTGGCTGCGCCTGACCGGCTGGAGCTACCGCGAGATGGAGTGCGACGGGATCTCGCTGCCTGTGATCGAAGCTCATTGCGAATATCGACAGCCCGCGCGGTACGACGACCAAATCGAGATCGCGACGCGGGGCACCCTAGTGACGCCGGTCCGGATCAGGTTTGACTATGAAGTCGCACGCGCGGCCGACGGCACGATCGCCGCCATCGGCCACACGGTACATGCCGCCGTCGACACCAGCGGCAAGCCATGCCGTCTGCCGGCGCACGTCCGGGACATGCTCGCGTGAAGGCGCTCGTGACCGGCGCCGCCGGCTTTATCGGTTCCCATCTTGCCGAACGCCTCGTTCTGGCCGGCGCGACGGTCACCGGGATCGACTGTTTCGCGGACTATTACCCGCGTGAAGTGAAGGAGCGCAACCTGGCGCGGCTCCGAGGCTCCGCAACCTTCACACTCGTCGAGTCAGCCCTGGCCGACACCGACCTGCCGACGCTGCTGGACGGCGTCACGCACGTGTTTCACCTGGCGGCGCAACCTGGAGTGCGCAAGAGCTGGGGACAGGATTTTTGCGTCTATACCGTCAACAACGTGGAAGCGACCCAGATCCTGCTCGAAGCCTGCGTCGGGAAGCCGATCGAGCGGCTCGTCTACGCGTCGAGTTCATCGGTCTACGGAGACGCCGTGACACTGCCGATGCGGGAAGATGCGCGGCCACAGCCTGTGTCGCCGTACGGGGTGACGAAGCTCGCCGCCGAGCAGCTCTGCTACCTGTACCACGTCAGTCACGGCGTCCCGGCCGTCTCCCTCCGGTACTTCACTGTCTATGGGCCCCGGCAGCGCCCCGACATGGGATTCGCACGGTTTCTGCGTGCGGTGACACGCGGGGATGCGGTGCGACAATTCGGGGATGGCCGGCAATCCCGCGACTTCACGTTCGTGGCCGATGCGGTGGCAGCGACCGTGACAGCCGCGACACACGGGAAGCCCGGAGGTGTCTACAATATTGGTGGTGGATCCCGGGTCGAGTTACTCGACGTCTTCGAGTTGATCCGCCGGGTGACCGGCCGCCCCGTGCGGGTCGAACGGGCGGAGGCGCAGCGGGGCGACATGCGGAACACCGACGCGGACACCACGCGCGCGCGGGCGGATTTGGCGTTTGCTCCGAGCACCACGCTCGAAGAAGGGCTGCGTGCCCAGTACGAATGGATGACGGCAGGACATGACTGAAGGCTGGCTGCACCGCCGGTGGCGAATCATCGGCATGTTGGCGCTAGTTGTCGCCTGGGCGGCCTGCAGCCCCAGGCAGACCACCCTTCCGCCTGACACGGCGCAGGCCGATCGGTTCCTGTTTGAGCGCGGCATGGAATCGCTTGAAATGGAACGGTGGCTCGACGCGCGTACCTACTTCCTGCAGATCATCGACGGATACCCGCAGAGTCCGTTCAGGCCTGATGCCAAGCTGGGCATGGGCGACGCGTATCTCGGCGAGGGCACGTCCGAATCGTACGTGCTCGGCGCCAACGAATTCAGGGAATTCCTGATGTTCTATCCCACGAATCCACGAGCCGACTACGCGCAATACAAACTCGCGATGACGCACTTCGGGCAGATGCGTGCACCAGAGCGCGATCAGACCGAGACCACGGCCGCGCTTGCCGAGTTCGAGGTGTTCTTCGAGAACCACGCCGAGAGTCCGCTCACCGCTGAAGTGAGGGAGAACTGGCGCGTCGCCCGCGACCGGCTGAGCGAGGCGTCGTTTCGTATCGGCTTCCACTACTACAGGATCGATTGGTATCCGGGCGCGATCGACCGTTTCCGCGAAGTGCTTCGCGACGACCCCGAATTCAGCGGCCGCGACGCGATCTACTTCTATCTGGCGGAATCGCTCGCCAGGACCGATAAGAACGCTGAAGCGATCCCGTACTTCGAGCGGCTGCTCGCGGAGTTCGACAGCAGCGACCACCTCAGAGACGCGGAAACTCGGCTTCAAGAGCTGAAGAATCAGTAACTTATCGATAGTCGCACCAGAGGGTGCGCGTTTACGAGCGATTGCCCATGACCATCAGATACCCGATCGTTGCCCTCCGTGCCCTGGTCTCGCCGCGGCCCGCCGGGGTCGTGCGCGCCCGGCCTCGCCCACGAGGCGCCGCCCACGCCTCTGCGGATTACCGGCAGCCAGGAGTCCGTGGTCCATCGCAGCTTCGCTCCGGGCGACCTCATCATCGTCAACGCCGGGACCGACAACGGCATCGACGTCGGGCAGGAGTACTTCACGCGGCGCGCGGTGCCGGTCGAGCGTCGTCCCATCAGCCGCGACAATCCGGCAACAATTCACACGTCGGGGTGGATCCGCATCTACGCCGTGGATGAGGAGATGTCGCTCGCGACCGTTACGTTTGGCTGCGACTCGGTCGAGCCGAACGATTATCTCGAGCCGTTCGTGTTGCCGGACATCCCCGAGGTTTCGATAAACCGGCAGGAAGCACAGCGCGGTAACTACGGCCGCATCCTTACGGGCGCCGATAACCGCACCCTCTTCGGTAGCCGCGATTACTTCGTCGTCGACCGCGGCAGCAACCACGGCGTGACCGTCGGCGCGCAGTTCGTCGTCTACCGCGACAAGCTGCAGCCTGACACCTTCCTGGTCGAGCTTGGCGAGGCGGTGGCGGTGGAGGTCAAGCCGGACACCTCGACGCTGCAGAGCACGGTGTCCCGCGATGCGTTCACATCCGGCGATTACGTGGCGCTTAGAAAATAGCTCCCGCCACGGGCTGCTAGCTGGCTTTACGGGCGGGCGCGATGCTGACGTCGTCCACGCGCGCGTTCAGTAGCCTCTGGAGCCGGAGGCCATAGTCCGCAGCCGATGCCAGCGCGGTGAGCATCACGACCCAGAGCGCCGCATAGCCGATCGGCGCGAGCCACGGCAGCGGGCCCCACCCGAGGATCAACAGCAGAATCGCGGTCACCTGCGACGCCATCTTGATCTTGCCGAGCGGCGAGGCGGGCATCGCGACGCCGCGGGTATGGGCGAAGCTCCGAAGCCCGGTTATGGCGAACTCGCGACCGATAATGAGCGCCACCATCCACGCCGGCGCGAGGTTCAATTGCACGAGCGAAATGAACGCCGCCGACGTCAGCAGCTTGTCGGCGATCGGATCGAGCATTTGCCCAAGCGGCGTGATCTGCCGACGCCGTCGGGCCAGGTACCCGTCGAGCCAGTCGGTCATCGACGCGAGCGCGAAGATCGCCGCTCCGACCAGCTCTTTCGGCATCCCGAGGATACGCCGACCCTCGAACTCGGTCAGTAACACGACGACCAGCAGCGGCACGAGAAACATTCGTACCAGCGTCAGCGCATTCGGCAGGTTCATCGAGGCCGCCAATTCTATCATCGAGTAAGATCGGTGATCGTCATGAAGGCGATCCTTCTGGCTGGGGGCAAGGGAACTCGCCTGCGGCCGCTCACGATTCACACGCCCAAACCGATCGTGCCGATCTTCAATCGGCCCTTTCTCCAGTTCCAGATCGACCTGCTCAAGCAGGTTCCGGAGATCGACGAGGTCATCCTGAGCCTGAACTACCAGCCGCGGCGAATCGAGGAGATCCTCGGCGACGGGTCCACGCTGGGCATCAAGATCCGCTACGTCGTGGAACCGGCGCCGCTCGGCACCGCGGGCGCGGTGAAATACGCAAGCGAAAACCTGTCGGAGTCGGTCGTGGTCTTCAACGGCGACGTGCTGACGCAGATCGACCTGGCGGCGGTCGTCAGGCTGCATCGGGAGCGCAAGGCGCGCGCCACGATCGTGCTGACGCCGGTCGAGAACCCCAGCGCCTACGGGCTCGTCGAAACCGACACGGAGGGCAACGTTCAGCGCTTCGTGGAGAAGCCCAGCGTCGATCGCATCACGACGAACCACATCAACGCGGGTATCTACGTGCTCGAGCCCGACACCTTCGACCGCATTCCCAGCGACGTGCCCTGGTCGATCGAACGGAGCTATTTCCCGTCTCTGGTCGAGCGGAGCGAGACATTCGTGGCGTTCGTCTACGAGGGCTACTGGATTGATATCGGGACGTCAGAGAAGTACACGCAAGTCCACCGTGACATCATGGACGGACGCTACGTCACGGCGCCGTTCCTGAATCTGCCTGCCCCACGGATCTCGGTGGCGCCCGATGCCATCGTTGAGGATGGCGCGACGGTGGAAGGCCCCTGCTTTATCGACGAGGGTGTCATCGTCAAGTCAGGGGCGCACATCGGCCCCTATTCGGTGATCGGCCGGCAGGCACAGGTGGCGGAGGATGCTTCGATCGAGGGTGCGATCCTCTGGCCGAACTGTCGCGTAGGCCGTGAAGCCTGGGTGCGCAACGCCATCCTGGGACGCCACTGCTACCTCGGGCGCGGCGTGAGCGTGGACGGCGGCGCGGTCCTCGGCGACAGAACGTCGCTGACCGACTACACCCGAGCCTGACCGTGGACGTGAATCCCGACATCTTCAAGGCCTACGATATCCGTGGCGTGTATCCCGCCGAGATCAACGAAACAGTCGCGCGACTGATCGGACGCGGACTTGCCGCCTACCTCCAGACAGCCACGATTGGCATGTCGCGTGACATGCGGGTGTCCTCGCCTGCTCTCGCGTCAGCGTTCATCGACGGGGTCCGTGAACAGGGCACCGACGTGATCGATTACGGGATGATGGGCACCGACATGCTGTACTTCGCGGTGGTCCGCGACGGCCTCGGCGGAGGGGCGCAGGTCACGGCCTCGCACAACCCGAAGCAGTACAACGGCGTCAAGATGGTGCGGGCCGGTGCCTTGCCTCTGAGCGGCGACGCCGGCATCGGCGATATCTGCGACATGATCGCCGGCGATCGCCTTCCGCCGCCTGCGGCGCACCGCGGCTCGATCTCGACGCGTCACGTGGTGCCCGAGTATCTGGAGAAGGTGATGTCGTTCATCGATCCAGCGGCGATCAAGCCCTTCTCGGTGGTGCTCGACGCCGGCAGCGGCATGGCCGGCCTCACGGTGCCTGCGGTCTTCGAGCGGCTGCCCTGCAAAACGACGAACCTCTGTTGTGAGATAGACGGCACGTTTCCCAACCACGAGGCGAATCCGCTCATCGAGGAGAACCGCCAGGACGTTACCGCCGAGGTCATTCGTCAGAAGGCGGACATCGGCATCGCCTGGGACGGCGACGCGGATCGTTGTTTCTTCATCGACGGGAGCGGCGAGTTCATCTCAGGCGACTTCGTGACCGCGCTCCTCGCCGAGGCGTTCTTGCTGAAGCACCCTGGCTCGACGATCATCTACGACCTGCGCGCGAGCCACGCGGTCAGAGACCTCGTGGCACGATACGGCGGCCGCGCGCTGATGAACCGCGTGGGCCATGCGTTCATCAAGCGACGGATGCGCGAAGAAGACGCCATCTTCGGCGGCGAGGTGACCGGACACTACTACTTCCGCGACTTCTACTACGCCGATAACGGGCTGATTCCGGCGCTGCTCATCCTCGAGCTCATGTCGAAGAAAGACCGGTCCCTGCACGACCTGCTACAGCCGTTTCGCGAGCGTTATTTCATTTCAGGAGAGATCAACACGAAGCTGGCATCGATGCAGGAGGTGCCGCAGAGGCTCGCGGCGGTCGAGGCGCGTTACACGGATGCGGCGCTCGCACGGCTCGACGGCTTGTCGGTGGACTACCCGGACTGGCACTTCAACCTGCGGCCGTCCAACACCGAGCCGCTGCTGCGCCTCAATCTCGAGGCGGCGTCGCCGGCTCTGATGGAGAAGAAACGCGACGAGGTGCTTGGCCTCGTTCGCGGGTAGAGCCGGTTGATAACCTCCAGGCGGGTCCTGACCGCGGACAGCCCCACTCGTGCTCGGCGCCAAAAGCACCCGTCACGTGGGAGGCGCCTGCGGCGCGAGCGGGGCGGCCCCGTCCGCGGCCACCCGCGACGAGGTCATGAAACCGCGCCTACAAGGCCTGCGCTACAATTCCCGCAAGCGGGCTTAGCATAGTGGTAATGCTCTGGCTTCCCAAGCCAGCTAGACGGGTTCGATTCCCGTAGCCCGCTCCAGCCGATCGCAATCTGTCGGGACCAGGTCGGCGCGTGTCCGCGTCGACCGAGGCTCTCGAGCGCCTCCTGACTATTGTTGTGTCGAGGCGGCCGGCCTGGCAAACCGAGCCGGGTCGATCGGGACATTGGCCCGCACCTCGCTCAGTTCGAATTCGTCCTGCCCGCTCAGCCACGTGAGGGTCCAGCGAAAAGGCATCATCACCCCTGCAACTTCGCGATAGTCGGCGTAGTCAATCTGCGTGGGAACACGACCGACTGCGGTGTCCGCATACCGCACCAGCCGGGTCAGCAAGCCTGTCTCGTCGTCGAAATAGAAGGTGGCGAACAATCCCTCGCCTGCGGATCCCCCTTGAACAACCTGGACCCGGCGGTCCGCAATGGTGATCGGATAACTGACGCGCCAATCGCCCAGGACCTGCTTCACCGGCCCCGGAAAGGACATCTGCGCGTCCAGCCTCGCCCCGTCCAGTTCATCTCCCGTCAGTGCAAGCACCGGCACCGGCGTGTTGAGTGACGTCTTCCAACCGTCACGACCGTCGTAGGTCGTGACGAGGTCTCCGAAGTCCGAGTGGATGATCGTGGCGCGCCGATCGGGAGCCTGGGCAAAGATTTCAACCGAGCCGGGCCCCATGAACCCCACGCTCGTGCCCTCAGCCGCAAAGCTCGTGAGGCCAGCCAGGCGCTCGGCCCCGCCGAGGGCCTGAATGTACTTGTCCAGAATCTCATCGACGGCAGGCGCCCCTGGAACCGGCTCCAGGACGTCGTCCTCGACGCTCGGTTCGCTGTACAGCGCAGCCATCGTCGGCGTGACCATGGGGCGTTGGCTGCCGCGATGACAGGTCCAGCAGGTCACAACCTGGCGTCCACCGAAGTTGGCCCGATTGATGCCGTCCATCATCAGCACCATCCGTCGCGCCGTCTGCTTCAGGGGGGTGTCGGCCGCCCAGTCCGCCCCGCTGAAGCCGGCCCCAACGTGGCACTGAGAGCAGCAGAAGCTCAGGGCGGCCGAGAAGACCCCCATCGTTCCCATGAATTCGTCCACGGGAATCCCCCTGAGCACTTGAACGTTCTCGAACGCCTCTTCCGAGCTGAGCGGTCGCGTGTCCTGCCCAGGCTGACCTCCAGGCTGACGAGCTCCCGGGAACGCCTCAACGCCGCAGGCCGGCAAACCGGCACCCCGCCGCGTGTTCTCATCCGCCTGACCAAAGGAGGCTATGGATGGGCGGGATGAAGCCTCCTGTCCGCCTGTGGCCAACGCGACGCCGACAAGCGACACCACCGTCGTTCCAGCAGCAGCGAGGATCATCCGCCTCGATAGGAGCTTCATACTCGTGTCTCCTATCGCTCGGTCGTCGTTTCGATCAAATCCAGGATCGCGGCCGTCAGCATCGAATCGCCCGTGCCGATGGAGGCCTGCTGGGAGAAATGATTGTGTCCCAGGAGCTGCCTGAAGCGCGGCATGACACCGTGCTCCAGCATGAGCTCCTGCACGAGGGTGATAGTGGAACGCTGGTACTCCTGTGGATCGAGCTCCGCCATCGTCAGGAGCACTGGCACGTCCGTGCGGCTGATGCGACCCGTGACGGTCATCTCGGGCCACCGCCCTTCGTCCTGGCCGTAATAGCTCATCAGGCTGCCTGTGACGTTGTCCGGATCGAGCGAGTAGCTGCCTGACACGAGTATCGCGCCCGCCGGAGCTTCAGTGGCCGCCGGCATCAGCTCGGGCCTGAATACGTAGGTGGCGACGTGGGTCGCCCCGATGCCGGCGCCAATGACAAAGACCTGCTCTGGATCACCGCCGTACTCCGCGATGTTCTCTTTTACCCACATGACAGCCGCACCGATGTCGCGCGCCGCCTCCGGCCACGCGATCTCCGACGCTGGGCGGTACGTCCCGTTGACGCCGACAAATCCGAGGCTCGCGAAATATTCACCCGCGTTGACATGCGCCTCCTTGGTATCGGCGGCGAAGTCACCACCGTGGAAGAACATGACCACAGGCACGGGTTCGGGCCACCGCCGGTGCGTCGCCGTATGGACGTCCAGCCGGTGTCTCTCATCAGGACCATAGGCAAGGTCCTTCACGACCTCCACCTCGTCGGGTCCGTAGACCCGGGGGACCGCCTCGTACAACGCACGGCTCTTCGTGAACACGTCGCTGGTGACGGCGTCACCCATCGCCGCGAGCTCCGAGGCGACATGTTCCGGCATGCCTGCGCGCGCCGTCGCGGCCAGGCTCAGGCCGCGCTCACTGGGAAACGCCTGCCGCCACGCCTGGCGCGGCTCGGTGGCGTCGGTGTCGCACGCCTCCAGCGAGATTTCGCTCGCGCGGTTGATGGGGCTGGTCCACGCGTCCGTGCCCGCCGGACCAGTCTCCTCGGCGAGTGTCAGGCACAGATCCGGTCGTGACACAAGGCTCACCTGGCCCCACGAAAACGTCCAGCGTTGCAGTTCAGAGTCCGAGCAGGCCTGAACAAATAGACCCGCTCCGGGCTCTGCCGCCTCGACGGCAAGACAACGATCGTAGTGATGTGCCAGGATCCGACCACTCCCGTCGGCCGCGCTCACGAAGACCTGGTCTTGCTGGTCCTGGGCCGTCCTCCCGTACTTGCAGCTGTGCGCCTGCAGGCGCGCATCGACCCTGGCATTGGGACCCGTTCCCGAGATGTCCACGCAGTAGCCACGCGGCTCGTCGAGTGGATCCGCAGTTCTCAGTAGCCTATTTTCCAACACAGCACCACTGCGGTCCTGACGGCCGCTGAGGCCCTCCGTCATGCCGACGAGTGCGACCGTCGCACCGATCAGGAAGGTCACAGCTAGAGAACCCTTCGTCGTCGCCATTCTTGCCTCCTGGTTCCTCTGTTGAAGACGGGAGCTAGCGCGAGCGCACCACCACCCCGGGGCCGAGCAGTCTGTTCACACGTTGCGCCCAATATTTCTGCGTGTCGTGCAGGGCGCGCCGTCAACGGCTACGCGTCAGTGCGAAGGGAATCGGCCAATCCGCCCACGTCATTGCGCAACGAGAGGGCCGCCCCCTGTTGGCTGCTCGAGGACGGTACCGTCCTCTTTGGTGACCTGGGCGAGCCGCGCGTATCGCTGCGCTGTCTGTGCGTTCCTGACCGGGTGCGCTTCGACGGTCACCTGCTCTCCGAGCCTGAGCGTGTCCTTCGTCCAGCCCCCACGCAACATGACGTGTACGGGATGCGTTTCAATCCTCCAGTCGACAGTGTCGCTGCCTGCCTCCGTCACTTCGACATAGAGGTACACATGGGGATTCCGCCAATCGAGACGGGTCAGCCGACCCTGGACCGTGACGATCGCGTCGGCATCGAAATATTCCTGACTGTGGTGCGCGAACGCATCCGAGGCCAACGCCAGGGCAACGGCGGCGAGGGTTGCAACGGTGACCCTCGTCGCCGTCAATACGGTTGATAGCCAGCAGTTCATTTTGCTCGCCTTCTGCGACTCGGGGAAAGGCCCGGCGCATGCAGCGTTGACGATCGACACGCAGTTGCGGAATTACTGCGAGTCACCCTGTGGCAGCCGAATCCAGTCCGGATCCTGATACTTCGAAGGAAAGAATTGCGCTGGGAACCTCGCCTCCTCGGGAACGCACTCGTACGGCACCAACTCGATCGCGGTACGTTCCCATTCGTACGTGAACGTATACGGTTCCAGCAGAATGAGCGGATCCTCCACGATCGCTTCCACTCTCAAACGGTCGCCAATGCGCCGATACCGCTCGGTCACCTTCTTCAGTGTCGATGAGGCCACATTCCCTGAGTTGACGTGCCCGTTCGGATCGAAATCGAACTTCGTGGTCTCGATCACCAAGCTGTCTCCCTCGTACCGACCGACCGAGTGCCCCTGCATACTGAAATCAGCCGGCCCTGGTGTCGGATGGCCGTGCCCCTCCAGCCAGACGGTACGAACGACGTCGTCCTTCTCATAGATGAGCCGCACGCGGTCCGGCGGCTGCTCGATTCGAAAATTGTAGGGGTCACGAATGATGACTGGTGCAGTGGCCGGACGGCAGTCGTATCTCGGCGCCAGCACCTCGTCGAACATCTCCCGAAATCCGATGGCACGGGCCGTCAGGCGGACAGGCCCATCCTCTCCAACCCTCCCTCTCCGAGCCCAGATTTGCGACAGATCAGGAATCTCAGTTGAGGATCCCGTAGACTGGGCATCAACGCTCGCTGGGCCGTGTCCAGTCACCACCAACAGCAAGGTAACAACTGCAACCCTCTGGAACGCTCCACGTCGAGGGGCTGAAAGAATACCCATTTCGGACCGCCCTTGATAGCTCGCCAGACGGGTTTCTGTCAAGCGCAAACTGTGGCAGCACGCAGGCCAGGAGAGGGACGAAGAGACGGCCAGCTACGTGCGGCCGTGCGGTGCGCGACGAGTGTGGAGCCTTCCGAGGAGATGCCCGAAAACTTCGGCGGGTGCCTCAGTTCGCGTTCGTTGCGGCGAGCTGAGAAAGCGTCTCGTCCAGCGTGTTCCTGTCCAACAAGCGGCCGTTGACCACGACCGCGTTGATTCTTTTCGTGTTGGCGATTTGCTGCAACGGACTCGCATCCAGCACTACGAGGTCAGCGAGCATGCCTGTCTGGATGGTCCCGAATTCCTTCTCCTTGCCGAGGAGACGCGCCGGATTGCTGGTGGCCGCCTGCAGCGCTTCCATCGGCGTCAGGCCGGCGTTGTTCAATTCGGCGAGGGCATCGTGCAGACTGAAACCGGAGAACCTCCACGGCCGGCCGGTATCCGTGCCGGCAAGAAACCCTACCCCGGCACCTCGCATGATGCCGACTACGGCCCGGCGATTCGCCTCGACCAACGCCGCCAGTGCCTGCTGTTCAGACGATGGTGATGGTGGTTCGGGGGCCGCGTCAGCTCGCCGCTGCCAGGTGGCCCTCAGCCCAGCCGGTACGTACTTCGCCATGGCAGCACCACGCGCGCGTTCCGCCTTGATTCCCCCGCCGGGCATGAAGTGTCGGGTTGAGCCAGGCGTTGGCACGCACCAGGTGAGCGGCGAGAGCGGCACATTTTTCCGGGCTGAATGTTTCAACGGCCATCCGCCGGTTCCTCAACGTGCTCTGGGCTCTCTGCGCGGGCGGCAGGGAAAGGGCGTTAAGGGAGGCTTTGAGCAATTCGTCCTCGCGCGACGAGCATCCCGCCAGCATCCCGCCGAAATGCTCGATGCTCCTCATTCCGGAATCAATCAGTTCGGCCACGGAAATCCCGGTCGGGACATGTCCGGTCAGGTACAGCCCCTGCGTCTTTGCCTCCTCCGCGATGGCGAAATAGGCTTCTCGCGTCAGCCCATTGTGGATCTTCACGAATTCGACGCCGCTCGCCTTGGCCCGGGCCATGGCCGCTCGCGCCTGCGCCCGGTTGCCCACCTGCACCGAGCGGGGAATACTTTCAGCCGCTTCCACAGCCCGCCACTCCTCCGCTTCGCCAGCCGTGTCTCCCGGTGCGGGGGGGACCGGCTGATTTGGGATCAACCCGTCCGTGTTGCGGCTCGCGATTGCCATGCGCGGTCCAAGCACGTTGCCGCTCTCGATCTCCTGCTGCATCTTGAAGTACTCGGGCAGGCCCGCCATTAACCGCACGCCGGTGACACCATTGGCGAGCAGGATCACGAGTTCGTCCCACCGGTGTATGTGGATGTGCATGTCCCATAAACCGGGGATCACGAACTTGCCTGTCCCATCCACCACCTGCGCCTGCGGCGGGACAGGAACGTCCCTGCCGACATCGGTGATGCGGTTTTCCGTGATGACCACGCTCACGCCTGGCTGGGCAGCCGCACCGGTCCCGTCGATGAGCGTCACGTTGCGAAGCACAAGAGCCTGGGACTGCGCCTGCGGCGCTTCCTGCGCGGCGAGCAGAGCGACCGCGGCAACAGAGACCAGGAGCTGGCTGGTTCTTGTCATGTCCGTAATCCCCATCGAAAAAGCGCTGTTGCCGCGGGTCTCACTGGGTCGATGACAAGGCGCGCGGAAAGGCCGAGGCGCTGCATGATGCGCGGCACATTGTGTGCAGACCGCCAGAAACTAATGCATCACAGCGTGTGCGTCAAGCTAGCGCGGAGCACGCGTTTCCGAGGGACTCAGAGTACCACTGAGCTAGCCTCAGGCAGGGAGCGACCGTCGCTGCCGTGCCATTTTTCGGGTCGCACCTCATTCCGGGTGCGGCCCGTTTCTCTTAGCAGGCCAAGACGATTCCCGTAGCCCGCTCCAGTCCTGCCTATCTCAGTGACATGCCAGCGGATGCAACCAGGAGCGTCATGCGCGGTGTCGCCGGCACGGTGCCCTCCGCCGCGCCGGCGGAGACGAGGTGCACTCGCACGTCGAACGAAAACGCCAGGCGCGCCTTCACGAACCACCGCGCTCCGCCACCGACGCTGGCACTGGAACGGGTGCCGCCGTCCACCGACCGTGCCGGCGTCATGGTCGTGCCGCTCCCCCCGCCCCCGAACGCCGACGCCCCCGTCGTCAACTTCGCCCGACCCACTCCCGCGCTCACGTAGCTCCACCCCTCGGTGGAGCCGAAGTTGAACGAGAGCTGCGGGCCGAAGGTAGTCAACGTGGCATCAACGTCTGGGGTCGTGGCCGATGTCGTGGCCGAGGCCGATCCTGAGGCTGGCGCCTCCGGAGAGGCGGTGCCTCGAACGCGCAGCGCACTCGCGCCGATGCCGAGACGCCCTGGGCCCAATTGCATCAGATAGACATGTGCCCCGACGTCGATGCCGTAGCCACGCGACGGGACGATCGTGCCTGTCGGGACCGGTGGAAAGAAACTGACGTCCTGCGGAATGGGGCTCGTCGCGCCGCGAACGTCAATGACGTACGGCCCCGGAGGACCTGGCGCGGTGATCTGCGCGGCGGCCGGTGTGCCCGAGAACACCCCGAGCCACAGGATGCAGACCGCGGACAGCCGCCGCACTACTTCCCTGCTTTCGCCTTCCGGCACTCTGCCCAGAACTTCCGGATCCGATCTAGGCTTCAGGCTCTGGTCCTTGAACATTAGGCCCGCCCGCGCGACTCCTGGACGATGCGCACGCCGGCGCTGGCGCCGATGCGGGTGGCGCCCGCGGCCACCATCGCCTGTAACCCCTCGAGATTCCTCACGCCGCCGGCCGCCTTGACGCCCATTTCTTCGCCGACGACACGTCGCATGAGCGCCACATCGTGGACCGTGGCACCGCCAGGCCCGAACCCGGTGGATGTCTTCACGAAATCGCCGCCAGCGGCCTTAGCCAACGTGCACGCCGTGACCTTCTCGTCGTCACTCAGTAAAGCCGCTTCGATAATCACCTTGCTGACCGCGCCCGATTCACGGCACGGGCTGGTTACCGCCTCCATATCCCGCTCCGCCAGCTGAAGATCGCCGGACTTGAGGGCGCCGACGTTGATCACCATGTCGATCTCGCCGGCTCCGTCGAATATGGCCCGGCGGGTCTCGAACTGCTTCGTGTCCGCCGTCGTCGCACCAAGCGGAAATCCAACAACCGAGCAGACCTTCACGCGGCTCCCCTGGAGAAGCCGTGCACAGGCGGCAACCCAGGTAGCGTTGACGCACACGCTCGCGAACCCGTACTGCGCCGCCTCCCGGCACAGCGTCTCGATCTCCTGCCTGGTCGCATCCGGCTTCAGCAACGTGTGGTCAATCATCGTCGCCACGTCGCCGGCCGACCCGCCCGAGGCATGCAGCCCGATCCGGGTGGCGCCCGCCTCAAGAATGCCCCTCACGCGGTCCGGGCAGCACTCGAACAGCACCGAATGGCAGCCGCACCACGTTGGCGCGGCGGCGTATCCCGCAGCCGCCAGTTCCTCAACGACAATCTGGATGACACGCTGGATCTCCAGGGCCTGCGTCACTCCAGATCCCGAATCTTCGCGAGCCTCCGGATGTAGCGCGGCTCGCGCATCGGGGTATCGATGAAAGTCTCGACGATCGCGAGCGCCTCTTCCACCGTCACCAGCGTCGATCCGAGCGCGAGGACGTTGGCGCCGTTGTGCTGCCGCGCGTACCGGGCCAGCATCCGGTTGAGGCACATGGCGGCGCGGACGCCGTCAACCTTGTTGGCGGCCATCGTCGACCCGAGGCCCGCACCGTCGATGACGATGCCCGCGTCCGCCTCGGCTCGCGAGACCTGCACCGCAACCGACGCCGCGGTGTCGGGATAGTCCACCGGCTCGGTCGTGTCGGTGCCCAGGTCGTGTACGGCCACGCCGCGACCGCGTAGATGGTGCAGGATCGCTTTTTTTAGTGCCACGCCCGTATGGTCGCTCGCGATAGCCACCGTCCGGATCTCGCTTGGCGGGGCCAGCGACTCGACGTCCACATCCGTGCCTTCGCGAACGACGGTGACGCGCCGTTCCTTGAGGGTATCGTGCGCGAGCGGCGTGACGTGGCCGCCCGCGACCAGGATGACAGTGCTTCCGTACTCAAACACACGGGCATCGGCCTCGGTAATCATCTGGAAGCGTCTCATTGGGCGGCACGCTATGTTACCCTCGCGTCGAACGCCCCAACAAGCGGCAACGCTAATACCCTCGATGAGAGCGCTCATCTCCTCAGACGACATCCAGTTGCGCGTGCGCGAGATGGCGGCCGACATCCGGCGCGATCATCCGGATGGCGTGCATCTCGTCGCGGTCCTCAAGGGCGCCTTTGTCTTCCTCTCCGATCTTGCCAGGGCCATGCCCGGACGATGCTCGATCGATTTCATGGCCGTGTCGAGCTACGGGAAGCTCCCATCCTCCTCAGGACAGGTGCAGCTGCTGAAGGATCTGGATAGCGGCCTCGAAGGACGCCACGTCGTGCTTGTCGAGGATATCGTCGACACGGGGTTGACGCTGGCCTACCTGCAGGACATCCTGCGCACGCGGTCGCCGCGCAGCCTGCGCACCGCCTGCCTCCTCAACAAGCCGTCCCGGCGGCAGGTCGACGTGACGCTCGACTACGTGGGCTTCACGATCGAGGACGCATTCGTCGTCGGCTACGGTCTCGACTACGACGAGCAGTACCGGAACCTGCCCCACATCGCCGTCCTGGAACCTCCCGGACTCTGAGGCTCCGCGGTGCCGTCGATCCCATGCTCGCCACCGGCGGCAACACCGTTGCGGCGATCGATCTGATCAAGGCGTCCGGCGCTCACGCGATCTGCAGGGTCTGCGTCGTCGCCGCGCCTGAGGGTATGGCGTTGATGTTCGGGACCGTGTAGCGGCTATGCTAGACTGAAATTTCTGACGCATCGCCGCGTCTGGGCGCGTGGCTCAGTGGTAGAGCACCCGCTTCACACGCGGGGGGTCGATGGTTCGAATCCATCCGCGCCCACCACTCCTCACTTCGTTCGGACTGGTTGCACGCGCACGTCGTCAGGCACGCGCCTGACCCTGCGGGTCAGCCAGCGGGCACGAATCCATCCGCGCCCACCACTTCCAGATTCCACTAGAGACGGTTTCATAACCTCGTCGCGGGTGGCCGCGGACGGGGCCGCCCCATTCGCGCCGCAGGCGCCACGCTCGTGACAGGCGCGTTTGGCGCCGAGCACGAATGGGGCTGTCCGCGGTCAGGACCCGCCTGGAGGTTGTGAAACCCCGGCCGTCTAGGACACTTCTTTGGCCTGCGCGATGAGCGCTTCGAGCATCCGCGTGTATTCCGCGTCGCTCATCTCAAAGGCCTCCCGGTACTCCTGCTCAGATATTCCCGCGTTGTCCCAGTCTCCGTCGAACGCATAGCTCTTTCCGCCGATGTCTACCGTGTCGAACGGCTGATTGTTGTCTCGTTCGGCCTGGAGTCCATTGACGCCCAGATCGGAGACGAGTGTTTTCGAGTCCGGGATCGACGCGCTATTCAGATCGATGTAGACCTCTCGGTAGTTCCGCTCGGCCAGCTGCGCGTCCATGCGCGTCGGGGCGATGTAGCGGGCCTTGACGACGAGGAGCTGGCTGCCGGAAAAGTACAGGGCGCCGACGAACTCATCACCCTCGATCTTCGCCGCGATGCTGTCGAGTTTCATCGCGTCGAGCAGCATAGCCAACTCGGTGGCGAGCTGTGGCGACCTGGATTCCTGAGCCGCGGCGAACGCCGGCGCGAGGAGGAGCAGGGAGACGACGACGAGAAAACGCAGGCCACGCGAACGATCAGTCATCGGTGCACCCCCGTGTATAGGACGGACTTGTATCACCGGACGGTCCGACCGTCAATCGGACTCGGACGGCACGTCGTGGAGCGTCGTGCTCCGGCGACTAAAAGAGACTCACGCGTACGTTGAGGAATCTCCTGGGATCGGCGCGAATGTCCTGCACGAGCTGCCGCAACTCGCCAATCGCTCCGTTCATGTTCTCGTAGAGTTGGCGGTCCTGCAGAAGCTGGCCGGCGGTGCCCTCCCCCTGCTCGAGCCCGGTCATCACGTTATCCAGCCGCTCCGACATGGAATTCAGCCGGTCGTACAACTCGCGCTCGCGAATCAGCGCGCCCGCCGTGCCCTCGCCACGGCTAATCTGGCCGGTGATCGAGTCGAGGTTCGTCGTCGTCGACGTCAAGGTCTTCGCGAGCGCATCGTCATTGAGCAGCTTGCCGAGACTCCCCTCCCCGGCCCGTAACCTGGCGGTGACCGCCTCGAAGTTCTGGAGCGACTTCTCGAGCGCCTCGGCCGCCGCCGGGTCGCTCGCAAGCCGTCCCAGCGTACCTTGCCCCTCACTCACGTCACGGACAACGTTCTCGGCTGCCGCCAGGACCTCGTTCATCTGGGAGTAGAGACCTTCGTCGGTGATCAGCCGGCCGATCGTGCCGCGGCCGGAGCGGATGTCCTGCAAGAGCCCGGTGAGTTCCCCGATCCCCTCGGCCGCCTGCGTGGTGACTTCCGCCAGTGTCCCGGCCGCCGGACCGGAGGGGACGTAGCCCCACTCGGGAACCGGCGTCCCCTGGCTCGAGGCGGTAATGTCTATCGCCGCCTCGCCGAGCAGCGAGATCGACCCGAGCGACGCCGCGGATGTCGACGTGACGCGCGACTGCATGTCGCGGCTGATCTCCATCACGACTTCGACACGATCGCCCACGAAGGCGAGCCCGGTGACCGAGCCCACCTCGACGCCGGCCACGCGCACCGGCGCGCCCGTCTTCAGGCCGGCGATCGACGGGAAGACCGTCTTCAGCGGATACCGCTGCCAGAAGAATCCTCCTTCGCCGCTCAGGAGAAAAATGAGCACCGTCGCCATGACGATCGCGGAGACCGTCAGGACGCCGATTTTGAGTTCAGACCAGGCAAGCGAACGCGTACGCGGCATTAAACAGCCTCTCAGGGCGGCGGACGGAAAGTCCGCTCAATACACTACGACAAAAACGTCCGCAGGTAATCATCCGACGATTCGCGGAGTTCGGCGGCGTGCCCCTCGAACGCGATGCCACCGTCCTTCAGCATCAAGAACTCCGCCTCCTCGGACTTCCCCTCGTCGGCGGCAACAATCTGCAGCAGCCCGTCGTTCCGCTGCGCCGCCTCGTGCGTCGCCACGTAGAAGGCGTCGCGCAGCTGGTGCGTTACGAGGATCGAGCTGACATTCTCCAGGTCGCGAAGCTTGATGATCTCATCGTTCACGGTGCAGGCCGTGATCGGATCGAGGCCCGTCGTCGGCTCGTCGTAGAGGAGGATCCGCGGCTTGGCCGCCATCGCGCGGGCGATCGCCACGCGCCGCCGCTGCCCGCCTGAGAGTTCGGACGGCATCCGGTCTGAGTACTCTCCGAGACCAATGAACCCGAGGACCTCCTCCACGCGGCCGCGCACCTGATCCGACGGCCTGTCCGTTTCTTCGTACAGCTTGTAGCCGACGTTCTCCGCCACGGTCAGCGAGTCGAAGAGCGCCCCTTCCTGGAACACCATGCCGAGATCGGCCCGTACCGTCATCAGCTGCCGCTCCGTCATCCCGTCCACCCGCTCACCGTTGACCCAGATGACGCCCTCATCCGGCCTCAGCAGTCCGAGAATCAGCTTCAGAATAGTCGACTTGCCGGAGCCGCTCGCCCCCAGAATGATCTTCGTATGGCCTGTGATCATCGTGAAGCTGATGTTCTTCAGAACCACCTGATCGTCGAAGGCCAGCGACACCTTGTCGAAGACCACGATCGGCGCACCTGGGCCGAGCGCCTCCTCGAGCGCCGGGGAACGTTCGGTGGCGAATCCCATCTAGTACAACAGCGTAATCAATAGCCGCGTCACAAGAAAGTCGACCGCAATCACGGAAACCGACGCGGCGACCACCGCGTTGGTCGTCGCACGGCCGACGCCCTGGGTCCCGCCGCTCGTGCGCAGGCCGACGTGGCAGCCGATGCTGGCGATTGCGAGGCCGAGGCAGAACGGCTTGATCAGCCCCATCCACGCATCCTCGAGATACAGTCCCTCCACGACGGATGACCAATAGAGGCTCGACGCCACCCGTAACTGATACACCGCGATCAGCCAGCCGCCGATAATCCCGACGGCGTCGGCCACCACGGTGAGGACTGGCGCCATGAAGAATCCGGCCAGCACGCGCGGCACGACGAGCTTGCGCACGGGATCGGTCCCGAGGGCGCGGAGCGCGTTGATCTGATCCGTGACGACCATCGACCCGATCTCCGCCGCGATGCCGGAGCCGACCCGGCCGGCGAGCATCAGCCCGGTCAGCACAGGGCCGAGCTCCTTGATCATGGAGGCGCTGATCAGGCGGCCGACAAAGGGCCGCGCGCCGAACTGGTCGAGCGTGATACCGGTCTGCAGCGCGAGCACTGCCCCCGTGAAAAACCCGGTCAACACC
This sequence comes from Vicinamibacterales bacterium, assembly GCA_965262505.1. Lineage (GTDB taxonomy): Bacteria > Acidobacteriota > Vicinamibacteria > Vicinamibacterales > UBA2999 > JACPPO01. The sequence goes on from CBDHFM010000030.1 coordinate 1,656,120, forward strand.
ACGACAGTCAGCGACCCGATTCCGATCTGCTCGAACTGCTCGACGACGTCGCGAAAATAAAAGGGGCGCGTGACGCAACCGCGGAACGTCGCAGCCAGGAGACGCACGTACTCCTGTGTCTCCTGCAGCGCAGCCTTGAGCCAGCCTTCCAGCAGTGTCAGCACGCCGTTACCGCCCACCCAGGCCGGTCAAACCAAGCTCCTGGCTCCGCAGCGCCTTGAGCCTGTCACGCAGCGCTGCCGCACGCTCAAAGTCCAGGTTCGCCGCCGCCAACTTCATCTCCGCCTCCAGCCGTCCGATCTCCGCGTCGAGCTCCGCCTGCGTCCGGAACGTCTCGCGCGCCTCGTCGAACGCCGGTCCCATCATGTAGTCACGCTCGTACACGCTCGATAACACGTCGTCAATCTGCCGGATCACGGACTCAGGCGTAATCCCGTGCTCGGCGTTGTAGGCCCCCTGCAGGACGCGCCGACGTTCAGTCTCGGCAAGGGCCGACTTCATCGAGGCCGTCACCATGTCCGCGTACATGATCACGCGGCCGTTCACGTTGCGCGCGGCGCGGCCGGACGTTTGAATCAGGGCTCCAGCCGAGCGGAGAAACCCCTCTTTGTCGGCGTCGAGGATCGCCACGAGCGATACTTCCGGCAGGTCGAGACCCTCGCGGAGCAGATTGATGCCGACAAGCACGTCGAAGACTCCGCGACGCAGGTCGCGGAGAATCTCCACGCGTTCGAGCGTGTCGATGTCCGAATGCAGGTACCGGACCTTTACGCCGAGCTCCTGGTAGTACGTCGTCAGGTCCTCGGCCATCCGTTTGGTCAGCGTCGTGACGAGCACGCGCTCCCTCTTCGCCGCACGTTCGCGAATCTCCTTCAGCAGGTCGTCAACCTGCCCGCGCACGGGCCGCACTTCGATCGGCGGGTCCATCAGGCCCGTGGGCCGGATGACCTGCTCGACAACGACCCCGCCGGCCTTCGCCAATTCGTAGGGGCCGGGAGTCGCCGACACGAACACCGCCTGATTCACCCGATCCTCCCATTCGGCAAAGTTGAGCGGCCGGTTGTCCAGCGCCGACGGCAAACGGAACCCATACGCGACCAGGACCTCTTTGCGCGATCGATCGCCATGATACATGCCGCGGATCTGAGGTACCGTCTGGTGGCTCTCATCAACGATCACGAGCGCATCGTCCGGCAGGTAGTCGAGCAGGGTCGGCGGTGGCTCTCCAGCGGCCCTCCCTGTGAGGTGGCGCGCGTAGTTCTCGATCCCGTGGCAGTACCCGATCTCCCGAATCATTTCGAGGTCGAACATCGTGCGCTGGTGCAACCGCTGGGCCTCGAGGACCTTCCCCTCTGACTCGAGCCGCCCGCGATGCTCTTCCAGCTCCTGCTTGATCGACCCCACCGCGATCTTGGTCCGGTCGCGGGACGTGACGAAGTGCGACTTGGGATACACCGCCACCTTGTCCAGCCGGCGGATCACTCTCCCCGTGAGCGCATCGAACCACGCGAGCTCGTCGACCTCATCACCGAACAGCCCGATCCGGAGCGCATGTTCCTCGTAGGACGGCACCACTTCGACGATGTCGCCACGCACACGGAACGTGCCGCGGCCGAACTCGGTGTCATTGCGCTCGTACTGGATTTCGACCAGCTTGCGCAGGATCTCGTCGCGATCGATCCGTTGGCCGACCCGCAGCGGCAGCAGCATCCCGTAGTACGCTTCCGGCGAGCCGAGCCCGTAGATGCACGAGACGCTCGACACGATGATCACATCGCGTCGCTCGAAGAGCGACCGCGTCGCCGAGAGACGCATGCGATCGATCTCGTCGTTGATCGTGGCCTCCTTCTCGATGTACGAGTCGGTGGCCGGGACATAGGCCTCGGGCTGATAATAGTCGTAGTAGCTCACGAAGTACTCGACCGCGCCCTCGGGAAAGAAGCGCCTGAATTCCTGGTAGAGCTGGGCGGCCAGCGTCTTGTTATGGGCCATCACCAGGGTCGGCCGGTTGACGGACGCGATGACCTGCGCCATCGTGAACGTCTTGCCAGAGCCGGTGACGCCGAGGAGGACCTGATGTCTGTCGCCGCGGTTCAGTGCCTCGACGAGCTCCGGGATCGCGCGGACCTGATCGCCGCGCACCTCGAAATCGCTGACAAGGGTGAATCGATCGTGAACTGAAGACATGGACAGTCAGGCGCGGCCGTACGGCGTACGACCAACACGCGATCTTACTGTCCTTCCCGGTACAGCGCGAAATATCCCTTGCGCGACTGAACGCGTGCGTCCTTGAGGTCCGAGCGGGTCAGCTTGATCTCGACGTCACGCCAGTTGCCGTCCTGGGCCGTGTCGGTGGAGATATACCCAAGGCTGTACTGGGCGCGGATCTGGGCCACGACCTCGTCGTAGGCCTCCTCGACGTCATCCATGGCCGATGGAAAGAATGCCTGGCCGCCGGTGGTTTCCGCGATCTCCATGAGCCGCATGCGCTGGTTCAGCCGTGTCGAACTCAACTGGTGCTCCATGAAGCCGACGGCATGGATCGTGACGTCGGACGCGCGGACAAGCGTCATGAGGTCGCCCAAGCCGATCGCGCTGCGCGTATCGGCGCCGTCGGTGTACAGCAGCAGGATCGTACGCCCATCGTTCTCCGCCGCCCCGTCGAGATAGACCCCCAACGCGTCGTACATCGCGGTCCACCCGCCGGGCCGGCGTCCTCGAATCCGCTCGACGATACGAGGAAAGTCCTGCTGGCCGTACCTGGCCACGCGCACCTCGGTGTCGAAATCAACAAGCGTCATGTCGACCGCGTCGCTGAACGTGTTGAGAAAACGGATCGCGGCGCTTCGGGATAGCTTGATGTCCTCGTCCATACTGCCACTGGTGTCGAACAGCAGGCCGACGTGCAATGGAGGGGCGGCGACCGACTGATCGCCGCGCGCGAAGTAGGTAATCGTCTGTTTCTGGCCTTCCTCGATGATCTCAAAATCCTCAGCGGTCAGATCAGTCATGAACTCGCCATCCTGATCAGTGATCGTCACGCCAACCTGGACCAGGTCGATGCCGGCCCGGAACTCCGCCTGCTGTGCCCGGACGAGCGCCGGCGCGCCCATCGCGAGCGCGGCCGTCGCGAGAACGCCGGCCCTGCACATGCTCATTCCCCTCATACCCAAGCGCTCCTATCCTACACCGTGGTCGTCGCCGCGGCCGCGAGCCCATCGCGGGTGCGTTTGTCGGGTCCGAATCTGATGCTGTACAGGTAGCGCTCGGTGACCGGGCCGGCATCCGACGGCACGCTGGCCCCGTGGGCACCGGAGCCGTTGAGAAACGCCAGAGACGTGTTGGCACGGAACGGCACGGTTTTCACCTGGCGGCACCGCGAGGGCTCAGGATAGTGCACGCCGTCAGTTTGCGCGACGTCGTCCCGGTCGACTGCATAGAGATCGGTGCCGAATTCCTCTCGATCGTTCGGCCGAGCCAGATAGACGAGGCAGGAGATGAATCCGAACTTTGGATCGCGGTGCGGGCGGAAGACGTAGCCAGGGCCCCTGAGAAAGATCCGCTGCTCCTTGATGAAGGTGAGCCTGGAGATCAACTCATCGTCCACCTGGTTCCAGCGCGGAAACGCCGCGCGGATGTAATTGCGCAAGGGAAGATCGAACTTCTGCAGGAGGGCCGGAACCAACGCCCGGTGCGTGATCTCGTGCATCAGGTCCCACGAGAGCAGTGATGCGTCCGGCCCGTACCGCATCGGCAGCACAACCTCGCGTTTCTTTTGCCCGTTGAGGTCTTCGAAGAAGGTTCGAGGTGGCAGACAGGCGACGACCGCCTCATAAACCTGAGGCGGCAGCACATGGTCGATCGCGACATGCGGCACGGGATCCTGCTCGAGCCGGCTGCCTTCGACCGCATGCTTGACATGCGCTGTCACGGTACGCACGTCGAGCAGGCCGCGAAGGTCGTCCAGCTTGTCGCGCCACTCGCGATTTGTCGCGGCCAGGTCGATCATCTGCTGCGAGGCCATCCGACTCACGCGCACGTCTTCCGATATCTCGTCGAGACGCCGGACGACGTCTTCCACTCGCGAGCCGAGACGTTCTACGGCCGACTCCGTATTCGAATTTCGAGAGGCTGACTTCTTGATGGAGGCGAACCCCGTTCGAAGCTGCCGGTGTAACTCCTTCCGCTCACGCTTGTCCTCCTTGCGGAGCGCGGCAAGGGCCTGTTGGACAGCCTCCTGACGACGGCCGAGCCGTTCGACCGATCGCCAGAGACCCGCCTGCTGCCCGGGAGTGAAACGTCGCAGCCAGCTCTTGAGGCTCGTCATCCTACTAGTCATACCGGTTTCACCTTCACCGCGAACCAGAGAGTCTCAGGCTCTTCGGGCCCTCTCCCTCGGCAACGCCATGCCGGGGCGGCGTCGCCGTGGGCGCGGTCTCGGCACATGGACGACCCATCTTGGCGGTCGGATTACCAGCGGTCAAGAGCGGGAGACGTCGAAATCACACTCTTCGTTCGCACCGCATTCCCGATTCAGCCGATTTCAAACCGGTCCACCACCGCCCAGCGGGTGGCCGACACTTCCGTATAGAGCAGCGTATAATCAGTGATTCCGGTCCATGCACAGGTTCGTTCAGAGGCAACCGCGGTGATCGCATGAGGTGCCTCGCAGTCTGCCAGAACGAGTTGGTCGTCAGGATGCTCGACGAGATCCTGCTGCCTGGCTTCGAAGTTGAATTTCTCGTCGAGAGCAAACCTCTCGCCCGCCGGCTCCACGACGCCGGCATGCACGTCACCGCCGCCGACCCGCGTCGAACCGACACCTACCTCAAGGCCGACGTCACACCAGGCACCTGCGTCATCGTCGAAGATAACGGCCTGCGGAGCCTGAGGAAGATTATCGAATCGATTCGCGATGCAGGTGTCGCCCTCGTGTACGTACTCGGGGTCGGGATCTCGCGCGCCAAGACACGGGAGGAGGATCTCAAGTCGCAGTTCCCCGAGGTCGACTACCTCGCGCTTTCCGAGTTGTTCGGGGGGCCGTTGCTGACCGAATTCAGCCGATCGATCACGCGGTTGAAGGTGCAGCAGTACCAGCGCTTCCTCAGCGATGCCGACCGGGTGCTCATCCTGTTGCACAACGACCCGGATCCCGACGCGCTGGCGAGCGGCTTGGCGCTCCGAAACGTGTTGCGCCGCACGAAGCAGACCGCGATCATTGCCGCCATCGGGGGCGTGACGCGACCGGAAAACCTGCGGATGGTCGACCTGCTCGACCTGCACGTCGAACTCGTCACGCCGGCGCAGGTGGCGGAATACGACCGCGTCGCGATGGTCGACGTACAGCCGCACTACTTCGGCGGCGTGATCGACCGGGTCGATCTGGTAATCGATCACCATCCCGAGCAGCTGGGCTACAGCGCCCTGTTCAAGGACATCCGAGCGGATTACGGATCGACGTCGACCATCCTGACCGAGCACCTGCGCGCCGTGGATGCCAATATTTCCGAGCGCACGGCGACCGGGATGCTCTACGCGATCAAGTCGGACACGCTGTTCTTCAATCGGCAGACCAACCGCGCCGACATCGAAGCGTTCTCGTATCTCTATCCGCTGGCGGACGCCGCCCTTATCCGCAAAATGGAGGGCGCCGAAATCACCATGGAGCGGCTCGAGTACGTGCTCAAGGCCAAACAGCATGGCCGGATAGTCGAGCAAGTGTTCTGCGCCTTCCTCGGCGACTCGCCGCGCGAGGACTTCATCCCGTACGTCGCCGACTTCTACCTGCAGATCGAGAACGTCAAATGGGCGATCGTGGCGGGGGTCGTCAACGACTCGCTCGTTATGTCGGTCCGGAATCTCGGGTACTCTCGAAACGCGGGTGAGTTCGTTCGAAAGTATTTCGCCGACATCGGGAGCGCCGGTGGCCACCGGGCCATGGCCAAGGCGATCGTGCCGCTCGGCGCCTTCCGCGAGAAGTTCGGCAACCTGCAGGCCGACGGCCTCACCGAGCGCGTCCTCGCCATGGCGCTCGAGTTCCTCCACGAGCACCAGACCCCCGATCGGAAGCTCGTCAAGGCCTGACACCCGTACGTAGTGTCCGGCTTTAGCCGGACCATTTCCTGTCCCGCCATTGAACCGCTTCCAGGATCTCGGCGAGGGTGTGGGTAGTCGACCCCAGAAACGGGTAAACCTCGACGCTCTTCGCCAAGCCGGCCCTCACAGGGTTCTCCAGGATGTACTTGCCGACACTCAATGCCGATTCCCCACGGCGCAGCGTGCGTTCGAATCCGTACCGCTGCCACAATCGCGCTCCGAACATCTCCTGGTAGTGAAACCCTGAGAATTGCTTTGCGCGCGCGATGAACCGTCTACAGTCCGCGTCATCGGCCAGACCTTCAACTAGGAGGTGTGCGTGGTCCGGCATGAAACAGTACGCGAGAAGTGCGAAGCGCTGATCCGTTGCGGCACGCAGAATCTGCGCGAGTACGACCCCGACGCGATCCGACGTCACGAATACGTGACGTCTCTGGTGCGTGCAGAACGTCAGGAAATATCGATATAAACCGAGATAGTCGAACGTCTTGAGGTGTTCGGGTCTTCCGGTGAACACACGGAGCGCCAAGCAAAGGGCGCTCCAGGTCCGGCTCAAGCCGGACACTACGTACGGGAGGCTTCGCGCGTGCTCGCGTGCGTAAGCTGCTCGCCACTCGCGCCGACGACGGGCTCGATAAACTGATGATAGGCGTCCTCGTACGCGCGGTCCATCAGTTCCGCCAGGTCCTGCCACCGGTCGGACGCCTCATCATGCGCGCCGGTAAAGTCGAACGCGCCGATGGGATTGTGATCTGGACAAATCAGGTACACGGAATCGAACCGGAGCCGCGCCATCTCGATAGCGTCCCGCAACGCTGCGGATTCGGCAGCCGCCAGGAATTCTCCAAGACGGCGCTGGAAGTCCATCCGTGGCACGCTCAGCCGGTGGGGTGGCGGCGGCGCCGCCACCGCGCTGACGATGATGGCCTGGGAGACACCGGCATTGGCAAGCTCTTCCAGCAGCCGTGAGACCGCTCCTGGCCGATCACACACACGGTGTGTTTCCCCACGCCAGTAACTGTCGGCAGCGAACGTCATCATGTGCGGATCGCAGCCGATCGGCGGTGTGAGCCCGGCCGCGATGAGATCAAAGGCATGATCACGGTCCGTTCCGGCGAGGTCGATCGCTTCGGATCGCCGCTCGCGGTCCGGACGCGGCGCGACGAACTCGTGACGATAGGGCTCCAGCAGCAGAGCCCCGACCACGTCGCGACGCGCATCCAGGTCAGTCGCGACGATCATCAGCTCGCGAAACCCAGGCTGCCCGAGGTTGTCGGTGAGCACATCGGCGTAGCGGCGGCCGACCCCCGATCCCCCAGGACGGGCCGCGTGGGAGGCGCCGCGAATCAACTGCCAGAGCGCGCCCGCAAAGGTCTCGTAGGCGGCATCCCCGTCAAGCGGCGCACCCAGGAGACGCCACCACCAGGTGCCTCCGGCCGTTCGACGGGCCGGGGCCTGGCGCTGCGCGATCGAGGCGCCCGCGGCGAGCACCAGCAGCAGCACGGTGATCACCGCCAGCGCGGCCGATAGAAATATGTCTGGATAGGTTGGCAGCCTGAGGGCAAGGAACAGAAGAGGGATCGCGAGGATCGCGACCAGCAGGAGGGACAGCCATCCGGCCGCGCGCAGCGGCCACTTCCAGCGATACAAGGCCCTAGCCGCGGCGCCGCGCCAGATCCCGTCGGCATCCCACATGCGGGCAGCGCCATCGATGGCCGCCAGGGCCGCGGCGCCGGCGCCGACGCCCTGCCCCGCCATCACGTCGATCTTGACGCCTGCTTCCTGCAGAGCGCGCAGCACGCCTGCCTGGTACGCCCCCTGCGCACCGGTGCCGCACAGGACGAGCGCGGTGCGACGCTCAGGGGAGTACGGCTGCACGCCTCACTCTTCGCCGTGAATTGTGATGACCTTGATCAGATCGAAACGGCGTGGGCCCGCCGGGGTGATCACCTTGATCTCGTCGCCCTCTTGCTTGTTCAGAATGGCGCGGCCGATCGGTGACGACGTGGAGATCATCCCCTTGTCCGCATCCGCGTCCTCGGGCATGACGAGTTGATAAATCACGATATCGCCGCGCTCGGCGCGGAGATGAACCGTCGATCCGAAGCCCGCGCGGTCGTGCGGAATGCGATTGAGGTTGATCATCGCAATCTCCCCGACCCGTTTCTTCAGCATCGCGATCTGCGCGTTGACGATCCCCTGCCGCTCCTTGGCCGCCTTGTACTCGGCGTTCTCGCGCAAATCGCCCAGCTCGCGGGCGCGCTGGATCTCCCTGGGCAGCTCCAAATGCAGCTCCCGCTCGAGTGCGGCGATCTGATCACTGAAACGCTTTATGATGCGATCTTTCACAGCAGATTCAGACTCTAGCACAGTCTGTTATGCTTGCAGCTATTCGTGGTTTGCGATCGAAGATTGTGGATTGGAGCGCATGAGTAGTCGGTGAATCGCCAATCACAAGTCGCGAATCACCGCGCATCAATCGCACATAGATGAAGACGATCTCCAGCCGCCAGAACACTCTCGTGCGCACGTTTCGCGAGGTGGTGAATGCTCCTGACTCCGGCGACACGCGTGTACTGCTCGACGGTGTGCACCTCATCCGTGAGGCGCGTCGGGCCGCTCTGGAATTCGAAGCGGTCGCGGTCGCCTCGTCTCACGTGATCGGCAACTCCGGGGAGGGGGACCTGGCGCGCGCACTGGAATCGGAGGGAGCGCCGGTCTTCACCGTCAGCGCCTCGGCCTTTGCGGCGATGAGCCCGGTACAGTCACCGTCCGGCATCGTCGCCATCGCGCGGCGGACGTCGTTCGACGCCGGCACCATCAGCCTCACGGATAACGGATTCACCCTCGTGGGGGCCGATGTCCAGGATCCAGGTAACCTCGGCGGGCTGATCCGCGCAGCCGAGGCGGGCGGGGTCACAGGCGTGCTCGTCTCTGGCGCGTCGGCGAACCCGTTCTCGTGGAAGGCCTTGCGCGGGAGCATGGGCAGCGCGCTGCGAATGCCAATCGCCACCGGCCAGACACTCGACGCGATCGTGCGTTGTGCCACGGCGTCCGGGGTGAGGACGGTGGCCGCGGTGCCACGCGACGGACGCGCGCCCGAGGCCGTCGATTGGCGCGGCTCCGTCGCCCTGCTCCTGGGTGGGGAAGGACGCGGACTCCCGGCCGGTCTGTTGAGTAAGTGCGACGAGCTCGTCACGATCCCGATGGCGCCGCCCGTAGAATCACTCAACGTGGCGGTAGCAGGTGCGATCCTCATCTACGCGGCGCGTCGACAGCGGTTATGAGCGACTCACTCTTCGCCGACGAACCTGCGCCGCGGGCGCCTGAACCCGGAGGGCACGAAGGCACTCCTCTTGCCGACCGTGTGCGGCCCCGCACGCTGGACGAGATCGTCGGGCAGGATCACATTCTCGCGCCCGGCAGGCCCCTGCGCGACGCGATCGAACGCGACATGCTGCGCTCGATCATTCTGTGGGGACCACCCGGTACCGGCAAGACCACGCTCGCGCGCATCGTGGCCGACATGACCAAGGCGCACTTCGTCCAGTTCAGCGCCGTCCTCTCGGGGATCAAGGAGATCAGGGAGGTCATGGCGGCAGCCGAGGTGCGGCGCCGTGGCACGGACCGACGTACGATCGTGTTCATCGACGAAATTCACCGTTTCAACAAGGCGCAGCAGGATGCGTTCCTTCCCAGGGTCGAGGGCGGCGACATCGTGCTGATCGGCGCGACGACGGAGAACCCGTCATTCGAGGTCAACGCCGCGCTTCTTTCCCGGTCGAAGGTATTCGTGCTCCAACCGCTGACCTCGGAGCGGATCGAGACCATCCTGCGCCGCGCGTTGGCAGACACTGAGCGTGGTCTCGGCAGCATGGACGTCACGGTCACCGACCGGGCGATTGCCGCCATCGCGCGGTTCGCCAACGGCGACGCGCGAAGCGCGCTGAACCTGCTGGAGTTTTCTGCGGCAGCCGCCCCGAAGACCTCCGATGGGCCGGCCCGCTGCCTCGATCTACCGCAACTCGAGCACTCGATCCAGCGCCGGGCGCTCCTGTACGACAAGAGCGGCGAGGAGCACTACAACCTCGTGTCGGCGCTGCACAAATCCATGCGGAACAGTGATCCCGACGCGGCCGTGTACTGGGTGGCTCGAATGCTCGAGGCAGGCGAGGACCCCCTTTACATCGCGCGTCGGCTGATTCGCTTCGCCTCCGAGGATGTCGGCAATGCGGACCCACAGGCGCTGGCGGTCGCGGTGGCCGCCAAGGACGCCGCGCACTTCATCGGCATGCCGGAGGGCAACACCGCCATCGCACAAGCGGCCATCTATCTTGCCACCGCGCCGAAGAGCCATGCCGTCTACGCCGCGTACGAGGCGGCCAAAGCCGACGCCCACAGCCAGGCGGCCGACCCGGTACCGCTACATCTGCGGAACGCCCCGACCAAGCTGATGAAGACGCTCGACTACGGCAGGAACTATCAGTACGCGCACCACGAGCCGGACGCCATTACGTCGATGGAGTGTCTGCCGGCCTCGGTGGCGGACCGGCAGTACTACAAGCCGACCGACCGCGGGTTTGAGAACGAGATCACGCGACGGCTCGAGGAGTGGAGGAGGCTCAAACAGGAACGGCGACGGAAGGACTGACGCTCACGTCAGATTCGCTGAAAGTTCCTTTCGACTTCGCGGCGTGTCAAACGAAGCATCACGGGGCGCCCGTGCGGGCAAATCGTGGAATAGGCGGTTCGGCGCAGCTCCTCCAGGATGTGCGCCATCTTTTCCGCGGTGAGCGGGTCGTTGGCCTTCACAGCGGCGTGGCACGCCATCGTCGCCGCGATGCGCCTGAGCGCCTCGTCCACCCGCGAGCCGCGATCGAGGCCCTCGAGGTCATCGGCCAGCGTCCGAATCGCCCCCTCGCACTCTTCGCGACGCAGCAACGCCGGAACCGCCACGACACGAACGGCCTCCCCTCCGAATTCTTCCAGCTCGAATCCCATTCGTGCGAGCTCGGTGGCACGCGCACCGAGGGCCTCGCGCGCCGCCGCGGGCAGATCGAGGAGCATCGGCTCGAGCAGACGCTGGCTCTCAAGCCCGCCCACGGTCAACCGCTCCACGATCTGCTCGAACAGCACGCGCTCATGCGCGACGTGTTGATCGACAATCGCGATGCCTTCGTCGTCCACGGCGATGATGAATGTGTCGCGGAACTGGCCGAGGGCAATCATCGGACGAACCACAAACGATCCATCGGTGCCGGGTGCGAAGGTGCGAGGATGCACGGATGCGTCCGACAGTGAATTCGAGGGCGCATCGCCTCTTTCACGGACGCCGCCCGCCCCGGTGGTCCAGCGACTCGGAAACGTCCCCGCGTACGCGGTGGGCAGCGGCAACGTGGTCGGCAGCGCCTGGTAGGTCGGCGGCGTCTCGAGCTGCAGCTCGGGCGCCGGGCCGCGGCCGAGCCCGTCGCGCAGCGTCCGCCGAATCACCTCGTGGATGTGCGACTGGTCGCGGAAGCGCACCTCCGCCTTGGTCGGATGGACGTTGACGTCCACCGCCGCATGCGGCATCGAAATGAAAAGGTGCACCTCAGGGCTGCGCTCCTTGATGGACGCTACGCTGTAGGCATCGATGATCGCGTGCGCGATGGTGCGGTCCTTCACGATTCGCCGATTGACGAACACATTCTGCGGACCCCGCTTCGGCCCCTGCTCGGCGAGCGCGGCGACGTATCCAAAAATCCTGACGTCGCCCCCATCGCGCCGCACTTCGACGAGATCGTGTCGCTCGCCGTACAGCTGGTACAGCCGATCGCGAAGAGCGCCGACCGGCGGGCACTGCAGCACCTTGCGCCCGGCGCTTGTAAGCGTGAAGCCAATTTCTGGATAACAGAGAGCCAGTTGCGTCACGACGCGCGAGACCTGCGCGAACTCTGCCCCATCGGACTTCAGGAACTTGCGGCGAGCCGGCAGATTGTAGAACAGGTCGGCAACATCGAGTGAGGTCCCTTCGCCCATCCCGACCTCGGTGACCGACGCCACGGCACCCCCATTGATACGAATCTCGGTGCCGGAGTCGGCGCCGCGCGCCCGGCTGCGCAGCACGAAATGCGCCACCGACGCGATGCTCGGGAGCGCTTCGCCGCGGAACCCCAGCGTCGCGATACCGTCGAGGTCTTCCGTCCGCCGGATCTTGCTCGTGGCATGGCGTTCGACCGCGAGCCGGGTGTCTTCCGGCCCCATGCCCTCTCCGTCGTCCTCGACGTGAATGCGCTTCTTGCCGCCAAGCTCGATGGCAATGGAGACGCGCCGCGCGCCGGCGTCGATCGAGTTCTCGACCAGCTCCTTGATCACGGAGGCCGGGCGCTCGACGACCTCTCCCGCGGCGATCTGATTGGCGAGATCACCCGCCAGGATCTGGATCCTCGTCATGCCCATCGCTCCACTGCCTCGCGATCGCCGACCGACTAATCACCGACCTTGACCGCGAGCGCGGCCTGCGCGGCGGCAAGTCGCGCGACAGGCACACGATAGGGCGAGCAGCTCACGTAGTCGAGGCCGACTTTCTCAAAAAAATGAATGGACGAGGGATCTCCCCCATGCTCGCCGCAGACGCCGATTTTGATGCTCGGGCGCGTCCGGCGTCCCAGCTCCACGGCCGTCCGCACGATCGGCCCAACGCCGTCGACGTCGAACGTCGCAAACGGATCCTTGTCGAGAATCCTCTTGTCCTGGTAAATCCGCAGAAACTTTCCGATGTCGTCTCGCGAGAACCCGAGAGTGAGCTGCGTGAGGTCGTTGGTCCCGAACGAGAAGAACTGTGCCTCGGCGGCGATCTGGTCGGCCGTCATGGCGCCGCGCGGCACCTCGATCATCGTCCCAACGAGGTACGGGATCCGCACGCCACGCTCCTTCATCACGGCCTTGGCAACGCGAGCGACGACCGCCTTCTGGTCACGTAGCTCCAACACGTTCCCGACGAGCGGGATCATGATTTCGGGCGTGACCTTGACACGTTCCTTCGCGAGCTGACAGGCCGCCTCGATAATCGCCCGCGTCTGCATCTCCGTGATTTCCGGGTAGGTGATGCCGAGCCGAACGCCCCGATGGCCAAGCATGGGGTTGAACTCGTGAAGCTGCTCAACCCGGCGCAACAGGAGGCGCTTTTCTTCCAGCTCGGCCCCCGCATCGGACCGCGCCTCGAGCTTGGCGATCTCCACCATCAGATCCTCCCGCTTGGGCAGGAACTCGTGCAGCGGCGGGTCGATGGTTCGGATCGTGACCGGCAACCCGTGCATCGCCTTGAAGACGCTGTAGAAATCCTCGCGCTGGAGCGGCAGCAGTTCCGACAGCGCCGCCCGCCGATCCGCCTCGTTGTCGGCCAGGATCATCCTTTGGACGATGGGGATGCGTCCCTCGCCGAAAAACATGTGCTCGGTCCGGCAAAGCCCGATGCCCCGCGCGCCGAAGGCGCAGGCGAGCTCCGCCTGGTCCGGCTGATCGGCATTGGCGCGGACCGCCATCCGGCGGTACTTGTCGGACCAGGTCAGGATCCGCATGAAACGGCTGTAGATATTCGATTTCGCCGCCTTAAGCTGCCCACTGAGCACCTGCAGGATCTCACTCGGCTTCGAGGCGACCTTGGCGAGCTTCACTTCCCCCGTCAGGCCGTCGAACGAGACGAAGTCGCCCTCACGAATCGTGTGGCCGCCCACCGAGCACCACTGGGCATCCTCGTCGATCTCGATCTCGGCGGCACCGACGATCGAAGGCTTGCCCATCTGGCGACCCACGACCGCGGCGTGCGAGGTCATTCCGCCGGTGGCCGTAAGGATGCCCTGCGAGACGAACATGCCGTGAATGTCGTCAGGTGCTGTCTCGCGGCGCACGAGAATGACCGGCGTTCCTGCGTCCGACCATGTCACCGCTTCCTCGGCGCTGAACACGACCTGGCCGCTGGCGGCACCGGGGGACGCGGGCAGCCCCTTCGTGGCGACCGGGATCGCGCTCCATTCCTTGGGATCGAACCCCGGCGCGAGCAGTTGCGAGAGCGATTCCGGGGCGACCTGCAGCACGGCTTCCTTCGGCGTGATCAGCCGTTCGGCGACGAAGTCGGTGGCGATGATCACCGCCGCGTACCCGGTGCGCTTGCCGTTCCGCGTCTGCAGCATGAAGAGTCGCTCGTCCTCGATCGTGAACTCGAAGTCCTGCACGTCCTTGTAGTTGCGCTCGAGCCGGCTCGTGATGTCCCGCAATTGCTTGTATGCCCTCGGCATGGCCTTCTTGAGCTCGGCGATCGGCTGCGGCGTGCGGATTCCCGCCACAACATCCTCGCCCTGGGCGTTGATCAGGAACTCGCCGTAGAACTCCCTGGCGCCGGTCGCCGGATTGCGAGTGAAGCCGACGCCGGTTGCCGACCGGTCTCCGGTATTACCGAACACCATCATCTGCACGTTCACCGCGGTGCCGATGTGGTCCGGAATGTCGTAAATACGGCGGTACTCCCTGGCGCGCGGGTTCATCCACGATCCAAAGACCGCATCGCGAGCCATCGTCAGTTGCTCGCGCGGGTCCTGCGGGAAATCGCGCTTTGTCTTGTGGCGCACGAGCCGCTTGTAGCGCTGGACGACCTCACGCAGCGCCTGCTCGTCCAGATCGGTGTCCAGCGACGCGCCATTGGCGTGCTTCACGGCGTCGAACTCGCGCTCGAAGGCGCTCTTGGGGACGTCGAGCACGACGCTGCCGAACATCTGCATGAACCGGCGGTAGCTGTCGAACGCAAAGCGGCCGTTGGAGGTCCGGCCCTTCAGCCCTTCGACGGCGGCGTCGTTGAGACCGAGATTGAGAATCGTGTCCATCATCCCGGGCATGGAGAACTTGGACCCCGATCGGACCGACAGGAGCAGCGGGTTCCTCGTCGAGCCAAGGGTCGCGCCCGCGGCCTTCTCCAGCTTCCTGATGTGTCCCGCAATCTCCGTCTCGACCGCGGAAGGCATCTTTCCCTTCTTCGCGAAGTAGAGCGAACAGACATCGGTGGAAATGGTGAAGCCCGGAGGCACAGGCAGGCCGGCGTTGGTCATCTCGGCCAGACCGACGCCCTTGCCGCCCAGCGTGTCGCGCATGCGACGCTCGCCATCCGCCTTTCCATTCCCAAAAAAGTACACGTACTTCGTGCCGCGGGCGGTCCGCCTCACGGCCCGCCCACTCTTTCCTCTGGTCTTCGCCTTCGCGCGGACCGGCTTCCGCGGTTGCTTTTTCGCCATTTCGAACTTCGACCCCTCAGCCTTCTGTGACGATCTCGGAAATATCAGCAATGCCCAGAACGAGATCCCGCAGCGCTGCCACCAACGCCAGCCGCGCCTGGCGAAGCGGCTCATCGTCGGTCATGACCAGGACATCGTCGAAAAACTTCGCGACCGCGGGCTGGAGCCCCGCGATGCCCGCAAATGCCTCGCGGTAGTCCCCGCCCGCCGCCGCATCCCTGATCCCGGGCGCGCGTGCATCGACTTGTGACCAGAGAGCCTGCTCGGCCGGCTCGACGAGCCGTGCCTGAATCGCCGGCCAGTCGCCAGCGTCGCCTACGCCCTTCGTGATGTTCTTGACGCGCTTCAACAAGGTCGCAACACCCAGGAGCGCCTCTGACCCGCCCATCTGCGCAAGCGCCTCGAGCTTGAGGCGAGCCTCCAGAGGACTCACGCGTTCGATTCCGCTGTGCAGAACGGCCCGCACGTTGCGCACGTCGTAGCCACGCTGCTCGAGCAGGTATCCAAGGCGATCCGCCATGAAGGAGAAGAGAGGCACCGACGAGTCCCCATACCCGCCGAACGGCTCGGCCGCGCGCGTCAGCAGCGCTCCCAACGGCAGCCGTGTCTGAAGGCCCGTCATCTCCGGCAAGTCCGCCAGAATCTTCACGGCGCCCTGTGCCTGCCGCCGCAAGCCAAGCGGATCGCGCGAGCCGGTCGGGCGCTCGCCAGCGGTAAACATGGCGACGACGGAGTCAAGCTTGTCGGCGAGCGAGACAGCGGCCCACGTAACGGCGGCCGCGCCAAGCTGCTGGCGCGACGGAGACGCATCCGCCTCGACACCGATCGGCAGATAGTGGAAATAGATCGCCTTCCAGACCGCCTCGGGCTGCCCTTCCTCGCGCGCGTAGATCCCACCCATCGACCCTTGGAGCTCGGTCAGCTCCCGCACCATGTCCGTGCCAAGATCCGCCTTGCAAAGACGGCCGGCATGCTCGGCGTCACCGGCAACCGTCTCGGGCTGCTCGAACGCAGCGTGGGCAATCCACCGTGCGAGCGCCGCGACGCGTTCGGCCTTCTCTCGATAGCTACCCAGCTTCTTGTGAAAGAGAATGGTCGACAGGCGCGCCGCCCGCGACTCCAGCGTGGCTTTGCGATCTTCGTCCCAGAAAAATCGCGCGTCGCGAAGCCGCGCAGCGAGGACCCGTTCCGCGTTCCGTGCGATAACCTCTGGCTTCTCAGGCTGCGTGTTGGTCACCGCCAGGAATGCGGGCTTCAGCTTCCCTGCCTCGTCCACTACGGGAAAGTAGTGCTGGTGATGAATCATCGTCGTCGTCAGCACTTCCTCCGGTAGTTCCAGGAACTCAACCGAAAAATGGCCGGCAACGACGGAGGGGTACTCGACGAGGTCCGGCACTTCCTGCAGGAGCGACGAATGCGCTGCCACGAGGCCACTCACGCGGCCGCCCAGCCGCCGGGCATGCGTTTCCAGCTCACGTCGAATCCTGGATTCCCGCTCGCGGCGATCGAGAATGACAAAGTTTTCGAGCAGCCTGGCCTGGTAGTCCTCGAAGGTCTTGATCTTGATGGCCCGGCCCGCGCGCCCGCTCGTCGTCAGGAAACGATGGCCGTACGTGTGGGAGCCGGACCGGACGTCCTGCACGTTCGGACTCTGCGCAAGCTCGGACCGGCGGATGACGAATGGAACGACGCGACCGCCGTACATCAGCACCAGCCACCGGATCGGCCGTGCGAAGACGAGGTCCCCCTTCCCGTCTTCGAGGTGAGCGTCCCACCGCATCTGCTTGGGGAACGTCAGGTCTCGTAGCAGCCCGCCGGCAACGTCCGCGAGCACGTCGATAGTGGCTTTGCCGCGCTGCCCGACCCGGTGGGCCAGATACGTGCCTTTGGGTGTCTCGAGCCGTTCGAGCGCGGTGACGTCGACGCCATGCTTTTTCGCGAACCCGACAGCCGCAGGGGTCGGTTCACCATCAGGCCTGAACGCGGCCGTGACCGGCGGGCCGGTGACCACCTCTTCGAAATCCGTCTGGCGCTCGGCAAGCTTGGCCACGCGTGCTGCCAGCCGCCTCGGGGTGCTGAAACTCTCCGCCGGCGCCGTGGAGGCAAGCCGGGACGCCTTGAGGCGCACGTCGAGATGCCGCGCGAGCTGCGCCGTCAGCCCGGGAAGCCATCCCGCAGGGAGCTCCTCGCATCCGATCTCAATCAGCAGCTCACGATCCATACGCTAGGAGGCCTCCGGCGCCGCGTCGGACGCCCCGACGTACGCCCCCGCGACGGCTACCGCGAGCTGCCGGACACGGAGAATGTAGGCGGTGCGCTCGGTGACGCCGATGCTGCCGCTCGAATCAAGCACGTTGAACAGATGCGAACACTTGAGGCAGTGCTCGAGCGCCGGCCAGATCAGGCCTGACGCAAGCAACCGCTCCGAAAAGCCGTAATACCGGTCAAAGAGATCGCGATGGAGCGTCGCGAACTCTTCGGCCGGCATATCCACGTGGCCAAAAGCGTACTTCGACTGATCGATCTCCTCCTGCAGTCGCACCTCGCCGTACTTCACGCCGCCACCCCATTCGAGATCGAAGACGTTATCGACGCGCTGCAAGAACATCGCGATCCGCTCGAGGCCGTACGTGATCTCGCATGAAATAGGTGCGAGGTCTATGCCGCCCACCTGCTGGAAATACGTGAATTGTGTAATCTCCAGGCCGTCGAGCATCACCTGCCAGCCGATCCCCCAGGCGCCAAGCGTTGGCGATTCCCAGTTGTCCTCTTCGAAGCGGATGTCGTGCTGCCGCGGGTTGATACCGCACGCCTCGAGGCTATCGAGGTAGATCTGCTGCACGTCGTCCGGGGACGGCTTGAGAATGACCTGATACTGATGGTGCTTGAACAGGCGATTCGGGTTTTGCCCGAAGCGACCGTCGTCCGGCCGTCGCGAAGGCTGCACGTACGCCACGCTCCACGGCTTTGGCCCGAGCACCCGGAACAGGGTCTCGGGATGCGACGTGCCGGCACCCACCTCAAGGTCGAGCGGCTGCTGCAGGAGACAACCGTGGGACGCCCAGAAGGCCGAGAACTTGAGAATGAGATCCTGAAATGTCACAAAAGTGGCTGCCCCACACCTTCTAGTTGTGTCGGCGGAGATCGCGGAGTACGCGATCCGATTTCAATGTCTTCTCCAGGTGCACGGCGATGAGGCCACGGTGCATCTGCTCCAGTTCCTTGAGCGCACGACGCTCGGCCGGCAGCTCTCCCGCACGATCCGGCCCCAGACTGCGCGAGGCAGCCAGAAACGCCATCGCCGCGTCCGAGAGCGTCCCCCGTGCCTCCGGATACACCCCCTGCAACCTGAGAAGCCAATACTCGAAGTATCGCGCGAGCGGCTCCGCCGGGGCGCCGGCCGCCAGCGCGTGGAGCATCGATGTGCCCAGACGATAGAGGCGCTCGTCAGCGTCCGCATCCTGTGCCCACTCGTCGAGCAGCTCCGCGAAGTACCCAACGTACCCCAGCGCGTCGTCGTCGATGTGGTGTCCGGCCTCGGACGATCGCTCGCGTACGCGGGGAACGCCCTGGGCCCCATCATCTGTGGCTCTCTGCCCCGCTCTTGCCGGACCAATGAGGCCGAGCGGCGAACGAATCGTCTCCGCGAAGTTCAGCCCCACCAGTTCACGCCGCTCCTTCTCGAAGTAGGCCACGCGGGCTTCAGTGAGCGGCTCGAGCGCGCCGACAAATGGTGACCGCGCGCGACGGGCCCCTTTGGCGACACCCCGTTTCTTCCCGCGATCGCGCGTAAGAAAAACGACGATGCGATCGGCTTCGCCGAGCTTATAGGTGCGGAGAATGAGCGCGTCGGCAGTGTGCAGCGGCACAAACTGTATCTATTTTACTTCGTCGGGTCCCTCACGGGATCGGCGCAAGGTACCGCATGAACACCGTCGCCAGACCGAGGAACGAGAAGAAGCCGAACACGTCGGTCAGGGTTGTAATGAAGGGGGATTATATAGTTGGATTGGCACGCCAGCGCCAAATATTTGACGCGTCCATATACCGATCGCTATGTATTTCCTTAAAGGTATTGTTATGGGTATGATTATGGGGATTGCTATACGTAAGTGCTATACACACGTGGCATGTTGAGTTGGATGGGGGTCAACTAGGGCCATGACTCAGGATAATATCGATACAATTTTAAATCGTCTGAATGATATTCAGACCAAGAACGACGAAGACCATGCGCGCGTGGAACAACGACTAAATTCAATTGACGCACGACTAGGCGTTGTAGACGCACGGCTAGGGGGCGTTGATCAACGGCTTGTCGGCGTTGATCAACGGCTTGTCGGCGTCGAGCGTGGCCTTCAGGAAGTTCGACATCTCATCGACGCCGACGACATCGAGAAGCGGCTGTCCACGTAAAACGCTGGATGGCTACGATGAAACGACCTGACTACGGCAACGCTACACCAGAGGATCTTGCGCGCGCCCTGATGCGGCCTACGAACGTGCGCCCGACGCGAGCCCGTTCGGCGCAATCAGATCGCGGTACATCAGACGCTTCCCAACCAGTCCGGCAGTCAGTGCGGCCATCTGCGCCTGTGTATCCGCGTTCCGCACATTGTGCTTCCCAGCGAACTCGTTGACGTAGCGCTGTAGGTGCTTCGGGCTCAGCTTGTGGAAGGTGCCCTTGTGCGCCCGCTTGAGCATGCTCCAGAAGGACTCGATCCCGTTCGTGTGCGCCATGTCGCTGACGTACTCGCCTGCTGAGTGCTTCACCGTTTCGTGATTCGGGAGCCCTTCGTACCCGCCGTGGTCATCGGTGTAGACCATGGCGCCACTGTCCACGTTGGCAGTCACGAAGCCCTGTAGCGTCGGGGCGTCGGCGTGCTCGATGACGCGGGCGGTCACCTGATTCGTCTGCCGATCCTTGGCCCCGATCACAGCGGTCTTGCCAACTGGGCCACGGCCAGCGTGGAGCTTCTTTCGTTCGTGCTTGTTGCGTTCCTTGCCGCCGAAGTACGTCTCATCCACTTCTACCGGGCCGACGAAGGACTGGCCGTTTGAGGTGTCCCACGCTTCGCGTATGCGGTGCAGCATAAACCACGCGGTTGATTGCGTGACGCCCAGGTCACGGTGGAGCTTCATGCTCGACACGCTCTTGAGGCTCGTGAGTTCGAGATAAATGGCGAAGGCCCACTTGCGCAGCGGCACCTTGGAACGCTCCAGCGCGGTCCCGGTACGGACGCTGAAGTAGGACCGGCAGTCCGCGCACCAGTAGGGCATGGGCTTCTGGTTGGGGACGGTGCTGGTCTTGATGCTCCCGCAGTGACCGCAGCAGCGGTGGCCGTTCCATACGATCTGCTCGAACCAGTCGATTGCGGCCTGCTCATCCGGGAATATCCGGGCCAGATCCAGGAGGGTGATACCCTTTCGGTGTGA
The DNA here is from genome assembly GCA_965262505.1 of Vicinamibacterales bacterium. Lineage (GTDB taxonomy): Bacteria > Acidobacteriota > Vicinamibacteria > Vicinamibacterales > UBA2999 > JACPPO01. Next base: position 1,676,915 of record CBDHFM010000030.1, read on the forward strand.
CTTCCCAGGTCCTTTGTGCTTGGTCATTCGCGCGTCCCTTTCACCTTCAAATATAGGCGATCTTGACGCGCTTGTCAAGCCATCAGTATAATTCCATAATGAAGACCGACGAGGCAAGCGCCGGATCGACGTTCGCGGCCCGGAGGCCCAGCGGCACGAGCGTTCCGGCAGCGGCGGCGACAACCATGTTGATGATCATCGCAGCGCACAGAATCAGGCCCAGCACCGGACTGCCGCGAGTCGCCGGCTGAAGGTCGCCTCGCGCTCTTTAACCTGGAATTCGCTGAAGATCTGCGCGAGATCGGCGGGGTGCTGCTTCTGCAGCAGGTTCAGCAGATTGGCGGTCGCACCGATGCGCAGCAGTCGCTTGACCGAGTCGAGGACGAGATCTATTCTTCGCTGCGCCGCCATGGTGGAAATCCGTCAGGCACTCGTAAACAGTACAATCTAGCACGCCACACGGCGCGCTCGACGATCTTTCGACCACGATGGGTCACCATCGAAGGTCGGGCCTCTATGCGATCGTCCCTGTGCTGTCCTACGACCGCCCCCGATCCTGCAGTCCCATTTCATCGAGGACGCGTTCGTTGTCGCGCCATTCAGATTTCACCTTGACGTGCAGCTCCAGATAGACCCGTGCGCCGAGAAAACGCTCGAGCTCCATGCGTGCCGCCGTCCCAATTTGCTTGACCATCGCCCCACCCTTGCCGATGACGATCGGCTTCTGTGACTCCCGCTCGACGAGGATGGTGCAATACAGGGTGACGACCTTGTCCTCGCCAGGCTCGCCGAACCGGTCGACGACGACGGCTGTCGAGAACGGTAGTTCGGCGTGCGTGAGCCGGAGCACCTGTTCACGCACGATCTCGCTCACGAAGAAGCGTTCCGGCTGGTCCGTCACGTAGTCTGGCGGATACAGCGGGTCACCTTCCGGAAGGTGTCGAAGGAACAACGTTTCGAGCAGGTCGACGCTCGTGCCGTCGGCCGCCGAAATTGGAACGAGCTCCACGAACGGGTGCGCCTGCCTGTACCGGTCGATCATCGGCAGCAGCTTCGCCTTCGCAATCAGGTCGACTTTGTTCAATGCCAGGATGACAGGGATCTTTAAACCCCCGAGCAGCGTGATCAGGTGGCGGTCGCCAGGGCCCTCTCTCACGGACACGTCGACGACGAGTGTGAGGACATCCACGCCACGCATGGCGTCAAGCGCCACGTCGACCATTCGCACGTTCATTCGATGCGTTGGCCTGTGCACACCCGGTGTGTCCACGAACACCACCTGCCCGTCTGGGTAATTCTTCACACCCACGATGCGCGTCCTGGTCGTCTGGGGCTTGTTCGACACGATTGCCAGCTTATGGCCGACAATGCGATTCAGTAGCGTGGACTTGCCGGCGTTGGGGCGGCCGACGAAGGACACGAAACCGGCTTTCACGAGCAGGCCTACTCTATCGATGCGGTGGTACCGGCACGTCGCCGTGCACGCACCTTTGTGATCCGCCGACGCTCCACCTCGAGCACTTCGACAGTGAGGTCGCCGACCTCAAAGGCTTCACCGACGTACGGCATCCGGCCGAGATGCGATAGCAGATACCCGCCGACGGTCTCGAACCCCTCGCGCTCGATCTTCACGCCGAGGCGGTCCTTGACCTCGTCCACACCCACCTTGCCGCTGAAGACATAGGTTCCGTTCCCTTCATCAGTGACCGTCTCGCTCTCGACGTCGTACTCGTCGCGGATCTCACCGACGATTTCTTCCAGCAGATCCTCCACTGTGACCAGGCCTGCGGTGCCGCCGTACTCGTCGACGACGATGGCCGTCTGAGCCTGCCGGCGCTGCATCTCCTTCAGTAGCTCGGACCCCCGCTTGCTCTCGGGCACCATGTACGCCGACCGCATCAACGTCGTGAGCGGCGGCTCGGCGCCAGGCGGCAGCGCGACCAGGTCCTTCACGAACACGATCCCGATGATGTCGTCGAGGCTGCTGCCGTAGACCGGAATGCGCGAGTACTGCTCCTCGCGAAACAGCGCACGAAGATCGCTCAGGGACGCATCAGCCCGGATGGCAACGATATCGGGGCGCGGGGTCATGACCTCGCGCACGACAATCTCCGTGAAATCGACGACCGACTGGAGGAGCTCGCGCCCTTCTTCCTCCGAGATGGCACCCTCTTCTCCCTGCTCGTCTGGAGCGGCAGGCACCTTCGTGGCAGCGTTCGTATCAGCCCCGTTGCCCTGGGCTTCCCGATCGCCGCGCGCACCGGAGATCTCTATCAGGAGACGTGTCATCGGACGCATCGTCCGCGCGATCGGGTGAAACGCGAGCAATAGAACGTCGAGGACCTCCTCGGGACCGCGGCGCGTGACGAACATCGGCAGCAGATGCTCGCAGACCACCACGAATGCGACCAGCGAGACAAAGAAGGTCGCCACCGAGAACGCATCGTCCACCGTGCTGAGCCGGGCGATCAGCACCCCCGCGAGCACCGTGCACAGACCGATCAGAATGCGAACCGGTATGAACAGCTGGAGCGGATCGGCGAGATATCGGCCGAGACGATCGTCGCGGCCCCCGCGTTCGGCCATCAGTCGCAACGACAGCCGCATCAGCGCACTGAAGGCCGACTCCACCGAGCCCAGGAACACCGTCGCACAGGCGATGAGGAAGAGGGAAAGCGGCGTCACCCGTGTCTCTCGATCAGCCCCTCGCGCAAGCCGCCACGCCGGCGGAGTCTCCCCTCCACGCGGGCCATGCGGCCATCGTCACGATCGTGATCATAGCCAAGTAGATGAAGGAGACCGTGCAGGGCCAGCACGCGAAGCTCGGTTTGCAGGGAGTGGCCCGCGGCCCTGGCCTGGCGACGGGCAACGCCGGCCGCGATCACAACATCGCCCAGACATCCGGCTTCTCCCGAAGGAAACGACAGGACGTCGGTGGGCTCGTCCTTTCGCCGGTACACGCGATTCAAACGCCGGACCCGGCCGTCCGGGACGATCGCGACCGTGACGGCCCCCCATGCGCCGGCCGGTGCGATCGAGCGCAGCCATGCGGCGAGCCCCGGCGACCGGGTCACGCCCTGTGTCACGACGTCGACCGTGAAGCGCTCCGGCGGACCTCGTCGTTCGGGCTGGCGCGCAGGTCCTCCCATCCGATCAGTCATGCGTCCTTACGGGCGCCGCCGTTGGTGAACGCTTCGTACGCCTTGACGATCCGCTGCACGAGTTTGTGACGTACGACATCCTTGTCGTCGAAATACACGAAGCCAATGCCTTCGACGTCCTTGACGATCTTCAGCGCCTCCACGAGTCCGGACATGCGGGCGTTCGGCAGGTCGATCTGCGTGATATCGCCGTTCACGACCGCCTTCGAGCCGAATCCAAGCCGCGTGAGAAACATCTTCATCTGCTCGGAGGTTGCGTTCTGCGCCTCGTCGAGGATCACGAATGCATCGTTGAGGGTTCGCCCCCGCATGAACGCGATCGGTGCCACCTCGATGACACCGCGCTCGATCAGCCGGGCGGCTTTCTCGGAGTCCATTATGTCGAAGAGCGCGTCGTACAGCGGCCGCAGGTACGGATTGATCTTCTCCTGCAGGTCTCCAGGCAGAAAGCCAAGCTTCTCGCCGGCCTCGACGGCCGGCCTCGCCAGAATGATGCGGCTCACCTTCTTGGCGACGAGGTAGTTCACCGCCTGTGCCATCGCGAGGTACGTCTTACCCGTACCCGCGGGGCCAACACCAAATACGATGTCAAGCCGCTCGATGGCGTCGAGGTACTTGCGCTGGTTCACGCTCTTCGGATTCACCCGGCGACGGGTTCCCTGCTTCTGGCTGCCCTTGACGAAGTAATCGCGGAGATCGAGGTCCGCGTTGTCGACCAGGAGCTGTACCGCGGTCTTCACGTCGCCGTTGGCGAGGGAATAACCCTCGCCGATGAGTGCGCCTAGCTGACCGAAAATGAACTGCGCGCGCTGCTCATCGTCTGGGTCGCCCTGGAGGGTCAGCTCTGATCCCTGGGTGCGGATCTGCACGCTCAGTAGCGACTCGATGTGTCTCAGGTTTGCGTCGTGCGCGCCGTAGAGCGTCTCGAGGCCTTCTTCAGGCAGGGCAATCTTCCTCATTTTTTCGGCAGGAGATGCAGCTCCCTGAGCTGCTTCGAATCGACCGGCGACGGCGCATTACACATCAGGTCCGCCGCGGCCGCCGTCTTCGGGAACGCGATGACTTCGCGAATGGACTGTTCGCCGGCCAGAGTCGCGATGATACGGTCGAGCCCGAGCGCGATGCCACCGTGCGGCGGGGTGCCGTACTCGAGCGCCTCCAGGAAGAAGCCGAACCGCAGCTTCGCCTCCTCTGGACTGATATTGAGTAGCGAGAAAATCTTCCGCTGCACGTCGGCATCGTGGATTCGGATGCTTCCCCCGCCGATCTCGCTACCGTTCAGCACGAGGTCGTAGGCCTTGGCGCGGACCTGCCCAGGCTCACGTTCGAGAAGACCAAAGTCGGCCTCGTGTGGGGACGTGAACGGGTGATGCATCGAGTTGTATCGGCGTGCCTCCGGATCCCACTCCAGTAAAGGAAAATCTACCACCCACACGAACGCGTACGTATCAGGGTTCACTAAACCTTTTTGCCCGGCCAGCGTCAACCTGAGCTGTCCGAGCAGCTTCGACGTCGCGTCGGGCTCACCAGCCGCCACGAGCAACAGCTCTCCCTGTCCCGCGGCAGCGGCGTCGAGCAGGCGCCGGACTTCTTCCTCTCCCAGCGCCTTCATGACCGAGCTGGTTATGGCACCGTCTTCCGCGCGACGTGCCCAGATCAGGCCGGCGGCACCCAGTTGCTTCGCCTGATCGACGATGCCGTCGACCTCGCTGCGGGAGTAGCCGGCGGCGTTCTTCACGACGAATCCGCGGACAGTGCCGCCGCCCGAGACAATGTCTCGGAATACCCGAAAGCTCGACTCGCGGAACAGCCCGCCGAGATCCTGGATCGCCATGCCGCAGCGCGGATCGGGTTTGTCGGACCCGTAGGTCGCAATCGCTTCCGAATAGGACATCCGCTGGAACGGCGTGTCGATCTCCCTCCCAACCACCGCACACACCGCACGCATCAGCGGCTCGATGGTGTCGAAGATCGTGTCCGGTCGAGCGAACGACATCTCCACGTCGACCTGCGTGAACTCCGGCTGCCGGTCGGCTCTCAGGTCCTCGTCGCGGAAACAGCGGCAGATCTGCACGTAGCGGTCGACGCCTGACATCATGAGGATCTGTTTGAAGAGCTGCGGCGACTGCGGAAGCGCAAAGAACTCGCCCGGGTGCACGCGGCTGGGCACCAGGTAGTCGCGCGCCCCCTCAGGTGTCGACTTGGTGAGAATCGGAGTCTCGATCTCCCAGAACCCGTTGGCGTCGAAATACTGGCGAACGGTCGCGGTCACGCGGTGTCGGAGGCCCATGTTGGCCTGCAGCCGCGGCCGCCGCAGGTCGAGGTACCGGTACTTGAGTCGCACGTCCTCGGACACGGGCGTGTCGTCGGCAATGGGAAACGGCGGCGTCTTCGCCTCGTTGAGCAGCGCAAGCTGACGTACCACGACTTCGACGTCGCCTGTCGCCAGCTTCGAATTCACCGTCTCGACCGATCGCCGCCGGACGCGCCCCTCCACGCCGACAACGAACTCCGACCGAAGGCGCTTCGCCTTCGTCATCAGCGTCTCGTCATCCCTGTCGAAGACAACCTGCGTAATCCCAGCGCGGTCGCGCACGTCGACGAACAGCACTCCACCAAGGTCGCGAACACGGTGCACCCAGCCGAGGAGAATGACGTCCGCCCCGACGTCCTCCGGGCGCAGCGCACCACACGTGTGGGTACGCGTCAGTTCGCCGAGTTGTTCAGCCACGTCGCTTCAGCGCCTCGAGAATCGCGGCCCCTGCCGCCGCCGGTTCGTATGTGTGCTGCGTTTGCGCAGCCAGATTTTTCACCGTCACCGTTCCCGCCTTTATCTCATCCTGGCCAAGCAGCGCCACGAAGGGGATGCCCCGCGCGTCAGCGTACTTGATTTGCTTCCCCAGCTTGTCCGCATCTGGATACACGAGCACCCGTAGACCGTGCGCCCGCAACTGGTCGGCGACACGCATGGTGTGCGCCGCGGCGGGCGCGTCGAACATCGCTACCATCACATCGGCGGGCGACATCGCGAGCGACGGGGGAAACATGCCCCGCTCGGTCATCACGACCAGGATGCGCTCGAGGCCGAGTGAAAACCCGCAGGCGGGAATGTCCTGTCCGGAGAACATGCCGATGAGGTTGTCGTACCGCCCGCCGCCGCCAAGACTTCCGGCCAGGTCGGCAACGGCGACCTCCATGATTGCGCCTGTGTAGTACGACAGACCTCGCGCCAAAAACGAGTCATAGCACATCCGAGGCTCCGCCGAAGTGCCTTGCGTGAGCTCCACAATCGCCCTTACGTTCTCCAGCGCCGACACATTGGCTGCATCGGCCATCGTCCCGGAGCCATGAAAACGGTCGACGGCATCCAGCACGGCGAGACTAGCCCCCGTGCCCGCCGCGTTCGGTTGTGCGCTCACGAGACCGTGGAACGCGAGGAACCTCTCACGGGATTCCGCGCTTATATCCCGTTGGTCCAACTCGACTGCCACGCCGTCCGGTCCCACCTTGTCGAGCTTGTCTATCGCGACCAACGCGGTCTCGTGCAGCTCGTCTGCTATGCCGAACGCCCTGAGTAACGACGTCAGTCGTTGTCGGTGGTTTATTCGTATCCGAAACTCCTCGAACCCGAGCTCCACGAGTGCATCGCTCACCGCGGCGCACAGCTCGGCTTCGACGACGGGCGAGGACGAACCGAGCGAGTCGACGTCGCACTGGTAGAACTCGCGGAAGCGGCCGCGCGCGGGGCGGTCCGCGCGCCAGACCGGCTGGATCTGATAGCGCTTGAACAAACGTGGCACTTTCGCCTGGTGCTGTGCCATCACCCGCGCGAGCGGTACCGTCAAGTCGTACCGGAGGGCCAGATCCGCCTCTCCGGTCTTCTCGTGCTCGCCTCGCTTGAGGATCTTGAAAATGAGCTTGCTGCCCTCGTCGCCGTACTTTCCGAGCAGCGTCTCGAGATTCTCGACGGCCGGCGTCTCCAGCGGCTCGAACCCGTACCGCTCGTAGACACGTTTGATGATGCCGATGACGTACTCGCGCCGCCGCACGTCCTCCGGCAGGAAGTCGCGCATGCCGCGCGCGGGCTCTGTCCGAGGCATGTTGCCGCTATGCAGGGGTGTGCTCGGTCTGGAAGTCGAGGCGATACCGTACGTAATTATCCGCGTACCACTTGATGGAGGCGTCTTCCTCGCGCGTCAACTGGCGCCGGACCTTCCCGGGCAGCCCCATGACCATCGATCCAGGCGGGACGACACATCCCTCAGTGACAAGCGCGCCGGCGGCGACGATCGACCCGGTGCCGATCCGGCACCCATTCAACAGCATCGCACCCATCCCGATGAGGCATCGGTCCTCGATGGTGCACCCGTGGACCACCGCACTATGCCCCACCGTCACATCGTCACCGATCACCGTCGGGTTCGTGTCGCACATCACGTGCACGAGCGTCAGGTCCTGAATATTGGTCCGGGCGCCGATGCGCACGTAATTGACGTCGCCGCGAACGACAACGTTCATCCACACACTGCTCTCAGGTCCAAGCTGCACGTCACCGATCACCTGGGCGCTGGCGTCCACGAACGCCTAAGAGCCTGTAAGGAAATAACTGCTTGCACTGTTGATCGGCGAGTAGTACGCTGCGCCCGTGGAGGTGGCCACCCTGCGGGCAAAGCATGCAGCGCTGGCGCCCGTGCTCACGGAGCGATCGCGCCGGGTGTGGGCGGCGACTGAGGCCGAGGCGATCGGTTATGGCGGCACGGCGCTGGTCGCCCGAGCCACGGGTATCGCGACATCGACCATCCAGCGCGGTTTGCGTGAATTGACGGCGGACGAGCCGCTCGCGGGCGGCCGGACGCGAAGGGCGGGCGGCGGCCGCAAGCGCGCGATCGATCTCGACGCGACGCTGCTGCGCGATTTGGATGCGTTGGTTGAGCCGACCGCCCCCGGCGATCCCGACTCGCCGCTGCGGTGGACGTGCCAGAGCGCACGGACGTTGGCGGTGGCGCTCGACGGTCTGGGCCACCGCGTCAGCCACACGGTGGTCGCCGAGTTGTTGCACGGACTGGGCTACAGCCTGCAGGGCAACGCCAAGACTCGTGAGGGCCGCCAGCATGTCGATCGGGACGCGCAGTTTCGGTACATCGCCCGGCGCGTGCGACGCGCGCAACGGCAACAGCAGCCGACGATTTCGGTGGACACCAAGAAGAAGGAGCTGGTCGGCGCGTTCAAGAACGCGGGCCGCACCTGGCGCCCGGCGAAGACGCCGCAGCGGGTACAGGTCCACGACTTCGTGATCCCGGCCACCGCCACCACGGGCGGGAAGGCCATTCCGTATGGCATCTACGATCTGCATCGCAACGAAGGCTGGGTGCGTGTCGGGATCGATCACGACACCGCGAGCTTCGCGGTACGGTCGATCCAGCGTTGGTGGCAGCACATGGGTCGCCCGGCGTATCGACAAGCCCAGTCGCTGTTGATCACGGCGGATGCAGGCGGGAGCAACGGGGCGCGCCTCCGGTTGTGGAAGTGGGAACTGCCGCGTCTGGCCAATCGGACGGGCTTGGTGATCACGGTCTGTCACTTTCCGCCGGGTACGAGCAAGTGGAACAAGATCGAGCATCGGGTGTTCTCGCACATCGCGATGAATTGGCGCGGCACCCCACTCGTCGACTTGGCCACGATCGTGAGCCTCATTGGCTCGACGCACAGTCGGTCCGGACTCCGCGTTCGGTCGGAACTCGACCGCGGCCAATACCCGGGTGGCCTCACCGTCACCGATGCGCAGCTGGCGACGGTACGCCTCGAGCGGCATCGCTTTCACGGCGACTGGAACTACACGATCCATCCCGCTGCTCCGAGAACACAAAAGTCAGTAATTGTCTGACAAGCCCTAAGCTTCGACCGTCGGGTACACAGCGCGGTACGGACGAAGCATCCTCTCGATTATAGAGGCGGTTTCATCACCTCGTCGCGGGTGGCCGCGGACGGGGCCGCCCCGTTCGCGCCGCAGGCGCCAACCCCGTGAGGGTGGCTTGGGCGCCGAGCACGAATGGGGCTGTCCGCGGTCAGGACCCGCCTGGAGGTGATGAAACTGATTCTGGAAGAGGATCACCGCCTCCCGATCCGCGATCCCTACAGTTTCGGCAACGTCAGTCCCCGCTGGCCCTGGTACTTGCCCTTCTTGTCGGCGTAGGACACCTCGCACGTTTCGTCGCTCTGGAAGAAGAGGACCTGGGCAATGCCTTCGTTGGAGTAGACCTTGGCCGGCAGCGGCGTCGTGTTCGAGATTTCCAACGTGACGAACCCTTCCCACTCCGGCTCGAACGGCGTCACGTTCACGATCAGGCCGCAGCGCGCGTAGGTCGACTTCCCGACGCACACCGTCAGCACGTCGCGTGGGATGCGGAAGTACTCAATGGTCTTCGCCAGGGCGAACGAGTTCGGCGGGATGATACAGACGTCTGCCCGGACATCCACGAACGAGCGAGCGTCGAAGTGCTTTGGATCCACGACGGTGCTGTTGATATTCGTGAACACCTTGAACTCGTCGGCGACGCGGATGTCATAGCCGTAGGACGAGAGGCCAAACGAGATCACGCCGGCGCGCACCTGCCGGTCTTCGAACGGCTCGATCATGCGGTGCTCGAGCGCCATCTTCTTGATCCAGGTATCCGCTTTAATCGAAGGCATGATGTGAAGGTCCTGGGCTTCGGGTCCGGCTCCTACCGTCTACCCAGAAACATGAACAGCAGGGTCAGCAGAATACTCGCAATAATCGACGTCGTGAGTGGAAAGTAGAACGAGACGCTGCCGCGCCTGATCGTCATGTCCCCGGGCAACCGACCGATCGGCAGTCCCATGTTGATCAGCAGGCCGGCCGCCACGAGCACGAGACCAAGCACGATGAGGGTGCGACCCATACCTGCCTAGAGCCTCACTCCCAGAGCCCTGGAACCGGTTTCATGACCTCGTCGCGGGTGGCCGCGGACGTGGCCGCCCCATTCGCGCCGCAGGCGCCACCCCCGTGAGGACGCCTTTGGCGCCGAGCACGAATGGGGCTGAGCGCGGTCAGGACCCTGGAGGTCATGAAACGGCCTCAGAGCATCTCCAGGCCCCGGAAGAAGTAGCCGAGCTCGAAGGCAGCCGTCTCCGGGGCGTCTGAGCCATGCGTAGCATTGCGCTCGATCGAGCTGCCGAACTCCTTACGAAGCGTGCCGGCCTCGGCTTTCCCGGGATCGGTGGCGCCCATCAGGGCGCGCCACTTCCTGATCGCATCCGGGGCCTCCAGGCCAAACAGGATGCAGGGGCCCGACGACATGAAATCGGTGAGTCCGCCGAAAAATGGCCGCTCGCGGTGCACGGCGTAGAACCCTTCTGCTTCCTTCTTCGTGAGATGGTGCAACCGCATGGCGCGCACGGTGAACCCGGCCTCCTCGATACGCGCCAGAATCCTGCCGGCGAGCCGACGCTCGACGGCGTCGGGTTTGATGATTGCGAACGTTCGTTCCATAGAATCCACCGGTCTGGCCGCACGCGGCACCGGCCCCTACTTCCTACGACTTCCCCACGACCTCGCGCATCTTGGCGCCCATGTCCGCCGGGCTGGTCACGACGTGCACCCCAGCACTCACGAGCGCCGCCATCTTCTCGGCGGCCGTCCCCTTGCCACCCGCAATGATCGCACCGGCATGGCCCATCCGGCGTCCCGGTGGCGCGGTCTGGCCGGCAATGAAGCCGACCACCGGCTTCTTGAACTCGCGCGTGACGAAATCGGCCGCGTCTTCCTCGGCGGTACCGCCGATCTCGCCGATCATGACGACCGCGTCCGTTTCGCCGTCGGCACCGAACAGTCGCAACGCGTCGATAAAGCTGGTACCGATCAGCGGATCGCCGCCAATGCCGATGCAGGTGGTCTGCCCCATCCCCTGCCGCGTCAGCTGGTGGATCGCCTCGTAGGTGAGCGTCCCGCTCTTGGAGACGATCCCGATCCGGCCTTCCGTGCAGATGTGACCCGGAATGATGCCTGCCTTGGCTTTGCCGGCGGAGATGACGCCAGGGCAATTGGGGCCCACGAGACGTGTGGACTTGCCCTTCATGAACGTCAGCGCCCGCAGCATGTCAACAGTCGGAATGCCTTCGGTGATGCAGACGGCGAGCGGGATACCCGCATCGGTGGCTTCCATGATCGCGTCCGCGGCAAACGGCGGCGGCACGAAGATGACCGTGGCATTCGCGCCGGTGTCCCGGATCGCATCGTGCACACTATTGAAGATCGGCCACGCTTCGTGCTTCGTGCCACCCTTGCCTGGTGTGACGCCACCCACCACGGCGGTGCCATACGCCGCGGCCTGCTTGGCGTGAAACGTGCCCTCACGTCCGGTGAGTCCCTGAACGATTAACCTGGTGTTCCTGTCGAGTAAGACGGCCATCCTCGACCTACGCCTTTTTCGCGAGGGCCACGACATTGTCGGCGGCTTCGCCCATCGAATCGGCTGTTGTGAAATTCAACCCGCTTTCCTTCAGCAGTCGCTTACCCTCTTCGACGTTGGTGCCCTCCATCCGAATCACGATCGGCACGGGAACACCGAGTTCCTTCACCGCCGCGATCACACCTTCTGCCAGTACGTCACACCGCAGGATGCCGCCGAAGATGTTGATGAGCACGGCGCGGACATTCTTGTCGGACGTCAGGATCTTGAACGCGTTCCGGATCTGCTCCGCATCGGCACCGCCCCCGACGTCGAGAAAGTTGGCCGGTTCGCCTCCCGCCAGCTTGATGATGTCCATCGTCGCCATCGCGAGGCCGGCACCATTGACCATGCACCCGATGTTGCCATCCAGTCGAATGTAGTTGAGTGAAAACTTCGACGCCTCGACCTCGAGAGGATCTTCCTCGGAGAGGTCACGCAGGTCCGCCAGGTCCTGGTGACGGTACAGCGCGTTGTCGTCGAAGGTGACCTTGGCGTCGAGCGCCAGCACATCGCCGCCCTTCGTGAGGATCAACGGATTGATCTCAATCATCGAGGCGTCCGTCTCGGTGAACGCCTCGTAGAGAGCACCGAGCACCTTGACGAACTTCTGGACCGGCCCGGCCTCGAGCCCCATGCCGAACGCCAGCTTGCGGGCCTGGAACGGCACAATACCGGTCCCCGGGTCGATGGACTCCCTGAGGATCTTTTCCGGCTCCGAGGCGGCGACCTCCTCGATGTCCATGCCGCCGGCGGCACTCGCGATGACCACCGGACAGGCGGTCGCGCGATCGATGACGATGCTGAGATACAGTTCGCGCTCGATCTGCAGCCCTTCCTCGATGAGGACGCGGCCCACCTTCCGGCCTCCGGGGCCGGTTTGATGCGTGACCAGCGTCATCCCGATTATCTGCTTCGCGATCTGCTCGGCCTCGTCCGGCGACTTGGCCAGCTTGACGCCGCCGCCCTTGCCACGACCGCCCGCATGAATCTGGGCCTTCACGACAGCAATGCTGCCGCCCAGGCGTCGGGCAATCTCGCCCACCTCGGCGGCCGAAAACGCGACTTCCCCGCGCGGCACGGGTACGCCGAACCGGGCGAGGACTGATTTGGCCTGATATTCGTGGATTTTCACGGAATAAAAGTTCGAAAGTGTATCGCCTAAACACCGACCACGTCGACCAGTTCCTTGACCGCCGCCGCTGACTTCTTCAGCGCGGCATCCTCGTCCGGCGTCAACTTGATCTGAATAATCTGCTCCATGCCACGCGCGCCAAGCTTCACGGGCACGCCGACGAACAGGTCCTGGACGCCGTACTCCCCCTGCAGGAACACGGAGCACGGCAGGATCTTCTTCTTATCTTTGAGGATAGCCTCGACCATCTCCGCGACCGCCGCACCAGGTGCATACCAGGCGCTCGTCCCGACCAGCTTCGTGATTTCCGCCCCTCCGTTGGCGGTGCGCGCCGCAATCGCGTCGATCCGCTCCTTCGACAGCAGCTCGGTAATCGGCACGCCCGCCACCGTCGAGTATCGAGGCAGCGGCACCATCGTGTCGCCATGCCCCCCGAGAACGAATGCGTGCACGTTCTCAACCGAGACGTTCAGCTCCATCGCAATGAACGTGCTCATCCGCGCCGAGTCGAGCACACCGGCCATTCCGACGAGGCGCTCTCGTGGAAATTTGGTCAACCGATAGAGCGCCTGCGCCATGGCGTCGAGCGGATTGGCGACCGGGATCACGATGCTATCCGGGCAGTGCTGAACGATGAGTGGCGCGATACTCTTCATGATCGCGAAATTGTCTTTCACGAGGTCGTCCCGGCTCATGCCGGGCTTCCGCGGCTTCCCGGACGTGATGACCACGATATCGGAGCCGGCGGCGGCGCCCCAGTCGTTACCGCCGATAACGCGGGAATCGGACCCGAGGATCGGACAGGTTTCGTACATATCGAGCGCGACACCCGCCGCCTTCTGGTCCGCGATGTCGATGACGACGACGTCAGCCAGTTCTTTCTCTGCGATGGCCCGCGCCACCGTCGCACCGACGTTGCCGGCGCCACCTACCACTGTGACTTTGCGTTTCATGAACTATTCCTCAGCTCGCCGGACCTTCAGGCCCGCCTTGGTTTTCAGGTCCGCCTTAGGGCGATGTCCCACACACGAATTCCCGATTACGCACAGTTTCTGTTGAAAACTCTGTGGAAAACCACCGGCCACAGCCGCGAATCCGGTACGAATCCGAATATTTTAGCGGTTTGCACCATCATGGTGCGACTGCGCCACGCGCAGGACTCAGACGCGGACGACAAACGCCGATTATACTTGAGGAAGTCGTACGCCGATGTCGGCACGACATTCAACCGTTGTCCTCACATTCCGGAACGCCATTGAAAATTGTAATTGCTGACGGCCTTGCCGCCTCGGCGCTGGACCTGCTGCGTGCCGAGGGCTGGGAAGTCGATGCCCGCGCCGGTCGCGCGCCGGACCAACTCGCGGGTGACCTTGCGGAGGCCGACGCACTCATCGTTCGCAGCGCCACCAAGGTCACCGCCCCACTCATCGCCGCCGCCCCGCGTCTGCGCGTGATCGCACGCGCCGGCACCGGTGTCGACAACGTCGACGTCGCCGAGGCCAGCGCGCGCGGCATCGTCGTCATGAACGCCCCGGGCGCCAACAGTGTCAGCGTGGCTGAGTTGGCCCTCGGCTTGATCCTGGCACTTGCCCGCCACCTGTCTGCCGCTGACGCGGCCATGAAGCAGGGCAAATGGGATAAAAAGAAGTTTCTTGGCGAGGAGATCCGGGACAAGACGCTGGGCCTCGCCGGGCTCGGGCGTATCGGTCAGGAGGTCACCCGCCGGGCCGCGGCGTTCGGGATGCGCGTCATCGCCCACGATCCGTTCATCTCGGAACAGGTGGCAAGCGACCTTGGGGTCGAGTTGGTGTCGCTGGACGATCTGTTCGCGCGCGCCGACTATCTGTCGCTCCATATGCCGTCCAATGAGAAGACCCGCCATGTCGTGAACGCGGACCGGCTCGCGCGCGCCCGGAAGGGGATCCGGATCGTCAATACGGCTCGTGGTGATCTCATTGACGAGACGGCGCTGGCCGATGCGATCGAAGCCGGGCAGGTAGCCGGCGCCGCGCTGGATGTCTTCCAGACCGAGCCGCCGCCCGATCCGCGCTTGCAGACGCTCCCGCAGGTTGTGGCGACCCCACACATCGCGGCCTCGACCCGCGAAGGGCAGGAGCTGGTCGGCGTCGAAACGGCCGCCGCCCTCCGCGATTTCCTCCGCGACGGCATCATTCGCAACGCCGTCAATTTTCCGTCGCTTTCCGCAGAGGAGTTCAGCCGACTCCGGCCTTTCGTGGAGCTCGGCGAGCGGCTGGGCGCTTTCCTGGCCCAGATGAACGACAGCAGACCGCATACGCTTAGCGTCCGCTACTACGGCGGGCTCGCTGAAGGGCGGAACGACGTGATCGTGAACGCCGTGCTGGTCGGCTTGTTCAAGCCCATCCTGTCGTCAGGCGTGACGCTTGTGAACGCCCGGAGCGTGGCGGCCGACCGCGGCATCGAAATCGTCGAGTCCCGCAGCTCCAGGTCCCGGAACTACACGAATCTCCTCTCCATCAAGCTTCATACGAGCGATGGGGAACGCTGGGTGGAAGGGGCTGTCTTCGAGCGAACCAGCCCGCGGCTGGTACTGGTCGACGGGATCACCGTCGAGGCGCCGCTCGAAGGCACAATGATCGTGATTCGCAACGATGATCGGCCTGGGGTGATCGGCGAGATCGGGACGACGCTGGGACGACACCGCGTGAATATCGCGAACTTTGCGCTCGGCCGCGAGGGCGCCAATGCCATTGGCGTGGTCATCGTGGACGAGACATCGCCGATTCCCGCGTCGGTGCTCGACGATCTTCGGAAGGTGAAGGCGATTCGCGAGGCGCGAATCGTCAGGGTCTGATGCCGAAACCGAGGCGCAGCGTGGTGCCGTCGGCATGGCTCAGGAGCTCGACGGCTTCACTTTCAATCTTTGTGACCCGGTATTTCCCCAAGACGTCCTCGCCTTCGTGGACGAGCAGGACGCCGGCCGGCGAGCTCAAGATCGCCGTTCGCTCGACCCGCTCCTCAACCTGATCTTCGGCGATGCCCGCCAGGGACATCTGCGGAGGTGGCGGCACAGAGGAGACAACAGCGGGCACAAACGTCTCATCCGACGACGAGGTCTCGGCAGCGCCGACAGCGGGGCTCACTATCGGTCTGGCGGCGCCGAATCGAAACGGGTTCCGCTGTGGCTGCGCGTAGGCTGCCTCCCGCCGCGCTCTCGCCTCCAGCCGCGTCGCCTCCCGCTCGATGTCTGGCAAAGGCGTTGCTCGCTGCGGCGTCGTCTGATCGGACACTGCCTGGCTGGATACGACCGAGTTGGAGCCCGGCACACCGCTCTCTGGAAAACTGGACGGAGGCGTGGACACGAACCATCCAGCCAGCACGGTGGCACCGGACACTGTGGCGTAAGCTTTCCAAGTCATTCAAAATACCGCTCTTACTGTAACATTTTCGGTCTTTCACTGGTCCACCAACAGCCGGGCGTCAACGTAACCACGCACGGAGACGTGAGCCCCTGGGATAGTGAGCGATCATTCCGCGCGTGCTATGATTCGTCGTGCCGCCCTCCCCGTCCCGAGATCCTTTCGAACGCACGCTCCATCCACCGCACGTCGTCGTCGTCATTCCCGCCCGTTATCATTCGACCCGTTTTCCAGGTAAACCGCTCGCGGACATCGCCGGCCACTCGATGATCGAGCACGTGTACACGCGGGCGACCGCGGCGCCCGGCGTGGACGCGGTGGTCGTCGCGACCGATGACACGCGCATCGCGGAAGAGGTGAAACGATTTGGTGGCCTCGTGCGCATGACGCGGTCGACCCACCGTGCCGGCCTCGATCGGATTGCGGAAGTTGGCGCCGATCTGAACTGCGACATCGTGGTGAACGTCCAGGGTGACCTACCGCTGCTCGAACCGCAGATGATCGCCGATGTCGTTGAGCCGCTCGACAGCCACGACACCGTCCGGATGTCGACGCTTCGCCGGCAGATCAGCGACCCGGCCGACAGCAGCAACCCGCATGTGGTCAAGGTCGTCGTCGATCTGGAAGGCAACGCGCTCTATTTCTCGCGCTCCGCGGTTCCGTTCGTCCGCGATGCGGCCCTGCCCTCGTTCAAGCACATCGGGCTGTACGGGTATCGCCGGGCGTTTATGTGTGAGTTGGCGTCGCTGCCGCAGACGCCGCTCGAGATCGCGGAATCACTGGAACAACTGCGGGCCATCGAGCATGGCTTCAAGATTCGCGTTGTTGAGACCCAGTACGACTCCATCGAGGTGGATACCCCGGAGGACCTTGAGCGTGTTCGCCGGCGGATGATGGTCGGAACACGCGCATGAGGCGGGATGATGCAGGGACCTGACAAGCGGCCGGTGAAGTACATCTTCGTCACCGGCGGTGTGGTGTCGTCACTGGGCAAGGGGCTCGCGGCCGCCTCGATCGGGCGACTCCTCGAGGATCATGGGTATACCGTGGCGCTCCAGAAGTTCGACCCGTATATCAACGTCGACCCCGGCACGATGAGCCCGTTTCAGCACGGCGAGGTCTACGTCACCGACGACGGCGCCGAGACCGACCTGGACCTGGGCCACTACGAGCGCTTCACGAGCATGGTCGGCACGCGCGACAGTAACTGGACCACCGGCAAGATCTATCTGTCGGTCATTCAGAAGGAACGTCGCGGCGACTACCTTGGACGCACCGTGCAGGTCATCCCTCACATCACGAACGAAATCAAGGAGGCTATCCGATCGACGGGCCGCGATGTCGACATCGTGCTCGTGGAGATCGGCGGGACGGTCGGTGACATCGAGGGCATGCCGTTTCTCGAAGCGATTCGGCAGTTCCGCCTCGATGTTGGCCGCGAGAACGCCATCTACATCCACTTGACGCTGGTCCCCTATATCGGCACCGCCGGCGAACTCAAGACCAAGCCAACGCAGCACAGCGTGCGCGATCTGCGGTCGATCGGCATTCAGCCTGACATCCTGCTCTGCCGCACGGACAGATTCCTTGACGCCGACATCAAGCGGAAAATCGCCTTGTTCTGCGACGTCGACGAGGAGGCCGTCATCACGGCGAAGGACGTCTCGACGATCTACGAAGTACCGCTGGTGCTCTCTGCCGAAGGCCTCGACCGGATCGTGCTCAAGCTGCTCGGCCTGCCGCTCACTGAGGCCCGCACCCAGGCCTGGCAGGAGCTTGTGCATCGCATCAAGACCCCTGTCGACGAACTCACCATCCACGTCGTCGGCAAGTACACGGGATACGAGGACTCATACAAGAGCCTCAACGAGGCGACCGTTCACGGCGGGTTCCCGAGCCGGCTCAAGGTGCGCCTCAACTGGGTCGAGGCGGAGGCACTCGAGAAGGACGACGGGGCGTCGCTCCTCGAGAATGCGCACGGCATCCTGGTGCCGGGGGGCTTCGGGTTGCGCGGCACGCGCGGCATGATGAAGGCTGCCGAGTACGCGCGCGCGCACGGGGTCCCGTTCTTCGGCATCTGTTACGGCTTCCAGTGGGCGACCGTCGAGTTCGCGCGCAACGTGTGCGGCCTCGAAGGCGCCGATTCAGCAGAAGTCGACGAGAAGGCCCCGCACAGCGTGATCTACAAGCTCCGCGACCTTCTCGGGGTGGACGAGCTGGGCGGCACCATGCGGCTGGGTCAGTACGCCTGTGAGTTGGCGCCAGGGTCCGTCGCGGAACGGATCTACGGGACGTCGCTCGTCCACGAGCGCCATCGGCACCGTTTCGAGTTCAATTGCCTGTACGAATCAGCCCTGCGGGAGAAAGGGATGCGGGTCTCCGGCCGATCGCCGGACGGCAAGTTCGTGGAGATCGCCGAGATCCCGTCGCATCCGTGGTTCGTGGCCGTGCAGTTTCATCCCGAGTTCCAGTCGAAGCCGCTCAGGCCGCACCCGTTGTTCGCGAGCTTCGTGGAGGCGGCTCATCGCCACAAGACCGGCACACCGGCTCCCGTGAGCGTCGCGGCAGGAAGTCCTTCGTAAGGATTAGAAGTCCCTCGTAGGGATATAGGAGCCTGCGCGTAAGATAGAGCCGTGAATCCGGTCCAGATTGCGTCATTCTCGGTCGGCGGCGGGCACCCGCTTGTCTTCATCGCCGGTCCGTGCGTAATCGAGAGCCCCCAGCACGCGGTCGAAACCGCGTTGGCTATCCGCGACATCGCCAAGCGCTGTGGCGTGCCGGTGATCTTCAAGGCCTCGTACGACAAGGCGAACCGGACTTCCCGCGCGTCTTTTCGCGGTCCCGGCCTCGATGCCGGGTTGAAGGTCCTGGCCGAGGTCCGCGACAGAACGGGCCTGCCGGTCCTCACTGACGTTCATGAACCGTCCCATGCCGGGCCCGCCGCGGCGGTGGCCGACGTTCTTCAGATTCCCGCGTTCCTGTCACGCCAGACCGACCTGCTGGTCGCCGCCGCGCGCACGGGGAAGGCGATCAACGTCAAGAAGGGACAGTTCCTCGCACCATCGGACATGCGGCACGTGATCGACAAGGTGACGGCCGAAGGCAATCACTCGGTGCTCGTCACCGAGCGCGGCGTCAGCTTCGGGTACCACGATCTCGTCGTCGACATGCGGGCACTGCCGATGCTGCGGGAACTGGGCTGCCCCGTGGTGTTCGACGTGACGCACAGCTTGCAGCTCCCGGGCGCCGGGGATGGGGTCACGGCCGGCCTCGCTCAGTACATCGAGCCGCTGGCGTCGGCTGGGGTGGGAGCCGGCGCCGACGCCGTGTTCATAGAGGTGCACGAGGAGCCGTCGCGGGCGAAAAGCGACGCCTCCAACGCGCTTCGACTGGACCAGCTCGAACCACTCATACTCAAGCTGAAGCGAATCGATGCGGTTGTCCGCCAGGACACCACGGCGAGCGCCTCCGCGCCAGGAGAACGCCGGTGACGAAGTCGACGGCCGTTGACCTCGCGTTCGCGCGCAAGGTGCTGCAGACGGAGGCGGATGCCGTCCTAGCGCTCGTCGATCGCCTTGGCGACGGCTTCGACAGGGCGATCCGGATCCTGCTCGACTGCCGCGGCAGGGTGATTGTCACGGGCATGGGGAAATCCGGGATCATCTGCCGGAAGATCGCCGCTACGCTCTCGAGCACCGGCACCCCGGCCTTCTTCCTCCACCCGGCGGAAGCGATTCACGGTGACCTCGGGGTTATACAGGCCGACGACGTGGTGGTCGCGCTGTCGAACAGCGGCGAGACCGAGGAACTGGTGCGTCTGCTGGAGACGATCAAGCGCCTGGGCGCACGGCTGATCACCATCAGCGGCAACGGTGTCTCTACGCTGGCGCAGGCCTCCGACGTGGCGCTGGATTGCCACGTCTCCGAGGAGGCGTGCCCGATGAACCTCGTGCCGACCGCCAGTACCACGGCGGCGTTGGCGCTGGGCGATGCGCTGGCGATGACGCTGCTTGTCGCAAAGGGGTTCAGGGAGGAGGACTTCGCGAACCTCCACCCGGGAGGCAAGCTGGGCAAACGGCTCATGCGCGCAGGGCAGCTGATGCACACAGGCGACAGGTTGCCTCTCGTCGCCACCAAGACGCCAATGCGCGAGGTCGTCGAGGAGATGTCCAAGAAGGGCCTCGGCATGACGTGCGTCGTCGAGGACGGGCGTCTGGCCGGCGTCATCACGGACGGCGACCTCCGGCGTCAGATGCGTGCCTCGGTCAACCTCCTCGAACGTACCGCCGGCGACGTGATGACACGGAGTCCTGTCACGATCGACCGCGAAACGCTGGCAGCCGAGGTGCTCCATATCCTCGAGCAACGCAAGATCACATCGATCGTCGTCCTGGATGGCGACGGGCAGGTCGAGGGCGTCGTGCACCTGCACGACCTCTGGCGAACGGAGATGTTCTAGAGAGGCAGTTTCATAACCTCCAGGCGGGTCCTGACCCCGGACAGCCCCATTCGTGCTCGGCACCAATCGCACCTGTCACGAGAGTGGCGCCTGCGGCGCGAATGGGGCGGCCCCGTCCGCGGCCACCCGTAGCGAGGTTATGAAACCGATTCGAGTGACCTGGCTATGACAACAGAGTTGTACCTGCTCGCCGTGCTGTTTGCCCTGCTCCTGGGGCTGATGGTGGGCAAGGCGTGGGAACGGTACAAGTTGCGGGACGGCCGCTGGATCGACCGGCGGCGACTTCGCGAAACCCCGCACTACATGCTCGGCCTCAATTTCCTGGTCGACAACCAGGTCGACCACGCGGTCGAGGAAGTGACGCACGCTGCCAGCGCCGAACCCGACGCGCTCGAAATACAGATGATCCTAGGTAACCTGTACCGCCAGAAGGGACAGGTCGGCCGCGCGGTGAACGTCCACCAGGCGCTGCTGCAGCGACCCGATCTCACCACGCTGGAGCACGCCTACGTGCTCCTTTGCCTGGGTCTCGATTTTCGGCACGGAGGCTTCGTCGACCGCGCGCTCGAGGCGTTCCAGGAAGTCCTGCAGCTCGACCCGCAGAACCGCTATGCGCTTGTTAATCTGCAGAAGCTGCACGAGGATCAGCATCAGTGGGCCGAGGCGCTGGGCGCCCGCGAGAAGATTGCGAAGATAGATGCCGGGCGGCGCCCGGACGATCAGCAGATCCTCGGCTTCCTGCGCAACGAGATCGCCAGCGCGCAGCACCGCGCTGGCGACGCGGCGGGCGCAGCGCGCACGTTTGCGGAGGCGATTGAAGTCGATGCGCGCACGGCCCCCGCGTACGTGAATCTCGGGGACGTGCGCGAGCGGCGGGGCGACCTTTCCGGGGCGGTTGAGGTCTGGGAGCGGCTCATCGAGGCGGTACCGAACCACGCGCATTTCGTGTTCGACCGGCTGGAGCGAGCGTATCAGACCCTCGGGACGCCGCATCGCTTCGTCGACATGTGCCAGCGGCTGATCGAGGGGGACCCGCTGGGCTGGCGCGCCCGCCTCGCGTTATCGCGCCACCTCGCGGCCACCGGCCAGCACCGTGTCGCTCTCGATCGGTTACTCGACGCCCTCCCGCATCATCCCCACGGGCTCGTCGTCCACCAGCAGATCTGGGAGACGCTGGCGGCGCTTGGATTCGACGCGGATCTCATTCGCCGGTACGTCGAACTCACGCGCCAGGCGGTCTTCTACCTCGATCCGCACATCTGCCGGCGCTGCCGCTACCGCAGCACCGAGCTCCTGTGGCAGTGCCCACAGTGCCACGAGTGGAACACGTTCGTCGAGGAACGGATGGCGCCGGCAAAGGAGTCAGCCGCTGGTGAAAGCGGTGCGACGGAACCGTAGCTCACGCCACAGGGCGTGTGCGAGCGTTTAGGTCCGCACGTTGAGCTGCGCCGAATCGACGAGCGTCTCATTTGCCGCGATACCCATTTTTTGTCCGCGACGAGTTCCTCGATCACGAAAACGTAACTTCAATAATCAGCGGCCGTCATTAGCTTGATCGACCGCCCCTTTTAGATAGAATTGTGACCCTTTGTGTGCGCCGAATTCCTTCTGTGGGCCCTCGACCAGCTCGCAGAGGGGGTCTTCGTAGCGACCTCCCTCGAGGCCCTGCTTATCGTTTCGGGCACTTCTCTTCGACGCGCGAGGCGAAGCGCGTCGGCGATGTCATGTGACTGACGGGGCGGGAGCTTGTCGACTGGGTGCATCGGTGTCCGAAATTCACACCAAGGGGTGGGACTGACCGGCGACTCTCCGTCGGCGTGCCCTGTGCCTTTCGTGCTGTGTTCCTATTAGCGAAGTTGATTCAGCGAAGCTGATGTCGGTCGGCAAGTTTCCTCAACACGGCGGGAGTCGCCTCTTGGTCAAGGGGGTCGGCTACGGGACCCCATAGGCATCGATGACGACCGGCCGAGAGCGCTATCTCATAGTCAACGCCGACGACTTCGGCCAGAGTCGCGGTGTGAATGCCGGTGTTGCAGCGGCCTTCGAGCGCGGCATCCTGACGAGCGCGAGCCTTATGGTGCGCTGGCCCGCGGCGGCCGGCGCGGCCGCGTACGGGCGTGCGCATCCGAGCCTCAGTGTGGGTCTGCATGTGGACCTCTGCGAATGGGTGCACCGAGCCGACCAGTGGTATCCCCTGTACGAGGTGGTCGGCCTGGATGACCGGGACGCCGTGGAGAGGGAGATTTCCCGCCAGTTGGCCCGGTTCCAAGAGCTCGTCGGCGCCGAACCGACCCATATCGACTCCCATCAACACGTCCACGAATCCGAGCCGACCAAGACGGTGCTCCAGGGTGTGGCCGCACACCTGGGTGTCCCGCTACGGAACAGCGACGAGACCGTCCACATTGGGTTCAAGGTATCGTCGCAACACCGCGTTGTGTGACCGAGCATAGCTGATTCCTAAGCGCCTCCGCGGGGGTCTGCCAGGCGAGGGTCTTCCGGGGGCGACCATTGAGAGCAGCAGCCACAGCGTCAAGGTCATCGCGGGAGTGCCTGGACAGGTCGGTGCCTTTGGGAAAGTACTGGCGGAGCAGGCCGTTGGTGTTCTCGTTCGTGCCGCGTTGCCAGGGGCTATGCGGATCGCAGAAGTAGATTGGTAGACCGGTGACGATGCGGAGCTGAACGTGTTGAGCCATCTCGGCACCTTGGTCCCACGTCAGTGAACGGCGAAGCTGCTCCGGTAGCGTGAGGATCGCCGACGCGATGGCGTCTCGGACGGCCTCGGCACCGTGCCCGGCCAGTGCGGGACCGTTCTTGATCCGAGGCTGCCCATAATCATCCATGCGAGGGAGATGCAGCAGCATCGTGAAACGGGTGGTGCGGTCCACGAGGGTCCCAATCGCGGAGCTACCCAGCCCGACAATCAGGTCACCCTCCCAGTGTCCTGGCACCGCCCGATCGTCGGCTTCGGCGGGGCGCTGACTGATCATGATGTCGGATCGGACGAACTGCTTGCCGCGTCCGCGTGTACGTGCTCTAGGAACCCGTAGCGCCCGTCCGGTCTGCAAGCACGTCACCAGTTCGCGTCGCAACGCACCTCGTCCTTGCACGTAGAGCGCTTGGTAGATGGCCTCGTGGGAGATCCGCATCGATTCATCATCGGGGAAGTCGACGTGCAGTCTGTTGGCGATTTGCTCGGGACTCCATGAAGCCGCCCAGCGTCGATCCTGCCGACGACCGTGACGGCGACCATTCCAGTGCACAGCGGGACCACGCACCTTCGTCCCGTCCGTGGCCGTCACCATGCCCACAAGTCGGTCTTGCACGTAGCGACGCAGCTCGTCGTGCTGCGCCAGCTTCGCTACCTTCGGTCTTTTGGCCTTCAGGTCGGCGTGCCACTGCGCGGTCGTCGCGCGATACTCCAGCCCACCATTGCGGGTGGCCGCATTGCGACGTAGCTCGCGCGAGATGGTCGACGCGGAGCGGCTGACTCGCCGACCGATGTCACGAATGGCGACGTGCTGGGCGTGCAAAATGGCAATTTCTTCGCGCTCGGCAAACGACAGATAACGCCCCGACAGTGGGGCCAGGCTGATCGGCGGCATGCCTCCACTTTCGCGGAACCATCGAGTACCGACCGGCTGAGACACGCCGGCAGCCAGCGCAGCCTCTTCGCTGGACAAGCCACAAGCGATTGATTCCCAAAATCGGCGCCGGTGCTCACGGCGTCCCGCCGTCGGGCGCCCCGGCGACCGCATCGGAGCACGTCCCGCACGATGTGACCGTCGACGTTTCGGTGTTCCCATCGCAACTCCTCATCGTTGAGACGTTGCGACGACCGGTTGAATCTACCCACTACTCCGGTGCGTTCTATGGGCAGAGCGGGAACGGGCATCCGCTGCCCGAGGCGATCCACCCCGAGGCATTGATCGAGATGCTGGCCTGTTTGCCCGCCGGCGTGACCGAGCTTGGGTGTCACCCGGGGCTCAGCGATTTCGGCGACTCGATGTACGGTCGCGAGCGGGCCGGCGAGGTCGAGGCCCTTTGCGATCCGCGTGTGAGGGCTGCGCTCGCGCGGGAGGAGATCGCCCTGTGCTCCTTCAATTCTCTCCCTGACCACCCGGTTCGGCCGGAATGGTCTTTACACCGTTGAGCGTTCGGTAACCGGAATTCCCCAGCCTCGAACACGCCGCCCTCCGAGTTTCCATCTCCAGGCGCCCAGACCGAAGCCCTCCGCGGGAGGCCGGGCGTACTACCGAGAACAGCTCCGGGCGATCGCCGAGCGATTGGGTGTCGTGTAGCCGTGATCTCCTAATGGCGAAAGTCATCGTCGGGTCTTACGCTGTCCGGTTCCCGGTCGGTGGCTATCTTTCCTGGGTCCTGCAGTGGCTGGTCGGATTCCAGCGTCTAGGCCACGAAGTGTTCTTCGTCGAGAAGAGCGGATGGCCTGATGCTTGCTTCGATCCGTCGACCGACGTGATGAGCGACGACTGTTCCTATGGCGTTCGGGCACTCGAGGCCACGCTCGCGCCGTTCGGCCTCGATCGAAGCTGGTGCTTCGTCGATGTTGCCGGGCGATACCACGGCATGGAACGTACGCGAATCGAACAGGTGTTCGAGTCGGCCGGCCTCTTCGTGGACATGGGCACGCATGGCAGCTGGCTGCCCGAGGCCCGGCGGACTGGTGTGCGCATCCTGGTCGATGGCGATCCCGGCTACACCCAGATGCGTGCGCATATCGAGAAGGAGGACCTCGGCGGCTACGATCACTACTACTCCGTTGGTCGCAATGTCGGCACCGAGCGGTCGATGGTCCCGACCTTGGGCAAGCAGTGGCGCCCGCTGTTCGACCCGGTGGTGATGGACCTTTTTACCTGCCCGCCGGCCGATTCCAGGGCGGCGTTCACGACCGTCATGGCCTGGCAAACGTACCGGGCGCTGGATTTCGGGGGCCGGATCTACGGGCAGAAGGACTTGGAATTCCGTCGGTTCTTCGACCTGCCGCGCCGCACCTCGGTCCCGCTCGAAGTCGCGGTGGGCGGGGAACACGTGCCGACCGGCGAGATGGTCAAGGCTGGATGGTCGGTCGAGAATCCGCTGGCGCGGACGAAATCGGTTCAGACGTTTCACGACTACATCGCGTCGTCGCGGGGCGAGTTCTCCGTGTGCAAGAACATCTACGTCGACACCAACAGTGGTTTCTTCAGTGACAGGAGCGCCGCCTACCTCGCCAGCGCCAGGCCGGTCGTGATGCAAGATACCGGACTGGACGGCCATCTGCCCTCGGGGAACGGCTTCTTCGCTGTCCGGACCGTCGAGGAAGCGGCGGCGGCACTCGACGAGATCGATGCGAACTACGGACGGCACTCGACAGCCGCGCGTGAGCTGGCAGCCGGCCTCCTGGACACCAGAAAAGTGCTCGGCGCCCTGCTGACTGAGGTTGGCGTGCGAGGGACGACCCGCGAACCTCCTGATGTCTTCTGCTACTCCGAACCCCTCGGCGCCGGCAGGATCCGGAGACCAGGGCTCCCAGGATTCCCGGCTCTGGCGGTCGCTCGCGAGGGTCGTCCTGGACCGGGTGTGGTCGGTTTTCAGGTTGACGGCTCTTGAGAACATCGTCGTTTATTCACCGCGAGTCTTGCGTTATGCACGCCCCTACTGGCCGTTGGCGCTTCTGTCCGGCGCGGTGCTGCTGGCCGTGGCGCTCGTCGGCTTGGCCACGCCCTGGCCCATCATGATTCTCGTCGACAGCGCCCTTGGGGACGAACCACTTCCCGCGATACTCGAGCGTCCACTGGGCTCACTGGCGGCGAGTCGCGGTGCCCTGATCGGGGTGGTCGTTGGGGCTGAGCTCGTGATCGCGCTCGTGCTCCATAGCCTCAGCGTCGTGAGCAGCTATGTGGCGACGAAGCTCACCCTCGGCATGACCTTGGACTTTCGAAAAGAGCTATTCGGTCACACTCAGCGCTTGTCGCTCGCGTTCCACGATCGGCGCAAGTCCGGGATGAATCTCTATCGAATCAACTACTTCGACGATGCGCCGCCGACGTTCCTCCTGACGGTGATGCCGTTGGCGCAGAGCCTCGCCACCCTGGTCGGCATGTTCTGGATCAGCTTGTTGATCCATCGCAATCTCGCCTTGTTATCGCTCGTGGTGGTGCCGTTCCTGTATTACTCGGTCGGCTACTACTCGACGCGCATCAAGGACCGGATTCTGCTGGTCCGGCATCAGGAAGGCGAGACGATGTCGATTATCTACGAGGCGCTCGCGATGATGCGGGTGGTCACGGCTTTCGGCCGGGAGGATCACGAGCTTCGGCGCCTTGGCGACCAGGGGGAGCGCGCCAACGCCGCACGCATGAAGCTGACTGTGCGGCAGGCGCTGTTTTCGTTTGTGGTGTCGATGACGACGGCGTCGGGCACGGTGCTGGTGCTCGGGTACGGTGCCTTTGAGGTGCTGCAGGGGCGGCTCACCGTTGGCCAGTTGCTCGTGATCTTGGCCTACATCAGCGCCGTGTACGGTCCGCTCGAGTCATTGAGCTCCAGCGCTGCCGTGCTGCAGGAGCAGCTGGTCAATCTCCATCTGGCGTTCGACCTGATCGACACCGAGCCTGAAGTCCGAGACCTGCCGGGAGCAGCTCCGCTCGAAGACGTGAAGGGAGGGGTCGCGTTCGAGAACGTCCACTTTGCTTACGAAGGTCGAAAACACACATTGCGGGGGATCTCGTTTGAGGTGGAGGCTGGACAGTCGGTTGCTATTGTCGGGCCGACCGGTGCCGGCAAGACGACGCTGGCCAGCCTGATTCCGCGGTTCTACCAACCCGACGCTGGTCGTGTGCTGATCGACGGCCGGGACATCAAGACATTGACCGTGGAATCGCTGCGCCGGCAGATCAGCATCGTTCTCCAGGAGCCGTTGCTATTCTCGACAAGCGTCAGGGAAAACATCCGATACGGCCGCCTCGATGCAACGGAGGAGGAGATCATCGCCGCGGCCAAGGCGGCCAACGCGCACGAATTCATCATGGCCCTTCCGGAGCAATACGAGGCCGACGTCGGAGAGCGTGGAGCCAAGCTTTCAGGTGGTGAGCGGCAGCGGCTCGGTGTTGCGCGCGCGTTTCTCAAGAACGCCCCGATTCTCATCCTCGATGAGCCGACGTCCGCCATTGACACAAGAACCGAGGCGGCGGTCCTCGACGCCCTCGATACGCTGATGGTCGAGCGGACCACTTTCCTGGTCGCCCATCGTCTTTCGACCCTTCGCAGCGTCCATCAGATCGTGGTCCTCCACCACGGGGAACAGGTCGAGCGTGGCACGCACGAAGAGCTGGTCAACAAGGCCGGACTCTACAAGCAGCTCCATGACCTGCAGAGCGGGCAGGTTCGCCAGCGGATCCGCGACGCGCTGCGACCGTTGAAGCCAACTAGTACCCCGGCGCAGTGGTTTTGATCGATTGCCTGGGCCCACGGTCAAGAGGGGGAGGCCTGAAAGTGAACCGGTCAAATTCACTGCGACGAGGTACTAGTTGAGGATGCAGATTTCACAACGGACCAAGATCGTGGTGCTCGGCACGATGAGCAAGATGCCTGTCGCCGGTATCGTGTTTATCACGATGCAGTATCTGGTCGGGCTCAAACGGCTGGGGTATGACGTGTACTACGTCTCGGCCCATGCGCGCACGCCGTCCATGTTGATGACCGCCGAGCATGACGACAGCTCGGCGCTGGCGTCAACGTTCATCAGCGACACGATGCGGCAGTTCAATGTGGAGGATGACCACTGGGCGTTTCACGCGCTGCATGACGACGGACGGTGCTATGGGTTGAGTGAGAGCCAGCTCCGGGACCTATATCGTTCCGCCGGCCTGATCTTCAACCTGCACGGCGGCACTGTCCCGTTGCCCGAACACTACGCGACCAACCGGCTCGTGTATCTGGGCACCGACCCGGTTCTTGAACCTCGTGTTCGTTGAAGCTGAAGACAAGCATGTTGTAGCTGATGCTCGTGTTCAGCCCCATTCGGTCTCGCGCTCTTACCAGGCGTTCGAGGGTGCTCTTGACGAGCTCGAAGTCACCCCAGACGCGATGGACCTGATAGGTTTCCTGGGAGAAGCCGTCGATCGATGCGCAGATGTAGTCCACGCCCGATGCGAGCAGCTCCTCGATCTGCTGATCGGAAAGCCTCAAGGACAGATTGGTGTTGATGTCGGTCTCGATGTTCTGGGCCTTCGCCCTGCGAATCAGCCGAGGCAGCTCCGGGTTCAGCAGCGGCTCCCCGAAGTTGTAGAAGAGGATCAAGAAGAGGTATTCCCCCGTCTCGTCGAGCAGCCGATCGAAGAAGGCGGGCGCCAGCTTCGTCCGGTTGCGCCGGAAGCTGAGGAGGGGGCCGGTCTTCTCTCTTCTGGCCTCGTTCTCGACCCCGGTCGCGCAGGTCGGGCATCGGAGCTGGCAGATGTCACTCGGCTCAATCGTCAGGAAGTACGGGTACGATCCAACTTGGACGGCACCGGCGTACATCTCGTACTTTGCGCGCAAGAAGTCCAGAAAGGCTGAGCGGTTCGTTTTCTGGAACGGTCCGCGCTCGCCGATGTATGGGTGGGAAGATGCCATGAGAGAAAGTGGACGTCGCGCGAAGCCACCTGGGACGGGGTCAGCGTTCAGCCAAGCCTCCCGCGACCTCACCAAGATTCAGTATCGATGATCGTGATTCCGAGTGCAAGCGCGAGCAGTGACCCGCCCCACCCTCTCATGCCGCTGTGTCCGCTTCGTCGTCATGGACATGAAGCGGAGGTTCACGAAACCGACTGTTCGACACAAGTGTGGGTGCGTTACACTGTTTCGGGGGATCGCGGGACCGCGACCACGAGTCCCGAGGGCGGGGCGACAGTGTTGGACTAACAGCGGCCGCCACGCCTGACTCACCTCTAGAGTCACTTCATGATGAATGCCGGCTTCGGCTGGCGACGCAGGCGAAGCTGTGCCCGGCCGTTTGCGGTAAGCTGGTTAGCCACGTTTCCAGATCTTACCGGCGCGACGGGTTGGGACAGGCGCTGGCCGCGGTTGCCGCTAGGATTACTGTGACTCAGCATGGACCGACTAAGGGTTCTCGTGAGCGGTATGATCGCCGCCGACCCGCATCAGGGAGGCGCGACGTGGGCCGTGCTGCAGTATCTGATTGGCCTGCGCGCGTTGGGCCATGCGGTGTCGTTCGTCGAGCCGGTGTCCCGTGACGCGCTGGAGCCGGACGGCGCGTCGCTCACCGAGTCGACAAATACCCGCTACTTTGACGCCGTCGTCGAGCATTACGGCCTGTCCGAACAGGGCGCCGCACTGCTGGTCGCTGGCAGCCAGGAGATCCACGGCTGCACGTACGCGAGGCTTCGCCAGATCGCAGCGGAAGCCGATCTGCTCATCAACATCTCAGGTCTGCTCACGGACGACACGCTCCTCGGCGCGATCGAACGCCGCGTATATCTCGACCTCGACCCGGCATTCAACCAGCTGTGGCATGCGGTCGATGGAATTGATATGCGCTTCGACGCTCACACCCATTTCGTGACGATCGGGCAGGCGATTGGACAGCCGGGGTGCGACGTGCCCGAGTGCGGGCGTGACTGGATCACGACCCGGCAGCCGGTGGTCTTGTCGGAGTGGCCGGTGACGCAAGGCGCGAGGCACGATCCGCTGACCACCGTCGGTCACTGGCGCGGCTACGGATCGGTGGAGCACGGCGGCGTGTTCTACGGTCAGAAGGCGCACTCGCTGCGGCCGTATTACCCGCTGCCGACCCTGACGCCGGAGCGGTTTCTGCTCGCACTGGCGATACATCCTGATGAGATAACTGATTTGCAGGCGCTTCACGACAACGGGTGGGTTCTATGCAACCCGGCAGACGTTGCGGCGACGCCGTGGGACTACCAAGCCTTCATTCAGCGGTCGAAGGCCGAGTTCGGGATCGCCAAGAGCGGCTACGTCGTCTCCCGCTGCGGGTGGTTCAGCGACCGGAGCGTCTGTTACCTGGCGTCGGGCCGACCCGTCCTCGCACAGGACACTGGGTTCGGTGCTTTCTTGCCGACGGGGAATGGTCTCTTCCGCTTCGATTCAATCGACCAGATTCTCGACGGCATCGAGACAATCAACGCGGACTACGAGCGCCATGCCCTGGCGGCGCGCGAGCTCGCCGTCGACTACTTCGATTCGAGCGCAGTGCTCACGCGATTGATCGAACAAATCGGAGGGTGCGCGCGTGCGTGAATCCCAGTTGGCGGTCGTACCGACGACCGACCGGTTTCACGCCGTCCTGCAGGAGGGCCTGGATGCCGTGCTGCAGCCGCCCGGGGCGATCACGTCGCTCTCGCGGAGAGCCTCGCTCTATCGCAGGAGCTTCGCGCTGGAGGATCTGACCGTGGTGCTCGAGGACGGGCGGCAGTTCGAGTTGAAGTTCAAGGACCTGAACTGGGCCTCCCTGGTACCCGACGCCCAAGAGGTCAAGCCGCGCGCGATGTACGATCCCCGCCGGGAGATCGAGGTCTACCGGTCAATCCTTGCTGACGCCGACGTCGGCACGGCTCGATGCTACGTGGCTGTCGCCGACGAAGCAGCGGGACGCTACTGGCTCTGCATGGAGGCGGTCCCTGGCGTCCCACTGTGGCAAGTGGGCGAGCTCGCCACCTGGCAGCGTGCGGCCGTGTGGCTGGCCGATTTCCATGCACGCTTTGCACACGACAGCCGTTGGCGCACCGGTGCGGCCAGTCGCCATCTCCTGACCATCGACAGAACGTTGATGCAGACCTGGTTCGACCGCGCGCGGCTGTTCGCGGCGGAGCGTCACGACGCGCTGGCGACCGAGGCATTGACCACTCTCGATACCTATTGGGAGGAGGTGGTCGAGACTCTGGCGTCGTGGCCTCACACCCTTTTGCACGGCGAGTTCTATGTCTCGAACGTTCTTGTCGATGACGGCGACACGCCGGTCCGCGTCTGTCCGGTTGACTGGGAAATGGCGGCCGACGGTCCGGGGATCATCGACCTGGCGGCGCTGACGGCGGGCGCATGGTCGAATGACGAGCCGGATCGCATCGTCGATGCGTATGTAAAGGAGGCGCTCGTGCAGAGCGACGGCGAGTGGACCCGGCCCGCCTTCGATCATGCCCTCGCCTGCGCCCACATCTACATCGCCGTCCAGTGGTTGGGCTGGGCGCGCGACTGGACACCGCCGTCGGAACACAGCCACGATTGGGCGGAGGCGCTGGTCCGGCGCGTGGGGGCGCTGCACGCCTGACGGAGGCGCTGTCAATTTTCAACTTGAAGCCGCGGGACGAATCGATGCGGCCGTGGTGTCGAACCTTCGGACCGCAGTATGCGCCCCTCGACCCCAACGCTTAGAGCAGCACGAAGCAGACGGTTCGCATGGCCCGTGAGGCTAGCAGGCCGCGGCGATATCCTCAACAATTCCAGATAGCACATACTGGGGACGAGGTTTCCGGTAGGCACAGTGGCACGGGCGGTGCGAGAACGGTTTGGAAGGTGGAGACATGACACGCAAGGGCATCATTCTGGCTGGGGGAGCCGGAACACGGCTCCATCCAGCAACCCTTGCAGTGTCCAAGCAACTGCTGCCGGTCTTCGACAAACCGATGATCTATTATCCGCTGTCGACCCTCATGCTGGCCGACATCCGCGAGATCCTCATCATCTCCACACCCCGTGACGTCCCCCTGTTCGAAGAACTGTTGAAAGACGGCTCCCAGTGGGGGATCGATCTCAGCTATCGTGTGCAGCCCTCACCAGGAGGACTCGCGGAAGCCTTTGTCATCGGAGACTCGTTCGTTGGAAACCAGCCGTCAGCATTGGTCCTGGGCGACAACATCTTTTACGGACATGACCTGCCCAAGCGGCTGGCGTCGGCCACAGCCCGGACTGCTGGGGCCACCATATTCGCCTATCGCGTGAGCGATCCCGAGCGCTACGGAGTTGCCGAGTTCGATCAGCATGGCCGCGTCGTCAGCATCGAAGAAAAGCCCCAGAAGCCCAGATCGAACTACGCCGTCACGGGACTGTATTTTTACGATCAGCACGCGGTGGACTACGCGAAGAGTCTCAAGCGTTCTCCGCGTGGTGAACTGGAGATCACCGATCTCAATCGGATATATCTGAATGAGCGCGCGCTCTCTGTCGAGGTGATGGGCAGAGGCTTCGCCTGGCTGGACACCGGCACCCATGAGAGCCTGATTGAGGCGAGTCAGTTCGTCCAGACCGTCGAGAATCGGCAGGGACTCAAGATCGCGTGTCCTGAGGAAATAGCCTTCCGCAAGAAGTGGATCAACGCGGATGCGCTGATGGAGCTCGCGAAGCCGTTCATGCAGAATGGCTACGGGCAGTACCTCCTCAGCGTACTCCGGGAACTCGAGACGGGACCCCCAGGGCACACTGCGGGATCCACGTAAACACCGCGCCGTGCGTCTCCAGATCGATTAGGCGCCGCGTCCGCGAGATCGTCGAGTGCTCGGGGGAGCGTTGCGCTGCCCTGCTCTACTGCGAACGTCAGTCAGCCGATCGAACACCGCGCGTACCTGCCGATCCGTGTCCTCGAACGCGCGGTCAGTCCAAATCACGTAGTCGGCGCTGCGGACCTTCTGATCGATGGGCAGCTGGGCGGAGAGGCGCTGACGCGCCTCTCCGTCCGACATGTCGTCGCGCTCCACTAAGCGGCGCAGCTGCGTATCCGGACCGCACGCGACGACGATGACGTCGTCGAAATCGCGATCCCGGCCCACTTCGTACAGCAGCGGAATGTCAGCGATGGCGTATGGATGCCGGTCTGCGTCGAGCGCCGCGAACCACCCGTCAGTCGCGC
Source organism: Vicinamibacterales bacterium (assembly GCA_965262505.1). Lineage (GTDB taxonomy): Bacteria > Acidobacteriota > Vicinamibacteria > Vicinamibacterales > UBA2999 > JACPPO01. Next base: position 1,710,392 of record CBDHFM010000030.1, read on the forward strand.
GGCGGACTTCGGGGTGAATGATCGCCTCGAGCGCCCTGCGCGCATCGGGGTCGGCAAATACGATCTTCGCGAGCCTTTCCCGATCCAAGGTGCCGTCCGAACGAAGTACGTCCCGGCCGAAGCGATTGACTACGGCAGCCAGGCCGGTCGTGCTGGGTGCTACCGCTTCGTGCGCCAGCACATCGGAGTCGATGGTGGGAACGCCGAAGGCCTCGAAGCGCGCTCGGACGTGACTCTTACCGGTGGCAATGCCGCCCGTCAGGGCGACGCGGCGGATACCGGCGCGTTCCACATCCCCCATCCCTGCCTACTCCCTCATCCGGAGACCTGGCTAACGGCCTCCGGCTGCCGCGACGCGCGCGTGTGCGGCCCGCAGCGTATTCATCATGAGCATGGCGATCGTCAGCGGGCCGACGCCCCCTGGGACCGGGGTGAGCGCGCCGGCCACGTCCGCGACTTCGGGATGCACGTCGCCCACAAGCAGTGTGCCGCGCTCACGGAAGCGCGCCAGTCGCGGGTGCCCTTCCTGAAACAATGTCATCGCAACAGCAACGTCGGTGATGGTGTTCATCCCCACGTCCACAACGGTTGCACCCGGCTTCACGAAGTCCTTCGTGACGAGCCCTGCCCTGCCGGTCGCGGCGACAAGGATGTCCGCCTCCCTGCATACCGCGGCGAGATCCGGGGTCTTCGAGTGACAGACCGTGACGGTCGCGTCGCGCTGTAGCAGGAGCTGGGCTAGGGGCTTTCCCACGATCTCGCTGCGTCCGATGACGCAGGCTCGGCGCCCGGCAATGGGAATCGCCTCGCGCGTCAGGAGTTCGATGATCCCCAGCGGCGTACACGGCGCGAACGTGGGGCGGCCCTGGACGAGTCGACCCACGTTGCCAGGCGTAAACCCGTCGACGTCCTTCTCCGGCGCAATGGCGTCGAACACGCGCGTCGCGGCGTCCCCAGCAAGGGCTTTCGGCAGCGGCGCCTGCACCAGGATGCCGTCGTGCACGGCGCTGCCGTTCAGCCGCTCGACGAGCCCCAGCAGGTCCTCGACCGCCGCACTTTCCGGGAGCCGCTCGAGATCGGCGCGGAAACCGACCTCTGAGCCTGCTTTCAATTTGCCCCGGACGTAGACCTCGGAGGCGGGGTTCTGTCCGACGAGAACGATCGCGAGCCCTGGCGGACGGCCGTATCGCCTGGCAAACTCTGCGACCTGCGGCGTGATCTCCTCTCGTATTCGGCCGGCAAGCGCCCGGCCATCGAGCACTCGAGCCGTCATCCGGCCAGCATCTCGCAGTGCTTCTCCCAGTGCCTCTCCCGACGCCGCATCCTGATCAGATTACATCACTCGTGCGCGCCCGAGCGCCGGAAGCGTTGACTTTTGGTGCCGGTTACCGGATTCTCCAGTGGCCCATCGGCGCTTCTGCCGATATGCACCGGAGGGTTAGGGACCAATGCTAGCTCGCGTCAGCACGACTACCCGCGCAGCGCTCGTGCTCTGCGTGCTCGCCGCCACCGGCGCGGCCGCTGCGTTCACGCCACGCCATGACACCGTCCCGCAGGAGGCGGTGGCCTCCCGGTCTGCCGCATCCTCGGTCTCGCCCCCCGCGCTGCTCCGCGGGTCAGCTCCCGCCTACCTGGCCCTCCAGCAGTCGACACCCGAGCCGCCGCGGCCCACCGGATTCATGGACGGGGCCGACCGGGCGATGGGCGTCGTCAATGGCTGGATCGCCACGGTGTTCTTCTTCGATTTGATCTTCTGGAATGACGCGCAGCGGCTGCCGTTCATCGTTCTCTGGCTGGTCATCGCCGGCATCTACCTGACGCTGCGAATGGGATTCATCAACATCCGCGCCTTCAGACACGCCGCGCACGTCGTGACAGGGAGATACACCAACCCGAACGAGCCGGGCGACGTGTCGCACTTCGAGGCGCTGAGCACCGCGCTCTCGGCCACCGTCGGCCTGGGCAACATCGCGGGGGTCGCCATCGCCATCACGATCGGCGGGCCAGGCGCGACGTTCTGGATGATCGTCGCCGGACTCATCGGCATGACGACCAAGTTCACCGAGTGCACGCTCGGCCAGATGTATCGCGAGGTCCGCCACGACGGACACGTGCTCGGCGGGCCGGTGCAATACCTCTCCAAGGGGTTCGCCGAGCGGGGACTGCCAGGCACCGGCCGGTTCCTTGCCGTGCTCTTCGCGCTGCTCTGTATCGGAGGCTCCATCGGCGGCGGCAACAGCTTCCAGGTGAACCAGTCGATGAACGCGATTCAGGAGACGGTTCCCTGGTTCGCCTCGGTGCCCTGGGCCTACGGCCTGATCATGACCGTCCTCGTCGGGATCGTGATCGTGGGCGGAATCCGACGCATCGCCAATGTGGCCGACAAGGTCGTCCCGCTGATGGCGACGATCTACATGATGGCGGCGCTGGCCGTGGTGTTGATGAACATCGGGCAGGTGCCGGGAGCGCTGGCGGCAATCTTCACGCAGGCCTTTACCCCGGATGCGGCGTACGGGGGATTCGTGGGCGCACTGATTACCGGGTTTCAGCGCGCCGCGTTCTCCAATGAGGCAGGTGCCGGCTCCGCTTCCATCGCGCACGCGGCGGCGAAGACGAAATACCCGGTGCGCGAGGGCATCGTGGCACTGCTCGAGCCGTTTATCGACACCGTCGTCATCTGCACGATGACGGCGCTCGTGATCAACATTACAGGCGCCTACAACAACCCCGCCTATGCGGATCTGATCACCGGCGCGCGGGGCGCCGCACTCACGTCGCGCGCGTTCAGCGAACAGATCGCCTGGTTCCCGTACGTCCTGTCGTGTTCGGTCTTCCTGTTCGCGTTTTCGACGATGATCTCCTGGTCGTACTATGGCGAGCGGTGCTCGGTGTGGTTGTTCGGAGACGCCTCGTCGAAGTACTACAAGGCGCTGTTCCTCCTGTTCGTCTTCCTCGGCTCGATCATCACGTCTACGAACGTTCTTGATTTCGGCGACCTGATGATCCTGGGCATGGCGCTGCCCAATCTTGTGGGCGTGTATCTGCTGCACGGCAAGGTGCGCGCGGCGCTCGACCAGTACTGGGGCAGTTTCAAGGCCGGAGAACTTCAAACGTTCAGGTAAGGACCCGGACGGAAACGAGCCCTTCGGTCAGGCGAGCGCGTCGAGGAACGCCCGTACGCGCCTTGCGGGATCGCCGGTAACCAGAAGGTCTGCAATCACCGCGATCGACGAGGCGCCGGCCTCGATGACGGCGGGCGCCGTCTCGAGCGTGATGCCCCCGATAGCCACCACGGGCAGGCCTCGCGACACGCGCACCGCGCCCGACACCAGATCCAACCCGACAGGCTCGTACCCGGTGGCCTTGGTCGTGGTGCCGAACACGGGCCCGATGGCAATGTAAGTGACCGGCTCGGTTGAAGCGGCTTCAATCTGCGCAGTGGTATGCGTCGAGTACCCGACGATGGCGCCGGGGCCCAGGATCTGGCGGACCGCGAGGGGCGCCAGGTCGTCCTGGCCAATGTGCACGCCCGCCGCGCCGGACATCAGCGCCAGGTCGGCGCGGTCGTTGACGACGAGGCTGGCGCGGTACGGCTCGGCTGCACGGACCAGGGCGTCGCAGAGGGCAAGGAACGGCGCGGAGGGCAGGTGCTTGGCGCGAAACTGGATGAGCGGCGCCCCGCCATCGAGGAAGGCCCGTGCCAGATCAGCGCTGTCCCAGTTCGCGGCCGCCGCCGCCTCGACGTCAAGAATGGCGTGGAGGGACGGAATCAGACGGCTTCGGCCAGCGTTCCAGGCTTGGCCTTCGGCGCGAACCGCTCCATGAAGCCGGTACCCAGCCGCCCCTCAACGAAGTCGGCCTCCGCCAGGATCTTGAGGTGCAACGGCACGGTCGTCTTGATGCCGTCGACGACCGTCATCTCGAGAGTACGGCGCATGCGCGCAATCGCTTCCTGCCTATCGCGGCCGTGCGTGATGATCTTCGCGATCATCGAGTCGTAATAAGGAGAAACGGTGCACTCCGAGTGGGCGAACGTGTCTACCCGCACGCCCGGTCCCCCGGGAACGCTGAAGGCATGGATGACGCCAGGCGACGGGGTGAACGTGTCGGGATCCTCGGCGTTGATCCGACACTCGATCGAGTGGCCGGTAAACGTCACCTCGCTCTGCTTGAACGACAGGCGCTCACCGGCCGCAATCCGGATCTGTTCCTTGACGATGTCGACGCCTGTCACCATTTCCGTGACGGGGTGCTCCACCTGGAGGCGCGTATTGACCTCCATGAAGTAGAACTTCCCACTCCCGTCCATCAGGAACTCAAACGTGCCGGCGTTCGTGTACTGAACGGCCTTGGCGGCGTCGACGACAAGGTGCCCCATCTTGCGGCGGACTTTGTCGGTCAACCCGAGCGAGGGCGATTCCTCGAGGAGCTTCTGATGCCGCCGTTGGATCGAGCACTCGCGCTCGCCCAAGTGCACCAGGTTGCCATGATGGTCGCCGAGGACCTGGAATTCGATATGTCGCGGGTTGTCCAGATACTTCTCCACGTACACGTCGCCAACACCGAAGGCGGCCTCGGCCTCCCGCTGCGCGGTGCGCAGGGCGTTTCCCATCTCGGCCGGGTTCCGCACGACACGCATGCCGCGGCCGCCGCCGCCCGCGACCGCCTTGATGATGACCGGGTAGCCGATATCCCTGGCGCAGGCGACCGCCTTCTCCTCGTTCTCCACCGGTCCATCGCTCCCCGGCAACATGGGTACCCCGGCCTTCTTCATCGCCCGCTTCGCGCGGGCCTTGTCGCCCATCAACTTGATCACCGTCTGGTCTGGACCGATAAAGCGGATGTGGCAGGCCTCACACACTTCGGCCAGATAGGCGCTTTCGGAGAGGAAACCATAGCCGGGATGGATGGCGTCGGCGCCGGTAATCTCGGCGGCGCTGATGATGGCGGGGACGCTCAGATAACTGTCGGTGCTCCTGGGCGGCCCGATACAGACATCCTCATCCGCAAACCGGACGTGCAGCGAATGCTCGTCGGCCTCCGAGTAGACAGCCACTGTCCTGATGCCGAGCTCGCGGCACGCGACGATCACGCGCAGCGCGATCTCCCCCCGGTTCGCGATCAAAATCTTCTTAAACATCAGAGCGGCTTGATGGCAAACAGACGCTCACCGTACTGCACGGCGTGCCCGTTCTCAACATAGACCTTGATGAGTTCACCCTCGATCTCGGCGTTGATCTCATTCATGAGCTTCATCGCCTCGATAATGCAGAGCACCTGACCTTTTCGGACCAGGTCCCCGACCGCCGCAAACGGCTTCGCGCCGGGCTCGGCGGCGTGATAGAAGGTGCCGACGATCGGCGACTTCACCACCGCCAGATCCATTTCCTCATCCACGGGGGCCAGCACGGACGCTCCGGCGGCGCCCACCGCGGCTCCGCCCGGCGCGGGCGGCGGCTCTGCCGTGCCGTGGGGGTGGGGGTGCGGCGTCGCGGCCACCCAGTGACCACCGCTATGTTTCTGGATGCGGAGCTTGAAATTATCACGCTCGAGCTCGAACTCGCTGAGCTCGTGCTCCCGCATCATCTCGAGGATCCTCGTAATCTCGTCGAAATCCATCATTCAAACAGCCTGTCGTCTACAGCGTGCGCAGTTCGCGTGACACCGTGGTGAGCACCTCGCACCCTGTCTCCGTCACCAGCACATCGTCCTCGATGCGCACACCGCCGAAGCCCGGGACGTACGCGCCGGGCTCGACCGTGAAGACCATGCCTGGCACGAGCGGCACAGAGGCCACATCGGCCCGGGCCCTCGTAATACGGGGCTGCTCGTGGATATCGAGCCCGAGGCCGTGGCCGGTGCCGTGGCCGAACGCTTCGCCCAGTCCCCGCCTCTCCAGGACGCTGCGCGCCGCCCCGTCCACGACGGACGACTCCACGCCTGGACGGATGGCGGCGATGGCGGCCTGTTGGGCGTCGTACACGGCGGTGTACAGCCGGCGGGCCTCGGAGGACGGCGGCCCGATCGACACAGTACGGGTCAAGTCGCAGCAGTATCCGTCCAACACGCCGCCAAAGTCCAGCACGACGAGGTCGCCTTCGGCGAGGATGCGATCGCCCACGTGATGGTGCGGAAGCGCGGCATGCGGTCCGGACGCCACGATGGTGTCAAACGCCGGGCGTTCGTAACCCGCGTGACGGATCGCGGACTCGAGCACCCCAGCAACCGCTCGTTCACTTTCCCCGGCCCGCGCCGCCTCGAATCCGGACGCCGCCACCGACGTCAGCCGTGCAGCGGCATCGCGGAGCGTCTCGATCTCGAACGGATCTTTAATCAATCGCGCCTCTTCAACCGTCTTTTCGGTCGGCCGGAAGGCGACGTCGAGGCGTCGCGTCTCGGCCGTCCGCCGCCACCATTCGTGCCTGGCAACTGACACATGGGTTGCCTCGAACCCCACTATCGAGGCGCCGACATCGCTCAGGCAATCGAGCAAGGCATCGTCATAGCTGGCCGGGACATCCTGCACGACGAGGCCCGGGCATGCAGACGGCGACTGCTGCAGCATCCGCACGGCTTCGCGGTACCGGAAATCCACGAGCAGATGGACGCCGTCCGGCGTCACGACCAGCACTCCCGAGGAGCCGGTGTGATTGCTGAAATAGCGGATGTTCGCGGCGCTGGTGACGATGAGCGTATCGAGGCTCAGCGTGCCGAGACACTGACGGAGGTGCGCCTGTCGCGCAGCTAGTTGGCCGGACGTCGGGAGGCGCACGCTAGTCGGACGGATGCAGCAAGCTACGGGGCCGTGACCACGACGTTATTCGTCGTGGTTCCGGTCCGTCCTGTGCTGTCAGTAACCGTCAGGCGGACCACATACGTGCCCGCGGCTGCAAACAGGCGTGAGGCGGTCACCCCCGTGGCGGTGTTACCGTCGCCAAAATCCCACGCCCAGGCCGTGATCGTGGCGCCCGCGGGCGCTGTCGACTCGACGCCATTGAACCGCACCGTGTCGGCCGTCGTCGGAGTGGTCGGCGATGAGGTAAAGCTGGCCGTCACGCCGCTGCTCACGATGGTGAAGCTCTTAGACACAGAGGCGGTCTGACCGAGGTCGTCCGTCACCGTGACCGTGACGACGTAGGTGCCGACCTCCGAGTAGGTCTTCGTCGTCGTCGGGCCATTGGTCGTCTGCGTGCTGCCATCGCCAAAGGCCCAGAAGTAGGTGCTGATCCCATGACCGGTCGCGGGCGTCGCTGTCGCAGTGAACGTCGCCGGCTGATCGGCGAGTGGGGGATCCGGCACCACCGCAAGCGTGACCGTCGGCGCCGCGACGTTGGACACCGCGACGGCGGTCGCCGACGAAGCGCTGCTACCGGCACCGTCGGTGACCGTCAGCGTGACCGTGTAGGTTCCCGGCGATGCGAAGGTGTGGCTGGTGATTCGTCCGGTGCCGGTCAACCCGTCGCCGAAGGCCCAGCTGTAGGTACAGGCGTCGAGGCACGCGCCGCCCTCGTCTGCCGTCGCCGAGGCGTCGAATCTCACGGGGACGCTCTTTTCCGGAGCGGCCGGCGTCACTGTAAAGGAGGGAGACGGAACCGAGGTGTTCGAGAGTCCGGTCAACGCAATCGTGACGAAACGCGCGGTTGCGGCGTCGCCGCCGCTGCTGACGGGGACGACCTGGATGCGCGCAACATTCCCGACCGCGACCGCTGACGACGAGGGAGCTGTGAATGCAAATGTCGCGTGGCCGTTGCCATCGGTCACGATCTCACCTTGTGACACGGTGCCGATACTGGCGGCGACGGTCAGGCGCTGCCCGCCCACCGGAGCGTTCGAGGCGTTCCGCACGGTTACGGTTACGATCGACTGCGCGCTGCCATCGCGCGGCAGGCTGTCGGGAACTGCTGTCAGCGTCACGGCCGTGCTGAGCCCGGAGGGCGACGTCAGCCCCGGAATGCCAGCATCGTCGACCGAGCAGCCTGCCCCGATGCTGACGGCCAGAACGCCGAGAACGAGTGCGACCAGACGACCGGCGCGACATTTCATGAACATGGCTCTCATCTAGTTGAAATTCGCGAAGTTGATCTGAACGGTTCCCGTCGCCGAGAGCCCATTGCCGGCCTGGTCCCGGCCGTGGAACGTCACCTCGGCAATCATCGTCAGGACGTCGTTACCAGTCGCGAGAGCGGCAAGCGGCGCTTCAATCTTCGCCACATGGCGCACGAGTTCGATCACCGCCGTGGCGGTTTCGTCGACGCGAACCGTGAAGGTCACCGCCCCGTCGATCGGTTGGGGGACGTCGACGCCCGGGACGTTCTGCCCCTCCGTTCCGCCAAATCGCTTGTACGCGACCGTGTAACGGGTAATCGTCACGTCGTTGAGATTGCTCGGCGCCGTCGGCGTGCCGGAGGGACCAGGGTCCTTGAGCAACACGCGCAGGGTGGCCTGACCGAAGTCATCGAACTGGGCCTGACCGAGGTTGATATCTCCTACATCCGATAGCAACGGACCACTCGCGAAGAGAGTCGGCACGCCGTCCTCGCCTCCTCCCGTCAGGATACTGACGATCACGAGCTGTGACGGCGACTGACTCTGGCTCGCGAACTCACCGCACCCGGACGACAGCACGGCCGCGACGAGCACCGCCGCCGCGCCACTTCGCCTGAACAACTTCGGTCTCACAGTCATGACTCCAGCCTGATGATGCGTGGCGTAATGAAGATCAGCAGCTCGCGGGTCTGGTCCAAGATCTGGTTCCGCTGGAACAACCATCCCAGTAGTGGAATCCGGGACAAACCAGGAGTCCGGTCCTGCTGAGCCTGTTCGTTGCTCACATAGATGCCGCCGATGACCGTCGTCTCCCCGTCATTGACGAGCAATTGCGTGACGGCCCGCTGCGTGTCGATCGGGGGAATGTTGTTGATCGATCGAGTGAAGTCGGGAGCGGCGTTCTCCACCGTGATCCGCATAATGAAGGTGTTGGCCGCGGTGATCTGCGGCGTCACGAGCAGCGTGAGCGCCGCATCCTGGAACGTCACGGTGACCGTGTTGTTGGCGACGGTCTGAATGGGAATCTGAATGCCCTGCGTAATCTCCGCCTCGATGTTGTTCTGCGTCGTCACGCGGGGCGTCGAGAGAATCCGCCCCTCGCCGGTACCCTCGAGGGCTGACAACGCAACGTCGAGGTTGAAGGCTCCATTGACCGCGCCGAGGGCCAGGCCAATTGCCGAGCTCGCGGGCGACACGGCCAGGTCCACGGCGGTGCCGACGGCGTCGGCGCCGGCGCCCTGCGTACCGCCCGTGGCGCCGCCTACGACCACCTGGTTCGGAAACGTCAGCGGCAGCGTGTTCCCCAGATCCGAGGCGGCGCGGCCGCTGAAACCCCACCGAACGCCCAACTCCCGCGCGAAATCGCGCGTCGTCTGGACGATGCGCGCTTCGATTTCGACCTGTGGCTCCGGCCGATCCAACGTCGCGATGAGTTCGGTCGCGCGCTCCAGACGCTCTGCTAGATCCGTGATGATGAGCGTATTCGTGCGGACGTCGTTGGTAATCGACCCGCGCTGCGACAGTACGGTGGCCGTGAGCAGAGGCTGCACCTGTTCGGCGCGGGCATAGCTCAAGGTCCGCGTGATAGTCAGGAGTTCGCCGGCCAGCGCCTGGGCCTCGGCGAGCCGCTGCTGCTGCGCTTCCTCGTCAGCCAGTACCGAGAGCGGGGCAATCCGCACGATCGTGCCTTCAATCACATAACCAAGCCCGTTCGAGCGAAGGATGATGTCGAGCGCCTGGTCCCATGGCACGTCGCGGAGGGCCACATCGACCGTCCCTTGAATCGTCCCGTCGATCACGACGTTCAGACTGCTGATCTCCGCAAACGTTCGGAGGACCGCGCGCAGATCGGCACCCTGAAAGTCGAGACTGATCGGAAAGCCGGTGAATCGCGGCGGGGCCGCGGCGGCCGGCTCTTGTGCGCCCGGTTGCTGCTGCGGGGCGGCCGGCTGTGGCGCCGGTGGGGCCGGCTGCGGAGGCGCCTGGGCCTGTGGCACCGCCGTAACTTGCAGCACGGGGGCCTGAAGCGGCGATGCCGCCCCTTGACCGAGCGAAGCCGAGGGACCAGGCGAAGGCGCTTCGTCGAAGACCACGGTCAGGTTGTTCCCGTCCGCGGACGTCTCGAGCCGATACGGGGCCTTCCGGGTCAGGTCCATGACGACGCGCGTGACGAGAGGCGAATCGGCGCTCAGCCCGAGGTGCACCGCCTCCACCGGGCCAGCGCCAACCGGCACCGCGCCCGGCAACGCCGACGTCGCATTAGGCAGATCGATCACGAGACGCGGAGGCCCTTCCGTCGACTCTTCCACGCCGGAGGCCACCAGGCGTTCTGTCCCGTAGAGCGTGACGGCCGTGGCCGTCCCGCGTCGTGCGACGCGCACATCGTGAATCGCGCTCGACGGGCCTGCAGCGACAATCGCTCCTGCGCCGCCCGCAGGGCCATCTAGGCGGTCGGCCTCGACATAGATGACGTTGCGCGAACTGCGGACGCGTGGGCGCATCGGCTGCGCAAGCTGTATCCGGACCCGCGCCACCCGGGCGCCGTCGACGGCCTGGCCGGGCTCCACCTGCACCGCGACGAACGGGTGCCGTGGGTCCGGCTCGAAGTTGTCGGCGAAACCGAGCGAGTCGATGTCACGCAGTTCGATGACGAAAAGGCGTGGATCGGGATACGACGCGATGTACGGCACCGGGTCGGATGCCTCAATGGAGATCACGCCCGCCCGGCCGTCGACCCGCGACGCAATATTCCTGAGCGTCGCCAGGTCCGCCCGGGCGCCGCCGGCCGCGAGTGAGGCTCTCGCGCCCACCGTCATGGCCGCGCAGAGCACCAGCAAAATCGCGTATCGATACATGCGACGTTCCATTAATTGGCCTCGGCCTGTCGAAGAAGCTTACGCACCTCGCGCTGGCTGTCGAGCGAAAGAGGGTCGCTCACCTGCTGCAGAATCACCATGTCATCCTGCGAAATCGAGTACACCACGCCGTCGAGAAGTTCGTCGCCCTCGCGAACGATATACGTCTGCTGATCTATGCCCTGGAGCATCGCCACGAAGCCGTCGCGGCTCCGCAACGTCCCCCGCAGCGTGACTTCAGCGACTCCAAGACCCGGCAGTCCGACCGGAAGCCCTCCGATGGACAGGCCGCCTAGCCCGACGCCCCGACCCACCAGGCTCACGAACGGATCGCGCCGGCCCTCCGGGTCGTAGACAAACCCCGGCAACTCCGTGACCGCCGGCTGGCCCGCCGCGTCTGTCGCAGGCGCCAAAGACTCCGGCGCGGGCGGCTCCTCGCTCGCCGGAGTCGCCTGCGGCGAAGTCCTTTCCAATCCAGAAATGAGCCTGAAGCGGATCGATGAGCCGGACATGTCAGGCAGCCGGGTCAATAGACCGGAATAGCCGTGCGCGTGCCTCGTGCAGGGCGCGCGCGGCATCATTGTCGCTCAGGGCGAAGGCGACGGCGTCGAGCTGTTGGAAGGTGGTCCCCGGGGTGAGGTAGACGGCGGCCTCGGGGAGCGACTTGAGCTTCTCATAGGGCGTCATGATGTCGGCGTCGCGGTAGCGCTTGCGGCGGCGGCCCTTGGCGTCGACGGTCTCGGAGGGGAAGAAGCAGGGCCGGTGGAAGTTGAGATAGGGCGAGAGGACGTTCTGGGTGAAGTCGTTGACGCGTTGGGCGTGGCGGCTGGGGATGTGGCCGTAGCCGAGGTGCTTGCGGACGACCGAGCCGTTCTTGCTCTCGACGAGGGCGCTGTCGTTGGTGTGTCGGGCTCGGGACTTGGTGAACTCGTCGATGTGGAGGGCTTCGAGCAGCGCGGCGACGGTGCGGTTGACGTATTCCGAGCCGTTGTCGGAGTGAAAGCCGTGGAGGGTGAAGGGGAAGGCTCGGAGCAGGGCGCTGAGGACCGGCGCCAGGCACGCGGCATGGAGGTGCTCGACCGAGCCGATGAACTGGAACTGGGTGACCTCGTCCACCAAGTTCACGTGGTACAGGCCTTTCAGGTCATCCAGATCGGCTTGGTGGACGGAATCGACCCGGACATAGCCGGGGCGCCCGAACGGCGTCGGCCGACGGCGCTCGCCAATGGCGACCTGGACTGGGCGCGTCCGGGTGGAGGTGGTTCCGCGGCGCCGTTGATACGTGGTCGAGTGCCGCAGGTTGTAGAGGTGGCCGTTGGAGATGCCGGCCAGGCGTTCGAACCGGCGGTCGCCAAAGCGATGGTAGGCGCGCGCACAGAGCTTGCGCGTGGCCGGCCCGGACAAGGTGCCGTGGAGCCGGTCGAGCTCGGCGAGAAGCCCGATGTCGATGCTCGTGTAGCGGCGGGGGAACGGCCGTCGGGGCGCCCCGCGGCGGTCGGCGATGCTCCCGGTGACCCGATGCTGGGCCAACAACCGGGTGAGTTGGGCGCGCGACAGCCCGGTCACCTTGGCCAGAAAACATCGGAGCAGACCCTTCTCAGCCTTCCCTTGGTGGACATAGTCGAACCGGCCCAGGGTCTGCTCGATGAACCCATAGGCCGCAGCTCGAGTCGCCACGACCAGGTCGACCTCCTGGTTGCCCTCAAGGAACTCCCGAACGTGCTGCAAGGTCCGTAGCCGGTCGGTGTGGAGCGTCACGATCATCCTCCGATGATCCACGACCCAGCTCCCCTTCAGGCTCATGTGTCGTTGGAAACAATCCCCCCTTCAGGCTCATGTCTCATTGGAAGAGACTGCGACGCCGGCCGCGCCCACAATGAGGTCGACGCGAGAACGACGGCGACGAGCGACAGGGTGACGCGCCACATCGTCGTCATCCCTGATCGGCGGGTTCCGCAGAAGGCGCCTGCGGCTCCAGCAGGACGAACGTCGTGGCGATGCACTGCGCCGTGATCGTGCCTGTGGCTGCGGCGTCTTCATTCGCGCCAATGGTGATGCCGCTGACGTTGATGATGCGCGGGAACTTGCTGATTCGCTCTAGGAACGCCCCAAGGTCGTGGTACGTGCCTTCGAGTCGCAACCCGATGGGCCATTCGGCATGTAACTCGCGTGTGGCGACTGCCTGCGGCGTGAACCCGAGAATCGTCAGATCGGACTCTGTCGCGGTCGTCTGTACGCGGCGCAGCAGATCGGCCACATCGCGCTCGTCCGGCAGGACGGCGCGAAGCGCATCGAGCTGGACCTCCAGGTCGGCGACTTCCCGGCGGAACTCGGGCAACCGGCGCGCGGTGGCCAGCCCGCGATCGATTTCGCCTCTCACCATCGCCAGCTCGGCCCTGCGAGTCGCGAGGCTTTCTTCCACCGGCACCGCGTACGTGTACCAGAAGGCGCCAGTGCCCAGGGCCGACACCCCTACAACGGCGGCGACCTGTCCCCACCACGGCAGCTTGTTGAGACTGAGGTTCATGTCCATTCTTACTTGTCCGGCAAATCTCTGGGCCGGCTCTAGGGCGCCGCTCCCGGGGCTCCAGCGCCGGCCGACTCGGCGGCCTCTAGAGGGATATTGATTCGGGCCCTCACCGTGAACTGAATCAAATCCGGAGTGGCCTGCTCGCCGATTCCCGCCGCCGGCTCGACCTGGCTGTTCACGATCTCGATCGGCCTCAGGAGCAGCTCGCTGCCGGCGAGGTTGCCCACGAAGTCCGACAGGGCGATAAGCGTCGTGCTGCGACCGGCGATCGTAATTTCGTCGTCTTCCTGTTGCATCAACGTCAACCACAGCGTGTCGGGGAGGCTACGACTCACGTGATCCAGGATCTGCACCGGGATGCTTTGCCCGCTTCGGAGCCGCTCGATGAGAGCAACACGTTCCTGGATCCGCGCGCGCTGCTCCTCGAACTGCTCCACCTCGACGAGCAGAGGCTGTAGACGCGTCGCCTCCTGACGCCCGGCCGCCAGCTCCTCGTCGACCTGTAACGATTCCCCGCGGAGCGACCAGTACCACCAGCCAACGCCGAGCAGCGTCGTAACCATCACGACACTGCAGACGACTGTGACCACCTGGCCGATGTCGAACGTGATCGGCACCCTTGCTTTCGGCTGCTCGCCGCCGAGGAGGTTGATGCGAATCATCGGTCGCCCACCCGCCTGAGCGCGAGCCCGACTGCCACAGCCGCCGAGGATCCCACCTCAATGGGATCGGCGTCAAGCGTCTTTGCGTCCCACGTGACGGTACGGAAGGGATCGAAATCCTCTACCGGCGTGTCGAACCGTTCCTGCAGCATCTCGCGGAAACCGTCGACGCGCGAGGCACCGCCGCTCAGCACGATCCGGTTGATCTGATCGGATGACGTCGCGGCAAAGAAATCGAAGGTCTTCTGGACCTCGAGAAGCACATTCTCCGTGACCGCACGGAGCACCGGCAGCGCCTCTTCGAACGTCGCCCCGTCGACAGGTGTGCCCTTCTTCAACTCTTCGGCGGCGTCAAACGACAGGTCCAGGTCCTTCTGCACCGCTTCGGTGTAGGCATTACCGCCCATCGAGATGTCGCGGGTAAAGACCGACTCGTCACCCTGCAAGATGTTGACGTCGATCGCGCTCGCCCCGGCGTTCAGGAGGACGATCACCTCTCCAGGCTCGAGGCCGTAGTTAGCCTCGTAGGCGTTCTGCAACGCGAACGCGTCGACGTCGACGATCACTGGCGTCCGGCCCGCCAACGTGATGACCCCAGTGTAGTCCCCGATCTTTTCCTTCTTGGCGGCCACGAGCAGCACCTCCATGGTGCCACGAGACTCGGGCCCCGTACCGGGGTCCAGAATCTGATAATCGAGGCTCACGTCGTGGATTTCAAACGGGATGTACTGCTCCGCCTCCCAGGAGATCGATTCGTCGAGCTCGGACTTCGTCATGACCGGCAACGTGATCTTCTTGACGATCACAGCATTGCCCGACAGCGATGCGCAGACATCCTTCGCTTTGAAGGCCTTGTTACTGTCGAACACACGGCGGATGGCGTCCGCGACCGCGCTCGAGTCGATGATCGCGCCGTCCACGATCGAGTCCGGCGGCACGGGCTCCATGCCGAAGGCCGCCACGCGGAACCCTTTCCCAGCGGCCCTCAGTTCGACGGCCTTGACCGCGCTCGATCCGATGTCAAGACCAACAACAGCCCTCGATTTGCCAAACACGGAAACCCTCGCAGAGAAAAGGCCCGCCCGGTACGTCGCCCTTTACCATTTACGTAAGAGCTCGAACCCGGATCGGCCTAGAATACCCACTCAGAATCTGTTTATCGGCCGTAGGGGCCCGAACAACACGGGAGGCGAAAAGAGGCCCTTCGGCAGCTTGACAGTAGCCACAACCATCGGTAGCATTAGGGTTTGCGGTCATAGGTCTTCTCAAAACAGGTCGGGAAGTCGCCCGGTCGGGACCCGTCCGCGAGGGATTCCCCCACTCATGCGTACATTCGTGGCAAACGCCAAGAGCGCGGACAGCCGGTGGCATGTCATCGACGCGGGTGACCAGGTGCTCGGCCGCGTGGCGACCCGGGCGGCCAAATTGCTGCAGGGCAAGCACAAGGCAGTGTACACCCCCTTCATCGACATGGGGGATCATGTCGTCGTCGTGAACGCGGCCAAGGTCAAGCTGACCGGGCGCAAGGACGACCAGAAGCTGTACCGGCGGCACAGCGGGTACGAAGGCGGCCTGCGTGAGGAGCGGGCCAAGGTGGTCCGGCAGCGGCAGCCGATCCGCATGGTCGAACAGGCGATTCGCGGGATGCTGCCGAAGACCAAGATGGGAAACGCGATGTACCGGAAGCTGAAGGTATACGCCGGACCGGATCATCCGCACGTCGCCCAGCAACCCACCAGGATCGAGGTCGCGTAATTTGGATAGTATCGAATACTACGCAACAGGACGCCGCAAGACTTCCGCCGCCCGCGTATTCCTTCGCCCTGGCAATGGCAACATCACCGTCAACCGTCGAGAGTTCGCGCAGTTCTTTCCGACTGACGCCTTGCGGATGCAGGTACGCCGGCCGCTCACACTGACGGAGACGGGCGAGAAGTTCGATATCCTGGCGACGGTGGCCGGTGGCGGAGTCAACGGGCAGGCTGGCGCCATGCGACTGGGTATTGCCCGAGCCCTGGTGGCGTCCAACGCGGAACTACGCCGGCAGTTGAAGAAGGACGGGCTGCTGACGTCGGATTCGCGCATCAAGGAACGCAAGAAATACGGTCTGGCTGGCGCCCGCAAACGGTTCCAGTTCAGCAAACGCTAGAGATTAGAGGGAGGACGCTTGCCCGGGATTGCGGTGAAGGATCTACTGGAAGCCGGAGTGCACTTCGGCCACCAGACGAAGCGATGGAACCCAAAGATGAAGGAATTCATCTTTGGAGAACGGAACGGCATCTACATCATCGACCTGAACAAGACGGTGAAAAAATTCCGCGACGCCGAGGAGTTCCTCGCGAACCTGGCGGCGGATGGCAGGACGGTCCTTTTCGTGGGCACCAAACGGCAGGCCCAGGACGTCATTTCGGAAGAAGCGCTGCGCTGCGGCATGTTTTACATCAACCAGCGCTGGCTTGGCGGTCTCCTCACCAACTTCACCACCATTCAGCGCAGTCTGGGCCGCCTTCGCGACCTTGAAGCGATGGTCACCGACGGCCGGTACGACACCCTTTCCAAGAAGGAGATTGCGCGGAACGAAAAGGAAAAGCGGAAACTCCTGAAGAACCTGGAAGGTATCCGGAACATGTCCAGGCTTCCTGACGCGATTTTCGTGGTCGATACCCGCAAAGAAAAGATTGCCGTCGATGAAGCGCGCAAGCTCAAGATTCCGGTGATCGGCGTCGTGGACACCAACTGTGATCCGGACGAGGTCGATTACGTGATTCCCGGTAATGACGACGCGCTGCGCGCAATCCGGTTGTTCGCATCCACGGCCGCGGACGCCGTGATGAGCGGGCGCGGCCTGCGTGAATCCAGGATTGCGGAAGAGGCCAGCGCGCAGGCCGAGGAAGCGGCCGCGGCGGATGCCGCCGCTCGGCTCACGCGAGCCACGCGGCCGCAACGCAGCGCCGAAGTCACCCCCGCCGGCGCCTAGCCGGCCGGGACGCCGCAGTGACCGCGCCGGCCCCGGCACGCAGGGCCGGCGATTTTTCTGTACGGAACCACGAAGGACACGAACGTTTTTCGCGACCTTCGTGCGCTTCGTGGTTGAAACGGAGTAACGACGAACATGGCAACGATCAGTGCAGGTCAGGTGAAGCAGCTCCGCGACAAGACGGGCGCGGGCATGATGGAGTGCAAGGCAGCACTCTCAGAGGCCGGCGGGAACATGGAGGAAGCGGTGACGCTCCTCCGCAAGCGAGGACTGGCCCAGGCGGCCAAGCGGGCTGGACGCACCACGGCGCAGGGAGTCATCGGGAGCTACATCCACATGGGCGGGCGGATAGGCGTCCTGATCGAAGTGAACTGCGAGTCCGACTTCGTGGCGCGCACCGACACCTTCCGGAACCTCGTCAAGGAGGTGGCCATGCATGTAGCCGCCGCGGATCCGAAGTGGGTCCGACGGGAGGACGTGCCGCCCGAAGCGATCGAGAAGGAAAAGAGCATCTACCGCGCCCAGATGGAAGGATCCGGGAAACCGGCGAACGTGCTCGATAAGATCATCGAGGGCAAGCTGGGCAGCTTCTATTCGCAGTTCGTGCTCCTCGACCAGCCTTCGGTGCGCGACCCCAACGTCACTATGGCCCAGCTCGTCGCGGAGACGTCCGCCAAGACGGGGGAAAACATTACGGTCGGCCGTTTCACGCGCTATCTGGTTGGCGAGGGACACGACTAGGGTGTCCGAACCGCTATAATCGCGTGCCGATGCCTGATCGCGCCTCCCCAAGCCCCATTTACAAACGCGTCCTCCTGAAACTGTCCGGCGAGGCGCTGATGGGATCCCAGCAGTTCGGGGTCGATCCGGCTGTGACCACGCGGATCGCACATGATGTCGGCGAGATTCAGGGGCTGGGCGTCCAGACGGCCATCGTCATCGGCGGCGGCAATATCTTCCGCGGCCTCGCGGCTAGCGTGCGGGGCATGGACCGTGCCACTGCCGATTACATGGGCATGCTGGCAACGGTCATCAACGGGCTAGCACTGCAGGACGCGCTGGAGCGGCAGGACGTGCTGACGCGCGTCGTGACCGCCATCGAGATGCGCGCGGTCGCCGAGCCGTTCATCCGCCGCCGCGCCATCCGCCACCTCGAAAAGGGCCGCGTCGTGATTTTCGCTGCCGGCACCGGCAATCCGTACTTCACCACGGACACGGCCGCAGCGCTCCGCGCCATGGAGATCAAGGCCGAAGTCATCCTCAAGGGCACGAAGGTCGACGGCGTGTACACCGCCGATCCGATGCTGGACTCGGATGCGACGAAGTACGCCTCGATCTCCTACCAGCAGGTGCTCGAAAAACAGCTCAAGGTCATGGACACGACCGCTATCTCGCTCTGCATGGACAATAATTTGCCGATCGTCGTCTTTAGCCTCATCGAGCCAGGCAGTATCCGGCGCGCCGTGCTCGGCGAGGCCGTGGGAACGACGGTCGGGGGCTAGGTGCAACGATGGAATTCGATGATTTGAAGGGCATGTTTTCAGAGACCAAGATCCGTATGGACGGCGCGATCGACCGCGTCCGGCGAGACATGGCCGGCGTTCGGACGGGCCGCGCCACGGTCGCCCTCCTTGACGGCGTCCAGGTCGAAGCATATGGATCGAGGGTACCGATCAACCAGGTGGCGACGCTGTCGGTGCCTGAACCGGCGATGATCCTCGCGCAACCGTTCGACCCGTCGTTGCTGAAAGCCATCGAGAAGGCGATCGGTTCTGGTGATCTGGGGCTGAACCCCGCCAACGACGGCAAGGTGGTTCGGATTCCGATTCCGTCGCTCACGGACGATCGTCGGAAGGAGCTGTCACGCCACGTCCACAAGCAGGCCGAAGAAGGGCGCAACGCCGTGCGGCAGGTCAGGCGCGATGCGAACGAGCGCCTCAAGAAGCTCCTCAAGGAACACCAGATCTCGGAGGACGACGAGCGGAAGGGCCTGGACCAGGTTCAGAAAGTGACCGACGCTCACGTCAAGCTGATCGACGAGCTCCAGAAGAAGAAGGATCAGGAGCTACTGGAACACTGACGATTCGGGATCGCGAATCGCTAGCTTAGGGCTTGTCAGACAATTACTGACTTTTGTGTTCTCGGAGCAGCGGGATGGATCGTGTAGTTCCAGTCGCCGTGAAAGCGATGCCGCTCGAGGCGTACCGTCGCCAGCTGCGCATCGGTGACGGTGAGGCCACCCGGGTATGGGCCGCGGTCGAGTTCCGACCGAACGCGGAGTCCGGACCGACTGTGCGTCGAGCCAATGAGGCTCACGATCGTGGCCAAGTCGACGAGTGGGGTGCCGCGCCAATTCATCGCGATGTGCGAGAACACCCGATGCTCGATCTTGTTCCACTTGCTCGTACCCGGCGGAAAGTGACAGACCGTGATCACCAAGCCCGTCCGATTGGCCAGACGCGGCAGTTCCCACTTCCACAACCGGAGGCGCGCCCCGTTGCTCCCGCCTGCATCCGCCGTGATCAACAGCGACTGGGCTTGTCGATACGCCGGGCGACCCATGTGCTGCCACCAACGCTGGATCGACCGTACCGCGAAGCTCGCGGTGTCGTGATCGATCCCGACACGCACCCAGCCTTCGTTGCGATGCAGATCGTAGATGCCATACGGAATGGCCTTCCCGCCCGTGGTGGCGGTGGCCGGGATCACGAAGTCGTGGACCTGTACCCGCTGCGGCGTCTTCGCCGGGCGCCAGGTGCGGCCCGCGTTCTTGAACGCGCCGACCAGCTCCTTCTTCTTGGTGTCCACCGAAATCGTCGGCTGCTGTTGCCGTTGCGCGCGTCGCACGCGCCGGGCGATGTACCGAAACTGCGCGTCCCGATCGACATGCTGGCGGCCCTCACGAGTCTTGGCGTTGCCCTGCAGGCTGTAGCCCAGTCCGTGCAACAACTCGGCGACCACCGTGTGGCTGACGCGGTGGCCCAGACCGTCGAGCGCCACCGCCAACGTCCGTGCGCTCTGGCACGTCCACCGCAGCGGCGAGTCGGGATCGCCGGGGGCGGTCGGCTCAACCAACGCATCCAAATCGCGCAGCAGCGTCGCGTCGAGATCGATCGCGCGCTTGCGGCCGCCGCCCGCCCTTCGCGTCCGGCCGCCCGCGAGCGGCTCGTCCGCCGTCAATTCACGCAAACCGCGCTGGATGGTCGATGTCGCGATACCCGTGGCTCGGGCGACCAGCGCCGTGCCGCCATAACCGATCGCCTGGGCCTCAGTCGCCGCCCACACCCGGCGCGATCGCTCCGTGAGCACGGGCGCCAGCGCTGCATGCTTTGCCCGCAGGGTGGCCACCTCCACGGGCGCAGCGTACTACTCGCCGATCAACAGTACAAGCAGTTATTTCCTTACAGGCTCTTACTATCTGGCGAGGCCTTGTTGTTCGTGAGAAGCGACCCCGCCATGAAGCAGCGAAGATTCATCACCGTCGCCATCTTGCTCGCCACCAGCTCCTTCACGATCGGCCTGTTTGCCCGGTCCCAGCAGGCTCGGTTCGGAACTCCCGATCTGGCCGGAATCTTTACAGGCCGAATGTGCATGTCGGGGAGTTCCGTTGTCTGTCCCGAGATGAGCCGTGAAGCCTCAGCCGAGCTGCTGACGGCCCGGGCCAAGGCGTTTTCCGAGGCGTTCGACGAACTGGCCGTTCCAAAATACGATTGCGCGCCCACGTCGCTACCGACGATGTTCGGCGATCCGTACGCGTTCCAGGTGGAACAGCTGTCGGACCGGTTGACGTTCACGTATGAGAAAGACGACGTCGTGCGTACGATCTGGCTCGAGGGCAATGGGCATCCGGACCCCGGCGTCGGCGCGTTCTTCTCCCATGGGTACTCGACGGGTCGTTACGAGGGGAACGAGTTGGTCGTCGAGACGACGAAGTTCGCGTTCGATCCGACGGGAATCGCGGGTGACGTCATCATGGCGCCTTCGTCGACGCAGAAGCGCCTGATCGAGCGCTATTCGCGTGAAGGTGACAGCTTGAAAATGGACTTGGCGATTGAAGATCCGATCTTTCTTCTAGAGCCAATCGGATACGTCATGGAGTGGCGGCTGAGCGACCAGGCACTGTCGCTTCCCTGGGGTTGCAATCCCGAAGCGGCCCGGCGCAACCTGAAGTTGGTTCCCTCGAAGTATCCCGAGGATCCACCGGTCGACCGTAGGAATTAGCGAGCGATCCCATATCGGGAGAGAGCGATGAGAATCAGATTCGTTACCCTTGCGGTGATCGGAACCGTTGTGATGGCGCCGACCCCTTCGGCTGTGGCGCATCACGGAGCGGCCGGTCTGTTCGACGAGAGCCGGACTGTCGAGGTGAAGGGCGTCGTCAAGACATGGAACTTCGTCAACCCGCATCCCATTCTGGTTCTGGAAGTCACCGACGAGAATGGTCAGACTGCGGAATGGGACGTCTATTTCGGCCCGTCCGCCGCAACCGCCTTGCGAAGCCGAGGCTATGCCCCCGAAACGTTCGAGTTTGGCGAGACCGTGATCATCGAAGGCCATCCAGCCACGGCTGAAGGAGTGAATGGCGTCGACGTATCGGTTGGAGCCAGCCGCGTGACCCGGGAGGATGGCACTCCCGTTCCGTAGGCTGAATCGCGGCGACACACGCGACAAGGTCTTTCCGCCAGACCCAGAGGCCGCACACGTTGCTGGCATGATTGGCTGCGGCTTGCATTACACTGCGATCTTCAGATGCCCCATCTTCGATTTCAAAGGGCGATGGAGTTGAGCAGCCATGAAAAGACGAATTCTGTCAGTTGTCGCGGCCATTACTTGTGCTCGGCAGCTCGTCGAGCGCGCAGAACCAAAAGGAGATCTCGGTCCTGGCGTGGACTCTGTCCCGGCCAGCGTTGAACGAGCTGATTCCCCAGTTTGAAAGCAAGACCGGGTACAAGGTCAACCTCACGTGGGCGCGCGGACCCCCCCTGTGCCAATAATCCGTGAGACAACCTCCCCGGTGAGATGAGTGTAGGGGCGGGGAGGGTTCGATGGATGACTCGCATGCCAGCAGCCGTAGAGATGGACGTAGCCGAGGGGGCGGAGGCGGAGGGAGCCCGGAGGGCGACCGCAGCCTTCGGCCCCTCGGTCACGTCACGCGCGACCGATCCCGATCCTGAAGTGCCGGCGAAGGCCCAGCGTCGGCGCTTTCCCGCGGAGTATCGGCTCCGCATCCTCACGCAAGCCGACGCCTGCAAAAAGCCCGGCGAGCTGGGCGCCCTGTTGCGTCGCGAGGGGTTGTACTCGTCCTTGCTCACCAACTGGCGTCGGCAGCGCGAGCAGGGCGCCTGGCAGGACATGCGCGGACGCCGGCGAGGACCCAAGCCGAGGCCGGGTGACCCGCGCGTGAAACAGCTCGAAGCCGAGAACCGTCGGCTGCAGCGGAAGCTGCAGCGGGCCGAGACGATCATCACGCTCCAAAAAAAGTTGCCGAGATCCTGGGGATCCCCCTGAAACCCCTCGACACCGACGAGCCCGACTGATGATCGCCATCGAGGCGGTGACCACGACGGGCGCCACCGCGGCCCTCTGTCAGAGTGTCGGCCTCGCGCGCGCGACCCTCTATCGGCGTCGACAGCCCGCCCGGTCGTCGACGCCGACCCCACGCGCGGCCTCGTCGCGCGCGCTCGGGCCCGCCGAACGCCAGGCGGTGCTCGACGTGTTGCACAGCGAGCGGTTCGTCGATCAGTCGCCCGCCGAAGTGCAGGCCACGCTGCTCGAGGAACAGACGTATCTCTGCTCCACGCGCACGATGTATCGCATTCTCGACGCCGCGGAGGAAGTCCGGGAGCGGCGCGCCCAGGCGCGGCATCCGGCGTACGCGAAACCGGAGCTCGTGGCGACGGCCCCGAATCAGATCTGGTCGTGGGATATCACTAAGCTGAAAGGGCCGATCCCCTACCTGTCTGACTCGCTGTATGTGATCCTGGATCTCTTCAGTCGCTACGTCGTGGGCTGGATGGTCGCCGCGCACGAGAACGCCCACCTGGCCCAGCGCCTGATCGAGGCGACGTGCCGCAAGCAACACATCGGTCCGCAGCAACTCACGATCCACGCGGACCGCGGCGCGCCGATGCGCAGCAAGCTCGTCGCGCTCTTGTTCTCCGACCTCGGCATCGAGGCGAGCCACTCGCGGCCTCGGGTGAGCAACGACAATCCCTTTTCCGAAGCCCAATTCCGGACGGTCAAATACCGCCCGGACTTTCCGGACCGCTTCGGTTCCATCGAACACGCGCGCGCGATCGGCCACGATCTCTTCGCGTGGTACAACGACGCGCATCACCACAGTGGCCTGAGCTATCTCACGCCCGCCGACGTCCACTATGGGCGCGCGGCCACGATCCTTGAGGTCCGTCACCACACGCGCCTCGCGGCCTACGCCGCCCATCCCGAGCGCTTCGTGCAGGGGCCGCCGCGCGGCGAAACCTTGCCCACGGCCGTGTGGATCAATCCGCCGGCGAAAGTGCCAGGCGAGGATGCCCCAGGAACGACGATCGTGACCCCGGCTGACCCCCAGCATGGGGTCATACGCAGACCGCAACCGCTTCTCGGCGGCCCGGCCCTTTGCCTGACCGAGCGCGTGGAGGCGCTTCAGTAAACTCTGAAACCGGTTGTCTCACGGACGTTGACACGGCCCGACCTGCCAGCAAGGAGCGGGTGGCGAGCGGCGACATCTTTGATGCAGCGATCATGACTGGACCTATCGGGGACGTGCTCGCCTCTGGCCAGGTTGTGATCAGCAGCGTGAAGACACTCGCGGGCCTCAAGCTGTCGGTCACCGTGCGGCAGGGCGCGGCCAAGCCCGATATTTCCACCTTCGAAGCGGTGAAGGAGGCGTTGCTCAACGCCAGGTCCGTCGCGTATGTAGACCCCGGCCCGAGTCACACGATCGGACTAAACGCCTGGGCGACGGTGCAGCGGCTCGGCCTCGTTGAAGAACTCCGCGGGAAAACGGTGCTCGGCACAGGCGGCCCGAATGCGCAGCGGCTTGTCGCAGAAGGTGAAGCTGAGATCAACCTGGGCCCGTTTTTTAACGATACGCTGGTCCCCGGCGTGGACCGGGTAGGGGCCCTGCCCCGGGATGTGTCGACGCCTGCACCCATCGTCGGCATGATTGGCATTCACGCGACAGATCCCGCCGGAGCCCAGGCGCTGCTGGACTTTCTCTCGTCGCCCGAAGCGAACGCGGTCTAC
The DNA here is from genome assembly GCA_965262505.1 of Vicinamibacterales bacterium. Taxonomy (GTDB): domain Bacteria; phylum Acidobacteriota; class Vicinamibacteria; order Vicinamibacterales; family UBA2999; genus JACPPO01. Next base: position 1,734,710 of record CBDHFM010000030.1, read on the forward strand.
GAGGAGCTCAACATGGAGACAGTCCCCTGATGATTCGGCTGCGCTGACCTGTCTGCCATTTTTCGGACCAGCTGACGCTTGAGAGAATGGCGCCCTCGGAAAGTGAGGGAGCCATGAAGAAGACCCGATTCACCGAAGAACAGATGGTCACGATCCTCCGGGAGGCCGACACGAAACCGGTCCCGGACGTGGCGAAGAAGCACGGTGTCAGCGGCCAGACGATCTACAGCTGGCGGAAGCACTTTGGCAGCTTGGAACCGTCCGACGTCAAGCGCTTGCGCCAGCTCGAGCAGGAGAACGGCCGCCTGAAGAAGATGGTGGCGGACCGGGACCTGGAGATCGACGTCCTCAAGGAGATCACGCGAAAAAAATGGTAGGCGCACGCGTGCGCCGGCAGCAGGTCGCGTATACCCGATCACGCGGTCTGTCCGACCGCCGCGCGTGCGCCGTACTCTCGGTGGCGCGGTCGACCTTGGGCTATCAGTCGCGGCTGGCGGTGCGGGATGCCCCCGCTCTGACCGCGATGCGCCGCTTGGCGGCCCAGTATCCCCGCTATGGGTATCGCCGGATCCGGATCTTCCTGAGACGAGAGGGGCACGTGATGAGCCCCGATCGCACGCATCGGCTCTGGCGCCAGGCGGGGTTGCAGGTCCCGCGGCGGCGCCCCCGGCGCCGGGTGGCCACGGGACGGCCCCGGCCGCTGCCGCCGACCGCCCGGAACCACGTGTGGGCGTACGACTTCGTGTTCGACACCTGTGCGAATCGGCAGACGCTCAAATGCCTGACGATCGTCGACGAGTGGACCCGCGAATGTCTGGCGATTGACGTGGCCGGCGGCATCCGCTCTGGGCGCGTGATCGAGGTGCTCGCCCAGCTGGTCAGCGTGCACGGCGCCCCGCGGCACCTGCGGTCCGCGTGCTATGAACAAGTTGTCAAGGCTCTCGGCGCCGTTGGGCCGTCCAATCGAGGGACAGATACGGGCTCAGGCTCGGTGGAGCCGGCCCATCGTGCGTCATCCGGACTCATACCCGAGGAGCGGAGGGTGCCAGGCGGAAGTACGTCGAGCTGTCTTCGACGCGAAGAGCTCAGGACAACGGTGGGCATGGCCTCCTCTCCGGTTGGAGCCGGAGCCTCAGGTTTCTACGCGGCGATCGACTCGTCCCTCCACACGTGGTCAGCATCGAACGCCGTGCGGTTCTTGACGACGGCGAACGCGTAGTGCAGCAGTTTGGTCATGCAGGCCCCGATCGCCTGCATCGGAGGCAAGGGACGCGTGACTCGCTGCGTGAGGCGCTCGTAGTGGGCTTTGAGGCGCGGGTTATGGCGGAGGGACGACAGCGTGGCCATGTAGACCACGGCGCGCAGCTGGGCCCGCCCGCGCTTGGTGATCGGCGTCCGTCCAGCGTGCTGGCCGCTTTCCCGTCTCGAGGGCTGCAGGCCGGCCAGCTTCACCAACTGCCGGCCATGCTGGTATCTGTCGAACGGGCCAATCTCGGCGATCAGCCCGGCGATGGTGATCCACCCGATCCCCGGCAGCGTGGCGAGATACGTGGCTTCGTCGAACGCTTCGAGGAAGGTCTGGAGCTCGCCGGCGACCTGCGCGAGCTGGTCCCCGACGAAGTCGATGCGCTCCACCAGCCGGGTCACTTCCCGCATGGCGGCCTGATGCCCATGGGGCGCCGCCACCGTCCCCCCAGCCTTTTCCCAGACTTGCTCAATCTTGAAGCGCCACATCCGCCGTCCGCGCCGGTGCGCCTGCACGACTCGTATAAAATCGGGCTTCGTCAGGTCGGCAATTCGTTGAGGAGGCAAGCCCGCCCTCAACACCGCGAGGCATCCCGGAGCCGTGACCGTGTGCCACTCGCCGACCAGTTCCGGGAAGACGCCGTAGAGCTGATGCACCAGCAGGGTCTTGAGTCGTGCGCGCTCGCGGCGAAGGCGATGGTATTCCCCCCAGGCCCGCCGTAGCTGCATGTAGTTGGCGGGGAGGAGCTGGCACTGGGTGACGACTCCCGTGCGAAGCAGCTGCGCGATCTGCTCCGCGTCCGTGAGATCTCGCTTGTCTCGACCCATCTGCCGGGCCTCGCGCACCCGGAACGTCGCCAGCGGATTGACCACGTAATACCGAAGCGCGCGCTGCGCCAGGAAGGCGCCGACCGCCTCCCACACGTGCCCGGTGGCCTCGAACGCGAAGTGTACCCGACCTTCTCGGCGGACTCGACGGGACGTGCAGCGCTCCACGAGTTCGCGCAGCCCCGCTCGGGAGTGGGGAACTTTGAAGCTCGTGAGACGGCAGCCCTGCGCATCGAGGACGACGACCTGGTGCTGGCGGGTCGCCAGATCGATACCCACGAAGATATCGTCTGAGGTGTGGTGCCTCTCATCCTGTTTCATGTGTGCCTCCATGCTTTGTGGTGATTGCACGGAGACTATGCGGAGAGGGGGTGAGGGCACCCTTTCTGTCATCTCTCACATATCCTGGACAACGGACCGGAGTTCGTGGCCACCGCCATCTTGCGCTGGCTCGGTGACGCGGGCATTGACACGGCGCTGATCGACCCGGGGAAGCCGTGGCAGAATGCCACCGACGAATCGTTCAACGGGAAGTTCCGCGACGAGTTCCTGAGCCTCCAGTGGTTTCGGAACCGCATGGACGCGAAGGTCGGGATCGAGCAGTGGCGACAGCACTACAACGAGGTGCGGCCGCACTCAAGCCTTGGCTATCTGACGCCAGCCGAGTTCAAGGCGCAGCTCAGGGCTGGCTCGGATGACGGAGGGCGCTCGTCGGCAATGCCGGCTCGCGCTGACCAGGAAGAACACGGAGACGCACGACGAACTTCAACTGGCGCTGTTCTCCAGTAATCACTGGTCCGAAGAAAGCCGGCAGGTCAGGTTGGCCTTGTCGCGTCGACGGAGTGAGTATCTCGAACGACCGAATGCGCATCTCTCTGAAACCGGTGGGATGCGGCGCACGCATCTGCGAGGGCACACCAACATCCTGAAACGTTTACTCGTCCATATCGGCGGCTTCAATCTGGGCCTCTTGATGCGGTCGCTCGTCGGCGTCGGCACGCCGCGGAGCCTGCAGGGCCACCTGGCGACGATTGTGGCGCTCGTCATCGCGCTGTGGACGCGCGTGGAGCGCCGCTGGCGCGACCACCACACGCCATCCGACGATCAGGCGTCCGTTTTTACGCCGAATCATCGTTTCGAGCTGCTACCTGTTGGCGCGTCAGAAGGCGACCTTTAACCACGGGCTGCTAGCTCTTGGAGGACACTGCCATACATGTTTACGGGAGGGACGGTGCAGCCGCTGCTCGCCGGCGTCGTACGTAAGTTGGCGTCCCCACGGGGACTCACCCGGCTGTATTTCGAGGGAACGCTACGCGCAGCGTGAGCCGGATCAGTTCACCGGCACCAGCCGCCGCAGTTCCTCGACACGGATCGGAGTAAATCAATCCACCGCAAAACAATAGAACAACCCGGCGCCGTTCCAGCTAGCAAAGTCCTCCTGGCTACAACCTGTTGTGGCATGGGAGGAGTTCCATGACTGGTTACCGTGACCAATGCGGTCAGAATGACCGACTTGAGCAGCACCTTCATCGTTACTGGTCCAGTTATTACAGGTACGATCCTCACTTCCAGTAAAGGCCAGACCGTCTGGCTGAGTACCCGTCAACATGTCGTGCAGATTGGGCATTGGGTCGCCAACACCGTTTATTTCATCACCTTTCTCTGTGAGCGCAAATGCTTTGAACATGTTTGCGCCGCGCTGTGCTTCGATGAGCGTGTCGCCGTGGATCTCGGACGTCTTTATCGGTCGGCGAAGAGTGCCCCTGGCGTGGAACCAAGGACCATCCCCGATTCGATCACGTGCGTTGATGGCTGGCTGGCCAGGTCGCGCCTGCGTGCTGAGATAGGCTCGCCACGTACGATGGCCCGCACCGGCGAGCGTAGCCAACCTTTGGCAGTGTGCGTCTGCTCCTTCCAAGCCACCCAGGTTACCGCCATCCCCAATCGGCTCGCTGGTAACGAAGAACGACATCAGTTCGGACGGGATAAAAAGTCGAGGAGCGTGAACGCCGACACCTTGAGCCTGCACAGCGTATGGGGCTGATAGAAGGACGAGCGAAGAAAGAACGACTGGCACTACTACCCTTTTCATCGGTTTTCTCCGGTCACCGCGAAGCAATAAAACTGACCGATACCGTGTGTTCTTGGCAAAGCCGGTTGGCTGCAGCCGCGCGTACCGTGCGATGAATTCCAGGAGCCGTTACCGCCACCTTCCCGGTCAGGAAAACCGATCTGCACGTTCGGCCTACCAGGCGCAGCAGAAAGTCCAGCTGCTGCCTGCTCAGCGTCAGGATCTGCGTTGCTTGTCCAGTTGTCGCAGGTGTAATCGAGATCTGGAGGGTATGCCCGGCCGTCCGGCTGCGAGCCTGTTAACACTTCGTGACGATTGGAATAAGGAGTTGTCTTGACGTATTCCCAATCGTTGTCCCTGGCATCGAGATAATCATACAGGCCAGGCACGATTGCCCCCTTCTCGGTGAGCCCCGTCTGTTTATGCAGATTGTTGCCCATTCGGGCTAGCTCTAGAGTGTCGCCATGCAGATGAGCAACACTGCTGGCGATCATTACCCCGTCATAGTTGTGCCAAGGCCCATCGCCAATACGATCACGCGCATTGATCGCCGGCTTGCCGGGCCGAGTCTGCGTACTGAGGTAGGCTCGCCACGTCAAGTCTCCCGCACCAACGGCCGTCGCCAAGCTCTGGCAGTGCACGTCAGCTCCTTCCAGTCCGCCCAGGTTACCGCCATCTCCAATCGGCTCACTGGTTACGAAGAAGCTCATCGGAATCCCCCCCGGCATACCGTGCTGCGCTGCGGCCATCGGAGGGACCACAGCAGATAAAACCAGGGTGGATGCAAGAGTTCGTAGTATTGACATGTTCTCTCCCACTTCGGTCTTCTTGCGAGATCTATAGCTTATATCTAGCAGCCCGTGGTTAAAGGTCGCCTTCTGACGCGCCAACAGGTAGCAGCTCGAAACGATGATTCGGCGTAAAAACGGACGCCTGATCGTCGGATGGCGTGTGGTGGTCGCGCCAGCGGCGCTCCACGCGCGTCCACAGCGCGATGACGAGCGCCACAATCGTCGCCAGGTGGCCCTGCAGGCTCCGCGGCGTGCCGACGCCGACGAGCGACCGCATCAAGAGGCCCAGATTGAAGCCGCCGATATGGACGAGTAAACGTTTCAGGATGTTGGTGTGCCCTCGCAGATGCGTGCGCCGCATCCCACCGGTTTCAGAGAGATGCGCATTCGGTCGTTCGAGATACTCACTCCGTCGACGCGACAAGGCCAACCCACGCACGCCCCGGATGCGTCGACGATTCGCGTACACCGCGTCGCGCGCCGCCGCCTGGTGCGTCCAGTTGCGCCGGCCGCGATCGGGCTCCGCGATATAGGTCCGCAGGTCGAGTGTCGCGAGATCCACCAGCGTCTGATTACTGTGGTATCCCTTGTCGGCCACGACCTCGTCGATGATCGCCGTGTGCCCGTCGGTCGCCACCGCCACGGCTTCGAGCTCTTCGGCCGTCGTGGTGACCGTCTCCGCGATCGTCGTCGTATCGCCCTGATCGGCGCCCTGCACCGTCACGCCCACGATCGCCCCAGTCTCCAGGTCGACGGCGTGCTCAGCCTTGTGGGCCAGATGCGTACGCCCGTCCTTCATTTTCGTGATCCGCGCATCAGGGTCGTGTGGATGCCGCCAGTCGGTATTGCAGCCCTTCTTCGGGCGCTTGCGATCAAGGCGCGCTAAGTCCGCCCGTGTCGGCGTCTCGATGCCCGAGGCCTGTGCGAGCCGCGTCAAGAACTCCTGATACGTCTCGCCGGAGTCGCGGCGCACGATGCTCCGCAAGGCGGCATTGGCTTCGAGGGTCGTGGCATCGATCCCGATCGTCTTGCCCTTCACGCGATCGGCCGTCGCCAGCACCTGCAGGATCCACGTGAAGACCGCCCGGTGCGTCTCGAGGTCGATCAGCCGCCGCGTCCGGGAGATCGTCGAGTGCTCGGGTGTCGCCTCATCGAGGCCCAACCCGAGAAAGCCGCGCAGCGCCAGCGAGTCGGCAGTCCGCCAGGCGATCCCACGCTCCGAATCGATGCCCTCGAAGTACCCGATCAAGAGCAGCCGGAAATAGGTCCCCGGCAGCAGACTGGGACGGCCGACCGTCGCGGCGTAGAACGGGGCGCACTGCGCCTCGACGCACGCGTCGAACGCGTGCGTGTCCAGGACCTGATTTAGCCGCTGATAGAACGGATGCCCGCCCGTAACCGGCAACGCGTTCGTCGCGATCCACAATCCGGGTGTCCGTGCCCGGTCCTTACGTCGACTCATGGCCATGCGGGAGTGTAGTACGCGGGATCAGTCGTGTCGATCCCTTTCGGCCCTTTAACCACAGGCTGCTAGTACCCCGGCGCAGTGGTTTTGATCGATTGCCTGGGCCCACGGTCAAGAGGGGGAGGCCTGAAAGTGAACCGGTCAAATTCACTGCGACGAGGTACTAGTGAACGCAGCAGATATTTGGCGACCTGGCGATTGAGGGTGGGGCTGTCCGCGGTCAGGGCCAGGGTCGCGTAACCGGTCTTCCGCAAGCCTTCGGACCCCGCTAATGTTGGCTATCGTCGGTGTATAAAGGTGCTCATCTGGCCGGCCGAAAAGGAAATCCCGGTCAGAATTCTTGAAAGAGACGATATCTAAACCATCTGCTCGGTGCGGAGGGCACTATGAAAAAGGCGATCCAACTGAGGCTTGTGAGCGGAACCATCGTGCTCCTACTGGGGGCAGCTGGCGTCTGGGGACAAACGAACCCCACCAGCGCTGGCCCGGTGGATCGTTATCAACTGGAAGATCTTGCCCTCGCCTACCGCATTCTGACTGACAAAGGCATCCTGGACGGGCTCGGACACGCAAGCATGAAGCATCCCGCGAATCCGAATCATTATCTGATTTCTCGTAATCTGGCGACGGGGTTGGTGACCCCGGACGATATCATCGAGCTGGATCTCGACTCCAACCCCGTCGACCCAAATGCCAGGACCTACGGTGAAGTGTCGATTCACGCTGAAATCTATAAGGTGCGCCCTGACGTCAACGCGGTTATCCACCATCACTCACCCGCCATGGTCTCTTTCGGGATGGGGACGATCCCACTGATGCCCGCGAACCAGAGCTCCCGCTTCCTGTTGTATGGCGCGCCGCGTTTCGACTATCGCGACATACCAGTCGAGGGAGATGGCGGCTGGGAAAGGACCAACCTGATCGATAACCCCGCGCGCGGCCAATTAGTACTACTTTGTCAGATTTGCAGTTTGACGTCTTTGAGCTTGAGCATCCACTTCAGGTAGTGCGGTTGCGTCATGAAGAAATGGGCGGTCAGCACTTCCTGGATGATGGCGCGGACGCGCGGCAGCGTGAGATGTGTCTGTCCCCGTCGGCGGCGTTCCATCTGGAGAAAGCTGTAGGCGAGGGCGGTCAGCGCCACGTGACGTTGCCAGCCCGGCAGGCTGCGGCCTTCGAAGTGGTCGAGCCCAATCTCGTCCTTGAGCTCCTGGTATTGCTGCTCGATCGCCCAGCGCTGATGCGCGAGGCGCACGAGGCCGCGCAGCGCGGTGGTGGCGGGCAGATCGACCAAGTAGTACTTGGTGACAGGCGTTGCGCCGAGGTCGCGTTGACACAACAACCACACCTCGGGGGCGAGCCGTCGGCCCTCGCGCCAGTCGTGGGCGGGCGTGACCCGTACGGCACAGAAGCGGGCGCGCCACGGGGGATGCGTGCCGTTGCGCCACGACACGAGCCGCCACTGGCGAGGCGCTTGCGTGGCGGCCCAGGCCCGCGCTTCGACGGTCTGTGTACCGACCGGTAGGCCGTGCCGCGTGCGCGGACGGCCGCGGCCCGTCGGCGGCGGCGGCGTCTCGAGGGCCGGCGTTCCACGGAAGACCTTGAGATCGGACGACACCCCCAACGCGTAGGACAGTTTGGCCCGATGCAGCGTTCGCCGCCGCGTGGCGTTGTCGCCGAACTCGGCATCCCCCAACACGGCGGTCACCGTCACGCCCGCGGCGCGTACTTGTCGCAGCAGCGTGAAGGCCAATTGCCACTTGGGCTGAAAGCGCACGCCGGCGGGAATGCGGGCGCGGGTCCGTTGGGCAGCGGTGAGCCACGTCTCCGGCAGATAGAGCTGCGCGCCCAGCATCCAGGCGCGCGTCCCCGTCCACAGGGCCACCGTGACGGCCGTTTGGCAGTTCGCGATTTTCCCGCGTGCCCCGCAGTATTGCCGCGCCACGCCGACCGACGCGGTCCCTTGCTTGGGAAAACTGGTGCCGTCGAGGATCAACACGCCGGTCCGCTCCGGGACCCGCGCCCGCAGCTGCTTCCACACCGTCTCGGCGTCCCACGGCGCATGCGTGATGAAGTGCTGGAACGCCTGATAGGTCCCGGGGTCGCTCAACCGCGCCCACATCGCCTCCATGGACTTGCGGCAACTGTCGTTGAGCAACCCGGCGACGTAGCGCCGCAACGCGCCGCGTTGACTGGCGCGCCCGAAGCCGGCCTCGAACGGCTCCAGCCAGGCCAGCAACCGACGGAGCCACGCGGTCGCGGTGTGATCGAGCACCGCACGGCAGCGTATCGAACTCGCGGAATTTGTACAATGCCCTCAAAAGTGATCGCTCTCGAATCCACTCGGCAATTCGTCAATCTGACAAAGTAGTATTAGTTGCCCGGACGTTGAGTGCGAGTCCGGCGCTGCTGCTGGTCAATCATGGTGCGGTGGTTGTGGGCGGATCGATCACGGAAGCGATTGGCCGCAGTATCTATATGGACATCGCGGCGGAAGTCCAGACCAACGCCATGCTCAGAGGCGGAGAGATCACCTATTACGATGCGGCAGGTGACTTGAAAATGTCCTCCAGGCGCGCCGGCTTCGGGCGCCAGTGGGATCTTGTTAGACGCGATGGATGCGCCTCGGCCGGGTTCTGCAGCGCCGAGCAGCCCGAACAGCCGCAAGGCCGCGGCGGGCGTGGTGGCGGCGGCGGGCGCGGTGGGCGCGGGGGGAATTGATTTCGAGCGCCGAGAGACTGGAGAACCCGAAGACTCCATCACGCAATCTTGACAAGAACGTCGGGGAGCAGCCAGGGTGGGGACGGGACCCGAGAACAAGGTCACCGCGTTCCGAGAAGGCGGCCCACGAAAAATCACTCGCGTCCGGAGGGAAGGGGGATGTATATTTCGCAACACCGGTGGGGCGGAACGAACAATCCACATTTATAACGTCTCAGAACGCCTGGTCGAATTGCTACCGGAGGGTAGTGCGCGAGTTTCATGATTCTCCGGCCAAACGCTTGGGAGGGCTATCATGAGAAATACGCTTCGGTCGAGTTTGCTCGTGGCTGTTGGCCTGTTAGCCGTTTCAATCCCGCTGTTCGCGCATCACGGCAACGCCTCGTACGACGGTGAAGAAGTCACGATCGAGGGGACCGTAACAGCGTGGCTCTGGGTGAATCCCCATTCCTTCCTGAGAGTCGATGTGGAGGATGAAAACGGCAACGTCGTACATTGGGTCTGCGAGAACAATGCTCCGTCCACTCTCGTCAACTTTGGCTTCACCGCGAAGACGTTCACGCCCGGAGACGAGGTTACGGTTGTGATGTCTGCGACATCCAAGACTCTGCCCGTCGGCCGTATCCGTCGGGTCATACTCGCCAACGGCTATGTGATGCATTCAACAGTGCGGTAGGTCATGGTGTAAGGGTCTACACGATGAAAAGAATTGCGAGCATGCTAAAGCGTTTTGTCGGTCCAACAATTGTTCTTGCCGCGCTGACGTTTTCGCCCGTTACACGCGCTCAAACCGCTCCTCCGGCGCAGCAGACGGACACGCCTGCCACTGCGACTGGCGAAAATCAGAATATTCATGTCGACGGTTGGAACCGCCCGCAAACGTCCTTGGAGGCTTCCGGCAAGCAACCGGGGCCCGCTCCCGTCCATGATCTATCTGGAATTTGGGAGCCGGTCCCAGGGTACAGGGACGGTGTCTTTGCGAGCGGCCCGCGGGACATGCCCTCGGATCCGGAGCATGAAGCCATGATGCCGTATACGGCTTTGGGAAAAGAAATGATGGATTCCCATAAGGCGGGATTCGGAGTCAACATAGCTCCGATTTCGGAGATCGATGATCCCTTTAACATCTGTGATCCGATTGGGTTTCCGCGCATAAATCTTTTCAACCTAAGGGGGGTGCAGATCGTTCAAACCCCGAGACAAGTGTTGATGCTGTATCAAAACACCAGGACATGGCGCAACATCTGGACGGACGGGCGAGAACTGCCCACGGAAATTACCGAGCCACGGTGGTTCGGATACTCGGTTGGCGAGTGGGTGGACCCTACGACGCTGGTGGTCACGACCATCGGGCTGGATGAAAGCACCTGGATCGATAATACGGGCCGGCCACATAGCGACGAACTGTCCGTGGAAGAAATCTTTCATCGCGTGGACGAATTCAACATCGACCTTACGGTGACCATTACCGACCCGAAGATGTATACCGAACCCTGGGTGCCGCTTGACACGTTCCGTCTGGGGATGAATTCCCCGGACTTCGATATTCGCGAGATGATTTGCGTGGCCTCGCAGCAGGCCCTCTTTAACGAACTAATGAAGGATGTTGTTCCTCTGACGGGAGGCCGCTAATGTTTCCTATAGTCCAGCTGCCATGACCACAGCGCCGGATGCTGACGCGCGTTCTACGTTTCCACCGGATTCAAGACACTGCGAGGGAGGCCATATGAAGAATGTGTTGTCGGCTGTTGCCATGGTGGCGGTTTGCGCGGCTGCGATGGTTTCGACAGCTTCGGCTCAGACTGCCGGGGAGCGTTTCGGGATCGGAATGTTCACCTACGAGAATCGGACCTTTGTCGGCCTTGTGATGCGATACCCGACGGAGCCTCAGGCCGTAGGAGGCGTGGTTGTCGACCTCGCGGCCGCGGCCACGGCGGCCGGCCAGACGGTTCCCACCAGCGACGTGCTGACGATCGTGGATCAGTGGGAAGCCGGTGTGAACGGCCGCGTCAGACAGATCGTCGCTCAGGTCGGTCAGCTGCTCGACGGGAATGGCCGGCCCGATTATGTCTACGACTACGACGCCGTGGATGTGGAGCGGCCGTTTCTTCCCCGTCTGGCCCTCGGCGGCTTCAGCAACTATCCGGGTGTCATCGCGTCAGACGGACCGCAGGAGGTCGAACCGCCCGCGCCGGACATGCCCGGCCTGTGGACCCGCGCGGCCGGCGACATGCGTCCCGTCAACCCCAGGCTCTTCCTGCTTCCGAGCATCGATTCCGTCTGGATCGGTGATGGCGACCCCGTCATCAACTGGCACTCGGACATTCGCCAGCGGTACGAGTACGAGTGTGAGCTCGCTGGTGTGATCGGCAGACCCATGTGGCGGGTGTCGCCGGAAGACGCCGAGGACTATTTCTTCGGCTTCGCCCTCAACAACGATATCTCCGATCGCCAGTCGCGCCGGCCCGACACATGGAGGGACACGGGCACCACCTCGAAGGGCTGGGATTCCTTCAAGCCGTTCGGCCCGTTTATCGTGCCAAAAGACTTCGTCGATCCGACGAACGTGGACGTCAAGATGTCCATTGTCGACAACGAGGGCGTTCTCCACGATCTTCAGGATGGCAGCACGAGCCGGGCATATCACAGCCTGTACGAGTACGCCGCGTATCTGTCCAACATGGTCACGGTGCCGGTGGGAACGGTGATCTCCCTCGGCACCCCTCCCGGCTCCCATGGCGGAATGGGCCGGAGCATGCGGCCTGGTGATCAGCAGAGCTGCTCGTACACGGGGCTTGGCACCCTGCACAACACGCTTGTGGCCGAGGGATCGCCCGAGGCCGATGCCTGGGTGCAGAAGAGGAACACGCGCCTGGGCGTTTCACGATAACTTATCGCAAGGTAGCCCAGTATGAGCGCCGGTGACTTTCGATCCTGGTTCGAGGAACTGCGGCGGCTGGTGCCGACGAACTGAGCGGCTGGCTGAATCCTCCAAGGAGTGCTGAACATGCTCAATCGCCTGCTGGTTGTGTTGGTCGCCCTATTGTGCGCGGCGTTCACCTTTCCGGTGAACTCGCTGGCCCAGACAAGTTCTTCCCCCGCGACGGATTGGCCCGGTACCAACCCGACTCGCACCACAACGCAGAATGGGGAAGAAGCTGTGCCTGTGCACGACATTTCCGGGCTGTGGTCCGGGCTGTGGGGCGCGAGGCTAGGAAATCAGGCCAAAGGCGTCCAATTGCACCCGAACGATGGAACGCCGGCCAATCAGCCGCCCTACACTCCCCTTGGCGTGCAGCTCTTCAAGTCCCACAAGCCTCTGGAGGGCTACGATGAGGTCCCTCCGGCGCAGAATAATGATCCGAGGGTTCGATGCGAGCCGTTGGGGTTCCCGCGCATGAATCATTACAATCTCGGTGTCCGAATCTATCAGGACGAATCCAACGTGGCCATGCTCTACCAGTACGACTACCGTTGGCGCATGATTTGGACCGACGGTCGATCTCTCCCCAAATTGCTGGATGGCGGCGTGGAAGTGAATGGCGGCGAGTACCGCGAACAACGCTGGTACGGGTACTCCGTCGCCAAGTGGGTCGACGATTACACGCTGGAGGTTCAGACCGTCGGAGCGATGCCGGAAGACCGCGTTTGGCTCGATAATGCTGGCCGCCCCATCAGCGACCAGGTCAAGGTCACCGAGACGCTGAAGCGCCTGGACTATGACACCTTGGAATGGTCAGAGACGATCGAAGATCCCAAACTCTACACAAGACCGTGGCAGACCATGAAGCTCCAATTGGCTTTGCAGGATCCGCGAGTCGACATCCTGACGCGCTATTGCTCGCCCCGGGAATACGAAATCTATAATGAGATGTTCGGCGATGCAGCAAGCGCACCGTAACCCGGAGGGGGTCTCAGACCGGGGCAAACGCCCGAAAAGATTTACTCGGCAGAGCTGGAGCTCATAGAACGGAGGAACGCACGATGAGAAATAGACTGGCCATGGTGTTTGCGGTGGTGGTCGGGCTTTCGGTTCCCCTGTTTGCCCATCACGGCGGCACGACGCTCTACACCGATAGAACGGTCACTTTGAAAGGAACCGTCAAGATCTGGCATTGGTCCAACCCCCACTGTTTGCTGACGATTACCGTCACGGGGGACGACGGCGAAGCGGTGGACTGGATTGCCGAATTGCAAGCTCCGAATACCATCCATCCTCTGGGCTTTCTCAAGAATTCCTTTAAGCCCGGGGATGAGGTTACCGTCACTTTGCGGCCGACGAAGAACGGCAGTCCCAGGGGCAGTCTCAGTCGGGTTGTGCTCGCCGATGGCACAGAGCTAAACCCGCGGGGTTTCCGCAATGGGGGCAGCGGCCGCGGCGGCGAAGCCCAGTAACGGCCACAGGTCTGTCCTATCTTCTCTTCCTCTCTTTCTAGCTCGGGGTGTCTTGATGCCTTCGGGCGCCGGGGGCGGCGCATATTGCCCGCCGGGATCGTGTGCTATCAGTCGTCCTCGTACTCCAGACCGTCCGAGGGACGATGCAGCCTTTCTACATGGAGCAAGCGCGATCCGTCTCGGGCTGGAAACCCGAAGATGACGAGCTCGTCGCCGGCGCGAAGCGTCTCGGAAGTAATGCCCTGCTCGGCCGACGTCCCCCCGTCTTCAGTAGCACTTCGGTTTAGAGTCCGGCGGTGACTGTACTGCGTTCCGCGACCAGCCGCTTGGCGTACTGGGCGGGCGTGAGCCCGCCCAGTCCCTTCTTCGGCCGCTCCTCGTTGTACTCGCGTCGCCAGGCCTCGACGAGGACCTGGGTATGGACCAGACTCGTGAACCAGTGCTCGTTGAGGCACTCGTCGCGGAACCGGCCGTTGAACGATTCGATATAGGCGTTCTGATTCGGCTTGCCCGGCTCGATCAGGCGCAACGTGACGCCGTGCGTATGGGCCCATGTCAGCATGGCGCGCCCGCAGAACTCCTTCCCGTTGTCGGTGCGCAAGATACGCGGCAGGCCGCGCTTGAGCGCGAGTTGATCGAGCACGCGGGTGACCGGCAGCCCACCGAACGCGCGGGCCGGCACGATGGCCACCGCTTCGGTGGTCGCGTCATCGACGACGGTCAGGCACTTCACCACCCGTCCCTCGGCCGTGCGGTCGAAGACGAAGTCGGCAGACCAGACCTCGTTCGGCGCCTGGGGGCGTACCAGGGGCTGGCGGTCCGCCACCGGGATCTTCTTGCGTCGCCGCCGACGTACCTGCAGCCTAGCCTCGGTATACAGGCGCTCCACCCGCTTGTGGTTGACCCGTGTTCCCGCCTGCCGCAGCTTGAGGTAGATCATCCCGGCACCGTAGCGACGGTGCCGGTGCGCTAAGGTCACGATGCGGGCTCGCAACGCCGCGTTAGTATCCGGCGCCGGGGTGTATCGCAGCGACGAGGCACTCATGTGCACCAGCGCGAGCGCGCGCCGCTCGCTCACCCCCTGCGCGGTCATATCCCGCACCAGCACCCGTCGGGCTGGGGCGGTCACCACTTTTTTCGCAACGCATCGCGCGTCACCTCGTTGTCCAGCACGGACTCGGCCAGCAGCTTCTTCAGCCGCGTATTCTCGGCAATCAGCTCCTTCAGGCGTTTCGCGTCCGAGACGGTCATCCCGCCGAACTTATTCCGCCAGAGGTAGTAACTGGCCTCCGAGAACCCGTGCCGGCGGCACAGGTCCTTCACCGGCAGGCCCGCTTCGGACTCCCGCAGGAACCCGATGATCTGCGCCTCGCTGAATCGTTGCTTCACGTCCGATCTCCCTTCTCGTGAGCTCGGACTCTAAACCCGGGTGCTACTCAATTCGGGGGGGACGTCGCGGCCATGTCGGCGACATCGTCCATCTCGAGTGCCCACACTTCGGTACGCCTCGCGGCATCAGTGACTTCCATACGCATCTGAGAGTGGGGATTGCGAATCAGCACTTCGAGAACGATACCCTCGACCGTAACGGCAGCCCTTGGATCGTATTGCCCCGCGACCGAGTGATGTGCATGCGAGCCGACTGTAGTCGCCAGCGCTGCGAACCCCCCTATGGCAATGAACAATCCGTATCTCATGCTCCGATCATAGTTCAGTCGAGGTTGCGGTTGTTCTGTGGTGGGATTAGCCTTGCGGTGAGTGGCGTCCCTAAGAGCCTGTAAGGAAATAACTGCTTGTACTGTTGATCGGCGAGTAGTACGCTGCGCCCGTGGAGGTGGCCACCCTGCGGGCAAAGCATGCAGCGCTGGCGCCCGTGCTCACGGAGCGATCGCGCCGGGTGTGGGCGGCGACTGAGGCCCAGGCGATCGGTTATGGCGGCACGGCGCTGGTCGCCCGAGCCACGGGTATCGCGACATCGACCATCCAGCGCGGTTTGCGTGAATTGACGGCGGACGAGCCGCTCGCGGGCGGCCGGACGCGAAGGGCGGGCGGCGGCCGCAAGCGCGCGATCGATCTCGACGCGACGCTGCTGCGCGATTTGGATGCGTTGGTTGAGCCGACCGCCCCCGGCGATCCCGACTCGCCGCTGCGGTGGACGTGCCAGAGCGCACGGACGTTGGCGGTGGCGCTCGACGGTCTGGGCCACCGCGTCAGCCACACGGTGGTCGCCGAGTTGTTGCACGGACTGGGCTACAGCCTGCAGGGCAACGCCAAGACTCGTGAGGGCCGCCAGCATGTCGATCGGGACGCGCAGTTTCGGTACATCGCCCGGCGCGTGCGACGCGCGCAACGGCAACAGCAGCCGACGATTTCGGTGGACACCAAGAAGAAGGAGCTGGTCGGCGCGTTCAAGAACGCGGGCCGCACCTGGCGCCCGGCGAAGACGCCGCAGCGGGTACAGGTCCACGACTTCGTGATCCCGGCCACCGCCACCACGGGCGGGAAGGCCATTCCGTATGGCATCTACGATCTGCATCGCAACGAAGGCTGGGTGCGTGTCGGGATCGATCACGACACCGCGAGCTTCGCGGTACGGTCGATCCAGCGTTGGTGGCAGCACATGGGTCGCCCGGCGTATCGACAAGCCCAGTCGCTGTTGATCACGGCGGATGCAGGCGGGAGCAACGGGGCGCGCCTCCGGTTGTGGAAGTGGGAACTGCCGCGTCTGGCCAATCGGACGGGCTTGGTGATCACGGTCTGTCACTTTCCGCCGGGTACGAGCAAGTGGAACAAGATCGAGCATCGGGTGTTCTCGCACATCGCGATGAATTGGCGCGGCACCCCACTCGTCGACTTGGCCACGATCGTGAGCCTCATTGGCTCGACGCACAGTCGGTCCGGACTCCGCGTTCGGTCGGAACTCGACCGCGGCCCATACCCGGGTGGCCTCACCGTCACCGATGCGCAGCTGGCGACGGTACGCCTCGAGCGGCATCGCTTTCACGGCGACTGGAACTACACGATCCATCCCGCTGCTCCGAGAACACAAAAGTCAGTAATTGTCTGACAAGCCCTAAGCATTCTGAGTTGGAACCAGATCGCGGGTTTCCTCGAATCGATGCGCCAGCTACGTGAGTCGGCTGGATTCGCGGCCTGACACCCCTGACAGTCGGCCAGACACACGTTCCCGATCACTCCCACCCGTGATTGGAACTACTGATTCAGGCTGTCAGATGATGGGCTACGCGGCTGAAAGGGAGCTAGATCGACGGGAGAGCCCGTCAGTTCACCGGCACCAGCCGCCGCAGTTCCTCGGCCAGCGCGGCGAGTCCGGCCAACAAGACCACCATCATCAGAACTTTCGTTTTCACCGTGCGCCTCCAGACATCAATTCCCCTGGCGATCGCGAATTGCCGCATCGGGATCGCTGCCGGCCGGATCGCCCATCTCTTCCAAGTACCGCTGCACCGACGACGGTATGCAGGTGAAGTTAAAAAGTGTCTGGCTCGGAACCCACCGGAAATGTTCCACCCCGAGAGGGAACGGTCCGGTGTAGAGCGCTGGGTCATCCATGACCACCGTCAGCGACAGATCGTTCTGGCTGGACCGGTGAAAGCGTTCCGTCACCACCGCATCGACGCTATGGGGATAGCCGGCCCTGGCGACCCAGGTCGCCGGGTCCATCCCGGTTGTCTCCACCACAAAGGTGTAGTCGTCCTCCCAGCCGCCTATCGAGTAGCCGTTGTACGTCGGGTCATGGGCGTCCGGACCCCTGCCGCCCACATTGGTCGGAAGGTCTCGCCCGTCCGTCCACACCTCACGCCAGATATTCATCCACATGAGCAAGAGAAAGGTCCGGTCCTGCCCCGTCGCGAGCGTCATCCCACGAGCCTCATCGTTCATGTTCCGAGGAAAACCCAACGGATCGCAGAATCGGGCAAAAGGATCGTTCGTACCGGCGGGACTGTATATCGCAAGCGGCAAGTTCTGGTCGAACAACTGCTGGCCTAACGGTGTAAGAGGTGGTGGGGCCAGACCCTCGCCCCTCTCAACACCCGCGCCAGTTGACTCTCCTGTCCATGTCCCGGTCAGATCGCGCACCGGCGCGGGCCCGCCGGGTCCAGCGTTGGCCCTCACGTCCGCCGGATAATATTTCCACGGCGAGCGTGGCGCATCGCCTTGCGCGGCAGCCAACGCCGAAAGCAACAGCACACTCGCAACGCCTGCGACGACGCCCGTGCACGTTTTTCGCATCGTCTGCTCCTTGTCTGTTTGACGATAGCCGATATTAGCGGGGTCAGAAGTTAGGGCTTGTCAGACAATTACTGACTTTTGTGTTCTCGGAGCAGCGGGATGGATCGTGTAGTTCCAGTCGCCGTGAAAGCGATGCCGCTCGAGGCGTACCGTCGCCAGCTGCGCATCGGTGACGGTGAGGCCACCCGGGTATGGGCCGCGGTCGAGTTCCGACCGAACGCGGAGTCCGGACCGACTGTGCGTCGAGCCAATGAGGCTCACGATCGTGGCCAAGTCGACGAGTGGGGTGCCGCGCCAATTCATCGCGATGTGCGAGAACACCCGATGCTCGATCTTGTTCCACTTGCTCGTACCCGGCGGAAAGTGACAGACCGTGATCACCAAGCCCGTCCGATTGGCCAGACGCGGCAGTTCCCACTTCCACAACCGGAGGCGCGCCCCGTTGCTCCCGCCTGCATCCGCCGTGATCAACAGCGACTGGGCTTGTCGATACGCCGGGCGACCCATGTGCTGCCACCAACGCTGGATCGACCGTACCGCGAAGCTCGCGGTGTCGTGATCGATCCCGACACGCACCCAGCCTTCGTTGCGATGCAGATCGTAGATGCCATACGGAATGGCCTTCCCGCCCGTGGTGGCGGTGGCCGGGATCACGAAGTCGTGGACCTGTACCCGCTGCGGCGTCTTCGCCGGGCGCCAGGTGCGGCCCGCGTTCTTGAACGCGCCGACCAGCTCCTTCTTCTTGGTGTCCACCGAAATCGTCGGCTGCTGTTGCCGTTGCGCGCGTCGCACGCGCCGGGCGATGTACCGAAACTGCGCGTCCCGATCGACATGCTGGCGGCCCTCACGAGTCTTGGCGTTGCCCTGCAGGCTGTAGCCCAGTCCGTGCAACAACTCGGCGACCACCGTGTGGCTGACGCGGTGGCCCAGACCGTCGAGCGCCACCGCCAACGTCCGTGCGCTCTGGCACGTCCACCGCAGCGGCGAGTCGGGATCGCCGGGGGCGGTCGGCTCAACCAACGCATCCAAATCGCGCAGCAGCGTCGCGTCGAGATCGATCGCGCGCTTGCGGCCGCCGCCCGCCCTTCGCGTCCGGCCGCCCGCGAGCGGCTCGTCCGCCGTCAATTCACGCAAACCGCGCTGGATGGTCGATGTCGCGATACCCGTGGCTCGGGCGACCAGCGCCGTGCCGCCATAACCGATCGCCTCGGCCTCAGTCGCCGCCCACACCCGGCGCGATCGCTCCGTGAGCACGGGCGCCAGCGCTGCATGCTTTGCCCGCAGGGTGGCCACCTCCACGGGCGCAGCGTACTACTCGCCGATCAACAGTACAAGCAGTTATTTCCTTACAGGCTCTAAAGGCAGGTCCCCATCATGCGACGCTGGCCCATGGACAGCCGAGGCGCGCGCCGGTAGTCAGCCCCATCCGAGTCGGGCGTGAGTATACGGGGAATCGCACAATGTCAGCCAATCCGACACCCTATGAAGGACCAGTCCAATCAAACGGGATAGGGGATGTCCCGGCCGCTGTTGAAACTCGGCGGCGACTCGGGTGACATTCTAAGCGACGTGCTGCGCCTCCCTGGAGTCTCCGAGGCCGAGACGGTGATCTCGGGCGCGGAGGGCCGCGACGAGCTGCGGCATATCCGCATGTCCCTTCAGGCGCCGGAACCCTTTGGCTGCTTCGAGCACACCCGCGGCGACCCAGCGCAGCATCATCTGGCCGCCCCGCCAGCGCTTGACGTTGCGTTTGACGTGGCGGGTCCGGCTGATGAGGCTCTCGGCGGCGTTGGTGGTGGCCAGCGAGCGCTGGAGACGGGGAGCGAGGCCGAGCGTGAGCACGGTCACGGTCTCTTCGAGCCCTTCCCGCACACTGGCCGCCGCGCACGGATGTTCCCGGTCGAGGCGGCGGGCGAGGTTCCGTAGCAACCGCATCGCGGTCTTCACGTCCTCGTGCTGATAGGCCCGCCGCAGGATGGCCTGCACCCAGGGCCGCTGGCGCGCCGGTAAATGGTCGAGGATGTTGCGGGTCTTGTGGACTTGGCAGCGCTGCACCACGGCGGCGCGGCCGAACACCGCAGTCACCGCCGCCCGCAGCGCCTTCGACCCATCGAGCATCACCAGCACACTCCGATCGGTGCGCAGGCCACGGCTCTGGAGGTTGGCCAGCAGGCTCTGACAGACGGTCGCGTTCTCCGTCGAGCCTTCCCAGAGCCCGAGGGCGTGCTTCGTGCCGTCGGCGCCGACCCCCAAGGCGACGACCAGACAGTGCTCGCCGATGTGGACACCGTCGAGGACGAGGCCGACCAGATCCAGGTTCTCGAGGGGCGTCGCCTGCCACGCGGCCAGTTGCGCGGCGGTCTTGGCGACAAACCGGCGGCTGACGGCGCTCTTACTCACGCTACGGCTGGGGACGTCGGCCGGGAGCGGCTCCAGACTCCGAGCATAGCCCCGGGTGCTGACACCGACCAACAGCTGCTCGACAGTGCGGCGCCGCAGGGGATCGGTCTGGGCCATCGTCTGGAAAGTCGGCAGCGGTACTTCCTGGCGGGCCGCGCGGACCCGGGGACGCCGGATTGCCACCTTGCGCCCGCCGAGGACGACCTCACTGGCCACCGTCCCGGCCCGGGCCGCCGTACGGTCGGCCTGGTGCGCGTACCGCGGGCCACAGATCGCGGTCCGATCGTCTTCGAGCATGGCGTCCAAGACCTGTAACCCTGACCGCACCGCGAGCTCGAACAGCTCCGCCTCGGTATCGATCAGCAGCTCGACGAGGGGCAGGCGACGCGGGGGCGGAGATTCAACACCAGCGGCGGGACGGACTGTGCGAGACTTCTTCATGGCGGCTCCTTTGCTGTGAGGCGTGTCGCCTCGGGTTGCCCACCACTCGTGTATCACGAGCAGTGAGGAGCCGCCGCGTCAATTTTCAACAGTCAGTGGGACATCCCCACGGGATATGCTTGCTGGACTTATCGGCCCAGTTCCACTGGAACCCCTCGGCATCAACCAAATTATCGGTGGTCTTGCCCCAGGTGCATACCTGACCAGGCCCTGTCTCGGAACCCGGTGGGTTCAGCAGTTGGACAAGGGAACCGGAAGGCGTTGTAGGGCCGGTCAGAGCCTCAGCGTAGGCTTGTACCTTGCCGGGAATCTCAGCCCGCCAGTGGGTGAGATTATCAGCCACTTCAAAAGTGATAGGCACAAACTCGCACCACTGTAATCCGTCACCCAACAAATTCGCCATCATCTCCGGGACGCCCCCTGCCTGACCGGAAAAGACTTTCTGAATCGATTCGCGTTGACGCTCATCGGCGCGCTCGTCAATGAAAAGGCCGAATTTGACGTCTGTTTTTCCAGACCAGAAATTGCCCTCAAAATCTACAAGGGCTATGACACTGAAATCGTCAAGCCGAAGGTCGCCGTATTCACCCTCCCGGATGTGGTAGACCATCACGCCATTACAGTGATTGTTGGTCGGCGGCTGGGCGAACTCACAAGGACAAGGGATGTTGCAGCTGCAAACGTCGAACCAATCGCCCTGGGGATGTCCCACTGACTGTTGAAAATTGACGCGGCGGCTCCTCACTGCTCGTGATACACGAGTGGTGGGCAACCCGAGGCGACACGCCTCACAGCAAAGGAGCCGCCATGAAGAAGTCTCGCACAGTCCGTCCCGCCGCTGGTGTTGAATCTCCGCCCCCGCGTCGCCTGCCCCTCGTCGAGCTGCTGATCGATACCGAGGCGGAGCTGTTCGAGCTCGCGGTGCGGTCAGGGTTACAGGTCTTGGACGCCATGCTCGAAGACGATCGGACCGCGATCTGTGGCCCGCGGTACGCGCACCAGGCCGACCGTACGGCGGCCCGGGCCGGGACGGTGGCCAGTGAGGTCGTCCTCGGCGGGCGCAAGGTGGCAATCCGGCGTCCCCGGGTCCGCGCGGCCCGCCAGGAAGTACCGCTGCCGACTTTCCAGACGATGGCCCAGACCGATCCCCTGCGGCGCCGCACTGTCGAGCAGCTGTTGGTCGGTGTCAGCACCCGGAGCTATGCTCGGAGTCTGGAGCCGCTCCCGGCCGACGTCCCCAGTCGTAGCGTGAGTAAGAGCGCCGTCAGCCGCCGGTTTGTCGCCAAGACCGCCGCGCAACTGGCCGCGTGGCAGGCGACGCCCCTCGAGAACCTGGATCTGGTCGGCCTCGTCCTCGACGGTGTCCACATCGGCGAGCACTGTCTGGTCGTCGCCTTGGGGGTCGGCGCCGACGGCACGAAGCACGCCCTCGGGCTCTGGGAAGGCTCGACGGAGAACGCGACCGTCTGTCAGAGCCTGCTGGCCAACCTCCAGAGCCGTGGCCTGCGCACCGATCGGAGTGTGCTGGTGATGCTCGATGGGTCGAAGGCGCTGCGGGCGGCGGTGACTGCGGTGTTCGGCCGCGCCGCCGTGGTGCAGCGCTGCCAAGTCCACAAGACCCGCAACATCCTCGACCATTTACCGGCGCGCCAGCGGCCCTGGGTGCAGGCCATCCTGCGGCGGGCCTATCAGCACGAGGACGTGAAGACCGCGATGCGGTTGCTACGGAACCTCGCCCGCCGCCTCGACCGGGAACATCCGTGCGCGGCGGCCAGTGTGCGGGAAGGGCTCGAAGAGACCGTGACCGTGCTCACGCTCGGCCTCGCTCCCCGTCTCCAGCGCTCGCTGGCCACCACCAACGCCGCCGAGAGCCTCATCAGCCGGACCCGCCACGTCAAACGCAACGTCAAGCGCTGGCGGGGCGGCCAGATGATGCTGCGCTGGGTCGCCGCGGGTGTGCTCGAAGCAGCCAAAGGGTTCCGGCGCCTGAAGGGACATGCGGATATGCCGCAGCTCGTCGCGGCCCTCCGCGCCCGAGATCACCGTCTCGGCCTCGGAGACTCCAGGGAGGCGCAGCACGTCGCTTAGAATGTCACCCGAGTCGCCGCCGAGTTTCAACAGCGGCCGGGACATCCCCATCGCCCTTCATCCACCAGTTAGGAATATCTGCCAAGATTTAGCCTCCCATCTTTCGAATTATGTTATGTGCCATGTTGGCGCCAACATTGTAAACACCGGGTCCCCTCCCCCGCGAGATACCCTCCGGATATTTCCCTCACCCCTCCGTCGAGTCCCCGGACACGATGCCGATGGACTTTCGGCCCTGCTCGTCGACGGCCGGAGAACACTACGGAGCGACGGCAGGACGGGCCTTGGCTCGATGAAGCGATGGTTTCGCGAACTACTATGCGAGTTTCCTAGAAAAAGATGGAGGCGCCGTCCGGATTTGAACCGGAGATGGAGGTTTTGCAGACCGTCCGAGGGAGACAAGAACGCTGGCGAATCTGCGACTTTCCTAGGATACTCGCTAGCAGCCCGTGGTTAAAGGTCGCCTTCTGACGCGCCAACAGGTAGCAGCTCGAAACGATGATTCGGCGTAAAAACGGACGCCTGATCGTCGGATGGCGTGTGGTGGTCGCGCCAGCGGCGCTCCACGCGCGTCCACAGCGCGATGACGAGCGCCACAATCGTCGCCAGGTGGCCCTGCAGGCTCCGCGGCGTGCCGACGCCGACGAGCGACCGCATCAAGAGGCCCAGATTGAAGCCGCCGATATGGACGAGTAAACGTTTCAGGATGTTGGTGTGCCCTCGCAGATGCGTGCGCCGCATCCCACCGGTTTCAGAGAGATGCGCATTCGGTCGTTCGAGATACTCACTCCGTCGACGCGACAAGGCCAACCCACGCACGCCCCGGATGCGTCGACGATTCGCGTACACCGCGTCGCGCGCCGCCGCCTGGTGCGTCCAGTTGCGCCGGCCGCGATCGGGCTCCGCGATATAGGTCCGCAGGTCGAGTGTCGCGAGATCCACCAGCGTCTGATTACTGTGGTATCCCTTGTCGGCCACGACTTCGTCGATGATCGCCGTGTGCCCGTCGGTCGCCACCGCCACGGCTTCGAGCTCTTCGGCCGTCGTGGTGACCGTCTCCGCGATCGTCGTCGTATCGCCCTGATCGGCGCCCTGCACCGTCACGCCCACGATCGCCCCAGTCTCCAGGTCGACGGCGTGCTCAGCCTTGTGGGCCAGATGCGTACGCCCGTCCTTCATTTTCGTGATCCGCGCATCAGGGTCGTGTGGATGCCGCCAGTCGGTATTGCAGCCCTTCTTCGGGCGCTTGCGATCAAGGCGCGCTAAGTCCGCCCGTGTCGGCGTCTCGATGCCCGAGACCTGTGCGAGCCGCGTCAAGAACTCCTGATACGTCTCGCCGGAGTCGCGGCGCACGATGCTCCGCAAGGCGGCATT
The DNA here is from genome assembly GCA_965262505.1 of Vicinamibacterales bacterium. GTDB lineage: Bacteria > Acidobacteriota > Vicinamibacteria > Vicinamibacterales > UBA2999 > JACPPO01. The sequence goes on from CBDHFM010000030.1 coordinate 1,758,783, forward strand.
GGCTTCGAGGGTCGTGGCATCGATCCCGATCGTCTTGCCCTTCACGCGATCGGCCGTCGCCAGCACCTGCAGGATCCACGTGAAGACCGCCCGGTGCGTCTCGAGGTCGATCAGCCGCCGCGTCCGGGAGATCGTCGAGTGCTCGGGTGTCGCCTCATCGAGGCCCAACCCGAGAAAGCCGCGCAGCGCCAGCGAGTCGGCAGTCCGCCAGGCGATCCCACGCTCCGAATCGATGCCCTCGAAGTACCCGATCAAGAGCAGCCGGAAATAGGTCCCCGGCAGCAGACTGGGACGGCCGACCGTCGCGGCGTAGAACGGGGCGCACTGCGCCTCGACGCACGCGTCGAACGCGTGCGTGTCCAGGACCTGATTTAGCCGCTGATAGAACGGATGCCCGCCCGTAACCGGCAACGCGTTCGTCGCGATCCACAATCCGGGTGTCCGTGCCCGGTCCTTACGTCGACTCATGGCCATGCGGGAGTGTAGTACGCGGGATCAGTCGTGTCGATCCCTTTCGGCCCTTTAACCACAGGCTGCTAGGTCACATCCTACCGAGACCTACCGGATACTACCGAGTAGTACTGCGTAAGCTACCGTAGTCAGGGCCGCTAGCACTGGAATCGACGGCGCGCACGTCGTGGTACTCTTCGCGTGTCCCGATGGGACGGCTCGTTCATCGAACCGGGTGGAGTACCACGATGGCTGGGTTTCGGACCGTTTTTCCCCCCGGAGCAGATTCCTCGAGTGCGGAGGCCACGACTGACTTCGCCGGCCTGGAATCGAAAGTCCAGAAGAATACGTATCGGCGTCTCTCGCAGCTCGCGGCCCTCATGGGCGCTCTCATACTGATCGCCTATACCGCCGACCTGCTCCTCGGAGTCTTCACCGATCTCGTCGAACGTCCGATCAGCACCTACATTCTCGGGGTTCCGCTGGTGGCTGTCTCGGCGGCGGTCGCCTGGATCTGTCGGAAGGGCAGGCTCCCACCGAGGCGGTTCCCGGCTCTGGCTATCACCTACGAGGTCTTCTTCGGGGATGTCCCGGCCGCTGTTGAAACTCGGCGGCGACTCGGGTGACATTCTAAGCGACGTGCTGCGCCTCCCTGGAGTCTCCGAGGCCGAGACGGTGATCTCGGGCGCGGAGGGCCGCGACGAGCTGCGGCATATCCGCATGTCCCTTCAGGCGCCGGAACCCTTTGGCTGCTTCGAGCACACCCGCGGCGACCCAGCGCAGCATCATCTGGCCGCCCCGCCAGCGCTTGACGTTGCGTTTGACGTGGCGGGTCCGGCTGATGAGGCTCTCGGCGGCGTTGGTGGTGGCCAGCGAGCGCTGGAGACGGGGAGCGAGGCCGAGCGTGAGCACGGTCACGGTCTCTTCGAGCCCTTCCCGCACACTGGCCGCCGCGCACGGATGTTCCCGGTCGAGGCGGCGGGCGAGGTTCCGTAGCAACCGCATCGCGGTCTTCACGTCCTCGTGCTGATAGGCCCGCCGCAGGATGGCCTGCACCCAGGGCCGCTGGCGCGCCGGTAAATGGTCGAGGATGTTGCGGGTCTTGTGGACTTGGCAGCGCTGCACCACGGCGGCGCGGCCGAACACCGCAGTCACCGCCGCCCGCAGCGCCTTCGACCCATCGAGCATCACCAGCACACTCCGATCGGTGCGCAGGCCACGGCTCTGGAGGTTGGCCAGCAGGCTCTGACAGACGGTCGCGTTCTCCGTCGAGCCTTCCCAGAGCCCGAGGGCGTGCTTCGTGCCGTCGGCGCCGACCCCCAAGGCGACGACCAGACAGTGCTCGCCGATGTGGACACCGTCGAGGACGAGGCCGACCAGATCCAGGTTCTCGAGGGGCGTCGCCTGCCACGCGGCCAGTTGCGCGGCGGTCTTGGCGACAAACCGGCGGCTGACGGCGCTCTTACTCACGCTACGGCTGGGGACGTCGGCCGGGAGCGGCTCCAGACTCCGAGCATAGCCCCGGGTGCTGACACCGACCAACAGCTGCTCGACAGTGCGGCGCCGCAGGGGATCGGTCTGGGCCATCGTCTGGAAAGTCGGCAGCGGTACTTCCTGGCGGGCCGCGCGGACCCGGGGACGCCGGATTGCCACCTTGCGCCCGCCGAGGACGACCTCACTGACCACCGTCCCGGCCCGGGCCGCCGTACGGTCGGCCTGGTGCGCGTACCGCGGGCCACAGATCGCGGTCCGATCGTCTTCGAGCATGGCGTCCAAGACCTGTAACCCTGACCGCACCGCGAGCTCGAACAGCTCCGCCTCGGTATCGATCAGCAGCTCGACGAGGGGCAGGCGACGCGGGGGCGGAGATTCAACACCAGCGGCGGGACGGACTGTGCGAGACTTCTTCATGGCGGCTCCTTTGCTGTGAGGCGTGTCGCCTCGGGTTGCCCACCACTCGTGTATCACGAGCAGTGAGGAGCCGCCGCGTCAATTTTCAACAGTCAGTGGGACATCCCCTCTTCTTCTGTTGGACCATTACCGCGAGCGACCAGCTCGGTTGGCAGACCGCCGTCGGTGACGGCGGACTCTACGGGATCTGGGGTTTCCCTTCTGCGGCTTTGTGGGTCGTCGTGTTTGCCGTCGCCGTCCCGCTGTCGCCACGCCTCCATCTGCTGGGATCCTTGCTGTCAGTCCTCGCGATCCCGGTGTTCTTGTTCTTGTCGCTCTCGCTGATCGATGCGGCGCCGGTCCACCCTGAACTGATCTCCATGGTGCTCGTGCAGCTCACGTCTCCGGCGCTGGTTGCCGTGGCGTTCGCATATTACGCCGCTCGGGTCGTGTTCGGTCTTGCCCGTGAGCTCTCCTCGGCGCGTCAGATCGGGACCTATCGGCTGACGCAGCAGCTCGGCAAAGGCGGGATGGGCGAAGTGTGGCGGGCCGAGCATGAGATGCTTGCGCGTCCGGCAGCCATCAAGCTGATTCGGGCCGACCTGGCGGGAACCGTCGACCCTTCGTCCTCCAAGCCCTATCTGCAGCGTTTCCAGCGGGAGGTCCAGGCGACGGCGAACCTCCGATCCCCTCACACCATCGAGGTGTACGACTATGGGATCTCCGACGATGGAACCTTCTACTACGTGATGGAGCTCTTAGACGGCCTCGACCTCGACGAACTCGTCAGAAAACATGGACCGCTTCCGGCGGGGCGGGTCACTCATATTCTTCGACAAGCTTGCCACTCCCTGGGCGAGGCGCACCAGCACGGGTTGGTCCACCGGGACATCAAGCCGGCCAACATCTTCCTCTGCCGACACGGGCGTGACGTCGACGTTGTGAAGATCCTGGACTTCGGCCTGGTGAAGGAAATCGAGACAACGAACGACGTGACTCAGCTCGGTGTGACGCAGGCTGGCGTGTTCGTCGGTACGCCGGCGTGCGCCGCCCCCGAAACGGCATCAGAACAAGTAGGTCCGAAGAGCGATATCTACTCGCTCGGCTGCGTCGCGTTCTGGCTGCTCACTGGGAGGAACGTCTTCGAGGCGCAGAGCACCATGCAGATGCTCGTGAAGCACATCAAGGAACCTCCGGCACCGCCCTCGAGGTTCGCCGAGGAGGATGTTCCCTCGGAACTCGACCGAATCCTGTTGGACTGCCTGGAGAAAGATCCCGAACAGCGTGTGGCGTCGGCGGACGAACTGGACCAGAGGTTGGCGGCGGTGCAGCAATCCGTGCCCTGGCCTGCGGACAAGGCTCGGCAATGGTGGGAGCTTCATAGACCGCAGCGCTCCGATACGGAAGCCGTTCGCGGGTCTCTGCGGCGCGCAACCGAATCCGAGCGGGTTTGACTTCGGCCGGAGCTGCGCCCCGGTCAGCCGATAGGAACTATTAGCAGGGTCGAAAGTTAGCCGAAGATGTACCGCCACGGATTTCTTGGACAGCCGGGTGAGTGTATTCACGCGGCCGTGGTGAGCGCAACCGCGCGACGGACGACGGCGGGTGCGCGGAAGCCGAGTCGCTCGATCAACCACTGCTGGTTATAGGTCTCCTTGAAGGTGCGCAGCGCCTGCTGCAAGTCCTCGACATCCGTAAAGTGGCGCACCCACAGCAGCTGTTCCTTGAGGGTGCGGAAGAACCGTTCGATGCAGCCGTTCCCCTCGGGCTGGCGGACGAAGGCCGGTGATGACACGATGCCGAGGAACCGGAGCTCGGCGTGAAAGTCGTTGCTCATGTACTGACTGCCGTAGTCGTGGCGCATCGTGAGCCCGCTCGCGACGCCGGCGGCCATCGTCCCGAAGTGATCTCGGACGCCCTGGCGCACCGGCTCCAACGCCTCGAAGCGCGTGCCGGACTTCGCCGCGTGTAGTCCCACACATTCGGCCGTGCAGTGATCGATCGCCCCGACGATCGTGACGTGGCCGTCCGCCAGCGTCACGGTGGCCGTCGCATCGGTGCCCCACATCACGTTGGGACTGGCGGTGACGATGGTGCCGTCGTGGGGACGGGCGGCGACCGGCGTGGGCAGCCGCGCAGGGCCGAGCAAGTCGGCAGCGCGCATCACGACCAACGTCCGACGTTTCGACGTGCGCAGCCCCTGCACCCGCAAGCGCGCCCAGATCTTGCGGTGCCCTTCGCCGTGGAACGGACTCGCGGCGATCACGGCCCGGACCGCGGCCGTCAGCGCCGCATCCGACTGGGGCGGCTTGGGTCCGCGCTTGGCCACCGGCGTCGGCCGGGCGCGCCGGGTCCGTTGCGCGTAGACCGTCGAGCGCGGCACCTGCCACACGCGCGTGACGCGGGCGATGCCGTACGGCCGGTGAGTGGAGGGCGAAGTCTCGTGACGCATCGCTTCGACCTCCACCAGCCCAAAGGGCGGCCGGCCTCCAGGTGTCGAATCTTCTCGGCCAGCACCGCCTTGTCGGTGGCGAGATCCGCCACGACGCGCTTGAGCCGCCGCGTGTCCGCGCCCTCGACGGCGACCTCGCGATGCTTGAGGCGGGCCTCACCGCCGGCCACGAAGTCGTCACGCCACTGCGAGAGCTTCGCCGCCGTCACGCCATGGCGACGACTGAGGCTCTCGAGTGATTCCCCCTTGAGGACCTCGATGACCACGGAGACTTTTCGTCGCGCGGACCACCGCCCCGTGCCGACGAGCGCCCACGAGGCTGAGGCCTCTGCGGTCGCCCTCCGGGCTCCCTCCGAGGCCTCAGCCTCGTGCTGTTTTCCCTTGGACATAACTCATTCTCCTTCTCGCAGAAGGCTGTCCAAAGAAATCGTGGGGCGCGGGAAAAGTTAGCCGAAGACGTACACCCCGTCCTGGCTTGGTAGTGGGCTAACGCCGTGTTGCTGACATCATCGCTGCCGAACACCTATCGCTGGTCCGTTGAAGGCTCACAGCCCTTTTGTCATTCGATAGAATTTCAATCCCGGTACAGCCAATCGCTTCGGCCACTGCGACTCGACGTTCCACCCGCGGCGCTCGTAGAATCGGCGAGCTCCCTCATTCTTAGCTGACACGTCGAGGGATAGTCGAGTCGATCCGCTCGCGCAAGCCCGCTCTTCAAAGGAGTCCATCAAGACGGAGCCGACGCCATCGCCGCGAAGTCCCTTGTCAACGGCGATGAACTGGAGGTAGAAGTCGCCATCGGCAATTGAGTCGGTGATCCGTATGAGTGGAGCAAACAGTATTAGCACGATCCTCATTCGTAGATTACGCCTTCCGGCAGCCCGCTTCAGGGGTTGGCGCGAGGAACGGCGATGCTGCTCGGCGGTGTGGCCCGAGAACATTCCAACGATGACGTTGTCACGCTCTGCGAAAGTCACATTCTGGTAGGAAAGGTTGTGGTCGGGCTGGGCGAACGTCGTGGCGATTATGTACCCGGCGCGGCGACCGAGCATAAAACGAAAGAACCCTTCGGCTGCTTGGTCAACGTAGCGGGCAAATACCAGACCTTCATCGAACGTGGGGTTGGCGGCCCTTAGGACTATCGAATGCCGATCCATACTCGGCTAAGAGCCAACACCATCTTGATCATGCCGCCCACCTGTCGTCAGTCGGTCGGCACCAGCCGCCGCAGTTCCTCGAACCAGTTCTGGACGGTGATGATTTGGGGTCGACCAGCTCCATGACGAGAGCTTTGGTGCTGTCGGCTTCTTCCAGGCCGTAGATGGTCGCGATGTCCAAGCGCGCGAAAACCCCGCTAATCGTTCCTATCGTCCCCAGGTTAGTTTAGGACTCCCGCCGTAAGAGCACCCCGACTGAGCCAAGCCCGTTTATACTGTGCGGGCGCGATCCGCAGTGCGATGCGATCACTCGGCGGCTTGGCGCTCATTGTAATCCAGGAGAGTCGAAGATGTCTGGGAAATTCAAAACGTTAGCTTGCTTGACCTTTGTGCTGACCGCTTGCACGGGCACCGACGGCTCGCTGAATGCGCAGCATCCTGAGTTCACAGTCACCACGGTGGGGCAATTTGACGAGCCATGGGCTTTGGAGTTTCTTCCTGACGGCCGACTGCTCGTCAGCGAGGTGGGAGGGGGGCTCAAACTGCTTAACGCCGACGGAGGTATCGGTGAGATTACCGGTTTACCCGAGGTCAATCATGGCGGTCAGGGTGGCTTCGGTGACGTCGTGCTGCATCCAGACTTCAGGAATAACAACCTGGTCTACATGAGTTTCGTCGAGCGTGGGAATGGGGCGACGAGCGGAGCGGCCGTCGCGCGTGCGCAGTTGGAGCTGGCCGGTGACGGCGGAGAGTTCACCGACATGGAGGTCATCTGGCGTCAGGTACCGAAAGTCACCGGGCAGGGTCACTTTGGTCATCGAATCGTTTTTGGACCGAACGGCTATCTCTGGATCAGTTCAGGAGAGCGCCAGAAATTCGATCCGGCGCAGGACATGAACGCGAATCTGGGCAAGATCCTGCGACTTAACGATGACGGCTCCATTCCGAACGACAATCCATTTTTCGAGCGCGGCGGTGTAACGGCGGAGATCTGGTCGCTGGGTCATCGCAACCCGCTGGGGTTGGCATTCGATCAATCAGGTCGCATATGGAACGTCGAAATGGGCCCGATGGGTGGCGACGAGGTCAATCTCGTTCGGCGAGGCGCCAACTATGGTTATCCGATCGTATCCAACGGCGACCACTACGATGGCCGCGACATTCCTGATCACCACACGCGCCCCGAGTTCGCGGCCCCGGCCGTCTTCTGGAACCCGGTCATCTCTCCATCGAGCTTGATGTTTTACAGTGGTAGCGAGTTTCCCGACTGGAGGGGCGACGCGTTTATTGGTGGCTTGTCTTCACAGGCGCTTGTGCGAGTGGAGTTTGACGGCGAATCCGCGCGCGAGGCGCAACGCTTCGACATGGGTCGCCGCATTCGGGCGGTCGAACAAGGACCGGATGGAGCGATATGGCTGCTTGAGGGTGGGCGCCCAGGCCGCGGCGGGAATGGCTATCTGCTAAAGCTCACTGCCCCGACTCCCTAAAGGACGCCCACACAAGGACCGGACACATAGCGTCCGCTCGAAGTGGCGAGCGCGAGCGCCATGGACCTCCTGGGAATAACGGGAGCCGGCTGAATTATAGGGGGTTTCAGCGCCGAGCGGCGTGCGCCGGCAGGTCAGCAGCTGCTGATTGCCACGTCACGAACGCGACCCGCCACACGCCATCGGTCTTCCGCAATATCCACAGATGTGTTCCCACCGCGGTGCTCAGCTCCACGCTTCCGCCAGTGGCATAGCTCGCGCGATAGGTCTCCCGCGATGAGAACGAGGGGATCGTATCTCAGATCTCGCGATCTCGGATGGTCACCCCTCTTCTCGTCTTCTCATCAACCCGACGCTACCTGCATGAACGCCGACTACCGTGCGAGCGCGTCAGGCCGCACCTGGAACTTCACGACCTGCGGGACCGTGCCCTTGCCGCCTTCGGCATGGAATGGGGCTCGGGTGCCCCAGGTTGTCCAGATCGCCTTTCCCTTCCAGCCGGCATTGGGATCATCGATGCGCCCGTCTAGGAGCTTCGCATGGAACCCACCCAGCGGGTAGGGCACCCGGAAGGTCTTGAACTCGCCGTCGACCAGGGCTCGAAGGGACTGCGACTCGTTCCCCGTCGACAGCGGCACGTTCTCGCCGACTCCCAACAGGTCGAACCGATCGACGAAGGTGTAGTAGGCGGATTCGGCGCTGCCCGAAGCAACCGAGCCCTTGTAGTTCGGCCCTGGGAACGGATGGAGCGTCCAGCCTTCGCTGCAGTGCCGACCGGTGGCTTCTGGCCCGTTAAGCGGAGCCTGGCACCGGGTGCGGTCGAAGCTCGCCAAGTGTCCGCTCGACAACACGGTCCACACGACGCCATTGCTGTCAACGTCCATGCCGCGCGGGGCGAACCCCTGAACCGAGGCGTCTCCGTCGTTCCACGGCACCTCATAGAACTCCGTCAGCCCGGTATTCACCGGATCATCACCTGGCACGAACCGCGCGACCCCGCCGGGGAACCCCGTGCTCGAGCCCCAGATCGAGCCGTCGAGCAGACTCGGCGCCACGCCGTAGAAGCCTCGCTCGATCCGCGTGTCCTTGGTGGGGTCCATCGGCTCGCCAGGCTCGACATACTCATCTCGCCTGCCGTTGCCGTTGGTATCCAGTACCTGCGCCGACCAGCCCTGCGCCGCCTGCTCGTCGCCGGTCTCGTCGAACACCTTGCTGTCGAACCACGCGACCATCGGGCCACTGCCGGAGAACCACAGCATGTCATCGTCTGCGAAATTCAGGTGGTGCGTTCCAAAGCAGGTGTTGACCGTCGTGATTTCCTTGGTCCGGGGGTCGTACACCTCAACCTGTCGGTTGCTTCGATCGATCGGAAACGCCTGAGCCGACGGATGGCTCGATCCGGCCTGACAGAAAGCCGGGGTCTCGCGGGGACGCACCCTCGCCGCGACCCACACGCGCGACTGACTGTCCATGGCGAAACTGTGCGCGTTGACCTGGCTATCCCAGATGACCTCCTCGCCCCAGTACCTCGACGGCAACATCGGCGGCGTCGAACTCGTGCTCGGGGTCAGGGGGTCGCGCACCTGCAACGTCACCATGCTCGACATGTTCGTGTTCGGATCGAGGACCGGCATGTAGTCCTTGCTTGCCTCGGTTGCTCCGTACAACGGCCCATTGGCATTGACCGTTGGGTCTCGCTTGTCGGCAGAAATCAAGTCGTGCATGTAGGCCGTTGGGTCGGCCCAATCCCACTGGCTGATCACCACGTTCCGCTCGACGCCCTCCGGGCGCGACGGGGCCACCGTCGGATATTCGCCCGCTTCGATGCGGCTCGTCCAATCGCTATACATCGCGAGTGTGGCTCTGCTGCCAGCCTGCGTGAGCCGGTTGACCATCGTGCCCCCGGCCTGACCGGCCTGGAGGCGACGCTCCCACGCGTCGACATGCGACTCGAAGTCGCCGAACTCCTCGGGAATCTCGCGCGTCACCTTGTTGCCGATGACGTGGCATCCCGTGCAGCCGTCCGTGTTCACGACCGATCGGATCCACTCGCCCTGGCTCCCGATGTTGGACGAGATGCCGTTGCCCTGGGGTCCCGTGCCGGGGAACTCGCTCGGAGCCGGCAGCTGGAGCAGAGCGAACCAGTACTGGGCCGGGTAGTACTCGGCTGCGGCCCGCTGGCTGGGTGCGATGACCGCCGTCAGGTTGAGCGCATCACCGGGCTCAGCCTGCACGCTCTCGGAATCCACGAGCCCATAGCCGCGCACCCACACGTCGTAGGTGGCGTCGGGCAAATCAGGGATGAGGTAGCGGCCCTCGTCATCCGTCACCACGGTCTTGCTGTGCTTGGTGGGGAGATCCCGTGTTTCCGCGATCACCCAGACGCCCGCTTCCGGGCCGTTGGGACCGGTGACCACACCCGCGATGTCGTTACCGTCCATCGGAACCGCCACACCGGGTGCCTGGCCACCACGCAGGGTGACGACCGCGACGACCACGATCGCGACGGCCGCGATCCCGATATTTCTCCGAGAGTGTACCTTTCGGGCCATTCCTTACCTCCTTCCGCGCTGCGATTGATGGCGATCCGCGACATCTATCCAGGGCGGGAAACCCGTGGTCATACCGAGCGACAGCCGATTATTCGCTTCTAAACCTCAATACTTTGACCTCGACGCGCGCATCGGCGGGCTGAGTGCATACCACGAGCCGCGAGGCCGCAAGACAGATTCTATCCAGTCTCGACACTGGCGCCATTTTGTCAAGTGGGGATTCCGACCCCTTGAGAAGGCGCTGCGCAGCGGGCTTCGCCGCCGATGAGGCGGCCGTTCACGGGCCAACCTCACCAGGCCGTAGATAGCTGCGATGTTGGGATGATTCAGGGGCACCTTGACAGCCACCTGGCGATTGAGCGTCGTGTCAGTGGCCCGATACACTCCCCCATTCCGCCTTCGCCGATCTTAGCGAGGACGCGATACGGGCCGATCGTGTCCCCTACTACCATTGCGCCCTCGCCACAGCTTCGGCGGACGCGCTGAAGTCCGCGCTCCGGCCGTGCGCGCGGACGAAGGCGGGCCCGCCCACGCCGATCTGCGCGGTGATCTCATACGGGCCGAGGCGGGTGCCGGAAGTCAGGGCCAATCCGTCAGGATTATACGTGTGGAGCGCCAGCGCGAACGGGATTACGCCCCAGGCAGTCGCTCGGACCCGCAGTTCCAGCACACCGAGAATTGGCCCTCCACGTCCTCACGGCACTGCGGGCAGGTCCATGAGGGGGATCCCTGGGACGGTTCGTCGTTAGCCTCTAGGCCGCGATCGATCCCCCCCTCGCGGTCGCTTTCGAGCGCCTGGGCAACCCCGACCTCGTCCTGGCGAGCTTTATCATCGAGCGCCGCTTGAACGATCTGTCGTGCCTGTTCTGTCTGCGATGCGTCGAGTATCCAAAGCACTGACCACGGACGGTTAGTCAAGGGACTAGAGCGCGACGTTCGGATCTCGCACGCGATTCCATGTGACTTGAGCGCCCCCTGGAGAGAGTCAACGTGGAGAAAGTCCCGATTGCTGTAGATTGGTACGCCTGTCTCCGGACCCGGGACCTCTATCGAGCGTCGCTTCAACTCCTCACGAATGACGCCTTGACCCACGTCGGTGTAGTCAAGGAGGTTGTGCGCAGCCTCTTCGAGCGACTCGTCCGACCTTTCCGCCCAGAACCGTTCGAGCGCTGCTGATCGGCTGGGTGACAGGTGCGGCAGCGGTGCAGTCCCCGAGTAGTCTGGCTCAGGACGGCTCGAGGAATCGCGCATGTCCTGCCGACAGAGGGGGCAGGTGGATCCTGCCGACCGAACCGACTGGCCACAGTGGGGACACTTCTTCATCTCGCGCGGTACACCTCCCCCATCCCGCCCACGCCGATCTGGGCGGTGATCTCATGCGGGCCGAGGCGGGTGCCGGGAGTCAGGGCCATTCGCGCCTGATTATAAGAGGAAATCGCTGAAGGGTTTGGCGTCCCCACGGGTCCGAGCTATCCTGGTTGGATGGAGCACGCAGCCAGGTTTTTCGTCGGCCAGATCGTCCATCACAAGAGGTTCGACTACCGGGGCGTCGTCTTTGACGTCGATTCGACCTTTCAGGGCACCGACGAGTGGTACGAGCAGGTGGCGCAATCCCGGCCGCCCAAGAACCAGCCGTGGTATCACGTGCTAGTTGACGGAGCCGAGCACACGACCTACGTTGCCGAGAGAAACCTGGAGTCCGACCAGGAAGGCCACCCCGTGGAGCATCCTCTGGTGGCCGCGCTGTGCGGGGAATTTCGCGAAGGGCGCTACTTCATGGGAACCACGCTCCAGTAGCGGGACTACCCAGACGGTGCAGCCGCTCCTGGCGGGCATCGTACGTAAGTTGAGCGTCCCTAAGCATTCCGAGTTGGAACCAGATTGCAGGGTTCCTTGAGTCGATGCGCCAGCTGCGGGAGTCGGCGGGGTTCGCTGTCTGAACGGCCATGGCAGTCTGCCAGCAGCACGTCCCCGATCACTCCCACCCCTGATTAGAACTACTGATTCATGCTGTCAGATGACGGTCCGTGGAGCTGCAAGGCAACTAGATTGCGGAGAGAGACAGGTCAGTTCGTCGGCACCAGCCGCCGCAGTTCCTCGAACCAGTTCTGGACGATGTGGATGCGATTGATATTCCCCACATCCCCTTGACCAACCCCTAGCAGCCCGTGGTTAAAGGTCGCCTTCTGACGCGCCAACAGGTAGCAGCTCGAAACGATGATTCGGCGTAAAAACGGACGCCTGATCGTCGGATGGCGTGTGGTGGTCGCGCCAGCGGCGCTCCACGCGCGTCCACAGCGCGATGACGAGCGCCACAATCGTCGCCAGGTGGCCCTGCAGGCTCCGCGGCGTGCCGACGCCGACGAGCGACCGCATCAAGAGGCCCAGATTGAAGCCGCCGATATGGACGAGTAAACGTTTCAGGATGTTGGTGTGCCCTCGCAGATGCGTGCGCCGCATCCCACCGGTTTCAGAGAGATGCGCATTCGGTTGTTCGAGATACTCACTCCGTCGACGCGACAAGGCCAACCCACGCACGCCCCGGATGCGTCGACGATTCGCGTACACCGCGTCGCGCGCCGCCGCCTGGTGCGTCCAGTTGCGCCGGCCGCGATCGGGCTCCGCGATATAGGTCCGCAGGTCGAGTGTCGCGAGATCCACCAGCGTCTGATTACTGTGGTATCCCTTGTCGGCCACGACCTCGTCGATGATCGCCGTGTGCCCGTCGGTCGCCACCGCCACGGCTTCGAGCTCTTCGGCCGTCGTGGTGACCGTCTCCGCGATCGTCGTCGTATCGCCCTGATCGGCGCCCTGCACCGTCACGCCCACGATCGCCCCAGTCTCCAGGTCGACGGCGTGCTCAGCCTTGTGGGCCAGATGCGTACGCCCGTCCTTCATTTTCGTGATCCGCGCATCAGGGTCGTGTGGATGCCGCCAGTCGGTATTGCAGCCCTTCTTCGGGCGCTTGCGATCAAGGCGCGCTAAGTCCGCCCGTGTCGGCGTCTCGATGCCCGAGGCCTGTGCGAGCCGCGTCAAGAACTCCTGATACGTCTCGCCGGAGTCGCGGCGCACGATGCTCCGCAAGGCGGCATTGGCTTCGAGGGTCGTGGCATCGATCCTGATCGTCTTGCCCTTCACGCGATCGGCCGTCGCCAGCACCTGCAGGATCCACGTGAAGACCGCCCGGTGCGTCTCGAGGTCGATCAGCCGCCGCGTCCGGGAGATCGTCGAGTGCTCGGGTGTCGCCTCATCGAGGCCCAACCCGAGAAAGCCGCGCAGCGCCAGCGAGTCGGCAGTCCGCCAGGCGATCCCACGCTCCGAATCGATGCCCTCGAAGTACCCGATCAAGAGCAGCCGGAAATAGGTCCCCGGCAGCAGACTGGGACGGCCGACCGTCGCGGCGTAGAACGGGGCGCACTGCGCCTCGACGCACGCGTCGAACGCGTGCGTGTCCAGGACCTGATTTAGCCGCTGATAGAACGGATGCCCGCCCGTAACCGGCAACGCGTTCGTCGCGATCCACAATCCGGGTGTCCGTGCCCGGTCCTTACGTCGACTCATGGCCATGCGGGAGTGTAGTACGCGGGATCAGTCGTGTCGATCCCTTTCGGCCCTTTAACCACAGGCTGCTAGGGGAGTGCCCTGCCGGTATCATCTTCTTCAATGGTCACGTGGTGACGATGGAAGCTGCTCTCCCCCAGACGGAGGCCTTGGCGACTCTTGGAGGAGACATACTCGCAATAGGTAGTGACGAAGCGATCATGGCTCTCCACGGCCCGCAGACCCAGGTCATCGACCTCGACGGCCGGGCGCTCTTGCCAGGTTTTATCGATCCCCATCAACACGTTTTCCCCAACGTGTGGCTAGGCAACCGCCCTGAGTTCCCGTCGTACGAGATTGCCCAGCAGTGGATGCTGGAGCGTGGTGAAACGATGGTAGGGGTCCCCGGTATGCGTCCAGAATCGTTGGAGCATTTCCTTGCCTTCGCAGAACAAGATGGGAACTTACGAGTTCGAACGAGCCTGTATCTGAGCTACAACGACCCCTGTGGAGTACGACGGCTTCCGGAGAACTGGTATGCGGCGTATCCCCCGGTCCTCGAGACTGGTGAGATGGTTCGAAGACCCGGGATCAAGATTTGGGCGGATGGCGGAGCCTGTCTAAGGCCCGCTTTTTCCATTGACTTGCTGCCGCACATGGTCGAACGAGGCCCACAAGGCGATCTGTACTTCACGGCTGCCGAGCTCGCCCCTATCATTCGCGGCTTGCAGGAAACCGGGTATCAGGTCGCCATTCATGCGTTCGGAGATCGCGGCGTTGAGACCGTGCAGGACGCGCTTGAAGCGGCACTGGACGGGCAACCCGACACCTATCGCCATCGCATGGAGCACAACGAATTCATCCGCCCAGAATCCTTGAGCCGGTACGGCGAGCTTGGAATAGTCCCCGTCGTATTCGGGAGTCAACTTACCTGCAGGATCGTGAATGGAGTTGGGTTCGCGGGTCAATTGGAGGAGGCCCAGCCCTGGTTCAGACCCTTTAGGTCGTTGATCGACGCGAATCCCGGGTTGCGTATCGCCTGGAAGAGTGACGCGCCGGGCCATGGCACGTGGCCCCTACGAGAGTTGTCTTGGCTTGTCACTCGGAAGGGCTTCAGACTTGACGGCACCGTCTGCGAGCCACCCGAGTGGCTTCGGGCAGAGGCGATCACTGTTGAAGAGGCGCTCCAGTTCATGACGATCAACGCTGCCCATGCACTGTTGATGGGGGGTGCGACAGGTAGCTTGAAACCAGGCAAGTTCGCGGATTTTGTCATCCTCTCGGACAACCCGCTCACCGTGGAGCCTGACGCGCTCATCGACCTGGAGGTGCTCGTGACGATGGTCGGTGGACGCTCGGAATATTGCAGCCCGAGCAGTGAAGCGCTGTGTCCGGCTCCTTACGTCTGGAGGTGAGCCGAGCCCGTCTTAGCCCGCCAAAGGATGAGACGCCGTGCGTACCTCTGGCAGGCCGGCGAGGCCGCCCCAGGTGTCGGGGTCCTGCCAGATCAGCGTCGAGAGATAGAGCGACACGTCTTCGGCTGAAAACGACCGGGCGAGCGTCCCGGCGGCGGCGGCGAGGCGCTCCTGCGGGGGGGCCGTGACCTCCTCGTCCGAGATCATGCCGTCCTCGTGGGCGATCCCCAGCCCGTCCAGGAACCGTCCCATCATCGGGCGCTGGTGCGCCACGTGATACGCGACCAGCAGCCGCGCGGCCACGGTCTCCGAGACCGCCGGTATCGACACCAACTGACGTGTTTTCTTTTCGACGGGCATCGCGATCACGCTCTTCGTCCTGAACTTGATGCGCTGCGCGATCGTCGCCAGCACATCTGCCTGCTCAGCCGCGGCATTCTCGTCGCGCCAGAACGCGTCGGCTGCTTGGAGCTTCCGCTCGGCGGAAAGTTGCTTCCAGAGTTGGGACGGAAGGGGCGTGTCAGCGACGTCGGTCATAGAGGCCGATACGTTAACATGGCGGCATGCCAAAACTGACGGTTGAAGGGTTCAAGACAGTTGACGTGGAGGACGGCAAACGGCTCGTCCTCGGCATCGAGCAGGATGCCGGCGTGGATGTCCTCCATGCGTGTGGAGGCAACGCGCGCTGCACGACCTGCCGCGTCGAATTCGTGAGCGGCGAGCCTCAACAGATGACAGCCGCGGAAAAGACGAGGCTCGCGGAGCGGGGCCTGACCGGCATCCGGCTCTCCTGCCAGATCGTCTGCGACCACGACATGACCGTGCGCGCCATCAGCCGGCTGGAAGGCAGCGGGCGGCCGGACCCGGGTCGGACGCCCGAGCCGACGATTCAACCGACGCCGGAATGGACGACGACGTAGGCGGGAAGCGGTAGGCGGCACGCCTCGCTGCCGGCCTACGTCTCGCGTTTCGGCCGCATGTTTCCGGCCAGGATCCGCTTCCGCAGGCGGATGCTCTTCGGCGTCACCTCGACCAACTCATCGTCGTTGATGAACTCGATCGCCTGCTCGAGGCTGAGCATGCGCGGTGGAATCAATCGAATGGCTTCGTCGGCGCTCGCAGCGCGCATGTTCGTCTGCTTCTTTTCCTTCGTGACGTTGACGTCCATGTCGTTCTGGCGCGCGTTCTCACCGATGATCATCCCTTCGTAGACCTTGGTGGCGGGCTCCACGAATATCTCTCCCCGCTCCTGCAGGTTGAAGATGGCGTAGGCAGTGGCGATGCCGGTGCGGTCCGCGACCAGCACACCGGCGGCACGTGCGGCGATGACGCCGTGCCATGGCTCCCACCCGGCAAACAAGTGGTTCATGATGCCGGTGCCCCGGGTATCGGTCATGAACTGCGACCTGAAGCCGATCAGCCCGCGTGCTGGAATCCGGAACTCGAGCCGCACGCGGCCGCTGCCATGGTTGACCATCTTGCTCAGCACGCCGCGCCGCATGCCGGCCTGGGCGATCACCACCCCCTGATAATCCTCGGGCACATCGATCACCAGCTCTTCGATCGGCTCCATCCTTACGCCATCGATCTCCTTGGTGACGATGTCCGGCCGCGAGACCTGGATCTCGTACCCTTCGCGGCGCATCATCTCGATGAGGATCGACAGCTGCAACTCCCCCCGGCCGACGACCTTGATCTGCTCGGGAGCGTCGGTCTCCTCGACGCGGAGTGAGACGTTGCCCACCAGTTCGCGCATCAGGCGATCGCGAATATTGCGAGATGTGACGTACTGGCCATCCTGCCCGGCCGATGGGGATGTGTTTACGCCGAAGACCATCGAGACCGTTGGTTCGTCGATCGCGATCGGTGGAATCGCGATCCGATACTCGGGGTTGGCGATCGTCTCGCCGATCGTGATGTCCTCGATGCCCGCCAGGCACACGATGTCTCCCGCGGCGGCCTGGTCGATCTCGACCCGCTTCAAGCCGTCGAACGCGAAGAGTTTGGTGACCCGGGTCTCCTGGACGTCGCCGTCGAGCTTCACGACGACGACCGGGTCGTTGAGCCGCACGGTCCCGTTGAAAATGCGGCCGATGGCGATGCGCCCCAGGTAGTCGCTCGAATCGAGGTTGGCCACCAGCAGCTGAAGCGGCGCCTCGGGGTTTCCCAGCGGCGGAGGTACATGATCGACCATCGCGTTGAACAGGGCGCTCAGATCGTCGCCGGGAACGCCAGGCTCGGTCGTGGCGGTGCCCTCGCGCGCGTTCGTATACAGGACGGGAAACTCGAGCTGGTCTTCGACGGCGTCGAGGTCGATGAAGAGATCGTACACCTCGTTCAAGACCTCTTTCGGCCGCGCGTCGGCGCGATCGATCTTGTTGAGGACGACGATCGGCGGCAGCCCGCGCTCGAGCGCCTTGCGCAACACGAACCGTGTCTGCGGCAGCGGACCTTCGGATGCATCGACCAGCAGCATCACGCCGTCCACCATCGAGAGCGTGCGCTCGACCTCGCCGCCGAAATCGGCGTGGCCAGGCGTGTCGACGATGTTGATCAGAAAGTCGCGGTAGTGAACCGCCGTGTTCTTGGCGAGGATGGTGATCCCGCGCTCCCGCTCCAGGTCGGTGTTGTCCATGACCCGATCGACGACTTGCTGGTTCGCACGGTAGACGCCGCTTTGCTGCAGCAGCGCGTCGACCAGCGTTGTCTTACCGTGATCGACGTGCGCGATGATCGCCACGTTGCGCCGGAGGGGATTCGCAACCGCACCCCCTCGCGCCAGCGCGACGGGGCCCCCGCGCTGGCGCGGCTTCGTAGGAGGGGACATCTTCCCAGTATAGGCCCTCGCCAGTACAGGCCTTCGGTTGTCGCGAACGGCGCCGATCGATCGCCGGGGATGCCAGGGACGCCGTCGCATGATGCGCGGCACCCGCCGGTCGGCTATGATCGCTGTAACCATGCCGCTCTACGAATACGCCTGTCAGACGTGTGCGAATCAGTTTGAAACGCTGGTGCGCGCGAGCGAGACGCCGGAGTGCCCCGCCTGCCACGGGACGGCGCTCGAGCGACGACTCTCAGTGTTCGCGGCGCATACGGGCTCTGGCGACGCGCCGGCGCGCATGACCTCTCCCGGCTCGTGCGGCCGCTGCGGCGATCCGCGGGGGCCCGGCGCCTGCTCGATCAACTGACCGGCCGACTGGGCCGCCTACTGACTGGCCTACTAAAATGGGACTGACGGCGTGGGTCCGCTGCGCGGAACCCGCCCTGCTGTGCTGGCGACGAGGCTACTGACGAGCGCCGTTACCGCGTGGCCGTGGCCGGGATGGCCAGCTGCACGGTCACCGCGGTCATCGTCTTGCCGGCCTCAACCGGCATCGCGCTCACCACGACACGCTCGCCGTCCTTGGGCAGCTTCCCGATGACTTGCGTCTTGCCCTGTCGGTAGATCGTCTTCTCGTCGAGCGCGAACGTCACGATCGTGCCGTCGGTCAGCTTGACCTCGATCTGCTCGTCTTGCACCGCCGACACCGTGCCCATGAACCGATGCGGGTGGCCTTCATGCGCGAAGACTACTGAATGCAACGCCAGAGCCACGAAGAGGGCAACGCCGGCAACCCAGGTCCGATTCATGTCGTTCTCCTTATCGAGCGTCGTGCGGAACCCGCACGCGATTACCCGTATCGCCATTGTACACAAACCGACCCGCCCACCCCTGAAGAGGTCCTGAATGTTTCGTCGGAGTCCGTAACCTGTTCACCCTTCATCGGTTAGACGCGCCACGGAGCCGGAGTGGCAGGTACCTACGGCGCCACATCCTCGCCCAGGAGAAACCGTTCCTCAGCGATCTCCTGCCGAATCTCAGCCTCCGAACGCGGGATGAGTGTTTCCATCTCCTCGAGCTCGGCGGGGCTGAGATCCGGGAGGTGCCTGACGAAGTGTACGAGATACCAAGTGGCGTCCTCACCTTCCTGCGTGCCCGTGCTCCATCCGGGCATACCGGTAAACCGGATGCCGTTTTCTATGATCCAGAACAAATCGCCGTCCGACAGCTCCTGGGTCGCGGAGAGGCGCATGTCGGGGGCTTTCGGCCACATGCCCTGCCCCATCTCGGTCTCGCCGCTGCCGTCGCTCGCGTGGCACACCGCGCAATGATCGGCATAGTGGGCGCGGCCGTCCGCAAGGCTCTCGGGAGTAGCCGGGACGGGATTCGGCCGTTCGCTCGCTTCCTGTGGGACGGCGAGGGACCGCACGCCGCGCGCGACCCGAGTCTCGAGGAGCCCGGGCTCCGCTCGCGCCACCAGACCTGTGTTCCTTACGTAGAGAAGCCCGGCTGTCGCAAGCCCGGCCATGGTAAGGAGGACAATCAGCAGAACACGGACGAGTGTCCTCATTGTTCTGCGGAAGGCATACCTTGCATTTGATGCCGGGCCGGCCGCAAGGTCAGGTACAGCCCGACGCCCATGCCGACGCCCCCGTACCGAGGTCGAAGCGCTTCAGGCACGACGGCCGCCGAGACGAACCCACCGAGGCCGGGCTGCAACCCGTGCCGCGGATCCAGATAGCGCGTGTAGCCTGCCTGCATCTTACCGACGGTAAACACCCCCTCGGACTCATGGATGTGCAGGTCGTGCGCCGGCTTGGCGTTGATTTCCAGTCGGCCGAACCAGGTATGGCGCTCCGAGAAACTTGCGGCCGATTCGAAGAGCACGCCATGCGTGGTCTCACCTTCTTCCCGATTGGCGCCCCAGGCGATCGTCGTCGCCCACAGGTTTTGGCCCCCGAAGCGACGGTGATACGTGGCGGACGAGGTCAAGCGCACGACGTCGACCGCGGGTCCGCCCGTGGACGACAGCTCCGCTTCCTGGAGTCGTCCAGCCGACACCTGCACCGCGAGTGCGTCAGTCGGCAGGAACGAGAAACGGCCGGCCACCGAATCAAGCGCTCCGAAGTCGAAATCGTACCGCGCCTCGTCGGGCTCCCGTCCGTTGAAGACCGATGCCTCGGCTTTCCATCGCGTGCTGTACACGCCTGTGGTAACGACGCCAAACGAGATGTGGGTCGCATCGACCCAGTGGTGGATGATCGGCGAAATCGGGTTCGGCATCGCGGACACACGATGAGGAAACGCTGGAGGCCCAAGCGCCGGTTCGCCGGCCAGCGCACCGTACACCTGCCAGCGCAGAGACGGGGTCAGGGGCCGGTCGAACGCCGCGGCCACCTCCATGAACAGGTCGTGCGGGTGTTGCTTGTCGTGAATGTCGTCGCCCTCGCACAGCTCACCGGTGGCCAGCAGGTTGGGATAACCGCATCCCGCAATCGTCAACGGCTCGAGGCTCATCATCGTGCGCAGGCCAAACCGCCCGCCCGCAAGCGGTCGCCGCGCCATCGCCATCGCCCAGTTGATGCTGCCCGCCTGCGTGTCGCCCCGATGTTCGGGCGCCGCCTCGTGCAGGAACTGGATGAAGCCGTTGCCGTGCAGCATCAGCTCCCACGCGCCGGACGCGCGACGGACTCCATACATCGGCGTGGCGTTGGGCAGCCATGCCGTGCCCGACGCCTCGCGCGCAGCGAACTGACTGGCGGTAGCCGCGACGTGCTCGTATGCCTCCTGGGCTCTCTGCTCCCGCGGCGCGGGCGCCGGCTCCTCGTGCACCGGTGAAGCGGTGGGTTGCTGGGGCCCTGCAGCCGCCGGCAGCGCGGCTGCGGCCAGCCACCCGATCACCAGAACGCACCCCACGCGCGTCGTCATTCGACTCTGACACATGACCACTTCTGTTGAGCGCTTTCGATCGAACACTGTTGTCGCCGTTCAGCATACACCAGGGGACGAGCTGTTACAGACGAACGCGCCGCAGCCTGAGCGCGTTCCCGATCACCGACACCGAGCTGAAGCTCATCGCCGCCGCGGCAATGATCGGCGACAGGAGCAGCCCGAAGAACGGATACAGCACGCCCGCGGCGATCGGCATCCCGGCGGCGTTGTAGGCAAATGCGAAGAAGAGATTCTGCTTGATGTTCCCCATCGTCGCGCGGCTCAGCCGCCGGGCCCGGACGATCCCCCGCAAGTCGCCTTTGACCAGGGTCACCGCCGCGCTCTCCATGGCCATGTCGGTACCGGTCCCCATGGCAATCCCGACATGCGCCTGGGCGAGCGCCGGGGCGTCGTTGATGCCGTCGCCGGCCATGGCCACAACGCGTCCTTCCGCCTGCAGGCGCTTCACGACCTCGACCTTCTGATCCGGCAGCACCTCGGCGATCACATCGTCGATATTGAGCGCACGCGCGACCGCCTGAGCCGTCGTCTTGCTGTCGCCGGTCAGCATGACGATGCGGATGCCTTCGTCGTGCAGGGGCCTGATCGCCTCCGGTGTGCTCTCCTTGACAGGATCCGCGACGCCGACGAGCCCTGCGAGCGTCCGCCCGATCGCAACGAACATCACGGTCTGTCCCTCGGCCCGCAACGCTTCCGCCCTCTCGCCCAGCGCGCCGACATCGACGCCGAGATCGCCCATGAGCGCACGATTGCCGAGCGCCACCTCGCCGCCGTCGATTGTTCCGGCGACACCCTTTCCCGTGATGCTCCTGAAGTCGCGCGCGTCAATGAGGGTGACGCCGCGTTCTTCCGCGCCTTTGACGATGGCAGCTGCGAGCGGGTGCTCGCTTCCGCGTTCGAGGCTCCCGGCGGTCCGCAGGAGCGCCGGCTCACCGGTCCCGCCGACGGGCACGACAGTGACGAGCCGCGGCTTCCCTTCAGTCAGCGTGCCCGTCTTGTCGACGACGAGCACGTCGACCTTCCGCAGCACTTCGATCGCCTCCGCGTTCCTGAAGAGAATGCCCATCGTGGCGCCCTTGCCGGTCGCGACCATGATGGAGAGAGGCGTGGCGAGTCCGAGCGCACACGGGCAGGCGATGATCAGCACCGCGACCGCGTTCACCAGGGCGTGCGCCAGACGCGGCTCCGGCCCGACAGCCGCCCAGACACCGAACGTCGCCACCGCGATCGCAACGACCGCAGGGACAAAGTACCCCGAGACGACATCTGCGAGCTTCTGGATCGGCGCGCGGCTGCGCTGCGCGTCGGCCACCATCGCGACAATGCGCGAGAGCAGCGTGTCCGCGCCGACCCTCTCGGCGCGGATCACAAGAGAGCCCGTCCCGTTGAGCGTCGCGCCAACGACACGGTCGTTCGTGTGTTTTTCGACCGGGATCGGCTCCCCGGTGACCATCGACTCGTCGACAGCGCTCGATCCTTCGAGGACGACAGCGTCCACCGGGACCTTCTCGCCCGGTCGGACGCGCAGCCGGTCGCCGACACGCACTGCCTCGAGCGGCACGTCTTCTTCAACGTCATCGTCCCGGAGCCGGCGCGCCGACGTTGCCGCCAGACCGAGCAGCTTCCTAATCGCCGCGCCAGTCTGACCGCGCGCCCGCAACTCGAGCACCTGGCCGAGGAGAATGAGCGTGACGATCGACGCCGCCACCTCGAAGTAGACGCCCACCGTGCCGGCATCATCGCGGAAGCCGTCCGGGAACAGCTCCGGAACGAGCGCCGCCACCACGCTGTATCCGTAGGAGACGGTGACGCCAAGCGCGATCAGCGTGAACATGTTGAGGCTGCGGTTGACGATCGACTGCCAGCCGCGCACGAAGAACGGAAAGGCGCCCCAGAGCACGACCGGCGTGGCGAGCGCGAGTTCGAGCCACTGTGGAATGAAACCGCCCATGGCGCCGACGAGCAGAGGGCTCGTAAGGGCGGCGCTGGCCCAGAGCCGCCGTGACATGTCGACGAGCTCCGGGTTCGGTCCCTCCTCGATGGTCACCGTGCGCGGCTCGAGCGCCATGCCGCAGATCGGACAGGCGTCGGGGTGGTCCCGGACGATCTCCGGGTGCATCGGACACGTGTAGGTGGCGCCTGGCGCCGCAGCCTGTTGAGAACCGGCCTTGCCACCCAGAAACGCATCCGGATCGGCGCGGAAGCGCTCCAGGCAACCCCGGCCGCAGAAGTAGTAGGTCTTCCCGTTGTAGTCGGTGGTTCCAGCGGCCCGGGCCGGATCGACCTGCATTCCGCATACGACGTCTTTCTCAAAGTCGCTCATCGATCCAGGACTCCACGGACCAGCATCGCCGCGCCCAGGACCGCAAGCACGGCTGCCACCATCCGCCGGAACAGGTGCTCGGGTATGCGTATCAGCAGCCGGTTGCCGAGGAGCGTGCCGACCACCACGCCGAGCGTCGCGAACACGATCCACGCGGCAATCCCGCTCATTGGCTCGTGCAGCCGCCACAGGTAGACGGGCACCCGCGCTGCGTCCACCATGAGGCCGACAGCCGTCGCGGTCGCGACGAAGACATGCTTCTCGAGATCGACGCCCAGAAGCGCGGCCGACCGGATGCCGCCCTGGTTCCCGACGAGCCCACCGAGCAATCCCGACGCGCCGCCGGCGAACCAGGCGGCCGGGCCTTCGAAGCGCATGCGCCGCGCCAGCCCTGTCACCTCGGCGCCAGCCGTAAAGAGCAGCAGGGCACCAAAGAGCACGGTCACTGCCGGAGTACCCGCCCGCGCCTGGAGCAGCGCGCCGGCGAGACCACCCGCCGCGCTGGTCAGGCCGAAACTCCAGAGCACCCGGGAATCGACCCGCGCGCCCAGGAGCCAGAATCGAAACGCCGTGCCGACGACATGCGGGATCGACACCGCGGCCACGGCCAGCCGCGTGTCCACGTGCAGCGCGAACGCTGGTGTCAACAAGCTGCCGATCCCGAAGCCGGTCACGGCGGCCACGGCGCCGCCCGAGACGCCGGCCACGAGAATCAGCGCCTCATTCCACATCCGACTCCATATCCAGACGCCACGTCCCGCCGCTCAGACCTTCGTCCCGAACTGGTAGCCGAGCCAGACCGCCACGAGTCCACCGAAGATAAATTCCCGCCAGTGCGCGCGCAACGCGATGCGCTCGGAGGCCAGCAGCCCCGCGAGCAGCCCGATGACGAGGCATCCGGCCACGTTCACGACAACGGTGCCAATCGGAAATCTGGTCGTCAGCCATCGGACATGTACCAGGTGGTTGACGCCGTGCCGGGCTACCGAACCGAGGGCGCCACCGACGGCAATCGCAATCCAGGTCATCCTGACGATGGTATGCTGTGCCGACACGCCTATGCCAATACGAAACATCGTCCTGACGCTGCTGGCAACTGCCCTTGCCGTCACGAGCCTCGCGTGCGGGAGCCCCGAACCGGCTGACTGGACCGTGACCGTGCAGCGCGTCGCGTCACCAGCAGGCGAGAACAGCAGCGAACCCCAGTTGTCAGTGTCCGAACGCGGCATCCTCCTCAGCTGGATCGAGCGCGTCGGCACAACCACGTCTCTCAAGTTCGCGGAGCAGACCGCGTCCGGGTGGACGGCGCCGATGACGGCCGCCTCCGGCCCCGAGTGGTTCCTGAGCTACGCCGACGTGCCCTCGGTCATGCGCATGGCCGACGGCACGCTTGTCGCGCAGTGGCTGGAGAGCATCCCCGAGGGCTTCGACGCCTACAACCTGCAGCTCTCGTATTCGAAGGACGACGGCGAGACATGGGCGCCGCCGTTCATGCCACACGACGACGGCACCGCGACACAGCACGGTTTTGCCTCACTCGTCGAGATGGCGGCCGGTGGTCTGGGCGTCATCTGGCTCGACGGACGGAACAGCCCGTTCGACTTCGAGGATCCGGAGACCGGGACGATGATGCTGCGGTTTGCCTCGTTCGACGCGGACTGGCGGCAGACTGCGGATACCGAGATCGACCATCGGGTGTGCGAGTGCTGTAACACGACAGCGGTGGTGACCTCCGATGGTGTCCTTACGGCCTTCCGCGATCTACAACCTCTGGAGGACACCGACGTCCGTGACATCGGGGTCTCGCGCCTCGAAAACGGCAACTGGACCCCGACGGCGATCGTCAGCGAGGACAACTGGCTGATCTATGCCTGTCCCGTCAACGGTCCGATGCTGACCGCGCGCGGCCGGGACGTCGCCGTGACATGGTTCACGGTAAAAGATGATCTGGGCCAGGCCTACGCGGCCTTCAGCAACGATGCGGGGCGGACCTGGGGCGCGCCCATCCGCCTGGACGATGGCGGGTCGCTGGGACGTGTGGACGTGGAGATGCTTGATGACGGATCGGCCGTCGCCACGTGGGTTGAGTACGCGGAAGGACTTTCGGATTTCCGGCTGCGGCTCGTGGACCCGTCCGGCGAGCGATCCGAGGCGATCACGGTGACCGGCGTCAGCGGCGGCCGCGCCAGCGGATTCCCGCGCGTGGCACTGAGCGGAGATGAGCTGGTCTTCGCCTGGAGCGAGGGCGTCGAAGGAAACGAAAGCGGCGCGCTCCAGGTGCAGACGGCGGTGGCGTCTCTTCCGTAAGCGCCTCTTCGGCAAGCGCCCCTTCGGTAAGCACTTCTTCGGCAAGCACCTCTTCGGCAAGCACTGTTCCGGAAACCGTTAACCGTTCTGAACGGCCGCGACCCTCAGGCGTGAGGCGATCAGTCTTCTTGGGCCGGCTTGACCCACCCGAAGCCGTCGCGTGGCCGGCGCAGGCTGAGCATGCGGACCCTGTGGTCGGACGGATCGCGCCCCGGATTGCCACGGATAACCAGGTGGTCCCCAAGCTTGAGCGTCTCGCTGGTCACGCCCTGCCCGCCGAGCTGTCCGGCACCGCCCCACTCTACGGCGTACCGCGCCATCGAGCCGTCCTCCTCCGTGACCGTCAGCCGCACGAACGAGTGGGGGTTTCGAAAGAGAACCTGCACCAACTCCCCTTCGATGGTCACCGCCCGATCCTCGACGTAGGTGGCCTCGAACGAATGATGGGCATAGAGCTGCGCGCCGAAGACACACACCCCGGCGGCAACCAACGCGGCCAGAAGACGTTTCATAGTGCCTCCCTCATAGAACCCGCTCCGCCACTCCGAATACTAGCGCGACCAGGCGGCGCGCGGCGCTGAAGATTCTCTGAATTCTTTGTCAGGAAGCCCCCGGGGTCGGAAGAAAGACAGTTTCCATATTTGTATAAATACAGTATAATATCCTCATGGCCGCCGTCACGCCCGACACCGTTGCCCAGTACGCAGACATGCTGGCCGCCATGGGCGCCGAACCCCGGCTCCGCATCGTCCGCCTGCTGCTCGCCGCGCATCCGACCGGGATGATCGCGGGCGACATTGGCACCGCGCTCGCCATCACCCCGTCGACGCTCTCGCACCACCTCGAGCGCCTGAAGCGGGAAGAAGTCGTCAAGATCCGGCGAGACGGCACGCGCCTCTGGTACACCGCGAACGCCGAGACGCTGGAGGGTCTGCTCCAGTTCCTGTTCGCCGAATGCTGTCAGCGTAATTGCTGCGTCAGCCCGAACCGGCTCACCAGCACGTAAGGGTACACAGGAGATCATCATGCAGAACCTCACCGACACCGTCCGCGAACGATACGCCGAGGCCGCCCGCCGCGTCACGCACGGAGCCAACCGCCACGTGCGGATGCGGCACCGCCACGAGCACGTGCCGCGACCCTATCTCGTCAGACCTCTACGGCGATGGCGACGCGGCCGCCGTGCCGGACGCCGCGCTCAGAGCGTCGCTCGGCTGTGGAAATCCAACGGCCTTGGCCGAGCTCAACCCCGGCGAAACCGTGCTCGATCTCGGAAGCGGGGGCGGCATCGACGTGATCCTGAGCGCCCGGCGGGTCGGCCCGGCCGGCAAGGCCTACGGTCTGGACATGACCGACGAGATGCTCGCGCTGGCGGAAGATAACAAGCGGCAGGCTGGGGTCGCCAACGTGGAGTTCCTCAAGGGGCAAATCGAGCAGGTCCCACTACCTGACAACTCGGTCGACGTCATCATCTCGAACTGCGTCGTCAACCTGTCGGCAGACAAGGATCGCGTCCTCGGTGAAGCCTTTCGCGTCCTCAAGCCGAACGGACGGGTGGCCATCTCGGATGTCGTCGTTCGAGGGCACGTTCCGCCGGATGTGCGGCGGTCCATGGAGCTGTGGGTCGGCTGCGTCGCCGGCGCCCTGACCGAGGACGAGTACCGGGACAAGCTCGCGGCCGCCGGGTTCGCCGACATCGAGCTGGAAACGACGCGCGTCTACGCGATCGCGGATGCGCGCGAGGTCATCGCCCAGTCGGGCCTCGACGCCGATGCGCTCGCGCCGCTCGTCACGGGCAGAATCACGAGTACGTTCGTCCGCGCGCGCAAGCCGACCAGCTGCTGTGGTCCGACCTGCTGCGCCTAGAAGAACACCTCCCAACCCGCAACTCCCAAATCGGGAGTTGCGGAGCTGAGGGTTGGGAGTTTTACTGCGTAGAGTTACTCGGCCACACAACGCCCTGGTTCCGCGGCACCGGTCCGATGCCCCGATAGACAAACTTCTGGAGGCGCTTCCCCTCCCACGTTTCCGTGGTGTACATGTTGCCCTCCGAGTCGAGCGCCACGCTGTGCACGCCGTAGAACTGCCCCGGCTGCCGACCCCCGTCGCCGAAACTGGTCAGCACTTCCAGCGTCTCCCGGAGCACGACGTATACCTTCCCGTTCATGCCGTCGAGCACAAAGAGGTACCGCTGCTCCTCGTCGCGCGAGAACGCAAGATCCCATACCGAACCGGAAGCCAGCGTCCTCCTGGCGATGAACCCCTCCTTGACGAAAGTCCCGTCCTTGCTGAACACCTGGAGGCGGTCGTTGACCCGGTCGCAGACGTAGACGAACCCGTCGTTGGAGAGTTCTGCGCAGTGGACGGGGTTTCGGAACTGCTGCGCGGGAGGCGCGTCGGGGTCGTAGGGACCGAGGTTGCTATCGTCCGGCCTGTTGCCGTACGCGCCCCAGTACCGCTTCATCACGCCGGTATCCGCGTCGATCACGGCAACACGTTTGTTCAAATAGCCATCGGCGATGTAGGCCTCGTTGTCACGCGGGTCGACGAAGATCTTCGCGACACGGCCGAAGTTCTGCTGGTCGTTGCTGTCGCCGGCGTAGGTCGACAGCCCTTCCGCGTTCGTTGGCCCGCGGTGCACGCCCGCCATCCCGTATTGGGCGAGGAACTCGCCGGTCCTTGTGAACTTGAGGATGTGCGAATCGTTCGCGCCGTTGCCGCCGATCCAGACGTTTCCCATGTGGTCCAAGAAAATCCCGTGGTTCGACTGCGGCCAGTCGTAGCCTTCTCCAGGCCCTCCCCAGGAGCCGACAAGGTTGCCGGCGGGGTCGAACTCCAGCACGGGGGGCGCGCCGGCGCAGCATTCCGCCGTGTTCAGATCCAGGCCCTTTTCTTGGTTAGCGAGCGTGGCCGAGCTGCGGTGAATGATCCAGATGTGATCGCGTTCGTCCACCCACACCCCGATCGCCGACCCAAGGATCCAGTGGTTCGGCAGCGGCTTCGGCCAGAACGGGTCGACCTCGAATCGCGGCGCGTTGACGGTGTCGCCGCCCTGCGCCTCCACCACCTGCTGCAGCACGACCTGTGTGACCCCCAGCGCTCCAAGCACCAGGACGAACATCGTTGCGATCAACACGTTCCGTTTCGTCATACGCCTCCTTTGCCGGCTACAGCCGGACGCTACGACCGACGGTTTCAAGGTCGGCTCCGGCCGCTCCCGGAACCTCTTTGGCGCGGGCAGGATCGGCCTTCAGCCGCACCAGGACCCGTGCCACCCAGATCGTTGCCCCGAGGGCCACGGCCGCCATAGCCCACTGCACTATATCAACCAGCAGCACCGCGTCGACCGTCGGCCGCGGAAACAGCAGCAACTGCCCTCCCCGCTCCGTCATCCAGTGCCATGCGGTGTGCGCGACGAGGGCCGACAGGATGATCGTGCCCATGCGTTCGGCGACGACGAACCGGAACACGACGCGCAACGCCGGCACGACAGCCGCCAGGACGACGAGCTGTCCGAGTTCGACGCCGACGTTGAACGACAGCAGCGCCGTCAACAGATGCGAGCCGGCGAACTGCAGCGAGTCACGGAGCGCGAACGAAAACCCGAATCCGTGTACGAGCCCGAACGCGAAGGTGATGAGCCAGCGGCGCATGAGGCGGGCGCCCACGATGTTTTCGAGCGCCATGTAGACAATCGACGTCGCAATCAGCGTCTCGACCAGCGGCGGAAACCACAGGGCGCCCGGCGCCAGACCGTAGGCGGAGGCGACGAGCGTCATCGAGTGCGCAACGGTAAACGATGTGACCACGGCGACGAGCGTCCGTATGCGCCGAATCGGGATGACCAGGCACAGCAGGAAAAGGAGGTGGTCCGTGCCGTCGAGAATGTGCGCGAAGCCGGACCGCGTGAACCGGGCCGCCGCCTGACCCCACCGCGGATCCAACCGGACGAGCCCGGGATCGTCGTGGAGCTCGAACGCCCGGACGCGGCCGTCCGGCGTCACCAGCCGCAGCGCGATCGTGACACGCTGCGCCAGAGTCCGAAGGCCGGGATCGATCGCGAGGCGGGACCGGTCCGACACGATCGGGTACTCGAGCCACGCGTCCAGGACCCCTTGCTCCCAGTAGAGATCGACGTCGTCCGCGAGCGGCGGACCCGTGATGTGGGCAAGCGCGGTGTCGTACTCCTGGAAGGACCGATCCGAGGGCAGCGACACGCGCACCGCCGTAAGCTCCGGTGCACCAAGCCGCGTGTCCTCTTCGTACAGGGCGACCTGGCGCGCAATCCAGACCGTGGCGGCGGCTCGAAGCGCGTCACCGGCGCGTGCGAGATCGAGATACCCCTGTTCCCGCTGCGGTACGTCGATGTCGCGCAGCGCCTCGAGCGGCACGCGCACGAGGAAGCGGAGCCGCTCCCCTTCTGGTTTGAGGAACGCCTGTACGACGACGGCGTTCGGGATCTCGTGCGCGATCGCGCGGACCGACGCCGCGATGACCAGTGCACATGCGATCGCGGCAACACACCGTACCCTCATGGGATGATCAGCGCAGCTGAGCCGTCGTCGTGGCTTCCTGTGGCAGCGTGAAGGCGACGAGCTCGCCGCTGTAGTTCCCGCCGCTGATCGACACGACCAGATGCTGTTGGCCGTTCAGCATGTACGTCATCGGCGAACCGGTTTGGGGGGCGGGCATGTACATCGAGCCGACTTCCTGCCCGGTGGCCTTGTCGTAGGCACGCAGCATCGCGCCCCGCTCTCCCGACGGCGTCGTGAAGAAGCCGCCCTCGCCTGCGATGACCAGGGACCTGGTGACCAGCGTGCCGATCCGACCCCTACGTCCGGTCTTCGGGATCGTCAGCCCCTTGAGCGCGGGGTGATTGCGGATATTGTCCGGCGTCTCGCCGTGAACGATCTGCCACACCAGCTCGCCCTTGTTGAGATCGATCGCCGTGATACGGCCGTACGGCGGCTTGACGAGCGGCAGCCCCCGCACCCTCAGCGGAGGCGCCGCTCGTCCTCCCGGGGCACCCGCCGGCGGCGGAACCGAGGACGTTCCTTCCGGACTCGACGCCGTCCCGCGGACGTAGCGCATGTCCGACCGTTCCCCGTCAGGCGCGACGAGCCCAAGGCCGGTAACCGCTGTCGACGAATAGATGTAGAGATAGTTCGTTTCCGGATCGAGCGATCCCCCCTGCCAATTCGCGCCGCCAGTCGAAGAGGGCACCATCAACGTCGCAAGCGGTCCCTCCCACCGGCTGACGACCGGCGGCGTGAAGAGCGGCCCGATCTTGTAACGTGACACCAGCTCCACCGCTTCGGCCCTGAGTTCGGGCGTGAAGTCGATCAGATCGTCAATGGTGACGCCCTGCCGATCGAAGGCCGGCGGCTTGGTGACGAAGGGCTGCGTCGGGCTCGCTTTCTCGCCGGGAACCGTCGACGACTCGACGGCGCGCTCTTCGATCGGCCACACCGGCTCTCCGGTGGCGCGGTCGAGCACGTACACCCATCCCTGCTTCGTCGGCTGCGCGAGCGCCTTGATCTCTCGGCCGTCAACGACGATGTCGGCCAGGATGGGCGCGCAGGGGATGTCGAAGTCCCAGATGCCGTGGTGCACGAGCTGATAGTGCCAGCGCCTCTCGCCCGTTTTCAGGTCGACCGCCACGATACTCTCGCCGTACAACGTGTCCCCGGGCCGGTGGCCGCCGTAGTAGTCACCGGTCGGAAGCTCGACGGGCAGGTAGACCAGACCCAGCTCCTCGTCGATGCTCATCTGCGCCCAGACGCCGGTGTTGCCGGTGTTCGCCGCGGAGCCGTCCTCCCACGTCTCTGATCCCACCTCGTCCGGCTTTGGAATCGTGTGAAAGATCCACAGGCGTTCTCCGGTCCGCACATCGAATCCCCGCACGTATCCATTTTCGTTGTTCCGGCGACTCGGGATGCTGCCCGGTAGATGTGCCGCGCCGATCACCACGACGTCGCCAGCGATGACCGGCGCCGCGTGCAGGCCGACCTCGCCGTTCACGAGATCCATCTCCTGATCGAAGTCGAGTTTCAGATCGACGATGCCGTCCCGTCCGAAGCCGGGCACCCGGATGCCGGTCTTGGCATCGAGCGCGATCATCTGGTATCCCGGCGTGACGTACACGATCCGCTCGTCCTGTCTGTCGCTCCAGTACGCGAGTCCCCGGCCCGAGAGCCGCCTGGGCGCCGATTCGCCACGCGGGCCCTCGTTCAGGCTGTGCATCCACAGCATCTCGCCGGTGGCCGCGTCGAGCGCCACCGCCGCGCGGCGCGTGCCGGCCGTCGTGTAGATCACACCACCCACCATCAGCGGCGTTGACTGGAAGTTGAACTCAGGCCGCGGGCCCATCGCATCGGTCTTGAAGCGCCATGCAACTTCGAGCTTCGAGAAATTGTCCGCGTTGATCTGGTCGAGCGGCGCGTACCGAGTACTGCGCAGATCACCGCCGTAGGTCGGCCACTCGCCCGCCGCCGTCGTCAAGGCTCCGGCATCCTGAGCCGCGGCACCCTGGGCTAGGGCGCCGATCGACAAGATCCCCGTAAGAAGCCGCATAGCGGTCCAGACGACATGGCTGCCTTTCATGTGCGCTCTCCTCTACATCTCTTCTACGGCTGCGGCCGATAGCTGACAAACGTGATTCGCGCAAGCGCATTGCTCTCTGCGACCAGCTCCGTGTCGCCTGCAGGAAACTGTCCAGCCTTCAACAGGTACGCGACGACGTTCACGTTCTGCCGGCGCGACAGGCTGCCAGGCGCGTCCTCCGGCATGGAGACCCGGATGCGATCGAAGAGCTCGCCGAGCGTGACGCCTTCCCAGTTTCCGTTGAACACGTCGCCAACGAGCGCCGATGCTGATTCGCCGCCTTCCAACGTCTGTCCATGGCATCGGGCGCAGTGTTCCGCGGACAGCTGCTCCCCGCGTCTCGCCTGCTCCTCCGTGTAGACGCCGTCCCACACCGACCACGGCGCCGTGCCCTGAGGCGCCGCCGCAGCCGCGACTGCCGCCGACAGGATACATGCGAAGAGCCAGACTTTC
Organism: Vicinamibacterales bacterium; assembly: GCA_965262505.1. GTDB lineage: Bacteria > Acidobacteriota > Vicinamibacteria > Vicinamibacterales > UBA2999 > JACPPO01. The sequence goes on from CBDHFM010000030.1 coordinate 1,791,185, forward strand.
ATCTAGCGCGCACCATCGGCCAGTAGCGCTTCCGCCGTGACAAAGCGCGGCTCGATATCCACAGGGACGTCCCTGAGGCGATCGAGCACGACTTGCACCTCTGGCCGGACGCGGCCAAGCGTCTCGATCATCTCTGTCGCCTCGGCGTACCCGCCAACCGCCTGGAGCGTCATGATGTCGCGGGTCAGATCGATCACGTTCTGCCTGATACGCGCGGGGTTGACAGAGAAGGTCCCGTCAGACGCGACGGTGACGCCGCCATTGTCGAGAAAGTAATTGAGCTGGATGGCCACGCCGCGGCCGTGCGCTTCGTTAATCCCGAACCGAAGCGACCTGAAAATCGATGCCAGGAATGTCGTGTACATCGTCTCATCGAACGACGCGTCAAGTGTCCCGCGGTCCACGAGAAACTGGAGCGCAAACAGACCGGAGATGTCGGCCTTGGCCTCCTCTATCGCACTGTAGGTCTCCTTCAACTCCTGCCGCACGGTCGTCTGACGACCGTCGACGGTGATGTTGTGCGGCCCCAGGCCGTGCATCAATTCGTGCATGAGGATGTGCGTGAAGAACGCGTCGAACGCCACGTTTCCCTGGCCTGCGGCCGCCAGCGCGACCTGTGCGATCGGCTGGAGAACCATCCGGAACTTGGCTTCCTGATTGTTCTTCAGCATGACGCGCTTGCTGCCCTTCTCGGTAATCACGCGTTCGTCGTTCGGCAGGTTGAAGGCCGCGGTCTGAACACCCTTGTTCGCGTCTCCGGACGAGAACACGGTATTGACGACCCGGATGGGCGCCAGTGCGCCGAGCTTCGGGTTTCGGTACTGCGGATCGATCGGCAGGTTGTTCTCGATGTCCTGCAACTCGGCTCCGAACCGTGCCAGCTTGTTCGTTTCCACGTCATCACGGATCGTGATGAACGCTTCGAAGGCGGCCTTGTAGTTGAACCACTCGTCCTCGTAGACCTCGTACGGACCGATGGTCGGCTCGATGCTGGCGTCGAGCTCCATCCAGGCGACATCGCTCGCGTAGTAGTCGTTGGTCATGAGCGCATCCGCGCGGCTGTCAAGAAAGGCCCGGAGCGTGGGCTGGTCGGTCAGCGTCGCGGCCTCACGCAGGAGCGCAGCCACCTGCGCGATCTCGGCCTGGTACTCGAGGGCATAGGGAACGGCCATCAACCCGCCATCGGAACCGCGGCGAATGGTGGTGAAGAAGCCGGTGGCGCTGGTGCGCTCGGCCGGCGGCAGCGTCCCGATCCAGGCCTCGACTTCCTCCTTCGTGGCACCTGCGGGATAGAAGTTCGCCTGCGGAGGCTTGGGGGGAGCGCCAGGCACGAACGGCTCATTGTCGTCGAGCCGTGACCACGGCCCCTTGTTGAGCAGAAAGTAGCGCAGGCGGGCACGACCCAGATCGGACGCGTCGCCCAGCAGCGCCTGCAGCATCGTCTCGTTGCCGGCCCACACCTGCCGAAGGAAGAGCGCATCGAAGACTTGTGCGGCCTCCACGAGCGTGGCAAGTGCCCGCCGCTCGTTCACGGGCAGGGCCGTCACGTCGGCGGCAAGGTCGACCGGCACAAAGCGCGCCGTCATGGCTTGAAGCTGCTGCACCATCGGGTCCATCTGCTCTCTGCTCGTCTGGTTGTCCAGCTGCCGGCAGCCCGCGGCAGCCACCCAAGACGAGAGGACAAGCAAGACGATGATCTTCTGTATACGTGTCGGGCGCACCATCAGTCCACGCGCCTCAGTGAACTCCGGAGCTCGATTGCAGAGCGGCGGGATCCGTCCCGAGACGTCGGATCGCCGTCTCCCACATCTCGTCCGGCGGCACCCCGAAAATCAACATGGGATCGACGTCGCTGGTCAGCCACGCAGACTCGGCGAGCTCCTTGTCGAGCTGTCCCGGCCCCCATCCCGCGCTGCCCACGACCACTCGCGCGCGAGACGAAGGGGTCTGCAGCAGCTCCAGCGTCAGCGCGTGTGACACCGACAACACGACGCCAGGACAGATCTCGCGCTGCTCCTCGTCGGGCCCTTGCGCTTCGGCCATCAGGACCCACGTCCGCTGCAGATCGACCGGCCCGCCCATCCAGAGCCGCAGGTCCGGATCGACGCGCACCGGCGGTTCCGTCCGCACAAGTTGCCAGGCAGGCTCGCTCATCTGGCGGTTCACGACGAGACCGAAAGCGCCCTCTTCCGTGTAGTCGCACAGGAGCACGACGGTCCGCGCAAAATTCGGGTCGGCCATCTGGGGCATCGACACGAGGAGGATGGGCGCGCTGCCGCTGCTCATGGGCGAATAATACCTTTGACCTCATTCCAGCGCCCAGGCGACATGTTCCTGCACCATCCTGTCATCAGCCGAGGGGCGCTCGGGGTTGCGCTCGGCGAGCGCGGCACGTGCGTCAGAGTCGCCGCTGTTGCCGATGGCCACCGCCAGGTTCCGGCGAAGTCCCGTCAACTTGGCGCGCGTCATGGCGCTGCCTTTGACGAGCGTCCTCAGCTCGCCATCAGGCCGACGCCAGAGATCGGCGAGCTTCGGCTGGTCGAGGCCCGGCCGTGGCTGCCACGCGGCGTCTTCTGATTGCGGCGCCGCCTGGTTGTACGGACAGACATCCTGACAGATGTCGCAGCCGTACACGTGCGTCGCAAGCGCGGCCCGGAACTGTGCCGGGACGGCACCTCGAATTTCAATCGTCAGATACGAGAGGCAGCGCGTGGCGTCCAGTACTCCAGGTTCGACGAGCGCGTCTGTCGGACAGGCGTCGAGGCATCTCGTACAGGTCCCGCACTGATCGAGCGCTTTCGTGTCCGGCTCGAGCGGCAGGGTACAGATAATCTCGGACAGGAACAGCCACGAGCCCACCTCAGGACTAATCAGGCAGGTGTTCTTACCGAGCCATCCCAGTCCGGCGTACTGCGCATACACGCGCTCCTGCACGGGTCCGGTGTCCACGTACGCGCGCGCATCGAACGGCTGTGGCGATACAGCGCGCATCCACGCCAGCAGCGCCTCGAGCCGCTTCTTCAGCACGTCGTGATAGTCGTCGCCCCACGCATAGCGTGAGATCAGCGCGAGATCCGGGCGCGCCTCTGCAGACGCGTACGGCGGTACGGTGTTGTAGACAGTGCCGATGACGATGACGCTGCGGGCGCCTGGGACCACGGCGCGCACGTCTGCGCGACGGTCGGCGGAACGGGGGATGTACGCCATCTCGCCGGCGTAGCCCCGCGTCACCCATTCGCGCAGGAACGCCAACTCGGGGAAATCGTTTGCGGGCGCGACCCCACAGAGGTCGAATCCGAGCTCACGAGCCTTGGACTTGATGGTGGACGAGGTCAGCACGTCAACGCCCCAACCTTACACCGCCCACGTCCGTCGCGTGAGCGCTGGATTAACCTCGGCCGACGAGCTGGCGGACCACGTATGGCAGGATGCCGCCGTGCCGGAACGCGACAAGTTCTTCCGGCGTATCGATCCGCACGGTCGTGCCGAACGCCTGCGACGTTCCGTCCGCCCGGGTGGCCGTCACCCGCACGTCCCCGCGAGGCTTCAGGCCATCCGCGACCCCGCGAAGATCGAACACCTCGGTGCCGGTCAGCCCGAGCGATGCCGCCGTATCGCCGGCCTTGAATTCCAGTGGTAGCACGCCCATGTTCACGAGATTGCTCCGGTGGATGCGCTCGAAGGATTCGACAATCACCGCCTTCATGCCGAGCAACTGGGTCCCCTTGGCCGCCCAGTCGCGCGACGAACCGGAGCCGTACTCCTTGCCCGCGATGACGAGCAGCGGGACGCCGGCGTCGCGATACCGCACGGACGCGTCGTACATCGTCATCAGCTCGCCGCCCGGCTGGTGCAGCGTCCAACCGCCCTCGGTGCCGGGTGCGAGCTGATTGCGCAGGCGGATGTTGGCAAACGTGCCGCGCGTCATCACTTCGTGGTTACCGCGGCGCGCGCCGTAGGAGTTGAAATCAGACGGCTTGACGCCCTTCTCCATGAGATAGCGTCCAGCCGGGGTGTCCGCCTTGATCGAACCGGCCGGCGAAATGTGGTCGGTCGTGACGCTGTCGCCCAGTAGCGCGAGCACACGCGCACCGGCGATGTCCTCCAGCGGCGGCGTGACCATCGTCATGCCCTGAAGGAATGTCGGCTGACGAACGTAGGTCGATTCCGGATTCCACTGGAAGCGGTTGCCGTCGGCCGTCGGCAGCTGCTGCCAGTGCTCGTCACCGGCAAACACCTCCGCGTAGCTCTTCTTGAACATGTCGGCGTTCACCGCGCGCAGCATCGTCTCCTGCAGCTCCTGCTCGCCCGGCCAGATGTCCTTCAAGTAGACCGGCTTGCCGGCCCGGTCCTTGCCAAGTGGCTCCGTGGTGAGGTCAGTGGTCATCCATCCGGCAAGCGCGTAGGCGACGACCAGCGGCGGCGACGCGAGGTAGTTGGCGCGCACCTCCTGCTGGATCCGCCCCTCGAAGTTTCGGTTTCCGCTCAGCACGGAACAGACCACCAGGTTCTTATCGCGAATGACAGCGGACACCTCGTCCGGAAGTGGACCGCTGTTGCCGATACACGTGGTGCAGCCGTACCCGACAAGGTTGAACCCGAGCTCATCGAGGTACCGGCTGAGACCGGCGGCCTCGAGGTACTCCGTCACCACCTTCGATCCCGGCGCGAGGCTGCTCTTTACCCATGGCTTGCGCGTGAGGCCCTTTTCGACGGCCTTCTTCGCGAGAAGGCCGGCGCCGATCATCACGCTCGGGTTCGACGTGTTGGTGCAGCTCGTGATAGCCGCGATGACCACCGCGCCGTGATCGATCTGGTCGAGTACCGGATCGGCAACAGCCACGCCTGATTCAGCGACGGCGGCGGCGGTCGCGGCACCGCCCTGACTCGCTGCACCGGCACCAGCCGCCTTTGCGGGCTTCGGAGCGACCTGCATCGTCGGCAGGGCTTTCCCGAACGCGGCCTTCGCACCGGTCAGGGGGACGCGATCTTGCGGCCGCTTCGGACCGGCGAGGCACGGTTCCACGCTCGACAGGTTCAGTTCGAGCGTCTCGCTGTATGCCGCCTCCAGGCTGTCATCGGTACGAAACAGCCCCTGTGCGCGCGCGTAGTCTTCAACGAGTTGAACGCGGGACTCGTCGCGACCCGTCAGACGCAGATAGTCGAGCGTCATCTTGTCGATCGGAAACATCGCGATCGTGGCCCCGTATTCCGGGCACATATTGCCGAGCGTGGCCCGGTCGGCAATCGTCAAGTGCCGAAGGCCTTCCCCGAAGAACTCGACAAACTTGCCGACCACGCCATGCTTGCGCAGCGCTTCGGTAATGGTGAGCACGAGGTCGGTGGCCGTCGTACCGCGCGGCAACCCGCCGGTGAGCCGGAACCCGAGTACCCGGGGAAGGAGCATCGACACCGGCTGACCGAGCATCGCCGCCTCGGCCTCGATGCCTCCCACACCCCAGCCGACGACGCCCAGCCCGTTGACCATGGTCGTGTGGGAGTCGGTGCCGACCAGCGTATCGGGAAACGCGACGGTCTTACCATCAACCGTTTCCGAGAACACCACGCGCGCCAGGTACTCGAGATTGACCTGGTGGACAATGCCGGTGTCCGGAGGTATTACCTGGAAATTGCGGAACGCGCGCTGGCCCCAGCGCAGGAAGGCATAGCGTTCGCGATTGCGCGAGAACTCAAGTCCTGCGTTCAACGCAAACGCGTCCGAGCGCCCGAAGTAATCGACCTGCACGGAGTGATCGATGACGAGCTCGACGGGCTGGAGCGGATTGACGCGGTCGGGATCGCCGCCGAGCGAAACGATCGCGTCGCGCATGGCCGCCATGTCGACGACGCAGGGCACGCCCGTGAAGTCCTGGAGCAGGACCCGCGCCGGCATGAACGAAATCTCCTTCTCGGACGCCGCGGCGGCGTTCCACTGTGCGACGGCACGAATGTCGTCGGCTTTGACGAACGCGTCGTCCTCTCGCCGCAGCAGATTCTCGAGCAGGATCTTCATCGAGTACGGCAACCGCGCGACGCCGGGAAAGCCGGCTCTCTCGAGCGCCGGGAGGCTGTAGATCTGCACGGCCTGCCCGCCGCTGCGGATGTCCGTGCGTGTGCCGAAGCTGTTCAGGGTGGTCACGGGTGCCCGATCATACCTTGCGTTCGCGCGCGTCGAGAAACGGTGCAGCCCGGCTGGATAGCGTACCGGGCGCTATTCCGCGGCAAGTTCGAGAATCGCCGCAGCGGCCCGCGCGCTCGCGCCCGGCTCGCCGAGCTGCTCCCGCACGTGCCGGAGCGCCTCGGTGGTTCGCGCGCGGCGCTCTGCATCGGTGAGCAGCGCGACGGTCTCCTCCGCCAGCCGCGCTGGAGTGAAATCATCCTGGATCAATTCAGGGACGATGCGGCGGCCCGCAACCAGGTTTGGCATCGCGTAGGTATCGACCTTCAGGAAGGGTTTGCCAAGACGGTACGTCAGTGGCGACACGCGGTACACCACGACCATCGGCCGCTCGTGGAGCGCGGCCTGGACCGTGGCAGTACCTGAAGCTGTGATCACGACATCTGACGCGGCGAGCACGTCATCGGCCTGGTCGTGGACGAGCACGACGCCGTGAGTCAGCAACGCCCCGAACAACCCAGGCGGCAAGTTGGGCGCACCCGCCGCCAGAAACTGCACCCCGGGCACGCGATCGCGAATCAGCGGTATCGCCGCGGCGAGCCCGGGTGCGATCCGCCGCACCTCGTTCGGCCGGCTGCCAGGCAGGAGGGCGACCGTCGGCGCGTCCGGCCGAAGGCCGCGATCGCCCAGAAGCGCGGATCGTGTCTGTCCCGACCGCGCAAGATCCACGAGAGGGTGCCCCACGCACTGCACCGGAATACCCGCCTGCTCGTACATGGGGGCTTCGAACGGAAAAATGACCAGCATCCTGTCGACGAACCGCCGCATCGTGTGCATCCGGCCGGGCCGCCAGGCCCAGAGCTGGGGGCTGACGTAGTAGACGACCGGCACACCCAGACGCCGCATCGCCGCCATGAGGCGGAAGTTGAAGTCCGGGAAATCGATCGCGACGAACACGTCGGGCTTGCGCTCGCGGGCGGCGGCAATGAGGCGTCGATACATGGCGTAGGAGCGTGGGAGCACCCGTACCGCCTCGGTCAGGCCGGTCACCGTCAAGCCCGCAAAGTCGCCCACCAGCGTAGCGCCAGCCGCCTTCAGCCGGCGGCCACCGAACCCGAAGAGTTCCGCCGACGGCGCCTGCGCACGCAGCTCCGCGGCCAGTGCGCCAGCGTACAGATCACCGGACGCTTCACCGCAGGAGATCATGATGCGCATGGTGAGATGCTACGGTCGCGCGAACAGCGTGTCGCCGAAGGGAGTGCTGGTCGAAGCGTCTCGGCGCGCTTCGCGGCGCAGCGTCGCTGATAGCAGGTCGAGCTCCTCTATCGGAACGACCTCGAACTCGGAGAAGCCGACGCGCCTGAGCTGCGGGACGACCGCGGCCGCGTTGCCGACGAGCACGATCGACAGCCGATCGGGCCTGACGTACCGCCGAGCGACGCGCTGGATGTCGTCCGGCGTGACCCGCTGCACGCGCTCGCTGAACGTGCCGATTTCCTCGACCGGCAGCTCGTAGAACACCACGTTCAGCACCTGCGCGGCGATATCGTTGGGCGTCTCGATCGTCAGCGGAAACGCGCCCGCCAGGTAGGCTTGTGCATCCGACAGCTCACGCTGCAAGACGCGCTCACGCCGGAGCTTCGCAAACTCGTCCACCATGAGACGCAGCGCTTCGCCCGTGGTTTCCGTGCGGGTGTCGGTCTCCGCGACAAAGTTACCGCTCTGCTTCCGCGCTTCCGTTTCGGCAGACGCGCCGTAGGTCAGGCCGCGCTCGGCTCGCAGGACGCGGTGCAGTCGATTGGCGCCTTCTCCGCCGAGGATCTTCACGGCGAGATCGAAGGCGAGGTAATCCGGATCGTTTCTGGTAATAGCGAGCTGGCCGACGCGAATCCCGGTCTGGACCGCGTCGGGCTTGTCGACGATGACAATCCTGCGCGTCGGCGGCGGCGGATCGACGGTTTCGAGCGGCTCGAGTTCGGCCCGGGGCCAGCCCTCGAACACGCGTCGGGCGGCGGCAAAGGCCTCCTCGCCGGTCACGTCGCCCACGATCCCGAGAATCATGTTGTTGGGGACAAAGTTGCGCCGGTGATAGGCCTGAAGATCGGCCCGCGTGATGGCGGCCAGCGTCTCCGGCGTGCCGCTGTTCGGCAGGCCGTAGGGGTGGAACCCGTAGACGAGGCGATCGAACACGACGCTCGCCACGTAACCCGGATCGTCCCTGCTGACCTGCAGGGTGGAGATCGTCTGCTGCTTCTGGCGCTCGATCTCCTCCGGGGCGAAGGCCGGGTTTCGGACGACGTCGGCCAGCAGATCCATGCCCACGTCGAACGAGTCCTTCATGACCACGACATTCGCGAAGCTCAGATCGGATCCGGAGCCGGCGCCCAGGGCGCCGCCGATGAAATCGATCTGGTCCGCGATCTCCGCCGCGCTCTTCGACGTCGTGCCTTGATCGAGGAGCGCCGCGGCGAGATTCGCCACGCCCGCCTTCCCCGGCAGGTCCTGCACCGACCCGGCGCGCACCAGCATCCGCATGCTCACGGCGGGCTGCTCGTGGTGAAGGACCGCAATGACCTGCAGGCCGTTGGCGAGCGTGCGCATCTCGTACGGCGGGAACGTCACCTTGCGCGCGGCCAGCGGCCGCGGCGGACGTTCGGACGGCCAGTCCACGGTCTGAGCGCTTGCGACGCTCGCGCACACAGCAAGGCCCAGGGCCCAAGGCCACAGGCCGAAGCCCGATAGCGCTCGGCGCTTCATTGTGGCGTTCCCTTCGGCAACACGTGCAGGACCACCCGATTGGACTCGTTGAAGTAGGTCCGTGCCACGCGCTGGACGTCAGCCGCGGTGGTCTTCATGAAGATGTCGAACTCGCCGTCGGCGGTCGTGATGTCGCTGTGGATGACGGCGGCGTGCGCGAGGTGCCTGGCCTTATCTTCGTTGGATTCGCGACTGAGGATGTAATCACGTGCGAACTGGTTCTGCGAGCGCTGCACCTCCTGCACGGTGACCCCTTCGTCCTTCAACTTCTCGAACTCCCCGACGAGCGCCGCTTCCGCCGCCTCCGGGCTCTGTCCGGGCTGCACGATGCACACCGCGTAGAAGAGATTGGGGTGCTCCGTGATGTTGCCGCTGCCGAAGGCGCTCAGGCACAGCCGCCGGCTGTACACCAGTTCTCTGGTGAGGCGGGCACTCTGGCCGTCGGACAGAATCTTCGACGTGATGTGAAGCGGGTACGAGTCCGGATGGCCGTCGTAGACAATGTGATACGCGACAACCACCGCCGGCAGGGGCCACGCCTCTTCCACGACCGCACGGCGTTCCCTCGTCATTTGCGGTTCGGCTGGAATGTCCCGAGGCACCGGCTGAGCGGCCTTCGGCACGCGGCCGAGATACTGCGTGACGAGCTGCAGGGCCTCCGCCGACTCGAAGTCGCCGACGATGGTGACCGTCGCGTTCTCAGGCACGTAATAGGTGTCGTGGAAGTCGCGCACGTCGGCAATCGACGCCGCCTCGAGGTCCGCCATGCTGCCGATCGTCGAATGCTTGTAGGGATGGGTGACGAACGCATTGTCGTAGATGATCTCCGAGAGTCGGCCGAACGGCTGGTTCTCGTACCGCAGGCGACGCTCTTCCTTGACCACCTCGCGCTCGCGCTGGAAGGCGACGTCATCCACCCGCAGCGTAGCCATGCGATCGGCCTCGAGCCACAGCGCCAGCGGCAGGTGCTGGGAGGGCAGCGTTTGCCAGAAGACGGTGGTGTCCTCGGTCGTATAGGCGTTACTGCGCCCGCCGACGTTCGACACGATCGACGTGTGGGAGTCCGGCTCCACGTTCTTCGAGCCCTTGAACATCATGTGCTCGAACAGGTGCGCAAAGCCGGTGCGCCCCTCACGTTCGTTTTTCGATCCCACGTGATACCAGACCGACACGTGCACGATCGGCGTCGAGTGGTCCTCGGACAGGATCACACGCAGCCCGTTCCCCAGGGTCGCGATCTGGTACTGAAGCTTCGGAGGGCGGACAGCCGCCTCGACCGGGGTCAGCGCGACCGCCGCCACGACCGAAGCGACAAGACACGCCGCAAGGCGAAGATACAGGCGCATATGTGACTTGGATTATGGCACGCGGGAGAAGCCGATCCCCGAAATGCGGAACCCCGCTGTCAGCCAGGTTGCCTGAGAAAACTCGAGCGGGTACGGATCGATACGTCGCTCGCCGGCGATGAACAATTCGAGCGCCGCCCCGCGTCCTTCGACCCGTATGCCTCCCTCTCCCCGATAGCCATACTGGGTGCCGCGGTCTTGGGAGCCATTGACGCCCAGTACGCGGAACCCACCCCCGACGGTCGCGGCGACTCTGGGCCGCAGGGCCACCCGTGCCGCGACACCGGTATCGACTTCCCAGCGGTAGTCGACAAACCCTTTCAGTATCACGCCGCGGACGTCAGCGCGCCCGCGCAACTCGGTCCTGCCGCGCAGGAGGTCGCCGCTGATGCGGCCGCCGACCATGTTCCAGTCCACCGAGCGGCGCTTGGGCCGGTCGCTCAGGTGGCGCGACACGTGATGGAAGACGCCCGCGAGCTCGAACGCGCCCGTGCGAGCAGACGCGGATGCCTCGAGAATGTAGTTGCCCTGCGTCGGGTCGAACGGGCGGAATTCACTTCCCATGACGACCTCGTAGTCCGCCACGATCGCCATGCGGCCAAGACCATAGTCGATAACGTCGACGTCAATGCCGATGTCCCCGTCCCACACGAAACGGTCTTCGTCGTCACTGGCGAGATGCTCGATAGTGATGTACGAGTCGAACCTCGACAGAAACTCCACACCGGACGGCTGAGCGTCGGACCGGGGAGGTGGGGCCGTCTGCGCGTCGACGCGTGCGGCGCCCGCCACGAGCGCCAGCACAAGGAGCACGCCGCGCCTCACTGAGATGGGTCCCTCGGTGCTGCGGCGCGCGAGGCCAGCGCCGCCGCGCGCGCCTCGAGTTCTTCGATGCGGCGTTTCAGCTCCGGCAAACGCCTGAAGAGGACCGACGACTTCCGCCACTCCCGGCTGTCAATCGCGGGAGAGCCCGCCACCATCGCGCCGGGCTCGAGCGAATTCGTCACTCCTGCCTGCGCTACAGCCACGCTTCCGCGACCAATCGTCAGGTGACCGATCACGCCGACCTGACCGCCGAACACGACATCGTCCGCCACGTCCGTGCTGCCGGCGACCCCGACCTGGGCCGCCACCAGGACGTTGCGGCCAACGGTCACGCCGTGGCCGATCTGGACGAGATTGTCAATCTTGGTGCCACTGCAGATACGCGTCTCCCCGACCGCTGGACGATCGACCGCAGTGTTCGCTCCCAATTCGACATCGTCTTCGATGACGACGGTCGCGATCTGCGGAATCTTTTCGTGGGTGCCGTCGCCGCGCCGAGCGAAGCCGTAGCCGTCGCTGCCCACGACCACGCCGTTCTGCAGCACGACCCGGCTGCCGATGGCAACGCGCTCGCGAATGGCGACGTTGGAATGGATGACACAGTCGGCCCCGATCTGCGCGCCGGCGCCGATTGTCACGTTCGGGAACACGACGGTGTTGTCACCGATGCCCGCGCCCTCGCCGACCGACACGAACGCGCCAATTGAAACGCCGAGGCCAATGCGCGCGTCGGCGGCCACCGCGGCCAACGCGTGAATGCCGGGTGCGGGCCGCCAGGCCGGCGCGAACATCGCGACCGCGCGCGCGAATGTCAGGTACGGATCGGGGGTGCGCAGCATCGCGCACGGCGCAGCCGTCGCGTCGTCTCGCAGTAGAATCGCCGATGCACAAGTGTGCGCCACGGCCGGCTCGTACTTGGAATTCGCCAGGAAGGTCAGATCGCCAGGCTCCGCGTCCTGAATACCCGCCACACGGACGATCTCAATCTCGCCGTCACCTTCGAGGCTGCAGGCAAGCCGCTCAGCCAGGTCTCGTAGTTTCACGATTGTGGGGACGAATCTACCATGGGCCGCGCCGCCGCGCGCCTGAAGAAGCTCGTGAGATGCGACAGATGCAGGCGGGCGGCGACGTCGGAAATACGCGCGTCTCGTGCAGGTGGCTCCAGCATGGCCACGTCGCGAAGGTCGGTCAGCGCCGGACACGGGCGGCCCGACCAGGAGACGCGGCGCAGGCCCTGCGTCGCGCCGCGCATCGACAGCCAGTGGCCGACGACGCCAAACGCAAAGTAGTACGCCAGCAGGTTTGGTCCCGGCACGAGCGCGAAAGGACCGGACACCACCAGCCCCAACGCGTGGACCACGAACCACAGGCGATGGCGCTCGTATTCGCGCTGGAGCGTGCGACGGACCAGCGCGAGCACCTGATCGAACGTCATGTCCTGCGGATGCACCGCGACCGCCGATGTCTGACGCCGCAGGGTCCACAGTAGACGCTGCTCCGAGATGCGCCGCGCGACCCATCCCAGAATCCGGCCCTGCAACGTTTTGAGAAGGCCGTTCCCCCGTTTGACTCCTCCATCCTCCCGTGCGGCGTGCAGGTCGCCGCGCCGATGCTGCCGGTCTTCGATCGCGCGCAGCATGACGCCAAAACGATGGCGCAATCTGCCGAGCAAGCCGGCGGCTGGGGCCGACTCCAAGGCGTCGGAATCGGTCGAAGTCTCGCAGTACAGCTCGTACCGATCCCGGCTGATCGGGATGACGAAGACGTCCATTCCTACTGACGATAGCAAATCCTCGCATCGCCGGCTTGAAACCGCCTGCTCGGCGGTGACGGTCGCGAGCGCGACGGGAGAGACGGCGGCGACCCCCGGTACCCGGCTGCCAAGCAGGCTATAGTGGCCGACCATGCTCCGCATTGGCGCACACATGTCCGTGGCCGGCGGCGTCTCGAAGGCGGTCGATCGCGCGTTTCTCCACGGTTGCGAGGCGCTACAGATCTTTTCCAGGAACGCGAGTCAGTGGCACGGGAAGCCGCTCGATCCGTTGGAGGTCAGGGCGTTCCGGAGGCGCATCGACCAGACCGGCATCACGCCGGTCGTCTCACATGCCAGCTATCTGATCAACCTTGCGACGACGTTCAGCACGCTGCGCCAACAGTCGATTGCCGCGTTCGTCGACGAACTTGATCGGGCGGAGACGCTCGGGCTGATGGGCGTCGTCATCCATCCCGGGACGTGCACCGCCGGCAGCGAGGAGGATGGGCTGCGGTTGATCGCCGACGCGATCCGGCAAGCATTCAAGGCACGGCCGCGCCGCAAGACGCTGGTCCTCCTTGAGCACACCGCAGGCCAGGGTCGGACGCTTGGCTATCGATTCGAACATCTGGCGGCGATCATCGGGCACCTGCGAGGCTCCGCCCGCGTCGGGGTCTGCCTCGATACCTGCCACCTCGTCGCGTCCGGCTACGACATCGTCAGTGAATCGGGCTATCGGAAGACATTCGACGCCTTCGACCGCCTCGTCGGCATCGGACGGCTCAAGGTGTTTCACGGGAACGATTCGAAGAAGCCGTGCGGGAGCCGCGTCGACCGCCACGAGCACATCGGGCAGGGTCATCTGGGCGAAGAACCCTTCCGCCGCCTGCTGCACGATCGCCGTTTCGCGGGACTGCCGATCCTGATCGAGACCGAGAAGTCGGAGAGCAGCGGGAGAGCCGGGGCCATCGCCGCCGATCCGCTCGACATGCAGAACCTGAACGCGCTCCGCCGATTGCGACAGGACACCGGACTCGCGATGCGCGGCGCTAGAACGCGATGAGATGCGTGTATTTCAGCAACAATGCGCGGCGCGTGTCGCCGGGCAACCGCGTCTCGTTCCAGACGATGTAGATGTCGCTCAGGGGACGATGGATCAGGTTGAAACGGATGTTGGACAACCACGTATCCGCTTCGCCGCTGTACTGGACGAACGCGTTGAGAAACATCCGCGGCGTGAACGACCAGTCGAGACGGAACCGCGCCAAATTGGCGGCGAACGTACCCTGCGGCAAGTCGATGACGTTCCGCGTCACGCTGGCGCTCGCTGCCACATGCTCATTGAACCGGAAACGGACGCCACCGCCGGCCGCGCGCTGGCTGCCCGTAAAGTATCCGCCGGCTAGCATGCTCACGTTGCCTGAGAGCCTGGCACTCTGGTTCGACTGGTAGCCGATCGACACAAACTCGAACGCGTGCTCGCCGGTCTCGATGCGAAGGTTCGACCCGACCGTGAACGGCGTGTCGAGGCGCTCGTAGATGCTGTTGACGCGGGCGTTCAGCGCCGCACCGTCACGGAACTGCAATGCATACGTCAGCCTCCCGATCCGCGTGAGGGAGCGGTCGTAGCGATCGTCGCTCGTGGCGTCGTACTCAACGCCGAGGCTGTGCTCGCGCAGGCGCCCGCTCGTATTCGCCGGCCGAAACACACGCTCGTAGCCGCCGAACAGCGTGGCGATGCCGCGCCTGGGGACGAACCCAAGATCGTGACGGAAGGCATCGCCGATGTGAACGAGGCCCATGCGGGCCCGGTGCACGTTCGTATCCATCCGGAAGCTGGTGCGCCCGGCCCAGTCACCCGCTCCGGTGTCGGTCGAGCTTCGCATCGCGAACGCCTCGACCTCCAGTGCCGGCCTCGGCGTGAGCCGTAGATCGACGCCCGTGACCCTGTTAAAGCTCTGACTACCTGTCGTCTCGCGGCCGAAGTAGAAGCCGCCGATGGCGGCCGTGCTCGTGACGTCCCGACTCACGCGGGCGACCGTAAAATTGGCCCCCGGCTGATCTTCAGTTCCGTCGGTCTGCATCGACAGCAGGCCAATGCCAACGCCTGCCGGCCGGCCCGTCAATCGCAGACCTCCGACAACCGGTATCGGCTGGCCCGAGGCGGAGAGACCGATCCTCCGGCTGAAGAATGGGACGAGATCCCGCCGTTGTGTCTCGACCGCGCCGAGGCCCACCTGGAAGCTCGCCTGGTTCTCCAGGAAGAACTGGCGCTTCTCCGGAAAGAAGAGACTGAAACGGGTCAGGTTGATCTGCTGCTCGTCGGCTTCGACCTGGGAGAAATCGGTGCGGTAGCTTGCATCGAGGAGCAGCGATGAGGTCAGTCCCCACTTCAAGTCCACGCCGGCGTCGCCGTCGCCGTCCCATGCCCCCGTCCCGGCCGGTCTGGACCTGAGCTGCCCAGTCGTAAACGGTGTGACCCGCAGATCAGTGCCGCTCTCGACGCCGGTGATGCCGGTCAGCAGCCCGGCGAATCCGACGGAGTAATGCGAAAACTCGCGAGGCACCGGCGACCATGTCGTGAATTCATTCTTGCGGCGGATGATGCGCTGCAGGTTGAGCCCCCACTGCTGCACGTCACCAGCCGGAAAGCGGAGGGTCTTGAAGGGCACCGCGATCTCCGTGCTCCAGCCGTTCTCGAGGACCGCCGAGCGGACGATCCACGCGCCGTTCCAGTTGAAATCATTGCGTCGGCCGTTGTCGAACGTCTGCCCATCGCGCTGCGCGCCCGCGGCATTGGTGTTGAATCCGTACCCGCTGCGCTGATCGAGAAAGGTGTCAAGGACGACGAGGAAGGAGTCGGATTGAAAATTCGAGAAGTCGCGCTGTAGCGAGTTGATGATGAGCCCGTCCGGTTCGCCGTCGTACAGCATCGCGCCGACGTACAGCATCTCGTCGTCGTACAGAAAACGCACCTCGCTGCGCTCGGTGGCGGGGGCGAATTCGTCGGGGAACTGCTGATGGAAATCCACCGCAGGCTCGGCCGCGACCCAAGCCGCCTCGTCGAGCACTCCGTCGACCACGATTGGTTCCGTGATGCGCACCGCGGCCACGCGCTTCGATGCGCGGACCGCGTCAAGGTTGAAGTCTTGCGGGGAGGCGGCGGCAATCAGCGGCAGGCCAAGGACACAGCTCACACTCAGCACCCGTAAACGCATGCACCTCCCCCATCCCGCCCACGCCGATCTGGGCGGTGATCTCATACGGGCCGAGGCGGGTACCTGAAGCCAGCGCCGTCGGAGTTGGGCCTGATTATAGAGGCGGTTTCAGCACCTCGTCGCGGGTGGCCGCGGACGGGGCCGCCCCGTTCGCGCCGCAGGCGCCTCTCCCGTGAGGGTGCTTGTGGAGCCGAGCACGAATGGGGCTGTCCGCGGTCAGGACCCGCCTGGAGGTCATGAAATCGGCTCTAAAGCGCTTTTCATGACCGTGTGGCGGCCGCGTACCCGCAGTGCCGAACATAGTTGCGGCATTCGTCAGGGCTGAAGTGCGCCAAGCACTCGCCGAGGAACGGCCAGAGCGTCTCGGTGCTGCGACAGCGAGCGGTGCGAACGAGGGCCTTGAGCTTCGCGAAGCAGAGCTCGATGGGATTGAGGTCCGGGCTGTAGGGTGGCAAGTACCAGAGGGTGGCCCCGGCGGCCTGGATGGCGCGTTGGATGCCGGCGACCTTGTGGGCCCCGAGATTGTCGGCAATGACGATGTCGCCGGGCTGCAGGGTCGGCACCAGGATCTGTTCGATGTAGGCGCGGAAGCTCTCGCCATCGATCGCGCCGTCGAAGACCCCCGGTGCGGTCAGCCCCGTGACCCGCAACGCGGCGAGAAACGTGCTGGTCTGCCAGCGCCCGCAGGGGGCGTGGTCGTGGACGCGCGCGCCGCGCGGTGCCCGGCCGTACCGCCGAAGCAGATTGGTGGTGATGCCGGTTTCGTCCAGAAACACGAGGTGGGCGACATCCCAGGTCGGCGCCGCCGCGTGCCACGCGACCCGCGCGGCCGCGACGTCAGGCCGATCGTGTTCGGACGGGCGGACCGTGTTTTTTAACGGTCAGGCCGAGGGCCCGCACGGCGCGCCAGACCGTCGGCACACTCGCGGGCGTGGCGAGGGCGTCCTTCAGCTCAGCCAGCGTGCGATCCGGTTGCGCCGCAATCAGCGCGGCCAAGGTGTGTAGGTGCGGCTCAAGCATGCCGCGCCGTCCATGTCGCTGGACGCGAGGCGCCACCTCGCCCGTGTCGCGCCGCCGCTGTTTCAGTAGCCGCACCCACGACCCGCTCACGCGGTACTTCGCCGCCACCTCGGCCGCCGTCATCCCGGCATCGCTGTCGAGGAGCGCCCGCTCTCGCAGATCCATCGAATAGGCACGCATCGGGCCTCCTGCATCGGTGCGCGCAGAAGTACCACGACCGCCCCAGGTAGTACAAGGCCTATTTGAAAAGCGCTTTAGCGCCGGTGCCGCTGAACCGGAAGCGGCGCCGGATCGGTGGGCACGGCGGGCCGGCCGGGCGGCCGAACAGCTGCGTCGGCCTGACGACCGAGCCCGCTCAGCGTGCCGCGATAATCGAGTCCACCTGGATCGTCCTGGTGTCGGCGTCGAGCGTCCCTGTGACCAGGACCTTCTGTGCCGCGAACTTTTCCGGCGTCTGCTGATCGCTCAGCTCGTAGACATCCTTGCCGTCATGCAGCACGTACGCGGCGCCGTGGGCGACGACGCAGGCAACGGTGCAGTCGGCATCGGTCGGTCCCATTTGCATGTGAGAATGATCGGTGTCGGCGCACTCGCTATCCGTAATCGTGCCGGTGAACGTCTGCGTGTCCTGCGCTGCGGCCACCGCGGCAATGACGAACACACTCAAGATCAGAGGTCTCATAACCGCTCCTGCTCAGTCGTGTTGGGGGAATTCTACGCCACACCGCATCCCGCAGGCAGCTCCGTCATGTGCGGAGAAAAACCCGTTCGTCAGAAACGGCAAGGATCAAAGGCAGACCCATGGGTTTTTCGGAGTCACATGACGGCGTTGACTGCGCTACATCTTCCAAATTGAGACGTCGCAGTGCTTAGCGTCGGCGCCGCTGAACCGGAAGTGGTGGCGGATCGCTGGGCACGGCGGGTCGGCCGGCCGCCTCCCATGCGCCGGCAATCATGGCCGCTGTCGCGGCCATCGACTCGTCGAGCCGCCGTTCGAGCACGCGGCGGTTCGCGGCGAACAACGCGCTGAAATACGCGTCGTCATAAACGTCGCGAGTCCCGATCGCGCCCAGATCCGCCTGCAAGATCTCCGGAACGAGCCGCGTGCTCTCGATGAGCACGTCGAACATGAAATCGCGCGGATTCCCGATTGGCCCGATCGAGGTCGGCGCGGTCGTGAGCTGCCCGCGGTACCGCTCGAACAGCGCTGACTCGAATCGCGCATGAATGCCGCGCTGCCCGGTGAGCTGTCCGTCGTGATTGATGACCGCGTGGAACGGCACGTGGGCGTCCGAGACGTAGTGCGCCAGTACGGCGGAAAAGAAGAGCAGGTCGAAGCGTCCGGAGGCGCCCCGTCGCCCGTACGATTCGAAGGCGCGCCGCAGACGGTCGTGGTATTCCTCGACGCGCCACGGCAGCGTCCCGTTCGCGTCGATGCGTTCCTGTCCGAACCTGGCGACCGCCGCCGTGTGATCCCGTGGCAATTCCCCAAACGGATACTCCCCGTAGCCTTCCCAATCCAGGTTGAGGAAGTGATTCTTGCCTTCCTCCCCGAATCCGGCCGTGCGCCACGTGTCAGGATCGACCACGCGCTCGACGACCGTGACGCGGTTCTTCTCGAACAGCGGGCGGAGTTCCGCAGGCAGCAGCGCGATCGCGCGGTCCATGATGAACCTGTGGGCCTCAAAGCCCCAGGCCGCGGCTGGAGCGGGCACGCCGATCACGACCAGGGCGAGCGCGACGACGACTCTGCGCATACCTGAATTATAGAGAACAACCAGGGCCCTCAATAACCGAGGGGCATGCGACCTCATGGCAAGAGGACGCTTTGAACGAACGGGCTCCCCCGTCCGACGAAACGCATGTCACCGACGGTGACGCGCGTGCCACCGGGCACCTCTTCGAGCGTCCAGAATGGAAATCGCGACCAGACGAGAAAGCCCAGGATCTGCGGCGCCTCGCGCGCCCGCACCAGCCGGGGATCCCTGTCATTCTTCGGTACCCTGTCCGACTCAAACGTCACCTCTGCCGGAAACCACTCCAGCGTGCCGGTCTCATAGTGCGTGCCCGCATCGACGATGACCTGGCGTCGAAGCGGCGTGACGGGACTCGGCCCGACCATGAGGCGTACCGGCTCCACGCCGCGCGCCGTCCGCCATTCATCGAGCGCGACGCCATGGGCCAGTCGTGCCGTCACGCTCATGGCGGCGATGTAGATCGCCGCGACGACGAGGGCGCGGCGTGCCAACGCTGGTGCGCCTCGACGACGCGCGAACCAGACACCGGCGCCGAGCGCCAGCCACAGCCAGGGATCGATGATGAACAGGGCGTCGCCGTAGAACCAGCGGCCGTCGAACGGCATCAGCAACCGCGTACCGTACGTGTTCAGCAGGTCGAGTCCGACGTGCGAGAGGACGCCGACGTACGAGAGCAGCAACAGCGACCGGACATGGAGCGGTGACCGATCGTCACGAGCGGGCCGCATCCGGCTCACGGCCCACACGGCGGCCGTCAAGGCCATGGGCAGGAGCACCTGCGCGATGGTGCCGTGCGTCCACCCTCGGCGAAACGCCACCGACGGGACGTCCGTGGCGAACACCAGCACATCGAGGTCGGGGAGATTCGCCGCGATCATGAGCGTCGCGCTGCCGAAGCGTGTTCGGCGCTTGAGCCCCGCTTCCCCGAATGCGGCGCCGACGAGCGTGTGACACACGTTGTCCATCAGGGAACAGGCCGGAAAGCCAGCCTACCTCTGTTCACCGAAGACCTGCGCTTCGAACACCAGCATCCGCGTCTCCTCGCGCCACGCATCGGCGGGGAGCGCAGCCTTGAGACACGTCTGGGACGCAAAGGTCAGCGCATCCCATCCGTGTTCGGTCGCCACTTGCGGCAGGAGGAGCCCACGCCGGGACCCCCGCTCGACGATCAGCCCGTGACGCCCAACCTCAATGTCGTCGACGGAGTGGATCTCGCGCCCGGGCGTCAGCACCGAAATCTCCAGGGCAATCCCGTCCAGTTCGAGCGCCGAGACGGCATCGAAGCGGGGATCGGAGTCCGAAACGGACGCCGCAAGTTGCGCAATGGTGTCCGCCAGCGGAGCCTCGGTCTCGACGTGACCCAGGCACCCGCGCAGATCCCCGCGGCAATGAAGGGTGACGAAGGCTCCGCGCGTCCAGTCGAGGGCGCCCCCACGCTCGGCGCGGGGCGGCGACTGCCGCCGTACGCGCGCCTCGAGCGCGCGTCGCGCGAGCGCCAGCAGCCGCTGCCGATCCCCGGGGCCGATCATGTCAAATCCCAAAGTCCACGATCCACGGCCCCAGTCTTACCATCGCAACTCCCAAATCCCGCATCTCACATCACCAATCGCGACTCGCGAATCGTCCATCCCTCACCAGATCGCCGCCGCCAGGTATCCGACGACCGACGACTTATCGCCAGACACGTCCCCCGAGTCCGCGTATCGCAGTACGCGGGCGCGCGTGCCTCCGAGCAGCGCGGCCGCGCGCATCACCGAGACCATCGGTCCGCCGCCGCACGCATGACGCGGTTCACGCTCGAGCGCGTCCATGAGACCGCCGGCATCGAGTGCCTCGACGTGCCGCACCACGACGGCGTCAAGGCGCGACGCCGCCGCCGTATCCTCGTAATGCGACAGGTCGCTGCTGGCCACGAGCAGGATCTCGCCTGGGTGCCGCGCCCCGTGCGACGTGACCGCCCGCGCGAGCGCATCGCCAAGCGCCATGGCTGTTTCCCGCTGCTGATGCCCCATTACGAGCGGGACGATCGGCACACCCGGGAGCAGGCGGGCGACGAATGGCAGCTGCATTTCGAGCGAGTGCTCGCGCCCGTGCGCCGCCGGGTGCTCGATGATCGCACGCGACTCGGCGGCCAGCGCGTCGGCCAGACCGTCCGCCACCTGCACCGCGCCCAGCGGTGTCCCCCACGCACCACGCGGCCAGATGGAGACGCCCTCGAAACCCACGAAATGGGAGGGCCCGACCAGCACGGCCGCCGTGTACTTGCATTGACGCACCAGCGTGTACGCGTACGCGGCTACCGGCCCCGAGTACATCAAGCCCGCGTGGGGGGCGATGATCGCGCGCGGGCACCGTTCGACCTCGTCGACCGCAGCGGAGGCCAGGTGCGCATCGACCGCCTCGGTCAGACGCGCCCCAGTCGCCGGATACCAGCTACCTGCTACAGCCGATGGCCTGACATCGCGCATGGCGTCGCTCCGACGGAGCGATGATAGCATCGACGATCATGGCTCCCGCCCTCACGATTGCCGACGTGGAACGTATCGCCGCGTTGGCGCATCTCGAACTCACGGCCGAAGAAAAGATCCTCTTCACCCGTCAGCTCGCCGACATCCTCGCATACGCCAAGCAGGTGCAGGCGATCGACACGAGCGGCGTTCCGGCGACGGCACACGTGCATGCCGGCCAGCAAACCGAGCGCGAAGACGACCCGCACGATTCGTTGTCGCTGGCCGACACGCTTCGCAACGCACCCGACGCAGCCCCCGACGCGGGGCTCTTCCGTGTACCGCGTGTGATCGGCGGCTGACATGCTGAATAGCAGCGCACGCGTCATCCGCGACGAGATCGCGGCCGGCAAGGTTTCGGCCGTTGAAGTCTGCCGTGCCTTCCTCGAACGGATCGAGGCGGTCAATCCATCACTCAACGCCTTCAACCTCGTCGCCGCCGATCGCGCACTCGCCCGCGCCGACAACCTGGACCGGCGGCGCGCGAAGGGCGAGTCCGCCGGTCCGCTCGCGGGGGTGCCCGTCGCGATCAAGGACAATTTCTGCGTGCGCGGGATGCGGACGACGGCCTCGTCGCGCATTCTGGATCGGTTCGTCCCACCCTACGACGCCACGGCCGTGAGGCGGATCGAGGCCGCAGGAGCCGTTATCGTCGGCAAGACCAACTGCGACGAGTTCGCCATGGGATCGTCCAACGAAAATTCCGCGTACGGCGCTGTGCGAAATCCGTGGGCGCCTGATCGCACGCCTGGGGGCTCGAGCGGCGGCTCGGCCGCGGCAGTCGCCGCGCGATGCACGCCGCTGGCGCTCGGCTCGGACACCGGCGGATCGATCCGCCAGCCGGCGTCGTTCTGTGGCGTCGTCGGGTTGAAGCCGACGTACGGCCGTGTCTCGCGCTATGGCCTGCTGGCGTTCGCGTCTTCGCTCGATCAAATCGGACCGATCGCCGGAACAGCGTCGGACGCGGCGCTCGCCCTCAGCGCCCTCGCCGGACCGGATCCGGCAGACGCCACGTCATCGCAGCAGCCAGTGCCTGATTTCACGGCGGCGTTGACGGGCGACGTCAAGGGGCTGCGAATCGGCGTCCCACGCGCGTTCGTCGCCGAGGGTGTCGACGAAAGTGTACGTCGTGCATTCGACGAGGCACTCGATGCGCTGCGACGTGCGGGCGCGACACTCGTCGACATCGACCTGCCGTACGCCAAGTACGCCATCCCTGTCTACTACCTGGTGGCAACCGCGGAAGCGAGCTCGAACCTGGCGCGCTACGACGGCGTACGATACGGACACCGCGCCGCAAGCGACGGGAATCTGGAACTGAAGGACATGTACAGCCGGACGCGCGACGAGGGATTCGGGGCGGAGGTCAAACGGCGCATCATGCTCGGTACCTACGTCCTGAGCGCCGGCTACTACGACGCGTTCTACCTGAAAGCACAGCAGGTGCGGACGCTGCTGCGCCAGGACTACGACGCGGCGTTCGAGAAGGCCGATGTGGTGGCGACGCCCACGACGCCGACGCCGCCCTTCCGCCTGGGCGAAAAGATGGACGACCCACTGCAGATGTATCTAGCCGACGTGTTCACGGTAAGCGCGCCGCTGGTGGGCCTGCCGGCGATCAGCGTGCCGTGCGGCTTCGCCGAAGGCTCGGAACGATCCGAACGTCTTCCTGTGGGGCTGCAGCTGACCGGCCGGCTGTTCGACGAATCAGCGTTGCTGAACGCGGCCGACGCCTACGAGCGGCTCACCGACTGGCACACCGAGCGGCCTACTTGAAGATCGCCCTGAGCGGCTCCATCTGACTCTGATCGGCCTCGCCGACCCGCATCGGCGTGACTGACGTGTAGCCATTCTCGATCGCCCAGATGTCGGTGCCCTCGGGCTGCGGCGCATTACGTTCCTCGAAGACGCTCCAGTACACAGTGCGGCCCGCAGGATGCTGCATCTCCGCGAAGCTTTGCTCGCCGCCGCGAACCATCGCCTGCGTGGTGATCGTGTAGCCCTTGTAGCCGCCGGCCGGAACGGCGCCGGGCACGTTCACGTTCAGGAACGTGTTCGGCGCCAGGCCGTATTGCTTCACCCGCCGTGCGACGCCAAACACCTCTTCGGCGGCGAACACGAGATCGGCGGCGGTGGCCGAAGCCGGCAACGACGCGGCAATCGCCGGCACGCCGTGGAACGCGGCCTCGCGGGCGGCGCCCACCGTTCCCGACAGGTACGCCGACAGGCCGAGGTTGTGTCCGCGGTTGATGCCCGCAACGACGAGGTCCGGGCGAGGCACGACGATATTCCGGAGGGCGATGTTGATCGTACTGGCCGGCGTCGCCGTCAGGCCGATCGCCTCGAGACCGTTGGAGAGCGTGAGGTCCTGACGAAATACCGCCTCGGACATGACGATCGAATGCCCTTTCCCGCTCTGAGGCCCGGAGGGCGCCACGATGATCGGCGTGCCGATGGCCTGCAGAATCTGCGCAAGAGCGGCGATGCCTGGCGTGCGCACGCCGTCGTCGTTCGTCACGAGAATCCGATACGGCGGAGGCTGACTGAACTGCTGCGCGGCTGCCGGCGCAAGCAGACAGACGGCCAGCAGCAGGGCGAGCAGGACGCGGCACTTGTGCATGCCGCCGAGACTATCAGATTGCCGGTGGGATGCGCGTGGACCGGGATGTCAACCGGCGTCCTCTTCGAGCGGCAGCACGTCGTAGAGGACGAGCCCGCGGCGGACCTCCTCCATCGCGATCCGCTCGGCCTTGTGCGGGTCCGGCCGGTGTGCCTCGGACGAGTGCGGATCGCCGTCCAGGCGAGGCAGTGCACCACGACGCAATTGCTTGGCCCGCATGGCGGCCACGTCAACAAACAGGAAGCGGCTGTGGATCGGCTCCGCCTTCGGACGAGGCTCCGGCGGCGCCTCAGGCTCCAGCCCAGGCTCGGCGGCAGGGTCTACAGCGTCAATGGTGTCCATGGGGAAACAGATTAGCACAGGGGCAAGGGGCCCAGGCTGGGAGAGTCGGAGACCAGGGACCGGGGCTCTGGGGCCGGAGGGCCACATTCGGGTCCCCGGTCCCCAGCCCCCGCATCCCTGATTTCCATCAAGCTGCGACTTCGACGTTGATAGTGCGCGGCCTGGCTTCCTCGCGGAAGGGCAACCTCACCGTCAGGACGCCGTTCTTGTGTTCGGCGCTGACCTTGGACGCGTTAACCGTTTTTGGCAGCGTGAACGACCGGGTGAATGGGCCGTAGCGACGTTCCACGCGGCGGAACTGCTCCTCCTTGACGTCGCTCGGCGCCTTGCGGGTGCCCCGCAGCGTCAGGGTGTCGTGCTCAACGGTGACCTCTATCTCCTCGCGCGTCACGTCGGGCAGATCCGCCGTGATGACGAGATCGTGGCTGTCGGTTTCGTAGATGTCGACCAGCGGGACCCAACTCCCGGGGGCGGTCACGCCCTCATCCCTCAGTGGCACGCCGCCGAAGAGGCGGTCCACCCGGCCCTGCAGGGTCGCAAACTCATGAAACGGATCGAATCGGACAATAGCCATTGTTGTTCTCCTATTTGCGTGAAGGTCTGCCTGTCAGCGGCTCCCAGCCTTCCTTGAAGGGAATCATAACACTATATTAGTCTTCATACATCATTCAATATGAGTGTATGTACATCATATATTAACCACGCCGGCTGGCTGAGACCTACGGCAATCGCCCAAGGCCGCCGGTCCTGCCTTTCACGCCAGGATTCCGAGGGCGCGACGAGCGAAAACAGGCCCGGCGCCGCCGTGCGACCCGTATGGCATCATGGGACCCGCCGATGATTGAGTTCACGTTTCTTCCCTCCGCTTCTCCCCTCTCCGAAGCGACCGACCGGGCGGCGCTATCCGCAAGCCGTGCCCCCTGCCCGCACAGGGCAGGCGCCCCCGGCCCGGTCGTCGCCGGTTGTCGAAGCCCGATCCCATGAACATTCTCTTCGTCGGGGACATCGTCGGCCGACCGGGCCGCGAACTCATTCGCAAGGGGCTGCGAGCGCTCATCGACCGGCACAATCTGGATCTCGTTATTGCCAACGCGGAGAACTCCGCCGCCGGATTCGGCGTCACGAAGGACATCGGCGACACGCTGCTCGACTGGGGAGTCGACGTGATGACGTCCGGCAATCACGTCTGGGACAAGAAGGAAGGGATTGGCTACATCGCCAGCGAGCCACGTCTCCTTCGCCCGGCGAATTACCCCGCCGGCGTGCCCGGACGCGGCACCTACGTGGCCCGGACAGGCGATGGGCGCGCCGTCGGCGTGGTCAACGTGATGGGACGGGTGTTCATGTTGAACATCGACGACCCGTTCACGGTCGTGCTTCGCGAAATCGAGGAGATCCGCCACCAGGCGCGGGTCATCATCGTCGACTTCCACGCGGAGGCTACGAGCGAGAAGATGGCGATGGGCTGGCATCTGGACGGCAAGGTCACGGCCGTCATCGGTACGCACACGCACGTGCAGACCGCCGATGAGCGGGTCCTGCCGAACGGGACGGCGTACCTCACCGACGCGGGCATGACCGGTCCGCACGACTCGATCATCGGCATGCAGGTCGAACCCTCGCTAGGGCGGTTTCTGAACGCGATGCCGTCGAGGTTCGAGCCGGCGACCGGGAATCCGCGCCTGAATGGCGTCGTCATCGAAGCGGATGAGAAGACCGGCCGGGCCACGCGGATCACGCGCATCAACTGCTCGGAGCGTGACTTGACGGAAATGGCAGACGCGCCTCCACGAGCGACAATAGCCTAGTACTACTTTGTCAGATTGACGAATTGCCGAGTGGATTCGAGAGTGATCACTTTTGAGGGCATTGTACAAATTCCGCGAGTTCGATACGCTGCCGTGCGGTGCTCGATCACACCGCGACCGCGTGGCTCCGTCGGTTGCTGGCCTGGCTGGAGCCGTTCGAGGCCGGCTTCGGGCGCGCCAGTCAACGCGGCGCGTTGCGGCGCTACGTCGCCGGGTTGCTCAACGACAGTTGCCGCAAGTCCATGGAGGCGATGTGGGCGCGGTTGAGCGACCCCGGGACCTATCAGGCGTTCCAGCACTTCATCACGCATGCGCCGTGGGACGCCGAGACGGTGTGGAAGCAGCTGCGGGCGCGGGTCCCGGAGCGGACCGGCGTGTTGATCCTCGACGGCACCAGTTTTCCCAAGCAAGGGACCGCGTCGGTCGGCGTGGCGCGGCAATACTGCGGGGCACGCGGGAAAATCGCGAACTGCCAAACGGCCGTCACGGTGGCCCTGTGGACGGGGACGCGCGCCTGGATGCTGGGCGCGCAGCTCTATCTGCCGGAGACGTGGCTCACCGCTGCCCAACGGACCCGCGCCCGCATTCCCGCCGGCGTGCGCTTTCAGCCCAAGTGGCAATTGGCCCTCACGCTGCTGCGACAAGTACGCGCCGCGGGCGTGACGGTGACCGCCGTGTTGGGGGATGCCGAGTTCGGCGACAACGCCACGCTGCGGCGAACGCTGCATCGGGCCAAACTGTCCTACGCGTTGGGGGTGTCGTCCGATCTCAAGGTCTTCCGTGGAACGCCGGCCCTCGAGACGCCGCCGCCGCCGACGGGCCGCGGCCGTCCGCGCACGCGGCACGGCCTACCGGTCGGTACACAGACCGTCGAAGCGCGGGCCTGGGCCGCCACGCAAGCGCCTCGCCAGTGGCGGCTCGTGTCGTGGCGCAACGGCACGCATCCCCCGTGGCGCGCCCGCTTCTGTGCCGTACGGGTCACGCCCGCCCACGACTGGCGCGAGGGCCGACGGCTCGCCCCCGAGGTGTGGTTGTTGTGTCAACGCGACCTCGGCGCAACGCCTGTCACCAAGTACTACTTGGTCGATCTGCCCGCCACCACCGCGCTGCGCGGCCTCGTGCGCCTCGCGCATCAGCGCTGGGCGATCGAGCAGCAATACCAGGAGCTCAAGGACGAGATTGGGCTCGACCACTTCGAAGGCCGCAGCCTGCCGGGCTGGCAACGTCACGTGGCGCTGACCGCCCTCGCCTACAGCTTTCTCCAGATGGAACGCCGCCGACGGGGACAGAAGACACATCTCACGCTGCCGCGCGTCCGCGCCATCATCCAGGAAGTGCTGACCGCCCATTTCTTCATGACGCAACCGCACTACCTGAAGTGGATGCTCAAGCTCAAAGACGTCAAACTGCAAATCTGACAAAGTAGTACTAGCGGCCCGTGGTGAAAGTCCGTCTATGTTCGACGAGCGACGCCTCCTCGCGGCCTGCTGACGTATGACCTCTCTCTTTGACCTCCCGTTCGATGAGCCCGAGCCGGCGGCGGCACCGCCGCCGGAGGTGCCGCCGGCTCGGCGCATTCTGACGGTCTCGGAGCTGACAGGCCGGATCCGGGCGCTCCTCGAGGATCGATTCATCGAGGTCTGGGTCGAAGGTGAGCTGTCGAACACCCGCGTCTGGAACACCGGCCACATGTACTTCACGCTGAAGGACGCAGGCGCTCAACTCAAGGGAGTCATGTTCCGGTCTGCCGTGCGCGCCCTCCGGTTCGAGCCAAGCGACGGGCTACGCGTCGTGGCGCGCGGCCGGGTCAGCGTCTACGACCCGAAGGGCGAGTATCAGATCGTCTGCGAGCATCTCGAGCCGGAGGGGCTCGGCGCGCTGCAACTGGCCTTCGATCAACTCAAGGAGCGCCTCTCGACCGAGGGACTGTTCGACCCGAGCCGCAAGCGTCCCCTTCCGGCGCTCCCCCGCAAGATCGGCGTCGTGACGTCGCTCGACGGCGCCGCCGTCCGCGACATCATCCACGTGTTGCGGCGCCGGTATCCGAATGCGCACATCGTGATCCGCCCGGCGCGGGTCCAGGGTGACGGTGCCGCGCTCGACATTGCCCGCGCGCTTGCCGCGATCGGCCGCGTTCCGGGGGTCGACGTCGTCCTCGTCGGACGTGGCGGGGGATCGATCGAGGACCTCTGGGCGTTCAACGAGGAAGTCGTGGCGAGAGCGATCGCGGCTTGTCCTGTGCCGACGATTTCTGCGGTCGGGCATGAGACCGACGTCACGATCGCCGATTTCGTCGCCGATCTCCGCGCACCCACCCCCTCGGCGGCCGCGGAAATGGTCGTCGCCCGAAAGGACGACTTCGGCGCCCGCATCGACCGGCTTGCCCATCGCGTGAACACGACCATGGCGGCGCGTATGCACCAGTGCGAGTCGCGCCTGCGCGCCCTCCTGGCCCGCCCGGGATACGCCGGGGTGCACGGCCGCGTCGCGATGCGAGGCCGCCACGCCGCGGATCTCACGCACGAGCTGCGACGGGGCCTCCGCGCGCAGGTCTCGGCCCGCGAGCGCGCCTATCAATCGCTGCGGCTGGAGCTCGAGACGTTCGATCTCCGCCGGCGCCTGGGCCGCGTTCGGACACGGCTGGTGGCCGCCGACGGCAGGCTCGCCGGCGCGAGCGCAGACGGGCGACACCGCGCCGACCGACGCCTGCGCGGAGCGGCGGCGCGGCTGCACGCGCTCAGCCCGCTCGCCGTCCTCGGCCGGGGCTATGCTGTGTGCTGGAACGCCGACCGCACGGTGGTCATCCGCGACTCGGCCGCGGTCGCCAAGGGCGACCGCCTGCGCGTGACGCTGGCACACGGCGAATTGGACTGCCATGTCATCAACCGATCCCACGATTAAGGACTTCGAAGCGGCGATCGCCGAACTCGAATCGATCGTCAAGAAGCTCGAGGACGGCGACCTGCCCCTCGAGACGTCGCTGCAGCTGTACGAGCGCGGCGTGCAGCTCTCCCGCTTCTGTCATTCGAGCCTCGAGGAAGCGGAGCGCCGCATAGAGGTGCTCAACGAGCGCGGGGAACTCAAGCCGGCGCCTGCGGCGCTGGCCCAAGACGACGACAGTAGCTCAAAGGTCAAAGGTTAAGGGGCTGGCTTCACCTTTCGCCGAATACCTCAGCGCGCGCCGCGCGGAGATCGAGGCGGCGCTTGCCGGCGCCCTGCCGGTCCCACCGGGATGCCCCGCGGTCGTCGCGGACGCCATGCGCTACAGCGTCACGGCCGGCGGCAAGCGGCTCCGGCCCGTGCTGTGCCTCGCCAGCGCCGACGCGGTCGGGGGCGATCGCGGCCTCGCGATGCCGGCCGCCTGTGCCATCGAGCTGATTCATACGTACTCGCTCATTCATGACGATCTGCCGGCCATGGACAACGACACCCTGCGCCGGGGCCGGCCGACCCTGTATGTGGTGGCCGGCGAAGGCATGGCCATCCTCGCCGGAGACGGCCTGCTGACCGAGGCGTTCGCGCTGCTGGCGCGCGCGCCGGAAACGACGGATGCGGCGATCGCGGCGCGCAGGCTTCGCGTGGTCGGCCTGGTCGCCACGGCCGCCGGTCCGATCGGCATGGTCGGGGGACAGGCCATCGACCTCCACTGCAGCATCACCGACCCGGGCGGACAGCGCACACCGCCGCTTGACGCGGACGGCCTGCGCGTCATGCATTCCAAGAAGACAGGCGCGCTCATCCGCGCGTCGGCGGTCGCCGGCGCGATCATGGGTGGTGCCGGAAACGGTACGGTCGACCAGATCGATGCCGCGGCCGCCGAGTTCGGCCTCGCGTTTCAAATCGTCGACGACATCCTCGACGTGGAAGGCGTCTCGGCGGATCTGGGCAAAACGGCGGGCAAGGATGCGGCAGCGGGCAAGCCGACCTATCCGGCGCTCTACGGCCTTGATGCCGCGCGGCGTATGGCGGCCGAATGCCTCGAGCGAGCCGAGAGCGCGCTCGGCGCGGCGGGCCTCGTCAACTCGCGGCTGATGGAGATCGGCCGCTGGATCGTCCACAGGTCGAATTGACGCCCAAGATCCGCCTCGATCAGCTGGTCGCCGACAAGGGGCTCGCTCCCTCGCGCGAACGTGCGCGCGCCTTGATCATGGCCGCCCAGGTCAGCGTCGATGGGCGGGTGATCGGCAAGGCGGGCACCCAGGTCGAATCCGACGCCGATGTCGCCCTGCTTGGGCCCGATCATCCGTACGTCGGCCGCGGTGGCCTCAAGCTGGCGCACGCGCTCGATACGTTCGGGATCACCGTCGCCGGACGCGAGGCGCTCGACATCGGCGCGTCGACCGGCGGGTTCACCGACGTGCTCCTGCAGCGAGGCGCCCCACGCGTCGTGGCGCTCGACGTCGGCCACGGCCAGTTGGCCTGGAAGCTGCGCAGCGACCCGCGTGTCGTGATCATCGAGCACTTCAACGCGCGGCGCCTCACCCTGGCCGACCTACCGGGACCGGTGGATATCGCGTGCATCGACGTGTCGTTCATCTCGCTGCGGCAGATCCTCCCGGTGGTTCCGCCGCTTCTTCGTCCCGACGCGGACGTGGTCGTGCTCGTCAAGCCGCAGTTCGAGGCCGGCCGCGCGGAAGCAGGCAAGGGCGTGATCCACGATGCGGCGATCCATGCGCGCGTGGTCGAAGAGATTCGCGTCGCGGCCGCTGCGGTAGGATTAACCAGAGCAGCGTCGACGCCCTCGCCGGTTACCGGCCAGAAGGGTAACGTCGAGTTCCTCCTCCATCTGCGCTCATGACAGTCCACCGCGTCGGCATCGTTGCAAAGCAGGGCCTCGTGGCCGCATCCGAACACCTGTCGCGACTCGGCCCGTGGCTGCGGGAGCGCGGCATCGAGGCCCTGTACGAGTGCGACACCGCGAAGCTGGCGGGCGGCGCCGCGCATGGGGCGACGACGATGACGCGGGAGGTGCTGCCGCGCAAGGTCGACCTCGTGATCGTGCTCGGCGGTGACGGCACCCTGCTCGCCATGGCCGCCCGGATCGCCCAGTCGGGCCGTGACGTCCCGATTCTCGGCGTGAACTTCGGCAGCCTGGGATTCCTGACCGAGATTCGCATCGACGAGCTGACGTCGTCACTGGAAGGCGTCCTGGACGGCACGGCGTCGATTGACGAGCGCGCCATGCTCACGGCCGACGCCTACCGGAAGGGCCAGCAGGTGGACTCGCGCATCGTGCTGAACGACGTCGTGTTCACGAAGGCGGCGCTCTCCCGCATGATTGAACTGTCTGTCTCGGTCAGCGGAGAGTTCGTGACGCGCGTGAAAGCCGACGGGCTGATCATCGCAAGTGCCACCGGCTCCACCGCCTACAACCTCGCGGCCGGGGGGCCCATCGTGCACCCGATGGTGGACGCGCTCGTGCTGACGCCCATCGCGCCGCATACCCTCACGAACCGCCCGGTCGTGATTCCCGGCAGCGCCGAGGTCGAGGTCCACGCGCACGCGAACGGTTCGCCCGGCGATATTTTCGTGACCTGCGACGGTCAATCGGGCTACCCGCTGCACGAAGGCGACATCGTCCAGGTACGGAAGTCCGAACGCCTTCTGCGCCTGGTGAAAGCCCCCGCGCGCGGCTACTTCGAAGTCCTGAGAGAAAAGCTGAAGTGGGGAGAACGTTGAGGCCCCCCTTTCCACTCCCCCCATACCCCTTGTATTCTCAAGCTCATGAACCTTGAGTTCGGAGCCGCGACTGACCAGGGGCGCGTACGGGCGCAGAACGAGGACAGCTTCGTCGCCGATGGGGACTTCGGCTTCTTTGCCGTCGTTGACGGCATGGGCGGGCACGTCGGCGGTGCGCTAGCGTCCGCCACGATCGCGGAGGCGGCCACGGCGTTCATCCGGGAAACGGCTGCGGATTCGGACAAGACCTGGCCCATCGGCCTCGATCCCAATCTGTCTGGACTGGGGAATCGCCTCCAGGTAGCGGTTCGCAGCGCCAACCAGACGCTTGGGAGGCGCGCCAAGGGGAATACGGACCTTGAAGGCGGTGGCGCCACGCTGGCGGCGGCGCTCTTCGGCGACGACAAACTCGCTGTGTCCAATGTTGGTGATTGTCGGGCGTATCTGCTGCGCGGAGGCCGCCTCACACAGCTCACGCGCGATCATTCCGTGGTGGCCGAACAGGTCGAGCAGGGACTGATTGATGCGGAGACCGCCCGCACGCATCCGCTTCGCCACATCGTGACCAGAGCCGTCTCCGGCCAGGCCGGGATGACGGTCGACACGCTCGAGATGGGGGTCGAGCCCCGTGACCGGCTGATCCTGTGCTCGGACGGCATTCACGGCGTTCTGACCGACAGCGAACTCACGGCGCTCGTCTCGCCGAATGGACAGTCCCTCGACACAGCCTGCCGCACCGTCATCGACGAAGCGAACGCCCGTGGCGGCCCAGACAACGCAACCGCGATTGTGGTCGAGGTTGTTGAGCGCGATGCGTCCTAGCTAATTCCCGATACAAAGCTTCGTGGCTAGCATCCCTTCGCGAATCGGGAACTTCGAGGTCCTCAGCCAGATCGGGTCTGGGGGGATGGGCGCGGTCTATCTCGGCCGCGATCCGGAGTTAGGCCGCCAGGTAGCGATCAAGGTGATTCGCGAGGAGGTCCGAGACCAGGAAGTTCTTGAGCGGTTCTTCCGCGAGGCTCGAGCGGCCGCCGCGCTGCGTCACCCGAACATCATCACCGTCTACGCCAGCGGCCAGCACGAGCACCAGCCGTACATGGTCATGGAGTACGTCGAGGGCGATTCGCTGGGGGACATCATCCGGACGCGGCGGACCCTGACCCTGGCCGACAAGATCTCGTACATCGAACAGATCTGCGCCGGCCTCCACTTCGCCCATCGCGCGGGGATCGTCCACCGGGACGTCAAACCGGCCAACATCATGGTCGATCAGGAAGGCGTTGTTCGGATTCTCGACTTCGGCATCGCCCGCGTCGAAGGGTCCGCGATGACGCAGGACGGCTCATTGATGGGATCGCTGAACTACATGTCCCCGGAGCAGATGCTCGGACACCCGATCGATCATCGGAGCGATATTTTTTCGGTTGGCTCGGTGGCCTACGAGTTGCTGTGCTACCAGCAGGCGTTCAAGGGGGGGCTCACTGACGGACTCCTGCAGCGGCTGCCGCACGAGGACCCGCCCCTATTGGCCCAGCTCTATCCCGGGTTGCCGCCCGCGCTCGATCGGGCCGTCATGCGGGCCCTGGAGAAGGAGCCGGACAAGCGGTTTCAGGATTTGGCGGAAATGCGCAGCGCGATCGTCGGTGGCGGCGCTGGCGGGCACGCCGATCCGCAGCCTGAGGATGACCGCACTATGGTGATTCCGCGGCCGGGAGCACCGCAACCTGAGCAGGCCATCAACCTCGTCACCGGCCCGGAGCGATTCGCCCAGACAACGGCCGCGCCTGCGCCGCACCTTCCTGCTCCCGACCCGACTTCTGCCCCTGCTCTTACTCCCGCGCCGCCCCCGCAGGCGCTGCAACTGAAGAAGGAGGCCGCAGGCAGCGGGAGACCTCTCTCGGGCGGCGAGAAACCCGCCGCCCCGTCCGTGCCGCCGCGCGCGGCCGTCGTCGGGCCGCCGCCACCGCAGACAGCGCCGCGCGCGTCTTCTCGGAAACGGACCATGGTTATTGGCTCCGCTGTGGGCGCCCTGGTTCTCGTCGCGGCAATCGCAATCATTGGGCGGCCTCCGCCGCCGAGCGATCTGGAACGGGAGCGCCCTGGAATCGAGGAGACCATGGGACGTTTTCGGGTCGCCTATCGGAACCGGAACCTGGAGGGCGTGATGGGCGTGTTTCCGACGCTGCCGGGCGAGACCAGGCAGGCGATGCAGCGCTCGTTCGACGACTGTCTCGTCTACGAAGTGACGTTCGCCGATATGCAGGTGGAGTTGGATCCGACCGACGCCACACTAAAGCGCTTTTCAAATAGGCCTTGTACTACCTGGGGCGGTCGTGGTACTTCTGCGCGCACCGATGCAGGAGGCCCGATGCGTGCCTATTCGATGGATCTGCGAGAGCGGGCGCTCCTCGACAGCGATGCCGGGATGACGGCGGCCGAGGTGGCGGCGAAGTACCGCGTGAGCGGGTCGTGGGTGCGGCTACTGAAACAGCGGCGGCGCGACACGGGCGAGGTGGCGCCTCGCGTCCAGCGACATGGACGGCGCGGCATGCTTGAGCCGCACCTACACACCTTGGCCGCGCTGATTGCGGCGCACCCGGATCGCACGCTGGCTGAGCTGAAGGACGCCCTCGCCACGCCCGCGAGTGTGCCGACGGTCTGGCGCGCCGTGCGGGCCCTCGGCCTGACCGTTAAAAAACACGGTCCGCCCGTCCGAACACGATCGGCCTGACGTCGCGGCCGCGCGGGTCGCGTGGCACGCGGCGGCGCCGACCTGGGATGTCGCCCACCTCGTGTTTCTGGACGAAACCGGCATCACCACCAATCTGCTTCGGCGGTACGGCCGGGCACCGCGCGGCGCGCGCGTCCACGACCACGCCCCCTGCGGGCGCTGGCAGACCAGCACGTTTCTCGCCGCGTTGCGGGTCACGGGGCTGACCGCACCGGGGGTCTTCGACGGCGCGATCGATGGCGAGAGCTTCCGCGCCTACATCGAACAGATCCTGGTGCCGACCCTGCAGCCCGGCGACATCGTCATTGCCGACAATCTCGGGGCCCACAAGGTCGCCGGCATCCAACGCGCCATCCAGGCCGCCGGGGCCACCCTCTGGTACTTGCCACCCTACAGCCCGGACCTCAATCCCATCGAGCTCTGCTTCGCGAAGCTCAAGGCCCTCGTTCGCACCGCTCGCTGTCGCAGCACCGAGACGCTCTGGCCGTTCCTCGGCGAGTGCTTGGCGCACTTCAGCCCTGACGAATGCCGCAACTATGTTCGGCACTGCGGGTACGCGGCCGCCACACGGTCATGAAAAGCGCTTTAGCCCAGGTCGATGTCAGCAGCACGCATATCTGCACGCCGAACTCCGGAGGCCTACAAATCACGACCGCTCAGCGCGACGTCTTTACCCTGCGCAGGAGCGGCGACGGCTGGCTCATCGACAGCAGCGTCCAGGCGCCCGACGCGTCAGCCGACCGGACGCAGTAGGTCCGCCTTCACCGGCACGGCCTCCCGCTCCTGACGGAGCGCAGAGAACTCCTCCTCGACCGCATCAAACAGCTCGACCGCGGCCGGATCGAACTGCGCGCCGCTGTCGGCCCGTAGGCGTCGCGCGGCCTCCTCCTCCGGCAGTGCCTCCCGGTAGGGGCGTGCCGAGGTCATCGCATCGTAGCTGTCGGCCACCGCCATGATCCGCGCGTGCGGATGGATATCGGTGCCACCCAGCCGATCCGGATACCCCTTGCCGTCCCACCGCTCGTGATGGCCGCGCACCGCCGGGAGCGAGGCGCCCAGAAACGGCAGCGGCAGGAGCATGTTGTACCCGATGGTGACGTGCGCCTCGATTAACGCGCGCTCGCGTGCGTCGAGACTACCCGGCTTCAACAAATACGGCGTCAGGCACACCGACCTTGCCGATGTCGTGCAGCAGGCCCCCGCGCCGGAGGGTTTCGACATCAGCTGCGTATTTGCCGCTCTGGCGTGCGAGCACGAGCGTATACGTGGTCACGCGCGCTGAATGCCCGGCCGTATACGGATCGCGTGCGTCGATCGCCTTGGCGAACGCCTCGAGCGTGGCGCGGAAGTGGCGCTCGCGATCGTCGTACAACTGGGCCGTCTCCAGCGCGGCCGCCGCGTGACCGGCGAACGCGGCTGCGTACTCCGCGAGATCGGGAGCGAACTGCTCCAAGCCGAGCTTGTCAGCGTAAAGGGCGCCAATCGGGCCCGACCGGCCGAGGAGCGGCACGCAAATGACCGAGCGTACGCCGGCAACCAGCACGCTGGCCGCGTGCTGCAGCCGCGGATCCAACCGAACGTCATGGACAATGAACACATCGCGCGCTTCCATCGCCTGACTCACGACGGTCGAACTGGCAAACTCAGACACCGACGAGTACGCGCCAGAGGGGCGAACCGCCCGCGGGACCATCGCGCCCGTTTCGGCGTCGACCAGGAGAATCGCGGCGCGGTCGGGTTTGACGATGGACGACAGACGGTCGAGGACGCGTTCGAGGAGCACCGGCAGGTCTTCGAACGCCATCATCTCCCGGCTGGTAGCGAGCAGCACTTCCAGCGCAAGCTTGTCGACTTTCGGCGCCTCGCTCATCGCCAGCCGCCGCAGGACTGTCTGCGACACGACGGGCGCCTCCTCCACGGGCGTCGTCTCGTCGTCGCTACCAACGACGTATTCGACCCGCCCGAAGCTCACAGTGTCGCCCAGCGTGAGGTATGCGCTCAGCTGTTCGGCGCCGTTGACGAAAATGCCGTTTGTACTCCCGAGGTCGTCGATGCTGAGCTGCCCGTCCTGGTCCACGGCAATGCGTGCGTGCAGGCGCGACAAACTCGTGTCGTCCACTATCACGTCCGCCTTGCGTCCGCGCCCGACGGTCTTTGACTGGCCGACGTCCAGCCTGATGGCGGGCGTGTTCGGCGCGGGAACCTTGGGGTTGAGGCGAAGCCCTGTCATGGCCGCAGCCAATATACCTTGAGCAGCCGTCGGATAGAGGCGTAGGTCATGGGTCTACCGGCGGAAGTACAGGACCTGGAACTCCCGGACGTTGCGATTGTGCTCGGCGAGGGTGCTGGCAAAGGCGTGGGTGCCGTCATTTCGGCTCACGAAATAAAGGTAGCCGTCTTGAGAGGGCGTGAGCGCCGCTTCCAGCGACGCCGCTCCTGGCGCGGCAATGGGCCCCGGTGGTAGGCCGGCGTACCGATAGGTGTTATACGGGGAGTCGAGCGCCAGATCGTCGCGGCGGATATTGCCGGTGTAGGTGCCCGCCTGGCGCAGGGCGTACACAACCGTCGGGTCGGCCTGGAGCCGCATGCCGATTCTCAGGCGGTTTCGGTACACGGCGGCGACGATCGGCCGCTCCTCGGGCGTTCCTGTCTCTTCTTCGACGAGTGACGCGAGCGTCACCACCTGTCGCATGGTCAGCCCTTGCTCCTCCGCGGCGTGGCGCCACTGGTCTGTATAGATCGCTAGAAAGCGATCGACCATCATGCCGACCAGGCGAGACGCCGGGACCGCGCGCGGAAGCGCGTACGTCTCCGGGAAGAGGTACCCTTCGAGATCGACGGCCTGCGCGTCCAGGGCCTGCATGGGCGACGGGTTCGTGGCGGCTTCGATGAAGTCTGCCGCGGCCCCAAACCCGCGGGACTCGTAAATCCCCGCCATCTCCTGGATCGTGAGCCCTTCCGGAAACGTGATCCTGCGCGTGTACACGTCTCCCCGCGCGATCCGCTCCACAACGTCGACGGCAGCCAGCGGACGATCGAAGCGGTACTCACCGGCCTGGAGGTCGAGCGCCCGCCCCGTCCACCAGAGGGCAGCCCTGAACGCGATCTCGTCGCGGATGATGCCGGCGTCCACGAGACGTCGCCGGATGGCCGCGGTTCCCGTGCCCGGCGCGATCACAACGAACTGCTCCGCGCCCTCATACCCCTTATACGGGTCGTACAGGCGGCCCCGCAGCGTCATGCCGGCGAATACTGCGCCCACGACGACGACTGCCAGCGCGATGGCGATAGTGACGTTGCGCATCACGTTTCGGAATCGGCGGCGAAGGGGGTCGGGCGTCCCGGCCGCACGTCAAGGTAATCCTGGAGGATGATAGCCGCGGCGGCCGCATCCAGCCGCTTCTTGCGCACGCGCCAATCTTTCTCCGTGACCGCAAGGCGGCTTTCGGCCTCGCGGCTCGTCAGGCGTTCATCCTGCAGCGTCACCGGGAGACGCGTCAACCGACCCAGCTCCGCCGCGAACGCCGTCACGCGGGCCGTCATGGCGCTCGGCGATCCGTCGAGATGACGGGGCAGGCCCACCACGATTGATGACACGCCGTCCTCCTCCGAGGCCAGGCGCGCTATTTCCGAGGCGGCGATCCGCGGCGCGTCGCCCCGCGCCGCGGGACACAGCCGACCAGCGGGCCGCGCGAGCGTGCAGGTCGCATCGCTGATCGCCACGCCGATCCGCCGCTCGCCAAGGTCGAGGCCGACGATACGCACGGTATAATTCTCTCATCCTTCTACGACATGACTCCTCGTGCCATCTCGTGCGTCATGGTCGCCGCTCTCAGCGCCGGGCTCGCTGCCCAGACGGTTGACCGCGGCCGTACGGAAGCCGAAGCGCGTCGAGTCAACGATCGCGCCCGCGCCCTTCAAAGCGAGGCGGATGGCCTGGCCGGCCAGGCACGTACGCTGCTTGGCGACCTCCGAGAACTCGAGATCGACCGTGAGCTCCAGATCGAACGGGTACGGCAAGCGGAGGCGGCCGTCGCGCAGGGCCAGGCCGCCGTCGCGAACACCTTCGAACGGCTGGCGTCGCTCGAAGAGGAGCGCGCCGCCCAACTCCCGGACTTGCAGACGCAACTCGTGGATATCTACAAGCAGGGACGAGCCGGCTACCTCAGATTGTTGTTCGGGGGGAGCGGCGCCCGCGAGTTCGGCCGCGCGAGTCGGGCTGTCTCGGCGCTGATGAACATCAACCGGCAGCGCATCGCCGAGCACCGCCAGACCCTCGAGGCGGTACAGCTGGAACGCGAGCGGCTCGACGCCGAGATCCCCGCGCTGCAGGCCAGTGTCGCGGAGGCGCGGCAAGCGCAGGCCGCTGCCGATCGCGCGCTCGCGGCGCGCTCGTCGCGCAGATCGACGCGCGCCGGGATCTCAACGCCCAGCTCGCGGGCGAGCTGCAAATCGCGTACGAGCAGCTGCAACAGCAGGTGGCGAACATCGCGGCAGGCCGCCCGGCCGAGTCGGTGGAGGTGCCACTGGCGCCCTTCCGTGGTGCACTCGACTGGCCGGTTGCAGGCCGGATGACGGTGCTGTTCGGGCAGCCATCCGGGCGCCTGGACAACTCGGCGGCCAGAAACGGGGTCGAAATCGCGGCCCTCGAGGGCAGCGCCGTACACGCGATCCATTCGGGGACGGTGTCGTTCGCCGATTCCTTCACCGGCTTCGGCAACCTTGTCATCATTGA
Organism: Vicinamibacterales bacterium; assembly: GCA_965262505.1. Classification (GTDB taxonomy): domain Bacteria; phylum Acidobacteriota; class Vicinamibacteria; order Vicinamibacterales; family UBA2999; genus JACPPO01. Next base: position 1,830,401 of record CBDHFM010000030.1, read on the forward strand.
CCACGGCGCCAACGCGTATTCACTGTATGGCTACCTGGGTGCGGTGTCGGTGGCCCGCGGTGACGCGGTCGACAGCGGGACCGAGATTGCGCGCGTCGGGGCGGCGCCCGTGGGGCCGGCCGCCCTCTACCTGGAAATTCGCGTCGACGGCCGTTCAGTCGATCCCGTAAAATGGCTGGAGCCGCGCTGATGCACAGCGTGCAGAACTAGAGGCGATTTATGACATCTCGCAGCCGCACGATCGTCCTGGCGATATCGGCGCCAATCATCGCTTTCGCGTTCATCGGGGGCTACCTCGGCCAGGCGATGGCGAAGGACGGCACCTACGAGGACCTGCGGATATTCGAAGATGTCGTCTCCCTCGTTCTCAAGAACTACGTTGAACCGGTCGACGTCAGCGAGGCCATGGAAGGCGCGATGAAAGGGCTGGCGGATGGCCTGGACCCTGAGAGCGCGTACCTGACGCCCGAACTCGTCAGAAGCCGGGAATCCAACGATCCGGGCGGCCCCGCGGAGATCGGACTCGACCTCACGCGGCAGTATTACCTCCGCGTCGTCTCCTCCCGTGACGACTCGCCTGCCGCGAAGGCCGGCATCCGTGCCGGGGACTTCATCCGCGCCATCGACAACCGGCCAACCCGCGACATGTCCGCCTACGAGGGCGAGCGGTTGCTGCGCGGCGCGGTCGGCACAACCGTAACTCTCCTCGTAATCCGTGGCAATGCCGCGGATCCGCACACGGTGGATCTCGTGCGCGAAGAGGTAACGGGGTCTGACGTCACGTCACGGATGGCGGATCCGACCACTGGCTACATCCGGGTGCGGCAGTTTTCCGCCGATTCGGCGTCCCAGATCGAGCAGGCCATCGACGTGATGGCCGGAAGCGGCGCGACCGGGTACATCATCGACCTGCGCGGAACCTCCCGTGGCGATCTGGACGATGGCGTGGCGGCGGCGCGGCTGTTCGTGAAAGGCGCCACGCTCGCCATCCGCCTCGGCCGCGCTGACGAGCGCGAGCCCATCGCCGGCGAGCCGGCAGACGGCGCGGTCACGGCGCCGTTGGCGCTGCTCGTCGACAGCGGCACGGCAGGCGCTGCGGAAGTGTTCGCCGCGGCGATCGAAGGAAATGACCGCGCCGATCTCATTGGCGCGAACACGCTCGGACTTGCCGCGCGTCAGCGACTGGTGAAGCTGCCGGATCAGAGCGGACTGTGGCTCACGTATCTCCGCTATCTCACGCCCTCGGGCGATCCCATTCACCAAGAGGGACTCACGCCGGACATTGATGTCGAGCAACCGGAAATCGAATTCGGCGACGAGGCCCCCACACCGGACGAGACGCTGCAGAGAGCGCTCGAGCATCTCACCGCGCGCAGCGCTGCGTAACACCTACGCTACCGGTAGCCCGCGTCTTCTCCCCGTTCCGCCCGCCCTGACGCCCTGGTGTTTTGTTATACTCGGGGTTCGGTTAAAGCCTGAATTTGCAACAGATAGGCGCGTAGCTCAGTTGGTTAGAGCGCCTCCCTGACACGGAGGAGGTCAGTGGTTCGAGTCCACCCGCGCCTACCATTTTTGGTCGTTCATCTTTAGTCCTAGAAACTTTCTTCCCGTCATCCCGATGACTGACGTCTCCATCACGCTTCCGGACGGCTCCAGCCGCGCCGTGCCACCGGGCACGCCGGTCGGTGACGTCGCGGCCGCGATCTCGCCGCGCCTCGCCAAGGCCGCGATGGCCGCAGTGGTGGACGACCGCCTGGTCGATCTGTCGTTTCCGCTCGAGCACGACGGGAAAGTCAGGGTCGTGACGCCGGACAGCCCGGAAGCGCTGGGTCTCTATAGGCACAGCACGGCGCATCTGCTCGCTGCCGCGGTCACGACGCTGTTTCCGGGCGTGCAGTGCGGCATCGGGCCTGCCATCGAAGACGGCTTCTACTACGACTTCGTCGTGCCCCACCCGTTCGTGCCCGAAGATCTCGAGGCGATCGAGAAGAAGATGCGCGAACTCGCGCAGCAGGATCTCCCCTACGAGCGGCTGATGTGGCCGCGCGAGGAGGCGAAACAGTTCTTTGGCGACCGCGGCGAGCCGCTCAAGGTGCAGCTGATCGATGAAAAGACGGAAGGCCAGCACGAGGTGTCCTGCTACACGATCAAGGATCGGGATACGTTCGTTGACTTCTGCGCGGGGCCTCACGTGCCGTCGACCGGCAGGCTCAAGGCGTTCAAGCTGCTGAGCACCTCCAATGCCTACTGGAAGGGCGACGCGCGCAACCAGCCGATGCAGCGGATCTACGGCACGGCCTTCCTCGCCGAGAAAGAGCTGCAGGAGCACCTCCGGCGGCTCGAGGAAGCGAAGAAGCGTGACCACCGCAGGGTCGGGCGCGACCAGAAGCTGTTCATGTTCCACCCCTGGGCGCCGGGCGCCACGTTCTGGCTCGCCAAGGGAACGGTCCTGTACAACACGCTGACTGGCTACATGCGCGAGGTGCTGATCCCGGCGGGCTACGTGGAAGTCAAGACTCCGATCCTGTTCAACAAGTCCCTCTGGGAGACCTCAGGCCACTGGCAGCACTACCGCGAGAACATGTTTCTTGTCGACAGCGAGGGCGAGCCGCTCGGGCTGAAGGCGATGAACTGCCCGGGGCATTTTCTGATGTACGCGAGCGAGGTCCGGAGCTACCGCGATCTACCGCTGCGCCTTCACGAGCAGACGCCGCTGCACCGCAACGAGGCGTCGGGCGTCCTGTCGGGCCTGACGCGGGTGCGCCAGTTCAGCCAGGACGACGCCCATTGCTTTGTGATGGAGTCGCAGATCGCCGAAGAGGTCGAGCGGCTGTTGCGGCTGGTGACCCGTGTCTACGGCGACTTCGGCATGAAACCGGAGATGAAGCTCTCGACCCGCCCGCCCGAATTTCTGGGAACGGTCGAGACGTGGAACCGCGCCGAGGCCGACCTGAAGCGGGCTCTCGACGCTGCCGGCGAGCCGTACACGATTGACGAGGGCGACGGCGCGTTCTACGGTCCCAAGATCGACTTCGACGTGACGGACGCGATCGGGCGCAAGTGGCAGTGCGCGACGATCCAGCTCGACTACATGCAGGCCAAGCGATTCAACCTGACCTACATCGGCGCGGACAATGCGGAGCACCGCCCGGTGATCATCCATCGCGCGATCTTCGGAAGCTTTGAGCGGTTTATCGCCCTTCTGATTGAGCACTTCGCGGGCGCCTGGCCGCTCTGGCTGGCACCGGTGCAGACCGTGGTCCTGCCGATTGCCGACCGTCATCTGGCCCGAGCCGGTGCGGTTCGCGACCAGCTGGAGGCGGCAGGACTCCGGGTCGAACTGGATGAGCGCCAAGAGAAGATTGGCTATAAGATCCGAGAGGCTCAGTTGCAAAAGGTCCCGTACATGCTCGTGATCGGGGACCGGGAAGCGGCAGACGGCACAGTGTCGGTCCGGAGCCGCTCGGCGGGCGACGTCGGGACAAGGCCGGTCCACGAGTTCGCCGCGGCGGCCTGCGAGGAGATCAGGACCAAGGCGCTGCTCCCCGGGGTGCCCGCGGAGAAACAGCCGACGTAGAAGTAGAATTAGGTGCGATAAGCGGTCTCTGGGCTCTGGTCTTTAAGTCTTTGGTCTCTGGTGACCGGGACAAGACACTGGAGACCAAGGACCAGAGACCAGAGACCAAAGACCTTCGGAGGACGATATCGCTTACGACCGTTCGCCCCGACGTGACGATCGCGTGCGCACCAACGAGCGCATCCGGGTCCGCGAGATTCGGGTGATTGATGAAACCGGCGAACAGCTTGGTATCATGCCTCCCCCGCAGGCACTGGCCATCGCGAAGCAGAAAGGTCTCGACCTCGTCGAGATCTCTCCCACCGCGGCACCGCCCGTTTGCCGGATCATGGACTTCGGCCAGTACCAGTACCAGGAGCAGAAGCGGTCTCGCGAGGCCAGGAAGCACCAGCGGATCATCGAGGTCAAGGAGATCAAGTTCCGGCCGAAAGTCGACGTGCACGATTACGATTTCAAGAAGAAGCACATCGAGCGATTCCTGGCCGAGGGTGACAAGGTGAAGGCGACAATCTTCTTCCGCGGCCGCGAGATGGCGCATCCTGAAATCGGGCGCCGCATTCTCGAGCGGCTGATCGCTGAGCTGGCGGACGTCGCCATCGCCGAAACGATGCCACGGCAGGAGGGCAACCAGATGCACGTGATTCTCAGCCAGCGGGCCGGACGAAAATCAGCGAAGCCGAAACCACAGGAGGTGGCTACCGAGCCGGCCGCGATCGCGAAAGAATAAGAGACGCCCAGAACCCAGGGCCTCAAGACTGAAGACAAACACCATGCCCAAGCTGAAGACACATCGGGGCGCTGCGAAGCGTTTCAAGAAGACCGGAACCGGCAAGATCGTCCGGGCGAGCGCGTTCAGGCGCCATATCCTGACGAGCAAGACCACGAAGTCGAAGCGACAGATGCGCGGCACCCGGGAAGTGGACCCAGCGGACGCGCCCAAGCTGCAGCGGATGCTGCCGTACAAATAAGTCAAGGGACGAGGTTTAGACAGCGAGATGCCCAGAGTAAAACGAGGAACGGTTCGTCGCGCCAAACGGAAGAAGCTGCTCGCCCGCGCGAAGGGCTACTACCAGACCAAGAGCAAGCTGTACCGTTCGGCGAAGGAATCGGTCGACACCGCGGGCAAGTACGCCTTCGTCGGACGCAAGAGGAAGAAGCGCGACTACCGGCGGTTGTGGGTCGTGCGGATCAACGCGGCCGCTCGGGAGAACGGCACCACGTACTCCCAGTTGATGCGCGGGCTGAGGACGGCGGGCGTCACGCTCGACCGGAAGATGCTGGCCGATATGGCCGTCACCCAGTCCGCAGCGTTCGCCCGGGTGGCGGCGCAGGCCAAGGCCGCGCTTCCCACCCCAGCGAATGCCTGAACCCGTCGACCGATCCGCCATCGAGACGCTGCGCGCGGGTTTCCGTGCGCGGTTCGCCACCACCGCCACCGACCGCGACCTCCAAGCACTGAACGACGACTTTCTGGGCCGGCGGAACGGCTCGGTGACGGCGCTCCTCAAGAGCCTCGCGACCGTTCCCGCCGAGGCGCGCCGCGAGTTCGGCCAGCTCGTCAACACCCTCAAGAGCGACATCGAATCGGCGATTCACGACAAGCGCGCCGCGATCGATTCCGCGCGCCCACCCGCCGGCGCCGTCGACGTCACGCTCCCCGGCCGGGAGATTCCCGTTGGGCGCATCCATCCGTTGACGGGTGTCCGTCAGCAGGTCGAGGATATTTTCGCGCGCATGGGCTACGAGATCCTCGAGGGGCCGGAAGTCGAGGACGACTATCACAACTTCGAAGCGCTCAACATGCCGCCCGAGCATCCGGCGCGCGACATGCAGGACACGCTGTACCTGGGTGTGCCGATTGCCGGCGGCACGTGGGGCGCGCATACGGGACGCCTTCCCGAGGCGCAGGTCCGTGCGGCCACGCTCCTCCGTACGCACACGTCGGCCATGCAGATCCGCTACATGAAGACGTTTCCCCCACCGGCCCGGCTCATCGTTCCGGGGCGCGTGTACAGGCGGGACAACCTCGACCTGAGCCACACGCCCATGTTCCAGCAGGTCGAAGGCCTCGTCGTAGGGACCGGCATTACGCTCGCCGATCTGAAGGGCACCTTCGAGACCATGCTGCGCGAATTGTTCGGCGACGTGCGGGTGCGTCTGCGCCCAAGCTTTTTCCCCTACACCGAGCCGAGCGCGGAGATCGATATCAGCTGCCGGAGCTGCGGCGGCGCCGGGTGCGGCACGTGCAAGCACACTGGTTGGATCGAGATCCTCGGCAGCGGCATGGTGCATCCGGCCGTGTTCGAGGCCGTCGGCTATGACCCGGAGCAGGTCACGGGCTTTGCCTTCGGCATGGGGATGGAGCGGGTCGCGATGCTGAAGTACGGGGTCGACGACATCCGGCTCTTCTACGAAAACGACCTGCGGTTTCTGGAGCAGTTCCCGCTGTAAGAGAAACGCTGTGAGAAAACCGCTGTGAAACTTCTTGTCTCGTGGCTACGGGAATTTGTTGATGTCTCCGACTCGCCCGAAGACATGGCGCGCGCCATGTCGGTGCGTGGGTTTGCCCTGGAGAGCATCGAGCCGCTCGCGGACGGCGATGCCGTCCTCGATTTCGAGATCACGGCCAACCGGCCTGACTGCATGTCGGTTACGGGGATGGCCCGTGAAGTGGCCACCGCGTACGGCCTGCCGATCCATGGTGCAGGGCGGCTCGCGGCTGAACCTTCGCCTGCACCCGACCCACGTCCGCCGGGTGCCAGGAAGGCAGGCGCCGCCGCAGGCGCACGCGCCGGGATCGACGCCGGGATCGACATCGTCATCGAAGATGCCGCCCTGTGCCCGCGCTACGCCGGTGCCGTGGCGGACGTGCGCGTGGGGCCGTCTCCCCCCTGGATGCAGACGCGCCTGCAGGCAGCCGGCGTCCGTCCTGTCAGCAACATTGTCGACGTCACCAACTACGTGCTGCTCGAGCTGGGCCAGCCGATGCACGCCTTCGACCTCGCCAAGCTGGCCGGTGCGCAGATTCGTGTCAGGACCGCCCGGACCGGCGAGACGCTCCGCACGCTCGACGGTCAGGCACGCGAGCTCTCCCCGGACATACTGGTAATCGCCGACGCGGAGCGCGCAACCGCGGTCGCCGGCGTGATGGGCGGCGCCGATTCGGAAGTAACGAGCGGGACCGCGGCGATCGTGATCGAGAGCGCCTACTTCAATGCCCTGTCGGTCCGGCGGGCGAGCAGGGCACTGGGACTGAGGACGGAAGCGAGCATGCGGTTCGAGCGCGGTGCGGACCCAGACCTGCCCGTCACGGCCATGGCGAGAGCGGCGGCGCTGCTCGAGTCGATCGGTGCGGGCCGCGTGCGAGGGGCGGTTGTCGATCGCTATCCGAAGCGCCTCGAGCCGCGTCTCCTTCGACTGCGCCGCGCCAGACTGGCAGCCGTGCTGGGCGCGGCCATTCCGGACGCGGATGTCTGCCGTATCCTCGAAGGACTCGGCTTTACGTTGCGTGACGCGCGGGACGGCTGGAAGGTCGAGGTACCGACCCGCCGCGTCGACGTGACGCGTGAGATCGACGTGATCGAAGAGGTCGCGCGCCATTACGGGTTCGACCGCCTGCCGGTCACCTTTCCTGCCCTCACCGCCGCGCCACGGCCGCTCGATCCGAGAATCCAGCGGGCGAGGCAATTGCGCGAGATCCTGACGGCGGCCGGTTTTTCCGAGGCGGTGACGTTTGGCTTCCTGGCGGAAGCGGCGGCTGCTCCCTTCGCCGCCGACGGCGACATCGTGCCGATTGCCAATCCGCTCTCCGAGAGCTTCGCCGTGTTGCGCCCGTCAGCGGTTCCCGGCCTTATCGACGCCGTGGCGCACAACCGCCGGCGCGAACGACGCGACGTCAGGCTGTTCGAGATCGGCGCCCGCTTCCTGCGCGCGAGTGGCGAGCGTCAGGCGCTGGCCTGCGCCTGGACTGGACTGGCGGCCTCCGAGCACGTGAGCGGCAGCGGCCGCGACGTCGATTTCTTCGACATGAAAGCGGTCGTAGAGCGCGTCTGCGAGGTCGCGGGCGTGGCGATCGAAACGGCGCCGCATCGTGTGGGATGGCTCGTGCCGGGTCGATGCGGGGTCGCGAGCGCCAACGGGACGCGGATCGGGATCCTGGGCCAGCTCACCCGCGACCTCACACACGCACACGGGTTGCCGGACGAGCCTGTCTACGTCGCCGATATCGACCTCGATGCGCTCGAGCAGGTGGGCGCGGGGCGCCGGATCCGGATCGAGCCACTGCCCAGGTATCCCACGGTCACACGCGATATTTCAGTGCTCCTCGATGACACGCTGGCTGCTGCCGACGTGCGGCAAACGATCCGCGGTGCCGCACCGACGACGCTCGTCCGGATAGTCGAATTCGATCGATACCGGGGCAAGGGAATTCCCGATGCCAAAGTAAGTCTGTCGCTGCGCCTCACGTTCCGGTCATCTGACAGAACCCTTACCGATGCAGAGGTCCAGGCGGCGATGGACCAGGTACTCGCCGCGCTCGAAGCCCGTCACGGCGCGGTCCAGCGCTAGCTGGCGAGGCCGGCCTTCGTGCTACCATTCGGCGCGGCGGCACTCTCATATCCCCATAGCGAGGCGGCACGGATGGCAAAGCAGGCGACAGCCCGTACGACCGACCTCGATCCGGTCGATCGGCTCGAGGACAAGATCAAGCTGCTCGTACAGATGGTGACACGGCTTCGCGGAGAGCAGGCACAGGCCGCCGAAGACCACGCGCGGCTCGCGCAGGAAATCGACACGCTCCGCGCACGCCTCGGTACCGCCAAGGGCGCCCAGGAGGAACTCGACGCGTTGCGCGGCGAACGCGACACGATTCGCGGACGGGTCGCCGACATGCTGTCCCAGCTCGAGTCCATCTAGCATCAGAGGGTGTGCGATGAAGAGCCTCGTCACCGTTGACATCTCGGGGCAGCGGTATCCGATCCGCAGCGGCCTCGACCCGGCGTACGTGACCGAGCTGGCCGCGTACGTCGACACGAAGATGCGCGCGGCCTCGGAAGCCGCTCCCTCCACTGACATGCTCGGGCTCGCGGTCCTCGTCGCCCTGAACCTGGCCGATGAGTGCTTCCGGGCCCGCCAGCAGGAGTCCTTTTCGCACGGCGAACTGCACGAACGGGCGCTCCGCCTCGAGCAGCTCGTGGATACGGTCCTGGACGGCCCTGAGAATGCCCGGACTTAGGTGACCTGGGCGTGTGAGGAATCTCGTCAGAGCCAATAAAGTCTCTGTTCTTAAACACTTAGATAGCTTGACCGACTCCGGCACGCGGACTAAGATCGCCGAGGCTCCTGCTTTGCTCGTGAAGGTTTCGGAGGCTCGTCTGAGCCAACGTTCAACCCAAGTGAGCCGCGAGGTCGCGTGTTGTGCATGCCTCTGTTGCGAGGAAGCCTGAAGCGCGACTGACAACAGCGGCTCCACCTGCTTTGCAGGTTCACTCGACCTCCCCACACGGCAAAGCGGGGCTGTTCCTCCCCGCCTTGCGCCGAGTCCGGTGCGAGCCGCACGAAGTTCATTCATGATTGCACCGACGTCGCTGCAGAGTCACACCGTGTCCGACCTTGGCGAGCGCGCGCTCATTGCGCGCATCACCGCGCGACTGGCCACGCCTGCGTGGGTGGTCGTCGGACCTGGTGACGACGCGGCGGTGATCGAGCCGGAGCGCGGCGCGCTCGACGTGCTTACGACCGACACGCAGGTCGAGGGCGTCCACTTCGATCATCGCTTCGTGCCGCCGGACGCGATCGGCCACCGCGCGCTCGCCGTCAATCTGAGCGACCTCGCCGCGATGGGCGCGATGCCGCGCGCCGTGCTGCTGTCGCTCGTCCTCCCCGACGCGCTGGATGTGATCATCGTCGATGGCATGCTGGACGGTCTGCTGGCGCTCGCCTCCGCGCACAACGCGGTGGTCGTCGGCGGTAATATCTCGCGCACGCCAGGGCCGATGATGGTGGATGTGACAGCGGTCGGATCCGTGAGACGGCGCCGCCTGCTGACGCGGGCCGGTGCGCGGCCAGGCGATGGTGTCTACGTGACGGGAACCATCGGCGACGGATCCGTGGGACTGCGGTCACTGCAGACAGCACGTGGAGCCGCGCCCCACGCGTGCCAGGAGCGGTACCTGCGCCCGCAGCCACGCGTGCGGGCGGGCATGCTGCTTGGCCGGAATCGCGCGGCGTCCGCGTGCATCGACACGAGCGACGGGCTCGCCGACGCCGTGCGGCGGGTGGCAGAGGCGTCACAGGTCGGCATCGCGCTCGACGGGAGCACTTTGCCCATTGGGGACGAGGCCCGCCGGTGGCATGACGCACACGGCGATAGTGTCGTCGACGCGGCGATCGGCGGCGGAGACGATTACGAGCTGCTGTTCACCGTACGGCCGGCGCACATGGGGCGCTTCCGCGACGTCCGGAAGAGGCTCGGCGGCCTGCCCGTGACGAAGATCGGCGTGGTGACGAAGGAGCGCCGTGTCACAATCCATTCTGAGGCCGGCGAGCGGCTCCTGCCGGAAGGGTTCGACCATTTTCGATGATACGACCAGTTCTCTCGCGATCGCTCTGGCGCAAACTGACCGTGGTGGCCGTCGCCGTCATCGGCTTCGTGCTGCTGTACGAGGTCAGTACGTTCGACTCGCGTGAAGCGGCACCGACGCAGCTGGTGAACCCCGCGCCGGTCGCGGGCAGCCGTCTCCTCTTCACGGCAACCGCGTACTGCAAGGGAACGACAACGGCCTCAGGCGTCCGCGTCCGCAGCGGAATCGCCGCCGCCGACCCGGCGATTCTGCCGCTCGGCAGTGTCGTCAGCATCACCACCGAGGACCCGAAGTACCAGGGTGTCTACACCATCATGGACACCGGCCCTGCCGTGCAGCGGCGCGTCGTGGATCTCTATATGTGGAGCTGTTACGAAGCGCTGGAGTTCGGACGGCAACAGATTGAGTTGACCGTGCTTCGCCTCGGCTGGGGCCCGGAGGCGAGCGCGCCGAGCCTCATCGATCGCCTGTTCCAGCGCCGTGAGGCGGCACGCGAGGCGGCGCCGCCTTCCCCACCCCCGGACGCCACGGGGGCGGCGGAAGCCCCCGAACCGCTGGAACCGGAAGAACCCGAGGACCCACAGGAGCCCACCGGACCCGTGGAACCTGTGGAGGTCGCGGACCCCGTGGAACCTGCGGCAGTCGCTGAACCCGCAAGACCGCAGACTGATCCCACTCCAGTCGACGGCGGCGACGGCGAGGGCGAGGTGACGGTCCAGCCTGAAGCGGAGCCGGTCGCGGCCGAAGGCACACCCGTTCCCTAGCAGTCCGTGCGGCGAGCCTGCCGTGCCTAGGCCGGCGAGGTCACCGGGTTCGGCCCGCTGCTGGCGCCGCGGGTGGCACCCGACTCCGGGACCTTGAACTGCAGTTGATAGAGCCGATGGTAGATGCCACGGGCCGCGAGCAGCTCCTGATGCGTGCCCGATTCGCGGAGCTGCCCCTTGTGCAGGACCAGGATGCGGTCCATCCCCTGAATCGTCGACAGGCGATGGGCGATCGCAATCGTGGTGCGGCCGCGCATGACCACCTGGAGCGCGTCGCGGATCAAGAGCTCTGTCTCCGTGTCGACGCTCGATGTCGCCTCGTCCAGGATCAACACAGGCGGATCGAAGGCGAGCGCGCGTGCGAACGACAGAAGCTGTTTCTGTCCTACCGACAATGTGGCGCCCCGCTCCGCGACCGGCGTGGCCAGCCCGTGAGGCAGCCGGTCGATGAATCGGTCGGCGTTCACGGCCTTGACGGCGCGCCGCACGGCTTCGTCGTCGATTGCTTCGTCACCGAGCCGGACGTTGCTCGCGACCGTGCCGGAAAAGAGGTGCACATCCTGCAGCACGAGACCGAACAAGGCTCGTAGACGAGTCAGATCCATGTCACGGATGTCGACGCCGTCGATGGTGATGCGGCCGCCTTGGACGTCGTAGAACCGCAGCAGCAGGCTGGCAATCGTCGACTTTCCCGCGCCCGTCGCGCCGACAATCGCCACCCGCTGGCCGGGCTCCACACGGAACGACACGTCCCGCAGGACAGGCTCGCCGTCGACATAGGAAAAGGTGACCTGCTCGAAGGCGATAGCCCCGATGGTGTCGGCAGCAGTGCCGGCAGTGGCGCCGGAAGCGGGCGCAGGCGGGAGGACGGCTCTCGTGGTCGTCTCGATCTGCACGGGGGTATCCAGCAACGTGAAGATGCGTTCGGACGAGGCCATCGCCCCCTGCAGGATGTTGAACTTCTCCGACATGTCGCTGATCGGCCGGAAGAAGCGCTGGGCGTACATGAGGAACGCCACCAGCGACCCGAGCGTCAGCGTGCCTTCGATGACCGAACCGCCTCCTACCCAGAGAATCATCGCGGCCGCGAGCGCACTGACGATCTCGATGGCCGGGTAGAACACCGCGTAGAAGAAGATCGACCGCACGTTCGCATCGCGGTGCCGCCGGTCGATGTCGTCGAAGGCTGCGAAGTCACGTGCTTCACGGCGGAACAGATGCACGGTCGCCATGCCCGTAATCCGCTCCTGCAGGTAGGCGTTGATCCGCGCAATCCAGGTCCGCACGGCCCGGTACGACTCGCGGACGTTGGACCGGAACCACTGCGTAATCAGCGCGATGAGCGGCAGCACCGAAAACGCCACCAGCGCCAGGCGCCAGTCGAGCCAGATGAGGACGCCCATGATGCCGACCAGCGTGAACAGGTCGCCGACGACCGAGACGACGCCCGAGGTGAAGAGTTCGTTCAGGACATCAACGTCGGTCGTCACGCGGGTCATCAGGCGTCCGACTGGGTTCCGGTCGTAGAAGCGAAGATCGAGGCGCTGGAGATGGCCGTGCAGCTGCATCCGCAGGTCGAACATGATCCGCTGCCCGATCATTTGCAGCGTCGACGTCTCCAGGTACTCGAGTGCGAACGCTCCGGTCAGCGTGCCGAGAAACACGACGGCAACGATCCCAAGGCCGGAGAGGTCCCCGGCAGGGATGTAGCTGTCGATGACCACCTTGGTCAGAAAGGGCGGCGCCAGCTCGAGGAGCGAGTGCGCGACGATCGCCGCGGCCGCGAGCGAGGCCTTGGCCCGGTACGGGTACAGATAGGTCAGGAGCCGCCGCATCAATCGCGCGTCGTACGCCTTGCCGATGACCTCGTCGTCGTGCGTCATGACGCAGCCAGCTCCTCTTCCAGTAGCTGCTTCCGGTACAGTTCGGCGTAGACCCCATTGGCGGCCACGAGCTGGTCGTGAGTGCCGCGCTCCACGATACAGCCGTCGGCACAGACGAGAATCTGATCGGCGGATCGAACCGTCGACACACGGTGCGACACGATGATCGACGTGCGCTGGCGCATCACCCCCGACAACCGACGGAGAATCTCCTCCTCCGTATAGGTATCCACCGCCGACAGGGCGTCGTCGAGGATGAGGACCTTCGGATCGACCATCAGTGCACGCGCGATGGCCGTGCGCTGCTTCTGCCCACCCGACAGCGTGATGCCACGCTCACCGATGATCGTGTCGTAGCCCCCTGGCAGATCGGCCAGATCCTTGTCGAGCCGCGCCACGGCCGCGGCCTCCTCGACGTGCGACCGCCGGTCCTGGTCGCCGCGAGCGCCGAACGCGATGTTCTCCGCGATCGTCGCGCCGAACAGAAACGGTTCCTGCGGCACGAAGCCGATGGCGCCCCGGAGTACCGGCAACGGGATCTGGCGTACGTCCACGCCGTCGACGAACACCGTGCCCGCTGGAGGCTCATGGAGGCGCGCCAGGAGGCTCAGCAAGGTCGACTTGCCGGACCCCGTCGGACCAACGATGGCGGTCGTCGTCCCGGCGGGCAGCACCGCGGAGACATCGCGCAACACGACGGCGTCGCCATACGCGAAGGTGAGATGACGGAACTCGAGGTGACCGGCGATCGCGTGTGCCGCGTCCACGAGCTGCAGCGTCTCCTCCGCATCCGCGACGTCGGGGCGGCTGTCCAGGACTTCAAGAATCCTCTTCCACGACGCCATGCCGCGCTGCAACAGGTTCGTGACCCATCCGAACGCGATCATCGGCCAGGTCAGCATCACGAGGTACGCGTTGAACGCGACCAGTTCGCCGACCGTCATCTGCCCCGCCACCACCGCCCGACTGCCGAGCCACAGCACGAGGAGCGCGCCGATGCCCATCAGGAATCCCATGCTCGGGAAGTACATCGCCTGGACGCGGATCAACCACTTGTTGCGCCGTACATACTCTTCGTTGGCGAGCCTGAAGCGCTCGGTCTCAAAGGGTTCCTGGCGGTACGCCCGCACGACGCGCACGCCGGACAATGTCTCCTGCGTCATCGCACTGATCTCTGACAATTGCTCCTGGATGCGCTCGAACCGCCGGTGGATGATGGTCCCGAAGTACGAGACGAACAGGGAGACCAAAGGCAGCGGGACCAACGCGAACAACGTCAACCGAACGTTGATCGAGAGCATGAGCCCGATCGCCACGACAAAGGTGAGCACCGTCATGGCGGAGTACATGATGGCGGGTCCGATCATCATGCGCACGGCGCCAAGGTCGTTGGTCGCGCGTGACATGAGGTCTCCAGTGCGGTGGCGCTGGAAGTACGCGAGATCGAGCCGCTGCAGGTGCGCGAAGAAGTCGTTGCGGAGGTCGTACTCGATGTCGCGGGAGGCGCCGATGATGATCCGGCGCGACAGAAATCGGAACACGCCTCCGACGGCGGCGAGCGCCAGCAGCACCATCGCATAGAAGCGGATCGTGCCCGCATCCACGGCGAGCATGAGATCGTCGACGGCGTACTTCAGCACCCAGGGCCCGGCGAGTCCCACGGCGGCAGTGGCGAAGACGCACACGAGGCCGAGCAGAAACGAGCGGCGATACCTGAGGACGTAGCCCAGCAGCCGGCGGGCAGGGGTCATCGTTTGCTACTTATTGGTCCCTTCGACCTGCGTTTTCCTTGCCACCATCAGCAGGGAACTTCCAAACGGCATGGGCAGGCGGCGCGCGAGTGCCGCTTCCCCCCTCACCAGTCCGCTGAGGATCGCGTTGACAGGCGCTGCCGGCACGGTCAGGTTCGCATCGCCGCTCGGCTCACGAAGCGGCCGCAGCATCCGCTGGACCGTTCGAGCCGCCAGGATCATCGGCACGAGCGATGCGAACATGTACGCGATTCGCACGGCCTCCAGGCCGGCGTCCTCGACGAGCCGCGCGCCACTCAGAAGCGTATAGCGGCGCTGTTCGCCCCACACGTCGCTGTGCTCGCCGCGCAGGAATTTCAGGGCGGTTACGTTCATGACCAGGTACCCGCCCGGCTTCAGCACCCGCGACATCTCGCGGAGCGCCTTGTGGTCGTCCGACACGCTGTGCACGACGTTGAACGACGTCACCAGATCGAAGCTACCCGACCGGAACGGAATGCGCTCCATGTCGGCGCGCACCAGCGGGACGCCTCGTGCGCGCGCGCGCTGGAGAGCGTCGGGGGTCATATCGAACGCGAAGGCCCGCCCGTACGGCTGCAACAGCGTCTTCAGGTTGTACCCCGTCCCGCAGCCGCAATCGATCATGCGGAGGTCGCGCCGACCTGCGGCGATCTCGCGGACGACCGGCGCGACGTACGCGCGAAACCCGCGGAACCAGAAGTGCGTCGGCTCCGCGCGAGCCGTCAGCTCGAGGTTGTAGCCCATCGATCAGCGAGGCATCGGCGCCGCGCTGAGACTGCCGCCGTCGTACAAGCGCCGGTAGTCCTCGGCCGTCCCGAGAATCCGTTTCACGTAGTTCTGCGTTTCCGGGAACGGAATGTCGTCGATGAACTCATCCTGCTCGAACCCGGGACGCTCGGCGATCCAGCGTGCGATGCGGCGCTCGCCCGCGTTGTAGCTCGCCAGCGCGTAATGCGCGCCGCCGAATCGATTCATCAAGTCCTTGAAGTAGCGCATGCCGAGCCGGATATTCGTTTCCGGCTGCGTCAGGATCCGGCGCGAGTAGCGAATGCCGAGCCTGGCGGCGTAGCGCCGTGCTGTTCCTGGAATGAGCTGCATGAGGCCCACCGCGTTGGCCGAGGAGCGGACATCCGCGGTGAACGTCGACTCCTGGGCGACGAGCGCGGTCATCAGATAGGGGTCGAGGTCATGGGCGTCCGAGTACTGCTTGATGAGCGGCCAGTACTCGAGCGGAAAGATGATACGAAGGACGTCCGGCGGGAGCTGTTCCCCACCAGCAGCCATGAACTGCGGGTAGGCGCGCCGCATGATCGTAATCGCGCCTCGCAGGTCCAGGAAGCGGTCGGGCGCCTGCGCCTGCAGGGCGCGATGGTGACGGAGCCAGGCCTCCGTGGCCTGCAGCACCGATGAGTCCCCCCACGCGCGCCTCGCGTACTCGGTTTCCTGGAGCGCCTGGTCGTACAGCTCGAGCGACGCGAGGACGCGAATGACCATGGCGTTGGGCACGAGCGCCTCCGGTGCCGTGTCGACGGGGCTTGTGATAGGACCGGTGACGACGATCGGCCGGACGGGCGCCTCGCCGCGCGCGGCCAGCACCTTCGACACCAGACGGCCGTAGTAGGAGTTCAGGTAATCGCCGGCGACGACGCGGTACAGCGCGGCGGCGGCAGACCCCTCACCCAGCCGGTCGCGTGACCGCGCGGCCCAATAGAGCCACGACGGGCGGTAATTCGCCCGCGGAGAGGCGACGGCCGCCGCCTCGAATGTGGCAGCCGCCTCCTCGAACCGGTCGTTCTTGTACGCCAGCCAGCCGATCTCCCAGGCGGCGCGGTCCGCGTACCGCCCGCGCGGAAAACGTCGGACCAGTTCCCGGAAGACGCCATCCGCCTCTTCCTCGTCATCGAGTGTGATGTAGTGCGACGCGAGATTATTGAGCGTCTGCTCGGCCCAGCGGCTCTCGGGATGATCGGCGGCCAGGCCCCGCGCGAGCGCGACGTAGCGGTCGTGAAGGCCGAGCGCCCGGGTGGCCGTCAGGTAGAAGAAACGCGCCTCGGCTTCCCGCGATGCCTGCTGCCGATAGGGTTCGAGCGCGTCCCGCGCCGCACGATGCCGATTGAGATAGTGGTCGCATTCAGCAAGCCGCAGCGCCACCAGCTCCCGATCGTCGCCCATCGCCAGCGGCAGGAGCGGCGCGAATCCTGCGCGAGCGTCCTCCCAGCGACGGGCCTCGAACAACGTCTCGGCGCGGGCCAGCTCGCGCTGGAAGCGGTCCGCCGGGGCAAGCGGCGGCATCTTCAACTCTGCGATGGCAGCCTCTGCCTCCAACGCCTGCTCGCTGAGCGGAAACTCGTAGTAGACGCGCTGATAGGTCCGCTGCGCCTGCTCGGGTTCGCCCGCCGCCTCCAGCGCGGCGCCGAGGCGCATCAGCACCTCTTCGGGCGCGACGAGCGTTTCGTCGCTCGCCCGCTCCAGGATGCCGACGGCCTCCTCCGGGTCGTCGCGCGAAAGCGCCGCCTCGGTCATCCGAAGCGGCAGCGCCTCCTGCAGGTAGCCCTCCACGCGCCCGTCCAGCGCCGCGAACGTTGTGGCCGCCTCGTCGGCGCGCCCCAGGCCGAGCATCGCGACGCCGGCATAGTACCGAGCGTACTGCGCGAGCGGCGTCGCACCCACCGCGGCATTGTTGACGAGCGCGAGGCCGCCCACGAAATCTTCGTCAGCGAGCAACGCCACACCGCGCGCGAACTGCGTGAGGCCGATGGCCGGCGCCTGACGCGCGGCGCCTGAGGAGGAGGAGGAAGTAGAGGAGGAAGTGGAGGCCGGCGGTTCGGGAACCAGCCAGTACAGCGACGGATCGGCAGGCACGGGCGGATGCAACGTCGTCGTTACTGGCGTCGCTGTCGGCACCGCCGTCACTGCCGGCGACCCCGCCGCGCTGCCGGCAGTGCTATCGACCGGGGAACCGCCCTGGGCGCCGGGGGCGGCGTTGACCTCGGTGCCAACCCCGAGGCTGACCCCGAGGCTGACCCCGACGCCGACCCCGGAGCCAACCCCGGAGACAACATAGAGCGGCACGGCAACCGCGCCCACCGCCATCACCGCCAGACGCCTCACCATCAGTCGAAGACCGGCGCCGGGAAAAGGATGCCGCCGAACAGCAGGTACGCCACCACCAGCGTCACCGCGATGTTGAAGGCCTGGGCCCCGAGGAACGCGTAGGCCGGCCGGCCGCCGCCGGTCTTGACCAGCTCGCCCACTGATGTTTCCAGGCCGATCGAGAGGAAGGCCATCGCGAACCAGGCAGTGCGCACCGCGCCCAGCACGCCCCGTGTGTCGGTCACGTAACGATCCGCCAGGACGAACGAGAAGACCAGCGACGCCCCCAGGAACCCCAGAACGAACTTGGGAAATCGCTCCCAGATGACCGCCACGCTCGCCTGTTCCCTGGCAGATCCGCCGCGGCGCACCGACCACCAGACCGTCAGGATGAATGCCGCGATGCCGATCAGCACGTTCTGCGAGAGCTTCACGACGACAGCCGCGTTCCGGGCCTGCTCGCTGACGAGCTCGCCCGCCGCCACCACCGACGCGCTGTTGTCGATCGTGCCGCCGAGCCACGCGCCCGCGACCGCATCGGGCATGCCGACCACCCTGACAATCCACGGCATCACGAGGATCATCGGCACCGCGACGATCAGCACCAGCGACGTGACATACGACAGCTTCTTCCGGTCGCCCTGTATCGCACCGCACGTCGCAATCGCGGCGGATACTCCGCAGATCGACACCGCCGACGACATCATCGTCGCCAGCTCGTCGTCCACATGAAAACGCTTCGCCAGCCAGAAGCAGAACGTCCAGACACTGAGCACGACCAGCAGCGCCTGAGCGACCCCGAGCAGGCCGGCGTCGACCAGCTGCGGGAAAAGGACGCGCGTGCCAAGGATGACCAGCCCGATCTTGATGTAGTACTCGGTCCGCACCGCCTCGGCGAACCGGCGGCCGAGCGGCGTCGTGTGCCCGAGCAGGAGTCCGATGACAAGTGCGTAGATCACGTATTCGAGTCCGATGGCGGTCGAGCCCGCATAGCCGGCCAGGATCAGCGAGACAGACGCCAGTCCGTACAGCACGGCAAATCCGACCATGAAGGGGACGAGCCGCGCACCCATCAGCCGTGCGCCTACGGCAGCGGGGACTAGGATGAGGACGCCAAGTTGCAGCCAGTGCCACACATTGGCTGCGGCGAAGACCGTGGCGGCGAGGTCTGCCGCCCCGCTCCAGCCAAATTGGGGTACGTCAGGACGTACGCCGACGATGACGAGGGCGATAAGGGCGGCTGCGATCCAGACAGCCACCCAGTCCTCGTTGTAAGGCGCACCGGTTCGGGGCTTCTCAGCGTCGGGCGGAGCCGTTGTGGACATCCGCGTCATGTTGACATCTTTCTAACCGCTGCACCGCAAATCCGGCCATGAAGAGGGCGAGCCGCGCGCCAGGGGCGACGGGGATGAGAGGGAGCACGCCAAGCTGCAGCCAGTGCGACACATTGGCCGCTGCGAAGACCGTGATTGGAGAGATCCGCTGCCGCGCTCCAGACGAATCAGGAGGATGCGTACTGCTTCAATTACGAAATTGAAATTAAAGTCCTACCCTGTCATACGTTGACATGTTTCTGCACCATGAAGTAGCCTCAGTTCGTTCCAAACTTCCCAAATCGTGAGGATCCCGCCGCGGTCCTACTACGAAGGAGAATCCCCCGATGACACGCACACCGCCGACCCGCTTGGCTCGATCGCGAACGGTCCGTTTTCTGACGATCGTTTTTGCGTTAGTTTTCCGCTGAACACCCCGCTGCTGGGACAGACGGCACTGCCCGACAGCATCTTCATCGACTCAGGGGCCATCTGCACAGGGGGCAGCGAAACGTTCCCCGTCAAGATTACCCTTCCCCCCGACAGCATCATCGACGAGGTGGACGTATTCTTTCTCTTCGATGATACGGGCAGCTTCGCCAGTTTCGTCCTGACCGTGACCGGCATTTTCAGCGGTCTCGTGGGGTCGCTCGAGACCGCGTTGCCTACTGTGGAATTCGGCTTCGGCGTGGGGCGATTCGAGGATTGCGGCGGCGATGGCGACGGGTTTTCGGGTGAATTTCTTGACGGCCGCCCGTTTATCTTGAATCAGCCGATTGTGACGGCTGCAGATGCTGGCGGCCCTGCGGCCAGGGACCTGCTCATCGGTGACGCGCTCATCAACGAAGCACCGGGCTTCGGCGGCGACGGTCCGGAGTCGGACATCGAGACGCTGTCGCAGCTGGCGACCGGCGCCGGGTTCGACGGCAACGGCGACGGGGATACCACCGACAGCGGGGATGCGGGCGCGCTGGCGACGCAGACGGCGCCTGGAACGAGTGGAGACGTCCCCGCATTTTCGCCTTTGGCGGGCGGAGTGGTGAGCTCAGGAACGCTGGGAGGCGCCGGCTGGCGATCCGGTGCGCTGCACATCGTCATTCTGGCCACCGACACCTGTTCGGTTTCCCCGTTCCCCGTAGGCGGGATCCCCGCGACGATTACCGGCGCGGGCGCTTCTTCGGAGCCGGTCACGGCGTTCGCCTGCACCTCGACCACACCGGGCTCTAGCCGGTTCGGATTCGTGAGCGATTCCAAGACGTCGCCGGGTACCGTTGCGGGAGAGGTCGCCCCATCAGAGTCGGCAACGGTTCAGGCAACGGTGGATGCCCTGAACGCCTTGGGCATTCGCGTCATCGGCATGGGCCCTGGAGCGTCTCCGACGGGGTCTCCCGGTCCGAGCTCTGGTGAAGACGTCCTCCTGTCGGCGCTCGCCCGCCTCACCGGCGCGGTTGACGGTTTGGGCAATCCGTTGGTCTTCAGCACGTCTGTTCCGCTCGGGGATTTGTCAGATGCCATCGAGGCTGCCATTGCGACGACCGTTACGGAGCCAGTGGACATCACGTTGGCGGCCAGCGCCCTGCCGGCCGGGCTGTCGATGTCGTTCACGCCGAGCCAGGTGGATGACGTGCCGCCAGGCGGTATGGCGCCTTTTGATCTGATCCTGACCGGGAACGGCGACCCGATTAACGGCACGCTCGACCTGGACTTTGTAGATGTGAACAGCGGCGCCGTGCTCGGCACGATCCCGGTGACGGTGGCATGCCCGATCGAGACGAATGCGGCGCCCATCTGCACCGACGCCACGGCAGACCCGTCCCAGCTGTGGCCGCCCAACCACAAGCTCGTGCCTGTCGGCATCAGCGGCGTGACCGATCCTGACGGCGACGCGGTCACGATCGTTGCGACGTCCGTTACTCAAGACGAACAGACGACCGGGAAGGGACAGGGAGCCGGCAACACGTCCCCCGACGCCAGCATCGACGGCAACGGGGCTGTCGCCGTCCGCTCCGAGCGGAACGGCAACCCGAAGACCCCGGGCGACGGGCGCGTCTATCACATCTCGTTCACGGCGACCGACCCGTCGGGTTTGGCCTGCTCGGGCATCGTGGACGTCTGCGTACCGCACGACCAGGGCAACGGCAACTCCTGCGTCGACGGCGGCCCGTTGTTCTCCTCAATCCCGTAGCCTCGCGGCTCACGGGCGGTTGTTGATTTCGGGGGCGCTCCGACGGGAGCGCCCCCGTCTTGTTTTCGTTGAGCAACAAGTCACTAGCTGAGCCCTCGGTTTCGACTAGGCAGCATTCGCGACCTGTCTCGGCGTGACGATTCCCGACGGGAAGATCAAAGTGCTGCACAAGTTGAGCGGTGTCCTGCCGTTCGCCACGTTCAAATCGACGATTGACGGCCTGCTGGCGAACCCGCCGACCGCCGAATAGAGGCCTCTGCGCGTGAGGGGATCCCAGCCCCACCTGAGGCGGCGATGCCTTCTGCTCGGCGTCGCCGTGGCGCTCGCGCTTTCTGGCCGCACAGAGACTCCAAATGCGGCGCTGAGTGCAGCGCAGAGTGACGCCCAGCCTGACGCCGCGGCCCTCGTCGCGGCGATGCAGGACGGCGGCAAGGTTATCTTTCTGCGGCACGCGGCGACCAATTCCGACGAGATCGACACCGGCCGGCTGGGCGACCGCGCCGGTCAGCGCAACCTCTCCGCGGCGGGCATCGAACAGGCGCGGGCCCTCGGGCCCGCGTTCGAGCGACTCGGCATCCCGCTTGGCGACATTCTCGCGAGTCCCGTCTTCCGTGCACGCGACACCGCCGAGCTGGCCTTCGGCGCCGGTCGCATTACGGTGACGATGGATCTCGTGGCTGACGATTACGCGGGCTCCGAGCTTCGGGCGATGCTCGACGGCTCCGCGCGGCTGCTCCGCACGCCGCCGCTGCCCGGCACGAACCGGCTCCTCATCGGCCACCGGACACCGCTCCAGATGGTGACCGGATCCCGCTTTCCTGACAGCGTGCTGCCTGAAGGGGCCATGGCCGTCTTTCTGCCCGGCACCACGCCTCGCCTGCTGGGCACGATTTCCGCGGAGCGGCTGATCGAATCGGCCGCCGCTCGCCGCTGACCGCTACCAGCAGGCCCAGTGGTGCTGGGCGGGGCGCGCCCGTGATGACGAGCCCGGATCACGTACAATGGGAGACGCGCTGCTGAGCCACTGTCGGGGGCGAAATTGGCTTCGACGGGGGTACTGAAGCGTGGGATGCATGCCGAGCTCCATTGACTCGTTAAACCGATGGAACATCCGTTAACTGCGGATACTCAGTACGCTCTCGCTGCTTAATAAGCAGTGAGCGTCTGCCCTGACCTCGCCTGGTGGTTGGGGGCCAGATGTCATTAAGCAGGCTGGCGGTCAGGTGGCGGCTCGGCGCCTGGCCGTGAGATACACCGGGTCTGGTGCCCGGCGGTTTTCGCCGCTTCCTTGCGCCGGGGACGAGAACTTGAAAGCGGACACGCATGTAGAGTCCTGCGGGGACGTACTTTCGGACGCGGGTTCGACTCCCGCCGCCTCCACCACCTAACTCGTTCTACCCGTTCGTCTTCGCGATTCCTCCTCCGCCCGTCTCCAGCATATCTCCACGCCCCCATGCGGGCGTGGCCTGATCCAGCAACCGAATCGCCCCGTCAATCGCCGCTGGACTCAGGTGCATGTACCGCTGCGTCGTCGACAGGTCCTGGTGCCCAGCCAGTTCCTGAATGGCCCTCACGGGGGCGCCTCGCATCGCCAGATGCGAGCAGAAGGTATGTCGCAGGATGTGTACCCCCGGCCGGACATTCGCTCTCCGAGCCGCCCGTGCCACCGCCTGCTGCACCACCTTCTGGGTCAGCGGGGTCCCACCACACTGGGTGAGCACCCGCCTGCCACGCAGATGTCGGTGCTCCACGAGTACCCGCTCGAGCCGCCGCGTCAGGGGCACGTAGCGGACCCTCTCCCCCTTGGTGGCGGTCACCTGACCCTTCCAGTCTGACCGAGCCACGCACAGCCGCCGCTGGTCGAGATCCATGTCTCGCCACTCCAGCGCCATCATCTCCCCGCACCGCAGACCGGCTTCCCCACCCAGCAGCACGAGCAGGAGGGTCGTCCGGTCGAGACGCTCGGCGGCCGCGATCAGTCGCTCGAACGCCTCGAAGTCGTGAAACTGCGCCTCCGCG
This sequence comes from Vicinamibacterales bacterium, assembly GCA_965262505.1. Classification (GTDB taxonomy): domain Bacteria; phylum Acidobacteriota; class Vicinamibacteria; order Vicinamibacterales; family UBA2999; genus JACPPO01. The sequence continues at coordinate 1,853,591 of CBDHFM010000030.1, forward strand.
CGCGGCGTCTTGAGCAACCGAATCGTGCACGGCACGGTCTCAATGACGTGCCACGCCACGGCCTGCTTCAGGAGCGTGTTGAGCACCGTCAGGACGTTGTTGACGGTCTTCGGCGACCGGTTCTCGAGGGCTCGCTTGAGCCGCTGGACGTCCTCGGTCGTAATGGCGTCCAGGTGCCTAGCCCCGAGCGCCGGCACCAGGTGCACCCGCAGGATCGTCTCCTTCCCCGCGATGCCACTGGGCTTTTGCCGGTTCGCCCGTGCGTAGCCCTCCAGGAACCGTGGTGCGAAGTCTCTGAGTGTCGGCACCTCCTTCCTAACACGCGCGGGCCCATTGCGCAGCAATTCACGCTCACGGGCCTCGCCCCACCGCCGAGCCCCCGTCAGAGAGGACACGGTGGCCTTCTTCCGTTCACGAAACCGGATCCCGTCCGGCAGGAGGACAGCGATGTCCACCTCCCAGCCGCCCCGGCGGTATCTGCGCACCTTCACGCTCATCGCCAGCTACTCCCCCGGCGATGGCACGCGCTTCTGGTCGAGCCAGTCTACCAAGTCTTGACGGCAGACGAGGACCCGCCGACCGATTCGGACGACGCCTGGGATCTGGCCGCGAGCGACCATCGCATAGACGGCCGGCCGCGACGTCCGGAGCAGCTCTGCTACCTCATTGGCGGTCAGGAATTCCGCCACCACTGCTTGCATCACTGGCCTTCCTCCTCGTTACACGGGGTCAATGTCGCCTCTCCACGAACGCCCGGCTGGCGTCTGAGGCCGCCAGGGCGATCGCCAGTATCGGCATTGATCCGCGGGGCAAAGAAGATGGGGAACGAGGGGAAAAGACGCGGGGGAACGCAGGGACCGCGCGCATCGACCCGCATGGGCGTGAATGTGGCTAGCTTTGAGGGCGATTCTTGCGGTACTGCTTCTCCCTCAGCACGCGACGAATGTTCCGATCACCTGCCTTCGTTCTCCGATGATCATTCCGCTGCCACCGTTGGAACTCCGAGGGGCCCTCGTAGCCTGCCGCACGCCAAATATCCTGCTTGAGGAACCGTTCCCCCTTCACCGCCTGGGCTGCAGTCAGAAAGGCCTCCACGGCCTGTGCCTTCTGTTTAGGAGTGGCGTGCTCGGGAAGCTCGTCCGCCTGTGCGGGTACACGGTTTGCCACGGCGTCTTCCGGGCCGCTGGCCACTCGGGCTTCGGCCAGCGTACGCCGCTCCCCCAAGTGCTGCAGCCACTCCGGTGACTGCTTGAGACCTACAAAGGCCGCCTCCACCAATGATCTGCTCGACCAGTCGGGACATAACTCCAAGTCTACGTAGACGCGAAGCCGCCTCCAGAACTCCTCGACCGTCCCGGCGAGCTCCGCGACCGGCCATTCTCCAGCACGCACCGCCTCACAGGTTGCCTGCGCACAGGCTAATGCCACCGTGTGGACGTAACGAGTGATAGCCCGTTGCACGTCGCACTGGGCGGAAGACATCTCACCGCGACACTCGAACTCCGCAGCAGCGTCAGCCGCCACCACACGGTCAAGGAACGGCTTCGGGAAGTAATCCGGGAACGTCAGGGCCATCGCTTCTCGGGACTCCTCAGAGCGGCCTGGCCGCAACCTCGGTAGCGTCGCTCGCCAGGAACACATTCCCAATGCACATGGTCCACTCTGGCTGTCGCCTACTCACCACCTGTACAACGCGCTTTTCAAAAGGCCGTTGAACGCGACCTGATGTACGCCGTCAGGGACCTCAGCAAAAATGCCCAGCATGGCGTTCTTCTGGGTGTGGCGCGGGTCCGGGGCATGCGGGACATCGTATCCACCTTTCGGAAGATGTCCACCAAACCGGATCAAGCCCAGATCGCCAAAGCTGTTGAGAATGCACTGAGTCTGGGACCGGATAAATGCGCCCTGTCACGTTTGTGATCTGTCACCTTTCTCCGGCCGGCGCCGCAGGCCATCCGGCCAGCTCGCATGAAAGCGGCCGGCGGCGTCCCTGGGCTGCGACTTGGCCGTCTCGGGTGCCGGTCGCGCGCAGCCTGCGACGGGAGATCACGGTCGGGCCAGACTCCTACGGCTCGGTATCCAGATTCGTCCCTGCCAGGATACTGTTCTCAGCCTGCAAATGTTTGATAATGCAGCTGCGCGCTCTTGAACGAATGAAAAGCTGCAATTAGAGGCGGCTCAAAGTACCGACGTCCCCCCCGAATTGAGTAGCACCCGGGTTTAGAGTCCGAGCTCACGAGAAGGGAGATCGGACGTGAAGCAACGATTCAGCGAGGCGCAGATCATCGGGTTCCTGCGGGAGTCCGAAGCGGGCCTGCCGGTGAAGGACCTGTGCCGCCGGCACGGGTTCTCGGAGGCCAGTTACTACCTCTGGCGGAATAAGTTCGGCGGGATGACCGTCTCGGACGCGAAACGCCTGAAGGAGCTGATTGCCGAGAATACGCGGCTGAAGAAGCTGCTGGCCGAGTCCGTGCTGGACAACGAGGTGACGCGCGATGCGTTGCGAAAAAAGTGGTGACCGCCCCAGCCCGACGGGTGCTGGTGCGGGATATGACCGCGCAGGGGGTGAGCGAGCGGCGCGCGCTCGCGCTGGTGCACATGAGTGCCTCGTCGCTGCGATACACCCCGGCGCCGGATACTAACGCGGCGTTGCGAGCCCGCATCGTGACCTTAGCGCACCGGCACCGTCGCTACGGTGCCGGGATGATCTACCTCAAGCTGCGGCAGGCGGGAACACGGGTCAACCACAAGCGGGTGGAGCGCCTGTATACCGAGGCTAGGCTGCAGGTACGTCGGCGGCGACGCAAGAAGATCCCGGTGGCGGACCGCCAGCCCCTGGTACGCCCCCAGGCGCCGAACGAGGTCTGGTCTGCCGACTTCGTCTTCGACCGCACGGCCGAGGGACGGGTGGTGAAGTGCCTGACCGTCGTCGATGACGCGACCACCGAAGCGGTGGCCATCGTGCCGGCCCGCGCGTTCGGTGGGCTGCCGGTCACCCGCGTGCTCGATCAACTCGCGCTCAAGCGCGGCCTGCCGCGTATCTTGCGCACCGACAACGGGAAGGAGTTCTGCGGGCGCGCCATGCTGACATGGGCCCATACGCACGGCGTCACGTTGCGCCTGATCGAGCCGGGCAAGCCGAATCAGAACGCCTATATCGAATCGTTCAACGGCCGGTTCCGCGACGAGTGCCTCAACGAGCACTGGTTCACGAGTCTGGTCCATACCCAGGTCCTCGTCGAGGCCTGGCGACGCGAGTACAACGAGGAGCGGCCGAAGAAGGGACTGGGCGGGCTCACGCCCGCCCAGTACGCCAAGCGGCTGGTCGCGGAACGCAGTACAGTCACCGCCGGACTCTAAACCGAAGTGCTACTGAAGACGGGGGGACGTCGGTACCACTCTCATGACAGAGATCGATCTACGGAACGACAACCGGAATCCGGGCATCCCGCTGGACCCGCTCGTCGTCGGCCAAGATATCTATCGTCTGCTGGCGATCTTTGGCGCTAGTAGTGAAATTGCCGCTCGACGCAGCGGTGAGGACGACGTGGGCTCGGTCTATGGGTACAGCATTCGCGCGTTCGAGCTGTCGGAAGTGGGTCGGCTCCTGGTGTCGCTGGCGGCGTGTTGCCGGAACGACTGGGACCACAGGTCGGAATCGATAGACGACACGCTGGTTGCCTGCGCGGAGTCGTCCGAGGTCGGCGTGCTGTTCAAGGATGTTAGGAGTGGAGAGGAGACGCAGCTGCATGTACGCGAATCCTGGCACAAGATTCTCCACTGCGACACGATGAACTTCGACCGGAGCGAGGGGCCATCGATCTACTCAGGGCACCTCGAACCTTTCGTCCACCTATACGGGAAGTACCAGGGAAGAACTGGAAAGCCAGGGTCGATATCTACCGCTGGTGCCAAGCCGTTCATGTGTTGACCTGACGTAGGAATGCCTACCGTGGACGATGTCCTTCCAGTCCTCTCAGGCCGCTAAAGGCCGACTTCCGGCTTCGCGGTGAGACGCCGGGCTCTGAACGGCCGCCAGACAAGAGCAGGCTGGCGGCAAGTCCCTATGCAGCAGGCCGCGTGATTTTCAGAGTAGCGGTCGAACCGTAGCTTCGATCTTGCCAATGCCCGCTCGCGCCTGCTTGAGAAGCCCGAATGCCGATACTCCAATGCCGGCAAACTGAAAGTCTACCCAGGTGATACGCTCAACCTTGATTGAAGAATGCGGAACAGGCAATTGCGTCCTTGGGTCCACTGGTACACCCATAACCGACACACCGTCCCCGAAGGTGACGCCCGAGCCCCAACTGACCTGACCCCCACCCTGACCAGTAACTTTCGTTTGCTGACTCTCGGCCCGAGTCTGTTCGACCAAATCGCAATGCTTGTTCTCGTTGTTCACTTGGTTGAATTGACCAAGCCACTCCTGACCAGATTGGAAGGGCTGGACCTCTTCGAGCGCGGTAACAACTGCCGGTGCTGATTTCTGGAGTCCTGGAAACCATCGGTCGATCCGAGCGTCAAAGGTCTTCTTGTTGGGAAGAATCGGAAAGTAGAAGCGGTCAGAACTCGACGCCTTCTGGCAGTAGCGATCTCGAATGTCGGCAGCCAAGTAGTCCAGGACGGATCGAAGATTCTCACAGGCGTTCTTGAGATCGACCCTGAGTTCTGGATCGATTGCCTGCGAATACAGTGACTTCTTGTAATCAGCTTCGATCTTGCCCACTTGGTCATCAATCTTGGCAAGAAGGGCTCGAATGTTGGCTTGGCGTGAACGCATGAAGGCTCCGGTTGTTGTCTGACTAACGCCCAAGCATCACCAGTGGTGCTTCACGATCGCCGCACGCCGCCTGCTGCATGCCGTGTTCCCGAAGAAACACTTTAATGTTGTAAACTGGAATTTCCGTTTTGCCTGCCCCGGATGGCCCCTTTTATCCATCATCGTTGTTGTGAACGAACGAAAGAACAACGGAGACTCAAACAGCGTAGCTAAACCGTCCACCGAATCGGATCAGGCCCAAAGACCCCTTCCGGCCAGCGCCGCCGTGTCGACGAGCAGGTCTCAGCGTGCATTTCCAGGACGTGCTCGAGAACGGTCGGATACGCTTCGATTACCGATCGCTCCCTGTGCGAGCGGGTCCCCGTGTTCGAGCGGAGCGTGTGCTATCGAGCGGGTCCCCGTGTTCGCGTTCGGCCCCGCAATGGCGTTCACCTGTTCGCACTCGGCCGAGAACGGCCAGCCGCAGTAGCGTGCCCCGCGACCTATCTTGTAGGCGAGTTGCGCGTGAAACTGCTCGCGGGCGGTGAAGGTGTCCGACAAGTTGCCCAAGGCCACCATGACTGCGTCCTGAGCCAGGACATGCTTAAAGCCCATCGCGTGCCCGAACTCGTGGACGAAGACGTGTTTTAGGTAGGCGATTGCATCAGGTCCCCGGCGCTTCATACAGTTATGGTTGAGAAAGATGGTGTTAGGGTCAGTGCCTACCCGAGTGAAGCCGCAGCTGCTATGTCCATCCGCGTCCGTAAAGTACCTCACGGTGATCCATCCCAACCGTTCGACGACGTGCTCGGTCCCTGATTCAATGCGGCCGCTGTAGCGTTGCCCTGTGAGTTGCTCGGCGGCGGATGGGATCGCTTCTCGTATGATGTCGCGGTGTTCATCCGGAATGACCTGGTGTCCGAAGCCTGTATAAATGTAGACGTTCGGGCTTGTGGTGTTCAGCACCTGGATGACTTGATGGTCGAGCGTAAACGGCTGATCCTTCTGACCGAAAACAAATTCTTGCCAGAACGCATCATCGAAGCGTGAATCAATAGATGGATCATCCGGCGTCTGCTGTTCGACCGTGACCACGATTGATCTCGCGCAGTTCTCGGTATGAGGGGGGGCTGTGCTTTCACGCACGCACGGGAAGTATTCATGGTTAATAATTAGGGACCGACAGGCTTTAGCCACCCACCGCGCCCATTCAAAATAGTATCCAACGTTGTCGTGGTGTTGCAGCGCGTTGATCCGTCGCCTCGTCTCCCGAAGGGACATCGAACGCTTCATCGGCCATCAACCTCTAATAACGAGTGATGAGGAGTAGAAACGGCTACGCTTATTTAACAGAAGGTGCATATAACCGAGGTCAATTTAAAATATTGACGTGATGCAACCATTAACCCGGGATTTCAGTTTTGCCCGCCCAAGATGGACCGCTTATACATCCGAAAGCCGCAGCGCCCACGAGAATCTTCTTCATCGCACATCGTCCAGGCTCTGAGGCCGTCACTCAGCCCGCGCTGACGTGCAGCGGGCTGGAGATCCGTGCTTCCAGGGCATTCCGTAGACACCGCTTCTCGCTTGTGTCCTCGCGTTGCCAAGCCGGCGTCCTTGCACTCGCCGCGCGTCAACCTGCCGGCACCGGTAGTGCCCAGATCCTCTGAAGCATCGCCCCGAACAGGTGTCGGGTCAAGTGACTCTCCGCCAGCAGCAGCCAGTAATAGCGCGCGTGTTTCACCAGCCGGCCACCCGTCTTGACAAGGCGCTGCTGGAGACTGGTCAGCGACCAGGTGTCGATCCGCTTCGGGAGCACCAGCCGCCGCCAGAGGTTCCCGAGGTTATAGGCCAGTACGCTCAGTTGCAAGCGGACCTCGTTCGCCCGGAACCGATGACACGACAGGCGCGTCCAATGCGCGGCCTGCTTGCCTTCCTTGATCCATTGCTCCGCCGTCCCGCGCTTATTGTAAAACCGCACGACGGCACGATGCTGGAGCGGGAGATTCGTGACGATGACGCCGACGCGCGGGAACAGCTCGCCGACGTGGTGCTCGACTTTTGCCACGACCCGTCGGGGCGTGGTTCCCGCGCCCCACGATTTCTTTGGACAGCCTTCTGCGAGAAGGAGAATGAGTTATGTCCAAGGGAAAACAGCACGAGGCTGAGGCCTCGGAGGGAGCCCGGAGGGCGACCGCAGAGGCCTCAGCCTCGTGGGCGCTCGTCGGCACGGGGCGGTGGTCCGCGCGACGAAAAGTCTCCGTGGTCATCGAGGTCCTCAAGGGGGAATCACTCGAGAGCCTCAGTCGTCGCCATGGCGTGACGGCGGCGAAGCTCTCGCAGTGGCGTGACGACTTCGTGGCCGGCGGTGAGGCCCGCCTCAAGCATCGCGAGGTCGCCGTCGAGGGCGCGGACACGCGGCGGCTCAAGCGCGTCGTGGCGGATCTCGCCACCGACAAGGCGTTGCTGGCCGAGAAGATTCGACACCTGGAGGCCGGCCGCCCTTTGGGCTGGTGGAGGTCGAAGCGATGCGTCACGCGACTTCGCCCTCCACCCACCGGCCGTACGGCATCGCCCGCGTCACGCGCGTGTGGCAGGTGCCGCGCTCGACGGTCTACGCGCAACGGACCCGGCGCGCCCGGCCGACGCCGGTGGCCAAGCGCGGACCCAAGCCGCCCCAGTCGGATGCGGCGCTGACGGCCGCGGTCCGGGCCGTGATCGCCGCGAGTCCGTTCCACGGCGAAGGGCACCGCAAGATCTGGGCGCGCTTGCGGGTGCAGGGGCTGCGCACGTCGAAACGTCGGACGTTGGTCGTGATGCGCGCTGCCGACTTGCTCGGCCCTGCGCGGCTGCCCACGCCGGTCGCCGCCCGTCCCCACGACGGCACCATCGTCACCGCCAGTCCCAACGTGATGTGGGGCACCGATGCGACGGCCACCGTGACGCTGGCGGACGGCCACGTCACGATCGTCGGGGCGATCGATCACTGCACGGCCGAATGTGTGGGACTACACGCGGCGAAGTCCGGCACGCGCTTCGAGGCGTTGGAGCCGGTGCGCCAGGGCGTCCGAGATCACTTCGGGACGATGGCCGCCGGCGTGGCGAGCGGGCTCACGATGCGCCACGACCACGGCAGTCAGTACATGAGCAACGACTTTCACGCCGAGCTCCGGTTCCTCGGCATCGTGTCATCACCGGCCTTCGTCCGCCAGCCCGAGGGGAACGGCTGCATCGAACGGTTCTTCCGCACCCTCAAGGAACAGCTGCTGTGGGTGCGCCACTTTACGGATGTCGAGGACTTGCAGCAGGCGCTGCGCACCTTCAAGGAGACCTATAACCAGCAGTGGTTGATCGAGCGACTCGGCTTCCGCGCACCCGCCGTCGTCCGTCGCGCGGTTGCGCTCACCACGGCCGCGTGAATACACTCACCCGGCTGTCCAAAAAATCCGTGGCGGTACACGTCGGGGCGTGGTCCAGCTGTCCGCCTGATAGCGGACACTCTTGTACCGGACCAATGGCGTGTGGCTTGGCCGTCCCGCCGGACGAAACAGGATGTCTTCGATCTCTCGCTCCAAGCTCTTGTTCGCGGGTATCCGGATCGCGTACTGGACGCCGCGTGCCTCCAGCGCCTCGTAGATCGCCGGCCGCGCGAAGGCGGCGTCGGCGCGGAAGGCCACGCGTTTGCCCTGCGCCTGCTGCCGTTCAATCTCCGGCACCAGCAGCTCGTCCCAGTCGTCCGCGCTGGAGACGTTGCCCGGTCGTAGCTTGGCCGCCAGGCAGTCCCCGTCGTCATTGAACAGAAACAGCGGGTGATAGCAGACCGTCTCGAAGTGCCCGTTGTAGGCACTGCCTTCCTGCTGCCCATGCACCGGGCTCTCGCTGGAGTCCATGTCGAGCACGACACGATCGGCGTGGGCGAACGTCTCAGCCTGTCCGACCAGGTCGCGATTCACGGCCATCAACCCGACGAGGTTCTCTTCACGGGTCAGCAGCTCGGTCTCGAACCAATGGAGCGTGGAGGTTAGGGCCGCACTCCGGTCCCACCGCGTCGGCGATCCGATCAGACGAAACGTCGGATCGGTCGAGAGACGCTGCGCGTCGTTGAGGTCTTCGTAGCCCGCCAAGCGGCTGTACACCGACTGCCGCAGGAGATCGGGTAACCGGAACTGTGTGTGCAATCCGTGGCGGGAGTCGCGCAGGTACGCGGCGATGAGCCCCGCAAGGCCAAGACGTTACATCCAACTCACGCACCAGAATCAAGCCGGCGTCGGAGGTGATGCGCGACCCCTGAAACGCGACCTTCAGAAATCCGTTGAACGTGCACTGAAAGGGCGCGGTTTGTAATTCACCCACTGGGTGTCACCCTCCGTGGCCTGGTTTCTCTCGAGAAACCCGCGAAAATCAAGGCGTGACGACTGATCGCATGGGCAAAAGTACCACAGCCAATCGGAAATCCGGGTTTATACACCCGAAGGCCGTAGCGCCCACGGGAATCTTCTTCATCGCACAATCGTCCAGGTTCTGAGGCCGTCACTCAGCCCGCGCTGACGTCTTGTGGGCTGAATCCCGGGCTTCCAGGGCATTCCTTCGACACCGCTCCTCACCTGTGTCTCCCGCCCTTCTCGTCTTCGACGTGGCGATGTGACATTGTGGTTGTCCTCGGAAGCGATCCGCCTAAAGCGCTTTTCATGACCGTGTGGCGGCCGCGTACCCGCAGTGCCGAACATAGTTGCGGCATTCGTCAGGGCTGAAGTGCGCCAAGCACTCGCCGAGGAACGGCCAGAGCGTCTCGGTGCTGCGACAGCGAGCGGTGCGAACGAGGGCCTTGAGCTTCGCGAAGCAGAGCTCGATGGGATTGAGGTCCGGGCTGTAGGGTGGCAAGTACCAGAGGGTGGCCCCGGCGGCCTGGATGGCGCGTTGGATGCCGGCGACCTTGTGGGCCCCGAGATTGTCGGCAATGACGATGTCGCCGGGCTGCAGGGTCGGCACCAGGATCTGTTCGATGTAGGCGCGGAAGCTCTCGCCATCGATCGCGCCGTCGAAGACCCCCGGTGCGGTCAGCCCCGTGACCCGCAACGCGGCGAGCAACGTGCTGGTCTGCCAGCGCCCGCAGGGGGCGTGGTCGTGGACGCGCGCGCCGCGCGGTGCCCGGCCGTACCGCCGAAGCAGATTGGTGGTGATGCCGGTTTCGTCCAGAAACACGAGGTGGGCGACATCCCAGGTCGGCGCCGCCGCGTGCCACGCGACCCGCGCGGCCGCGACGTCAGGCCGATCGTGTTCGGACGGGCGGACCGTGTTTTTTAACGGTCAGGCCGAGGGCCCGCACGGCGCGCCAGACCGTCGGCACACTCGCGGGCGTGGCGAGGGCGTCCTTCAGCTCAGCCAGCGTGCGATCCGGGTGCGCCGCAATCAGCGCGGCCAAGGTGTGTAGGTGCGGCTCAAGCATGCAGCGCCGTCCATGTCGCTGGACGCGAGGCGCCACCTCGCCCGTGTCGCGCCGCCGCTGTTTCAGTAGCCGCACCCACGACCCGCTCACGCGGTACTTCGCCGCCACCTCGGCCGCCGTCATCCCGGCATCGCTGTCGAGGAGCGCCCGCTCTCGCAGATCCATCGAATAGGCACGCATCGGGCCTCCTGCATCGGTGCGCGCAGAAGTACCACGACCGCCCCAGGTAGTACAAGGCCTATTTGAAAAGCGCTTTAGTTGACCGTGCTCACAGGTGTTAATCGAAGAGTCACTTCCGAGCGGCCCGACGCGCCTTCGCGGCAGCAATCTTCGGCGCGTTCTTATCCCGTCGGGCCAGCGTGCCGTTGAGGATCTCGATCACCTTCTGGTGCTCCGCGATCTCTCCCAGCTCCGTGAGTAAGCCAAAGTGCTTCGTGAAAGATAGCGGACCAGAGGCACTTCGGAAGTGGCGCACCAGATTCGCACAGCAGCCTTCTGACGGTGTTTGGGTTCAGACTAAAGGGGACCCACTGAGGCGGTGAAATCATAGAGAGCCTTGGCCACACGGGGAGGAGACCCTCAGCTGGAATCGTGCAACAGGAAACGGCGGGACGGCGTTAGACCCTTCTCTGTGGTGGAGATTGGGACTGGACGAAGCGCACGCTGGCTGCGGCAGGCGGTGACCCGGTGCGGGCGCTCCGGCTCTATTGGCAAAGCGCAGCGCTGGGTAGTCTACGGATTGATCTTCGCGCGCGTGCGGTGCCACGTGACACTCACGCCATCGGCAACGGGCTCAGGAGGTTCCGGTTGATCAGCCCTCGGAAATGGCTCGACACGCTCGCGGCCAGTGCGCGGTCACGGACCAGGAGCCCCATCTCGATGTTCCGGTCGAGCGCGGCCTCGGTGAGGTTGGCGGACGTCACGAACACGGCCTCGTCGTCGACCACGACGGCTTTGGCGTGCAAGACGCCAGACGGTCCATCGGCCTCGAGGGACCTGGGATCGTAGTACACGGCTGGCCTTGAGGTTCCCGGCCAGTCTGTGCCCCAAAAGCGGTCGGCGAATCGCCGCACGAGTGCACTCGGCGCACTGGTGTCGCCCCGGCGGCGCTGGATGTTCAGCAAGAGCGTGACGTGCAGGGTTGGCGTCGTGTCCATTCTGTTCGCCAGCACCTCGAACGCGCGCGGGCCGTCGAAGTAGGCGTAGCTGGACGCCAGCACCGCGTGCATGGCCGATCCGAGCAGTTCCTCGTACACGCGACGCGTGTCGCGGGCGTGGACCCCGGGCACCTCCGGCCCGGACCAGACCAGGTCCGGTCGCGGCGTGCGACCAACGGCCTCCTCGACGGTACGGATCCACGCCGCGCAGGCCGCTCCAGACATCCCCATGCGCCTCAATGCCGTCAAGGCCGCGATCACGTCCTCGCCGCCCACGCGTACACCCAGCACGGCCTGGAGGGACGCCAGGGTGGCCGGCACGGTCAGGATGCCAGCATCGAGCGCATCGGCAAGCCGCCGACGCAGATGGGCCGGCAGGGCCCCTAACAGCCCGTGGTGAAAGTCGATCCATTACAAGTTGATGAAGGTCGAGGGGGTCGACAAGGTCGATCCCGTGTACTACACTGTCGCGCATGGCGATGGGTATTCGAGAGCGCGAGCAATCGTTGTTGTGGGTCGCGGCCGCGGAACTGCCGAAGTCGCCCGGCCATCCGTTCTACATGCGGCTGAATGCGCTGCTCGACGCGCACGACTTCGATCCGTTTGTCGAAGGCCTGTGCCGCGGGTTCTACGCGCAGGTCATGGGCCGACCGAGCTTGGCGCCTGGCCGGTATTTTCGGCTGCTACTGGTGGGCTACTTCGAGGGCATCGATTCGGAACGAGGGATCGCGTGGCGCGCGACCGACTCGTTGGCGGTGCGCAGCTTTCTGCGGCTCGGCCTGGAGGACGCCCCGCCCGATCATTCGACGATCTCGCGGACGCGGCGCCTGATCGATGTCGAGACGCACCGCGCCATCTTCACGTGGGTGCAACAACGACTCGTCGAGGCGGGATTGCTCAAGGGGAAGACCGTGGCGATCGATGCCACCACGCTCGAGGCGAACGCCGCGATGCGCAGCATCGTGCGGCGCGACACCGGCGAGAGCTATCAGGCGTTTCTGACCGGGCTCGCCACGGCCTCGGGGATCGAGACCCCGACGCGCGAGGACCTGGCACGGGTGGACAAGAAGCGCAAGAAGAAGACGTCGAACACGGAGTGGACCAACCCGCACGACCCCGATGCGAAGGTCACGAAGATGAAAGACGGCCGGACGCATCTGGCCCACAAAGCCGAGCATGCGGTCGACCTGGACACCGGCGCCATTGTCGCCGTCACGCTGCAGGGCGCCGACCAAGGCGACACGACGACGATCGTCGAAACGGTGACGGCCGCGGCCGAGCAAGTCGAAGACGCGCAGCGGGACGGCGAGGCGCCACAGGCACTGGACGAACTGGTCGGCGACAAGGGGTATCACAGCAACCAGACGATGGTGGACCTCGACGCGGTCGGTATCCGGTCGTACATCGCCGAGCCGGACCGAGGCCGCCGCGACTGGTCGGAGGCGCCGGACGCGCAGGCGCCGGTCTATGGCAATCGCCGCCGGATGCATGGACGACGCGGACGGCGCCTGATGCGGCGACGCGGTGAGACGATCGAACGCTCGTTCGCGCACCTCTATGACACGGGGGGCATGCGCCGTACGCATCTGCGCGGCCACACGAACATCCTGAAGCGCGTGCTGATTCATGCTGGTGGCTTCAATCTCGGACTCGTCATGCGTCAGCTGATCGGCGCCGGCACGCCGCGTGGGCTGCAGGGCCGTCTGGCGGCCGTTCTCGCCACGTTGTTGATGTTCATGAGCGCTGCCCAACGACGATTCGCGATGATCACGGCATCGCATCGACTCTTCGCGGCCATTGGTGGTCGACGCACGCCACAGATCACGTTCGTCGTCAACTCGTCAGCAACAGCGACTTTCGCCACGGGCTGCTAAGGCCTCCGTCATGCGACCGCCCCAAAAAAGGCCGCGCCGGTGACGCCCACGACCGGCACGACGAGGGCACGGTCGAGATAGTCGTTGCGCATCTCGCAGGAGGTCTCCGCCACCAACGCACAGCCATGACAGGCCGCCCCGTGGAGCCACCGCTTCTCCAGACTCGTGCCCGGGCTGTGATGGGCGCAGATCGGATCGTTGGAGCACAGCCCTCCCATCCGCATCGCTAGGCGCAGATGCGCTTCGATGTGCCGCGCCTCCTGCACCAACCCCCCCAGGGTCCCCTCCGCGTCCGGACTCCCGGTGTAGAGGAGGATGCCGAAGCGCTCCGCCGGCGTATCCGCGTAGATGCGCTCCCGGAGGGAGCTCGCCGGATAGCCGCAGCGCATCGCCAGCGACTGGATAAGCAGGTGTGAAAGCGTGTGCAGCAGCACATAGGGGCCACCCGGGAAGAGACGCGTGGCCTTGCGGTCGTCCATCCATAGCTGGTGCCCTTTCGCCAGGCCTTCCAGTCTCTGCGTGACGGCCGGTCGCCTGAGCCACCTCGCCACGGCGTCCGCACGCAGCTGCAGGAACACGCCTTCGCCGCGATTCTCGACCGCAGGAAACCACTGGGGCTCGAGCGCGATGTGCGCGCGCACCACGTCGGTTTCGTACTCGCCGTCGATGTCGGGCGTGACCGCCTCGAAACGCGTAAACCCGATGAGGGACAGGATCTCCCGCAACCGATGCACCTGGATGACGGCCTCGATCCCGTCGCACTGGCCGGCGTGGCGCCAGACCCGATCGGGCAGGCGGCGCGCGTGGAAGTTCGGATCCACGGGTACGTCGTCGCCAAAGCCCTCTGGCACCGCGAGTAGTGCCTCCAGTTCGACCTGCTTCACGGGTCGCTCACCGCCCGTGCCACGCTTTTCTGCACGAATGGCTTCGAGAACCTCGCCGTCCGAGAACAACGCGAGTGTCTCCGTGACCTTCGGTATCCGCTTGAACACCGCCAGCGACTCAGGGGAATCCACCGCCTGGAGGATGTCCCAGACGTCTCGAACAGCGGTGGCCACAGCCGTGCCTCGATCGGGGAGCGACAGCACGCTCACCACCTGGGGAAAGTAGGCATTGGAGGCCGTCCTGATGAGCAGGCGGCTCGGCAGCGTGCACGCCTCGTTGGCGTGCCTCCCGAGCCACGGTCGCGCGCCACGGCAGGTGCCCAGCGGGCTCAATTCGATGGCCGAGGCTTCGTAGAGGCCGCGCGATTTACCGCACTCGCAGCGCACGACGAGGTCGGCGAGGTCGCCGCTCGTGCCCCGCTCGTCGAGCCAGAGCTGCCGTCGGCAGGACGCGTGGGCACCGTGCGCGAAGTGATGCCAGTCGATGTCGTCGACGTGGCCCTTCGGGCACGCCCGCACGAAACGGGTGGCCACCACCTGACGGCCGTCGAAGCCGCCCCGGTGGTCGAGCGCCTTACGATGGACCAGCCGCCGGGATCGCTCGCGATCCTCGCGACCACCAGCCTCGTGCACCACACACCACTCCGGGAAGCGCCACGCGCCGATGCCCTGCGGGGTCTCGCGCGGATCGTTCGCATCGGGCGGCGGCGCGAACAGTTTCGGCGCGGCCACGCCCGTCATGATCTGGAGCTTGCGTGCGAGCCGAGGCTCGACGACCTCCTCAAGGTCGCTCGGCTTCGGCCAGGTCTCAAGGCCACCGACGATGGCCGAGTGCGTGGGCAAGTCGATCAACGCGCCAGGACCGTAGGTGGTGATGACCTGACCGCGGCGAATCTGCCCCTGTGCCTGTCGGCTCATGCGCGGCCCTTCACCTGGACGCCGCTCAAGTCTTTCAAGAACAGATTCACCTCCGGCTCAACGTCTCGGAGCGAGCGGTTGGCGCGGAACTTCCGGTGGTGCACGGACTCGAAGTCCGTCTCGAGGCTCTCGTGCAGTAGCGGCTTGAGTTGCTTCAGCTCGTACTGCTGATACTGCAGGGCCACCCCGGCAGACCGGTAATCCTCGAGGATCGTGTGCCAGGCGTCGAGGAGGTCTACCACCCGATGCTGCACACCACGCAAGCACTCCTCGCGCTCCGCCTCGTCGGAGAACGGCTGCACGCGCACGCGCGCAAGGAAGGCCTCGAGAAGGCGACGCTCCAGCTCCGCCCGCACGTCCGCAATCCGCCCGGCCCCCTCCGGCGGTGTCAGCCGGGGTTCCACATGACGCGCCAGACCCACCAGTGCCCCGGCAAAGCCCCGGTCGAGCGCGCGCGCCGAGAAGGGCGTGACGCTGCCCACCTCGACGGACCGGTAGAAGGTCTCGTGGTACTGGCGGAAGCGCTCGTAGTGAGAGCGGTCGCGCGGCTTGTGGATATTGAAGAGCGTCACGACCAGTCCCGGCCGCTCGTCGTCGCGACCCACGCGGCTGGTCGCCTGGATGTACTCGGCGTGTGTCTTCGGCTGACCCAGCACGATCATGAGCCCCAGACGTTGGATGTCGAGGCCCACCGAGATCATGTTCGTGGCGATGGCGCAGTCCACACGGTGCGTGTCGTGGAAGCCAAGCCCGAGACGACGGCGTGCCTCGGCCACCTTGTCGGTCGAGACGCGCGAGGTAAGCTCCACCACCTCCGAGAAGGTCTTGCGGTCCTGGAAGAGTCCGCGATCGTCGCCGACGCGCTTGCGGATGCCATAGGACTTGACCGTGTTCTGCACCTCTTCCTCGAGGATTCGGCGGGCCCCGCCCAACTCGCGCAGGCTATTGAAATAGCCCAGCACGGTCATGTAGGGGTCCGCCGGGTTCTCGTGGTTCCCGTGCCCGCCGCCATCGCGGTAGCAGCGCTCGGCGGCGCCCATGAGCGCGAGCCACGCCTTCCGCATCATGACCTTCGGATTCCGCCCCGGGGAGGCAATCCCGAGATACAGCCGCGCAGGGATCTCCGAGGCCGAGATCGTCTGGCCAAAGAACGAGTCCCGACGGTTCGGGCCCGGCGGTGGGAAGACCTGCGTGAGCGACCGCGCGAAGAGCGCCTGAATCTGGTCCTGTGCCCGGCGCACCGTGGCGGTCGACGCCACGATCTTCGGCCGCACTGCGCGGCCGGCGATCTCGCGCACGCAGAGCGCTTCGATCGCCGTTTCATAGAGACCGGCCATCGTGCCAAGGGGACCCGCAATCAGGTGCAGCTCGTCCTGGATCACGAGGTCGGGAGGGTCGAGCGGCGCGGCGAGGCGCGTGCCCTTCCCAGGCTCCGCCGCCCCGTAGAACCCGGTCGCATCGGCCCGGTCCGCCCCTCCGAGCAGCGCCCCAGCCTGCCCGACCCACGGCAGCGAGGCGAACTTATCCACTGTCGCGATCACGAACGCCGGCAGCCGCCGGTACAGCGGCTCGTCTACGGCGACGATCGGGAGCGCGCGGTCGCGCGTGAAGTCGCACTCGAAGTTCGTGCAGACGATCCGCAGCTCGCGTGGCTGATCATCAGTGGGCAGGAGCGCGAAGGAGTCCGGCCCGAAGCGTGTCCCGCACCAGGGGCAGTTTTCGAGCGGAATCGGTGAGGGCGTGCTCTTCGGGTCTGCCTTGAAGTGTCGGACCTTGGTACGCGCCGAATCCGAGCGGCCGTCGCCTTTCTTCCCGAGGATGTTGGGGGTCGCCGCTTTCCCGACCCACAGCCCGATCTCGAAGGGCCACTCGCCGTAGCGCGCGACGGCCTTCTCTCGCTCAAGCTCCAGCGCGCACACCAGCCCGGCGGCGCGGGCGAGCTGATCGAGGGTGAGGAGGCGCAGTGTGTAGCGCATGATCACGCTCACCCCGGCGCCCGCGAGCCCGTTCTTGCTCGGATGGCGCAGTCTCCGCAGCACCATCGCGAACGCCGCGAGGCCGAGGTACGCCTCGGTCTTGCCACCGCCCGTGGGGAAGAAGAGGAGGTCAACCGTGTCTCGGTGGGGATCGCACGGGTCGGCGAGGCCGGGAAGATTGAGCAGGATGAAGGCGAGCTGGAACGCGCGCCAGCTTGGCGTCTTGCTGGCGAGCCGCTGACGGAGCGCCCGTGCGACGGCGCGGTTGGCCACGCGGAAGGCCTCGAGGGCCTCGGCGTCCTGGGCGAGCATGCCGATGCCGCGCTCGATCCGGTCGGCCGCGAGGCGTGCGGCCCGGAGCAGCTCCGTCGCCGTCTCGAGGCGCGCTCCCTGCAGCGTCGTGAGGCCCGCCTGCTGTGTGTCGATCCAGCCGCGATACTGGGCGACGAGCGGCTGGAGCGCCGTCTCAGCCACGGCGCCATCCGCGAGCGTCCCGAGCGCCGCCATCGAGAGCTCCACACCCGGCACGTCCACGGTCGCCGTCTTCTCCACCTCGGCGCTCGGGATCCACGCCGTGCGGAGCACACAACAGGCACGGTCCACGATCTCCCATTCGGCCGAGACGCCATGGCCGGTCGCATACTCGGGGGTGTCGGCGTAGTGGAGGTCGGCCACCTGCTCGTCCCATTCCGCGACCCGCGCACCGCGCAGGTCCGGCCGCGGCACGAAGGGACGATCGCTTCGCACCTCGAGCTCGGGTTGGAACACGTAGGCGAGGTCGGGCTCCCCCTGGGCCTGCGGGACCGGCGTGCGATGGTTCACGAGGAAGACCGAGACCGCGCGTGTCCTCTGCGGGAGGTGCCCCTCGAGATCCTGCGCGGCGACGAGCCGCGCGATAATGTGGAGCTGGAGACCGCCGGACTCGGGGACCTGCTCCACCACCGGTTCGCTCGCCTCCGTGAGCGTCACGGTGACGATCGCCTCGTGCGGATGCCGCTGCCAGACGGAGAAGGGCTTGCCGTCCGAGCCCTCGATCACCGTTTCCCCGTAGTCGCCCCAGCGCACGATCACGGTGAGGGCGCGCGTCTCCTGCGGCACGAGGAAGCTCACGCCCATCGACGCGGGGAAGAAGCCCTTCTTCGCGGCCTTGCGCTCCTCGTTTGACTCCTCGGCGAGGCCCACCGACGCAGGGATCTCTCCGCCCATGTCGTCGTCCTCATCGGCGTCGGCGCGCGTCTCGGGTGGCGTGACGGACGGGATCAGGAACCCCGTCAGGTACCAGTTTGACGGACGCACCCAGCCGGGCAGCCGCTCGTCCGCCAGCGCATGGCCCGCCCACGGGCCGACGAGGTCCAGCTTCAGCGCCTCAACGAGGCGATTTCTGACGGCCGTGGCGTCCATACGAGGCGCTTAGTCCTCTCTCCGCGGATACGGCCAGACGTCGCGGGCGATCCCAAGCAACGCGTCGGTCCGACGCGTGATCGCAGCCTCGTCCCATGTCTGCTCGCCCCGCAGTTGACGGTTCAGGGCGAGTGCGCTCTGCTCCAAGATCTTGGGGTGCTTCGTGGCCCACTGGCTATTGGAGATGGCGGGATTCAGCGTATTCGTCAGAAGGGTCAGATTCCCAAACCGGTGCACGAGGGCATCGCGCCGCTCGGCCGATTCTTTCGGATCGACCCCGGCAGGCAGGGGCCACGTGTCTTGCCAGGTTTGCGGGAGCAGGTGCTCGACCGTGAGTGTGCCCCGGAGCACGATCGGCTCCGAATACACGGTGCGGTATTTGGTCTCGAGTGCCTCCAGGACCATCCGAACGCGCGCGCGGTTGAGCGCGCGGTACGCCGGGATCTCCGTCCACGCTGATGCGAACGCCTGGTCGTCCGGCCAGACCCGGCTCTCCGCGGTCTGATCCAGAAGCACACGCCGCACTCCGTCGGCTGCCATCTGGGAGTGTTCCGCGCGGTCAAGGATATCGAGCAGCTCGAGAAACAATTGGTTGTAATTCTTCGCGGTCAGCCGGCAGAGCATGCGGCGAACTAGGAACGACTCCAGATCTATGAGGATCGCATCGACGTCTGCCTCGCACGCGTGCGCACCGAACTTGTCAAAGAGGCCAAGCAGGAACGGGACCAGTGTGCTCGTGTCCATCGCCGTGAGTCGTTGGAAGAACACCCCGCGTCTCGTCTCCGGCTCCATCTCGCTGAAGCGGCAGTAAATGACGGCGTAACGCTGAAGCGCGCTCAGGTGGATCTCGGCTGTGTGCTGTGGCTTGCTTGCGGCGAACTCCTTGAACTCCGAAAAGAGATGGGCAGCGGACACCTGGCCACGCGTGACCAGGGTCAGGTAATGCTGCAAGAAGAGGTCGATCTGCGGGCGGAAGAAACGGCCCTGCTTTACGGCCTTGCGCCAGTACCCGGCCCCGTCGTCGAAGGGCTTCCAATATTGCTCGTAGAGGGTGTCCAGGTCGGCCTGACTCTCTGCTGCGGCATGAAAGAGAAAGTTCTTGACCAGATCGGCGGGCAGCAGCGGCGTGCCACGTGCGTTCAGTGTCTCGAAGATCACCTGCGCCTCGTCATCGTCGCCCAGGTCGATGACCACCAGGTTCAGCCCGTGGCGAAGGACGTCGATCAAGACTGCCGCACGGCGTGCGGCAGCCTCGGCGCCGTCCTCGCGAAGCCACGCGCCCATCGCCTGATGGAAGTAGGCGTACGCGTCAGTGACCAGCCCGTCCCCTCTGCACACCGCCCGCGCGGCAGCGATGCGCGCCTCGGCGCTGCGCTCGCGGTTTGCATCCATCAGCTCCCGGAACGCTGGACGGTCCAGGTTGGTCGGCCATACCTTGAAGCGTTGGTCACTGGCCGGGCCTGCGTCGTCGTTGCGCGAGAGGCGATCGAGACGACGGCGAAGACCGTCTTCGGGAACGTCTGCGCACAGTTCTCGTAATCCAGCCATCAGCAACTGGAGCGTTGTGAGACGCTGCTGCCCATCGATCACGAGGCGGGCCGGCACGTCCGTGATCGGCGTCTTGATCTGCTCAAGCACGATGGCACCAATGAAATGCGGCCGTGTCGCCTGCCCTGCGATCCCACGCTCAGCGAGGTAGCGAAGATCGTCCCACAGCGGCTCCCATTGCTCTTCACGCTTCCAGACATCAGGCCGCTGGTAGAGCGGCACCACATGGCGGCGCTCTGTGTGAAAGAAGTCCTGGATGGAAATGCCGTCGGCTCGCATTGGTTTCCTCTATCTGGCCGTTTCATCGGGATCGAAGAGAGGGATTGCGCCCACCGCTCGAACCCGCCGATCGGTCGGCTGTTTCCGACCCGTCTTTGCCGCGGCGGCACCGGAGCGGGTTTCTTCCTTGGCACGCACTGCGTGGAGTTCAAGTAGTCGAGCCAGCACTTCGTCGCGGACCTCGTCGGGCCAGCGATAGCGGTACGGCTTCTTCTTGTTGCCCCACTCTTCTTCGTCAACGTCGTAGTCCAGGAGGAACTCGCAGTCGAGCGGGATGTCGGTCCAGCCGTAGGCGTTGAGCACGGCGCGGTCCATGGCCGCGTGCAGCTCCCGGAGCTTCACGATCTCTGGGTCGCGCTCGCCGGGATCGTGAAGGCGATTGTAGATCTTGGTGAGGCCTTCGTCGTTGCGGACCATGAGCGCGGCGCGGAACTCGTAGTAGGCCAGGCCGACAGCTTCGATGTCGGGGCGATCTTCCCAACCCTCCGGGAAAGGAAAGGTCTCGAAGCAGTCGGAAGGGGTGTAGCGGAGATCGTCTTTCATCGACGACCCAAAAAACCGCGCCCAGATCTCGTGAGGGCGAGACTGGAGAGCGCAGAATGCGGCATAAGTATCAAGTGCGACGACAATTACGTAGTTCGCGAACAGAATCTCCGTTGACAGCATGGCGAATTGGTGATGAGCGCTGACCTGTGAGCACACCAAGGCCCTCTCTCTGCCTCCGAGCGTCCGGAAGAGCTCAGGCCGCGGCCGGTTAAACTTCCACCAGTTTGCTTTTAAGCGTTTTCCATGAACGTTATCTCGTAACTCCAGCCGTTTGGGTAGGACCTTACGTTCAACGATGGCAAGAAGTTCTGGGTAGCGTTCGCGTGCCTCGGATTCCAATAAATCCGAAAGGTTGATCGCGTATCGATGAAATGCATGAGTCGGGCTCGTGTTGATTTCCTCGCCACCGATGTATGGCCGTATGCGATCTGCGGAGTGCGGATTCAGACGGAGAATCTCCTTCATGTCGGCGATAGGCGACGTCTCTCCCGAGGTGTTTGTGTCGTCGAATGTGAAACCCATCCCAAGGAGGTCGACCCCCTTGAAGCTCAGACCGCTGTTTCGTCGAAGAGGAGCCGGGGTGGCACTCGTTCCTGCATGAAATAGGTAGGCCGTGATTCGCTGCACGAGTCTGCCATCAAGCCGGAACGGTCTGAGCGAATCAATCGCACGCGCGTCAGGGTCGATCTTCGCAACATGCACAACAGAAACGATGACGGCCGCCAAGCCTGGCCACTTCTGACGCCTGCGAGCGGAGTGAATGACGCCGCCCAGTGTGCAGATTGTTTCTAGTCCTGTGAAACGAGTATCACCCTGACCGATTGTGTTGGTGGCGATCAACCCGAAGCCTCCTCTTACTCGGCAGCGCTCGAACGCGATGCGGAAGAAGTACGCAACGAGGTCAGCGCGTGAGCCGCCCCCCGAGTAGCGCGACTTGAGCCAATCGAGGTACTGGCTTCCGAGAGTGCCGGAAATCCATGTCCCACCCATGAAGGGTGGATTGCCAACGATTGCATCGAAGCCCGGGTTCTCCCGCTCGAATACCTCCAGAAACTCGATCTCCCAGTGAAACGGCGCAAGCGGTTGCTCGGCGTGCTGCCACTCCTCGAGCCAGCTACGGTAGCGCTCGGCTTCGCCGCTCACGACCGCGTTGGCATACAAGCTCCGCTGTGCCTCTCGTTCCTTGCTCTTCTCCCCCTCAAAGAACGCCGCGACCACAAGGTCGCCGAAGAGTCGCACCTTGTTGAGCGCCACCTGCGCCTGTTTCCACAGGTCGCGTCGCTCCCCGTCGGAGACGCGCTCGTCCGCCTCGCGGATGTGACGGCGTCGTTCGGCGACCTCCGCGACGTGCTCGCGCACCTGCATCACCTCGAAGCCGTCCTCGAAATCAGGTGCGTCTGGAGCCCAGTGGAAGGCCTCGATTTCCTGACGCGAGAGTCCCACCAAGGAGTCGCCGTGCCGCAGCGCATGGTCCACGAACGTCAGCGCGTGATCCTTCGCCAGCGTCACGAGCCAGAGCGACATCTTGGCGAGATCTACCGCCACAGGGTTCCGGTCCACCCCATAGAGACAGCGCTGCGCGATGAGCCGCCGCGCGAAAACCACTTCGTCCTCGTCTGGCGGTAGTGCCGGTGGCTCGCCGTAGGTGTGCCAAACCTCGACCAGTGCATCCCCGAGCTGCCGACAGGCTTCGACGAGGAACGCGCCCGAGCCCATCGCCGGATCGCAGACCTTAAGGTCGAGGATCTGTGCCGGCCGGGGTGGACGGCCATCGACGTCGCGCAGTCGCGCCAGGATCGGCTCAAGGGTCGTGCGCACGATCGGCTCGGTGAGCGCGCGCGGCGTGTAGTGTGAGCCTGATCGGCGCCGCTCCTCGCTGGGCTGGAGCACCATCGCACCCGTGGGCACGAGATCGGGCGTGGCATGGAGGTCCACGACGGGATGCAGCGCCGCATGCAGGTCCTCAAGACTGGCGGCGTTCTTGACCACCTTGAGAACCCTATCGGTAAGCCTGCGGTCGGTGCCGTCCTGCACCCATTTGCTGCGCCCGGCTGGAGGCTCGTTCAAGAGCGCTTCAAGGTCGATCACCGAAGGGGCACCATGTGTTTTTTGCGCCTTCACCGCCACCGAGCGACCGGTCGCGGTCTTGAGCCGGAAACCCATCCTCGTCTCGTAGACGGAGCCGATCTGCTCCACGTCAAGCGCGCGGTAGGAAATGCGCTCGCCATCGAGGATGAGGAGCTTGTCGAGGGCGCGGTAGATGGTGCCGTCGGACACGAGCGGCGGCTCGATGCGCTCGTGCCTCTGGCGTGCTCCGGTGGACGGACGGCCCTCAAGGAACGTGAATCGGTCGGGGTCGAAGAGGATGCCATGGCGCTTGGGCAGCCGCATCGCGCCCGACTCGGCGCCGTCGTGGATCATGCGAAACAGGACGAGGAGCTGCGCCCAGGCGCCGTAGCGCTGGTCCATGGTGTCCGGGAAGAGCGCCGCGTCCTCGCGCAGGCGCTCGTAGAGGCCCGCGAGCGAGTAGTGGCGCAGGAACGTGTCGTCCTCGGGCAGCATGTCCCGCTCTTCGGCGTAAAGCACGAAGACGAGTCGCAGGATGACGGTGAGGAGCGCGCGGTAGACCGCATCGGGATGCTCGGCGAGCGTCTGGCGCAGCAGCTCACCCTTCGAGGCGTCGTGGGCAGCCTGGAAGCCACGCAGGCACTCGTAGAGCGCGTGCAGCACCTGCTGGGCCAAGCGTTCGCTGACCTCGTTCTGGAATTTGCGGCTGTTGTCGAGGAGGGCCGCGAGGCGCTGGCTGCGCGGGAGACTGAGCAGCCGCGGCTGGCCCAGGAGCAGTCGCAGGGCGGTCGAGATCGGCCGGCCCGCGGTCTGGAGCATGTCCGCGATGCGGAAGTCGAGCCACCCCGAACTCTCGCCGCGAGGTGCAGAGAGGAGGCGCAGCACGCGACCGTTGAAGAGCACGCCCGCCGGCACGCTGGTCTGGCGCAGCAGCCGCTCCATGCGGCCGTGGGCCGAGACGTCGATCTGGCCGCCTGTACGGGCGATATGGTCGAAGTCCTCGCCGGGCTCAAGGATCCGCACCAGGAGCTGCCAGGAGGACGCACCGTCCTTCGGCTCCAGTTCGCGCACGGCGTAGTCAGGGCGTAGTGTCTCGCCGAAATCCTGGAGCGGCACTTCCAGCTCGGGTGGGACTGGATGCTCGGGGGTGCCGGCGTACCCCCTGGGCGAGAAACTCCACCCGAGCACGGACTCCGCAAAGGCGCGGAAGTCGGGCAGGTGCGGAACCGGACCTGCGGTGGAGTCGAACGTCCGCTCCGCGACGCACGCGCGCAGGAGCCGCTGCCCCTCGACGTCACGCCGGTCGAGGATCGCCCCCGCTCGCACCAACGCCGGCGCCGACACCACGAGACCCGTCGGCCGGACAAAGCCGATCCACTCGAGGTGCGCGAGGATTGCGGGGTCGAGCGTCGCCATGGCGCTCAGTTGGTCTCTGGCCAGAGGTACACGAGCCCGACGGGCTCGACGCGCTGGGCGCGCACCTCGTAGAACGCACGGACGCGCGGCGGCTCGCGCTCAAGGTCGCGGTCGAACTGCTCAAGCCGGGTGCGCCAGGCGCGAACGTCCGTCTCAATCTGGCGCCGCTCTTCGTCACTGAACCCGAGCGTCAGCTGTGTGATCCGGGGCTCAGTCTTCTCGAGTTCCTCGCGCACGCGCGTGCGTTGCCGCTCCAGGATCTCGCGCAGATCCTGCGCCTCCCGCTGGCCACGTTTCCTGAGCGTCTCGATCGCGAGTGCCGCCACCTCATGGGCGCGCGATTCCAACTGCGGTAAGAGATCGGCGATGTCGCTGGGCGCGGCGGCGAGGAGCTTGCGCTGGATGGCGTCACCAGGCGCGTGGCGGCGCGCGTCAACGAGCGAGGACTCGAGGAGTGCGAGTGTTTTGGTCTCCGCCTCTCGGGCGTAGGCCGTGAGCGTCCGCTTCCGGAGGGACGGCTCGACCCAGCGAGCCGCCAGTGGTACCAACTCCTCGTGGAGCCGCTCGGCACCTCGGCCATAGAGGCACAAGCGGCCGAGGAGGACCACACGCGGGATCGAATCCGATGCCTGCGCGAGGCACGCGCGCGACAGGTCGTGATAGATGAAGCCCTGCGCGCGGAAGCGGGCCAGCAGGCGTTGTGCGACGCGCTGCTCGAGGTGCAGATGCACCGTGTCCTCGGTGAGCACACCCGCATCCTCGAAGACGACCGGCCGGATCGGTGCCTCCCGGCGCCAGTCGGCAAGCTTCTGGTGCTGCTGGCGGGGCGCACGAAGCGTGTCCAGGGTGGCGGCCCAGCTCGCGTCGGTCTCGGCGCGGCGGTCGAGCGGCGGGAAGCGCCATACCGGGTGGCCCTGCTCGTCCCGGTTCTCCCTGAGGGGTTCGGCGCCGAGGAGTTCGAGGGAGCACGAGAGTGCCTCGCGGAACGGCACCGACTCGAACCCGACCCACTGGCGGGACACTTCCAGCAAGCTCTGGCAGCGCTCGATCTGGGCCTTCAGTGCCTCTTGACGTTCGCGGGCCGCTTCGAACTCCTCCTCGGTGATGCGCTTCGTCTCTGCGTCGAGGTCTGCCTCCTCAATCGCTCGCGCGAGCCGCTCGGCATCGCGGTGGCGGATGCCCTGCCCGAGACGACGCTCGATGTCATCGTCGATCACCTTCGAGAGGCTACCGAGCTCTTTCTTGATGGTCTCAGTCTTTCTGACGAGGACCTCGAGGACGCGGTCTTCGACCCGCTGCGGCAACGCGAAGTAGTGACAGCGGACTTCGTCGGCTGGCTGGAGCTTGCGGTCGATGCGACCGTTGCGCTGCTCGATACGGCCGGGATTCCAAGGCAGGTCAAAGTGGAAGAGGTCCGTGCAGTGCGCCTGGAAGTTCAACCCCTCGCGGGCGGCATCGGTCGCGAGCAGGATACGCAGGGAATCCTTGGCGGGATCCGTGTTGAACCGGCGCTGGATCTCCTTGCGCCGGGCGCCGCTCGTGAGGCCATCAATTACTTCGATGCGCTCGTCGGCACGCTCGGTCCCCTCGATGGCCTGCTCGAGGATCGATTTCAGGAAACGCTTCGTGCCCTCCCGGTTCTCCGTAAAGATGAGGACCCGCTGGTTGTTCCACGTTGGCGACGCGCCCCGTACCTGCGTACCGAACGGCGGAAGGTCCGGGCAGAGGTGCTCCCGGATCCAGTCGATGAGGCGGCGGGTCTTGGCGTCTGGCAGGTGCCGACTCTTCTCGGCGATCGCCTGCATCTCCTTCAGCAGTTCCTGTTCTCGGCCCCACAACGCTTCGGCGGCCGCGTCTCGAGGCGACTCGGCTTCGGCCGCCGCCGTGATGACCTCGACGGCCGCCGCCTCCTCGGTCGCCTGCTCCTCCGGCGTGCAGTCCCCCCGTTCATCGTCGGCGTCGGGCACGGTGGTGAAGAGTTCCGCGGCCGTGTCCCTGCTCTCGATGGCGTCCGCAGAGGCTGCCTGCCCCTTGTCCCACTGTCTCGCTACGGTCGCCCGGTGCACCTTCAGGCTCCGAGCGAACGCCTCAATGGACGACAGGAGGCGCTGCTGCAAGCCAACGACGAGCAGTCCGGCGGCGGCCTGCGTTCGGCGTGACGTGCTCGCGAAGCGGACCTCTCGCGCCGTGCGATACTCGTCGAGCAAGCGGGACAGAAGGAGCTCCGGCGCATCCGCGGGGAGGCCTTCGATAGCCTCTCGCGCAACGACCCGCGTGGGAAATCCGCCCTGGACTTCGCGGATGTCCTCTTTGAGCCGCCGCACCATCACGTCTTCCAGTGCCTTCTTACCCCGCACCTTGACGCCACGCGTGAAGCGATAGGGGTCGAGCAACTCGAGCAGCGTGGAGAAGCTGTTCGAGTGGCCGTTATGCGGCGTCGCTGAGAGGAACAGCCGGTGCTCGAAGCGGCCGGTGAGGTCGCGCACGGCGCGCGTGAATTTTGTGTCGATGCCGTAGCGCCCGCCGCTCGACGGTGCCGCATGGTGCGCCTCGTCAAGAATCAGCAGGCTCCCGGGCAACATCGGCCCGAGCCATTCCCGCATCGGGTCCGTGTAGGTCGGATCGATTAAGAGGTTGTGCGACACCAGGAACCGGCTGTGGGTGCGCCAGGGATTCACGCCGAAGCCACGTTCGCGGCGCATCCTCGTCAGATAGGCGCGGTCGAGGATCGCGAACACGAGACCGAAGCGCTCCTCGAACTCGGCCTTCCACTGCTCGAGGACCGAGGGCGGCGCCGACACGACAATGGTCTTGGCCTTCTTCCGCAGGAGCAGTTCGCGTGCGATGAGGCCCGCCTCGATCGTCTTGCCAAGGCCGGTGTCGTCAGCAATTAAGAGGCTCACGCGCGGCAACCGGAGCGCCTTCCGCAAAGGCTCCATCTGGTACGCGTCGATCTTGATGCCGGCACGGAATGGCGCCTGAAACAAGGTCGGATCGGTGGCCGTGATGCAGTTCCACCGCAGCGTGTGCAGGAACGCCGCGAACTGGCGCGGCGTGTCGAAACCCCTAGCCGCGAGATCCCGCCACCGCTCTTCCTCCAGGATCTGGCGGTCGAGTTCGTAGTCCCAGAACACGTCCAAGGACTGGCCCTGATTGTCGTCGTCCGCACAGGCCAGCCGGACCAGTGGCGACTGTCCAGGTGCGCTGGCGGGCACGACCTCTTCGACGAGCCAACGTCTTGCGCGCACCTGGACCAATTCGCCCTGCTCCGGCGCGCGTTGGGGCAACGCCCCGTTAACCGTCTGAGTAGCCAAAGGCACTAACAGAGATTGATGTCGACTGGGCTGATGCAAGAACTGGCCGGATGACTCGGCGCGGCCGTAGTAGCCCTGGCACCGTGACGTCGGAGCGGCACGCCTGCGGGCTCGCTGCGAGCTTGGTGCGCCCGATCGACGGTGCGAGACTCTTGTCTCATAGTGGCTCCTTGGCGGGCCTTCGCCCTAGCTTCTTACTCCACGCTACCACGATGGGGACTTGAGGAAATTGGTGGGCCAAGGACATCTCTCGCATCATTCGCACTGTCGATCCGGAGCGCCACGGAATCGAACCCTCTCTCGGCTCTTGAGCGTTTCTCGCGAATCTGGCGCCTCCAGCTGATCACGGTGCCCACGCCGAGCGTCGAGGGCAAGGCGTCCCTCACCTTCCCGCACTCCATCGGGATCGGGATCGCCATCTCGTTCGCACGTCAACGTGCGAGACCATCCGGGGAGGGCCGTGACTGGACACGCGGCCCCCCCAGCGCGCCCCCGCCCGCGAGTCGTTCCGGCAGCTCGCCACCATGTCAGCTCCCAGGTTGACGTAATCAGGAACTATGCGACCCCGCGAGGCGAAAGTGCCCGAAAACTCCAGTGTTCCCGAGACGCTATCAGTGACTTACGCGGATTTCCGCGCGAGGCGAAAGTGCGCTAAGTGTTTTCCGCCCCCACGATCACCACGCCTCGGGCCCGCCGAGCGCGAGCCTGCGTACGCCCCTCGGAGCCCCGCCAGGCCAGGCCGCGACTGGTGTGGCACCCTCCTCCAGGTGGGGATCCCCCGCTCCTGAGCCCCCAGGACGCGCCACTGCCCCGGCTTCGCCCGAAGAGCCGCGTCGTCTACTGAATCGTCGAGGGCCCGGGCACTCGCACGGGCGGCGTCCTGGATGGCCTCGTGATCCGACCCTTGGCAGCAAGCTTCTTGAGCAGCGCTTTCGCTTCGTCCGGGTGGCGTGCTTTGCTCAACGCGATACTGACGGGTACTCCCGCTCTCGCGAGTTGCTTCGCCAGATTCAGGTTCACGGGTGGCATCGGGCTGAGTCTCCTCCCTCGGCGTGGGGGTGTCAATGTGCGACCCGTGTTCGCACGTTGACGTGCAAGAACACGGAAACATCCGCCCCCCGAGAACTTGGTTGCCACGCTACACGGACGCCTCGCGAGCAGGGCACCACGGGCGTGCGGCTCGCTGCGCTTTGGCAATCTGCCGTCTTCGACGCCGCGCCAGCTACGCGCGCGGGGCGACGATCGGAGGTCCCATTTGGTGGCGACGCCGGCCGAGGCGGTGCGCGCGGCGGGCTGTAGGCGACCGATGGTCGGCTAGCCAGCAGCGGGTGTTTCTTCGATCCGACCCGCCACGACCGCCTGCCCGCCGTCGCCCACATGCACCTGCTGGTGCTGCACCACGACCCGTTGCGTGCCCTTTCTGTGCCATGCTGTTTCGCTCGACGTCTGCAAGACATAGAATCAGACACGGGATATGACACACGGCGGCGCGCGCCGGACGGCACCCTTGCCCGTGTATCGCAAACGGCCGTTTACGACACATGCTGCTACGCCTCGTGGAGTAGCGAATGACCGTGTCCCTCTTTTCGTTAGTTCCCTCCGCGCAGGACATCGGGCACCTACCGAACTACCCTCTAGGGGCCGTGCAGGGCGAACTTTGCACCGATTGGAGGACAAGTGATTGAAGCGAGGAAACGTGTTTTCACGTCATGGCATGAAGGTGTAACCAGGTTAAATATCTTTCGGCATGATGAGGGCGCTGGACCTGTTTACACCCTTGAGGGCGACCCTCTTTACAGTGGGTTTTACCCGGAGGGTTCATGGGGGAGCAAAGCCAAAGTCATGGAGACGGTGAAAAGGCTTCTCCAGGAAAAAGGCCACCACTGCTCTGAGAAATGCACAGGCTGGGAACAGGTTTGAAACTGACTCGTCGCCGCTAGGCTCCGCCTCGCCGCGGCCCGGCCATTCTGGTGACGCACCAGGCCAGCTGCGGCACGGCTGCATTTAAGGGCGAAAGTTCTTCACGATTGCCGGTGTCGGGCGACGTGTTCGGGTGCTTGTTGCTATCCCCGTGACAGACTTTCTGGAACAACTTTAGAAAACAGGTTGGTGTGGTGCCGTTCCACGCGCTGGTAGGCACCTGCACCGCCTCGGCCATTGCCCTCATTGTCCCAAACGACTGTTTACGACACATGCCGATCGGCGACGCTCGCGTGTCGAAGGCAGACGGCTCCCACCCGCTGGACCTGCAGCGCAACGCGCTATCGAGGAAGTCAAGGGACTTGGTGCGCCGCGTGCCACTCCCGCGCGCGACGCTGCGCTTCGATCAGGTCCACTGGCGTCATCTGCTCGGCTACGCGGTCGCGTGCTGTCACGGCCTGCTCGCGTTGCTCACCAGTTAACTGGGCGGCGGCGAGGTTGTACCACCTGTGGGCCTCGACGTTATCCTGCGGCACGCCGCGGCCCTGTTCGTACATCCACCCGAGGGCGGACTGCGCGGCGAAGAGGTTCTGCTCAGAGGCTTGGCGGTACCAGGTGGCGGCTTCGGCGTCATCTGGCGGCGCGCCCATGCCGCGGTCGTATATCCTCCCGAGGTTGTACTGCGCCTCGGCGTGACCCTGCTCAGCGGCACGACGATACCAAGCAATGGTTTCAGCATCGTCCTGCGGCACGCCGTCGCCGGTGTAGTATCTCAGCCCAAAGTTGTAATGCGCCTCGGCGTCTCCGGCCTCGGCGGTTTTGTACTCCAAGAGAGCCTGTGCTGAGACGTCGCCCTGCGCAGCGGCTTGGCGGTACCAGGCGACAGCCTCGACATCATCCTGCGGCACGCCACGGCCGGTGGAGTACCACACCCAGAGGTTTTTCTGCGCTTCGTTGTGGCCCTGCATAGCGGCTTTGCGGAACCAGGTGACCGCTTCGGCATCGTCCTGCGGCACGCCTTCGCCCTTCTCGTACATTCCCCCGAGGACGAACTGCGAGTGGGCGTCGCCCTGCTCGGCGGCCAAGCGGATCCAAGCGGCGGCTTTGGCGTAATCCTGCGGGACGCCTTCTTGGTCGCCAAGATAGTACATCCCTCCGATGAAGAACTGCATCTCGGCGTCGCGCTCGCCCGCCAAGCTGAACCAGGTCTCGGCCACGGCGAAATCCTTCGGCACTCCGCTGCCAACGGCGTACACGAACCCGAGGCTGAGCTGCGCGACGGCGTGGCCCTGCTCGGCGGCCAAGCGGTACCAAGCGACAGCTTCGGCATCATCCTGCGGCACGCCACGGCCAGCGGCGTACCTCCCCCCGAGGACGAACTGCGCGTGGGCATCGCCAGCCACGGCGAGGGCTCGGATGTCTACGAGGGAGCGGCGCTGCGCCTCGCTCAGGTCCGCCGGCATCATCCGCTCGGCAATGGCGCGGTGCGCCAGCACGATCTGCGCGCGGAGGTCATCAGTTGACTCGGCAGACCAGGCGTCGGCGAGGTTGTACCACCTGCGGGCTTCGACATCATCCTGTGGGACGCCTTCGCCGTTGTCGTACATGACCCCGAGGTTGAACTGCGCCTCGGCGTGGCCCTGCTGCGCGGCCAAACGGCACCAGGCGACGGCTTCGGCGTAATCCTGTGGAACGCCTTGGCCCGCGGCGTAAAACTCCCCAAGGGTGAACTGCGCATCCGCATCGCCGGCTTCGGCGTGGTCGCGCAGGTCGGCAAGTTCTTGTGTTGACGGATTGTCCTGAGCCTGGACCGCCGGTGGACCAAGCACCGCGAGGCTGAGGGCAGCAATTGCGACGGTGGCGCGTACGGCGTGGCGACTCATGCGTCTACTCACCTGAAAACTCGACGGGTCGTCATCATCTCCGTCGACGAACACCCGGCGAGTATACGATCGAGCGCGGCGGCCTCACGCCGGTCGATCGTCAGCCGGTAGGCCAGGCGCACGTCCACGACGGTCTGCGCGAACCAGCACTGATTCGCAGCTGGTTGCCACTCAGCAGCATCCTTCGCGCCCTTCTGGGTTCGGTTCACACGCGGACTCGCCAGCGTGAGATTCAGCAGATCGCGTGAAAACGCCCGTCTGGTCGCAGCATCGGAGCGGCACAGCCCGCTGTCGTGCGCCTCGGACCGCGCCACGACGTGTTCGATATCGGTGTCCCCCTTCGAATCAAACATCTCGTTCGTATAGGGACTGAAGAGGCCGCCCAGCCGCTGGATGATGTCGTCTTCGACGGCCTGCGGATACGCGTACTCATCACTGCGATACGGAGCGCACCGATGCTCCGCAGCGACCGTCAATCCGCGCCACCGCTCAACGGGGGGCTCGGGCGTCTGTGCCGTCGACACCGTCAGAGGGGTGGCGCACCCGCCGAGGACCAGGGCCGCGACGCCGACGAGCGTCGTCCTCGTACAAGGCCCGCCTGTACCCATCGACCAGAACCACTGCAGCCGCGCCTGCAAGGCGGCGGCTTGTTGCTCGTGCTGCGCCGCGTAGTCGGTCACCAGCTGCGCGAGATCGTCGATCAGTGCGGCGGGTCTCATCGTGGACGGCGTAGATCGGTCTGGTGAACCCCTCTTGAAGCGAAGCGCAACGTGCGGGGAAATCCGGCTCAGTTCGTCGGCACCAGCCGCCGCAGTTCCTCGAACCAGTACTGGACGAGAATCACTGGCCTGGTCCGGGAGCCGACTTCACCTCACCGAACACTTTCATCGCGGTCGCCACCATCGATGCGACGTCGGCGACGTTAGCCGGCAGAATCATGGTGTTCGTGCTTTTCGCGAGATTGCCAAACTGTTCAACGTACTGTTCCGCGACGCGCAACTGAGTCGCCTCAATGCCGCCGCGCTCGTTGATGGCCGCGCCTACCTGACGGATGCCCTCGGAGGTCGCCTTCGCCACGGCGAGAATCGCCTGGGCTTCACCTTCCGCTTCGTTGATCTGCTGCTGTCGGCGCGCCTCCGATTCTTTGATGGTCTTTTGCTTGTCCCCTTCAGCGTTGTTGATGGCAGCGTCGCGCTCGCCTTCCGAGGTCAGAACCACGGCACGCTTCTCGCGCTCGGCCCGCATCTGTTTCTCCATGGCGGCCAGTACATCTTGCGGCGGCGTTATATTCTTGATCTCGTAGCGCAGCACCTTCACGCCCCATGCGTCCGTTGCTTTGTCGAGCTCGGCCACGACCAGTTGATTGATGTTCGTGCGTTCCTCGAAAGTCTTGTCGAGGACGATCTTCCCGATCTCGCTACGCAGCGTCGTCTGGGCCAGCTGAGAAATGGCGAAGAGGTAGTCGGTGATCCCGTACGATGCGCGTTCCGCGTCCAACACCTTCAGATACAGTACCCCGTCCACGCCGACCTGCACGTTGTCTCGGGTTATGCAGACCTGTTCCGCGATGTCGAAAGCGGACTCCTTCAGCGAATGGCGGTACCGAACCTTGTCGAGAAACGGTACCAGGACGTGAAACCCTGCAGCAAGTGTCTCCTGGAACTTGCCGAGGCGCTCGACAACGAAGGCGCTCTGCTCGGGCACGACGATGGCGGTTTGCGAGATGACCATCAGGATGAAAACCGCCAGAACGACTAGCGCAATAAGTTCGCCACTCATGAGTGTCCCCCTTCGGGCTCGACATGAAGCGTCAGCCCATCAACCCGCACGACTCGACATCGTACATCACGCCGAATGGCCATGCCAGACTCGTTCTGCGCAGCCCACGAACTGCCGCGAAGCTCTACCTGGCCCGAACCGCCGGGCCCGAACTCCTCCCGCGTCCGGCAGACCTGTCCGACCAACGTGTCAACCGCCTGGGCACTTGAGTCCTTCTGAAACCAAGCAAGCAGGCGACCGCGAAAGATCAACAGTGATCCGACCGACAGGATTGAAAACAGCAACACCTGCATCCAAAGCGGCCCAATTACCCCGACACTCGTTAGCAACCCGACGACGATCGCCGCCACCCCGATGAAGATGATGTAGAAGCCACCGGGTGCCACCAGTTCACCGGCGGCCACAATCAACCCGAAGACTACCCAGTGCCACCAGAGAATCGTCATGCTTACGCTCCGCCCGAATTATGTCTCGGTCGTGCGCAAGCGCCAATGCCCGTGAGCGTTCCGCTCTGGGATGATGGGTGGCCGTTCCGCTTTCGGTCGTCAGACTCTCTTCGCGGTTCCTCCAGGCCGTAGACGGCTGCGATATTGGGACGATTCAGCGATGCGAGGACTTCGGCTTCGCGTTGAAAGCGCGCCAGGCGTTCCGGGTCAGAAGCGAGCGCGGCTGGCAGCACTTTCACCGCTACGTCGCGCTTCAGCTTCGTGTCCGTCGCCCGATACACCTCCCCCATCCCGCCCACGATCTTGGCGGTGACTTCATACGGACCGAGGCGGGTGCCGGAAGCTAAGGCCATCGGAGTCGGGCCTGATTAGGAGAGATCGGGGAGGAGCTTGAGCGTCCCAACGGGGAAGTGATCGCCTTTCAGGAAGGCGTTGCGGCGGTCGCTACCGACCGCGTGAGGTGTGCGGGTGTAGTTCGGATCACGTCAGTCCGCCGCGGACGTGGTCTCGGCACCGCTCGAGTCTGGATGGTCGCGTCCATCGCCAGCTCTACGAGTTCTCGGAACGATGTATACACGCGGTTGCCACTCGCGCTTCGGACGTAGAGCTGGATCTCCTCGACGGGCGCCACCGTCTGCGGAATGCCGTCATCGGCCTTCTTCATCGCGGCCAGGTCGGCCGCGAACAGACGCCCGCGCACGATGTCGCCGAACACGAACTTGCCTCTGAGGGCGGCAATGCGCTCGTAGTACGCGAACCCGCCGGTCACGGCCTCTCCGTCGTTGTGGTCGTAGATCGCCATCGGATAGGTAAAGCCGTCCTGCCGGCGCCCGTCCAGTACGTCGGCCGGCAGCGGGAACAACTGGTTGAGGGCGCCGCCGGGCCTCGTCATGCCGTTCTCGAAGTACCCCTCCCGCCGCATCCAGCCGTAGTTCTCGCCATTGCGAACGATGTTGATCTCCTCGATGTGGTTCATCCCGATGTCCGACGCGAACAGCGTCCCATCGGTGAGGTCCCACGAGAGCCTGTGCGCGTTCCGGAAGCCGTAGGCGAAAATCTCGCCGAGCGTATCGGGATCGCCGTCAGCGGCGAACGTGTTGTTCGCCGGAATCGTGTAATCCCCGAGCCCTTTCATCCCTCCCGAGACAGCGGGACTGCGCGGATCGATACGGAGGATGGCACCGATCACCGTGTCGAGGCGCTGTGTCTGACCCGGATTTCTCGCGTTCGGCCCTTGGCCATTACTGAACCCGAGGTCGCTGCCGCTCGTGTAGAGCAGGCCGTAGTCGGGCGCGCCTGGCTTCGACGTCGGGTTGAACTCGACGGCACCCATCGGATGGGTGAGGCTATCGACGACGTGGGCCACTCGGAGCAGTACGCGTCTCGTGCCTCTGAAGGTATTTGCCGCCGGATCCGTCGCGCGCCACTCCGGGCCGTGTCAACGTCCGTGAGACAACCGGTTTCAGAGTTTACTGAAGCGCCTCCGCCCCCTCGGTTACGTCCATCTCTACGGCTGCTGGCATGCGAGTCATCCATCGAACCCTCCCCGCCCCTACACTCATCTCACCGGGGAGGTTGTCTCACGGATTATTGGCACAGGGGGGATTGCGCTGGACCGGACGGCCGGCTCGCTAGTCTCCGAGACGGATCGACTAGTGCAAGTCGGTGATAGCGTACGACGCGGTGCGGTCCGGGGAGAAGGGTAACAGAAGAGTCCGGGGACATGGGTAACACATTCAGCCACACTCGAGCCGAGGTGCTCGATGCCATGGCAGGAGACGTTACTCATGGACCAACGCGTGCAGTTCATCGCCGACTACCAGCGCGATGTGTTCGACGTCGCGGAGCTGGCGCGACGCTACGGCATCAGTCGGAAGACCGCCTATAAATGGATCGAGCGCTATGAGGTCGGGGGACCAGCCGGGCTGGTCGATCGGTCACGGCGGCCGGCGCATTGTCCGCACCGGACGCCCCCGCCGATCATCGCGGCCCTGCTGGACGTGCGCCGCCACCATCCGACCTGGGGCGCCAAGAAACTCCTGAAGATCGTGGCCACGCGGCACCCGACGTGGACACTCCCGGCCCGGAGTACGGTCTGTGATCTACTGGATCGCGCCGGTCTCATCACGGGGTCGCGGCGGCGGCCGGTGCCCGCACACCCGGGTCGGCCGCTGATCCCGATGACGGCCCCCAACGGGACCTGGACCGCGGACTTCAAAGGGCAGTTCAAAACCCGCGACGGGGTGTATTGCTATCCGTTGACGATCGTCGATGGCTTCAGTCGGTACTTGCTGACCTGTCACGGCCTGCTCTCGACCGCGATCGTTACGGCTCGCCCGCTCTTCCTCCGCCTCTTCCAAGAGTACGGCTTGCCGGGGATCATCCGGACCGACAATGGCGTGCCCTTCGCCACTACCGCGCTCGGGCGCCTGTCCACGTTGTCCGTCTGGTGGATTCGGCTCGGGATCCTCCCGGAACTGATCGCCCCCGCGTCCCCGCAGCAGAACGGGCGCCATGAGCGGATGCATCGGACGCTGAAAGCCGAGGCCACGCGTCCCCCGAGCGCCAATCTGCGCGCCCAACAGATCCGGTTCAATCGGTTTCGTCACGAGTACAACGACGAACGCCCGCACGAAGCATTGGACCAAGAAACGCCTGGCCCCGTCTACCAGCCGTCACCGCGGACGCTGCCGCGCACGCTCGCGCCCGTGGAATACCCCGGCCACTTCGAAGTCCGCCTCGTCAGTCGCAACAGCGGCATCCGGTGGAAGAAGCGCTGGGTCTGCGTGACGCACACGCTGGCGGGCGAGTACGTCGGACTGGAAGAAGTCGACGATGGGCTCTGGGACGTATACTTCGGGCCAGTGAAGCTCGGACGGATGAACGAACGCATCCTCCGCATTGAAGATCACAAAGGCCGCACCGTCAGGAGAGGACCGGCCGGGACGACCACGGAGCCCGCCAAGAACGCGCGCTCCTCCGCTCTCACACGGCGTGGTAACACCCACCAAGTGTTACCCATGTCCCCGGACTGATCTGTCACTCATGTCCCCGGCCGCTCACGCGCCGAGGGGAAGTAGTAGGAGGGGCGATAAATCGGCGTCTCTCATAGCAACTCCCCAGCATCACTCGCTGCGTCCACCATAGGTGCGTTGTCGGGGTGGCGTGATCGGCGCAACGCGGTAATCGGCGTGACGCCCGCTCTCACGAGCTGCTTCGCTAGCGGCAGGTTCACGGGTGGCATCGGGCTGAGTCTCCTCCCTCGGCGTGGGGGTCTCAGTGTGCGACCCGTGTTCGCACGTTGACGTGCAAGAACACGAGAACATCCGCTCTCCCAGAAAACGTTGGTTGTCACGCTATCCGGACGCCGCCGATGACATCGGGGCGTGGCAGAACACGATCGAGGCCCGCGGCGGCCCGGACATGCGCCAGCGCGGGGTGCAACCCAAGGTCCCACGTAGGCCGACCTAATCCTGGGTCCCACTTGCGTGGCCATACCCATTCGTCGCTGCGGTGGCTGGCCACTTCATCCCCTCTGATCACCCCCCAGCAACTTCTTGCATAAGGCGGCTGGCAAGGGTCTCGGCTCTCTCGAGTTCTGCGAGGGAGATGTAGCGGCGTGCGACCGATATCGCGTGCCGTGTACTTCGCGGAGCGTGGCGCATACCCGACCGCGATGGCTGCGCGGGTACCGTTGTGGTCGCTCACGTACACCAGCGGAGCTGGTCACGTCTGCGGAGGGCACGGAACATTTGGCGGGTAGCTGGGCCGACGGCGTGCCCGTCACGACGCAACCCTGTCTCTCGGGCTGTCGGCGCTCTTCACACATGGGAAGTCCCCCGGTGACGCACGCCGCCGCGCAGCAGCCCGCCTCCACGGGAGCTAACCCCAGAGATCAGTTGACTTAATAGCCAGCATGGCCAAACCAACTGCGACAGTGACGGGGCTGAATCACGCGTCGGGCGCGTTGCGCCGTGCAGCGCAAGAGCGTGGCCGTGCGGGGCGCGACCGCGCGAATGCGCTTCTTGACCAAGGCCCAGCCCGGCTCAATCGGATTGCAGTCGTAGGAGTAGGGCGGGAGGCATTTGACGGTGGCCCCCGCCGCCTCGATCAGCGTCCGGACGCGCGGGGCCTTGTGCGCCGCGAGATTGTCGAGTACCACGATGTCGCCGGGGCGCAGGTGGCGGACCAGATGCCGTCGCACCCAGGCGACGAAGCGCGGCGTCGTGATGGCACCCCACGCCGTGGCGAGCGTCACCCAGCCCTCCAGGCGCATCGCCCCGACTAGGCTCAAGTTGTCGCCCCCGTTGCGCGGGCGCGGTTCGATCAACGCCTGCCCGCGCGGCAGCCACGCGTGCGACCGGCCCATCGCCAGATTCGCGCCCGATTCGTCGAGAAAGACCAGCCGCTCGGCGGCTATCGTCTGGGCCCAGGCGCGGAACGCCGCGCGTTCGGCTTGGACGCGCGCCCGGTCTTGTTCGGCCGGCCGGGATCGTTTTTTTTGCAGACATACCCGGTCCGCCGGAGGGCTCGCCAGATGCTGGACCGATGCACCCGGCCGTGCGGCGCGACGCGGTTGTACGCGCGGGTGAGTTCCTCGCACGTCTGGTCCGGCTTGGCGTCGATCAACGGCTTGAGCACCGCCCAGGCGACCGGCGACACCCAGCCCCCGCCCTTCGCCAGGGGGTCCACGGTGCCCGTCTCGCGTTGCCGTTGCACCCACCGCATCAACGTGGCCGGGCCAATCTCGAAGCGAGCGGCGATAACCGGGTACGGCTCGGTGCGCGACTCGTACGCACGCACGGCGCGTTCCCGGAGGGCTCGGGGATACGGATTCGGCATGCGCGCAATAGATCGCAAACACGATCTCAACTCAAGTGAGAACTGGGGTTAGAGGCCTTCGCACACAGCCGCCCCCGGGAATTGGAGACTCTCGTCAGGTGGGGTTTCGTGGGGGGCCTGCGTTGCACGTCGACGTGCAACTGCGACGAGTCTCACACGGTCGTCTCGGTGCTCGCTCAAGCTGGCCAGAGGAGATGGTAACCAGGGGCATCCTACCAGAGCCCGAGAGCTCTCCCTCGGGCGTCCAGGGCGCGGAGATCCTCCTGAGACCTGCGCACCCGGGCGCGCATCTCACGCATCTCTCGCGAGTACGCCCCGTGCTTCCAGCGGGCGCGTCGACTTCGGGCTAGGCCGGTGGCGGTGGTCGGGCCCGTGCTCTTTCCCCCGTGCAGCCGACAGCGGCGCCGGCCGCGCATGGCGGGGCACTGACACGGAGTCTTCCGGCGGGTCAGGGCGCCACAGCGGGGGGCCGCCATCCAATCG
The DNA here is from genome assembly GCA_965262505.1 of Vicinamibacterales bacterium. Taxonomy (GTDB): domain Bacteria; phylum Acidobacteriota; class Vicinamibacteria; order Vicinamibacterales; family UBA2999; genus JACPPO01. The sequence continues at coordinate 1,892,529 of CBDHFM010000030.1, forward strand.
CCCGGAGGATTGCCGTGTTTCAACCAACCGCGTCGCTGTTCATGGACTTCATCGGCCATTTTTTGCTCTCCCTCCCCTCCGCGCCCCCCCTCGATCCGACCCGCCACGACCGCCTGCCCGCCGTCGCCCACATGCACCTGCTGGTGCTGCACCACAACCCGTTGCATGCCCTTGGTCTTCAGCTTCTGCAGCGTCAGACACCCCGACTGATACGCGTCAATCAAGCGGGCCGCGGCGTTGGTCAGCCGGGCCACTTCACGGGGCGGGAGCCGCGGGGTCGCGCTCTGCTCCAGGAGGCGCATGGCGGCGAAATGGACCGCCGCCAGTTGGTGACACAACATCTTCTCGAGCGAATTGGCGGCCTGGGCACTGGCTGCGGCGTCGACTGCGGGCTCTAACACCTCCGCCGCCAGCGCGGCCGACATGCGTTGCCCGGAGGCCCCGACACTGATGGAGGTGGGGTGCTCGAGGGTCTCGATGAGCCAGGCGTGGTCCCCGGCGTCACGCTCATCCGCCTGGTTCTCCCACGTCACGGCTTCACCCGCACGCACCGCAACCGGGTGGGCGGGTTGCAGGCTCTGGCGGGCGTGACCGCGCGCACCCCGGGCATTGGCGGCGTACACCGCGTCGTCGCCCACCTCGGTGCGCGGCATCGCGTCGGCCACGGCAGCTTCCTGGAAGGCTTGAATGGCCTGCTCCCCCCGGCGGCTAAACGGCGCTCGCCGAGACCTGCTCGTCGGCATGGCGTGATACCGCCTCCTCTCTGGATCCCGTCGGCAGGGCCGCACCGGCCGAACCCATCGCCGCTCTCTCTTGTGACTGCTGCCGACTGTCCTCGGCATACAGGGCCACGCACAACCTGTCGGACACCCGCGTGCGATAGCGAACCAGCGTGTCCGACAATTCCACGTCGCCCAGACGGGCCGCCTCCTTCGTCGCGTAAAGCACCGCCCCCCGTGCCGTGTCCACTCGCGTTACGTGGATGAACCCATTGCGCTGTCTCCACATCGCTTCCGCCGCCGGGCCCAGGTGGTCGGGTGCTCCCACCAGCAGCACATGCGCGTGCCAGAGACCGGCCCGTCCTCGCTCGACGGCTACCAGCCAGGCGACCGGACGGCGCACGACCCAAGCGACGCGGTGGCACCAGCCCACCGCCTCTCGCATCGCTGTCTGCCGACCCACCGGGAAGATTCGGTGAGGGTCGAACGTCAGCGTCACCATGAACTGCCAGGGGACACGCCCCAGGAACCGGCCCCATGCGTCAACGAGCCTGTCTCGGCGTAACCGACAGCTACGAGCATCTGGCTGGCCTGGTGTTGCCTCGGAGGCGCCCGTGGGGGCTCCCTCGCGTGCCGTCTTGCGTACGCCCGGCTGCCGTCTGTCTCTTCTGGGTCCGGGCCCAATACCCGCAGCCGCTAACCCCTGCTCCCTGCCCATCACCGTTGTCTCTGTCTGCATCGACACACCTCTCCCACATCAAGTAAGTGGTCGCCTCACGCCGCGGATCTACCGCTAAGCCCGAGGAGCGAGGATCACTGAGTCCCCACTGGCTCCTGCGCCACGACCGTGGATTGGGACTAGCCGGCCGCTACCGCAACGGCCTAGCCGTCTCCACTATTTCTCCAAGACGGAGGTTGACTCGCGGTGATTCGAGTTGTGTTGAGTAGAACGAATGGGGCAGCGTAAAGGGACTGGAACCAACCACTTAGGACCAGAAGTCGCGTGCCTTCACCGACTTAGAAGAAACCGCTTGATAGGGTTCGACTCCCGCCGCCTCCACCATCCCTCACTTCGCTCGGTCTGGTTCCGGCGCCGATGCCAGGCTCGGCAGCTAGGCCTGCGGCCAAGCTGACCGGGCGCGACGCCCGCCGCCGCCACCCCTTTTCGGCAGTCTCAAGCTGATGGATACTATGTGTCGGCTTTCACTCCACATCATTGAAGTACGTGAGAAGCACCGAAGTAACGGCTAGAGCGCGTTGACCTAGTTGGAGGTGACCATGGGTGCCGCAAACGGTACGAAGTCCTGTCTGTCTGCGTTCTTGTTGCTCATGCTATTTGTGGCTCCGCCTGCATTCGCTCAGGTGGATCTGTCTGGGGAGTGGAATCCGAATCGGGCACATGAGGATCAGACGCCCCGTCCGAATGTGTTACCCGGGGACTACGCGGGCCTGCCGATCAACGATCAGGCGCGCGCGCGCGCCGATGCATGGACGGCAACCCGGTGGACACTCCCCGAGTGGCAATGCCGGCCCCACCCGCTGGGCTACCTGGAACGCGGACCATCGGATCTGAAAATCTGGCAGGAGATCGATCCTGTCTCGCGGCAGACCGTGGCCATTCACACCGAGTGGCTGCGATCTGTTGATTATCCGATCTATATGGACGGGCGGCCACACCCTTCAGAAAACGCGCCGCACAGCTGGGGTGGCTTCTCGACTGGAGAGTGGATCGGGGATGTCCTCAAGATCACGACCACCCACTTGAAGGAAGGCTATATCCGGCGGTCCGGGGTCTTTCGTAGCGACAAGTCCGAGATTACGCAGTTCTTGACCCGGCGAGGTGATGTCCTTACCTATACCAGCATCATCTACGACCCTGCGTATCTGGAAGAACCGCTGATCCGGAGCCGGGAGTACATCCTGGACTTGAACCAACGGCTGCCACCGTACCCGTGCACGGTTATAACGGAGGTCGACATGCCTGCCGGTACCGTTCCCCATTACCTGCCGGGCACCAACCCGACGCTGGATTCGTTCGCGTCTTATTACGACATACCGCTGGAAGCGTCCCGCGGTGGAGCGGAAACGATGTATCCCGAGTACCGGAAGAAACTCATCGAAATAGTGGATCGCCCATTCCCACGGCCGCTGCGGGCTCTGGAATGCGAGGGCCTTTCGTGCCGATGATGAGCGTGTCGCGACTGAAGACGGATTGACTTGGTGTCAGGAGCGAGATCGATGAGGAAAGTAGCCTGCGGGTTGATGGCGCTCTTGATCGTAGCGGCGGGCTCGAGTGGTCTGGCGTACGCTCAGGACGGTAACCCCGACATCGAAACGCTTCACGTTCAGGGATCGGTGTACCTGATCGCCGGAAACGGCGGCAATATCGCTGCCCAGCTCGGGCCAGACGGCGTGTTGCTCGTGGACACGGGACGGGCGGACGGAGCCGAGGCCGTTCTGGAGGCTGTCCAGACACTGCAGAGAAACCTCGCGTTCGTTCAGCCCCAGCGCCTGGGTTTCGCGGCGGAGACGGTTTCCTCGATGGAGCGCCTGCGCGCGACGCCCCCTCCCCCGAAGCCGATTCGCTACATCCTCAATACCCATTTGCACGCCGACCATACGGGGGGTAACGCCGTCGTCTCGGCCGCGGGCGCGACGATCACGGGGGGCAACGTCGCTGGGACGATTACGGATGCGGCCGAAGGCGCCTTGATCTGGGCGCATGAGAACGTCCTGGGCAGGATGGCGCGGGCGGACTTGCCGGTAGAAGCGTGGCCGACGGACACCTACTACAAGGACCAGTACAAGATCAGCCACCACATGAACGGCGAGGGTGTGCAGCTCATTCACAGGCCGTCGGCGCATACCGATGGCGACTCGCTGATATGGTTTCGGGGCTCGGACGTGATTGCAACCGGCGACCTGTACACGCCGACGAGCTACCCGATCGTCGATCTCGAACGCGGCGGAAACATTCAGGGTGTCATCGACTCTCTGAACTTTATTCTCGAACTGGCATTCCCGGAGTTTCGGACTGAAGGCGGCACGATGATCATTCCGGGCCATGGGCGGATTTCGGATTCAGCAGACGTCGGCTACTATCGGGACATGGTCACGATCATCCGCGATCGCGTTCAGGACATGATCGATCGCGGTATGACGCTGGAAGAGGTAAAGGCAGCCCGGCCGACGCTGGACTACGACACCATCTACGGTTCCACGACCGGCTTCTGGACGACGGACATGTTCGTCGAAGCCGTCTATGCGAGTCTGAGCGCGGCTCAGTAGGAATTGTGCCGGACGACGCCGGTTTTGTGAACGCAACGAAATCAACTCGGGGAGAACGACCAATGAAAAGCAAACGCATCCTCCTGATCGTTGTCGGCGCGTTTCTCTGCGGTGGAGTGGCCGCGTACGCCCATCACTCCTTTGCGTCGACGTATCAGGAAAGCGAGACCATACAAATCGAAGGCGAAATCGTCGCCTTCATGTTCCGCAACCCACACTCCTTTATCCACGTCATGGCGCCTGACGAAAACGGTGAAACGCGCCGTTGGGGTATCGAGTGGGGCGGCACAACCCAGCTCGCAGGCCAGGGCGTAACCCGCACCACGTTGAGACCGGGTGACGTGGTCATCATTAGCGGAAACCCGTCGCGGAATGTGGGGATCGACCATCGCATAAAGATGGAGACGCTACACCGGAACTCGGACGGTTTCGGATGGGGCACGCGTCCCGGAGAAGTGTTCGATTGAGCCCACGGTCCGGTCTGACGTCGATCGTGGCCTTGACTGCGATCATGCTCGCCATGCCTGTTTCGCTTCAGGCACAGCGGGGGCGCGGAGGACAGGCCCCGGGACCGGCAAGGGTCGCTGCGCCCATTGACTTGACGGGCCAATGGATGTCGATCGTCAGCGAAGACTGGCGCTTGCGTATGCGAACGGCCCAACGCGGCGACTACGATTATCTGCCGCTCAACGATGAAGGCCGCCGTGTCGCCGACAGCTGGGATCCGGAAGCCGCCGTGGCTGCCGGCGGGGAATGCATGGCGTACGGTGCAGCGGGCATCATGCGCATTCCTGGCCGGTTTCGTTTTTCCTGGGAAGACGACAACACCCTGCGGATTGACACCGACGCCGGGAGGCAGACTCGCATCCTGCGGTTCGATGGATCGCCCCTCGAGACTCAATCCTCGACTGCTCAAGGACATTCAGTCGCGACGTGGCGCGCTTCGGGCGGAAGGGCGGTCGGCTCGTTGCCCGCAGCGCGGAGAGGCGGCGAGTTGAACGTGGTGACAACCAATATGACTGCCGGCCACTTCTTCAGGCACGGCGTTCCCTACAGCGACCAGGCGGTGTACAGGGAGTCTTTCACCACCTTGGAGGATCGCGGTGTGGAATATCTTCTGATGACAACGACCCTCGAAGATCCGATCTATCTGGAGAGGCCCTACATCCGGACCCTGCACTTCAGAAAGGAAGCGGACGACGCCGGATGGGATCCCGGGCCGTGTGCGTTGTGACCCTTTCTCCCTGAAAGCGGACACGCACGTAGAGTCCTGCTGGGACGTACTTTCGGACGCGGGTTTAACTCCCGCCGCTTCCAGATTGTTACAGCCGACCGTTTGCGACCCGTCACAGAGCTTCGCCGTGCGCTCCGTCACTGTGTGCGGTACTACAACTATCAAGCTTCATCGTCGGATATAGCCAAGTCATCCCCCAGACGTAACCTCCGACGGCTTCATGGTAGAGTTCGATGCGTTGCTGATGGCCCGCCGGGCGTGACGGGAGGTGATGTTCTGGCAGCCTTCGGGATCGCGGACACGGGTGCCCACGAAGCTATTCGTCGATTGCACTGCAGGAGGTTCGGATGGGTAGAATAGGAACCGTCGTCGGGTTTGTTGGTGTACTGGCTCTCTCGTCGCTCGTTTTGACTCAAGAGCGTCCTCCGGAAGGCGACCCGGCGCGTGGCTTTCTCCTTCCTGCCGCAACTGTCCTGGAAACCGCCAAGAACCTGCCACAAGACCGCGGCAATGCTAGTGATGTGTACCTGGAGCGCCATTCTGGAATGTTCCCTGGTGAGACGTATGCCTATCGAATCGGCATGGAGCACCGTCTCCCGAATTTTCCCCAGGGCGCATCCGTTCATGAAAAGGAGGCTGAACTGTGGGGTGTGATCGACGGATCGCTGACAGTGACGACTGGCGGAAAGTTGATCAACCCGCGGCAGAACGGCACCAACTGGAGTTCATCGGAGGGAATCACTGGTGGGACGCCCAATCGCGTGGGTAGAGGCGATTTCTTGATGATCCCCGAAGGTGTGCCTCACCAAGTGACAGCCGTCGAAGGAGACGCGACTCTTGTGACATTCGAGACCCCGAGACCACAGGCGACCTACACTCCGTAGCTGAAGATCAACGGTGTCGCGCGAGAAGCCCTTGTCGGTTCCCTACCGGGGCCTGGGAATCCGCGGGATTCTGGCTCCCGGTGCCAGGCGAATCTGAAAGCGCGGCGCCCACGTTCCCCGAAGCACGAAGTTCCTCACCCGGAACACGGAGATGAACTCGTTCGGGCGTGCCGGAACGGCTGACCCGAATGTGCCGGTCACTGGGCGATTGGCGCCAGGAAAACCTCCCGGCCGAGCGAAGGTGCCCACGCCAGTGCCCGCGACGTCGGCGTCGGCGTCCGGCGGATATGTGAGCGTGATCGTTCCAGCTATCTCCGCGTGGCCCGGCTGCCCGTGCCAGGCCATCAATCGCCGGAACCCGACGGGCGAGACGAGGTTCTGGGCCTCCCACGACAGCAGCAGCGGTCCATCGTACACCTGCACCTGGGGTCCGTTCGCGGGGAAGCGGCTCCGTCGCTGGTTGAGGATCATGGAATTGACGATGCGAAGCGTGCATCCTCGGAAACTGATTTCCGCGGCGCTCCCGAGCAGCCGTGTGCGCTGAACGACGAACCCGCGATCCACGCCTTTCAGGCTCAGGAGGAACCGGTACGCCCGCAGCGGCCGGTTGTCGTCGCCCAGGATCCGGCCGCCAGCCAGTGGCGGTCCATCGGGGTATGCGGCCGAGAGCGAGCCGTTGCTGAAAGGAATCTCGAACTGATGCGCCATGATCGGCCTCCAATCAATAGTTTCATAGAACGCTTCCGGACGAGCTTGTCCAGCTAAGAGCCTGTAAGGAAATAACTGCTTGTACTGTTGATCGGCGAGTAGTACGCTGCGCCCGTGGAGGTGGCCACCCTGCGGGCAAAGCATGCAGCGCTGGCGCCCGTGCTCACGGAGCGATCGCGCCGGGTGTGGGCGGCGACTGAGGCCCAGGCGATCGGTTATGGCGGCACGGCGCTGGTCGCCCGAGCCACGGGTATCGCGACATCGACCATCCAGCGCGGTTTGCGTGAATTGACGGCGGACGAGCCGCTCGCGGGCGGCCGGACGCGAAGGGCGGGCGGCGGCCGCAAGCGCGCGATCGATCTCGACGCGACGCTGCTGCGCGATTTGGATGCGTTGGTTGAGCCGACCGCCCCCGGCGATCCCGACTCGCCGCTGCGGTGGACGTGCCAGAGCGCACGGACGTTGGCGGTGGCGCTCGACGGTCTGGGCCACCGCGTCAGCCACACGGTGGTCGCCGAGTTGTTGCACGGACTGGGCTACAGCCTGCAGGGCAACGCCAAGACTCGTGAGGGCCGCCAGCATGTCGATCGGGACGCGCAGTTTCGGTACATCGCCCGGCGCGTGCGACGCGCGCAACGGCAACAGCAGCCGACGATTTCGGTGGACACCAAGAAGAAGGAGCTGGTCGGCGCGTTCAAGAACGCGGGCCGCACCTGGCGCCCGGCGAAGACGCCGCAGCGGGTACAGGTCCACGACTTCGTGATCCCGGCCACCGCCACCACGGGCGGGAAGGCCATTCCGTATGGCATCTACGATCTGCATCGCAACGAAGGCTGGGTGCGTGTCGGGATCGATCACGACACCGCGAGCTTCGCGGTACGGTCGATCCAGCGTTGGTGGCAGCACATGGGTCGCCCGGCGTATCGACAAGCCCAGTCGCTGTTGATCACGGCGGATGCAGGCGGGAGCAATGTACCGCCACGGATTTCTTGGACAGCCGGGTGAGTGTATTCACGCGGCCGTGGTGAGCGCAACCGCGCGACGGACGACGGCGGGTGCGCGGAAGCCGAGTCGCTCGATCAACCACTGCTGGTTATAGGTCTCCTTGAAGGTGCGCAGCGCCTGCTGCAAGTCCTCGACATCCGTAAAGTGGCGCACCCACAGCAGCTGTTCCTTGAGGGTGCGGAAGAACCGTTCGATGCAGCCGTTCCCCTCGGGCTGGCGGACGAAGGCCGGTGATGACACGATGCCGAGGAACCGGAGCTCGGCGTGAAAGTCGTTGCTCATGTACTGACTGCCGTGGTCGTGGCGCATCGTGAGCCCGCTCGCCACGCCGGCGGCCATCGTCCCGAAGTGATCTCGGACGCCCTGGCGCATCGGCTCCAACGCCTCGAAGCGCGTGCCGTACTTCGCCGCGTGTAGTCCCACACATTCGGCCGTGCAGTGATCGATCGCCCCGAAGATCGTGGCGTGGCCGTCCGCCAGCGTCACGGTGGCCGTCGCATCGGTGCCCCACATCACGTTGGGACTGGCGGTGACGATGGTGCCGTCGTGGGGACGGGCGGCGACCGGCGTGGGCAGCCGCGCAGGGCCGAGCAAGTCGGCAGCGCGCATCACGACCAACGTCCGACGTTTCGACGTGCGCAGACCCTGCACCCGCAAGCGCGCCCAGATCTTGCGGTGCCCTTCGCCGTGGAACGGACTCGCGGCGATCACGGCCCGGACCGCGGCCGTCAGCGCCGCATCCGACTGGGGCGGCTTGGGTCCGCGCTTGGCCACCGGCGTCGGCCGGGCGCGCCGGGTCCGTTGCGCGTAGACCGTCGAGCGCGGCACCTGCCACACGCGCGTGACGCGGGCGATGCCGTACGGCCGGTGGGTGGAGGGCGAAGTCTCGTGACGCATCGCTTCGACCTCCACCAGCCCAAAGGGCGGCCGGCCTCCAGGTGTCGAATCTTCTCGGCCAGCAACGCCTTGTCGGTGGCGAGATCCGCCACGACGCGCTTGAGCCGCCGCGTGTCCGCGCCCTCGACGGCGACCTCGCGATGCTTGAGGCGGGCCTCACCGCCGGCCACGAAGTCGTCACGCCACTGCGAGAGCTTCGCCGCCGTCACGCCATGGCGACGACTGAGGCTCTCGAGTGATTCCCCCTTGAGGACCTCGATGACCACGGAGACTTTTCGTCGCGCGGACCACCGCCCCGTGCCGACGAGCGCCCACGAGGCTGAGGCCTCTGCGGTCGCCCTCCGGGCTCTCTCCGAGGCCTCAGCCTCGTGCTGTTTTCCCTTGGACATAACTCATTCTCCTTCTCACAGAAGGCTGTCCAAAGAAATCGTGGGGCGCGGGAGCAGGCGGGAGCAACGGGGCGCGCCTCCGGTTGTGGAAGTGGGAACTGCAGCGTCTGGCCAATCGGACGGGCTTGGTGATCACGGTCTGTCACTTTCCGCCGGGTACGAGCAAGTGGAACAAGATCGAGCATCGGGTGTTCTCGCACATCGCGATGAATTGGCGCGGCACCCCACTCGTCGACTTGGCCACGATCGTGAGCCTCATTGGCTCGACGCACAGTCGGTCCGGACTCCGCGTTCGGTCGGAACTCGACCGCGGCCAATACCCGGGTGGCATCACCGTCACCGATGCGCAGCTGGCGACGGTACGCCTCGAGCGGCATCGCTTTCACGGCGACTGGAACTACACGATCCATCCCGCTGCTCCGAGAACACAAAAGTCAGTAATTGTCTGACAAGCCCTAACTACCTACCAAGCGAACTGCCGCTGTCATCTCCTCGCTCCCTGCTAACGACCGCCGCCCGGCCCCGTCTGATCTGCAAGCGGGATCGTGACGACAATACGATTCTCCGGACCGAGATTTCTCGTGATGTGGCCTTTCGTGCCGACCAGAACCACCACCGCGAGCCGTCTCGTGATCAGTTTCATACAGTTCTCCTGCCATCCAGATTCTCGAAGCGTGCAGTGTACAGCCAGTCAACGCGTGCCGCTGACGCGATCAGGTGTGTCAGAAACCCTTGGCTTTGCCCCAGTGCGGGTGCTTGGATATACCGACTTTCGCCTCTTGCAACGGGTTGTGGTCCGTGCGCGGTGGACGCCGCCGCCACCACCTTCCAGTCTGATAGCGCCTATCATCTCGTTGACTTGGGCCACATCACGGCTAAGGGCTTGTCAGACAATTACTGACTTTTGTGTTCTCGGAGCAGCGGGATGGATCGTGTAGTTCCAGTCGCCGTGAAAGCGATGCCGCTCGAGGCGTACCGTCGCCAGCTGCGCATCGGTGACGGTGAGGCCACCCGGGTATGGGCCGCGGTCGAGTTCCGACCGAACGCGGAGTCCGGACCGACTGTGCGTCGAGCCAATGAGGCTCACGATCGTGGCCAAGTCGACGAGTGGGGTGCCGCGCCAATTCATCGCGATGTGCGAGAACACCCGATGCTCGATCTTGTTCCACTTGCTCGTACCCGGCGGAAAGTGACAGACCGTGATCACCAAGCCCGTCCGATTGGCCAGACGCGGCAGTTCCCACTTCCACAACCGGAGGCGCGCCCCGTTGCTCCCGCCTGCATCCGCCGTGATCAACAGCGACTGGGCTTGTCGATACGCCGGGCGACCCATGTGCTGCCACCAACGCTGGATCGACCGTACCGCGAAGCTCGCGGTGTCGTGATCGATCCCGACACGCACCCAGCCTTCGTTGCGATGCAGATCGTAGATGCCATACGGAATGGCCTTCCCGCCCGTGGTGGCGGTGGCCGGGATCACGAAGTCGTGGACCTGTACCCGCTGCGGCGTCTTCGCCGGGCGCCAGGTGCGGCCCGCGTTCTTGAACGCGCCGACCAGCTCCTTCTTCTTGGTGTCCACCGAAATCGTCGGCTGCTGTTGCCGTTGCGCGCGTCGCACGCGCCGGGCGATGTACCGAAACTGCGCGTCCCGATCGACATGCTGGCGGCCCTCACGAGTCTTGGCGTTGCCCTGCAGGCTGTAGCCCAGTCCGTGCAACAACTCGGCGACCACCGTGTGGCTGACGCGGTGGCCCAGACCGTCGAGCGCCACCGCCAACGTCCGTGCGCTCTGGCACGTCCACCGCAGCGGCGAGTCGGGATCGCCGGGGGCGGTCGGCTCGACCAACGCATCCAAATCGCGCAGCAGCGTCGCGTCGAGATCGATCGCGCGCTTGCGGCCGCCGCCCGCCCTTCGCGTCCGGCCGCCCGCGAGCGGCTCGTCCGCCGTCAATTCACGCAAACCGCGCTGGATGGTCGATGTCGCGATACCCGTGGCTCGGGCGACCAGCGCCGTGCCGCCATAACCGATCGCCTGGGCCTCAGTCGCCGCCCACACCCGGCGCGATCGCTCCGTGAGCACGGGCGCCAGCGCTGCATGCTTTGCCCGCAGGGTGGCCACCTCCACGGGCGCAGCGTACTACTCGCCGATCAACAGTACAAGCAGTTATTTCCTTACAGGCTCTTACTCGGAGCTGGTGGCGTACATACAGGTTCAGGTTACTGCGCGGTCGCGCGCTCGGAATAGAATTACCGGAGAGTTCACGACATCGACGCTCGCAACGGAGGTGCGTCTGCGGACGCGGTAGCCAATCATGACCAATACGCACGAGTCGATCGTCGAACAGCCGAATGAACGAGGGTCGGCACTCATCTTGGTGCTGCTCGTCCTCATGATGATGTCGGCACTCACGGCCGCGCTGACGGTGAACGGACAGACAGAGACCCTGATCTCTCGTAACCAGCGGTCGGGCGCGCAGGCGCAGGCCGCGGCGGAAGCGGGCCTCAATCACGCGGTCGAACTGGCGACCACCTACATCTTCGAGTGGAACGCCAACGGGTGGACAATCGGCCCCGAAGAGGCGGTTGACGCGCTGCTCCTTGGGCCGGACGGGGCCAGCGGCACGACAGGCACCGATGCGGACAACGGCAGCCTGGCCGCGCGAGTCGGAGCAGGCATTGAAACTGCCGAAGCCATTCCACTGAATACGCCACAGTCCATGGTCGCCGGCGGCGCCGCTACGTACGAAGCGCTCATCCTGGACGACGAGGCGGACGCCCCGGACGAGGACGGCAACCTCGTCAACGATATCAATGAGACGCTGATCGTCAGGGCTACGGGATACGGGCCGGACGACACGATGGTCGTCCTGGAAGCCCTCATCGCCCCCGCCCCGCTGGGCGCGATCGTCACCAACGGTGATCTCGAGATTTCCGGCAGCGTGACGGTCGATGGCACGAACAGCGACATTCATTCGAATGGCGACCTAGACATTTCCGGCGGTGGCTCGGACATAGAAGGCACGGTGACCGCGAGCGGTACGTATACGGGGAGCCCCGCCGGCAGCGGCGGGGCCGCGCCCATCCCCTTGCCGACGATCAGTGCAAGCGATTACCTGCACTACGCCGACTTCATCCTGACATCGTCTGGAACGATGACGAACCAGGCTGGAACCGTGCTGTGCACCTGGTCCGGTGGGACGCCCTGCAACAACTGGGACTTCGACAGCGGGATTGGTGAGTGGAGCTTCGGCAGCTCGGCGCCAGCGACCGGAAGCTACTACGTCGAAGGAAGTGTCAAGATTTCTGGCAGTCCCGGCTCCGCTGCGACCCCGATGCAGATCACGATCATTGCAGAAGACTCGATCGACATGAGCGGCAGCCCCGACATCATCCCGGGCACGCCAGAGCTCCTGTTCGTCACCGACGGCGATCTGGAGATCACCGGCGGGCTTGACATTATCGATCCACTCACCACCCAGGGACAGATACTGGTGCACGAGCAGGTGAATCTCGCTGGCAACCCCACGATCGGCGGGCAGCTTAGAGCCTGTAAGGAAATAACTGCTTGTACTGTTGATCGGCGAGTAGTACGCTGCGCCCGTGGAGGTGGCCACCCTGCGGGCAAAGCATGCAGCGCTGGCGCCCGTGCTCACGGAGCGATCGCGCCGGGTGTGGGCGGCGACTGAGGCCCAGGCGATCGGTTATGGCGGCACGGCGCTGGTCGCCCGAGCCACGGGTATCGCGACATCGACCATCCAGCGCGGTTTGCGTGAATTGACGGCGGACGAGCCGCTCGCGGGCGGCCGGACGCGAAGGGCGGGCGGCGGCCGCAAGCGCGCGATCGATCTCGACGCGACGCTGCTGCGCGATTTGGATGCGTTGGTTGAGCCGACCGCCCCCGGCGATCCCGACTCGCCGCTGCGGTGGACGTGCCAGAGCGCACGGACGTTGGCGGTGGCGCTCGACGGTCTGGGCCACCGCGTCAGCCACACGGTGGTCGCCGAGTTGTTGCACGGACTGGGCTACAGCCTGCAGGGCAACGCCAAGACTCGTGAGGGCCGCCAGCATGTCGATCGGGACGCGCAGTTTCGGTACATCGCCCGGCGCGTGCGACGCGCGCAACGGCAACAGCAGCCGACGATTTCGGTGGACACCAAGAAGAAGGAGCTGGTCGGCGCGTTCAAGAACGCGGGCCGCACCTGGCGCCCGGCGAAGACGCCGCAGCGGGTACAGGTCCACGACTTCGTGATCCCGGCCACCGCCACCACGGGCGGGAAGGCCATTCCGTATGGCATCTACGATCTGCATCGCAACGAAGGCTGGGTGCGTGTCGGGATCGATCACGACACCGCGAGCTTCGCGGTACGGTCGATCCAGCGTTGGTGGCAGCACATGGGTCGCCCGGCGTATCGACAAGCCCAGTCGCTGTTGATCACGGCGGATGCAGGCGGGAGCAACAGGGCGCGCCTCCGGTTGTGGAAGTGGGAACTGCCGCGTCTGGCCAATCGGACGGGCTTGGTGATCACGGTCTGTCACTTTCCGCCGGGTACGAGCAAGTGGAACAAGATCGAGCATCGGGTGTTCTCGCACATCGCGATGAATTGGCGCGGCACCCCACTCGTCGACTTGGCCACGATCGTGAGCCTCATTGGCTCGACGCACAGTCGGTCCGGACTCCGCGTTCGGTCGGAACTCGACCGCGGCCCATACCCGGGTGGCCTCACCGTCACCGATGCGCAGCTGGCGACGGTACGCCTCGAGCGGCATCGCTTTCACGGCGACTGGAACTACACGATCCATCCCGCTGCTCCGAGAACACAAAAGTCAGTAATTGTCTGACAAGCCCTTAGCGTCGAAGATGCGGCGAGCGTCAGTACTCTGGTGACGGCAAACACGATCAGCGGCAACGTGAGCCTTACGTACAACGGTGGTCTCGGTACGGGAATCTACTCCGTAGCCGGATGGCGGGATATTCGATGAGCATCCTCTGGTCCCATCGGCGGCGAGCCGGTACCAACGAGCGGGGATCCGCGCTCGTCGGCGTCCTGCTGCTGCTGCTGATGATGTCGGCGCTTGCGGCGGCGCTGGGTGTCAACGGCCAGACCGAAACGCTCATCTCCCGCAACCAGCGGTCGGCGGCACAGGCGCGGGCCGCGGCTGAAGCCGGCCTGAATCACGCGGTCGAAGTGGCGACGACCTACGTCTTCCAGTGGAAGGCGAACGGGTTTAACAGCCCGACGGAAGCCATCGACGCGCTGCTGTCGGGCCCGGACGGCTCAACCGGCACCGCATTAACGGACGCGGACAACACCAGCCTGGGCGCCCGCGCCGGCATTGACGCGGCGATAGCCATTCCGCTGGGGGTGCGGCAAACGATCACCGGCGGCATTTTCGCCGAGTACGAGGCGTTCGTCATGGACGACGACGCGGACGCCCCGGACGAGCCGACCGGCGACCCGTACCACGACGAAAATGAGACGCTGATCGTCCGGGCCACCGGCTACGCCCAGGACAACACAACGGTCGTGCTGGAAGCCCGGCTTGCTCCGCTCCCACTGCCCGCCGTGGCCACCAACGGTGACCTCGAGCTTGGCAGCGTCACAATCGTTGGTGCGACAGGAGGCGCCCATTCGAACGGGGACATGCTGGTGGGCAACGCGCAGGTGATCGGTGAGGTCACGGCAGCGGGCGACTATGACGGGCCCGACGACGGATCCGTGTCCGGCACCGGCGGGGCCGCTCCGCTCTCCCTGCCTGATATCCGTGCGAGCGATTACCGCGGGCACGCCGACTACATCCTGACATCGACGGGAACGATGACCGACCCGGCCGGAGCCGTGCTGTGCACGGCGGCCGAGCACAAGAGCTGCAACTTCTGGGACTTCGACCCTGGGAAGGGTGAGTGGGACAACGGTAGCTTCGCGCCGGGGGACGCCGGAACCTACTATGTCGAGGGAAGTGTCAAGATTAGCGGAAGTCCCGGCAGCAAAGGCCTGCCGGCGCAGCTCACGATCATCGCGGAGGGCTCGATCGACATCAGCGGCAGCCCCGACATCATGCCGGACGCGTTGGATCTCCTGTTCGTCACGGACGGCGATCTGGACGTCACGGGTTCCATTACAACACACGGCCCGGGACAGATACTGGTGCACGAGCAGATCAGGCTCAGTGGAAGCCCGTTTCTCGACGTGCAGATCATTGTCGAGAATGCGACCAGTGTCGATCCTCTGGTGGAGGCCAACTCTATCGGTGGCTCCACGGTACTCGTCTACAACGGCGGTCTCGCCACCGGCATCCTCTCTGTGAGTGGCTGGCGGGACGTCCGATGACGACGAGGGTGGCTCCTAGGCACCGGTGGCTCCGGGACGCTTCAGCAGCCGGGGCCCTCTGCTCCCTGCTGACGATGAGCATCCGCTGGTCCCATCGGCGGCGAGCCGGTACCAACGAGCGGGGATCCGCACTCGTCGGCGTCCTGCTGCTGCTGATGATGTCGGCGCTTGCGGCGGCGCTGGGTGTCAACGGCCAGACCGAAACGCTCATCTCCCGCAACCAGCGGTCGGCGGCACAGGCGCGGGCCGCGGCTGAAGCCGGCCTGAATCACGCGGTCGAAGTGGCGACGACCTACGTCTTCCAGTGGAAGGCGAACGGGTTTAACAACCCGACGGAAGCCATCGACGCGCTGCTGTCGGGCCCGGACGGCTCAACCGGCACCGCATTAACGGACGCGGACAACACCAGCCTGGGCGCCCGCGCCGGCATTGACGCGGCGATAGCCATTCCGCTGGGGGCGCGGCTGACGATCGCCGGCGGCATCAACGCCGAGTACGAGGCGTTCGTCATGGACGACGACGCGGACGCCCCGGACGAGCCGACCGGCGACCCGTACCACGACGAAAATGAGACGCTGATCGTCCGGGCCACCGGCTACGGCCAGGACAACACAACGGTCGTGCTGGAAGCCCGGCTTGCTCCGCTCCCGCTGCCCGCCGTGGCCACCAACGGTGACCTCGAGCTTGGCAGCGTCACAATCGTTGGTGCGACAGGAGGCGCCCATTCGAACGGGGACATGCTGGTGGGCAACGCGCAGGTGATCGGTGAGGTCACGGCAGCGGGCGACTATGACGGGCCCGACGACGGATCCGTATCCGGCACCGGCGGGGCCGCTCCGCTCTCCCTGCCTGACGTCCGTGCGAGCGATTACCGGGCGCACGCCGACTACATCCTGAACTCGGCGGGAGAGATGACGGACGGGGCTGGAACCCTGATCTGCGTCGCGACCGATAAGAAGGGCTGCGACTGGTGGGACTACAAGCCTGGTGAGTGGAGCTACAACAGCAACGCGCCGGGGAGCGACGGAACCTACTATGTCGAAGGGGATGTCAAGATGACCGGAAGTCCCGGCAGCAAAGGCAACCCCAAGGAACTCACGATCATCGCGGAGGGCTCGATCGACGTCAGCGGCAGTCCCGACATCATGCCGGACGCGTTGGATCTCCTGTTCGTCACGGACGGCGATCTGGACGTGACTGGTTCCATTACAACACACGGCCCGGGACAGATACTGGTGCATGAGCAGATCAGGCTCAGTGGAAGCCCGTTCCTCGACGTGCAGATCACTGTCGAGAATGCGACCAGTGTCGATCCTCTGGTTCAGGCCAACTCTATCGGTGGCTCCGCGGTACTCGTCTACGACGGCGGGCTCGCCACCGGCCTCCTCTCTGTGAGTGGCTGGCGGGACATCCGATGACGACGAGGGTGGTTCCTAGGTACCGGTGGCTCCGCGACGCTTCGGCAACCGGGGCCCTCTGCGCCCTGCTGACGGTACTCGCGCCGGTCGCACGTGCGCAGTCGCTCGGGGACGTCGCACGACGCGGGGCCGAGCGCCAGGTACAGGGCGAGGCCGGCCGGGCGTACACGAACACGGACCTCCCGCCCAGTGACGCGCCGGAACCGGCGGCGGAACCGACACCGACACCATCGCCGGCTCCGGATTCCGTCGAGGCTAACGCTGAGGCTGTCACGCGGGCCGGCGCAGCGGCGCCCGATGCGCCCGCACCCGGCGATGAGGCAGAGCCGGCGAACGCTGGCGGCGTCGAACCGGTCATCGTGCAGGGGCGGGAAAAGCGCGACGAGCGGTACTGGCGAGGGAAGGCGCGGGATCTACGGGGACGTCTCGCGGCAGCGACCGCCAACGTCACGGCGAGGCGCTCCCGGCTCAGGGAGATCGCCGCAGGACCGCGAACCCCGGCAACGGTCCGCGAGCGGGAAGTCATCGCCGCGTCCCTCGACCGCCTCGAGCGGGATGTGCGCTCCCACGACGGAGAGCTGACACGCTTCCTGGAGCGCGCCCGGGTCGCGAAGGTCCCTGCGGAGTGGATCGAATAGCTGGGTCATCGATAGAAGGCCAGGTACCAAGCTAGAATCGGGTCGCCCGCCGCCGCCGCGACGAGCGACCCCAGCGCGAGAAACGTCCCGAACGGAAGCGCCGCCTGCAGGCCGCCACGCCCGGAGACGATCAACGACACCCCCACGATCGATCCCGCGAACGACGCGAGCACCAGCGTCAACACCATGAGCGGCCAGCCAAGGAACGCGCCAATCATCGCCAGCATTTTCACGTCCCCCATCCCGAGGCCTTCCTGGCCGCGTACTCGGTGGTACACCTCCGCGATGGCGAGCAGGAGACCGCCGCCGCCCACGATGCCAATCAGCGAGGACATCCAGCCCGGCGGCAGGAACCAGCTCGCCGCAAACCCGGCGGCGATTCCGGGGAGCGTGATCGCGTTGGGCAGGATACGGTGGCGAAGGTCGATGGTAAACAGCACGATGAGCGCGCAGGCGAACGCCAGCCGCACCACCAGCAACGCGGACGGCCCATACACACCCACCCCGCCGGCAAACACCGCCGCGGTCGTCAACTCCACGACCGGGTACATCGGCGAAATCGGCGCACGGCAGGTACGACAGCCGCCGCGAAGCAGGAGCCAGCTGAGGACCGGCACGTTCTCGAACCACGCCAGGGGCCTGCCGCACGCCGTGCAGCGTGACGCGGGCCAGACGATCGATTCGTACCGCGGCAGGCGGTAGATGCAGACGTTCAGAAAACTGCCGACGACCAGGCCGGCCAGCCCGAATACCAGAATGGGCGCCAGCGGCATCAGCGAAGCCGGGCCGGCCCCGTCGGCAGCGGGCCCAGTGGCGATGCGGAACCGAGACCGACCCTGCCCGACTCGAGGCGGTACGGCACGCCGGCCGGATCCACAGGGGCGCCGAGGAGGTAGCCGGCCCGCCATAGCTCCTCCCATCCTGACGGTGGCCGCCCGGCGCTTCGCTCGAACGCGGCGATCACCTGCTGAAGCGCGTCGAGCTGATCCATGGCATCGAGCTGCAGCAGCCGCCGCCCGGCCTCATTGCGAAACCACTCATCCTCCGCGTCCCGCGCGATCTGCTGCCAGAGCAGGCGCGACGAGTCGCGCCGGCCTCCCTCCGCCAGGGTCGTCGCCGCGAGCGGCCCCAGCCACTCCGGCGCATCGGTGAACGCCGCGGCCCGGGCGAACCAGGCCGCCGCCTCGTCATAATCCTGCAGCCACCAGTAGTGGACGAATCCGATGGCTTGCGCGAGCTCCCACTTCTGCGGCTGCGCCTCAAGGCCCTTCTCCAGCAGCGCGATGGCGAGATCCGGCCGCCCTGGGCCGCCTGGCGGCAGTTCCGCAAGGAAGATCGACCCGAAGGAGTAGGCCACGTTGAAACGCGGGTCCAGCGACGTCGTCAGGTCGAGCAGCGGATACAGCAGGTCGTACTGCTTGCCGGGATCGGACGACAGCTTCGTGCTGCCGTAGTGCTGGACGGCCCGAATCCAGTAGACATCGGCGAGCAGGGACTGGTACGACAGCGCGAGACGCCTGGCGGCTTCAGGGGCTCTTACATACAGCATGTTCTCGGTGGCGGCTGCCGGCGGCCCCCCACCGCGCTCGTGAAGCGCCTGAAGACCGACGACCCCTCCCATCAGTACGGCGAAGAGCACGACCACACGTGCGCTCATTCGAAGTCCCGCCTCGAGAAGACCACCACGGCGGCAGTGAGCAGGAGCGCGATGTAGACGACGGCGTACGCCGACGTCGTCACGATGTAGGACCCGGGCACCGGCAACGCGTACACGACCTGCGTCTTGATGTCGAAGGCGGCAAAGTTCGGCAGCACGTAGTACAGCCCGCGCGCGAGATAGGCGGCCAGCGGCGAGTCTACGACCGCCTCGAAGTTCCGCAGGTCGGCGTTGAAGTGACCAATCACCCAGAGCCCACACGTCAGCGCAGCGGACAAGAAGGGGCTCGAAAAGGTGGAAAAGAAGAGCGCGACGGCGGTCACCAGCAGCAACTCGAGAAAGATCAGCGCGATCGCCCGCAGCATGCCGGGGTCTGTCGCGGGCGCTGGCCACGCGGCACGCACCTCCTCGGGAAACCGCGTGTTCGTGTACGCCAGCACGACATAGAACGCTGCCGTCATGACTGTCACGTTCACAAGCAGGGTGAGCGCCAGGCCGGCATATTTCCCGAGGATGAACTCGTGCCGGCGCATGGGCTTCGATAGCAGGCTGTAGATGCTGCGCCGCTCGACCTCCTTCCACACGAGGCCGATCCCGATGAACACCGCGATCAGCAGTCCAAAGGTGGCGATGGCGGCAAGGCCGAGATCCTTGATGATTTTTACGTCCTGCCCCGCCGTCAACTGCCCGAGTAGATACGACACCGCGATCAGTAAAACGGCAAAGGCGACGAGGTTGTACAGCACCTTGTCGCGAACCGATTCTTTGAAGACGTTCACCGCGACCTGGCCGATGATCCTCATGGAGTCACGCTTTCAAGACCGCGATCCTGCGGGGCTGCCCCGATTTGGCGTACGAAGAAGTCCTCGAGCGTTTCGCGGACGGGATTGATCGAGACGAGCTGCGCGCCCTGGGCGACGAGATCGGTGACAACGCGGTCCGGATCGACCGACAGCGGCAACTCCAGCGCGTAGCGCTCGGCCCCGAGGGGGGTGGCCCGCGCGACTTGACCGGAGGCGGCGACTCTTTCGAGCACCGTGTCGCTGAGCCCGGCGACGACGAGTTCCCAGGCGCGCGCCTGGAAGGCGTGCATGTCCGTCAGGTCCCCCGTGGCCGCGAGCCGCCCTCCCGCCAGGATCCCGACACGGCTGCAGAGCGTTTCTGCGTCCGAGAGCACGTGGGAGCTGAAAAACACCGTGCACCCGCGATCGCGCAGCCGGAGGATCAACTCCCGAATCTCGCGACGCCCCAGCGGGTCGAGCCCCGACATCGGCTCGTCGAAGAAGACGACCTCCGGATCGTTGATGATCGCCTGCGCAATGCCGACCCGCTGCAGCATGCCCTTGGAGAACTTACGAAGCTGCAGACGCCGCTCGGCGCCGATCCCCACATCATCGAGCAGGCCGGCCGCGCGCCGGCGGCGCTCCGCCGGGGGGTAGCCGAACAAACCGGCGAAGTAGCCCAGCAGTTCTTCGGCGGTGAGGTAGTCGTAGAAGTACGGGTTCTCCGGCAGGTAGCCGATGCGCCGCTTGACCGACACGTCGCCGACCGGCCTCCCCAGAATCTCGGCGCGCCCGGAGGTGGGATATATCAACTGCACGAGCAGCTTGAGCGCCGTCGTCTTGCCGGCGCCGTTCGGTCCGAGAAAGCCGAAGACTTCGCCCTGGCGGACGGTGAGGGTCAGCGCCTCGAGCGCCACGTATGGACGGGGGCGCCAGAAGCCGACGCGGTAGTGCTTGGTGAGCGCTTCGGTTCGGATCGCATCCATGAAGGCCTCAGGCCTCGGGCCTCAGGCCTCAGGGTTGGTTCAGGCCCGAGGCGGCTGGAGCCTGAGTCCCGGGCTCTGAGGCGTTCCTCAACTCGTAGGCGATGGCCGCGTCGAAGTACGCCGGGCGGAGCGTCGACGCGATGCGGATCCCGTTGATGAAGAACGTGGGTGTTCCCGTAATCTGGAACTTCTGGCCGAGCAGCGCGTCGGCGCGGACATCTTCCAGCGTCTCGTCATACTTCGCGTCGAAGTCGGTCACCTGGGCCACCTCGGTGAGCCCCTCCTTCACGCGGTCGCGCGTGAGCGTGTCCTGGTTGGCGAACAACCATTCGGCCATCTCGGCGTCCCGATCCCTCTCACGCGCGAGGCGCACCGCGACCGCGGCTTCACAGGCCGAGGCGTGAATACCGCCCGTGTTGCACTCCGCCTCGAGCGGATAATCAAGGCTCACGAACGCCACCTGCCCTGGAGACTCCTCGTCGTACTTCCGCTCGATCCCTCTGTAGGCCAGATACGCCTGCCGGCACGCTGGACACTGATAATCGTTGAATTTCACGACGACTACGCGCGCCCCGTTGGCGGGCACGCCAAGGTCCTCCCTGGGCTGCGCGTCGAGCCACGCCTCGAACTGAGCGACCTCGACGGGCCCGAGCGTCTCGGTCGGCGCGGCGACCGGCGCCGACACGAACTCGGCCGCCGTGTCCTCGCGCGGAAAGAAGGCCACCAGGGCTACCGACGCCACGACCCACGCCACGGTCAACGCCCCGGCGAACGGGCTCGCCATGGCCGCGCTCAGGTCGCGCCCAAGCCGCGCGGGAAGCTCGGTCAACCCCGACGCGGCGGCGCCGGACACGACGAAAAGCCCGATCACGCCGACGTACATCGCGACGCACAGCGGACACATCTGGCGCAGAATAAAGAACGACGCGTACCCGAGATACAGGACCCCGGCGAGGCCGACCGTCGCGAGCACGAAGATGTACCCGGCGACCCGTCCCGCCTTCTCGGATTGTGGCGGCCGCATCGCCACGACGCCAAGCAGCAGCACAAGCCCGGACCAGACCGCGCCGCCGGCCGCCACCGGGACACCGAAGATGCTGCCATACCGGCTGGTCATCACCGCTTCGCAGCTGACGGTTTCGCTGATGTCGCAGAAACTCGTATACAAGGGATCCGCGAGGATCTGGTAATGGACGTACAGCGACGCCACCGAGGCGGTGAGTGCAAGCGACGCAAAGACGACGATCAGTGTTCGGGCGTGTGTCTTCATGCGAATCAATCCTGCCGCATCCTACAACAAAAAGGCCCCCAGGCGCAGGCCCTGACGGGGTCGCCATGAGGAGCGCGGCTCGCTTACTGAAGCGGCGTGCCAGCCGTCATGTCAGCTAGCTGGGCGGTGTCCTGCCGGATCAGGCCCGAATGGTCGGCCGCGAAGAAGCGCCTGCCAGTGAAACCCGGGCTTACCGGATCCGCAATCGCCAAGTATTCCGTTTCCGAAGCATTGGCCGAGCCATTGCAGGTGTCGGCCGCGGCCAACACGTCGTCGCCGGCGCCGCCGGTGATCAGGAACTCATAGCCGCTTATCGACCCGCCGCCCGCCGTTGCTGCCGCCAGACCGCTGGAAATGAGCGCCTCTCCGCCCGTCGTCGGCGCGAGCGCCAGGTCGGCCAGGGTGACGGCGTAGCCACCGCCGCCGCAACTGGGGGCAAACGTCGCTTCAGCGCTGCTGATGGTGCGGATTGAACCGATGGCGGATGCTTCGTTACCCGACATGCGGGCGCGCAGCAGCCCTGGGATCGCAATCGCCGCGATGATGCCGATGACCCCCACGACGATCATCAGCTCGATCAGCGTAAATCCGTTGTTGTCCGAAATCTCCGTCGATCGTCCCCCAGAGAATACGTGCGGTTGAAATCGGGCCACCGGGACTACCGTTGAGACGCCACGGTGTTGTGTCCTCAGATCGGAGCGATCCTGCCCAATAATCATCCTCAACGTTTGCTTATCGGCGTTGAAGCCCCTATGTGTCAAGAGTGCTCCATTGCCACTTGTCAGGCAGCGGAGGTGAGGGCCCCACGGGAGCGGTGGTCTGCGATCAGGGCGTTGTAGATCTCGCGGGCGACGAAGCGCTTCAGACAGCGGATGATGTCCTTCTTGGTCAGGCCCTGGGCCGTCCGTCGCCCGACATAGTCGAGGGTCGGCTGGTGCCAGCGCATGCGGACGGTCACGATGCGGTAGATCGCCGCGTTGGCTTGACGGTGGCCGCCACGAAAGAGCCGATGCCGATGCGTCACCCCGCTCGATGCCGGAATCGGACATGCGCCGCAGAGCTTCGCGAAGGCCGCCTCGGAACGCACCCGCGTCGGGTTGTCACCCGCGACAATCATCATCTCGGCAGCGGAGTCCGCACCGATGCCAAACGCTTCACGGAGTGTCGGTGCGGCTGTGTGCGTGATCGCGTCGAGGACGTCGTTGTGTGTCCGGATTTCCGCTGTCAGGGTGAGCCAACGCCTAGCGAGCGCCCGGAGCGAGTGCTTCGCCGAGGCCGTGGGGTCGAGGATGTCACCGGGTACGAGCGCCGCGCAACGGTCGATGAGTTTCTTGTCCGTCAGCGGGTCGAGTGATTCGCGGAGTGCGTCAGAGGCGTTGACGATCAGCGACTTGAGCGTGATGATGGCGGCACTGCGGGCTTTTACGGCGGTATCTCGGGCGGTTTTGATCTGGCGCACCATCTCTGCGGCGCCGTCGGCGGTCTTCGGGATGGCTGTCGCGATCCCCGACAGCACCGAGCGGGCGGCGGTCTCGGCGTCGATCGTATCGCTCTTGCCGTTGTGGCGTCGCTTTCGCCGGTCGCAATGGCTGACCTCGACCACGCGGATGGCGTGTCGGCGCACGAAGCTCGCGAGGCCCACACCGTAGGAGCCGGTCCCTTCGATGCCGAACGCCTCCACGAGGCCGAGGGCGCGCGCCCACGCCACGAGCTCCATGTAGCCGGCGCGGTCTGCCGACGCACTGCAGGTGGCGAGTCTGGCGCCAAGGGCATCGAGCGCCACCGCCACGTGAATGTGTTTATGCGTGTCGACGCCGACGATGACGGTGCGCGGTAGCTCGACGATCTCGTTCCTGTGCGACATGCGGCAAACCTCTCTTCCACAGGCTGGCGACATGGTCTGACCGAGCGGGCGGACAGGACTGTGATGGGTCGCTTCGGCCAGGCCCCTATTGGGTCACTGCCCACCCGATCAAACCGCATCTGGGTGAGTGCTGCCCGACCCAGGCCGACAGATCAACGCAAGGACACGAGGTCACTCATACGCAGGGGTCAGACCTGCTCGGACAGCAACACCATCATGCTCACAGTCATACCTCACCGTTAGGCCGGTTGGCCAGGCAAGTCACGGAAGCGGCGTGGCGGGCCGGGCTCCGCCAACGCAGAAAATGAGGGGACGTTCGGAAGAACGTCCCCTCATTGGAACCCACCGCTTTGGAACCCACCGCGCCCGGCGGACGCGCCGCTCAGCCGCCAGGCAACCGCAACGGTCGCCCTACTGGAGGATCGAGGCGCCGGTCATCGCCGCCACAATCGCGGTGCCGGCTGCGAGCTGGTAAATCGTGCCGCGTTGGTCGGTAGCGAACGACCGCTGACCCGTGCTGCCCACCGTCACCGGATGGGCCTCCGCAAAGAAACTCGCGATCGCCGCGGCCGCAGCGACGTTGCAGGTGGCGGTGTTTGCGGTGACGACGGTCAAATCGGTACCCGGGTCCACGTTCACGACATAGCCGCTCTTGGTCACGCCATCCGTGGCCAGGTCGGGGCTGATGAACGCCACGCCACCTGCCGGCACCTTGGCAAGGTCCGCCATGCTCTGCGCGTACCCGCCGCCGCCGCAACTGGCCGCGTAGGTGGCCTCCGCGCTGCTGATGGCGCGCACGGAGCCGATCGCCGACGCTTCGTTGGCCGACTGGCGCGCGCGCAGCAGCCCGGGGATCGCAATCGCCGCGATGATGCCGATGATCGCCACGACGATCAGCAGCTCGATAAGCGTAAATCCCTTGTCGTCCTGAATCTTCATTGGTCGCTCCTCAGAGTAATTCCTCGATTAACACCGCGCCGCCGGAACTTGCCATCGAGGCACCCACGGCGAACGCAATGACGATGACGGCGATCGGATACACCATCGCCGACTGCACCTGGCCCTTTAACTTGACCGCTTTCTCGATATACGTCGCAAGGCGCTGGAGAATCGCGTCCAGGATGCCGCCCGCCTCGCCGGCCGCAATCATGTTCGTGAACAGCGCGTCGAACGCCTTCGGGTGAAGTCTCATCGCGTCCGCAAGCGACGCACCGCCTTCGACGCTGGCACGCGTGGCAAGAATGACTTCACCGAAGTTCTTGTCTTCCGCCTGCGAGCCGAGAATCTCGAGGCACTGCACGAGCGGGAGACCCGCGCCGATCATGACGGCAAACTGGCGCGTGAAGACGGCAAGGTCCTTGGCGGTGGGCGCCTTGCCTCGCGGCTTCTTGGCTTGGCTGCCTTCGCCTTGACCGGATTGATCTGGGTGACCTGAATCCGGTCGCGTCGCAGCGCGGAGACCGCCGCCTCCACCGTCTCCGCGATGCGCTCGCCGGTCACCGTCTGCCCGGCGCGTGAGCGTCCCGTATATGCAAATGTCGCCATAACTCTTTCCTATGAAGAAACCTCGGGAGCCGGAGACCGTCGGGGCTCCGGCCTGGCCCGAGCGACCTCCGGGCTTCCGCCTACCTCCCGGCCGGCCTCGGGGGCATGCCTGGCCGCCCAAGACCGGCGCCCGCCACAACGCCGACACCACGGGTGAGCATTTCCTGCAATTCGTCGCGGTTCGAGGATTTCTCCATCGCGGTTTCGCGCGTAATCGCCTTCTTTTGGCACAACGAGGCGAGCGACTGGTTCGCTGTCTGCATCCCCAACTTCTCCTGGCCGGTCTGCATCGCCGAGTAGATCTGGTGCACCTTGTCCTCCCGAATCAGATTCCGGATCGCCGGTGTCGGGATCATGATCTCCAGCGACGCCACGCGGCCGCCGCCGATCTTGGGGCAGAGCGCCTGGCAGACGATGCCCTCGAGCACGAGCGAGAGTTGCGTCCGGACCTGGCCTTGCTGGGACGACGGAAAGATATCGATGATGCGGTTGATGGTCTGCGCGGCCGAGTTGGTGTGCAGCGTGCCGAGCGTGAGGTGGCCGGTTTCGGCGATCGTCAGCGCCGCCTCCACCGTCTCGAGGTCGCGCATCTCACCGATGAGGACGATATCGGGATCCTCGCGGAGTGCGGCACGCAGCGCACCGGCGAAGATCTGGGTGTCTGAATGCACTTCGCGCTGGTTGACGAGGCAACTCTGATGCTGGTGCACGAATTCGATCGGGTCCTCAATCGTCAAAATGTGGTCGTGCCGCTCCTTGTTGATCTTGTCGAGCATCGCCGCGAGAGTCGTTGACTTACCTCTGCCGGTAGGGCCCGTGACGAGGATGAGCCCGCGCGGCCGTTCGGCCAGCTTCGCCAGGACGGGCGGGAGGCCGAGTTCCTGGAAGGTGTGGATCTCTTCCGGGATCAGGCGGTAGACAGCGCCAACGGACCCACGCTGTTGGAACAGGTTGCAGCGAAACCGTCCCATGCCCTCGATGCCGAACGAGAAGTCGAGCTCGAGCGTCTCCTCGAAGCGCTTCTTCTGGCCATCCGTGAGGACGCTGTAGGCCAGCTGTTTCGTGTCGGCGGGCGCCAGGTCCGGCAGGTCTAAAGCGCTTTTCATGACCGTGTGGCGGCCGCGTACCCGCAGTGCCGAACATAGTTGCGGCATTCGTCAGGGCTGAAGTGCGCCAAGCACTCGCCGAGGAACGGCCAGAGCGTCTCGGTGCTGCGACAGCGAGCGGTGCGAACGAGGGCCTTGAGCTTCGCGAAGCAGAGCTCGATGGGATTGAGGTCCGGGCTGTAGGGTGGCAAGTACCAGAGGGTGGCCCCGGCGGCCTGGATGGCGCGTTGGATGCCGGCGACCTTGTGGGCCCCGAGATTGTCGGCAATGACGATGTCGCCGGGCTGCAGGGTCGGCACCAGGATCTGTTCGATGTAGGCGCGGAAGCTCTCGCCATCGATCGCGCCGTCGAAGACCCCCGGTGCGGTCAGCCCCGTGACCCGCAACGCGGCGAGAAACGTGCTGGTCTGCCAGCGCCCGCAGGGGGCGTGGTCGTGGACGCGCGCGCCGCGCGGTGCCCGGCCGTACCGCCGAAGCAGATTGGTGGTGCTGCCGGTTTCGTCCAGAAACACGAGGTGGGCGACATCCCAGGTCGGCGCCGCCGCGTGCCACGCGACCCGCGCGGCCGCGACGTCAGGCCGATCGTGTTCGGACGGGCGGACCGTGTTTTTTAACGGTCAGGCCGAGGGCCCGCACGGCGCGCCAGACCGTCGGCACACTCGCGGGCGTGGCGAGGGCGTCCTTCAGCTCAGCCAGCGTGCGATCCGGTTGCGCCGCAATCAGCGCGGCCAAGGTGTGTAGGTGCGGCTCAAGCATGCCGCGCCGTCCATGTCGCTGGACGCGAGGCGCCACCTCGCCCGTGTCGCGCCGCCGCTGTTTCAGTAGCCGCACCCACGACCCGCTCACGCGGTACTTCGCCGCCACCTCGGCCGCCGTCATCCCGGCATCGCTGTCGAGGAGCGCCCGCTCTCGCAGATCCATCGAATAGGCACGCATCGGGCCTCCTGCATCGGTGCGCGCAGAAGTACCACGACCGCCCCAGGTAGTACAAGGCCTATTTGAAAAGCGCTTTAGACGCTCGAGCTGCCCATGCACGCGTATCTGCGGCGGGGTGCGCGTGGTGATATGCAGGTCCGAACCGTCGACGTCGACAACCTTCTGCAGCAGTTCCGATAATCCAACCATAAGAAGAATCCCAACCCCCAAATCCCATGTCCCAAGGCCCCCAAACCTTCCTCGGTCTTGCGGTTTGGGGTTCGGGATCCGGGACTTATTTCACTGTCTCCCTGACGACCTCGTCGATCGTCGTGACGCCTTCCTTGACCTTGCGGAGGCCGCTCTGGCGAAGCGTGATCATGCCCTCCTCGATCGCCTTCCGCCGCAAATCCAGCGCCGACGAGCCGACGAGGATGATCTCTCTGAGCGCCTCAGTCACTTCCATGACTTCGTAGAGCCCTACCCGGCCCTTGAAGCCCGTCTTGTTGCATTTCTCGCATCCCTTGCCGCGATTCGGGACCACGGTCTTCGCGTCCTCCGGCGAGAAGCCGGCCTTCTCGAGCGCCACGGCCGCCAGGGGCTGCGCCTCGACGCAGTTCTTGCAGATGCGACGCACCAGCCGCTGCGCGCATACCAGATTCAGCGAACTGGCGACGAGAAACGGCTCGATGCCCATGTTCATCAGCCGGTTCACGGTGCTCGGCGCGTCGTTGGTGTGCAGCGTCGAGAGGACGAGGTGCCCTGTGAGCGCCGCTTTGACGGCAATCTCGGCCGTCTCGAAGTCACGGATCTCGCCGACGAGGATGGTGTTCGGATCCTGGCGCAGGAAGCTACGAAGCGCCGCCGCGAAGGTAAGACCGATGCCCTCGCGGACCTGCACCTGGTTGACGCCCATCAGGTTGAACTCCACCGGATCCTCGGCCGTCATGATGTTCGTTTCGGACGTATTGATCTGCGAGATCGACGAGTACAGCGTATTGGTCTTGCCGGACCCGGTCGGGCCGGTGACGAGCACCATGCCCCACGGTTGCTTGATCGCCGCATCGAACTTGACCAGCGATTCGCTTTCGAATCCCAGTTTGGTCATGTCGAGCATCAGCTTGTCCTTGTCGAGCAAGCGCATGACGATCTTCTCGCCGAAGAGCGTCGGCAAGCAGGAGACACGGAAATCGATCTCCTTCGGCGAGCCGTTGTCCTGGAACCGAATCTTGATGCGGCCATCTTGCGGCAGGCGCTTTTCCGAGATGTCGAGCTTCGCCATGATCTTGATGCGCGACGTCATGGCGTCGCGAACCTTCATCGGCGGCGCCATGACGTTGTAGAGAATGCCATCGACCCGGTACCGAACGCGCAGCTCCTTCTCGTAGGGCTCGACGTGGATGTCGCTCGCGCCCTTCTGAATCGCGGACATCAGCAGCACGTTGATCAGCCTGATGATCGGCGCTTCCTCGCCCTGCTTCGCCAGCGCCTCCGCGTTGATTTCCTCCAGCTCCTCGAGCACCTCCACGTCGGTGTCGCCGAACATGGGCTCGAAGTCGAGCGCCTGACTGGCGACGTCGAGCGCACTCGTGCCGCCGTTCCCGGACCCGTTCTTACCCGCCTCCCCGTAATATTTTGCGATCGTGTCGATGACGGCGATTTCAGACGCAACAACCGGCTCCACGTTGTAGCCGGTCATGAACCGTATGTCGTTCATGGCAAACACGTTGGTCGGGTCGGTCATCGCGAGCGTCAGCGTGGTGCCAGCGCGCGACAGCGGAACAACCTCGTATTTGCGCGCGGTCTCGGCAGGCACCAATTTGAGGACGGACGGCTCGATGTCGAAGGCACCGAGCGTGATGGAGGGCACTCCGAACTGCTTGCTGAGGATCGCGGTAATCTCCTCGTCTTTCACGAAACCGATCTTGATTAGGTTGAGGCCGAGCCTCCCCCCGTGCTCGCTCTGACGGGCCAGCGCCTCATCCAGCTGCGCCGGCGTGATGAGCTTCTCCTTGAGGAGTAGTTCGCCTAAAGCGCTTTTCAAATAGGCCTTGTACTACCTGGGGCGGTCGTGGTACTTCTGCGCGCACCGATGCAGGAGGCCCGATGCGTGCCTATTCGATGGATCTGCGAGAGCGGGCGCTCCTCGACAGCGATGCCGGGATGACGGCGGCCGAGGTGGCGGCGAAGTACCGCGTGAGCGGGTCGTGGGTGCGGCTACTGAAACAGCGGCGGCGCGACACGGGCGAGGTGGCGCCTCGCGTCCAGCGACATGGACGGCGCTGCATGCTTGAGCCGCACCTACACACCTTGGCCGCGCTGATTGCGGCGCAACCGGATCGCACGCTGGCTGAGCTGAAGGACGCCCTCGCCACGCCCGCGAGTGTGCCGACGGTCTGGCGCGCCGTGCGGGCCCTCGGCCTGACCGTTAAAAAAAACGGTCCGCCCGTCCGAACACGATCGGCCTGACGTCGCGGCCGCGCGGGTCGCGTGGCACGCGGCGGCGCCGACCTGGGATGTCGCCCACCTCGTGTTTCTGGACGAAACCGGCATCACCACCAATCTGCTTCGGCGGTACGGCCGGGCACCGCGCGGCGCGCGCGTCCACGACCACGCCCCCTGCGGGCGCTGGCAGACCAGCACGTTGCTCGCCGCGTTGCGGGTCACGGGGCTGACCGCACCGGGGGTCTTCGACGGCGCGATCGATGGCGAGAGCTTCCGCGCCTACATCGAACAGATCCTGGTGCCGACCCTGCAGCCCGGCGACATCGTCATTGCCGACAATCTCGGGGCCCACAAGGTCGCCGGCATCCAACGCGCCATCCAGGCCGCCGGGGCCACCCTCTGGTACTTGCCACCCTACAGCCCGGACCTCAATCCCATCGAGCTCTGCTTCGCGAAGCTCAAGGCCCTCGTTCGCACCGCTCGCTGTCGCAGCACCGAGACGCTCTGGCCGTTCCTCGGCGAGTGCTTGGCGCACTTCAGCCCTGACGAATGCCGCAACTATGTTCGGCACTGCGGGTACGCGGCCGCCACACGGTCATGAAAAGCGCTTTAATCGAAAAGCCATTTACCGATCACGCCCAGCGACAGGCGGACAATGCTTCATGCTTCTTGAACTCCGCGCCTCCGTGGCCCGTTGGTGAACAACGCGCGTGACGAAGACCCGCGCGGCAGGTCCTGTCAATACGAAATGCGGGCACCCAGGCCCCAACCCCGCTCGTCTTCGGAGCCACCGCGTACCGCGTGTCCGTCCAGATACAGCCCCCCCCCCGCCGCAACCGTGAAGCCCACCGTCGCGACTCGTTCGCGGGCGCCTCGCGTATTGACGCGCCCGCCCGCTCGCAGGCCGACCCGCCTCGCCAGGATCCAGTGTTCGGCGCCGAACGCCACCATCCGGCGCTCGCCCAATGTCGTCTCGTAGGCGCGCACATCCGCGTCAACGGCCACTGTCAGCGGGATGCCCCCGACGGCGTCACCAGCGAACGCGGCGCCCACCCGGATCTGCCTCGGGAACCGGATACGCGTGGACGGGGCATCCGACGTCGAACCGCCCAGGACGAATTCCGGCTCCCGGACGTTTCGTACGACCGCGCCGAGACGAAGAGGGCCCGAGACCCCGATGATCCCGATATCCAGGTCGAACCGGCTTTCGACATCTCCGCCATCGAACGCTTCTCCCATCTCTAGCAGGTCGGACGGCGGCGCCAGGCTGTCCCCGTGGCCGTCGCGGATAATCCCGCGCACGAGCTTAAATGTCGTTCCAACGTGGACACCAGAAACCAGCGTCCGGACGATCGAGGCGCCAAACTGACTCGCAGCCAGGGAACGCACGGGCACCTCGGCCCCCTCATCTTCTCGGCCGTCTCCTGCAGGTTCTGTAGGGCTCAGCGGCTGTAGATCCGTGATGCGCAGGCGGTAATAGCTAAGGCCGAGAGCCGGGGTCCCGAAGGCGAACCAGGACGTCCTGCGGCGCCAGGCGGGCACCCGTTCCGTGACCTCGACCAGATTCCGCGCCCACGCGAGGTCGACGAACGGCCCGGCGGCCAGACCGGCGGGGTTCCACCAGGTGGCGCTGCTGTCGGAGGCCACCGCGACGAAGGCGCCCCCCATCCCCAATGCGCGGCTTCCAGCGGTCTCGACGACCTGGGCGTCAGCGGTAACCGCGGGCCCGAGAAACAGAAGCGCCAAGCCGATCAGCCGACGCCAGCCCTCAACACTATAATTTTGATTCATCACGCCATGACAATCGTATCAGGAGTCTGGGTGCCCGCTCCGCTTCGGTCGCGGGGTTCGCTGCTCGCTCGCGTCTTTACCGTCCGACAACGCGGCGCCTGGCGTGCGAGTTCGCGGGGGTATATGTCACACTGTCCGCGGTCGTGACGATCGTCATGGCCCTGGTCGGAGGCACAGCGTGACGAGAACAACGCGGGGCGTGATCACAGGGGCGGTCCTTGCCGCCGTCGCCGGCGCCGGCGCCGGTGCCGCCTTCTGGTGGTGGAATCCGGATCTTCCCACCATCGCGGCGGAGACGCTGCGGAGACGCGATCTCGACGCCCTCGTCTCGGCGTCGGGCAAGATCCAACCCAAGCGGCAGGTCAACGTCTCCGCCAACACCATGGGGCGCGTCACCAGGCTGGCCGTGCAGGAAGGCGAGCTCGTTCGGACCGGCCAGTTCCTTCTCGAAATCGATCCGCGCTCGCTCGAGGGCGAACTGCAACGAGGCGAGGCAAGCGTGGCCGCCGCGCGGTCTTCACTACTGCAGACACGGACGGCCGTCGAGCAGGCGCGCGCGACCCTTGACCTCGCGCGCCAGAACCTCGGGCGGCAAGACGAGCTGTGGACGGAAGGACTGACGACGCGCGAGTCGCTCGAGCGCGCGCAGAACGAGGTCACCGTGCGCGAGGCCGAGCTGCAAGCCCGCGAACAGGAGATCCAGACCCGCGAGGAGCAAATCAAGCAGGAGCAGGCCAGCCTGACAACGACCCGTTACAACATGAGCCAGGTGGTCATCTCGTCGCCCATGGACGGCATGATCACGCGCCGGAATATCGAGGAAGGCGAGAACGTCATGGTCGGCACGATGAACAACGCCGGAACGGTCCTGCTCACCATCGCCGACATGTCGGTCATCGAGAGCGAGCTCGAGGTCGACGAAACGGATATTCCGGCCGTGACGCTCGACCAGGAGGCACAGGTGACGATCGACGCCGTGCCCAACCGGACGTTTCGCGGTCACGTCACCGAGATCGGAAACAGCCCGATTCAGACGGGCGCCGGGGGGATCGGTACGCCGCAGGCGACCAACTTCAGAGTCGTTATCACCTTGGACGAGGAAGTGCCCGGGGTGCGCCCGGGATTCACGTGTACGGCGGAAATCACCACGGCGACGCGCCAGAACGTGGTGTCGGTGCCTATCCAGGCGGTCACCGTGCGCGAAATGCTGTACGACCAGGCGGGCACGCTGGTGCACGAGCCGCCGCCGCCAAGACCGAGCCGGTTCCGGCTGTTCCAACGATCCGCCGACGAACCGATCATGGCCGTGCCCGAGCCGCCGCCCGGTCACACGCGGGTGGAAACTGAAGGCGTGTTCGTCCTCCGCGACGACCGCGCAGTCTTCGTGCCGATCACGCTTGGCATCGCCGGCGAGCGCTACTTCGAAGTGGTGTCAGGCGTCACCGAAACGGATCGGGTCATCACGGGCCCCTTCGCGTCGGTGCGCGAGTTGGCCGACGGATCGCCCGTGGCACTCCAGGAAGCGCCCGAGAGGCCCTGACGCGCCGTCACCGCGATGCAACAGATTCTGGAATCGATCGCGATCGCGCTGGAGTCCATCTGGGCCAACAAGCTGCGATCCTTCATGACCGTCCTCGGCAACATCGTGGCGGTGACGTCGATCGTCACGGTCGTGTCTCTGATCCAGGGCATGAACGCGATGGTCTCGCGGGTGATCGTCACCGATGTCGGAGCCGATTCGTTCACGATCCAGCGGCGCCCGCCAGTCCGTACGGCGGACGACGAGGAGCAGACCCGGAACAATCCGCTGGTGACGCTGGCCGAGGCGGACGCGATCCGGAGGTTCAGTCCGACGATCGCCTCGGTGGTGGCACAGGCCCAGCGCCGCGGAACCGTCACCTACCGCGGTGAAGTACTGGCGAACGTGCAGATCCAGGGTGTGACGAGCGACTACCTCGACTTCGCCACGTTCGACGCCGAGCGCGGCCGCATGATGAGCGCGACCGAAGTCGAGCGGAACCGCCCAGTTGTGCTGCTCGGATGGGACGTCGCCGAGCAGCTGTTCGGCGAAGTAAACCCGCTTGACGGAATCATCGAGATCCGGGGCGTACATTTCCGCGTGGTCGGCGTCAGCGAAAGAAAAGGCGGCATGCTCGGTGGCTCCATGGATGGTTTCGCGGTGATACCCATCGGAAGCCACATGAAGCTGTTCGGCGCGCGCCAATCGCTCTCGCTGATGGTGAAGCCTGCAACACCGGCCCTCCTTCCGCTGGCCATGGACGATGCCACGGTCGCGCTGCGCGTGGCGAGGCGATTGAGCCCGAGCGAAGTAGATAACTTCGGCATCTTCACGTCCGAAACCCTGCTTGGCATCTATCGCCAGGCCACGACCGGCATCTTCGCCGTCCTCGTCGGAGTGGTGGCCCTGTCACTGCTGGTCGGCGGCATTGTCATCATGAACATCATGCTGATGGTGGTGAGCGACCGGACGCGGGAGATTGGCCTGCGCAAGGCGGTCGGAGCCCGCCGAAGGGACATCATGTCGCAGGTGCTCACCGAATCGGTCACGCTGTCCACCGTCGGCGGACTGGCCGGCATCCTGCTGGGGTTCCTGGCGGCCCTGGCGATCGCCGCCGCGACGCCGCTGCCGGCGCAACTCGAGCCATGGTCGGTGGCCCTCGGGATCGGCATTACGGCCGCGGTAGGTCTCTTTTTCGGCGCGTATCCCGCGTCGCGCGCCGCCCGACTCGATCCGATCGAGGCGCTTGGAAGGGAATGAGAACCGCGCTGCTGCGTGAAGTCGTGCTCCTGGCGTTCGACTCGCTGCGCGCCAACAGGCTGCGGTCGGCCTTGACGATCCTGGGCGTGGTCATCGGCATCACCGCCATCGTCGGGATGACATCACTCATCCGTGGCTTCGATCAGTCGCTGCGCGACAGCATCCGGGAACTCGGTCCGAACACCATCTTCGTGGCGAAGTTCAGCGGCCTCAGCTTTGCGGCCGGCAACGCGTTCGCCGATCTGCTTCGCCGGCCTAATCTGACCGTGGACGACGCCACGGCCATCGAGAAGCTGGCGCCATCGGCCGGACTCGTCGACATCTGGCTCGGTGCGGGGGGGCCGCCGACCCAGACTCGCGTGTTCTATCGGGACGACAGGACGAAGCTCCTCGCCGTGCTCGGCGCGACGGAGCACTTCGCCAGCATCAACTTTCTCGAACTCCAGGCGGGCCGCTTCTTCACCGAGAGCGAAGTATCGCGGCGGCGTAACGTCGTCGTGCTCGGGCAGACCCCGTTTCAGGCGCTCTTTAACCAGGCCGCCATCGATCCCGTCGGCAAGAAAGTTCGAATCGGCCCCGTGGAGTACACCGTCGTCGGGGTTGTCGGCCAACGGCCGTCAGCCGGGGGCTTCGACCTCGGCCAGGATGATTTCGTCGTCATCCCTCAGACGACCTATCGCAAACAGTTTGGCATCCAGATCTTCACCCGGGGCGGCGAGACGCACCAGAGCGTGCTGATCGCGGTGGCGCCGCGTGTTGACGGAGCCCGGCAGTCGCTCCTGACGGAAGTCGAGGAGATCATGCGCATCCGCCACAGCCTCACGCTGGATGAACCCAACGATTTCGATCTGGTGACGCAGGATGCGGCGCTGGACGTGTGGGATCAGTTCAGTCAGGCGACATTGCTGGCGCTGATTGCAATTTCATCGATCGCCTTGATGGTCGGCGGGATCGGCGTGATGGCGATCATGACAATCTCGGTGACCGAGCGTACGCGCGAGATCGGCCTGCGGAAGGCCCTCGGTGCGCGAAGAAGAGAAATCCTCCTGCAGTTTCTGGCCGAGGCCGTGGCGCTGACGTCGCTCGGCGGCGTCCTCGGCATCGCGCTTGGGAGCGCAATCGGCGTGATCGTCAGCCTCGCGACCGGCTTTCCGGTGTCGCTCCCCTGGTGGTCGTTCGCGCTGGGCCTGGGATTCTCCGCCGCCGTCGGAATTTTCTTCGGGATGGTGCCGGCGTTTCGCGCCGCGCGCCTCGACCCGATCGAGGCGCTGCGGCACGAATAGGCTCGGCTCCACACTCGCTAGCTTTCCTGCTCCCCCGTCCGGATGCGGTGGCTTTCGAGCACGGGCAGCACGAAGACCCGCCCGTCGCCGATCTCGCCCGTCCGCGCCGCCTCCACGATGGCCTTGATGGCCTCACTGGCAGCGGAATCCTCCACGACGACTTCGATCTCCATCTTCGGCAGCAGGCTGACGTTGTATTCCTTGCCGCGGTAGATCGCCGTGTGCCCCTTCTGCTTGCCGTGGCCGCGCACTTCGGTCACCGTCATGCCGGAGATATTCAGCTTGGCCAGCGCGTCCTTGACGTCGTCCACCTTGTTCGGGCGGATGATGCTCTTGATCAGCTTCATTGCGTTCCCTCCAATGGCAGCATCGCCAACGTCATCCCATCTGGCCGCGCGTCGACGTCCCTCCGGCGTGCAGATACGCTTCTTCGCCGTGCTGAGTGATATCGAGGCCGGTGCTTTCATCGGAGTCGCTCGCGCGCAGCGGAATCACGACGCCGATCACCTTCAGCAGGATGAAGGTCATAACGCCACTGTAGACGATCACGGCGGCGACGGCGATCGCCTGTATACCGACCTGGCCTGGATTACCGAAGAGCAAGCCGTCCACGCTGCCGTTAAAGCTCTGCTGCGCGAACACGCCCGTCAGCAGCGCGCCGGTCGCGCCGCCCACACCGTGCGCCGCCACGACGTCCAGGGAGTCATCCAATCCGGTCCTGGCACGGACCATCATGACGAGATAGCTCGGCACCGCCGCAATCCCTCCCAGGAGGATCGCGCTCATCGGGCTGATGAATCCGGCGGCGGGCGTCACGGCGACGAGGCCGACGACGATCGCCGTGGCACAGCCCACAGCCGTCGACTTGCCTGAACGGAACATATCGAGAAAGCTCCAGACGACAAGCGTCGCCGCCGGGGCCAGCATCGTCGTCACGAACGCGAGACTGGCGATGCCATCGGCGGCCAAGGCGCTCCCGGCGTTGAACCCGAACCAGCCGAACCACAGCAGGGCGGCGCCCAGCAGCACGAACGGGACGTTGTGCGGAAGCAGGGACGACGAAGGGTATCCCTGGCGCCTGCCGACTACGAATGCCGCCACCAGCGCCGCGACGCCCGCGTTGACGTGCACGACGGTACCACCGGCGAAATCGAGCGCCCCCATCTCCCCCAGCCACCCGCCGCCCCACACCCAGTGGGCAACCGGCGCGTACACGACGAGCGCCCAGAGCGAGATGAACGTCACGTAGGCCGAAAACCGCATGCGCTCCACAATCGCACCCGAGATCAGCGCGGCCGTGATGATGCAGAAGGTCCCCTGGAAGGCCATGAAGAGCATGTGCGGGATCGTGCCGCTCGGTTCCAGCCCGACGCCCGCCAAGAAGGCGTTCGACAGGTCACCGACCCAGTTGTTGCCCTCGCTAAAGGCCAGCGAGTAGCCGAAGAGGGCCCAGAGCACGCCCACGAATCCCAGGGAGATGAAACACATCATCAGGGTATTGAGGGCATTCTTCGAACGGACCAGCCCGCCGTAGAAGAAGGCCAGCCCCGGGGTCATGAGCAGCACAAGCGCTGTCGCGATCAACATCCATGCTGTGTCAGCCTGATTCATCGCTCACCTCCGTAAATGACGTTGCCTTCACCGGCCACGCCCGCGCGATGTTCTGCCCGTGCCTGGCGCATTGTGCTGAAATGACCCCGCGTATATTACACGGTGCCGACTGTCGAGCGCGCGCGCGTAGCGGCCTGGACGGGCTCGGACGGTCCCGACAGGGCCCGCCGACCCAGGGCAATCGTTACGATTCCTTCTCACCGGTACGGATGCGATGGCTCTCCAGCACGGGAAACACGAACACGCGCCCATCGCCAATTTCTCCGGTCCGGGCAGCTCCGACGATTGCCTTGATGGCTTCGTCCGCACTCGAATCCGGTACAACGACTTCGACCTCCATCTTCGGCAGCAGGCTGACGTTGTATTCCTTGCCGCGGTAGATCGCGGTGTGGCCCT
Source organism: Vicinamibacterales bacterium (assembly GCA_965262505.1). Lineage (GTDB taxonomy): Bacteria > Acidobacteriota > Vicinamibacteria > Vicinamibacterales > UBA2999 > JACPPO01. Next base: position 1,930,468 of record CBDHFM010000030.1, read on the forward strand.
TCTGCTTGCCGTGGCCGCGCACTTCGGTCACCGTCATGCCAGAAATGCTCAGCTTGGCCAGCGCGTCTTTGACGTCGTCCACCTTGTTCGGGCGGATGATGCTCTTGATCAACTTCATTGCGTTCCCTCCAGTGTGTCCTGCAGGGCGGAGGTCAGCCCGCGCTGCTCCGCCTCGGTGAGTTTGGCCCCTGCCTTCGTGATATGAAACACGTCGATCGCCCGCTCTCCTTCCGTGGACATCAGGACGAGGTCCACCTCGCAGCCATGCTCGGAGATGACCCGGCTGATCCGGTACAGCAACCCGAGTGCGTTGCCGGCGACGATATCGAGGATCGTGAATCGCCCGGACGCCGCGTTGTCGGCGCGCACCACCGGCGCGACACGCGCCATCCCCCGCCACTGCATCACGCTCTGCTCGCGCCCGCGAAGCAGCGACGCGACATCGGAACGTCCAGACACGACCTCCTGGAGAACCTGCTGCACCTGGGCGCTCGCTCCTGGATTGAGCGCCAGGAACCGCTCGTCGTCCGTGAACTGAAAGACGTCCAGGACCAGGCCGTTTGGGTTCGTCAGCGCGTTCCCGCGCAGGATGTTCATCCCAAACGACGAGAGCACGCCGCAGATGTTGGAGAAGAGGTGCGGCTTGTCGAGCGTGACCACGGCGAGCGTCCACGCCGAGTCGGAGGATTCCAGCGACACGTGCACCTCGTCCGGGTGGATATCACGCGCCAGCCGCACGTGCCGATAGACCGCCTCGCGAGGGAAGAGTTGGAGATACCGCTGCGGCAGCCCTTCAACGAACCGCGTGATCTCCGCTTCCGGCAGGTCCTCCGGCCGCCCCGACAAGAGCTCGACGAGGCCCGCCTGGTTCCTTTCGATCAACTCGTCGCCGTACCGCTGTGTGAGATGGTTGTAGGTGTCGACATAGAGACGCCAGATCAGCTCCTCTTTCCAGGGCGTCAGCGTGTCCGGGCTGACAGCTTCGACGTCGGCAAGCGTCATGAGGCACAGCATCTTCAGGCGATCCTCCGTCCCGACAAGTCCCGCAAACTCTTTCACGATCTCCGGATCCTCCGTGTCACGCCGAAAGGCGGCCAATGACATCCGGAGGTGGTTCCCAATGAGGAAGAGGACGGTGGCGCGGGCCTCCTCGGTCACCTGGAGCCGATCGAGCACATCGACCGCCATGTGCCCGCTCTCCGGCGCGTGCTCGTCGTCGCGCCACTTGCCCACGTCATGGAACAGCAGCGAGAGCACCAGCAGCTCGAGCGACGGAACACCGTCGGCGACCGCCCTGAACCGCTGCCGGTACGGCTCGTCTGTGCTGGTGAGCCGCTCGAAGTTACGGATGGCCAGGAGCGTGTGCTCGTCCACCGTGTACTTGTGGTAGAAGTCGCGCACGACCCGCCACGAGATGGCCTGGAACTCTGGGAACAGCCTCCCGAGCAGGCCGCAGTCGTGCATCTGCGACAACGCCGCGTAGAGGCGGGGACGTGGCCTCAGCAGTCGAAGCACCGCCGCGCGGTCCTGCGGCTCGGGGATGAACTCCTCCGGGCTGAAACTGCCGACGTGCTGCTCGATGCACGACAGCGCCTCCTCGGTCACCTCGGTGTCTGCGTCGATCGCGGCCTGAAACGCCCCGATCCACGACGCCGGGCTGCGCCCGGCCTCGACCGGATCCAGAAACCGGATGCCGTCGCGCGACAGGCCCAGATTCGGGCCGACCGGCACCGGCGCGGTCCGCCGCGCCCATTCCAACAAGCGGCTGACCGTGCGCGCGTGCCGGAAGTAGTCGCTCATGAGGCGCTCGACTTGCTGCCGCGGTTCCGCACCCGGATAGCCGAGCAGGTCAGCCGTGCGTTCCTGCAGCTCGTGGCTGAGAGCATTCTGATTGCGGCCGCATTCGAGGTGGAGGATCGATCGCACGCGCAACAGGAAGTCCTCCGCCTCCTCGAGCCGATCCGGGTCTGCCGGGACGCGCCGCAATAGAAGCGGGTCGGTGAGCCTGGCAAGCGTGCGGGCGGCCATCAGATCGCGCAGCGCGCCCGGCGATTCCTTCACGTCCGGCTCGAGCTGGTAGAGCGTGTCGTTGAACTTGACGTGCCGCTCCTCGATCAACTGCAACAGCGACCGCTGGATGTAGGCATGCGTGCTCGCCTGATGGAACACCGTCCCGAGTCGCTCGAATAGTGTGGCGGTGCCAGCCACCAGCCGGGCGTCCAGTAGCGCGAGCAGGAACTCGGGGTTGTCTATTTCGAGCTCGGCGAACTCATCGATCTCGCGAACCTGGTGGCCAACCACGATGTCGAGATCCCACAGCGGGTTGAGGAACGCGCGCAGGAATCGCTCGCCTGACCGTCCGATACGCCCGCCGAACAGGACGAGCAGATCGATGTCCGAATAGAGGCTCAGGTGCCGGCGGCCGTATCCGCCGAGTGCGATGATCGCGACCGGCCGGTCCGGAACACCAGCATCGGAAAAGAGCTCCCGCAGCAACGCGTCCACGCGGTCGGCGTGACGCTCGAGCGCAGCTCGACCTCCTGCGCCACGCTCGGTATCGGCGCGCAACTCGTCCCGAGCAGCGCCGAGCGCCGCCCTGATCGTGGAGCCGGCGCCCGGTTGCGTCATCGACATGGGGCAAACATCTCCGGTTGCCGCTGCAGGTGTCAAGCGTTTATCAAGGGGGCACGGGCGGTCGCGAACGAGCCGCCCGCGCGTTCTGGGGTGCGTCGGGGCCCACGGAACAGCCCCGGCCGACCACTTCGTCATGCGCCCTGAACGGGAAAACGCTCTAGAACGAAAACTCCTTGCTCACACCGAACACCAGGGTGACCCCCGCCGTCGGATCCCCGTCTTCGTCTGCCAGTCCGGAGAGATCCTTGTCGTTCACGATCCCCGAGATTGTCCAGTCGAGCTCCGCAGCCGAGAAGCCGTACCCGACCTCCCCATAGTTTCCGGTGAAGTCATCTCCGAACCCCCCGACCGTGGCAAAGAATCCCTCGTGCTCCGCCGTGACCCCGGCGAACCAATAGTCCTGGGTGCCGGCACCGAAGTTTTCGTACTGCCCGATCGAGAACTCCACGCTCAGGGGTCCGTATCCCGCGCCGAAATTGGCCTCGAGATAAGTGTCGTCGAACTGACCCGTGTACAGGTAGGCGGTCCCTCCCACGCTCAGGCTCCCCTCTCCCACGTCGACTCCGACACTGCCGTAGAGGTCGACCTCGGCGCCGTCTCCGACGTCCGCGGCCCACGCACCAAGACCCACGGGGCCGAGGCCCACGTCCACACCTGCGCTCGCGGACGACGTCTTCTGCAGGATCCCGCGATAGAAGTACTGGCTCACCCAGCCCGCATTAGCAGACACCTCGGCCTCCTGGGCGCTGGCTCCGAGGGGCACAAGCAGTACGAGCATGATCGTAGCCATACCGATTCCAACCCGACCTAACGTTCGCATCAACGACATCCTCATCCTCCGTATCCGGCTATCAAACACCGATACTCGTGTTATTGGGATAGGCGGCGCGCTCGCACGCCGCCCACTTTCTACTCGAGCCATGAACCACGTCAGTTTCGTGCGGACTGGAAGTGGGGGTACGCCTGCATCGCGTGCTCCCCAAGGTCAAGACCCTCGGCCTCCTCTTCTTCGCTGACCCGGACGCCCATCGCGGCCTTGAGAATGCCGAAGACAACGAGCGAGAACAGGAAGGCCGTGCCGCCGACCGCAATCACGCCGAGGAGCTGGCCGAACACCGTGTAGCCCGAGCCGGTGACGTCGAACAGCGCGCAGGCGAGAATGCCCCAGATGCCGCAGACGCCGTGGACCGAGATGGCCCCCACGGGGTCGTCGATCTTGATCCTGTCGAAGAAGAGCACCGCGGCGAAGACCACGCCGCCCGCGACGAGGCCGATCACGATCGCGCCCATGGCGCTCACGATGTCCGCGTTGGCCGTGATGCCGACCAGCCCGCCGAGAATACCGTTCAACCCCATGGACAGGTCGGGCTTCTTCAGGAAGATCCACGACACGACGGCGGCGCTGACGCCTCCAGCCGCCGCCGCCAGCGACGTCGTGGTGAACACCAGGCCGAGCGGCCCGGGATCGGCCGACAGCACCGATCCGCCGTTGAATCCGTACCAGCCGAACCAGAGCAGAAACACACCGATCGTGGCAAGCGCCATGTTGTGCCCCTGAATCGGCCGGACCTCCCCGTTGACGTACTTGCCCCTGCGCGGGCCGAGCAGGATGACGCAGGCAAGCGCCGCGAACCCGCCAAAGGCATGGACGACCGCGGAACCGGCGAAGTCCTTGAAGCCGTTGCCGCCGTTGAGCGCGCCCATCCAGCCGCCGCCCCAGTGCCACGAGCCCACCCACGGATAGGCGATGCCCACCAGCAGCGTGGCGAAGATGAGGAACGGCAGCAGCTTCACCCGCTCGGCAACCGCTCCCGAGACGATCGTGGCCGCCGTGGCGGCGAACATGGCCTGGAAGATGAAGTCGCCGTAGCCGGTCATCGCCAGCCCCACTCCGCCGTAGCCGAAGGTGCCGCCGCCATCCGCGTTGAGGTCTCCGATCGGCGAACCCATGGCAAAGAAGCCGTTGAAGTCACCCGGATAGTGGCTTGTAAATCCCCAGACCGCGTAGGTCAGCAGCCCGATGCAGATGATGAACATGTTCTTGAAGAGGATGTTCACCGTGTTCTTCGACTGCGTCAGCCCGGACTCCACCGAGGCGAATCCCAGGTGCATGATGAAGACGAGCGCCGCGGCGATCACGGTCCACAGCATGCTGACGCTGAAAAAGTCGAACGCGTAGGCGTACTCGCCCTGCCCGGCCAGGAGTTCGTCGTAGCCGGCACGGGTCTCGTCAGGCTCTGCTTCCGGCTCCTCGACGGGCGGGGCCACCTCGGGCGCAGCGGGCGGAGCCGCCGCCTCAGGCGCGACGGGCGCGGGATCGCCCGCTTGATCCTGCGCCGCCGCGCCGGCGGGAAGACCGAGGAGGACGAACAACACCACCGCGGCCACGCTGCGCGCCAGACTCACGCACAGCAGGCCACCTGCCCGTCTGTTCCGCGCCGCACGAATCGAAACCATGAAGTCCCCTCCCCTTGACGGTGAATGTGCGGCCGCCTTCGAGGCACCGCCGCGATACCGTCCCGGTCAAACCGTGACGGCCCCTGACGGCATTTGCCAGACCCCTGCCTCCGGCCGTCAGCCACTGCTGAGCAAGATGGACGCCAGCCGCTGAGGTGACCGTACAACGCGGATCAGGCCATTTTTAAAGGACAAATACGCGATCCAGCCCCTGTCCACGCTAGGGACACAACCAACAATATTGTTTAACCTAATCCATAAAAAAACATTAATGTCTCACTCGGTCGAATGCACAAGGCCCATCAAGTCCAGGGGGCCGCGAGCCGGGGAGCGGCCACTTCGGGGTGCGACCAGCGGATGCGGTAGGAGCAGACATATTTGTCGTATGTATGACGACAACGTACATAACTGTATATATGAAAACGCAGCTGGAACGGCTCAGCCGTGCGCAGTACGAAGGACGGCAGGCGTGCCTTGCAGCCGCGCATCGCGGTGACTATGATCCGATCCCCGAGCGCGTTTCAGCCCGCTCTAGGGACTTGCCGGTCATCTGGTCAGGAAGGTCGCCCCTGTATGAAGGTGTATGACGCCGCAAGCATCCGCAACGTGGCGCTGGTCGGTCACAGCGGATGCGGCAAGACCCAACTGGTCTCCGCCATGCTGTTTACTGCAGGGGCGGTCACCCGCCTTGGCAAGGTCGACGACGGCTCCACGGTGACCGATTTCGACGAGGAAGCCATCGCGCGCAAGCACACCCTCGCGGCCAGCCTGGCTCACGCCGAGTGGCAGAAGACCAAGATCAACATCATCGACACCCCCGGAGTTGCCAACTTCCTGACCGACGCGCGCTCGGCGCTGCGCGTGGTCGAAGGCGCGCTGGTTGTCGTGGATGCCGTGGCAGGCGTCGAAGTGCAGACCGAGAAGCTCTGGTCCGAGGCCGCCACCCTCAATCTCCCGCGCGTCGTCGTCCTGAACCGTCTCGACCGCGACCGCGCGAGCCTCGAGCGGACGCTTGAGTCGTTGCGGCGCGACTGCGCCCGGGAGATCGTGCCGATCCAGCTTCCCATCGGCGAGGGGAAGGGCTGGACGGGCGTCGTGGACCTCGTCCGCATGAAAGCGCTCACGTTTGCCGCAGACGGCAGCGGGAAGATGACCGAGGCGGACGTGCCGGCGGCGCTCGCCGATCAAGCAACGCAGGCGCGCGAGCAGCTCATCGAAATGGTGGCCGAGGCGGACGAAAGCCTCATGGAGGCGTTCTTTTCGGAGGGGACGCTGACGCAGGAGCAGCTCGTCTCGGGCCTGCGGGTCGCCACCGTCGAGGGCCGTCTGTTTCCGCTGGTCTGCGCGTCGGGGCTGCGCGTCGCCGGGATCCCGCCGCTGCTCGACGCCCTCGTGAGCTACGTGCCTGCGCCGACGGAGCGCGACTTTTCCGCCGTGTCGAAGGACGGCACGGAGACGACGGTCAAGGCATCCGACTCGGCGCCGCCCATGGCGTTTGTCTGGAAGACCATTGCGGATCCGTTCGCCGGGCGCATCACGATGCTACGGACGGTCTCCGGGACACTCAAGTCGGATACTACCGTCCATAACTTCACGCGGAACTCGTCCGAGCGGCTGGGCCACCTGATGGCGTTGCAAGGGAAGACCCAGACCCACGTCTCCGAGCTGAGGGCCGGCGACCTGGGAGCCGTGGCCAAGCTGAAAGACACGCACACGAATGACATGCTGGCCGAAAAGACGGCCACGGTGACGTTCAGCGGGACCAAGTTTCCTGAGCCGGTGCTGGCCTACGCTATCGAGCCGAAGACCCGCGGTGACGAGGACAAGATCAGCACGTCGATGCAACGCCTCCGGGAGGAGGATCCCAGCATCGCCTACATGCGCGACCCGCAGACCCATGAACTTCTGCTCGCAGGGCAGGGTCAGCTGCACATCGAAGTCACGGTGGCCAAGCTGAAGCGGCGGTTCGGCGTGGAAGTAAATTTGAAGCCGCCGCGGATTCCCTACCGCGAGACGATCACCGCTGCGACAGAGGCACACGGCCGGCACAAGAAGCAGACAGGCGGCCACGGCCAGTTCGGCGACTGCAAGATTCGCGTCGAGCCGCTGCCGCGCGGCAGCGACTTCCAGTTCGAGAACGACATTTTCGGAGGCTCCATTCCGAGGCAGTACGTGCCGGCCGTCGAAAAAGGCATCCAGGACGCCCGCGGACGTGGGTTCCTGGCGGGCTTCCCGATGGTGGACTTCAAGGCGACCGTTTTTGACGGGTCCTTCCACGCGGTCGACTCGAACGAGCTTGCCTTCAAGATGGCGGGGGCGTTGGCGTTCAAGGACGCGATGACGCGAGCCCGGCCCACGATTCTCGAGCCCGTCATGCACGTGGAAGTGTACGCCCCGAGCGACTTCGCCGGCGACCTGATGGGCGATCTCAACAGCCGGCGCGGCCGCATCGCCGGCATGGATACGCGGGGCACGACGACCGTCATCCGCGCCCAAGTGCCGATGGCCGAGATGCTGACCTACGAACAGCACCTGACATCGGCGACCGGCGGGCGGGGTTCCTATCACATGGAGTACTCGCACTACGAGGAAGTGCCCCACGTCCAGCAGGCCAAGATCATCGCCGCGGCAAGGGCCGCGCGCGGACAGGAGGTTGCCGAGGAGGCCTAAAGCGCTTTTCAAATAGGCCTTGTGCTACCTGGGGCGGTCGTGGTACTTCTGCGCGCACCGATGCAGGAGGCCCGATGCGTGCCTATTCGATGGATCTGCGAGAGCGGGCGCTACTCGACAGCGATGCCGGGATGAAGGCGGCCGAGGTGGCGGCGAAGGGTGTTGTTGCACGAATCGTGACTGGCCCGCACGATACCCACCGACGGGATCCTCACCTGCCGATGCGATATGACACTGGTCGGCCGAGGGCGGTCATCCGATTGAGGATCTCACAGCCGAGGACGACCTCACTCCCCTGCCCAGCTGGGCTCCGGGCGCGAAGGCCATCGCCGATGATGGACTTGTAGCGGAAGAACGTGTTCTCCACCCGGCCCTGACGATGGTACCCTGACGCCTTCTTCCACTGGCGCCGGCCGAGCTGCTTCACCAACGTGATCGTCCGATCCCGCGCGGGCGACCGCGGGCCGTGCCCAGAGACGTTCGCCGTCCTGGCCGGTGGGATGACGACTGTCGCCCCACGCGCCCCCGCGGTTTCGTAGACGGCGACCGTGTCATAGGCGGCGTCAGCAGTGACGCGCACGAGAGAGCCCTCGACCGCAGTGAGCAGATCGAGGGCGGTGGTCGCATCATCACCCGTCTCCTCGGTCAACGTGTGGACACGGATCACGCCTGACTGATCGACGCCAAGGTGGAGCTTCCGCCAGCCACGCCTGCCGCGGCCACCGTGTTTCGCGGCAGCCCACTCACCCTCCCCGACGATGGACAGACCTGTGCTGTCAAGCACCAGATGGAGGCCCTCGTCGGTCGGGACCGGTCGCAGACGGCGCCGCAGATGCTGACTGCGCCGGGAGAGCGTCGTATAGTCGGGGGCGGAGAGGTCGAGGCGCATCATCCCGAACAGGGCGTGCAAGAACCCTTCGGCCTGACGCAGCGGGAGATGGTAGAGGAGTCGCAGGGTCAGGGCGGCCTCGATGGCGAGATCCGAGTAGCGCCGCTGCCCACCCCGCCGGCCGCTCCGGCGGGGCGTCCAGGCAGCGATCGCCTCCGAGGACAACCACACCGTCACATCGCCGCGTCGAACAAGGGCCTGATTGTAGGCCGGCCAGTTCGCAACGCGGTACTTCGCCTTATACGTGGGATGGACCTTCGACTTCATCCCTGTAGTGTGGCTCCTGCGGAGTGTCACGAGAAGTGCGCCCCCCCGCAGGGTCTTCATGCAACAACGCCGGGGAATAGTGGTGTGCAATATACCAGTAAGCAGTTTATAAACAATAATTTGCATGCATTTTGATGGAGACGGTGGAAGACCAGCGGGCTGTCGGGGTCGCGGCGTGCCTGCCGTCGCGCGAGGGCCTCGGCAATGGGGTGTGAGATCGGGAGGATCCGCCCCACCAACGTCTTCGGGCGACCGTCTCTGGCCACGGCCCGCAGTCGCCCGCGCGGGATCGGACGATCACGTTGGTGAAGACGCTCGGCCGGCGCCGCTGGAAGAAGGCGTCAGGGTACCATCGTCAGGGCTGGGTGGAGAATGCGTTCTTCCGATACAAATCCATCATCGGCGATGGCCTTCGCGCCCGGAGCCCAGCCGGGCAGGGGAGTGAGGTGGTCCTCGGCTGCGAAATCCTCAATCGGATGACCGCCCTCGGCCGACCAGTGTCGTATCGCATCGGCAGGTGAGAATCCTGTCGGTTGGCATCGTGCGGGCCAGTGAGGATTCGTGCAACAACGCCGCGACGGGCAGCCGAGGCGATCGGTGGGACACGATCGACCGGGTCCGCGCGGATCGGCGGATCAGGGGCGTTGTTGCATGAAGATCCGTTGCGGGTGGGGCGGCTTTGTCCGCACTTTTCTGGAAATAACTGACGCCCCTATATGTCAAGACACTCGTTTAGCGGCCCGAGGTAGAAGTCCTCGGTGTTCAAGTGGATGGTCCTGTCGGTTGGCATCGTGCGGGCCAGTTACGATTCGTGCAACAACGCCCAGCCGGACAGGGGAGTGAGGTTGTCCTCGGCTGTGAGATCCTCAATCGGATGACCGCCCTCGGCCGACCAGTGTCATACGTATCGGCAGGTGAGGTCCTGTCGGTTGGCAGGTCAGTGACGATTCGTGCAACAACGCCAAGCTCGGGCGCGCCGGGATCGTGTACGCAGGCGGCCAACTCTTGATGACGATTCCAGCCTGTTGAGGCTACGATGACCGATGCCGCTCGAGACGATCCTCACCACGCTTTCCGACGTCGTGTGGGGCCCACCGATGCTCGCGCTGCTCGTCGGCACGGGCGTCTTCCTCACGCTCCGCCTCCGGGGTCTGCAGTTCACGAGGCTCGTACCAAGTCTGCGACTCGCGCTGGTCGTCCGCGACGAGACTGCAGGCACGGGGGACGTCTCCCACTATCAGGCGCTCATGACGGCCTTGGCGGCGACTGTCGGCACCGGCAACATCGCGGGCGTCGCCACCGCCATCGCGGCCGGCGGCCCCGGCGCCCTCTTCTGGATGTGGATGACCGGGTTGGTCGGCATGGCCACCAAGTTCGCGGAAGCGGTGCTGGCCGTGAAATACCGCGTCACCGACGATCGCCACGCCATGGCGGGGGGGCCCATGTACTACATCGAGCGGGGCCTCGGCTGGCGTTGGCTGGGGATCGTGTTTGCCGGCTTGACCGCCGTGGCCGCCTTCGGTATCGGGAACCTGGTGCAAGCGAACTCCGTGGCCGACGCGTTGCGCGCGACCTTCGGCGTGCCGGTCGTGGTCTCGGGGGCCATGATCGCGCTGGCGACGGCGCTCGTCGTGCTGGGCGGCATTCAGTCGATTGCGAAAACCGCGAGCGTGATCGTACCCACGATGATCGTGTTCTATCTGGTCGGCGGACTGATCGTGCTCGCGCTCAACTGGCGGGCGCTCCCAGACATCGCGCTCCTCATCGTCAGCGACGCGTTCTCGCCGACCGCCGCGGTGGGCGGGTTTGCCGGAGCGACCGTGACGCAAGGCATCCGATTCGGCATCGCCCGTGGTGTCTTCAGCAACGAGAGCGGCCTGGGCTCAGGTGGGATCGCCGCGGCCGCGGCGCGGGCCCACCACCCGGTCGCCCAGGGGCTCGTGTCCATGACCCAGACCTTTATTGACACGATCATCGTGTGCTCGATCACCGGCTTCGCGATCATCGCCACCGGCGCGTGGCAGTCAGGGGACACGGGCGCCGCCCTCACGACGCGGGCGTTTTCCACCGGTATGCCGGGCACGTGGGGCGGTTCGCTGGTCGCGCTGGCCCTGGCGCTGTTCGCCTTCTCGACGATACTTGGCTGGAGCTACTACGGGGAGAAGGCCCTCGAGTATTTGGTCGGCAGCACGCGATTGACCCGCCGCTATCGTATGGTCTGGGTGGCCGCGACGTTTGTCGGCGCCATCACGAGCCTCGAGACCGTCTGGGCCGTCGCGGATGTGTTCAACGGGGCAATGGCACTCCCGAATCTCATCGGGCTGGTCCTGCTGTCAGGCGTCGTCGTGCGTGAAACCACGGACTATCTGGGCAGGCGGCGGGCGAACTCCTCCTGAACACAGTCCGTTCGCAGACCGCCGCCTGACGGGCGGCTTGGACGTCCCCGTGCCGGCGCGTGGCCGTTCTCCCTCCTGCTCCGGTATGAGCACGAACTCGAGGTACGCCTCGATGCCGAGTTCCGCGACATCCTGCCTGAGTTGTTCGACGGCGGGCGTCACCCGGACGCCGATCGTTTTCTCAAGGCCCACCCACAGGAGCCACAAGATGCTGAACACGAGCATCATCCACGAGCAGGAACTGTTCGACGCCGGGGATCAGCTTGTCGCGTATCTCGCGCAACAGGGCGCCGGCCCGGCACCGTCGTGCCGGAACTCTCGCACAGCGTGCAGCCCACCGGAGCGGTGCGAGTCACCGTCGAGTTTCTGCGCGCATCTGACGGCGGGCCCTGATGGGCACGCCCCTGCGACTGTGACGCGACAACGGCCCCGAGGGGACTGAGGCCCCGATGTGACAAGACACGCGGGCAGGCCGCTTGGGGAACGACGATGCCGGACTCGTATAATTGAGAGGCTGGCGTCACCGGTCAGGCCCACGCATACAGGGAGTCCTCGAGCGATGTTCTTCTTCGATCCGACGTATCTGCTGTTCATCCTGCCGGGAGTGGGGCTGTCGCTCTGGGCGAGCTTCCGCACCAAGTCGGCATTCCGCACCTACTCGAAGGTGCCGTGCGCGCGCCAGCTCACCGGCGCCCAGGCCGCCCGCCTGATGCTCGACCGCGCGGGGCTGCGCCACGTGGGCATCGGACGGTCACACGGCCTGCTCTCGGACCATTACAACCCGGCGACACGCCGCTTGGCCCTGTCGAAGGACGTGCACGATTCCACCTCGATTGCAGCCATTGGCGTGGCGACGCACGAGGCGGGCCACGCCATCCAGCATGCGGCCCACTATGCCCCGCTCTGGCTGCGGAGCACCCTCGTGCCCACGGCCAACATCGGCTCGTCGATCGGCTACGTCGTGATGATGGTTGGGTTGTTCATGGCGTCGCAGTCGCTGGTGGGCATCGGCGCGCTCCTGTTCTCCGCGGTCCTCCTCTTCCAGGTCGTGACGCTCCCCGTGGAATTTGATGCCACGGCCCGCGCCAAGAAACTCGTGGTGGCGTACGGAATTGTCAGTGAGCGCGAGCGGGAGGGCATGGACCGCGTGTTGAACGCCGCCGCGCTCACCTACGTGGCCGCCGTGGTAAGTACCCTCCTGACCCTGCTCTACTTCTTAATGCGAGCCGGCTTCCTGGGGGGGCGGGACGATTAGGACGTGTTTCACGATACGGTGGTGACTACGTACACACTCTTGAAGCGCTGCATGTGAGCGTCCATGATCTATCGACCGACGATCAACGGATGAGCCACGTCGTCCGCAAACATCTAGGCCTGGAGAGTGATGCGTACGATGCGGCCATCCGCACGTTCATTCCAGGCTACGCAGAGGCCTTGACCAGAGCCGCGAGCGAAATCGCCGGTGTCCGCCCAATCCTGGTGCTGGACCTCGGCACGGGAACGGGTGCCTTAGCCGAAGCACTGCTGGCACATAACCGCGTCGGGGCCGTTGAAGCCCTCGACATTGATCCAGAGATGCTGGCCCAGGCGCGCCTCCGGCTCACGCGATTTGGAACCCGCGCGCGGGTCCGCCGCGGGTCGTTCGAGGCACCGCTCCCTCCGTGTGACGCCGTGGCCACGTCCCTGGCTCTGCACCACATGCCCACCATGGCCCGCAAACGCACGCTCTATGCACGCATTTACCGGGCGCTCCGCCCCGGCGGCGTCTTCGTCAACGCCGACGTGGCCATCAGTGCGCATCCGGTGGCGCGCGAGGAGACGTACCGTCGATGGGTCACCCATCTGGGGTCATGCGGCATTGATGAACAGCGGGCCTATGCACACTTCGACGCATGGGCGGCGGAGGACACCTACTTTCCAGTCGACGACGAACTCGCGGCAATGCGCGACGCCACATTCCAGGCGGAATGTCTCTGGCAGGATCCCCCCCACACGCTCCTGGTCGGACGCAAGACCTGAGTCCCGGTCTACGGGCTACGGGCACCCTGGCACGCAGGGATGGCTTGGTGCGGATTTCATGATGCACTGGTGACTGCGTAACCGCTGTTGATCGATCGGGACGTGCTGGCCGTGACTCGGCGAATCCCTCCAAGCCTACAGCGTCGACGCATACCAACACGACTGTTTAATCTGGCTGTGACCCCACCGTCACACGGGTATGAAACGCGCGTGAACGGCGCGTGCCCGCCTACGGTCGCTCCATCAGACGCCGGTGAAGCGCGGCGAGCCGTTGCCAGAACAAGGGCGACGGCGTGCGTTTCCGTGCCTCCCATTGGTAGACGACGGCTTTGTGCGCCGCGCCCACCAGCGTGGCCAATTGCGCCTGGCTCAACCCGCACGCGCGACGAACCGCGCGAATTTGCGCGTCGTAATCGTCTGGAACGCTAGCCCAGGTCAATGGTGCGCGACGATCATCTGGCCGAACCGTCCGCCCATAGTACGACCGCCGAAACGCCCTGGTCGCGGCGGGAGTCGCGCGGGCCCGAAGGCGGCGAAAGGTCGTCTTGTTGTCATAGGTCACCGGCAGCCGTCCGTCCCGCGCCGCCGCCCGCAGCGTCTTGACGTGGACGCCGATGAGCAGCGCGAGTACGGGCAACGGAAGGAGCGCGTGATCATCGCGATGCGTCGCCAGCGCCCTGGCTCGCGCCAGAATCTGGGGCGGCGTTGCCCGCCGCCCGGCATCCCACGTCCGATACGACTCGGGAGACGCACTGAGCATCGCCGCGAACGCCGCTTGCGACTGACCCAGCGCGATCCGGCACTCACGCAACGTGCGTGGCTCCACGACGTCACACCATGGCGTTGTTGCATGAATACCCTGTGGGGGTGGGGCGGTTTGGCCCGCACTTCTCCTGACGCTGTGCTCCCAGTGGCTCCAGCCGCCGGAGGGGGCCCGCTAAATGGCCGAGTAGCGGGCTCTTATCGGCCGAATATCCCATGATCAGCGTCTGCCCGCCCCGCCTCACGTCAGGGCCACAGCCGGCCCACGACGCGCGACCCCACCCCCACAGGGTATTCATGCAACAACGCCCCGCTCCGGCGGGGCGTCCAGGCAGCGATCGCCTCCGAGGACAACCACACCGTCACATCGCCGCGTCGAACAAGGGCCTGATTGTAGGCCGGCCAGTTCGCAACGCGGTACTTCGTCTTATACGTGGGATGGACCTTCGACTTCATCCCTGTAGTGTGGCCCCTGCGGAGGGTCCCGAGAAGTGCGCCCCCCCCGCAGGGTCTTCATGCAACAACGCCTCACTTACTCGCTGAGCACCCGCACAACCGCCTCTGGGTCACGGTCAATCACGGTCAGCAGGATGCGGGCGGCGCGATCTGGAACACGGCGTCCCTGTTCCCATTCCTGCACGGCACGCACTTCGAGACCGAATCGGTCCGCAAATTTCTGGCGACTCAACTTCATGCGCTTCCGTATTGCAAGAATATGCTCTGCCGCAGGATCGTCGACGATGCGGCAAGGTAAATCTGCTTCGCCGCGCACATGGGCAAGAACCTCGCCCAAGGCCGCCTCGATCTCCTGACCCACCTTGGTTCGTTCCGTCGTCATCGGCGTATCTCTTCTTTCTTGATCGCGGCCACCAGCCGCGACAGGGCTTTTCTGTCTGCTGCAGTCAGGTCATCACGGTCGGCCTTCGCATAGGCTGTCAACATGTAGATTGCCTCCGGTCCTACGTGATGGAAGTAAATCGTTCGGATTCCACCTCGCTTTCCCCGTCCCGATCCTTTCCACCGTAACTTGCGAATACCTCCGGTTCCACGGAGCAACGATGCTCTGCCAGGATCGGCAACGATTGCCGCCTCCATGTTCTGGCGCTCCGCTTCCGACATGAGCTTGCGAACAACGCGCTCGTAGGTTCTAGTGGCGAAGATTCGCACTGGTCTTGAGTATGCGGCAATGCCGCACACTCTGTCAAGGCTGTCCTTATGCCGGAGAAGCCGCCTTATTGGCAAGATCACCGGCGGCATACGCCGCTGAAGCGTTCCGTCTTGACCGTATCAATGGGCGTTGTTGCACGAATCGTCACTGGCCCGCACGAGGCCCACCGACAGGATCCTCACCTGCGGATGCGGTATGACTCTGGTCGGTCGAGGGCGGTCATCCGATTCAAGATCTCACAGCCAAGGACGACCTCACTCCCCTGCCCGGCTGGGCTCCGGGCGCGAAGGCCATCTCCGATGATGGATTTGTATCGGAAGAACGCATTCTCCACCCGGCCCTGACGATGGTACCCTGACGCCTGCTTCCAGCGGCGCCGGCCGAGCGTCTTCACCAACGTGATCGTCCGATCCCGCGCGGGCGACCGCGGGCCGTGGCCAGAGACGGTCGCCGTCCTGGCCGGTGGGATGACGACCGTCGCACCCCGCGCCCCCGCCGTTTCGTAGACGGCGACCGTGTCATAGGCGGCGTCAGCGGTGACGCGCACGAGAGGGCCCTCGACCGCGGTGAGCAGATCGAGGGCGGTGGTCGCATCATCACCCGTCTCCTCGGTCAACGTGTGGACACGGATCCCGCCGGACTGATCGACGCCAAGGTGGAGTTTCCGCCAGCCACGCCGGCCGCGGCCACCGTGTTTCGCGGCAGCCCACTCACCCTCCCCGACGATGGACAGACCTGTGCTGTCAAGCACGAGATGGATGCCCTCGTCGGTCGGGACCGGTCGCAGACGGCGCCTCAGATGCTGACTGCGCCGGGAGAGCGTCGTATAGTCGGGGGCGGAGAGGTCGAGGCGCATCATCCCGAACAGGGCGTGCAGGAACCCTTCGGCTTGGCGCAGCGGGAGATGGTAGAGGAGTCGCAGGGTCAGGGCGGCCTCGATGGCGAGATCCGAGTAGCGCCGCTGCCCACCCCGCCGGCCGCTCCGGCGGGGCGTCCAGGCAGCGATCGCCTCCGAGGACAACCACACCGTCACATCGCCGCGTCGAACAAGGGCCTGATTGTAGGCTGGCCAGTTCGCAACGCGGTACTTCGTCTTATACGTGGGATGGACCTTCGACTTCATCCCTGTAGTGTGGCCCCTGCGGAGGGTCCCGAGAAGTGCGCCCCCCCGCAGGGTCTTCATGCAACAACGCCCCTCGCCCATTGCAGGGATTCGGAGAGATGCTGGTGTAGCACTGCGAATCCAAAGTGGAGGCCACCCACCTGGGCATTGTGATCCGCCGTGGCTCGATACTTCTCGGGGTCACAGAGCAGATCTACTGCCTCAGTCGCCGCCCGAGTCAAGGCCTGGTTCGGAATCTGGACAAGCCCCCGCCTATCGGTTTCCGGAAGGATCTTGTCCGCCAACGAGACCACGCGGAAGCCCTTCGGGCCAATATCCTCCTTGTAGACGGGGTACTCGAACACGATGGTTGGGAGCCGAGCGGCGAACGCTTCAATGAGCTGATTCCCGAATCCTTCCCATCGCGTTGGGTAGATGACGAAGTCAGCCATCGAATACATGTCTGGGTACAACGCATGCAGCCCATCAGCTTCGGACCGAATCGGCCGAACAATATCACCAGCGTAGATCCAGCGAATACCCATCTCGTCGAACAGGCAGTAGACGTCGTCCCGATACTTCTCGAACGCCCGTTCAGGACGGCCAGCCAAGATCAGCACGATCTGGCTGTCGCGGCCAAACATTGCCCCCGTCGGCAACGCTCGACCATCGAGCCTGTGACGCAGACGGTTGATCTCCGCTGTCACGTGGCCTGCCACTTCGACCTGTTTATTGGGCACGATGCGAGCCCCCAGAAGAAGGATCACGTCGCTGGCCTTGAGCGCGAACCTTTCACGGAGGCGCTGCCGGAGGCGCGTGCGCTCTGGAGCTTTAGCGGGCTTCCCAAACTCGATGGTGTCGTGAATGACTGATGCCGCAACGCCACGCTGTGCCAACGCTCGCTGATTACGTGTATTGATGGTCCAATGCATCAGATTGCTCATCCGGGGTGGGTAATAGCTGTCGAGCAGTTGTCGGGCCAACCCGCATGTCGGGCTGAACTTGTAGGCGCCTTCGCTGAGAATGTCGTGATGAATCGCAACGCACGGGATCTGCGTGGCCCGGAGCAGCTGAGTCAAAGCGACTGTTGCGGCGGCGTGAATCGGCAGACACAGGAGGTTGTGGACGAAAACCACGTCTGGGCGAAACGCCTCCAGGACGTCCCGCAGATCCTGGCGCAGGGCCGCCGTCGAGGCCTCGAACGCGTGCGTCAGCGCATCCTCGTTGTCGAAATCGCCAATGTGCGAGCCAAAGAGATTGTGCATCATGGTAGTGACTGCGTCGCGATCGAACTCCAACGCGGCGATTGGGAACTCTGACCACGAATAGGCGGAGCTCACCGCCACGTCATGTCCCTCGGCTTCCAGCATCGCCCGCCGCTTCATCATCTCTAACGAGACGCCGTCAGTACCTGCAGAATCCCCGGGATCCTGTAGTCCTGTGAGACGCGTGCGATCGGCGGGAGCCGATCGGAAATGCCACATGAGTATTCGCATCAAGTCCGTATAGTCTCCCACAACGTGATCCGCGCGACAGGGGGGAATAGATCGTCATCGTATGGTGCGAGAAAACGGCCGGCCACAGCTGACACCTGCCGGGCGCGTGCTGGTCTTTGCCTCCGACACCGCGGAGCAGAAGGGCGGCGTTGTTGCACGAATCGTGACTGGCCCGCACGATACCCACCGACGGGATCCTCACCTGCCGATGCGATATGACACTGGTCGGCCGAGGGCGGTCATCCGATTGAGGATCTCACAGCCGAGGACGACCTCACTCCCCTGCCCGGCTGGGCTCCGGGCACGAAGGCCATCTCCGATGATGGACTTGTATCGGAAGAACACATTCTCCACCCGGCTCTGACGATGGTACCCTGACGCCTTCTTCCACTGGCGCCGGCCGAGCGTCTTCACCCACGTGATCGTCCGATCCCGCGCAGGCGACCGCGGGCCGTGCCCAGAGACGTTCGCCGTCTTGGCCGGTGGGATGACCACCGTCGCACCCCGCGCCCCCGCCGTTTCGTAGACGGCGACCGTGTCATAGGCGGCGTCAGCGGTGACGCGCACGAGAGGGCCCTCGACCGCGGTGAGCAGATTGATGGTGGTGGTCGCATCATCACCCGTCGCCTCGGTCAACGTGTGGACACGGATCCCGCCGGACTGATCGACGCCAAGGTGGAGCTTCCGCCAGCCACGCCTGCCGCGGCCACCGTGTTTCGCGGCCGCCCACTCACCTGCCCCGACGATGGACAGACCTGTGCTGTCGAGCACGAGATGGATGCCCTCGCCGGGCGGGACCGGCCGCAGACGGCGCCTCAGATGCTGACTGCGCCGGGAGAGCGTCGTATAGTCGGGGGCGGAGAGGTCGAGGCGCATCATCCCGAACAGGGCGTGCAGGAACCCTTCGGCCTGGCGCAGCGGGAGATGGTAGAGGAGCCGCAGGGTCAGGGCGGCCTCGATGGCGAGATCCGAGTAGCGCCGCTGCCCACCCCGCCGGCCGCTCCGGCGGGGCGTCCAGGCAGCGACCGCTTCCGAGGACAGCCACACCGTCACATCGCCGCGTCGAACGAGGGCCCGGTTATAGGCCGCCCAGTTCACAACGCGGTACTTCGTCTTGTATCGGGGATGGACCTTCGACTGCATCCCTGTAGTGTGACTCCTGCGGAGGGTCCCGAGAAGTGCGGGCCACGCCGCCCTACCCGCAACGGGTATTCATGCAACAACGCCGCTGATCGACCTCGAGACGCACCGGGCGGTCTTCACGTGGATCCTGCAGGTGCTGGCGACGGCCGATCGCGTGAAGGGCAAGACGATCGGGATCGATGCCACGACCCTCGAAGCCAATGCCGCCTTGCGGAGCATCGTGCGCCGCGACTCCGGCGAGACGTATCAGGAGTTCTTGACGCGGCTCGCACAGGCCTCGGGCATCGAGACGCCGACACGGGCGGACTTAGCGCGCCTTGATCGCAAGCGCCCGAAGAAGGGCCGCAATACCGACTGGCGGCATCCACACGACCCTGATGCGCGGATCACGAAAATGAAGGACGGGCGTACGCATCTGGCCCACAAGGCTGAGCACGCCGTCGACCTGGAGACTGGGGCGATCGTGGGCGTGACGGTGCAGGGCGCCGATCAGGGCGATACGACGACGATCGCGGAGACGGTCACCACGACGGCCGAAGAGCTCGAAGCCGTGGCGGTGGCGACCGACGGGCACACGGCGATCATCGACGAGGTCGTGGCCGACAAGGGATACCACAGTAATCAGACGCTGGTGGATCTCGCGACACTCGACCTGCGGACCTATATCGCGGAGCCCGATCGCGGCCGGCGCAACTGGACGCACCAGGCGGCGGCGCGCGACGCGGTGTACGCGAATCGTCGACGCATCCGGGGCGTGCGTGGGTTGGCCTTGTCGCGTCGACGGAGTGAGTATCTCGAACAACCGAATGCGCATCTCTCTGAAACCGGTGGGATGCGGCGCACGCATCTGCGAGGGCACACCAACATCCTGAAACGTTTACTCGTCCATATCGGCGGCTTCAATCTGGGCCTCTTGATGCGGTCGCTCGTCGGCGTCGGCACGCCGCGGAGCCTGCAGGGCCACCTGGCGACGATTGTGGCGCTCGTCATCGCGCTGTGGACGCGCGTGGAGCGCCGCTGGCGCGACCTGTACCGCCACGGATTTCTTGGACAGCCGGGTGAGTGTATTCACGCGGCCGTGGTGAGCGCAACCGCGCGACGGACGACGGCGGGTGCGCGGAAGCCGAGTCGCTCGATCAACCACTGCTGGTTATAGGTCTCCTTGAAGGTGCGCAGCGCCTGCTGCAAGTCCTCGACATCCGTAAAGTGGCGCACCCACAGCAGCTGTTCCTTGAGGGTGCGGAAGAACCGTTCGATGCAGCCGTTCCCCTCGGGCTGGCGGACGAAGGCCGGTGATGACACGATGCCGAGGAACCGGAGCTCGGCGTGAAAGTCGTTGCTCATGTACTGACTGCCGTGGTCGTGGCGCATCGTGAGCCCGCTCGCCACGCCGGCGGCCATCGTCCCGAAGTGATCTCGGACGCCCTGGCGCACCGGCTCCAACGCCTCGAAGCGCGTGCCGGACTTCGCCGCGTGTAGTCCCACACATTCGGCCGTGCAGTGATCGATCGCCCCGACGATCGTGACGTGGCCGTCCGCCAGCGTCACGGTGGCCGTCGCATCGGTGCCCCACATCACGTTGGGACTGGCGGTGACGATGGTGCCGTCGTGGGGACGGGCGGCGACCGGCGTGGGCAGCCGCGCAGGGCCGAGCAAGTCGGCAGCGCGCATCACGACCAACGTCCGACGTTTCGACGTGCGCAGCCCCTGCACCCGCAAGCGCGCCCAGATCTTGCGGTGCCCTTCGCCGTGGAACGGACTCGCGGCGATCACGGCCCGGACCGCGGCCGTCAGCGCCGCATCCGACTGGGGCGGCTTGGGTCCGCGCTTGGCCACCGGCGTCGGCCGGGCGCGCCGGGTCCGTTGCGCGTAGACCGTCGAGCGCGGCACCTGCCACACGCGCGTGACGCGGGCGATGCCGTACGGCCGGTGGGTGGAGGGCGAAGTCGCGTGACGCATCGCTTCGACCTCCACCAGCCCAAAGGGCGGCCGGCCTCCAGGTGTCGAATCTTCTCGGCCAGCAACGCCTTGTCGGTGGCGAGATCCGCCACGACGCGCTTGAGCCGCCGCGTGTCCGCGCCCTCGACGGCGACCTCGCGATGCTTGAGGCGGGCCTCACCGCCGGCCACGAAGTCGTCACGCCACTGCGAGAGCTTCGCCGCCGTCACGCCATGGCGACGACTGAGGCTCTCGAGTGATTCCCCCTTGAGGACCTCGATGACCACGGAGACTTTTCGTCGCGCGGACCACCGCCCCGTGCCGACGAGCGCCCACGAGGCTGAGGCCTCTGCGGTCGCCCTCCGGGCTCCCTCCGAGGCCTCAGCCTTGTGCTGTTTTCCCTTGGACATAACTCATTCTCCTTCTCGCAGAAGGCTGTCCAAAGAAATCGTGGGGCGCGGGACCGCTGGCGCGACCACCACACGCCATCCGACGATCAGGCGTCCGTTTTTACGCCGAATCATCGTTTCGAGCTGCTACCTGTTGGCGCGTCAGAAGGCGACCTTTAACCACGGGCTGCTAGGACGGCGATCACCTTCATCGTTAGACGTAGATTGAAGGCGGAAAAGATCGAGCCACCATGTCCGCATGGAGAGCAGCCCAATCCACTTCCTTTCCTTGACGGTTCGTGACGAAACGGAGGCTCAGGAGCCGGGCGTTCGCGCTCAACGGCAACTAGAGGATTAGGTGTGCGCCACGCGTGGGCGCAGTGGGAGGCGGACCCAATGGCGACGATGAAACAGGCGATCAAGGAGGCTTTCGAGCAGAGCGAGGGCGCTTTGTCTAAAGAAGTGATTCGGCAGTTCGTCGACGAACGGTATCCTGGCATTTGGCAGCCGTCCACGTTGCCGGCCCACCTCTACGCGTGCGCGATCAACAACCCGAAGTCCTACATTCACCACCCACACGCCAAGCGGTTCCTCTACAAGAACGCCGACGGGACGTTCGAGCTGTACGATGAAGGGTCTCATGGGCCGAACATTTGGACGCCGGACGAAGCAGAGGACATCGAGGATGCCGCGCAGGCGGTAGAGGCGTCGATCGGTCTTGAGCGGGACATCGAGGACCAGCTTGCACACCAATTGGACTCCCTTGAACCGGGCCTGAAGTTCGTGGCGCGACAGGTCAAGATTGACGTGGGCCGCGTGGACATCCTCGGCAGGGGTGCCGACGGAGCGACAGTCGTTGTCGAACTCAAGGTCGGCGAGGCCAAGGACTCAGCTATTGGACAGGTTGCCCGCTACATGGGTTGGTACCAGAAGGAAGGTAAAGGGCTCGTCCGGGGGATCTTGGTCGCTTCAGACTTCCCCGAAGGCGTGCAGTACGCGGCGAGTGCGGTGTCGAATCTAGCGCTTCGACGCTGTCGCATCCAGCTTGCCTTCGAGAAAGCGGAACTAAAGAGCTAGGTGGTTGTCAAGCGCGCTTTCGCCACAATTGCCCCGATCACACCGACGGGGTGGTTCCGCTCCGCAAAACAAGATCCAGCACGGACACAGAGTCCCGCCAGCATCTGCAATAATCGGCCACGCGGCCCGAGTGATCTCAAGACGATGAAGCTGCCACGCTTTGCGCGTGCCCGTGCCCGGCGGCTCGTCGAGTCTCCGCGGGAGTTGCTGCGGGTCATCGAGCAAGCATCGCGCAAGCAGGAACGGGTGCTAAGCACTCTCAGCGGGTCCTTTTTCATGTGGCCAAAAGGTCCTTTTTTCTCCTTGTCATTTCCAGGTTGGCCACAGGAGGCGCGCCCTTACGCGGTGCCCCGGCACCGCCCGTCGGTGCGCCGCAGATCGTGTCCAGGCCAAAACACGTACGGGCCAGCCCGTGATCGTGGCACACGCGGCGACGAGGCGGGCCGACGCGGCCAACCACGAGCACGCGCCAGACGGCTCGGCATCGACTACGCGCAGCCGTCCGCGCCCACCTGCCCGCCCCGTGGCAGGACATCCTCGACCTGGCCTACTACTCCGGCTGGCGCAAGAACGAGATCCTCGGCCTCACCTGGGACGAAATCGACGAGGCTGGCGGCGTCATCCGGCTCTCGCCCGCGCGCTCGAAGACGTTGGTGGGGCGGATTCTCCCCATCTCACACCCCATTGCCCGAAGACTGACTCTCGATATCTTGACCCAGGCTGGGCAACAGCGCCGTGACTATAGCGCCCGCTGAACAGCCGTCACGACCTCTTCGTCCTCTGGAAACCGACCGGCGTCTTTCTTCGCCACGGTCTCCTCACCAACCCACACCGTGAACTCGCCCCGCCCGCCCACGATAAGCTCGGTGTCTCTCCCGGTTTCCTTCTTGATGAGCGCCGCCACACGGGCCGCGCGTGGATGATAATTTCAGACCTTGCAGTATCGAATGCTGACACGCTTCATGACAGCTCGCGGCTCACGTTCGTATCCGCAGCCCTATCATTCGAGCTCGCACTCGTAGGGCCGGATCACCGTGCCGGGCACCCAGCTCCAGTGCGCATCCCATATGGCCGGCTCGGCGAGATTCGGCGGATCGGTGACCGAGATCGTGTAGTCGAGGCGGCTGCCGTCCTGGCTCACCGTGTAGCGCTCGACGATGTGCACCTGGTCGCTCATGGGTGTGCCCTCATCATCGAGGTAGTCGAAGTCGACACGCGCGATACAAGTCCATCATCGGCGATGGTCTTCGCGCCCGGAGCCCAGCCGGGCAGGGGAGTGAGGTCGTCCTCGGCTGCGAGATCCTAAATCGGATGACCGCCCTCGGACGACTAGTGTCGTATCGCATCGGCAGGTGAGGATCCTGGCGGTGGGCATCGTGCGGGCCCGTGACGATTCGTGCAACAACGCCGTCCGCCACCCCCGGCCGGCGGGCCGTCCGGGGCGAGGAGGGGGCCGCTTCGAGGTGATGCCAGCTTTCGACGAATCGTACAAGTCAAGCATGTGCGGCGGTGGACGCGTTGCGTCCACGTCAACGCTGGTCAGTAACAGCGCGCCGACGAGGAAGAACCCCATGACCGACAGGGTCGCCGCCGCGGTGGGCTACACGAGCCGCTGGCGGATCTCGGGCGGGGGCACCTCGCACGCATTTGATGAACCGGCCAGCCGCTGGCGTACGGCCGCGACGACGCGGTAGACCGCGTCGCGCAGTGGGCGTGGGACGACCAGCAACGCGCCAGCGAGACTCCACGGAAACGGCAGGCGACGCGCAATCCGTAGCGAGGCCGTCGACCGCAGATAGACCTGCCCAGCCTCGATGAGCACGATGCTGCGGGCCGTCTCGCGGTCGATGCCATACGGCGCGAGCAACGCAGCGGCTGTGGGCGACTGCGACGCGCCGTACTTGAAATACCCAGCCGGGTCGCGGCGAGCAATGAACTTCACCGCCCCCTCGCAAAACGCGCACGTTCCGTCGAACAAGATGACCGCATGGTCATGCGCTGACGACGCTCCGGCCACCGCTGGCAAGGTTCGATGCCTCAAGGTGAAAAACATGAGTCTACAGCATGTGCATGGGCGCGAATGTCGCCGTTCTTGCTGGTCGTCCATACGTCGAGGAGACGTCTGAAGGGACACGGAAGGAACAGCGTGTCGTCACCCGCCACGGTTGCCGCGGACGGCGAAGAGGGGTGCCCGGCCCGGCGTCGCGCGCGCGCCGTCGCCGGACATGGTGACCGATCGTCCGGATCAGACCGAGTCGGCCGCAGTTGTGCTGCGGGGCCTGCTGCAGGTAGAGACGGGATGGTATTGTCAAGTTGAGGCTGACGGCCGTTTCTGATGCCCAGCATGGCGGGTTCACGACGGGCTCGGGCCCAGTATCTTGGGGGTCGATCGACTCGCTTCTCGCCAACTTGACAATACCTAGTCGGGGGCGGAGAGGTCGAGGCGCATCATCCCGAACAGTGCGTGCAGAAACCCTTCGGCTTGGCGCAGCGGGAGATGGTAGAGGAGTCGCAGGGTCAGGGCCGTCTCGATGGCGAGATCCGAGTACCGCCGCTGCCACCCCGCCTGCCGCTCCGGCGGGGCGTCCAGGCAGCGATCGCTTCCGAGGACAACCACACCGTCACATCGCCGCGTCTAACGAGGGCCCGGTTATAGGCCGGCCAGTTCGCAACGCGGTACTTCGTCTTGTACGTGGGATGGACCTTCGACTGCATCCCTGTAGTATGGCTCCTGCGGAGGGTCACGAGAAGTCCCCCCCCCCCGCCCCCCCCCGCAGGGTCTTCATGCAACAACGCCTCGCGCTGGCCTGAATGAACGCGCGGGACACCGTCGACCCCGACAGGCCGATCGCCCCGGGAATCGCCTCGGCGGCCGCCGCGTAGTTGCGGCACGAGATCCCATACAGCACGCGCCTCAACAACAGGTCATTGACGGCGCGATCGCCATGCAGCGCTTCGTACGACCGCCGGGGAATCTCGCGCTCCGTGACATGGCGAATCCGGGGCACGCGAATCGGCACGCGCTGGCCGGCCAACCCGACCGTCCCGGGGTGGCTCCCATGACGGCGCCCGCCGACTGACGGGTCTTTGCGGGCGTCGCGTTCGCCAGCCAGCGCGGGCACTTCCTCGTCGAGCCATTCCTCGATGTGCAGCAACCCCAGCGGAATCAAGGACCGGATCAATTCCACCTTGGCATCGACCTCCAGCTCCGCGTACCCCTCTCGGTCGATGACGTCGACCGCGCCCAACGTGCGACCTTTCTTGCGCTTCCTGACCGATCGTAGGACACGGCTCATCTCGGCTCCTTTCTCTCGTGGCGTGATGTTCGTCTCGCAACGTCATCAAACCACAGGGTTTGGAGCCGCTTCAATTTCCAACTAAGTTTCGCTCACACTCTGGCTCAGTATCAGATGACTCACACGCCCGATGCGGGGGCCGGATCCTGCTCGACTCCGAACGTGGGCCGTGTCGGCCACTCGTACGAATCGCCAGTCACGGTGACCGCATTGCCGCCATCGCGCCGGGCGTCCTCAATCCGGCCATACGGGCCGGCGTCGCCAGACACAGGAAGGAACACGGCGCGGCGGTTTGGAAGTGAAACACGGGGGACGGAGAACGTATCCACATGAAGGTGAGCGCCTGTCTCGTGGCGGCCATCCTCCTGGTTGCCGATCCGGCGACCGCGCAGAACGGGTAAACCCACGACGCTGATCTCCGAATAGGTGGACATCCATGTGCGGAATCGCGGGTGAGTTCGCGTTCGGACGGGAACAGGTCACGGCCGTCGCCAGCCGGATGATCGCGACCCTGCGCCACCGCGGCCCGGACAGTAGCGGCCACTACGTCAGTCCTGCCAAGAACGTCCTCCTCGTCAATACTCGCCTCGCGATCGTCGACGTCGGCGGCGGCACGCAGCCACTCAGGAATGAGGACGGGGCCGTCTGGATCACGTTCAACGGGGAAATCTACGGATTCGCCGCGCGCGCGCGGCAACTGGAACGCCAGGGCCATCGTCTGCGGACCAGGTGCGACACCGAAGTCATCGTGCATTTGTATGAGGAGTATGGGGAGGCGTTCGTCGAGCATCTGCGCGGGGAATTCGCCTTCGCGCTGTACGACCAGCGAGACCACACCCTCTGGCTCGGCCGCGATCGGTTCGGCGTCAAGCCGCTGTACTACGCCTTGTCACCTCGATCGCTCCTGTTCGGGTCGGAAATCAAGGCCATCTTCAGCAGCTCCGGCATCACGCGAGCCCTGAACCCCTCGTTCATCTACGCCTATCTCCACGGGCTACTGCCGCCAGGGGAGACCGCGTTCGTCGGGGTCCGCCAGGTCGAGCCTGGCTGCCTGCTGCGCGTGACGGCGGTGGGCGTCGAGGAGCGCCGATACTGGCGACCTCGGTTTGCGGAAACGCGGGCGGCCGCCGATTCGACGGTGGCGGAGCGGGAGTCCGTCGAGGAGTTCCGCCGGCTGTTCGCCGAAGCCGTCGATCTGCGCCTACAGGGTGATCAGGCACCGGGAGTCTACCTCTCCGGTGGATTGGACTCGACGGCGGTCGCGACCCAGGCCGCGCGCTTGTCCGGCCGCGCCGTGAAGGCGTTTACCGTCGCGTTTGATGATCCCGCCTACGACGAGGCGGCGCGCGCGGCCGCCACGGCGCAGCAGCACGCGCTCGACCACCACGTGGTGACGATTCCGGCGGCCGGGCTCGCCCCGCATTTCCTGCGCTCGCTCTGGCACTGCGAAATGCCGGTGGTGAACGGGCATGGGGCGGCCAAGTTGCTGCTCTCCGGCCTCGCGTCGCAGCACGTGAAGTCCGTGCTCACGGGCGAGGGGGCCGACGAGCTCCTGGCCGGATACGATCTCTTTCGCCATCAGGCCCTGCTCGAACGCGTACGCCGCGACCCGCGGAACCGTGCCCTTCGTGCCCAGATGCGCCGGTTCCTCAAGTCCGTGGATCTGCTGTCGGGCACCGTCAGAGCCACGGACTACGCGGAGTACGACCGCGTGGTGGAGCGCTTTGGCGCGTATCCCTATCCCGCGCTCCGGGCGTTGACGCTGCGGCCTGCGGCTCGCGCCGTGCTGTCGCGGGAGTGCCTTCGTGGCCTCGGCGAGAGCGATCCGCTGGAGCAACTCGCGACGACATGGAGTACGCGGCGCCTGGCAGGCGATGACGCCCTGCGCGCCACGCAAGACTTCTTGTGCCGGACCCAGCTACCCAGCTACATCTTGAATTGCCTCGGGGATCGCCCGGAGATGGCCAACTCCGTCGAGGGCCGCGTGCCGTTTCTCGACCACAAGCTCGCGGAGTTTGCCGGTGGGCTCCCGAGTACGCTGAAGGTCCGCGACGGGCAGGGGAAGATCCTCTTGCGCGAGGCCCTTGGCCAGTCCCACCCGGCGTACCGGGCCGCCAAGCAGGTCTTCCTCTCGCCTGCGGCGACTCTGGACCTCCGGAACGAAACGTCGCCGTTGGCTCGGTATCTCGACCGACGCGTGATAGAGGAATGCGGGATCTTCAGTCCCACGATGTTGAGGGCCGTGAAGCACGCCCAGCCGTGGCTCAGGACGGGGTCCCCTCGCCGCGTGCTCTGCGACGGACTGCTCATATTCGCGATGTCGGTCCATGCCCTGCACGAACTGTTCTGTACCAACTTCTGGGGCGCCGTGCAGCGATTCGACCACCACTGACGATGTCGCGGGCAACCCTCACGCGACCGCTGTGCTTCGGGGTGGACTTCGTGGGTCCAGGCGCCCGGTCGGTATTGTCAAGTTGACGAAAAGCTAGTCGATCGATCCCCAAGATACTGGGCTCGAGCCAGCCGTGAACCCGCCATGCTGGGCATCAAAAACGGCCGTCGGCCTCAACTTGACAATACCCCGTCGAGGCATCAATCCCTTCACCCGGGAGGAGACGGTGTTCAAGGCGAAGCCGGCACGCACTGTGGTCAAGGTCCAGCCCCTCAAGACCCTCAAGGACATGGCGAAGTAGTCTCCCGCACGCGGCATACCATCCACCGTCGATCGCGAGGTGCTCCGACGTGCCATCCAGGACGAGTACGCGCTGGTGGCGCGCGGACCTCATCGCGGCTTGCATTCCATAGAGGATCTGGAGGCCTCACGCCCTGTGCGATGCCGGACGTGTCGTAGCTGCCGGCCTATCAAGCCGCGGCATTTGCGGGGCCAGCCCGCGGCCGCCATGGCCGTCTTCATCGCCGCGTGGACACGCCACCGGACTCGACCCCTCCGTGGGATCCGGCGTTCCACAGCACACGTATGGCCACGGGAGACACGCCGGGATTGACTGTCGAGATCGCTTCTGGAACGCACGACGGGGAGGAGCGCGGTCGCGCGGCGCGGTTGAGCGACCACTTCGCCAAGGTGTCGGCACGGTATCGGACACTGCGCGAGCTGGATGTCGGTGCCGTGCGCCTCATCAGCGACATCGTGGCTCGCGCCGCGGACCCGGGGAGACCCGTACGGCTCGTGGACATCGCCACGGGCTCGTGGCGGTACTTGGACGCGGTCAGTCATGGCGTCGGCTCAGCGCTCGCCCTGAAGGTCGTTTCCATCGGCCTGGATCGGAGTCTGCCCATGCTCCAGCAAGCGCGCCTCCGCGCCGGACACGCGGGGCTGCGGGCGCGGCACCTGGTCGGCGCCGTCGAAACGCTGCCGTTCCGGGCCGCCAGCTGTGACGTGATGACCTGCTTCAATGCCGTGCACCACTTTGACCTCGCCCGGTTTGCTGGCGAGGCGGCGCGGGTGCTCACCCCCGCCGGCCAACTCGTCGTCTACACGCGCACCCCAGAGCAGAACCGCCGCACGATCTGGGGCCGCCACTTTCCCGAGTTCGCCACGCGGGAAACGAGACTCCATGCGGTCAACGAGATGCGAGTCGCGCTGGACGCCACCGGTGCCTTCGGGTCGGTGCGCGCGCAGATGGTCGCGTGGAGGGTCACCACCTCGTTGGCACGACTCGTCGAACAAGCCACCCACTATCACTATTCGACCTTTCGACTGTATTCAGACGAGGCCCTCCGCGCGGCGGTCGACACCTTCCGCCAGCGCGTGCGTCAGGCGTTCCCCGACGTGACGCACATCACGCATGACAATGACCACGTGGTGGTGAGTGTGCAACGCCTGGCGTCGCGAGGGTGAGCGTGCGGTGAACGCAGGTTCACCGTGCCCCGCTACTGAGCCCCTGCATCCGTTGCCAGAACACCGGGGACGGCGTGCGCCTCCTGGATTCCCACTGATACACGACCGCCTTCCCCGCGCCAATCAGGGCCACCACCTCCGCCTGACGGACGTCCAGGCGTCGCGTGTCGCCCGGACCTGGACATCGTAGTCGGCCGGAATCATCGACCACCCAAGCAACGGGGGTGGGGTCGGCACGCGGCGGTGCGTGCCGTAGTAGTCCCGGCGGAACCTCAGGGCGGCCGCGAGGGTCGCCCGGGCAACGGCATGCACGCCGATCAGGGTGCCGCCACGAGGCTGCTTGACCGGTCGGCCCATGCATCGCACCTTCCGGCCGGCTGCCGGCCGTCCATAGGCGCGCTGGTGGGCCCCACAGTCTGGCTACGGTCGCGCGAGTGCCTGTCTCGCCCTGTATTGCGCCACCTTGATTGCGATGGTGCGGTGATTCATGTCTATTCGACCAGTGACCTGGGCACCGTCAGCGATGATGACGTGATTCGCCGTGATGGTCCCCGTCACCGAGGCTGACGCGGCAATGCTGATGCGTTCCCCCGCGGCGATCGTCCCACGCACAACCCCGCGGATGGTGACGATCTTCCCGCCAATGTCCGCGTCGATCCGGCTGTGTGGGCCGATCGTGAGGGTGGCCTGTCCGACGTGAATGCGCCCTTCGATACGCCCCTCGATGAGCAGATCGTCGTCGCTGCGAACCTCGCCCACGATGTGCACGCCGGTCCAATGCTGGTCATGTCCTGTCGACCGAGGGACCCCCATACCGTCCTGTGGTTGGTTGACGCACGCGCACGGCATCCAACACCCGAGCCCGCAGCGTGAGCCTGCGGTCCCGGTGCGCGGTCGTGCGCTCGGCCTCGTCGAGCCAGTGCGCAATGGCCGTGTGGATAGCTTCGGCACGGTCGATGCCGACGCTGGCAGCCACGGCGTCGAGGTGGCGGATCTGGTGCGCGTCCATGGCCAACTCCCCGGTGACGGTGTCTGCGCATTTTGGCATGTGTAACAATACCTGCTCGACTGCGGTCACCGTACAGACGCGTGTCGGGAGCATGATCCCCAGAGAGGACGCACACCACACCATGAAGCAGAAGAACGCCCGGGCCGCGAGCCCGGGGGCCGCGCTGATACAGGGGTCGATCGATGACACGACCACCGCGATGATCCAGGTTATTCAAGCTATGACGGGCGCGCCCGCCGAGGAGGTTGTCCGGGAGGCACTCGGGCGGGGCTGCAACGCGCTCCTCCAAGAGTTACTCGGGGCGGCACCGGAGACGGTGCACTAGTACGACGTTTTCACTGCATCGGATGCCCGAACGAGTGGCTCTCCTTTTCGCTGACGCCCGCTCGCTGTCGGCTCGTCTCAAGACGTCCGGTGCGCCGGATCGGCGTGATCTGCCGGTTTTCGAGGGCCACGTCCGGCGGTGTGTGCCCTGGAAACGGGTGATGAGCGGGCCGTAAGCGGCCGCTTAGGGCTTGTCAGACAATTACTGACTTTTGTGTTCTCGGAGCAGCGGGATGGATCGTGTAGTTCCAGTCGCCGTGAAAGCGATGCCGCTCGAGGCGTACCGTCGCCAGCTGCGCATCGGTGACGGTGAGGCCACCCGGGTATTGGCCGCGGTCGAGTTCCGACCGAACGCGGAGTCCGGACCGACTGTGCGTCGAGCCAATGAGGCTCACGATCGTGGCCAAGTCGACGAGTGGGGTGCCGCGCCAATTCATCGCGATGTGCGAGAACACCCGATGCTCGATCTTGTTCCACTTGCTCGTACCCGGCGGAAAGTGACAGACCGTGATCACCAAGCCCGTCCGATTGGCCAGACGCGGCAGTTCCCACTTCCACAACCGGAGGCGCGCCCCGTTGCTCCCGCCTGCATCCGCCGTGATCAACAGCGACTGGGCTTGTCGATACGCCGGGCGACCCATGTGCTGCCACCAACGCTGGATCGACCGTACCGCGAAGCTCGCGGTGTCGTGATCGATCCCGACACGCACCCAGCCTTCGTTGCGATGCAGATCGTAGATGCCATACGGAATGGCCTTCCCGCCCGTGGTGGCGGTGGCCGGGATCACGAAGTCGTGGACCTGTACCCGCTGCGGCGTCTTCGCCGGGCGCCAGGTGCGGCCCGCGTTCTTGAACGCGCCGACCAGCTCCTTCTTCTTGGTGTCCACCGAAATCGTCGGCTGCTGTTGCCGTTGCGCGCGTCGCACGCGCCGGGCGATGTACCGAAACTGCGCGTCCCGATCGACATGCTGGCGGCCCTCACGAGTCTTGGCGTTGCCCTGCAGGCTGTAGCCCAGTCCGTGCAACAACTCGGCGACCACCGTGTGGCTGACGCGGTGGCCCAGACCGTCGAGCGCCACCGCCAACGTCCGTGCGCTCTGGCACGTCCACCGCAGCGGCGAGTCGGGATCGCCGGGGGCGGTCGGCTCAACCAACGCATCCAAATCGCGCAGCAGCGTCGCGTCGAGATCGATCGCGCGCTTGCGGCCGCCGCCCGCCCTTCGCGTCCGCCCGCCCGCGAGCGGCTCGTCCGCCGTCAATTCACGCAAACCGCGCTGGATGGTCGATGTCGCGATACCCGTGGCTCGGGCGACCAGCGCCGTGCCGCCATAACCGATCGCCTGGGCCTCAGTCGCCGCCCACACCCGGCGCGATCGCTCCGTGAGCACGGGCGCCAGCGCTGCATGCTTTGCCCGCAGGGTGGCCACCTCCACGGGCGCAGCGTACTACTCGCCGATCAACAGTACAAGCAGTTATTTCCTTACAGGCTCTTAGCACGGCGTTCAAGACCCGCAACGATTGGACGGGGGTCAACCAGCGCTGGTTCGAGGGGCCCGAGTGGCGGGCGGTCACGGAGCGTCTGCGGACCGATGCGTTCGACCGGCGGAGCGTTGCGCCCCGCTTCTTCCCGACGTGGGAGGAGCGGTGGTTCGAAGAGTGAGACGTTCGTACACCGCCGCCGTCTCCTCGACCATCCGCTCCACGGTAAACCGATCGCGCGCGCGTGCGAGCGCCGCTGCACCCATCCTCTCCCGGAGCGCCTGATCTTTCAGCAGCAGAATCAGCTTCGCCGCCATTGCCGCGTGGTCCCGCGGCGGCACCAGAAACCCCGTTTCGCCGTCGACCACGACCTCAGGAACGGCGCCGGCGGTGGTCGCCACGGCGGCCTTCGCGGCTGCCATGGCGTCGATCAGCGCGGTGCACAGGCCTTCGGTGACCGAGCTCACCGCGAACAGGTCGAACCCTTTGGTGAGATCAAGCGCATCGGTGCGGAAGCCGGCCAGGAAGACGTGCCGCTCGAGATGCGTGTCCCGGACCTGCTTCTCGAGCGCCTCCCGCAACTCGCCCTCACCGACGATCACGAACCTGGCGTCGGGTACTTCGCGGACAACCAGCTTGGCGGCATCGATGAGGTGGTGGTGCCCCTTGTGCGCCACGAGGGCAGCCACGTTTCCGATGATCGGCGCGTGCGTCGGCAGGTAGAAGGCGCCGTGCACGTTGGGCGCGGGCATCCGCGCGATCCGCTCGACGTCCACCCCCTCGTTCACGATCGCGGTTTTTGCGCTCGGAATCCCCTCCGCGACGAGTCGATCACGAACGAAGACACTGTTCGCGATGAAGCAGTCGATCTGCGAATAGTTCCATCGCGAGAACGAGTTGAGTGCTGTGTGGGACGCACTCCGGCGAGACGCGACAAGAGGCGGCTTCGGCGACGGGGACGCGATCGACAGCGCGGTCGACGCCATCGCCACCGCATGCGGGTCGTACGCGTGAATGACGTCGGGAGCCAGCCGCTTGACCAGGCGTGACAGCCGCCACGCGGCCGAGAGGTCGACCTCGCCGCGCGGAGCCAGCGGGATGAGGTCGTGTCCCTCGCTCATACGTCTCCACAGTTCGCCGTCGGGACGCGCCACGAGCACGGCACGATGTCCGAGGGCGCGCAGGCCGAGCACCGTGTGCAGCACGAGGCTTTGTTCGCCCCGCCACCCTCGCGCCGTGTCGATATGGAGTGAAAACATCTCAACGCCCAACGCCCACGTTGTCCCGCGAGGTGCTGGGGTCTCCTATGTGCGGGAGTTGGGCTCGGATTGATCGACTGTAGAGCCGGGAGTCTCGTGAAGTTCCCAGAGCTTGGCAAACTTCAGGAACACCGAATACGCGTTGACCAGCGAGATGGTGAGTCCCGCTGTGCCGTCCAGTACGCCTCGGCGGAGCACGTAGTTGCGGATGAACGCCGCCGGTGGATGGACGAGCAAGTCGAGCGGTCCGGCGCGGCGGCCGGCTTCTCTCATCTGGCGTGCCGCCAGCGTCGTGTAGTGATTGACGCGGTCAAGGTGATCGCGGAGGTCCCGGTAGGAATAGTGCTCGAGGTCGTGACGAAGCTGGCCAACCGGACCATCGACGGTCACCGATTCGTGCACGTACCTGCCGCGCCAGCGGCCGGCGCGCCTGTCGTACAGCCGTGTCTGAAAATCGGGGTAGAAGTCGGTCGTGCGGATCCAGCGTCCGAGGTAAAACGTGGCGCGCGGAACGCGGTAGCCCCGCTTCGACGGTTCGCTCAAGAGCAGCGCCCGGATCTCCGTCGCCAGCTCCGGCCGGATGCGCTCGTCGGCATCGAGCGAGAAGATCCAGTCATGCGACGCTTGCTCAGCAGCGAAATTCTTCTGGTCGACGTATCCGGACCATTCCCGCGAGAGGACCGTCACGCCCTTCGCGCGCGCGATGTCGGCGGTGCCGTCGGTGCTGCCGCAGTCGACGACCACGATTTCGTCGGCCCAAGCCGCACTGTCGATCGCGGCGCCGATGTGCTCGGCTTCATTGAGCGTGATGACTGTCACCGACACTTTCGGCACGGTGGGAATCTTACCTGAGCGGTGCCTCCTGGACCGTTTCAAAGTCCACGGTCGAACGGTGGTAATCGATGATGGCCCGGAGCTCGTCGTTGCGCGCTTGGGCGAGGTCCCGCTGTGCCTGGAACACGAAGAAGCTCGTGGTCGTGCCGGCCGCCAGCTTCCGCTCCTCGGCCTCGAGGCGCCGTTCCGAGAGCTGGCGCGAGACGGTGGTCGTCTGGACGCGCCTCTGGTTCGTGAGCATCTGGCGGCCCGCTTCCCGTACCTGCGCCGCCACCTGCAGCTCGGCGTTCCTCAGTTGCGTCTGCTGCTGGCTGTACTGCAGGCGCGCTCTGGCAAGGGCGGCGTCCTGCGGGTTCGCGCCGACCGGATAGCTCACGTTCAACGAAGCGGTCCAGCTCGGAAAGTCATTGCCGAACAGGTCACCGAGCACGGTCCCAAAGCTGCGCTCGGTCTCGCCGATGACCGGACCCGGGAAGCCCGCGCCACGAACGAACTGGGTGCCGCCGAGCCCCGTCAGCCCGTAGTCGAGGCTTGCCGTGACATCCGGCAATGTCTGGTTGCGGGAATACCGCATGTTGACGTCCTGGGTCTCGAGGTTCTTCCGTGACTGCTGGAGGTCGCTGCGGCGTTCGAGCGCGTTGCGCATGGCAGCGTCGATGTCGACGGCGGCCGGTACGAAGGGCGGGAGGTCGGCCGGCTCGATCCGAAGAGTCCAGAAGTCCGCCCTCGCCGGGTCGTACACAAGCGTCCGCAGGGCGTCTTCGGCAGTCGCGATCTGTGCCTCGCCGAGGACCAGGGCTTCCTCGCGCAGCGCCACCTCCGCTTCCGCTTCGATGGCGTCGACGGGCGCAGTGGTGCCGATCTCGATCCGGGCGCGGGTGTTGCGGAGCGATTCGGCGGCGAGGTCAAGCGACTGGCGCTGGACGTCCAGCGATGCGATCGCGTACGCCAGGTCCCAGTACGCATGACGGACCCCTCTTTCTGTCAGCGCAATCGTCTCCCGCATGGTGACGTCCGAGATTTCGCGGTCCTTCTCCGTCACGAGCACCTGCTGGCGCGCGGAGTCGATACTGAACCCGCGCAGCAGCGGTTGCCGGTAGGCGAACGCCAGCGAGGAGCGCAGCTGCGGAGAAAAGTTGGAGAAAAGGTTGGTCGTCGTGGAGCGCACGCTGTCCCAGCCGAGGTTGTAGCTGCCTCCCCACGGCAGCGCCTGCTCGATCCCGAAATTGCTGCTGAGACGGTCGTCGCTCGTCTTCGTGCCCTGGGCGCCCGAGAGAAAGCTGTTGCTCGGGGAGTCCGTGCTGGCGCTCTGCAGCATGCTCGTCAATGTCGGGGACCAGGCTGCGCGCGCCTGCGCCACGCTCAGGTCCTGTATCTGCGGGTCGATACGCGCGACCCGGATCCCCAGGTTGTTCTCGAGTGAGAGCCGCACCGCTTCCTCAATGGTGAGGCGGCGCACATCGGGTACGGGCACCTGCGCTTGTTCCTGCGCCGGCGCCTGGGCCGCCGCGAGGTCGACCAGACTGAACGCGAGTGCCATCACACAGCCGATTCGGACGAACGTCATATGCACCTCTTCTGACTCTAGACTCCATATGTATACTAGGCGGTTCCTACGATGCCCAAAGACCTTTCGACCATCCTCGACCGCTTTCGTCGCGTAGGAGGCCTGCTCAAGGGCCACTTCCGCCTGACGTCCGGCCTCCACAGTGCCGGGTACCTGCAGAGCGCGCTGGTACTCCAGCATCCGCGCGAGGCGGAGGCGTGCGGCGCCGCGCTTGCCGAACAACTCCGTGGTCTCGGCGCACAAGTTGTGCTTTCACCTGCGCTCGGTGGCATTGTCATCGGCCAGGAAGTCGCCCGCGCGCTCGGGGTCCGCGCCGTGTTCGCCGAGCGTCAGGACGGTCGCCTGGCACTGAGGCGCGGCTTCACGCTCGAGCCCGGCGAGAAGGTGCTGGTGGTCGAGGACGTGGTGACGACCGGCGGCTCGACGAGGGAAACAATCGACGTCGCGCGCGCGGCAGGCGCGGTCGTCGTCGGCGCGGCCGCGATCATCGATCGCAGCGGCGGCCAGCAGCGGCTCGACGTGCCGTTTCACGCGCTTGCCGAGGTATCGCTTCCGACGTACGAGCCCGAGTCATGCCCCCTGTGCCTGGCAGGGCAGCCCGTGGTGAAGCCCGGATCGCGCACCTGAGAGCTGAACCTGAGAACGTGGTGGCGCTCTGACCCGTACGCTCAAGCTCACAATTGGTTACGACGGCACGCGTTTCGTCGGCTGGCAGCGGCAGGCGGAGGGCGTATCTATCCAGGGCCTGCTGGAAGAGGCGCTCGCGCGTTTTGAAGGGGCGACGGTCGTGGTGCACGGTGCGGGCAGAACCGATGCCGGCGTCCATGCGCTCGGCCAGGTCGCCAGCGTTCGCCTGACCTCCGGGCAACCCCTCGACGCTGTGGGGCGCGGCCTCAACGCGTGCTTGCCGCCGGACGTGAGGGTGATCGATGTCCAGGAGGCCGCCGCGGACTTCCACGCGCGGTTCAGCGCGCGGTCCAAGACCTATCGTTACCAACTGCGTAGCGCGACGACGGTCAGCCCCTTCGAGCGCGCGTACGTCTGGCACGTTCCGGAGGCGCTCGACGTCGACGCGATGCGGAGCGCGTCTCACGCGCTGGTCGGGACGCACGATTTCGCGGCTTTCCGCAGCACGGGCGGCGACGACAAGGGGACCGTTCGCACGATCACGCGGTCAGAGGTGGCCTCAGGAGCGGTCAGCGGCTGGCATGACACGTCGACTGGAACGCTCGTCGTCTACGAGATTAGCGGAGACGGCTTCCTTCGCCATATGGTCCGTGCCATTGTGGGCACACTCGTCGAGATTGGTCGCGGCCAGCGTCCGGCGGCGTCGATTGCGGCGCTGCTTGCGGGCGGCAGCCGGTCACAGGCGGGCGTCACGGCTCCGCCGCAGGGGCTGTTTCTGGTCCGCGTGGTCTATGATTAACTCCTTGCAGGAGCGGGGGATGGAACGTGTCGCTTGAGCAGCTGCAGGCGTGGATCCCGGCCGGGCATCCCGACGAGGCGCTCGCTCGGCAGGTGAATTTCGGACGGTTGCCTGCGCATGTCGCGATCATCATGGACGGGAATGGCCGCTGGGCTGCGCAGCGCCACCTGCCCAGGGTTGAAGGCCACCGCGCC
The DNA here is from genome assembly GCA_965262505.1 of Vicinamibacterales bacterium. Classification (GTDB taxonomy): domain Bacteria; phylum Acidobacteriota; class Vicinamibacteria; order Vicinamibacterales; family UBA2999; genus JACPPO01. The sequence goes on from CBDHFM010000030.1 coordinate 1,968,122, forward strand.
GGGATTGATGCCGTGCGTGACACCGTGGAAACCGCCGCGCGCCTGGGCCTTGGCGTTCTGACGCTGTATGCGTTCTCCGTTGAAAACTGGAAACGGCCGGTGTCCGAAGTCAGCATGCTCATGCGGCTGCTCAAGCGATATCTGCGCTCGGAGCTGGAGACCCTGCTGGCCAACGACATCAGATTCCAGGTCATAGGACGAATGGAAGAACTTTCCCCCGACATCCAGGACGAACTACGCGCGGCCATCGAACGAACCGCCGGCAGCAAGGGGATGCTCTTCAATATCGCCCTCAATTACGGGGGGCGGGCCGAAATCGTGGACGCCGCGCGACGGGCGATCGACTCGGGTATCCGCCCCGAGCAATTGGACGAAGAGCGGTTCGCCGGATTCCTCTACACGGCCGGCCAGCCGGATCCGGATCTACTCATCAGGACCAGCGGCGAGATGCGCGTCAGCAACTACCTGCTCTGGCAGATCGCGTACTCGGAAATCTATGTCACCGAGACCCGCTGGCCGGATTTTCGCCGCCGGCATCTGCTCGAGGGGGTCCTCGCCTATCAGAAGCGAGAGCGCCGGTACGGTGGCATCGCTCCGGCGCCGGCGGTCATCGGCGCGCAATGACGCGGCTTCTGAGCGGGGTCGCCCTTGCGGCGGCCGCGCTTGCCGCCATCCTCTTTCTGCCGCTTCCCGCCCTGCGCGTGATCGCGTGCCTTGTCGCGGCGCTGGCCGCCTACGAGTACCTCGATATCGTCGGCCCGGAGCGCCGCGCGCTGAACGCCCTTCCGGTGCTGCTCCTGGTCGTGCTCGCGTCCTGGTGGTTCTCGGACCCAGGCGGCCAGGGAAGCCCAGGCGGCGCCAGGGTCCTGGCGCTGCTCCTGCTCGGCGTCGGCTGGGCCGTGATTGAGGTGGTGTTTCGCGGGTTCGCGGTCGATCGTGCGGGCGCGCGTTTGCTGGCACCGTGGTATGTCGGCATGCCGCTCGGGATGCTGGCCGCGGTGCAACTGGCGAGCGGCCGCATGGCCACGCTGCTGCTGATTGCCACCATCGTTGTCAGCGACTCGGCGCAGTTTTACTCCGGGCGGCTCTTCGGCCGCCGGCCGCTCGCCCCGACGATCAGTCCGAAGAAGACCATTGAAGGCGCGGTGGGAGGGCTGGTTGTGGCGACGATCTTCATCACGCTGGCAGGACCGTGGGTATTTCCCTCGGCCCAGCCCGGATTGTTGGCCCTGCTCGGCGTCGCGATCGTGGTGTTTGGCATCGCCGGCGACCTCTTCGAGTCACGGCTCAAACGAACGGCTGGCGTCAAGGACAGCTCGGCGTTGATTCCCGGTCATGGCGGCGTACTGGATCGCATCGACGCGCTGCTATTTGCCGCACCCGTCTATTACGTGTACCTGCAGAGCTGACGTGAAGAATGTCGCCATCCTCGGCTCGACCGGCTCGATCGGCCGGAGCGCTCTCGCTGTGGTCGACGCTTATCCAACCAGCCTGAAAGTCGTCTCGCTCGCGGCGGGCGACAACGCCTCGCTGCTGGCGGAGCAGGTGGCGCGGTACCGTCCCGAGGTCGTCGCCATGGCCTCCGGCGAGGGAGTTGACCGGCTCCGATGGAAGTGCGGAGCCGACTCGCTCACCGTTGCCGGCACCGGTGCGGCAGGCCTCGTTGCCGTTGCCACGCACCCCTCGGCGGACATCGTCATCTGCGCGTCGGCGGGGACCGCGGGGCTCGAAGCCGTGCTTGCGGCGATCGAGGTGGACAAGACGATTGCGCTCGCCAATAAAGAGGTGCTCGTCATGGCCGGCGCGCTCGTGACTGCGGCCGCGCGAAGGCGGGGCGTTGCCATTCTGCCTGTCGACAGCGAGCACAACGCCATTCACCAGTGCCTGCACGAACGGCAGCGCGCGGAGGTTCGCCGTCTGATCCTGACGGCGTCGGGCGGCCCATTTCGCGAGCATTCGGCGGAAGCGCTCGAGCGCGTCGGGCCGGACGCGGCGCTGCAGCATCCGACCTGGCAGATGGGTCGGAAGATCACGATCGACTCGGCGACCTTGATGAACAAGGGGCTGGAGGTCATCGAAGCGCACTGGCTGTTTGGCGTCTCCGCCGATCAAATCGACGTGGTGATCCATCCGCAGTCCATCGTGCACTCGCTGGTCGAACTGATCGATGGCTCCGTGATCGCGCAGCTCGGCATCGCCGACATGCGGCTGCCGATTCAATACGCCTGCTCGTATCCGGAGCGCTGGGACGGATCGCTGCCGTCGCTCGACCTGGCGGCGGCTGGTCGCCTCGAATTCCTGGAGCCGGCCCTCGACCGCTTTCCCTGCCTGGGGCTGGCGTATCGCGCGCTCCGCGCCGGGGAGACGTTGCCGGTGGTGCTGAACGCGGCCAACGAGGTCGCGGTCGGCGCTTTCCTGGACCGGAAGCTCGGCTTTATGGCGATTCCGCGCGTCATACAGAAGACGATGGACGCGCATACGGCTGAGCCGGTATCGACACTACAGGCCGTCCGGCGTGCCGACCAATGGGCCCGCGAGTACGCCGGCGGCGCGGCCCGCGAGTTAGAATTGACAGTCTGAGGCATTACTGAAGGGACATTCCAGTACGTGACTACGCTTCTCGCTTTTCTGTTCGTTCTGGGCGTACTCGTCTTCGTCCACGAGCTTGGGCATTTCCTGGCGGCACGCCGGCTCGGCGTTCGCGTGGTGACGTTTTCGCTCGGCTTTGGACCGAAGATCCTGAAAGTCCAGCGCGGCGACACGGAGTACTGCGTCAGCATCATCCCGCTCGGCGGTTACGTGAAGATGGCGGGCGAAAGCCCGGACGACCCGAGAACGGGCCAACCCGACGAGTTCATGTCGAAGACGAAGTGGGAGCGGTTCCAGATTCTCATCATGGGACCCGTGATGAACATCGTCCTCGCGGTCGTCGTGATGGCGGTCGTGCTCGCACAGGGCGCGGAAGTACCCGTGTACCAGGATCAGCCTCCGGTGGTCGGCGCCGTCGCGCCCGGGTCGCCCGCGGAGGAGGCAGGGATCCAGCGCGGTGATCTCATTCTGGACGTGGCGAGTCGCGCGGTGGACACCTGGGAGGATCTGTTCATCGCCGTGGGCACACGCCCGGATCGCGACGTCCTCGTGACGCTGCGGCGCGCCGGAGGGACGCAAACGGTGACTGTGCGGCCGGTGCCTGAAACGCGCTACGAGATCGGCAGCATCGGGGTGATGCCCGACATCAACCCGATCGTGGCGTCGGTCATTGCCGGCCAGCCGGCGGAGCGCGCGGGGCTATTGGCTGGAGACGTCGTGCTGGCGGTCGACGGCGAACGCATGGTCACCAGGACGCAGCTCGTCGAAGCGATCTCCAGAAACGGCGGCCGCGAGATCGAGCTCACCATCGAGCGGGAGGGCCGGGAGCAGCTAGTGAGTGCGACGCCGGAGCAGCAGAGCGATCGCGGGATGCTCGGGATCTACGTCACCGAGCCGACGCGGTCGTTTACGCCAGGTCCGTTCGAAGCGCTTCAGCTGAGCGTGGAGCGTAACATCGAGTTCAGCGGGCTCATCTTCCGCACCCTGGGCGGCCTGTTCGTGGGAGAAACGTCGCCGCGGCAGCTCATGGGCCCGGTGGCCATCGCGCAGCTGTCCGGTGAATCGGCGGAGGCCGGCTGGATTGCGCTCTTTACGTTGATGGCGTCGATCAGTCTCAACCTCGGCCTGCTGAATCTGCTGCCGATTCCCGTGCTCGATGGCGGGCACATCCTGATCATGGCGCTCGAAGGCGTCGCGCGCCGCGACTTCAGCATGGCCGTGAAGGAAAAGATGCTGTTGGCCGGATTCGTTCTTCTGATGATGCTCATGGTGACGGTCATCTACAACGACCTCACTCGCGTCAGCTGGATCGAGAACCTCATGCCCTGGCGAAACTGAGGAGTGCCGATGTTTCGTAGCTATCAGGCCGCGCTGGCAACCGTCCTCGTCGTCGGCCTGGCGGCGACCGCCGCGGCGACGTCCCCCCCGAATTGAGTAGCACCCGGGTTTAGAGTCCGAGCTCACGAGAAGGGAGATCGGACGTGAAGCAACGATTCAGCGAGGCGCAGATCATCGGGTTCCTGCGGGAGTCCGAAGCGGGCCTGCCGGTGAAGGACCTGTGCCGCCGGCACGGGTTCTCGGAGGCCAGTTACTACCTCTGGCGGAATAAGTTCGGCGGGATGACCGTCTCGGACGCGAAACGCCTGAAGGAGCTGATTGCCGAGAATACGCGGCTGAAGAAGCTGCTGGCCGAGTCCGTGCTGGACAACGAGGTGACGCGCGATGCGTTGCGAAAAAAGTGGTGACCGCCCCAGCCCGACGGGTGCTGGTGCGGGATATGACCGCGCAGGGGGTGAGCGAGCGGCGCGCGCTCGCGCTGGTGCACATGAGTGCCTCGTCGCTGCGATACACCCCGGCGCCGGATACTAACGCGGCGTTGCGAGCCCGCATCGTGACCTTAGCGCACCGGCACCGTCGCTACGGTGCCGGGATGATCTACCTCAAGCTGCGGCAGGCGGGAACACGGGTCAACCACAAGCGGGTGGAGCGCCTGTATACCGAGGCTAGGCTGCAGGTACGTCGGCGGCGACGCAAGAAGATCCCGGTGGCGGACCGCCAGCCCCTGGTACGCCCCCAGGCGCCGAACGAGGTCTGGTCTGCCGACTTCGTCTTCGACCGCACGGCCGAGGGACGGGTGGTGAAGTGCCTGACCGTCGTCGATGACGCGACCACCGAAGCGGTGGCCATCGTGCCGGCCCGCGCGTTCGGTGGGCTGCCGGTCACCCGCGTGCTCGATCAACTCGCGCTCAAGCGCGGCCTGCCGCGTATCTTGCGCACCGACAACGGGAAGGAGTTCTGCGGGCGCGCCATGCTGACATGGGCCCATACGCACGGCGTCACGTTGCGCCTGATCGAGCCGGGCAAGCCGAATCAGAACGCCTATATCGAATCGTTCAACGGCCGGTTCCGCGACGAGTGCCTCAACGAGCACTGGTTCACGAGTCTGGTCCATACCCAGGTCCTCGTCGAGGCCTGGCGACGCGAGTACAACGAGGAGCGGCCGAAGAAGGGACTGGGCGGGCTCACGCCCGCCCAGTACGCCAAGCGGCTGGTCGCGGAACGCAGTACAGTCACCGCCGGACTCTAAACCGAAGTGCTACTGAAGACGGGGGGACGTCGGTCGATGTCGCTTATCCACGAACGATTTCTAGTATAGATACTGACGCTCAGCATTGGAATCCACTCCGCCGATCGGACAATTCTCGTAGACCCTGCAGCGACATCACGTCGGTGGTTCCGCCGTCTCTGCCATCTGCTTAACCTTCGTCAGGAATTCCTCGATATCGTCTACCGGCACAGAGCCGCTGTAGTCCTTACACTCGAACAGCCACGGTTAACTGTCGACCCCGCTAATGTTTCCTATCGTCAGTTGGTGTTCTTCGCGGATCTTGTGATCTTCGTGGTTGGCGTGATTGCCGAGGTCGGGTTCTGCCGCGCGACCGCTTTCATCGCCGCGCGCGCGGCGGTGACGGTCTGTTCCACCTGGCGGTCCGTGTGGGCCGCTGACAGGAACCAGGCCTCGAACTGGGACGGCGGCGGATAGACGCCCCGCGCGAGCATCCCCCTGAAGAAGGTCGCATATGCCGCCGTGTTTGCGGTCAGCGCCGAGTCGTAGTCGCGCACGGGTGACGAGGTAAAGAAGGGCGTCAGCATCGACCCGAAGGCGTTGACCTGCAGCCGCACGCCCGCGTCACGTGCCGCATCGGCCAGCCCGGCTGCCAGCATGGAGCCTCGTCGCGCGAGGTCCTTGTACAGCCGCGGCGTCAGCCGTTTCAGCGACCAGAGGCCGGCCGTCATCGCGAGCGGATTGCCGGACAACGTCCCCGCCTGGTAGACGGGGCCTGCCGGCGCCACTGTCTCCATGATGTCGGCGCGTCCGCCGTACGCCCCGACCGGCAGCCCCCCTCCGATGATCTTGCCAAGGCACGTGAGGTCGGGCGTCACGCCGAGAATCGATTGCGCGCCTCCGGCCGACGCGCGGAACCCCGAGATCACTTCGTCGAAGATGAGGAGGATGCCGTGGCGGGCCGTGAGGGCGCGCAGCCCCTGCAGAAAGCCATCCGTCGGCGGTGCGACGCCCATATTGCCGGCGATCGGCTCCACGATGACGGCGGCAATGGTGCCGGCGTGCGCCGTGCAGAGGGCGTCGACGGACGGGAGATCGTTGTAGCGCGCCAGCAGCGTATCCGCTGCCACCGCGCTCGCAACGCCCGGGCTCGTCGGCACCCCGAGTGTGGTCGCGCCCGATCCTGCCTTGACGAGAAATCCGTCGGCGTGCCCGTGATAACAGCCGGCGAACTTGACGATTTTGTCGCGCCCCACGAAGGCGCGGGCGACGCGCGACGCGCTCATCGCCGCCTCCGTTCCCGAGCTGACAAACCGCACGCGCTCCATGGATGGGATGAGCGCACGCACCCGCTCTCCAAGCTCGTGCTCGAGGGAGGTGGGCGCGCCGAAGCTCGTGCCGAGCCGCGCGACAGCGACGATCGCCTTGACGAGGCCGCCCGGGGCGTGGCCGTGAAGAAGTGGTCCCCAGGACATGACGTAGTCGATGAAGCGGTTGCCATCGACATCCTCGATCGTGGCGCCGGAGGCGCGCCGGATGAACAGCGGCGACCCGCCGACGGCCTGGAACGCGCGCACGGGGCTGTCCACGCCGCCCGGCAGGATCTGTTGCGCGCGCGCGAAGAGTTTCCTACTGCGAACCGGCTTTCTCATGGCACGTCGTTGGATCGTTCTGGCCGTTCGGCCGTTTTGGCTCCTAGGCGCGCGGAGCACGCCAAGAGAGACTGGCAACCAGTCACCGGCTCTGCTGGATATCAAGGGCCGAGCTCGTGACTGGTTGGGTCTGGTTCCGGCACGTTCAGAACGCTACGAATGTTCCGAACGAAGCGCGCGCGCAGCCTCTCGCGCGTAGTACGTGATGATGACGTCCGCGCCGGCGCGGCGGATCGCTGTGAGCGTCTCCATCATCGCCCGCGGCTCGTCGATCCACCCGTTGGCCGCCGCGGCCTTCAGCATCGCGTATTCACCACTCACATGATAAGCAGCCATCGGCTGGCTGAAGCGCATCTTCACCTTTGCGATGACGTCGAGATACGCCAGCGCGGGCTTGACGATGACGATGTCGGCCCCTTCGGCCAGGTCCGTCTCCACCTCCCGGAGCGCCTCCTCGACATTGGCAGGATCCATCTGATGGCTGCGCCGGTCGCCGAACTGCGGCGCCGAGTCGGCCGCATCGCGGAACGGGCCGTAGAACGCGGAGCAGTACTTGGCGGCATACGACATGATCCCGACACGCTCGAAGCCGCGCTCATCGAGTGCCTGGCGGATCGCCGCCACTCGGCCGTCCATCATGTCCGACGGCGCGACGAAGTCGGCGCCGGCGACCGCGTGCGAGAGCGCCACTTGCACGAGGTGCGAGACGGTCACGTCATTCACGATCTCCTCGCCGTCAAGGACGCCGCAGTGTCCGTGCGAGGTGTACTCGCAGAGACAGACATCCGTGATGACGATGAGGTCGGGGATCTCCCGGTTCAGCTCGCGAACGGCCGATTGGACTGCGGCGTCAGGATCCGACGCGCCGGATCCGGTCGCATCCTTTCGATCCGGCAGCCCGAACAGCAGCACGCCGGGGACGCCGTCCGCCTTCGCCGCGGCTGCTTCCTTGACCGCCTCGTCCACCGAGAGCTGGAATACGCCGGGCATCGACGCGACCTCGCGGCGGACGCCCCGCCCCTCGCACACGAACAGCGGATAGACGAGGCAGTCCGGCGTCAGAAGTGTTTCGCGCACGAGGCGGCGAATGGCTTCCGTCCGCCGGAGCCGTCGTGGCCGCCGGGCCAGGGTGAGTCGGGAGACGGTCTTCACAGCCATGTGCGCGATCTTGCCATACTGCAGAGCATTGGAGCCGGTTTCACGACCTCCAGGCGGGTCCTGACCGCGGACAGCCCCACTCGTGCTCGGCTCCACAAGCGCCCTCACGGGAGAGGAGCCTGCGGCGCGAGCGGGGCGGCCCCGTCCGCGGCCACCCGCGACGAGGCTGTGAAACCGGCTCCAGGCTCTGGGCTTTGGTCTCTAGTCTTTGGTGCCTGCGTAATGCGCCGCGATGGCGTCCACGAGCGCGGCAATCGTGTAGGTCGACGGCTGGATGGTGACAGAGAGGCCGAGATGTCGGGTCACCTCCGCCGTGGCCGGCCCGATGACAGCGACCACGGTGTGCTTCAAGAGATCGGCCGCGGGCTCGGCACCGTAGATCTTGACGAAACTGCGCGCCGCGGACGGGCTTGCGAACGTGACGACGTCGATACGGCCTTCGAGGAGGAGTCCATAGACGTCCGGATCGCCGACACGTGGCGTGTCGTTGAGGACCGTGCGATACGCCACCACATCGGTCACGACCGCGCCGGCCTGACGCAGCTGGTCGGCCACCACCTCCCGGCCGATGTTGGCGCGAGGCAGGAGCACGCGAGCGCCGTCGATCGGTCCCGCGGCCGTGATAGCGGAGACGAGGGCTTCGGACCGGAACTCGCCGGGCACGAGGTCGACCTTGATGCCGTAGTGGCCCAACTTTTCGGCGGTCCCGGTCCCGACTGCACACAGGCGCGGGCCCTTCAGTATGCGGACGTCGCCTCCGCCCTCGAACAGCGCCTTCATGAACGCGTCGACCGCGTTCGTGCTGGTAAAGACGATCCAGTCGAACGCGTCAGGCGCTGCCGCGGCGTCCTGCAGCGGTCCGAGGTCTTCGGGCGGTTCGATGCGTATGAGCGGTGCCTCGATGGCGTCGGCGCCAAGGACCGTGAGCCGGCTGACGAGCTCGGCGGCCTGTTCGCGGGGCCGAGTGACGAGCACACGTTTGCCGAAGAGCGGCCTGGCGTCGTACCAGCGAAGATGCGGCCGTAGCCCGACAACCCGGCCAACGACCAGCGTGGCCGGCGCTCGCCGCGGATGCTCGCGCAGACCGTCGAGCAGCTCCGCGATGGTCCCGGATACCGTTTCCTGATGGGGCAGCGTGCCGTCGTACACGACGACCGCCTGGTCGTCGGCCGGCCAGCCGTTGGAGCGGAGCGCCTGTAGCATGAGCGGCAGCTGGTGAGCGCCCGCATAACAGACGACGGTGCCGCCCAGGCGTGCCAGGCCGGCCCAATCGACGTCGGGCAGCGTCCGGCTTTCGTCTTCGTGGCCGCGAATCAATGTAATGGTGTCTCCGCCGCCGGGATACGTTACCGGTACACCGGCGTAGGCAGGCACGGCGATAGTGGCGGGAATACCAGGAACGACCTCGAACGGCACGCGTTGCTCGTGGAGGAACAATGCTTCCTCGCCGCCTCGATCGAACACGAAGGGATCGCCCCACTTCAGCCTCGCGACGATCTTGCCCTCGCGCACTTTCTCGGCGAGCAGGTAGCAGATCGCTTCCTGGGCCATCGGTTGCGGTGATACCTTGCCGACGTCGATCAACTCCGCATCCGCTCGCGCGTGCGTCAGCAGCCGGCGCGGAACCAGATGGTCGTACACCACCACGTCGGCGGCGCGCAGACACTCGAGCCCGTGGACGGTCATCAATCCGGGGTCGCCGGGTCCCGCGCCGATCAGGTAGACGGCTGGTCGCCTCACGGTTGTGTCCCTTCGACCTGGGCCCGCGTCCCGTCGACGTCCGCCAGGATGTCCAACGCGCCCCGCTCGAGCAGCTGTTCGGCGGCTCTGGCACCAACGAGCTCCGCCTCCGTGAGCAACCCACGCGTTTCGGAGCGTGCCGTTCGCGCGCCGTCGACCGAGACGACGACGGCCGTCAGTGTGAGCCCGTCCTGGGAGGCGACTGCATACGCCCCGATCGGCATCTGGCATCCTCCACCGAGTCGTGCGACTACCACACGTTCGGCGGTCAGGGCGGCGGCGGCAATCGGATCGCCGATCTGCCTCACGATGCCGCCTGTCGTCGTGTCGTCGCGCCGGATTTCCACCGCGATAATGCCCTGCCCAGGCGCCGGCACGCACATGTCCGCGGGCAGCGCCGCGGAAATTCGGGGTTCGTACCCGAGGCGGATGAGCCCTGCGGCGGCGAGGACGAGAGCGTCGAAGTCTCCGGCGTCGAGCTTCCGCAGGCGCGTCTCGAGGTTGCCGCGGATCGGGCCGAACCGTGCCCCGGGGAACAGCCGCGTCAGCTGCGCCACGCGTCGCACGCTGCTGGTGCCGATCCGGGGCGCCTGACCGAGTCGCCGGACGACGTCCTCCAGCGCGACGTCCTCCAGAACGGCGGGCGTCTGTTCTCCGCTCGGGAGGACTGCGCCGCTCGGGAGGACGACGGCGTCTCGTGCGTCCTCGCGAGGCAGTACCGCACCCAGGGCGAGGCCTGGGGGTTGGATTGCCGGCATGTCCTTGCTGCTGTGCACCGCCAGGTCGATGGCGCCCCCCAGGAGCGCGTCTTCGAGCTCCTTGACGAACAAGTGTTTTCCGCCGATCTCGGCGAGCGGCGCCTCCGCCAGTCGGTCACCGGAGGTCTTGATCACCACAATGTCGCAGGCGACGCCGGCGCGCGACCGCAGCAGTCCTGCGACAGCATGCGCCTGAAAGAGCGCAAGCTGACTCCCGCGTGTGCCGAGCTTCAGGGCGGCCATGGCTATTCGCTACGGAGACGATCGGTGGGGACGCGTCGCCGGTCGCGGGTGGTGTCCCGAGCGTCGTCGAGGGACGAGGTGTCGGCTTCGCCCGTGGCAGGCGCGGCCGTCCCGCCGTCCCCGAGCCGGAACAGCCGGTTGACAGCCTCGGTATAGGTCGCCTGGGTTTCCTCATCGGGCAGCGCCTTGAGTTGCTCTGTGGGCTCGAGCAGCAGTTTCTCGACGATGAGGCGCGTGACTTCGTCGAGGCGGGCCCGCGCCTCAGGGGGAAGGCCGGTCAACCGACTCTCGAGCCGCAGCAGCTCCGCCTGCCGTATATCGTCGAACCGCTGCCGTAGCGCCACGACCGTCGGGATCGCGCGGCGCGATCGTTGCCACGCCGTGAACCGCGTGAGTTCCTCGGCGACGATCTCCTCCGCCCGCGCGATCTCCGCGCTGCGCCGCGCCAGGTTCTCCTGGACGATGCCCCGCAGGTCGTCGACGTTGTACAGGAACACCTGTTCGACCTCGGTCACCGCCGGATCGACGTCGCGGGGGACAGCCACGTCGATGATGAATAACGGCTCCGCGCGCCTGCGTCCCCTGACCGCCTCCACATCCTCGCGGAAGATGATCGGTCGCTGCGAACCCGTGGCCGTCACGACGATGTCGGCATTCGCCATGGCCTGTCTCATCTCGTCCCACGGCACCGTGCGCCCGCCCACGTCGGCCGCAAGGGCGTCCGCGTGGGCAGCCGTCCGGCTCGTGATGACCATCTCCGCGACGCCGTGGCTCCGCAGGTGCTGCGCCGTGAGGGCGCTGATTTCACCAGCGCCGACGACGAGCACGCGGCGGCCGTCGAGGCGGCCGAAAATCTTGCGCGCGAGCGAGACCGCGGCGAAGCTGATCGACACCGCTCCTTCACCGAGGGCCGTCTCGCTGCGCACGCGTTTGCCGACGCCGAACGCCCAGTGAAACGCCTTGTTCAACAGGGGCCCCGTGCAATGCCGCTCGGCCGCCGCCTGGAAGGCGTCCTTCACCTGGCCGAGGATCTGCGGCTCGCCGACGACCAGCGAGTCGAGCCCGGCGGCCACCCGGAACAGGTGCTGCGCTGCTGCCACGTCGTCGTGCGCAAACAGGTGCGGCAGGAACACGTCCTGGGGGAGTTGATGATAGTCGCCGAGGAATGTGACCAGCTCCTCGCGGGCGCGCTCCGGATCGCTGCTGGCGACGTAGATCTCGGAACGGTTGCAGGTCGACAGCACCACCGATTCGGCGGCCGAGGATCGCGCGGCCAGCGATTCAACTGCGGCTCCGACGTCGCGGCTGGAGAAGTCGAGCTGTTCGCGGAGCTCGACGGGCGCCGTCCGGTGACTTACGCCGAGCAGGAATAGATGCACTAGCCAGGTCTCGTCTAGAACGTGTGGCTCGTCGTGATGAAGTAGTTGATGGGGAGGAGGTTCAGCAGCACGATCGCAAATCCGATCGCCGACAGCCAGGCCGCGCGCCGCCCGGTCCAGCCCATCGTCTTTCGCGCGAACACGGCGAACGAGTAGACGCCCCAGGTGATGACGGCGACCAAGACCTTCGGGTCGTCCAGCGACATCGCCTGCAGGTTCGGGTCCTCCGGGGCAATCAGGCGCGCCTGGGCCGTCCAGAGCGCTCCAACCGCGACGCCGAGCGTGAGGAACAGCCAGCCCACGGTGACCGCTCGCCAGTTCATGACATCCAGCGTCTGCAGCGACGGGAGCCGTGTGTAGAAGTAGCCCAGGTGCTTTTTCTTGATCTCTTTGAACTGCACCATATAGGTCAGGCCCAGTACGCCGGCCAGGGCGAAGCTGGCGTACGCGAACAGCAACGACGAGACGTGCACCCAGAACCACGGGCTGTCGAGGACCGGATCGACGAACTCCTCGCCGGGTGACACCACCGGAATGGTCTGCAGGCCGATCAGGATTGGCACGATGAACACACCCATCGCGCGCTCGTCGGTCGTGACCTCGAGGTACAGATACGACAGCGCCAGCAGCCAGACGAACGTCGAGACAGCGCGCGAGGGATTCGCGAACGGTACGTGCCCCACCTCCATGGTCTGCATGCCGATGACGAAGGTGTGCGCGAGGGCCGCGAAGATCAGGAGGGCGGTCGCGATGCGGCCTGCCTGCGGGTTCCGCTGTGCAAAGTGGATGGCGTAGGCGATTCCGGCAGCCGCGTACAGGAGGAGGGGGAGAACGTTCAACGCCCTGGGGCGTAGTAGCCCCTCTTGGTCCGCGTAGTCGCGTTCTCTCTCGCGACCTGCACGACGATGCGCCGGAAGGCACCGTCGTTACGCGGATTCTTCGACGTGTACCCAACGGTGTACTGGCTGGCGAGCTCGTCGGCGATCTGGGAGTACACCCCGTCCAGATCCCGGATGCGGCTCGGAAAGAACGCCCGCCCGCCGGTTTCCTGTGCGAGCTGCCGCATGACGAACTCGGCCTCCCGGAACCCGCGCGCATTCGTTTCGTTGCCGCGCAACGCAATCGTGTAAATCGAGGTTTCGGAGCGCTTCGCCAGGTCGAGCACCTCTTCGAACGACACCAGGCTCGACGTGTCCTCGCCGTCCGAGAAGACGATCAACGCCTGCCGGCGAACGTCGTCCTCATTCTGTGCCTGGATTTTCCCCAGCTCTTTCAGCGAAATGTAGATCGCGTTGTGCAGCGACGTCGAGCCGCCCGACGCCCCCTGGCGGATCGCCGCTTCAAGATCGCTCTGCGTGGATGTGAACGCCTGGCGGATCGACACGCGGCTGTCGAAGTCGATCACCTGCGCAAGGTCATTCGGCTTGAGTCTGCGCACGAAGTTAGTGGCCGCCTCCTGAAGTGTGGAGAGCTTGTCCTCCATGCTCGCGCTGCTGTCGAGCAACAGCGACAGCGCGATCGGCTGGGGCCGCCGCGTGAAAAAAATGATGTCCTGTTTGACACCGTCTTCGAAGACGGAAAACTCCGACTCCTCGATGTTCGTGAGGTACCGGGCGGAGCTGTCGACGACGGTGACATTGAGCGACACGACATCGATGGTCGACCGGAACGCGGGCTGCTGAGAGCCTCGCGGCTGCGCCGGCGCGGCCACGGTCAGGCACGCCACGAGGCAGGCCGCGACTAGAAAGAGTCGCTTCATCTCAGTCTCCCGCCTGTCCGCGCGCCGGCGTTCCGCGCATCGTCACGTCCGATCGGCTCGAGGTCACCTCGGTCTGCTCCGGTGGAATCAGCGACTCCGGCCGGCTGTACACGACCTTGTACTGCGACGACAGTTGCCGCGCGAGCTTCCGAAGTGCCTGTACCACACCGCTCTCGGTCAGCAGCGTCACGTACTGGCCGCCGGTTTCGCGCGTGCCCGCATCGAGCACGACGGCCCGCTCGCGAGCGGGAACGGTGTCGTAATCCACCACGCCGATCACGAGTGCGTGCAACAAGACACCCGCCTGCTGCAAGGCGTCAACGACATCCAGTCCATAGCGGTTCGTAAATTCAACGCCTGTCGTGATGACCGGCACGACCACCGCCCGCGTGGCTTCACGCTGCCGCAAGCCGGCCGACACCTCGATCAGCGCGTCCAGCAGTGTCATGCCGCTGGAGCTCATCGCGAAGAGGCGGTTGATGCCCTCTTCGAGCCGCACCCGGTTCGACGTGTAATTGACGAAAACGGTCGGGCGATCGGCCAGCGCGATCAGCGCGATCTGGTGCTCGCCGGCCATCGCGCTGACGAAGTCTTCCAGCCCGCTGCGCAGTGGCCCGATGGCGCGCTCCGCCGCGGCGCTGTTGTCGACCAGCAGGGCGATGTCCATGGGTTCGTTGGCGCGCGAGACCCGCAGCACCTCGCGGCGCCGGCCGTCCTCGGTGATCACGAAGTCGGTCGGATCGAGACCATTGACCGGCTCCCCTCCCGAATAGAGGGCGCTGACGAAGAGAGTCCGTTCGCGCGCACCCGCCTGCGCGTGGATTTCACGGTCAGAGCCAACCACCAGCGAGAACGTGGCCGCGAAAGCCGATATCAGCGCCAGTCGAACCGGAAACACTATGCGCACAATCCTCCAAGAGGCTGGATTCGGAACCTTCGACGCCCAAGGGTAGGGGGTAAAGAGGGAGTATAGTCCCCGGCGCGTTGCCACTGTCAATGTGCGTCTGCTAGGATTAAGTGTTTGTCTGGGTTCAGGAGGAACCGCCGTGCAGCCGTTCGCGGCGGGTTCGTTTCCGCCCGCAGTTTGAGGGCGCTGCAGGCGAGCCTCATTAGTTCGGGGCCGGCGGCTGCGGTCAGCTACACGTTAATCGGCGCGATCATCCTGCTCGGAGGCATCGGGTACGCGGTCGACGAGTGGCTCAGCACCTCTCCGTGGGGCCTGTTCGGGGGGCTGATTCTCGGGCTCATCGTCGGCTTCTACGGGCTGGCCAGGACGCTCTGGCGGCCATGAAGCCTGTCTGGTGGATGGTGGGGTCTGGGGTCTTGTCCTGGCTGGCGGCGGCCGCCGTGCCGGGGGTCGAGAGCGACATAGAAATCCTGCTCGGCATGATTGCCCCGCTGGCCGGGGCTGTTGCCACCTGGGTGCTGGTGGTGCGCACGTACCCGACCCGCCCGGAACGGCTCACGCCGCTCATGGTGGCAGCCTTCGGCGGCAAGATCGTGTTCTTCGGGGCGTACGTGACGGTGATGCTGGGCGTGCTTTCGCTCCGGCCGCTGCCGTTCGTTGTCAGCTTCACGACGTATTTCATTGCGCTACACTTCTTCGAGGCGCTCTGTCTCCGGCGCCTGTTTGCGGGCACGTCGCCCGCCGGCGCAGCAGGCGGCGATAGGCAGGCGATAGATAGTAGATAACGGATGCAGATCGAAACGCAGGTTCAGGAGGCCGCGGCTGAGGCCGCATCCGAGGGATTCAATGCCGGCGAGGTGATCATCGAGCACGTGGCGAACACCGGGCTCGATCATCCGCTGATACATCTACCCACAGTCGCGGGCATCGACTTTTCGGTGACCAAGCACGTGTTCATGCTGTGGGTCGTGGCTGCGCTGGTCTTCCTCGTCATCACGATGACCATACGGCGGTACCTGAAGCAGGACCGGCTGGTACCCTCCGGTTTCATGAACGCCCTCGAGTGGATTGTCGAGTACCTTCGCGACTCGGTCGTGCGGCCGAGCATGGGCGACAAGTGGGCGCACACCTGGACGCCGTTGATCCTGACGCTGTTTGTCTTCATCCTCTGCGCGAATGCGATCGGCATGGTTCCGATCTTCGAGGTGATGAGCCTGGTCGATCACTGGGTGCTGCACTCGAGCGAGGAATCGTTCTTCAACGGTCTGCTCCATGGCGGCTCCACGGCAACCGCCAACTTCAACGTCACGGCGGCGCTCGCGACGATCAGCTTTGTCGCGATCATCGTGGCCGGCTCGAGGGCCCACGGCTTTATTCAGCACTGGAAGAATCTGGCGCCGCCCGGCTCACCGGCGCTCGCGATCATTCTGGTCCCAATCGAGATACTCGGGATGCTCGTACGGCCGTTCGCGCTGACGATGCGACTCGCCGCGAACATGACAGGAGGCCACATCGCGATCCTGACCATTCTGTCGTTCGTGTTCATCTTCACGGACATGGCCGGGCCGACGGTCGGGATGGGCATCGGCCTGGCCTTCTCGGTCCCGCTCGCCGTGGGGATCTCGGCGCTCGAGCTAATCGTGATTCTGGTCCAGGCGTACGTATTCACACTGTTGTCGGCCGTGTTCATTGGCATGGCCATTCACGCGCACCACTAGCTGTGCTTGCATCCCCCAGGAATGCTGTTGACTGCTGGCGTGCAAGCCCGACTCTACGGAGGAAATGACGAATGGAAGGTTTTGCGTTTGCATATTTGGGTGCCGGGATCGGCATGGGTCTGGCCGTCGTCGGCGCAGGACTGGGTATCGGGAGGTTGGCGGCCGGGCTCGGCGAAGGCCTCGCCCGCCAGCCGAGCGCCGCGGCCCAGATCGTCGGCGCGGTGAACTTGCCGCTTTTCTTGCTTGAAGGCGTCGCGATCCTGGCGCTGGTGTTCTGCCTGCTGATCGTGCTGTTGAAGTAGGGTCATGGATAACCCGCTGGTCCAGCCCGATCCCGGGCTGTTCATCTGGACGATCCTGACGTTCCTCGTCCTGGTGGCACTGCTCGCGCGCTTCGCGTGGCGACCGCTGCTGCAGGCGCTGGAGCGCCGGCAGAAGGCGATTGCAAAGTCGCTCGAGGACGCGCAGCACGCCAAGCAGGAACTGGAGCGCCTGAATCGTGAATCCGCGCAGATCATGCGGCAGGCGCGCGTCGAGGCCGAAGCCATTGTCTCCAGGAGCCGCTCCGACGCGGAGGTGCTCCGGGAAGAGCTGAAGCAGAAGTCGCGGACGGAGGCAGCGGCGATCGTGAAGAACGCGGAGCGGCAGATTCAGTTCGAGACGGCGCGCGCCGTCCAGCAGATCCGCAGCGAGGCGATCGATCTGTCTGTCGCCATCGCCTCGAAAATCCTGCGGCGCCAGGTGTCGAAGGAAGACCACGAAGGGTTGGTCGAGGAGACGCTCAAAGAGGTGGAAACCAGCCGCCACGTGTGACGAACCGGCCTGAGCAAAGCCGGCTGAACTGGTGAGTCGATGTTGCGGCAGCGTGCCGCCGCTACCCTGCCCTCGTCCGGCGTCCGGCTCCGCCCGGCGGGAAATCGGCCGCCGCTCGAACTCTTCCGCCCCCACCGCGAGTAGTGCCTGCTTCGAGCGCCTGCCAGCGCGGCATACACCGGCAGGAGTCATTCACTCGTCACGGATCGCGCAGACCGAACTCGCGGTGAGGAATCACTCCGGCCGATTTCCGGCTTCGCGGCGACACGCCGCGCTCCGAACGGCCGCCAGGCGAGGGCAGGCCAGCAACGAGCGCGAATATGTAGTCGCCGCGAGCGGCCTCACGGTTTTTCTTCGTAGAGAGCTTGCTGCATTTTCGATGGACGTCGGCACGACGCTCTCGCTATATTTCGGAAGGTCCTGTCCCGCTACAAGAGCGCCAGTCTCGGCTCTCGGCAGACATCCGGATCACGCGGGCGCCTCAGGGCTGTGAATTGTTCAGGTCTCGACGGCCAAGGAACCTTTGTGGACACTTCCGCTATCAGCTATCGCGTCGCCGACTTCCTCAAGAAGCATCCGCCCTTTCAGACCATGGAGGAAAGCGACCTCCTCGAGCTCGCTGCGCGGGGGCGCGTCAGGTTTCATGAGGCGAATGAATACGTCTTGTGGCAAGGGGAACCACACAAGCTGCACGTGTTTGTGATTCAGCAGGGCACGGTGACTCTCTGGGACGAGGCGGACGAGCGTGCCGCCTTGCGAGATGTGCGCGGCGCAGGTGACATGCTGGCGATCGAGCGCTTTACAGGCGCTCCCTGTTGCCTTCACTCGGCGAGGTCGGCGAGCGACGTGGTGATCTACGCCTTTCCGGCGTCAGACTTCGAGGATCTGGTGCTGAAGTACCCGTACGCGCGCCAGTTCGTGGAGGCCTACGACACGGTGACCGCGGACTTTCAGTGGGCGAAGGACGCCCGCGATCCTCAGAAGATATTTCTGCACGACGTGGTCGGCCGAAGGGCCCTTGAGAGCTGCAGTGCGCGAACGAGCATCCGCGACGTAGCGCGGTCGATGCTGACCACCGGGTCCGACGCGATCGCCGTCCTGGACGAAGAGAATCGCGTTCAAGGGGTGGCGACGGTCAGTTCGGTTCTCGCCTGGGTCGCCGCTGGCGCCGGCAGCGCCGAACAGTCGATCGCCGGCCCGGCGCGGGGCGTTCCACCTGCGGTCGGGTGGGCCGCGTCGGTCGTCGACGGCGTCCTGGCGATCGCCGAAGCCGACGCTGCCGCGCTGGCTGTGACGTCGGACGGTTCCTCGAGTGGCCAGCTCCAGGCGCTCGTGACCTCGAGAGACATCGCACGAGCATTCGGAGATCAGCCCAACTCGATTCTGCGAGAGATTCGGCTCGCAGCGAACACCGGGGAACTGCGCGAGCTCAATCATCGCGCGCGCGCATTCGCCCTTCAGCACCTCACGAGCGCAGCCTCGGTCGACTGGCTCGCACGCTTCGTGTCCCTGACCGACATGAATATCGTGAAACGGATCATCGCGCTGGCGGATGGGGAGGTGTCGTCTGCGTGCTGGTGCTTCTGCGGAGCGTCTGGACGGGTGGAGTCGCTGACCAGGCACGCGCCGCAGCTGGTTCTCATTGCCGAAGACGAGAGTGGGCGTTCGGAACTGCAGCAGAGGTACGAGCGTGTGTCCGACGCACTGACGGCATGCGACTACCTTGTTAGAGCCGACATGACGTTCGACCGCTCGTTCTATGTGGCGAGCAAGGCCGAGTGGCGAGAGCGCTTCGAGCAATGGCTGCGCGACCCTGTGCGCTCGCGGATGTACCTTGCCCGTTCCCTGTTCGATCTGCGCCCGGTTCACGGCCCTGAGTCGCTCTGGCACGACGTTGAGACCACGGTCGTCGGCGCGGTGGACCGCGATCTCCTGTACGTGCTGGCCAACGACTGCCTGGCGAGTCTGCCGCCACTGACCTTTTTCCAGGATGCGGTGGTCGAGGAGTCGGGCGAGCAGACGACGGTCTTTCGACTGGAGCACAGTGCGCTGCAGCCGCTCGTGGACGTAGGGCGCGTTTTCGGTATGGCGGCGAACGAGGTGCTCGGCACCTCCACACTCGAGCGGTTCGCGTGTGCCCGAACGCTGTTGCCCGAGCACGAATCGATTTTCCGTGAAGCATCCGAGACCCTGCGCATCCTGCTTTGGCAACAGGCGCGCATCGGGATCGGCCAGGGCACCAGCGGGTCGGAGTTGCCGCCTGCACTGCTCAGCCGCCACGACCGGCACGTGTTGAAAAGCGGTTTTCGCTCCATCCTGCGACTGATCGAGTTCACCGGCAACTCGCCCTGGTTCGAGACGTTGTGAGGGAGCCGTCGTTCGTCGATCGCTACCGCACGTGCTTCGACACGACCTGGACGGATGAGACGCCGATTGATCAGGTGCGCTTCGTCGTGCTCGATTCGGAGACCACCGGGCTCAATCCGCACACCGATCGCATCATCACCATAGGCGCCGTCGCCGTACGCGCGCACGAGATCCTGCTGGAGGATTCCTTCGACGCGCTTCTGACAGTTGCTGAAAACACGAGCGCCGTGACGGTGCACGGCATCACTCGCGACGAAACTCGCAGGGGGCTGGAGGAAAAGGAGGCTCTGGCGCGCTTTCTCGACTACCTGCGGGACGGCGTGATCGTCGGACACCATATCGGTCACGACATCGGAACGCTCGACGCCGGCTATCAGCGCGGATGGGGCTTTCGCACAACGAATCGAAGCCTCGACACGATGGATCTCACGCTGCACCTCGAACGAGACGGCGCATTCGCCGGCCGTCCGCCGATTCGCCAGTTCACGCTGGACGCGCTGTGCGACATGTTCGATGTGATTCCGCACGACCGCCACACGGCAAGTGGCGACGCCTTTCTGACGGCGCAGGTGTTCCTTCGCCTGATCAGGCTCGCGGCACGGCATGGCCGAACGACGCTCTCGCGTCTTAACGAACCGTTCGTCGAGGAGACCGTATAGCCGTAGGGCCTGAGGTGTGCGAAAACACTACCTCCAGGCGGGTCCTGACCGCGGACAGCCCCATTCGTGCTCGGCGCCCAAACCGCTTGTCACGTGCGAGGCGCCTGCGGCGCGAACGGGGCGGCCCCGTCCGCGGCCACCCGCAACGAGGCAATGGAACCGGTTCTAGAGTGTCTGAGGAATCGCTCCGGCCGATTTCCGGCTTCGTGGTGATACGCCGGGCTCCGACCGGCCGCCGGACGAGGGCAGGCCAGCAGCGGCGAACGCCAACGCCGCCGCGTTAGCGGCGCCGCATGGTGAAGCCGGTCAGGAAGCTCAGGCGCGTGCCGGCCTTGGAGGGCACGACGCCGATGTTCATCGGCACGTTCATGATCCCGGCGCGCAACGTCACGCCGAACGCCAACGCCAACGCGACGCCGGACGGTGTCACGTTGGGCCCAACGCCGAACTCGGTCCCGTCGTTGGTCCTCAGGCCGACCAGCCAGGTCAGGCTTGGCAGCACGACGTCCTGATCCAACCCGCCCACCAGGAACACCCACTCGTTGAGCACCGCCACGCCGCTGTCCTTGGCGTAGAGCTGCCTCTCGAACTGCCACCCGAACTGCGTGATCATCGGCCGGACGTCGATGTACCGTTCCTGCAGCTTCGCCACGACCCCGTCGGTGAGCATGGTCACGCCGAACCGCGGACCGGAGAGGCTCACCGTCTTGGCCGGCGGCGGAATCATTGTCTGGGCCCCAAGCGGGGCGACGACACCCACGAGCGAGAACACAAACAAAGCAATACGCATAGACACCTCCATGCCCGCGATGGTGCGCGCACGGCCGTCGCGATGTCCTGATCCTTGACCTGAAAAGTGCTGAAAGGCGTGCGCCCGCCCCCGTATCAGGCGGCGCGGGTTCGCAGGGAGGCGAGCGCCGAGGCCCAGATGCCCGGCACGGCGTCGACCTGGAGCAAGGGCTCGATCGGCAGGAGCCACGCGGCGTTGCCGGGGGCGGCGGCTAACAAGGCTTTCTCGACCAGCGCCGCCGCCTCGGCGGGCGCCCCGCGGAACACGTGCGCGGCGGCAGCGCACAGGACGACCGCAAGAGAGGCGCTGCCGCTGGATGCCTGGAGGCCCACGCCGACCGGCGGCGAGTCGGGAGGTCGCATGGTCAGCGCCAATCCCACTCGTGCCATCGGGTGTTTCGGCACCCGCTGCACGGCCTGGCCGAACGCCGCCGCAGCATCCGCCGTTCGCCCGTGCCGCAGGTGCAGCGCGCCGATCGCGTACCAGGTGTTGGCGCAGCATTCCCGCGCGTACAGGTGACCGCTGGCCTCGCTGGACAGCTCGCGCTCGAACTCCTCCAGCGCGAGCGACTCGTCGCCTTTCGCGAAATGAAGGAGCCCGAGGAGCCAGTGCAGGGCCACCCCGCTGAAGCGCGCGTCCGCGCCCTGGCCAGGCTCACCGGCGATGCCTGCCACCAGCTCACCCGCGGCTTCGGCCAACCTCTGACGCGCTACGAGCACCGTGGCCGCCAGCCAGTGCGCCAGCGGACAGCCCGGCAGCAGCGCCAGCGTGCGCCGCGCGGCGCGCAGCCGCTCTTCGCCCCACGCGATCGACGAGAGGCGGAGGTGGTGCCGCCAGTTATCGGGCTCGAGCGTGAGCGCCCGCCGGGACGCGGCCAGGGCGTCGGCGTGGTGGTCGGCCCGTTCGAGCACGAAGCCCAGCGTGGCCCACGCCTCGCCGTACTCTGCGTCGAGGCGGCAAGCCTCGCGCGCGTGGTGGACGGCTACGCGCAAGGCATCAACGTCCGGTGTCTCGTCGGCCCGTGTCATCTCGAACTGGAGCACGCAGGCATTGGCCAGGCCGACGTGCGCCGGTGCTTCGTCGGGCATGCTCCCGACCACCCGCGAGAAGACCTCGCGAGCGCGCAGGATCGGTTCGCGCTTTAGCGATTCGAGCGCTGCCCGCCCGTCGATCCAGGCGCGGTGCGGGGCCAGCAGCGCCTCGATGGCCTCGTTCGACGCTGGCGACACGGCACGCGACACGACCGCCCTGAGCCGGTAGCCCTGGCGTGGCACCGTCTCGACATACGGCTGACCCTCCGGGTCCGGCCCAAGGGCGCGGCGCAGCGCGGAGATCGCCTGCTCGAGGCTGTTGTCGGTGACGGCGACCTCGCCCCACCCGGCTGTGACCAGGTCATCCTTCGCCACCACGGCGTCGGCGTGCGTCGTCAGGTGCAGCAGAACACGGAGGTACCGGTCGCTGAGGGGCAAGGGCTCCCCGTCACGCCGCAGGTAGCGGGCGCGCCCATCGAGCTCGAAGGGACCGAACGTGTAGACGACGTCCGGTGGCACGCGCCGGATTGTACAGGCTGGCGCGGCAGAAAATAGCCCGTATCGAGGGGGTGCGTTCGAAGGCCAGCAGAGTTCAGCGCTGAGAAACCCGCCGCCACGTGCGACCAACCGCCGCTACCTGCCCTCGTCCGGCGCCCGGCTCCGCCCGGCGGGAAATCGGCCGCCGCTCGAACTCTGCCGCTCCCACCGCGAGTAGTGCCTGGATCGAGCGCCTGCCAGCGCGGCATACACCGGCAGGAGTAATTCATCGGTCACGGATCGCGCAGACTGAACTCGCGGCGAGGAATCGCTCCGGCCGATTTTCGGCTTCGCGGTGACACGCCGCGCTCCGAACGGCCGCCAGACGAGGGCAGGCCAGCAGCGGCTTCGCCGTCTTTCTTCGTAGAGAGTTTGCCGGTAGGTCAACTCTTGGCGACTGAGGAGTCATTATGCGGCGTCAAGATCGGCCGTGCCGTGACGCGCAGGTGCCACCAGAGGAAGTAGAGAATCGTTGCCGCGGCCACGAGCACTGCCGCCACGGGTGTCCAGACGCCAAATCCGCAGAACGCATTGAGCGTGGCGAGACCGAGATAAGCCCCGTTCACGCCCGTAAGCGACACACAAAGCAGCGGCATAATGCCACGGCGTTCGCGCGCTAGTACCCCGGCGCAGTGGTTTTGATCGATTGCCTGGGCCCACGGTCAAGAGGGGGAGGCCTGAAAGTGAACCGGTCAAATTCACTGCGACGAGGTACTAGCGGTAACCGAGGATCCGTCGGTAGGAATTTAGCGACGCTTGGGAACTCGGCGACGTACAGCGCGCGGAAACCGTTGAGAGCACGAGCATAGAAGAGGACACTCAGACGATTGTTGACCAGAATCTTGAGGCTAACCAGGCCAGCAATGCCGGCGAAGAACAGTGTGAATACAAGAACTGTCGGCATCTGTTCGAAATTGACGAGTACAGCCAGATCTTGATCCGAACGCGCAGCGATCGTGCCTGCGGTGAACCACGGTAAGGCTTCAAGCAGAAGCACGATCTTCAGCATTTCATTGAAGCTCGTCCACGCCGCGGCGTGCTGCTGATGCAAACCTGCAAAGTCGGTGTTAGATCCTGTAAGGACATAACTGCTTGTACTGTTGATCGGCGAGTAGTACGCTGCGCCCGTGGAGGTGGCCACCCTGCGGGCAAAGCATGCAGCGCTGGCGCCCGTGCTCACGGAGCGACCGCGCCGGGTGTGGGCGGCGACTGAGGCCCAGGCGATCGGTTATGGCGGCACGGCGCTGGTCGCCCGAGCCACGGGTATCGCGACATCGACCATCCAGCGCGGTTTGCGTGAATTGACGGCGGACGAGCCGCTCGCGGGCGGCCGGACGCGAAGGGCGGGCGGCGGCCGCAAGCGCGCGATCGATCTCGACGCGACGCTGCTGCGCGATTTGGATGCGTTGGTCGAGCCGACCGCCCCCGGCGATCCCGACTCGCCGCTGCGGTGGACGTGCCAGAGCGCACGGACGTTGGCGGTGGCGCTCGACGGTCTGGGCCACCGCGTCAGCCACACGGTGGTCGCCGAGTTGTTGCACGGACTGGGCTACAGCCTGCAGGGCAACGCCAAGACTCGTGAGGGCCGCCAGCATGTCGATCGGGACGCGCAGTTTCGGTACATCGCCCGGCGCGTGCGACGCGCGCAACGGCAACAGCAGCCGACGATTTCGGTGGACACCAAGAAGAAGGAGCTGGTCGGCGCGTTCAAGAACGCGGGCCGCACCTGGCGCCCGGCGAAGACGCCGCAGCGGGTACAGGTCCACGACTTCGTGATCCCGGCCACCGCCACCACGGGCGGGAAGGCCATTCCGTATGGCATCTACGATCTGCATCGCAACGAAGGCTGGGTGCGTGTCGGGATCGATCACGACACCGCGAGCTTCGCGGTACGGTCGATCCAGCGTTGGTGGCAGCACATGGGTCGCCCGGCGTATCGACAAGCCCAGTCGCTGTTGATCACGGCGGATGCAGGCGGGAGCAACGGGGCGCGCCTCCGGTTGTGGAAGTGGGAACTGCCGCGTCTGGCCAATCGGACGGGCTTGGTGATCACGGTCTGTCACTTTCCGCCGGGTACGAGCAAGTGGAACAAGATCGAGCATCGGGTGTTCTCGCACATCGCGATGAATTGGCGCGGCACCCCACTCGTCGACTTGGCCACGATCGTGAGCCTCATTGGCTCGACGCACAGTCGGTCCGGACTCCGCGTTCGGTCGGAACTCGACCGCGGCCAATACCCGGGTGGCATCACCGTCACCGATGCGCAGCTGGCGACGGTACGCCTCGAGCGGCATCGCTTTCACGGCGACTGGAACTACACGATCCATCCCGCTGCTCCGAGAACACAAAAGTCAGTAATTGTCTGACAAGCCCTAAGCCAGTTCCATGGTGTGAGTTTCCACCACTCCCCTTTGGCGCGTCTCCACGGCGTCCCGCGCGGAGAAAGCGGGTGAGCCCTTCCATCATCTCGTCCCCGTGGCCATCTCGGCGCAGGCGCTCAAGAACTGACGGCGACAGTATTTCGTCACCACAAGCACTAAGCCGTTCGGCGACCCTCTCGGACAGGGCGTAGCCCGTCTTGAAGTGAGCAATTACGGCTCGTCCTAGTTCCGCTGGGAAGAGCTCGTCGAGTGCTACGTCCGCGTCGAGATCTATCCTCCTTGCCGCAATCGCCGTCAGGAAGCCGCGAGGGGATGTCCCGGCCGCTGTTGAAACTCGGCGGCGACTCGGGTGACATTCTAAGCGACGTGCTGCGCCTCCCTGGAGTCTCCGAGGCCGAGACGGTGATCTCGGGCGCGGAGGGCCGCGACGAGCTGCGGCATATCCGCATGTCCCTTCAGGCGCCGGAACCCTTTGGCTGCTTCGAGCACACCCGCGGCGACCCAGCGCAGCATCATCTGGCCGCCCCGCCAGCGCTTGACGTTGCGTTTGACGTGGCGGGTCCGGCTGATGAGGCTCTCGGCGGCGTTGGTGGTGGCCAGCGAGCGCTGGAGACGGGGAGCGAGGCCGAGCGTGAGCACGGTCACGGTCTCTTCGAGCCCTTCCCGCACACTGGCCGCCGCGCACGGATGTTCCCGGTCGAGGCGGCGGGCGAGGTTCCGTAGCAACCGCATCGCGGTCTTCACGTCCTCGTGCTGATAGGCCCGCCGCAGGATGGCCTGCACCCAGGGCCGCTGGCGCGCCGGTAAATGGTCGAGGATGTTGCGGGTCTTGTGGACTTGGCAGCGCTGCACCACGGCGGCGCGGCCGAACACCGCAGTCACCGCCGCCCGCAGCGCCTTCGACCCATCGAGCATCACCAGCACACTCCGATCGGTGCGCAGGCCACGGCTCTGGAGGTTGGCCAGCAGGCTCTGACAGACGGTCGCGTTCTCCGTCGAGCCTTCCCAGAGCCCGAGGGCGTGCTTCGTGCCGTCGGCGCCGACCCCCAAGGCGACGACCAGACAGTGCTCGCCGATGTGGACACCGTCGAGGACGAGGCCGACCAGATCCAGGTTCTCGAGGGGCGTCGCCTGCCACGCGGCCAGTTGCGCGGCGGTCTTGGCGACAAACCGGCGGCTGACGGCGCTCTTACTCACGCTACG
This sequence comes from Vicinamibacterales bacterium, assembly GCA_965262505.1. Classification (GTDB taxonomy): domain Bacteria; phylum Acidobacteriota; class Vicinamibacteria; order Vicinamibacterales; family UBA2999; genus JACPPO01. The sequence continues at coordinate 1,994,372 of CBDHFM010000030.1, forward strand.
GCTGGGGACGTCGGCCGGGAGCGGCTCCAGACTCCGAGCATAGCCCCGGGTGCTGACACCGACCAACAGCTGCTCGACAGTGCGGCGCCGCAGGGGATCGGTCTGGGCCATCGTCTGGAAAGTCGGCAGCGGTACTTCCTGGCGGGCCGCGCGGACCCGGGGACGCCGGATTGCCACCTTGCGCCCGCCGAGGACGACCTCACTGGCCACCGTCCCGGCCCGGGCCGCCGTACGGTCGGCCTGGTGCGCGTACCGCGGGCCACAGATCGCGGTCCGATCGTCTTCGAGCATGGCGTCCAAGACCTGTAACCCTGACCGCACCGCGAGCTCGAACAGCTCCGCCTCGGTATCGATCAGCAGCTCGACGAGGGGCAGGCGACGCGGGGGCGGAGATTCAACACCAGCGGCGGGACGGACTGTGCGAGACTTCTTCATGGCGGCTCCTTTGCTGTGAGGCGTGTCGCCTCGGGTTGCCCACCACTCGTGTATCACGAGCAGTGAGGAGCCGCCGCGTCAATTTTCAACAGTCAGTGGGACATCCCCAGCCGCGATCGCGTACGCTGTGATCGTGTAATCCTAATGCAACGCGGTCGACGTTAAGATGAACGCCCGCCAAGAAATTGTCGATAGTGGGAGCCAGGCCCAAACGGGCGATCCAGACGGTGTCGGCGAGCTGCCAGACGTCGATCCATCCCGATGTAGCCGACGGCCACAATCGGCATCCGCCAAGCGGTGTGACTTCGCGTTCGCCCGGCAGTGCCGCGAGCGCCTCTTCAAGCCTGCTGGTCTCGACGACCACGTCCACATCTTTTGCGTCGACACGGCGATCATCGAACAGAGCGCGTGCGCAATCTCGAACGAATCCCCCGACGACATAGGTCGGAGTCGCCTGTCCAAGGCTCCGACGTAGGCGCTCGATCGTGGTGTGAAAGCCCGTACTCTGCAGTTCCGATAAGACTTTATCGCGAAGATCTGCCACGCTGAGTAAACGCATCATTCACATCCAAAGAGACGGAACTCTTCGTCACAGAACTTTCGATCACAAGGCACAGCGAGAAAGTTCGACTCTGGCTAACCTTAAGCCGCCAGAGGATTCTAGTCTTGCGCGGGCGGCGACACCACGGACCCGTGACGGGTGGTGGTTCTCAGGGCCAGCGGAGTTCAGCGCTGAGGCAGAAACAACGCGAGTGACGGGTCGTCGCTGAAACGTGTACGTGCGTCGGCCCTGAGCGCCTCGGCGCGCGCCGGCTCGCCAACGATCGTCCAGAGCCGGGCGGCGGCGTCGTAGCCTTCCGGCGTCGGCGCCGTGTCGACGAGGGCGTCGAGGGCCTCCTCCACGCCGCTCGTGCGGTTGGACGCGTGATACAGCGTCGCGAGGCTCGAATAGGCCCGGATGTTGCGCGGGAACGCCTGCAGCTCCTCGCGATAGTGCGCTTCCGCATCCCCGTAGCGGTCGAGGCTCCGGAGCGTGTCTCCCAGGTACCAGTGCAGTTCTTCGAGTGCGCGTCCGTTTTCCTCGAGCACGGCGGCCGCCTCCTCGAACGGCACGAGCGCCTCTTCGTACCGGCCTTCCGCGTGCAGCAGCCGGCCGCGCACGAATCGCGCCATCGGCACGGCCGGGTCTTCCCGTTCGGCGGCCTCGCCGTACGCCTGGGCGCGTTCGCCGTCTTCGAGGGCGAGCGCCACACGCGCCGCCACTTCGTGCGCGGAGGCGAGCGCCCGGGCGTCCTGCCGTTCGGCCAGGGCGACGGCGAGCGCCGCCCGGTCGCGGGCCTCGTCGTACACGCGTGCCCGCATCAGCACGCCCGCCAGCGCCGCTGGAATGTACGGATCGTCCGGTTCCACCGACGCGGCCGCGCGGAACGCCGCCACGGCCTCCCCGAGCCGCCCCGCCCGCCACAGCAGCATGCCAAGCTGATACTGCGCGACCGCCATCTTCGGATGGGCGCCGACGATTCCGCGCAGCAGAGCGATGGCCCCCGCGTACAACTTCCGGCTCGCCAGCACGGCCGCCGCGCGGTGCATCTCCACGACCCGGGCTTCCTCGTCCGGTTCGATCGAGACCGATTCCGAGCCGGCGAGCGGCGTGCCACCGAGGTACCCCAGCGCGGCGTAGTGGTCCTCGTCAGCGGCGGCGATCTCCGCCGGCGGATCAACAGGGCGTCCTTCGAGCAGGCGATCGAGTTCCGCGCGCAAGCGGACCGCTTCGGACGGGTCCGGCGCCTCGGTCGCTTCAGGCGGGTCAGACGTCTCGGGCGCCTCCGGTGTCTCGGGCGGCGGCAAGGCGGCCTGCCCATCCTCAAGTGCTATGGGTTCTTCAAGGGGTTCCTCGCGGCCGTCGCGGACGTATCGGTACCCAACGCTCGCAAGCGCGAACTTACCGGGGCCTCCGAATCGGAACCGCCCCGCCAGGGACTCGGCGTAGATCGGCTGATCGACCACGCCCGCCTCATCTCCGCCAAGCACCGCGCGAAGCGATCGACCGCGCAACCCCGAGGGAATGGGCGCGCGCACGAGGTCGAGGACAGTGGGGAGGATGTCGATATGCTGCACGGGCACGCCGACGCGGTGCCCCGCACCCTCGCTGTCCGGCTGCTTCACGAGCAGTGGCACGTGGAGCGACGTGTCGTCGAGCGACACGCCTGCGCCGGTCTTGCCGCGGTTGGCAGTGAGGACGATGGTGGCCTGGTCGTACAACCCAAGGTCTTCGAGTGTCGTCACCAGTTGGGTCACGGTGGATTCAGCCGCGTCCCCGTTGACCTGTACGAAGAGGAAGAAACGGTCCCCGGGCTGGGAACGAAGCCATCGCGTCGCCGCGGCCGTCGTCTGCTCGCCGCCGCGTTCCACCACCGGCGAGGGAGCGCCAGGCTCGTCCGGCAACTCGGCGTCGAAAAACGAGAAGCCCTGGGCGATGCCCGTTTCCGGCCGAAGCAGGAACGAAGACACCGCCGCACCGGTTTCGAAACCGCGGTTTCGAAGCAGCTCCGCCAGCGAACCGGCCTCCTCTTTCAGCGCGAACCCGGCCTCGTCGCGCACGCCGTGCTCGAACGGGAGCTGACCCGCCAGCAGCGACGCGTGGGCCGGCAGCGTCAGCGGCGAATGTGTGTACGCACGCTCGAAGACAACGGCGTCGGCCGCGAGCGCGTCAATCGACGGCGTGGTGGCGCCGGCGCTGCCGTCGACCGGCAGCTGAGAGGGGCTGAGGCCATCAATGGAGATGAGGACAATGGGTCCCGGATGCGGCGTCGATACACCCGCGTACCACCAGCCGGTAAGCGCGGCGCCGGCGACGGCAGCAACGAACACCGCCATGACGAGCGTGGCTTGCCAACGGCGAGTCCCTGCGGGCGCGTGGCGTGGCATGCGTCGAGTCCTATCTTATTGCACCAACCGTGACGGGGGGGGCGTTGGTTCAGCGCCTGGACCGTTCCCGAAGCTTATCCTGATACATTCGGCTGTCCGCGAGGCGGATGGCCTCGCCCAGATCTTCCTCGTCCGCGGATGCCGGGGCCACGCCGATGCTGAGCCCGAGGCCGTCCGGCAGCGATGCCGCGACGCGTCGGCGTTCGAACGCGACCTTGATCTCCTTGGCCTTTCGCTGCGCTTCACCGTAGCTGCACGTCAGGAGCAGGACGAATTCATCGCCACCCCAGCGAATCACGTAGTCAGATTTCCTGACCTGCTCGCACAGGAACTCACCGATCGTCTTGAGGATCTGGTCGCCCGTCTCGTGCCCCATCGTGTCGTTGAACTGCTTGAAGTGATTCACGTCGGTGAACACCACCGACAACGGCGACCCGTAGCGCCGGAGGCGCTGGACCTCACGACGCTCGATTTCATCGAGGAACCGCCGGTTGTGACAGCCGGTGAGCGGATCGGTAATCACCAGGCGCCTCACTTCGTGATGGGCCTCGACCAGTTCCCGGTTCGTGCGGCGAAGCTCGTCGGTCATGTCCTCGAATACCAGCACGTGCATCCCCACGGCCATGAGCAGGTAGATGCCCATGTTGAACGCGAGGAGGCGGTCGAACGCGTCGGCCTCCAGGCCCAGATTCAGTACCGCCCCGACGGCCACCGCATGCGTCGCACACATCAGCAGCATCCCGCCGCCGATCACGAGGGGGCCGACCTGCCGGGCGCGCCGTCCCAGGCGCAGGTAGCGTAGCGCCGCCCATCCAAAGAGGATCGCGATCGTCGCCGCGCCGGTTGACAGCACCACCGTCAACGGCAGAACGAAGGGGACCACGAGGAACCACACGGCCGTTGCCGCCACAACCCTCAGCGGGACGTTCCAGCGGAGCGGGGAGTCGGCGAACGCCTCCGCTGCCAGTAGCATCAAGCCCGTGGACCAGATCCCGAGAAGCTGCGCGAGTCCGAGCATCACGTTTCCCAGCCGCAGGTCGGCGTAGCCCCGCGCCAGAAGCGTCAGCGAGGCCGAGGCGAGCAGCCAGCTTCCGACCCAGTACACGATGAATGCGCGGCCGCGGTAGAGGTACAGCGTGATCAGCATCGCCGACGTGACGAGCGCGCCATAGGCGGCGAACATACGCGGCCGGATTGTCATTGCCGAGGGCGCCGGGATGCTGCCGAGCGCGTCGAGGTTGGTGAAGAGCTCGGACGCCGGTTGCGCCGCAGACGCTACCAGCGGCGCCAGCATGACCAGAGCGACGAGCACCGACCGGCTGCGGCGACAATCGCGGGCTGACATGTGTCTCAGTACAAGCGATAGAGCATCAGGTAGATCACCACGCCGGTCACCGACACGTAGAGCCACAGCGGCAGCGTCCATCGTGCCAGCCGGACGTGCCGGTCGTACTGCGCGGTCAGGCCGCGCGCAGCGGTCGTCAGCGCCAGGGGCAGAATAACAATGGCCAGGAGCACATGGGTGACGAGAATCGCGAAGTACACGACGCGGATGACACCCTGCCCGGGAAACGGCCGTGAGCCGATGTTGAGGTGGTAGACGACGTACGACACGAGAAAGAGCGCGGAGGTCGTCAGCGCTGCCAGCATGCAGCGCTTATGCAGCTCGCGGCGGCCGCGGCGGATCAACACGTAACCGGTGGTCAGGAAGATCGCCGCCAGGCCGTTCAGCGTCGCGTTGACCGCCGGCAGGTCGGAGATCTCCATCAGATCCAGAGGCGGTCGGCGACGAGTGCACCCCAGAGCAGCGGCAGATAGGTGATGGAGAACAGGAACAACCGCCGGGCGGCGGGAATCGAGCGGTCGCGCGCGAAGTGGGCGCTCAACGCGATCAGCGTTAGCCCGAGCACCGTGGCCACGACGAGATAGAAGCCGCCGGCCAGTCCGACCAGCGGCGGCATCAGGCTTACCGGCCACAACGCAGCGCTGTAGAGCAGCGTCTGTCGTCCGGTGCGCCGCCCGTCGGGTTCGAGCACCGGCAACAGCGGAATGCCCGCCGCCGCGTACTCGTCGCGGTACAGCCACGCGATCGCGAGGAAGTGCGGCATCTGCCAGAAGAAGGCGATCCCGAACAGGACGAGCGCCGGCAGCGCGAGGGAGCCGGTGGCGGCCACCCAACCGATGACGACGGGTAGCGCGCCGGGAACGGCTCCGACAAGCGTTGCCAAAGAGGTGCGCCGCTTGAGCGGGGTGTACACCAGGACATAGCTGCCGAGCGTGAGCGCCGCCATCGCGGCCGAGATCGGGTTGACCCAGATCGCGAATTCGACGAGGCCCGCCGCCGACAGGCCGATGCCGAACCACAAGCCTTCCGATGTCTGCAGACGACCGCTTGCGATGGGCCGCGTGCGCGTGCGCCGCATGAGCGCATCGGTGTCCCGTTCCCAGACCTGGTTGAGCGCCGCCGCGCCGCCGGCGACAAGCGCCGTGCCCATCAGCGTGTGCAGCAGCAGCGGCAACGCGACGCCGTCCGGCGACGCGAGGTAGAGGCCGGCAGCCGTGGTGAGGAGCACCAGCAGGTTCAGTCGCGGTTTGGCGAGCGTGACGTAGTCGACCGGGCGGTGTGCCGAGTGCACGACGTCCCCGTCCCACCCGGCGGTGGACGGGACAGAGGTTGCCGCTGCCGCCTGAGCCGCAGGCTTCATGCGCGAGCTCCGGGGGCTCCCTGGGTCAGGCCCCACTCGCTGGAGGACTCGAACTCTCGAGTCGATGCGTGGACGGGGTCTGACCCCGTTGCGGCAAAGCGCGATCGGCAGGTTCGCAGCGTCAGCACGAGCGACGTGCCCAGCACCAGCGCGCCGGTGACCACGTGCAGCGAATTGATGACGTAGTGCTTGCCGCTGAGCACGGTCAGCGCGCCGAGCGTGATCTGGATCGCCAGGAGCGCCAGCAGCAGGAGCGACGGCCGCCGCAGTTCCCTCCGGCCGGCGTGGTGGTACAACGCGTGACCGACCGTCGCCAGGACGAGCGCGGAGACGACGAGCGCTCCGACCCGGTGTGCGTAGTGAATGGCGATCTGCGGATTCCAGAACGGCGGCACGAGCTGCCCGAACGCGAGCGGAAAGTCAGGAATCGCCAGGCCCGCGTCGGTATGCCTCATCGTCGCGCCCACGAGGATCTGGGCGTAGAGGAGAGCCGTTGTCAGCATCGCGATCACCTGCAGGGGCCGGTCGCCGGCCGCCAGTGGCGTCCGCTGGCCGGTGTAGGCGCGCCGCCAGCCGGGGGAGGTGAAGAGCGCGATCGAGACCGTCAGGCAGAACACGAGCTGGGCGAGGCCGGCGTGCGCGATCGAGATTGGATCCGGCAGAAACCAGAGGACGGTGATGCCGCCAAGGATCCCCTGCGTGACGACCGCCGCCACGGCGACGTAGCCAAGGCGCCGCACCCACGGTCGGGGCTCGACCCTCCAGAGCCAGATCGCCAGCACGACGATTAGCAGGCCGACCATGCTGGCGATGAGGCGGTGGCTGTGCTCGTAGAAGATGCCGCCGACCATCTTGTCCAGCGGGAAGGTCAACATGAACCAGCCGTAGGTGGTTGGCCAGTCCGGCACCGAGAGGCCCGACCCTGTGCTGGTGACGAGACCGCCCGCAAAGATCAGCAGCGCGGTCGAGGCCGCCACGAGCAAGGCAAACAGGTGAAGCAGCATTCCCGCGATCCGCTTTACGCCTGGAACGAAAAGGTGATGTCTCCGGTCTCCCGCTCGCCGATCGTGACCGTTTGCGTCTGGGTGCCGAGCGTCTCGTGCCAGGCCTCGATCGTGTAGGTGCCGGGCGGCAGCCCCTCGAGGTTGAAGGAACCGTCGGCCCCCGTAACGTCGAAGAACGGATGATCGACGACGCCGACGTAGGCGAACATCCACGGGTGGACGTCGCACTTGAACGGCACCATCACTTCCGTCGTCGTGAACTGGTGGGTGTGCCGCATGCCCGGGAGCGGCTGGCCGGTGTTGAACTCCTGGTTCACCACGGGGATGGCGTGCACGTTGTGCAGCGTGGGATCGCTGTTCAGGACCTCCAGGCTCTGACCCACCTGCGCGCCCATCACGTGAGGCACATAGAGGCAGCCCTTCTGATCGAGCACGAGGGGAATCGATGGTATCGGGAACCGCAGGTCGCCCAGGCCGTCACTGACGTACACGAACACGTTCTGCAGCGCGCCGGCATCGCCGACGACGATCGCCTCGTCAGTGGCCGTCACGCCAGGCTGGACGCAGTTGGAATCCGAGTCCATCTGCACCACGCCCAGCCGCGGCGGGGGGCCTTCGAACGTGATCCGGCCCGCGACGTTGCCGGCGGTTGCCGCGTCCACCGGACTGGTGAGCGGCGCCGGCGGGGCGGCATTCTCGGGCGATCCGCCGCCGCACGCCGCGGCGCCTGCCGCCAGCGCCGCGACCATGAGCCCTGCGTGAACCTGTCGCCTCATTCTTGTCGTCTCCAAAACGTCGATTATCTCACGCCGCTCCCGCCCGCCTCGGCGATCTTGCGGAACACGCGATCCTGCATCCACTTCGGATCCCACCATTCAATCGGGTTCACCGCGCGGCCGTTGACGAGCATCGTGAAGTGCAGGTGATCCCCACCGGCAAGCCCCGTCATGCCGCTTCGCCCGAGCACCTGCCCCTGTTCCACGCGATCTCCCGGCTGGACGTCGATGGAGGAGAGATGTGCGTAGAGCGACTGGACGCCGAGGCCATGATCGACGATCACGCAGTTGCCGTAGATGCCGAGATCGGCGGCGTGGAGGACGACACCGGCGTTCGCCGCAAGAATCGGGATGCGTTCGGTGACGGCCAGATCGAACCCGAGGTGCACCTGCCGGTCGATTTCCTCTCCCTGGTAGAAGTAGGTCCGGTTGTCGGCGAACCCGGCCTCGACCGACGCGTTGCCGAGCGCCTGGAAGGCACCCCGCCAGAGCATCTCCGGCGACGTCGCCACGGCCTGTCCGGCGATCGTCTCGTCGTTCTGGCGGCGGAGGTCGCCGTTGATGCGCAGGAAGGAGGCGAGGAGATCCGCGGGCGCCGTCGAGAGGGTCATGTCGGGCGTCGTGGCGGCGATGGCCGGCACGACGGCCTGCATGAAGCGGTCGTCGATCCCGATTTGGCTTCGCCGGAACTGTTTGGGGAACGCGCGATGCACGAGCGCCGTGGTCGCCTCGTTGCCTGCCGGATCGCGCGCGTACACCGAGATCGGCGTGTTGAGGTCCTGATCGTGGAGGAGGGCGAAGAACGCGACCCTCGTCGCTTCATCCGCCGGAATACCGGCGCCCGATGCGGGGTACCCCGGATAGGTCTGGTCGCCCACGCGGACGCCGGAATCGACGTCGGCAGGCGTGGCGCGGTAGACGACGAACTCCGCGCCGCCGTGGTTGACGTAGTGGAGGGTCGAGCGCACCTCGAGGCGCGGTGGCTCGAGCCGGATTTCGACGTCACGCGCCAGCTGGGATTCGGCTTCGCGCAATCCGTACAGCACCGGCCGCGACGCGCGCACCACAATCCTCGCCGGTCCGGCCTGCAGCTCGGGCAGGTCCCGCTTGCCGATGGGCCGGATGACGTAGATCCGCTCGGCCGTCTCCTGGCGCACGGTGGCCTCGGTCGGCTGCGCCAGCGCAAAAACCGGATACGAGCGGTCGCCCTGTTCCAGCGTGACGTCCACACTGGCGAACTGGCCGCCCGGCGACTCGAGCATCAGGTCGAGCGACGTGACCTGACCGATGAATCGCTCCGGCTGCCTGATCTCGATAAGCGGGCCTTCGGCTCGCCCGGCCCAGAACCAGGCTCCGGCCAGTCCCACCAGACCCAGAAGCGTCACGACGGTCAGAAATTTCCGCATAGGGGATGCACTTGATTGTGGGCTGGTTTCTCGAAATTCGTACCAGCTTTATAAAACGGAAGGCTGAGCGAATAATATGTTCTTTCAGGCGATTCCGCGCTCGGGGATGAGCCCTTAATCATGAAGAGGTTGGCGTACATTTCGGCTGGTGCCTTAGCAGCCCGTGGTTAAAGGTCGCCTTCTGACGCGCCAACAGGTAGCAGCTCGAAACGATGATTCGGCGTAAAAACGGACGCCTGATCGTCGGATGGCGTGTGGTGGTCGCGCCAGCGGCGCTCCACGCGCGTCCACAGCGCGATGACGAGCGCCACAATCGTCGCCAGGTGGCCCTGCAGGCTCCGCCGCGTGCCGACGCCGACGAGCGACCGCATCAAGAGGCCCAGATTGAAGCCGCCGATATGGACGAGTAAACGTTTCAGGATGTTGGTGTGCCCTCGCAGATGCGTGCGCCGCATCCCACCGGTTTCAGAGAGATGCGCATTCGGTCGTTCGAGATACTCACTCCGTCGACGCGACAAGGCCAACCCACGCACGCCCCGGATGCGTCGACGATTCGCGTACACCGCGTCGCGCGCCGCCGCCTGGTGCGTCCAGTTGCGCCGGCCGCGATCGGGCTCCGCGATAGAGGTCCGCAGGTCGAGTGTCGCGAGATCCACCAGCGTCTGATTACTGTGGTATCCCTTGTCGGCCACGACCTCGTCGATGATCGCCGTGTGCCCGTCGGTCGCCACCGCCACGGCTTCGAGCTCTTCGGCCGTCGTGGTGACCGTCTCCGCGATCGTCGTCGTATCGCCCTGATCGGCGCCCTGCACCGTCACGCCCACGATCGCCCCAGTCTCCAGGTCGACGGCGTGCTCAGCCTTGTGGGCTAGATGCGTACGCCCGTCCTTCATTTTCGTGATCCGCGCATCAGGGTCGTGTGGATGCCGCCAGTCGGTATTGCAGCCCTTCTTCGGGCGCTTGCGATCAAGGCGCACTAAGTCCGCCCGTGTCGGCGTCTCGATGCCCGAGGCCTGTGCGAGCCGCGTCAAGAACTCCTGATACGTCTCGCCGGAGTCGCGGCGCACGATGCTCCGCAAGGCGGCATTGGCTTCGAGGGTCGTGGCATCGATCCCGATCGTCTTGCCCTTCACGCGATCGGCCGTCGCCAGCACCTGCAGGATCCACGTGAAGACCGCCCGGTGCGTCTCGAGGTCGATCAGCCGCCGCGTCCGGGAGATCGTCGAGTGCTCGGGTGTCGCCTCATCGAGGCCCAACCCGAGAAAGCCGCGCAGCGCCAGCGAGTCGGCAGTCCGCCAGGCGATCCCACGCTCCGAATCGATGCCCTCGAAGTACCCGATCAAGAGCAGCCGGAAATAGGTCCCCGGCAGCAGACTGGGACGGCCGACCGTCGCGGCGTAGAACGGGGCGCACTGCGCCTCGACGCACGCGTCGAACGCGTGCGTGTCCAGGACCTGATTTAGCCGCTGATAGAACGGATGCCCGCCCGTAACCGGCAACGCGTTCGTCGCGATCCACAATCCGGGTGTCCGTGCCCGGTCCTTACGTCGACTCATGGCCATGCGGGAGTGTAGTACGCGGGATCAGTCGTGTCGATCCCTTTCGGCCCTTTAACCACAGGCTGCTAGCGTGTAGCATTTGGGCGGGACCGCTTCAACAAGCGGTTGCCGGTCAGGCCCCTCCCGTCGTGCCTCCGGCCCAGTCTATGAGCTTCTTCGTCACGAGTGTCGGCCTGGGCGACGGCGCCAATCTAGGAGGGATCGGGGGAGCCGACTATCACTGCCAGCAGCTGGCCGAAGCCGCCGGCAGCCCGAAGACCTTCTATGCGTACCTGAGCACGAGACCCGGCAACGGGACGACGACGCTCGATGCGCGAGGCCGTATCGGTACCGGGCCGTGGTACAACGCCGAAGGTGCGCTGGTAGCTCGGAACGTCGCCGACTTGCACGAGGGCGACGCGTTCACCAGGCAGGCCGCCTTGACGGAGAAAGGGGAGATGGTCGAGATGCACGACATTTTGACCGGCTCTCAGCCCGACGGCACGGCTTACACCGACAGCATGGATCACACGTGCAACGTGTTCACCAGCAGCGACAGGGGTTCGGTCCAGGTCGGTCATGTCGATCGAGCGTCCGATCGAGCGGGCGGCACGTCGTGGAATTCGGCGCATGCGACCGCGGGCTGTAGCCAGACCAGCCTCGCCGACACCGGCGGAGCAGGCAGGTTCTATTGCTTCGCGATCGACTAGCGGCCTGAATACCTGGGCGTCGGGCTCAGGGGAATCCTGTCGCGTTCGAAGAGGTACGAGATGAAGGTTCAGCGATTCCTTCGTGTGATGTTGGTCCTTGGGTTCACCGCCACGTTCGTCGGTTCCGTCGCGGCGCATCATAGCCGGCCCGGCCTCGACCCGAACGGCGAGCCGGTCGAGATGAAGGGGACGGTGGCGGAATACAGGTGGCGGAATCCCCACGTGTTGCTCTTCTGGGACGTGACGGGCGACGACGGTAAAGTCGTACGGTGGGTCGGCGAGTTTGCGTCCGTCGCGTCCAGCATCGCGAACGGCATGCACAGGAACACCTTCACGGTGGGAGAAGACATCATTGTGAGCGGGATTCCGGCGACGGCCGGGCCGCCGGTCGCGTTGATTCGCTGGATCGCGAGACCCGATGGGACCACTGTGACGGGCAATCCCGACTGACGCGGTCGTCCAAGCGCCCCTGGGTGAACATCACCCCTTCGGTAACCAGCTCGTTCTTCGAGGATACCCACATGCGGAACAACGTTTCTGCCGCGACCGCGGCTCTGGTGGCGCTCCTGGCGTTCGCGCCTTCGGTGATGGCTCAGACAGCCAATCCAGGACTGCCTCAGGGCTGGTTGCCATGCCCGCGGTGCCAGAATCCGCAGGATCGCGCGCGCGCCCGCGAAGAGCACGATGTGGACCGACGAACGTTTGATCCGAAAGACCTGTCCGGCATCTGGGGCAATAACGGCATGGAACTGAACGTGGTGGTCCCTCCGCTCACCGCCAGGGGAAAGGAACTGTACGATGCCACCAGGGCCGAAGAGGCCCCCGGTGGATTGGGATTGTCGGTATCGAATTCCAAAGACGGAAACTTGATATGTGATCCCCTCGGCTATCCTCGGTCGTTCGCATACAACTACGGGTTCCAGTTCGTGATGCTGCCCGACAGAGTGCTGCAGTTCTTCGAGATAGGCCATACGTGGCGCGACATCTGGACCGACGGGCGGGCACTCCCCGACGATCCGCCGCAGCTGCGATGGATGGGATACGCCGTGGGCCGATGGGACGGCGACACGTTCGTTGTCGAATCCAACGGCTACGACGAGAGATCGTGGTTACAGGAAGATCGCCGGGATCGGAGATGGGGGTTTCCGCATAGCGACGGGTTGCGCGTCGTGGAACGGTACCGGCGGACGAGTTACGGCACGTTGGAGGCCTCGCTGACGATCATCGACCCGGAGATCTGCAAGAAGCCCTGGACGACCAGCGGCACGATCGAACTGAGTCCGGGAACCGAACTCTGGGAATATTTCTGCGTGCCGTCGGAGTCGGAAGCGTTCAACGCTGACTACCTGAGACCCGAGGTTGGCGCCAACTGAGGGTGGCTCCGCCTTCTAATCTCAGCAGGGCTTTACCGAGGCGCGCGCATCCGCTAACATCGAGAGGTTCGTTCCCCAGGGGCCGGTATCGTCTAGGGGTTAGGACACGTGGTTCTCAGCCACGGGACCGGGGTTCGATTCCCCGTACCGGTACCAAAAAAGTCGTCGCCTGCCGCGCACGACTCCAGCTGCTATCGCCAAGAACGGTTTCATAACCTCCAGGCGGCCCCGTCCGCGGCCACCCGCGACGAGGCTCTGAAACCGCCTCTATAATCAGGCGCAACTCTGATGGCGCTGAGCTCCGGCACTCGCCTCGGCCCGTATGAGATCACCGCCCAGATCGGCGAGGGGAGGATGGGCGAGGTGTACAAAGCCCGCGACACCCGCCTCGACCGCACGGTCGCCATCAAAGTCCTGCCCGAGCACGTCGCGGCTGACCCGGAGCTGAGGCAGCGGTTTGAGCGCGAAGCCAAGACCACCTCAAGCTTGGGCTATCCGTATCACTCGCACCAACTCTACGGCGCGGATTCGCATCATCGACCCCAGCCTGCAGATTTCTGCGCGGGTCGGCTAGCACAGGATATCCCATTGACTGAAGTGAATCGCGTGCCATACGCTCTCTCGCCGTGCATACGATGACCATTCTGCACAAACGGTTTGCCAGCTGGGCTCCCGAGTTGCTTAGTGTCTTGAGGATTGTTGTCGCGTACCTCTTCATGGCGCATGGAACTCAGAAACTGTTCGGCTATCCGCCTCCCCGTGGGGGATTCGACGGATTCGAGTTGTTCGCATGGTCCGGACTGACCGGATTACTCGAAACCTTTGGTGGACTGGCTGTGCTCTTGGGCATTTTCACGATACCGATTGCTTTTATCCTTTCGTGTGAAATGGCCCTTGTGTATCTCCTCAACCACGCCAGTGAGAGCTTCTGGCCGGGATTCAACGGCGGCGATCTGTGGTTTTTCTATTGTTTTGCCTTCCTGTACCTGGCCGCCGCCGGAGGCGGCGCCTGGAGCCTGGACGCGGTGTTGCGAGGTAAGGCGAAACCTTCCGGCTTTCTGGCTCCTTGGGAACCGCAATTACGAAGTGTTTTCAGGATCGCTACTCTGTTCGTCTTCATTCCTCATGGTACGGAAGAGGTCATCGGCTGGCCGTGGCCGGCCGGTGAAGAGCCGTTCGAAGGCCCCGACTTCTCTTCGCTAAGGGGATATGCTCACGTCATTGAGACCACCCTTGCGCCGCTCGTTTTCTTGGGGTTATTTACACGGCCACTCGCTTTTCTTTTTTCTGGCCAAATGGCCTTTGCGTACTTCCTCAGCCATCAGCCCAGGACGTTCTGGCCGATACTCAATCTTGGCGAAGATGCCATTTATTTCTGCTTTTCATTTCTGTATCTTGCTGCTGTGGGCGGTGGACCCTGGGCCCTCGACTGGCTGCGAAAGGATTCGAAGGCTGCTGCCAAGGAATCGCAGGCTGGAACCGCGAGGGCATTGTCAAGTTGAGGTCTACCGTGCATCCTGGCGAGGTCTTCAGGATGCTGCCCGAGTCCGGTCAGGTAGGCCCGCTGATCGTGGCCTGCACTCTGCCTTGCTTGATGGTTGCCGTGGTGGGTTTCGGCTTCGGTCAAGGTCGAGCGATCGAGACACTGCCCTCGAAACCGGACGACGATCGGTCCCGAGCGAATGGCGGGTGAAGCAGTTTGTATGGGGTAGCCTGGGTCTGATACCCTCTCGTGAAAACAGCACGCAACAACGTCACGTCACAAGGAAACCAGCATGAAACGCTATGGGATTCACGCATTCTTGAGTCTTTTACTTTTCGCTGGGGGAATCTCAGCGGGAGTGAGCGCCCAGTCCGCCGATGCCCATGTGGCCGCGGCTAAGACAGCGGCCTCCGAGGCGGGACTGTTCGATTTCACGACCACCTTCACCTCGGTTTGCCGCGAAACTGAGCCCGGCACGCAGGGTCTAGGGACGCCGGAAGAGCCCGACGATTTCGACGAAAGGCCGATTCCGGAGCGTGCCGAATGGTACGTCGAACCGGTGCGAGTGTTCGACAACCTCTACAACGTGGGCACTACCTTCCATGTATGGGCGGTGAATACATCCGAAGGGATCATCCTGCTCAATTCGGGCAAAGACTACTCCATGGATGGGGTTGTCGAAGGACTGCAGGCCGTGGATCTGGATCCGGCCGATGTCAAATATATCGTCATTCTCGCCCCCCACGACCTGCACTATGGGGCGGCCAAGTTGTTCCAGGACCGTTACGGTTCGCGGATTCTGCTGTCGGAAGCGGATTGGAAGATCATCGAGGCGACCGAGTATGTGCCCGCGAGACTCAAACCCCGGAAGGACATGGTGGTCACGGACGGGCAGCAACTGACGCTCGGTGATACGACGCTGACGTTGCACATCACACCGGGCCATGGCCCGGGCTCGCTTTCGGTGCTGGTGCCGTTGCAGGACGGAAATGAACAGCATCTTGGCGCCTTGGTCGGAGGCAGGGATTGGAACTACCTGGAGGAGGGGCTCCACTATTTCTCAAGTGAAGAAGAGGCCGCCAGGGCCTGGAAAGCATCCGTCTCGCGGTTTCGGGACATCGCAGCTCAGGCCGGCGCCGATGTCCTGCTGGCGACGCGTACGCATCACGATTCAACCGACGGGAAGGTCCGCGCTTTGAAAGCGCGCGGGGCGGGCGCGCCCCATCCCTTTGTGAACCAGAACGCCGTCGGCCGATATTTGACGGTGGTCAGCGAATGTATGGATGCTCAGCTGGCGCGGAGGGCAGCGCGGTAGGTTGGCATGAACCGGCTCCGGCCTTTCCCATATTGAGAAGGGCCGGAGTTCATCACCACACTGTGACCGCCAGCCATCGCGCATAATGGGCGCTGTCCTGACCGGCTGATGCGGTTCGCTCATTCTCTTTGCCTCTTTGCAACCATGCAGACTCCCCGCGAGTCTTCTACCCAAGGTGGTCCATGAGTGCTTCTACCCGAATCCTGTCCGCGGGTATGAACGTGCTTGCCACGACCATCGTGCTCGTGACCGCCGTATTTCTCGTCGAGGCTGCCGGGCAGACCTCCGACCCTGTTGCCGGAGACTGGCGACAATGGGGCGGGCCGACGCGCAATTTCATGTCCGAGGCGGTGGGGCTGGCAGACTCCTGGGGCGAGGACGGCCCGTCGGTTGTCTGGACTCGGCCGCTGGGTCTTGGCCACTCGTCAATCGCGGTTGACGGCGGTGTCTTGTACACGATGTACCGGCGCGGCGAGGAGTCGGCCGGGCGGGCTGGACGGGGAAACCGAGGTGGGGGGGTCGAAGCGAGCGAAGTCGTCATCGCAATGGGCGCGGCGACTGGGGAGACCAAGTGGGAATACGAGTATCCCTCGGAGCCGCTGAACTTTCGCTTCGGTGCCGGACCCCATTCGACGCCCCTGGTCGTCGGCGACCTGGTCTTTACCGTCGGTACCAACAAACAGGTCCACGCTTTGACGAAAGAGACCGGGGAACTGGTCTGGTCTCACGATCTCGTCGACGAGTATGGCGCGCCGCCCACTCTGATTCGGCCTGCCGTCAAGGCAGGTTACGGGGGGAACCCGCTAGCTTTCGAGGGCACGATCATCCTCCAGGCCGGGGGCGAGGGTCAGGCCGTGATGGCGTTTCGACAGCGTGACGGTGCATTGGTCTGGAAGAACGGCGACTTTCTGATCGCCAACGCCGCGCCCATACTGATCGATGTCGATGGTCAGCCTCAGGTGGTCATCGTGGGCGGACAGACGATCAATGGACTGGACCCGGCCACGGGCGAGATCCTCTGGTCGCATCCCCATGACACCGATGGCGACATGAACAACAGCATGCCGCTTTGGGGGCCAGACAACGTGCTGTTCGTTTCATCGGCCTACAACCAGGGAAGCCGCGCCCTCAGGCTCACCCGTCAGGGTGTGGTCACAGACGTCGAAGAACTCTGGTTTACAGGCCGGATGAAACTCATGTTCGTCAATGCGATTCGCGTCGGCGATTTCGTCTACGGTACCGATGGAGGTTTCGGTCCGGCATTCCTGACGGCTTTGGACATCAACACTGGCGTGGCTGGATGGCAGGAGCGCGGTTTCGGCCGGTCGAGTCTCGTGCACGCAGATGGAAAAGTGTTCCTCCTTGATGAGGATGGCGATCTGGTTCTGGGAAGAGTTTCGCCCACAGGTTTCAGTACACTGGGCCGGGCTCACATCTTCGACACGACGGCGTGGACGGTCCCCACGGTGGTTGGAACGACGCTCTACGCCCGTGATCGCGAGAAAATCGTGGCGCTCGACGTCGGTAGGTAGGGTTCAGTCTGCGTCACGTTTACAGCCTTCTTGAAAACGAAGGCGTGTTGGCCCACCGCCACCGACCTCGCCCTGGAGGATCACTCCGCACTAGTCGCGAAGTTGACTGAGTGCGACAGAGAAGGAGGACTTATGGTGAACCGGATCAGACGCAAGCTTCTGAAGACTGGCGCCGCGGCGGCGGCGATCGCTGCCACGCCGAGGGTGCTCGCGCAGGGCGGGAGCGCAGAAACCGGACGCTTCTACCAGAGAGGAAATGTCCGCATCCGCTATGAGGAGTCGGGAGCGGGTTTCCCGCTGTTGCTCATCTCGGGCGGGGGGTTGAACGGCTCGACGATCGCGGGCATCCGCGGCGGCAGTCCCTTTGACACCCTTGAGGCGTTCAGCGGGGAGTTCCGCTGTATCTACGCCGACCTGCGCAACTCGGCCGGTGAGTCCACCGGGCCGCTCGAGGTCGATCGGCCGTGGGATTCCCACACCGACGACCATCTCGGTCTGATGGATCACCTGGGCATCGACAGGTTCATGGTGCTCGGCTTCTGTATTGCTGGTCCCTTCATCTGGAACCTCATCAGGCGGGCGCCCGACCGCGTCGTCGCGGCAGTGCCAGCGCAGCCCGTCGGCTTCCGACCGGAGCTGCCGAACGCCATGTATGACAGCCAGCGAAGGGGGTGGGCCGCACCGCTGGTCGAGCGGCGCCCCGACATCGCGACTGAGATGACCGACCGGTTCCTGACCAGGATGTTCCGCACCAACCCTGACTTCGTCTTCACGGTGACGTGCGACTTCGTGAGGGGGTGTCAGACGCCGGTGCTGGTCCTGCCGGACGACACCGGAGGGCACTCGCTCGACGCCGCGATCGAGAGCGCGATGCTCGCGCCGAACGGCCAAATGAGCATGTACCCCTGGAAAGACACCCCGGAGAAGATTCCGCTGGCGGTGCGCCACGTTCGCAGCTTCCTGCTGTCGCATCGGCCGGCCTGAAGGCAGACCGAAAAGCGCTCCGGCGGCGGCTGGGGGGTAAGAACTGATGCTCAATAAAGGGTTGTCGTGATGATCATTCGTAGAATATTTTTTCTTTGCCTCTTGGGTTTCCCTATCGTGAGCGGTGCCCATCACGCTGTTGCCGGCAGCTACGATGCCACGAGGGTGATTGAGGTCGAAGGCGAAGTGACGGATATCCTCTGGCGAAACCCTCACGTTCAGGCATCAATGCGTGTGATCGATCAGAACGGTAGTCCGCAGGACTGGGATTTGGCGACGACGTCGCTGAGCAATCTGCGACGGTGGCAGATCGATCCGTCCTTTATCGAGGTCGGGGATACCATTCGAGTAGCCGGGAATCCTGCTATTCGCACTGAGCACGGACTCTACATCAGCAACGTGCTGACAAGCGACGGCGAGGAAGTCTTGTTGGCGGATAGTGTCCAGCCGAGATGGACAGACCGAATTATCGAGATGGCAGAGAGTAGGCGTCGTGGAGTCGGCGATACTTCCGCCCCAGAGCTGGGCATATTCCGCATCTGGAGTACGCCCCCCGGCATCCCGACGCTGATTCCACGAGACATTGGGCGAACTCCCTCCGGCCGCGCGAACCTGACAGAGGCTGCATTGCAATCTGTCGACGCGTTTGTATGGGAGCGAGACAATCCGCTACAAAACTGTGCCCCGAAGGGTATGCCGTTGATCGTAGGTGTACCGTATCCCTTCGAGTTCGTGCGGGACGGAGACAACATCCTGTGGCACAACGAGGAGTACGACACGGTTCGCACGATCCATATGGCGCCGGACGCCTCCCTCGAGGGGCAGCCGGATTCCCTGCTCGGCTATTCGGTTGGTCGCTGGGAGGATGATCGTACCCTCGTGGTCACCACGACCCACACGAACTGGGGGCACTTAGACGGCCAGGGTATCCCGGTGAGTACGGCAGCGGAAATGGTAGAGCGTTTTATCTTAAGCTCGCAGGGGGATAGGCTGGACTTCAGTATGACGTTCACCGATCCCGAGAATCTGGTCGAACCATTGACGTTCGGAAAACACTGGGTCTGGTATCCGGATGCGGAGGTGGGGGCCTACGAGTGCTTAGTCGCGGCGGAAGACTAACGCTTCGCTCCACTACCTCGCCACGTGTTGCTTGAGGCGAACGGAAACATCGTCCTCAACTGGTTCGAGGAACTGCGGCGGCCGGTGCCGACGAACTGACCCGGCCGCCTCACGGAACTGGACACCACTGCCGCGCCGATCACGCTGCTGCAGAACTGGACGCCGCCCGAACCATGAGCCTGACTCCCGGCACCCGCCTCGGCCCGTATGAGATCACCGCCCAGATCGGCGAAGGCGGGAGGGCACGCCAGAGGTCGTAGAACGAGCCTTCGGTTGACCTGGAGGCCGTTGATATCGCCTATCGCCCTAGACAAGAGGAGGAAGATCGATGTTCAGGAATATGTTGGTTCGCATGGCCGTCCCCCTCGCCATTCTTGCCGGCTCGCAGTCCGGACTCGGGGCCCAGGGACCGAGCGTTCCGACCGCCGAGGCGCTGGCCGCATCCGAGGAGGCTCAGCAGCACATCGCGGCGGCGATGGTGCTGGCCAAGTCCGATCTGATCGATAAGGCGAAGGCATTCTGCACGCCTACAGGTCCCAGACGGGCCGCGCTGGTGAGGCAGGATGCAGGACTGCCGCCGATCGAGGACCATGTCGTCGAACCGACGCGCGTGTTTGAGAACTTGTATTTCATCGGTTTCAACGACGTGGGCGCGTGGGCCATCGAAACGAGCGAGGGCCTCATCCTGATGGATACGCTCAACACCCCCGACGAGGCGCGGGACGTGCTGGTACCAGGTCTGGAGAAGGTGGGTCTCGACCCGGAGCAGATCAAGTACATCGTCATCGGGCATGGTCACAATGACCACGTGGGGGGGGCGTCCTATCTCGAGGAAACGTACGGGGCACGAATCCTGATCAGCGGCCCGGATTGGGACCTGGCGTTGTCCGACGAGCGGCCAAGGCCGACGCGGGACATGGTCGTGACCGATGGTCAGGAGTTGACGCTGGGAGATACGACGGTCACGCTGGCGCTCACCCCAGGTCATACGGCGGGCACGCTGGCGATGCTGGTACCGGTCAAGCATCTTGGGCGCACGCACACGGCGTTGATCCTGAGCGGCACCGGGATGCCCACTCGGGAATCCCTCGCGATCTTCACGCACGTGTTCGACGACTTCGCGCGGCCGCTCAAGGCAGAGACCGCAATCGGCGGTCACCCTGGGATCTCGATGAACACGCTGGAGCTGCACGAGCAGCTTCGCCAGCGGTATCCGGATGGACCGCACCCCTTGCTTCTCGGCGAAGAGCCATTCGACCGTTACATGTCCATCATGCTGGAATGCGCCAGCGCGAGGCTCGCGGCGACGGAGTGACGGGGGACTGCTAGTCGCGAAACGAGAGCACATGGCGAGAGTGCGCTCAGATGCGTACGGCCGGCTCAGGACACGAGCCGCACTTCTCCCGAGAAGTCGAATCCAATCGTATGGACGGGGTTACGCAAGGGTCCAAATCCCTGTACCGGTACCATACCTACGGTAACTCCCCGATCTTCGCCGTCACGTTTAAGGGCAACGTCCGGCTCGCGGCCTAAGAGCCTGTAACAAAACCCCCAATCGGCA
This sequence comes from Vicinamibacterales bacterium, assembly GCA_965262505.1. Taxonomy (GTDB): domain Bacteria; phylum Acidobacteriota; class Vicinamibacteria; order Vicinamibacterales; family UBA2999; genus JACPPO01. The sequence continues at coordinate 2,015,241 of CBDHFM010000030.1, forward strand.
CTCGTCGGGTGGGTGCGCTGGCGCCGCCAGGCCACCTTGGACGTCAGCATGTCTAGAAATAGCCTCTACGCAGTTTCAGGATTCAATAGCGGAAAGTACGCCCCAGCCGCACGGAGAATTGCGTTCTTTGCGCAATGAAGCGTGAGCCTGGAACCTGCGCTGCTTGGCCGAACGCGACGAAGAATTCATCGCCTGGGTTGATCTCCCAGCGGTACCGCGACAGAAAACCGAACTCTTCGCTGTCGTTGTCGTATTGCACCTGTAGATCAAGTTTCATGTAGGGCGTGAAGTTGACATTGACAGTGCTGGTCAGGACATGGATGTCGACCTTGCCGCCGGGCAGGTCAAGAAACGTCGCTTCCCACCCCGCCACAATCTCGTAGAACTCGTTCGGGCGGTAAAAGGTGTTCAACGCTGTTTCGATCGCGTCGCCGCTGTAGAAACTACAACAAGAGGCGTCGATTCCAATCGAGAGGGCGCGCGCGCCCGAACTCATAAACGTGGCTCGAACGTTGGTCCATGTGTCGCGGCCTGCCGGTACAAGGATGTCTGCCACCTCGAATGGGTCCGAGACATTCTCGAAGATGTTCACGACGTCAAGACGGTAGCTATATTCTGAGGTGGTCTGTGCCAGGGCGGACAGTCGACTTTCCCGGGATTCGAGGCGGCCGTCGAGATTCGTAACGGACGTGGTCCCCCCGCCAAACTCTATGACTCGGAGGAAGTGGTCCTGGAATCGTTTCCGCCTGTACAGATTGCCTTGGTACCGTCGAATGTCGGTCCGATTGATGAAACCCAGAGCGGGCTCGAAGTTGGCACCAACGTGCTTGAAATCAGCGTCCCATCCCCAGGGCTCGTTCGGATAGTCGAGCGCCAGGCCGAAGATGTTGTCCTCGCCACGCGAACTGGACAAGCTGCGTTCGAAGTACGCATCGGACTGGAAGATGCCACCGCCCAGCCAGTTCGAACTCCGATACTGAAAATCGGTTCCAACAACCGTGTTGTCGCTTGCACCCGTCGGATCGCCGTCAGTGATGACAATGCCCATTCTGGACTCGGTGAACACCGGCCGCGTGATGCGCGCGACCGAAAGGACCTGCCCGGACGACGTAGGTGTGTCGCCGGTCAATACGCTGAGCGCACCGATGTTGAAGCCTTCGAAGGTACCCGATAACTTTCCGCCCGCGACGACATCTACCTGCTCTCCGTTCACGAGCCCGATATTGCGGGTAAAGAATGGGCGTCCATTGTTCGCGGTGTGGTCGAAACCGCGCGAGAAGCCCCGGCCGCCGAACTCGAAGGCTCCCGCATCCTGCAGGAAGAAGTCGCGCGTTTCGGGAAAGAACAACGAGAAGCGGGTCGTGTTGATCTGACGGGCATCGAGGGGCGCGTCGGAAAAATCGGGATTGAAGGTCAGCGTGCCGGTCAGGCTCGACGTGATGCGATAAAAGGCATTGCCGCCGCCCATGACACTCAAGTCGGTGTCCTCGCCCGGTACATGCCAATCGCGCCTGGCACGCGTGACGCCGTACGCCTGCACGTCGAGTCCGAGCCCCCGGTTTACATCCCTGATCCCGGTGAGCGTCCCCGCTTGCGAGACATCCGTAAAGTCCAGCGCCGGATTCTGCACCGCCCATTGGACGTCTTCGTTCTTGCGCCGAATGCTGCGACTGACGTCGAAGCCCCAGTCGGTCTCTCCAGCCTCGTAAGAGAGGCTTTGAAACGGTATGGCTATTTCGGCCACCCAACCATCGTCAACCACACGGGTTCTGAAGTCCCAGATGGGATCCCAGTCCTCCAGCTCTTCCGAATTGTTCAGGTACAGCGAGTCGTTGCGTCCGCCGGAAGGACTGATCTGAAACGAATATGCGTTGCGTCGTGTCGGGCCTGGGTCGAGAAAGAAACCGACGTTGTCGCCTGTATAAATTTCTGCGTCACGCGCCATGGAGCGCAGGATGATCAAGTCCGGCTCGCTGTCGTAGGCATAGATACCAAAGTAGAGATTGTTCTCGTCGTACATGATGCGCAGGACCGTTCGCTCTGTGGCTGGCGCACCGGTATCGGGTTGCACCTGTCGAAAGTCATCGAGAACCGCCGCGCTTGTCCAGGAGAGGTCGGAGAGATCGCCGTCAATCGTGGGGGCTTCGTCCACGTCGATCCGCGCCGCCGCGATGCTCCGGTCAGGAAGAATGACCTCGGCTTGTGCTGACACAGCGTCAGGGGGCCACGCGAAAATGAAGATGGCAAGAAGTCCGGGGAGCAAAACCAATGATCGACAAAGACGCATTGTGCGGTCGAGGTGAGTGTCTTTGGCTTTGTAGACCTCGCCCATGCCGCCTGGCGACTGGATCTCATACGGGCCGAGGCGGGTGCCGGGAGCTAGAGACATGTCTGCTGTCTGGACCGGCTGAATTATAGGGGGAACGGGCGCTCGGGTCCCGTCCGCGGCCACCCGCAGCGAGGTTATGAAACCGGTTCGAGGAGGGTGCGCGGCCAGGATTGTTGACGCGAGCCTGAGCCCGTCTGGCGTGGCGAAAAAACCGCCGCCGCCGACCCTCCGCCGTGCTAAGGTGCGGAGCCTCGCGACATCACACTAGCAGCATTGCCGGCCCCGGCGTTGGCCCCCCAGCCCTGAGACGGCTCGGCCGCGAGGGCCACGGATGTCCAGGAGGTGTTCGATGATCGGACTGAAGAGGATAGTAGCGATTGGAACGTGCGTACTTGGCGTATCGAGCGGAGTCGCGTTCGGCCAGGCGCCTACCGCCGAACGGGCCATCAACCAATTAACGGAGCACGTCTATGTTTACGAGAACTCGATGTTCGTTGTCACCGACGAGGGGATCATCCTGGCGGATGGTTCCTGCGACAACATGGAGTTTCTCAAGTCAGAGCTGCAGACGCGGTTCAACCAGCCCGTCAAGTACGTGACGTTGAGCCACGATCACCAGGGTCACATCTGCGACACGCAGGTCTTCGCCGATACGGCCGTCGGCGTCGGGCATGTGAACATCAGAGAGCACATCATCCGGGAGAAACGACGGGCCATCGTCCCGCAAGTGCTGTTCGAGGATCAGATGGAAATCGTGCTGGGCGACGTGAGGGTCGTGCTGATGTATCTGGGTCCGACGCACAGCGACAACAACATCCAGGTGCACGTGCCGGCCGAGGGCGTGCTGCTCGCGCCGGATGTCGCCCGAGGCCGGAACATCCTGCCGGATTTCAGAGATACGGAGATCCGCAACATGCTCAAGGCCCTTCGGACGCTGGCGTATCTGCCGGATGTGAGCATCGTCCTGGACGGACATGGCATGATACCGATGACCCAGGAGGAAGCCTTTCTCCCCTTCCACCGATATCTGCAGGCGGTCAGGGACCGCGTGCTCGAGCGCGCCGCCGCGGGCATGAGTCTCGAGCAGATCCGCCAGGAAGTCACGATGGAGGATTTCTCGGACTACAACCTGAGCCCGGCGCGCGTCCTCACCCACGTCGAAACGACGTATGACTACCTGTGGCGTAATCGTGAGCCGACCGTCGGAGGCCCCCAGATGCCTGTCCGCGCGCCTCAGGACTAGTCTCCGGTACGCGCTTCCGCGGGCGCCGGTGCGAGCGTGGGGCGGGCCGTTCAGGCCCGCCCCACGCCTCGTCCCAGGGGCCTTCGGCAGATCACTCCCTTTGCTCTATACGAGACAACGGCTCGGCGGGTACGTTCTTCGCTCCCAATTCGTCCGCCGGTTTCTCCTCGCCAGAATCGCCAGGCACTGGGCAAACGCGTTGCGCCAAGGGCGGGAAGCGCGTACTATCCCCCAACGAGATATCTCGAAAGGAGACTCTCGAAAGGAGACATTCCGATGAGAGTGAAGCTACCCGGTGTTTTGATGGCAGTGTTTGTTCTCGGGGCGGCGGTCCCCGCGTTTGCGCACCACGCATTCAGCGTGGAGTTCGACGCAGCCAAGTGCAGGGATCTGAGGGGTACCCTCGTGGGTCTCCTATGGGAGAACCCGCACGCGTATATTGATGTGGAGGTGACGGATACCGACGGCACGGCGGCGTCGTGGCACTTGGAAATGGTCACCCCCAACGCTCTGAAAAGGAGTGGCTCCCCGAGAGCGGTGTGGGAAATGAATATGGGTAAAACCATCAACGTGAGGGCCTGTGAGGCCTATAGCGGTGGCAATAGAGGTGCGGCGAGTTACCTCGCGCTTTCGGATGGCCTGATACGTCCCGTTGGGCAGTCGGTTGAACGAAGGGCGGACGAGGACAAGCACTTCTAAACGATGCCGGGGATCGAGTTCAGCACGGCCGCCTCAGGCATGTTGGGTGCGATTGTCCGAATCTAGGTTTGTGCATGTTTGAGGCACTGCTGTCGATGGACCATCTCAGCAGCGTGTGTGCGGATTGTCAGCCAGTTTAAGAAGGAGAAATCGCAAATGAAAGGGACGACGCGACGGTCTCGCTATTGCGGTGGGAGTGCTGGAGTCGCACTCGCAGCTTTGTGCATGGTTTTCACGTTTGCCCCGAATTTGCCGGGACAAGCAGAGCCGGGACAAGAAGTAGAGGTTCCTCCCGGGTGGTTTGATCCAGGGCTAAACACAACTTTATTGCCGCCAGGCGGACCGACGCCCCGCACGGCGGACGGGCATCCGGACCTCAGCGGACGTTATTACCCGAACGGTCTTGGAAGGATGATAGGTTCCTACACTGTGGGCCGAAGTCAGATCGACCCAGGTACACGCGGGTTCTTCGCTGCCGGCACGCCGCCGCAGGTGGAACCTGTCTTCAGGCCTGAGACGGAATCGACATATCAGTATCCAACCCCGTATGGTATTTGTGCGCCGGGTGGTACTCCAACCTCGATCACAACGCAACGCACCGAACACGGCCCCATGGAGATAGTTCAAGTGCCGGGAGCAGTCTGGATTCTGACGGAATTCCCTCAAACCATTCGTTGGATACCCACCGATGGGCGCGCGCATTCCGAGTATCCGGATGTCTCATTCAATGGCGAGTCGGTCGGCCGTTGGGAGGGAGATACGCTGGTCGTGGATACGATCGCGATTGATACGAGGATGAGGAATATTTCGGTGGGGCGATCGGGAGACCGGAACGCCTGGACCCATAGTGAGCAGGAGCATGTCATCGAGCGCTTCAGCCGGCCTTCGAAGAACTTCCTCACCTACCAACTCACCATAGAGGACCCCGTAGTGCTGACGCAGCCTTTCGTTTCGGCACCGATGCGTTGGTCGCTGGCGCAAGGTCCCGAAGACGTCTGGACAGAATACCTCTGTACGGCGAACGAGGATCCGAAGGCTTGGGAGGAAATGACCGCCGAACAGAAGGAAAACTACGTGGGGGGCGGGTCGGCAGCGCCCGGCCCATAATTACCAGTTCTCGGAGAGGTCTTCCGAGGGGTCGGATCACTCTACCCTTGCCCGTTGCAGAGGACCTATCACGCCCGTAGCTCCTACAGACGCCGCATCACGCGGCCATTCGCTCATAAGTCTCTCTTAGCAAAAGCCCAGAACGGTTTCATTGGGTCTTACGACGTACACTCGGGCGAAACATCTGGACAGCGGGCGTCGTATGGTTTAACAATAGGCCGCCCCCGGCAACTCGGGCGGCGTAAGCAAGTTCCGTTTACTGTCCAATAAGGGGGGCGCATGCGAAGGATGCTGTTGGCTCTTACAATCGCGACCGTCTGCGCGGCGACAGGGGTATCGGCCCAGGCGCCGGGCGCAGGCGAGCGGTTCGGGATCGGCACGTTTCAGCTCGAGGGAAGAACCTTCACCGGCTTGGCGCTGCGGGACGAATTCGTCATCGACCTCGCCGCGGCGGCATCGGCGGCCAATGTGCAGGTGCCGACCGATATGCTGGAGATCATTGCGCAGTACGAGACCGGTGTGGGCGATCGCCTCAAGGGGATCGTGAGGACCGTTGCTGGTCAGCTGGGTGCGAACCGCCCGGCGTACGTGCACGACCTGACGGCGGTCGACACGCTCAAGCCGTTCACGCCGGTCGGCGTGCTGCAGGCGCGCTCCAACTACCTCGAGCACTTCCTCGAGATGGGTGGTGGGGCCCGCGACGCAGAGGTGGACCAGAACGCCCGGCAGGAGACACGCACCCAGGTGCTCAGTGATCCGCCGGATTCGATCCCCGGGTATTGGGCGCGCGCCGCGGACGACCGGCGGCAGAATCCGTACCTCTTCTCCGTCCAGCCGACGGCTTACGTGGGCGACGGCGACCCCATCGAGGTTCCTACCGGGCGCGAATGGACCGACTTTGAGTGCGAGATGGCGGCGGTGATAGGTAGACCGGCGCGGCGCGTGTCGATAGGCCAGGCGTCGGACTACATCTTCGGCTACATGATCGTCAATGACGTCAGCGATCGCGGACCCGGCGGCGGCGGGTGGCTCATGAGTAAGAACTCCCCACACCCGTCGGGGCCGTGGATCACGCCCAAGGAGTTCGTCGATCCGTTGAACACACCGGTGACCTTCACGCTGAGCGGCAGGGTCATGCAGAACTCGACGTCGGCGTGGGCCATTCACAACGCCTACGAGTTGACGCACTTCGCGTCGAACATCGTGCAGCTCCACCCGGGTCACGTCATCGCGATAGGCACGCCGTCGGGCGTGGGCACAGCCCGCACGCCGCCCGTCTACATGCAGCCCGGCGATACGGCCGTGTGCTCGTACGAGGGGTTGGGCACGTTGACGAACCCCGTGGTCGCCGAAGGCCCGGCGACATCGACCGCGGCGCGCTAGTCGCGGCGCCCCGCGTCTCGTCTCTCGTCTGTGGGTAGACCACAGTTCTGAAACCGGTGGCTGTCCGTCCGCCGATGCGCGAGGCCGCGATCGTCCGGCGCATCGGCGGCGGGCGGCATAGGAGGCTCCACTCATGCTTCGACGTGTCTTACTGACGGCTGCCATCGTTGCATTCGCCGCCCCGGCGGCAGCCCAGGCCCAGGACTGGCAGGTACGGATCGACCAGAGCCAGAACGCCTCGGATCCCGACAACACGCCCGAGATCCAGTTCACGGCTGTGGGCACCGGCGGCTTTCGCTACGTCGGCGGGCCGGCGGGCACGGTGTGGATGCCGGGCGAGACCGCGACCGGCGACTACACCTTGTCCGCCACGTTCACGCTGAACGAGCCGAGCGGCCACACGAACTACTACGGGCTCGTCTTCGGCGGCAGCAATCTTGACGCCGCGAACCAGCAGTACCTCTATTTCCTGGTCTCCCAGGACGGCACCTTTCTCATCAAGCACCGAGACGGTGAGGGGACGTCCGACATACAGGCCGGAACGGAGAACGGCGCGGTCATGGTGCCCAGCGGCGCCGGCCGATCGGCGAACACCCTGGAGGTGCGGGTCTCGGGGGATACCATCACCTACCGGGTCAACAGGATCGAGGTGTACACGACACCCAAGACCGGAGCCGCGGCGCTCACCGATGGCATCGTGGGCACCCGCATCAACCACGTGACCGACGTGACGGTCTCGAACTTCCGGCTGGTGCAGCAGTAGGACCCACGCGCTCGGACCCGCCGCTCGCGACCGGCCAATCGCCCCGTGAACGGCGGGCGTGGAAGTGTCTTGTATCCTGCCTTGTGCTCCAACGTCCGATGTTGAGCGCTCGCGAGCGCGAGTAAACTTAGGGGCGCCGCTTGAAACCCGTGGGTTGGTGAACTGCGATGAACGATCGACTATGCGGCGTACAGGTTCCATCAGCGGAACGCCAAGGTGCACTACGCCTGAAGCTGAAGGACAAGAATATGCGCGTCGCTTTTCTGATGGCCGCACTGTGCGTGATCTTTTCTGCACAGCCTGCTTTGGCGCAGGACTGGACGGAGTATGAGAATCGGGTCGATCGCTTCACGGTTCCTGCACCGGGTGAACCGAAGGTTGACACGATCGCATGGGACTCGGAGTACGGCGCGAAGTTTCCGGGCCGCGTGTACACGTGGACGCAGCGCCGGGCACGCTATTCTGTGACGGTCGTCGACTACTCCGATGCCGAGCGAATACATTCGGAGCTGAACCACGTAGCGTATCGGGGAGGTCCGGGGTACTGGACGATCGACATCATGGCCTCGATCGACTATGCCGCGACGAGGTATCGCCAGAAGCCGGGCGTCAAGGTGACGTACGATGCCTGGCATTACATCGAGCGCGTCACGGGCCACGAGCTCCAGCTGACCAATCCCGACGAGTCGCGCTCGTACGTCGGCATCTACCTGCACGAGAATCGGCTCTACATCATCGACGCGACCGCGGCCAACAACGATGTGCCGCCAATCATCTTCCAACAGTCGTTCGGGTTCCTCGATGCGGAGGGGAAGCCCGTCCAGTACCGCAGCTTCTACTTCAACCGTCTTCCCGCCGCGCTCGGACGACCGTAGCGCGTGCGAGGAGTGTCGCGTCAAGTAATCAGGACACGAGCCTTACAGCCCCATTCGTGCTCGGCGCCAAGGGCACCTGTCACGAGGGTGGCGCCTGCGGCGCGAACGGGGCGGCCCCGTCCGCGGCCACCCGCAATCAGGCGCAACTCCGATGGCGCTCGCTTCCGGCACCCGCCTCGGCCCGTATGCACTCCTCTTTACGGCGCGGAGATGCACATACCTTCTCTGTCTCCGTCAACCTGCTCGAACTCGCAAGACGCTTGCCTGTTTCCAGTGTACTGGTTCGCCCTTATGGCGGTGATCCGGACATTATACCTCTCTTCCACTTTGGCGTCGGGCACATTGACGACGACCGAACCAATCCTCGCTTCGCCGTAGGGACCGGTATACTCGTTGTCTTCTTCGGTCGCGCCCTGGGGATGTCCCACTGACTGTTGAAAATTGACGCGGCGGCTCCTCACTGCCCGTGATACACGAGTGGTGGGCAACCCGAGGCGACACGCCTCACAGCAAAGGAGCCGCCATGAAGAAGTCTCGCACAGTCCGTCCCGCCGCTGGTGTTGAATCTCCGCCCCCGCGTCGCCTGCCCCTCGTCGAGCTGCTGATCGATACCGAGGCGGAGCTGTTCGAGCTCGCGGTGCGGTCAGGGTTACAGGTCTTGGACGCCATGCTCGAAGACGATCGGACCGCGATCTGTGGCCCGCGGTACGCGCACCAGGCCGACCGTACGGCGGCCCGGGCCGGGACGGTGGCCAGTGAGGTCGTCCTCGGCGGGCGCAAGGTGGCAATCCGGCGTCCCCGGGTCCGCGCGGCCCGCCAGGAAGTACCGCTGCCGACTTTCCAGACGATGGCCCAGACCGATCCCCTGCGGCGCCGCACTGTCGAGCAGCTGTTGGTCGGTGTCAGCACCCGGAGCTATGCTCGGAGTCTGGAGCCGCTCCCGGCCGACGTCCCCAGCCGTAGCGTGAGTAAGAGCGCCGTCAGCCGCCGGTTTGTCGCCAAGACCGCCGCGCAACTGGCCGCGTGGCAGGCGACGCCCCTCGAGAACCTGGATCTGGTCGGCCTCGTCCTCGACGGTGTCCACATCGGCGAGCACTGTCTGGTCGTCGCCTTGGGGGTCGGCGCCGACGGCACGAAGCACGCCCTCGGGCTCTGGGAAGGCTCGACGGAGAACGCGACCGTCTGTCAGAGCCTGCTGGCCAACCTCCAGAGCCGTGGCCTGCGCACCGATCGGAGTGTGCTGGTGATGCTCGATGGGTCGAAGGCGCTGCGGGCGGCGGTGACTGCGGTGTTCGGCCGCGCCGCCGTGGTGCAGCGCTGCCAAGTCCACAAGACCCGCAACATCCTCGACCATTTACCGGCGCGCCAGCGGCCCTGGGTGCAGGCCATCCTGCGGCGGGCCTATCAGCACGAGGACGTGAAGACCGCGATGCGGTTGCTACGGAACCTCGCCCGCCGCCTCGACCGGGAACATCCGTGCGCGGCGGCCAGTGTGCGGGAAGGGCTCGAAGAGACCGTGACCGTGCTCACGCTCGGCCTCGCTCCCCGTCTCCAGCGCTCGCTGGCCACCACCAACGCCGCCGAGAGCCTCATCAGCCGGACCCGCCACGTCAAACGCAACGTCAAGCGCTGGCGGGGCGGCCAGATGATGCTGCGCTGGGTCGCCGCGGGTGTGCTCGAAGCAGCCAAAGGGTTCCGGCGCCTGAAGGGACATGCGGATATGCCGCAGCTCGTCGCGGCCCTCCGCGCCCGAGATCACCGTCTCGGCCTCGGAGACTCCAGGGAGGCGCAGCACGTCGCTTAGAATGTCACCCGAGTCGCCGCCGAGTTTCAACAGCGGCCGGGACATCCCCCCGGAATGAGTCAGGTAAGGTTAAGACTTACAAATACGTGGTCTCGGTGCAGGAAAAGTCGAGCGGGACCGTGCACACCAGCGAGGACCCTCTCATCTCGAACTAACCCAGCTTGTGAGCATGGCGGCTGAAGATGACCGCCACGAGGCGCTCGGGGACGCCGCCATGCCGCGCCGCATCGTCGTGTCCCAGAGCACTTTGGGCTCGAGCACGTTGGCCAGCGGCAGACCTTCGGTGTTCATCACCTTGCCGCGAAGCGGAAGAATGGCCTGCCTCGTGCGACCCCGTCCCTGCTTCGCGGAACCTCCCGCTGAATCACCCTCCACCACGAACAGCTCGCTGTCCTCGCGGCCCGCGCCGGCAGGGCACTCCGCCACAGCCGCGGTTTATCGAGGCCGCGCTCGCCAGCCTGCAGGCCATCGGCGTCCAATGTGGAACGAACCTGAAGGCCGGTTCCATCGATTGGGTCGCTGTGCCAGAATGCGGCCGTCGTCACGCGTTGGACCGAATCGAAGCGACCTGGCGTGGTGTTGGAACGACTCGTACACGTACTCACTTATGAGGAGAACGAGCATGGCCACAAAACATGATGTGCACGTCGTGGTAACGGGCAACGACGAAATCAAAATTACCGGGGGGGACAAAGAAAGACAACGGCGACGTGGAGGCCGATTTCGGAAACAACAGCATCATTATTGAAGGGGCCAACAACTTTGTGTTTACGGACTATGGAATCAAGTTCGACCCCGACGATGAACCGTTCGTGTGGGCGGTCCACGATCATCAGATCGTCGTGATCGATCAGAACCAGAATCCGTCTACAAACCCTAAGAAGATTTACAAATACGTGCTCAAGGTGAAGGTAAACAGCAGCGGAAAGGTTATCGAAAGCCCGGATCCACTCATCTCGAACTAACCCAGCTTTTGAGCATGGCGGCTGAAGACGACCGCCACAAGGCGCTCGCGGAGGCCGCCATGCAGCGAGCCGCATCGACGGTCCGGTCGAAGCAGACCGAAGTGGATCGCCTCCTGGCACAGCTGGGACGCCTCCCGAAACCTAGCGGGACGCTCGTTCTACGACCCTGACGCCCCCCGCGTCCGACAGATTCGGTAGCGCATCGATTCCTCCCCTAGCTTCCTTGGGAATTCGTTTCCTAGTAGGCTGAGGCCAGCCGTCATGGCGGTCCAGAGCAAGATCGACATCCCCGGATCCCTTCCTTTCGAGCGCCCGTTCCTGAGCGCCGAGGACTGCGCGCGCGTGCAGGCATCGATCCACGAGCTTCGCGAGCACTGGACCGAACACCACGCCACCGGCTACCCGATCGATGTCTACTACACCCTCGGAGCCTCCTCGTCGCACGACGCCCGGCCCGACAAGGACAAGCGCTATATGCGCAAAGCGGAGATGATCAACCCGCTGATGCGTGAACATTTCGGCTGGGTCTACGACCGCCTCCGGGACGCGGTCGAGGAAACGCTCGGGGCGAAGGTGGTTTACGAGCCGCGGTTCGGGCTGCCGGGATTCCTGATCTTCCCCGACGCACACGAGTTCGTCGGCAACATCCACAAGGACGTCAACTACAAGGCGCTCGACTGGGATTCCTCGCACGGAACGGTCGATTTCACGAAGCTGGTCTCGCTGACGCTGGCCTTGGCGATCCCCTCGTCGGGATCCGGGCTCGAGACCTGGGACCCTGGCGACGGGAGGGACGCCCCTCCGACCGGCTACGTGCCCTACACGCTCGGCAATCTTCTCTACCACTCGGGGCTGCGCCTGCACCGCGCGGCCTCGACCAAGGCCGACACGCCTCCGTACGAGAGGATCACGTTTCAGGGTTTCGCCCTGCCGGGCCAGGAGGCCTGGCAGATTTACTGGTGATGAGGCGTCTCGATGAATCAGAAAAGAAGAATTCCCACTTTACCGATTCTGGCGAGGCTCGGCCAACACTTGCGCTCATAGGTCGCTGACGCTGAAAAGAATTCTCGTCTACCAAGCCGCCGATATACGTCACTCGACACGCTGGGGAATGGCCTCCAAGCCGGGACGCGCGCTCTACCGGCCCTGGGCGGCGCAGACGCGCAACCTCGTCGCGGAGCGGGCCGCGTCGGGAGAAACGCTTCAGAAGATTCTCGACTTCGTCGCGCGCGCGCGCGCCCAGCTAGCGGATCGCATGGACGACCATCCCCGTTATCCCTACAGCTTGAAAAGGCCTGACTACGCCGATCCCCGGATTCGGGCGTTCAGCACGTTGGGTCACGAGAGCAGGGACATGGGTCCGTTCGCGCGGAGGATGGTCCGCCTGGCGCGTTCGGTAATGCGTCATCGGCCGGTGATCTCGCGCTCCGACGGTCGACTCACTTATGCCCCCAACCTCTATCAGGGACGTTCCGGCCGACGGCTTTCCGCTACGATGCTCCACAGAAAAGATGGATACATTCAGGTCCTTCATCCCGTTATGCGCCGTTCGACTGAGCTTCACAACGATGCGCTCGCCCGCCTGTCGACCCTGCTCAGCGCTCGACGCCGCGCTGCGCTGACGACAGGCCGCCTTGAGGAGTACTGTGCGGCGCTTTTTGCCTGCCACAACGCGGTGTATTGGTGCCGGGGTTCAGCCGCGATCGTCGATACTTTTTTCGGCGGCCTTTATCCTGTGCTGTTCGGCAGGAAACTGCCCCTCCTTCCAGATGGTATCGATGTTTCAGCCATGATCCTCGATCAGGATGAGTTCTCCGTCCGCATCTTGGACTCCCTTGATCGCTAGTTGACATGTCGCCCGTAGGAAGACTTGTCGAGTCTTGTATTCCCTCCGTCCAGCGCTTCGAAGACAAGTCGCATCACACGAAACCGTAATCGGTGCATGGCTGAATGCCAATGAAGAGTGGTAGCTAGATTGCGCGAAAAAAGGGCACCACGAGCATTCGAAAAGCGGGGCCGCCGGCCGATCACAGAATTGTCGCTTGTTTCTCAGCAAGTTCAGGAGTAGATAGTTCAGCTAGGTGAGATGCTTCCGCCAAGAGGAGGGACGAGATGAAGCGGGCAAAGACACTGCTATCTATGACCCTGGGGTTGATCGGAACGGCCTTGGCCTCCGTACTGCCCGCCGCTCAGGCTGGGGGGGAGAAGGTCCCAATTTGCCATAGGCCGGGCACAGCCGCCGAAAAGAAATTATTGGTTCCCCCTTCCGCAGTCGCGGGACACCTTGCGCATGGCGACACGGAGGGGAGCTGCGATGACGGGAGCGGCAAGGCTCTCTGACTTTCTCGGTCATCGCGAGAGGTCCGGTTTCCTGCTTGCTCATCGGTGCTTGCCAGACTGAGTGGGGAGGAGCCGGCGTAACTGAGATGCTTCCGCCAAGAGGAGGGACGAGATGAAGCGGGCAAAGACACTGCTATCTATGACCCTGGGGTTGATCGGAACGGCCTTGGCCTCCGTACTGCCCGCCGCTCAGGCTGGGGGGAGAAGGTCCCAATTTGCCATAGGCCGGGCACAGCCGCCGAAAAGGAATTATTGGTTCCCCCTTCCGCAGTCGCGGGACACCTTGCGCATGGCGACACGGAGGGGAGCTGCGATGACGGGAGCGGCAAAGAATTCTGACGCACTCGGTCATCGCGAGAGGTTCCTGTTCGCCCAGAGCAAGAAACCAAGCAAGAGCTTCGGACCCGAGGCACCCCAAGGCACGCTTTCATACTCGAACGGTTGATCTGGCGGGGGAGTCCTTTCCAATCCAGAAATGAGCCTGAAGCGGATCGATGAGCCGGACATGTCAGGCAGCCGGGTCAATAGACCGGAATAGCCGTGCGCGTGCCTCGTGCAGGGCGCGCGCGGCATCATTGTCGCTCAGGGCGAAGGCGACGGCGTCGAGCTATTGGAAGGTGGTCCCCGGGGTGAGGTAGACGGCGGCCTCGGGGAGCGACTTGAGCTTCTCATAGGGCGTCATGATGTCGGCGTCGCGGTAGCGCTTGCGGCGGCGGCCCTTGGCCAGAAAACATCGGAGCAGACCCTTCTCAGCCTTCCCTTGGTGGACATAGTCGAACCGGCCCAGGGTCTGCTCGATGAACCCATAGGCCGCAGCTCGAGTCGCCACGACCAGGTCGACCTCCTGGTTGCCCTCAAGGAACTCCCGAACGTGCTGCAAGGTCCGTAGCCGGTCGGTGTGGAGCGTCACGATCATCCTCCGATGATCCACGACCCAGCTCCCCTTCAGGCTCATGTGTCGTTGGAAACAATCCCCCCTTCAGGCTCATGTCTCATTGGAAGAGACTGGGGCAGAATCTCGTCTAACACTTCTCGGTTGAAAAACTCGCCGGCTTCGTGGCAGTATGGCTCCGCCGCGTGCCTCACCGCAACCCATCCCGGGTTGTTGAAGTCCCAGATTCGGTGGGTGTAGCGTTGCCCTTTCGCTGGCCGTGCCGCTCCCCCTTTGCCTGACGACAGGCCATACCGGCGGGCGACGGATCGTAGGTATATCCGCAGGTACTGCCGTGGCCCCAACAGGAGTGGCGTCGTGGTACCGTCGTTTCGGTCAAGCGGCAAAGCGGCCAGCTTGCTGAAGAATGCGCATCCCGCGCCCCACGATTTCTTTGGACAGCCTTCTGCGAGAAGGAGAATGAGTTATGTCCAAGGGAAAACAGCACGAGGCTGAGGCCTCGGAGGGAGCCTGGAGGGCGACCGCAGAGGCCTCAGCCTCGTGGGCGCTCGTCGGCACGGGGCGGTGGTCCGCGCGACGAAAAGTCTCCGTGGTCATCGAGGTCCTCAAGGGGGAATCACTCGAGAGCCTCAGTCGTCGCCATGGCGCGACGGCGGCGAAGCTCTCGCAGTGGCGTGACGACTTCGTGGCCGGCGGTGAGGCCCGCCTCAAGCATCGCGAGGTCGCCGTCGAGGGCGCGGACACGCGGCGGCTCAAGCGCGTCGTGGCGGATCTCGCCACCGACAAGGCGGTGCTGGCCGAGAAGATTCGACACCTGGAGGCCGGCCGCCCTTTGGGCTGGTGGAGGTCGAAGCGATGCGTCACGAGACTTCGCCCTCCACCCACCGGCCGTACGGCATCGCCCGCGTCACGCGCGTGTGGCAGGTGCCGCGCTCGACAGTCTACGCGCAACGGAACCGGCGCGCCCGGCCGACGCCGGTGGCCAAGCGCGGACCCAAGCCGCCCCAGTCGGATGCGGAGCTGACGGCCGCGGTCCGGGCCGTGATCGCCGCGAGTCCGTTCCACGGCGAAGGGCACCGCAAGATCTGGGCGCGCTTGCGGGTGCAGGGGCTGCGCACGTCGAAACGTCGGACGTTGGTCGTGATGCGCGCTGCCGACTTGCTCGGCCCTGCGCGGCTGCCCACGCCGGTCGCCGCCCGTCCCCACGACGGCACCATCGTCACCGCCAGTCCCAACGTGATGTGGGGCACCGATGCGACGGCCACCGTGACGCTGGCGGACGGCCACGTCACGATCGTCGGGGCGATCGATCACTGCACGGCCGAATGTGTGGGACTACACGCGGCGAAGTCCGGCACGCGCTTCGAGGCGTTGGAGCCGGTGCGCCAGGGCGTCCGAGATCACTTCGGGACGATGGCCGCCGGCGTGGCGAGCGGGCTCACGATGCGCCACGACCACGGCAGTCAGTACATGAGCAACGACTTTCACGCCGAGCTCCGGTTCCTCGGCATCGTGTCATCACCGGCCTTCGTCCGCCAGCCCGAGGGGAACGGCTGCATCGAACGGTTCTTCCGCACCCTCAAGGAACAGCTGCTGTGGGTGCGCCACTTTACGGATGTCGAGGACTTGCAGCAGGCGCTGCGCACCTTCAAGGAGACCTATAACCAGCAGTGGTTGATCGAGCGACTCGGCTTCCGCGCACCCGCCGTCGTCCGTCGCGCGGTTGCGCTCACCACGGCCGCGTGAATACACTCACCCGGCTGTCCAAGAAATCCGTGGCGGTACACTGAAGAATGCGCAGAGGACCGCGTCTTGCGCGCGGCGCTCTGCCAGGGATGCGGCCGGCAGGCCGCCGACGAGATCCAGCAGCGCCAGATCGCAAAACGGCAACATCGGCCAACCCGAGAACGAGCAGATCCAGGCCATACTTCCGACGCAAAATCGCTCCTGGTGATCGAGACCGAAACAGAATGCGCGTTGGGACTCCTGTTCCGAGTAGCTCTCGTACCGCGTTCGACACCGAACCATCGTCGCATCAACCAAGTCGCCGAAGAGATCCCGACGCAACAGCTTCCGCAGCACGTCAGGACGGACACCCCGCCCGTTGAGGTTTTCGAAGAGCCGAGGAAAGGAAAGCGTGTTGGTCTCTTGCGAATAGGCAGGAGCCAGGCCCAAGCCGCCCGCAATGGCGTCACCGAGCGTGCCGAGCGCAAAACGCGGGGCGATCCCCCTGGCCGCTGCGTACGCCGACCAGGCCGTGATGTTGTTGAGGCCGTTGGCCAGATGTTCCCACCGTACGTTGAGGTCGGCACAGCGCGCATAGTCCGTGTGGGCGACATCCGCGCAGTGATGCTCGAACCCGAGAGAAGCCGCCACGCGGCGCGCGCACTGGAGATCGATGTCGGTGGAATCGGTGGATCGGCCGAACGTCCAGGCCACCACATCCGCGTTCTTCTGCTTGAGCAAGCCTCCCAGCATGCGAGAGTCTCGTCCTCCCGACAGGAACAACCCAACGCGTTTGCCACCGCCCGTATAGCGCTGCATGAGAGTATCCAGCGTCTCGTGCATGAGTCGGATATGGGCTGAGAACGGGAGATCGTAGTATCGCGTCGAGAGCGGCCACTCGAATTGCACGATTTCCTTCGCTGCCGCGTGCGGCTGCCAGCACACCACTGAACGGGGTGAGAGGCGGGCCACTCCGCGGAACAACGTTTGACCATCAACCAGCCCATTGGTCAGCAGGATGCCAACCAATCCCGCTGGATTGAATTCCCGTTTGAAGGCGGGATGGTGACGAAACAGCTCCGGACTGGACCCAACTAGCAGGACGTCTGCCCGCGCGTAGTAGTACACCGGAAAGAGCCCCAGGGGATCCGCGCCAACGACGATTCCACGCGATGAGTCATACACCACAGTGGCATGGAACCCGTTGTACGCCGGCGGCGCTGTTTCTCGTGCGGTGGTCACGTGGGCGCGCAGCGTCGTCGCGTCGAGCCGATCGCCAGTGGCCTGCTGAAACGCCTCACCGAAGATGACAGAGAGCCCATCGTCGTCGGCAACCGAATCAATGGGCGCCGACGCATCTGCTGCCCAGAGCACGCAGCAGTCCCGGGCGCTGGTTCGGCCACCGATCAAGCCGTCAACGGGCGCCAGTTTCGGCTCGATGGTGCGGATAAATCGATTTCGGCGATCGACATCAGGGTCGATCACGACAAGACAGTTGGCCATCTGCTCCTGTTTCGCCAGTCAAGAAACCCTGGTCCTCTCCAAGCGAAACGCGCCAGCCGTTCCGCGCCATGCGCGAACGCCCGTGGGATGACCCGGAATCGGGCCTGATTATAGGAGAGATCGCGGAGCGGATTGGCGTCGCCGTTGGGAGGTGATCGCTTGCGCCGCAAAGGAAGACCAATGTGCGCAGCAAGCGGAGCGGAGTGCAACGTGCCTAGCCCGCATTATTCACGAGTGACTGAGTTGCTCGTCGTGCAGGCGTTTTCGAGTGTGATGACGCAGATGGACGCTGGCGTCATGACGATTGAGGCGATGAGACGGCCGGTCGGTTGAGGCCACGGGGCCGGGGACCGGATCGGCGTGGTCGGGGGCGACACCTCCGGCGCGAGGACCGCGTGGTGGCGATGGCAGGAACGGGTTACGCGGGGGCGGCGCCGAGCGCGCGGGCGAGACGCGCCCACGAGACGGCGTCGGGATGGGATCGCGGGAAATGCAGGACGATCCGGCGGACCGACCGCACGACCTGCACCCCGATCGTGATCAGCGCCTGCCGCAGCCGAGGGACTTGCGCCCCGCGGAGCGCGGTCCGGTCCGCATGGAGTTGCAGTTCTTGGAAGAGGACGAACGCGGCCGCCGTCAAGGTGACGCGCAACTGATTGGCCCAGAAGCGCGTACAGCTGGTGCGCCCGAAGGCGAGGGCGTGTTTCAGTTCCTTGAAGCGATTCTCACTGTCGCCGCGGGCGCAATACACGTGGGTGTAGATCCACTCCGGCGTTTGGCGCAGATTCGTGATGACGAAACGCGGGTTATCGCGCGGCACTCGTCCGTGGTGCCACACCACTTCGGCTTTGATAATGGTGCGCCGGGGCACCGCCCAGGTGCCCGCCTGATACGCCGCCTCCGCATAGGCAGTCGCGGTCTCTTGGGTCGTGGCGACGACCGCCCGGAGCGGCGCGACCGCCGGCTCGGCGTGCCGCGTGAGGACCGCGTTGTTCCCCATGGCGACGACATACTCGACCCCGGCCGCCTCCAGGTGGTCAAAAATCTCCGGCGTAGCGAAGCCCCCATCCAGCCGCACGCGGAGCCGGGCACGGGGAAAGGCGCGCCAGAGTTTCGGGAGCAGCCGCTTCAGCAGCCCCACCGCGCCAGCCGTCCCCGCCGCGTTGCCCGGGCGGAGGATCGCGGCGACGAGGTACTGCCGTGCCTCATCGTCAAAGGTCAGGCTCGCCACGAGTGGCAAGTAGCACCAGTGATCATAGAAGCCATTGAAGAAGGTGAGTTGCTGCGCGCCGTGGGTCTCGTCTTCGGTGACATCGAGGTCGATCGTGATCAGGCGAGCGCCCCGTCGCCGGCGGCGATGGCGGGCCAGCACCCGGTCGGCGAGCGCGTCGCTCATGGCGCGCAGCATCCGCGGGGCCGCCGTGCGCTCGAACCGCGAGATCGTCGGCTGCGACGCCAAGCGGCCGCCCTCGATCGGGTCGCGCCCCAGCAACAGTTTGTGGATCGGATCGTCGGCGAGTCGGTCAGCGTCATTGCCATCGGGATGGCCACACGCGATCGCGAAGACACGTTGCGCGATCAGATCGCTCACCCCGTGCGTCACGCGCGCCGACGCGCGCGCGTCGGGGACCGTCGCCGTGAGGGCGGCCAGCAGGCCGAGCCGTTGATCGGCGGCTTTAAGCAGCACCGCGCCGCCGTCCGAACTCGCGTGAGGCTGATCGAACGTCGCCATCACGGGTCGGTCGAGCAGATCAGGAAACAGAACAGTCTGTGTTATCGTTTCGTCGTTCAAACCAAGCGCCTCCGTCGTGGAAAAGGTCCATCAGCACGGCCTTTGTACCACGGGGAGGCGTTTGTGTTTCTACGCGATCGCGATCGTTGATGAATTATTCAGGCTAAAGCGCTTTTCAAATAGGCCTTGTACTACCTGGGGCGGTCGTGGTACTTCTGCGCGCACCGATGCAGGAGGCCCGATGCGTGCCTATTCGATGGATCTGCGAGAGCGGGCGCTCCTCGACAGCGATGCCGGGATGACGGCGGCCGAGGTGGCGGCGAAGTACCGCGTGAGCGGGTCGTGGGTGCGGCTACTGAAACAGCGGCGGCGCGACACGGGCGAGGTGGCGCCTCGCGTCCAGCGACATGGACGGCGCGGCATGCTTGAGCCGCACCTACACACCTTGGCCGCGCTGATTGCGGCGCACCCGGATCGCACGCTGGCTGAGCTGAAGGACGCCCTCGCCACGCCCGCGAGTGTGCCGACGGTCTGGCGCGCCGTGCGGGCCCTCGGCCTGACCGTTAAAAAACACGGTCCGCCCGTCCGAACACGATCGGCCTGACGTCGCGGCCGCGCGGGTCGCGTGGCACGCGGCGGCGCCGACCTGGGATGTCGCCCACCTCGTGTTTCTGGACGAAACCGGCATCACCACCAATCTGCTTCGGCGGTACGGCCGGGCACCGCGCGGCGCGCGCGTCCACGACCACGCCCCCTGCGGGCGCTGGCAGACCAGCACGTTTCTCGCCGCGTTGCGGGTCACGGGGCTGACCGCACCGGGGGTCTTCGACGGCGCGATCGATGGCGAGAGCTTCCGCGCCTACATCGAACAGATCCTGGTGCCGACCCTGCAGCCCGGCGACATCGTCATTGCCGACAATCTCGGGGCCCACAAGGTCGCCGGCATCCAACGCGCCATCCAGGCCGCCGGGGCCACCCTCTGGTACTTGCCACCCTACAGCCCGGACCTCAATCCCATCGAGCTCTGCTTCGCGAAGCGCAAGGCCCTCGTTCGCACCGCTCGCTGTCGCAGCACCGAGACGCTCTGGCCGTTCCTCGGCGAGTGCTTGGCGCACTTCAGCCCTGACGAATGCCGCAACTATGTTCGGCACTGCGGGTACGCGGCCGCCACACGGTCATGAAAAGCGCTTTAGACGTCGAGTTCCTGCGCCTCCTCGGCCCGCTCCATGATGAAGCGGAAGCGTGCGGAGGCGTCCTTCCCCATCAGCTCGTTGATCACGCGATCGGTAACGATTTGATCGGCAATCTCAACTCTCAACAGCCGCCGCGTCTTCGGGTTGAGCGTCGTGTCCCAGAGCACCTTGGGCATCATTTCGCCGAGCCCTTTGAACCGCGTGATCTCGGGGTTGCCGCGGCCGTTGCCGTGCAGTTTCAGGAGCCGGTCGCGATGGGCGTCGTCCAGAGCCCAGAACGTCTCCTTGCCGACGTCGATCCGATAGAGCGGCGGCTGGGCGAGGAAAACCTTTCCGCGCGAGATGAGCTGCGGTATGTGGCGGTAGAGGAAGGTCAGCAGCAGCGTCGCGATGTGATGGCCGTCGGAATCCGCGTCCGCGAGAATGACGACCTTCCCGTACCGAAGCCTGCCGAGGTCGAAGCTCTTGCCCAGGCCGCATCCAAGCGCCGTGACGAGATCGGCAAGCTCCTTGTTCTCGAGCACCTTGGCCAGCGTCAGACCTTCGGTGTTCATCACCTTGCCGCGAAGCGGAAGAATGGCCTGCCTCGTCCGATCCCGTCCCTGCTTCGCTGAGCCTCCGGCTGAATCGCCCTCCACCACGAACAGCTCGCTGTCCTCGCGGCCCGCGCCGGTACAGTCGCTGAGTTTCCCGGGCAGGTTCAATCGACCGGACGTCGCGGTCTTGCGCGTCACCTCGGCCTGCGCCGCTCTGCTCGCCTCCCGCGCCCGCGCCGCCAGGATCACCCGGCCGACGATTGCCTCGGCGATGCTGCGATTGTGATTGAGCCAGTGCTCCAGGGCCGGCCGCACGGCGGAATCGATCGCCGACGTCAGCTCGGGGTTGTTGAGCCGGTCCTTGGTCTGCCCCTGGAACTGCGGCTCCTGGATGAAGATGCTGACAACGCCGGTGAGCCCCTCTCGAATATCCTCGGCGGCGAGCGTCACGCCCTTCGGCGACAGCGCATGCGTGTCGATATAGTTGCGGACCGCCTTGCCGAGACCCGCGCGCAGCCCGTTCTCGTGCGTCCCGCCCGAGCCGGTCGGAATGCCGTTGACGTAGCTCCGCACGTGCTCGTCGGTGGCCTCGGTCCACTGCAGCACCAAATCGAGTCTTGGATCACTCTCGCGAGACTGGACGAACGCGACGTCGTGGACCGGCTTCGCGCCGCGCTCCGCGACGATCTTCTTCAGGTAGTCCGACAGGCCCCCCTCGTGGTGAAAGACCTCCTTCGTCCGGTCGGCCTCGTTCTCGAACGTGACGCGGATGCCCTTGTGAATGTAGCTGGCAACCTCGAGACGCTGACGAATGGTCGCCGCGTCGAATTCGACTTTCGGAAAGATCGTCGGGTCCGGATGGAAAAACACCGTCGTGCCGCTGCCGCGCGCCGGGCCCGCTTTCTTCAACGGGCCTGTCGGCTTCCCGCGCCTGAACGCCATCTCCCAGAGGACGCCGTCGCGTTTGACCCTCGCCCGCAACTCAGCGGAGAGCGCGTTCACGACGCTGGCGCCGACGCCGTGGAGACCCCCGGCGGTCTTGTAGCTCCCGTGCTCGAACTTGCCGCCGGCGTGCAGCACGGTAAAGATCACCTCGAGCGCGCTCTTCTTCGTCCCCGCATGTCTGTCAACCGGAATGCCGCGGCCGTCGTCCGAGATGGTGATCGAGCTGTCGTCGGCATGGAGCGTCAGGACGATACCGGACGCGAAGCCGTTCATGGCTTCGTCGACAGCGTTGTCGAGAAGCTCCCAGACCAGGTGGTGAAGGCCGGCGGTGCCCACGCCGCCGATGTACATCCCCGGACGCTTGCGGACCGGGTCGAGCCCTTCGAGGACGGTGATGTCCTTGGCGGTGTAGCTACTCACTTAGAGCCTGCAAGGAAATAACTGCTTGTACTGTTGATCGGCGAGTAGTACGCTGCGCCCGTGGAGGTGGCCACCCTGCGGGCAAAGCATGCAGCGCTGGCGCCCGTGCTCACGGAGCGATCGCGCCGGGTGTGGGCGGCGACTGAGGCCCAGGCGATCGGTTATGGCGGCACGGCGCTGGTCGCCCGAGCCACGGGTATCGCGACATCGACCATCCAGCGCGGTTTGCGTGAATTGACGGCGGACGAGCCGCTCGCGGGCGGCCGGACGCGAAGGGCGGGCGGCGGCCGCAAGCGCGCGATCGATCTCGACGCGACGCTGCTGCGCGATTTGGATGCGTTGGTTGAGCCGACCGCCCCCGGCGATCCCGACTCGCCGCTGCGGTGGACGTGCCAGAGCGCACGGACGTTGGCGGTGGCGCTCGACGGTCTGGGCCACCGCGTCAGCCACACGGTGGTCGCCGAGTTGTTGCACGGACTGGGCTACAGCCTGCAGGGCAACGCCAAGACTCGTGAGGGCCGCCAGCATGTCGATCGGGACGCGCAGTTTCGGTACATCGCCCGGCGCGTGCGACGCGCGCAACGGCAACAGCAGCCAACGATTTCGGTGGACACCAAGAAGAAGGAGCTGGTCGGCGCGTTCAAGAACGCGGGCCGCACCTGGCGCCCGGCGAAGACGCCGCAGCGGGTACAGGTCCACGACTTCGTGATCCCGGCCACCGCCACCACGGGCGGGAAGGCCATTCCGTATGGCATCTACGATCTGCATCGCAACGAAGGCTGGGTGCGTGTCGGGATCGATCACGACACCGCGAGCTTCGCGGTACGGTCGATCCAGCGTTGGTGGCAGCACATGGGTCGCCCGGCGTATCGACAAGCCCAGTCGCTGTTGATCACGGCGGATGCAGGCGGGAGCAACGGGGCGCGCCTCCGGTTGTGGAAGTGGGAACTGCCGCGTCTGGCCAATCGGACGGGCTTGGTGATCACGGTCTGTCACTTTCCGCCGGGTACGAGCAAGTGGAACAAGATCGAGCATCGGGTGTTCTCGCACATCGCGATGAATTGGCGCGGCACCCCACTCGTCGACTTGGCCACGATCGTGAGCCTCATTGGCTCGACGCACAGTCGGTCCGGACTCCGCGTTCGGTCGGAACTCGACCGCGGCCCATACCCGGGTGGCCTCACCGTCACCGATGCGCAGCTGGCGACGGTACGCCTCGAGCGGCATCGCTTTCACGGCGACTGGAACTACACGATCCATCCCGCTGCTCCGAGAACACAAAAGTCAGTAATTGTCTGACAAGCCCTAACGTCCATGCTGGACCTGCAGGCCGCCTCGACAGGCACGGTGGCGGCGACGGGCTGCGGGCAGACGTTCAGGGGTCGCCCGCGCATGCCTTCAACCTTGCTGGCCACGAACCCGGCCATGGCGCGGGTCGTTACGAGCACGGCGTTTTTCGCGACGACGACCTCGGCAGTCATGGAGTTCGGCGCGGGCACGCGTTCCGAGTTTGCGCAGGTGCCGGTGCCCACGGCTCGGAGCTTGCGATCGCCCAAATGGTCCCCATGCATGTGGGTCAGCAGCACGACGTGAATGTCGCCGAGCCTCGGGTCGTCTCCGGCGGTAAGGTTGTGAGCCGGATCGTAAAGCAGGCGTACGCCGGTTGGGTCCTCGAACACGGTCGCTCGATCGTTCGCACAAAGCTCGCCTGCGTGGGAGCCGATCGGCGTGATCGTCACGTTCTGGGCCAAGCTCGGTAAGGCCGTGAGCGTGAGGGCGAGGGCGGCACAAGCCGTTTTCATGTCCTTCCTCCAGACATCCAGCAGTGGGATTCGGGCATCCGACAAGCTATAGCATGCACGGAAGGAGTGCGCCACTCGCCAAGGAGCAGATTACCTCCCCGATTGCCGAGCCTCTACGGCGGATCCGCCAGACCGCGTTCCACGGCCTCAGCGGTGATGTCCCGTAGCCACGCATCGTGCAGGGGCCGCAGCCGGGCCGCGATGTCCTGGCGCTCGTTGGCGATGTCGTTGCGCTCACCCAGATCCAGCCTGAGGTTGAACACGAACGTGGCGTTTCCGTCGACGACCAGCTTCCAGTCGCCGCTCCGGACTGCGCGCTGCACCTGGTTCCCGACGTTTGTGCGCCAGAACAGCGTCCGCTCCACCTCCGGCTCCGCACCTGTCCAGATCGGCATCAAGTCGATACCTTCGAGATCCGCGTCGGCCGGTACCGGCGCGTTAGCTGTCGCGAGTATCGTGGCCGCGAGATCCATGGTGATCCCAACCTGATCCGACACGCGCCCCGCGGGAATCCTCGCGGGCCAGCGGGCCAGCGCAGGCACACGGATGCCGCCCTCCCACACGGTCCACTTGCGGTGGAACAGTGGGTCGTTGCGGGCCAGCCATTCCCCCCCGTTGTCATTGGTGAAGATCACCAGCGTGTTCTCCGCTAGCCCCAGACGGTCCAAGGCATCGAGAATGTCCCCGACACCCTGGTCAACGCGCTCGACCATCGCCACGTAATCGGCGCGGGTGCTGGTGTCGCCGGAATGCGGCTGCAGGTGCCCTGCGTTGTTGCGAGCCACTGACGGCATATCGGGTGGCTGATACGGCCAATGGGGCGCGTTGTACGCCACGTCGACGAAGAATGGCCGACCAGTATTTCGCTCGATGAAATTGACCGTCTCCTCGGAGATCAAGTCGGTCATGTAGCCTTCGCGCTCGATGCGTGTGTCGTTCTCCCATAGGTCCGGATTGTCGGGTCCACGGTTGTGTTGATAGAAGTCGATGAACCCGCCACGGAAGCCAAAGAAATAGTCGAAACCGTGGGACGCTGGGCTGTGCGCCTCGATGACGCCCAGGTGCCACTTTCCAACCAGCCCGGTGGCGTAGCCGGCGTTCTTGAGCAACTGCGGCAGCGATTTACCCGTGACTATCAGCCCCTCGGCTAGCGGACCACTGCCCAGCGCACTCTCGATGCCATAGCGATGCTGGTACCGCCCGGAAATGAGGCCCGCACGCGTCGGACTACAGAGGACGCCGTTGGCGTAAAAATCCGTCAGCCGGATGCCGTCGCGGCCCAGGCTGTCGATATTCGGGGTCCGAAGGTCCGGCGCGCCATAGCTGGTCAGATCTCCATAGCCCAGGTCGTCGCTCATGATGAGCACGATATTGGGCGGGCCAGGCTGAGCCTCAACCGACACCGCGGGCAACTGGCACAAGAGCGCCAGCGCAGCCACCGCTAAACACCTCCGCATGCGCACCTCCCCGTCCATCGCCCGACGCAGCAACGTCGTCGATCAGTCCGAGTCCGTCAGCTGACCCTTGGGTGTCAGGTCCCTGCCTCTGAGCGCCGGATGATCCGGTCCATAGCGATACGCAAGGAAGGCCTGCGCGATATCGCCGTCCTTGAGAATCTTCTTCGGTCCTTCGTTCACCACGAGCGGGAGCTTGTACTCCCAGACGATCTCGTTATCTGGTGTGAGCTCGATGATCTGCCCCCACGCGCCCACGGTGGCCAGCGTGTTGCCGTTCGGTAGTCGCGAGAGCCCGGAAATATTCCTCGACCAGAAACTCGCGGGATCCTTGGACGCGTAGAACCAGACGACCTGGTTGGACGTCCTCCTGGTACCGGAGTACACCCGGACGTTGCGATAGCCCGCCTCGCCCTGTGGAACGTAGACGCCCGCCTCCATCGGGCCGTCGTACGGATCGATCTCGAGCAACGCCGAGTAGGCGTAGCCTGTGCCCAGGTGACGGGTGCCGTTGTCGAATATCAATAGACGCCCGGCGCCGGGCAAGGCGGGGCCTTCGGCATACGCCGTCGGCCTGATCCACTGGACGTCATGGCTGAAGAACACCTGCTGGTCGCCGTCGCTCGCGCCGCCTTCTTCGGTGTAGCTCATCCCCTCGCCCGCGTCTGACACGGTGGGGTTCCCCCACCGGAACAGAAAGTCACCCGCGTCACCGGCAGCCATCGCGATGCTCCCCGCGGGATCTCCGGGAATGAAGGTCCCCTGATGGTCGATCACGTAGAACTCGCTGTTCGACGAATTGTTGACGACTACTTGCCCCAGCGTCTCGTTGTAGTCGAGCGAGTTCGTGTGAATCCAGTCTCCCCTCCTGCCTGGGCCGAAATTGACATCCAGCTTCTCCGGATGATCCTGCACCACGCCGTAGTTGGCCTTCGTGGGGTCGATGTCCTGCACGAGATGGTCAAAAATATTCCACTCCCAGAGGACGTTGCCGTTGAGATCGAACTCGACGACCCCGTCGGGCCGCGACGTATAGTCGTCCCGTTTCCTCGGATCGGCGCCGCGCGCAATCGCCTGTTCGTGCGCGATGTTCTTGCTGGCAACGCTCAGAATCGTGTAGGCCTGCAGCTTCCTGTTCCAGATCTTCACAAAGTCGTGATGGTGGGTGTAGCCGGGGCGCGTGTCGGCAATCTCGTAGACGATGTTCCCGTCCCAGTCGAGTTCCTGGAGCCGTGCGACGTCGGTTGACGCCGCCGCCGGATCCGTTCCAGGCCAGCTGTCCTCCCAGCCGTGCTCCCATGTCGAGTTACTGATCCGGCGGAGGAGGTTGCCGTTGTCCAGGAGGTGGACGTGCTTTTCAATCGTGTACCCGTGCTTCGGCAGGGGCCATGTGTTGACGACGTTGCCTTCCATGTCGATCAGGTACGTCGCGTTGTGCGTGAAATCCGGCGCCGGTCCTGTCCGAAGGGGGGTGAACATGGTGTACCCGCCATAGCTTTTTGCTTCGTCGTAATAGAGCAGCCCAGACGGTCCGTAATGTGACTGGTAGGCGTGCACGGACACGATGGCCGCAACGACGAGCATGCCGACGAGCAGTGGTGTGGGTACCTTTTTCATAATCTGACCCTCCGAAAAAACAGGCTGGTTGCTCCTGGGAGTTTCCGCGACCGGATCGGGCGCCATCCAGGCCAAAGATGTGTCACCTCAGGTACGAATCCGCTAACCTGAATAATTCATCAACGATCGCGATCGCGTAGAAACACAAACGCCTCCCCGTGGTACAAAGGCCGTGCTGATGGACCTTTTCCACGACGGAGGCGCTTGGTTTGAACGACGAAACGATAACACAGACTGTTCTGTTTCCTGATCTGCTCGACCGACCCGTGATGGCGACGTTCGATCAGCCTCACGCGAGTTCGGACGGCGGCGCGGTGCTGCTTAAAGCCGCCGATCAACGGCTCGGCCTGCTGGCCGCCCTCACGGCGACGGTCCCCGACGCGCGCGCGTC
The DNA here is from genome assembly GCA_965262505.1 of Vicinamibacterales bacterium. Taxonomy (GTDB): domain Bacteria; phylum Acidobacteriota; class Vicinamibacteria; order Vicinamibacterales; family UBA2999; genus JACPPO01. The sequence goes on from CBDHFM010000030.1 coordinate 2,042,959, forward strand.
GGCGCGCGTGACGCACGGGGTGAGCGATCTGATCGCGCAACGTGTCTTCGCGATCGCGTGTGGCCATCCCGATGGCAATGACGCTGACCGACTCGCCGACGATCCGATCCACAAACTGTTGCTGGGGCGCGACCCGATCGAGGGCGGCCGCTTGGCGTCGCAGCCGACGATCTCGCGGTTCGAGCGCACGGCGGCCCCGCGGATGCTGCGCGCCATGAGCGACGCGCTCGCCGACCGGGTGCTGGCCCGCCATCGCCGCCGGCGACGGGGCGCTCGCCTGATCACGATCGACCTCGATGTCACCGAAGACGAGACCCACGGCGCGCAGCAACTCACCTTCTTCAATGGCTTCTATGATCACTGGTGCTACTTGCCACTCGTGGCGAGCCTGACCTTTGACGATGAGGCACGGCAGTACCTCGTCGCCGCGATCCTCCGCCCGGGCAACGCGGCGGGGACGGCTGGCGCGGTGGGGCTGCTGAAGCGGCTGCTCCCGAAACTCTGGCGCGCCTTTCCCCGTGCCCGGCTCCGCGTGCGGCTGGATGGGGGCTTCGCTACGCCGGAGATTTTTGACCACCTGGAGGCGGCCGGGGTCGAGTATGTCGTCGCCATGGGGAACAACGCGGTCCTCACGCGGCACGCCGAGCCGGCGGTCGCGCCGCTCCGGGCGGTCGTCGCCACGACCCAAGAGACCGCGACTGCCTATGCGGAGGCGGCGTATCAGGCGGGCACCTGGGCGGTGCCCCGGCGCACCATTATCAAAGCCGAAGTGGTGTGGCACCACGGACGAGTGCCGCGCGATAACCCGCGTTTCGTCATCACGAATCTGCGCCAAACGCCGGAGTGGATCTACATCCACGTGTATTGCGCCCGCGGCGACAGTGAGAATCGCTTCAAGGAACTGAAACACGCCCTCGCCTTCGGGCGCACCAGCTGTACGCGCTTCTGGGCCAATCAGTTGCGCGTCACCTTGACGGCGGCCGCGTTCGTCCTCTTCCAAGAACTGCAACTCCATGCGGACCGGACCGCGCTCCGCGGGGCGCAAGTCCCTCGGCTGCGGCAGGCGCTGATCACGATCGGGGTGCAGGTCGTGCGGTCGGTCCGCCGGATCGTCCTGCATTTCCCGCGATCCCATCCCGACGCCGTCTCGTGGGCGCGTCTCGCCCGCGCGCTCGGCGCCGCCCCCGCGTAACCCGTTCCTGCCATCGCCACCACGCGGTCCTCGCGCCGGAGGTGTCGCCCCCGACCACGCCGATCCGGTCCCCGGCCCCGTGGCCTCAACCGACCGGCCGTCTCATCGCCTCAATCGTCATGACGCCAGCGTCCATCTGCGTCATCACACTCGAAAACGCCTGCACGACGAGCAACTCAGTCACTCGTGAATAATGCGGGCTAAATAAAACGTCCAGGTCCGTTCTCCCGCGACGCCGTTTGCGTCCAGAGCCTGTACGGTGACCGTGTGATCGGCCTCTTCCAATAGGGCGGACTCGGGGACGTAGACGACCGTCACCTTCGCACCCGTGCCGTCTGGCGTGGCAGCCACCGGCTCCTCGTCCACGGTCATTCGTATGGACGCGACGTCGATCGCCGTCCCACAGGTCGATGCAATGGTTGCAGAGATCTTGGGACGTACGGTCTCAGCCGACCCTCGCGGAGCCCACTCGGGAATCTCCAGGGCACACCCTTGGGCGTCGAGCGATAGGCCCGAGGCGGACAGCAGGACGACGCCGGCCAGCAGCCAGCCCCGTGTGGTCAGGGCTCCTCCCATTGGGTCCTCCGAATTCTACCGGCCCCCTTGTCCCTCTGCCTCCAGGAGCATCGCTTCGAATCTCGCCTCGACCCCCGTCACGAAAACCCTGAATCCCTCGGCGTCAAAGCAGGTCACACACCTCGGGTCGACGGGAAGAGCCGAATCCAACTCCTGCGGCGGATCCTGCGGGTGATTGTGGAGGAAGAGGTCGGGAGGTTCGAGCTCCTTCAGCCTTTGAAGCGTCCTCTGCGTGTCGGCGACAACCGCCGGGTGCCTGGGATTGTTGAAGAGCTGAGCCCCCGCGTTCGGGACTTCACCGCCACGGAAGGCGACGGAATACGTGTTCCCACCGTCCTGGACGGTTGTCATCCACATCGTTGCGCCCTGCGTGTGCCCCCCCGTCCAGAGAGCGCTCAACGTCACCCCGCCCAGCGTGACGGTGTCGCCGTCCTCGATCACGCGATCCACCGGAACGGGCTCAAAGTTCCGGGCCCCGATCGCCGAGTTGTCCTGGCCTGATTCGAGTGCCACGGCATCGCCGCCGAGCGCGACAACCTGCGCACCGGTCGCTCGCTTCATCGCCGCATGTCCCTCGACGTGGTCCCAGTGCGCATGGCTCGAGATCATGATCCGGATGTCCCGGAGGTTGAACCCCAGCTTCTCGACGTTCGCAACGATGAGCGGGTGCATCTCGGCGCTGCCCGTGTCGTGGAGAATGTGGCCCTCCGGCGTGGTGATGAGATAGGAGCCGTATTGGCCGCCGACGTAGTAGATGTTGCCTATGACGCGGAACGGTTCCGCGGCTTCACTCACCGCTTGAGTAGGCTCCTGTTGCTTCGCTTGACTGTACGGCGAAACGGACGCGATGGCTGCGCTCACCAGAACCAAAGCACATATCAGACGCATACGGCCTCCTTCACACGTGGATGTCTGCGACGCCTGCTTCGACTCCCCAGAAGTCGAATCCAAGTCAACGACGCCTCTCAGCTCCTGTATGGTGGGCGCCAAGGCGCTATCGCAGTTGATCGGCGATCGCCGCCACACCCGCCATCGCGCAAGCCTGGTCGGCCGGCTGACCACCGACCGCACCGGACACGCCGACCCCACCGATGGGTTCGTCACCGATCATGATCGGCACGCCACCACCCAACGGAATGACGTCCGCCAGTTGGCGCTGGCCGGCTAGGGGAGAATCTCCCGCCGTCCGACCCGCCCACTCCAGGGACGGCCGCCGGAAGGTACGCGCCGTATAGGCCTTACGCCGAACCAGATCGAGATTGTGCGGTGAGGCGGTGTCGCCGGCGAGCAGCAAGCGGGGCTGGCCAGCACGATCGACAACGGCGATCGTAACGGTGACCAGGGCGCCGTTACGCCCGCACGATTCAATCACTCCGTCCACGACGGCCATCGCCTGCGCCACCGAGATGTTTCGTTGCGTCAAGGCCTGGGCATGGGCAGGAGCAGCCGTCATGACAAGAAACACCGTGGCAAGCACGACCGACACCAGCAACGCGATGGCGGTAGAGGAAAACGACAATCGAGACATGGCAACCCTCCGTTGATCTCACGCGCTGACGATAGGACCAGAACGACACTCGGGGCATGGCTGGATGCCGGTGAAGTCTGGCAGCTAGACTTACCGGCCGGTCAGTTCGTCGGCACCAGCCGCCGCAGTTCCTCGAACCAGTTCTGGACGACGGTGACGCTGGGCGGCCGGGCCTGATTATAGGAGAAACGGCACGCGGACCGGGAGGCCTGGGCGAGAGGTAGGGAAGCTACTTTTTCCCGGGGGGGGTGAAGGCACGAAATGAGACTACGGGACGATCCGCGCATCGGTGACGAACCGGCGGTAGTTGTCGTAGGTCTGTATGGTGCGCAGCCGCGGAACGCCGGAGTTCCGGACGATGGTCGTGCTCTCGATCCGCGCCGGTAGCATGAGGGTTTCGTCCGGATTCTCGAACGTCACACGCTCGTAGCGAATCGAGGTATCGGCTCGCTCGAAGGTAAACCATCGCGGCCCGTAGGCGCTCCGATCGCGTGGGCGCGGGATGTCGACGAGCCCGACGAGGTGCTCGTCGAAGCGGAGGATCTCGAAAGAGTTTGCATCCACCCAGACGCGCCCGCGCGTACGGCCGGACAGGTCGACCCAGGCGCACTGGCCGGTCCACTCCGCCGTGGGCTGCTTGCGCGCCACGACTTGGTAGTCGAGCATCACGGCCTCGCGGCCGTCAACGCGCGTCGAGCCGGCCACCTCGAAACTGAACGCGTTGCGCCGATCCGGCAGCAGAAACGCCAGCGGCTCGGGGGAGATGGTGCGCGGGTCCATGCAATCCGACTGATCAGGCGGGCCGAGTGGTGGCCCACTCGCGCGGACCAGTTCGCGGACCACCCTCGCCGGTTCCTCCGTTGCCGACGGATCCCATTCGACACGAAGCTCGTATTCCAGCCGCCGCGCGAAGCCTTCGAACGACCAGCTCCGGCTGAGCGGCTGCAGGATGACTGTCTCCTCCACCAGGAGGCTCTGCGTGCGCGTGTAGTACTGCTCGACGTACTCGCCGGCGCGCGACAGAACGGTCTCCAGTTCGAGCGATTGCGCCGACGCCGGTACCACGCTGCCGGTCGCCAGAACTACGAGAGAGAAAAGAAGGGCGACGTGCTTCATGGGTGGCCGCGGGCGGGAACAGGAACCATTTTCATGGTCGTTGGCGGCGTTGGTCCTTGGATTGGCAATGCAAATTCGTGCTTCCTACTCCGGCGGCGCCACGTTCTCCGTCGTCCGTTGCACAAGGTCCGACATGCTGCAGTTCCAGTCGCCTGAGGTGGTCTTGTAGCAGTTGCCGGATGCGTTCGCCTCGACATGGGAGACGCAGTTGGTCCCCACATTGTTGCCGTTCTCGCGCCGGCATTCGTAGCGCACCAGATTCCCCCGAATCGGAAACACCGGATGGGCGGCGTCGATGTCGGGGAAGTAACTCTCATCGAAAGCCTCGCCCTCGCCGACCTCGCTCATCTCGACATCCTCCAGGAGATACAGCGAGCCATCGGCGACGCCTTCGGTCGTGCACTTGAGGTGCTGCACCACCTGCGCGGCCGTCGGCCGGCCTTGGGCCGGCTCGGCCCGCGACCGGCAGGACACCGGCTCGCGCGCGCCGTAGGCTCCGCCGACGCCAGCCTGTTGGCCGCGAACATTCCGGACTCTCTGCCCGTTCGCGTCGGTTGCATAGTCCAGGCGGTTGCCTGCCTCGTCCAGCAAAAAGAACGATTGCGGGAACTGTATGGGCGGTGGCGCGCCCGTCGCCGCATTGCCATCGAGGATATATAGGCGCCCCGGGCCGCCATGTTCGCTCGGCCCAGCGTGCAACAATATCCCGGCAGCGGTGCGGCTCTGGTCCAGATTCAAGAGGTAGATCATATGTCCCGGAAGGCCCTCCAGGACTTGCGGCCTATCAAAGGTAACATCCCCAGGACGGCTGCGGAAGCTCTGCACCGCATGTTCGATGGCGCCCTCAACGTCTTCCGCGCTTGCGTTCATGTAGTGGACGACGGTGACGGAAAAAACACTCTGGCCTTCGGTGGCGACGAACATCTTCGCCGGCAGGATCGCGCCCGACGCCGAGCGATACGTCGTCTCCGTAATTTGCGGCTCCGCCGGCGTACTGACCATGAAGAACTCATCGCGGCTGACATATTCACGCCAGCCCTGCGCAAAGGAGGCGCTTGTGCTCAGCACGAACAAGGCCGCCGAAAGAAGTCCGAGACAACGCATCTGATGTTTCTCCGAGTTTGTCGTGTAACACCTAAGCCACACGTTCAGTCGAACTCCTTGTCCATGGCCGTACCGTTGATGTTCGTCACGAAACCCATCAGGCAGCCTGCCGACCCATCTCTCACTAGATGGCAGCGCACGCTGATCCTGTCGCCTGGCTTCAGGCTGTCGCGTTGCCAGCCGCCGCGCATCAACGCCAAGACGCTACCGCCCTCGATTGTCCACGCCTGCGGACGGCCCTGCTCGTCGGCGACCTCCATGTAAAGCCAGACATGCGGGTTCGTCCACGCCACGTCGGTGACGGTGCCGGACAGGTTTGTGAACTCGGCGGTGTTGTAATTCGCATGTGAGTGATGCGCCCACGCCGGCGCGCCTAAAGCGACAGATGTCGCGACGGCAAGGCTCAGCGACTTCAGATTCATCTTGTCCTCCCGAGAAAACAAGCTAAGGCCATCGGAGTTGGGCCTGATTATAGAGGCGGTTTCAGAACCTCGTCACAGGTGGCCGCAGCCGGAGCCTGTGCATCAACGCCGGCGCCGGGGATGTCCCACTGACTGTTGAAATTTGAGAGCGGCGGCTCCTCACTGCTCGTGGTACACGAGTGGTGACTAGCCCCGGGCGTAAGCCCGCCAACAAGGAGCCGCCATGAAGAAGTCTCGCATAGCCCGTCCGATTGCTGCTGTTGAACCTCCCGCCGTCCGGTCCCTGCCGCTCGTTGCACTCCTGGTCGACACGAAAGCCGAACTGTTTGAGTTAATGGTCCGCTCGGGCCTCCGCGTGCTCGACGCGATGCTGGAGGAGGATCGCACAGCGCTGTGCGGTCCTCGGTATGCGCATCAGCCAGCGCGTGCCGCGTCCCGTGCTGGCACGGTGCCCGGCGAAGTCGTGCTGGGCGGACGCAAGGTGGCCGTGCAGCGGCCGCGCGTGCGCGCCGACGGGCGTGAGGTTCCGCTGCCGACGTTCCAGGGGCTGGCGCACACCGACCCGTTGAATCGGCGCGTCGTCGACCAGATGCTGGTGGGCGTCGCGACCCGCCAGTATGCGCGGAGCCTGGAGCCGGTGCCCGCCGATGTCGTGAGTCGGGGCACGAGCAAGAGCAGCGTGAGCCGGCGGTTCGTCGCCAAGACCACGGCGCAACTGCGGGCCTGGCAATCGGCGCCGCTCGACGGCCTTGAACTCGTCGCGCTGATCCTCGACGGGGTGCACATTGGCGAGCACGGCCTCGTGGTGGCGCTCGGGATCGCCGCGGATGGCCAGAAACACGCGCGCGGGCTGTGGGAAGGGGCGACCGAGAACGCGGCGATGTGTCAGAGCCTGCTCGCGAATCTCCAGAGCCGCGGGCTGCGCACCGACCGCAGCCTCCTGGTGATTCTGGACGGCGCGCAGGCCCTGCACAAAGCCACCCGTGCGGTCTTCGGCGAGGCCGCCCTCATTCAGCGGTGCCAAGTCCACAAGCTCCGCAACATCCTCGACCACCTGCCGGAGCGCCAGCGCCCGTGGGTCCAGGCGATCGTGCGGCGCGCCTATCAGGCGAGCGACGTGCAGACGGCGACGCGGCTCCTCACGGAGCTCGCCAAGCGCCTAGAGGACGAATATCCCAGCGCCGCCGGTAGCGTCCGGGAAGGGCTGGACGAAACGCTGACCGTCCTCACCCTGCACCTCTCAACCCGTCTACAGCGGTCGCTCGCCGCGACCAACGCCGCCGAGAGTCTGCTGAGTCGCACCCGCCACGTGAAGCGCAACGTGAAACGGTGGCGCGGTGGACAGATGATGCTGCGCTGGGTGGCCGCCGGTGTCCTCGAAGCCGTCAAGGGCTTCCGGCGCCTGAAGGGATGCGGCGATATGCCGCGGTTGGTTACCGCGCTTCGCGCACGCGACCAACGACTGGGGCTCGGTGTCTCAGAGGCGAACGTCGCGTAGAATCTCACCCGAGCCGCCGCCGAGTTTCAACAGCGGTCGGGACATCCCCCCGGCGCGTTGTGACGTCGCCTATAGCCCTTCAGAAGACAAAGCTAGTCTTGGCCGATCAGTTGACGGCAAGACAATAGAGCTTACCGGTGCCGCCCGAGCCGTTGAGGGCCTCAAGGTTGCAACCCCGTGAACCGTGGGCGGAATTCCACGACGTGGTACTGCCGCCCGAACGGTCGTGGTGACCGAGCTGGGCGCTGCCTTCCCCGCCACTCGTCCAATTGCTGCACGTATGGTCGCCCTCGCCGGTCATGGCCATGCCGTGGCTATCTGAACCGGTCAGGATGTCGTGCTTGTTCTGCGGTTGCGCACCACGACCTGGAATGGCGTTCCCGTTCTCGTCAAGCGCGGTTTCGATGAACAGATAATTGCGGTCGCGTTCATTGTCGCCATGCAGGTCCGCAACATTGGCCGCGATTTGAACGCCGTTGGCGTTGTGCCACGGGCCCGAACCGATGCGGTCACGTGCGTTCACGGCGCCAGCGCCTTGCGTGCTCAAATACGCGTGCCAAGTCCTGTCGCCCGCGCCAGCCGCGGTGGCAAGCCTCTGGCAAAGCGCATCCGCGCCCGTCAGACCACCGTAATTGGCCGACTGGTCGGAGCTGGTGACGAAGAATGTCATCGGTGCTTGTTCTTGGTTCTGCGCCTGAAGCGCAGTGGAACTCAAGGCGGTTGCCACGACAGCAGCCATCACAAGATACTTTGTTGTCACTTCTCACTCCCTCATGAAATCTAGAAAATCGGTGACCGTTACACACTCGGTCAGAACCGTCCGGAAGGTCAACCCTATCTATCCTCCGTCCCGCCGACGCCGAGAGCGCCATCGGAGTTGGGCCTGATTATAGGAGAAACGGCGGTGCGGACCGGAAGCCCCGGGCGAGATGCGACGACCGACTCTCTTGGTACCGGTACTAGGGATTTGGACCCTTGCGAAACCAGGACGAGACCGGCCCTTGGCTTAGGGGGTATTTGTGAATGGGCCATAAGACTCAGAAGTTCAGGTTCATCGACAGAGTGACCGTGCGTCCGCCCGTGTAGCCAGTCGGCTGGCCGAACAGCGGCGACGTCACCACGCGGCCGTAGGCGCGGGGCTGGGTATGGTTCAGGAGGTTGGCGATCCGGGCCTGGAACCGGATGCGTCGGCCGTCCGACCCGCGCCCGAAGCCGCCGCGCTCGCCGCCACGCCCACCGCCGCCACGCCCACCGCCACCGCCACGCCCACCGCCGCCACCACCGCCTTCTCCCACGCTCTCCCCGAGGCCGTAATCCTTGGTGAACGTCAGGTCGAGGTTCCAGCTCCCCGGTCCCACCTCGGTACTGCGCGCGACGTCGGGCGGACGGTCCCTGCTGGACTGATCGCCGTTCAGGTCCCGCCCGCTCTGGATGCTGTACAACCGGCCCGTCTCGGCGCGAAACCTGAAGTTGAGGTTCACGCCTTCGTAGGTGGCCCGCGCGAGCGCGCTCAGCAGAGGGTTCGCGAACCCGGTGTCGCCGGGCAGCGAGAGCCGGAACTGCGACTGAACCCGGTGATCCCTCCGGCTGAGACCCCATTCCGGGACGTAAGGATTATTGAAGTCGTCGTCGTCGTGTTCCGAGCGATAGGTGTAGGTGAGATTGCCGGAGAAACCCATCCCGAGGAACTCGAAGGTGCCCCTGGGCCGGACCCCTAGCCGCACCCTCCGGCTAACCGATCGCCCGGTGGTTTCGATCTGCGTGACGTTGCCGATCTGCGGGTAGAACGGCCGCATCCGGTCGATGACGTCCTGCCGCTCGTCGCGAGGCAAGTCGAGGACTGCGTCCGGCAGCGGCGTGCCCGGGTAAGGGGCGTTGATGTTGCGCGTGCGCCGCTCGCGGTGGCCGTAGCCCGCACGGTAGGACAGCGTCAGCCGGATGTCGCCCGGCACCTGCTGCGTGACGGTCACCTGGGGATTGAAGGTCCGGGGCGACTGGTAGTTGGGATCCAGCACCCACCGCGACGCGGTCTCGTCGCCGATCTGGACAGTGCCGCCCAGGAAGGGATCGGGAAACGAGGGCGAGGAGATCGCCAATTCGGTCTCATAGGTCGACCCGTCGTTCCGGAGCAGGCGCTCGTAGTCGGTGAAGTCCCGGAAGTTGAGCTGCGCGCCGGCGCTCACGAGCGTGTCTTCCGCCAGCTGGTACTGAAAGTTCACCGTCGGATCGAGCCTCAGGAAGTCGCGCGAATGGTTGGTGCCCTCGTAGCGCAATCCCAGTCGGAGGCTTGCCTGCTCGCCGATTCGCCGATCGCCTTGAACGTGCGTGTTGAAGGACAGCTCGCTGAATTCGAGGTCGGCGTTGCCAAAGGCCTGCGTGAAGGTGACGGGCACCGCGGTAATCTCGACCGCACGGCCGCGGGCGTCGACGTACGCGGGGACGATACCCTGCGCGACCGCGGAGTTGACGATCTGCTGCGTCCCTGCGCAATTGACGCCGCCGAAGCCGGTCGCCAGACAGTAGTCGTGCAGGCTGGCGAACTCGAACGTCCCGTTGAAGTTGTCCCGGTCGATGTTCCGCTCTCTGTCGTATTGCAGCTGTCCGCCCCACCGGAGGTTCCATCCCCCGCGCTCCAGGCGCAGATCGTTGTCGAGCCGGGCGGTGAACGCGTCGCTGTTGCCGCGGTTGGTGCCGCCGCCGCCCAGGAACGCATCCGCCACGTCGATGGCGAAACCTTCACGTACGGGCACGTCCTTCGAGTTCTCCTGGCTGATCTGGAACCTGACGCTGTTGGTCGTGTCCTCGCTGAACATCCGTTCGCTGACGCGGAACCTCCAGTCGGTGCTACGCCCGTCCGAGCCACGCTCTGGCAGGCTGAATCCGCCGACGCCGTCGTTGGTCGACCGCGACGTGCCGAAGGCAAACTGTGTGTCGAGTCTGTGCCGTGTGTTGATCTGGAGCTCCGCGCCGATCTCGAACTCCCGGTCGCGCTCCGGCTGCACCACGCCTTTGAAGATGTCGCCCGACGGCGTGATGGCGTGCAGCGAGTTGCCGGCCCGGTCGTCGGCCCGCGTCGCGAGTTGGAAGCTCATCTCGAGAACGTTGGGAACGACCGGCCCCTGGACCTCGACCTCCACGTCGCGCGTCTGGCGCGGCTCTTTCCGGCTCTCGCCCGGCCTTAGCGCGTTGAGCGACTCGTCGGCGAAGCCGAAGTCCACCGACCGGCGCCACTGTCCGCTCCCCGGGCGCGTCACGATCTCGATGCGAGGCCGTCCGTCTCCGTCCGCGCTGAGCGAGTTCGGATCGACGATGATCTGGGAGATCTGATCGGGGCTGGGCAGCCGGTTGTCCGCGAAGCCGTCGATGACGAAGTTGGCCAGAACGTCTTCTTCCAGGTCGCCCGTGATGTCGGCTCCGGCGAGCAGCAGGAGGTACCGGGCCATCTCCTCCTCGGTTCGCGGAAGGTCCAGCAGCTCATCGCCGGCCAGCGTCTCTGACGTCAGGCTCATCGTCGTGTCGGCGATCAGCTCTTCCGCCGGCGTCACGTCGGCGGCCAGCTCGACCGGCTCGATGTCGAGCACGACCTCGAGCGGCTCGGTCTCGGGTCCCACGGTGATCACCTGATCGAAGCGCAGGAACGAGGGCGCGAACACCTCCACGCGGTACTCGCCGGCCAGCAGTTCGACGGCGAAACGGCCTTCCGGGTCCGTCCTGACTTCACGGAGTGGCTCATCACCCCCACCCTCGAACACCCGCACCGTCACCGCCTGCATCACGCCGCCTGACGGGTCCATGACGATGCCCGCCAGCGTCGCGGCCGGTGCGGACGGTGCCTGCGCGAGCGCGTGTGCCGTGAGCACGCCAGACAGCAGCACGATACACGCCAACCTACCGGAAGCTAAGGCCATCGGAGTTGCGCCTGATTATAGGAGAAACGGCGGTGCGGACCGGGAGGCCCGTGCGAGACGCGCTGACCGGCGGTTCCGTCTCTGGTCTGGCGCGGTATAGAATTCGGCACCCTCGGGGGTGGACTCCGTTCACCCTCGAACGTGCGATTTCGACGAGATGTAGAGAAGTGTCCCATGCGCGTAGCGAAGAAGCGTGTCACAGCGACTAACGCGCCCCTCGCGCTCTGTTGCCTCCTTGTTGCAGCAATGGCCGTCGTCGCTCTCGCGCAGACCGCGCCGGTGTACAGATTCGACCCCACATGGCCAAAGCTACCTCTGCCGAACCAGTGGACGTTCGGAGGCGTCAACGGCCTAACCGTGGACAGCAATGACGTGGTCTGGGTATCCCATCGTCCGAACGACCTTGATGAGACGGAGAACTACGCCACCTTCGATCCACCGCGTGCCGAGTGCTGCGCGAGAGCGCCCGCGATTCTTGCGTTCAATTCCAGCGGTGATCTCGTCCACTCCTGGGGCGATCGGGGAGGGCACATGCTCCTTGTCGATCGGAAGGGTCAGGTGTGGGTCGGATCGGACACGTTCCGCATCTACACACAGGAGGGCGAACTGATAGCGGAGGCTCCGCGCGCAGGTCCTCTGCCCAGCGGTCGGGGACAGGGCGGCGGGCCGCAAACGCTGTATCCGCCGGGCATCGAACTCATTGCTGGCGGGATCGAAGGGGCTGCCTTCGACGAGGACGCGCAGGAACTGTACGTGGTCGACAACTATCTGGGCGGCCGCGTGCTCGTGCTCGATATGGACACGTACGCGTTCAAGCGCGGCTGGGGCGCGTACGGCAAGCCGTTGAGCGACATCAGCACCGAGCCAAGGCCGCCGCTAACCGATCCCGACGCGGCACCGAACAGGGATTTCGTGAGCCACGTCACGATCGCGCTCTCGGATGATGGAATCGTCTATGCCGCCGACCGGCGTTCCAACAGGATTCAGACCTTCACCAAGCAGGGAGAGTACCTGAACGAGTACTTCGTCGCGCCGAAGACACTCGATCGCGGGTCCACGGGTGGCCTCGCCTTCTCGCCGGATCAGCGCTTCTTGTTCGTCGGGGACATCATGAACAACGTGGTGTGGATCCTGAACCGGAGCGATATGGAGGTCATCGACCGGTTCGGTTTCTTTGGTCACAACGGCGGTGGGTTTCACTGGCTCCACATGATCGCCACCGACTCGAGTGGAAACATCTACACGGGCGAAGTGGACAGCGGAAAACGCGTCCAGCGGTTTCTCCTCCAGTAACAGGCGAGGCGGTCAGTGCAATTAAGGTGGCGTCCTCTGTTACTGCTGCCTCTACTTTTCCTACTGCCGGCTGTCTATGCGGCACAGTCGAGCCCGCTCGGCATCGAGAGCCAAACCGAGCTGGTCGATCCGCGTGATGCCGGGTGGTTTTACCGGCCGGAAAGGATCGAAAGCGAGAAGCCTGAGGAACTTCTCGATCTCCTCGGGGTCAAAGAGGGCGATGTCGTTGCGGACATCGGCGCCGGCGCCGGTTTTTTCTCCCTGCGCGCCGCCGAGCGAGTCGGACGAACAGGCAAGGTGCTCGCGGTGGACGTCCAGCCTGAGATGATCGACGGTCTAAAAATGATGATGAAGAAATTCGGACATGGAAACATCGTACCGATTCTCGGACACGTCGACGATCCGAAGCTGCCCGCGAATAGTGTCGATCATGTCCTGATCGTCATTGCTTACCACGAGTTTTCCCATCCGGTTGAGATGATGCGTCACGTCCGCAGAGCTATGACGCGCGACGGGCAGATGTTGATCGTCGAGTACAAGGCCGAGACTCCCGATTCGCGGGTCGATCCTCTCCACAAAATGAGCGAGGCGGAGATCATGAGGGAAATTCCGGCGTTGGGTTTCAGGCGAGATAGAATTATCGACATCGTTCCGAGCCAACACGTCTTCGTTTTCAGGAAAACAGAGGCAGACTAAGGGCTTGTCAGACAATTACTGACTTTTGTGTTCTCGGAGCAGCGGGATGGATCGTGTAGTTCCAGTCGCCGTGAAAGCGATGCCGCTCGAGGCGTACCGTCGCCAGCTGCGCATCGGTGACGGTGATGCCACCCGGGTATGGGCCGCGGTCGAGTTCCGACCGAACGCGGAGTCCGGACCGACTGTGCGTCGAGCCAATGAGGCTCACGATCGTGGCCAAGTCGACGAGTGGGGTGCCGCGCCAATTCATCGCGATGTGCGAGAACACCCGATGCTCGATCTTGTTCCACTTGCTCGTACCCGGCGGAAAGTGACAGACCGTGATCACCAAGCCCGTCCGATTGGCCAGACGCGGCAGTTCCCACTTCCACAACCGGAGGCGCGCCCCGTTGCTCCCGCCTGCATCCGCCGTGATCAACAGCGACTGGGCTTGTCGATACGCCGGGCGACCCATGTGCTGCCACCAACGCTGGATCGACCGTACCGCGAAGCTCGCGGTGTCGTGATCGATCCCGACACGCACCCAGCCTTCGTTGCGATGCAGATCGTAGATGCCATACGGAATGGCCTTCCCGCCCGTGGTGGCGGTGGCCGGGATCACGAAGTCGTGGACCTGTACCCGCTGCGGCGTCTTCGCCGGGCGCCAGGTGCGGCCCGCGTTCTTGAACGCGCCGACCAGCTCCTTCTTCTTGGTGTCCACCGAAATCGTCGGCTGCTGTTGCCGTTGCGCGCGTCGCACGCGCCGGGCGATGTACCGAAACTGCGCGTCCCGATCGACATGCTGGCGGCCCTCACGAGTCTTGGCGTTGCCCTGCAGGCTGTAGCCCAGTCCGTGCAACAACTCGGCGACCACCGTGTGGCTGACGCGGTGGCCCAGACCGTCGAGCGCCACCGCCAACGTCCGTGCGCTCTGGCACGTCCACCGCAGCGGCGAGTCGGGATCGCCGGGGGCGGTCGGCTCAACCAACGCATCCAAATCGCGCAGCAGCGTCGCGTCGAGATCGATCGCGCGCTTGCGGCCGCCGCCCGCCCTTCGCGTCCGGCCGCCCGCGAGCGGCTCGTCCGCCGTCAATTCACGCAAACCGCGCTGGATGGTCGATGTCGCGATACCCGTGGCTCGGGCGACCAGCGCCGTGCCGCCATAACCGATCGCCTGGGCCTCAGTCGCCGCCCACACCCGGCGCGATCGCTCCGTGAGCACGGGCGCCAGCGCTGCATGCTTTGCCCGCAGGGTGGCCACCTCCACGGGCGCAGCGTACTACTCGCCGATCAACAGTACAAGCAGTTATTTCCTTACAGGATCTAAGCGTGGGCCTGCTCGGTTGGGCGAACTGAATTCCTCATGGAGGAAACCTACGGCCTGACCTCTTCGTATATTTGTAAGGGACGTCAAGCCAATGTCCCGGGAGGTATCTATGCTTAGATTCTTGTTGACAACTACTGCGGTTGTGGCGCTGGCCTTGCCGGTAACGGCGCAGGATGCGGAAGTCGAACAGGATGCCGAGGTCGGACAGGAATACGAGATCACGATCGCGGGGGATGTCCCGGCCGCTGTTGAAACTCGGCGGCGACTCGGGTGACATTCTAAGCGACGTGCTGCGCCTCCCTGGAGTCTCCGAGGCCGAGACGGTGATCTCGGGCGCGGAGGGCCGCGACGAGCTGCGGCATATCCGCATGTCCCTTCAGGCGCCGGAACCCTTTGGCTGCTTCGAGCACACCCGCGGCGACCCAGCGCAGCATCATCTGGCCGCCCCGCCAGCGCTTGACGTTGCGTTTGACGTGGCGGGTCCGGCTGATGAGGCTCTCGGCGGCGTTGGTGGTGGCCAGCGAGCGCTGGAGACGGGGAGCGAGGCCGAGCGTGAGCACGGTCACGGTCTCTTCGAGCCCTTCCCGCACACTGGCCGCCGCGCACGGATGTTCCCGGTCGAGGCGGCGGGCGAGGTTCCGTAGCAACCGCATCGCGGTCTTCACGTCCTCGTGCTGATAGGCCCGCCGCAGGATGGCCTGCACCCAGGGCCGCTGGCGCGCCGGTAAATGGTCGAGGATGTTGCGGGTCTTGTGGACTTGGCAGCGCTGCACCACGGCGGCGCGGCCGAACACCGCAGTCACCGCCGCCCGCAGCGCCTTCGACCCATCGAGCATCACCAGCACACTCCGATCGGTGCGCAGGCCACGGCTCTGGAGGTTGGCCAGCAGGCTCTGACAGACGGTCGCGTTCTCCGTCGAGCCTTCCCAGAGCCCGAGGGCGTGCTTCGTGCCGTCGGCGCCGACCCCCAAGGCGACGACCAGACAGTGCTCGCCGATGTGGACACCGTCGAGGACGAGGCCGACCAGATCCAGGTTCTCGAGGGGCGTCGCCTGCCACGCGGCCAGTTGCGCGGCGGTCTTGGCGACAAACCGGCGGCTGACGGCGCTCTTACTCACGCTACGGCTGGGGATGTCGGCCGGGAGCGGCTCCAGACTCCGAGCATAGCCCCGGGTGCTGACACCGACCAACAGCTGCTCGACAGTGCGGCGCCGCAGGGGATCGGTCTGGGCCATCGTCTGGAAAGTCGGCAGCGGTACTTCCTGGCGGGCCGCGCGGACCCGGGGACGCCGGATTGCCACCTTGCGCCCGCCGAGGACGACCTCACTGGCCACCGTCCCGGCCCGGGCCGCCGTACGGTCGGCCTGGTGCGCGTACCGCGGGCCACAGATCGCGGTCCGATCGTCTTCGAGCATGGCGTCCAAGACCTGTAACCCTGACCGCACCGCGAGCTCGAACAGCTCCGCCTCGGTATCGATCAGCAGCTCGACGAGGGGCAGGCGACGCGGGGGCGGAGATTCAACACCAGCGGCGGGACGGACTGTGCGAGACTTCTTCATGGCGGCTCCTTTGCTGTGAGGCGTGTCGCCTCGGGTTGCCCACCACTCGTGTATCACGAGCAGTGAGGAGCCGCCGCGTCAATTTTCAACAGTCAGTGGGACATCCCCATTCCGGTTCCGATTTATCACGACGATCTTATCGTCCTGGACCGACCAGACGAACGGCCCAGGGTCCTCGAACTCAATGTGCCGAAATACAAAGTTATTGGCCCCTTTGAGAATGATGCTGTCGTTTCCTAAGGCGGTAGTCACGTTGCCACCATGCGGCTGGAATTGAACTCCGTTGTTGTTTAACGAAACGTTCACATCATGGCTCTTGGACATGCTCGTTCTCCTCATAAGTGTACGAGTAACTGTACGAGTCGTTTCAACACCACGCCAGGTCGCTTCGATTCGGTCCAACGCGTGACGACGGCCGCATTCTGGCACAGCGACCCAATCGATGGAACCGGCCTTCAGGTTCGTTCCACATTGGAGGCCTGCATGTTCTGGCGGTTCAGGCTGGCGAGCGCCTGCGCCTCCCGCCTGCGATCTACCCGTAGGACTCGCGCTTGATGCGGGCGTCGGGGACGCCGATGGTCCGCAGGTTGGCGAGGGCGGCCTCGATAAACCGCGGCTGCGGCTGAGTGCCCTGCTCCTTCGCGGCCTCGCGGTCCCACTTCGAGATTCCCGGACCGCAGAGGTAGACGAAACATCCGGCCGGGTCTGGAATCATCTCGCTCAGCAGTGCCTGATCCACCCGCCCTTTGCGAACCGACGGCTCGAAGATCGTCCCATTCTCCTCACGCGTCAGCGTGTGTACGACGGTGAGGCGATCGGGGTGGCTCGCGGCAAGCTGCGCGAGCGTGTCGCGGTAGATCACGTCGCTCCACGTCTTGTTCGAATAGATTAACGTGTGACGGAGCGTCGGGTGGTGCGCGAGCGCACACTTCAGGATCGACAGGTTCGGCACGCTTCCCGACCCGGCGCAAACGTGCACGACATGGTCGGTCTGCGAGGTGATGTCGGGCGGGAGCGTATACGGTCCGGTGAAGCCGGTTACGACGAGCCGCATGCCGCGGACGGTGCGCTTGACGAGCAGTGGCGAAAGCAGGGGAGGGTACTTCGTCGCGCCCGGCACGAAGCGCTCCTCCTTGACAGTGACCGCCAGGTAGCGCTCGTGCGGCGCCGAACACATCGAGTACGCTCGCGGCGGCTCGCGCTTGCCCTTCAGGTCCTCGAGAAACGCGGTGAACCGGTCGAGCGCCTCGAACTGGTGCGGATCGATCGTGAGGAAGTGCCCCGCTTTGTATTCGAGCCTGTCATTTCCCGTGAACAGCACGAGCGTCGACGTATCGGGAGTCTCCTCGGTCACGTCGGCGACCATGACCTCGAGCTCCTTGATTCGTCTCGATGATCGGGCGGGGGCTTGAGTCTGCGCGGTCAAGGCCTTCGAGTTCAGCACGTTTTTCGTATGCGCGCAACATGTCCCGTCTGTCGACCTGAGCATCCATAGTAGACTGCCTTTCAGGCACCTATTCCGAATGGCCGGTCCACCGCTTCCACGACAAACGTTCGATCGCTCTCTTGTCGAAGGCCCTCTCCGGCCGGCTGTCTGGCGTCTCGCGTGGCCGACGATGCTGCAGAACTTGATTGCCGGGCTCCAGGGGATCATCGACCACGCGATGGTCGGCCACTTCGTCGGTTACACGGCCAACGCCGCGATCGGCGTGAGCTGGCAGATCATCATCGTCGTCATCGTCTTTGCGGTCTCGGTCTTTACCGGCATGGCGGTGCTCGTGGCGCGGTTTGCCGGCGCGAACGAGCCGGACAAGGTCAACCGCGTGGTGTACCAGGCGTTCCTCACGGTGGCCGGACTGGCCGTCGTGCTCGGCGCCACCGGGTGGATGGCCGCGCCCAGCCTCCTCGACCTTGTCAACGCGGCGCCGGAGGTCCACGCCGAGGCGCTGCCGTTCCTGCGCACCATGTTCGTCGGATTCATGGGCATGATGATGTTTTTCATGCTGAGCGGGGCGTTCCGCGCCGCTGGTGATCCCCGAACGCCGCTGCGTTTGGGCGTGGCGATGACCGCGCTGACGATCGCGTTCAATCTGGTGCTGATTCCCGCGCTTGGCACCGTGGGCGCGGCGTACGGCACGGTCGCGAGCAGCTCACTCGTGTCGGCGTACGGCATCTGGCGTCTGATGCGGCCGGAATCTGTCATTCACTTCGAGCGGCGGATGGATCTCCGTCCGGACTTCGGGATCATCCGATCGTTGTTTCGGTTCGGCCTGCCCACCGGCGTGCAGGGAATCGCGATGAATGTCGGGGGCCTCCTGCTGCTGCGGTTTATCGGCTCGCTCGGACAGAGCGCCGCGGCCCAGGCGGCCTACGCGGTCGGCTATACGGAGCTCTTCTCGCTGATTACCTGGACGTCTGTCGGCCTGATGGGCGCGGCCGCGACCATTGCCGGCCAGAACGTGGGGGCCGGCAAGCCGGAGCGCGCGATCGCCGGTGTGCGCGTCGCGGCGCAGATCGGACTCGTCGTGGCTGCAGTAGTGGGCGCGATGTTCCTGCTCATCCCCCGGTATCTCCTGGCTGTGTTCGGCATGACCGACCCGCTGGTGCTCGGCTTTAGCACGCTGCTTCTGCGGTACCTGAGCGTGTCCGGCTTTTTTGTCACCGTCGCCCTGAGTTACACGGGCGGGCTGCAAGGCACCGGCGACACGCGGAGCCCGCTGTACATCTCGATCCTCTCGCAGGTCGTCATTCCTCTCGGCCTCTGTATGCTGTTTCAAGCCACGACGGGACTGGAGGCGGGGTACATCTGGATGGCCATCCTTGTCGGCCACGTGACCAGGTGCGGACTGAGCGTGGCGCGCTTCGGCCAGAGAAAGTGGATCGACATCGCCGTGGATATCGGGCCGCTAAAACCACAACTCGTGACGGCCGAGAGTGACCTGCCAGGGGTGGAGCCTCACATCCCGCTGCGCGACGCGCCCGATCCTGCAACCCGGTCCTGATCGACGGCCGACCCCCGGCAGGCGTCGGCCGTACAATCGACCTGTGTCTCCAGCCGGAAGCTCGCGCGTTCCGCCGCCTGTCAACGAACCGAACCTGACGTATCTGCCCGGCTCACCGGAGCGTGCCGAACTGAAGGCGCGACTCTCGGCCATGGCGTCGGAGAGAATCGACATTCCGCTGATCGTCGGCGGCCGAGACATTCGGACCGGTCGTCTGGCGCAGGCGGTGATGCCCCACGATCACCGCCACGTGCTTGCGGATTGGCATCACGCGGAACTCCAGCATGTCGAGCAGGCGATTGCCGCCGCCGCCAGTGCGCGGGAAGAGTGGGCGTCCGCATCACTTGAAACTCGCATCGCCGTTTTTCTTCGCGCCGCGGAGTTGCTGACCACCACGTGGCGGGCCACGTTGAACGCGTCGACGATGCTCGGCCAGTCGAAGACCGTGTTCCAGGCGGAGATCGACGCGGCTTCGGAACTGATCGACTTCTGGCGCTTCAATCCCCACTTCGCGCAGGAGTTGCACGCCGAGCAGCCGATCACCACCGACGCGGCGAGGAATCAGCTGGACTACCGGCCCCTCGAGGGCTTCGTGTACGCCGTGACGCCTTTCAACTTCACGTCGATAGCCGGCAACCTGCCGACCGCTCCAGCGCTGATGGGCAACACGGTCATCTGGAAGCCGGCGTCGAGCTCGATCCTGAGCAGCTACTACATCATGCGTCTGCTCGAGGCGGCCGGGCTCCCGCCAGGCGTCATCAATTTCCTGCCGGGCGATCCTGTTCAGGTCTCCGCCGTCCTGCTCGCCTCGCCGGAGCTCGGCGGCGTCCACTTCACGGGCAGCACACCGGTGTTTCAGGGGATGTGGAAGAAGGTCGGTGACAACATCGGGCGCTACACGAGTTACCCGCGGCTGGTCGGCGAGACCGGCGGCAAGAATTTCATCATCGCGCACCCGTCAGCGGAGATCGACGAGCTTGCCGTAGCCGTTGCACGCGGGGGGTTCGAATACCAGGGGCAGAAGTGTTCCGCCGCGAGCCGCCTGTACGTGCCGCAGTCGCTCTGGGGCGCTCTCCGCGACCGCGTGGTGGCGATGATGTGCGAGATGAAGATGGGCGATGTCCGCGACTTCCGAAATTTCATCGGCGCGGTGATCGACCGGAAGGCATTCACGAAGATCACCGGCTACGTGGAAGACGCGCGCCGCAGCGCGACGATCGTGCAAGGGGGCGGCTCGCGCGACGATCGCGGGTATTTCATCGAGCCGACCCTCGTCGAAACGGCGGACCCGGGATATCGCCTCATGCGGGAAGAGATCTTTGGGCCGGTCGTCACGGCCTTTGTCTACCCTGACGGCGAATGGGAGGACACTCTGCGGACCGTCGGCCAAACCTCCCCGTACGCGTTGACCGGGGCTGTCTTCAGTCGCGACCGTGACGCTATTCGCCAGGTCACCTCCGTGCTGCGGGACGCCGCCGGCAACTTCTATGTCAACGACAAACCCACCGGCGCCGTGGTCGGCCAGCAACCGTTCGGCGGCGGGCGGGGATCGGGCACCAACGACAAAGCCGGGTCGAAAATGAACCTGCTGCGCTGGGTCAGCGCGCGCACGATCAAGGAAACGCTGTCGCCGCCCCGAGAGTACAGATACGGCTACATGGACGAGGAGTAACGTGGCCGGCGGAGGCGGCCGGTGCTACTCGATCCGGATCAGGTCGATGTCGAACACGAGCATGCCGCTCGGCGCGCCAACTTCGCCTTTGTAGGCGAGATCCTGCGGAATCCAGAAGCGCGTCCTCTCGCCCTCCACCATGAGCTGCATGCCTTCGGTCCACCCCCCGATCACGTTGCTGAGCGCCAGGGTCTCCGGCATGCCACGTGCGACCGAGCTGTCGAACATCTTTCCGTCCGTCGTCCAGCCGGTGTAGTGGACGGTGACCCGGCCCCAGGCCGCAGGCCGGCTCGTTCCGGCACCCGGGTTCAGCACCTTGTAGGCGAGCCCGGACGCCGTGCGCTTCGCGTCTTCCGGCGGCCCGGCGACGTCCGGCGGCGGCACGGCGGGGTTCCGGCGCGTGTCGAGCAACTCGATGTCGAAGACGATCGTGCCGATGGGGCGGCCCGCCTGACCGTTGTAGGCGAGCCTCTGGGGCAGCCAGCATCGTCGGGTCTCGCCGACGGTCATCAACTGCACGCACTCGCGCCATCCCACGAGCGACCGGTTCAACGGAAACATCGATGGCGCGCCGCGGCTCAGCGAACTGTCAACCGTCCCGCCGTCGGTCGTCCATCCCGTGTAGTGGACCGTGACGACGTCGTCCGGCGCCGGCGTTTCCGTGCTCGTGCCAGCCGTGATCGTTCGCGAGACGAGCCCCGAGGCGGTCTCGGTCGCGTCGGGCGGCGGCGCCGAGACGTCAGCCGGCGCGGCCTGGGTCACGCCGGGGACAGGCGCCTGCGCCGTCAGCATCGCCGTTGCCATAACCGACACCGTCGCAAGAGTTTTTTGCATCATGACTATTCTCTATCGTTCCCCGCCCGTACAGCTGGATAGAGGCGCGCGACGGTGGCGCCCAGGTGGGACTCGGCGGCATCCCAGAACTGCTCCACCATTGGGTGGCGCTCCAGCGTCTGCTGGACCATGCCGCGCTGGACGCCCTTGCCGCGTCCGTGAATGAGGCGTATCTCGCGAAGCCCCGCCTCGTGAGCGGCGTTGACATACTCCTCGACGACCGATTTGATGTCGCGAGGCGCGAAGGCGTGGAGATCGAGGGCGCCTTCGATCGGAACCCGGTAGGTCATGTCAAAGCCCAACGCCCAGCCTGCGTTACCGACGGGCCTCGTACGAGGCCGTCACGACTGCCTTGATTCCCCCCCGGACGGAGAAATCGCCCACCACCGTCATACGGCGGGGCTGGCACGCGGCGACGAGGTCGTCGAGGATCTGGTTGGTCACCGCCTCGTAGAAAATACCGCGGTTCCTGAACTCGATCATGTAGTACTTCAAGGACTTCAGCTCGATGCAGCGGTCGTCAGGCACGTAGATAACACAAATCTCGCCGAAGTCCGGGAGCCCTGTCTTGGGGCACACGGAGGTGAACTCCGGGCAGTTGATTACGATTTCGAAGTCACGTTCTGGTCGTGGATTCGGAAACGTCTCGATCGCCGTCGCGCTTGCCATGAGGCGGAAATTCTAGCACTTCGGCCGGGAGTCACCGTGCCGCTTACGGTGTTTCGTTGACACTCACCACACCGCGGGATAGCATTACGCGATTTTGCCGCGAGTTTCCGCCGCAGCGTGAGCGCGCACGACTGCGACACGGCCGAGAGTTGGCGCGCATGAGTAAGGGGGACGTGATGGCCGACGCCCGAAGAATGGGCAAGTCCGAGCTCTTTTCGCACTTCGCCGAACGCTTCGACATGAAACGAACGCAGGCGCGTGACTTCTTTGACGAGCTGACGACGTTGTCGGAGAAAGAGCTCAAGCGCGCTGGCGAATTCGTGCTTCCAGGCATGGTGAAGCTGGTCGTGCAGAAGCGCAAGGAACGGATGGGTCGCAACCCGGCGACGGGCGCGGCGATCAAGATTCCGGCCAAGACGGTCGTCAAGGCGCGTATCGCCAAGCAGCTGAAAGACGCGGTTCTGCCCAAGAAGTAGTTGGCGCGGCCGGCCAGCCGCAGCGCGTCCTCTCGCCCCGGCGCTCCGATGCGCCGGGTTCGTCGTGTACGGCGGCCGAGCGCGAGCTCGGGTCGACGGATCTAGTGGCCTGCCCTCGTCATGTCTAAAGTGCCTTTCGGGCGGGGCATCCCGGCTGCCGGCGTTGTTCCTCCCTCGCATATGGCCAACATGCTCGGTCGTCGCGCCTGGTCAGCCGGGCGCCGCGCACCGAAATCCAATTCACACATGACGCGGACAGGCCACTAGCTGCCGCGGATCTTGCGGGCCAGCTCCCGGATCTCGAGGCGGTCCATCTTGAATTTCATGGTGCTGAGCGGGATGCCGAGCGTCCTCGCGGTCGCCGTGACGTTCCAGCCGTCTTTTTCGAGCGCACGAATGATGAAGTTTCGTTCGAAAGTCGAGACCGCGCGGTCGAGCAGGTGTTCCGGCGCGTCGAGCTGGGCGACGTGAAACTCGTACGGGAGATCTTCGTCGGTATAATCCACGCCTTGCCGGAGATGGCCACGAGGCGCTCAATCAGGTTTTCCAGTTCCCGGATGTTTCCCGGCCACCAGTAGGAGCCTAGAATTCCAAGCGTCGAGTCCGCGATTCCCTCGATATTCTTCTTGAACTTGACGTTGTAGCGGCGCAAGAAGAAGCGGGCCAGCTCCGGCAGGTCTTCGATCCGGTTACGCAGCGCCGGCATCTTCAGCGGGATGACGTTCAGGCGGTAGAACAGGCCCTCCCGGAACGTGCCGTCCTTGACCGCCTTCTCGATGTCGATATTCGTGGCGGCGATCAGGCGGAAGTCGGTCTTGATCGGGTGCGTTCCACCCACCCGCTCGATCTCGCCTTCCTGAATGGCGCGCAGAAGCTTGGCCTGCAGCTCGTATCGCAAGTCGCCGACCTCGTCCAGAAACAACGTCCCGCCGGTCGCGAGCTCGAACTTGCCGAGTTGCTGACGGATGGCGCCAGTGAACGCCCCTTTCTCGTGACCGAACAACGCGCTCTCGACCAGGTCACTCGGTATCGCGGCAAGGTTGACGGCCACGAAAGGCGCTTCCACGGTGCCAGACTCGCGGTGAATCAGCCGTGCAAGCAGTTCCTTCCCTGTGCCACTTTCGCCGAGGATCAATACCGTGGCCGAGAGTTTCGCAACCTTCTGCACCAGCTCGATGATCTCGCGCGTGCCCCGGCTCGGTCCCACGACGAACTCGCTGTCGACCTGCTCGGCAACCTCCGCGCGCAGCCGCATCACGTGCCGGCTGAGGTCCTGGCGCTCGCTTGCGTGGGCCACGAGAGTACCAACGCTTTCGATGTCGACGTCCTTCGAGATGTAGTGATAGGCGCCGCAGCGCATCGCCTCGATGGCCGCGTCGAGATCCTTGATCGCCGAGATGACGATCACCTCGATGTAGGGATAGTTTTCCTTGGTGATCTTGAGGACTTCGAACCCCCTGATGCCTGGCAAACGAACGTCGAGCAGCATCAACTCGACGTTCTCCTTCTCCATCAGCTGCAGCGCCACTTCACCGGTCGCGGCGCGCAGCACATGGTAATCGCGCTTGAGGGCGGCCGCCATCGTCTCGCGCATGACCTCATCGCCGTCGACGATGAGGACGGTTTTTTTCGTTCAGACATGGGGGCCGCGAGTATAGCGCGCTCCTTGACACTTCTGGATTGCACTGGA
Organism: Vicinamibacterales bacterium; assembly: GCA_965262505.1. Taxonomy (GTDB): domain Bacteria; phylum Acidobacteriota; class Vicinamibacteria; order Vicinamibacterales; family UBA2999; genus JACPPO01. The sequence goes on from CBDHFM010000030.1 coordinate 2,067,500, forward strand.
TAAGGTACCCAGCGGAGGAAAGGATTCGCCGTTATGACCCTTCTTTGGCTCATCGCGGGCGCATCGCTGGTGGTTGCGCTCGTGGCCTGGGGTCAGGCGCGTCGGACCGCGAGGCGGCTCGCACAGCTGTCTGAAATGTACTGGGAGCTGAAGTATCAGCAGAGCGAGCTTCGTGTGCGGATGCAACGTTTGAGCGGCGAGGCGCCGCCTCCGCCTCTTGAGACTTCCGCCCCGGAGCAGCCGGCCGATGGCTTCGTGCCGCTCAACTCGTTGAAGCGCTGAAGGCCCTAGTGCCGAGTCCATATGATGTCGTCGTCATCGGTGCGGGTACCGGTGGCTATGTGGCGGCGATTCGCGCATCTCAGCTCGGGATGAAGGTGGCCGTCGTCGAGAAGCAACAGCCACTCGGCGGAACCTGCGTGCTCTGGGGATGTATACCAACCAAGGCGCTGCTCGAGCACGCGCACGCCTTTCAGATTATTCAGAACGCGAACGACTGGGGCGTCGCCTTGCCCTACGGCTCCCCGGCGATCGACATGCGCCTCGTGCATGCGCGCAAGGACAAGGTCGTCAGCGGCCTGACGAAGGGCATCGAGTTTCTCTTCAAGAAGCACAAGATTGACCGGGTCAGAGGCACGGCGCGTCTCGCCGGAAAGGGCCGTATCGATGTGTTCGAGGGCGAGAAGCAGGCGCTCGATGCGAGAGACATCGTCGTCGCCACAGGATCGTCGCCGCGCAGCATTCCTGGCGTCGAGATCGATCACGGGCGGATTATCACGAGCGACGACGCGATACACCTCGCTGAAGTGCCCAAGTCGCTGATGATTCTCGGAGGTGGAGCGGTTGGCGTCGAGTTCGCGTCGATCTACCGTCGATTCGGGAGTGAGGTCACGATCGTGGAGCTGCTGCCGCGCCTGGTGCCGGTCGAAGACGAAGCGATTTCGGCGCAGCTCGAGAAGTCGTTCAAGAAACAGGGCATCCGATCGCTGACGGGCTCGAAGGTGATGAAAGCCGCGGCGGACGCGACGGGCGTGAACATCGAGGTGCAAGGGCCAGGCGGCAAGAACCAGAACCTCACGGCAGAGATTCTTCTCGTCGCGACGGGCCGCGGCCCGGTCACGAGCGGGCTCGGAGCCGAGGCGCTTGGCATACGGATGGACAGGGGCTACATCCAGGTCGATTCGATGTATCGCACGTCGGTGCCGAACGTCGCCGCAATCGGTGACGTGATCGCACTCGAGGGGCGCGTGCACCCTCAACTGGCCCACGTGTCCTCAGCTGAAGGCACCCTCGTGGCCGAGCGCCTTGCTGGACAGGAGATCCAGCCCCTGAATTACGATCACGTACCGAGCTGTGCCTATTGCGACCCCGAAGTTGGGAGTGTGGGCCTGACCGAAGCCGAGGCAAAGAGTCAGGGTTACGACGTGCGGGTCGGGTCCTTCCCGTTCGGGGTCCTCGGCCGCGCGAAGATGGCGGGTGAGACCGAGGGCTTCGTCAAGATTGTCGCCGACACGCGCTACGATGAAGTGCTGGGCGTCCACATCATTGGCCCACGATCAACCGAGCTGGTTGCGGAAGCCGTCCTGGCGCTGCGGCTCGAGTGCACGGTGGAGGAGCTGATGAGGACGATCCACGCACACCCGACGTTCTCGGAGGCTCTTGGCGAGGCCGCCCATGCCGCCCACGGCGCAGCCATACACTTGTAAGAACTGAGAATGCCCACTCCCATCGTCATGCCCCAGATGGGCGAATCGATCGCGGAAGGCACGATCGTCCGCTGGATCAAGAAGGTCGGCGACCAGGTTGACCGCGACGAGCCGTTGTTCGAAATCACGACTGACAAGGTGGACGCCGAGATTCCGTCACCATCGGCGGGGATCCTGACCGAGATCCTCGCCAAGGAAGGCGACACCGTCTCGGTACACAGCGTCGTCGGCACGATCCAGCTGGCGGGCGAGGAGCCGGGCCAGGAGGTCCGAAGAGTCCCGACTCAACCGTCTGCCCCGACGCCGGACCCCCAGACGCCCGCGACCCCCCGCGTTGCCCACGTGGCGTCACGCGAGGCCACACGCGACGATCCTCGACGCTGGAAGTCGTCGCCGCTCGTCCGTCGAATCGCGCGAGAAAAGAATGTTGACGTCGCCCAGATCAGCGGCTCCGGCCTCGGTGGTCGCGTCACGAAGCAGGACATTCTCGGGTATCTCGCGGCTGGGACTGGGGATCGGGGGAACGGAGACCCGCAGCCCCCTCGCGAAAGCCACGCTCGCGTCGAGACCCGGCCACTCTCGGCGATGCGAAAGAAGATCGCGGAGCACATGGTCCTCAGCTGGCGCACGTCGGCGCACGTGCACACGGTATTTCACGTCAATTTTTCTGACGTGGAACGGATCAGACGCGCGAAGAAGGACGAGTACGAACGACTCGGCGTGAAGCTCTCGTACATGGGGTTCATTGCCAGGGCCGTGATCGATGCGCTTCGGCGGCATCCGATCGTGAATGCGTCGCTGGACGGCGACAGCATCGTCTACAAGAAAGACGTGAATCTCGGGATCGCCGTGGCGCTCGAAAGCGGCCTGATCGTACCGGTGATCGAGAACGCGGACGAGAAGAATCTCCTGGGCCTGAGCCGCGCCATCGCGGACGTCGCCGAGCGCGCGCGGGCGAAGCAACTGAAGCCGGAGGAAGTCCACGGCGGCACGTTCACCATCACGAATCCTGGCCAGATCGGCGCGCAGTTTGGTATGCCGATCATCAACCAGCCGCAGGTGGCCATCCTGGGCGTCGGCACCATCGAGAAGAGACCTGTGGTTGTCGACGACGGCCTTGCAATTCGGACGATGGCGTACCTGACGCTTGGCTACGATCACCGACTGATTGATGGGGCCGTCGCGGATCAGTTCATGGCAGACGTGAAGAAGCACCTCGAGCACTTCGACCCGAACCAGGTCTAGCTAGTCCCCTGGCCACGTGATTCGTCACATAATTCCCGGGCGAGGCATCCCGGCGGGCGGCGTTGCTCCTCCCTTAAATATGGCCAATATTCTCGGTCGTCGCGTCTTGCCATCCGGGCGCCGCGCTCCGGGACTTAGGCAACGAATTACGTAGCCAGAGGACTAATGCGCACGCTCGAGATCCGGCGGTTGGGTGTCGTTCGGTATCAGGACGGTCTCGTACTGCAGCGGGCGCTTGTTGAAGCCCACCGGGCCGGCCGCGTCCCAGACCTCCTCCTGCTGCTTCAGCACCCTCCAGTGATCACACTGGGTGCCAAGGGCGACGGCGGTCGATCGAATATCGTGGCCGACGCGTCACGGCTGGCCGGGCTCGGTGTCGAGGTCTCGGAAACCGGACGCGGCGGCGACGTGACGTATCACGGCCCCGGGCAGATGGTCGGCTATCCCATCATCGACTTGCGTCCCGATCGCTGCGACGTGCACCGCTACGTCCGTGACCTCGAAGAGGTGATGATCCGGGTCTGCGCCGACTACCGAGTAGCGGCGCGACGGCTCGACGGGCTGACTGGAGCCTGGATCGGGGAAGACAAGATCGGGGCGATCGGCGTTCGGATCTCGCGCTGGATCACGAGCCATGGTTTCGCATTCAACGTGAGTACGAACATGGACCATTTCGATCTGATCGTTCCGTGCGGCATATCGAACCGTGGGGTAACGTCGCTCCAACGCGTCGCCGGGCGAGACATCTCAATCGGCGAGGTCGAGAACGCGGCGGTCCGGCACTTCTGTGACGTGTTCGAACGCGAAACAAGCCAGACGGCCCTGTACGACCGGTTAGAGGCGATTTCATGACCTCGCTGCGGGTGGCCGCGGGCCGCGGACGGGGCCGCCCCATTCGCGCCGCAGGCGCCTCCCACGTGACAAGTGCTGTTGGCGCCGAGCACGAATGGGGCTGTCCGCGGTCAGGACCCGCCTGGAGGTTACGAAATCGCCTCTAGTAATCAGTGCGGGCCATCAGGACCCGCTATGAGACGGATGACCGCATCCGCGACGCCGCGGCCGGCCGTGGCCGTCACGTCGATGCGCACGTTTTTCCAGGCAACCGAATCGCCCACTACGGCGGGCCGGCCAAGTAGCATCAGGACGAGCCCGCTGATCGTCGTCACCTTGGGGTGGTCCAGCGTGCACCCGAGCGCTGCTCCAGCTTCCTCGAGGCGGACGGTCCCGCGCACCTGCAGGCGGCCCGGTGCCTCCAGCACGATCGACGTCCGGCCCTGACCCTCCTCGATGTCTCCAACGACCTCCTCGAAGAGGTCCTCCATCGTGACGAGCCCGGCTGTCCCGCCATGCTGATCCATGACCACCGCCATCTGCGCGCGGTAGCGCCGCATCACGGCGAGTACCTCGTCGAGCGGAGCCGGTCCCGGTACGTAGGGCAGCGGTCGGGCGTCGTGGGCGGTGACCGGTGTCTTCGCCACGAGATGCCGCAGAGCCTTTTTGATGTGAAGGCTGCCGATGATGTTGTCCAGATCGCCCTCGAAAACCGGATACCGCGTGTGAGGACTGGCCTGGACGATTGCACTCAACTCGTCTGGCGTCGTGCCCACCCTGATACCGGCGAGCATGACGCGCGGCACCATGGCCTCGCCTGCGGTGAGGTCGCCGAACTCGAAGAGTTCGCGGAGAATCTGGCCTGACTCTCCGCGGAGCATCCCGCCTTCCTGGCTTCTCTCGACGATGTATTGAAGCTCTGCCGTCGAGTGATACCGCTCGGTCTCGACCTCGTGCCGGCGTACGCCGATCAAGCGTAGCAGCCCGTTGCCGGTCGCGTTCAACCCGACGATGACCGGCAGCAACGCCGTCTCGAGCGCCAGTATGAATGGCGATACATACAGCGCCGTACTCGCGGCCCGCTGGAGCGCCAGCGCCTTGGGGACCATTTCCCCGAGAACGATGTGCAGGTAGGTCAGCACCGACAGGGCGACGCCGCTCGCCACCGCATGCGCGGCGATCCAACGGCCCTCGAACGGTTCCAGGCGCAAGGCTATCCACTCAGCCAGCACGTACTCTCCGTACATGCCCAGCCCGAGGCTTGCGACGGAAATGCCGACCTGGGTCGTGGCGATGTAGCGGTCCTGCCGCTTCGGATCTTCGAGGATGCGTACCACACGCCGCGCCAGGCGGCTACCCTGGGCGGCCTGATGTTCGATGCTCGCCCGCGGCGCGCCGACGATCGCGAACTCCGCGGCCACGAACAGGCCGTTGGCAATCACCAGGAGAAGGACGACGCCAAGCGCGATGAGCAGCTCGGTCATTCCTCCCTTCCGGTTTCTTCCGGGGCGACCCGGCGTGCCAGGGCGGAATCCAGCGCGTGGCGGGCGACCCGTTCGACCTCGAACTCGTAACTGCCGACAGTCGCGCGTTCGCCCGGAACGGGCAGATGGCCGAGGGCGGCGGTTACGAGTCCACCCACGGTGGTCGCCTCGGTTTCCCACTCGGTGCCGAGCAGCGCCGCCGCATCGTCAACCGTCATCGTTCCTGGGACGCGGACTCTGCCGTCTGGCAGCGCTTCGGCGACCGGATCCCCGGCCTTGAACTCGTCACCGACGTCGCCGAGGAGTTCCGACAAGACGTCTTCCAGGGTCAGTAACCCCGCGGTTCCGCCAGACTCATCGACCACGAGCGCCTGATGCGAGCGCCGTGCCCGCAACTCGCGCAGGGCGAGGTCGGCCGCTACGCTCTCGTGCACGCTGGCAATCGGCCGCAGCAGCTGTGCGAGCGTGGCCTCCTGTCCGCCGCCGACCCGCCAGCGGACGAGGTCCTTCGTGTGCAGCACGCCGACGACGTCGTCGATCGAGTCGCGATAGACAGGCAGCCGCGAGAAGGGGCTCTGCGCGACGACGCCGATGACATCGCTGAGCCGGGTGTTGATATCGAGCGCCGAAATCTTGCGTCTGGGCACCATCAGCTGCTTCGCCGGGCGCAGGTTCAGCCGCAGCGCGCGCTGGAGGCGGCGGTGCTCGTCTGGCTCGAGGAGACCGCCGTCGCGGCTTTCGGCGATCAGAAGCTCGATTTCATCTGGTGAATGAATATGGCGATGGGTCTGCGAGGGCGATCCAAGGAGCCGAAGCAGGAGAAGGCCCGTGCCGTTGAGCCACCTGATGAAGGGCCGGTACAACCAGAGCGACGGCACCATCGGCACCAAGGTATAGAGGGCCGTCTGCGTCGGGTATTGGAGCGCGAGCGACTTCGGCACCAGCTCGGCGAAGATGACCTGCGCGACGGTCAGTGCGAGGAGTACCGCGACCGCGGATATCGACTGCGCCGCCACATCCTGCAGGCCGCCAAACCGGCCGAAGAACGGCGCCAGTTCGACGGCAATTGTCCGCTGGGCGTACGCGCCCAGCACGAGGCTGGTGAGGGTGATGCCGATTTGGCACGCGGCGATATAGCGGTCAAGCGCGGCGGGCGACTCGATCAGCGGCAACAGCCACGCTGCGAGCGGGTTTCCCTCCGATGCCAGCTGTTGGACCCGGCTGCGTCGGACGCTCACCGCCGCGAATTCGGCGCCGACGTACACAGCGTTGATCACGAGCAACGCCGCGATGATGAGGATGGCCGAGAGGATCACTCAGCGCGTGCCGAATTGAGGCCGGTCCTGCCGTGCGGCGATGCGCGCCGCCAGCTCCAACGCAAGCGTCGCCACGCGGGCGGTTCCCCCCAAGTCGACGCGGTCCCAGTCGTCGCTCGGGCGATGGTAGTCATCGTGGAAGCCCGTGAAGAAATGAAGCGCGGGTATACGCTTGTCGACGAACGAGGAGTCGTCGCTGCGTCCCGCGCCAGGGCCGCCCCGTCGCACGTCGATATCGGCGATTCGGGCAGCCGCGTCGATATCCGCCCTGAGCGTGGGTGCCGTGTCCATGCCGCCAAGCTCCACTCGGCCACCGGATCGGCCGATCATGTCGAGGTTCAGCATCGCGACCGTGTCGGCCAGCGGCATGGCGGGAGCGCTTGCATAGTGCTTTGAGCCGAGTAAGCCTCGCTCCTCGCCCGCGAACGCCACGAAGACAAGAGAGCGAGGAAAGCGCGACCGATCGGTCGCCGCGGACCGTGCGATCTCAATCAGCGCGGCAATCCCCGACGCGTTGTCGTCGGCACCGTTGTGAATCTCACCGGTGCGATCGGGAGCGCTGGAAAAGCGGCCGCCAAGGCCAACATGGTCGTAATGTGCGCCGAGGACCACGGCCTCGTCACCCCTGCCACCATCCGATCCATCAAGAATGCCGACGACGTTGCGCACCGTCCGGCGGTTCAGCGAAAGACGTTGTGTATAGTCGATCGTGGCGCCTTCGAGCGCGCGTGGTCGCGGCATCAGATCGCGATCGATCATGGCGGCGACACTGTCGAGATCCCAGGCCCGCAGCAGCGGAGCCATCCGCTCGCGGCTGATGCGCAGGACCGGAATCTGGCGATCGGCGGCATCCGACTCGATCGTGAAGAGTGTGTAATCAGCCTGATCGACACGATGAGTGGGGTCCGACACGACGAGCAGGGCCAGCGCGCCACGGCTGCGCGCCGCTCGCGCCTTGCTGTTCAGGGTGGTCTCTCGAAGGGACCGCGCGCCATTGAGGCGACTGTTGCGCAGGTTCTCCTGCGGTTCGTGCGAGAAGATGAGCGCCACCTTGCCTGCGACATCCAGGCCGGCGTAGTCGTCGTAATCGCGCTCAGGAGCGGAGATGCCGTATCCGGCGAACACAACGGGAACGCCCTTCAGATCCCTCCGGGCTGAGGACGTTTCGTCCGTGGGGCTGGCGGCGAGCGGGAAATACGATTCGCCGAGAGACAATCTGACTGATCGGGCGCCGGCTCGCACCACAAGGCTGTTGCCTTCGCCGATGCTGAGGCCTGCCGATAGCTCGAACGGCTGAAACCACTCACCGTTCGGCCCGCCAGGCTGGAGGCCGGCCGCCTTGAATTGCGCCGCGATGTAGTCGGCGGCCCGTTCGAGCCCCACGCTTCCGTTGCCGCGTCCCCGCAGGTCATCGGAGGCCAGGAACTGGATATGGCCGAGCAGCGCGGCCGGCGCGATCGGCGTCGCTGCCACGCCGATGGCGCCCCCGAACAACCCCACCAGCAGCACCGAGCGAAGAAACCCCCGCATGCCTCGATCGTAACCTACCCGCCCAGTGCGGTTTGAAGTTGTACGTGCTCGCGTGTGCTGAGCTCAGGGACGCGCGTTTGCACGATGCCGGGCGCAGCCAGCCGGGCGGGGAGGGCGCCGGCGCGGTGCCGCACACCGAATTCGCCCTCGAGCTGCGTCAGGACGCTGAACGATCGTCTCGAGTTGGACAGGATGGCATCAGTCACGCGTGCGGCGGCGGCGCCGAGCGCATAGGGCCCTGGCGGCCAGAGGCGGGCCGCCAAGGCCTCGATTCGCACGAGCTGAACCTGCGACAGCACGCGCTGCAGAGCGTATCCCCCGATCGAGGCGTCGCTCCACGGGACGACGAATCCGGCCGGCGGCGTGCCGAGTACCGTCAGCATGACTTCGCTCGGGGAGCAGCCGGACTCCATCGCAACGATGGCCGTGACGGCCGACGCGAGGGCTTCAGGGGAGGAGCCGATGAGCCGCTCCCGGCGGATGCGCGCTTCCTCCGCCGCCCGGCTGAGCAATTCGACCTGCGACGCGCCGGCAAACACGACGGGGGCGTCTCCGAGGCAGGGCGCGATCCGCGTCAACATCGCCAGCCCTTCTTCACCCTGCCATTCGCCGGCGCGCGCGCCGAACCGATCCGCGACCACGCAGACTGTGCAGCCGACCAGCCGGCTCTCATCGCCGGTGCCGTCAAGACGCGTGTGAAACCCGCCGACGGCGCCCGCCTGCTGAATGTCGAGCGCCTTTCCCGTCGCTGCATCGGCGACGGCATCCACGAGCCACACGCGGCTAACCTGGTCACGAGACGCGAGTGCTTGCGCGGTCGCACCGCCAATGTCGCCCGCGCCGACGATCGCTACCGTTGTCATCTTGCGAAACGTTCAGGGACCGGCCCCCGGCTTGCGCGGTGGGGTGCCTCGGCGCGTGTATTGTAGTAGGCCATGAAGATGTTTACAGGGAAAGTCGCCTTCGTCACTGGCGGTTCTCGTGGAATCGGCCTGGCCGTTTCGCGCGCGCTGGTCGAGCGTGGTGCACGGGTGGCGATTACCGCTACCTCCGATGCATCCCTCCAGACGGGCACCGCCGCGCTGAAAGAGGTGTCGGACACAGCGGCCGTCCTGCCAATCCGCGCCGATGTGCGGCGTCATGACCAGGTGGAACAAGCGATCGATACAGCGGTCCGGCATTTTGGGCGCCTCGATGTGCTTGTGAACAATGCGGGAGTCGGCCTGTTCCGCCCCGTCGCCGACATGACGGTCGAGGAGTGGCACCGCGTCATCGACACGAATGTGAACGGAGTGTTCTACGCTTCCCATGCGGCGCTGCCGCGCCTGCGGGCGGGTGGCGGCGGGTGGATCATCAATGTCAGCAGCCTCGCCGGCGTCAATGCGTTTCCTGAGGGGGCGGCCTATTGCGCCTCGAAGGCGGCTCTCAACGCCTTCAGCGAGTCGCTCATGCAGGAGGTGAGACATGACGGCATCCGTGTCGCCTACGTCATGCCAGGGTCGGTGCGCACCGACTTCATGGGAACGCCGGGGAACGACGACGAGTGGAAGCTGGCTCCCGACGATGTCGCGCAGGTTGTCGTCGATCTCATTGCTCATCCGTCCCGGAGCCTGCCGAGCCGCGTCGAGATACGGCCGGCGCGGCCGCCGAGGAAGCGTTGAGAGGGCGCGATCGAGCTGGAGCGCTCGGGATGAACACGGGATGAACGCTGGATGAACACCTGATGTCCGCGTCCGTTCCGCCGCCGATTGGCGTCGTAGCCCATTACAACCTGCTCGAGCGTCTCGAGCTCGCCGGACCCGGCGAGCTCTTTCGCGCACGCGACACACACCACGGGCGTACGGTCGCGGTGCGGGTACTGCCGCCCGAGTTCGCGCGAGATGCTGACGCCGTGGCGCTTCTCATGGAGCAAGCTCGATCGCTCGCCGCGCTCTCACACCCGAATCTCACGGCGCTGTTCGACGCTGGTGAGCACGACGGCCGCGTCTACGTTGTCTTCGAGTTCCTGAACGGACAGTCCCTGCGCGCCGAAATGGGGGGGCGGCCGATGAACGTGCGCCGCGCGATCGAGCTTGCCATCCAGATGGCCGACGCTGTCGCCGATGCCCACGCCGCCGGATTCGTGGGCGGCGGCTTCAGCCCAGAGTCCACCGTGATCACGTCAAAGGGCAGTGCCAAGATTCCGGTATTCGATCTGGCGGCGCGCTCCCGGGTCGACCAGGACGCCGCGGGAGTGCGCCATTCCGACTACGACTCGCCCGAAGAGGCGAGCGGCGACCGCGCCGACGAGCGCTCCGACATCTACTCGGTTGGCGCGGTTCTGTACGAGATGTTGACGACCCGCCGGCCGCTGCATCGGGGCTCCGCAGCCCCCAGCGCGTCCAACCGAAATGTCCCCGCCGAGGTCGACGAGATCGTCCTGAAGGCGGTGGCGCCGAACGCCGCCTTGCGTTTTCAGGACGCGGCGACGCTGGTGGCGGAGCTCAGGATCGTGGCCGCGATCCTCGACGTTCGCGGCGGAGCGGGAGACGCAGGCGGGCGCCGGGAGGAGCCGATGACAAGCGTCGGTCGGGTGCTGATCATGACCACCGTTATCCTTCTGGGTCTGGGTCTGCTGGCCTGGTGGTTCGCGGCGCGCTGAGAATCTGCCCGAGCCGCTCTGAGAACGCGGAGCGGGCGAGGATCTCGTCAATCCCCGCACCGCGCGCGGCGTCGATGACATCCGTCTGGACGTGGGACACGTAGCCGAGCGTGCGGATGTCTCTCAGCCCGGGGTCAGCTTTCATCTGGGCGATAACCTCGAGCGGCCGAAGCTTCGCGCTGTTCAAGTCGAAGATGACGAGCGACGGCCGTTTCTCGCGGATGCGGGGCAGGACCATCTCCGGCGACCGCTCGAAGAACACGGGCGCCGCGAGCGCTTTGGCGGCGGTTGAGATCTTCACCGAGAAGATCAGGTCATCCACGATACAGAGGACCATGTTGATACGATTGTAGTGGAATGATCGTCGAAGTCCGGGCCGTCCCACCGTTCCACAAGAACGGATTTGTCGTCGGCTGCGAGCGCACCGGCGAAGCCGTCGTCATCGACCCGGGTGACGAAGCCGACGAACTGCTGGACGCGGTTCGGGATCACGGTCTCGAGGTGGTGCACATCCTGCTGACGCACGCGCACATCGATCACATTTCTGGTGTCGCACTCGTCAAGAACGCGCTCAACGCCGCCGTCTATCTTCATAAGGACGATCTGCCGCTGTACGAGCACGCGGTCGAGCAGGGGCAGATGTTCGGCATCACGGCCCGGCAGCCGCCACCAGTCAACGTCTTTTACGACATGAGTCCGATCTGCTTTGGAGATTACGAGGCCCGGGTGCACCACACGCCAGGCCACTGCCCGGGCGGTGTCTGTCTTCAGATTGGACAGAAGGGCGAGGCCGGCACGCAACTGTTCGTGGGCGATACGCTGTTTGCGGGTTCTGTAGGGCGCACCGACCTGCCTGGCGGTAACCACGACATCCTGATGCGATCGATCACCGGCGTCCTGTTCACGCTTGGCGACGCGGCCACCCTCCACCCCGGGCATGGCCCCGACACCACGATCGGACACGAGCGACGGACGAATCCGTTTGTGCTCGAGTACCTTTCGAGGAATCCAAGAACGACTTGAACCACGAAGCGCGCGAAGGCATGCCCTCTGCGAAACGCCCCGCTATTGTGGCCTTCGTGTTCTTCGTGGCTGATGCGTCTTCGTGGCCTTCGTGGTCAGTCCGCGTCGCGCAACGCGACGAGCTCTACGCGTCCGACGCCGAGCCGATCTCCCGACGCCAATCGCCCAGTCTGGACCCGCTCCCCGTTGATGAAGGTGCCGTTGGTGCTGTCGAGATCCCGCACCTCGAGGCTGCCGTCGGCGAGCGCCGTGAGCCTGCAGTGGACCCGGGAGATCAGGGGGGCGTCGACGATGAAGTCGGCGCCTGTGGCGCGTCCGATCGTTCGCACGCCGCCCGGCAGAATGCGAAACGTGTTTTCAGGCTCGCCCTCGGCAGCGGTTCGCAGAATCCACATATTCAGGCCTGACCATCAGCCGGCGGGTCAGGATGCTCAGAGGCTTCGAGCAAGGAAGTCGTTCCAGGCGTCCCTGCCGCGCTCGAATAGCCGCAGGATGCGCGGGCTCGTCCTGAACTCCGCGAGGATCTGCGCCTGGCGGCTCGAGCGCTGGTCCTGCAGCACGAAGGCGAGCGTGGTCGCCATCACCGAGCCCTCTTCGGTCTCCGTCGCTTCGAATCGCTTCCGGAAGTCTTGCAGAACCGTGTCGAACTCCCGGCGGTCCCACTCTTCGAGCGAGACGTCGAGCCGCATGAACTCGTTCAGAACCGACGCATACGCCGCGCTCGGCGGCCGATGCCAGAACGAGATGTCGGGACCGAACTCCTCGACGTAGCGCGGGAGGTACACGGTGCCGTCTGCTGGGACCCGCCTGATGAGCGCCGGATTGTATCGGCGGAGCTCGGCGGCCGGCAGTCCCGTATCACGAGCGATTTCCGCCAGAGATCGCGCTTGCCGCGTACGCATGGCGAATATCTCGGCCTGCGGCATCGTGGACCTCAGGCGCGTCACGTTGGCCATGTTGCCGAACACCATGTCGGCGTAGAGCGCCGACCGGGGGCCGAACGTGCGGTAGAGGGCCCTGAAGGTGCGCGGCGATGCGCTGCGGAGATCGCGGGCGAACGCGGCACCCAGAAAATAGCGTTCGCGAACATCTCCGCCACCGAGCCGTTCGCCGTTGACGAGCGTTCGCCCGACGTTGGCGGCGCCGGCGTGGTGCTCCGACAAGGCGGGGATGAAGCTGCCGTACTTGGTTGTGAGAATCGTCAGATACGCGGCGCAGTACGGAGCCTGCGTCGTCTGGTTGTACCCTTCGATGACGTGCGGCGCCAGGCGCTTCAAGCGGTTCCAGTTGCTCTGGAGCCACTGGCAGAAGCCCAGCGCCCGCGCTCGCGAGCGCACAGTGCCGTTGAGGCCGGACTCGACGACAGCCTGCGCCAGTCCGATCTCTGCGGGCACGCCGAACCGCTCGTAGATCGCTGCCCACTCGTCCAGGAACGCGCCGTACCGCTCCCCGTTCCGCTGGAGGGACAGCCCGCGGGTCCGGTTGTGCAGGACCGGATCGCCCAACTCCTCCAGCCGCCGCGCTACCTCCGCACGACGCCGGGTCAGGTTGGTCGGCAGCCGCGCATCCGTCAGCGCCGCGGCGGCTGAGGGATGCGTCCAGACGCCGATGCGCGTCCAGTTTCCTCGCGTGGGAAACGTCACGAGAAGGCGCCCGTTTACCGCGCTCCCGAACGCGACGGAGCCATCGGGCACCGTGAACACGTGGTACCAGAACGGGTACGCCGGGCTGAAGCGCTGCATCGCGACGGTGTCGGTCTGCAGGCGGGCGCTCGCGACCTGCGATGCCTGCTGCGCAGAACCCGAGACCGGATCCGAGGCAGCGCGAACCTCGTCGCCAGCCCTGGGAGGCGTACTGGCCTGCCCGCCAGCCTGCGCCGTGAGATCGGTGGCGGCCGGTAGCCCGAAGGCAACGGCCGCGGACAGCGCCAAGACGGAGAACATTCTTCTCATGGACATTCCGGCGATTATGGGCCACTGATCTGATCTGTCAAGCCCCCCGCTGCGGCCCGCACGTCCTCGGGGCCGGTGGCTCACGCCTTCAGCGCAGCAGTAACCGCCTTTGTCATCTCGGCCGTCGTGGCGCTGCCTCCGAGGTCCGGCGTCTTCACGCGCTCGTCGCCGATGACCCGCTCGATCGCCCGCAGGATGTTGTCATGCGCGGCGCGCTCTCCCAGATGGTCGAGCATCATCGCGCCGGCCCAGATCGCGGCGATCGGGTCGGCGATACCCTTTCCAGCGATGTCGGGCGCCGAGCCGTGAATCGGCTCGAACATCGAGGGCGCGGTTCGATCCGGATTGATGTTGCCGCCAGGCCCCACGCCCAGGCTTCCAGAAATGGCGGAACCGATATCCGTGAGGATATCGCCGAACATATTGGACGCGACGATGACGTCGAGCGTCTGTGGATGCGTGATCATTCGGGCCGCGAGCGCGTCGACGTGATACTTCCTGAGCGTCACGTCCGGAAAATCTCGCGCCACGCCGGCCACGACTTCATCCCAGAGCACCATTGCATGCTGCAGCGCGTTTGATTTCGTGGCGCTTGCCAGCAGTTTTCGAGGACGCGACCTCGCGAGGTCGAAGGCATACCGCGCGATTCGTTCGATGCCTCGCCGCGTAAAGACGCCGGTCTGTTCCGCGAGCTCGTCCGGGGTCCCTGCGTGCAGGCGGCCACCGACGCCGCAGTACTCGCCCTCGGAGTTCTCGCGAACGCAGATCATGTCGATGTCAGCCGCCGTCCGGCCGCCGAGCGGCGAGGTAATGCCCGGCAGCAGCCGCATCGGCCTCAGGTTGACAAACTGCTCGCATGCCTGGCGGAGGGGAAGGATCAACTCGCGCGCGGAAATATGATCGGCGACACGCGGATCCCCGATCGCGCCGAGGTAGATGGCGTCGAACGTGCGCACCTGCTCGAGTCCGTCCGGATCCAGCATGCGCCCGCTGCGGAGGTAAAAATCACATCCCCATGGGAACTCGGTGAACTCGCAACGGAAGTCACCCTGCGCCGCCACGATTTTCAGGACCGCGATGCCGGCCGGAATAACTTCCTGTCCGATGCCGTCTCCGGCGATCACAGCGATGCGATACGTCTTCATCTCACTCCGTAAAGGTTAGATGTTTTCAGGTTTTGCGGAGAGCCGCAACCGCCGCGAAGGCGGCCGAGGCGGCAAGGAGACCGGCGAGCGTCGGGTCCAGCCAGCGGTACCCACTGAAGAAGCCGAGACGGACAGCGAACATGGCCACAACACCCGCAGCTATGGCTGCCAGCGCCTCACCTGAACGCGTGCGCTGGGTGTACAAGCCGCCAAGGATCGGCACGAACAGCGTCACGACGAGCAAGGAATAGAAGATCGTCAGCGCGCCGATGACTGTTTCCAGCAGGATTGCCAACACGACGCCGATCGCGCCACCAGCGACGGCGGTCAGGCGCGCCATGCGCAGCAACTGCGCGTCGCTGGCATCAGGTACCAGGAAGCGCTTGTAGAGGTCCTTCGACGCGGATGTCGAAATCATGAACAGGATCGCGTCGCAGGTGTCGACTTCAGTGGAGAACACGGCGGCAAGCGCGAGCGCCCCGAGCCACACCGGAAGCTGTTCGAGCAGCACCCGCGGCAACACGGCATCCCCGCTCTCGATGCCGGGCATGGCGACCCGGGCGACCATCCCCATCACCACCGGGACGAACGCAAACAACATGAGGACGCCGGCGTTGAGTGCGATGCCGGTACGCAGCGCGCGTTCGCTGCGGGCGCCCCAGGACTTCTGGATGATCCCGGGAGAGATGATGAACGCCGGCGCGAGAAGCACCAGCAACGTCCAGCCGGAACCAGGCCCGGCCGAGTACGTGAGGTCGACGAACGACGCCGGCACGGCCGGGCCGCTCAACGCTCCGATCCCGCCAACCCGCTGGAGCGCGATGGGAAGCGCGAGGGCGAACCCGGTCATCATCACGGCGAGCTGGAGGATGTTGACACGGGCCGAACCGATCAGGCCTCCGGCCGTGAAATAGGCCGTCATGATGCCGCCGCCGATGAGCGCGCCCGCCCATCGCGGAATGCCGGTCAACACGTTGAGAATCGCCGCCCCGGCAATGAGCTGTCCCGCGAGCAGCGCGAGCGTGCCGAGTCCGACGAGCAGGGCGGCGACGACCCGGACACTCGTGCCGTAGCGGAACTCCAGGTAGTCGCCGGTCGTATAGAAGTCGTGCTCGGCGGCGACCCGCCAGAGTCGCGGCGCGACGAAAAAGGCGAAGACGAGCGACCCCAGCCCGGCCGATCCCACCCACCACCACGCGCTCAGGCCGTCGCGATACGCAAGACCGGCGGCGCCGACGGTGGAGCCCGCCCCGATGTTCGCGGCGATCATGGTGGTGAAGATCAGGCCTGGTCCGAGACGGCGGCCGGCAACGAAGAAGTCACCGCTTCGGCGAACCAGCCGTGCCGACCACACCCCGAGCGCCACGATGGCAACGGAGTAGACGATGAGCAGCGCGAGATGAATGCTCATCTCAGCACCGCGTCCGGGTTGTCACTGGAACCGGGCCGGTACGGTGCCGAGCTCGCGCGCGGAAGGAACCCCGCCGAGGCTTTGCGCTTGCGCCGCCGCCCGCACGATCGCCTCCGCCAGCGCGTCGGCGGCGAGCGCGCCAATGATGCTGGTGTCGGCCTGGCCGGACCACCGGCCTGTGGCAAGCGCAAAGACGGTATCGCCGTCACCAATGGTGTGCGAAGGGCTCAACGCCCGCGCGAGCCCGTCATCGGCCATCAGCGCGACGCGATTGACTTCGGTCTTGGTGAGGCTCGCGTTCGTCGCCACGACCGCGATAGTGGTGTTTTCGCCGGCGCGCGGGGCCTCGTCGCGAAGCAGGCTTCCGTCACGAAGGAGCTTCCGGGCGTCAGCGAGTGACCTGCCGTCAGCCGTGCGCACGCCGGCCACTACCTGGCCGGTTGCCGGATCGATCACGTCTCCAACGGCGTTGACGGCCGCCAGCGCCGCGACAGTGAGCCCGTTCGGCAACGTGATCGCGGCGGACCCGATGCCGCTCTTCATCGATCGGCCCGGGCCTCCGGTCTTGCCCACTGTGGCCCCCGCGCCTGCGCCGACGTTGCCTTCGGCGACCGCGGCCTCGGATGCGGCCTGTGCTGCCCGGTAGCCGCAGCCCGCCGTCGGGCGAATCGTCGGATCGCCGCCGAATCCAAGGTCGAACAGAATCGCGGCCGGGACGATCGGCACGATGCCGGCGTTGCCGACGCGCCACCCGATCTTTCGCTCCTCGAGGTACCGAACCACCCCCTGCGCCGCGTCGAGGCCGAACGCGCTGCCTCCGGAGAGCACGATCGCGTTGACCTTGTCGACCATGTTGAGGGGACTCAGCAGATCCGTTTCGCGGGTTCCGGGCGCCCCACCTCGCTGGGCCACGCCGCCGGGCGCCCCCTCTCCATCGACCAGGACGACCGTGCAGCCGGTCGGCCGCTCGGTGAGCGTGTAATGACCAACGCTGAGCCCCTCGACGTCGGTCAGGCCCTTGTTGCGCATACCGGACTCACTTTGACCGCGAGCCGTGATCTGAAACGCGACGAGCAGGCACGCAAGCGCGATGAACGACAGCTCTTTCATTACTAGTTACTTTGCCACATCCGCGAGCTCGAGCGGTGGCGACGCGGAGGGGCTGCACAACAGGTTGTCGATCAGCCTCGTCGAGCCGACCCAGAGGGCTCCCGCAACCAGCACCGGACCCTCGATCCATTCGACAGGTTGAATGTTCTCAGGGTCGACGATTTCCAGATACTCGAGCCGCAGGCGGTCGTCTCGGGGTAACTGCATGCCTGCAGCGGTCTTCACCCGTCCCGCATCACGCTCTCCACGCGCGATCTGCCGCCTCGCCTCCGAGAGCCCGCCGTACAGGAACCGTGCGAGCTTGCGCTCTTCCGGATCCAGCCGCTGGTTGCGTGAGCTCAGGGCCACGCCGTCAGTGTCGCGCACCGTGGCGACGGCCTCGATCCGTACGGGCACGTTGAAATCCCGCACGAGATGTCGAATCATCGCCAGCTGCTGCGCATCCTTCTCGCCGAAATAGGCGCGATCAGGCTGCACGATCTGGAAGAGGTTCATCACCACAGTCGCAACGCCCCGAAAGTGGCCAGGGCGATGCCGGCCGCACAGGTGGTCGGCAATCCTTCCCACCTCCACCGTACAAGACGGCGCCCCCGGGTACATCTCCGCGACTGCGGGTGCAAAGACGACGTCGACGCCACATGCGGCGCACGTGTCCACATCCGCCTGCAGCGTTCGTGGATACCGATCGAGGTCGTCTTCGCGATCGAACTGCAGCGGATTCACGAAGATGCTGACGACGACGTACCCGCACTCGTGTCGTGCGTGCTCGATCAAGCGCGCATGCCCCGCGTGCAGCGCCCCCATCGTCGGCACCAGCCCCACTCGGAGGCCGGCACGACGTGCCTCCGCCACTCGGTCGCGAAGCGGCGCGATCGATGTGAGCACTTGTGGGTTCATCTACGTTGCGCGCGTGCCGGCGGCGGGTCGAGCAACCTGCGGATAGCGCCCGGCGCGCACGTCGTCGACATACGCCTGGCCCGCGGTGACGATCGTGTCGGCGAGGTGGGCGTACTGCTTCACGAACGGCGGCACGAACTCGTCGAACAGTCCCAGCATGTCGGAGCACACGAGGACCTGGCCGTCGCAATAGGGTCCGGCACCGATGCCGATCGTCGGAATGTCCACGTGCGCCGTAGCGGCCCTGGCCACCTCCGACGGTATGGATTCGAGGACGATCGCGAAAGCGCCGGCTTCCTCGAGGGCGGCGGCATCGCCGAGCAGCGCATCGACCTGCTCAGGTCGTGTGGCCTGTCGGACGAATCCGCCTACCTGGTGGACCGACTGCGGAAGCAGTCCGAGATGGGCCATCACGGGTATGCCGACGTCCACGAGCCGCTTGACGACGTCCAGCACCGGACGGCCCCCCTCCAGCTTCACGGCCCCCGCGCCGCCATCCTTCAGCAGGCGGCCGGCGTTCCGCACAGCCTCGGAAGGACTGACCTGGTAGGTAAGGAACGGCATGTCGGCAACGACGAGCGCCCGCTTGGCGCCCCGCGCGACCGCCCGGGTATGGTGCACCATCTCGTCCAGCGTGACCGGCAGCGTGTTGTCATAGCCCAGGACGACCACTCCCACCGTATCTCCGACCAGAAGCACGTCGACGCCGGCCCGATCCAGCAGCCGCGCCATCGTCGCGTCGTACGCGGTGAGTACCGGGATCTTCTCCCCGCGGCGCTTGCGCTCCTTCAGGTCAGGTACACGCACCGGCTTGGGTGGCATCGACATTCCTGTGTTGCGAAAGCTGGGCCCTGTTCAGCGTATGGCCGAGAAGGTCTCGGCAAGCCAGTCGGTGACGGCAGTTTTCACGTCCACGCTGACGTTACGGTCTTCCAGTGACGCGTATTCGCTCACGTCGCCCGTGACAGCGGGCAGCAACAGGTGATTGACGTCGGGGACCGTGACGACAGTGACCGACGTCGGACGGCCGTCCTCGGCAAGCTCGGCGAGGCGATCCACGTGATAGACAGGGACTTCCGCGTCGAGCTCGCCGTGCACGAGGAGCACCGGCCTTCGGATGTCCCTGATGACTCGTGCCGGGTCGAACGTCAGAAGGCTCTGAAACCAGGGAGTATCGGCCTGCCTGCGCATATCAGCCGGGATGCCTTCCCATCCGCGCCCGGTCATGGTCGCCTCATTGATTCGGGTCTGCAGCTCTATCTTGGCGACGAGCTCCGCGGGCGCCGTGTTCATCTTCTCCAGCGCGTGGCGCTGTTGTTCGAGCACCCGCTCGGTCCCCGTTGTTGCCGGCGAGGCGATGGTGACGACGGCGGCGACTCGCCCTTCGCGCGACGCGAGGAGCATCGCCGTCCAGGCGCCTTCGTTGTGCCCGAGGACGGCGATTCGATCGCGATCGATGTCAGGCCGGTCGGCAAGCCAGCGGACGACGACTCTGGCATCGTCCGCGTAATCGCGGAGCGTGGCCGATTCGGCACGGCCGCCGCTCTGTCCGCTGCCGCGCTTGTCGTACCGCACGGCAAGGAACCCGGCGTCGGCCAGCGCGCCCGCAATCTGCCCGAGAAGCGGGACGCCGGCAACGACACCGTCGCGCTCGTCGGTGGCTGCTCCGGCGAGCAGAATCACAGCCGGCACGCGGTCCGCTGTTGATGCCGGCCGCGTGAGCGTCGCGCTCAGGTTGAAGCCCGCGGCCGGAATGTTCACCCCCTCGTCTCCCGGGTTCGAGTAGACGAGCGTTCGCGCGGTCGACGCCGCCAGGTCCTCCCGCACGACGTCAAGACTCAAGGTAGGAATGTTGACGCGCAGGAGGGAGCCGTTCTCCTCGGCGTAGAGGTTCACGATCCTGGATCCGCTCGCATTCGTGAACGTCAGCACGTATTGCCGCACGCCGAAGGTGGATGTCCCGATCTGGATGCGTTCGCTGCTCGCGCTTGTCAACCGAAGCGAGCCCTGGAGCCCGGCACCGAGGAACGCAGGAAAGTCCTGACCGACAACGGCGCTTGCCAGCCGGCGCGTCAACGCCTCGTAGGCACCGAAGAAGACATTGGGGAGGATGAGTGCCTGGGCGGACGTGACGTTCGTCTGCGCGATTTGCTGTCCACCATCGACGCCCCTGGTGACTGCGGTCTCGCCGTCGAAGGTCGTCTGCAGCACCGTATCGCCGCCGTCGACCGTAGCTTCAATCTCGAACACTTCCGGCGTCCAATCGGATCGATAACGCACCTCGGCGCGCCTCATCACGATGTTGAGCGACCCGGACAGCCGGCCGGTGCCGGTGATCGTGATCCCGTCGGCGGTGACCTGAACGGTGACCTCTTCGCGGCCGACGACCGTGCCGCCCACGAACACGGTGTAGCCATGGGAGGTGGTTGGGGGCTCCTGTCCCCCCGCGGCGGGCACCGAGAGGAGCAGCATGGCCGCCGAGATACGCGCCCAGATACAATAGCGAACAGGCACTGCTCAAATCGTATCAGTGTTCGGATTCTCCATGACCACTCCCGAGCACTACCATGCCCTCAAGGAACGAGCGGCCGTAGGCGCCATCGCGCCACGAAACGCCATTGGCCTGACCGGCCAGGACCGGGCCTCGTACCTGCACGGCCTGCTGACCAATGACATCCAGGCACTGACGCCAGGGACCGGCTGCTACGCCGCGTGGCTGACGCCCCAGGGCCGGATGCTCACCGACATACACATCTTCGAATCCGGCGAAATGATCCTGCTGGATGTTCCCGCCGACGTCCTGTCCGCCACGCTGCAGCGGCTGGATCAGCTCCTTTTCAGTGAAGACGTTCAGCTCGCGGACCTGTCGGAGACTTTGAGGGCGGTGTGGGTTCACGGGCCGGCCGCGTCATCGATGCTCGAAGGGGCGCTGGCCGGCGTGGCGGGGGTCGCGTCGTGGCCCGAGTATCACAACACGCGGGCGGAGTTCGGTGGCTCACCCGTCGTGGTCGCGCGCGTCAGCCAGCTTGGTGTTCCCGGCTTCGTCCTCTACATCGAGCCGGGGCGCCAGGCTGAGCTGGAGCGCGCGCTGGTCGGGAAAGGCGCGGTCGTCGCGGATCCCGAGGCCATCGAGGCGGCGCGAATTGAAGCTGGTTATCCGCTGTTCCGTCTCGATATGACCGAAGAGACGATCCCGCTCGAAGCGGGGATCGAGGATCGCGCGATCTCGATGAGCAAGGGATGCTACGTGGGGCAGGAGGTCATCATCCGCGTCCTTCACCGCGGGCATGGACGGGTTGCCAGGAGGCTGGTGGCGCTGCGCATGCAAGGCGAGCAGCCGCAGGAAGTGCCGGCGAGCGGCGCCAGAATCTTCTCCGAAGCGCGTGATGTCGGCGGCGTGACGAGCGCCGCCCGCTCGCCGCAGCTCGGACCGATTGCGCTCGGGTACGTCCACCGCGATTTCGTTGCTGCCGGTACTCGGCTGGAGGTGGAAACGCCGTCCGGCCGCGTGGCGGCGGTTGTCAGCGCGCGCCCGATGTCGTCAGCAGCTCTATGAGTTCCGTGTCGGCGGGTGGAAACTCGAGCGACCGGAGCTCGGCCCTGAGCACCCAGCGCAGTTCCTGCCCCAGTAGCGGCCGAGGCGTGCCCTTGAGGCTGCACCGGTAGAAATACAACTCGATTGTCCGGTCCGGGTACGCGTGCTGCGTCCGGTACGCGCACTCGCCGACCATGGCCTCCACACCGAGCTCTTCGAGGAGTTCACGCCGAAGCGCCGCCCCGTGGGTCTCGTCGGGATCGATCTTGCCGCCTGGGAACTCCCACATCCCTGCCAGATGCACGCCGGGCTGTCTCCGCGTGACAAGGAACCGGTGAGCGTCTTCGATGACGGCGGCGACGACGACCACAACAGCGGTCATGGGCAGCCATGCACGGTCACGCCGCTCCCCGTGCCGGGTAGGAGCGGCACATCTTCGCCATCGGACACACCGGGCATTTGGGTTTTCGGGTCACGCACACCGTTGCGCCGAGATCCATTAATGCCTGATTGAAGTCGAAGACATGCTTGCGCGGCATGAGGATCTCGGACACGTTCCACAAATGCCTGCGCGTGGCATGTGCCTTCGCGTTCCCTCGGCTGACGAATACGCGGAACAGCACGCGAGCGACATTCGTATCGACGATGGCCGCGCGCTGCCCGAACGCGAAGCTCCGAATCGCACCCGCCGTGTATGCACCGATGCCCTTGAACGACAGCAGCGTGTCCTCGTCCGACGGGAGGCGGCTGTTGTAGCGGGCGACCGACTCGCGGGCGATCGCCTGAAGGCGGCGCGGGCGGATGTTGTAACCGAGCGGCCGCCACGTGTCGGTAACGTCCGGTTCCGGAGCGGCGGCCAGGGCGGCGAGCGATGGATACTTGTCGAGCCACTCATGGTATTTCGGGATCACACGATCGACCTGCGTCTGCTGCAGCATCATCTCCGAGACGAGAATGTGATACGGGTCGGAGGTCCTGCGCCACGGGAGATCCCGCCCGTGCGCGCCGTACCAGGCGAGCAGCCGGCGGCGAAAGCGTCGGCGCGAGGCCGGATCCGGTAGGGAACGGGCGGACATCCGCACCTATAATTCCACGCGTGAGGATCTACACCAAGACCGGCGACAGCCCGTCGGCTCGGCCCGCCTGCCACACGTCAGCGTTCCGGTTACCGCGATGACTCGATTGATCGAAAGATTGAAGAAGAAAGATCTTGTGCCAGGTGTTCCGACCTGGCTGATCCCGCTCGCGGTTATCAGCGTTCTTTCGTATCTGCTCCAGTCGATACAGTACCGGAGCTCGAACCTGTCGGTCTTCCTGTTCGACTACGAGTACGGATTCATCAGGCGCGGACTGCTTGGCGCCATCGTGAACCTGTCTCCGGTCGATGTGGAAGAGTATTTTGTCTTTCTGGTGTTCTACGGGCTCGTTTCCGTGGCTTTGTATCTTGCGATCCTCTCTCTGTTCCATAGTACTACTTTGTCAGATTTGCAGTTTGACGTCTTTGAGCTTGAGCATCCACTTCAGGTAGTGCGGTTGCGTCATGAAGAAATGGGCGGTCAGCACTTCCTGGATGATGGCGCGGACGCGCGGCAGCGTGAGATGTGTCTGTCCCCGTCGGCGGCGTTCCATCTGGAGAAAGCTGTAGGCGAGGGCGGTCAGCGCCACGTGACGTTGCCAGCCCGGCAGGCTGCGGCCTTCGAAGTGGTCGAGCCCAATCTCGTCCTT
Source organism: Vicinamibacterales bacterium (assembly GCA_965262505.1). Classification (GTDB taxonomy): domain Bacteria; phylum Acidobacteriota; class Vicinamibacteria; order Vicinamibacterales; family UBA2999; genus JACPPO01. The sequence continues at coordinate 2,091,051 of CBDHFM010000030.1, forward strand.
GAGCTCCTGGTATTGCTGCTCGATCGCCCAGCGCTGATGCGCGAGGCGCACGAGGCCGCGCAGCGCGGTGGTGGCGGGCAGATCGACCAAGTAGTACTGGGTAGATTCAACCGGTCGTCGCAACGTCTCAACGATGAGGAGTTGCGATGGGAACACCGAAACGTCGACGGTCACATCGTGCGGGACGTGCTCCGATGCGGTCGCCGGGGCGCCCGACGGCGGGACGCCGTGAGCACCGGCGCCGATTTTGGGAATCAATCGCTTGTGGCTTGTCCAGCGAAGAGGCTGCGCTGGCTGCCGGCGTGTCTCAGCCGGTCGGTACTCGATGGTTCCGCGAAAGTGGAGGCATGCCGCCGATCAGCCTGGCCCCACTGTCGGGGCGTTATCTGTCGTTTGCCGAGCGCGAAGAAATTGCCATTTTGCACGCCCAGCACGTCGCCATTCGTGACATCGGTCGGCGAGTCAGCCGCTCCGCGTCGACCATCTCGCGCGAGCTACGTCGCAATGCGGCCACCCGCAATGGTGGGCTGGAGTATCGCGCGACGACCGCGCAGTGGCACGCCGACCTGAAGGCCAAAAGACCGAAGGTAGCGAAGCTGGCGCAGCACGACGAGCTGCGTCGCTACGTGCAAGACCGACTTGTGGGCATGGTGACGGCCACGGACGGGACGAAGGTGCGTGGTCCCGCTGTGCACTGGAATGGTCGCCGTCACGGTCGTCGGCAGGATCGACGCTGGGCGGCTTCATGGAGTCCCGAGCAAATCGCCAACAGACTGCACGTCGACTTCCCCGATGATGAATCGATGCGGATCTCCCACGAGGCCATCTACCAAGCGCTCTACGTGCAAGGACGAGGTGCGTTGCGACGCGAACTGGTGACGTGCTTGCAGACCGGACGGGCGCTACGGGTTCCTAGAGCACGTACACGCGGACGCGGCAAGCAGTTCGTCCGATCCGACATCATGATCAGTCAGCGCCCCGCCGAAGCCGACGATCGGGCGGTGCCAGGACACTGGGAGGGTGACCTGATTGTCGGGCTGGGTAGCTCCGCGATTGGGACCCTCGTGGACCGCACCACCCGTTTCACGATGCTGCTGCATCTCCCTCGCATGGATGATTATGGGCAGCCTCGGATCAAGAACGGTCCCGCACTGGCCGGGCACGGTGCCGAGGCCGTCCGAGACGCCATCGCGTCGGCGATCCTCACGCTACCGGAGCAGCTTCGCCGTTCACTGACGTGGGACCAAGGTGCCGAGATGGCTCAACACGTTCAGCTCCGCATCGTCACCGGTCTACCAATCTACTTCTGCGATCCGCATAGCCCCTGGCAACGCGGCACGAACGAGAACACCAACGGCCTGCTCCGCCAGTACTTTCCCAAAGGCACCGACCTGTCCAGGCACTCCCGCGATGACCTTGACGCTGTGGCTGCTGCTCTCAATGGTCGCCCCCGGAAGACCCTCGCCTGGCAGACCCCCGCGGAGGCGCTTAGGAATCAGCTATGCTCGGTCACACAACGCGGTGTTGCGACGATACCTTGAACCCAATCTTGGTGACAGGCGTTGCGCCGAGGTCGCGTTGACACAACAACCACACCTCGGGGGCGAGCCGTCGGCCCTCGCGCCAGTCGTGGGCGGGCGTGACCCGTACGGCACAGAAGCGGGCGCGCCACGGGGGATGCGTGCCGTTGCGCCACGACACGAGCCGCCACTGGCGAGGCGCTTGCGTGGCGGCCCAGGCCCGCGCTTCGACGGTCTGTGTACCGACCGGTAGGCCGTGCCGCGTGCGCGGACGGCCGCGGCCCGTCGGCGGCGGCGGCGTCTCGAGGGCCGGCGTTCCACGGAAGACCTTGAGATCGGACGACACCCCCAACGCGTAGGACAGTTTGGCCCGATGCAGCGTTCGCCGCCGCGTGGCGTTGTCGCCGAACTCGGCATCCCCCAACACGGCGGTCACCGTCACGCCCGCGGCGCGTACTTGTCGCAGCAGCGTGAGGGCCAATTGCCACTTGGGCTGAAAGCGCACGCCGGCGGGAATGCGGGCGCGGGTCCGTTGGGCAGCGGTGAGCCACGTCTCCGGCAGATAGAGCTGCGCGCCCAGCATCCAGGCGCGCGTCCCCGTCCACAGGGCCACCGTGACGGCCGTTTGGCAGTTCGCGATTTTCCCGCGTGCCCCGCAGTATTGCCGCGCCACGCCGACCGACGCGGTCCCTTGCTTGGGAAAACTGGTGCCGTCGAGGATCAACACGCCGGTCCGCTCCGGGACCCGCGCCCGCAGCTGCTTCCACACCGTCTCGGCGTCCCACGGCGCATGCGTGATGAAGTGCTGGAACGCCTGATAGGTCCCGGGGTCGCTCAACCGCGCCCACATCGCCTCCATGGACTTGCGGCAACTGTCGTTGAGCAACCCGGCGACGTAGCGCCGCAACGCGCCGCGTTGACTGGCGCGCCCGAAGCCGGCCTCGAACGGCTCCAGCCAGGCCAGCAACCGACGGAGCCACGCGGTCGCGGTGTGATCGAGCACCGCACGGCAGCGTATCGAACTCGCGGAATTTGTACAATGCCCTCAAAAGTGATCGCTCTCGAATCCACTCGGCAATTCGTCAATCTGACAAAGTAGTACTAGGAGCCTGACTTGGAAGAAAGAGGAGTCCATCAGCTCGAACATTCTGTTTTGCTTCGTGATTCTCATGAGCCCGATTTTCCTGAAGAATTCCTTCCACGATTTCGGGCGAATCGATCAACTTGGTTATCTCTGTCTTGCCTTGTTTGCGCTAGCGACCCCTGCGGCCCAGAGAGCCTGTACCGCCACGGATTTCTTGGACAGCCGGGTGAGTGTATTCACGCGGCCGTGGTGAGCGCAACCGCGCGACGGACGACGGCGGGTGCGCGGAAGCCGAGTCGCTCGATCAACCACTGCTGGTTATAGGTCTCCTTGAAGGTGCGCAGCGCCTGCTGCAAGTCCTCGACATCCGTAAAGTGGCGCACCCACAGCAGCTGTTCCTTGAGGGTGCGGAAGAACCGTTCGATGCAGCCGTTCCCCTCGGGCTGGCGGACGAAGGCCGGTGATGACACGATGCCGAGGAACCGGAGCTCGGCGTGAAAGTCGTTGCTCATGTACTGACTGCCGTGGTCGTGGCGCATCGTGAGCCCGCTCGCCACGCCGGCGGCCATCGTCCCGAAGTGATCTCGGACGCCCTGGCGCACCGGCTCCAACGCCTCGAAGCGCGTGCCGTACTTCGCCGCGTGTAGTCCCACACATTCGGCCGTGCAGTGATCGATCGCCCCGACGATCGTGACGTGGCCGTCCGCCAGCGTCACGGTGGCCGTCGCATCGGTGCCCCACATCACGTTGGGACTGGCGGTGACGATGGTGCCGTCGTGGGGACGGGCGGCGACCGGCGTGGGCAGCCGCGCAGGGCCGAGCAAGTCGGCAGCGCGCATCACGACCAACGTCCGACGTTTCGACGTGCGCAGCCCCTGCACCCGCAAGCGCGCCCAGATCTTGCGGTGCCCTTCGCCGTGGAACGGACTCGCGGCGATCACGGCCCGGACCGCGGCCGTCAGCTCCGCATCCGACTGGGGCGGCTTGGGTCCGCGCTTGGCCACCGGCGTCGGCCGGGCGCGCCGGTTCCGTTGCGCGTAGACCGTCAAGCGCGGCACCTGCCACACGCGCGTGACGCGGGCGATGCCGTACGGCCGGTGGGTGGAGGGCGAAGTCTCGTGACTCATCGCTTCGACCTCCACCAGCCCAAAGGGCGGCCGGCCTCCAGGTGTCGAATCTTCTCGGCCAGCAACGCCTTGTCGGTGGCGAGATCCGCCACGACGCGCTTGAGCCGCCGCGTGTCCGCGCCCTCGACGGCGACCTCGCGATGCTTGAGGCGGGCCTCACCGCCGGCCACGAAGTCGTCACGCCACTGCGAGAGCTTCGCCGCCGTCACGCCATGGCGACGACTGAGGCTCTCGAGTGATTCCCCCTTGAGGACCTCGATGACCACGGAGACTTTTCGTCGCGCGGACCACCGCCCCGTGCCGACGAGCGCCCACGAGGCTGAGGCCTCTGCGGTCGCCCTCCGGGCTCCCTCCGAGGCCTCAGCCTCGTGCTGTTTTCCCTTGGACATAACTCATTCTCCTTCTCGCAGAAGGCTGTCCAAAGAAATCGTGGGGCGCGGGACGGCCCAGAGAGCCCTCGTCGTCCTCCTGCCACCTCTGCTCATTCTGTGCCACGAAGGCCAGATCGTACTGACGGTTCCGCCGATGATCGCGATTTTTCTGATCGGGGCTTTGCGCGACGATTCTCTGTTTCGTTTGCGGAGCCTCGCGCCTTTGGTCGCATCGATTTCTCTGTCCCTGGCTCTGACCTTCTATTTCCTGATCAACGGCATTCCCACCGTCGAGCGCGAGGTCCTGAGCGAGTACTTCGCGTCCAAGAGCCCCTACAATACCGGAGAGCGCTCCTGGCTTCTCTACGACAACCTCGAGGCCAACTTCAGCATCGCCATGGGCAGAGGCCGCGAGTTCCGTCAGCTTGTTGCGAGCCCGTTATACATCTTGGCCTTCATCCTGCACCTGCCGGTGATTGCTCTGTTCCACCGGCTCTACAAAGGCAGGTCCAACCAACGCTTGCGCCTCGCGTGCCGGCTCGTCGCCCTGACCGTGGCCGCTCAATGCGTGATTTTCTTCCTCAGCATCGACTATGCGCGGCACATCGCGAATATCTTTCTCGCCTTCGTCGTCATGCTGTTTTTCCTGGTTCAGAGATTCGAGCTGAGCGACGCGGTCGCAGTTCATACGGCCCGCTATAGGCACGTCCTGATCGGCCTTGCATTCATCCTTGCACCGATTCCCAAGTTCGGCATCATCAGCCCCTAGCCGACGCGTGCTATTGGAGCAACTGTAGGGTTCGAGACCGTCCGCTTCGGGGACGACCGGTGAGTGTCGGGATACGGGTCGGAGGTCCTGCGCCACGGAAGGTCCCGCCCGTGCGCGCCGTACCAGGCGAGCAGCCGGCGGCGAAAGCGCCGGCGCGAGGCCGGATCAGGTAGGGAACGGGCGGACATCCGCACCTATAATTCCACGCGTGAGGATCTACACCAAGACCGGCGACAGTGGCGAGACGTCGTTCTTCGACAACACGCGCGTGTCCAAGGCCGATGCTCGCGTCGACGCGTACGGCGACGTCGACGAGCTGAACGCCTGCCTGGGAGCCGCTCGGGCGGCCGGCGTCGGGAGCGATCTCGCTTCGTCGCTGGAGTCGATCCAGCAGAATTTGTTCGCGCTCGGCGCGCGTCTCGCCGACCCATCGGCTCGTATCGCTGAGCGCGTCACGAAGACGGCGATCACCGCAGCCGCCGTCGAGCGGCTCGAACAGCTGATCGACCGGCTCGATACCGAAACGCCACGCTTGCGCAGCTTCATCCTGCCGGGCGGTTCCCCTGGGGGGGCGCTCTTGCATCTGGCGCGCACGGTGTGCCGGCGGGCGGAGCGGCGCGTCGTTGCGCTGGGACCGGAGGCGGTGGATCCCGTCTTGGTCGTCTACTTGAATCGTCTGTCGGACCTGCTGTTCGTGATGGCGCGGGCGGTGAATCATCGCGCCGGCGTGCCGGAAGTGGAATGGTAGTGGGAGTGGTCGTGGGATTGGCAGCGGAGTGGTAGAGGACGCCTACGCCTCCTGCGCGCGCGACGCGCGGCATCACTACGAGAACTTTCCGGTGGCGTCACTGCTCCTGCCGCGCCGTGCCCGGCGCCATGTGGCGGCCGTCTACGCGTTCGCTCGTGCGGCCGACGACTTCGCGGACGAGGGAGAGTGGACAGCCGAGGAACGGAAGCGCCTTCTGGACGGCTGGATGCAGCGGCTGTGCCAGGCCGCGTCGAGTGCCGAGCCAGGGTTGCCGCCCGGGCCGGGTGAGCCCTCCAACACCGTGGCCATCTTTCTGGCGGTCGGCGCAACCATTCGCGGCTGTTCGTTGCCCGTCGACCTCTTTGAAGATCTCTTGAGCGCGTTCCGGCAGGACGTGGACGTGGCGCGATACGACACATGGGCTGAGCTGCTTGATTACTGCCGTCGATCGGCAAATCCGATCGGCCGCCTCGTGCTGCGCATCTCCGGACGGGGCGACGCCCAGCTCGATGCGTGGTCTGACGACATCTGTACCGCACTGCAGCTGACGAACTTCTGGCAAGACCTCAAGGCGGACTACGAGCGCGGCCGCGTGTATCTGCCTCGCGAGGAGCAGCGTCTCCACGGCGTGCGAGAAGAGGATCTCGCCGCCGGCCGCATCACGCCGGCATGGCAGGGGGCGTTGTCGGCTGCCGTGCTCCGCACGCGCGGCCTCTTCGAGGCGGGCAGGCCGTTGTGCGATGCCATGCGCGGCCGGTTGCGGTACGAGCTTCGTGCAACCTGGCTCGGGGGCACGCGCATACTCGATCGCCTGTCACGTGATCACTTCGACGTTGTGAACCGCCGGCCTGCCCTCGGTGTCCTCGATGCGCCCTGGTTCGCGTGGAGGATGCTCGTGTGGACGGGTCGACGCGCGCCGCTCGCGTACGGGCCCCGGTCGTCATGAGCAGAGACACCAGCTTCTATTATTCGTTTCTGGTCCTGCCTGCGCGGAAGCGCCGCGCCATTATCGCCGTGTGGGATTTCTGCCGCGCCGTGGACGACGCTGTTGACGACGCTGTTGACGACGCAGTGGACGAGGCGGTGGGCGACGTCCTGGACGACGCCGTGCGTGAGGCGGCGCCGGTTCGAGCGGCCGCTCAACTGGCGATGTGGCGCGCCGAGCTGAAGGCCTGCTACGCGGGCTATGCGGGAGTAGGCGGGGGCGATACCGGCGGTGGCGGTCCGAGCACGACGCAGGGCAGGGCCTTGCAGCCGTACGTTCGGGAGTTCAGTCTGCCGCGGGAACCGTTCGAGGATTTGATCGACGGCGTGGCGATGGACCTGGCGCACGCCAGGTATCCCACGTTCGAGGCGCTCGCCGAGTACTGCCGGCGCGTCGCCTCGACCGTCGGTCTCATCTGCATCGAGATCTTCGGGTACCGGGATCCGGCGACGCGGGCGTATGCCGTGAACCTCGGGATGGCGCTGCAGTTGACGAACATCATTCGAGATGTCGGGGCCGACCTGCGGCAGGGACGGATCTACCTGCCCGTCGAGGATCTCGTTCGGTTCGGCGTCACTGAGGAGGCGCTGCGGGAGGGGCGCGTGACGCCCCCTGTTCGGGAACTGCTTCGGTTCGAGTGCGGGAGAGCGCGGGACTACTACGAGCGAGCGGCGGCCGGTCTGCCCCGGGTGGATGCGCGGAGTCTTGTAGCCGCCGAAATCATGGGCGGCATCTACTTTGAGATGCTCCAGCGCATCGAAAGAGCTGGCTACGACGTGTTCAGTAGCCGCATTCGCGTGCCCCGTCCGCACCGCGCGCTGATAGCGCTCCGTCTCTGGGCCCGCGCGGCGCTCAGGATCCGAAACCCGGGACCCAAAGCCCAGGGCCTAAAGCCCAAGGCCCAACGTTGATCCCCGATGCGATCGTGATCGGCGCCGGCTTCGCCGGCCTCAGCGCCGCCACGGCGCTGGCCGAGCGTGGTGCGCGTGTGCTGGTGGTCGAGGCGCGGCCGACGCTCGGCGGTCGCGCGACGGCCTTCACCGATCCAGTTACAGGCGAGCGGGTGGACAACGGGCAGCACGTGTTGTTTGGCTGCTACCTCGAGACATTCCGCTTCCTCCGCCGCATCGGTGCCGAGTCCAATGTGCGCTTACAGAAGCGTCTCGCGGTCGACATCATCGATCGTCAGGGACGGCGGTCGCGCCTCGCGTGTCCGGCCTTGCCGTCACCGTTCCACCTGCTGGCCGGCGTGGTGAGCTGGAACGCGCTCGGCTGGCGGGATCGCTTCGCCGTCCTGCGCATGCGCGGCGCCATCAGAGGCGCGATCCGGGACGAAGCGCGTGGCACCCTGTCGCCCGGCGAAGCCGACACGGTCCGCCAATGGCTTCTGCGGTACGGGCAGACTCCGCGGCTGATCGAGCTGCTCTGGGAGCCGCTCGCGGTGGCCGCGCTGAATCAGCCGATTGACACAGCCGCCGCGGCTTCATTCATCAGCGTGCTGGAGCGGATGTTCAGCGGCGATCCTCGCGGCGCGGCGCTGGCGTTGCCGCTGAAGCCTCTCGACGAGCTGTACGCGCATCCCGCACGTGAGTACATCGAGCAGCGCGGGGGCTCCGTTCAGACCAACGCCGCCGCCCGAATCGAGTGCCCGCGTGAAGCCAGTGCCTCCGGTTCGCCCCGTCCTGGGCCCCTCGTGATGGTCCGAGGGGAACAGATGACCGCCCCCTCGATCATCTGCGCCGTGCCGTGGCACGCGCTGTCCGACGTATTCGCGGACCGGCCGGCGGCGCTGAGGCCGGTACTGGACGCCGCCGCCGAGACCGAAGCGTCACCGATCGTGACCGTGAACCTCTGGTTCGATCGCGTCGTCACCGAGCGGACGCTCGTCGGGCTGCCCGGCCGGACGCTCCAGTGGGTGTTCGACAAGCGAGGGGTGTTTGGCGAACAGGCGTCGCATCTGTCGCTCGTATCGAGCGGAGCGGAAGAAGTCGTCTCGAGAAGCAACGACGAGCTGGTCGAGCTGGCGGTGGGCGAAGTCCGCCACGCGTTGCCGGCCGCCCGATCCGCCGCCCTGGTGCGCGGTGTCGTGGTGCGCGAGAAACGGGCGTCGTTCTCGGTGGCGCCGGGACAGCCGCCGCGTCCCCCCACCCGGACCGGCGTGCCGGGGCTGTTTCTCGCCGGCGACTGGATCGACACCGGCCTGCCAGCTACGATCGAAGGGGCCGTCGTGAGCGGCCACATGGCTGCTTCCCTCGCGTCGGCCCAGTAACAAACCATCATGAATTCGATCGTCGTCCACTATCAGGAAATCGCGCTGAAGGGGAAGAACCGGCCCTGGTTCGTAGGCCGGCTCGTCCGAAACCTCCGCGGCGCGGTGTCGGACCTGGACGTGAAGGCCGTGCGCTCGCTGATGGGGCGCATCGAGATCGTGCTCGGTCAGAACGCAACGCGCGAAGAGGTGGGCGAACGCATCCGGCGAACCTTCGGCATCGCGAATTTCTCGTATGCGGGCCGGACGGTACTGGATCTTGACGCGTTGGCCGCCGCCATCCTGCGGGACCTTGGAGATCGGACCTGTGCCAGTTTCCGGGTGTCGGCACGGCGGGCCGACAAGCGCTTTCACCTGACGTCGCCGCAGGTCGAGAGGGACATCGGCGGGCGCATCCAGGCGGCGCGCGGCTGGAAGGTCGATCTCGGAAACGCCGATCTCGTCGTGCACGTCGAGTTGCTCTCGGACGAGGCGTTCTACTGTTTCGGCAAAGAGCGCGGAGCGGGCGGGCTGCCCACCGGAACCGCCGGGCGCGTAGCATGCCTGCTGTCGGGTGGAATCGATTCGCCGGTGGCCGCTCACCGCATGATGAAGCGAGGCTGCGCGGTGACCTTCGTGCACTTTCACAGCTATCCGATTCTGTCGCGCGCGTCACAGGAAAAAGCGCGCGAGCTTGTCACGCTCCTAACCCGGTGGCAGCAGCGATCGCGGTTGTTTCTCGTCGCGTTCGGTGACATCCAGCAGCAGGTCGTGCTGGCCGTGCCAGGGCCGATGCGCGTCATCGTGTACCGGCGCCTGATGATGCGGATTGCCGAACGCATCGGCCGTGCGCGGGCCGCCCAGGCGCTCGTCACCGGCGAGGTGGTCGGCCAGGTGGCGTCGCAGACGCTCGAGAACCTCGCGGTTGTCGGCAGCGTCGCCACGTTGCCGGTGTTCCGGCCGCTCGTCGGCATGGACAAGGAGGAAATCACGGCCGAGGCCATTCGGCTCGGCACCTATCCGATTTCCATCATTCCGGACCAGGATTGCTGCACGCTGTTCACGCCGCGCAATCCGCAGACAAAGGCGCGGTTGGCTCACATCGAGGCGGCGGAAACATCGCTCCCGATCGACGCGCTCGTCGATCGCGCCGTGGCTGAAGCGATCGTGGAAGACTTCGAATACCCAGTGGTAGGATCGAGAACCGAGGTACAAAGTGGCGTCACCAACAGGCATTAAGTCAACAAGCACCGCCCAGCGGAGTTCAACACTCGCCAGGATCGAAGCTGTTCTCGGGGAGGCGGCCGGCCTGCTCGAGCACCAGTGCAGGACGATTCCACGGGAGAGCCTCCACCTGCCTGGTCCGGATTTCGTAGACCGGATCCACGGTCCGTCGGATCGGCCCGCGCGCGTGCTGACAAGCCTGCAGAGGCTCTTTGACGGCGGGCGGCTCGCCGGAACGGGCTATGTCTCGATCCTGCCGGTCGATCAGGGAATCGAGCATTCGGCCGGCGCGTCGTTCGCGCCCAATCCGGCGTACTTCGACCCTGAAAACATCGTGAAGCTCGCCATCGAAGGCGGGTGCAACGCCGTGGCATCGACGCTCGGTGTGCTTGGCTCGGTGGCGCGACGCTATGCCCACCGGATTCCGTTCATTCTGAAGCTCAACCACAACGAGTTCATTTCCTACCCGAACTCGTTCGATCAGATCCGCTTCGCGAGCGTCAAGCAGGCGTTCGACATGGGTGCCGTCGGCGTCGGCGCGACGATCTACTTCGGCTCGGAAGAATCCAAGCGGCAGCTGCAGGAAACGGCGCAGATGTTTCAGCAGGCCCACGAGTTGGGCATGTTCACGGTGCTCTGGTGCTACCTCCGGAATCCGGCCTTCAAGACGAAGGAAGCCGATTATCATGTCGCGGCCGACCTCACAGGTCAGGCGAATCACCTTGGCGTGACGATCGAGGCCGACATCATCAAGCAGAAGCTTCCTGAGACGAACGGCGGGTTCGAGGCGCTCAAGTTCGGAAAGACCCACAAGGCCGTGTATTCCCAGCTTTCCTCGGCCCATCCGATCGACCTGACGAGGTACCAGCTCGCGAACTGTTACATGGGCCGCGCGGGTCTGATCAACTCGGGCGGCGCGTCCTCCGGGGAAAGCGACCTGAAGGAAGCGGTCACGACCGCCGTCATCAACAAGCGCGCAGGCGGCATGGGCCTGATCTCAGGACGGAAAGCGTTTCAGCGGCCGATGAAGGACGGTGTCGAGCTGCTCAACGCGATCCAGGACGTCTATCTCACCAAGGAAGTGACGGTCGCTTGATCCTGGTATCATAACCTCCAGGCGGGTCCTGACCGCGGACAGCCCCATTCGTGCTCGGCGCCCAAACCACCTGTAACGTGGGAGACGCCTGCGGCGCGAACGGGGCGGCCCCGTCCGCGGCCACCCGCGACGAGGTTATGAAACAGTTCCCCCGGCCGCACTTCTCTCTAAAGTGTTATGCTGGCGACGTCCCCCCCGAATTGAGTAGCACCCGGGTTTAGAGTCCGAGCTCACGAGAAGGGAGATCGGACGTGAAGCAACGATTCAGCGAGGCGCAGATCATCGGGTTCCTGCGGGAGTCCGAAGCGGGCCTGCCGGTGAAGGACCTGTGCCGCCGGCACGGGTTCTCGGAGGCCAGTTACTACCTCTGGCGGAATAAGTTCGGCGGGATGACCGTCTCGGACGCGAAACGCCTGAAGGAGCTGATTGCCGAGAATACGCGGCTGAAGAAGCTGCTGGCCGAGTCCGTGCTGGACAACGAGGTGACGCGCGATGCGTTGCGAAAAAAGTGGTGACCGCCCCAGCCCGACGGGTGCTGGTGCGGGATATGACCGCGCAGGGGGTGAGCGAGCGGCGCGCGCTCGCGCTGGTGCACATGAGTGCCTCGTCGCTGCGATACACCCCGGCGCCGGATACTAACGCGGCGTTGCGAGCCCGCATCGTGACCTTAGCGCACCGGCACCGTCGCTACGGTGCCGGGATGATCTACCTCAAGCTGCGGCAGGCGGGAACACGGGTCAACCACAAGCGGGTGGAGCGCCTGTATACCGAGGCTAGGCTGCAGGTACGTCGGCGGCGACGCAAGAAGATCCCGGTGGCGGACCGCCAGCCCCTGGTACGCCCCCAGGCGCCGAACGAGGTCTGGTCTGCCGACTTCGTCTTCGACCGCACGGCCGAGGGACGGGTGGTGAAGTGCCTGACCGTCGTCGATGACGCGACCACCGAAGCGGTGGCCATCGTGCCGGCCCGCGCGTTCGGTGGGCTGCCGGTCACCCGCGTGCTCGATCAACTCGCGCTCAAGCGCGGCCTGCCGCGTATCTTGCGCACCGACAACGGGAAGGAGTTCTGCGGGCGCGCCATGCTGACATGGGCCCATACGCACGGCGTCACGTTGCGCCTGATCGAGCCGGGCAAGCCGAATCAGAACGCCTATATCGAATCGTTCAACGGCCGGTTCCGCGACGAGTGCCTCAACGAGCACTGGTTCACGAGTCTGGTCCATACCCAGGTCCTCGTCGAGGCCTGGCGACGCGAGTACAACGAGGAGCGGCCGAAGAAGGGACTGGGCGGGCTCACGCCCGCCCAGTACGCCAAGCGGCTGGTCGCGGAACGCAGTACAGTCACCGCCGGACTCTAAACCGAAGTGCTACTGAAGACGGGGGGACGTCGCCGGTCGGTCTAGATCGGCCGTCGTCGCAGTTCACCTCTTCAACAAGTACCTGCGCACGTAACACTTACCCGAGATTCCCGGCAGGGCGGGCGGGGCGGTCCGAGACTCCCGGCCATCCGCGGCCAGGACCCGCCTGGAGGCTGCGCCTATCGCAAGCGATCGGCGAGGCCTTCCACGGTCGTGGCCAGCGCGAAGAACCTGGTTCGCGTTGCGCCGCTCTGCTCAGCCCCCTCACCTGCGAGTGTCGCGGCCAGCGTGTCGAGCCGGGCGGCCACGGTGGCGTCGCTGGCTGTGCCGCTCGCCAGCAGGTCTGCGGCACGATCGAGCGCGGTCGTCACCGCCTCGGCTTGCGCAGCCGGCATGACGTCACTGCGGCGAAGCTGGTCGAGATACGCCCGTGCGACCACCGGCTCAGCGGGCCACGTGTGCCGCCGCTGTGTTTGTGCGTTGACGATGGCATCGGGGCTTCTGAACGACGCGGCGGCGATTTCATTCTCCGTCAGGTGCTCGCTGGGCGTTAACGCGAACACATCGAGACCACGCGCCATCTCGGTGCCATAGACGAAACCTCCGAACCAGTAGGCTGACCAGTACCCGCCCATGACGAGGTCGTCAGCATCGATCGGTCCACGGTCGAAAAAGGCGATCTCGGTCGGGTTCGAGGAGTCGGTGAAGTCGAAGACCGAGATACCTCCCTGGTACCAGGCCTGCACGAAAATATCCCGGCCGGGAACAGGCACCAGCGAGCCGTTGTGCGCCACGCAGTTCTCCTCGTCGGTCTGTGGCGCTGGCATCTTGAAATGGCTGCGGAACTGCATCTTGCCGTCGACGATGTCGTAGATGGCATCCGCGCCCCAGTCCTGCGGATCGGACGCGCGGCAACGCGGGCGGGAACCACCGCCCCATTCATCGGTAAAAATCACCTTGGTTCCGTCGTTGTTGAACGTCGCCGAGTGCCAGTAGGCAAAGCCGCTGTCAACAACCTGATCCAGGCGGACCGGATTCACCGGATCGCTGATATCGAGAAGGATGCCGTTGCCGGAACAGGCCCCGGCGGCCAGGCCGATCTCGGGGAACGTCGTGATGTCGTGGCACTGACGGGTTGCTCGCGTGTTCTGAGTGCCGTCCCCGTGATCACCACCATCCCACAGACCCGCGACGACCCCGGAGTTGGGGTCAGAGAATATACGAGGGCGACTGACGATGCGGGAGTCTTGCGGGCGTGCCAGCGGAATCTGGATCACGTCGATGCTGAACAGCGCCGATTCGGGATCTTCGAAGGGTGAGTCGCCCGAACACCCCTCGAGTTCGTCGCCGGAACGGACCGAACCGGTTCCCGACCCGTAGACGTAAATGCTTCCCTCATCGTCAGGGTCGGTCACGACCGTATGCGTGTGCGATCCTCGGCAGGTCTGCACCGCGCCAACCTGCCTGGGCGCCCGAAAATCGCTGATGTCGAATATCCGGATACCCCGGAAACGCTCGTCGCTTTCGGGCTCGGCGACTCCCTGGAGACCACAATCGAGCCGCCCTCGCGTCTGCTCGACCGAGTAGATCAGGAGGTTCCCGACGACCGACACGTCTCCCTGACCGCCCGGACAGACGACAGAGCTCAGGTGCTCAGGCGAACGGGGATCGCCGAGATCGTAGGCATTGAATCCGTGATAGTTCCCCGCGATCAGCACGTTGCCGGCGAAGGCCAGGTCGCTATTGGTGAAATTCATGAGACCGGGACGAGGCTCCCGTTGCTCGTCGTCGTCTTCTTGTTCCGCGACCGGTGTCTCGGCTTCGGTATTGACTGCTGCCTCCTCGGTTGAAGCCTCATCCTCGGCCGCTGCCTCGGCAGTGGCTGGCTCCGGGAGTTCTTCTGCCGAATCCGGCTCCGGCTCCCTGTTCATCGGCAAGCCCTGTGGATTGTCCGGATCGAAAAATCCATCAGGCTTGGGCAAGGCGGCGATGAGTTGCATGTTCAGGGACGCGTGACCGGCATCGTCGAATCCAGCGCTGAGATTGACCCTCGGGTCGGGGGAGAAGCCCCTGAGCATGGCATCCATGCGATCGATTTCACTGCTCTGGTCTGAGGAGACGTCCGATGTGAACGCGAACAGTACCGAGTCCTGCGCCGACCCGGGCTGGTCCAGGAGATTCTCGACCATGGTCAGGGCGCCGGCATGGTGCTTGATCATGAGTTCGAGGAACAAGGAGTCGAATTCAAATCCCTCGGCTTGATCGAGCCGTTCCAGTTCCTCGTCCGTCAGCATGCCGGGCATCAAGTCGAAACCAGGTGCATGATGCGTCTCGAGGTCGGGGACCGCGAGATCGTGGTCCCGCAACCAGCCCTGCATCATGGCTATCTCGTCCTCCTGCGAGAGCGTGATGCGCCGAGCCATGAGTTCCATGGCCTCGCGGTTGCTCCGCGTCTCGACGAGCACCGTCATCTCCAGCGCCTGGGCGTGATGGGAGATCATCCCCTGCATGAACATCACGTCGGCGGCGGAAAACTGGAGGCTGGCCAGGTCGGAGGCCTCCTCCGCGGAGATCTGCCGGCTCGGTTCCCCGGGTGCGCCGGGCTGAATGATCGCCACCTGCGCGAGGCTTTCCGCGACAGCGAACAGAGTGACAGCCGTGATGACGGCCACGCGAGCGGCAAGACGAAATGCGAGAGACCAGAGAAGGGTCATGAGGTTCTCTCCAGCAGGGGCGTTCATACCGTGATTCTCAAGGGACGCATTGTACCGCGTGCAAGGAGGTCTTGGGCTCCGCGGCCGTTCCGCAAACAGCTGTTGTGCCCAGGTGTGCGGCCGTGTGGCCGCTCGGTGTAGTGTCGTACCCATGGCCAAACTGAGCCGCTACTTCGAGACCTTTCATGACGCGGACGGCACCGAGAAGATGCGCGTCTTCGCATCCGGGCACGCCCTGTTACGTCTCGCGCCGACCAACAAGGGCACGGCCTTCCCCGAGGAGGAACGCGTGGCGCTGGGGCTCGACGGCCTGTTGCCACCGCATGTCTCTTCGCTCGAGGAGCAGGTCGCGCGCGTGCGCGCCGGCTACCTGAAAGAACCTACGTCCATCGCCAAGTATCAGTACCTGCGAGCCCTCCAGGAGCGTAACGAGCTGCTCTTCTTCGCGGTCCTCGAGCGCCACCTCGCCGAAATGCTGCCCATCATCTACACCCCCACCGTGGGAGAAGCCGTCCAGCAGTTCTCGTCCTTGTATCAGGCAGCCCGCGGACTCTCCTTGTCCACCAACAACATCGGCCGCGCGACCCAGGCAGTGCGGGACACGCTCTACGACGACGTGCGCATGATCGTCGCCACCGATTCGAGTGCGATCCTCGGCATCGGCGATCAGGGGTACGGAGGCTTGGCCATCGCCATCGGCAAATTGGCAATCTACACTGCGGGCGGAGGTGTCAGCCCCTACCGCAGCCTGCCGGTTGGACTGGATGTGGGTACGCATCGCGGCGACCTGCGCGACAACCCGGCCTACCTCGGCGTTCGCCACGAGCGCCTGACCGGCGAGGACTACCTCACCTTCATGGACAAGTTCGTCGCGGCCGCGAAGACCCGCTACCCGCGCGCCATCCTGCAGTGGGAGGACCTCTCGAAGGACACCGCCTTTACGGTGCTCGAGCGATATCGAAAGCAGCTGCCGTCGTTCAATGACGACATCCAGGGCACCGGCGCGATGGCGCTCGCAGGCGTGCTCTCCGCCTGCAAGCTCCGCAAGGAGCGCCTCGCAGATCAACGCATCATTGTCTACGGCGCTGGCGCGGGCGGCGCCGGTGTCGCATGGGCGATACGCGACGAGCTCATGCGTGAGGGTCTATCGATGCAAGACGCGCGCGCTCGCATCTTCGTCCTCGATTCAAAGGGCCTCCTTATGGAGGGTAGAAAGATGGAGGACTACAAGCAGACCCTCACGACGTCGCAGAGCGACGTCGCGGGCTGGGGCGGCAACACGGCGCCCGATCTGCTGACCACGATAGAGCAGGGCAAGGCCACCATCCTGCTCGGGCTTTCCGGTCAGCCGGGCGCCTTCACAGAGGCCCACGTGCGCGGGATGATCAAGAACACCGCGCGTCCCGTCATCTTTCCGCTTTCGAATCCGACCAGCGCCTGCGAGGCGGTGCCGGCCGATCTCTTGCGCTGGTCCGAAGGCCGCGCGATCGTCGCCACGGGCAGCCCGTTTGACCCCGTGCGTACGCCGAACGGCGCGATGCAGGAAATCGGTCAGGGCAACAACGCCTTCATCTTCCCCGGCCTCGGCTTCGGTTCGATCCTCGCGAATGCCACCGAGGTCACCAACAACATGGTGATGGCCGCAGCGATGGCGCTGGCCGACTTCACCGGGCACAAACACCTCTCAGCTGGGCTCATCTACCCCCCCATCTCCGAGCTGCGCGAAGTCTCCATCGCCGTCACCACACGTGTCATCGCCCAGGCGTTTGAGGATGGGGTCGCGACCACCAAGAAACTCTCGCCCGCCACCGCCGCGGCGTATGTCCGCAGCCACTTCTGGCGCCCGCGCTACTTGCCCTTCGTTCGCGGGTAGTTGCGGGTGTGACCACGGAACCGGTCTTCGGGACGATCTCACCAAGGAAGTAACGGTTGCCTAGTCATTCGGCGAGTACCGGTTTCATCACCTCCAGGCGGGTCCTGACCGCGGACAGCCCCATTCGTGCTCGGCGCCAAAGGCATGCGCCACGGGTGTGGCGCCTGCGGCGCGAATGGGGCGGCCCCGTCCACGGCCACCCGCGCTGAGGTTAGGAAACCGCTTCTAGTCTTTCCCCAGGCCTGCTGACCAGTTCGTGAAACCCACGCCGCCCTTGACGAGCGCTGCGGCTTCACTCGGGGCAGCGTAGGTGCCGCGCCACGCCCATAGCCAACACCAAAACGAGAATTACGTCTACGAATGTGTTACCCGGCGTGTAGCTCGTTCGGGGTCCAGCACACAGTTTTTCTCACCGTTTGTTTCGGGATCGGTGTACGGAGTCGTTCTTGCACAACCGCTGGCGAGGGCTGCGTACTCACTGAGAGGACGCTGACCATGATTGGGCTCAGCCGAGTTCCTTTGCCGGAGGTATGTCATGCGTAATCGTCTTGTCGTCGCTGCGGGGGCCTCGCGGAGGGGTTCGGTGGAGACTCGTTTCTCGTTGGCGACGGCGTTCGTCGTGGCTGGCCTCGGTGCGCTGCTAGCTGTTGGCTGCGGTGACTCCTCGACCCCCACGTCCCCCACGTCGACCTCACCGGTGAATGGTGGATTCGGCGTGAACAGTGCATCCAGCGTGAATAGTGCATCCGGCGCGTCCACCAGTGCCATGTCGGTCGCCGGTGCGGTCAACAGCTTCGCCGGAGCCAGGAGCGCAAAGAGCGCCAAGAGCATCAAGGGCCCCAAGAGCGTCAAGAGCGCTAAAGCGCTTTTCATGACCGTGTGGCGGCCGCGTACCCGCAGTGCCGAACATAGTTGCGGCATTCGTCAGGGCTGAAGTGCGCCAAGCACTCGCCGAGGAACGGCCAGAGCGTCTCGGTGCTGCGACAGCGAGCGGTGCGAACGAGGGCCTTGCGCTTCGCGAAGCAGAGCTCGATGGGATTGAGGTCCGGGCTGTAGGGTGGCAAGTACCAGAGGGTGGCCCCGGCGGCCTGGATGGCGCGTTGGATGCCGGCGACCTTGTGGGCCCCGAGATTGTCGGCAATGACGATGTCGCCGGGCTGCAGGGTCGGCACCAGGATCTGTTCGATGTAGGCGCGGAAGCTCTCGCCATCGATCGCGCCGTCGAAGACCCCCGGTGCGGTCAGCCCCGTGACCCGCAACGCGGCGAGAAACGTGCTGGTCTGCCAGCGCCCGCAGGGGGCGTGGTCGTGGACGCGCGCGCCGCGCGGTGCCCGGCCGTACCGCCGAAGCAGATTGGTGGTGATGCCGGTTTCGTCCAGAAACACGAGGTGGGCGACATCCCAGGTCGGCGCCGCCGCGTGCCACGCGACCCGCGCGGCCGCGACGTCAGGCCGATCGTGTTCGGACGGGCGGACCGTGTTTTTTAACGGTCAGGCCGAGGGCCCGCACGGCGCGCCAGACCGTCGGCACACTCGCGGGCGTGGCGAGGGCGTCCTTCAGCTCAGCCAGCGTGCGATCCGGGTGCGCCGCAATCAGCGCGGCCAAGGTGTGTAGGTGCGGCTCAAGCATGCCGCGCCGTCCATGTCGCTGGACGCGAGGCGCCACCTCGCCCGTGTCGCGCCGCCGCTGTTTCAGTAGCCGCACCCACGACCCGCTCACGCGGTACTTCGCCGCCACCTCGGCCGCCGTCATCCCGGCATCGCTGTCGAGGAGCGCCCGCTCTCGCAGATCCATCGAATAGGCACGCATCGGGCCTCCTGCATCGGTGCGCGCAGAAGTACCACGACCGCCCCAGGTAGTACAAGGCCTATTTGAAAAGCGCTTTAAGAGCGTCAAGAGTGCCAAGAGCATCAAGAGCGCGAAGAGCATCAAGAGCGCCAAAGTGGACATCTGCCATGTGACGGGCAACGGCAGCTACAGGCTGATCAACGTCAGTAGCAGAGCTCAAGCGGCCCACATGGCGCATGGCGACAGTCTGCCGTTTGGTACCGTGCCCGGCGGGTTCGTCTTCTACGGGGCGTGCAACGCACTCCCCTTGACGGTGACAGTGGAGAAGACGTCGACGACGACGGTCGTCTTGGGGCCTGGGCCGGTGCCGTACAGCTACCTGGTGACCAACTTAGGGACCGTGCCGATCACCGGGTTGACGCTCAGTGACGACCACGTGGACGTGGCGCCGGTGTGCCTCCTTACGACCATTCCGGTGGCCGGTTCGACGACCTGCGCGGCGACGTACACCGTCACGCAGGCCGACCTGGACGCCAACGGGTCGCCGCTCGCGGGCAGTGGCGTGCTGTTCAACACCGTGACGGCGAGCTCGAACGAGGCGCCGGATGCGATTGACGACCTGAGCATCCCGATGGACCCGACGGCGACGCTGACAGTGGAGAAGACGTCGACGACGACGGTCGTGTCGGCACCGGGGCCGGTGCCGTACAGCTACCTGGTGACCAACACCGGGATCGTGGCGATCACCGGGTTGGCGCTCAGTGACGACCACGTTGACGCGGCGCCGGTGTGCCTCCTTACTATCATTCCGGTGGCCGGTTCGACGACCTGCGCGGCGACGTACACTGTCACGCAGGCCGACCTGGACGCCAACGGGTCGCCGCTCGCGGGCAGTGGCGTGCTGTTCAACACCGTGACGGCGAGCTCGAACGAGGCGCCGCATGCGACTGACGACCTGAGCATCCCGATAGAGTAGGGCTTCGGTCCGATGATCGGCGTAGACGATGCAGGATTGCGGTCCCGTATGGACGATACTCGTACGGCGCCCCGGCCAGCGGTACCGGGTTATCGGGTTGTCGTGGAGCCCGGACGGCTGGTCGCCGGTGTCGCCCTCGTGGCCTTCGTGCTTCTGCTCATCCACTCCGTGCTCACCGTCTATCACTATCGGGTCGAGGAGCTCGAGTGGATCCCCTGGCGTCAGCTGTTCGATGTCGATGAAGAGAACAACATTCCGACCTGGTTCGCCGGATTCCTTCTGGGAGTCACCGCTTTCTGGGTATGGGTTGTGGGGGACGCCAAGCGCGGCTCATCGGATCGCTGGTGGATGCACTGGAAGCTGCTGGCGGGGGGCTTCCTCCTGCTCTCTCTCGACGAAATCGCGGGGCTCCACGAAACCGTCAATACGGTGATCGACGTGACCTGGGCGATCCCCGGGGGTATCCTCGCGCTGTTGATCGGCCTGATGTTCTTCCCGTTCCTGTGGAGTCTTCCCGCCGGCACGAGGACCGCCTTCATCGTCGCCGGTTGTATCTACGTGGGTGGAGCCGTAGGAGTGGAGATCATCGGGGAGCCGATGGGTTCCGACACGATGACCTACAACCTGACGACCGTTGTCGAGGAGGGGATGGAGATGGGCGGTGTCATCCTGTTTCTCGCGACGCTGTTGCGGTACACCGCGCGCCAGCAAAACGACAGCGAAGAAATTCTCGTGACTGTCGGTGTCAGCGAGTAACCGCACGCTGAGCCGCTCGCGTCGCCGCTTAGGCATTCGGCTAGTACCCGTTTCCTAGCCTCGCTGCGGGTGGCCGCGGACGGGGCCGCCCCGTTCGCGCCGCAGGCGCCACACACGTGACACGCGGTTTGGGCGCCGAGCACGAAGGGGCTGTCCGCGGTCAGGACCCGGATGGAGGCTGGGCCAAACCTAGAAATTCCCGCAGCGCCTCGTGCGTGCTGCAGAACGCCAGCTCCTCCCACGGAATCGCCTCCGGCTCGAAGAACTTCGCCTCGAGGCACTCGTCATCGCAGGCGAGGGCTCCGCCGATCATCGTCGCGGCATAGACGACGACAACCGGCGTGCGGCCGGTGTACGAATAGATGTTGATCAACCGATCGATGCGGACATCGAGGCCGGTCTCTTCCCGCGCCTCGCGAACGGCTGCGCGCTGCACCTCTTCACCGCGGTCGACGTAGCCTCCGGGGAACACCCACTTTCCGTAACCGGGATCGATCGCCCGCTTGACGAGCGCAATCCGCCGGCGGTCATCGATGATGATCGTCCCAACCGCGAGCTTGGGGTCGAGATAGAAGATGAATCCGCAGGCGCCGCAGACGAGGCGCGGCGGATCGCCGTCCTTCAGCAGGCGCGACTCGAGTGGTCCGCCGCACGGGGGACAAAAGCGAAATGCGGCATCATGAACATGCATAGGAGAAGGCCCAAAGCCGCTGGGCCCTATAATCTTCGTTCATGTCGATATTGAAAGTCGCGCGGATGGGGCATCCGGTGCTCCGGCAGCGCGGGCGGCCGCTCGAGACGGCCGATTTCCGCAATCCGCTGATCCAGAAGCTCATCGACGACATGATCGAAACGATGCACGAGTACAACGGTGCGGGCCTGGCCGCGCCTCAGGTGCATGTGAGCCTACGCCTGTTCGTTGCGCTTCTGGAAGAGGATCCGGACAGAAAGACTGCCGCCACCGTCCTTGCCAACCCGGAGATCGTCCCGAACGCGAGCGCCCGCGAAGAGGGCTGGGAGGGGTGCCTCAGCATCCCGGACATTCGCGGCATGGTGTCTCGTTTTACCGACGTGACCGTCAAGGCGCTCGACCGTGACGGACGGGAAATAGAACTGCAATTGAAGAAGTTCTCCGCGCGGGTGGCGCAGCACGAGGCCGACCATCTCGACGGCGTGCTGTTTGTCGACCGCATGACGTCCATGGAGTCGCTGACCTACCTGGAAGAGTACTCACGCTTTCATTCGAAGGACGACGACTGATGAAGATGTCGCTGGTCACGGGCGGCGGCCGCGGAATCGGGCGGGCGATCGCTCACGCGCTCGCCGGCCCCGACACCTGTGTGGCCGTCGCCGGCCGCACGCGCAGCGAGCTCGACTCCGCCGCCAGGGATCTCGAACGTCTGGGCGGGAAGGCGCTCGCCATCGAGATGGACGTCACCAGTGAGGAGTCGGTGGCGGCGGGCATGCGCGAGCTGGGGCGCGTGGCGGCTCACCTTGACGTGCTCGTGAACAACGCGGGGGTAGGAGGCGGAGAGCCGGTCGCCGGATCGAGCACCGCGCGCTGGCGGCGCATCATCGACACCAACGTGACAGGCACGTATCTCGTCACGCGCGAAGCGATCGGCTTGATGCGCGACGGCGGCCGTATCGTCAACATCTCGTCGGTGCTCGGGCGCTTCGGCGTGCCAGGCTATACGGCGTACTGCGCGTCGAAGCACGGGGTCATCGGGTTTACACGCGCGCTGGCGCTGGAACTCGCGCCTCGGTCGATCACCGTCAACGCGCTGTGCCCGGGGTGGGTGGATACAGAGATGGCCGCGGAGGGAATGCGGCAGGGGGCCGCCGCAACCGGCCAGACGTTCGACGAGTTCCGCGAACGCGCGCTCGAGGCCGTGCCCATCAAACGGATCATTCAACCGGAGGAGGTCGCGGAGCTCGTGCGCTTCGTCGCATCACCTGGCGCCGCCGCCGTCACGGGACAGACCTTCAACATCTGCGGCGGCCAGGCCATGGACTGAGCCGGCCGCCGGTGCAACCGTTCAACGATTTATAATGCGTGATCCGTGCTCCCCACTGCACCGCCTCTCGTCACACTCCGAACCGCTCCTACGACGCCGTTTGACGGTGCCATAGCCGCCGCGCGCACGTGTTACTCACCCCGCGTCATCGGCACGACAGAGGTCACGGAGAACCAGCGCGACACGATCGGCGGGCTGACGTTTGACGCGGGACATCACACTGTCTATCAGCACGCGCACTTCGAGTTCGGTCTCGAGAACGTGTCGCGCCAGTTCGTCTGGACGTTCCTGCACTCCTACCCGTTCTACAACTCGGAGCAATCCAGTCAGCGCTACGTCAAATTGAAGGAGCCGCGAGCGTTCGTGCCTCCACTCAGCGGTGAGGCGCTCGATGTCTACGAGCGCGCGATCGTTCGTGCGTGGGACCGCTACGGCGAACTCTCAGCGCTGCTCAGGGACGACGCCATCACGATTCTGAAGGAGCTTCGGTACGTCCAGCCGAACACGAACCCCGAGCGGCTGAAGCGGATCGAGCGCGATGCCGACAAGCGCGCGATCGAGACCGCACGTTACGTGATTCCCATCGGCGCGTTCACATCCATGGTGCACACGGTCTCTGGCATCGTGCTGCATCGTTTGCAGCGCATGGTGAACACGAGCGACACGCCGTACGAGGCGCGTCTGGTGATCGGTGAGATGGTGCGGCTCGTGAAGGAATGGGACCCGCTGTTCTTCGAGAAGGTAGGGCTCGGTCCCATCGCGGCGGATGAGTTGCCGGAGGGTGGATTTCCGTCACCGCAGAGGAGCGGTGACCGGTATGCCGCCGCGTTTGACGCCAGGCTGAATGGTCGATGGTCCAGACTCCGCGACACATCCCCCGACGCTGAGGCCGTCGTGGCCGACTCCGTACGCGCGGTCTTCGGGCTGGAGCCGGACGACATGACGGATGACGAGGCGCTGGACCGGGTGATGAACCCGGCGTCGAACCCGTACAGGCTGGACGTTCTCAACGTGTCGTACCACTCGCCGTTGATGCGGTCGCTGCACCACGCGAACTACGTCTTCGAGAAACGCCTGAGCCACACGGCCGATTCGCAGGACCAGCGGCATCGCATGGTGCCGGCGTCACGTCCACTGATGACGTTTGCCGACACGTCGGAGCCCGACTACATCACGCCGCGGCTGATTGCCGCCAACGCGCGGGCGCGCGCGGCATACGACTGCGCCATGCGCGAAGCGTGGACCGCGAAGAACCGTCTGCTCGAACTCGGCGTCCCGTTGGAATTCGCGCTCTACGTGCTGCCCAATGCCAAGACGCTTCGCTTCGTGGAATCAGGCTCCCTGCTCGCGCTGCTGCACAAGTGGACGCTCAGAACCTGCTTCAACGCACAGGAGGAGATCTACCTGGCGTCGATGGACGAGGTCGAGCAAGTGCGCGAGATGCACCCGCGCATCGGCCGCCATATCGGACCGCCCTGCGTCATTCGCAACGGCCTGATCTCCCCAAGGTGCACGGAAGGTTCGCACTTCTGCGGCGTGCCGGTCTGGCGCGACTTTCCGGCAGTCGTGCGGAGACTGTAGCCGCTCCCGCATGTTTACTGCCTGGCTCGTTCACCTCTACACGGCAAGCGGCGCCCTGTTCGCGTTTCTCGCACTGAACCGCATCTTCTACGACCGCTACCGCGACGCGTTCTTCTGGCTCTTCTTGGCTGTCATCGTCGACGCGACCGACGGCGTGCTTGCCCGCCGTTCAGAGGTCGCCTCGCGCCTTCCGTGGTTTAGCGGGGCGAAGCTGGACGACATCGTCGATTACCTGACGTATGTGTTCGTTCCAGCGTTTTTCGTCTGGCATGCGCTGCTCGTTCCAGATCGGTGGTCAACGATTGTCGTCGGCGCAATGCTCCTCTCGAGCGCGTACGGGTTCAATCGGGCTGATGCGAAGACGACAGATAATTTCTTCACAGGTTTCCCGTCGTACTGGAACGTCGTGGTCTTCTATCTCTATCTGGCAGGATCGACCCTGGAGGTCAATGCGGCGATTCTGCTCGTACTGGCGGCCCTGGTGTTCGTACCGATTCGCTACGTCTATCCCTCTCGCACCCCAGTGTGGCGCCTGCCGACGATTGCGCTTGGCGCGCTGTGGAGCCTGCTCATGGTCGCGATGCTCTGGCAGATGCCGGCGATATCGCAGCCGATCTTCTGGGCTTCACTGGTGTTTCCCGCCTACTACCTCGCGCTTTCGCTTGCGCTCGAGGTCAGGCGCCGACGCGCGGCATAGAATTGAGCCATGAACGACGTACTCGACTTCATCAACGTCAATCGCGACCGCTACGTCGACGAACTGAAACAGTACCTCGCGATTCCGAGCATCAGCGCCCTGCCGCAGCATGCAAACGATGTCCGCCGCGCCGCGGAGTGGACCGCTGACGCGCTCCGCGCCGCGGGGATGCAGAACGTCCGACTGGTCGACACGCCTGGTCATCCGGTGGTGTACGGCGACTGGCTCGGCGCGCCCGGCAAGCCGACCATCCTGTACTACGGCCACTATGATGTGCAGCCGGTCGATCCCCTCAACCTGTGGACCACGCCGCCCTTCGAGGCCACCGTGCGCGACGGAGAGCTGTACGCGCGAGGCGCCGCCGACGACAAGGGCCAGGTGTTCATGCACATCAAGGCGATCGAGGCGCACATCAAGAAGACGGGCGGACTGCCGGTCAACATGAAGTTCTTCATCGAGGGCGAGGAGGAGGTCGGAAGCGCCAATCTCGATGATTTCATCCGTGGCCACAAGCAGGATCTCGCCGCCGATGTCGTCGTGATTTCCGACTCACCGATGTTCGATCGAGGGATTCCGTCGATCTGTTACGGCCTTCGGGGTCTCGCCTACTTCCAGCTTGACCTCCGCGGCACGAAGAGCGACCTGCACTCCGGCTCGTTCGGCGGGGCCGTCGCCAACCCGGCGTTCGTGCTCGCGCAGGTGCTGGCGCAGATGAAGGATCGTGGCGGCCGCGTCAAGGTTCCCGGCTTCTATGACGATGTCCGGCCGCTGAGCGACGCCGAGCGCGGGGAATGGAAGAAGCTGCCGTTCAACGAGACGAAATATCGGAAGGAACTTGGCGCGCCGCGCCTGTTCGGTGAAAAGGGCTACTCGACGCTCGAGCGGGTATGGGCGCGGCCCACGCTCGAAGTGAACGGGCTGCTCTCGGGGTTCACCGGTGAGGGCGCGAAGACGGTTCTTCCCGCCGTGTCCATGGCCAAGGTCAGCATGCGCCTGGTGCCCGACCAGGATCCAGACAAGATCGCCGATCTGTTCGAGGCCTACGTGAAGAAGGTCTGCCCGGCAACGGTGACGCTCACGGTGACCCGCATGCACGGGGGCAAGCCGTGGATGACCGAGTTCGACAACAAGTACGTGCGCGCCGCCGGCCGGGCGATCGAGCAGGGATTCGGCCAGCGGCCGGTGTTCAATCGCGAGGGGGGCTCGATCCCCGTGGTTTCCACGTTTCAGGAAGAGCTTGGGCTGCCGAGCGTGCTGTTCGGCATCGGGCTCCCGGACGAGAACGCGCACGCACCCGACGAGAAGCTCGATCTTGGCAACTTTCACAACGGCATCATCGCGTCCGCGTATCTGTATCGGGAGATCGCGAATCTCGATTGAGGCCACGCGCCGTTCCACGGTTCGCCGGTTGGCGCTTTCACTAGAGGATGTACGTGGATCCGACCGAGTTTCCGGCGTCTGGCGCTGAGCTCACGCACCTGCTGGTTGTGACCGACCTGGAGCGGTCGCGACACTTCTACCGCGACATCCTCGGGGCCACGGTGTATCGCGAGTACGGCGGTACTTCCTGCGTCTTGCAGTTTCAGGGGAGCTGGTTGTTGCTCGTCACAGGCGGCGGCCCGACGAAGGACAAGCCTGACGTGACGCTCGTCCCACCTTCCGATCCGGCGACGGTGGGCCACGCGTTCACGATCAGGGTGCCCGACTGCCGAGCCGCTCATGCGACCTTGCTGGGGCGAGGCGCGATCTTCCTGACGCCGCCGGTCGACTGGGGGATGGAGATTCGCTGCTTCTTCCGGGATCCGGACGGCCACCTGTTCGAGATCAGCGAGGCCCGTGAGCAGGGTGCTAGCTAGAACCGTTTTCATGACCTCGACGCGGGTGGCCGTGGACGGGGCCGCCCCATGCTGCGCGGCTAATACCTAGCGAGGCGCCTCGAACGGCGTACCCGCGCCCTCTTCGCAAAGCCTCTTGAGACTACCCAGGTAGTAGCCCCAGTTGAAATTGTAGGTGCCATATGTATCGTCATCCAATTCCTGCGCGTATTCCCGTACGAACCTCAGCGACGTTTCGCCATCAATGTGTCGCAACGCAAACGTGAAAGTGTTGTTCTGCCAGTTGGCGTGACCAGCGACGCAACGCCACTCGACGATCTCGGCCTTCCTCAGTCTCATCTGCTTCATGTGCGGGTTGAAATCGCCGACAAAGGTGAACTCGATGACTTCACCCTCGCCGGGACGTAGGGTTGCTTTGGTACTCCACCAGCCGGTCACGCCCGCCTCGGTGGTTAGGGCACGATAGACCGCCGCTGGTGGGACGTGTATGTGAACGGTGTGAATAATCGTCTTCATGAGAATTCTCTCCGAATGTCACGACGCAGCGGAAGCGGGTGGCGCGCCGCTAGTTGAGTGACGCGACCCTGCGGCGGAGCGTTTTCACGTGCTCCCAGATCTGCTGGTGCTCTTCCCGCGCGTCTTCGTCGATCTCGCCCATGCCCGCGATCTTGAGGTACGTCTGCAGGTCGCGAAGCGCGCCGGTGAGGTCGTTCAAATGGTAGGCCAGCAGGCCGCGATCGCGCAGCTCGCTGATTGCCGAAGGCGTTACTGCCAGCAGCAGTTCGGTGATATCGCGGGCCTGCGGAAACGACCGCATGTGCACGTAGATGCGCTTCAGGTTGAGCAGCATCCGGACGACGATCTGCGGGCGCGTGGCCGGGGCGAGCAGCGACTTGCTGAAGGCCACCTCGGAGCCGACGTGCTTCTGGAGCAGCAGGCGGCAGTCGTGTTCCGACAACGTAGCACCGCCATCGAACGGGTCGATAATCAGACGGCTGCGGCGGCGGTTGGTGTCTTCAGGAACTCGCACGAGAAAGTGTCCAGGAAAATTCACGCCATCGATGCGCAGGCCGGCACGCCGGCCGATCTCCAAATACACGACGGAGAGCGTGATCGGA
Source organism: Vicinamibacterales bacterium (assembly GCA_965262505.1). Taxonomy (GTDB): domain Bacteria; phylum Acidobacteriota; class Vicinamibacteria; order Vicinamibacterales; family UBA2999; genus JACPPO01. The sequence continues at coordinate 2,118,936 of CBDHFM010000030.1, forward strand.
ATGCCGGTGTGTTTGTCGAGCACTTCGTTCAGGCAACTGTTGCGGGGGTCCTCGTAGCGGTCGCGGTTGCCGACGAACCGCTGGTCGTCGAACAGGTACGCGTTGAGGCCTTTGATGCACGACGGCGTGGAGCCGTCGCCGGTCTCATCCACCTGCCGCTCGATGCGCCGGCGCGCCGCGTCGCCCATTCTGTCGAGGCGGGACAGGTACGCGGACGCGTCGAGTTGGGGATACTCAATCCGGGCGATGATGAGCGCCGCCTCCGCCAGCTCGGTGCCGGGAGCACTGGACGCGGTGGCGAGGGCGTCGGCGAGGACGGTGGCGAGCCCCTTACGCATGGTTGTTCGCGCACAGACGATCCAGCGCCGGCAGCGTCAGCTCACCGAGGCTGCCAACCACCAGCTCAGCACCCTCGAGCTCCGCGGCCGCGTAGCTGCTCGTCACCCCTACACAACGCAAACCGGCACCCCGCGCCGACTCGATCCCCCACCGCGAATCCTCGATCGCCACGCATCGATGCGGCTCGAGATCGCGCCCACCGTGTTGACGCAGCCGCTCGAATGCCAGGATGTACGGCGCCGGCGACGGCTTGCTCTGCGGCGTGTCCCCGGCGGCCACGACGGCCGTGAACAGGTTCCGGATGCCTGCAGCCTGGGTGATTTCATCGATTTCCTGCTTCAAGGCCCCGGACGCGATGGCGATCGGCACCTCGGCGGCCGCGCTGCGGATGAAGTCCACGGCACCCGGGAAGAGTACGTGGCGGTCGTGCAGCATCTCCTGGAGCTGTTTACCCTTGCGCGTCACGAGCGCCGCGATCTGCGGGTCGTTCATCGCAATCCCGCGATCCGTTGCCAGCGCCCGGACGAGGCCCACGTCGTCGTAGCCCAGATAGTGCGAGTAGTAGTCGGCCGCGCTCAGTTCGATGCCTTCTTCAGCGAGGGCCTGCTGAAACGCGCGGAGATGCAACGGCTCGCTATCGGCGATGACCCCATCGAAGTCGAAGACGATCGACTGGAGCGACCTGATCATCCTCCGGGAGCCTTTTCACCGGCGCGGACCTCGGCCTGCAGCCGGTTCGACGGCGGCGGAAACGGGCACTCGTACGTGTCGTTGTAGGCGCAATACGGATTGTAGGCCTGGTTGAAATCGATCGTGTAGTACCCGGTCGTCGTCGGGTCGATGTCCAGATAGCGGCCCGCGTCGTAGGTGTCGCTTCCTGTCGTCAGGTCGGCGAACGGCACGAACAGGCGGGTGATCTGCTGGGTGCCGTCAGGTATGAAGGCGCCGAGGCTTCGCGGTTCGCCCAGCAGAGTGAACTCGAGGACGCCGACGAGCTGCATCCTCCGAAGCGCGCCGCTCGACGTCGGCATCTCGAAGACGGGGCGTTCGTCCGCCAGACTGAGCGCTGCCGGCACCGAGTAGCTCGGATCGACCTCGTAGTAGGGCAGCGGCAACAGGGCGTCACGCCTGTCCGGGGGAACCGGCGAATCCGGGGACTCCAGGAAGCTCTGGTTCTTGAACGCGCGGGCGTCCGCGAGCTGTTCCAGATACTCCGAATCGTCAGGCGCCGAAGGTCCGGACGAGCAGGCGGCCAGCGAAGCCAGCGAGAACACGAGGGCGGCGAGCCTCAGGCGAGTGATCACGACTCAAGAATATACCGACCGCGCTCCACCGATGCCTCCGCGAGGCGCCGCCGAAGGGCGACCGTGTTGATGGGCGTGACTTTGAGGACGCGGCGCAGCGCGGCCAGGAGGACACGGAGCGCGTCGCCGTCGGCCATCGCGGCGAGAGCGTTTCGAGCGGCCCCCTCGACACGCAGCGCGGCTTCGTTGACAAAGGTTCGCGCGGCGGCGTCGTGGAGACCCGCATGCGGATGTGCCGCCGCGCTCGCGGCGCGCGCCCGCAGCACGGCGCTCTCGGCGGCGTAGGTGTCGATCATGATGTCGGCCGCGTAGCCAAGCACCTCCTGCTCGTCGTTGAGCTTCTGGCCGTAGGTTTGCATCGCCGCGCCGAGCACCATCAACGCCACCTTCTTGAACGCGGACACGATGCGGAGCGCCTCGTCCAGGACTCCGTCATCGGTGAACAGGGCGGCCGGCGTCGAGGGCGACAGGAGCTCCTCCTGCAGATGCTTGGCGGCTGGAATAAGAGGCAGCTCACCCTTGAGCGCGCGGCGGATCAGCATGCCCGGGATCAGCATGCGGTTGATTTCGTTCGTCCCCTCGAAGATGCGATTTACGCGTGCGTCCCGGTAGTACCGCTCGGCTGGGTAGTCCTTCACGTAGCCGTTGCCGCCGTGGATCTGCACGTTCTCGTCGAGCACGTAGTCGAGCGTCTCGGTGCCGCCGACCTTCGTAATCGAGGCTTCGACGGCGTACTCCTCGAACGCGCGGGCGACCGCGGCGCCGTCGCGGTCCGTGCCCGCCAGCAACTCGTCAATCAATCCCGCCGTTCTGTAGACGAGGCTCTCCATCGCATAGGTTCGCGCCATCATCTCGCCGAGCTTGTGCTTGATGGCGCCAAATTCCGCGATTGCGTGGCCGAACTGTTTGCGCTGGGCCGCGTACCTCGCCGCCTCGCCGATTGCCGATCGGCAGCCGCCCACGCCCATGCCTCCGAGCTTGAACCGGCCGAAGTTCAGCGTGTTCAGCGCCACCTTGTGGCCCTTGCCGATCTCGCCCAGGACGTTGTCTGCGGGAACCTTCCCGTCCTGCAGGAGGATGGACGTGGTCGAGGAGCCGTGGAGGCCCATCTTCTGCTCCTCCTTGCCGGCGCTGACGCCGGGAAAGCTCTTTTCCACGATGAACGCCGTGAAGTGCTCGCCGTCGACTTTGGCAAAGACAATGATCACATCGGCAAAGCCTCCGTTGCTGATCCACATCTTTTCGCCGTTGAGCGTCCATGTTCCGTCCTTCTCCCGGGTGGCCCGTGTTCTGGCGGCCAGCGCGTCCGAGCCCGATCCCGATTCGCTGAGGGCGTAGGCGCCAACGAGCTCGCCGGCGACGAGCGCCGGCAGATACCGCTGTTTCTGGGTCTCGGTGCCGAACAGGACGATGGGCAGGATGCAGAGATTGGCCTGGCCGCCGTAGGTTGTTGCGAACGACGCGGAACGTGCCATGCGTTCTGCGACGATGAGCGAGGAGACCTTGTCGAGATCGAGTCCGCCGTATTGCTCCGGCACGTTGGTGCCGAGCAGGCCGAGCTCTCCGCACCGGCGGATCAGCTTTCGCGCCAGCGCCCAATCCTTGGTCTCGAGCTTATCGAGATTCGGGAGGACTTCAGTGTCGACGAACTCGTCAGTGGTCTGTGCAATGAGGCGGTGCTCGTCGGACAGCTTCTCTGGCGTAAAGATCCCCGAGGGGTCCTCGTCTTCCAGCAGCCATGAGCCGCCTTTCCGGACTGGGCTTGGTGCGTGCATGCCGTGGTCCTGCATTCGCTCGCTACATTCGCTCGCTACATCCGCTCGAAGATGCCGGCGGCCCCCATGCCGCCCCCCACGCACATCGTCACCATGCCGTAGCGGACCTTGCGCCTCCGCATCTCGGAGAGGATGGTCGTCGTGAGCTTGGCACCCGTGCAGCCGAGGGGATGTCCCAGCGCGATCGCTCCGCCGTTCACGTTGAGCCGTTCCGGATCGATCGGCAGCTCGCGCAGGCAGGCGAGCACCTGAGAGGCGAAGGCCTCGTTCAGTTCCACCAGACCAATGTCATCGAGCGACAGGCCGGCGAGCTTCAGGACCTTTCTGATCGCCGGAACCGGGCCGATCCCGAACCGTTCCGGCTCCACACCCGCTGTCGCAAAGGCCACGAAGCGGGCAAGCGGTGCCAGTCCGCGCGCTTTTGCCAGTTCTCCGGACGTGATGAGGACCCCCGCCGCGCCGTCGCTCATCTGTGATGAGTTGCCGGCGGTTACGCTGCCGGCTGCGTGGAAGGCCGGTCGAAGCTTGGCGAGCGCCTCCGGCGACGTGTCGCGTCGCGGCCCCTCGTCCTGTGTGAACGTCACCTCGCGCGTCTCCCGCGTGCCGGACCCGCCGTCTGAGCCGGCACCGGGCACCGTGACGCGGAACGTCAGAGGCACGATCTCTCCAGCAAACCGGCCCCCGTCGATGGCGGCGAGCGCGCGCTGGTGGCTGCGCAGCGCAAATGCATCCTGGGCTTCCCGGCTGATTCCGCTTTCGCGCGCGTGGTTTTCCGCCACCAGGCCGGTGCTCAGGTAGACGTCCGGGTAGCTGTCCACGAGCGCCGGGTTCGGCGCGAGCTTGTTTCCGCCCATCGGCACCATGCTCATCGACTCCGTGCCGCCGGCCACGACGCTTTGGGTGAAACCGCACATGATGCGCTCGGCGGCGAAGGCGATCGACTGGAGGCCCGACGAGCAGAAACGGTTGACGGTGACTGCGGACGCGGCCACCGGCACGCCCGCGCGCAGGCTCGCGATGCGGGCCACGTTCAGTCCCTGCTCCGCTTCCGGCATCGCGCACCCGAGGATCACATCGTCAATGTCCGATGGCTCGATCCCTGGCGCCCGCCGCAGCACCTCCGCGATCACCGTCGCGGCCATTTCATCCGGACGAACTGTCCTCAGTGCGCCGTTGGGCGCCTTGCCGGCCGCCGTTCGCGCGGTCGAGACGATTACTGCTTCCTGCATGTGAAGTCCTCGAGTAGATCCGCGAGCGCGTCCCCGACTTCGCTCGCCTGGCCATCGAACAGGTGGTTCGCACGATCGATCTCGACGAGCTCCTTCGGCTCCAGGAGCTCGGCATAGAAATGCCGCACAAGCTTGAGCGAGATGAGCTCGTCGCTTTCGCCGTGAATGATGAACGTCGGCTTCGGCGACATCTTCACCGAGACGAAGTCATACGTGTGCACGGGCGGCGCGATCGCGATGAGCGCGCACACGCGTGCTTCGTCGGCGCCGACCGTCATCGCGATGTATGAGCCGAAAGAAAAGCCAGCGGCCCATATCTCGACAGCCGGGTACTGGGAGGCCGTAAAGGCGACAGCGGCCCTGTAGTCATCAAGCTCCCCGCGGCCGCTGTCCCAGGCGCCGGCGCTCCGGCCGACGCCGCGAAAGTTGAACCGGAGCACCACGCAGCCGATCCGTGCCAGGGCTTTCGCTGCCTGGAACACCACCCTGGTGTGCATGGTCCCGCCTGCGGTCGGCAGCGGGTGCGCCAGGACCACGGCCGCCCGCGGCGGGCCGGCCGGGATATTCCACAGCGTCTCAAGCGGACCCACAGGTCCCGGAATCTCGCGCACCGGATCAGCCAACGCGCCTCCTGGTGTCAACATCGTGAGCGGCCTGCTCGGCGAACGGTACGACCAGGCGCGCAAGTTCGGCCGGGCGCGTCATCGACCCGAGGTGTCCGGTCCGCGAGATTGTCGCCACGTTCGCCTGCGGCCACAGCCGCAGATACTCATGCGTCGTTCTCACCGGCACCACACGGTCGAGAGCCGGTTCACCCGTGATGATGAGCGCTGGCGTCGTGAGAGGCGCCGTGAGAGGCGTCGTCAGGGATGCAGTCAAGGGCGCACTGGCGTGCGCAGCCACGCGCACAAGCGCCGCCTGAAGGTCGAGAGATTCGAGCAGATGCACACGCCGCGCCGTGCGGCCTGGCGAAAGCATGTGCGTGACGCAGCGCCAGCCAAGACGCGTCGCTGCCACGAAGCCTCGGGCAGGCCCGGCGCTGGCGGCGGCAACCTCCCGATACATCCGGAGCGATGCGAGCAGGAAGAGCGGCGTCAGCAGACGGGGCGCGCGCAGGTAAAACCTCACGCGTGCGTCGGGCTTCCAGGAGGGCGGCAGCGCCGACACGAGCACGACTGATGACGCGCGGTCGGGATGGCGCGCGGCGAACGCCGCGGCGATCAGCCCGCCGTAGGACACGCCGCAGATCGCCGCCTCCCGTACTCCCGCGGCGTCGAGCGCCTCGTGCACCTGGTCCACGTAGCACTGGAATCCGTGGCGCTCGTCGAACCGGCCGCCGGACGAGGGCTCATCGGCGAGCGAGAAGGTGATCACACGGCAGCGCCGGGCGAGCGCATCGATCGCCGGTTTCAGCCACTCCCATCGCCCATTGATGCCTGGGATGACGACAACCGGCGTCCCGTCGCCACGGTCGATGACGTTCAATGCCACTGGGTCTCTTGATCACCAATCACGAATCACAGATTCCAAAATCCCAAGTCCCAAATCCCCAGTCTCTAGTTACGCAGCGGCTTTCCTGTCTTCAGCATGTGCTGAATTCGTTCGAGCGTCTTTTTCTCGCCAACGAGGCTGAGAAACGCCTCGCGCTCCAGGTCCAGCAGCTCCCGTTCGGTGGCCGTCGATGGATGCGGCAACGTACCCCCGGCCATTACCGTGGCCAGCTTTCGGCCAATGAGCGCGTCGTGGTCGCTGATCCGGCCCGCCCGCCAGGCGAGGTGGATACCGAGCTTCAGCGGGGCCAGCACGGTGTCACCGCCAACGCGAATCGCGTTCCGTGGCGGCGGCGGGGCATACCCCTCGCCGACGCGTCCTAGGGCTCGCGCCTTCGCGTCCGCGAGCAATCGCTCCCGATTCATCGTCAGCGCGTCGATCGGTCTGAGATAGCCGAGCTGTTCGGCGTCCCGAGCGCTGGACGACACCTTCGCAAAAGCGACAGTCTCGAACGCTCGCTGGATCGGCGGGAGGTAATCGGACGCGCCCTGAGGCATGCCCTCTGCCGCCCGCGCCACCATCTCCTTGGTGCCGCCAGCGGCCGGAATCAGACCCACGCCGACTTCCACCAGTCCCATGTAGGTCTCCGCCGCGGCCTGTGCCCGGTCGCCATGCAGCACCACCTCGCAGCCCCCCCCGAGCGCGAGGCCCGATGGCGCCACCACGACCGGCACGCCTGCGTAGCGCAGTGCCATGGTCGCCTGTTGAAAGGCCGCGATCATCGCGTCGATGTCTTCCCAGTTCTCCTCCTGGGCTTCGAGCAGCACGAGCATCAGGTTGGCGCCGGCGGAAAAGTTCGGAGCGTCGTTACCGACCACCAGCGCCGAGAAGTTGCGAGAGGCTTCGTGGACACCGGCCTGGAGCATCTGGATCGTGTCGCCCCCCACGACATTCATCTTTGAGTGGAACTCGACACAGAGCACGCCGTCACCGAGGTCGACAAGACTGGCGCCCGCGTTCTTCTTCACGACGGCGGACCGTTCCTTCGCCGCCCGCAGAATCTGCAGGTCGGACGCGGCCGGCGGGACGTCTCCACCGCGAACGGCGTCTCGGCCCCCCTCGAGCGCCGCCTGCAGCAGCGGCGGGGTTCCACCCTCGAGGAGGTCCGGGCTGGCCTCACGCGTGGCATCGATGACCTGTTGAATGCCGATCGCATCAATCAGCTCGAACGGACCAAGTTCCCAGCCGAAACCCCACCGCATCACCCGATCGACATCGTCCGGGGAGTGGGCGATGGATGGAGTCACCGTTGCGGTGTAGAGGAGCGTGGGCGCAAGCGTCCCCCGGAGAAATCGGCCCACCTTGTCCTGGCCCTGGAACAGCGTGCGCAGACGTTCGCGGACGTCCGAGACCGACTTGGAGGCTTCGAGGGATCCAAGTCGAACGGGCTGGCGTTCCCGGTACTCGAGCGTGGCGGGGTCGAGCGTCAGGATCTTCGACTGGCCGTCTGCCTGCTTCACACGCGTGTAGAACCCCCGCCCCGTCTTCTCGCCCGTCAGCCCTCGCTCGAGCATCTGGAGAAAGAACGGCGGCAGCGTCCACACGTCGCCCCCGGGCGTCTGTCCGGCCCGTTCGCCCAGGTTCTTGACGACATGGCCGAGGATGTCGAGGCCGGCCAGATCGAGCGTCCGGAACGTGGCGCTCTTGGGACGGCCCAGCGCGGGGCCGGTGATGGCGTCGACTTCATCGATGGTGTAGTCGCCGCCGGCGACCGCGGCAAGGATTCGCATGATGCCGTAGAGGCCGATGTGATTGCCGATGAAGTTGGGTGAGTCCTTCGCGATGACCACCCCTTTGCCGAGACGGTGGTCGGCGAAGTGAGTGACGGTCTCGACGGCCTCCCTCGTCGTCTCCGGTGTCGGAATGACCTCCAGCAGGTGCAGATAGCGCGGCGGGTTGAAGAAATGCGTGCCGAGCCAGTGGCGCCTGAAATCGTCGCTGCGTCCTTTCGCAAGCGCTGCGATCGGAATCCCGGACGTGTTGGAACTGACGATCGATCCCGCGCGCCGCGCGGCGTCGACCTTTTCGAGGAGGCCTCGCTTTATATCCAGCCGCTCGACAACGGCCTCGATAATCCAGTCGCTCTCCCGGACACGCGGCAGATCAGCGTCGAAGCTGCCGGTTGTGATCAGTTTCCATGTGTCGGGCGTGAAGGCCGGGTCCGGCTTCAACCGGCGGGCGTGTTCGAGGCCCTGCGTCGCGGCGTCGATCGTGATATCGAGCAGCAGAGTCTGCACGCCGGCGTTTGCGAGATGGGCGGCAATCTGGGCTCCCATGGTGCCGGCGCCAAGCACCGCGACTGAATTGAAACGTCCCATATAGGCATTATGTGCTCTGGTGTCGGAACCGGTTTCATAACCTCCCGGCGGGTCCTGACCGCGGACAGCCCCATCGTGCTCGGCGCCAAAGGCACCCTCACGGGCGAGGCGCCTGCGGCGCGAACGGGGCGGCCCCGTCCGCGGCCACCCGCGACGAGACTATGAAGCTGCCTCTAGTACTGTGCGCGGCTAGCCCGGGGCCGGGTCGAATTCGTAACACCCTGGCGTCACCAGCAGCCGCCCGTCCAGGGTGAAGAAGAGACTCGTCGGGCTTACCGTGCCGGCGGCGTCGAACCGCACCGTGCGAACCTTGTCCCCTTGCGCGTCGTAGACGTAGGTGTACGGCTGGCTCAGCGAGATCCAGAGCTGCCCTGTAGGGTCGACCGCCGCTGCGCGGATCGCGGGCAGCACGAGCGGCAGCTCGCGGTCCGCGACTCGCCGCGTCGGCCAGCGCGTTGGCAGCGACGCGAGATAATCGTCCAGTTCGATCCCCTCCACGTGGCGTTCGAACAGCAGCCTGCCGTTGCTGTCGTACTTGCGGAACATGGGACGTCCACCCACGAAGACGTAATAGAAGCCGCCGGTTGGATCGACCACCGGAAAGCCGACGTTGAGCGCCAGATGCAGATCGCGGTCCTGTTCGTGGCCCGTGTCGCGCAGGCGGCCGATGCTGCGAACGGCAAAGCCTGACGGGGAGTACTCCGTAAACAGCGCGCCTCCTTCGGGATGACTGATGAGCAGGTTCGTGCCGGCGTACGCGACGGACGCCATGCCGCTGATGACAACGGACCCGAAGGTGATCGCCGCGTTCCGTTGTCGCGACGGCAGCGTGAACCCGCCGAGCCGATTCCCACCCGCCCCGAACATCTGCACGCGGTCGACCCTTCTGGGCGCGTCGGCGACGACGAAAGAACCGGTCACAGACGTATCGAACCCTCGAGGCTGGATGATCCGACCCAGCTCCTGCCCGATCTCGACGACCTTCTGTGCGGCCTTCTTGTCCGCGTCGACGGTGTAGACGCTGTGGCCGCGCCGATCGAATACGTAGTACAGACCACTCGGCGTTCGCTGAAATCCCAGAGGCTCTTCAAACAGTCCGACGATATGGGGAGGAAGGCCGCCGATGGAGCGGAGCACGTCGACGGCCAGCGCCGCCTCGGTCCGCGTTCCGAGCAACGCGGCCACGAGAAGCACCAGGGCGAGGGCGCAGCGCATTGGATCCAGCTTAGTAGGCGACGAGTGTCCGAATCGCCTTGAGGACGTCGGCCGAGCCCGGCAGGATCGCTTCCTCCAGCTCCGGAGCATAGGCGACCGGACAATCGAGCGATGCGACACGGGTCACGGGAGCGTCGAGGTGTTCGAACAATTCCTGCGAAATGCGCGCGGCAATCTCGGCGCCGAATCCGCACGTCAGCTGGTCCTCATGCACAATCACGACGCGGCTGGTTTTCCGCGTGTAGGAGGCGATCGTCTCCCAGTCGTACGGAATGATCGTGCGAAGGTCGATGACCGCCGTGCTGATTCCGTCGGGCTCGGCCTGCTGCGCTGCCAGCAGGGAGCGTTGGACGAGCGCGCCCCAGGTGAAGATGGCCACGTCGGAACCCTCGCGGGCGATCGCTGCCTTGCCGAACGGAATCATGTACTCGCTGCCCGGGTACGGGCTCTTGTTGTAGGGCTGGCGGTACAGGTGCTTGTGCTCGAGGAAGAGCACCGGGTCGTCGCAGCGGATCGCGGTGCGGAGGAGCCCCGCCGCATCCTGAGCGTTCGACGGGAAGGCGATCCGGATGCCGGGCGAGTGCGCAAAGATCGAGACACCGGACTGGCTGTGGTACGGGGCACCCCCGCGCAGGTAGCCCCCAATCGGGGCACGAATCACCATCGGGCACGACCAGTTGTTGCCGGAACGGTACCGCATCATTGCCATCTCGTCGCGGAGCTGCATGAACGCGGGCCAGATGTAGTCAAAGAACTGAATCTCGACGACCGGCTTCAACTGCCGGAGCGCCATACCCACGCCACGGCCGATGATGTTGGCCTCGGCCAGCGGAGAGTTGAAGATGCGATCGCTGCCGTACACCCGCTGCAGGCCGTGCGTCACTTTGAAGACGCCGCCCTTGCCGGCGACGGTGGCCAGCGCCTCCTCGCGGCTCGCGTCCGCCACGTCCTCGCCGAAGACGATGACGCGGGGATCGCGAGCCATCTCGTCGCGCAAGGTTGCGTTGATGGCCCCGACCATGGTGTCCGGATCGCCCTGCGGCCGCGGCTCGGTCGCGAACATAGACGACGACGGGTCGACCTCCTCAGAGAAGACGTACAGTGCGGCCGTTTCCGGTTCCGGTTTCGGCGCGCCGAGCGCCTGCTGGGCAGCGGCGTTGACCTCGCGTTCGACCGACGTGAGGATGTCCGCCAGGTCGGCATCAGTCGCCAGGCTCTGCGCTTTGAGGAAGTGCCGCATCCGCAACAGCGGATCCCGTCGCGCTTCCGCTTCACGCTCCGCCTCCGTCTTGTACAGCTTCTCGTCATCGGAGAGGGAATGCGAGTACGGGCGGGTGACGGTCGCGTGGACGAATGCTGGAGCTCTCCGATCGCGAACGTGCGAGACCGCGTCGCCGAGAGTCCGGTGACTGGCTAGAAAATCGGTGCCGTCGCAGCGGTACGTTCGGAGGCCTGGAAAATGTTCGACGAGCAATGAAATATCGCCGCCCGGCGTCTGCGCTTCCACCGGGACCGAGATGGCATAGCCGTTGTCCTCGATCAGATAGAGGATCGGGAGCTTCTTCATGCACGTGGTATTGAGCGATTCCCAGAACTCGCCTTCGCTGGTGGCGCCGTCGCCCAATGACACGTACGTCACCTCGTCGTCGTGGAAGCGCGACGCGCGATCCGGAATCTGCGTGACGGTCTGGTAGATGACGCCGGCCTCGGCGCAGCCAACCGCGTGCAGGCACTGCGTGGAGGTGGCGCTGCTCTGCGAGGGGATGTTGAGGCGCGTGTCGCCCCAATGCGACGGCATCTGGCGTCCGCCGGACGCGGGGTCGTCCTTGGAGCCCACCGACGCGAGCAGCATGTCGAGCGGCGTCACGCCGATCGTGAGACAGAGGGCGCGGTCGCGATAGTACGGAAAGAACCAGTCGTAGCCGCCGCGCAGGTGGCTGCCGGCCGCGACTTGGATCGCTTCGTGCCCCGCGCCGCTGATCTGGAAGAACGCCTGGCTGTGGTGCTTGAGCTGGATCTCCTTGTCGTCGATCTTCCGCGACAGGAGCATCGTGCGGTAGGCGGCGAGTAGGTCGTTCCGGGTCAGTCCCTCGCGCTCGCTCCGTGCCCGCCGGGCGCCGGCTCGCGCGTCGGCACCCTGGGCGAGAGTGGACCCTTTCATACCGGGGAAATTATGGCACTATCGGGAAGCCATGACCACCGTGCGTGTCCATCGCTGGGATGAAATCGCGCTCGAGAAGATTACAGAGATGATCTCGCAGAAGATCGTCGCCGGCGAGCGCGAGATGCTGGCGCAGATTTATCTCAAGCGCGGCGCGCTCGTGCCGATGCATTCGCACGAAAGCGAGCAGATGACCTATATCCTGCAGGGGGCGCTGAAAGTCATCGTCGGCGGCGAGGTGGTGACCGTCCGCGAAGGCGAGGTACTGCACGTTCCGTCGTGGATCTCGCACCAGGCCGAAGCGCTCGAAGATACGTTCGAGCTGGACGTCTTCAGTCCCGTTCGGCAGGACTGGCTCCACGGCGAAGACTAGCGGCGGGCATGGGGACGACAGGGATGGGTCAGTCGACGGGCGGCGGAAGGGTCGGCGCGTACGGCTTGCGCGCGCTGGCGCTCATGCTGGGCGTCTTCTTCGTCTTCAACGGCCTCGACAAGCTCGCATGGTTCGCCGACAGCAGCATCCTCGCCGAACGCCTCGATGGGTGGCTACAGAATGCGGCGCCCAGCACCCGCTGGTATCTGGAGGCAGTGGCCGCGCCCGGCATTCCTGTCTTCGCGCGGCTGGTACCGCTCGCCGAACTGGCGGCGGGACTGGGGCTGATCCTGGGATTCTGGACTCGTCTGGTGGCCGTGCTCGCCTTGCTCATGGTGACGAACTTTCACTTCGGTCGCGGCTTCTTCTACGAATGGGAGTTCCTGATGGACGGCACCGGTCTTCCCGTTCTCGGCGGATCGGGGCTGCCGCTCAGCATGGGCAGGCGGTAGCACTAGCGAGGCTGCGCCTCAGACCGCCGAGCATGTGGCTCCGCCTCGCTAGTGGCAGTATCTTTTTGCCCCGCTCCGCGAGGCGAGAAAACTTGGCTCAATTGGTTAGAATCCGGCGGTCAAGTTTTCTACCCGATCAATGTACGCGGCGGTCCCAGGGCTTGCGGCCGCCCTGGTAGACGTCGAACCGTCGGCGCGTCTGGTTGATGCGCCATTTCAGGTACCGATACTTGATTTCCGCCAGCAGGCGCGTGCGCGAGCCGCCCTTCAGGTACATGTAGGCGACGATCAGACCTCCGAGGTGCGTCGTGTGCGCGACGCCGCCGCCGGGTCCGTTCATCGCCGACAGAAGCGAAATCGCGCCGAGGACCATGACGGCGTATTTCACCTGAACCGGAAAGAAGAAGTACACGTAGATTAGACGGCGCGGAAAGTACAGCGCGTAGGCAAGCAGCACGCCGTATACCGCGCCAGACGCGCCGATCGTCAGCGAGAAGTACAACTGGTCGGCGAATGGCAGCGGCATGAACGACAGTAGTAGCGTCGTGAACGCAGCACCGATGCCGCAAATGAAGTAGAACCTGGTGAAGAACCGGCTGCCCCACATCCGCTCCAGCTCCACGCCGAACATCCAGAGCGCAAGCATGTTGAACAGGATGTGGAAGAGCCCGCCGTGCAGGAACATGTACGTGACGGGTTGCCAGATCCGCAGGCTCCCGACGACATCGGCCGGACGCAACCCGAAGCTCAGCGTGACCGCTGGCACGACCATCGAGACAAGAAAGGCGGCGACGTTCGCCACGACCAGGGCCTTGATCGCCGGCGTCAGAGGCCCGGGGCCGAACGAGTACGAGTAGGTGGACGTGGAACGATAAGGGGCGCGCATTCGGTCCAGTCTGTTCCAACTAACGCCTACTGAGCAACATCTTCTCCCGTGGTCTCCGCCTGGCCGACGTTGGATGCGCGGGTTGGCGCATGCCCAAGTTTTCCGGCCGGGAGCGGCACGGCGAACATCGCAGAGACGAGCGGCAGAAACGCCATGGCGACCAGGGCGGGTTCAATCCCGATCCGATCGGCGAGCATTCCCACAAGCGGAATGCTGAGGCCGCCGGTCCCCCAGGCGAAGCCCATCATCAAGGACGAGACGGTGGCGGCGCTGACGGGCGCGATCATCTGGCCGAAGGTCACGTTCACCGGCAGCGTGGACTGCAGCAGGAAGCCGCCGACCGATACCAGAGCCACGAACGTCCAGCCGTTCTGCGTCGGCGCCAGCGCGAGGAAGGGCACCGCGACGACGAGTGACCAGATGATGACGTTGCGCGGACCCCATCGGTCCGCGAGGGGACCGCCGAGGAACCCGCCGACACTGCTCGCGAAGAAGTACGCCCCGATGGCGATGCCCGCGTCCGTCAGTGACATGCCGCGGCCCGTGAGCATCACCGGCATGAACGTGGCGAAGCTCAGTGCCGCGAGGGTGCGAGTCACGACGATCAGGTACAGAAGCGTCAGCGGCTTTCTATAGGGGAGCAGAGCGCGGAATCCCGACAGATTACGATGTTCTCCGAGCCCTTCGATAGGAGGGACCCGCGGCAGAAGGAGCGCAAGCACGGCGAGCGCCGGGACCATGAGAACGGGAGTCCAGGGCAGCCCGTAGCGCTCGGCGAACGGCGCGAAGATCAGCGGCCCCAGTGAGAAACCCAGCGACCCGCCGGTGATATGAAAAGACATCGCGAAGCCTTTGCGCTCCCCACTGAGTCGATGCACGAGGGCCGCCGCTGGAGGATGAAATGCCGCGGCGCCAAGGCCGCCGGCAACCAGAATCATGCCGAGCATCCAGGGGCTGGACGCGAGCCCCACGAGGGACAGAATCGACACTGCCACCAGCGGGCCGACGATGACCAGCGCGCGAGGGCGCCAGCGATCGGCGACGTGGCCGAATCCGAGCTGCGCCACGGCATTCGCGATCATGAAAAACATCTGGAGGGTGCCGGCTGCGGCCAGCGACAGGTTCAGCCGCGGGATGAGCAGCGGCAGCAGCGGTGCGTAGATGTTGCTGAAGCCGTCCACGACGAAATGTGCGCCGGCCAGCAACAAGACCGTCGGGTGAAGCCCCAGGGGTCGCAATTTCATCGAGGCGTGGAGCGCAATTTGCGCACGACGAGCGTCACGCCTTCACGGAATTCCCTGATTCGCAGGATGTAGGCGGCCGCCGAGAGGACGCCGAGCGCGGTGCCGATCGTGCCTGCGAGACGGATGACCTGTGGCAGCAGTCCGCCACCGGGCAGCCAGACGCCGGCAGCTCGGTCGGCTGCCACCGCCGCAACGCCCATCAGCGCCGACGCGACGACGATGCGCACCATCGCCCCGGCCACACGTCCCCCTTCGATTCCGTCAAGTCGTCGGCGAAGAAAGAACATCAGCAGCCCTGCATTGACGAGCGCGGCGATCGACGTGCCGAGCGCGAGTCCGCGGTAGCCCATGACGCGCACGAGGGCCACGTTCAGGAGGACGTTGAGCAGCACCGTCACCACACTGACCATGACCGGCGTCCTGGCCTGCCCGAGGGCGTAGAACACGGGAGAAGCGATACGTACGACGGAATAGCCGACAAGGCCGATCACATAGAACTGCAACGCCGCCGCCGTCGCTGCGGTGTCCGCCGGTGTAAACGCGCCCCGCTCGAAAATCACGCGCACAATCGGAGTCGCGAGCACCATCAGGCCCACCGTGGCCGGCACGTTGAGCATCAGCATCAGCGACAGCCCGTCGGCGACCGTACGGCGCGCCGCGCTCTCATCATCCCGCGCCCAGTGGCGCGAAACGGCCGGCAGCGTGGCGGTGGCAATCGATACGCCGAACAGCCCGATTGGCAGGTACATCAGCCGGAACGCATAGTTCAGCCAGGACACGGCGCCGGTGCCCTCGTTCGTCGCGAGCACCGTGTTCACGAACACGTTGATCTGAGTCGCCGCGAGGCCGAGAGTTCCGGGCCCCATGAGCATCAGCACGCGCCTGACGCTCTCGTCGCGCCAGTCGAGGACCGGACGGTACCTGAAACCTTCCCGCCTGAGCGCGGGCCACTGCACTGCCAGCTGTGCGGCGCCACCGAGTAGCGCTCCGATCGCAACGGCGGCAATCGCGGGCAGCCCGAGGCCCGGCATGAACGGCACGAGCACCAGCACGCAGGTGATCGTCGCCACGTTGAACATCGCAGGCGACAGCGCCGGGATGAAGAACCGATGAAGCGAGTTGAGCATTCCCATGAACGCGGCGGCAACCGCCACGAATGTGAGGAACGGGAGCATGAGGCGCGTCAGGAATACGGTGAGTTCGAACTTGCCAGGGACGCTGCGGTACGCCGCCGCGAAGAGGCCGACCAGAGGCTCCGCGAACACGATCCCGAGAATCACGATGCCGGTCGTGATGATGATCAACCCGTTGACGACGTGGTTCCCGAGCCGCCACGCGGATTCCTTGCCATCGGTCGTCAGATGGCGCGTGAACGTCGGCACGAAGGCGCTGCTCATCGCGCCCTCGGCAAACAGGTCACGCACGAGGTTGGGAACGCGGAAGGCGACGTTGAACGCGTCCATCGCATTGCCCGCGCCGAAGAACGCGGCCAGTACCTGTTCGCGGACCACGCCCAGGAGGCGGCTTGTCATCGTTGCCGCGCCTGCGGACGCAGCGGAACCCGCGAGCGTGGAGGAGGGGGGGGAAGAGCGGGGAGGGCTAGGCGCCAAGCTTACGGCGGACCGACTCGTTGATCGTCCGGCCGTCAGCGTTCTTGCCGGCGAGCTTCGGCATGACGGCTTTCATGACTTTGCCGATATCCTTCGCCGAGGCGGCGGCGGTCTCGGTGATCGCGGCAGTGACCGCCGCGTCAATCTCCTGGGCGGTGGCGGCGGGCGGCAGGTATTCCTCCAGGACGGCGATCTCTGCCGCCTCCTTCTCAGCCAGGTCGGTCCGGCCTGCCTTGGAGAACTGCTCGACCGAGTCGCGGCGCTGCTTCACGAGCGATGAGACCACCTGCAGGACTTCGGCGTCCTCCAGGTCCCGGCCCTTCTCGACGCCCTTGTTCACCATCGCGGCCTTCATCATGCGCAGCGTGGACAGACGAGGAGCGTCCTTCGCCTTCATCGCCGCCGTGATGTGGCTGTTGACCTTGTCAGTGAGTTGCATATGTACCTGGCGCCGTGGTTCGCTCCGACGTCAATGGTCTTGGTCGGAATCGCCGTAGGTGATGTGCCAGCCATCGGTCTCGTCGTAGAAGGCCTTCGGCACCTGCACGGCGTTGACCTTGACGCTGGTCTCGAGCGTCGACTTCACGCTGAAATAGCCGTTTCGCCGCAGCACGCGCCGGAACGCGCCGTGCATCACGTAGCAACGTACCTTGTCGGTGTCCTCGACGCGCGCCGCTCGGTCCACCCACCGCAGTAGCGTCTTCAGACCCGACACGTCGTCGGGATCGACAAGGAAGTCGACCAGCATCGTGACGCGGCCCAACGGTTCGTGGCGATGCCGGTAGACGGCGTAGCCGTGCAATTCGCCCTGGCGCCGCAACGCCACGACCGAGTACCGGACGTGCGGCGGCTCGATGTAGCGCCAGTTCAGGTACGGCGCATCGCGGCGCACGACCAGATCGAACTTCGGTGCCAGTCGCTCCCACAGCTCGCTGAACGAGGAGTCGAAGCGCCGGATCGGCTCGCACTCGGCGCGGAGCGGTCGAGACCGTGCGACGACGGCGACCACCGGCAGCGTGACCGCCGACACGAGGCGGTTCACTGCCGTGGGCCAGTGAGGAAGACGGACTGCGCGCCTCGTGAGCGGTTTCACCATGCAGGGTAGCAGCCGGGCCTGCGGCCAGTGCAGCCGGTCCAGCATGGATCGTGACTCTCCGGGCGCGCCAAGCGTCAGCGCGGCGCCGCTGTCGCGATCCCACGCCCTGACGAGTGCTTCGTCAAGGCCCTGGCTGTCGCGTTCCGGTGCCACGAGCGCGCCCGTGCCCCAGGCGCCCTCGACCTCGAGGCCTTTCAGTGAGATTCGGACCGGAAGCGTCGGGTACTGGCCGACGACCGTCGGCCCTTCCCGAGCCACCCAGATACCAGGCTCGCCGGTCCGATTGAAGGGGTTCCGCCGGTGCTGCCAATCCCATCGCAGCCGGTTGGCCTCCACCGCGTCCGGCCCGTGCGTGCGGCGGTACAGCGTGTCGACGCCACGGCGGTCGTCGGGCCTGAAGCGATCGATCTCTGACATGGAGCGCGTAGCGGCGCAGGAGCGCGCGAGGCCGCTACGCGCTATTGTACGCCGTTTGGCACGTGCGGCGGTCCTAAGGGCTTGTCAGACAATTACTGACTTTTGTGTTCTCGGAGCAGCGGGATGGATCGTGTAGTTCCAGTCGCCGTGAAAGCGATGCCGCTCGAGGCGTACCGTCGCCAGCTGCGCATCGGTGACGGTGATGCCACCCGGGTATGGGCCGCGGTCGAGTTCCGACCGAACGCGGAGTCCGGACCGACTGTGCGTCGAGCCAATGAGGCTCACGATCGTGGCCAAGTCGACGAGTGGGGTGCCGCGCCAATTCATCGCGATGTGCGAGAACACCCGATGCTCGATCTTGTTCCACTTGCTCGTACCCGGCGGAAAGTGACAGACCGTGATCACCAAGCCCGTCCGATTGGCCAGACGCGGCAGTTCCCACTTCCACAACCGGAGGCGCGCCCCGTTGCTCCCGCCTGCATCCGCCGTGATCAACAGCGACTGGGCTTGTCGATACGCCGGGCGACCCATGTGCTGCCACCAACGCTGGATCGACCGTACCGCGAAGCTCGCGGTGTCGTGATCGATCCCGACACGCACCCAGCCTTCGTTGCGATGCAGATCGTAGATGCCATACGGAATGGCCTTCCCGCCCGTGGTGGCGGTGGCCGGGATCACGAAGTCGTGGACCTGTACCCGCTGCGGCGTCTTCGCCGGGCGCCAGGTGCGGCCCGCGTTCTTGAACGCGCCGACCAGCTCCTTCTTCTTGGTGTCCACCGAAATCGTCGGCTGCTGTTGCCGTTGCGCGCGTCGCACGCGCCGGGCGATGTACCGAAACTGCGCGTCCCGATCGACATGCTGGCGGCCCTCACGAGTCTTGGCGTTGCCCTGCAGGCTGTAGCCCAGTCCGTGCAACAACTCGGCGACCACCGTGTGGCTGACGCGGTGGCCCAGACCGTCGAGCGCCACCGCCAACGTCCGTGCGCTCTGGCACGTCCACCGCAGCGGCGAGTCGGGATCGCCGGGGGCGGTCGGCTCAACCAACGCATCCAAATCGCGCAGCAGCGTCGCGTCGAGATCGATCGCGCGCTTGCGGCCGCCGCCCGCCCTTCGCGTCCGGCCGCCCGCGAGCGGCTCGTCCGCCGTCAATTCACGCAAACCGCGCTGGATGGTCGATGTCGCGATACCCGTGGCTCGGGCGACCAGCGCCGTGCCGCCATAACCGATCGCCTCGGCCTCAGTCGCCGCCCACACCCGGCGCGATCGCTCCGTGAGCACGGGCGCCAGCGCTGCATGCTTTGCCCGCAGGGTGGCCACCTCCACGGGCGCAGCGTACTACTCGCCGATCAACAGTACAAGCAGTTATTTCCTTACAGGCTCTTACTGTTGCTGTTGCTGCTGGGGCGTCGGCGTTACGACGCCCGGTGTCGCCGACGATCCGAATGGGATGCCGAACGGGTTCGACGGTGTTGTCACGACGCCGGCCGGGGAGGCCGGGCCCTGCCCCGAGCCGTCACCGTTCATGTTCTGAGGGTTAAGAAGCTCCAAGCCAGCCGGGAGCGGAGGTCGCGTCACAAGCGGCTGCGGAACGAGGCGCGGATCGCCGGCACCCGGCGGATTCACCGCCGCCGGAGCCTGCCCGCCGAAGGGAAAGGTGCCGTCCTGCCCAGCGTTGATCGGCCCCGCTTGAGGCGGTCGCGCAACGGCGGCTTGGCGCCGCAGGGTCGGCCGGGGAGCGCTCGACGCGACCGCCGGCGGCGGGGGATTCCTGGGCGCGGCGCTGGTAGCCAGGATCAGGATACGGTCGAATGCCGACGCGCTGCTCGATCCGGACCGGCGCGAGCACATAGCCAGCCACGCTTCGCAAGATGATGCCGAGTGCCTGCTGTTCTGGCACGCCGTTGAGCTCGATCGTCACCGGGGGGCCGACCACGCGATCGCCGTTGACGATGGTGGCCCCGCCCATGCGTGCCCATTCCGCGAGAATCGTCCGCACCGGCACATTCTGCGCGCTGAGGGTGACCAGGCCGGTGTCGAACTGCAGCTCGACCGGCTGCTGGGCGCGGAGCGGCAGCGCCCAGCCGAGCAGGACCGCGGCGACGGTCAGGACCCGAAAACCCATAAGACACCCAAGTATACGACGCCCGCAGGCCGAATGCGCCACCGCGGACTGCTCGGCTGCGTGCCATCGCCAAGGGGTACGGACAGCGCACTCACTGCGTGACGACCTGGGACGGCGTCGTCGGCAGGTAATGGTGCAGATGTGCGCGGTAGTAGTCCAGCGTGCGCGCGAAGCCGGCGCGTAGCGGCGTCACCGGGCGCCAGCCGAACGTGCGCTCACTGAGAGAGGAATCGGCGTAGAAGTCGCCAATGTCGATCGCCTTTTTCTCGGGAGGCCAGTCGACGCATCGGTAGCGGCCGGTTCCCGCGACCGATACGAGCAGTTCCACCAGGTTGCGGTGCGAGATCGGTTCGAGGCCGCCCACGTTGAACACCTTCCCGTTCGATGCATCGTTCGCGCCCGCCCGCAGGAACGCGTCCGCCGCATCATCCACGAAGACGAAATCGCGAAGCTGCGTACCGTCGCCGTAGATCTGGATCTCCTGGTCTTCCAGGGCCAGGCGGAGGAACCATGCGATGAACCCCTGGCGGTCGTGCTTGATCAGCTGCCGTGGGCCATACACGTTGGTCAGGCGGAGCGAGCAGGCACGTACGCCGAACACGTCGTTGTACACGAGGTGGTAGTACTCGCCTGCCGCCTTGTTGATCCCGTTCACGTCGGTCGGCTTCACCAGGTGCTGCTCGGTCACGGGCAGGCTGTCGGGGTGTCCGTAGACCTGTCGGGTCCCCGCGAACACGATCTTCACGACCGGGTTGTAGCGGCGGGAGGCCTCGAGGATCGACAGCTGGCTGCGGCAGTTGATCTCAAGGTCCGTGTAGGGGTCCTGCATGCTGTCAATGTGGCTGACCTGGCCGGCGAGGTTGAAGATCACTTCCTGGTCACGAACCAGGTAGTTCATCGTGCTCGACTGGCGCACGTCTGCGATGTTGACGCGCAGGCGGTCTTCGATGCCGGCGATGTTGAACAGGTTGCCGCCGTAATCCGGAATCAGTGAGTCGACGATCAGGACGCGGGCCCCGAGTTCGACGAGCTGATGCGCGAGCGTGCTGCCGATGAACCCAAGCCCGCCGGTGATCATGACGCGGCGATCGCGGTAGAACGCCCGGTAATCGCCGCCGCTCGACGCCGGCTTCACGCTCATCGCTTTATTGATTCCGGAGGCACCGTCCCGCTCATCGTCCGGTTGCGGAACAGGACGGGCGCTGCTTGCCGTCCTCGGCCCAGGACCACGAGCTTCACCCACAGCTTCAGCACGTCAATGACGGTCCAGAAGACGCGGCGGAAGTTGAAGAACTGCGAGCGGCCGTGCGTCCGGTGATAGTGGTGCACCGGGACCTCGACGACCCGTAAGCCCGCGTCTTGGATCTTGCGCATCATCTCGAGACAGATCACGCCGGTGTCGTGTTCCAGCTTGACGCGATCGAAGACCTCGCGGCGCATCAGCCGAAAGTCGCAGTCGACGTCTCGCACCCGCAGCCGGAACAGGTGCTTCACCGTGAAGTGGTAAATGCGACCGATGACGATGCGGTGCCAGGGATCGGAGCGGCTGATCTTGTACCCGTTCACGACGTCCGCATCCGGCGTGAGCCGGGTCCACAGGAGCTCGAGTTCGCCGGGATCGTACTGGGCGTCTCCGTCCGTATACGCGATGAGGTCCTTCGTCGCGGCTGCGAAGCCTGTGCGCAACGCGCCTCCGTAGCCGCGGTTCCGCGAATGATGGATCGCACGCACCTGCGGGTAGGTACGTGTGAGTTCGTCCACGATGTCACGCGTCGAGTCGGTACTGCCGTCGTTGACGACAATGACCTCGAAGTCGGGCGTCAGCCGGGACAGGGCCCCCACGGCGCGAATGACGAGGCTCCCAATCGTTCCGCCGTCGTTATACGCGGGAAAAAACATGCTGACGCTAGGCGGACGCGTACTGTCGAGAGCGTTCATGAAGAGGCCTTGAATCGTAGCCCGGAAAGGGCCTCCAAACAACTAGATCGCGAATCGGAAGTTGATGATATCGCCGTCCTGGACGACGTACTCCTTACCCTCCAGGCGGACTTCGCCATGTTCGCGGCACACCGCCATCGACCCGCGGCTGATGAGGGCGTCGTAGGCGACCACCTCAGCGCGAATGAAACCTCGCTGGATATCGGTATGAATCTCGGCAGCGGCTGCCTGTGCCGGTGTGCCGCGGGCCACCGACCAGGCGCGACACTCGTCCTCACCGACGGTGAAAAACGACAGGTAGCCGAGCAGGTCGTAGCTGGCCCGTATGACGCGATCCAGGCCGGATTCCGCCAGGCCGATGTCCGCGAGAAACGCGGCAGCATCGGCGCCTTCGAGCTGTGCGATCTCGAGCTCGATCGTCGCGCAGAGCGCCACCGCTCGGGTCGCCGCGTGTGCCAGGAAGCCGGTCAACCCCGTCTGTGCCGCGGCACGCTCGACACTCGCGCCCACGCCGGCGACGTCCGCCTCGTCCAGGTTGATCACGAGCAGGAGCGGCTTGGCCGACAGAAACTGAAACCCGCGAAGACGCCTGACATCCTCGCCTGTCAGTTCCAGCGCGCGCAGCGGCGTGCCGTCCTCCAGCGATTGCCTGCAGCGTCGTACCAGGTCGCGCTCTCTTTCGAGCTCCGCCGAGCCCGCCTTTTTCAAGTCCTTCTCGATGCGCTCAAGGCGGCGCTCCGCGACACCGAGGTCGGCGAGGATCAATTCGTCTTCCATCGCCTGAGCGTCGCGCGCTGGATCGACCGAGCCGGACGGGTGCGGGACTACGGGATCGGGGAACGCGCGGACCACGTGGACGAGTGCGTCCGCGTTCTTGTACCCCGCCACGTCGACCAGTGCTTGCGCGCCGGCGCGGGCGGGTGCCGCCATGTCGGTGAACTCGACGGTGGCGGGCACGCGTTTGCCCGGGTTGTACATCGCCGTCAGCGTGTCCAGGCGCGCGTCAGGCACCCTCGAGATGCCGATGCTCACGTCGCTCCTGCCCCTGGGAGTGTCGCGGGCGCTGGTCATCAGGTGAAATAAGGCGGTCTTACCACTTGAGGAAAAACCGATAAGGGCCGCGCGCAGCATGGATCGGCAGCCTAGCACGCGCGTAATTTCCGCCTTGTGTAGAGGGCTCGGCGCCAAAGACGCCTGTCACGGGCGTGGCACCTGCGGCGCGAATGGGGCGGCCCCGTCCGCGGCCACCCGCAACGAGGTTGTGAAACCGGTTCTAGTCTGTGAGTTTCGGGCCGGACGCTCTGTATCAGCCTCCCATAAGACGAACACAAAGCGAAAACACAATTTTGGCGTAACTGCCATTGGATGAGTAGGTTATCCGTTGACATCCCGACTGATGCGGCCTTATTATCCGAGTGGATTTTTGTGGAGCAAAGTGGAGCATCAGGGACTCAGAGGCAGCTCTTCGGCCCGGATCGACGACAAGGGCCGTTTGAAAGTGCCCACGATGTTTCGGGGGGTCATTCAGGACCAGCGCGGGCCAGACGTCTTCGTGACGAGCCTCACGGGAGAGTGTGTGCGCATTTACCCGATGGCGGTCTGGCTCGACATCGAGCAGAACCTCGCGCGGGTCCCCGGCAATCACCCCGCGCGCTTGAAGTTCCTCGACCGCGTGAATTACTACGGCCAGGCAGCCGAACTCGACGGTCAGCGACGCGTATTGATTCCCGCCCACCTTCGCGAAGGAGCCTCGATCGTCGGCGACGTGCGCGTGCTCGGACGCATCAATCACCTCGAAGTCTGGAACGAAGAGCGCTTCCTCGACAAGCTCAAGCGCGAACCGTGGACGGACGAGGACGGCTTGCGGCTCTCGGAACACGGGATCTAGGTGTGAGTAATGCACGAGCCGGTCATGGTGGCGGAGGTGCTCGAGCATCTCGCACCCGCGCGAGGTGGAGTGTTCGTCGACTGCACCGTCGGGTTCGGCGGGCACGCGCGGGCGATGCTCGATGCGGGCGCCTCCAGGCTGATCGGGCTCGATCGTGACCCGGCGGCCCTGGCAGAGGCCGCTGCCGCCCTTGGGGCTTATGGGGACCGCGTGACGCTTGTGCACACCGACTACCGCCGCCTGGACGACGTGCTCGACGCGCAGGGCATCGCCGAAGTTGACGGACTGCTTGCGGATCTGGGTGTCTCGTCGATGCAGTTCGACTCGCCCGGGCGTGGGTTCAGCTTCCGGCGCGACGAGCCGCTCGATATGCGGATGGATCCGACGGCCGGTCCCACGGCGGCGGAGGCGATAGCCGACGCCGACGAACGCACGCTCGCGAACGTGATCTACGAGTTCGGCGAGGAGCGGCATTCGCGACGGATCGCCCGGGCGATCGCCGGGGCGCAACTGCGGTCGCCCGTCAGCACCACTGGGCAGCTTGCGGAGATCGTGCGCCGCGCGGTTCCACGAAAGGGCTACTCGCGCATCGACCCTGCGACCCGGACGTTCCAGGCGATCCGGATCTGGGTCAACCGCGAGCTCGACGGTCTCGACGCGTTTTTGGCGCACGCGGTCCGGCGACTGCGGCCGGGCGGACGGGTGGCGGTCATCAGCTTTCACTCGCTGGAGGACCGCGTGGTGAAGCACACACTGCGCGCCCTGCAGGCTGGGGGCGACCTCGGGCTGACGGTCCGCACGAAGCGGCCGGTCGTGCCCAGTCAGGCCGAAGCGGATCGTAACTCCCGCGCACGAAGCGCAAAGCTACGGGCCGCGGAGCGGGCCGCGTAACGGCAATTCAGCCACGGTGAGGCGGACAACATGACCAGCGAGACCTTCGAATACGCCATCAGGAAGGACGTTCGCAACAATCCGATCGTGCGCGAGGTCGACCAAGACCGGCACCGCGACATGTTGCGTGCAACCGCCGCGGGAGTGCTCCTGGTCGCCGTGTTGCTGTTCTGGGCGTTTCAGCACTTCGAGCGTCTTCGTTACGGGTACCGCTTCGAGCAGATGCAGCGAGAGCGCGCGGCGGAAACCGAGATCAACCGCCACTTGCGGCTCGAGTTGGACACGCTGCGCTCGCCGATCCGCATCGAGCGTCTTGCGATCGACCGGCTTCACATGGTGGCGCCAGGCCCCAGTGAAGCGTCCGTGATCGAGCGGGTGCCGCCTGTGGCGCCGCCACCGAACTCGGTGGTCGCCCGCCGGTAGGGCTCGTCGTGTTTGAGGGGGGGTCCAGTCAGTGGCCGAAAAGCCCGCGTTCGCCTGGCGCGTCACGCTGAAGCGACGGCTCATCGTCGCCGTCGCGGTGCTCGTTGCGTGGTCCGCGGTCATCGAGGCGCGCCTTGTGTACCTCCAGGTCGCGCGCCATGCAGATCTCACCGAGCGCGCGGAACGGCAGCAGCTCCGTACCGTGGAGACGACTGCCAAGCGCGGCGATATTCTCGATCGCAACGGCCACGTGCTCGCATACAGCGTGGACGCCGCCTCTATCTACGCGGTCCCGACGGAAATCAGTAACCCGGACGCCTCGGCCGCGGCGCTGTGCGCCGCGCTCTCGGAGTGTGGCACCGGGGAGCGGCAGACGCTCGCGGAGCGTATCCGGCGCGGCCGGGCATTCGCGTACGTGCGTCGCCAGGTGTCGCCGGACGACGCCCGCCGCGTCGCGGCCCTCGATCTCGAGGGCATCGGCTTCATGAAGGAGAACCGGCGCTTCTATCCCAATAAGGGTCTCGGGGCGCATGTCCTGGGATACGTCGGCGTCGACAATACCGGGCTGCACGGACTCGAAGCGCAATACGACAGCGTGATCAAGGGTCGACCCGGCACGGTGTTGATTCAAACCGACGCACGGCGGCGTGCGTTCAGCCGGGTCGAGCGGCCGCCGACGACCGGCGCGACGCTCGAGCTGACGATCGACCAGTACCTGCAGCATGTTGCCGAGCGGGAGCTTCGCGCCGGTGTCGAGGAAAACGACGCCGCGGGTGGCACGGCTGTCGTGATGGATCCGGGAACGGGAGAAATACTGGCGCTCGCCAGCTGGCCCAGCTTCAATCCCAACGCCTACCGGCAGGCGCCGCCAGGAGCGCAGCGCAACCGCGCCACGCAGGTTATCTACGAGCCGGGTTCGACATTCAAGATCGTCACCGCGTCCGCGGCCTTCGAAGAAGAGGTCGTCGAGCCCGACGATCCGATCGACGTCAGCGCCGGGCAGATCCGATTCGGCCGGCGCGTGATCAACGACGACCACCGGAACGGCGTGCTGTCGTTCACCGACGTGATCGTGAAGTCGAGCAACGTCGGCGCGATCAAGGTGGGCCTGGAGATCGGGCGGGAGCGGCTGGGTCTCTATGTGAGGCGTTTCGGGTTTGGCGTTCGATCGTCACCCGATTTTCCAGGCGAGAGTGGCGGCATCGTCTGGGATCCCTCGAGGCTGAACGACAGCGCCCTCGCGTCGGTGTCGATGGGTTATCAGGTCGGCGTCACGCCGCTGCAGATGGCCGCGGCCGTCAGTTCGCTTGCCAACGGTGGCGAACTGTTCACGCCGCGCGTGGTCCGTGCGGTGGTCGTCGACGGCACCAGAACGCCGACGGAGCACGCGGTGGTTCGCCGGGTGGTCTCTTCCGGCACGGCGGCGTTGCTGACCGAGATCATGGAGCAGGTCGTCGAGAGGGGAACAGGTACCCGCGCGAAGGTTCCAGGGTTTACCGTCGCCGGCAAGACCGGCACGTCGCGAAAGGTCATCGACGGCCGGTACTCGAGGTCGGAGTACAACGCGTCGTTCGTGGGTTTCATTCCGTCACGACAGCCGGTCTTCACGATCGTCGTCGTCGTCGATTCGCCGCACGGAAAGAACCTCTACTACGGAGGTTCCGTGGCCGCGCCGATCTTCCAGCGGATCGCGGACGCGGCGCTGCGCCATTACGGTGTGCCGCCTTCCATCAATGCCGCGCCCCCGGTGCTGGTTTCGCGGCGTGACGTCCCGCGGGAGCGGCCCGTATCCGGTCCGGCCGAGTTCCCCGCGATCGTGACGCTGGCCGGTGGAACGAGAGGGTCCGCGGCGGTATTTCCAGACCTGCGTGGTCTTGGCGCCCGCGATGCGCTGCGGGTACTGGCCGGGCTCGGCGTGACCCCCCGCGTGTACGGTTTCGGCATCGTGGTCGAGCAAGAGCCCGCAGCCGGCGGCTCGATCGAACCTGGCGAGGTCGCCACACTTAGGCTCGAACGGGACGTGACCGCCGAGGCGGCCCTTCTCCCCCCAGCCGACGCTGTCCCAACGGCCGAGGCGACCCTTCTTCCGGCGGTCGACGCTGTCTCGCCGGCCGACGTAGTCCCATGACGGTCGGCGAGCTGCTGCAGGATGTCGCTCGGGCGGTGCCGCCGGACGAGCGACCGCTGGGGCGTGGTGGTCCCCCGGCCCTCGACGTGCCGTGCCGCGGCGTCACGCATGACTCGCGCCGCGTGAAAGCCGGGTGGGTGTTCGTGGCGCTCCGTGGGCTGAAGGCCGATGGGGTGGACTTTGCGCACCAGGCGATCGCGGCCGGCGCGGCTGCCGTCGTGGCCGAGCGCGACGCTGGCTCCGAGCTGCCGCGCGTTCCATGGATCGTCGTGAAGGATGCGCGGCCGGCGCTTGCGGAGCTTTCCGCGGCGTTCTTCGGGCATCCGAGCCGCGAGATGCGCGTCGTAGGCATCACCGGGACCAACGGCAAGACGACGACCAGCTATCTCGTCGCGTCGATCTTCGAGGCGGCGGGCACGCGATGCGGGCTAATGGGTACCGTCGCCTACCGGACCGGCACCCAGGAATTCGCAGCCACGAGAACGACGCCGGAGGCTCCCGAGCTGCACGGATTGATGCGGCAGATGGTGGAGACCGGCTGCGGCGCCTGCGCCATGGAAGTGTCGTCGCATGCGCTTGCGCTCCGCCGCGCGGACGGCATCCGATTGACCGCTGCGGTCTTCACGAATCTCACCCGCGACCATCTCGATTTCCATGGGGACATGGAGACCTACTTCGCCGCTAAGCGGCGCCTGTTCGAGACGCTTCCCGCGGACGCCCCGGCAGCGGTCAACGCGGATGATCCACGTGGCGCCGCCGTCATGGAGACAACACGGTGCCCCGTCACGTACGCGGTCAACCAGGCCGCGGACGTGACGCCGGGACCGCTGTCGATCTCGCTCGAGGGCCTGGAATTCGATGCTCGAACACCCCAAGGGACGGTGCACGTTCGGTCTCGGCTCGTCGGCCAGCCCAACGTCTACAACATTCTCGCGGCGGTGAGCGTGACCGCGGCGCTCGGCCTGCCGCTCGACGCGATCGAGCGTGGCCTCTCGCGGCTTGAGGGCGTGCCGGGTCGCTTCGAGCAGGCGTCATCGCCTGACGACGACATCACAGTCGTCGTTGACTACGCGCACACCGACGACGCGTTGCGAAACCTGCTGGAGACGGCGCGACCCCTCGCGGCGCGCCGGCTCATCACCGTGTTTGGCGCCGGCGGCGGCCGCGACCGTGCGAAGCGGCCGCTCATGGGCATGGTCGCGGCGCGGCTCAGCGACGTCGTTGTCATCACCTCGGACAACCCCCGAGCTGAGGACCCGCACCGCATCATCGACGAAGTCAATCTCGGCGCGCAGCCGGAAGCGCGGCAGGGGGGCGCGGAAGTCCTGACGATGGTCGACCGGCGCGAGGCGATCCTCCACGCGGTCGGTGAGGCGGCTTCGGGCGACGTAGTGCTCATTGCGGGCAGGGGCCACGAAAAGTACCAGGGGATCGATGGCGGGTCGGTGCCCTTTGACGATGTGGTGGTAGCACGCGAGGCGCTGGGAGCGCGGCGTTTCAGGTCGCGGGTTGGGTGAGGCGCTTCGCCTCACGCTGGAATGGGTGGCCGAGGCGGTCGGCGGCCACATCCGGTCGGGCGGTCCGGGCGACGCAATCGGGGATGTCGTCAGCGACACCCGGACGCTGCGGGCCGGAGACTTTTTCGTCGCGCTCAGGGGCCCTCGTTTCGACGCGCATGAGTTTGTCGCAGAGGCGTTTCGGAAGGGCGCTGGCGGCGCGATCGTCGAGCGCGGGTTTGTCGGTCCCGCTCAGCCGACAAGTGGCGGCGTCGTCGAGGTCGATGACACCACCAGGGCGCTGCAGGACCTGGCGCGCACGGTGCGAAGGGCGAGCGGGACGAGGGTCGTTGCGATTACCGGCAGTGCCGGGAAGACCACCACGAAGGAGGCGATCGCGGAGTTTCTCTCCGGACGCTCTCGAGTGGTGAGAAACGAGGGGAACCTGAACAACCACATCGGGCTGCCGCTCTCGTTGCTGCAACTGCGCGAGCGCCCCGAGGTTGCGGTCATGGAACTGGGGATGAACCACGCGGGAGAGATCAGCACGCTCGTCGCGATCGCGGAGCCGGAGATGCGCGTGTGGACCAACGTGGGTGATGCCCATATCGGGTTCTTCGCGTCGCCGGATGCGATTGCCGATGCCAAGGCGGAGATTCTCGAACGCGCGGACTCGGACCATGTCCTCGTCTGCAACGCTGATGACGCGCGAGTGATGGCGCGGGTCAGTGTGTTTGCCGGCCGGACGCTGACGTTTGGGACGTCGGACGGGGCGACGGTACGCGCCTGCGACGTCGAGAACCTCGGCGTCGATGGCATGCGCGCCCGGATGGTCACCCCCGCGGGTGAGCGACAGGTCCAGACACCGCTCGTCGGTCGCGGCAATCTCGCCAACGTCCTCGCGGCGACCGCCGTCGCGCTGGATCTCGGCACGCCGCTCGATGACATCGTAGGCGCCGCCGCACGATTGAAGGCACCCGATCAACGTGGCGCGGTGCGTCGACTGCGTGGCGAGACCGTCCTGATAGACGACTCCTACAATTCGAGCCCCTCGGCGCTGGCGGCCGCGCTCGACGTGGTGGCCTGCGAGACGCGGGCGTCAGGAAAAGTGGCTGTGCTCGGCGAGATGCTCGAGCTCGGCGACCACGCGCTTGCACTCCACCGGCAATCGGGGCGGCTGGCTGCCGCGGCAGGACTGCGGCTGCTCGTCGCCATCGGTGGAGCACCCGCGCGGGCTCTCGCCGACGCGGCCATCGAGGCAGGGATGCCGGTGTCCGCCGTTCTCCACGTCGAAACGAGCGATCTGGCGGCGCGTGACGTCGTCGCCGCGGTCCGCCCGGGCGACCTCGTGCTCGTCAAAGGGTCTCACGGCGTCCGTACCGATCTCGTGGCGGACGCCGTCGCGGCGGAGTTCGCCTGATGCTGTATCACCTGCTGCCGGACCTGGCTCCCTTTATCGGTGTGCTGAACGTCACCCGCTACATCACGTTCCGCACCGCCGCGGCCAGCCTCACGGCCCTGGCGATCAGCCTGCTGCTCGGCCCGTGGATGATCGCGAAGCTGCGCGACTTCCAGATCGGGCAGGTGATTCGCCAGGAAGGGCCGCAGTCGCACCGGGCGAAGGCCGGCACGCCCACGATGGGCGGTCTGCTGATCCTGGCGGCCGCCGTCGTACCGACGCTGCTCTGGGCGGACCTCTCCAATCTCTACATCTGGACCGCGGTACTGGCGACGTGCGCCTTCGGGGCCGTTGGCTTCGCGGATGACTACTTGAAGATCAGGCGCAGTTCGCATCACGGACTGCGGCCGCGCCACAAGGTCGGGCTTCAGATCCTGGTCGCCGTCGGGGTGGGCCTCACGTTGATGGCGCTGGCCGACAACGATCTCTACAACACGCGCCTGATCTTTCCGTTCTTCAAGAACCTCATCCCGGATCTGGGCTGGTTCTACGTCGCGTTCGCGGTGCTGGTGCTCGTCGGCGCGACCAACGCCGTCAACCTGACCGATGGCCTCGACGGCCTCGCCATCAGCACGTTCGGTATCGCCGCCGCGGCGTTTACCGCGCTCGCATACGTCACCGGCCACGCGGTGCTGGCCGACTACCTGCTGCTCGTTCGATTCGCGCCGGCCGGCGAGTTGACAGTGTTCTGCGGCGCGCTCGTCGGGGCCAGCCTCGGATTCCTCTGGTACAACTCGTATCCCGCCGAGATCTTCATGGGCGACGTTGGATCGCTGGCGCTCGGCGGCGCGCTGGGCACCGTCGCCATTCTCATCAAGCAGGAACTGCTGCTACTGATGGTCGGCGGCGTCTTCGTCATCGAGGCGCTCTCGGTGATCATCCAGGTTGTCTCGTTCAAGCTCTGGGGACGGCGCGTGTTCAAGATGGCGCCACTCCATCATCACTTCGAGCTGAGTGGATGGAGCGAGCCCAAGGTGAACACCCGTTTTCTGATCCTGTCGGTGATCTTCGCGCTGTTCAGCCTGACGACGTTGAAGCTGCGGTGATGGTGTGGGTCACAGCGCATTCTCCGTCCGAAAGCGTCGCGTGGTGGTTGTCGGCGCGGCCCGCAGTGGCATCGCGGTGGCCGAACTGCTGGCGAGGCAGGGCGCGCTCGTGACGCTCACGGAAGCGCGCGACGGCTTCGACGGGGCGGACCGGCTGCGAGCCGGGGGGGTCCACCTCGAGCTTGGTGGCCATCAGCGGGGCACGCTGGCGGCCGCCGATCTCGTCGTCGTAAGCCCTGGCGTCTCGGTGGAGCAGCCGGTGTTCGAGGCGGCACGCGAGCGGGGCGTCGAGATCGTCGGCGAGCTCGAGCTCGCGTCGCGGTGGATTCTCGGTCGGGTACTAGCCGTGACCGGCACGAAGGGAAAGTCGACGACGACCACGCTGCTCGGGCGAATGCTGACGGCGGCCGGCCGGAGAGTGCTGGTGGGAGGGAATATCGGTGTACCGCTGAGCGCACAGGTCGCGGCGTCAACCGCGGAGACGCTTCATGTCGTGGAAACGAGCAGTTTCCAACTCGAGACCACCACAACCTTCCGGCCGTGGGTCGCTGTCTGGCTGAACTTCGCGGACGACCATCTGGACCGGCATCCGAGCATCGAGGCCTACGCGTCCGCCAAGGCCCGTATCTTCGCCAATCAAACCGTCGACGACTGGGCGCTGGTCAACGCGGACGATCCCGTCGTCACCGCGAGAAGCGGCGACGCGATCGGGCGCCGCGCGTCGTTCGCACTGTCGGGTCGGATCGCCGCCGGCTTCGTCGTGGACGGCGAGTGGATCGTCAACAGAACCGCCGCCGGCGCAGAGCGGCTCGTCCCCCTCGCCGCCGTGGAGTTGACGGGCCGCCACATGCTCAACAACGTGCTCGCGGCGACGGCCGCCGCGTCGATCGCCGGCGCCACGCCGCAGGCGATGACCGAAGCAGTGCGAGGATTTCGCGGGCTCGAGCACGTCATGGAGCCTGCAGGCGAAGTTCGCGGCGTCCGGTTCGTGAATGACTCCAAGGCCACGAATGTCGAGGCGGCCCGAGGGTCCATCGAGAGCTTTCCCGGTGGCGTCGTGGCGATCATCGGCGGTCGATTCAAGGGGGGCGATCTACGACAGCTCCGCGAACCGCTGTCGGTCGGCGGCCGGGCCGTGGTGGCGATTGGCGAAGCCGCGCCGCTCGTGCGCGACGCGCTGAGCGGCGTCGTCCCGGTCGTGGAGGCAGCCTCGATGCGCGACGCGGTGGCCCGCGGATACGAAACCGCGGCGCCCGACGGCGTAGTCCTGTTGGCGCCGGCGTGCGCCAGCTTCGACTGGTTCCGCGATTACGGGGAACGCGGCGACAGCTTCAAGGAAGAAGTGCGGCAGTTGAAACGGAAGCTACGAGGGTGAATGCGTGAGCGATGAGCAGTCGTCAGTCGGTTTGGCGCGGAGGGGAGCCAGCCGCTGGGAACGCAGACTACCCCGGTCTGCGAGGTCGGTGTCCCGTCTCACGGGCCGACTGATGACTGCTGACCGCTCACACGCTGGCCGCCGCCGGTTCACGGGCGACCACGGCGAGCGACCCGGCGGGATCGGGATCATAGCCCATCCGGCCACACCCATGTTTCGGAGTGGCGGCTGGTTTGCTGTAGGGGGGCAGGGGTGACGTGGCGCGGACACTGAGATACGACCGTGTGCTGTTCACCGCGACCCTGCTGCTCGTCTGCGCCAGCGTCGTCATGGTGTACAGCGCCTCGGCGCTCGTCGCCCTCGAGCGTTACCAGCAATCAGATCTGTTCGTCACGAAACAGGTGCTGTGGGTCGTGATGGGTCTAGCAGTCCTGGCCGTGGCGATGCGCGTCGATTACCGGACCTATCGCAACGATACGTTCGTCTGGGTCCTCATTGGGCTGGTTTCAGTGACGCTCGTGGCAGTGCTGTTCAGCAGCCCCGTGAACGGGACGCGCCGCTGGTTTGGTTTCGGCGGGCTTGGCATTCAGCCGTCTGAGTTCGCCAAGGTCGTGTGCGTGCTGTTCACTGCACTCGTCCTCGAGCGGCGCATGCACCGGATCGACGAGTTCTCGTATTCGTTGCTGCCGATCGGCGTGGTCGTTGGTGCGATGGTGATCCTGATTCTCTTGCAGCCGGATTTCGGAACCGCCGTCGCGCTGCTGATGATCATCGCGGTCATGATCTTTGCCGCCGGGCTGCACTACCGTTATTTCGTCGGCGCCGTGCTCGTCATGCTGCCCGCGATCTACCTGGTGCTCGTCAGTGCGCCGTACCGCCGCCGCCGGCTCCTTGCCTTCTGGGATCCATGGGCGGATCCGCTGGGCGACGGCTTTCAGATTATTCAGTCCCTGATTGCCGTGGGGACCGGAGGCGTCTTCGGACGCGGGTTGATGGAAGGCGTCCAGAAGCTCTTCTACCTGCCCGAACCGCACACCGACTTCATCTTCGCCGTCATCGGCGAGGAGCTCGGCCTTGTCGGCGCAACCGCCACCCTCGCCTGCTTCTGCCTGATCGCGTGGCGCGGCGTGCGGATCACCATGCGTGCTCCAGACAGTTTCGGCTCGTTCGTCGCGCTCGGTCTGACGACGATGATCGTCGTGCAGGCCTTCATCAACATGAGCGTTGTGCTCGGCCTGATGCCCACCAAGGGCCTCCCGCTGCCGCTCGTCAGCGCGGGCGGGTCATCGCTCCTGATCAGCCTGCTCGGCATGGGCGTACTGCTGAATATTTCGCAGCACGAATCAGCGGAGGCGCGATGAATGGGGCTGTCCGTGCTCATAGCCGGTGGCGGGACGGGGGGGCACCTGTATCCGGGGATCGCGGTCGCCCGCGAGCTGCTGTCCCGCGTGCCGGACGCCCACGTGACCTTTGTCGGAACGGCCGCGGGGATCGAGGCGCGCGTCGTGCCGCGCGAAGGGTTCGCGCTCGATTGCATTCGCAGTGCCGGGTTGAAGGGCAGGTCGGCTCAGTCGCTCGCGCGCGGTATTGCCCTCCTGCCGGTGAGCGCGTGCGACGGCTGGCGGGTGATCACCCGCCGGAGGCCGTCGGTCGTCGTCGGCGTCGGCGGGTACAGCTCGGGACCGGTGGTACTCCTCGCGGCATTGCGCGGTATCCCGACGCTGCTCATGGAGCAGAACGCGATCCCGGGCATGACCAATCGGCTGCTGGCGCCGGTCGTCGACGCCGTTGCGGTGACCTATCAGGAGAGCCTGCGATATTTCGGCAGCAAGGCGCTCTGGTCGGGCAATCCGGTGAGGCCGGAGTTCTTCGAGAGGGCGCCTGGGTATGAGGATCGGCCGCCCGGAACGGCTCGGGTGCTCGTCTTTGGCGGCTCCCAGGGCGCGCACGCGATCAACGTGGCCCTGGTGGAGGCGGCGGCGCGGCTGGCTGCCGGCACGCCGCGAGTGGCCGTCACGCACCAGACGGGGGAGCGCGATCTGGAAATGGTTCGAAGCGGCTACCAGCGTGCCGGGCTCGAAGCCCGGGTTGAGCCGTTTCTGCTGGTGATGGACCGGGAGATGAAGGCGGCGGATCTCGTCATCTGTCGCTCGGGTGCCACGACGCAGGCGGAGCTGACGGCATCGGGCAGGGCGTCGATCCTGGTGCCGCTGCCAGAGGCCACCGACGACCACCAGCGTCGGAATGCGCTCGCGCTGGTGAAGCACGGCGCCGCGCGAATGATGGAGCAGCGCGAGCTGTCCGGCGATCGCATCGCCGCCGAGATCCTGGCGCTGGCCGGTGACGTGGCCCAGCGCCGCTCGATGGAAGAAGCGGCCGGACGGTTGGCGCGGCCCGACGCCGCCAGGGACATCGTCGACAAGGTTCTGGCACTTGCTCGGTAGAACCCGCCGGATTCACTTCGTCGGCATTGGCGGGAGCGGAATGAGCGGCATTGCCGAACTGCTCGCGAACCTGGGGTACGAGGTGAGCGGCTCGGATCTGAAGCCGTCCGAGTCGACACAAAGACTCACGGCGAACTTCGGGGTGACGGTGCACGAGGGCCATGCGGCGGGGAACGTTGGCGGCGCGGAGGTCGTGGTTGCGTCCTCGGCGGTCGGCCCGACGAACCCGGAAGTCGTCGAGGCGAGCCGGCGCGGCATTCCGGTCATACCGCGGGCCGAGATGCTGGCGGAGCTGATGCGCATGCGGTTCTCGATAGCGGTGGCGGGGGCGCACGGCAAGACGACCACCACGTCGATGATCGCATTCGTTCTCGAGCGGAGCGGCCTCGATCCCGACGCCGTCATCGGCGGCCGGCTACGCGTCTTTGGCAGCGGCGCGCGGCTCGGTAGAGGCGAATACATGGTGGCGGAGGCGGATGAAAGCGATCGGTCTTTTCTCATGCTGTGGCCGTCGATTGCGGTAATGACCAACATCGATCACGAGCACATGGAGAGGTACGGCAGCTTCGCTGAGTTGCAGGGGGCGTTCGCCGACTTCGCGAACAAGGTGCCGTTTTACGGCTGCGTCGTCGCATGCGTCGACGATCCCCACCTGGTCCAGGTGTTGCCGCGTCTGAAGCGTCGCCTGCTGACGTACGGCCTCGGCGAGGGACAGGGCGGGGGCCACGAGAGTCGGCTCGACGGCAGCCGCCCCGCAGCCGCCGCGCACCTGGCGGGCACCGACGTCCAGCTGGGCGCGTTCGGTGCCCGGTGTGTCGTCGACCGCCGCTCGGATGATGTGACTGAACGCCTCGGGATGCTCGAACTCACCGTGCCGGGTCGCCACAACCTGCAGAACGCCCTGGCGGCGGTGGCGGTCGCGGGTGAGGTTGGCGTCGGCTTCGAGCAGGCGGCGTCGGCCTTGCGGGCGTTCGAAGGGGCCGAACGCAGGTTCGAGCGGCATGGGGAGGTCAACGGCGTCCTGGTAATCGACGATTACGCCCATCACCCGACAGAGATCGCCGCGATGCTGTCGGCCGCGCGAGCCACCGTCGCCCGGCGGCTGATTGTCGCCTTCCAGCCGCACCGGTATACCCGCACGCACCGGCTGATGGATGCCTTCGGACCGTCGCTGAGGGATGCGGACGAGGTCGTACTCACCGACATCTACGCAGCCGGTGAGGACCCGATCCCTGGCGTCACGGTCGATACGCTCGCCGAGGCCGTTCGGCGTGGTTCCGGCCGGCCGGTGACGGTCGTCCGACGGCTGGACGACCTCGCATCCGAACTGGTGAAGGCCGCCAGGGCGGGCGATGCGGTGATCACGCTCGGCGCGGGCTCGATCGGCACCGTGCCGAGGCGGCTCGTCGCGGCCCTCAGGGAACGCAAGGAGGGTGGGTAATGGCCGTTCGAGCGCCAGCCGACAAACGGTTCCGCCGCGCGCAGGTGACTCCCGCGGCGAAACGCGGACGTGTGCGCAGGGCACGCACGCGTGTCGTGTACGTCGCGGTGTTGAGCGCCGCACTGCTCGTCGGGGCCTATTTCGTCGCTCGTTCTGTGCTGACTGCGGAGGCGCTGACCGTCACGCGCATCACCGTCACCGGCAACACGCGGCTCTCCCGCGGCGACGTCCTATCGCTCGTCGACGGGCTGGCTGGGCGCAACATGCTGCTGGTCAGTCTCGAAGAGTGGCGCCAGAGGGTCCTCGCCTCGCCGTGGGTCGAAGACGCCGCCATTCGGCGGGTGCTGCCCGGCACCGTCGACGTGGCGATTGCGGAGCGGCAGCCGATCGGGATCGGACGGATCGCCGGCGTGCTCTATCTCCTCGACCAGCACGGCGACATCATCGATGAGTTCGGCCCCGATCACGCCGAGTTCGACTTTCCGCTCATCGACGGTCTCGCGGCGGCGGAGAGTGCGGCGGCGGACGAACCGGCCGTCGACGAGCGGCGCGCAGCGCTCGCCATGCGGCTGTTGGCGTCGCTTCAGGAGCGGCCCGATCTCGCCGGCCGCGTGTCGCAGATCGACGTCACCGATCCGCGCGACGCGGTCGTCATTCTCGAGGGCGATACGGCCCTCGTGCGTATCGGCGACGACCAGTTCGTCGAGCGCCTGCAGTCCTACCTCGATCTGGCGCCCACGTTGCGAAGGGAAGTCCCCCAGATCGATTACGTCGATTTACGGTTCGGCGAACGCGTATACGTGAAGCCCCAGGCCGACGGGGGTGAGGGCCGAAGAGCTCAAGGAGGCAGTGAGTGAATCGCAGGGAACGATATCTCGTTGGGCTCGATGTGGGCACGTCGACTGTCTGCGCGGTCGTCGGGGAGAGTCTGGACGACGGCCGTCTCGACATCGTGGGCCTTGGGGTCGCGGAGTCGCGCGGCATCAAACGTGGCGTCGTCGTGAACCTCGAGGCCGCCGTGGACTCGATCAAGAAGGCCATCGGGGAGGCGGAGCTGATGGCGGGGATCGAGATTGACTCAGTCCATCTCTCTCTGTCGGGACCGCATATCAAGGGGTTCAACAGCCGCGGCGTCATCGCCGTAGCCGGCAAGAACAGAGAGATCACGCGAGACGACGCGCGGCGGGCGATCGACGCCGCAAAGGCGGTGACGCTTCCGGCGGGGCGTGAGATCCTCCACGTGCTCCCACAGGATTTTGTCGTCGATGAGCAGGACGGCATCGGCGCGCCTGTCGGCATGATGGGGGCGCGCCTCGAGGTCAACGTCCACCTTGTCACCGGGGCGGCTTCGTCCACCCAAAACATCATCGCGTGCGTCAACCGCGCGGGAGTGGCTGTTCTCGACACCGTCATTGAGCAGCTCGCCGCGGCGGAGGCGGTGCTCACGCCGGATGAGAAGGAACTTGGCGTGGCGCTGGTCGATATCGGGGGAGGCACAGCAGACCTGGCCATTTTCGAGCGGGGCGGCCTGTGGCACACCGCCGTCGTCGCCGTGGGAGGCGACCACTTCACCAACGACATCGCGGTCGGCCTTCGTACGCCGATTCCGGATGCGGAGAAGGTCAAGCGGAAAAGCGGATGCGCACTCTCGTCGATGGTGGACGAGGAGGCGACAATCGAGGTCGCGAGCGTCGGAGGCCGCAAGCCGCGGTTACTGGCCCGTCGCATCTTGTCCGAGATTCTTCAGCCGCGCGCCGAGGAGATGTTCCACCTGGTCTGGGACGAGATCCGGCGCGGTGGATTCGAGAAGGCGCTCAATTCGGGAATCGTCCTGACGGGCGGCGGGGCGATTCTCGAGGGGATGCCCGAGATTGCCGAACAGATCTTCGACCTGCCGGTCAGGTGCGGCTGTCCGGAGGATGTCGGCGGGCTCGCCGATCACGTGAACAGCCAGACATTCGCGACCCCGGTGGGGCTGGTGTTGTATGCGCATCGCAATCGTGTGTCCGACCCCTCGCGAGCCGGGGCCGGAGCGTTCGCCCGGCTGACCGGGAGGCTGCGTGGAATCTTCAAGGAGTTCTTCTAGGTGGGTCCGCGAGGCCGGGCCTGCCCTACACGGAGGCTGACATGAGACAGGGAGACGCGCACGACCATGACGCGGAAGAGCTGCGACTGACGCTCGATGCCGACGGGCGGCGTGGCGCGAAGATCAAGGTGGTTGGCGTTGGCGGGGGCGGCAGCAACGCCGTCAATCGGATGGTGTCGGCGGGCCTGGACGGCGTCGAGTTCATCGTGGTCAATACCGACGCCCAGGCGCTCGGCCAGAACCGTGCGTCGGTCAAGATCCAGATTGGCCAGAAGCTGACCAAGGGCCTCGGCGCAGGGGCCGATCCGAACATCGGGCGCCAAGCGGCTCTGGAAGATACGGAGACGATCATCCAGGCGCTCTCCGGCGCCGACATGATCTTCATCACGACCGGCCTCGGCGGCGGCACCGGCACCGGCGCGGCGCCCGTGATCGCGAGCCTGGCGAGCGAGCTCGGAGCGCTGACGGTCGCCGTGGTCACGAAACCCTTCAGGTTCGAGGGGAAACGGCGTGCGATGCATGCCGAGGCGGGCCTCGAGGCGCTGAGAGAGTGTGTGGACACGGTCATCACGATCCCGAACGAGCGCCTGATCGCGATCATCGATCACAAGACGTCGCTCACCGACTCGTTCTCGATGGCCGACGACGTCCTGCGGCAGGCGATTCAGGGCATCTCGGACCTCATCCTGGTGCCGGGTCTGATCAACCTAGATTTCGCGGACGTCAAGGCCATCATGTCCGGCATGGGTGTTGCGATGATGGGCACCGGCGTCGCGGAAGGCGACAACCGCGCGATGCTGGCGGCCCAGAATGCGATTGCCAGCCCACTGCTCGAGGACGGGTCCGTGGATGGCGCGCTGGGCGTCATCATCAACGTCACCGGTGGTCCGGATCTCTCGCTGATGGCTGTCCATGAGGCATCGTGCGTCATCCAGGAAGCGGCGCACGAGGACGCGAACATCATCTTTGGTGCCGTCGAAGATCCGAGCCTGACGGGGAAGATCAAGATCACGGTGATCGCAACCGGCTTCGAGCGGAAGAGCAGTCGCCGCAGCGTTCCGGTCGCGGGGCTCCAGACGCCTGTGGACCTGCACGGCTATACCGCGCACGTTGCTCGACCGACGGAGCCTGTCGCACCGGACCAGCCGGCGATGGAGCTGGACGCGCCTCAACTGATGGAGGTAGCTGCGCCCCCGCTGACCGTGAGCCGGCGTCCACGTCTCGACCTGACCCTCCCGGTGGCAGCCTCACAGACGGCCGAAGGCGGGGGCGCCGAGGAACGGGGAGAAAGCGACGCTGGTATGTCAACGCCGCTGGACGTGCCGGCGTTTCTCCGACAGCACTGAGCGGTCGCCGCCGCCAGAGGCAGGCGCGTGCCGGTGGTAGACTAGGTTTCAAAGTCTCCTGGCGGGTCCTGACCGCGGACAGCCCCATTCGTGCTCGGCGCCAAGAGCACGTGTCACGTGTGAGGCGCCTGCGGCGCGAACGGGGCGGCCCCGTCCGCGGCCACCCGCAGCGGGCACACCGTTCTGTTCGTCGTTCGGCTCAGTCCGTATTCTCATGAAGCATTGGCCACAGCGCGAGCGCGCTCGGCAACTCCTGTCGAAAGAAGTTGGATACGTCCGCAAGCCGCACGGCGGCAAGCTGCGCGTGGCGCTGGCCTTCCCCAACACGTACTTCGTCGGGATGTCCAATCTGGGGTTCCAGACGGTCTACACGCTCTTCAACGCCGAGGACGACATCGTGTGCGAGCGCGTCTTTCTGCCGCCCAAGACGGAGCTGGCCGCGCAGCTCGCATCGGGCGCGCCCCTGCTGACGCTGGAATCGCAGACGCCGGTCGCCGATTTCGACGTGTTGGCGTTCTCGGTCTCCTTCGAATGGGACTACACGAATGTGCTGACGCTGCTGCGCCTGGCGGGGCTGCCGCAGCGGGCCGAAGCGCGCACCCATCGCCATCCGCTCGTTCTCATCGGCGGCGCGGTGACGTTCGTGAATCCGGAGCCGCTCGCGCTGTTTGCCGACGCCATCGCGGCCGGAGAAGGCGAGGCGCTCATCCCGTCGCTCGTCGGCGCATTTCAGGGTGCCTCGGATCGAGCCGATCTGCTGCGGAGGCTGGCGACCGAACGGGGCTTCTATATCCCGTCGTTCTACGACGTGCGGTACGGGGACGACGGGACGATCGCGGCGTTCGTGCCACGGCCAGGCACCGGGGCGCCGTCTGTCGTGAAGAAAGCGGCGCTCAGGACGACCGACGCGGTGGATCCGCCCGCCACGACGATCTTCACCCCCGATACGGAATTCGGCTCGCGGTTTCTCGTCGAGGTGGTCCGCGGGTGCGCCAACCTGTGTCGCTTCTGCTGGGCGGGGTACAACTACCTGCCGGTGCGCGCGTTCCCCAAGGAGCGGATTCTCGAGCTGGCTGCGCGCGCGCGACCCCATTCCAATCGCGTAGGTCTCGTCTCGATCGCGCTGTGCGACCACCCCGATATTGAGGAGATCCTGACGCGTCTCGCCGGGATGGGCTACTCGATCAGCCCGGCCTCGCTGCGGCTGGATGACATCACACCGCCGCTCGTCCGGCTGCTGCGCGAGAGCGGCGAACGAACGATCACGATCGCGCCGGAGACCGGCTCCGACCGGCTGCGTCGTGTGATCAACAAGACCATCACCAACGACGAGATTCTCGCCAGCGCCGAGATGATCTTCGCGAGCGGCATCGAGAACCTGAAGCTCTATTTCATGATTGGCCTGCCGACCGAGACCGATGAGGATCTGGTGGCCATCCGCGACCTGGTTCTGCAGTTGCGCGGGATCATGCTCGCACACGCGCGAGGGCGTGGGCACATCGGGCGCCTTGTCGGGAGCGTCAACCCGCTCGTGCCAAAGCCCGGCACCGCCTACCAGTGGCTCCCGATGGAGGACGACAGATCCGTCGATCGCAAGATTCAGCGGGTGCGTGGCCTGATGGCCGGCATCGACAACGTGTACTTCAACATCAAGTCCGAGCGGCATTCCTTCTACCAGGCGCTCCTCTCGCTCGGCGACCGGCGTGTCGCTCCCGCGATTGAAGCGGCCGAACAGAACGGCGGCAAGTGGCGAGCCGCCGTGGCCGAGAGCAACGTCGACGCCGACTTTTTCGTGTTCCGCGACCGCTCGCGCGACACGGTCCTGCCGTGGGACATCATCGACGGCGGGATGAAAGCCGACTTCTTCCGGTCGGAGTTCGACAAGGCGTTGCGCGAGGAATGGACGCTGCCGCCGAAGCGGCAGAAGGAGAACGCGCGTCTCCTTCCGGTCCTCCAGTAGCGCCGCGTCGCATGGGATCGGCCTAGGTCGCGACAGCGGTAACTTCCTCGTTCGCCGCGTATGTCTCGAGGATCAGTTCCCGGATCCGATCCTTGGCCGTGGTGTCCGCGATGGGCCGCAGTAGCGAGAAGCTGCGCCGCTCGCCGTTGACGGTGTACTGGCGGGCCGGGAACGTGACGTTCCGGCCCCCGTCGGTGCGTCGCTCCCAGATGCCGAAGCCGACGAGCTTCAGTCCTTCCAGCGCGCCCTCGGTGAAATGGAGTTCGGCGTCGGCGAGCTTGCCGGGCGGGTTGCTGTTGTCGTTCAGGGTGATTTTGACGATCACGATCTCCTCCGTCGGTAGCACGTAGGCAAGACCACGGCCGCCGCCGTTCCAAGGAAGCGGAGGTACAAGGCTCTGAAGGATAGGAACTTGCAAGCGCGGCCGAGCGCGGCGCCGAAGGCCGAGTGGCTCAGTCGTAAACCGCGGTTGTCAGCCCTGGGGAGTGTCCCGGACGAGCAGCACGCTGGCGATGGCGAGATCCCGGGAGTGGGTGAGCGTCAGGAACGAGGTGGTGGCGCCCATCGACTGAAACCGGCGCGCCGCGCCGCCATGGAACCGCAACTGGGGCGGGCCGCCACGCCGGAAGACCTCGATGCCGCGCCAGAACACGCCGCGCGAGTGCCCGGTCCCGAGCGCCTTCATGGCCGCTTCCTTGGCCGCGAACCGCGCGGCAAACGACGAGGCGGCGTCGCGCTTGCGCCGACAGTACGCGATCTCCTCATCGGTGAACAGGCGGAGCACGAACCGGTCGCCGTAGCGCTCGATCGCGGCAGCGATGCGGGAAATCTCGGTGGCGTCGATGCCCGACCCTATAATCTCCATCGCGGCGTTCCCATCCCGAGCCATCGTACATGACGTTGCCATCTGTCCCCGAGCCGTTCTACTGGACGCCGTTGTCCCACGGACCCGTACTGAAGTGCCGCCCGCTCGAAGCCCTTGCCGCGCACTTGTTCACGACGCGTGACCTGCAGTTGCCAACTGCCGGCGAGCTGCTCGGCGTCAAGGAGGTCGTCACGGCAACCCAGGTCCACGGCCGCGAGGTCCTCACGACCCGGCGAGGGTCTCCAAGATCCGCAGAGCCGCAAGACG
Organism: Vicinamibacterales bacterium; assembly: GCA_965262505.1. Classification (GTDB taxonomy): domain Bacteria; phylum Acidobacteriota; class Vicinamibacteria; order Vicinamibacterales; family UBA2999; genus JACPPO01. The sequence continues at coordinate 2,162,081 of CBDHFM010000030.1, forward strand.
GCGATGTCCTGGTCCCGAACGATTCCGACGTTGCCATCGCGGTACGTGCGGCCGATTGCGTACCCCTTCTCCTGGCTGATTCCCGCACGGGTGTCGTCGCCGCTGTCCATGCCGGCTGGCGGGGAACGGCGGCAGGTGCGGCACCCGCGGCGGTGCACGCACTGGCGCGCGAGTTCGGCACGAAGCCGGAAGATCTTGTTGTGGCGATCGGCCCGAGCATCGGTGCCTGCTGCTACGAAGTCGGCACCGAGCTGGTGGACGCCTTTGCCGCGGCCGGCCATCCCCGGCACCTCATCGATCGCTGGTTCCTGGCGCTACCGCCACAACGCGGCAGCACTGAACGACCGAAGCTGCGTTTGGACGTCGGGGGCGCGAATCGCGATCAGTTGATACTGAGCTTGATCCGATCCCGTGGACGGTTTAGTTATGCTACTTGAGCCACCTGTGCTCGCCGTTCGAAGGCCGCCGGACTGATGCGGCCGATCGTCGAATGCCGGCGCCGTTGGTTATAGAACACTTCGATGTAATCGAACAATTCCATCTTCGCGTCGCCGTGACTGGCGAACGGGTCTGCGAGCTCGTTCTTGACCGTCGAGAAGAAGCTTTCCATCACGGCGTTGACGCCCCTATAAGTCAAGAAAGTCACTTGGCGATCAGGCTGCGTCTTCGACCACGGTGCGCGACCGATGGTCTTTGATGAGGCCGTTGCAAGCCTCGCGGGCCACGAACCGCTTCAGACAGCGGAGGATGTCCTTCTTGGAAAGGCCCTGAAGCGTCCTGCGGGCGACGTAGTCTATGGTCGGTTGATGCCAGCGCATGCGGACGATGACGATGCGATAGAGCGCGGCATTGGCTTGACGATGCCCTCCTCGAAAGAGACGGTGGCGATTCGTCACACCGCTCGACGCTGGAATCGGACAGACCCCGCACAGTTTCGCGAAGGCGCTTTCGGAGCGGATTCTCGTGGGATTATCACCGGCGACGATCATCATTTCTGCGGCTGAGTCTGGGCCAATCCCGAAGGCCTGCCGTAGCGTCGGGGCGGCGGCGAGGGTGATTGCATCCAGGACCACGTCATGTGCATCGATCTCATCGGTGAGCGCGATCCAACGCGCGGCAATCGCCCTCAGCGCGTGTTTGGTCGAGGCTCTTGTGTCCACGACCTCGCCTGGTTTTAGTCGATGACAACGGTCAATGAGTTTACGATCGGTCAGCGGGTCCAGATCCTCGCGCAGGGCACTCGGGGCGTTGACGATCAGCGTCTTGAGCGTGATGATCGCTGCACTTCTCGCCTTCACGGCGGTATCTCTGGCGACCTTAATCTGCCGTGCCATTTCCGCCGACCCATCTGCCGACTTCGGTACAGCGGTGGAGACACCGGCGAGCACGGAGCGTGCGGCCGCCTCGGCGTCGATCGTGTCACTCTTGCCGTTGTTGCGCCGCTTACGCCGGTCGCAGTGACTCACTTCGACGACACGGACGGCGTGCCGGCGGACGAAACTCGCCAGGCCAACGCCATACGAGCCGGTGCCCTCGATGCCAAAGGCCTCGACGGTCCCCAACCCACGCGCCCAGTCCACCAGCACGGCAGAGCCGGCGCGATCCGCCGAGACCGTGCAGGTCGCGAGTTTGGCACCCACACCATCGATCGCGACGGCGACGTGGACGTGCTTATGGGTATCGACGCCGACGATGACCGTGGCCAACGGTAGAACAGCCGCACTCGGGATTGACATGAAGTCGACCTCTTTCACAGGACTGAGTGTGCCGCCGGGTCAAAGGGAGTGGACAGGACTGTGATGGGTCTCGATGCCAGGCCCCTATTCGGTCACGTCCCCCCAACCAGACTGCGGGTGAGCAGATACCACCCAGCCCGGCCGACAGATCAACGCAAGGACACGAGGTCGGTCATAGTAGGAGTCAGACCGGGCTAAGCGGCAACGCCATCATGCTCACAGTCGTAGCAATTGCCCCGGCGACTCATGCTGCAGACGATGCCGCGCGCGTCGAGGAGGTCCTGGTAGTCCCCGCTCGCGTACGTGCAGCCCTGGTCGGAGTGCTGCAGGAGCCCGAAGTCGGGGCGACGTCCCCCCGTCTTCAGTAGCACTTCGGTTTAGAGTCCGGCGGTGACTGTACTGCGTTCCGCGACCAGCCGCTTGGCGTACTGGGCGGGCGTGAGCCCGCCCAGTCCCTTCTTCGGCCGCTCCTCGTTGTACTCGCGTCGCCAGGCCTCGACGAGGACCTGGGTATGGACCAGACTCGTGAACCAGTGCTCGTTGAGGCACTCGTCGCGGAACCGGCCGTTGAACGATTCGATATAGGCGTTCTGATTCGGCTTGCCCGGCTCGATCAGGCGCAACGTGACGCCGTGCGTATGGGCCCATGTCAGCATGGCGCGCCCGCAGAACTCCTTCCCGTTGTCGGTGCGCAAGATACGCGGCAGGCCGCGCTTGAGCGCGAGTTGATCGAGCACGCGGGTGACCGGCAGCCCACCGAACGCGCGGGCCGGCACGATGGCCACCGCTTCGGTGGTCGCGTCATCGACGACGGTCAGGCACTTCACCACCCGTCCCTCGGCCGTGCGGTCGAAGACGAAGTCGGCAGACCAGACCTCGTTCGGCGCCTGGGGGCGTACCAGGGGCTGGCGGTCCGCCACCGGGATCTTCTTGCGTCGCCGCCGACGTACCTGCAGCCTAGCCTCGGTATACAGGCGCTCCACCCGCTTGTGGTTGACCCGTGTTCCCGCCTGCCGCAGCTTGAGGTAGATCATCCCGGCACCGTAGCGACGGTGCCGGTGCGCTAAGGTCACGATGCGGGCTCGCAACGCCGCGTTAGTATCCGGCGCCGGGGTGTATCGCAGCGACGAGGCACTCATGTGCACCAGCGCGAGCGCGCGCCGCTCGCTCACCCCCTGCGCGGTCATATCCCGCACCAGCACCCGTCGGGCTGGGGCGGTCACCACTTTTTTCGCAACGCATCGCGCGTCACCTCGTTGTCCAGCACGGACTCGGCCAGCAGCTTCTTCAGCCGCGTATTCTCGGCAATCAGCTCCTTCAGGCGTTTCGCGTCCGAGACGGTCATCCCGCCGAACTTATTCCGCCAGAGGTAGTAACTGGCCTCCGAGAACCCGTGCCGGCGGCACAGGTCCTTCACCGGCAGGCCCGCTTCGGACTCCCGCAGGAACCCGATGATCTGCGCCTCGCTGAATCGCTTTTTCACGTCCGATCTCCCTTCTCGTGAGATCGAACTCTAAACCCGGGTGCTACTCAATTCGGGGGGGACGTCGCGTCTCCAGGCCGGGCGGGCTCAACGCGGCAGGCTGCTAGCTTCAGCAGATTTTGTCATTCATGCAGTACCCAGTAGAAATCTGTCTCAATTCATGGAAAATCTGACTCAACTGGATCTCGCTTCTTCCAGATTGGGCCTGCACCACGGTAGGCTGTGCGAACGGAACAATAGCGTTCAAAAAAAGGGCCATTGCGATCAGGGCGAGCAATACTTTCGTTGTTCTGTCGGTGTTCATTGTGTGTTCCTTTCCGCTTTGCAGTCGTCGTTGGTTGATGCGTTGAACCCCGCGACCACCCGATAGCGTTGTTGCACGAATCGTCATTGGCCCGCACGAGGCCCCCACCGACAGGATCCTCACCTGCCGATGCGATATGACACCGGTCGGCCGAGGGCGGTCATCCGATTGAGGATCTCACAGCCGAGGACGGCCTCACTCCCCTGCCCAGCTGGACTCCGGGCGCGAAGGCCATCGCCGATGATGGACGTGTAGCGGAAGAACGTGTTCTCCACCCGGCCCTGACGATGGTACCCTGACGCCTGCTTCCACTGGCGCCGGCCGAGCGTCTTCACCCACGTGATCGTCCGATCCCGCGCGGCCGACCGCAGGCCGTGGCCAGAGACGTTCGCCGTCCTGGCCGGTGGGATGACGACCGTCGCCTGCTGGGCCCCAGCCGGCACGCCAAGTGGAGCAAGAATAGTGGGGGTCGAAAACAGCAGAAACCGAACGATGTGCGTCATGGCGCTCCTCCGCGTCAATCGCACCTCACGGGGAACGCCTTGGGTGTATATGGGGTCTGGAGCTTGGACCGTCAAAATGGAAATCCCGGCGGCAAGGCGTTAGGCGTACACAAAGCAAGTCATGGCTGAAAACTGGTCTCGGGCTGAGGTCGAAGCAACCGTTGCCGACTACTTCGACATGCTGGACCACGAGGTGCGCGGCCGGGACTACAACAAGTCAGCGCATCGACGACGTTTGGCGGCGTTGCTGCATCACCGCACCGATGGGGCAATTGAGCGGAAGCACCAAAACATCAGCGCCATCCTGATCGAGCTGGGGTTCGTCTACGTCGTAGGGTACAAGCCACTTCGGAACTATCAGCAGTTGTTGTTCGAGACTGTCGAGAATCGGCTTGCGCAGAGCCAACTGCTCGCTGACGTCGTGCGGCAACAAGTCTCGGAGCCAGCACCAGTGCCCACGGTGGACGACATTCTTGCCTCGCTGGTCGACCCACCGGTGCCAGATGCCGACAGTACCAAGTACCGCCCGTCGGTGGCCCGCGAGCGCCTTCGCCCGCAGCAAGGTGTGGACTACCTAGCCATCGAGGCCGCCAATCGTTCTCTCGGTGCCGCTGGCGAGGAATTTGTCCTACGGTTTGAGGTCGCCCGGTTGGTTAGAGCTGGCCAGGACAGGCTCGCCGCAAGGGTCGATCTGGTCTCTGAAACCCGTGGCGACGGCCTGGGGTACGACGTGTTGTCGTTCGAGACTTCGGGGCGTGAGCGTCTCATCGAGGTCAAGACGACGAGCTATGGCGCCTCAACGCCGTTCTTCGTGACCCGCAGGGAACTGGCTGTGTCGCGCGATGCAAGCGAGCAGTTCCGGCTGTACCGGGCGTTCAACTTTCGCCGGAAACCTCGCCTATTCTGCAAATCTGGCGCAATCGAGCAGGCATTCAGCCTCGAGCCATCACAATTTATGGCGACAATTGCCTGAAGACATGACGCCTAACACCGAATGGAGAGTCGTGATCGGAGTCGCCGTCGCCGAACACGCCCTCGGGCGCGATGACCGCCGGGCGCGGCCCGGTCAGGACCCCGGCTGCCAGAGCGCCACGATCATCCCATCGCGGATCGGCATCAGCGAGCTGATCCACGATGGACGGCTCGCGAGGGCGCGCGTGAGGGCGCGCACGCCCTCGGTCGCGGCCGACCGGTCGGCCGCGTCGAAGATCCGCCCACCCCAGAGCATGTTGTCCACGATCAGCAGGCCGCCGGGCCGCAGCGTGGCGTTGTTGCACGAATCGTCACTGGCCCGCACGATGCCAATCGACAAGATCCTCACCGGCCGATGCGATACGACACTGGTCGGCCGAGGGCGGTCATCCGATTGAGGATCTCACAGCCGAGGACGGCCTCACTCCCCTGCCCAGCTGGACTCCGGGCGCGAAGGCCATCGCCGATGATGGACTTGTATCGGAAGAACGTATTCTCCACCCGGCCCTGACGATGGTACCCTGACGCCTTCTTCCACTGGCGCCGGCCGAGCGTCTTCACCAACGTGATCGTCCGATCCCGCGCAGGCGACCGCGGGCCGTGCCCAGAGACGTTCGCCGTCTTCGCCGGTGGGATGACCACCGTCGCACCCCGCGCCCCCGCCGTTTCGTAGACGGCGACCGTGTCATAGGCCGCATCAGCGGTGACGCGCACGAGAGGGCCATCGACGGCGGTGAGCAGATCGAGGGCGGTGGTGGCATCATCACCCGTCTCCTCGGTCAGCGTGTGGACACGGATCACGCCGGACTGATCGACGCCAAGGTGGAGCTTCCGCCAGCCACGCCGGCCGCGGCCCCCGTGTTTCGCGGCCGCCCACTCACCTGCCCCGATGATGGACAGCCCCGTGCTGTCGAGCACGAGATGGATGCCCTTGCCGGGCGGGACCGGCCGCAGACGGCGCCTCAGATGCTGACTGCGCCTGGAGAGCGTCGTATAGTCGGGGGCGGAGAGGTCGAGGCGCATCATCCCGAACAGGGCGTGCAGGAACCCTTCAGCCTGGCGCAGCGGGAGATGGTAGAGGAGCCGCAGGGTCAGGGCGGTCTCGATGGCGAGATCCGAGTAGCGCCGCTGCCCACCCCGCCGGCCGCTCTGGCGGGGCGTCCAGGCAGCGACCGCTTCCGAGGACAGCCACACCGTCACATCGCCGCGTCGAACGAGGGCCCGGTTATAGGCCGCCCAGTTCGCAACGCGGTACTTCGTCTTATACGTGGGATGGACCTTCGACTTCATCCCTGTAGTGTGGCTCCTGCGGAGGGTCCCGAGAAGTGCGGGCCACGCCGCCCTACCCGCAACGGGTATTCATGCAACAACGCCGGTGCTCGCCGCCGCATACGCGGCGCATCCCGAGCGCTTCGTCAAGGGCCGATCACAACCGGCCGATTTACCTCGCGCGGTGTGGATCAACCCACCCGCGAAGAACACGGCCGCGCAGGATGCCCCAGGAACAACGATCGTCATCATGGACGACCTCCGGGTCGACCAGAGTCGCGACGCCGACGACCATGTCGCCGTCATGATCGTCGACCGCAACGCGACTCTAATTACTGCGCCCTTGGTGTCTCAATGTCATTGACAGCTTCCGCCTCGGCTTCGACGAAGCCGACGTGAAAGTCCGTCGCCACTAGAGTTCTGAACTGGCAGTCCACTGTTTGAATTTTCCTAGCTTGCTCTCGAAGGTCCGCCAGAAACGCCAGGTCGTGGGTAAATACGATCACCTGACGATCCTTTGCCGCCCCAACAAGTCTCCGTGCCACATGCTCTCGGATGTGGTGATCGAAAGAGGACACGGGGTCATCAAAGATCACGCCTGAAGGGTCGTTGCCAAGGTGAAGTTCTGCCAGAAAACATGCAAGGCCGATCGCTGTGCGCTCGCCCTCGCTAAACACTTTCTCTGGAGATAAGTGCTTCAGTTCAGGACTGACCAAGGGTGTGACTTCCACCTTCGCCTTGTTCGTCTTATGCACTAGCAGCCCGTGGTGAAAGTCCGTCTGCATTCGACGAGCGACGCATCCTCGCCGCCTGCGTTGCTCCTCCTTCAAATACAGACCGTATTCTCGGTCGTCGCGCCTTGTCCCCGAGGCGCCTCGCTCGTCTCGGTGCGACGCCGGATTTTGACCACGGGCTGCTAGAAGTCCTCTTTTCCGACGTCGACTGTTTCTCCCTTGTCGTTCTGGTGAAACTTCGCCCAGGCGGTGTTCATCGAGAACATGAGCTGCTTGCCGACTATCTTTTCCACCCAGAGCGGGATGAGGAAACCTCTTTTGGGGCTGAAGTATCGGTAGTAGTACTTGTCGGATTCCCGCTCCTTGTTGAGTACGTGCCGCGCGCAGAAATCTCCGCAGAAGCTGGCCCAGGGCAAACCCACACAGCCCATGACGTGATGGATCCACGGGTACTTCCTATCCCGGACAATCGTGGGTAGAAGGTCTCGGGTCATGTCGATGCGGCCGGGCCAATACTGTATGAACTGGATATGGTCCATGTCGGGGTAATGCCTGCGCCAGCGCGCGATGACGCTCTCGATCACACTCGGCGTAGTGACGTCCTTGCGCGCAAAGGCCGTCAGTAGGCTCCCTCCGCCCAAAAGCAAGCGGCCGTCGCCGGTCAGACGCCAATAACTGTAGATCAAGTCGGAATCCCAACATTGCAGCGTCCCGGTCGGGAAGAGCCGCTCGATGTCCTTTTGGGATAGAGGTTCGCTGACGGCCAGAAAAGTCTGGGCGTGATAGACGTTCCATGAATACGACGTCAGGCTCGAAGTCGTCTTGTCGGCGCAGAGTATTATCTCATCGGCCGTGACCGAGCCCAGGTCGGTATAAACGGTATGGCCCTCGATCTTGTTGACCCTGGAGGCCTCATGGATCATGACCCCATCGTCGAGGAGACCCCTTTTGACTCCCTGCGAATAGAGGAGGGGATTGAGGGTATAGGTGCCGGAATACCGGACGCCACCCGAGAAACCTTGAGAGCCCATCGCCTGAGGAAGACGCTCGGCGTCATAGAGCTCGGACTGAAGGCCTAGTTCGGTGCGCGTCTTATGCTCGTTTTGGACATCCAGCCATTGTCTTTTGGTCTTGCTTAGATAGAGGCAATCCTGTTCGACGAGGTCGCAGTCGAAATCGTATCTCTTGACGGCGCCGCGTATGATGTCGACTCCCCGACAGGGAACCGCCCACAATCTCTTGGCGGCCTCGACGCCAAACCGGCGCAGGATCTGGTGGAGTTCGAGTTCGCTGTCGGGCGTCAGGAAGCCGGCGCTTTTACCCGTTGTACTCCCTCCACAGACATTGCTTTCAAGAAGGACAGTCTTGACGCCGGCTTGGGAAAGCCTCAGCGCCGCCGAAAGGCCCGCAGTCCCTCCACCTATAACGACAACATCGGTCTTCTTTTCGCCGCGAAGCGGTGGGGCCATCGGACTTTTGACCCCCATCAATGTCGTGAACCACCAATTCTGCAGAATCATGATCGCATGAGGTTAACACCTCAATCGGTGGTGCTTGCGCTGTCTGCGAGTTTCGCTAGACTGCAGCCAGACCCGTCGCCCGTCCATGTCGGTAACCACTGAGGGAGGTGTTAAATGCCATTGCCGCCGCTTGAAGTGGGCCGGACCTATTCATGGGACGAGCTTGCATCGCTGTTCAGCTTCAAGGAGAGCTACCTCGGCGCGGCCGGTGGCATGGTCTCACGACCGGAACATGACGCCTTGCTGCTCATCACTCACCCCGGCGGCGGGCGGTCGTTTGACTACGAAGACTATTGGGACGGTGGGGACCTGATCTACACAGGTCGGGGGAAGACCGGCGACCAGAGCTTGGATGGTCAGAACGGTGAGGCGTTGTTGCATGAATCGTCACTAGCCCGCACAATGCCCACCGACAGAATTCTTACCTGCCGATGCGATACGACGCTGGTCGGCCAAGGGCGGTCATCCGATTCAGGATCTCACAGCCGAGGATGACCTCACTCCCCTGCCCAGCTGGGCTCCGAGCCCGGAGGCCATCTCCGATAATGGACTTGTATCGGAAGAACGTGTTCTCCACCCGGCTCTGACGATGGTACCCTGATGCCTTCTTCCAGCGGTGCCGGCCGAGCGTCTTCACCAACGTGATCGTCCGATCCCGCGCGGGTGACCGCGGGCCGTGGCCAGATATGTTCGCCGTCTTGGCCGGTGGGATTATGACTGTCGCACCCCGCGCCGTCGCCGTTTCGTAGACGGCGACCGTGTCATAGGCGGCGTCAGCGGTGACGCGTACGAGAGGGCCATCGACCGCGTTGAGCAGATCGAGGCCGGTGGTCGCATCATCACGCGTCGCCTCGGTCAGCGTGTGGACAAGGATCACGCCTGACTGATCGACGCCAAGGTGGAGCTTCTTCCAGCCACGCCTGCCGCGGCCACCATGTTTCGCGGCCGCCCACTCACCTGCCCCGACGATGGACAGACCCGTGCTGTCGAGCACGAGATGGAGGCCCTCGCCGGGCGGGACCGGTCGCAAACGGCGCCTCAAATGCTGACTGCGCCGGGAGAGCGTCGTATAGTCGGGGGCGGAGAGGTCGAGGCGCATCATCCCGAACAAGGCGTGCAGGAACCCTTCGGCCTGGCGCAGCGGGAGATGGTAGAGGAGCCGCAGGGTCAAGGCGGTCTCGATAGCGAGATCCGAGTAGCGCCGCTGCCCACCCCGCCGGCCGCTCCGGCGGGGCGTCCAGGCAGCGATCGCCTCCGAGGACACCCACACCGTCACATCGCCGCGTCGAACGAGGGCCTGGTTATAGGCCGGCCAGTTCGCAACGCGATACTTCGTCTTATACGTGGGATGGACCTTTGACTTCATCCCCGTAGTGTGGCTCCTGCGGAGGGTCCAGAGAAGTGCGGGCCACGCCGCCCCACCCGCGCAGGGCCTTCATGCAACAACGCCACCGTGTTTCGCGGCGGCCCACTCACCTTCCCCAACGATGGACAAACCCGTGCTGTCGAGCACGAGATGAAGGCCCTCGCCGGGCGGGACCAGCCGCAGACGGCGCCTCAAATGCCGACTGCGCCGGGAGAGCGTCGTATAGTCGGGGGCGGAGAGGTCGAGGCGCATCATCCCGAACAGGGCGTGCAGGAACCCTTCGGCCTGGCGCAGCGGGAGATGGTAGATGAGCCGCAGGGTCAGGGCGGTCTCGATGGCGAGATCCGAGTAGCGCCGCTGCCCACCCCGCCGGCCGCTCCGGCGGGGTGTCCAGGCAGCGACCGCGTCCGAGGACAACCACACCGTCACATGGCGTTGTTGCACGAATCGTCAGTGGCCCGCACGAGGCCAATCGACAGGATCCTCACCTGCCGATGCGATACGACACTGGTCGGCCGAGGGCGGTCATCCGATTCAAGATCTCACAGCCGAGGACGGCCTCACTCCCCTGCCCAGCTGGACTCCGGGCCCGAAGACCATCTCCGATGATGGACTTGTAGCGGAAGAACGTGTTCTCCACCCGGCCCTGACGATAGTACCCTGACACCTTCTTCCAGCGGCGCCGGCCGAGCGTCTTCACCAACGTGATCGTCCGATCCCGCGCAGGCGACCGCGGGCCGTGGCCAGAGACGTTCGCCGTCCTGGCCGGTGGGATGACGACTGTCGCACCCCGCGCCCCCGCCGTTTCGTAGACGGCGACCGTGTCATAGGCGGCGTCAGCGGTGACGCGCACGAGAGGGCCCTCGACCGCAGTGAGCAGATCGAGGCCGGTGGTCGCATCCTCACCCGTCTCCTCGGTCAACGTGTGGACACGGATCACGCCGGACTGATCGACGCCAAGGTGGAGCTTCCGCCAGCCGCGTCTGCCGTGGCCACCGTGTTTCGCAGCCGCCCACTCACCTGCTCCGACGATGGACAGACCCGTGCTGTCGAGCACGAGATGGAGGCCCTCGCCGTGCGGGATCGGTCGCAGACGACGCCGCAGATGCTGACTGCGCCGGGAGAGCGTCGTATAGTCGGGGGCGGAGAGGTCGAGGCACATCATCCTTAACAGGGCGTGCAGGAATCCTTCGGCTTGGCGCAGCGGGAGATGGTAGAGGAGCCGCAGGGTCAGGGCGGTCTCGATGGCGAGATCCGAGTAGCGCCGCTGCCCGCCCCGCCGGCCGCTCCGGCGGGGCGTCCAGGCAGCGATCGCGTCCGAGGACAACCACACCGTCACATCGCCGCGTCGAACGAGGGCCTGATTGTAGGCCGGCCAGTTCGCAACGCGGTACTTCGTCTTATACGTGGGATGGACCTTCGACTGCATCCCTATAGTGTGGCTCCTGCGGAGGGTCACGAGAAGTGCGCCCCCCCGCAGGGTCTTCATGCAACAACGCCGGGCGCACCCGGCGAGCGAAACGGCAGACGTATCATCGGCAGGCGGCGTGACCTACCCCCCAGGGTTGAGCCAGTTCTTCTGAAAGAAAAGAGTTGAGCGCATGATGACCTGCCAATCGGTGGCCTAATCGGATGTCAACCAGCTTCGACAGCCGCACACTCCGGCATGTTGCGGGCTTCCCTCGCCCAGGCGACGCCGCAACGCGTGTCGTGTCCTCCGTTGATTTCGCGGACGCCGTTGCGGAGATCACGCAGTGGGAAGGCTATGCACCTACCCCGCTGGTGGAACTTGGGGATCTTGCGGCCGGTCTGGGCATCGTGAAGATCTTGTACAAACATGAGGGCCCGCGCTTTGGTCTGGGCAGTTTCAAGGCGCTTGGCGGGTCGTATGCGGCGCTGCGCGTTCTTCAGCGTGAGATCTCGCGAGGTTTGGGCCGCAATGTGTCGATGGCCGACATTCGAAACGGCGACTATACGGATTGGGCTGCCAGGGTCACGCTGGTCTCGGCCACCGACGGCAATCATGGCCGGGCCCTTGCTTGGGGGTGCAAGCGTTTCGGCGCGTCTTGCCGTCTCTACATCCATTCCAACGTCAGCGAAACGCGCGCCGAGGCCATGCGGAGCTTGGGCGGCCACGTGATCCGGATCGACGGCAACTACGATGACTCCGTGGCGTACGCGCGCAAGGAAGCCGCAGCGAACGGTTGGTTTGTCGTCTCCGATACATCCTGGCCTGGCTACGCCATCCCGCCGCGGGATGTGATGGCGGGCTACGGGGTTATGACGCGGGAGATCTGCGACGCGACTGCGCAGGCTCCGACGCATGTCTTCCTGCAGGGCGGTGTCGGCGGGCTGGCGGCCTCAGTCGCGGCCGGATTCCGGCAATATTGGGGAGCGGAGGCGCCGCGTGTCGTCATTGTCGAACCGGAGCTGGCGGCCTGCCTTTTCGAGAGCGCACGGGCAGGCCAGGCGACGAGCATCCGAATCGAAGAAGAATCCATCATGGCTGGTCTTTCCTGCGGCGAACCGTCCGCACTGGCGTGGGAGGTCCTGTCGGAAGAGGCGAGCGACTTTCTGACCATTCCCGACAGCTTCGTTGGCGCCGCCGTGCGCATGCTTGCCTGCCCGGCAGGAGACGAGCCGAAAATCGAGGCCGGCGAAAGCGCCGTTGCGGGACTGGCGGCGCTGATCGCCGCTGCCGACTGCGAAGACATGCGCCGCACGCTTGGGCTCGATGCGAATGCTCGTGTCTTGCTGATCGGGTCCGAAGGCGTCACCGACCCGGAAGTCTTTGCCGCAATCATGAAAGCGGGCGGCGATGCATGACAGGCCTCACTGCCGCCTGATGATCGAGGTGAAGACCGGCGTTGTTGCATGAAGCCCCTCGCGGGTGAGGTGGTTTGGCCCGCACTTCTCCTGACGCTGTGCTCCCAGTGGCTTCAGCCGCCGGATGGGGCCCGCTAAATGGCCGATTAGCGGGCTCTTATCGGCCGAATATCCCATGATCAGCGTCCATCTCCGGGTACCCGCCCCGCCTCACGTCAGGGCCACAGCCGGCCCACGACGCGCGACCCCACCCCCACAGGGTATTCATGCAACAACGCCACGCCGCGGTGCCGCTCCGCGTCGGTGGCCGGGTCACCGGCCGCGTCGGGCCGTTCAGCCTCGGACTGCTGACCGTCCAGGCCGACGAGGTGCCCGAGACCGGCACCCCGTCCACGAATTTTTCGGTGATCCGGCTCAAGCGCGACCTCCTGCGCCGGAGCACGGTCGGCGTACTGGCGACCGGGCGGTCGGTGGACCAGCACGGGAGGGCACCCAACTACGCGTACGGCATCGACGGCACGTTTAGTTTCTTCGACAGCCTGACGATCAACTCGTACTGGGCCCGCACCGAGACCGAGGGGTTGTCGGGCGACGACGTCAGCTACCGGGCGCAGCTCGACTATAACGACGATCGTTACGGCGTGCAGGTAGAGCGTCTGGCGGTGGGCGACAACTTCAACCCCGAAGTTGGGTTCGTACGGCGCGACGACGTGCGGCGCAACTTCGGCCAGCTCCGTTTCAGCCCACGGCCGGCGTCGATTTCCTCGGTCCGGCAGTTTTCCTGGACCGCGTCGATCAACCACATCGAGAACGGCATCGGGGTGCTCGAGAGCCGCGAGCAACTGGCGTCGTGGCGGACCGAGTTCGAAACAGACGACGCGCTGACCCTCACCTACAAGGGCAGCTACGAGTTACTCCAGCGGCCCTTCGAGGTCTCGCGCGGCGTGACGCTGCCGGTGGGCGGGTACAGCTTCGACGACGTCCAGCTGTCCTACAACCCTGCGCGGCGGCGGCCGGTGCGAGCCAACCTGTGGATCAGCCGGGGCACGTTCTACAGCGGGCACAAAACGACGTTCGGTGGCTGGGGAGGGCGCGTGCGGGTGAGCAATCAGATATCGCTCGAGCCCAGCTACACGTTCAACCGAGTGGAACTCGTCGAGGGCGACTTCGCCACCCACCTGCTGGGCACGCGCGCCACCTACACGATGACACCCACCATGTTCGTGAGCGCGCTCGTCCAGTACAGCTCCAGCGGCGAGACGGTGCTGACCAACGCCCGCTTCCGCTGGGAATATCAACCCGGGAGCGAGCTGTTCGTCGTCTACAACGAACAGCGCGACACGTTCACCCCGAGGTTCCCCGACCTGCACAACCGCGCGCTGATCATCAAGCTCAACCGGCTGTTCCGCTTCTGACCCGTTCTCCCCCTATAATTCAGCCGGCTCCCGGTTTCTCCCCGAGGAGGGTCATGGCGCCCGCCGAAGGCGTTCGGCTTGGTCCGTATGAGATCGCTGCAATACCCTTGGGATCGTGCTACTGACCGGGATGTTGGACGCGAGGTGCGAGCCCGGGGGCGACGACGTCGGGCTTCTGGTGCCCGTCGTACCAGGTCGGCCCACGCGAGCTATACCACGCCACGCCATCGTCATCGCGGTTCGGCGTGTGGTAGGTTTCTGCCGCGCCCACGGTGATCGCGCTCGGGGCGTTGCCCGGCGAGGTGATGCCGGCATAGGCCCGGGTGTGCGTCGTCGGTTTCCCACCGAAGTTCCCCGCGGCCACTACGACTACGATGCCGTTCGCGACCGCGTTTTCAACGGCCTGGACCAGCGGGTCACTGGCGGCCGGTTTGTAGATCGGATGCCCGAGCGAGAAGTTGATGACGCCGTTCCCCAGCGCGGCCTTGTTCGATGTGGCACAATTGATCGCATCGATCACGTCGCTTGTGTAGCCACTGCCGTTGGCGTTCAAGCACCCGTAGTTCCACCACCTCCGCGCCGGGCGCGACCCCCAGGTGCCATCCCTCGAGGTCCTGTGCCTTGCCCATCACGAGACCGGATACGTGCGTCCCGTGGCCATACGCGTCCGACGGCTGGGTCGGCACGCCACCATTGGCCGGCGCGTCGCCTGCCTGCGCGATCCACTCCTGGAGGGCACGATCGAGCCTCGTAGACGCGGGCGACAACGCGGCCACGTCCTGCGTAAACGCCACGTCCGGCGTCGACGCTGTCGGCGGTTGCCTGTCCGCGGCGGAAGGCCAGGCGAAGATGGCGGCGACGACGAGCGCTGAACCCATCAGGGCTCCGGTGACGGTGCGTATCTTCTTCATCAGGAGTGCTCCTGTGGGCATCGGTGTTCTCATGCCCTCAGGGAGAGCAACGCGCTTGCCACACTCGGTGTCACGCGCAACGCGTTGATGACAAACGGCTTATGAGATGGGACCACTGGAACGCGGCGCAAAAAATGGCGGAGCCCCCGAAAAGGTGGGGGGCCGCCACCGAAAACGTGGGGCGAGTGGAGCGAACCCTGAGTCTTCATGTGCGCAACTAACGGCGTGCCGAAAAGGTTGGGACACCCCCGTCCCCGTTTCTGGCCTGAGTGGGGCGCGCACCGTCCCATACTCGAGCGATCTCTCGAATTCCTACGAGTTCGGCAGCCATAGGCGGCGAACGGGGCGCCCAGCGTGCGGTCACGCTGGGCGGACCGTACCGGCCCCCACGCGCAACTGCAGCGACCACAACGGGGTGCCGGATTTCCGGTAGCGACAGACGACACCCACGCCTGACGTCTAGTCTAGTCTCGAGTTATGCACCAGCGCCCTGCGCTACATGCTCGAACGCTGGGCGGGTTCGACGCGCTTCGCGGCTGATCCGCAGATCCCGCTCGACAACAACGCCGCCGAGAGAGCCCTGCGTGGCCCGGTGTTAGGAGCGACGGCCTCGTCGCGGTAGAATCACGTCGATAACAACTCAGGGGGTAGGCCTCATGTCGATCGTTAGATCATCGGAACCGCGCGACGTTCTCCGGAACGCTGTGACGTACGTTGGTGTCGCCTGTGTGCTTTCCGTGTTTTCGGTCGCCATCGGTCTGGCGCAGGGCGTCGACGATGAGCCGAGTTGGGCCTACTCGATCGGGACACCGGCCATTCCCGGCGACACCCTATTCAGCCTGCCCGGCGCCGAACGCAGCTTTACGTTCGACGAAATCCGCCGTGTGTTCGGCCCCGCCGACTGGTATCCGGGCGACCATCCGACGATGCCCGACATCGTCGCCAACGGCCGGTTTCCCCGCGTGTGGGCATGTGCGCTCTGTCATTATCCGAACGGTCAAGGACGCCCCGAGAATGCTGGCATCGCCGGATTGCCTCGTGACTACTTCGTACAGCAGCTCTACGACTTCAGGAACGGCCTGAGGGCTAGTGCGCAGCCGAGAAAATTCAACACCAGCACGATGGTCACGATGGCGCAGGGCATGACGGACGAGGAGATTCTGGCAGCGGCCGATTACTACAGTTCGATGCAGTGGAGGCCGTGGACCCGTGTCGTCGAGACCGACGAGGTGCCTAGGACCCGCATCGTGCTCGGTATGTATGTGCCGCTGGAAGGCGAGCAGGCGGGCACCGAGCCGCTGGGCCTGCGAATCATCGAAGTACCCGAGCAACCGCACCGTACCGAAACACTTCGAGATCCACGTTCTGGATTCATCGCTTATGTACCGTACGGCGCCGTCGAGCGCGGAGAGGAGTTGGCTACGACTGGTGCTGCGGGCAAGACGACTCAGTGCTCGATCTGTCACGGTGAGGATTTGAACGGCATCGGCCCCGTTCCCGGACTCGCGGGCCGGTCGCCAAGCTACTTCGTGCGCCAGATGTACGACATGCGCGAGGGCTCGCGCAACGGTGTCGCAACGGCTCTGATGAAACCTGTCGTCGCTAATCTGACGGTGGCCGATATGATTGATCTGGCGGCGTACGCCGCGTCGATTCCGCCGCCCGAGGCGCCGGCTGGAAATTAGCAACGAATAAGCGGCGCGGGCCGATTCCCGCCAAGATCAAGATCCGGCCAGACGCGCCAACTCTTCGACGGGCAGTCCTGCGATGACGCTCAACGGGTGGCGAATCTGCGGCTGGTAGTCGTCTAAGCAACGCGTCACGAACGGACTTCGAACTCGGAGGAGAGGCCAGAGTCCGCGTTGTTCAGGGCCGCCGTCAGTATCTCCGGCGGGCCGTCGACCAGGGCGGTGACGTGATCGACATCTGTGTTCAGTCCCGGAGGAGTCGACCCTGGACGAGAGACCGACGCGTCGGCTACTCGACCTCGAAAAGAACATCGCGGCGCGCGGTGTGGCCGCCGATGGTGGTCGACGCGTCCACGCGGAGGACGTATCTGCCCGGGTTGAGATCCCTGAGTGGAACACTCGTGGTGAACCCTTGCGCCTGCCGCCCCGCGCCCGCTTCGATCGTGCGCGTGTCCTGAGCCTGGACGAGCGTTCGGCCATCCATGGCGTCCTGCACCGTCGTCGTGTACGTGATGTCGTGGGCCGCCAGGCTCGAGTCGTCGTACACCTCGGCAAACAAGGTGAGGGTGTCCGAGGCGCTGAACGTCCGCGTCACCACCGGCGGCGTCGGGAGGAGGCGGTCCCAATCAGCATTCTGATTGGCGGTCGCGAACAACTCGGCCGCTGACGACGTGAGCAGCACGCCGCTCAGCGCAAACGGCATCTCCGAATAGTCGGGCACGTCGAGGTCGTACGGCACCGTGCCGATGGTGCGCCCCGTGGTTTCATGGACCCCCACACGAATCTGGTAGCGTCCGGGCGGCAGGTCGAGTTGCGTCACCGTGCGCACGCCGGTGCTGCTGACTCGAGCGTGCGTCTCCGGCATGAGGTTCAGGTTGAACGTCTGGCGATCTCCGCCCTGTGTCCGCACGCGTTCGTCAACCGCGACGATCGACACCTCGATCGACTCGGCGAAGCGGCCGTCGCGCTCCTCGAACTTGAGCGACGGTCCGTCGATCTCGAGGGCCACCAGCACGGACGCGTTGTCGTCACGTCCTCGCAGGGGAGCGGCGAAGACCCGGAGCGGGAGGTCCCCTATTGGTATGGGCTTGCCTAGGGCGGCGGTCAACGCCGGCGACGTGCCGGACACCACCTCCGCCTCGCGTGCGCGTTCAATCGCCTCGGTATCGGGCGGCAGGAATCCCTTGCGCGCACGAACCTCGAGACCGGGCCGCTTCACACGGACGTCGATGTTCATGAAGCGGTCGCGAGACCATTCGGTCGAATCGCTGTAGTATCCGAGCAGGTAGTACCGGCTGTTGTCGAGTACGATGCGGCCAAGCCCACCCGCCAGGTCGCCCGAATTCACAATCGCCAGACCGCCGGTTTCCTCCGACAGGGACATCAGGCTCTCCTGGGCGAGCAGCAGCTCGTTCAGCTGGCCTCGGAACGTCCCGAAGTCGAGTTGCGGGTAATCCGACGATGTCCCATTGATCTCGATCATTCCGCCGAAAGCGCTCAGGCCTCGGGGATCGATGCCGTAGACGGTGACATTGGCACGTTGAGCGGCGGCGGTCGCCTCCCTCGTCTCGCGGACCAGCAACGAGCCCTCCCGGTTGAACGGCTGGTAGATGTCGTAGTCGAAGCCCTCGCTGAAAAATAGCAGCGCCTTCCGGCGGCCCTGTACGTCCGCGAGCCAGTTGGAAAGAGTCTCGATCGACTGCAGGGCACGGCGAACGTTGAACGCCCTCTCCTGATCGAACGGGTCGCGGATCGATTCGGCCTGCTGGAGTCCTTCGGGCGTTCTTTGCTGTTCTTCGCCACCGATGAACTGGTTCCGTCCACTGATGTGGCGGGCCAGCTTCTCGGCACCGGCCGACGGCAGCTTCCGGCCCTGGAAACGATCGATGGCCTCCTTCAGAAGCCGACGGCTGTCGGTCAGCTCCTGCCCCGCCTCCTGGCGTCCGCTCGTGAAGATGACGGCGCCGAGATCGCCCACGCCCAGGTACTCGTCGATGAACCCCTTGGCGACTTCGCGCACATAATTCGTGCGCCTGACGACGGTGTGCAGTTCGTCCAGCAGCAGGATGTACAGGCGCCCGTCGAACGCACCGGCGGTGGCGCGGACGTCAGGTTCGATCGGCTCGTCAGCGTTTCCCGGCGTGAAGGGCCGTACGACGGGCAAGTCGACGAGAGAAAACACCGTCGGCGCCCTCAACCGTCCGTCCTCATAGATCTCGAAGTCGTCGCTGGTCAGGTCCCTGACGAACGCGCCGCTCCCGTCGGTCACGATCGCATGGACCTCGACGAAGTCGGCTTCGGTCCGGAACGTGACCGCGGGCTCCTGGACCGCATCGCCCGGCTCCTGGGCGGCAACGATGCTCGCGCCGAGAATACCGGCACAGATCAGTGCGGTCGGTAGCAGAAGCGAATCGCGGCGCATGGGATTCCTTTCGTCATTCAACCGTGTGCGCGTACGCTCGTAGTTTAGCAGTCTGTGGTCGAGGTTCAGGTGAATTTCCGGCCGGGACGGTTCGGCGGCAACGATATATCAGGTCCCTACGACGTGGTTGAGAACTGGCCGGAGAATGTCTGCGGCGAGGGCAACCAAGGCGGCGCAGTCGGTGGTGTCTTCGCGGAGACTTCCGATCGGGTGTTTGTCTTCCAGCGCGGCTGTCTACCGGTCCTGGAAAACCAGGGCTCGCCCGTCCCCACCCGCAACACGTCGGGATTCGATTCGTCGCAGCGGGATCCGGCACGGCACCCGCGTTGGGATCACACGCTGGTGATCGTTAGTAGCGCAGGGGAGATGGTCGAGTCCTGGGAGCAGCACAACGACGTGTTTGTGCGCCCGCACCGGGTGAAGGTCAGTCTCTACGATCCTGAACGCCACGTGTTGATCGTCGATGACGGAGCTCATTCGGTCTACAAGTTCACGCGTGAGGGCGAACTCGTGATGACGCTGAGGGAATTCCGGGTTCCGGGTGATGACGCAGCCCGTTTCAACCGGGTGACCGACATCGCATGGTTGCCTGATGGAACCTATTTCATCAGCGATGGTTACCAGAACACCCGTGTGCTGAAGTTCAACGCGGGTGATGAGTTCGTGATGCAGTAGGGCGAGCCTGGCGTCTGTGGGTGAGCGACGGCGATCACAGCAAGATCATGAAGTGTGGTCTCGTGGGAAGTTGCTCTACTCGTGGGGGACGTTCGGCTCCTATCCGGGCGCCATGTGGGGTCCGCACCAGTTCAGCGTCGACAGCGAGAGCAATCTGTACATCTCGGACGTCCATGTGGGTCGGGTGCAGAAATACACGCCGAAGCGTGGCGCGAACACGGCGCTGCTGGTCGGACAAGAGATCGGTTGGGGCTCGGAATAGCCCGTCCGTCGATCAGGAGTTTGTGAAACGGCGTCAGCCGGCGGCCGCCTCTTTCTAGTGGCGTTGATTCCTATGTGCTAGTACCTCGTCGCAGTGAATTTGACCGGTTCACTTTCAGGCCTCCCCCTCTTGACCGTGGGCCCAGGCAATCGATCAAAACCACTGCGCCGGGGTACTAGAGCCCTGGACATTCACCACGGGCTGCCAGGGCTGGTCCTCACGATCAAGGATCCCTTTGGCGTACCCGATCGGATTAAGCGTCGCTCGCGAGCCGAAAGTCGTGACCTCACTGTGGCCTAACAGCGTGCACTAGACGACGCTGAGAAGTTCCTGAGCGGCCGCTGTTGAAGCCTCGCCGTCGTTCATCCCAAAGCATTCAGTCCCCCTCCGAATTCTGGGCCTCTTGCACGTCCCGGTAGAGGTTAGCTGCCGCTGCCTAGCACCGGACGTGGCTGCCCCGTCAGCGAAACCCTCCGGTACTCCGGCGGCGCGAGTCCAGCGTGTGGCAAGCCACGTTGCCGACTAGTGCACCGCCGTTGAGATGCGATCAAGCATTCGCTTATGCGATCGGATCAGGGCTCGCGCCGGCTTGGTCCACTCGAAGGGCGTCGGGTTCAGGTTCCAGGCGCGGAGGTACGCGACGAGGTGCTCCTGAAGCGCCTGCTTCGAGGCGAAGTCCGTGACGGAGAGGGACTGTTTGGTCAAGATGCCGAAGAAGCCTTCGATTTGGTTCAGCCAGGACGCGCTGGTGGGCGTGTAGTGGAAGTGGACCCGCGGGTTGTCGGCCAGCCAGGCGCGCACGTCGTCGGTGTTGTGCGTGGACGAGTTGTCGAGCACCACGTGGAGGGGTTGGCCCGGATAGGTACGGGCCACCTTCTTCATGAACCGAAGGAAGTCGGCCGCTGTATGGGTGGGGCTGACGCGGTGGGTCACGTGGCCGGTCGCGACCTCCAGGGCGGCGAACAGGTCGACGACCCCGTGTCCCGATAGTCATGCGTGTGCCGCACGGCACGGCCCGTGCGGACGGGGAGGGGCGGTTGGGTCCGTTGCAAGGCCTGGATGGACGTTTTCTCATCGACACTGAGCACAATCGCGTGTTTCGGCGGGTGGAGGTACAGCCCGACGACATCCGTGGCCTTGGCCGCAAAGGCCGGATCGCGGCTCACCTTGTAGGTACGGGTCAGGTGCGGCTTGACGCCGTGGGCGCGCAGGACATCGGACACGCAGCCACTGGTCCGTCCCACCGCGGCGCCCAGGAGACGGGTCGTCCACCGGCTGCGCCCTGCGGCCGGGGGCGACAACGCGAGCTGCACGAGCGCCTCGACCGTGTCGGCCGAGACCGCGTGGTCGTGGCGGCCGGCCTTTGGGCGGTCCCGCAACCCGGCCACCCCCTCCCGCACGAAGCGTCGTCGGATCCGCGACACGGCTTCCGACGACAGTTCGAGTCGCGTGGCGATGTCCACCCCGCTGGCGCCGGCCGCACTCAGGAGAACGACCCGGGCGCGGCGCACCAAACCCGCTGGCGCCGTCCTGCGGGCGACCAGGGCAGTCAGCCTCTTCCGTTGTCGAGTGGTCAGTCGGACGTGGTGTGTGTGTGCCACGCCCGCATTAGATCACATGTTTGACCTTATCTCAACGGCGGTGCACTAGACGGTGGGGACTGTCGGGCGACCTGTGTCCGCTGCGTCGGGACGATAGTATGATGCGCAGGGGTTGCCCTTTGCGAGCAGGGAGGCCCGGAAGAGGATGCGGTGACCGACCGCTGGGCAGTGGGTTGAGGCCTGTGCCGTTGCCGGTCGAACCAGGCTGACCAGACAAACCCGCTGCTGCAGCCAACGCTCGCAGGAGTCGGGAAACAGGAGAACTCGAGATGTTCCGACTGCCTTATCTCATCGTGGCCATCACCGCCGCGCTGGCCGTAGGTGTCTTCACGCAGGCCGCCAATACACTCGACATCTACTTCGTGGATACGGAAGGTGGACAGGCGACGCTGCTCGTGCCGGCGGGAGGCGAATCGCTGCTGATCGATGCTGGTTACGCGGGACTCGACACGAATAATCCGGAGAAGGAGGCCGGGCGCGATGCGGAGCGCATTGCCGCGGTCGCTACACTTGCCGGTCTGTCCCGCATCGACGTGTTCGTGCCCAGCCACTTTCACGGCGACCACGTGGGCGGGATCGAGAATCTGGCAGCACGGATTCCGATCGGCACCTTCGTCGACGATGGTCCGAGCGTGCAGAACGTCGAGCCGTTGAGGCAAGTGGTCGGGCGATACTCCGAAATCTACGAGGCCGAGTTCACGAAGGGGCAGCATCTCGTCGTCAAGGCGGGCGATGCGATCGCTGTCAAGGGGTTGAGCGTTTCGGTGGTGGCGTCCAATGGCAGGCCCGTGGCGCGAGCGGGCCAGCCGAACCCGCACTGCGAAGGGCTGACGCGGCGCCGGGACGGCAATCCTGAAAATTCCGAGTCCATGGGAGTGCTGGTGCAGTTCGGCAGCTTCAGGTACCTCAACGTCGGGGACATGCCGTACAACCAGGAACTCGACTTGCTGTGTCCGGACAACAAGGTCGGACAGATCGACGTCTACCAGGCTGGCCACGGAGGAGAGCGCTCCAGCGCCCTGGCCGCCATGGCGCCTCGCATTGCGGTCGGCCCGAACGGTGCGCGCAAGGGGGCCGGTCCCGATGCCGTCAACGCTTACGGCGCACTGCCCGGCTTCGAGGACTTCTGGCTCATGCACTTCAACGTCCCGGGAGGGCCAGCGGGGAACCCGCCGGCCGAGTACATCGCCAATCTAGCCGAGCACGGAAACGGAGAACAGGCACACTATCTGAAACTGTCCGCTCTGGAAGATGGCTCGTTCGAGATGTTCAACCCGAGGACGAACTCGACGAAGAAGTACGAAGCTAGAGACTGAATGGTCGTCGTTGCCTCGCTCGGGCCCAAACCACCACGGCCAGGCGGTACGCGGCGGTCGTTCCGCCTGAATCGACTGACGCTGAACGTCGGACGATCACGCTGGGCGGAAGAACCGTTCAGCTGATTCAGCCTGGGCGCACCGGCCACGCCTCCGACCTGACGGTGCCGTACTTTCCGGCGGAGCGCGTCGTGTTCGGGGTCGATTTCATGGCCGTCACGATGGTGCTTGGCTCGAACACGCTGGCTCGCGGTGTGCCGATCTCCGAGTATGTGAACGCGGTCAAAGCGGTTGAAGCGCAGTGTTCACCACGGGCTGTTGGATCAGCGCAAAAAGGAGATGGCAGATGCGTATCGGCCCATGCCGAAACGCGCAGGAGACCCTGCTCTGCTCGTCGGTGGCGTTCAGGAAGCAGGGTGACGGGATCAGGGTTCCGTCGATCCCCTAGATGTAATCGTTCTTCAGCAAGCCCCCTAAGGCTCCGCAGCCTTCACTTTCACCTCACCGGCGTAGCCAGCTGCAACTCAATCGACTGGTTCCCCTCGTGGCAGGCAAACTCAAGAAGCTCGTATCCAGGAGTCGTGTTCCGGTGAATGGGAAACGACATCGTCCAAGGCTGGGTATAGACGGTTGGATCCTCGAGTCTGGCTTCCCAGAGGAGCGTATTCTCATCCACGAACGCCAGTCGTTCCACGATGCGCACCTGATCCGAATAGAAGTTGCCCTGATTGTCCAGCCATTGTCGGCCATTCAGGCCGGTCGTTTCGATCACCAGCGTGTCATCCTCCCACCGCCCGCGCGAATCACCCATCCACGTCTTGACACCGCGACCGGCGGCTGGGCGCTCTTCCATGGCGATGACCCGGTACGCGTGGTTCTGCTCGTGCATCGAGAAGATGAACGGCGACCCCGGGGGCTGGATGAACTTGTAGGCCATGATCCACATCTGCCGCGGAACACCACGCAGGAAGCACCGGGAGTTCGGATCCATGAACTCGAGAGACGGCGGATCGAATGTATTGTCGGCGCGCTCCTGTTGTTTGGCTGCAGCCCATGGCTGATACGGTACTAAACCATCGGGCGGGTCGATCACGAGCGTCGGCCCGCCCCGGTAGGCCAAACTCACCGGATGCGCTTCGATGTTGAACGCTTGGCGCTCAGCGTTCCAGAAGCCCTGAAAGTTTGGCTTCCCGTCGAGCGTACGCGGTGGGTTGAAGGTCTTGATCTTTTCCTTGGCGCACGGGTAGAAAGACACCGGATCGCCAGGGCATCCTGCGACCATCGGGGCCGGTAGGTCTTCCCGTCGGACCGCCTCCGCGGCTACTGGATCCAGTGGCAGTGTTAGGCCAATTCGAACCTGGGCGTTTGCCGGCACAACCGCGGGTACCGCGAGTGCGGACCAGAGCAGGATGGTGGTAAATAGAGTCCTTTGCCTCATTGCCGTTAAGCCTCCTTGACACAGCTGGACAGATCGAAAACCGCTTCGTTCGTGCGGGTCAACACTGCTTGGTGTCCCAGCACGCCAGGATCGATAGTTCTCAAGTACGCTAGGATATCCGTGCGGACCATGGGAGTCATTCTTGGTTCACGGGTTCGAATGAGTGGCATTCGTAATCGAGGAGTCGGAAGTCCGGCTCCTTCTGGCGATAGAGAATCATGCTCATCGTCCAGGGCTGGCTGAACACATTCGGATCTTCGATCGTCGCCTCGTAATTCAAGTGGTCAGGGCCAATAAACGAGTAGCGCTCTACAACGTGAAGCGCGCTGCTGTGATGGTTTCCTGCCCGGTCAAACCACGTCTGGTCATTGAAGTGGATCACATCGACAACTAGCGTGTCACCTTCCCAGTGACCACGCGAGTCGCCCATCCACCACTCGATGGGACCCTCGGGATGCTCAGAGTCGAGATAGATCTCGCGTACCGCATGGCCGTACTCGTAGAGCATGCCGATCTCCTCAGGCGTCTGGAAGATCTGAAACGGAAACGGCATGTACGTGATCCGCGGCACGCCCGGCAAATAACACTTGGCTACGGGATCGGCCGTTTCGCGGTCGGTATAGTTCTGCGCCTTCGTTTCCAGAGCGGCGGGTAGGTACGGGATCTCACCGCCCTCCACCACCCCTTGGCCGGCCGGAACGCCAAGTGCAGCGGAGTGGTCCTGGATGTCGAGCCAAGCGCTGTTCATGACCCGCCAAAAGCCCGACAGATCGGGCTTGCCATCGAGTGCGCGTGGAATCGTCCCGGTTTGTTGGTCCGGCGCCTGAGCCGCGGCCAAGGTTGCCACGCAGCAGGCGGCGGCGCAGACCACCAGTCTTCGAGTTACGGCACCGATTGCCTTTCTCACGAAATCGTCCCCTATCTTCCCACCTAGGTTAGCCGGATTGTGGGCACTGTGGTGGGCATTGTCAAGTTGAGCGCACAGGTGGTAGCGATCAAGCGTCAGGCGGCTAGCTCAGGTAGCTCGGACTGACAGCAGCCCGACGATTTCACCAAGACCCCAAACGTGATCCGTCAGGCGAGACTGCATCGCTGGCGTGATGCGGAGCGTCTTGTGAGTCCGCCCGAAATTGTAGTGTATGTAATTAACCCTGATGTGACAAAAACTGAGATGGTGTCGCCGCTTTGTAATTGAAAAAGGCCTTCCGTTGTGGTTGAAGAGAGGTGCCAACCAACCCTTCACGCCAACAACGAAAGGCCACCGGACGTGAGACGAAGCAGAACCGATTTGCGGGCACGAGTCAATGGGGATCTTCAACTGGAATTTGCGGACGCCGCGCTCACCTCGTATGCCGGGCTGGAGTTGTTCGGGCAGTACCTGCGAGCGACCCGCTTCAATGCCACGGTCCGCGCGGCGTGTGCCGCGTCGGCGGGGTGGGGCGACTTCGGTGCGACGGCGATGGTGCGACTGGTAATCGGGTTGCTGGTCGTCGGGGGCCGGCGGCTGCGGCACCTCGCCTTCGTCGAGGACGATCCGCTGTTTCAGCGCTTCTGCGCACTGCAGGTCGTGCCGACGGCGCGCACGATGAGTCGCTGGCTGCAGGGCTTCACGATGACGACGGTCGCGTGCCTGCAGGCGATCAACACGGCGGTGATCGCGCGCGTGCTCGCGACGCTGGGCGTGCGGACGTGGACGATCGATGTCGACGGGGTGGTGGTGTCGACGGGTCTGCAGGTGGAGCGCGCCTTCCGGGGGTTCAATCCGCATCACCGGAAGGTGCTGAGTTACTACCCGATCATGGCGCACCTGGCCGAGACGACCCACGTGCTGCGCGTGAAGAACCGGTCGGGCAACGTCCACGACGGGAAAGCGGGCCTGCCTTTC
Organism: Vicinamibacterales bacterium; assembly: GCA_965262505.1. Classification (GTDB taxonomy): domain Bacteria; phylum Acidobacteriota; class Vicinamibacteria; order Vicinamibacterales; family UBA2999; genus JACPPO01. The sequence continues at coordinate 2,188,407 of CBDHFM010000030.1, forward strand.
TTGCGAGACCTCGGGACGCAGTTGGCGACCCTGCTGCCGCGCGGCGGCACGGTCCGGTTTCGCATGGATGGCGCCTTTTTTCGGCAGGATGTGCTGCAGTGGCTCGGCGCGCGGGACGCCGGGTACGCCATCAAGGTGCCCTTCTATCGCTGGCTCGATCTGCAGCAGTACATCCGGGCGCAGCCGACCTGGCGACCGGTCGCGCCGGACATCACCGGCTTCGTCGTCCCCGCGGTGGCCACGCCCTGGGGCCGGCCCGTGTGGGTCGCCATCTACCGCAAGCGCGTCAGCCATCCGGCGACAAAGCACTACCAATTGGACCTCTTCGACCCCAACGATGGCCACTATGAGTACTCGGCGGTGACGAGCAATCTCGACTTCACCCTCGCCAACCTGTGGCGGTTTGCCTGCGGGCGCGGCAACCACGAGAAAACGATCGCCCAACTGAAGACCGGGCTGGTCTTCCACACCGTGCCGACGATGGCCTACGCCGCCAACAGTGCGTGGCAGCACCTGGTGGTGCTCGCGCACAACCTGCTCACGAACTTCCAAATCGAGACCGGCGTCGCCCGCCGCGCGCCGACCCGCAAGCGCACCGTGCTCCCGGTGCTCCAGACGATCCAGACGCTCCGCTTTGTGCTCTTCAATCGGGCCGCGCAGATCGTCCGCCCCGGTGGGGCCCTGCGACTGCGGCTCACGGACAACGCGGCCACGCGGCAGGTCTTCACCCGCATCCGAGATGCACTACCGAAGGTCGCCTGACTTTTTTGTCACATCAAGGTTAATCACTACGGCCGCCGCGTGGTTCTCCAGCTTCTTGGAAAGGCCGTTGGCCAGACGTCGCCAGCTGCGGGGCGCACCGAAAACGTTTTCGATCGATGATTGGGATCCGAGATTCGAATCACAGACCGCAAATCCCGAACGGGCTGCTAGGATTCGTACCCAGAAGCACTGTCTCGAACAAGTTGTGGCCGCGACTCTGTACACGTATGATTCCGGCGGAGGAGCGTGATGCACAAGATTCTCGTGTCGGTCGGTCTGGGCGTTTGTCTGTCGGTGCCAGCCACGGCTCAGGAGGAGTGGACCGAGTACCGGAACGTGCAGGATGGCTTCCACGCCCTGTTCCCGGGACAACCGACTGTGACGGAGACGACGTGGGAATCGCAGGCTGGTTTCATATTGCCAGAGCGCGTGTATGCCGTCGAGAGGGGCGACGAGCGCTATTCGGTTCGCGTGATCGATTACACGGGCGTCGAGCAGATGGGCATTGAACGCGCCGAGCAGTGTCCTGCGAGTGCGGAGACATGTCTCGGAGGCGCCAACATCTCCGGTGTGGGCTACTGGAAGCACGATGTGCGCGGGGCACCCATCTATGCGCTCGGGTCCTTCCTCACGCGAGGTGCGCAGATCGCGGATATGTTCTGGAACCAGCTGGACCTTGTTTCGGGAGTCATGGTTCAGATGGTGAATAGTGATCAATCTCGCAGCTTCGTCTACGTTGCGATGCATGAAATGAGGCTGTACGTCTCTGAAGGGAGAGTGCCGAAACAACGCCCCTATCCCGGCATCTTCACGCAGTCCGTCGGGTGGCTCGACAAGGAGGGGCGTTCTGTCCGGTATCGGAACATGTACACCCATGAAATTCACGGCCTCCGTGAAGCTCCGGTTCCGGGTTACAACGCTGACGGCAGACCGGTGGGCGGCGGAGGCAATGGTGGCGCGCAGGGCGCCCCGCCACCGAGTAACAATCAGCAGCGGTAGCCGGGGCGACGAGCCCGCACAGCAGATGCTCCGAGCGTTGAGAAGCCTGCGCTAGAGAATGTGGCTGACCCGCCACCGGTGTGCGACGAGGCGGCGAGCCCTAACGGCCGCCAGGCACGCGCGTGTCGTCCTGAAGCGCGTAGCCGAAGATACGATCGCCGATCGCCGACTCGGTGTAGACGACGTCGGTCTGGTTGACGAGTCTTATCGGCGACCGTGGGAGCTCGATGATGAGATTGTTGGAGAGGAGGACGCCTCCTGGCCGCAGCATCTTCGCCACGTTGGCGGCAGCAAGCGACTGCTCGAAGACGTCATAGTAAATGAGGACGTTCGTCGCGATGATAAGGTCGAAGCGGTCGTCCTGCGCCAACGGCTCAAGTCGCTGCAGCACGATGTTGAGATCCTGCGGGACGACTGACCTCACGACTTCAGGACGAACCCGGATCGCACGCACCCGGACGGCGCCATCCGTCGGGGTCGGTGCCGCAGCCTGCGTCGCTTCGCCGATGCGGCCTCCGAACCGTTCCCAATAACTCACGAGCTCCGCATGCCAGCGCTCGTTCGCTCCGAGCGGCAGCTGCACAACGTAGGCACCGCCTCCACGAGCCCGCTGACCGGCCGCCTCCAGATGCCGGTTGACCCTGGGATTGATATCGAGCGTCGTGACGCGCAGCTCGTCTGGGACGGCCAGTCCGAATCGAAACAGCGAATCGACGACCGCAAACGGCTGAATCGTCTGCACAGGATAGAAATCGTGTCCTTCACGCTTGTCGACGACGTCGAGGCCTGGTCCAACGACGGCCACCCGTCGGACTGAGCCGGCACCGAGACTGCCCGCCTCTCTGAGATGCTGGAGCGCCTTCTCGATTGCAAAGCTGGGGACGATGGACGTATCCGACGAGAGTCCACGGCCGTGATATAACGTCGCATCCAGGGCGAGCTTGGCCATCGGATCGTCGAGCTGGCTCATCGCCGCGGCGGCGCGGGCAAAGCCTTCCGTCTCCGCGATCACACGCACCAGGATCGCCAGCAGATACTGCCTGGCTTGTTCTCTCCCCTCTGTCGTCACGGGATCGATGCCCTTGCGCGCGAAGAGCTCGCGCGCGAAGCGGAGCCGCTCGTCGTCGGCGCCAGACGAACCGACGGCGCCAATCATGTCGTCGAGGCGGCGCTCGACGATCTCGAGGTTGGGACCGGGCCCACGCAAACTGGCCAGATCGGTGACACGCGGGTGCGTCGTGAACGTGGTGCCGAGCAGCAGATGGTTGAGCGTGGAGTCTTCGTCGGCGTGCTGAAGTCTCGCCCGCGTCTCGCTATTGCGACGCGACACCCACGCGGGCCAGGCGCCCTCGCGCTCGGCCGGCGTCTTCGATATCAGCTCGGCCGGCAACAGTTCTTCCCGGAGCGCATCCAGGATCGGCTTCGCGTCGACGTACGGAATGTTCGTCGCCGCCGCGACGGCCGGGCCGGTGGCCGATGGCACGACCTCGTCCGGTATCTGATCGGGTGCCTGCGTGTTCACCACGGCGACCCCGAACGCAAGCGCGAACAGGCCGACGAGCGCGCGTCCCTTCATGGCTCGGCTCCTCCCGATCGTTGAGATCATCGCATGCCGTGTCACGACCCCTCAATCATAGCGTGGTGTTTCCGTGAGGCGCCTCTGTACACAGAAGGGGGCCGAGCGGGATTGCCCGCTCGGCCCCTGGTCAGTCAACGTGACGCAGCAGACGCGTCAGAACTCCAGACGGAACCCCAGTTGCATCATGCGCGGCAGATAGGCGGCGTTTGTGACTCGCCGCGGCTGCGCGTACCGGCGGTTGCTTTCGTTAATGGTGTACCTGCCATAGTTCTCGTGGTTGAACAGGTTGAAGATCTCGAACATGCCGGTGGCCGACACGCGCGGCCCCAGCGGAATGCGCTGCTGCAGGCGAAGGTCCACGCGGTGGATCGGGTCGCCGACCAAGCTGTTGCGCGGCACGATCGTCCCGTCCGGCCGCAGGCGGCTGTTCGATCGTCCCGTATCGCGCGGGTCGCCGCCGTAGTAGTTGTCGTAATGGATGCCGGAGCCGTACTGGTACAGTCCCGTCACCTGGAAGCCGCGGCCAACGTCAAGGATTCCGTTGAAGACCGCACGGTGTTTCTGGTTGGTTTCCGCCACTCCGTACTCCCCGCCCAGGTCCCCTGGGACCGCGAAGTTCACCTGTTCGAAGCCGCTGATCGGCAACGGATCAGAGTCCTCGAGGCGCGCCATCGTATAGGTGACCGACCCCTGCCAGCGGTTACTGAACCGCTTCTGCAGGCCCGTTTGCAGGGCGTGATAGTTCGACCGCCGATTGAAGACCTCCCACTGCACGACCGCCCACTGGGGATTGGCCCGCCGGCTGATGTCGCTGAACGGATAGTTGACCCCCGTGGATGGGTTGAAGGTGGTATTCATGTTGAACTGCGGTTGGTGTCCCTGGCCGAAGCGCTCGTTTCGACCTCCGGTGTAGACATAGTCGACGTCGAACGCCGCAGAGTCGCCGATCTGCCGCGACACGCCGATGGAGCCTTGGTAGCTGTACGGGATGTGCGCATAGTCCGGCGGCGGCGCCAGCGTGGTGCCAAACGGCCGCAGGCATCCGGGCACGTCATTGACGGTGCAGAGCAGCTGCCTCGCCTGGTCGAAGGTTGGGATCGGCCCGTTGAACGGGTTCGACGCGAAGTCGGGCCGGCCGTCGTTCTCCAGCTGAACCTGGACCGTGTTGCCGTAGGACTTGGTGAATGACGAGATGTTGTTCAGGACCTCACCGTAGTAGATCCCCCCGCCACCGCGCAGCACCGTCTGATCGTCGGCACTGTAGGCAAAGCCGAGACGCGGCGCAAGATTGAACGTCTCGCCGGGCCGATTCGCCTGCAACCAGGGCTCGATGGCCTGCTCGTTGGCGAACACCCCGATCGCCGAGTCCCATCGAACCCCCAGGTTCAGCGTCAGGCGGTCCGACACCGACCAGTCGTCTTGGAACCAGCCGGCCGCCACATGTCGCACCTGGTCGTACTCGAACTCGCCGATGCCGATCGTGTACCGCCGCACGAGGTGCGAGATGCCGTCCAGGTTCCAGGTCGCCGGCTCGTCCCAAACCGGGAACAGCTCCTCGAGGTTGGACGGAGCCCGCCCGCGCCGCGCGTCGATCACCCCCATCCCGTTGCGCACGTTCTGCATGCGATGGTCGTAGTAGATGTATTCGCCGCCCATTCTGACGTCGTGGCGCCCGCTCGCAGTGAACGAGAACGTGAGGTCATCGCGAATGGGGTAGTAGTTATGGCCCAGATACTGCGGTTGGTTCGCGTTGCCGGAGATCGCAAACCCGACAAAGCTGATCCGCGGCGACCCCGTGGTGATGCCCTGACTGGCGGCCGGGTGGTCCGGCCAGTTGGTGTAATTCTCTCTCGTGTAGTACAGGCTCTGCCAACCCGCTTTCACCTCGTTGACCGCGCTGTCGCCCAGCACCTGCGTCAGCGTCGCCGTGGTTCCCGCCATATTGGTCTTGTTTTCGTACATCGAGGCCGGATGGTTGTTGGCCCCGGCCGCATTTGTAAAGGGAATCTCCGTCCTGAAGATGGTGCCCTTCACCATGAAGCGCGTCTGCGGCGAGACCTGGTAGTCGAGCCGCATCCCCCCCAGGTTCGTCAGCCGGTTGCTTGTGAGTGGAAAATTGAAGCTCTCATACCGCGTGTTGAAGCCAACCGTGGCCGGGTTGCGGTCGTACTCGTAGTACCCGAAGAAGTGCGCTCGGTCCGTGACGAGCGGCCCGCCATAGGTGCCGGCGAACTGCTGCTGCTGATACGGCAATACGTCCCCCGAGATCGGGTCGGCTGCGTTGAGGCTATCATGCCGGAAGTAGCCGGACGCCGTCCCCGCGAACGTGTTCGTACCCGACTTGGTGACGGCGTTCACCTGCACCCCGCTCGAGCGCCCTTGCGTCGCGTCGAACCGGCTGGACACGAACTCGAACTCCGCAATCGCGTCACGGCTGATGCGGGGCTGGGCCGTGCTCCCCGTGAGGTTGCTCGTCACCTGCTGCCCGTCGACATTGATCTGAAAATCGCGGCGGCTGGTACCCTCCACCGGAGCTCCGTTCTCGGACACGCCGTTGCTGCGATTGCCCGGCGCCAGCGTGGCCAGGGAGACCCAGTTCCGGCCAAGGAGGGGCAAGTCCTGCATCTGCCGCGGATCGATGTTGCCACCCAGGTTGGACTGCGTTGTGTCCAAGAGCGGCGCCTCGCCGGTGACCGTCACCGTCTCCTGGATTGCCGAGGGCGCCATCACCATGTCCACGACCGCCTGCTGTCCCACGAGCACCGTCACGCCGGTTTGCACCACGGTCGTAAAGCCGGACAGCTCCGCGGTCAACGTATAGGTCCCGATGCGCACCAGGACGCGATAAGACCCGGTCCCGTCGGTCACGCCCAAGAACACGTTGCCGGTCGAGTCTTCCTGCGCGACCACGGTGACCCCTGGCAAGACGCCGCCCGTGCTGTCGGTCAGCGTGCCGATCAGCGACGCTTCCTGCGCGTACAGAGAACCGGGCCACGCCAACACCGCCCCCACGAACATCCACGCTGCAATCCTTCTCATCCTCAAGCTCCTTCTGGCCTCATGCTCAAAAGCAAATCGGGTTCAGGCAATTGGGGCACCGCGAGCTGTGCTTTGGTCGCCCGCCCGAATAGGGGCCCAACGTTATGCGAGCATCAATGATCCAGTTTCTTCTTCTCAAGATGCGTACCAGACAACAGTTCGTTAACGAATCGCCAAGTCTAGCTATGTGCAAGTTCAACTAGTTGGATGTCGGCAGCTACCCGACTGCCCGCATTAACTCCTAATCAACTCAGGAAACTAGAGTTAATCCTGATCCATCCCAGACGCGGCTCGATCCAATCTTCCGGGTTCCCTAGCAGCCCGTGGTTAAAGTCCGGTGTTCGCACCGAGACGAGCGAGGCGCCTCGCGGACAAGGCGAGACGGCTTGAGAGTACCCCTGCTGCTTGCAGGAGGAACAACGCAGGACGCGAGGATGCATCGTTCGTCGAATGCAGGCGGACTTCCACCACGGGCTGCTAGCGGGTAGCAGGTCGTGTGAATTCAAAGACGAGAAACTTGAGCGTATCGGCGGCCGCGGTAATCTCGTGGGGAACATTCTCCGGGATCAGTAGGAAGTCTCCTGGTCCCATCCGGTTCTCCGTGCCACCGACGATCATCCTTCCGAAGACGTTGCCGGGCGCCTGCGTGGCGCTGCCCGCGGTGGGAGCGGCCGCACCCGAGATGGTACCGCCCGTCGTGATGGTCGCGGTGCCTTCGATGACGGCCCAGATTTCGGCTTCCTGCTCGTGCGAGGCGGGTCTCTGAGGCAGTCTGCGGTGCTCGAGCGCCAGTCGATAGGCACCGACCCGTTCCACCAAGATGTTGTTCTGGTTCGAATTTCCCTCTTCGATCTCAAGGAACCCGGCCTTCACTTCGGCGGCCGTGAGGTGTGTCGCGATATCCACGTTCGCGGGCGCATTCGGAGCGTCGACCGACTCAGGTCCGTGATCGTCCGCCGCTTGCTGCATCGAGGCGGACGCCGAGAACATCAGAGTGAAGCCAATAACGGTCACGATGGTTCGCATTTGATCCCTCCAGCAATTGGTTCGATTGCATGCCCGATGGCTTGGGACACCATGGCCGCGGCCGAACCAGCGGGGCACCGTCTCGGGCACACTCGCAAAGGCGATGCACCCTCGCATGAAATTTGGGGTGGAGTCTATCAGATTTTTGGCCTGCGTTCGCTCACGGCGGAGAAGCCCCTGCAGCGGGCTCCACATCCCCGCCCGCAAGTCGTCCCGGCCCGTGCGGTCCCGCCCCTGCCCGGCAACAACGGCAGAACGGATCGAACCGGAGGCGATCGCCACCTGGACACCTTCCGGGGGGCCATTCTCTCGAGCTGGGGGATCGAACAGAGTGGTTCGTGCGCCGAGAATGTCCGGTACAATCTCGTGACACGGCTCGGGTCTGATCCACGGTTGGCGTGCCGAAAGAGAGGGGACGGCCTGGAAGGTCGAACGACGAACGAATCGTGAACGGAGTTGTGCCATGACCATGAAGTGGAACCGTCGTGAGTTCTTGACGACCTCGTCGCTCGCCCTCGCCGGCGCTTTCCGATCAGTGCCTGCGCTGGGCCAGGCGCCAGCCACGACCGGCACCTTCAGAGAGCTGCGCAACGGTGTCGGAACGTTTCTCGGTTGTGGCGGCACCATCGGCTGGGCGATCACGCCGGATGCGTTCGTTGTCGTCGATACGCAGTTCCCGGATATGGCCGAGGTCTGCCTCCAGGGACTCGAGCAGCGCTCGACTCGCCAGATCGACGCCATCATCAACACACATCATCACGCCGATCACCTGAGCGGTAACGCCGTCTTCAAACCGATGGCGAAGACGATCGTCTCGCACGAGCGGGTGCCCGGTCTTCAGCGGAGACAGGCGGAGGCTGTGCGTCTCGAATTCCCAATTCTCTCGCTGAATCCAGGATTGAGGCAATGTTGCGTGGCGCCTAACGTCTGGAGCCAGGCAGCCTCAGCGGAGCGGAGCCTGGTCCCACGCGAAGACGTCGGGGTCTGCTGGAGCCGTCGATGATTCGGGCGTGATCGGGTCGGTTTGGCCGTGTGACGTGGCTCAACGGTCCTGTGCCCATGGTCCTGTCCCGGGTGCGGGAGAGACGCCGCCCGCGGGGGGCGGACCGCGGCCCCGCTTAGCCCCTCTAACAGGTCACCTCCAAGATGCGCTTCCTCGCCGCGGCCTGGGTGGGCATGCTGGACGACGGCGCCTGGCTGCGGCGCGCCGGCCATGCCAACGCGATGGGGCGTTGTTGCACGAATCGTCACTGGCCCGCACGATGCCCACCGACAGGATCCTCACCGGCCGATGCGGTATGACACTGGTCGGCCGAGGGCGGTCATCCGATTGAGGATCTCACAGCCAAGGACGACCTCACTCCCCTGCCCGGCTGGGCTCCGGGCGCGAAGGCCATCTCCGATGATGGACTTGTATCGAAAGAACGTGTTCTCCACCCGGCCCTGACGATGGTACCCTGACGCCTTCTTCCACTGGCGCCGGCCAAGCTGCTTCACCAACGTGATCGTCCGATCCCTCGCGGGCGACCGCGGGCCGTGGGCAGAGACGTTCGCCGTCCTGGCCGGTGGGATGACGACCGTCGCACCCCGCGCCCCGGCGGTCTCGTAGACGGCGACCGTGTCATAGGCCGCATCAGCGGTGACGCGCACGAGAGGGCCATCGACGGCGGTGAGCAGATCGAGGGCGGTGGTCGCATCCTCACCCGTCGCCTCGGTCAGCGTGTGGACACGGATCACGCCGGACTGATCGACGCCAAGGTGGAGCTTCCGCCAGCCACGTCTGCCGCAGCCACCGTGTTTCGCGGCGGCCCACTCACCTTCCCCAACGATGGACAAACCCGTGCTGTCGAGCACGAGATGGATGGCCTCGCCGGGCGGGACCGGTCGCAGGCGGCGCCTCAAATGCCGACTGCGCCGGGAGAGCGTCGTATAGTCGGGGGCGGAGAGGTCGAGGCGCATCATCCCGAACAGCGCGCGCAGAAACCCTTCGGCCTGGCGCAGCGGGAGATGGTAGAGGAGCCGCAGGGTCAGGGCGGTCTCGATGGCGAGATCCGAGTAGCGCCGCTGCCCGCCCCGCCGGCCGCTCCGGCGGGGCGTCCAGGCAGCGATCGCTTCCGAGGACAACCACACTGTCACATCGCCGCGTCGAACGAGGGCCTGATTGTAGGCCGCCCAGTTCGCAACGCGGTACTTCGTCTTATACGTGGGATGGACCTTCGACTTCATCCCTGTAGTGTGGATCCTTGGGAGGATCACGAGAAATGCGGGCCAAACCACCGCACCCGCGCAGGGTCTTCATGCAACAACGCCCGACGTCGCTGGCGGGTGAACCACGGGGGCGGGCAGCATCGACGACCCATCGAACCAAGCGATCCGGTCCGTAGACAACAGCCGACTTCGGTCACCAAATCAAGAGCCTCGTAGTACTGCTGTTCACACTCGATGCTGGGCCCGGTCACGTGTGCGACCCCTCGCATCGTCAGCAGCCGGGTCTTCGACCACGTCCGCGACCCGCGCGGCGGTCAGCCGCTGGATGACTTGCGGCCTGATTCGCACCATGTGCCACTCGTCCCCGCCGCCGCCATAGACGACGTCGTGATCAAACACGCGGCGATCGATGACGACCTCCAACGGTTGACGATGCCCGATGGGAGGCACACCGCCGGGCCAATAGCCAGTCGCTTCCTTGACGACCTCGGCCGACGCCAGCCGTAATCGATCCACTGCGAGTGCCGCGGCCACCTTGACTCGTGACACGCGACGGTCGCCCGGGACGATGACGAGGCACACCCCGGGCCGCGCCTGCTTGTACTCGAGCACAATCGACTTCACGATGGCCGACGCCGGCACGCCCAACGCTGCCGCGGCACGTTCAACCGTCGGCGTCGTCGTATCACAGTGAATCAGTGTGGCTTCGACGTCTGTCGTCTTCAGATACTCGGCCAGTGTGCTGCTCATCTGTCTCGCACCCGTTAGCATTCCCGTGCCTCGTGCCACGACGCATCCTGCGGGCTCTCATCCCATGATGAGGCGACGTAATTCTTGCTTGCGTGGAACGATAACATCCGGCCGTGGGACCGGCCGCCATGCACGCCGGCTTCGGTCATCGACCGCAATGACCTCTAGCGCCAGCCGCCGCTCAGCGCGCCGATAAGGAATACCTCGCCATCCCGCAGGATGGACGTTCCGGCCCGGATCGGGAACGTCCACGGCCGCGCCGCTACGCGCTGTTCAATGACTACCATCTTTCGGGCGCTAGGCTTCGAGCGAGCGCTCACGCCTGCGAGTCTGGCGCTACGCGCAACGGCCTGCACGATCTGCCAGGTCGGGGACCGCTGTCGGTCAGTTCCGAGTCATCAACGCCATCATGCGGCTCCAAGAACGGCACGCGTCGTCGGGTCGGACGCCGCTGCGCCGAGGCGACGGAACCGTGCAGCCTGTGAGTAGTCCGGCGGCATGATGAATGCCCATGGGGTGATGTACCGCATCAAGACCACAAGGCGACGTTCGGTAGGTGCCGCGATGCGGCTGCCGTAATAAAAACAGCGGCTCGTGTCGGCGCAGCAGATGGTTCCCGGCGGTCCTGTGATGGCGTGCAGATCGTCGAGGCTGCCAAGCGCGGCCACCGCTTCCTCGTCCGTGACCCGATGGTTGTGCCGGTAGGCCGCATGAAGGCGTTGTTGCATGAATCGGAACTAGCCCGCACCGATCCCGATCCACAGTGATTGAGGCTGTTGCTCGGCGTTCACACGAAGGCGGTCGGCTTCTGCCTTTTTAGCATCAGGAACCCAGACCTTCTGGATCTCTCTGGTAAGCCTGGCGCTCGCAGCGTTCAACTGATAGGCGCGCTTATCCAACTGGTCGCGGTACTTTTGGAGCGCATCCGCATCGCCGGCTTCGCCGCCGCATCCCAGGGACTGGGAAATGACCTGAACCGGCCCACGCCGCGCTGATCGACGCAGGATTTGTGTAGTATTGCGGCCCGTGCCATTCGAACGGCTCCAAACGAGCCGGGCGGCCCGCAGTGCTCGCGAGGCGCTGGCGGTGTACACCGAGCGCCGAACGCTGATGATGATGGCGCTCGGCTTCGCTGCCGGCCTGCCGTTCCTGCTCATCTTCGACACGCTGTCCGCCTGGCTGCGTGACGAGGGCCTGACGCTCGAGGTCATCGGGTTCTTCAGCCTCGCAACGCTCGTGTACTCGTTCAAGTTCCTCTGGGCACCCCTTATCGATCGCACGCGCGTGCCGTGGCTCACCACCTGGCTCGGACATCGGCGCTCCTGGATGCTCGCCTGTCAGGCGCTCATCATCGGAGGCCTGGGCCTGCTGGCCGGCCGCGACCCCGTCGAGCAGCTTGGACTGATGGCGGTGCTGGCCGTGCTCGTCGGCTTTTGCTCGGCCACTCAAGACATCGCCATCGATGCCTGGCGCATCGAGGTCGCTGACGAGTCCCGGCAGGGGGCGCTGGCAGCCGCATACCAGTGGGGCTATCGCGTCGCCACCCTTGTCGCCGGCGCGGTGCCACTGCTGCTGGCTGAGTCGTACGGCTGGAATCTGTCGTACGGCGTCATGGCAGGCCTGATGGGGCTTGGCGTTCTCGCCACGCTCGGAGCCCCGCCAGAAGCCCAACACACGATTCGCCAGACGCGTGTAGAAGGCCTGCCGTACGCGCCGGTGCGCGACGGACTCGAGTGGACCGTGCGCCTCGGGATGCTCGGCGGCGGCGCGCTGATTCTCGGTTCTGGCCTGGCCGCCAACGCGTCCGTTCTGGCCGATGTCGTGGGGCGAGTGGGGATGGCCGGCGTGGGTGAACGGCTCCTCGCCGCGTGGCAGGCTCCCGCCGGGATCTGGGTGCAGATGCTTGCCGTGCTTCTCGGCTTCGGCGTGATCGTCGTCGCGGTCTGTCCGATTCCGGGGACCCGCACGCGGCCAAGCGTGTATCTGGCGAGCGCGCTGGGCGAACCGCTCGGCAACTTCTTTGCCCGCTACGGCCGGAGGGCCGGCCCCATCCTGGCGCTCATCTGTCTCTATCGGCTCAGCGACTTCCTGCTGAACATCATGAACCCCTTTTTTCTCGATCTGGGATTCACGCTGACCGAGGTGGCCGAGGTCCGCAAGGTGTTTGGTGTGGTGGCGTTGATGACAGGCGTGTTCGCAGGCGGGTATGCCATCGCGCGCTTTGGCCTCCTGCGGTCGCTGCTCGTCGGCGCACTCGGCGGCCCGCTCAGCAACCTGATATTCGTGTGGCTGGCAACGCAGGGCCACGCCCTCGGCGCCCTGTTCGTGGCCATCGGCGTGGAGAACGTGCTCAGCGGCTTTGCCGGTACGTGCCTGATTGCCTACATGTCCAGCCTGACTGCGGTTGGCTTCACCGCCACGCAATACGCCCTCTTCTCGTCCCTGTACGCGCTACCCGGGAAGATCCTCGCCTCTCAATCCGGCCGCATCGTCGAGGCCGCAGCCCGTGGCGCTGAGTCTGGGGGGGCAGTCAGCGTGCTGAACCCGCTATTCGTGAATCTGCCGTCCGAGAGCTTTGCGGACGCGTTCGAAAAGTCTGGCGTGAGCCCGACGGCGCTCGGATCGGGCTACGCGGCGTTCTTCATCTATTCCTGTCTCATCGGCCTCGTCGCGGTCGCCCTCGCGGTCATCGTCATGCGAGGCGAGCGCGCGCCGTAGTGAACCGAGGGAAGCGCTCGCGTGCGCCTTCGCAGCCAGGAAACGACCGATTAACGCCCAATTAGCGGCCGATTAGCGATTGGTCGCGGCGTTGGCGCGCCGTGATCCCAATAGCCCGCTGGGCTTCACCGGCCGGAAGCGTTTCTCCATCGGCCGCACGTCCAGGCGTTCAGTCGAGCGGCTTCAGACCCCTGAAGCATAGGCGAAATCAGCTCACTGATGGTTGGGTGGATGTGCACAGCCCTGGAAATCGTCGTGCACGCAGGTCATGGAGCGGGCCAGCGGGTCACTGGCTGGAAGCGAGGTCCAGGCGCTCGTTGGCGGCCATCTGCCGGACCCATGCCCGGAACGCCTGGACCTCCGGCTTGCGCCGTGCGACGGAGGTCGTGATCAGGCAGCAACTGGTGCGCACCTCGTTGTGCCGGTCGAACAGGGGAACCAGCGTGCCTTCTCGCAAGTCGCGCGCGATCACCGTCGGCCGCCCGATGGCGACCCCTGTCCGTCTCGAATTCGTTGTCAGGCCGCCACTGGGAGCTGGACCAAGTCCCGGCAGTGGGAGACCCAACGGACATTGTTCAGTTCGGCACGGGCCACCGTGTGGCCGCCGGCGAAGGTCAACGGTGTGTGGCCCTTCAACGACGCGTGGCTGCGCACCTCGTTGTAGTAGGTCTGGAAGTCGGCAAGTTTCCGTTCAAGATCACGGGCATTCCAGAACAGCACATGGTCGAGAAATTCTCGCCGCGTCGTGCCGATCAGGCGCTCCACGAAGGGGTGTGACCGGGGCACATGAGGCACGGTCTTGATTTCGTCGATCTCCAGAATCCGCAGGTTCGCCGTCCAACGGTGCGCCTCGAACAGCGGATCATGATCGGTGCTGAGGTGTCGCGGGGTGCCCCGACCATGAATGGCGGCGTTGAACATGCGGCAGCGGTCGGCGCCATTGACCGGACCGCGGTGCACGCCGACGCCGACGAGGCGACGCGTGAATTGATCCATGACCACGAGCACCCAGTAGCTCCGGAGCACGATGGACTCGCATCGAAAGAGGTCCACACTCCACAGACTGTCTGTCGTGTGTCCGATGAACGACAACCACGAGGGCCCGGTTCCACCCGGGGTGGGGCGGTAGTGTTTCGACAGCACGCGGCACACGACGTTCTTATCGATGTTGGCCCCGAACGTTCGCGAGATGATGCGCGCAATCCGTGGACAGCCGAACCGAGGATTACGTGACTTGAGCTCGACGATGGCCTGGATGAGTGCTTCGCTCGGCCCCTTCGGTCCGGGCTTCTTCGGGCACTCGCTCGATGAGAACAGTCGGCGGTACTTGCGGCGCACCAACGCCTGATGCAACGCCAGGAGCGTCGAGGGGCGTACGCCGATGGCGACCTTTCGGATTCGTCCTGGGCTGAGGAAGAGTGCCCCGAAGCCGAACAGCAGCCGGTCACTCGCTGTCAGGCGTGGCGCTCGCTGGCGAGGACGGCGCAAGACGATCAGCTGCTGCTTGAGCAGAAGATTCTCCGCGATCACCGCTCGCACGCCACCGGGGCCACACAGGGCGTTGTTGCATGAATACCCTGTGGGGGTGGGGCGGTTTGGCCCGCACTTCTCCTGACGCTGTGCTCCCAGTGGCTCCAGCCGCCGGAGGGGGCCCGCTAAATGGCCGATTAGCGGGCTCTTATCGGCCGAATATCCCATGATCAGCGTCTGCCCGCCCCGCCTCACGTCAGGGCCACAGCCGGCCCACGACGCGCGACCCCACCCCCACAGGGTATTCATGCAACAACGCCGTCAACCACCGCGACGGCAGTCGCTAACTTGAATACCCCGGCGACACTCGATTCCGGGGGTTTTCGATCTGACACATATTATGTCATACGTGTTACATTGCGCGCTGGATGCGGAGCAAGAGCGGACGCATCGTCCTGGAAATTGATCCCGCGCTCAAGCACCGGCTACATGCGAGGCTCGCGAGCGATGGCCGAACGCTGAAGGAGTGGTTTCTGGAGCGAGCCGAAGCGTACTTGGCAGACGCCGAGGCCGTCCAGCTTGAGCTGCCCGTCAGGCGGCGGGGCCAGCGTGGGCGCGTCTCGTGAACCCGCGATCACGTTCCGGATCATCCGGTCCATGGCAGTGGTTCGAGGCCGCGACCCGCAGTCGGAGTCCGTCGTCCGATCGCCGTGGATCCGCCGCGGGCTCCGCGTCGGGCTTTACGCGGGGTGAAGAGTCGTCCCGACGTCGGTCGGAGTCACGAAACTGGCGTTCGCCCTCATATCCGCTAGAGGTGCAATGGATTCAAGCCTAGGTGCTCGACTTCGATTGCAGCGTGAACAACGGCAGGTTGCCCTTTCCGACATCGCGGCGGAAACGAAGATCAAGCTGTCGCTCCTGGAAGGGCTGGAGCGTGACGACGTTTCACGCTGGCCAGAGGGTATCTTCCGCCGCGCTTATCTTCGCGCCTACGCGCGCGCCATTGGCCTGGAACCCGAAGTTATCGTCCGAGAGTTCCTGGAGCTCTATCCAGGCTCCGTCGAAGTGCTCCCTGCGGGCACGCTGGTCTGGCCGAACCTGGACGCTAAATCGGTGCGTACGCAGCCCGCCGCCGTACGTCGTGGTGCGGTCACAGCAACCCTGAGCGTTATTCCCATTTTTCTCCAGCGTGCCCACAGGGCACCCGCTCTTGCGCCCGTGCCGGCCGAAGGTCGCGATGCCCCTGGGAAGGGTGAGTCCGTTCGACGAGAACCGTCCGTTTCGGCACGCGACGGCACTGGTCACCCGGTCGAAGGTGAAGGCGACCCGTGCGGGCCCGGGTCCGGCCTTCCAACCTCGCGAGATGATGGGCTGGCTGACCCAGAACCCGTCCGGCCGGAGCCCCATGTCTCGGCCGATCGCGATCCACCTCCCGAGGACGCGGGAGAGCGCTCGGAGATCAGTCTTTCAGCGGCGGCACAGTTGTGCACCAGGCTCGGTCGAGTTCTGGATGTGCGCGAGGTCACGCTGGTCCTCGAAGACACGGCCAGAATTCTCGGTGCAGTCGGCCTGGTCGTGTGGTCGTGGGACTCGCGCACGAGCGCGCTGAGACTTTGGTTTGCGCACGGATACTCGGAGGCGGTGCTCGCGCAGTTTTACACAGTCCCCACGCACGCCGAGAACGCGACTGCGGCGGCGTTTCGGACCGCGGAAGCGTCCGTCCTCAACGGCGGCGAAAACCAGACGGGGACTGTGGTCGTCCCGTTGATCGCGTCGAGCGGATGCGTGGGTGTGCTGGCTCTCGAGTTTCGACAGGGCGCGGAACAGCATCAGTCCGTTCACGCCTTTGCAGCCATCGTGGCCGCACAGTTGGTAACGCTTTTTGAAGCGGTGCCGCTGACGGAAGACGTCGACGCCGGGAGGCAGGGCTATGGCTAGCGAGGCTCCTCTGGGGGCGTTGTTGCACAAATCGTCACTGGTCCGCACGATGCCCACCGACAGGATCCTCACCGGCCGATGCGATACGACATTGGTCGGCCGAGGGCGGTCATCCGATTGAGGATTTCACAGTCGAAGACGACCTCACTCCCGTATGGTGCAACAAAGCGGCCGAGGTTGGCGAATCGGCGAAACAAGGTCGGTGCGAGTGGCTGCTTCCCCAGTAGCCTCAGGGAATGCCCGACGCTCTGCGCTTCCTCATACTCACGGCTGCTGGCTGGGTGAACCGCGGCGTTGTTGCACGAATAGTGACTGGCCCGCACGATGCCCACCGACAGGATCCTCACTGGCCGATGCGATATGACACTGGTCGGCCGAGCTCGGTCATCCGATTGAGGATCTCACAGCCGAGGACGACCTCACTCCCCTGCCCGGCTGGGTTCCGGGCGCGAAGGCCATCTCCGATGATGGACTTGTATCGGAAGAACGTGTTCTCCACCCGGCTCTGACGATGGTACCCTGACGCCTTCTGCCACTGGCGCCGGCCGAGCGTCTTCACCAACGTGATCGTCCGATCCCGCGCGGGTGACCGCGGGCCGTGCCCAGATACGTTCGCCGTCCTGGCCGGTGGGACGACGACTGTCGCCCCCCGCGCCCCCGCCGTTTCGTAGACGGCGACCGTGTCATAGGCGGCGTCAGCAGTGACGCGCACGAAAGGGCCCTCGACCGCAGTGAGCAGATCGAGGGCGGTGGTCGCATCATCACCCGTCGCCTCGGTCAACGTGTGGACACGGATCACGCCGGACTGATCGACGCCAAGGTGGAGCTTCCTCCAGCCACGCCGGCCGCGGCCACCGTGTTTCGCGGCCGCCCACTCACCGGCCCCGACGATGGACAGACCCGTGCTGTCGAGCACGAGATGGAGGCCCTCGCCGGGCGGGACCGGTCGCAGACGGCGCCTCAGATGCTGACTGCGCCGGGAGAGCGTCGTATAGTCGGGGGCGGAGAGGTCGAGGCGCATCATCCCAAACAGGGCGTGCAGGAATCCTTCGGCCTGGCGCAGCGGGAGATGGTAGAGGAGCCGCAGGGTCAGGGCGGTCTCGATGGCGAGATCCGAGTAGCGCCGCTGCCCGCCCCGCCGGCCACTCCGGCCGGGCGTCCAGGCCGCGATCGCGTCCGAGGACACCCACACCGTCACATCGCCGCGTCGAACGAGGGCCTGATTGTAGGCCGCCCAATTCGCAACGCGATACTTTGTCTTATACCTGGGATGAACCTTCGACTTCATCCCCGTAGTGTGGCTCCTGCGGAGGATCACGAGAAATGCGGGCCAAACCGCCCCACCGCAGAGTCTTCATGCAACAACGCCCCAGGACGGCGGCATCGCCGCGTTCATCTACGAGCACGGGGATGCCGGGTGTGGTGACATGAACTGGCCGAAGAGCCTGCTCTATGTCGCGGGCTGGGGAACGGGCTCGGCCACGCTCAACGACGAGCTGCTCTACGAGGACTACCAGATCCACTTCATGGTGACCCAGGGCATGCGCGATCGCGACACGCTGGCCACGATGTATCCCTTGGCGGGACGCACGTCAGCGGCCGGGGCCGTCAATCCCGCGCTGCAGCAGGTCGACTTCTACATCCGCAGCCCGGACACCAACGACGCGAATCATCCCAGCCGCGAGGTCTTTGACCATTTCTTTGCGATGGAGACCACGTGGCGCTAGCGTAGGTGCTCTTGAGGTCGAGCGCCTGTTGCTGAGGGGCCGACCGCGGGCACGAGAAGCGCGGCGAGTCGTTGCCAGAACAGCGGCGACGGCGTGCGCTTCCGCGCCTCCCATTGGTAGACGACGGCTTTCCGCGCCGCACCCACCAGGGTGGCCAATTGCGCCTGGCTCAATCCTCGCGCGCGACGAACCGCACGAATCTGCGCGTCGTAATCGTCTGGAACGCTGGCCCAGGTCCATGGCGCGCGACGATCATCGGGGCGGACCGTCCGCCCATAGTACGACTGCCGAAACGCCCTGGCCGCGGCGGGAGTCGCGCGAGCCCGGAGGCGGCGAAAGGTGGTCCGCGTGTCATAGGTCACCGGCAGACGGCCGTCCCGCGCCGCCGCCCGCAGCGTCTTGACGTGCACCCCGATCAGCAGCACGAGCACGGGTAACGGAAGGAGCGCGCGATCATCGCGATGCGTCGCCAACGCACGCGCTCGTGCGCGTATCTTCGGCGGCGTCGCCCGCCGCCCGGCATCCCACGTCCGATACGACTCGGGGGACACACCGAGCATGGCCGCAAACGCCGCCTGCGATTTCCCCAATGCGATCCGGCACTCACGTAGCGTGCGGGGCTCCACGACGTTCACACCATGCCATCCGCGCCGCCCGCCGTGAAGCGCGATGGTGGCGCGGGGCGTACTTCAGTCAGCCAATCTTGGAAGGTGACCGGTCACTTTTTTCGCCTGTACCTTCGCCCCTGGTGCCCAGGCAGTGGGCACAATCAGCGAATTATCTATGAAAATGGCGCGCCCGGCAGGGCTCGAACCTGCGACCCCCGGCTTAGAAGGCCCCATGTCTGAGCGGTGAGCACGACCGAAAACAGGGAATAACAGGGCATTGAGCCATTTTCGGTGCCGATGTGGGCCATTTCCAACCTGATAACCTCCGATGGTGCACAGGGTTAGCAGCCACTTCCCTGTTCAGGACGAACAGGGAATTTGGCGAGGCGGGAACAGGGAAACGCGCAGGCCAGAACAGGGAATGGCGCTGATCGATCAGGGAATGTCACCCACAGCGGGTGATGAGGGTTCGAGGGGGTCTGCGGGTACGACTGGACCGGCTTGGTTTCGTCTGCCTGAGCCACCCACAGGCCCCGTTCGAGAACGTGCGTCATCGGTGCCTCCACCGGTTGTCTACGGGGCAGCCGTCGCAGCATGGGATTCCGCATCGGCGCTGGCTCGTGTCTTCCGGCCGCGCCAGAGCCGAAAGTGCTCAATCTCTTTCCGCACCACGTTGACAGCAAAGGCAATCACGGCGAAATCATCGATAAAGCCCACGCCAGGCAGGAGATCCGGCAGCAAATCCAACGGCGCCACGACATAGAGCAGGGTGCCCGCCACGATGCCGATCGCCATTTTTGAAAGGTCTTGGTATTCCCCGCGTACCGAGCACCGCAGCATCTCGATGAAATCAGCGAGGTCTTGGCTGCCTGCCACAGCTGTCCATCTTGTCTGCTTGTCAGCGGCGTCTTTGATCAGCTTCAGGAAGTCCGGCGTTGCGAGTTTGCCCGCGCGGCGGTGATAGCGCTCGAACAGTGTGCGCAGTGCGGGTGTCATCCTCATTGTGCGTGCCTCTCACTGCGGGCCGCTGGGCCCACAGCCGGCCCCCAGCGCGCGATTCCGTCGGCCTCCGCACACCACCGGCCCACCCTGCCCTCACAAGCCACGCACAGCGGCACGAGTGGCGTCCGGGTGCGGAAGCCGGCACTGACGCCCCTCTATGTCAAGACACGTGTTCAGGCGGCCTCGATGCCGTATTGGCGCATGCGGAAGTCTGTCATAACGCGCTGGTAGAGTTCACGAGCAAGGAAGCGTTTGAGGCATCGAATGATCTCGCGCGTGGTCCGGCCATTGGCGGAGCGGCGTGCGACGTAGTCGCGGGTTGGTTGGTGGAATCGCATGCGGACGATGACGGCTCGATAGAGGGCGGCGTTGGCCTGGCGGTGGCCGCCCCGATACAAGCGGTGCCGGCCAGTGGTCCTCCCCGAGGCGGCCGGGATCGGACACGCGCCGCAGAGTTTCGCAAAGGCGGCTTCCGAGCGAATGCGGGTGGGGTTATCGCCGCAAAGGATCACCAGCTCGGCGGCGGTGTTCGCGCCGACCCCGAAGCTCTCGCACAGGGAGGGCGACGTCTCGGTCGTGAGTCGCGTGAGGTGTCGGTCGTGCGTGGTGATTTCCTCGGCGAGGGTGAACCAGCGACGAGCGATCGAACGGAGCGTGTGCTTGACGGACGCGGCGGGCGTGTCGAGGGGGCCCGGTCGGAGTGCTGCGCAGCGCGTGAGCCGCCGGTGATCGGTGCGCGCTTGGAGAGCTTCTCGCAGCTGAGGCGGCGCGTGTACAACAAGCGGCTTCAGCGTGATCATCGCCGCGGTGCGCGCCTTGACCGCGGTATCGCGCACGATCTTCAGCTGGCGCATCATCTCGACCACGCCATCCGCAGTCTTCGGGGTCGCCGTGGATTGACCGGCCAGCACGGACCGGGCAGCGACCTCGGCATCGATAGTGTCGGACGTGCCCGCCGTGCGGCGCGTGCGCCGGTCACCCCGATTCACCTCCACCACACGATGCCCTGCGCGGCGCACCGCCCAGGTGAGGCCGGCGCCATAGCTGCCGGTGCCTTCGACGCCGAACGCCTCGACCCGCCCGTGCGTGTCTGCCCACCTGATCAGGGCCCGATAGCCCCACGCATTCGCCACGAACGCGTGGTCGCCGAGGCGGGTCCCCCGCGTGTCGATCGCGACCGCAACATGGACATACTTATGGGTGTCGACGCCGACAATCACCTGCTGCGCCTTGGACTCGCTGCTCACGCTGTTGGTCACCGGTGCCTCCTCGGGCTGCGGTCCGCTGGCTGGCCCGGGTGGGCGGACAGGACTGTGACGGGTCGTGAGTGCGGCAGGCCCCTGTTGGGTCACGGCGGCGTTGTTGCATGAAGACGCTGCGCGGGTGGGGCGGCGTGGCCCGCACTTCTCTGGACCCTCCGCAGGAGCCACACTACAGGGATGCAGTCGAAGGTCCATCCCCGGTACAAGACGAAGTACCGCGTTGCGAACTGGCCGGCCTACAATCAGGCCCTCGTTCGACGCGGCGATGTGACGGTGTGGTTGTCCTCGGAGGCGATCGCTGCCTGGACACCCCGCCGGAGCGGCCGGCGGGGCGGGCAGCGGCGGTACTCGGATCTCGCCATCGAGACCGCCCTGACCCTGCGGCTCCTCTACCATCTCCCGCTGCGCCAGGCCGAAGGGTTCCTGCACGCCCTGTTCGGGATGATGCGCCTCGACCTCTCCGCCCCCGACGATACGACGCTCTCCCGGCGCAGTCAGCATCTGCGGCGCCGTCTGCGACCGGTCCCGTCCGGCGAGGGCCTCCATCTCGTGCTCGACAGCACGGGGCTGTCCATCGTCGGAGCAGGTGAGTGGGCCGCCGCGAAACACGGTGGCTGCGGCAGACGTGGCTGGCGGAAGCTCCACCGTGGCGTCGATCAGTCCGGCGTGATCCGTGTCCACACGCTGACCGAGGCGACGGGTGATGATGCGACCACCGCCCTCGATCTGCTCACCGCCGTCGAGGGCCCTCTCGTGCGCGTCACCGCTGACGCCGCCTATGACACGGTCGCCGTCTACGAGACCGCCGGGGCGCGGGGTGCGACGGTCGTCGTCCCACCGGCCAGGACGGCGAACGTCTCTGCCCACGGCCCGCGGTCGCCCGCGCGGGACCGGACGATCACGTTGGTAAAGCAGCTCGGACGGCACCGTTGGAAGAAGGCGTCAGGATACCATCGTCAGGGCCGGGTGGAGAATACGTTCTTCCGCTACAAGTCCATCATCGGCGATGGCCTGCGCGCCCGGAGTCCAGCTGGGCAGGGGAGTGAGGCCGTCATCGGCTGTGAGATCCTCAATCGGATGACCGCCCTCGGCCGAGCAGTGTCGTATCGCATCGGCCGGTGAGGATCTTGTCGATTGGCATCGTGCGGGCCAGTGACGATTCGTGCAACAACGCCCTCCACCGGCGTGACGAGCCCACCCGCAGGGCGGCGGACGCCAGCCGGCCGAATCCCCCAGCAATCGAGCCATCCGCAACGTATCCTCGAAATGGTCACTGCAGAGCACCAAGAAACGCACGTGTGAGACGATCGTGTTACGCGTGGCGAGCCCAGATCGATTGGAGTGCAGGCGGGACACAATTAACCGAGGCCGAGCCGTCCGCGAAAGAGCAGCGCCCAGACCAGCAGCCAGAGTGCCACCGCCCCGGCGCTGATGCCGAAGACCAACACCGGATTGTAGGCCAGCGCCAGCGGAATGGCGGCGCTGGTCCACAGCCCGCCGCCCATGAACGGCTCGTGCATGAGCTGCTTGTAGCCGAAGGCCGAGGTGGCATCGGTGTCGCCTTCGGGATCGACGACGCGCAAGAGCAAGAGCCCGGTGGCAGTGACGCCCATTGACTGCCCCATCTCGGCGATCGAGCGCTCGAACCACGAATCCGCTGGCAGGAGGCGGCGCGCCAACCACATCACACAGAAGACGTTCCACAGCACCCCGGCAGCGACCAGGATCGCCAAGGGCACGAGCCCTCCCAGCACCACCTCCACGTTGATGGTCGAGATCGCGGCCACCACCAGGAAATCCATGGCGGTGCCCGAGAGGCGCTGCATGAGGCGATGGTCGAGCGGATTGCGTTTGGTGAAGTTGGCGAAGAAGAGCTGCACCGCCAAGCCACCGATCATGCACAGTGGAAAGAGGGGGAAAGTGTCGAAGAAGGCGCGGCCGTCGGCGCTCGGCGGTCGCACCAGGAGTTCGACCCGTACCAGGCCGCCGTGGATCAGATAGCCAATGAAGACACCGAGACCGATGATGGCAAGATGGAAGCCGAGGCTGTCGATTGACGCCGCCGACACGGTCTGGCTCCCGGCACTCGGCCGCTCAGCTGGGTCGTAGACGCCGACGATACTGCTCTCGGGCATGTCCTCAATGCGCTTCAGCTGCCGGGTGTAGCCCCGGCGCGCCGCCCAGTTGACGAGCGCCATCCCGACGATGATGGCGAATAGGACACCGCAGGTCGCCGAGGTGAGGGCCAGATCCCTGCCCTCGGGCCAGGCATAGGCATCGAAGACCGGTTCCAGGCCAGCGGCCGTGCCGTGCCCTCCCTCGAAGCCGACCGGAATGATGGTGCCGATGGCCCCCGGGACGCCAAATACCGGCGTCAGCAACACGATCGCCACCCCGAGGCCGACGACGTACTGGCCCCAGGCGACGATCTGGCCGTACGCCAACTGCGGCCCGGCGATCCCCCAGATGCGTCTGATCGGCGGAATGAACACGCCCAGGAAGAGGGCCGAGAAAACGATGTTGATGAGAAATCCCGGCAACTGATTCCACCCCGCCATCGTCGCTGCGGGCAGGGAGTCACCGATGGTCTGCACGAGCACCAGCCCGAGCAGGCCGCCGATCACCGAGGCCGGCAGGTAGAGCTTCTGAAACAGGCGGATCTCGACGCGCAGAAGCTTGCCGACCACCAGCAGGATGCACAGCGCGCTGAAGGAGAGGACGATATTCATAGGATTCGGATGTGAGTCATCGCGTCAGTCATGCGGCGTGGCGCGCCCAAGACGACGAAGCGATAGGACGATAGGGCCATGGACGCCCCATTTCTATCACACAGGGAGTATGTGCCGGGTTACCGCAGGCGCGGAATGGAGGTAGGCGTCGATGAGGCCCTCCAGGGTCGGCCCTAGTACCCCGGCGCAGTGGTTTTGATCGATTGCCTGGGCCCACGGTCAAGAGGGGGAGGCCTGAAAGTGAACCGGTCAAATTCACTGCGACGAGGTACTAGTGGACGCTGTCGGCTCGTATCAAGACTTCCTCGGCCGGACAGCCGTCCAGTCACGGCATCACCGCGCGGCCCGCCGCATCGGTCGCCGAATAAGCGGGTGCGAAGCGGCCGCTTAGCACCCGTTTCCCGGGCACACACCGCCGGACGTGGCCCTCGCCACCCGGCAGGTCACGCCGATCCGGCGCCCCGGACGTCGTGAGACAAGTCGACCGCGACACGGCCCGGTTGCCGGCCTCGTCTCCGGTCCGTCCCCGCGGATGCCCGCGTCTCACGCCGTCGGGTGTGCCACCCCTGGGTGGCGCCCTTACGCGGTGGTGCGTCGCACGAGGCGGAGGGGCGGGGCGGTGCGCGGTCTGGCCGGGTGCGCCCGCCCGCGGGGCGTCGTCTGTGCGTGCTGCGCCAGATACTCAACGAGCTGGTCGCCGGCCTCGAGCAGTTCCTGTTCGTTGATGATGTTGTAGCGGTCGAAGATGGCGCGGGTCTTGTGGCCGGTCAGGAGCATGGCGACCCGCTCGGGGACGCTGGCGCGGATCAGGTTGCGGGCGGCGGTGCGGCGGCAGTCGTGAAGGAAGCGGGTCGGCACGCCGGCCGCCTGACAGGCCGTGCGCCACGCGGTACGCCAGCGGCGGATGGGGATGCCGTCGCGGTGGAAGACCAGCGGGCTGTCGGGGTCGCGGCGCGCCCGTCGCCGCGCCAGGGCCTCGGCAATCGGTTGCGACATGGGGAGAATCCGCCCTACCAACGTCTTCGAGCGGGCGGGCGAGAGCCGGATGACGCCGCCGGCCTCGTCAAGTTCGTCCCAGGTGAGGCCGAGGATCTCGTTCTTGCGCCAGCCGGAGTAGTAGGCAAGGTCGAGGATGTCCTGCCACGGGGCGGCGTTGTTGCACGAATCGGTCTTCATGCAACAACGCCTCACATCGCCGCGTCGAACGAGGGCTCGGTTGTAGGCCAGCCAGTTCGCAACGCGGTACTTCGTCTTATACGTGGGATGGACCTTCGACTGCATCCCGGTAGTGTGGCTCCTGCGGAGGGTCCAGAGAAGTGCGAGCCAAACCGCCCCACCCCCGCAGGGTCTTCATGCAACAACCACACCGTCACATCGCCACGTCGAACGAGGGCCTGGTTGTAGGCCGCCCAGTTCGCAACGCGATACTTCGTCTTATACGTGGGATGAACCTTCGACTGCATCCCTGTAGTGTGGCTCCT
This sequence comes from Vicinamibacterales bacterium, assembly GCA_965262505.1. Classification (GTDB taxonomy): domain Bacteria; phylum Acidobacteriota; class Vicinamibacteria; order Vicinamibacterales; family UBA2999; genus JACPPO01. Next base: position 2,213,705 of record CBDHFM010000030.1, read on the forward strand.
GCGAAGCGTCACGAAAAGCACGGGCCAAACCACCCCACCCGCAGCAAGTCTTCATGCAACAACGCCCTGGAGCCGCGCCTGGTAGCCGAGCGTCGACCGCGCGACGGATAACACGGCGCACGCGCGGCGGCTCGACCGCCCGCGTCGGCGTGCAGCCGCGACCTGCTGCCGGCGCACACGTGCGCCTACCACGTTTTTCGCGTGATCTCCTTGAGCACGTCGACCTCGAGATCCCGATCGGCCACCATCTTCTTCAGCCGACCGTTCTCCTGCTCGAGCTGGCGCAGGCGCTTCACGTCGGCCGGTTCCAGCGTCCCGAAGTGTTTGCGCCAGCTGTAGATCGTCTGCGCGCTCACACCGTGCCGCTTGGCGACCTCCGGCAGCGGCCGCCGGGCGGCCTCCCGCAAGATCGTGACCATGTGCTCGTCCGTAAACCGGGTCTTCTTCATGGCTCCTCCTTGCCGGGAGGACGCCATTCTCTCAAGCGTCAGCTGGTCCGAAAATCGCCAGGCAGGTCAGCTCTCTGGTGCATCTCGCTGATACGCTCGTCGCGCAGATGAATTACAGTCACAGTCGGACTCTAAACCGAAGTGCTACTAAGGACGGCGGGACGTCGGATCGACCCCACATCGATGTGAGGTGAATGTTGCGCCAAACGATCATCGTCCATAATCGCAATGCTTGGCGTACCCACCGGACCCAGGCTGCAATCGATGCTCAACAGGGCTTCCAACTATGCACCATGGAGCAACTGGCTGCGCGTCTAGCCGGTGGTTTCCTTGAATCGATTGATGACGATGCACTGAACCTCGCATTGGTAGCAGCGCTAGTCGCGCCACTGGGTGACCTCGACGCGATCAAGACGCTGCCGGGTTTCCGACGAGCCGCAGCCGCGACGTTAGCCCAGGCCTGGACGGCGGGGCTGGACCTCACAGAAGAGATGGCTGCAGCAAGTAATGAAACAGCAGTGGCGCGTCTTGGTTCCCTCGCCACTCTCGAGAGAGAGGTAATCAAACACCTGCCTGCGAACCAACTCCGGCCGCGCGATCTCGTTGCGGCCGGGTTGGGGCATGTTCGCCATTCGCGGGCGCTCTTTGGCCGGATTGAAATCCGCGGGCATACCGAGATGTCGCCGGTCTGGCGACCGTTGCTTTCCGCGATGACCCGTGCGACCGATGTCGTCTGGATCGCCGACGCAAGGTATATTCCAAACTGGCTCGATTCGACTGCCGTCCGGATAGAAGTCCGAGCGTCGGCAACACCGACCATCAGCGCCGTCTCTTGCGCGAGCCCCCGACACGAGGTCATGGAAGCGCTCCGATGGGCGCGCCAGCATCTCACCCAAGGTGCCGCGCCCCAAGAGATCGCGATTGCCGCCGCCTCTCCCGAAGCCTGGGACGACCACATGTTGGCCCTCGGGGAAGCCGCCAACCTACCCATCCACTTCGCGCACGGCCGCGCGGTGCTCACTACTTCTGCAGGCCAGCTCGCGGCGGCACTCGCCGAAGTCTTGCTCCGCGGATTCTCGCAAACACGCCTCACCCGCCTCGTTGGGCTCCTGCGCTCTCAGAATCCGCTGTTTTCGGCGCTGCCTGGCGACTGGTGGCGAGCCCTGCCTGAAAACGCACCTTTGCTTGACGGTGCGCGCTGGCAGCGAGCGATCGCAGCGCTCACGCCAGAGAGCTTCTCGGACGGTGTAGATCACCGACCGCGACTCAATCAGATCGTCGAGACTCTGGCCAAGGGTCTCCATGCGGCGGCGGAGATCGGTGAACTGCTCCTGCGGGCACAGGCGCTGGCCATCTGGCGAAAAGTCCTCGCCGAAGGGCCGGCGGCCGCCCTCGATGTCACGCTCGGCGGCCTCCGAGTTGACGACGGTCTGGAACCCGAAGCGGCGATACTCTGGGCTCCGGCATCGGCGGTTGCGGCCATAAGCCGGCCATTCACGTGGCTTGTTGGCCTCACGTCACGGTCCTGGCCACGGCGTGCGAGCGAGGATCCGCTGCTGCCCGACCATGTCATCTCTGCCACGCGCCTCGATCCGCTCCCCGTCCACCAAGCCGATCGGCGGGATTTTCAGACCATTTGCCACATGACTGGCCAGGCACTTGTGTGCTCCAGAGCACGACGGGACAGCGAAGGACGAATCAACGGTACGTCGCCGCTCTATCCACGCGCAGTGACGGAGGTTTATCGTGCACTGAGTCGTGAGCCTGAGCACGCGGCCAGTGCGACGGATCGGCTATTCGCACGGGACTCCGAGTTTGCGGCACAACCACTCGCGCTGTCGACCCGATCTACCTGGATCGATTGGCACCGCGAGGCGATGACTCCCCACGACGGACTCATACGAGCCAACCATCCACTGCTTCTGCAGGCGCTCGATCGGCGTCAATCCGCCTCCTCGTTGGTCAAGCTCCTACGCGATCCGCTCGGGTATCTCTGGACCTATGGCTTCGGATGGTCGGAGCCCACGGAGACCGACGAGCCGCTCACCCTCGATCCTCTGGCCTTCGGCAATCTCCTCCACGAGATCCTCGAGGAAGCCGTGACGCTACTTGAGCGTGCCAGGCCGGGCGGTCTTGCGACTGCGACCATCGACGAGATCGTGCAAGCCAGTGTGGCAGCCGGCGACCAAGTGGTCGCCCGCTGGGACGACACACAGCCAATACCGCCGCCAGTCGTCTGGCACCACAAGCAAAGCGAGGCTACGGAGTTGACCAAGGTCGCACTCTCGTACCGGGAAGAGCCGCTTGCGGAACAGCGTAGCTGGGCTGAGGTTCCGTTCGGTGGTGACCGGCGGACCGAGGTCCTCACTGAAGAAGCCCGTCTGGCGTTACCGTGGGATCCTGTGACGCCCGTCGCCATCCCAGGTACCAACATTCGGATTGGCGGTTCGATCGATCGACTCGATCTCTCCGGCGACCGCCGCCGTGCACGTGTCACGGACTACAAGTCTGGCAAGCTTGGAAAACCGCCTCAACTCAAAGGCGGCAGCGAACTCCAACGCTGCCTGTATGCGTACGCGGTCAAAGCGCTCATCGCCGCTCACCCTGACGTCGAAGCACGGCTCCTCTATCCTCGAAAGGAAGGTCAGATCCTGCCCCTCGATCAGCCGGAGGCAACGCTTAAAAAGCTGACAGACTATCTCTCGGCCGCATCCGCCTACTTCGTCACCGGGAAGACCCTGCCTGGCCCGGCCGCCAGGGAAACGTGGTATGACCTCGCCTTGGCGTTGCCGGGCGGTGCCACGGAGAGCTATCTCGAGACGAAGACTCCGCTTGTGGAGCAGGAGCTTGTTCTTCTCGTGCCGCTGTGGGCGGAGCCCTAAGATGCTGCAGGTATCCTCAACCGCGCCGCTCCCTGATGCCCCGGCACGCCTCACGGCGCTGACCGATCATGACCGAACCTTCCTTGTAGAGGCCGGAGCAGGCAGCGGGAAAACTGCGCTCCTGGCGGGCCGTGTCGCACTTCTTCTGGCCGCGGCCATTCATCCGAAGGACATTGTTGCTATCACTTTCACCGAGGCGGCGGCCTCCGAACTCCTCGAGCGTATTGAACGCTTTGTGCGGGAACTGCTCGATGGCCGAATACCGGTTGACCTCGGGGATGCGCTGCCTCATGGCATCACAAAAGTTCAACGGAAGAACCTCGAGGACGGGGAACGGGCTCTTGACGAGCTTACGTGCACGACCATTCATGGCTTCTGTCAACAGTTGGTGAAGCCATATCCTGTTGAGGCTCGCATCGATCCGGGAGCTGCGATCGTCGATCCGCCTGCGGCCGAGCTTGCCTATCAGGATCTCATGGAGGCTTGGCTTTCGGCTCGCTTCGGCCGCGACCGCGGTGCTGAAGGTCTCGGGCGTATCCCACCCATGGTAGGTGCCGGCGGTGAGGATGACTTCTTCGCCGAGTTGCTCGTCAGAGCGTCTGACGAGACACTCGACCTCATCAACAAGACCGCACAGTTCCTGAAGCATCATCGTACGGCGCAGGCGGTCGCTGCAGCGACGGACGTGACGGGCTTCGCACGGCTTGCGGATGCTGTGACCGGATTCGCCGCGTGGTACAACGGCTGCGGCGCGGTAGAATCCACTACCGACGAACTGATACAGGACCTCGCGAGGGTGGTCGCCGACGCGCGCGAGGCTGCGGTGCGACCACTCAGCGGGCGGCGAATCGCCGACCTTCTGTTCCATACGCCTCCCCAAGCCTGCAAGCAGAACGACCTCGCGTTCAAGCGATGGGGGCGTAAGGGCAAGTGGAAGGAAGTCGCCAGGGCGACTGGGCGCAGCACAGCCCAGGGCGAGCAACTGAGCGCAGCCGGCGAGGCTCACTATCACACCTGCAGTGCCGCGTATCAACACTTCTGCGGTGACCTTGGTGGACTCGCCTTTCAGCGATTCGTCACCGAGTTCGATGCCCTCAAGGCACTCTACCGCGACTACAAGCAACAAGCCGCGCTGCTGGACTTCGACGATTTGCTGCATCACGCCCGCGATCTGCTCAAGGCGAACGAATCCGTACGTCGAGCCCTGTCCGCGCGCTATCCACGCATCTTGATCGATGAGTTTCAAGATACCGACCCCTTGCAGGCCGAGATCCTCTGGCGTCTTGCCGGCGAGGGGGATGTGGCGCTGCCGTGGCAGGAGCGCACCATCCGCCCAGGTGCCCTCTTTCTCGTGGGCGACCCCAAACAGGCCATCTACCGCTTTCGCGGGGCCGATGTCGAGACTTACCTGGTCGCCAAGGGAGCGCTCGTGGCGCACGATCCAACGGCAGTCCTCACAACCTCGGCGAATTTCCGGTCGCAGAACCCGATCCTGGACTTTGTCAATAGCCATTTCGCCACTGCGCTTGACGAATCGACAGGGCAGCCCGGCTTCACCGCACTCAGCGCCGTTCGAGTTCACGGCCATGAACCGAGTGTCGCCGCCTTCGAGATTGCGCTTGACGAGCGGCACCGTAACTCACACGGCAAGCTCGTCGTCGACTTGGTACGCCGCGAGGAAGCGAGAGTCGTGGCCAACCTCTTGCTCCACCTCATCGGCGCCTATCCTGTCTGGGACAAGGACGTCGAGGCCTTCCGGCCAGCACGCGCCAGTGACATCGCACTGCTCGCCCCGACTGGCACCAAGCTTTGGATCTATGAGCGCGAGCTTGAGACCCACAACATCCCAATTGCGACACAGGCAGGGAAGGGCTTCTTCCGCCGACAGGAAGTGCAGGACCTGATCGCGGTGGTTCGTGCGATCGCCGACAGACGCGACACGCTGGCGCTCGGCGCGGTGTTGCGGGGGCCTCTCGTAGGACTCACTGAGGAGGAACTCGCCGACGAGATTCAGACGCTGCAACAGGCGACCAACAAAGCGCGGCCACTATATATCTGGACTGATCCTGCCCTCATTCGCCATCCGATCTTGAAGAGCACGATCGAGCGTCTGCAAAACCTCGCGCGAAAGGCGCGGCGCACCACGCCCTATCAACTGCTTGCCGAAGCGTTGGAAGAACTACAGGTTCGCCCGATCCTGAAGGCGCGACACCCACGTGGATCCGAGCGGACGCTCGCGAATATTGAACTCTTACTGGAGATGGCGCGCGCTTATGCCGCCCGCGGCATCGCGGAGTTTGCTCGTGTCCTCTGGGAACGTTGGAAGCAGGACGATGCCCAAGCCGAAGGACGGCCCGACGCGGCGGCCGAGGCGGTGTCGATCATCACCATCCACTCGGCGAAGGGGCTTGAATGGCCGATTGTGATCCCTATCAACTCGACAACCGTTCCATGGTCGGACCAGAGTTTTCTCTACCGCCGTCGTGACGATAGCGTGCACTTCAAGGTGTTCGACTTTGCCAGCCCTGACTACGACAGCGTTCGCCAGGAAGAGTCCGAGGAGCTGCACCGCGAGCGTGTGCGCCTGTGGTACGTAGCGTTGACGCGTGCCCGTGATCTTCTTCTGCTGCCACGCCAAACCGAGCGCGTTGATAACGATTGGCTTAGCCTCGTCAACCTCGACATCGGAGCGCTATCTTCCTTTGACAAGGTCCGCTTCAATGGGTCGTTGCCCCAGAAAACGGACAGCGTTGCAAACGTCCAGGATCTCCAGACATGGAGGCACGAAGCCGCGGCCATTGCAGGGTCAGAGCGTCGCATCCTCTGGCGCCAGCCTAGCCGTCACGAGGAACCCGCGATCCCGGCCGACACGACTGATGCGGTCTTTGTCGGAGCCCGCACCCTCCAGGAACGCCTGCCAACCACGGACACGGAGAGGGTGGTCCGGGGCGGTCGCGAGCGCGGCCTAGTGCTGCACAAGTTGATCGAAGAAGTACTGACTGGTGAATCGACTGAGGATGGGGCCGCCCTCAGGACGCGTGCTCGCGAATTGCTCGGCCATCTCGGGTTACCTGATGTCGAGGACCCAAGCGTTGGCCCCTGCAGCGGGGAGATGATAGAGGTCATCCAGCGCGCGCTCCAACTTCCGGAAGTTGTCGCACTACGGCCGCGTCTCGTGCCCGAACTCCATGTCTATGCCGCCATGTTCGCAGATCGCACCGTGACGCTAACCGCGGGTGTCGCCGATGCAGTCGCCATCGACGAGAGTGGGCGCATCGAAGCGGTCGTTGACTGGAAAAGTGACGTCGCCCCGGCACCCGCCCAGGTCGATATCTACCGCGGTCAAGTCCTCGACTATCTGGCGGCGACCGGTGCGAGGCGAGGGCTGATCGTCTTCATGACCTCGGGACGCGTCGAGTATGTGCGGTCACCAGACTGATCCGAACACTGCACATCAGCGTCCCGCAGTTGGAGTCACCACTACATGAAGTAGCGCTTCCTGGCATCCGATTTCGAAACGGCGAAGCTCCTGCCAGAAGAATCACCGGATCTTCGGCGTCCCACCCGAATTGAGTAGCACCCGGGTTTAGAGTCCGATCTCACGAGAAGGGAGATCGGACGTGAAAAAGCGATTCAGCAAGGCGCAGATCATCGGGTTTCTCCGGGAGGCCGAGGCGGGTGTGCCGGTCAAGCAGGTGTGCCGGCAGCACGGGTTCTCCGAGGCCAGCTACTACCTGTGGCGGAGCAAGTTCGGGGGGATGACCGTCTCGGACGCGAAACGCCTGAAGGAGCTGACCGCCGAGAACACGCGGCTGAAGAAGCTGCTGGCCGAGGCGTTGTTGCACGAATCGTCCCTGGCCCGCACGATGCCCACCGACAGGATTCTTACCTGCCGATGCGATACGACACTGGTCGGCCGAGGGCGGTCATCCGATTGAGGATTTCACAGCCGAGGACGACCTCACTCCCCTGCCCAGCTGGACTCCGGGCGCGAAGGCCATCTCCGATGATGGACTTGTAGCGGAAGAACGCATTCTCCACCCGGCCCTGACGATGGTACCCTGACGCCTTCTTCCACTGGCGCCGACCGAGCGTCTTCACCAACGTGATCGTCCGATCCCACGCGGGCGACCGCGGGCCGTGGCCAGAGACGTTCGCCGTCCTGGCCGGTGGGACGACGACCGTCGCACCCCGCGCCCCCGCCGTTTCGTAGACGGCGACCGTGTCAGAGGCGGCGTCAGCGGTGACACTCACGAGAGGACCATCGACCGTGGTGAGCAAATCGAGGGCGGTGGTCGCATCCGCACCCGTCTCCTCGGTCAACGTGTGGACACGGATCACGCCTGACTGATCGACGCCAAGGTGGAGCTTCTTTCAGCCGCGCCTGCCGCGGCCACCGTGTCTTGCGGCGGCCCACTCACCGGCCCCGACGATGGACAGACCTGTGCTGTCAAGCACGAGATGGAGACCCTCGCCGGGCGGGACCCGTCGCAAACGGCGCCGCAGATGCTGACTGCGCCGGGAGAGCGTCGTAGAGTCGGGGGCTTCGAGGTCGAGGCGCATCATCCCGAACAGGGCGTGCAGGAACCCTTCGGTCTGGCGCAGCGGGAGATGATAGAGGAGTCGCAGGGTCAGGGCGGTCTCGATGGCGAGATCCGAGTACCGCCGCTGCCCACCCCGCCGGCCGCTCCGGCGGGCCGTCCAGGCGGCGATCGCCTCCGAGGACAACCACACCGTCACATCGCCGCGTCGAACGAGGGCCTGGTTATAGGCCGGCCAGTTCGCAACGCGGTACATTCGTCTTATACGTGGGATGAACCTTCGACTGCATCCCTGCAGTGTGGCTCCTGCGGAGACGAGAAGGGCGGGCCAAACCGCCCCACCCGCAGATCTTCAGGCAACAACGCCCAGCGTGGCGGCGGGGGCCGGACACCCCGGTGCCTAGCGCCTTGGCGGCGGGGTCGCGCGCCGTGGGCCGGCTGTGGCCCTGACGTGAGGCGGGGCGGGCACCCGGAGATCGACGCTGATTATGGGATATTCGGCCGATAAGAGCCCGCTAATCGGCCATTTAGCGGGCCCCGTCCGGCGGCTGGAGCCACTGGGAGCACAGCGTCAGGAGAAGTGCGGGCCAAACCACCTCACCCGCGAGGGGCTTCATGCAACAACGCCGCGGCGCGGCCCAGCGTGTGCTGGACGCGGTGGACGACGAGCCGCGGGATCCGCCGGGAAGCGAGGAATGGCCCGAGTGGAGTCCGACCTCCGAGTTCAGGGCGGTCCGGGAGCGTCAACGCCCCTGACACAGGCCGTCACTGGCTCGCCGAGGCACGCAGCGCTTCGATCCGCTGCAACACCGGCGGATGCGAGTAGTGAAGAAAGACATGTAAGGAATGCGGCGTCAGGTTGCTCAGGCTGTCGGCTGACAGCTTCTTGAGAGCCGTCACCAGGTGCTCGCCGTTTCCGGTCGTAGAAGCCGCGAATGCGTCGGCTTCGAACTCGTTCTTCCGCGAGACGGCGTTGACGTACATCGAGAGCGTCAAATCGACTGGTGTGAACAACAGTCCGAAGAAGACCAACCCGGCATGAACAGATATCTCGGTCATGTAGAACGCCTCGAACAATCCCACCTGCTGGAGGACGAACGACAGCACGAAGAAGACGGCTCCGAGATACCCGATCTGGAGCACCAGGCTCTTCATGATGTGCCCTTTCTTGTAGTGACCTACCTCGTGGGCCACCACGGCGACCAGCTCGGGGATGCTGTGTTTGTCGATCAGAGTGTCGAAGAGTCCGATCCGCTTGTTCTTGCCGAGTCCGCTGAAGAACGCGTTGGCCTTGGAGGAGCGCTTTGATCCGTCCACCACGAAAATGCCCTTCAGCGGAAACGTCGTCGATTTCGCGTACGACATGATCGCATTGCGGAGCTCTCCAGCATCGAGCGGTGTGAAGGCATTGAACAGTGGCATGATCCAGATTGGGGCGATGAACTGGACGATCAGGACGAAGATGGCCGCCGTCAGCCAGCACCACAGCCAGGCCGAAGCGCCGGCCCACTGAAAGAAGAAGAGCACCCCGGTCATGAGAGTGCCACCGAGCACCCCTGCCAGAACGATGCCCTTCGCAAGGTCGGCGACGAAGGTGGGGAGAGTCGTGCGATTGAAGCCGTATCGGGATTCGATCACGAAGGTGCTGTAAAGGCGAAACGGCAGACCCAGGGCGGTCGCTCCCAAGCCGAGTGACCCGATGTAGATGAGTCCGGTCAGAACCGATCCAAACCCAAGATCCTGCGCCGCTCGGTCGAGCCACTCGAACCCGCCGAGCTGCCACACAGCGACGACGGCAGCAAGACTGACCGAGCTGCGCACCAGCCCCAGCTTCGTCTGACTCCGCGTGTACCGCTGACTTTGCGCGTAGCGGTCGGCGTCGAACACATCCTCAAACTCGGCTGGCAGGATGGGATGCAGTGCCCGCAGATTCAGGACGCTCGATACCACCGAGAGCGCGAACTCGCCGAGCAACGCCGCGAGAATGATGACGGAGTACAGATTCACGCCGTGCCTTCCGTCACATTCATCCGATCATCAATATAGCTGGTTATACCAAGCGGCGAGTCGCCCTCCCCCAGAGATGTCTATCGGAAGTCGGCCTAGCAGCCCGTGGTGAAAGTGACTGACGGGGGATCGACACGATAGAGGCCGCATGAGTGGTCGGCCCATTAATCGCACCTTACGGGGTCTGGGCCTGATCCGATTCGGTGGACGGTTTAGCTACGCTGTTTGAGTCTCCGTTGTTCTTTCGTTCGTTCACAACAACGATGATGGGTGGGGGCGCTGTGGGAATCTCGCGTTCTGTGCGAGATTTCCAAATCCCTGTGGGCGCGTTCTGTGCGTCCGCAGGGATGGCAGCGTCCATGCCCTACGCCGCCTGCCGTTCGAAGGCGGCCGGACTGATCTGGCCGAGCGTCGAGTGGCGACGTCGCTGGTGATAGAACACGTCGATGTAATCGAACAACTCCATCTTCGCGTCGCCGTGACTGTCGAAGGGTTCGCCGAGCTCGCTCTTGACGGTCGAGAAGAAGCTCTCCATGACGGCATTGTCCCAGCAGTTGCCACGTCGGCTCATGCTGCAGACGATGCCACGCGCCTCGAGGAGGTCCTGAGAATCCTCGCTTGCGTACGTACAACCCTGATCGGAATGATGGAGGAGGCCGATGTCCGGGCACCGGCGCTTGAGCGCCATCTCCAAGGCCTTGATGGTCACGTGCCGGTCGTTCACCGCGCTGACGGCCCACCCCACGATGAACCGCGAGCACAGATCCAAGACCGCCGCGAGGTACAGGTTACCGCTGCTGCCGATGACGAACTCGGTCGTGTCGCCGACCCACCGCTGATTCGGGGCGTCCGCCTCGAACTGGCGGTCGAGCAGATTCGCCGCGACCGGCTGGTCGTGATCGCTCATGGTGGTTACGTTGTCACGCTTCCGGGCCCGTGCGACCAGGCCTTCTTCCTGCATCAGCCGGACGACCCGTTTGCGACTCACCTGCTCGTCCTGCTCGATCAGGTCTTCGTGAATGCGCGGGCTGCCATCGCGCTGTTTGCTCGCGTCAACGGACGCTTGGACGAGGACCTTCACCCGCCGGTCGTCTCGTGATCGTGCCGATTCCGGGCGTCGTTGCCACGCGTAGAACCCGCTGCGTGTGACCGCGAGACACCGGCACAGAATGATGACGGTGTGCCTGGCCTTCTCCACGGCAATGAACCGAAATCTTCCCGGCTCTGCTTCGCGAAGAAGGCTGTCGCTTTTTTTAAGATGTCGCGCTCCTCGGCGAGGATGCGATTCTCCTTGCGCAGCCGAGCCAGCTCCTCCCGCTCGGCGGTCGTCAGACCGGTACGGCCCCCGCTGCGGTCGGCGCGCGCCCGCTCGACCCATTGCCGCAAGGCCGATTCGGTAAGATCCAACTCGCGGGCGACGGCGCCGACCGTCTTCCCCTCTTCCAACACCAGCCGGACCGCCCCAGCCCGGAACTCGTCACTGAATTGCCGGCGTGACCGCCGACGTGTGGTTGCTGCCATTCGGGACATCGTCTCCACCTTTCGGAACGTGTCCACGAGATCGGATCAAGCCCAGTCTTCATGCAACAACGCCAGTGCATCCCCGAGACAACGTGGGCAACGGCCGTGTCTGAGCCACGTAGAGGCCGCATGAGTGATCAGCCCATTAATCGCACCTTACGGGTTCCCGCAGTTCCATAGAGAAGCCTGGACCAGGCTCACGCCACCTGCACGCCGGACACCGCCTGGGCAGCCTTCAGGGCACCCCCCAGTCTTCTCCCGACGGTATCACCCTCCATCGGTTTCGATGTCATGTACTGGTTCACGACAAGTCAACGGTGGTTCACTTGCGTTCGTCTTTCTGATCCACACCTGCCGAGTCATGCTCGACGTTTCCCCAACGCTCACGACCGCCACTCTTCATGACAGCCGCTTGGGGTGGTTTGAAGCCGGCTCCTGACCGCCGACTTCGACGGGCCTTCCGTCATCTTCCCTACAGCTTGCTGCGGCGCACGGTGGTACAACCACACCGCGTGACTGATGACTTCCGACGGGAATCGGTATCCTCGGTAGCTCGGCATACGGCTACTGTGCCACGTCGGCACTCAAGTTGACAGAACCTGTGGCGTGTCGCACTGGCGGGGGCACCCTACTGACGCTCGTACGTGTAGGGGTGGTGGCCCGTCACCGGGTACCAGCCCACTGTCGCGAGTCTTTCATTGAGCTCCGACCGGAACCGCCGCCGCCGGTCCGTCACCGTCTGCTTGGCGGCGGAAGATTCGGGAATTAACATGCCCACGCGAACCTGCACCGATCCCTTCGGACGTCGTACGAGACACGAATCGTCTCTGCCGTTGATCGCCGTCACAACTCGTTCCACGAGTGGTTCGACATCAAGTGAAGACTGTCGGGGGTGCAACTGCCGGTACCCGCTGGTAGACGTTCTTGCGATACCTTTAATGATATCGATCATCCAGTGCTGTAACTCGCCCCGTGACGATCCCAACAGCGTGCCGCCATGTCGTTCGATGGTAAATTCCAGATATGGAGGGTCCCACCGTACATTTTCAATACGAGTCAGCTTATCGTTCTTCATCCCGCACCGATCGCTGCCGTCGAACTCCGGCCAAGCGTTCTTCAGCAATGGGATCAATGTGTCGGTGTCGGTGATGGCCCCGAATGGACCAGAGTCCAGATACTGCTGTAATCTCAAGCGCTGGTCAGACATGTGTACCTCCCAAATCGTGTATTCACATGACGCGTGACCAGCAGCCGGGCACTTTCCGACTGAGGTTTTACCCGGAGGATGCCCCGTAGGGCGCGACCGCGCGGGCCGGGATCTGGCCGTTCGCCGCCGTTAAATCGCGCCTTGGCCCGCTCAGCGCCTCGACAGTGGCTTTCCACAAAATCCTGTGAGTCAGGGCATGTTTACACGACTAAACACCAAGACTCCAAATCGGATAAACACCAAGATTCTGGGCAGATTCCGTCGGATAGAACACGTTTAGCGTGAACGGCTTGAACAGAGAAGCGATCAGGCCGCCCGAGACGCGGACTATCGTCTACGGCCAGATCCCTCGATCGATCGCCACCCGCGCTACCTTCTCAATAGCCAGGACGAACGCGGCCGTACGTAGATCGACAGGGGCCAGCGGATCGCCGCCCCGACCCAGGCGCTGCCGCTCAGTCTCCAAGTCCACCAAGGAGCCGTTGATCTTGGTCTGCTTTCCGATGACGTCGTCGGCAGCCTTCGTCATGATCCGTTCGAGCTTGCCGTTCACTTCGTCTTCGTCCCACTGCTCGTTCTCGTTGTTCTGCACCCACTCGTAATAGCTGATGGTCACGCCGCCGGCGTTGGCGAGAATGTCTGGCAGCACCGAAATCTTCCGTGCGTGGAAGACCGCATCGGCCTCGGGGGTGGTCGGGCCGTTGGCCAACTCCACGATCAGCCGCGCCTGGACGTCGCGCGCGTTGTCGCCCCTGAACTGATTCTCGAGCGCCGCGGGGATTAGGATGTCGCAGGGTAACGTCAGGAGCTCTTCGTTGGTCACGTCCTGGCAGCCCGCCAGGCCCTTCAGCGACCCGGTCTCGCGCTTGTGCCGGTGGGCGACGGCCGGGTCGATGCCGTCCGCGCAATGGATCCCACCCCGCGTGTCACTCACGGCGACGATCCGCGCGCCGGCCTCGTGGAACAGGGTGGCGGCGATCCCGCCGACGTTCCCGAATCCCTGAATGACGACCGAGAGCCGCTGCAGGTCTGTCGAGCCTGGGAGGATGCCGTGGGAGAGCGCACGGAGAGTGGTAAAAAGCCCGCCCCGGGCCGTCGCGGCTTCCCGGCCGAGGGATCCTCCCAGATGCACGGGCTTGCCCGTGACGACGCCGAGATTGTTCGCGCCTTTATGCATCATGTCGTAGGTGTCGTAGACCAGTGCCATGATCCGAGCGTTCGTGTTCACGTCGGGCGCCGGGATGTCGGTGTAGGGTCCGATGTTGTCGCCGAGCTCGGTGACGTAGCGACGCGTGATGCGATCGAGGTCTTCGGAGCTGAGCCCCTTAGGGTCACACACCACACCGCCCTTGGCCCCCCCGAATGGGACGCCCACGATCGCGCACTTCCAGGTCATCCACGAAGCGAGCGCGCGCACTTCGTCGGCCGTCACGGCGGGATGGTATCGGATGCCACCCTTGCCGGGGCCGCGGCTCCGGCTATGGATGCACCGGTACCCGACGAAGTTCAGGACCGTTCCAGCGCTCGTAGCGATCGGGAACTCCACGATGGTCAGTTTGTCGGGTCGTTTCAGGAACTCGAAGAGTCCGGGCTCAAGCGCGGGCAGGTATCGGGCCGCGTTGTCGCACTGACGCTGCGCGATCGCGAACGGATTGAGCTCTTCGGTTCTCTCTGGCCCGGCGGTCGTCATGTTGGATCTTTTTCGGGACATTGTCCCGGCTTGCGAGCCTCGTGTAAAGCGCAATCCGAATAGACGAAGCGACGGGTACGAGTCGTCCAGAACGGCAGCGCCGACGAACAATCGCTCACCATCGCGCAGGCAAAACCCAGGTTGGCACGGACACTAACCCCAGAGATCAGTTGACTTGATAGCCCGCATGACTGAACCAACTCCGACAGTGTCGTGGCCGAATGACGCGCCGGGCCCGTTGGGCCGTGCATCGCAGCAGCCCGGCCGTCCGGGGCGCCACGGCGCGAATGCGCTTCTTGACCAAGGCCCAGCCCGGCTCGATCGGATTGAAGTCGTAGGAGTAGGGCGGGAGGAATTTGATGGTAGCCCCCGCGGCTTCGATCAGCGCCCGGACGCCCGGGGCCTTGTGTGCCGCGAGGTTGTCCAGCACCACGATGTCGCCGGGACGCAGCTGGCGGACGAGATGCCGTCGCACCCAGGCGACGAACCGCGGTGTCGTCATGGCGCCCCACGCCGTGGCGAGCGTCACCCAGCCGTCCAGGCGCATGGCCCCGACCAAGCTCAGGTTGTCGCCCCAGTTGCGCGGGCGCGGCTCGATCAGTTCCTGCCCGCGCGGCAACCACGCGTGCGACCGGCCCATCGCCACATTCGCGCCCGATTCGTCGAGAAAGACCAGGCGCTCGGCCTCTATCGTCTGGGCCCAGACGCGGAACGCCGCGCGCTCGGCTTGGACGCGCGCCCGATCTTGCTCGGCCGGCCGCGATCGTTTTTTTTGCAAACATACCCGGTCCGGCGGAGCGCTCGCCAGATGCTGGAGCGATGTACCCGACCATACGGCGCCACGCGGTTGTACGCCCGGGTGAGTTCCTCGCACGTCTGGTCGGGCTTGGCGTCGATCAACGGCTTGAGTACCGCCCAGGCGACCGGCGACACCCAGCCCCCGCCCTTGGCGAGCGGATCGACGGTCCCGGTCTCGCGTTGCCGCTGCACCCAGCGCATCAACGTGGCCGGGCCAATCTCGAAGCGGGCGGCGATGACCGGGTACGGCTCGGTGCGCGACTCGTACGCACGCACGGCACGTACCCGGAGCTCTCGGGGATACGGATTCGGCATGCACGCAATAGATCACAAAGACGATCTCACCTCAAGTGAGAACTGGGGTTAAAGCGCTTGTCATGACCGTGTGGCAGGGAGGCACCCGCCAAGTCGAAAGTCGTGTTGGTCTTCATCGGCGCGGTAAGGATTGGAGGTATTCGCCGCGTAACAACCAGCGCGTCTCGATGAATCGCCCGTGAGGTTACACAGTCACCACGGCATCGTGAAACGCACTAGTCGTCCGTGCGGAGATATTGATAGAGGGTTTCCCGACTGATGCCCAACTCACGGGCCAGGGGGGCCTTCCGTGCGCCAGCTTTCACCCGGTGGCGGAGCTCAGCCGCTTGCTCGGGCGAGAGCGCTTTCTTGCGGCCCCGATAGGCCCCACGCTGCTTGGTCAGAGCGATGCCTTCGCGCTGCCGTTCGCGGATCAGCTGGACCTTCCCGCGTCGATGCGCGGGTTTCCGGTTCGTCAGCACCCAGATGTAGGTAGCGATGCCGGTGTTGTAGAACATGTTGAGCGGCAGCGCGACAAGGGCTTCCAACCAGTCGTTCTCAATGATCCAGCGGCGAATATTGCTCTCCCCTTGCCCGGCGTCGCCGGTGAAAAGCGAGCTGCCGTTGTGGACCTCGGCGATGCGGCTCCCCAGCGGGGTGCCGTGCTTCATCTTCGAGAGCATGTTCGCCAGGAAGAGCAGCTGCCCGTCGCTCGAGCGGGTGATCAGTGAGTACTCGGGGTCGCCGTCGTGCGCGATCACCGATGCCATCCGTCCGTGCACTCCGCAGGGCACGTGCGGCGCACGGCACTGGCCCACGCGCTTGACGTCTGCGAGACATAGAATCAGACACGGGATACGACACGCGGCGGCGCGCGCCGGACGGCGCTCTCGCCGGTGTGTCGCAAACGGACGTTTACGACACATGCTGATCGGCTACGCCGACAGCCGCTCGAGCGACTGTTGAACCGTCGGTCGCTGGCCCGACTCGACATCCTGCCGCCGACGCTGATGAAACGCCGTGAGCGTCCTGTGGGTCTCGAATTCCGAATTCGGTCGCTGAATCGAGGCCTGGGACACCATTGCGTGGCGCCTGAGTTCTGACCTACGCTGTCTCGCGCATGAAGGATCTCCTGCTCCCCCTGCTTCACCTGGCCGTCACAGCCGCGAAGCTCTGCAGACCCGGCGGCGTGCGAGCCGTCATCGCTGAGAATCTCCTGCTCAAGCAGCAGCTGATCGTGCTGCGCCGTTCGCGCCAGCGTGCGCCGAACCTCAGAGTGGGCGATCGGCTCCTATGCGGATTCGGGGCGCTTTTTCTGAGTCCGGGACGGATTCGCAAGGTCGCCATCGGACTGCGCCCGTCCACGTTGCTGACCTTCCATCAGGCGCTGGTGCGCGGCAAGTACCGCCGATTGTTTTCCTCAAGCGCGCGACCGAAGAAGCCGGGCCCAAAGGGGCCGAGCGAGTCGCTCATCCGCGCCATCGTCGAGCTCAAATCGCGCAATCCTCGATTCGGGTGCCCGCGGATTGCGCGCATCATCTCGCAGACGTTCGGGGTCGACATCGACAAGAACGTCGTGCACCGCGTGCTGGCGAAACGCTATCGTCCAGCCCCGGGCGGAACCGGGCCCTCGTGGTTGTCGTTCGTCGGACACACGACAGACAGTCTGTGGAGCGTGGACCTCTTGCGCTGTGAGTCCATCGTGCTCCAGAGCTACTGGGTGCTCGTGGTCATGGACCAGTTCACGCGGCGCCTCGTGGGATTCGGTGTGCATCGCGGACCGGTCGATGCACCCAGCCTCTGCCGCATGTTCAACGCCGCCATTCATGGGCGGGGCGCGCCGCGACATCTCAGTACGGATCATGATCCGTTGTTCGAGGCGCATCGGTGGACCGCGAACCTTCGGCTTCTGGAGATCGACGAAATCAAGACGGTGCCCCATGTGCCCCTGTCACACCCCTTTGTGGAACGGCTGATCGGGACGATGCGGCGAGAATTCCTGGATCATGTGTTGTTCTGGAATGCCGGTGATCTGGAGCGGAAGCTCGCCGACTTCCAGGCCTACTACAACGCGGCACGGAGCCATGCGTCGTTGGAAGGCTACACGCCGTTAGGCTTCGCGGGCGAACGCACGGCGGCCCGTGCCGAATTCAACCATGTGCGTTGGATCTCCCACTGCCGGGGCATGGTCCAGCTTCCAGCGGCGGCCTGATGACGAATTCGAGACCGACAGGCCCAGGCGATCGGTTATGGCGGCACGGCGCTGGTCGCCCGAGCCACGGGTATCGCGACATCGACCATCCAGCGCGGTTTGCGTGAATTGACGGCGGACGAGCCGCTCGCGGGCGGCCGGACGCGAAGGGCGGGCGGCGGCCGCAAGCGCGCGATCGATCTCGACGCGACGCTGCTGCGCGATTTGGATGCGTTGGTTGAGCCGACCGCCCCCGGCGATCCCGACTCGCCGCTGCGGTGGACGTGCCAGAGCGCACGGACGTTGGCGGTGGCGCTCGACGGTCTGGGCCACCGCGTCAGCCACACGGTGGTCGCCGAGTTGTTGCACGGACTGGGCTACAGCCTGCAGGGCAACGCCAAGACTCGTGAGGGCCGCCAGCATGTCGATCGGGACGCGCAGTTTCGGTACATCGCCCGGCGCGTGCGACGCGCGCAACGGCAACAGCAGCCGACGATTTCGGTGGACACCAAGAAGAAGGAGCTGGTCGGCGCGTTCAAGAACGCGGGCCGCACCTGGCGCCCGGCGAAGACGCCGCAGCGGGTACAGGTCCACGACTTCGTGATCCCGGCCACCGCCACCACGGGCGGGAAGGCCATTCCGTATGGCATCTACGATCTGCATCGCAACGAAGGCTGGGTGCGTGTCGGGATCGATCACGACACCGCGAGCTTCGCGGTACGGTCGATCCAGCGTTGGTGGCAGCACATGGGTCGCCCGGCGTATCGACAAGCCCAGTCGCTGTTGATCACGGCGGATGCAGGCGGGAGCAACGGGGCGCGCCTCCGGTTGTGGAAGTGGGAACTGCCGCGTCTGGCCAATCGGACGGGCTTGGTGATCACGGTCTGTCACTTTCCGCCGGGTACGAGCAAGTGGAACAAGATCGAGCATCGGGTGTTCTCGCACATCGCGATGAATTGGCGCGGCACCCCACTCGTCGACTTGGCCACGATCGTGAGCCTCATTGGCTCGACGCACAGTCGGTCCGGACTCCGCGTTCGGTCGGAACTCGACCGCGGCCAATACCCGGGTGGCCTCACCGTCACCGATGCGCAGCTGGCGACGGTACGCCTCGAGCGGCATCGCTTTCACGGCGACTGGAACTACACGATCCATCCCGCTGCTCCGAGAACACAAAAGTCAGTAATTGTCTGACAAGCCCTAAGCACTACCTCGTTACACAGGAGTAATCCCGTCCGCGCAGTCGCTCCGCCCATATAATTCAACGGTTTGGCCCCGACTCCCGGCACCCGCCTCGGCCCGTATGAGATCACTGCCCAGATCGGCGAGGGCGGGATGGGCGAGGTGTATCGGGCCGCGGATACCAACCTCGGTCGCGATGTGGCGATCAAAGTGCTGCCGAGGCCCTAATTCATGCACCAACGCCCTCAGAAGCGATAGGTATACAGGACCTTCGACGCCAGACTCCTGTTGAGCGTCGAGAAGCGGCTGAGCTGCGGATCGTCCAGCCAGTTGTGCGTGTAGACCACGTACAGGTCGTTGCCGGGCGTGAGGATCCACCGGAAGCGTGACTGCCATCCGAGAACGGTGCTCTGCGAGTCGTACTGGATGTTGTTCACGAGCGCGATATACGGCGAGAACTGCGTCTCGGCATTCAGGCGATAGAGCTGCGTCGTGAAGCGGCCCTCGGACAGCTCGACCGAGTTCCATTGACTGTTGACGCCGATGATCACTCCGGGGCGCGCCCTGACCGTCAGGTTTACTTGCCTGTCGGTACGCGTGCCGGAATAGAAGTCGCCCACCTCGTAACTCCCACTGACGGCGAGCATCCGGCGGTTGGCCGACTGGGCCCAGACGCGGTATCTGGAAAACGTGTAGGTCGCGCCAAGCGGCAACGTGATGTCGTCCGTGATCCTGAACGGCTCTTCTAGCCGCACGTACTGCTGATTCGCCCTGAACGAGATGTTGTCCTGTGAGTGCAGGCTGACTTCGAACAGCGTGAGGTTGATGTTCCGTTCCACTAAGTCGTTTCGTAGGTCGGTCCGGACATCCAACGAGCTTCCGAACGTGAACTGCCGGATGTACCGATGGTTGGCAGGACGTGGGGCGAAAAAGAGCGACGGGCTGTACTTCCGAAAGGCAGTTCGGGTGACAAAACCGACGTCCGGGGTGAAGTTCTCCTGCACTTCCGTGGCCCCGAACTGCGCTCTCCAGCGGTCGTTCGGATAGTTCAGCGTGCCGCCGTACGCGACGTTGCCACTGGAGGACGCATCATTGGTCGCATGCAATAGCCAGAAGGTCGTATCCAGATTTTCGGATCCCAGAAAACTGGAGGTCGAAAAACGGGCGTCGAGGCCGGCGGTGTGCTGCGCGTCGCCTCCCTCGCTCGGGTCGCGGCGGGTGTACATGGCGCCCACGTACGACTGCCGGAGCAGGCGGCGCTTGACGCGTGCCACCGTGAAGTCTTCGCTCAACAGGTCTTCGCCGCCACCGGTGCGCACATGGAGAAGCCCCACATCCTGGCCGCCCATCTGACCGGTGATCTTTGTGCCGAAGTCGATCTTCTGTGGGGCACGGTCGGCGCTCAGCCCGATACGGCGGCTGTGGAAGGGAAGGATGCGATCGTTGCTGCCACCACCACCATGGAAGAAATTCTGTTGGCCGCCGGTGCTCGCAAAGTCGAAGAAGGTGGCGCCGTCCAGAAAGAAGTCGCGTTGCTCCTGAAAGAACAGCGAGAAGCGCGTGAGGTTCACCTGCCGTTGGTCGACTTCGGTCTGGGCGAAGTCTGTATTGATCGTGAGATTGGTTCGCAGCAGTGGCGTCGGATTGTAGAAGAGGTCGAGGCCGGCATTCGCGTCGGTCTCGGTGCCCGAGCCGGTGGCCGGAGACGTCTGCGAGGACAGCAGACCGTACGGCTTGATGTCGAGCCCGCGCCCCTGCGTCACGCCGGTGATACCGATCACCAGGCCGGCGTTATTCATGCGCTGGAGCCCCTGGTTGCGCGCCCAGCCGTTCCAGATCGATTCCTCGTTCTTACGCCGAACCGTCCGCTGGAAGTTGATGCCCCAGGTGTCGTTGTTCGGATTGAAATTGAGCGTCCGGAACGGGATTTCGATCTCCAGGGTCCACCCGACCTCGCTCCGTCTGGCACGCGCGTTCCAGATACCATCCCACTGTCGGTTCTGGCCGTTGAGCCCGAGGAGCGCGTCGGCCATCAGGCCCGAGGGGTTCATCTCGAAGAAGTACCCCGTCCGGCCATCGAGGAACGTGTCGATGATCCACATGAAGCGGTCGTCGGAACCAAGCCCCTCATCGCGCCGCCGCTGGAAACCCAGCAGTTTGTCGGGCTCTGAGTCGTGGGCCGTCACGCCCATGTAGAGGGTGTCGCTGTCGTACGCGATGCGCACCTCGGTCGGTTCCGTGGCCGGCTGGCCGTTCGCCGGGTCGATCTGGATGAAATTGGCGGCCGGGACCGCGCTGGCCCAGACGGCCTCGTCCAGGCGGCCGTCCAGTTCGATGGAGTGGCCGTCGGTCATACGGAAGGCTGTGACGCTGCGGCGGTCGCCGCTTTCTGGAACCGCTTGTCGGGCCCAGGCCGATGGGGCGCCGGCGAAGAGCAGGGCGGTGATCAGGAGAGATCGTGAGACCCCCGAACGAACAGTGGTCATCGTGTGATAAGTCCTACGAGGATCGGGCGGAACTTGCCCGTTGTCTATGAATTACGACGCGATCAACCGCCGCGTTGACACGAGAAGGCGCTCACTATACTACCCGAATTTCCAGTCACGCTGCGCTCAATCGGTATGGATAAGGGGTAACGTTGTGCAGCCGCAGCTCATCGTCGTCCAGAACTGGTTCGAGGAACTGCGGCAGCGCGTGCCCGTGAATTGACCCACGCGCGTCCGTTTCGGGCTGGCTCGCGACTGATAGGTCCTGAGTAGTCGCGTCTTGCTTATCCGGTTGTTTCAGCAAGCCACCACCGATAGTGTACGGGCGTGGCGCACCCGTCATTTCCGAAGAATATCCGCGAGTTTCAACGCCAATTCGCCACCGAAGAGGCTTGTCAGGACTACTTGGCGGCGTGTCGCTGGCCGGACGGTTTTGCGTGTCCCCGGTGCGGGCATGCGCGCGGCTATCGACTGGTCGAGCAGCGGCGCTGGCAATGTGCGGCGTGTCGGTATCAGGTATCGCTGACCGCCGGGACGATTCTCCACAACACGAAGACGCCCCTCGCCGTGTGGTTCTGGGCGGCCTATTTGACAGTCACCGACAAGCGGGGCATCTCGGCCCTCCTGCTCCAGCGGCAGATGGGGCTGCGGCGGTACGAAACGGCGTGGCTGCTGTTGCACAAACTGCGGCGCGCGATGGTGAACGTGGGGCGGGAGCCCTTGCACGGCGACGTGGAGATCGATGACACCTGGGTGGGCGCGCCACAGGCCGGCCTGCGCGGCAGTCGCCAACTCAAAGGGCGGAAAGCCGCGATTGTGCTGGTGGCGGTGGAACGACGCGGTGATCGGTCGGGTCGGGTCCGCATGTCCGTGATCCCGGACTTCAAACAAACGACGATGCTCGCGTTCGTCATGCAACATGTCGCGCCGGGGGCAACGGTCTATAGCGACGGCCTGAAGAGTTTCGACGGTCTCCAGGCCGCCGACGTCAGGCACGTCGCCCGCACGCAACCGATCCGGAGCGCCCTGCACCGGGGGGTGCCCTCCGCGGCGCCCTTGGCTGACCGCGCCATCGGCAACCTCCAGCAGTGGTTGATCGGCACGCACCACGGCGTCAGCAAGGCGCAACTGCAGGTCTACCTCGACGAGTTCGTGTTTCGGCACAATCGGCGGCGGCAACCGATGGCCGCCTTTCAGACCCTACTGGGCCTGGGGGCCGGCCGCGCGCCCACGCCCTACCGACGGATTCGCGGCGCGCAGGACGTGCGCCCCCAGGTGGGCGCAACATATAGGGGCTAGCTGAAACAACCGGATAAGCAAGAGCCGTTTAAGATCTTTATTTAAAAAGACTTAAATTATTCCGTGATCGTAGTTTCCCCATCCCTCGTCTCTTTCCAGATCGTGGTGTATGCTTAGTGTATGTCACGCACCAACATGGACATCGACGATGAGGCGTGCGCGGCGGTCATGCGCCGTTACTGTCTGACGACAAAACGCGAGGCGGTCAACTTTGCGCTTCGAGCCCTTGCGTCGGAGCCTCTCGGCATTGATGAAGCGCGCCAGCTTCGGGGGTCCGGTTGGGATGGCGACCTCGGCGAGATGCGGACCAGTCGTTCGACGTGATTCTGATCGATACGTCCGCGTGGATCGAGTTTCTTCGAGACACCGGGACCGCGACCTGCAATCGCGTCGAGGCGCTGCTTGAAAGCGAGATCGCGATCTGCGATGCAGTGCGGATGGAAGTACTCGCCGGAGCGCGTGACGAACGGCATCTGATGAACCTCCGCCGGTTGCTCGCGCGTGCGACCGTCCTTCCCACTGGACCGATGGATTATGACGATGCGGCCGCTCTGTATCGTGTCTGTCGCCGGGAAGGGGAGACTATTCGCAGGTTAATAGATTGTCTCATCGGCGCGGTCGCCATTCGCGCCGATGTGCCCGTTCTGCACAACGACGCCGATTTCGGTGTATTGGCACGGCATACGGACCTTAAAATCGCCGACTGAATCGGCGTTTTACCCTCAGAGCGCGCCTAAGTTATTTGGTACCCTGGACCAAGTCTTCGCGGCTCGGGCAGACTGAGACACCCGACCGAGGTTTCTCGGCAGTCAGCACCCCCAGAGGTGGTCTACGCGCGTAGTGATCTCTTCGAGCGCCGGCGCCATCTGATGGACAACTGGGTGGCCCAACTCAGTGGGGAAACGCAGGCACGTGATGTTATGACGTCGGTGACCGTACGCCGCAGTAGGCATAGGATGCAGAAACCGACCACGCCAGAGCCTCGCGACCCATACCGGTGCGGTGCTCGCCACCAGAGCCAGCCATGCCGGCGCGATGCTCGCAGACCTCTACGCCCCGGACGTGACGCCGCCCGATCTCCGTAGGGTTCGCTCGGCGCTGAACCGCGTCGTGGAAGAGGATGTTGCAGCGTTGTTTTTGCAAAATGACACGCACAGATGAAGAACGAGATTCCGCCAATACCCGGAGTACCAGAAGCACTTCGTGAGGCAGCACAGGTAGGAAAGCTGATCCCGTTTATCGGGGCCGGCGTTTCAACATTGGCAGGGTGCCCCGACTGGAATGAGTTCGCCGACGCGACCCTCGGCATCTTTATCGAACACGGGAAGTTCAGTCACGCACAGTTAGACCAGGTTAAGCATCTCCGCCCTCGTATAAAGCTCTCGATTGCTCTGGCTATTCAGGCCGAGACCGGCATATCGATAGACTTTCGGGACTTGCTGCACCGGGAGCCGCGTAAGGAGCATGTGAAGGGCCGATATCTTTATTCGTACTTGTCGAAGCTTGGCAAGACATTTGTCACGACCAATTACGACGAATGGCTCGACGAAGAACTGTCGGCTCCTCCTGCAGATTTAACTGGGGACGCCACGGCAATCGCCAACTCAGCGCCGAAGCCCCGGACGGTCTACTACAGGCCTGACGATCTGACAGCGGCCAATTTGAACCAAGAGAATGTGGTTATTCACCTTCACGGGTCTGCCAAGCACCCGCAAGGCATGATTCTGACAACGCGGCAATACGTCCAGCACTACGCAAATGACCGACGCTCCACGGATGGCGACTCAGAGAACTTCGTTTTGACTTTTCTTGAGGCTCTTTTTAAGAACAAGACGGTCCTTTTTGTCGGCTATGGTTTGGATGAACTGGAAATTCTCGAATACGTCATCGTCAAGGCGACGTCCCCCCCGAATTGAGTAGCACCCGGGTTTAGAGTCCGAGCTCACGAGAAGGGAGATCGGACGTGAAGCAACGATTCAGCGAGGCGCAGATCATCGGGTTCCTGCGGGAGTCCGAAGCGGGCCTGCCGGTGAAGGACCTGTGCCGCCGGCACGGGTTCTCGGAGGCCAGTTACTACCTCTGGCGGAATAAGTTCGGCGGGATGACCGTCTCGGACGCGAAACGCCTGAAGGAGCTGATTGCCGAGAATACGCGGCTGAAGAAGCTGCTGGCCGAGTCCGTGCTGGACAACGAGGTGACGCGCGATGCGTTGCGAAAAAAGTGGTGACCGCCCCAGCCCGACGGGTGCTGGTGCGGGATATGACCGCGCAGGGGGTGAGCGAGCGGCGCGCGCTCGCGCTGGTGCACATGAGTGCCTCGTCGCTGCGATACACCCCGGCGCCGGATACTAACGCGGCGTTGCGAGCCCGCATCGTGACCTTAGCGCACCGGCACCGTCGCTACGGTGCCGGGATGATCTACCTCAAGCTGCGGCAGGCGGGAACACGGGGCAACCACAAGCGGGTGGAGCGCCTGTATACCGAGGCTAGGCTGCAGGTACGTCGGCGGCGACGCAAGAAGATCCCGGTGGCGGACCGCCAGCCCCTGGTACGCCCCCAGGCGCCGAACGAGGTCTGGTCTGCCGACTTCGTCTTCGACCGCACGGCCGAGGGACGGGTGGTGAAGTGCCTGACCGTCGTCGATGACGCGACCACCGAAGCGGTGGCCATCGTGCCGGCCCGCGCGTTCGGTGGGCTGCCGGTCACCCGCGTGCTCGATCAACTCGCGCTCAAGCGCGGCCTGCCGCGTATCTTGCGCACCGACAACGGGAAGGAGTTCTGCGGGCGCGCCATGCTGACATGGGCCCATACGCACGGCGTCACGTTGCGCCTGATCGAGCCGGGCAAGCCGAATCAGAACGCCTAAATCGAATCGTTCAACGGCCGGTTCCGCGACGAGTGCCTCAACGAGCACTGGTTCACGAGTCTGGTCCATACCCAGGTCCTCGTCGAGGCCTGGCGACGCGAGTACAACGAGGAGCGGCCGAAGAAGGGACTGGGCGGGCTCACGCCCGCCCAGTACGCCAAGCGGCTGGTCGCGGAACGCAGTACAGTCACCGCCGGACTCTAAACCGAAGTGCTACTGAAGACGGGGGGACGTCGCAACGGAGTTGGCAAGTCCACGATCTTGAAGAGCATCGCGCTTGGTCTCTGCGACCGCGGGGGTGCATCAGGCCTACTGTCCGATATGTATGGCAACCTCCTCAAGAACGGACAAGACAAGGGCTTGATAGAGCTGCACCTGAGTAGTGGAAGGGAGAAGTACAGATTAACAACCACTATCGAGAGGGTGGTGGATGACCCTGGGCAGGAAGTGTTGAAGAAGAGGATACCGAAGGACTTCCCTTGGAAACAGTTGTTTGTTTGTGGGTACGGCCCAGTCCGCGTGATGCAAGGAACCCATTCGTACGCTCAGTATGAAACGGCTGATGCCGTCTATACCCTTTTCAACTATGGATACGAACTGCAGAGCCCTGAGCTCATTGTGCGGCGGCGCGTATGGGGACAACAAGCGAAGGAACACAAATTATTTCGCATTCTCTCGGACCTGCTGACGCTCAAACGTGACGATGTGAGTTTGTCGAGGACTGGCATCACAGCTCGTAGTCGCGCAGGAGACACTATAGGCATCGGTGCTCTAGCGGATGGTCATCGATCAACTCTCAACTGGATACTGGATCTGATCGGCTGGACACACCTGAGTGGACGTAAGGAGCCTCGCGGGATCGTGCTGATTGATGAGATTGAAAACCATCTGCATCCGACTTGGCAAAGACGCGTGCTCCGATTGCTTTCGGAACATTTTCCTTTAGTTCAGTTCATTGCGACTTCGCACTCAGCGCTCCCCGCGGCTGGTGTATATGAGAGTAAGGGGAAGGGACTTAGGATCGGGGAGGCACATGTTCTGCGAATGAATCCCTTAGGGAAGATCACTGCCGTTAAGCTTCCACCACTAGATGGTTGGGTCTACGATCGAATATTAGAATCGCATGCGTTCGATACGCCCGCGCAGTCGCTCTCGCTGGAGAGTGCACGGGCGGCAGTTGAGTCTGCTTACTCTGGCCCGAAGTCGAGACGCACGAAGAAGTTCAAGAGTGCGATGCGGAAGCTACGTAGCGTGTCCACCAGTGATGCGGCGGGCACTCAGGACCGGCGTGTTGCTGAAGAGCTGAATACTGAGCTTGAGTTGCTTCTCAAGAAGCAAAAGAGAAGCGGTGATTAGCCTTACTAGAGGAAGAGCAGCTCCGGCGGTTTTGAAGAAGAAGTCTCCAGCTCGCCGAAGAGCGGAGAAAACGATCCGGGGCAAGATTGAGGCCGGGCAAGCGCCGCTAGAAGAGGATTTTGAGCCTCTTTGGCGAAGGCCTCTTGTCAAGCAGCAGTTAGTTAAGATGCAAAACCATCGATGCTGCTATTGTGAGCGGCTTCGAGACCCCACCCACGAATCCGATGTCGATCATTTTCGACCCAAGACTGAGGTGTCTGATAAGACGCCGTCGAAGCCGGGTTACTGGTGGCTCGCTTACGATTGGAAGAATCTCTTGTTCACTTGTAAAACATGCAACGAAAAGTACAAGAGAGCGAAATTTCCGATTCGTGGAACTAGAGCGACGTCTCCGAACGATAGCTTGAAGAAAGAGGACGCGTTGCTGATCGATCCAGCGAACGATGACGTTGAAGGTACGATTGGATTTGACCCCCATCCCTCGGCAGGCGTGGTGTTCTTGCACGGTGTCGGCGCCCAGCGGAAGCGTGGAGACACCACGGTGAATGTACTTCATCTGAATAGGCCCGAACTGTTGACCGAGCGAGGCGATCAACATAGGGTGCTTGCGATGCTCGCTCAAAATATGAAGAAGGCTCATGGAGTGGATGGCTCAGAGGACATCCTCCGGGAATCCCGTGCCGAAATTCGGAGGTTGACCTCTTCGAAGCGTGTCTCTTCGTATGTTGGTATGGCTAGGGCGCTGTTCAGGACCGCTGGTCTCGGCGAGTTCGTTGCGAACGACTGACCCCACTCTGCCTCTACTGGGGTTGATTGAAAATGCGCCTGAGAGTCTCAGCCCACTCGGCGCGCCCGGACACCCTTAGCAACCCGTATATGGACCCCTCCCAGTGGTCAAGCGAGTGGTTCGTGACGGTGTCGGTCCTTCGAGTCGGTTGCGGTCCCCAGAACCGAGAGGGGCACTGATGCCAACCCGAGGATCGTACGCCTTCGACATCGACGGTGATGGCGCACTTGCAGACAGTGTCGCAAACCTGGAGAAGCTGCGAACGCTCTTCCGCGACGACGCCATCATCAGCGGAAACTGGGGTCCCGGAGACTACGGTGACTTCGACGACGGCT
Source organism: Vicinamibacterales bacterium (assembly GCA_965262505.1). Classification (GTDB taxonomy): domain Bacteria; phylum Acidobacteriota; class Vicinamibacteria; order Vicinamibacterales; family UBA2999; genus JACPPO01. The sequence goes on from CBDHFM010000030.1 coordinate 2,241,595, forward strand.
CTTGGCACATCCTGTGTCATCTTGCGGGCGGATCGGGTGTCTTGAGCACCGCATCGGGCCGCGCCTGGTGCGGCATCACCCACGCTCCAGCCAACGACACCTACCAGGCGACCGTTACCTATCTGCGAAACGAAGCCGCGACGACCGTGCCACTAAAGGTCAGCGACGGCACCGGGTTAGCAACCGGTGCAGAGCGCCTCGGCTTCGTCGAAGGGGCCTCGGTTGGACACATTTCTGCCCGCGGCGTAACCGACGCCAACGGTGCATTCAACGGGTGGCCGCGCCAAAGCTTCGATCATGACGCGTTGAGCGACGAGGACGGCGGACCGGTCTGGGAACACTGGTCTACGACCAGGGATATTCGATCGTCAAGCGTGATCGGAACCTCGGTGCTCGAAGCTTATCTCACGCTCGTGTCTTGCCTGGGTGGCCGCTTCGTCGCAGCAATTGCGCGTGGACGGCGGGAACACAGCCATCCGAGACAGCTCGCCGCCTTGGTGGAGTCCGGCCTCCTGACCACCGCCGAGGCCACGTGGGATGTGATGCCTGATCCAATCCCACGAGCTGCTCAGAACTTGCTGTACGAGGCGCGTCCGGCCGACGCGCTCGCTGCGTCGGAGCTGCTGCCTTTCACCACGGGCACCCAGCGCTACTTCATGTTCCAGCGTCGCATCAGGCGCTGGAGCAAAGTGGCGTCGGTCAAACGGGATCTCGGCATTTGAGCAAACGGAGTATGCCGGATGACAAACGAGCATCAAGAACCCCGTCAACGCACTTTGTTGGAGGGCACGCGCGTCTACCTGTCCGGGCCGATGGACTTTGTCGCATCGCGGCGGGAGGAGATGAAGTACGGGTGGAGAACGCGCGTCGGGGCGTTTCTACGGGCACGGGGATGTATCGTGTTCGATCCGTGGCAGAAGCCCGCCGTTCGCGGCCTCCAGGAGTACGGTCGCGAAGGACTCGACACAGCGAGAACCCGCAAGGCTTGGACGTTCGAGGACAGTCGAGCCGGAGCGAAGAAACGCGCCAAGCTCACAGATGAGTTCTGGGAGACGCTGCACATCGACCTTCGTATGGTGGACACGAGTGATTTCACGATCGCGTACTGCCCGACCAACGTCTACAGCGTCGGGACCCCCCACGAGATTGCACTCTGCCGCCAGCAGAGGAAACCCGTGCTGTTTGTGAGCCCTCCGGTTGACTTCCCAAAGCTCGACGATCTGCGCAACCATCTCACACAAAAACGCGACCGCAAAGCTCTGAGGCTTCTCGAGGATCTCGAGCAACAGGTGCCCATCAAGCCGAATCCGAGAGGCATCCCGAGTCTGTGGTACATGCCGCTGGTCGGCGGCGAGAGCTTTTTCGACGGCTTTGGATTCGAGGATTTCCGATCGACGCATCGCTGGCGAAACGATGGCCCGCTCGATAAACGCGAGAAGAAGCAGAAGCCGCAGCGGCCGCTGCTGGCTTTTCTCGAGAGCCTCGCACACACGCTTCCGAAGAAGTGGGACATGAGACGAAACGACTACGTCCGAAACGACGATTGGCTTCTGTGGGACCTCCACCACGACGCCAGTGGCGGCGAGGTCAAGGGGGCGTATGGTGAAACGGGTAAGCGACCGGTGAACAGCAAGAATAAACCATGAGCCGCGGTCAGAAGAGTCCCCTGGCGCTCCTCGGGATCGACCGCCTTCGTACAGCCGACGAAGATCGCGTATTGGCTGATGCCTGCCTGCAATCGCTAGCCGAGTATCGCGCGGCCGTGGCCACTGGTAAGGCGAGCCCTGCAATCACGGCGCGTGCTCGGCGGGCGTTTCTCCATCTCGGCGGAGACCCGGCGCGGGCCAGTGCATCCCTCAAGGACTACGACCACGAACGATACGGGCCGTTTCTCGGCGTGAGCGACGAGGGCAGCGCAGCTGGCCAGATCCGAGACGCGGGGTGCGAGTCGCCCAAGATACGCGCGTTGTCGGGGTCTTCCCGGTCAACACCACTGGTGGTCGGAGTGGCCGTCGACGCCGAACGACTTGGCGGCGGCGGAGAAGTTGCGGTCGGCCCGAACGAGTACGCGGACGTGTGGCTCGAGTGTGTCGATCGCGTCCTCATGACGACGAACATCGGGACCCGCGTGAACGTGCGTGTGTATCGGCGAGAACCGACGATCGTGCTCAGCAGCGACAGTCGAGCGGCGATCGAAGGCGTGAAGGGCGAAATCGCCGCTGCCTTCAAGCCGTTCGTGGAGACCCCTGACAGGCAACCGAGGCCGCTCACCGTCTTCATCGATATTCCGCGTTATTCGGGTATGACGACCCGTAAGAAACGAAGAGCACTCAAGCAACTCGTCGAATATGTGTCTTCCGGCAGAGCCGCCGGAGGCGGGCGAAAGTCCTCTCCTGACGGACAGGAGCTTGGCCTCGCTGCCCGGATGAAGGCCGGAGCGCCAGGAAGGGACGGAGCCATCGCCGCCATCAACATGGCGGCAAGCGCTGGCATGAAGGTGGTCGTCCTCGACGGCGTCAAACGCCGAGCCGCGGATCGAGCCGTGTCGCTGGCGGGCCTGCTCGACTACTTTCCGCCAGGGCTCGTTGGTCCAATTTTGCGGGCAGCGAGCAGGAAAGGGGTTCGCGTCCGCACGGCAAACGTACCAGATACCGACACGATCGCCCGGAGTACGTGGGTTGGGCTGTCGACGGCACGCAGCCATGGTGCCAACCTCGGGAAGTACGGGTGTTTTCCGCTGACTCTTCTCGAGACCGATCACGTCGTGCAACAGATCCAGAAATGGCTATCCGACTGGTCGGCCGCGCCCGTGTTCTTCGTCGACCAGGGTCTCTTGCGTGAGAGGGGTGTTGACGTCGGACGCGATCTCTCGCGTGGCCTTCGACATTGGCTCGAAACTGTCGCTGCACGCGGCGTACGAGTCGTGCTCATCGACACCATCGATAAGGCCACGGGCAAGCGGCTGCTGAAGAGAGGCGCCACTGACGACACGGGCTTTCTCGGACTGAACCAGATCAAGAAGGCCGAGGACCTCGCACGGAAGCTCGAGATCAAGGTGTTGTGGGCCGGTGGAATGGGTTTGCGAGAGGCCTTCGAGATGGGGAGGCTTGGGGTTTTTGGCATCTACGTGACGAGCGCGGCGGCGACCACGATCGCAGTCAGCGGGAGCTACACTCACGATCCCTCACTGGCCGGACTGAAGGAGCCGTCCAGGGAGGCGGTCCTGCGCACGAAGATCGTGCTCGAAGCGGGATTCCTGTGTGGCAAGCTTGCAAAGGAGGCATCTGGTCGCATCGAGCACTTGACAGAGGAGCTGCTGGCGGCACACGACGCCAAGGATGCAGAGAAAGTGAAGCAACACAGCAGGAGTCTTGCGTCCGCCTGCGTGACTGGTTGGCGAGCGCATTGGAAAGCTGGAAAGACGACGGCACCACCGGCGTAGCTCGCTTGTCGTCTTAGAAGGACTGACGTGGCTCGAGAGATCAAAATCGCGACGTTCAACGCCGAATGGATGGTCAACCTATTCAAGCCTCGCAAACCGGAACTGCTGACGAAGCAAAACAAGAGCACAGCCGGACTCGGGGCCAAGCCGAAAAACCCGCAGGGCGTCGCGGACCGTATCTGGGCTTGATCCGGTTTCGTGGACACCTTTCGAAAGGTGGATACGATGTCCAAAATGGGATCACGCACCGCGGGAAGACGCGCACGCCGACAGGTCAGTGAGGAGTTCCGGATCGGGGCCGTCCGGCTGGTCTTGGACGAGGGCAAGACAGTCGGCGGCGTCGCGCGCGAGTTGGATCTGACACCATCGACCCTGGCGCAGTGGGTGAAGCAAGCACGTGCCGATCGAACGAAGGGCAAGGCGGGTCTAACGACCGAGGAACGCGCCGAGCTGGCGCGCCTGCGCAAAGACAATCGCGAGCTGCGGATGGAGCGCGACGTCCTAAGAAAAGCCGCGGCCTTCTTCGCGAAAGACCACCTGTGAAGTTCGCGTGGATCCAGACGGAGAAGGCCACCTACCCGCTCGCGAAGCTCTGTCGCTGGCTCGACGTCACGCGAAGCGGTTTCTACGCCTGGCGTGGGCGTCCGGAATCGACGCATACGCGCGACGATCGCCGACTGAAAGCGTTGGTGCGGGCGTCGTTTGAGGCGAGTAAGCAGCGCTACGGCAGCCCGCGCGTCCACGAGGATCTCCTCGAGCAGGACGAGTACGTCAGCCGCAAACGGGTCGTGCGCTTGATGCAGGAAGACGGGCTGAAGGCGCGGCTCCGCAAGCGGTACAAGCTCACGACAATGAGCGATCACGATCAACCGGTGGCGGCCAATCTCCTAGACCGGCAGTTTGAGGCGGACGCGCCGAATCAGCGGTGGGTCGGCGACACGACGGAGTTCGTCATCGGCGGGAGCGGGAAGCTCTACTTCGCGGCGATCCTGGATCTGTTCTCGCGGTTCATCGTGGGGTGGGCCGTCAGCGCGGTGAACGACCGGCACGTGACCATCAAGGCCTTGGAGATGGCGCTCAAGCGCCGGTGCCCGGACATCGGCCTCCTCCATCATTCCGATCAGGGTTGTACGTACGCCAGCGAGGATTCTCAGGACCTCCTCGAGGCGCGTGGCATCGTCTGCAGCATGAGCCGACGTGGCAACTGCTGGGACAATGCCGTCATGGAGAGCTTCTTCTCGACCGTCAAGAGCGAGCTCGGCGAACACGTCGACAGTCACGGCGACGCGAAGATGGAGTTGTTCGATTACATCGACGTGTTCTATCACCAGCGACGTCGCCACTCGACGCTCGGCCAGATCAGTCCGGCCGCCTTCGAACGGCAGGCGGCGTAGGGCATGGACGCTGCCATCCCTGCGGACGCACAGAACGCGCCCACAGGGATTTGGAAATCTCGCACAGAACGCGAGATTCCCACAGCGCCCCCACCCATCATCGTTGTTGTGAACGAACGAAAGAACAACGGAGACTCAAACAGCGTAGCTAAACCGTCCACCGAATCGGATCAGGCCCAAACCGCGACGAAGGGCCCGTAGCTTGAAGGGAGTCGTAGACCGCACATTCGGCTTCTCCGGCCTGAGACGCGCCCGAGACGATGAACAAGCACGCGTCGACGGACGCGCCAAAATGCTTGAAGGCGTCGATGCGGTGCACTCCCGCATTGCGGAGCCGCTGTCCGTGCTTCCACGCGTGACGCAGCACCTTCCGAGCCACCGTAACCTTGCAGAGAACCGCCGCGCACAGTGTCGAGGGATCGATCCACTACGTCTGCATGGATTGGCGCCATCTGCCCGAGGTCCTCGCGGCGGGCGAGGCCATCTTCAACGGAACTCAAGAACCTCGTCGTCTGGGTCAAGGACAACGGCGGGATGGGCACCTTCTATCGCTCGCGCCACGAGCTCATCTTCGTCTTCAAGCACGGGACCGCCCCGCACTGCAACACCTTCGAGCTGGGCCAACATGGCCGCTACCGCACCAACGTGTGGCAGTACCGCGGCGTCAACAGCAGGGGGGCGGGCCGCATGGCAGACCTCGCACGGCACCCGACGGTCAAGCCGGTGCACCTAATCGCGGACGCCCTCCGCGACGTCTCGGGCCGGGGCGAGATCGTGCTCGATGGATTTGGCGGGTCCGGCTCGACCCTGATCGCCGCGGCCAAGACCGGCCGGCGAGCCCGCCTCTGCGAGATCGACCCCGTCTATTGCGACCGCATCCTCGCCCGCTGGGAGACCTATGCCAACGATGATGCCGCGCGGCTGGAGGCCGTGGGGCCAGCGGCCGCGGGCGGCCAGGCGGTGGCGCCATGAGCCGCACCCGCCGGGGGCTCGGCCGACGCCAGCGGCCCCACCCGACCGTCGGCTACGGCCACCCGCCCGAGGCGCATCGCTTCGCCCCAGGCCAGTCCGGCAATCCGCGCGGCCGCCCGATGGGCGCCACCTCCAGGACACCCGCGCCGCCGCCCGATCGGCTGACGCAGATCGTGCTCGACGAAGCGGCTCGCCTGATCCCCGTCCGGGAGGGAGATCGCACGGACCGATACGAGAACAATCGCGCCGAAGTCTCCCACCAGCCCACACGGCAACGCGAGCGACACATGCGACGGTTCAAATCTCCCGGGCAGGCACAACGGTTCTTGTCCGTGCACGGACTCGTCCGCAATCTTTTCCACGTTGGCCGTCACCTGTTGCGAGCGGAACATCATCGAGAGCTCCGAGGTCGCTCTTTCCTCATTTGGGATGCAGTCACAATCGCCGCCTGACTCGAGCTGAGATCACGATCCCGAGTACCGGCTCGCTCGACGAACGCTAACTTGACTGTGAGCATGATCTCCCTGCCTGACGGGGTCACTTGTGACACCGGTGGGTGCCGGTGAGTGATGGCCTGACCCTTAACTTGACTGACCTACGGTCCTGGCTACTGACCTGTCGGTCATCGCCCGCTGGCAACTCGTACGGCAGCCAGCTGACCGGATGGGCCGTGACCCAATAGGGGCCTGCTGTACCCACGGCCCGTCACAGTCCTGTCCGCCCACCTGGACCAGCTCGGGGCCGCAATCCGAGGAGGCCAGTCCGTGACCAACCGCATAACTACGCCGCCCGAAGCGCGGACGGTGATCGTCGGTGTTGATACGCATAAGCATGTCCACGTCGCGGTGGCAATCGACAGCTGGGGGATCCGTCTGGGCGATCACGCGTTCGTAGTGGACTCGGGTGGCTACGAGGCTCTGGTCACGTGGGCCGAGACACACGGGCGGATTGAGGCGTTCGGGATCGAAGGCACCGGGAGCTACGGCGCTGGCCTGGCACGGGCCGTCCGCCGAGCCGGGCATCATATCGTGGAAGTGAATCGGGGCGACCGCCGTACACGCCGCGCCGCCGGCAAGTCCGACACCATCGACGCCGAGGTGGCGGCGCGGTCCCTGCTCGCGGGGCAGTCGACGGCCATCCCCAAGACCGCGGACGGCGCCGTCGAGATGATCCGCCAGCTCAAGATCACACGGGATACCGCCATGAAAGCGCGCACCACGGCGATGAACACGCTGAAGCAGATCATCGTGCAGGCCCCGCCCGTCCTGCGAGAAGCCCTCCACGACCTCACCGATCACGGCCTGCTCACGCGCTGCGCCGGACTCCGACCGGGCCCCATCGACACGCCCATCGCGTCCGCCAAACACACCCTCCGGTCGCTCGCCCGTCGGTGGATGGCTCTCGCCGAGGAAATCGCGCTGCACGACCAGCACCTCGCGCGTCTCACCACCGCGACATCACCGACCCTCTGCGAGGGCTTCGGTGTGGGCGCCCACACCGCGGCTGAGCTGTTGATCATCTTCGGCGATAACCCCGACCGGATTCGTTCGGAGGCCGCCTTTGCGAAGCTCTGCGGCGCCTGCCCGATCCCGGCCTCGTCTGGGATGACCACCGGGCGGCACCGCCTCAATCGAGGCGGCCACCGACACGCCAACGCGGCCCTCTATCGAGCCGTCATCGTCCGGATGCAATTCCACCAACCGACCCGCGACTACGTCGCCCGACGCATCGCCGCTGGCCGGACCAAACGCGACATCATCCGCTGCCTGAAACGCTTCCTCGCGCGAGAGATCTACCAGCGCGTCATGACCGACTTCCGCGCTCGTCAAGAGATCATCCAGGCCGCCTGAAGGAGTGTCTTGACATATAGGGGCGTCAGTACCATTGCGCGTCCGCGCGTCCCGTCAGAACGAGACGGTCGCGGTCATCGAGATCGTCCGCGGCGCGCCGAGCCAGGCCGCGTTCTCCGTGATGGCCGACAGATAGGCTTTGTCGAGCAGGTTGTTCGCCACGATCGAGAATTCCGTCGACCGCAGCAGCTCGCTCACCGCCTCGCCTGAGAAACTGACATAGGCGTCCACCAACCAGTAGTCATCCGCGTACCAGTCCGCCGTCAGGCTGACGCGCCGCGACGACGTGTACTTGGCGGTCAGGCCCGTACCCAGCGGTCCGCTCCGGTCGAGCGAGACAACCCACAACTGGTCCGGCACGCCGGTGACGTCGGTCCCAGCCACGATGCCCTGGTTGGCGTCGACGAGCGGATCGCCGCTCCCGACGTACGCCGAGTCGTTGAACGTGTAGGCGGTGTAGAACGACATCTGGCGCGGCAACTGCACCGTTGCCGAGAGCTCGATGCCGCTCGTGTCGATGCCGCCGGCGTTGAAGTACGCGCCGCCGCCTGGGATGAGGTAGTTAGGACCGGCGGGCGTTTGCGGACCGAGGTAGAAGATCCGGTTCTCGAAATCGATGGTGTACCAGGTGGCGCCCAGCGCAAACCGATCTCCCGCATACTGCAGGCCGACATCGACGTTGGAGGCGGTTTCAGGCTCGAGGAGGTCGAGGCTCCGTCCCGGCACCTCGAGGAGCGTGGCGCTGAGCGCCTTGAAATTCTCGGCATAGCCGGCGAACAGGTCCAGCCCCGCGACCGGTGTCTCGTACGTCACGCCGCCGGAGAAGAGCAGGTTCGAATCGGAGTCGACCGCCCGGGCCGGGTCGACGTTGAACAGGTCCTCCCGCGACACGCCGACCAGAAACTGCTTGATGCCGCCGCTCAGGGCGAACGGGCCGGCGTACAGCGTCTCCTCCACGTACCACTTGAAGACGTGCTGCGGGAAGTCCCATTCGTACTGGTGCCAGTAGGCCTGCTCGGTCCAGTTGAAGTTGAGCGTCGGATCCAGCATCTGATGCCAGTCGCGGCCCAGGTCCCGCCGCGAGTCCTCGTACCAGAGGCCGGCGCGCAGCGTGCTGCCAGCGGCGCCGACGGTGGTGAACCACTCCTCGTCGAGCGTCACGCCCACACGGTCCTTGCCGTAGTGGCTGTGGCGATACGACTGCACCGCCGTGGCGCCCGGGTGGCACGCCGGGTCGACCCCCGGGCCGCCCGAGCCGTAGTAGTTGAAGATGTAGGACGACGTGCATCCTGGCGTCGGGCCGACGGCGACGCCGTCCCGGTTCACGAAACGGATCAGCCCCAGTTGCGCGCCGCCCTGTACCGGTGCCCGGCCCATCAGCTCCGATTCCGGTCCGCCGCCGTCGTCGGTGACGTCGGCAATGTAGGGGGGCAGCCAGTCACCGCGGCCCCGGTTGCGATGGACATAGAATCCGCCGCTCAGTGAGGTGACGTCGCTGAACGCCCAGTCCGCCTTCAGGTAGGCGAACGTGTTGTTCCGCCGCGTCTGCCAGCCGGGCCGGTAGAACTGGTTCAGGTACGGGACGCCGGGCCAGTCGCCGACCAAGCGGTCCCAACGCGGGTTGGCCAGGAAGTCGCCCTCACTGTAGAGCCGCTGGTAGGTGTCCTCGTGAATGCTGTCGTACGAGAGGTAGCTGGTGAGGTCGAGGCGCCCGTGCGACGAGACCAGCTTGGCGGCGACGTGCTCCCGCTCGTTCCGCGCCGAACCCTGCACCCAGTCGGTCGCCTCCTGGCGAACCGCTGAGATCCACGCGCGGGTCTCGCCGCCGAACAGCGGCCCGGTGTCGACCCGCATGGCGAACCGCTTGCCGTCGTTCTCGCCGATGGTGGTCGACGCGGTGTAGGTCCGCTCGGCCGCCGGCTCGTCCGTCAGGTAGTTGAACGTGCCGCCCAGCGCTTCGACCGAGCGGGAGGCGATGTCGGCCGTTCCCTGCGATACCTCGACGCCCCCGAGATTCATCGGATCGATGAACCGGTTCGCCTTGGCGCCGCTGAAGTAGTCGGACGTCCCGTTCGGAAACCCGTCGATGGTGGTGCCGATCTGCGCCTCGCTGATGGTCACCTGGAAGCCGCGCACGGCGACGTTGCTCGACCAGTCGTCGAAGCCGTACGCGTCCCCCTCCTGGATGGAGACGCCGGGGAGGTTGTCCACCACCGACGTCACGCTGGTGATGTTCGACTGCTGCAGCCGCATCGGCTCGGCCACGACGTTGCGTGCGAAGATGCGGGGCTCCTCGGCGACGACGCTGACCGTGGCAAGCAGCCGCGCGATCTGCAGCGTGATCGGGACCGTTTCCGTGGCGCCCGCCCCGAGGGAGACCGGGACCTCCACCGTCTCGAACCCCGGCAGGATCGCCGTGACGACATAGTCGCCCGGCGCCAGACCGGCGGCCGTGTAGGCGCCGTCCGCACCGGTGATATGTTCCTGGCGCCCGCCGGGGCCGGTCACCGTCACCACGACGCCGGGCAACGGGGTGCCGTTCGCGTCGACGACCGCGCCGTCAATCGATCCGGCTGGCTGGGCCGCCGCCGGCGCGGCGACCAGCAACGACAGTAGCAGGGCGGCGACGGCGAATCGGCCAGGGGTGCAGGCGGGCGGTGTCATGACTGTCATGCGGGCGGTCTCCTCTCCGAGATTCTACTCGCCAGACGACTGCCGGAAACACCCGGGAATCACCGGAACATTCCCGGAGAACGGGCCGGTTGCGTGCGGTGTCTGGCGAGGCGCGGCACACGACTGCTGGGACCCGTGAGGCCCGCACCGGGCTGCGCGGATCGGGCGGGGTCGAGGGCCTCTTCCGGGCAGTGGAGGTCCTGGCACACAGGCGTTGGTGCATGCACAGAAACGGACTCGCAGCGCCCCAGGCCCCACAGGCCGTCGCGCCCTGGACGACCGCACGCGGGCGCGCGCACGCACAGGCACCTCACACTCCCCGAGCTTCGTGAGATCCCAGTTCACACGATGCGTTTGGACATTCCCACGGGATGCGGCCGGCTCATCCGACTTGCAGTTGACGGCGGTCGGTGGAATCATGCCTGCTTCCGCGCGCTGCGGTCGGGCGTGTCGCTGGCGAAGTACGGGCGTGCATGGACCTGTGCATCTCCGCTGCGCGAAGGGGACGTCATCCAGCGCCGCATGACCAACCCAGACGCCCAGGTGGTGGCGTTCAGGCACGACGACTTCGCCCCGGGCACGTGCGGGGCGGCGGCAGCCCCGCTACCCTATGGCTGAGATCGCGAAGATCGACTACACGCTGGGTCAGGACAACGTCCAGGTGCTCGGCCTCGACATCCACAATCCGGTCTTCGTCGTCTCCAGTCTCACCGTCATCGCGTTCGTCGCCGGGGTGCTGGCATTCCAGGCGGAGGCGGCGGTCGCGTTTGAAGCACTGCGCGCGTGGCTTCTGTCGACCTTCGACTGGGTGTTCATGGGCGTGGGCAACTTCTTCGTCCTCTTCTGCCTGCTGCTGGTGGCGACGCCGCTCGGCCGCGTGCGCCTGGGCGGCGCGGATGCCCGGCCGGACTATTCCCGATCGGCGTGGTTCGCCATGTTGTTCGCCGCCGGGATCGGCATCGGCCTGATGTTTTTCGGGGTGTCGGAGCCGGTGGAGCATTTCCTGCGACCGCCGCTCGGGCTCGAGACGGCCGACACGGCGGCGGCGCGCCTTGGCATGGCCGGCGCCATCTACCACTGGGGCATCCATGGGTGGGCCATCTACGCGGTGGTGGCGCTGTCGATCGCCTTCGCGTCGTACAACCTCGGCCTGCCGCTGACGCTGCGGTCGGCGCTCTATCCGCTCATGGGGACGGCGGTGTGGGGCCGGTTCGGCCACGGCCTCGACATCCTCGCCGTCTTCGCTACGCTCTTCGGACTGGCCACGTCGCTCGGTCTGGGTGCCCAACAGGTGGCCGCGGGGCTCGCCCACCTGTGGGGCACGCCGGCGACCGACACCACCCACGTGCTGCTGATCATCGGCATCACTGGCATGGCGCTGGCGTCGGTCGTCAGCGGGATGGAGAAGGGGATCAAGCGGCTGAGCGAGGTCAACGTGCTGCTCGCCCTGCTGCTGCTGGCGTTCGTGCTGACGGTCGGACCGACGCGCGACATCGCCACCGGCACCGTGACCAGCCTCGGCCAGTATCTCTCGGCGCTCGGACCGCTCAGTAACTGGGTGGGCCGCGAGGACCTCGACTTCATGCACGGCTGGACGACCTTTTTCTGGGCCTGGTGGATCGCGTGGGCCCCCTTCGTCGGCCTGTTCATCGCCCGGGTCTCACGCGGCCGGACGGTGCGCGAGCTGATCGCCTGCATGCTGATCATGCCGACGCTGGTTGCCGCGCTCTGGATGAACGCCTTCGGCGGGACTGCGGTGTCGCAGTACGTCGATGGTGGCCATCCCGACGTGATCGCGGCGGTGCAGGCGCAACGGCCGGAGATCGCCCTGTTCGCGCTGCTGGACACGCTGCCGCTTGCGCCCGTCATGTCGGTCTTCGGCCTCGTGCTCATCGTGGTGTTCTTCGTCACCTCCTCCGACTCCGGATCGCTGGTCATCGACACCATCACCGCGGGCGGCAAGCTGGACACGCCGGTGCCCCAGCGCGTGTTCTGGTGCATCTTCGAGGGGCTGGTCGCCATCGCGCTGCTGCTCGGCGGCGGCCTCGTGGCCGCGCAGGCGGCCACCCTCGCCGTCGGCCTCCCCGTCGCGCTGGTGCTGGTTGCCATGTGCTACAGCACCTGGAAGGGGCTGCGCGCGAGCACGGCGGGCACGGCCCGTTAACCCGCCACAGCAGCCACAACGATCGCGTGGGAAATGACCCCGGATTTGCTTCAAGACTTCAGAAAGTCGGATGAGGAACATGCCGGATACGCATTGGAAGGAACTGCTGGCTGCAGACCGCGCGCAGGTCTGGCATCCCTACTCGGCGATGCCGGGGAGAACCCCCGTGTTTCCTGTTGTTTCCGCCGAAGGCGTTCGGCTGCGCCTCGCCGACGGCACAGAACTCATCGACGGCATGTCGTCCTGGTGGTGCGCCATCCATGGTTACAATCATCCTGTTCTGAATCGAGTCATCGAAGACCAACTTGGCTCCATGTCCCACGTCATGTTCGGCGGGCTCACACACGAACCCGGGATCCGGCTGGCCGAAAGACTCATCCAGATAGCACCCCCGGGGCTCACTGCCGTCTTCTTTTCGGATTCCGGGTCGGTGGCTGTCGAAGTCGCGATGAAAATGGCGATCCAGTATCAAGCCGCGTGTGGAAAACCTGGCAAACAGAAGATGCTAGCCCTACGCGGTGCGTATCACGGCGATACGCTGGGCGCCATGGCGGTGTGCGATCCCGTGACGAGCATGCACCACCTCTTCACCGGTGTCCTCACGCCACACTTCTTTGCTGAACGTCCGCGCGTTCGCTTCGGCGAAGAGTGGCAGTCCGATGACGTGACTCCTCTTGCGGAGGTATTGGAGAGCCATTCCGGCGAGATTGCCGCCGTGATACTGGAGCCGGTTGTCCAGGGGGCGGGTGGAATGTGGTTTTACCATCCCGAGTACCTACGCGCGGTACGTCGGCTTTGCGACACACATGACGTACTGCTGATCGCAGATGAAATTGCCACTGGATTCGGCCGTAGCGGCAAGCTCTTCGCGTGTGAGCATGCCGGTATCAGTCCCGACATCCTCTGCCTTGGAAAGGCGTTGACGGGAGGATACATGACTCTGGCGGGGACTCTCGCCACGACGGCCTTGAGTGCAGCGATCTCCGAAGGCGACGGTGCGTTCATGCATGGCCCGACGTTCATGGCCAATCCGTTGGCCTGCGCCGTAGCGGGCGCGAGCATTGAGTTACTCTTGTCGTCGGACTGGGGATCCACCGTCGCCCGCATCGAGCAACAACTGGCCTCCGGACTCGAATCCTGCCGCGACTTCGAACAGGTCGCCGACGTTCGCGTGTTGGGTGCGATCGGCGTCGTCGAACTCAAAGAGCCTGTGGACATGCAGGTCATGCTGCACGAGTTCGTCGGGCGCGGTGTCTGGGTCAGGCCGTTCAAGAATCTTGTCTACGTAATGCCGCCTTTTGTCATCAGTCCTGACGACCTGTCATGTGTCACAGAGGCGATCGTGGAGGTTGTGGCTGGGCTGGCGGGGTAGCGCGAACCCGAGGCGTTGTTGCACGAATCGTCTCTGGCCCGCACGAGGCCAATCGACAGGATCCTCACCTGCCGATGCGATACGACACTGGTCGGCCGAGGGCGGTCATCCGATTCAGGATCTCACCGCCGAGGACGACCTCACTCCCCTGTCCAGGGTGAATTCAGGGGGTCGATGCAACATGAGCCAGGACTGGAGGTCTCATGGTGCGACGACGTGGTCCACGTCTGACGGCCGCACAAAAGGCGGAGCTGTGGCGCCGCTGGCGGCAAGGGGAATCGCTGAATGCCATCGGCCGGGCCCTCGGCCGGATTTCCAAGTGCGTCCAATACATCGTGGTGGGGGCCGGCGGCGTTCCGCCAGTCCCCCGGCACCGCGCACGCCAGGCGCTGACGCTCGCCGAGGGCGTTGTTGCATGAAGCCCCTCGCGGGTGAGGTGGTTTGGCCCGCACTTCTCCTGACGCTGTGCTCCCAGTGGCTTCAGCCGCCGGATGGGGCCCGCTAAATGGCCGATTAGCGGGCTCTTATCGGCCGAATATCCCATGATCAGCGTCGATCTCCGGGTGCCCGCCCCGCCTCACGTCAGGGCCACAGCCGGCCCACGACGCGCGACCCCACCCCCACAGGGTATTCATGCAACAACGCCATACTTCGCGCGCAGGTCCGGGTTGTAACGGGTCGCCGCCAATGCCGGCATGTAGAGCAGCCGCCGCGCCCGCGCCCGGCCGCCCTGGATGAAGCTGCGGCCCTGCCAGGCGCCGGATTGCCGAGTAACGGGCGCGAGGCCGGCCAGGCTGGCGACCGCCTTGGCGTCGAGGCGGCCGAGCTCCGGCATCTGGGTCAGCAGGCCCGCCGCGGTGATGCGAGACACGCCCGGGATCGACGTCAGGATCTCGGTCCGCCGGGCCAGCCCCTCGTCTTCGGCCAGCCGTTTCCCGATCTCGGTATCGATGGCGGCCAGATGCCGGTCGAGCTGCGCCAGCCGATGCTTGTGCTGCTGCTTCAGCAACCGATGCTGAACCTGCTTCTGGCGGTTCAGGGCGGCGGTGCGGTCTTTGACCAGCGCGTCGCGCGCCACCTGCAGTTCCTCGAGGGCGCGCTGCGCCGACGACGAGGCCTCGGTGGGCCGCAGGTCCACCGCGGCGCCCATCTGCGCCAGCACCCGCGCGTCCACCGCGTCGGTCTTGGCCCGTTGGCCGATGGCCTGCGCAAAGCGCCGCGCTTGCAACGGGTTGACACGCACCAGCGGCAACCCGGCCTCGAGCAGCGCTTCCTCGAAGGCGCGGTGCCACCGTCCGGTCGGCTCGTAGGTGACGGCGCGAACCGGCACCTCGACCCACGCGATCAGCGCCTTGAATCCCGCCGCGTCATTGGGGAACCGCGCGGCCTGGCCGGCGGGCACCACGTACACGTCGAGATGCGTTTTCGAGATATCAACACCGACGGTAGAATTGGGCATCTTTCCTGCTCCTGTGCTTGTCATTCGAGCCTTCACGCTCACGTATCCATTCAGGACGTAGGAAAAGACGGTGGCGACCACACTGCGCGACGGCCCCTCGACGGCCAGCGGAGGACACGGTCCGACCACCGCCTGCCCGGCGGCGCTTTGCCAGAGGCGCCGCCTGGGCTGGGCCCTCTCAAGGCCCATTCCTCGCTAATCGTAAACAGACAAGCGGAGGACGGCGGAGCCGTTGACGCGACCGGCGTGCGGAGGCTATTCCTGGCTTTTTCCGGGTCCGGGTCCGGCCGCAAGTCCATAGAACATCTCGTTGAGCCATTTGCGACGATCCTCAAGCATTGCAACGTACTTTTTGTCATCCCACCGGGTGAGGTCGTCGACCATTGACTCTACGGTCAATACGTCGGCCAGTTTGAAGTTTTCTCGAACGTCTGCACACCCCATCGGGGTTGCCGCTCCCCAAATAAGAATTGCGCCATCGACAGCGACGGGGACGGGGAGCCGGACGGAGCGCCTACACTTAACGGTCACTCTCGCTGCGCTGGGTTCGCGTGCGGCGCGGAGGAACGAGCGAAACGCGGGCTTCGTCGTGTGATGGTCCAGTTGCTCGGGGGATGTGAGGACGAAATATTTGAATTTCTCGTACTCGATCTCGCACTTCATCTCGGCCACGTATGTCTTGGTCGACTCCTTGTGCCGCAACGTGAAATCCAACGTTGATCTGGTTGCCTCACCATCAAAGCGCACTGTGGGTCGCCCTAGGTTTTTGTAGGGTGCGCCAGCCGATGCTGACCATCGGCGCACGATGTTCTCGCTAAAGATTCCGAACACACGAGACAGAAACTTCGCCCGGTCCCCGGCCCCAGGCACTTGGAACAGGTTTATGAATCCAGATGGCATTGGCCCGGTTCACCTCGCGACACAGGCCGTGAGGGTGGCGACCACGAGGGGGATGCAGACAACGTGGCGACTCATGACGGCTATTCCACGAGGCGCAGTTGCGACGGCGCGATACGTGGCGGTGATGGCACGAGCGGCAGCGCCACCTTGACGGAGTGACTCCATCTGCTCGCGCATAGCGAGCACGCTGTGGTCGTCGCCGCCGGGATAGACATCATCCCGCCTTAGCTCGTTTGGCTCTCATAGGTCTTCGCCCTTGGTGTTGCCCCGATTCGCCGTGCTGTTGCCTTCCACAGCGGTCCATGGCCAGCCCCGTATCCCGCGATCGCGTGTGCGATCTCGTGCAGCACGGTGTCCCGGATCTGCTCCTCGCTTCCCTCCAGGGCATGGGTGCGGCTGATCCGGATCACGTGGTGTCGGAAATGACAGGTGCCAAGGCGTGTCCTGGCCTCACCGAACGCGAGAGTCCAGCCCGTGAGCCCATGCTCGTCCATCAACCGCCTCGCCATTCCCGCGACGCCGTTCAGTCTCTCCGCACCGTTCCTCGCGCTTTTCCTTCCCGCTCTGCGGAGTAAGCCATAGGAAACGTTCCAGCATGTCTCTTCGCAGCGTACCTGTGCGCTCTTCGGGTTGAGCTTCACGATCTCGCCACGCCTTGATCCGTCGGGACTTGTGAACGTCACCTCGTCCCCCACGCGGTAGTCAGCGCGTGCTTTGTCGTGCCGCGTGATTATCGTGGCTCGTCGCGCTCCTCCCGAGTGCTGTAACGCTGACTCCCGGACTTTCCAGGTCCGCTCTTCGGTGTCGACTACCTTCGCGAAGCGGTGCCGACCCTGCCTTTGGAGGAGATGTCCGTGGATTGTTTTCCCCTTGTGGGTGAACTTTACCGCAGACCCGATAGAGAGCGGGCGTTCCTCCGGCTGATTGATCATTCGACCTTCTCCTCTGTCTTGGAGCTGATCAGTCCCCCCAGAACCTCCATGCTGAAGCGGCGCGTCCAATCTCAGGAGGTCTCTCGGTCAACGCCGCAGGACTTGGCGGCGTTGTTGCACGAATCGTCCCTGGCCCGCACGATGCCCACCGACAGGATCCTCACTGGCCGATGCGATACGACACTGGTCGGCCGATCTCGGTCATCCGATTGAGGATCTCACAGCCGAGGACGACCTCACTCCCCTGCCCAGCTGGACTCCGGGCGCGAAGGCCATCGCCGATGATGGACTTGTAGCGGAAGAACGTGTTCTCCACCCGGCTCTGACGATGGTACCCTGACGCCTTCTGCCACTGGCGCCGTCCGAGCGTCTTCACCAACGTGATCGTCCGATCCCGCGCGGGCGACCGCGGGCCGTGCCCAGATACGTTCGCCGTCCTGGCCGGTGGGACGACGACTGTCGCCCCCCTCGCCCCCGCCGTTTCGTAGACGGCGACCGTGTCATAGGCGGCGTCAGCGGTGACGCGCACGAGAGGGCCCTCGACCGCAGTGAGCAGATCGAGGGCGGTGGTCGCATCATCACCCGTCTCCTCGGTCAACGTGTGGACACGGATCCCGCCTGACTGATCGACGCCAAGGTGGAGTTTCCTCCAGCCACGCCTGCCGCGGCCACCGTGTTTCGCGGCCGCCCACTCACCCTCCCCGACGATGGACAGACCTGTGCTGTCAAGCACCAGATGGATGCCCTCGTCGGTCGGGACCGGTCGCAAACGGCGCGTCAGATGCTGACTGCGCCGGGAGAGCGTCGTATAGTCGGGGGCGGAGAGGTCGAGGCGCATCATCCCGAACAGGGCGTGCAGGAACCCTTCGGCCTGGCGCAGCGGGAGATGAGTAGAGGAGTCGCAGGGTCAGGGCGGTCTCGATGGCGAGATCCGAGTAGCGCCGCTGCCCACCCCGCCGGCCGCTCCGGCGGGGCGTCCAGGCCGCGATCGCCTCCGAGGACAACCACACCGTCACATCGCCGCGTCGAACGAGGGCTTGGTTATAGGCCGGCCAGTTCGCAACGCGGTACTTCGTCTTGTACGTGGGATGGACCTTCGACTGCATCCCTGTAGTGTGGCTCCTGCGGAGGGTCACGAGAAGTGCGGGCCAAACTTTCCCACCCCCACAGGGTATTCATGCAACAACGCCTTGCATCGCCTCGGCGTGTATGGCGTGCTGGGCCGGTCGCTGAAGACGACGAACGGCCTCGAGTCCATCAACGCGCTCATTGAGGAGCGCTGTGCGAAGGTCGATCACTGGCAGAACTCAAGTCAACGCCAGCGCTGGCTCGCCACGGCGCTCCTGGACATCGAGCCGCGTCTACGCAAGGTGATGGGCTACCGGCACCTGCCCAGGCTTCGTGACGCATTGAAGCGAGAGTTGAAGATCGACACGACGACATCGAAGACCAAAGCCGCGTAAGCAATCAGGAGTCGCGGAGAGTTTCAACTAGGAATGGGCTTGACTCACGAATATGCTGCACTGCAGCAGGCGTTGACCGACAACCCGGAAGCGGGTGACGTGATGCGCGGCTCCGGCGGGGTCCCGTAAGATTCGCTGGGGGATCGCGGGGCGCGGCAAGCGCAGCGGGATTCGGGGTCATCTACTACCTGCGGTCTCGACAGGGAGAAATCTGGATGCTCACGCTGTACGCCAAGAATAAGGCCGAAAGCATCCCGGGGCACATCTTGAAGAAGATCAAGAGGAGATCGATGGCGGCGCCTAAGCGAAAGATCGGAGCGGAGATCCTGGAGGGGCTTCGTCAACTCAAGCGGGCCGAACACGGCAGGATCACCACAGTGCCGTCGGTCGCGACCGTCCGGGAAGGGACTGGGCTCTCGCAACCGCGATTCGCTGAGCTGCTCGGGGTCTCGGTCCGCACGCTGCAGGAGTGGGAGCAGGGCCGGCGAGCACCGTCGGGCGCCGCTCGAACGCTCTTGCTCATCGCGGCTAAGAACCCGCGCGCGCTGGTCGAGGTTGCATGAGCATAAGCCCAGCTCTTTCATAAGAACTGGTACGACCACTGGGGGCAGGTCACATCCCCTTGGGGCCGAACGGTACCCGTCCGGCCCGGCAACACCGACCCGGACACGGCTCGGCTGCTCTCGCCCTCGCCGCCCGCGTGGGGGCCTGATGCGCGTCGCAGGGGGTTTCACTTCGCTAGAATCGTCTTATGGCGAACGCAGAAGAGAAATTCGCGGCGGCGTTTAAGACTCTTGAGACACAGATCGCTGAGACTACCCAGTTTTGGTTCGCGGCGTGCGCGATAAACGAGATCGCGAAGAGCAACGATGACACTCTCATGGCGCTCAACAAGACGCCGACGTTTTGGATCACTGTCCGGGTGGGTCTCGAACACCAGGGGATCATTTCGGCTGGCAAGATCTTCGGCAGCCGTAAGGCGAACCCGCACAACATCGACAGCTTCTTCGAGGTTCTTCGGGAGTGCTACGCCGAGGTGTTTGCGCCCGCCGCGCTCGAGGCCAGGAAGCGACAGGGTTCAGAGAATGCGGAAGCATGGCTACCGGACTACATAAAGCGGATCCACGTCCCGACCATCGAGGACGTGAACCGACTTCATGAGTTGATGAAGCCGCACCGGACAACGTACGAGACCCAGTGCGCGCAGATTCGGAATCAGCATGTCGCCCACACGGATGTCGTCGATCCGGATGCGCTTTGGGAGATGTTCCAGAAGACGCATATCCCTGACTTCGAGAACTCGATCAGATTTTTGAACCAGCTTGAGAACGCGATCTGGAATCTGTATCACAACGGTTGCCGGCCGGAGATCGATCCCGCGACACACTCCGTGCAGGCCCTCGTCGCGAAAAACATTCTCGAACTGCGCGAGAGCCGCAACGACGAATACATCGTCGCCGAGACGCGCAGGTGCATGACACTGCTCACGCAGGGACTTGCGAACACGGCGGTGTGAGCTCGAAATGGGAGAGCGCGACCAGAAGGATTAAACAGATGCCAGACACCACGGAAATGGCCGCCGCAGAGTTCGCCCGAGGAGCAAAGACATACCAACAACGGGTGTGATGAGTACGACCTCGTTGGACAGTGCCACTCTAGCTCATTGGAGCTTCTCGCGGAGCGCTTCGTAGGGTGTTTTGCCCTGAAAGGCTCCGTGGGGCCTTTGGTAGTTGTAGAAGGTTTCCCATTCGCTGAGCTTCTTGTGGAGATCGACGTCGCCCGTGTACGTCAGCAGCTGATAGAACTCCTGCTTGTCGGTGCGGTGAGACCGCTCGACCTTGCCATTGAGCTGCGGGGTCCGGGCCTTGATGTAGACGTGCCGGATGCCGTGGTCGGCCAGGTGCCAGTGAAACTTGGCTTGGAACTCATGGCCACGGTCGGTCCGTACCGTATGCATCCGAAAGGGAAACTTCTTGATCACGTAGTCGAGGAAGTGGGCTTGATCCGATCTCGTGGACACGTTCCGAAAGGTGGAGACGATGTCCCGAATGGCAGCAACCACACGTCGGCGGTCACGCCGGCAATGCAGTGACGAGTTCCGGGCTGGGGCGGTCCGGCTGGTGTTGGAAGAGGGGAAGACGGTCGGCGCCGTCGCCCGCGAGTTGGATCTTACCGAATCGGCCTTGCGGCAATGGGTCGAGCGGGCGCGCGCCGACCGCAGCGGGGGCCGTACCGGTCTGACGACCGCCGAGCGGGAGGAGCTGGCTCGGCTGCGCAAGGAGAATCGCATCCTCGCCGAGGAGCGCGACATCTTAAAAAAAGCGACGGCCTTCTTCGCGAAGCAGCGCCGGGAAGATTTCGGTTCATTGCCGTGGAGAAGGCCAGGCACACCGTCATCATTCTGTGCCGGTGTCTCGCGGTCACACGCAGCGGGTTCTACGCGTGGCAACGACGCCCGGAATCGGCACGATCACGAGACGACCGGCGGGTGAAGGTCCTCGTCCAAGCGTCCGTTGACGCGAGCAAACAGCGCTATGGCAGCCCGCGCATTCACGAAGACCTGATCGAGCAGGACGAGCAGGTGAGTCGCAAACGGGTCGTCCGGCTGATGCAGGAAGAAGGCCTGGTCGCACGGGCCCGGAAGCGTGACAACGTAACCACCATGAGCGATCACGACCAGCCGGTCGCGGCGAATCTGCTCGACCGCCAGTTCGAGGCGGACGCCCCGAATCAGCGGTGGGTCGGCGACACGACCGAGTTCGTCATCGGCAGCAGCGGTAACCTGTACCTCGCGGCGGTCTTGGATCTGTGCTCGCGGTTCATCGTGGGGTGGGCCGTCAGCGCGGTGAACGACCGGCACGTGACCATCAAGGCCTTGGAGATGGCGCTCAAGCGCCGGTGCCCGGACATCGGCCTCCTCCATCATTCCGATCAGGGTTGTACGTACGCCAGCGAGGATTCTCAGGACCTCCTCGAGGCGCGTGGCATCGTCTGCAGCATGAGCCGACGTGGCAACTGCTGGGACAATGCCGTCATGGAGAGCTTCTTCTCGACCGTCAAGAGCGAGCGCGGCGAACACGTCGACAGTCACGGCGACGCGAAGATGGAGTTGGTCGATTACATCGAAGTGTTCTATCACCAGCGACGTCGCCACTCGACGCTCGGCCAGATCAGTCCGGCCGCCTTCGAACGGCAGGCGGCGTAGGGCATGGACGCTGCCATCCCTGCGGACGCACAGAACGCGCCCACAGGGATTTGGAAATCTCGCACAGAACGCGAGATTCCCACAGCGCCCCCACCCATCATCGTTGTTGTGAACGAAAGAAAGAACAACGGAGACTCAAACAGCGTAGCTAAACCGTCCACCGAATCGGATCAGGCCCAGCATCCAGCAACGCATTCAAGCGCGTGTAGAACGGATGCCCTGGCGAGACCGGCAGATCCGACGCGGCAATCCACAACGAAGGTTGTTCGGGGTCGCGGGTGCCCAGGGCCAGGCGCCACAGTGTAAGGAGCGGGATCGATCCTGTCGATCCCCTCGCCAATAACAAGGGGGCTGCTCGATCAACTTTCACCACAGGCTGCTAGGAGAGCCGTCAGTCCGTCGAACGTCTCCCCCCTCTCCGACGACGCGGTCCTCCGCGAATGGCTGGCGCGCGCCTCGTGCGACGCACCACCGCGTAAGCGCGCGCGGGGGGGGCGTCGGGCGAGACGGGGCTGGACATGATCGTACGTGACCGTGACGTCGCCCAGCAGGAACGTGTCCGCGAACGGCTCCGCGACTTGCATAAAGCGCTGGCGTGGTGCGTCTTCACAGCCAATAAACGGCCGATTAACGCCCAATAAGCGGCTGATTAGCGCCCGATTAGCAGCCGATTGGCGGTTGGTCGCGGCGTTGGCGCGCCGTGATCCCAATAGCCCGCTGGTCTTCCACCGCAACGGCATCGCCATCCGCCGCTGGCGCACGAACGAGGGCCCGGTTGTAGGCCGGCCAATTCGCAACGCGGTACTTCGTCTTATACGTGGGATGAGCCTTCGACTGCATCCCTGCAGTGTGGCTGCTGCGGAGACGAGAAGGGCGGGCCAAACCGCCCCACCCGCAGAAGGTCTTTCATGCAACAACGCCGTGTGTCACGGCCGCCCACTCACCTGCCCAGCCCACATGGCTGACTGAGAAGGTGTCATCATGGGTGCCAACGGCCAAAGCAATTAACCCACCCGAGTCTCGGGCCTGTTGAAAGACGACGCGGTATTCACCGAGGCCGCGGGGATTCGTGTACCAACGCCCCGCTCTGCGACCGCTGCTCCGTGCGCAAGGACTGCGAGTACCATCGCTAGGTCGTCACAAGGGGCCTCCCGGACAAGACACGTCATGACCCGCGCCGATTTCGAACGTCTCGTCGTTGAGGCGATCATGCTGATTCCTAAACGCTTCCGGCGTGAGATGCAGAACCTCGCGCTGGTGGTGGAGGAGGAGCCCAACGCGGAACTCCTCGCGGAGATGGAGATCGAGCCGCCTGATTCGCTCTACGGCCTGTACCAGGGAACCCCGCTGCCGGAACGCACCTGGGGGCACGGCAACACGCTCCCCGATTGCATCACGCTGTTCCAGCGGCCCATCGAAGAAGACCATGAAGACGAGGACGAGATTCGCGCTGCCATCGGCGAGACCCTCATTCACGAAGTCGGCCACTACTTCGGTCTCAGCGAAGAGGAAATCGAGGAGATCGAGGAGCGGTACTGGCGGGGTGACACGCTCGGCACCGATGAGAACGACGAGTGAAGGCGCAGGAACGGCGGTTGCCGGGATGGTCGTGGTATCTCCCGGATCGGCTCCGGGCACCGTCACGCCCACGATCGCGCCGGTCTCCATGTCGACCGCATGCTCGGCCTTGAACGCCAAATGCGCTTCACCTGGACTTGGCACCAGGCTGTAGGGACTGCCGCTGACCGGGTTAGACTGACCGGCGACCGATGGCCTCCTCAGTAGACAGAAGGTCGAGACACCACTCCGTCACGCCCACGACAGGCAGCGTCCGGCGAGGAGCATGATGAGCGTGAGCGGCGTGGGGCACATGGTGCACAAACGCTACAAGGCCGACATCACCGTGGGAGCCTTGAAGCTGCCCGAAAGCAGACGTATTGCCGATTTGCGGCGTTGTTGCACGAATCGTCACTGACCCGCACGATGCCCACCGGCAGGATTTCTTACCTACCGATGCGATACGACGCTGGTCGGCCGAAGGCAGTCATCCGATTCAAGATCTCACAGCCGAGGACGACCTCACTCCTCTGCACAGCTGGGCTCCGGGCCCGGAGGGCATCACCGATAATGGACTTGTATCGGAAGAACGTGTTCTCCACCCGGCCCTGACGATGGTACCCTGACGCCTTCTTTCAGTGGCGCCGTCCGAGCATCTTCACGAACGTGATCGTCCGGTCCCGAGCGACGCGGGTAGGGTCGATGCACGTCGGTGCGTACCGAAGTAGTCCTGGCAGAACAGGGACTCGGGCTAGAATGCCCACGCCGTCGCTGACGTTGAACGGCGTTGCCGTCCTGGAAGGAGGCCCTTCACATGCACCGTGTATCCGGCCTATGCCTGCTCATGACTTGGCTCGCAGCGTGTACCCCCGCGCCCGAGCCCTCTCCGGAGCCGGCGACGGCCCAGCCAGAACGCGGGGCGCGCCTGCAGCCTGGCACCCAACTGGGTATCTACCTTCCCGAACAGCACGACCTCTACGACGGGCGGTTCATCATCACCGGCCAACGCGTCTATCAGGTCGGCACGCTGTTTGATGCGAGCCCGTGGGATCACATGGGCGACGATGCCTCCACCGTGCGCGAGGTCGGCGGCACGATCGAGATCGATGTCGACGAGATCAACAACACCGGGACCTTTCGAGCCGAGTTGGAGCTGCCGGAAGGTGCCTACGTCGTTGAGATGGACCAAGTCGTGGAGTTCAACCCGTGCCAGGACGGCGGCATCGCCGCGTTCATCTACGAGCACGGGGATGCCGGGTGTGGTGACATGAACTGGCCGAAGAGCCTGCTCTATGTCGCGGGCTGGGGAACGGGCTCGGCCACGCTCAACGACGAGCTGCTCTACGAGGACTACCAGATCCACTTCATGGTGACCCAGGGCATGCGCGATCGCGACACGCTGGCCACGATGTATCCCTTGGCGGGACGCACGTCAGCGACCGGGGCCGTCAATCCCGCGCTGCAGCAGGTCGACTTCTACATCCGCAGCCCGGACACCAACGACGCGAATCATCCCAGCCGCGAGGTCTTTGACCATTTCTTTGCGATGGAGACCACGTGGCGCTAGC
The DNA here is from genome assembly GCA_965262505.1 of Vicinamibacterales bacterium. Taxonomy (GTDB): domain Bacteria; phylum Acidobacteriota; class Vicinamibacteria; order Vicinamibacterales; family UBA2999; genus JACPPO01. The sequence continues at coordinate 2,266,546 of CBDHFM010000030.1, forward strand.
GTAGGTGCTCTTGAGGTCGAGCGCCTGTTGCTGAGGGGCCGACCGCGGGCACGAGAAGCGCGGTGAGTCGTTGCCAGAACAGCGGCGATGGCGTGCGTTTCCGCACCTCCCATTGGTAGATGACGGCTTTACGCGCCGCGCCCACCAGGGTGGCCAATTGCGCTTGGCTCAACCCACGCGCGCGACGCAGCGAACGAATCTGCACATCGTAGTCCTCGGGTACACTGGCCCAGGTCAACGGCACGCGACGGTCAACTGGCCGAACCGGTCGGCCATAGTACGACCGCCGAAACGCCCTGGCTGCTGCAGGAGTCGCGCGAGCCCGTAGCCGGCGAAAGGTCGTCCGGGTGTCATAGGTCACCGGCAGTCGTCCGTCCCGGGCCGCTGATCGAAGTGTCTTGACGTGCACGCCGATGAGTAGCGCCAGCACGGGTAGCGGAAGGAGTTCGTGGTCGTCGCGATGCGTCGCCAGCGCCCGGGCTCGTGCGAGCAGCTTCGGCGGCGTCGCCCGCCGCCCGGCATCCCACGTCCGATACGATTCGGGGGACACACCGAGCGTCGCCGCGAACGCCGCCTGCGACTGACCCAGCGCGATCCGGCATTCACGCAGCGTGCGGGACCCCACGACGTCACACGGCGTTGTTGCATGAAGCCCCTCGCGGGTGAGGTGGTTTGGCCCGCACTTCTCCTGACGCTGTGCTCCCAGTGGCTTCAGCCGCCGGATGGGGCCCGCTAAATGGCCGATTAGCGGGCTCTTATCGGCCGAATATCCCATGATCAGCGTCGATCTCCGGGTGCCCGCCCCGCCTCACGTCAGGGCCACAGCCGGCCCACGACGCGCGACCCCACCCCCACAGGGTATTCATGCAACAACGCCGAGGACTACAATGGCGACCATGTCCCCCACCACTATCGTGTTCGGCATGCTGCTGACGCTGCTCGGCCTCGTGGGCTATTTCCTCACCGGCGCCAGCAGCCCTACGGCGCTGATTCCGGCGATCTTCGGCGTCCTGCTGCTGGTACTCGGGTTCCTTGCCCACTTTGAGGCGGCGCGCAAACACGCGATGCACGCGGCCGCGACCATCGCGCTGGTGGGATGTGGCGGCGCGCTGTTCAGCCTGATGCGCACGCCCGCCGAGCCGCGCTCTCCAATGGCGGTCTTTTCACAGGCTGCCATGGTGGTGCTGACAGCCGCGTTCGTGGGGCTGTGCGTCAAGTCTTTCATCGACGTCCGGCGCACGCGCGCGGCGAAGCCCTGAGGGGCGTTGTTGCACGAATCGTGACTAGCCCGCACGATGCCAATCGACAGGATCCTCACCTGCCGATGCGGTATGACACTGGTCGGCCGAGGGCGGTCATTCGATTGAGGATCTCACAGCCGAGGACGACCTCACTCCCCTGCCCGGCTGGACTCCGGGCGCGAAGGCCATCTCCGATGATGGACTTGTATCGGAAGAACGTGTTCTCCACCCGGCCCTGACGATGGTACCCTGACGCCTTCTTCCACTGGCGCCGGCCGAGCTGCTTCACCAACGTGATCGTTCGATCCCGCGAGGGCGACCGCGGGCCGTGCCCAGAGACGTTCGCCGTCCTGGCCGGTGGGATGACGACCGTCGCACCCCGCGCCCCCGCCGTTTCGTAGACGGCGACCGTGTCATAGGCGGCGTCAGCGGTGATGCGCACGAGAGGGCCCTCGACCGCAGTGAGCAGATCGAGGGCGGTGGTCGCATCATCGCCCGTCTCCTCGGTCAACGTGTGGACAAGGATCACGCCGGACTGATCGACGCCAAGGTGGAGCTTCCGCCAGCCACGTCTGCCGGAGCCACCGTGTTTCGCTGCGGCCCACTCGCCTGCCCCGACGATGGACAGACCCGTGCTGTCGAGCACGAGATGGATGCTCTCGCCGGGCGGGACCAGTCGCAGACGGCGCCTCAGATGCTGACTGCGCCGGGAGAGCGTCGTATAGTCGGGGGCGGAGAGGTCGAGGCGCATCATCCCGAACAGGGCGTGCAGGAATCCTTCGGCCTGGCGTAGCGGGAGATGGTAGAGGAGCCGCAGGGTCAGGGCGGTCTCGATGGCGAGATCCGAGTAGCGCCGCTGCCCACCCCGCCGGCCGCTCCGGCGGGGCGTCCAGGCAGCGATCGCGTCCGAGGATAACCACACCGTCACATCGCCGCGGCGAACGAGGGCCTGATTGTAGGCCGCCCAGTTCGCAACGCGGTACTTCGTCTTATATGTGGGATGGACCTTCGACTTCATCCCTGTAGTGTGGATCCTGCGGAGGATCATGAGAAATGCGGGCCAAACCGCCCCACCGCAGAGTCTTCATGCAACAACGCCGCCACTTGGTCGGGCGTTGGATACTTGCAGTTCCGAACGCGGCGGCGGCCACCGTCGCCGGAAGGCCCACGTGGGCGGAGATGCAGATTGGAGAACCGTGGCTTGAAGACGGCGTGCTCTTCTTTTACGTCAACGGGGGGCCGTTCATGAGTGAGTTTCGGCTTCTCGGTCAGGCCGAGGCAGTCGTAGGTGTCGCTCTGCATAAACTCGCGTCGGCGTCCGCGCGGTCGGGGCGGGTGTCGCGGGCTTTGTACACCTCGCCCATGCCGCCAGCCCCGAGGGCGGAGACGATCTCATACGGACCAAGCCGAACGCCGGGGGCGTTCATGGGCGAATCCCTCACTTGACAAGGCCAGTCTACGTGTTGCTCTCAGCGACCTCGGGACGAAGTAACTCGATCTCTTCGAGAAGCTTGTGGAGTTCAACCGTAAGAATCTCTCGGTCGCGCGCCTCGGACGCCAACTCCTGCTCCACTGTTTCGACGTCCTTCGCTTCCTTGCGAGCCTGGCGTTCGGCGCGCCGATGCTTGTGCCGAAGCTCGGCAAGGCGGTCTGCCTTGTCCTTCGCTTCGGACGCGAGCTCAGCGCCACTCAGCGCTTGCTCGGCCGTGCGCAGCGCCTGGTGAGCCTCCTTCAGCTCCATGACCTCTTTCTTGTGTTGCTCCTCGAAGGCCTGAACCTCTTCAACCGAGATTTCAAGTTCCTCCTGCACACGCAACCTAAGCTCCTGTGCCCGGGACAATACTTGTTGCTCGAGCTCCTCCACCTTCGTCGCGGCTCGCCGGATGGAATTGGTGTATCGGGCCCTCCAGCGATGGCTTCGTCTCTTGGCGGCGCGGGCCTGCAGACGCCACATGGAGCTAGCCAAACGCTGAATCTGTCGGGTCAGAACGTTTTTCTCCTGCAAGTCTCTGAAAAGGCGCCGTTCTCGTGGGTTGTGGGCTGACATTTCGTCCGAAGCTAACGTGGACACCGAGCCCTGTCAAGGTGACGAACAATTAGCTCGGGAGGCCTGCCTCGGCCTCCCGCAGGAACCCGATGATCTGCGCCTCGCTGAATCGTTGCTTCACGTCCGATCTCCCTTCTCGTGAGCTCGGACTCTAAACCCGGGTGCTACTCAATTCGGGGGGGACGTCGGGGGCACCGGCGCTTCAGGGCCATCTCAAGCGCCTTGATGGTCAGGTGGCGGTCATTGACGGCACTGAGCGCCCAGCCGACGACGAACCGGGAAAACAGATCGAGGATCACCGCCAGATAGAGCTTGCCGCTGGTGGCGATGACGAACTCGGGCGTATCCCCGACCCAGCGTTGATTCGGCGCCGCCGCCTCGACCCGCCGGTCGAGCAGATTGGCGGCCACCGGTTGATCGTGGTCGCTCATCGTCGTGTGCGTGTACCGCTTGCGGACCCGGGCTTTCAGGCCTTCTTCCTGCATGAACCGGACGACGCGCTTCCGGCTCACGTGCTCCTGCCCATCGATCAGATCATCGTGGACGCGCGGACTGCCGTAGTTCCGCCGGCTTTCCGCAAACGAGGTGTGCACGAGCACTTTCAATCGGCGATCGTCGCGGGCATGGAGGGATTCGGGGCGGGCCTGCCACGCATAGAAGCCACTGCGCGTCACGCACAAACACCGGCAGAGAATCGTCACGGTATGCTCGGCCTTCTTCGCCGCGATGAAGGTAAATCTCATCGGCTCTGCGTCGCGAAGTACGCCGCCGCTTTTTTTAGGATGTCACGCTCTTCCTGGACGATGCGCAGCTCCTTGCGGAGTCGCACCAATTCCTCGCGGTCTTCCTTCATGAGCCCGCTCTTACCCTGCGTGCACTCGGCCTGCCCCGCCCGGACCCAGCCGGCGAGCGCAGAGGGCGTCAGGTCCAACTCGCGTGCGACCGCACCAACCGTCCGCTCCTCATCCAGGACCAGCCGTACGGCCCCTGCTTTGAACTCCTCGGTGAACTGTCGTCGTACCCGTCGTCCCGCCTTGCTTGATCCCATTCTGGCCATCGTATCCGCCTCTCGGACGATGTCCACCAAACCGGATCAAGCTCAGGCCGCAGCTCGAGTCGCCACGACCAGGTCGACCTCCTGGTTGCCCTCAAGGAACTCCCGAACGTGCTGCAAGGTCCGTAGCCGGTCGGTGTGGAGCGTCACGATCATCCTCCGATGATCCACGACCCAGCTCCCCTTCAGGCTCATGTGTCGTTGGAAACAACCCCCCCTTCAGGCTCATGTCTCATTGGAAGAGACTTAGCCTGGACCTTACGGGCTCACCTGTGTTAGTCTCTCGCCGTTGTTTGATCCTTAGTTTCACAAGCCGTGGGCGGTGCGCTAACACCGCTCACGGATACCAAACGCCTACCCGAATAAAAGACGAATATCGAGCGCGATCAATATGCGCGTCGGCGTCTGTCTTTGTCAATACAAAAACCACTATATGTAGCGCTTGTTCGTTAGGGCAAGCGCAATATCCACCATCCCGTAGGGGCCGCCGTCTCCAATTATGTCTCCACGACCGGGGCGGATCAGTGGGGATTCGTTGGGATTCTTGGGGACTGCAGACTAGGCGGAAACCGGTGAGAAGTCGAACAATATTGCCAAAAGTCCAACGCCATCACCAACTTTGAGAAGACGCTTTATAGGGTTCGAGTCCCGTCGACCCCGCCAACTCTTTCTCTAGAACCGGTTTGATGACCTCGCTTCGGGTGGCCGCGGACGGGGCCGCCCCGTTCGCGCCGCAGGCGCCTCTCTCCTGACGGATGCTCTTGGCGCCGAGCACGAATGGGGCTGTCCGCGGTCAGGACCCGCCTGGAGGTTATGACGCCGCCGCCGGCTCGATCCGCCAGCAAGAATCGTGGCGACGCATCCCAATATGCGGATAGTAGCTTTCAGCCTGTGGCGCAGCGAGTAGAACTAAGCTCGTGTCGAGTCCAGCAGCGCGGTGTGTCTGGTTGATCAGTTCTCGCCCTATTCCGCGCTACTGGAAGGCGACATCGACGGCCAAGTCGGACAGATACGTGCAATAGCTGAAGTCTGTGATTGCCCGCGAGACCCCAACCAACAGTCCCTCAGGATTCCGTGCGGTCACGACAATGTCGGCATGAGCGAGCATGCCGGCTATCGTCGAAGGTCGATCCACGGGGCGTCGAGCAGCCAGCGTCGAGCGCCGCAACACATCGACAAACTCCTCCGCTCCAAGATCGGGCTCCACTGAATATGCGATGTTCGCCATGTCCCCTTAACCCTCAGAACCGCACTCTCAGCCCAAGGGTGGCGACCTGCGTCTCCAGGAAGTTCTGATAGAGCGCCGTGAAGCCCTGACCGTCGATCTCGTGCTCTAAAGCGAAGTCGTTGAAGAGGTCGGTAAACGTGAAGATCAGCTCGGCACGCTCGTTCATGATCGGACGTTCGATGGCGACGTCGACCGACGACCGCGCTCGCTCCCGGCCCTGGGGGACATTGCGCCCACCGTAGTAGATGTAGCTGAGCTGGAGCTCGACCGCGCCGGGCAGTTGAACCTGGTTGTTGAGCGTCACGTCCCAGGTGTCGTCCTCCGAGGCGGCCAGGGAGAACGGACGCGGCGTGGGAAAGAGCAACGTCGTTTCGAACGCGTCGATCTCGTTTCTGAACCAGTTGACGCTGCCGGACACCTGCCACGGGTCGCTGATGTCGTGTTCCAGAAGCAGTTCCACGCCGGTCTGAGCCGAGTTGCCGGCATTCTCATACACCCGGTTGACAACGTCGTAGTTCGGGTTCGAATCGTCAATCGCAAACACGCGGAAGAACGAGTCTTGGGTGTCCCGGTAGTACAGCGCCGTGCTGGCCGATCCGCCGTCCCAGGAGTGACCGAATCCGATCTCCATGGCGTTGGTGAGCTGCGGCCTGAGAAACGGGTTCCCGACCTTGAGCAACTCCGGATCGTCGTACTTGGGGAAGATGCGCAGCTCAGGCTCGCCCGGCCGGTCGACGCGCCGGTTGTAGGCAGCCACCAGACGATTCCGACTGTTGAGGCGGTAGGTGAACCTGGCGTTCGGAAAGACCTCGAAGTAGTCGTATCTGTCGCTGCCTGTGTAGTAGATGTTCTCAGTTGGAATGATGTAGGAGACGTCGGTCTGCTCGATACGGACCCCGGCCTCCAGCGAGTAGCTGCCCTGCTCGCGCACCATGTTGGCGTAGAGCGCGACGATGTTCTCGGTCCAGTCGGAGACATCGCCAAGCCCCTCGTAAATCACGCTCTGTGTGCCACGGTCGACCGTATAGGTGATCGGCAGCCAGCGCCTCTGGAGCCTGGTGCCCAGTTCCAGCCGGCCGGACCGAAGCGGGCGTATGTAATCGATGCTCAGCGGCAGCGTGTTTTCCTCGGCCTTGAGGTGCGTCATGTCGGTGCCTTCCCGGACACTCGACACATCGTTGAGAAAGTAGGCCTCGTCTTCCCAGCCGCGCGTGTACTGGAGGTTCACGCCAAGCTCGTGGCCCGGTGTCCCGAACTCGCGCTTTCAGTCGAGGCTGACGTTGGCGAAGCCGGTGTCTTCCTTCTCCTCCCAGAACCAGAACCGCTCGCGCTCGCCCGTGGACGCCAGGATGAACGGAACCTGCGCCCGGTCGGTGTGCGTCTCGAAGTCGTAGATCCCTGACACCGAGACGGTGTCGGCACCGGCGACGCTCCAGTCCGAGCCGAGCCGGACGATGTAGTGGTATTGCTCGCGGTTCTCCGGCACCTGCGACTCGATGACACGACCATCGTCGTAGAACCGGGTCGTAAACTCGTTGTTCGGCAGGTCGTCCTGAAGCAGAAGCTCTCCCTGGAAGAAGCTGCGCACGGTCTCGGTGTTGTGGTTGAGGTTCAGGCTGGGAATGATCTTCGGGTTGTTCGCAAAGCTCCCGAGGTCGGTCGGCAGGTCGTCGCGTTGCCTGGAGAACTGGCCGACGCCGGTGGACAGGCCGACGTCGCCCGAGAAGCCCAGCTCCCGCTCCTGTCTGTAGATGATGTTGATGATCCCGGCCATGCCGGCCGCGTCGAAGCGCGCCGACGGGTTGTGGATGATTTCGATCGCCTCGACGTTGGCGGCCGACACGCTGTCGAGTCCGCGCTGATTGCCAAACCCCGTCAGGCTCGACTGCCGGCCGTCGATGAGAATCGCCACGCGATCGCTGCCGCGCAGCGAGACCATGCCCTCCTGATCGACGGTCACGCCCGGCAGATTTCTCATCGCGTCGAGCAGCGTTCCGGTGGACTGCGTCGGCCCCTCGTCGAGCCGAAAGATCTGCGTGTCGATCCCGGCGGCCCGGATCGCCTCGGCCGCCAGGGTGATCTCCTCCGAGAACGTTTCCAGACGCTCCAGGAGAATGTCGCCGAGGTCGAAGGATTGGTTGAGCTGGCCGACAAACAGATCGATCGCGACGGGATAGAAGCCGGGAAACGAGGTCCCGATCCTGTACTCGGCGGGCGGCAGGCCCTGCAGAAGGAACCGGCCGTCCTCGCCGGCAATCGTGCCGGTCACCTGCTCTCCGGAATCGACGTTCTCGACCACCACCGACACAAAGCCGACAGGAGCCCCGTCGGTGACATCCAGCACGCGCCCCGAGATGGTCGCCGAGCCCTCCTGAGCCAAGGTGACCGCCGGCACCAGCAGGAGGCCAAGGATGACCCACAGCGACGTTCCTTTTCTGCGCGGGAAGAACATGGTCCTTACGCTAGCATGCCGTCCAGTTCATGCGGACCTGTGAGTCTAGAAATGTCACTGAAACTTCGTAGAGATGTTCTCCAACAGGAATCGTGACTGCCATTCTGCGCTACTCCCTATGAATGCGTGGGCTAGATCATTTTGGAGTTCATTATGACCGGCATTCGGAACCTCCATGTACGCCACAGCTCTGCGTTCTCGACGAGCTCAACCATGAAGTGAGCGACATTGGCTCGGGCGGTAGGGCGGCCGGTGAAGATACCTGTGAGGGGGGACTGTTCGATGTCATACGAAGAAATCTCAGCGTTGACCAACGAGTCTGGGCGGACGCTGCACCACTCGACGTTCTTGCTCTTCGTCCCCACGTTCTGATGGAGATGCGCTGCCGCAGTTTCATTATCCCGATGCGGAGGCAGGGTGTGGCGCAAGAGAGCCAGGAACCACCGTTCAAACCAGACTCGCTTCTCTCCGAGGGCGGGATTTCTGACCCCGACCGTGTTCATGAGGATGAACTTGGTGGGCGTGGTGGGACGATTCTCTTCGATCGCATTACACAAGCGTCGCGTTGCGTCCGTGCATAGCCTCCTAGCCTGAATAATTCATCAACGATCGCGATCGCGTAGAAACACAAACGCCTCCCCGTGGTACAAAGGCCGTGCTGATGGACCTTTTCCACGACGGAGGCGCTTGGTTTGAACGACGAAACGATAACACAGACTGTTCTGTTTCCTGATCTGCTCGACCGACCCGTGATGGCGACGTTCGATCAGCCTCACGCGAGTTCGGACGGCGGCGCGGTGCTGCTTAAAGCCGCCGATCAACGGCTCGGCCTGCTGGCCGCCCTCACGGCGACGGTCCCCGACGCGCGCGCGTCGGCGCGCGTGACGCACGGGGTGAGCGATCTGATCGCGCAACGTGTCTTCGCGATCGCGTGTGGCCATCCCGATGGCAATGACGCTGACCGACTCGCCGACGATCCGATCCACAAACTGTTGCTGGGGCGCGACCCGATCGAGGGCGGCCGCTTGGCGTCGCAGCCGACGATCTCGCGGTTCGAGCGCACGGCGGCCCCGCGGATGCTGCGCGCCATGAGCGACGCGCTCGCCGACCGGGTGCTGGCCCGCCATCGCCGCCGGCGACGGGGCGCTCGCCTGATCACGATCGACCTCGATGTCACCGAAGACGAGACCCACGGCGCGCAGCAACTCACCTTCTTCAATGGCTTCTATGATCACTGGTGCTACTTGCCACTCGTGGCGAGCCTGACCTTTGACGATGAGGCACGGCAGTACCTCGTCGCCGCGATCCTCCGCCCGGGCAACGCGGCGGGGACGGCTGGCGCGGTGGGGCTGCTGAAGCGGCTGCTCCCGAAACTCTGGCGCGCCTTTCCCCGTGCCCGGCTCCGCGTGCGGCTGGATGGGGGCTTCGCTACGCCGGAGATTTTTGACCACCTGGAGGCGGCCGGGGTCGAGTATGTCGTCGCCATGGGGAACAACGCGGTCCTCACGCGGCACGCCGAGCCGGCGGTCGCGCCGCTCCGGGCGGTCGTCGCCACGACCCAAGAGACCGCGACTGCCTATGCGGAGGCGGCGTATCAGGCGGGCACCTGGGCGGTGCCCCGGCGCACCATTATCAAAGCCGAAGTGGTGTGGCACCACGGACGAGTGCCGCGCGATAACCCGCGTTTCGTCATCACGAATCTGCGCCAAACGCCGGAGTGGATCTACACCCACGTGTATTGCGCCCGCGGCGACAGTGAGAATCGCTTCAAGGAACTGAAACACGCCCTCGCCTTCGGGCGCACCAGCTGTACGCGCTTCTGGGCCAATCAGTTGCGCGTCACCTTGACGGCGGCCGCGTTCGTCCTCTTCCAAGAACTGCAACTCCATGCGGACCGGACCGCGCTCCGCGGGGCGCAAGTCCCTCGGCTGCGGCAGGCGCTGATCACGATCGGGGTGCAGGTCGTGCGGTCGGTCCGCCGGATCGTCCTGCATTTCCCGCGATCCCATCCCGACGCCGTCTCGTGGGCGCGTCTCGCCCGCGCGCTCGGCGCCGCCCCCGCGTAACCCGTTCCTGCCATCGCCACCACGCGGTCCTCGCGCCGGAGGTGTCGCCCCCGACCACGCCGATCCGGTCCCCGGCCCCGTGGCCTCAACCGACCGGCCGTCTCATCGCCTCAATCGTCATGACGCCAGCGTCCATCTGCGTCATCACACTCGAAAACGCCTGCACGACGAGCAACTCAGTCACTCGTGAATAATGCGGGCTAGGGTCTCCAAACATCCCCTTGAAATCCATGACATGTCCCAAGCAGGAGACCACGGCATCACACTCCTTTACACGCTCTGCCATCTCCGCATCGGTCAAGTCGAGCACACTGGCCTCTATGACCGTCGCGTTTGGGTGATCCCGAACCCTCGCGGGGAGTTTGCCAGGCGAGCGGACAATCGCGCGAACGGTGTGACCCTTGCTCAGCAGTTGCTCCACCAGGGCCCGCCCCGTCATACCGGTCGCTCCAACCACTAGTACCATCATCGATGCCTCTTACGGTTTCCGGCGGCGGCTCCGTGACCCCACCCGCTCTTTCCTCGGATGAGGATGAATCCCGAATCTCTGGTCATCCCGCGCGATGGCTTTCGCCACTCGTTCCATCGTCGGCTCGAAGTCCTCATGACTCGAGTCGATGTAGAGCCACTTTTTCAGGATGTCGTGAGGCGCCAGTTGCGGGAACTCTTCGATGATTGCGGGTTGATGCGCATACTCTGTGCAGATCAGGGTGCCATGCCAGTTCCACCGGCCAGTCCTAGTTGGCTCGACCAGGAGCATCATCTGGCGGCCGAACAGGTAGGCTGCCAGTCCACCGAACATCCTCTTGGTGAAGAAGCTGGAATGGCCTTCGAAGGCCTGAAAGATCCATTCGTTGTCGAAGGTTCTCATCGGGTCAACTCAAGGGATCTAGGACGGCGGCCGCTTCGTCCATCGCTTCGTTCGCGAGCCGGTCGTGACATCAATAACGGAGCGCAATGGAGAGCGCTGCTGCCGCCGCAAGGGCGGCGGCCGTCCGCACGTGGTTCCAGGCCGTCCAGGCGGTGAGGTAGCTCGCCCACAGAGTGGCGCCGGCGGCGCTCGACTGGTCGACAGCCGCCAGCGCGTCGTTGCGTGGCACGTTGAAGACAATCGTCACGAGAAAGCTGCCGGCGAGGTAGAGCAGGGCGCCGGCGAGCAGATAGGCGGCACCGGGTTCGCTCCACGTCGACAGCGCGGAGATCGCCACTGCGACGCAGGCCGCGGCCGTGCCAAAGAACGCGATCAGGAACACCGGGTTGATGACCACGACGTTGATCGATTGCATGGCGGCAATCCCCTGCGCCGGCGGCAGGCGGCCCAGGGCCTTCATGACGGAGACCGAGAAGGCGAAGAAGAAGCCGGCCATCAGCCCGGAGCCGAGCGCCGCGATGAGGGTCAGGACGCGAAGCAACCCGTCGCTCACCTCGTGGCCCCTTCTGCTTCCACCTCCCAGATGCCCGTGGCGGCAGTCTCCCGAACGAATTCTGCAATTCGTCTCGGCTCTCGTCCGGTCACCTGCTTGATGTCACCAGTGATGAGACTCGCCCGGCCCTCGCGAAAGTAACGTTCCAGGTCCAGCATCCTATCGGCGAGCGACTCCGGCATCCCCACCGCGAGCATCCCGCTCTTCAGGTCCGACGGTGAGAGGTTGACGTGACTAATCGCGCGCCCAAGCGCCTTCGACAGCTCGCTTGCCAACTCGTCATAGGTCAGCGCCTCGGGGCCGGTCAACGTGTACGCTTTTCCCTCGTGGCTGGGCCCGGTCAGCGCCTTCACCGCGACGGCGGCGATGTCACGCACATCCACGTGGCTGATGATCGCCTGGTCGCTTGCGCTGTAGAACGCCCCTTCAGCCCGGATTGTCGCGCCCATGAAGGTCACGGCATTCTGCATGAAGCTATTTGGGCGCAGAAACGTCCATGCCAGCCCGCTCGACTCAATTGCTTTCTCGACCGGCCGATGGACCTTCGCCAAGCTGTATGACTCTTCGGCGGCTCCCAATACGGACTGCTTCACGATGTGTCGCACGCCGACCGCCTTGGCCGCTTCGACGGCGTTCTGCTCGAGCTCCGACTGGTTCGGCACGCTTGGCCCCAGGAGGAACAACCTGTCGCACCCCTGAAACGCCGCTCGAAGGGTCTCAGGCCGGTTGTAGTCGATGATGACGGCCTCGATCCCTCTCGCACCTGCGGCTTCCGCCCGTTTGTCCGAGAAGTAGGCACCGCGAAAGAGAGCCTTTGACGATTTAAGTTGCCGGATAACTTCGCTGCTCAGAGTCCCACTGGCCCCTGTGACGCAAATCATTCGTCCTGCCTCCTCTCGCGATCAAACGGACGCACGCGCGAATCGTCCAAAGCGCTCGACGGCAGGCGATTCTAGCAGGATCGGGGGACAGGGGAGCCTTGCGCGTAGTTGACGAAACGAAGCGGGTGGCGCACGGCGGGGCCGCCCCGCCCGCCGCGCAGGCGCCTCTCACGTGACGGGTGTTTTTGGCGTCGAGGACGGGTGGGGCTGCCGGGCGACAGGACCCGCGATCGGGTCAACTTGGGACTATCGACGACCGTAGACGAACTGCTCGCTACCGTCGGCCAGCACCTCGGCTTGGGCTCGCCATTGGTCGAGCTGCCGCTGAAATTGATCCATGAAAGATTGAACGCCTACCTACTTGTCGACATCTTGGACGACGGTAACCGCGATCTCAAGCGGTCTGTGGGATCTGTGAGTCTAGAACCGGTTTCATAACCTCGCTTCGGGTGGCCGCGGACGGGGCCGCCCCGTTCGCGCTAGAAAGGCGACTGAACTCTTGTCGGACTATCCAAGTGGCTTGAGTTTTTGCAAAGTGGAATCCCATGCGTATCCCGCGAGCAGAGCTGCTCGCCAGTCTTGCAGCGTGTCGCCGGCTCCAGCGACGATCAGAATCGCTCCGACTAAGGAGAAAAGCCCCAGTATCAAGAGAGGCTTCGCAGCCGAGATTCCACCTGGCGGCATGCCTGCCACCAAATTCTGCGGTGGCTTCGGGAGCATGGCGCGGAGGATCGGGAGCACGACACTGACGGCGATCCCAACAGCGCAGACTAGATAGGTGGTTACAAAACTGGACATGTGTTCCTCCTGTCCGCGATCAAACGGAAGCACTCGAATCGTCCAAGGCGCTCAGCGGGAGACGATTCTAGCAGAGCGGGGGAGTTGACGAAACGAAGCGGGTGGCGCACGGCGGGGCCGCCCCGCCCGCCGCGCAGGCGCCTCTCACGTGACGGGTGTTTTTGGCGCCGAGGACGGGTGGGGCTGCCGGGCGACAGGACCCGCGATCGGGTCAACTTGGGACTATCGACGACCGTAGACGAACTGCTCGCTACCGTCGGCCAGCACCACCTTCTCGAGGCGAATTATCTTTGAGCCATCGGCGAACTGATAGCCGATGCCCGTGATCACATCGCCCGGCTTGACGGTGCCGTCGGTCCAGCCGTTGCGTCTCATGCGGTTGAGAGTGGGCCCGCCGATACTCCACTCCTCCGTCTGGCCGTCGTCAGTTCGGACATCGAGAGAAATCATCGGATGCGGGTTCACCCAAGAGAATGCTGTAACCGTGCCCGTCACCGTGACCAGGCTTGACCGGCTAACGGGCCACGAGTGATGTGCCGACAAGGCAGGGACGCAAAGGAGCCCGACGACGAGCGTGAGAGCCAGCAGTCTTTGGGTCAAGCTACACCTCCGAGGAAATCCTAACGGATTTGGCGCGGGACCGATGTTCCTACGACGCGGCGGCCTCGTCCATGGCTTCGTTGGCGAGCCGATCGGCGTCCTTGTTGAGTTCGCGGCGGACGTGTTCGAACTGCACGTCTTTGATCTGCTGTGCCAGGTCGCGGGCCTGCTGCCAGAGGGGCCGCAGGCCGGCGTGTTTCACGCGGAATTCGCCGCGCATCTGCTTCACCAGCAGCAGCGAATCGGATCGCACGTGAAGCTGGTTGACGCCGTGGCGGGTCGCCCAGGTGAGGGCGGCCAGCAGGCCGCGATATTCCGCGACGTTGTTCGTCGCCACGCCCACCGGTTCCTTCAGCTCGACCACCGTCCCGTCGGCGCGCTCGATGTGGACGCCGTAGCCGGCAGGGCCCGGGTTGCCGCGCGACCCGCCGTCGATGTGTGCCACCGCCGAGCCGCCGCCCGGCTCGCCGAACAGCGACGGCTGGCTCACGTGGCTGGCGTAGCTGCAGGTTGGGCCGAGGCTGGAGGAGGAACGTAGTAGAGGATGCGCTGGCAGGAGTCGCACTGCACGATGCCGTCGTTCTGGCGGACGTGCTGAAACACCTGCGGCCGCAGGCGCACGTGGCACACCGAGCAGAGGCCGTCGCGCGTGGCGCTGCAGAGGGCAACCCCCTTCCGCACCTTGGCCACCTTCTCGAACAGGGCGATGAGACGCGGCTCCATCTCCGATAGCAGGGAGGTGCGCGCCTGGGACGCTTCCGTCAGCGCTGCCTCCACCGACGCCAGCTCCTGCTCCAGCGTCTTCTTCTCCGCATCCACTTCCTTCTGCTGCGTCGCGAGGACCTCTTCCGCCGCCGCGACGTCCGCCGCGATGACGTCGGCCTCCATCATCTGCACGAGAACCTTTTCCTCCACCGCGCCCAGGTCCTGCTGCGCCGTCGCGATCTCGTGTTGGATGGCCTGGTATTCGCGGTTGGTCTTGACTTCGGTGAGCTGGGTCTTGAACTTGCTGACGCGGCCCTGGAAGACCGCCGCCTCCTTCTCGAGTTCGCGGCGCGCTTCCTGGTTGTCCTTGAGGCGTTGTCTCGCGGCGTCAACGCGCCGCGTCGCGTCAGCGAGCCGCGTATCGGCGTCGGCAAGCCACTGGGGGTGCGCGGCGACCCTGCGCCGTCCCCCCTCGATGGTGCTATCGAGTTGCTGAAGCCTGATGAGACGGTCGAGATCTGGGGACATGAAATATGGTGGGCCCGCCAGGATTCGAACCTGGGACCAACCGATTATGAGCCGGTCGCTCTAACCGCTGAGCTACGGGCCCGCACTGGCGGGCAGATGGCGCAGAATCCACTCTATGTACGGCCCTCCAGGAACGCCTTTAGCTTACGCGACCTCGACGGGTGGCGCAGCTTGCGGAGCGCCTTCGCCTCGATTTGCCGTATCCGCTCACGGGTGACGGCAAAGTTCTGGCCCACCTCCTCGAGCGTGTGCTCGCTGCCGTCGCCGACGCCGAACCGCAGCTTGATCACCTTCTCCTCGCGAGGCGTCAGCGACTTGAGCACCGAGTCGGTCTGCTCCTTGAGGTTCAGGTTGATGACGGCTTCGGCGGGCGAGACGATGTTTCGGTCCTCGATGAAGTCGCCAAGGTGCGAATCCTCTTCCTCGCCGATGGGTGTCTCGAGCGAGATCGGCTCCTGCGCGATCTTCAGGACCTTCCGGACCTTGGACACGGGGATGTCCATCCGTTTGGCGATCTCCTCCGAGGTCGGCTCGCGGCCCAGTTCCTGGACCAGCGCGCGCGACGTGCGAATGAGCTTGTTGATCGTTTCGATCATGTGCACCGGAATGCGGATCGTCCGGGCCTGGTCGGCGATCGCGCGCGTGATCGCCTGGCGGATCCACCAGGTGGCATAGGTCGAGAACTTGTAGCCGCGGCGGTACTCGAACTTGTCGACCGCCTTCATCAGGCCGATGTTGCCTTCCTGGATCAGGTCGAGGAACTGGAGGCCTCGGTTCGTGTACTTTTTCGCGATCGAGACGACCAGGCGGAGGTTGGCCTCCACGAGCTCCTTCTTCGCGTACTCGGCCTGCATCTCGCCGCGCTGGATGACCTCGATGGTCCGGCGCAGACGCTCGGGCGTCTCCTCCAGCTCGTCGATCATCAGCCGGACGCGGGCCCGGATGCCCCTCAGCTTCTTGACGAGGTTCTTCTTCTCTTCCTCTTTCAGCTTCGTTCCCTTGACCTTGACCTTTGGATAGATCTGCCTGTCGAGCGCGTCGGCTTCCCGCTGTACGCGCTGGACAGCGTCAACGGCATCCTTGACCTCCTCGATGAGGCGGCGCTTGATCGTCTCGGTGAACTCGATGCGGCGGATGAGCCGCGACACCTCGACGCGGCCACGAAGAGCCTTCCAGCGCGCGCGCCGGAATTTCCGCTTGTCCTTCCGCGGCGTCGCCTCCATCTTCTCGGTGAGCTTGACGAAGCTGGCCCGCGCTTTTCGCACCGCGTCGATTTGCACGAGGACGACTTCCTTGCGCTCATCGATCACCTCGTCGGTGATCTCCTCGTCGCTGAAGATGACGAACTCGCGGATCGAGCGTGCGCCCTCGCGAAGCTGGTCGCCCGTGATCAGGATGCGCTTGGCGATAGTCGGCGTGCGCGAGATCGACTTGATAACGGCCAGCTTGCCGCGTTCGATGCGCTTGGCGATGGCCACCTCGCCCTCGCGCGTCAGCAACGGGACCGTCCCCATTTCGCGGAGGTACATCCGAACCGGGTCGTTCGTCTTGTCGAGCGCGCCCGGCGTGAGATCGAGCTCCGGCTCGTCGCTCGAGGCATCCCGATCGAACTCCTTGTCGCCGCGGTACGCCTTGTCGGAATCAACGACCTCGATGCCGGCGCTCCCGAACGCGTTGAACAGCTCGTCGAGATCCTCGCCCGAGGTGATCTCAGACGGGAGGAGTTCGTTCACCTCGTCGTACAGGAGGTAGCCCTTCTCCTTGCCGGATGTGATCAGCTGGCGTACTTCGTCGCATCTTTCTTCGATCGACAGGCTCATGTTCCTCCCACCAACGTCTGTCCTAGATCAGCCCTTCGATCCGCTGCAGCAGATCGAGCTTTCGCGCCCACAGCGCGTCGATTCGCTCGCCGTGCTGGGCGGCGCCCAGCTCCTGCAAGCGGTCGATTTCACCCTGGATGGCCGTGTGTTCGCGCTCGCACCGCAACCGCTTGATGATCCGCGCGCACCCGCCCGCATCCGTCACATGGGGTTCCGGCTCGCTTGCAATGGCGGTCACGAGTTGAGAGTCCACAGTACTGAGACGCTCGAGAAGCACGGCTGGCGAGAATCCTTTATCTTCGTTCAGTTTCCGCGCAAGATCCAGCACTGAACGGGCGGACAGCCCCTCGAGGTCGTCGGCGTCCAGGGCTCCAAGCGCCGGCAGGGCCCGTTCCGGTTCGTGCAGAAGCAGCCAGATCAGCCCTTTTTCAGCCTTTGTCACCTGGCCGACGTTCGGCATCTCCCGGGCGGTCAGGGTGGTCCGCCGCTGGGCGGCCGCCCGCCGGATCTCGGCTCGGACCACCTCATCCGTGACCCGGGCCTTGTGGGCGAGGCGGTCGGCAAAGCGGTCGCGTACGGTCAGATCGGGAATTCGGCCGGCAATCGGCAGCATGTCAGACAGGAACTTGACCCGGCCTTCGTCGGTGTTCAGGTTATGGCCCGCCGCGGCCCGGTCCAGCAGATATTCCAGATACGGGCGCGACTGGCGCAGGCGTTCGCGGTATCCCTCATGGCGATGCTTCCGCACATACGTATCGGGATCCTCGCCCGCCGGCAGTATGGCCACGTTCACCTCGAACCCTTCGGCAACCAGCAGTTCACAGGATTTCGCAGTGGCGCCCTGGCCGGCCGCGTCGGGGTCGAAACTGAGCACGACCTTGCCGGTGAAGCGGCGTAGCTGTTGGGCCTGTGTCGGCGTGAGGGCGGTGCCGCATGAGGCCACGACGGCGTGAAACCCGGCCTGGTAGACCTGCGCAAAGTCGAAATAGCCCTCCACCAGCACGGCAACGCCTCCTTTTCTGATCGCCGCCTTGCTCAGGCTCAGCCCGTACAGCGTTCGGCTTTTCGAGTAGATCGCGGTTTCCGGCGAGTTCAGGTACTTCGGCTGCTGGTCGGCGTCGATCGCGCGGCCACCGAACGCGATGACGGAGCCGGTGTCGCGGCTGATGGGAATCATCAGCCGGTTCCGGAAGCGATCGATGACGTTGCCGTCATCGCGCTGGACGAGCAGCCCGGCGCGGAGCAGCAGCCCCTCCGAGAAGCCCTGTTCGACGAGCGCCCGCTTCAGGCCGTCACGCCCAGGCGGCGCGAACCCCAGCCCCAGCGCCTCGCTCGTGGCGTCGGTGATGCCGCGGCCCGAAATCTGGTTGCGGATGCGCGCGCCGGCCGGGGACGCGAGCTGCTTGCGGAACCAGGCCGCGGCCACCTCGTGCACCTTGAGCAGCCCTTCGCGCTCGGCCGTGCTGGCCCGCTGCTCATCGTTCTGTTCCAGCTCCGGTGGCGTCATCCCGAAGCGTTGCGCAAGCTGCTTGACGGCGTCCTGAAACCCCACCTTGTCGTGCAGCTCGAGAAACTTGAAGACGTCTCCTCCGACTCCGCATCCGAAGCAGTGAAAGAACCCTTTGTCACGGTTGACATGGAATGACGGCGTCTTCTCGCCATGAAACGGGCAGAGCCCCTTGTACGTGGCGCCCGCTTTCTTCAGCGACACGTAGTCCTGAATCACGGCGACGATGTCGGCGTGATGCTTCAGGTCGTCGATGAACTGCTGCGGAAACAACGCCAACGTCAGTCCTTCAAGTACGCGATCGTCGCGCCGCTCCCGCCCTGGTTCTGCGGCGCCGCTTCGAACCGCTCCACGAGCGGATGGTGCTTCAGAAACTCCGCCACCGCTCGGCGAAGCGTCCCGGTACCGTGGCCGTGGACGATCCGCAGCTCGACCAGATCGGTGGAGATCGACTCATCGAGGAACTTCTCCAGTCGTGCCAGTGCATCGTCCGCGGTCGAGCCGATCACATTCAACTCCGACAGCAGCCCCGGGCGCGGCTGAAGCTCCACGTTGACGCTGACCATCGACGCTGCGGGAGCCTCTTCGATAACCCGAAGATCGGCCACGGCGGCGCGCAGCCGCTTGCCGCGCACGTCGACCTCGGCGCGGCTGCCGTGCAGCTCGATGACGACGCCTTCGAGGCCAAGTGCGCCGACGGTGACACGCGAGCCGGTTTCGACGGGGACGGATGGCGGTACGGTGGCGCCGCGGCCCTCGACACTGCCCTTGACACTACCGCTGACACTGTCCTTGACACGATCGGCGATCCGATCCAGAGCCGCGCGCGCGGCGGCCCTGGTTGCGCCGGTGTCGCCCGTATTCAAGCCGGCGGCGCGCAGCCGCTCGCCGCTCTTGAGCCGTACCGCCGCCTGTTCGGAGAGCGCGGCGGCCCGGGTTTTTAGGCCTTCGATCACGGCGTCGATCTCGCGTCGCGCGTCGCGCAGGTGATCGTCGAGCTTGCTGTCGAGGCGGCGACGGACCTTGTCCTCGCGATCGCGCACCGCGTCCTCACGCGATCGCAGCTTCTGACCGGCGTCGCTCACGGCAGTGCGTTCACGCGCGAAAGCCTGCCGCTCCTGCTCCAGCGCACGAACGTCGTTGTCGATTCGCGCCAGGTGTTCGGCGAGCTGTTTCTCGGGCTCCGTCAGGTTGTCGCGCGCCGTCGCGATGACCGATTGCGGCATGCCCAGCCGCGCGGCGATCTCTAGGGCGAGGCTTCGGCCCGGCGATCCGTAGGCGATGTGGTACGTCGGCGCAAAGGTGTCCTGGTTGAACCCGAAGGCGGCGCCGGAGACCCCCTCCGTCGTCGAGGCATAGGACTTCAGCGAGTCGTAGTGCGTCGTCGCAATCAGATGCGCGCCGCGCTCGCGGAAGTGATCGATCACGGCGATCCCGAGCGCGCCGCCCTCGACCGGATCCGTTCCGGCCCCGACTTCGTCGAGCAGCACGAGCGCGGGAAGCGCCAGGTCGCGGTCCATGGACACCACGTTCGCGATGTGCGCGGAAAAGGTGCTGAGGCTCGCCGAGATCGACTGCTCGTCGCCGATGTCGGCGAAGAGCGACTGGAACACCGGCAGGCTCGACCCTTTTTCGACGGGGATATGGAGGCCGGCCTGTGCCATCGCGGCGAGCAAGCCGGCCGTCTTGAGCGCCACCGTCTTGCCGCCGGTATTGGGCCCCGTGACGACGAGCACGTGCGCCGGTGGCACGAGCAGGATGTCCACGGGGACGGGATCGGGCGTTGGCGATCCAGTGTCGCGGTTCAGTCGCTCGTTGACTTTCCGCATGAGCAGCGGATGCCGCGCGCCCCGTAACTGGAACGTCCCGTCGCCGGCAGTCGCCGGCTCGATTCCACCGACGAGACGGGAGAAGCGGGCGCGCGCCTGGATCACGTCCAGCTCGGTGGCGACGTCGACCGTGCGGCGGACGTCGGCAGGACGCCGCCGGAAGGCGTCCGTCAGCGCAAGCAGGATGCGACGAATCTCGTCGCGCTCCTGCTCCTCGAGCGCCACGATGTCGTTGTTGATGTCCACGGTACCGAGCGGTTCGAGGAAGAGGCTGGCGCCGCTCGCGGACGTGCCGTGGACGATGCCAGGTACGGCCGACCGGTGCTCGGAGCGGACGACCAGCACATAACGACCATTGCGGTCCGTGACAACCTGTTCCTGGAGGTACTTGGCGGTGTCCCGCCCTCGAAGGAAGGACTCGAGCGTGGTGCGCAGGCGGGCGCGCTGTGTGCGCAGGCGTTCCCTGATGCCGGCCAGCGCCGGGGTCGCGTCGTCCGCGACCTCGCCCGAGGCGTCGATCTTCCGCCTGACGTCGGCGACCTCCCCCGCGAACGAGGCGACCGCCTCGACCAGTGTGCGGAGGACCGGAAACGTGTTGCCGAGCTTGGCGACCACGTCGCGCGACTGTTCGACCGACTCGAGGAAGTCGGCAAGCGCGGTCAGGCGCAGCGGCTCCAGCGCGCGGCCGTCAACGGCCACCGCGTCAAGGATGGCGTCCAGGTCCGTCGGCGCACGGAGTGGGAAACCCGGGTGGTCGGCGAGAAACCGGGTGCCTTCGCTTGTGGCCCGTTGCGCGGCGGCGATCTCGGCGGCGCTTGTCGAGGGGTGCAGCTCCGCCAGTCGATCGTCTCCGGTCGGCGTCACTGCCAGGCCCCTGACGACCGAGACAATGCGATCGAATTCGAGGGCCCGCAGCGTGCCCGGGTGCATAAGTGAACTCAGATATCCTTCGTCGTTGGTCTCTGGTCTGTCGTCAAGGCCCAAAGACCAGAGACCAGAGACTACAGACCTCAAAGATGATTGATCAGGCTGGCCATGCAGGCGCCGCCGAAACCGCTGTCGATATTGACGACCGCCACGCCGTTCGCGCAACCGTTCAGCATGCCCAGCAACGCCGCCACGCCGCCAAAGCTCGCCCCGTAGCCGACGCTCGTCGGCACCGCGATGACCGGGACCTTGACCAGTCCCGCCACGACACTGGGCAACGCGCCTTCCATGCCGGCGACAACGACGATCACGCGCGCACTGTGAAGTCGGGCCTGCTCGGACAACAGCCGGTGCAGCCCGGCGACGCCGACATCGTAGAGACGGTCGATCTGGTTGCCCATCAGTTCGGCTGTGACCGCCGCTTCCTCGGCGATCGGAAGGTCGGATGTACCGGCACAGGCAATGAGAATCGTCCCCTTTCCGGCCGGCACGTCGCCCTGCGCCAGCGTGATGGCGCGTGCCACCGGGTGATAGACGGCGCCAGGCACTCGCGCGCACACCGCGTCGTAGGCCTCGGGGTCGGCACGCGTGACCAACAGCGCCTGCCCCTGCGCCACGATCTTCTCGGCGATGGCAGCGATCTGGGACGGCGTCTTGCCGATGCCCAGGATCACCTCGGGGAATCCCTGCCGGAGTTCCCGGTGCGTATCGACCCGCGCAAATCCGATGTCCTCGAACGGCGCGGCGCGAAGCGCCGTGAGGATGAGGCCCGCGGCGGTCGATGGGTCGAGGTCGCCGCGCCTGACGCGATCGAAGAGGTCCTGCAGCTCGGGAGCGGTCATGACGGTCATGATGGGCTGGTGGCGTTGATTTGGCTCAACCCGGCAGTATAATCACGGACGGTGCATACTGCGGAAGTCCTCACCGTATGACCCCCATTGAAACGCTCACACTCGCAGTCTATTTCTTCGTCCTCGTCATTCTGGCCGTGTACGGGTGGCACCGTTATTACCTTGTGTACCTGTACATGAAGCACAAGGATCGCCAGCCCACGCCGCTGGGGTCCTTCGAGACGTTGCCACGCGTCACGGTTCAGCTTCCCATCTACAACGAGATGTACGTCGCCGAACGTCTGATCGACGCGGTCTGCCAACTCGACTATCCGCGGGACCTCCTCGAGATCCAGGTACTGGACGATTCGGTCGACGAAACGACAGCCGTAGCGGAGCGCGCGGTGCGTCGCCACGCCGCGGCCGGCATTCATATCACGTGCCTGCACCGCACGGATCGCACCGGCTACAAGGCGGGAGCGCTCGAGGCGGGGCTCCAGGTCGCAGCCGGTGAGTACGTCGCGATCTTCGACGCCGACTTCATTCCCACGCCGGACTTCCTGCGCCGGACCGTGCCTTTTTTCACCGATCCGAAAGTGGCGATGGTGCAGGCCCGCTGGGGCCACGTCAACCAGGACTACTCGCTGCTCACCAAGATTCAGTCGATTCTCCTGGACGGCCACTTCGTGCTCGAGCACGGGAGCCGCAGTCGCTCCGGCCTCTTCTTCAACTTCAACGGCACGGCCGGCATCTGGCGCCGATCGGCGATCGAGGACGCCGGGGGCTGGCAGCATGACACGCTGACCGAAGATCTCGATCTGAGCTACCGGGCGCAGCTTCGGGGCTGGCAGTTCGTGTTCTTGCAGGACCTCGTCGCGCCGGCCGAGTTGCCGGTGGAGATGAATGCCTTCAAGTCCCAACAGCACCGCTGGGCCAAGGGATCGATTCAGACCTGCCGCAAAGTGCTGCCGCGAATTCTGCGCTCCAACCTGCCGCTCGGCGTGAAGACGGAGGCGTTCTATCACCTGACGGCCAACTTCAATTACGTGTTGATGGGCGTCCTCTCGGTGCTGATGGCGCCGGCGATGGTCATCCGCTACAACATGGGCTGGTACGAGATGTTGCTCATCGACGTCCCGTTGTTCATCGCGGCGACGGCATCGGTGTGCAACTTCTACATGGTCTGCCAGCGTGAGCTGCACAGGGACTGGATGACCCGGCTGAAATATCTTCCGTTCCTGCTGTCGGTTGGCATCGGTCTGACTGTCAACAACACGCGCGCGGTCCTCGAGGGGCTCTTCAACCGGCAGAGCGAGTTCGTGCGCACGCCGAAGTACTGCATCGAGGGACAGGCCGATGAATGGATCGGCAAGAAATACCGCGAGAGCGTCGCCGTCCAGCCGATGATCGAGCTCACGCTCGGCCTCTACTTCACGGCCACCGTGTTTTACGCGCTGGCCAACGGCATCTATGCCACGGTACCGTTCCTCGTGCTCTTTCAGGTCGGATTCCTGTACACCGCGCTTCTCTCCATCGTGCAGCAGTTCGCCGGCAGCGACGTGGTTCTGAAACCGGAAGAAGTCTAGCCGCCAGGGCGAAGGTCGCAGGGCAGTCTCAGGACAGGGTCTCAGAGCAAGGGTCGATCCTATGGCAACGACGGAGAAAGCGAGGGGAGGACTCGAGGAGGTCGTCGCGGCCTCGTCCTCGATCTGCTATCTCGACGGCGATCGCGGTGTGCTCGCTTACTGCGGATACGACATCCACGATCTCGCCAAGTCCGCCACCTTCGAGGAAGTCTGCTACCTGCTCTGGCACCGGCGTCTGCCGACACGGGCGGAGCTGGGTGACCTGCAGTCGCAGCTCGCTGCCGCGCGGCCGTTGCCGGAGGCGATTCATCGATTGATGCGCTCGCTGCCGCCGGTGGACGCCATGGACGCACTGCGCACCCTCACGTCCGCGCTCGGCCACTACGATTCGGAGGCCGGCGACGCGTCGCCGGCCGCGCAGTACCGCAAGGCCGTCCGTCTCACCGCGCAGGTAAGTTCCGTGGTGGCCACATGGGGCCGGCTCCAGGCCGGCGGCGGCGCCATCGAGCCCGACCCGGTGATGGGGCACGCCGCGAACTTCCTGTACATGCTCACAGGCGAGCGCCCGGGCGCGACCGAGATTCGCGCCTTCGACGTGGCGCTCACGCTGCACGCCGATCATGAGCTCAACGCGTCCACGTTCGCCGGCCGCGTGGCGGCGGCGACGCTGACCGATATCTACTCAGCCGCCGTGGCCGCGGTCGGTGCGCTCAAGGGTCCGCTGCACGGCGGCGCGAATGCCGATGTGATGAGGCTGCTGCTCGACCTGGGACAGACGGCCGGCGGCGACCGCGTGGACCAGGTCATCCAGGGCAAGCTCGCGCGCAAGGAGAAGATTCCGGGTTTCGGCCACAGGGTCTACCGAACCGAGGACCCGCGCGCGACCCACCTGCGGCAGATGTCACGCGAGCTCGGCAAGCGCGCCGGCAACACCGCCTGGTTCGACATGTCGGAGCGGATCGAAGCGCTCGTGAAGAGCGAGAAGAAGCTGAACCCGAACGTCGACTTCTACTCGGCCTCCACCTATTACACGCTCGGCATCCCGATCGATCTCTACACGCCGATCTTCGCGGTCAGCCGGATGTCGGGCTGGACCGCGCACATCCTCGAGCAGTACGCGAACAATCGGCTGATCCGCCCGCGCGCCGATTACACCGGCCCCGCGTACCCGCAGCGACTCATCCCGCTCGATCAGCGGTAGTCGGAAACCTGGCGCCGGTCAGCGCCGCCATGTGACTCCGAAAAACCCATGGGTCCACCCTTGATCCATGTCGTTCTTGATGAACGGGTTTTTCTCCGCACATGGCGGCGCTGCCCCGCACGTGGCACCACTGCCCGTCGCCGTTGACGGCGCTCGATGTACCGTTTAGAGACTTGAAAGGAGTGCAGAGCACTCGATGTACGGCCGTCGAGATCTGAACGGAAACTGGGCCCGAATCGACTATAATTGCCCGGTTAATTCAGGTTTTCTGAGTTTCTGCGGGTCAGTCCAGAGTGTGATCATGAGCTTACCGATAAGAGTCGCGGTTACGGTTTCGCTGCTCTGCGCCTGCACCGCCACTGCGTTTGGACAGGGGGTGCAGGCGGGAATCCTCCGGGGCACGGTCAGGGACCAGCAGGGGCTGCCCATTCCTGGCGTGACCATCGCGGTGACGTCACCCGCGCTGCAAGGGCTGAGGGAGGCGACTACCGGCACGGACGGTGGTTACGTGTTCCGCCTGCTGCCGGCCGGGGAGTACGCCATCGCTTTCAACATCAGCGGGTTCGTTCCCGTGAACTGGACGACTGCGGTGCCGCTGGGACTGAGCGTCGAACAGAACGTCACGATGCTGGTGGCCGGAGTCACCGAGGCGATCGACGTCGTGGCCGAAACCCCGGGCCCGATTGCCACGCCCGTGGTGGGCGCCAACTTCGGGCGTGACGAGATCGAGGCGCTGGCCACGCCACGGACCCTGCAGGGTATCGCGCAGCTCTCCCCCGCGCTGACCGAGAACGCGCCCAATTCGAACCAGGTCGTCATCAACGGCGCCTTCGCGTTCGACAACGCGTTCATGGTCAACGGCGTGGACGTAAACGACAATCTGTTCTCCCAGCCCAAGGATCTCTTCATCGAGGACGCCATCGAGGAGACGCAGGTGCTGACCTCCGGGATCTCGGCCGAATACGGCCGCTTCACGGGCGGCGTGATCAACGCCGTCACCAAGAGCGGCGGCAACCTGTTCTCGGGGAGCTTCAGGACGAATTTCTCGAATCCGGCGTGGACCGACGAGACGCCGTTCGAGAAGTCCAACGACATCGAGCGGTCGAGCGAGCTGCTCGACACCTACGAAGCGACCCTGGGCGGGCCGCTGGTCAGAGACCGGCTCTGGTTCTTCGGCGCCGGCCGCTGGGCGCTGACCGAAGCGTCCAACACGCTGCCGCAGACGGCCGTGCAGTACGTCCAGGATCGGAGCGACAAGCGCGGCGAAATCAAGGTCACAGCCACCCCAGTGGCAGCCCAGACCATTCAGGTTGGGTACTTGAAACACGCGAGCACGAGGACCAACGACTCCGGCATCCTCAGCCTGATCGTCGACGAGGCCTCCCTCGTGACGCGCCGCCGTCCGAACGAATACGTGTTCACCAACTACCGCGGCGTGCTGGGTGATCAGGTGCTGGCTGAAGCCCAGTACGCGGCGCGGTGGTTCGAGCTCGTCGGGGGCGGGACCAGCACGAGCATCGTCGATTCGCCATTCGTGGCGCCGTCGATTTTCGGAGTCTACAATGCTCCGTACTTCGACGAAAGCGATCCGGACGAGCGGAACAACCGCCAGTTCACCGGGAGCCTGACCTCGTTCTGGCGCGGCGCCGGCCGGCACGAGACGAAACTCGGGTACGAGTTCTACCGCAGCCAGGTCGTGGGCGGCAACTCACAGTCGGCCACCGGCTACACCATCTGGTCCGATTTTGCGACCGACGCGGACGGCGCACCGCTGTTCGACGCGGCCGGCCGCCTGATGCCGGTGTTCGTCCCCGGCGCGTCGTTCATCGAGGCCTATCCGGAGCTCGTCAGGGGCGCGACGCTGAACAACGACGCCAACTCGATCTACGCCCAGGACCACTGGGTCGTCAACGGCCGCGTGTCGGCGGCGGCGGATCTCGGATTCCGCTTCGAGCGCGTCTAGTCGGTCGCGACGGGGAACGTCATCGGCGTCGACAACACCCGGATCGTCCCCCGGCTGGCCGTGGCGTACGACCCGTTCGGCACCGGCGATCAGGTCGTGCACGTCACGTACGGCCAGTATTCCGGCCGGTACAACGAGGCGCAGATCGGGGGCAACAGTCCCGTCGGGAACCCCGGGTTCGTCGACTCGTTCTACGTGGGGCCGCCCGGACAGGGCCTCGACTTCGCCGCCGGGCTGGATGTCGCGAACTACCCGATTGCTCCGGGAAACGCCTTCGCGGTCCTCCCGGGGACGAACGTCTTCATGGATCCGGATCTCAAGTCGGCGCTGGTCCATGAGTTCACCACGTCCTACGGCGAGAGCCTCGCGAACGGCCGTGGCTACGCGGAGGTCGCGTACGTCTACCGGAAGACGACGAGCATGATCGAGGACTTCTCCACGATAGCGGACGGATTCACCGATGCGGGAGACCTCGGCGTGATCACGAACGTGGTGTTCCGCAATGCCGACCAGTCCCGCCGCGAATATCAGGGGCTGGTGGTCCAGTCCAGGTATCGGGTCGCGGACTCGTGGACGCTGAACGGGCACTGGACGGTGCAGCTGAAGAACGACGGCAACTTCGAGGGCGAGGCGACGAACCGGCCGGGCGCGACGTCGACCATCGGCAACTACCCTGAAGCGTTCAGTGCCGCACGCAATTACCCCGACGGCCGGCT
This sequence comes from Vicinamibacterales bacterium, assembly GCA_965262505.1. Lineage (GTDB taxonomy): Bacteria > Acidobacteriota > Vicinamibacteria > Vicinamibacterales > UBA2999 > JACPPO01. The sequence goes on from CBDHFM010000030.1 coordinate 2,293,949, forward strand.
CCAGAGCTTCCAACGCCACCGCCTGCGCATCTGGAGCATCCACACGCTGCCACTCGGGCGCTACGGCAATGCCTCGGTGTCGGGACTGTGGCGTGTGGATTCCGCTCGAGTGTTCAGCCTTCGAGCCTCGCGCCAGTCACTCACCGCGACGCAAAGGGCCATTATTGGGGAGGCGGGGTACCCCGATGCTCCGGGTCGGAGCGGGAACGACGTGTACTTCGGAGAGCGTGGATCGGAAAGCTTCAAGGGATATGGCTTGTTCGATCTGTCTCTCGGCTACGACGTCGGCGTGTTTGAGACGGTGCGGCCCTGGATCAAGTTCGATGTCTTCAACGCCTTCAATAACAATAAGCTCATTTCGTGGAGTACGACCGTGGTCCAGGACGACTCAAGCCCGACCGACAGTCTCGGCCTGGCGACCGGCTACGTCAGAGGCCCTACGTTCGGTGAGGCGGAACGCCCGGAGAACTACCCGGCTCCCTTTAACGGCGCGACGGGCGGGCGTACGCTGCGTGTCTCCGTGGGCCTCCGTTTCTGAGTTCCGCGCGCGTGTACTGATGTAGTCGTAACTGCCCCGGCAATCGGCGCTGACGCTGTAACGCTGGCGGTACCGAAATCGTAATCCTCCTTTGCACAGTTTCTTCTTGCCTACCTGGCCCGCCTGGCATAAGTTGCGGCTTTCAGAACTGTGACATCTCGTGATCGCGCTGACCGCTATCAGCGCGGGAAGGTGCACAGCGTCGTAGGACATCCGTAGAAGGACACCCTATTGAAGCGAGCGCTCGGTCTGGCGGTGATCCTGGCGTGTGCCGCGCATGCGGTCACGACCGCGCAGCAGGCGGGGTCGAATGTCAACGTCCTGCCGGTCTTTGTCGAGACCGTGGCAGTGGATCCCGAGGAGGCGAAGAGGGAGGCGCTCGTGCGGGGCGACCTGTTCCTCCAGCGGCAGGTCGAGCCATCGATCGCCGTGTCCACCCGCAACCCGGATCACCTGCTGGCGGCGTTCAACGACTATCGCGCCGTGGATTTCGTCCCCGACGACATCGGTCTCGGCGAACGCAGCGCCAGCGCGGGCGGCCCCGGCGGATTGTTCGCCCGGCTCTTCGGCTGGTTGGCGCCCCGTTTCGGCCGGCCGGCGCCATCGGGGCTGCCGGAGGGGGCCGCGGTGGCCGAAGCCTGGATTGGGCTGTCGCAGTCGGCGACCGCCGGCGTGAGGTGGAGCGGCTGGCTTCTGCCCGGCTCGCCGGTCGACACGTCTGCCGTCTCGTTGCTCTCGCCGGTCCATGGACTCGAGGCGGCCACCGATCCCGTGCTGGCGGCGGCGCCCTGCGGGCGCTTCTACCTCGCCTTTGTTGCCTTCACGCGCGGCGGTCGCAGCGTGATGGCCGTGTCGCGGTTCGAAGATCTCAACAACCGGGAAGACGGGGCCGGCGCGATCGTCTACCTGGACACGACGGTGATCGAGCGCAGCTCCGCCTCCGCCACCGGCATTTTCCACGACAAGCCGGACGTCATCGTCGATCCGGCTCGTCCGGCGTCGTCGGGCGACCCCTGCGCGCATAACGTCTACGTCAGCTACACGACCTTTACGGGGCCTGAGGTGACGCCGCCTGGGCAGCCGGGCAAGCTGCTGTTCCGCAGCCAGGTGACGCTCGCCCGGTCGAGCGACAGCGGAGAGCGCTGGGACACGCGGAAGCTCAATCAGCCGTTCACCCACAACCAGGGGACCGTGCTGGCCGTCGACCCGCGGCCGGGGACGCCGACGACGACCGGTGGGGGCACGCTCTATTTGGTCTGGCGTTCGTTCGATCCGACCACCTTCCTGATGGCCAAGTCGACCGACTTTGGCCGCCGCTTCACCACGCCCACGGCGATTACGGGCAACACACCGGTCTATCCCTACGATCAGCCGACGACCGGGCTGGATGGCCCACTTGGCGAGGCAGGGCTGGCATTCCGGACGACCGCCTTCCCGACGGCGACGGTCGCGGCCGACGGCCACCTGTTCGTCGGCTGGCAGGAACGCGTCAACGTCAGCAACTGCGGCGCGCTGCCCGCCCCGCAGTGCGGCCAGCCGGATCCGAACGGCAGCCCGCGCATCGTCGTGACCATGTCGCAGGACGGCGGAGCGACCTGGCTGGATTCGGCGGCCGTACTTCCCGCCACCCCGCCAGGCCGGGGCGGCGGCCAGAGCCGGGGCGGCGGCCGGGGGCAGGGCCAGCCCGGCGCGATCACGACCGGGATTCCGGTGCGCCGCGCGGTCGATTTTGCCGACCGGGACATCAACGTCCCGCCCGAGCGGATCGGTCTCGGGTTCCTGCCGGAGCCGCGCGCGTCGGGTCCGCAGGTGATGCCGCGCCTGAGCTTCGGCGGCGGTCGCCTGCTGCTCGCCTACTACGAGGCGCGCGGCGTCCTCGGGCCGTCGGGTCGGATTGACGGGCTGGACCGTCTCATGGACGTCCGGGCGGCCTTGCTGGATCCCGAGAGCGGGGCCTTGTTGCAGCCGGGCTCGACCTCCCAGGTGTCGCAGTATCCGCTCAAGCCGTTTCTCGAGCTCGAGGCGCTCCAGCAGCAAGGCGGCGAGGTCGTCGACGATGTCGCGGCGGTCAACCCGCCGTGTTCGCCCGACTTCGGCCCCGGCTTCCCGCAGTGCGTGCGTCAGGTCAACCGTGTCAACACGCCGCACTCGGGCAGCGGCACGGCGCCGTTCATCGGCGATTACATCGACCTGGAGCCGTCGGTGCAGTTCGTGCCGGACGAGGCGACCGGCGGGTGGCGCTGGGCCACGGCAGCCGCCGATGTCCCCTTCGTGGGGCACCGCAGCGACGCTCGTCCTGCCGCGGACATCCTGGCGAGTACGAGCGGTTTCGCTTGCGGCGGCCGTGGGTGTGACGATTGCAATCGCCGCTTCTCCGAGCCTGCGCCCTCCGCTCCTGGACAGTTGGATTGAGACAGGCAGCGGGCGCGTTCGAGTCCTCATCTGGAACGGCGTGCGTCGACTCTTCAGCGAGAGCGGTCCTCGCCTCTTGATTGGATACGGGCCGGAGAGCCTTCGGCATGTGTTCCCTCCCTACTACGTGCCTGAGATCGGCACGATTGAAGGCACTGAAGCCATGCCCGATCGGGCGCACAACGAGTTGCTCGACACGCTGGTAAGCGCCGGCGCCATCGGAGCGGTGAGCCAACTCGCGTTCTTTGTGGCAGTCGTTGCCGGCGCCTCGCGGGTTGGCGACCCACGACTGCGGGCGGGAGTGCTCTCGGCGGTGGTCGTACATCTGTCGGAGATTCAACTCGGTATCGCCACGGTACCGTCCCGCCTGGCGTTCATGACGGTGGTCGCACTGATCGCGGGCGCTCGCACCGAAGCAGCGGTTGCGCACGACCCCGACTCCACACCACAACCTGTGCCATGGTGGCCGCTCGTTGGTGTCGCCTCGCTGGGCGCTCTGTCGCCGGTAATTACAACAGTCAGCGCGAGGCTGCTCGAGGGCCGAACGGCTGTCGATGCGGACGTCCTGACCGCCGGATCATTGGTGGTGCCGGTCGTTCTCTATGTGGCGTTGGCCGCCGGGCTGTTCGTGGTCGCGCGCACTGTGGCGACGCGCGAACAACTCGATCTCCCGCCGCGACTGCGCCCGATCGCGCTGCTGGCCGCCATCCCGGCCATCTTCTTTTTCTCGATCGTGCCCTCCGGCGCCGATGTGCTCGCCAAGACCGGAGCCACCTTCGAACGCGAACGTGAGTGGTCGAGCGCAGTTGTCGTGTACGAACAGGCGATCCGCGTGCAGCCTGGAGAGGATACTCACCGGACGGCGCTCGCGCGATCGTTGATTCAGAGGTCGCAACCGCTCGAGCCGGACCGCCGGGACGCCGACATGGACCGCGCTCGTCAGCTGCTCGAAGGTGTTCAATCCCGCAATCCACATGACCCGTACGCGCCACGCAATCTGGCCAGCCTCCATCGCATCTACGCGCGCGCGGTCGACGAGGCGTCTCGCCCGCCGTCCCTCGCCATGGCTGACGACCTGTACGCGCGGGCCGTTGTCCTGGCGCCGAGGACGTTTCCCCAGCACGACGGTTGGCGCCAGGTCGGACGCCACGTCAGAAGAAGGTGAATGCGAAGCGTGGGACGGAAGGACGGTTTCGGCTTCTGCCGGGTCCACGGCGAGCCCGTCGGCGGTCGTGTCCTGACCGGGATCGCCCGGGACGGGGTTGTCGCAGTGATGGCACCGACCAGCCGGTGCCTGCGTCTCGCCGCCGCACTTGAGGCAGATCATGACAGGGAAACTTGAACGACACCGAGTCGAAGAACGTTGCCGTACGGTCGAACGGCTCTACGACACCCATACGCTAACATGAACGATGTATTCCGCGAGTTCGACCGAATCCAGACCTTCCAGCCCGCGAAGCCCAGTGAACCTCACGTGGTTCGGGATGATTCGGGTCGGCCTGTACGGCGTAGCGTTCGCGGACGAAAGCTCACTGATATGTCCGATGCCACCACGAGGGATGAGACGGCTCCCCCGCGTCTTCGCGTATTCCTAAGGAGCTTCGGGCCCGGACTGCTCTGGGCGGGTACCGCCATTGGTGTGTCCCATCTGGTTCAGTCCACCCGCGCCGGGGCCGACGCGGGCTTGGGCCTTGCGGGCGTCATCCTTTTCGCATTGATCCTCAAGTACCCGTTCTTTGCGTTCGGTCCCCTCTATGCAGCGGCGACGGGCGAGAGCCTGGTCGAAGGCTACCTGCGGATCGGCCGGTGGGCCGTGTGGCTCTATTTTGCCGTCATCCTTTCGACGGCGGTGTTCACGCATGCGGCCATCGTCCTGTTCACGGCGTATCTGCTCCTGTTCGCCATCGGGTCGACCGCCTCGATACCTCTGACGGCCACCCTCATTTACATCGGTTGTATCTCGCTTCTGTGGTTTGGTCGCTTCAGGGCACTGGATGCCGCGATCAAGGTCATCGTGCTCGTGCTGGCGTGTTCGACGCTCCTCGCGGCGTTCGTCGTCCTTCCTGGAATCCGCCTCGAGACCCTGAGCCTGTTGCCGCTGGCACCCGTCGAGTCGGGAGTGCCTCTGGCCTTCGTTCTGGCGCTGGCGGGCTGGATGCCCTCCGACATAGCCATTTCCGGCTTCAGTTCGCTGTGGACGCTGGCCAAGGACAGGACGACCGGCGTTCGGGCCGAAGTGAGGACCGTTCGCCTCGACTTCCAGGTGGCGTACGGAGCGACAGCGGTGCTCGCCTTCGCCTTCCTGGTCCTCGGCACCGCCGTCATGTATCAGTCCGGCGAGGCCTTCAGCGACTCGGGTGCCGTGTTCTCCACCCAATTGATCGACGTCTACGTCCGAACGCTCGGTTCGTGGGCCCGCCCCGTCATCCTGCTCACGGCCCTGACGGCGATGTTTTCGACGACGCTGGCCATCATCGATGGCTATCCACGTGTGATCGATCGCCTGACCAAGGCCGTGACGAGCGGCGACCCGGAGTTCACGGCCAGGAGCCAGGTGTCGCGGCCGTACTGGATTTCGATGGTGGGCGTCGCTGGTCTGACGGTGCTGTTCCTGTTGTTCTTCGTCGGTAGCCTGACCCAGATGGTCGACTTCGTCACGACGGTGGCCTTCCTGACCGGACCGGTTCTCGGGTACCTCAACCTGCGTGTCATGACGTCACCGCGAGTGCCCGCCGAGCATCGGCCCGGGCCCTGGATGCGGGCGTTCTCCTATGCGGGCCTGGCGGTGCTGGCGATGGTGGCCCTGATCTTCCTCGCAGGCCTCGTTTCCTGAGTCGCTCCGGAGATCGGATGGTCGCGGTCGAAGTGATCGGTCGCTACGCTGGCGAGGTCCTGAAGGTTTCTGGACGGACAGGTATAATTTCCTGATCGCCACGCAATGGATCAGGCACACATCCGGAACTTCTCGATCATCGCGCACATCGACCATGGCAAGTCGACGCTGGCGGATCGCTTCCTCGAGCTCACGGGCGCCTTGCAGGCCCGCGAGATGGAGGCGCAGGTGCTGGACGCCATGGACCTCGAGCGCGAGCGCGGCATCACCATCAAGGCCCATCCGGTCCGCCTGAACTACACGGCGAAGAACGGCGGTCAGTACGTGTTGAACCTGATCGACACTCCCGGGCACGTGGACTTCAGCTACGAGGTCACGCGCTCGCTGGCCGCATGCGAGGGTGCGCTGCTGCTCATCGACGCCGCCCAGGGAGTTGAGGCGCAGACGCTTGCGAACGCGTATCTGGCGGTCGAGAACAACCTCGACATTATTCCCGTCATCAACAAGATCGATCTGCCAAGCGCGCAGCCGGACGAGTGCAAACGCCAGATCGAGGACATCATCGGCCTCGACAGCTCCGGGGCGCTGCTGGCCAGCGCCAAGGAAGGCACGGGCACCGTCGAGATTCTCGAGGCGATCGTCGAACGGTTCCATCCGCCGGCAGGCGACAGCACTGTGCCGCTCAAGGCGCTGATCTTCGACTCCTGGTACGACGCGTACCGCGGCGTCGTGATTGTCGTGCGCGTGATCGACGGCGTCGTGAGGCCGAAGATGAGAGTACGTCTGATGGCCATTGGCGAGGACTACGAGGTCGATCAGCTTGGCGTGTTCTCGCCGAAAGCCGTGCCGATCGACGAGCTGGGCGTGGGCGACGTGGGATTCATCGTCGCCAACATCAAGCGTGTGGCCGACGCCAAGATCGGCGACACGATCACCGAGACCGCGCGGCCGACCTCAGAAGCCTTTCCCGGGTTCACGGAACTGAAGGCGATGGTCTTCGCCGGCCTCTATCCGGTGGAGGGGCACCAGTATGCAGAACTGCGCGAGGCGCTCGAGAAGCTGCGGCTGAACGACGCCTCGTTCTTCTACGAGCCCGAGACTTCGGCTGCCCTCGGGTTCGGCTTCCGCTGTGGCTTCCTTGGCCTACTGCACATGGAAATCGTGCAGGAGCGCCTCGAGCGCGAGTACGGGATGGATCTCGTCACCACCGCACCCGGCGTGTTGTACAAGGTAACGACGACGGACGGAGAAGTACAGGAGATTGACAGCCCGGCGAAGTTGCCGGACGCGGGGCGCATCGTCAAACTCGAAGAGCCCGTGATCTCCGCGATGATCCTCACGCCCTCCGAGCACGTGGGGCCCATCCTGCAGCTGTGTCAGGACAAGCGCGGTGTTCAGAAGAAGCTGGAGTACCTGAAGTCCGATCGCGTATTGATTACATACGAGCTCCCGTTCAACGAAGTCGTCATGGACTTCTACGATCGGCTGAAGACGATCTCGCGCGGCTATGCATCCCTCGACTACCACGTGACCGACTATTGGGAGTCGCCGCTCGTGAAAATGGACATCCTCGTAAACGGCGAGCCGGTCGACGCTCTGTCGATCATCGTCCATCGGGACGCGGCGTACGATCGGGGCCGCGCGCTGGCGGGAAAGATGCGCGCGTTGATTCCGCGGCAGATGTTCGAGATCGCCATTCAGGCGTCGATCGGGAACCGTATCATCGCGCGCGAGTCGGTCAAGGCGCTCCGCAAGAACGTGCTCGCGAAGTGTTACGGTGGTGACATCACGCGCAAGCGCAAGCTGCTCGAGAAGCAGAAGGAAGGGAAGCGGCGGATGAAGCGCGTCGGAAGAGTCGAGATTCCGCAGGAAGCATTTCTGGCGGTACTAAAATTGGGCACGGAGTAGATCATGGCAAAGGTCAAAGGCGAGGATACGAATCCCGTGTCCGCCGCGTACCGCAAGTCCACCGCCCGGGAGTACTTCGAGTCCATCTGCGTCGCCGTCATCCTCGCGCTCTTCGTGCGCACCTTCGTCGTTCAGGCCTTCAAGATTCCAACGGGGTCGATGGAGAACAATCTCCTGATCGGCGATCACCTGCTCGTGAACAAGTTCGTGTTCGCGCCGACGATGACGGGCCTGGAAGAGGCGGTGCTACCGATCGATTCAGTCCGCCGCGGGGACATCATCGTCTTCAAGTATCCGGAGGCGCCGGAGCGCGATTTCATCAAGCGCGTGATCGCCCTTCCAGGCGAGACGATCGAGTTGCGGCAGAAGCGCGTGTACATCGATGGAACGATGCTGGATGAGCCCTACGTTCGTTTTCTCGTGCCGCCGGACCAGGCGGGAGAGGGAGCGTTCGATGTCCGCGTGCAGTACGGGCCGGCGACGGTGCCGGACGGGCACTATTTCATGATGGGAGACAATCGCGACAACTCCGAGGACAGCCGTTACTGGGGCTTCCTGCCGCAGGAATACGTGAAAGGGCGGGCGCTGTTCGTCTACTTCTCGTTCGGAGAGGAGAGCGGGCTGTCCGGCCTTGTGACCGGCGTGCGGTGGGGGAGGATTCTCCACCAGATCCGCTGATCGAGTGGGCGGCCCCGTCCGCGGCCACCCGCAACCGCTTAGACCAACTGATCGCGGCGCCCAAAGATCGCGGTTCCCACCCGCACCATCGTGGCGCCCTCCTGGATAGCCACCTCGAAGTCGCCGCTCATGCCCATCGACAGCTCGCGGAGCATCGGTGCCGGAACCCCGGATGCCAGCCACTCGTCGCGGAGGTCGCGCAGCCGTCTGAACCAGGCGCGCGCGTCCTCGGGCGTCTGCGGTACTGGAGGAAGCGTCATCAACCCGACGACCCGGGCGGCTTCGAGCCGGGCTGCGGCCTCGAAGAGCCGCGGCACGTCGCGTGGCGGCGCCCCGAACTTCGTGGCCTGGTGGGCGACCTCCACCTGAATCAGGAGCTCCGGCGTGGTCCCGGCCTCGACGGCTGCGAGGTCGAGCTTCTGGAGCAGCTCGATGCTGTCGACCGACTGGATCGTGGCAAACGCCGCCCCGGCTTTTCGAGCCTTGTTCGTCTGCAGGTGGCCGAGGAGATGCCACCGGATCGCAGGGTCCCCAGCACGCTCGATCTTTTGCAGGGCTTCCTGAACGCGGTTTTCACCAAAATCACGCTGGCCGGCGGCGTGCGCTTCGCGGACCAGGTCCACGGGAAACGTCTTGGAGACCGCGATGAGTTGTACGGAGGAAGGGTCACGTCCGACTGACCGGGCCGCCGTCGCAATGCGGGATCGGACCTCGGTCAGCCGGTCGGCGATCACTGGTTACTGCGGGAGCTGCTCCACGAAGACTCTGACCTCGCCGGACTTCGGGCCGTCCGGATCCACCTCCAGGTACGCCTCGAACGCTTGTCGCGCCTCGGGAATCTGCCCAAGGTTCAAATTCGCCATGCCGAGCTGGTAGTGCGCCATCGCCATTGACCGGTCCGCTTGAATGGCCTGCTCGAACTGCTCCTTGGCATCCGCGAAGTTGCCGGCGTTCCACAGAATAACGCCCTGGTTGTACAGCGCCTCGGCGTTGACGCCGCCCCCTCCCGCCGCCGACAGCTCGGCTGCGTTCGCACTGGCCTCCTGCGCGAGGTCGAACCTCTGCTGCGCGTTGTACAGGTTAGCCAGGCCCGTGTAGGCAGCGCCCGTCGGCGCAATCGCGATGGCCTGCTGGAAAGCCGCTTCCGCCTCGTCGTACTGCTCGGCGTTGTTGTACGCCACCCCAAGGTTGTAGAGGCAGTCGCTGCACTCGGGTCTTTCGACGATGATCTCGCCGAACAACCGGATGGCGTCATCGTTGCGGCCGGCGGCCAGCGCCTCGATGGCGCCTGCTGCCAGCGCCTGCATTGCCTGGTTGGCCTTGATCTGCTCCTCCGTCAAGCCGCTCGTCGGCGTCAGCTGGAACTCGAGGTCGACCGGAGTGCCCTGCGAGACGGTCGCCGGCTGCACCTGCTTGAGATCGTCCTTCACGACGATGACGTTGTATGGCCCGGACGTCAGTCCGATCTGCATGAACTCGCCCCTGTCGTTCGTCGTGGTCTCAGCGCTGCGGATCCCTTCGGTCGCCTGGATGGTCACCGTGGCGCCCTCGACGGGCTGCCCCTGCGCATCGACTACTGTGCCTCGGACCATGCTCTGCGCCGCAGCTTGGCTGGAAACCGCGAGCACGACGGCAAGCGCCAGTACTGCGCGGATCAAATAAGTCCGCATGAATATCCTCCGGAAAATGTCCTCGGCTATCTTACTCCGCCACGGGCGTGGCCGTCACCCTTGACGCCCGTCCCGTACTGCTTTTGTTCGAAGAATCGTCCCACACTCTCGACATCGTGCGTGACCGGCGCCGGAGGGAGCGAGGCGAGAAACCGCCGCCCATAGCCCATGGTCCGCAGGCGCGGGTCGAGCAGGGCGAGCACTCCCCGGTCCGTGCGGTGGCGGATCAGTCGACCGAGGCCCTGTTGCAGCGCGAGGATCGCGAGCGGCACCTGGTAATCGGCAAAGGCGTTACCGCCGGCAGCGTTGATAGCGTCGATTCGTGCCGACGTCACCGGGTCGCCGGGCGAGGCGAATGGAAGCTTGTCGATAATCACGCAGCTCAACGCCTCACCCACCACATCGACGCCCTGCCAGAAGCTGGAGGTGGCGAGCAGGACCGCGTTCGGTGTCGAGCGGAACCGCTCGATGAGCTCGGTGCGCGGCGCTTTGCCCTGCACCAGAATCGGATAGGGCAGCGACATTTCCACCACCTGTTGGACGGCCCGCAGCACGGCGTAACTCGTAAACAGCACGAACGCGCGACCGCGCGAGCGTTTTACGATCTCGACGATTTCGCGGGCCGCCGCTTCGGGAAACGCCGGCGCCCTCGGCGGTGGCAGGCGCCGCGGCAGGTAGAGCAGTGCCTGCGCCGCATAGTCGAACTCCGACGCCACGCGCAGCCCCTCCGCCTCCCTGATGCCGAGCCGTCTCTTCACATACTCGAACGATCCGTCAACGGCGAGCGTCGCCGAGGTCAGCACAACAGCGCGCATGCGCTCGAACAGGACGTCGCGGACGATGCGCGAAACGTCGATGGGCGACGCGCGCAGGAATAGTTGGGGCGCGAAGCGACCCGACGAGCCAGTGCCAGCTGGACGGCCACGTGTCTCGATGTAGTAGACGAAGTCCGGGTCCGCGGCGCGCATCAGGAAGCGCAGGTCGGTCCGCAGTTCCCCGGCACGCCGCTGAAGAGCGGCAACGGCCTCGCCGGCGTCCGCCGCGGTGGGGCCCTGGTCGCTGTCGGCCGTGCCGGCCCCCTGCGGCTGTGGCAGTGCGAGAGCGAGCGTGGCCTCGAGACCGTCCAGCGCACCGGCCAGGGCCATGCCTGCCTCGAAGTGCTCGGCCAGGCCCTCAGCCGTATACCGGATGCGCGATTCCTGTCCTGCGCCACCTCCGTGCGGGGCGCACGCGAGCGCCAGGCTGCCGAAGAACACTCGAGAGCGGTCGGCGATCCTCGCGAACGCCCTGGCGAGCTCGTCGAGATCGTCCCGCCCGTTACGGCCCGCCCCGATCAGCCGCTCACCGTCGCGCACGAGATCGTCGAGCCGGTAGGCGCTCAGCGAGCTGCCGAAGTACTGCGTCGCCACGTCCTCCAGTTGATGGGCCTCGTCGATGACCAGCGTCGGACAGAACGGAATCACCTCTCCGTACGCGCTCTGCCTCACGGCGGCGTCCGCGCAGAGCAGGTGGTGATTGACGATGACGACGTCGGACTCGGCAGCCCGCTGGCGCATGCGCGTCACGAAACAGTCGTTGTAACTCGGGCAGTCAGCGCCGAGACACGTGTCCGCCGTTGCGGCGATCTCACTCCAGAGCGGAAGGTGTTCAGGCAGCTCGCGCAGCTCCGCGCGGTCGCCGGTCTCGGTGCTCTTTGCCCAGGCATCGATGATCGGGAGCAGGACGCGGTCGCTCGTGTCGATCAGCCGACCCGCCGCCGAGGTGCTGCCCTCAACACCGTCGCGATAGATCTCCCACCGGTGAAGGCACAGGTAATTCGCGCGTCCCTTCATCAGCGTGGCGGTGAACGGGACGCCGAGCGCATCCTGCAGCGCGGGGAGATCCTTGAAAAAAATCTGCTCCTGGAGATTCTTGGTGCCGGTGGAGACGAGCACCCGGTGGCCGCTGAGAATGGCGGGGATCAGATAGGCGAGCGTCTTTCCGGTGCCCGTGCCCGCCTCGGCCAGGAGCGTTCCGCCGGTGTCGAGGACGGACGCGACGGCGTCCGCCATGCGACGCTGGCCGTCGCGCGGCTCGTAGCCGCCGAAGACGCGGGCGAGGGGGCCGCCTGCGGAGAAGACCTCGCGAACAGCCCCGGTCAGCCCGGCGGACCGGGGCGGGTTCAGGTCAGACGTTCCGGATACAGCGGGAACTTCCGGCACAACCGCTCGACCTCGCTCTTCACCATGCCGAGCACACGATCCTCGTCGGGCGCTGTCAATGCCCGCGCGATCAGGTCGCCGATCTGGTCCATCTCCGTGTCGCGCATGCCACGCGTCGTGACCGCCGGCGTGCCCACCCGGATGCCGCTCGCCACCATTGGCGGGTTCTGATCGAAGGGGATGGCGTTCTTGTTGACGGTAATGCCCGCCTTGCCGAGGGCCGCTTCGGCGACCTTGCCGGTCAACCCCTTGGAGAAGACGTCGACGAGCATCAGGTGAGTGTCGGTGCCGCCGCTGACCAGCCGGAAGCCGTGGCTGCCGATTGATGCGGCGAGCCGCTGCGCGTTGGCGACGATCTGCCGCTGGTAGTCGGCAAACTCGGGCTCCATCGCTTCCTTCAAGCAGACGGCCTTGGCCGCGATGATATGCATGAGCGGCCCACCCTGGACACCGGGAAAGACGGCGCGGCCCAGATCCCTGGCGTATCGCTCACGGCACAGAATCAGGCCGGCACGCGGTCCGCGAAGCGTCTTGTGCGTCGTCGAGGTGACGAAATCGGCGTGGGGAACCGGGCTGGGATGCACGCCGCCGGCGACGAGACCCGCGATGTGGGCCATGTCGACGACCATCGGTGACCCCACGGCCGAGGCCACGGCGGCCACACGCTCGAAGTCAATGACGCGAGAATAGGCGCTCGCGCCGACCATGATCATCTTCGGCTTGTGTTGGTGCGCCAGTCGCTCCAGCTCTTCGTAGTCGATCCGCTCGTCGTCCTCGCGAACGCCGTACGGCACGATCGTGTACAGCTTGCCCGAGAAGTTCAGCGGGTGGCCGTGGGTGAGATGACCCCCGTGGGCGAGGTTCATGCCGAGGACGGTGTCGCCAGGCTGCAGGAGCGTCAGGTACACCGCCATGTTGGCCTGCGCGCCCGAATGCGGCTGTACGTTCGCATGCTCCGCACCGAACAGCGTTTTCGCGCGCGAGATGGCCAGCGACTCCGCCACGTCCACGAACTCGCACCCGCCGTAGTAGCGCTTTCCGGGATAGCCCTCGGCGTACTTGTTGGTCAGAACCGAGCCGGCGGCTTCCAGGACAGCAGCGCTGACGAAATTTTCGGAGGCGATGAGCTCAAGGCCCTCGGCCTGACGTCGGGTCTCGCGACCGATGACGTCGGCGATGTCGGGGTCGGCATCCGCTAGCGAACGTTGTAGAGGTGAAACCTCGACATCGGCCATAGACTGGAAATTGTACTATCAATCCCACATGTCTTCCTCTGTCGTGATCTCACCCAGCGGTGAACAGCGCGTACGCGGCGGACATCCCTGGATCTACCGCGCTGACGTCGTCGACGTGCGGGCCGAGGGCGGCGAGATCGTGCAGGTCATCGGGCCGCGGCATCGCACGATCGGCTACGCGCTGTTCAGCGATCGATCGCAGATTTCGATCCGCATGCTGACGCGCGGCGAGGCGCCGGCCGGCCTGCCGTTGTTGCGCGCGAGGATCGAGAACGCCATCGCCTTTCGCGACCGACTGGCGCTCGATGCAAACGCCTATCGACTCGTGCACGGGGAGGCCGATCTGTTGCCGTCGCTCGTGGTGGACCGGTACGGTGATCACCTCGTCGTGCAGGCCCTCTCGCAGGGCATGGATCGCCTGCTGCCCGCGATTACCGCGATGCTGGTGGACACTGCGGCGCCGGCCGGGATCCTGGCGCGCAACGATCCGAAGGTGCGGGCGCTCGAAGGGCTGGACCAGACCGTCGAGGTGCTGCACGGCGCCGTGCCGGAATCGGTGACTGTGCGCGAGGGTCCAGTTGAATACGACGTCGATTTGCGGAAGGGACAGAAGACCGGTCTGTTTCTCGATCAACGGGAGAACAAAGAGGCGGCAGCCCGGTACGCTCATGGCAGGCTGCTGGATTGCTTCAGCTACAGCGGCGGTTTTGCATTGCGTCTGGCTCGCCAGTGTGCTCCCGCCGAAGCCATCGATATCTCCACGGATGCGGTCGCGCGCATCCGCGCCAACGCCGATCGCAACGGTCTCTCCCATCTCGAGGCACGCGAGGCCAACGTGTTCGACGAGTTGCGGCGGCTCGAGCGGGCCGGCGCGCGCTACGACACGATCGTCCTCGACCCGCCCGCGTTCGCCAAGAACAAGGGCTCGCTCTCGAATGCCCGTGCCGGCTACAAGGAGATCAACCTGCGCGCGATGCGGCTGCTCGCCCCTGGAGGCTATCTGATCACCTGCAGCTGCTCGTATCACGTCAACGAGGACATGTTCGCGGACATGCTCCACGAGGCGTCCGTCGACAGTCATACGCCCGTCTCGGTCGTCGAGAAGCGCATGCAGGGCCGCGATCACCCGGTGCTCGTGAGCGTGCCGGAAACGCACTATCTGAAGTGCTTCATTCTACGGAGAGTGGAGTAGTGCCGGAATGCCAGTGAAGCCGGGAACCGCGCTCATCACCGGCGCCTCCTCCGGCATCGGCGAAGCATTCGCCGAGGTCTTCGCCGTCGAAGGTTTCGATCTCGTGATCACGGCTCGGCGTGAAGAGCGCTTGAGGGCCGTTGCCGACAGGCTCCGCCGGCGGCACGCGATCAACGTGGATGTCATCGCGCTGGATCTGTCCGTACACGATGCCCCGGCGAGGCTCTGCGATGAGATCGCCAGCCGTGGCCTCGTAGTGGATGTGCTCGTGAACAACGCCGGCTACGGCGTTCCGGGCACGTTCGCCGCCTCCTCGTGGACACGGCAGAGTGCGCTGCTGCAGGTGATGGTGGTTGCTCCGGCGGAACTCACGCACCGCCTGCTCCCGGGCATGGTCGATCGCGGCTACGGACGCATCGTGAATGTCGCGTCGTTGGCGGCCTTCGTGCCCGCGCCGGCCGGGCACACGCTCTATGCCGCGTGCAAGACGTTCGCCGTGAAGTTCTCCGAGTCGCTCTCGAATGAGGTGACACGGTCGGGCGTGCACGTGACCGCGCTGTGTCCAGGGTTTACGCTGAGCGAATTTCACGACGTCACAGGCACGCGAGCCGCTGTCCGCGAGCTGCCGCCGTGGCTGTGGATGGATGCCGCGAGCGTTGCCCGCGAAGGGTTCGACGCTGTGATGGCGGGGACGCCCGTCCATGTGACCGGCCGCGTCAATCGCACGATCGCCACACTGGCGCGATATTTGCCCCAGCGCCTGCTCGTCGCGCTGGGCCGCCGCACTGCCAGGCGATATCGGAAGACCTGAATTCGACCAACTGGGTCCCACAGTTTCAAGAGGTTCGAACGTCCGGCGAGCCGCGTTCACGGGGTTACCTAAGGGCTTGTCAGACAATTACTGACTTTTGTGTTCTCGGAGCAGCGGGATGGATCGTGTAGTTCCAGTCGCCGTGAAAGCGATGCCGCTCGAGGCGTACCGTCGCCAGCTGCGCATCGGTGACGGTGAGGCCACCCGGGTATGGGCCGCGGTCGAGTTCCGACCGAACGCGGAGTCCGGACCGACTGTGCGTCGAGCCAATGAGGCTCACGATCGTGGCCAAGTCGACGAGTGGGGTGCCGCGCCAATTCATCGCGATGTGCGAGAACACCCGATGCTCGATCTTGTTCCACTTGCTCGTACCCGGCGGAAAGTGACAGACCGTGATCACCAAGCCCGTCCGATTGGCCAGACGCGGCAGTTCCCACTTCCACAACCGGAGGCGCGCCCCGTTGCTCCCGCCTGCATCCGCCGTGATCAACAGCGACTGGGCTTGTCGATACGCCGGGCGACCCATGTGCTGCCACCAACGCTGGATCGACCGTACCGCGAAGCTCGCGGTGTCGTGATCGATCCCGACACGCACCCAGCCTTCGTTGCGATGCAGATCGTAGATGCCATACGGAATGGCCTTCCCGCCCGTGGTGGCGGTGGCCGGGATCACGAAGTCGTGGACCTGTACCCGCTGCGGCGTCTTCGCCGGGCGCCAGGTGCGGCCCGCGTTCTTGAACGCGCCGACCAGCTCCTTCTTCTTGGTGTCCACCGAAATCGTCGGCTGCTGTTGCCGTTGCGCGCGTCGCACGCGCCGGGCGATGTACCGAAACTGCGCGTCCCGATCGACATGCTGGCGGCCCTCACGAGTCTTGGCGTTGCCCTGCAGGCTGTAGCCCAGTCCGTGCAACAACTCGGCGACCACCGTGTGGCTGACGCGGTGGCCCAGACCGTCGAGCGCCACCGCCAACGTCCGTGCGCTCTGGCACGTCCACCGCAGCGGCGAGTCGGGATCGCCGGGGGCGGTCGGCTCAACCAACGCATCCAAATCGCGCAGCAGCGTCGCGTCGAGATCGATCGCGCGCTTGCGGCCGCCGCCCGCCCTTCGCGTCCGGCCGCCCGCGAGCGGCTCGTCCGCCGTCAATTCACGCAAACCGCGCTGGATGGTCGATGTCGCGATACCCGTGGCTCGGGCGACCAGCGCCGTGCCGCCATAACCGATCGCCTGGGCCTCAGTCGCCGCCCACACCCGGCGCGATCGCTCCGTGAGCACGGGCGCCAGCGCTGCATGCTTTGCCCGCAGGGTGGCCACCTCCACGGGCGCAGCGTACTACTCGCCGATCAACAGTACAAGCAGTTATTTCCTTACAGGCTCTAAGAGGCGTCATATGATGCAGTCAAGAATTTCGGAACCCGATTCTCCCCTCCCGATTGGAGTCAGGTGAAGGTGTCTGCCAGCAAGTTGACGGTGCCGCTCCTCGCGCTCACGGCCACGCTCGCATGCAGCCACGTGGCCCCGTATCGCGATCGGGGAGTCGCATCTCCAGTGGATCCGTCCGTCGAGAACCCTGTCTACCGGATTCTGCTCGTCGGTGACGCGGGCGAGCCGGGACCCGAGGCGGAGACGCTGCTGGCACTGCGTGCCTGGGTGGACGATGCTCCCGCCCGTACGCTCGTGACGTTTCTCGGAGACAACGCGTATCCCGAGTGGTTGACGAACGCCCACAGGCTTGACGGGGAAGGAAGACTTCTGCGGCAGCTGCAGGTCGTCGAGGATACGCCCGCGACGGCGCTCTTCATCCCCGGCAATCACGACTGGGCAGACGGCGGGCCCGAAGGACTGGACGCGGTGCGGGCCCAGGAGGCGTTTCTGCGGAGCCGAGCACTATTCCTGCCGTCGAGCGGTTGCCCTGGGCCCGAACTGATCGATGTTCCGGAAGCCAGGCCCGTCGTGAGGGTCGTCGTGCTGGATACCCAGTGGTGGCTGCACGACGGGCCGAAGCCCACCGACAGCTGCGATCCCGGAAGCCCTGACGCAGTCGCGAACGCGCTGCGCGGAGCGCTCGACACCGATCTCGCGGTTGTCGTGGCTGCGCATCATCCGCTGGCAACCCACGGACCACACGGAGGCTTCTTCGACTGGCGCGCACATGTCTTCCCCCTCACGCATTTGGCCCCCTGGCTGTGGGTGCCCCTCCCGGGCGTGGGGTCGATCTACCCGCTGGTCCGCTGGCATCTCGTGCAAAGCGACCAAGGGCTGAGCAGCACCGAGTACCAAGCAATGCGGGAAGCGCTCTCAGGGGCACTCGCATCCCGGACGCGCCGGGGTCCGGTCTTGTACGTCGCGGGGCACGAGCACTCGTTGCAGGTGTTGAGAGGAGATGCCGTCGACTACGTGCTGGTGAGCGGTGCGGGATCGCGGGCGAAGATTACCGCGGTTGGGAGCGGGCCGGACACGCTGTTCGCGCATGAGCACGCAGGCTTCATGGCGCTCGACGTCGGCGCGGCGGCGATCTGCGTGTCGGTCGTCGAGCCGACAGCCGACGGAGGCAACGAGGTGGCGTTCTCTCTTGAAATACCGCTGGCGTTCGACTAGTCGGTGACGAGGCTGAAGCTCACGCCGCCTCCACCACGCGTGGCGGTGGGCGCGACGGCAAACCGGTTGTCACCAACGCCGATCGTGACGGTCCGACCCGCGGCGATACCGATGGCCGCGCCGAACGCGACATCGCTCAGGAAGTGCCGTTCTTCCTGGATCCGTGACGCCGCCACGTATGTGGCCACGCCGTACGCCACTGCCTCGGCCTTCCAACCGTAGTGCCGCTGTAGGACCGTGGCCGACGCGAACGAGACCGACGAATGGCCCGAGGGGAAGGAGTACCGGGTACCGTCCGGGCGGTACCTCCGCACCGTGCGCTTGACCGCCGTCGTCACGGCCTGGGCAAGAATGTGGGCGCGCAGGAGGTCTGCGCCGACGGCAGTGACGCTGCTGCTGCCGGCTGCGCGTCCCGCCAGGTACGTCGCTGCAGCACCAAGGTGCTGAAACATCGCCCCGCCGACCGTCTCGCCGGCCTCGAGCGTGTCGTCGAGTGTTGGCGACCCGGACAGGCTCGCCGATGTCGACCAATCCGCCGGGTAAGCGCTCAGGGCCATCGCCGCGCCGACCCCGAGCCACGCCAGCGTGTCTCGTGACGGCAGCCGCTTGAAATCTCCGATCGTCCGTCCGATGACGTCACCGAACACCACCCCACGTGTGAGATTCCCGCTTGGCAGGGCCAGTTGACGGGATGCGGCGGTGCTTTGCGAAGTTGTTGACGGGACCGTGCTTGAGGGGGAGAGGGGAGCCGTCTGAGCCCTGGCTGGTACGCCGGCGGTCAGGAGACCGGCAACCGCCAGGCCACTACAGCAGCAGCAACACCGCCAGCGTGCGTTCTGCAAAATCACTAGGCCCGCCGTCCTCCAATGAGGGCAACGGCGTGAAGAGCGACGAGGGTTGCGAGATCGTTGGATTCAGGTGCGGGCGCCGCACTGTGAGGTTCGCGAGCCCGATCGGCGAGGGGAGCAGCCCTCCCTCGATCCTGACGCCGATCCGGCCTGCCCGCTCGTAGCGCACCGTCGCGATCCAGACATCCTGGTTCCATCGGCCGCTCGACGCCAGCCGCTGCACAACTGGCCAGACGATTCCTTCGAATCCTCGGCCGAGACTCACGGACACGATGGCGTCGACGAAGATGCCGGTGGCGCCAGTCCCGTCTCCGTCACTAGATTCGTCGATGGCGGCGACGGTCTCGATGGCCAGCCGGGACGGGCGAGCCTGCTGGGCCAGAGCCACGACCGGCGCGCTCAGGCTCAGCGCACAGGCCACACACACGGTTCGGGTGACCGCCTTCGCGGTCGGCCGACGTTCCACCCTCAGGCCGAATCCGGTCCGGACGCACCCCGCCCGCGGCGGTCGTCTCACTGTTCGGGAACGGGAAGGACGAAATCGACCGTCGTGACCTGCCCCGACTCGACGCGCACGCGCACGGTCGTGTCGCCAAGCCGAGCGTGCCAGGCCGTGATCTGCCGGTCGCCCGCCGGCATCGCCGGCAGCTCGAATCGTCCGTTCTCGCCAGGGATGGCGAACCAGGGATGGTCGAAGACCATGACCGTCGCACTCATGTGTGAATGAATCTCGCAGAACACCTTCACGATCCCTGGCCGGTCGAACCGCACGCGCCGCGTGTCGCCACGGGGATACCGGCCCAGGTTGAAGTTCTTCGCCCGCGACAGCGAGAAGACGTTGTGATAGATCGAATCGTCGTTGGGAAACTCGACCTCCGATCCGACCGTGACCGCGATGGCTCGCGGGGTAAAGCGTTCATTCTCCTGACGGATGGCGACGTGCATTGGCAGCACGTCCCGCGGCTGGGCATCCCGCCAGTACACGACGACGTGGCGGCGCTCGGATGCCGGGGCGAGCGCCGGCGCAGGGACCGCTCGCGCCGGATACGCGGACGAGGGCCGCCTGACGGTGACTGGAATACCGATCTCGACGCTCCCGCCGACGACTGCCGGCTGCTGAGCGGCGGGTCCAACCACGCCGGGCACCGCCAGTCCTGCAAGCGCGAACACAAGTGGTTTCAGGTAATCAGGCACCTGTCGCATTCTATCTTTGGTATCGTCACGTCATGTTGAGTCTGCTACTGGCCACCGCGCTGGCGAGCCAGCCCGGCGCCGAACCCCCCGGGCGCGGCGTGTCCGAGGCCCTCGCGCGGGAAAGAGCCGGCACGATCCGCTCGCTGCGCTATGAGTTGGCCTTTGTCGTCCCCGCTGACTTACGCGAGCCTTTGCAGGGGCGCGTGGTCCTCCGCTTCACGCTGGAGGCGCCGCACCGCGTGGTCATCGACTTCGCGGAGCCGCGGGATCGCGTCCGCAGCGTGCGCGCCGGCGGTGCCGATGTGCCGGTCACGTTCGGGAATGGACACCTGACGATCCCGGCGCAGGCGACCAGGGCAGGAGAGAACGAGATTGCGATTGATTTCGTTGCCGGCGACGATCCCTTCAACCGCGACCAGGAGTTCCTGTACACGCTGTTCGTCCCGGCGCGCGCCCATCGTGCATTTCCCTGTTTCGATCAGCCCGACCTGAAGGCGCGCTACAGCCTGTCGCTCGACGTGCCCGCCGGGTGGGAGACGGTGGCCAACAGCGCCGCGTCCGCGACCGAGTCGGACGCGCAACGGACCCGCGTGCGGTTCGCGGAGACCGAGCCGATTTCGACCTACCTGTTTGGGTTCGTGGCGGGGAAGTTTTCCGTGGAGACCGCGCGCAGGAACGGACGTGAATTCAGGATGTTCCACCGCGAGACCGATGCCGCCAAGGTCGCGCGCAATCGGGAGGCGATCTTCGACTTGCACGCGGCCGCGCTCGCGTGGCTCGAGGAGTACACCGCCATCCCGTACGCGTTCGGCAAGTTCGATTTCGTGGCGATCCCCTCGTTCCAGTTCGGTGGGATGGAGCATCCCGGCGCGGTCCTGTACAACGCCGCGAGCCTGCTGCTGGAGGAATCGACCACCCAGAATCAGATGCTCGGCCGCGCCAGCCTGGTCGCGCACGAGACGTCGCATATGTGGTTCGGCGACCTCGTGACGATGCGGTGGTTCGACGACGTGTGGATGAAGGAGGTCTTCGCGAGCTTCATGGCCGCGAAGATCGTCAACCCCTCGTTCCCGGAGGTCAATCACGACCTTCGCTTCCTGCTGTCGAATTACCCCGCTGCCTATCAGGTGGATCGCGCGGCGGGCGCGAACCCGATCCGGCAGCCGCTCGCGAACCTGGATGAAGCCGGGCAACTCTACGGCGCGATCATCTATCAGAAAGCGCCCATCGCTATGCGCCAGCTCGAGATGATCGCCGGCGAGACGGCGTTTCGCGACGGCCTTCGGGAGTACCTGAACACCTACAGGTTCGGGAACGCGACTTGGGTCGACTTGATCCGCGTGCTCGATGCGCGGACGCCTGAGGATCTGGCGGCCTGGAGCCGCGCCTGGGTGGAAGAGCGCGGCCGGCCGGAATTCACGACTGATCTGCAGGTCGAAGGCGGCCGCGTGTCGCGCCTCACGCTCACGGCGACCGACCCGCTGCGGCGCGGACTGGTATGGCCGCAGCGGCTGCAGGTCGCTATCGGCACCGAGCTCGGCGTTCGGGAAGTGCCCGTGTATCTCAACGCCGCCTCCATCACCCTCCTCCAGGCGGTGGGCATGCGGCCGCCGCTTTTCATCTTGCCCAATGGCGCCGGCCTGGGCTACGGCCTCTTCGTCCTGGACGCGGCAAGCCGGGAGTACCTGCTGCAACACATTGAGGACATCGCCGATCCGCTGACCCGGGGCAGCGCGTGGGTCACGCTGTGGGAAAACATGCTGGAGTCGCATGTGTCAGCGGACGCCTTTCTCGATGCGGCCGTGCGCGCGCTACCGATGGAGACCGACGAACAGAACATCCAGCGCGTTCTGGGCTACACCGCGCGCGCGTTCTGGCGTCATCTTGCCGCCGATGAGCGGGCGCGGCGGGCGCCGGCACTCGAGGCCATGCTGTGGGCCGGCATCGGCCGCGCCTCGGCGAGCAGCGAGAAATCCGCCTGGTTCTCGGCTTTTAGAAACATCGCGCTGATGCCGGCGAGCCTGGAATCGATCGAGGCGCTCTGGCGGCGCGACGACCAGATCGCGGGGCTCACGCTCGCGGAGACGGACGAGATCGCGATGGCGCTGCAGTTGGCGGTACGCGAGGTGCCTCGGTGGCGTGAGATCCTCCAGGCTCAGCACGATCGAACGCAGAATCCCGATCGCAAGGCGCGGTTTGCGTTCGTGATGCCGGCGCTCTCGGCGGAGCCGGCCGTGCGCGAAGAGGCGTTCGCTCGGCTCCGCGAGGCGGACAACCGGCGCCGCGAGCCGTGGGTCGTCGAGTCGCTGGCGTACCTGAATCATCCGTTGCGGGAGATGCACGCGCGGCGGTTCATCGGACCGGGCCTCGATCTCCTGCGCGAGATTCAGCGTACGGGCGACATCTTCTTTCCCACGCGGTGGACGGGAGCGATACTGAGCGGGCACCGATCGCCGGAGGCCGCAGCGATTGTCCGTGATTTTCTTGGGCGGGAATTGCAGTATCCGCAGCGTCTTCGGTGGACGATCCTCAACGCCGCGGACGAACTGTTCAGGGTGGCTCAGTAACTGCCTGGACCCGAAGCTCCCGTCTGCCGTCGCCACGCGACGCTCGTCCGGCGTCCGGCTCCGCCCGGCGGGAAATCGGCCGGCACTCATACCCTTCCGCTCCCGCCGCGAGTAGAACCCATTTCCCACACCTGCCATCGTGGCATGCACCGGCAGTGCTCATTCGGAGGTCACGGATCCCGCAGACCGAACTCGCGCCGAGGAATCGCGCCGGCCAATTTCCGGCTTCGCAGTGAGACGCCCGGCTCCGAACGGCCGCCGCACGAGCGCAGCGTGACAACGGCAGGTGCGTGTGTTGTGTTCATGTTGGCGCGTTGGCTGCCAGCGATGCGGACGAACGGCCCGCGTGTTCGCCGCACGCGGCCAACACGAGGACTTTCGCGCGTTCACCACGCGGCCAACACCTCTCGGACTCGGCGTCATTCCGGCGTGCTACTATCCGCCAGTCAGTCACTTCCGGGGATTCCGTTCGGGACGGAAGAACGATGTTGGCGGCCTTGGTTGCGGCCGTGTCAACCGGTCCAATCAACACTAGTTGGACTGACAGCCTGGCGCGCGCAAGTAGGCGAGGTAAGGTAAACGCGGAGGCACCATGAGCATTCGATTCTTGGTCGTAGTGGGCGCACTGTTGGTGGCTTGCCCTGCAGCGGCACAAACCCGCCCAGCCGACCCGCCCCTCCTTGTGTCCACGATGTGGCTTGCCGATCACCTGCGGGACTCAAACGTAGTCGTGCTTCAAACGAGCCAAGCCGCCGCAGCGCCACAACAGATCCCCGGCACGCAACTTGTGCCGCACGCCTCGTTGATGACGATGAGTGCCGGTCATGACTTGGCGGGTACGTCAGAGCTCGTGGCCACACTTGAAAGAGCGGGCGTCTCGACTAATTCGCACGTGATCATCTATGGAGAGCCCTTGGCGTCAGGGTGGCTGTTCTTCGCGCTCGATTACCTTGGGCACGAGCGGACGTCCATGCTGGACGGGGGACTCGACAAGTGGAAGGCCGAAGGCAGGCCCGTCAGCGCTGTCGGTACTCTTCCAGCAGTCGGGCACTTCCAGACCGAGCTCCGACCGGAGGTCAAGGCATCGGCGGAAACAATCCAGAATCGAGAGGCCGGAGCCGTCGCAGTTCTGGATGCTCGGAGCGAGAAGGAGTACGTCGCCGGACATATTCCTGGCGCACAACTCCTAACATGGCAGAACGTCTATTCGGACGCGAAGCTCCAGGTGTTCAAGAGTCCAGCAGAGATCGCCGAGTTGTTCGCCGCGGCCGGCGCTTCATCCGGCGAGACTGCCATCACGTACTGCCAAATAGGCCTGCGGTCCAGCCTCCTGTATTTCGCCGCTCGGTACTCGGGGTTGAATGCCAGTAACTATGTCGGTTCTTGGAGTGAATGGTCGGCCAAACGGAAGCTGTCAATGACATTGAGACACCAAGGGCGCAGTAATTAGAGTCGCGTTGCGGTCGACGATCATGACGGCGACATGGTCGTCGGCGTCGCGACTCTGGTCGACCCGGAGGTCGTCCATGATGACGATCGTTGTTCCTGGGGCATCCTGCGCGGCCGTGTTCTTCGCGGGTGGGTTGATCCACACCGCGCGAGGTAAATCGGCCGGTTGTGATCGGCCCTTGACGAAGCGCTCGGGATGCGCCGCGTATGCGGCGGCGAGCACCTGCTGGCGCGGCGCGCGGACCGTGGGGGCCTGGCCGAAATGCACGACGGCGGGCGTGAGGAACCCCAGGCCGCTGTGGCGGTGTTCCTGGTTGTACCAGGGAAAGAAGACCTGCCCAAACGCCCGTCCGTCCTCGAGCGACCCGAAGCGCTCTGGACACTGCGGACAGTACTTGAGCGTCGTACACTGCGCTTCCGAGAACGGATTGTCGTTCGACACGTGCGGGCGGCTGTGGGTCTTGGTCACGCCGAGGTCGGCCAGCAACAGCGCCACCGGTTTGCTCTTCATGGACGACCCGCGGTCCGCATGGAGCGTGAGTTGGCCCGGCTGAATGCCGTGCTTCGCGCAGGTCTCGCCGATGAGGTGCTCGGCCAGGGCCGCGCTCTCGTGTGGGGCGAGCATCCAGCCGACCACGTACCGGCTGAAGATGTCGAGGATGACGTAGAGATAGAAGTACGTCCACTTCGACGGACCCAAGAGCGTCGTGATGTCCCAGCTCCAGACGTCGTTCGGACGCGTGGCCAGTAACTCGGGCGCGGCGTAGGGCGGGCGCCGCACCTGATCGCGCCGCTCCTTGACTTCGTGCGCGGCGTCGAGGACGCGATACATCGTGCGCGGCGAACAGAGGTAGGTCCCCTCATCGAGCAGGGTGGCGTGGATCTGCGCCGGCGCCTGATCGATGAAGCGCGTGTGGAGCAAATCCAAGATGCCCTGACGCTCGATCGGATCCAACGCGCGCGGCGGCGCCGGACGAGGGCGCGCGACCGCGACCGGTCGACGCCCCCGATACAGCGAGGCCCGGGGCAGGCCCAACACGCGACACGCGGACGCCGCCCCCAACGTCGGCGTCGCGTCGTCCACCGCGACCATCAATCGTCCTCGTCGCTCACGAACGGTTTCAGGGGGATCTGTAGGAGTTCGGAAACTTTTTTTGAAAGGCGAGCAGGGCTTCCGCCTTCTGGAGCCGCGACGTCAAGCGGCGATTCTCCTGTTCGAGCTTCTTCCGCTGCGGATCGACGGCCGTCATCTTCCGGCCGCGTTTCTTCGGCGTCAACCCGGCCTCGCGCTGCTGGCGCCACGTGACGACGTGTGAGGAATACAGCCCCTCCTTTCGCAGGAGTGCCCCGAGTTCGCCGTACCGTGTACAGGCGTCCGCCCGCCGGAGGATCGCCAGCTTGTAGGCGGTCGTAAAGCGCCGTCGCGCATGGCGCGCCGGGACCTCGGAATCCGGCGGGACGGGCACCGCGTCGGGCTCGATTATGGGAGACCCTCCACTACGGGGCGCCTCGCTTCGCTCGTCGCCCCTCCGCTCCGGCCCTCCCATAATCGATTGGTCTACCAGCATCGATCGGATCTTGGTCATCAACGTCCTGACACCTCCCCGCCCTCAACACTAATTTCCAGGGGGTAAAGTGTCTCAGCTATCTTGGCAGGGAGGGAAGGGCTGCCCACAGAACCAGCGCGGTAGTGTAGACGTCGCAGCAGTCCAACATCCAAATGGAGCCGACGCGCCCAAGGCTCGGTGAGATCATATCGCTGCGGCGCGCGCCTCACTTGGCACTGTTAGACAGCATTACCGCAATTTCTGTGTATATCGACGACTGCCAACATACCTTCGAAGAACTGGCGAGCACCGAAGCCGGCGGCAGATCTTGCCTCGATAAAGTAGACACTTCTACCTAACGCAGGGAGGTGTCCATGCCGCGTCGTATCGGGCCGATCAGGTCCGGCTGAAGCCGGACACTACGACACAAAACGCCTGTACGTTCCCAAGAACGCTCGTCGATCTTGTCGCATCAGGCCTAACTCTGAACCCAGAGCGTGGGCTTTCCTGTTCCGTCGTCAGTCCCCTTGATGTACCAGTTCTTTCCCAGCGGATCGTGATCCATGGTGGTCGCGAAGTCGAACGGTGCCTGGAACTCGATGTAATCAAGACCGGTCTCGGACGCGAGCAGCTGATGCCATTCGCCAGCCGGGATCAGTACCAGGCTGCCGGGACCGACGGGCAGGGTGCCGGTGTCGTGCTTCACCTCGCCCTTGCCGTTCTCGATCAGGTAGAAATGCTCCGGCGAGATGGAGCTGGTCTTCGAGGGGTTGTGGACGTGCCGAGGCGAATACGCATGGGGCGCGTACTGCATGCGGCCGAGCTGCAAGTCCCATGAACCGGACAGGCCGGTTTCCTTGTTCACCCAGAAGGTCCGCTCGCGGACGCGCTTCTCGTCGACCAGCGATCTGAGCTGTGCCTCTTCGAAGAAGTAGCCAGACGGGGATCCGTTTCCTGTGGGCTTGCCGGTGTGCTTGGGCACCGTGACGAGCAGGAGACGCAGCGGCGTTCCTGACGCGGTCACGGCGGCTTCCTCGCCCGGCTCCAGATAGACGCCGGCGCGCCGCTGGGCTGTGCATTCGGAACGCCGCCCAGCCGTCGTGTACGTGATCTGGGCGTCTTTCCCTTCCAGGAGGTACACCACCTGCGTCCTGGCGCTGGGAGCAAGGCGACGTGTCTTGCCGGGATCAACGGCCTCAATGGCGACCTGCACTCTGGTCCCGTCCTCCGACGGGTCGAGCATGTTGCTCGCGCGCCCTGCCGCGATCGGGGTGCTGGGTTTGCTCTCGATGTCGATCACTCTGATCATGTGTGTCTCCGTCGGGATCCTGTTCTCGAGCGCCGGCGTCAGACCGCGGCGGAGCCGCGCCACAGTTACTGACTCGCGATCCGTGCGCCCTCGGCCACCGCTTCCAGTTTCGCCCACATGACCGACGGGTGCACCCGGCGGTTCAGCTCCTCCTGCGCAAATCCACAGTCGGTGCCGGCGATGAGATTTTCTCGCCCGACGCATGACGCCAGCCGCGTGAGGCGTTCCGCAACTAGTTCAGGATGCTCGACCACGTTCGAGCTGTGACTGACGACTCCGGGCACCAGAATCTTCCCAGGCGGCAGCTTGACGTCCTGCCAAACTTTCCACTCGTGCTCGTGGCGGGGGTTGGCCGCCTCGATGAGATACGCGCCCGCGTTCACGCGCAGGATGAGGTCGACGATCTTTCTGAGCGGCACGTCCGTGGTGTGCGGCCCGGGCCAGCTTCCCCAGCAGACGTGGTAGCGAATCCGATCCTGCGGAATGCCTTCGAGCGCGTGGTTCAGGACGTCGACGTGACGCGCGAGCCACCGGTGGTACTCCTCGAAGCTCGCCGGCGGCACCATGCGGTCGTAGGTCACGGCTGCGCGGGCATCGTCCACCTGCAGGAGAAACCCGGCGTCGACGATCGCCCTGTACTCGGTCCGCAAGGCTTCGGCCAGCGCGACGACCAGCTCTTCGTCGTTCCTGTAGTACTCGTTCCTGCGGTCGGGGATCGCGCTGGACGGGGCAGCGACCGGCAGAAACGCCTCGTCAACGCCGGCGGCCTTCGTGGCCGCCTTCAGGTTGTCGATGTCGCGCTGCAGCTCGAAGAGCCCGTTGTACGCGATCGGGCCCACGCACACCGCATCCTGCCGCGTCACGTTCGACCAGTCCGTGCCGTCGCCACGTCCTTCCAGCTCCGCGTAGAACTCCGGGAAGCGGGCGCGGTCGGCACCCCGCGCGAACGGATTCTCCCCCTTCACCTCGCGCAGTTCGAAGCCGCTGAGCCGCTTGAGCGCGTACAGCGACCAACTCGTCGACTTGCCGAACTCCCCGTCGTTTGGAATATCGATGCCCGCCTTGGTCTGGCGGCGGACGACATCGCCGACGGCGTCTGCCAGCGTCGCGTCGAAGGCGGCCTGGTCGACTGACTGGCCACCTTGCCGTGCGCGGACGAAGTTCAGCAGCTCGGGCGGCCGGATCAAGCTGCCGGTGTGGGTCGTGAGGATGCGGCTCGTGCTCTGCTTCACGACGATTCGTGGCTGGCGACCCGTTGCACTCCGTGCGCCAGGGCGCGGCCTAGCCCTGCTTCCCGCCCGGGGATAGCGTCCGGATCAGGTCGATCGGGAGCGGGAAGATGATCGTGGAGTTCTGCTCGGAGGCGATCTCCGTGAGCGTCTGCAGATAACGGAGCGTGATGGCGGCGGGTTCGCGGTCGATGATCGCGGCCGCCTGCGCCAGTTTGTCCGAAGCGATGAGCTCGCCCTCCGCGTGAATGATCTTGGCGCGCTTCTCGCGTTCTGCCTCCGCCTGTTTGGCCATCGCCCGCTGCATGTCCTGGGGCAGATCGACGTGCTTGACCTCCACCGCCGACACCTTGATGCCCCACGGGTCGGTCTGATGGTCCAGGATGGTCTGTAGCTGCTGATTGAGCCGATCCCGCTCGGACAGCAGGTCGTCCATCTCCGCCTGTCCGAGCACGCTCCGCAGCGTCGTCTGCGCCAGCTGCGACGTGGCGTAGTTGTAGTTCTCGACCTCGACGACGGCGCGGCGCGGATCGATGACGCGGAAGTAGACGACCGCGTTCACCTTTACCGACACGTTGTCGCGCGTGATGATGTCCTGCGGCGGCACGTCCAGCACGACCGTCCTGAGGCTCAAGCGCACGATCCGATCGATCGGCCGGAGGACCAGGATGACGCCGGGCCCCTTGGGTTGCGGCAGGAGCTTGCCGAGGCGGAAGATCACGCCGCGTTCGTACTCGGCCAGAATCTGAATCGAGCTGAATGCGTAAAAGACGATGACGAGCACAATCAGCAGCGTCGGGGAGAGTTCCATTAGCCTTCTCCTTCTTGCGCCGGAGCCCCGGACGGTTCGACGGTCAGCGTGAGGCCGTTGACCGCAGTGACACGGACGGGCTGCCCCGCCGCGATACGACTCGCGCTCTGCGCGCGCCAGGTCTCGCCATGGATGTCGATGTTGCCGGGCTCATCCGGTCCCACCCCGTCGCGCGCACGGCCGCTCACCCCAATCATCCCGTCCACGCCGGTGACCGAACGTCGCCGTTGCGAGGCCAGGGCGAGCCGGCCCAGGAACAGCGTGATGGCCGCGAACCCGACCGCCATCGGGACGATGAACCCGAGGCTGACCTGGACACCGGGAATCGCGTCGCGCGTGAGCATCATCGACCCGAGCACCAGGCTGACCACACCGCCGATGCCCAGCACGCCAAAGCTCGGGACCGTCAGCTCCATTATCAGAAGCGCAAGACCGAACAGGAGCAGCAGTAGTCCGGTGGTGCTGACCGGCAGAATCTGAAAGGCGAAGAACGCGAGCAGCAGGCACAGCCCGCCCGCCACGCCAGGGAGAATCGCGCCAGGGTTCCAGAGCTCGATCGTCAAGCCGAGCATGCCGAGCGTCAGCAGCAGCGTGGCGATCTGGGGATGCGCGATGGCGCCGAGCAAGTCCTGTCGGAGCGTCATGTCGACGCGGCGCACCTCCGCGTTGGCGGTGCGAAGCGTGGTCGTCCGGCCGTCGAATCGTGTGACCGTTCGTCCGTCGAGCTGACGCAGCACGTCATCGAGATCCTGTGCAAGAAAGTCTATGAGCGGGGGCGTGGCCTCCAGCGCCTCGCCGTCGGTGAAGGCGCGGCTCTCCAGCACGGCCTCCTCCGCCAGCGCCAGGTTGCGCCCGCGTGCCGCCGCCAGCGACCGTGCGTAGGCGGCCGTGTCGGAGGCCGCCTTCTCGGCCGTCGTTTCGTCCATGGCCTCGCCCGATCCGGACACCGGGTGGGCGGCGCCGATGTGGGTCCCGGGCGCCATGACGGCCACGTCGGCCGCGAGCGTGATCACGAAACCGGCGGACGCCGCGCGCGAGCCCGACGGCCCGACGAAGACCACCACGGGTGCCCGCGACGTGATCATGCGTGAGACGATCGCACGCGTCGAGTCCAGCAGTCCGCCGGGCGTGCGCAGGATGAACACCACGACGTCGGCGTCGGACGTGTCCGCCTGGTCGATCGTTTCGGTCAGGTATTCCGCTGAAATAGGGTGAATGATGCCGTCGAGTTCGGCGACGATGGCCAGGGGGCGGTCCGGTGCCTGGGCGTACCCCGGTCCGGAGACGCCGCCCGCGGAGAGGAGCGCTGCGGCAAGCACCGCACGACGCGTGTGCGCCATGGAGGGATTGTACTTGGGGTCAGACCCCATTCACGAATCGACTCAGGTGGTCAGACCCCCCTATGCCCCGCGACTCGATGTGAGCCGTCGTGACACAATGGGCTTGTTCGACGTGTTCAGAACCGCTCGTCCTCATCGCTATCGCCGGACGATGGGTGCCGTTCTACTGGCCTTTCTTCTGGCCGGCGCCCGCGCCGTTCCCGCAGCTCAGTCGAGCGCGTGGCCGGCCTGCGATCTTCGAACGACCGAGCGCGTCGTGGCGGTCGGAGACGTCCACGGCGCGTACGACGGTCTCGTCGGCATCCTGCGCGCTGCCGGAGTGGTCGACGCCCGGGCCCGGTGGAGCGGCGGCCGGGCGATTCTCGTGCAAACGGGCGACCTCCTCGATCGAGGACCGGATTCGCGGAAGGTCCTCGATCTGCTGCGCCGGCTCGAGCGCGAGGCCGCCCGAGCGGGCGGTCGTGTCTACCCCCTACTCGGCAACCATGAAGTGATGCGCATGGTCTGGGATTGGCGGTACGTCAGCGCCGGGGAACTCGCCGCCTTTCGGACTTTCGACTCCGCCGATCTCCGCGAGCGCGTCTACGCCGTCGTCTCCGCTGACGCGGCGCGCCGGGCGCGGGAGGAGGAGCGGCCACACGACGAGGCGGCGTTTCGCGAGCGATTCCTGAACGAGATTCCGCCCGGTTACATCGAGATGCGGCAGGCGTTCGACGCGACCGGCGACTACGGCGAGTGGCTGCGCGAGCGCCCCGCGGTCGTCAAGATCAACGGCATCGTGTTCGTGCACGGCGGCGTCAATATGGCCACGGCGGCGTTGGGGTGCGAAGGGATCAACGAGGCCGTGCGGCGCGACGTCACGGTCGTGAATTCGACAGGCGAGCGGGCGCTCGCGGGACTGTCGTCGAGTGCAATCGGACCGCTGTGGTATCGCGGTCTGGCGTTGGAGCCTGACCCGGCGTTCGCGCCGGGGGTGACGAGCGTTCTGGGCGTCCTCGACGCGCGCGCGATCGTGATCGGTCACACCGTGACTGCCGGCTTTCGGATCGCAACACGGTTCGGGGGCCGCGTGATCCAGATCGATACCGGCATGCTCGGGGGGAGTTTCTATCCGAGTGGCGTCGGGTCCGCCCTCGAGATCCGGGGCGACATGCTGACAGCGATCTACCAGAACGACCGCGAGCGTCTGTCTGATCTCCCTGGCCAGTGAACGGCTAGCAGCCCGTGGCAGAAGCACCGATTCGCGAATCGATGGATAGGAGTTCGTGACACCGCGTCCGAGCGTCGATACTCGACGAATTCGGCCGGTCTGGCGCATCGAGCGGCCAGGAAGGCGCTGCGAGAGTCCAGAGGCGGCTGAGAGCAGCGGTCAGGGCCTCCAGCACGGCTGCCGCGCGGCCTTGGAGGCTCCGCGGCGTACCGACCCCCGTCAGCTGCCGCATGAGCAATCCGAGATTGAACCCACAGACGTGCACCAACACGCGTTTCAAGATGTTGGGATGTCCGCGCAGATGCACCCGGCGCATTCCTCCGGTTTCGTAGAGATGGGCATTGGGACGTTCAAGCCGTTCGCCGCGCTGCCGCAACAGGCGTTGCCCGCGGGCGCCCCGAATCCGTCGCCGGTTGGCATATACGGCGGCTCGGGCGTCGGCCTTCCCCTTCCAGTTGCGGCGCCCGCGGTCCGGTTCCGAGATGTAGCTGCGCAGCCCGATGTCGACAAACTCGGTCAGCGTCTGATTGCTGTGATACCCCTTGTCGCCCACGATCTCGGCGAGGCCGGCGTCGGCCACCACCGCGAGTCGTTCGGCGGCGGTGATGAGGGTCTCCACCATCGTCGTCGTGTCCCCGTCGTCGGCGTCCTGCACCGTGACGCTGACGACCGCGCCCGTCTCC
This sequence comes from Vicinamibacterales bacterium, assembly GCA_965262505.1. GTDB lineage: Bacteria > Acidobacteriota > Vicinamibacteria > Vicinamibacterales > UBA2999 > JACPPO01. Next base: position 2,326,210 of record CBDHFM010000030.1, read on the forward strand.
AGGTCCACCGCGTGCTCGGCTTTGTGCGCGAGGTGCGTGCGCCCGTCCTTCAGCTTCGTGATCTTCGCGTCCGGATCCTGCGGGTGCGTCCAGTCGTCGTTGGACCCCTTCTTCTTGCGCTTCCGATCAAACCGGGCCAGCTCGGCGCGGGTCGGAGTGGCGATCCCGGACGCCTCGGCGAGCTGGGTCAGCCACGCCTCGTACTCCTTGCCCGTGTCCCGGCGCACGATGCTCCGCATCGCCGCATTGGCCTCCAGCGTCGTCGCATCGATGCCGAGCGTCCGCCCCAGCACGAGCTGCGCGTCGGCCAGCTGCTGCAGCACCCACGTAAATACTGCTTGGTGCGTCTCCACATCGATCAACCGCCGCGCGCGCGACAGCGTCGAATGGTCCGGCGGCGCCTCGTGCAGCTCGAAGTCCAGAAAGTGGCGGATGCTCAGCGAGTCGGCGGCGCGCCACGCGATCGCGCGCTCCGAGTCCAGGCCTTCAAAGTAGCCGAGCAGCAACAGCCGGAAGTAGCGGCCCGGCGCCAAGCTCGGTCGGCCGACCCCGTCGGCATAGAACTTGGCGCACTGCGCCTCGACGAACGCGTCAAAGCCCGCGTCGTCGAGAACGCGATTCAGTCGCTGGTAAAACGGGTGCCCCGCGCTCTGCGGCAGATCGGCGCTCGCCACCCACATCGTCTTCTGCCCCGCACGGCGACGGCGTTTCCCCATGGCCATGCGCGGCAGTGTAGTACGCGGGATCGATCGTGTCGATCCCTAATCTCGACTTTCACCACGGGCTGCTAGGCCCTGCCTGCTCCAACGCCTGCGCCGGGCTGTCCTAATCGGTGGATCCGCCTGCGGGGTCAGCGCGGGAGCGTATACAGGATGGCCAGCTCCCCGCGCTCGGCGATCTTTGCCTCGAACAGCTCGACAATCGCGGCGCAGCGCGCAATTAGCGCCTCAATCTCGAACCTCGTGAGGCTGTTGCCGACAGCGTCGGCCACCGTCTCGTGGGCCGCAGCGTCGTCTGCCGTCAGCGCCCGCATGTTTTCAAAGAGCGACCGCTCGATGCGAATGAGCACGGCCGGCCGCCGCAGGTCCTTCCCGAGCCGAAAGGCGCGCGTGTGGTCGATCATCCACATCTTCCAGTCGGTCGTCCACAGCAGGTTGCCCATGTTCCGATCGCGGTTGGAAATCAGCTCGTCGAAGACAAGCCTGATGTAATTTTGCATGGCCGTGCGCTGGGGATCCGGGCCGCGCTCCTTCGTCTTCAGGCGCGCTTCTTCATCCATCATCACGTCGTCAATCCACCAGGTCACGGCTGCCCGCTTGCCTTGGACCACCCGTTCGACCGACATCGGGACGTTGTCGAGATCCAGCAGCACGGCCAGCCGGTAGGCGGCCACGTTATAGCGGTAGCTGTCCTTGAAGTTGATTTCTGGGAGGCCTGTCGGCGGTCTAAAAATGGCCCGTGACTGGTCGACGACCTGAATCTTGGCGTCATGGGTCAGCACGTCGTCCGACAGCGTCGCACGCCGCGAATCGGTGACGCCGACGCCCACATCACGCGTGCGCACGATTTCCGCGCGGAGGAGGAACTCCTCCATTTGCGCTGGCGTAAGGGTGACTGGTGCGGAAGCGGCCGTGTCCTGCGCGGTTGCAGGTATCGGCACGCTCCAAGTGATGATGAGAAGGGTCAGTGCCGCCGCGCGCGAAGCGTATCTCATGACAGCCTCCTGGCGACCGAAGCGGGTTGACGGTCAGACCGTGAACCGCCGCTCTTCGAGCGGCCGAACCGATTCTACTGCAAGCGCGGGCGACCCTGAACGCAAGAGCGCGCTGAACAGGCCCTGCAGCAGATCGACGTGATCGGCCAGGAGATCGAACAGATCGCGGCCGTCGATGCGCAGGGCGGTCCCGGCCTCCGACACCACCACCGTCGCCTCGGCACGCACGTCAGCCAGCGTTTCGTAGACACCCACCGCGTCGCCAGGCTGCACGACGAGCGGGGCGCCCACCGGCGCCTCAACGCTGAGTGCCCCGCGCACCACGACATAGATCGCGGGATCGTCAGTCTCGCGGACGAGCGCCGTTCCCGGCACCAGAGGGACCTCACGGGCGATGGCGGCCAGCCGCAGCAACTGGCCGCTTGTCGCACCGGCCATCAGGGGGCTCCTCTGAAGCAGCAGCACCCGTTCCATCGGCTGCAGGCCGTCCGCGGTGCGTCGGGTACTCGCCTCCGGCAGGCGGCCGTGCACGACGCCCTTCCAACCCGAGCGGCCCTGCGCGTCGATGAGCATCTTGAAAATCCCGTGGGCGATATCGATGTTGTCCGAGATCAACGTGAGGAACTCGCCCTGCGTCAGCGACAGCGTGACGGCCACGTCGACGGCGTGAACGCCTGTCCGGAGAGGCTTGCCCTCGAGCATCTCCTCGAACGCCAGCGGGCCGGGCGCGACCATCCTGGCGCCGTCCTCGAACCGGACCTCGCCGTCGATCAGGAACTGCAGCGTATCGGGCTCGAGACCCGCGTGATACACCGCCCGGCCGCGATCGTAGCGGACCTGGCGGGCGGTGCCGGCGAAGCGAAACAGCTCGTCCACCGACACGTAGTCGAAGAGCGGCACCCGGCGCAGGCGGCTCGCGAGCTCGACGGTCGGGAGCGGCTCAAGCCAGCGGGCGCGCCGCTCGTCGGCCGGCATGCGGGACGCTGCGAGAGCCCAGGACGCTGCCTCGAACACGTACCAGTCCTGCGCCTCGCGGTGCGCGAGCGCGTGCTCGATGTCGCTCGCCAGTTGCCAGACGCCGCGCTCGGCCGTCAGGTGGATGGCGGCGGCGGCAATCACCTGGTCCTCATCGTGAATGAGCTGTGCGAGCGTGTCATCCGGATCGCGCCGCCGCGTCCTGAACATCACGTTCGTGCGGCGCACGCGCTCGTCCGCGGGCATGTCGTCGACCATGAGCACGACGCGTTTCCGGAGCGCGCCGCTCAGCACGTTGTCCAAATATTCGCTCGCGCTGGCGCGCCGGCGTGCGTCGCCGTGCTCGAGCGCAAACCAGGCCGCGCTGATGTCCGTGCGGGGGTACATCAGTCCCAGCAGCTGAAAGACGCGCTCCCTGGTGCGCCGCTGCTTTTCCTCCAGGGCGCGCACGAGAAGCGTGTCCGCCCCGAAGGTTTCTCCCTGGGCCAGGTTCGCGTGCAGGGTCAGGGCGTTGAAGTAGCGGAGACTCTCCGTCATCGCCAGCGCCTCGATCGGGTCCCGGCGAATCACGAACTGCGGGTGATCCCGGTGCAGCGTCTCGATGGCGGCAATGACTTTGTACCGAAGGAAGCCGTCGCGGTCCGAGAGGGCGTCGATCAGTACGTCGAGCGTCCGCTTGGCGGGCAGCCGCGCCAACGTGGCGGGCAGGTGGCGCCGTACCCAGATGTCCTCACGCTGATCCTGCAGGAAGTGGGCGAGCGGCTCGATGACAGGCTCCCCGTACCCGACCAGCACCGTGCGGGCCTCGTCCTTGAGGAGCCGATGGCGAAGCAGCGAGACGAGCGGCGGGACGAAGAGAAACGTATCCGGCCCGAGCCGACCGGCGCTCCGGACGGCTGCACGGGCCACGTCGACGTTGGTGTCGAACATCAGCGGGACCAGCATGTGGCGGACGCGCTCGTGCGGAATGTCGCCGAGCGCGCCCGCGACCTCGAGCCGCGCCGGCGCGGCACTCTCCCGCGTGTCGGCGGCCAGTCGGCGCAGCGCCGACTCGGCGGCCTCGAGATCGCCGGCATGCGGACTCGCCGCCAGCGCCACGGCCGCCGTCACGACCATTCGCGGGTCGCTGTCGGTCAGGTGCTGCCGCATGAGCGCCGCCGCCTCCTGTCCGCGGATGGCCGAGACGGCGCGCACCGCGCCCGCGCGCACGGCGGCATCCTCGTCCGCCAGCAGCCGTTCGACCGCCGGCAGCCACCGGGCCGCCACCTCCGGCTTCAGCGCCTCGAGCGATTGCAGCGTTCGCGCGCGTACCGGCGCCGACGTGTGGTGCAGCAGCAGCGGCGTAATCAGATGGCGCTTCTCGAGCGACTCGAGCAGCTCGATCGCGTAGAGCACCCGCTGCTCGTCGTGGTCCGCCAGTTCCTCGACCAGGAGCTCGATCGTCTGCAGATCCGCGTGCGGCGCGCGGATGTCCGTCACCTCGACGTCGTGCCGCGCGATGCTGCGCCGGAACGCCGAGAGATACTCGCGCTTGACCCGGTACGCCATCACGATCCAGATGAACATCAGCCCGAGGCTCGCGTAACTGAGCTGCTGCCACGAGAATCCGAACCCCCACGGCTTGATCAGCACCAGTACCAACAGCGCGCCCAGCGCCTTCGCGAACCTGTCCATCGTCACGTCGACGAACGGCTTCCCGCGGTACTTGATCGGCGTGGGCAAGGGCAGGAATAGAATCTCTCGTGTCGTCTTGTCGACCGTGTAGCGGAGCGACGTGTCCAGGACGCGCGCGGATGCAGGTGCCCACAGTCCCGCGTTGAAGAGCATCACGACAGCCGTGGTCCCAAGCCCCACGGGGAGGATCAGCAGCGCGAACCCGATACCGAGCAGCCTGTGAATCCGGCTGGTCAGCGTCATCTGAATCAGAAATCCGATCAGGGAGAGGTAGACCGTGACCTGGGCAAGAAACCTGGTGATGCCATCGACATCCTGCCCCAGACTCGATTCGGCCGCCATGTTGAGCTGCTGTTCGATGATGGCACCGCCCATGGCCGCGCAGCCGATGATGACGGCGATGAGCTGGAGATGTCTGGACTCCCGAAGGAGCTGAATGGCCTCTGCGCCGCCGACGCCCTCAGCCTCGACGGCGGCTCCGGACTGGCCGGCTCTGTCTTCCCTGCGGACGATGCAGACGACGAGCGCGAGACAGGCCAGCATCACGCCCGCGCCAACCAGCAGGAGGTTGACCGTGCCGACGCGCGAGACCACTACAGCCGTGATCGCCGCGCCCGTAGCACCTCCAAGGCTCGCCCCGCCGCCGATGAAGCCGAACAGCCGCTTCGCATGCCGTGCGTCGTAGATGTCGTTGGCGAGTGTCCAGAACTGGCTGATGAGCAGGATGCCGAGGATCAAGCCGAGGACGTAAAAGACTACGGAGGCGGCATCGTATCCGGCGGAGAAGAGCGCCCAGAACACGATCAGGAGCACGATCAAGCCGCCCTGAGTCGCCGGAATCGCCCATCGACGCGGCACCAGAGCGATCGCACGGGCGTACGCGTGCATGATCACGCCGATGAGCAGGCCCGCGCCGAGCTGCACCCACGGGAGGTTGTCGGCACCGACATCCGCAATGAACTTCGACCGCGTGATCGGCTTGACGATGTTGTACGCGGTCATCGCCAGGAAGGAGTAGGCGAACATGAGCGCGGCGGTCGTGCTCTCACCCTTCCTCAGGTGGACCAGGGGGGCCAGCAGTCGGAGGACTAGGTTGCGCGGCAGCATGCCGGTGTTTTTCGTGTCAGGCGAGCGCCTATCATATGGCACGATCTAACCGCCCGCGGCGGCGACGCAACGACGTCCGTCCATGCGGTCGGAGTAGTTCGGAGTAGCACTGGCAGGCAGGCTGATCAACACATCGCGATTGTGCTCTGTCAGCCAGTCGCGCCCGCGCAGTAGAGCGAACGTACCGTGAGTTCGCGGTGGTCGAGGCCCGCAGCCTTGTCGAGCAGGCGAACGAGCGGTGGAAGGTCGACCACGAAGCGCCATTCGTCCGAGCGTCCACCGGCCCCGGCGATGCGGGACGCGGTCAGGTTCCACCAGGGCGAGACGCCGCGCGCGATCGGCTCGATCACGAGGATCCGGGTGCCGCGGCCGGCCGCTTCGATCAGCCGATCTTCGACCTGCGCGCGGACCGTGTCCGGTAATTCATTCAGCACGTAGGCCGCCACCACCGCCGTACCCGGCGCGATCGGCGGCAGCCGCGCGGCGTCCCCCCGCCGCGCGCGTCCGGCGAGCCCGAGTTGGCGGTAGGTCCACCTCGCCTCCTCGACCGCCCACGGATGACGATCGATGCCGGCGACAGCCGGCGTTCGGCCGGCGGCCATCGCCCAGGCCGCGCCTGCCGCGCCGGTTCCGCAGCCGATGTCTAGGATCGCAGGCGGCGGCGGGACGTCAGCCTCGAGCACCCTAACGACGAGGGAGGTGGCGAGGAAGTGGAGCGGCGCGTAAAACAGCGCGAACGCGGCGCGCTTGCCGGCGCTCTCCATCGCTCGGGGCACCGCTTCGCCTCGGCGCTCCACGTAGGCGGCTGACAACGCGCGCAGCGCCTTCGTGACCTCCGGCACGCGCAAGTCGGACAGGTGGCGCACTTCCAACGCGGCAATCCACTCCTCAAAGACCTCGGAATCTTCGATCTGCAATCTGGCGATTGTAAATCTTCGGGGTTGCCCCACTGGCGCCGGACAGCGCCGCCATGTGACTCCGAACAAAGCCATAACGTAACCTTGAAGAACGGCTTTTTCTCCGCACATGGCGCCACTGCCCGTCGCCTCTGAGGGCGACACAGTGGTTTCCCGGGCTAGGCTGAGGTGGGCCACAATTCGTTCGAAACGTTAAACGGACACTGCGGAGGGTGAAGCATGGGTAACAGCGGCGATCCAAACGTCGAGTGGGTGGTCGCGTCGACGAGCACCTGGCTCCACGAGGCGCTGTTCCTCAAGTCGGTCCTGGAGTCCGCCGGGATCGAGGCGATGATCCCCAACGAGTACACCCTCGGCGTCCAACCGTTGTATTCCAACCTGCTCGGCGGGGCACAGGTGTTGGTCCGATCGGAGGACAAGGCTCGTGCGGAGGAGCTGCTTCGATCGGTGGAATCTCACTCGGAACCTGACCCGAGTGACGATGAGCGACTGGGAGGCGGGCGGGACTAGGCGAACCCGGCGTTCTTGTCGTTCGCGCGAAGATGCGCCGTGTAGGCGGCGATGAGGTGAAAGACCCACCCGAAGAGACCCCCGCTGCCGATCCAGAGGCCGGGCGTGACGATGAGCCAGAAGGCGCCGCGCAGGAAGTCGCCGTTATAAATCTGTCCAACCCCGGGAATGATGAGGCTGAGCACGGCGGCCACGCCCGGATGGCGCGTGTCAGGGGGCGTGACCAGCGGGGCTCCTTGCGAGTGACCGGCGCATGTGGCGAGTATAATCGGCACCTGGCCGCCAGGGGTATCCCGGTAGGGATTGAGACAGACTCTTGGAACCTGATCCGGTTGGAACCGGCGGAGGGAGCGCGGCGCGGTCCCGCCTCTTAGCAGCCTCATGATTGATTTCGCAGCGTCATACCCGAATTCCCGGAAGGTCCACGAATCACGTACCGTGCCGCTGTCATCAGGCGGACCTGTCACGGAGGTGCAGGTTCCCATGCGTGAGGTGATGCTCGGCGGCGGCGAGGCGCCGGTGCGGCTGTACGACACCAGCGGTTCGATGGGGCACGACGTACGCGACGGCCTGCCCGAACTGCGACAGGCGTGGATTGACGCCAGGCGCCGCACAGGAGTTGTCGGCACACAGCTCTACTACGCGCGCCGAGGGGAGGCGACGCCCGAGATGGAGTTCGTGGCGGCGCGTGAGGGGTTGCCCGTGGAGTTCGTCCGCGCCGAGGTGGCCCGCGGGCGCGCGATCATTCCCGCCAACATCCGCCACCTCGAGCTCGAGCCGATGATCATCGGCCGCAATTTTCTGGTGAAGATCAACGCGAATATCGGCAATTCCGCGGTGCGGTCGTCAATCGAGGACGAGGTCGAGAAGCTCAAGTGGTCGACGCTCTGGGGTGCCGACACGGTGATGGACCTCTCGACGGGCCAGAACATTCATGAAACGCGTGAATGGATCATCCGGAATTCACCAGTGCCGATCGGGACGGTGCCGATATATCAGGCGCTCGAAAAAGCCGGCGGCCGGCCGGAGGATCTCACCTGGGAGATGTACCGCGACACGCTCGTCGAGCAGTGCGAGCAGGGTGTGGACTATTTCACCGTCCATGCGGGCGTGCTGCTGCGCTACGTCCCGATGACGGCCAGGCGCCTCACCGGCATTGTGTCCCGTGGCGGCTCCATCCTGGCGAAATGGTGCCTGGCGCATCACCAGGAGAACTTCCTCTACACCCACTTCCGTGAGATCTGCGAGATCATGCGCGCGTACGACGTGTCGTTTTCGCTCGGAGACGGCCTGCGGCCGGGCTCGATCGCCGATGCGAACGACGAGGCGCAGTTCGCAGAGCTGAAGACGCAGGGCGAGCTCACGCGAATCGCCTGGGAGTACGACGTCCAGGTGATGAACGAGGGGCCGGGCCACGTTCCCATGCATCTCATCAAGGAGAACATGGAGAAGCAGCTCGAGTGGTGCGATGAAGCACCGTTCTACACGCTCGGGCCGCTGACCACCGACGTCGCGCCGGGCTACGACCACATCACGTCAGCGATCGGGGCGGCGATGATCGGCTGGTACGGCACCGCGATGCTCTGCTACGTCACGCCGAAGGAGCATCTGGGGTTGCCGGATCGCGACGACGTGAAAGCGGGAGTGATTGCGTACAAGATCGCCGCGCATGCGGCGGATCTGGCGAAAGGGCATCCGCGCGCGCAGGCGTGGGACGACGCGCTGTCGAAGGCACGGTTCGATTTCCGGTGGGAGGACCAGTTCAACCTGGCGATGGATCCCGTGACGGCCCGCGCGTATCACGACGAGACGCTTCCTGCGGACGGTGCCAAGGTCGCCCACTTCTGTTCGATGTGCGGTCCGAAGTTCTGCTCGATGGAATTGACGCAACAGGTGCGCGAATACGCGGCCAGCCACGCCATGACCGACGCGGACGCGCTCCGAGCCGGGATGCAAGAGAAGTCGGACGAATTTCGCCGCAAGGGCGAGATCTACGTCAAGAGCTAGCGCCTGACGCTGGGCAGCGTCGCCATGTGACTCCAAAAAACCCATGGGTCCACCCTTGCTCCATGTCGTTCTTGATAATCTGGTTTTTCTCCGCACATGGCGCCACTGCCATCTTCTCTGAGGGCGATCAGCGTGCTTGCCGGTCCGAGTCGGCTGCGACCAGACCTGCGTACCTATCGGCTACAACGGTACCATGCCCATCCAGAACATCGTGCGGTCGCCGACAGCAATGTCGTACTTGCGCGCGAACGTGAGCATGCCGTTGTCGCCGATGCGGAAGACGGAGAGGCCGGCAGGCGTCGTCCGTATCGCGTCGCCGTCTCTCACGTTCACCGGCAGGTTGTGTTGGGCGACCAGCAGGCGTGCGCTTGGATCGATGTGAAAGGTGCGCGGGTGTAGGGCGCGCGTTTGGATGTGCTGGATCGGCGTGGGCTCGCCGGTAGACTGGTTGATCGAGTACACCACGATGCTGTTCTCGCCGCCTTTGAAAACGTTCTTGCCCTCAACCGCCACCGTGTCCTGGGCTCGATTCGCCCCGTACAAGAAACGGCCGTTCGGGTGGACGTGAACCGTGCTCGCCGCCTGACGCGATCTGATGTTGTTCGGCTCGGCGAGCGTCTCGGCGCGGAATGCGATCTCCGGATCGATCCGCCCGCCTTCCATCTTGTAGGTGTACATCTTGTTCTGCGTCTCGATCGACACGTACATCCACGGCCGGGTCGGATGAAAATCCAGGTGCCGCGGGCCGAAATCCAGCCCTGCGTTGGGCGCGATGGATACTTCATTGGTCAGCACGCCGTTCCGGTAATCGAAGATCTTCAGCGCGCCGGGGTCTTCCGGCCTGTCCGGGGTTCCCTCATTGCCGCGGCACACCAGGATCGCCAGCCGGTTGTCGAGCGTCACACGCACCTGGTGCGCGTAGATGCCGGCGTCGATCGGGCCGGGCTGCGTCACTTCGTCTCCGGGCGTGAAGTCCTGGTTGATGCGGTAGACACGCAGCGCGCTTGGATTGTTGAACGCCACCAGGAGATGCTCGGAAGGCATGTCCGTGCTGATGTGGATGGGGCGCGTTGGCAGCCGTATCGGCTGGCCGTGGGGCGTGAGCGCGCCGCTTGCCGGATCGATACGAAACGCGGTGACGTGATGCTCGGTCCCGGCGGGCCCGTACCCTGAAGCGCTGCTGCTCGTCGCAACGTACAGATAGCGCCTCGAGACGTGCGGCCACGCATACTGCACGCTCGCGGGCAGCGTGACCGTCGCCCGCCTGGTCAGTGCGGCGCCTTCGACATCCACCTCGTAGTGCGTGAGATCGGGCCCAACGTTCGCGTACAGGGAAACCTTACCAGGCTGCGCTGAAGTCATTCTAGGTGCGGCGATGCCGCCCGCGACAACTGACAGGAACGTTCTGCGATTGATCATGGTTGATTCGCCTTGTTAGCCGGCACTCACACTACACACGCCAAAGTCATCTACTGTCGCGGCCATTGGCGACTCGTCTCAGCGGAGCTCTCGGACCAGCACCTGCCCGATGTCAGATCGGGCTACGAGCCTGCCTCCGTAGTCAAGCAGCACAAGCAATACAGTACCGAGGACCGTCGCAGGATGCAGCCGCTTGCGCGACCACAGGTCATGAGCAGCGATCGACAGGAGCAAACACCAAATCACAACCGGGGTAAAGGGGCCCTGCTCGCCACCGAACACGGACCAGCGAGCAATCCGTGCGAGCGCCGGCCCGATGATGCTCACCGACGCCAGCAGCATCAGCCGCTTATGTGCATCAGGCCGGCGCCGGAACACTACCGCGGACGATAACAAGCTGGCAAAGCCCACCGCGCTGCCAACGTTGGCCCAGACCACCCCGGACACAAAGGCAGCCAGCGTCACCTGGGCCTGATCCGATTCGGTGGACGGTTTAGCTACGCTGTTTGAGTCTCCGTTGTTCTTTCGTTCGTTCACAACAACGATGATGGGTGTGGGCGCTGTGGGAATCTCGCGTTCTGTGCGAGATTTCCAAATCCCTGTGGGCGCGTTCTGTGCGTCCGCAGGGATGGCAGCGTCCATGCCCTACGCCGCCTGCCGTTCGAAGGCGGCCGGACTGATCTGGCCGAGCGTCGAGTGGCGACGTCGCTGGTTATAGAACACTTCGATGTAATCGACCAACTCCATCTTCGCGTCGCCGTGACTGTCGACGTGTTCGCCGAGCTCGCTCTTGACGGTCGAGAAGAAGCTCTCCATGACGGCATTGTCCCAGCAGTTGCCACGTCGGCTCATGCTGCAGACGATGCCACGCGCCTCGAGGAGGTCCTGAGAATCCTCGCTTGCGTACGTACAACCCTGATCGGAATGATGGAGGAGGCCGATGTCCGGGCACCGGCGCTTGAGCGCCATCTCCAAGGCCTTGATGGTCACGTGCCGGTTGTTCACCGCGCTGACGGCCCACCCCACGATGAACCGCGAGCACAGATCCAAGACCGCCGCGAGGTACAGGTTACCGCTGCTGCCGATGACGAACTCGGTCGTGTCGCCGACCCACCGCTGATTCGGGGCGTCCGCCTCGAACTGGCGGTCGAGCAGATTCGCCGCGACCGGCTGGTCGTGATCGCTCATGGTGGTTACGTTGTCACGCTTCCGGGCCCGTGCGACCAGGCCTTCTTCCTGCATCAGCCGGACGACCCGTTTGCGACTCACCTGCTCGTCCTGCTCGATCAGGTCTTCGTGAATGCGCGGGCTGCCATAGCGCTGTTTGCTCGCGTCAACGGACGCTTGGACGAGGACCTTCACCCGCCGGTCGTCTCGTGATCGTGCCGATTCCGGGCGTCGTTGCCACGCGTAGAACCCGCTGCGTGTGACCGCGAGACACCGGCACAGAATGATGACGGTGTGCCTGGCCTTCTCCACGGCAATGAACCGAAATCTTCCCGGCTCTGCTTCGCGAAGAAGGCCGTCGCTTTTTTAAGATGTCGCGCTCCTCGGCGAGGATGCGATTCTCCTTGCGCAGCCGAGCCAGCTCCTCCCGCTCGGCGGTCGTCAGACCGGTACGGCCCCCGCTGCGGTCGGCGCGCGCCCGCTCGACCCATTGCCGCAAGGCCGATTCGGTAAGATCCAACTCGCGGGCGACGGCGCCGACCGTCTTCCCCTCTTCCAACACCAGCCGGACCGCCCCAGCCCGGAACTCGTCACTGAATTGCCGGCGTGACCGCCGACGTGTGGTTGCTGCCATTCGGGACATCGTCTCCACCTTTCGGAACGTGTCCACGAGATCGGATCAAGCCCACCCCTGTGACGCCGATTCCAAGAACACTTGCGTCCTGAGCCAAGTCGAAACCACGCGCACCGAGCCTCGGCACCGCTCCCAGCGTTGCCATGAGGCTCGCGGCAACGACCACCGCGCCGTAACAAGCGCCCCACGCGCCAAATCGTCGGTGACTCGCCACAGAGCCAGCTCTGATCAAGAACGACTGCCCAAAGAACCAGACGAACCAGCCCGATAGGACCACTCCGTGCAAGTACAGATAGAACGGAATGGGTGGAACGTCGAATAGCGGGCGCGCATAAAGGGTTGGGACGAACCCGGCGACGACCAGCAGTAGCAGGGCCCCTGCCATGATCGTGAAGAAGCTGCTTCGCGGTGTTCCTGTGGACACGATTGAGGTCCGCTCCGTCATGTGAGCGCTCCCATCGATGGAGGTCTTTCGGAAGCCTTGGCCGGCTAACTAAAGCGCTTTTCAAATAGGCCTTGTACTACCTGGGGCGGTCGTGGTACTTCTGCGCGCACCGATGCAGGAGGCCCGATGCGTGCCTATTCGATGGATCTGCGAGAGCGGGCGCTCCTCGACAGCGATGCCGGGATGAAGGCGGCCGAGGTGGCGGCGAAGTACCGCGTGAGCGGGTCGTGGGTGCGGCTACTGAAACAGCGGCGGCGCGACACGGGCGAGGTGGCGCCTCGCGTCCAGCGACATGGACGGCGCTGCATGCTTGAGCCGCACCTACACACCTTGGCCGCGCTGATTGCGGCGCAACCGGATCGCACGCTGGCTGAGCTGAAGGACGCCTTCGCCACGCCCGCGAGTGTGCCGACGGTCTGGCGCGCCGTGCGGGCCCTCGGCCTGACCGTTAAAAAACACGGTCCGCCCGTCCGAACACGATCGGCCTGACGTCGCGGCCGCGCGGGTCGCGTGGCACGCGGCGGCGCCGACCTGGGATGTCGCCCACCTCGTGTTTCTGGACGAAACCGGCAGCACCACCAATCTGCTTCGGCGGTACGGCCGGGCACCGCGCGGCGCGCGCGTCCACGACCACGCCCCCTGCGGGCGCTGGCAGACCAGCACGTTTCTCGCCGCGTTGCGGGTCACGGGGCTGACCGCACCGGGGGTCTTCGACGGCGCGATCGATGGCGAGAGCTTCCGCGCCTACATCGAACAGATCCTGGTGCCGACCCTGCAGCCCGGCGACATCGTCATTGCCGACAATCTCGGGGCCCACAAGGTCGCCGGCATCCAACGCGCCATCCAGGCCGCCGGGGCCACCCTCTGGTACTTGCCACCCTACAGCCCGGACCTCAATCCCATCGAGCTCTGCTTCGCGAAGCTCAAGGCCCTCGTTCGCACCGCTCGCTGTCGCAGCACCGAGACGCTCTGGCCGTTCCTCGGCGAGTGCTTGGCGCACTTCAGCCCTGACGAATGCCGCAACTATGTTCGGCACTGCGGGTACGCGGCCGCCACACGGTCATGAAAAGCGCTTTAGTAGTGCACAAGACCTTTCCAGCACGCCGCATATCACGCAGATGGTCAACTCACATGGCACCTTGAGTTGATCAGGCGAAGCGGGTGGCCGCGGACGGGGCCGCCCCGCTCGCGCCGCAGGCGCCACACCCGTGACGGGTGCCTTTGGCGCCGAGCACGAGTGGGGCTGTCCGCGGTCAGGACCCGCGATCAAATCAACTCAAGCGATCCGTGGGTCCGATCTAGTCAGGGACCTGCGGCAGCTCGGGGACGATCATGATGATCGACGGAAACCGGGCGGGCTCGGCGAGAGGCGCCGGGTTCGGGTAACCGGTCGCGCCGCCCCACGTCCAGTCCTTGATCGTCACCCCGGGCGGGAACGCCATCGTATCGTCGTCGAATCGACCCACCTCGAACATGTGCGTCGGGGGCTCCTCGAAGACCTCGTTCCCATTCTCCCCGAGCAGGTTCCGATAGTACGTGACCAGATCGGAGAACGCTGCGGTCGTGCCGAAGATGTAATACCGCTGCGCGCGGCCGGCGTCGTACGACGCGATGAACCGCGCAGTCGGGTAGATCGGGAACCCGAGGGTTTCTGCAGTCGGCGCGTCCGGATCGGCTGGCAGAGGAGCAGACTGCGCCGGCGGCGGAGCCTCGGGCGGGGGAGCGTCGGCAGCTGGAACGTCCGGCGCGGGAGCGCTCGCTCCCGGCGGAGGCGTCGTGTTCGGGCGGGGAAATGGTTGCGGCGTCGGGATCTGCCCTGACGCGACCGTGCCAATCACGAGCGAGACAGCAAAACAAAGCATTCCCCGCACCATACGCCCATTATAAGAGGTCGGTTCGCGCCGTGCGCCAGTACCCGAGGATGTCGTCGAGCATACGGTCGAAACCGATGAGCGGCGCCCAGTCCGTCGCCATGCGCAGCCGGGTCGAATCGCCGATGAGCACCGGAAGGTCACTAGGCCGCAGGCGCGACGGGTCCAGCGCGATCTCCACGGGGAGACGAGACCGCGCGACGAGCGCGTCGAGGACCGCGCGCATCGGCCTGGCGACCCCGGACGCGACGTTGTAGATCGTTCCGGGCACCCCGCGCTCCATCAGCAGTGCGTAGGCGCGGACCGTGTCCCGCACGTCGGTCAGATCGCGGTGAGTGTCGAGGTTGCCGACTCGAACGACCGGGTCGGCGCCTCCCCGCTCGATGAGCGCGATCTGGCGAGCCATGCCGGCGACGGCGAACGCCGGGCTCTGTCGGGGGCCTATGTGATTGAACGCGCGTATGAGGACGACGTCGACCCCGTCCTCGGACAGCGCGCGGCGGCCGATCTGCTCCTGCGCGAGCTTGCTCACCGCGTACGGACTCACGGGGGCGAGCGGGGAGTCTTCCCGCAGTGGAGAGGTCGACGCCGCATACACGGTGGCGGAGCCAGGGATGATGACGCGGTACGAAGAGCCGGCCCGGCGAAGTGCGTCGAGCAAGTAGTGCGTCGTGAGCACATTGCTCGCCAGCGGTAGGGCGGTGTCCTGCCAGGAATGGGCCACGTGCGCGGCGCCCGCGCAGTGGTAGACCGCGGTTGGGCGAAGCGCCACGATCTCGTCGCGGACGCGCTCGCGATCGAGCATGTCAACCCGTGTCCACCTGGCCAGGCCCGCGACTTCCGGCGGTGGATCCGATCGCGTCCAACCCGTGAGATTGCAGCGTCCGGCCAGGTGCTCGACCAGGTGGCTTCCCGCGAAGCCAGACGCGCCCGTTACGAGGACCACCGGCGACCCGCCGTTCACCCGGCCAGGTTCTCGCCTGCTCGGTTCGCGTTCACGTTCGCTGTTCGTACTGGGTCCGGTAGTACGACCGGAACGCCGGGTCCTGTTCCTTGATCGGCCGCCACCACCACTCGTTGCCGCGGTACCAGTCGACCGTCTCGCTCAGCCCGCTCTCAAAGGGCACCTGCGGCGTCCACCCCAGAGCGCGCAGCTTCGTCGTATCCAGACAATAGCGGCGGTCGTGACCGGGCCGATCCGCAACGGGGTTGATGAGGGACTCCGGCTTGCCGAGGCTCGACAGGATGTTCTTCGTCAGGTCGACATTCATGACTTCGTTGCCGCCGCCTATGTTGTAGACCTCGCCACTGGTCGCCTGTTCGATCAGTAGGTCGACGGCCTGGCAGTGGTCGTCGACGTGCAGCCAGTCGCGCACGTTCTTGCCGTCACCGTAGAGCGGCACGGGAATGTCGTCGATCGCGTTGGTCACGAAGAGCGGGATGACCTTCTCGGGAAACTGATATGGTCCGTAATTGTTCGACGCCCTCGTGATGATGACGGGTACGTCGTAGGTCGCCCAGTAGCTGTACGCCAGACGATCCGCCCCCGCCTTGCTTGCGGCGTACGGGTTGCGCGGTTTCAGCTCGTCGGTCTCGCTGCTCGCGCCAGACGCCACGCTGCCGTACACCTCGTCTGTGGAGATCTGGACAAACCGCCGGAGGCTCGCCGCGCGGCGCGCCGCCTCGAGCAGGACGAATGTCCCTTCGACGTCGGTGCGGATAAAGTCGCCAGCAGCGAGGATCGATCGGTCGACGTGGGTCTCGGCGGCAAAATGCACCACCAACTCCGCGCCCTCGACAAGCGGGCCGCTGATCGTGGCGTCCACAATGTCTCCATGGACGAACGCGTGCCGCGGGTGGTCCATCACGTCATGCAGGTTCTCGCGTCGGCCCGCGTACGTAAGCTTGTCGAGGGTGGTGACCCGCCAGTCCGGATGGCGACGGAGCGCGTAGCGCACGAAGTTGCTGCCGATGAATCCGGCGCCTCCGGTGACGAGGACCTCAACCATCCTTGCGCGCCCAATCGTAGGGAAGCGTGTCGTGCGGCGCGAGACGGTATTCGTCCGGCTCCGCGTAGCGATACGGTTCGTTCGGGACGTTGACGACAAGCGAGGTCTCGGGGCTGATGCACTTCCAGCCGTGATACACAAGATTCGGCACCTGGACGAGCAGTGGATTCTGGGCGCCGACGAAGAATTCGTTGATGGCCCCGGTCGTGGGCGAGTCCACCCGCGTGTCGACCAGCACGAGCTTCACCATGCCCGCGACACACGCGAAGTTGTCCACCTGATCCTTGTGATAATGCCAGGCCTTGACGGCTCCCGGGTACGTGGCGGACACATAGACCTGGCCGAACTTCGTGAACAGGTCGGTATCGTCGCACCTTAGGATTTCCAGCAGCCATCCGCGCTCATCGGGAATGAGCCGAAGCGGTTTCGTCTTCACGCCCTGAATGCGGGGTTGCTTCGCGCCTGTCGTCGTATATGCCGCCGGATCTGTCATGTCACCACCTGATGCGGACTTCTGAATTGTCTCCCAGCATGAACCGGTACGCACTCGGCTTGACCGGAATCCGGCAGACGCCCCCCTTGCCGCCGCTGAGAACCTTTCACGTCAGGGTCCCGTACCCATCAGGCCGCCGAATGCGCCGAAGAAGTTGGAGAACGTGCCGAGGCCGGCAAGGATGACGGAGACATTGAAGCGGCGGTCAGACGCGATGGGGAAGTTCGAACTGGCCTGCGGGTACTTGAACTTCTGAAAGTCGGCCTGGATGCCGCAGCACTGGGCCAGGTACGACAGCCCGACGGTCTGGCTGAGAATCCCCGCGCGCCCGATGTCCCACGTGAACGCGTACGCGCCGCTCGCGCGGCCCTCCAGCAGGTTCAGCGCCGTGCTCCACGTTAGCGAACTGTCCGGCTTCGACGAGGGACTCCTGCGGTACCGGCTGTAATTGACGGTTGTCGAACCTTGCCCAAGCTGTGCGGTGGTCCCCGTCGTCATGACGTGCAGGCCTTCGCCCTGCACGTCGTACTCGAGCCGCGTGGTCGAGCTGAGCCGCGCGCTTGGCGTGACCTTGATATTGAGCGCGACGTCAGACACGTCGACCGCGCGCGACCGGAAGCTTGTACTGATGTACTGATTGTCGTTCAGGCTCGCGTTGGGTGTCGCGTAGAACGTCTGCTGAATCCCCACCGTCAGAAACTGGACCGTCGAGCCAGCAGATCCGTCGAGCGTGCGCGCTCGATAGAGCAGACGGTTGTTGAGGCCGTAGGTCAGGCGCGTTGCGCCGCCGAGAATGACATCGGTCGAATCCGTGAGTGTCAGGACGCGTGCCGAATTGTTGATGGCCGGCAGATACTCCAGCGCAAACGTCGGTTCGATGAGGTGTTTCATCCGCTCGCTGAACCCGCTGCCTGGGGTGTCCCATATTTTCGAGAGGACCGGGCCGACGACGTCCGAGCGGAGGGAGAGGTAGCGGCGGGTCAGCGGTTCCTCCGTCACGCGCCCGGCCAGGTCGGCGCTGCGCGTGTAGTACGTCGTGCGATACGACAGGCTGGTGTTGAACGTCAGGAAGCTCAAGCGGGAGAGCGCCGCGCGAAGCGTCGGAAGGACATCAAGACGGGTCAGGCTCCTGTCGCTGGTGACCCGCCCATCCGTCACCTGGCGGTACGGCAGGTGCGCGAAGTCGCTAGTGACCGAACCGTAGATGGGCAGCCCGAGCAGGCGCTGGGGCGCAACGGCGGCGGTAATCCGCGGGCTGCTGCCGTACAGCTGCGACGTGTCGGCGCCCGTGAAGGTTTCGATGCGCTGAAACAGCGCGCTCGTCGTGAGGCCGCCCCAGGTGCCGGCGAGCCCCGCTTCGACCGTGCGCGTCGCGTTGGACGCCTGATACAGGTTCTGCTGGTAGAGCTGCTGCGTGACCAGGCTCGACGTGTAGTCGATCCGCTCATGCAGTCGCACCGCCGTCCCGATCATCTGGCTGCCGTTGCCGCTGAACTCGTAGCTCGATTGCGCCGGCAGGCTCGTCACGTTTCCCGATTGCCTGAATTCGGCCTCGCGTTGATTGAAACGGTAGAACCGGAACGTGCCGTACGACGCCTGGCCGGAGATGTACCGGTATTCGGCGCCGGCACCCTGGCCGGTCCTGGTGAACCAGTCGTGGAAGAACGTCGCATCCTGGCTGCGGCCGATCGCCCAGAAGAACGCGTTGCTGACCGCCTGGCCCCGCAAGGTGGACGTCCCGTACGTGGGAAGCAGGAAGCCGGTCGCACGTTCGTCGTCCTGGATCGGGAAATAGAGGATGGGCAGGTACATGAGCGGCACGCCCTTGACCCGAAGCAGGATATTGCGCGCGATCGCATAGTCGTCCAAGTTGATGACGACCGAGTTGCTGGTGACCTCCCAGCGCGGCGTCGGCTGCACACAGGTGCTGAATCCGCCCCTCGTCAGCCTGTACGACCGGGTGCTCAGCTTCTCGATGGTGTCGCCGTAAAAGTACACGTCTGGTTCCTGGCCGCCGAACTGTACCGGGTCGGCCATTGTGCCCAGCGACAAGATTCCGGACGCCTGGTAAAACGTCCCCGTGCCTGCTCCAACGTCGAACTCGACGCGCTCCGCCGCGATGCGTCCTTCAGCGTTGGCGAAGACGACGTTCCCGGTGGCGACGAGGCGGAGCGTGGGACTGCTGAAGATGTCGATCTCGTCGGCGAAGAATTTCGTTCCGGAGTCGGTTTCGATCTCG
Source organism: Vicinamibacterales bacterium (assembly GCA_965262505.1). Lineage (GTDB taxonomy): Bacteria > Acidobacteriota > Vicinamibacteria > Vicinamibacterales > UBA2999 > JACPPO01. The sequence goes on from CBDHFM010000030.1 coordinate 2,345,391, forward strand.
ACCTGGCCGGTCAGGCGCACGTGGTCCGCCGAGATCTGCTCGAGGCGCCACTGCGTCGAATTGGTGATGAGCGAGAGCGGCGTGTTCGGCACCGGTATCGCCGTACCGGGCGCGGGCGCCGGCGTTTGGGCGAGAACAGGTGCGGCGTACACGCACAGAAGGGAACAGAGAAGAAGCCGCGAAAATGCCATGGGGGTTTATATAGAGCGGAATCACCGCAGGATAGCATGGCGCTTGAGGCCCGCGCGAACCGCACCAACCACGAACAATGAGCCCGCGACACACACTGCGCGGCCGCTCGTCAGCGCCTCGTCGACGGCCTTCAGCGGATTCGGTTCCGCGCCCACCTGAATCGATGGCCCGGTAGCCACGATTCGAGCCGCCAGTTCATGCGCCGGGATCGCGCGCGCCGTGTCAGCGGCTGTCGCCATCACGGACGACACGACCGGCATCAGCGCACCAACAATGCCCTCGACGTCCTTGTCGCGCATGACGCCAATCACCAGCGCCGGCCGCTCCGGATGCTGGTGGCCGAGATAGGCGGCGAGGGCCCGTGCCCCGTCGACGTTATGTGCCGCATCGAGTAACACCTGTCCGCCGCCCTGCATACGGATCAGCTCTAGACGCCCTGGCCAGTCAACCTCGGTCAGGCCACGTTCGATCGCGTCACCCGGCACGAGGATGCCGCGGCGTCTCGTTGCTTCGAGCAGACGGATGGCAACCAGCGCGTTGCCTAACTGATGCTCGCCGCGCAGTGCGGGCACCAGTGGCCCGTATCGATCGTCCGGTGTCTCGATGACGATGGCGTCGAGACCGCGGCTGGCGTCTGCCCTGACGCGCACGCCACTTGCCGCGTCGATAATCCGCGCCTGCTGCTCACGCGCCACATCGCAGACAACGCGGCGCGCCTCGTCCGGCAAGGCGCCGATGACCACGTCCATGCCCGGCTTGATGATGCCTGCCTTCTCAAAGGCGATCGCTTCGACCGTCTCGCCTAGCCACTGCTGATGATCGACCCCGACGGACGTGATTGCGCCAGCCACCGGGGCGACGACGTTGGTCGCATCGTACCTTCCGCCGAGGCCCACCTCGACGACGGCGACCTCGACGCGCTCGCGACGGAACAACTCGAAGGCGATGGCGGTGGTAGCCTCGAAGAAGGTGGGATGAACCGGCAAGCCGCCGGTCGCCTGCAACGCTCCAGCACAGTCGAGAACGTCCTCCGCGGCGCGCCTCAGCGTGTTCGCGTCGACCGGCGCCGTCCCGATGACGAACCGCTCAGCCAGATCGACAAGGTGGGGAGAAACGTATCGGCCGGCGTGCACGCCGGCGGCGACAAGCGCGGCGTGGACCATCGCGGTGGCGGAACCCTTGCCATTCGTGCCGGCGACATGGAGCGTCGTGAACGCCCGTTCAGGATGTCCCAGCGCGGCGCACAGCCGGGAGATATTATCGAGCCCGAGCTTGACCCCGAACGTATCGAGCGCGAGGAGGCGGTCGAGCAATTCAGCGCGGCGGCTCTGCGTCGACCGCGCCTGCCACCGCGATAGGGGGCGGGACGGTTGGCGCGGACTGTGCCCCCATGAATCGGAGCGCCCGCCCGAGGACGGTCTTCATCTCGCGGCGATCCACGATCAGATCGAGCATGCCGTGCTCGACGAGAAATTCACTGCGCTGGAACCCCGCCGGCAGCTTCTGCCGGATCGTCTGCTCGATGACGCGCGGCCCCGCGAAACCGATCAGGGCTTTCGGCTCTCCGATGTTCAGGTCCCCGAGCATCGCGAAGCTCGCCGTGACACCGCCGGTGGTGGGATCGGTGAGAATCGAGATGAAGGGCAGCCCGGCGCGGTCCAGTCGCGCGAGCGCTGCCGACACCTTGGCCATCTGCATGAGTGAGAGCGCACCTTCCATCATCCGCGCGCCACCCGAGCAGGAGACGATGATGAGCGGTTGCCGGCGGTCGAGCGCCATTTCAGCCGCGCGCGTGATCTTTTCGCCCGCGACGACGCCCATGCTGCCGCCGATAAACGCGTACTCCATGGCCGCCACCACGACAGCAAGGCCATCCAGTTGCCCCGTCGCGATGACGACCGAGTCCTTGAGGCCGGTGGACTCAATCGTGGAGCGCAGGCGGTCGCTGTAGGGCTTCGTGTCAGTGAAACGAAGTGGATCGTTCGAGACGAGAGCCGGAAAGTACTCCGCCCACTCGCCGTCGAACAGCGCGCGCAGCCGATCTCCGGCACTGAGGCGGAAATGGTGCGCGCACTTCGAACAGACGTGAAGGTTCTTTTCCAGGTCCTTGTTGTACAGGACCTGCGCACAGTCCGGACACTTGACCCAGAGTCCCTCGGGGACGCGGCTGGGCTTGTCGGCCGAAGCCGAGCCCATCGGCTTTCGCGCCTTCTTGAACCAGGCCATTCGCAGACATTACGTCAGGTCAAAAGTCAAAAGTCAAAGGGCAGGCCAGGATCACAGGTTGGTTCTCGGCACGTAGTAGCGCGTTCCCTTGTTCATCGTCCGGATCTGGCGCATGAGATCTTCAAGCGCGGCGTCGCTGGCGGCCAGATCGAGCTGTGAGGTCTCGACCACGAGCAAGGGCGTGGCGGAATAGTAAAAAAAGAAGTGCTGGTAGGCCTCATTGAGCTCACGGAGGTAGGACGGTTCCGGCCGAGGCGTGTCTTCGCCCGTGTCCTTCGCCCCCTCGTGCAGCCGTCGAAGGAGGATGTCGGTCGGCGCCTGGAGGTAAATGACGAGGTCGGGTGACGGCACGTCGTGCGCCAGCAGATCGTAGAGCCGCTGGTAAATGAACAACTCGTTGTCGTCGAGGTTGAGGTAGGCGAAGATCTTGTCCCTGTCGAACAGGTAGTTGGAGATCGTGGTCTGCGTGAAGAGACTGGCCTGCCGCAGCGTGACCTGCTGTCGATGTCGGTTGAGCAGGTAGAAGAGCTGCGTCTGGAGCGCGGCGCCGGAGCGGCCGGCGTAGAAATCCGCGAGAAACGGGTTCTCGCTTTCCTCCAGGACGGTCGTGGAGTCGAGCCGGGCCGCGAGGCGAACGGCAAGCGCGGTCTTGCCCACGCCGGTCGGTCCTTCGATGGCGATGTACTGAAACGACATGTGCTGCGCGGCGCCCGAAGCCTCAGCGCCTGCATGCTATCATCCGCTCGATACGCGCAAGGCGCAATGGACAAGGTACCAAATCCAAGGCTCAAGGACTCGCGGCTCAAGGATTCCCGAAGTTGTTGGGCCTTGTGCCTGGCACTCTGTGCGCTGGGCCTTGCTCTGGTGAGCGCTGCCTGTGCCAGCGTCCCGGCGCCTCTGCCCGAGCCGCGGGTCGTGACGTGGGAGGACAAGCTTTCTTGGATGATGCGCCTGGAAGACCAGCGCATTCTGCGCGATCCGGACCCGCTGCCGCCTGTCGTGCTGCTACCGGCGACGAGCACCCAGCCGGCGATCGTCGAGCCGTCTCAGCCTTCCGATCTGATCCGTCTTCTCAACGACGCCGAGGCGCGCGTCCGTCGCCGCGCCGCCCTTGCCCTCGGCCGGGTTGGTCTGTCCGAGGCGGTGGAGCCGCTCACCGGGCTGCTCGGAGACGAGGAGCCGGAGGTGCGGAAGATGGCCGCGTTCTCGCTCGGGCTGATTGGTGCCACCGATGCGCGCCCGGCGCTTCTGGCGGCGCTCGGCGACGGGGACCCCGAGGTCCAGGGACGCGCCGCCGAGGCGCTTGGCATGATCGGCGATTCCGCCGACGCCGCGGCGGTCAGCGGAATGGTGCGGGGATACATCGGAGCCGGCGCACTGGCGGGCGTGGACGCCGACGACCTGGCGTTTCCTCTGGCGCCTGCCGTCGAGGCGGCGCGCTTTGGCCTGTACGCGCTGGCGCGGTTGGGGTCGTACGATGCGCTGGCGGCGGCCGTGCTCGACCAGACCGGCCGGCCCGTCTCGAACTGGTGGCCGGTGTCCTTTGCGATCCAGCGGCTCGGGGACCCGCGCTTCGCACCAACGCTCATCACGTTCCTGAGCACGCCTGGTCGCTACACGGCCGCGTTCGCGGCCCGCGGCCTCGCCGTCATGAAGGCGCCCGTCGCTGCCGGGCGGCTGCTGCGGATCGTCGAGGAGCGCACCGCGCACCCCGCTGTCGTGACCCAGGCCGTGCGCGCGCTTGCCGCGATCGGTGATCCCGCTGCGGTGCCGCTGGTGACGCGCATTGTCGTGGATGCGGCGGCTGACGCGACGCTGCGGCTGGAGGCGGTGACCGCCCTGTCGGTGCTCGCCACAGCCGACAGCATCGACCTGTGGCTGGACCTCATGTCTGACGACTCACCGGCCATGAGAGGGGCCGCAATTCGGGCGCTCGCTCGGATCGACCCGGACACGCTCATGGCTGCGCTGTCCGGCCTGGGCCCGGATCGCGACTGGACGGTCAGGGCCGCCGAGGCGGCGGCGCTGGCGACCCTTCCGCCGCAGAGGGCCCAGGCTCGACTCGGGATGCTGTCGCAGGACCAGGACCCCCGCGTGGTGTCCGCGGTAGTCGCTACGCTGGTCGCGTTGAGGGCGCCTGGCATCGAGATGGCCTTGATCGAGCGGCTCGGGGCTGATGATTTCGCCGTGCGGGCCGCCGCGGCCCGTAGTCTCGGCGAATTGAAGGCGGCCTCCTCGGTGCCGGCGCTCGTCGAGGCGTACCGCGCGGCGCAGGGCGACAGTACCTATACGACGCGGGCGGCCATCCTCGCGGTGCTGACTGAGCTCGACCCGATGGTCGCGCGGCCGCTGTTGGAGGACGCGCTCGGGGACCGCGATTGGGCGGTGCGGGTACGGGCGGCGGCGCTCCTCCGGGAAGGCCGCGCGGACGCAGCCGAGGCGGTTATACGGCCGGCGCCGTCTGGCCGGGCCATTGGCGACCAGGAATGGCTGGCGCTGGTCAGCCCCCGGTATTCACCGCATGCGTACATAGAAACCGGCCGCGGCGTCATCGAGATCGAGCTGGCCATCCTCGACGCTCCGCAGACGGTAGCAAGCTTCGTGGCGCTGGCGCGCAAGGGATTCTTCGACCAGGTCGCGATTCACCGTATCGTCCCGGATTTCGTGGTGCAGGGCGGTGATCCCCGTGGCGACGGTGCAGGCGGGCCCGGTTACACGATTCGCGACGAAATCAACACGCGCCCGTATCTGCGGGGGACGGTGGGGATGGCGCTTGACTGGGAAGACACCGGCGGCAGCCAGTTTTTCATCACGCACTCGCCGCAGCCGCATCTTGACGGCCGCTATACCGTGTTCGGGCATGTGGTGACCGGTATGGATGTCGTGGATAGCCTGGTTCCCGGGGACGTGATTCAGCGCGTCCGTATCTGGGACGGCGAGGGCGAATTCCCATAGCTCCTGCGTCACGCGTACTCACCCGAGTCGCCAGCTCCCAAGCCTCGGAGGTGGGTTGCGGTGGACACGAAAGACGGCGTACACGAGGAAAGGGGACGCGCGAGTCGCACGTCCCCTTTCCTGGCGAACCGGCGGAAGCTATCTCTTCTTCGCCGCCTTCTTCTTCGCGCCCTTCTTCTTAGCCATCTGTAATCCCCCCCTTCGGTGGTTTGTGGATTGCGAGCATTTCGCCCTATGTCCCGGCGCACTCTGCCGCCTGGCACGTCGGCCCGGGTGTTGGCGACCTCGCTTCGCGGGCTAAGAGCCTGTAAGGAAATAACTGCTTGTACTGTTGATCGGCGAGTAGTACGCTGCGCCCGTGGAGGTGGCCACCCTGCGGGCAAAGCATGCAGCGCTGGCGCCCGTGCTCACGGAGCGATCGCGCCGGGTGTGGGCGGCGACTGAGGCCCAGGCGATCGGTTATGGCGGCACGGCGCTGGTCGCCCGAGCCACGGGTATCGCGACATCGACCATCCAGCGCGGTTTGCGTGAATTGACGGCGGACGAGCCGCTCGCGGGCGGCCGGACGCGAAGGGCGGGCGGCGGCCGCAAGCGCGCGATCGATCTCGACGCGACGCTGCTGCGCGATTTGGATGCGTTGGTTGAGCCGACCGCCCCCGGCGATCCCGACTCGCCGCTGCGGTGGACGTGCCAGAGCGCACGGACGTTGGCGGTGGCGCTCGACGGTCTGGGCCACCGCGTCAGCCACACGGTGGTCGCCGAGTTGTTGCACGGACTGGGCTACAGCCTGCAGGGCAACGCCAAGACTCGTGAGGGCCGCCAGCATGTCGATCGGGACGCGCAGTTTCGGTACATCGCCCGGCGCGTGCGACGCGCGCAACGGCAACAGCAGCCGACGATTTCGGTGGACACCAAGAAGAAGGAGCTGGTCGGCGCGTTCAAGAACGCGGGCCGCACCTGGCGCCCGGCGAAGACGCCGCAGCGGGTACAGGTCCACGACTTCGTGATCCCGGCCACCGCCACCACGGGCGGGAAGGCCATTCCGTATGGCATCTACGATCTGCATCGCAACGAAGGCTGGGTGCGTGTCGGGATCGATCACGACACCGCGAGCTTCGCGGTACGGTCGATCCAGCGTTGGTGGCAGCACATGGGTCGCCCGGCGTATCGACAAGCCCAGTCGCTGTTGATCACGGCGGATGCAGGCGGGAGCAACGGGGCGCGCCTCCGGTTGTGGAAGTGGGAACTGCCGCGTCTGGCCAATCGGACGGGCTTGGTGATCACGGTCTGTCACTTTCCGCCGGGTACGAGCAAGTGGAACAAGATCGAGCATCGGGTGTTCTCGCACATCGCGATGAATTGGCGCGGCACCCCACTCGTCGACTTGGCCACGATCGTGAGCCTCATTGGCTCGACGCACAGTCGGTCCGGACTCCGCGTTCGGTCGGAACTCGACCGCGGCCCATACCCGGGTGGCCTCACCGTCACCGATGCGCAGCTGGCGACGGTACGCCTCGAGCGGCATCGCTTTCACGGCGACTGGAACTACACGATCCATCCCGCTGCTCCGAGAACACAAAAGTCAGTAATTGTCTGACAAGCCCTAAAGCGCTTTTCAAATAGGCCTTGTACTACCTGGGGCGGTCGTGGTACTTCTGCGCGCACCGATGCAGGAGGCCCGATGCGTGCCTATTCGATGGATCTGCGAGAGCGGGCGCTCCTCGACAGCGATGCCGGGATGACGGCGGCCGAGGTGGCGGCGAAGTACCGCGTGAGCGGGTCGTGGGTGCGGCTACTGAAACAGCGGCGGCGCGACACGGGCGAGGTGGCGCCTCGCGTCCAGCGACATGGACGGCGCGGCATGCTTGAGCCGCACCTACACACCTTGGCCGCGCTGATTGCGGCGCACCCGGATCGCACGCTGGCTGAGCTGAAGGACGCCCTCGCCACGCCCGCGAGTGTGCCGACGGTCTGGCGCGCCGTGCGGGCCCTCGGCCTGACCGTTAAAAAAACGGTCCGCCCGTCCGAACACGATCGGCCTGACGTCGCGGCCGCGCGGGTCGCGTGGCACGCGGCGGCGCCGACCTGGGATGTCGCCCACCTCGTGTTTCTGGACGAAACCGGCATCACCACCAATCTGCTTCGGCGGTACGGCCGGGCACCGCGCGGCGCGCGCGTCCACGACCACGCCCCCTGCGGGCGCTGGCAGACCAGCACGTTTCTCGCCGCGTTGCGGGTCACGGGGCTGACCGCACCGGGGGTCTTCGACGGCGCGATCGATGGCGAGAGCTTCCGCGCCTACATCGAACAGATCCTGGTGCCGACCCTGCAGCCCGGCGACATCGTCATTGCCGACAATCTCGGGGCCCACAAGGTCGCCGGCATCCAACGCGCCATCCAGGCCGCCGGGGCCACCCTCTGGTACTTGCCACCCTACAGCCCAGACCTCAATCCCATCGAGCTCTGCTTCGCGAAGCTCAAGGCCCTCGTTCGCACCGCTCGCTGTCGCAGCACCGAGACGCTCTGGCCGTTCCTCTAACGCGGCCGCACCAGCTCACGGTGGAGACACTGGAGCAAACGGTGTCCTGGCGGCGTACCGTGCCGTCGTACAATCGCTCGTTGCTCCGGGTCGCGGCCGAGCAGGGCGTGCCCGCGGTGGACGTCCGACAACTGTTTCACGACCGGTACCCTGACCTTTTCGCCGATGAGTCCCACTTCACGCTCGACGGTCACGCCGCGCTCGGGGCCTATCTCGCGCAGGAGCTCGCGCGCCAGGGTGCGCTCCCGCCACGGTCTTGACGGACGTTGGGCCGGACGCACACGGGGCCCTAACCTCGATATACTTACCCCGCTTACGGATCCCATCCGAGATCTGAGAAGGTGACCACTATGAGTTTTCCAACCTTGATGAACCGGTCGGTGCTGGCGCTTCTTGCAGGCGCGTTTCTCGCAGCTTGTTCTTCCCAACCCGCAGAAACCCCGGCCACCACGCTAGCCGAGGATTCGCAGGCGGGAGCGCCCGCCCCTGAACAGGCTCTCCTCGAAGACCTCGTTCTGGCGAACCGGATTCTCACGCGCGAGGAGGGCATCCTCGACATTCAGGCGCACGTCAGTGCGCGCAGCCTGATCAATCCTGACCGCTGGTACATGGCGCGCTTTGTCGCCCCTGGCGGCGCGAGCGTCAGTGACATGAGCGAGTACGGCCTCGACAGCCTGCCCATCGAGCCGCGGGGGGGCGACGCACGTGAAACCTTCCTGCATGGCAACGTCTTCAAGGCCAGGCCCGATGTGATGGCGGTCGTGCACGCGCACACGCCGGAGTTCGTGGCGTTCGGGATGAGTTCGGTGCCGCTCTATTGGGGGCCCAACAGGCAGGTCCCGGTCTGGGACATTCGGCCGCTCAACAACGGGCGCAGGGGCATCGTCAGTGACAACCGCCTTGGCGAGTCGATGGTGGAGACGCTCGGCGACAATGAGGCGGTGCTGCTCTGGGGTCACGGAATCACGCTCTCGGCCAAGTCGCTGCCGGAAGTGATCCATCGCGTGGTCGCGCTCCGCAGGAATGCCCAGTTGCAGGAAGCCGCCGTGTCGATTGGAAGTTCCGAACAGCCCGAGGCGATCGTGGACGACGCCACCGCGGACCAGGCGGCGTGGGATCACTACAGGCGCGTCGACTTGAGAGCGGAAGGCGGAAACGTGCCGTTGAACCCGGCACCGATGCCGTCGAAGCCAAGCGATCCTGTCGGTGCCGCGAGGCACGACCTGATGCTCGCAAACCGCATCCTCGCGAACGAGATGGTCGGGCTGATCGAGACCTCGGGTCACGTCAGCGTGCGGAATCCGAGCAACCCGAACAGCTATTTCGTGGCCACCGCGGCGGCCGGCAGCGTGACCGACGGAGACATCGTCGAACGCGACCTCTCCAGCCCGGGTCCAGACACGATGGGATTGTCGATTGACGACGAGATCTACAAGGCGAATCCGGATGTGATGGCTGTGCTGTACGCGCGGTCGCCAGAGGTTGTTGCCTTCACGCAGGACGTGCCGTTGCGTGGCATGGTCAACGGAGGCGCGTTCATTGGTGACGGACTGCCGATGTTCAGCATGTCGACGCTGGATCCGCAGCAGCCGCTGCTGTCGAATCCCGCCTTTGGAATGGGCGTCGCCGCCGCGCTCGGCACGAACCAGGCCGCGCTGCTGTCCGGGCACGGCTTCGTGGTGACGGGGGCTACCGTGTACAACGTGGTCCGCAGCGCATATCACATGCGGCAGAACGCGAGAATCCAGCAGCAGGCGATCGCGCTCGGGGGCACGGTCGCGTACGTCAACGAGATTCGGATGGGACCGCAGGGCGCAGGGGACGCCAATGCCGGTGCCGGTCGGCAGGGTGGCGGCGGCGGCGGCGGCGGACAACTCGGGCCGGTTGAAGGGCGCGAGTGGGTCTACTGGGCGCAGACCACCCCGGTCGACTAGAAGGGCGCCCGCGAGTGAGACGCACGAAGTGATCGCCTCGCGAATCGTCGCTGCCTCAGACGATGGAACTCCCGGGCACCACCTTGAGGGCTGGCGGTAGAATGCCGGTCGTCTACGGCACAGACGGTTGCGCCCACCTCTCGCTCACCCACCCTCCGGCTCGCCGTAACGCGGGGAGATAACCACCCATCTGGTAATGTCCGACCCCGGCCAGCGGGTCGAACGTGACGGGCCGCCCCATCTGCTCAAGTGTGCGGGCACGTTCCTCGGCCTGGTCAAACGGCACGACCTGGTCGTCGCGGCTGTGAATCACGTAGGTGGGGATCCTCGCGAGATCCGCGAGCGGTTCTCGAGTGCGACCGGCCATCACGATGGCCGCGGTAAACCGATCCGGATGGCGCGCCGACAGATACCAGGCGCCGCCGCCCCCAAGACTGAAGCCGACGACCAGAATCCGGCGCTCGTCGATGGCGAGCTCGTCAAGCATGGCCGTCACGAGCGCCATCACCGCCTGTTCGGCGCGCGAATCGGTCCAGCTCCCTCCGGGGGCATCCGGCGCGATCATGATGGGCGCCAGTTCGCCCAGGCCCGGCAAGAAGATGCTGCGCATGAAGCCGTCGCCATAGAAGGGCGTGCCACCACCGCCGCCAGGATGGAGAGCGACGACGAGCGGCCGCGGTCGGGACGCGTCATAGTCGCCTGGCACGGCCAGGCCATAGCGCACCATCGAGCCGTCGGGTGCCCTGAACGTGCGCTGCGCCAACGTCGGTGAAGCCGGCTGCGCGAGGACCGTTGAGAAGCTGAAAAGCAGGAGCGGTAGCATGCCCTAGATGGTGTCACAAGCACGGGTCTGTCGCGCATGACCTCGTTGCGGGTGGCCGCGGACGGGGCCGCCCCGTTCGCGCCGCAGGCGCCACACCCGTGACGGGTGCCTTTGGCGCCGAGCACGAATGGGGCTGTCCGCGGTCAGGACCCGCCTGGAGGTTATGATTGGGCCGCCACACTGATCGAGGAGGAGGCCGACTATGGATCCGACCAGACGCAAGATACTGGCAGCGGGCGCCGCGGCGACGGCGATGGCCGCAGCGCCGCGCATGTTTGCCCAGCAGACCGGGCAGGGAGGAGCTGCCATGTCCTTCTACGAAAGAGGCCCGGTTCGCATCCACTATGAGGAGGCTGGTTCCGGCTTCCCGCTGCTACTCATCGCCGGCGGGGCACTGAACTCAACGATGGCCCGCTTGATCAGCAGTCCCTTCAACCCGATCGAGGAATTCAGGGGAGAGTACCGCTGCATCTACGCGGACCTGCGCAACGCCAATGGCGGGAATTCCTCCGGCCCGCTCGAGGTGGACCGGCCGTGGGATTCACACACCGATGACCACCTCGGTCTGATGGATCACCTGGGCATCGACAAGTTCATGGTCCTGGGCTTCTGCATCGCAGGCCCCTTCATCTGGAACCTCTTGAAGCGAGCGCCCGATCGCGTTGTCGCGGCCGTGCCGGTCCAGCCTGTCGGGTTCCGGCCGGAAAGGCCCACCGGCAGCTACGATAACGGCATGACCGGGTGGGGTCCGGAACTGGTCAAGCGCCGGCCCGATATCACGATGGAGATGGTCGACACATTTCTGACCAGGATGTTCCGCACCGATGCCGACTTCGTCTTCACCGTGACGCGTGATTTCGTGCGCAATTGCCAGACGCCCGTTCTGATCCTGCCGGATGATAGTCCGGCGCATCCGTATGCGGTCGCCATGGAGTGCGCGATGCTCGCGCCCAAAGCCGAAGTGAGTATGTTCCCGTGGAAGGAGCCCCCGGAGCGGATTCCCATCGCGGTACGCCAGGTACGGTCCTTCCTTCGGGCGCATCGGCCTGCTTCTGCGTAGACCGCGATGTCCATACGACAGGCAGCAGGCGCCAGTTCTGCCGCTCTGGCTTCTACAACGACCTCAAGTCGCTTGACGAATCCATGAAAGGAAGGACATGCAGGCGCTCCTGGAAATGATGGAGCGGCAGTTTGTCGGGAATACCGCCCAGGACTACCTCGTCTCCGCGGTGGTCTTCCTCGCCGTCCTCGTTGGCCTGCCGATTGCCAAGGCGATCATCCTGCGGCACCTCAAGGCGGTCTCGCAGCGAACGGCGAACGACTTTGATGACCTGCTCCACGATCTGCTGCGGCGCATCGTCGGACAGCTTGTCTATCTGTCCACCGCGCTCTACTGCGCCGCTCTGTTCCTGACGCTGCCGGACGGTCTCGGCCGCCTGCTGCAGATCCTCCTCGTCATCATTCTCACGATCAAGGTCGCGCAGTTCCTCCAAGGGCTCGCTGCCTACGGTGTCCGCACGTGGGCTGAGCAGGTCATGAAAAACGACCCGGCCGGCGGCGCGATGGTCAAGAACATAACCTGGCTTGCCCGGGTGATGATCTGGACGGCGACCCTGTTGTTTATCCTCGACAACCTCGGGATCAATGTCACGGCGTTCGTCGCGAGCCTCGGCATCGGCGGCATCGCCATCGCCCTGGCTGCCCAATCAGTGCTGGGAGACGTCTTCAGCGGGTTCGCGATCTTGGTGGACAAGCCCTTCCAGGTCGGGGACTTCATCGTTGTGGGCGATCTATTCGGCACCGTGGAGCACGTTGGATTAAAGACCACGCGTCTCCTTAGCCTCGGTGGCGAGCAACTGATTTTCTCCAATAGCGACCTGACCGGTAGTCGGATCAAGAACTACAAGCGGATGCGCGAGCGGCGGGTCCAGTTCAGTGTGGGAGTGACGTACGAAACGTCTGTCGAGAACGTGAAGGCGATCCCGGCGATGGTCGAGCGGGTCATCAAAGAGCATCAACACGTCAGATTCGGCCGGGCCCACTTCAAGAGCTTCGGTGACTTTGCCCTCATCTACGAATTCGTCTTTGGGGTGCTCACGCCGGATTACAACGTCTACATGGATCTACAGCAGTCCATAAACTTTCGGCTGATAGAGGAATTCCAGAAAGCCGGGATCGAATTCGCGTATCCCACGCAGCAGCTCTACGTGACCAGAACCGAACCGGTTTAACGCGGCGTCTCGAGGTCCGTCGTGTGCGACCTTCGCACTCTGCCGCCTGACATCGTCCAGACCAGCCAGCCGAACAAACCCAGGCCGCCGGCGAAAATGACCGGGGCGAGCCAGCTCCAGCTGCTGGACGACGCAAGGTCCCAGGCAGCCTCCTGTCCGGACGCCAGACGCAGCGTCACGGCCTGGTCTCCCGTGCCAGAAGCGTCGTCACGGGCGAACCGGTAGAAGGTTGCTCTTTGGCGGGGCAGGTCGGTCGTGACCGTCGCGTCGATCAGCGGCAGGGGACTTCCGCCGAGGTACACGTCAGGCGGTTCCGCTGTACCGGGCAGGTTGCCGGTGCGGACCGCCTCCGTCAGCAGGACCGCGACGTAGCCGTCCGGCTCGAGCTCTGCCATGGCGGCTGGCCCGCCCAGAATCAGTGCCTCGTATTCCGCGGGAGCGTACGTCGCTTCTAGGAACACGCGCGGCGCCCCCGGATAGTCCACCGATCCCAGATCCCTGGTCAGCTCAACGCTCAGCGGGTTCCCCAGCGCAAGACTCAACGGGTTTCCGACCGCACGGCTCAGCGCGTCCCCCGGCGCGATGCTCAGCGCGCTTGCCCGCGCGACGCTCAGGGCGTCCCCTCGCCCTCCCCCTGCAACCGCGGCGGCCGGCCGCCTCCCGTCGTCGAAGACGACCAGCTTGCCAACTTTCTCGGGATGAAGATCGCATTGCACGACAAAGGTCCCGGTCTGCGTCGTGCTGAAGAGCACCACATCCACGCCACTCGCCGGCGAGACATAGGCGTGCACCTCGTCACCGGTCGGACTGATGCCGGCCGGAGATGTCTCCCGCCATTGGTCGAACGCGCGGTCGTGGTGGGCGTGGTCGTCATTCGGGACCTCTGCCGTCATCGCGCTCGCAGGGGCCGCCATCCACAACAGCTCATCGGGTACGAGCCCCACGACCCTGTAGTGATGTTCGGTCCTGCCCCGGCCGCGCAGCACGAGCTGCACTGGTTGTCCCGCGGGGATGAACAGGGCGGACGGCTGGATGCCGTCGTCCGAGATCTCGACGTTGAGAATGAGGTAGCGAACCGGCGCATCGGAGGGAGAGGGACGCACCTGGCTCTCGGGCGGGGTCACCTGCGCCGCGGCCACACCGGCGCCGTGCATGAGGAATACGCCGATCCCGATCCCGATGCCGACCCAGACGGCCCGGGCCATCGTTACGAATGCGGACATGCGCGGCGGGATGACCACCTCACCCTGCCCTCCGTCCGTCCGTTCCGATTCACCTCACTGCACCTCTCACGGCGCCTCTCACTGCGCCTCGTTGAGGGTCTGCAGGTGGGCCAGCACCGCTCGGAGCTCGGCCTCGGTGAGATCGATGCCGCCCATGAGCTCGACGCCGTCGAGCGCGGACCTGACCCGAGCCTCGTCCGCACCCCGGATGTCGGGAGTACTCAGGCTCGCGTCGCCCGCACCGTCAATTCCGTGACAGCTGGCGCATCCCACGCCCCCGGCTGTCTGCTCAAAGACGAGCGCCCCCTGCTCCTCAAGCGTCAGGACCGGCGCAGCAGCGGCAGCGCCGCGGCCACCGCCTCGGCCACCGCGACCGCCTCGGCCGCCCGGCGCGGGCGGAGGATTCGCCGCAACCCGCTCACGCATGATCTCGCGAACGGCTCCCTTTGGGCCGCCCATGTCGGCGAGCAGCTCGCCGGTCCAATCCGCGTTGTACCGGACGAACCCGCCCGAATGCGTGTCCCCACCGTTCGGCGTCGCAATGTAGTCGGTCGGCTGGTGGGTATCGAGGTCGAGCACGATCATCTCCCAGCCGTACATGTTGCTGACCCAGAGCTCGTTGACCTCGGGGTCCGGGTGCAGGACTCCGTGATCGATGCTCGAGGCCGACCCCCCGAGCCAGATCGGCATATTGTGGATGAAGTTCCGGGGCGACCGGAACGGTTGCGTGGCGACGAGCCCCACCACCGAACCGTTGTTGTGCGTCCCTTCGCCCTTGCCGATCGGGTAGAGGAAGGACTCGTCCCAGTTCAGGGCGATGCCGTACGGCCCTGCCACCCCTGCGGAGGTGCTGTCGACGACTTCGTTGAGTTCGTTGTCAATTTTGTAGACATTGCTGCTGTGCCCGTCAGAGACGTAGGTGAACCTGCCGTCTGAGGTGTGCGCCATGCCGATCGGGTTGTCCCCGACGTACGGCACGATGGCCACCCCGCCGGTCTCCAGGTTGATCTTCGCAATTCCCGCGGTGTCGTGATGCTCCGAGCGCCATGGCGGCGCGAAGACGGCGTTATACAGGAAGCGGCCTGTCGGGTCGACCGTCGGATAGGGATGGCCCATGTTGTAGCGGAGGTCTTGAATCGTGATGGCCTTCGCGACCCGGTTGTTGTCCTTGGGATCGAGGAGCCAGGTGGGGCCGCCGCCGGCGTTGCGCCCGAAGGCGATGATCACGCGGTCGCGCCCCTGCCAGTCCGTGAAGCCGGTGAGGTGGTGGAACCAGTCGACGCGAGGACCTTCCAGCGTCATCTCCAGCTTCAGCGTCCTGGAGTTGATGATGAGCAGGACGCTCCTGCTCTCCCCGGTGGCAGCGACACGGTGTATCTGCCCGATGTAGAAAAATCTCCCGTCCGGCGATATGCCCGCGCTGTGAGGGTTCTGCGTGACCTCCTCGCCCAGATCGAACAGCGCCGACGCGATGACCTCCTTGCTGTAGGCGTCGATGACCTGGACGCCCGACATCGGGGTGCCGCCGTTCGGGTTCGATCCCACGCCCTCGCTCGTGACGAAAACGAGCGGGTGAGCCCCGACGTCCCAGGCGTCCGGGCCGCTGGAGTCGTACGTGGCAAACAGCCTCAACCCACTGCGCACCGACTCCGGCGTGTCCCAGCCCGTGGGCTGGGCGTCGGCTGGCGGAGGCGCAAGCTGACCAGCCTGGACCACCTGTACGGGAGCCGCGGAGGCGACCTGCTGCTGCAGGGCCTGGTTGTCCGCCTGGAGGGTGTCAATGTCCGATTGGGAGACCCCCTGCACGGCAAAGACGGATACAGCCAGGGCCGTCAGCGCCAGGAGCGCACTTCCCATCCATAGCTTTCTTGCAGACTGTTTCATGACCGTTCTCCCTGTGTGGGCGTAGCCATCTTGCGCGGGCCGAGGACACAGGCATTCTAGTCTTGTCCCCGTTCCACCTGCAACGAGGGTGCGCTGAGGAAGTGGTCTATCTAAAACTAGACTTACGGCCCGGCGTTGAGCGTCTGCAGGTGAGCCAGTACCGCTCGGAGCTCGGCCTCAGTGAGATCGATGCCGCCCATGAGCGCGACGCCGTCGAGCGCAGACCTGACCCGGGCCTCGTCCGCACCCCGGATGTCGGGAGTACTCAGGCTTGCATCGCCGGCACCGTCTATTCCGTGACAGGAGGCGCATCCCACGCCCCCGGCCGTCTGCTCATAGACGAGCGCCCCCCGCTCCTCGAGCGTCAGGGCTGGCCCCGCAGCGGCAGCGCCGCGGCCACCACCACGGCCGCCCGGCGCGGGCGGAGGATTCGCCGCCACCCGCTCACGCATGATCTCGCGCACCTCACTCCTTGGGCCACCCATGTCGGCGAGCAGCTCGCCTGTCCAATCCGCGTTGTACCGTACGAACCCGCCCGAGTGCGTGTCTCCACCGTTGGGCGTGGGTATGTAATCGGTCACATCGTGGGTGTCGAGGTCCACGACGATGGTCTCCCAGCCGTTCATGTTGCTGACCCAGAGCTCGTTGACCTCCGGGTCCGGGTGGAGGATCCCGTGATCGATGCTCGAGGCCGACCCACCGAGGTAGAGCGGCATGTTGTGAAGCACGCGAGCCGGACGCATCGTTCGGGCCTCGGTGATCCCCACGACCGAACCCCGATTATGGGTGCCCTCACCCTTGCCTATCGAATACAGAAGGGTCTCGTCCCAGTTCAGGACGAGGCCGTAGGGCCCTGCGACCCCGGCGTTGGTGCTGCCGACGACTTCGTTGGTTTCGTTGTCGATCTTGAAGACGTGATCGCCCTCGGAGTCGTTGACGAAGGTGAACCTGCCGTCGGAGGTGTGCGCCATGCCGATCGGGTTCTCCCCCACGAACGGCACGATGGTGGTCACGCCGGTCTCCAGGTTGAACTTCGCAATCCCCGCCGTGTTGTGATTCTGCTCGCGCCATGGCGGCGCGAAGACCGACACGAACACGGTGCGACCCGTCGGGTCGAGTGTCGGATACGGATGGCCGATCTTGTAGCCGATGTCCTCGATCGTGATGGCCCTCGCGACCCGGTTCTTGTCGTGGGGATCGAGGAGGAAGTGCGGGCCACCGCCGGGGGTGCGCCCGAAAGCCACCAGCACGCGTTCGCGCCCCTGCCAATCGGTGAACCCGGTGATGTGGTGGAACCAGTCGACGCGAGGACCTTCCAGCGTCATCTCCAGCCTCAGGGTTCTGGCGTTGATGATGAGCAGGACGGATTTGTCACGACTTGGGTCGATAGTGAATGTCACGCCGGAGACGTTCTCCCCGTCGGCCGCGCCACGCTGTATCTGCCCGATGTAGAGCCACTGCCCGTCAGGCGACATGCCAGCGCTGTGGGGGGTCATGGTGACCTCCTCGCCCAGGTCGAACAGCGCCGACGCAACGACCTCCTTGCTGTAGGCGTCTATGATGTGGACGCCCGACATGCCGGTGCCGCCGTTCGGGTTCGCGCCAACGCCTTCACTCGTGAAGTAGACGACCGGGTGGGCCTCGACGTCCCAGGCATCCGGGCCGCTGGAGTCGTACGTGGCAAGCTGCGTCAACCGGCCACGCAAGGACTCCGTCGTGTCCCAGCCCGTGGGCTGCGCGTTGACGGGTGGAGGGGAAAGCTGGCCAGCCTGGACGACCTGCACGGGAGCTGCGGCGGCAACCTGCTGCTGCAGGGCCGCGTTGTCCGCCTGCAGGGTCTCAAGGTCCGACTGGGAGACCCCCGGCACCGCAAAGACGGAGACCGCCAGGGCCATCAGCGCCAGGAGCGCACTTCCCATCCATAGCTTTCTTGCAGACTGTTTCATGTGACCGTTCTCCCTGTGGGCGTAGCCCCCCTCTTCGAGGGTCCTCCCGACCGGCCTCCCGAGACCCGCCGCAGCGGAGCTCTGATCTCGCGCGAGCCGAGGACGTTGGCATTCTAGTCCCGGCCGGCTCCGCCGGCAACGAGTATGCTCCGACCGGACCGCCCGATTGTTGCGTAAATCCTAACAATCTGCGCAACGCCGCTGTATCGCTGCTATCCTGTCCTGTAACGTGACTGCCGAATCCACGCACCCGGTGACAGAGGCTCACCTCGATCGCCCTGGAGGCACCATGAGAACGTTCTACGAGGAATTCCGCCTGTGCCAACGACCACATTCACACCTGGAATTCAGCGCACTATGAGGACAGGGCGGTGGATATTCAAGGCACCGGGCTGGATGAGCTCGCCGAGTGGTACCGCGGATACGGGCTGCGCGTCTACTGGCAGGTACCGGGGCATTGGCAGCATGTCCACGTGGAAGTGAGCGCAGAGTGACGTTGACCCGGTAAGCCACTCCACCGTGTGCCGGCGAAGCCGGCCCTACGCGCGACTCAGCACGGGCACCCAGGGATCCTCGGTCCACCCCGGCCCGTGGCGCGCGACCTCGACATCAATGAGAGCGCAGGTCGAACGTCGCTATCGCTCCGTGACTCCAAGAATCGCCGGATCGCGGACTCTGCCGTTGTAATCAGCCTCGTTCATGGGCGCGCAGATGGCGTCGGTGGCGCCTGAAAACAAGCCCTTCCATCCAAACAACGATACGTGCTCGGGGCGCATGCGTTCGAAGCGGCTCGGCGCATGCGTCCAGGGCGCGGTGTAGTTCGCGGGGTCATGAATGGTCAGCTGGCCTTCTATCGTGTCGACGTCGATCCGCCGGTATCGCTCCTCGAACCGCGCGTCAAAGCTCATCGGGTTGGCGTAGACATCGAGCCAGGCTCTCTCATCGACACCTGTGGTCGTAACGACCAGGGTGTCCCCCTGCCACTCGGCAACCGAATGTCCATACCACGCCGGCCCAAGGTTCTCGAGATTCTCACCCGAAGGCAGTTCTCTCCCGTCCAGCCACAGTTCGCGCAGTGTTCTCTCCCACTGGAAGAGCTGCAAGATCCTGTCGTCGGTGTGAACGAACTCGATCGGTTCGTTCTCCTCCCAGACGAGCCTCGGAAACCCCTGCGGGTTACACCGATACATGGGGTCGTTCGAATCCGAGGACACCGCGGCGAGGTGGTCCGGAAGACGTCCGCGCATGGCCACCATGCCCTGACGGGTCAGCGGAGGATGATCCCAGGGTCGCGGCCCGTTCCGAAGATAGAATCCAGAGAAATCACGCGGATCGAATTGGTTCGTCTCGTTTCCGGCGTTCGGCTGCTGTCCGGAGGCCGTCAACGAGAACAGGAGGACAGCCAGCAGCAGGGCCGGTATCAACGTCAGCGAAGGAGACCGCGCAGCGCCCCGATCAGTCAAGCGGGTTCCCCCGTTCCCGCGACATTATTTCCGTGCCATCCTCGAGGATGACTTTCACCACGATCCCGACGGGCGCGCCCTGACGGGAGGGGTTGACCAGCGCGGTTATTTCCTGGCCGACGCGAAGCGTTCTCCTGCTGTAGCCCTGCCTGGCCAAGGTGCTGACGTTGCTGTTTTCAAAGCCCCAATTGACGACGTTACCGTCGTCATCCGCCACGTCCATGAAAATGACGACATGGGGGTTGGCCCACCGGACTTCCGTCACAGTACCGTCCAACGTGACCGGGTTCTGCATGTCATACGCATCCCCACGTCCGTGATGCGCGAAGAGCGATCCCGCGAATATCAAGGGCCCCGCCACAGAGAGGACTGCGGCGCCTAGCAGTACGATGAGGCTGTGTTTCATGTACTGTCCTTTCGATAGATGGTGAGTAGCCGTCGCGAATGGTAGACCCCGCCAGCTGAGGTGTCAACGTGTCGTATCGCGCCATGCTAAGTGTTACCGGGCGTCCTATCGTCGCGCCACAACTCGGGTTACCCATCAGGGAGGATGGCGATGGGGAGAATCCGAGTGGGACCACAAGCAATTCGCGAGTATCTGGGACGGATGCGGGAACGCTACGCGCACGCGGCGCGGCCGACGAAGGGCCAGCTGTTGGATGAGGTGTGTGAGGTGACGGGCTATCACCGCAAGGCGGTGATTCGGTCGCTGCGTCGGCCGGAGCGACCGCGGCGACGACGCCGCGGGGGCCCGCCGGTCCGCTATGGACCGGTGGTCGTGGGCACGTTGCGGCGAATCTGGGAGGCCGCCGGATACCCGTGGTCTCTGCGGCTGCAGGCCTTGCTGCCCACGTGGCTGCCGTGGGCATGTCGGCGGTGGCGGATCCCCCGCGAGGTTGTCGAGAAGCTCCGGTCGATGAGCCCGCGGCAGATGGATCGGTGCCTGCGGGCCTTCAAGAGCGAGCTGCGGACGCGGCAGTACGGCCGGACGAAGCCTGGGACGTTCCTCAAGCATCAGATTCCGCTGAAGACGGACCGCTGGGACGTGCAGGAGCCGGGCTTTACCGAGATCGATCTCGTGGCGCATTCGGGCGATCGCGCTGCCGGCGACTTCATTTATTCACTGAATGTGACCGATATCCTCACGACCTGGGTGGAAACGCGGGCGGTGATGGGCAAGAGTCAGCACCACGTCCAGGAAGGCTTGGAGTACTTGCGCCAAGCCATGCCCTTTCGGTTGCGCGGGATCGATTCGGACAACGGCTCCGAGTTCATCAATCACCATCTCCGCCGCTATTGCACGCACCATGACATCCAATTCACTCGCGGGCGCCCGTACAAGAAGGACGATAACGCGCACATCGAGCAGAAGAATTGGACGCACGTGCGGAAGCTGCTGGGCTACGTGCGGTATGACTCGGCGCCGGCGCTCACCGCGATCAATGGGCTCTACGAGGAGCTGCGCCTGCTGCAGAACCTGTTTCTCCCCTCGGTGACGCTGGTCGAGAAGCGCCGCGTCGGCGCCCGCCTCCGTCGCCGCTATGACGCGCCGCGGACGCCGCTCGAGCGCGTGGAGGCGTGTGCCGAAGCCGCCCCGGCGCAGGTCCGGGCGCTGAGACAGCTCCGCGCGCGTCTCGATCCGTTCATCCTGGCGCAGCGGATCGACCAAGGGCTGGCCGGCGTCTACCGCCTCGCCAACCAGCGGGTCAGTCCTGCGGCGCCGGCGAAAAATCCGCGCGGGGACGCTGCCCGACCTGTGGACGCGAAAAACGCGCCCACCAGGGCGTTGGAAACCCGCACAAAACGCGGCTTCCCACAGCGCCCACACGCCTTGTTCTCAACACAGATTCCGGTAACCCAAGTTACGGCGCGACGATGCACCGCTCGGTAACACCTAGTTATGGCTCGACAGGCGTGTCCGCCGCTGGGGTCTCATGCCCGCGGAACCCACTTGCCGGCAAGCACGGTGCCAGTCGGGAACAGTCTCTGCCGGCCCGGTATCTTGTTTTCATAGTTGTCGAGGAATTCAAAGTTTCCATCACGCAATTCGAGCAGCGCGATATCGGCCACCGCGCCCACATTCAGCGTGCCGCGGTCGCGGAACACGTCGAAGGTGCGCGAGGCATTGACGGTCGCGCGCGCGACCGCCTCCGGCACCGTCATGCCGAAGCCCAACAATTTCGACATGCAGTTGGGGAGGTCGATGACCCCCGTCGAGGGGCTATTGACGTTCCAGTCGGTGGAAAACGTATCGGGCCAGAAGCCGGCCTGCATGATGCGCTCGACGACGTCCCACCGCACATGACCGGTTCGCCCGTTGCCGACGTCGAACCAGACGCCGCGGCGGCGGGCGGCCAGCACTTCGGGAAGGACGCGGCCGTTGTCGTCGATGATGGCGTTGGGCGGCGGCGCGAACATGTGGGTGACGATGTCGCCGCGCTTGAGCTGATCGACGAGCCGGGGCAGCGGCGAGCGCGACTGTCCCATATGGATCATCAGCGGCATGTTGAAGGAGGTGGCCACTTCCTGTGCCCGCCGCAGCACCTCGTCATCGTTCTCGCCCGCCACCGTCTCCGATAGCCTCGCCTTGACGCCGACGACGAAGTCGCGGTTCTTTGCGATCGCATCGCGCAACGCTCCAGTATCGGCGCGCGCGATGTTCATGGTGTCGCCATCGGACAGAATGCCGGCGCGTCCGATATTGATCAGCACGCGGCCCTGCTGCGGCGACGCCCTGGCCACGTCGACCATGTCACCGATGCGATCGGCCCCTTGCGAGCCTGCATCGATCCACCCGGTCACGCCATCCGAGAGGACGAGCCCGGGACCCTCACCGGTGCGGGCGGTGTGGGTGTGGATGTCGATCAGTCCCGGCACGACGAGCTTACCGCGCGCGTCGATCGCGTCAGCGGGATCGCCGGCAATGTTGGCCTCGACAGCCGCGATGCGGCCCTGCGCGATCGCGACATCGCGGATCGCATCGATCCGAAGCGAGGGATCGATGACGCGTCCCCCTCTGATGATCAGATCGTATGTCGCGGTCTGGGCGAAAGCGTTCGGAATGCGGGTGACCAGCGCTGCGCCTGCGGCCGCTGCGTGGAGAAACCGGCGCCGGTTCATCATGGTCAATGTTCTCCCGTAAGGCGCAATTAATGGGCCGACCACGGTGCGGATTGAAAGGCCCTTGGCCCGGCCGGATTATATGGTCGGAGTCAGGCCGAGTGCGAGCGGAGCCTAGCATCCGTGATCGAGGTGGGGTATTAAATGGGTAATGCACGAGGCGATCGCGTGGTGTACGACCCTATGGAACACAGCCCAGCACGAGTCGGCGCTCTGATATCGGCGGAGAACGCGGTCCCGTGGGCCGTTGTGTTCGACCAGGTATCGTTCGCCTTCGACGAGCACGTCGTCCTCCGCGACATCAGTTTCAGCGTCCCGAAGGGGAGCATGAGCATTCTGCTCGGCGCGAGCGGCGCCGAGAAATCGATCGTGCTCAGGCTCATTCTCGGACTGCTTCGACCCGATGCCGGCACGATTCTCGTCAACGGCCAGAGTGTCGACAGCATGTCCGAGCGCGAGCTTCTGCACCTGAGGGGGGACATCGGCATGCTGTTCCAGGAGAACGCGCTCTTCGACTCGCTGACGGTGGCTGAGAACGTCGGGTACCGGCTGTACGAGGAAACCAGCCTGCCCGCCGACCAGGTACGCAGCCGCGTTGCGGAGGTCCTGGGGTTCATCGGGCTCGGCGAATACACCGACCGGATGCCCTCGGAGCTATCCGGCGGCCAGCGGCGCCGCGTCGCGATCGCCCGCGCGATGGCCGCCAGACCGAACCTCCTGCTGTTCGACGACCCGACGACGGGGCTGGATCCGGTCATCGCGACGACGGTCGACGACGAAATCGTCAAGCTGCGCGACTTGGAACAGGTCACGTCGATCCTGGTGACGCACCAGATCCGGGATGCGTTCTACGTGGCAACCCACGAGGCCGTGAGTACGAACGGACACCTGCAAATCCTGGCCGGCGGCGAGGCGAAGGCCGAGCACGCTAGGTTCATGGTGCTCCACGAGGGCCGGATCCTCTTCGACGGGAGTGGGGCGGAACTGCGGGCGTCGCGAGACAGCTACCTGCAGGAGTTTCTCTTCATGACGCTTCCCCCCTGGTAACCCCCTTGGTAATACAGTCGAAAGGAATCTAATGCAGATCGGCGTGCCCAGGGAAGTCAAGCAGGACGAATATCGCGTCGGCATGATCCCCGCCGGCGTGGAAGAACTCACCGGAGCAGGTCATCGCGTCGTCATTGAAACCGGCGCGGGCCTCGGCAGCGGTATTACCGACGACCACTACACCGAAGCCGGTGCCCTGATCGCGGCATCGGCCGCCGATGTGTACGGCCAGGCGGACCTCATCGTCAAGGTGAAAGAGCCGCAGGCGAAGGAATGGCCGCTGCTGCGCTCCGGGCAACTGGTCTTCACGTACTTCCATTTCGCCGCGAGTGAAGAATTGACCACGAACGTGCTGGCCACCGGCATCACGGCGATTGCGTATGAGACGCTGCGCGGTCGAACGGGCGGTTTGCCCTGCCTGACGCCGATGAGCGAAATCGCCGGCCGCATGAGCATTCAGGAAGGGGCCAAGTATCTCGAACGCCCGCAACTCGGCCGGGGCATTCTCCTCGCGGGCGTGCCGGGCGTCCCGCCGGCCCACATCTGCATCCTTGGCGGCGGCGTGGTCGGCAAGAACGCGGCCCGGATTGCCGCGGGGTTTCAGGCCGACGTCGTCATTCTCGACGTCAACATCGACCGTCTGCGGCACCTTGAGGACATCATGCCGCCAAACGTAAACACCCTGTACAGCGATCGGCACAACGTCCGTGAACAACTCCGTCTGGCGGACCTGGTGATCGGTGCCGTACTGATTGAAGGGGCTCGTGCTCCCCGACTCGTCAACCGGGCCGATTTGAAGCTCATGAAACCGGGAGCCGTGATCATCGACGTTGCTGTCGATCAAGGAGGGTGCCTCGAAACGACGAGGCCGACGACGCATTCCGAACCGACCTACGTGGTGGATGGCATCGTCCATTACTGCGTGACGAACATGCCCGGGGCCGTCGGCCGGACCAGCACCTACGCCCTGTGCAACGTGACGCTGCCGTACGTCCTCACGCTGGCGAACTCGGGCCTGGCCGCGCTGGCGGCGACCGATCCCGGGTTCGCCCACGCGATCAACCTGCACGCCGGCACGGTGACCAACCAGGCCGTCGCGGAAATGTTTGGCTTGAGCTACAGCCCCTTCGCCGGATGAGTTAGCGTGGATCGACCGGCTCGAGCCGGACGACCGTTGTCGGCGCCCCCTCGCGGTCGTCGATCGCCACGTAGACGTAGCCGTCCGGGCTCTGGCGGATGTCGCGGACCCGGCCCATCCCCTGCAGGATCGTTTCTTCTCTGACGATCTGCTTCCCGTCGGGACTCATGGTGAGGCGCGCAATTTGCTCGCCGGCCAGCAGGTTCCCTTTCCAGTCAGGAAAGCGATCGCCCGTGTAGAACAGCAGCCCCGAGGTCGCAATCGACGGCACCCAGAAGTGGACCGGAGACTCCATGGTCTCCCGCTGCGTCCCCTCATGAATCGCCAGCCCCGACCGGTAGTTGACCCCGTAGCCCACCACCGGCCACCCGTAGTTCCTGCCCGGCTGGATCAGGTTCAGCTCGTCGCCTCCTTGCGGGCCATGCTCGGTGGCCCAAACGTCCCCGGTCTCAGGGTGGATGGCCAGGCCTTGCGGATTCCGGTGCCCGTAGCTCCAGATCTCCGGCAGCTTGCCGGCCTGACGGGCGAAGGGGTTGTCGTCCGGCACTCGGCCGTCGTGGTACAGGCGAATGACCGTTCCATGATGGTTTGACAGATCCTGCGCCGGGTGCGCCTCCAGGTCGCCCCGCGACGGCACCTGGCGCTCACCGACCGTGATGAACAGGTACTCACCTTGGAACGCGAGCCGGGAGCCGTAGTGCCCCCGCCCCCGCGTCTGGGCCAGGAAGATCTCCTCGACGTCGGCGAGGCGGTCGTTTTCGAACCGGCCTCGTACGACCGCCGTCGTGGACTCCCCGCCGTTCGGCTCTGAGTAGCTCAGGTACAGCAAGCGATTGGAGGCGAACTCGGGATGGGGCAGCACATCGAGCAGGCCCCCCTGCCCTTCGGCGAAAACCTCCGGCACGCCAGCCACCGGGTCCGGCAGCAGCGTCCCATCCCGCACGATCCGGAGCCGGCCGGGGCGCTCCGTGATCAACATGTCCCCGCCGGGAAGAAACGTCATCGACCAGGGGTGCACCAGGTTCTCTGCCACCGGCACGACGCGAAAGTCGTGCTGGGCCGAACGCACGATCGGCGCCTGGCCGGACACACCGGCCGCAAAGGTTCCGAAGGCCAGGCCCGCAGCGACGAGCCCGGCGGCCGCCAACTTTGACGAAGTCCGAATCATTTCAATCTCCTCTGATCTGCTGATTTGCACGAACCATTGCGTTGCCGAGTATCGCACGACCGCCGTGGTCGGTCACGGGGTGATCTCGACGGAGGTAATCGCGACGCCGAGTTGCCGGGGATCACCGTTGGTCGGCTGGTGTGTGGTGCTGCGAATCGACACTTCCACGCGCTGGGACGCGACGGGGCACGAACTCAGCGGGAAGGTCCCGGACCAGGGACCTTGGATCACCGAGTCGAACAGCACGCAGTCATCCACCGCAATCACTAGCGACTTGTCGGCCCCCCCCCGTCATGACGATGCTGACGGACAGTTCCGACGGCGGGGCTTCGGCGTCCACCGGGATTGACAGCCGGGCATCTCCATCGCTCCAGCGAAACGGCCGAGCCCCGTCCCACTCGGTCGGGTTCAGGCCCGACGTCGTCACGCCCGAGAGCCACTCCGCACTTTCGCCTGACAAGTTGCGGCTGGCGACGGCAGACTCCAGGGCCCTCATCGTGTGGAGCGTATAGAGAACGCCTGGCTCATCCGGCGCCTCTCGGACTTCGACGACGTCGACCGCGTTGGCTCCGGGCACGAACAACCCGGGATCGACGATGACTTCCCACAGATTCCGCCGGCCGGCGACCGGGAAGGCGTACGGCACCGTCGTGGCCGCCACCACCCCGTTGACGACGATCGCGAGCGTGGGTGTGTCAGAGCCTTCGACGACGGCCGACCCGGCAATCCGACTCGGGATGAAGTCCGCGTCCGGATCGACGTTGCCCAGCGCGGCCATGGTGTCGATCGTAACTTCTCCGCTGCCGGGCCGGATGGAAAATCGCTCTAGTGATTGGCTCACCAGCTCGTCCGCGCGGCCCAGTTGCGGCTGCTCGAATGGATCGGCGGTCGGCAGTACCTGGTGCTTCCAGCCGACGGCCTCCACAAGCCCGGCGTTGAGATCGGCCGGTCCGACGGTCGTATTCTCGCCGTCGTCGCCGTCGTCATAGAACAGCCACTTGTTACTCCGGGCCTGGGGTACCGTCTCGAACGCGTTCACGCCGTCGGTCTCCCACGGGAGGCGCACACCAAGCTCGGCAGCTACCATTGCTGGAACGTCCAGCAACCAGACATTCTCGGCGACCACATGCCCCTCGCTTTGGTGAGGGCGCTTGACGAAGAGCGGTACGGCCGCAATATCGGCGAACGTGGCTGGGCTGGGCCGGCGGAAGCTCGCGCCGGGTCGAAAGCTCGCACCATGGTCGGCGGTCACCACGATGAGCGCCTCCTCGTACAATCCGACGTCGCGCAGTCGGGCCACCATGCGCCCCAGCAGCGCATCGACCAAGCCGACCTGCAAGAGGTGGCGTTGATAGTCGAACGCGACCGTCGCCCTGTCGTCCACCCACAACCCTCCGGCCCGGACTCCGGCGACGGCACCGCTCGCGCTGAACCGCTGTCCGATGGGCAGATACACCCACGGTTCATGCGGAAGCATCAGGTGCAAAAAGTGGAACGTGGGGCGGGCGGAGTCGGGCTCGGCTTCGATCTGCTCGATGAACGTCGCCGCCGACTCCGGCCTGTCACCGGCCTGCCCGCGGGCCAGGAGCGCCCGCCAGTCGTCATTCGAGACGAAGTCCCGCCAGTTCTGCGTCACCGGCGGCAGCCCTTCCGTCAGCCCGTCCGGCAAGATGGTGTGCAGGTAGACGACGGCCGCGTCGAGTAGGACCGGGGCGAGCCACCTGATCGGGTCGAGACGGTCACGGACGCAGAGATCGCCCGGACAGAGTTGCGTGAGCGGTTCCACCACGTGCATTTGGTAGTGCGGCGCGAGCAGCGTGAACAGGCTGGTGGGATAGTCCGCGGCCACCGGAAGCCGACCGTTCACCGGGCGGGTGCCCGTGAGCATGGCGGGGAGCGAAGCGATTGTCAGCTCGGCAACCGCGCTCGCGTTTCGAAACCAGGTGGCGTTCTGCCGCAGCGCGTCGAAATGCGGAAATCGCTCGGCATCGATCTGCAACTCGCTGTCGAGGAGCGAGGCCAGCGGGAGTTCGTCGAATACGACCATGACGATCGGGGGTGTCGCGGCGGGATCCACCGTTGACACTGATGCGCGGTTGCCTGTATCGAGCAGCCGCGAGACCGGTGGCTGAAGCAGAAACGCCGCAGGCACGAGTATGACGGCGACACCCAGCAGCGACACGAACAGCCGAACGGGCGCGTACCGCCCGTAGCTCACGGCACCGGCGACCGCACAGACGCCCGCCACCATGAACGCGATCCCCGGACCGGCGCCGCCGTACTGCTTCACCGCGTACAGCACGATGAGTAAAAGCAACCCACCGCACGACGCGGCCATAGAAATCCTCCCCGCCGCCGGGGCCAAGCGGCCCACGCCACGCACCGCGCCCCAGAGAGCCAGCGGCATCGCAACGCTGGTGACCATCACGAACGCCAAGACGTTGACCGCCCGCGCGCCATGCGCCACGAAGAACTCCGGGCTGCGCGCCAGAATGTCGAAGACCGGTTGTGCGATCGCGATGTTCCACAGCCCTGCGAGCTGCAGTAGCTCGACGATCGGCCGCGGCGAGCGCTCAGGCGGCACGAGCCTTCGCCCTCGCGTGATACAGCGTCCGCGTCCCCGATGCCAGCGCATGGTGGGACACGCCGTCGAAGCACCGGTCCAGAGCAGCCTCGAACGTCTCCTGCGAATAGTCGATGGCCTACCCGGCTCGATTCCTCATGAGCCGCTCGACCATCGGGTCGGTTGGACTGACGAATTCGATGACCAGGTCGGCGCCAAACTCGGCCAGCCACTCGATGAGATCCTGCAGCGGGATGTTTCGCCCGATGACGAGATGGTGGACGAGCGCCAGACTGAGAATGAGCTCGGGCGTGCCGCGGTCGACGAGCGGCCGGCGTTCCCTGCTCCGCCATCCGAGCCCCGGGGCAGGATCGGCCACGTCTCCGACCAGCGGCAGGATGGTCTCGTGGCCCTCGGCCCTCAGCGTCTCGTACAGCCGGTCGATGACGAGGTGGTCCGTGTCGAGGGCGACCACGTAGTCGGCGTGCTCACTAGCGATTCTGGAGTACACACCGACGTTACACCCGAGATCCCACACCAGCGCCCACCGCCGCGTGGCCGACACTTCCCGCACGAAGGCTTCCTTCTGCCGACGATCGGTCTCGTCGTAGGAATGCTGGGACTCGTACTCCAACCAGGCCGAGCCTCCCGCCTTCCACTCCAATCGTTCGATCAAGCGACGCAGGCGTTCGATGTTGTGCGTGATGAGCTCCGCACCGAATCCAGCGGCTTGCAGGTCGCCTCTGACGTCCCGATCGGAATCGGCGAACCGGGCCTGCATCTTCGATTGCAGGAACACGTGCGCCAGCACTCCCGGCCGAAGCGCGTCGCGGCTCGACATGAGCGCGCGACAGGTCTCCGCGGAGATGCCCTCCAGGCTCCCACGCATCAGCGGGTGAAACGGCACGTTCTTGTAAGCCATGAGGAGCAGTGGAAACAGGAAGAGTTCGCAGAACTGCCGGTACCCCGCCCAGGGCTCGCCCGGCGCATAGCGCGTGAACGATCCAACGTCGATGAAGGTCGCCCGTGAGCCGACCCACTGAATGTTGTACGGCGTCGCGTCCTTGAGCGTCATGTTTTCGCCCAGCGCGGCCAGCGTCACATCGAGCTGGAGCAAGGCGGCGCGCTTGAGCATGGCGAACGACCACTCGTAGGGATAGGAAATGAACGGGATTGGGTCGTGCCTGAGCACGGCAGCCCATCGATCCTCCAGCTCCGGCATTGCGGCGCGGTCGACCTCCTCGGTCCGCACGATCGTCCCGTCGCCCGTGAGCCGACCGAAGAACTTGGTCGCTGCCAGTCGCTGCCAATCCTCCAGGGCGCGCGCGCTCAGGCATCTGAGGATTGACCCGTTTCGGTGGAAGACCCGAGCATCGGGATCCCGATAGGAACTCGGCTCAAAGGCGGGCGTGTTCACTGGACCTGACCGGATCGAGTCGTGGACCAGACGTACCGGCTGAATCTGCGGATTCCCTTACCCGGCGTCTTCCGGGCGATCGGGCCGTCGAAACCAGGAGGTCCAGCGGTTCCAATAGAGCCTGACGATCACGCCCACGGCGGCGAATCCCCCGAGCAGAACCTGAAGGAGCATACTCCCGCTCCCCGGATCCAGATAGGCGCTCACCGGAGCCTCCAGGGCGAGCCAGCCGAACAGCACAACCGCCAACTTTGACGAAGTCCGAATCATCTCGATCTCATCAGATCTGCACGCTACGGTTCGCTGACCCGGTACTCGGGCCGCTGGTACACACCGAGACCGTGGTACGAATTGGAGTAGACGGTCTCCGTGTAGCGGATGAAGTTGCCGTCCTCGTCGAGCCATTTCATCGACTGCGTGAAGAGGCCCGGTTCGGGCTCCTCCTCGGGAGCGGACGCCTCGAGGATGTACAGCTTGCGTTCGTGCATGGCGATGTGCACGAACGTCCTTCTCCCGCCGCCCTTCAACTGCAGGCCGTGCCCTTCCACCATGTCCTGCCAGTCCCACGCGTAATCGGTTACCTCGAAGGGGCGTTTTAGGTACTGGGACACGGCGTACACGACGGCACCCCGCTCATCCTGCTTCCAATAGCCTTCGCCAATCGTCTCGCCGCCATTGCGGCACTGCGAATTGCCCGGCGGGCACTGCTTCCAGCGCGCGATGCCCTGCTCCTCCAGGGTGGTGTAGTCGACCACCGTGACGGAGAAACGCGCCCGGGCCCGCTCGGCGCTGTACACACGCGCCGGCAGGGTGTAGCCCAGTTGCGATTGCCACGTCGCCGCCGTTATCCGTGGCTGCCCCGGCATATTGACGCTGAAGCGGTCCTGCTGGCTGAAGTACGGCTCCCAGTCCTGAGCGGCGGCCATTCCGGGCATCGATAGCAGAAGGGCGAACAAAATCACGGTGACACGCATGACTGGACCTCCTTAACTGTGGCGTCCGCAATAGTGCCAGAAAACGCTCCGCCGATCGAGGCGGGCGCAGACGGGGGCTCCCCCCTTGGTGCCTCTTGAGCTAGACTGCGCGCCCATGCATCTTGAGCGATTCCGTATCAACGTGCTCCCGCGTGAGACCACGTCCCCGACGGATCAGTGATGCACGCTTTGCAAAGCGCGTTGGGGTTGCTGGTGTTCGTGGCCATCGCCTGGACGATCAGCGAGGATCGCCGCGCCGCCAGCGCACGGGTGGCCGTTGCCGGCATTGCGACGCAGCTGATCCTCGCCGCGCTGCTGTTGAAACTGGCGCCGCTGGCCGATGCCCTGGCAGCGCTCAACGATCTGGTGCTGACCCTGCAGCAGGCCACCGACGCAGGCACCGCGTTCGTATTCGGCTATCTCGGTGGCGGACCGTTGCCCTTCGAAGAAACCCAGCCCGGTGCAAGCTTCGTGCTCGCCTTTCGCGCACTGCCACTGATTGTCGTGGTGAGTGCGTTGACAGCGGTGCTCACCTACTGGCGCATCCTCCCCTGGATCGTCCGGGGCTTCGCCTTCGGGTTGGAAAAAACCCTTGGGGTCGGCGGCGCCGTCGGACTCGGGACGGCGGCGAACATTTTCGTCGGCATGGTGGAAGCGCCGCTGTTCGTCCGACCCTACCTGGCCGCGTTGAGTCGCAGCGAGCTGTTCGTGATCATGGTGTCGGGAATGGCAACCATTGCCGGCACGGTGCTGGTGCTCTACGCCACCATCATCGGACCGGTGATACCGAACGCTGTCGGCCACCTGCTGACGGCCTCTCTCATCAGCGCCCCGGCAGCCATCACCATCGCACTCCTGATGGTCCCGCACACCACGGTATCCACGGCAGGCGAGCTGGTCCCCGATCGCGGCGCAGAAAGCACCATGGACGCCATCAGCCGCGGCACCCGCAGCGGACTCGAGCTGTTCTTGATCGTCGGCGCCATGCTGCTGGTGCTGGTGGCGCTGGTGTTCCTCGGCAATGCCGTGCTCGCGTTGCTGCCGGAGGTGGGGCGCCAGCCTGTGTCACTGGAGCGCCTGCTCGGTTACGTGATGGCGCCGGTGTGCTGGCTGATGGGCGTGCCCTGGAGCGAGGCCCTGACGGCGGGAGCGCTGATGGGCGTCAAGACAATCCTCAACGAGTTCCTCGCCTATCTGCAGCTCGCGGCCTTACCGGCCGGCGCGCTCTCCGAGCGCAGCGCGCTCATCATGACCTATGCCATGTGCAGTTTCGCGAATTTCGGCAGCCTCGGCATTCTGATCGGTGGCCTGTCGACCATGGCCCCGGAGCGCCGCGACGAGGTGCTGCAGTTGGGCGTGCGGTCGATTATCGCCGGCACCCTCGCCACATGTTGCACCGGCGCCGTCGTGGGTATGCTGTCGCCGTGACGCTCCGCTAGGGCAAGGCGAACACGTAGATCGCGTTGTGTCCGAACACGGCCGGCGGCATGGCGTCGGCGGTCAGGCCCAGCGGCCCGCTGGTCACCGACTGCCCCCGGCCGGTGTACACCATGACGTACTGCTTGCCGTCGACGGCATAGGAGATCGTGCTGTTGACGATCATCCCGCCGACCACCGTCTCCCACAGGACGGTGCCGTCGTCGGCGTCGAGGGCGCGCAGACGCCGGTTGAGATCGCCGAAGAACACCAGATCGCCCGCGGTCGTCAGCGCCGACCCGTTGGTCGCTTGTGCCTGCGAGTAGATCACCCGCATCTCGCCCGTGGCAACGTCGATCTTGGCCATGCCCATGTATGCCTCGGGATCGGAGCCTGGACGGTTGACGCCGGTGCGCCGCCCGAAGCCGGACGGGCTGTCGTTGACCGCCTGCATCGTCAGGCACTGGTCGTGGAACGGGACGTAGAGCGCGTTTTCGCCGGGATGATAGGCAATCTGCCACAGGCTGCGCGTGTTGTGGTAGCAGCCGATGATGGTGTCGCCGTCGTGCTTGAACAGCTTGTCGGGATTGACACTCGTCTGGCCGGTCATGACGTCGACGACGCTCATGTTGACGTTCGGATCGTCGAAGGGGAATGGCCGCGCCCACAGGAACCGGCCGGTCTCCCGCGCAACCGCAAAGATGCCTCCGCCTTCGGCGACCGTGATGACGACGTCCTGCTCGGTGCCGGGCGTCAACGCCGGGTTGATCCATTTGACGAATCGCGGGTCCGGGCTCACGCGTGTGCGAACCAGGATGCGTTCCTGATTGTGGTCGGCGTCCCAGTCGTCGCCAGGCAGCTCCTGGAAATACCAGACCAACGTCCCGGTCTCGACGTCGAGCGCCACGGTCGAGTTGCTGTAGAGCTCCGATGGCGAGACGTCCGAAACGGCGTCGTAGCGGCCGTGCCGCTTGAACCGTGTGTACGGATTCGGATTGGCCACGCCCCAATAGACGACTTTGCGGACCGGATCGTACGAGCCAGGCAGGCCCCAGGGGCCGGCGGCCCGCTGATCGACCGACAGGTCGCCCCAGGTATCACCCCCCGGCTCGCCGGGGGCTGCCGTGACATGGAACTTCCAGACCTCTTCGCCTGTCGCGGCGTCGTGAGCGGCGATGAAACAGAACTCGCGCCTCCCTCGCTGACAGGTGCGGTTCGAGATCACCTTGCCGTCGGCGACCAGCAACCCGCCGGCGGTGATCTGGCCGTCGTCAACCTTGGTTTCCCAGCGCAGCGTGCCGGTCCGGGCATCGAGCGCCAGCAGAAATCCGTCCGGCGCGCCGAAATAGATCATGTCCTCGTAGATGCCGAGGCTCTTGCTCCGCGCCGCCGTGCGCACGACGCTGGACGGATAGTCGCGCTCGTACTCCCAAATCAAGTCGCCGTTGGTGGCATCGAGGGCCTGAATGCTGGCCCCGGGAGCCATCACGTACATGACGCCGCGATAGACGATCGGCGTTGATTCCTGGGTGCCCTCCGGCAGGCCGCGCGACCAGGCCATGCGTAGCTCGGCGACATTGCCCTTGTTGATCTGGCTCAGCGGACTGAAACGATGCTGATCGTACGTTCGACTGATATGGAGCCAGTCGCCAGGATCGGGATCGACCTGCATCGCCTGAGTGACCGGGACGAACGCTCCTGTCTGCGCGAGCACCGCCGGAGCCCCAAGACCGGCAGCGGCGAAGACGCCGAGCAAGGATGCCGCGACACGATTGGACCTGTTCATCCGTCCCTCCCTTGAATACCTAGGCTGTCTCCACGAGACTCAGGCGAAACATCGGCACCTCCGCGGCTAGTTCGTACTCGCGGCATCCGAGAACATCGCCATGAACTGGTCGTGGGTCCCGACCTGACCGTGAATCCCCATGTGCCGCTCGGGATCGATCCTCAACTTGCGGATGTTCTCACGAAGAGTTTTCATCCCCGGCGTCGGAACGGCCGGTGGCTGCGCGCCCGGCGCAGGCGGTGAGTAGAGATCCGCGTTCAGCAGGATTCTCTCCCTTGGAAGATAGGTGATCAGCATGTCCTCGCTGTGATTTCCCTGTCTGAACGACGGATCCCCCAGCTCGTAGGCCATGTCCTGTACGTGAATGATTTCCAGGATCTGCTCGCCATCGGTCACGACGTACTTGCCGGTTTCGCGTGACGCGCCGGACACCGTCTGAATCGGCGCGGGGCGCCTGCTGATCCAGTACATCGGGTTGTAGTGCGCCATCCGGTCCGGCTGCAACTCCCGAGGCGCCGGGTGGAACAGGATGTCGAGGTAATACTGTTTGTTCGACTCGTGCGTCACGATCGTGGTGCCCTGCGAGAGATACGTGCGAAGGCCGCCCGCGTGATCGAAATGATGGTGGGTGTTGATCACGTACTGAATCGGCTTGTCCGGCACGAGCCTCGTGGCTTCCGCGATCACCGCCAGCGACCGATCCTCGTTCTGCGGCGCCTCGACGATGGCGACGTAATCCCTGAACTCCACGAGCAGGCTGTGATGCGACCCGCCCGCTATCCGCCAGATGCCGTCGGCGAGCAGCTCGCTCTCCGCGCGGGCCGGCGGCGCCACCGCCGTGCGTACCACCTCGGGCACCGGCATCATGGCGACCGTCGCGTTCGGCCTTACGCTGGTGATGTCGTACTGGTAGTAGTTGTGCGCCGGGTTCAATCTGGGATCGGCCTGGTGCGTGTGGATCTGCATGGGAAACATGACGCCATCGAAGTCCCTGTATCGCGTAAAGCGCATCTCGTAATCCATGTCGCCGTAGACAGGATTCGGAATCCAGGTGCCGACGAGTTCCACCAGATTTTCGTCGTTGATCGTCCCGTTGATTTTGTACTTGTCGAGAAAGGTGAAAGACACGATCGTCACCGTCCGGCCGAACTGCGAAACGCCGAAATCCGACGCTCCGATGATGGGCAACTGGATCGCCGTGGCGTCAGAGGCGGCCAGTGCGGCTTTGAGGAATCCATGCGGCGTGATCGCGAGCTCGAGCTGCCGGAGTTCGTTGTAGGGAATGCCGTCGAGATAGGGGCGCGTGAGCGGCACCGGCGCGTTGTCGCGGACATCCCAGGCATACGCCCCGCTCACAACCGCGGTGACGCGCTGCTCTGCCATCGGCACCCTACCGAACGTGTTATAGCTGCCCTGCCGCCGCGCGTAGTCTTCGCGCGACCATCCGGCGTCATAGTCGATGGCACGCGTGTAGTCGGCGACCTCATACTCCGGCCAGCCTCCGTTCACCGAGTACTGCTGCCCGATCCGGGCCAAGCGGCCGTCACCTGAATACTCGATGGTCCTCAGGTCCTCGCCGCCCATCACCTCGAGAGAGGCCAGCAGGGCCGCGCGCGCGTCGACCTCCTGCGTGGAGACGGTCCCGACCGAGAGCACGATTACCGCACCGAGAACCAGTAGCCTTCGCACCATACGCTCCTCCTCATCACCAGACAGTCCTGCGGACAGCCCGCTTTCTAAACAGCAGGTGCAAGTCTAGATCGTCCGTCCGCAGGATTCACGTCGGATTCCCTGCGCCGTGCGTTCCCCACCAGCTTGGGGGCCGGCGGCAGCAAATGGAGGAAAAAGGACTCGATAAAAGCGTAGATCTTGCTTCATCCTCCCCGTTGGCTCTCTCGTTGTTCGTGTACACGCGTTATGATGACTGCGATGAAACTCTTCACGACCGGCGCCATTCTGGTGGCGCTCGCCTGTTCAGCGCCGGCCCAGCAGGCGGCCGCCGGACAGGCGCCTTCCGGACCGAGCGCGTCGGACGTCGCCGCGCAGATCGGCGACCGGACGGTGACGGTCGGAGAGCTGGACGAGCGGTGGCAGCAGGCGGAGCCGGCCGGTCACGCTCAGGCGATTCAGCAGATGTACGACGGCCGCAAGCAGGCGCTCGACGCGATGGTGGCCGAGATGCTGATTGGGCAGGCGGCGGCAGCCGCGAACATCGACCCGGAGGCGTTCACGAGCGCAGAAGTAACCCGCCGCACCAAGCCGGTGACGGACGGACAGGTTCTCGCCTTCTTCCAGGCGAACCAGGCCGAGATGCAGGGGCGCGGCATGGACGTCATGGGTCCGGTCATCCGCCGGTATCTTGACGAGCAGGAGCGAACCGCCGCGTACGAGATGCTGGTGGCGGAGCTGCGCGAAGAGGGACCTCCGATCCGTCTGGTCCTCGATGCGCCACGGCATCAGGTTAACGTGTCCCCTGACGATCCGGCGCAGGGCGACGATAGCGCCCCGGTGACGCTGGTTGAGTACTCCGACTTTCAGTGTCCGTTCTGCGCCCGCGTGATGCCGACGCTCAAACGCGTGAAGGAGACCTACGGCGACCAGGTGCGGATTGTCTGGAAGGATTTCCCCTTGACGGCGATTCACCCGCAGGCCTTCGGGGCCGCCCAGGCCGGGCAATGCGCCCAGGAGCAGGGGAAGTTCTGGGAATACCACGACCGGCTGTTCGCCAACCAGCAGGCGCTCGAGCCGGATTCCCTCAAGACGCACGCCGCCGCCGTCGGACTCGACGCCGCGGCATTCAGTGCGTGCCTTGACACCGCAAAGTACGCGGACCTCGTGCAGGCACAGATGGGCGTCGGCACGAGCCTCGGCGTCTCCTCAACACCCACCGTGTTCATCAACGGCCGGCTGGTGAGCGGCGCGCAGCCCTACGCTGTCTTCACGAAGATCATCGACGAAGAGCTGGAACGCGCGGCGAGCCCGTAGCTCGAAGTCAGAGGCCAGCGGCTCCTACGAAGGATAGCGGCCAAGGAAACGGTCTTCGGCCTCGCGGTCGCCAATCAGAATCAGCTCTCCGCCTTCGGGCAACGCTATCGACGCATCGACCTGGAACGTCGCATGCTGGCCCGCGCGCACCGCGAGCACGGTGCACCCCGTTTCCTGGCGCAGATTACTGTTCGCCAGCGTGCGACCGACGAGCGCCCGCGGCACTGGCACGGTGAACACGTCCAGCCCGTCGGCGACAAACAGCATGCGGTGTCCCCGGAGCATGTTGAAAATGACATTGGCGCCCATCGACGCGTACGAGAAGACGTAGTCCGCGCCCGCACGGTGCAGCGTGGTGGCGTTACGTTCGAGTGTCGAACGGCTCAGAATCAGCATGTCGGGCCGCAGGCGCCGGCAGTAGAGCGTGAGGTAGACGTTGACGGCATCGTCGTGTGTCGTGACGAGCACACTGGTCGCATCCTTGATGCCGGCGTCGTTCAGCACGTCGAGGTCTGCGGCATCGCCGACAACGGTCCTTGCTGCGTCAAGCGAGCGTCCTGGAATCTTTTCCACAATGCGATAGTCCACGCCGCGCTCCGCCAGCGCACTGGCAGCAGTCCGGCCAACCCGGCCGCCGCCGATGATAATCGCCGACATTTTTTCGGTGCCTGGCACCGCGAACTCGGCATCGTACGCGGCAAGCTGTTCACGCGTCCCCGCGAGCATCAAAAGAGTGTCTGGCGTCACTGGGGTGTCCGGCCGGCCATGCGTGAAGTGCCCGCGCTGCCACAAACCGGCGATGTTGAGCTGGAATCGTCTACGCAGGCCAGTCTCCTGCAACGTGTGCCCGACGAGCCGCGTGCCCGCCGCGGCCGCCTCGGCGATGGCAAGCTGATCGAGCTGGCCGATCACGTGGCTGCGGCCGTCGCGACCGAACACGCGGCGGGCCATGGCGTTGCCAAGAAGCCTGGCAAGCTGCACGACGCGCTGGCAACCGGCCAACTCGAGGATGTCCACCGACGCGGCCGACGAGGCCAGGGCTACGATCGGCACACTGCGCGATTGCTCGCGAATCGTGGCGGCGATGCTGGTGTTGAGCGGATCGGACTGCGTGGCCACGACGAGTGCGGCGTGGTCCACGCGCGCACAGGCGTACGTGTCCGGGTCGTCAAGATCTCCGACCAGCACCGGCACACCCTCGGCATCGAGGGCCAGCGCTTTCTCGAGGTCCGGCACGATCAGCGCAAAAGGAATTCGAAACTGCTGTAGCCGCTGGATCAGCGTCTGATCCACCGGCTCGTGGTTCGTGAGCAGCACGTGCCCGCTGGTCGACGAGGGGAGCCGGCGAGGCGCCCGAGCCGCATCGCGCGCCTCGAGCCACGGCGCATAGAAGAACTGGATGAACGTAAACGGCAGGATGATAAGCATGAACGCGGTGCCTGTCACGACGACAAGCACCGAGAACATCCGCCCCAGGTCTGAACTGAACGTGACGTCGCCAAAGCCCAGCGTGGACATGGCCACGATGGTCCAGTAGACGCCGGTCACCCAGCTGTGCACCTGACCCTCCCGTGCCATGAGCAGGTGGAATATCCCGCTGAACACGACGACGATAACGGCGAGGGCGCCGACGAGGCCCAGCAACACGCGCAGATTGGCACGGTGCTGTCCCCTGGCCAGATGAGACGAGATGAGAGCGGCGATGAGCTTCACAGGTTCTTCGTGAATCGTCGGCGAAGCACGATCCGTCCTATGGCCCCGTCCTACTCGGTCTCACCGACGAACCTCAGGAAATCGCCCCAGAGCGTAACCCGCCCGTGCAGGGGCGCGATCGTGGTGACGTCCAGCGCGTGCGCCTTTACGTTGTCGTAGAGGTTCGCGGCAGCCGCGGGAGGCGTCGCCGGCGGCTGCGCGCCGGGAGCGGGCGGCGTGAACACGTCCGCCTCGATCAGAATCTTCTCCGTCGGCAGATACGCCATGAGCATGCCTTCCGCGTGAGGACTGCCCTGCACGTAGTAGACATCGAGGTTCCGGGTCCCATCGCTGATAGTGTGCTTCATATCGACCGCCTCGAGCTGGTACCCTTCGGCGAGTTCCGTCGGCGGATAGAGCGACAACCGGTCGGGGTCGAGCGTCCGCGGCGCGTAGCTCAGCACCTCCTGTTTGTAGAAATTTCTGTTGCTCTCATGCGTCACGACGGTGGCGCCCTCGTGAAACATCGTGCGCACGCCGCCCAGGTGGTCGAAATGGTGGTGCGAGTTCACGACGTAACGAATTGGCTTGTTCGGGATCAGCTCGTACACCGCGTCGATGACGGCGAGCACCCGCCGCTCGTCCTGCGGCGCTTCGACAACCGCCACGAAATCCCGGAACTCGACTGCCACGCTGTGGTGGGAGCCGCCCGCAAGATAGTAGACGCCTTCGGCCAGCTTCGTTGATTCCACCCGAGGCGCGGGAACCACTGCGGTGCGCACCGCGTCCGGCACCGTGAGGGCCGCACCGCAATCGTTCACCCGGATATCGTCCACCGTGAACGTCAGCGAATTGTGCCCGCCGTTGTAGTTGGGCGGCTGCGTCTCGTCATCCCAGTCGGTATGGTGATGGAAGTCGCCCGGAAACTTCACGCCGTCGACATCCCGCCACTGGGAGTACTCCCCTTCCTGATTCATGTCGCCACGGACAGGATTCGCCACCAGCGTCTGCACTCGCTCGACGAGGTTCTCTTCGTTGATCGTCCCGTTCACCCGATACTTCCCGAGCGCGACGAACGAAATGATGTTCAGTTTTCGCTGCACGGTTGAGGACAGCCCACCCATCGCCCCGCTCTCATAGCGCGTGATCAGCACCGGGTTCGCGCCTGGCGCCATGGCGGCCTTCAGAAACCCGTGCGGGTTGAGCCAGATATCGAGTTGTCGCAACTCAGCGGCCGCCGACGCCGGCGCCGGCGTCGTGCCCTGAAGATTCCACGCGAACCTGTCCGCGACAAGCTCCACTTGCCGCTGGTCGCCCTGGAAGGGCCTCCCGCCGCCGAGGGCCGGATAGCTGCCCCGCCGAATCACGCTCTCAACGCGCGAGGACTTCGCG
Organism: Vicinamibacterales bacterium; assembly: GCA_965262505.1. GTDB lineage: Bacteria > Acidobacteriota > Vicinamibacteria > Vicinamibacterales > UBA2999 > JACPPO01. The sequence continues at coordinate 2,385,505 of CBDHFM010000030.1, forward strand.
TCGAAGTTGATCGTCCGGGTGTAACTGGCTAGTTCCAGCCTCCTCCAGTCGTCCCGGATGTCGTAGTTCTGGCCCACGAGCCCTACGTAGCCGCTTCCGGTGTAGGTCAGGCATTGCACGTTGTCCGTCCCGAGAGCGTCGGCCGCGGCCCGCAGCACAGTCTGGGCCGTCTGAGCCTGAGCCGCCGCAGGGGCCGCCATCATCGTCAGCAGAAGCAACAGTCCCGAAAGAGCCGTTATCTGTCTTGCCATAGAGCCTCCAGAGCGTCTTAGAAAATCGCGAGCGGATTGAGCGGCGACCCTGTGCCGCCTTCAACCGGCAGCGGCGCGAACGTGATCAAGAATTCGTAGCGGTTGAGTTCCCTCGCTGTGGTGACGGCCTGTTCGAGGTCGAGGCACTCCACGATATTGATCCCCATCCAGTTGAGCGCCGCGACATGGATGGGATTGCGCATCCCCTCCCAGCCCGGTCTCGGATTCCAGTCGATATTGAAGTCGTGGCCGAGAAAGGCCGGCATCCGCTCGTATATCCACGGAATCGTGTCGGCATAGTACCCGGCCACCTGGTCCCTCCACGGCCCCTCGGCGGCGCGCCGCTTCCAACGGCCGATGTAGAGGAGCACGACATCCCCCGGGCCTGCCTTCACACCTGACATCTCCTCCCACGCTTCGAGATCCGCGCGCGTGATCGGCACGGTAGGATCAACCCACTCGACGCCTTTCAGCTGCGCGATGTCGTACAGGACCGCGCGCGTGGCGATACCGTCCCTCCAGTTCATGATGCTGCCCTGCTTGCAGCCGTCCTCAGGGGTCAAATTGCCCTCGACCGGAACGCCGTTGTACATCTGGCCGTTTTCGAAGAAGTGGCACCAGGTGTCCATGTGCGCCACCGTGAGCCCGTGGTAGCTGACCTGGTAGGTGTCGGCCGTGCCGCCCTCGGTGATTCTGTTGGTGGTGCGGCGGAACAGGCCGTTCTCGTTCACGTCGGCCGCGGCGACCTGCGGCACCGGCGGCGCCAGCGACACGACGATCCCGCTCCTGACCAGGCTGGTGGCGCTCAGGACCTTCTCCGGGGTGATGAGGTTCGAGGCGCCCTTGTTGTCCCCGGTCCCCCACTTGCCCCACGTCTTGAAGTCCTGCCTCCACTCCTCATACTGGGCTCGGAGCTCCGCGGTGTCCGCGGGAGCCACGGGAGCAGGTGCCGGCGCGGCTCCAGCCTGACCTTGCGCCTGCAGCTGGACTCCGCCCGCCGTTCCGGCAAGAACGAACCCAATACACACGGCGATCGGCCTCAGACAGCGTCCCATAACGTCCTCCATTCAGAATTCGTGTCAGATTCTACCGGCGGTTGGCTCAAAAATCCTCACTTTCGGCCACCCGCGTCCGCCCGCGAGGACCGCTTGCCCGGGGAGAGGCGTGGTGGTACCGTTTTCGCCGCTACCGGTTCCCCTCCGGCGAACGCTTTAGTCTGCGGCCACAGGTCAATGTGAGGTGAGAGATGATTCGGAATTCAATACGTCTGGGGACCGTCGCTCTTCCTGTCCTGCTGGCGATGGCCGGGGCGGCGTGTCAGGGCCCGCCTGAGGTGGCTCAGGGCCCCCCCGTCACTGCGCTGACCGGCGTCCGCATTATCGACGGGACCGGAGAGGAGCCGGTCGAGAACGGCACCATCCTCATCAGCGAGGGGCGTATCACGGCGGCCGGAGCCGGGGTGCAGGTGCCTGCCGGGGCGGCCACCGTGAACCTGGCTGGCAAGACGGTCATGCCCGGCATCGTCAACGCCCACGGGCACGTCCAGCACCACACCGAAACCATGCCGGTGCGTGACGACCTTGTCCGGCGGCTTCAGATGTACGCCAACTACGGTGTGACGACGGTGGTGAGCCTGGGGCAGCAGGAGAACGACTTGGCTGGAGTCGTCACACTGCGTGACGAGCAAGACCAGATCGATCTCGACCGCGCGCGCGTCTATACCTCCGGCCCGAGCACCCGGGGCCACCAGACGCCAGACGAGGCGCGCCAAGCCGTGAACCAGCTTGCCGACCGTGGCGTGGACCGCATCAAGTTCCACATGCAGGGCGGCGAAAATGCGATGTCCGGCGAGACAGTGGCCGGCCTCATCGACCAGGCACATGTGCGCGGCCTGCTGGCGTCGTCGCACATCTTTACGCTGGCGGAGGCGAAGCTGGTAGTAGACGGCGGCATTGACGTGGTGGCCCACAGCGTACGCGACCAGGACGTGGACGAGGCGCTCATCACCGCGATGAAGAGCCGGAACATGGGCTACGTGCCGACGCTTACGCGCGAGCTGTCGGTGTTTACCTACGAGACGACGCCGGCGTTCTTCCAGGAACCGTTCTTCCAGCGCGGTATGTCGCTGTACGGCGACGAGGTGACGATGCTGAGTGACGAGGGGTACCAGCAGAAAGTCCGCGCCAACGAGGGGGCGCAGGCGATCAAGGCGGCGCTCGCGCAGGCCAGTCGCAACCTCAAGATCCTGTCCGATGCCGGCGTCCCGATTGCCCTGGGTACCGACTCGGGCGCGGGGGGAGGGCGCTGGCAGGGCTACTTCGAACACGTCGAGATGGAGATGATGGTTGAAGCAGGCATGACGCCGATGCAGGTGCTCGTGGCGGCCACGGGCGCTGCCGCCGCGGTGTCGAATCTGGATCAGGTCGGCACGATCGCGCCGGGCAAGGCGGCCGACTTGCTGGTCCTCAACGCCAACCCGCTGGCCGATATCCGAAACACGCGGCAGATCGACTCGGTGTGGATCGCGGGCCGCCAACTGACGAACCCGAACTAAGGAGAAAAGACGTGCGCGCAACATTTGTGATCACGCTCGTGAGTTTCGTACTGGGCACTGGACTGTTGTCGGCGCAGACGCGCCAGACGCTCGACGTCTACGTCGTTGATGTGGAGGGTGGTAACGCCACGCTCTTCGTCACGCCCGCGGGCGAATCCGTGCTCATTGACGCCGGTAATGGCGGAGCGAACGCGGCACGCGATGCCGGACGGATTCTCGAGGCCGCCAAGGCTGCGGGGCTGACCCAGATCGACCACCACATCACGACACACTGGCATGGCGATCATTTCGGCGGCCTCGCCGAGCTCGCCGGACTGATCCCGATCAGGGCCTATTACGACCGTGGCCCGACCGTGCAGCCGCAGGCGGCATCGACCGAGTTCCTCGACAATGTTTATCCAACGCTCGTGGCGCAGGCGGAGCGGACCATCGTCGAAGCCGGCGACAGCATTCCGGTCGCCGGGCTGGAGTGGCGCATCGTCACATCGGGAGGCGAGGTGATCCAGTCGGACCTGCCGGGCGGGGGCGCACAAAACTCCCTGTGTGCATCCTTCGAGTCCAAGGGTCCCGATGCCACTGAGAACGCCCAGTCGGTCGCCAGTCACATCACGTTCGGCGATTTCACGGCCGTACACCCCGGTGATATCACCTGGGATCTGGAGGGAGAACTGATGTGCCCCGTGAACCATCTGGGCACGGTGGACGTCCTGTTCGTCGGACATCACGGGCAGCCGACGTCGAATTCGGAGGCGCTCGTCCATGCCCTCATGCCGCGGGTCTCGATCATCAACAACGGATCCCGCAAGGGGGGCCAGCCCGATGCGATGAGGATCATCCTGAATTCGCCGGGGCTCGAGGACGTCTGGCAGTCGCACTTCTCGATCCTCAGCGGTCAGGAGTACACGGTCCTCGGCATGTTCATCGCGAACCTGTTCGACGAGCAGCCGGAGAGCGTGCCCGTCGGCCCACTGACGCCCCCCCGCGATCAGTGGCCTGACGCACCCGTTCACAACGGAGAGGCGCACTGGTTCAAGGTGAGTGCGCAGCAGGACGGCACGTTCAGCGTCACCAACCCTCGGAACGATCTTACGAAGACGTATCGAGCCGGCAACTAGAAGCGGTTTCATAACCTCGTTGCGGGTGGCCGCGGACGGGGCCGCCCCGTTCGCGCCGCAGGCGCCACGCACGTGACAAGTGGTTTGGGCGCCGAGCACGAATGGGGCTGTCCGCGGTCAGGACCCGCCTGGAGGGTATGAAACTGGTTCTAGGGTAAGTCGGCCCGCGCCGGCGGAATCAGCGCGTGCGCGGATGATCCTGAAAGAAGGACACGATCCGCTCGGAGGTCCCGCGCAGATAGACGTGACCACCGGAGTGGATCCAGGTCATGACCGGCGCGGGCGTGCCGGGTCCGTAGATCGCGCAACCGTCCCCGCAGCGCGTCGTCGTGGCGCCGACGCCGTTCACGTCGACGGCGACCTCTATCGCGGCCTCCTGATCCGCAAAGCTCACCTGCCGATCGCGCTCCCCGGCCACGTGAAAGAGCGGCCTCGGCTCTTCCGGCCGCACCGAGGGACGGAGACGGCCTGTCACCGGGGCGTAAGCGGCGAACACGCCGGGCCGCTCTGCCCAGAGCAGGTAGGTAAACATCCCACCGTTCGAGAAGCCGGTCGCATAGATCCGGTCGTCGTCGACGTCATACGTCCTGCGCAGCGACGCGAGCGCCACGTCGACGAGCTTCAGGTCGCGGTCGAGGCCTTCGTCTCGCTCCACCTGCCAGCCGGTAAGGCCACCGCGAGTCTCGAGCCCCTGAAAGTACACGACGATTGCCTCGGGCCACGCCTGGTGAATATACGTGCGCTGAAAGTTCTGCATGTTGTCGCCGCGCCCGTGGAACGACAGGACCAGCGGCACGCTTCCGCCTTCACGTGACGCGGCCGGCGCGTAGACGATGGCTTCGCGTGTCTGGCCGTCGACCTGCCACCGCATGACCTCCGCCGAAGCCCCGCGGGCACCGAGGAGCAGCAGCAGGCCGACCAGACCGGCGTGCGTCAGGCGCACGTGCATCCTTCCCTCACGTTCCCTCGCACTCCCCAGCGTTCCCCCAGCGTCCTCACGACGCTAGCGCCCACCACCGGCGGCGCCGCCAAAGCCCGCGCGCAGGCCGGCACGGTCGACGGCTGTGCCACGCATGTACACGGAATCGATGTTCCGGGTGTTGGTAATATCGTCCAGCGGATTCGCGTTGAGCACGATGAAGTCGGCGCTCTTGCCCGCCGCCACTGTCCCGAGGTCGGTGAGAGCCAGGAGCTCGGCTGAGTTGCGAGTCGCCGCGGTTATGACCTGCTGCGCCGACATCCCGGCCGCCACCATGTCCTCCATCTCCTGGTGAGATCCCCACGGCCGGTTCCCGTCGGTGCCGAGGGCGATGCGGACGCCTGCCGCGCTCAGCTTGGCCAGGTTGCGCGCCTGGATGCCGTACGCCTCCTGCGCCTCCGGCCGATCGATCGCCGCTGCCTGCAGCTCCTGCAACTGGTCGGCGGGAACCGTTTCGCTCATCCAGCTGAGATCCGTGGCGACGCCTCGATCTGGCAGATTCGGCGCGAGGATGAGGTTGGGGCGCTCCTGGACGAGCGTGACAAACTCCTCGTCGATGTCGCGATCCCGCACGCCGTGTGCGAATGCGTCGAGGCCCGCACGCAGCAGCCCCTTCCCGTCCTCGAGCGTGAAGATGTGAGCGGTCACGCGAAGACCGTTCATGTGTGCCTCATCGATGATCGCGCCGTAGATCTCCGGCGACAGCTTCTCGTACATCCCGTCCCGGTCGTCGACCCAGATTTTGACCAGATCGACGTTCAGTTCGGCCAGTTCCCGGATCGCCTGCCGTCCTTCGTCTTCGGTCTCCACCCAGTACGGGGTGTCGTTCCTGCCGGGCTCCGGACCCGAGATCCCGCGCCCAGCCAGACGGAACCGGGAGGCATTCGGACCCGCGTCCTCGCGAATCTGGTACGGCACATCGCCGACTTCCCGCCCCATGCTCATGGTCGCCACTACCCCGTAGTAGGCCCTGCCCTGCAGATCCTCAATGAGTGTCTCGCGCGCGTCCGTGCGGAGGTGCGTGTGCGTGTCGATGATACCGGGCATCACCGTCTTGCCGCTCAGGTCGACGCGAGCCGCGCCCGCCGGCACCTCCACGTCACCGGTGCTGCCGGTCTGGATGATCTGTCCGTCGCGGACGAGGAACGTGGCGTTTTCGATGGGTGCGCTGTCGTCGCCCATGATGAGCCGCGCCCCCTCGAACGCCGTGACACCGACTCCCTCCGCTGCCTGCTCGTTGTCCGCGCCGCCACAGGCCGCGACGAGGGGCAGGCCGGCGCACAGCAGACCGGCGAGGACCAAGCTCTGACGTGATTCCAATTTCGGGATGCGCATTGAAGTCTCCTTTACGCGTTACGCCTGCACTGTCACCGCGACGCGACCGCGTCCGGAACCAGCAGGCGGATCGTGCCGTCGTGCTTGTTGAGCAGAAAGACCTGATCGTCGGGGCCCGCAGCGTACCGCAAGTCCGCGCGCGTGACCGGCTGCTTGCCCTGTCTGACATTCTGCTCCCGGATGGCCTGGAGCAGTGTCTTCGATTCGCCGCCGTCGTTGAGCAGGATACGGCGGATGGCGTCCTGGCCGCCGCCCGGCAGCTCGTCGGCCTGAATGTAAAACATCTCGCCGCTGGGGAAGTCGCCGAACAGCACCAGGTTCGCGAGTTGCGGAATCGCGTCGCTGCGGTAGACGTGAACTCCGGTGATCGCGGACTGCGACTGAAGCAGTGGATCCAACTGTCCGTACTCCACAACCGGATACGTCATGCCGGCATCGCCGCGCTGGTTCGCGAGGCTCACGGCCTGGCGGCTGATGAACCCGAAGCTGCCTTCCCACGCGTTCCACCCAAGGTTGGCGCCGGCCGTCACGAGGCTGAGCTCCTCGACGATGTTCTGTCCGATGTCGGCGAGGAACAGGTTCCCGTTCCGTGGATCCCAGCCGAACCGCTGCGGGTTGCGCACGCCATAGGCATAAATCTCGCCCAGCGTGCCGGCGTCTCCGTCGCTCGCGAACGGATTGCCGGCGGGAATGCCGTACTCGCCGTTGACGCCGCTCGAGCCGAGCGGGTCGATGCGCAGGACCTTGCCGTACGGCACGCCGAGGTTCTGGCCGACGCCGAGCGGGTCGCCGCCGCTGCCGCCGTCCGCGGCGCCCACGTACAGCAGGCCGAAGTCGGCGTCGCCTGGTGCGGCGAGCGGGTTGAAGCTCATATGACCCGCGTTGTGGTTGCCGAACGGCTGCTCGAGCCGGAGCAGCTTTCGTGGCGAGCCTCCGTCGTAGGTCGCGGCCGCGGGACTCGTGGCGGTCCATTCGAGCAGGACCGTGGCGTGTGTGTTGCCTCCCCCGCCCGGTTCAAAATCGGGCTCCGGTTCGGTGTCGGTGGTGTCGGTCCAGGTGTAGAGCTTGCCGAAGCCGGGCGTGCCGGACTGGTTGAACTGCGGATGCATCGCGAAGCTCTGAAAGCCCCGCTCCCTGCCCGACGATTCCACGCTCACGCCCCAGTTGGGGGCGTTGATGTCGAGATACGGTGTGACGGTGCGGCCGTCGTAGCTGACGGTATGGATCGGGCCGCGCATGTCGTTGACGAACAGGCGGCGCGTCCCTGGCTCGTCGACCAGGAGCATCATGCGCGCCGCCTCGCCATCAACGTCGGGAATCGACGCGAATTCCACGAACCTGACCCGAATGACGCCCTCCGTCGCGGCGATCGGCGTCGGAAACGGGTCGGTGGGCGTCTGGGCCAGTGCCGGGAGCGCCAGGAGCAGCGCCATTACCGCTACGCGTGTCATAGCCATGGCCGTTCTTATACCGCAACAACTCCTGGCATGCCAGACCCGGCGAGGCGGTCGGACGCTGCCCTGGACGGGCAGTTTACAGCCATCCCCTCACCCCCCACACCTCACCCCTGCGGGGGGGCCACTGGCGTGCAGCGCGAGGATGTCCCACACCGCACGATTGGCCGGCGTCGCCACGCCGACCTCCTGACCGAGTTGAACCACTCCCCCGGACAGCCACGGAACTTCAAGCGGCTTCCCGCCGTTCAGATCGTGGTGCATGGATGACGTCATGTCGGCGGCCATCGTGTCAACGAAAGCGAGCCGCTGGTCGGCATAATCTTCTGCCAGATTGACGCCGTGCGCACGGCCGACGGCCAACGTTTCCTTCATCAAGTCATGCAGGAACGCCCGCGTCCGCGGATGCTCGCGAATCGGGCCTATCGTCGAGCGCATGGTCGTCGTCGAGCCCGACAGTCCGACGAGGAAGACATATTTTTCCCAGAGCGCCCGGCGGATGTCGTCCGAGATCTCCGCCTTGAGGCCCGCGCGGAGCAGCGCTTCATGCAGTGCTTCAACGCGCTCGGAGCGCCGGCCGTCGTACTCGCCGAGGATGCACCGTTGCATCGTGCCGGTCTGACGGATCACACCCGGCCGCGCGATCTGTGCCGCCACGTAGACTACGCTCCCGATCACCGTCGCTTCTCCGAACGCGCGACGCAGGATGTCGTCCTTGATCACACCGTTCTGCACAGACACGACGGCCGTCTTCGGTCCGACCAGTGGCGCGACCGCGCGGATCGCCGCGTCGGTATCCCATAGTTTGACCGCGATCAACACGAAGTCGGCAACGCCAATCGTGGCCGGGTTATCCGTGACCGTGACCCGCGGGACGTGAATGGGCTCGTGCGGTGCACTCTCGATAGTGAGCCCGTGCTCGCGCATCGCGACCAGGTGTGAGCCGCGCGCGATGAACGAGACGTCGTACCCGGCGTAGGCGAGGTGGCCGCCGTAGAAGCCTCCAACACCGCCTGAGCCCATGACCGCGATCTTCATCTTCTGATGCCCCTGTCCGACAGGCGATGGCTGAGCATAGCGCACCAGATGCGGCGCAGTGCCTGTTCAACGAGTTGCCTGTTTAACGAGTTGCCTGTTTAACGAATGGCTGTTTGACGAGGACGCATGCGGATGAGAGACTCGCCGAGGCCATGGCAGCTCCCCGGAGATTTTTCGTGAGACCGAGCTGACAATGGCACGCAGACCCGACGCGACGGTTGGCGCGGTGCGTCTTGGTTCCGACGTCCTGATCGGATCGCCGCGCCTTCGTGGCGCCCGCGTCGGCATCGTCTGCAATCACGCGTCGGTTGACCACGCCTTCCGGCACATCGTCGATCGGCTCGCGGACGCCCCTGGCGTGCAGGTGGCGGCCATTTTCAGCCCGCAGCATGGCTTCCGGTCCGACGTGCAGGACAACATGGTCGAAACGCCGCATCACGCCGACGCGGCGCGACGCGTGCCGGTGTACTCGCTGTACAGCGACACCCGCGAGCCGACGGCTGAGATGCTCCATGGGATCGACGTCCTGGTGATCGACCTCCAGGACATTGGGGCGCGGATCTACACCTACATCTACACGATGGCGAATTGCCTGCGCGCTGCCGCTCGCCATGACGTGGCCGTCATCGTGTGCGACCGGCCGAATCCGATCGGAGGCGTCCAGGTCGAAGGCGCCGCGCTGTTGGCCGGATTCGAGTCGTTCGTGGGCCAGTTCCCGATCCCGATGCGGCACGGGATGACAATCGGCGAACTGTCGGCGCTCTTCAACGAGCATGGTGGCATCGGGGCGTCGCTCGAGATCGCTCCGATGGAACGCTGGCATCGGCGGCTCTACGCGGATCAGACCGGGTTGCCCTGGGTCCTGCCATCACCGAACATGCCGACGCTCGATACGGCGATCGTGTTCCCCGGCACGGTGCTGTTCGAAGGCACCCTCCTGTCCGAAGGACGCGGCACGACGCGACCGTTCGAGCTCGTGGGAGCGCCGGGGATTGACGCGGACGCGTTTGCCGCGGCGATGAACGACCTCGGTCTCCCGGGAGCCTGCTTCAGGCCGGCCGCGTTTCAACCGACCTTCCAGAAACACGCGCAGCAGACGTGTGGGGGCTGCCAGATCCATGTTACCGATCGGGACGACTTCCGGCCGGTCATGACCGGAGTGGCGCTTCTCGACATGTTCCACCGGTTCGATCCCGTCGGATTTGCCTGGAGGCCGCCTCCGTACGAATACGAGCATCTCAAGCTGCCCATCGACATCCTGTCGGGATCGGATGCGCTTCGCGCCGATATCGAGTCGGGCAGGCCGCTGCAGGACCTCGTGGCGCGTTGGCGCGAAGACGAAGACGCGTTCGAGCGGCTGCGCGCGCCGTATCTGCTGTACTAGAACCGGTTTCATAACCTCGTCGCGGGTGGCCGCGGACAGCCCCGTTCGCGCCGCAGGCGCCCCACCCGTAACAGGTGCTTTTGGCGCCGAGCACGAACGAGGCTGTCCGCGGTCAGGACCCGCCTGGAGGTTATGAATTGCCGGTCACGCTCCGATCTTGGCGATTCCCGGTGCCTTCATCTCCTGCGGCGTGGCCGGCTCCAGATGGTGCGCGGTCAGATGGCCCTTCAGCAACTCGAAGGCCTCCTGGGGCGTGTCGGCGCGATGAAGCTGGCGAATGTCGCGCGCGTCAATCGCTCCCCATTCCAGCAGAGGTTCGAAATCGAGGATGGCGTTCCAGTAGTCCGAGCCGTAGAGGATGATCTGAATCTGCTTGGCGAGCTTTTCGGTCTGCATCAGCGTGAGAATCTCGGCCATCTCGTCGAGCGTGCCGAAGCCCCCGGGAAAGATCACCAGCGCCTTGGCGAGATAGGCGAACCAGAACTTCCGCATGAAGAAGTAACGGAACTCGAAGTGGAGCCCCTCCGTGATATAGGGGTTCGGTCCCTGCTCGGACGGGAGCCTGATGTTGAGGCCGACCGTCTTGCCCCCGGCCTCCTTCGCGCCCCGGTTGGCCGCCTCCATGATGCCGGGGCCGCCGCCGGAGGTCACGACGAAGCGGGAAGCGGTTGATCCGAGCGTGAGCGACCACCTGGTCAGCAGCCCGGCCAGCTCGCGGGCCTCCTCGTAATACCGCGACCACTCCACCGCTTTCCGCCCCCGCACGACGCGCTCGTCCGATTCGCCGCCGCCGCCAACCCGGCGGCGAAGCAGGCGCAAGAGCGCCTGCTTCGCTCTCTGACGGCTGTGGACCCGTGCGAAGCCAAAAAACACCACGGTGTCCTGTATGTTCTGCGCCTGGAACCGGGCCAGCGGTTCGAGATACTCGGCCAGGATTCGGAGGGGTCGGGCTTCCTCACTGTCGAGGAATTCATGATCGCGATAGGCGAGTGGCTGCATTCAGCGATTATCAAATGCAAGACGCCAAATGTGAAATGCTAACCTCCTCTACTGCGGCTAGTGTCTTGTAGCCCGTTTGGCGTTTTGCTTCGGCCTGTATCTCTATGCGCGAATTCGCTCACAGTCTCATTATCGACGCACCGCCTGCCGCCGTCCTGGACGCGTTTTTCGACGCCGAGGCGCTGCAGATCTGGTGGGAGGTCTCACACGCGGTCTGCGTTCCGCGACCTCTTGGCAGCTATGCCTTGGAGTGGGAAACCACTGAGTCGCGCGATGAGCTGCTCGGGCCCCTGGGGGGCGCGTTCCACGGCACCGTCATCGAGTTCGAAGTCGGGCGCGAGTTCTTCGTGGCCGATGCCTACTGGATACCGCCTGAAGGCGATCCCATCGGTCCCATGGCGCTGGAGGCCGTCTGCAGGCCGGATGGGGACCGCACGCTGCTACTCGTGCGTCAGTCGGGATACGAGGAGAGCAGCCCGCGCTGGGAGAGGTATTACGACATCGTGTCGGCCGGGTGGATACCGACGCTCGACTCGCTGAAGAAATATCTGGAAGATCGCTGGGCCGGTTGATGTGGTCCTAAACCTGCTGCAGCTTGAGAAAATTCGACGGCCCGCGAGCAAGATCACGCGTGATGCTGACGAGCACGATCACGGATGACGCGGGAATGGACCCGCGCGCCACGAGCATCTCCCCGATGCGACCGGCCGCTTCGGCGAGGTCGCCGCTGAGATCCACCAGCACGGGCATGACGCCCCGGGCCAGGGCGAGCCGTCGAGCGATCTCCGGCTGGTCGGTCGCCGCATAGATAGGGACCCGCGGCCGCAACGCGGACAACAGCCGCGCTGTCTTGCCTCCGTGTGTCATCGCGACGATCGCACTGGCGTCCCCGCGCGCCGCCAGCGTGACCGCGGCTTCGCAGATCGCGCGCCCATGGCCGCCAAGCACGCGCGAATCCTGGAGCGTGGCCAGTCCGGCCGGCGGCATCGCCTCCGCGTCGCGAATGATGGCGTCGAGCGTCTGGACGGCCCTGATCGGATAGAGGCCGATGGCGGTTTCGCCTGCGAGCATGATGGCGTCGACGCCGGTGTCCACGGCGTAGGCGGCATCACTGACCTCCGCACGCGTCGGTCGAGGTTCGGCTCGCATCGACTCCAGGACCTGCGTCGCGACGATCACCGGGACGCCGAGCGCGGCGGCCCGCCGTGTCACCTTCTTCTGTACGTGTGGGACGTGCTCGAGCGGCAACTCCAGCCCCAGGTCACCCCGCGCCACCATGACGGCGTCGGCTTCCTCGAGAATCTCCTCAATGCGCGACACCGCCTCGGGACGCTCGAGCTTGGCCACCAGCGACAGCTGCGGTGCACCTGACTCGCGAAGTTTCTGGCGTGCCACTCTGAGATCGGAGGCGCCGCGTACGAAACTCAAGGCGACGAGGTCCACGCCGGCGCGAACCCCGAAGTCGAGGTCCTCAATGTCCTTCTGCGTCAGGCCTCCGGACGGCAGCACAACGCCCGGCGCGTTGATGCCTTTGTGCTCGCCGAGCACCCCGCCGTAGACGACGACCGTTCGAATACTGTCTCCGCCTGCCTCCTCCACCCGCAACTGCAACCTGCCGTCGTCCAACAACAGCGTATCGCCCGGGCGCACCGCCCCGGGCAGGTCGGCGTAGCTCGTTGACACGCGGCCTGGCCCGCCGACAAGATTTCCTACGACGATCTGGAGTTCGTCACCTTCGCGCAAGTGAATGGGCGCGCCGTCCGCCAGTAGACCCGTGCGGATCTTCGGGCCGGCGAGATCCTGCAGCACCGCCACACACCGCCCCCGCTGCTGCGCAGCGACTCGAATGCGCGTGAGCGATTCGCCGTGAGACTCATGAGTGCCGTGTGAAAAATTAAGGCGGAACACGTCGACGCCGGCGGCGACCAGTTCGTCGATGGCCGCCTCGCTGCTCGTCGCCGGGCCGACCGTGGCGATGATCTTCGTCTGCCTCACGATCGCCAGCTTACAATACGGGTCGGCAGTGCTGCGAGAATCATAGCGCCGTGAGAATCGTAGTGCCGTCGGAATCGTAGTGCCGTCGGAATCGTAGTGCCGTCGGAATCGTAGTGCCGTCGGAATCGTAGTGCTGTGAGAATCACTGTCTGGTTTGAGAATGCCGCGCGGGACGCGGAGCATCGAGGGTTGCCGGCCCTGCGGCCGCTACTGGAGGCGCTCGCACGTTCCACGGCGGCGCTGAGAGCCGCCGACTGGAACCTCGACGCCGCCGGCACGTTCGACGACCCCAAGAGCCCGGATGGCCGCTGAGCCCCGAACGATTACGGAGCTGGCGCCGGCGCTGTACTCGCGGGAGGTGACGTCCGAGGCGATCACCAACCGCTGCCTCGCTGCCATCGCCGAGCGCAATCCGTCGCTCAACGCATTCATCACCGTACTTGCGGACGCGGCGCACGAACAGGCGCTCCGGGCAGATGCTGAGATGGACGCCGGTCGGTATCGCGGACCACTGCATGGAGTTCCTGTCTCGCTGAAGGATCTGATAGACCTCAGCGGCACGACGACCAGCGCCGCGTCGCGCGTGCGTCGAGGGCACATGGCGACCGGGGACGCGACGATCGCGGCTCGCCTGCGCGAGGCTGGCGCGATCATCATCGGCAAGACGAACCTCCACGAGTTTGCCTTCGGCACCACGAACGAGGACTCCGCGTTCGGCGCCGCGCGGCATCCGCTCGACCCCAACCGGTCGCCTGGCGGATCCTCGGGCGGATCCGCAGTGTCGGTGCTGGCCGACATGGCGTATGCGTCGGTTGGCACCGACACGGGCGGCTCCGTTCGAATACCGTCGGCGGCCTGCGGCCTCGTGGGACTCAAGCCCACCGTCGGCGAGATTCCGACCGACGGCGTGGTCCCGCTGAGCGGTACGCTGGACCACGTCGGTCCGATATGCCGGTCTGTCGAGGACGCGGGGATCCTGTACGACGTGCTCCGTGGCGCAGCGCCGACACCGATGCCGACACCGGCGCCGACACTGGGCAAGCGCGCACCAGAGGCGCGGGGACTCCGCCTCGGCGTGTTGCGCGACTATTTCATGGCGCCGCTCGATCCCGAGGTGGCGACGAGCTTCGAGCGCGCGTGCGCGCGCCTGCAGGGGGCGGGCGTCGAGTTGCACGATGTGGCCGTCGCGCACGCCGACGATATCGTGCCCGTCTACCTCCACATCGTCCTGCCGGAAGCCGCGGCGTACCATGCGAGCACGCTCGAGAGCCGTGCCGACGACTACACGCCGAACGTGCGGCTGCGGCTCGAACTGGGCCGCTACATTCTGGCGGAAGACTACGTACGGGCGTTGCGCGGACGGGAAGTGCTGACCCGTGAGGTGGACGCGGCGCTCACCGGCTGCGACGGCCTGCTGCTGCCGGCGCTGCCGATACCGGCGCCCACGATCGGCGCGACCACGGTTCGCATCGGCGGGTCGGACGAGCCGATTCGCAACATCACGCTGCGACTCACCCAGCTTTTCAACCTGACCGGCCATCCGGCCATCGCGATCCCCTGCGGCAGCACGAGCGAAGGACTGCCGGTCGGCGCGCAGATTGTCGGCCATCGACACGGCACGATGGCGATGCTCGACGCGGCTCGGGCCGTCGAGCCCTGCCTGGGCTGAGCCGATGATCACCTCCCTGTTTCACGCGTGGGAACACCGGCTGGCGTCGGTGAGCAAGGACCGCGTCGTGCGGCCATTCGAGTGGGGACTCGAGTGGATCGCCGGCAACGGGCACGGTGTCCTCGACCCGGAGGAGCGCCTCCGCGCCTGGGTGGCCGAGGCGATGTCCGACACCACGGCGTTCTTCGACGCCCCTCCCACACGCGAGTATCAGTTCGAGCGGGCACCCCAGGAGGAGCGCCGCCAGGGTGAAGCCGGCACGCTGCGGTTTCCGAGCGTGCTCGTCACGCCCCACGCGGAGAACAACACGGTCGAGGCCCGATGGTTTCCGTCGCCGGGCGAGCCCGCCGTCGGCGAGCGGGGACCGCGCGGCCGCGCCGTGGTCGTCCTGCCGCAGTGGAATGCCGATCCGGAGGGGCACATCGGCCTGTCACGCGTGCTGGCCCGGTTCGGCGTGTCGGCCCTGCGCATGAGCCTGCCCTACCATGATGCGCGCATGCCGGCCGAACTGACCCGCGCCGACTACATCGTCAGCTCGAACATCGCACGGACCGTTCAGGTGTGCCGCCAAGCGGTGCTCGACGCGCGGCGGGCGATCGCCTGGCTGGCGCTCCAGGGCTACGAGCGCATCGGCATTCTCGGCTCGAGCCTCGGTTCCTGTCTGGCCATGTTGACCACGGCGCATGAGCCGCGTATTCGCGCGGAAGCGCTCAACCATGTGTCGCCCTGGTTTGCCGACGTCGTCTGGCGGGGGCTTTCCACGCGGCACGTGCGCGAAGGGCTCGACGGCCATATCGACCTGGAGCGGCTCCGCCACCTGTGGCGCCCGATCAGCCCCGTCTCGTACCTTGACCGGGTCGGCCATGCGCAGACGCTCCTGGTCTACGCGCGATACGACCTGACGTTTCCGGTCGATCTGTCCAGAATGCTGGTTGATGAGTTTCGGAAGCGCGACGTACCGCACGAGGTTGCGGTCCTGCCGTGCGGCCACTACAGCACGGGATTCGCACCCTTCAAGTTCATTGACGGATACGTGTTGACGCGGTTCTTGCGGCGGAGCCTGTAGCGCCGGGTCGTTTTCTTCACGCCTCGCAGGGCTGAGCAACCCTGTCTGTCCAGCTGAGGGTCAAACGTTGGGTCCGTATGCTGGCCGGCTCGCCTCGTATGTCGCCGCGCGCGAACGGATGCCGTCGATCAGCCGCGCATGCGCAGCCACTTGCCGGCTCGATGCCGCGCGATCGCGACGGCGCGGCGCACGCGCTTCCGAGCCCGCCGGAGCCGTCGGTGGGCCTTCTCGGCGCGCCGGCGCGCCAGGCTGATCGTATGCACTAGGAGCCCCGCCAGCCGCGGCCACCGACTCAGCGCCTCCACCCGTCGGGCGAAGCGCGACGCGTCCTCTTCGGCGACGCGCCACGCGACGCTGTCCATCGGCCCGCCGTGCAGGCGGATCGTCCGCTGCCAGAAGGCTCGGTGATGTGGACCAGCCTCGGACATGATGAGCGCCATGCGGTACTGCCGGTCGATGCGGCGCTCGTCGCGGGTGCCGCGGCCACGCGTTGCCGCCGCCGTGAGCTCGATCACTGCGATATCGTCAGAGTCCGTCACGACGTGCACGTCCGGAACCGACGGCACCGCTTCGCCAATGTACTTGTCGTCGACCGTGCACGTGGGGAGCGCCGGCTGCACCGGATCGATCACAGATGGCAGCGTTGCCGTCTGTTGAGGTTTCGAGGACGCATCCTGAGCAGATTACTCCAGCAATGGGGAGACTTCCTCAGCATCCTGAGTGGCGGGCCGGAACGGAGCATCGGCAGCCACTCTTGATTCATAACCTCGCCGCGGGTGGCGGCGGACGGGGCGCCCCATTGGCGCCGCAGGCGCCACGCCCGTGACACGTGCTTTTGGCGCCGAGCACGAATGGCGCTGTCCGCGGCCAGGACCCGCCTGGAGGTGTGAAACCGGTTCTGGCAATATCAGACGTCGGACGGTAGCAACTGCGGCTCGCCGAGGCCAAGCGGCCGCAACGACTCCGCGACAGCCTCGTAGTCTCCGACGATAAGCGTGACCGCCCGCGCGGGATCGAGGTATCGCTCGGCCACCTGGATGACGTCTGCCGCCTCGACCGCGTGCACTCGTGGGACGAACTCCTCGAAGTAGGTATCAGGAAGCCCGAACAACGCGAGATGCGCGACGGACCGCGCCACCTGCTGTGCCGTCTCGAAGCCACGTGGATACCCGCGCGTGAGCGAGGCCTTGGCGAGCGACATCTCGCGGTCGGAAGGTGGACGCGAACCCCTGATGCCGTCGAGTTCGGCCAGACAGTCGCTGATCGCGTCTGCGGTCGACGCGGTGTGGACACTGGCCTGCAGCGAGAACGGCGCGATCCCGCGGCGCCAGTCGAACCCGCTGCGCGCGCCGTAGGTGTATCCCTTCTCTTCCCGCAGCTTCAGATTGATCCGGCTGACGAACTGCCCGCCGAGCACGGCGTTCATCACGAGCAGCGCCGGGTAGTCCGGCGTATTCCGCCGGGCCGAGAGGTGCCCGATCCGCAGTTGCGACTGCGGCGCGCCGTCGCGCGGCACGACAGCCAGGCGGGTCGACAATACGGTCTCGGGGGCGGTCCGCCCCCCGGGCGAATCGCCCGACCGGTGCTGGCTCGTCGGGTCGCCCGGCGATCCGACTTCGGGGGGCTCCGGCACATCGATTGGGGTCGAGGCCTCCGACCACGCCGAGAAGGCCTCGTCCGCCAGCCGCAGGAGCCCACCATGCGACAGTGGCCCGGCGACCGTGATCGTCGCGCGCGAGGGGCGGAACCGGGCGGCGTGAAAGGCTGCCACGTCCTCGAGCGCCAGGGCGCCAAGGGCCAGGGCATTGCCTATCGGCAGATGCCCGTAGGGATGCTCGCCGTACATGAGCCGCCGGAAGGCGCGCTCAGCCACGGCGGAAGGGAGATCCTTCAACTGCCGGAGACGGTCGAGGCGCATCTGCCGGACGCGGTCGAGGTCACTGGCACGCAGGCTTGGCCGAACCAGAATGTCTGCCAGGAGAGCCGCGCCGCGATCCGCGAAACGCGAGAGGGTCGTCAGGGAGAAGTGCGTGGCATCGGCGCCGGCGTCAACGTCGTACTCCGCGCCGATCCGGGCAAAGCCTTCCGAGACCTCGATCGCGCTCAGAGAGCCGGTGCCCTCGTCGACCATGTCGGCGGTGATCGCCGCGAGCCCTTCTCGGCCGGGTGGATCCGCCACCGCTCCGCCGTCGACCTGCACAACCATGGTGACAACGGGCACGGTATGGTGCTCGACCGTCCGCACCTGCAACCCGTTGTGGAGCGTGTGTCTGGCGAAGCGGGGGAATCTGAACGCCGGGTCGGGCCCAACGTCAGGCAGACGCGAGCGATCCGCGCGCGTCAAGAGACCGACACCGGCTTCGAGCCTGAAAGCGCCAGCTCGCGCTGCCCCCTCGGCACGGCGCTGAGGATCACGCGCCGATCGAATCCAAGGAAGCGAGCTGTCGCGTCACGCACGCCGGCCGTCATGGCCTCGCGGTAGCGTGACAGATCGGCGGGAAAGAACCCCGGGTCGCCGAGGAGCACGTTATAGGCGTTCAACTGGTCGGACTTGCCGCCGAACCCGCCCACCGTCTGAAGACGGTACATGAAATGCGCTTCGACCTGCGCGCGGGCGCGTTCCATTTCGCTCTCCGACGGCCCTGCCTCGATCAGCCGCTGCAACTCCTGGTCGATGATCGCCGCGATGTCGGTCAGGGACCCTCCTGGTGCAGCGGTGGCCACCAGGAGAAAGAATCCGGCGAGCTCCTGCGAGCTCTGGTGTGCCGACACGTCGAGCGCGACGCGGCGCTCGTACACCAGCGTGCGATAGAGGCGCGAGGTCTTGCCATTGGCGAGCAGATCCCCGAGCAGATCCAGCTCCGCATCACCCTCGTCGAACATGGCGGGCGACAGCCACGCCATGTAGACCCGCGGCATCTCGACACGGTCTTCGAGCACAAGCCGCACCTCGTCGGCGAGGTCGGCGGTACGGCGCACCGGTACGGGACGCGGGCCGGGCGGCAATTCTCCGAAATACCGATCGGCCAGATCGAACGCCCGCTCGGTCCCGATGTCGCCGGCTAGGGTCAGCGACGCGTTGGCGGGGTGATAGTAGGTGCGGAAGAACGCCTGCACGTCTTCCAGGCGCATGGCGCGGATGTCGTCGGAGGACCCGATCGTGAGCCAGTGGTAGGGATGATCCTCCGGAAACAGGGCGGCTGTCATCGCCATCAACGCGAAGCCGTAAGGTCGATTCTCGTAATTCTGCCGCCGCTCGTTCAGGACGACGTCGCGCTGGGTCTCGAAGCGCTCGGGCGTGACCGCCGGCAGTAGGAAGCCCATGCGATCCGACTCCATCCACAGCGCCAGGTCGACGGCGCTCGTCGGCACCACCTCCCAGTAGTTCGTGCGATCGGTGTTGGTCGATCCGTTGAGGACCCCACCCGCCTGCTGCAGTGGCTG
Source organism: Vicinamibacterales bacterium (assembly GCA_965262505.1). Classification (GTDB taxonomy): domain Bacteria; phylum Acidobacteriota; class Vicinamibacteria; order Vicinamibacterales; family UBA2999; genus JACPPO01. The sequence goes on from CBDHFM010000030.1 coordinate 2,404,788, forward strand.
GAAAAAGCCGGCATTGTGGTGCTCGGACCCCTCGAACATGAGGTGTTCAAAGAGGTGGGCGAAGCCGGTCCGGCCGAGTTGCTCGTCCTTCGACCCGACGTGATACCAGATGTTCACGGCGACGATCGGGACGTGATGGTCTTCGTGGACGATGACGTCAAGGCCGTTGGCGAGCGTTCGTTTCGTGAAAGGGAGCGTGAGGGAGTCCACGCCGAGCATCCTACCCTTACCGACCAACCCCCCTTGACCGACCAAAGTCGTCGGATATAGACTTGTAAATGAAAGTGAGACTCAGTCTCATTAAGTTCGCAAGGTTGCTAGCGCAATGAGCCTCCGTTCGACCGTCGTCGCCGCAAACGTATGCCTGTTCGCTCTGTCCGCGCTCCCCACAGCCGCCCAGCAGGCCACCGTCGAACCCGATTCGGGACCCGACGCGACGACCCCCGTCGAGCAGGCTGGCGCCCCGGACGCGGCTCAGATCGAGGAGCTTCGCCGCCGCATCGACCTCCTCGCCGCCGAGCTGGAACGACTTCGAAGCGGCGAATCCCCTCAGGTGGAACTCACCGACGAGCGTCGCCAGAGCCTCGGCCTGGCCCCATCGGCCGCCGCCACGTATCGTCGGGCGTCGGAGGGCGTGTCGTTCGCTGGCTACGGCGAGATGTTGCTTGAGAATTTCAACAGCGAGAACGAATCAGGCGTCGGACGCGCGCCGACCACGCGGCTCGACTTCCTGCGCGCGATCCTGTACGCGGGCTACCGGTTCAACGACAAGTTCCTGTTCAACTCGGAGATCGAGATTGAACACGCCAACGAGATCTCGGTCGAGTTCGCCTACGTCGACTACCTGGCGAGCGACAACCTGACACTGCGCGGCGGAATGATCCTGCTGCCGCTCGGTCTGGTGAACGAGTTCCACGAGCCGACCGTCTTCACAGGCGCCCGCCGCCCGGAAACGGAGCAACGGATCCTCCCGAGCACGTGGCGGGAGAACGGTGCCGGCATCCTTGGGTCCGCCGGAATCGTCAATTTTAGAGCCTACGTGACGAACGGACTGAGGGGCGCCGGGTTTTCGTCGGCGGGGCTCCGCGGGGGCCGCCAGAAGGGAGGCAAGGCGCTCGCGGCGAATCTTGCGTTCTCTGGGCGCCTGGACATCACGCCGGTTCCAGGCATCCTGGCCGGACTGGGGCTGTACAGCGGTGGTTCCGGCCAGGAGCAGGTCGTGGTCGATGGCACCCGGCTCGACATGGGAACCACGGTGGTCGAAGTGCATGGACTGGCGCAGGTGCGCGGCTTCGACCTGCGCGCGCTGTTTGCGCAGGCATCGGTCGACCAGGCCGGGCGAGCGAGCCGCGCGCTCGGTCTCCCTGCTGGCTCCCCCATCGCCGACACGATGCAGGGCGGGTACCTCCAGGCGGGCTATGACGTCCTCTCGCAGTTCACAACGCGGCTTGCGCTCACGCCCTACGTGCGGTACGAGCAGGTCGACACGCAGCACCGCGTCCCGGGAGGCTTCGTTCGCGACCTCTCGCGCGACCTCGTCCTCAAGACGCTGGGGGTCGAGTTGAAGCCGATCCCGAACGTGGCGCTCAAGACCGATTACCAGTGGATCGCCAACGAGGCGGGGACCGGCCGCAATCAGTTCAACGTGAACCTCGGGTACGCCTTCTAGCCATGAGAAGAGCTTCGGGCGTTCGGCTTTGGGCGTTGGGCCTTGGGCTTTGGGCGTTGGGCCTTGGGCTTGCTGCCGCCCAGGGTCTCAGCCGCGAGGAGGCGCTGGCGGCGGTTTACGGTGGCGCGGATATCCGCGCGGAGCAGCTGTTCCTCACACCGGCACAGGTGACGCAGGTCGCGACACGCGCCGGAACCGACCCGGCGTCTGCCATCGTGGCCCGGTATCTCGCCACACGCAGTGGGCAGATCATCGGCCGTGCCTACGTGGATACTCACACCGTCCGGACCAAGAGGGAGAGCCTGCTGATCTCCCTGGACGCGCAGGGCCGCGTGGTGCGCATCGATGTGACTGCGTTCCTTGAACCCCCGGAATTCCGGGCACCAGAGCCGTGGCTGGAGCAGTACCGCGGGCGCGTGCTTGATGACGCCCTCGCGATCGACCGCGCCATCCGACCGATTGCGGGGGCCACGCTCACGGCCCGGGCCGCCAACAGCGCCGTTCGGCGCGTGCTCGCCATCGACGAGATCCTGCGGAGTGCCGGAGGCGGGCGATGAAGCGCTGGGAGCGGTGGACGTTCAACGCGCTGTCGCTGGCGGTCGCCGCCACCGGGTTTGCCTACCTGTGGATGAAATACGCTCTGCAGATTGACGACCCCTTCGCGGTCGTCAATCACCCCTGGCAGACGTCGATGCTGGGCCTGCACGTTGTGGCGTCGCCGGCCTTCATCCTCATCTTCGGGATTGTCTTCAACTCGCACATCATGAAAAAGCTGAGTGCGACGGGCCTCCCGAACCGGCGATCCGGCTTTGTCTCGCTCGGCACCTTCGCGACGATGGTCGTCTCCGGATACCTGCTCCAGGTCTCGGCCAGCGAAGGATGGCTGCAGGCCCTGGTCGTCGTTCACGTAGCGAGCGGCGCCGTCTTCTCCGTCGTCTACGCAGCACATCTCGTGATCACTGCCAGGCTCGCCCGCGTCCGTTCTCTCGCTGCCATCCGCGAGGTGGCATGAACCGAGCTGCGCTGAAGGCAGTTGCACTGCCCGTTCTGATGGGCTGCGCTGTGCTCTCGGCCCGGAGCGCCTCAAGTGTCCTCGTGTCGCGCGACGTCTACCTGATGGGGACCCGTGCACAGTTGTCGATATATGCCGCGACCCGTGACGGCGGTCTCGCGACCCTCGAGTCGGCGCTGGCGGTGATAGAGGACGCCGAAGAGGAACTCAGCACCTGGCGCCCGTCGAGCCGGATTTCGGCCCTCAACCGGCACCCCGTGGGCGAACCCTGGACGGCGACGCCGCGCCTCTGTCGCATGTTCAGGGACGTGTGGGAATGGCACCGTGCAACCGGTGGGGCTTTCGATCCCGCCATTGGGCAACTCCTCGCCGCGTGGGACATCCACGGCGAAGGAGCCGTTCCCGTACCGGAGGCCCGCCCGCGGGTGCTGGCGTCGTCGGGGATGGCGCTGCTCGCATTCGACCGGGGCCGCTGCACGCTGACCAGGCGCGCCGACGTCGCGATTGACGTGGGAGCCTTTGGCAAGGGCGAGGCGCTGGATCGAGTGGCGGCGGTACTCGGCGACGATCCGTGGATGATCGACATCGGCGGCCAGATTGCAGTCGGAGGCCGGGTGCCGCGGGAGGGCGCATGGTCAATACGGGTCGCGGATCCGCGCGAGCGCGAGCGCCCTGTCCTGCAGGTGGAGATGGCGACGGGCTCCCTCTCGACGAGCGCCGGCTCGGAACGGGACCTTGTTGTGGACGGGGTGCGGGTCGGACACGTGCTCGACCCACGAACGGGCCGCCCCGCCACGTTTGACGGCTCGGTTACCGTGTGGCATCAACGTGGCATTGCGGCCGACGCACTCTCGACGGCGTTGTACGTGAAGGGACCGAAGGAAGGTCTGCGGTGGGCCGAGACCCGAGGCATCGCCGCCTGCTACCTAATTCCCGAAGCGGGCACGCTACGTGTCGAAATGACCCGCGCGTTCCGCCGACTCCTGCCGTCGGCGGCTACCGGACGCGGCTAGCGCACGACCGTGAGGGGGATCTTGCCTTTGTTCGCCTCGGCCACCTTGTGGGCCGCAATCGAGACCTGGGCCGCCGTCCGCTCGGCCGCTGTCACGAACGCACGACCGGCCGGCGACTCCGGTTCGCTGACGATCAGCGGCACGCCGGCGTCGCTCCCCTCCCGAATCGGCTGATACACCGGCAACCGCCCGAGGAAAGGGATCTCCATCGCCGTGGCGAGCGCCTCGCCTCCCCCGTGCCCGAAGATGTCTGCCTCGTGGTGGCAATTCTGGCAGGCGTAGTAACTCATGTTCTCGACGAGTCCAATGGGCTGGATGTTCAGCTTCTGATACATCCGGATCGCGCGCCGCGTGTCGGCCAGCGATACCTGCTGGGGCGTCGTGACCAGGATGGCGCCGGCGACCGGCACCGTCTGGCTGAGGCTCAACGCCACGTCTCCGGTGCCGGGCGGCATGTCGACAATCAGGTAGTCCAGGTCTTTCCACGCCACGTCGCGAAAGAACTGCTGAACGGCGCCGTGCAGCATCGGGCCGCGCCAGATGACCGCAGCGTCCTCCTCTGTCAGGAAGCCCATCGACACGACCTGGACCCCGTACTTCTCCGCCGGCACGATCCGTTTCCCGTCGGTCGTCAGCTGCGTCTGCAGGCCCAGCATGATCGGCACGTTGGGCCCGTACATGTCTCCGTCGAGAATGCCCACGCGGCTGCCGCATCGGGCCAGCGCCAGCGCCAGGTTCACCGCCACGGTCGTCTTGCCAACCCCACCCTTTCCAGCGCCGACAGCAATTACGTTCTTCACGCCCGGCAGCGGGGTGCGTCCGGTCTCGGGTGCGGACACCGATCGCACGCTCGCGGTCATCTGGACCTCGACATCGGCGACACCGGGCAGTCCGCGAACAGCGGCGGCCGCCTGGTCGCGCAGCTGGTCCTTGACCGGACACGCCGGCGTCGTGAGCTCGATCGTGAAAGAGACCCGTCCCTCGTCGATCGCCACATTCTTGACGAAGCCAAGCGAGACGATATCCCGCCGCAGGTCGGGATCGACCACGACTTTGAGCGCGCCAAGAACGGCATCACGATCAGGTATGGCAGCCATCGACAAGTTATTTATCTTATCTCGTTCTCGGAGTGTGACACGCCGGTAGACTCGACCTACGCGACGAGGACGCGAAGCTCGACGCGGGTGGGCAGGTCGTGGCGGGGAGTGACGGTGAACTTGAAGCAGGTGCCGTCGAGGACACCGGCGGGGACCGCGACCTGCAGCCGATGACGCCGAACCTCGATGCCGCGGCCCTGGCACCGGACGCAGGGCTCGGTCCACGTTTCGCCGCGGCCGCCGCAGTCGTGACACGTGCAGCGCACGGACACCTCGAGCGGCACCATGGCGCCGTCGCGAGCCTCGCGCCGCGACAGTCGGATCGCCGCGCTCAGCGCGGCAGCCCGCTCGTCAACGAGAAACGCGCTCCGCATGCGATCGACGGCGGGTGCCACCGATGGAAAATCGACGACGACCTCATCCGCGAAGCAACTAGCCTCCGGACGACTGTGGGTACCGCCGACGATGGCCACAGATCCGGCGCCGAACGGACGAAAGGTATTGCCACCCATGAGCAGTCGTTACCATAGGAGCGGCACGCGGAGAAGTCAATGGTCCCGCCGGCCGCCGTTTCACGGCGATATTGACCCCCGAGGGCGATGAGTTGGAGGAAGCGGAGGAGTGAACAGTCTGCGTGGATGACGCTAGCGAGCGCCAAGCGTCAGCAGCAGTTCCTTGCGAATGCCTTCGTCCATGTCTTCGAGCTTCAACGGGTTCTCGCACTCGTCACACAAGACTTCGAGCACCGCCGGCCGGCCCTCTTCGGAGACCTCGACCCTTGAGTCGTCCAGATGCACGACGTGCATTTGGAGCGTCTTCACGAGAAAATTCTGGTCGTTCCCGCAGCTCAAGCAGGTCAGCCCCACGCGCGTCTCCTGTTCTGCCGTCAATAGCTACTCCCCAATGAACGCCTTAGATAAGTCCTGACCGTTCGATTGTAGGGGATGGATTCCGGACGGCGCAATGCAGAAGTCGTCTAGGGCGGGGCTTTTTGATGCTCTATTGCACAAAATCAGGGGAAGAGGAGCACATTCGGTGGCCTTGCCAGGCCTATTGGAGGTCCCCGACCATGATTCGGCTCGTCCTGCGTCGGCCGGAGGGACTCCGGAGCGGCGCCCGTCGAGAACCGTCGAGAGCCTATCGTGCGGAGCGATCCCGCCGCCCTCCGGGGGACGCCGGCTCGCCAGGATATACGAGATGCGCATCGACTGACAGGCCTGGAAACAGGCGCTCGGCGGCTCGGCGATAGAGGTCCAGCTGGACGCGGTGATCGTCGCGCGGCCGGCCGGTCTTGAACTCGAGGACCGTCATCCGGTTCGAGGCGGTGCGCACGAGGCAATCGATCGTGCCACGCAGCACCACTCCGTCAAGACGCATCGTGAACGGCACCTCATGAAGTCGAGCGCCAGCGGCGTACAGCGCACGAACGTCGGGCCGTCCGCAAATCGACCGATAGACATCCACGGCGGCATCGGCCAATTCCGCGGCCGTTCGCTCCGCGGACGCGGCCACCGCTTCTTCCGGCCGCAGGATCCGTAGTGCCGCCTGGCGTGTCACCGTCTTGCCACCCGCAAGGTCGAACCCGAAACGCTGGAGCATCCGGTGGACGAGAGTCCCCACAATGCGGTCAGACTGACCATGCTCAGCCGCGAGAAGCTGACGACCGGCACGCCCTCCGGCCTCGGCGACGACGGACGCCACGGTTCGTGGCGTCGGCGCTGTGTTGGCTAGCGTTGTGTCAGCTAGCACTCTGTTTACTAGCGGTGCGTCGGCCAGCGACGAGAAATCGTCCGTGCGATGGTCCAGTAACGGCTCTGCGACGGCGGGGTCGAGACCCTCGCCAGGCTCACCAGGGGGTGAGTCCTGAGATACCGCGCCCGAACACACACGGAAGCGATGGGCGCGCCCTGAGGACGCGCGCCAGTCGATGCCGCCAGCAGCTGGCGCGAACTGGCCGAGCAGCGATGACGGCAGCACCTCGGCGAGGCTCCCCCGCGCCGGCAGGATGCGCCCATCCTTGAGCACCGTGCCGAGATACAGCCGATCACGGGCTCGCGACAGCGCGACGTAGAGCAGCCGCTTGGTTTCTTCACGTTCCTTCATCGCGTTGTCGTCATCCGCGTCCGACTGGAAGTCGCCGACGGCCACCGAGCCGCCCTGCCCCGACCGGTCGGCCGACAGGCGGACCGGGTCGCGCCTGCCGCCCGTACCGCGAGCCAGATTGACGACAAAGACAATCGGAAACTCGAGCCCCTTGGCCGCATGGACCGTCATGAGGTTCACCGCGTCGAGCGCGTCAATCGCCGCATTGGCCTCGTCCCCGACGGCGAGGCGACCAAGGTGCGCGGCCATGCGCGCGAGCGTCCCGTAGCCGCGGTTCTGAGTGCGCCGCATGAGCGAGCGGATCTTCTTGAGATTCTCCCGCGCCTGGTCGAACCTGGGTCCACGGAGCTCGAACGCGTAGGCCGACTCGCTGAGGATCAGGTCGACCAGTTCCGCCGCCGGCATGCGATCGACCAGGCCGAGCCACCTTCTCGTCGCATGCCGCGCCTCCGCAAGCACGCGGTGGTCGTCGGGATCGAGCCTCGCCAGGGCCGGCGGGGGGGTGTCAGCACGTAGCGCTCCCGACAGATTCGGGGCAAGGAGGCGAAGCGCTTCATCGGACATCCCGAACAACCGCGACCGCATCAGCGCCGCGGAGCACAGATCCGACACGGGGTCTGCCAGGTACGCGACGAGCGCCAGTACGTCCTTGATCTCGTCTGCGTCGAAGAAACCCAGCCCCTTGTATACGTATGAGCGGATGTTCAACCGCGCGAGCGCCGCTTCAAATTCCCGGTGGCTTTCGCGGGTCCGAAACAGGATGCCGACATCACCTGCGCGGACGGCGCGGGCAACGCCGGTGTCACGGTCCCGCACCGTGGTGCCCGCCGACAGGAGCCGCGCGATTTCCGAGGCGGTGATCTCCGCGCAGGCCTCCGGCGTCTCGCCGACCACCATACCGAGCGCCTCATCAGCACCCACGGCGGCACCCGCGGCGGGTTCGCCGTCGCCTGGGAAGCGGTCTGCGTCCTCGTACTCGAACCCGTCAGGGCGGCCCGGCGCCTTGTCGATGTCATGACAGACATCGTTGATGAATGCCAGCAGAGGCGCCACTGCCCGAAAACTGCGCGAGATCGTGCGCCGGACATCACCATCGGGGCGGAGTCCGTCAAGGTGCCGCGCCGCCTCGCGCAACACCGACACGTCCGCGTCCCGAAAGCTGTAAATCGACTGTTTCCGGTCCCCGACGATAAAGATCGAAGGTTGGAGCGGACCCGTGTGCGCAAGGCCCGCGCCTTCACCCCAGGACTGGATGAGCAGCGACACCAGCTCCCACTGCGCCCGACTGGTGTCTTGGAATTCGTCAACGAGCACGTGATGGTAGCGGGATTCGAGCCTGTACCGACTTTGCGCGAAGTCGTCCATCCGCCGCAGCAGATCGAGCGCGCGCAGCAGCAAATCGGAGAAGTCGAGCGCGGCATGGGCATCGAGCGTCTGCCGGTACTCGGCTTCGGCGACGCGGAACATCCGCCAGATTCCACGCGACACGAGCACGTTCAGGTCACGACGGAAGGCCGCCAACACCTGCGCGACGGCCTCGGCGTGGCTCACCACCAGGTCCCTGTGGACGCGCCAGTCGGCTTCAGCGGCAAACGCCGCCTTCGGATAGGGCGACCTGACACGAGGGTCCCCGTCCTGGGTCAGAAAGTGTTCGCTCGCCCGCGTGAACACCGCCTGTACGACGGCCGGATCGAGCACCGCATCGCCGTCGACCGCCTCGCGTAACTGGCGGAGGCTCCGGGCCAGGAGCAGGAACGCGGGCTTGGGCGGCCCTGATTCCAGAAAGCGATCGAGGCCGCCGTGCATCGACTCACAGAGGGCGATCAGCGCCGCGCCGGCGCGCCGGCTGACGGTCGCCACGTCGAGGTCAACGGCCCGGGTGGCGACGAGATACTTCGTCAGAATGTCTGGTGCCACGATCCGCCGATTCAATAGGCTCGCCAGCCCCGCGCGAACGCGCCGTTCGCCAAGCTGAGAAAAGGCGAGCGCAACGTTATCGTCGTCTCGGGCCACTGCGCGGCAGATGCGAAGAGCGCGATCGAGCGCTTCGTCGACCAGCCGCGGGAGCTCGGTGTCATCGGCGACTGAAAAGGCGGGATCGAGGTCGGCCTCGAGGGGGAACTCGCGCAGCAGCGCGAGACAGAAAGCATCGATCGTGCCGATCGCGATGTCAGCGGTACGGTCGCGCAGTTCCCGCCAGCGCGCAGGCGGAAGCTCGCCACGCTCGGCAGCCACCCTGAGCGTCGCCATGATGCGGTCGCGCATTTCCGCGGCAGCCTTGCGGGTGAAGGTGATCGCGAGAATATTCGACGGGTCCACGCCCGCGTGCAGTAGGTTGATGTAGCGTTCGACCAGGACGCGGGTCTTCCCGGTACCGGCCGAGGCCTCCAGCGCCACGTTGAAGCGAGGATCCACGGCGCGGACGCGGGCCGCACTATCGAAACCGGCTCCATCGAGGCCAGCACCTTCGGGGCCGGCACCGTCGGGAGCGCTGACCCGCGCCTCGCTGCTGTCGTCCGAAGCGCCGAATGGCAGTTTCGCGCTACTGGTCCCCAACGTAGTCCTTTCGGCAGACCGATGGGTACGCGCAGTAACTGCAGATCCTCAACTCGTGCGGCCTCGGTGGAAACTCGCCTCGCCCAATGCCGTCGACGACCTCCATCAGGCGTGTGCGGGCTCTCTCGAGGACGTCGCCCGTATCGGAGGCACCGGGCCTGACAACCGGCACCAGCGACCGCTTCCCGGCAAACGCGACATACGCCGCTTCGTCGATGTGCCAGACGCGTCCATCGCGTTCGGCCAGGCGCTCCTGCGCGCACAGCGCGTAGATGGGCGCCTGCAGGGCACGCTTCGGGTGAGGTGGATAACCAGTCTTGTAATCGATGACGCGGAGCCGGTCGCCCTCCAGCAGGTCGACCCTGTCGGCCACGCCCTTCAACGGGACCCGCCGCCCACCGGGCACCCCCAGAGAGAACTCCCCCTCCAGGCGGTACTCGAGCCACCGCTCGCGGATCGGGGCTGGCCGCGACGCCTCGAGTCCGATGAGCACATCGACGATCCCAATCGACACGGCCGTACCGAACAGCCGGGCGCGCTCCAGCGACGCCTCTGCCTCCGAGAAACGCGCGAGCAAGGGGCCTGCGACGTCCTGGAACAGCGCGCGCGCTTCGTCCACGTGATCGACCGTGATCGTGCCATGGCCGCGGGCGTTCCATGCTTCGAAAAAGCGCTGGAAGACCTCGTGCACGAACCTGCCTCGCGCCCGCGGCGAGAGCATCGGCTCGTCCTCGGGCGGTTCCTCGAGCTTCAAGACATTTGCGGCAAAGAACTTGAAGGGGCAGTCCTGGTAACGTTCCAGGGCACTGAGGGAGTAGGCCGGCATGGCGTGTCCGCTCGTCTGCCCGGCTCGACGTCTGCCAACCGCCTCGGTACGCCGCGCCGCGGCGGCGTGCGCGACGGAACCCAAATGGCTGGTCTCAACGGGATCAAGTCCGAGCGCCTCGTAGTCGAAGATCCGTACCTCTGGGACAACGTCCTCGAACAACTCGAGTCCCGCCGTCGGCAACGCGTCAACCAGCGGCGACGCAGCCACGATCGCGTCGTCTTCGAGCGTGAACGTCGACACGACAAGCCGCGAGGATGGCAGCCGCAGGAGATCGCTGAACGAGGCCCGGACTCCGTCGAGCCGATCGGACTCGGCAGGCCAGCCCAACTCACGAAGGAGCGCGGGCGGGTAGAAGATGTTCCGGCGAGGGGTGTCCGGCCACTCGCCGTCGACGAGCCCCGCAAGCTGGACGCCCTCGAAGTCTCCGAACCGAGCGCTCTCGGCATCGACTAGGTGAACCCCGTCCTCCCCGGTACGCGGGGCGAACGTGTGGGCTTCGATCCACCGCCTTATGACCGCAGCCACGGCATCGAACTCGACCGCGAGCGGATCGAACCGCGCATACGCGTCGCCGAGGCTCGTCAGCGCATCGAGCACCGCCGCACGGCCCCGCAACAGCCGCGGCCGGAGCGGGTCTTCCGGTCGCGGGAGGCGTTCGTGGCGCCGGAGAAACGCCAGCAGACTGCCGAGCTGCTCGGCGCACGGCGCTGCCGACCACAGTGGCGCGAGCTGGCGCGCCGCATCGACCACCATTTCGGCAGCCCGCAGGGCTTTCTGGGCCTGCGAGCCTGATTTCGCCTCGCGCCACGTCGCGACCAGGCGCTCCAGCGCGTCGATACCCCCCAGGTAGCCTGCGTCGCTGAGGGCGCGGTCGAGCGCGGTAACTTCGCGGGGCGTGAGCGGCGGCGCGGCGTCGGGACCAGCACTGGGACCAGCACTGGGGCCAGTATTGGGACCGAACCGGAAATGTGGAGAGCGCAGCAGGGCGACCACCGGATCCCGTCCACAATTGCCACTGATGAATCCGATCACAAGGTCCAGGACGGCCGCGTAGGGTTCGGACGCGAGCGGCAGTGCGTCGAACATCTGTGACGGAATACCTGCAGACCTGAGCACCTCCCGCGCCAGGTAGACGTACGGCAGCGGGCGGCGGACGACCAATGCCATCCGATCTACCCCTGAGATAGCGCCAGCGTTCGTATTTCGCATCTCCCGCCGTACCCAGCGGGCGAAGCCTGCGATTTCCTCCTCGCGGTCGCGTGCCGTGTGTGTCAGCGCACCGCCCGGGGAGACGAGCAGCACCGGTGGCGGCCGCCCGTGATCGGGTGGGACGCGCGTCTCCTCGATGCCTGGCAGCCGCTGGCGAATCCGTTCGCGGAAGGCGCCGGCCACCATGGCATCTGTTGCCACGATATCGATGCGTTCGAGGCCAGGTACCCGCGTCAGCAGGTCCCAGTCCGCCGGACACAGGCCCTGACGGTCGGCCGCGTCATCGCCACCCGCCAGCACGACGTGCCGCCAGGGATCGGGCGCCGGTTCACCGATCAGTCGCCGCCGAAGTGCGTGGTCGTCAATGCGGTCCGTCGTCTCCATAAGACGCTCGAAACGCCGGAACGCGTCCGCCAGAAAGCGGGTCTGCCGGACGAGGCGTTCGGCGCCGCGGTCCTCGGCCGCGCCCGGTTCGAGCGCGCCAAGCGCGAGGCGCGCGAAGGTATCGACGCTCTTCAGGTTTCGCTGAAGAGCGTCGTAAAACAGTACAATCTCGGCGATGAGGCCCGGGCGCAGGCGAAACGGGGGCTCGTTTCCCGCTTCGATAGCCGCCCGGCACGCCACACCCGCCAGCACTTCACGTTCGGTATCCGTCAGCAGCTCAGGGTGCTCGGGCAGCCGCTCTCCCAGGCGCGGAGCCAACTCTCCTGGCGTGATCAGGTCGGGCAACACGAGGGCGGCATCTGGCGCGAGGAGTCGGCTCTCGATCGACCGCAGGAGATAGGCCGCCGCCGCACGGGTCGGCACCACAACCAGCCGGTTGCGGGCCTCGACTGGCGTCCCGCCGCAGGCGAGGTCTACGGTGACGTGGCGGAACGTATGAAGGTCGGGAACTCGCACGAGCCGGGTCGTGCGAGGTGAAATCACTGCAGTTCTGGGGGCTCGAGCAACTCGCGAATCTCCCGCTGGGCGCGCGAGAACAGCAATAAAGCGCCGGCGGCGGCGGACGAGGCCTCCCAGGCCGTCGCGTCGCTGGCGACGCGCGCCGCCTCGTATCTGCCGTTCACGGCACTCTCCGCGAATCGCCACGCACCCACGAGAAGGTCGTGCGCGACCCGCAGATCTACCACGGGTTGGATACGAGCCAGCTGCTCGGCGCCGCCACGCAACCTCGCCTGAAGCTTCAGGAGTGCATTCGGTGTCGTGCCATCCAGGCTACGGATCGCTTCAAGCGCCGCCCGTGATTTCACGAGCTGGAGCCATTGCCTCCCCACGGAGCGCTGATATTCGCGGTACAGCGAACGCCGGATCTCCCATTGATCCTGCAGCAGACGCAACCGCCGCGCGGCGTCCAGCTGGGCCTGGACCGACGCACGGAGGGCATGAACCATCTCCGGCCGTCGGCGGCCAAGACGCGCGTCCTCACGAGGAATCCGGACGAGAACGCGCTGGACATCACCGATTCGCGCACGTTCGGCCCCGCGGGTCGCGTCCGCCATCAGCCGGCGGGCCAAGTTGCGGTACTTGACGTCGATGGCCTGCTCCTCCCGAATCTCTGTTTCGGCGAACCGCCGCAACGTGGCGGCGTCCGTCGACAGAATCGCGGCACCCGCCTCGTCCAGTAGCACGAGCGCCGTCTGGAGGAGGGCCACGCGCTCGGAGGGCCGCTCGGTCAGCGACGCTACGCGAAATACCTGGTCGATCTGCTCGCGCCGAGACGGCATGGTCGCCAGCGGCTCCAGAACGACATCGGGCGCCGTCGCCACGAACGCCACCTCGAACGACATCATTCCGGCGGCTGCGCGCAGGTCGGAAACAACTTCGTCGAGAAACGAAAGGATCTCCCGCACATCCCGCTGTCGATACCCGTAATGCTCCCGGGGCCACTCCGCCAGCGTCGCCCGGGCCTGCCGTGCGACTTCAATCGCCCGCGTTCGGTCGGTACTCGACAACACTTCGCTGAGCAGGCCGGCGACTCTATCGCTCAGGAGCTGGAAGTCTTCCTCGGCGCGCGTCTGTACGTACCGCTGATACCGGGTGGAGGCGGCATGCCGATCGGTGCGCGCCCAGTCGATGGCACTCGCAGGCAGTGTCGCGGCATGCAGGCGGGGCGCCGTATCGCCCCCTGTCACCATCGAAAAAACGACGCGATCGTCAAGGCGCGCGAATTCGCCGTAGCTGACGACGCTGTCGCCATCCGTGAGGAACAGACGGAGCAGCAGATCGTCCGCGGCCGCCACGCCGATGCCGGGCGCCACAAGGCAACACAATGCGAACACACCGATTTTCGTAATCACAGATACCCTGCTCGTTGCCTCATTGTAACCTCGCGTCGGCCTGTAGTACGCCTTGCCGCATCCGGGTTGTGGAAAAGGTGTTGATGACGCGTGCAAAAACTGTTGAGAAGCCGCCACGTGAAATTTATTTTCTGGAGGACGATTCAAGTCGCGGACCGCGTGGAGACTGCCTTCGCGTGGCGCTTCGCTTGATCTGCGGCCACCGAGGCGTAAGATCGACCGCGTTCCCCCCCTCTTGTATTTAGTATCAGATCTTGACCGTTCACCGCTTCGAAGAAACTATCGGCGGGCGCGCCTACCTCATCGAGGTCATGCCCGTCAGCAACCGTTGGCGCGCTCAGTTGCTGCGCTCGCCAGGGGTCCCGACGGCCATGATGCCGTTTTACGGGCCTACTCCGGATGAGGCCGCCCGGCAGCTGACCGAGTGGCTCACGCTTGCCCATCGGCGCCAGGCGTCCACGGTTGCCTAGTACTGCTTTGTCAGATTGACGAATTGCCGAGTGGATTCGAGAGCGATCACTTTTGAGGGCATTGTACAAATTCCGCGAGTTCGATACGCTGCCGTGCGGTGCTCGATCACACCGCGACCGCGTGGCTCCGTCGGTTGCTGGCCTGGCTGGAGCCGTTCGAGGCCGGCTTCGGGCGCGCCAGTCAACGCGGCGCGTTGCGGCGCTACGTCGCCGGGTTGCTCAACGACAGTTGCCGCAAGTCCATGGAGGCGATGTGGGCGCGGTTGAGCGACCCCGGGACCTATCAGGCGTTCCAGCACTTCATCACGCATGCGCCGTGGGACGCCGAGACGGTGTGGAAGCAGCTGCGGGCGCGGGTCCCGGAGCGGACCGGCGTGTTGATCCTCGACGGCACCAGTTTTCCCAAGCAAGGGACCGCGTCGGTCGGCGTGGCGCGGCAATACTGCGGGGCACGCGGGAAAATCGCGAACTGCCAAACGGCCGTCACGGTGGCCCTGTGGACGGGGACGCGCGCCTGGATGCTGGGCGCGCAGCTCTATCTGCCGGAGACGTGGCTCACCGCTGCCCAACGGACCCGCGCCCGCATTCCCGCCGGCGTGCGCTTTCAGCCCAAGTGGCAATTGGCCCTCACGCTGCTGCGACAAGTACGCGCCGCGGGCGTGACGGTGACCGCCGTGTTGGGGGATGCCGAGTTCGGCGACAACGCCACGCTGCGGCGAACGCTGCATCGGGCCAAACTGTCCTACGCGTTGGGGGTGTCGTCCGATCTCAAGGTCTTCCGTGGAACGCCGGCCCTCGAGACGCCGCCGCCGCCGACGGGCCGCGGCCGTCCGCGCACGCGGCACGGCCTACCGGTCGGTACACAGACCGTCGAAGCGCGGGCCTGGGCCGCCACGCAAGCGCCTCGCCAGTGGCGGCTCGTGTCGTGGCGCAACGGCACGCATCCCCCGTGGCGCGCCCGCTTCTGTGCCGTACGGGTCACGCCCGCCCACGACTGGCGCGAGGGCCGACGGCTCGCCCCCGAGGTGTGGTTGTTGTGTCAACGCGACCTCGGCGCAACGCCTGTCACCAAGTACTACTTGGTCGATCTGCCCGCCACCACCGCGCTGCGCGGCCTCGTGCGCCTCGCGCATCAGCGCTGGGCGATCGAGCAGCAATACCAGGAGCTCAAGGACGAGATTGGGCTCGACCACTTCGAAGGCCGCAGCCTGCCGGGCTGGCAACGTCACGTGGCGCTGACCGCCCTCGCCTACAGCTTTCTCCAGATGGAACGCCGCCGACGGGGACAGACACATCTCACGCTGCCGCGCGTCCGCGCCATCATCCAGGAAGTGCTGACCGCCCATTTCTTCATGACGCAACCGCACTACCTGAAGTGGATGCTCAAGCTCAAAGACGTCAAACTGCAAATCTGACAAAGTAGTACTAGACAGCTTGCATAGATAGACTGCCGTCCTGTCGAGTCTGGTCGGGGACCGTGACAGCTGCCAGTGACAACCGGGTCCCGCATTCGCACTCGGCGAACAAGCCCTTCGCCCGCACAGCGTGTTACGATCAGCGCTCGGCACCCCGTAAAAATGGGCCTGTAGCGCAGTTGGGAGCGCGCCTGAATGGCATTCAGGAGGTCACCGGTTCGATCCCGGTCAGGTCCACCAAATCTTGCTAGAACCGGTTTCATAACCTCCAGGCGGGTCCTGACCGCGGACAGCCCCATTCGTGCTCGGCGCCAAAAGCACGTGTCACGAGGGAGGCGCCTGCGGCGCGAACGGGGCGGCCCCGTCCGCGGCCACCCGCGACGAGGTTATGAAACCGTCTCTAGTCGTTCTTCCGTTCCTTGATGATCGCTTCGTAGTCGGCGGGCGTATCGACGTCGATCAGGCACCCTTCGTCATCGACTGTCACATTCATGAGCCGGTCGCCGGTGGCGTGGACGACGGCCCGCGCACCCTCGGCGAGCGGTGCGTGCCGCAGGGCGTCGAACACCGCGCGGTCAAACAGCACGGGATGGCCGTGGCGCTCACCGACGGCCGGCCGCACGATGGGTGCGTGCGTCCGCTCCCACGCCTCGATCACCTGCCGGATCGTGGAGGGGTGGATCATGGGAATGTCGACGGGCGTCACCAGCACGCCATCGACATCCAGCTTCGTCGCGGCGTCGAGTCCAATCCAGAGGGACGAGAGCTGGCCGAGCGCGGGCCGCGGGTTGGTGACGAAGACCGGGGTGATGGGTGGCCGGTCGGCAGCGATGGCGTCGATGATCGCGGCGTGTTGGCTGCCGGTCACGATGACCACATCGCTGATATCCGCCGCCGAAAACGCGCGCACCACCCGCGCGACGAACGGCCGGCCGTCGGGATCGGGTAACAGCGCCTTCGGCCTGCGCATGCGGGTCGAATCGCCCGCCGCGAGAATGATGGCGGCCAGCATCCCCTGAATCCTAGCGGGAGCGTGTCGCACACGCAATTCACAGACTCGTAAGGAGTTCTGGCGTCGTTGCTTGACTTCCGAAGTTGGACTCCCTACACTGGCCGAGCTTTTGGACCCGGCGCACGTGGGACCGCCACTCGTCGTGGCTTCATCGTTCGCACACCAGCGGTCCATCGAGCGCCTGGGATGTTGTCCCAGGCTTTGCGCATCGGAGGACACGGCCATGCCGACTGGGACTATCGCACGCCTCCTCATCGACAAGGGATTCGGATTCATCCGCGATGAGGCCGGCATTGAACACTTCTTCCACCGTAGCGCCGTGCGCGGCGCTGTATTCGAGCTGCTGCGCGAGGGACAGCGCGTCGATTTCTCGTCCGAGGATTCCTCCAAGGGGCCTCGGGCCGGTGACGTTCGCCTGATCGAAAGCTAGTCCCTGTTCGCCCGGCCCCTGACGGGGCCGGGATCACCCATCACCATGCCGCCGCCGACGCCCGCCCCGGGCGGCGCCCTTCGCCGCTCACTTCTCGCTGCTTCGTTCCTTGTCGCCGCGCTTGGCATCTACGGATTCTTCCAGCTCGGGCCCTTTCTGGCGAACGAAGACGCGCTGCAGCAGGCGGACGCGATCATGGTTCTGTCCGGCACACCGATGCGTCGCCCGCTGGAAGCCGCGGACCTCTTCCTCGCAGGCTACGCCCCGCGGATCGTGCTGACGCGTCAGACACGGGACGGCGGAGAGCGTGCGCTGGTTGCGCGGGGAGTTCCGTTCGCCGAAGACGTTGAGCGCACACGCGGCGTGTTTCTGCAGCTTGGCATCCCGGACGAGGCGATCGTCGTTCCCGACCAGATTCACGACAGTACGGCCGCGGAGGCCATCACGCTGCGCGAGTGGGCGACACGTCAGGGCTGGCGTCGAGTGATCATCGTGTCGTCGAAGTACCACCTGCGCCGCGCCGGTTTTGCCTTTCGCCGCGAGCTACGGGGGACTGACATCCAGACAGTGATGCGTGGCACGCGCTACGACGACCTCGAGCCGAACCGGTGGTGGCGGCAACGAGGCGACATCCGGGAGATCGTCTCCGAACTGCCGAAACTGCTCGCCTACGTCCTCGGACTTGGGGCGTGAGAGTTCACGTGCTGTCCCTTGTTGAGGCTCTGCTTCACCAAGTTCGATGGCGCGGAGCCCGCCGGGTGAACCAGTCTCGCCACCCCGACGCGGCTGTCAGCGCTCCCGTGGCAGGTGTCAGCGTGAGCACGCGGCCCGACACCGCGCGCGCGAATGTCTGGTCGGCTGTCATGACGACCATCGCGAGGTGACGTCTTGCCGCAATACGTGCGAGGTCGGCCGCCAGTCGCGGCACCTGGTCTGGCGGCAGCGCGACGTTGGGGTGTTCGGCGAGCAGCACACGAGGACCGAGGGCGAGCGCCTTGCCGAGACGAACGCGCAACTGCCCGTCCGCATCCAGGTGTGCAACAGAGTGCGGCAACTGGTCCGGCGCTATCCCGACTTCGTCCGCCAGTAGCCGAACACTGGCGCGCATCGTCACCGACATCTCGTCGACCTCGAGCGAAAAGGGCAACGCCAGGTTCTGCTCCACGGTGAAACTCTCCAGCAGCACGACGCGCTCGCTGAGAATCCCGAACTGGCCCATGGCCGCCAGCCATGCATCCGGATCGGTGACGGCGCCTGTGGGTGTCCCGAAAACGTCCACATCGCCCAAGTCCGGAAGCGTCGCGCCAGTGATGAGGTTGACGAGCACCTCGGCTGCGACACGATCGAAGCCCAGGAGGGCCACAGACTCGCCCTGGCGAAGCTCGAGCCCTTCGACCCGCAGCGGACGAAGACCACCGTAGCTCTTTTGTACGCCGCGAAGGGCGATGGCGGCGTCAGCCGAAGGCATGCGGGCGCGCCCCGCGCAGGCGCGCGAACTCCTCGGCGGGCAGCGTTACGGCGCCAGGCGCCCGCCCGTGCGCGGGATCGCCATGGAAATCCGACCCACCGGTGAGCAACAGATCCAGATCGCGCGCAATCTGGATGTACTGGCTGACAAGGGACGCGCCGTGGTCGGGGTGAAACGCTTCCACCGCATCGAGGCCGGCTTCGGCAAGCGAGGGGATGCGCGCCGTGAGACCGAGCTTGCCTGGATGCGCGAGCGACGCGATGCCGCCGGCCTGGTGGATGATCTCGATCACCGCATCTGGACTCGGACCCTCGCGGGGAACGTAGCCGGGACACCCGTCGCCGAGCCAGCGGTCGAACGCCTCCTGCATGTCGGCGACATGCCCGGCGTCAACCATGGCCCGCGCGACCTGCGGCCGTCCGACCGAACAGCCGCTCTCGCGGGTGGCCTGCCCCAGCGACGGCCCCAGGTCCACGGGCACACCCAGCGCGGCGAGGCGTGAGCCGATCGCCTCCACGCGCGCGATTCGCGCCGCGCGTTGCTTCTGGAGGAAGACGCCAAGCGCTTCGTTCTGGGGATCGAACAGGTAACCGAGCACGTGGAGATCCCGGCCCTCCTCTACGGCCGTGATTTCGATGCCGCTAATCGCCTGCATGCCCGATTCGAGTGCCAAAGCACGAACTTCCGCGACCGCCGCCACAGTGTCGTGATCGGTCACGGCCATCGCGGAGACACCTGAGGAGGCCGCGCGCTCGACCAGCTCCCGAGGCGTGCAGCGACCATCCGATGCGGTGGTATGGAGATGAAGGTCAATCACCCCTTGAGCATGCTCGGGGTGACCCAGCGGATAACGAACCGTCACCGTGCGCCGCGCGCTGCGACGGATCCGCGCCGCGCCGGGCGGCGAGCTCGTCCCTGGCGCTTGAGAAGCCCGCGGTACTCGCGAACGAGCAGGTCGAGGTGCTCGCGCTCCTCGTCTGCGAATTCCAGGAAGATCTGCTTGCCTTCAGAATCCTCGAAGCGCTCGCCGTATTTCTTGAAGAAGCGGTGCGAGCCGCGTTCGCAGCGGATGCCGATCATGAGGGCCTGCTGGTCGTTGACCCCGCGCTGCAGGCGCTCGACGCCCTCCGTAAACAGGCCGTGCGCGGCACCTTTGAAGAAGAGGAAAGTCGGCAGCGACTCCAGCTTGGGATCTCGCTGCAGCAACTCTTTGTAACGCGCTTCCAGTTTACCCAGGTGCTCTTTTTCCTCGAGCGCGAGGTTCTCGAACACCTTGCGGCCGCGGGCATCGCGCGTCAGGCGCGCCGCGCGGCGGTAGAACTCGAAGCCGCTGCGCTCCGTGGCGATCGCGATGCGGAGCGCGTCGCGCGCAAACAGTAGGTCTGTGTGGCCCGACTGACTGGTCGAGTTGCGGCCCGTCCGGCACTCTTCGCACGTGCCGTAGATCTGCACCACGCTCTGAGATGCGGTGAAGCTCCGGGCTGCCGCCACTTCTTCAACGAGCGCTTCAATATCCGAGCTGAGAAACTCGAAGGAGCGATGACAAGTCTTGCAGATCAGGTGGAAGTGACGCGGCTGGCGGTAAGAATGCTCGAACCTGAAGCGACCCTCGCCGAAGTCAACCTTGCGCGCGATGCCCGCGTCCACCATCCACTGCAGCGTGCGGTAGACCGTCGCCCGGCTGATCTGCTGATCTTCGCGGCGTATCAGATCGACGAGGTCGTCGGCGCTGAGATGCCCTTCCTGACGCAGGAACACGTTGACGATCTGTTCCCGCTTGCTGGACCGTTTCCCGCCCGAGGGTTTGAGCCGGGTCAGGTCCTCAAGGGTGGTCGGCACGTTAGAGCCTGTAAGGAAATAACTGCTTGTACTGTTGATCGGCGAGTAGTACGCTGCGCCCGTGGAGGTGGCCACCCTGCGGGCAAAGCATGCAGCGCTGGCGCCCGTGCTCACGGAGCGATCGCGCCGGGTGTGGGCGGCGACTGAGGCCCAGGCGATCGGTTATGGCGGCACGGCGCTGGTCGCCCGAGCCACGGGTATCGCGACATCGACCATCCAGCGCGGTTTGCGTGAATTGACGGCGGACGAGCCGCTCGCGGGCGGCCGGACGCGAAGGGCGGGCGGCGGCCGCAAGCGCGCGATCGATCTCGACGCGACGCTGCTGCGCGATTTGGATGCGTTGGTTGAGCCGACCGCCCCCGGCGATCCCGACTCGCCGCTGCGGTGGACGTGCCAGAGCGCACGGACGTTGGCGGTGGCGCTCGACGGTCTGGGCCACCGCGTCAGCCACACGGTGGTCGCCGAGTTGTTGCACGGACTGGGCTACAGCCTGCAGGGCAACGCCAAGACTCGTGAGGGCCGCCAGCATGTCGATCGGGACGCGCAGTTTCGGTACATCGCCCGGCGCGTGCGACGCGCGCAACGGCAACAGCAGCCGACGATTTCGGTGGACACCAAGAAGAAGGAGCTGGTCGGCGCGTTCAAGAACGCGGGCCGCACCTGGCGCCCGGCGAAGACGCCGCAGCGGGTACAGGTCCACGACTTCGTGATCCCGGCCACCGCCACCACGGGCGGGAAGGCCATTCCGTATGGCATCTACGATCTGCATCGCAACGAAGGCTGGGTGCGTGTCGGGATCGATCACGACACCGCGAGCTTCGCGGTACGGTCGATCCAGCGTTGGTGGCAGCACATGGGTCGCCCGGCGTATCGACAAGCCCAGTCGCTGTTGATCACGGCGGATGCAGGCGGGAGCAACGGGGCGCGCCTCCGGTTGTGGAAGTGGGAACTGCCGCGTCTGGCCAATCGGACGGGCTTGGTGATCACGGTCTGTCACTTTCCGCCGGGTACGAGCAAGTGGAACAAGATCGAGCATCGGGTGTTCTCGCACATCGCGATGAATTGGCGCGGCACCCCACTCGTCGACTTGGCCACGATCGTGAGCCTCATTGGCTCGACGCACAGTCGGTCCGGACTCCGCGTTCGGTCGGAACTCGACCGCGGCCAATACCCGGGTGGCCTCACCGTCACCGATGCGCAGCTGACGACGGTACGCCTCAAGCGGCATCGCTTTCACGGCGACTGGAACTACACGATCCATCCCGCTGCTCCGAGAACACAAAAGTCAGTAATTGTCTGACAAGCCCTTAGGTCAGACCCTTGCCCGTTTTCACCCTTTGACGTTCGCGGATTTACACGCTGAAGGACGACCCGCATCCGCACGTGGAGACTGCGTTCGGGTTCTTGATGGTAAAACCGCCGCCCGTCACGGTATCGACGAAGTCGACCTCAGCGCCGCCGAGGTAGCTGATGCTCACAGGGTCGACGAACAACTTCACGCCGTTCGATTCGAACACCTGGTCGGCATCGCCGCCGCCCTCTTCGATCATGAGGCCGTACTGAAAGCCGGAACAGCCTCCGCCCTGCACGAACACTCGCAGGCCGCTGCCGCTCTTACCTTCTTCTGTGAGCAGCTCGTTGATTTTCGACGCCGCCGTCGCGGACACGTTGATCATGATCTGGTTCTCCCTGGGCAATCCCTGCTGTAATTATAAGCGCCGGCATAGAGGCCAGGCAAGCCGTGCGGTGTCATCGTATCATGTTGTGATAAAAGGAGTTATACCGCGACCACCACCCGCTATCTCCCACCCATCGCCGCCAGTTCCTTCGCCGACGCCTCTTCGATGTCCTTGTGCAAGCTGTTGCCGTGGGCGTCCATCGTCACGACCGCCGGAAAATCGGTCACGTGCAGATGCCACATCGCCTCCGGTGTGCCGAATTCGAGCAAGGAGACCCCTTCGACGCGGTCAATGGCACGAGCGTAAAACTGCGCGGCACCGCCGATGGCGTTGAGGTACACGGCGCCGGCATCCTTCAGAGCGGCGAGCGTTTTCGCACCCATGCCACCCTTCCCCATGACGGCGCGTACACCGTACCGGCGGATGACATCGGCCTGGTACGGCTCCTCCCGGATGCTCGTCGTGGGGCCCGCCGCGGTCGCGCGCCAGCCATCGCCCTCCTTCACCACGACCGGACCACAGTGATAGAGCACGGAGCCTCGCAAATCTGTCGGTGGATCGTGCTTCATCAGGTGAGCGTGCACGGCGTCGCGACCGGTGTTGACGCGACCTGAGATCAGGACGATGTCCCCAACCTTCAACGCGCGCACCTGCTCGTCGGTTAGCGGCGTGCGCAGGGCCACTTCGCGACCGGTGCGCTGGAACCCGGCCTGGTCGGCCATCGCGGTAACCGGTGTCGCAGGGTCGCGATAGAGCCACTCCGCGATCTCGCCGCTACGCCCGTCGACGACCACGCCGAGCCGACGGAACGCCCAGCACTCGTAGGCCACAGAAACGAAAAAGCTGGCGGGCAGCCGATTGAGCGCTCCGATCTTGCACCCGATCAGCGACGTGCGGCCGCCGAACCCCATGGCCCCGATGCCCAGCTTGTTCACTTCGCCCATGATCGACGCTTCGAGCTCGGCGAGCCGTGGATCGGGGTTCACGTCGTCCAGCGTCCGAAACAACTGCTCCTTGGCCTGCGCGTAGCCCGATGTGCGGTCGCCGCCGATGCACACGCCGACCGCGCCAGGCGCACACCCTTTCCCCTGCGCCTTCCAGACAGCGTGAAGGATGCATTTGCGAACGCCTTCGAGCGTGCGGTCAGCGCGCCCGAGACCGGACAGTTCCGTCGGGACCGAATACTGCGCGTTCATGTTCTCGCAGCCGCCGCCCTTCAAGATCAGCTTCACCTCGATATCGTCGCGCTCCCACTGCTCGAAGTGGATGATCGGGTTGCCGGGCCCTAGACTGTTGCCGGAGTTCTCACCGGTGATGGAGTCCACCGAGTTGGGCCGGAGCTTGCCGCGGCGGGTCGCCTCGGCGATCGCCTCGCGGATCTGCTGTTTCATGACGATCTGGTTCGCCCCGACCGGCGCCTTGACCTCGAACGTCGGCACCCCGGTGTCTTGACAAATCGCGCCTTCACCGTCGGCAGCCTGGTCGATGTTCTGTGCGACGATCGACAACGCCTGCGCCGACTGCGTCCCGGCTGTCTCCTGCTCCATCGCTACCTTCATCGCAACGCGCACGTCCGGCGGCAGGTCGGTGGACGTCCTGATAATCAGTGAGAGGACGCTGTCAAGAAAAGCGGGTGCCATCCCAGCAGTATAATTTGATTGGTCGACAGCTATGCAATGTGGAACCGAACGCGACCCCCCGATGAACGCGCTGGACCTGCATCGCGGGCGAGCTAAAGCCGTGAAACTGCTCGCCTTCGCGCTCGCCGCGGGGCTTGCCAGCGCCCAACCCGCAACGTCCAGTGCTGCTCCCGACGCTCGAACGATTGGGAACTGGGAGTTGCAGCACTGGGAGTTACAGGCCGCCGCCGGGCAGCATGGCCGGCTGTTTCCGCCCCAGGATCTCGGACTGCTGGAAGGGCCCGACCGGGATGCCTGGCAGAAGCCGGACCAGATCATGGATGCGTTGGCGATTGCCGATGGCTCCGCCGTGGCGGACATCGGCGCCGGCGCCGGCTGGTTCACGATCCGCCTGGCGCGCCGCGTCGGCCCCAACGGCACGGTCTATGCGCAGGACGTCCAACGGCAGATGCTCGAAGCTATCCGGGGCCGGGTCGACCGCGAAGGCCTGAGGAACGTCGAGACACGGCTCGGCGTCGCCAGCGCGCCGAATCTTCCCGGGCGGTCCCTCGACGCAGTGCTGATGGTGGACGTCTATCCAGAAGTGGAAGTGGAAGACCGCGTCACGTTCCTGAGGAATCTCGCCGCGGCGCTGAAGCCGGGCGGCCGTCTGGGCGTCGTCAACTACAAACCGGGGCGCGGGGGGCCCGGCCCGGCGCCGCAGGAAGGCGTGCGGGTGGAAAGCGCCAACGTTGAGGAAGATGCGCTGGCAGCGGGGCTGCGCGTGCTCGCCCGCCAGACACTGCCCTACCAATACCTCCTCGTCCTCGGACAGTAATTGGCAGCCCCGCCGCTTTCGGGCGATATGCGAACAGCGTTAACGATTGCCGGCAGTGACTCGAGCGGCGGGGCCGGCATCCAGGCCGACCTCAAGACGTTTGCCGCGCACGGCGTGTACGGCCTGAGCGTCATCACGGCGGTCACCGCGCAAAATACCCTTGGCCTCTCCGCGTGTGAAGTGCTTTCGGTAGATCTGGTCGCCGCCCAGCTAGAGGCCGTCGTCTCGGACATCGGCGCCGACGCCGCAAAGACGGGCATGCTCGCCAATGCCGCCATCGTGAGGGCTGTGGCGGCTGCCGTCGGCGCTCTCGGCGTACCACGGCTGGTCGTCGACCCGGTGATGACCGCAAAAAGCGGTGACCGGCTCATAGACGACGAGGCGGTCGGCACGATGAAGTCGGAATTGCTGCGGCGCGCGTTCGTTGTCACGCCCAATATTCCCGAGGCTGAAACGCTCGCGGGAATCCCAATCACCACGGAAGACGCTCGTCGCGAAGCGGCGCGCCGAATCATTGCGTTGGGCCCGGCGGCCGTGATTATCAAGGGTGGGCACTTTCCATCGCCGGACATCGTCGACTTGCTGTACGACGGGCGTCGATTCATCGAGTTCCGCACAGAGCGGGTCTCCGGGCGCAGCAGGCATGGCACCGGCTGCACCTTTGCCGCCGCCGTGACCGCGCAACTCGCCCTCGGACGCCCGCTGGAAGACGCGGTCCCGCAGGCGCAGCAATACGTGGCCGGTGGCATCCGCTCGGCGCCCGATCTTGGGCGGGGGCATGGCCCGATGGATCACTTCTGGAAGACAGCCGCTACCCGATCGCCCGGCGCCCAATGAAGGAGCGACACGCATCGTCGGTTCAGGGGCTGAGCGTTCGGCGGTCGGGGTTGACCATATACTGAGAACATGAGCCTGGCGGCTGTCACACGAGACCCGCTGGATCTTCGGGCGCTGACGCGCGATCTTGCGGAAGGCACCCTCGGCGACGGGGCTGTCGCAACGTTCACCGGTCTCGTCCGCGACCACAATCAAGGCCGGACGGTGCGTTTCCTGGAGTACGAGGCGTACGAGCCGTTGGCCGTGCGGGCGCTCGGCCGGATTATCGACGAGGCGCGCGAGACGTGGCCCGGGGTCCGGGTAGGCATGCACCACCGGATCGGCCGGCTCGAGATCGGCGAGGCGAGCATCATCATCGTTGCGGCCTCCCCGCATCGCGCGCATGCATTTGCCGTCTGCCGCTACGCGATCGAGCGGGTCAAGCAGATCGTGCCGATCTGGAAGCGCGAGCATTTCGAGGGTGGAGAGGTCTGGCTGGAGGGCGCCACCGCCGACCCCGACGACGAGAAGGCAAAACTGACCGCGTACCGACTCGCATGCGCGTGACGGTCAGGCTCTTTGCGCGGCTGCGGGATCTCGCCGGTGCCGGCGAACTGATTCGCGACGTCCCGGCCCCGGCCACCATCCACACCGTGTGGCAATCGCTGACCGCCGAGATGCCGTCGCTCGCGGAGTACGAGAGCACGATGTCGGTGGCGGTCAACGCGGAATACGCACGCATGGCTGCGGCCGTGCACGACGGCGACGAGGTGGCGTTTCTGCCCCCCGTGTCGGGAGGATGACCAGTTCGTATGTTCGACAAACTCAGTACCGTTGAGGCGCAGTACGAGGAGCTCGCAACCCGGCTCGGCACGGTCGAGGTCCAGTCCGACCAGACCGAGTATCGGAAGGCAGCAAAAGCGGTATCGGATCTCGAGCCGCTCGTGCATGCGTACCGCGAATACAGGGCGGTGCAGAAGGATATCGAGGGTTCCGAGGAGATCGTCCGCGGCGCCGACGCCGATATGCGTGAGCTGGCGCAGGAAGAGCTCAAGGAGCTGCAGGCAAAGCAGGAAGCGATTCTCCGTCGTCTGCGGATGCTTCTGATTCCCAAGGATCCGAATGACGAGAAGAACGTCATCCTTGAAATCCGCGCCGGCACTGGCGGTGACGAGGCGGCGCTCTTTGCCGCCAACCTCTTCCGCATGTACAGCCGCTTTGCGGAGCGGCAGCGGTGGAAGCTCGAGGTGATGTCCAGCAGCGAGAGCGGCACGGGTGGGCTCAAGGAAGTCATCGCGTCGATCGAGGGCCGTGACGTATACAGCCGCCTGAAATACGAGAGCGGTGTACATCGCGTGCAGCGGGTTCCCGCGACCGAGGCGAGCGGACGTATCCACACGTCGACCGCCACCGTGGCGGTCCTCCCTGAAGCCGAGGAGGTCGACGTCCAGATCAACGAGAAGGACCTGCGCGTCGATACGTTCTGCTCGAGCGGTCCCGGCGGTCAGAGCGTCAACACGACCTATTCCGCGGTGCGTCTCACGCACATTCCCAGCGGCCTGGTCGTCTCCCAGCAGGATGAGAAATCTCAGATCAAGAACCGCGCAAAGGCCATGAAAGTCCTGCGGGCCCGTCTCTACGAGATGGAGATGCGGAAGCAGCAGGAGGCCATCGCCAAGGATCGACGCGGACAGGTGGGAACCGGTGAACGGTCGGAGAAGATCCGGACCTACAACTTCCCGCAGAGCCGCATCACCGATCACCGTATTAACTTCACGACCCACCGGCTCCACGAGGTCCTGGAGGGCGACCCGGGAGAAATCCTCGACCAGGTGATCACTTTTTTCAACGCCGAGAAACTCAAGGAAGCAACGGTCGCGAGTTGACACTCCACGAGACCCTTGCCGGGGCGCGCGCACGGCTCATAGCGGCGGACTTCTCGAAGGCCGAAGCCTCCATCGATGTCGATCTGTACGCTCGAACGATTCTGGGATGGGACCGGGCCAGGCTGCTGTCAGACCTCCAGGACGCCCCGCCGGAGGGGCTGGAGCCGACGCTCTCCGCGTGGATTACGAGGCGGACGCGCCACGAGCCGACCGCATATATCGTTGGCGTCCGCGAGTTCTGGGGCCTCGAATTCGCCGTCACCCCCGCCGTCCTCGTCCCGCGTCCCGAAACGGAGTTCGTCGTAGAGGAGGCGCTCCTGCTGCTGCGTTCCGGAGACCTGAAGATCTCCGGGCGGCCCGAGTCGCACGACGACCCGTCGCGTGGCGATCTCGCGTCAGGCCACGTGCGCGTTGCGGATATCGGTACCGGCAGCGGCTGCGTCGCTGTCGCGGTGGCCGTCGGTACTCCGGGATGCCAGGTAGTTGCGTCTGACGTTTCCGAGGAGGCCCTCGCAGTGGCCCGCGACAACGCCACGCAGCACAGCGTGGTCGATCGGATCGAGTTTGTCGCCACCTCGTATCTTGAGGGCGTCGACGGAACGTTCGACGTCATAACCGCGAACCCGCCTTATGTGAAAGACGGCGACAAGCCGGCGCTGTCGCGCGTCACGCGGCACGAGCCGGAAGTCGCCCTGTTTGGCGGGGTCGAGGGCCTTCGCGATATCGCCGGAGTACTCGATACTGCCGCCGCCAAGCTGACGCCAGGCGGATGGCTCGTGATGGAGTTTGGCTACGGGCAGGAAGAACACGTAGGGGCGCTGGTCGGCGTACGGCCAGCCCTTCGCCTGGATCACGTGCGCTCGGATCTGCAGGGAATACCCCGAACAGCGATCATTCAACGCCGATGAGCGACTGCCTCTTCTGCAGGATCATCGCGGGTGAAGTCCCGAGCGCCATCGTCCACCAGGACGACTCGCTGGTGACCTTCGAGGACATCAACCCGCAGGCGCCGCTGCACGTGTTGATCGTGCCAAGGAAGCACATCGCCTCACTGAACGACCTGGCGCCGGGAGACGATGGGCTCGTGGGCTCGATGTTTCGCCGGGCGGCCGCCCTGGCGAAGGAGCACGGCTATCACGAGCGCGGGTACCGAACGGTCTTCAATACGAACCGCGAGGCCGGGCAGACGGTGTTTCACGTTCATCTGCACCTGCTCGCCGGGCGCGGCTTTGCCTGGCCGCCTGGCTGACCCCAGGTCGAAGTTACCCGACGGGGCCCACCGACCCGCCGCTACAACAACGCTCGATACCTCGTGCACGCGTGACGCTGTCGAGAACGGTTCGAGCCGGGCCATCCACGCATTATAGAATCTAGTGATACGTATGCCGGCGTGGAAGAACACGGTCAACCTGCCGCGAACAGGTTTTCCCATGAAAGCGAACTTGCAGGCCGCCGAGCCGGAATGGCTGGCGCGTTGGCAGGAGATGGATCTGTACGGACAGATTCGGCAGAACCGCGCGGGCCGTCCGAAGTTCGTCCTGCACGACGGGCCACCGTACGCCAACGGCAACATTCACCTCGGCACTGCCCTCAACAAGATTCTCAAGGACATTGTCGTCAAGTCGCGCACCATGGCGGGCTTCGACGCGCCGTACGTCGTCGGCTACGACTGTCACGGCCTTCCCATCGAGTTGCGGGTCGATCGCGAGCTCGGCCCGAAGAAGCGCGAGATGTCGGTCGCGGACTTCTGCCGCGCGTGCCGCGTCTACGCCGAACGCTTCATCGGCGTCATGACCGAGGAATTCAAGCGGCTGCTCGTCTTCGGCGACTGGGATCACCTCTATCTGACGATGGATTACAGGTATCAGGCCTCGATCGCGCGCGCGCTCGGCCGCTTCGTGGAGCAAGGCCTCGTCTACAAGGGGAAGAAACCAGTCCACTGGTGCATCCACTGCCGGACGGCGCTAGCCGAGGCCGAGGTCGAGTACGAGCCTCATGTATCACCGTCCATCTACGTTGAGTTCCGGCTGGCGCTCAGCTGCGCGGACGAGCTCGCGGCGCGCGTCCCGGAACTCGCCGGGCGCTATGTCTCCACGCTGATCTGGACGACGACGCCCTGGACGATTCCGTCGAATCTGGCCGTCGCCTTCCATCCAGACTTCGTCTATGGCGCGTATCCGGTCGGCAACACGCACGTCATCGTCGCGCAGGCCCTCGCCGAGGACGTGAGCAAGGCGACGGGCCGATCGCTCGGTGAGCCGGTCGCCACGTTTCCAGGCACCGTCATGGAACGCCTCGTCTTTCGCCATCCTCTGTACGACCGCGACTCGCTGGGCGTACTTGGGGACTACGTCACGCTCGAACAGGGCACGGGCGTCGTGCATACCGCGCCGGGCCACGGCAGCGACGACTTCCACGCGGGCGTGAAGTACGGGCTCGACATCTATGCGCCTGTGGACGCTGGCGGGCGGTTTCTCGACACAGTCGAGCGTTTCGGCGGTCAGCGCGTCTTCGATGCAAATCCGAAGATCGAGGCGGCGCTGGAGGAGCGTGGACGGCTGTGGCACCGTGAGAGCTTCGAGCATTCGTACCCGAACTGCTGGCGCTGCCACAATCCGGTCATCTTCGTTGCCACGTCGCAGTGGTTCGTCCGCCTTGACGGCGACGCGGTCGTCAACGGCGAAGCCTCGGGGCGTCAGACCCTTCGCGCAGCGGCGCGCCACGCCATCGACGAGCAAGTGAAGTGGATTCCTGCGTGGGGCCGCGATCGGATCTACAACATGGTGACGACCCGGCCCGATTGGTGCATCTCGCGGCAACGGGCGTGGGGGGTACCGATTCCGGCCGTCGACTGTACGAAGTGCGGCGAGGCGATCCTAACGGCGGCGCTCGTGGAAAAGTCCGCGTCGGTGTTTGAAAGGCATGGCGCCGTCGCCTGGTGGGAGCGGGCGTTGGAAGAGTTTGTCCCCGAGGGGCTGAGCTGCCCGTCGTGCGGCGGCACGAGCTTCGAGCGCGAACGCGACATTCTCGACGTCTGGTTCGACTCAGGGTCGAGCCACGAGGCGGTCCTCCCGTCGCGACCGGAGTTGACGTGGCCGGCAGACCTGTACCTCGAGGGCAGCGACCAGCACCGCGGCTGGTTCCAGAGCTCGCTGCTCGTCGGGCTCGTGACGCGCGGCCGCCCACCCTTTCGGCAGGTGCTGACGCACGGATTCCTGATCGATCTGGAAGGTCGGAAGATGTCGAAGTCGGTCGGCAACAGCATCCAGCCGCAGGGCGTCATCAAGGAGAGCGGCGCCGAGATCCTGCGGCTGTGGGTAGCGATGAGCGACTACCGGGAGGAGCTGCGCGTCAGCAAGGAAATCCTGACCCGCGTCATCGAGGCGTACCGAAAGCTGCGGAACACCTGCCGGATTCTCGTTGCTAATCTCTATGACTTCGATCCGACCGCGGACATCGTGTCCGTGGACCGGCTCGAGCCGGTCGATCGCTACGTACTGGCCCGATACGCCGACGCTGCGCAGCGCACGATTCGGGCGTACGACGAGTACGACTTCTCCACTGTCTTCCAGACGTTGAACACGTTTGCGACGACCGATCTGAGCGCCTTCTACGTGGACGTGACGAAGGACCGCATGTACACGTTCGGCGCCAGTTCGCAAGGCCGGCGATCGGGGCAAACCACCATGTACCTGATGGCGGACGGCCTCGCGCGTCTGCTCGCGCCGATCCTGTCGGTGACGGCCGACGAACTCTGGCGCTTCCTCCCGGGCCCGAGGTCGGCATCCGTGCATCTGGAAGAGTTCCCGGAGGTGGACCGCTTCCTCGACCGCGATCTGCTGGCCTCGTGGGATCGCCTGATGCAGGTTCGCGACCAGGTCAATGCCGCCCTCGAGGAAAAACGGAAAGACAAGGTGATTGGAAACTCCGTGGGGGCTCGCGTGACGATCACGGCCACAGGCCCTGTCGGCGAGCTTCTCGAGCGGCATCGCGCCGACCTCCCGATGCTCCTCATCGTGTCCGAGGTCGCGCTGCACGTCGGACCCGCGGACGCAGCCGAGGAGGTCAAGGTCACCGTCGAGAAGGCGCCGGGGGTCAAATGCGATCGGTGCTGGCGGTACGTGCCCAGCGTCCGGACTGACCCCGGCCGGGCGGGCATCTGCGACCGCTGCGTTGAGGCCCTCGCCGAGCCGGTGAAGCCCTGATGGTTATCGCCCGACGACTCCGGCTTGGACTGTGGATATCCGGCGTGATCGTGGTGCTCGACCAGGGGGCCAAGGCGCTTGTGCGGTCCCGCTTCGAACTGCAAGAAAGTCTCGAGGTGATACCCGGCGTCTTCAGCCTGACACGCGTGCACAATTATGGTGCCGCTTTCGGGCTGATGAACGCGGCGGAGTTCCCGTTCAAGACGGTCCTGCTATCGCTTGTGGCGGTGGCCGCGCTCTCGGCGCTGATGGTGTACGCGGCGACGCTGCCGATCGAGCAGCGCATCGCCCGTGCGGGCCTCGGGCTGATCGCGGGGGGCGCCGCCGGCAACCTCATCGACCGGATCGGCGCAGGCTACGTGGTCGATTTCGTGGATCTGTACTGGCGGGGCTGGCACTTCTGGGCGTTCAACGTCGCCGACGCCGCGATTACGATAGGTGTAGCGTTGATGCTTCTTGACCTTCTTGATGTGAGGATGCGCCGTGTACCCGGAACTGTTTAGCGTTGGGCCGATCACGATCTACTCGTACGGCGTCCTGCTCGCCGCCTCCTATTTGCTCGGCCTCTGGCTCGCCATGCGCCGCGCCAGGCAGTGGGGCCTCGACCCGAACCGCGTGCTCGACCTCGGCATCTACATCATCATCGCGGCCTTGATTGGCGCGAAGCTTCTGCTGCTGGTGGTCGATTTCGATCAGTTCAGCGGGTCCCTGGCAGACCTGATGTCGCTCGCGCGATCAGGGGGTGTGTTCTACGGTGGACTGATTCTCGCCGTCGTCGTGGCGTTCTGGTATATCGGCCGCCACCGCCTCCCCTTCTGGACGACGTGCGACGTGTTCGCGCCGGGGATTGCGCTGGGCCACGTCACGGGACGGCTCGGCTGCCTGGCGGCCGGCTGCTGCTACGGCAGTCCGACCGACGTCCCCTGGGCGATTACGTTCACGAACCCGCTCGCCGCCGCGAACGTCGGCACGCCCCTCGGCGTCGCGCTGCACCCCACACAGGTCTACGAAGCAGGCGCGGAGTTGCTCATTCTGGGGTTCCTGCTCGGCACCGAACGCCGCGGCCGGCCATTCTCGGGCCGGACGTTTTGGGCCTACATGTGCCTGTACGCGATCTCGCGCTTCATCGTCGAGATCTATCGCGGCGATCCACGCGGAATGCTCTTCGGGTTCTCGACCTCGCAATTCATCTCACTGGTGCTCGGACCGCTGAGCCTCGTGATGCTGGTCTGGCTGTCCAGGACGCCGCCGGCTCCCCCGCAGGAAATGAAGCGACGCCGCAAGCTGGCGGCGTAGCAGACCGTGGAGCGGCTCGCGTTCACCGTTCCACCCGACTTCACCGGGCAGCGGCTCGATCGATTTCTCGTTTCCGTTCTCGACCGTCATTCGCGCTCGCAGATCCAGAAGCTCATCGGGGACGGTAACGTCACCATCGAGAGTCGAGAGGCCCGCGCCAATCTGGCGGTGCGGGAGGGCGAGCACGTGACGGTCGCTCTTCCGGATATCGCGCCGGCGCGGACGGCCGCCGAAGCGTTGCCCCTCGAGATCCTGTACCAGGACCAGGATGTGGCCGTGCTGAACAAGCCCGCCGGGATGGTCGTGCATCCGGGAGCGGGCCACGCGTCCGGCACCCTCGTCAATGCCCTGCTCCACCACATGCCCGATCTCAGCGGCATCGGTGGGGAGATGAGGCCCGGCATCGTCCACCGGCTGGATCGCGGCACGTCTGGCGTGATGGTGATTGCTAAGCACGACGCCGCACACCAGGAGCTCTCACGGCAGTTCCATGACCGCGAGGTCGAAAAGGAGTACGTCGCACTCGTATGGGGGGTCGTGCAAGCGGGCCGCCGGATTGATGCGGCGATCGGACGCGACCCGGTGAACCGGCAGAAGATGTCCGCCCGCGCCCGGCACGCGCGAAGCGCCGTCACCCGGATCACCCGGGCGCATCACCTGCGGGGCGTCACGTTGTGTCAGGTCGCGATTCACACCGGCCGGACCCACCAGATTCGCGTGCACTTGAACGCAATCGGCCATCCGATCGTGGGCGATCCGCTCTATGGGGGCGTCCGCCGCCGCGTCCCCGGGGATCTCCGGGCGGTGCTGCACCTCGAGCGACCGTTCCTGCATGCGGCACGGCTCGTGTTCAACCATCCGAGCGACACGCGACGTATGGAGTTCACAGCCCCGTTAGCGGACGACCTGCAACGCGTGCTCGACGAGTTACCGGAGTGGAAGGAAGATGAATAAGCCGATTGTGCCGCGTCAGATCCGCAAGGTCTTCGAAGGGCGAATCCTTACCGTCAGCGTGGAGTCGATCACGCTACCGCGCGGCGAGCGTCTCGGGCGGAGATCGTTCGTCATCCGGGCTCAGTGGTGCTGATCCCCGTCACCGACCGGGGAGAGATTGTGCTCGTGCGCCAGTACCGCCATGCGATTGGTCGATCGGTGTGGGAGCTACCGGCCGGAAGTCTCGAGCCCGGAGAAGATCCGCGAGCCGCCGCCGAGCGCGAGTGTCACGAGGAAATTGGCCTGATCCCCTCCGCAGTCGAGCGTCTCGGTGCGTTCTTCCCGCCGCCCGGTTACAGCGACGAGGAGATGGCCTTCTATCGAGCGACAGGCCTTCGCGCGCCGTCGGCCGACGATCCTGTCGCGCGGCAGGATGAGGATGAGGACATCGAATCCAGAGCGTTCTCCGTCGACGCGATACGGCAGATGGTCGCGTCTGGAGAGATGACCGACCTGAAGACCGTGGCTGGGCTGACATTGATGGTCTGACAACGCCCGTCAACGCCACCTCCGACGTCACCTCCGACGCCACTTCCGACGCCACTTCCGACGCCCAGAGGTCACACGCGGGAAAGAGCCGCGTTCGTTCTGCGCCACCAGGAAAGAAAAAGGGCGGCCTGTAAAGGCCGCCCAGGGCACCACGAGCCTGCCGAACGAACCGAGCGGTTCGAACGACCCAGACGATTAGCTTGCCATGTCGAAGAAGAGCATCGACGAACCGCGCTTCTGCGCCATCAGGCGCGCGCGCTGCTCAGCTGTTTCCCGTGCCTCTTCGCAGTCCTTGCAGCGCACCGCAAACGGCAGAGCCCGAAGCCGCGGCTCGGCAATTTCGTCGCCGCACTCGAAACAGTTGCCGTACGTGCCTTCCTCCAGCCGCCGGAGCGCCTCGTTGATCTTGTTGAGCGTCTCCGACTTCATCTGAATCAGCGCGAACTCGATATCCTCCTGGATGTCGACCTCGGAGCTTTCGCCCTGATCGAGGACCTCTCGGTCACCCTCGGCTCGAACGTCGCGAATCCGGCCTTGTACGTCGCTCATCAACTCGCGGCGGCGGTCCTCGAGCATCCGCCTCAACTCGCTGTAACGACTCGTCTTTGCCGGTGCCTTCTTGCGCCTCGTCGTTGCCATGGTCCCTGCCGCTCCTTCCAGGCCACCTCCTGCTGGAGTGACCGCTATGATCGCGTCAGTATGCAATTCCGGTGCCCACATTCTCTGGAGGCTGGCGCCGACGTCTGCGCGCCGCATCCGGATACGCATGCCCCGTCAGACCAAGCTCTTCATAACCGGTAACTCTATGCGTCTCTATCGCTTAGGCGATCACAGAGAATCCAGTGGGTGCACGTGAGAACCGGACTCCCTCGATTAGACGCCGGAGTCATCAATCGGGCTCTGGGCCTTTTGTCCTCTCAGGAGGACGTCAAGAGCGACAGGCTGTGGTGGCGGAACGTCACCGAGTTGTCAAAATGGAAACATGACACCTCTCCTGAAAGACATCAGGGAGCTTGTCTATAAGTACTCGCATGAACACTTGTATCTACTTATATTGCAATGACTTGGCGCAATGTTAGAGCCACTCGAGAATGCGCTCCCACACGCGGTTGAGGCAGCGCGCGGGGCAATCGCCGTTTGTCATGCTCGGCCGCGTCAGTTCGCATGGAGCTATTTCGACAATATGTCTAATTTTACGCACGTCTGTCGCCGCGCCGCCGCGCTGTTTCCGGGCGGCCGCGAAGTTCTGTCGAGTCGTGGTCCTCGCACGTCGCCGGTCTCCCGGCGCCCACGCGCGTCGACTGCCAACGAAGGCAGTGGCAAGGAATTCAGCGTGACGCGGAAATATTCCGTTCCAGCGGCTCCTGGTTCCCAGGCGGGGTTGTCGCCAGCGCAGCAACGGCGGCCCGTTGCCGGTGCCCGCGCCGTGTGCGAAGCTGAGGAGTGCTCTGCCCTTCCTGCGGCCAGCGGAAGGCTCGCCGGGCGTGCCCCGCGCTGGCCCGAACCATCTGCCCGATGTGCTGCGGAACGAAGCGCCTTGCCGAGATCCAGTGTCCCGCCGACTGCGGGTACCTCTCGTCGGCGCGCGAACATCCCGCGGCCGTCGTTCGGCGGCGGCAGGAGCACGACGTCTCCCGGCTGCTGCCGACGATCCGCTATCTCACCGAGCGGCAGTATCAGCTTTTCTTTCTCTTGCACTCGGTGATCGCGCGGTCCAAGCCGCAGGCGCTCACCCGCCTTCTCGACAGCGACATTGCTGAGGCTGCCGGGGCGTTGGCGGCAACGCTCGAGACCGCAGGGCGGGGCGTGATTTACGAGCACACGCCACCGGCGCCGGCGGCGCAGGCGCTCACGGCGGAAATGAAGACGGCGCTGTCGCAGATGCGCGAGCAGGGGGCG
Source organism: Vicinamibacterales bacterium (assembly GCA_965262505.1). Lineage (GTDB taxonomy): Bacteria > Acidobacteriota > Vicinamibacteria > Vicinamibacterales > UBA2999 > JACPPO01. The sequence goes on from CBDHFM010000030.1 coordinate 2,440,927, forward strand.
ACTGTCTACGACGGCGAGACGGCGATCGTGCTCCGAGCCATCGAACGGGGGGCGCGGGAGGTCAAGGCGCCCGACGAGGGCGACACGGCGTACGTGGACCTGATCGCCCGGCTGCTACAGGTCACCGTGGCACGGCCGTCGGCGACCAGGCCGGGGCCGGCCAGCCCGCTGATCGTGCCGTGAACCTGCTATGCTAGAAGGCTGTTCGGACGCGATTTTCATGGACGAAAGGCAACGGAACCATGGCAAAGCGGTGCGAAGTCTGCGGTAAAGGTCCGGCGGCCGGCCGAACGGTGTCACACGCCCACAATGTCGGGCTTCGCCGGTTCGAGCCGAACCTGCAGAACGTGCGCGCGAACGTCAACGGCGCTACCAAGCGGATGCGGGTGTGTACCCGGTGCCTTCGCAGTGGCAAGGTGACCAAGGCTGCCTGACGTGCGGCGGGCGATCGCCGCCAAGGGGGCGCCCATGGCGATTGGCCCCTACTCGCCCGCCATCCGCGCGGGCAACCTCCTCTTCCTGTCAGGCCAGATCCCGATCGATCCGGCGAGCGGCGTGCTCGTTATGGGGGACATCGCCGCGCAGACGGAGCAAGTGATGCGGAACATCTGCGCGCTGCTCGAAGCGGCTGGCGCCGGAGTCGAGCATCTGGTCCGAACCACTGTGTTCCTCGCCGACATGAACGAGTTCACGGCGATGAACGAGTGCTACGCGAAGTTCCTCGTGGATCCACCACCGGCCCGCGCCACGGTGCAGGTTGCACGGCTTCCGCGAGATGTGCGCGTGGAGATCGACGCAATCGCCGTTCTCCCGTAGTCAAGAGTCACGTCACGTCGAACCGGTTGTCTGACCGGTGACTTACGCGCGTGCGGTCCTCTCCACCCCCAATACACCTTCCACGGCTTTGATCGACTTGATCACCTTATCGAGATGTTTCATGTCCTTGATCTCGACCGTCATGTCGATGCGGGCCTCGTGGTCGCCTCCCGTCCGGGCTTCCATGTTGGTGATGTTGGCGTTGATGTCGGACACCTTCGCGCTGATCTCGGCGAGCATACCCTGGCGGTCCTCGACCTGCATCGTGATGCGCACGGTGTACGGCGCCACGTCATCGCCGGCGCTGTCCCATTCGACGTCGATACGACGGTCCGGGTCGAACATCAGATTGAGCACGTTCGAACAGACGGCCGAATGCACGGAGACGCCCTTCCCGCGTGTGATGTAACCCACGATCCGCTCGCCGCGGATCGGGTTGCAACACTTCGCCCGGAACACCATCACATCGTCGGTCCCGCGGACCTTGATCCCGTCCGCGGCGGCGCCTGATCGCAGCACTCGCTTGACCGCCGACACCACGCCGGATTCCGGCGGCTTCTCCTTGAGCACGCGGGCGGGAACCGCCTTCTGCAGCAGGGTCCGCGCCGACAGCTTGCCGTAGCCGATGTGCGCCAGCAGCTCGTCGGCCTTCTGCGCGCCGTATTCGGAGGCGAACTTTGCGAGTTCCTCACTTTCCAGAATCGCCTTGGGATTCAGGCCGAACCGCCGCGCCTGCTTCTCGAACACGCGACGACCGAGCTCGATGCTGCGCTCGCGCTCCTCCCCCTGGAGCACGTGCTTGATCTTGCTCCGTGCGCGGGAGGTCGCCACAAATGTCAACCAGTCGCGGCTCGGCTTGTGCCCCGCCTGCGTGATGATGGTGACGATGTCGCCGTTGTCGAGCCGCGTCCGCAGGGGGACGATCTTGCCGTTGATACGAGCTCCGACACACTGATGACCGACGTCGGTGTGAACGCTGTAGGCGAAGTCCACGGCGGTCGCACCGCGCGGCAGCGACCTGACCTCGCCCTTGGGCGTGAAGATATAGACCTCTTCGGGATACAGGTCGATCTTGAGGTTTCGGAGAAACTCCTCCGGATCCCTCACCTCCTGCTGAAACTCCAGAAGCTGGCGCATCCACTGGAAATGGCGTTCATCGCGGTGATCGCCGACGCGGCCTTCCTTGTACTTCCAGTGCGCCGCAATGCCCTCTTCGGCGCGTCGGTGCATCTCCTCGGTCCTGATCTGGACCTCGAACGGGAAGCCGTGCTCACTGATGACTGAGGTGTGCAGTGACTGGTACCCGTTCGGCCGCGGCATCGCGATGAAGTCCTTGATCCGCCCCGGCACGGGTGACCAGGTCTGGTGGATGATGCCGAGTGTCGCGTAGCAGTCCTTGACTGATTGCGTGGTCAGTCGCAATGCCACGAAGTCGTACACGCGCTCGAGGTCGATCTTCTGGCGCTTGAGCTTGAGGTGAATGCTGTAGAGGCGCTTGATCCGTCCGTCGAGATCGACAATGGGCACTTGCGCTTCTTCCAGCTTCGCGCGGATCGTCCGGGTCAGCTCCTCGATCACGCCCTCCGCGAACGTCCGTCTGCCCTCGACCTTGGACCGGAGAGCCTCGTACGCCTTCGGCTCGATATACCGGAACGAGAGCTCCTCGAGCTCGTTCTTGACCTTGCTCATCCCCAGCCGGTTCGCAATCGGGGCATAAATGTCGAGCGTCTCCTGGGCGATCGTGATGCGACGCTCCTCGGGCAGGTGGTGGAGCGTCCGCATGTTGTGGAGGCGGTCGGCAAGCTTGACGAGGATGACCCGGATGTCATCCACCATGGCGAGGAGCATCTTGCGGAAATTCTCGGCCTGACGCTCCTCACTCGACGAGAAGGGAATGGCGCCAATCTTCGTGACGCCTTCCACAACGTGCGCGATCTCTGGGCCGAAGAGCTCGGCGATGCGCTCCGGGGTAGTGAGGGTGTCCTCCACGACGTCGTGCAGCAGCCCGGCCGCCACGGCCATGACGTCCAGCTTCATGTCGGCGAGAGAATCGGCAACCTCGAGCGGATGAACCAGATACGGCTCACCAGAGTGGCGCACCTGCCCTTTGTGTTCGAGGGCGGAAAACACGTACGCCCGGCGCAGGAGCTCCAGATCGGCCTCCGGGCTGTAGCTCCGCACTTTTTCCAGGAGCGTGTCGAAGCGAATCATGAGGGACGGTGTCTAACCTGAGTTGTGGAGCACGCCATCCTCATGATAGAAGTGGGGCAGAGGGGGGTCAAGGCGGCGCGCGGGATGCCCTTGACTCGCCCGAAAGCGGATTATTATACTGGCGCGCTTGCAGCGCCTCGGCAGGGCCCGGCCCTGCCGGCCCTTACCGGGGGGACGGCTGCTCGGACGTTCGCGGGCCGCGCGCGCGGCTTGCTATACATAGGTTTGCAAGGAGAATACGATGCGAAAGTTTTCGTCGCGGGCGGTCTGCGGGTGCGTTGTCGCGCTCAGTCTCATGGTAGTCGGCTGCGGTCAGGTCGCGAATCTCAGGGCCAAGATGGCATTCAGGGAAGCCAACGGCCTGTATCAGGCGCAGGACTGGGTCATGGCGGCCGAGAAATACGAAGAAGTCGCCGCGTTAAACCCGACGGAACCGCAGATGTTGACTACGTATTTCTTCCTCGGCAACAGCTACGACAACCAGTACAGCCCGGGCCGACTGAATGACCCCGTCAACGACGCCTTGCTGACCAAGGCCATCGACAACTACAAGAGGGCGGCTGAGGTACTCGCGGACGCCAATCCAGAGATTAGGACGCTCTCGCTTCAGTACCTGGTGGCGGCGTACGGCCCGGACAAGCTGAACGACCCGTCGCTGGCCGAGCCGCTGCTCCAGGACATGATTCAGGAAGATCCCGATAACCCGCCTACTTACTTCCTGCTCTCGAGGCTCTACGAGGACCTCGGCGAGTACGACAGAGCCGAGGCGGCGCTGGTCGCGGCGCGCGAGGCCAGGCCGGACGACGCGTCCGTCTACACGACGCTCGCCGCCTACTACGACCGTCAGGGCGACTTCGATAACTTGATTCAAGCGCTCGAAGCCCGGACGGCGCAGGAGCCGAACAACCCCGAGGCTTTCTACACGATCGCCACCTATTATTTCAACAAGTCCTCTCGTGACTTCAGCCTCAACGACGCCGAGAAGGTCACGTACGCGGAGGCGGGGGTTGTCGCGGTGGACAAGGCGATCGCGCTCAACGAGAATTACATGGAGGCGCTCGTCTTCAAGAACCTGCTGCTCCGGCAACAGGCGAACTTGGAACCCAGTGTCGCGCGGCAGAATACACTGCTGGCAGAGGCGGATGAGCTTCGTGACCGCGCGGAGGAGTTGCGCCTGGCAGCGGCCGCCGGCGTCAGTTAAGCGCGCCGCCGCTGTTTGTTGTGCTGTTTCGGGACCGCCCCTGGAGAGGGGCGGTCCCTTTTTCATGTACGGTGCCTGTGTGCCCTCACGTCGCCGTCACGGTGCGTTGGCGACTCTTCCGTAGCCGCCGTTTCAGGAGCGTCGGCTTCTCGTGGCTGCCACCGGAAGGGGGGTACGAGAAGAGGGGCCGTCCCCCGCGTGGAATGGACGGCCCCTCAGAGAGCGGAAGCGCGCGGCGCCGCGCGCTATAGAGTCCTCGTCGGAGTCCTCGTCGGAGTCCTAAAGCGCTTTTCATGACCGTGTGGCGGCCGCGTACCCGCAGTGCCGAACATAGTTGCGGCATTCGTCAGGGCTGAAGTGCGCCAAGCACTCGCCGAGGAACGGCCAGAGCGTCTCGGTGCTGCGACAGCGAGCGGTGCGAACGAGGGCCTTGAGCTTCGCGAAGCAGAGCTCGATGGGATTGAGGTCCGGGCTGTAGGGTGGCAAGTACCAGAGGATGGCCCCGGCGGCCTGGATGGCGCGTTGGATGCCGGCGACCTTGTGGGCCCCGAGATTGTCGGCAATGACGATGTCGCCGGGCTGCAGGGTCGGCACCAGGATCTGTTCGATGTAGGCGCGGAAGCTCTCGCCATCGATCGCGCCGTCGAAGACCCCCGGTGCGGTCAGCCCCGTGACCCGCAACGCGGCGAGAAACGTGCTGGTCTGCCAGCGCCCGCAGGGGGCGTGGTCGTGGACGCGCGCGCCGCGCGGTGCCCGGCCGTACCGCCGAAGCAGATTGGTGGTGATGCCGGTTTCGTCCAGAAACACGAGGTGGGCGACATCCCAGGTCGGCGCCGCCGCGTGCCACGCGACCCGCGCGGCCGCGACGTCAGGCCGATCGTGTTCGGACGGGCGGACCGTGTTTTTTAACGGTCAGGCCGAGGGCCCGCACGGCGCGCCAGACCGTCGGCACACTCGCGGGCGTGGCGAGGGCGTCCTTCAGCTCAGCCAGCGTGCGATCCGGGTGCGCCGCAATCAGCGCGGCCAAGGTGTGTAGGTGCGGCTCAAGCATGCCGCGCCGTCCATGTCGCTGGACGCGAGGCGCCACCTCGCCCGTGTCGCGCCGCCGCTGTTTCAGTAGCCGCACCCACGACCCGCTCACGCGGTACTTCGCCGCCACCTCGGCCGCCGTCATCCCGGCATCGCTGTCGAGGAGCGCCCGCTCTCGCAGATCCATCGAATAGGCACGCATCGGGCCTCCTGCATCGGTGCGCGCAGAAGTACCACGACCGCCCCAGGTAGTACAAGGCCTATTTGAAAAGCGCTTTAGTCACCTGGAGCCGCGGTCGCACCGGCGGCCCGGCGCATACCTTCGGTGACGATGCCGACCTTCTGGACGCCGGCGCCCTTGGCGGCATCGATCACCTCCACGATGTCCCCATACAGGAGGGAGCCTGCCCCCATGATGAACATCGTCTTTTCGGTGCGTTGCACGAAGATCGCCCGCAATCGCTCTTCAAGCTGCGCGATGGAGACGTCCTGATTGTTGATGGTGATCAGCCCGTTGGCCGTGTAGTTGAGCACGATCTGGTTGACGTCCGGAGCCTGCTCCTGCGCCTGCTGCGTTTCCGCCGGCAGGTTGATGTCGAGCCCGCTCTGGGACACGATCAGGGCCGCCATGAAGATGACGAGGAGCACGAGCAGCACGTCGATCATCGGCGTGACGTTCATGTCACTGGTGACTTTCTGCTCCTTGGCCTGGTAGACGCGCTCGGCGCCGAAGTGCTTGTGGGCAGCCACGGTTACTCACCCCCTCCTACCGCTCCCGGCCCGGAATCGGTGATCAGCGCCATGTCCTCGATACCGGCCCCCCGCAGCTCGTCCATCGCAATCATGACGTCGCCGTACTCGGCCTCCACGTCAGCCTTGATGAGAACGACCCTGTCGGACTTGCCTTCGAGGACGTCCGTGATGGTCTGGCCCAGCTCGGTCTGTGACACCTGGCTGCCGTTGACCCAGAACCGGCTGTCAGAGGTGATCGCGACAGTCGTCTGGTCAGACGTCTCTGGATGGTCGCTCGTGTTGGTGGCGATCGGCAGCGTCAGGGGCGCGCCCTGCTGCACCAGGGGTGCAACGAGCATCACGATAATGAGCAGCACCAGCATCACATCGACCAGCGGCGTGACGTTGATCTCCGACTGGATCCCGCCGCTACCGCCGCTGCCGCCGCCGCCGCCTGTATTCATTGACATAGCGAAACTCCGTATTCGTCCGGAGGCCTTCAGGCCTCCGGCAACCAACTACCACTCGCCGACTACGAGGTCTTCTTGATGAAGTAGTCGACGAGTTCCGACGAGGAGTTGTCCATCTCCACGCTGAAGTACTCGAGGCGACCGGTCAGGTAGTTGTAAAACCAGACCGCCGGAATCGCCACGAACAGGCCCAGCGCGGTCTCGATCAACGCCTCGGAAATACCAGCGGACACGGCACCGATTCCGGCCCCGCCGACGGTGGCGATACCCGCGAACGCGTTGATGACGCCGATAACCGTGCCGAGCAGCCCGACGAACGGCGCCGTTGAGCCGATCGTGGCCAGGGAGTTGACACCCTTCTTCAGGTCCGACGAGGTCAGCGCAGTGGCGCGCTGAATCGACCGCCGCACCGTGTCGAGTACGTCTTCACGGTTGAGGGCGCCGGCGCCCGTACTCTCCTGCTGGAAATGGTACTCCTGCAGGCCGGCCGACACGACCTTGGCGAGGTGGCTGTATCGGAAGTCCTTCGTGCTGGAGAGCGCGATCGCCTCTTTCAGGCGGCCGTCCTTGAGATGCTTGGCTACCTGCGGGGCGTAGAGCCTGGACTGCTTGCGAGCCTGGTTGAACGTGTAAATGCGCTCAATGGCAACGCCGATTGACCAGAACGACATGATGAACAGCACGACAGCGACGCCGAGCGCCACCGCACCCATGGTCTGGAACATGTCAATGAGGCTGAGCTCTCCCTGTGCAAACGCCGGGGTACTGCCTAGTACCGTCATCCAGAGCCCCGCCCACACGACGCGCCCGATATGTTGCACTTTCGCTACTTCCATTACTGCATTCCTCCGCATCTGAAGTGTCCTGGTCTAACTGAGAGTGAAATTCACCGTGACGGTCATGATGACCGGCACCGGCACGCCATTGAGCAGCGTTGGCGAGAACTCCCACTGCCGCACGGCGTCGAGGGCGGCATTGTCGAGCAGCGGGATTGAGCGCAGGACGCGCGCGTCCTGCACCAGGCCGTCCGGGCCGATCGTCGCTTCGATGATCACCACCCCCTGCACGCGCGCCGACTGCGCGATCGACGGATACTGCGGGGCGACATCCCTGGTCTTCACGGGCGGCTTGATCGCGCCGCCCACGCGCACGGGCGCCGGCGGCGGCGGCGGCGGCGGCGGCGGCGGCGGCGGACCACCGACGATTCCACCTACGATGCCGCCGGGTACGGCGCCGACAGAACCACGGTCAAAGGTGGTGTCGGGCTCCGGCACGATTTCCTGTGGCACCTCCACCGGCGCGGCGTCCACGTTGACCTCCACCGGCGGCGGCGGCGCCTCCTCGGGCGGCGGCGGCGGCGGCGGCGGGGGCGGGGGCGGGGGCGGCGCAGCGACGAACGCCAGCATCGACGGCGGTACCGGCAGAATATCGGCTGCCATCAACGGGATGATGACAAACGCTGCGACCACCACCGTGTGCACGAAGATCGAGAGCGGGATCGTGTACCACTTCTGGGTTCCCACCTTGATCGACGGATCGACGACATCCCTGAATATGTTATCTGCGCGTGGCACCGATCTTTACCCCCCTACACTCACGGCCAGCAAAGGCTGCCGATTATAACTGCCCTTGAAAAACCGTGTCAACGCGCCACCGACAAGCGGCTGTGGCACGTCGGACGAGCACTTAGACACCAAGAGCGTGGGTGCCTTTCTCCTAGCAGACCGAGCATTCTATCCCGGTTTCGCCGAAGCGCAACAGCAAAAAACCGCCGGCTGAAGCCGGCCAGGCCCTGAGGGGTCACCGCCCCGAAAACCGTGCCCAGTTGTGAGACGTCCAGGCCGATTACCAGAAGCGTCCGCCCGTTGCAGCCGCCGACATCACCGTATCCAGGTCCGGCGGCACCTGGCTCCGGCTGGCTTCGCCGCCGGGTCCGCGCCCCGCCGCCTGCGCCCGGCCCTCGGACACGGCCCGCCTGGGACGTCGCGCGGTTGCGGCAACGGCCGGTGCAGCCAGCAGCGCCGCTCAGACCGCCGCAATCCCTACCCGTGCTCGCGACGACACGAGCACCTGAGTACTCCTCGTCTGCCTATACGCGAACGCCGCCCACGGCGTCATCACTGTCTGAGTCGCGAATGCGATTGGGAAGCGACATCCCCCCAGTGAGAAAAATCCGAATGCCTTCCTCAACCGTAACCTCCGGAAAAAACACGCTCGCCCGTGGATAAATCGTCACGTCCCCGAGGTATAGATGGTTCGTGGGCACGTACACCGCCACCAGCGATTCCCTCCCCTGCTTCCGATCGAAGGTGAACTCCTTGGTGAGAAACCCCATCGTCATCCCGCGGACGGGATCCTTGACCATCACGACCCGTTTGAACCCGTACTCGTTGTCGGGCGAAAAGGCCACGACAAGCTGCTTGACCGGCGCGTAGATCGTCCTGAACACCGGCACGCGCATGAGCCACCCTTCACCACGCGCCAACATGCGACGCCCGATGACGTTGGTCGCCACTGCGCCGACCGCGAGCACAACCAGCAGCGTAATCAGGAGGCCGATCCCCGGCACCTCCCGGCCCAATACCCGCGCCGCCATCGGCGCCGTGAAGCCGTCAATGATACCGAAGATCCACACCAGCGCCGCCACGCTGATGACCAGCGGGACGGTCACGAAGAACCCGGCGACGAAACTCCGTCGCAGCCACTGCAGCATGGCCCCCTTAGCTCCCGCGAACCATCGCCAGCAGCCCCGCCCCTAAGGCGATGCGGTACCAGGCGAACGGTGCAAAACCCGAACGCCGCACGAAAGACAGGAACGGCTTCACCACCACGGCCGAGGCAATGAAAGCCATCACGAATCCGATCGCAATCTCCAATGCTCGCTCAGCTCCCAGATACGCTCGCACTTGCACAAGTTCGTAGACGAATGCCGCCACCATGGTCGGGATAGCGAGAAAGAACGAGAATTCAGCCGCCGCCGGCCGATCGAGCCGCATCAACATCCCACCGACCATCGTCGCGCCCGATCGGGAGACCCCGGGCACGAACGACAGCACCTGGCACACGCCCACACCAAAAGCCCGGGAGATCGACGTCCTTTCGGCATCGCGCACGACCGGCGCGGGCCGGAACCGTTCGACCAGCAGCATCACCACGCCTCCCGCGATAAGCGCGCCCGCGATCACGCGACCGCTCTCATACAGCACCGTCTGCACGTAACCCGCAAAAAACGCCCCGGCCACCAGCGCCGGCATGACCGCCACCAGGAGCATCAGCGCGAAGTGCTGGGCGTCCCGATCCGAGGGCAGACCGAGGAGCACGGCCACGAGCCGCGCGCGATACAGCCACATGATGGCCAGGATCGACCCGAGCTGGATCATCACGGTGAACGCGCTGCCGGGATCCTCGTAGCCGAGCAACCGCTCCGCAATGAGCAGATGCGCGGTCGACGAGATGGGCAGAAACTCAGTCAGGCCCTGGACCACGCCGAGCACGGCCGCGACAAAATAGGTCACGAGCGCAGCAGACGGTAGGCAGCGGACGGCACGCGGGGGCGACCACGCGACCTGAACAGACAACCGACCGTCACAGCCTCCTGCAGCCTGCCATCAAGAGGCTCGTGCGCCGCGCACCCTGCGCCCCTGCCGCGCCTTCGCTTCAGGCCGCACGGTGGCGGCTGCCGTCGACGTCGTCAAGGGTTGCTTGCGCTTGCTCAGGATGATCGCAATCGCCGAGGCGATGAACACCGTCGAATAGGTGCCGCTGACAACGCCGACGAGCATCGTGAAGGCGAAGCCGCGCAGCACTTCGCCTCCGAACAGATAGAGCGACAGCACCGCGACGAAAGTCGTGCCAGAAGTGATGACGGTGCGCGCCAGCGTCTGGTTGACGCTGACGTTCACGACGTGGTCGAGCGAATCGCGACGCAACGACCGCAGGTTCTCGCGAACACGATCGAAGATCACGATGGTGTCGTTCACCGAGTATCCGGTGATCGTCAGAAGCGCGGCCACGATGTTCAGCGACACGTCGTAGCCGAAAAAGACGAGGAAGGCCACGGTGAGGACGATGTCGTGGAACACGGCAGCAATGGCGCCAAGCGCGAACGACACCCGGAACCGGAACGCGATGTATACGGCGATGGCCAGAATCGAGGCCAGCGTCGCGTAGATACCGCGCCGCTGCAGGTCGGCGCCGATGACCGGCCCGACGATTTCCCTGCTCAGGAGTTCGAAGGTGGGCAGGCCGGCGTCCGCCAGGGAATCGAGAATCTGCTGGGCACCCTCCTCGAGACCGGCGCCCTCCGCCGCATCGGTCTGCGCCAGCCGGACCAGCCACTCGCGGTCGGAGGCGTCACCGTACTGCTGGACGACCTCCTCCCCAGGAATCGGATCCACGGCCCCGCGTACCTGGTCTTCAGTGACCTCCTGGTCGAACTTGACGACGATGATCGTGCCGCCCGAGAAGTCGATGCCCAGCGGCAGGCCGCCTCGCTGCACGATCGCCGAGACGCCGGCGACGATGAGGACGAGCGACAGTGCAAGGGCGTGCCACCGCCAGCGGGTAAAGTTGTACGTCGTATTCGTGAAAATCCGCATGTCTCTAGATGCTCAACGTCTGCACCTGCTGCTGCCGGCGCGAGAGCACCAGTTCGAACATCGTACGTGACACGAACACCGCCGTGAAGACGTTCGCCACGAGTCCGATCGACAGCGTCGTCGCGAACCCGCGGATGGGCCCGGTGCCGAACTGGAAAAGGAACATCGCCGCGATCAACGACGCGACGTGCGTGTCGACGATCGTCCACCAGACGCGATCGAAGCCGGCGTTCACCGCCGCGCGCACCCCTTTGGCCGTGGCCAGCTCTTCTTTGATGCGCTCGAAGATCAGGACGTTCGAATCGACGCCGATGCCGATAATCAGGATGAAGCCGGCAATGCCGGGCAGCGTCATCGTGGCCCCGAGATACGCCATCATCCCGAGCAGAATACTCAGGTTCACGACGACCGAGGTGACCGCGTTCAGGCCGGTCAGCTTGTAGTAGAACAGGATGAAGAGCACGACGACCGCGAGGCCTCCGAGGGAGGCCGTGACGCCCGCCTCGATTGATTCCCGCCCGAGCGTCGGCCCGACCGTGCGCTCCTCGAGAATGTCCATCGGCGCCGGCAGCGCGCCGGTGCGAAGCACGAGCGAGAGGTCCTGCGCCTCCTGCTGGGTAAAGCTCCCGGTAATCCGCCCTTCGTCCGCAATGCGCGACTGGATGACCGGTGCCGTAAACACGCGGTTGTCGAGAATGACCGCGAGACCGCGACCGATGTTCTGCTCCGTGAACTGGCCGAACCGCCGCGCGCCGTCCTGGTTGAACGTGAAGCTCACGGCCGGAAGGTTGTTCTCGTCGAGTGTAGGACGTGAAGTCCGAAGGTCCCGTCCGGTGACAGGCGCCACACGCCGCACGATGTAGTACACGGTGGTGGGCGTGCCGCCGCCCGTCGCGGCCAGATCCTGCGCGCCCGACACAATCTCCATGTCCGGCGGCAGGACGTTGTTGACCGCCTGCATCGCGGTCTCCTGGCTCGGGAACGGCCCCTGCTCCACCAGCTTCAACTCGAGCAGCGCCGTCCTTCCGATGATCTCCTTCGCGCGATCGACATCGGTGACGCCAGGCAGCTGCACCAGAATCTGGTCGGCCGCGCCCTGCCGCGCGACGATCGGCTCCGCCACACCCAGCTCGTTGACGCGGCGCTCGATGGTCTGCTGGGCCTGCGTGACCGCCTCCTCGCGAAGCTGGATCGCAATGTTCGGCCGCATCGTGTAGGTGTAGCGGCCCGCGCCGGGAGACCGGCTGAACACGGTTTCCGCCTCGACAGCCGCCTGCCGGAATGCCTGGTCGTTCTCGATACCTTCGACGACAAACTCGGTCGGGCTCGTCACCTCGATCGTCGCGTATTGCACGGCGGTGACGCCGAGCGCCTCGCGGAGCCGCTCGGAGGTGGTTTCGGTTTCAATGCGCAGCGCGGATTCGGACTGCACGCGCATGATGAGATGGACCCCGCCTTTCAGGTCGAGACCGAGATTCACCTTCTGGCCGGGCGGATAGAACGACCAGACAGACAGGGCGATCACGGAAAGGATGAGGATGACCTTCCAGCGCAGATCTTTTTTCACGACTTACTCTCCACCACTGGTTCCTGCCCCTGGTAGCCTACGACCGCACTACGGGACATTTCGACGCGGACCTTGTCGGCAACCTGGACCTGCACGGATTGATCGTTGAGGCGGGTGATGGTCCCGTACAGGCCTCCCGAGGTGACAACCTTATCGCTCACTTTCAGGGCGGCGAGGAAGGTCTGCACCTTCTGCTGGCGCCGCTTCATCGGAAGGAGAATGACGAAATAGAAGATGCCCACCACGAGCACGAAAGGCATGAGCTGCACCCACGCGCTCGGCGCTCCGGGGGACGGCGCGCCCATGGCCAAGAGCCAGGGTATTCCCGCAACCGCACTTCCGAATCCTGGATCAAAAGATGTCATGAATCGAGCGACAGGCGTGAAGTCGACCGCAAGAACTCCTGCCTGAAATTATCGAAGGTCCGAAACACTATAGCGTCTCTAATCCTCCGCATGGTGTCAAGGTAAAAGCTGAGATTGTGCAACGTGTTAAGGGTCCCTGCGCTCATCTCGCCGGCCATGTACAGGTGGCGCAGGTACGCCCTCGAATGATGCCGGCAAGTGTAGCATCCGCACTCCGGATCCAGTGGAGTGTCATCCTCGGCGAATCTGGCGTTCTTGATGTTGATCCGGCCTTCACTGGTGAAGAGCTGCCCGTTACGGGCGTTGCGCGTCGGCAGGACGCAATCGAACATGTCGATACCGCGGGCCACGCACTCGACGAGATCCTCCGGGGTGCCCGCGCCCATCAGATAGCGCGGCCGGTCCGCAGGCAGTCGCCGGGCTGTATCGCCGACGACGCCATGCAGTTGATCGCGCGGCTCCCCGACGCTGAGGCCGCCGATCGCATACCCCTCGAATCCGACCCCGGCCGTCGCATCGACGCTCTCATCCCGAAGATCCTGGAAGACGCCTCCTTGGATGATCCCGAATTGCGCCTGCCGTGCGTTCGACACCCTAACCCCCGCAACGGGCTCCGATCGCAGTTCCGCCAGACGCCGCCGGCTCCGCTCGGCCCATCGAGCGGAGCGTGCCGTCGATGCCGCCGCCGCGTCACGCGTAGCCGGGAACGCGAGGCACTCGTCGAGGACCATGGCGATATCGGAGCCAAGCCGCGCCTGAATGTCGGTGGCGCGCTCCGGGGTCAGCAACTGACGGGTTCCGTCGAGATGCGACCGGAAATCCGCTCCCTCTTCGGTGATGAGGACGTGCTGCGCGAGGCTGAAGACCTGGAAGCCCCCACTATCGGTGAGGATCGGCCGCGCCCAGCCGATGAAGCGGTGGAGCCCGCCTCGACGGGCCACGAGCTCGTCACCCGGACGCAGCAGCAGATGGTAGGTGTTGGCCAGGATGATTTCGGCGCCCATCTCCTCCAGATCGCTCTGGCGAAGGGCCTTGACGGCGCCCTGAGTGCCGACCGGCATGAAGGCCGGCGTCTGGACGGCGCCATGGGCGGTCTGAAATTCGCCGCGTCGCGCCGCGCCATCGGTGGCGCTGACCGTGAAGCTGGACGCTGGCACGCTAAGATACTAGTGTTCCGTGGCCGTGATTCGTGGCGTAGATCAGGGGGTTCAGAAGGTGCAACAGGTTCACGAGGTCCTGTTCATACAATACGCGGACTCATTGTGAAGACGCTCCGCGTGGGCGTTATTTACGGCGGCCGGTCCGGCGAGCACGAGGTCTCGGTCGCGTCTGCCGCCTCGATCTTCAGGCATCTTGACCGCACGCGCTACGAGGCGGTCCCGATCCGCATCGAGAAGAGCGGCCACTGGGTGCTCGCCGGCAAGGCGCCGGATGCTCTCTCTGTCGCGACCGCCTCCGAGGATCGCGCCCCCCCCCCCCCCCAGGCCCTCGAGCCATCTGCCGCCGTTTCTCCCTCCGGCCTGGACGTGATAATTCCGATGCTCCACGGACCATACGGCGAAGACGGCACCGTGCAGGGCCTGCTGGAGCTGGCGAATGTGCCCTACGTGGGGGCCGGCGTGCTGGGATCGGCGGTCGGAATGGACAAAGCGGTCATGAAAACGCTCTTTGCCGCCCGGGGCCTCCCAATCGTCCCGCACCTCACGGTGCTGCGGCGAGCGTGGCTGGACGAGCGGCCCTCGATCGCCAGGCGGGCAGCGGACGAGCTGCGATTTCCCATGTTCGTCAAGCCTGCCAACCTGGGTTCGAGCGTTGGCATCTCGAAGGCACGAACCGCGGCCGACTTCGCCGACGCGATGGAGCTGGCATTGCAGTTCGATCGCAAAGTCGTCATCGAAGCGGCCGTGCCCGGCGCCCGCGAGATCGAGTGCGCGGTGCTCGGCAACGACGCCCCGGAGGCATCGATTCCCGGTGAAATCATCCCCTCGCGCGAGTTCTACGACTACAAAGCGAAATACCTGGACGAAAGGTCGCGGCTGCTGATACCCGCTCCGCTCGGCGACGCCCACACCGCCGAGATTCGCCGCCTGGCCGTCGACGCGTTTCGGGCGGTCGACGGCGCGGGCATGGCGCGCGTCGATTTCCTCGTCGCCGGCGACACCGGGAAGACCTTCGTCAACGAGGTCAACACGATTCCAGGCTTCACGACGATCAGCATGTATCCGAAGTTGTGGGAAGCCTCCGGCCTCCCCTATCCCGCCCTCCTCGACCGTCTCATCGCGCTCGCGCTCGAACGGCACGCGGACAAGCAGCGCCTGCGCACGAGCATGACCTGAGACCAGCGCGACGGCAAGGGCGCCAAGGATGCGCGCGTACCGCGCTGCGCGCGATCGAACGATAGCTCGGATCACGAACCGCACATCACACTGAAGTTCTGTACGCATTCGTCCGACACGTTGATCCAGAGGGTGACGACTTGACAGATGGCGCGAGCATGGACGTAGCTCCGGCACGCGTTTTTTGACAGTAAGCATGCTTTTGTGCTTGACATCAAAAAAATCTCACCCATAATCTACATCTGGTATGAGGGTGGATGGCTCAGCCCACCCGTTGTGACGGTCAAGTTTGCCGTCGGAGGCTGAGGCACCACAACCTGAGGAGAAAAACGAATGGCGAAGAAGAAAAAGGCCGCGAAGAAGGCTGCCAAGAAGAGGTAGTTCTTCGAAGGACTTGGGGGGTGCTCGTGTTGAGCACCCCTTTTTTTGAGTTGCTGCTCTCCCGAAACGCGCCGCGCGCCGGGACTTAGGGCTTGTCAGACAATTACTGACTTTTGTGTTCTCGGAGCAGCGGGATGGATCGTGTAGTTCCAGTCGCCGTGAAAGCGATGCCGCTCGAGGCGTACCGTCGCCAGCTGCGCATCGGTGACGGTGAGGCCACCCGGGTATGGGCCGCGGTCGAGTTCCGACCGAACGCGGAGTCCGGACCGACTGTGCGTCGAGCCAATGAGGCTCACGATCGTGGCCAAGTCGACGAGTGGGGTGCCGCGCCAATTCATCGCGATGTGCGAGAACACCCGATGCTCGATCTTGTTCCACTTGCTCGTACCCGGCGGAAAGTGACAGACCGTGATCACCAAGCCCGTCCGATTGGCCAGACGCGGCAGTTCCCACTTCCACAACCGGAGGCGCGCCCCCGTTGCTCCCGCCTGCATCCGCCGTGATCAACAGCGACTGGGCTTGTCGATACGCCGGGCGACCCATGTGCTGCCACCAACGCTGGATCGACCGTACCGCGAAGCTCGCGGTGTCGTGATCGATCCCGACACGCACCCAGCCTTCGTTGCGATGCAGATCGTAGATGCCATGCGGAATGGCCTTCCCGCCCGTGGTGGCGGTGGCCGGGATCACGAAGTCGTGGACCTGTACCCGCTGCGGCGTCTTCGCCGGGCGCCAGGTGCGGCCCGCGTTCTTGAACGCGCCGACCAGCTCCTTCTTCTTGGTGTCCACCGAAATCGTCGGCTGCTGTTGCCGTTGCGCGCGTCGCACGCGCCGGGCGATGTACCGAAACTGCGCGTCCCGATCGACATGCTGGCGGCCCTCACGAGTCTTGGCGTTGCCCTGCAGGCTGTAGCCCAGTCCGTGCAACAACTCGGCGACCACCGTGTGGCTGACGCGGTGGCCCAGACCGTCGAGCGCCACCGCCAACGTCCGTGCGCTCTGGCACGTCCACCGCAGCGGCGAGTCGGGATCGCCGGGGGCGGTCGGCTCAACCAACGCATCCAAATCGCGCAGCAGCGTCGCGTCGAGATCGATCGCGCGCTTGCGGCCGCCGCCCGCCCTTCGCGTCCGGCCGCCCGCGAGCGGCTCGTCCGCCGTCAATTCACGCAAACCGCGCTGGATGGTCGATGTCGCGATACCCGTGGCTCGGGCGACCAGCGCCGTGCCGCCATAACCGATCGCCTGGGCCTCAGTCGCCGCCCACACCCGGCGCGATCGCTCCGTGAGCACGGGCGCCAGCGCTGCATGCTTTGCCCGCAGGGTGGCCACCTCCACGGGCGCAGCGTACTACTCGCCGATCAACAGTACAAGAAGTTATTTCCTTACAGGCTCTTAGCTTGCTGTTTGGAACGGTCCAATTTGCGGTGAGTGGCGGGACCTTAGTTTACTTGTCAGGAATTCAAGACACAGAAACCGGTTTCCTCGTCTGGGTCGATCGAGAGGGAACCAAAACGCCGCTTGATTTCGAGCCAAGAAGATTCTATGGGCCTCGACTGTCTCCTGATGAGCGCCGTATTGGGCTTGATCCGATCTCGTGGACACGTTCCGAAAGGTGGAGACGATGTCCCGAATGGCAGCAACCACACGTCGGCGGTCACGCCGGCAATTCAGTGACGAGTTCCGGGCTGGGGCGGTCCGGCTGGTGTTGGAAGAGGGGAAGACGGTCGGCGCCGTCGCCCGCGAGTTGGATCTTACCGAATCGGCCTTGCGGCAATGGATCGAGCGGGCGCGCGCCGACCGCAGCGGGGGCCGTACCGGTCTGACGACCGCCGAGCGGGAGGAGCTGGCTCGGCTGCGCAAGGAGAATCGCATCCTCGCCGAGGAGCGCGACATCTTAAAAAAAGCGACGGCCTTCTTCGCGAAGCAGCGCCGGGAAGATTTCGGTTCATTGCCGTGGAGAAGGCCAGGCACACCGTCATCATTCTGTGCCGGTGTCTCGCGGTCACACGCAGCGGGTTCTACGCGTGGCAACGACGCCCGGAATCGGCACGATCACGAGACGACCGGCGGGTGAAGGTCCTCGTCCAAGCGTCCGTTGACGCGAGCAAACAGCGCTATGGCAGCCCGCGCATTCACGAAGACCTGATCGAGCAGGACGAGCAGGTGAGTCGCAAACGGGTCGTCCGGCTGATGCAGGAAGAAGGCCTGGTCGCACGGGCCCGGAAGCGTTACAACGTAACCACCATGAGCGATCACGACCAGCCGGTCGCGGCGAATCTGCTCGACCGCCAGTTCGAGGCGGACGCCCCGAATCAGCGGTGGGTCGGCGACACGACCGAGTTCGTCATCGGCAGCAGCGGTAACCTGTACCTCGCGGCGGTCTTGGATCTGTGCTCGCGGTTCATCGTGGGGTGGGCCGTCAGCGCGGTGAACGACCGGCACGTGACCATCAAGGCCTTGGAGATGGCGCTCAAGCGCCGGTGCCCGGACATCGGCCTCCTCCATCATTCCGATCAGGGTTGTACGTACGCAAGCGAGGATTATCAGGACCTCCTCGAGGCGCGTGGCATCGTCTGCAGCATGAGCCGACGTGGCAACTGCTGGGACAATGCCGTCATGGAGAGCTTCTTCTCGACCGTCAAGAGCGAGCGCGGCGAACACGTCGACAGTCACGGCGACGCGAAGATGGAGTTGTTCGATTACATCGAAGTGTTCTATAACCAGCGACGTCGCCACTCGACGCTCGGCCAGATCAGTCCGGCCGCCTTCGAACGGCAGGCGGCGTAGGGCATGGACGCTGCCATCCCTGCGGACGCACAGAACGCGCCCACAGGGATTTGGAAATCTCGCACAGAACGCGAGATTCCCACAGCGCCCACACCCATCATCGTTGTTGTGAACGAACGAAAGAACAACGGAGACTCAAACAGCGTAGCTAAACCGTCCACCGAATCGGATCAGGCCCATATCGCGGTAGGGATAACCGAAGGGACTGACGAAGACGTCTGGATTGGAGACGTTGAACGCGGAGGTTTGACTCCAATGACCCCAGGGCTAGAATCTGAAATTCCGCTCTGGACGCCAGGCGGCGCAGACATTGTCTACGCCGGCGTTCGTGAAGGGCAACGCCTGACGTTGAAGCAATCGGCCAACGGGGGCGCGGAAAAAGTCCTCGACCTGGGCAATCATTTCCACCAGCACCTCAGCGACATCTCGAACGACGGTACACTCGTGTGGACTGATTTGCGGGTGGCAAATGCGGAACGTTACAGCTTGTGGACATCCGAACTAGACGAGGCCGGCGCGACCCGTCGTTTTCTACCGAGTGCCGTTGGACCGCAGACAGCCAGCTTTTCCCCGGATGGGCGCTGGTTGGTCTATCAATCATATGAATCCGCAAGGCCTGAGATTTACGCTGTGTCGTTTCCAGACGGCGGTGGCAGAATACCCATCTCAAGGGGGCCAGGTACTGAGCCGACGTGGTCGCGGGACGGTCGTGAGATCTTTTATCGCAATGGTGAACAGATGATGGTCGTCGCCGTGGACACTACAGATTCCCTAGAAGCGGCCCTCCCGGATCTTCTATTTGAAAACAACACCCTGGAAGTTCCGGCTGGTGCAGCATCCCGACAATACGATGTTACAGCGGACGGTCGGAGGTTTCTCATGGTCAAACCACTTGACCCTACTTCCGATGGTGTGCCTGGATCCACGCCCCAGATCAACGTCGTCCAGAACTGGTTCGAGGAACTACGGCGGCTGGTGCCGACAGACTAACGGCCGCTCGCATTCCGCACTAAGCGCCGCACGCCAGGATTAATCCTCAGTAGTCGTGCCGATTCAACCGGTCGATGCAACGGTTTCCGCAAGTACTTCTGCCGGGGTCCGATAGTCGAGCGTCTTCCGCGGTCGGGTGTTGAGCTCGCGCGCGATCGCATCAAGCTGGACTTGTGTGTAGCCCGACAGGGGTGTCCCCTTCGGAAAGTATTGTCGCAGCAGGCCGTTGGTATTCTCGTTGGTCCCCCGTTGCCACGGACTATAGGGATCACAGAAATAGACCTGCACGCCTGTCGCGATCGAGAACGCGTGATGGGCCGCAAGTTCCAAGCCGCGATCCCACGTGAGCGTGGCCATGAGGCCCTCGGGCAACCGCTGGACCTGCTGCGTGAGCGCCTGCACTACCGTCTGCGTCTCGCGCCCGGTGATCCGGGGGATGTCCCGTGCGCTGTTGAAACTCGGCGGCGGCTCGGTTGAGATTCTACGCGACGTTCGCCACTGAGCCCCCGATGCCGAGACGTTGATCACGCGCCCGCAGGGCCGTCACCAGGCGGGGCATGTCAGCGCATCCCTTGACGCGCCTGAAACCCTTGACGGCTTCGAGGACACCGGCCGCCACCCACCGCAGCATCATCTGTCCGCCACGCCACCGTTTCACGTTCCGCGTCACGTGGCGGGTGCGGCTCAGCAGACTCTCGGCGGCATTCGTGGTCGCGAGCGATCGCTGGAGTCGCGCCGAGAGGTGCAGCGTGAGGACCGTCAGGGTCTCGTCGAGTCCTTCGCGCACGCTGCCGGCGGCGCTGGGATAGACCTCGTCCAGGCGCGTGGCGAGAGTGGTGAGCAGCCGCGTCGCCGTCTTCACGTCGGTCGCCAGATAGGCGCGTCGCACGATCGCCTGCACCCACGGTCGCTGCCGCTCCGGTAGGTGGTCCAGGATGTTGCGGAGCTTGTGGACCTGGCACCGCTGGATGAGCGCGGCCGCGCCGAAGACCGCCCGCGTGGCTTTGTGCAGGGCCGGCGCGCCATCGAGGATCACGAGCAGGCTGCGGTCGGTGCGCAGGCCCCGGCTCTGCAGATTCGCCAGCAAGCTCTGACACACGGCGGTGTTCTCGGTGGCGCCCTCCCACAGGCCGAGCGCGTGTTTCTGCCCGTCTGCGGCGATCCCAAGGGCCACCACGAGGCAGTGCTCGCCGATATGCACGCCGTCGATGAGCAGCGCCACGAGGTCGAGACCGTCCAGCGGCGCGGATTGCCACGCCCGGAGTTGGGCCGTGGTCTTCGCCACGAATCGCCGGCTGACGCTGCTCTTGCTCGTGCCGCGACTTACGACCCCCGCCGGCACCGACTCAAGACTTCGCGCATAGTGACGGGTCGCCACGCCCACCAGCATCTGCTCAACGACGCGGCGATTCAGGGGATCGGCCTGGGCCACCGCCTGGAAGGTCGGCAGCGGGACTTCGCGGCCCTCGGCCCGCACGCGGGGCCGCTGCATGGCGACCTTCCGGCCCCCGAGGACGACCTCGCTGGGCACGGTGCCCGCCCGCGAGGCGTGGCGGTCAGCATGATGAGCGTACCGCGGGCCGCACAACGCCGTGCGGTCCTCCTCGAGCAGCGCATCGAGTACCTGGAGACCTGACTGCACCATCAACGCGAAGAGCGCGGCCTTCGTGTCCTCCAGGACGTCCACGAGCGGGAGGGATCGGACGGTGGGAGATTCAACAACGCGAGACGGGCCGGCTGTGCGAGACTTCTTCATGGCGGCTCCTTTGCTGTGAGGCGTGTTGCCTCGGTTTGGTCACCACTCGTCTATCACGAGCAGTGACGGAGCCGCCGCTTCAATTTTCAACAGTCAGTGGGACATCCCCGTGATCCGGACGAGGCACACGTAGCGCGAGCGCCGCTCGACCAGCGTCGCCACCGAGGACCGCCGCGCCCCCACTAACAGGTCCCCTTCCCAGTGACCCGGGACCGCGCGATCCTCCACCGTCGCCGGGCGCTCGCGAATCGAGACGGCGCCCACGATATAGCCCCCCGTCTGGGTCCCCCGCGTCCGCGGGCGCCGCACCGTGCGCCGACGCCGCAACTGCGCCTGCAACACCCGTTTGAGCACCCCGCGACTTTGCACAAACAGGCTGCGATAGATCGTTTCGTGCGAGACGCACATGCTCGGATCGTCAGCATACGCCCGGCGCAGCCAGCCGGCGATCTGCTGGGGCGACCACTTGTGCGCAAGC
This sequence comes from Vicinamibacterales bacterium, assembly GCA_965262505.1. Lineage (GTDB taxonomy): Bacteria > Acidobacteriota > Vicinamibacteria > Vicinamibacterales > UBA2999 > JACPPO01. The sequence continues at coordinate 2,462,644 of CBDHFM010000030.1, forward strand.
TGCGCCGCCACCACATCCCGGAGGGCGGGGTGCGTCGCCAACCGACACCGCTTGGGGCGCCGGCCGCGGGCCCACGCCTGGTCGTCGGCTATCGTGGCCCGATACCGGCGCCGCCCACCGTGGCGCCGCACTTCCCGACTCACCGTCGAGGCGGCTCGGCCCACCCCGCGACTGATCTGCCGCAGGGACGCGCCGCAGGCCAGGCCCCGGGAAATCGCCTCGCGCTCGGTCAGCGTCAGCGCCTGCCGCGCCCGCTGGCGCCCCGGCGGCGGGATGCCCCCCGTCCGGACGACTTCATACCGCACTACCTTCCCCGCGCGGCTCAGCGCACGGCCGATGGCCTTCAACGTTTCGCCCCGCCGCCAGCGGCGCCACACCTCCGCCTTCTCGGCGGCCGTCAGCCGTGGCCCTCGTCGTCGCACCATGACACCTCCCATTTCGAGTGCATGTTGCATCGACCGGTTGAACGCACCCGCGCAGGGTTTACCTATCTGGGCTGGACGGACCGGAGCCTGTGACGCCCATCCCGCAAACACCCGTTTACGGGACGCCTCCACGAGACGACTGGCCCTCCTCAAAGTCTGCGGTATCAAATCGCCGTCCCAACAGGATCACGGGACACTCTCCCCAGATAAGGAACTGAAGCGTGGTCACCACCGAACATGAGGCGTGGTACCTCCGGCGCAAACCGTAGTCAGGCGCCAGCCGCGACGCGAGGCAAGAGGTGCCCTTCGAAGCCGTATGTAAGACGAGCGGAGCCGGTTTGCAGAGGAGGTGCCACGCCTCATGTTCGGTGGTGGATCTGACAAAGTAGTACTAGCCGACCAGCCACACGCCTCCAATCACAATGGCGGTGACAGCGACGGTGGCGGTCATGGCGCGGTACGCAGGGGAATGTACGCGTGCGAGGCCCCCTGCGCAGCCCGCCGCCGCGGCAAACGCGGTCATCGCCGCGACGGTTCCCGCGCCAAAAGCAACGATGTACGTGAGGGCGCCCGCGCGCGTCGGCAAGGCAAGCGCCGGGAGGACCCCGACGAAATGCGAACTGCCAGCGACGCCATGGAGCACGCCTAGGCAGAAAGCGGCGTGCGCATGCCCGATGCGCCGCATCCACTGGGGGCCGGCCTGCACGTGCAGGTGGTCGTGCGAGACCGCCCCGTGGACGTGCGGCGCCGGTTGCACGCGAGCGCTGCGCCGCAGCGCCCAGAGACCGACGGCAATCAGCGCGGCACCGACCAGCCGCTCGCTCCAGGCGGAGATGGCTTCGACGGATGGAAGCAGGTCGCGGAGGAGAATGGCCAGCGTGGCCACCAGGACCACGCCGGACGCGTGTCCGATCCCCCACGTCCAGCCTGCCAGCCATCCGCGGCGGCGGCCGTCGAGCGCCAGCGGCCCGACCGCCGCCAGATGGTCGGGGCCGGCAAGCACATGGAACAGGCCGGCAAGCGCCCCGGTGACGGCTATCAGCACTCCACCACCTTCACTTGGGAGCCATTCGGATCGCGCCGTCGAGGCGAATCACGTCGCCGTTCAGCATCTCGTTCTCGAAAATGTGCTGGACGAGCGCCGCGTACTCCTCGGGTCGCCCTAGTCTGGACGGAAAAGGTACCTGCTGCGCGAGTGATTCGCGAGCCGCCTCGGGTAGGCCGGCCAGCAGGGGAGTATCGAAGGTGCCGGGCGCGATCGTCATGACCCTCACACCCATTCGCGCGAATTCGCGAGCAATGGGAAGCGTCATGGCGACGACGCCGCCTTTCGAGGCGGCGTAGGCTGCCTGGCCGATCTGGCCGTCGAACGCGGCGACAGACGCCGTGGTGACGATGACGCCGCGCTCTCCGGCGTCGTTCGGGGCATTGGCCGCCATCGCCTCGGCGGCCAGGCGGATGGCGTTGAACGTGCCGACGAGGTTGACGTTGATGGTGCGCGTGAAGTGCGCTAGCGGCTGGACGCCTTCCCTTGGCAGCACGCGCTCGGCCACCGCAATGCCCGCCGCGCAGACAAGACCGTGCACCCCGCCATGTCGCTCAACGGTGGTGTCGACGGCGCGCTGCACATCCCCGTCGCTGGTAACGTCCGCCTTGACGAAGCTCGCCTTGTCGCCGAGGCGATCGGCGGCGGCGCTGCCGCTCTGCTCGTCGACGTCGACGAGCACGGCGCGGCCGCCCGAGCGAACGATCATGTCAACCGTCGCGCTACCGAGCCCGGAGGCGCCGCCAGTGACGATGACGGTTCGGCCGTGGAGACGCATGAATCCGATTCTATAGGGTTGGAGCGTTCAGTCGGAGACCCTGAGACCGCGGCTGCTTTGATGACCTCGTCGCGGGTGGCCGCGGACGGGGCCGCCCCGTTCGCGCCGCAGGCGCCACCTTCGTGACAAGTGGTTTGGGCGCCGAGCACGAATGGGGCTGTCCGCGGTCAGGACCCGCCTGGAGGTCACGAGGCCGGGTCTAGACCGTGGGCTTGTGCGCGACCTCCTGGAGCTCCTGCTTCTTGCGGCCGCCGCCGAGTCCCTGGATCTGGAGCACCGGCTCCGCCGGCTGCTCCTTGAGCACCTCCTGGCGGTACAGGCGCTCCATCTCCTGGTGCTTGCGCAGCTCTTCGGGGGTCATCTGCGTCTTCTTGCGAGCCTGCAGCTTCTCCTCGCGCGCGTTCTTGGCGATGCCCAGATCGTCGAGGTCCGTCTGCTGGCCTTTGGCCACGGCTTCCGCGTTCAGCACGAGCGAGTGATCCTTGCTCGCCATCTGGACTTCCTTGCCGCCCGCGAAGATCTCGTGTCGGCCATGCTCCTCGTACCACTTGGTGAGCGTCGCCGTCATGTGCATCTTTTCGATGATGTTGCGCCACCCAACGCCGGTGTTGTACGCGCAGAAGGAGATCTCGCCCTGCTGCGTCGCATACGGGATGATGCACATCTCGGTGCGGCGGAAGTCGTAGTTGAAGAGATCCTGGAACCACATACCTGCGATGAACAAGAAGTTCCAGCGGTCCGCGCGCCGCTTCTCGATGTCGGACAGCGTCCGCTCGCCGCCGACCTTGCCGTAGTCCCGGCCGGTGGCGCCGAACGTCTTGTCGAACTTCTTCAGCAAGTCGGCGATGCGGAAGTGGGTGGGCGCCTTGAATGGGTCGTAGTTCCGCATGAGCGCCAGCGCCATGCCGGCCACCGAGAGAAACCGTCCGCGGGCCGCGTCGTTCACCTGTGCCACGTCCTTGGCGAGCTGATCCGCCTTGAGGAACGCGGTCACCGGCACGGCTTCCTTGGTTTCCTTGTCGATCATCAGCGCCATGCCGATGCCACAGTTGGGATGGCAGCCGCAGGTGAGCTGGCCCCACTCGCGGTCGGGTCCATGGACGACGTCGGCCCAGTCGGTGAAGGTGGACATGAACGAGATGGGGAACCAGTCGCGGATCGGTTCGCCGATACCGGTCTGATTTTTGACGTCGTGGGCGAGGTGCGACAGCGTGTAGCGCTGCGCCGCGCGCCGCTCCGGCGTAATCTCCTCGTCGCGGCCGGTAAACGATACGGGCTGGAACGAAAGGAAGTTAATTCGCTTCGGGTTGTCCATCGCGAACTCGATGACGCGGCCGACCTGCTCGTTGTTGACGCCGTTGATAATCGTGATGACCGGCACGATATCGACGCCGGCGGTGTGGAGATTCTCGATGGCGCGGAGCTTCACGTCGAAGAGGTTGCCGACCCGGCGATGCGAATTGGCCGCGTTGCCGATGCCGTCAAACTGCAGGTAGGCGTACCGGAGACCCGCTTCGGCCGCCGCCTTCGCGAACTCCAGGCTCTTGGCGAACTCGATGCCGTTGGTGGCCGCCTGCACGCTGTTGTAGCCGACCTTCCGCGCGTATCGAACCGCATCCAGGAAGTACGGCGACACCGTCGGCTCGCCGCCCGAGAACTGCACCGACATCTGACGACGCGGCTTGATCGTGATCGCGTTGTCGAGCACCTGCTTGATGTCTTCCCACGTCAGCTCATGGACGAAGCCGACCTGGTTCGCGTCCATGAAGCAGGGGTCGCACATCATGTTGCAGCGGTTCGTCAGGTCGACCGTGAGCACCGAGCCGCGGCCGTGCTTGACGGTGGAGCTGCCGTGGTTGTGGAGCGTTTCGTCGTTGTGCGCGCGGATGTCGCGCCCAGGGAAGACCTCCTCGAGGTGTCTGAAGAACGCCGGGTCCATGGCCATCACGTCCTCGAAACGCCCGTGGATGGGGCAGTCCTTGACCATGACGATCTTGCCGTCCTTCTCCAGGATGGTGGCCTTGATCTCGCCGACCTTCTCATTGAGGAGGATCGAGACGTCCTTCTTGCCGTCGAGGATCTCCTGCCGTGTCTCGCGCGTGCAGGTCGGGCAGAGGGAATCGGTCTCCCGGGGCCACCCCAGTGGCGGCTTGGTCTTCTGATGCGACTTCAGGAGCGGCGTCTCGGACCAGCGCGGTGTGAACGAGGGGTTCTGCCTGATCCTGTTGGCCGTGGAAAACAGCTGCCAGACGCCGTCGGCGGCGATCGACATCCCCTTCTCCACGAATTTCATCGGCGCGTGCATCAGCTCTCTCCTCGCATTCGCCCGAAGGCCCGAAGGCCCCGTGCGATGACATTCCTGGTAGGCCGAAACCTCAGGTCTCGGTAGACGCTCGCATATTCTAGGGGGTCGATCAGGCGAATTCGCCTGTTTTCAGCCGATTGGCACTCTGCGGGGGTGGGCGGGCAGGCGCGGCGTCGGCTGGCATACCCGACAGCTCAGGTCCTGGATGTAGGTCGGTGCATTTCCGGTCTTCGGCCCCTATTCACATCTCGAAATAAGATTGAACATCCAAGAACATTGTATTTCCAGTATGAGTCCAGGACCTGTATAAGGATCCACGATGGTTCGCCGGCACGACGACATCGACTCCACCGCCCGCAGGTCCCGCGGCGGCACCGGCATGAGCCCTCCCGCCCGGGGTCTGTACGACCCGCGCACTGAACACGATGCCTGCGGCGTCGGTTTCGTGGTCGACATGAAGGGCCGCCGCTCGCACGAGATCGTACGTCTGGCGTTGCGTGCGCTCGTCAACTTGGAGCATCGCGGGGCGTGCGGATGCGAGGCCAACACAGGCGACGGCGCCGGCATCCTCGTGCAGACGCCGGACGCGTTCCTGCGGAAGGTCGTGCCCTTCACGCTCCCGGCGCCAGGGGCGTACGGGGCCGGACTCGTCTTCCTGCCGCGCAAGGCGCGCGATCGCAAGGCGCTCAAGGACCTTATCGCGCGCATCGTCGACGAAGAAGGGCAAACGCTGCTCGGCTGGCGCGACGTGCCGGTGGACAACGCGCTCGTGGGCGCCAGCGCGAAGGCCATGCAGCCGGTCTTCCAGCACCTGTTCATTGGCGCGCGCACGTCCGCGGGCCCTGGATTTCCCGACGGCGCGGGCGCGGGCGGCGGGACCCTCGCGTTCGAACGCAAGCTCTACGTTATCCGGAAGCGGATCGAGGCCGCGGTCGGCGCGCTCGACATCGCCACGCATTCGCGGCGGTTCTTCTACATCGTCAGTCTCTCGGCCAATACGCTCCTCTACAAGGGCATGCTCACCGCCCGGCAACTAGAGCCGATGTTTCCGGATCTGTCCGACGAGGCTCTCGAATCGTCGCTCGCGCTCGTGCACCAGCGGTTCAGCACGAACACGTTTCCCTCGTGGCCGCTCGCGCATCCGTACCGCTATATCGCGCACAACGGTGAGATCAACACGCTGCGCGGCAACATCAACTGGATGCGCGCGCGTGAAAGCCTGCTGCAGTCGGACGTGTTCGGCGAGGACATGAAGAAGATCCTGCCGGTGATCCGCGAAGGCGGCAGCGATACCGCCACGTTCGACAACGTGCTCGAGTTGCTCGTGATGGCCGGCCGGACGCTGCCCCACGCTGTCCTGATGATGATTCCCGAGCCGTGGAGCGGCGACGAGGCGATGGGCGCGGATCGCAAGGCGTTCTACGAGTACCACGCCTCGCTGATGGAGCCATGGGACGGGCCGGCTTCGATCGCGTTCACCGACGGCACGGTGATCGGCGCCGTGCTCGATCGCAACGGCTTTCGTCCGTCGCGGTACTACGTCACCAAGGACGACCTCGTAATCATGGCGTCCGAGGTGGGCGTGCTGGACATTCCGCCGGAAGACGTGCTGGTCAAGGAGCGGCTACACCCGGGTCGGATCTTCCTCGTCGACACGTCCAAGGGGCGCATCGTCGGCGACGAGGAGATCAAGCGGGAGCTGGCGGCGGAACATCCGTACCGCGAGTGGCTCGACACGCACCTGGTCGACATCGACGACCTGCCGTCGGCGCGCGCCGAGGAGCCGGATCACGAGACGGTCTTCAAGCGGCAACAGGCGTTCGGGTACACGCAGGAAGATCTCCACGTGATCCTTGCGCCGATGGCGACCAACGGCGCGGCGCCGGTCGGGTCGATGGGCACGGACACGCCGCTGGCCGTTCTGTCCCAGCGGCCCCGGCTGCTGTTCGACTATTTCAAGCAGTTGTTCGCCCAGGTGACGAACCCGCCGCTCGACGCGATTCGCGAGGAACTGGTCACCTGGATGGGGTCGACGATCGGCCCGGAGCGCAACCTGCTCGAGCCGGAGCCGGAGTCGTGCCGGCAGATCGCGATCAAGTACCCGATCATTCACAACGACCAGCTGGCGAAGCTGCGGCACCTGCCGCCCGGCTCCGCGTTCCGGTCGATCACGCTCCCGCTGCTCTTCGATGCCGACCAGGGCGGCGATGTCCTCGAGCGGGCGATGGACGACCTCTGCCGCCGCGCGAGCGAGGCGGTGGCCGCCGGGTACGACGTCCTCGTCCTGTCCGACCGCGGCGCGGGCCCGCGGCAGTCGCCGATTCCAAGCCTGCTGGCGACGGCAGGCGTGCACCATCATCTGGTGCGCGAAGGTACGCGGGCACGCTGTGGGCTGGTCGTGGAGTGCGGCGATGCGCGGGAAGTGCACCATGTGTGCCTCCTGCTCGGCTACGGCGCCGGGGTCGTCAATCTCTATCTCGCGTTCGAGGCGATTGACGACATGATCCGCCAGCGCATACTGACCGATATCGACCACGGCGAGGCCGTCTCGCGCTACATCAACGCGCTCAACAAGGGCGTCCTCAAGGTGATGTCGAAGATGGGGATCTCGACGCTGCAGGGCTATTGTGGCGCCCAGATCTTCGAAGCCGTCGGCCTGAGCCAGGCCTTCATCGATCGGTACTTCACGCATACGACGTCGCGGGTCGGCGGGGCCGGGATCGACGTGATCGCCGAAGAGGTGCGGTTGCGGCACGAGCGCGCGTACGGACGACAGCCGGCGGGCACTGTGGAGCTCGAGGGGGGCGGCGAATACCAGTGGCGGCGCGACGGTGAATACCACCTGTTCAACCCGGAAACAGTGTTCACGCTGCAGCACGCGACGCGGAGCGGTCAGTATGAGGTGTTCAAGGACTACACGCGGCTCGTCGATGAGCAGAGTCGGAACCGTGCGACGCTGCGCGGCCTGTTCCGGCTGAAGCCGGCCGGTCCGCCGGTGCCGATCGACGAGGTCGATTCGATCGTGTCGATCATCAGCCGGTTCTCGACCGGCGCCATGTCGTACGGCTCCATCAGTCAGGAGGCGCACGAGACGCTGGCCGTCGCGATGAACCGGATCGGCGCGAGATCGAATACCGGCGAGGGCGGTGAAGACCCCGAACGCAATATCCCTGATGCCAACGGCGACTCGCGACGCAGCGCGATCAGGCAGGTTGCCTCGGGGCGATTCGGCGTTACCAGCGAGTACCTCGCGAACGCCACGGATCTGCAGATCAAGATGGCGCAGGGCGCGAAGCCGGGGGAGGGGGGACAGCTTCCGGGACCCAAGGTGTACCCCTGGATTGCCAAGACACGCTACTCGACGCCATACGTGGGATTGATTTCGCCGCCGCCGCATCACGACATCTACTCCATCGAGGACCTGGCGCAGCTCGTGTACGACCTGAAGAACTCGAACCCCGAGGCGCGGGTCCACGTGAAGCTCGTGGCCGAAGGGGGGGTCGGCACCGTGGCGGCGGGCGTGGCGAAGGCGCACTCGGATGTCGTGCTGATTTCGGGACATGACGGCGGGACCGGCGCCTCGCCGCTCACCAGTCTGAAACATGCGGGGCTGCCGTGGGAGCTGGGACTCGCCGAGACGCAGCAGGTGCTCGTCCTGAACAAACTGCGGGACCGCATCGTCGTGCAGGTCGATGGCCAGTTGAAGACGGGCCGTGACGTCGTTATCGGCGCGCTGCTCGGCGCCGAGGAGTACGGGTTCGCCACGGCGCCGCTCGTCGTGATGGGCTGCGTGATGATGCGTGTCTGCCACCTCAATACGTGCCCAGTCGGCATCGCAACGCAGGATCCCCAGCTACGGAAGCGGTTCGCCGGCAAGCCCGAGTTCGTCGAGAACTTCTTCACGTTCGTCGCGCAGCAAGTGCGGGAGCTGATGGCGGAGCTCGGGTTCCGGACGATCGACGAGATGATCGGCCGTGCCGATTGCCTCGACATCGACGCGGCAGTGGATCAGTGGAAGGCGAAAGGCCTCGACCTTGCGCCCTTGCTGGAGATGCCGGATCTGCCTCCCAGCGTGGCACGCCGCAAAGTCGTCGAACAGGATCACGGCCTGGAGCGCGCGTTCGACCATGAGTTGATCGCCCGCTGCCGACTGGCGCTGGATCACGGAGCCCCCGTTGAGTTCAGCTCCTTCGTCCGCAATTCCGACCGGACCGTCGGTGCGATGCTCGGATATGAGATCACGAAGCGATACGGCGGCGCGGGCCTTCGGGACGACACGATCCGCATCACCTTGACAGGGTCGGCCGGACAGAGCTTTGGAGCCTTCCTCCCGCGCGGCGTCACCATGACGCTGATAGGGGATGCGAACGACGGGTTCGGCAAGGGGCTCTCCGGGGGGCGGATGATCGTGTATCCTCCCCAGCTGTCGACGTTCAGGACCGAGGAGAACATCATCGTCGGCAACGTGGCGTTCTATGGCGCCACCAGCGGCGAAGCGTACCTCAACGGCCTCGCGGGCGAGCGCTTTTGCGTGCGGAACAGCGGCGCCACCGTGGTGGTCGAGGGCGTCGGCGACCACGGGTGCGAGTACATGACAGGCGGCCGCGTCGTGGTACTCGGCCGCACGGGTCGCAACTTCGCCGCGGGCATGAGCGGCGGTGTCGCATATGTGCTCGACATGGACGGTACGTTCGAGCGGCGGTGCAACTTGGAGATGGTCGATTTGGAGGCGCTCGTCGAGGCCGAGGACCTAAGCTTCGTCCAGGTCGCGCTGATGAAGCACGTCACGCTCACCGGCAGCCGCTACGCGGCGCAGCTGCTCGACGGGTGGGCGACGCTGCAACACCGCCTCGTGAGAGTCATGCCGCGTGAGTACAAGCGCGCGCTGGCCGCTGAGGCAAAGCGGCTGGCGGAAGAGCGCGAACGGTCGGTCATCAGGCTCGCGGCGCTGGAGATGGCCGCCAACGTGGCCGAAAGCGAAGCAGGCCAGTTTTAGGCGGGTCGGCGTCGCGGCACTCACCCTACAGATTCAGCGCGTCTCCGGATCCGCCTTGCGGATTCGGAGGGGTTCGGACCACCCTGGAAGCGGGATTCAGCGTCACTCGGGTGTCGAGGCAGGGCCCCCATAAAGGACATGGGCAAACACACAGGCTTCATCGAGATCGGGCGGAAGAAGCATCCCACGCGCCCCGTCGAGGAACGGATCCGCGACTGGGGTGAAGTGTATCTGCCGTATTCCAACGCCGACCTGCAGGGTCAGGGCGCCCGCTGCATGGACTGCGGGATTCCGTTCTGCCACCAAGGATGCCCGCTGGGCAATCTCATTCCTGACTGGAACGACCTCGTGTACCACGATCGGTGGCACGCGGCGATCGAGCGTCTCCACGCGACGAATAATTTCCCCGAGTTCACGGGGCGCCTGTGCCCGGCGCCGTGCGAGGGCTCGTGTGTGCTCGCGATCAACCAGGATCCGGTGACGATCAAGGCGATCGAAGTCTCGATTATCGACCGCGCCTTCGACGAAGGCTGGGTCACGCCCCAGCCGCCGTCCGCGCGCACATCGAAAAACGTGGCGGTTGTCGGATCGGGCCCGGCAGGGCTCGCTGCCGCCGACCAGCTCAACAGGGCCGGCCACACGGTAACGGTGCTCGAGAAATCCGACCGCATCGGCGGGCTTCTTCGGTACGGGATTCCCGAATTCAAGATGGAGAAGCGCGTTCTCGATCGCCGGCTCGCGATCCTGGCGGCGGAAGGGGTCATCTTTAGGGCCGGCGTGGACGTCGGCTCCGACGAGCCGGTGGACCGGCTCCGCGCCGAGTTCGACGCGATCCTGCTGGCGGCCGGCGCGGGCCAGCCGCGCGACCTGACGGTGCCGGGACGGGACCTCGAGGGCGTTCATTTCGCCATGGAGTACCTGACGCTCCAGAACCGTCGTTCGGAAGGCGACGCCATCGCCGACGACGAGTTCATCTCCGCCCGCGACCGGCACGTCGTAATCATTGGCGGCGGCGACACGGGCGCCGACTGCCTGGGAACCGCGCATCGCCAGGGCGCGCGGTCGGTGGCCCAGTTCGAGCTGATGCCGCGGCCGCCCCGGAAGCGGGCGCCGGACAACCCGTGGCCTCAGTGGCCGAATATCTTCCGCGTGTCCCCCGCGCATGAAGAGGGGGGCGACCGGCTGTACGCGGTGTCCACGCAGCGCCTGGTCGGTACTGCGGCGGGACGTGTCCGTGCGTTGGAGGCCGTGAGCGTGCGGATGGTCCGCAAAGACGGACGGGTCTGGTTCGATCCGCTCCCCAAGTCGGAGTTCGAGATTCCCGCAGATCTCGTCCTGCTGGCCATGGGCTTTGTCGGTCCGGAGCCCGGCCCGCTCCTCACCAACCTTGACCTCAAGCTGACGGACCGCGGCAACGTGTGGCGGGACGAGCGCTGGATGACAAGCGTGCCAGGCATCTTCACCGCCGGCGACATGCAACGCGGCCAGTCGCTGATCGTCTGGGCCATCGCCGAGGGACGGTCTGCGGCCCGCGGCATTGATCAGTACCTGATGGGGGAGTCGGCCCTGCCGGCTCCGCTTCCCTGAGTGCATCGCGGCCGCCGGTATCTCGCTCCGCAAACCGGAGCTAAGAGCCTGTAAGGAAATAACTGCTTGTACTGTTGATCGGCGAGTAGTACGCTGCGCCCGTGGAGGTGGCCACCCTGCGGGCAAAGCATGCAGCGCTGGCGCCCGTGCTCACGGAGCGATCGCGCCGGGTGTGGGCGGCGACTGAGGCCGAGGCGATCGGTTATGGCGGCACGGCGCTGGTCGCCCGAGCCACGGGTATCGCGACATCGACCATCCAGCGCGGTTCGCGTGAATTGACGGCGGACGAGCCGCTCGCGGGCGGCCGGACGCGAAGGGCGGGCGGCGGCCGCAAGCGCGCGATCGATCTCGACGCGACGCTGCTGCGCGATTTGGATGCGTTGGTTGAGCCGACCGCCCCCGGCGATCCCGACTCGCCGCTGCGGTGGACGTGCCAGAGCGCACGGACGTTGGCGGTGGCGCTCGACGGTCTGGGCCACCGCGTCAGCCACACGGTGGTCGCCGAGTTGTTGCACGGACTGGGCTACAGCCTGCAGGGCAACGCCAAGACTCGTGAGGGCCGCCAGCATGTCGATCGGGACGCGCAGTTTCGGTACATCGCCCGGCGCGTGCGACGCGCGCAACGGCAACAGCAGCCGACGATTTCGGTGGACACCAAGAAGAAGGAGCTGGTCGGCGCGTTCAAGAACGCGGGCCGCACCTGGCGCCCGGCGAAGACGCCGCAGCGGGTACAGGTCCACGACTTCGTGATCCCGGCCACCGCCACCACGGGCGGGAAGGCCATTCCGTATGGCATCTACGATCTGCATCGCAACGAAGGCTGGGTGCGTGTCGGGATCGATCACGACACCGCGAGCTTCGCGGTACGGTCGATCCAGCGTTGGTGGCAGCACATGGGTCGCCCGGCGTATCGACAAGCCCAGTCGCTGTTGATCACGGCGGATGCAGGCGGGAGCAACGGGGCGCGCCTCCGGTTGTGGAAGTGGGAACTGCCGCGTCTGGCCAATCGGACGGGCTTGGTGATCACGGTCTGTCACTTTCCGCCGGGTACGAGCAAGTGGAACAAGATCGAGCATCGGGTGTTCTCGCACATCGCGATGAATTGGCGCGGCACCCCACTCGTCGACTTGGCCACGATCGTGAGCCTCATTGGCTCGACGCACAGTCGGTCCGGACTCCGCGTTCGGTCGGAACTCGACCGCGGCCCATACCCGGGTGGCCTCACCGTCACCGATGCGCAGCTGGCGACGGTACGCCTCGAGCGGCATCGCTTTCACGGCGACTGGAACTACACGATCCATCCCGCTGCTCCGAGAACACAAAAGTCAGTAATTGTCTGACAAGCCCTAACGATGCATAATCACGGTTCGCTTCGGAGATACCGTCACCCGCGACGCACGTGCCAGCTTACTTTGGACTTCCCACTTCATAGTTTGTACTTGGACGCATGTCTATCCGCGACGTATTGATCGTCGGCGCGGGGCCGTCCGGCCTTGCGACCGCCATTGCCGCCAAGCAGCAGGGTCTCGATTACGTGCTCGTCGAGAAGGGCATGCTCGTCAACGGGATCTTCAACTTTCCGACGCACATGGTGTTCTTCACCACGCCGGAACTGCTCGAGATCGGCGGCTTGCCGCTCGTGACGCCCTACGACAAACCGACGCGCCTCGAAGCGCTGCGGTACTACCGCCGCGTGGTAGACACGTACGGTCTCCAGATTTCGTTTTACGAGCAGGTCGTCGAGATCGAACGCGAACAGGACCTGTTTGTCGTCACGACCCAGGACGCGAAGGGAACGACGCGGGCCAGGCAGGCGCGCGCCGTCGTGCTCGCGATCGGGTACTACGACCATCCGAACTATCTCGGTATCCCAGGCGAGGATCTGCCCCATGTCCTGCACTACTACACCGATGCGCACCCGTACTATCGCCAGCGCGTGGTCATAGTCGGAGGCAAGAATTCGGCGGCCGAGGCGGCGCTCGAACTCTTTCGCGCGGGCGCGCACGTCACGCTCGTGCACCGCCGCGCGACGCTGGGAGACTCCATCAAGTACTGGGTCAGGCCGGACATCGACAACCGCATCAAGGCGGGTTCGATTGCGGCGCGGTTCGAGACACGCGTGGTCGAAATCACACCCGGGTCGGCCATCGTTGAAAAGGAAGGCGCCGAAGAAACCAAGGGAGGTCAGGCCCTGGGTCGCGAAGAGATCCCGGCAGAGGCGGTGTTTCTACTGACGGGCTACAGGCCCGACGTGGAGCTGATGCGCCGCGCGGGCGTCGTCTACGATGCTGACACGCTCGTTCCTACGTTCGACCCGGAGACCTTCGAGACCAACGTGCCGAACCTGTTCATTGCCGGAGGCGCCATCGCAGGCCGGAAGAACCAGGGAACCATCTTCATCGAGAACGGACGCTTTCACGGAGAGCGCATCATCAGCGTCCTGGCGCAACGGGTGGGGCAGGTTTCGTAACCTCCAGGCGGGTCCTGACCGCGGACAGCCCCATTCGTGCTCGGCGCCACAAACACCTGTCACGTGGAAGGCGCCTGCGGCGCGAACGGGGCGGCCCCGTCCGCGGCCACCCGCGGCGAGGTTATGAAACCGCAGCGGCTGGCTTAGTCTGCGTGCCCGGCTACTGCTGATCGTGACTTTGGCGCCATGTCGCAAAGTCACGCGCTCCATGCAGGAACGCTACGACAAGCACCCGCTCATCTTCGATCTGATACAAGAGCCGATAGCGGAACACGAAGATCTCGCGGAGGGCTGGGTCGTTCAACTCGGGTACGATGCGCCCACGCTCGGAGAACGTCGCCAGGTTCGTCCCGGCTTCCAGCGCCGCATCGAGAACCTGCGCTGCCCCCTGCTGTGAATCCTGCGCAATGTACTCGATGACCTCTTCGAGCGCGTCCCGTGCGGATTCGGCCCAGACTACTGCGCGGACCCGAGCAGCCATTTTCGGCGCAGGTCAGCAGCGACTTGTTCGTGCGGAATGACCCGCCCAGCCTCGCTGTCGGCAACACCCAGACTGACCGCCTGCACGACGTAGAGGTGGTACTGCACGTCATCCAAACTGCAGTCGTCTGGCAAGCGATCGAGCAGGGCCCGGACGGTGTCCTTTGTGGTCACAAAAGCCTCGCTAACGAAAAGATGATTCGAGTATACGACCGGGCTCTGCTCTCACCAAGTATCTACGCTAATCGGCCCGATGTTCTGGTCGGCGGGCTAAGGGCTTGTCAGACAATTACTGACTTTTGTGTTCTCGGAGCAGCGGGATGGATCGTGTAGGCCAGCAGCAGCTAAGAGCATGTAAGGAAATAACTGCTTGTACTGTTGATCGGCGAGTAGTACGCTGCGCCCGTGGAGGTGGCCACCCTGCGGGCAAAGCATGCAGCGCTGGCGCCCGTGCTCACGGAGCGATCGCGCCGGGTGTGGGCGGCGACTGAGGCCCAGGCGATCGGTTATGGCGGCACGGCGCTGGTCGCCCGAGCCACGGGTATCGCGACATCGACCATCCAGCGCGGTTTGCGTGAATTGACGGCGGACGAGCCGCTCGCGGGCGGCCGGACGCGAAGGGCGGGCGGCGGCCGCAAGCGCGCGATCGATCTCGACGCGACGCTGCTGCGCGATTTGGATGCGTTGGTTGAGCCGACCGCCCCCGGCGATCCCGACTCGCCGCTGCGGTGGACGTGCCAGAGCGCACGGACGTTGGCGGTGGCGCTCGACGGTCTGGGCCACCGCGTCAGCCACACGGTGGTCGCCGAGTTGTTGCACGGACTGGGCTACAGCCTGCAGGGCAACGCCAAGACTCGTGAGGGCCGCCAGCATGTCGATCGGGACGCGCAGTTTCGGTACATCGCCCGGCGCGTGCGACGCGCGCAACGGCAACAGCAGCCGACGATTTCGGTGGACACCAAGAAGAAGGAGCTGGTCGGCGCGTTCAAGAACGCGGGCCGCACCTGGCGCCCGGCGAAGACGCCGCAGCGGGTACAGGTCCACGACTTCGTGATCCCGGCCACCGCCACCACGGGCGGGAAGGCCATTCCGTATGGCATCTACGATCTGCATCGCAACGAAGGCTGGGTGCGTGTCGGGATCGATCACGACACCGCGAGCTTCGCGGTACGGTCGATCCAGCGTTGGTGGCAGCACATGGGTCGCCCGGCGTATCGACAAGCCCAGTCGCTGTTGATCACGGCGGATGCAGGCGGGAGCAACGGGGCGCGCCTCCGGTTGTGGAAGTGGGAACTGCAGCGTCTGGCCAATCGGACGGGCTTGGTGATCACGGTCTGTCACTTTCCGCCGGGTACGAGCAAGTGGAACAAGATCGAGCATCGGGTGTTCTCGCACATCGCGATGAATTGGCGCGGCACCCCACTCGTCGACTTGGCCACGATCGTGAGCCTCATTGGCTCGACGCACAGTCGGTCCGGACTCCGCGTTCGGTCGGAACTCGACCGCGGCCAATACCCGGGTGGCCTCACCGTCACCGATGCGCAGTTGGCGACGGTACGCCTCGAGCGGCATCGCTTTCACGGCGACTGGAACTACACGATCCATCCCGCTGCTCCGAGAACACAAAAGTCAGTAATTGTCTGACAAGCCCTAAGTGGACCGATTGGCCTTTCGACGAACTGCCCGGCACGGTCACATTCATCTGCAGCAACTCGATCAGTCCGCGGCAGCGGGCGAGCACGCCTTCCCGTTCCGGTAACGCCTGGCGCTCGAGCGGCTCCAGGTCGAGATGCTGGGCCAGCGCGTTGACGAGATCCTCGTCGGGCATCGCCGGCGGAAACTTCGGTTCCGACCCTGCGCGTTCGGCGGCCGCGGCCAGCAGCGCCTCGAGCCGAGGACGCAACCCCCGCAGTTCGGCGCGATCCTCATCCGAGACGAGTTCCAGCAAAGGGTCGACATGAGCGATGCGGTACGACCTGCTGCTGTCCTCTCCCGTGATGAGGAACCGCTCGATGCCGCGGAGCACGATGTTGAACCGCCCGTCGCCCAGCGGCTCGGCGTGCGTGATCGCGCCGGCGCATCCCACGGCGAAGACCGGCGGGCGTCCCTCGTAGTCCGCCTCGTATTTCGGCTGCAGCAGCACCATGCCGATGATGCGGTCGCCGCCAAGCGCCTCGCTCACCATCGCGCGGTACCGCGCTTCGAAGACGTGGAGCGGCAGAAAGACGTTCGGGAAGAGGACGACGCTCGGAAGCGGAAAGATCGGGATGGTCGGCGGGAGCATCTGTCGGGCCTAGTGGATCGTCTTCGTCTTCCTGTCCATGTAGTCCATCAGCACGTATTGTCCCAGCGTGTACGGCGTCGTGAAGTACGCCTTGCCTCGGCAGATGGAAGCCACCCGGCGCACGAACGCCACCAGATCGTGGTCGCGCGCGAGCATGAACGTGTTGATCATGATGCCCGCTTTCTGACAGGCGCTCACCTCCGCGAACGTCTCGGCGACGATGTACGGGTCCAGGCCGAACGCGTTCTTGTAGATGCGGCCGTCAGGACGCGTGAGCGCGGACGGTTTGCCATCGGTCACCATGACAATCTGGCGCATGTCCTTTCTCTGGCGCTCGAGAATGCGGCGGGCGAGGCGGAGTCCTTCGCGCGTGTTCGTGTAATACGGGCCGACGCGGACACGTCCGAGCTGCTTCAGCGGGATCTCCTCGGCGGAGTCATGGAACAGCACCGCGTGCAGGGAGTCGCCCGGATACTGCGTCCGGATGAGATGCGCCAGCGCCAGCGCGACGCGCTTGGCGGGCGTGAAGCGGTCCTCGCCGTACAGGATCATGCTGTGGCTGCAGTCCAGCATGATGACGGTGGCACAGGAACTCTGGTATTCACTCTGCGTCACCATCAGATCGGGGTAATCGACATCGATGGCCGGGAACCGGGGATCCGGGATCCCCGATCCCGGATCCCCGAACGAGCGCCCCTCCGCATGCAGGCGCCGGACGGCGTTGAGAATCGTGCCGCTCGGGTCCAGGTTCATCGTGTCGCCGAACTCGTAGGGCCTGGAGGCCGCGATCGTTTCGACCCCCGTGGCCAGGTGCCGCGTGTCGTGGCGGCCGGCGCTGCTCCGGCCCACCGAACCGAGGAGATCCCGCAGAGCGCGATACCCAAGAAAATCGAGGGCCTTGTCGGTCACCTCGAACGTGACAGGTCCGGCGTCCTCGCCGACCCCGCCGCCCGCGCCTCGCCGGTGCTCGCGCTCACGCTCGAGGTCGGGCGCGGCGGTGATGAAGCCCTGCTCCATCATGCGGTCGATGATCTGCTCGATCAGCTCCTCGAGTTGTTGCCGCGCGGCCTCCTGATCGCCGTCGGCCGGTTCGCCCAGCAGTTGCTGGAGCGCATCCTCCGACAGCACACCGCCGCTGAATAGCGCCTCGAGGATGGCGTCATGCAGCGCCTGCATGGTCCGGTCCTCATCGTTTTCGGACGGATCACCCCACGGGTCGCTAAAGCCGCTCGACAGCAGCATGTCGGAGAGCCTCGAGACGAGATCGTCGAGATCGATCTCGTCAAGCAGCTCTCCCGTATATTTCGTGTAGCGATATTTCATCCGGTCAGTTGTAGTGCTTCTTCTTCCCCGCTCCGGCAGGCATCGGCATCGGGTCCGGAAACGCCGCTTCACGCGTGGGGCGCTGCACGGGCGTCTCGGTGGCGTGATAGCCGCGGTCGTCGTTGCGACTGATCTTCTTCATCGCCCACAGCCCTTCGAGCACGAAATCCACTCCCGACGCCAGCAGCGGCGCCGACGCCTTTGCCGGAATGCCCGCAGCCTGCGCCAGCTCCGTCAGCCCCTGCACCTCCCGTGTGCGCGCCAGCAACTCCTCGGCGCTCGTCGAGTCAGTCAGCTGCAGATTTCCGCCCAGGTCGAACCATTCCACCACCTGGCGGGTCTCGAGGTGGCCGAGATAGCCGTCAGCTACGCTGGCGACCGCAGCCCGTATCAGCTCACGCGCGATCACCTCGGCGCCCTTGAGCTCCCCCTCGTATTCCATTTCGAACTTTCCCGTGATGGAGGGGAGCGCCGCGTAGATGTCGGTCACGCGCGGGACCGCGACCGGTTCGTCGCTCACCAGCGCTCGGCGCTCGGCGTTGGACACCACATTCTCGATGGCCGAAATCGGCAGCCTCTGACTGACGCCGGACCGCTTGTCGATGCGGCGATCCTGCCGTGCCTGGAACGCGATCTCCTCGACGACTTCGGCCACGAAGGCCGGCACGTCGGTGCGAAGCGAGGACTCGTTGCGCGTGAGCCACGCCTCCTGGGCGGTAATCGTCATTCCTTCGGCGCGGCCCGCCGGGTAGTGCGTTCGGATTTCCGACCCGATGCGGTCCTTGAGCGGCGTGATGATCTTGCCGCGCGCGGTGTAGTCCTCTGGATTGGCCGTGAACGCCATCAGCACGTCCAGCGGAAGCCGAACGGGATAGCCCTTAATCTGCACGTCGCCTTCCTGCAGGATGTTGAAGAGCCCCACCTGGATCTTGCCGGCGAGGTCAGGGAGTTCGTTGACGGCGAAGATGCCGCGGTTCGCCCTCGGCAGCAGGCCGTAGTGCATCGTCAGCTCGCTCGAGAGCTGCAGTCCTGATTTCGCGGCTTTGATCGGATCGATATCGCCGACCATGTCGGCAATCGTCACGTCTGGTGTGGCGAGTTTCTCCACGTAGCGCCCGTCACGCGGCAGCCACGCGACGGGGGCGCGGTCGCCTTCGGAGGCGACGCGGGCCCGGCACGGCCCGCAGATCGGCGCGAGCGGATCGTCGTTGATCTCGCATCCCGGCATCACGGGTACGGCGTCGTCCAGGAGCGTGACGAGCGCGCGCAGCAGCCGCGTCTTCGCCTGGCCACGCAGGCCCAGCAGGATGAAGTTGTGTCGCGACAGGAGTGCGTTCACCAGTTGCGGGACCACGGTCTCGTCGAAGCCGACGATCCCGGGAAAGAGCCTCTCGCCGGCGCGCAGCTTGCGGATGAGGTTCTGGCGAACCTCCTCATGGACGCTGCGACGGAGGACGTCACCGCTCTCGACGGCGCGCCGCAGATCGCCGACCGTGGTCACCTTGAAATTCGACATACCGCGATTCTACTAGTACCTCGCCGCAGTGGATCTGACCGGTTCACGCGGCGGCTTTGGCCCGACCAGCGGGTTGCGGATACACACGGCCGAGCTTTTCGCGAGCACGGTCGACTGTAAACATCCAGTGGATGCGCGCCTTCTCGTCATTGCGCCGTTGCTCCCATGCCGCGATCTCCTTGATGAGGATCGCCTTGGCAGGGATCCGACGATCGAGGCACTGCTTGACCATCACGCCGATTTCGATCTCGACCATGTTGAGCCAGCTGGCGTGTTTCGGCGTGAAGTGAAACTCGAGCCGACGGAGAATCCGTCGTGCCTCGGCGGGATCGAAGGCGTGGTAGAGCGCTGCCGCTGAATGTGCCGAAAGATTGTCGAGCACCACACGGATCCGTTCGGCCTCCGGGTAGTGCTCATCGACGAGATCGCGCATGCACTCTGCGAAGTCGACGCACGTGCGTTGGTCGGTGACCTTGGCATGTCGCCAGGGCGATTCACGTCTACGAACATGAAGACATTCGCCGTGCCGTTGCGCACGTACTCGTAGTCGACTCGTCTGGGCTTCCCGGGCTTGGCCCGAATCGGGACACGCGCTTCGCCGATCAGTTGCCGGGGTGTTTCATCGAAGCCGACGACCGGTCGCCGCGGATCCGGCGGCTCGGCGTAGAGATCGAGGACGTCTTCCATTCGCGCCACGTACTCGGCGTTGACCGTCGGAATGCACCACATCTTCTCCTGCCACGGCTTCAGCGCCATCTCGGCAAGCCGGCGACCCACCGTGTCGCCCGACAGGGCCTCGTGCGAGGTGAGTCGCACCATCTCGCGGGCCAGGAGATCCAGTGTCCATCGCGCACGCCCGGAGGGTGGATGTGAGCAAGCGACCGCGACCAGGAGGGCTTCATCGCTGGCGCCGAGCTTGCGCGGCGCGCCGGGACGGGGCACTTCGCGGAGCGCTCGGTCCAGTCCTTCCTCGACGAAGCGTTGCTTGGTCCGGTACACGGTCGACGTGCCGACACCAACGTTGAGCGCGATCATCTCGTCGGTGGATGTGGCGTCCGCGGCGAGGAGAATCTGCGCCCGCTTGATCTTGCGAACCGCCCCCTGGCCGCCGCTCACAAGCGCCTGAAGCTGTTGCTGTTCATCGTAGGTCAGCGTGATGCGATAGCGTATGTGCATGGACATCTTGGATCACCTTCCCGATCCCGTGTCCAGCCGTTCATCACCGAGATTCACCCAGAAGCAGGGCCAGTACCTAGCCTTCCTCTACACGTACACGCTCCTTCACCGAACGCCACCGGCCGAAGCGGACTTCCAACGGTTCTTTCAGGTCACGCCCCCGGCCGTCCACCACATGATCGTCGAGCTTGAGCGGCGCGGTCTGATCAGTCGGGTTCCACGCCAACCCCGGACGATCAAGCTGTTGTTGTCGGCAGAGGAACTACCCTCGTTGCAACCGATCAAAACCACTGCGGCAAGGTACTAGCAGCCCGTGGTGAAAGTCCGGCGCTGCACCGAGACGAGCGAGGCGCCTCGCGGACAAGGCGTGACGACCGAGAATACCGCCTGTATTTGAGGGAGGAGCAACGCAGGCCGCGAGGATGCGGCGCTCGTCGAATGCAGACGGACTTTCACCACGGACTGCTAAGGGGCCTGTGGCTGCGGCACCTCGCCGTCCAACTTGAGCGCGTGATCGATCACCGCGCGCGCCTTGGCCGTGAGGTCGTAGGCGCCCAGGGACGCCGGAGCGACCAGGACGGCAGCGTCCACATCGGAACCGGCCCGCAGTTCGCCGCCCACCGGCCGGCAGAGGTAATCGACGAGCACGAAGTGATACCGGACGCGGCGCTCCTCGTCCAGCATGATGCGATCGAACACCTCGATGACGGGACCCACCTCGACGTGCAGGCCGGTCTCCTCACGGATCTCACGCGCCGCGCCCGCCTCGAGCGTCTCACCAAGTTCCAACGCGCCGCCCGGCAGACTCCACTGCCCCGCGAGCGGCTCGTACCGGCGCCTGACGAGCACAACCTTTCCGGCGTCGACGATCACCGCGCCAACTCCCACGATCGGGCGCAGCGGGTACTGACGCGTGTCGCTCCGGTTCATCACTCGCCCATGACTTTCACGACGACCCGCTTCCGCCGCTGGCCGTCGAACTCGGCGTAGAACACCTGCTCCCAGGGTCCCAGATCGAGCTTTCCCTTCGTAATCGGCAGCATCACCTGGTGGCCCATGAGTGTGCGCTTCAGGTGCGCGTCTCCGTTGTCCTCACCCGTGCGATGGTGCCGGTAGTCGAGGCCGGCGGGTGCCAGCTTCTCGAGCCAGACCTGGAAGTCGTGGATCAGGCCGTTTTCCCAGTCGTTCACGTACACGCCCGCGGTGATGTGCATCGCCGAGACAAGGACCATTCCCTCCGCGACGCCGCTCTTCCGGACAACCTCCGCCACCTCGTCGGTGATGCGGATGAATTCCTGGCGCTTCTTCGTCTCGAACCACAAATACTCTGTCAGTGAGCTCATGTCACAGAACCTTGGAATATGGCGTGCTCTTCAGAGAACTACAGCGTCAGTGCCGGATCGGCGTTGAGGTCGAGTGCGCCCACGAGACCGGCGCGATGCAGCCGCAGGCCCGCGGCGGCAATCATCGCGGCATTATCGGTCGAGAGCGCCAGGCTCGGGACGAACACGGGCAGGCCGCCAGCCACGCCTCGCGCGGCCGCGTCCGCACGAAGTCGGCTGTTGGCGGAGACGCCGCCGGCAAGGCCGACACTGCACGCCCCGTATGATCGCGCGGCCTCGAACAGGCGGTCGAGCAGCGTCTCGACCACCGCCCGCTGAAAGCTGGCGGCGATGTCAGCGACATGCTGGGGCGGCAACGGTGCGTCCGCCGCCAGGCCGATCTCGGCACGACGCGTGGTCACGTGCCGCAGCACGGAAGTCTTCAGACCGCTGAAGCTGAAATCGCGGCGGCCCGGCAGGTGCGGCGCGTTGCGGTCCGCATGGGTCAGTCGCGTCTTCGGGAACGGGATCGCGCGGTCACCGCCCTGGACGGCGACGCGATCGATCGCGGGGCCGCCCGGATACCCGAGCCCGAGCAGCTTTGCCACCTTGTCGAACGCCTCCCCCGCCGCGTCGTCGCGCGTACGCCCCAGCAGCTCGTACTTGCCGGGCCTCTCGACACGGTACAAGCTCGTGTGCCCGCCGGACACGACGAGGACGATGGCAGGCAGCGGCATCTCGCCGCCCTCGAGCACGAGCGACTCGATGTGGCCGGCCAGGTGATGGACGGGAATGAGCGGGACCGACCGTGCCCAGGCGAGCGCCTTGGCAAACGCCAGCCCGACGAGCAGCGAGCCTACGAGGCCCGGACCCTGAGTGACCGCAATGGCGTCGTACGCGCTCACACCCGCGTCGGCGAGCGCGCGCTCAACCACGCCGCAGATGTCTCGTACGTGCTGCCGCGCCGACAGTTCTGGAACGACACCACCCCATTTCCTGTGCACCTCGACCTGCGAGGCGACGATACTCGATCGGACACGCCACGGGCGCCGGATGTCACCCGTCTCTTCGACAACCGCAGCCGCCGTCTCGTCACATGATGTTTCGATGCCGAGAACGACCATGGCGCTCACTCGTCTCGCTGCTCGCCGCTTGGACCGCTATACGGCTCCGTACGAGAATTCTGTACTCGTTGTTCGGCCCGGTTGCACGCCGGTGCCCAGACGCCGGGATCCACCGAGCCGGATAGCGGTCCTAGGCGCGCGGAGCGCGCCAAGAGAGACTGGCAACCAGTCACGGGCTCGGCCAGCACCTCATCGATTCGCGGGATATCAAGGGTAGAGCCCGTGGTTGGTTCGTGTTCAGGTTCGCGTCGTCCGCCGGACGAAGCGTGAACAGCAACGGCGACGCGAGCACTCATGATCGTGAACGACATAGATCGGCAAGCGACGAGTCGTACGGCGGCCGTGCGATGCCACATTCGGTGACGATGGCCGTGACGTACTGCGCCGGCGTCACGTCAAAGGCGGGATTGCGGATCCGCGCGCCCTCCGGCGTCAGCCGCGATGAGCCGACGTGGGTCACCTCGCGGTCGCTGCGCTCCTCGATCGGAATCTGCCCGCCATCCGGCGTGCTGGGGTCGACGGTCGAAAGAGGCGCCGCCACGTAGAACGGGATGCCGTGTTCCTTCGCGAGCACGGCCACGCCATAGGTGCCCACCTTGTTGGCGACGTCTCCATTCGCGGCGATCCGATCGGCGCCGACAACCACCAGGTCGACGCCGCCCAGCCGCATCATCGAGCCTGCCATGCCGTCAGCAATGACCGTGGTCTCGATGCCGTCCTTGACCAGCTCCCAGGCCGTGAGGCGGGCGCCCTGCAGAAACGGGCGGGTCTCGTCGGCCAGGACCGCCACTTTCTTGCCCTGCTCCACCGCCGCCCGGATGACGCCAAGCGCGGTGCCATAGCCGGCTGTCGCCAGTGCACCGGCGTTGCAGTGCGTCAGGATATTGGCCGTGTCGGGCACCAACCCGGCGCCGTGCGCGCCGATCGAGCGGCAGCTCGCGACGTCCTCGTCGTGAATTCGGCAGGCGTCGGCGTCAAGACGCTGCCTGATCTCGTCCACCGAGCAGCCAGCCTGCGCGGCCCCCGCAAACGTCCGCTTCATGCGGTCGATCGCCCAGAACAGGTTGACTGCGGTGGGCCTCGTGGCCGCCATCAGATCGCAGGTCTTCTGAAAGTCTGTCGCGAACTGCTTCGTGCCGGTCGCCTTGCTCTTCCGCATGCCGAGCGCGATGCCCATGGCCGCGGCCACGCCAATGGCGGGCGCGCCGCGAATGGCCATCGTCTTGATCGCCCTGGCCACGTCGGGTGCGGTCTTGCACGTGACGTAAACTTCCGCGGACGGCAGCTTCCGCTGGTCGATCATCACGACACAATCGCCCTTCCACTCAATCGTTGGGAACATGTGAACGCGATGATATCAGCGGCGCCGGATGTCCGCCGACTGCTGGCTTCCTTGCCGATTCTCGACCCGCCGCCGGTCCGACTAACCGACAGAGGTCATGCGTTGAGCCGACTCAGAACGCCGCGGCCGCGGCCTCCGCAACGGCATGGTCCTGCTCTCCAGATCCGCCGCTCACACCAACCGCACCGACAACCTGCCCATTTCGCTTCAACGGAACACCCCCGGCAAAAATCATGATCTTGCCGCCGTTGGACGCGTGGATCCCAAAGAACTGATTGCCGGACTGTGAATGCTCCGCCAAATCCTTCGTCGCAATGTCGAAAGCCCTGGACGTATAGGCCTTCTTTTGGGAAATGTCGATGCTGCCGATCCAGGCGCCATCCATGCGCGCGTGCGCGACGATGTTCCCGCCTGCATCTGCCACGGCGATGTTCATCGGTTGCCCAAGCGCCCCGGCTTTCTTTTCGCCAGCTTCGATCATCCTTTTCGCGTCTGCCAAGCTCACACTCATATCGCCTCCTTTGTAATCAACGACAACCCGGCAAGGGTTCGGGGAAAGAACCTAAGGGCTTGTCAGACAATTACTGACTTTTGTGTTCTCGGAGCAGCGGGATGGATCGTGTAGTTCCAGTCGCCGTGAAAGCGATGCCGCTCGAGGCGTACCGTCGCCAGCTGCGCATCGGTGACGGTGAGGCCACCCGGGTATGGGCCGCGGTCGAGTTCCGACCGAACGCGGAGTCCGGACCGACTGTGCGTCGAGCCAATGAGGCTCACGATCGTGGCCAAGTCGACGAGTGGGGTGCCGCGCCAATTCATCGCGATGTGCGAGAACACCCGATGCTCGATCTTGTTCCACTTGCTCGTACCCGGCGGAAAGTGACAGACCGTGATCACCAAGCCCGTCCGATTGGCCAGACGCGGCAGTTCCCACTTCCACAACCGGAGGCGCGCCCCGTTGCTCCCGCCTGCATCCGCCGTGATCAACAGCGACTGGGCTTGTCGATACGCCGGGCGACCCATGTGCTGCCACCAACGCTGGATCGACCGTACCGCGAAGCTCGCGGTGTCGTGATCGATCCCGACACGCACCCAGCCTTCGTTGCGATGCAGATCGTAGATGCCATACGGAATGGCCTTCCCGCCCGTGGTGGCGGTGGCCGGGATCACGAAGTCGTGGACCTGTACCCGCTGCGGCGTCTTCGCCGGGCGCCAGGTGCGGCCCGCGTTCTTGAACGCGCCGACCAGCTCCTTCTTCTTGGTGTCCACCGAAATCGTCGGCTGCTGTTGCCGTTGCGCGCGTCGCACGCGCCGGGCGATGTACCGAAACTGCGCGTCCCGATCGACATGCTGGCGGCCCTCACGAGTCTTGGCGTTGCCCTGCAGGCTGTAGCCCAGTCCGTGCAACAACTCGGCGACCACCGTGTGGCTGACGCGGTGGCCCAGACCGTCGAGCGCCACCGCCAACGTCCGTGCGCTCTGGCACGTCCACCGCAGCGGCGAGTCGGGATCGCCGGGGGCGGTCGGCTCAACCAACGCATCCAAATCGCGCAGCAGCGTCGCGTCGAGATCGATCGCGCGCTTGCGGCCGCCGCCCGCCCTTCGCGTCCGGCCGCCCGCGAGCGGCTCGTCCGCCGTCAATTCACGCAAACCGCGCTGGATGGTCGATGTCGCGATACCCGTGGCTCGGGCGACCAGCGCCGTGCCGCCATAACCGATCGCCTGGGCCTCAGTCGCCGCCCACACCCGGCGCGATCGCTCCGTGAGCACGGGCGCCAGCGCTGCATGCTTTGCCCGCAGGGTGGCCACCTCCACGGGCGCAGCGTACTACTCGCCGATCAACAGTACAAGCAGTTATTTCCTTACAGGCTCTTACTGGAGCGTGACGCGCTCGACACTCGGCGGATCCTCGTCCGCAAAGTGTGGATGGACCACGTAGATCTCATCATCGATCACGGCGGCCGTGGTGGCCTGCGTTTCGTAGGTGCCGATACCGGCGAGCTCGGCCGTGGCCCATTCGTCCGTGCTCGTCAATGCGACGACGCGGTTGTCCGAGTTGCTGACAATGGCCAGGAGGCCATCGGCCGTCCAGACCATCCCGTCCTGCCCAGGCACCGCCTCCGGGAGCGTCACCTGCGTCGCTCCAGCCGGATCGTCTACGGGTACCTTCCACAGCGTGGCGCCGCCCGCGACGAGGAGATAGCCGGACGGGTGGTACACGATCCCGTTGAGCCCAAGGCCCTCCATGGGCTCGAATCGAGACAGCACCGACGCCTCGTAGTCCACGCCGACCCGGTAGATCACGTTCATTCGCGTGTCGGTGACATAGGCCGTTCCGTCGTCCCCAACCGCAACATCATTCGCGAAATATGCGGCGTCGGCTGGCGCGTCGGGCAGGGCGGCCGCCAGATCCACCATCGCGATCCGTTCGCCGGTTGTGAGGTCATACACACCCAGCTTGGCCTGACCGGTGGCACCGCCTTCGAAGACCGCGCGGTCGGAATTCGCCACCAGCAAGCGCGCCCGCGGTTCGTCAGCCTCGATGCCGACAGACGAGACCAACTCGGGATCGGTAACGACCGTTGTCAGGCGACCGTCGTTCTGAATCTGAAAGATCGAGCCCTCGGAAAGCGACCCGGTCAGGAGACGCCTGTTCACGGTGTCGTATTCCACACCTTCCGGAATGAACCCTCCCCGCTCTGCGACGATCGTCGCTGGGAGCGGCACAGCTGTCGGTGCCGTGGACGGCGTGGTGGATGCCGTGGTCTCCGGTTCAGCGGCGTCTCTGGGCGGTTGTGGCTCCGCGGCACAACCTGACAACATCGCACAGGCAAGAACAGTCGCTAGGAACGAGTTACGCATGGCAAGGCTCCCCGGAAACCGAGTAATCGAGGCGTCACGCTGGACATCATAGATCGCGGCGTCGAAACGCGGCGGCGGCCAGGCGGTTGTATAGTGGCGATCGCAGGAAGGGAGGCACACATGCCGAAGTATCTAATCATGGCCTCGTACACAGCCGAGGGGGCCAAGGGCCTGCTCAAGGACGGCGGGTCCAAGCGGCGACAGGCGGTCGAAGCGGCCGTCAAGAGCATCGGAGGCAAGGTCGAGTCGATGTATTTTGCCTTCGGAAAGCACGATGCCTATGTGGTCATCGACGCGCCCGACAACGCGACGGTCGCGGCGATGTCCCTGGCCGTCGGCGCCAGCGGCGCCGTGCAGACGAAAACCGTCGTGCTGCTGACCCCGGAGGAAATGGACCAGGCCACAAAGAAGAGCACTAACTATCAGCCGCCCGGCCGGTAAGAACGGGCGGCGGCGCGTGTGGGGACCGGCTTGTCACAGTGTGGCGGCCGGCCCGTAGGCTGCCGCAGCGGTCGGCGTCTCGTGCAGCGAAGCGTCGAAACATGCCGATGATCGTCAGCGGTGAAAATGCTGGGCGGCTCAGGGGATCAGCGAGGTTGAGCGCGGGTGAGAGCACGGCGCGGGTCTACTTCAGTAACCGCGCATCGAAGGGGAGTGGCAGGAGCTCACTGAGCGTGTAGCGGCCTGTTTCGCGGCGCAGGTTGGCGAGGATCACCTCGAGGTCGCCGCCGAACTCCCACAAGATCTGACGGCACGGCCCGCAGGGTGGCACCGGGGCCTTCGTGCCGGCGACGATGGCAATGCGGCGGAATGCGCGGTGTCCTTCCGAAAGCGCCTTGAACATCGCGACGCGCTCGGCGCAGATGGTGAGCCCGCGTGTTGCATTCTCGATGTTGCAGCCGGTGACGATCGTTCCGTCCGCTGTCTCGAGCGCCGCGCCCACCTTGAAGTTCGAGAACTCGGCGCGCGCGAACGCCCTGGCGTCACGTGCCGCGGATACGAGGTCAGAGCCGCTCAATGATGCCCTCCAGTAGCGTCGTGAACGTTCCCCGGACGCGCCGCGTCGTCTCCAGCACGTCGTCGTGGTTGAGTGGTTCGGGCAGAACGCCCGCCGCCATATTCGTGATGCATGACAGCCCAAGTACTTCGAGGCCCATGTGCCGTGCCGCGAGCGCCTCGGGGACCGTCGACATGCCGACCGCGTCCGCGCCGATCGTACGGAGATAGCGGATCTCAGCCGGCGTCTCGTAACTCGGACCGAGGAGGGCCGCATACACGCCATGGGTTACGGACAGGCCCCTGGCCGCCGCTGCCTCGTCCGCGATGCCACGCAGCCGCGTCGAGTAGACCTCGGTCATGTCGGGAAACCGCGGCCCGAAGCGATCATCGTTTTCACCGGCGAGCGGGTTCGCCCCGAGCAGGTTGATATGGTCGTCGATGATCATCAGCGCGCCCCGGGAGAAGCCGGTGTTGACACCACCCGCGGCGTTCGTCAGGACGAGCTGCCGCGCGCCGAGGCGTCCCATGACCCGCGTGGCGAACGCCACGGCGTCTGGAGGGTGACCTTCATACGCGTGCACTCGCCCCACCAGTGCCGCGACGCGCTTGCCGGCGGACGTGCCCACGACGAGGCGGCCGGGATGGCCGGCGACCGTGGAAACGGGCCAATGCGGCACCTCGGCATACGGCACCGCGACAGCACCAGTCAAAGTAGCCGCGAACTCACCAAGCCCGGACCCGAGAATCAGTGCCAGCTCCGGCACGTTGCCGCAACGCCGACCGATGACCTCCGCGGCGGCCTCGACCCGTTCGAACAGTCCGGTCCCGCCCATCAGATCGACATCCTATGCGACGGTGCCGAGCACAAGTGGCCTCTGGAGCACCGGCCGAGCGGCGAGGCGGACCGCGGCATGGGCCAGCGCCGACGCCTCCCCCAGTCTGCGGTCGTCGTTGTACAGCAGTTCCAGGATCGTGTCTCCGGCACGGACCCAGTCGCCCGGCTTTTTCGCGATGAGCACTCCGGCGCCATGGTCGATCCGATCCTCGATCCGCTGCCGGCCCGCGCCGAGCGCCATCGAGGCGCGGCCGACCAGGTCGGCCCGCAGTCCGGCTACATGGCCATCCGTGTCGGCGACGATGGCGTGCCGGCGAACGGCACGTGGCAGCCGTTCGTAATCCGAGAGGACGCGCACGTCGCCGCCCTGCCACTCAACCATCGCCCGCATCTTCTCCAGGGCCGTGCCCGAGGCAAGCGCGCGGCGAACGGCCGGCTCGGCGTCCGACTCCCCGTAGCGGCCCGAGACCACCAGCACCCGCGATGCCAGCGCCACGACCAGCGCGTTGATGTCGTCGGGGCCCCGCCCCTTCAGGGTCTCGACGCATTCGATGATTTCCAGGGCGTTGCCTACCGCGCGGCCGAGCGGCGCATCCATGTGGGTGATGAACGCCTCGGTGCGAAGTCCTGCCTGCGACCCGATCCAGACCATGAGCCGCGCCAGTTCCCGCGCGTCGGCTTCTAACTCCATGAAGGCGCCGTGCCCGCACTTGACGTCGAGCACCAGCGCACTGCCGCCTTCAGCCAGCTTCTTGCTCATGACCGACGCGGCGATGAGCGGAATGCTCGGCACCGTCGCCGTCACGTCTCGCAGCGCGTACAGCTTCCTATCGGCGGGCACCAGCGCTGCCGTCTGTCCCACGATGCTCGTCCCCACTTCGGCGAGCATGCGGGTGAACTCGTCAATCGACAGATTGACGCGGAAACCAGGGATGGCCTCGAGCTTGTCGAGCGTACCGCCGGTATGACCGAGCCCTCGTCCTGACGTCTTCGGCAGGACCACCCCGCAGGCGGCGACGACGGGGGCGAGCACGATTGAGACTTTGTCGCCCACGCCGCCGGTGCTGTGCTTGCCGACCTTGGGTCCGGGAATGTCTGCAAGGTTGACCTGGTCTCCCGACCGCACCATCGCGTCGGTCAGCCAGGCCGTCTCCTGGTCGGACATACCGCGAAGCACAATGGCCATGAGCAGGGCGGAGGCTTGGTAGTCGGGAATGTCCGCGGCGCTGACGCCGCGGACGAACGCATCGAGGTCCTCGCGTGAAAGCGCTGAGCCGTCGCGCTTTTTCGCGATCACGTCGACAAAACTCATGAGGGAACGCTTAGTATAATCAACCACGCCGATGTCCCAGCCGCCGGCCACCAGCCCGATGTCCGCTGAGCGGACCGCGGTTCTCGCGGAGTTCGCGCGAGTGTGCAGAACCGCTGCACGGTCCGTGTCCCTCTACCCGGCGACGCACCCGTCCATTCAGGCGTCACTGTCGCGCATCGCGGCGGCGGCCGACCGCCTTGTTCCGGCGGGGGCAGTCACGCTCGTCGTGTTGCCCGACACGCTGGTTATCGACGGTGAAGCGCCGGCGCGCGCCGATCAGGCCGTCGGCGAGCTCGCCGGGCTCATGCACCACCGCCTGGTCGCGGCGATACGCGTCGAGCGAGGTGCCGATGCGCTCGACTGGCACGCCCTGCTGCTGCTGCTCGCGCGCGCGCCCGAAGAACTCCTGGCTGAGGGCGGCATTGCCAAGGCGTGGGCCGTCTCGGGCCGCAGCCACTTCGAGATCCAGGAGATCGACTACGCCGAGGTCCTGCGCGAACGCTTCGGCGGCGCCGCGGCCGACTGAGACCAGATCATCAACTTCTGCCTCCAGGGAGGGGACGCGCCACTCGACGAGGGCGCACTGTCCGCACTCCTCGGTACGCTGGGCGACCCATCGCAGTTTGGCGACCTTCTTGAGCGGATACAGAGCGATGAAACCGGAGGGGACACCACGGTCAGCGCCCGGGCGGCCGCGATGCTCCGGATCATCCAGAAAATGCTCGACGCGACCTCGCAGTGGCCGAAGGCCCAGGGGGAGGACGTCGTCCTTCAGACGGCCGCGGACTCGACGTCACGGCTGACGCCGGAGATGTTGCTCTCTCTGATCGATCGCATACGGTCGACCGGAGACGAGCAGTCGCAGCTCGCGGAGGCTGTCGTCGACCGGATCACGGATGATACGGTCGCCTCGTTCGTTGCGCGGTCGGTCGAGAAAACAGGCGGCGCCTCGGAGCGGCTGGCGCAGGCCCTCGAGGCGCTCGTACCGGAAGCCGACCGGAAGGAGCGCCTCCTCGACCTTGCGAAACAGGAGGCGGAAAAAAGCAGCCTCGGCCAGAAGAAGGGGTTCGAGGACCTCTGGCAATCTGCCGCAACCATGCTGACGTCGTACTCGGACGAAACGTACGTCTCGTCCGAGTACGCACGCGAGCTATCTGGCTCGAAGGCGCAGGCCGCTGACGTCGAGCGCGTGTCTGATGACCCCCGCGAACGCGTTCAGGGTTGGCTGGCGACCGTGTCCGATGACGCGGTGCGGCAGCTCGACCTGGAACTGCTTCAGGGCCTTCTGCAAGTTGAGCACGACCCGTCGTCATGGCACGACATCGCGCGGCTTGCGGTCGCCGACATCGAGCAGCTGACGCAGGCTGGTGAGCTTCAGGAGGCTCACGCGCTCCTGTTCGCCATCGTGCGCGAGACCACGGCCGACGGCCGGGAAGCCTTGCGCTCGGCAGCCGAATCAGCGATCGACACGCTCGCCGCCGGACCGCTGGCGCGCCACACCGTGAGGCACCTGCGCACGGTCGATGACGAAGGCGTGGAGCCCCTCAGTCGTCTCTGCCGCACGGTCGGCACGCGGATGATCGGGCCGCTGGCCGACGTGCTGATACAGGAGAAGGACGCCCGCACGATCACACGACTGAGGGACCTGCTGTTCGGGTTTGGCTCTGCCGGACGTGAAGCGGTCGAGCGACTGAAACGGTCCCCGAATCCGGCGGTGCGCCGGACGGCCATCGACATGCTCCGCATGTTCGGAGGGGAGAATGCGCTGGCCGAGCTGGCGACGATGCTCGAGGATCAGGACCCGCAGGTGCGGCGGGACGCGATCCGGGCCATCGCGCAAATGGGCAGCGACGAGGCGTTCGCCGTGTTGCAGGGCGCCCTGATGGCCGGAACCGCGTTGAGCGGAACGATTCCTCAGCAGTTGATCAGCCTCCGTGAGGAAAGCACGGTGCCCGTGCTCTGCTACGTCCTCAATCATTCGGTGGCGCGTGGACGACTGATCGAGGTTCACACGCAGATCATCGAGGCGCTCGGCTCGCTGGGCCCTCATGCGGAGTCGACCCAGGCGCTACGGACCGCGCTGTATCGCGGCGACTGGTGGGCTTCCATCCGGACGGCCACGATGCGCCGGGCGGCGGTGCTGGCGCTCAGGCGCGTCGGGTCGCCCGAGGCGCGGGCCGTTCTCGAGGAGGCGAGGCGACAAGGGAGCCGTGGCGTCCGGAACGCCGCGCGAGCGCTGGCCAGGCCGGGGCCTCGCCGGGAGCAGAAGCGCGTATGAGCTCGATACCCCGCGCGCAACTCGCCGACGATCTGCTGCGTCGCCTTGCGGCAGCGCTCCGCAGCGTTCAGCTGTACGCACCAGGTCACCCCCTTGTCGCCCGCAGTATCGCGACGCTCGCCGAAACACTGGCGCTCATCCACTCGACATCGCCGTCGATCGCGATCGGGATCGTGGGCGAGGAGCTCGTCGTCGGAGACATCCCGGTACCACGCGCTGCCGAGAGCATGGGCAAGATAAAGCGGCAGCTGCAGGATGTGGGTATCGAGCGAATCGTGA
Organism: Vicinamibacterales bacterium; assembly: GCA_965262505.1. GTDB lineage: Bacteria > Acidobacteriota > Vicinamibacteria > Vicinamibacterales > UBA2999 > JACPPO01. The sequence goes on from CBDHFM010000030.1 coordinate 2,495,379, forward strand.
TTGACCAGGGGGTTCAGCCCACCGAACTCACGCAGCTCGTCCAGACGATTGGAGCGGCCGGCGCCACTCAGGAGTCTACCGCCAGCCTCTCGCAGCTGAAGCACATCCGTGTCGGCCGGCTGCAGGTCGAAGACAAGGGCGACGGTGAGGGCGAGACCGCGTTGGTCAAGATGGATGCCTACCGGCGCCTCTACAGCGACGCCGTGGCGGTGGCGGGAACGCTCTGGGACAGCGCGAAGCTGGACGGGAAGCCGGACCCGGATGCCGGACGCGGCATCGTCGATTCGCTCGCGCAGGAAGTCTCGCAGAACCGGACCGCACTGCTCGCGCTGACGGCGCTGAAGGATTACGACAGCTACACCTTCACCCACATGGTGAACGTGTCGATTCTGACGATGGGGCAGGCGCGCGGCCTTGGCATCGAGGGAACGCTCCTGCGCGAGATCGGGCTCTCAGCCCTCCTGCACGACATCGGCAAGGTGAAGACGCCGGCGGAGATTCTGAACAAGGCGGAAAAGCTCACCGACCAGGAGTTCGACATCCTCCGGCGTCATCCCGTGGAGGGCGCCGAGATCCTGAAGCAAACGCCGGACATTCCGGCGCTGGCGCCGGTGGTGGCCTTCGAACACCACCTGCGCCTGGATGGAACGGGATACCCGTTTGGACTATCGCGCCAGACTCTCAACCTCGGCACGATGATCTGCGGGGTCGCGGACGTCTACGACGCCATGCGGTCGCAGCGCGTCTACCAGGAGGCCTTTCCGACGGACCGCATCCTGGCTGTGCTGCAGCGCAACGACGGCAAGCAATTCGATCAGAATCTGGTCCGACGATTCGTGCAGCTGATCGGCATCTATCCCGTCGGCAATCTGGTGCGCCTGGACACGGAAGAGGTTGCGGTCGTGGTGAAGGCCCACGCGCCGGATCCGTACCGCCCGCGCGTGCGCCTGCTGCTGGACCGCACCGGCGCCAGCGTGTCGGGGACACGCGAGCTCAACCTGTGGGAGGCCGGCGAGGGAGGACCGCAGTCGATCCAGGCGCCGCTCGATCCCGCCGACTACGATATCGACCCACTTACCTACCTGGAATGAACGGACTCGGAGTTGGCCTCACGACAGTCCAGCCGCGTCCAACAACTTCCACAATAGCCAATATATTCATTTTTGTTCCGGCTATTCGTGGTCCAGCGACGGTCAAATCGGGACGGCAGCCTCCTTGCCCGTCACAGACGTATGGACGATGACTTTCTGAGGCGATCATGTGAAACTGCAATCATTTTTGGGAGGCACCATGTTTAAAACGATCCGGTTTCTTTTGATGCTGGGGGTGGTGTGCGCCTTGGCGGTTCCAGTCGCGGCGCAACTGACCGTCCGCAGAGATCTTTCCTATGCCATGGCCAGGACCATTGCCGACACCACGATGTCGCGTTGCGTCGCGGAGAACTTACAGGTGTCGATCCACGTCATCGACAGCAGCGGCGACGCGATCGTTGCCTTGCGCGGAGACGGCGCGCGTCCGTTCACGTTCGATAACAGCTACGAGAAGGCTTTTACCGCGATGGCGTTCCGCCGCCCCAGCGCCGAGATGCAGGCCGAATATGTAGAAGGCAACATGACCCGTGCGCAGCAGGCCGATTTTCCGCATGTGGTAATGATCGGCGGTGGGATGCCAATCTTGGCTGATGGCGAAGTGGTCGGCGGTGTCGGCATTTCGGGCGCGGCAAGCTCAGCGACCGATGTCTGCGTGCAAGCCGGAATTGACGCCGTCGCCGCGCAGCTGCGCTAGCGCGTGTCATCACTCCGGATCTTCGATGAGAAGGGCGTAAGGATCCGCTACACCCTCCATGCGGACGGCCAGAGAATCGGGCGCGGCGGAGCAACGACTGATTAACGACCTGTAATGGGCGGACTCGGAGGCCGCCCTACCCCCATGGCGCCCGGGCTACAATCGACGCGCCTGCCTCGTTCGTCATTTCCTGGGGACGCATGACACTTTCCCGAAGGGCCGGAGCGTTCGGAGTCACGGGGCTGGCCGCCAGCATCTGGGTCGGCGCCGCCATAGCGCAGAACGCAGAGCTTCTGCCTCGGTTTCCCGCCCTCATGGCGGACATCGCGGCTCCGGCGATCGATCGTGGGATCCGCGACCTCGACCCGCCGCGCGCGCCGCGTCATGACGCCTCCGTTCTGATGGCTGCCGGTGACGGCGGCGGCGAGCCGGTCGTCGACGGCAGCATCATCGTCAAGTTCCGGCCTGGCACCACGGCGGATGCGCGGCGCGCCATGCTTTCGCAGGTAGACGGATCGACGACGCGCGCCCTTCCCTACGCGAGCTTCGATCTCGTCTCGATCGATGCGGCAGCCGATCCTGAGCGGGTGGCGCAGAGGCTCGATACCCAGCCGGATGTCGAGTACGCCCAGGCTCGATACCGTGTCTATCCGGCGTTCGTGCCGAACGATCCACTCTATTCGCGACAGTGGAACTACCCGGCGATTGACATGGAGCGGGCCTGGGACATCAACCCGGGCGCGACGTCGTCGATCACTGTCGCCGTGCTCGACAGCGGCGTGGCCTACAGGTCCGGCATGTTCGGCTTCAACGCGCGAGCGTTCCGCCTCGCCGAGAACACCCCGGTCTTTCCCGCGCTCGGCTTCATCAGCGTCCCTTTCGCGGCGGCTCCAGACCTCGGAGGCGTCGATCGATTCGTCGCTCCGCGTGACTTCATCTGGGACAACGCCACCCCTCTTGATCTGGACGGCCACGGCACGCACGTCTCGGGAATCATCGGCCAGCTCACCAACAACGGCGTCGGCGTGGCGGGAATGGCGTTCAACGTACGCATCATGCCGGTGAAGGTCATTTCCGGCGACTGGGATCTCATCTTCGACAGCCCGTTCCTGGGTACCGATGACGTGGTGGCTCGCGGCATCCGGTACGCGGTGGACAACGGCGCGCGTGTGCTCAATCTGAGCATTGGGCGCACCGGGCGTCCGGCGCCCGTCGTGCAGGAAGCGATTGCCTTTGCGGTATCGCGCGGCGCGTTCGTGGTGGTGGCAGCCGGCAACGGATTCGAGCGCGGCAACCGAGTGGAGCGGCTGGCAGAGTTCGCGCCGCAGATTGACGGGATGGTCGCCGTTGGAGCCATCGGACGCGACCAGCGCCGGGCGTTCTATTCGAATACCGGTTCATACGTGGAGCTCGTCGCTCCCGGAGGCGATTCGCGGGTCGGGGGCCGGGAAGGTACCATTCTTCAACAGACCTTCGACTTCGATCTGGTCGAAACGTACCTGCGCGATACCAGGCCCCCCGTTTTGATTCGTTCGCCTACGAGTTCCTGCAGGGAACGTCGATGGCAGCGCCACATGTCGCCGGATTCGCCGCACTCCTGATGCAGCAGGGCATCACGAGTCCGGCCGCCATCGAGGCGGCCATGAAGCGCTACGCCACCGACCTCGGGCCGGCAGGCCGCGACGATGAATACGGATACGGACTCATCAACCCGCGCGCGTCCCTGCGTGGCCTGGGGTTAGCGAAATGAGTACGATCCGCCGGCTCGACACTGGTCGTGGGACACAGCGGCAGGGAGACACGCCGCGTGTTCCCTGTGTTGATCTCAAGGCCACCGCGTCCGGCAGGCCACCGTGCCAGCGTGCGCGGCGGAGACCCCTCCGGTGGTGGCCTGCCGCTGCGGTCGTGGTCATGATGCTGCCGGGCTCTCCCGCGGACGCGCAAAGCCGATTCATGCTGCGCGGTTTCGGCGACATCGGATGGACGACCTTTGCCGCGGAGAAGAGCTTCACCGCGGTGCTCGGATCTGACAACGGCCGCATGTTCGGCGGCGGCGTCGAGGCCGTGCTCCTACAGCACATCTTCGTGAGTCTGCGCGCGTCGCGCTTTCGCGAAGTCGGCCAGCGCGTCTTCCTCTTCAACGGCACACAGTTCGACTTGGGCATCCCCACCACGATCACGGTCACGCCCGTCGAGCTGACCGCTGGCTATCGGCTCGACTTCGGCTGGCGCCTTGTCCCGTACGGCGGGGCAGGCGTGGGCCGGCACCGGTGCATGGAGACATCAGAATTCTCAGAGCCGAGTGAGAACGTCAGCGAACGCTTCTCCGGCTATCACGTCCTGGGTGGAGCGGAATTTCGACTGGCGCGGTGGCTGGGCGCCGCCGCCGAGGCGCAGTGGGCCACGGTCCCTGACGCGCTCGGCGACGACCCGAACAGCGTCTCCCGCGAGTTCGACGAATCCAACCTCGGCGGCGTGACGTTCCGCCTCAAGGTCGTCGTCGGACGGTAAGATCTCATGGCGGATTCGTGGTTGATGATCGGCGATTGACGATCTGGCGATCGTTGGTGGCGATTGTGACTCGTGACCTCTGATTTTCGCGGACGGGTACTGGCGGTAGTACGGGGAATTCCTCCAGGCCGCGTTGCCACGTACGGCGACGTGGCCGATCTGGCCGAGCGGCCGCGCGCGTGGCGGGCGGTCGGCAACATCATGCGGGACTGCCGCGACCCCGCGACGCCATGTCACAGAGTGGTTGGTGCGGGCGGCGCGCTGGGAGGGTACGGCGGCAACCAGTCGCTGAAACGTGAACTGCTGCGCGCCGAAGGCCTCGAGATCGGCATCGGGCGCATCAGACGCTTTCGCGAGGTCCGCTGGACCGCGGAGCAAAGACAGACGAACCGGCCGCGGCGAACATGAGAGCCTCCACGGAAGAGGCACGAAAGCATCCGAGTTCTTCGCGGTACTAGCCGATCGCCATCAGATCGAATTGCTCGTGGTGCAGCTGCGCGTCCGGCCGCACCGCGATCTCGCGTCCGAGCGACTGCTTCAGGTCCTTGAATACCGCGTGCTCCTCGCCCCTGAGCACCCGCGCGATGTCCGGATTGACGCGCAGCAGGAGGCTCTGGCCGTCGAGATCACCGCTGATCTTCTTTACTTCGGAGAGAATCTCATAGCAAATCGTCGAGCTGGACTTGATCACCGCGGCGCCGGCGCAGTACGGACACGGCTCGGTCAGCACACGTTCGAGGCTTTGCTTCACGCGCTTCCGAGTGATGATCACGAGGCCGAAATCCGAGACCTGCAGCGCCTTGGACGGCGCGCGATCCTTCCGCAGTTCCTGCTCGACAGACTGAAACACCTTTTGACGGTTCTTCTTCTCCTCCATGTCGATGAAGTCGAGCACGATGATGCCGCCCAGGTCGCGCAGCCGGATCTGCCGGATGATCTCCTTGCCGGCCTCGAGGTTTGTCTTGAGGATGGTGTCCTCCAGCCGCCCAGCCGTTTTCTTCCCCACGTATCGACCCGTATTCACGTCGATCGCCACGAGCGCTTCCGTCTGGTTGATGACGATCGATCCGCCTGATTTCAACCAGACTTTACTGCGGAGCGCGCGGTCGATCTCCGCCTGCACACCGTACTCATCGAAGATCGGATACTCCTTCTCGTAGTGCTTCACCTTCGGCGCCAGCGGCGGCATGATGCGCTCGACCAACTCGCAGGCGCGCCGGTACTCGCCTTCGTTGTCGATGCGAATTGCGGAGAATTCCTCCGTGAGCAGGTCGCGCAGGAGCTTCGCCACGAGGCTCTGCTCGCGATAGACGACCGCAGGCGCCCGAGACGCCTCGGATTTCTGCCGGATCTCGGTCCAGACCTGGTGGAAGTAACTCAGGTCCGAGACGATGTCATCCTTGGGACGCCCGGCCGCGGCGGTCCGAATGATGACGCCGCCGGTGAACCCGTGCTGCTCGCGAAACTCGCGGACGATGCCTCGCAGGCGGCTCCGTTCCTCTCGCGAGTCGATCTTGCGGGACACGCCCACGTGGTCGACCGTGGGCATGAAGACCAGGAACCGCCCGGGCATCGTCGCGTGAGAGGTGAGCCTCGCCCCCTTGGTGCCGAGCGGCTCCTTCGCCACCTGGACGATGATCTCCTCGCCTTCCTTCAGGAGCTCTTCGATCTTCGGCTCGGGGCCCTTCTCACGATCACGATCGCGACGCCCCGAGGGACCTGAAGGTCCACCTCTACGAGGCTGGGAAGCGTTCGCTGGCGGGTGGGCTGCTGTCGCCGCCGCGCCGTCGTCAGCCGACGGCAACGACAGGTCGTCCTCGTCCGTTTCGAGCCGGTCGAACTCCTCCGACGAGGGGATGACGTCAGTAACGTAGAGGAAGCCGTCGCGTTCCAGACCGAGGTCGATGAACGCCGACTGCATGCCCGGGAGCACTTTCGACACCCGGCCCTTGTAGAGATTGCCAACGACCCCACGCTGTCGTTCGCGTTCGATAAAGATCTCGGCGACCTGGTCGTCCTCGAGGATTGCGACCCGCGTTTCGTGGGCGCTCGAGGAGACGATCATCTCCTTGGTCATGCCCGTTACTCTCCGCGGGCTGCCGACACGGCACTCGACGGACGTCCGCCGCACGCACCAGGAGGTACGTCAGCAGCATCCCGAAGAGCGCAGTCATGTGTGGTGCAGCCCCTGTTGGGCGGACCGGTCAGGTCCGCCTGTTAATTAGTAAATCGACGCATCCGGACGTTGAGCATCAGGCCGAAACCCGCCAACGTAGCAATCATGGAGGATCCGCCGTAGCTCATGAGCGGAAGCGTCAGTCCTTTGACCGGCGCGAGGCCGGCCGACATCGTGATGTTGTAGATCACCTGGAACGTGAAGCTGGCTAGCACTCCCAGCACCAGATACGCACCGAGTCGATCCTTGGCAAGGCGGGCCAATTCGAATGCCCGCAGAATGACGAACAAGTACAAGCCGAGCGTCACGATGACCCCGGCAAACCCCTGCTCCTCGGCCAGTACCGAGAAGATGAAATCGTTGTGCGCGACGGGAAGGAACCGCAACTGACCCTGCGTTCCCTCGGTGAATCCTTGGCCCCACGCCCCCCCCGATCCAACGGTGATGCGGGCCTGAATCTGCTGGTACCCGGCGCCGCGGGCATCCTGCGACGGGTCCAGGAACGTCGAGATACGCTCCTGCTGGTAATCCTGGAGCGCGAACTTCCATGCGACCGGCGCGGCGAGCAGCCCCGCGAGCACGGCGATGCCCAGAAGCCGCATCGGCATGCCGGCCACGAACGCCACGGTAAATGCCACAGGAATCAGCAGCGCCGCGCTCCCGAGGTCGGGCTGTCTCGCGATGAGGACGAGCGGCACGGCGGTGAGCACGCCGACAACGAGGAGACCCACGCGTGACACGGTGCCCCGCCGGTTCTCACCAACGAACTTCGCCAGCACCAGGGCGAGCGCCAGCTTCGCGAACTCAGATGGCTGGAGATTGAACGCGCCCAAATCGATCCAACGCCGCGCGCCGCCGCGCACGGCACCGAAAAAGATCACGTACACCAACAACGCGATCGCGGCAATGTAGATGAAATGCGACTTATCCGCCAGCGAGCGGTAGTCAACGCTGAGACAGATTACGAGAGCGACCAGCCCAAGCAGAATCGCGTAGATTTGGGTCTCGACGATCTGCGTCCATCCGCCGGTGGCGCTGTAGATTTGAGACAGCCCGATGGCGCAGAGGACCAGCACTGCGGCCAGCAGTCCCCAATCCATGTGGTGGTAAAGGCGTCTCTCGAACACAGTGCGCGGTGCCTCGTCCCTGGTACCCGGTTACGTGCCGAACGCGCTTGTTACCGGTGTGACGCCGTCGGCCGGTTGACCGTCGACAAACAGGATGCTATCCGGATCCGTCTCTGGTGCTGAATCCGGGGCCGGCGCGGACTCCAACGTCGGCAGCGACCGCCCCTCCTTCTTCGCAAAATATGTCTCGATGACATGTTTCGCGATCGGCGCACCGAGGTAACCGTGTTCGTTATGCTCGCCGAAGATCACGCCGGCGATCTGCGGATTCTCCTTCGGTGCGAAGAACACGAACCAGCCATGATCCCGCAGATCGCGATCGCTGCCCCGCGCCGCCGCCGCCAGGCGCCCCTGGTTCGAGATCACTTGCGCCGTGCCCGTCTTCCCCGCGACGTCCCTTCCGGGGATGCGCGCGCGGCCACCGGTGCCGGCGGCGTTAACCGCCATCCAGAGTCCGTCGTGCAACGCCGACAGCGTCTCGGGGCGGAACGCGGTCTGTTTGGCCACGGCCGGCGGGGTGGCCATTTTCCATCCGCCCCCCTCATCGACAGCCCGAATGACGTGGGGCGTGACGCGCGTCCCGCCGTTGGCGACGGTGGCAATCATCACCGCCATCGAGACGGGCGTGACCGCCACCTGACCTTGGCCAATCGCCACCGAGATCGTCTCGCCCGGATACCACCGCTCGCCGGTCTGCTCGCGCTTCCATTCGGTGGACGGGACGATGCTCTCCTGCTCGTTGGGCAGGTCGATTCCAGTCAGGCCAACCAGCCCGAGCTTCTCCGACCACTCGTGGATCTTGTCAACGCCAAGCATGTTGCCGAGCGTATAGAAAAACACGTTGCACGATTTCTCGATCGCGTGTCGCATGTCGACGACCCCGTGACCGCCGCGCAGATGACACTGGAAATACCGGCCGAAGAACGAGGCGCCGCCAGTACAATTCACCGTGTAGTCCGGATCGACGAGGCCCTCCTCGAGCGCCGCGGTGGCCACCACGATCTTGAACGCGGACCCGGGTGAGTAACGACCCTGAATCGCGCGGTTCTGCAGCGGCCGCAGTTCGTCGGTGTTGAGCGCCGCCCACGTGGCCTGATCGATACCCGCGGAAAAGTCGTTGGGGTCGTAGGCCGGCAGGCTGACGAACGACAGCACCTCGCCATTGCTGGGATCCAGGATGACCGCCGACCCATTGAACCCGGCGTGCTTGAACCCGTCTTCCGCCGCCGTCTGCAAGTCGTAGTCGATCGTGAGCTGCACGCGACGCCCCTCCACTGGGGGCACTTCCTCGATCGTGCTCATCTCCCGCCCCATGCTGTTGACGACGACGCGGCGCGCGCCGTCCTGACCCATGAGGAGCGTGTTGTAGGCCCGCTCGATCCCCGACTGGCCGACGATCGCGCCAATTCGCGCGCCGTCACTGACCTGCGAGTCGCTGGCCTCGCCGACGTACCCGAACAGGTGCGCCGCCAGCGCGTCGGTCGGATACTGCCTCATGTGCACTTCCTCGACAACGACGTCAGGCAGCTCGAAATCAAGGCTCCTGGCCGTGATCGCCGCCACCTGCGCGAGAGAGGCGTCCTCGATCACGACGATGGGCTGGTAGCTCGGCTCGCCCAGGTGGCGCTCGACGGTCTGGCGCACCTGCTCGACATCAACATCGGCGACCGCCGACAGAAGACGAATCGTGCGGTCGAGATCCTGCGCGTGTTCGCGGATAAGGGACACGTTGAACGAACGGCGGTTCTCGACGAGAATCTTGCCGTTTCGGTCGAAGAGCACGCCGCGCGGCGCGCGGAGCGAGAGCGTCCGCTGGTGGTTGTTCTCCGCCATCTCCTGGTACTGCGCGTGCTGCGCGATCTGCAGGAACCAGAAACCAATCGCAAGCGCCGCAAACGCCACGGCGACGCCCACCTGCAACACGGTCATGCGCACGGCCAGCCGCCGCCCTTCTTCAGTTACTTCCACGTCTAATGTCTCGTCCGCTTCGACAGCCGCTTGCGCTCCACGGCCATCGGGAATGCCTCGATGATCGTGAACGTAATCATGCCGACCGCCGCGTTACCAAGTGCTTGGCCAGCCATCGCCGACCACGGTGAGGGAAACGATCCCAACCCCAGCAACACATACAAACCCATGAACACTGCCGCATGCGCGAGCGTTGCCCCCAGAAATATCACCAACCGCGGCAATGCCGCCGTCACGATGAACTGCTGGCCGATCGCCCCCACGGCGAATCCCACGATCGACTTCGCGAGCCCACCGATGCCGATCACCCCAATCGAGAGCGCATCCTGGGTGATGCCCGCCACGCTGCCCGTGAGCATCCCGGCCACCGGCCCGCTCGTCAACGCCACGTACACGACGACGACCAGCACCAGGTCGAGGGCCGCGGCCCCGCCGACCATGAGTCGCGCCAGGGTCGTCTGCAACGCGAGCGCCAACGCTATCGCAGTCAGGACCCTGACGGTTTTCACTCAGGCGCTCGCGTCCCTGGGCGCGCGGTTGGCTCGCTGTCCGCCGCGGCAGGCGGCGTCAGGACCACAAGCACCCCTTCGAGGGACGAGAAGTCCACAGCCGGCCGGATCGCAATGGCCCCGAAGGCCCCGCTGCCCCTTTCCACAGATTCTATCTGACCTACAACAAAACCCTTAGGGTAAATGCCGTCGATGCCGGAGGTGACGACAACGTCCCCGACCGCCACATCCGCCGTGCCAGAAACGTAATTCAGCCGCAATTCCCCGCCGGTTCCCTCGACGACGCCCTGGGAACGGGAGCGTTCGACCAGGGCGCCCGCCGCGGCGTTCCGATCGACGAGGAGTTGAACCTTCGCGGCGCGCGCGCCCGGGGTGATGACCCGCCCGACGACGCCCGCAGGCGCAATCACCGCCATATCGGGGCCAAGGCCGTCGGCCGTCCCCTTGTCGATCGTCAGTGTGCGGAAGTCCGGGCTGGCACTCCCGGCGATGACGCCGGCCGCCACCGTCGCCAGCTTCGCTTGCGAGCGAAGCTCAAGCAACTGCTCGAGCGTGCGCGACTGCTGAGCCAGCGCGCGCTCCTGCTGCAGCGCGATCTGCATTTGCGACACCTCCTGCCGCAGGCGATCATTCTCCTCCCGCACAGTCTGCAGCGCCACGTAATCGCTCCACGAGGTTCTCACGCCGCCGACAACCGACGAGACGCTCCGCTGGACCTCTGCGAACGCGCCAAACGTGATGGTCTCGAGCACCGGTATGCCGCGACCCGTATTGACCTGGGCTGAGATGAGGACGATGTGGCCGACGGTCACGGCGGCGAAGAGGTAGACAGGGCGTTGGCGGATGTCTAGGAGCGCCACGGGTCGTCACCTCCCGATATTTCTAGCCCCACGTTTCTGGCTTCGCGACGCCCGGGAGTCGGCTGTCGGGAGCCGGGAGTATTCAATCTATCGAGATCTTTCTGAGTAGATTGAAATCCGAGAGCATCTTGCCCGCGCCCAGCGTCACCGACGACAACGGATCCTCCGCCATGGCCAGCGGCAGTCCGGTCTCCTCGCGCAAGCGCTTGTCCAGGTTCTTGAGCAGCGACCCGCCGCCGGTCAGCACCACGCCGCGATCGACGATGTCAGCCGACAACTCCGGGGGCGTCCGCTCGAGCGCAACGCGAACGGCGTCAACGATGACGTTGACGGTCTCGGCGAGTGCCTCTCGGATCTCCTCGTCAGTGATGGTGATCGTCTTCGGCACGCCTTCGATCAGGTGCCGCCCCTTGATCTCCATCGTCATCTTCTCTTCAAGCGGGAACGCCGAACCGATCTCCATCTTGATATGCTCAGCGGTCCGCTCGCCGATGAGCAGGTTGTACGATTTCTTGACGTACTGGATGATCGCCTCGTCCATCTCGTTGCCCGCCACGCGAACCGCTTTGCTGTACACGATCCCGGCGAGTGAGATGACGGCAATGTCGGTCGTGCCGCCACCGATGTCCACGATCATGTTTCCGGACGGCTCCGTGATTGGCATGCCCGCACCGATGGCCGCCGCCATGGCCTCCTCCACCAGGTGAACCTCGCTGGCCTTGGCCCGGTAGGCGCTGTCCTTCACCGCGCGCTTCTCGACTTGCGTGATCTCCGATGGGACGCCGATCACGATGCGCGGGCGAACCCACACGTTTCGATTGTGCGCCTTCTTGATGAAGTAGGTCAGCATCTTCTCGGTGACCTCGAAGTCGGCGATGACCCCGTCCTTCATCGGCTTGATGGCGACAATGTTGCCCGGAGTGCGGCCGACCATCTCCTTCGCTTCCCTGCCGACCGCCTCGACGCGGCCATTGATCTTGTTGATCGCGACGATGGACGGCTCGTTGACGACGATCCCCTTGCCCCTCGCGTACACGCAGGTGTTCGCGGTACCAAGGTCAATCGCCAGGTCATTGGAAAACAGCGAAAAAAACGAGCCCAGGCCCAATCTAGATGTTCCCTTCCGCCACATGAATGCTGTCCTTGCCCGAATTCTTTACTTTATACATCGCCCGATCGGCCGCCTTCAGTAAGTCTTCGGCCGACCCGGACACATCCGGTAGAGTGGCGATGCCGATTGAGGCCGTCAGATGCACCGCCAGACCCTTCGCCTGAAGGAATGAAAAGACCCGAAGCCGGTCCCTGATGCGCTCGGCGACGGCCATCGCGCCCTCAGGACCGGTATCGGGAAGAACCAGCGAGAATTCGTCACCGCCGTACCTCGCAACAACGTCCGTCTCGCGAGCGCAGCTGCGAATGATGGCCCCGGCTTCGACGAGCGCCTGGCTACCCGCAAGATGGCCATGGTCGGTGTTGATGTCCCTGAAGCCGTCCATGTCGAGAAACAGCACGGAGAGCGGCTTGCCTGTGCGCACCGCCCGTTTTTCCTCGCGGCGCAGGACTAGGTTCAGGTAGCGAGAGTTGGACAACCCGGTCAGGTCGTCGGTGACCGACAGGGCCTCCGCACTTCTGAAACGACAGCGCGTTGTCGAGCGCGATGGCGATCGGCTCGAGCAGCGTGAGCATCGCGGCCATTACCGACGGCCCAAGCGACGGTGCAACGGCCGACGGCTCCGGATCGAGGCCGACCAGGACTGCGAACGTCCGGTTGCGACAGGCGAGGGGCAGGGCGACGACGCTTCCGTACGCGCCCGCTCCGAATGGCAGGTCTTTCTCTATGTCGCCGGACATGAACTCGGCGCTCCGTCCCACGACCCTGCTGGCCGCGGCCCACGCCGACGGGTGAAGGTCCGGTGTCAAGCCATCCTCCGCGAGTACGGTCAGCTCTCCGTCGATGTCCGGCACGACGACTGCCCAGCAGGGGGCAGGAAGCCATTGGCCGGCCTGCCACACGAGCCAGACCCCGACCTGCTGCGGATCGAGCGAGTTATTCGCTCCACGAACGGCCTCGATCACGGCGTCGGGCCTCTCCAGGCGCGCTTGAAGTGCCTTCAGGCGTGCCTCGACGTGGCTGGCGAAGTCGGTAGGGCGGGCGCCAGAAACCATAGTGTGCGTGGCGTCAGACTTGGTGGAAATCGGCGTCACCGCTCGGGCGGGGGGGAGAGCGCTCGGGCATGGATGGTCCGGCGGTGAACCGCTAAGTCCTTCTGAACCCGGCGAATATACCACATGACCCGAGCGGAACCTATTGAACCGATGTAAAATAAACGGTCTTTTAGAGGCCTTTCCGATGACCATGCTCGACCGGATGCGTCGCCACAAGGGCTGGCTGAAATGGAGCCTGGCCCTGGTGGTGTTCGCCTTCATCGCCTTCTATATCCCCAGCTTTCTCAGCGATCCGACCGTCAGCGTGGGTGTCCTCCCCGGTGAGGTGATCGCCGAAGTGGAAGGCCGGGAGCTCACGGCGGGTCAGTTCCTGCAGCTGTATAACTCGCAGATCCAGGCATACCGCACGGCGTACGGTGGCAACCTGAGCGACGAGATCCTCAGCCAGCTCGGCATCGATCAGCAGATCCTGCAGCAGATGATCGACGAACAGGCCACGCTCACCGAAGCGGAGCGTCACGACCTCACCGTCAGCGATGAAGAACTGAGGCAGCAAATCTTCGCGATCCCTGGACTCCAGGAGAACGGGCGCTTCGTGGGGGAAGAGCGCTACGAGCTGATCCTGCGAAGCCAGTTGCCACCGATGACCACGGGGGTCTTCGAGGAGAACCTGCGGAGCAGCCTGATGATCGACAAGCTGCGCGCCGCGCTCACCGACTGGATGACGGTCTCGGATGCCGAGGTCGAACGTGAATTCACGCAGCGAAACGAGAAGGTCAAGCTGCAGGTCGTGGCGCTCACAGCCGACAGGTTCCGCGACGAGGTCACGGTGACGGACGCGGATGTCGCGTCGTACTTCGACATGCACAGGGCGGACTATCGCGTCGACGAGCAGCGCACGGTGAAGCTGCTGCTGCTTGACCGCGATCAGGCGCAGGCCACGCTCACGATATTGCCCGAGGACATTCAGCGCTTCTACAACGGCAACCTCGCCCAGTACCAGACGCCCGAGGAGATTCGCGCCAGTCATATCCTGCTGAATACGGCCGGCAAGGAAGCGGCCGCCGTCCGCGCACAGGCAGAAGACCTGCTCGAGCAGCTGGAGGCCGGCGCCGACTTCGCGATGCTCGCGACCGAGTTCTCTGAGGACGCCGGCACGGCGGCCAACGGCGGCGATCTCGACTATTTCAGCCGCGGACGCATGGTGCCCGAGTTCGAGACGGCGGCATTCGCGCTCGAGGCGGGCCAGACCAGCGACATCGTCCAGACGCAGTACGGGTTCCACGTCATCAAGGTGGTGGACAAGAAGCCCGCGGTAACGCAGTCGTTCGACGACGTGCGGCCGCAGATCGAGGATCAGTTGAAACGGGATCGCGCCGACCAGCAGATCGCCGCCCGCGCCATCGAGTTTGCGGGACGCATTGACGATCCCGCGGATTTGGACACCCTGGCGAGCGGTGCGGGCCTGACCGTGTCGGAAACCGATTTCTTCGGACGCGGGGACCCCGTTCCCGGCCTCGGCGTTGCGCCACAGGTCGCACTCGCAGCGTTCCAGCTCGAGGACGATCAGGTCAGCGCGCCGATTCCGTCTCCGCGGGGCCCGGTGTTCGTCACGGTCACGAGCAAGCAGGAGCCGTACGTCCCGATGCTCGACGAGGTACGAGACAGCGTCCGCGAGGACGTGATCCGCACCCGCGCCACGGAGCTGAGCCGGCAGCGCGCAACGCCGATCGCCGCTGCGCTGCGGTCGGCGTCGGATTTCGCCGCGGCCGCCGCCGCGCAGGGTTTCGAGGCCAGAGAGACCGAACTGATCGCGCGCGAGACGCCGCTGCCTGACATCGGCGTCAGCCCCGAGGTGGACAGGGCCGTGTTCGGCATGCCGGTGGGCAGCGTCAGCGAACCGATCGCCGCCAACGACGCCACGGTCATCGTCCGGGTCGTCGAGCGCGACGACGTGACGCCCGAGGAATTGTTGCTGGGAAAGGATGCCTTTCGCGAGCAGTTCCTCGGCGAGCGCCGCACGCGCTTCTTTACGGCGTACATGACCAAGGCGAAGGAGCGGATGCGCATCGAGATCCAGCAGGACGTCCTAACGCGCACGCTGGCAGATACCGGCGGGGGGGCAGGCCGCGTCTGGTCCCCCGAACACGGCCACTTTCACTAGCGAGGCTCTGCCTCGCTAGTGGCAGCGTCTTTTTGCCCCGCCTCCGGCGGGGCGAGACGCCTTGAACGCCGGGCAAAAAAACTCAGCTCAAGCGCAAGGAATTTTCGGCCTTCAAGCCGTCTAGCGCCAACGACGGCGCCTAGCGCTACCTCTACGAACGCGATGGCGACCGCCGTATCGAGAGGTCACGTATAATCCCGCGATGCGGCGAAACCTGATTTCTTGGCCTGTCTTATCCCTGATCCTCCTCGCCGGCTGCGGCGGCGGCACCGAAAGGTCCAACGTGACACAACTCATGAGACAGGATGGCCGCGTGGGCACCGGCGCTGAGGCCGTGAGTGGACGCTCCGTGACGGTGCACTACACGGGCTGGCTGTACGACGAGTCGCAGCCCGACCACATGGGCGCGAAGTTCGACAGCTCGCGCGACCGTAACGAGCCTTTCTCGTTCACCCTGGGCGGTGGCCAGGTCATCGCGGGATGGGACGAAGGCGTCGCGGGCATGAAGGTCGGCGGGCAACGGACCCTGACCATCCCCTCGGCGATGGGCTACGGCGCGCGCGGAGCGGGCGGCGTGATTCCACCGAACGCGACGCTGCTCTTCGAGGTCGAGCTACTGGACGTCAACTAAGCGACCTGCCGGCTTCGCCGATATGGCAGGGAGCCGACGCCGGCGCGCATTCCGTGCCGCCCGCCGGCGTTCGTAGGTTCAGTAACACCAGTCGACGATAACGTCGCGCGTGCCGCAGCGAACGGGACGTACTTCGTGAGACATCGAGGCGTCAAACGCCACCAGGGCGCCGCGCCGCGGGACGACCGTGACGACCTCGGAGGTCGCGGGCACATCGGACGCCTCTGGAAAAATGACCAACTCGCCCCCGCTGAATTCTCCTGGGACCGGCCGGGAGCGCGAACTGTTCAGGAACACAATCAGCGAAACCAGCCGCCGTGCGGCGCCGGGCCAGGCGGTATCCACGGCCCGGTCACGATGGCGCCGATAGAAGCCGCCCGGGCCGTAGCGGAGAAACCCCGGCCCTTCGCGGCTGATGAGCGAGAGGTGGTAATGGGCGGCAATGGCGTCGCGCGCCGCGTCAAGCGTCGCCTCCACCGTCTCGAGGGTCGCGGGATCGATGTCGATGCTCGCCGCGCGTCGCGCGTCGAGATAAAGGCTGTTGCCGGAATCGAACACCTCCGCGGGCTCGGCCGCACCGCGGTCCATGGCGGTTCGGATGCTGAGACAGGTGGCCGGGGCAAGGAAGCGGAGGGCCACGTAAGGCGACGAAGTCGAACCAGACAGACATTTTGACAAGACAGGCCTAAATTAGTCGGCCTTAACCCCTTCGTTCAAGGCTGGCGGGGCTTCGGTCGATAATGTTGGCTTAGCAGCCCGTGGTTAAAGGTCGCCTTCTGACGCGCCAACAGGTAGCAGCTCGAAACGATGATTCGGCGTAAAAACGGACGCCTGATCGTCGGATGGCGTGTGGTGGTCGCGCCAGCGGCGCTCCACGCGCGTCCACAGCGCGATGACGAGCGCCACAATCGTCGCCAGGTGGCCCTGCAGGCTCCGCGGCGTGCCGACGCCGACGAGCGACCGCATCAAGAGGCCCAGATTGAAGCCGCCGATATGGACGAGTAAACGTTTCAGGATGTTGGTGTGCCCTCGCAGATGCGTGCGCCGCATCCCACCGGTTTCAGAGAGATGCGCATTCGGTCGTTCGAGATACTCACTCCGTCGACGCGACAAGGCCAACCCACGCACGCCCCGGATGCGTCGACGATTCGCGTACACCGCGTCGCGCGCCGCCGCCTGGTGCGTCCAGTTGCGCCGGCCGCGATCGGGCTCCGCGATATAGGTCCGCAGGTCGAGTGTCGCGAGATCCACCAGCGTCTGATTACTGTGGTATCCCTTGTCGGCCACGACCTCGTCGATGATCGCCGTGTGCCCGTCGGTCGCCACCGCCACGGCTTCGAGCTCTTCGGCCGTCGTGGTGACCGTCTCCGCGATCGTCGTCGTATCGCCCTGATCGGCGCCCTGCACCGTCACGCCCACGATCGCCCCAGTCTCCAGGTCGACGGCGTGCTCAGCCTTGTGGGCTAGATGCGTACGCCCGTCCTTCATTTTCGTGATCCGCGCATCAGGGTCGTGTGGATGCCGCCAGTCGGTATTGCAGCCCTTCTTCGGGCGCTTGCGATCAAGGCGCGCTAAGTCCGCCCGTGTCGGCGTCTCGATGCCCGAGGCCTGTGCGAGCCGCGTCAAGAACTCCTGATACGTCTCGCCGGAGTCGCGGCGCACGATGCTCCGCAAGGCGGCATTGGCTTCGAGGGTCGTGGCATCGATCCCGATCGTCTTGCCCTTCACGCGATCGGCCGTCGCCAGCACCTGCAGGATCCACGTGAAGACCGCCCGGTGCGTCTCGAGGTCGATCAGCCGCCGCGTCCGGGAGATCGTCGAGTGCTCGGGTGTCGCCTCATCGAGGCCCAACCCGAGAAAGCCGCGCAGCGCCAGCGAGTCGGCAGTTCGCCAGGCGATCCCACGCTCCGAATCGATGCCCTCGAAGTACCCGATCAAGAGCAGCCGGAAATAGGTCCCCGGCAGCAGACTGGGACGGCCGACCGTCGCGGCGTAGAACGGGGCGCACTGCGCCTCGACGCACGCGTCGAACGCGTGCGTGTCCAGGACCTGATTTAGCCGCTGATAGAACGGATGCCCGCCCGTAACCGGCAACGCGTTCGTCGCGATCCACAATCCGGGTGTCCGTGCCCGGTCCTTACGTCGACTCATGGCCATGCGGGAGTGTAGTACGCGGGATCAGTCGTGTCGATCCCTTTCGGCCCTTTAACCACAGGCTGCTAGGGCGCCCGGAGCGTATTCGAATCCCTGCGGGCAGTTGTGCGGATGTCACGACCTGACTGTATGGGTTTGGATGGGCGCGAGTCGTCTATGCCGGAACATCGTGGGAGTTAGTGTCGCTGCAAACAAGGCTCGAATCGAAATGCCCTTTATAGCTGAGAGACTGCTTGAATGAGCGATCGGATTCCGCCGGAATTTGAGCAGGGGAACCCTGAGCGCCGCTCGGCAGGCGCCGATTCTTCGGCCGACTTCGGGCCGGCTTCCGCCAGCGGAGCCGGGACGGGTGGGGCGGGCTATGGGGGCTATGGGTACGGTTATGGCGGCACCACCGGAGGCGAGTCGGACTTCAGCTTCGTCCACTATCTCCAGATCATCTACAGGCGCCGCTACGTCGCCACGACCGCCTTTCTGGTCGTCGCCCTGAGCGCTGCGCTGTACACGTTCTGGGCCTGATCCGATTCGGTGGACGGTTTAGCTACGCTGTTTGAGTCTCCGTTGTTCTTTCGTTCGTTCACAACAACGATGATGGGTGGGGGCGCTGTGGGAATCTCGCGTTCTGTGCGAGATTTCCAAATCCCTGTGGGCGCGTTCTGTGCGTCCGCAGGGATGGCAGCGTCCATGCCCTACGCCGCCTGCCGTTCGAAGGCGGCCGGACTGATCTGGCCGAGCGTCGAGTGGCGACGTCGCTGGTGATAGAACACGTCGATGTGATCGAACAACTCCATCTTCGCGTCGCCGTGACTGTCGACGTGTTCGCCGCGCTCGCTCTTGACGGTCGAGAAGAAGCTCTCCATGACGGCATTGTCCCAGCAGTTGCCACGTCGGCTCATGCTGCAGACGATGCCACGCGCCTCGAGGAGGTCCTGATAATCCTCGCTTGCGTACGTACAACCCTGATCGGAATGATGGAGGAGGCCGATGTCCGGGCACCGGCGCTTGAGCGCCATCTCCAAGGCCTTGATGGTCACGTGCCGGTCGTTCACCGCGCTGACGGCCCACCCCACGATGAACCGCGAGCACAGATCCAAGACCGCCGCGAGGTACAGGTTACCGCTGCTGCCGATGACGAACTCGGTCGTGTCGCCGACCCACCGCTGATTCGGGGCGTCCGCCTCGAACTGGCGGTCGAGCAGATTCGCCGCGACCGGCTGGTCGTGATCGCTCATGGTGGTTACGTTGTCACGCTTCCGGGCCCGTGCGACCAGGCCTTCTTCCTGCATCAGCCGGACGACCCGTTTGCGACTCACCTGCTCGTCCTGCTCGATCAGGTCTTCGTGAATGCGCGGGCTGCCATAGCGCTGTTTGCTCGCGTCAACGGACGCTTGGACGAGGACCTTCACCCGCCGGTCGTCTCGTGATCGTGCCGATTCCGGGCGTCGTTGCCACGCGTAGAACCCGCTGCGTGTGACCGCGAGACACCGGCACAGAATGATGACGGTGTGCCTGGCCTTCTCCACGGCAATGAACCGAAATCTTCCCGGCTCTGCTTCGCGAAGAAGGCCGTCGCTTTTTTTAAGATGTCGCGCTCCTCGGCGAGGATGCGATTCTCCTTGCGCAGCCGAGCCAGCTCCTCCCGCTCGGCGGTCGTCAGACCGGTACGGCCCCCGCTGCGGTCGGCGCGCGCCCGCTCGACCCATTGCCGCAAGGCCGATTCGGTAAGATCCAACTCGCGGGCGACGGCGCCAACCGTCTTCCCCTCTTCCAACACCAGCCGGACCGCCCCAGCCCGGAACTCGTCACTGAATTGCCGGCGTGACCGCCGACGTGTGGTTGCTGCCATTCGGGACATCGTCTCCACCTTTCGGAACGTGTCCACGAGATCGGATCAAGCCCAGTTCACCGCCGTTCGTATCTATGCGGGCACGGTCCAACTCCTCATCGAAAGAGATACTCCCAACGTCGTCTCTTTTCAGGAGGTGTTGGAACAGACCGAGGTGGCCGACGATTACTACGAAACCCAGTACAGGATTTTACAGAGCCGCGCGCTTGCTCGCCGCGCGCTCGATACGCTCGACCTGTGGGAGCACCCGCAGTTCAATCAGCTGCCGCGGCTGACGCTCCGCAGAATCGTCATGGCGCCCGTCAACATGGTCGCAGAGTGGTTCGCGCCGCCGAGACCGATTGAGCCCCCGGGCGCTGCGGAGACGAGAGCCCAGTCGCTGGTCATCGACCGTTTCTTGAGCAGCCTCACCGTCGCGCCCGTTCGCTTTAGCCGACTGGTCGATGTCACGTTCGAATCGTCCGATCCGAACCTCGCCGCCAACGTGGCTAATACGCTCGGCGACGCGTACATCGTGCAGAGAGTTGCGGTCCACGACGACGAGAGAGGCGTCCGACTTCCTCACCGAGCAACTTGCCGAGCAGCGGGAGGTACTCGAAGCGAGCGAGCAGGAGCTGCAGGCTTACCGTGAGCGAACAGACTCCGTATCTCTCGAGGATCGCCAGAATGTCGTCGTGCAGAGACTCTCGGATCTCAACGCCGCCCTGACGAGCGCCAATACGGCCCGGATCCAGAAGGAAGCGGCGTATGACCAGGTCAGGGGCCTCATCGAGAACCCTGCGGCGATCGATGAGGTGCCGCTCATCCTGTCGAATCCGTTCGTTCAGCAGCAGAAGACCGAACTCGCGCAACTGCAGCGGCAGGCCTTCCGGGCCGATAACACATCCACATGAGCAGGACTGCGCCTTCGACAGAGGCGAACGGCCATCGAGAAGCTGCCGTCGCGAGCAGCACACCAGCGGCAGCCGTCGCTTCACGCGGCACCGCATCGGTAGCGGCGGGCGATGACGACAGGATCCCCCGAATCTTTCTCGGCGGGGCGGATCTGGTCGTCCTAACGCTGGCATTCTTCGCGGCGCACTACTTCGCTCCCAGGGTGCAGCGATCGTTGCTGCCAGGGGGCATCCTGTCCGGATTCCTGCCCGCCATCTTCCAACTCCCGGACACACCGTCGCCCCTGTTCCCACCGCTCGCGGAGGTCAGCTGGCTACTCGTCGCGGCCGCTCCCGCGACGCTCGTCGTCATGGAACTGGCAGGAGGGTACACGCGCCTCCTCCATCAGTCGGCACTGCGGTTGACGACGAGCGCCATCCTATCGCAGGCGATCGCGATCAGCTTCAGCTCGTTGATCGTGTTCGCGCTGAAGCTGTCCAGCTCCAGTCGTGTCCTGATCTTCACCTACGGCTTGCTCTCCGCGTTCGGGCTCCTCGCCTACCGCGCAGGGATGTGGACGTATCAGCGGCGCCGGCAGGCCAGGGGCGTGTATGCCAAGAACGTCCTAGCAGCCTGTGGTTAAAGGGCCGAAAGGGATCGACACGACTGATCCCGCGTACTACACTCCCGCATGGCCATGAGTCGACGTAAGGACCGGGCACGGACACCCGGATTGTGGATCGCGACGAACGCGTTGCCGGTTACGGGCGGGCATCCGTTCTATCAGCGGCTAAATCAGGTCCTGGACACGCACGCGTTCGACGCGTGCGTCGAGGCGCAGTGCGCCCCGTTCTACGCCGCGACGGTCGGCCGTCCCAGTCTGCTGCCGGGGACCTATTTCCGGCTGCTCTTGATCGGGTACTTCGAGGGCATCGATTCGGAGCGTGGGATCGCCTGGCGGACTGCCGACTCGCTGGCGCTGCGCGGCTTTCTCGGGTTGGGCCTCGATGAGGCGACACCCGAGCACTCGACGATCTCCCGGACGCGGCGGCTGATCGACCTCGAGACGCACCGGGCGGTCTTCACGTGGATCCTGCAGGTGCTGGCGACGGCCGATCGCGTGAAGGGCAAGACGATCGGGATCGATGCCACGACCCTCGAAGCCAATGCCGCCTTGCGGAGCATCGTGCGCCGCGACTCCGGCGAGACGTATCAGGAGTTCTTGACGCGGCTCGCACAGGCCTCGGGCATCGAGACGCCGACACGGGCGGACTTAGCGCGCCTTGATCGCAAGCGCCCGAAGAAGGGCTGCAATACCGACTGGCGGCATCCACACGACCCTGATGCGCGGATCACGAAAATGAAGGACGGGCGTACGCATCTAGCCCACAAGGCTGAGCACGCCGTCGACCTGGAGACTGGGGCGATCGTGGGCGTGACGGTGCAGGGCGCCGATCAGGGCGATACGACGACGATCGCGGAGACGGTCACCACGACGGCCGAAGAGCTCGAAGCCGTGGCGGTGGCGACCGACGGGCACACGGCGATCATCGACGAGGTCGTGGCCGACAAGGGATACCACAGTAATCAGACGCTGGTGGATCTCGCGACACTCGACTTGCGGACCTATATCGCGGAGCCCGATCGCGGCCGGCGCAACTGGACGCACCAGGCGGCGGCGCGCGACGCGGTGTACGCGAATCGTCGACGCATCCGGGGCGTGCGTGGGTTGGCCTTGTCGCGTCGACGGAGTGAGTATCTCGAACGACCGAATGCGCATCTCTCTGAAACCGGTGGGATGCGGCGCACGCATCTGCGAGGGCACACCAACATCCTGAAACGTTTACTCGTCCATATCGGCGGCTTCAATCTGGGCCTCTTGATGCGGTCGCTCGTCGGCGTCGGCACGCCGCGGAGCCTGCAGGGCCACCTGGCGACGATTGTGGCGCTCGTCATCGCGCTGTGGACGCGCGTGGAGCGCCGCTGGCGCGACCACCACACGCCATCCGACGATCAGGCGTCCGTTTTTACGCCGAATCATCGTTTCGAGCTGCTACCTGTTGGCGCGTCAGAAGGCGACCTTTAACCACGGGCTGCTAGTGGTGGGACAGGCGCGCGCCGTGGAACTGATGATCCAGCACTTCAGGAGACATGTAGCTGAGAGCCAGTTCCGGCTCGAGGGCTGGCTCAGCGTCCCCGTCGAGCGCGCCCATACCCCCGATCGCCGTCGCGACGATGCCTCGCGTGACATTCAACTCGAACGGCTCGGGCGAGTGGAAGATCTAGGGGAGCTACTGGTTCACCGCCCGGGCCATGAGGTGATTGTCGTCCAGTCGTCCGCCGATCGAGACTGGCTGCGGCAGGTCATGGATTCCTGTGAATATTTCCGGATACGACTGCGCATCGTTCCGGACGCGTTACTGCTGGCGAGTGCCCGCGATCCACAGCTTGCCTTTCGCGACGATCCGCTCCGCCTGCCAGAGGTCGTGGTTGCGCCGCCACATTTCGATGCGGACGCTCTCTTCGTCAAACGCTTCGTTGATATCATCGTGTCGGCTGCGCTGCTGGTGCTGCTGGCACCGTTGTTTCTGATCATCGCGGCGGCCATCAAGATCACCACGCCGCACCTCCCCGTGTTGTATGCGTGGCACGTCATCGGTTTCAGCGGCCGTTCGTTCACTGGGTACAAGTTCACCACGATGGCAGCCGACGCGGACGAGCGAAGGCAGCACCTGCTCGACCGCAACGAGATGCAGGGGCCGGCATTCAAGCTGAAACACGACCCACGGATCACTCCGATCGGCCGCGTTCTGCGCAAGTACAGCCTCAACGAGCTGCCGCAACTCTGGAGCGTGCTGAAGGGAGACATGAGCTTGGTCGGCCCGCGGCCGGCGTTTCGCGGCGAACTCGAGCGCTACGAGCTCTGGCACAAGCGGAAGCTGTGCGTGAGGCCGGGCGTGACGTGTCTGTGGCAAGTCAGCGGGCGCAACCGGATCAGTAATTTCGACGAGTGGGTGCGCCTGGATCTCGAGTACATCGAGCGATGGAGCCTGTGGCTCGATGCGCGCATCCTCGCGCGCACGGCGTGGGCCGTCGTTTCAGGATCCGGTTCGTAGCCCGTGCGCGCGCTGGTCACGGGCGGGGCCGGCTTCATCGGCAGTCATGTTGTGGATCGTCTTCTACGCGAGGGACACGACGTGGTTGCGTACGATAATTTGTCGACTGGTCAGGAACGCTTCCTGGACCAGGCCCTCGGCAGCCCGCGTTTCCACCTCGTTCGTGGTGATGTACTCGACCGGGCCACGCTCGGGGCCGCGGTGTCCGGCGTCGATATCGTGTTTCACTTTGCCGCGAGCGCTGACGTGCGGTTCGGGACGGAACATCCCGAACGCGACCTGCAGCAAAACTACATCGCGACGTTCAACGTCCTGGAGGCGATGCGCGCGAGCGGGGTAAAGCGGATCGTGTTTCCGTCGACGGGATCGGTCTACGGCGAGCCCGCGCTGTTTCCAACCCCGGAAGACGCGCCGTTTCCGCTGCAAACGTCGCTCTACGGCGCCGCGAAGTTGGCGAGCGAAGCGCTCATCCAGGCGTACTGCGAAGGTTTCGGGTTCCAGGGGCACATTTTCAGGTTCGTCTCGATCCTCGGCGAACGGTACTCTCACGGACACATCTTCGACTTCTACAAGCAGTTGCGCGAACACCCCCAGGAATTGCACGTCCTCGGCGACGGCTGCCAGCGCAAGTCGTACCTGTACGTGCACGATTGCCTTGATGCCATCATGTGCGCGCTCGGGCAGGCGACTGCCAAAGTCAACATCTTCAATCTGGGGACCGACGATTACTGCCAAGTGAACGATTCGATCGCGTGGATTTCCAGCGAACTCGGTCTCACTCCTGCGCTTTCCTATTCCGGCGGGGAGCGCGGCTGGATCGGCGACAGCCCGTTCATCTTTCTCGACTGCAGGCGAATCCGGTCCCTGGGTTGGCGAACACGAGTGTCGATTCAGGAAGGCGTGAGCCGGACGCTGCGGTATCTGCAGGGGAATACGTGGCTGCTGGACGCACGCCGGTGACGTCCCTCGCCGGGCGGACGACACTGCTCACGGGCGCCACGGGCGCGCTCGGACGCGCGATCGCCGAGGCATACTGCCGGGCCGGCGCGCTGTTGCTGCTGTCGTCAAGGGACGAGGCTGCGCTACAGGCCTTGGCTGGAAACCTGTCCGCCAGATACTCAACTGCCGTGTCGACGCTGGCCTGCGATCTTTCGCACGGGGATGAAGTTCGTCGTCTGGCAAACGAGAGCCGGCGGCGGTTTGGCGGGCTGGACATCCTCGTCAATACGGCGGCGGTGATCGGACCGATCGGCCCAGCGTGGGAAAACGACTGGGACGAATGGAAGTACACGATTGAAACAAATCTCTTCGCCGCCGTCCGCCTGTGTCAATTGTGCATTCCGTTCATGCCGCTGGGCGGCGGTCGCGGAAAGATCGTGAATCTATCCGGCGGCGGCGCCACATCGCCGCGGTCGCGCTTCTCTGCGTATGCCGCCGCGAAAACCGGCCTGGTGCGCTTTTCCGAAACGCTGGCGCAGGAGGTCGAAGGGTGCCCGATCGATGTGAATTGTATTGCTCCGGGCGTTTTGAACAGCGGCCTCACGCGCGCAGTAGTGGCCGCCGGCCCCGAACGTGCCGGCATCCGTGAATACGAAGTCGCAAAGGAAGCGGTCAGCCGGGAGACCGACACCCGCGATCGCGCGGCCAGTCTCGCACTCTTCCTCGGGTCGTCGTTGAGCGACCGGATTTCGGGCCGGCTGCTGAGCGCGATCTGGGACGATTGGGAGTCCCTCAGCGCAGACACGTCTACGCTGAACGACGCCGCCGCCTACACCCTCAGACGGGTTGTTCCAGAAGAGCGGCCCGGCCCGCGGATACAGAAAGCGACCCACGGAACGGTCAAGGTATGCGTCGCCGGCCTGTGGCACCTCGGATGTGTAACGGCAGCGTGCCTGGCAGACGCCGGCCATGATGTGGTGGCGTACGATGACGATTCGAGGATCGTTGCGGACCTCCGGGCTGCAAGGCTCCCCATCGTCGAGCCTGGTCTCGACGAGCTGATCAGCCGCGAAACGAAGAGCGGTCGCTTGCGTTTCGACGACGATGCGGCCGTGGTCAGTTGGGCCGACGTCGTATGGGTGACCTGGGACACTCCGATCGACGACGAAGACCGATCGGATGTGGAGTGGGTGCTCCGTCGTGCCGAGCGATTGTTTCCGTACGTGCGGCCCGGCGCGATCATCCTCGTCTCGTCACAGTTACCCGCGGGAAGCGTTGCCGAGCTCGAGCGGCGCTTCGCCGCCGCGTGGCCCGATCGCAAGGTCTCATTCGCCTGCGTCCCGGAGAACCTGCGCATCGGAGAAGCCCTCGACGCCTTCGCGCAGCCGGAACGCGTCGTCTGCGGCGTTCGCCGCCCTGCCGACCGAGACCGGGTGGCGGCGCTGCTGGCGCCATTCACCGACCGGATCGAATGGATGAGCGTCGAGTCGGCCGAAATGACGAAGCACGCCATCAACGCCTTCCTCGCCACGTCGATCGCGTTCATCAATGAAATTGCGGCGCTCTGTGAACATATCGGAGCCGACGCCGCGGAAGTCTCACGTGGCTTGAAATCCGACACGCGTATCGGCCCTGCGGCGTACTTATCACCTGGGAGTGCCTTCGCCGGCGGGACGTTGGCGCGCGATGTCGTCGCGCTTGCCCGTTTGGCCGTGGAACACACGCGGCCGCTGCACGTCATTGGGTCCGTCCGCAAGAGCAACGACAACCATCGGCAGTGGGCGGGCGAACGTCTGCGCGATGAGTTTGGATCCCTGTCCGGACGAACCGTCGCGGTATGGGGCCTCACGTACAAGCCCGGCACGAATACGTTGCGACGTTCGAGCGCCCTGGAGCTCTGCACGGCGCTCCTCGCCGAGGGCGCGATCGTCCGAGCGTACGACCCGGCGGTGTCAGCGCTTCCGGCACACCTGGCAACCCGCATCACGCTCGGGCGCGACGCGGTCGACGCCGCCGGTGGCGCTGATGCCATCGTCATCGCGACGGAATGGCCGGAATTTCTCACAGTCGCCGAGCGACTGCCGACCGGCGGTCGGGCGCCCCTCGTGGTCGACGCCAACGGCTTTCTCGCGGAGTCGCTCGGGTCCGAGCCACACATGCGCTACATCACGGTCGGACGGCCATGATCGCCCAATCCCTGGCCGGCCGGGCGGCGCTCATTACCGGGGCCAGCGAGGGTCTCGGGCTGGCGATCGCGCGGAGCTTCGTGCTCGCCGGCGCCGACGTGTTTCTCTGCGCCCGCGATGCCGCCAGACTTGAGGAGGCGCGGCGCTCCCTGGCTGCGCTTGGCTCGAAGACGCAGCGAGTCCTCGCCGCCCCCGCGGACGTCTCGAGCGAGTCCGACGTGGTCAGGGTCACGACGGCCGTCCTGGCGGCGTTTCCCTCGCTGCAGGTGCTGGTGAACAATGCCGGCGTGTACGGTCCGATGGGGTCCATCGAGCGGGTGGACTGGACAGCCTGGACGCGGGCCGTCGAAATCAACCTTTTTGGGTCGGTGCTGATGGCGCGCGCGCTCGTGCCGCATTTCAAGGCCCGCAACTCCGGCAAGATCATCCAGCTTTCTGGCGCCGGCGCGACAAAGCCGTTGCCGAATATCAGCGCGTACGCAGCTTCGAAAGCCGCCGTCGCACGGTTTGCCGAAACCCTCGCCGAGGAGTTGCGTCCGCATCGCGTAGACGTCAACGCTATCGCCCCTGGAGCCCTCAACACCCGCATGCTGGACGAGGTGCTCGCGGCGGGACCCGATGCGGTGGGTCGCGCGTTCTACGAGCGAGCGCTTGAGCAGCAATCCCAGGGTGGGGCGCCGCTCCAGCGAGGCGCCGCGCTCTGCGTCTTTCTCGCGTCGGCCGCCAGCGACGGCATCACCGGCAAATTGATCGCCGCCCTGTGGGACCCCTGGGAATCGTTGTCCGAGCACCGGGCCGATCTGGACGGCACCGATGTCTACACGATCCGGCGCATCGTTCCGGAGGATCGCGGGCTGGCCTGGGGCGGCGAGTGACACCCGGTGTAGGCATTGTCGGCTGCGGCGTCATAGGGTGCAGGCGCGCGGGCGCTCTCGGAACGGCGCGGCTCGTCGCCTGCGCCGATCAGCAGACGGAGCGGGCCGAGAGGCTGGCGGGCGAAGCTGGCACTGCGGAGGTCGAGCGCGACTGGGCCCGCCTCGTTGCCCGCTCCGACGTGAATATCGTGGTGGTGGCCACCACGAACGACGCGCTGGCGCCTGTCACGCTCGCGGCTGTCCAGGCAGGCAAGCACGTCCTGGTCGAGAAGCCCGCGGCTCGGACCTCCGCCGAGCTGCAGCCGGTCATCGCAGCGGCCGCCCGAACCGGCGTGCGCGTTCACGTCGGATTCAATCACCGCTACCACCCAGCGCTGCAGAAAGCGCGTGAGCTTGTCGATGCGGGTGCGATCGGTCCACTCATGTTCGTGCGCGGCCGCTACGGCCACGGCGGGCGCGTCGGCTACGAGAAGGAGTGGCGAGCCGACCCGGCCCTCTCGGGCGGAGGCGAACTGATCGATCAGGGCGTTTACCTGATCGATCTCGCGCGGTGGATGCTCGGCGATTTCAGCGGCGTCAGCGGATTCGCGCACACCTACTTCTGGGAGAGGCCCGTTGATGACAACGCGTTCCTGCTGCTCAGAACACCCGCTCGGCAGGCCGCCCAGCTTCACGTGAGCTGCACTGAATGGAAGAACCTCTTCTCCTTTGAGATCTATGGGCGGCACGGCAAGGTCCACGTAGAGGGACTCGGTGGGAGTTACGGCGTCGAGCGGGCGACGCTGTATCAGATGCGGCCGGAGATGGGCCCCCCAGACACGACGACCTGGGAATATCCGGGCCCAGACCACTCGTGGCAACGTGAATTCACCGAGTTTCTCGACGACATCCGCATGAACCGCCCACCCGCGGCGGGGCTGGTGGACGCCCGAGCCGCGCTCGTGATTGTCGAGGAGATCTATCGTCAATCCGCGCAGCCATCCACCAACGCCAGAGCCGCGATGGTCCCGTCGAAATGATCATCACGCGGAGCCCGTTGCGCATCACGCTCGGAGGCGGCGGCACCGATCTGCCGTCGTACTCCAGCCACTTCGGCGGGTTCGTGATGTCAGCCGCCATCGACAAGTACGTCTTTGTCACCGTGACACGGCCGTTCGTCAAGGGCATCTACCTCAAGTACTCGGAGCTCGAGAAGGTGGATTCGGTCGATCGGGTGCAGCACCCCATCATCCGGGAGGCGCTCAGACTGTTCGAGTGGGAGACGCCGCAGGTCGAGATCACCACGCTGGCCGACATTCCGGCTGGGACAGGACTGGGGTCCTCAGGCAGCTTTACGACGGCGCTACTGAAAGCGCTCTCTGCGCATCGGCGCCGCCTGCTGCATCCGACGGAACTGGCCGAGCTGGCGTGCGAGATTGAAATCAACAAGCTCGGCGAGCCGATCGGCAGGCAGGACCAGTACGCCGCGGCGCTCGGTGGCGTGACCTGTTTCGACTTCAACCAGGATGACAGTGTCCAGGCCCGGCCGCTGCGCCTGGGGTACGAGATCCTCCACCAGCTCGAGGACAATTTACTGCTGTTTTTCACGGGATTCGCGAGAAGCGCCGGAGACATCTTGCACGACCAGGACGTACGCACCACCGCCGGCGACAAGGACATGCTGACTCACCTCCATCAGGTGAAGGATCTTGGCCTGCAAAGCCGCTCCGCGCTCGAGGCCGGACGCCTCGACGAGTTTGGCGAGCTCATGGACGAACACTGGGAGCACAAGAAGAAGCGCTCCGGCGGCATGAGCAATGCCCAGGTGGACGAGTGGTACGAGCTGGGGCGCCGGAACGGCGCGCTTGGGGGAAAACTGGTCGGCGCCGCCGGCGGCGGCTTCCTGCTCTTTTACGCCGAGCGGCATCGGGCGCTGCGCGAGGCGATGCAGAAGGCAGGGCTCCAGGAGCTCCGGTTCCGGTTCGATTTCGAGGGAACCAAAGTGCTCTTCTCGTGACGCTGCCGGTCGCTATCCTGGCAGGAGGCATGGCTACCAGGCTCGGGGATCTCGCCCGGGACACGCCCAAATCGCTCGTTGACGTGGCCGGCCAGCCCTTTATCGCACACCAGTTCGACCTGCTCAGCAGGCAGGGACTGACCGATATCGTCTTATGTACCGGCCACCTCTCACCGCAGCTCGAGGAGGTCGTCGGCGATGGGTCGCGGTACGGCGTCAGCGTGCGTTACTCCCCAGATGGCCCGAATCCTCTCGGCACCGGTGGAACGCTCCGCCACGCGCTGCCCCTGCTCGGGGAGGCGTTCTTCGCCTTGTACGGCGATTCGTATCTCGAGTGTGACTACGGGGTTGTCGAGCGTGCGTTCCTCACGAGCGGCCGCCCGGCGCTTCTGACCGTGATGCGCAACGACGACCGCTGGGATCGCAGCAACGTGCTGTGCGTCGACGGCCGGATCGTGCGCTACAGCAAGGAGCATCGCACGGCGGATATGCGGCATATCGACTACGGCCTCGCGGTAATGGGCGCCGACGTGTTCCGGGGGTACGTCGACGGCGACACTCTGGATCTGGCGCGCGTGTACGAGGGCCTGGCGAGTCGCGGCGAGCTGGCGGCGTACGAAGTTTCGGAGCGATTCTACGAGATCGGGACGCCGTCCGGGCTCATCGAAACCCGGCAGCACCTGGAGCACCCGCGGTGACGCAGTCCTACGCGCGCGAGCACCTTGCCGAAACGGCGCGTATCGCCGCCGAGCTCGACCCGGGCGTGCTCGATCGGATGGCGGCGCTGCTGGCCGAGCTGCGCGAGCGCGGAGGGCGGCTGTTCTTCCTCGGCGTCGGCGGCAGCGCCGCGAACGCGTCGCATGCCGTGAACGACTTCCGCAAGATCGCCGGCATCGAGGCATACACGCCGCTCGACAACGTGTCCGAGCTCACGGCCCGCACCAACGACGAGGGCTGGGACACGGTGTTCGTGAGCTGGCTCAAGGGCAGCCGGTTGCGACCGCACGACATGGTGTTCGTCCTCTCGGTGGGCGGCGGGAGCGTGGAACAGAACGTGAGCCCGAATCTGGTGAAGGCGCTGGAATACGCACGCGAGATCGGCACACGGATCATCGGTGTCGTCGGCCGCGATGGAGGATTTACGGCGAAGGTGGCCGACGAGTGCGTCATCGTCCCGACCGTCCATCCAGGGCGGGTCACGCCCCACACGGAAGCCTTTCAGGCGGTCGTCTGGCACCTGCTCGTCTCGCACCCCTTGGTCAAGAAAGGGGAGACCAAGTGGGAGTCGACCCGGTGAGACGAGCGGTCTTCCTGGACCGCGACGGCGTGATCAACCGGGAGTTGTTCCGAAACGACCAGGCGCGGGCCCCGTGGACCCTGGCCGAGGTCGAGATCCTCCCCGGCGTGCCGGACGCGCTGGTTCGACTGCGTCGAGACGGATTCCTGCTCGTCGTGGTGACGAACCAGCCGGACGTGGTCAGGGGAGACGCCTCGCGGCACGAGATCGAGGCCATTCATTCACACCTGCGGCACACGCTACCCCTTGACGATATCCGCGTCTGTTATCACGACGATGCCAACGGCTGCGCCTGTCGAAAGCCGTCGCCGGGACTGTTGTACGCCGCCGCGGTCGAGCACGACGTCGTGCTCGCCGGCAGCTACATGGTGGGAGACCGGTGGCGCGACGTCGGCGCGGGGCAGCGTGCGGGGTGTACGACGATTCTCGTCCACTCGGACCGTGACGAGCCGACTACGATCGAGCCGGACGTCAGGATGGGCGACCTCGGCGAGGCAGCCACGTGGATCCTGGCGCATGCGCGGTGAGCTCCATGAAGAAGATTGAGGCACTCTCGATCAAGATTTTCGCCGACGGGGCGGATCTGCCCGGCATGCTGGAGTTATATCGCCGGCCGTACATCAAGGGGTTTACGACGAATCCCACGCTGATGAGGAAGGCCGGTATCTCCGACTACCGCGCGTTCGCGCACGACGTCCTGCGTGCCATTCCGGACCGGCCAATCTCGTTTGAGGTCTTTTCGGATGACTTCTCCGAAATGGAACGGCAGGCGCGCGAGATCGCGAGTTGGGGATCGAACGTCTACGTGAAGATTCCGGTAACCACCACGCGACGCCAGCCGGCGTACGACCTCGTGAAGCGCCTGTCGCACGACGGCCTGCAACTCAACGTGACGGCGCTGATGACGCTCGAGCAGGTCACGTGCGTGACCGAGGCGCTGGCCGGCGGAGCGCCTGCGTGCATCTCGGTGTTCGCGGGCCGAATCGCCGATACCGGCCGCGATCCCGTCCCGCTGATGGCCGAGGCGCTGCGCATCATGGCCGCCACGCCGAGCGCCGAACTCATATGGGCCAGCCCTCGTGAGCTTCTGAACATCTTTCATGCCGACGATATCGGCTGCCACATCATCACCGCGACCCACGACATCCTCAAGAAGCTGAATATAGTCGGCAAGCCGTTGGAGGAGTACTCGCTCGAGACCGTCAAACTGTTCTACGACGACGCGACGGCGGCGAAGTTCGCGGTGTAGAGGTGACGAGTCCTCCGTCGGTAAGCGTGGCGTGGCTGACCGCGACCCACCCTTTGTATCTCGCGCAACAGCTCGCCGCGAGAGGGGCGCTCTCGGCCTATTACACGGTCCTGCCACGTTCGCGCACCCCCGGCGTGCCGGCGCGCCTGGTACATCGCGATCTGGCGCTGCTGCCGCCGCTGTATGCGCTGATGCGGGGCTGGTCACCGATATCGGCACGTCGCCTGGACGGTCTTATCCAGCGCGAATTCGACCGCTGGGTCAGCCACCGAATCGTGGAGACCGACGTCGTCCATGCGCTGGCCGGCGCCGGCCGCCGCCAGCGGCAGGCGGCGCGGAAGCGGTTTGGTGCGCTCGCGGTCTGCGATTCGCCGACGACACACATCCGGTACCGGAAGACGCTACTGAGTGAAGAATACGCAAGATGGGGACACCAGCCGACCGATTTCGACGACACGACCATTGAATCGATCGAAAAAGAGTACGAGGAAAGTGACCTGATCCTGGTGACGTCTCGATTCGCCTATCAGAGTTTTGTGACGCGCGGAGTCCCCCCGTCCAAGCTGGCGATCGTACCCTACGGCGTGGATTGCGACGAGTACCGGCCGATGCCCAGGACCGACGGTGTCTTCCGGATCCTCTTCGTGGGAACACTGTCGATTCGTAAAGGCCTTCCGTATCTTCTCGACGCCGTCTCCAGGCTCCGCTGGCCGGATGCCGAGCTCGCGCTGCGGGGTTCCCTCAAGACTGAATCGAAGGAATTACTCGATAGATATCGGGGCGCGATTCCGATCTCGATGGTTCCACCCCTGCCACGATCGCAGCTCAAGCAACTGTACTCGAGCGCGTCCGTGCTGGTGCTACCGTCCATTGAAGACGCGTTCGGCCTCGTCATCGGTCAGGCGTTGGCCTGCGGCACGCCGGTCATCGCCACCACGCATACGGGCGGTCCGGACCTCATCGAACACGGGGTGAACGGGTTCATCGTTCCACCTGGGAACGCAACCGCGTTAGAGGGCGCCTTGACAACCGCCTACGAGAACCGTGAGAAGCTGGCCGAAATGGGTGCGGAGGCGCGCCGGCGGACCGAAGGCGCGCGCGGCTGGGGCCAGTACGCGGACGGCGTGCTCGCCGAGTATGGGCGTGCGATCGAAAGGCGCGCCGGCGAGAGGCGAGGCCACGCGACTTGATCGACGACGCACGATCGGAGCCCTCGCGCGGCACTGCGATCGCCGGGACGACGATTACGTCCGCGGTGATCATGGCGTGCGGTGTTGTCACGGGCCTGATTGCTGCGCGCAGCCTCGGACCGTCCGGCCGCGGGGAACTGACGGCCATCGTCGTCTGGGCCAGCACCCTGCTGTACGCGGGAACGCTGGGCCTGCCCGAGGCAATCGCGTACCATGCTGCTGCCGAGCGGGAGTCGCGCGACCGGGTATGGGCCACGGGACAGGCTACCGCGGTGGCACTCGGGATCCTCGTCACGCTCGTCGGCTGGTGGCTCCTCCCGGTGGTGCTTGGGCGGGACGCGGCCGCGACGACGACCACGATCCGCTGGTTCGTGGTCTGGTTTGCGGTGCCGTGCATAGGGTCCCTCTGTGCGGGCGCCTGGCTCCAAGGGGCAGGACGCTTGCGCGCGTTCAATATCAGCCGCGCCACGGTGCCAGTCGTCCACGCGGTAGGAGCGCTCGTCTTATTGGCGGCAGGCAGTCGTTCGGTCAGAGCCTTCGCAACCGCACTGCTTGTGGGCGTGTTCGCCAGCTGGCTGGTGGCGGGAAGCCAGGGTCCGCTCAGGGCGGCGCTGACAGCCGGCGCATCGACGCAGCTGGCACGGCGGATGCTACATTACGGCGGCCGAGTGCAATTCGGCAGCTGGGCCAATGTCGCCAACGTGCGGCTCGACCAGCTCCTGCTCTCGGTATTCGCGCCGGCGGCCTCGTTGGGGATCTACGTGGTCGGCGTGAGCTACGCGAGCATTTTGTTTGCGATTCCGTCCTCGGCCTCGTTCGTCATGCTGCCTGACATCGTGCGGCAACACCGCGCCGGCATGGCGCGGGCATGTTTCGAGCAGTGGTACCGCCGTCTGCTCTGGATCACGTTGCTGGCGGGCGCCGTGCTCGCACCGGCAGCCATCCTCATCGTGCCGGCTGCATTTGGCAACGGTTTTCGCGGCGCCGTACCGCTCGGAATCCTGCTCGTGCCGGCTACGGCGCTGCTCGGCATGAACGTAATCGTCGCGACGGCCTTTCGGGGAATTGGGCGCCCGGAGATCGGCAGCAAGGCTGAAGTCGTGGGGCTCCTCGTCACCATCGCTGCTCTGGCGGCGTTGCTGCCGACTTATGGCATCTACGGGGCAGTCGCCGCGTCCCTACTCGCGTACGGGTCGAGCCATCTGTACCTGGCGCGACAGGCAGTGATCGTCTTCGGAACGGACCCGAAATCCCTGTGCGTCCCGACGCGTGACGATTTGACTGCATTGCACGCCGCCTGGCTGAGGACGCGGTGCCGAGTCACCCGCAGGCCGCCGGAGCCATCCGTTAGGACGCAGGAACTGTAGAGTGAACGAGACACTGCTCCCTCTGGCGCTTGGGATTGGCGTCGTCTGGCTGGCCCTAGCCTTCCTGTACAGCCGGCATGCCGTATGGTTTTTGTTGTTATGGGTCCCGATACAAGGCTGGGTCCAGCTCAACCTGTTCAACGACTCGAGCGCGACGGTCCTGATCTACGAGTTCCAGATCATCGGGATATACCTGGTCTTCGGGATCCGAGCACTGCGTGCGTCCGATGCGTACGGCCCGCCAAGAACGGTTTGGCTCGCGGCGCCCTTCGTTCTCTGGGTACTGGCCCTCATCCCGTGGAGCGTGGCCACGAACGGTTCCCTTCTGACGGTTCTTGGCCTCAGATCGCTGTTGCTGCCGTTGCCACTGGCCTGGATCGGCTATCGCGCCTTTGAACATCGGCGGCAACTCGAAAACGTCGGGAAGCTGGTGATGCTGGAACTGGGCCTCGTCGCTTGGGTCACAGCCGCTCAGTTCGCGCAGGTCGGCTCAACTTCCCTCACCGGCGCAATGAGCGAACTCTCCGTGGGTTTCAGTAACGTTGGGGTGGTTCGACCGCCAGGGACGTTCTCGGCGCCCGGACATCTGGGAATGTACGTGCTCGTTTCCGTGCCCTTCGCCATCGGACTGCTCGGCTTGAGCGTGACGTTTAAGACCCGAGTTATTTATGCGATCGGGCTGGCGGGAGCGACGATCGCCCTGATGGTGAATACGCAGAGGGCGACGATCGTGCTGCTCGCCGTGACGCTGCCTTTGGTATTCTTGCTGGCCCGGAAGCTGCGGGCGGTAAGGAACGGCCTGATCGCCCTCTGCGTGCTCGGCGCAGGCGGCGTGATTGGAGCCCAGGTAGCCGGTGGGGCGTTCGCCGAGCGAATAGCGAGCATCTCGTCGGACGCCCAAAACACACTGGTCCTTATCCCGACCGAACGGATGGCGACCGCACTGGAGAATCCAGTGATTGGCGAGGGACTCGGAATAGCCTCGCCTGGCGCGGCGCGTGTTTTTGTGCCTCTAGGAGGACGCACGGACGTCGTCGTGACGGCAATCAGGCCTTCAGAGAGTTTCATGGCATCGCTCGTGTACGAGACCGGAGTCCCCGGCCTCTTCCTGTTCTTTCTGTTCATGGCCGCGTTGCTGACCGCCGGTGTACGGTCCGTTCGCGCATGTCGACACACCGACATGGGGCTGCTGGCTGCCGCGATTGTGGGGTTTCAGGTGGCGATCTGGCTTCAGAGCTGGTCGTACGATCCCCTTCACTTCCCTCCGAGTCGCGTGCTGTTCTGGTTCTGGGCAGGCGTGCTCTTGAGCTTGCCACGGCTGGCCGCTACCGCCGCTGTTCAGAGACCCGCGGCCATGCCGCGAAGGGCATCCGTCCAGAGGCGACGTCTCGTCGGACAGCCGCGCCCGTCGGCGCGGCGCCCATCGGTCGCATGACGTAGTCCGGTCCCCGGGCAGCGGTCTCGCTCATTGTGCGCGTCCTTCACGTTGTCACCAGCGTCTCGGTGAAATCCGGCGGCCCCAGCAACGTCTCCGGGCTCGTGCGTTGGCTCACGAAGTCTGGCGCCGACGCGACGCTGCTGACGACGAACACCGATCCGCAAGAACGCCTCGACGTGCCGCTGAATCGCCCGGTGATCAGAGACGGCGTCACGCATGTGTTTCATGACGTCTGGACAATTGGCGGCCGCTGGGCCCTGGCGCCGTCGATGATGCGAACGCTCCGCAAGACCGTTGGGACCTATGACCTCGTCCACATCCATTGGCTGTATAACTTTCCGAGTCTCGCTGCGGCCTGGGCCGCCGTGGCGGCCGGCGTCCCGTTCGTCGTGCAGCCGCGCGGCAGCCTGGACCCGCACATGTTCAGGAAAAACCGTCTGCTGAAGCGCTTGTACCTGGCGACGGTGTGCCGCCCTCTGCTCACCCGCGCGGCGGCCGTGGTGTTTACCGCGGAGCGGGAGCGCGCCCTCGCGTCGTACAAGGGAACACGCCCCGAGTGGATCGTGCCCAACGGCCTCGACATGTCGATGTTTGAACGTCTCCCGCCCAGCGGGACGTTCCGGGCCGCGTTTCCCGTCATTGATGGCGCGTTCCTGCTGTTTCTGGGCCGGTTGAGCCGCCAGAAGGGGCTTGACCTGCTGCTCGGCGCGTTCCAGCGAATCGCGCGGGCGCGAAGCGACCTCTGGCTGGTCCTCGCCGGCCCGGACCATCAAGACTACGAGGTACATGTGCGCGCCCTGGCTCGGCAAGTCGGCATCGAGCACCGGGTGCTCTTCACCGGCTTGCTCCAGGGCGAGCTGAAGCTCGCGGCGCTAGTCGATGCGGATCTATTCGTTCTGCCGTCGTACGCCGAGAACTTCGGTACAGTGATCATCGAAGCGCTCGCCTGCGGCCTGCCTGTGCTGATTTCGGATCAGGTGAACATTTACCCGGAGCTTTCGGCTGCGGGCGTGGCGACCGTCGTCACGTGCTCGGTGGACAGCGTCGCCGACGGAATCGAATCGGCGCTGGCCGACACCGGCGCCCGCCAGCGGATCCGGACGCTCGGACCAGCGTTCGTGCGCGCACACTACACCTGGGACGCCATCATCCCGACACTGGTGGAGAGATACACGGAAGTGATCGCGTGAGCGCCCCCGTTTCCGTCCTCGTGTTGACCATGAACGAGGAGCGCAACATCACTGCGTGCCTCGACAGCGTTGTCGGCTGGGCAGCCGATATCGTGGTCGTGGACAGCGGCAGTGTCGACCGCACGATAGCGTTATGCAGGGAACGCGGCGTCGAGACCCTCGCTCATCCGTATGTGGACCACCGCAGCCAAATGAGCTGGGCGATGGCGTCCGTCCCTTGGAAGCATGATTGGCTCCTGTTGCTCGATGCGGACCATATTGTGACGGTCGAGTTGAAGCGGGAGATCGAGCAGATGCTGCATCAAGACAACGGCTCCGTTCACGGCTTCTACAATCCACACCGCCAGTATTTTCGCAATCGCCTGGTCCGCGGACTCAAGACCGAATACCTTCAACTGGTCCGCCGGACGCACGCGCGTATGGATGATAGTGAGCTCGTCGATTTCCGGATCATTGTGGATGGTCCCACCGGCACGCTCTCTGGCGCCATCATTGAGAGCAACCAGAACGAGCTGGATATCGACTTCTGGGTTGACAAGCACCAGAAATTCGCGCGGAGGACAGCCATTGAGGAAATCCTGCGTGCGGAGAAAGTCCTGGCTTGGTCCAATAACTTGCGGCCACGTCTGCTTGGGAATCCAGACGAGCGCATGATTCTGCTCAAGACCGTCTGGTACAGGATGCCCCTCTACGTTCGTCCAGTATTGTTTTTCTTCTATCGCTACCTTCTGCGCCTGGGATTCCTCGACGGCTGGAATGGTTTGGTGTTTCATGGGTTCCAGGCGTTCTGGTTCCGGTTACTCGTGGACGTGCACATCGCCGAGTATCGACGACAACTCGCACAGAACGAAGTCTCCCTCGAGCAGTTACTGAGGATGGCGGGTGGGGCACCCTTGAATGATGGGACGATGCAGCCGGCAGTCTCGCTGCGTGAGAATATGTCCACGAGAGGCACGCATCATGGCTGACACGACTATCAGGACGCGGGACGATTTGATCGTCGTCGCCGGCGCCGGCGGATTCATCGGGGGCCACCTCGTCGCCGAGCTGGCGCGCCTCGGTTGCCGGCGCCTCCGTGCTGTCGACATCAAACCGATCGGAGACTGGTATCAGGTGCTGCCGGACGCAGACAACCGCCAGCTCGACTTGCGGCGACGTGAGGCGTGCCTTGAAGCCGCCGCAGATGCGCACTACGTCTACAACCTGGCGGCCGACATGGGCGGGATGGGATTCATCGAAACCCACAAGGCGGAGTGCATGCTTTCGGTGCTGATCAACACGCACATGCTGATGGCGGCGCGCCACGCGAAGATCGAACGCTACTTCTACTCGTCATCAGCATGCGTGTACGCCGCGGACAAGCAGACGCGAACGGACGTGGCGCCGTTGAAGGAAGAAGACGCCTATCCGGCAATGCCGGAAGACGGCTACGGATGGGAGAAGCTCTTCAGCGAGCGGATGTGCCGCCATTTCCGCGAGGACTATGGCCTGGAGACCCGCGTCTCGCGTTATCACAACGTGTACGGTCCCCACGGGACCTACGAAGGCGGTCGTGAAAAGGCGCCCGCAGCCATCTGTCGAAAAGTGATTGCCGCGCAGCGGGCAGGCTCCGACGAAATCGAGATATGGGGAGACGGCGAACAAACACGAAGCTTCATGTACATCGACGATTGTCTGTTCGGCACACAACGACTGATGGCGAGCGACGTCCGCGAGCCGATCAACATCGGCAGCGACGAGCTCGTGTCCCGACTGGAGCACGCCTGAACCTCGGCTCCGGGCGCGCCACCCTGCCCAACTGGATCAATGCGGACCTCAATCCGTTTTCCGATGCCGAGGTCTGGACCGATCTTCGCGACCGCTGGCCGGTTCGAGAAGGCAGCGTCTCGGTAATCTACTCGCGGCATTGTTTCGAGCACTTCAACGAGCGTGACCTGCTGGGCATCCTGCGACAGTGTGCGCGAGTGCTCCAGCCTGGCGCCGGCATCCGGATTGGCGTGCCTTCGCTCGAAACGGCGGTTCGGCAATACCTGCAACGGGATTTCTCGTTTGCCGGCTGGCTCGATCAGAAAGAGCCGACGGCAAAGAAATTTGTGGCCTACATCACGGATAACGGAAATCATCCGATCATGCTGGATTTCGAGTTCCTCGAGCGGTTGCTCGCCGCGGTCGGCTTCACGGAGATCCAGCGGCGATCGGGTGGCGACTCCGGCGTTCTGGCTCCGTCGCTGTTGACTCAGGAGGACAATGAGACAGACTGGGCCACGTTGTACGTAGAGGCGGTCAAGCCGGCGCGCGACCCGGTTGCCTGTTAGAAAGCGTTCAGTCGTTGGCCCGCTTCTTCATCGTCTCCATCAACTACGCGCCGGAACCCACCGGCTTCGCGCCGAAAGCGACGGCGTTTGCGGAACATCTCGCGCGGCAGGGGCACGAAGTACTGGTGTTCACCGGGTTTCCCTTTGCGCCGGACTGGCGGCGGCGGGAAGAGTATCGCGGCCGCCTGTTCTCGAGAGAACGCACCGGCAATCTCACCGTTCACCGGGTCACACACTATATTCCGCGCCGGCCGTCGAGCGTCGTGGAGCGCCTCGTCATGGAAGGCTCGTTCAGTGTGACGGCGTTTGCGGCGATGGTCGCCGCGATGTTGGGCGGCCCGGGCCGTCCCGACGCGGTGCTCTACATCGGAGCCCAACCAGCCCTGGCAATGCTTGCCCGGATCGTCGCCACGCTGGCGGGCTGCCCATATTTCGTGAGGGTCACGGATCTCGCGGCGCAGGCCGCGCTGGACGTCGGCATCGTCGGCAGACGGTTGAGCCGGGTGCTGGAGGCCTTTGAGTTCGCAGCCTACCGGAAGGCCGCAGGTGCTTTCGTGCTCTGCCGCAGTTTCGAGGAGGTACTCGCGGCCCGCGGGTATCCGGCCAGCCGCATTCATCTGATTCGCGACCCGACCGATCTTGAACTGATCAAACCCGTGCCGCGGAACGGCGTGTTTCGCGCGCGCCATGACATTCCCGCCGGCGCGTTCGTCGTGATGCATGCCGGCAGCATGGGGCTGAAACAGGGGCTGATGAACGTCGTGGCCGCCGCGAGCCTGACTCGCGACGCGGATATCTGCTGGGTGCTGGTGGGAGCGGGCGAAGCCAGGTCCGAACTGATCGACGCCACCCGCCGTGACGGCCTTGATCGCACTGTGCGGTTCGTTCCGTTTCAATGGGACGACGAGCTCTCAGGGATGTTCGCGGCCGCGGACGTCCTGCTCCTCAACCAGCTGAATACGGTGAAGGACACCGCGATCCCATCGAAGCTGCTTACGTACATGGCCTCTGGACGCCCGGTGCTGGCGGCGGTGAATCCGACCAGCCAGGCCGCGGAGATCGTGCGTGAAGCGAATGGCGGAATGCTCGTTGTGCCGGAGGATCCTGAAGCATTGTCAGCGTCGGCTCGGTGGTTCATGACCCAGAGTGGCGAAACGCTGGCTGCCTTTTCGGCGCGTAACCGCGCGTACGCGGAAATACATTTCGACCAGCGCAGGATTGTCGCCGCGCACGAGGCGCTCATGCTCAAAGCGATAGACGCCAGGTCGGCCTCTGCGCGTACTGCCTAACCATGGCGGCCTTGATCGTCACGACCATCGCGCTCGGAACGCTGGCGTTCGGCGCTGTGTACCCGTGGGGATTTCTGCCGCTGTTCGCAACGGCAGCCCTCATTGGCGTTGTCGGGCTTCGCCGCGGAGGCGTTTCGCGCGACGTTCGTCCGGTGGCCATCGCCGTTCTGCTGCTGTGGATCGCCGGCGCGCTGCAACTGGTCCCGATGTCGCGACCCATGCTCGATACGCTCAGCCCGCACGCCGCCACAATCCTGAGCAGCTACGATCTGGCGTTCGCCAGTACAGACCCTCAATGGGTCCCGTTGTCCGTCGACGCGCAAAGCACGCAGATTGCGCTCCTGGCCCTCGGAGCGCTGGGCCTGTATCTGCTCGGGCTGCCCGCGCTACTCGGAGGACACAGCCTGCGACGTGTGCCGCTAGCGCTCGCGGTGTTCGTCGTACCGCTCGCGTTGTTCGGCATCTACAGCCGTGAGTACGTCAACGGCCTCGTCTACTGGTTCTGGCAGCCGCAGGACGGAGGCGGTGCGAACCTGGCCGGCCCGTTCGTCAACCGTAATCACTTCGCGGGATGGATGCTGATGGCCGTCTCCCTACTGATCGGCTGGCTGTTCGGTCAAGTCGAACGAGCCGTGCCCGGGGGCGGCGGCCGGCGTCCCCGCCACGTCGAATGGCTGTCGTCCGCGGAGGCGAACGGCCTGCTGATGACGGGCGGTGTCGTTTTGGTGGCCTCGATTTCCCTGTTCTGGACGATGTCCCGTTCCGCGATCATCGGGTTCGGTGTCGGCGCGGCAGCGTTTGCGTGGCTCGCGGTGCAACGCCGCCGCTTGAACGGTACGCGACGCGCGGTCGTCCTCGTCACCCTGGGCGCGGTGTTGCTTGGGGGCGTCGTCTGGCGCGAACCGGGCCGGCTCTTCGCCAGGTTCCAGCACTGGCGCAGGCGCACAATGATTACCTGCAGTTGCTCGCCGAAGGCGGGCTTCTCGTGGCGCTGCCTGCCGCCGTCGCGGTCGTCCTGTTGACCCGTGCGATACGCCGCAACCTGCGCGCGGCCCGTGGGGAAGCGCGTGGCTACTGGATCCGGGCCGGGGCGGCCGTGGGGCTATTGGCGATGGCCGTTCAGGAGGTGTTCGAATTCAGCCTGCAGATTCCGGCAAATGCGCTGCTGTTCTGCACGCTTGCGGCACTAGCCATCACGCCTCTCAGCGAG
This sequence comes from Vicinamibacterales bacterium, assembly GCA_965262505.1. GTDB lineage: Bacteria > Acidobacteriota > Vicinamibacteria > Vicinamibacterales > UBA2999 > JACPPO01. The sequence goes on from CBDHFM010000030.1 coordinate 2,537,806, forward strand.
AATCAGACGCCGCGTGATGACTGACCTGTCGATACTGTTCCGGCGCGAGACCGCGCGGGCGCTGAGGACCGACCCCTTCCGCATGATCGTGCGTAGGGCGATGCGACCCGTTGAGCGCTGGATGAATGGCAGGCGCCTCGCGCGTTGGGTCGACCGGCGCTACGGCAGCGACGTGGCACTACGCTATCGGCTGTCGGAAGTACTTTCCCAGTCGCGGTGCCTCGACGGCTGCCACGAGCACGCGCCAACCTCCGTCTTCGCGTCGTTTCTGCGCCCAGGTGGGATCGTCGCGGATATCGGCGCGAACCTTGGCGAGTACTCGATTGTCGCTGGGCACGCCGTCGGTCCTGCGGGTCGTGTCATCGCCGTCGAACCCAACCCGGAGGTCCGCGCGCGCCTCGAGTGGAACGTGCAGCTCAACGCGCTCACCAATGTCACAATCGTGCCGGCCGCGTGCTCAGATGCGAATGGCAAGGCGGAGTTGCACGTACCCAACAGCGAGTGGGGCTTGGGAACGCTTGAGCCGCACGGGACGGGCGATGCCTTCTCCGTGCCCACGAGAAGGCTCGATGACGTGATGACCGAGTGGGCGCTACCCAGACTCGATGTCATCAAGATTGACGTTAAAGGACACGAGATCAGCGCGTTCCGAGGCGGCAAACGCACTCTGGTCGCGCACCATCCGGCAGTCCTCTACGAGGTCGGCGCCGAGACGCTGAAGTGGCAGAGTTCGCGCTGGCACTCGTCCGCCAGCGAGTTCCTGGTGCAAGAGGGCTATCACATCTTCGGCATCGTACCGAATCGCCGCGGGTTCTGGCGACTGGAGCGGGTTGACTGGACCCGGAACCCCGTGGGCCTCTATCGCCTGCCATGGGCGGCGCTCAGCCTCGTTGCGCTGCATCCCGCCTCGCAGTTCTACGCGATCAGGCGTGGCGCGCCGGCGTGGCCCGCGTGCGGTGTGTTCGAGATCCTGAGCCGCGCTGGTACCAGTCCGCCCGCTCCGCGTGCGGGCAGTTTCGCGTGATACCATCACGGGGCCAAGGGGAGTCTTCCGGTGCCTCACTGTCCTAAGTGCAACTCGACAAGCCTCCGCCGTTCTCGGACCAGAACTCGCTGGGAGCGATGGCGCAAGGAAATCACTGGCAAACGCCTTTACCGGTGTCGTGGATGTCAGTGGCGTGGATGGAAATCCCCTCGGTTAATGGACTTCGACACGATGTCCTCCCAGGACCGGTCTGCGATTCCCGAACCACCCAATCTCGGTGGTACGCTGCTGGCGAGGTCCGAACGCCCGTCGCAGATCAAGCCGGCGGACCTCGACCGGTTCCACTCGCCCACAGACGAGGACGACGCCTAGGCACATGGCGCTCCGGATCGGATTCGATCTCGACGGCGTGCTCGCCGACATGGAGTCGGGGCTGATCCGGGAGGCTGAAAATGTGTTCGGCGAGCGCCTGAAGCGCCGGCACACAGGATCGGATCGCGCTGCGTCACTCTCCATGTTAGACCTTGCTCCCGATGAGATATCTGACGATGCGCCGCTGCGGCGTGATCTGCACTTGACCCGTCATGAGCGCAGCATCCTCTGGCGCGTCATCCGCGCATACGACGGGTTCTGGGAATCGCTCGACGAGATCGAGCCGGGGGCCGTCGCGCGGCTCGCGGCGATCGCGGCCGAACGAAGGTGGGAAATCATCTTCCTGACCAAACGTCCAGCAACCGCTGGCGCCACGGCGCAGCTCCAGTCTCAGCGATGGCTTGAGGTAAAAGGATTCCATCTGCCGAGCGTGTACGTCGTCACCGCTTCGCGCGGCCTCATCGCGGTCGGGCTTTCGCTTGACATCGTTGTCGATGACACCCTGGAGAACTGCGTCGATGTGGCCTCCGATTCAAAGGCGCGTACCATCGCCATCTTCCGCAATCGTGAGGCGGAGCCGCCGCCTGTCATGAACAAAATGGGGATCCATCTCGTACATTCGGTCGGAGAATGCCTCGATCTGCTGACGGAGATCGACTCGAGCCTCGAACAGCGCCCGGGAGCGATGGAACGCGTCGCGCAGACTCTTGGCCTGAAGCCACGGTCTGGCGCCTAGACGGCCGCGGCGCGTTGGAACTGAAACGGCTTTCCAAGCAATCCTACAGGAGGCGATATGGTCAGTATTGCAAAGGCGCTTATCGGACTCGCGGCAGTCGCGATGGTGCTCGCCGTGGTGAGTAATTTCACAGTAGAACCCTGGTTTGTGTTTACGTCAGCGGAGGGTTTCTCCAGAGCCTCGACCAATCTGTCACTGCTCGCTATCGCCCTGGCGTTGTGTTTTGGCACCGGCCGGTCGGCGTCGCTCACCTGATCGCAGTCAACGGAACGCCGCCGGTGGAAATGACTCCGAGGCAGGCAGTTGCTGCGGTTCGAGGGAGGTTCCCGTTCCCTGGCTACACCGATCACAGCACGGCCGCCTACCTGAACACCGCCGCAACGGTCATGCGGCACCTCCCCAAGGATTCCACAATCCTCGACTTCGGCTGCGGCCAGGCGGACAAGACCGCTGTCCTCTCATTGCTCGGCTACCGCTGCACTGGATACGACGACCTGGGGGACGAATGGTACCAACGCGACGGCAACCGCGGACGAATTCTTGACTTTGCGCGATCCACAAGCGTCGAGTACATCGTGGAGAGGCCACGTCCGCGAATACGTCCGCGATGACCTGGCGCAGCTCTGCGTCTACGCCGGGTTAACACGGAGGGAACTCCGGAGCTGGCATCAGATGCTAGAGAATAGATGCTTCCCGTGGATCGTCCGACGGACGTATGAAGCAGCGACCGTTCTGTTCCCAGGCTGGCGAGACACCTGGATGCTCGTCGGGCAGAAACTGGCGAACTGGCGGCGGGATGAAAACCCTCCGAGCCTCGAGGAGTTGGCGACGATATACAACGGTTGATGCATCGCTTCCAGCGCGTGAGGTCGGCCGTTACCTCCCCGATCAGAATTCTTCGGGTCATTCCCCGTTACGCTCCGGCGTGGCAATATGGCGGCAGTGTCAGGTTCAGCTACGACCTCGACACGGCGCTCATAGACCGGGGATTCAACATCACGGTCTATACGTCGGATCAAGTCGATGAACACCGAAGGTCCACGACCCGCCGGGAACATCTGAACGGTATCGACGTCCATCGTTTCCCTAACCCGTGGAACTATCTGGCGAGCCGGGCGGCGTGGCTGGGGTTCTACCCGCTCGGACTGCGTCGCGCACTGCACGAGAACGCCGGACGCTTCGATCTGATTCACGTAACCGAAGCGAGAGGCCCCCATGCGCGCTGGGCATTCGCGGCGGCGCGCGCGGCGGGCGTCCCGGTCACGTGGTCTCCACTCGGAGCGCTCGCCGACGGCGTCGGTATTCGAAAACCCTACCGGCGCATGTACGACGTCGTGTACGGCACACCTCGTCTCGTGACTGAGGCCTGCGTGCTCATGGGTCAGTCCGCTCACGAAGAGCAGGTTTTCGAACGGTTCGGCGCGCGGTCCTCGCAAATCAAGATCATCGGCTTGGGAGTCGATGACCGGTGGTTCCGCGACTTGCCGGCGCGTGGGCAGTTTCGGCACGCATTGGGGATTGAACCTGCGCACCCCATGGTGCTGTTCATCGGCCGGTTGCACCCCACCAAGGGCCTGGACGTGCTGCTGCGGGCGGCGGCCATCGTGAGGCGGACCTATCCGGACCTCCAGGTTGTCTTGATTGGATGGGATCATGGCGCCCTACGCACCGTCCGGCGTGTCTGTCGCTCGTTGGGCCTCGAAGACGCCGTGAGGATTCTTCCGCCGGCGTTCGAGATCGCACGAATTCAAGCGTACGTCGATGCTGACGTCTTCGCGGTCTCGGCGACGACCTATGAGGAAACGTCGTTGGCCGCCATGGAAGCGATCGCCTCCGGCACGCCCTGCGTCCTCACCAGACAGTGTGAAATCCCTGGGCTCGAAGCTGCTGGCGGCGGGTTGGTGACCGAGTGCACCCCCGAAGCCTTTGCCGCTGGCCTGCGGGCTGTACTGTCCGACCGTAACCGCGCGGAGCGTGCCCTGGCCGCACGGCGTTCGATTCTCGCGTCGCGGACCTCCGAACACGCCGCGGATGCGTACGCGGACCTGTTCCGCCGAATCGTGGGCGCCCAGGCACCGCCGTCGCGGGATTCGATCGCGAAGGAGGCCGTCACTTCTTGATCTCGACGCCGTCCGTCCCTCGAGGGGTGCTTTGGCACTCCTCGGTCGGGTCAATTCCGTAGCCGGCGGGCGACGCAACCACGATCCTCCGGGTTGCCAGGCATTCGCGGCGAGATCCCTTCCTTGATGCCGGCTCAATTCTTCAAACGGTGGTTCGCCGCGATCCTGTTGACCTATGCGATCGGCTTCTGCGTCTTCTACCTGAACGTTTTTACCGCTTCGGACGAGTCTCTATACGTGGAACAGGCGATGGCATTCGCCACTGGCAGTATTGCGTTACGGGACGGCGCTACGACCTGGACACGGCCCTCACGAACCGCGGATTCGACATCACCGTGCATACGTCAGATAAGATGAGTGAAGATCGGCAGGCGCCGCTGTGGCGGAATTCGTTGGCGGGCTTGTCGCTTTTTTTCCGCGAAAAGAGAGCCGCGCACGTGGAGGCGATGTGAAACAGATCAAGGTCCTCAGCGCGCAATTCAATTACCAGTACGGCGACGTCATTTATTTCCCGTACAGCATTGCGTGTCTGGTAGCCTACATTAGATCGTTTCCTGAACTTGCCTCCCGGTTTCAGTTCGAGAAGACATTCGTTTTCAGAAACAGGTTCGACCAGTACCTGTCCAGATGCACCGGTGTCGATATCCTGCTGTGTTCCTGCTACACGTGGAACTGGGAAATCACCACACGGCTGGCGCAAAAGGTCAAGGAACGCAATCCGCACTGCACGGTGATATTCGGCGGCCCACAGGTGCCGCTCCACTACGAAGGTGATGTGCCTCTCAAGTGGGTGGCACAGACGAAGGGTGCGTTTTTTGCGGACTATCCATACGTCGATATTCTCGTGCACCAGGAGGCGGAGCACACGCTCAAGGAGATCTTCAGCGCCTACATCAGCGACAGGGACTACTCGAACATCAACGGGCTGGAAACCCGCGAATTCAGGACGCCCCCTGCCTCGAGGATCCTGGACCTGGAGGCCCTGCCGTCGCCCTACCTCACCAACCTCGTCTGGGAACTCGTCGAGCCGGTCGAGGACGTGACCTATATCGCGTCCTGGGAAACCAATCGCGGCTGCCCGTTCGCATGCACCTTCTGCGACTGGGGCAGCGCCACCATGTCACGAGTCAGGAAGCGGAACATGGACGTGCTGCTCCGGGAAATCGAATGGTTCGCCGATAACAGAATCCCGTACGTGGATTGCTGCGACGCGAACTTCGGCATTTTCGCCGAACGAGATCTCGAGCTCGCGATAAAACTGAAGGCTGAAAAGTTGGCGAAAGGCTTCCCCGGTAGGGTGCGTCCCGCCTGGGTGAAAGGCTCGTCAGAGAGGGTGATGCCGATCGCCAGGGAGTTACTCGACGCCGGCCTGCTGCGCGCCGTTACCCTTTCCGTCCAGTCGCTCGACCCGGACACGCTGAGGATCGTCAAAAGAACCAACATACGATTCGATCGATTTTCCAGCCTCGTGCAGCGGTTCAGCGACCACGGGATCGAAACCTATACCGAAATCATCATGGGCATGCCGGGAGAGACGCTGGCGAGCTATCTGAACGGCCTCGAGCAGCTCATGGAGATCTTTCCACGGCCCGTAATCTTCATCTTCAATTGCGGTGTGTTTGTGAATGCCCCGATGAACAGCCCGGCGTACCGGCAGACCCACGGCATCGAGGTGATCAAATCTCCGGTTTACCTCTGGCATTCGTCGATCGACAACCGCGGGGACGTCCCTGAATACGAGTACATCACGATCAGCGCCAACAGCTTCTCGAGCGCTGACCTGCACCAGATGTACCTTTACGGATGGATGGCCCAGGCGTTCCACAGCCTTGGGATCCTCGAGTACGTCGCCAAGTTCTATCACCAGGTGTTCGGCCTGACATTCATCGACTTTTACCAACGGTTGCTCGAATACTGCAGGAGCCGTGAAGGCACCCTGTTCAACAGGGAATACAGAACGATCTGTGACTATATCGCCACGGGTTATTCAGGCGACGGATGGGACCATGCCGATCCTGATCTGCCCCCCCTCTACTGGCCGATTGAGGAGGCCACCTGGCTGCGTTGCGTGCGGGACAGCACCCAGCTCGAGGCCGAGATACGTGATTTTCTGCGGTACCTGGAAGGACGACTCGGGGTCAGCACCGAGGCCGACATGCTCGACGACCTGGTCCGTTTCCAGGTCTTCCTCCTCTCAACGATGGATCACAAGGAACCGGTGAAGGCCTACACGGCGGAGTACGCGTGGAAGGACTTCCTCATCGATGGCTGCCTGAGCGTTGTACCGCCACGGATTTCTTGGACAGCCGGGTGAGTGTATTCACGCGGCCGTGGTGAGCGCAACCGCGCGACGGACGACGGCGGGTGCGCGGAAGCCGAGTCGCTCGATCAACCACTGCTGGTTATAGGTCTCCTTGAAGGTGCGCAGCGCCTGCTGCAAGTCCTCGACATCCGTAAAGTGGCGCACCCACAGCAGCTGTTCCTTGAGGGTGCGGAAGAACCGTTCGATGCAGCCGTTCCCCTCGGGCTGGCGGACGAAGGCCGGTGATGACACGATGCCGAGGAACCGGAGCTCGGCGTGAAAGTCGTTGCTCATGTACTGACTGCCGTGGTCGTGGCGCATCGTGAGCCCGCTCGCCACGCCGGCGGCCATCGTCCCGAAGTGATCTCGGACGCCCTGGCGCACCGGCTCCAACGCCTCGAAGCGCGTGCCGGACTTCGCCGCGTGTAGTCCCACACATTCGGCCGTGCAGTGATCGATCGCCCCGACGATCGTGACGTGGCCGTCCGCCAGCGTCACGGTGGCCGTCGCATCGGTGCCCCACATCACGTTGGGACTGGCGGTGACGATGGTGCCGTCGTGGGGACGGGCGGCGACCGGCGTGGGCAGCCGCGCAGGGCCGAGCAAGTCGGCAGCGCGCATCACGACCAACGTCCGACGTTTCGACGTGCGCAGCCCCTGCACCCGCAAGCGCGCCCAGATCTTGCGGTGCCCTTCGCCGTGGAACGGACTCGCGGCGATCACGGCCCGGACCGCGGCCGTCAGCGCCGCATCCGACTGGGGCGGCTTGGGTCCGCGCTTGGCCACCGGCGTCGGCCGGGCGCGCCGGGTCCGTTGCGCGTAGACCGTCGAGCGCGGCACCTGCCACACGCGCGTGACGCGGGCGATGCCGTACGGCCGGTGGGTGGAGGGCGAAGTCGCGTGACTCATCGCTTCGACCTCCACCAGCCCAAAGGGCGGCCGGCCTCCAGGTGTCGAATCTTCTCGGCCAGCAACGCCTTGTCGGTGGCGAGATCCGCCACGACGCGCTTGAGCCGCCGCGTGTCCGCGCCCTCGACGGCGACCTCGCGATGCTTGAGGCGGGCCTCACCGCCGGCCACGAAGTCGTCACGCCACTGCGAGAGCTTCGCCGCCGTCACGCCATGGCGACGACTGAGGCTCTCGAGTGATTCCCCCTTGAGGACCTCGATGACCACGGAGACTTTTCGTCGCGCGGACCACCGCCCCGTGCCGACGAGCGCCCACGAGGCTGAGGCCTCTGCGGTCGCCCTCCGGGCTCCCTCCGAGGCCTCAGCCTCGTGCTGTTTTCCCTTGGACATAACTCATTCTCCTTCTCGCAGAAGGCTGTCCAAAGAAATCGTGGGGCGCGGGAGGCTGCCTGAGCGTCGACGACTTGCACCGCGTGCCGACGGCATATGCCTGGGATAACAAGGTCACCGACGACGACCTGGTGCAGTGGTGCTACAAGGCGATTTGGGTCGGCCGGACGCAGGGCAACTACAAGGTCCGCCCCGAGTCCCTGCGTGAGCCGCGCATCTCGTCCATCACAGCCCTCACGTCGCGCGTGGGCTAGACGAAGGATGAGCGAGCCGCGACGCATCATCAATGTGTTCCAGCCTTCGCTTCAGCGCGAAGAGCTGGACGCCGTCGCGAGCGTGTTCGAGTCGAATTGGATCGGGAAGGGCGCCGTGACCGCCAGCCTCGAGGCCGCGTTTGCAGTTTATCTGCGGGCGGACCGCACGCTGGTGCGCAGCGTCAATTGCTGCACGGAAGGTCTGTTCCAGTCGATGGCGCTCCTCGGAGTCGGTCAGGGCGACGAAGTTGTCCTCCCTTCCATCAGTTACGTGGGTGCGGCACACGCGGTCGTCGCGGCTGGGGCAACGCCGATTTTTTGTGACGTCGACCCGAGAACGCTGAATGCCACGGCCGCGCACATCGCAGAGAAGATCACGCCCTTGACGAGAGCGGCGCTCGTTTTACATTACGGAGGCCTCCCGTGTGAAATGGATGCCGTCTGCTCGCTTCTTCAGGGCAAGGGAATCCCTCTGATTGAGGACAGCGCGTGCAGCGTTGCCTCCTCCTACAGAGGCAAGTCCTGCGGCACCTTCGGCGATGTTGGGCTCTGGTCCTTCGGCCCGGTGAAGATCGTGTCCACGGGGGACGGCGGGATGATCTACTGCCGGGACGCCGGCATGGCCGAGCGCGCCGAACGGCTCCTGAATCTCGGGCTTAGGGCTTGTCAGACAATTACTGACTTTTGTGTTCTCGGAGCAGCGGGATGGATCGTGTAGTTCCAGTCGCCGTGAAAGCGATGCCGCTCGAGGCGTACCGTCGCCAGCTGCGCATCGGTGACGGTGATGCCACCCGGGTATGGGCCGCGGTCGAGTTCCGACCGAACGCGGAGTCCGGACCGACTGTGCGTCGAGCCAATGAGGCTCACGATCGTGGCCAAGTCGACGAGTGGGGTGCCGCGCCAATTCATCGCGATGTGCGAGAACACCCGATGCTCGATCTTGTTCCACTTGCTCGTACCCGGCGGAAAGTGACAGACCGTGATCACCAAGCCCGTCCGATTGGCCAGACGCTGCAGTTCCCACTTCCACAACCGGAGGCGCGCCCCGTTGCTCCCGCCTGCATCCGCCGTGATCAACAGCGACTGGGCTTGTCGATACGCCGGGCGACCCATGTGCTGCCACCAACGCTGGATCGACCGTACCGCGAAGCTCGCGGTGTCGTGATCGATCCCGACACGCACCCAGCCTTCGTTGCGATGCAGATCGTAGATGCCATACGGAATGGCCTTCCCGCCCGTGGTGGCGGTGGCCGGGATCACGAAGTCGTGGACCTGTACCCGCTGCGGCGTCTTCGCCGGGCGCCAGGTGCGGCCCGCGTTCTTGAACGCGCCGACCAGCTCCTTCTTCTTGGTGTCCACCGAAATCGTCGGCTGCTGTTGCCGTTGCGCGCGTCGCACGCGCCGGGCGATGTACCGAAACTGCGCGTCCCGATCGACATGCTGGCGGCCCTCACGAGTCTTGGCGTTGCCCTGCAGGCTGTAGCCCAGTCCGTGCAACAACTCGGCGACCACCGTGTGGCTGACGCGGTGGCCCAGACCGTCGAGCGCCACCGCCAACGTCCGTGCGCTCTGGCACGTCCACCGCAGCGGCGAGTCGGGATCGCCGGGGGCGGTCGGCTCAACCAACGCATCCAAATCGCGCAGCAGCGTCGCGTCGAGATCGATCGCGCGCTTGCGGCCGCCGCCCGCCCTTCGCGTCCGGCCGCCCGCGAGCGGCTCGTCCGCCGTCAATTCACGCAAACCGCGCTGGATGGTCGATGTCGCGATACCCGTGGCTCGGGCGACCAGCGCCGTGCCGCCATAACCGATCGCCTGGGCCTCAGTCGCCGCCCACACCCGGCGCGATCGCTCCGTGAGCACGGGCGCCAGCGCTGCATGCTTTGCCCGCAGGGTGGCCACCTCCACGGGCGCAGCGTACTACTCGCCGATCAACAGTGCAAGCAGTTATTTCCTTACAGGCTCTTACGACCCCGACCGGCTTCTTGAGCCAGGCACGTGAGCGCTGGTGGGAACTCGACGTGTCTTGCCCGGGGCGGCGGGCGATCATGAACGACATTGCCTCCGCCATCGGCATCGAGCAGCTCAAGAAACTGCCGGCGTTCATCGATCGGCGAAAGCAAATCCATGCGTTCTACGACAGTGCCCTTGAGGAGTTGGACTGGCTACGGACCCCGCCTGAGCCACCGCCCTGCGCACAGTCGTCGTATTACATGTACTGGATCCAGACCCACCCGGACATTCGCGATCGACTGGCGACATGGCTGAGGGAAGACGGTATCTACACCACGTTTCGGTACTACCCACTGCACCGCCTACCGCTCTTCGGCGCGAGCGCGCCGCTGCCACACGCCGAGCAGGCTGCGCAGTCGACGCTCTGTGTGCCGATTCACCAATCGCTGTCCGAAGGGGACACGTACCGCATCGTTGATTCCATTCGTGAGTTCGGCAAGAGGCTGTGAAGCCGTCGCATGGTGTTTGCGTTCACGTTTCTCGGAGAGTTCGGCTACGAGCTGCTGAACTGGCAGGGGGTCATCAGACAGTTTTCCAGGACGCTCGATCCGGCCGATGCTATCGTGTGCTGCAGTCGCGGGAACGTGTATCCCATCTACGAGATGGCCGACGCCTACGTCGATATCTCCGAGGTCCCGCTGTTCAAGCACAGCCGGGGCTGCTGCTATTCGGGCACGGTCGGTGCCGGAGCGCCTAGCCGCCGGCTGAATCGCGTCTTCGACGCGGCACTGCGGGGATCGCTGCGGTCTTTTGTCCGCAGGCGGATACGGGCGCTCGAACCCGCGTGGAAGGGAGCGGCCGACCGCGAGCTGACGTTCGTGTTCAGCTCCAGGAAGACCAAGGTTCGAGGCTTCACGTTCGGCTGCGATCCGGAGCGGGTCGAGGAGGAGGCTGACATCTTCGAGCGGTTGGACCTCGGGGCGAACCTCTTCGTGAAGATCCGGCCGGACCTCCGGGTCCGAAACCAGATCGAGGGGCATCTCGGGTTCAATCTGTCGGAGCCGTACGTGTTAATCCAGACACGAGCCCGGCCGGTGGGCCCTCAGTCGCCCATCGTACTGCCGATTCAACCGGTCGATGCAACGGTTTCCGCAAGTACTTCTGCCGGGGTCCGATAGTCGAGCGTCTTCCGCGGTCGGGTGTTGAGCTCGCGCGCGATCGCATCAAGCTGGACTTGTGTATAGCCCGAGAGGGGTGTCCCCTTCGGAAAGTATTGTCGCAGCAGGCCGTTGGTATTCTCGTTGGTCCCCCGTTGCCACGGACTATACGGATCACAGAAATAGACCTGCACGCCTGTCGCGATCGAGAACGCGTGATGGGCCGCAAGTTCCAAGCCGCGATCCCACGTGAGCGTGGCCATGAGGCCCTCGGGCAACCGCTGGACCTGCTGCGTGAGCGCCTGCACTACCGTCTGCGTCTCGCGCCCGGTGATCCGGACGAGGCACACGTAGCGCGAGCGCCGCTCGACCAGCGTCGCCACCGAGGACCGCCGCGCCCCCACTAACAGGTCCCCTTCCCAGTGACCCGGGACCGCGCGATCCTCCACCGTCGCCGGGCGCTCGCGAATCGAGACGGCGCCCACGATATAGCCCCCCGTCTGGGTCCCCCGCGTCCGCGGGCGCCGCACCGTGCGCCGACGCCGCAACTGCGCCTGCAACACCCGTTTGAGCACCCCGCGACTTTGCACAAACAGGCTGCGATAGATCGTTTCGTGCGAGACGCACATGCTCGGATCGTCAGCATACGCCCGGCGCAGCCAGCCGGCGATCTGCTGGGGCGACCACTTGTGCGCAAGCTGCGCCGCCACCACATCCCGAAGGGCGGGGTGCGTCGCCAACCGACACCGCTTGTGGCGCCGGCCGCGGGCCCACGCCTGGTCGTCGGCTATCGTGGCCCGATACCGGCGCCGCCCGCCGTGGCGCCGCACTTCCCGACTCACCGTCGAGGCGGCTCGGCCCACCCCGCGACTGATCTGCCGCAGGGACGCGCCGCAGGCCAGGCCCCGGGAAATCGCCTCGCGCTCGGTCAGCGTCAGCGCCTGCCGCGCCCGCTGGCGCCCCGGCGGCGGGATGCCCCCCGTCCGGACGACTTCATACCGCACCACCTTCCCCGCGCGGCTCAGCGCACGGCCGATGGCCTTCAACGTCTCGCCCCGCCGCCAGCGGCGCCACACCTCCGCCTTCTCGGCGGCCGTCAGCCGTGGCCCTCGTCGTCGCACCATGACACCTCCCATTTCGAGTGCATGTTGCATCGACCGGTTGAACGCACCACCGAAGGAAGGGCTCATCAGTGAACTCGCGAAAAGAATGCGGGTCGTCCTGCTGTCGTTCGACACCGGAAGGGCGTTCGATAGCTTTTCGCGCTTCGATCCATCCCTGCGATGTCTACATTACAGGGGTCGGTCGTTTCCAGAGCAGGCGTGCCTTATTGAATTTGCGAGGCGCTGCGTCTTCTTCACCGAGGGCACTTTCGGAGGCCACCTCTATGTGCCACCGTTGATGGGGAAGGATGTCGTCGCCATCGGGCCACGAAGCGTCGACACAGAGTGGAGTGCGATCATAGACTTCTGGAACCGTCACGTGTGTCGTTTCGGCGGCCAGATCGTTCTGAAGGTCTCCGAGGACGTGCTCGCGTCCGGGCGCAGCACGCGGGAACTGGCTGATGAGATCGTCTCCGCGTGCGCACGCGGGCCAGAGGCTGGCCTGTTCAGTGCTCGGCCGCGTGAACACGTCGTAGATTCGACTGGACTACTTGCACCTGAATCAAACGTGAAGACGCCCTAGTAAGACTCAGAAAGAGCCGTTCGAAATCCTAATAAGGCTTACCCGTCAAATTATCGGGCACTCTATCAATGGCAGCCAAGTGAATGGTGCCCGTGATTCGAGGCTTGGTATCAGTATTCGTATTGGACCGATGCACCAAGTCCCGATGCAAGACACCAACATCTCCCACTTCTGCTTCAAAATGCACTTCCTCATATTTCTGCGATAGACGATCAATATCCTTTGGCACCAAAGAAGTAGAACCATTCTCATATTTCTTGATGGCAGTACACGGCAAGGTGCCTAGTTGATGGCTTCGTTTCAAGAAGCGACGTCCCCCCGTCTTCAGTAGCACTTCGGTTTAGAGTCCGGCGGTGACTGTACTGCGTTCCGCGACCAGCCGCTTGGCGTACTGGGCGGGCGTGAGCCCGCCCAGTCCCTTCTTCGGCCGCTCCTCGTTGTACTCGCGTCGCCAGGCCTCGACGAGGACCTGGGTATGGACCAGACTCGTGAACCAGTGCTCGTTGAGGCACTCGTCGCGGAACCGGCCGTTGAACGATTCGATATAGGCGTTCTGATTCGGCTTGCCCGGCTCGATCAGGCGCAACGTGACGCCGTGCGTATGGGCCCATGTCAGCATGGCGCGCCCGCAGAACTCCTTCCCGTTGTCGGTGCGCAAGATACGCGGCAGGCCGCGCTTGAGCGCGAGTTGATCGAGCACGCGGGTGACCGGCAGCCCACCGAACGCGCGGGCCGGCACGATGGCCACCGCTTCGGTGGTCGCGTCATCGACGACGGTCAGGCACTTCACCACCCGTCCCTCGGCCGTGCGGTCGAAGACGAAGTCGGCAGACCAGACCTCGTTCGGCGCCTGGGGGCGTACCAGGGGCTGGCGGTCCGCCACCGGGATCTTCTTGCGTCGCCGCCGACGTACCTGCAGCCTAGCCTCGGTATACAGGCGCTCCACCCGCTTGTGGTTGACCCGTGTTCCCGCCTGCCGCAGCTTGAGGTAGATCATCCCGGCACCGTAGCGACGGTGCCGGTGCGCTAAGGTCACGATGCGGGCTCGCAACGCCGCGTTAGTATCCGGCGCCGGGGTGTATCGCAGCGACGAGGCACTCATGTGCACCAGCGCGAGCGCGCGCCGCTCGCTCACCCCCTGCGCGGTCATATCCCGCACCAGCACCCGTCGGGCTGGGGCGGTCACCACTTTTTTCGCAACGCATCGCGCGTCACCTCGTTGTCCAGCACGGACTCGGCCAGCAGCTTCTTCAGCCGCGTATTCTCGGCAATCAGCTCCTTCAGGCGTTTCGCGTCCGAGACGGTCATCCCGCCGAACTTATTCCGCCAGAGGTAGTAACTGGCCTCCGAGAACCCGTGCCGGCGGCACAGGTCCTTCACCGGCAGGCCCGCTTCGGACTCCCGCAGGAACCCGATGATCTGCGCCTCGCTGAATCGTTGCTTCACGTCCGATCTCCCTTCTCGTGAGCTCGGACTCTAAACCCGGGTGCTACTCAATTCGGGGGGGACGTCGGAAGCTCGCCGTGCCATTTTTCTTGGTAGCTGGTTCAAACACCGGAAAACAAACCGTTGCTCCAGCGGCACCAAGAGCGTCGTAGTTACTTTCCTGATGCCACGACCAACCCAGGCGGTCCTCATTAGGAATCGAAAAAATCACGCTTGAATGAGCATCCAACAGCACCTTTTCGCTTTCACCAGTCAATTCGCGGACGATCCCAGAGCAAGAGACTCTTGCTTCGTCCATGGCTATGGATTGCCTTGTGAGCAGATGAATTCGATAGAGAAGAGCAGGGTCTTCCCGATTTATTCTCAAACATGCTTGAAAAACATCTTCGTTGGCCATGGAGTGCGCACCGGCGCACGTGATGATGTGGCTCGCATAGAAGCTGGTCGTCGAGATATCGCTGAGCGCGCCGATCGGACGGCCGGCAATCAAGCTCCCAATCGTGTCCGCCGAATCTTCGATGACTTTGAGGCCGTGCGCGTCAGCGATCTGTCGAAGGCGCGGCCAATCCCCTAGATTCCCGATCAGGTTCGGGACCATCATCGCCCGGGTCCGCGGCGTGATGGCTTCTTCGACCTTGCCTGCATCGATTTGAAACGTGTCGAGCTCGACGTCGACGAACGCGGGAACGAGATGCTGCTGGACCAGTGGAGCCACCGTAGTTCCGAACGTGCACGCCGGCGTGATGACCTCAGAACCCGGAGCGAGATCCAGGGCGGCCACCGCAAGCATGTTCGCGGACGACCCCGAGTTGGTCATCACGCCATGGGTCTTGCCGAACAACGCAGCCACCAGGCCCTCGAACTCCCTGACCGCCGGGCCGTTGATCAGTTCGAGACGCCGGGTTCTGAGGACGCGGACGACCGCCTCGATCTCGGATTCGTCGTACACCGCCTCCGCATACAGCACTTTGCGCCACGACACGATATCAACGATATTACAGTTCGTATGCCGGCCTGCGCACTTCACGAGCTCGTGGGTACCCGCCAGGCGGCGTCGTACCGGCGGGAACGTCGAGCCGAATGACCGACCGTCTCCCCCGCGTGGTGTTCTGGGACAACCTGCCGGCGCCCTATTCCGTTGAGGCGTACAACGCGTTCGCCGATCGGCGGAGTTTCGACCTTTCCGTGTGGTTCTGCCGACGAACCGACCCGGATCGAAGCTGGGACGTCAATGAATCTGAGTGGCGCTTCACCGGCACGTACGTCGAAGATCCGAGCCGCGGTCTCGCCGAGGCCGCCCGTTTCGCGCATCGCTGCAGAGCCACCAGCCCGGATCTCATCGTCTCTCCATATGGTGAGCGGCCGTTCGTCGCTGGCCACGCGATCATTAAGGCGCTGGGGATCCGGACCACTTTTTTTGTACAGCGGACTTTCGATGCATGGATACGGAGAGCGCGCTGGAAGGAGATTGCGAAGGCCATCCTCTTCCGCTCGGCCGATTTCGCGTATATACACGGCCCGGATGGCCAGCGGTATGCGCGCCGGTATGACTTTCCAGAGGACACGATCTTCGCTGTCAGACAGACGACCAACGTCGAGCATTTTGCTCGACCTGTGTCGGCGGAGGAGCGGCGGCGTCACAGAGCCAGAGTCGGCGTTCACGGATGCGTGTTTCTGTACGTGGGGCGGCTCTGGAAGGGCAAAGGACTCAGGTTCCTGATCGAGGCGTTCCGGCGCGCACGGCTCGAAAGCGACGCGATTTCGCTTCTGCTCGTGGGGGACGGCGTCGATGAGCACGAAATTCGCGGCGCGGCGCGCGGCGTTAACGGCATCGTCTTTTGGCCGTTCGTGCAGGCTCGCGACTTGACGGCGTATTACGCCGCGTCGGACGTCTTCGTGTTTCCGACGCTTGGCGATCCGTGGGGACAAGTGATCGAGGAGGCACACGCCGCTGGGCTGCCGATCATCACGACCAGCGCGGTAGGCGAGGTGCGCCAGCGCGTTGTCGACGGCACGACGGGGTTCGTCGTCCCGCCAGCCGACACCGCCGCGCTCGCCAAGGCCATGCTCACGCTGGCGGGCGATCCGGGCCTGCGCAGATCGATGGGCGAGCGTGGACGCGAGCGGGTGAAGATGTGGGGACATGACACCTATGTGTCAGAGATGGAGCACCTGGTGAGCGCCTGTCTTACCGCGCCGCGTCGCACGACGTTCGCGGCGCGAGGAATGTCGGCCGCAGGCACCGTGGTCATTCACACCGCCAGCGCAGCGGCGCGTGCGCGAAAGTTTTGCCAGTAAGAACGGCCCAAAGCGCGCTTCAGACCGGTAAACGGGCATCTTCTGGCGCAGGATACCCGAGCGGCGTATCGTGACTGACGCTCCCGCATTCGCGTCGAAGCACACCGGCATGCCACGCGAGAACCGCGCAGTTCACCATGGCCAGAATCAGAGTCAGGTCAACGCTGGCGAGTGTGCGTGGGAGGGCATAGCGAAGATCGTCCTCACCCAAACCGTAGAAGAGGTTCAGATTAAGGGCGTAGATTGCGCTGATGGCGACAAGAAGAGGGAAAAACCGCGGTCGGCCGGCGGCGGCGAGCGCCAGCAGCGGCACGGCTGCGAACAGGTGGGTCTCGTGGACTTGTGTGGCAAGCACTACATACGCGTGCACGAAAAAAGCCGCTGCCGCAGCCAAGAGCCACAGGTCGCGTGTTTGTCGCGCCGTCCAGACTCCCCACGCTATCGCGGCCAGCGCAAACGTTGACCCGAGGAGGCGCACGAAGATGCGTGCGGTTGGCGGCGCAAAGTCGGTGAACGCCGAGATCGGCACGATATCGGCTCGCATTGTGATGGCAGTCCTCAGATCTATGCCGGGCACCTGCATCACGTGCAGGATATGGCCGAGAATCCACCACAGATTGCATGCGTTTGACAGCATGTCCTTTCCGAGGGTGAGCGTCCCCACAGCGAGGATCATGTTCGTCGTCGCACCTGCCACGACGATCGGCGTCACGATGACGAGCGACGTCAACGCGGCGCCCGCAAGCGCGGACCGAGTTCGTGACGTTCGGTCCGAGTGAGCCACGTTCCAGATGGCAAGCGCCACCGCCGGGACCACAAACACAGCCTGCGGCTTCGTCAGCACCGCCGCCGCCATGAGGCCTCCGGCAAGCGCGGGCCAGCCGGCGACCCCGGCGATGAGGGCACCGACCGCGGGCAGCACGGATAGCGTATCGACGATGCCGAAGACGCTCGTCGCGAGAATCATCGCCGGGTTCAGCCAATAGACGAGCGTGATCCGGCGCGCCGCCGTCAAGCCGACGGCGCGGCGCACGACCAGGAACAGCAACACCGCGAGGGCTGCTTCCGCGAGCAGGGCTGGCGCCTTGATGGCCGCCGTCAACGCGTCGGTTCGGGGAAAGCGTCCGCCGGACACCCGATAATAGATCCGCCCGACGAGTCCGATTTCGTACAGTGCAAGTGGGGGATAATCGCCTCGCGCGTTGAATCCGTCGACCGTACGCAGGCTGAGGTCTCGCGGCGCGGCGGCCCAGTCGTACAATCGTGCCTCGCCACGAGTGGCCGCAACGTAGCTCCAGCCCTTCTCCACGTCGTCGGTTCCAGCCATAGGGAGCGCCGCGAGCCGGAGAGCCGCTCCGATGACAAGGGCGACCACGTACAGTTTCACGACGCGCGTGTCCCGTTACGCTTGCGCGCGGCCATAGCCGTGTGTTCCATTGACGCACAGGCTGCATCGGTCCACCGAGAGTTCGCGTAAATCCAGGCACAGTTGGCACGCGGCAGCCTTACTTCCATGCGCACACATAGCCAGCCACTCCTTCGGATTTCCGTTTCGAAGGGGTTCGACGAATCATAGCCGTGACTGATCACGGACAGCCGTCGTGGCACCCGCATTAGCGAGGCTTTGACGTTCTGCAGCACCGCCTCGAGGATCGCGCCGTTGAATGGACGTGCGAAGTAGACCATGGTCGCGTCATCTGGGACGTCGTATGCGACGACATCATTGGTCACGACCTCGATGTCTTGGCACATCATCCGCTTGCGGGCCCGCTGGACGTTACGGCGCGCGATTTCATTGAGGGCGGTGGAACCTTCGACGCCGATCACTCGTGCGAAGGGATGCAAAGCCGCGATGATCACCGCTCGGCCTGTGCCTGATCCGAAATCGACGAAGACGTCCCTACCGGGCTGGATGTCCAGCCCCTGCATAATTCTTCGAAGGTTGCCGTAAGCTGAGGGAGCGCAATTGGTGGGCTCGTTGTGGTCATATCCAAGCGCTTCCCTAGTACTACTTTGTCAGATTTGCAGTTTGACGTCTTTGAGCTTGAGCATCCACTTCAGGTAGTGCGGTTGCGTCATGAAGAAATGGGCGGTCAGCACTTCCTGGATGATGGCGCGGACGCGCGGCAGCGTGAGATGTGTCTGTCCCCGTCGGCGGCGTTCCATCTGGAGAAAGCTGTAGGCGAGGGCGGTCAGCGCCACGTGACGTTGCCAGCCCGGCAGGCTGCGGCCTTCGAAGTGGTCGAGCCCAATCTCGTCCTTGAGCTCCTGGTATTGCTGCTCGATCGCCCAGCGCTGATGCGCGAGGCGCACGAGGCCGCGCAGCGCGGTGGTGGCGGGCAGATCGACCAAGTAGTACTTGGTGACAGGCGTTGCGCCGAGGTCGCGTTGACACAACAACCACACCTCGGGGGCGAGCCGTCGGCCCTCGCGCCAGTCGTGGGCGGGCGTGACCCGTACGGCACAGAAGCGGGCGCGCCACGGGGGATGCGTGCCGTTGCGCCACGACACGAGCCGCCACTGGCGAGGCGCTTGCGTGGCGGCCCAGGCCCGCGCTTCGACGGTCTGTGTACCGACCGGTAGGCCGTGCCGCGTGCGCGGACGGCCGCGGCCCGTCGGCGGCGGCGGCGTCTCGAGGGCCGGCGTTCCACGGAAGACCTTGAGATCGGACGACACCCCCAACGCGTAGGACAGTTTGGCCCGATGCAGCGTTCGCCGCAGCGTGGCGTTGTCGCCGAACTCGGCATCCCCCAACACGGCGGTCACCGTCACGCCCGCGGCGCGTACTTGTCGCAGCAGCGTGAGGGCCAATTGCCCCTTGGGCTGAAAGCGCACGCCGGCGGGAATGCGGGCGCGGGTCCGTTGGGCAGCGGTGAGCCACGTCTCCGGCAGATAGAGCTGCGCGCCCAGCATCCAGGCGCGCGTCCCCGTCCACAGGGCCACCGTGACGGCCGTTTGGCAGTTCGCGATTTTCCCGCGTGCCCCGCAGTATTGCCGCGCCACGCCGACCGACGCGGTCCCTTGCTTGGGAAAACTGGTGCCGTCGAGGATCAACACGCCGGTCCGCTCCGGGACCCGCGCCCGCAGCTGCTTCCACACCGTCTCGGCGTCCCACGGCGCATGCGTGATGAAGTGCTGGAACGCCTGATAGGTCCCGGGGTCGCTCAACCGCGCCCACATCGCCTCCATGGACTTGCGGCAACTGTCGTTGAGCAACCCGGCGACGTAGCGCCGCAACGCGCCGCGTTGACTGGCGCGCCCGAAGCCGGCCTCGAACGGCTCCAGCCAGGCCAGCAACCGACGGAGCCACGCGGTCGCGGTGTGATCGAGCACCGCACGGCAGCGTATCGAACTCGCGGAATTTGTACAATGCCCTCAAAAGTGATCGCTCTCGAATCCACTCGGCAATTCGTCAATCTGACAAAGTAGCACTAGGAAGCGGTGCCATCACCCCATGCTCGATCTGGCGTTTTTCTACGGCACGCTGATGGCGCCCTTTCACCGGGCGGCGCGGTTTCGTCTCGACCAGCATCTCGTCTATGTCGGCCGCGGCACGATCGCCGGTGCGCTGTTCGATCTCGGTATCTATCCAGCGGCGGTGCCGGCCTCGGATGCCACGGTGCGGGGCGAGGTGTACCGCATGACGCATCCGGCGCTCGTCCTCCAGGCGCTGGACGAGTTCGAGGGGTACCGGGCCGACGAGCCGGAAAGCAGCCTCTACACGCGGGCGCTCACACGCGCGAGGCTGGGGGACGGGCGGGTCGTCGACGCGTGGGCGTACTTTTATAACGCCCCACTCGGCCGCGCCGAGCGCATTCACTCCGGCGATTATCTAGAACATCTCAAGGTGAGGTAACGGGCGTTACACGCCGCCGGTGTCCTCTTTGAGCGCGTCCAGAAACGCCTTGATGGCGTGTCTGGCCGACGGAGACGGATCGACGAGTTGAAGACCCGAGCGGTAGGCGACTTTGTCCTGATCGACGCTGCTAATGCGCGAATGGACCACGCGTCCCTTGGTGACGACGGACGAGTCACCCAGAGTGAGCCGCACGTCGTGCAGCGAGTCGAGTTGAAGGGGGAACAGGGTTTCAATGGTGAGGCCGCCCCTGCCGATATCCTTGACCTGCATCGGCTGGAACACCATCATGTCGCCCCGAAGCTCGCCGACGGCGAGCACCCGTTCAGCGTCGCGCTTGTCCCTGCCTTGTGCGGCGCGCCCACGTTGCATCGTCCACTAGCTCCTGAACTGTTGAGTGCCCGGCCAGACCGAACGACGGCGGGCCGTTCCCTCGGTCATCGGACGTCTAGAAAAGGGCAGCCCCGTCCAGCAGGGGCCAAGCTCTATTGCTGAACTTCTCGGTTCAACAGGGAGGATCCTTTAGCTGGGTCGAGGGCCCGATGCGACCAGATTTAGTGGTCGAGAAGGCGACGTTAGGGCTTGTCAGACAATTACTGACTTTTGTGTTCTCGGAGCAGCGGGATGGATCGTGTAGTTCCAGTCGCCGTGAAAGCGATGCCGCTCGAGGCGTACCGTCGCCAGCTGCGCATCGGTGACGGTGAGGCCACCCGGGTATGGGCCGCGGTCGAGTTCCGACCGAACGCGGAGTCCGGACCGACTGTGCGTCGAGCCAATGAGGCTCACGATCGTGGCCAAGTCGACGAGTGGGGTGCCGCGCCAATTCATCGCGATGTGCGAGAACACCCGATGCTCGATCTTGTTCCACTTGCTCGTACCCGGCGGAAAGTGACAGACCGTGATCACCAAGCCCGTCCGATTGGCCAGACGCGGCAGTTCCCACTTCCACAACCGGAGGCGCGCCCCGTTGCTCCCGCCTGCATCCGCCGTGATCAACAGCGACTGGGCTTGTCGATACGCCGGGCGACCCATGTGCTGCCACCAACGCTGGATCGACCGTACCGCGAAGCTCGCGGTGTCGTGATCGATCCCGACACGCACCCAGCCTTCGTTGCGATGCAGATCGTAGATGCCATACGGAATGGCCTTCCCGCCCGTGGTGGCGGTGGCCGGGATCACGAAGTCGTGGACCTGTACCCGCTGCGGCGTCTTCGCCGGGCGCCAGGTGCGGCCCGCGTTCTTGAACGCGCCGACCAGCTCCTTCTTCTTGGTGTCCACCGAAATCGTCGGCTGCTGTTGCCGTTGCGCGCGTCGCACGCGCCGGGCGATGTACCGAAACTGCGCGTCCCGATCGACATGCTGGCGGCCTTCACGAGTCTTGGCGTTGCCCTGCAGGCTGTAGCCCAGTCCGTGCAACAACTCGGCGACCACCGTGTGGCTGACGCGGTGGCCCAGACCGTCGAGCGCCACCGCCAACGTCCGTGCGCTCTGGCACGTCCACCGCAGCGGCGAGTCGGGATCGCCGGGGGCGGTCGGCTCAACCAACGCATCCAAATCGCGCAGCAGCGTCGCGTCGAGATCGATCGCGCGCTTGCGGCCGCCGCCCGCCCTTCGCGTCCGGCCGCCCGCGAGCGGCTCGTCCGCCGTCAATTCACGCAAACCGCGCTGGATGGTCGATGTCGCGATACCCGTGGCTCGGGCGACCAGCGCCGTGCCGCCATAACCGATCGCCTGGGCCTCAGTCGCCGCCCACACCCGGCGCGATCGCTCCGTGAGCACGGGCGCCAGCGCTGCATGCTTTGCCCGCAGGGTGGCCACCTCCACGGGCGCAGCGTACTACTCGCCGATCAACAGTACAAGCAGTTATTTCCTTACATGCTCTTAGTGGTCGAAAAGGAGACCTGCTGGTCGAGAGGGGACTCGGGTTGGATCGCGCGCGCGAGGCGCTCAGTATCGCTTCTTGAGCTGGCGCATCAGATCGAACTCGGCGGTATCCGCGACGGCCATGACCGACATCACGCCGGCCTGCACCGGATCCGAGACCACGAGATCCGCGGCATCGGGAACGCTCCCGGCCATGTTCAGCGAGATCACGTAGAGCCCGTGCTTCCGGACCTCTTCGACAGCCTCCGCGATCTCGCCGCCCATGATGGCGCCGGCCAGCACGAGGATGCGCACGCGGGGCAGGCGGACCACGGAACGGACCGCCGCCGCCAGCTCCTGTTCGCCGACCAGCGGGATCGTATCGACGGAGATGCGCTCCCCGCGGATGTTGTGGCGGTCCGCCTCCGACACGGCGCCCATCGCGACGAGCCCCACCTGCGCGCCGCCGCCCATGACGATGATCCGTTTGCCGTAGATCTTGGCGAGAGACGGTGTCTCGACCACGTCCGCGACCCCCGCGACCTTCCGGAGATCGTTGAGCACGTCTTCAAGCGCGATCCCATCCAGCGTGATTTCAAAGTAGGTCTTTTGGTGCGGCTCTCCGGCGTGGATATCGACGTAGGTGATGTTGGCGCGATGATCCGCCAGGACTTTCGTGAGCCCGTACAGTATGCCGGGGCGGTCCGAGACGGTCGCGAGAATGGCGTGCACGCTCATGTCGCGAATGGCCAGTCCAGTTGGACCGGCTTCAGCCGGCCCTGCTCGCGTCGAGGGCTGCCTTCACACGCTCCGGCGTGAACGGGATCTGCCGCACGCGGGCTCCCGTGGCATCGAAGATGGCGTTACCAATCGCCGCGGCGATCACCGTAATCGACGTTTCGCCCGCCCCCGCTGCCGCCGCGTCGGGCCGGTCGATCAGCACGCTTTCGATGACCGGGACTTCGTCGCCGAGGTACCACGGCCGATACGTTTGCCAATCGACTGACGTCACGCGATCCGCGCTCCAGGTGACTTCTTCCCGCAAGGCGCGGCTCATGCCGTGGATGATCCCACCCTCGACCTGATTGCGCAGTCCGTCGGGGTTCGAAATCGGGCCGCAGTCGATCGCGGCCACGCAGCGCCGCACGACGACCAGGCCGGTGTCCTGATTCACCTCGATCTCCGCGACGACGCTGCAGTAGCCGTTGTCGCCTTCGTACAGGACACAGGCAATGCCGCGGCCGGTCACGACGCCCTGACCGATGCCGGCGCGCGGCGATGGACGGGCGTCCCAGTCCGCCTTGGCCGCTGCGGTTGTCACCACTTCCCGCAGTCGCGGGTCGCTCAGGTGCCGCAGCCGGTACTGCACCGGATCGGCGTTCAGACTCGCCGCGATCTCGTCCAGGAAGCATTCGTGCGCGAACGTGTTCTGCAGGCGATTCGGCGATCGCAGCGGTCCGGTAAAGAACGGGGATTCAGCAACGTGCGACAGCGCGCGCTCGCTGCGGATGGTGCCGGTGCCGCCGCACACGCCGCCACTGCAACCGGTCACGTAGGACGGCACGACGTTGCCGCCGTTGTCGTACTCACGCGTGGGAGGCACCGCTGCCCGTGGTGCGGGGAGATTGGCCTCAAAGCCTGCGAGGGTGCCCGTTACCACGTTGCCGGGCCTTTGCCCGCCGGGACGCCCACCGCGCGAGACCGACCAGGCCTCGTGGTCCCAGCAGACGATCGTCCCGTTCGCGTCGAGTCCGGCGCGCTCGTCGAGCACGTACGCAAGACCGTAGTTTTCCCAGGCCATCTCGTCCTGGCGCGCCAGCTGCACGCGGACCGGCCGGCCCACGGCCTGCGACATCAACGCCGCGTCGTAGGACACCGTATCCGCGCCGTTGACGCCGTAGCAGCCAGGCCCCAGGCGGAAGATGATGCGGATGCTGTCAGCGTCAAGCCCGAGGACCATCGACATCGTGCTTCGCAGTGCATAGACGTTCTGCGTCGACGACCAGACCGTCGCCCCATCGTTCCGCACGTCGGCCACCGAGCAGGCGGTGGCGATGGAGGCGTGCATCTGATACGGGAACAGATACGTCGCTCGGGCAACTCTGGTTGCCCCAGCGAGCTGGGCGTCGACGTCGCCCGAGTCGACAACCAGCGTGTCCCGTGTGCCCGTCTGGCTCCGAAGCTGCTGGTGAAACGTGCGCTGATCGGGCAGGCGGGTCCCCTCGTTCCAGACGACCCTCAGCTGGGCCGCCGCCTGTATCGCCTGCCACGGCTTCTCGGCGACGACGCCGATGAAGTTCTCACGGACGACGACCCTGACGACCCCTGGCATCCCCTGGACCGACTGTTGGTCGACTGTGCCGACCGTGGCGCCGAAGGTCGGTGGTCGCACCACGCGTCCGTGCAGCATGTCCGGCACCCGCACGTTGTGCACGTACTCGAACTGCCCGGTCGCCATGGCGGGAATGTCAAGGCGCGGAACCGGTTGTCCCAGTACCGTCCACTCACTGGCAGGCTTGCGTCTCGCGTCCTGATTGAGCGGAATGCTGAACTGCCGTCCTCCGATCAATTCGCCGTACGAGACGCGCCTCGCGGCGTCGCCACGGACCATCACCGCGCCATCGGCGGTGGTCAGCCGGTCTGCGGGCACGCCCAGGCGCGCCGCACCCAGCTGGACGAGTGTCTCGCGGGCGGTCGCCCCGGCCAGCGCCAGATTGCTCTGATTGAAGTTGGCGGGATGCGACTGCGCCCCCGACGTGGTGCCCTGATTCGGCGTGATCGACGTGTCGCACTGTATCAGCCGGACGCGGTCGATCGGCACGCTCAGCTCCTCGGCCACGAGCTGCGTCTGCGCCGTGAAGAGCCCCGTCCCGAGCTCGCACTTGCCCGTGTAAGCGGTCACGCTCCCGTCGGCGTTGATGGCGATCCACGAGTCGAGCTCAACGCTGCCCGGGCCATTGATGCCCTGGGCCGCCGCGCTGCCAGGCGCGATGCCGAGATCACCGGCCAGTCGCGCCGCACTGAACGCCACGATCAGTGCGCCCGACCCCTTCACAAAGGCTCTTCGCGAAAGGCCGGCGCTGGTCAACGCCGCCAGCGCATCGGAGGTCATCGAAGCCTTCATGCCGTCCTCCCCTGCGCGTACCGCCGGATGGCGGCCAGCATGCGCACGTGAGCGCCGCACCGGCAGAGCACCGTCGACATCGCCTGTCGGATCTGGGCGTCGCTGGCGTTCGGCGTCTGGTCGAGCAGCGCCTTGGCCGTCATGATCACGCCGTTGACGCAGAAGCCGCACTGCATCGCCTGTTCGTCGATGAACGCCTGCTGGATCGGATGAGGGTTCTCAACCGTGCCAAGGCCTTCCAGTGTCGTGATGGCGGAGCCCGCGACCTTCTCGACCGGCGTGACGCAGGAGCGCGTCGCCTCGCCGTCGACGATCACCGTGCAGGCGCCGCACTGGGACAGGCCGCATCCGAACTTCGGCCCGCGCATCTCCAGATCGTCGCTGAGCACGTAGAGCAGGGGAGTGGCCGGATCGACATCCACCGTGTGCATCCGGCCGTTGACGGTGAGGTTGACGATGCTCATACCAGAATCCTTTCGCCGCGAATGCTGTGAATGGTAACGCTACCGGGTGCCCGCGTCTACCGATGCTCCCGATGGGCGCCGCGACTTCGGGTCGCTCCCCTAGCAGCCCGTGGTTAAAGGTCGCCTTCTGACGCGCCAACAGGTAGCAGCTCGAAACGATGATTCGGCGTAAAAACGGACGCCTGATCGTCGGATGGCGTGTGGTGGTCGCGCCAGCGGCGCTCCACGCGCGTCCACAGCGCAATGACGAGCGCCACAATCGTCGCCAGGTGGCCCTGCAGGCTCCGCGGCGTGCCGACGCCGACGAGCGACCGCATCAAGAGGCCCAGATTGAAGCCGCCGATATGGACGAGTAAACGTTTCAGGATGTTGGTGTGCCCTCGCAGATGCGTGCGCCGCATCCCACCGGTTTCAGAGAGATGCGCATTCGGTCGTTCGAGATACTCACTCCGTCGACGCGACAAGGCCAACCCACGCACGCCCCGGATGCGTCGACGATTCGCGTACACCGCGTCGCGCGCCGCCGCCTGGTGCGTCCAGTTGCGCCGGCCGCGATCGGGCTCCGCGATAGAGGTCCGCAGGTCGAGTGTCGCGAGATCCACCAGCGTCTGATTACTGTGGTATCCCTTGTCGGCCACGACCTCGTCGATGATCGCCGTGTGCCCGTCGGTCGCCACCGCCACGGCTTCGAGCTCTTCGGCCGTCGTGGTGACCGTCTCCGCGATCGTCGTCGTATCGCCCTGATCGGCGCCCTGCACCGTCACGCCCACGATCGCCCCAGTCTCCAGGTCGACGGCGTGCTCAGCCTTGTGGGCCAGATGCGTACGCCCGTCCTTCATTTTCGTGATCCGCGCATCAGGGTCGTGTGGATGCCGCCAGTCGGTATTGCAGCCCTTCTTCGGGCGCTTGCGATCAAGGCGCGCTAAGTCCGCCCGTGTCGGCGTCTCGATGCCCGAGGCCTGTGCGAGCCGCGTCAAGAACTCCTGATACGTCTCGCCGGAGTCGCGGCGCACGATGCTCCGCAAGGCGGCATTGGCTTCGAGGGTCGTGGCATCGATCCCGATCGTCTTGCCCTTCACGCGATCGGCCGTCGCCAGCACCTGCAGGATCCACGTGAAGACCGCCCGGTGCGTCTCGAGGTCGATCAGCCGCCGCGTCCGGGAGATCGTCGAGTGCTCGGGTGTCGCCTCATCGAGGCCCAACCCGAGAAAGCCGCGCAGCGCCAGCGAGTCGGCAGTCCGCCAGGCGATCCCACGCTCCGAATCGATGCCCTCGAAGTACCCGATCAAGAGCAGCCGGAAATAGGTCCCCGGCAGCAAACTGGGACGGCCGACCGTCGCGGCGTAGAACGGGGCGCACTGCGCCTCGACGCACGCGTCGAACGCGTGCGTGTCCAGGACCTGATTTAGCCGCTGATAGAACGGATGCCCGCCCGTGACCGGCAACGCGTTCGTCGCGATCCACAATCCGGGTGTCCGTGCCCGGTCCTTACGTCGACTCATGGCCATGCGGGAGTGTAGTACGCGGGATCAGTCGTGTCGATCCCTTTCGGCCCTTTAACCACAGGCTGCTAGGCGGCGCCGTGACAAACGTCAGTATTTGCGGCATGGTTGTGGCAGTTACCTATATGGATGGATGTGACGACGGATACGGGCGGGGCACAGCGCCACGGGCCCCGTGGGCTGGATGCCAGGGCGCGCGGCCCGCTTGGCCTCGGATGACGCGATGACGTCGCCTGTCCGCGCCCTTGACGTCCTTCGGGTCAGTGTCCCCCCGAGCGCCCGGACCAGCGCGCGCCGGCAGGACATCGCCGCCGTCGAGGAGCCGCTCGAGATTCGCCTGCAGGGATCGCCGTTCATCGTCACGATGCGGACGCCGGGCGCCGATCGGGAGTTGGCAGCGGGGCTCCTGCTGTCGGAGCGCATCATCACCGATACCGATGACCTTGGCACGATTCGCCACTGCACCGATGTAGACGCGGGCGCGGAAGGCAACGTGCTCGACGTGACGTTCGTCGGGGCGGCCAGGGACCGGGCTGACGCCGCGCTCGCGGCGCGGCGCCCCGTGACCACGACCAGTGCCTGTGGCGTGTGCGGCCGCCGGTCGATTGACGATCTGGTCAGCGGCATCCCGCGCATCGGTGCGGACTGGCCGATGTCCGCGGCGACGGTCGCGACGTTGCCGGAGTGCCTGCGCGCGGCGCAGGCCGTCTTTGACGAAACCGGCGGCCTGCACGCGGCGGGCCTCTTCGACCGCGATGGCCTCCTGGTGGCCGTGGCCGAAGACGTGGGACGGCACAACACGGTCGACAAGGTCATCGGCGCGCAGTTGCTCGCCGAGCGGTGCCCGCTCGGTGACCGTGCGCTGCTGGTCAGCGGCCGCGCGTCGTTCGAGATCGTCCAGAAGGCCACGGTCGCCGGTATTCCGATCGTGGCGGCGGTATCAGCCCCGTCCAGCCTGGCCGTCGAGTTGGCACGCGAGGGGAACGTGACATTGCTGGGGTTCGTCCGGGGAGACACCTTTAACATCTACACCGGCGACCACCGCATCGCGCTGTAGCCGGACCACAGCCCATCCACGTCAGTCGAGATTCTCTGATGTAAGCTCGTTGCAGAGCATGCGCATCCTGGTCGTCGAAGACGAGCAGAAAGTCGCCAACGCCCTGCGTGAAGGGCTCGAGGGCGAGCGATACGACGTTCTTGTCGAGCGCACGGGAGAAGGCGCGTTCTTTCGCATTACCACCGAGCAGTTCGACGCCATTCTTCTCGACCTGACGCTGCCGGGTCGCGACGGCCTGGAAATCCTCAAGGCCATGCGGGAACGGGGCATCAAGACCCCGGTGCTCGTACTGACCGCGCGAGATACGCTGCAGGATCGCGTCGTCGGGCTCGACTCCGGCGCCGACGATTACCTCGTCAAGCCGTTTGCCTTTACTGAGCTGCTCGCGCGCCTTCGCGCGCTCGTGCGCCGCGGCCGCGCGGCCGAGACGCCCCGGCTTGCCGCGGGGGATCTCGACGTGCACCTGATCACGCGCGAGGTGACGCGCGGTGGCCGCCGTGTCGATCTGACCGTCCGCGAATTCGAGTTGCTCGAATATCTGCTGCGCCACCAGGGGCAAGTCGTCTCCCGCGAAACCCTCGCCCGCGACGTCTGGAAGGAGACGGCGCGAACGACGCCGCTCGATAATGTCATCGACGTCCACATCGCGCGGCTGCGTCGAAAGGTCGACGCCGACCAGGCGGCGAAGTTGATTCATACCGTGCGCGGCGTCGGATTCGTTCTCCGAGAGGGTGAGCCATGAGGCGCTGGTGGCGGTCGCACAGCGTCCGCGTCAGGCTCACTCTGTGGTATCTCGCCGCGATGGTCATCGTCCTTGGCCTGTACGCGGCGCTGGTGGTCGCCTTCGTCAGCCGCAATGCCTCGGAGACGCTCGACGGGCGGCTCCGCGGTGACTTTCAGTGGGCCGCGGCGATGGTGGACCAGACGCCTGACGGGGGCATTACCTGGTACGAGAGCCTCACCGAGGAGGAGAGCCCCTGGCTGCAGGTCTGGAGCCCGGAAGGCGAACTGCTGTACGAGAACTTCGAGGCGCGGCGCCGACCGGTGCCCGAGGCCCGCGATCTGGCGCTGCGACCCGACGATAGCCTCGTCGCGGTCCCGTCCGACGCGGCGGCGGTGCGCGTGCTCACCCGGCGCGGTCGCATCGGGTCGAAGGCGGTCATCATTCAGGTTGCTCGATCCGAGGCCACGATGCGCCAGGAGCTCCGGCAGCTCGTGCTCATCTTCGTGCTCGGCCTTCCGGTCGCCGTCGCCGTGGCAGGCCTGGGCGGATACACGTTGGCACGCCGCGCGCTGCTGCCCGTTGAGCGCATGACCGAGCGTGCGCGCTCGATCACAGCGGAGCGGTTGAGCGATCGGCTGCCGGTTGATAACCCGGATGACGAGATGGGACGCCTGGCGGCCGTCTTCAACGGGACCCTGGGACGGCTGGAGTCGTCGTTCGAACAGATGCGGCAGTTCACGGCGGACGTGTCACACGAGCTGCGGACGCCGCTGACCGCCATCCGCAGCGTGGGGGAAGTCGGCGTTCGCGAACACCGCGATGAGGTCGCGTACCGCGGCATTATCGGCAGCATGCTCGAGGAAGCCGATCGGCTGGCCAGCCTCGTCGATCGGCTGCTGACGCTCTCGCGATCTGAAACGGGCCAGGCCAAGCTATCGCTTGACGTGTTTGATCTGGCCAAGCTGGCGGAGGAGGTTGCCGGGCATCTCGAGGTGCTGGCCGAGGAACGACGCCAGTCGATCGTGGTTGAGCGCATCGGGACGCCGCAGGCGTACGCGGATCGCGTGGTCGTGCGTCAGGCGCTCATCAATCTCGTGGACAACGCGATCAAGTTCAGCCCGGTGGACGGCCGCGTTCTGATCCGCGTGGCCGAGGACGCGGGCGCGGCAACGCTCGACGTCGTTGACAGCGGCGCCGGCGTCGACGCCGCGGCCCGGGATCGAATCTTCGACCGGTTCTATCGCGCCGCCAAGGTCCCCGCTGGCGCAACAGGCGCCGGGCTGGGCCTCTCGATTGCCAGGGGCGCCGTGGAAGCCAGTGGCGGCCGGCTGACGCTGGCGGCGTCCGGCGCCGACGGCAGCACGTTTCGCATTGCGCTCCCCGGTCCCGCGCGTACCCTCCGCCGGGCGGCGGGATAGCGGTGGATCGCCAGGGCAGCGGGGCGCGTCGGCGTCGATCACGTGAGGCGCGGGTCAGGCAATTGAGGTAGAACTGCGTCAAGATCATTGATACACTCGGCCTGAAATCCGGCAAGAAAAGGTTAAACGTATGTCGCTCTCCCGGCGAAACTTCATCAAGGGTGTCATAGGCGGCGGCGCGGCCGCCGCCTCCGCCGGCTACCTGTTTCGGGCCGGCGGTTCGCTGCTCGGCCAGTCGTCGGCTCCGGGATCCGTCGAGCGCCTGATCACGCTGAGCGTGAACGGGCAGACCCGGCGCGTGGACGCCATGAAGCAGGAAACGCTGGCCATGACGCTCCGCTACAAGCTGGGGCTCACCGGAACCAAGCTTGGCTGCGATCGGGCCGAATGCGGCGCCTGCACGGTGACCATTGACGATGTGCCGCATTACTCCTGTTCGGTGTTGACGCACAGCGTGCGCGGCCGGCGGGTCGTGACCATCGAAGGTCTGGCCGCTCCGGGCGGCGAGCTCCATCCGATACAGCAGGGCGTCGTCGACGAGCAGGGGTTCCAGTGCGCGTTCTGTCTGCCCGGCTTCGTGATGGCCGCGATGGGGTTTCTGAAAACGAACCCGAATCCGACGCGCGAGGAGCTGGCCCACGGCGTGTCCGGAAACCTGTGTCGGTGCCAGGACTACGACAAGATCTTGACGGCGCTGATGCGCGGCGCTGAATACATGAGGAGGGCGTAATCGTGGCTGAGAAACTCGTCGGCCAGAACTATACGCCTGCCGACCACGTCGCGAAGGTCACCGGACGGGCGCGGTACGCGGAGGACTTCCGGGCCGACGGGATGTTGTTCACCAAGCTCCTGCTCAGCCCGATGCCGCACGCGCGCGTACGGGGCGTCGATGCGGCGGCGGCGCTCGCGATGCCTGGTGTCCGGGCGATCCTCAGGGCCGAGGATCTGCCCGACCTTGGCGGTGGGGAACGCGCGTTGACCGATGAGCCGCTCTATGCCGGCGAGCCGATTCTCGCGGTGGCCGCCGTCGATGAGTTGACGGCGGCCGAGGCGGTCGAACGGATCGAAGTCGATCTCGAGCCGCTGCCGTTTGTCACCGATCCGCTCGAAAGCCTCCGGCCCGACGGACCGAGTGCGCGGCTGGAGGGGAACGCGTGGGGCGCACCCGTGCCGGGTGAAGGATCGGCGCTCGAGACGATCAAGTGGACGGCGGAGGATTTCGACGACGAGGCGTTGGGACGCTTGCCGATGGGCCGGCCGCTCGAGGAGTGGTCCTACGGCGATCTCGATGCGGGATTCGCCGACGCGGCGCTCGTGCTCGACGAGACGTTCGTCGCGCAGTCGACCTGCCACCACACCATGGAAACGCGCAGCGCGATGGCGTACTGGCAGAACGGGAGGCTCTTCATCCACGCCACGACGCAGAGCGTCGCGCGGACGCGAGGCAATATCGCGCGCTGGGTTGGGATCGATCCGGAGCAGGTCGTGCTGATCTCCGAGTACACGGGCGGCGGGTTCGGTAGCAGGGGCGGCGGCGCTGTGTCGTCGACGATTCCGGCGCTGCTGTCGAGGAAGGCCAACGCGCCCGTGATGATGCGGATCACTCGCGAAGAGGAAAGCTACATCGGCCGTGTCCGGACGAACATGACCGGCCGTGCCAGGATCGGGTTCGCCAGCGACGGCCGCATCACCGCCCTGGACCTCTTCATCGTCCAGGACACCGGTCCGTACGGACCGTACGGCGATCATCGATCCGCCGGTCGGGCGGCGTCGTTGATTTACCAGCCGCCGGCGATGCGCTGGCGTGCCGTCAACGTCCTGACCAACACGCCGCCCAAGTCGCAGCAGCGGTCGCCGGGAGAAATGCAGGGCAACGCCATCATCGAGCCGGTGATCACGAAGGCGGCCAAGCAGCTCGGGATCGATCAGGTCGTGATTCGCCGGCTCAACGCGCCGGAAGGGAAAGCGCCCTTGGGCCCTCCGCGCCAGGACGGCCAGCTGGGCTACGTGACGAGCGCGTTCGTGAAGGAGGCGCTGGATAGTGGCGCGGAACGCTTCAACTGGGACGGGCGGAAAGCTCGTGCCGGCCAGCGGCAGGGCTCGAAAGTGCGGGGCGTCGGCGTTGCCGTCGGCACCCACGGGGCGGGGTCGACCGACTATGACAGCATCATGACGATCCGCCCCGACGGCAGGCTCTACGTGCAGTCGGGCGTTGGCAATCTCGGAACGCACTCCCTCATGGATATGGCCCGTGTCGCGGCCGAAGTCCTCGACATGCCGTGGGAGAAAGTGGAGGTCGTCTGGGGTGATACGGGGAAGCATCTCCCCTGGACGTGTATGTCGGTCGGCAGCCAGACGACGCATGCCATGACACGCGCCAACCATGCGGGCGCGATGGACGCGCGGCGGAAGCTCCAGGAAATTGCCGCGCGCGATCTGGGCGGTTCGGCGGACGACTACGAGATCGGCGGCGAGCGTGTGTTCCGCCGAGGGAATGCGGCGCAGGGCTTGAGCTACGCGCAGGCGGCCCGGCGGGCCATCGAGCTGGGGGGGCCGTACGACGGCCACCAACTGCCCGATGACATCAACGAGATGACGCAGGCGTCGGCAGCGGCGCTGGCCGGTCTTGGCCTGATGGGCGTGGCGAGGGACAACTATCCACGCGATGGTTCCACCTTTTCCTTTGTCGCCGGCTTTGCCGAGGTGGAGGTTGACGTCGAAACGGGGGCGGTCACGCTCGTCGACTTCCTCGGCATGGGCGACGCAGGGACCGTCGTCAATCCGCGAAGCCTGATCGCGCAGATCAACGGCGGTTGCTGTCTCGGTATCGCGCACGCGCTGTTCCAGAAGGCGGTGGTCGACCCACGCTACGGCGTGTCGCTCGGCGACCGGTTCCACTACAGCAAGCCGCTGACGATTCTCGACGTGCCGGCCCGCCTGCAGGCCGACGCGGTCGGTCTGCCGGATCCCGAAACGCCCATCGGCGCCCGGGGGATTGGTGAGCCGCCGGTCGGCGCCGGGTACGGCGCCGTGATGAACGCCATTGCCGATGCCGTGGGTGAAGACGTGTTCCGCCGCGCGCCCGTGACGGCCGACATCATTCTGATGTCGCTCGAACACGGACGGCGCATGCACGAGCCGCTGCGCGCGCACGTATAGCGCGCGCATAGATCGTTACGAGCGAGGAACCATGGCCGTAATCCGAGACGTGATGCCCGCCTTCGAGCTGTTCCAGCCGGCGTCCATCGAGGACGCGCAGGCGGTGTTGGATCGGTACGGGGCTGACGCGTTGGTGCTGGCGGGCGGCCTCGACAGCCTTGACTGGCTCAAGGATCGGATCAAGCGTCCCCAGGCGCTCGTCGACCTGTCCGGCATTTCCGAACTGAGGCGTATTCAGCCCTGGGAGGACGGCCTCGAGATCGGCGCGATGGCCACGCTCACCGAGGTCGTGCGTCATCCGGTCGTGGGTGAGCGGTACGGCATCCTGCTCGAGGCGGCGGAGGCGGCAGCGTCGCCGCAGATTCGCAACCAGGGCACGATCGGCGGCAACGTCTCTCAGGACACACGGTGCTGGTACTACCGCGCCGGGTGGCCCTGCTATCGGGCCGGCGGCAACATTTGCTATGCCGACGCGCCCGAGGCGATCAACCGGGAGCACGCAATTCTGGGCGCCGATCGCTGCGTGGCCGTCACCCCGTCCGACACCGCGCCGGCGCTGATCGCGCTGGACGCGCAGATGGTGATTCGCACCGCCGCCGGCCGCGAGCGGATCGTGGCGGCCGAAGACTACTTCGTCGGGCCCGGCACCGACATCACACGGATGACGGTCCTCGAGCCGGGCGATCTGCTGACCGCGATTCGGCTGCCCGGTACGTGGGCGGGTGCGCGCTTCTATTTTGAGAAGGTGTCCGACCGCCAGGTGTGGGATTTCGCGCTCGTCAGCGTGGCATCGGCGATGGTGATGGCCGGTTCCGGGAGCGACAGCGCCATCGAGCGCATGCGCCTGGCCGTCGGCGGCGTGGCGGCGCGACCGCTGCGCCTGCAGGCTGTCGAGGAGCTGGTACGCGGCCGGCCGCGCAACGAGGCGACCGCTATGGTGGCTGCGAGCCTCGCGATCGAAGGCGCCCGGCCGCTGAGCTTCAACGCCTATAAAGTGCCGCTCATGCGCAATCTGGTGAAGCGTGCGATCCGCGGCGCCGAGGCCGGCACGTGGACTTCCTGACCTGGGGCCGCGACCCCTGGGATCAGCCGATTCTCATCCACCTCTCCTGGGACCTGCTCTGGGCCTCGCTGTTTGCCGGTGTGGTGTTCCTCGTCGCGCATGCCAGCTACATGGTCCTTTCCGCCCACCGGAAGCGGCATGCTGACGAAACCGACGCGATGGAAGCGGCCCGCACGGATCTCCCGGATCGGATCATCCGTCATTCGCTGACCGCGCGCATTTTTCACTGGGTGATGGCGGCGACGATGTTCACGCTGCTCTTCACAGCGTTTCTGCCGATTGCGGGGATCCAGTTTGCCTGGGTGACCTGGCACTGGGCCGCCGGACTCGTGCTGACCGGCTTGATTCTCTTTCACGTCATCCACGCGACCGTATGGCTGGACTTCTGGTCGATCTGGGTTGGCCCGCGCGACATCCCCGAGCTGAAGGCGGAGGTGCTTCGCGAGCTGGGTCACGACGTGCCCGGTCCCAAGCCCGGGAAGTATCCGCTCGGCAACCGTCTCTATCACCTCGGGATCGTCGCGGCGGGGCTTTCGGTCGTGGCGACCGGCCTGTTCATGATGGTCCGCGTGCGGACCCCGTTCCTCACACGGAACCCGTACCTGTTCAGCGACGGCACATGGGGTGTCACGTACGTGCTGCACGGGATGGCCGGCGTGGGGCTCGTTGGGCTCGTCATCGCGCACGTGTACTTCGCCGTGCGGCCCGACAAGTGGTGGATCACGAAGTCGATGATTCTCGGCTGGATCACTCGGCGACAGTATCTCGAGCACCACGAGCCGGATCGGTGGGACGTCGCGCCGAACGACTGACCATGCGCGAGGACCTGCAGCGACGCTGCGACACCATCGAGGAAGCCTACGAATTCATGCTGGCCTACGCGGCCCAAGGGTTGTCTGGGGACGCCGCCAGCCAGTCGGGCGGCCAGTTGCGGGAGTTCCTGACGCGCGCCGCCGCCGCACTCACCGGTATCGGCGACGCCTTTGCCGCGCTCATCGAGGGCGAGCCGCTCGAGCCGGCGGCCCGCTATCGCGCCTACAGCGCCGTGCTCGACCGCGACGCTCGCGACAGTCTGGCGGCCGTCGAGCTGGTGCTCGCACAGCCCTCCATCAGCTCTCAGCTCATCGACAATCTCAACGTGTCGATCCACCTGCGCGCGCTGCTGACCGACCTCTTCCTCATCGACGAACTCCTCAAGTCACAGCCCTCGGCCGCCCACGACGGATGTGCCTGATCGGCCCGTCGTTACCCGTCTGTCAGTCGGGCTCGCCTGCGTCGTGGTTGCAGGGCTTTCCACGACCTTCATTGTCGGGTCGACCACGGATGAGGAGGAGTTCCGGTCTGCGGTTCTCAGTACGTGGCTCCATGTCGACGCGCTTCGTCACGGGCGGTTTGACTTCTGGACAGCCTTGCTCGGCCTTGGTGTTCCACTCCAGTTCACGCCCAGCTTCCTTCTCCATCCGCTCCTCCCGCTGCTCGCGGTCGTTTCGCCGGTAACCTGGGTCCGTAGTCTTTTCCTGGCGCACACGCTGCTGGGAGCGGCCGGCATGTGGCAGCTCACCCGGCACCTGCGCGTGACGCCATTGACGAGCGCCGTGTGCGTGTCGACGTTCCTGCTGGCGACCCCTACCCAGAACTACATCCTCACCGACTTCTGGCCCTCCCACTACATCGTGTGGACCGCGGCGCCCTGGCTCCTGCTACTCGCGTGGCAGGTTCTGGAGGCGGACGGAAGGGCCCTTCGCGTCCGGAGCGTTGCGTGTGGCCTGTGCGCCGGGCTCGTCGTCGCCAACGCGCATCCTGGGCAGCTCCTCGTGTATGCCACCGTGGTGGCCGGCGTGGTGATCGCACACTGGCACGAGGTCGTCGCACGCGGCCGATGGATCGCGGTGGCGGCCCTGATTGCTGCAGCGGTCGCCAGCCCAACCCTCGCGCAACTGGTACATGAGCGGCTGATGTTTGCCGCCGGCTTGGATCGCGACATCCTGCGGGAGTCGCTGGGATGGTCGGAGGCGTGGAACGTGTTCCTCAGCCCGCTCGGCAGCCCGATCGGGCTGCCGAGCGCGGGCTCGTTGCCGTTCACGAGAACGCTGTTCTTCGGCGGACCGTTTGCGGTGCTCTGCCTTATCGGCTGCGTGCGCTTCGCGCGACGCCATTTTGGTCTCGCGTTCGTGGTCGTTACGTGCACCGTGCTGCTGTTCACCTCCCTGCCCCTGCCGGTCGTGTCTGCGCGTTTCCATCTTCGCGACCCATTGACGCTTGCGGCGATCCCGCTGGCGGGATTGTCTCTCGAGCGGTTGCTCGCGCGCCGATGGAGGCCCGTGGCCGTGCTGGTGGTGATCATCCAGCTGGGCGTGCTCTGCGCGTCAGCTTGGCCGGCGATGGCGGGCACCTGGAGACCGGACGCGCGGCAAGACGAGTGGTTCCGCGGCGCCACCGGCGCCGCCGAACCGGTGGAGACGCTGCTGACGCTCGCGAGGCCTTCGGGGCGGATGGTCTTCTCGCCGGGGGTGGATGACGGGGTTAGGGGCCGCGGATATCTCAGGGAAGGCCTTGGTATCAACGCTCTGGCATACCGAGGTCTCTCTGTCGTGAACGGCAGGTTCAAGGGCATTTCAGCAGGGACGGTGTGGCCCGACGATTCGGTGTTCTACGCGCGCGTTCGCGCGCCGCAGCAACTGCTCGAGTCGGCGGCCGCCCTCGACGTTCTGGGTATCCGGTACGTGCTGGCCAATGCCGACGACACGGTCGCAGAGGATCTGCGTAGACGCGGTCTCGTCCAGAAAAGCAACGGGACCGAGTTTGTGCTCTACGAGAACAGCAACCCGTGGCCAGACGCGTTCGTCCTTGACCGCGAGGCGGAGAACATTCCTCCCGTGAGGATGCCCGGCTGCCCGAACGATGGTGTGCTCTGTACAGATCTGGCACCGTTAGTAGAACGACGATCGACGGACCGTCTTCTGATCGAGCATCAAAACGGCCGAGTTGACGTCCGGCTGTTCCCGGCCGACGAGCCACGATTGCTCGTGGTCAGCCAGATGTTTCGATCCGATTGGGTCGCGTCCGCCGACGGCAGCCCACTGACCACGGTTCGAGTATTTGGAGGGCTGATCGGAGTCCGGGTCCCGTCGGGCGTCAGCTCCGTTCAGCTTCGGTATCGCCCGGTCATGGTGATGCTCGCCACCGCGCTCGCGTGGTGCACGCTGATCGCCGGTTGCGCCGCGTTGATCGTCCTGCGCAGAACCGGCCGGCGTTCCGCTCCAGCTTCGGCGGAGGATGGCGAAGGCATCCGCGCCTGAGACATCTTCCTCACCGACGAGCTTCCCCGTCGACGCGACAGTCCCGTAATCCATCTACGCGCGCGGCTGGGGGATGTCTTTCTCTCTGTCGCGGCGGTTCGCAAGCGCCGCCTCGTAGGCACCGCGAAGTACGACCGCCGCGCGATCCCATGAAAACTCCCGCGCTCGCGCGAGCCCCCGTTGCGCGCACGAGGTTGCGAACGCCTCGTCGGTGAGCATGCGCTGCATCGCCGTCGCGAGCGCCTCCACGTCGTCGGGATCAACGAGCGTCCCCGCGTCTCCAAGCACTTCGGGGAGCGCCCCCCGATTGGCGGCGACGACCGGCACTCCCGCCGACATGGCTTCGAGGACCGGGATCCCGAAGCCCTCGTTGCGCGACGGCATGACGAGGAGGCGCGCGCCCGCGTACGTGTCCTCCCGATCGGCATCCGGCACGTAGCCGAGATGACGCACGCGGCCGGCAAGCGGAGGCCGGGAGAACCGTTCGAGCCAGGCGGCGGCGTCCGGTGTCGCTCGTCCGGCGATCACCAGGGGCGGCGTCCGGCCATCACGCTCGACGAGGCGCGAGTAGGCGTCCAGCAGCGCGCCAACGTTCTTTCGTGCCTCGAGCGTCCCGACGAAGAGCACGTATCCCTCGCGCGGCAGGTTCGGCGCGTGGCCGAGCGTACGCCAGGCCGGCGGGCCGGGTGAGCAGACGTGAATACGCGCTCCGGGAACGCCGAACGTTCGCTCGACGAGCGAGGCCGTGTGGCGCGAGTTCGCCACGACCGCGTCGGCGCGCCGCACGTGACGGGACGCGAGGTCTGGATAGTCGCGCCGCACCTCGGCGCGGGTGGACCGCGGCTCCGTCAGGAAGAAAAGGTCGTGCACCGTCACGACCTGGGCCGCATGCCGGCTGGGAATGAGCAGCGGGTGGGCCGCATGGACGACGTCGGCGGCGACCCCAAGCGTTTCGATTGGCGGCCATTCCAGTCGATGCCACACGTAGTTCAGGATGCAGACCGGCACCCGCCGGTCCACCACGCGTGCGCCGAGCTCGGACGACACGCCGGCCGCCGGGCGGTCCTTCCATGAACTCGTGAAGACGGCAACCTCGTCGCCGGCAGCCCCGGGGTGACGGGCATACGCGCGCACCAGGTTGTGCATGTATTCGCCGACGCCCGTCCGCTCGCGAAGGGCGGGGCGATAATCAACGAGGATGCGCACCCTTCAGGACTACCGAATCTGATCCGAAAGGAGCGCGACGGTCAGCGCGTAGTAGTGCGCGCAGTTGTAGCGCAGGATCGTGTCGTAGTTCGGATAGACGAGAAAGCTCCTGGCGTCGGTGTCCACCAGGCCCGCGGGGACATCGCTGTCCGGCAGCGCCGTCCCGTTCGCCCGCCGTACGCCCAGCCGCTGCCATTCGGTAAGCGGCATACGCTCGGTCATGGAGCGCATCGCGGAACAGCCCTCCGACGGCTTCGACGTCTCTTGTTCGATGCGTGCGCGCACGGCCGGAGTGACGCGCACCTCGCGGCCCCACCTGAACTCGTCGTCCCAGCCCCACGCCTTGAGGTAGTTCGCGATGGAGGCGAGCGCATCCGGTGTCGACCGCCAGATATCGCGGCGGCCGTCCCGATCGAAGTCCTGGGCGAACTTCAGGTAGCTCGACGGCATGAACTGCGCCTGACCCATCGCGC
This sequence comes from Vicinamibacterales bacterium, assembly GCA_965262505.1. Lineage (GTDB taxonomy): Bacteria > Acidobacteriota > Vicinamibacteria > Vicinamibacterales > UBA2999 > JACPPO01. The sequence goes on from CBDHFM010000030.1 coordinate 2,577,618, forward strand.
CCGCCCACGATCCGGTCATGGTCGCGGTATCGATATCCCCACGCGCGACCATCGTCAGCGCGTCGAACAGCTCGCCGCGAAAGAACGCCGCCCGTCGCGGCTCCCACGCCAGTGTGGCCAACGCCCGAAATACCGGCGTGTCGCCGGTGACCCGGCCATAGCGCGTCTCGATGCCCCAGATGGCGACGACCACGCGTCGCTGCACCTCGTAGGCGGATTCGATGCTGGCCAGGACTGCGCGGTGCTGCCACGCTAGGTCGCGGCCCTGGCGGAGGATCTGCGGCGTGACGCGGGTACGGTAGTACCGATCGAAGCCGACGACGGACTCCGCCTGCGAGCGGTCGTTTTGGATCACCTGCGGCAACGGCTCGATGCCGGCAAGCGCCTGCTGGACGAGCTCCTCGCTGTAGCCGCGCGCGCGCGCTTCGGCTATCAGCTCCTGCCGCCACTGGTCGAACGGCGGCGGCTCGTCGGGCTCGGGGGCCTGCCGGCCGGCTGCGAACAGGAACACTGCGAAGAGCAGAGCAAGCGGGGCCAGAGGCATTCGCAAATGTACCATGGCGCCCTTGCATTTTGCGCCCCGCTTCGGTCTAATGCCTCAAACCGCGTTGGTCCGTAAGTGTCTCTACCCATTGACCATTGAGCGCAACGACATGCCTTATACATTGAACGTCAACGGAAGGTCGGCAACGGTCGATGTGCCGGCCGACATGCCCCTGTTGTGGGTGATTCGCGATGTCCTGAACCTGAAAGGCACGAAGTTCGGGTGCGGCATCGGACAGTGCGGCGCCTGCACCGTGCACCTGCGCGGCCGCGCCGTTCGCGCGTGTCAGACGCCGGTATCGGCGGCGGCCGACGCGCCCGTCACGACGCTGGAAGGGCTGTCGGCGGATGGCACCCACCCGCTGCAACTGGCGTGGCAGGCGATCGATGTGCCGCAGTGCGGCTATTGCCAGGCCGGTCAGATCATGTCTGCCGCCGCGCTCCTGGCGACGACACCGCAGCCGACCGACGCCGATATCGACCGCGCGATGAACGGCAACCTGTGCCGCTGCGGAACATATCTGCGGATTCGCGAGGCTATTCACATCGCCGCCTCGACGCTACCGGGGGGGGCCGCGTCGCAAACCGCCAGCGGTAGCGCGTCCGGCGGGACGGTCCGCGAAGCGGACCGTCTAACCAGCACTGGCTTGTCGGGTCGCGTCGCGACCCGACGCTAAGGAGGACGCCATGGGAACCATGCTGCTCGACCGTCGCGCCTTCCTTCATGTGACCGCGCTCGCCGGCGGCGGGATGCTCGTCGCCGCCTATGTGGATCCGCTGACGGGCCTGCTCGCCCAGAGGCGGCGTGACCCTGGGACGTTCGTGCCGAACGCCTTCGTCAAGATCACGCCAGACAACGTCGTGACCATCATGTCGAAGAACCCCGAGATCGGGCAGGGGGTCAAGACCTCGCTGCCGATGCTGATTGCCGAGGAGCTCGAGGTGCCCTGGGATGACGTCCGGATCGAGCAGGCCGACCTCGATCCGACGAAGTACGGCCGGCAGAACGCCGGAGGAAGCACCGCCACGCCCACCAACTACGAGCCGCTGCGCCGGGTCGGCGCGGCCGTCCGGCAGATGTTCGTGGCCGCCGGAGCGCAGTCGTGGAGCGTCCCGGTCGCCGAGTGCTACGCGGCCAGCGCGGCCGTGCATCACCGGCCGACGGGACGATCGATGACCTACGGGCAGCTTGCAGCCACCGCCGCCACACTCACGCCGCCAGACATGGCAACCGTGCCGCTCAAAGCGGCGGCGAACTTCACGATCATCGGCGAGCCCAAGGCCGGCGTCGACAACTTCGCCATCGTGACCGGCCAACCCACCTTCGGCATCGACTTCACGCTGCCCGGCATGTTGTGGGCGGTGTACGAGAAGTGCCCAGTGTACGGTGGCACGGTGGTCAACGCCAACCTGGACGAGGTCAGGGCGCTGCCGGGGGTCCGCCACGCGTTCGCGGTGCGGGGGACGACCGATACCCGGGGGCTGATGCCGGGCGTGGCCATCGTCGCCGACAGCTGGTGGCAGGCGCAGAGCGCGCGTCGCCGGCTGCAGGTGACCTGGAACGAGGGACCGACGGCGGAGCAGAGCAGCGAAGGCTTCGCCCGGCAGGCGCAGGCGCTCTCGACGGCGACCCCGTCGTTTCCGCTGCGCGTGACCGGCGACGTCGACCAGGCGCTCGAGGGCGCGGCCAGCGTCGTCGAGGCGGCGTACTCGTACCCCTTTATTTCGCACGCGCCGCTCGAGCCGCAAAACTGCACCGCGCACTACCGCGACGGCAGGATGGAGATTTGGGCGCCGACGCAAACGCCGCAGGGGGGGCGGCAGCTCGTCTCGACAGCCCTGGACATCCCGCAGGAGAACATCACGATTCATATCCAGCGGGCGGGCGGAGGCTTCGGCCGGCGGCTGACCAACGACTACATGGGGGAGGCGGCAGCCATCACCAAGGAGATCGGCGTTCCCGTCAAGGTGCTGTGGACGCGCGAGGACGACATGCGCCACGATCACTACCGGCCTGGAGGATTCCATTTCCTCAAGGCCGGCGTGGACGGTTCGGGCAAGCTCATCGCGTGGCGTAACCACTTCGTGAGCTTTGGCGACAACGAGCGTGGCGCGCAGGGCTTCTCGAATTCCGCCAACATCAACGCCGTCGAGTTCCCGGCGCGGTTCGTGCCGAACTTCGACTTCCAGGCGACGCTCATGCCGCTTGGGGTACCGACGGGCGCTCTACGTGCCCCGCGCAGCAACGCCTTCTCGTGGGCGTTCCAGTCCTTCATCGACGAGCTGGCGCAGGCGGCCGGCAAGGATCCGATTCAGTTCCGGCTCGATCTGCTCTCCGGTACCGAGATGGCGCAGCCGGAGCAGGGCGGCGACGGTTTCGACGCGTCGCGCATGCGCGGCGTGCTCGAGCTGATTCGCGAGAGGTCTGGATGGGGGACGCGGCGTCTGCCTGCGCGCACCGCGATGGGGGTGGCGTTCCAGTACAGCCACCGGGGGTACTTCGCGAACGTGGCCGAGGTCGCCGTGGACGCGAACGATCGCGTGAAGATCGAGAGGGTGTGGGTGGTCGGGGACATCGGTCGCCAGATCGTCAACCCCAGTTCGGCGACCAGCGTTTCGCAGGGGGCCGTCATCGAAGGCATGAGCCACCTGATGAACTGGGAGATCACCTATTCGGGCGGCAAGGCCGTGCAGGGCAACTTCGACGTGTATCAGCCGACGCGAATGGCGCAGGCGCCGCCGATCGACGTGCACTTCCTGCTGACGGACAATCCGCCGACCGGGTTGGGGGAGCCGGCGCTCCCGCCGACGCTCGGCGCGATCAGCAACGCGATCGCCGCCGCCTCCGGGAAGCGGATCCGTATGCTGCCGATCGCGAAGAGCGGCTTCCGGTGGGCGTGAGCGAACCGACACCAAGTTTTAACGGACTCACTGTTCTCCTTCTCGAGAGCCGCCGCAGCCGCGAAATGGCGGCTCTCGTCTCCACCTACGGCGGCCGTCCGGTCGTCGCTCCCGCACTCCGCGAGGTTCCGCTCGAATCGAGTCCCGAGGCTCTCGTGTTCGCCGACGCCCTCGTGCGTGGCGAGTTCGACTGCGTCATCCTGCTGACCGGTGTCGGCACGCGCGCGCTCGTCGACGTCGTCGAGCGCGCGGGGTCCCGCGAGGCCTTCGTGGACGCCCTGGCGAAGACGAAGGTGGTGGCGCGCGGCCCCAAGCCGCTTGCGGTGCTTCGCGAGTTGAACGTCCCGGCGTGGGTGGCCGCGCCGGAGCCCAACACGTGGCGCGAGCTGCTGGCGGCCCTCGATGCCACCGGCACGTCGTTCGATGGACTGCGGGTCGCGGTCCAGGAGTACGGCGTGTCGAATCCCGATCTACTGCAGGGGCTGGAGACGCGCGGAGCCCGAGTGACGCGCGTCCCAGTGTACCGCTGGGCGCTGCCTGAGGATGTCGCGCCGTTGCGGTCGGCGGTCTCGTCCGTGGCGGGGGGTGAGATCGACATCGTCATCGTCACGACCGCCACGCAGGCCGTCCACCTGTTTCAGGTTGCGGAGACGATGGGCCAGGCGAACGCCGTTCGCGAGGGCCTTCGCCGAACGGTCGTCGCCTCGATCGGCCCAACCACGACCGAGGCGCTGAGGCACCAGGACGTCGCTGTCGATCTCGAAGCCTCCCGTCCCAAGATGGGCTTCCTCGTGCGGGAAGCCGCCGCGCGCAGCGGGGAGTTGCTGCAAGCGAAACGCGACGCGTAGTACTGATGTCATCACCTCGTCGCGGGTGGCGCCGGGCGGGGCCGCCCCGCCCGCGCTGCAGGCGCCTCTCTCGTGACAGGTGTTTTTGGCGCCGAGGACGGGTGGGGCTGTCCGCGGACAGGACCCGTCCGGAGGTAATGAAACCGCTACTCGACGCGCACCAGTTCCACGCGGCGGTTCTGCTGCCGGCCCTGCTCGTCGGCGTTGTCGGCGACAGGCTGATCCGGGCCGAAGCCGCGTGGCACGAGCCGGTTCGCCTCCACGCCGTAGAGGCCCAGCGCCGCGGCCACCGATTGCGCCCGCTCGAGGGATAACTGGCGGTTGCGCTCGGCGGAGCCGGTCGAGTCGGTGTGGCCCTGGACCTCGATGCGCAAGCCCGGATTGGCCTTGAGCACCTCTGCCACGGTGTCGATCACCTCGCCGCTGCCCGGCCGCAGGTCCGCCCGATTGACGTCGAACAGGATGCCGTAGATGGCCACCTTGCCGTCGCGGGTGAGGGCCTCGAACATGGCGACGGCGTCGAACTCAAGGCTCAGGTCGAGCCCGGCCTCGTCGACGATTTCGAGTTCATACGCGCCGTTCGCACGCGTGTCGAGGATGGCCCAGGTCGTGCCGCCCCCGCGGCTCACGATCCTAAAGCGCAGCCGTGTGCCGCTTCTGTCGAGGACCTCGCCGCCCACGCGCTCCGCTTCGGCGGCGTAGTTGGCCATGATTTCGTCTCGACTCGTGTCGCGATTATCGAGCTGGTACTCGAGATGCCAGAACTTTCCCTCCGCCGTTTCGTCAATAGTCTTTCCGTCCAATCGGTACCGCACCAGCAGCTGGCCGAAGTCGTCGGCACGTGACGCGTCCTCGACCAGGGTGGCGCCATTCATGGGCTTGACGACCGGGTGCTCGGGCAACTCGTCCGGGGCGTCCTGCGCCGACGCCGGTGCCATCAGACCTAGTACTACTTTGTCAGATTTGCAGTTTGACGTCTTTGAGCTTGAGCATCCACTTCAGGTAGTGCGGTTGCGTCATGAAGAAATGGGCGGTCAGCACTTCCTGGATGATGGCGCGGACGCGCGGCAGCGTGAGATGTGTCTGTCCCCGTCGGCGGCGTTCCATCTGGAGAAAGCTGTAGGCGAGGGCGGTCAGCGCCATGTGACGTTGCCAGCCCGGCAGGCTGCGGCCTTCGAAGTGGTCGAGCCCAATCTCGTCCTTGAGCTCCTGGTATTGCTGCTCGATCGCCCAGCGCTGATGCGCGAGGCGCACGAGGCCGCGCAGCGCGGTGGTGGCGGGCAGATCGACCAAGTAGTACTTGGTGACAGGCGTTGCGCCGAGGTCGCGTTGACACAACAACCACACCTCGGGGGCGAGCCGTCGGCCCTCGCGCCAGTCGTGGGCGGGCGTGACCCGTACGGCACAGAAGCGGGCGCGCCACGGGGGATGCGTGCCGTTGCGCCACGACACGAGCCGCCACTGGCGAGGCGCTTGCGTGGCGGCCCAGGCCCGCGCTTCGACGGTCTGTGTACCGACCGGTAGGCCGTGCCGCGTGCGCGGACGGCCGCGGCCCGTCGGCGGCGGCGGCGTCTCGAGGGCCGGCGTTCCACGGAAGACCTTGAGATCGGACGACACCCCCAACGCGTAGGACAGTTTGGCCCGATGCAGCGTTCGCCGCAGCGTGGCGTTGTCGCCGAACTCGGCATCCCCCAACACGGCGGTCACCGTCACGCCCGCGGCGCGTACTTGTCGCAGCAGCGTGAGGGCCAATTGCCCCTTGGGCTGAAAGCGCACGCCGGCGGGAATGCGGGCGCGGGTCCGTTGGGCAGCGGTGAGCCACGTCTCCGGCAGATAGAGCTGCGCGCCCAGCATCCAGGCGCGCGTCCCCGTCCACAGGGCCACCGTGACGGCCGTTTGGCAGTTCGCGATTTTCCCGCGTGCCCCGCAGTATTGCCGCGCCACGCCGACCGACGCGGTCCCTTGCTTGGGAAAACTGGTGCCGTCGAGGATCAACACGCCGGTCCGCTCCGGGACCCGCGCCCGCAGCTGCTTCCACACCGTCTCGGCGTCCCACGGCGCATGCGTGATGAAGTGCTGGAACGCCTGATAGGTCCCGGGGTCGCTCAACCGCGCCCACATCGCCTCCATGGACTTGCGGCAACTGTCGTTGAGCAACCCGGCGACGTAGCGCCGCAACGCGCCGCGTTGACTGGCGCGCCCGAAGCCGGCCTCGAACGGCTCCAGCCAGGCCAGCAACCGACGGAGCCACGCGGTCGCGGTGTGATCGAGCACCGCACGGCAGCGTATCGAACTCGCGGAATTTGTACAATGCCCTCAAAAGTGATCACTCTCGAATCCACTCGGCAATTCGTCAATCTGACAAAGTAGTACTAGCAGCCCGTGGTGAAAGTCGAGATTAGGGATCGACACGATCGATCCCGCGTACTACACTGCCGCGCATGGCCATGGGGAAACGCCGTCGCCGTGCGGGGCAGAAGACGATGTGGGTGGCGAGCGCCGATCTGCCGCAGAGCGCGGGGCACCCGTTTTACCAGCGACTGAATCGCGTTCTCGACGACGCGGGCTTTGACGCGTTCGTCGAGGCGCAGTGCGCCAAGTTCTATGCCGACGGGGTCGGCCGACCGAGCTTGGCGCCGGGCCGCTACTTCCGGCTGTTGCTGCTCGGCTACTTTGAAGGCCTGGACTCGGAGCGCGCGATCGCGTGGCGCGCCGCCGACTCGCTGAGCATCCGCCACTTTCTGGACTTCGAGCTGCACGAGGCGCCGCCGGACCATTCGACGCTGTCGCGCGCGCGGCGGTTGATCGATGTGGAGACGCACCAAGCAGTATTTACGTGGGTGCTGCAGCAGCTGGCCGACGCGCAGCTCGTGCTGGGGCGGACGCTCGGCATCGATGCGACGACGCTGGAGGCCAATGCGGCGATGCGGAGCATCGTGCGCCGGGACACGGGCAAGGAGTACGAGGCGTGGCTGACCCAGCTCGCCGAGGCGTCCGGGATCGCCACCCCGACCCGCGCCGAGCTGGCCCGGTTTGATCGGAAGCGCAAGAAGAAGGGGTCCAACGACGACTGGACGCACCCGCAGGATCCGGACGCGAAGATCACGAAGCTGAAGGACGGGCGCACGCACCTCGCGCACAAAGCCGAGCACGCGGTGGACCTGGAGACGGGCGCGGTCGTCAGCGTCACGGTGCAGGACGCCGACGACGGGGACACGACGACGATGGTGGAGACCCTCATCACCGCCGCCGAACGACTCGCGGTGGTGGCCGACGCCGGCCTCGCCGAGATCGTGGGCGACAAGGGGTATCACAGCAATCAGACGCTGACCGAGTTTGTCGACATCGGGCTGCGCAGCTACATCTCGGAACCGGACCGCGGGCGCCGCAACTGGAAGGGGAAGGCCGACGCCCGAGCCGCCGTATATGCCAACCGGCGACGGATTCGGGGCGCCCGCGGGCAACGCCTGTTGCGGCAGCGCGGCGAACGGCTTGAACGTCCCAATGCCCATCTCTACGAAACCGGAGGAATGCGCCGGGTGCATCTGCGCGGACATCCCAACATCTTGAAACGCGTGTTGGTGCACGTCTGTGGGTTCAATCTCGGATTGCTCATGCGGCAGCTGACGGGGGTCGGTACGCCGCGGAGCCTCCAAGGCCGCGCGGCAGCCGTGCTGGAGGCCCTGACCGCTGCTCTCAGCCGCCTCTGGACTCTCGCAGCGCCTTCCTGGCCGCTCGATGCGCCAGACCGGCCGAATTCGTCGAGTATCGACGCTCGGACGCGGTGTCACGAACTCCTATCCATCGATTCGCGAATCGGTGCTTCTGCCACGGGCTGCTAGTACTACTTTGTCAGATTGACGAATTGCCGAGTGGATTCGAGAGTGATCACTTTTGAGGGCATTGTACAAATTCCGCGAGTTCGATACGCTGCCGTGCGGTGCTCGATCACACCGCGACCGCGTGGCTCCGTCGGTTGCTGGCCTGGCTGGAGCCGTTCGAGGCCGGCTTCGGGCGCGCCAGTCAACGCGGCGCGTTGCGGCGCTACGTCGCCGGGTTGCTCAACGACAGTTGCCGCAAGTCCATGGAGGCGATGTGGGCGCGGTTGAGCGACCCCGGGACCTATCAGGCGTTCCAGCACTTCATCACGCATGCGCCGTGGGACGCCGAGACGGTGTGGAAGCAGCTGCGGGCGCGGGTCCCGGAGCGGACCGGCGTGTTGATCCTCGACGGCACCAGTTTTCCCAAGCAAGGGACCGCGTCGGTCGGCGTGGCGCGGCAATACTGCGGGGCACGCGGGAAAATCGCGAACTGCCAAACGGCCGTCACGGTGGCCCTGTGGACGGGGACGCGCGCCTGGATGCTGGGCGCGCAGCTCTATCTGCCGGAGACGTGGCTCACCGCTGCCCAACGGACCCGCGCCCGCATTCCCGCCGGCGTGCGCTTTCAGCCCAAGGGGCAATTGGCCCTCACGCTGCTGCGACAAGTACGCGCCGCGGGCGTGACGGTGACCGCCGTGTTGGGGGATGCCGAGTTCGGCGACAACGCCACGCGGCGGCGAACGCTGCATCGGGCCAAACTGTCCTACGCGTTGGGGGTGTCGTCCGATCTCAAGGTCTTCCGTGGAACGCCGGCCCTCGAGACGCCGCCGCCGCCGACGGGCCGCGGCCGTCCGCGCACGCGGCACGGCCTACCGGTCGGTACACAGACCGTCGAAGCGCGGGCCTGGGCCGCCACGCAAGCGCCTCGCCAGTGGCGGCTCGTGTCGTGGCGCAACGGCACGCATCCCCCGTGGCGCGCCCGCTTCTGTGCCGTACGGGTCACGCCCGCCCACGACTGGCGCGAGGGCCGACGGCTCGCCCCCGAGGTGTGGTTGTTGTGTCAACGCGACCTCGGCGCAACGCCTGTCACCAAGTACTACTTGGTCGATCTGCCCGCCACCACCGCGCTGCGCGGCCTCGTGCGCCTCGCGCATCAGCGCTGGGCGATCGAGCAGCAATACCAGGAGCTCAAGGACGAGATTGGGCTCGACCACTTCGAAGGCCGCAGCCTGCCGGGCTGGCAACGTCACATGGCGCTGACCGCCCTCGCCTACAGCTTTCTCCAGATGGAACGCCGCCGACGGGGACAGACACATCTCACGCTGCCGCGCGTCCGCGCCATCATCCAGGAAGTGCTGACCGCCCATTTCTTCATGACGCAACCGCACTACCTGAAGTGGATGCTCAAGCTCAAAGACGTCAAACTGCAAATCTGACAAAGTAGTACTAGTACCTCGCCGCAGTGGATCTGACCGGTTCACGCGGCGGCTTTGGCCCGACCAGCGGGTTGCGGATACACACGGCCGAGCTTTTCGCGAGCACGGTCGACTGTAAACATCCAGTGGATGCGCGCCTTCTCGTCATTGCGCCGTTGCTCCCATGCCGCGATCTCCTTGATGAGGATCGCCTTGGCAGGGATCCGACGATCGAGGCACTGCTTGACCATCACGCCGATTTCGATCTCGACCATGTTGAGCCAGCTGGCGTGTTTCGGCGTGAAGTGAAACTCGAGCCGACGGAGAATCCGTCGTGCCTCGGCGGGATCGAAGGCGTGGTAGAGCGCTGCCGCTGAATGTGCCGAAAGATTGTCGAGCACCACACGGATCCGTTCGGCCTCCGGGTAGTGCTCATCGACGAGATCGCGCATGCACTCTGCGAAGTCGACGCACGTGCGTTGGTCGGTGACCTTGGCATGTCGCCAGGAGCGATTCACGTCTACGAACATGAAGACATTCGCCGTGCCGTTGCGCACGTACTCGTAGTCGACTCGTCTGGGCTTCCCGGGCTTGGCCCGAATCGGGACACGCGCTTCGCCGATCAGTTGCCGGGGTGTTTCATCGAAGCCGACGACCGGTCGCCGCGGATCCGGCGGCTCGGCGTAGAGATCGAGGACGTCTTCCATTCGCGCCACGTACTCGGCGTTGACCGTCGGAATGCACCACATCTTCTCCTGCCACGGCTTCAGCGCCATCTCGGCAAGCCGGCGACCCACCGTGTCGCCCGACAGGGCCTCGTGCGAGGTGAGTCGCACCATCTCGCGGGCCAGGAGATCCAGTGTCCATCGCGCACGCCCGGAGGGTGGATGTGAGCAAGCGACCGCGACCAGGAGGGCTTCATCGCTGGCGCCGAGCTTGCGCGGCGCGCCGGGACGGGGCACTTCGCGGAGCGCTCGGTCCAGTCCTTCCTCGACGAAGCGTTGCTTGGTCCGGTACACGGTCGACGTGCCGACACCAACGTTGAGCGCGATCATCTCGTCGGTGGATGTGGCGTCCGCGGCGAGGAGAATCTGCGCCCGCTTGATCTTGCGAACCGCCCCCTGGCCGCCGCTCACAAGCGCCTGAAGCTGTTGCTGTTCATCGTAGGTCAGCGTGATGCGATAGCGTATGTGCATGGACATCTTGGATCACCTTCCCGATCCCGTGTCCAGCCGTTCATCACCGAGATTCACCCAGAAGCAGGGCCAGTACCTAGCCTTCCTCTACACGTACACGCTCCTTCACCGAACGCCACCGGCCGAAGCGGACTTCCAACGGTTCTTTCAGGTCACGCCCCCGGCCGTCCACCACATGACCGTCGAGCTTGAGCGGCGCGGTCTGATCAGTCGGGTTCCACGCCAACCCCGGACGATCAAGCTGTTGTTGTCGGCAGAGGAACTACCCTCGTTGCAACCGATCAAAACCACTGCGGCAAGGTACTAGGGCCAGCATGCCGGCGGCCAATGTGGAGAACGCGACGCGGTAATAACGAATCATTGAAGGCTCCCATCGGGGTTGAAGATCTCGCCAATCGTTAGAGTTGTCTCACGGCGATAGGTCTGCCCCAGGACCCGGCCGCCGACATCACTCACCGCCGTGAGGACGTCGGTCTGCTGATCGTATTCGAGCGTCATGGTCAGCTTACCGATGGACATGCTCGCGCAGTTGTTGCACGTGACGTCGACGTCGGCGCCCGGGCACCGGATGGCGATTGGCACCATGTCGGTGCGGAAGTTCGCCCGCAGCGTGAACGGCCCGACCGGCTGGGACGGTGAGCCGCCGCTGCTTTGCACGTAGATGTCCGAGCGCACGGCGCCGCTGAACACCGCGGACTCCCGGCAGGGCGTCACCCCGAGTCCGGCTGGCAGCGGCGGCAGGGACAAGCCGCAGGTGGGGGCGGCGGCCGCGCCCTCGATGCAGAACTTCTCGGTGAGCCACTCCTCCTGCGCCATGACGCCTGCGACCGTGGCATCCGACTCGAACACGGCAGCCGGGAGGATCTGGAGCCTCTTGCCGGCCACGTTGCCGATGAGCGCGTTCGTGCCGAACTGGATCTGCTGGCTCACCAGTATCCAGGTGCCGAGCAGTTCCGAGAGGTCGGGGACGACGCAGGGGCCAAGGCCGCCGAAGTCGCTGTCATAGAGATAACCGAGATCCCAGCCCATCGAGATCGCGGTGAAGGCCACACCCGGCGAGCAGGTGGCACTCGATAGCACTCCTTCGTATGGGTTCTGGCCGGCCTGTGCTGGCCGCACCGATCCCAGCGCGAGTACGCTCACCACGACGGCAACCCCAAGCGCGCGCAAACGGACTGTCATCGGTATCTCCTCGTGGCGCGCGGGAAGCGGTGTGCTCCACGCAGCGGCCGCCTGAGATTGCCTGAAAACCAGGCGACGGTCAAGAATAGCGAGGCGCCGCGTCGATGCTGCGGTCCCGGTAGCCGGGGCTTACGCCCCGCCGACGTAAGATCGTCTGATGCCGACTTCAGAAGAACTCATCGAGCTGGCCAACGAGTGCGCGTCGAAGCTGGAGCTCGACGGCACACTCAGGCACGTGCCGTCCTTCTCGGACACCGAAGAGCAGTGCGAGGCGGAATACGAGGAGCTGCTACAGGCGATCCACGAGGACGATCTGTTCGCGACCGTCGACATCCAGCGGCAGGAGGAGCTCGTGGAGCTGATCGCGGCGGCGCTGCCGGAGGACACGCGCATGCTGATCGTCGAGCTCGCCGATAATCACGCCCGCCACGTCTGGATGCAGCAGGAGGGGGCCTACCACCTCGGCCTCGCCGTGGGCCGGAGGCTGCGGCTGCGGCGAGAGAACTGAAGCAAATCCCAAATCCCGAACTCCAAGTCCCAACCGGTGTCCCTTTCGTTCCTGCATTACGACGTCTTCACACAGGAGCCGCTGGCCGGTAACCAGCTTGCGGTGTTCGTTGATGCCCGAGGCCTCGCCGCCGACCGCATGCAGGCGCTCGCGCTCGAGATGAACTTCTCGGAGAGCACGTTCATCCTGCCGTCCGAGACGGCCGGTACCGACGTCCGGATGCGGATCTTCACGCCCGCTACGGAAATGCCGATGGCGGGGCACCCGACGATCGGCAGTACGTTCGCGCTGGCCCACACCGGGCTGATACGGCCGGGCCTGCCTCGCTTCGTGTTCGGATTGGGTGTCGGCCCGACGCCTGTCGATCTCGAGTGGGAGGGAGAGCGGCTGCGGTTTGCGTGGATGACGCAGCTCAATCCGACGTTCGGGCCAGAGCTGCTCGGGCCAGAGCTGCTCGGGGCAGCGCTGCCCGGACCGTCGCTGGACGCGCGCGCGGCGGCGGCCGCCGCGATAGGCCTTGGCGCACCGGACCTTGCCCCAGAACTTCCCGTGCAGCAGGTGTCGTGCGGCGTGCCCTACCTGATCGTGCCGCTCCGCAGCCCGGAGGCCGTGGACAAGGCGGCGAGCGACGCGGCTGCCCTCCGCCGGCTCGCGGCGTCGACCGCGATCGACCTGCCGGTCTTCCTCTTCGCCATGTTGCCGAGTGGTTCGGCCGGCACGGTCTACAGCCGCATGTTCGCCCCGGCGCTCGACGTCACCGAGGACCCTGCGACCGGCAGCGCCAGCGGGCCGCTCGGTTGCTACCTCGTTCGTCATCGTCTCGTCTCTGGCGATGCCGCGCTGCGCATCATCAGTGTGCAGGGGGTGGCGATGGGTCGCCCGAGCCGTATCCACGTCTCGATCGCCTCGCGGTCAGACGAGATTGTGGAGGTCAAGGTCGGAGGCCAGGCCGTGCTCGTCGGCCGCGGCGAGTTGCTGGTCTGAATGCGGTTCGACCCACGAGGGCGGCGGAGCCGGTTCAGTTCGTGCGGTAGAGCGCCAGGACGCGCTCGATGTCGTTCGGTGAGAGTCCCGGCACCCCGGAGATCTCGTCGCGTCTCTCCAGCCGCGCGCGATAGCGGTTGAAGAACGCGGGGATGTCGCCGCCATACCCGAAGAAATACATGATGTCGCTGAAGTCGTCGGTATGCGGGAGGCCCAGCGCGTGCCCCAGTTCATGCAGGCACGTGAGGTAGACGATCGTGTCGCGGAACAGCGGGTCGAGCCGGGCCTGGCTGGCAATCTCGCCGCCCAGGGCGTCGGTATCGGGACGGACGTACACGGCGGCGCCACGGCGCCCATTGACGGTCAGCGGTCGCATCTCACCGTATTGCCCCGCCGCGGCAGGAACCCAGTGGACGCGGACCAGGGCGTCTTGCTCGCGTGAAGGTTCGAACCGAAGCGCGCCGCCCAGACTCCGTTCCCACGCTCCGAGCGCCCAGGTCGCCAGGTCCCGGTCGGACGGGCGGTACTCCGATCCCGGCTCCCCATCGGCGATGAAGTAGGTCACGCGTCCAGTGGCGTCGATCGGCTCCAGTGACCGCGACGATTGTGCCGACGGCACCGCATAGAAGACGACGCCGGCGACCAGCGCGAACGTCACCAGAGGGAGGCTGCGCAAGGGCATGCACATAAGATATCCCTTGATCACATGATTTCGTTCACGCGTATCAGCAAGCAGTACGGCCGGCAGATTCTCTTCGTCGATGCGTCGTTCCAGCTCAACCCTGGAGAGATTGGCCTCGTCGGCCCGAACGGGTCGGGAAAGACGACCCTCTTTCGGATGATCGTTGGCGAGGAATCGCCGGACGAGGGCGACGTCTCCGTGCCCAGGAAGATGACGGTCGGCTACTTCCGGCAGGACGTCGAGGAGATGGCGGGACGTTCGGTGCTGGATGAGGCGATTGCCGGGAGCGGACGCCTTGGCGATCTTCATCACGAGCTCGAGGCGCTGCAGCACGGCATGGCCGATCCCGCTCAGGCCGGCGACATGGACCGGATCCTTGCGCGGTTCGGCGAGGTGCAGGAGGAATACGCGCACTCCGGCGGCTACGGCCTGGAAGCGCAGGCGCGGGAGGTGCTGCACGGTCTGGGTTTCGATGAGGAGCGGATCGACGAGGACGTCGGGGTGCTGTCTGGCGGCTGGAAGATGCGTGTCGCCATGGCCCGCGTGCTGCTCGGCCGGCCGGACGTGCTGTTGATGGACGAGCCGACCAACCATCTCGACATCGAGTCGATTATCTGGCTCGAAGGGTTTCTGAAGTCGCTGCCTGGCGCGCTCCTCATGACGTCGCACGACCGCGAGTTCATGAACCGCGCGGTGACGAAAATAGCGGAGATCGACGCCGGCGAAGTCACCGTCTACTCGGGCAACTACGACTTCTACGAGCGCGAGCGTGCCATCCGCGAAACCAACCGGGAAGCGGCGTACGCGCGCCAGCAGGCGATGCTCGCCAAGGAGCAGCGCTTCATCGACCGGTTCGCGGCGCACGCCGCCAAGGCCGCTCAGGTGCAGAGCCGCGTCAAGGCGCTGGACAAGATCGAGCGGCTCGAGCTGCCGAAAAAGCGGAAGGTCGTGAAGTTCGAGTTCCGGCCGCCGCCACGCTCGGGCGACCAGGTCGCCGTGCTCGAGGATGTGTCAAAGGCGTACGGGCGGCGCGTCGTTCACGACCACCTTAGTGCGACCATCCGGCGCGGCGAGCGCTGGTGCGTGATGGGGAAGAATGGCGCCGGAAAGACGACGCTCCTCAGAATGGTCGCCGGTGTCTTGCCGCCCGATACGGGCGACATCACTTTGGGTGCGAGCGTGCGGCTCGGTTACTTTGCGCAGCAGGCGCTCGACGTGCTCGACCCGGACCTCACCATCGAGGAACAGCTGCAGAAGGAGTTCGCGAACGAATCGGTGGGTACGCTGCGTGGCCTGGCCGGCGCGTTCCAGTTCTCCCGCGACGACATCGACAAGAAGGTTCGCGCGCTCTCTGGAGGTGAGAAGACGCGTCTCGTCATGGCGATAATGCTGCTGAATCCGCCGAACTTCCTGGTGCTCGACGAGCCGACCAATCACCTCGATCTGGAGACCAAGGAGATGTTGATCGAGTCCCTGCGAGGCTTCGAGGGGACGCTGCTGTTCGTCTCGCATGACCGGGCGTTCCTGCGGGCGACGAGTAACCGCGTAATGGAGCTCGGCGGCGAGAGCGGCGTCGACGCCGAGCCGCACCTGTACCCCGGCTCATACGTGGAGTACGTGGCGCGCACCGGCCACGAAGCGCCGGGAGTACACGCGTAGCCCGCGCCGACCCGTATGCGATAATCACACCGTCGGGGCGTGGCGCAGCCTGGTAGCGCGCCTGCTTTGGGAGCAGGATGTCGGAGGTTCAAATCCTCTCGCCCCGACCATTTTTCACGTTTCCTCCGTCTTCGCGGCACCTTCGCCGCGTGATAAGGTCCTCCCCATCGTGGAGCAGATCGCCGAGGTGCTCGAGGCGCGCACGAGCAGGGCATCGAACTTTGTCCCGACAGATGAAGCAACCTTTCGTCTCGAGCGGCAGAAAATTGCCGTGACGCGGTTTGCTGCTGCCGTTCTGCTGGGCCTTTTCGTGTTCCTGGCAAACGAGCCGGCATATGCGCAGCAGGCTTCCCGTCGCGTCGGTATCGGTGCCGCGATTGGCAACGTCTACGACATATTCCCTCAACAAGGAGCCGATACGGTCACCGCGCCTGTGATCCTCATCCCCATTCAGGTGACTGATGGTTTTCGGTTCGAGCCTGAGATCGGCGTCTTCCGCTCCAGCGATAAGGAACTAGCCGCCGGCTCCAGTGATGACGAAGCGTTCGTCAATTCTGTCAACGGGATCGAGGTCGGCCTCGGCGCGTTTCCACAGACGCTCCAACAGAACTTCCGGCTCTATTACGGTGTTCGTGTTGGCTACACGAGAATCGTTCGGGAAGATCCGTTCTTCGGAGATACGCGAACGCTCACGCTCAACGGGTTCTTTGTGGCACCAGCTGTCGGAGAGGAATATCTGTTTTCTGATTGATTCAGCCTCGGGGCGGAAGCTCAGTTTCGACATACCTCTGTGAAGGGTGAGAACGCCGTCCCGGGGCTCTCTTTTCCCGATGGGTCCCCAGCATTCGACAGAACCGAGCGGTCTGTGTCGGCCACACGCGTCCTATTCGTTTCACGCTTCTACTTCTGACAACGCATGTTGCTCGTCCGCCCAGCGGCGGAGCGGCATATCTGCGCATACGGCTCGTCGAAGGTAGAATATGCGGGCAATGACGATGGCATCCGGAACTCGCTTCGGTCCCTACGAGGTCGGTTCAGCCCGCGACGTGCCGGGGCTCGGCGAGGTGTATGACGCGCGCGACCACGACCTGGAGCGGAATGTCGCTTTCAGGGTGCTGCGAGTCGATTTCGCCGCCGATCCGGATCGCCTGCGACGCTTCGAGCAGGAGGCGCGGGCGGCAGCCGAGCTCGCGCACCCGAACATACTGACCGTCCATGACGTCGGCACCGACGAACAGGCGGCCTATGTCGTCTCCGAGCCGATTGACGGCGAGACGCTGCGCCAGGTCCTCGATTGAGGCGCTTTGCCCGTCGGCACGGCGATTCCGTACGTGACGCACATCGCCGAGGGTCTTGCTGCGGCGCATCAGAAAGGCGTCGTCCACCGCGATCTGAAGCCGGAGAACATCCTGGTGGCGCCGGATGGGGGCGTGAAGATCATCGGGTTCGGGCTGGCGGCCGTCACCCAGGGCGAGTCGACGGTCGCCCGCGGCCTGTCGTTGGGTACGCTGAGTTACATGTCGCCTGAGCAGGTGTCCGGTGCGGCCGATATGTTTACGTTCGGCGCAATCGTCCACGAGATGCTCACCGGTGCGCGCGCCTTCACCGGCGACACGCCGATCGACACGATGACCGCGGTCATGGAATCGGACGTATCGGACGCGCTGCCGCTATCCACGGCCAACATTCCGCCGGCCCTCATGCGCATCGTCGATCTTTGCTTGAAGAAGCATCCAGGGTCGCGTCTGTCGGCCGAAGACGTGGTGATCGGGCTCCGGGGTTTGGGGCCGCAACTCGCCCCCGCGGATGTCGCGGCAGTGCCTGGCCCACCAGAGAATCTTCGTCGGTTCGTGCGCGTAGCCGCCATGCTTGGCGCGGTCGCACTCGCCCTGGCGGTCGGCGTCTGGCTGCTGCGCGGTATGGGAACCGACGAGATTTCGACGTCGACGCCCGCGTCGACGCCGCCCGCCGCAACGCCCCTCGCCGCGCCGCCTCCCACCGCGCCGCCGCCGGCCGAGACGCCGCCCGTCGCAGCACTGCCGGTCGAGACGCCGCCCGCCGCAGTGTCTGCCGCGACGCCGCCGGTCGAGACGCCGCCCGCCGCAGCGTCTGCCACAGCGTCTGCCACGACGCCGCCGGTCGGGACGCCCGCTGCAGTGCCTGTTCCAGGGGCAGCAGGCACGCAACTCGTGTGGTTCGACCGCGAAGGCGCGGAGTTGGGCAGAGTAGGCCCACCGGCGGACTACGGCGACGTCAGCCTGTCACCGGACGGCATGCGCGTGGCTGTCAGCGTGCGGGAGCCCGGCAGCGAGGCGGCCGACATCTGGGTGTTCGACGTCGACTCGGGCATGGGCACACGCGTCACGTCCGATCCGGCGGACGACATCGCGCCCGTCTGGTCAGCCGATGGGCGTCGCATCCTGTTTGCGTCCTCGCGGAGCGGGTCCCACGACATTTATCAGAGAGCGAGCAATGAAACCGGCACCGACACGGTCGTCGTGGAGGCGGAGGGCGATCAGATCGCGTACGGCTGGTCGTCCGATGGCCGGTTCGTGCTGTATCAGACGGACCAGCCGGAGAATCTCGGCGGCGGCAACCTCGATTTGTGGGGGCGGCAGTTGCCCGGCGGGCGCCCGTTCGCGTTTCTCAGAACCGTCCATGCGGCCAGCCGTGCAACCTTCTCGCCTGATGGAAGCCGGGTCGTGTATACGTCTCTCGAGGGCGGCCGCGGGGACGTCTACGTCGCGCAGTTTCCAAACTATGACGGGCGGCGTCGGATTTCCGTGCGCGGCGGATCGTGGTCGCGGTGGAGCCGCGATGGAAGCGAAATTTTCTCTATCTCGATCCGGACAACGGGCTGATGGCGGCGCCCGTCGAGGCCGAGTCGCCAGATCTCAGCGCCGGAGTCGCTCGCGAGCTCTTCCAGGTGCGCGCCCGGCCCGATCGTGGCTATGCCTACGACGTGTCGGCCGACGGGCAGCGCTTTCTGGTGAGCGTCGTCGGGGACGCTGTCGCGGACACGCCCAACTAGACCCCTCCCCGTTTCAGGTTCCTCGAGCCCGACTCACGCGGGCGTCAGCTGCCGCTTTCGGCCCTGGTGGTACTCCAGCAGGGTCGCATTTGCCGAGGTGATAGTGGCCGTCTCATCGGCAATCCGTTGCAGGTCGCGGCCGGGCACGGCCACGTACAGATCTGATTCGCCGAGACCGGTATAGACCCGGTTCCCGATGCAGCCGGTGCTCACCACGACGCCGTGACTGAGGGCAGCCGGTACGACCATGCATGTAGGGCGACCGAGCGTGCTCAACTGTGCCGCGACGCCCGCGCGGACCGCCGCTTCCTGCAGCAGCATTACCTTCCCGGGCGGCCCCCAGAACAGCACGACGTCCGGGTCGACCGGCGTCTCGGCCAGCGGCGCGTACAGCACGAGCGCCGGCGTGTCCGGCAGTCGCGGGATCCGAGGCACCTCTTCCATGCGCAGGTACCCGATACCCGTCATGAACCCGAGCGTGTCGTCGAGCTCGTGTGCGCGGTCGGAGGGCAAGGGCATGTTGTGGGTGTAGGAACCGATCGGGCAGTTGTAGTGATCGGCCGCCACCGTGTAGAACGTCCGTCCGCCTGACGCCAGTGTCCAGAAGCTGCAGCCGGAGGGTTGCACACCCTCGAACTTCTCGATTCCAGCCGGCGCCTGCGTCAGGCACGCCACGGCGACCGGCCTGTGTTCCAACGACAGCTGCGTCGTGAGCTGCTCCTCGACAAGTCTGTAGTCCATCATGTTTCCCTCTTCGCCGACGGTTTCGCGGCACTAACGCGTGGCGCCGGCATCGACAGCGGCTGACGCTCGCCCTTGCGCGTTGATGAGCCGGCGTCCGACCGACACGAACGCAAGCGCCGTCCCGGGCATGACTACGGCATAGATCAAGCCGGCAATGGCCAGGTCTGGACGCTGCAACATATTGAACGTGATGGCGAACGAAAGGGCGAGATTCTGGACGCCCACTTCGAACGTAATGGTGACAACCTGTTCGATCGGCAGGCGGAATAGCCTTGCCACCCCGTACCCAAGGCCCATCGTCACCAGGTTCAACGCGATGACCAGCGAGCCAGCCGTCGCCACGTTCTCGATCAATTCCTCGTAGCTGGACACGACTCCCAGAAGCAGCACGACAGCCATGAGATAGAGCACCGCCTGGCGGATGGGCTCCACCAGCCGCACGGCGAACGCCGTAAACCTGGCGCGAACCAACATCCCGATGGCGAGAGGCACCAGGGTGAACGACATCAAGCCGACGAGCATGGGAAGCACCGGGAGCGCCCCCAGCTGCCCTTCGTCGCCGAACGTCTGCAACGCGAGATTGATCAGGAACGGAATCGTGAAGACCGTGACCACGCTCGTGATGGCCGAGAGTGTCACGCACAGTGGAACGTCCGCCCGCGCAGCGAACGAGTACGCATTTGACGTGACTCCGCTCGGACATGCTGCCACAATCACCAGGCCGACGGCGATGAACGGCGGGACGTCGAACAGCGCGGCCAGGGCGAACGCGATCAACGGCAGTCCGATGAGCTGCGCGACGAGGCCGATGGCCGCGGCCGTCGGGAATACGACGACCCGCTTGAAATCCGTCACGGTCAGCGACAGCCCGAGGCCGGCCATCACCAGACGCAACACCCAGGGAATCACCTCCGCATTGATGAACGCAGCCTGTCCGCTTAGATCCTGCAGTAGACCCATGAATTGGCTCCCAAAGTTATATCTGCGCCACGACGCGATTGCGCATCGTGCCGATTCCCTCGACGTCGGTCTCCATGACGTCCCCGTCCTGCAGGAACTCTGGAGGTGTGCGCGCGAAGCCGACCCCGTCCGGCGTGCCCGTGGCGATGATGTCGCCGGCCTCCAGCGTCAGTCCCTGCGACAGTGATTCGATCAGCCTGTCGATCGGAAAGATCATGTCGCGCGTGTTTCCGCTCTGCTTGACGACGCCGTTGACTCGGAGCGTGAGCGGCGCTGCATGCGGATTGCCGAACTGGTCGGCCGTGACGACGCACGGTCCCATCGGGCAGAAGCCGTCGAGGCTTTTACCCTTGAAGAACTGAGAGTGGCTTTTCTGCAGGTCGCGCGCTGATACGTCGTTGACGACCGTGTAGCCGAAGACCTGTTCGAGCGCGGCCCGGCGAGGGATGTTCCGGCCGCCGACGCCCAGGACGACGCCCAGCTCCACTTCCCAGTCGACCTGCTGCGTGACCGAGCGATCCCACGGGATATCGTCATAGGGGCCGATCACCGACGTCGGCGGCTTGGTGAAGAACACCGGGGCCTCGGGAAGCTTCGCCGCCGTGCCGCGTGCGCGTGCACCCTCTTCAATGTGGCTGCGGAAGTTCCGGCCGACGCAGAAAACGTTCTTCGACGGCCGCGGAATCGGCGCATGGAGCCGGGTCTCGCCCAGAGGGTGGGTCTTCCCGTGTCGGGGGCCCGCGGACAGTTCCGCTTCGAGGAACTCCGAGACCTGCCGCCACGCGGCGGGACCCTGATGGATCAATTCCAGCAGGCTGGCCGGCAGCGGCGGCGTGCCGGCCACGGCCGCGAGCGAGCGGATGTCCACCACCGTGTCGCCATGCATGACGCCGAGGCGCGGCGCGGCGTCGCCCGGTGTCGAAAACGTGACATATCGCATGGGCGCCACAGACTACCATGTCGTCCCGGAGCGGAGGGTTGAGGAGATGTCGATCAGCGCGACACAGACGCCGCTGCAGGGCGTCAGGGTAATCGAGCTTGGCGGTCTTATCGCCGGGCCGTACGCGGCGAGCCTGTTTGCGCAGTTCGGCGCCGAGGTGATCAAGGTTGAAGCGCCTGGAGACGGCGATCCGCTCCGGAGATGGCGCAAGCTGCACAACGGCACGTCGCTCTGGTGGTACTCGCTCAGCCGAAACAAGAAATCGGTCACGCTGAATCTCAAGTCGGAGCAAGGACGGCGGATTGTTCGCGCGCTGGTCGAGAAGGCGGATGTGGTCGTCGAGAACTTCCGGCCGGGCACGCTCGAGGGGTGGGGGCTTGGCTGGGAGGATCTCTCCAAGATCAATCCGCGGCTGATCCTTGTCCGCATCTCCGGGTACGGGCAGAGCGGGCCCTATCGCGACCGCCCGGGATTCGCAGCCATCGCGGAAGCGATCGGCGGCTTGCGCTACGTCACCGGATATCGCGATCGCGCGCCGGTCCGCGTCGGGGTCAGCCTGGGCGATACGCTCGCGGCGCTCTACGCCGTGGTCGGCGCACTCATGGCGTTGCACCACCGGAATGTCAACGGCGGCAAGGGCCAGGTGGTCGATGCGGCGCTCTACAGTCGGTCTTTGCGGTGATGGAGAGCCTCGTTCCCGAGTACTCCCAGTTCGGGTTCGTACGAGAGCGCTCGGGCGCCAGCCTTCCCGGCATATCGCCCTCGAGCACCTATACGTGCGGGGACGGCAGCTACGTTGTGATTGGCGGCAACAGCGACGGCATCTTCAAGCGGCTGATGCACGCGATCGGCCGAGGGGACCTTGCGGACGATCCGGCGCTGGCGCACAACGACGGCCGGGTGCAGAAGAACGACCTGATCGACGCCGCCATTTCGGACTGGACATCCGGTCATTCACTGGAGGCGGTGCTGTCGGCGCTTGAGGCCATGGAGGTTCCGGTCGGCAAGATCTATACAGCGGCCGACATCCATTCGGATGCCCACTATCGGGAGCGGGGCATGATCGAACCGGTCGTGCTGCCGGACGGCCAGGCCGTCGATCTTCCAGGCATCGTGCCCCGTCTCAGCGAGACACCCGGACGCACCGCGTGGGTCGGCCCCCCGCTCGGTGCGCACGTCTCAGACGTGCTGGCCTCGCTCGGGTTCGACGCCGAGGCGGTGGACACCCTGCGGAAACAGCGCGTCATTTGACACGGGTATAATCCCTGCGCCACCTGGAGGATCCGCTCCATGGCTGAGGCGGCTATCCATCACCTGTCAAGCAGAGGATCAGGCGAATGAGCAGACGACTTACCGTTGCGTTCCTCGCGTGTGTCGTTCACGTAAGCGTCGCTGAGAATCTGTCAGCGCAGGATCTGATCATCACCAACGCGCGCATCATCGTCGGTAACGGCGAGCTGATCGAGCAGGGCTCCATCGTCGTTCGTGGCGGGCGAATCGCCGCCGTAGAGGCAGGGGCTGTCGACGCCGGAGGAGCGCCGACCATCGATGCGCAGGGCATGACCGCGATGCCCGGATTCATCGATGCCCACCGCCACATCATCCGTGGAAACGCAGACCAGTGGTTCACGGAGCAGGCCGCGGCCCGCATGCAGGAGTTTCTCGAGGCAGGCTACACGACCCTGATGTCGGGAGGGGGCCCGGTGCCCGGGATCATTCAGCTCAAGGAACTGATTGAGAAGGGCGAGATCGAGGGGCCGCGCATCATCACGTCCGGGCGGGCCGACCTAAGCAGCTTCAAGACAGCGGAAGAGGCGCGGGCGCAGGTGGAGATGCTCGCCCAGGCCGGAGTGGAGATTATCAAAGCGAGGCTTGATGATACCCAGCAGGCAACCATCCTTGCGGCTATCACCGACGAGGCGCGAGAGCACGGTCTGGATGTCATGGTGCATGCAACCAGCCCGGCGACGATGCTCGCGGCCGTCAAGGCTGGCGCACGAAAGCTCGTGCACACACCACATAACGACTGGCTCACCGACGCCGAGGCCCGCGTGGTGAGAGACGCGGGGATTGAAGTGTTGTCGACGATCGGCTTTGGTGTTCCGGTCTTCGGGGTGTTCAACGACGAGAATGTCCCCACGTTTCGAGACGGGAAACCATGGCCCACCGGCATCAACAACTACCAGGGTGGCAGAGGCAGGGAAGCGGGCGAGAAGGCGGTGAACGCGCGCACGCTCTGGGATGCCGGCGTGATCTACGGGTACGGCACCGACACCGGGTATCACCCGAGGGCGGGGCTCGAGCACGAGCTGCGAGCCCTCAACCTGATGTTCTCGCCGCAGGACATGATCAAGCTGATGGGGCCCAACACGGCCGCGTTTATCGAGAAGAGCGGCGATCTTGGAACGCTGCAACCGGGAAAGCTGGCGGATATCGTGATTCTCGACGGCGATCCACTGGAGGGTTACTGGAACTTCTTGAACGCCACGGTGGTCATCAAGGGCGGTGATGTCGTCGTGGACAAGCGTTAGATGAAGAAGACACTCACCTGTTGCGCCGTCGCCGGATCTGGCTCTGATAGTATTCAGTAACTATGCGTCTCTGCCGGTTCGACAACGATCGCCTGGGTGCCGTGGAACACGAGACCGTCAGGGATATCACGGCGGCGCTCGACGTGCTGCCCGCGTACCGGTACCCGTTCCCCACGCACGACCTTCTGATGGCCGACCTTGGGAAGGTGGTGGCGCGAGCCACAACGATCCTTCCGGGCGCGCCGGCCGTTCCACTGGCGAGCGTGAAACTGTTGAGCCCGGTGGCCAACCCGGGGAAGATCATCGCGGCGCCGGTGAACTACCAGAAGCATCTGGACGAGGTGAAGGGCGACAGTCAGATCCATGCCGGCAACCCCGCCCATACGGTGACCATTCAGAGTGCCGGACTGTTCCTGAAGGCCACGAGTTCACTGGCCGGTGCGGGCGAAGGCATCGCTGCGTGCAAGCTCGACCGCCGAACGGACCACGAGGTGGAGCTGGCGGTCGTAATCGGCCGTGCCGGCCGTCACGTCGCTCGCGCCGAGGCGCTCGGCCATGTGGCCGGTTACTGCATCGGGCTCGACGTTTCGATTCGCGGTTCGGAAGACCGGAGCTTTCGCAAGTCGCCGGACAGCTACAGCGTGCTCGGACCGTGGCTCGTGACGGCTGACGACATCCCGGATCCGGGCGTCCTCGATTTGCAGATTACGGTGAATGGGGCGCTCCGGCAGAAGTCGAACACGCGCTATCTCATCCTCGGTGTACCGGAACTGATCGAGCTCGCATCATCGTTCTACACGTTGTATCCCGGCGACGTCATCTTCACCGGTACGCCGGAAGGCGTGAGTCCGATTCAGCCTGGCGACGAAGTGAGCGCCTCGATCGAACGGATCGGCAGCATGGACGTCCGTGTGCGCGCGGCGGACGCGGACAGCGTCGCGGCGACGAGCGCCTCGACGCCTGCGGTGTCGTAGGAGGATCGATGGAATTTACCGGCGCCGCCGTCGAGTACTACAAGAAGCCAGAGCTGTCGCCCGAGCGCAGGGAGTTCTACCGCCGGCTCGATCGCAGGCACACCGCGCCGCTCTGGGAAGTGATGGCGAAGATCATTCCGCCGACGCCGACGCCGGAGACGGTGCCGGCGTGCTGGCGCTATGACGAGGTACGCCTGCTCCTGATGGAGGCCGGCGACCTCCTCACGGCCGCCGAGGCCGAGCGCCGCGTGCTCGTGCTGGAGAACCCAGGCGTTCGAGGTCAGTCGCGGATCACGCAGAGCCTGTACAGCGGGGTGCAAATGATCCTCCCCGGAGAGGTCGCGCCGTGCCATCGTCATGCCGCCTCGGCACTTCGTTTTGTCATCGAAGGTTCGGGTGCTTATACGGCCGTCGAGGGAGAGCGGACGACGATGCGTCCGGGCGATTTCATTCTCACACCGTCATGGACGTACCACGATCATGGCAACCCGGGCGACGGGCCGGTCGTCTGGCTGGACGGGTTGGACGTGCCGATCGTCAACCTCTTCGATACGAGCTTCGCCGAGCGCCATCCTGACGAGATGCAGCCCAACACGATCCCGGAGGGTGACGCGCAGTCGCGTTATGGCGCGAACATGCTTCCGGTCGATTACGCGCCGGCGAGGCCGTCGTCGCCGGTGTTCAACTACCCGTACTCGAGGAGCCGCGAGGCGCTCGAGCGGTTGTACCGGGACGGTCCCGTTCATGCCTGCCACGGCGTGAAGATGCGCTACGTCAATCCCACCACCGGCGGCTATCCGCTGCCGACGATCGGCGCATTTCTACAACTGCTGCCCCGCGGGTTTCGTGGAGAGCCGCACCGGGCCACCGACGCGACCGTCTATTCGGTCGTGGAGGGAACGGGCCGAACACGTGTTGGGGATCAGCAGTTCGACTGGGGACCGCGCGACATCTTTGTCGCGCCATCGTGGTATCCGGTCGCACACGAGGCGGATCAGGAGGCGGTGGTGTTCAGCTTCTCGGACCGTCCCGCGCAGCAGGCGCTCGGCCTGTGGCGAGAGGAAGCACCGATTCGCGCATGAGGGGTAGGGCAACCTCGTGACTTTCCGCCCCTGACATACATGACATCAATGGCAGCGCGCCAATACCGCATCGGGCAGATCGTCCCGAGTTCGAACACGACGATGGAGACGGAAATCCCCGCGATGTTCCGGGCGCGGGAGGCCGTGGCACCGGAGCGTTTTACCTTTCATTCCAGCCGCATGCGGATGAAGAAGGTCACGCGGGAGGATCTGGCATCGATGGACGTCGAATCCGATCGGTGCGCCGCCGAGCTCACCGACGCCAGGGTGGATGTCATGGGGTACGCGTGCCTCGTCGCCATCATGTGTATGGGGAAGGGCTATCACTGCCAGTCCGAACGGCGGCTTCACGAGGTGACGATCCGGGAGGGCGCGCCCACACCGGTCGTGACGAGTGCGGGTGCGCTGGTCGACGGGCTCAAGACATTGAACGCGCGGAAGATCGTGATGGTGGCGCCGTATCTCAAGCCGTTGACACAGATCGTCTTGGAGTACATCGAGGCCGAAGGGATCGAAGTTGTCGACGCGATCGCGCTGGAGATTCCGGACAACGTGGAAGTGGGCCGCCGCGATCCCATGGCGTTGGTCGAGATCTACAGGCGTCTGAAGCTCGACGGTGCCGACGCGGTCGTCCTCTCCTCCTGCGTGCAGATGCCGTCGCTGGCCGCGATTCCCGTCGTGGAGCAGGAGTGCGGGCTGCCGGTCGTGTCCGCCGCGGTCTGTACGACCTACCAGATACTGAGGAAGCTCGGCCTTGCGACACAGGTCCCCGGCGCGGGCGCCCTGCTCTCGGGGGCCCGCTGAACCCCGCCATGTAGAATACGTACGTGGAGGATCTGATCAGACAGCTGCTCGCGGAACTGGGAGAGAATCCCAGCCGCGAGGGTCTCGTCCGCACGCCTGAGCGCGTCGAGAAGGCGCTCAAGTTCATGACGGGCGGCTACGACGCCGACATCGATGGCATCCTGAACGGCGCGCTGTTCACGGTCGACTACAGCGAGATGGTGGTGGTCAGGGACATCGACTTCTACAGTCTCTGCGAGCACCACCTGCTGCCGTTCTTCGGTAAATGCCACGTGGCCTACATCCCGCGACGCCACGTCGTCGGCCTGAGCAAGATTCCGCGGCTGGTCGATGCGTTTGCGCGCCGGCTCCAGATTCAGGAGCGGATGACCAACCAGATCGCCCAGACCATTCTCGACCAGGTCAACCCGCTTGGCGTGGCGGTCGTCTGCGAAGGCATGCATCTGTGCATGTCGATGCGCGGCGTGGAGAAACAGAACTCGTGCGCCGTGACGAGCGCCATGCTCGGTGTGTTTCGAGAGAACGCGAGGACCCGCATGGAGTTCCTGGAGCTGATTAAGCACCGTGGCGGTTCGCCTTCGGACGTGCCGGTCGAGGCCGGCCTGACCTGCGTGAACGATTGACCATGCGCACGCGACTATCACGCCCACGGGCTGGGCTGTTGTGGATCGGGCTGTGGATCGGGTTGTGGATCGGACTGTGGGGTCCGGCGCAGACGGAAGCCCAGAGTGCGAGGACCGAACCGGCGATGGTCGACTGTCCGTGGCTGCTCGGGGACGGCGTGCAGACTCCGCGTTCGTTCTGTGACGTGCTCACGGGTCGTGATGCCGCGGAAGGCGTCACTATCGAGCTGCCGCCGCACACAGGTGACGTGACGCTGACGTTCGATCTGCACAACCGGCACACGTATTCCGATGAACTGATCAAGACCAATCGCGCCTATCGGCACTACACCGCGACGATCGGTGTCCTGACGGCGGACAACACGCTCCTGACCCGAGCCGTGGTGCAGAACGAGTTCCGGACCGCCGCCGACCTCGTGGACGTCGTGTCCGGGGGGGCTGGGCCTGGCGGCGTGAAGGCGGTCGCTCCAACCGGCACCGAATCGATTACCGTCACCATTCCCGCGGCCGAGAAGACCGTCAGCATTCTCGGCGAGAAGCTTGCGGTCATCCGCATCGATGGCACGGATAACTTCACCGCGCCGGGACGCCCGATCGCCATCATCAGCAACGTGATGCTGCGGTACCGCCCCCGGTAGCTAAAGCCGTTTTCGGGTTGATGTCGCGGCAGGCCGGCGGCGCCGAGCACGAATGGGGCTGTCCGCGGTCAGGACCCGCCTGGAGGTTGTGAAACCGGTTCTAGTACTACTTTGTCAGATCGGCAACCGGGCATGAGGCGTGGCAGGTAGTGGTCAACCAGGGGTCCGGCCGCCTCCCTTCGGTCTACACTTGCCTGCCGATTCAACCGGTCGATGCAACGGTTTCCGCAAGTACTTCTGCCGGGGTCCGATAGTCGAGCGTCTTCCGCGGTCGGGTGTTGAGCTCGCGCGCGATCGCATCAAGCTGGACTTGTGTATAGCCCGAGAGGGGTGTCCCCTTCGGAAAGTATTGTTGCAGCAGGCCGTTGGTATTCTCGTTGGTCCCCCGTTGCCACGGACTATACGGATCACAGAAATAGACCTGCACGCCTGTCGCGATCGAGAACGCGTGATGGGCCGCAAGTTCCAAGCCGCGATCCCACGTGAGCGTGGCCATGAGGCCCTCGGGCAACCGCTGGACCTGCTGCGTGAGCGCCTGCACTACCGTCTGCGTCTCGCGCCCGGTGATCCGGACGAGGCACACGTAGCGCGAGCGCCGCTCGACCAGCGTCGCCACCGAGGACCGCCGCGCCCCCACCAACAGGTCCCCTTCCCAGTGACCCGGGACCGCGCGATCCTCCACCGTCGCCGGGCGCTCGCGAATCGAGACGGCGCCCACGATATAGCCCCCCGTCTGGGTCCCCCGCGTCCGCGGGCGCCGCACCGTGCGCCGACGCCGCAACTGCGCCTGCAACACCCGTTTGAGCACCCCGCGACTTTGCACAAACAGGCTGCGATAGATCGTTTCGTGCGAGACGCACATGCTCGGATCGTCAGCATACGCCCGGCGCAGCCAGCCGGCGATCTGCTGGGGCGACCACTTGTGCGCAAGCTGCGCCGCCACCACATCCCGGAGGGCGGGGTGCGTCGCCAACCGACACCGCTTGGGGCGCCGGCCGCGGGCCCACGCCTGGTCGTCGGCCATCGTGGCCCGATACCGGCGCCGCCCGCCGTGGCGCCGCACTTCCCGACTCACCGTCGAGGCGGCTCGGCCCACTCCGCGACTGATCTGCCGCAGGGACGCGCCGCAGGCCAAGCCCCGGGAAATCGCCTCGCGCTCGGTCAGCGTCAGCGCCTGCCGCGCCCGCTGGCGCCCCGGCGGCGGGATGCCCCCCGTCCGGACGACTTCATACCGCACTACCTTCCCCGCGCGGCTCAGCGCACGGCCGATGGCCTTCAACGTTTCGCCCCGCCGCCAGCGGCGCCACACCTCCGTCTTCTCGGCGGCCGTCAGCCGCGGCCCTCGTCGTCGCACCATGACACCTCCCATTTCGAGTGCATGTTGCATCGACCGGTTGAACGCACCGGCGAGGTGTACCGCGCCACTGATACGACACTCACGCAGCGAGCGTTTAATTTCCCGTGGGGACGCTCTTAAGGAGGAGATGAGATGGCAGTAGCAGTCGAGATGAGCTTCAAGGGCGCAACGCTTGCCCAGTACGAGCAGGTCATCAAGAAGATGAGCTTCAGCCACGGAGGCAAGGGGCCACCGGGCTTGCTGTTCCACTGGGCGGTTGCGACCAGCGGCGGGTTCCGTGTCGTCGATGTCTGGAAGACCAAGGAGCAGTACGAGCGGTTCGCCAAGGAACAGATCGGCCCGTACTCGGCGGAAGCAGGGATGCCTGGGCCGCCAGAGGTCACCTACACCGAAACTCACAACTACCTCACGGCCGGGTAACGTCACGGTCTCTGGCCTCTAGTCTCTGGGCTTTGGGCAGAGCTTATGGCCTAGAGCCTAGAGCCCAAAGACACTACGCGGCCCCGTCCGCGGTCACCCGCGACGAGGTTCTGAAACCGCCTCTATAATCAGGCCCAACTCCGATGGCCCTAGCGTCCGGCACCCGCCTCGGCCCGTATGCGATCACCGCCCAGATCGGCGAGGGCGGCATGGGGGAGGTGTATCGGGCCACTGACACGAAGCTGAAGCGCGACGTGGCGGTGAAGGTGCTGCCGTCGCACGTCGCCGCTGACCCTGAACGTCTGGCTCGTTTCCAACGCGAAGCCGAAGTCCTCGCGTCACTCAATCATCCGAACATCGCGGCCATCTACGGCCTGGAAGAGGCCGACCAGACCAAGGCCCTCGTCATGGAGCTGGTCGAGGGGCCGACGCTGGCCGACCGCATCGCGCAGGGTGCGATCCCGGTGGACGAGGCGCTGCCCATCGCCAAGCAGATTGCCGAGGCCCTCGAAGCCGCCCACGAACAAGGCATCATCCACCGCGATCTGAAGCCCGCGAACATCAAGCTGCGCCCGGACGGGGTCGTGAAGGTGTTGGACTTCGGGTTGGCGAAGGCGTTGGAGCCGACGGGCGCGATGTCGCCGGGGATGTCACAAGCACCGACGATCACGACACCGGCCATGACGCAGGCGGGAATGATCCTCGGCACGGCGGCCTACATGTCGCCTGAGCAGGCACGTGGCAAGCCTGTTGATAGGCGCGCGGACATCTGGGCGTTCGGTGCCGTGTTGTTTGAGATGTTGTCGGGCCGTCGCGCGTTCGAGGACGAGGACGTGTCGATGACGCTCTCGAAGGTCTTGCAGCGAGAGCCGGACTTCGACGTGCTTCCCGCCGTGGTTCCCAGCCATGTGCGCCAGACGTTGCGTCTGTGCCTGCGGAAGCCTCTGAAAGAACGAGTGCCCGACATCGGTGCAGTGCGCCTGGCGCTGGAGGGCGCGTTCGAGACGGGCGGGTCGCAGGCGACGGAATCGGTCGCAATGACTCAGCCTGCCGTGTGGCGGCGCCCGGTTCCCGTGGCACTGCTGACGGCCATGGTCATCGGCCTCGCCATGTGGGCGCTGATGCGGCCAGCGCAAGAGCCGCCTGTGCCCGTTACGCGCTTCCCGATTCCACTGGCCGCAGGGGACGCGTTCTTTAACGCCGTCCGTGTCCTGGCCCTGTCGCCGACCGGGACACATGTCGCCTATACCGTCCTCACCGGCCTCGTGCTCCGCCCGTTGGATCAATTGGAGACCCAGCCGATCCCCGGCACTCTCGGCGCAGTAGACCCCTTCTTCTCCCCCGACGGCCAGCAGATCGGGTTCTGGGCGGATGGCCAGCTCAAGCGAGTGTCGGTGAGCGGCGGGGCGCCGGTCGCGGTGGCCGAGGCCGCTACGACGTGGGGCGCCAGTTGGGGCGCGGACGACATGATCCTCTACGGCCAGGGAGAAGAGGGGATTTGGCGCGTGCCCGGCACGGGGGGCGCCCCCGAACGGGTGATTCCCGTCGAGGACGGGGAATTTGCGCACGGCCCGCAGCTGCTGCCGGGTGGGGAGTGGGTGCTCTTTACGTGGCGACCCGCCGGGGTGACATCGTGGGACCAGGCCCAGATTGTCGTGCAGTCACTGGCGACCAACGAGCGCGTCGTGCTGATCGACGGCGGGCGTGACGCCCGCTATCTCCCCACGGGGCATCTGGTGTACGGGCTGAACAACGTGCTGCTGGCGGTGCCGTTCGATCCAGAGACACGTCAAGTCAGGGGTGGCGCGGTGCCACTGGTCGAAGATGTGGCGGGTATAGCTGTCGCGTCGGCGGGCGTCATGCAGTTCAGCGTCGCGGCCAGCGGCTCGCTGGTGTATGTGTCGGGCGCCCTCAGCCTTGGCGGCGCCGGTGCTCAGCGGACACTCGTCTGGGTGGACCGCCAGGGGCAGGAAGAGCCGTTGGGTGCGCCCGCGCGGGCCTATAACTATCCGCGTCTCTCGCCGGATGGCACGCGCGTCGCGCTGGACCTGTGGGACCAGGAGGACGACATCTGGATCTGGGACTTGCGGCGCGAGACGTTGACCCGGCTCACCTTCGAACCCGGTTTCAATCGATTCCCCGTCTGGGCGCGGGACAGCACACGGGTCGTGTTCAGCTCCGGCGCGCCGCTCAACTTGCATTGGAAAGCGGCTGATGGCACCGCGGCGGTCGAGCGCCTGACGGAGAGCGCCAGTAATCAGTTTGGCCATTCGTTCTCCCCTGACGGGGAGTCGCTGGTGATCAGTGAGACGGAGGGCGGAACCGGGCAGGACGTGCGCGTGCTGTCGAGGGCCGGGGACCGCGGCGTCGAAACGCTGGCGGCCACCCAGTTTGAGGAATGGAATGGGGAGCTCTCCCCCGACGGCCGCTGGCTGGCCTACCAGTCCGACCAGTCCGGCCGGTATGAAGTCTACGTCCGGCCGTTTCCCAATGTGGACGGTGGACAGTGGTAGATCTCGACCAGCGGCGGCACGAAACCGCTCTGGGCGTCCGACGGAAGCGAGTTGTTCTATCGTCGCCAAGGGGACGGCAGCGTGACCGTGCCGGTGCAGATGGAGCCGAGCTTCACGCCCGGGACTCCAGCGGTGGTATTCGAGGGCAACGACTATCCTTCGGTGGGAGCCGGTCGAGACTACGACGTGTCGGCTGACGGTCAGCGGTTCCTGATGCTCAAAGCAGCCGGAGGCGCCGAGGACGCGGACCAAGCGCAGATCATCGTCGTCCAGAACTGGTTCGAGGAACTGCGGCGGCTGGTGCCGACGGACTGAGCGACAACACGTCCGTTTCGGGCTCGTTCGCGGCCGATAGGTCCTGACTAGTCGCGAAGTGTTTAGCTATCCGCCAGGAGGGGCCGCCGGGGGCGGCCGGAGCTGGGATTCCTAAACGCTAGGCCGTCACTCAGGAGTGATCGCGCCTCCGCGACCCTAACCGCTATACTTCCAGCGATTACGCACGCTGCAGCGACGGAAGCGGGAGAATTTACAGACGTCGCATCACGCGGCCATTCGCTCATAAGTCTCTCTTAGCAAAAGCCCAGAACGGTCTCATTGGGTCTTCTGTGCGAGGAAAGGGGTCGGTGTATTTCGTGTATGGTGTATCTAGGGTGCTGATCCGGGCGGCCAAATGGAACCCAGGTAGATCAGCTGGACAGGAGCAATGGAGGGTTTCAGGATGCGTACACGAGTTCTGGTCCCGTGGAGTGCTGTACCCCTCGTGATAGTGGCCCTATTGTGGGCGCCGGTCCTTGTCGCCGGTCAGGCCCCGTCCCGAGAAGAGATTCGAGAGGCGGCGCGCCGGACTTCGCCGATCTCAGAAGAGGAGGCTGCAAAGGTTTGGGAAGCGGAGTACGCCGAGGCCATGGCGAGGGTGGCCAAGCGGGTGTACGACCCGGCCAAACCCGTCGCCGCCAGCCCGCCACGAACGCCGTGGGGCGATCCAGACTTGCGCGGGTACTACATCACCGCCACTTACACGCCCCTGCAGCGCCCCGAGGGGATTGCCAAGCCGCTCTATACGGTGGAGGAAGCCATCGGCGCGTTCCGCTCAGCGGCCGACGCCGACGTGAGCGCTGACCCGGCCGTTGTTCACTACGACTGGAAGGAGTTCGGGATGGAGGCGTGGCAAAGCCCGGTTCGACCGAACTTGCGCACGGGACTGATTGTCGATCCGCCGGATGGACGGGTACCGCCCATGACGGCGGAAGCACAAAAGCGACAGGCCGATGCGATCGCCCTGGCCAAACAGCGCAATCACGAAACCGGTGTCCAGATCTTTCGGAGTACGTATACGCGTTGCCTCGTAGGACTCGGCGCCACGCCACTTATCCGTGGCGGTAACCCTGGATCCACGGAAGCGACGGCAGCGGGTGTGAGCACGGAGATCCAGCTCTTCCAGAGTCCGGGATACGTGACCATCGTTCATCAGTCGAACAACGACGTCCGCATCATTCCTTTGAGCGCGACGTCGCATCTCCCGCCGCACATCCGTCACTGGGATGGGGACTCGCTTGGCCACTGGGAGGGCAACACGCTCGTCGTGGAGACCATCAATTTCAACGACAAGACTCCCGCCACCGGCTTCCAGGGATCGACCGACGCCTTGCAGCTCGTCGAACGCTTCTCGGTCATCGACGAGAACACGCTGCGCTACGAATACACGATGACGGATCCGAAGACGTGGGCAAGATCCTGGTCGGTCGAGGCTCCTGTGCGTCTCGAATTCCCAATTCTCTCGCTGAATCCAGGATTGAGGCAACGTTGCGTGGCGCCTGACGTCTGGCCTACGCTGTCTCGCGCATGAAGGACCTCCTGCTGGCGGAAGCTCCACCTTGGCGTTGATCAGTCCGGCGTGATCCGTGTCCACACGCTGACCGAGGCAACGGATGATGATGCGACCACCGCCCTCGATCTGCTCAACGCGGTCGATGGCCATCTCGTGCGCGTCACCGCTGACGCCGCCTATGACACGGTCGCCGTTTACGAAACGGCAGGGGCGCGGGGTGCGACGGTCGTCATCCCACCGGCCAGGACGGCGAACGTCTCTGGGCACGGCCCGCGGTCGCCCGCGCGGGATCGAACGATCACGTTGGTGAAGCAGCTCGGCCGGCGCCAGTGGAAGAAGGCGTCAGGGTACCATCGTCAGGGCCGGGTGGAGAACACGTTCTTCCGATACAAGTCCATCATCGGAGATGGCCTTCGCGCCCGGAGTCCAGCCGGGCAGGGGAGTGAGGTCGTCCTTGGCTGTGAGATCCTCAATCGGATGACCGCCCTCGGCCGACCAGTGTCATACCGCATCGGCAGGTGAGGATCCTGTCGGTGGGCATCGTGCGGGCCAGTGACGATTCGTGCAACAACGCCCATTGCCCCCCAGACCCCGCCATCGATAGGAGCACGACACATGTCAGAGCCGCGGGGCCATTGGCGTTCGAACACCGGCTTCATTCTCGCCGCGACCGGGAGCGCGATCGGCCTCGGCAACCTGTGGAAGTTCCCGTTCATCACGTGGGAGAACAACGGCGGGGCCTTCGTCCTCGTGTACCTCGTGTGCATCGCCGCCGTGGGCCTGCCCATCATGATGGCCGAACTACTGATCGGGCGGTCGACGCAGAAGAGCGTGGTCGGGGCGCTCAAGGAGGCCATCGGGCCGGCGTGGGGCATCGTTGGCCTCTGGGGCGTGCTCTGCGGCTTTCTGCTGCTCAGCTACTACACGGTGATCGCGGGCTGGTCGCTCTTCTACTTCGCCACGTCCGCGGGCTGGCTGGTCGGTGGATTCCCGGCGGGCGCCTCGATGGGCGAGCTGTTCGGTGAGCAGTCGGCCAATGGCGGCCTGCAGCTTGGATTGTCTCTCGGGTTCAGCATCGCCACGGTCTCGGTCGTCTACTTCGGCGTCCAAAAGGGCATCGAGCGCATCGCGCGTGTCTTCCTGCCGATCCTCTTCGGGATCCTCGTCTTGCTGCTCGTCTCCGCCTTGGGGATGGCCGGGGCCGGCGAGGCGCTCGGATTCATCTTCCGGCCGAGCTTCGGCGAGTTGGATGGAGGGAGCGTTCTCGAGGCGCTGGGCCACGCGTTCTTCACGCTCTCGCTCGGTATGGGCGCGATGGTGACATACGGCTCATACATCGCGAAGCATCAGTCGATCGTGAAAGCCTCGGCGATCATCGTCGTGCTCGATACGCTGATCGCACTCGTGGCCACGGTGATCATGTTCTCGGTGATCTTCAGTGTGCCGGGGATGGACGAGCAGATCAGCGGCACCGGCACTGTGGGGATGCTCTTCATCTCGCTGCCGCAGCTGTTCTTCACCGAGGTCCCGTTCGGGGCATTCCTGGGGCCACTCTTCTACGTGCTGGTGGCGCTCGCGGCGCTCACCTCGACGATGTCG
This sequence comes from Vicinamibacterales bacterium, assembly GCA_965262505.1. Classification (GTDB taxonomy): domain Bacteria; phylum Acidobacteriota; class Vicinamibacteria; order Vicinamibacterales; family UBA2999; genus JACPPO01. The sequence continues at coordinate 2,613,401 of CBDHFM010000030.1, forward strand.
CTGCTGGAAGTGGTCGCCGCCTACGTGATCGACGAACACCACATGCCGCGCGCCAAGGCGACGCTGCTGTGTGGCGGCGCGGTGTTCGCCTTCACGGTCCTCGCCGCGTTGTCGTTCGGGGGTGTCGGCGCGATCACCGAGCTCCAATTCGGCGGCGCGCTCGGCCAGATACTCTTCGGCGGCAAGGCGAGCTGGTTCGGCATGGTCGACCACTTCGTGTCGAACTGGATGCTGCCGACCGGGGGCTTCGCGATCACGATCGCGGCGGGCTGGTTCCTGACGCGCGAGTACACCGAGCGGGAACTCGTGGATGGGACAGAGCCTGGTTGGTTCAGCTATGGGACGTGGCGGTTCTTCATCCAGTTCGTGTCGCCGCTGGCCGTGGCGGCGATCATCATTGCGGTCCTCTTCTTCGGGGTGGACTTCAGCTAGGTGTGGAACCTCAACAGGTTGTCCCCTGTCAGCCCGATTCGACTGATGGGCGGCTCAACACGTGGACGTCGAGCCACGCCGTTTGAGAGCTCATACATGAGAGTCTACAGCGCGCCGGTTCTCGCCCAGGTCACGCACATCAAGCACGTCCTCGAGACGCACGGCATCGAGTGTCACCTCCAGGGCGAGTACCAGAGGCGAGGGACGGAACCGCGTGCGACACCCTGTCGATTCTTTCGCTCGACGTCTGCAAGACTATAGAATCAGATACGGGATACGACACACGGAGGTGCTTGCCGGAAGGCGCCATCACCCGTGTGTCGCAAACGGCCGTTTGCGACACATGCTCATCGGCTACGGCCGCGTCTCAAAAGCGGACGAGGCCGAAAGCCCCCCCTGAATCACCGCCACGCTCATGCTCATCCGCCGTCTGCAGCATAGCGCCCCTCGCGCTCGATGTACTCATTCTTGGCGCGGGTTGTGAGGTTACCAATAGTCATTTTAAATGACTTTAAGTCAGTAATATTGACAATTCATGGGGCGCGTGTCATAATTCATTCGTGACCGTTTCGTTTCGAAACGGTGCAGCTCTTTGAATTTCGAACAGCTCTTTCTCGAAGGCCCGGGGCATTCGGGTGGGGACACGAGCGACCTCGTCAGTAGGACGAGGTCGGCCTAAAGGTGGCGCCGCAAGGCTCCACTGCGGCTGCGGTAGCAAGTTCGCCGTCGGTCGCAAGCGACACCGCTCAGGTAATTGGTAATGCAGCGAGACGCCAGCTGCTGGACCTGAAAACCTTAGTGGGCGCGTAGTCTGGCTTTGCCAGACTGCAGCCTAGGCCATCTACTTCGACTCCTCCTCAACGTGTGGACCCATCCCTCTGGGCGCGGGGCATTGGGCCCCACTTTGGAGGAGCGATATGAATCGAAATAAGTTCAAAGCGCTGGACGAGGCAATTGCGAACCTGTCACGGTTGCTGCAGTCTGGGGAGTCGAAGCTGGCTCGCGACAGGAGGTTTTGCGAAGCACTTCGGGAACTCAAGAACTACCGCAGGTCGGGCAAGCGGCCGTCACGGCATATTTACCGGGCGATCGATCTGATCTGTCGGGTTGTTTGCGAGACACTCCTGAAGAGCGACAAGGAAACACGATGAGCAAGGTGGCCTTTTAACTGCTTTTGAGCTTTTATTCAATGAACTACGGAAAGGCAATCAAGATCGTCCGAACGGCACACGGCCTAACCCAGGCCGAGTTAACGGAACGTCTCAGCATCGGCCCTAGTCACCTTTCGTTAATTGAGGCTGGCCGTCGTCAACCAAGCCTCAGAGTCCTGGATGAGATCTCGGTCGCCCTAGGCGTGCCACCGCACCTCCTGACGTTGCTCTCATCTGGCCCTGAGGAAGTCGAAGCACACGCCGACCAGAAGCAGATAGCTGAGCTGGCGCGATCATTGCTCGGTGTTCTCGTGTCATCCGAACGTCAACCCACCTTACCTACGCTGTCATTGGCGAAGAAGAAGGTGTGATGTGTCGACTAGGGAGAGGCATTCCGAGCGCTGGCTGGCCAGGGAACTCGGAGTGCCTGTCTCTGAACTGCAGCGACTCGCCACTGACCCAGATGAGTCGCAGTACCAGCCCTTCTTGAAGTCCAAGCCTGGCCGGAAGGACAGGCCGATCGATAACCCGAAGGGTGATCTCAAGGCCGTACAACGGCGCATCAGGGATCGAATTCTCGTCAATCGGCCGTTGCCTGAGTGGATGCACGGCTGCGTCAAGGGTCGTTCTCCGATGACGAACGCCACGATTCATCAGCATGAATCACACATGGCCCAGGTGGACGTCAAAGGATTCTTCCCGGCAGTCACGAACGCCATGGTGTACACGCTCTTCCGGCAGATGGGTATGGGCCCGAGTCTCGCTGGGCTACTCACCAGGCTGACGACGCGCCGTGGACACCTTCCCCAGGGCGCGCCGACGAGCGACCGGCTTGCAAACTTGCACCTTGCAACTGCAGCAAAGCGCCTCGAAACAATTGCAAATGAGCATGGGCTGAGGCTATCAGCCTACGTAGACGATCTGACGCTTTCTGGGATCGGCTCTCACAACGCGATCGGCCCGGTCATCAATGCACTTAAGGAGGTGGGCCTCGCCGTGAGCCACAAGAAATGCGGCAACGCTGGGGCCCGTGTGCCGAGAGTCGTGACTGGATACGTCACGAACGGCCGTCGCTGTCCGAGTGTCAGCCGCAAGGCGCGCGGCAAGATCCGAGCAGCTGTCCACAAGCTGATCTGTGCGAAGCGATCCGGGCAAGATGCTGCAGTTTTGGAGCGATCTGTCCATGGCCAGATCGTCCACCTCGCGAGAACCAACAAGGGTTCAGCAGCGAGACTTTACCGCCAGCTGTTCAAGGCCGGCATCGATCTGAGTTGGGTTTGTGAGGCTGTCCACGCGCGATCGGCGTGAGAACTACCGGCCAAGGGAGACGCGAGTCTGGGAGTCGTGAGCGAATTCACTCGTTGTGAGGAAAATGTCAGAACCTTCGGATCAATTTCCAGACCTTGAACTCGACAGGGCGAGCATTTGCAGGTTTAACAGCGTCCCACACCGCTCCCTTTCTGTCCTAGCGCTTCACGATACTCAGCCGCGTCTCTTTGACTGGTCGACGCACCACTTCAAGGCAAAAGACCTCGAGAACGGTTTGGGTCATGTGTTGATCTACACCCACCGTGCCTTCATTGCCAATAAGAGCAAAGACATCAAGCCTCTCAAGTTGCTCGTCACGAGCAACGAACTGTCGCGTGTACGAGACCAACTCCAAGAGCGAAAACGACTATCCAGAACAAAGCCGCCGCCAGGTGTGTGAGGGCCCGGCGGCGCCGTGGACGCACCAGGCGTGTGGCGGCTACTCCCGGCCATTTTTCGGATGGGCGTTGCTATCCCAGCAGCCGTCTTTCTGGAAAAACATGAGTGAAAACGGTTGGTGTGGTGCCGCTCCCACCACCCAGACCATTAATGCCGGGTCGAAATGTTTTTCGCCTTTTGGGTAGGCACCTGCATCGCATCGGCCATCGCTCGTGTGTCGCAAACGACCGTTTGCGACAGGCGGATCGGCGACGCCAGCGTCTCAACGTCGGATGCCTCCCAAGTCGCTGGACCTGCAGCGTGACGCCCTTCCCTCGGGCTAAGGGCATCGACGACGCGGCCCACCCCTACCACGACGTCACGTCCGGCGTACGCGCAGACCGGCTCTGGACTCGGCAGCTGCGTGCGCGTCCTGAGGAAGGGCGACGTGTTTGTGGGCTGGAAACTCGACCGGCCAGCCGGCTGCGCTCGCCGCTGGCCTGGTGGTCGTCTGTTGCTCATCGAAGCTGGTGTTCCGGCTCGCGGGCGGCGCAGACCAACAACTTGCAACGCGAAGCGTTGCACTCAATAATGGGCCAGTGCGGATAGCGCACGCGGGATTGAGACGCTTGTTCGAGCGCGGTGACAGCCGCCGGTTGAACCCAGTCCATGTGCGGCGCATCCGGCGCGTGCTGGCGGATCTAGCCGTCGCGTCTTCTCCGACAGACCTGGATCAACCAGGCTACCGGCTGCATCCGTTGCAGGGTGACAGGCGTGGCCTCTGGAGTGTGCGCGTCTCGGGAAACTGGAGAATCGTCTTTGGCTTCGCCGATGGCGAAGCGGTGGACGTGGACCTGATCGACTACCACTAGGGGAAGCATTCATGCCTATGTACGACCCACCACATCCCGGCGAGATGATCCGAGACATCCTGGAAGATGAAGAGGTCGGCTGGAGTGTGACGGAGTGTGCCCAGCGCCTCGACGTGGCGCGGAACACATTGTCGCGGCTACTCAACGGACGTCTCGGAATCTCGCCACGAATGGCGCTGGCGCTGGAAAAAATAGGGTGGAGCAATGCGGATCACTGGATGCGTCTTCAGGCGGCGTATGACTTGGCGCAGGAGAGGCGCAAGCAGGCGGCTGCGTGAACGAGGGTTCTCATCACAATGCCGACCTATTCTTCGTCTTCGTCTTCGTCCGTGCTACTTGCCTTCATCCAGTCGGCGAATGCCGCTCGACTCTTGACAACCGCTCTCGCGTAGGCGTACGCGAAGTGGGGAGGCGTGCTACGAACAGTCCTCGTCCCTCGTCCGCATGTATCGCAAACGACCGTTTACGACACATGCGACCAGGCGACTCGTTCTCGATGATTGCAACTGCATGACCAGTGTGGTCTTGCCGGACACGAGCGAGTAGCCCGTGTTCGAGCGCATCCTGGCGTCGTTGCACGACGCCATGCTCGACGATACCCACTGGCCGGCCACCTCGGCTCTGATTGACGAGGCCTGCGGCCTGACGGGCAATGCCCTCCTGGTCGGCGAAGGTCCGCAGGACGCCCACGCGCCGCTTCTGGACCGCGATCGGTACGGGCGCAGAGGCGGCGAATCGGGCCGAGCCACGCTGAGCTACCCATAGAGCGCCTTTGTGAGTCGGCGAGCCAGAGGGACACCCAGAGGCCGAGAGCCTAGGCTCGCTTCGGAGGAGGAGGGTTCGGGAATGGCAACAAGGATGATCGCATCTGGGATCGGTCTTGCGTTGGCCCTTGCGTTGGCGGCCGATGCAGCCGGCCAGGGCCGCCAGACCGGCACCATCCGCGGCGCTGCGGTCGACTCGCAGGGGCTCTCGTTACCCGGCGTCACCGTCACGGTCGGATCGCCGTCCCTGCAGGGGACACGGACCGCCGTCACCGACATCAACGGCAACTACGCGTTGCCGCAGCTGCCGCCGGGGGGCTACTCGGTCGTGTTCGAGTTTTCCGGTTTCGGCGCCGTGGAGGAGATTGCGACCGTCCCGCTCGGCGGCGAGGTCGGTGTCAACGCGGTCATGGCGCCCGCCGGCGTGACCGAGACGGTCCAGGTCATGGGCGTCGTCCCGGCGGAGGTCCACACGACGGAGACGGCCTCGAACATGGCGAGCGACGAAGTGAATGCCCTGCCGATGGGTCGGACACCGTTCGCCATCGCCGCGATTCAGCCCGGCCTGAACACCAACACGCCGAACGCCGGGCAGCTCGCGATCAACGGCTCCTTCGCTTACGACAACGTCTACCTGGTGGACGGCGTCGACACGAACGACAACCTGTTCGGCACGTCGAACGCGCTCTACGTCGCCGACGCAATCGAGGAGACGCAGGTGCTCACCTCCGGAATCTCCGCCGAGTACGGGCGGTTCTCGGGGGGCGTCATCAACGTCATCACCAAGAGCGGTGGCAATGCGTTCTCGGGCAGCTGGCGCACGAACTACGACAAGCCGACCTGGGAAGGGCTCAACCCGTACGAGGTGGAGAACGAGGTGGAGCGGGAGGACGTCCTGAACCAGACGCACGAGGCGACGCTCGGCGGACCGCTTGTGCGCGACCGCCTGTGGTTCTTCTCCTCGTTCCGCCGCGCGCGGATCACCGACAGCGATAGCTTTGGCCAGACCGGCATCTCGTACAGCGAACGGGACAACAACGACCGACACCAGATCAAGCTGACGGCAACGCTCGCGTCGGGACACACGTTGTCCGGTCAGTACATGCGGAACCAGACGACAAGATTCGCCAGCCCTACGTTCGGTTTCAGCATCACGCCGGACACGCAGAACGACGCGACGCGGCCGAACGACCTGTACGTGACAACCTACCGCGGCAGCGTGAGCCGCAACGTCTTCGCCGAGGCCCAGGTGTCGCAGAAACGGTTCGGCTTCCGGGGCGGCGGCGGCGATCAGACCGCCATCGGACACTCGCCGTTCGTCACCCTGACGCAGGAGCTGGGGCACTACAACGCGCCCTACTTCGATGCGACCGACCCGGCGGACCGGAACAACCTGCAGGTGACCGGCAACGTCACCTGGTACCGGGGGACCGAGTCGCTCGGCTCGCACAACGTCAAGGTGGGCTTCGAGAGCTACCGGTCGACGCTGACCGGCGGCAACTCGCAGTCGTCGACCGGCTACGTCTTCGATGCGGACTACAAGGTGGACGCGAACGGCGATCCGGTCCTCGTGAACAACCGGCTGATCCCGGTGTTCTCCACCTTCGAGTCGCTCATCGAGCACTGGATTCCGTCGCGCGGGGCCCGGGTCGACATCAACACGACGTCGTTCTTCCTCAACGACACCTGGGCCCTGAACGATCACCTCTCGTTCAATCTCGGCGTACGCGGCGAGCTCGTGTCGAGCGAGGCGACGCCGGGCGACATCACGACCGTCGACACGCGGGCCATCGTCCCGCGCCTGGCCGCATCGTACGACCCGCTGGGTGACGGCCGCTACTCGATCCAGGCGACCTACAGCCACTACTCCGGGAAGTACAGCGAGGCGCAGTTTGCGGAGAACACCAACGTCGGCAACCCGAGCCTGCTGTACGGCTACTACATCGGTCCGTCCCACGAGTGCCCGGGCCTGCCGAACGCCACCGCAGCCGACTGCCCCGGTCTCGACCCGGCCAACTACGTCACGTTCCTCGGCCGCTTCCCGACGCAGAACGTCTTCACCGACGAGCGGCTCAATTCACCCGTCACGGAGGAGTTCACGCTGTCGAGCGGCGCGACGCTCGGGACGCGCGGGTACTTCCAGACCACCTACGTTCGGCGCCGCGCTCGCAGCTTCGTGGAGAGCTACCAGGACCTGACGACGGGGACGACCACGCTCACCGATCCGGCCACGGGGGACGAGTACGGCACGTTCACGAACAAGGTCTACCGCAACCCCGGCGACTTGGGGGACGACCCCGACGTTCTGCAGCGGAACTACGACGGGCTGCAGATCGAGACGCGCTACCGGTTGTTCGACGACCTGCTGCTGAACGGATCCTGGACGATCCAGCTCCGGAACGAGGGGAACTTCGACGGAGAAGGAACCAACGCGCCCGGCGTCTCGTCGGTCTACGGCGACTGGCCGGAGGTGACGCCGGCGGACCGCTTCTACCCGTGGGGCCGCCTCGACGACTACCAGCAGCACCGGGCGCGCGTCTGGGGCATCTACACGCTCGGCATGGAATCGCTCGGCGATCTCGCCATCGGCGGGTTCTGGCGGTACGACTCGGCGGAGAACTACAGCCTGGCGTCGAGCAGCTTCCGCGTGACGCCGGAGCAGCAGGCGATGCTCGACGAACTGGGCTACGTCGACGGTCCGTCGTCGCGCACGCTGTACTACTCGGCCGGCCGCCGATTGGAGCTCTACAAGGGCTCCGGCCGGTTCGATCTGTCGCTCCACTACGACATCCCAGTCTGGCGGAGCCTGCGGCCGTGGCTGAAGATCGAGTGGTACAACCTGATCAACAACGACAAACTGCTCTACTTCAACACGACCGTTCGGCCTGCCGCGGACGGGCCGCGGGACGCGTTGGGGATCCCAACCACGTACATTGAGGGAGACCGCTTCGGCGAAGCGACCTCGGCCGGCGACTACCGTGCCGCCCGGTCGTTCTTGGTCGCCTGGGGCTTCCGCTTCTAAGGCAGTTTTCATAACTGTGTGGCACCGGTGTAGCCGCAATGTACGGGCGCGACTACCGGTTGGGCTATGGCCTGACGGTGGCGCAGGGCGGCGCCCTCGCCCGTATGTCGCAAACGGCCGTTTACGACACATGCGGATCGGCTACGCCCGCGTCTCGAAGGCGGACGGCTCCGAGTCGCTGGACCTGCAGCGCGACGGGTATTGTCAAGTTGACAGTACCGAAGCTACGGCTTCCGAGCTCGCCTTGTGCGCGAGTTTCGGAGAGATCACGCTTCTCTTTGGCCACTCCGTCGGTTGTCTCAGGAATATCGTCAGCAAGCCCAAGGCAACAAGGTCGTCAACCTAGCGTTGGTACTGGGTTTTCCTTATCCTCTCCCTCCGTGCAGCACTGGACAGCCGCTCCCTGCGCAAAACGCTGTCCTGTTTGACGGATGATCGACTTCGCGCTACGCTCGAACCTACGTTGCGTCGGTGCTCCGGACACACTGGAGCGGCAAGAGGGAACTCGGTGAGATGCCGAGGCTGCCCCGCAGCGGTAAAACGGGAACGACCGCCGTCATTGAGCACTGGCTTGAGAGAGCTGGGAAGCGACGGCCAGTAGGTAGGCGTTCTGCGCCGATCACCCGTAAGCCCGAAGACCTGCCGACGCGTGATCAGTCGACCTGACCCTCCGCGGGGAGGTGTGGGTGATGCCGCCGTCCGGCGTCTCTCTCCTTTCCCATCCGCAGGCGTTCAGGTCGTGGCCGAGGGGCCACGTGCTGTGCACGCATCTACGGATCGGCCGCTGTCTCCCACGTCACCCGCCTGGGTGGAGGTACGCCCCCGTCGCCGCACCCGAATGCCCGTCCTCCCTGGACGGTGTCCGACACCACCTGCTGGTCGCGGGCTGTGTCAGCACGGACTCCCTCGGACTCTTCGGAAGAAGGAGCTCGGATGACACACCTGCTACCCCAGACTGTCTGCACACTCATAGTCCTGCTCGCCCTGCTCACGCACCCGGCGGCCGCCCAAGCCCCGATCACCGTGACGGGCACCGTCACGGACCGATCCGGCGGTGTACTGGCGGGAGCCACCGTCGTGGCCGCTGGCGGCGAGCGGCTTGTGACCACGGTGAGTGAGGCGGATGGTCGGTATCGTCTGGACCTGCCGTCCGAGGGCCGCTATCGCCTGACGGTGCGACGCGCCGGCTTTACGGCATGGTCGGAGGACATCACCGCGGTGGCTGGCCTGACTCGCGACATCCAGCTCGCCATCGCGCCTCTGAATGACGCCATCGTGGTGACCGCGTCTCGGACCCCCGTACGTCAAGCGGTCACGACGGACTCCCTGATGGTGTTCACCGCGCAGGACATCCAGCGGTCCGGCGCGTCTTCCCTGGCAGACATCGTGGGGCAGGTGCCGGGGGTGCACGTCGCAGCCACTGGCCGTGAGGGGGCCCTCACCTCGCTCTTCGCGCGCGGGGGTGAGTTCGACTACAACCACGTGCTGGTGGACGGTGTGCGCGTCAATGGGAGCGGCGGGCCGTTCGACTTCAGCCGTATCGCGGCGGGGGAGATCGACCGCGTGGAGGTCGTGCGCGGTGCCCAGTCGGCGCTGTACGGCTCGGATGCCATCGGCTCGGTCATTCAGATTTTCACGAAACGCAGCCAGTCGACCGACCCCATGCAGCTGTCCGGATCGTTCGAGGGCGGCTCATTCGGCACGAGGCGTGGGGATGCGTGGCTGCGGGGTGGCGCGGGGCAACGCGTCGATTACCAACTGGGCCTGGCCTCTCGCGGCACAGCGGGCGCGTTCCTGGACGAGCGCAGCGAACCCGACCGCTTCGACGCCACCGCTCTACACGGGGGGGTTGGCGTCGTCCTTGGCCCGCAGGCTACGCTCCGCACGGGCGTACGGTACAGCAGGGCTCGCGGGCGAGCAGTCGGACCACTCGTCTACGGCCCCGCGGATCGCGGTACGCGTGAGGAGACGGAGGACCTGTCCTGGCACCTCCGCTTCGACCACACGCCGTCCACCGCCGTGCATCACGCCGCGACGGTCAGCTATTTTCGGTGGGACGGACTCTCGGCGGACGAGGTCACCGACCCGTCGTACACCGTGCACGCGATCCTCGCCGGGCAACCTGGGGCGCGCTTCCCCGACAGCCCGCGGCTGGTGCGGCTCCTTGACGACACGACCTTTCAGGGGCTCGTGGCCGACCCAGGATCTCTCCCGGCCGGGCACTTTCTGGCCACCACGCCGTTCGGGGTGCACGACTTTCCTGGCACGTTCCAATCAGCGTTTCGTCGGCCAGCGGTCCACTACCAGGTCGACGTCACGTGGCTCGAGGATCAGACCGTGAGCGCGGGATACGCGTACGAACGCGAATCAGATCCGCGGCAGCACTTCCGCGGCGACGCGCACGCGTACTTCGCCCAGCAGCAATTCGCCCTGGCCGACCGCTGGTACGTGACCCTTGGCGGGCGCATTGATGCCCACTCCCATTACGGCACGGCGTTCAGCCCGAAGCTCTCAGCCGGCGGCTACCCTGTGCCATTTCGATCAGGCCCGCTCTCCTCAGTGAAGCTCTTCACCAGCGTTGGGAAAGGCATCAAGAACCCGGCGTTTAGTGAGCTGTTCGGATCGGCGTTTGTTGACGGGAACCCAGACTTGCAGCCCGAGCGAGCCCGAACACTGGAAACGGGCCTCGAGGTCACGCTAGACAACCAGCGCTATGTGGGCCGCGTCACGTACTTTGACAACGCTTTTACCGACCAGGTGGCCTTCCAGTTCTCCCCCGGGTTTGCCGGCGACGGCCTCCCGGATTTCCTGAACATTGCCGGGGCTGATGCGCATGGCGTGGAATTCGAGGCGCACCTGCAACGGCCGCTCGCAGGGATGACCGCGCACGTCAGCTATGCGCTGGTGGGAACCGCGGTCGTCTCGACGGTCAGTCCGAATGATCAGTTCCAACCCGGTCAGCCGCTGCTGCGACGCCCGCGACACGCCGGCACCGTGCAGCTGACCTACACGCGCGGCCGCGGACGCGTGCACGCGCACGTCCGTGCGCTCGGCCAGCGCCACGATTCGTCGTTCCTCGGCCTCGCGCGCGTGTCCGACGGGCAGCCCGTCGAGATCACGGTGAACCCACGTTATGCGGTCCTCAGTCTCGGCGGACAGGTCCGCGTGGACGACCACCTGACGGTGTTTGCGCGGATCGAGAACCTGACCGACACGGCGTATGCGAGTGCGCTCGGCTACCCCGGTTTGCCGCGGGCCGTCGTCGTGGGCGGGCGTTTCACTGTCGGCCGCTGAAGTGGTGGGCGCTAAAGCGCTTTTCAGATAGCCCTTGTACTCGCTGGGCGGACCGTGGTACTCCTGCGTGCACCGATGCAGGAGGACCGATGCGCGCATATTCGATGGACTTACGAGAGCGGGCGTTGCTCGATAGCGATGCCGAGATGAAGGCCGCCGATGTCGCGGCAAAGTACCGCGTGAGCGGGTCGTGGGTGCGGCTGTTGAAGCAACGGCGGCGCGAGACAGGTGAAGTGGCGCCGCGCGTCCAGCGTCACGGTCGACGCCCCATGCTCGAACCGCATCTCCACACCCTGGCGGCGCTCATCGCGGCCCAGCCCGATCGCACGCTGGCCGAACTGAAGGACGCCCTCGCCACGCCCGCGAGTGTGCCGACGGTCTGGCGTGCCGTACACGCCCTCGGCCTGACCGTCAAAAAAAACGGTCCGCCCATCCGAACACGATCGGCCTGACGTCGCGGCGGCGCGCGTCGCGTGGCATGCGGCGGCGCCGACCTGGGATCCGACCCACCTCGTGTTTCTGGACGAAACCGGCATCACGAACAATCTGCTCCGACGATTCGGCCGCGCCCCGCGCGGGGCGCGTGTCCACGACCACGCCCCCTGCGGGCGCTGGCAGACCAGCACGTTTCTCGCCGCGTTGCGGGTTACAGGACTGACGGCCCCGGGGGTCTTCGACGGCGTGATCGATGGCGAGAGCTTCCGGGCCTACATCGACCAGATCTTGGTGCCGACCCTGCACCCCGGCGACCTCGTCATCGCCGACAACCTCGGCGCGCACAAGGTCGCCGGTATCCAGCGAGCCATCCAGGCTGCCGGGGCCACGCTCTGGTATCTGCCGCCCTATAGCCCGGACCTCAATCCGATCGAGCTGTGCTTCGCGAAGCTGAAGGCTCTGGTCCGCACCGCTCGCTGTCGCAGCACCGAGACGCTCTGGCCGTTCCTCGGCGAGTGCCTGGCGCACTTCAGTCCGGACGAATGCCGCAACTACTTTCGGCACTGCGGCTACGGCGGTGCCACACGGTCATGAAAAGCGCTTTAATGACACCGCGATGACTGACGCAACGGTGGTGCTGTGTTTCAGCGGTGGGAAGGACAGCGTGTTGGCGTTGCAGGCCCTCCAATCCACGCCTCAGTACCACGTGGTGGCACTGCTCACGACCGTGACGAGCGAGTACGAGCGCGTGAGTATGCACGGCGTCCGCCGGGCGCTGCTCCACCGGCAGGCGACCGCACTCGGACTGCCGCTCCTCGAGATCGCCGTCCCGGCTGGATCGTCCAACGACGTCTACGAGCGCCAGATGGGGCAGACGTTCACGCAGTGCCGCACTGACGGCATTCGCCACGTGGCCTTCGGGGACATCTTCCTGGAGGATCTCCGCGCCTACCGCGAACACCACACCGCAGCGTACGGCCTCACGTGCGTGTTCCCGATCTGGCAACGCGACACGGCGGCGCTGGCGCGTACGTTCATCGGCGAGGGGTTTCAGGCCGTGGTCGTCTGCGTGAATCCCCGTGTGCTTGACCCCGCCTTCGCTGGACGGGCGTTCGACGAGACGTTTCTTGCCGATCTCCCGACGGGCGTGGATCCGTGTGGTGAGAACGGCGAGTTTCACACCTACGTGTGGAATGGACCGATCTTCCGCCACCCTATCCCGGTGTCGACAGGCACGGTCGTTGAACGCGATGGCTTTGTGTATGGCGATCTCGTCCTACAGGCGGCGGAAGATCTCCGGCGCCATTTCCCACAAACAGGAGTGACACCATGATGACACCGCGCCCCATGATTCTGCTCGCCTTCCTCGTGTTGAGCGTCGTGGCTCGGCTCGTGCCCTACGCGCTGTTCACCCTGGGCGTCCCGATCGATCCCGCGAACACGATCTACCCGTGGAATTTCTCGCCAATTCTGCCGCTCTGCCTCTTCGGCGGAGCCGTCTACGCCAGCCGGAGACTGGTGTACGCGATTCCGTTCGCGACCTTCCTGATAGGCGATCTGGGGATCTGGGCCATCACGGGGCGTCTGGACTGGGCGTTGTACGCGAACCAACCGGTGGTCTATCTGTCTGTGGCGTTGGTGGCCGCGACGGGGTCCCTCGTACGGGGACGGCGTTCCTGGCAGCGGGTCGCGGGGGCGGGCCTCCTGTCGTCCACGCTCTTCTTCGTGCTGACCAACTTCGGCGTCTGGGCGTTCGGCAACGGCACCATCTACCCACACACGGCGTCCGGGCTTGTGGAGTGCTATGTGATGGCCCTGCCCTTCTTCCGGAACTCGCTGATCAGCATGGCGCTCTTTCTGCCGATGCTCTTCAGTCGGATCTCCCTCACCGTGCCCGCGCTGACGAGCGCGGCCCCGCTTGTCGCTCAGCGAGGGTGAGGCGGAACGATGGCCGAGCATCGCATCGTCTCGCTGATCGCCAGTGCCACCGAGATCGTCGCAGCGCTCGGGTTTGAGGAGCAGCTCGTCGGCCGCTCACACGAGTGCGACTACCCCCTGTCGGTCGGCCGGTTGCCCGCGTGCTCGACGTCGAAAGTCGATGTCGACGCGTCAAGCCGGGCGATCGATGATCAGGTGCGGGCCATTGTCAGCGAGGGGCTCTCGGTGTACCGGGTCGACCCGGACCTGCTGAATCGTCTCGCGCCCACGGTCATCCTCACCCAAACGCAGTGCGAGGTGTGCGCGGTCAGCCTCAAGGACGTCGAACAGGCCGTCTGCGACCTGGTCAGCTCGCAGCCACGGATCGTCTCCCTGGAGCCGATGGCGCTTGACGACATCTGGATCGATATCAGGACCGTCGCGGATGCACTCGGCGGTCCCGACCGTGGCAACCGCCTCGTCGCTGAGTCGACCACACGGCTGGACGAGATCAGGAGAAGGACCGCCTCCCGGCCAGTACGCCCATCCATTGCCTGTATCGAATGGATCGATCCACTCATGCACGCGGGTAATTGGGTGCCGGAGCTTGTCGACGTGGCCGGTGGAACGAACCTCTTCGGCGCGTCCGGTACACACTCCGGCTCCCTCCACGTGGCCGATCTCGTTGCGGCCGATCCAGACGTGGTAGCGATCATGCCCTGCGGGTTTGATATCGATCGCGCGCGGCGCGAAATGTCGCCACTGACGTCGCGGCCTGAATGGCCGCAGCTGGCAGCGGTCAGGAACGGGCGGGTTTTCATCGCGGACGGTAACCAGTATTTCAACCGTCCCGGGCCGCGCGTCGTGGAGTCAGCCGAGATCCTGGCAGAACTGCTGCACCCGGAGGCCGTGGACATGGGCCACCGCGGAACCGGCTGGATCCAATTGCGGCCGTAAGTCAGATGCTCAGCTGTCCAATGGCGCGGTTGGGGCCCACGAATCGAAACACGAAAGCGTGCTTCATGACCGTGTGGCGTGTGAGTAGCCGCCACGCCGGTATGTCGCAAACGACCGTTTGCGATACATGCTGATCCGCTACGCCCGCGTCTCAAAGGCGGATGGCTCCCAATCACTGGACCTGCAGCGCGACGCCATGAGGACGGGCGACAGGCTCGTTGTCTGGACACGCGGCCGACCGGCCGACACCGTCGACGCCACCAGGGAGCATGATTTGAGAAGATCTATTTACCCAGCACTACTGACAACTTACAAGACGAAGCGTAGAGGAGAAGAGACACATGAACGAAGAACGAGAAAGCCCGCAGGGTTCGCCGACACCAGAGCCGGAGCCAGCACCAGAGCCGGAGCCAGCACCAGAGCCGGAGCCTTTGACAGATCTGCACGATATCCGTCAGACGCCTACCTCCGGCGGGCGAGAAGAGACAAGAGTAAGCGATACAGTTGAACCGCCGCCGTCCCAGCCACGGCCCACTGATGGCCAAACAGACGACTGACCCGCTTGCCGTCGAATACGATGCGCTGCTCTTCGCCGCCAGCCGGTCGGTGCGGTACCATCGTCACCGGCAGCGCTTTCTGGATCGCGTTCACGACTTCGGCGCCCTGCTGACGGCGTTCGGCGGTTCGGCGACGGTGGCAGCGGTGCTGACTGAGCTCTGGTGGGCGTGGGTTCTGCCAGTCGCTGCGGCGCTGACCGCGTTCGCCGGCGCCCACGAGCTGGTCTTCGGGACGGCCCGCGCGGCCCGTCGACACGACGCGCTGGCGCGGGAGTTCGTAATGTTCGAGAAGGAGTTGCTGCGCGCGCGGACGACGCTGACCTCGGAGACGCTGCTGGAGCTGCAGACGCGCCGGCTCGACATCGAGGCGACCGAGCCGCCAGTCTACCGGGTGCTCGACGCGACCTGTCACGATGAGCTGGTGACGGCGCTCGGCCGCGACGAGACCCAGCGCACGAACGTCACGCGTGTGCAGCGCTGGCTGCGACACGTCGTCGACATCGGCGCCCACCGGATTCGCAAGCACGTGAACTGATCCCGGGGGCAAGAGCGCTGGGTGGGCGACCCGCGGCTGGCGCGGCGCATGCGCCCTATAAATTTGTATGTGAGAGTGTATACGGCTGCGAGAACCTGCTCAGTTCACTAGTATTTCGTCCGAAACATGGGGGACCCCCACCCCCTATCAGTTCCTGAAAGGCCCGAATCGTAGACAGATGTCTGTGGGTGTTCTCACGCGGTGCGCACGTCGGTCTTCGTCAACGCACGTATCGTGAGCATGCGGTCGCGGACAGCGGTTTTGCGCTCTTCCTGCTCGAGCCAGCACAGGAGGGCCGCGTGGAGGGCGTCGGGCCGGTCCAGGCCGAGGTCGGAGGCCACCGCGTCGAGGCGACGGAGCAGGTGAGCGCCGATGGGCATCCCCACGGTGACAAGATCTGGATGTCGCAGCATGTCGTAGTCCTCACTCGGCGCGATGGTCGCCCTGTGACGGGCGTTCACTGGCTGGACCTACTCATCTATCGGCAGTCTGCGAACGGCGCTCTACCGACCGCGCACGGCCGCCGGCGGGGATTTTAGCCCAAACGATGGGGGAGGGTGTCTCCCCCATCAGCTCAAAAACACCCGGATGCCTCCACGTTTCGGGCGTGTCAACGGCTGCGCCGTCATCCGCTACGCTCCGGCCCTTCGGGTGACCCGCCCGGCCCGCTGCGACTCAGCTAGCTCTTAAGGGCCGAAAGAGAACCTTCCGGCCGATCCCAGGACTCCGCAAGCGATTGAAAGGTCGTGTCGTACCGCTTCTTGATGGGCTCACTCGGGTAGTTGTGCAGCACGATGAACAGCGCGTATATCAGCGGGTTGATCATCCCTGGCGCGAATAGGATCGATCGATCGCCAATGTGTGTGCGCCCCGCTTCCCAGAAGTAGCGGGTGTCCGTGATGGCATCCTGACCCAAATAACGCAGGATGGAGTCGACCGTTTCGGCGACGTCCCAAGCCAAGTCCGTCGTGCTGTTCAGGATCTCTGTGTACTTTCGCTCCACCGCCCCCCGGCGCAACTCGGGGAGATCTTTGTGTACTTTCGCTCCACCGCGCGGCGGCGTTGACGGGAGAGGTTCCTGAAAAGCTCGGGCAGATTGTGGTGCTGTCCGTGCGACGCACCAGAATGATCCAAGGCGTACTTGAGAATCATCTCGGCGAGGTACAAGCCAACGATCTGCTGGCCGACGCTGAAGCCAAACCTGCGCGGGTCGTCGGCGTCATCGTACGGGAACGGCGCGTTGAATTTGGTTAGCAACCCTTCCAGCTAGAAGATATGTGGCTTCCTGTCCTTGCCTTTCATGCCAGCTGTCTCCCGTAGCTGGCTAGTCATGCGTCTTTAGGGCCTGGCGGTATGTCTAACAATGCCCAGTCCTGGTCGCGCTCAAGACCTGTACCGCCACGGATTTCTTGGACAGCCGGGTGAGTGTATTCACGCGGCCGTGGTGAGCGCAACCGCGCGACGGACGACGGCGGGTGCGCGGAAGCCGAGTCGCTCGATCAACCACTGCTGGTTATAGGTCTCCTTGAAGGTGCGCAGCGCCTGCTGCAAGTCCTCGACATCCGTAAAGTGGCGCACCCACAGCAGCTGTTCCTTGAGGGTGCGGAAGAACCGTTCGATGCAGCCGTTCCCCTCGGGCTGGCGGACGAAGGCCGGTGATGACACGATGCCGAGGAACCGGAGCTCGGCGTGAAAGTCGTTGCTCATGTACTGACTGCCGTGGTCGTGGCGCATCGTGAGCCCGCTCGCCACGCCGGCGGCCATCGTCCCGAAGTGATCTCGGACGCCCTGGCGCACCGGCTCCAACGCCTCGAAGCGCGTGCCGGACTTCGCCGCGTGTAGTCCCACACATTCGGCCGTGCAGTGATCGATCGCCCCGACGATCGTGACGTGGCCGTCCGCCAGCGTCACGGTGGCCGTCGCATCGGTGCCCCACATCACGTTGGGACTGGCGGTGACGATGGTGCCGTCGTGGGGACGGGCGGCGACCGGCGTGGGCAGCCGCGCAGGGCCGAGCAAGTCGGCAGCGCGCATCACGACCAACGTCCGACGTTTCGACGTGCGCAGCCCCTGCACCCGCAAGCGCGCCCAGATCTTGCGGTGCCCTTCGCCGTGGAACGGACTCGCGGCGATCACGGCCCGGACCGCGGCCGTCAGCGCCGCATCCGACTGGGGCGGCTTGGGTCCGCGCTTGGCCACCGGCGTCGGCCGGGCGCGCCGGGTCCGTTGCGCGTAGACCGTCGAGCGCGGCACCTGCCACACGCGCGTGACGCGGGCGATGCCGTACGGCCGGTGGGTGGAGGGCGAAGTCGCGTGACGCATCGCTTCGACCTCCACCAGCCCAAAGGGCGGCCGGCCTCCAGGTGTCGAATCTTCTCGGCCAGCAACGCCTTGTCGGTGGCGAGATCCGCCACGACGCGCTTGAGCCGCCGCGTGTCCGCGCCCTCGACGGCGACCTCGCGATGCTTGAGGCGGGCCTCACCGCCGGCCACGAAGTCGTCACGCCACTGCGAGAGCTTCGCCGCCGTCACGCCATGGCGACGACTGAGGCTCTCGAGTGATTCCCCCTTGAGGACCTCGATGACCACGGAGACTTTTCGTCGCGCGGACCACCGCCCCGTGCCGACGAGCGCCCACGAGGCTGAGGCCTCTGCGGTCGCCCTCCGGGCTCCCTCCGAGGCCTCAGCCTCGTGCTGTTTTCCCTTGGACATAACTCATTCTCCTTCTCGCAGAAGGCTGTCCAAAGAAATCGTGGGGCGCGGGACCAAGTCCGTTTCCGAGTCAGCGGCCCAACTCTTCCTGGACAATCGCCGGCCGTTTATCAATCAGCGCGAGCAGCACGCGCGCCGGTCCCTCCGGCCGGCGGCGGCCCTGCTCCCAGTTCTTGAGCGTGCCGAGCGGAATGCCGATGTTCCTGGCAAAGGCCGGTTGCGAGAGCCCCGTCTTGCTTCGGATCGCAACGACATCGGGACAGAGTCGCGCGGAGGGCGTCAGACAGCAGGCCGCGGGTCGCCTTGAGGTAGGCCGGTGTCTCCACAACGATTTGCAGGCGGCCCACGTCAGGAACAGCGTAGGCGTCAGTGGCGCGCCTCAGTCAATGGCGCCCAGACCGACGAAATCAGGCCGCGCTCTGGACCGTGACCGCAACCGCGCGGATCACGCCCTCGTCGCCCGCTTCACCGCCCGCCGGTAGGCACCTGCACCGCCGCGGCCCTCGCCCGCCTGTCGCAAACGACCGTTTACGACATATGCGGAATCGACTACGCCCGCGTCTCGAAGGCGGACACGACGTCGCGTCCGGCGTACGCGACGACTTCTTCGGTGCCACCACCATGGATTCCGCAGCCGATGCGCTGTCCCTCGGTCGCGACGGCGGGACGGAGCGAGGTCACCGACCCCGCGGCTGGCATCGGTGATCGTGGCCCTGCCGTTGATGGGGGTGTTGGTCCTCATGACGCTGTCCTGCATGAGATGGCTCGCGCAAGACCATCCGTCCTCCGGCGCGGCAGGGAAGATCACCGGCGTAGCAGGAGATGCGCAATGACCCGATCACCACCCGTCGGGCGCACGGCGTACAACGTACAATGTGGGTCTATCGCGTCTGGGAACGGGCGCGGTCCAACGTTCGGCCGTCCCCCCGGGTCTGGAGGAGACGATGAAGATCGCACTGATCGTGGCGTGCCTGCTGGCGGTGCCGTGCGTCGCCGGCGCGCAGGACGGCCGGATTACGGGCACGGTCACCGACACCACCGGCGGCGTCCTGCCCGGCGTGACCATTACCGCTGCGGCCCCCGCGCTGGTCGGCGGCTCCCTTGTGATTGTGACCGATGGGACCGGGCAGTACGCGTTCGCGGCGCTGCCGCCGAGCGAGTACACGCTCACGTTCACGCTGCCCGGCTTCGAGCAGTTGGCGCGCGCTGTCGATCTGGCCAGCGTGTCGACGGCGACGGTCGACGTCAGCCTGCGGATCGGCGGCCTGTTCGAAGCCGTGACCGTGGCCGTGACGGGCACCGCCATCGACGCGCCGGCCATCAACATGCCCCACGCGGTCGCGGTGGTCAGCCGGGAGACGATGGAGCAGCAAGGGGCGACGCAGCTCGTCGATCTCTTTAAGAACCTGAGTGTCAGCCACGGCGTGGTCGGCGAGCGGAATAGTTGGTACAACTCGAACCAGCCGGCGACGCTCACCGAGAACGTGGCGAACGTCAACCTGCGTGGCCTCGGCGCCTCCCGGACCCTGGTGTTGCTCAACGGCCGCCGCCACGTGCCGGTCCCCGCGCGTCTCATCGGCGGGCGGTTCGTCGACGTGAACACCATTCCGGCGATCGCGATCGGCAGGCTTGAGGTGCTGAAGGAGGGCGCGGCGGCGACCTACGGCTCCGACGCGGTCGGTGGCGTCGCCAACTTCGTGACGCGCAACGACTTCCGGGGCGTTGAACTCAACGTGTCGCACGACTACTTCGACAGCGCGGGCGATACGACCGTTGCCGGTATCTGGGGTGGACAAATCGGCGCGTCCCGCGCGGTGTTCGCCGCGGAACGGGTCGGTCGCCAGGAGCTGCAGATGGTGGATCGGCCCTGGACCCTCGAGCGGCTGAGCAGGTACGGCGCGGACAGCCGCGCGGGGTGGTCCAGCATCGGGAACCCCGGCACGTTTGCCGTCGGGGTCCCCACGCCGTGGACGGCCGATGTCTTCGATCCGCGGTGTACGGATTTTGGCGGCCAGGACGAGGGTTGGACCTGCCGGTTTCGTTACGCGCCGTACGACAATCTGATCGACGAGCAGCAACAGACCCGCGCCTTTGCCGAGCTCAACGGCCCGCTGAATGAGCGGACGAACTACCACGTCGAGGGTCTGTGGGCCGGCGCGACGATTCCGAACTGGTACACGACGCCGTCCTACCCCCCGTTTCCGCTGACGAGCACCACCATCATGGAGGTGGCGCCCGACCACCCGGGCCGGCAGGCACACTGCGCGACGTACGCGGGTGACAGTCGTGGCGACCCGATGGGTGCCTGCGCGGGCAGCGACCACTGGTACTTCAACGGCCGCCCGTACGGGAACTCGGGGCCTGGGCGCCGGCTGAGCCGGCAGTCTCGCACCCAGCGAGTCGCGGGGTCGGTCGACGGCGATTTCCTGGTCGGAGGACGAAACACCCATTGGGACGTCGGCGTCAGCTATGCCCGCGCCAAGGGCAATCTGAATCTGCCGGCGGTGTACACCGACCGGCTCTTCCTCGCCTTCCGCGGCTTCGGCGGGCCGGACTGCGGCGTCGGCGTGACGGCGGACCGGAACTCTCCCGCCGGGATGGTGCTCGGGCCGCGCAACGGCGCCGTGGCGGGCCAGGGCGGCTGCCTGTATTACAACCCGTTCAGTAACGCCATTCAGTACTCCGAGCAACCGGGGGCGCCGTTCGAGAACACGCCAAACCCTGACTACGTCGCCGGTCTGGCGAACCCCGAGGCGTTGCGGCTGTGGCTCAACGAGGAAGTGGACCTGGTCAGCACGACCGACCTGTTCGTGGCGGACGCCACGCTGAGCGGCAGCCTCGTCGAGAACGTGGCTGACTTCGCCGTCGGGTACCAGTACCGCGGGATGCGCGCCGATGGTGACCCGAACGCTCCCGGCGACGTCACACAGAACCCCTGCCCGGTGGCGGGCGACACGGGCTGCGCGGCGGGCGACCGGTTCGGCCCCTACCTGTTCACTAACGTCCACCGGCCCTATGCGGCGGACCAGCAGGTACAGCGGGTCTTCGGCGAACTCGCGCTGCGCATGGGCCCCCGCGTCGACACGCAGCTTGCCGCGAACTACGAGTTTTACAATGTCGCCGGCCGGCATGTCAGCAGCTTCGATCCGAAAATCGGTGGGCGCCTGCAGGTCGCTGAAACCCTGCACTACTCCTTGGCGCTGCGCGGCTCGGTGCAGACCACCTTCCGGACACCGTCGCTCGACGATCTGAACCCGAGCCCGCTGACAACCCTGGAGTGGATCCCGGAGACGGGCGCCTACCAGGCGGTCGACCGGTTCGGGCGCCCGGACCTCCTCCCCGAGCAGGCGTTTACCTACAACCTCGGCGCGGTGCTGTTCCTGGAGGGCGGCGTCGAAGCGACGGTCGATTACTGGAGCTATGACTTCGAGCACGTGATCGGCTCGATGCCCTACGACGCGGTCACCAGCCTCTACAACAGCGACGACCCGGCGACCCGGGATGCCCTGTCACCATTCATCGTCTGTCCGGCAGGCAAAGCCTCGGATCTGCCGCCTGTCAGCCGCTGTGCCGCCGCGAACCTCGAACGGGTCCAGCTCGACCTCGTGAACTGGCCCGGGCTCACCACCTCCGGGATCGACACCCACCTCGCC
Source organism: Vicinamibacterales bacterium (assembly GCA_965262505.1). Classification (GTDB taxonomy): domain Bacteria; phylum Acidobacteriota; class Vicinamibacteria; order Vicinamibacterales; family UBA2999; genus JACPPO01. The sequence continues at coordinate 2,635,387 of CBDHFM010000030.1, forward strand.
GCCCGCGTCGACGCCGGACCGGGCCAGCTCTCGGCCAGTTGGGATGCCACCTACACGGTGGAGTACGAGACGAAGGCCCTGATGCTGGAAGGCACGGACCTGGCGCTCTACACCAGGCGGAACACCGCCGGCTACCTGAACTTTGCCCACCCGATCGCGGTGCCGCTGCCTCGCTGGAAGAGCCGCTGGTCGGCGTCGTACACCTGGAACACGTACACCCTCGCGAACTATGTGAACTACATCTCGTCCTACGAGGACCCGGGCAGCCCCACCACGGCCCCCGTCATCGACCCATTTCTCACGTGGGATACGAGTTTCCTGTGGCGTTTTCCGGGTAGCGGCATCGATCTCACACTCTATGCGTTGAACCTGACTGACCGGATCCCGCCCTGGGCCAACATCGAGCAAGCGTACGACGGCTTTACGCATGACCCGAAGGGCCGCCGGCTCAAGGTGGCGCTCACCTATCGGTTCGGAAGCTGACGGCCACTCGTCCAGGACGTCCTCCACCGCGCGGCAGGCGAGACGCGACGTATTGATGACCGCCGGCAGTGAACGGTGACGCGGAATCTCGTCGAGCGCATGTCCGCTTCGGCCATAGAGGGTACCGACCAGATTCGTGCAGAAATACACGCGAAGGGCTCGGCTTGAGCCCTCGGGTGCGCATGAAGCTGTCCGCGTGTCGCAAACGACCGTTTACGACACATACTGATCGGCTACGCTCGGGTCTCGAAGGCGGACGGCTCCCAGTCGCTGGATCTGCAGCGCGACGCGCTGCAGGCCGCTGGCGTCGACTCGGTTTATAGCGCGGCGGCCCAGCGGGCCTGGTGCCCGCAGTTTGTGAACCGCAGGTTCATTTTCACTCTTGGGGGAGCGGACAGATGAAGACCCAGAACACGGTTCAGAACGACAAAGGATTCACGCTGATCGAGCTGTTGATCGTCGTGGCGATTATCGGCATCATCGCGGCCATAGCGGTGCCTGGTTTGCTCCGCGCGCGGCAGTCGGCTAACGAGGCCTCCGCCATTGTATCGCTGCGGACGATCGGTGTTGCCGAAGCGACGTATGCGGCTAGCTGCGGTAGCGGCGGGTATGCGCCGACGCTGGAGGACTTGGCACTGGCGCCGGCCGGCGGGGTGGGCTTCATCAGCCCGGACTTGGCGACGACGGGTATCATCAAGAGTGGCTACACAATGACCGTGGCGACCGGGACGGATGCGACGGTGGTAGCCGCCAGTGCGGCGACGTGCAACGGCGGCGCGGCGACGGTGGCGTCGTTCTACTCACACGCTGAACCGGTCACAGTCGGTAGCACGGGGCAGCGGTCGTTTGCCTCGGATCATCGCGGCACGATCTTTCAGCTTGCCACCGGTGCGGTGATTCCGGCGACGATGGCGGGAGCCACGAGCCTCCAGTAAGAAGGCCTGTAACGGCAGCCCGGCGGCGGTGAGGTGGCCGGAAACTGAGACAAACGACTCGATAGCAGCAGCGGTCAGGAGCCTTCGCCATGGTTGACACCCTCACGCGCTCCCGAGAATCGGAGCGCTCTGGACCGTGATGCCGCTCGGACGTGTCGCAAACGACCGTTTACGACACAGGCGGATCGGCTACGCCCGCGTCTTAAAAGCGGATGGCTCCCCAGACACCCCGCCCGCCGCTACTTCTTCTTGAAAGTCACGGCTGCGGATTATTCGCTCAACTCTCACTGTTTCTGTCCTGACAGGATTTCAAAACCCTTGTGCCAGTGCTGAAATAAAATAGGCTCGGTATTTTCCGACAGGCTCCGGGAAGGTCAGGCTACTCTTCCTCGATGATTTCGCTGAACCGGCCGCAGGACGCGCTGGAAGCCTATGACGAGGTGGTCCATCGTTTCGGGAAGAGCGAGCCCTCGGCCCTTCTCGAGCGGGTTGCAAGCGCCCTCGTGAATGCCCTCGTAGGTGACGGTGACGTCACGCGGGCCGGTGGGAGCGGATGACTGAGTCCTTTCGTGTCTTGGCGATCGTGCTTGCGGGAGGCGAGGGGAAGCGCCTCTCCCCGTTGACGCGCGACCGCGCGAAACCGGCCGTTCCCTTCGGGGGCCAGTACCGGCTGATCGATTTCGCGCTGTCCAACCTCGTCAACGGCGGCTTCCGCCGAATCGTCGTCCTGACCCAGTACAAAAGCCACAGCTTGAACCGGCATCTGGCACGCACCTGGTCGCTGTCGGGGCTCGTCGACGAGTACGTCGCGACGGTGCCCGCGCAGATGCGGATGGGGCGGCAGTGGTTTCTCGGCTCAGCCGACGCCATCTACCAGAATCTGAACATCATCCACGACGAGCGTCCAGACTACGTCCTCCTGCTCGGCGCCGACCATGTCTACCGGATGGATCCGCGCCAGTTTCTGCGCCACCACGTTGACTCGGGAGCGAGTGTCACCGTTGCGGCCCTGCCGGCCCCCATCGAACAAGCGGACCAGCTCGGGGTCATCGACGCGAATGCCGATGGTCGGATTCGCGGTTTTCAGGAAAAGCCGGCATCGCCGGCGCCGATGCCCGGCGATGCGACGCGTGTGCTGGGATCGATGGGCAACTACGTCTTCACGACGAACGCGCTGATCGAGGCTGTCTCGCGCGATGCCGAGGACACGGCATCGCGACACGACGTCGGCGGCAACATCGTGCCCTGGCTGGTCGAGCAAGGATTGGCCGGCGTCTATGACTTCACGCAACAAGCGGTGCCTGGTGACGGGACTCAGGAGCGCGGGTACTGGCGCGACGTCGGGACGATCGACGCGTATTTTGAGGCCAGCATGGATCTCGTCGCCCCCGTGCCGGAATTCAACTTCTACAACACCCGATGGCCCATTCTCAGCTGGCATTTTCACCATCCGCCGGCCAAGTTCGTCCATCGGGACGACGGTTCGCAGAGCTACCTGCTCGACTCCCTCGTCTGCGGTGGTGCCATCGTGGCGGGCGGCGCCGTGCGACGGGCCATCGTGTCTCCCGGTGTGCACATCCACGACGGCGCGCTGGTCGAGGATGCCGTCCTGTTCGACAACGTGGTCGTCGAGCCGGGCGCCGTGGTCCGGCGGGCGATCGTCGACAAGAACGTGCGCGTGCCGCGCGGCTTCCATCTCAGCGCCGTGTCCCCTGACGTGCCGCGCGGATTCACGATGTCGGCCGGCGGAGTGCTCGTTGTGGGGAAAGGTGACACGGTTGGATGATCGGACAGGGGGAGCGAAGGGCCCGTTCGACTGTGAACGCATCTGGCTTCGCAGAATCAAGGTGGGCGACCAACGCCGCGGATGATGCGGGTCACTCGGCTGTGAGAGTCAGTCTGGCCCGGCGTGGCCGACGAGCTTCTGGTAGACCTCGATGTACTGCGCCGCGACGCGATCGACCGAGAAGTCTTGCGGTATCGCGCTCGTGATCAGGTGGGGCCACAGGTCGGGCTGACGATAGCCGTGCAGCGCCTGATCCGCGAGATCAGCGAGGCGATCCGGTTTCACGTTGAGAGCCTGCGCGAACACCATGAGCCGGTGCCGGCACCGCGCGGCACGGCGACTGTCGTAGATGTGGTCGCTGTCCCCGGCTGACTGGAAACCGTGGATGGCTGAGCCAAAGTCCGCCCTCGCCTGCATGTCGCAAACGACCGTTTACGACACATGCGGATCGGCTACGCCCGCGTTTCTTACGGAAGTTATTAAAACAACAGGGTCGGGAGACGAAGGTCGAGACTTGACCGCGCCGCCCTTGGTTCGCCGGCGGCCTGTTCAAGGTGAACGGGACGAGGAGGACAAGCAGGAACGACCGCAGCTGACTCGAAGGACACAGTGTCACAAACCGCCCGCTGGACAACCGGGAGAATTCCATATACGAGCTACCATGAAGATCACTCGGCATGGCGCGACTCCACTGGCAGGTAGAGCATCTCTTGCGACGGGCGGCGTTCGGCCCCGACGCGGCGGACCTTGCCCGCTTTGAGAGGACGCCCGTCTCCACCGTGCTTGCGCAGCTGGTTGATTACGAGCAGCAGCCGGATGACGTGGACACAAAGATCGGCGACAGTGTGTACGTCGGCGTCACCTCGCGCGGCGAGTTCTCACCGAACAACCGCATCGACGACGCTCGCCAGCGATGGCTGTTCCGAATGGTGCATTCCGAGCGTCCGCTCCAGGAAAAGATGGCGCTGTTCTGGCACAACCATTTCGCGACGAGCTACACCAAGGTTGCGGGTGGTGTCGGAAGAGTCCAGAGCACCAAGATGCTGGCGCTCAAGGCCGGCGAGCTTCCGGGGCCGCAGGGTCAAATCGAGCTGTTTCGCCAGTACGCCCTCGGCAATTTCCGGAACCTGCTGTTCGAAGTTGCGAGAGATCCCGCGATGGTCGTGTTTCTCGATGGCCGGACAAACTTCAAGCGTAAGCCTCAGGAGAATTTCGGCCGCGAGATCATGGAACTGTTCACCTTCGGCGTGGGCAACTACACCGAGGAGGATGTGTACGCGGCGGCCCGTGTATTCACGGGTTGGAACCTGCGCAAGGCCACGGACGGCCGCAACAGGGATCCCCGGACGTATTACGAGTTCTTCTACAACCCAAATCAGCACGATACGACGGCTAAGACGTTTACCTTCCCGATCTACGGCAACGGCGAGGTGACGATTCCGGCGCGGACGGCGGCCGACGGCATGCAGGACGGCGTCGATTTCATTACCGCCCTTGCGTACCATCCCGAAACGGCACGCCGACTCGCCAGAAAACTGTGGAACTTCTTCGTCAGCGAAGTGGAAACCCCCGATCCAGCGTTCGTCGAGGCCGTGGCCGCTGAGTATCTCCGGAACAACACGGAGATGAAGCCGGTGGTCAGGTACATCCTCGGTTCGTCCTGGTTTCTCGATCCAAGACGGTTCTACGCGCGCTATTCGTGGCCCGTCGAGTTCGTCGTGCGGGCGATTCGCGAGGTTGGCTGGAATGGCTTTTCGATCAATTCCGCCAGAACCCCGCTGACCAACATGGGGCAGACCTTGTTCGAGCCGCCCAATGTGGCCGGCTGGGAGTTGGGGCACGAATGGTTTTCGACCGGCGCGATGCTCGCGCGCATGAACTTCGCGTCGAGGCTGGCGGGCAACCAGCGATTCAATCTCGCGGCGGCCGCGGAACCGTATCGCGGGGGGCCGAGCGCCTTCCTCGACTTTTTTCTCGAGCGGCTGTCGCCACCTCCGTACGAGTCCGTGCCGTACCGCGAGCTACTGGCGCACCTTACGTCCAGCAGGGCGTGGACCGGTTCGGCGTCACAAACCAGAACGAAAGCCGCGGGCCTGGTGAAGCTCATCGTCGGATCGGCCGACTACCAGTTCGTCTGAGAGCACTCGTACATGACGAAGGTTTCGCGTCGAGAGTTCATTCGTGACGGCGTCGCGGCGTTCACGGTCAGCTTCGCGGCTCCCGCGTTTCTGAGTGATATCGCACGCGCCCAGGGCGCCCGCAGCCGCAGCCTCGTCGTCGTGTATCTCGGCGGCGGTAATGACGCGCTCAACACCGTCGTGCCCTACACGGACCCGTTCTATTTCAGCCGGCGGCCCGCGATTGCGATTCCGGCCGGGGAGGCATTACAGATTGACAGCGACAGCAGCGGGAAGCCGCTGGGCTTCCACCCGCGGCTGACCGGTTTGCATGAGATCTTCAACCAGGGGCGACTGGCGATCGTGCAGCGCACCGGTTACGCGAACTCGAGCCGCTCACACTTCCAGGGCGCCGACATCTGGGGCACGGCGAATCCGTATTCGTCAACCGGCACCGGCTGGCTCGGCCGCTACCTCGACACACTGCCGTCGCCTGTCGACGAGCTCGCTGGGTGGAATGCGACGCGCAGCACGCCGCGGGCCCTGCTGTCGCGAACTGTACCGGTGCCCTCGATTCCGAATGCGCGGGCCTACGGACTGTCGAGCCCGAACGGCTCGGCTGAAGCCCTCAGGGAGCGCGGCGTGGCCACACGTATGGCCGCGTACGTAACCCCCGATCGGCCACATCTCTCTTTCGTGAACGGGTCGTTGAAGGGGGCGCTGGGTACGCTCGACCGTGTGGCGCTGGTCAACGCCTACGTGCCGTCGGTCACGTATCCGACCAACGGCTTCGGGCAGGCGCTTCGCACCGTGGCCGGCTCGGTCGCCGGTGGAATCGGCACGCGCGTCTACTGGGTACAGACCGGCGGCTTCGACACCCACGCGAACCAAGGCACCGCCGGGGGCGGAACCTACGCCAACCTGATGGGCACGCTCAGCGATGGCCTCCTCGCTTTTTACAGAGATTTGCAGAATCAGGGCCTACTGAACGACACACTGGTGCTCCAGTTCTCGGAGTTCGGCCGGCGCATTAGTGAGAACGGAAGCAATGGGAGCGAGGGTACAGACCACGGGGCTGCTGGTGTGATGATGGCGATGGGCGGCAGCGTTCGCGGCGGTATCTATGGCACGGCGGCATCGCTCGACCCCGACCAGGCCAATCCGACTCTTGTGAACAAGGGTAGGGACGTTGGGCACGAAACCGACTTCCGGGCCGTCTACGCAAAGGTGCTCGATGGCTGGCTCGGCACCAACTCGGTCGCCATCCTGGGCGGCGATTTCCGCGCGAACGGCCCGGCGATCATTTAGATCGGGGGCAAATACTGGCCGTTGCCTTTGGCCTGCAGCCGCGTCTGGCGGCTGCTGTGAGCACTACCGGTCGATGTCACGGCTGCGCATTCTGCCTTGGATAAGACTCTCAATTCGACCCTCCACGCGGTCCGGCCGGTTCCCGTCCTTCCGCTTCTGCTCAGCCTCGGGAGGGCTGCCACATGCCACGACATCCAGACACCGTCACCGTGGGGGTTCCCATGGGCGCTCATTTGCTCCGCCGCCTTAATGCGGTCGCGTCCGACCTCGGCATGGACCGGCCCGAAGCCATCCACACGGCTCTCCTGCACTGGCTCGAGCAGGAAGAGCGCAAGACTGCCGTCCGAAACCGCATGCTCAGTGTGCGCGCGTGGCCAAAGACAGACGTGCGCACCGCTTGAGGAAACCGACGGACAGCCGTTTTCAGTCTTTCAACTTACGACGATGAGCGGAAGTTCGCCGAGCTGTCTCCGATCACGGGGATATCCCACTGACTGTTGAAATTTGAGAGCGGCGGCTCCTCACTGCTCGTGGCACACGAGTGGTAACCAGCCGGCGGCGCGAGCCCGCCAACGCTGTGTGGGTCCCGGTCTGTCGCAAACGACCGTTTGCGACACAGGCTGATCGGCTACGCCCGTGGCTGGTGGCTGAGGCGCTGCCGACCGCCGGGCCGGTTGGCGGCCTCGTTCTGTGTCTTCTCCAACTCCCAAATATTTCCTCGATACTGCCAATCCTGGTAGTGACTATAAGGTATTGAATGCTCTAGGCTTAGCCGTGTTGCAACGGTGGCCGACGTCGGCGTGAGCCTGCAGAGATCGTGCAGCAGGCAATCATCACTCCCGTTCCGCGCGGCCGCGCCGTCCTCGCACGCCAGATCCGACGTGCTGGCGTGACGAGACCACCGTGCGTGTCAAGGGCCGGTGGTGCTACCTCTCCCGCGCCATCAACGCCACCGGCACCACGATCGACTCTGGCCCGGACCTTGCGACCGCCTCGCAGGACCTGACGCTGCACGTCGACGGCACGGCCTTTTGGGCGGGGGACACAGATTTTTTCAAGCACGGAGGAGTCGTTGAGTATGCAGCCACGCGAACAGGAACGGCCGCCAGGAGGATCGCTGTGAGCATTGCCAAATTCGCCATTGCGACCGCGGTGTTCGCGACGGCGTTGCTTCCCGTGAGCGCGTCCGCGCAGGTTTCAAACCCTGACCGGGCCGCTCTCCAGGCGCTGTACGAGGCGGCGGGCGGGGACAACTGGGATCGAGACGATAACTGGCTGACCGACGCACCGCTCGACGAGTGGTACGGGGTAGATGCGACCGGGGCTGGTCAAGTCGTCGCGCTGTCACTGCCGGATAACAATTTGAAGGGCCATCTTCCGCCCGAAATCGGCAACCTTTCAAGGCTTGAGCGCCTGGACCTGCACAGGAACTGGCGGCCTGGTCCCAGTAGTATCGGGTTGACGGGTCGAATTCCTCCCGAAATCGGCAACCTCTCTAACCTGAGCGATCTGAACCTCAGTTCCAACGAACTGATCGGCCCCGTCCCAACCGAACTCGCTGAGCTGACCAATTTGGTACGCCTGGACATCGGTTACAACGACCTGATGGGCCGTATCCCCATCGAGCTGACCGCACTCCCCAGCCTCGCCGTCTTCGACCTCGGCTTCAACAATCTGACGGGGTCGATCCCGCCCGAGATCGCGGCCATGACGACGCTGACTGACCTGAATCTCGGCGGGAACGGCCTGAGCGGCGGCATCCCTCGGGCGCTTGGCAACCTCAGCCTGAGCAATCTGGACCTCGGCTTCAACAACTTGACCGGCGGCATCCCGCCCGAACTCGGCGACATCACCACCCTTCGGACGCTCGTACTGTGGAACAACAGGTTGACCGGGCCGATTCCGGAGGAACTCGGCAATCTCGGGAGGCTTATCAACCTGATGCTGAACGACAACCTGCTGACGGGTCCCGTGCCGGAAAGCCTCTTGCCGTTGAGACTCTTTTCCTTCAGAGCCGCCAACAACACGAGCGTTTGCATCCCGGACACTCCCGAGTTCGCCGCATGGGTGAACCGCCTCACCCAGTACGACGAGCCGCCTCTGTGCACCGGCACGACGGCACCGACGGTGACCATGCTAACCCTGAGCGCGGCCTCGGCCACGGCCGAAGGCGGGAACCCGGTGACGGTGACCGCGACGCTCGACAACCCGGCCCCGGCGACCGGCATGACGGTGACGCTGACGACGGGCGGCACGGCGACGCTCGACACCGACTACACGTTGTCATCGACCACGATCACCCTCGCCGAGGGCGAGACGGCGGGCACGGTGACGATCACGGTCACCGACGACGCAGAGGACGACGCCGGCGAGACCATCGTCATTGACGCCGAGAGCACGAGCCCGGCGTTGACCGCCGAGCCACTCACCCTCACCATCGAGGACAACGACGTGACGCCGGTGCCCGCGCTCCCGCTCGGCGGCGCGATGTTGCTCGGCCTGCTGCTCACGTTGCTCGGAGTCGTGCGGATGCGCATGCGGGATCGCACAGACATTGCGCAGAGCTATTGAGTGGAACCCTCGAACACATCTTGGAGCTGGGCAAGCGCCTCAACGTAGGCGGTGGCTCGACTCGGGAACGGCGGCGGGGATGTAGGCAGCGGCACGCGATGCCGGGCTGCCTGACCGACGAATTACGCAGCTCGAGGAGAGGGTCGCCAAGCAGACCGAGGTGGAAGGGTTGCGGGATCGCACGGACATTGCGCGTGGCCGTATGTCGCAAACGACCGTTTACGACACAGGCGGAGCGGTTACGCCCGCGTCTCGAAGGCAGTCGGGTTTGGGAGTTTGGAACCTGATCAGCAGCACCCGCGCTAACCCCGCGGATTGTTTCCCGGAACCACACTGAATCCAGATTCTCCATGGAAGATAAGCCGCGATGAGGTCCGCGCGCCACCCGCGCGGATGCGTCCTGGCTGGCCCGTCTGAGGATCTCGCGATCGACGGTGGCTGGTAGGCCGCGTGCGAGCGCCTACTTCGCCATGTCCTTGAGGGTCTTGAGGGGCTGGACCTTGACCACCGTGCGTGCCGGCTTCGCCTTGAACACCGTCTCCTCCTGGGTGAAGGGATTGATGCCGCGACGCGCCTTCGTGGCCGGCTTCCGCAGGGTCTTGATCTTCAGCAGGCCAGGCACCGTGAATTGACCGGCGCCACCCTTCTTGAGATGTCGGCTGATGATGCCGCTGAGTTCGTCCAAGACGCCTGAGACCTGCTTTGTGGTCAGGTCGGTTGCGTCGGCCAGTGCGGCCAGGGTCTGCGCCTTGGTGAACGCCTCGCGTACGGTTGTCGAGTTCCGGGCACGCTGCCCGCTCTTCGCCTTCTTCGCCATGAATGTCTTCTCCTTGAATCGCCTGGTTGGGGAACCGCGACCGAGCAACAGTGTCGCGACGCACGCAGGATGGTACCAGACATTCCACGGCCTATCGGCAGTCGTCGGCCTATTCCATCACCCACCGCACCGATGACAGGCGTTGCGGCCAGCCCCCCGATGGCCCCCGGCGGCCGAGGCCGCCTTGGAGCAGTCGCACACGGAGCCAGGGGCACACCATGCACGAACATGCCCGGCCGGCATCGATCTGTCGGGCCAACAGATTTGAGCGTCTACACGGTCGGAGGGGTTGGCGAAATGCAAGTGGAGGTTGCAACCACCTCTGGGTGTATCGTGGGGCCATCCGCGAGGGCTGCCACATGCCACGACATCCAGACACGGTCACCGTGAAGGTTCTCTTGGGCGCTCAGTTGCTCCGACGCCTGGATGCGGTCGCGTCCGACCTCGGCATGGACCGGCCCGAAGCCATCCACGCGACTCTCCTGCACTGGCTCGAGCAGGAAGAGCGCAAGACTGCCGTCCGAAACAGAATGCTCCGGGTGCGTGCGTGGGCGAAGACCGACGTGCGCCCCGCGTGAGGACACCGCCGGACAGCCGTTTGCAGTCTTTCCACGTACGGTGATGAGCGGACGCTCGCCGAGCTGTCTCCGATCACAGGGATGTCCCACTGACTGTTGAAAGTTGCAAGCGGCGGTTCTTCACGGCTCGTGGTACACGAGTGGTAACGAGCCGGCGGCGCGAGCCCGCCAACACTGAGTGGGTTCCGGTATGTCGCAAACGACCGTTTACGACACAGGCGGATAGGCTACGCCCGCGTCTCGAAGGCGGACGGCTCCCAGTCGCTGGACCTGCAGCGCGACGCGCGGCAGGTCGTTCGCGCTATCGAAAGCCGAGGTGCGGCTGGCCCAGGCCGCGATGGCGCACCGCGCCACCTCCGTGTCCGCACTCTGCCGTGAACTCGGGGTCACCCCCGTGACGCGCTACCGGTACGTCGGGCCGCAGGGCCAGTTGCGCGAGCAGGGCGAGCAGGTCCGCGCCTCTTGAATCGGCGCGCGCTGGACCGTGAGGCTGGCGGCCGAGCGTGGCCGTGTCGTACGGGCCACACGGGTGCGATCGAGTGTCTGGTCGGCGCGGCACGCGTGGCCAGCTTTCACTGCCGTCAATCGTCTGCCATGATGCGGCACGCGGACGACGTGACGCTGGACCCTCCTGGACCCCCGAGCGCGCCGCCGCGATAGGAGCACATTCCACACCCACCGGGCGCTGAGGCCGTCCCGTGGGAAAGGAGGGAGCGCATGGCCTGGTGGCATAAACCGTCGGCGCAGACACCCCGGTCCCGGTGGAACCTGAACGACTACCACACCGCGTTCGCCGCGACCAGCAAGGCGCAGATCGAGCAGGGCGTGGCGCCGTGGCAGACGCCGTGGACGCCCGGCGCGCGCCGCCGCCCTGCAAACATCCAGACCGGCACGCCGTATCGGGGCAGCAATTCGGTCTACCTCAGTGTCACCCAAACGGCGAAGGGCTACCGCGATCACCGCTGGGCCACCTACAAGCAAATCCACGACATGGGCGGGCAGGTTCGCACAGGCGAGCAGGCCACGCACGTGCTGTTTTACAAGTTTGACGACCAGCCGGAGAAGGCGGGCGCGGCCGACACGCCGGCCACGTCGCCCGCCGGCGCGGCCGAGCCGGAACAGCCCCGCCCGCCGATGGTCCGCGTCTACGCCGTGTTCAACGTCGAACAAGCGGACCACGTGACGCGCGACCGGCGCGACGACCAGGACAACGTGCCCGAGTGGAAGGCCCACCAGACGGCCGAGCAAGCGATCAACGAGAGCGGCGTACACGTCGCGCACGTCAGCGGCGACCGGGCCTTTTACAACATCCAAACCGACAAGGTGACGTTGCCAGAGCGTGAGCAATTCGCCACCGCGAACGGGTATTACCAGACCGCGCTCCACGAACTTGGCCACGCGACCGGCCACCCGTTGCGCCTGGACCGCGACACGCTCAAGAACGGTGCCGGGAACTTCGGCTGCGTGGAGTACGCCCGCGAAGAACTCCGGGTCGAAATGTCGGCCATGCTGACCGGCGACTGTGTGGGCGTCGGTCACGACGGCAGCCGAGGCGCGGCGTACGTCAAGGGCTGGATCACGGCGCTGGACCACGACCCCAGGGAAATCTACAAGGCCGCCGCCGACGCCCAACACATCTCCGATTACCTCATGCGGCCGGTCCGCGCCCGCGAACAGGTGACCGCGCAACAGGATCGCGCGCTGGCGGAGAAATACTCGGCCGCGCGCAGTCCGCAGATCAGCTCCGCGCCGACGGCGCGCCCGCGGGACCCGCGCCCGCCCAGGCCCGTGGGGGCCGACCCTGGACCGCGCGCGGATGATCGTCCACCCGAGGGGGATCCTCAGCCCCGCCGGGCGCGGCGATCGCGCGCGGGTGACACGCTGACCAGCAGCTCGGCCCAGGTCGACACGAGCCCCGAGCGCCCCGCCACGGTCCCGACGTTGCAGGACCGCGCCGGCCAGCTCGCGCCCCTCGGATGGACCGGCCGCGAGGCCGAATGGCTGGCCCTGGTCGCCTTGCATAGCGGCGCGTTTACGCGCGCGCAATGTGGGGTGTACTTCCAGGCCGGCGACGACCGCAAACGCCTGTTGCGGTTCGTCCGCGCCCTCATCGAGCAGCACCTCGCCATCGAGGACGCGCGGCCCATCTTCCCCGGCGGCGCGCGGGCCGTGTTGCTCACCGGCAAGCCCATCTATCAGGCGCTGGGCATCCCCGACGTGCGCCACCGCCGGTCGAAGGCCGCGACCACGATCGTCCTCATGCGCCGGCTCCTCTCGCTCGATTACATCATCGCGCGGCCGACCTTCGGATGGCTCCCCACCGAGGGCGACAAGGTGCAGCGGTTCGAGGCGCTCGGGCTGGACCGCCGCACGTTCCCGTACCGGCTGTCCGGGCCATCCGGGACGCCGCAGACGCCGCGCTATTTCGCGTTCAATCTGCCGGTCGCCGTGGACGATCAAGCGGCGACGTTCGTGTACGTGGACCCCGGCCAGACGACCGATAGCGAGCTGCGCGCGTGGGGGGTGGCCCACGCGCCCCTGTGGGCCGCACTGCGGGCGCGGACTTTCGCCGTGCAGGTCGCCGCGGTTGGCCTGGGCGCCGAGGCGGCAGACCGCGCCGCGCCCGTGCTCAAATACTGGACCAAAGACGGCGACGGCACGGGCGGAGACACCCCCACCGGACAGACCCAGGCCGACCCGGACATCAGCCAGGAAATCGCTCGCTTGAGAGAGGCGACGCTCGGCGGCAATAATTCCTTACTCGGCGAGTGGCGTGGATACAAGAAGGCCATTGAACGGCTCGTGGCGCTGCGTCAACTTCCCGAAGGCACGCCCCCCACAACGAAGGCGCGGGTGGCGATTGACCGCTTCCAGATATGGTCAACCTCGCGGCTGACTGGCCCCGAGGCGGCGATCTGATGGTGCCCCCCGTTTATCCCCGTTCCGTGGCAGGGCGCAGGGCAGGGCGCAGGGCAGGCGAAATGCCACGCGGACACAGGGGGGGGTGTGGCAATAAGAGAGGGGGGGGTGGCACACCACGCGTCCATTTTTTGCTGTCCCAGTTCGTGTTTTTCGTCCTAGACCGGACGACCCGAGCCGCGCCAGCGGGGAGGGACTGGACGGGAGACCCCCCCCTTTTTGACCGCTGGCGCGGTCAGCCGATGGGGGGGGTGTGGCACCCGGTGTGGCACCTGGTGTGGCACACCCACCCCCCCGCCGGGGGGGGTCGCTCCCGTCCGTATGTATCCCTGCGGGAAGGCTCCCCGGCCCGCACGCGGGCCGGACGATCAGCCACACCGATCGGCTCGATGCGTGACGCACTCCTCCGCGCCTTCCTGGTCATCGGCGGCATCAGTGCCGCGTGCGCCTGGACGTGGCCGGGCGTGTTCCCCGAGGCCGACCCCGTGGCCGTGCTCCTCCGCGACCACACGCCGAACGTGTACGCGGCGGTCGTCGCCTGGTACGACGTCGCGCCCGGCGTGGCCGTGTTCCTCACGGGCCAATTTCTCATCAGCCCGTCGCGGATCTGGTGCGCCCGGATGGGCGTCAGTCTCGGGCTCCGGTCCCGCCTTCACGCGTGGCCACTTTCGCCTACGGCGACCGGCTCTGGGATCGTCGTCGGGGAGGTCCATCCCCCGGTCAGAGCCATCGAGAGCCCGACCCCGAATGGCTGACCATTCCCGCGCGCGGACTCTCTCCCGGCGTGGCGATCTTCGGGGCGGTCGGCTCCGGTAAAACCTCCGCCTGTCTGCACTCGTTCCGTGCAGCGACCGGCCGCGCTCGTCCTGGAAGTCAAAGGCGATTCGTGCCACGACATCCGCCGGATGCTGACCGAGCTGGACCGAGGCGGCGACTACCTCGAGCTGTCCCTCGATGGCCGGCTGACGTGGAATCCACTGAGCGCCACGTGGCGTGATTCGTACTCGCTCGCCTCCCCCGTGGCGTCCCGGTTGAATCAACTGTTCGGCAACGGGAAAGAACCGTTTGGGCAACCGGCGTACCGCCACCGCGATCCGCCGGTTCCCCTACGCCCGGCACCGTGAATGTCTACAACTCGAAGCCCAGGCGCGCCGATGACCACCGCCGCACACGCCGCCGCGACGAAGGCCGCGCGCGGTAAACGACCACCGCCGAACTCGTGTCACGCATGGACGAACGCGAGCCGCAGATGGCCGACACCGAGGACCGGCTCCGCCGGACGATGGAGACGATCCTCGAACCGCATCGGCGACGACGTGCCCGGCCAGGAGCCCCCCGCGTGACCACCATCGACCGGCTGAGGCACCCGAGCATCAGCGAGGCGGGGACACGCGCCGCCGGCATCAATCCGGAGCCGATCCCGAGCGGGGGCGTCACACGATGGACCGCCAAGGCCCGCGCCGAGGGCGACCAGCTCCGCTTCCAGGATCGCGGCCGCCTCACTGCCGCCAAACGTTGACCGAAACACGGTCATGGCGACCAGTTCGTAGTCAGGGGGCACCGCGTTCAGTTCTTCCTGCATGGTGCCGGTGCGGCTCGTCGCCAGCAGGATGTACCGGAATCGCCGCCCTTCCGGGTCCAGCCGCATAATGACGACCGCCTCGTCCCCGCCGAACGCCGTCTCCCCGCCTTGTGCCCCGGCGACGCGGTAGCCGCGCGCGCCGGCCGCGTTCAACTCTTCCTCCATCGTGCCGGTGCGGTTGGTTGACAAGAGCAGGTATTTGTCCGGATCGCCCGCCTCTTGCGGCTCTTGCGCGTGGCCGGTCACCGCGAGCAGTGTCAGGGCCGCGAAGGCCATGACGGCGTACACGCTGGCGTTCTTACTGAGTGTCCTCATGGTGTCTCCTAAATCCTTCTTTCTTTACTGTTGTAGGGACGTCTGGGAGGAGAGAACCGGTCAAGCCGGGTGAATAAAGAACACCTCAGCCGATTCCGCTGACCGCCATGTCATTGTGCGCGGCGTCTTCTTCCCCAAATCGGAAGGTCCTTGAGAAGCACGACCACCAACCCGATGATGTTGAGCCCTACTTGCTCGTCGCGCCATCGCTCAACGCGCTGCCGAAGCCCTGTTATCTGAGCCTCGTCTTTCTCGATCCTATCGCGAAACTCTCTCATCGCCTGGTTCGAGCGAACCCCTTGATCAGCGAGGATCTTGATCATTTCAGCGTATGCAGCGAGATCCCCACCATTCAACTTGGCTTGCAAGTCCTCAACGGTTGATGAGAGAGCCTCGAGATTTTCTTTTTCACCGGGGGTGGAGAGCCACATCGTCGTGATCGCTCCCCTGAGACTCACACCTACACGGTTCAGTAGGAAAGGATCGGGTTGATTCCCGCGTCGGAACTGGATGCTGGAGAGGTACGACTACCGAAGCCCCGCGCAGGTGCGACGCGACCTCGTCGGGCTGGACGCGGCCGCGTAGATGCGAATACCGTCAAACCACTGCCCAAGAACCCTGAGGCGGTACACTTCGCTCCCGAGCTGTCACAGGCCCGGCAGGACAGGCCCCGGCCCGTTGGCCGCACGTCCGGGCCGCGAAGGCTATCCGGGCCGTTTTTTTGGCTGATGGTGGAGGCCGCGACGACGGCCGAGACCGCGAGGCAGCCGAGGCATGGGACGCCATCGCGACCCATGCCACCGGCCCAGGCCGACGCCCGCGAGGTAGACGACGACGGCGCCGACGGCCAGCCCCAATGAATGCGCCCGGCGTGCGATGACAA
Source organism: Vicinamibacterales bacterium (assembly GCA_965262505.1). GTDB lineage: Bacteria > Acidobacteriota > Vicinamibacteria > Vicinamibacterales > UBA2999 > JACPPO01. The sequence goes on from CBDHFM010000030.1 coordinate 2,651,681, forward strand.
CGGCCTCGGAATCACCCGCGTAGTGGTCCGAAGAAAGTCGGCAGTTCAGTGGCAGAGCCGAAATCAACTAAGGAATACAAGGCAATGCTAAAGCCAACACTCGAATCTCGTTACGTTCCTGTGGTCCAGTTGATGGTAGGTGTGGCCGTAGCGCGTCCAATGAGCCTGCTGACGGAAAGCTCCATTGGTCTGAGGTGGTCGCTTGTGCTGTTCAGCCTCGCGGCGATGGGAGCGATTTCTCTTTTTCGCGACGGATGGCGACTGTTTCACCAGCTGCGACTTAAGAGAGCAGTCAACAAGGCGTACCGATTTGTGTCTTATGCTTACAAGCCTGAGATCCTGAAAGTGATGGAAGAAAACAGAAGGCTTCGTCATCAGGGTATCGTGAAGGAAGAAGCACAAAAGGCCGTTGACGACGTGGAGTCATTAATCGATACCTTCGGGATGGAACGGCCCGATCGAATCAATGTTGATGACGAAAAATCCTTGGCGCAATGGCACAACTATTTGCGCTCACTTAGACGACGAGAGTACTAAACCTCAGATGGGCGCCGTGGTGCCTCAGGCGGCGATAGACCGTGCCCCAGGCCATCACCGGCACGCCGTCGACATCCCCCCACCTTTGAGTAGCGTTTGGGTTCAGAGTCCGGCCTCCAGCAGCGTCGGTGCGTCTTGTTACGTAACATAAAGGACGTTATGTTACTATTAATAGCGATGAAGCGGAGGGTCGACCAGCGGCGGCCAACATGGCAATCCCGGGTCGGACTGTGAGACGCTGCCGCATGCAGATGAACCTCTCTCGCCTCAGGCGTCTGGCCACTTGCGCGGTTGTCGTCGTGGCCACCGCGTCGTGCGGCGGGGACAGCAGCCCCACCACGCCGGTCAGCCCAACCCCTCCGTCCCCGCAGCCGCAAATTCCAAATGTCGCGGGCACCTATCGTGGACCGCTCACGATCACCGCAGCGCTCGAAGGGGGCGTGGTGATGGTGAGTCTGAGCGGAACCATGCAACTCACCGTGGTGCAGGCCGGGGCACAGCTCACGATCACGGGCTCGGTCTCGATCTTCGACGAGACCAGCGCCCTCGAAGCGGTCACCGGCACCGTGGACGACACCGGCCGCGTCACGTTCCCGCCCGACTCCGTCGTCAATGCCGCGCCCATCCCGATGGGCGACGACACCTGCGGCACCATCACCCCGGCGCCCACCATGCTGACGTTCTCGGGCACCACGGCGCGATTTCTCCAAACCGCGACCAGCGACGGCTGCGGGAACGTGGAGATCGTGGGAACGCTGACGCGGCAGTAGCGAGTCCGGAGCGCAGGTGGAGATGGGCACGGATCCGACACGGCCGACTCCCCCGCCGGCGGCGCTCGTCGTGTCCGGAGGCTGGCATATCGAGGGCCTCCCGGCCACAGTCCGGCGCGCCGGGCCGGAGGCCGCAGAGCGGACGGTGGAGTTTTTCACCGCCCAGATCCGCAACCCGCATACGCGCGCGGCATACGCCGCGGCCGTAACGCGATTCTTCACCTGGTGCGACGCGCGCGGGCTCGCGCTCGCACAGATTTCACCGATCGCCGTGGCCACCTACATCGAAGAGATGCAGGGCCGGTATCGCGCCCCCACGATCAAACAGCATCTGGCCGCCATCCGCCGCCTGTTCGATTGGCTGGTCACCGGACAGGTGATGCCCACTAACCCGGCCACCTCCGTGCGCGGGCCGACCCACGTCGTCAGGACGGGCAAGACGCCGGTGCTGCAACCCGCCGAAGCGCGGCTGCTGCTGGACTCCATCGACACCGCGACCCTCCCAGGCCTGCGCGATCGCGCGCTGCTGGCCGTGATGGTCTACAGCTTTGCGCGCGTCTCGGCCGTCGTCGGTATGCGCGTCGAGGACTACTACCAGCAGGGCAAGCGCTGGTGGCTGCGGCTCCAGGAAAAAGGCGGCAAGCACCACGCCGTGCCGGTCCACCACAAGGCGGAGGCCTATCTCGACGCCTATCTCGCCGCGGCCGGGATCGCGGCCGAGAAAGACGCGCCCCTGTGGCGCTCGATGCCGCGGGCGGGCGGGCTCAGTATGCGCCGGATGAGCCGGGTGGATGTGTTCCGGATGATCAAGCGGCGCATTAAAGCCATCGGGCTCGGCGAGGCCAATTGCCACACCTTCCGGGCCACCGGCATCACCGCGTATCTGCTCAATGGCGGCACGCTCGAGCGCGCTCAGGCCATCGCCGCCCATGAGAGCCCGCGCACGACCAAGCTCTACGACCGGACCGACGACGAGGTGACCATCGAGGATATCGAGAAAATCGGAATTTGAGCGGGGCGATAGCCTCCGCGTGCGGTGAGCGGCCTCCAGCTTGCGTTCAAGGCCGAGGATCTATTCTTGGGTATGCCGGACCCAATCACATTCACCGTCAGCGTTCTTGCATTGCTCGTGTCTGCCGCGTCGGCTATCGCAACTTGGCGCATTAACAGCCGCCAAAGCCGGCACCAGGAACGACTGGTAGACCTCGAAACCGCCCGAGAACAGGACCGCCAGCGCCTGGCGCGAAGTGCCGAGGTTCGGGCTTCAATCGACCGCGATAAGCAGGACTTTCGGGAGCGGATGATCGGTAGATCGCCGGAATACTGGCTGGTCATCCGCAATGACGGGATGGCGTTGGCGCAGAACGTACGTATTCTTCTCGATGGGAAGCCTATCCTCGCGCACACGCTCGTTCCAGACGGCGAGGAAGAGATCACGACCATCGGGCCTGGTACCGAACACCGGTACATCTTGGCGGTGTCCACTCAGTCAGCGAGGATTGTGGACGCGCTGATCCAGTGGGACGACGACTCCGGTGAACACCGACGATGGGAATCCAAGTTGAAGATAGTATGAATCCGGCTGAGCCAGAGCAAGTTAAGGACGATGCAGTAGAGGCAGGGGGGCAATCGCAAGCGCCCCCCACGCAGATCGGCGTGTCGATATCAACTTTCCGCATGAACTCAGCGAGCGAGTGGCCGAGGACGAGAACTACCCGAGCAAACCCAGCAAGAAGCGGTACGACACGACCTTTCAATCACTTGCGGAGTCTCTTGAAGGGTCTTCCGACATTGATCGCCATCCGAGCCAAAGCCTCGTCGGTAAGAGCACGAAGCCGGACGTTGTTTGGCTGGAAGGGGTGCTGGACTGTTTCAACGCCTCGTTCCCGTACGACGCCGATGACCAGCGTAGGCTGGGCTTCGTCGTTGGGCAACAGATTGTTGGCTTGTACCTCGCCGAGATGCTTCTCAAGTACGCCTTGGATCATTCTGGTGTTTCGTACGACCTACACCACAACCTGCACCGCGAGGAGCCAGCGCCAGCGCTGGACTTGGGCTACGGTCGCTCACGCTCACTCCGCCCAAGTCGGATCCGGCGATCGGCGTGTTCGGGAGCCATCGCCCACGAAAAACACCCGCCAGCCAAAGGGGCCATTTCTGCTTTACGTTGACGGATGACGAAGACGCCGTGCCGGTGACCCCGTCCTGTGTTAGTCCTGCACCCCACCATGGAGCGCCCCGAAATGGAACCAGTTACGACCATCGGTCTCGGAGCAGTCGCGGCGTATGTGGCGAAGGACGGGATCGGCAAGCTTCTTGGTCCTACGGCCGACTATCTCGGCGAGGGGCTGAGGGACCTGACACGCCGACGCGTTGAGAGCATTGGACGAATATTCTCCAACGCCTCCACCAAGTTAGGCAGTCAGCTCGATGAACCGGGACAGGTTCCCCCTAGAGTCCTCAAGACAGTCTTGAACGAAGGATCGTACTGTGAGGATCCCGTCGCGTTGGAGTACTTCGGCGGTGTGCTGGCGTCCTCGAGGACCGAACGCGGTCGGGATGATCGAGGCGCAAGAGTGGCCAAGGTCGTCGACAATCTCTCGACGTACCAGCTCAGGACGCACTATCTCATCTACTCGTCTATAGCGAATCTCTTCGCAACGTCAGGAAGGCGGTTCGGGACGGACCAAGATCGCGCCCAGATGCAGGTATTCCTTCCCCTCGAAGGCTACGCTAACGCAATGGGATTCTCCCAGGAAGAGTGGAACAACCCACAAATCCTGAACCACGTCTGGCACGGCCTCAGGTCCGATGGCTTAATCGAGGGGCGTTGGCAGTTCGGTGACCAGCGTTCGCTCCGATCCATATTCGCAGGTGCGCCAAGCGACGGGATCGTCTGTCACCCTTCGGCGCTCGGCGCGGAGTTGTTCCTGTGGGCGCTTGGCCATGGAAACGTCCCGCTCGAGCACCTACTGTCCGGCACATTGGATGCAACCATCGAGGGTTTACCCGATGGCGTGCCCGGAGCCATCGCAGTGAAGACGTGATCCCGCCCGAGGCGGTGAACGTCGAGGATATCGCAGACACGGCGCTGCCGGAATCAACCGTGTCGTCCGCTCGGACGACCGGGACTGAGAGGTGATCCCAATCCCCGAGTGTCTCCGGGCAGGCCACCCGACGTAATCCCCCGCTCCGACGACAACCCCTCGAAATAGCCGATGAACGGCATCCGGAAATACCGATTAAGAGCTAGCTGAGTCGCAACGGGTCGGGCGAGTCACCCGAAGGGCCGGAGTGGAGGACGGCGCAGCCGTTGACACGACGCGCCGCGCCCGGGCGCCATTGAACGGCTGACGGCCGCATGACTCCACGTGTTCGACGCGGCAGACGGCGGAGTCGTGGATACGCCCGGCCCGCGAAGGCTATCTGGGCCGTTTGGGGGGTGGATGTTGCCGGAGCGGGAACACCCGTTGGGGAGAAATACTGAGGAAAATCAGCTTGGCTTTCGCCCGTCTCCCCACCCATCCCATCAATTCACGTTCGGGTCGACCGTTATTCCTGCCTTTCTCAACCCGAAGATGAACAGGGTTGAAGGACGAAACGGAACAGCGAATCACGCCCGAAGGAACGCCGCCAAGACACCCGCACCCAGGCAGGACCCAAGATCTGGCTATGTCTTGACAACATACTTGACAACTTGACAACTTACGGACCGCCAAAATGTCAGTAAGTTGTTGGTGCGGAAGGGGGGACTCGAACCCCCACGACCTTGCGGCCGCCAGCCCCTCAAGCTGGTGCGTCTGCCAATTCCGCCACTTCCGCTTCGGAACCCTGACGGCTCCGCGTCTGGGGTGAGGTGTCTGAGGGCCGCTACGGCGTCGGTATCTGCGGTACCGGCGCCGGCGCCTGCTGCGCGGGTGCCACCGGTGCGCCGCCGCCAACGACCGAGCCTGGGCCGCTCTGGCCGAGAATACCGAGGAGCAACGCGCCGAGGATGAACAGCACCGCGCCACCCGCGGTCGCCCGTGACAGCACGCTTGCGCCGCTGCGCGCGCCGAACGCCGCCTGGCTGCCGCCGCCACCGCCAAAGGCGGCGGCGATATCGCCCCCCTTGCCCTGCTGCAGCAGAATTATCAGCATCAGCAGAAAGCAGACGATGATGTAAATGATGTTGGTCACGTAGTACAGCATTTCTTTAGCCTGCGTCTAGAAGCCGCCATTATATCCGACCGCGGCTTCTGGTGACGATTTCCAGAAAGCTCCCCACATTCAGGCTCGCGCCCCCGACGAGCGCCCCGTCCACGTCCGGCTGGGCGATGAGCTCCGCCGTGTTGTCCGGTTTCACACTCCCGCCGTAAATGAGGCGGCAACGCTCGGCCGCCTCGGGGCTGAACCACTGGCGCAACCGCCCTCGAATGTGGGCATGGGCCTCGGCCGCCTGCGCGGCGGTTGCCGTACGGCCGGTCCCGATCGCCCAGACCGGCTCGTAGGCGATTACGAGTTGGCCGATCTGGTCCGGGGTGACGGCGTCGAGCCCCTGCCGGACCTGGTTATCGAGCACGTCGAACGTCTCGCGGAGCTCGCGCTGGTCGAGCGTTTCGCCGACGCACACAATCGGCACCAGCCCGGCGGTCAGTGCCGCGATGACCTTCTGGTTCACCGTCGTGTCGGTCTCGCCGAAGAGCGTGCGCCGTTCGGAGTGCCCGATGATGACGTACTCCGCCCCGGCCTCCCGAACCATCGGGGCACTCGTCGCGCCCGTAAAGGCGCCCTCGCGCTCCCAGTACGCGTCCTGCGCCGCAATGCCCACGTTGCTGTTGCGCGCCGCTTCAGCGGCAGCGTGCACGGCGGTGAACGGCGGCGCCAGCACAATCTCCACACCCTCGACATCCTTGACGAGGCCGCGAAGCTCCTTGACGAACGCCACGGTCTCGGCGACCGTCTTGTACATCTTCCAGTTGCCGGCGATGAAGGGGATGCGCATAAGAATCTTTCGTGTGTTGCCTCAGCAGCGACGGACAGTGACGCTATGTGCGAAGAAAAAGCCGTTCTTCAAGGTTACGTCATGGCTTTGTTCGGAGCCACATGGCGGTGCTGGCCGGCGCCCGTCATGGCAACAGCGTCGTGGCGACACAGGTGAAACTCTGGCGCTAGGCATCAGGTAACACCGCCACGCCCGGCAACGTGCGCCCTCCGAGAAACTCCAGCGACGCGCCGCCGCCGGTCGAGATATGTGTCATCCGGTCGGCGACCCCGGCCTTCGTCACCGCCGCGATCGAGTCGCCGCCTCCGATAATCGTCGTACCGTCCACCCGGGCCACCGCTTCGGCCACCGCGATCGTCCCCTGCGCGAAGGCATCGATCTCGAAGACCCCCATCGGGCCGTTCCAGACCACTGTCTGGGCATCCCGGAGCGCGCCGGCGTACGCCGCCCTCGTCTCCGGTCCAATGTCCAGGCCCATCCGCGTGCCGATCGCGCCGTCGTCAACGCTCAGCGTTTCCACCGACGTCTCCGCGGCTGCGCCCGCGTCGATCGTCTCCGCGACCAGGTGATCGGACGGTAGCAGAAGCTCCAGTCCGCGCCGGGACGCGAGGGTCATGATGGACCGCGCGGCATCGAGCCTATCGTCCTCCACGAGCGACCGGCCGACCGGTTTCCCCATCGCCTTGAAGAACGTGTACGCCATCGCGCCGCCGATGACCAGCCGATCGACCCGCGAAATGAGATTCTCGATGACCGCGATCTTGTCGGACACCTTCGCGCCGCCCAGGACCGCGACAAACGGACGCAGCGGGTCGGAGAGCGCCTCACCCAGACAGCGCAGCTCTTTCTCCATCAGCAGGCCGGCCGCCGCGTCCGACATGAGGCGCACGATCGCTTCCACCGAGGCGTGCGCGCGATGCGCGGCGCCGAACGCGTCGTTGACATAGACGTCCGCGAGCGCCGCCAGCGCCTTCGCGAATGCCCGATCGTTCTTCTCCTCTTCCGCGTGAAAGCGGAGATTCTCGAGCAGGACCAGGCGGGACGGAGGGGGGTGGTGCACCGTTCGCTCGGCGGCGGGCCCCACGCAGTCGCCCGAAAACATCACCGACGTGCCGAGCAGTTCACCGAGGCGGGTCGCCACCGGGCGGAGGCTCATCTCCGGCTGCGGTCTGCCTTTCGGCCGGCCGAGATGCGACGCCAGCACCACGCAACTCGCGCCCGCATCGAGGGCGTACCGAATCGTCGGCAGCGACGCGCGGATCCGGGTGTCGTCGCCGATCGCGCCGTTCTTGAGAGGGACGTTGAAGTCCGCCCGCAGAAACAACCGCCGCCCCTTCAGGTCAAGGTCGCGGATCGACCGGGTGCTCACAATCCCCGCGCGACGATCGCAAGCAGCAGATCGACGCACCGGTTCGCGTAGCCCCACTCGTTGTCGTACCACGACATGATCTTCACGAAGTCGCCGTCCATGACCTTCGTGTAGGGCGCGTCGACAATCGACGAATGCGGGTTTCCGCGGAAGTCGATCGAGACCAAGGGCGTCTCGGAATACGCCAGGATGCCTTTCAAGGGCCCGTCGGCAGCCTCGCGCAGGGCGGCGTTGACCTCTTCGCCGCTCGTCTTCCTGTCGACCACCGCATTGAGATCGACGAGCGAGACGTTCGGCGTCGGCACGCGCAGCGCGAAGCCGTCGAGGCGCCCCTTCAGCTCCGGCAGTACCTCGCCCACGGCCGTGGCGGCGCCGGTCGTCGTCGGGATGATCGACAGCCCCGCGGCGCGGGCACGCCGCAGGTCCTTGTGCGGCAGGTCGAGGAGCTGTTGATCGTTGGTGTACGAGTGCACCGTGGTCATCCAACCCTTACGGAGGCCGAATCGCTCGTGGAGGATCTTCGCCAGCGGGGCGAGGCAGTTCGTCGTGCACGACGCGTTGGAAATGATCTGATGCTTCGCCGGGTCGTACGTCTGCTCGTTGACGCCCAGGACGATCGTCACGTCGGGACCCTTGGCCGGCGCCGTGATGATGACCTTCTTCGCGCCCGCCGCGATGTGCTTCGCGGCGCTGTCGCGCGCGGTGAAGAGGCCTGTCGACTCGAAGACGACGTCGACACCGAGGTCTTTCCAGGGAAGCTCGGCCGGGTCTTTCACCGACAGCACCTTGAACGCGTCGCCGTCCACGGTGATGCCGTCAGCGCTCGGCTTCACGTCGGCCGCAAGGTTGCCGAGCACCGAGTCGTATTTGAGCAGGTGCGCCAGGGTCGCGGCGTTCGTGAGGTCGTTGACCGCGACGAAGTCAACGCCGGGGTTGCCCATCGCCGCGCGCATGATGTTGCGCCCGATCCGTCCGAACCCGTTGACCCCGACTCGTACCGCCATTCACGTCCTTCCTTTGCGTGCGCGTACGGCGCACGGAACTTCAATTGTACTCGGCGCGCCTTGAACAGGGTCGATCGCAGCGCTATACTCACGATTGTAAGGTCCACAGTTAGAACTATTTAGCCCACTATTTAGCGTGTATTTCCTCTATAGCTTCATCACGTTGCTGACCCTCGTGGTCCTGTCTCCGTACTTGGTGTACCAGGCGTTACACCACCGGAAGTACGTCGGCAGCCTCCGGCAGCGGCTCGGCTACCTGCCGGTGTCCTTCAACCTTGATGGCGACGACTCGATCTGGGTCCATGCCGTGTCGGTGGGCGAAGTCCTGGCGGCCGAGCCGCTGATATCGGAGCTGCGCCAGCGCTACCCGCGGCTTCGTCTCTTTCTGTCGACGACGACCCTTGCCGGGCAGCAGCTCGCGCGGCGAAGCGTGGCGGACGTCGACGGCGTGTTGTATTTCCCCTTCGACTGGGCCTTCAGCGTGCGGCGCACCTTGAACCAGGTCAAGCCACGGCTCTTCGTGATGATCGAAACGGAGATCTGGCCCAACCTGCTGCGTGAGTGCCGGCGCCGGGGCGTTCCTACCGTCCTGGTGAACGGGCGCATCTCGTACCGATCGTTTCCGCGATACCGGTTGATCCGGCCGCTCTTCCGTCATGTTCTGGCCGACGTCGATCGTTTCTGCGTGCAGGGCGGCGAGGCGGCGAGGCGCCTCGAGCAGCTTGGCGCGGATCCAGCTCGTATCACGGTGACGGGCAGCTTGAAGTTCGACGCGCTCGACGTCGTTCCCATGCCAGGACGTGGCCGCGCGCGCGTCTTGCGATTCTTCCGGATGGCCCCCAACCGGCCGGTCCTTGTTGCCGGCAGCACGATCAAAGGGGAGGAGGAGACGATCATCAGGGCGTTCAACCGGCTGCGAACCGGCGGCAGCAACCCCCTGCTCGTGCTGGCGGCGCGCCATCCAGAACGGTTTGCGGAGGTCGAGCGCCTCTGCCAATACGAAGGGCTCTCGACCGTCCGGCGCACCGACCTGCCCATCGACGCTGAGCCTCGTGCCGACGCCGTCGTGCTCGACACGATCGGCGAGCTTGCCGAGGTCTACCAGATCGCGACAGTCGTCTTCGTGGGTGGGAGCCTGGTACGGGCGGGCGGCCACAACATCCTCGAGCCGGCGGTGTTCGGCAAGCCCATCGTGTTCGGGCCCCACATGGAGAACTTCGCCGAGATCGCGGAGACGTTTCTAGCCAACGACGCCGCCGTCCAGGTGCGGTCGGGCCGCGAGCTGGATGCCGCCATCGCAAGCCTGATGGGGGATCCGGTCCGCCGCGCGCGGCTCGGCGCCGCGGCGCGGGCGCTGGTCGAAGCCAATCGCGGCGCTGGGGACCGGACGCTGGCGGTCATCGCCGGGCTCGTGCCGCTTCAGGATCGCGGGCACTCCGCCGTGGTCCGTCCCTTCCGTGTGATCCATTGAGCCTGCTCAGCGGCATGTACGGGCGCGCGGCACGGTTTCGCCGCGCCTGGTACGGCGGCCGTCCGCATCGGATGCGCCGGCTCGCACAACCGGTTGTCAGCGTGGGCAACCTGACCGTCGGCGGCAGCGGAAAAACACCGGCCGTCGCGGCGCTCGCCCGCCTCCTCGTCGCGGCCGGCGAACGTCCGGCCATTCTGACTCGGGGCTACCGGCGCCGCCGCGCCGCCGACGGCGTCGTCGTGGTCAGTGACGGCCGCAAGGTGCTGGTGCCGACGCTCGACTCAGGTGATGAGCCCCAGATGCTGGCGCGAACGCTGCCGGGTGTCCCGGTTCTGGTGTCGCCAGATCGGCATCTGGCGGGACGTTTGGCCGAACGGACGTTTGGTTGCACCGTGCATCTGCTGGACGACGGGTTTCAGCATCTGCAACTGGCGCGCGATATCGATCTGCTGGTGATATCGGCGGCCGACCTGGACGAACGGCTCCTGCCGGGGGGACGGCTCCGTGAGCCGCTCCAGGCCGCCGCGGCCGCAGACGGCCTGCTCGTCTCAGGTACAGAAGATGCTGCCACCGCTGACGACGCCGCGGCTGTGGCCGCCAGGCTCGGCGTCACGCCGGTGTTTCGCGTTGTGCCGCGTTATGAGCCGCCGCGGCTTGTAGAGCCACAGCTTGTAGCGCCGCAGCGTCTGGAGCCTCAGCGCGCATCATCCGCGCGCGGCCGGCGCGTGGTGGCGGTCGCCGGGATCGCGCGTCCCGAGCGTTTCTTTGCGGCACTACGGGCGGCGGGTCTGGACAAGGGCCTGGACAGGGGTCAGGACGGCGGCTGGGACGTCGTGCGGGAGATCGTGTTTCGTGACCATCACTGGTTCTCGCGTCGCGATCTTGTCGTGATTCAGCAGGCGGCCGTCGATACGGGCGCCGACCTCGTCGTGACGACGGAGAAGGATGCCATGCGGCTGGACGGGGCGAGCCTCGGAGCGAGCGTCGGAGTTAGCCTCGGAGTTAACGGAGTTCCGTGGGCGTTTCTGCCGCAGCAGGTTGACATTGAGCCGCGGGCCGCGTTCGCCGCCTGGATCCACCAACGGCTGGGCACAGCTCGGGTCACTCCGCGACCTGATAGGAGCGGGGAGGCGGCGTGAGCGATTTCCTGGTCGGGTGCCGGTACTGGTTCGAGTCCGCCGCGATGCGCTGCGTCCGCGGGGTCGTCCCGTACGTGCCGATGACCGCAGTGCGGGCGCTCGGCCGTGCGATAGGCCGGCTGGCGTACATCGCGAGTCGGCCTCGCCGGCGTATCACGCTCGACAACCTGGCGTACGCCTTTCCGGGGCGAACCGTCCAGGAACGCCGCGCGCTCGCCCGGGCGATGTTCGGGCACTTCGGCGCGCTGCTGTTCGAGCTGGTCAAGTTCGGCACGTACTCGCGCGAACAGATGCTCGCCGCCACCGAGATAGAGGGCGACGAGCGCCTGTGCCAGGCACAGGCGCAAGGGCGGGGCATCCTGATCTTCACCGGCCATTTCGGCTACTGGGAGCTCCTGGCCATGACGCAACCGTTGCGGATGGAGCCGATGTCCGTGCTGGCGAGACCGCTCGACAATCCCTACCTGCACGCCGCCCTCGAGGAGATCCGCACGTCCACGGGCAACACGGTCATCTATCGCCAGGGCGCCGTGCGCCGCATCCTGCGGAACCTGGCCGGCGGCGGCATCGTCGGGGTGCTGATCGATCAGCACCTGCACTCGACCGATGCGGTCTACGTGGGGTTCTTCCGTCGCCAGGCCGCCACGACCTCCACACTCGCGGCGCTTGCGCTTCGCACCGGCGCACCTGTGATTCCGGTGTTCGCGCTGCCGCTGCCGCACGGCCGCTATCGCTTCATCTACGAGCATCCTGTGGATCCACCACGAGCCGACACGCCGGACGCCGTGCGCGAGTTCACGCAGCGGTGCACCGACGTGCTCGAGATGTACGTCCGGCGCCATCCCGAGCTCTGGATGTGGATGCACCGGCGCTGGCGCGATCTGGACGCGCAGGCCGGCATGTCCACGCTCGACGAGCCCTCTGACGCGGAGGTCGATGTCTGACCCGGCGAGCGTCGTGGTGCTTGCGCCAAACTGGCTCGGCGACGCGGTGATGGCTCTGCCTGCCGTCAGCGACGTGCGCCGCAGATTCCCGTCCGCCCGGCTCGTGGTCGCCGCACGCCGCGCCGTGGCCGACATCTTCCACCTGGTCCCGTTCGTGGACGAACTCGTGACGCTGCAGTGGAGCGGACGCTGGTGGCAGCGACGCGTCTTCGCGGCGGACGCGGGACGGCTGCGGCAACTGGGCGCCGACCTGGCGATCCTGCTGCCGAATTCGTTCGCGGCCGCGTGGCTCGCCCGGCGGGCGGCGATCCCCGATCGGTGGGGGTACGGCTCGGACATGCGGGCGGGGCTGCTGTCGCGCGCCGTTCGGCGCCCGAGGGGCCACCTGCACCAGGGCGCGTACTATCAGCACCTCACGCGCACGCTCGGCATCGAGAGCGGGCCGCTCGAGCCGGCCGTGACGATCTCCGAAGGCGCGTCGGCCGCTGCGCGCCGTCAGCTCCTCGATCGCGGATGGGACGGCGTCAGACCCGCGATCGTCTTCGCACCAGGGGCCGCGTACGGCACCGCGAAGCGCTGGACGCCGTCGTACGTGGCCCAGGTTGTGACCGACCTCGTGCGGCAGCGTCAGGCCACCTGCGTCATGGTCGGGAGCCGCGGCGACACGCCCACGGCGAGCGACGTCGTGAACGCGGTCGAGGCGGACGCCACCCCATACGTCATCGACATGACCGGTCAGACCACGATCGAGATGCTGGCCGGCCTGCTCGGTGTCGCCACGGCCTGCGTCTCGAACGACTCGGGGGCGATGCACCTGGCCGCGGCCGTCGGCACGCCCCTCGTCGCCCTCTTCGGCCCGACACGAGAGGACGAAACGGCGCCGCTGACACGGTCGGGCAGGCGGGCAGAGGTACTGACCCACCCGGTCTCGTGCCGTCCCTGCATGCTCCGGAAATGTCCCATCGACCATCGCTGCATGAAGAGGATTACCCCCGACCGTGTGTACGCGGCGCTCATGTCGCTGCTATCCTCAACACCGTGATGGAGGCCCAGGATTGGAAGCTGCGCACCTGCTCGCGCTGACCGGCGCGCTTCGCAACAAGAGGGTGGTGGTCGTCGGCGACGTCGTCGTGGACGAGTTCGTTTACGGCAGAGTGGCGCGCGTGTCGCGCGAGGCGCCGGTGCTGATTCTCGAATACGACTCCACCGAGATCGTGCCGGGCGGCGCCGGGAATGCGGCCAACAACGTGGCGGCGCTCGGCGGCAGGGCGACGCTCGTATCGGTGATCGGGCGAGACGCGCCGGGCCGCCGCGTCGTGGCGGCGCTCAATCGCCGCGTCGACGCGCGCTCCCTGTCCCGGATCCAGGGTGCCCCCACACCGGTCAAGACGCGAATCCTGGCGGGGGGCGTCCACTCCGCCAAACAGCAGGTGGTGCGGATCGATCGCGACGTGGCCCAGCCTGTCCAGCCTGGCGCCCGTCGGGTGTTCGAGCGCGCGGCGCTCGACGCGATCCTGCAGGGTGACGCCGTGCTCGTGTCCGACTACGGATCCGGACTCATCACCCCGGCCTTTGTCGGAACGATTCGGCGGACGTTGAAGCGGACACTGAAACGCGAGGGGCTGCCGATTCCGGTGTTGATCGACACTCGGTACAGGCTGTTCGACTACAGCGGATTGACCACCTGTACGCCGAATGAATCCGAGGTCGAGCAGGCGCTCGGTATCCGCATCAACGACAACCGGCGGATGCTCGAGCGGGCGGGACGCGAGGTGCTGGCCCGCACGCGCATGCAGGCCGTCTTGATCACGCGGGGCAGCCGCGGCATGGCGCTGTTCGTTCGCAGGGCCCAAACCGTGCACATCCCGATCTTCGGCACCGACTCCATCGTTGACGTGACGGGCGCGGGCGACACGGTGGTGTCGACGGTCGCTCTAGCGCTCGCTGCCGGCGGCAGCTTCGAGGCAGCGGCGCGCCTGGCCAACTACACCGGTGGGCTCGTGGTCATGAAGCGTGGGACAGCCACCGTCACCGTCGACGAACTCCGGCAGGCGATCAGCGAGAGCGGCCGTGGGTGAAATCCTCGCGCGCGACGAGCTTGTGGAGCGGGTTGGCGCGGACCGCGCGGCCGGCCTGCGCATCGTGTTTGCCAACGGCTGCTTCGACCTGCTGCACGTCGGCCACACGCGCTACCTCGAATCGGCGGCCGCGGAAGCCGACCGGCTGATCGTGGCGATCAATGACGACGAGTCGGTGCGGAGACTGAAAGGGGAGGGACAGGAGGGGCGACCCATCCTGGCCGCGGCGGACCGGGCAGCGCTCGTGGCGGCCTTGCGGTGCGTGGATTACGTCGTCGTATTTCCAGAACCCACCGTAGGTCCGCTCCTGCTCGCGGTGAAGCCCGACGTCCACTGCAAGGGGACCGATTACGCCCTCGATACCGTTCCCGAACGCGACATCGTCAACGCCTATGGCGGTCGCATCGCCATCGTCGGCGATCCCAAGGACCATTCCACGCGCGACCTGCTGACGCGCATCGGTCTGAGTGGACCGGCTGCCGCGGAGCCCACGCGGCACAGTTCTGATTCGTAAACAGTTCCGATCCGTGAACAAGTTTCTAATCGTTCGGCTCGGTTCCCTTGGCGACGTCATTCATGGCATTCCGGCGGCGGCCGCGCTGCGGCGCCGGTTCCCGTACGCGCGCATCGATTGGCTGGTCGATCCCCGGTACGAGGAGCTGCTCGACCTCGTCGAGTGTGTCGACAGGCCGGTTGCGTTCGATCCGCGTGACCTTTGGACCGGTGGGCGACGTGGACGATCTGTCCTCAAAGACCTGCGTGCGGTGCACTACGACGCTGTGGTCGATTTGCAGGGGCTGCTGAAATCGGCCGTCCTGGGTCGGCTTGTTGGCGCTCCGCGGACGATCGGGTTTCCTGGGGCGCACCTGCGCGAACCGCTCGCGAGACTCTTCTACACCGACGCGCCGGATCCGGGGGCGGCGCCGCACGTTATCGACAAGAACATCGGGCTGCTCGGTTCTCTCGGCGTGAGCGACAGGACCGTGAACTTTCCACTCCGCATTTCGCGCACCGGCACGGTGACGTCGGTGGCGGACCGGTTCGCGTCAGATGGGTACGCGCTTCTCAACCCGGGCGCGGCGTGGTCGAACAAGCGCTGGCCGGCGGCTCATTTCGGCGCCGTCGCGGCATCGATTCGCCACGAGCATGGCTGGCGATCGGTTGTGTTGTGGGGGCCTGGAGAGGAGGCGCTGGCGGCATCGGTCGTGGCCGCATCGCAGGGCGCGGCCGAAGCGGCGCCTCCGACAACCATCACCGATATCGTGGGGGTCGCGCGCGCGGCCCGGTTGATGGTTTCCGGCGATACCGGGCCGCTCCACATTGCCGGCGCCGTGGGTACGCCCATCGTGGCGCTGTTCGGGCCCACATCCCCTGAGCGCAACGGCCCATGGGCGGCGCGCGACGTGACCCTCTCTCGCCTTACCGGCTGCTCCTGCCCCTACGAGCGGCGCTGCCGCAGGGCCGTGCCCTGTATCGACGACATCGCGCCGGACGAAGTCGTTCAGGCCGTCCGCCGGCGCGTGGGCGTGCATGCGTGATCTGTCGGCGCGTCTTGTCCAGACCCTCGCGCGGAGACGCGTGTCGCTGGGCTTCGCCGCGGCGGTCGGAGCGCTGGTGCTCGCGCAGCCGACCTGGGACGCGTGGCGCGTTGGTCTCCTCATCGCGGTTGCCGGTGAATGCCTGCGTCTGTGGGCGGCAGGGCATCTCGAGAAGAGCCGTGAGGTCACGCGCTCAGGTCCCTATCGCTTCTTGCGCCACCCGCTGTACGCCGGCTCGATCGTGATCGCAGTCGGCGTTGCCGTTGCCTCACGCAGCATCGCCGTGGCGGTGGTGGCCGCTGTGTACATGGGGCTCACGGTCGCGGCGGCGATACGACTGGAGGAAGCGCAGTTGCGACAGGACTTCGGATCGACGTATGAGGATTACCGCGCATCGCGCGCCCAGCCGATGGTGCGGCGGTTCAGCCTCGCGCGGGCGTTGCGCAACCGCGAGCACCGCGCGGTGTGCGGACTGATTGTGGGCTTCGCGCTGCTTGCGCTGAGGATTCTCGGGCCCCTATAATGACCTGTTTGTCTGGGGCTGACAGCCGGTATCCGGGCTTGCCTCGCGGGAGCGGGGTGAAGGCGGGCGGTTAGCTCAGTGGTAGAGCACCGGCTTTACACGCCGGCTGTCACAGGTTCGAATCCTGTACCGCCCACCATTCGACAACTGGGGTCGTAGTTCAGCTGGTTAGAACGCCTGCCTGTCACGCAGGAGGCCGCGGGTTCGAGTCCCGTCGACCCCGCCAATTTCCTCGCTTCACTCGGTTCTCGCCGGGCTCGACGCGCTCAGGCAAGCAGCTGTCCCGTTGGGGCAGCTAGCCGGTTCGAGTTCTTGGTGAGGCCGTCTGCGCTGTTACGAGCATGCGGCCCGACCCGGCACCGTTGCTTGAGCCCCAGGCAATTGTCGGCCCCCGAACCGATCGAGGAGATAGCTTGCGACGCTCTCGCCATAGACCCGCAGACCGAGATCGCTATTGTGGAGGTCCTTCGGGTAGTTGAACCAGCTATCCCACTCGCTGTCTGACGACGGGGTTGGAAGAACCGCCAACATGTCGACGAACTCGACTTCAGAGAGCCCCCGCACGAAACCTTCGAACGTCTCCGTCACAAGAGGCGCGTTATCCGGGTCGAGATCCCCACGCATCGGATGGACGAGGAAGATAGCGTCTGGAAAGAAACACCGGAGTCGCCGCACGGCAGCGACGGACGCGTCGATCGCATCCTCAGCTCTCTCGTAGCCAGGCGGCCCGATCAAGACGGCCACGCCTTCCTGCGCCGTGAGACGCGGCGTCATCCCGAACGGCCGTCCCAGCGTTGCTGCGATTACCTCCGGGTATATCGACCAGAGAGGAAGTTTCAACAGCATCTCCGACTCGACATATCTCGTTAACTCTTCCCTCGATCCAAACGTCGCACCGCCTCGATAGTACGGGCGGCGCCAAACATCCTGTCTGATCAGATTGACGAGGAGCAGATCGACTTCAAAGGGCACGGCCATTTCGGCGGCAACATCATCGAATTGCACGACCCCGATTCCGTCCAGTCCAAAATTGATCACACGAACGTGTTTGCCACCGACAATCGCTGACCACGGGTCGGACGCGTTCAGGCGGTCCTCGAGTACGTCACCCCAGCGAATCGTGTTGATGACATTCGCCGTAAATGAATCCCCGACCAAGCCGATCCTGAATTCGCCGGATGGCTTGGCGATCGGGTACTCACCGCGAGCAACGTGGCCATGGCTATTCGTTCTCCACGCAATCGGGACGGGACTCGAGGAGCGAACCTCGATGTCCGGCCGATAGCGATAACCGGTATGCATGTCGAAGACCGAACTACTGACAAGTACGTCGGAAAATGGATCGGCACCGGCAAAGCGGTCTGACATCTGACTCAGCGTAGCGGCAAGCAAGGCACTCCGAATGCTATGAAAAGCGTACGCCCGGTAACCCACCTCGACGGCCAGGTAGGCAAGAAGCGTCGAGAACAGCAGAACAATCAAGCGCATCAGACCCGTACGTCGTCTTGATGGCTTCTGGGAAGGCGCGTCTAAGCTTGTACGCAGATTTCGCATCGGGAGGTTCTACTTGATGAACGTTCCCTCGCGCAGTTCGGTGTAGGCTTGCTGGAGTTCGTCCTTCGTGTTCATGACGATGGGGCCGCGCCACGCCACGGGCTCCTCGATCGGCTGCCCCGAGACGAGCAGGAACCGGATGCCTTCCTCGCCCGCCTGCACCACAACCTCGTCGCCGCGATCGAACACCACCAGCGAGCGGTTGCCGATCGCATCGGTCGTATCTGCCGCCTCTGCCGCGCCCACGCGATCGGTCTGCACGGCGCGGGGCTCGGATGCATCGCGGAACGCGCCGGCTCCCTCGAACACATAGGCAAACGCATTTCGTGACGTTTCGACCGCCAGGCGCTTCCGCACGCCAGGCGGGACGAAGACATCGAGATATCGCGGGTCAGCCGCGACGCCATCGACAGGACCGCTCTTGCCCCAGAAGTTTCCGCACACCACCCTCACCCGCGTGCCGTCATCATCGACGACCTCGGGGATATCGCCGGCCGACACGTCCTGGTAGCGGGGCTCGGTCATCTTCAGGGACGCTGGCAGATTCGCCCAGAGTTGGAAGCCGTGCATCCGGCCCTCTGGGTCGCCCTTGGGCATCTCCTGGTGCAGGATGCCGCTCCCCGCCGTCATCCACTGCACGTCGCCCGCGCCGAGACTGCCTCGATTCCCGAGGCTGTCGCCGTGATCGACCGTCCCCGCCAGGACGTACGTGATTGTTTCGATGCCCCGGTGCGGATGCCACGGAAACCCGGCGAGATAGGCCTCCGGATCGTCGTTTCGAAAATCGTCGAGCAGGAGAAACGGATCGAACTCGGACGTGGTGCCGAAGCCGAAGGCGCGCCGCAAGTGGACGCCAGCGCCCTCGAGGGTGGGTTTCGATTGCACGACTCGTTTTACGGGACGAATAGACATGGTGTCCTCACGGAATACTGGCCGTACATGAAGCATCCGGTCAAGTCTGGTACAGTGAAGCGAGGTGACGAACTTGTCGGCCGGCCTCCCCACGGAACGTTCGTTCGGGCTTGGCGTAGGAGGCGTCTGCACGGGCGTGGCGGCCTTGTTCTGGTGGCGAGGTTCTCCGACGCTTGGCCTGATCCTACTCGTCGTCGGGACGCTTCTGATCGGCTTTGGGCTCGTTGCCCCCGGGGCGCTGCGTGTGCCGAATCGTCTCTGGTGGCGCGTCGCGCAGACGGTGGGCTGGATCAACACCCGTATCCTGCTCACGCTGTTCTTCGCTGTCGTACTGACGCCCGTGGGTGTCGCGATGCGACTCTTCGGTCGCAATCCGCTGCGGGGACCGCGCGCGCAGACGAACTGGACACCGTATCCCACACGACGCGGCGATCCGCGGCACTATGAACACCTCTTTTGATGTAGTGCTGGCTCTAGCGGCCAGGTAGGAGACTCATGGCGAAATCGGATGTGCTGCGCGAGTTCTGGGCCTTTCTGAAGCACGAGAAGAAGTACTGGCTTGCGCCGATTGTGCTCGTGCTCCTGCTGTTCGGCCTCCTGCTCGTGTTCGCTCAAAGCAGCGCCGTGGCGCCGTTCATCTACACACTGTTCTAGTCGCAGGCCGGATGTCCGTCATTGTGCTCGGCCTTTCGGCCTATTACCACGACTCGGCGGCATGTCTGCTGGTGGATGGCCGGATTGTCGCCGCGGCACAGGAAGAGCGCTTCACGAGGAAGAAGCACGACGAGCGCTTCCCGTCGCACGCGGTCGCCTACTGCCTGAAAGAAGCCGGCATCGGCATCAACGACGTCGACGTCATCGGCTTCTACGAGAAGCCGCTCGTGAAATTCGAGCGGCTGCTCGAAAGTTATCTCGCCTCCGCGCCTCGCGGTCTGCGGTCGTATCTCCTGGCGATGCGGCTGTGGCTCGGCCAGAAACTCTGGATGGCCGACGGGATGCAGCGTGAGCTCGGCACCGACAAGAAAATACTCTTCGGCGATCACCACGAATCGCACGCCGCCTCGGCGTTTTACCCCTCACCGTTCGACGAGGCGGCCATTCTGACCATCGACGGTGTCGGCGAATGGACGACCTCGTCCATCGGTCACGGCCGCGGGTCGGATCTTGCGATGCTGCACGAGATGCGATTCCCGCATTCGGTGGGGCTGCTGTATTCGGCCTTTACCTACTTCACCGGGTTCAAAGTAAACGAAGGCGAGTACAAGGTCATGGGGCTCGCGCCGTATGGCGAGCCGAAGTACGTCAAGACGATTCGAGACCACCTCGTCGAGCTGTTCGACGACGGCAGCATGCGGCTGAATCTCGAGTACTTCGAGTTTGTCCACGGCCTCACGATGACCGGCGAGCGATTCGGACGTCTGTTCGGTGGGTCAGCGCGCGCGCCCGACAGTCCCGTCACCCAGCGCGAAATGGACCTCGCCAGGTCCGTGCAGGAGGTTGTCGAAGAGGTCATGCTGCGCATGGCGCGGACCGCGCACCGCGACACCGGCTCGAAGCGGCTGTGTCTGGCCGGGGGGGTCGCGCTGAACTGTGTCGCCAACGGCCGTCTTCTGCGCGAGGGCCCATTCGAGGAGATCTGGATTCAGCCGGCTGCCGGCGACGCGGGCGGCGCGCTGGGCGTCGCCTTCGCCCTGTGGCACCGGTACCTCGGAAAGCCGCGTATCAGTTCCGAGCGCCGCGGCGCCTGGATACCGCGGAGAGATGGGCCTCGCTCGGGAGCTGGCGCTGGAGCCGGCGCTGGCGCCCCGCCTGGCAGAGTGACGGCAGGGCACGAGCCAACCGCGTACGCCGACGAGATGCAGGGCGCGCTGCTCGGGCCGCGGTTCTCGGACGACGAGATCGCGACCTGGATGCGCGCCGAGGGCATCTCAGGCGAACGCCTGCCGCACACAGAGCTGCCGACGGTCATCGCGCGGATGCTGGCCGACGGTAAGGTCGTCGGGTTGTTTCAGGCGCGGATGGAATTCGGCCCGCGCGCGCTCGGCTCCCGGTCGATCATCGCGGACGCGCGGTCGTCGGCGATGCAGGCGGTGCTGAATCTCAAGATCAAGTTCCGGGAGTCGTTCCGCCCCTTCGCCCCGGCGGTGCTTCGCGAGCGCGTGGCCGACTGGTTCGACCTGGATTACGAGAGCCCGTACATGCTCCTCGTCGCCGGCGTGGCGGCGTCGCGTCGCGTACCGATTCCACCGGGCACCGAGGAGCTGTTCGGCATCGAGAAGCTGAACGTGCCTCGTTCCACCGTGCCCGCCGTGACGCACGTGGATGGCTCGGCGCGCGTTCAAACCGTCCGTCGTGCGGACAACCCCTTGTACTACGACATCATTCGTGCCTTCGACGCATTGACCGGCTGTCCGGTCATCGTGAATACCTCGTTCAACGTGAAGGACGAACCCATCGTCTGCACGCCGGAGGACGCGTATCGCTGCTTCATGAAGACGGAGATGGATGTCCTGATACTCGAGTCGCACGTCATCCTGAAGTCGGCGGCTTGATATCCTGAGCCATGCCGTTCCAGGCGCTCGTCGGCCATCACCGTGTGCTGGCGCTGCTGGCGCGGGCGATTGCGCGCGGCACGCTGCCGCCGGCGCTGCTGCTGGCGGGACCGGAGGGCGTCGGCAAGCGCCGCACGGCGCTCGCGGTCGCCGAGGCGCTGAACTGCCGCGAGCCGCGCGCGGTCGGTGATTTCGAGATTGACGCCTGCGGCGCCTGTGAGGCGTGCCGCCGGATCGCGCGAGGCGTCCATCCCGACGTCCTGATCGTCGAACCAGGCGATTCGGGCTCCATCAAGATCGAACAGGTTCGCGAGGTGATCGATCGGGCGGCCTACAGGCCGTTCGAGGGCCGCCGGCGCGCGGTGATCGTGGACGACGCGGAGGCGCTGGGCACGCAGGCCCAGAACGCGCTGCTGAAGACGTTGGAGGAGCCGCCGTCCGCGTCGGTCTTCATCCTCGTGTCGTCGATGCCCGACGCGTTGCTGCTGACGGTGCGGTCGCGGTGTCCCCGGCTGCGGTTCGGTACGCTGACGGCAGCGGATGTCGCGGCCGTACTGATGCGCGACCACGATCATGGCGAAACCGAGGCGCGCGCCGCCGCCGCGGATGCGGATGGCAGCGTCGGCCGTGCCCTGGCTGCCCGGACGGTCGATCTCGTGGGGGCTCGGGACTCCGCGCAGCGGCTGCTCGAGCATGCGGCGCGGGTATCAGATCCGGTCCGTCGGCTCGAGTCGGCAAAGAATCTGACAGGGAAGAAAGGAACAGCGGCGGTCGAGCGCGACCAGCTTGCCGTCTGCCTGCGGGCGCTCGCGTCGCTGCTACGTGATCTCGGCATACTTGCCGCCAGGGCGGATACACGCTCGCTGGCCAATGCGGATCTGCAGGCGGATCTGGGACGGCTGACCGACGCCTTCGACAGCGAGCGCAGCATGCGCGCGTTTGTCGCCGTCGATCGCGCGCTTGGCGCCCTGGACCGCAACGCGAGCCCGAAGGTCGTCGCGGACTGGCTCGTCCTCCAGCTCTGAGCAGAAAGCGTGGACATCCGAAAGCCTCGCATCGCGATGACCGTTGGCGATCCTGCAGGGATCGGGCCGGAGGTGGCCCGGAAAGCCGCGGAGGATCTCCGGGTTCGCGAGGCGTGCGAGCCCGTCCTGTACGGCCCCCCCCCGGGGGCGGCGTTTGCCCCAGGGATTCTGTCGGCCGAGGCGGGCCTGGCCGCCTACGAGTCGATCTGCGCGGCGGTGCGCGACGCGCAGGCCGGAACTGTCAGTGGTATCACGACCGCGCCGGTCAACAAGACGGCGTTTGCCCGGGCGGGCCTGCCGTGGAAGGGGCACACCGACCTGCTCGCACATCTGACGGGCAGCGCCCGCGTCGCAATGATGTTCTGGTCGGAACGGCTGAAAGTGATCCTGGCGTCGGTGCATGTGCCTCTGGCCGAGGTGCCGCGGGCCCTCACGCGGGAGCTACTGGACGGCGTCATCGATCTGGCCGCACGTGAATTACCGCAGTTCGGCCTGGCGAATCCGCGACTGGCCCTCGCGGGGTTGAACCCGCACGCCGGGGAAGAAGGGTTGATCGGAACGGAGGAGCGACGCGTGCTGCGGCCGGCGGTCGAGGCGGCCCGGGCCCGCGGCGTCGCGATCGAGGGTCCATGTCCCGCCGACACGATTTTCGTGCGCGCATCGCGAGGCGAGTTCGATGCCGTCATTGCCTGCTATCACGATCAGGGATTGATCCCGGTGAAGCTGCTCGCCTTTGGCCAGGCCGTCAACGTCACGCTGGGGCTGCCGATTATCCGCACGTCCGTCGATCACGGCACGGCGTTCGACATTGCCGGGCGGGGAGCGGCTGATCCAGCGAGCATGATCGCGGCGACGTTGCTGGCAGCGCGTCTCGCCGCACGCGGTGGCCTTGCCCAGTCCTGAGGCCGGTGGCCTGGGCCCTACGATTCTCTGAACGCGTTTGTTATTGGATATCGGCGATCCCGGCCGAAGCTCTTGCGCGTAATCTTCACGCCTGGCGGCGCCTGGCGCCGTTTGTATTCCGCGGAGTAGAGAAGACGTTGAACGCGGGTGACCAGATCGCGCGTGAATCCGCGAGCCAAGATGTCGTCCACGCTCCGCTCCTCTTCGACGAGACCATGGAGAATCGCGTCGAGCACGTCGTACGCCGGCAGCGTGTCCTGATCGGTCTGGTGGGGGCGCAACTCCGCCGTTGGTGCTCTTGTCAAAGATGACTCCGGGATGACGCGGCCAGCCGGGCCCAGCCCGCCCTCAGGCACCTCCTCGTTGCGCCACCGCGCGAGCGCGTACACCTCGGTCTTGTAAATGTCCTTGAGCACCGAATAGCCGCCGCACATGTCGCCATACAGCGTGGCGTAGCCAACGGACATCTCCGACTTGTTGCCGGTGGTCACGAGCAGCTCGCCGAACTTATTGGAGAGCGCCATCAGCAGTGCGCCGCGGATACGTGCCTGGAGGTTCTCTTCCGTTACGTCCGGCGATCGTCCCGTGAACAGCGGTTCGAGCGCGCCCTCGACCGCCGAGACCGGAAGCTCGATCGCGATCGTCTCGAGCTTCACGCCCAACGCGCGCGCGGATCGCATCGCGTCGTCCATGCTCGGCTGACTGGTGAATCGCGAGGGGAGGCGGACGCAGCGAACGCGGGCGGCGCCCAGCGCGTCGACGGCGACGGCGGCGCTCACGGCGGAATCGATTCCGCCGGAGAGTCCGAGCACCACGCCGTGGAACCCGTTCTTCCGGACGTAGTCCCGCAGCCCAAGGACGATGGCGCTGTAGACCGACGCCAGCCGCGGCTCTTCGGTCCACTCCGCATGGCCTTCGCAGCGATACGTCCCGCCGTGGCGCTGCCACTGCGAGACGACCATCGCCTCGCGCCAGAACGGCAGCAGATGCGCGAGCGAGCCGTCACGATTCATCACAAACGAGCCGCCGTCGAACACCAATTCGTCCTGGCCGCCGATCTGGTTCACGTAGGCGAGCGGGAGATCCGATTCGGCGACGCGGTGTCGTGCAAAGCCGAGGCGCTCGTGAAACTTCTCCACATCGAACGGCGAGCCGTTCGGCACGAGGAGCAGCTCCGCACCCGCCCGCGCCAGGTGCGTTGCGCATGCCGGCGTCCAGATGTCCTCGCAGATCGGCAGGCCGAGCCGCACGTTTCGAAAGACAACCGGATCCGGCAGCGGACCGGAGGCAAAGACGCGTTTCTCGTCGAAGACCCCATAGTTCGGCAGTTCGTGCTTGAAACGCAGGTCCGTGCGGCCGTCGGCCACGAGGGCGGCGCAGTTGTACAGATGCCCGTCCTCGGCCCACGGCAGCGTCACCACGAGGCCGGGTAATCCCGCGGCGCTTTCCCGTTCGAACTCGCGCAGGACGGCTGCCGCAGCCTGCACAAACGCCGGGCGCAATACAAGGTCTTCCGGAGGGTAGCCGACCAGGACGAGCTCTGAGAACACGACGAGATCTGCGCCAGCGGCGGCCGCGTCGTCGCGCGCGCGCCGAATCAAGGCGGCGTTGCCGGCTAGATCGCCAACCGTGGAATTGAGCTGCGCGAACGCGATCGAGAGCGCCACGGTGTCAGGATACCCGACGCCGCGAGGCATGCGATACGATCCCGCCGTGGCGGAGAAGACAGCGCGCGAGCAGGCGAAGCGTCTGATTGCGGAAAATCGCAAGGCACGCCACGACTACCATGTGCTCGACACCTGGGAGGCGGGCCTCGCCTTGTTGGGCACCGAGGTCAAGGCGATCCGCGAAGGGCGCGTGAATCTTCGCGACAGCTACGCCCGCGTGGAGAACGGTGAGGTGTGGATGATGAACGTCCACATCAGCCCGTACAGCCACCGCGGCTACGCCGCGCACGCGGAGATGCGCCAGCGGAAGCTGCTGCTTCATCGAGACGAAATTCGTAAGCTGCTCGGCCAGACAGCGGTAAAGGGGCTCACCCTGGTGCCTCTCCAGATGTACCTCAAGCGCGGGCGCGTCAAGGTGCTGCTGGCGCTCGCCAAGGGCAAGCAGGCCCACGACAAGCGCGAGACGATCCGGCGGCGTGAAATCGACCGCGAGACCAGGGCCGCCGTCAAAGCGCACCGGCGGTGAAGCCGCAAGCCCCGGTTATGAGCGCAGACGTTTCCCGCGGAACTTCACCTGTCCGCGCTTGG
Source organism: Vicinamibacterales bacterium (assembly GCA_965262505.1). Classification (GTDB taxonomy): domain Bacteria; phylum Acidobacteriota; class Vicinamibacteria; order Vicinamibacterales; family UBA2999; genus JACPPO01. The sequence goes on from CBDHFM010000030.1 coordinate 2,677,239, forward strand.
TGATCGTCGCGAGGCCGGAGTCGACCGCCCGCCGGACCACCGCGTCCCAGTCCTCGGCAATCTGCCACCGCGCGTGTTTCGGCATCCTGATGACCGCCGCGTCGTACGCCTGCCGATAAGCAGTCTCACGCCGTCTACGTTCGTGCTTGGTCATGGGGGTCCAGTCGCCCGGTTGCTCCTGCACCTGTGCGAGGCAGACCCACGAGCCATCGTGGAGCGTCACGAACTTGGTCGCAAAGCCGTGGACCGCCAGGGCGCGGACCAGTGACGCGGAATTGAAGGTCTGGAAATGGAAGGGGTTGAGGTTGTTGAACATGAGTTTGCCGCGCTTGAGGAACTCCCCTTCATCCGTTTCGTTGTACAGATACAGCCACCCGCCCGGTCGTAGGTGGTTGCGCACCTCCGCCAGGAAGTCCGCGGGTCGGTGGACGTGCGTGAGCATATGATTGGCCACGATCAGGTCGAAGTGGCCCTCGAACGGAATCTGGAACCGTTCGAAATCGATCGGCCATGCGGCCGGGATGCCGTACACCTCCTGAATCAGGAACTGCTGGCTCTCGAAGATCGCCATCACACAGCTTTCCGCTCCGTAAAGACGTCCGAGCGTGGCCGAAATCGTGCCGAGCCGCGATCGGACCTCGAGGACGCGCGGTGCGTTCAGCGGCACGAGCGAACCGATGATCTCGGCGTGGACGCTGTTCGAGGCTCGATCTCTGAACAGCGCCGGCAGGTACTCTCGTCGTTTGAGGCCGAGATGGTCCGAAACGAAGACGCCGTGTGCGGCCACACGGCTGAGGTGCTCGCGATGCGCCGGCGTCAACCTGCGAGAGCTCAAAGCCAGTTTTCCCGGGTTGGCGTCGTCCGTGACCTTTCGCCCCAGCGTCGTCTCGAACTGCTCGAACAACCACTTGTATCGCGCGCCGGCCGGCCGCCGCGTCGCGTACACCACGCCGCACCCGTGGCACAGTGCGTAGTGATACGCGGCGGCGCGCTCGTCGGGCGGCCGCTCGACCAGCGCAAAACGGTTGAAGGTGCACGCTGGCGTGCGTTCCGCGTGGCCGCACACGGGGCAAGTCGGCAGCACGAGGATTTCATCTGCGGGACAGGCCTCCGCGCCGGCCTGGTCAGGCGAGGCAGGAGGGTGTACCGGCGGCTCGGGCACTGAGACAGGCTCGGCGGCGGGCGGCGCTGCAGCCGGCCCTGCCCGCTGGAACCCGTGCAACAGCGCCTTGTACAACGACGGCAGCCGGTTGAGCATCAATCTCAATAGTTGTGCGTGCCCTTGCCCTCCCAGAGGGATCGGCGTTCCGGGGGCAAGCCAGCAAGTAGCGTTTGGATGGTGCCGCTTCCCGCCCCGAGGGGATGTCCCAGTAGCTGTTGAAATTTGAAGCGGCGGCTCTTCACTGGTCGTGCTATACGACCGGTGACGAAACCGAGGTGCAAGCCTCCCAGTAAGGAGCCGCCATGAAGCAGCAGTCTCGCACAGTCCCTCGCCGTCGCCAATCGGTATCCCCGACGCCACGGCACCTGCCGTTGGTCGATATCCTCATTGATACGCAGGCCGAGCTCCAGGAGCTGGTCGTCGCGTCTGGCCTGAAGGTACTCGAAGCCATGCTGGAAGAGGATCGGGCCGCCGTCTGTGGGCCACGGTATGCGCATCAACCTGCGCGCCAGGCGTATCGAACGGGGCATACGCCGAGTCAGGTCGTGCTGGGCGGGCGGAAGGTGGCGATTCGTCGGCCCCGTGCGCGGCGCGCCGGCGAGGAGGTTCCGTTGCCAACGGCCCGGGCATTCGCGAATGCGGACCCGCTGAACCGGCGCGTGGTCGACCAGATGCTGATCGGTGTGGCGACCCGCCAGTATGCGCGGAGTCTGGAACCGCTCGGCGCCGACGTCACCACGCGGGGCACGAGCAAGAGTGCGGTCAGTCGACGCGTTGTCGCGCAGACTCAGGCGCAGCTGGATGCGTGGCGGGCGACGCCGCTCGACGCGCTGGACCTGGTGGGGCTGCTGATTGATGGCGTGCACGTGGGTGGACACTGTATCGTTGTCGCCCTAGGCATCGATAAAATGGGCGCGAAACACCCGCTCGGCCTGTGGGAAGGGGCCACGGAGAACGCGACGGTCTGTCAGGGGCTCTTCTCGGCAGCCGCGGGCTGCGCACCGACCGGAGCCTGCTGGTGATCGTCGATGGCGCGAAGGCCCTCGACACGGCCGTGACCCAGACATTCGGGCGCGCCGCACTGGTGCAGCGGTGTCAGGTCCATAAGGGCCGGAACATCTTGGAGCATCTCCCTGAGGCACAGCGGCCGTGGGTGAAGGCGGTCCTCACGCGCGCCTACACGAACAGCCACGTCAAGACGGCCAAGCGTCTGCTGCAGGACCTGGCGCGGCGCTTGGACACTGACTACCCGAGTGCGGCCACGAGCGTGCGGGAAGGGCTCGACGAGACGCTGACCGTGCTCGGCGTGGGTCTGTCGGAGCGTCTCCAACGATCGCTCGCCACCACGAACGCCATCGAGAGTCTCCTCAGCCGAACGCGCCACGTGCAGCGCCATGTGAAACGCTGGCGCGGCGGGACGATGGTGCTGCGCTGGGTGGCCGCCGGGGTGCTCGAAGCGGCGAAGGGGTTCCGCCGGGTGCAAGGATGTCAAGATATGCCCGCGCTGGTCGCTGCCCTCCGGGCACGCGACGCGCGGTTAGGACTCGGGGAGTCGTCAGAGAGGGTTGCGTAGTCGTGAACCAAGCTGCCGCTGAGTTTCAACAGCGCACGGGACATCCCCCGCCCCGATGCGGAACTGATACGCATACCGCTCGAGATCGGCCGGTTGCGCATGCGGCGGGATGTGCGATGTGTGGGCGCCGGTGGAGTTGAGGAAGATCAGTGCGCGATTCCGCCGGAAGGCGACGCGCTCCACCATATGACACCGCTGCTCGTCGATCCAGTGCGGCTTCGCGTCGCGGGCCTCCTCGTCGTTATCGACCCGGCACAGGTCCGTGCCCCAACGCTCGTCGTCTCCGGGCCGCGCGAGATACAGAAGACAGGTGAGGAATCCCCATTTCGGGTCGCGGTGCGGCGGGATGTAATAACCGGCTCCGCGCTGTTTCGCTGACCTGCTCCAAAGGCCTCACAAGGGCGGCGCGGTGGCGCGCGGCGCTCTCGAACGACTCCGTCTGCTGCGTCTGAAGACGTTCCAGGAATTGCTCGTGTCCCGCCTTCATTGCGGTCACGTGCTCCTGTAACCGCTTGACGGCGCGCGCGAGGTCGCGCAGCTCCCGCCGGCTCTCTTCGGCGGTCTTGACGAGATGGGCGATCGCTCGGGGGCGGATCAGGCGCAGGGCGGCGAGACGGGTCCGGAGCGTCGCGGTGAACATCAATGGAACGCGGCCATTATCGCTTGAGTTTAGAGTTTACAGGACGCGCCGCCCGTTCCACACTGGGATCCATGCGGCGTCCCCGGCGGCGGCTGGTCGTGCTCATCGATGGCGGTTGCCCGCTGTGCCGGCGCACCGCGCGTCTCCTCCACACGCTCGACTGGCTCGACCGGCTCGCGTTCGCGGACGGCGTCGATGGGACCGCGCGGGAGCGGTGGGCGCCTGGTGTGGACGAGGCTGCGATGATGCAGGAAATGTACGTCGTTGACGAGACCGGGACGCGTCATGCGGGATACGATGGCTATCTGCAGCTCGCGGCTGTCGTGCCGGTGTTGTGGCCGTTCGGCGTGGCCGGCCGCCTGCCCGGCATTCGGATGGCGGGCCGTGCCGCCTACCGGTTCATCGCCGCCCGACGAGTGCGCCGCGGCCGTTGCGCGGATGACGGGTGCGCCACGCTTCCTGGTATGAGCCCTCAGCACGCGACCGTCAGCCGCGGCTCCAGCAAGGAAGCTGTAGCGTCGTTCCGTCGCTGACTGTCGCTCGACGTTCTGATGCCTGACGTATCTCCCTCGCTGCTGCGTCGCATTCTCCGCCGTGTGGCCGGACGTCGCGGCACAACCCAGAATGAGGCGGTCCGGCAGCTGGAAAAGACGTTATCCCGGCTCGACAAGAAGGTCGGTCTTCTCACCAAACGCAACCAGGACGACCGCCTGATCCTGCGCAGGCTAGCGCTCCTCCTGGATCAGGGCGCCGCACGTGCCGAGGACGAGACGGATGCCGCACATCGGGTTCACCCGGCGCGTGTGGCCGCTTCCGCGCCGGAGGATTGGCGCGAGCTGTCTACATGTCCGGTGTGTGGGCACGACGTGGCCACGGTGGTCTGCGAATACAACCGATTCCTTCTCGTGGATACGGCACCGGACGAGGGTGCCAAGGTCTACAACTACTCGCTGTGTCACGCCTGCGGTGTCGTCTACGCGGCGCGCCGGCCTATGGGGCGCCGCTACCGCGAACTGCTGACGGGCTTTCACGAAAACCTGGGCCGCGTCGGAGCGCCGAGCGCGTGGTTGAACCCGGCTCCGCTCAGTGAGGACCAGCGCGTGCAGTTGCGGCGCCGCGCGCGACCGGGAGCGCTCGTGTCCGAGCACGCGGGGGTTCCTCCCGTGGAGTGGCTCCCCGGAGCCTTTCGTGATCGGCTCATGGTCGCTCAGCACGTGGAGTTGCTCGGATCGCTATTGACGCTCCAGCAGCCGCGCGTGCTGGAGATCCGGTCCCGTACGGGCGCGCTGCTCGACGCGCTCCGGCGCTTATACGGCGCGTCCGTGTACGCGCTTCCCATTTTCGAGAGCCAGCAGGAAATCGTAGAGGGACTCTATGACATCCCCGCCGACGCCCTTATCGATTTCGAGCGGTTTCAGATTCCGTACGAGGGCTCGTTCGATCTGGTGGTCAGTAACCACATGTTGACGCACGCCGTCGCGCCAGGGGATTTTCTTGACCGTGTCTCGGCGGCGCTCGTACCGGGCGGTCACCTCTATCTCTACAACGAGATGGACGAAGTGGAAGTCCTGTCCGACATGAAGTCGATGTTCCGGGTGATGAACCCGTTCCACATGCAGATTTTCAGCCAGGCATCGCTGATGCGCGCGCTTGGCGCACGAGGTTTCGAGGTGGAGTTTCTGGCGCATACCGATCGGATCCATATGGTGTGCCTGGCGAGAAAGTCGGGTCCGGGAGCGGTCGCGATGCCGGAGGCGGAGCGAAAGCGGTGGCTACGCCGGTACCGAGCGGCGCGCGACGTTTCGATTCTGGGACTGCCGGATGATCGACGCGAGGTGTTTGCCGCCGAATGGGATCAGGTCGTCGAGCGCGCCGTGCTGTCGGGAGTGGCCACGTTGGACGAGCGAGGGCGTCTGAAGTTGAAGGGCGAACAGCGGAGAGCCCGCGACGCGGAACCGGAAGGCGACGGCGACGCCTGAGTCTCGCCGTAGCGTGTTGGACGCTCGAACCGCACCGGCCCGACAAGGAAGGGTACGATCGTCTGGACTCGACGGACTTTTCGAACACGACGGTGTAAAGTTGACGAGGTATCTATGTCGACTGACTCAAGCCTCGGCCACCGACCAAGTGGACCCTGGGAGTTCGACCACGAGGTCACGAGGATCTTCGATGACATGCTGAGCGGAGTATTCCGCAGTATGACGTCATGCGGAGCGCGGTGTTCGACATCGGTCGGCGTCTCGTCCAGGACGGTACCACCATCGTCGATCTTGGCTGCTCGCTTGGCGGCGCCATTGCTCCCTTTGCGGCGGAGTGTGGCAGCCGGAATCGGTACATTGGCATCGAGCCGTCGGAACCGATGCGGACGGCCGCGATGCGAAGATTCGCGGAAGAGCGCCGGGCAGGGTTAGTCGATATCCAGGATCTCGATCTTCGTCATAGTTACCCGAACACGCCAACAAGTCTGACGCTGGCAGTGCTGGTCCTGCAATTTGTCGCCATCGAGTACCGGCAAGGCATCATTCGGAAGATCTTCCAGAACACCGTCCCCGGTGGCGGCTTGGTCGTGGTGGAAAAGGTGCTTGGCGCCGATGCCGAACTCGACCAGCTTTTTGTCGAGCTGTACCTGCAGAAAAAGCGGGAACGAGGCTATTCCCAGGAAGAGATCGATCGCAAGCGATTGAGCCTCGAGGGGCGTCTCGTCCCTGTTACCAGCCGTTGGAACGAGGAGTTGCTGCTCCGCGCCGGCTTTCACCGCGTGGACTGCTTCTGGCGGTGGATGAACTTTGCCGGGTGGGTGGCGGTTCGGGAGGCTTCGTAGTCGGCACGGGCCGTGTTCTTGCGGGAGCCTGGAGTCGCGCGCCGATGTCAGCTGACACATTTGCCGCCCGTGCCGTACGTGCGCTACTTTCGAACGGCGTTGCGCTCGTCAACCCACTGTATAGCCCTCCTGGTGAGCTCCCCGCGTGTCCGGCCTGCGGCAGCGAGAAGATCGAACATCTAGTACTACTTTGTCAGATTTGCAGTTTGACGTCTTTGAGCTTGAGCATCCACTTCAGGTAGTGCGGTTGCGTCATGAAGAAATGGACGGTCAGCACTTCCTGGATGATGGCGCGGACGCGCGGCAGCGTGAGATGTGTCTGTCCCCGTCGGCGGCGTTCCATCTGGAGAAAGCTGTAGGCGAGGGCGGTCAGCGCCACGTGACGTTGCCAGCCCGGCAGGCTGCGGCCTTCGAAGTGGTCGAGCCCAATCTCGTCCTTGAGCTCCTGGTATTGCTGCTCGATCGCCCAGCGCTGATGCGCGAGGCGCACGAGGCCGCGCAGCGCGGTGGTGGCGGGCAGATCGACCAAGTAGTACTTGGTGACAGGCGTTGCGCCGAGGTCGCGTTGACACAACAACCACACCTCGGGGGCGAGCCGTCGGCCCTCGCGCCAGTCGTGGGCGGGCGTGACCCGTACGGCACAGAAGCGGGCGCGCCACGGGGGATGCGTGCCGTTGCGCCACGACACGAGCCGCCACTGGCGAGGCGCTTGCGTGGCGGCCCAGGCCCGCGCTTCGACGGTCTGTGTACCGATCGGTAGGCCGTGCCGCGTGCGCGGACGGCCGCGGCCCGTCGGCGGCGGCGGCGTCTCGAGGGCCGGCGTTCCACGGAAGACCTTGAGATCGGACGACACCCCCAACGCGTAGGACAGTTTGGCCCGATGCAGCGTTCGCCGCAGCGTGGCGTTGTCGCCGAACTCGGCATCCCCCAACACGGCGGTCACCGTCACGCCCGCGGCGCGTACTTGTCGCAGCAGCGTGAGGGCCAATTGCCACTTGGGCTGAAAGCGCACGCCGGCGGGAATGCGGGCGCGGGTCCGTTGGGCAGCGGTGAGCCACGTCTCCGGCAGATAGAGCTGCGCGCCCAGCATCCAGGCGCGCGTCCCCGTCCACAGGGCCACCGTGACGGCCGTTTGGCAGTTCGCGATTTTCCCGCGTGCCCCGCAGTATTGCCGCGCCACGCCGACCGACGCGGTCCCTTGCTTGGGAAAACTGGTGCCGTCGAGGATCAACACGCCGGTCCGCTCCGGGACCCGCGCCCGCAGCTGCTTCCACACCGTCTCGGCGTCCCACGGCGCATGCGTGATGAAGTGCTGGAACGCCTGATAGGTCCCGGGGTCGCTCAACCGCGCCCACATCGCCTCCATGGACTTGCGGCAACTGTCGTTGAGCAACCCGGCGACGTAGCGCCGCAACGCGCCGCGTTGACTGGCGCGCCCGAAGCCGGCCTCGAACGGCTCCAGCCAGGCCAGCAACCGACGGAGCCACGCGGTCGCGGTGTGATCGAGCACCGCACGGCAGCGTATCGAACTCGCGGAATTTGTACAATGCCCTCAAAAGTGATCGCTCTCGAATCCACTCGGCAATTCGTCAATCTGACAAAGTAGTACTAGTACCCCGGCGCAGTGGTTTTGATCGATTGCCTGGGCCCACGGTCAAGAGGGGGAGGCCTGAAAGTGAACCGGTCAAATTCACTGCGACGAGGTACTAGCGGGGCGAGCGGTATGTGTCGTAGTATCAATCTCAGGAGGACGTGTGATGAGAATGAAGCTTGGTGGTCTGGTGGCCGGCCTCGGCCTCTCCTGTCTGGCGGCGCCGATCGCCGCCCACCATTCGTGGTCGTCGGATTACGACGCCGACAGGCCGGTCACGGTGAAAGGTGTCGTGACGAAGGTCGAGTGGACGAATCCGCACGTTCACATCTACGTCGACAGCACCGACGAGAAGGGGACCGTGACCTCGTGGAACTTCGAGATGGCCAGCACGCCGTCACTGGAACGGGGCGGGTTTTCGAGGAGGACGTTGGAGGTCGGTGAGGAGGTAACGATCGGCGGCTTCGGGGGCGGGGCCGTGACCGAAAGGGCCATTGCCAGTTCGATCACCGCGGCCGACGGCCGCGCGCTGTTCGTCGGGGAGCCGGAGTGATGACGCGGACGTCCCCGGCCGGGAGGCGTGAAGTGGCGGGCTGGAGAAGGCGTCACGTGGCAAACGTCGTCGTCGCCTTGGTCACGATGATTGGGCTGACCGCGCCGCTTCTGTCGCAGGGGCAGGGGCTTGGCCGGCGACTGGGGGGCGCCAACGGTCCGACTCCGCTCGAGTCGACCCCTGACCAGCCGGCGCCCAGGCTGGCCGACGGCACGGTGGACCTGGAAGGTGTCTGGACGGGTGGCGGCAGCGGCCCGCTTGAACGGCTCCTGGAGCCGGGCGAGCTGGACAGCATCATGCTGCCCTGGGCGAAGGAACTCTACGCTAAACGCGACCCCGGAGAGGATCCCTATAACTACTGCATGCCGGGAGGGCCGATCCGGATCACCGGAGGTTTTGCGTGGCGGTTTCTGAAGACGACCAACGGCTCGCACATCTTCCAGGTGCAGGAAGGAAACGCGCACACCTACCGGCAGATCTTCATGGATGGCCGCGCGCATCCGGAGGATCCTTCGCCGACCTGGTACGGGCACTCGATCGGGCGGTGGGACGGGGACACGCTCGTCATCGACACGATAGGTCTCAACACCAAGTTCTGGTTGCAGCAGGGCGGCACCCCGCACACCGAGCAGTTGCACCTCGTCGAACGGTGGACGCGAACCAATTTCACAACGATGACCAGGGAAGTGACGATCGAGGACCCAGGGGCGTTCACCAGGCCGTTCACGGTCACGTTTACGGCGAGGCTGGGCGCCCCCGGCAGCGACATCATGGAGTACATCTGCATCGAGAACAATCAGTACGGTCTCCCTGGCGGCCTCACGAATCCGGCACGGATTCCGGGTTCGGTGACGGAGAATTAGAGGTTGCTGTAGATTTGACAATGGTCGGTCGCGGAGTGTTGCGGAACGTTCGCTACAACACTCTGCGATCGACCGACCCGCATCACCTGAGGAACGTTGGGGACGCCGGGCCACATACGTTCTCCCTCCGGCGCTTCGCGTTCCAGGTGTGGCAGGCTGCCGGGCGCGCGTCGTGTCCGACAACTCCCGCGAAACTCCGCTGTCCCGTAGACTCCCCTGGCCGTGCGTTACTTGCCCCGGTACTCCATCCAGCCTAAGATAACGGTTTGCGTTAGTTGGAGTTAGCGGCACAGAGTTAGCTAAGAGTTAGTTATGAGGGCGGTCCTTTAGGGGCCGCGGCCCGGTCTTTCATGTTCGAATCGCTCAGCACGCGCATCCAGGGCGTTTTCAAGTCATTGCGCGGTGAAGTCCGGCTGACGCCCGAACAAGTCGAGGCCGCGCTGCACGAGATCCGGCTGGCCCTGCTTGAAGCCGACGTCAACTTCAAGGTCGTCAAGGCGTTCGTCGACCGCGTTCGCGATCGGGCCATGGACCAGGCGGTCCTGCGCAGCCTGACGCCGGGACAGCAGGTCATCAAGCTCGTACGCGACGAACTACTGGCGCTCTTTGGTGACACCGAGGGAGGCCTCAGGAAAGACGCCCCGACGCCGCGTGTGGTCCTGCTGCTCGGGCTGCAGGGCTCCGGTAAGACCACGACGTCGGGGAAGCTCGGAACGTGGCTGAGGCGTCAGGGACGCCACCCGTTGATGGTGTCGACCGACGTGCGGCGGCCGGCGGCCATCGAGCAGCTCTCGGTGCTCGGCCACAAGGCTGAGATTCGCGTTCATGCCCCGGACACGATGGATCCCGTCGCGCGGGCGAGTGGCGCGGTTGCCGAGGCGAAGGCCACAGGCTTCGACACGGTCATTGTCGATACGGCGGGTCGTCTGCACATTGACGACGATCTGATGGACGAACTGCAGGCGATCAAGGACGCGGTGCAGCCGTCCGACCTGCTCTATGTCGCTGACGCGATGACCGGGCAGGACGCCATCAAGAGCGCCGGCGAATTCAATCGGCGCGTCGGTGTCACCGGCGTCGTGCTGACGAAGCTCGACGGCGATGCGCGCGGTGGTGCGGCGCTCTCGGTGGTCTCGGTCGTCGGTGTACCGATCGCTTTCGTTGGAAGCGGCGAGCGGCTCGAGGATCTCGAGCTGTTTCATCCCGACCGGATCGTGTCGCGAATGCTTGGCATGGGCGACATGTTGTCGCTCATCGAGAAGGCCGAGCAGGCGATCGACAAGGACGAGGCTTCGCAGCTCGAGGAGAAGCTGCGGAAGAACGAGTTTACGCTCGACGATTTTCGCAGCCAGCTGAAGACGCTTCGGCGCATGGGGCCGCTCGAGGGCGTTCTCGGCATGATCCCGGTGCTTGGCGATCTGAAGCAGGCCGCCGAGAACAAGCCGGATGAGAAGCAGATGGGCCGCATCGAGGCGATCATCTGCTCGATGACGTTGGGCGAGCGGCGCGACCACAGCGTCCTGAACGGCAGCCGGCGCAGGCGGGTCGCGGCCGGCAGCGGTACCTCGGTGGAAGAGGTGAATCGGCTCGTGAAGCAGTTCACGGAGATGCGACGCGTGCTGCAGACGATCGGCCAGGGTGGCACGGCCGGCATGGGCAGGGGGATGAAGATGCCGCGGGGCCTTCGGCCTGGCTCGGTGCCCGGCGCCTTCGCGTCGGGATCAGGGAAAAAACGGAAGAAGGGTGGGCCGTGGGGCCTGATCAAGGCGCGGTGATTGGCTCTGGGCTTCGGGCCCTCGATTGGCCGGCCGAAGATCGACAGGAGGATAGATGCTATCGATTCGAATGACGCGTGTGGGGTCGAAGAAGAAACCCTATTTTCGCGTGGTGTTGACCGAAGCGCGGTCGGGGCTTCTGGGAGATGTCATCGAGAACCTTGGAACGTACAATCCCCGCGCGAAGCCGGCTCAGGTCAGTGTCAACAAGGACCGCGTCGAGCACTGGATCAAGCAGGGCGCGCGTCCGTCCGATTCGGTACGGACGCTGCTGAGCAAGCACTTGTCGCGCGATCTCTCGGTCAAGGCCGACGCGCCGGCGGCCGAGTGATGCCGGAAACGCCAGCCGACGGAGGAGTGACGAGTCCCCTTCGGTCGGTCGTTGAAGTGGTGGTCCGCGCTCTGGTCGATCAACCCGACGCGGTGAACGTCACCGAGACGGAGCGGCGGGGGACGTGCGTGCTGGAGTTGAGAACAGCCCCCGGCGATATGGGCAAGATCATCGGCAGGCAGGGGCGTACCGCGGCGGCGCTCCGGACGCTGCTGGCTGTGACGGCTGAGAAGCACGGGGCGCGCGCGCAGCTTGATATCAAGGACTAGCAGCCCGTGGTGCAAGTCCGGCGTTGATGGCTGACTGGGACGACATGGTGGTTGTTGGGCGTGTCGCCCGGCCCCATGGACTTCGCGGCCAGGTCGTCGTCACGCCGGAGACGGACTTCGTGGCGGAGCGTTTTCGGTCCGGGGCGACCGTGTGGGCTCGGTTGGCCGGACGCGACGAAGAACTGACGATCGCGTCCGCGCGGATTCAAAACGGCCGCCCGGTGATCGGCTTCGAAGGGTTGTCGAGTGTCGAGGCGGCCAAACGGCTGGCAGGGCTGGAGCTTCGAATCCCGGAAGTGTCGCTGCGACCGCTCGAGTCGGGCCGCTACTACGAGTATCAGCTCGTCGGCTGCGCGGTGGAAACCTTGAAAGGGGACGCCGTAGGCGCGGTCGTTCGTGTAGAAAGTGGCCCTGGCGGGAGTTGCCTGGTCGTTGGGGGACCGCGAGGCGAAATACTGGTACCGCTTGCAGCGCACATATGCGTCGAGGTGGACCTTGGAGGCCGGAGGATCCGGATCGATCCGCCCGAAGGACTGCTCGAGCTGAACGAGACGAAGCGTATCAGGCGGTAGACGGGCGCAGCAGGCAGGAGACGGTTGTGAGCGGATACGGCGGTTTCTGTCTACTGGCATGAAATTCGACATCGTTACGATATTTCCGAGAATGGTGGAGGCTGGACTCGCCGAAGGCGTGATCGGCCGAGGCATTGAGCACGGGCTGCTGGACGTTCATGTGCATGATCTGCGAGGCTACACGACGGATCGTCATCGCAGCGTGGACGATGTGCCGTACGGGGGCGGGCCAGGGATGGTGATGAAGCCCGAGCCGCTGGCCCGAGCGGTGGAGGATATTCGGGAGCGACGCGGCAGCCCGGACGCCGTCGTGCTGCTGTCGCCCCAGGGCCGGACCTTCACGCAGACGGAGGCCGTCAGGATGAGTGCGCTGCGGCATGTCGCGCTGCTCTGCGGCCGATACGAGGGCATCGACGACCGGGTCCGCGCACTCGTGGCGACCGATGAGCTGTCGATCGGCGACTATGTGCTGAGCGGTGGTGAGCTGCCGGCCCTGGTCATCCTCGATGCCATCAGCCGGCTGGTGCCGGGAGTCGTCGGCGACAGCCGGTCGGTGGAAGAGGAATCGTTTTCGCGGGGTTTACTCGATTGTCCGCATTACACGCGTCCTTCGGAGTTTGCGGGGCACAAGGTGCCCGAGGTGTTGTTGTCGGGCCACCACGAAGATGTGCGGCGGTGGCGCACGAAGGCGGCGATCCGCCGAACGCTCGAGCGCAGACCGGCGCTGCTGGAAACGGCAGCCCTGGACGACGAGGAGCGGGCGTTGCTCGACGAGATACGAAAAGAAGGCGGCGCCTCGTAACGGACGCCCGGCGGACGTACGGCGGGTCTCGACGGCCCGCCTGGGAACAGGAGAAGGAACAATGACCGCGATCGAGCTGGTGGAACAGACGCAGCTGACGAAACGTCGGGACATGAAGTCCGGCGATACCGTTCGGGTGCACGTCAAGGTGCGCGAAGGCGAAAAGGAACGGGTCCAGATTTTCGAGGGGATCGTCATTGGGATGCACCGGGGTGGCGCGCGTGCCTCGTTCACCGTGCGCAAGGTCTCGTTCGGCCAGGGGGTCGAGCGGATATTCCCACTGCACTCGCCGACGATCGCGAAGATCGACTTCGTCCGGTCGGCCCGTGTGCGGCGCGCCAAGCTGTACTTCCTGCGCAGCCTGCGAGGCAAGGCGGCCAGGATGAAGGAAACGAAGCGGGCACGGTAAACTCCAGCTCCCAGCGGGCTGGTTCCCGGCTGCGCGAAATCCGCGCCGGGAGGTGGGAGTTGGGAATTCAGTTTTGAGCAGCGCCGGGGCCCCCTATGGTTCGAACGCGCGCGATGAGAACCCTGGAAAACGGGATGCGGCGGTGGGGTTTTTATCGTGTGGCCGGGTGCGACGAAGTGGGGCGCGGCTGTCTGGCCGGGCCGGTCGTAGCTGCAGCCGTCATTCTGGACCCAGACCGGCAGATTCCAGGCGTGTGCGATTCAAAGATGGCCACGCCGGCCGAACGCGAGCGTCTCTACGGCGCGATCACGCAGAAGGCGCTGGCCTGGTCGGTCGCGTCTGCCCCGGTCGGAGAAATCGACGACATCAACATTCACCAGGCATCGCTGCAGGCCATGCGCCGGGCCGTGCTGGCGATGGTGCCGTTGCCCGATCTGATTCTCGTGGACGCCTTCCGGATTCCCGAACTGTGGATGCCTCAGCGCGCGGTGCCGCACGGAGACCGGAGGTGCAGCGCGATTGCGGCGGCGTCGATCATCGCAAAAGTCACACGTGACCAGGAGATGCTCGGTCACCACGCCTCGGATCCCCGCTACGGCTACGACCGCCACAAGGGCTATGCCACGGCGGTTCACCTGGCCGCCGTCGCGCGCCATGGCTACTCGCCGCTCCACCGCCGCTCGTTCAGGCCGCCGTCCCTGTTTGATACGATTGACGAGGGGTAGCCGGAGGGCCGTCAGATCTCGGGAACGACCTCCGCAACCACTCCCTCTTGGCCCCTGGCTTGTTGCTCTGTGACCTCTGCTCTGACCGGTGCTTTCTTGCCCGTGCCCATAGATCCCAGCGCCGCTCTTGACACCGCTCTCAACGGGGCGAAGCAGCTGCTCCGCCAGGGGACGCTCGACGGAGCCGTCGACGCGTCCGTGCGGCTCGTCGCGCAGGCAGGGAGGCCAGGCCAGTGAGGCGCCTGCTCCTGGTCCTGTGCTTTTTCGAGATCGGCGTCGTCCTGATCGTGATCCCGTGGTTGGCTTTCTGGGACCGAAACTACTTCGCCCAGCTCGCGCCTCCACTCCAAGCGTTGATCACCAATAACTTCGTCCGAGGTGCGGTGTCCGGGCTCGGCCTGATCAACATCTCGGCTGGGCTCGCAGAGCTCGCGGCGATCGTCCTCGCGCGCTCGGCGGACCGCCCGGTGTCCATAAAGCCTCTCTAGCAGGACGGGGATGATGCTCGTTGTGGAATTGCGCTGATCAAGAAAGTGCACCCGGTCATTTGCATGATCACGGCGCCGGCACGCGCTGGCGGCGACGAGGAGCACGCGCTGGTCGATCGCGTGGGCGCGGCGGCGCGCGCCGGCGTGCACCTGATTCAGATCAGGCAACCGCTGTTCGAGGGCCGCGCGCTGAACCGATTGGTCGAACGTGCTGTCCGGGCGACGAAGGGTACTGCGGCCCGGATCCTGGTCAGTGACCGTGTGGATGTCGCACTCGTCGCCGGCGCGCATGGCGTCCATCTGCGGGGCGGTTCGATGCCGGCCGCGCGCGTTCGGGCGATCGCGCCACGCGGATTCGTGATCGGGCGCTCAGTACATTCAGCCGACGAGGGCGAGCGTGTCGCTCAGGGGGGGGATCTCGACTATTTGCTGTTCGGGACCGTCTTCGCGACCCGTTCGAAGCCTGGGATCGCCGCGGCGGGGATCGACGCGCTCGCCGCAGCCTGTGCCGGCGTCGCGATTCCGGTCCTCGCGGTGGGCGGAATGACACCGTTGGGTCTCGGCGCCGTACCTCGTGCGGGCGCGGCAGGGTGGGCGGCCATCGGAATGTTCGCGAACTGCCCGTTCGAGCAGATACCATCGGTCGTCCATCAGGCCGTGTTGGCGTTTGACTCCTCCGGGAACCTTTCCTAACATGGGCGCACATGGCAATGGTGGAGCAGGCGACACCCGATTTCGGGATGAAGATGAGGCGCCTGCGCGAGGAGCGCGGGGTGTCACTCCGCCAGATTGCCGATGTCACCAGGATTTCGGTCAGCGTGCTCGAAGCGCTGGAACGGAACGACATCTCGCGGCTGCCAGGCGGCATCTACGGCCGTGCGTTCGTGCGCTCGTATGCCATCGAGGTTGGACTCGATCCGGAGCAGACGGTCCGCGACTTCCTGTCGCAATTTCCCCAAGATTCGGTTATCGCTGGAAGCCCGCACACCATGGATCTGGGGCACGTGCCCTCGTCCAGGAGAGGTGGAAGCTCGATAGTCGTTGTTGCCATCTCGGTGGTGATTGGCGCGATCGTGTTGCTAACGCTCGTCTTGCTTCAGTAGGCAATCCGGTCGCCCATGGTCGTCGGTGGACGGGGGTCAGCGAGCGCTCTTTCGCGCCCACTCACGGCGCATCTGGGCAAGTCCATCCATGTACACCGCGGCCTTTTCGCGCTCTTCTTCCGACGGCAGGCTCTTGAGCAGCTCTATCGCGTGGGCGAGATCGTCACGGATCGTCCGTTCGGTGGTGTTGAAGTAGATCCTGCGGATCGCCACAAGCGCCGCCGCGGGATCCGGAGCCCCGTGCTTGAGGGACGTGAGCGGGACGAACCCGGTGACTTTTTTCACTCTTCCACTTCTCGTGTGACGCCCGTGCGATAGCCGGGTATCGTGGAGCTACTCCTGCGCGAGGCCCTGCTGATCGATGCGGAATTCGAGAGGGCGGGCTCCTCCGCTGGCGAGAGCCTCGCGGATGGCGCCGTGGCGGTCCGGCGGCCCGTAGCAGAACAGGCACCCTCCGCCGCCCGCACCGCACACCTTGGCCGCCGACCCACCCGCGCGCATCGCCCGCGCGATCAACGCGTCGATCGCCGGTGTAGATACGCCAGGCGCGAGACGCTTACGGTGCTCCCATTCCTGGCTGATCGCCAGCCCGACCGCGTTCCAATCCCCCTTGGTCATCGCGTCGCGCATCGCCGCGGCTGTGTCCCGAATCCGTTCGAAGCAGTCGAAGACATGACGGTCGCCGTCGATGTGCTTCTTCATGATGTCCCAGTTGTTCGTCCCTGAATCGCGCGGCTGACCGGTGTAGCACAGCACGATCCGACGCTCCAAATCGGCGGGGTCAACGTCCAGCGGGACACGGCGAATGCCGTCGACGTGGAGTTCAAGCGTGGCGATGCCACCGTAGAGCGCGGGACGGTAATCCTGTAGTCCGGTTGGCACTCCGATCGCCTGTGCCTCGATGTTCATGGCGACCTGGAGCAGCGCTTCAGGTTCGTAGTGGATTCGGCTCCACTGCGCCAGCGCCGCACAGACGGCGACGTTCAGTGCCGACGACCCCGCAATGCCTGCGCCGGCGGGGGACTCACACGTGGTCGTCAGTGTGATTCCACGCGCTTCGAAGAAGTGGGCGAGCAGCGACAAGAGGCGCAGCTCACGGCGATCCCGCAGTTCACCCCAGGCATCCGCTTCGACTGTCGCGCCCGTGTCTTCGGAGTGGATGACGACACGATCGTCGGATCGGGCCTCGATCGTTGCGCCAGCTCTGAGGTTGATCGCGGCGTTGATCGTCTGCGCGCCGGGATGAAACAGGTAGAGGGGCCAAATATCCAGAGTGCCGCCGGCGAGGTCGATGCGAGTGGGGGCGGAGGCCTCGATACGCACACGGCATTATAGATACTGTGCCGAATGCAGACACAGAATGCGGTTCCGAGTCGCCCATATAATTGTCGAGTGCCGTCGAAGGTTCGTCGCGACATTGGCCAGTTGCTGATTGGCAGCATGCCGGGTACGACCATCCCCGTCGAACTGCGGTCGCTCGCGCGTGAGTTTCAACTCGGAGGCGTCATCCTGTTCGCGCGCAACATCGAGGCGCCGGAGCAGGTCGCCGAGCTTTCCCGTGACGTGCAGTCGCTGGCAACCGAGATGCCACTCTGGGTCAGCGTCGACCAGGAGGGTGGACGGGTGGCGCGCTTGCGGGAGCCATTTACCGAATGGCCACCGATGGCGGTGTTGGGTCGCTGCGGTGACCCCGCGGTGGCGTCGCGGTTTGCGGCGGCATTGGCCGCGGAGCTGAAGGCGGTCGGCATCACGCTCGACTACGCGCCGGTCCTCGATATTCACACGAATCCGAGTAATCCCGTCATTGGCGATCGCGCGCTGGCCGCCGATGCCGCGTTGGTGGGCACACTGGGCGCGGCCATCGTCCGTGGGTTGCAGGATAATGGCGTCGCCGCCTGCGGCAAGCACTTTCCAGGTCATGGTGATACGGCGGTCGATTCACATGATGAACTTCCGATCGTCGAGCACCCGCCCGATCGGATCCGGAGGGTTGAGTGCGTGCCGTTTCGCGATGCGATTCGCGCGGATGTCGCCTTCATCATGACGGCGCATCTGCTCGTGCCGTCACTTGACGAGAACGCGCCCGCTACACTCTCGCGACCCATTGTGCATGGCTTGCTTCGGGAGGAACTGGGCTTTGACGGCGTGATCCTGAGCGACGACCTTGAAATGGAAGCATTGGCGAGGGCCTACACGGTGCCCGAGGCGGCGGTCCAGGCTATCGCCGCGGGTTGCGACGGAGTGCTGGTGTGCCGCGCCCGCGTGCAGGACCGGAGCGGGGATATTGAGGTGCAGGCGGCCGTGCTCGACGCGCTCGTACACGCTGTCGAAGACGGTCGCATTCCCTACTCACGGCTCGAGGACGCCTTGGGCCGGCATCGCCGAGCCAAGGAGCGTTTTCTGGCGGACGCGCAGCGCCTCGCGCCGCGCGAGGCGGGGGGGAAAGGCCAGTCGTACGCTGTGCTCGGCTGCGACGAGCATCGCCGCATCGCGGACGAAATGGCGCGGTACCTGTGATCAAGCCTCCCGCGCTCAAACCTGGCGACCGCATTGCCCTCGTGTCGCCTGCCAGCCCGTTCGAACGCGCGAAATTCGAGCGGGGAGTCGCCGAAATACGGCGTCTCGGTTACGAGCCGGTCTACGACGATTCTGTATTCGACACGTCCATGTTTACGTCGGGAACGGCGGACGGGCGCGCGGCGGCCTTCACACGTGCCTGGGTGGATCCAAGTGTGGCGGCGCTGGTCGCGGTTCGCGGCGGCTATGGCAGCGTGCAACTCCTTCCGATGCTGGACGGGTCGCGCCTGCGGGAGACACCGAAGCTGTTTATTGGCTACAGTGACAACACCTCGTTGCTGTCGTGGTTGACCTGTCAGTGCGGTATCACGGCACTGCATGGACCGATGGTCGAGGGCTGTCTCGCGCGTGGTGTCGAGGGTTATGACGAGATGTCCCTCCTACGGCTGATGCAGGGAACGGGTGCGGGCCTCGACCTTCAGCTAGACGGATTGTCCACCGTCAAGGCGGGTCGGGCCGAGGGCCCGTTGTTTGGAGGCACGTTGACGCAGTTGGCGGGATCGCTCGGCACGCCCTTCCCGTTTGACCCGCCTGACGGAGCCGTGCTGTTCATCGAGGATGTCGAGGAGCGTCCGTATCGAATCGATCGCCTGATGACCCAACTACGGCAGAGCGGTGTGCTGGCGCGAGCCCGCGGACTCGTATTCGGCGAGATGCGCGGGTGCGACGAACCGTCTGGCACGCCGACCGCGAGCGACGTGATCCGGTCCGTCACATCAGACTTTCCTGGTCCGGTGTTGATCGGGTTCCCATCAGGGCACACGACCGGACCCGCCTGGACCCTTCCGCTCGGGGTCCGCGTCCACGTCGAGACGACGCCGCGGCCGTCCGTTCATGTCGAGGAATCGCCCGTTGCATGACCGGCGGCACATCCACTTCATCGGGGTGTGCGGAACCGCCATGGCGACCGTGGCCGCGCTGCTGAAGCAGCGTGGCCACGATGTGCGCGGGTCCGATCAGAACGTCTACCCGCCGATGAGCGAGTTTCTCGTGGCTGAAGGTATCCGGACCATGGCCGGATTTTCGGAGGACCACATCACACCCGACGTCGACCTCGTCGTTGTCGGCAATACCATTTCCAGGGGAAACCCCGAACTCGAGGCCGTGCTGGAAAGGAAGATCCGGCACTGCTCCCTGCCCGAGGCGATTCGCGACCATTTCCTGTGGGGCTCGCGCTCAATCGTTCTCGCGGGCACCCACGGCAAGACCACGACGACGTCGTTGACCGGCTGGCTGTTGACGCATGGCCAGCTCGATCCAACAGTGCTGGTGGGCGGGATTGCCCTGAACTTCGGGGACCGCGGCTCGAGCTACCGGCTGGGCGGCGGCCGCGACTTCGTGATCGAGGGGGACGAGTACGACAGCGCCTATTTCGACAAGACCGCGAAGTATCTCAAGTACCTGCCCGATATCGCGGTCATCAATAACATCGAGTTCGATCATGCTGATATCTACGCGGACCTTGACGCCGTGCGCCTGGCGTTCCGGCGGCTCGTCAATCTGGTGCCTCGAAACGGGATGCTGCTGCTGGGCGCAGACAGTCCGCATGCAGCCGGTTTGATCGCGCACGCGGTCAGCCCGGTGCAGACCTTTGGCACGTCGGACGAGGCCACGTGGCAGGCCTCCGCCATTGAGCATGCCGACGGTGTCACGCGGTTCACGGTGCGTCGCGGCGGCGAGCCGTTCGGCCAGTTCGAATCACCGCTGCTCGGCCTGCACAACGTCAGGAACGCGCTGGCTGCTATCGCGGTCGGCGGTCATATCGGACTTCGGCCGTCACAGCTTGCCGAGGGCTTGAGCACCTTCAAGGGCATCAGGCGGCGGCTCGAGACCATCGGCGTCCGCCGGGGCGTGACAGTGATCGATGATTTTGCGCATCACCCCACGGCGGTCCGTGAAACGCTTGCGGCGCTGCGGACCGGGTACCCTTCACGCCGGCTGTGGGCGGTGTTCGAGCCGCGGTCGAACTCGTCGTGCCGGCGGGTCTTCCAGGATGACTTCGCCGTGGCGTTCAGCGCCGCAGACGAAGTCGTGATCGCCGGCGTTTTTCGATCGCTTCCAGAATCGGAGCGCCTGTCCGTCGAACGTCTTGTCGACGACCTGCGCAGGCAAGGGCAGCGTGCCCGTCACATTCCGGACGTCGATGGGATCGTCCGCGCGATTGTGAGCGAGCATAGCGACGGCGATATCGTGGTCTTCATGTCCAACGGCGCGTTTGGCGGAATCCACCAAAAATTCCTTCAGGCCCTCGGCGGGTGAGTGCTGGCGTGACGCCGCGAACCGCGCGGATTGTCGTGGCAGGCGATTCGGCCCTGGCGCTCGAGATAGGGGTGAGGTCCGCTTCGAAGTTGCAGGCCGACGCCGACGTGAATGCCCGCGCGATTGCGATCGCCCGTGCCGTCAGACGGCGTGCGATTGGAGGCGTTCGCGACGTGGTCGCCACATTTCGTTCGGTGACCGTGTTTTTTGATCCGTTGTTGACAGACGTTGCGGCGGTCGCCGCAGCGCTGAACGCCGACACCGACGCCGCGCCGCCCGAGTCCTCGGGCAAGACTATCGATGTGCCGGTCGTCTACGGAGGCAACGCCGGGCCTGATCTTGCCCAGGTAGCGGCCTTTGCGGGTTGCAGCTCGGAGAGCGTGATCGAGAGGCACGCTGCGAGGGCGTATCGCGTGTTCATGCTCGGCTTTCTTCCCGGGTTCGCCTACATGGCGCCTGTCGACGAGACGATCGCGGTGCCGAGGCGCGCTACGCCGCGCCTGCGCGTGCCGGCCGGATCCGTAGGAATCGCCGGGCTGCAGACCGGCGTCTATCCGCGCGACGCGCCTGGTGGGTGGCAGATCATCGGCCGAACGGCGGTGATGCTGTTTGATCCCGGCAACACGCCGCCGGCACTGTTGGCGCCTGGCGATCAGGTGCGGTTCGTGCCGACTGCTGCTGACGCGGCTGCTGGTGACACTGTCTCCGGTCGCGGCCGGACCAAGACCCGGCCGGGGTCGGACCCAATGTCGATGGGCGCCACGCGCTTCGCCACCGTTCTTCGACCTGGATTGCTGACGACGATTCAGGACACTGGTCGATGGGGATATCAGGACCTCGGCGTGCCCGTTTCTGGACCGATGGACCAGGTCGCGCAGCGCCTGGCGAATGCCCTCCTGGGCAACGCACGGGATGCAGCCACGCTCGAAGCGACGTGGCTCGGTCCGGAACTGAGGATGGAACAGGAGACGCGGGTCGCCGTCGCGGGTGCCGACCTGCACGCGACTCTCGACGGCGCCGACGTGCCGTTGTACGCGCCGGTCCGCTGCCGTGCCGGGAGCGTGTTGCGCTTCGGCGATCGGCGCTCCGGCGCGCGTGCCTACGTTGCGTTCGATGGCGGCGTCGCGGTGCCGCCCGTGCTCGGGAGCCGTGCGACGCACGTCCTGAGCGGCCTGGGTGGGATCGGGGGCCGAGCCTTGAAAGCCGGCGATCGCGTCCCTCTCGGCGATCCACATGCGGATCCCGCGCCCCACCACGTAGAACCCGCGGTGGTCCGCTCAGGCGCCAGGGCAGAATCACTGGTGGCGGTTGCCGCGGCAGACCTGCAGGTCCGCCCAGCAGGCGGCGCGCGTCTTCGGGTGCTTCCAGGCCCCCAGGCGGAGCACTTCGCCCCATCCGCGTTGGAGGCACTCCAGAGCACGCGGTACACCATTTCGCCCCAGTCGGACCGCATGGGCTATCGCCTTTCGGGAGGCACGTCGATGTCGTGCGCCACCGGCGGTGACATGATCTCGGATGTCGCGTTCGTCGGTGGCGTCCAGCTCCCACCGTCCGGAGACCCGATTCTCCTGATGGCCGACCGTCAGACGAGTGGCGGCTATCCCCAGATCGCTGTGGTCATCACGGCGGATCTTCCGCGTGCAGGGCAGCTTGGGCCCGGCGACTGGATCGAGTTCGAAGTGTGCGACCGGGCCGACGCGATCGCGGCGCTTGTCGAAATGGAAGGGAGGCTGCTTGCCGTCGGCTGAGCGAACCATCAGGCCGCAGGCCCACGTGCCGCTGGCCCCGATGACGACACTCGGTGTTGGCGGGCACGCACGGTGGTTCACGCGTGCGACGAGCGTCGAGGACGTGGCGGCGGCCCGCCGGTGGTGCGGCGATGCCGGCGTTCCGCTGTTCGTGCTCGGCGGCGGCACCAACATGGTCGTGGCGGATGGGGGCGTGGACGGCTTGGTGCTGCACGTCGCCATTCGCGGCGTCGACTTCCACACGCGTGGAACCAAGACCGCGCTTCGGCTTGGTGCCGGTGAGCCGTGGGATGAGGCGGTGGCCGCCGCGGTATCGCGGGGCCTGGCGGGCCTTGAATGCCTTTCAGGAATCCCCGGCAGCGTCGGTGGGACTCCCGTACAGAACGTCGGGGCCTACGGGCAGGAAGTGGCCCAGACCATTTCCGAGGTCACCGTGCTCGATCGTCGGTCGGGGGACATCACCACGCTAGGCGGCGGGGAGTGCAGATTCGGATACCGGACGAGCCGTTTCAAACGCGAGGATGAGGGGCGATTTGTCGTCTGCGAGGTGCTGTTTGAGCTCGGCCCTGGGTCGCCGACGGTAGCATACCCGGATATCCTGCGCCATCTGGCGGACCGTGGCGTGGTGTCGCCGGCCCTTGCCGATGTCCGTGATGCGGTCCTGTCCGTCCGGCGGCGCAAAGGCATGGTGATCGACCCCACGGATCCCGACACGCGGAGCGTCGGGTCGTTCTTCATGAACCCGGTCGTCGGCGCTGATTGTCACGCCGGCCTCGTCTCGGCGGTCGCGGGTCCGGTCCCCAGCTTCGTGCTGCAGGACGGCCGGGTCAAGATACCTGCTGCGTGGCTCATCGAACGATCGGGTTTCGCACGCGGTCACAGGTCGGGTGCCGTTGGTCTCTCGTCGAAGCATCCGCTCGCCATCGTCAACAGGGGAGATGCCGCGGCGAGTGACGTCGTCGTGTTGGCCGGGCTGATCAAGCGACAGGTCGCCGATCGCTTTGGTATCTGGCTCCGTGCGGAGCCTGCGTTCGTCGGGTTCGGAGACGATCCCGATGTGGCCTTTCTGAAAGAGGCAGGCGGCTGAATGTCGACACTCCTGATCGAAGGCGGACACCGGCTGCGGGGACGCGTGGCCGTGGAGGGAAACAAGAATACGGCGCTCCCGTTGCTCGCGGCGTGCCTGTTGACCGAGGACGAGTGCGTGCTGACGAATGTCCCGCGCATCGGCGATGTAGAGGTCATGGCACAGCTGCTGCAGGATCTGGGCGCCGAGGTTGACGGCATTGGCGGCACGACGCTCCGTGTCCGAGCCGCTCGTGTCCGCAGTCATGCACCGGACTGCGCTCTCGTGGGCAGGCTTCGTGGTTCTGTTCTCCTGCTCGGTCCACTGCTGGCTCGGGTCGGCCGGGCGCACCTCGCGCCGCCCGGAGGCGACTTCCCGGCGCGACGTTCGATTTCAACCCATCTTGACGCGCTGGCCGCGATGGGGGCCAGGCAAGGCGTGGGTGAGGACCACGTTCTCGAAGCTCCTGACGGGTTGAAAGGCGCCTCCATGTATCTGTTCGAGGCGTCGGTCACCGCGACCGAGACGGCGCTGCTGGCGGCAGCAGGCGCCGAGGGCGCCACGGAGATCCGTCACGCGGCGACCGAGCCGCACGTCGTGGAGCTCTGCGAGTTCCTCGAGAAGATGGGCGCAGGCGTTTCAGGTATCGGGAGTTCGAAGATCCGCGTTGAAGGCGTGCCGCGCCTGCGCGGCGCCGAGCACCGGCTGGGCGGCGACTATATCGAGGCGGGAAGCTGGGCGGTCGTGGGCGCCATTACGGGGGGCGAGATCGACATCGAGGGAGCCCGCGAGGAGGACATCGAGGTTGTCGCCGCCGTGATGAAACGGATGAACGTGCGCTGCGGGATGCGGGACGGCGTGTTCGAGGTGAAGCCCTCGAAACCGCAGGCGACACGGCGCATCACCACCGGCTTGTGGCCCGCGTTTCCGAGCGACCTCGTCAGCCTCGTTACCGTGCTTGCCACCCAGGCCGAGGGTCGAACGCTTGTACACGACTGGATGTACGAGTTGCGCCTGTTCGCGCTGGAGCAGATGAGCGGCATGGGCGCCGATCTTTTCCTCGCCGACGCCCACCGCATCATCGTGACCGGCCCGACGCGGCTGCGTGGCGGACGGGTGCTGGATAGCCGGGACCTGCGGTCGGGCATGTCCCTGATCGCGGCCGGCCTGGCTGCGGACGGTCAGACCCGCGTGCAGCCGCTCGAAACCGTGGAACGAGGGTACGGTCTGCTCGTCGACCGCCTCCTGGGCCTGGGCGCGCGCGTGGTGAAAGTGGAGTAGCGGTTCCCCGCGATCGGTGACCCCGAACGGGGTGCTCAGGGCTGCGTCGGTTGGGCCGGCGCGGCCGGCTGCGGCGGTTGAATCGGGAGCGCCGAACCTGGCGTATCGCCCCCCGGCGCGGCTGGCTGGGTCGCTGCCGGCGGTTCCTCGAGGATGGGCAGGTCGATAAGCCCGGTCGTGGTGGTTCCCGGGCGGCCAACACGGAAGGGCCGCAGGTCGTTCTCGCTCAAGTCCAGCACCCGTACAATTCGCGGCGTCAGCGTGAGGACGATATCGGATTCCTGCGTCTCGCGACGCGTGTGCGCGAACAGCCGGCCCACGAGCGGGATGTCGCTCAACCCCGGAATTCCCTCGAGCACGTCCCGCTCGTCGTCCCGTATCAGGCCGGCGAGCAGGTTGGTTTCGCCGTCCTGAAGGCGGATCACCGTGTTGATTTCACGGTTGCCGAACGTCGGCAGGCCCCCGAACCCGGTGCCCGAAATGCTGCTGACCAGAATGTTCAACGCCAGCGATACCTGGCCGTCATGATGGATGCGCGGGGTGATGTCGATGTTCACGCCGATATTCTCGTAGTTGTACGACGTGATCGGCTGCTGCGCGACGCCGCCGGTCGCGAAGGGCGCGAAGGTCGTCACGGGCACAGGTACCCGTTCGCCAAACCTCGCCTGCGCCGACATCCCTTCGGACGTGCGCAGTTGCGTATTGGCCAATGTGCGCGTGTTGCTGTCTGTCTTCAACAGGCGATAGAACAAGCCGGGCAGGTTCGTCAGGAATACGTCAGCGGATGTCAGACTACCTAGATCGTCAAACGTCAGGCCTTCCCGGTTCACATCCGCCGCGCCGTCAATCCCAGGGGATCCGGCCGACGCGATCTTGAGCCCGTACTGAAGTAGCCGCGTGCGATCGAACTCGAGCAGTTCGACGTCGATCACCACCTCGGGCCGCGCCTTGTCGATAGCGGTAATGAGGCTCGCCGCGGCGGCTACCCGCTCGGGTGTGTCCTTGATAGAGAGGGCATTGGTGGCGGTGATCGGGGCGATACGCCGGTTGTCGATGACGATCCGCAGCAGGTCTAGCGTTTCCCCTACGTCGGCATTGCTGAGGTAGAACGTCCGGACGACCTCCTCGAGGTACTCCGTCCGTTTCGCCGGTGTATCCGGAATGACCGTGATGGTCCGTTGCGCCGTGACCTGGTAGAAGTTGCGCGTTGCCGTCGACAGTGATGCCAGCGCATCCTCGAGGGCTGCGTTTCGCAAGTCGATCGTGATCGGCTGAGCGAGAAACTGCGGGTCGAAGACGACGTTCACGTCGGCCATCCTGGCGAGCGCCGTGTAGACATCCCGGCTACTGGCGTCCCGGAACGTAAGGGACGCCGGTAGGCTGACGTTGGCGGGCAGGTCGAAGCCGGGCGGCCGTAGCGTCTGGGATCGTTCAATCAGCGCCTCGAGGTCCGTCTGGCCTGTACTCGTGACCGTGGTTCTGGCGCGCAACTGCGTCTGGACGCTGTTCAGCAGCTCCTGGACATTCGGCTCGGCCGGATTGAGCTCTTCGGCGAGCTGCAGTTCGACCAGCGCTTCGTTGAGCAGGCCGTCGGCGTAGAATCGCCGGCCGCGCGTGAAGTGATTCTGCGCGCTCCTCAGCCTGGAGCGTTCGAGCCCCTGCTGCGCCGCCCGGTCGTCAGGGTCTGCCTGCAGCGCCCGGGTGTACTCCATGACGGCCCGGTCGTAGTCCCTGGCGAGTTCGGCGCTCTCGCCAGAGCGGAGGGCGGCGGTGCTCGCGCACCCGGACAGGGCGATCGTCAGCAGGACGAGTAGCGGCAACCGCCTAGTTGCTTGCGCCATCAGTGATGATGTCAACGCCTTGCGGAATACGGAACACAAAGTTCTTATCGGCGACCCCCTGGTTTTCCTTCAGGTTGCTGAACGTCAGCGTCGAATCCCCTCCCTGCCGGTCGCGCGTCGTCAATGCCCGGATCTGCAGGGTGACCGGATCCACGGCCACGACCAGGTACTCGTATTCCGGCTCCGGGCGTCGCGGTGTCAACTTCAGGGCCGTCGTGCCCGTGGAAGACGTCTCGTCGAACTCGGCCGTAAAGTCCCTGGCAATATCACCCCGGCCAGCGAGGAACGCCGTCGGCGTCGTCGCCAGATCGTCAGGCGGTACCGTCGTGACCATGACCTGGCGATCCTCCGGCAGGTAGGAGTACACCTTGAGACCGTCGGAGACGAATTCCTTTCTCTCGGGAATCGTGTACACCCATCGCATCCGGCCTGGCTTCTTGATGACCACCGTTCCTCGCTCGGTCGTCTGCGTGCGGAGCACTCCGCCGCGGTACGTGTGAACGAAGTCAGCCGCAAAATCGCGGATGCCCTGATACCGCTGTTGAAGGGCGCGGGCGAGGCGCTCGGGCGCCGCGGGCGCCTGGGCCTCCGGAACCGCGGCCAGCGGGCACAGAGCGACGAGGACAGTAACCAGGACGGTGGCCGTGCGGAACATGTTCGTTCTCTGGCGTCTTCAAGCTTCGCGCCAAGCGGTACTTACATTATCAGGCTCAGCGCCCTGGCCACTGTCCACCGGCTGGGGCCAGAGTGTGGCCGATTGGAGTCGGCACTGTGGTTCCTGGGCCCCGGTCCAGGGGCCCTCACTGCCCAGATTGGCATGGGCGGGAAGCCGCATGGCGCCTCGAGTGAGGGCCGAGACCGATAGGCCCATGAGACTGGCCGTCGCAACGTCCAGGATGAGTGACTCCGGAAGCACCCGGTTCAGGGGTGTGTCCGGCCCAGAGGTGTCGCTCGGCACCCACATGCGGCTAAGATACGCCAAGCAGGCGGCGCGACTGAAGGTCGTGGGAGGGCAGTGACGTGAAACAGTCCAAGAAACGTAGCGAACGTGGCGTAGGGCGGCGAAATTTCCTCAAGAATGCGGCAGGCGGTGCGGTAGCCGCGGGCGCTGCGGCGTTTAGCGCGAAGCCGGCCGCGGCCCAGGGAGCATCCGCGGCAGCCGAACCATCGCCTGTGGCGCAGGTGACCTCGAACGAGAAGTGGGGCTCGGATTCATGGTCGACGTGCTCAAGTCCCTGGATGTCGAGTACTGCGCGGCGAACACCTCCGCAAACTTCCTCGGACTTCACGAGTCCATCATCAACTACGGCGGCAACCAGGGACCGGAGTGGCTGACGGCCTGCCACGAAGAGCATTCCGTGGCGATGGCTCAGGGCTACTTCAAGGTCGAAGGCAAGCCGATGATGATCCTGGCCGACGCCACGGTCGGGTTGATGCACGCGTCGATGGCGGTCTACAACGCGTATGGCGACCGTGTTCCAGTCCTTCTGTTTTTGGGAAACATGCTCGATGCCACCGAACGCGGAGGCTTCACCGCCGGTGCCCACGCCGCTCAGGATCCCGCGGGGCTGGTTCGGGACTTCACCAAGTGGGACGACTCCCCGGTCTCACTCCAGCACTTTGCCGAGTCCACGGTCCGGGCGTATCAGATTGCCATGACGCCCCCTACGGAACCGGTGGCGATCATCGTTGAAGAGGCACTTGCGGATGGCCTGGCGCCTCAGGGCCTGAGAATTCCAAAGTTGACGCGCAACGCTCCACCGGCGGGCGAAGCGGCGGCCGTGCGAGAAGCGGCGCGCATGCTGGTGGCGGCGGAGAATCCGCTGATTGTGGCGGGACGCGTGGCCCGAGATTCCGAGGGAATCGATCTGCTCGTCGAACTGGCCGAGGCCCTGCAGGCGCAGGTCTGGGACCAGCGCCAACGAATGAATTTCCCAACGCGTAACCCGCTGTTCACTCAAGCCGACTCAGGGGCGGATGTGATCCTGGCCCTGGATGTGAGGGACCACTACGGCCTGGGCCACCGTGCGAATGTCAAGACCGCCGCTCGAACGATCGACATTTCGCCTGTGATGCTGAGCCACAAGGCCGTCTACGGGGAGATCGGACGTTATGCGGAAGCGGACCTGTCGATCCCGGCCGATCCGCAGGCAACCTTGCCGGCCCTGATCGAAGAGGTGAGGCGTTTGTCGACGGGCGACCGGAGGCGGGTCTTCGCGGAACGCGGTGCCCGGCATGCGGCGGCACACGCTGCTGCGCTCGAACAGGCCAGACGAGAGGCTGCCGTCGGATGGAACTCGACTCCGATCAGCACGGCGCGTCTGGCGGCGGAAATGTGGGCCGTCATGAAGAACGAAGACTGGTCCCTGGTGGGAAAGGACAGCTGGATCAGCTTCTGGCCGACGCGACTGTGGAATTTTTCGAAACCGTATCACTTCATCGGTGAGCAGGGCGCGTCGGGAATTGGTTATGCCGCGCCGGCCGCCGTCGGGGCCGCGCTGGCGAACAAGAAGTACGGGCGGCTCAGCGTCAACATCCAGCACGACGGCGATCTCAACTATGTGCCGAGCGTGCTCTGGACAGCCGTCCATCACCAGATCCCGCTGCTCGAGGTCATGCACAACAACCGCGGGTGGCATCAGGAAGTGATGAATTTGACGCGAGTATGCGCCAATCGCAATCGCGGCATCGAGAATGCGCACATCGGCACCACGCTCATCGAGCCCCATATAGACTATGCGGCCCTGGCAAAGTCCTACGGGATGTACGCTGAAGGACCCATAGAGAACCCGAACGATCTGGGCCCCGCGCTGCGGCGGGGAGTCCAACGAATAAAGGCCGGTGAGCCGGCGTTGATCGACGCCGTGACGCAGCCCCGCTAGGAGGAGCACATGAAGCGGTTGACATGGGTTCTCTTGCCGTTTGCGGTCGCGCTTGTGTCGCTGGGCCCGGGTGCGAGAGCCCAGACCAGTGGCGCCAACGTTGACGGCGACGCCGTACGCGGCAAAGAGCTCTTTCTCAAGAACTACTGCTGGTCGTGCCATGGCTATGCGGGCTCCGGCGCCGCGACGGGGCCGCGGCTGTCCCAACCCCGGCTCCCACCCGAAGTGTTCGTTCCGTTCCTGAGGAATCCGGGCC
This sequence comes from Vicinamibacterales bacterium, assembly GCA_965262505.1. GTDB lineage: Bacteria > Acidobacteriota > Vicinamibacteria > Vicinamibacterales > UBA2999 > JACPPO01. The sequence goes on from CBDHFM010000030.1 coordinate 2,706,826, forward strand.
GCATGCCGCCCTACAGAGCCGAGGTGTTATCGGATTCAGAGGCGTTGGACATATACGCGTATATTCAAACGTTTCCGCCGCGGGGATGTCCCGTGCGCTGTTGAAACTCGGCGGCGGCTCGGTTGAGATTCTACGCGACGTTCGCCACTGAGCCCCCGATGCCGAGACGTTGATCACGCGCCCGCAGGGCCGTCACCAGGCGGGGCATGTCAGCGCATCCCTTGACGCGCCTGAAACCCTTGACGGCTTCGAGGACACCGGCCGCCACCCACCGCAGCATCATCTGTCCGCCACGCCACCGTTTCACGTTCCGCGTCACGTGGCGGGTGCGGCTCAGCAGACTCTCGGCGGCATTCGTGGTCGCGAGCGATCGCTGGAGTCGCGCCGAGAGGTGCAGCGTGAGGACCGTCAGGGTCTCGTCGAGTCCTTCGCGCACGCTGCCGGCGGCGCTGGGATAGACCTCGTCCAGGCGCGTGGCGAGAGTGGTGAGCAGCCGCGTCGCCGTCTTCACGTCGGTCGCCAGATAGGCGCGTCGCACGATCGCCTGCACCCACGGTCGCTGCCGCTCCGGTAGGTGGTCCAGGATGTTGCGGAGCTTGTGGACCTGGCACCGCTGGATGAGCGCGGCCGCGCCGAAGACCGCCCGCGTGGCTTTGTGCAGGGCCGGCGCGCCATCGAGGATCACGAGCAGGCTGCGGTCGGTGCGCAGGCCCCGGCTCTGCAGATTCGCCAGCAAGCTCTGACACACGGCGGTGTTCTCGGTGGCGCCCTCCCACAGGCCGAGCGCGTGTTTCTGCCCGTCTGCGGCGATCCCAAGGGCCACCACGAGGCAGTGCTCGCCGATATGCACGCCGTCGATGAGCAGCGCCACGAGGTCGAGACCGTCCAGCGGCGCGGATTGCCACGCCCGGAGTTGGGCCGTGGTCTTCGCCACGAATCGCCGGCTGACGCTGCTCTTGCTCGTGCCGCGACTTACGACCCCCGCCGGCACCGACTCAAGACTTCGCGCATAGTGACGGGTCGCCACGCCCACCAGCATCTGCTCAACGACGCGGCGATTCAGGGGATCGGCCTGGGCCACCGCCTGGAAGGTCGGCAGCGGGACTTCGCGGCCCTCGGCCCGCACGCGGGGCCGCTGCATGGCGACCTTCCGGCCCCCGAGGACGACCTCGCTGGGCACGGTGCCCGCCCGCGAGGCGTGGCGGTCAGCATGATGAGCGTACCGCGGGCCGCACAACGCCGTGCGGTCCTCCTCGAGCAGCGCATCGAGTACCTGGAGACCTGACTGCACCATCAACGCGAAGAGCGCGGCCTTCGTGTCCTCCAGGACGTCCACGAGCGGGAGGGATCGGACGGTGGGAGATTCAACAACGCGAGACGGGCCGGCTGTGCGAGACTTCTTCATGGCGGCTCCTTTGCTGTGAGGCGTGTTGCCTCGGTTTGGTCACCACTCGTCTATCACGAGCAGTGACGGAGCCGCCGCTTCAATTTTCAACAGTCAGTGGGACATCCCCTCCGCCGCCACCACCGCTCGACAGCATCCCGCTGCTCAATCTGGACTGAAGGATCGGCCCCACCGCAGATAGGGAAACTTGGTGGACGGCAGGGGGATCGAACCCCTGACCTCTGCATTGCGAACGCGGGCAGGACTCAGCCGCAAGCGCCTGCATCGAAACGAGTTCGTGCCAAAACCCGCAAAGTTCGGTGAGCTGCCAGAAACCCGCATAAACACGCATGGTTCTGCATGGTGCTGCGGAGCCGATGGGCACAAAAGCGGTCACACTGCTCAAGGCGGATCGAGGGTCGTGTTGACGCCGATTGTCGCGGCCAGGAGAAATAGTAATCTTCGGTGACGGAAGGCGGTAATTTAGGGTTTTTGGCCGGTGCTCTTTCATGTTTGATGTCACACTCGGTCCGGCGATTGGAGCCCTGGCAGCCGGACGCGGCCTACCTTCGGATTCGGACTCCCGATGGCGTTGCCCGGCAGGGGCCTTCCGATCAATGCCGTTATGGCCCTGCCTGCCTCGCTGGCTGTCGGAGAGGGGAGGCCAGGGTCGCTTAGCAGGTCTTTCCGTCAACTTTCGGGAGGCCTCGCCTATCGTCGAGTTACTTTCAACCACGAAACGAAGGGGAAGTGGGGATGTCCCACTGACTGTTGAAATTTGAGAGCGGCGGCTCCTCACTGCTCGTGGTACACGAGTGGTGACTAGCCCCGGGCGTAAGCCCGCCAACAAGGAGCCGCCATGAAGAAGTCTCGCATAGCCCGTCCGATTGCTGCTGTTGAACCTCCCGCCGTCCGGTCCCTGCCGCTCGTTGCACTCCTGGTCGACACGAAAGCCGAACTGTTTGAGTTAATGGTCCGCTCGGGCCTCCGCGTGCTCGACGCGATGCTGGAGGAGGATCGCACAGCGCTGTGCGGTCCTCGGTATGCGCATCAGCCAGCGCGTGCCGCGTCCCGTGCTGGCACGGTGCCCGGCGAAGTCGTGCTGGGCGGACGCAAGGTGGCCGTGCAGCGGCCGCGCGTGCGCGCCGACGGGCGGGAGGTTCCGCTGCCGACGTTCCAGGGGCTGGCGCACACCGACCCGTTGAATCGGCGCGTCGTCGACCAGATGCTGGTGGGCGTCGCGACCCGCCAGTATGCGCGGAGCCTGGAGCCGGTGCCCGCCGATGTCGTGAGTCGGGGCACGAGCAAGAGCAGCGTGAGCCGGCGGTTCGTCGCCAAGACCACGGCGCAACTGCGGGCCTGGCAATCGGCGCCGCTCGACGGCCTTGAGCTCGTCGCGCTGATCCTCGACGGGGTGCACATTGGCGAGCACGGCCTCGTGGTGGCGCTCGGGATCGCCGCGGATGGCCAGAAACACGCGCGCGGGCTGTGGGAAGGGGCGACCGAGAACGCGGCGATGTGTCAGAGCCTGCTCGCGAATCTCCAGAGCCGCGGGCTGCGCACCGACCGCAGCCTCCTGGTGATTCTGGACGGCGCGCAGGCCCTGCACAAAGCCACCCGTGCGGTCTTCGGCGAGGCCGCCCTCATTCAGCGGTGCCAAGTCCACAAGCTCCGCAACATCCTCGACCACCTGCCGGCGCGCCAGCGCCCGTGGGTCCAGGCGATCGTGCGGCGCGCCTATCAGGCGAGCGACGTGCAGACGGCGACGCGGCTCCTCACGGAGCTCGCCAAGCGCCTGGAGGACGAATATCCCAGCGCCGCCGGTAGCGTCCGGGAAGGGCTGGACGAAACGCTGACCGTCCTCACCCTGCACCTCTCAACCCGTCTACAGCGGTCGCTCGCCACGACCAACGCCGCCGAGAGTCTGCTGAGTCGCACCCGCCACGTGAAGCGCAACGTGAAACGGTGGCGCGGTGGACAGATGATGCTGCGCTGGGTGGCCGCCGGTGTCCTCGAAGCCGTCAAGGGCTTCCGGCGCTTGAAGGGATGCGGCGATATGCCGCGGTTGGTTACCGCGCTTCGCGCACGCGACCAACGACTGGGGCTCGGTGTCTCAGAGGCGAACGTCGCGTAGAATCTCACCCGAGCCGCCGCCGAGTTTCAACAGCGGTCGGGACATCCCCCACCAGTTGCGCAGATTCGCTTATCGTCCCTACCCAGCCCCACCAGGCTCTTCAAAGACGCAAACCTTGTCCTGCTGTCCTCCGACACCGGGAGAGCCCACAACCACGGTGGCTGTCGGAGCAGTGTACCGCCACGGATTTTTTGGACAGCCGGGTGAGTGTATTCACGCGGCCGTGGTGAGCGCAACCGCGCGACGGACGACGGCGGGTGCGCGGAAGCCGAGTCGCTCGATCAACCACTGCTGGTTATAGGTCTCCTTGAAGGTGCGCAGCGCCTGCTGCAAGTCCTCGACATCCGTAAAGTGGCGCACCCACAGCAGCTGTTCCTTGAGGGTGCGGAAGAACCGTTCGATGCAGCCGTTCCCCTCGGGCTGGCGGACGAAGGCCGGTGATGACACGATGCCGAGGAACCGGAGCTCGGCGTGAAAGTCGTTGCTCATGTACTGACTGCCGTGGTCGTGGCGCATCGTGAGCCCGCTCGCCACGCCGGCGGCCATCGTCCCGAAGTGATCTCGGACGCCCTGGCGCACCGGCTCCAACGCCTCGAAGCGCGTGCCGGACTTCGCCGCGTGTAGTCCCACACATTCGGCCGTGCAGTGATCGATCGCCCCGACGATCGTGACGTGGCCGTCCGCCAGCGTCACGGTGGCCGTCGCATCGGTGCCCCACATCACGTTGGGACTGGCGGTGACGATGGTGCCGTCGTGGGGACGGGCGGCGACCGGCGTGGGCAGCCGCGCAGGGCCGAGCAAGTCGGCAGCGCGCATCACGACCAACGTCCGACGTTTCGACGTGCGCAGCCCCTGCACCCGCAAGCGCGCCCAGATCTTGCGGTGCCCTTCGCCGTGGAACGGACTCGCGGCGATCACGGCCCGGACCGCGGCCGTCAGCTCCGCATCCGACTGGGGCGGCTTGGGTCCGCGCTTGGCCACCGGCGTCGGCCGGGCGCGCCGGGTCCGTTGCGCGTAGACCGTCGAGCGCGGCACCTGCCACACGCGCGTGACGCGGGCGATGCCGTACGGCCGGTGGGTGGAGGGCGAAGTCGCGTGACGCATCGCTTCGACCTCCACCAGCCCAAAGGGCGGCCGGCCTCCAGGTGTCGAATCTTCTCGGCCAGCAACGCCTTGTCGGTGGCGAGATCCGCCACGACGCGCTTGAGCCGCCGCGTGTCCGCGCCCTCGACGGCGACCTCGCGATGCTTGAGGCGGGCCTCACCGCCGGCCACGAAGTCGTCACGCCACTGCGAGAGCTTCGCCGCCGTCACGCCATGGCGACGACTGAGGCTCTCGAGTGATTCCCCCTTGAGGACCTCGATGACCACGGAGACTTTTCGTCGCGCGGACCACCGCCCCGTGCCGACGAGCGCCCACGAGGCTGAGGCCTCTGCGGTCGCCCTCCGGGCTCCCTCCGAGGCCTCAGCCTCGTGCTGTTTTCCCTTGGACATAACTCATTCTCCTTCTCGCAGAAGGCTGTCCAAAGAAATCGTGGGGCGCGGGAGGCTGTCGGAGCAGGGTTCCTGCTGATGTCTACGGCGCCGCCGAAACTCGTCCGCGCATCGCTGGGCAACAATGTAGCCGCTGGACCAACAAGTCCCGACCACCCCCCTGGGGGCTCCTCGAACACGTGTACCGATCCCGGTATGCCGATAACGCTAGCGCTCCCGACGACAATGGTAGTTCCGAGAATAGCTACTGATCTGCCGAACCCGTCCCCCGGTGTAGAGTTCGATGGAACAAGCTCCGCGAGCTTGCTGAAACTGCTACCGACACGACCAAAGACGAAAGCGCGGCCAACTTGCTCACCCCTGGCCGGAGCACCCACGACTACGGTATCGCCGGAAACATCAACAGCTCGACCGAAACCGTCCGCTCCAGAGGGCCTTGAGAGGCCACGCTCGACTTCACCTGCATCGGCGGTCGCAACAGCTCCACTGACGGCTAACACGGTTAGGACGACTGCCTCTCCGATCCTGCATCCACGGAACCGCTTGACAAAGGCCATGACTACTTCCCCGGGGATGTCCCGACCGCTGTTGAAACTCGGCGGCGGCTCGGGTGAGATTCTACGCGACGTTCGCCTCTGAGACACCGAGCCCCAGTCGTTGGTCGCGTGCGCGAAGCGCGGTAACCAACCGCGGCATATCGCCGCATCCCTTCAGGCGCCGGAAGCCCTTGACGGCTTCGAGGACACCGGCGGCCACCCAGCGCAGCATCATCTGTCCACCGCGCCACCGTTTCACGTTGCGCTTCACGTGGCGGGTGCGACTCAGCAGACTCTCGGCGGCGTTGGTCGTGGCGAGCGACCGCTGTAGACGGGTTGAGAGGTGCAGGGTGAGGACGGTCAGCGTTTCGTCCAGTGGGCCTGATCCGATTCGGTGGACGGTTTAGCTACGCTGTTTGAGTCTCCGTTGTTCTTTCGTTCGTTCACAACAACGATGATGGGTGTGGGCGCTGTGGGAATCTCGCGTTCTGTGCGAGATTTCCAAATCCCTGTGGGCGCGTTCTGTGCGTCCGCAGGGATGGCAGCGTCCATGCCCTACGCCGCCTGCCGTTCGAAGGCGGCCGGACTGATCTGGCCGAGCGTCGAGTGGCGACGTCGCTGGTGATAGAACACGTCGATGTGATCGAACAACTCCATCTTCGCGTCGCCGTGACTGTCGACGTGTTCGCCGCGCTCGCTCTTGACGGTCGAGAAGAAGCTCTCCATGACGGCATTGAAGCCCCTATGTGTCAAGAGTGCTCCATTGCCACTTGTCAGGCAGCGGAGGTGAGGCCCCACGGGAGCGGTGGTCTGCGATCAGGGCGTTGTAGATCTCGCGGGCGACGAAGCGCTTCAGACAGCGGATGATGTCCTTCTTGGTCAGGCCCTGGGCCGTCCGTCGCCCGACATAGTCGAGGGTCGGCTGGTGCCAGCGCATGCGGACGGTCACGATGCGGTAGATCGCCGCGTTGGCTTGACGGTGGCCGCCACGAAAGAGCCGATGCCGATGCGTCACCCCGCTCGATGCCGGAATCGGACATGCGCCGCAGAGCTTCGCGAAGGCCGCCTCGGAACGCACCCGCGTCGGGTTGTCACCCGCGACAATCATCATCTCGGCAGCGGAGTCCGCACCGATGCCAAACGCTTCACGGAGTGTCGGTGCGGCTGTGTGCGTGATCGCGTCGAGGACGTCGTCGTGTGTCCGGATTTCCGCTGCCAGGGTGAGCCAACGCCTAGCGAGCGCCCGGAGCGAGTGCTTCGCCGAGGCCGTGGGGTCGAGGATGTCACCGGGTACGAACGCCGCGCAACGGTCGATGAGTTTCTTGTCCGTCAGCGGGTCGAGTGATTCGCGGAGTGCGTCAGAGGCGTTGACGATCAGCGACTTGAGCGTGATGATGGCGGCACTGCGGGCTTTTACGGCGGTATCTCGGGCGATTTTGATCTGGCGCACCATCTCTGCGGCGCCGTCGGCGGTCTTCGGGATGGCTGTCGCGATCCCCGACAGCACCGAGCGGGCGGCCGTCTCGGCATCGATCGTATCGCTCTTGCCGTTGTTGCGTCGCTTTCGCCGGTCGCAATGGCTGACCTCGACCACGCGGATGGCGTGTCGGCGCACGAAGCTCGCGAGGCCCACACCGTAGGAGCCGGTCCCTTCGATGCCGAACGCCTCCACGAGGCCGAGGGCGCGCGCCCACGCCACGAGCTCCATGTAGCCGCCGCGGTCTGCCGACGCACTGCAGGTGGCGAGTCTGGCGCCAAGGGCATCGAGCGCCACCGCCACGTGAATGTGTTTATGCGTGTCGACGCCGACGATGACGGTGCGCGGCAGCTCGACGATCTCGTTCCTGTGCGACATGCGGCAAACCTCTCTTCCACAGGCTGGCGACATGGTCTGACCGAGCGGGCGGACAGGACTGTGATGGGTCGCTTCGGCCAGGCCCCTATTGGGTCACGGCCCACCCGATCAAACCGCATCTGGGTGAGTGCTGCCCGACCCAGGCCGACAGATCAATGCAAGGACACGAGGTCACTCATACGCAGGGGTCAAACCTGCTCGGACAGCAACACCATCATGCTCACAGTCCCAGCAGTTGCCACGTCGGCTCATGCTGCAGACGATGCCACGCGCCTCGAGGAGGTCCTGAGAATCCTCGCTGGCGTACGTACAACCCTGATCGGAATGATGGAGGAGGCCGATGTCCGGGCACCGGCGCTTGAGCGCCATCTCCAAGGCCTTGATGGTCACGTGCCGGTCGTTCACCGCGCTGACGGCCCACCCCACGATGAACCGCGAGCACAGATCCAAGACCGCCGCGAGGTACAGGTTACCGCTGCTGCCGATGACGAACTCGGTCGTGTCGCCGACCCACCGCTGATTCGGGGCGTCCGCCTCGAACTGGCGGTCGAGCAGATTCGCCGCGACCGGCTGGTCGTGATCGCTCATGGTGGTTACGTTGTCACGCTTCCGGGCCCGTGCGACCAGGCCTTCTTCCTGCATCAGCCGGACGACCCGTTTGCGACTCACCTGCTCGTCCTGCTCGATCAGGTCTTCGTGAATGCGCGGGCTGCCATAGCGCTGTTTGCTCGCGTCAACGGACGCTTGGACGAGGACCTTCACCCGCCGGTCGTCTCGTGATCGTGCCGATTCCGGGCGTCGTTGCCACGCGTAGAACCCGCTGCGTGTGACCGCGAGACACCGGCACAGAATGATGACGGTGTGCCTGGCCTTCTCCACGGCAATGAACCGAAATCTTCCCGGCTCTGCTTCGCGAAGAAGGCCGTCGCTTTTTTTAAGATGTCGCGCTCCTCGGCGAGGATGCGATTCTCCTTGCGCAGCCGAGCCAGCTCCTCCCGCTCGGCGGTCGTCAGACCGGTACGGCCCCCGCTGCGGTCGGCGCGCGCCCGCTCGACCCATTGCCGCAAGGCCGATTCGGTAAGATCCAACTCGCGGGCGACGGCGCCGACCGTCTTCCCCTCTTCCAACACCAGCCGGACCGCCCCAGCCCGGAACTCGTCACTGAATTGCCGGCGTGACCGCCGACGTGTGGTTGCTGCCATTCGGGACATCGTCTCCACCTTTCGGAACGTGTCCACGAGATCGGATCAAGCCCACCAGCCCTTCCCGGACGCTACCGGCGGCGCTGGGATATTCGTCCTCCAGGCGCTTGGCGAGCTCCGTGAGGAGCCGCGTCGCCGTCTGCACGTCGCTCGCCTGATAGGCGCGCCGCACGATCGCCTGGACCCACGGGCGCTGGCGCGCCGGCAGGTGGTCGAGGATGTTGCGGAGCTTGTGGACTTGGCACCGCTGAATGAGGGCGGCCTCGCCGAAGACCGCACGGGTGGCTTTGTGCAGGGCCTGCGCGCCGTCCAGAATCACCAGGAGGCTGCGGTCGGTGCGCAGCCCGCGGCTCTGGAGATTCGCGAGCAGGCTCTGACACATCGCCGCGTTCTCGGTCGCCCCTTCCCACAGCCCGCGCGCGTGTTTCTGGCCATCCGCGGCGATCCCGAGCGCCACCACGAGGCCGTGCTCGCCAATGTGCACCCCGTCGAGGATCAGCGCGACGAGTTCAAGGCCGTCGAGCGGCGCCGATTGCCAGGCCCGCAGTTGCGCCGTGGTCTTGGCGACGAACCGCCGGCTCACGCTGCTCTTGCTCGTGCCCCGACTCACGACATCGGCGGGCACCGGCTCCAGGCTCCGCGCATACTGGCGGGTCGCGACGCCCACCAGCATCTGGTCGACGACGCGCCGATTCAACGGGTCGGTGTGCGCCAGCCCCTGGAACGTCGGCAGCGGAACCTCCCGCCCGTCGGCGCGCACGCGCGGCCGCTGCACGGCCACCTTGCGTCCGCCCAGCACGACTTCGCCGGGCACCGTGCCAGCACGGGACGCGGCACGCGCTGGCTGATGCGCATACCGAGGACCGCACAGCGCTGTGCGATCCTCCTCCAGCATCGCGTCGAGCACGCGGAGGCCCGAGCGGACCATTAACTCAAACAGTTCGGCTTTCGTGTCGACCAGGAGTGCAACGAGCGGCAGGGACCGGACGGCGGGAGGTTCAACAGCAGCAATCGGACGGGCTATGCGAGACTTCTTCATGGCGGCTCCTTGTTGGCGGGCTTACGCCCGGGGCTAGTCACCACTCGTGTACCACGAGCAGTGAGGAGCCGCCGCTCTCAAATTTCAACAGTCAGTGGGACATCCCCAACTGGTGACCAACCCATTGCTTAACTTTGCGATACAAGCTGACAAGGTTGCTACGAGTGGGAACACAGTCGTAACTTCGGGTTCCCCTTCCGTTGTTGTGCACGTTTACTCCAGACCGCTCGGTGGATGGACTGGCGTGCTAGCAGCCCGTGGTTAAAGGTCGCCTTCTGACGCGCCAACAGGTAGCAGCTCGAAACGATGATTCGGCGTAAAAACGGACGCCTGATCGTCGGATGGCGTGTGGTGGTCGCGCCAGCGGCGCTCCACGCGCGTCCACAGCGCGATGACGAGCGCCACAATCGTCGCCAGGTGGCCCTGCAGGCTCCGCGGCGTGCCGACGCCGACGAGCGACCGCATCAAGAGGCCCAGATTGAAGCCGCCGATATGGACGAGTAAACGTTTCAGGATGTTGGTGTGCCCTCGCAGATGCGTGCGCCGCATCCCACCGGTTTCAGAGAGATGCGCATTCGGTCGTTCGAGATACTCACTCCGTCGACGCGACAAGGCCAACCCACGCACGCCCCGGATGCGTCGACGATTCGCGTACACCGCGTCGCGCGCCGCCGCCTGGTGCGTCCAGTTGCGCCGGCCGCGATCGGGCTCCGCGATATAGGTCCGCAGGTCGAGTGTCGCGAGATCCACCAGCGTCTGATTACTGTGGTATCCCTTGTCGGCCACGACTTCGTCGATGATCGCCGTGTGCCCGTCGGTCGCCACCGCCACGGCTTCGAGCTCTTCGGCCGTCGTGGTGACCGTCTCCGCGATCGTCGTCGTATCGCCCTGATCGGCGCCCTGCACCGTCACGCCCACGATCGCCCCAGTCTCCAGGTCGACGGCGTGCTCAGCCTTGTGGGCTAGATGCGTACGCCCGTCCTTCATTTTCGTGATCCGCGCATCAGGGTCGTGTGGATGCCGCCAGTCGGTATTGCAGCCCTTCTTCGGGCGCTTGCGATCAAGGCGCGCTAAGTCCGCCCGTGTCGGCGTCTCGATGCCCGAGGCCTGTGCGAGCCGCGTCAAGAACTCCTGATACGTCTCGCCGGAGTCGCGGCGCACGATGCTCCGCAAGGCGGCATTGGCTTCGAGGGTCGTGGCATCGATCCCGATCGTCTTGCCCTTCACGCGATCGGCCGTCGCCAGCACCTGCAGGATCCACGTGAAGACCGCCCGGTGCGTCTCGAGGTCGATCAGCCGCCGCGTCCGGGAGATCGTCGAGTGCTCGGGTGTCGCCTCATCGAGGCCCAACCCGAGAAAGCCGCGCAGCGCCAGCGAGTCGGCAGTCCGCCAGGCGATCCCACGCTCCGAATCGATGCCCTCGAAGTACCCGATCAAGAGCAGCCGGAAATAGGTCCCCGGCAGCAGACTGGGACGGCCGACCGTCGCGGCGTAGAACGGGGCGCACTGCGCCTCGACGCACGCGTCGAACGCGTGCGTGTCCAGGACCTGATTTAGCCGCTGATAGAACGGATGCCCGCCCGTAACCGGCAACGCGTTCGTCGCGATCCACAATCCGGGTGTCCGTGCCCGGTCCTTACGTCGACTCATGGCCATGCGGGAGTGTAGTACGCGGGATCAGTCGTGTCGATCCCTTTCGGCCCTTTAACCACAGGCTGTTAGAGGCGAATGCCATCCTTCGGCGGGGTGCTAGGGCCGTCGACGTCAGTGGCAGCGGAACGACGATTCTGGCTGGCATCAGCATTTTTGAAGCGCCTCCGGGTGGCTGGGTCGGCAGCATCGAGGAACCGACTGCAACACTTACGGCTAGCGACCTCACACCTTTTGATGGATTTGGTAGGGACGTCGCCATTGACTTTGACGGGAACAGCATTGTCGTGGGCTCTCCGTCCGATGCTACTGATGGAACCCCAAATGACGCCGCTTACAGATTTGTGAAGCCCTTAGGAGGCTGGACCGGTGTGTTGACCGAGACGTCCCGATTCCCCCACTTTTCATCAGGTACTTTCTTGTACGGAACGTCGGTTGCAACCGACGGTGGTATATCGGTTGTCGGTGATCCACTAGATGCTCCTGGCGGAGGCAACCCCGCCGTTAGGGGTGCCGCGTTTGCCTATCTCAGTGACGGAGATTCGGACAACGTCCCAGACGTGACCGACAACTGTCCCGATACCTCGAATGGAAATCAGTCAGATGTGGATGGCGATGGCCTGGGTGATGTTTGCGATCCAGACGCCGATGGTGACGGCTTGTTCAACGCCGCTGACAATGCACCCCTTAATTTCAATCCTGACCAGAGTGATATCGATGGAAATGGTGTTGGGGACGTCGCCGATCCATGCCCCAGCGATCCAACGGACAGTTGCGATCCGAGCGGATCTGCCGCGAACTCAATAGGAACGGACGGAGGAGTCGTCGCAACGGCAGATGGCTCCGTCGCAATCACGGAAGCTGTCAATGACATTGAGACACCAAGGGCGCAGTAATGAGAGTCGCGTTGCGGTCGACGATCATGACGGCGACATGGTCGTCGGCGTCGCGACTCTGGTCGACCCGGAGGTCGTCCATGATGACGATCGTTGTTCCTGGGGCATCCTGCGCGGCCGTGTTCTTCGCGGGTGGGTTGATCCACACCGCGCGAGGTAAATCGGCCGGTTGTGATCGGCCCTTGACGAAGCGCTCGGGATGCGCCGCGTATGCGGCGGCGATCACCTGCTGGCGCGGCGCGCGGACCGTGGGGGCCTGGCCGAAATGCACGACGGCGGGCGTGAGGAACCCCAGGCCGCTGTGGCGGTGTTCCTGGTTGTACCAGGGAAAGAAGACCTGCCCAAACGCCCGTCCGTCCTCGAGCGACCCGAAGCGCTCTGGACACTGCGGACAGTACTTGAGCGTCGTACACTGCGCTTCCGAGAACGGATTGTCGTTCGACACGTGCGGGCGGCTGTGGGTCTTGGTCACGCCGAGGTCGGCCAGCAACAGCGCCACCGGTTTGCTCTTCATGGACGACCCGCGGTCCGCATGGAGCGTGAGTTGGCCCGGCTGAATGCCGTGCTTCGCGCAGGTCTCGCCGATGAGGTGCTCGGCCAGGGCCGCGCTCTCGTGTGGGGCGAGCATCCAGCCGACCACGTACCGGCTGAAGATGTCGAGGATGACGTAGAGATAGAAGTACGTCCACTTCGACGGACCCAAGAGCGTCGTGATGTCCCAGCTCCAGACGTCGTTCGGACGCGTGGCCAGTACCTCGGGCGCGGCGTAGGGCGGGCGCCGCACCTGATCGCGCCGCTCCTTGACTTCGTGCGCGGCGTCGAGGACGCGATACATCGTGCGCGGCGAACAGAGGTAGGTCCCCTCATCGAGCAGGGTGGCGTGGATCTGCGCCGGCGCCTGATCGATGAAGCGCGTGTGGAGCAAATCCAAGATGCCCTGACGCTCGATCGGATCCAACGCGCGCGGCGGCGCCGGACGAGGGCGCGCGACCGCGACCGGTCGACGCCCCCGATACAGCGAGGCCCGGGGCAGGCCCAACCCGCGACACGCGGACGCCGCCCCCAACGTCGGCGTCGCGTCGTCCACCGCGACCATCAATCGTCCTCGTCGCTCACGAACGGTTTCAGGGGGATCTGTAGGAGTTCGGAAACTTTTTTTGAAAGGCGAGCAGGGCTTCCGCCTTCTGGAGCCGCGACGTCAAGCGGCGATTCTCCTGTTCGAGCTTCTTCCGCTGCGGATCGACGGCCGTCATCTTCCGGCCGCGTTTCTTCGGCGTCAACCCGGCCTCGCGCTGCTGGCGCCACGTGACGACGTGTGAGGAATACAGCCCCTCCTTTCGCAGGAGTGCCCCGAGTTCGCCGTACCGTGTACAGGCGTCCGCCCGCCGGAGGATCGCCAGCTTGTAGGCGGTCGTAAAGCGCCGTCGCGCATGGCGCGCCGGGACCTCGGAATCCGGCGGGACGGGCACCGCGTCGGGCTCGATTATGGGAGACCCTCCACTACGGGGCGCCTCGCTTCGCTCGTCGCCCCTCCGCTCCGGCCCTCCCATAATCGATTGGTCTACCAGCATCGATCGGATCTTGGTCATCAACGTCCTGACACCTCCCCGCCCTCAACACTAATTTCCAGGGGGTAAAGTGTCTCAGCTATCTTGGCAGGGAGGGCACGGTACCAGCGGGGGCGCTCCCTGGGGAGACAAGTATCTCAGCCACCCATACGGGACACGGGTTCGCTCTTACCTCAAACGCCGGTGAGGCTCATGCCGTTTTTGGCGTTGACCTTGGACCAGAAGGAACCATATTCAGTGTTCCGGTTGACGTTGTCTTCGCTTGGGACGATGCCGATAACAATGGCAAGGTGGATGGAACCAATCTTCAAGAAAGCAACCTTGTGATAACGAAGGACGGAGTTGAGATAACGGTCAAATGTCAGTTTGACCCCAACTGCGGGGATGTCCCACTGACTGTTGAAAATTGAAGCGGCGGCTCCGTCACTGCTCGTGATAGACGAGTGGTGACCAAACCGAGGCAACACGCCTCACAGCAAAGGAGCCGCCATGAAGAAGTCTCGCACAGCCGGCCCGTCTCGCGTTGTTGAATCTCCCACCGTCCGATCCCTCCCGCTCGTGGACGTCCCGGAGGACACGAAGGCCGCGCTCTTCGCGTTGATGGTGCAGTCAGGTCTCCAGGTACTCGATGCGCTGCTCGAGGAGGACCGCACGGCGTTGTGCGGCCCGCGGTACGCTCATCATGCTGACCGCCACGCCTCGCGGGCGGGCACCGTGCCCAGCGAGGTCGTCCTCGGGGGCCGGAAGGTCGCCATGCAGCGGCCCCGCGTGCGGGCCGAGGGCCGCGAAGTCCCGCTGCCGACCTTCCAGGCGGTGGCCCAGGCCGATCCCCTGAATCGCCGCGTCGTTGAGCAGATGCTGGTGGGCGTGGCGACCCGTCACTATGCGCGAAGTCTTGAGTCGGTGCCGGCGGGGGTCGTAAGTCGCGGCACGAGCAAGAGCAGCGTCAGCCGGCGATTCGTGGCGAAGACCACGGCCCAACTCCGGGCGTGGCAATCCGCGCCGCTGGACGGTCTCGACCTCGTGGCGCTGCTCATCGACGGCGTGCATATCGGCGAGCACTGCCTCGTGGTGGCCCTTGGGATCGCCGCAGACGGGCAGAAACACGCGCTCGGCCTGTGGGAGGGCGCCACCGAGAACACCGCCGTGTGTCAGAGCTTGCTGGCGAATCTGCAGAGCCGGGGCCTGCGCACCGACCGCAGCCTGCTCGTGATCCTCGATGGCGCGCCGGCCCTGCACAAAGCCACGCGGGCGGTCTTCGGCGCGGCCGCGCTCATCCAGCGGTGCCAGGTCCACAAGCTCCGCAACATCCTGGACCACCTACCGGAGCGGCAGCGACCGTGGGTGCAGGCGATCGTGCGACGCGCCTATCTGGCGACCGACGTGAAGACGGCGACGCAGCTGCTCACCACTCTCGCCACGCGCCTGGACGAGGTCTATCCCAGCGCCGCCGGCAGCGTGCGCGAAGGACTCGACGAGACCCTGACGGTCCTCACGCTGCACCTCTCGGCGCGACTCCAGCGATCGCTCGCGACCACGAATGCCGCCGAGAGTCTGCTGAGCCGCACCCGCCACGTGACGCGGAACGTGAAACGGTGGCGTGGCGGACAGATGATGCTGCGGTGGGTGGCGGCCGGTGTCCTCGAAGCCGTCAAGGGTTTCAGGCGCGTCAAGGGATGCGCTGACATGCCCCGCCTGGTGACGGCCCTGCGGGCGCGTGATCAACGTCTCGGCATCGGGGGCTCAGTGGCGAACGTCGCGTAGAATCTCAACCGAGCCGCCGCCGAGTTTCAACAGCGCACGGGACATCCCCCCAACTGCGATCAAGTCGCTAACACATTCATGTTCTCGCTCAGCAGCTTTAGCGAGTTTGCCTTGGCCGGCCCGCTTGATAGTGACAATGATGGTGTGCCGGATGACTTTGAGAGCGTGGTTGATATGTGCCCGGATACCAACATTCCAGAAGGAGCACCCACGTTAATCTTGGGTAGTAACCGTTGGACGCTCTGACCTGCCGGCTTTCTTCGGACCAGTGATTACTGGAGAACAGCGCCAGTTGAAGTTCGTCGTGCGTCTCCGTGTTCTTCCTGGTCAGCGCGAGCCGGCATTGCCGACGAGCGCCCTCCGTCATCCGAGCCAGCCCTGAGCTGCGCCTTGAACTCGGCTGGCGTCAGATAGCCAAGGCTTGAGTGCGGCCGCACCTCGTTGTAGTGCTGTCGCCACTGCTCGATCCCGACCTTCGCGTCCATGCGGTTCCGAAACCACTGGAGGCTCAGGAACTCGTCGCGGAACTTCCCGTTGAACGATTCGTCGGTGGCATTCTGCCACGGCTTCCCCGGGTCGATCAGCGCCGTGTCAATGCCCGCGTCACCGAGCCAGCGCAAGATGGCGGTGGCCACGAACTCCGGTCCGTTGTCCGACCGCAGGTGCCGCGGGGCGCCGTGCACGCTGACCAGCTGGGCGAGCACCTCGATCACGCGCCCAGAGCGGATGCCGCCGGCCACGTCAATCGCCAGACATTCGCGGGTCCACTCGTCGACGATCGTCAGGCATTTGAGCGTCTGCCGATTCGCACAGGTGTCGAACACGAAGTCGTACGCCCACACGTGGTTCCGGGCGGTCGGCGGCAGCGGCCGGGGCCGTCCCGTGGCCACCCGGCGCCGGGGGCGCCGCCGCGGGACCTGCAACCCCGCCTGGCGCCAGAGCCGATGCGTGCGATCGGGGCTCATCACGTGCCCCTCTCGTCTCAGGAAGATCCGGATCCGGCGATACCCATAGCGGGGATACTGGGCCGCCAAGCGGCGCATCGCGGTCAGAGCGGGGGCATCCCGCACCGCCAGCCGCGACTGATAGCCCAAGGTCGACCGCGCCACCGAGAGTACGGCGCACGCGCGGCGGTCGGACAGACCGCGTGATCGGGTATACGCGACCTGCTGCCGGCGCACGCGTGCGCCTACCATTTTTTTCGCGTGATCTCCTTGAGGACGTCGATCTCCAGGTCCCGGTCCGCCACCATCTTCTTCAGGCGGCCGTTCTCCTGCTCGAGCTGGCGCAAGCGCTTGACGTCGGACGGTTCCAAGCTGCCAAAGTGCTTCCGCCAGCTGTAGATCGTCTGGCCGCTGACACCGTGCTTCTTCGCCACGTCCGGGACCGGTTTCGTGTCGGCCTCCCGGAGGATCGCGACCATCTGTTCTTCGGTGAATCGGGTCTTCTTCATGGCTCCCTCACTTTCCGAGGGCGCCATTCTCTCAAGCGTCAGCTGGTCCGAAAAATGGCAGGCAGGTCAGCTCGACAACCCGGATGGCACGTTCACTCAAGCACCTCCGCAAGCAGGATCGCGACTCAGCATAACAACCAGAGACACTCGTGGGTGTTCCTGTGAACAGATTGTTGAGGAAGCGGGGCTTGGGAGAGGTCATCTTCGTCGAGGTTGTTCGACGGGTGCGATGAGTACTTGGATAAGCGGTCCGTAGAGCGCAAAGTGGACTTGACCAGAAAGGATGAACTGGCCGACCTTGATTGAGGTCCCGGATACTGGGGCAGAAAGGAGACCGACCATGGACCACATCCGCATGCTGATGGGGTCAGTCGAGTTTCTCCTTCGTGCCAGTCTGCTGGCGTGGTCACAATCTGGTCGCATTCACACGCCGATGATGCTGCGGAGAATTCGGACATCGCCGTGTTGTTCGACGCGGTTTCATGCCCTCGCTGCGGGTGGCCGCAGACGGGGCCGCCCCGTTCGCGCCGCAGGCGCCTCCCACGTGACGGGTGCATTTGGCGCCGAGCACGAATGGGGCTGTCCGCGGTCATGACCCGGCTGGAGGTTATGAAACTGATCCGAAGGAAACTTGGTGGACGGCAGGGGGATCGAACCCCTGACCTCTGCATTGCGAACGCAGCGCTCTCCCAGCTGAGCTAGCCGCCCGTTTCGAGAAAATCCGGAGGGATCCTGAGTGTAACATGTACGCTTCTCGTCGAAGCGGACAGCATTCTCACAGGCATGTCGTCTCTCAGAAAAATCGGTGTGTTGACCGGCGGCGGCGACGCCCCTGGTCTCAACGCCGTCATTCGGGCGGTGGTCAAGTCGGCCCACAACTCCGGCATCGCCGTGACCGGCCTCGAAGACAGCTTCGACGGCCTCATCTATCCAGAGAAATCGCGCCCGCTCACCCCGCGGGACGTGACGGGCATACTCCGGCTGGGCGGCACCATCCTCGGCACGGTCAATCGCGGGGATCCCTTCGCCGTGCCGATCACGACGCCCGAGGGGACCTTCGACTACGCCGACCGCGTAATGGAGATGTTCCACAAGACCAGTCTTGACGCGCTCGTCTGTATCGGGGGCGATGGCACGCTGGCGATTTCGTACGAGTTCTTCAAGCGAGGGATCCCGCTGGTCGGCGTGCCCAAAACCATCGACAACGACATCGTCAGGACGACGAGCTGCTTTGGGTTCGACACGGCGGTGAGCTTTGCCACCGATGCCATCGATCGGCTGCACACGACCGCGGAAGCGCACCGGCGCATCATGGTCGTCGAGGTGATGGGACGCTACGCGGGATGGATCGCCCTCCATGCCGGCGTGGCTGGAGGCGCCGACGTTATTCTCATGCCGGAGATCCCCTACGATCTCGACAAAGTCGTACAGCGCATCCGCGACCGCGACGCGTGGGGCGCCCGGTTCAGTATCGTCGTGATCGCCGAAGGCGCGCGGCCGAAGGGAGGCCACGTGTCGCTCGTTGAAGAGGCCCACCATGGCCAGGCCGAACGTTTCGGAGGGGTAGGCATGGCGTGCGCAGAAGAGTTGGAGAAGCGCACGAACAAGGAGACGCGGTATGTGGTGCTGGGCCATCTCCAGCGCGGCGGTGCTCCCACGTCCTTCGACCGCACGCTGGCCACACGGTTTGGCGGCAAGGCCGTAGAGCTGCTGATGAACGGTCAGTACGGGAATATGGTGGCCAATTGTCCGCCCGATCTCGTGCCGGTGCCGCTTGGGGAAGTGGTAGGCAAGACCAAGACGGTCCCGCTCGACTCCGACCACATGAAGACCGCCCGCGCCCTAGGGGTGTCTTTTGGAGATTAGATCCTGTAAGGAAATAACTGCTTGTACTGTTGATCGGCGAGTAGTACGCTGCGCCCGTGGAGGTGGCCACCCTGCGGGCAAAGCATGCAGCGCTGGCGCCCGTGCTCACGGAGCGATCGCGCCGGGTGTGGGCGGCGACTGAGGCCCAGGCGATCGGTTATGGCGGCACGGCGCTGGTCGCCCGAGCCACGGGTATCGCGACATCGACCATCCAGCGCGGTTTGCGTGAATTGACGGCGGACGAGCCGCTCGCGGGCGGCCGGACGCGAAGGGCGGGCGGCGGCCGCAAGCGCGCGATCGATCTCGACGCGACGCTGCTGCGCGATTTGGATGCGTTGGTTGAGCCGACCGCCCCCGGCGATCCCGGCTCGCCGCTGCGGTGGACGTGCCAGAGCGCACGGACGTTGGCGGTGGCGCTCGACGGTCTGGGCCACCGCGTCAGCCACACGGTGGTCGCCGAGTTGTTGCACGGACTGGGCTACAGCCTGCAGGGCAACGCCAAGACTCGTGAGGGCCGCCAGCATGTCGATCGGGACGCGCAGTTTCGGTACATCGCCCGGCGCGTGCGACGCGCGCAACGGCAACAGCAGCCGACGATTTCGGTGGACACCAAGAAGAAGGAGCTGGTCGGCGCGTTCAAGAACGCGGGCCGCACCTGGCGCCCGGCGAAGACGCCGCAGCGGGTACAGGTCCACGACTTCGTGATCCCGGCCACCGCCACCACGGGCGGGAAGGCCATTCCGTATGGCATCTACGATCTGCATCGCAACGAAGGCTGGGTGCGTGTCGGGATCGATCACGACACCGCGAGCTTCGCGGTACGGTCGATCCAGCGTTGGTGGCAGCACATGGGTCGCCCGGCGTATCGACAAGCCCAGTCGCTGTTGATCACGGCGGATGCAGGCGGGAGCAACGGGGCGCGCCTCCGGTTGTGGAAGTGGGAACTGCAGCGTCTGGCCAATCGGACGAGCTTGGTGATCACGGTCTGTCACTTTCCGCCGGGTACGAGCAAGTGGAACAAGATCGAGCATCGGGTGTTCTCGCACATCGCGATGAATTGGCGCGGCACCCCACTCGTCGACTTGGCCACGATCGTGAGCCTCATTGGCTCGACGCACAGTCGGTCCGGACTCCGCGTTCGGTCGGAACTCGACCGCGGCCCATACCCGGGTGGCATCACCGTCACCGATGCGCAGCTGGCGACGGTACGCCTCGAGCGGCATCGCTTTCACGGCGACTGGAACTACACGATCCATCCCGCTGCTCCGAGAACACAAAAGTCAGTAATTGTCTGACAAGCCCTAAGTGGCCGATGGTGGCGCAGTGGCCGATGGCATCGGCTTTGGTGTGCGTCGTTGGATTCACGAGTCCTGTGTTGGCGCAAGCACCTGATCCATGTGCCGGCGTAAACGACATCTTGCTCACGAACGGCAAGATACTGACGGTCGACGAAGACGATTCCGTTGTGACGTCTCTGAGAATCAGGGGCAATACGATCGTTTCGGTCGGTGGGGAACCAGGAGATGTGACGGCCTGTGCTCAGACGATCGATCTCGAGGAGCGCACAGTCATCCCCGGCCTGATCGACTCCCACGTCCACTGGGTAGGACGTGCGTCCCGTCCCGGGCACAATACGGCGGAGATGGACAACGCCTTCTCGATTGCGCAGGCCATCGAGATTCTGCAAAGAAAAGCAGCGACCGTTCCTGGAGTGGATGGTGAAGCCACCGTGGACAATTTCGTAACCGCGATTGGCGGCTATTCGACGTTGCAGTTTGCTGAAGGTCGATTACCCAATCGGAAGGAGCTGGACGCCGTCCCACGGCCTGTGTATCTGTCCGTCGGGTTTGGTGGAGCGGGCCAGACCAATTCGGCCGGCATCCCGTATTTCGAGGCACGTGGAGTGCCAGTGTCAGAGGACGGTCAAGTGGGCCCGGGGGGCCGGGACGCGCTCGCCGCGGAACATGATGCTGAAGACCTACGGCGCGGCACGCTCGATCTGATGGCGTGGTCCGCAGGCCTCGGTTTGACGACAGTCTTCAATCAAGGCGGCTTCGATCCTCATGACACGGTCAGAGCACTTGCTGATGAGGGAATCTCCTTTACACGGATTCGTGCCGGCCGCAGTTCTCAAAGCCTGGATCAGTTGCGCCGGTTCATCGCGGATAATTTTCCGGTGTCCGCCGCGGACCACGACATGTATCGGCTTGTCGGAGTGGGAGAATTCATCATACGCACGGAAACGTCGGGCCGCGCTCCGTTACCGGACGATTATGTGGATGCAGCGTCGCTGGTCGCCGAAAACGGGTTGAATTACCACCAGCATTCGATCCCGGTTGACGAGGCGAAGCGATTTCTCGATGTGTGGGAGACGGTGAATGAGGAGCATCCGATCACTGGGTTGCGCTGGCAGTTGACGCATGTGTTCGATATGGATGTCGAGGCGATGGATCGTCTCGAGGCGCTGGGAGGCGGCCTGGCGATTGAAAGTCACCTCTATTCAATGGGTCGTGCCGCGCCGGGCGTGGTGCTGCGGGTCGTGGCGGTCGCGGTGCTGCCGGTGGTCGCGGTGGCCGCGGCGCTGCCGGTGGTGCGCCGGGCCCGGGTCGTGGCGGTCGTAACTTTGGTATGCCTGCGGGTCCGCCATACCGGACCGCCCTTAATCACGGTGTGCCGGTAGGTGCAGGAACAGACGGCGGCAACATCGTGACGATCAACCCGTGGCTGGCCTTGTATTTCATGACAACGGGTATGAACGCCGCCGGTACACGAGTGCTTCCTCCCAATGAGACGGTCACAGTAGCGGAAGCGCTTCGACTGTACACCATCGGTAGCGCGTGGTTCTCGTTTGACGAAGACAAGCTCGGATCCCTCGAGGCCGGCAAGCTCGCGGATCTGGCTGTGCTATCCGCGGACATACTCGACTTGGAGGCCGCAGACCGTTTGGATGATTTGCGCGATCTCTCGTCCGTCCTGACGATCGTCGATGGCGACATCGTCTACTCTGACGGCGGTCTGATCAATTGCGAGGACTCCGATGATGACGGGATCTGGTATCGGAAGGAGAGGGAGTCTCGTTGCGTGATGGAATAGGTTTCTGACTTCTTCGCAAGCCCTCCGCGCTCTAGGGCCGCGGGTAGAGCCGCAGGTCGTGCTTCTGAAGGCGCTTTTCTCGGCTGCCGTGGTCGGGGCCTTGTCGTCCTCGTTCGTGGTCCCGCTCGCATGGGCGGGGGGACAGTCCGGGGTACCCGCACCGGGCGATGCCGATCGGCTCTACGCCAACCGGGATGACCTCCCGAGCGCCGAGCGTGCCGCGACGCTCTGGGAGGAGCGACTGGCCAGCGATCCTCGCGACTTCGAGGCTGCCTGGAAGTTGTCGCGCGCGCGCTACTGGCTTGGAGGGCACGTCCGGGAGGACGAGCGGCGGGCGCAGTACGAACAAGGCGTGGCCGTGGCACGCCGGGCCAACATCATGGAGCCCGACCGCCCCGAAGGGCACTTCTGGATGGCCGCCAATATGGGGGCGCTCGCCGAGTCGTTCGGCCTGCGCGCGGGACTGCGATATCGCGGTTCCATCCGGGAGCAGCTCGAGATCGTTCTTGGCCTCGACCCGGCGTTTCAGCAGGGCTCCGCCGACCGGGCGCTCGGTCGGTGGTACTTCAAGGTGCCACGGTTGTTCGGCGGAAGCGCTGACCGGGCGGTCGAGCACCTGGAACGCTCGCTCACCTACAACCCTGAAAGTACCGTGACGCTGTTTTTCCTGGCCGAGACGTTGCTCGAGATGGGGCGGGTCGAAGAGGCTCGGACCCGGCTCGAGCAGGTTCTCGCCGCGCCGCTGGACCCCGAGTGGGTACCCGAAGATCGGGAGTTCAAGGCCCAGGCGCAGGAGCTGTTCGAGACGCTCCAGCCGTAAGACGAGTATCGCGTACAGAACTGGGCCTCCTACCGTCTGGCCCTCGTGGTTTGTGTCGGAGAATACGGAATCCACGTTCGCGGAGGTTCTCATCATGCGTCGCCTGGCTTCACTGGTTCTGCTCGCGGCGGTCGGCGGCTGCGCGCCGGCCGCGCCCGACTACCGCGCGGTCTTCGATGGCACCGGCGGGCGATGGATTGACCTGACC
Organism: Vicinamibacterales bacterium; assembly: GCA_965262505.1. Taxonomy (GTDB): domain Bacteria; phylum Acidobacteriota; class Vicinamibacteria; order Vicinamibacterales; family UBA2999; genus JACPPO01. The sequence continues at coordinate 2,729,787 of CBDHFM010000030.1, forward strand.
CACGCGTTCTCCGAGTCGACGATCTACTGGCCGACCGACACGGCCGGGTTTCAACTCGACGAACTGGCGTTCGGGCCGACCGAGGGCGGCTGGTTCTATGCGTCCTATCAGTTCGCGTCGGCCGAGCACGGCGGCACCCACCTCGATGCGCCGATTCACTTTGCTGAAGGACGATTGACGGCCGACCAGATTCCGTTGTCGGCGCTGATGGGACCGGCGGCGGTGGTCGACGTGACGGCGCAGGTCACACCCGACTACCTGGTGAGTGTCGATGACCTCACCGCCTGGGAAGCGACGCATGGCGAGATTCCGGCGGGCGCGGTGCTGCTCGTCCGGACCGGATGGGCGGCGCGCTGGAGCGACCGCACCGCCTATCTCGGCACCGACCTGAACGGCGAGGCGGCGGTGGCTGAGCTGCACTTTCCAGGCATCGGCGAGACAGCGGCCCGGTGGCTCGTGGACAACCGCGACATCTCGGCCGTCGGCATCGACACGCCCAGCATCGACCGCGGCCAGTCTCCGGACTTCCGTGCGCACGTCATCTTCTACGGCGAGAACATCGTCGGCTTCGAGAACGTGGCCGACCTCAGCGCGTTGCCCGCCACCGGGAGTTACGTGGTCGCTCTCCCGATGAAGATCGAGGGCGGCAGCGGCGGGCCGTTGCGCATCGTCGCGTTCGTGCCGGCCGACGCCGATCCCGCGGCATGAGAGGTCCGGAGCCAGCGCAATCACTTCCTGGTGGTAGGCTGACCGCCATGCCAGCTGCCCAGGGAGCGCTCGACCGCGTTGCCGCCGGCGCGCTCCTGTTCGCGCTCTGGCTTGGCGCCGGACTCGCCCCGCTAGCCACCGCGCCTACCCGCCTGGCGGTCCAGGACGACGGCGGTGACAGCGCCGATAACGACGCCGATGCCGACGCCGATGACGGCGCCGATGCCGACGGCGATGACGGCGCCGATGACGACGGGCTCGGACCCCTGCCGCTGTACGCGGAGCTGCGCGAGGCCAGGGTCGCGCATGCCGGGCAGATTCGCGACGGACGAATGCGGCTCGACAGGTTCGAGTTCGAGCTGACCGACGGCCACCTGTATCTGGCTCCCGAGATCGGTGGCGTGATCTCGACGGCGGTGTTCCTGGGTGACGGACTCGTGCGCGCGTACCCCCCGGACGCCCTCGAGTACCACCAGCTCGAGAAGCTGTCGGACGAACATCACCTCGAAGCCGAGTTCGATCGGTTGCTGCTGCGGTTCACCGACGACACAGCTGACCGGCTGAAAGCGCTAGCCACGCCGGCGCCGGACCGGGACACCGGCAAAGCCAACGATCTGCTGGAGGACCGGCGAGGAGATCGGCTCGAACAGCTGCTCGACAACCCGGACAGCCGAGTTCTCGAGGACCTAGTGCGGCGACAGGCTGGCGCGCTCGCGGCCGAGCGGACCTATGCGCTGATAGACATCGACAGCAAGGATCACGGCTGGCTGATACTCGAGATCGAACCCAACGAAGTTGAAGAAGTCGTGCTGTCTCGGTACGAGCGGCGACGACGGGCGGTCGACACATGGATGAGCTTCGACATCCTGAGCGACTACGAGCGGGTCCATCGAGATGCGGTACTCGACGGGTTCGCCGTCGACCCGGACTCGCTCGACGGCGAGGTGACGGGCGTAGCGCTCGGCCTGCCACCCCGGCCGATCGAGCCCGACCGGGAGGGCTGGGCGGTGCGGGCCCGGGTGCCTCGCGCTCAGATAGATCTTGCGCTCGAAGGTGACGGCGACACGCGGGGCACCGCGGCGCTGCTCATCGAACCGCTCGAGCCGACGCGAGGCCTGCGTCTCCGAATCAGTCCTGTGCTCGAGGTCACCGACGTGCGGTGGCGGCCCGACACGACCGCCGGCTCCTCCGACGACGCCCTGCTCGCGCCCCCGAGCAGTGGCGGGACTACCACGAACACCGAGCCGGACGAGCCGGCCGCGCTGATCGGCGAGCGGGTCTACTTCGTGCAAGAACGGCACGACCGGTTCCTGAACGACGACCTTTTCGAACGATGGGTGACGGTTGCGTTACCACGAACCGTGGCGGCCGACGAGCGCTTTGTCCTGGAACTGGCCTACGAAGGCGAGCTGGTCGAGCGGCTGCGCCAGAGCCTCGACTTCGTGCTCAAGGACACGATGTTCTGGCGCCCTCAACATCCGGACGGCGGCGCCAGCCGGCTCGACCTCACGTTTCGCGTGCCAGAGCGGTATCGGGTCGCGAGCGGCGGCACGTTGACCGAGGAGCGGGTGGACGATGACACCCGGATCATGCGGTGGGTCACCACCGAACCGGTGCGCGCCATGGCGTTCAATTACGGGCGGTTCGACGTCACTGAAGTCGAGGGCGACGCACCACCGGCCATGTCGGTCTACAGTAACAACAACCATCTGGGCTTCGCCCCGGGCAACCGGGAGAAGACGGTTGCCGACCTGACCGATTCGATTCGCCTCTACGCCGACTACTTCGGGCCGTTTCCGTTCGCGTCGTTGCTCGCCACCGAGACGCCGGCGTCGGGCGGGCAGGCGTTCCCAGGGTTCCTGCTGCTCTCATATCAGGCCTTCGGCGAGCTGCACACCGGCGAAGCGGAGCTGTTCCGGGCGCACGAGGTGGCGCACCAGTGGTGGGGCGTGGCGGTCGATTGGGAGGATTACCGCGACCAATGGATGTCGGAAGGCTTCGCCAATTACGCGGCGGCGCTCTACGCCCTCCACGGGCTCGAGAAGCCGGACCAGTTCCTGGAGATGCTCGACTCCTGGCGGCTCGACGTGCTCGGCGAGGGACACGTGGGCCAGGGGATCGGGCTCCGGCACTACGGGTTCCGCCCGGAGGTTCTGCGGCGCAGTGACGGACACGACTCGGGCGCGTTGACGGTCGGTTATCGGCTGAACTCCGCCGAGACGCCATTCGACTATCGCATCCTGGTCTACGAGAAGGGCGCTTACGTGTTGCACATGCTCCGGTCGATGCTGCTCGACCCGGAGACCGGCGGCGACGAGCGGTTCAGGGAGCTGATGCGGACCTACGCCGCCGACCATCTGCGCGAACCGATGTCGACCGGATCGTTCGAGGCGGCGGTCGAGCGCGCGTTCGGCGAGCCGATGGACTGGTTCTTCGACCAGTGGGTCTACGGCGTGGAGGTACCGACCTACCGCCCCGATCTGGTGGTGAGCCCACTCATTGACAGCCGGTCACCGTTCGTCCTGCATGGACGGATCCGGCAGGACGACGTCTCGGACGGCTTCAAGATGCCGGTGCCGGTCCGGCTGACCTTCGACGACCGCCCGCCGATGACGCACCGGGTCTGGGTCGACGCGGCGGAGGTCATGGTCGAGCTGCCATTACCAGCGCGGCCCACACGCGTCGAGTTCAACTACCAGCATGCGGTACTGGCCAAGGTCCGCTAGCAAACCGAAGAACCTCACAGACGACGAAGTCCGGGGCGGCATGGAGTGTGGGCCCCGGCTTGCCAAGGCAGAGAAGTCGGTCTGGTTGCCGGCTACTGCGACTGACCTTGCTCGTCGCGTTCATGGCGCTTCATTCGGTCTTTCATTCGGCGCCGCCAGTACATTCCTCCAGGACCCCAGGATCGGCCGAACAGGATCCTGCTCAGAACCAAGAGCCCCAGGGCCTGCCAGAAGCCGATGGCTGGCAGCCCGAACAGCGTCGGCATCAGCCAGTTCCACAGAACCATGGCCAGGAGGCTGGACATGGCAACGGCCAGCGCCATGAACAGCGCACGCTTCAAGCCGCGACTTCGGTTGCCTTTCATTTCCCGCAGTGTTCCCATAACTCGGCCCGCCTACCCCCAGTGTCCCAATATTCGCGAGCGATGGAAAGATTTGTTCGCTTCAAGAACTCCCACGGCTGCCGCACTAGCCCGCATTATTCACGAGTGACTGAGTTGCTCGTCGTGCAGGCGTTTTCGAGTGTGATGACGCAGATGGACGCTGGCGTCATGACGATTGAGGCGATGAGACGGCCGGTCGGTTGAGGCCACGGGGCCGGGGACCGGATCGGCGTGGTCGGGGGCGACACCTCCGGCGCGAGGACCGCGTGGTGGCGATGGCAGGAACGGGTTACGCGGGGGCGGCGCCGAGCGCGCGGGCGAGACGCGCCCACGAGACGGCGTCGGGATGGGATCGCGGGAAATGCAGGACGATCCGGCGGACCGACCGCACGACCTGCACCCCGATCGTGATCAGCGCCTGCCGCAGCCGAGGGACTTGCGCCCCGCGGAGCGCGGTCCGGTCCGCATGGAGTTGCAGTTCTTGGAAGAGGACGAACGCGGCCGCCGTCAAGGTGACGCGCAACTGATTGGCCCAGAAGCGCGTACAGCTGGTGCGCCCGAAGGCGAGGGCGTGTTTCAGTTCCTTGAAGCGATTCTCACTGTCGCCGCGGGCGCAATACACGTGGGTGTAGATCCACTCCGGCGTTTGGCGCAGATTCGTGATGACGAAACGCGGGTTATCGCGCGGCACTCGTCCGTGGTGCCACACCACTTCGGCTTTGATAATGGTGCGCCGGGGCACCGCCCAGGTGCCCGCCTGATACGCCGCCTCCGCATAGGCAGTCGCGGTCTCTTGGGTCGTGGCGACGACCGCCCGGAGCGGCGCGACCGCCGGCTCGGCGTGCCGCGTGAGGACCGCGTTGTTCCCCATGGCGACGACATACTCGACCCCGGCCGCCTCCAGGTGGTCAAAAATCTCCGGCGTAGCGAAGCCCCCATCCAGCCGCACGCGGAGCCGGGCACGGGGAAAGGCGCGCCAGAGTTTCGGGAGCAGCCGCTTCAGCAGCCCCACCGCGCCAGCCGTCCCCGCCGCGTTGCCCGGGCGGAGGATCGCGGCGACGAGGTACTGCCGTGCCTCATCGTCAAAGGTCAGGCTCGCCACGAGTGGCAAGTAGCACCAGTGATCATAGAAGCCATTGAAGAAGGTGAGTTGCTGCGCGCCGTGGGTCTCGTCTTCGGTGACATCGAGGTCGATCGTGATCAGGCGAGCGCCCCGTCGCCGGCGGCGATGGCGGGCCAGCACCCGGTCGGCGAGCGCGTCGCTCATGGCGCGCAGCATCCGCGGGGCCGCCGTGCGCTCGAACCGCGAGATCGTCGGCTGCGACGCCAAGCGGCCGCCCTCGATCGGGTCGCGCCCCAGCAACAGTTTGTGGATCGGATCGTCGGCGAGTCGGTCAGCGTCATTGCCATCGGGATGGCCACACGCGATCGCGAAGACACGTTGCGCGATCAGATCGCTCACCCCGTGCGTCACGCGCGCCGACGCGCGCGCGTCGGGGACCGTCGCCGTGAGGGCGGCCAGCAGGCCGAGCCGTTGATCGGCGGCTTTAAGCAGCACCGCGCCGCCGTCCGAACTCGCGTGAGGCTGATCGAACGTCGCCATCACGGGTCGGTCGAGCAGATCAGGAAACAGAACAGTCTGTGTTATCGTTTCGTCGTTCAAACCAAGCGCCTCCGTCGTGGAAAAGATCCATCAGCACGGCCTTTGTACCACGGGGAGGCGTTTGTGTTTCTACGCGATCGCGATCGTTGATGAATTATTCAGGCTAGGGGAGTACTGAGCGGTATGGTATGAGCCACCGGGATGGAGAACCCTGGCTGTCGCAACGAGGGAAACCATAGGAGGAGAATCCGATGAAGCGAATGTTCTCGTGTCTGTGCATCGTGCCGCTCGTGTTCACACTGGCTGCTTGCGCTCCCGCGGTCGAGCCCGAAGAGGAGGCTCCTGCTGCTGCGGCGGCTGAGCCGGAGGGTCCAACTCGAAGCATCGTCAACATCACGGGAGATTTGTACAGAGCACAGAACAACAACCACCACACGGTGTTCCTGGTCACCGACGAAGGCATCATCATGTCGGACCCGATCAATCGGGACTTCGCCACCTGGCTCAGGGGTGAGATGGAGGCACGCTTCGACCAGCCCGTGCGGTACGTCCTGTATAGCCACAGTGACTGGGACCATGCTTCAGGCGGAGAGGTCTTTGCGGATACGGCTACGTTCGTCGGGCACGAGAACATGCTCGAGGCGCTGGCCGAGCCCGGCGACATGGCCCTCCCGGCGAACGCCGCCGAACTGGACGCCAACGGAAACGGCGAGATCGAGCCGGCCGAGGCGACGGGCAACATGCAGAACAACTTCGCGTTGTTCGACGCCAATGAAGACGGCATGTTGAGCGGCGGGGAAATCGCCAGGGGCCCCGTCGGCGACGTGTACGTTCCGACCGAGACCTACTCGGACAGGCGAACGGTCGAACTCGGCGGAAAAACCGTCGAGATGATTCATCCGGGCCCAGCCCATTCCGCCAACATGTCGGTCGTGCACTTTCCAGAGGAGAGCGCCGTGTTCGTTGTCGATTTCATCAGCCTGGGCCGGCTTCCGTTCCAGACACTCAATGGCTACGACCACGAGGTCTGGATGGGTGAACTGCGGGACGTCGAAGCGCTCGGCGCCGAGCACGTGCTACCGGCTCACGGTGTGGCGGGGACCACGGCCGATGTGGCCGAGCACCGCCAGTATTTTGAAGTGCTCCATGACGCCGTTGCCGAGGGCATTGCGGCCGGTTCTTCCTTGGAGGAGCTTCAGGCATCGATAACGATGGATGCCTATTCGGATTGGATTAATTTTAGCCATCGGCCGGCGAACGTCGAGGGCATGTACAACTTCTTGACGCAGTAGTAAGTAGCTCGCGGTGCGGGAGACGCGCTAAGGTAGTGTCCGAGATGTGTTTCACGTCCGGCTATTGCGTGGTGGCGCTTTTGCTTCGGACGGAGGTTGTGTGAATGCGTGACAAGAAAGAAGCGTTGGCGCTGGTTTCGCTGGCTGTGTGTCTTGTGTTGCTTTCTGTCCCGCTTCTTGCTCATCACGGAACCAACTTCTCCTACGACAGGACCGCCCCAGTGACGGTGGAGGGAGTCGTGACGGGCCTCAGTTACCGAAACCCGCACCCTGCGCTGTTTATCGACGTGATGGACGAAGAGGGCAACGCTGTGCATTGGACGATTGAAATCGCGCCGACTCCGTACACCCTGGCCATGAGAGGCTGGAGCAAGACACGGTCGTTCGAGGCGTTGGCGCCCGGGACGGCGGTGACCGTAAGGATGGCTCCTTCGAAGGCCGGCACGCCCGTCGGGCTTCTCGTGAGCGTCGTCAACGAAGAGGGCCTAGCAATATTCGAAGACAGCCAGGACTAGGGAGCTTTCAATGCGACATCGTTCTCTGTCTCGTTCAATAGTTGTCGTGGCGTCGTTGCTGGCGTGTGCGTCGATGACGCTCGCTCAGGGCGACCAGCAGTCCGGGGCACCGAAAGTCTCGAACTGGGGGTATCAGGCGGAGGGACCTCGGCCCGAATTGCCCCCGCTCGATCCCAACGAACCGTTTGACGCACGCGACTTTTCAGGCGTGTTTGTGACCAATCACCGAGGCACGAACGGCTTTCGGAGCATGACCGAAGAGTCGGAGACTCCTCCGAGGACTGCCTGGGCCCAAGAGGTGTACCTCAGCAGAAAGACCGCCCGCCCGCACGAAGGCAAGGAGGCTGTCGAGCCCGCGTTCGGAAACGATCCCATCATGGCCTGCAACCCGAAGGGGCTCCTGCGCCTGTTCATGTATACGAACCCGGCTGAATTCATTCACACGGCGACTGGTGACCGGATTCTGATGGCCTTCCAGAGCCAGGGGAGTACGCGCGACATCTGGATGGACGGGCGGGAACTTCCAAGAAATCCCGAGCCTCGGTGGAACGGATATTCGGTAGGCCGTTGGGAGGGTGACACGCTCGTGATCGACACGGTCGGGTTCGATGACAGGGCGTGGCTCGATCAGTATGGCAATGTCTACAGCACGGACATGCGCCTCGAAGAGCGCTGGCGGCGGGTGGACCGGGACATCCTCGAAGCCGTGTACCGCATAGAAGATCCCACCTCCTATACGCGTCCGTGGGTCAGCACGACGAAAGCCTGGAGGCGCCAGGCACATGAACTCCGAGAGGTGTTCTGCGCGCCCATGGACGAGCTCTACTTCAACGAGGTTGTCCGGGATCCGGCCGGCGGCGTCATCAGGTAAGCGATGCCGGCGAAGCGGGAAACGCCCGGGTCTATTGCCCGGCCACTTCCTGCTTCCACAGTTCCCACGCCCGCAGGAATCCCCGGTGCTCCCCGCCTTCCATCAACAGGCGCGCCTCTCCAGGATCCAGGTAGGTGATGTCGCCTCCTAGAGCGATCGCCTGACTCTGAATTCTCGCATTCAGCTCCAGGTACACGCTTCGGCCTACGGCGAGAGGCAACGAGTCACCCACGATGGCCACGCCATGCCCACGCATCAGGACGGCCGGTTCGCTTCCAAGCACTTCGACCAGGGCACGGCCCCGCTCGGCATCACGCACGAGCACGTCCGTGATGCCCAGGGCTTGACGGATATCGAACACTTTGAGCCCATCACCGACGAAGGCCGGCATGTGGTACACGGCACGCAGAGGCTGGCTGCTGATGCTGAAGGCCACGACGGAGGGCGAGTGATTGTGAACAACCGCCATCACGTCGGGTCTTGCCTTGTAGATCTCGCCGTGGATGAATCGCTCGGAAAACTGGCCGCGGCCGTTCAGATTGACGGGAGTGCTGTCGAGATCGTACTCGACGATATCGGCGGCTGTGACCAGGGCCGGCGCCAACGAGCGCGCCACCAGGTACCGGTTGGGATCCAGGTTGTGTCGCACACTGACATGCCCGAACGCATCCACGACACCCTGCCGCGCCAGAATCCGGCTGGCCGCAACGAGGTCTTCCATCAGGGCGGGATCCACCGGGCCGGCCGAGGCGGGCGTCTGTCGGGCCAGCATCGGGCCCGTGGCGCTCAGAAGGGCCCCCGCGACAACCGCGACAACGAGGGTCGAACGTCTCAACATATCCCGGCGTGTGAGGGAGTTATTCAATACCATACGCTGAATTGTGTCCGAAGAATCTGTGTGTGCCAACGCCAAAAGGGACTGGCGACGGACGAATCTTGATCTCGTCCGATTCGGCCCTTGACAGGTGCGTGCCGACGAGCGGATCATCCGGTTTGTCGGTTGGAGCCATAAGGGAGCTTGGCGCCTTCATGGGTTCTCGCGTCCACCCAGTGAATTGACGCCAGCAGGAGGTGTTTACGATGTCCAGTGTGCGTATCGCTGTAATCACAGGTCTGGGGGTGCTGTGTGTCAGCCTCCCGCTGCTCGCGCACCACGCCACCGCCACTGTGTATGACGTGTCCGAGGAGAATGAGGTGTCGATGGCAGGTACTGTCACGGAAGTCGTGTGGCGGAATCCGCACATTCATATATATATTGATGTGACGGACGACGCGGGGAACGTCGTGAACTATGCGGTCGAAGGGGGCACGCCAAACTCTCTATACAGACGGGGTTGGCGGAGGGATGACCTGAAGCCGGGAGACGAAGTCACGATCGAGGGTGCCGCCCCATCCAGAAACGGCTCGGCGAGGGTGCATCTGGGATCCATCACGACGGCGGATGGGCGCCAATTCTTCAGCGGACGAAACTAGGAGACGGAAGCGCCATGAGGAAGCTCGCCTTGACGGTCGTTGTATCGACCGCGGTGGTCCTGATGGGCGCGTCGTGCGCGACGCAGCCAGCGACGGAGGGTGACGCGACGGAAACCCTGATGGACCCTCGGGACTTCAACGGCATCTGGGCTGGAGCCTCGGCCGACCTCACGCAACGTCTCCTGCCGGGGGAGGAGATTGTTCTCACTGAGCACGGGGCGGAGAGATATCGAAGCCTCGACCATGCAGAGTCCCCTGCAAACAGATGCCTTCCGTACGGTCCCAACCGCGGGATGGCCTCCACCAACCCCTACATGACCGTGCAGACCCCCGAGGTGATTGGGATCCTCACCGAGCATATCGACTATCGCATTATCTACATGGATGGACGTGATCACCCCGAGGACATCATGGACTATCCGGAGTGGATGGGACATTCCATCGGCCGGTGGGAAGGCGACACGCTGGTTGTGGATACGATCGGGATCAGGCCCGAGACGTGGCTGGATACGCGTGGTCTTCAGCACAGCGAGCAACTACACTTGGTTGAGCGCTTCGACAAGACTGGGCCGGACTCATATACCTGGACCGTGACCGTGGAAGACCCGGTGTTCTTCGCGCAGCCCTGGACGTATCAGAATGAGGTGGAGCGCTTGGACTTCCCACGTCTGCTGCCGGCGCGCTGCGCGGACGGCGAGGTGGACGTGGAGCACATGTTGCCCACGCCTGGCGCCAACCACGAGAATCCCCCGACGTTTCCTGAGCCTTAGCGAGAGGTCCGAACGGGCCGGGAAGCCGTCAGCCTGCGCCGGTCCGCTGACGTACAACTGAAACAGCCGCGTACGTACACAACCACGCAACTTCGATCACGACGCTCCCGATCTGAAGATCCTGGGATGACAGGCCGGATGGGTGAGTCTGGAATTCTGGAAGACCTTGGAATCATAGTCTGCTTCAGGGAGGATCGCGATGGCGATAACGTCTAGCGGAAGGGAGAAGCCATGAAGCCGCACACGATGAGTACGATCCTGACGGCGCTGATCGTGATTGCCAGCGGGGCAGGATACGAGATGAAGGCGCAGGGCGCCGCCTCCTTCATCGAGGTCGCGCCCGACCTCTACTTCTATTACACCAGTGGGAGCTCCAACTCCACTGTGCTCATTACCGAAGAGGGTGTACTGGTAGTCGACACGCTAGGAAATCGGCAAGCCGCCGAAGCGCTGGTAGCGGAGATTCGGACCGTCACCGACGCACCCATTAGGTGGGCCGTTAACGGCCAGGACCACGGGGACCATTATTTCGGCAACGCTGTCTTCAAGCGCGAGGGGGCGGTCATCGTCGCCCAGACGGAGACCGCCCGCATCATCGGGACGAACTACGACTACGAGCTCGAGTGGCGCAGTCTCGATACCGCCCGCGCCGGGCACGTGCAGCCAGACGTGACCTTCGAGGACCGCATGACGCTCCGTGTGGGCGGACGAGAAGTCATTCTCGTCCACATCGGCGCGGGGCAGAACCCTGGTGACACTGTGGTGCTGTTCCCCCACGCCCGCGCCGCATACGCGTCGGGCGCGTTTGCTCCGATGTCGTGGTCCAGTACCGCGTATGCGTCTTCGCCAGACGAATGGATCGAAGTACTGGAGAAGATCAAGGCGCTCGACGTGGACACGTACCTGCCGGGACACGGCCACCTCGTCACCGACAGAACCGAGATCGACGAGGAGATCGTTTTCCTGCGCGAGCTAGAGGTCGCCGTGGAAGATGCGATTGCCAAGGGCCTGACCGCCGAGCAGACCGCCACGGCGCTCACGTTCGACGAGTACGACGATTGGCGTGGCTCCAACCGGCGCGAGCGCAACATTAGGAATCTGTACTACCTGCTCACCACGGGCCGGCCCATCTACTTCGATTACCTCGAAGGCCGCACCGCCACTAGGCCATATTAGCTAGAGGTCAACCATTCCGTACACGAATGCCACTCGGGGCCGAACCGCACGACACATGAGAAGTTCAGGGGGTCGTTACCAATGACCAGGGAGATGTGGCGCGAGCGGGTTCATACGGCGTGGTCACGTTGAGGCGGTAGCTGGTCGAACTGCCATGTCGCAGTCGCAAGCCGAAACGCCGCGCCGGTCAGCCCTGCTCGTCGTTGACGTGCAGAAGGACTTCTGCCTGGGTGGTGCGCTCGCTGTTCCAGACGGCGACCGCGTCGTTCCGGTCCTGAACCACTACCTGGCCCGCGCGTGGAAGCAGGGCATGCCGATCTACGCGTCCCGCGACTGGCACCCCACCGTAACGAGCCACTTCAAAGCGCAGGGCGGGGATTGGCCTCCGCACTGCGTTCAGCTCACCGACGGAGCGAGTTTTCACGCCGACCTGCGGCTCCCGCCGTCAACGGTCGTCGTGACGAAGGGCCAGGAACCTGACAGCCACGGGTATTCCGCGCTTGAGGGCTTGACGTCAGAAGGCCAGACATTGCTGGCTGATCTGCACGAGCACCAGATCGGCCGTCTCTATGTTGGTGGACTTGCCACCGACTACTGCGTCAGTCAGTCGGTGCTCGACGCCCGCCAGGCAGGGTTTGACGTGACTGTGCTCGGTGACGCGATTGCCGGCGTCGACGTGCAGCCAGGGGACTCGGTTCGAGCGCTGAAACGTATGCGGGAAGCTGGCGCTGTCGTCGCCACGTCGGTGTCTCTCTGACCGCATCAGGGCGTGCGCGCGCGCTGAAGCTTGTCACGGTGGGCTGCCAGCACCGGGCCGATGTCAACGTGATACGGGGGCTTCGCCTGCTCGATGCTGCGGATGCCGGCCGGGAGGCGCCCCCGCTCACGCGCGGCGTACGCCCGTGCGTCGTCCAGGTCTACTCGCCCTTCGGGTAGCCGCGTTCCGTGCTTCATCACTTGCTGAAGAAGCGGACGTCCACCCGCCGGCTCGTCGTGCAGGCCGAGGACATCGTGGTCCGCGAGGCCGTTGCGTTCGATCCGGAAGACCTGCTTCCGGCCCGGAAGCACGGCCTTCCCGGCGGAGAGCTTCAGCCGGCCGCGGCCCGCGTACTCGACCAGCTTGTAGGCCATGTCCAGTGCGGGCACGTCGCGCGAAACGCCCATGTCGGTGCCGACGCCGAAGCCGCTGATCGGCGCGCCGGCCGAGAGCAGGCCCGCAATCTTGTCCTCGTCAAGGTTGCCGCTGGCGAAGATGCCGATTGTATGCAGCCCCGCGTCGTCGAGGATGCGTCTCGCGCCGAACGCGAGGTCACAGAGGTCTCCTGAGTCGAGACGAACGGCACGAACGCGGAAGTCGGCCCCGAGTTCTCGGGCAAGGTCCGCCACTTTCCGGACGCCCGCCAGGGTGTCATAGGTGTCCACGAGCAGCACTGTGTCCGGATAGAGCCGCGCGAATGCCCGAAAGGCCTCGTACTCGTCGTCGTGTGCCTGAACATAGCTATGCGCCAGCGTGCCGGCCAGGCGTAGGCCGTACGCGTGGCCGGCCGCCACGTTCGACGTGGCGCTGACGCCGGCGATGTGAAACGCGCGCGCCGCCTTCATCCCTGCGTCGATCCCGTGCATCCGGCGCAGCCCGAAGTCGACCACGGGTCGCCCTTGGGCGGCTTCCACAATTCGCACGGCCTTCGACGCCAAGACGGTCTGCAGGTGAATCTGGTTCAACACGAACGTTTCGACGAGCTGCGCCTCGGCGATGGGGGCGACGATCTCGACGATGGGCTCAAGAGGAAAGACCGGCGTTCCTTCGGGCACCGCGTAGACGTCCCCGGTGAATCGAAGCCCTTCCAGGTGCTGAATGAACCGCCCTGAGAAGCGGCCGAGGGAATCCAGATAGGCGAGCGCGTCGTCGTCGAATCGGAGCGTCTCCAGAAATGTGAGCACATCATCCAGGCCGCATGCGAGGAGATAGTTCCGGCGTTCGGGCAGGCGGCGGACGAAGAGGCTGAAGACGGCAGTGTCGTGCATCCGCTCCTCAAAGTACGCCTCGAGCATCGTCAGCTCGTACAGATCGGTCAGCAGAGCAAGGTTGAACCTGCCCGTGCCGTCCTGCGAGAGGTCGCCTCGTCCGGCTGAACTCGTGTCTCGCTCGCTTCCAGAACGTCTCAACTGGTCCTCCAGATCGCAGAAAGTCGAGCTGTGGTCGGGACGCCAACTCGCGGTGACCGACTTGCGCGCGCGGCGTTCCAAAACTTAGTCTACCGATCTTGGGCCGATATCGTGCGACGGCCTAGGGCGCGTGGCTCGTCCTCGTCGTACACTCCCAGCTGGCGCCTAAACTCGACAATGCCCGCATGACAGTTCTTGCCGATCTCGTCATCCTCGTGCACATCGCCTTCATCGTGTTTGTGCTTTTCGGCGGTCTGCTCGCTTTCCGCTGGCGCTGGATGCCCTGGGCGCATCTGCCTGCCGTGGTGTGGGGCGCCGCGGTCGAGGTGTTCGGGTGGGTGTGTCCCCTGACTCCTCTCGAGAACGTGCTCCGCCGAGCGGCCGGCGGCACGGGCTACTCGGTGAGCTTCGTCGAGCGGTACCTCGTCCCACTGGTGTACCCGGCCGAACTCACGCGCGAGCTTCAGTTCCTCCTGGGTGGTGCCGTCGTCGCGGCCAACGCGGTTGTCTACTTCCTTGTCCTGCGTCGAGTCGACAATCCGAGACGCGCACAGCCGTCAGAGTGGGAAGATGCCTGATATGACCTGGAAGAACGTGCCGGACTGTGTGGAGCGATGCGTCGCGCGATGATCGCTACGGCCGTGTTCGTTGCCGCAGTCGGCGCCGTCCTGGCGCTCTACTGGACGATGCAGCGCCAGTTGATGTACTTCCCAGCGGCTTACGTGCCGACGCCAGGTGAAATCGGGCTGATGCCTGTCGAGTCCGTGACCTTCGAGACGGCCGACGGGCTCGAGCTGAGCGGCTGGTTCTTGGCGGCGTCGGGGCCGTCGCCGCGGTTCACCGTTCTGGTCTTCAACGGGAACGCCGGCAATCGAGCGGACCGGGGCCCGCTGGCTGCGGCGCTCCACCGGCACGGAATGCAGGTACTGCTCGTCGACTATCGGGGTTACGGCGGAAACCCTGGTACTCCAAGCGAGGGCGGGCTCGCCGCGGATGGTCGCGCCGCCAGAGCGTACTTGCTCGGTCGCTCCGACGTTGACGCGTCGCGGCTTGTGTACTTCGGCGAGTCGCTGGGGGCAGCCGTGGCTGTCGGCCTCGCCGTCGAGCACCCGTCGGCAGCGCTCGTTCTGCGATCGCCTTTCACCTCGATGGCCGACGTGGGACAGCATCACTATCCGTTTCTGCCGGTGCGGCTACTGCTGCGGGACCGCTTCCCGTCGATCGATCGGATTCACCGGATCCGATCGCCGCTGCTTGTCATCGCAGGCGAGCGCGATCGAGTCGTGCCCATCGAGCAGAGTCGGCGCTTGTTCGAGGCGGCTTCAGGTCGAAAGACGCTCGTCGTCTTTCCTGAAGCCGATCACAACGACTACGAGCTGGTCACGGGGGACGAGATGATCCAGGCTATCGTTGGTTTCCTCCAGCCGCTCTCGTAACGGCGCTGTGACGTTGCTGGATTACGTGGCCCGCTGCCGGCGCTCCGCAAACCCGAACCACGCCAGCGCGAGCAGGAACCCCACCCAGAACAGCCAGGCCGGGTAGCCCTCGGGGACCCGCTCTTCCACGACCGCTCGCCCCTCAGCCACGAACGAGCCGATGACGATCAGGCCGCCGGCGCTCACGATGCCCCAGTCCGACACGCGGAAGGCGCGCTGTCGATCCGCGGTCCAGTACAGGTAGGTTCCCACCGCCACCATGGCGACCGAGATCACGCACGGCGCCCAGACCGGACCGACCCAGGGGACCGGCAGCAGGAACAGCAGGTCCCAGGTCGCGAAGCTCTCGGGCCAGTCGAGCACCAGCTTGAGGACGCCGTAGTAGACAAGGTCCCAGATTCCGAACAAGAGCATGAAGGCCGCGAACCGTTCGAGAAAGCGCCGACCGGCCAGCCGCGCGACGGCTGCGAGCAACAGAAGGCTGGCGGCTTCGCGTACGATTTCGACGGTCGCCAGCCAGTTTGGAATGATGATGACCGGAAACCGGAAGCCGTCCGGATAGTAGAGTTCGCGCAGGTAGACCACGACAGTGCCCTCGAACCAGCCCAGGGCCAGCCCGAACAGGCAGAGCCAGACGTAGCGTCCGAGAGTGCTCGTGTCGCGCAGGGAATCAGTGTACGGCATGGCCTCGATATTGGGGTTGAGCCCAACCGGGAGTAGCGACATGATGGGCGGGAGTTCAGGGTCGCGCGCGACTTAGGACCGTCCGCCAATGTGGATTTTTATCGTCTCTGGCCTCGCGGCACTCGTGCTCGCGCACACGGCGCCCTTTCCGTTTCTGCTGGAGTTCCTCGGGCCGGAACGTTCCGTCTGGCACATGCCGGCGGCCGACGGCGTGCCGACGATCTACCTCACGTATGACGACGGCCCTAATCCCGCGGCCACGCCGGCACTACTCGACGTGCTGGCCGAGCAGGACGTGTCGGCGACCTTCTTCGTGATTCCACGCCACATCAACGAGCTCACGGCGCCGATTGTGACTCGGATGTTCGGGGAGGGGCATGGGGTGGCGCTACATGCTCATACGCGCGCACTGATGCTCCGGCAGCCGGAGGAATTCGCACGCCTGCTCGCCGAACAGGCCAGCGATCTCGAGCGACTCACGGGCTGGACGCCGTGTCGGCTCTTCCGCCCGCACGCCGGCTGGCGCGGAGGAGAGATGTACCAGGGGCTCGATCGGGCAGGGTACACGCTTGCCGGCTGGAGCTTCGGCATGTGGGACTGGAACTGGTGGCGACCTTCACAGCCGGGGCAGCTGGCTGAGCGGCTGGCCGAGCGCGCGTCGGACGGCGACATCGTCGTGATGCACGACGGTCATCATGAGAATCCGCGTGCCGATCGGCAGCAGACCGTGGAGGCGACCAGCCGGCTCGTGCCGCTGCTCCGGCAGCGGGGTTTCCGGTTCGGGACCCTGTGCACGACTGCCGAACGTCTCGACGACCGCGAGCAGTCGTGATCGACCGTCTTCGCCCCTGACCAGGCAGGTTGGGCGTTATCGCGGCTGCGCCGTCCGTCCGGAGCGAGCGCCGGACCCGCCCGAGCCGGAGCCGGATCCGCTCGGCGTGGTTCCACGGCCACTGACCGATCCGCCGCCGGAACTCGATCCAGCCCTCGATCTCGACCCACCGCTTGAATAACCATCTCGCGAGACCGCGCGGCGTGACGACGTGCCTGACGCCACGCCGCCATTCGGGCTCCTCTCCTCGCCGGCACCCGCTGCGCGGTCTGTGCGCGGGCCATTCTGGACACCCGTCGCTCTACCTTGCGTGTAGCCGCGCCCCTGAACCACCCGGCCTCTGCCGCTGCCACTCGGTCGATCCGATCCTCCGGGAACAACGATGACGCGACGCGGACCGCTGGAGTAGTAGGGGTTATAGGAATTGCCCCACCAGTTCGAGTAGCCGAAGGGCGAGTAGTAAAAATAGTACGGAGAGTACGAACCGTAGACGTACGGGTTGTAGGCGTAGTACGGGTTGTAGGTGTAGTACGGGTCGTACGAGTAGGACGGGTAGTACCGAGAAGAAGGGTAGTAGGGAGAGTAACGCCCCTGCGAAGCGGGGCCGTACCGACGCGGGAGTCTGCTCGACCGTTCCGAGGTTATGGTCGGCCCCTGCGTCGCCAACCCCCGGAGTGGGCGATCGAGCGTGAAGCGACCAGCGAACGACAGCGCGACCATCACGTCGACCACGTCGTCCGGCACGTCGGCCGCGTCCAGCTCCCTGAGCGCGCGGCTGTTCAGATCGAAGCGCGAATCCGTTTCAAGGAGCGCGGCTTCCACCGCTGGCGCCGCGATTTTTCCGGATGCGTCGATGACCTCTTCGAGCGTTATCGACGGTGGACCTGCCAGCCGTGTGGCGGCTACCGCCCGCCCCTGGAGGTCGACCGGCAAGACCACGCCCTCAGGTGGGCTGCTGGCTCTTTGATAGCGTCGGACGCGTACCTGCGCGTCCTGACCGGTGCCGACCGCCTGAATATCGACCCAGGTTGGTCCTTCGGTCATGAGGGCGATCCCTGAGACCACTCGCGTGGGCTGGCCTGTGCACGAGATCTCGGCGCGCGTAAAGAGCCGCTGCCCGGTCAGCGACCACTCGCTCTTCTGACTGCCGCTGCACTCCGGCTCGTTCACCGCGTGGCTGACTCCATCGGCCACGATCGTCTGCTGCACGACCGATCGGTCGCCAACGTACGTCGTCATGCCGACACCGCGATCCGCGGAGGTCGGCAGCACGCACACGAGAACGTCTTCGGGGTTCGTGGTGGCCGCGGCGAGCGACCCGCGATCATCCTGGATGAGACGCCAGCATCCCAGCCACGGCGCCCACCGTGCGTCGTCAAGCGGCGCGTCCTGTGCGCGCGCCGGCAGGGCCACCAGGAGGACAAGCACGATCGTCAGAGCTTGGGTCGTCATCATGTTTCTCCCGCGTCTGTCAAAAGACGTAATTGATACCGGCCGTCAGCTTGAAGCCGGTAAGATCGATCGGCTCGAAGTCGGAAAAGTCGGGGTCCAGGTCGGCCTGTGACCACAAGTATCGTCCATCTCCCGTGAGGTACAACCGCCGCGCGATCTTGACGTCGACCCCTGCGAAGACGTGCGCGCTCGGGGCCCAGCCGCTCGACCGGAACGTCTCGTTGAACACCGACAGATCGAGGAAGTCGACGAAGTCGCCGGTCTGCTGGAACTCGTACCAGAGCGCGCCTGCCCCGACGCCGACGTATGGGGTGATCGCGTTCGGAACCCAGGCGATACTGCCTACTTGCTGACCACGCGGCGTCAGCGCCAGTTTCAGGCTGCCGCTCAGGTTCGCCTGGCGAAGACGGGTCGCCTGCGTAATGGGCAGGCGATCGTTGTCGACAAAGTCCCGATACTCGGAGGGAATGGTCGCGCCGCCGAACTCGACACCGAAGACCGCCTCGGTCCGCGGCCCCGCGGTGACGCCGAGGTCGAACGCGATCGCCGGGGAATCGAAATCACCCGGTTCGGTGGTGAGCTGTTCGTGGACGAACGTGAACAGGTCGCTGCCGGCGCGCTCGAACAGCCACCCTCCGCGAACGCCGACCGACCCCCGCGGGCGTCCGAACAGAAAATCAGGATCGCCCTGCGGCTGCGCTCCCGCCACACCCGCCCCAGACAGACTGGCGATCAGCAGGAATCCGAGGATGCCGCCGATGGTCGGAGAACGGGACACGTACGGCAGCTCTGCAAGTCCGACACCAACGCGATCGAGGCCCAGATGCCTTGATTTTCCGTGAAAATGTCCTTGGCCCGCCAGGGAGATGTCCTCGGCGTAGGAGCCCGGAGTGTCCCCAAACGACAGGGCAGCATCAACGCTATTCGTCGTCGCGTCCTTTGCGATACTGGTCGCGCAGCTCTTTGGCGACACGCGTCAGCCTGCGTTTGACATGTTCGATTTGGGGCTGTGCGTCCCGCCAGGCCCGCTCGGCCCGAGGCTTGATATCGTCGTTCAGTACCTGCCGCGTCTTGGCGAGGGTCTGTGCGGCTTTGGCACGCGTCTCGGGGCGACGCGCCAGCTCCCAGCCGACACGCAGGGCCAATCGGTGCAGGAAGCTCATCTCACCCTTCAGTATAAAGCCCCGCCGTTCACGCCCTCCTTCGCCTGCCGCTCGACCTGCTGACGTTCGCCAGCTTTACAGGCTGAGGGCGCCGGAACGGCCGTGCGGGCTTGCTGTCCTTCGATCCGAACTCGATATCTGCTAGGCTCACACGGTTTTCGGGGAAACACCATGACACTGGCTGGACGTGCGATCGGCGTTGCCGTTGGGGTCGTAGTACTGCTGTTGGCGTTCACGGGGGGTTGGGTCGTGGGAAGGCTCGGCATCGGGTCTTCCCCGGTGGATCCCGTGTCGCTGACGGAGCTCGAACAGCAGTTTACCGAACGGATGCGCAACGTGACGCTCGTCGGGTCTTTCACCGTTGACGGTGGTGGGGACCGGACGCCCCGCGATGACCGCTACCAGATCGAGAGTGTGCGGAAAGTCGGCGACAACGTGTGGCAGTTCCGTGCCATCGTGCCCGGCGGCGACAGCGTCATTCCGATTGTCGTGCCGATGCGGTGGGTTGGCGAAACACCGATGATCATGATGACCGACGCCAGTCTGCCCGGGATGGGCACCTTCACGGTGAGGCTGTTCTTCTACGGCGATCGCTATGCCGGCACGTGGCAGCATGACGAAGTTGGCGGGCTCATGTCGGGACGGATCGAGCGGCAGGCGAACGGCCCCCAACCTGACGGCCGCGACGCTCCGCCCTAGGAAATACGTACCGTCCGAGGCGCCTGCTGGTTGTTCTCCAGGAAGGTGACCTTGTGCTCCAGATCCTGGACCGTGGGCTGCATCAGGCCGTTGGCGTCCGTGACACGCGAGACGATGGTGTGCTCGCCGGGCGTCGCCGCAGTCCAGTCGTACGTGAACAATTTCCACGCGTACGTCTCCGGCGTCGACGGATCCATCGCCGCGGCCTGCCAGGGCCCGTCGTCCACGCGAACCTCGACTGAACGTATCGGCGTGCCATCGTGCAGTACGACGCCGAGCACCTTGTGCACACCGCCCTCGCGGGTCACGCGTGCCACGAACGACTTCAGCCTCATCGGGCCGATGGCCGTTTCGTTCCATCGCATCTCGCCGTCGACCAGCTCGCCCTTGATGGTGCGGTAGTCCCGCGCCTGCCATCTGCCTAGATAGCGTTCCTGCTGCACCAGGATTTCGGAGAGCCACTTCACGTTGGCCATGCCGTACCAGCCCGGCACGATGAGCCTCAGCGGAAAGCCCTGATGGCGGGTGAGCGGTTGGCCGTTGAGCGCGTAGGCAAGAAAAGGCGCCGGCGACAGGGCCTGATCGCGTGTCAGACTCCTTCCGAACCGTACGTCCACCGTGAAGGCGCGGCCCCGCCAGTCCACCTCCTCTTCGCGCCCATCCACGCCAAAGAACACGACCTCGCGCGCCGTCGGCTGCACGCCCGCGCGCTCGAGCACCGTGCGCAACGGAACACCGGTCCAGCGGCCGTTGCTGGAGTTGCCCTGCAGCGGCGGGCGGTTGCCGGAGCATTCGAATCCGGCAACAAGTTCGGCGCCACCCATCTGCCGAAGATCGTCGAGCGACAGCGACACCGAGCGGTCCACGAGACCGGAGATCGTCAGACGGTGGGAGGTCGCGCTCAGAACGGGGTGACCGTAATGCTGAATCGTGAAGAACTGATCGGCCGGCGTGAACGGACCGTCGATCCGCCGCACGTCCAACGAGCGGCGCTCGGGCGTCGGCTCGAAGTCGACGCCCTCAGGAATGTCCGTAAACGGGATCAGCACGGCGCCCTGCGCCAGCGCCGGGAGGACCCAGCTGGGGACCCCGAGCACTCCGAGGCTCGCCACGGCGAGGCCTCCCTTGAGCACGTCCCGGCGAGTGGTCTGTGTCGTCATGTGGATGTCTCCCAATTGATGGGCCGTAGAGGAACGCGCCAGTCGCGGCGGGCTCACGCTAGTCCCACTCCTTCTCGACGCCGTGGCCTCGCGCCACGTCACCGTGCATCGGCGTCATGAATCCGAGCAAACACCCGTTGGCGTTGTCGCGGAGGCGGTGGCATCGCACCTTGACGGCGTCGCCCACCTTGACGTCTTCGCGTGTGATGCCGTTCCCCTCGAGTCCCCGGGGACCGGTGGCCTCCAGGGACCAGACGGCCGATTCGCCGCTGGTATCCTTCACCTCGAGGTACACCCAGGAGTGGGGGTTGAGGTAGAGGATTTCCGTCACCGTTCCTTCCAAGAACGTGAAGTCTGAGACGGCGTAGTTGACGTGCGAATGGTGCGCCCAGACCGGGATGGCGAATGTCACGGCACAAACGGCCGCGAGGATCCGAAACCGCACTTGCATGTTCTGCCTCCAAACGTTGGAAGACGATCCAGCCATGTCCTACGGCCCAGCCTAGCGACCGACGCGCGGGGGTGCCGGGTACCCGTTCCGATAGAGCCCCTGGTAGCGAATGGGGATCCCTTCTTCGTCGATGATCCGCAGGGATTGGTGGAATACCCCCGGCTCGGGATACCCCTTCGGCACGGTCGCCTCGAGAATATAGAGACGGTCGTCGTGCATGTGGATCGCGTGGTAGGTACGTGACTCGTCAGGGTTGGTGAGGTGTATCCAGCGTCCCCCGATGTAGTCGACGACGCTCCACGCGAAGTAGGTGATCTTGGAGCCCCGTTCGATGATGTGCCAGGTCGCCAGGTCGATGGCCCCATCCTTGTCCAGCTTCGAGTAGCCCGAGCCGGTTGGACCGTCCGGTCCGGTTCCCACGCAGCTCATATGGACGTCGGGAGGGCAGTTCTTGATGAGCTCCTGTTGAATTTCCTCGAGCCGCGTGTAATCGATGACCGTCATCGAGTAGCGGCCTTCGCCCCGCTCGGCGGAGTAGACGCGGCCGGGGAGCGGGGCTCCCTGTTGGGACACATAGGTGATCGACTCCACCTCCGGTTCGCCCGGGAAGTTAACGGAAAAGAAGTCCTCCTGACTGGCGTACTCGATCCAGTCCTGGGCGGAGGCAGCCCCGGGGGCGAGCGAGGTGAGAACTGCCAGTACGAATGGGATCACGCGCATCTTCTCTCCTTTTTTCAGCGAGCCGGCACATCCTTTTCTGTGGCCGAGCCAACACTACTCAGACCGTGGACCAGCGTCAACAGCGGTCGTCGGCGTCTTTCCCAGTGAAGATCGAGCGAATACCGGTCTCTGGCCCCCAACCGCCGCAGGATTCCTCCTGTTACGCCGCCACGGGGGCGGCCCGCCCCGGCTGGTCGCCACGGCCCGGCCGTGCTAGATTGGACCGCAGGAAGGATGATGCTTTCAGCCCAAATTCGATTCCTCGTCGGCGTCGGCATGGTCGTTTCCCTGACCAGCGCCTGTGCGGCGGTTCCGAAGGCCATCTACACACAGGAGGAGATCGTCGCGCAGATGGAGGCGCGTGTCTCCGCGGAGATGCGGGACCAGATCGTCATTCCTTTCGAGATTGACGATGAGATTCGTCAGCTCGCCGAGGACATCACCAGCGGTGTCACCGATGATCGAGAAAAGGTGCGGAGGATCGTCCAGGCGATCATCGGGTTGACTAGGTTTTCCATCTCATACGATTGGCTCTCGAATAAGACGGCCAGGGAAGTGTTCAGACAGGGCAGAGGCAACTGTCTTGCGTACAGCAACCTGTTCGTGGGCATGGCACGGCACGTCGGTCTGGAGGCTGTGTACGTCGACGTCGTCAGCGTCGAGGAGCAAACCAGAGAGGCCGATATCATTGTCAACAATGGCCACGTGACCGCGGGAATCAAGCGGGGCGCGGATGTCATGGTCATCGACTTCACCCGCACTCCGGAGACCAAGTACATCGGGTTCAAGGTCATTGACGACCTGGAAGCGATAGCCAACTACTACAACAATCAGGGATTCCTCTACGGTTATTTCACCGAGGGCGCGAGCGACCTCGATTTCGACCCGATGGAAAAAGAGTTGGAAATGTACGAGCTCGCGCTGGAAGTCCTGCCCACCTTTCAGCGCGCCCGCAACAATCTGGGCGTTGGCCTGAGGCGGCGGGGTAAGGTGCAGGAGGCCATCGAGCAGTACAACATGGCGATCGAGGGCGACCCCGACTTTGCGGACGCTCACGCCAACCTGGGAGCCGCCTACTACTCCCTGGGACGCATCGAGGACGCCCTCAAGGAACTTCAAATCGCCTCGAGCAAATCCGGGTCGAACGGCTTCTTCCACCACCACCTGGGGGTGGTGTATTACCAGCTCAAGCAGTACGACGACGCCGTCAAGGCGTTCAAGAGAGCTCTCTCCCAAGAGTCCGAGATGGCGTCGGCGCGGTTCTATCTCGGCGAGAGCTACTTGAAGCTGGGAGACACCGAACAGGCCATCGAGGAGTACGTGGCAGCACTCGAACTTGATCCGAATCATGCGTTCGCGCGTGCCAAGGTGGACCTGCTGACTGGTCAAGCCGCGGGCCAGAACTAGGCGAGAGCCGGTTTCTCGTCCTCAACGTTCTTCCGGGAGTGCGAAGTCGACGTTGATCTCGACGACGACGACGACGGGTTTCCCGGCACGCGTAGCCGGATCGAACCTCCACGTTCTTACCGCGCGCAACGCGTTTCGATCGAGGCTTTCCTCGAGGCTCTCCGACACGCTCACGGCTCCGATCGAACCGTCTTGACGGACGAGAGCCATGAGCACGACCGTCCCCTCGACCCCCTGCTTCAACGCATAGTCCGTGTAGGGCGCATCCTCCCATCGGATGATGACGGGGGGCACCGTTTCGCCCTCCAGGACAAACGCTCGCGCCGGCGACCGCTGGCTGGAGCTCACCAGCGCAGCGGCATGGAGCAGCTTGATGATCTCGCCATGGCGGCCCTCGATCGCCAGGAAGAGCGGGGTTCGACCGTCGGCATCTCGCGCCGCGAAGTCGGCGCCGGCGTCCAGGAGGAGTCGCGTCGCCTCCACCCGGTCCTCGCGCGCGGCCAGGTGCATCGCCGTGTCGTGCGCATCGTTCTCGAGATGGACGCTCGCGCCAGCGTCCAGGAGCAGCCGGACGATGGCATCGTGTCCGGCATCGACCGCGAGCATCAAGGCCGTCCATCCGGCTTCGTCCGAGGAGTCGACGACGACCTGTTCGCTTTCCGACAGCAGGTCCCGGATCGCCTCGACTTGTCCAGACGCCGCCCAGTCCCGAAGACGTGAGTTAGGGTCTTGCGCGGCCGGCAGCGCGGAAGTCAATGACACGAGGAGAAGCACCGCGAGGCTGGTCCGCATCGGATCGCCCCAGGCCCGCCCAGCACTGGTTACGCGCATGGAATTTTATTGCGATGTTTCTGGAGAGCGGTAGTAACCGAGGCGGGTTCGTACGACGAGATTCTGGCGACTCGCCATTTTCACTTCGATGCTGCGCCACTCGTCCCCGCCTTCACTGGCCGGGGGGAAGTACGCCATGCGATATTGACGATGCAGCTCCTCTGCAATCGTGTCGAAGGCCCTGCGCATGTCCCTCTCGTCTGTCGGGAAGAAGGCGAGCCCACCGGTATGCTCCGTCACCTGTGAGAGTAATCCCTCGTTGATGTCCATGCCGCCAGCCGAACTCCATCCGACGAGCCCCACCGCGTAGACCGACACGAGGGATCTCCGGGCTGCCTCGAGGGCCTCTTCCATCGACGTCTCGCTACCCTCGTCGTCGCCGTCGGTAAACAGAACCAGAGCCTTGCGATCTTGAACCGTGGACAGCTCCTCGAGCGAGGCGAGCAGCGCGTCGTAGAGGTGCGTGCTTCGCTGCGGCCGCATCTGGTTGATCATGGCGACATGCTCGTCCATGTTGTCCGTGAACCGAGGGCCGAAGACGACGCGGTTATGAAAGAAGCCGATCCGAGCCTCGTCCCCGCGGGGCAGCCTGTTGATGAACCGGTTCGCGGCGTTCTGAACTTCCTCCAGGTTCGAGCGTATGCTTGCGGAACTATCCAGCAGCACCATGACGGTGACGGGGGTGCCTTCGGACGTGAAGAACGCCAGCTCCTGGGGGGTCCCCTCTTCCAGGACCAGGAAATCGTCCTGCGTCAACCCACGGACGAAACGACCCCTCCTGTCGGTCACCACGACATCCAGCGCAACGGCGCTCACGCCCAGCGAGAAACTGGGAGAACCCTCCTGTTGGGACAGTGCGCTTCCCGGCGGCGCCGGCGCCGCCGCCAAGCGCAACGCCAGCAAGGCACACAGCCCGATCCCGATGAGCACGCGTGGAGTTTTCACTGCCCCCTCTCGCCGACGGCATCGCAAACTAATCGTCTCATTCGGCATTCTATCCCGGCTCTGCCTCGCCGCGAACGGGGAATCGTCCGGCGAGTGCATCCCGGCAGATTGCCTTCACCTCGTCCGAGAAGTCCTTGCGCAGCACCCACTCGAGGAAGCCGCGGTCGTTGGCCGCCAGGTCCGCGAGAGAGGTGCCCGCCTGCGCCCCGAATGCGACCGTCGCGACGCCGTCGCGCCACATCAGCTTCCCATCAGCATCGATTCGATTCGGATCGCGCGGATAGAGCCAGTCGTGCAGTTCTTCGACCGTCTTCGGCACGTCGGGATATGCCTTGAGTTGGGCGACCAGCACGGCGACCGTCGCCTCGACATCGCTCGTGGCGTCATGCGGCTGTCGAGTGGCCTGTCCATCCTCGACTCCGTAGAACCGTAACGCGGCGTCCAGACTTCGCGGTTCCTGGCGGAGAAAAACAGTGTAGGCGTCGACGACGCGCGCACCGACCGTCGGGTCCTCGAGTCCCGCGCGGCGAAACTCGGCGGCGAGGAGACGGCGGTCGAATCGTTCGACGTTGTAGCCGGTGAGGTCGCAACGAGACAGCAGCGCTTCGATAGTCGCGGCCAACTGCGCGAACGTCGGCGCACCCGCCACCATCGCATCGGAAATCCCGTGGATAACCGTTGTGTCCGGGGGGATCGGTTGCTCAGGATTCACGAGCGACGACCATGTCGACACCGTGCCGTCCGGGAAGATGCTGGCCGTCGCAATCTGGACGATGCGGTCACGTCCTGTCCAGACGCCGGTGGCTTCCAGGTCCACGCACACCAGAGGCCGAGTCAGGACGAGGTGGGCGGCGAGTTCTCGCGCGAGGCGCTCTTATACGCATGGGTTGGTCCGGCGTGGGCTCGGGCGCGAAGCTTATCGCACTTCCGTCCAAGCGACGATGTGCGGCGCTGGTCCGGTCTCCTCACTTATGCGACGAGCGAACGGTACGAAAATGCCGCTACAATGGCACGTCGCAAAGCAACGCAAAGGCCGCTCAGGAGGCGATCATGTGTGACGAACGAACCGTTCACGAGGTAAATGAATACCTGCGTCGCCAGGGAAATCTGACACGGCGGCAGTTCGGGGCGCTGTCCGTCGGGACTGGGCTCGCGATGTTCCTGCCACGGGCCGCGGACGCCCAGGACGTGACAGGAGCAGATGTTGAAGTGGCGACGCCCGACGGTACGGCCGATTGTTACTTCGTGCATCCGCCGAGCGGTACCTATCCGGGTGTCGTGATGTGGCCTGATGCCCTCGGGCTGCGCCCGGCCTTCCAGCAGATGGGGAGGCGGCTCGCGGAATCCGGATACTCAGTGCTGGTGGTCAACCCTTATTACCGCAGCAGGAGGGCGCCAGTCCTGGCCGAGGGCGCAACGTTCCAGGACCCAGAGACGCGTAACACGCTCGGGCCATTGATGGGGTCGTTGAACGCCGACACGCACGTGACGGACGCGACCGCGTTTGTCCGATTCCTGGATGGTCAGGCCTCTGTGGCCGCGGACCGCAAGATGGGCACGATGGGCTACTGCATGGGCGGCCCCATCACGATGCGTACGGCTGCGGCGGTCCCCGACCGCATCGGGGCCGCTGCGTCCTTCCACGGCGGAGGGCTCGTGACCGAGGCACCGGACAGCCCACACCTGCTGGTCCCCAGGATGCAGGCAGACTATCTGTTCGCCATCGCCGAGAACGATGACGCCAACGATCCGGAGGCCAAGAACGTGTTGCGGGAGAGCTTTGCCAGCGCCGGTCGTTCGGCGGAGATCGAAGTGTATGCAGGCACGCTGCACGGCTGGTGCCCGCCGGATTCGGCCGTGTACCACGAGGCGCAGGCCGAGCGGGCATGGAGCCGGCTGCTGGCGCTGTTCAAGACAGCCCTCGCGTAGGGGGTGTGCAGCTGCGTTCGTTCGACCGGCTCACGGGTGGCGCTGGTGCGCGTATCCCGTGGCGTGAGATATTGCATCGTGTCTGGTCCTGGTGCGTACCGCGTTCCGGCGTTGCTTCCACTGATTGGGTCAGGATGTTGAGGACGTGACCGGCCCGCCCCCCCGAGTCGAGGGCCAAGGCGTGTTCCCGCTGGTGCGTGTCGCGGGCGTCGTCGTCCTGCTGTTCTTCTTCCTGCTTGGCGTCAAAGGGCTTGGTGAAGGCTTCGAGTTGATCGGGAGCGATCTTCTCGACAGCTTTTTCAGGGCGACAGAGAATCCGTTCATCGGATTGGTGATCGGATTGCTGGCCACGACGCTCATGCAGAGCTCGTCAGTGACCACATCGATGATCGTCGCGCTCGTGGCGGCGCCGGAAAGCCCGCTCCCGCTGGCCAACGCCGTGCCCATGATCATGGGGGCGAATATCGGGACGACGGTCACGTCCACTATCGTGTCGCTCGGGCATATCGGCCGCCAGGAAGAGTTCAGGCGGGCCTTCCCGGTGGCGGTCTGCCACGATTTCTTCAATTATCTTGCCGTGTTGGTGCTGCTCCCGCTCGAGCTGATCACCGGCTATCTTCAGCGCTCCGCCATTGCACTCGCGTCGCTGATCGAGGGTGTCGGGGGAATCACGTTCGAAAGTCCGATCAGGGCGGCCATCAGTGCCGGCTTCGCCCCGATCGAGACCGTGGGCCGGTTGCTGTTCGCGGCCCAGGCGGGACAGGCGGTGTTCGTGATTGGCGTCAGCGGCCTGCTCATCTTTTCGGCGCTCTATCTGCTGGTCAAGGTCATGCGCGCAGCGGCGCACGGTCGTGTGGAGGTCATGGTCACCGACCTGCTCGGCTCGAGCGCGCTGCTGTCGATGCTCGTCGGTGTGGTCGTGACGGTCATGGTGCAGTCAAGCTCGATCACCACCTCCTTGCTGGTCCCGTTGGCCGCGGCTGGCTTGCTGCGGCTCGAGCAGGCGTTTCCGGTCACACTCGGCGCCAATGTCGGCACGACCGTCACGGCGTTCCTGGCGGCCCTCGCCGTGTCAGGACCGAACGCGGCAGCTGGTCTCGAGATAGCGCTGGTGCACCTTCTCTTCAACCTCAGCGGGATCCTGCTCGTCTATCCTGTCGTGGGCATCCGGCAAGTGCCGCTGCGGGCGGCCCTCGCCTTGACCAGCGTGGCACTTCGGTCCAGAAAGACGGTGATTTTCTGGGTCGCGGGCTTGTTCTACGGTATACCGACCATCGTGCTCTTAATAAGCCGTTGGCTGAATTGAGCGGAGGCGCCTATGTTCAAAGAATTACTTAGCGTATTTCGAAGCAGCAACCCCTTGCGCGCCATGGGGAAGAATTTCTCGGAGATGCTGACGCTGAGCTACGAGATGACCCTTTCGGCCGGTCAGATGTTCTTCGCGGGGTCCACCTCGTCCGAGGAGCGGACCGAACTCCGTCGCCGTGACGTGCGTGTGAATCAGCTCCAGCGGCAGATTCGCAAGCAGGTGGTTGCGCACCTGACCCTATCTGGCAACCGGCCGGACGTGCCGTATTCGTTGCTGCTCGTCAGTCTCGTGAAGGACGTCGAACGGATCGGCGACTACGCGAAGAATCTGGCCGAGATAAGCGACATACATTCTGGCGGGCTCGCGGACGACGAGATCACACGGGAACTCCTGGAAATCCGACGAGACGTGGAGGAGTCGTTCAAAGCGCTGTCGGTCGTATTCGGCAGATCCGATCGCGAGCGCGCCGTCCAGTTGATCCAGCAAGGTCGTGATGCAGCTCATCGCTGCGAGGCGTTGATTGCTCGCATCGCTCGCAGCGACTACGATGCAGGCACCGTCACGGCGCTCGTGCTGGGGACCCGACACTACAAGCGAATCGGAGGCCACGTCCTCAACATCCTTTCGAGCATCGTCATGCCGATTCACAAGATCGACTACTACGACGAAGACGAAGTGCCTGAGGCCAAGGGTGCCAAGGCCAAGCGTTGAGGGCTCAAGCCACGAGAACGAAAGGCGACAGCCGGGGCCCGGCTACCGGGTTCCGCGGGTCAGCAGCGCCAGAATCTCTTTCCCGTAGGTTTCCCGCCGCCAGGGTCCGAAATCCATGATCTGCGCCAGTTCGTCGTGGGTACGGGGTGCCCGGCGGGCGAGATCCAGGAGTGCCGTGCGCGGAAGGATGACATCCGACTCCACGCCGCGTCCCCTGGCCCTCTCCTTGCGCCACGTGTGCAGGCGGTCGTATCGATCACGGACGTCGTCGGGCTCACGCGGGGTCTGCGGCGCGTGCTGGGCCGGGGCCTGGAGTCCCTGTTCGATCGCCTGCAAGATACCGCTCGCGTGACGGCGAGTATGTTCCGGCGTCATGCCGGGCAGGCTCTGCAGGTCTTCGGCACGGCGCGGGGCGCGGCGGGTGAGTTCCATCAGCGTCGCTTCTCCCATCACTTTGAAGGGCGGGCGGTCCGTGCGTTCGGCCTCCTGCTCGCGGTATGCGAAAAGTGCCTCGAGAACAGCGGCTTTCTCTGGCGAGAGGTCGCGTGCGCCCTTGACGCGCCAGAACGTCGGCGGGTCCGGGCTCGCGTCGTTCGGGTCGTCACGCGGGCGACCCAGACGCACGAATTCCTCGTGCGCCTCCGGCCACCGGCCGGACGCAGTTAACTCCTCGAGCTGTTTGTCGCGCAACGCGAGGAGATAGTGCGTGTCGAGCCGCGCGTATTCCAGCTGTTCGGGTGTGAGCGGACGGCGTCTCCAGTCGGCGCGCTGGTACTTCTTGCTCATTTTCACGCCGAAGTGGGTGTCGAGAATGGCGGCGAGGCCGACCTGCGGCCAGCCGAGCGTGCGCGCTCCGGTCATCGTGTCGAAGATATTCGCGAACGCGAAGCGGTAATCGCGTCTGAGGCAGACGAGGTCGTTGTCGGCCGCGTGAAAGATTTTCTCCTGGTCGGGGTTGGCGAAAAAGGGTGCGAGCGAGCCTAGATCGGGCACACTGATCGGGTCGAGGACGTAGTCTGCACCACGTGTGGAGAACTGGACGAGGCACACCCGCTCTCGGTAGGCGTGGAGGCTGTTGGATTCGGTATCGACGGCAACGACCGGATCGAGGGCGAGAGCGTGAACAAGCCGACCGAGGCTGTCCTCGTCGGCAACGAGCACGAAAGGCGCCAGCCGGGACACCTTCAGTTGCTCGCCAGGACGGCGTCGTCGTCGGATGACTGGTCCAGCATCCGACGCACGAGCTCTTTCTTCCTTGTCTGAAATTCCTCGTCGGTCAGGAAACCCTGCGTAGACAGGTCGGCGAGGGTGCCAAGCCGGGACATGAAGTCGGCGTGCGGCGCCTGTTCCAGTATTCGAGACACGAGTTCCAGCCTTCTCGTCTGAAAGTCGTCCGCGGTCAGGAGCCCCTGCGTAGACAGGCTCGTGAGCGCGTCGAGCTGGGACACGAAGTCGGTGTCTTGAGCGCAGGCGGCCTGTTCCTTCTCCGCTACGGCCTGCATGTGCTCGCGCCTCTTCACCAAGTAGAAGGGGAAGGCTGCAATCCAAAACAGTAGGCATGCAAGGAACCAGCCGGTTGGTCCCATGTTGAAGAAGCCATTGCTGGTGCCTTTCTTGATACCGATCTTTCTGGAATCAATGAGAACCCAGAAACTTGAGCCGAACACGACGGACATAGCCAGCAGATCAATCATTGGACGTACTCGTGCTGAACGCTAGCCTTCGCCACGGCGAAGCCCCTCCACTTTCGCGTCCCGCTCGGATGCGAGGCGCTCGCGCTCGCGCCGGAACTGCCGGGCGACCTCGTCGAGTTCCGCCGGGTCGGCTCCAAGTAGACGATTCATCGCAGACTGCTGCAGGATGTCCTGCTCGGCGATCTTCGAGTCGTAGAGGCTCCGGACCTCTGCGATCGCCGCCTTCTGCTGGTCCGTCATCGGCCGTGTGGTGACGCCTTCCTCCGCATCTTTCTTCCGGAGCCGTTCCATCGCCAGCTCGAGCGAAGACTTCGGTGCGGCATCATCAGGCACACTCTGAGCTTACCTTAGGACTTGGGATTGCCCGTGATCAGACGAGCACCCCGCTGGAAGGTAAAGTACGCCACTGCCCACTCGACGAGCACGACCGCGCGGTTGCGAAAGCCGATGAGCATGAAGATGTGCAGGAACAGCCAGGCCAGCCAGGCCGGACCACCGGAGAACCGGATCCATCCCAGGTCGCTGACGGCCGCCCGTCGCCCGACGATGGCCATGCTGCCATAATCTCGGTACACGAAGGGCCGCGCGGGCTCGCCGCGCATCCGTCGCAGAATCGTCCGCGCGGCGTGCCTGGCTCCCTGCATCGCCGTCTGCGCCACACCTGGCAGTGGGCCGCCTCCCTGGTGGAGGAACGCCGCGGCATCGCCGACGACGAACACGTGAGGTTGACCGGGGATCGACAAGTCCGGCTCCACCAGCACCCGTCCGGCGTGATCCAGCGGGGCACCCAGCGTTCGGGTCAGGGATGATGCCGCGACTCCAGCCGCCCACAAGACCGTACCAGCGTCGACACGCTCGCTGCCAACCATCACGCCATGCGCGTCAACGCTCGTCACCGCCGTGCCTTCGCGAACCCAGACACCGAGCTTTTGAAGCGAGACGCGCGCGGCCCGTCGAAGCCGGCCGGGAAACGTCGGTAGGATGGACGCCCCGGCTTCCACAAGCACGATCCGCGCACGAGCCGGGTCGATGGAGCGGAACTCGTCTCGGAGCGTCTGACGCGCAATCTCAGCCAGCGTGCCGGCAAGTTCTACGCCCGTGGGCCCGCCGCCGACGATCACGAAGGTGAGCAGCTCGCGGCGCCGCTCGGGGTCTTCCGCTCGCTCGGCGCGTTCGAAGGCGATCAGGATGCGGCGCCTGATCTCGATGGCGTCTTCGAGCGTCTTGAGTCCCGGCGCATGCGGCTCCCAATCGCCGTGACCAAAATAACCGTGGCTGGCGCCGGCGGCCACGATCAACCAGTCGTAGACGAGCACCGCTCCATCGGCTAATTCGACCTCGCGGGTGCAGACGTCGATGCGCGTGGCCTCGCCTAACAAGACGCGCACGTTCCGCTCACGCCTCAGAATCCAGCGGATGGGCGCCGCGATGTCGCCTGGGGACAGCGCGGCGGTGGCGACCTGGTACAGCAGGGGCTGAAAGACATGGTGGTTCCGCTGGTCCAGGAGTGTGACCCGCACGTCGGCGTTGCGGAGGGCCTTGGCCGCGGACAGGCCGGCGAAACCGCCGCCAACGATCACAACGTGGGGAGTTGTGGGATCTGCCACCGTGTCCGAAGTGCGGGCACGTGCCGCGCTAGATCCAAACCAACCGTTCCCAGGAATCATGTCGGAAACAAGACACGCTCACGTTGCTGCGAGTATACGCCTCGCAAAGGGGTGTCCGACGGTCTTGCCCGAACTGCGCTAGCATTCGCGAGGAACTCTTTCCGGATGAACGCAGTCTTTATCGGCATCGTCTTCGTCGCCTTCCTCGTTGGTGGCTATCGCCAGCTCAACTGGGTGCCCGCGTCGGTGGACGAGGTGTCCCCGATGGCCACGCTTAGCGCCGCGACCGTTGAAGCGGCCGGCGGTGCGGTGACCCTTTCCATCGGCCTCGTGGGCATGATGGCGCTCTTCCTTGGGCTGATGAAGGTAGTCGAGGCCGGGGGTTTGCTGACCGTCATTGCCAAGACCCTGAGGCCGCTCATGGTGCGCGCCTTCCCGGAGGTGCCGCCGAATCATCCCGCCATGGGCGCGATGATTCTGAATTTTTCGGCCAATGCCCTCGGCCTGGGCAACGCCGCGACGCCGTTCGGCATCCGCGCGATGCAGGAGCTCGATAAGCTGAACCCGGTCAAGGGGACGGCCAGCAACGCCATGGCGCTGTTTCTGGCTATCAACACGTCGGCGGTCACGTTGCTGCCGTCCGGCGTTATCGGGCTGCGCGTCGCGGCAGGCTCCCAGGACCCGGCGGGCATCCTGCCGACGACGCTCTTTGCCACCTGCGTCTCGACGATGGCGGCGTTCATTGCCGTGAAGGTCTTCCAGCGGTTCTCGCCGGTCGCGCCGGCCGGGACGGCCGCTCCCGTAGCATCGGCGGAACCGGAACCGATGCCCGCGCCGGAGGGGCTCGAGGTGTCGGCCGAGGCTTCGTCCGGCGGCTACCCCTTCTGGGTGTCGGCGACGGTCATAGTGGCCGTCGTGCTGCTGATCGCGCTGGCCGTCCTGAACGGCGAAGCGATCTCACCCTGGGCCATTCCGGGTCTGATTGTCTTGTTTGCCGGGTTCGGCGTTGTACGCGGGGTCCGCGTCTACGAGGTCCTCGTTGAGGGCGCGCGCGACGGATTCCAGGTTGCGCTTCGGATCATTCCGTACCTGGTGGCCATTCTGGTGGCCATCGCCATGCTCCGCGCCAGCGGCGCGCTCGACGTCCTCGTCGGCTGGCTGACCCCTATCACCTCCCTGGTGGGCCTGCCGGCCGAGGCGCTACCGATGGCGCTGATACGTCCGCTCTCCGGCCAGGGGGCCTTCGGGGTCCTGGCATCGGTCATCAACGATCCGGCCATCGGGCCCGACACCTACATCGGCTATCTCGTGAGCACTCTCCAGGGGTCGACCGAAACAACCTTCTACGTGATTGCCGTCTATTACGGCGCCGTCCAGGTGCGCCGGATCCGGCACACGTTGGCCGCCGCGCTGACCGCGGACCTCGCCGGCATCGCCGGTGCCGTCATTGCCTGCAGCTACCTCTACGGCGGCCGATAGCTGAACCCACGTGGGGCGCCTCCTCCTCCTCTTCATCGCCGTGCCGGCCGTAGAGCTGATCCTGCTCATCGAGATCGGCCAGCGTATCGGCCCCCTCGCCACGATCGGGCTCATCATGGGGACCGGGATCGTCGGGGCGTCGCTGGCCCGGCAGCAGGGCGTCAGCACGT
Source organism: Vicinamibacterales bacterium (assembly GCA_965262505.1). Classification (GTDB taxonomy): domain Bacteria; phylum Acidobacteriota; class Vicinamibacteria; order Vicinamibacterales; family UBA2999; genus JACPPO01. The sequence continues at coordinate 2,764,149 of CBDHFM010000030.1, forward strand.
TCGCGCGCCTGCGGAGGGATCTCGAGGGCGGCCGGTTGCCCGCCGAGCCGATCGTCGACGGCGTGCTGATCCTTGTCGCGGGGGCGGTGCTGATCACGCCTGGTGTGCTCACCGACCTCTTCGGGTTTCTCCTTCTGATCCCGGCCTGCCGGCGGCTGGTGAAGCGCTCTCTGAAGCGGCGATTCGAGCGCGCCGTGCGGGCGGGCACCGCCGGCGCCACCATGGCGTTTGACGGTGGGGACGAGCCGTCACAACGGCCGCCGATGAAGAACGTGACCCCGCCGCGCCGACCCACCGATCCGGGCCGCTCGTCCAGCTAGAGAAGGCGGGAGGCGGCATCCGGGGCTGGGGAAGCGTGTTCCAGGTCATTCTGAAGACGCATATCGCCCAATGTCTCCACATCTGGCATAATTTGGCGCTCGCTGCTGATGCCACGTCGATGCATGCGGACGTGGTCGCCGACGGTCGTGACTGGTCGGCGGGGGTGTAAACAGAACTCGAACCGCCCGACAGAGTGCGCCCGACGTAAGCTACGTTTTCGCCAGCATGCGCTGGCGCGGGGGATTTGATGAATAGAACGACAATTGGCGTGACAGCGCTGGCGGCGGGCCTAACCGTCGGCATAGTTGCGGGCTGCCAGACGGCACCCGCCCCGGCAGAGGCTCCGGCGGCAATGAGTTCTGGCTTCGCCGCCGTGCCTGGCGAGATCGGCGGGCACGACCTGTTCGGGCCCTACGACGTCGTGCAGGACTGGCCGAGAGGTGTCGAATCGTTGCCAGGGCACGAGGACTGGAGGGCCGGAGCGGCGCAGGGCATCTTCGCCGAGAGCCCGGATCGTGTCTATCTGCTCGCGCGCGGCGAGCTGCCGAACCTCGATCGGCCGTCAACCACGAAGCTTCCCGAGCTCGGACCGAGCGTGCAGTTTCCAGTCGGGGGCTTGCCGTGGCGCAGCAACACGCAGACGGCGATACCGGGTGGCGGAGGGGCGGGCGGGGACGCCGGGGCGGGACTTGAGAGCTGGAGAAACGCTGTCGGCGGCCGTGTCCTCGGCGTCGATGCCCGCTGGGAGCACTGCCTCGTCGTGGTCGATGGGGAGGGGAACGTCATCGAAGAGTGGACGCAGTGGGACGACATGTTCAGGCGGCCGCATTCGGTGTACATCAGCCCGTACGATGCCGAGAAGCATGTCTGGGCCGTCGACGACCACAGTCACGCCATCTACAAGTTCACCAATGACGGCCAGGAGCTCGTTCAGACGATCGGCACGAAGGACGTCCTGGGCGCCGACGGCACGCACTTCAACCGGCCGACGTTCATGGCGTGGGATGGCGACGGTAACTTCTACGTGGCCGACGGGTATAACGGCACTCGCGTCGCCAAGTTCGACGCGGATGGCAATTTCCTCCTGGACTGGGGCATGGCGGGTGAGCCTGGCGGCAACGAAACGCGGCCCGGCTACTGGAACAATGTCCACGGCGTGGCGGTCGACGTCCAGGGCGGGCGTGTGTTCGTGAACGACCGCGGGAATCACCGGATCCAGATCTTCGACTTGAACGGACAGTACCTGTCCGAGTGGGGCTTTTCGCAGCGTCCGTCCAGCATCCATCTGATTCAGATCGGTCAGGAGGGCACGCTCGTGGCCTACGATCAGGGCAATCAGAAGCTGCTGAAGTACGACCTCGACGGTCACTTGATGTACTCCTGGGGGACCGTGGCCGATCTCCAGGGCTCGCTCTGGGGCGTGCACGGCATCTCCACGGACCAGGAAGGCAATCTCTACACGGCGGGCGTCAACTCAGGAAAATTTAACAAGTTCACGCCGAAGCCGGGCGCCAACCCGGCGTACATGATCGACAAACCCGTGTACTCCGCCTGGCAGTAACGAAGGCTGGAGAGGGCCGGGCGGGTTCAGCCTGTCCGGCCCTTCAATCGTAAGTCGGCGACAACGGAGGAGAGATTCGATGAAGCCAAGCTTATTCGTCGTGCCAGCGTTGCTGGCCATTGTGATGGGCGTCGGCCACGGCACACACGCGCAGAGCACGTCGGAAACCGCGCTCAAGGTTACGCCGTCGAAAGCGATTCCGACGTTTTCCACCGTGAATATCGGGCGCCAGGCCTTCTACTACGCCGGCGGCGAGTATGTCGAGGCGCCGGAGTCGTTCGGCCAGCGGGCCGGCGAGAAGATCATGCGCGGCGCGATGTACGTGGATGTCTGGGTGCCGGACGAAATCCGCCAGCCTTACCCGATCGTGATGTTCCACGGCAACGGCCAGACCGGCGTGGACTGGATGCAGACGCCTGACGGACGCCCCGGGTGGGCCTACTATCTCGTCGCCCAGGGCTACGTTCTGTACATGATGGACTATCCGACGCGAGGCCGCTCCGCCTACGTGCCCGGGCACGACGGCAACATCGGCATCCGCACGGGCGATCAACTCGAGGAGATCTGGACCAACGTCGTCGAGCGGAGCGACTACTACCTCAAGGACAATCACACGCAGTGGCCCTGGACGGGAAGGATGGGCGACCCGACCTTCGACACCTTCGTCAAGAGTCAGGTCGAATTCGCCCAGACCGCCACCAGGCTGGCGCGCACGGCGACCGTCGATCTGCTCGACACCATCGGCACGCCGGTCATTCTGTTCTCGCACTCGCAGGGCGGCAACGTGAGTCTGCAGGTCGCCGACGATCGCCCGGATCTGGTCCGGGGCATCGTCACGCGTGCAGCGTCAACTGTTCACGTACGATCCGCCAATCACCGACGCCTCCGAGTTGAACACCTACGCCGAGGCGGAGGCTGAGCGGCCGGGCGAACGTCCTTGCGTGCTGCAGACCGATCCCGTACGCACGCTGGTCCACTTCGAGAACCTTCCGATCCTGAACATTTCCGGCAACGGCGGCTACCACCGCGTCGGCGACGCCTGTCCGCCCAAGTGGATCAACCAGGCGGGGGGCAAGGTGGACTTCGTCCGCTTGGAAGACGTCGGGATGAACGGCAACGGCCACCAGATGATGTTCGAGCTGAACAGTGACCAGATCATCGCCTTCGTCGACGACTGGCTTCGCAAGAATACCCTCGAGGGGGCACCCGACCCCTCCGAGGCGATGCCTCCGGCCGCGATTCCCACGTTCTCCACCGAGCACTTGGCGAGTAAGGCGTTCTATTACGCCGGCGGCGAGTACGTCGAGGCGAAGGCGGCCTTCCACGGCGACCGCGCTGGCGAGAAGATCATGCGCGGCGCGATGTACATGGATGTCTGGGTGCCGAAGGAGATCCGCCAGCCGTATCCCATCGTGCTCTTCCACGGTAACGGCCAGACCGGCGTGGACTGGCAGCAGACCCCGGATGGGCGCCCCGGCTGGGCCTACTACCTGCTCGAGCAGGGCTACGTGCTCTATATGGTGGACTATCCGGCGCGCGGCCGCTCCGCCTACGTGCCCGGCTACGACGGCAACATCGGCATCCGCACGGCCGAGCAGCTCGAACAGATCTGGACCAACGTGGCCGAGAAGGGCGACTTCCCGCTGAAGAACCAGCACACGCAGTGGCCCGGAACGGGCAAGGTGGGCGACCCGGTCTTCGACACCTTCAACAAGTCACAGGTGCACTTCGCCGGTGCCAGCACGACGCTGGCGCGTGACGCGGCGGTTGAGTTGCTCGATACAATCGGTACGCCCGTCATCCTGCTGACCCACTCGCAGGGCGGCGGCGTCGGGTGGGACGTGGCGGAGCGGCGCCCCGACCTCGTGCGCAGCATCGTCACGGTCGAGCCGGGCGGCCCGCAGATCGGCGGCGCGAACACCGCCACGGTCGAGCCGCGTGAGAGGCGCGCCAACTCGTGGGGTCTGACCACGAACCCCTTCCGGTTCGATCCGGCGATCAGGAACCCGTCAGAGCTGGACGTCGTCCTGGAGGAGACATCCGATCGGCCGGACGAGGTCCGCTGCTGGATGCAGGTCGAGCCCGCGCGGAAGCTGGTCAACTTCCAGGACATCCGGGTGCTCGCGATCTCCGGCAGCGGTACCTACCACCGCGTTTTCGACGCCTGCATTCCCAAGTGGCTGAACCAGGCCGGCGTGGAGACCGACTTCGTCCGGCTGGAAGACGTCGGCATGAGCGGCAACGGCCACATGATGATGCTCGAGAGTAACAGTGACGACATCATCGAGTTCATTCACGGCTGGGTTCAGGAAAACCTTCAGTAAGGCCCAGGCCCCACCACTGGCTTCAATCACCCTGGGAGGGCGGAGGCGCTGACCGCGCCTCGGCCTCCCCGGGGATCCCTCAATCCCCAATGGATATCTTCGAGAGTTTCAAGGCGGCGCAGCGAGCCGGATGGGCCCGATCCAGCCAAGCTGGCGACCTTTCGCGCCGAGTACCAAGCCCTGGCTGCCGAATACTTCGAGGACAACGTACTCCGGCAGGGTTACTTGCTGACCCGCGCGGTCAAGGTTTAGATACTCGTCACCCCTTCTCGGCAGGCAGGCCAGCCAGATGCACGTCGCCGGCTACGTGCAGCGTACGCGTCGGGAAGGCGATCTCGGCGCCGTGACGACCGATAATGCCCGAGATGTGCAGGAGCACCTCTTCCTTGATCCGGTGGTACTCGGTCCACTTGGTCGTGTGCGTGAAACAGTAGACGAAGAAGTCCAGTGACGACGCCCCGAACTGGTTGAAGTTGACCATGAGCGTCTTGGACTCGTCGATATAGGGGCTGCCAATCAGGTACTCGCGAATCTCGGCCAGAATAGCCGGTACGCGATCGAGGTCGTCGTAGCGCACGCCGATCGTCTCGTAGATACGACGATGAGTCATACGGGACGGGTTCTCGACCGAGATCGTCGTGAACGCCGCGTTGGGCACGTAGAGCGCCCGCTTGTCGAACGTCCGAATCACGGTTCGGCGCCAGCCGATGTGCTCGACCGTCCCCTCGATCTCCTGATCCGGAGAGCGGATCCAGTCCCCGACGCTGAACGGCCGGTCGAGGTAGATCGTCACGCCGCCGAACACGTTCGCCAGCAGGTCCTGGGCCGCCAGGCCGACGGCGATGCCACCCATGCCGCCGAACGCCAGGAGGCCGGCGATGCTGATGCCGAGGGTCTGCAGGGCCACGAGCGTCGCCGTGATCGAGATCGACGCCCGGGCCAGCTTGCCGACCGCGTGAATGAACGTAAGGTCGGTGAGTTCGCCACGCTCTTGCTGCTCGACGATGTAGAAATCCTCGTACCCCTTGACGAAGCGCAACAGGAACCAGGTCAGCATCCCCACCACGCCGACGTTCCGCATCGCGGGAAGTGCGTCGAATATCGCGGCGTCCGTCTGGGCGCCGGCGATATAGGCGGCGGACGTCAGGCCGACGACCCACACCAGGCCGCGCGAGGGGCCGTGCAACGCTGAAAACAACGCGTCGTCGACGACGTTGTGCGTCAGCTTCGTCCGCTCGATCAGATGCAGCACGGTCCGGCGGACGATGGCGCCCGCGATCAGCGTGACGAGAACGACGGCGAAGACCTGCATCGCCCAGCCGTACTCGCCGGCCCAGGCGATGGCGCGGCTCATGACACTGGAAACGTCCACGATTCCTCCGAATGGCTACTGCTTCGTCGCCGTAAACGCGCCACCGCTGTCGCCAGTCACGGTGCCGCGGATGGTGTCGCCCTCGACGCGGCCGTTGTACACCGCGTCGCCAATCGTGAACGTGATCTTCTCGCCGCGCAGTCTGCCATCAGTGAGGGGCGTGGAGCCGAGCGTCCTCGAGACCATCTGAAACTCTTGTGCCAGCGTGAGTGCGCCCTGAGGCAGCTGCCAGGTGCCTGCCACCCTGGCGGGCACGATCCAGAGGTGGGCCGTACACCAGCTCGTGCATTCGGGAATCCTCTTACTCTGGTCTGGCTCCCAGTCCTCCATCGTGAACGAGTTCGACACGATGCGCGTGCCCGGCGTCATGTCCAGGATCGTCGGGCGAAGCTCCATGTTGATCTGGGGCAGCAGGAACATGGTAATAACCTGCGCGTTCGAGAAGTCGGTCTCGAACAGATCGGCCTCCGCGAACATCGCTCTCTCGGTGACCCCCTCGGCCGCGGCGTTGCGCCTGGCCAGCTCGACCATGTCGGGGTTGTATTCGATGCCCTGGGCCCGAAGGCCGCGCTTGGCGGCCGTGATGACCGTACGGCCGTCGCCGGATCCGAGATCGATCAAAAAGTCGTCGGGCGTCACCTCCGCCAGGTCGAGCATCTTGTCGACGAGCGCCTGCGGCGTGGGTACCCAGACGACGTCCTTGCCGGTCTGTCCGACCTGCGGTTCGAATGTCGATGGCGCTTGGGTCCCCTGGGCGAACGCACCGGTTGCGAAAACCGGCAGGACCACCGCGAGGACGACAAGCCGAATCTGGCGAAGTAGTGTCATGATCAATCCTGGACGGGACGCGCCGGCCCCTCGTGAAGAATGAAAGAAAAAGGGGAGTATATCCGAAGCCGGGAGGACTTCGGATAAGCTGGGCTCGCTCGCGGCCGCACTCATGACCGCTGAAGTGTGGTCAATTCGGCGACACCGCGTTCTGCACAGCCACCGACTGGAGGGGGTATCGATGACGAACCGTGAGTTTTTTTATCCAGCGCTACGCATCCGAGCGTCCGATCTTCGTGAAAGTGTGTGAGGCGATCGTGCCGGATCAACTCGAGTGGCGGCCGCACCAGAAATCCCGGTCGGCGAAGGAACTGCTGGGCCATTTGATCGGGCACGAGCAAGACTTCTTAAAGCGCTTTTCAGATAGCCCTTGTACTCGCTGGGCGGACCGTGGTACTCCTGCGTGCACCGATGCAGGAGGACCGATGCGCGCATATTCGATGGACTTACGAGAGCGGGCGTTGCTCGATAGCGATGCCGAGATGAAGGCCGCCGATGTCGCGGCAAAGTACCGCGTGAGCGGGTCGTGGGTGCGGCTGTTGAAGCAACGGCGGCGCGAGACAGGTGAAGTGGCGCCGCGCGTCCAGCGTCACGGTCGACGCCCCATGCTCGAACCGCATCTCCACACCCTGGCGGCGCTCATCGCGGCCCAGCCCGATCGCACGCTGGCCGAACTGAAGGACGCCCTCGCCACGCCCGCGAGTGTGCCGACGGTCTGGCGTGCCGTACACGCCCTCGGCCTGACCGTCAAAAAAAACGGTCCGCCCATCCGAACACGATCGGCCTGACGTCGCGGCGGCGCGCGTCGCGTGGCATGCGGCGGCGCCGACCTGGGATCCGACCCACCTCGTGTTTCTGGACGAAACCGGCATCACGAACAATCTGCTCCGACGATTCGGCCGCGCCCCGCGCGGGGCGCGTGTCCACGACCACGCCCCCTGCGGGCGCTGGCAGACCAGCACGTTTCTCGCCGCGTTGCGGGTGACAGGACTGACGGCCCCGGGGGTCTTCGACGGCGTGATCGATGGCGAGAGCTTCCGGGCCTACATCGACCAGATCTTGGTGCCGACCCTGCACCCCGGCGACCTCGTCATCGCCGACAACCTCGGCGCGCACAAGGTCGCCGGTATCCAGCGAGCCATCCAGGCTGCCGGGGCCACGCTCTGGTATCTGCCGCCCTATAGCCCGGACCTCAATCCGATCGAGCTGTGCTTCGCGAAGCTGAAGGCTCTGGTCCGCACCGCTCGCTGTCGCAGCACCGAGACGCTCTGGCCGTTCCTCGGCGAGTGCCTGGCGCACTTCAGTCCGGACGAATGCCGCAACTACTTTCGGCACTGCGGCTACGGCGGTGCCACACGGTCATGAAAAGCGCTTTAGAGCTTGTCGATGACGGCGTCATCAATCACCGGATGCAGGTGCCGTTCACGAGCCTGAAGCAGGCTGTCGAGCTGTACCGCGAGGCTCAGCAGGTGCTCGAGGGGAAACTCACGGCGCTGGACGATCGGACGTGGGATGAGAGGCCGGCGAAGTTCCTGGCCGGTGGGCACCTCATCGCGGAGATGCCGGTCTCCGGTCTGATGTGGATGTTGTTCTTCGACTCGATCCACCATCGCGGACAGCTGAGCACGTACCTGCGCCCGATGGGTGGAAAGGTGCCGTCGATCTACGGTCCGTTGGCCGACGACGCGGGCAGCGGCCACTGAGGCAGCAGGGAACCGAGGGAGAAGGCACTGTCAAGTTGACGACTTGACAATGCCCGCTTCGTGCTCAGATGTCCGAAACTACTGGGCGTCCGCGTCGTACACCACCCGGCCCCCAACCATCGTCATCACCGGATTGATGTCCTTGATCTCATCCGCCGGCACCGTCAGGTAATCGCGATCGAGCACGACCAGATCGGCGAACCGGCCGTTCTGAATCGAGCCCAGATCGTTCTCGCGGAAGAAGAGGTACGCGTTGCTTCGCGTGTGGGCGATCAGGGCCTCTTCGCGGGTCACCGGGTGCGTGTTGACCACGGTGCCGCCGACCATCTTGCCGGTCACCGCCCAGTACAAGTTCTGGAACGGGCGGTACTGATTGACCTCGAACGCGTCGGTCCCGAGGCCCCACTGGATGCCGCTGTCCTGGATCTCCCTCAGCGGCGGCATCGCGAACGCCTTGTCCCCGTGGACGCGGTGGAGGAGTCCGCCGGTGACGATCTCCCTGGGGTGCACAGCGATGAACACGTTGAAGTCTCTCAGGCGCTCGAGTTGCGGGACTGTGACGCCTTCCATGTGCATCAGCGCCCACCGAAGGGGCCGGATTGAGACCTCCTGCTCGATCCGTTCAAGCTGCTGAATCCGTCCGTCAATCGCTTCTTCCGTCTGCGTGTGGACCAGCGCCTGGATGCCGGCCTTCGCCACGACGAGGCCGAAATCGCCCCATCGGTCCCATGTCTCCTGCGAGACGGGCTGCTGGGTCGCCGAATAGAGGTCGTCGGCCCCTCCGCCAACGAAGCCCTCGCCCCAGTTCGTGTAGTCCTGCCACTCGTCGCCGTTGTGATACCTGAGCGTCGGAATCATCGCCAGCTGTTTCGCCAGCGCGTCCGGGCCCCCTCCACGCCCTCCTCCGGGGGCCGTTTGGAGGCAGAAGAACCTCATGCTGGCCAGCCCCTCACGCTGAAAGTCGCGATACAGGTCTTCCCACTGGCACCCGCCACCGGACGACGTCAGGCCGGCCCGATTGAGGTCGCGGAGCATGGCCAGGCTGCTCGCGCGGACGATGTCCGCCGGCAGATTGGCCCGCGCCCCGTTCGGGGCGTCAAGGAAGTCCGCGGCCCTCCTGAAGGCACCGGTGCCCGGGCCACGGATGACGCCGGTGGCCCGTCCGTTGGCATCGCGCACGATCCAGGGCTCATCCATCTCCTCGAGCCCGACAGCCTCGATCGCCTGGCTGTTGACATACGCGTCCGAGCGCGAGAACACCAGGTAGACCGGATTGTCGGGAGAGTACTCATCCAGCTCGTCGCGCGTGAACGAACTCTGGTCCTCCACGAACTGGTCTGGCGACCATCCGCCGAAGTTGAAGATCCACTCGCCAGGCTCGACGGTCTGCGTCTTCGCGCGGAGCAGGTCGAGCGCCCGCTGGCGCGAGTCCACCCCGTCGAACCGGAGTTCCAGGTTCCAGTACGCCCCCTCCTCCTGGAAGTGGGCATGGTTGTCTATGAACCCGGGAACAACCGATCGGCCTTGCAGGTCGATGCGCCGCGTATTCGCGCCCGCAAGTGCCGTGATCTCCGGGTTGGTTCCGACGGCAACAAATCGGTCGCCTCGGATCGCCACCGCCTGCGCGATTCGGAACTGGGCGTCAACGGTAATGATCTTTCCATTCGTGAGGATGATGTCCGGAGGCGCCTGTTGCGCGTCGAGCATCACCGCGGCCCCGGCGAGGCCGGTCGCCAGGACTATGAAGGCGAGTCGTTTCATCGTGATTTCTCCATGCCATTGAGACCCGAATTTCGGGCCGCAGAAATTATACGGGGAAGGGCTTCCGAGGGGCACCGTCAAGTTGGCGGGAGGGCGACCGGCCGGCACTATCGGCAAAGGAGCCGCGTAACCCAGCCGAATTCATCAGTGGGCTCCCGTCATTTCAGGCCGAGCCGCTGCTTGAATGCCGGCCAGTCCCGCTTGAAGGCGATAAAGGCCGCCAGGTCGGGACAGCGCAGAAAAGGGTTCGTGGCGCGCTCCAGGGCGACCGTGGAACTGGGACGCGCCCCGTAGTCGTGCCCGGGCCACACAGTGGCATCGGCGGGAAACCGGTCGAGCAGCCGCTGAAGGCTCGCCCACTCATCGCGGGCGTCGTCATCGTTGCTGGTGCCGCCCACCTTCCCGACGAACAGCAAATCGCCGGTGAGCAGGATTCGCCATGCCGGTTCGTAGACGACTAGGTGGTCGGGGCAGTGGCCCGGCATGTGGAGGAACTGGAGCCGCAGGCCGCCGACCTCGAGCTCCTGCCCGTCGCCAAGGCCAAGGTCCGGACTAACTAGCGCGGAGTTTGCGAACGCGGCCAGCGGCGCCGCCGTCAGCTCCACAGCCCTGGCGTTGCCGTTCGTGTGATCCGGGTGCCCGTGCGTGTTGATCACGTGCGTGACCGTCAGCCCCTGGTCCCTGGCGCGCTGGACGAACGCGTCGGGCGAGTACGACGGGTCGACCAGGACGCCCTGACCGGTGTCCCGGTCGCCGAGCAGGTAGCCAAAGTTCCGGTCGCCGCCGGCACGGATCTGTTCGAAGATAAGCTGCATGCCCGGGGTCCCTTCTTTGCCGCGGTCTACGGGATCCCGAAGTGTACTCGTGTTGCCCTCAGCGGAGACGGGCAACGACGTCATGAGCGGATCTCGTACTACCGGTCGCGCGGCAGACCGACGAGCTTCCTGAGGCTGTTGTCTTCTACATCCAGTTGATGGATATTGGCACGGTGCAATTGAGAGGGAGGCCCATGAAGAAACTGCTAGGCGTGTCCATCATCGTGCTGTTGGTGGCGTTTTCGCCGGCCGTGCAGTCGCAGCAACAGGGCGGCGTCGCCCCCGGACCGGAGGGACGGGTGGGCTACATCTTCCTGCCCTCGCCGACGGTGCCGGACGCGGAAGCCGACAGCCAGCCGATTCCCCGGCTGCCGGATGGCACCGTGGACCTCACGGGTCCGTGGGTCGGCGGCGGCTCCAACACCGACATCGAACGCGAAGGCGGATTGAGGCCCGGCGAGCTGCCGCTGCTGCCGTGGGCGAGAGAGCTGAGGGACCAACGCAAAGAGGAGCAGGAACCGTACACCGTCTGCCTGCCGATGGGTGTACCGCGCGCCAATCCCTACCCGTGGAAATTCGCGATGTCCTACACGCCGGAGGGGCTGACGCGCATCTACGTGCTGCACGAGACGGGCGATGCCGGCGCGCATCGCGTCATCTACATGGACGGCCGCGCGCATCCTGAAGACGTGATCCCGACCTGGTTCGGGCATTCCATCGGACGGTGGGACGACGACACGCTCGTCGTCGACACCATCGGCTACAACGACAGGTTTTGGATCGACAGCCGCGGCACCCCGCATACCGAGCAGATGCACACAGTGGAGCGCTATACGCGCACGAGCTGGGGTGCGTTGCGACATGTCTTCCTGCTTGACGACCCGGGTGCGTTCTCGAGGCCGGTGACGGTGAACTTCAGGGCCCGGCTGCTGCGCCAGGACATGAAGGTCGGCGGCGGAGAGCTGATGGAGTTCATCTGCCAGGAAGACAACCAGTACGGCGCGGCGTCAGGCCTCGAGCCTGGTACCGGGACGAGCCTCAAGTAGGCGTACCGCCGTTCCAGGGAACCCGGGTCGCCTCTCATGCCACTGCCGATCGAAGCGTACGCACTGATCGGAGATACACGTACCGCGGCCCTGGTGGGCACTGACGGCTCGATCGACTGGCTTTGCCTGCCCCGCGCTTCGATTCGCCGGCGTGCTTCGCCGCGCTGCTGGGTGAACGGCGGCATGGGCGCTGGCTGCTGGCGCCCTCCGATCCGGTGCGACGCACGCGGCGCCGTTACCGCGAGGCGACACTCATCCTGGAAACCGAATTCGAAACCCAGACGGGAGTCGTGCGCGTAACCGACTGCATGCCCCTCGGCAAAAACCAACATTGCCACGTGCTGCGCGTCGTCGAGGGCCTCGCCGGAGAGGTCGCGATGCGCATGGAGCTCATCATCCGGTTCGACTACGGATCGGTCGTGCCCTGGGTGCAGCGATCGGGACACGCACTGACGGCGACGGCCGGTCCGGACACGCTGGAGCTGCGCACGCCTGCGCAAATCCGTGGCGAGGACCAGACGACGCTCGCCGAGTTTGTCGTGCGGCAGGGTGAGCGCGTGCCGTTCGTGCTCAGCTACCGCGCTTCGCACCTGCGCGCCCACACGGGTGTCGCCGCCGAGGCGGCGCTCGAGGCGACCGAAAAATGGTGGCGTGACTGGTCGGCTCGTTGCACCTACACCGGGCCATGGCGCGAGCCGGTGCTGCGCTCTCTTATCACGCTCAAGGCGCTCACCTACCAATCCACGGGCGGTATCATCGCCGCGCCGACCACATCGCTCCCCGAGCAGCTTGGCGGGGTGCGCAACTGGGACTACCGTTACTGCTGGCTGCGGGATGCCACCTTCACGCTGTACGCGCTGTTGTACTCCGGCTATCGTGACGAAGCCAAAGCCTGGCGCGAGTGGCTGCTGCGCGCCGTGGCAGGACGGCCGCAGGATCTGCAGATTCTCTACGGCATATCCGGGGAGCGGCGGCTGCCGGAGGCCGGAATTCCCTGGCTTCCCGGTTACGAAGGGTCGGCGCCGGTGCGCATCGGCAACGCTGCCACCAGCCAGTATCAGCTCGACGTCTACGGCGAGGTGCTGGACACGTTTCACCTGATGCGCTGCGTCGGCGTAGCCGCGCATACGCGCACCTGGAACGTGCATAGAGTCTTATTGGACTTCCTCGAATCGAACTGGGAGCGGCCCGACGAAGGCATCTGGGAGGTGCGCGGACCGCGCCGCCACTTTACCCATTCCAGGGTGATGGCCTGGGTGGCGTTCGACCGGGCGGTGAAAGCGGTGGAGCGCTTCGGCTTGAGCGGCGAACTCGAGCGGTGGCGCGCGGTTCGCGCGGCGGTGCACGCGCAGGTCTGCCGCGAGGGCTTCGACGCGCAGCGCAACACCTTCGTCCAGTATGTACGGCTCGAAGAATCTGGACGCGAGCGTGCTGATGATTCCTCTGGTGGGGTTTCTTCCGGCCGAGGACCCGCGCGTGCGTGGAACCCTCGAGGCCATCCGGTCCGAACTCGCGGTCGACGGCCTGATCCGGCGATATTCGACGGACGAAGCCATCGACGGACTGCCGCCCGGGGAAGGGGCGTTCCTGCCGTGCTCGTTCTGGCTCGCCGACAACCTGGCGATGGCCGGCCGCCACGGCGAAGCCACGGCGCTGTTCGAGCGGCTGCTGTCCCTGTGCAACGACGTCGGCCTCATCGCAGAGGGGTACGACACGGTGCAGCGGCGTCTGGTCGGTAACTTTCCCCAGGCGATGACGCATGTGGCGCTGATCAACACCGCACGGAATCTCTCGGTGCCGCGCGCACCACGCGAACGCCGCGCGCAGCGGCGGCCCTAGGCACTTCCGAAATTCAGCGGGTCGTGATCGCACGCGCGCTCGGTCTCTAGGGCTAAGAAAGGCGAGGGGAAAGCAGTGGCATCCTGGAACGAGGATGGGCTCGAGGAACAGATTGCTCTGTGGCGGACCTACTTGCGCCGCCGCCGGGCGATCCACGCCCCGGACGTGGAGGAACTGGAAGCCCGGCTCCCTGAAAGGCCACACCGCTACCAGCCACGGCATCGCGGTTCGTTGCTACCATAGCGGGATGGCCCTCGACGAACGCGATCTGTTCACGGAGAGACCGGAAACCCGGCCGGGACGGTATCAGTGCCCGAAATGTCGACGGACCGGCGAATACAGCATTCGGTGGATGCGGCGCTCGAAGAAGGACAGGCTGCCAGCCGGGGCCAACGAAGAGGACCGGGCCAAGTTCGCGAAGGTGCGCGACTATCTGCTCCGCCTCGATGACGAGGTCACCTGCAAGGCCTGCGGCAAGAGATTCGAGATTCCGTCGCAACAATCCGTGATGTTCGCGGACCAGTTCGCAGGTTTGCCTAACGAAGAGGATCTCGAACGGGAGATCAACGCCGCGGCTGGCGAGCCGGAACCTGAACCTGACATCAAGCCGGCGTTGCCCGCGCGGTTCACGCGCAAATCGACCGGCTGGAAGTAGTGGACGCGTCAGCTGATGACGGCACGCGCGTCACGTCAGGGAGAACCATGAGCCAGGATGCACACGCCAGGCCGTCAGGCGACGCGCCGGAGCCGCTGTACGACGTAGATATTCCGACACCCACGCACGCGGAGCGCGCGCGAACGTTGGTTTCTCAGATCTCGACCGGGACGTTGTGTACCCTTGCGCTGGACCCGGCCGGCTACCCCTACGGCTCGTTCGTGACCGTCGCCTTTGAGAATGGAGCCCCGGTCTTCCTCATCAGCAGGCTCGCGGAGCACACCAAGAACCTGGAGCGGGATCCGCGCGCATCTCTGCTGGTGGCCCAGGGTGGTTCTGTAGATCCGCTCGCCAACGGCCGTGTCACGGTGCTCGGTCTGTGCACCCGCGTCGAGGGGGAGGGCGGCAGCGCCCGGGCCGCCTTCCTGGCTTCGCATCCGAATGCCGCGTACTACGCCGACTTTCGCGACTTTGCGTTCTGGAAGCTCCACGTAGCTTCGGTCCGGTACATCGGCGGCTACGGGCGGATGTCGTGGGTGAGCGAAGCCGAGTGGCAGACCGCCGAGCCGGATCCCCTCGGTCCATCGGCGGCCGGTACGATTGCGCACATGAACGCCGACCACGCCGACGCGATGGTGCTCTACTGCAGGGCCTTCTCGAAGGCGACCGAGATCACCGCCGCGAGCATGACGGGCGTCGACCGGTACGGGTTCGAGATGTCGGCGAAGACTACGGAGGGACCCCGACCCGTTCGCCTGGCGTTCACCAAGCCAGTCAGCACACCCGAGGAAGCGCGCGCCGCGCTGATCTCGATGCTGAAGGATGCCAGGAGCAAACTGGCCTGACGGCTGCGGTCGAGGAACGCCGAGTCACACACGCTTCGAACTAACATCGCAGACATCTCATGAATGCGTTCGACACCGCCGCCGTACTCCTTGCCATCGCGGCTTTCACCGGCTACATCAATCATCGCATCCTGAAACTGTCCGCTACGACGGGCACGCTGGCCGTCGCGCTGGTGAGTTCGCTCGTCGTCGTGGCCGCCGATGCCGCCGTGCCATCCTGGCGGCTGCAGGCCGTCCTGACCGGCTTTCTCGGCGGGATCGACTTCAACGAGGCGCTCATGCACGGCATGCTGTGCTTCCTGCTCTTCGCGGGATCGCTGCACATCGATCTCGAGGGTCTACTGGAGCACAAGTGGACCATCGGCGCGCTCGCCACAGTCGGCCTCCTGCTGTCGACGCTGGCCGTGGGGACGCTCACCTGGTGGGCCTTCGGGCTCCTCGGCGTGGAGGTCGCGTTCGTGGTGTGCCTGGTGTTCGGCGCGTTGATCTCGCCGACGGACCCGATCGCCGTGATGGGCCTGCTCAAGGAGCTGAACGCACCGCGCGGCCTCGAAGCGCAGATCGCCGGAGAATCACTCTTCAACGACGGTATTGCCGTCGTCGTCTTCTTCGCCCTGGTGTCGGTCGCGGGGCTCTCCGGGGCCGCCGAGATGGAGACCATCACGGTGAGCGCCGCGGGCCTGACGAGCTTCTTCCTTCAGGAAGTGCTCGGGGGCGCCGCGCTCGGGCTGGGGTTTGGATACGTCGGGTATCGAGCGCTCAAGAGTATCGACGATCACCCGCTCGAGCTGCTCATCACGCTCGCGCTCGTCATGTTCATGTACACGCTGTCGTTCTGGATCCACGTCTCGGGACCGATTGCCGTGGTGCTGGCGGGCCTGCTCATCGGCAATCCGGGCCGGAAGTTCGCCATGAGCCACGAGACCCGCGAGCATGTGGATGCGTTCTGGCAGATGGTGGACGAAATCCTCAACGCCGTGCTGTTCCTGCTGATCGGGCTCGAAGTGTTCGCTGTCCAGATCGGTCCGGGGGCCATCGTCGCCAGCCTGGTCGTGGTGCCGGTCGTGCTCGCCGCGCGCTTCGTCTCGGTGAGCCTTCCGATCAGCGCCATGAGCCTCCTCGGCCCCTACCGGCGCGGCATCGTCCCGATACTCACCTGGTGTGGTCTGCGCGGGGGAATCTCGGTCGCCATGATGCTGTCGCTGCCGAGGTTTCCGGCGCGCGACTATCTGTTGGCCTGCACGTATGCCGTCGTTGTGTTCTCGATTTTGGCGCAAGGGCTGACAGTACGGCGCGTGCTCGTCCATTACGGGGTAGGGGAGTCGGCCACGAGCTGACTAGATGGACGTACGAGACCTGAAACTGATGGCCGTCCTGGCCCACCCCGACGATGAGTCGCTCGGCTTTGGCGGCGTGCTGGCCCGCTGCGCGGACGAAGGTGTCGAGACGTCACTCGTCACGGCCACGCCCTGGCCGGACTGGGCAGTGACCACCGTCGTTGACACACGCCGCTGGTGGCCGACGGTCTGGAAGGCCGTCTCGTGTCACGAGTCCCAGGTTGCCGCCTACGCCAAACTCAAGGAGCTGTCCGAAGCCAGTCACGAGGCGCTGTGGGGCTGGCAGTCCTTCTACCGGGCTCTGAGCCTGGTCAATGGCGGGCGCGAGCGGGAGACCGACCTCTTTGCAGGACTGCGGGACTGAACCATCCCTGGAACCAGGAACGAACATGGCCAGCGACAAGACGCCTCGCGTTCCTCAAGACTCAGAGGCGGACACCGGATCGCGGCGGGCGCCGATCGCGATGGATGCGGAAACGTTCAAGGCGCTCGCGCACACGCTCGTCGACCAGGTGGCCGACCTGCTGGCCTCGGTGCCCGCGCGCCCCATCACGCCGAACGAGACGCCCTCCGAGGTGCGCAGCGCGCTCGACCTAGACCGTCGGCTTCCCGAGGAGGGAACCGCGCCAGGACCACTGCTCGAACGCGCGGCGCGCCAGTTGTTCGATCACTCGCTGTTCAACCAGCATCCGCGCTACTTCGGCTACATTACGACGCCTCCAGCCCCGATCGGCATCCTCGGCGACTTTCTGGCCTCGGCCTTGAACCCGAATGTCGGCGGCTGGATGCTCTCACCGGCGGCCAGTGAGGTTGAGGCGCAGACGATTCGCTGGGTCGCCGAGCTCATCGGCTACCCGACAAGTTGCGGCGGCCTGTTCGTGAGCGGCGGCAACATGGCCAACTTCGTCTGTTTTCTGGCGGCGCGCGCCGCCAAGGCCGAATGGAACGTGCGCGAGCAGGGCGTGGCCGGCTCTGCCGGCAGACGCCTGGTGGTGTACGGCTCGGCCGAGACACACACCTGGATTCAGAAGGCCACCGATCTGGCCGGGCTCGGTACCGACGCCGTTCGCTGGATACCCACCGACGCGTCTCTGCGCATGGATGTCAGTGCACTACGGCACCAGATCGAGACCGACACGCAGGCGGGAGCAGTGCCCTTCATGGTGGTGGGAACGGCTGGCTCGGTGAGCACGGGCGCCATCGACCCGCTGCCCGACATTGCCGCAGTCTGCCGGGAGCGGAAGCTCTGGTTTCACGTGGACGGCGCGTATGGCGGGTTCGCCGCCGCCGTGCCGGACGCTCCCGCTGACCTCCTGGCGTTATGCGAGGCCGACTCGGTGGCCGTGGATCCCCACAAGTGGCTGTACGCGCCGCTTGAAGCCGGCTGCTCGCTGGTGCGAAACCCCGCGCACCTGCGCAACGCGTTCGCGTACCACCCGCCGTACTACCACTTCGAGGAAGCGGCGGTGAACTTCGTCGATCATGGGCCGCAGAACTCCCGTGGGTTCCGCGCGCTCAAGGTCTGGCTCGCGCTGCAGCACGTTGGCGCGTCGGGTTACCGGCGGATGATCGCCGATGACATCGGGCTATCCCGCGCGTTGGCCGACGCGGTGGCCGGCCATCCCGATCTGCGGCTTGGCAGCCAGTCGCTGAGCATCACGACGTTCCGATTCGTGCCCCAGGATCTGGCGGGACGCCTCGGCGAGCCGGCCGTGAGCCGTTATCTGAACGCGCTGAACGAAAGGCTCCTTGACACCGTGCAGCGGGGAGGCGAGGCGTTCGTGTCGAACGCCGTGGTCGACGGGCGCTATCTACTTCGGGCTTGCATCGTGAACTTCCACACGAGCCTGGCGGACGTGAAGGCGCTTCCCGGCATCGTGGTACGCGCCGGGCGTGCGCTCGATGCCGCGCACCGCCCGGCCGAACTGCACGGCGAGGCCGATTAACCGCCTCGAGGCTTAACTGAGGGCGCGGACGGGAGCAGTATTCGCCATATGATGAAGGCACGGCAGCGAGCCTCGTAGCCACGCGTTGACATGCAGATGCGATACGGGATCGCGCTGGGGCTGAGCCTTGGGTTGCTGGCAGGACTCGGGGGCTACACGTTCGTCTACGCACGCGGCGCCTCGTACCTTGAGAATGATCCGAGCGCCTGCGCCAACTGCCACGTGATGAATGAGCAGTACGCCGGGTGGCAGCGGTCGAGCCATCGGTCCGTGGCGGTGTGCAACGATTGTCATACGCCGCAAGACGTGGTGGGGAAGTACGCCACGAAGATGCGGAACGGTTTTTGGCACTCGTTCTACTTTACGACCGGCAACTTTCCTGACACGATCCGGATCACGCCCCGCAATCAGGCGATCACCGAGCAGGCCTGCCGGAACTGCCATCAGCCCGTCGTGGACGCGATCGACACGCACCGTGCGAGCGAGGCTGACACACTGTCGTGTGTGAGGTGCCACGTGGATGTGGGGCATTTGCAGTGATGCACCGGGCTGTGCACAGACTTCTCAGACAGAACGATGATGAAACGTAACAGGGCCTGGCCAGTCGTCACGCTTGTCGCCGTTGTCGCTGCGCTTGCGGCGGCGAGTGTCACGGCACTGCTCGTGTCGATCTTCGAGCGGCAACAGGAAGCCAGGGACCCGTTCTTTCGCGTCGTCGAACTGACCGACGAGATGGAAGATCCGGCGGTATGGGGCCGGAACTTTCCCCTCCAGTACGACGCCTACAGACGCACGGTGGACCAGCAGCGCACGCGCTACGGCGGCAGCGAGGCGGTGCCCCGCACGCCGACCTTCGCCGACCCGCGATCGATCGTCGCGCAGTCGCGTCTCGAGACCGATCCGCGGCTGAAGACCATGTGGGCTGGCTACGCGTTCGCGACGGACTTCCGTGAGGAGCGCGGTCACGCGTACATGCTGGATGACCAGACTTACACCGAACGGCAGCAAGTGGCGCCGCAACCTGGCACCTGCATACACTGCCACGCGTCCGTGTATCTTCCGTATCGGAAGCTCGGGAACGGCGATCTCATCAAGGGCTTTGAGGCCATGAACCAGCTGCCGTATGTCGAGGCGCGCGAGCTGGTCAGTCACCCGGTTGCGTGTATCGACTGCCACGATCCGCGGACGATGCAGCTGCGCGTGACGAGGCCGGGGTTTCTCGAGGGGATCACTGCGTTGAAGGCCTCGCATGGAATACCAAACTACGACGTGAACGCCATGGCGACGCGGCAGGAGATGCGGACCTACGTGTGTGGGCAGTGCCACGTTGAGTACTATTTCAGCGGGCCGGAGAAGCGCCTCACGTACCCATGGGCCAAGGGCGTGAAGGCAGACGAGATTTTGTCGTACTACCAGGAGTCTAACTTTCGGGATTGGGTGCACCTAGAGAGCGGCGCGCCGGTGCTGAAGGCACAGCATCCCGAATTCGAGCTGTATAGCCAGGGAATTCACGCGCGGTCGGGCGTGGCGTGCGCCGACTGCCATATGCCGTACCGGCGTGAAGGGGCGCTGAAGATCAGCGACCATCACGTGCAGAGCCCGCTGCTCAACGTCAATGTGGCCTGCCAGAAGTGCCACCGTTGGTCGGAGGACGAGCTGCGCGAGAACGTCTACACCATTCAGGACCGGACGTCCCAGACGCGCGATATCGCCATGGACGCGCTGGTCTCGCTCATTGGCGATATCAAGGCGGCCAGCGAGGCCGGGGCCTCAGACGCGGCGCTCGCGGAGGCGCGCGACGAACAGCGGCAGGCGCAGTTTCTTCTCGATTTTATCGAGGCGGAAAACTCCATGGGGTTCCATGCGCCGCAGGAGGCCATGCGCGTGTTGGCGCTCTCGCTGGAGCATGCACGCCTCGGCGAGCGCGCACTGCGGACCACGCCCGGTGCTGGTGACCTAGAACCGGGAAACTAAGCGAACTGAATCGAGCGCGCCAGGCTCGGTTGAATGGGCCGCAAGCCAGCCCTCAGCAGAGGCAGGCAAACCCTTCCGGCTTCGCCCGCCTCCCTGTGGACGGCGTCTCAGTCGCTGCTAGCGGCTAGCTACTGGCCCGGTATCATGACGTGGGCTTCTGACGTGCCCGCCATCATGATCCAGGCGCCACCCTGGTCGCGATTGTCGGGCATGCCCAACGACTCGGCCGTGGCGCCCGGCACGGCGATCGTTGTGTGTATTCGGGCGCTGGCCGCGTCAGCGCCATCCATTGAGATCCAGACCGAGCCGAACTCGGGCTGCACGCGGGTGCCGGCCGCCTCGTAGCCGTCCAGCACTTTCTCGCCCTCCTCGTTTTCCGCCAGGGCCTTCCGGCTCTGAGCGACCCGGTCGAGATTGCCTACGCTGGTGCACTGCACCGAGAACGGCTGCCGCCGCCCTGGAAACCCGGACCTGTCGTAGCAGACCAGCCGGTTAGTGCTTTCCTTCAGCGTCTCGTACGTGTAGTCGTCATTCCACCGAATGACACCGGTGGCTTCGACCCCCCGCTGCGGCGCTGGCGCCAGCGCCCGCTCGATCGTTTCAGCAGTCGTTTGTGCGTAGGCGCTGGTCGAGACCACCAGCAGGCCGACAGCGATGAGGACAATGCGTATCATGAGGTGACCTCCAAGTGAACGGATGTCGCAGGATTGGCCCCGGACCGGGCCGAAGCTTCGTCATTCTCGGATAACCACCAGATCATAACTCAAGCGGCCTGCGGGGAACACGCACCCGGCGGCCGCGACCTGCGGGTCAGTTGTCGCCGCCGATGGACACCGCAACGCCGCCGCGGACTGTTCGAGGAAGCCCAGGAAATCCGAAGGACGACTCGTATGTCCTGTCCAGGATATTTTCGCTGCTCACGAATAGTTTGAGCCGCGGATGCACCCGGTAGGCACCGCCAAGATCGACCTTCTGATACGCTGCCTCGAGGCCCCTGTTCGGCAGCAGCATGGAGTTGCCGAAGAACGCGTCGCTCAGGAACGTGCTGCCGTCGCGCTTCCCTGAGACGTACACCGATAGCGTGACCTGCCCCGCACCCTGCGTGTAGCTTGCCATCAGCGTGCCCGAATGTGTGGGTCTGCGAAACGGTCGCTGGCCCACGAGCGGTGAGAACGCACCGATACGCACGCCTGGAATCGATGGATTGATCACCGGTTGCAAGGCGCTGCCGGCGAACGAGTCGGTCACCTCGGCGTCCATGTACGTATAGGAGGCCATGAGTCGAAGGCGCGCCATGACCAGCGCCTCGGCTGACGTCTCGAGCCCCTGCGCCGTGTAGGACGACGAGTTCACGTAGGCGCCGAAGGGGGCCGCCTGCGCGACGTCGGGAGGCACGCCAACCTGCGGCAGCACGTTCTTGCTGACGAACTCGATCAGGTCCTCGAAGCGGCTGTGGAAATAGGAGATCCGCACTCGCGCCTGGCCGTCGGCAAAGCCCTGCTCGAGGCCGACGTCGAGGCTCCGGCTGCGCTCAGGGCCGATCGGCCCGGTCGTGAGGCGTGACGCCGACTCCTGGGCGAGCACGTGCAACGAGCTCTGCTCCTGGAACACGCTGGGCGTCTTGATGCCGCTGCCGACATTGAACGTCACCTTCGTGTCGCCAAGCCCGCCCGGCTCGGGCCGGCGCAGATAGGCGGCCATCGACAGCCGCGGGGTCGTCGCCGATCCGAACGCGGCGTTGTGCTCGTAGCCGAGGCCGGCACCGACGTACATCCGGCCACCGATGCTCCCCCGGGCCTCCACGAACAGCCCGCCGTTGTCGCGCGTAGCACTCGGCTCGCCGTCGGGGTCGCTGAACCCCTGCTCGCGCTCGAAGCGGCCGCCGCCAGAGAGGTAGAAGTCCGACCCCACCAGGTACGTCGTCTGGCCCGATAGCGCGCGCCGCGTCGTGCGACTGTCGAAGGTGGAAGGGTAGGTGCCGCCGAAATCCAGGATGGCGCGTCCGGTGGCCGAATAGCCGTTCGCCCCGGTGATAGTCACCTCGTTGCCGAGGTAGTTCGCGCCAAACCCGAATGGATCGAAGGCCTCGCCGGTCGGCGTGGGGTTCAGGAAGCTCGACGTCTGGCCAGTTGACCCGAATCGCAGCGTGCTCTGCCAGCGGTCGGTCCACTGCGACTGCGCCGCGATGCCCGCATAGGTCCGCTCGGACCCGGACGACGCATCGTCGGTGACGCCGTACAGGCTGAAGCCGTTCGGACTGCCAGTTTTGCCGTCGATCTGCCGAAACGTGCCGCTGAGGTCCGTGCTGCCGCCAAGCGCCAGGCCGACCCTGGCGGCGTACGTATGGTTGCGGTACCGGTTGTTGGGTAGGTCGTTGTCGGTGGTGAAGTACGAGTACTCGGAGAAGTAGTCCACGCGCTTGTAGGCGCCGCCGAGCGACGCCGCGTTGTTGAAGGTGCCGAAGCTTCCGCCGTCGATCGCGTAGGTCATCTCAGGCACGCGCGCCCGACCTCGGCGGGTGGTGATGTTGATGACGCCCGTGAGCGCGTCGCTTCCGTAGATGACGCTGTTCGCCTGTCGCAGTACCTCGATCTGCTCGACGCCGGTCGTTTGCATCTGGGAGAAGTCGAAGGAGCCACCAATGTCGTTGGCCGCGATTCCGTCGATCAACACCTTGGCGAAGCTCGACGCGCCGCCGCGGATGAACATGGAGGTCGCGCCGCCGCGGGCGCCGGTCTGCTCGATCTGGGAGCCCGGCACGAGGCGGAGCGCCTCGAGCAGGTCGGGTTTGTTCAGCGCCTCGATGGCGGCTCGACCGACCACGGTGACCGGCGCGCCGGTCTGCGCCTGCGACAGCTCCGACGCCGACGCTGTCACCACGACCGCCTGCTGAAGGGGTCCGATCCGCACCGTGACGTCGACGCTGATGCGACTTCCGGCGCTCACGTATACCGGCTCGGACGTCACCGGAGAAAAACCGGACGCTGTCGCCACCACCCGATACCGGCCCGCCGTGAGGCTGGCGAACTCGTACGCCCCCTCCGCGTCAGTCGTGCCCTCGCCAGCCAGCCCCTGTTCACCCAGGATCGTGACGGTCGCACCGGGCACGCGGGCGCCCAGTGGATCGAGCACCGCGCCGGCGAGCGTCCCCTGGCCCTGGGCCGCGGTGATACCAGGGACGAACAGGGCCAACGCGAGAGTACCGCACGTCAGGGCATGCGGCAGACGAGTCAAAAGCATCGATACCTCGGGGAATGAGCGCATCCGCTCGGAAGGGTGATCCTAACCGGGCCGGCTCCTGGCCCGGCCTGAAGAATTCCTGAATTCTTGGTAAGAAGCGACGACGACGGCCAGATGCGCTGGATGGAATTCTGAAAAGAGCACTTCAAGAACTCTTCAGGCGCCCCGTCGGGTGAGCTTTCGCACCACCTGGATCTCGCTCTCGCTCGTCGCGTTGGGCCGGGCGCATCGTCAGTCTCGTGCGACGCGGGACTGTCACCACGGACTACGAGAACCAGAAATGTTCACCATGGCGGCAATGGCGTGTTGTGCCTGGCCAGCGGATGCGCCCATCGCGGTGGAGGGGGATTCTTCGCTCACGAGCGACCTACATATGTGAAGAGTCGTACCGCACTCTGACAGCGGCGTTGACTCAGGTGTTGACGCAGCATCGTTTGGGCAGCTGGACTGCATTGGTACGCATACGGAGAGGGTAGAGAGAATGAAGCAGAGAAAACTGATGTCCACGGTGGGAATCGCACTCGTTGCCGGACTCTTGATGGGCACGCCGGCGCTCGCCGACGGTGCCGGGCGGAGCTTTTCGGTCACCATCACCAACCTGACCCGAGGGCAGACCTTTACGCCCATCCTGGTCGCGAGCCACAGGGAGGGTGTCAAGCTCTTCACCCCCGGCAGCCCTGCGAGCCCCGAGCTCGCCGCCCTGGCCGAAGGCGGGGACACCATGCCTCTCGGGACGCTGCTCGGGGCTATGGGTGGCGTGCTCGACGTCACCGACTCCGGCGGCCTGCTGGTGCCGGGTGCCTCGGTGACGGTGAAGGTGGAGACCCGAGGTCGGTTCAACCACGTCAGCGTCGCTTCGATGCTCATTCCCACCAACGACGCCTTCTTCACCCTCAATGGCATCGCGGGCCCGTCGGGCAATAGGACGGTCCTGGTGATGGCGCCGGCATGGGACGCCGGCAGCGAGCCCAACGACGAGCTCTGCGCCGCCATCCCAGGCCCGGTGTGCGGCGGAGCCGGAGGCTCACCCGGCATCGGGGGCGAGGGATTCGTTCACATTCATGCTGGGATTCACGGCATCGGAGACCTGTTCCCCGAGGACCGTGACTGGCGGAGCCCTGTGGCCAGAATCACCATCAGCCTGGCGCGCTGACGCGCGGCCGGAGAAGTCAGAGACCAGGTCATCCCGGTCAAGGGGAAGTAGCTCGAGGCCAATGCACGAGCCAGCGCTTCGAACGGCCTCCAGGGCGGCGCCGCGCGGTCACGGAATGCGCGTGACCCTCGGCATCGCCGTGGTTGCGGCATGCATACCGGTGTCGGTTGCGTCGCTGGCCGGACCGGCCGAGCGATTACAAGCCGCTGATGTGGTCGAGGTCGCCCACCCTCTCGTCACCGTGCACGTGCGCGATGCTCCCCGCCGTCCCCAGACACAGCGGGACTGCCGCGGTTCGAAGAGGGCATTCCACGTGGCGGACGGTCGTCTCACCGTGGCCGTGCGTGATGCGTCGTTGAGGGCACTCGTCGAGGCGATCGCCCAGGAGACCGGGTTGGCCCTCGAGGAGCACGAGTCGCTGAACGGACAGATCACGGTGCGGTTTCGGTGCCTGCCGATCGCGGAGGGGTTGGCGCGGATCCTTGGGGATCGTGGCTACATGCTTCTGTATGCCGTCGAGTCATCTCCAGATGGTGGCGGCACCACGCGCATGCCCGTCCGCCTGCGGTTCTTCGATCGCCCGGTTGTCGACGAGCCGCCGGCCGCCCGGGACGCTGCTTCGGAGGAGGCCGAGCGCGCCGCCCTCCTCGAGACACTGGAGACCTACAGCGGTCCCTGGGACAAGCTGGACGCGATCGACGCGCTCGTCGAGGCGGGGGACCCCGCGGTCGCGCGGCGGCTCGGCCTGGCCGCGCTGGCCGACCCCGACGTGGATGTCCGGTCGGCGGCGGTCGAGGCGCTGGAGATCGCCTTGCACGACCGTGAGATCGTGATCCGAGAGGACGCGGTGGGCGCGCTCGAGGAGATCGGTGGGGAGGCGGCGGTTCGCGGTTTGACGGTAGCGCTGCAAGACGCGGATACGGATCTGCGTCTGCTCGCGATCGACGCGGTCGGTGCCCTCGGCGGGCCCGCGGCGATCCTGCTGCTCGAGTACGCAGCGGGTGACCCGGAGGCATCGGTGCGTGAAACCGCCGAGGACTGGCTGACGGAGCTGAGAGCCGAGCCTTGGTAGCGCGGTCGAGACTGGTGGCTGCGGAGCGCGCGCGCCTCGCCGCCCAGAAGAAGTTGTCGCTCGAGAACGTGTCGGCTAACGATACGAGGCGGAGACGGTGAGGGTCGTCCCCCCGATGCCTTCGTATCGTGTCTCGGTGTCCAGACCGGCCGTGACCGGCATCGGCGGCATGTAAGAGCCGGAACTGATGAGGTCTCCGGCATGGAGCCGCTCGCCGCGACGCTTCAGTTCCTCGATGACGACCAGCACACCGTTCAGCGGATTGACACCCAGGTACGAGCCAGGTTGCTTCGCCAGCACCTTGCCGTCGCCATCCTCGAACGTGACGGTCATCGTTTCGAGGCTGCGCAGGAATTCCTGACTCGCCGTCACTTCCACGCTCTCGCCGATCACGCCCCATCGCGCCATCAGGTTGGACGCCTGCATCATGAACGGATTCGCCGGGCTGTTGTTGAACAGCGGCGCCAGCACCTCGATGAACGCGTAGATGCGATCGAGATGGGGCAGCGCCTCCTCGAGCGTCGTGGCGTCGTTGATGCCCTCATCCGCGACACTGATCAGAAAGTCGGGCTCGGTAATCAGTCGCTCCGCCGAACTCATCGGGATCGTCGCGCCATTCGGCACGAACATGCCCACGTACATGACGCCCACCATCGGGCGGTCCACTCCAGGGAGCGCGGCGTTGATCGGATCCAGCCCCACGACCTTGTAGGCGGCGCGGGGAAACATCTGGTCGAACCGCTCGACGACCTGATCCCGCATGGTGCGGCCGAGATCCATCGACGTAATGACGCCTGCGTAACACGCAGCGTTGGATAACATGCCTCGATCGCTCCACGCTGTGGCGACATCGTTCGCCCACGTATCGAGCGAGCAGCCCTGCCGCGTGTGCCCGAGGACGCCCGAGCAGACGACGGCAAGCGCCACGAGTGCGGCGGTGATCCCTGAGCGGGAACGTGTGCTCCCGGTCGTATCCATGCTCTCCATCGTGTGTCTCCCTTCGTGTCCGGGCGTTACTGGCGCAATCTGCCCGGAAGGTGCTGCCTGTGCGCGATGCGCAATCCGACGAGGGTCGAGCGATCAATGCCGAGCTCTTTCGCGATCTTGTGGAGCTCGCTTTCCTCGGCCAGCGAGATCGCCTCGTCTGCCGCAGACACCGCAAACAGACACCGCATCAGCACGAGTTTCTCGTCGTGTGTCGCCAGGCTGGAGAACTCCCTGGCGACAAGATAGTTGGCGGTGCCTCCGAAAAGGAGGTTACTTGTCTTGGCCAGCTGCACGACGATCATCGCCTGGTCCTGGGATAGATGGACCTGCTCCCGCACGAGCGTTTCCATGGCGCTGGTTTCTTCCGGCGATACGTGCTGGTCGGCATGGGCGACCCGCCCAAGCAGATACGCAAAGGCGGCGAGATAGCGCGCACGGTCCGGTTCGAGATGATCCAGCGCATCGAGCGTCTCGCGGAGCGGCGCGAACTTCTGCTTCGCCACAGGGTCCTGCTTCTCTGGGGCTTCAACGCCCAGCCAGGCACGAAGCGACTTCAAGGGCATGGTGAAGACTATCTCAGGACAGGCGAAGCCACATTCGAACACCAGGTGGAAAGGCCAGGGTCTCTTCAGGCTTACCAGGGAAACAACGGCCTGGCGTTCAGTGTCCACGGCCAGGGCAACGACAACAGGATCACCACCATGGCGATCCCGAAGAGGATGGCCGCGATCCGGTGGCGGCTCGCATCGGTGATCGCCTTGCGGATGCGGACCCTGCCGACGTGCGCGAGGACCAGCGCGATCACCATGCCGAACGGATGCTCGACAAACCAGAACCGCAGGCTGGGATTCTGCATCGTGGCGGCGACGTTCTCCATGGCCGCCTGCGTGAGGGGGCTGAGTGCGAGATGCAGCAGCAGCCCCACCAATAGCTGGAGATCCAGGGCCGCCGTGAACCAGATGCCGGCGCGGTTGTCGGCGGCCGACCACGGCCGCTTGCCGGTCCAGCCGGCACACGCCCGCCCGACGGCCAGCAGTCCGGCCAACAGGACGACCCAGCGCAGGAGCGAATGAAAGATCAATGCGGCAGAATACATGGTCGATATTCTACGTCCTTGGTCGAAGACAATGCCGTTGTAGGCATTCTGAGCGAATCGGACATCGTCTCCGCGGTCGCGCGCGGCGATCTCTAGCGACAGCTAGCTAGAGGCAGTTTCATAACCTCCAGGCGGGTCCTGACCGCGGACAGCCCCATTCGTGCTCGGCGCCAAAAGCACCTGTCACGAGGGAGGCGCCTGCGGCGCGAACGGGGCGGCCCCGTCCGCGGCCACCCGCGACGAGGCTATGAAACCGCCTCTCGACACTGCGGCGTTTGTCGTGGGTAACGGCTTGCCACGCAGCCGCGAGCGGCACATACCGTCGTTCGAATTATCGTGACGTACCCGCGCCGCTTGGCGGCTGTGGCACTTGTTAGGCCGCCCTTCGTTCCTCGATCTGCTTCACATGGTGTCGCAGATGAACCAAGTAGTCATCGACCAGAAAGCCCAACGTGACGGACTCGCCCGTCCCGATTCGGCACGGCACAGTGAGCGCGGTTCCCGGAATGCGTCGAATCGCGTGTGACAGATGGTGATTGTATAGAACGCAAAACTCGATCAGCTCGAGCCACGGGCGATCCTGATAACCCTGCGATCGTACCCAGGCATCCTGCTCGTATCCGGAGAACTCGAACTCGTCTGTCTGTTGAGCCCGAATGAATCGCTGATGATTATTGGCTGCCGAATCGATCAGATGTCCGACGATTTCCTTGATGGACCACACTTCTGGTTCTATTTTCACAGTGGCGTTAGCCTCACCGAGGGTTCGCCACTATGCCGCCGGCAGGCGTTCGAATTAGGCGCTACTCGCGGCGGGAGCGTCAGGGTTCGAGCGGCGGCCGATTTCCCGCCGGGCGGAGCCGGACGCCGGACAAGGACAGGGTAGCGGCGACGAGCACCGCTACCCTCAACTCAAGACCTACGGGGCGCTAGTACGGGTTGGCGTGGCCGCCGGCCGTGCCGTACTGATTGTTCTCCTGGCAGATGTACTCCATCAGCTCGTCGTTCGGCCGCATCACGGCGGTGAACTTCGCCGTCCATGGCCTGGAGTACGCGCCCGGGTCGTCGATCGTGACCTCGTTGTCGAGGTGGCCGAGATCGACGCGCATCCAGCGCTCGATGGTGTGCAGTTGCTCGGTGTGCGGATGGCCGCGGCGATCGAACCAGAACTTGTCGTTGAATCCCACCGTGTCGACGACGAACGTGTCGTCGTCCCACGACCCGATCGAGTGTCCGAACCAGGTCGGGTCGAGAAACTCAGGGTGCTCTCGGCCGTCGACGAAGATCTGCCGGTAGCTGTGGATGTTCCCCTCATGGAGGACGAAGACGTGCGTGGGCGCCTGGTGCGTGTAGTTCTGCACGATGCGCCAGGGGTATCCGCCCGCCACGCGGGGCACGCCCATCGGCAGGCACCAGACGTGCGGGTCGTCGTCAGCCTGCCGCGAATCCAGAAGCTCTTTCGCCCAGGGAAGCAGCGGAATGTCGCCGGGTTCGAGGCCGCCCTGTTGCTCGATGTCGCGGACGGGGCCGCCGCCCGTCCATAAGCCGTTCAGGTCCACGGTGCCATCCGGCAGCCTCGGGGTTAGGCCCGTGGGCGTGGCCGGACGGTCGACCACTTGCTGACCGAGCGCGCCAAGCTGGCCCAGCGTGCCCGGCTCATTGCCGCCCTGCTGGGCGGCAAGCTGGGACGACGCGAGCGACAACAGGGCCGCCACGACAACTGCATAGACGAACCGAAGTGCTTTCACCGCAATCCTCCCTCTCGATCCCTCACCTTACGGAGTTAGACGCGCGCGGCCCGCAGCGCCGCAAGCACGCGCGCGTCCCTGAATGGCGCCCGGCGGATGCGCACGCCGGTCGCATCGAAGACCGCGTTGGCAACAGCGGCGACAAGCGGCTTGCAGGCCGTTTCACCGGCCCCGTAGTGCGGAAGATCCGGCCGGTCCGGATTCGGATCTCCGTTCACCATCACGACGTCGATCCTCTCCGGCGTGTCGGCATGTGTCAGCGTGGGATGCGTGTTCCAATCCACGCTCGTCACCTTTTCGGTATCGAACGCGACTTCCTCGTGGAGCGCGCGGCTCAGCGAGTGGAGCATGCCGCCTTCGATAGTACGGCGCAGCCCTTCGGGATTGATGACGAGCCCGCATTCGTGGGCGCACACGAGCCGCTTCACCCACACATGACCCGTCGTGCGATTGACCTCGACCTCGGCAATCTGTGCGACGACGGTCTGGTTGCGGTAGGTGTACGCGATACCGCGCCCGGTGAGGATGTTGCCGGTGCCGAGCGGCTTGGGTGACGGACGGGTGTCCCAGCCGAATTCCTGCGCGGCCGCCCTGACCGTGGCGATCGAGCGCGCCCGCTTGAAGCCGCTGTCTTCGTCAGTACTGCCGGTGAGAAGCCGCAGGCGGAACTCGACCGGGTCGGCATTGGCGGCTGCCGCCAGTTCGTCGATGAACGACTCGGAGGCGAAGGTGACCTGCGGACCGCCGGGATCCCGGAGATTGCCCGTGCGCAGCGGTGTTTCGTGCACCAGAGGCATGCTGACAACCTGGGTCGCGACGCGCCTGTTCGCGATGGCGTACATGTCGGAAGGAGTCCTGGCACGGCCGGAGGCCGGTGTGGCGCGCCTGGTCCCCATCAACTGCGCGATCAGGACGGTCTCCGCCTCGTTGTAGCCGAGATGGTAGAAGTCGGCGGCCCGGGCGGTGTAGTCCAGCGCGACTATCTGCCCCTGGGCATCCAACCCTCCGCGCAGCCGGAACGTATAGGCCGGTCCTTTGGTATCCCAGGCCGTCTCCTCGTCCCTCATCCACTGCATTCGAACCGGCCGGCCGAGTTCCTTGGCCAGAAACGCCGCCTCGAACCCTGCATCGTCGGCGGCCGTACGGCCGTAGGCCTGAGGACCCTCCATCCAGACGACGCGGACCTGGTCCCGTGGCATCTGCAGAAACTCGGCGATGCCGTTCCGCATGCCGTAGGACTTCATGTCGTTGGAATAGATCGTCATCTGCCCGTCCGACGGATCGGCCGTGGCATGGGCCGGACTGATGGCCGTGTGGCCCTGGTACGGGAAATCGTAGTCGGCCTCGATGACGTTCGCGGCCCCCGCCAGCGCCGCGTCGGGGTTTCCCACGACGTCCAGCTGGGCGCTGGAGGTAGGCGTCGCGTTGCGCATGTAGGTGAAGAGGTTCTCCGACGTGGGGAACGGCGGCGTCGCCGGCCTCCGCCAGTCGACCTTCAGCCGTCTCGATGCGGTGATGGCCTGTTCTTCGCGCTCGCAGACCACCGCGACGTAGTTGCCCCTGCTCACGACCCTGACGAACCCCGGCAGGTCGCGAACGGACGATTCGTCGATGCTGACCAACGTTGCGCCCGCCATCGGCGGCTTCACGTTGCGAGCGTGCAGCATGCCGGGGAGCTTCACACCCGAGGCCCACCTCAGCGAACCGTCCACCTTCGGGGGAATGTCGTAGCGCTGAAGCGACTGGCCGACGATCTTGAGATCTTGTACGGCCTTGACCGCCGCCACCCCTGTGGTCGCATTGATGGTTTCACCCGTGAGCGTGATGTTGAACCGCTGTCCGCCGATCAGTTCGCCGTAGGTTGCCGTCCTGGACGGATCGGCCGCGACGGTGACCACCCCCTCGCTGACGGTGAGCTGTGCGACGGGCACGCCGAACCGCTCTGACGCCAGTTCCAGCAGGACCCGCCGCGCTTCGGCGGCAACGCGCCGCATCGGCCAGCCATCGACCTGGACCCCATCCGAACCGCCGGAGCCGCCCTGGTCGACGGTGACGTCGGTGCTGCCCATGATCAGGCTGGTGCGGTCGTACGCGATGTCGAGTTCGTCGGACATCATCTGCCGGAAGGCCGTGCCGGTCCCCTGGCCACAGTCGGTCTTTCCAACATAGAAGGTGGCCGTACTGTCTTCGTGAATGACAATCCAGGCATCGAGTTGCCTGAAGTCGGGGTCGGGATACGGACCGCCGGCTTGGGCCATCGCCGCCGCTTCAGCGCTGGCTCCCGAGCCGAACGGACCGGCGACGGCCGCGGCGCTGAACCCGACGACGAGCAGGCCCGACCCCTTGAGAAAGCGTCGTCGGGAGACCGTCCCGTCCCATTTTTCCAGCAGTTGCTCGACCTGTTTCGGAATGTTTGCGGTCGTCATGCGACACCCCCGGTTCCTGCGGCCGCTCCGGCAGCCGTCATCGATGTAGCCGCTCGCTTGATGGCGGCCTGGATGCGGTAGTACGTCATGCAGCGGCAGAGCGTGCCGGCCATCCCTTCCCGGATTTCCGTGTCGGTGGGATTGGGGTTGCGGCTCAGGAGCGCCTTGGCGGTCATGATCTGCCCGTTCTGACAGAAGCCGCACTGTGGCACCTGCTCGTCGATCCAGGCTTGCTGCACCGGGTCGAGCGTGCCTTCCGTGGCGAGTCCTTCGAGCGTGGTGATTTCGCCCGCGACCGACGAGGTGGGCGTCACGCACGACCGGACCGCCGCGCCGTCGATGATCACGGTGCACGCTCCGCACTGGCCAAGGCCGCACCCGAAGCGCGGGCCCTCCAGGCCGATGTCGTTGCGCAGGATGTAGAGCAGGGGAGTCGCAGGGTCGATATCCACGGTGTGCGTGCTACCGTTCACCCTCAATGTGACGTTGGCCATTCTCCAGTCTCCTTACGAAGTGGGCCGGTCGCCGAACACGCGGCCGTGGCAAGACTGTAGCCGGTCGTCACGCCCGGGATCAACGACGTTTCACCGGAATCGAAGGGTCGGCTGCGCGCGCCGTGGTGACGGGCCTCAGGGCATAAGCCTCAATGCGTCAACAGGTTACAGGCTGGGCGTACATCGGCCTCAGGAAGGGAAGGACTACATGGCGATCAAGACTGAAGACGGCATCCGGATCGTGACCATTCTTGGCACGAGTCGGCCTGGCAGCTTCACCTCGAAGGCCTTGGCTCTTGTCGTCGATGAACTCAAGAATCAATCTCGTGTGCAGGTCACCTCCATCGACCCGTCGCAGCTGAACCTTGCTTTCCCGGGTCAGCCTGGTCAGCCCGCTGATCAGGCGACACTGCAGGAGGCGGTGAAGCATGCGACCGGAGTGATTCTGGCGACACCCGAGTATCACGGGAGCTTCGCCGCGACGATGAAGCTCGTGATCGAGAATCTTGGTTTTCCGTCGCTTCTGGCGGGAAAACCGGTGGCGCTCCTCGGGGTGGCCGCGGGCCAGATCGGAGCCATCAAGTCGCTGGAGCAGCTGCGCAGCGTGTGTTCACACGTCGGCGCTATCGTGCTGCCCGGGCCTGTCTCTGTTGCCGGCGTTCAGCAGCTGTTCGATGAGCGGGGACGCTGCCTCGATAAGGCCGTCGAAAAAAGAATCAGGGGCGTGGCGACAGGCCTTCTGGAATACGTGCACGGGAGCGTCTGTCCGAGAATCGCGCTGGAGCAGATGGTCCGGGCCCAATCCGCACGAGCCTCGTGAGCGGAGCCGAGCCGGTCATGACGCGCGCTGAAACAGGCGTCGTCACCGTCGAGGGGGAGCGCCGCGTTTAAAGCAGCTTGCGAATCGCGGCGTCGAGATCTTCTTCGCTCAACTGGCCGGGACGATAGAGGCGCACGATGCCCTCCCGGTCGACTAGCACCAACGTGGGGGTCGTCGATACGCCGTACCGTTTGTGGGTCGCCGCGCCGACCGGCACCCCTTCGTCGCGGAGGAACCCGTACGACTGGTCGAGGACCTGGCCGATATGATCCAGTTCCAGGTCCGGCGGCGCGTCCTGCCCAGAGACGATGTACCCGAAGCGCTGCGTTGGCGCGACCAGACGCAGGCCCTGCGACCGGTATTTCCCGAGCACGCTTTCGATGACTGGGCCCTGGGCCTTGCAGTCCGAACACCAGTGCGCCCAGAAGAAGAGGAGTACCACGTTCCCCTTGAGCTCATCGAGACCCGGAACCGGCCGTCCCAGGTATTCCTGTGCGTCGAGCGCGGGCGCCGGTTGCCCCTCGAGGCTCAGCAGGTGGATGTTCTTCTGCAGCCGCTTGTGAATGACGGTGTCACGATACGTTTCCAGCTCTCGTTCGAGGAAATACACCGCCGAGGACCGATCGCCCCTCGCCGCCCGCACCAGCGCGTCGGTTTCGATGGCGGCTCCGAGCGCCGCCTCCAGGTTCCTGTCGTCGAGACTGCTCGTTCGTAAGGCCTCGATCGCCAGGTTGTACGAGTCGACGGAGTACTGCGCCGCCTCGTCGAGCCGACCAGCCGCATAGGTTCCACGCGCCATCCACGACAGCGCCGCGACCATCTCTGGCGTCACGCCGCGCGCCGATCGGTACTCGTCGATCCGGGCCTGCCCGGCTGCGAAATCGCCGGCGGCGATCGAGGCGCGAACGTCCCTGACGATGCTCGTCCCCGACTGCGCGGCGAGGGTAACCCCGGCCGTCAGTACGGCGATCAACGTGAGAGTGCAAGCGAGTCGGCCCATGAGCGGCATCCTATCTATTGGGCCACGTTGGCCCGTTCCGTATCGAGCTGCCTCAGCGTGAAGGTGTATGACACCGGGATCGACTGCGGATTGAAGCAGATTCTGTCATCACATGCCTGATAGTCCAGCGTCCCTGTGACCGTGAAGCTCTCAACATCCGCCAGCGCCGCGCGCTGCTCCCGCGCCGTCGTAATGGCCATAGTCTGCGTGAGCCTGAACGGTTCCTGGAAGACCGGCACCCGCTCGTCGAGCGGCTCGAAGTAATAGATCTCCGACGCGGGGTACTGCAGGGGTTGCGTCACCAGCAGCGGATTCGGATCGAGGGCGAGGTTGATGATCCTGTATGCCTCGGCACCCGGCGCATAGACGTGCATCCGTTCGCGCGGCGTCACGTCGAACACGATGGAGAAGAGCGACCCTGGTGCCACGACCTCGTCAGTCGCGTACGTCGTGACCTGCAGATGATCGGTCGTGACGCGGCGGGCCGCCACCGGCGCGCTGCCAGTGCCCAGCGTGAGCATCATGGTCGAGACGGTGGTCCGTTGCTGGAACGCCTCCTCGAAGAAGCGCGCGGTCACGATCCCTTGACGATCGACCACGAAGGTTCCGGGAAAGGGGATGCCGAAGTTTCTCGACGTTTCATCCTCCACCGTGGTGTTGAGAATGCCGTATGTCTTGATCGTGCTCGATCCCGGATCGGACAGGAGCGGGAACGTGATGCCGCGACGTGCGGTGAAATCGGCCATCACCGCTCGTGAATCGTACGTGATGACCGCCAGGCCAAGCCCTTGCGCCTCTATCTCAGAAAGCCCGTTCTGCAGATCGACCATCTGCGTTTTGCACCACGGTCACCAGTCGACCGACCGCGAGAACACGAGCATGGCGCCATTGGGGCCCATGATCGAGTCCCGCGTCCGGACCGCGCCTTGCTGGTCCTCGAGGCTGAAATCGGCAATCCGATCGCCGATCTGCGGGCCGAGGCTCTCGACATCGATACGAGATGGGGTCTGCTGGGCCGAGACCGGGAGGGCCAGGAGACCGGTGATCAGGAGAACGAAGCAGAAGGTTTTCATGGCCATTAGGATGCTCCCGTACGGCGAGGGTTGCAAGTCGCCATCTGTGATGCAAGTCACTCGAACTGGTTTCATCACACGCGCAGGTGGTCGGCCTGCCAGTCTTTCACGGCCTGCTTGACGCTCTTCGTCGTCGTCAGCGTCCCGCCGAGCGCCTGGCGCACCAACTCGGGAAGCTCGGCGTCGCCGGCGAACCGAAGTCCGATCATGTGCTCCGGCGTCAACTCGTTGATCCGCCCGTGCAAGTCCGGCGGGAGCACCTCGCGCAGACGCAAACGCATCTCGAGGCGGATGACCCGGTCCTGTGCTTTCAGAGCCATGATCCGCGCCAGCAGCGCGGTCATGAACAGCGCGGCAGCCACCAGCAACGCAAAGCCCGTGCTGAGCGAGGGGCTGAGCACGGCATGTCGCAGGCTATTCAGGACGTAGACCAGCAAGACGGGCAGCACGAAAAAGTGAAAAGGCGGAAGCCAGCGGGCGTGGTTCTCGTAACTCTGTGCTGTTTGCGACATGAGGGCGCTCCTTTGGCACGGAGTCTACCTTAAAGCGTCCGCCGGACGAGCGGGTTTCCAGCCAAGGGCGCGTGTTTGACACCCTGTTCTACCGCTTCTACGATTGCAGCCCACGATGATCGACCTGACCGAGCGATATCTCGAGACGAACAAAGAAATGCTGAGCCCCCTGTTTTCATCGGTTTAACGCGTGGCAGGGCGGTTTTTCACCGGTTGGCTCGCCTGGCCCGCGCTCGGCGTCTCCCTCTTCATCCTCAACGCCTCCCTCACGTTTGAGAACGTCTGGCCGACGCTCAAGATCCGATGGGGCAGTGCGCTCTCATTCGAACTCGCCCTGTGCGTTCTGCTCCTGGCCGTCGCCCATCGGTGGGCGGGCCGGCTGGCGCGGCGCGTCCTGCCCACGATCTGGGTCGTGCTCGTCGCCGGTCACTATCTCGACGTGACTGCCCCCGGACTCTACGGACGGGAGTTCAATCTGTACTGGGACTCCCAACATCTGGGCAACGTCGGCGCCATGCTCGGGCGCGCCGCGCCGTGGTGGCTCGTCGCGAGCGTTGCCGCCGCCGCCGTGGCGGCCGTCGGCGTGGGGTACGCGCTGGCGCGTCTCGCCAGCGGCCAGGTGGCGGCCGCCATGGCTCACCGGGGATCGCGTCTCGTGCTCGGCTGGGTGGCCGGGGCCGTCAGCGTCCTGTTCGCAGCCCAGCAGCTCTGGGGTGGGCTCCCGACCGCCGTCGCCTTTGCGGATCCGGTGACGCCGGCCTACGTTCGACAGGCGCGCTTCGTGCTGGCAACCCTCGGTCCTGGCGCGGTGGCGCCGCGGCTCGGTCCGAGCCCCGCGCTCGACGCGGACCTTCAGGGTCTCGGGGGCGCCGACGTGTTCCTCATCTTCGTCGAGTCGTACGGCGCGGTGGCCTACGAGACGCCGGCGATTGCCGGAGCACTCGCCGCCACCCTCGCCGACTTCGAGGCCGCGATCGGCGAGACGGAACGCGGGGTCGTCTCGGCATACGTGGAGTCTCCGACGTTCGGCGGCGCCTCGTGGCTGGCGCATCTGAGCCTGATGTCGGGCGTCGAGGTGCGCGACGATTACGCGTACGCGTCCTTGATGGCGTCGCAGCGAGAGACGATGGTCACCAACTTCGCGCGGCGCGGCTACCGGACAGTGGCGTTGATGCCAGGCATGCGACAGCCCTGGCCGGAAGGGGCCTTCTACGGTTTCGACGTGATCTACGGCCGGGATCTCCTGGAGTATCAGGGGCCGGAGTTCGGTTGGTGGAGCATCCCGGATCAGTACGCGCTGGCCAAGCTCGACGCGCTCGAGCGGGATCGACCGTCACGCGCGCCGCTCTTCGTCGTGTTTCCCACCAGCACGTCGCACGCGCCGTTCGGTCCGGTCGCCCCCTACCAGCCGGACTGGTCGCGCGTGCTGACCGAGGACGCGTACGACCAGGCCGACGTCGACCGCGCGATGGCGGCCAGCCCCGACCTGACCAACTTGGGGCCGAGCTATGTCAAGGCCATGGCTTACGAATTCGTCTCTCTTGCCGGCTATCTTCGCGCGCGGCGGGACGACCGGACGATGATCGTGATCGGCGACCACCAGCCGCCAGCCGCCGTGAGCGGCCCGGACGCGCCGTGGCGCGTGCCCGTGCACGTCATCGGGCCCCGCCAGCAGGAGTTGCGCCGGCTCCTCGATCACGGATTCCGATCGGGCCTGGAGCCGCGGCTCCCATCGATAGGCGCGATGCACGCGCTCGCGCCTATGCTGCTCGATGCGTTCGACGCGCCGGACGTGCCGGCGGACAACGCGGACGAGGACTAGCAGCCCGTGGTGAAGGCCCGACTTTCACCACGAGCTGCTATCTCGACACGCTGAACGGCAGGCGCGAGCCGGCAACCGCGAGCGCCAGCAAGCCACCCAGCACCGGCGGGCCGTAAGGGTTTATCAGGTAGCTGTACTGGAAGATCACGTCGGCGGCGACGTGGACGTTCAGCACCATCAGGAGCGCCAGCGCCGCCGTCAGGCGCACGCGCACTCCCAGGATCAATGCTGCGCCGGCCGCCAGTTCGGCGAACAACACCACGCGCGCGAACACGGGAGCGCCGGGAAGGGCGATCGTGTCGAGGTACCACCGCGCGAGGGGCCGCGCCGTGCCGCGCCATTCCTGCAGCGTTCGAGTCAGGATCCCGGCATCCATCAGCCAGTCGATCTTGGTGAGGCCCATGAAGACCAGAAACACACCCATCATCACCGACAGGATCCGCAGCGCGCCTGCGTGCGATCCGGCTCTTCCGAGGATAGACATGACTGCTCCTATGATGCCCTGGACTGGCGCGCCAGCCACCGGATGTCGATGGCAAACGACCAGGCAAGCGCGGCCAGCGCACTGGCGGCCGCGATGACGCTCGGCGGTGCCGGAACGATGGGCGCGAGGGCCACGCCGAGTCCGATCAGCTGGCCAACGGCCACTGCTTTGCCTCGCCAGGTCGACCGCAGCGGCCGGGCGAGCCACGGCAGAAGCCATCCGGCCGCAACGAAACCGTACCGCATGAGTCCGCAGAGGAGGACCCAGGGACCGGCCTTCTCGTGCTGCCAGACGAGGACCGACAGGGCGAGGATGAGCAGCGCGTCCGTTTCCAGGTCGAACCGGGCGCCAAACGCACTCACCATGCGAGTACGGCGCGCGAGCCAGCCATCGAGGCCATCAAGCGCACCCACGACCGTGGTGAGACCGACCACGGACCAGAGCACCTCCGGCGTCGCCGGATGGCCGATCACGCCTGCCGCCAGGGCCACGAGAATCGCCCGGAGCGTCGTGACGTAATCGGCGGGCCCGAGCCGCAGATGATGTGGCTCGTCGCCGGTGACGAGCACGACGGCCGTCATCAGCGCCGCGAAGACCGCGGCGGCTTGCAGCGGGTACGACGCGCCAATCCCGAGCCCGGCGCCCGCGATCATCCCGACGCCGGCCGTGATGACCAGGCCGAGCACGATGGCGAGAGCGACGTTGTAACGGCGTGTGGACCGCATCAGAATGTCCACACATGCAGGAGCAGGCAAGAGCGTTCTGGGTGACAGCGCCGGGCCGTGGTGAGATCCGGGGTGAAGAGCTGGCGACCCCGTCCAGTAGTGATGTCGTCGTGCAGGCGCTCTACAGCGGCATCAGCCGCGGGACCGAGGCGCTGGTGTTTGGCGGTCACGTCCCGCGGAGCGAATGGGGCCGCATGCGAGCGCCCTTCCAGGCAGGCGAGTTTCCGGCGCCGGTGAAGTACGGGTACTCCTGCGTCGGCCGCGTCGTGGGCGGCCCGGACGAACTGGCCGGCCGGACGGTGTTCGTGCTCCATCCCCATCAGACCCGCTTCGTCGTTCCGGCGGCGGCGGTTCACGTAGTGCCGGACGGGATTCCGCCCGACCGCGCCGTGCTGGCCGCCAGTCTCGAGACGGCGCTCAACGGTGTGTGGGACGCCCGACCGCATGTGGGGGATCGTATCTCGGTGATCGGCGCGGGTGCGGTGGGATGCCTGGCCGCATGGCTTGCGGCGAGAATCCCGGGATGCGACGTCGAGCTGGTGGACATCAACCCCGGCCGTGCGGCGGTCGCCCGTGCTCTGGGTGTACGCTTCGCAGAGCCGGCGGCGGCCGTCGATGACGCGGACCTCGTCATCCATGCGAGCGGTGCGCCGGCAGGCCTCGATCTCGCGCTGCGGGTCGCGGCGGTCGAGGCGACGATCGTTGAGCTGAGCTGGTTTGGCGACCAGACCGTGCCGTTGTCCCTTGGCGGCGCGTTTCACGCCAGACGCCTCACCATTGCATCGTCTCAGGTCGGCCGCCTGGCCCGATCGCAACGGCCGCGATGGGACGGCCGCCGCCGGATGCAGCTCGCGTTGACACTGCTGGATGACCCGGTCCTCGAGGCCCTCATCACGGGCGAGAGCGAGTTCGAGACATTACCGGACGTGATGGCGCGGCTCGCGCAGTCGTCGGGCGACGCACTGTGCCACCGGATCCGGTATTCGTAGAAGGAGCACGCCATGTACAGCGTGACCGTGCGCGACCACGTCATGATTGCCCACAGCTTCAAGGGGAAGGTGTTCGGACCCGCTCAGCGGCTGCACGGCGCCACCTACGTGGTGGACGTCGAACTCACGCGACCGGCTCTCGACGCCGATGGCCTCGTGGTCGACATCGGGCGCGCGGCTGAAGCGCTGCATCAGGTGCTGGCCGATCTGAACTATCGCAATCTCGATGAGATCCCGGCGTTCGCCGGGCGCAACACGTCGACGGAATTTCTGGCGCGCGTCGTGTTCGATGGTCTCGTCGTTGCGATGAGGCGCGGAGATCTGGGGCCAGGTGCGTCCGGCGTCGAACGAATCCGCGTGACGTTGCACGAATCGCACATCGCGTCGGCGTCGTTCGAGGGCGTCGTGGACATAGTCGTGGACAGAGCCGTAAGCGGACCGTCGTAGCGATGCCACCGGTCGTGCTCGTGGTGCCCGGGCGACTTGACGCTCGCACCGGCGGCTCCATCTACGATCGGCGCGTCGTGGAGGGACTTCGCAAGCGGGGCTGGTTCGTGGAGGTCCTGGAGCTCGATGCGAGCTTTCCGTACCCGACGGCTGCATCGCTCGCGCATGCCGATCGCGCCCTCGCCGCCGTTCGTTCGGGAACGATTGCGATCGTCGACGGCCTCGCGCTCGGCGCCATGCCGGACCTCATCGCGCGCGAGGCGTCGCGCCTTCGCATCGCCGCCCTCGTCCATCTCCCTCTTGCCGCCACCGTCGGTCTCGGCCGGAACACCGCCGCGCGCTTCAGGAAAGGGGAGCGTCGCGCGCTCGGCGCGGCGGCGCTGATCGTCGTCACCGGCAGCGCGACGCTGCCTCTCATCGCGGGGTACGAACTGGCACCTGACCGAGTGGTCGTGGTGGAGCCGGGAACAGACAGCGCGCCGCTGGCGCGCGGTTCCGGCGGCAATCGGGCTGCGGCCGGGGTCGAGGCCGACCGGACTCGGCCGCTCGAGCTTCTGTCGGTGGCGACCGTCCATCCTGGAAAGGGACATGACGTGCTGCTCGAGGCGCTTGCCGCGGTTCCGTGCCAGTCGTGGCGACTGACCTGCGCCGGGAGTCTCACGCGTCATCCCAAGACGGCCGACCGAGTGCGCGCAATGGTGAAGGACCTCGGGCTCGAGGACCGCGTCTCTCTCGTGGGTGACCTCGGTGGCCCCGCGCTGGCGGCGTGTTATGACGTCGCGGATGTCTTCGTCCTCGCCACGCGGCAGGAGACGTACGGGATGGCCGTGGCCGAAGCCTTGGCCCGCGGGCTCCCGGTGGTCGCAACGATGACCGGCGCGATTCCTGAACTGGTGGGTGATGGCGCGGGGTTACTGGTTCCCGTGGGGGACACGCAAGCGCTCGTCGAGGCACTCTCGCGTGTGCTTGACGACGCTGACCTTCGCGCCAGTCTTGCGGAAAGAGCGCGCCGCGTGCGGCACCGGTTGCCTGATTGGGACGAGACCTCCGGGCACATGGCGGCCGCACTTGACTGGCTCGTCGCCCATGGGTGAGCCCCTCTCGCGGTGGCTTCGGTTGCGCGAACCGGCCGATGCCGCCGCGCGGTCGGAAGTACTCACGCGCGCGATTGTGGACGCGTTGCCCGCCGGAGGGCCGGTGTGCGTGCTCGACCTGGCGACTGGCGAAGGGTCCAACGTCCGCTTTCTGGCGGATCGCCTTCGGGGAGGTCAGCGCTGGCTGGCAGTCGACCGGAGCCCCACGCTGCTGGCGGGATTGCACGAGCAGATGTCAGCGTGGGGCGTTGCGCGCGGAAGCGCCGTGTGGGCCGAGGGGGAAGCGTGCAGAGTGCAGGGCGCCGACCTCGCGTGCGATGTGGAAACTCGGCAGATGGATTTGCGCACCCTGGACGACCACGGGATCTTCGCCGGACGTCATCTCGTCACAGCCTCGGCCCTGCTCGACCTGGTGTCAGTACAGTGGCTGCACGCGCTCGCGGCGCACTGTCGCGAAGAGAGGGCCTCGGCGCTTTTCGCCATCATCTACAACGGCCACTTCTCGTGCGCGCCTGCGGAGGCGGAAGACCGCGCGGTGCGCGATCTGATGAACCGGCACCAGAAGACAGACAAGGGCCTCGGTGGGCAGGCGGCCGGACCCGACGCGGCAGCGTGTGCCGAGCGGTGTTTTGGGGAGGTTGGGTACCTGGTTCGGCGTGCGTCGAGCGATTGGACGCTTGAACCGACGGCTCCAGATGTGCAGCGGACGCTCGTCGACGGTTGGGCGGAGGCGGCGACGGCGATGGCGCCGGACCGCGCCAAGACCATCGCCGACTGGCGCGCGCGGCGGCTGGCACACGTCGATGCCGGCCGATCGCGGCTGATTGTCGGACACGACGATCTCGCCGCATGGCTGCCGCGCGGCTAGGGCAGATGTGAGCGGACCCCGCTTCGACACGGCAGAGATCGGGCGTTACTACGACCGGCACACACCCGCGTTCATCAGGTTCGGGCAGGGGGGCGGCGCCGGAGTCATCCATCGCGCGGTGTGGGGCCCAGGGACGGCAACACGCCGGCAGGCCTTTCACTACGTCGACGACCAGATCGCCGAGATGGCGCGGTCGCTGATCTCGATATCGGAGACCTCGGACACGCCACACCTGGTCGACCTGGGTTGCGGCGTAGGGGCCAGCCTGTGCTATCTGGCCGAGCGGCTGCCCATCCGCGGTACCGGGATTACGCTGAGTCCGGTGCAGGCGCGGCTTGCCGCCGAACGTGTCCGCGATGCGGGGTTGTCGGGCCGGGTTGCGTGCATCGAAGCCGATTACTGTGACCTCCCGGCCAGCGTTGGGCCGGCCGATCTGGCCTATGCGATCGAGTCATTCGTGCATGGTCCGGCGCCGGAGCGCTTCTTCGCCGAGTGTCGTCGGCTCGTGCGGCCTGGGGGCCTGCTCGTGATCTGCGACGACGTCAGACGATCCGCGACCGGTGCCGCCGCCGCGCGCGCCATCGATCGTTTCTGCCGCGGGTGGCGCATCAATGCGCTGCTGCACCAGGATGAGCTGCGGGCGCTGGCTCGGGCGGCCGGCTTCGAGCACGAGTCGACCGTCGACCTCACGTCCGCGCTCGAGACTCGTCGCCTGCGCGACCGCGCGATTGGTGTGCTGGGTGCGGTTTGCGGCTGGCTGCCAGTCGGTACTGGCCGGTTCGACTACCTGCTGGGCGGCGCCGCCCTCCAGGAATGTCTGGCGTGCGGGTGGATTGGCTACGACCTCAGCGCGTTTCGGCGGCTCGGCTAGGGCCACCAGGGTTCGCCCGGGGATCGCTCCGAAACGTGGCCACAACAGGATGATGATCCGAGACTCCGCCGAGCCCCGGCAGCGTTGACGGGTCGACGACTTCCACCGACTGAAGCGTCAAGTCGATGCCTGGCGCGTAGAGCACGTAGTCGATGCGCGATACGCGGCGGCCCGGCCGCGTCGATCCCGATACGACCCCATAGACTCTTCCACCCGAGGCGGCGTCGGCCCACGTATCCCGGTACTGCGCCATCAACGGGACCAGCTCGCTCGCGTCCGGCCTGGCGTTGAGGTCGCCCATCAGGAGCCCGGGGCCCTGCCGCGCGGCCCATGGTAACAGCGCCGAAATTTCACGAACACGGCCGGCCTGGTTCTGACGGTTCGCCGCAAGGTGCGTCACGATCACCGGCACATCGGGCATCGATGCGATACGGACGGCCAGACCCACCCGCCCTTGGGACAGGCGCACGGAACTCGAGGATACGATACGTTCGGGAGTAAAGAACGCGACGCCTTCGGTTTGGACGCCGTCTCCCTGGCCGCGCTCCAGACAGCGCCGGTCCTCGGTGACCCACGACTTCGCGTACGCGTGCGTCCACG
This sequence comes from Vicinamibacterales bacterium, assembly GCA_965262505.1. Lineage (GTDB taxonomy): Bacteria > Acidobacteriota > Vicinamibacteria > Vicinamibacterales > UBA2999 > JACPPO01. The sequence continues at coordinate 2,807,997 of CBDHFM010000030.1, forward strand.
GGCGACCGGTGCGCCGCCGCAATCCCTCGGCGATCAACGCGGGCTGGTCGTCACAATCGAACTCGGCATGATTCCGCAGCACCTCCTGCACACCCACAATGTCCGCATCGAGATGTCTCATCGTTTCGATCGTCTGCTCGAGATCGTAGAGCCCCGGCCGATCCGCTCCCTTGTGAATGTTGAACGTGGCGACGCGAAACGTTCTGGCAGGGCGGGGCTCGAGTTCGGCCCGCTGCCCCGAGGCGCCAACCAGGAGGGCCGGGGCGACAACCAGGAGCATCACGCGGGATCTGCGCATAACTCGTTAGATGACGCGATGCACGGCGCCGGGTGTCTGGCGGTCGACGGCGTCGGCCTGTACGTGGAGTTCGCAATCGAACAGCACATCGTCGCCCATGCGATACACCCGGTAGCTGGGCCGGCGGCAATCGCGAAGACGTGTCTGCGGCGTGAGACGAACACCGGGGCGGCCGTCGCCAATGAGCACCGGTGCAATCGTGATCTGCAATCGATCGAGGAGATTGGCCTCCAGAAACGCCGACACGGTGACCCCACCCCCCTCGACGAAGACGCGTGCGCAGCCGCGCGCGCGCAGGAGCCGCAGTACCTGCTCCGGCCCGTCATCCGGTCGGTCGTGGTCGATGCCGGCGATGACGCCGTCGCCCATGTGGGTCTCGCCCGGCGCCACACGCGAGCGGGCGCAGATATACAGCGTCTGGGCCACCCCGTCCGTGAACACGCGGAACGTCGGCGACAGCCGGCGTCCCGGATCGAACACGACGCGGAGCGGGTTCGGTCCGGGGACGTGGCGCGTGGTGAGCTGCGGGTCGTCGGCGGCCACAGTGCCGGCGCCGACGACGACCGCGTCGCACAGCGCCCGCATGCGGTGGACGTGCACGATGTTGTCGTGGCCGGTGACGAACCGCGAATCGCCGGACGGCGTCGCGATGAAGCCGTCGAGGCTCTGGCCCAGATGGCCGATTGTCATCGGCCGCGCGGATGTTGCGCTGCAAATCGGCAGGCACAGGTTCAGCAGCTCCGATCGCGCATCATCTGGCGGCAATCGGGATGCCCATCCGGTTCCAGGGGTCCACGCAAGCAGCGCGTCGGGCCGGTCTGTCGGGATGGGGCACAGGGCCTGGTGCTCGTCCTGTCCGAACACCACGACGCGGTCCTCCCGATCGAGCCCATCGGCCAGGGTGCTCGCGGCCCGGAGGATGCTCCAGGCAGAATCCGCCGCCGCTCCGTGTTGCTGGGCGGATGCCGCCACCGTCTCGGAAGGCATATGACTCGCCACTATGCTACCTAACTGTGCTGCCTAACTGTGCCACCGAGTCCCGTGAATGCCAAGGCCGCCGAGCCGCATAATGACCTGATGAGTCTCGACGAGTTTGCCGTGACCTGCCCGTATTGCGGCGAGGAGAGCGAGATTTACGTCGAGCCCGACGTGACGGGCAGCTTCGTTCAGGACTGCGAAGTGTGCTGCAACCCCTGGCGCGTACAGGTCTCTGGCGAGGGCGACGATCGGTCGATCGACGTGGGACGAGCCGACGGGTCGGAGTAGCGCGCAGGCAACGCCGTCATGTGACTCCGAAAAACCCATGGGTCTGCCTTTGATCCTTGCTGTTTCTGATGAACGGGTTTTTCTCCGCACATGACGGCGCTGCCTGCGCGATGCGGCCTGCCGCACGGCGATACTCGCGAGGGCGAGAGGGAAGGAGGCCTTCCCTCTCGCCGCGTGATCAAACAGGCTGGCTAGTTCCGGATGTAGATGTCGACCGTCACCTGCGGCGGCCCGCCGCCTGCACCGCGCCCGCCGGTGACCACCCCTTGGAGGTTGAAGGTGCCGAAAAAGCTGTAACCCGCTGGCGGCTGTGCCAGTGATCCAGCCGGAAGCATCAGCAGCGTTCCCGTGAACAGGCCTTCACCCTGGTCACCTTGGAGTCCCTGGTCACCCTGGAGTCCCTGGATTCCCTGGGGTCCCGGCTCACCCTGGATACCCTGTGGTCCGGCCGGTCCGATGTACTGGTCGAAGGAACACCCGAAGCCGTCAGCCACGCTTCCCGGCGCCGTGTCCGGACAGAAATCGTTCTCGTTCAGCACGCCGTCTCCGTCGACGTCTGCTGGCGTATAAGCAGCAAGGACGGTACTGACTCCTACGTCAAGCTTGAGGCCCCCTGCGACATACAGCTTATTGTCAACAACACTAAAAGCGGCGGAATGCCGCGAAATCGGGGAAGAAGCTCGGAGCGTCCAAGCGTTCGATGCAGGATCATATTCATAGGTCCTGGGTGAAGTTCCCAAGTCAAAATCAAAACCACCTGCGACGTAAAGCCTTCCTGACCTGCCTGCCATTTTTCGGACCAGCTGACGCTTGAGAGAATGGCGCCCTCGGAAAGTGAGGGAGCCATGAAGAAGACCCGATTCACCGAAGAACAGATGGTCACGATCCTCCGGGAGGCCGACACGAAACCGGTCCCGGACGTGGCGAAGAAGCACGGTGTCAGCGGCCAGACGATCTACAGCTGGCGGAAGCACTTTAGCAGCTTGGAACCGTCCGACGTCAAGCGCTTGCGCCAGCTCGAGCAGGAGAACGGCCGCCTGAAGAAGATGGTGGCGGACCGGGACCTGGAGATCGACGTCCTCAAGGAGATCACGCGAAAAAAATGGTAGGCGCACGCGTGCGCCGGCAGCAGGTCGCGTATACCCGATCACGCGGTCTGTCCGACCGCCGCGCGTGCGCCGTACTCTCGGTGGCGCGGTCGACCTTGGGCTATCAGTCGCGGCTGGCGGTGCGGGATGCCCCCGCTCTGACCGCGATGCGCCGCTTGGCGGCCCAGTATCCCCGCTATGGGTATCGCCGGATCCGGATCTTCCTGAGACGAGAGGGGCACGTGATGAGCCCCGATCGCACGCATCGGCTCTGGCGCCAGGCGGGGTTGCAGGTCCCGCGGCGGCGCCCCCGGCGCCGGGTGGCCACGGGACGGCCCCGGCCGCTGCCGCCGACCGCCCGGAACCACGTGTGGGCGTACGACTTCGTGTTCGACACCTGTGCGAATCGGCAGACGCTCAAATGCCTGACGATCGTCGACGAGTGGACCCGCGAATGTCTGGCGATTGACGTGGCCGGCGGCATCCGCTCTGGGCGCGTGATCGAGGTGCTCGCCCAGCTGGTCAGCGTGCACGGCGCCCCGCGGCACCTGCGGTCGGACAACGGACCGGAGTTCGTGGCCACCGCCATCTTGCGCTGGCTCGGTGACGCGGGCATTGACACGGCGCTGATCGACCCGGGGAAGCCGTGGCAGAATGCCACCGACGAATCGTTCAACGGGAAGTTCCGCGACGAGTTCCTGAGCCTCCAGTGGTTTCGGAACCGCATGGACGCGAAGGTCGGGATCGAGCAGTGGCGACAGCACTACAACGAGGTGCGGCCGCACTCAAGCCTTGGCTATCTGACGCCAGCCGAGTTCAAGGCGCAGCTCAGGGCTGGCTCGGATGACGGAGGGCGCTCGTCGGCAATGCCGGCTCGCGCTGACCAGGAAGAACACGGAGACGCACGACGAACTTCAACTGGCGCTGTTCTCCAGTAATCACTGGTCCGAAGAAAGCCGGCAGGTCAAGGACACCAATCACCCCTACACTCTGCCCTGCAATCCTAACCGGCATCGGTGCGCCGGTTCCCCACGTATCCGTGGTGGGATTGTAGATATGGAGCGTATATGTCGCGGTCCCTCCAACAAGGTAGATCAAGTTGCCAATAACGGCCGCTGCTGCGCCATTCATTGGTGCCGGTATTGCTGCCGGTTTTGTTGCCCACGTGTCTGTTGACGGGTCATATACATAGACAGTTGTTGTGCCGCTTCCGCCACTGTCGCCACCGAACACAAAAAGCTGGCCACCAAATGCCGCCACTGCTGGGTTGCCTCTCCCTGCTGGCATGGGAGCCAAGGTGTCGTCCCAGCTGTCAGAACCGGGGTCGTACGCCTCCAGAGTCGTTAAGGAGGGTCCACCATCAAATCCTCCTGCCACGTAGAGTCGACCGCCGATGACCGCTGCTCCTGGGCTGCTTCGTGCCGTTGGCATCGGCGCCAGGGTGCTCCAGCTGTCGGACGAAGGGTCGTACACCTCCAGCGTTGTACAACCAGAGATGGGGCACAGCGATGGATTCCCTGCTCCTCCGGCGACATACAAGAGCCCATCGATAGCTCCTCCCTGAGGGCCGGCACGCGAAGTGGGCATAGGTTGTTTGATCTCCCAACTGTCCCCCTGGGCAAACGCCTGAGTGCTGGCAAGAAGAATCGCCACACCAAGGCATACCCCGAATGATTTCATCAGCGCTTTACTTGTGAATGTCATGCCATTGTCCTGAGCCGAGATTGCCATTGCGGCGGGGTTGACGTGTTGCCGGTCGGGCTGAGCAGGTCGGGGGCGCCCGCTACGCCGGAAAGCCAGGCAACGCTCACCTTCACGTTTGTGATGGAGGAAGAAGAGTAGTCACTGTGAAGTGACTGAACCGGAGTTTTCATCTTGGTCGCTACCGTGCGATCAAACTTATACACCGAGACAATGCGCGTGGAGTCAATTTAGTTGCCGCGTATTTTTTCAGGTGACCGAAATTGTAATCGGCTCCGAGCGGATCGCTCAGTGACGAGCGCACGTCGCATGGTGCTTGATGGAGATCTCGACGGCTGACAGACTATCGCTGCAGCCCTGCCGACGTGGCAATCGTCGCGCCGTAGTAGGGCGGTGTTGCAGCAGGGCGGTGCTGCGGTAGGCCAGTGCCGCTAGAAACGAACGCTCCGCGCCGGCGATTTAGACGCGGGTTCATGACCTCGTTGCGGGTGGCCGCGGACGGGGCCGCCCCGTTCGCGCCGCAGGCGCCACACTCGTGAGGGTGCCTTTGGCGCCGAGCACGAATGGGGCTGTCCGCGGTCAGGACCCGACTGGAGGTCGTGAAACCTTCCCTAGTGATTCTCGATGAAGCCGCCAGGCGGTAGGCCGCTGGGCACCTGCGCCGGGATCGTGCGGTCGAAGTTCGTGTCAGTCAGCGCCTCGAGAAACGCGACGATGTCCTGCATCTCCCGGTCGCTCATGTTGTCGACCCGCCTGAAGCTCCCGGAGAGGCGCGCGACACCGTCGCCGCGCTGTCCGCGTCTGTCGTTCAACACGTTCGGGTTCTCGGAACGGCCGTTGTCGTAGAAGCGGAGCACGTCTTCGAGCGTGGCGAGCGTGCCGTTGTGCATGTAGGGGGCGGTCAGGGCGACATTGCGCAGCGTGGGTGTGCGGAAGCGAAACCGTCCATCACCCGCGTCGGGTTCCGCGAGCTGCGGGTGCTCAGGGACCCCCTCCGCCTCGAGATCGAAGTCCGAGAACATCGGACCCTCGTGACAGCGCTCACAGCCGACGTCGTCAAACGTCTCGAACCCACGCCGCTGTTGCGGCGTCAGGGCGTTGGCGTCTCCTGCGCGAAAACGATCGAACGGGCTGCCCATCGCGACAAGCGTCCGCTCGAATGCCGCAATGGCCTGCCCGAGGCGCGGGGCGTCGATCCGTGTACCCGTTCCGTACGCGTCCTGGAACAGCGTCACGTATTCGGGCACTGCCCGAAGCCGCTCCACGACGATGTCAACGGCGTCGGCTTCCGCGTAGGCTGTCCCCCGCATCTCCTCCATCGCCTTGAGCGGTTCGAGCGCCTGCGTCTCGAGGCTCCTGACGCGGCTGTCCCAGAACATCGGCGCCCTCGCCGGGTCCACCGACGCGATAGTGTCGCCGCCGCCCCCACGCCGCCGCCGGCGGTCGTCCAGCCCGTTGAACGCCGTGTTGAGGATCGTCGGGGAGTTGCGTTTCACGACCGGGATTCGGCCGTCCGACACGTCGACGCGCGCCGGTCCCAGCCCGACGGCCCCCGCCCCGAGCGAGAGGGCGCGACCATCGGCGTACGCAAAGTCGGGATGGTGGCAGGTCGCGCAGGCGACGTCACGGTGCCCAGACAGCAGTGGATCCCAGAAGAGGAGGCGCCCAAGCTTCTCCTCGGCTGTCTCCGCCCCTGTTGCTGCACTCTGCTCGGCGGCCCGGTTGTCCTGGGCCGCGAGCGAGTCGTTGAGCCAGATGGCACTAGCTGCGAACACGAGGACGCAGATACTCGGAAGCACGATGCGCATCGCCATGGACTGGTTCCTCCCACCCGGACCACGGGCGTCCGGAATGTACAGGTCTGACGCCGGTCGCGCAAGTATCGCACAGGTGATAACGGTTCCTGCCCGCGTGTTTTTCACAAGTACGCTTCAATTACCATTCCAGGGGATGAAAGACGCGATCGAACCACCCAGCCCAGGGCACGCGCCTGCCCGGAAGTTCGCTGCCCTGCGGGTTCCTCCCTATCGCCGATACTTCGTGACCAACCTGCTGTCGATGACGGCCGATAACATCGAGCACGTCATCAGCTACTGGGTCATATTCCAGGCGTTCCATTCGCCGGCACTGGCCGGGTTCGCCGTCATCAGTCACTGGGTGCCGTTTCTACTGTTCTCGCTTCACGCCGGCGCGCTGGCCGATCGCTACGACTGCCGCAAACTCATTCAGATCTCCCAGGGATTGTTCATGCTGGCGTCGCTCGCGTGGGGGGTGCTCTTCCTCACCGGCACACTCCAGATGTGGCACGCGATCGTCATTCTGCTCGTTCACGGGGCGGCCGGTGTCGTCGGCGCGCCGGCCTCGCAGCTCATGATCCACGACATGGTGCCGCGAGAAGAGCTGGCGAGCGCGATTCGGCTCAACGCCACCAGCCGCTATCTCGCGATTCTCCTGGGGCCGGCGGTGGGCGGCGGTCTCATGCTGCTGCTCGGACCCGCGTGGGGTTTGCTGACGAACGTCCTGGTCTTCCTGCCGTTCAGTATCTTCGTGGGGCGGGTCCCGTATACCGGTCATGCTGACGGGCCGGGGAGGGAGGGTTCGTCCGGCGTCACCGAGATCGCCGGCGCCTTCATGAACGCGCGCCTGGAACCGCGGATCATGACGATGATCGCCCTCGCCGGCGCCTCGTCGTTCTTCGTCGGCAACGCGTTTCAGGCGCAGATGCCGGAGTTCGCCCAGCTCCTCGGCGCGAACGACACGGGGGGGCGCTACAGCGTGCTGCTCGCCGCCAATGCGGCAGGCGCCATCCTTGGAGTTCTGTTGCTCGAAGGCGCCAACATCCTGCGGCCGAGTGTTCGAACGGCCATCGTCTGCGCCGGTCTCTGGGGGGTCACGATGGGCCTGTTTCCGATGGCGCAGACCTATCAGACGGCGGTCGCGCTGCTCGTGCTGGCGGGGGTGTTCAGCATCACGTTCACCTCGATGGCCCAGACGGTCGTGCAGGTGCTGGCGCCTGCGGGTCGGCGCGGGGCTGTGGTCGGTCTTTTCAATACCGCCATGCTGGGCCTGCGCGCCGGCAGCGGTCTCACGGTGGGTGTCCTGGGCACGTTCATCGGCATTCGGCTGTCACTCGAGCTGTCGTCGCTGATGGTCGTGCTCACGGCCATCGCGCTCTTCGGGCTCGACGCGCGTGCTCGGAGAGGCCGGGACAGGAGGGCGAGGGGTTTAGCCTCGCCGGGCGTCACAGCAGCGCCTTGATCGCCGCTTCGAACGTTGCTTTGTCGGTGAGTCCGGTGTGACTGCTGCACACCCTGCCGTCCCGGCCGATGATGACCGTCGTGGGCAAGCCGGCCATTGGGCCGAATGCCTCCAGCACGTCCTCGTGCCCTTCTCCGATCAGGACGGGGTAGTTCATGTTCATCTGCTTCACGTACTGCGTGAGCAAGGGCAGTGGGTCCTCGACGTCGAACCCGAGCACCTGGAGCCCCCGTTCGCGGTACGTATCGTAGAACTCGATGAAGTAGGGAATCTCAACTTTGCACGGGCCGCACCAGGTCGCCCAGAAATCAAGCAGAATCACCTTCCCCTCGTACGCGCTCAGGGTGACGTCGTTCCCGTTCAGGTCCTTGAGCGTGAAGTTCAGATTCGCGATCTTCCCGTCCGGCTCACACACGGCAGCCAGGGCCGCCTGCCCGTGTACCGGCGCGGCGGCGACCGCCAGCAGGACCACGCCCATGGTGACTCGTGTCCAACACCGTGACATCCAACGCCGCGACATCCAAGACTGTGACATCCAGCTCCCCCTACTCGGTGCCACGCTCCGTATGCACCTACTACAACTGTAACCCATGGCCCGGGTGTTCGGCCTGTCAAGTGGCCAGGCTGTGTGACGTGCCTCACAGCCAGGGACCTGCCGGCGTCGCCGGGCTTGGAGTATCGGGCCCTTCCTGCGTAAACTAGCGTACACGTGATGCACGTCCCTGTTGGCATTCGATTCGTCTGCCTCGCGTTCGGATTCGCCGTTGCGATGGGAGGATCGTCGGCGCAGGCGCAACTGCTGGGGCCTCCGCCCGCGGAGGTCACGCCCCTGGTCGCCGCTGATGGCGTACAGCCGGGGACCGGCGTGCGTGCGGCGATTCGGGTACGCCTTCCCGACGGCCTTCACACCAACGCCAATAAACTGCGCGATCCGTCGCTCATCCCGATCGTGCTGTCAATCGATGCGCCCGCCGGCGTCTCGGTCGAGGAAATCGTCTATCCGGAGGCGACTGATCTCGTGCAGCAAGGCGTGGACGAGCCGCTGGCCGTCTACGAGCAGGAATTTGTGATCGGCGTGCAGCTGAACGCCGCGAGCGATGTGCAGCCTGGCGAGATCATTGTTCCGGCGAGCCTCCGCTACCAGGCGTGCGACGAACGCCTCTGTTACATCCCTGCGACGGTGGCCACCGGCTGGACGCTGGAGATCGTGTCCCCGGGCGAGGCGGTGACTGCGCGCGATCCGGATGTGTTCGCCGGCATAGCGTTCGGGACGGGTGAGGCGCCGCCCGTGCCTGCGGCGGTCAACGCAGGGCCGGTGGAGGTGACGACGACGGGGGACCCGCTCGCCCTCATCGATCAGTTCACACTGCTCGGCGGGACCGGCGGTTACCTTGGCCGCGAGGACTTCCTCGGTTTCATCTCGGATGCCGAATCGGGCGTGGCGCAAGAGGGGTGGTTCGAGGGCCGCGGGTTGTTTGCCATCCTGTTCATCGTGCTCATTGGCGGGTTGGCTCTCAACCTGACGCCGTGTGTGCTGCCGATGATTCCGATCAACCTCGCGATCATCGGCGCCGGCGCCCAGGGTGGCTCGCATCGCCGCGGATTCCTGCTGGGGAGCGCCTACGGGGCGGCGATGGCGCTCGTGTACGGTGCGCTCGGCCTCGTCGTGATTCTCACCGCCGGCACGTTCGGGACCATCAACGCGTCACCCTGGTTCAACGTGGCCATCGCCGGGATTTTCGTGGCCCTCGCGCTGGCGATGTTCGATGTGATCACGATCGACTTCTCGCGGTGGTCGACGCGCTTCAATGTGGGCAACAAGGGTCGTGGGACGTTCTTCGTCGCGTTTGGCATGGGCGCCGTGGCGGCGTTACTCGCGGGGGCGTGCGTCGCGCCGGTCGTCATCCAGGTGGTGCTGTTCTCGAGCAGCCTGTACGCGGCGGGCACGACGGCGGCGTTGGCGTTGCCCTTCCTCCTCGGTATCGGAATGGCCCTGCCATGGCCTGTCGCCGGCGCGGGTATCAGAGCGATCCCGAAGCCGGGCGCCTGGATGGTGCACGTGAAGCACGCGTTCGGGGTCCTGATTCTCGGGACGGCGGTGTACTACGGCTACCTCGGCTACACATTGTTTGCGGATCGCTGGGTCGACGCGTCCGAGGTAGCGGCGAGCGTAGAACAGAAGCTGAAAGAAGGCTGGCATGCCTCCCTCGCCGAGGGGCTCGCGGTGGCGCAGCGCGAACAGAAGCCGGTGCTCGTCGACCTCTGGGCGACCTGGTGCAAGAACTGCCTGACCATGGACAGGACGACGCTTGCCGATCCGGCCGTCGTCGCCGCGCTTGGAGACTACGTGCGGGTCAAGTTCCAGGCGGAGGACCCGGCCGAGCCGACCGTGAAGGAAGTCATGCAGCGCTTCGGGGCCATCGGCCTCCCGACCTACGTCATCCTCGAGCCGAACACGCTGCGTCAGCCGCCCCCCCCAGGATCGACGGCTGAAGGCTAGGCGGTCGCCGACTTACGCGGGAGGTCGGCCTTCACGGTTTTCGTCCGAAGCTGCTTGATGCTCTGCTCCATGCGTTCGGCTAGTTCGCGCTCATGCTTCAGCGTCTGGAGCGTGTTCTGGGCCTCCTGCATGGTGAAGTCGACGCGGGCGAGTTTCTCGGTCAGCTGATCGATGATGAATTTCTGCTCGCCGAGTGTTTCGAGATTCACGCTCACGTCCTCGAGCAGGTTCGAGATGAGATTCGTTTTCGCCTGAACCTCGTCCACCGTCTTCTGTCGCCCTTCGATGGCGGCGATCTTCTCCTCCGTCTCCCGCGCTGTGGTCCGAAGATCGTTGATCTGACTCCGGACGGCAGCCACCTCGTCCCGGTGGTCTGTCACGAACTGCAGGTCTGCCCGGCTGCGCGCGCTGATCTCGTGGACGCTGTCCACTTCGCTCTTGACGGCTCCCACCACCGCCTGCCGTTCGACAATGCCCTTGATCGTCTGATCGAGGGCGCCGGCTTTGTCTGACAGCTCGGCCATCTTCGCTTCGACGAGCGCGACCTTCTTTTCCGAGAATGCGAGCTGGCCCCGCCGCTGTTCGATCTGCTTGTACATCGTGTCGGTGCGCTTGATCTGATCCTCGGTCGTCCCGGCCTGCGCCGCCGCGTCCCGCTGGTGTGTTTGGATGCGAGCGAGTTCTGAAATCAACTCGTCCTTGATGGCGGCGGCACGGGTCAGTTCGTCGTTCAGCGCCTGGGTCTGTTTCATTCGCTCGCTGGTCTCGCCGGCCAGCGCGCGGCTCGTTTCGACGCATTCCGCCAGTCGCGCCTCCTGCTCGCGCAGGACAGTCTCGTCTTGCTGGACCTCCTTGACGCTGCTTTGAGCCGCCTCGATGCGCGCCTCGAGGGCGGACATGCGATTGGTGACGGGGAGAAGCTTTCGCTGCCGCGCCGCGACCGCCTCGATCTTCTGCTGCGCGTCGAGGGTCTGCGCGAGAACGGAGTCGCAGTGGCTCTTCAGGGTGTCGAGCTCGGAGCGGCGGGCGAGTTGCTCGGCCAGCTTGCCGTCCACCTCGGCAGTGAGCGTATGCAGGCTGTCGAGCCGGGTCTCCAGCTTGTCGACAGACTGCGTCCGGGCGGAAAGCCGACCCATCTGGGCGTCCAGCTCGCCGGCCAGTTCACCCAGCCGGGCCGTCTGCTTCATCCCCTCATCGGCCAGCGCCAGCTTTCCATTGATCGCGTTCAGCGTGGCGTCGAGCTGCGGCGTGCGGAGCATGAGCGCCGTCATGCGCTCGCTGAAAGCTTCGAGTGCATCGCGGTCGGCTGCCAGTTTGTCGCCAAGCTGGGCGACCTCGGCGTGGGACTTGTGGAACGCCTGGATGTCCCCGCGGAGAGTCTCGAGCTCCTGTCGCCCTTGCTTCAGCGTTTCCTGCTGCAGCGCCGTGCGTTTCGAAAGCTCTTCGACCTGCGCGAGACGGTCCTCCAGCATGTCGAGTCCGGCCTGTTTCTTCGCCAGTTCGTCTGCCTGCACGGATAGTCCCTGGAAGTTCTGGTTCAGGACATCAGCCTTCTGGTGCAGCTGGGAGAGATTTCGCTCCTTGACGCCGAGCGCCTCCATGCGGGCTTCGGCTTCCTTGACCGAGCCCTGCAGCGCGCGCAGCCGCAGGTCGAGCGCTTCGAACTCCTTCTTCTCGAGCGCGACTCGTTCGAGGGACGCGCGCATGCTATCCACGAGCACCCGCCCATCCTTCTCAAACCGCGCTGATTCGCGCGCCATGTCGTCGCGGGCCTTTGTCACGCCTTCGACCGTGGCGTTGGTCTGCTGGACCAGTGTCTCAACGCGGCCGATTGTCTCCTCGCTGCTGTGGGCCTCCTTCACGCTTTCGTTCAGCTGGTTGATCTGGACGTCCATGTTCCAGACCATTTCGTTCAGTCGGTTGGCTTCGACGACGGCCCGTTCCACCGTGGACTTCTGGCTCTCGAGAGCCTTGGCCTTCTGTGAGACATGCTCGGCCAGGGCGTTGAGGCCGGCAAGCTTCTCCTCGGTCGTCTTGCTCAGCTCCTGGAGCTGCATCATCGGACCGAGTTTCCGCTCCAGTTCCTTGACCGACTCCGCAGCGGCGACGGAATCCTCGCGCACTTCCTTGGATACGTCGCGCAGCCGCGCGTAGTCCTGCGACAGATGGCCGGCGGTACCGCGGACCTGGTCGAGCTCCGCCTTGACCACCGCGGCGTGGTCGATCGTGTTCTTGATCTCGCCCTGCGTCTTGCGCAGCTCGGTCCGGACCTCCTCCAGGGTGGCCTGCTCTTGCTTGAGCGTATCGAGGCCTGCCTGGGTCTGGAGCATCTGCGACGAGAGGTGCTGGACGGACTGTCGGTGCTTCTGTAGATCACTGCCGGGAGCCACCAAGCCCTCCGCCGCCTGCTGTGCCTTTGCCGCCGTCGCCAGCAGCGCCTGGATCCGCGCATCGATCTCCGCAAACTTCCGGGTTCGTTCTTCGAGGCCGGCGACGCGCTTGTCGACGTCAGCAATCTTTCCGCCCGTCGCGACCGTCTTCTCGTCGAACTGCTCGAGCGTCTTGCCAACCTGTGACAGCTTCGAACCGCGCAGGGCGATCTGCGCGAGCATGGCGCTGAGGGAGCTCCGCTCTTCCTTCGCCTGAAGGATCAAGGCTTCGAAATCCTCGGCCTGCTTCGCCGTCCTGCTACTGCCCGTCAAATTCTTGAGTGCATCGAGCATGATCGACCTTCCTAAGTGACACAAATGAAAGCGCTAGGGCGCTTTTACCGGCGAAAGAATACCGGGATAGGCGCAAACACTCAAGCACTGTATCGGGCCCTGCCAAGCGGTGCGATATCGGCATTGACGGTTGCCGGGCGATGCGGCAGGATATGCTCGGTCTTGGAGTAGGTGGCGGCCACGAAGACGTTTGAGAGGTAAAAGACCCCATGATGCTGAAATTCTTTGGAAAGTATCGCGAGTTTGTTCCGCTTGTGCTCAGGCTCATGCTTGGGATGACCCTGTTCTTCTCTCACGGCCTGCCGAAGATCACGGCGCCGGACAGGTGGGAGCGCGAAGGAGAGGCGATGGCGAACCTCGGCATCACCTTCGCGCCGGTATTCTGGGGCTTTATGGCGGGGGCGACTGAAACGCTGGCGGGCCTCCTGTTCATCATCGGCCTCGCCGTCCGGCCCTCGGCCTTGGTCATGGTGTGGGTTATGTTCGTGGTGTCCGTCAACAACCTCGCGAACGCGGGAAATCTCACAGGCGGACGCGCGCACGGGGTGGACTTCGCGGCCGGGGCCATCGCGCTACTGATCCTGGGAGCGGGCGCGTACAGCCTGGACCGGAAGTGGGGCCTCGAGAAGTAAGCCCCCGAGTACGAAGCGCGGCACCTGACGCCCAGTGTTCCCTTATCGCGACGAGAACGAGACCCAGCGCACGCCGTACATAACCCTGGTGCTGATTGCGCTCACGTCACTGGTGTGGCTGGGCATCCAGGGTGCGGGCGCGGCGCTGCCGCTCGCGCAGTCGGTATGCGAGCTGGGCCTCATTCCGGGTGAACTGACGCTCTCCCTGCAGCCCGGCACGCCATTCGCGATCGCGGAGGGCCTGGACTGTCTCATCGACCCCGGCCGACAGAGCTCCAGCGTGGTCACATCCATGTTCCTGCATGGCTCATGGATGCACCTGCTGGGCAACATGTGGTTTCTGTGGCTCTTCGGGAACAACATCGAGGACTCGATGACCCGGCCCCGCTTCGTCGCGTTCTATCTCCTTTGCGGGCTCGCGGCCGCAATGGCGCAGGTGTGGGCCAACCCGGCCTCGCAGGTGCCGATGGTGGGCGCGTCGGGCGCCATCAGCGGAGTCATGGGGGCCTATCTCGTGCTGTTCCCCCGCGTGCGGGTCTGGACGATGGTGCCGCTTGGATTCTTCCTGCACTCGATGGCGTTGCCCGCCTGGGTGATGCTGATCTACTGGGTCTTCCTGCAGGTGGCCGGTGGCATGACCAGCCTGGCGGCGGAACAGTCTGGCGGCGTGGCGTTCTGGGCGCACATCGGCGGCTTCCTCGCCGGAGTCGTCCTGATCAAGCTGTTCGAGCGGCGGGATCGCGTGGCCGCGCACACGGCGCACCACTGGCGCCCACGGCGATCCCGCTAGGACCTACAGCCCACAGCCCGCCTACTTCGCCAACGGGTCCGGGCGGAGCTGGAAGTGCACGGCGACCGGCTTCGAGCCCTGTCCCCCTTCCATGAGCCAGGGCGTCCGGTCGCCGCTGGACGACCACAACCCGCGCCCCTTCCAGCCGGCATCCGGATCGTCGATGCGTCCGTCGAACCCCTTCGCGTAGAAGCCCATCGGGTAGGGCACACGCAGTGTAACCATCTCGCCGTCCGCGAAGGCAATCAGGCCACCGTTGAGATTACCGGTCGACATCGGCACATCGTCGCCCAGGCCGAACGTGTTGTGCTGATCGACCCAGGAGTAGTAGCTCGACTCCGCGCTGTTGTCGCCGATGCCCTCGAAGCCCGGACCTGGATACTGGTAGAAGCTCCATCCCTCCGGGCAGTGATCGCCGGTCGCCGTTGGCCCGTTCAGGGGGCCCGTGCACTTGCGCCGGTCGAAGCTCCCGATGTGCCCGCTGGCCAGCGATACCCAGACCACGCCCTCCCCGTCGATGTCGGCGCCGCGCGGACCGTATCCGGGCATCGGGACGTTATAGATCTCGGCCAGGGCCGTGGCGGGCGGATTGTCGCCGGGCGCCAGCCGTACCACCGCACCCGGGTACGAGCGGTACGAACCCCAGATGGAGCCGTCCACCGGACTGGGCATCACGGCGTAGAAGCCGGCGATCACTCGTTTGTCCATGCTGGGATCGACCGGCTGATCCGCCTCGACATACTCGTCGCGCTCGCCGTTGCCGTTGGTGTCGAGAATCAGCGCCGTCCACCCCTGCGACGCTGCGGCGTCGCCGGTCTCGTCGAACATCTTGGTATTGAGCCAGCCGACCACCGGACCGCCGCCGCTGGTCCAGAGCGTCTCGTTCTCGTCGAACCCGAACTGCGGATGATGCGTGCCGTAGCAGGTGTCGACGAAGGTGTACTCCTGCGTGTCGGGATCGAACATCGCAATATGGCGGGTTGCGCGGTCGCGGGGCGTCAACACGGCGGACGGATGATCGGAGCCCTCGCGGCAGAAGGCCGGATTCTCCGGCGCGCGCACCGAGGCGGTGAGCCACAACCTGCCCGTCCTGTCGAACATGGAGTTGTGGTTGTTGGCCTTGGTATCCCAAATCCGCTCTTCACCCCAGTACGGCGACGGCTGCACCGCGTCGAGCGCCGCGGCGTGGCCGGGCCCGAGGCTGAGGGGCATGTCTTCGTCCCGCACCGGTAGGTTGAACGCGGTCAACGTGTTTTCGACCGGATCGAGAATGGGCATCGAGTCCGAGCTGTACTCGGGCGCGCCGTACAGCGGCCCGTACCCGTTGACCGTCGGATATCGCTTGTCGGTTGAAATCAGATCGTGCAGATACTGGCTCTCGTTCATCCAGTCACGGACCGTGACGACGATGTTCCGTTCGACGCCCTGCGGGCGCGGCGGTGTGGCGTGCGGCAGCTCGCCGTTGGCAATGCGGTCGGTCCAGTCGCCGTAATTCCGGAAGCTCTGAGTGCCAAGCCTCGAGAGCTGTCCCATCATCTGTCCGCCCGACTGCCCCGACTGCACGCGGCGCATCCATCCCTCCTCGGACGAGGCGAACGTGCCGAGGGCGGCGGGAAGCGTGCGGGTCGACTCCTGGCCGAGTTGATGGCATCCGATGCACCCATTGTTCTTCATGCCGTTCAGCCACTGGGTCTGCGTGAGGTTGGGCGCGATGCCGGTGTTCGCGCCGCCGAACTCATCGGTAGCCGGGATCTTCAGCATCGAATACCAGTAGATGGCGGGGTAGTAGTGCGCCGCCGCGGCCGGCGTCGACGCCGGGGTGGCCGCGATGTTGACGAGCTCGCCTGGCGTCGCCGTGGCCTTGGGGCTGTCGACAAGCCCGTAGCCGCGCGCCCAGACGGTGTAGCTGGCCGTCGGCAGGTCGGGCACGACGTAGCGACCTTGGTCGTCGGTGACCACGCTCTTGATGTACCTGACGTCCAGGTCATGCGTTTCGGCGATCACCCAGACGCCGGCTTCGGGCCCGTCGGGGCCCGTGACGACGCCGCCGATGTCGTCGCTATCGATCTCAACCGTCTGCTGCCCCTGCTGGGCGCAGGATACGGTCAGGACGACGAACAGGAGCGACGCTGCCGAGGCAGTTCCCACGATGAACCGGTGATGTCTGTTCGGGCGCATGACGGGATCCTCTCTCGTTGGCGAACCACGATTCATTGAGCGTTCAAGCACAAGGTCTTCCGCCGGGGAGGATACACAACGTCATCCACCCTGTCCACCAGGTTCATGCGCCATTCGGCCTACCCGGCAGTTCGTGTAGAATGGCCCGGAACCTGGAGTAACGGAGGACATCTCATGCAGAAGCAGTCAACCCGCCTCTTTCTTGCCGTTTTTGCCGGCATCGCGCTGGTTGTGGCCCTCGCCGTCCCCATCCATGCCCATCACGGTTGGGGCGGTAACGCGACTGAGGAATCCGAGCTGACCGGCACGGTTGAAATGCTGAGCGTCGCCGGCCCGCACGCCACGATGAAGTTGAACGTGAACGGGCAGGTCTGGGACGTCACGCTGGCACCGCCGGCGCGAGCTCAGCGCGCGGGTCTCAGATCAGACTCGATTCCAATCGGCGCCACGGTCACCATCGTTGGCCACCGGAACAAGACGGCCGACCGTTTCGAGATGAAGACCGAGATGGTGACCTGGGGGGATAGCGAATTCAACGTGTATCCCAATCGCCACTGACACTGACGTAGTGGCGCCCGGTGGCCGGTTTGCCCGAGTTCCTGGCGTGGATGGAGTCGTCCGCGCTGGGTGTCCTCATGCGGGAGTCCGGCGTCTGGACGTACGGCGTCGTCAACCTGGGCCACATCCTCGGGATCTCGACGCTCTTCGGCTCGCTCCTGATTCTTGATCTGCACCTGCTGGGCCTGTGGCGCCGGGTGCCGCTTGCCGCGTTGTCGCGCGCAACGGTCCCGGTGGCGCAGGTCGGGTTTACGCTCGCGGCCGTCAGCGGCATCTGCATGGTGAGCACCAACGGGACCGAGTACATCGGGAACCCCTTTCTCCTGATCAAGTTTCCAGCCATCGGCCTCGGTCTGATCAACGTGGGGGTGCTCAGCCGACTGCCCGCCTGGCGGGCACGCGATCAGCGCGAGCTCACGCATGCCGAGCATCGTCACCTGGCGATCGCGGGCGGGCTCTCGCTTGCTTGCTGGCTGACCGCCCTCAGCGCGGGGCGGATGATCGGTTACTGGTAAGATCCAAGGTTCGGCACCGCACGCTCGTTCCTGTCCCCATCGTCCAGAGGCCTAGGACGCGGCCCTTTCAAGGCTGAAACCCGGGTTCGAATCCCGGTGGGGACGCCAGCCTTCGCTCACGAATGCAGGCGAAGGCTGGCCGCCATAGCGGCACAGCCGCGGAGGCGGACCCCCACTTCAGAGCTTCGGCTGGCTAGCCAGCGAGTCGGATCATGACCGAAGGCGGGCCTCCAGAAGAAGCAATCTCCGAGCTTCGACTGACAAGCCACTGCAGAGGGTCGAAGAAACTCCCCACCGGAGATCGCGCTCGATCATCCTTTCCTTCGTACTACATGAAGCTCGCATCAGAATGCCGATGGCCTTCCTGAGGGTCTCTTCTTGCACCAGAAGATTCCGTGAGCCACAAACCTAAACGATTCGTCTACGTCCTGCGGAGCGGGAAAGGCCGCCGATCCTACGTCGGCGTGACAAGCGACGTTCCCGAACGGCTGGCCACTCACAATTCTGGCGGGTCCTCGTACACGGCTCCCTATCAGCCATGGACACTAGTGGTGGCGCTTGAATTTCCTGCGGAAAGTACAGCGATGACCTTCGAGCGGTATCTCAAGTCAGGCTCTGGACGAGCGTTCGCGAAGCGGCACTTCGTCTAAGTCCATTCCGGGGACATGGGTAACAGATTATTCTGGAGACAGAGGTAACACTTTCGGGCAGCAGCGTTTCTTAGAGGCGCGGTTTCATCACCTCCAGGCGGGTCCTGACCGCGGACAGCCCCATTCGTGCTCGGCTCCAAAGGCACTCTCACGGGAGGGGAGCCTGCGGCGCGAACGGGGCGGCCCCGTCCGCGGCCACCCGCGACGAGGTGATGAAACCACTTCTATAATCAGGCCCAACTCCGATGACGTTGACTTCCGGCACCCGCCTCGGCCCGTATGAGATCACCGCGCAGATCGGCGTGGGCGGGCCCGCCTTCGTCCGCGCGCACGGCCGGAGCGCGGACTTCAGCGCGTCCGCCGAAGCTGTGGCGAGGGCGCAATGGTAGTAGGGGACACGATCGGCCCGTATCGCGTCCTCGCTAAGATCGGCGAAGGCGGAATGGGGGAGGTGTACCGGGCCACCGACACGAAGCTGAAACGCGAGGTGGCGGTGAAGGTGTTGCCCTCGCACGTCGCCGCTGACCCTGAACGTCTGGCGCGCTTTCAACGCGAAGCCGAGGTCCTCGCCTCGCTGAACCATCCGAACATCGCCGCCATCTACGGCCTGGAAGAGGCCGACCAGACCAAGGCTCTGGTGATGGAGCTAGTCGAAGGTCCGACGCTCGCGGACCGCATCGCGCAGGGGGCCATTCCCGTCGATGAAGCCCTCCCCATCGCCAAGCAGATCGCCGAGGCGCTCGAAGCCGCGCACGAGCAAGGGATCATCCACCGCGATCTGAAACCCGCCAACGTCAAGCTCCGACCGGACGGGGTCGTGAAGGTGCTCGACTTCGGCCTGGCGAAGGCGCTGGAGCCGACCGGCGCGAAGTCGCCAGGGATGTCGCAGGCCCCGACCATCACGACCCCGGCGATGACGCAGGCCGGGATGATTCTGGGCACGGCGGCCTACATGTCGCCGGAGCAGGCCAAAGGGCGCACGGTGGATAAGCGCAGCGACGTGTGGGCGTTTGGCGCGGTGCTCTACGAGATGTTGACCGGGCGTAGAGCCTTCGACGCCGAAGATGTGTCAGAGACATTGGCTGCTGTGTTGCGGGCGGAGGTTGACTGGGCGCGGTTGCCGAATGATCTCTCGCCTGTGCTCGGGACGTATATTCGCAGATGCCTCCAGAAAGACCCGAAGCAGCGTATCCGCGACATTGGCGACGTGCGGTTGGCGCTGGAGGGTGCGTTTGAGACGGCGGCAGCTCCGGCGGGTGAAGCTCCGATCGCTCGGGCGGTCACGCCACCACTGTGGCGGCGGGCGCTTCCGGCCGTGGTCACCGCCGTCGTGGCGGGCCTGATCGTT
Organism: Vicinamibacterales bacterium; assembly: GCA_965262505.1. Classification (GTDB taxonomy): domain Bacteria; phylum Acidobacteriota; class Vicinamibacteria; order Vicinamibacterales; family UBA2999; genus JACPPO01. Next base: position 2,827,502 of record CBDHFM010000030.1, read on the forward strand.
GGGTTCGCGGTCCGCGCCGTCACACCGCCCGACCTGCGTCCGGTGATCCGCTCGATCCACGAACTACCGGAAGGGGATGTGTTCGAGGGCACGGGCCGCCAAGTGCTCGCCATCTCAGCCGACGGTGAACACTTCGTGTACAACAGTTTCGACGGCCTGTCTCTGCGACGGCTGGACGCGCTTGAGGACCGGGTGATCCCGGGCACGGAGGGCCAGGGGGCATTGAATCCTGCCTTCTCTCCCGATGGCCAGTCAGTGGTCTATTACGAAGGTGTTGAAGGGCAGCTGAACCGCATCTCCGTGACCGGGGGGGCCTCTGTGATGCTCACGGCGGCGACGATCCCTTTCGGTATGAGTTGGGGGGAAAACGGGACGATCCTCTACGGCCAGCCGGATGGCATCTGGCAGGTGTCGGAAAACGGAGGCGAACCGCAACGCCTGATCGCAACTGACGCCGGGGAACAGGCGCACGGTCCGCAGCGACTTCCTGGCGGCGACTGGGTACTGTTTACGTTGGCGCGCACGGAAGGCGGCCCTACTCGGTGGGACGAAGCCGAGATCGTGGTGGCGTCTCTGGCGTCCGGGGAGCAGCGGGTCCTGCTAAACGGTGGGAGCGATGCCCGCTACGTCGCGACGGGTCATTTGGTCTATGCCCACGAGAATGTGCTCTACGCGGTGTTGTTCGACGTGGATCGGCTGGAAGTGACGGGTGGGCCGGTACCGGTCGTCCAGGGGGTGGCCCGGACGTTCGCTCCAGAAAACTTCGCCGGGGCCGCCTTCTACGCTTTGACGACGGCCGGGACGCTCATCTACGTCCCCGGTGAGGGCGCGGGGGCCAACGGCGGCCAAATACTGGCCGTAGCCGATCGCAATGGCCAGGGGGCGCCGCTGCCCGTGCCCAGCGGGATTTACGATGCCCCCCGCGTGTCGCCTGATAGCCGCTGGGTCGCGTATGGGGTGACGTATAGCGATGGGAACGATATCGCCGTGTACGAGATCGGCAACAACGCTGCGCCTCGGCGACTGACGTTTGGCGGCAGCAGCCGGTTTCCGGTGTGGTCGGCGGACGGAGAGCGCGTGGTCTTTCAGTCGGGGCGTGACGGCGATCGGGGCCTCTTCTGGCAGCTGGCCGACGGGGCCGGATCTGCCGAACGTTTGACGACGGCAGATGAGGGTGACGCCCACGTGCCGGACAGCGTTTCATCCGACGGGGAGTGGCTGTCGTTCACCGTGGACACCGGCACCGAGTCAGCGGTCTGGGCGCTCGCGCTCGCGAGCGGCGAGGCCGAGCCGCTCATCGTTGAACCCGCCGCTCGTGTCGCGCAGTCCGTGTTCTCTCCAGACGGGCGCTGGCTAGCGTACCAGTCCACGGAGACCGGTGAAGATGAGATCTTCGTGCAGCCGTTCCCGCCGACCGGGGCCAAGTATCAGCTTCCCAATGTACTCGACAACCATCATCCCCTCTGGTCGCCGGACGGCCGTGAACTCTTCTACGTCCCTGGACCTAGTACCTTGCCGCAGTGGTTTTGATCGGTTGCAACGAGGGTAGTTCCTCTGCCGACAACAACAGCTTGATCGTCCGGGGTTGGCGTGGAACCCGACTGATCAGACCGCGCCGCTCAAGCTCGACGATCATGTGGTGGACGGCCGGGGGCGTGACCTGAAAGAACCGTTGGAAGTCCGCTTCGGCCGGTGGCGTTCGGTGAAGGAGCGTGTACGTGTAGAGGAAGGCTAGGTACTGGCCCTGCTTCTGGGTGAATCTCGGTGATGAACGGCTGGACACGGGATCGGGAAGGTGATCCAAGATGTCCATGCACATACGCTATCGCATCACGCTGACCTACGATGAACAGCAACAGCTTCAGGCGCTTGTGAGCGGCGGCCAGGGGGCGGTTCGCAAGATCAAGCGGGCGCAGATTCTCCTCGCCGCGGACGCCACATCCACCGACGAGATGATCGCGCTCAACGTTGGTGTCGGCACGTCGACCGTGTACCGGACCAAGCAACGCTTCGTCGAGGAAGGACTGGACCGAGCGCTCCGCGAAGTGCCCCGTCCCGGCGCGCCGCGCAAGCTCGGCGCCAGCGATGAAGCCCTCCTGGTCGCGGTCGCTTGCTCACATCCACCCTCCGGGCGTGCGCGATGGACACTGGATCTCCTGGCCCGCGAGATGGTGCGACTCACCTCGCACGAGGCCCTGTCGGGCGACACGGTGGGTCGCCGGCTTGCCGAGATGGCGCTGAAGCCGTGGCAGGAGAAGATGTGGTGCATTCCGACGGTCAACGCCGAGTACGTGGCGCGAATGGAAGACGTCCTCGATCTCTACGCCGAGCCGCCGGATCCGCGGCGACCGGTCGTCGGCTTCGATGAAACACCCCGGCAACTGATCGGCGAAGCGCGTGTCCCGATTCGGGCCAAGCCCGGGAAGCCCAGACGAGTCGACTACGAGTACGTGCGCAACGGCACGGCGAATGTCTTCATGTTCGTAGACGTGAATCGCCCCTGGCGACATGCCAAGGTCACCGACCAACGCACGTGCGTCGACTTCGCAGAGTGCATGCGCGATCTCGTCGATGAGCACTACCCGGAGGCCGAACGGATCCGTGTGGTGCTCGACAATCTTTCGGCACATTCAGCGGCAGCGCTCTACCACGCCTTCGATCCCGCCGAGGCACGACGGATTCTCCGTCGGCTCGAGTTTCACTTCACGCCGAAACACGCCAGCTGGCTCAACATGGTCGAGATCGAAATCGGCGTGATGGTCAAGCAGTGCCTCGATCGTCGGATCCCTGCCAAGGCGATCCTCATCAAGGAGATCGCGGCATGGGAGCAACGGCGCAATGACGAGAAGGCGCGCATCCACTGGATGTTTACAGTCGACCGTGCTCGCGAAAAGCTCGGCCGTGTGTATCCGCAACCCGCTGGTCGGGCCAAAGCCGCCGCGTGAACCGGTCAGATCCACTGCGGCGAGGTACTAGAGGAGCTGCGGGCGAGATAGGTCCTACAAAAGGGCCTAGTGTTTAGGAATCCCGGTTCCGGCCCCTCGGCTGGACCCCTGGCGGCAGGCGGAACGGTTGCCGCAGGACATGGGCGATCGTCTCGCACTGCAATCACGCGCGGTGTCCGGGCGGGGTACGTATCCACGTTACGAAGCCGCCGTTGGTCTGCCCTCGTCTGACGGCCGTTCGGAGCCCGGCGTGTTAGTGCGTAGCTGGAAATTGGCCGAAGCGATTCCTCGCCGCGAGTTCGGTCTGCGTGATCCGTGACGTGCGAGCAAACAGTGCCGGTGTATGCCGCGCTGGCAGGCGTTTGAGACAGGTACTACTCGCGGCGTGAACGGCAGAGTTCGAGCGGAGGCCTATTGCCCGCCGGGCGGAGCCGGACGCTGGACGAGGGTAGGCCGGCGGCGGCTGGTCCGCTACTTGGCGATTACGCTCGTCAGGGAGCGGGCGATGTCTGGGCGGGCAGGATGAGATCCTGGACCGGATAGTCCGAGGTGGTCCCGTCGTCGCGGAACTCCTTGGAGGCGCTGTAGAAGCCTGCGGTGGTCACGGTGACAGTCACCACCTCCTCCTCGTCGTTCTCCCAGAACCAGCCATGAATGCCGGCGTAGGGGGCCGTGTAGGACCCGCGACCCTCGCTGGCGGTGCCCCGCTCGAAGCTGTCGGATGCGCTGGGCGGCAGGCCCTCCGGCTCGGTGTGAAAGTCGAAATTGATCTCTCCGGTCGCTGTCCAGGTGTACAGCATCGTCGCGCCCGGCTCGAGTTCGTACTTGTACTCGACGTACCCGCCATACGGCTGGAGGGAGAACTGCCGGGTGTCGATCTTGTAGTCGGCCGGCTGCGGCCGGACCGGTCCGGATTCGGATGCGACGATCGGCGGCGGCTGGGTCTGCGACAGACTGATCAGCCCCGTGGCCGCGCCGGCCCCAAGAGGGTCGATGCCGTATTCGGCGGGCAGCACGATCGTGACCAGAACAACTCCAGCCACGACGAGGGCGACCGCGGTAGCCTTCGCCAGCCTCGCCATCGAGGGAACGGGCCCGGCTGGGGCAGGGGCAGCGGCAGGGATGTTGCTCATTCGACCAGGTACCCGGTGAGCTGATACCCCATCAGGATGAAGCCGCCCATCATGAGTGCCGTGTTGGCGGCAAAGGCATGTGCAAGAAAACCGACGCGCGTGCGCCAGTACGTCAGGGCGATCAGGATCGCGGTCAGCGCCAGGAACTGTCCGAGCTCGACGCCGACGTTGAAGCTGACGATATTCGCCACGAGGCCGTTCTGCGGCAACGCAAGCTCCTGGAGCTTGGTGGCGAGACCGAACCCGTGAAACAAGCCGAACACCATTACCGCCGCGCGCGTGTTCAGACGAAGGCCGAGACGCTCGAAGCCGCCCATGTTCTCGAAGGCCTTGTAGACCACCGACAGGCCGATGACGGCGTCGATGAGGTGCGCGTTCGCGGGCACGTCGCCGAGCACGCCGCCGAGCAGCGTGATGCTGTGGCCGAGCGTGAACAAGCTGACGTACAGCAGCACATCCCTCAGGCGGTACAGAAAGAAGATGACGCCGACCAGGAAGAGTAGATGGTCATACCCGGTCACCATGTGCTTGGCGCCGAGGTAGAGAAACGGTCCAATGGCCATACCGGTGATCGTCTGCACGAAGTCGGCGTCGCGCGCGGAGACGCCGTGGGCGGCAGCCGTGTCCGGCCAGAATGCCGCCACGAGCATGCAGGCGGCGAGCAGTACGATCACGCGCGTCCGGTTGTCCATGAGCCCTCTCGACCAAAATTCTACATGGGGTCCGCCGCATCTCGGCATCCCTGACACAAACTTCAGGAATTCTTCAGGTGCGCGATGCGGCTCACTCAACGTGCGGGGACCGAGACCGGTTCGTCCTCCGGTTTCAGTGTGGCCATTTCCGCCTCCAGCATCCGCTCGCCGGCGGCCGCGTCGACCCCTCGGGAGAGGTCAACCGCAGGCAGAAAGAGCGTCGCAACGAAGGAAGCCCCCGCGACCATCGCCCCGGCGACGAAGACGTAGTGGAGAGCGCCGGCGAACTGCAGCCGTGCGGCTCCTGTGAGCATGGCGCCGGTCGCCGCGAGCGCGTCGGCCCCCCCAGGCAGCGAGACGCCGGTGAGCTGGCGGGTCATCAGCGCGCCCATCGCCGAGATACCGACCGCTGCGCCGACACTCCGCGAGAACTGGCTGAGCGCGGTGGCGAGGCCGAGATGCGGCCGGGGCACGCCGTGCTGGACCGCCAGCAGCAGCGACAGCATGGAGAGGCCCATGCCGGACCCGATCAGCAGGCCCGACACCAGGACGGCGCTGCGCGGCGAGTCAGCGCCGACCAGCGCCAGCCCGACGAATCCGGCCGTCAGGAGCAGGCTTCCGGTCACGGCGAGGGGACGGTATCCCAGCTTCACCGTCAGGCGCGCGCTGGCAATGGACATGGCCACCCAGCCGAGAAATAACGGCGTGAGCACACGGCCAGCCTCCGTGGCGGTGGCGCCCATCACGCCCTGCACGAACAGCGGGATGAAGGCGATCGCGCTGAACAGCGCCACGCCCACGAGAAACACCACGGTGAAGGTTCGGGCGATCAGCGGGTTTTTCAGCAGGTCGAGCGGCAGGATCGGATCCGGCACGCGTCGCTCGACGGCCACGAAGCCTGCCAGCATCGCGACGGCGGCGCCCGCGAACGCCCAGGCGAGTCCGCCAGCGTCCGCGCCAAGCGCGATGAGGAGGGTACTGATGCTGCCCAAGAGGAGCGCGGCACCCAGCCAGTCGATGCGAACCGCTTTCGCACGCTGTGTCCGCGGGTACGCCAGCAGGATGACCGTTGCCGCGAGCAGGCCAAACGGAAGGTTGAGATAGAACACCCATCGCCAGGACAGCGTGTCGGTGATGAATCCGCCGGCGAGGGGTCCGGCAATCGACGCCACGCCCCAGACGCCACTGAAGAGCGCCTGCGTGCGCGCGCGCTCGGCGAGCGTGTACAGCTCGCCGACGATCGTCATGCTGAGCGGGATGATCGCGCCGGTCCCGAGGCCCTGGATGGCACGGGCGATGATGAGCGAGGTCATCGATGTCGCGGCACCCGACAGCATCGACCCGATCAGGAAGATGGCGATGCCGGTGAGATACATCCGCCGCCGTCCATGGAGATCGGAGAATCGTCCCCAGATCGGAACCGATGCGGTGGAGGTCAGGAGGTACGCCGAGAAGACCCAGCTGTAATGCGCCAGGCCGCCCAGCGTGGCGATCACCGTCGGCATGGCGGTGCTGACGACGGTCGCTTCCATTGCTCCGAGGCCCATGCCGAGAAGCAGGCCGGCGGTGATCGCGCGGCGCCGGCCCAGGCTGATCGGGCGTGCTGCATCTGCCTCGCGCATCCCGTCAGGGTACCACGCGGTTCGGGACGCTCCTGACCGACCGCGAAACGAGATGCGATAAACTGGATCGCGACAGAGGGGGAACACGGATGAAAGTCAGATGGAGGCGCACGACTTTCGGCGTCACGGTCGCGGCGGTCGTGTGCCTGCTGGGTGTCGTGTCAGCGGCGAATCAAGCCGGGGCTGCCCTGGCCCAGACGCCGGCGCCGCAGATGTCGGAAGAGTTCTTCACGAATGTCCAGGTTCTCAAAGGGATTCCCGTGGACGAGTTCATGGACACGATGGGGATGTTTGCCGCCTCCCTGGGCTACGACTGCGTGAGTTGCCACGTCCCGCAGATCTATACCGACCGGACGGCGTTCGGCGTCGCCACCCCTGCGATACAGCGGGCACGCCAGATGATCGTGATGATGAACACGATCAACCGCACGTTCTTCGGTGGGGAGCAGCGCATGAGCTGCTTCACTTGTCACAGAGGCCAGAACCAGCCCGGGAACATTCCAAGCCTCGAGATGCAGTACGCCGAGGTGTTTTTCGATCCAAGTGCGATAGAGATTTTCCCCGATACCCGGACGACCGTTGACGAGGTGTTCGACACGTACATCCAGGCGCTCGGTGGGGCGGAGCGGCTCTCCAGCCTCACCAGCTTCGTGGCCACCGGGACCTACTCGGGGTTCAACACAGGCGGGGACGCGCTTCCGGTAGAGATCTTTGCCAAAGCTCCGGACCAGCGGACCCAGGTCGTTCGTACGCTGGAAGGCAACGCCATCAAGACCTACGATGGCCGCAGCAGTTGGGTCTCGGAAGGCTGGAGGCCGATGCCGCTGATGCCGTTCACCGGAGGGAACCTGGCAGGCGCCAGACTCGAGGCGCTGGTGTCGTTTCCCGCGGGGATCCAGGATGCGTTCGCCGAGTGGCAGGTCAGCGGCACCGACATCGACGATCGTCCAGTGCAAATCCTGCAGGGATCCAACGCAGGGGAGCCGCCCGTCAACCTCTATTTCGACGATTCCGGGCTGCTGGTTCGGATCGTGCGCTGGAACAACACTGCGGTCGGGACCATCCCCATCCAGATCGACTACGAAGATTACCGCGAGGTCGGTGGCGTCCAGATGCCCTTTCGCTCGGTCATGACCTGGACGGACGGGCAGAGCACCTTCGAGCTCGAGGAGGTACGACCGAACGTCGAGATCGACGCGGCCAGGTTCGCCAGACCGGCCCCATACGAGCGCGTCCCATTCACGGGCCAGTAGTCACATGCGCCAGCAGTCACTTCCTGAGGACCAGCCGCTCGCCGTCAGTGCGACGCGACTGGCAGCAGGATCTCGAACAGGGCACCGCGCTCGTTGCGGGCGGTCACCGTGCCGCCGTGGCGTTCCACGATCGCCTTCACGATCGATAGCCCCAGCCCGCTGCCGTCCGATGTTCTGGAGACGTCAACTTTATAGAACCGGTCGAAGATCACCGGAAGATGTTCCGGCGGGATGCCGGGACCGGTATCGCCAACGCTGAGGCGGAGGTTCGTGCCGACGCGCTCGGCCGACAGCGTGATGGTGCCGCCCCGCGGCGTATGGCGCAGGGCATTCGCGGCCAGGTTCTGAACCGCCTGTTCCAGCCGATTCTGATCCCCTAGGACGGTTTCGGCACCGGGCCCGACGGTCCGGACGAGCGCAACGTCGTGTGCCTGCAGGTCGCGCTCATGCCGCGTGGCGACGCGCTCGAACAGCGCAGGGACCCCGACCGTGGCGCGCCGCATGCCCGTTCCCGCACCTTCGAGGCGGGCGAGATCGAGCAGATCCCCGATGATCCGCTCGAGTCGATGCGTTTCCTCCATGACGATACCGAGGTACCGCTCGCGCGTCTCCGGATCGACGGCCGCAGTTGGCATGGCGAGCGTTTCGAGATAGCCGCGCATCGCGGTCAGCGGCGTATTCAGCTAGTGGGAGACGTCCGCGAGAAGCTGCCGCCTGGCCTTGTCCGAGGCCTGGATCGCTTCCGCCCGTGCGCCGAGTTCTTCAGCCATCCGGTTGAACGAACGGGCGACGGCGGCCACTTCGTCTCCGCCCTCTTCGGGTGCGCGGGCGCTCAGGTCGCCCTGCCCCAGACGTTCGGTTGCACCCTGCACCTGTCGCAGCCGGCGGCGCACCGGACCAAACACCACGAATGCGATCAGCACCGCGCCGACCGCCAGGACGCCTCCACTCATGACGCTCATTCTCGGACCGAGCTCACGGACGATGCGCGAAAGTGGCGGCCCCTCGGGAAGCACGGCCACCTGGCCGACCAGGGTGTTGCCGACCACGATGGGCGAGAAGTTACCGCGAGCGCCGGTCGCGCGCCCCAGACCCACGCCGCGGCCGCCCGGCTCCGTTCTACGTCCAGGAAGGCGGGCGTCTTGCGGTGAGGGCTCTCCCGGCAGCGTCGCGCCCTCGCGAGGCCGGATTCCTCTACCTGGTCCGAACCCGCGCGCCAGAGCCCTGCGGCGTGGAGAGAGCGGACGCCGCTGCGCTTCGGCGCGAAGTCCGTCCTGCAGCGCCCGCGGCAGGTCGTCATGGTTGGAGACGATCCGCCCGTCGCGCATGGCGACGATGAACGCCTGGAACACGTTGCCGTAGTGCTCGCGGACGTACTGCTGCAGGTCAAGTGCCGGCTCTTCGGCCAGCGCCGTACTGATGTCGGATGCGACGAGATCAGCCAGCCGCTGCGGGCTGGTCGCCGGCATCGATCCGGCAATGCGATCGGTGGTCCACAGGAAGAGCGCGCCATGCGCGGCCAGCATCAACGCGAGGAAGGCGAACAGCCCCAGCCCGATGCGCCAGTAGAGGCTGCGGTGCCACGTCGGACTAGACGTCTTGAAGGCCGCGATTCTCTGCATATGAGTCAAGTCTTTCTCCGTGGCCTTCGAGACGTCTCGCCCCGCCGGAGGCGGGGCCAGTAAGCACTGTGTCTAGCGAGGCTTCGCCTCGGCTAGACATCCGCGGCCTTGTATCCCGCGCCCCACACGGTCAGGATCACTGACGGTTCCGCAGGGGCGGTTTCAATCTTCTTTCGCAGCCGCTTGACGAGCGTATCGACGCTCCGGACGGTGACGAACGCCTCGTCTTTCCACACCTTGTTCAGCAACGCCTCCCGGCTGAAGACGATACCGGCATTCGCCAGCAGCACGTACAGGAGCTGAAACTCGTTCGTTGTCAGCTCCACGTCGCGGCCGCCAACGAGGACCTTGTGGCGAGCGGGGTCCACCTCGATGTGCTGGTAGACGATCGGGCGACCCGTATCGACAGCGGGGGACGGGGAGGCAGGCACGCCGCGCCGCATCAGCGCTCGGACCCGCGCCATGAGTTCGCGCACGCCGAAGGGCTTCGTCAGATAGTCATCGGCGCCGCTGTCGAGACCGACGACTTTGTCTGATTCCTCCCGCCTGGCGGTGAGCATCAGGATCGGCACGTCGCTGTTTCTGGATTCCTTGCGGATGGCGCGACAGACTGTCACGCCGTCCAGGCCTGGCAGCATCAGGTCGAGAATCACCAGGTCGAATCGCTGCTCCCTGGCGAGTCTGAGTCCGGTGTCACCTTCAGCGGCCTCCACGCATGCCAGATTTTCCAGGCGGAGGTGCAGGCAGACGAGCTCGCGAATGTGGCTCTCGTCTTCCACGACGAGGACCGTTGGCCGAGGAGTGCGGGCGGATTCCACGGGCAGCTCGGAGGCGTCAGTGTAACCCGTCGGCGATGGAACAGGCATGACTGTCATTGCACACCGGTTCGATGGTGCGGCTGTGGCAGGAATGTGAAGAAACGATGGCAGGCGTGAAACCTCCGCTGCCACCAAATCTTCACGGTCGCGTCATGAAAACGCCGTCACCCGTCCGTATTGTGGGTCATGAAGCGTGGCAGACGGATTGCCGCTACGCGTTGTCAATAGCTCGAAGAAACGGAGGTAGCACCCATGGATCGACAAAGTCATCTCCCCACGTTGAGAGCATTCGTGATCATGGCCGCACTGGCCGGCACTGCACTGGGCGGTACAGCGCTGGTCAACACTGCGCTGGTCGACACACTACTGGGTGGCACAGTGTTGGCCGCGCAAGGTCCCGGGCCCGGCGGGCAGCGCGGACGCGGACAAGGCCTCGGGAGGGGTATAGCGTCTGGCGGGCGGGGGGCGGGTCTGGCGCTGCGCGCGCTGGACTTGACCGACGCGCAGCGTGAACAGGTGCGTCAACTCACCGAGCAGTATCGTGAGCAGACGCGCACGCTCGTTGAACGTGCCCACGCCGCGGAGGAGGCGCAGCGTCAGGCGATGGAAGCGCCTTCGTTCAGCGAGCAGCAGGTCCGGGCCGCCGCCCAGGCGCTTGCCGAGGCGCAGACCGACCTGGCGGTTCAGCAGGCGCGCCTGCGAAGTGACATCTACGCGCTGTTGACGTCGGAGCAGCAGCAGCGGCTGCAGCAGATGCAGGCGGAGCGCGAGGTCAGGGAGCAAGAGCGCAGGGACCGTATGCAGCAGCGCCGGCAAGGTCAGCCGAGTCCATAGGACTGCGCCGGCCGAAAGAGGAGCAGGGGGCCAGGGTAACGGGAGCGAGCTCCCGTTACCCTCGATAGTTGCCAAACTGCAGCGCCACCTCGAAATCCTGCTCGCGCAGCAGCCGCATGACATCCTGCAGCTCATCCTTCGACGGTGACGTGATACGGAGCTGATCCCCCTGGATCGTGGTCTGTACCTTCCGCAGCTTCGCGTTCTTGATGAATTTCACGATGTCCCGCGCCGTCTCGGAGGTGATGCCCTGCTGCAGTGCCACCTCCTGGCGGACCGTGCTGTTGGCGGCCGGTTGCGCGTCGCCGCGCGTGAGGTTCTTCGTGGGGACGTTTCGACGGACGAGCCGCGTCTGCACGATCTCCCAGAGCGCGTTCAGCTTGAAATCGTCGTCGGCAACGAGCACCAGCCTGGATTCCGCCGGCTCGAAGTCGATGGACGCCTTCGAGCCCTTGAAGTCGTAGCGCTGGGCAATTTCCTTGCGCGCCTGATTGAGCGCGTTGTCGACCTCCTGGAGATCGACAGTGGACGTGATGTCAAAGGAAGCCGGCGTTGCCATCCGCGCACATCATAAACGATCATGTTCGCACTCATGGAGCGCCCCCGCGTCGGCATCTCTCGCTGCCTACTGGGCGACGCAGTCCGCTACGACGGGACGCACAAGCGGGATGCCGTGCTCGTCGACACGCTGAGCCGCCATGTCGAGTGGGTGCCTGTCTGCCCGGAGGTCGAAATCGGGATGGGCACGCCTCGCGAGCCGATTGGGCTCGTGGCCCACGCGCACGGCGTGCCGTCGGCCGGTGCACGCGTCCGGCTGGTGGGTCTCAGCACCGGCGAAGACTGGACCGGCCGGATGCAGGCGTGGGCGCACGAGCGGCTGAAGGCACTGGTGCCGCTCGGGCTCTCCGGCTATGTGTTCAAGGCCCGATCGCCGAGCTGCGGCATCCACGGCGTGCCGGTTCAGGCTGGAGATATGGAGCGCGTCGGCCGCGGACTCTTTGCGCAGGTGCTCATCGCTGCCATGCCGGACCTGCCGGTGGCCGATGAGGAAGAGCTGACGCACACCGCCGGCCGGGATGACTTTCTCGGGCGCGTCCGCGCATATCACGTTCGGGCGAGGTGATTCGGACTCGGCGAACCTGGGCGCGAACAGGGGGCCGACGCGTGCAGCGGCAGGGCACTTGCCACAATCCGATATGAGATCCGTATAATCGGAAGCATGGGTGATGCAGGAGAAGGGCTCGTCGACGCGGAATCCCGCCTCGCCGAGCGTATGGACGAACGAGAAGAGGAAAAGAAGAAGGCGCGCAGTACCGCCAGAAGCGACGACCCCGAGCGCGCGCACCAGTGCGAGTCGTGCCGCCTGGCGCGAACCGAGATGCAGCGCCAGCTGGAGCTAGCCACGCACCAGGCCCGAAAGCAGCAGCTCAGCGAGGCGATCGCGGAACTCGATCGACGGATCACCCAGCTGTCGAAGTAGCTGGGTGTTCGCGTTTCGCTACCACGACCAGACGAAGCATCATTTCAATCGCTTTGCGCGGTCGCTCGGTTATCTCGACTGGGCGACCCAGCCGGACCCGTTCCGGCGGTACGGCGACGCGCCCACCATCGAACTGCCGCGCGGCGCGCTGGCAGACAAAGTGCCGTACGAAGCGTTGTTCGATGGTAGCGCCAGGCCCGCGCCGGTCGGCGAGCGCTCGATCGGCGAGTTCCTGCGCTGCTCGATGGGGCTGTCGGCGTGGAAGCAGTACGGCGCCTCGCGCTGGGCGCTGCGCGTCAACCCGTCGAGCGGCAATCTCCACCCGACCGAGACGTACCTGGTCCGTGAGGGGCGCGTGTACCACTACGCGGCCCGCGACCACGCGCTTGAAGAGCGGGCCGTCTTCGCCGCCGCCGCCGATGACGCTACCGGTGACGCTACCGATGACGACGGGACGGCTTTCCTGGTGGCGCTGACGTCCATCCACTGGCGCGAGGCGTGGAAGTACGGCGAGCGCGCGTTCCGGTACTGCCAGCATGATGCCGGGCACGCCATTGGCGCGTTGCGGCTCGCCGCGGCCCTGCTCGGATGGCGCCTCGCGCTGTTGCCACGGTGGTCCGATGCGCAGCTGTCGACGCTGCTTGGGCTCGATCGCCACGAGGACTACGCAGGCGCGGAGCGGGAAGAGCCTGAGTGCCTGGCGGTCGTTACCGCAGACGATCCCAGGCGCTGGCTCAAGCGCGATCCGGCGCCTCTTGTCGGGGCGGCGGCGCGCGGGTCCTGGCGCGGCACGGCGAACTGCCTGAGCGCCGCCCGCACGGAGTGGTCGCTCATCGACGAGGTCGCACAGGCGACACGGTATCCGGGACCGGCGAGGCGGGATGGCGCGTCGGCGTCTGGTGCGGTGCCTCCGCCCGGGCCTTCCCTCGCACCCTCGCACCCCCACACCCTCGCGCCTCCGCAGCCTCGCTCGCTCGCAAGCCTGGGAGCCCGCTCTGTCGTGTTGTCGCGCCGCAGCGCCCTGGCCTTCGATGGTCGCGGCGTTCTGGAGCGCGCCGCGTTCTTTTCCATGCTGGACCGCCTGCGCCCGCCCGCGCCTCCCTGGGACGCGATCGACTGGCCGCCGCAGGTGCACCTCGTGCTGTTCGTGCACCGCGTGCACGGTCTCGTGCCGGGCGTGTACGCCTATCTCCGTGACGACGAGGCGCGCGCGGAATGGCAGGAGGCCATGCGGCCGGACTTCCTGTGGGAACCGGTGGCCGCGAACGATCCGAACGATCCGAATGGCTCGAACGAGTCGAGCGGGTTGTTTCTCCTGGTGCCGATTGATTGCCGCCATATCGCCAATCGCCTGTCGTGCGATCAGGAGATTGCCGCCGACGGGTTCTTCAGCCTGGCGATGGTCGCCCGCCTCGAGGCGTCGCTGCGCGAGCGGGGCGAGTGGTTCTACCGGCGATTGTTCTGGGAATGCGGCCTGATCGGGCAGGTGCTGTATCTCGAAGCCGAAGCGGCCGGGGGGCGCGCGACCGGCATCGGCTGCTTCTACGACGATCCGGTCCACGAGACGCTCGGGCTGACCGGACACGCGTGGCAGAGCCTCTATCACTTCTCGATGGGTGCGCCGATCGAGGACGGGCGGCTCACGACCGAATCCGGATACCCGTGGGAGGCGGCGTGAGCGCCGCCGACGTCCTACACGATTCGGGGCCCCCGTTCTGCTCGGCGACCCGTCTCACGCTGAAATGTAGCTGACGATACCTGTTACGACACAATTGTTGGTCGTTGTTTCGACTGCCCCGCATGCGTGCGCCACCAGTCGCACGCCGCATCGCCCAGCTGAGCCCGCAACGTCGGGTCGGTGGAGAGCCTTCGGATCGCCAGTACGAGCGAGTGTTCTTCGTCTCGTGGATCGATGGATACCACGATCGGCTCGTCCGAGGTGAAGCCGCGGGGTCGCCATGTTTGAGGATCGAGGGCGGGCCAGTCGGCGACGGCTGCCCCTTCGAGCACGATCACCGGTTTGCCCGCCGCCATCGCGGCCAGGGCCGGCGCCGGGGGCTCATCGGACGACGGCCAGGGCAACGACACGATGACGTCGGCAGCCTGCAGGAGGCGTTCGGGAGATGCGTCGGCGATGAGCTCTGCCGGGGCACCCGCCTGGCACGCACGTGCCATCGCTCGGCGGACGACATCGAGGCGACCGGCCGGGATGGCGCCGAAGGTCACGGGCGGTCCCTGAACTTTCCGCTGAACCGGTAGCACCCCTTGATCCTGTTTCATAGGGCGTAGCGCACGGCGTCGTGAATTGACCTTTCCACGGGGGTTCTATAGCATGAACTGGTTTGAGAAACTCTTCACAAGCGCTGCACTAACCCCTTTGACCTTTGACCTACGAGAGACTGCTTAGATGGACGGCTGGCTTGGCGTAGTCATCATGATCGCGTTGGGTGCAGGGTTTGCCGGCGTCATGATCGGCCTGTCGCTCCTCCTGGGCCCGAAGAATCCGACTCCCGAAAAACTCGCGCCCTACGAATGCGGCATGCCCGCGGTGGGGGACGCGCGTGAGCGACACTCGGTGAAGTTCTACCTTGTGGCGATGATTTTTCTGCTGTTCGACATCGAGATCGCCTTTCTCTACCCGTGGGCGGTCGCGCTGCGCGACCTGGGCTGGGTTGGCTTCGTGCAGCTGGTCACCTTTTTCCTGATCCTGTCGGTCGGCTACCTCTATGTCTGGCGCAAGGGTGTGCTCGATTGGGGCCCGGCGACGCGTGTGCGGCCCCAGGCGGATCACAAGGCGGCGTAACGCATGGCCCACTCCGACACACACGATCACGGGCTCGACCCTGAACTTCCCATTCTCACCACCACGGTTGAGCGGATCGTCCAGTGGGCTCGCCAGTCGGCGATCTGGCCGGTGCAGTTCGGGCTGGCGTGTTGCGCCATTGAAATGATGGCGATGGCGGCGAGCCGCTACGACATCGCGCGCTTCGGCGCCGAAGTGTTTCGCGGCTCCCCGCGCCAGTCGGACCTGATGATTGTGGCGGGACGCCTCTCTCGGAAGATGGCGCCGGCGATGCGCCGTATCTACGACCAGATGCCCGAGCCGAAGTGGGTGATCTCCATGGGCGCCTGCGCATCGGTCGGCGGCGTCTTCGATAACTATGCCATCGTCCAGGGTGTCGATCAGGTCGTTCCGGTGGACGTCTACGTCCCGGGTTGCCCCCCTCGCCCCGAGTCGCTCATTTACGGCATCGTGCAGCTTCAGCAGAAGATTGCGCGGTCGCGCGCGTAGCGGAATTCCTGCGGATGGATGCTCCGGCAGTCATTGATGCACTGAGTCCACTCGTATCCGGCGCGGCCTACGAGGCCGGTGCGAGTGTCGATTTCGCGACGATTTATGTCCCCGCGGATCGTCTCGTGGAAACGTGCACCGCGCTCCGCGACGCCCCTTCCCTCCGCTTCGATGTGCTGCTCGAGGTGACCGCCGCCGACTACCTGCCCAGGGACCCTCGCTTCGAGGTGGTCTATCACCTCCTGTCGGTGTCACGCCGCCAGCGGCTGCGCCTGAAGGTGCGTGTGGTCGAGACGGGCTTCGTGCCCACGGTGCAGGGCGTGTGGCCGTCTGCAGGGTGGCTCGAACGGGAGGTGTGGGACATGTTCGGCATCATCTTCGACGGCCATCCGGACCTGCGCCGTCTGCTGATGCCTGAGGACTGGGAAGGCCATCCGCAGCGTAAGGACTACCCGGTGCAGATTCGGAAGGCGACGCAGACGTACGAGCCGCTCGAAGTCAGCGAGGCGGAATTCACGGCGAACCTGGAGCGCGACCGCGTGAGGCGGACAACACACTGATGGCTATAGGCCTTGAGCTGCCGGCCTTTGCCGAGCCCTAGAGCCCAGAGCCAGCAAGAAGCAAGATGGCCGAACTTCGCACGGAAACTATGACGGTGAACATGGGGCCGCAGCATCCCAGCACGCATGGCGTGCTGCGTCTGGTGCTGGAGCTCGATGGCGAGGTCATCCAATCGGTGAGTCCCACCATCGGCTACCTGCACACGGGCATCGAGAAGACGGCTGAGCAGAAGAAGTGGCAGCAGGTCATCCCGCTCGTGGAGCGGATGGACTACCTGGGCGCGCAGTCGAACAGTCTGGCATACGCGCTGAGCGTCGAGAAGCTGCTCGGACTCGAGATGCCGCCGCGCGTCAGGGACATCCGGGTTCTCATCGCCGAGTTGCAGCGCCTGTCCAGCCATCTGATCTGGCTCGGCACGCATTCGCTGGAACTTGGCGCCGTGTCGATGCTCTTTTACGCGATCCGCGAGCGTGAGCTGCTCATGAACATCAACGAGCTGCTCGCTGGCTTCCGGTTCTTCCCGAGCTATATCCGCATCGGAGGCCTCCGCGAGGACTTGCCGCGCGGGTTCCATGAGGCGGTGAATGCGTTCCTGGACCGGTTCCCCAAGAAGCTCGATGAGTACGAGGGGCTGCTGACGAAGAACGACATTTTCCTGCGGCGCACTGAAGGTGTCGGCGTGGTCTCGCAGGAGGACGCGCTGGCCTGGGGCCTGGTGGGACCGATTGCGCGCGCCGCCGGCTCGGACTACGACGTGCGCAAGTACTTCCCGTACACTGGCTACGAGACCTACGACTTCGACGTGCCGACGGCGACCGAAGGCGACGTGTTCGCGCGATACCGCGTGCGCATGCGGGAGATGCGAGAGAGCGTCAGGATCAGCCGGCAGGCGATCGAGCGGATCACGCCGTCGGGCGCGTGGGCGTGCGACGACACGCGCGTGGTGCCGCCGCCAAAAGACAAGGTTTACACCGAAATGGAAGCGCTGATACAGCACTTCCTGATCTACTCGGAGGGGTTCACGGTTCCGGCCGGCGACGCGTACGTGCCGGTGGAGGGGCCGCGCGGCGAGCACGGGACGTATGTCGTCTCGAACGGCACGAACCGCCCGTGGCGCGTCAAGATGCGGGCACCTTCCTTCATGGCGATTCAGGCGCTACCGACGCTGGTTCAGGGCGGTCTCATTGCCGACGTGGTAGCCGTCATCGGCTCCAGCGATGTCGTGATGGGAGACTGCGACCGGTGAGCTTTCATCCAACGATGGAATACGCGCCGGCGAAGTTCCATAAATCGGAACGGCAGCTGGCGGAGCCGGGCGGCGACTTCACGTACACCCCGGAACATCAGGCGAAGTTCGACGCCAACGTAGCGCGCTATCCGGCCGATCAGCGGAAGTCGGCCATCCTCTACGCGCTGTACCTCGCGCAACGCCAGCAGGGGTATCTCACGGCGGCGGCGATGCGCCATGTGGCACAGCAGATCGGCTGCACGGCCTCGGAAGTGGAAGAGGTCGTCTCGTACTACACGATGTTTTTCACCAGGCCGGTCGGCACGTACGTGCTGAACGTCTGCCGCACGCTGTCGTGCGCGCTGCGCGGCGCCGAGCGCGTGACCGAGGAACTGAGCGCCACGCTCGGGATCAAGCCGGGAGAGACGGATCCAACCGGCACGTTCACGCTGGTCGAGGTCGAATGTCTGGGCGCCTGCGACCGCGCGCCGGTCGTGATGGTCAACGACGACTGGCACGAGTGCCTCGCACCAGAGGAGGTGCAGCGGTTCGTGAACGACATCCGCGCGCGAGGGCGGGCGGCATTCACCGGCTGCCACCTGCGCAAGGAGAAGGCCGTGGGGCCGACATCGTGACGCCCTACGAACCGATTCTGACGCAGTACATCGGCGAGCCGAACTCGTACACGCTCGATTTCTACCTGAAGAATCAGCGCGGCTATGAGGGACTGCGCAAGGCGCTGACCCTCAAGCCGAACGACATCATCGATCAGGTCAAGGCGTCGGGATTGCGCGGCCGCGGAGGCGCCGGGTTTCAGACCGGCCTGAAGTGGCAGTTCGTCCTCAAGGACACACCGAAGCCGAAGTACATCTGCTGCAACGCCGACGAGAGCGAGCCCGGCACGTTCAAGGACCATGTGCTGATGGAGCGGAATCCGCACTTGATGATCGAGGGCTGCGCGGTCGCCGCCTACGCCGTCGGCGCCAAGGTTGTCTACATCTACATCCGGGGCGAGTTCTACCACGTCCAGGAAATCCTGGAAGCCGAGATCGAGAAGGCGTACGCGGCCGGCTATCTCGGCAAGAACGTTCTCGGGAGCGGATTCGACTGCGACGTCTACGTGCACCGCGGCGCGGGCACCTATGAAGCAGGGGAGGAGACGGCGCTCATCGAATCGCTCGAAGGCAAACGCGCGCAGCCCCGGATCAAACCGCCGTTTCCGGCCGTGGCCGGCCTCTATCAGTGCCCCACCGCGGTCAACAACGTCGAGACGCTGTGCAACGTGCCGCTCATCGTGCTGAACGGCCCGGAGTGGTTTACGGGTATCGGGCCCGAGAAGAACGGCGGCCCGAAGCTGTTCTGCATCAGCGGGCACGTGAAGAAGCCTGGCGTCTACGAGACGTCGATGCAGACGACGCTGCGCGAGCTGATTTACGACCACGCCGGCGGGATGCTCGACGATCGTCCGCTCAAGGCGATCATCCCGGGCGGCTCGTCCGTGCCGCTGCTGTTGCCCGATCAGCTCGACACGCCCGCGAGTTTCGATTCCATCCAGAAGGCGGGCTCCCTGCTGGGCTCGGCCGGACTGATTGTCCTCAACGACTCGGTCTGCATGGTCTGGCTCGCGATGAACCTGCTCCACTTCTACCGTCATGAATCGTGCGGCAAGTGCACGCCGTGCCGCGAGGGGTGCGACTGGCTCTTCAAGTTGCTCGCGCGGCTCGAGGCCGGGGAGGGGCAGCCCAAGGATCTGGATCTGCTGTTCGGCGTGTCGAACAACATCGTCGGCAAGACGCTGTGCGCCTTCGGCGATGCGGCGGCCACGCCCGTGCTGTCGACGATGGAGCTGTTCCGCCCGGAGTACGAGGCCCACGTGCGCGAGGGCCGGTGCACGCTGCCTGCCGACTGGCGCGCGACACGCCCGGTCTTCGCTGGGGCGCATTGATGACTGAACCACGAAGAACACGAAGGTCTCGAAGGACACGAATACTGGTTATCGGAATTCGTGATCTTCGTGACCTTCGTGGTTGAGACAGATGGAACTGATATTTTTCGTCCAGCTCGGGATCATCGGGCTCACGTTCTTCATGCTGATCAACGCGTCGGCGATCCTGGTGCTCGCCGAGCGAAAGATCATGGGGTTCATGCAGCAGCGGTACGGTCCGTATCTCGTCGGACCGCACGGGCTCCTGCAGCCGCTCGCCGACATTATCAAGCTGCTGATGAAGGAGGAGCTGCGGCCCAAGGGGGCCGACAAGTGGCTCTTCACGCTCGCCCCCGTCCTGTCGATTACCGCGGCGTTCGCGGCGTTCGCCGCCGTCCCGTGGGGCGCCGAGACGACGCTGTTCGGCCTGCTGGACGAGCCGGTGAAGCTGGGGGTCGCCGATATCAACGTCGGCATCCTCGTGGTCTTTGCGATCACGTCGATGGGTGTCTACGGCATCGTCCTGGCCGGGTGGTCGTCCAACAGCAAGTACTCGTTGCTCGGCGGGCTGCGCGCGTCGGCGCAGATGATCAGCTACGAGCTGTCCTACGCGACGGCGCTGGCGGCCGTGATTCTTCTCGCGGGCTCGTTGTCGCTTCGCGAAGTCGTCGATGGACAGAGCGGCACCTGGCTGGGATTCATCCCGAGCTGGTACGTCTTCCTCCAGCCGGTCGGCTTCATCATCTACATGATTGCCGGAGTCGCCGAAACCAACCGCGCGCCGTTTGATTTTCCAGAGGCGGAGCAGGAACTCGTCGCCGGCTACAACACCGAGTACAGCTCGGTGCGGTTCGCCCTGTTTCCCCAGGCCGAATACATCAACATGACGACGATGGCGGCGGTGGCGACCGATCTGTACCTGGGCGGATGGCACGGCCCGTTCCTGCCGCCGGAGTACGGGTGGATCTGGTTTCTGCTGAAGGTCGGCCTGATCCTGTTTGCGTACATCTGGGTGCGCTGGACGGTGCCGCGCTACCGGTACGACCAGTTGATGCGGTTCGGGTGGAAGTGGCTGTTCCCTGCGTCGGTGATCAACCTGATCGCGACTGCAGCGCTGGTGCTGTATTTCAATGTCTGAGACGCTGATCTTCTACGCGTTATCCGGGCTCGCGATTGGCGCTTCGGCGTTCGTGGTCGGTCAGCGCAACCCGATGTACAGCGTCATGATGCTCATCGCGTCGTTCGGCGCACTCGCGGGGCTGTACGTGCAGCTCGATGCCCCCTTCGTCGCCGTGGCGCAGATCATTGTTTACGCCGGCGCCATCATGGTGCTCTTCCTCTTTGTCGTCATGCTCCTGAACGCGCCCAAGGAGAATGCCGCCGAGTGGGACCAGTCGCATCCACTCCGTCAGCCGGCCGTCGTCAGGTTCGGCGGGCTGCTGGCGCTGCTGCTCGTCGTACAACTCGCATGGGCGCTCCTGAGCGCACGTGGACTCGGCGGGCCGGTGGCCGCCCTGGGGGACGCGGAGACGGTCAGTTCGGTGCGCATGCTCGGACGGGTGCTCTTCACCGACTACGTCTTCGCGTTTGAAGCGACCTCCATTCTGATCCTGGTGGCCATGGTGGGCGCTGTCGTGCTCGCACGGCGGGAAGGCGACTAGCCATGATCCCGTTGAGTCACTACCTGATCGTGTCGGCGGTACTCTTCGCCATCGGCACGGCCGGCGTTTTCCTGCGGCAAAATCTCATCACGATTCTGCTGTCGATCGAGATCATGCTGAACGCGGTCAACCTGACATTCGTCGCGTTTGGCCGCCAGCTGGGCAGCGTCGACGGACAGATCATCGTGTTCTTCGTGATGGCGGTGGCGGCGGCGGAGGCTGCCGTTGGCCTGGCGATCGTGATCAGCCTCTACCGGCATCGCGAGTCGTTGAATCCTGACGCCTTCGCGTCCCTGAAATGGTGATGAACTCCTCGTGCTCGCGCTGATTCCTCTCTTCCCGCTGCTCGGCTTCCTGGTCAACGCGTCGTTCGGGCGCCGCCTGCCGAAGACGATCTCTGGCAGCGTGGCGTCGGCCGTCATGGTGGCCTCGTTCACCGTGTCGGCGATGACGGTGTGGGGGCTCGCCGGCCTCCCAGTGGAGCAGCGCGCGATCGAGCAGACGGTCTATACGTGGATTGCGTCCGGCGACTTCGTCCTCGACCTGACGTTTCGGGTCGATCCGCTCTCCGCCGTGATGATTCTGGTGATCACCGGCATCGGATCGCTCATCCACATCTACTCGACGGCCTACATGCACGAGGAGGTGGACAGCGAGTACGCCCGCTACTTCTCGTACCTGAATCTCTTTGCCTCGTTCATGCTCGTGCTCGTACTCGGCGCCAACTTCCTGGTGCTGTTCGTCGGCTGGGAAGGCGTCGGGTTGTGCTCCTACCTGCTGATCGGGTTCTGGTTCAAGAAGCCGTCGGCGGTCGACGCGGGCAAGAAGGCGTTCGTGGTCAACAGGATTGGCGACTACGCCTTCATCCTCGGGATGCTGCTCCTGTTCGCGCGCTTCGGCACGCTTGACTTCCAGCAGCTCGCCGCCACGGTTGCGGCGATTCCGCCGGAGGCGGGCGTCTTTGGCGTGCTGTCGATCGCCTCGCTGCTCCTGTTCATCGGGGCGACCGGCAAGTCCGCGCAGATCCCGCTGCACGTCTGGTTGCCGGACGCGATGGAAGGCCCGACGCCGGTGTCTGCGCTCATCCACGCCGCCACGATGGTGACCGCCGGCGTGTACATGATCGGCCGGAACGCGGTGCTCTTCAGCCACGCACCTGGGACGCTGATGATCGTGGCGGTGATCGGGGCGTTGACGGCGTTGATGGCGGCGACGATTGGTCTCGTGCAGAACGACATGAAGCGTGTGCTGGCGTACTCCACGGTCTCGCAGCTCGGCCTGATGTTTCTGGCGATGGGCGTCGGGGCGTTTGGCGCCGGCATCTTCCACCTGTACACCCACGCATTCTTCAAGGCGCTGCTCTTCCTCGGCTCGGGCGCCGTGATCCACGCGCTGCACGGCGAGCAGGACATCCGCAACATGGGCGGGCTGAAGCGGCACCTGCCGATCGCGTACTGGACGTTTCTGATCGGCGCGCTGGCGATCGCCGGCGTGCCGTTCCTCTCGGGGTTTTTCAGCAAGGACGAGATCCTCTACGAGGCGTTTCGCGAAGGGCACACCGTGCTCTGGCTGATCGGTGCGGTCGCGTCGCTGATGACCGCCGCGTACATGTTCCGCCTCGTCTTCCTGACGTTTCACGGCGAGCGGCGCCACGACGGGCCGGCGCCTGCGCCCCAGCACGCGCCCTCGCACGCCACCCCTTCACACCCGCATGACGCCCCGCCAGCGATGGCGTTCGTACTGATCGTGCTGGCGCTCGGCTCAGTGCTGGCCGGTTATGTCGGCGTCCCGCACGCCCTTGGCGGTGAGAACCAGATTGCTGAGTGGCTCGCACCGTCCTTTGCGGCGTCCGGTGCGGTCGTCGAGGGCCTGGCCGTCATGGGCGAGGAAGAAGCGGCGCTCGAGTTCACGTTGATGGGGGTGTCGATCGCGATCGCGCTGGCCGGGGTCGCCATCGCGGTCCTCATCTGGCTCCGACGCCCGGAGATCGCCGCCTCGATGGCGAGGCGTCACCCCGGCCTGCATCGGCTGCTGCTGAACAAGTACTACGTCGACGAGGCCTATGACGCCGCAGTCGTCCAGCCGATCCTGGTTGGATCGCAGGACGCACTGTGGCGCGGATTCGACGTACGGGTGATCGACGGCGCAGTCAACGGGACCGGCGCCATCGTCGCGGGCAGTGCGGCGGGCCTGCGCCTCCTGCAGACCGGCTCAGTGCGCACGTACGCCGGTTCGATGCTCATCGGTGTGGTCGTCATCCTGGGCTATTACCTGTGGAGCTAGCAGCCCGTGGTGAAAGTCCGCCTGCATTCGACAAGCGAGGCATCCTCGTGTCCTGCGTTGCTCCTCCTTCGCATACAGACGGTATGCTCAGTCGTCTCGCCTTGTCCGCGAGGTGCCTCACTTGTCTCGGTGCGACGCCGGACTTTCACCACGGGCTGCTGGCAGTTGCGAGCTGGGAGTTGACGTGTTGCTGACGCTGTCCTGGCTGGTACCGCTTGCCGGGGCGCTCGTCATGCTGCTCATCGGCAACGCGGATGGGCGCCGTGATGGCATGATCCGCTGGCTCTCGCTCGGCGTGGCCCTGGCGACGTTTGCCGTGACGCTGGGGTTGTGGGCGGGCTTCGATGCCGCCTCGGCCGATTTTCAGTTTGTCGAGCGGTACCCGTGGATTCCTCGGTTCGGCATCGACTATTTCGTGGGCATCGACGGCATCAGCCTTTTGCTGGTGGTGCTCACCGGATTTCTGACGCCGATCGCGCTGCTCTCGTCCTGGGGCTCGATCGATCGGAAGGTGAAGGAGTTCTCCCTCTTCATGCTCGCCCTCGAGGCGGCGATGATCGGTGTCTTCATTTCGCTCGACCTGTTCCTGTTCTACGTGTTCTGGGACGCGATGCTCATCCCGATGTACTTCCTCATCGGAATCTGGGGTTACGACCGGCGCGTCTACGCCGCCATCAAGTTCATGCTCTACACGATGGCGGGAAGCGTGCTGATGCTCGTCGCCATCCTTGGCCTCGCCTACCTCCACAGCGCGGCCACGGGGAGCTACACGTTCGATCTCCTCGAGCTGTACAGCCTCGACGTCGCGCCACAGACCCAGATGTGGTTCTTCCTCGCATTCACGGTCGCGTTCGCGATCAAGGTGCCGCTGTTCCCGTTCCACACCTGGCTGCCCGATGCGCACGTGCAAGCGCCCACCGCGGGCTCCGTGATTCTGGCCGGGGTGCTGCTGAAGATGGGGACCTACGGCCTGCTGCGTTTTTCGTTTCCGCTGTTTCCACAGGCGGCGGTGTACTTCGCGCCGTGGCTTGCGCTGCTGGCTGTGATCGGGATCATCTACGGCGCGCTGGTCGCGATGGTGCAGCCGGACATGAAGAAGCTGGTGGCCTACTCGTCGGTCAGCCACCTCGGCTTCGTGGTCCTGGGCATCTGCGCGATGAACACGCAGGGCGTGCAGGGGGCGGTCTACCTGATGCTCGCGCACGGCGTCAGTACGGGCGGTCTGTTCCTCATGGTGGGGATGCTGTCGGACCGGCGTCACACACGCCTGATCTCCGAGTTCGGCGGCTTGAAGGCCGTGATGCCGCGCTTCACGGCGGCGTTTCTGATCATCACGCTCGCTTCGATCGGGCTCCCTGGTTTGAACGGGTTCGTCGGCGAGTTCCTGATCCTGCTCGGCGCGTTTCGCTGGGCGCCGGGCTTCGTGGTCGCTGCGGGCCTGGGCGTCATCCTCTCGGCCGTGTACATGCTGTGGATGTTCCAGCGGGTGTTCTACGGTCCGGTCACACTTGAGGCGAACGCCGCGCTGCCGGATCTTCAGCCCCGCGAGTGGGCCGGTGTGCTGCCGCTGTGCGCGATGGCGCTCGTGATGGGGATTCTCCCGACGCTGTTCCTCAAGCCGATGGAAGCGTCGGTCGAAGCGCTCGTGTTGCGGGTACAGGCCACGCAGACGCTGCAGGTGGAGAATCCGGTGGATCGCAGTGTAGAGGTGGACGGTCAGATGACGGCAGTCACAGGGCGGGCCGCGCGCTGATGGTCAATTCCTCCCTCGACGCGGTCGTCCCGATGCTGTGCGTGGTGCTGGCGGCTCTCGCCGTCATGGCCGCGGAAGCCTTCCGCGCCAGAGACGAGAGCATGCCGCTCGGCGGCCTCGGCATCGTCGGCCTCATCGGCGCGGCCGTCTCCACGGTGCTGCTCTGGAACCAGAACGCCACGAGCTTTGGCGTCATCGTCGCCGACAACTTCGGCCTGTTCGTGACCATGGTGCTCGTGATCGTTGGCATCCTGACGATCATGTTCTCATCGGTCGTGGTCCGCCGCGACGGGCTGCCCAAGGGCGAGTACTACGCGCTGGTGCTCTTCGCCGTGGTCGGCATGATCATGATGGCGACCGCGAATGATCTGCTGGTGATATTCGTCGCGCTCGAAATCCTGTCACTGGCCGTCTACGTGCTGACTGGGATCAGGCGCGATGATCCGCGCGGAACAGAGGCCGCGTTCAAGTATTTTCTCCTCGGCGCGTTCTCGAGCGCGTTCTTCCTCTACGGGATCGCCTTCACCTACGGGCTGAGCGGCAGCACGCGCCTCGATCGCATTGGCGCCTACCTCGCGGCGCAGTCCATGAGTGACAACCCGCTGATCCTTGTTGCGGTCGGCCTGCTCCTTGTCGGCTTCGCCTTCAAGATCTCGGCGGTCCCGTTCCACATGTGGACACCCGATGCGTATGAGGGCGCGCCGGCCGTCGTGACCGGCTTCATGTCCACCGGCGTCAAGGCGGCCGCGTTTGCGGCATTTACGCGCGTCTTTCTGTCGGCGTTCGAGCCGTTCAGCGTCGACTGGGCGCCGATGGTCTGGGCGCTGGCCGTGGCGACGATGACCCTGGGCACGGTCGTGGGCGTGGCACAGAGCAACGTGAAGCGGATGCTGGCGTACTCGAGCATCGCCCACGGCGGCTACCTGCTCGTGGGCCTGGTAGCAGCCAACCAGGTGGGGAAGGCCGCCATCCTGTTCTATCTGCTGGCGTACGCCGTCACCAACCTCGCGGCCTTCGGCGTGATTGCGTTGCTCGGATCCCGCGACGCCCCTAACGACGAGTTGCGTGATTTCACCGGCCTCGGGCACACGCGGCCGGCCCTCGCCGCGCTGATGACGGTGTGTCTGTTGTCCCTGGGAGGGCTGCCGCCGACCGCCGGGTTCATCGGCAAGTGGTACATCTTCAGCGCCGCCGTGAGCGCCGGCTACTACGGTCTGGCGGTGATCGGCGTGCTGACGAGCGTGGTGTCGGTCTTCTTCTACCTGCGCGTGGTCGTGATGATGTACATGGCGGACCGCGAACCCTCGCTCCAAGTGCCGGCGCGGGTCGGGGGCGTGGGGATGGCGGCGCTCGTCGCCTCGATCGTCGTGATCTTCTACCTTGGCATTTTGCCGACGCGAGCCCTCGACTTCGCCGCCGAGTCGATCGCGACGATTTTCTGATTGTGTTCCCGTTGCCGGTAGGCGGAGACCTTCGCGTCTGTGGCAAAGGGCGGTGTGGCAGAATGATCCCGCGTGGCCGAACCTTCTGTTGACGTCGCTCGCCAGGTCGAGCTGCTCGAGGCCGAGCTGAAGCGCCTCGAGGCGGAATACCACATGTTCTTCGGAGGGCGACTACGGCGCCCGCCGTGGGAGACGCGCAACCGTGTGGCCGCCCTCGTCAAGCGTCTCGACCGCATGCCTTCGCTCAATTACGGCGCTCGTTTTCGCTTCACGACACTGCAGGCACGCTTCATGACGTTTGTTAACCTCTGGGACCGCAACCTCAGGGCCAGGGAAGAAGGGCGGGCGCGCGGGGCCGAGGAATCGGAAGGGTGAGCGGCGAGAACGGCAGGGAAAGCGCGCCCGGCGCCGACGGGCGGCGCCGGGCAGGTTGTGTCGCGGTTCTAGGGCTTGCTGACGTTCCCGGCTTGCGGCCCTTTCGGGCCATCGACGATCTCGAATTCGACTGCCTGACCCTCCTCCAGGGACCGGAAACCGCTGCCACCGATGGCGGAGTAGTGGACGAACACGTCGCTCCCGCCCTCTCGTTCAATGAACCCGTAGCCCTTGGCGTTATTGAACCACTTGACCTTGCCTGTAATACGCATCGTTCTTCTTCCCTGCTTGCTCTGAGCTCGAGCTTCGAGACACAAAAAAAGACCGCGAGTGCTTGCGCGGCCTCGACTACAGCGCTGAGGGTGCCCCCCCTAACGCAGGCCTATCCTAGGCGGCTCCCCAAAGAGGTGTCAAGCGCGGTGAACCCGCTGAATCCGTTCCCCCCCGGACTCCTGTAGGCCCTGTGTACCTATGCCCCGAGCCCTGCTGAGCGTCTCCGATAAGACCGGCCTCGTCGACTTCGCGCGGGCGCTTGCGCACCGCGGCATCGATCTCGTTTCCACCGGCGGTACCGCCCGCGTCCTCCGGGACGCCGGCCTCGCCGCGATCGGCATCTCCGACGTCACCGGCTTTCCCGAGATGATGGACGGCCGCGTCAAGACGCTCCACCCGCTCGTCCACGGCGGCATTCTCGCGCGACGCGACAACGCGGACGATCTGGCCGCGGCCGCCGCACAGCGGATCACGCTGATCGATCTCGTCGTGGTGAACCTCTATCCGTTCGTCAAGGCGGCCTCCAACCCAGACACGCCGTTTGACGCGTTGATCGAGGAGATTGACATCGGCGGCCCCAGTCTGGTCCGCGCCGCGGCCAAGAACTTTGGGGACGTCCTGGTCGTCGTCTCGCCCATCGACTACACGGAGGTGATCGAGCAGCTCGATCGGAGCGAAGGGCCATCGCGCGAGTTTCGTTTCGGCCTTGCGCGCAAGGCGTTCGCGCACACTGCCCGCTATGACGCCGCGATCGCTTCCACGCTCGAAACGGCCATCGCAGGCCCCGAGGGCTTCGGCCGGCGCGCGCCCGCGCTGCTGCCGGACGCGCTGCCCGTCGACCTTCGCAAGGTGTCCGATCTTCGGTACGGAGAGAATCCGCACCAGCCGGCGGCGCTCTATCAGGGATTCGGCACCCATCCCGGATTCACCGTGCTCCAGGGCAAGGCGCTGTCGTACACGAACCTGCTCGATCTTGATGCCGCCGCGCGCGTCGCGAACGAGTTCCGCGAGCCTGCCGCCGTGGTGATCAAGCACACCAACCCATGCGGCGCCGCGACCGGCGCCGGCGCCGCCGACGCGTACGTGCGGGCGCGCGAGGCCGATGCGGTGGCGGCCTTTGGCGGGATCGTCGGGCTCAATCGGCCGATAGACGCCGACACCGCGCGCGCGATCGTGTCGACCTTCATCGAGGCGGTCACGGCGCCGTCCGTCGAAGAAGACGCCCGCGCCATCCTCGCAACCAAGGCGAACCTGCGCGTGGTGGTGCCGGCTATCGACGCCGGACGCGACCGCGGGGACTCGGCCGAGGATCTCGAACTGCGCTCGATCATCGGCGGCGTGCTCGTCCAGGCACGCGACGTGGTGCGCGAGGCGCACACGCCGTGGCCGGGCGCCGACGGCCTGAAGGTGGTGACGCGACGGCAGCCAACGCCGGAGGAGTGGCAGGCGCTACGGTTCGCCTGGCGCATCTGCGCGCATGTGAAGTCGAACACCGTCATGTTTGCAGCCGCCGATCGCACGCTCGCGATCGGCGCCGGGCAGGTGAGCCGCGTGGATGCCGTGAAGGTGGCGCGCATGAAGGCCGAGAGCCTCGGGGCGAGTGGTCTCGGAGGCTCGGTTGCCGCATCCGACGCATTTTTCCCGTTTCGCGACGGCCTCGACGCCGTGGCCGCGGCGGGCGCGACTGCCGTCGTTCAGCCGGGCGGGTCCGTGCGCGACGCGGAAGTCATCGAGGCCGCCGACGCACATGGCCTGGCCATGGTGTTCACCGGCAGACGCCACTTCCGGCACTGACATGGAGGCACGGGTGGCACCATTACACCCTGTGTGATATACCATGGTGTAACCGTGGCCCTGAACCTCAAGAACCCCGAAGTCGAACGCCTTGCCGCCGAGGTGGCGCGGCTGACCGGCGAATCGAAGACCGAGGCTATCCGGCGGTCGCTCGAGGAGCGCCGCCAGCGCCTGAAGGGCGCGCCCGCCGACGCACGGCGCCGCCGCGTGCTCCGGTTTCTCGAGCGAAAGGTCTGGTCCACCGTTCCGAAAGACCAACTGGGCCGCCGCCTGACGCGCGAGGAAGAGGACCGGTTGCTGGGCTTCGGCCCGGGTGGGGTATGACGCTCGATTCGTCTGCGCTCGTCGCCATCCTCTTCGCGGAGCCCGGCCACCTCGATGTGGTGGATCGCATCCTTGAGGCCGATGTCGTGCGCGTGGGTACGCCCACGCTTGTGGAAACGGAGATCGTGCTATCGGCGCGGCGAGGCCGGCCCGCCGCGACCGACGTGCAAGACCTGCTCGAGGAGCTGCAGGTGACCGTCGTGCCGTTCGGCGAATCGGATTGGCACGCCGCCGTGCGCGCCTTCGAACGGTTCGGCCGCGGCCGGCACAAGGCCGGGTTGAACTTCGGCGACTGCCTGTCCTACGCCGTGGCCGCGGTGGCGTCAGACTCCCTCTTGTTCGTGGGCGACGATTTCACATCCACGGACATCACGCCAGCCTAGCGACAGGACCCGCGATCAGGGCAACTCAAGTGATCTCTGGGTCCGGGCCTTCTGCTGCGGGATATTCTCTGAGTGCTCGTACGGGCAGGTAGCGGACTCAGCCGTTCGCTGATGCGTCGAGCGCGCGGAGCAGTTCGGCGGGGCTGACGACAGCAGGACCGAACCTAGCGACAGCGACGCCGGCGGCCTCGTTGGCCAGCCGCGCCGCTTCGGCGAGCGTCGCCCCGGCGGCGAGCGCCAGCGCCATGACGGCGATCACGGTATCGCCGGCGCCCGTCACATCAGCGACTTCGCGCGCCGCGGCCGGCAGCGATCCTTCCACGTCACTGCCGAGCAGCCAGATGCCCTGGTCGCCGCGCGTCATCAGGACGGCGCCGCACGCCGATCGCTCACGAAACAGGCGCGCGGCGTCGCGGGCGTTGTCTTCGGTCCGCACGCGCATGTGGGTCGCGATCTCGGCCTCGTGGTGATTCGGGGTAATGACGGTAGCGCCCGCGTAGTAGTCGAGATGCGGGATCTTCGGATCGACGAGGACCGGGATCCGCCGGTCGTTCGCCGCGGCCACCGCGGCGCGCACTACACTCGCCGTCACGCACCCTTTCAGGTAGTCCGAGATCACGATTGCGGAGGCGTCGGCGGCCTGTTGCTGCACGGCCGACGCAACCCGCTGCTCGATGTCGCCGGCGATTTCCGCGTCCATCTCGTAATCCACACGCGCAACCTGCTGGTTTCGCTCCGTGACAATGCGAACCTTGGTCGTCGTCGGCCGTGCTGCGTCGCCGACGAGCACCGGCGCGATACCGAAGCCGCGACACGCGCTGGCGAGGGTGGCCGCCGCCTCATCGTGGCCGGCTACCGCGACGAGCGTCGCGCGGGCGCCCAGGGCGGTAGCGTTATGGGCCACGTTGGCGGCGCCGCCGATCCCATGGCTCTCGTGATCGAACATGACCACGGGTACAGGCGCTTCAGGCGAGAGACGGGTGACGCGACCGGCGATGAACTTGTCGAGCATCGCGTCGCCGACGACCAGGACGTGCGTACGGCCGAGAACAGCCGCGAGGGCCTGCGTCCGCTCAGGTGTGAGTGGCGGCAGCATCGTCGTGGCGTGCCGCTGCGAACGGCAGCGTGATCAGCACGAGGAAGAGCATGAGGAATTCGGAGTCGCCGAAGTTGTATTCGAAGAGCCCCGCAGCGAGCATGGCTGCTGTAGACGCCAGGGCGGCCGCCGCAAGCATGCGCTCTCGACTAGCCGGCGCTGTGCGGCCGGTCGGTGTTAGCGGACCGGCCTGCCGGAACATGCGGAACAGGGCGCCCACCAGGGCCACCACGAACCAGGTCCACGCCGCGAGTGCCGGCAGGCCGCGCTCGGCGGCGATCTGCAGCGGCACGTTGTGCAGGTGCGGGTTGACCTCGTTGACGGCGTAGTCCGGGCGGTACCGCTCGTACACGAGGGGAATCATGTTCGGCCCGACTCCGGTGAGTGGGCGGTCTGCGACGATCCGCGCGCCGATCTCGATCATCGCGAACCGATCCTGATTCGCCGGATCCTGCGCGTCGAACGTTGACGTCAGGCGGTTGGTCAGACCGTCCGGCGCCAGGATGAAGAGCGCGGCGAGGATCACCGGCAACAGCGCCGTCAACCTGAAATCCTTGAGCACGAAGAGCAGCCCGACGGCGACACACGCGCCGATCCAGGCGTTACGCGTGAACGTCAACGCCAGCGCCACGACCAACGCGGGCATGATGAGCGCCGGCCAGATGCGATCGCGCGACCCGAAGACCAGCCGCGACGTCGCCACGCAGATCGCTAGCATCAGCACGCCCGAGTAGGTCATGTAGTGGGTGAGCGTGCCTTGGGGGCGTTGGCCCAGGTTGTCGTAGTGCAGCAGGCCGTACTGCACGATGCCGTAGACGGCGCTCGCGGCGCCGACGGAGATGATCACGTCGACGATGGTAGAGGCGCGGGACCCGCGGGCGAGATCGTAGACGGCCGGGACGATCGCCAGCAGCACGAGCTGCCTGCTGTCGATGAGACTGCCCATCGGATCGACGGAAAACGCCGCCGACACGAGCGTCAGCCCACCGTAGGTCAGCAGCGCGACGAAGAACGGGGGCGCCGCCGGACGCGTTCGGTCCTGGATGCGCAGCGCGACCCAGGAGAGGAGCATGAGCCAGAGCAGGGTCTGGGCCAGGGCGATCGACACCTGCAGGGCAGCCACGAATCCGAGCAGTAGTCCCCCTGTCACCCGTTCCAAGGTAGGAGCCGTGTGCGGCCTGGCAGCGCTCATCGTGACGGCATTCATGCGTAGTGCGCCCCTCGTCGATCGCCCTGAAGGTCGGTCCCTACATCCGGAACTGGAATCTTCACCGGCTAGGGTTCGATCGTTGCCTCATCGATCAGCATCACTGGGATGTCGTCCTTGATCGGATACACCCGGTGGCATTGATCGCACTTGAGCGCCGCGCCGTCCTTGATCAGCTTGACCGGCGTCTTACAGTTCGGGCACGCGAGAATCTCGAGCAGTTCTGCGTCGACGGGCATGTCAGGGGCCTCACATCCGGGTGGCGGTACGATAGGGTCGGACCCACGAACTATAACATTGAGCTAAGATCTGCTATTAGCGGGATGGCTTACGAAGTCACGCTCACTCGTGCCCTGCGTCGATCCGCTGTGGCGGGCCTGTTGGTGGTGTGTCTGGGCGGCGTGGCGGTGGCCCAGACCCAGGACGCCTACTTCCAGTTCCTGATGGCGAGGTACCTCGAGGCGCAGGGCGATCACACAGGCGCGCTCGCGGCGCTCGAGCGCGCTGCCGCCGCGGATCCAGCGTCGGCCGAGGTCAGGGCGGAGATCGCGTCGTTCCAGCTTCGGCGCAACCAGCGCGACGAGGCGGAGCGGGAGGCGCTCGAGGCGCTCAGGCTCGATGACGCCAACCGGGAAGCGCACCGCGTCCTCGGGATGATCTATGCGGCCGACGTCAACGGGATGAACTCCCGGACCCGGCGGGCACGAGTCGAGGCGCGCGCACAGCAGGCGATCACCCATCTCGAGCGGGCGACGGGCGAAGCCGCCCTCGGTATCGATATCCAGATTCAGTACTCGCTCGGGCGGCTCTACCTGCGCACGGGAGAGTCCGCCAGGGCCGTCGAAGTATTCCTGGATGTCGTCAGCCAGAACCCAACCTCCGCGCAAGGGCGGCTGTCGCTGGCGCGGGCGTACGCGTCGTCCGACGCCATTGCGAACGCGATCGCGACCCTCGAGGTCATCGTCGACGACGAGCCGCGGGTGGCGTCGACGCTCGCGCGGTACCAGGAGCGGGCGGGCCTGCTCGAGGAAGCGGCGCGGAACTACACACGCGCGCTGGTCGCCGAGCCGACGAGCCGTGCGCTGAAGTTCCGGCGGATCGCGGCGGTCTTCAACGACCGGGATTTCGCGCAGGCGGCCGTCTTTGCCGCGGAGGCGCAGGCGCAGCATCCGAACGACCTGCGCTTCCCGAGGATGCGGGCGCGCGCCGTCTTCGAGAGTGGGAACCCTGCGCAGGCGTTGATGATTCTCGAGCCGACGGCGAGGGCATACCCGACGGACGTGGCCACGCAGCTCGCGCTCGCGGATCTCTATAACGATGCCGGCCGCGACGGCGAGGCAGAGCGGACGCTGCGACGGTATCTCGAAGTGGAGCCGGCCGACGCCCAGGTGCTGAACCATCTCGGTTACCTGCTCGCTAATCGGGGACGGGCGCTCGATGAGGCCGTTCGGCTCGTCGAACGCGCACTCGTCGCCGAGCCAGGCAATCCGTCGTACCTCGATAGCCTCGGCTGGGCCCACGTCCGCCGCGGGGATTTCAGCGAAGCGGAGAAATACCTGTCGCCCGCCGCCGAGCAGTTGCCGCGCAACGCCGTCGTGCAGGATCACCTAGGTGATGCGCTGGCGGGGCAGAGCCGCTGGCTCGATGCCATTGCGGCGTGGACACGGGCTCTCGCGGGCGAGGGCGGTATCGACCGGCGTGCGGTCGAACAGAAAGTGCAGGACGCCAGGAGCAAGATACCGCGCTAGTCGATGACGACATCCCAAATCGCAAATTCCGAATCCCAACCGGAAAGGTCTCGTTCGTTGGGTCTTGGGTTTTGGGTTTTTGGTTTTTGCGTGTTCGCCTCAGGCTGCGCGCCGCGGCTGCTGACTCTTCCAACCGACCCGGGGAATCCTCTTCCAGATTTCGCGCAGATACATCGCCAGGCAACGGCGGCCTGCGCCGGCGTGCGTACCTTGACCGCCGAACTGTCGCTCTCGGGCCGAGCGGGTGGGCGAACGCTTCGCGGGCGCGCCATCGCCGGCTTCGAGCGTCCCGGTTCGCTGCGGCTCGAAGGCGTGGCACCGTTCGGCGCGCCGGGGTTCATCTTGGCTGGCGGTGGCGACGGGGCCACGCTTCTGCTGCCCCGTGACAACCGGGTGCTGCGCGACGGGCGAGCGGAGGACATCCTTGGAGCGCTTACCGGGGTGGCGCTGGCCCCCGCTGATCTGCAGGCCATCCTGACAGGGTGTGTCGTGTCGATGCCTCGCGCCATGGGCGGGCGCCTGCATCAGCGCGGATGGGCGTCGATCGATCTGCCGGGCGACGCCACGCTCTACCTGGAGCGGGTGGGCGCCGGGTGGCGGCCGCGCGCCGCGCGGCGGCCGGGCTGGCAGATCGAGTATCCATCCTGGCAGGGCGGGTTTCCGCGGGACGTGCGGCTTCGCTCCCTGGACCCGGCGGTCGACGTCGAACTGACTGCGGCCCTGTCCCAGATCGAGGCGAACATCACGATTGATCCGGCCGCGTTCACGGTGAACGTGCCGGCGGGCGCGCTCCCGCTCACGATGGCGGAGCTTCTCGAAGCAGGGCCGCTCAGTGCACAGTAGGCCAGTCCCCGTCACCGTTCGCGCGTACGCCAAGATCAACCTCGATCTCCGGGTGCTCGGGATTCGGGCCGACCGGTTTCACGAGCTCCGCACCGTCTTTCAGGCGATTTCGGTGCACGACACGATTACGTGCGTGCCGCGCGAAGGTCCGTTTGCCATCGAGTGCGCCGCCGCCGGCGTGCCGCTCGACGGTTCGAATCTCATCTGGCGAGCCGCCGAAGCGCTCTGGCGCTCGTTGCGGCGCGGCGGTCCGGTCCGCGACGTCGGGGTGCGGCTCGACAAGCAGATTCCGCTGCAGGCTGGCCTTGGAGGTGGCAGCGCGGATGCGGCCGCGACGCTCGTCGCGCTCGCGCGCGTCTGGCGCGTCCCGGTACGCCCGGCCCAGCTGACCGATGTCGCGGCGACGCTGGGCGCCGACGTGCCGTTCTTCCTGGCGGGTGGCACGGCGCTCGGCCTCGGGCGCGGCGATGAGATTTACCCGCTGGCTGATCTGCCGCGGCACTGGGTGTTGCTGCTGGTGCCAGGTTTTGGCGTCTCGAGCCGCGAGGCGTACGATTGGTATGACGCGGAGCGTGACCTGGGGCGGGGTGCGCTCGCGCGCGAACCGCAGCACGTGCCGGGTCCCTGGCCGTCGAGGGCGGCCCAGATGATCAACGACCTCGAGGCTGCGATTGCCCGTCACCATCCGGAAATCGATCAGATGAAGGCGGCGCTGGGCAGGGCGGGCGCCGCAGCGGCCGCGATGTCGGGAAGCGGGTCGGCGGTGTTCGGACTGTTTCAGAAGCGTCGCGAGGCCCTCGCCGCGTCCGACCGCCTGTCCGGGTCGGGCTGGCGGGTGCTCCTGACCGAATCTCTCGGCCGCGGCGAGTACGCGCGACGCAGCCGACCGGTTCCGGTCCGTGGCGGCAGGCTGGCGCGCACGCCCCGGCCGCGCGCGGCAACGGAGAAGCAGACCGCATAACCCCCTTCTCAAGGCCTCCGTCTCAGAGCCTCCGCGGTCTTTTCGGGGCCTGTCGAGCCATAACTAGGTGTTACCGAGCGGTGCATCGTCGCGCCGTAACTTGGGTTACCGGAATCTGTGTTGAGAACAAGGCGTGTGGGCGCTGTGGGAAGCCGCGTTTTGTGCGGGTTTCCAACGCCCTGGTGGGCGCGTTTTTCGCGTCCACAGGTCGGGCAGCGTCCCCGCGCGGATTTTTCGCCGGCGCCGCAGGACTGACCC
The DNA here is from genome assembly GCA_965262505.1 of Vicinamibacterales bacterium. Taxonomy (GTDB): domain Bacteria; phylum Acidobacteriota; class Vicinamibacteria; order Vicinamibacterales; family UBA2999; genus JACPPO01. The sequence goes on from CBDHFM010000030.1 coordinate 2,863,307, forward strand.
GCTGGTTGGCGAGGCGGTAGACGCCGGCCAGCCCTTGGTCGATCCGCTGCGCCAGGATGAACGGATCGAGACGCGCGCGGAGCTGTCTCAGCGCCCGGACCTGCGCCGGGGCGGCTTCGGCACACGCCTCCACGCGCTCGAGCGGCGTCCGCGGCGCGTCATAGCGGCGACGGAGGCGGGCGCCGACGCGGCGCTTCTCGACCAGCGTCACCGAGGGGAGAAACAGGTTCTGCAGCAGGCGCAGCTCCTCGTAGAGCCCATTGATCGCGGTGAGCGCCGGCGCCGAGTCATACCGCACGTAGCCCAGCAGCTTCCGCACGTGCGTCCAATTCTTCTGCTCGATGTGCGCGTTATCGTCCTTCTTGTACGGGCGCCCGCGAGTGAATTGGATGTCATGGTGCGTGCAATAGCGGCGGAGATGGTGATTGATGAACTCGGAGCCGTTGTCCGAATCGATCCCGCGCAACCGAAAGGGCATGGCTTGGCGCAAGTACTCCAAGCCTTCCTGGACGTGGTGCTGACTCTTGCCCATCACCGCCCGCGTTTCCACCCAGGTCGTGAGGATATCGGTCACATTCAGTGAATAAATGAAGTCGCCGGCAGCGCGATCGCCCGAATGCGCCACGAGATCGATCTCGGTAAAGCCCGGCTCCTGCACGTCCCAGCGGTCCGTCTTCAGCGGAATCTGATGCTTGAGGAGCGTCCCAGGCTTCGTCCGGCCGTACTGCCGCGTCCGCAGCTCGCTCTTGAAGGCCCGCAGGCACCGATCCATCTGCCGCGGGCTCATCGACCGGAGCTTCTCGACAACCTCGCGGGGGATCCGCCACCGCCGACATGCCCACGGCAGCCACGTGGGCAGCAAGGCCTGCAGCCGCAGAGACCACGGGTATCCGGCGGCCTCCCAGATTCGCCGCAACGTGCCCACGACCACCGGTCCATAGCGGACCGGCGGGCCCCCGCGGCGTCGTCGCCGCGGTCGCTCCGGCCGACGCAGCGACCGAATCACCGCCTTGCGGTGATAGCCCGTCACCTCACACACCTCATCCAACAGCTGGCCCTTCGTCGGCCGCGCCGCGTGCGCGTAGCGTTCCCGCATCCGTCCCAGATACTCGCGAATTGCTTGTGGTCCCACTCGGATTCTCCCCATCGCCATCCTCCCTGATGGGTAACCCGAGTTGTGGCGCGACGATAGGACGCCCGGTAACACTTAGCATGGCGCGATACGCGGGGTTGCCCGCAACGCTAAGTCTCGACTACACTTGGCGTTCGCGCCACCCAAGCGAACGGGCTCCGAGTGGCACTTCGACAGTAGCGGAGTCCCCGACGCGCTCGCGCGGCGGGGTGCCATGGTGGGGCGTGGCCAAGCGGTAAGGCGCGGGTCTTTGGATCCCGTATTCGAAGGTTCGAATCCTTCCGCCCCAACCAGCCTCCGAACAACCGAGCGACGTAGCCACCGAGATGAGACGACCCCTGAGCGGCGACGGATTGACTTCGACCGGGTTTGGCGATCTGAAGATATTTTCAGGCAGCGCGCATCCGTCGCTGACCAAGGAGATCGCGAGCTTTCTGGGTATCCCGGTCGGTCAAGCGAGATTGCGGCGGTTTCCCGACAGCGAGGTCTCGTTCCAGATCGACGAGAACATTCGCGGAGCCGACGTATTCATCGTCCAGCCGACGAGCAATCCGGTGGACCAGCACCTGATGGAGCTGCTGGTGATGATCGACGCGTTCCGCCGCTCGTCGGCGGCGCGAATCACGGCGGTGGTGCCCTACTACGGCTACGGCCGGCAGGACCGCAAGGACAAGCCCCGAGTGCCGATTTCGGCCAAGCTCGTGGCGAACCTGCTCAGCGCCGCCGGCACGAATCGGATGCTGACGATGGATCTGCACAAGGCGCAGATCCAGGGGTTTTTCGACATTCCGGTGGACCATCTGTTCGCGGCGCCGGTCATCATCGAGAACCTGGTGCAGCTGGACAGCCCGAAGCTGACGATCGTGGCGCCGGATGCCGGTGGCGCCGAACGCGCCCGGGCGTATGCCAAGCGGCTCGGTGCGGAACTGGCGGTGGTCGACAAGCGGCGGTCCGAGGACGGCACGGCGGAAGTCATGAATGTGATCGGCGCCGTCGAGGGCCGGACCTGTATCGTGCAGGACGACCTCATCGATACCGGCGGCACGATCCAGAAGGCGGCGACGGCGCTGAAGACGGCCGGCGCGCTGCGCGTGCTCGCGTGCGCGGTTCACGGCGTGTTGTCCGGGCCGGCGATCGAACGCATCGAGCAGGCGCCGATCGATCAGCTGATCGTGACCGACACGATTCCGCTGCGCGCTGAAGCGCAGCAGTGCAAGAAGATCGTCGTGCTCTCGGTGGCGCGGCTGCTGGGACAGGCGATCAGGAACATTCACGACGAGACCTCGGTCTCTTCATTGTTCGTGTAAGCGGGCCGGAGACCTCGAGGTCTCCGCCAACGAGGAACGGTTATGGACGCAACTCTCGATGTCGTGAAGCGGAACGGCAGGGGCAAGAACGAAGCGCGGCGCCTGCGCGTGGGAGGCCACATCCCTGCCGTCGTCTACGGCGCGCGCAAGAAAGGGAAGGCGCCCGAAGGCGTGCCGGTTGCCGTGGACCCGAAGAAGTTGCTACGCATCCTCCACTCGGAGGCCGGAGCCAACACACTCATCAACCTGAAGCTGGAGGGCGGCGAGTCCCGCGTGATGGTGAAGGAGTACCAGCTCGACCCGGTTACGCATGAGCTGCTGCACGCCGACTTCTATCAGCTCGCGATGGACCGCGAGATCACCGTCACGGTGCCGATTAACATCAAGGGCGAGGCGAAGGGCGTCAAGCTGGAGGGCGGCATGATCGACTTCATCACGCGCGAGGTCCAGGTCGAGTGCCTACCGACCGACATCCCTGAGCGCATCGACGTCGACGTGACCGAGCTGATGCTCAACCAGTCGGTCCGGCTGCGCGATCTGCTGGAGAACCCTAAGTGGAAGATCCTGAACGAGCCAGAGACGATGCTGGTCCACGTGGTGCTGCCGAAGGCTGAGGAGGCGGCGACGGCGGACGCGGAAGCGGAGGCGGAGGCGGTCGTCGCGCCTGGAGAGGCGGAGCCCGAAGTGATCAAGAAGGGCAAGACGGAGAAGGAGGGCGAGGAGCCCGCTCCGAAGAAGTAGCGGCGGGCCTTCTGGTCCGCCCGAACGACGTGAAGCTGATCGTTGGATTGGGCAACCCCGGGCGAGAGTATCGGGACACGCGGCACAACGTCGGCTTCCTGGTCGTCGACGAGGTCGCGCGTCGGCACCAACTGGTGCTGGGAATGGCACCTTCTCAGGTACCCGAGACCTTCGTCGCGAAGCGATACGGATCCGAGCCGCTGCTCGTCGCCAAGCCGCTGACGTTCATGAACCGCAGCGGCGATGCCGTGGCGGCGCTGATGCGGTACTACGATATCGGCGCGGCCGATCTGCTGGTGGTGGTGGACGAGGCGGCGCTGCCGTTCGGCCGACTGCGCGCACGGATGCGCGGGTCGGGCGGCGGCCATAATGGTCTCAAGTCGATCATCGAGAGGCTTGGGACCACTGAGTTTGCCCGGCTTCGGCTGGGTGTGGGGCGTGGCGATCCGCAGCGGGACCTCTCGGATCACGTGCTCGCGACATTCGAGCCTGGCGAACGCGCCGAGCTCGAAGGGTTTATTACCCTGGCGGCTGATGCCGCCGAGATGTTCGCCGTGGAGGGCATCGAAAAGGTGATGAACGCGTACAACCCGGATGCCACGGGTCCGGACCGCGATTAACTCCTTGCTGTCAGCGAGCGCGGAGCGCTCGCCAGAAACGCTGGCAGCCATAGTCCAGAAGGAGACTTATGAACAGGAAGTACGAACTCGTCTACCTCGTCTCGCCCGACGCGAGCGACGAACAGGTGGCGGACCTGCACACGCAGGTCGACGGCATCGTTCAGCGGTTGGGCGGTCAGCTCGAAAAAACCGACAACTGGGGCCGCAAGAGGCTCGCCTACGACATCGGCCGGTACAAGGAAGCGACCTACGTGCTGGAGTCGATCAATGGCTCGGGCGAGCTGCTGAAGGAAATCGACCGGCGCCTGAAGGTGTCTGATCTCGTGATTCGCCATCTCATCGTGCGGGTCGACGAGGATCAGAAGGTCATCGAGCGCACTCGGACCAAGCGCGGCGACGTATCAAGCCGCCGCCGCACCGCGCGTGGCCTGCCGCCGGAGCGGCAGCCGGGAGAAGGGCAGCGGGGCGAGCAGGACGACGATCGGGACGATCGGTTCGATATGAGGGAGGATCGTCGATGAACGGGAGAAAAACGTTCGGAGGAGGCAAAGCGGGCGGCGGCCGCGGCCGGGCGGGCCAGACTCAGCAGGAGAAGGACGGCCAGCAGCGCCGCCCGATGTTCCGGCGGCGGAAGGTCTGCAAGTTCTGCGCGGACAAGATCGACGACATCAACTACAAGGACACCAGGCTGTTGATGCCGTTCGTACCTGAACGCGCGAAGATTCTTCCACGTCGCATCTCGGGCACCTGCGCGCTGCACCAGCGCAAGCTGCGTATCGCCATCATGCGTGCGCGCCAGCTGGCGCTCATCCCGTACACGTCGGAATAGCCATGGAAATCATTCTGAGAGAGCACGTCGAGAACCTGGGCGAGCGCGGCGAGATCGTGAAGGTCGCCCCGGGCTACGCCCGCAACTATCTGCTGCCCCGCAAGCTGGCGTTGCCGGCGACGCCAGGTAACCGGAAGCACGTTGAGCGCGAGCGCCGCATCGTCGAGGCGCGTGAGGCGCAGGAAAAGGGCCAGGCCGAGGCGCTGGCGGCGCGCTTGGCTCTGGTCGACCTGACGATTGCCCGCCGCGTCGGCGACGCCGATCAGCTGTACGGGTCGGTCGCCGCGGCAGATATCGTCGACTTGCTGAAGGAGAAGGGCTTCGAGGTGGACCGGCGGAAGCTGATCCTTCCGGAGTCGATCAAGGCGATCGGCGACCACGACGTGCCGCTCAAGCTGCACCGGGAGGTCACGGCTGCGCTCACCGTGCACGTCGTCAAGGAAGGTGGCGCGCGACCCGCGGCAGGCGCGCAACCACCAACAGAAGAGGCAACACCGGCAGGCGAGCGACCATCAGCAAGCGAGCCACCACCTGAATAGGTAGGCGGAGGCCTTCAGGACTTCGGGCGGAGGATCCGGCGATGAGCATTCGGACAAACGTGTCGGTGTTGAAAGCGGCCGCGATCGGTATCGCGGTCGGGCTGCTGGTTGGCTGCGGGCAGGCCCCTCCGGACGGCCAAACCACAGCCGCTCCGGGTCCGGCGTCGGCCGGGCAGAGGGGCGGCCAGGACCAGACGGGTCCGTACGCGGTCGTCGAAAACTGGCCGAAGCCGCTGTCGCAACTGCCCGGTCACGACGAGTGGACATGGGGGGCGATGCAGGGGCTCTTTGCCGAGAGTGCCGACCGGGTCTTCCTCTTGATGCGCGGCGAGCTGCCGGTCGTGGAGCGGCCGGCGACGGTTCCCTACCCGGAGCTTGGACCGAGCATCGCTTTTCCCGTGTCGCAGACCCCCTTTCGCAATGCGTCGGTGGGCCCGCTCAGCAGCCCGGGCAACTCGGGCCCCGACGGATGGAGCGGCTGGCAGGGCACGCTCGGCGTCGACGCGCGCTGGGAGCACATCCTCGTCGTGGTCGACGCGGAGGGCGACATCACGGAAGAGTGGACCCAGTGGGATTCCATCTTCCGGCGTCCGCACTCGGTCGCGATCAACCCCTACGATCCGGAGCGGCACGTCTGGGTCGTCGACGATCGGCAGCACGCCGTCTACAAGTTCACCAACGATGGCTCGGAGCTCGTCCAGACGCTCGGGGTTCGCGGCGAGCCCGGCGACGACGAGAGGCATTTCAACCGGCCGACGTTTCTTGCCTGGCTGCCCGACAGCACGCTCTATGTAGCCGACGGCTATGCCAACACACGCGTCGTGAAGTTCGACAGCGACGGCACGTTCCTGATGGCGTGGGGCGAGGCGGGCGATCCGCCGAACGACACGAGACCAGGCACGTTCGACGCGGTGCACGGCGTGGCTGTCGATCCGGAAACGCGGCGGGTGTACGTGACCGACCGGTCGAACAGACGTATCCAGATCTTCGACGAGAACGGCACGTTCCTCGATCAGTTCGGCACCGGCGGGCCGTCCACGCCGCAGGTGCTGTACGCGTCGGCCGACAGGCATGTGTGGATCGCCGACAACGCCACGTCGAAGCTCGTGCAGTACGACATGGAGGGCCGTTACCTCTACTCCTGGGGCAGCCAGGGGCAGTGGCCCGGTGCGATATGGAACGTCCACGGGATGAGCGTGGACCAGGAAGGTAATCTGTACCTCGCGGAGGTCAACAACGGACGGGCGCAGAAGTTCAGCCCACGCGCTGACGCCAACATGGACCACGTCGTCGGTCCGCCGCTCCGCGCGGTCCCGTAGGACTGGAGGCCTGGCACAGGCGCGTCGGCTGGTGAGCCTGCGCGGCCCGCCTAGAACGTGTAGTTCAGGATCCAGACGAGAAAGAGCACGACCGGGACGTGCACGACGAACTGCAGCGTTGTGTACCCCACGATGTCGCGCGCCTTGAGCCCCAGGATGCCGATGAGCGGCAGCATCCAGAATGGGTGGATGAGGTTGGCGAGCGCTTCGCTCGCGTTGTAGGTCTGCACCACCCAGCCCAGATGCATGCCGAGCGTCTGGGCGGCGCCCAGGACGTAGGGCGCTTCGATCAGCCACTTGCCCCCCGCCGACGGCACGAACAGGCCGAGAAACGCCGAGTAGACCCCGACCAGCACGGGAAAAGTGTGCTCGTTGGAGACCGCCACGAAGAACTGCGCCATGCGCTCGGCCAGCCCCGACTCGGTCATGATCCGGACCATGCCGCCGTAGAGCGGGTACTGGACCAGGACCCCCGCCACCGACGGCACCGCGGCCGTTACGGCCTGCACGAACGAGCGTGGCCTCCAGTGCAGGAGCAGCCCCGCGATCAGGAACGCAAAGACGTAGTGGTTGAGTTCGAGGGCGACGCTGGCGCCAAACGTGGAGACTTCACGGACCAGATAGACGATGCCGAGCCCGGAGACGAAGATCGTGAGCAGCGGGCTGTACTCGAGCCATTCTCCCGGCTTTTCAGGTCTGCCGATCCTGGCGGGCGGCGGCGCGTACGTCACGCCCATCTGCGCCATGCTCCGTGCCTGCGCGCCTCCCGGCGCCGAGCGGTGCGCGATGAACATCGACACGGCGACGAGCACACCGGCCATGAGCAGGCTTTGCCACAGGCCGAGCGTCTGTCCGAGGGGAATCACGCCGCTGATTCGCTCGATCGAATCTGGCAGCGAGGCCGGCGCCGCCATGATCAGCGCGGCCGACGACGAGAGGCCCAGCGCCCACACGCTGCCGATCCCCAGGTACGCCGCGGCGCCCAGGGCGCGGTAATCGGCGCCGGTCACGCGATATGCAACCTCGCGTGCCAGGAGCCCGCTGAAGATCAAGCTGAAGCTCCAGGACACCAGCGACGACAGCATCGAGAACAGGGCGACGAACGTAACGGCGCTCTTTCCGTTCCGGGGCACGACGGCCATCCGCCGGATCACGGCATAGACCGGCGGCGACACCGCCACGGCGTAGCCGGTGACGATGATCATCGTGATCTGCATCGTGAAGGCGACCAGATCCCAGAACCCCGCGCCGAACCACTGCGCGGCCTCTACCGACGAGGCGCCGGAGGCGAGGCTTGCGGCGAAGACGATGGCGCACGCGGCCAGGGCGAGCGCGAAGGCGTCAGGGAACCAGCGTTCGAACCAGTCCGAGAGGCGCAGGCCGAGGCCGGCGAGTGAGGGGCCGGCCGGCTCCTCCGACAGGTGCTGCATTGGGGACACTTACGCGATATTGTTGATCGGTATGGCGAACCCCGCGACCTCGCAGACCGCTGCCGGCGTCGATGCCGGCAAGCTCCTACGCATGTACAGCCAGATGGTGGCGATCCGTCTGTTCGAGGAACGGGTCAACGATCTGTATACCCGCGCCCTGATGCCCGGGCTCGCGCACTTGTATATAGGGGAAGAGGCGGTGGCTGTCGGTGTGTGCGAGGCACTTAACCGGGACGACTACATCACGAGCACGCATCGTGGTCACGGACACTGTCTCGCGAAGGGTGCGTCCCCGCCCCTGATGTTTGCCGAGCTGCTGGGCAAGGAAGCGGGCTACTGCAAGGGAAAGGGCGGATCGATGCACATCGCCGATCCGGCCACCGGGAATCTCGGGGCGAACGCCATTGTCGGCGGAGGGGCGGGGATCGCGACTGGCGCGGCGTTTTCGTCGAAGTATCTCGGCACCCAGCAGGTGGCGGTCTGCTTTTTCGGGGAGGGCGCGTTGGGCCAGGGCGTGCTGTACGAAGAGATGAACCTCGCCCAGCTCTGGAAGCTCCCGGTGATCTACGCCTGCGAGAACAACCTCTACAACGAATACACGCACTGCTCCGAAACGACCGCGGGCGACATGCTGGCGCGTCCGGCGGCCTTTGGCCTCGCCGCTGAATCGGTTGACGGCCAGGACGTGCGCGCCGTGCATGCGGCGGCGGCTAAGCTTGTCGATCGGGCGCGCCGCGGCGAAGGCCCCGGCTTCCTGCTGCTCCACACGTACCGCTACCGCGGCCATCACGTGGGCGACGTCGCGCGCGAGTACTACCGGCCGAAGGCGGAGGAGCAGCAGTGGATGTCGGAGCGCGACCCGATCGCACTGCACGCCGAGTGGCTCGTCACCGAGGGCCTGGCGGATCGAGCCAGGCTCGACAAGATGCAGGCGGAGCTGGCGGCGGAGATGGACACGGCGATGGAGTTTGCGGTCAACGCGCCCTATCCGGATCCGTCGAAAGTGGAAGATGACGTCTATGCCTGACGCGGCCGTCACCGTGCGTGAGATCAGTTTCGGCGACGCGATCCGTGAGGCGCTGGCGGAGGAAATGCGCCGTGATCCGCGGATCGTGCTGTTTGGCGAGGATGTCGCGGAGGCGGGCACGGCGTTCAAGGTCCTCAAGGGGCTCGTCGATGAATTCGGCAAGGAGCGCATCATCGACACACCGATCTCCGAGCCGGGATTCACCGGTCTGGGCGTCGGCGCCGCGATGACCGGGCTGCGTCCGGTCGTCGACATCATGTTCGGCGACTTCCTCGCGCTTGTGATGGATCAGGTCGTCAACCAGGCGGCGAAGGTGCACTACATGTCGGGCGGGGCGTGGAAGGTGCCGCTCGTCGTTCGCGCGACTATGGGCGCCACGCGGCGGTCGGCGGCGCAGCACTCACAGTCGCTGCACGCGTGGCCGAGCCACGTGCCTGGACTGAAGGTGGCGATCCCCTCGACGCCCTACGACGCCAAGGGGCTGCTCAAGACCGCCATTCGCGACGACAACCCGGTGGTCTTTTTCGAAGACAAGATCAGCTACACGAAGGTGAAAGGTCCGGTGCCGGACGAGGAGTACACGGTCCCGTTTGGCGTGGCGGATATCAAGCGCGAGGGACGGGACATCACACTCGTCGGCACGAGCAGCATGGTGCAGGTGGCGCTCGGAGCCGCCGCGATGCTCGAGGAGATCGGCGTCAGCGCCGAAGTCGTGGATCCGCGCACGACCTGGCCGCTCGATGAAAAGACGCTGGTCGAGTCGGCAAAGAAGACGTCGCGCGCCATCGTCATCGACGAGGGGTCCTTCCGGTACGGCGTGACCGGCGAGATCGCGTCGGTCATTGCCGAGGGCGCTTTCTACGATCTCGACGGCCCCGTCCGCCGGATCGGGGCCCTGCACGTGCCGATTCCGTTCTCGCCCGCCCTGGAGGACGTGACGGTGCCGACCGAGCGCGATGTCTTCGAGATGGCGCGCACGATGTGCAACAAGTAGAAGTCCCTAACTTCCCTAGTGTTACTTGCCGGCGTGGCCATGTGGCTCCGAACAAACCCATGGGCCCGCCCTCGATCCGTGCCGTTCGTGATGAACGGGTTTTTCTACGCACATCACCACGCCGGCGACGCTACACGCGCCACCCGCGACGAGGTTGTGAAACCGCCTCTAGTTACGCGGAAGGCGTTGCCATCCGTACACGCCGGCGACCAGGGCCAGCCCCACGGCGTTCACCAGGGGGACGGCGGTTAACAACGACAGGGTACCGGCCCCGAGGATGAGCCCTTCCAGTCGCGTGTTCCTTCGGTAGAAGTATCCCTGAAGGGTCGCCGCGAAGGTGACAGCGGCCATCGTCGCCGTCGCGATCGTGAGCACATTGACCCACGGTTCCGCTTCCAAGAGTAGTGGCGTGTAGACGAACAGGAACGGCATCACGATCAGGAACGAGCCGAACTTCAGGGCATGGAACGCGGTTCGAAACGGGTCGGCTTCCGCGATGGCGGCCGCCGCGTACGCCACCAGACACACGGGCGGCGTGATGCTGGACAGCTGGCTGTACCAGATCAGCGACAGGTGCGATGCGGCAGTCGACACGCCGAGCCGCGCCAGCGCCGGCGGCACCAGGACCGCCAGGATGACGTACGTCGCCGTGATCGGTGCGCCAATACCGAGAATCAACGCCGTGAAGGCCACCATGATCATCGTCAGGAGCAAGGACTCGCCCGTCATCGACAGCATGGCCGATGAGAAGGTCAGGCCGAGCCCCGTCAGTCCGATGACCCCGACGATGATCCCGATGCTGCCCGCCACCGACGCAATCATCAGCGTGTTCCGGGCGCCATCGATCAGCGTCTCGTAGATCTTCTTTACCCCCATACGGGTACTGGCGCGCATCCAGCTCACGATGACAGCCGTCACGATGCCCCAGAATGCCGCAACGCCTGGGCTGTAGCCGCGTACGAGCTGCGCCAGCAACACCACGAGCGGCAAGGCCAGGTACCAGCCGCTCCACAGGAGGCCGCGCCAGTCGGGCAAATCCGCCGCCTCCGGGTCCCGCAGCTGCTCACGTGCAGCCTGAAAGTGAACCATCGCGAGTACGGCGATGAAGTAGATCAACGCGGGCACGGCCGCGAGCTTCACCACCTCGATGTAGGGAATGCCCGTGAACTCCACCATGAAGAAAGCCGCCGCACCCATCACCGGCGGGAGGAACTGACCGCCCGTCGAGGCGGAGGTCTCGATGGCGGCCGCCACGTGAGGCGCATAGCCGGTCCGCTTCATCAACGGAATGGTGAAGGTACCCGTCGCCACGGTGTTCGCCGTCGGGCTCCCGGTCACCGACCCCAGCAGCGCACTGGCCAGCACGGCCACCTTTCCGGCTCCCCCCGGGCTGCGGCCGAGCAGCGCGTACGGCAGCTCGACGAAGAACTTGCCGACACCCGACCGGACCAGGAACGCTCCGAAGATCACGAAGAGGAACACGTGCGTGGCGAACGTGTAGGTGACGACGCCGAAGAGACCTTCGATGGTGGCGTACTGGTAGGCGATGATCCGAGCGACGGGAAAGCCGCGATGGGCGAGGAGGGGAGGGAGATACGGCGCAACGTGTTCCGAAGCGAACAGCAGCGCTCCCACGCTCACGAGTGGCACGAACGGCCCTACCACTCGTCGAGTCGCTTCGAGGCAGATGGCCATGGCGACGAAACCGAACCCGGTGTCGGTCGCGCTGTAGAGGCCGACGCGGCGAACCAGGGTCGGGTACTCCCGTATGAAGTACACGGTGACGACGACTGCCGCCAGCGCCAGGAGTCCGTCCACCGCGGTGAAGCGGTTCCCTGGCGAGCCGGCCCGCGCCGGAAACCACAGGAACACCAGGACCAGCGTGAAGCCCAGGAACAGCGCTCGGTGGCTCTCGGGGGAGAACACTCCAAACGCGGCCGTGTAAATAAAGCTCGCGGCAAAGAGCGCCGCCAACCCGTGCGTGGCCTGACGGTAGAGCCCCTCCAGCGGGCGGGGGCGTGCGATCGCCTGACGCCTGGCGATGTCGCTGAGGAGATTTCGGAAACCCTGAGCCCGGCCGTGCTCCGTATCAGGTGTTTGACCCGACGAAGCTGCTGGCGCCGCGCTCATGAGCGCGGCGGGCTCACCGGGCTCGGAGACTCTCTGGGATATCGACTCCGACTTCCTCCCAATACCGTTGAGCGCCCGGGTGCAGCGGGACCGTCAACCCTTGCAGCGCCTGGTCAGGCGTCATATCCCTGAGCGGCTCGAACGTCTGCCGCATGAACGTCGCACCGTCCGGCGAATAGGCCTCCGCGGCCATGTCGTGGACGATATCGTCCGGCACGTCGCTGTTGACGATCCAGTAGGTCCCCATCATGATGGTCCGAACGGGCGCTTCGAGGTCGTCATAGTTCTCCGCCGGGATTTCGCCCACCGCGTAATAGGGAAACGCCTCCAGCATGCCTGACTCGACGGCAGGCGTGGCCAGGTCCACCAGGAGCACATCGTGGGTGGCCATCGTGTCGAGCACCGCACCGTTCGGCACCCCGGAGACCCAGTGGTACGCGTCCACCTGCCCGTCCTTGAGCGCGGTGGACGCTGCGGTTCCACCGATGTAGGACACGCGCATCCTGTCCAGCAAGCCGAGATGGCGGAAGTACCGTTCCCCCGTCAGAGCAGAACCGCTCCCCGTGCCGCCGATGGCGAGGCGCTTGTCCTCGAGGTCGGCGACCGATTGGATGTCCCCGCCCTGGAGCGTGACCAGGTGATCGTACCCCCAGAACAGCAGTCCCACGGCTCGCAGGTTGGTCTGCGGGCTGTCGGCGAACTCATCCGTACCGAAATAGCCTGCGTGCAGGTCGCCGCCGTACGCCACGCCCATGTCGGTATCGCCGTTGTTGACCAGACGGACGTTCTCACCCGAGCCTCCTGTGCCTTCCACGGTAATGTTCAGGTCGGGACGTTGCTGCTCGACGAACGTGGAGACGGCGCCGGCGGCCGGGAAGAAGGATCCGCCGGGCGGGCCGCCGCCAAAACCGACGAAGACGCCGCCTGCTGGCTCACCTCGCGACATCCACCAGACGACCGCGACGAGCACGATGACGACGGGAACCAGCCAGCGGGAGATTTTAGTCATGATTCTGCCTCTGTCGACATGCGCCTGGTCGGGGGCTTTCTCACTGCCGTCCCTCCGTCAGGCAACCACTTTGGCGACGGGAGGATTATAGGTGGCTGGTATCAGGAGGGGAAGCGATTCCACAACCCATCGGACCGTGCTCCGGCCGGTGCTGCATGGCCGATAGTTATGCGATATTGTTGAGCACGCATGGCTAACCTGGGGTATGTCGGACTCGGTGTGATGGGCGGCCGGATGGCCGATCGGCTCCTCTCGAAAGGGCACAGTGTCACCGGTTACAACCGCACGCGGTCGAAGGCCCAGTGGCTGATCGATCGCGGGATGAAGTGGGCTGATTCGCCGCGCGCATTGGCGGAAGCGGTCGACGTGGTGTTCGTGATGGTCACCAATTCGGCGGCGCTCGAGGCGGTGGCGCTGGGGCCGGACGGCATCGTGGCCGGCATGGGGCCCGGGAAGATTCTGATCGACATGAGCACGGTCAGCCCGACCATCAGCCGCAGTATCGCCGCGCGCGTCCGCGAACGGGGCGGCGATATGGTGGACGCTCCCGTCTCCGGCAGCGTCATCACGCTGGAGCAAGGGAAGCTTTCGGTGATGGTCGGCGGGGAGCGCGCGACCTTCGATCGCGTGAAGCCGTTGCTCGAGGATATTGGTCCCAAGGTGACCCATGTGGGTGGCAACGGTCTGGCCGTGTCGATGAAGATCGCCGTGAACCTGAGCCTGGCCGTGCAGATGCTCGCCTTCTCCGAAGGGGTGCTGCTTGCGGAGAAAAGCGGCATCGCGCGCGAGACAGCCGTGGATGTTTTGACCCACAGCGTCGTCGCGTCGCCGATGGTGCAGTACCGTGGGCCGTTCGTGCTGGGGTTGCCGGACGAGGCCTGGTTCGACATGAACATGATGCAGAAGGACATGACGCTGGCGCTCGAGATGGGCCGTGAGCTCAGTGTGCCGCTGCCGACCACGGCCGTGACCAACGAGTTCCTGACGGCGGCGCGCGGTGCCGGTCTGGCCGACAAGGATTTTGCGGCGATGTTCGAGCTGCTCGCCCGGCTATCAGGAGTCACCGCCGCGCCCTGATGCGCGGGCTCGCACACGGTGATGGGTGAAGAGGATCGGTAAAGGAGATCAATTGTGGCGTTGAGGACCCACGGGTCGATGGCGGTGGATTGGGAGCAGCGGATCGATTTCGATCGGCTGCGGCGGGAGCGGCTCGCCCGCATCAAGGACCTGCTGGCGAAGTCGAGCATCGGGGCGCTCCTCTGCTTCGACATGAACAACGTCCGCTACATCACGGCGACCCATATCGGGACGTGGGCCCAGGACAAGATCAGCCGCTTCACGCTCCTGCCGCAGAAGGACGAGCCGATCCTGTGGGATTTCGGCTCCGCCGCACGCCACCATCAGCTGAACTGTCCGTGGCTGGGCGAGCGGTCGCGCCCGGGCATCCCCTCGATGCGCGGCACCATGACGCCAGAAATGGGACGCGCGGAGGACGTGGCGAAGAAGATCCGCGTGGAGCTGGAGCTGCGCGGCCTGCTCAAGGAGCCGCTCGGCGTCGATATCGTCGAACCGCCGGTGATGTTCGCGCTGCAGCGCGAGGGCATCACGGTGGTCGACGGTCAGGCGCTGATGTGCGACGCCCGCGAGATCAAGACGGCGGAGGAGATCGCGCTGCTCAACATGTCGGCCATGATGGTCGACGCGGCCTACTACGATCTCTACAAGGCGATGAAGCCCGGCATGCGCGAGAACGAGGCGGTCGCGCTCGTCGCCGAGCGGCTGTACGACCTCGGGTCTGAATACGTCGAAGGCGTGAACGCGATCTCGGGCGAGCGGTGCAGTCCGCATCCACATGTCCACTCTGACCGCGTGCTCAGGCCTGGCGACCCGGTGTACTACGACATCCTGCATTCCTACATGGGCTATCGCACCTGCTACTACCGCACGTTCGCCGTCGGGTCGGCGTCACGTGCGCTCGTCGATGCCTACAAGCGGTGCCGCGACTATCTCGATGCCTCGATCGAGCTGATTCGTCCGGGCCGTTCGACGGCGGAGGTCGCGTCGGTCTGGCCGAAGGCGAAGGAGTTCGGGTTCCCTAACGAGGAGGCGGCGTTCGCGCTGCAGATGGGTCACGGCATCGGCCTCGCCATCTGGGAAAAGCCGATGATCAGCCGGCTCGTCTCGCTCGACCATCCGCACGAGATCAAGCCGGGGATGGTGTTCGCGCTCGAAACGTTCTGGCCATCCACCGACGGCTGGAGCGCCGCGCGCATCGAGGAAGAGATTGTCGTGACGCCGACCGGCCACGAAGTGATTACGCGGTTTCCCGCAGAGGAGCTGCTCGTCGCCGGCGCGCCGTTTGTCACAGTCAGCGGTACGCTGCCGATCGTTCGGGAGACCGAAGGCGCGCCCAATCCGCAGGTGGTCGAACTGATCGCCGCCGGCGCGCGCGCCGAGGTGCCGAAGCCCGAAAAGGTGGGCGCCGGAAGCTGATGGCGCTCAGCGTGGTGATGCCCGCGCTCGAGATGGCGCAGGAAACGGGGACCCTCGTCGCCTGGCTCAAGAAGGAAGGGGAGCAGGTCCAGAAGGGCGAGATGCTTCTCGAGGTGGAAACCGACAAAGCCGTCGTGGAGATCGAAGCGGCCGGCGACGGCCTGCTCGCCGGCATCACCGCGAAGGCGGGCGACGTCATTCCTGTGGGCCAGACGATCGCGTGGCTCCTGCAGCCGGGCGAGTCCGCGCCCAGCGCGGCTGCTGTCTCCACGCCAACTGGCCGGCGGTCTGACGCCTCTCCCGTATCCGGGCAACCGCCTTCCGCTGAGCCGGCTTCCACGGTGGCGGGCGGCGTCCCCGGGGCGCGCCCCGCCGGACGCGTGCGTGTGTCTCCGAAGGCGCGGCGTGTCGCACAGGAGCATGGCGTCGATATCGCCAGCGTGAAGGGGTCCGGCCCCGGCGGTGAAGTCCTCGCCGACGACATCCTCGCCGCCGCGAACAGAAGCACCGAACCGCTCGCCAAGGTCGGCCGCCTGATGGCCGAACGCACCACCGAGAGCTGGACGTCGACCCCACACTTCTTCGTGACGCGAGAGGTCGACGCCACCGCGCTCAACGCTGCACGCGAGACGCTGCTGCCGGCCGTGGAGACTTCACACGGCGTGAGAATCACGCATACCGATCTCCTGGTCGCGGCCGTCGGGCGCGCGCTGCGGACGCACCCACGTATGAACGCGAGCTGGACAGCCGATGGCATCGCGCTGCATCAGGACGTCAACGTGGCGCTCGCGATGGCGGTCCAGCACGCGGTGGTGACGGCGGTCGTTCGTTCCGCTGATACCGCGGCGATCGGCGAGATCGCGGCCAGACGGCGCGACCTCGCGGACCGCGCCCGCGCCGGCCGGCTGCAGCCGGCCGACATTACCGGCGCCACATTTACGATCAGTAACCTGGGGATGTACGGGGTCGATGCCTTCACGGCCATTATCGTGCCGCCGCAGGCCGGTATTCTCGCCGTCGGCGCCATCGTCGACCGCGTAGTGGCCACTGACGGCGACGTAGCGGTTCGGCCGATGGTGACGCTGACGCTGTCAAGTGATCATCGCGTCGTTGACGGCGCGCAGGCCGCCGCATTTCTCAAGGACGTTGTCGCCGCGATTGGCGATCCCGCCGCGTGGCTTTCGATCGCATGATTCGCACGCGGTCCGTTGCAGTACCGTAGTGTCCGGCTTTAGCCGGACGTGAGACAGCCAATGCACACCGACACAAAGACACACGCCGGAGTCGTCCTGAAGGATCCTGCGCTCTTCAGACAGACCTGCTACATCGACGGCGCCTGGGTTACCGCGGGGTCTGGCGCGACCATCACCGTCGACGATCCCGCTACGGGTCAGGCCGTTGGTGTCGTGCCGAGGCTTGGCGCCGCCGAGACGCGCCAGGCCATTGACGCCGCCGCGCGCGCGTTTCCCGCCTGGCGCGGGACGACCGCCAGGAAGCGAGCCGCCGTAATGCGTCGCTGGTTCGATCTCATGATGGCGAACCAGGAGGACCTGGCGCGGCTGATGACCACCGAGCAGGGAAAGCCGCTTGGCGAGTCGCGCGGTGAGGTGGCCTATGCGGCCGGCTTTCTCGAATGGTTTGGTGAGGAAGCCAAGCGTGTCTACGGCGACACGATCCCCGGCCAGCAGGCCGACAAGCGGCTCGTCGTCATCAAGCAGCCGATCGGCGTGGTCGCCTGCATCACGCCGTGGAACTTTCCTCTGGCGATGATCACGCGCAAGGCCGGCCCCGCGATCGCCGCCGGCTGCACCGTCGTCCTGAAGCCCGCCTCGCAGACACCGTTCTCCGCGCTTGCGCTCGCCGAGCTTGGGGAGCGCGCCGGCCTGCCGAAGGGGGTCTTCAGTGTAGTCACCGGACGCGCGACAGAGATCGGCGGCGAGCTGACGTCGAACCCAGAGGTCCGTAAGCTGTCGTTCACCGGGTCCACCGAGACCGGCAAGCTCCTGATGGCGCAGTGCGCCGGCACCGTGAAGAAGATCTCGCTGGAACTTGGCGGCAACGCGCCGTTCATCGTCTTCGACGACGCGGATCTGGATGCGGCGGTGGAGGGGGCCATCGCCTCCAAGTACCGGAACACCGGACAGACCTGCGTGTGCGCGAATCGGATCTTCGTGCAGGACGGCGTCTACGACGCGTTCGCGGCGAAGCTTGCCGAGGCGGTCACGACGCTGAAGCCGGCGCCCGGTCTCGAGGCGGGCGCGACGCAGGGCCCGCTGATTGACGATCGCGCCGTGCAGAAGGTGGAAGAGCACATCGGCGACGCGCTGTCGAAGGGGGCGCGCGTCGTGGCGGGCGGCCGACGCCACGCGCTCGGCGGGCGTTTTTTCGAGCCGACCATTCTGGCCGACGTCACGGTGTCGATGCTGATCGCGCGCGAGGAGACGTTTGGCCCCGTAGCGCCGCTGATCAGGTTTCGCACGGAGGAGGAGGCGATCGCGCTAGCGAACGACACGCCGTTCGGCCTGGCGGCGTACTTCTACGGCCGTGACGTCGGGCGCGTGTGGCGTGTGGCCGAAGCGCTCGAATCGGGCATGGTGGGTATCAACAGCGGCATCATCTCGAACGAGGTGGCGCCGTTCGGCGGCGTGAAAGAGTCGGGTCTGGGGCGCGAGGGATCGAAGTACGGGATCGAAGAGTTCCTGGAGATCAAGTACCTCTGCTTTGGCGGGATCTAGTGGACCGTTCGGACCGCTATGGACTCCGTTATTGCTTGGCCCTGTCGCTCCCGCCGGCCTGCCTTCGTCCCGCGGCCGGCTCCGCCCGTCGGGAAATCGGCCTCCACTCGTTCACTGCCGCTTTCGCCGCGAGTAGTGCCTGATTCGAGCGCCTTCCAGGGCGGCATGCACCGCCGGAAGCTACGCGCTCGTCATGGATCGCGCGGACCGGACTCGCGGCGAGGAATCGCTTCGGCCGATTTCCGGCTTCGCCATGACACGCCGGGCTCCGAACGGCCGCCGGACGAAGGCAGGCCGGCGGCGGCGAACTTTGGTGCTCGTATCGCTCGGCTCGCCATGCCTGCACAATCGATGACCTGTGGCCGTGCCCTCGCTGTCACCGCAGTAGCGACCCTGTGCTTAACGCTGGATGCATACGCCGCATCCGACCCACAGCCCCAGGAGTCGCCATCGCGCCGCTGGAACTCAAACCACGTGCTCCGTGCGAGCATGTCCCTTGGTGAAGGTGACTTTGCGGACAGGGAGGGGGTCAGACTGTCCCTCAGGTACGACGTTCCGGTCAGGAAGTTAGGTTCGGGTCGATTGCTCGCTGGCCCAGGCGCGCACTTCATGTTCGCAAATGCCCGGGAGGAGCGCGCCGGACGCGCCGTTAGCCATGAGGACCGCATGGGTCAGGTAGGCGTGGGGGCGCGCTACATCCTGAATCTCAAACGGGTATTTCAGCCTTGGCTGGCAGCAGGAGTCACTCTTGACTTCAAGCGCCACCGCGTCTACGAAGTCGACCCCGGCGCGACGAGTGTAAGCGAGACCGCAAGCAGCTACGCCCCCGGCGGCGAGCTTGGTGCGGGTATCGACTTCGCAGTCCATCCGAGCCTGCTCATCAACTTGGGAGGATGGGCACACGTGGGACAGCCAAACTTTGCTGCGATAGCGGTTGGCCTGGGGCTGCGGTTCCCTTAGCTGATTGACACGCAGCGCCGCATTCGAAGCCCCGCATCGAGTGGGCGGGAATCCGCTGGACGTTTCCTGCCGATAGGCCCCTGCAGGTCGATTTTCCCGCCGCCGCATCCGGTCCACGCCCTCGTTGAATCCAGGGCCCCACCTGCCCAGCCGCGCGGCAGATGTATCTCCCTCCGCCAGCCCTTCCGCGATGGCGTCCGCGGCCAGTTCGCCAGACTTGAGAGCCAGGAGGATGCCGGATGAGTGCAGCGGATCGAGAAAACCGAACGCGTCTCCGACCAGTACCCACCCGTCTCCGGAGACCCGCGTCGATCGGTAGGAACAATCCTTCGTCGCGAAGCACCCGGTGACCGTTCGGGCGTTCGCCACGCGTTCCGTGGCTCCAGGGCAGCCCGCCACTTCCGCGTCGTACGTCTGCGGATAGCCGGCGCATCCCTTGGACGCCATGACGTAACCTTGAAGAACGGCTTTTTCTTCGCACACGATCGCGCTGCCTGCCAGCTGCAGCGTGGCGTAGAATTCCCCCACGAAGACTGATCGAGATGGCGAGATAAAAGGGGAGGCGAGAGCATGCTGTCGAAAAGCCGGTATCTAGTTACAGTGCTCGCTCTATTCTTCGGGGCAGCCACCGTCGCTGTCGCACAGACCTACCAGGTCGTGGTCATGCCTGATACGCAGAATTACTCGGGCCATGCGGAGCATCAGCCCATATTCTCGCAGCAGACCGCGTGGATAGCGGAGAACATCGAGTCTGAGAACATCGTCTTCGTTACGCAGCTTGGCGATGTCGTCGGGCATATCCGAACCGTTGTGCCAATCGATAGGCAATGGCCTTTCGCTGATTCCGCGTTTAATGCAATTGACGGGAAGGTCCCCTACTCGGTGGCTTACGGCAATCATGATTATGACCAGTTTCCGCCACCGGCAGTCGGCGCCACTACCAGGGACGCACAGGCGTGGTTCGGAGCTGCGCGCTATGCCGATTACGACTGGTTCGGCGGCGCCAGTCCGGATGGCGGAAGTTTCTATCAGGTGTTCCAGATCGGCGATATCGAGATCGTTCACCTCGCCATGCGATTTCGGCCGGAAGAGGCCGATCTGAACTGGGCCAAGCAGGTGCTCGATCAGCACCCCCGCGCGCCCGCAATCCTGAGTACACATTCCTACCTGCAGGACGCGGGCGCCGCCCGCGGGGGTCGGGGTGAAGTTGCTGCAGGGCGCACCGCCGCGGGGGAGTTTATCTGGGAGCACCTGGTGAACGATAACGACCAGGTGTTCATGACGATCGCCGGTCACAGTCATGCGGGCGCGAATGTCGAGGTGTCTGGCGAGTTTAACGAAGACGGTGAGTATCACCAGGTCAGCAAGAACGCCTCGGGGCGGGATGTCTACGAGTTTCTCGCCGACTACCAGGATTATCCCAACGGTGGTGATGGCTGGATGCAGCTGTTCGAGTTCGACCTGGAAAATAACCGATTGAACGTCCGCACCTACTCACCTTCCCTTGACGCTTTCCAGGACGATGCCAACAGCCGTTTCTCGGTCGAGATAGATTTCGATGACCGCTTGCGGCGGCTGGAGCGTAACTAACCCCATCGCTCACTTGAGTTGACGATGCGAAATCAGCTGCATCGCCACGCGTCGAGTTCACGTGGTCCCGGCGCTGCGGCGTGGGTTCGGATGGCCCTTGAGAACAGCCAGCGCCACGCCTCCGAGTATCAGAGCACTCGCGGCGACCAGCCTCGTCGAGACCTGCTCCGCAAGGAATGCGACGCCGCCAAAGGCGGCGAGCACCGGCACCGAGAGCTGCACGATGGATGCCTGAGAGGTCGTGAGGCTGCGGAGGACTTTGTACCAGAGGACGTACCCCATCCCGGACGTGACGATGCCTGACGCGAGTGCGAGCAGGATGCCGGCGGGTTCCAGGCGGACCCTGGACAGCGCAACCGCGCTTGCCGCGATCGCGAAGGGTGCAGATCGCAGAAAGTTTCCGGCGGTCATGGCCACCGGCGCTGAAACCCCTTTGCCTCGGATCGAGTACACACCCCACGCTATTCCTGACACGCACATCAGCAGTGTGCCAACCGGGTCAGGCGCCGAGATTCCTGGAAGCACGAGATACACAAGACCGCCAATCGCCGCGACGGAGCCCACCCACTGCGCCGGTGTGAGGCGCTCGCCCGATGCCAGTGCCGCCCCGAGCATCGTCACTTGCACTGACCCGAAGAGGACGAGGGCACCCATTCCCGCACTGAGCGACACATACGCCAGGGAGAACGCACCGGCGTACGCGAACAGAGCAAAGCCCGAGCCCCAGGAGCCGTTCGTTGTCTGCGGCGCCACAGGTTCCGCAACGAGTCGAGAAATCGCGACGAGCGCCAGCGCGCCGCTCACGAGACGAATCGTCGTGAACGACACCGGATCGACGAGTGGTCCGCCAAGCGCCATGCGGCAGAGCAGGGAGTTGGCGGCGAACGCCACCATCGTCAAGGTGGTCAGCGTGACGACGACCATGTGTTATCCAGTAGGGCGCGGCATCGTGTCACAGAGGATACACGGGGACACGAAGACTCGTTCGGTGACGCAGAGTCGATTCGGATCAGCCGTTCCTTCTATAATCGGACTCAATATTGAGACATGAGGAGAAGGAAGTGCCACCGTGTTAGTGATGCGCGGTCTCGCTCTGATTGGCCTCACGGTCTACGCGATCCAGGCGCCCGAACTGGAGACCGTCCTGTCACTGGCCGGCGAGTACATCGAGCGCTACGAGCCCGCCCTTGGTACGGTGATCGCTCGAGAGGTCTATACACAGACCGACCGGGTTCCGGGCGCTCTGCGCGGCCTCGACGTGAGAGGGGAGATCCCGCGTTCGGTTCAGTACCAGCAACGGCGCATGCTGTCGGATTTCCTGATGGTCCGCTCCGCGAGCCAAGGCGACCGGTGGATGGGGTTTCGGGCCGTCATCGAGGTGGACGGTCGGCCGGTTCGCGATCGACTGGAACGGTTGCAAGGCACACTTGAGGGCTCGGCGGAGACGCTGGTCGCGCGGTGGCGCACGCTCGCCGAGGAGAGCGCCCGCTACAACATCGGCAGCTTCCTCCGCAGCACGAATGTACCGACGTTCGCGCTGACCATCCTCCGCGACGAGTATCGGCACCGCTTTGAGTTTGAGCGTGTCGACGATGAGCGCGTCGAGGGCCTGAACGTCTGGGTGATTCAGTACCGGGAGCGGGCCACGCCCACCCTGATCGACGACGGCCGCGGTGGAGACGTGTTCGCCCACGGAAGAATGTGGATCGATCCGGTTGATGGGCGCCTCGTCCGGACCGAAGTGCTGACCGGCGACGACGACAGCCCGATGCGCTCTCAGACGACGGTTCAATATCGACCCGATGGCGAGCTTGGCATCTTAGTGCCATACGACATGCAGGAACGCTATGAGAGCCGCGACGGGCGAAGTCTCGAGGCCACCGCCAGCTATTCGAACTTCCAGCAGTTCAACGTGGATGTCGGGACCTCAGTATCTTCGCCGCCGCTGCCGAAGTAGCGCGCAGCGGGATCGTCGTGAGCCGGCTGTTCAAGCATCAGAGCAACCAGAGAAGCAACGAGAGTAGGAGGAGTGTCCTATGGCGAACATCAATACTGGCGGCGTCGTCGTCGGCGGACTGGTCGCGGGAGTCGTCATCAACGTCAGCGAGTACGTCCTCAACGAGCCGGTACTCGGGGCGGAGTTCGCGGCGGCCATGGCCGCTCACAACATGCCGCCGATCGGCGGGGGCGCGATTGCGTTGTTCCTGACCTACGGGTTCGCGCTCGGTCTGGTGCTGGTGTGGCTGTATGCGGCTATGCGGCCGCGATTCGGGCCTGGGCCGAAAACTGCAGTGATCGCAGGCGTGGCAGCCTGGTTCCTCGCCTACGTCACCAGTATGGTGTTCGTAGGCCCGATGGGCCTGATGTCGGCGCAGGTGATCGTGATCGCTCTCATCTGGGGGCTCGTCGAGCTGGTGCTCGCCGCACTCGTGGGGGCGCGGCTCTACTCTGAAGCGTAGCCTCGAAGATCGCGTATGCTGGCCGCGACGTGGCAGGAGGCATGATCAAATGATTCGATCCGTGGCGGTGTGCGCGCTGGCCGTGCTTTGCATCCCATCCGACGCGCGGGCCCAGGTCTGCGCCGCCAGTCCGGTGACCGTCCAGATTCTCGGTTCCGGCGGACCCCGGACCAACGGCGAGCGCGCGTCGGCCAGTTACCTGCTCTGGATGGACGGTCAGGCGAGGATGCTGGTCGATGCCGGCGGCGGTGCCTACCTTCGCTTCGGCCAGGCCCAGGCACAGCTGAGCGACCTCTGGTTGCTGGCCGTCAGCCACCTGCATCCTGACCACATTTCCGACCTGCCTGCCCTCCTGTGGTTAAGCGATCAGACTCGTCAGGAACCGTTGCCCGTGGCCGGTCCTTCCGGGAACGAGGCGATGCCGGCCTTCCCTGCGTTCCTCAGTCGTCTGTTCGATCAGCAGGGCGGCGCATTTCAAATACTGAGTGGCACGGTGGGCGGCGCTGGGCGCGGCGTGCCGCTCGACGTGGACGTGGTCGACGTGACGAACGCCGAACCATCAACCGTGCTCGATCGGCAAGAGATGGCCGTGACCGCGCTGGGCATACCGCACGGCCCTATCCCGGCGCTGGCGTACCGCGTGCAGGCAGGCGACGTGTCGATCGTGTTCAGTACCGATCAGAATGGAACCAACCCCGCGTTTACCGAGTTCGCGCGGGACGCGGATGTCCTGGTCATGCATCTCGCCATTGCCGGGGGTAACAGTCCCCTCCATGCGTCACCGGCCGTCGTCGGGCGCGTCGCGCAGGAGGCTGGCGTCGGGCGGCTGATCCTCAGCCACATCGGCCTGTTCGACCTCGACCCGGCCATTGCCGAGGTGAGAAAGTACTACACGGGTTCCCTGACCGTGGGCGCCGATCTGCAGTGCACGCCGGTGCCCTGAATGGACGGCTAAATCTCACCTACTAGACTCTGCGCGAGGAGTATCTAATGACACACACATCGAAAGCGGCGGGGTGCCAGTGGTGGAAGGTCGTGATGGCGGCAGCCGTCATCTCGTGCCTCGTTTCGCCGGATGTGGCGCACGGGCAAACCGTTCCAACACGGCAGGACATCGTCTATGCCACAGTCGGCGGCAAGCCGCTGGCGCTGGATCTCTACATGCCGGCTGGTGTGGACAGACCGCCGCTGCTTGTCTGGGTGCACGGCGGCGCCTGGCGCGGGGGCGACAAGACGACGCGTTTCCCGACGGCGTTCGTCGAACAGGGCATCGCAACGGCGAGCCTTGATTTCCGCCAGTCGACCGAGGCACGCTTTCCGGCGATGGTCCACGACATCAAGGCGGCGATCCGCTTTCTTCGCGCGAAGGCATCGGAGTACGGGTACCGAGCGGACCGGGTGGCGATCAGCGGGACCTCGTCGGGTGCGCACCTGGCGGCGCTGGTCGGCGTGACCAACGGTCACGCCGCACTCGAGGGAACGGTTGGCGACCACCAGGATCAGTCATCGGACGTGCACGCCATCGTGAGTTACTACGGCGCTTCCAATCTCACGACCATCCTGGCTCAGTCCACGCCGTTCGGCCTCGGCGTGCGGGAGCCGGCGCTCGAGTTGCTGCTTGGCGCGCTCCCTGACGAGGCGCGCGAGCTGGCGCAGCTCGCCAGTCCCGTCATGCATGTCGACCGATCCGATCCACCGCTGTTGCTCCTGCACGGGGATCAGGATCCGCAGATGCCGATCAACCAGTCCCACGAGCTGGAAGGCGCCTACGAGGCGCTTGGTGTCGATGTTCACATCGACGTCGTCCACGGGGCGGCTCATGGCGACCGCGGCGGCCCGCCTCGCTTCTTTTCCGCGGAGCGCAACGCGCGCGCGCTGGCGTTCCTGCGCCGCACGATTGGTCAGTAGAGGCGGTTTATAACCTCGTTGCGGGTGGCCGCGGACGGGGCCGCCCCACTCGCGCCGCAGGGCCGCGTCTACGCTTCCAGTTCCTGTCCGCTCCTGTCCGGTAGCGTAAAGATGAGCCCTGCCGCCAGCAGGAAGAACGCCGACGTGACGCCGAGCGCGAGGCCGATGCCGATGCCCGGAAGCGCGGCCACCGCGCCGATCGTGTACGGCGCAGCCGCGCCCGCCATCCGCCCGACGTTGTAACTCGTTCCCTGCCCGGTCCCGCGCACAGCTGTTGGAAACAGCTCCGAGATGAAACTGCCGAACATGCTGAAGTAGCCGTGCCCAAAGTAGCCGAGCACCGGCCCGAGCAGCATGAGGACGAGCGGGCTCCTGGCCATCTGGCCGTAAATCGGCACGAGCAGCGCCGCGACCAGCATGAACAGGACGAACGTTCGCCGCCGGCCGAAGCGATCGGCAATGAAGCCGAACGTGAGATAGCCGAGGTACGCGCCAATCTGCACCGGGATGATCCACCCGATCGATCCGACGATCCCCATCCCCGCGCCGCCCTCCGCGACGGGCCGGGCGAGAAACGCCGGGAGCCAGAAGAAGATGCCCCAGTAGGCAAACTGCACGGACGAGCCGAGCAGCATGATGAGGAGCGTGCGGCCGAGCAGGGCACGGCCGAAGATCACCGCGAAAGGGTTGCCGACGCGTGCCGCGGCCGCGCCGCGCGCCTTCCACGCCTCGGGCTCCCGCACATGGCGCCGGATCCACAGCGTGAAGAGGGCGGGCGCCACGCCGACGACGAATAACCAGCGCCAGGCCTCAGGGCCGGCGCCCGGCGCCCCCAGGACGGCCGCCGCCGCCAGGGCGGCCAGGACGTAGCCGATGGCCCAGCCTGACTGCATGATGCTGATCGCCTTGTTGCGGTGGGCCGGCGGCCACGTCTCACTGATGAGGACCGCGCCCGACGCCCACTCGCCACCCATGCCGATACCGAGGATGGCCCGCCACATGAGCAGTTGCATCAGCGTCTGCGACGTCGACGCGCCAAGCGACGCGAGGGAGAACATCAGGATCGTCGCCATCAGCGCGCGCGTGCGGCCGAGGCGATCCGCGACCACGCCGAAGATGACGCCGCCGATCCCCGACATCACGAGCGTCACCGTACCCAGCAGGCCGGCCATGGCATCGTCCATGCCGAAGTAGGCGCGCAGCTGGCCGATGGCCATCGCGTAGAGCATGAAGTCCATCGCGTCCAGCATCCAGCCGAGCTTCGCCGCGGCGAGGACGTGCCACTGCTCGCGCGTAATCGTGCGGTACCAAGCGGTCGATGGCGTTGCAGGCGGGGGTGACACAACTGTCGCCGGTGGCATGAATGGCGCGCAGCCTATCACAGTCGCGACGCGTGGCCGGAATGCGACAGGCATTCGCCCAACGCGTTTACAATATTTTTTGTCTTCCTTAGAAATCGAAACCACGCACGGTTTAATTTCTGCTACACTCCTGTTCCTTCGTTCAAGATTCCGTCCGTTCATGGCCGACACTGTTGTTGCTGCTGCGGAACGCACGCTTCCGCACAATCTCGAAGCCGAGCGATCGGTGCTCGGTGCCATCCTCGTGCACAACGACGCGTTCAATGAGGCCGCCCAGGTTATCGACGCGCCGGATTTCTATCGCGACGCGCACCGCCGCATCTTCGACAGGATGGTCGCGCTCAACGAGCGTCACCAGGCGATCGACTTCGTCACGCTCAAGGAGGAACTGTCGCGCGGCGGCGACCTCGACGAGGTAGGCGGGCCGGCGTACGTGGCGTCGCTGGCCGACGGTGTGCCGCGGGCGACCAACGTCGAGTACTACGCGCGGATCGTCAAGGAAAAGGCGACGCTGCGGAACCTGATTTACGCGGCCAACAAGATCCTGGCCAACGCGTACGAAGCGGACCAGGAATCCGACCTGATCCTGGACGAGGCGGAAAGCGCGATTTTCTCGGTGGCCGACGACCGGCTCAAGGCCGGTTTCGTGCCGATGCGGGACCTGGTCAAGGAGAGCTTCCCGAAGATTGAGCTGCTCTTCGAGCAGAAGCGGCTGATTACCGGCGTCCCATCCGGGTTTGTCGACCTCGATTCGATGACGCGTGGGTTCCAGGGCGGCGACCTGATCATCATCGCGGCCCGGCCGTCGATGGGCAAGACGAGCCTCGTGCTGAATATCGCCCAGCACGTGGCGCTGCAACCGGAACACACGGTGGGCGTGTTCAGCCTGGAGATGTCGAAGGAGTCGTTGTTCCTGCGCCTCCTCACGTCCGAGGCGCAGATCGACGGCCATCGTCTCATGAGCGGGGCGATCGGGCAGAAGGACTATTCGCGGATTTCCCACGCGCTCGAGACGCTGAGCGCGATGCGCCTGCACATCGACGACACCGCCAGCCTCGGCGTGCTCGAGATGCGCGCGAAGGCGCGCCGCCTGCAAGCCGAGCAGCACGGGCTGAGCCTCCTGGTGGTCGACTATATCCAGTTGATGACCGGCCGCGGGCGCTTCGAGAACCGCACACTGGAGCTCGCCGCCATCTCACGCTCGCTGAAAGGGCTCGCCAAGGAGCTCAATGTGCCGGTTATCGTGCTGTCACAGTTGAGCCGCGCGCCCGAGGGGCGTGCCGACCACCGGCCCCAGCTCTCGGACCTGCGCGAGTCGGGCGCGCTCGAGCAGGACGCGGATGTTGTCCTGCTGATCTACCGGGAAGATGCCTACAACCGGGACCCCAACCATCCGGACGCGGGCACCGCGGAGCTGATCGTCGGCAAGCAGCGCAACGGCCCGACCGGCATGGTGCGGCTTGCCTTCCTTCGCGAGCAGACGCGATTCGCCAGCCTCGCGCAGGGCGTGTGATCCGCAGCACGGTCGCTCGCGTGGATCTGGCCGCGCTGCAGTCCAACTTTCGCGCGGTCCGCGCGTTCGTCGGCGAGCCTGGTCCGCCGCCGCGCGATGCCGCGAGCGCCACGGCGGTGGCCCCGGCCCTGGAATCGGCCCGCGCCTCGGCGACCCCTCCCGCCATCATCGCGGTCGTCAAGGCCAACGCCTATGGGCATGGCGATGGGCGCGTGGCGCGTGCGCTGGAGCAGGCAGGCGCCACCATGCTCGCGTGCGCCGACATCGAGGAAGGGATTGTCCTGCGACGCGCCGGCGTGACCGTGCCAATCCTTGTCTTCGGCGCGCTGAGCGTGAGCCGCCTCGACGGCCTCTTCGAGTTCTCGCTGACGCCGACGATTTCCACGCCGTCAGCCGCGCGCGCCGTGCAAGCCGCCGCCTCGTCGCGCAAGGTGAGCGTGAACTACCACCTCAAGATCGACACCGGCATGCACCGGCTCGGGTTTCGCCACGATAATCTGCGCCGGACGCTGCCCGAGGTGCTCGGCAGCTCGAACCTGCGCCTCGACGCGATCTATACCCACTTCGCCACGGCCGAGGACCCTGAGCAGGCGCCGTTTGGCGAGCAGCGGGTGCGATTCGAGGAGGCGGTGAAGACGGTCCGGGAACTTGGCGTCGCGAAGACCGTACGGTGCCACGCGGCCAACAGCGCCGCACTCCTGCGCGATTCGCGCGTGTGGTACGACTTCGTGCGGCCCGGTCTTCTGCTTTTCGGCATCGTGCCGCCGCCGCTCGCATCGACGCTGGACTTGCGGCCGGTGATGTCGCTCACGAGTCGGGTCGTCGCCGTCAAGGGGCTGCGGCCCGGCGAAGCGGTGGGTTACGGCGCGCGGTTCCGGGCGGACCGACCGGCCACGATCGCCGTCGTGCCGGCCGGCTATGCGGACGGCCTCGATCTGCGTCTTGAACAGCGCGGCCAGGTGCTCATCCGTGGCCGGCGTGCGCCGATTGTGGGCGCGGTGTCGATGGACATGATCACCGTGGATGTTACGGTGGTGGACGCCGTGCAGCCGGGCGACGAAGTTGTGCTCATCGGGCGCCAGGGCGCGGAGACGGAGCAGCAGATCGACGTGCGCGAAATGGCGGCGGCGATCGGGACGATTCCCTACGAGATCGTCTGTCGCATCGGCGCGAGGATAGAACGACAGTACACTCAGTAGTGTCAGGTCCTGACATGAAAGGCTCCAGAGCCGTCTTCGTCTGCCAGGAGTGCGGTACGCAGTCGCCCAAGTGGCTGGGGCGATGCAGTGAATGCGGCGCGTGGAACTCGCTGGTCGAGGAGCGCGCCGCCGAAGCTCCCGCGTCCGCCGGTGGTACGAATCGGTACGCCCAGTTGGGCGCCGCCGGGTCGGCGAAGCTGTACGCCGAGGTGGATATCGCCGATGCGGCGCGCCTCTCGACCGGGATCGAGGAGTTCGACCGCGTGCTCGGCGGGGGCTTCGTCCCGGGATCGCTCGTGCTGCTGGGCGGCGAGCCGGGCATTGGCAAGTCCACGCTCCTACTGCAGGCGGCGGCGCATTTCGCGCGGGAGGTTGGCCCCGTCCTCTACGCTTCGGGAGAGGAATCGGAGCACCAGATCAAGAGTCGCGGCGACCGCCTCGGCGTCGGCGAGGCGCCGCTCTACCTGCTCTCGGAAACGTGCATCGAACGCATCCTCGAGGAGATTGCCCGCCTGAAGCCGGCACTTGTCGTGATCGACTCAGTACAGACGGTCTTTTCAATGAAGTTTCAGTCCGCGCCTGGCAGCATCGGCCAGGTGCGCGAGGCGGCCACGCAGTTCCTGTTCGCCGCCAAGGGCCAGAACATCCCGACGATCCTCGTGGGGCATGTCACGAAAGAGGGCAGCCTGGCGGGGCCGAAGGTGCTCGAGCATGTGGTCGATACCGTCCTCTCGTTCGAGGGCGAGCGCCATCACGCACACCGGGTCGTCCGGGCCGTGAAGAATCGCTTCGGCGCCGTCAGCGAGCTTGGCGTGTTCGAGATGACCGGCGCCGGCCTCCTCCCGGTGCCCAATCCGTCGAAGCTGTTCCTCTCCGAACGCTCGTCGGGAACTCCGGGATCCGCGGTACTGTGCTGCGTCGAAGGCTCGCGGCCGATCCTCGTCGAGGTGCAGGCGCTCGTCAGCACCAGCACCTACGGCAACGCCCGGCGGATGGCGATCGGCATCGACCAGAACCGCGTGGCGTTGCTGCTCGCCGTCCTGGAGAAACGCGCAGGACTGAGTCTGGCCGGCGACGACGTCTACGTGAACGTCGCGGGCGGGATGAGTATCGAAGAGCCGGCGGCCGATCTGAGCGTTGTGGCCGCCGTCGCATCGAGCGTTCGCAATCGCAGCCTGCCGGCGTCCACGGCGATGTTCGGCGAAGTTGGCCTGAGCGGGGAGATACGCGGGATTCCTCAGGCGGCGCTGAGAGTGCGCGAAGCCGCCCAGATGGGTTTCGGCCGGGTCGTCCTGCCGGCGGCCAACGTCGACGGCCTCCAGATGGCCGGCTGCGATCTGGTGGGCGTCAGGACAGTCGGCGAGGCGCTCGATCAGCTCATGACGTAAGTACACAAGGATCGTTATTCCTCCGTATCACTGGTGGCGGACCGTCTTCTTCCTGATTCCGGCCATCAGTGTGTACACGATCGCTCTGGGCACGCTGTCGATCGGGTCGAGCCTGTTCGAGAAGCGCGGGTACTTCGCGCACTGGTGCGCGCGGACCTGGTCGCGCCTGATCCTGCGTACGACCGGCGTGCGCGTCGACGTGGCCGGGCTGGAACGGGTGGTGCCAGGCCGCACCTACCTGTTCGTCGCGAACCACCAGAGCATCTACGACATCCCGATTCTTTTCTGGTCGCTGCCGTACCAACTTCGCATCATCGCGAAGGAGTCGCTGGGGTTCTTTCCGTTTCTGGGGTGGCACCTGCGGCGGACGGGGCACATGCTGGTCGACCGCCGGCGGCCGGACCGCACGGCGATCTCCTCCTGGGCATCACGGCTGACGCTGACGGGGCTGTCGCTCATCGTGTTCCCCGAAGGCACGCGCAGTCGCGACGGCCGCGTCGGTCGCTTCAAGGGGGGGAGCTTCCACCTGGCGCTCGAGGCCGGCATGCCGGTCGTCCCGCTGTCGGTCATCGGCAGCCGGCACGTGATGCTGAAGGGCCGGCTTGCGACCTATCCCGGCCACGTCCGTCTCGTCGTGCACGACCCGATCGACACGAGCGGGCTGTCGGGTACGGATCCGAAGGCGTTCGGGGAGCGTGTCCGGCAGATTATCGCGCCAGACGCCGAGTCCGACGTACAGCGAGATGATGTTCACGCTCGCGCCTGATCTCGAAGCGACTGTCCGGCCCGGCGTGCTCTGGTTGGAGGGCGCCGCCGTGGTGGACCGAGACCCGCGCCTCGACGGCCCGCTCGCGCAGGCCGAGGCTGCCGTGCGCGTCAGCCCGCCCGAAGCAACGGCCGCGGTGCGGACGATGTACAAGCGCGTCGGCATCGACCCGACGAAGCGGCGTCCCTCGTCGGAGGCACTGCTGCGCCGAGTCCGCAAGGGCGACGCCCTGCCACGGATTAACTCGATGGTGGACGTGTGCAACTGGTGCTCGCTGGAATGTCAACTGCCGTACGGCCTCTACGATGCCGCGCACATCGAGGGCGATGTGGTGCTGCGGCTCGGTGTGGACGGCGAGTCGTACCCAGGGATCAGGAAGGACGACGTGCACGTCGCCGGACGGATCACGCTGGCCGACAGCCGAGGCCCGTTCGGCAATCCCACCTCGGACTCCGCGCGGACGATGGTCACGACGGCGACCACCCGCGCGCTCGTGATCGTCTTCGCGCCGCGTGAGATGGACGCGCGGCGTCTCGACCGCGTTGTCGACCTCACGGCTCGGCGAATGCACGAGTTCACGGGCGCCACGCGGTCCGTCTGATCAGCCGATAGTGTCTCGGTTTGCAACTGAGACACTACCGCACAGCCGGGGCACCGCAGTCTCGCCGGCGGTCTCGGGTAAGATGGCAGACCCGTGCACGTCAGCGCCATCATTGCTGCTGGGGGCCGAGGCGCGCGCCTTGGCGGCGACCGGCCGAAGCAGTTTCTTTCTCTCGGCGGGCGGCCGATTCTTCAGCGAAGCGTCGATGCGTTCGTGCTGAACGACCGGATTGCCGACATCGTCGTCGCGCTGCCGCACGACCTTGTCGAGGATGTCCCGGATTACCTGCGGGGCCGTCCCAAGCCCATTGCGATCGTCGAAGGCGGCGAGCGTCGCCAGGATTCCATCGCCAACGCATTCACTCTTGTCGCTGGTCGCGCGGACGTCGTGGTCATTCACGACGCGGCCCGACCGCTCGTCAGCGCCGATCTGATCCGGCGTACGGTGGACGCCGCCGTCGAGGGTGGCGCTGCCATTGCGGCGATGCCGGCCACCGACACGGTGAAGCGGGGGGGCGCCGACAGGGTCATCGTGGGCACGCTCCCGCGCGGGGAGATCTTCCTGGCGCAGACGCCGCAGGCATTTCGAGTGGGCGTACTGCGTGACGCGTTGGCACTGACGAGCAGGTCCACGGATGCCACCGACGAAGCGGCGCTGGCCGAGCAGGCTGGGCATCGCGTGCGGCTCGTCGACGGCGATTCGTGGAACATGAAGATCACGACGCCTGACGATCTGGCGACGGCCGAGCGCCTGATCGGAGTGCCGGCCCCGAGCCCGGTCGACGCCACCACGCTACGCATTGGCAATGGATACGACCTGCACCGGCTGGTCGCAGGACGCCGCTTGATTCTGGGGGGGGTCGTCGTCCCGTTCGAGAAGGGGCTGGAAGGGCACTCGGACTCTGACGCGGTCTGTCATGCCGTCACCGATGCCATCCTTGGCGGCGCCGGCGCTGGCGACATCGGCCGGCATTTTCCTGATTCCGACGCGACCTGGAAGGACGCGGACAGCCTCACGCTGCTCGCGCGCGCCGTGCGGATCGTCGGCGGGGCCGGGTTCTCTGTCGTCAACGTTGACGTGGTGGTGATCGCCGAGCGCCCGAAACTGGTGCCCTACATCGACGCGATGCAAGCGAACCTGGCACGTGCCATGGGCGTTGCGGCCGACAGGGTCAGTGTCAAGGGCAAGACCAACGAAGGCCTGGACTCGACCGGCGCCGGGGCGTCGATCGCCGTGCATGCCGTCGCGTTGGTGTCGCGGTCGTAGGGAAAGTGTAATAGGGCGCAC
The DNA here is from genome assembly GCA_965262505.1 of Vicinamibacterales bacterium. GTDB lineage: Bacteria > Acidobacteriota > Vicinamibacteria > Vicinamibacterales > UBA2999 > JACPPO01. Next base: position 2,896,644 of record CBDHFM010000030.1, read on the forward strand.
ATCGTGAGAGTTCGTTTCGCGAACAGTCCCACCGGCCAATTGCACGTTGGCAACGCGCGCACGGCCCTCTTTAACTGGCTGCTCGCGCGCCGGTTGGGCGGCACGGTCGTTCTCAGGGTCGAAGACACCGACGCCGAGCGATCGACGCGCGAGTTCGAACGCACGATCCTCGAGGACCTCCGGTGGATGGGGCTGGAATGGGACGAGGGTGTCGAGAAGGGCGGCGACCATGGGCCCTATCGGCAGTCCGAGCGCCTCCACATCTATCGGGCCCACATCGTGGAACTGTTGTCGCGCGGACAGGCCTACCGGTGCTTCTGTCTTCCGGAGGAGCTCGAGATGGACCGCTACGCGGCCCTGCGAGACCGGCGCCCGCCGAAGTACGTGGGCCGTTGCCGCGATATTCCACCAGAGCAGGCGCGCCAGCGCGTGGAGAACGGTGAGCCTGCCGCTATCCGCTTCCGGATCCCGGAGGACCGCGAAGTGGTCTTCAACGATATCGTGCGCGGCGATGTGCGGTTCAATACCGACGTGCTGGGCGATCCGATTCTCGTCCGATCCGAAGGCATCCCGGCCTACAACTACGCAGTCGTGATTGACGATGCGCTGATGGAAATCACCCACGTGATTCGCGGCGAGGATCACATCTCGAATACGCCGCGGCAGCTGCTGCTGTATGAGGCCTTCGGGTGGACGCCTCCGGCGTTCGCGCACGTCTCGCTGGTGATGGGCCCCGATCACAGCCTGCTGTCAAAGCGGCACGGGGCGACGTCGGTGGGCGAGTTTCGCGCGCGCGGCTACCTGCCAGAGGCGCTCACGAACTACCTCGCGCTCATCGGGTGGTCGCCAGGCGAAGGGCAGGAACTTCTGCCGATGGACGAGTTGGCGCGTCGCTTCCGCCTTGAAGACGTGGGCCACAGTGCGGGCGTCTTCGACGTCGAGAAACTGGCGTGGGTAAATCGCCACTATCTCAAGCTCGCCGCGCCGGAGTGCCTGGCGCAGCTGTCCGAGCCGTATCTGAGGAACGAAGGATGGGTACTGGAACCGACGGCAGACGCGGCCGACTTTCTCGCCGCGGTCATCCCGCTGGCGGCAGCCTCGGTCGATCGGCTCGACCAGGTGCCGGCGCGTCTCCGGTTCCTCTTCGACTATTCGGCCGAGCGCGCGCTCGAGGACCCGGCGGTCCGTGCGGAAGCTGGAGCGGCTCGTCCGGTCGTCGCTGCGCTTGCGGAGGTGCTCGTGCAACACGCGCCGCTCCGCGACCGCGACGCGTTTCGTGCGGCGGTCGCGCAGGTGCGTGAGCGGACGGGGCAGAAGGGGAAGCCCCTGCTGCACCCGATCCGGCTCGCCCTTACAGGAGAGGCCGAAGGTCTCGAGCTGGACCTCGCGGTGCCGGCTATCGAGCGCGGGGCCGCGCTGGGTCAATCTGGTCTTCGGCCGGTTGTGGGCGCGGCCGAGCGCGCGGCGGCGTTTCACCGGGCGCTCGGCGACCCGTAGAGGCTCGCTCGACGATTGCCACCTGAAGGGTCAGATTCCGTCGCAAGGCGTCGCCCATGATGATCATTCACGGCATCAATCCCGTCCTCGAGGCGCTGCGCGCCGGCCGCGTGAAGGAAGTTCGCGTTGCAGGGGGCGCTGCGGAGCGCGCTGCAGGGCGGGGTGGTGGGCGCGTGCCGGAGGTGCTGGCGCTGGCCCGCGAACATGGCGTGCGTGTCCGTCGCGTGCCGGAGGAAGTGCTCGATCGTGACTCGCAGCGGGGCGTGCATCAGGGGGTCGTGGCCGATCTCGAGGACGCGCAGAGGTACAGCGTCGAAGATCTGGTTCGGGGGGCCGCAGGTACGGCGCTGTTGGTCGTGCTGGACGGCATCGAGGATCCCCACAATCTGGGGGCCATCCTGCGCACCGCGGATGCCGCCGGCGTGGACGGTCTGGTGCGGCAGACTCGCCGGTCCGCGGCGCTCGGTGGCGCGGCAGCGAAGGCGTCCGCGGGCGCCGTGGCCCACGTCAGGATTGCCGAGGTCGTCAATATCGCGAGGGCGCTCGAGGAGTTGAAGGCGTTAGGTGTCTGGACGGTCGGACTCGTCGCCGGGGCCGCCACGCCCTACGACGCCGTCGATTTCACGGGCCCATCGGCCATCGTCCTCGGCGGGGAGGGCTCCGGGTTACGGCGACTGGTCCGTGAGCGGTGTGACTTTCTGGCCGCCATCCCGATGGGGGGGCATGTGGACAGCCTGAACGTCTCGGTTGCCGCCGGAGTCGCGCTTTTTGAAGCGGTCCGGCAGCGCGCGGTGAGGACGTCGGACCCAGGCCTGCCGGGCGTTCGGTAGAGGACACCTCGGCGACGTTATTCACGGCAGGCCAAGCCTTTACCGGCGCTCCGAGGGCAGCGCGGAAGTCTTGCCGGACTGGCACGGGAAGTGCTACTATTTGTCCTTTGTCTGGCTGGCGTAGCTCAGTCCGGTAGAGCAGCTGATTTGTAATCAGCGGGTCGGGGGTTCAAATCCCTCCGCCAGCTCCAATGGAACTGCTCGCCGCGCCTTTCAGGGAAGCGCCGAATACACGAATTCCAAGACATGACAGGACCCTGAGCCCAGGCTTCTGGCCTCAGATGCATCGAGCTGAGGACGGAGCGACGAGGTTTACGGCCCGGGAGTGAAGTTTAGGGGAGGTGGCGGAGCGGTCAATCGCAGCAGACTGTAAATCTGCCGCCCTAGTGGCTACGGAGGTTCGAACCCTCCCCTCCCCACCAACTGTCACTCGCGCGATGAGTGACGGGCGCGCGAATGACAGTTGGTGGGGAGCCCCCCAACGTTTTTTGGCCGCCGCGCTGGCGCACGGCGGCATTCGGCCTGGAGTTGCTAGGTGTGTCGTGCGGCGAAGTCGAACGGATAGGTCGGGCAGCGCGTGGGTGTTCAGGCGGGCTTGGCCGCCGAAGCGCCGAACAGGGCGCCGTAGAGGCGCGAGGGCGGGAGTAACTCAGTGGTAGAGTCACAGCCTTCCAAGCTGTTGGTCGCGGGTTCGATCCCCGTCTCCCGCTCCAAAGACCGGACGCACGGAGTGCCTGGGACTTCGTGGGTCGTGTCTGGGCGGAAAGCGTCCTTAGCAGATGGTGCGTCTGCCCAGGAGCGAAGCACGAGGCACGAAGCGCCGGCGGGCGAAGCGAGCATGCCGATGTAGCTCAGTTGGCAGAGCGCGTCCTTGGTAAGGACGAGGTCACCAGTTCAATCCTGGTCATCGGCTCCATAGGCAACTACGCAGGTATTCATCTCATAAGAGCGAGCGCACAAGTCATGGCGAAAGAGAAATTTGACCGTTCGAAGCCGCACGTGAACGTGGGGACGATTGGGCACATCGACCACGGGAAGACGACGTTGACGGCGGCGTTGACGAAGGTGGCGGCGGACAAGGGGTGGGCGAAGTTCGTGTCGTATGACGAGGTGGCGAAGGCGTCGGAGTCGCAGGGGCGGCGGGACGACACGAAGATTCTGACGATTGCGTCGAGCCACGTGGAGTATTCGACGGCGAACCGGCACTACGCGCACGTGGATTGCCCGGGGCACGCCGACTACATCAAGAACATGATCACGGGCGCGGCGCAGATGGACGGGGCGATTCTGGTGGTGAGTGCGACGGACGGGCCGATGCCGCAGACGCGGGAGCACGTGCTGCTGGCGCGGCAGGTGAACGTGCCGCACCTGGTGGTGGCGCTGAACAAGGTGGACGCGGTGGATGACCCGGAACTGCTGGACCTGGTGGAGCTGGAGGTGCGGGAGCTGCTGTCGAGCTACGGCTTCCCGGGGGACGACGTACCGGTGGTGCGGGTGAGCGCGCTGCGGGCGTTGGACGGGGAAGCGGACGGGGAAGCGGGGATCCTCCAGCTGATGGAAGCGCTGGACACGGCGGTGCCGCTGCCGGAGCGGGACGTGGACAAGCCGTTCATGATGCCGATCGAGGACGTGTTTTCGATTTCGGGGCGGGGGACGGTGGTGACGGGGCGGATTGAGCGGGGGAAGGTGAAGGTCGGCGAAGAGATCGAGATTGTGGGGTTCCGGCCGACAGCGAAGAAGGTGGCGACGGGGGTCGAGATGTTCCGGAAGCTCCTGGATGAGGGCGTGGCGGGGGACAACGTAGGCGTGCTGTTGCGCGGGGTGGAGAAGACGGACGTGGAGCGGGGGCAGGTGCTGGCCAAGCCGGGGTCGATGAAGGCGCACACGCAGTTCAAGGGCGAGGTGTACATCCTGTCGAAGGAAGAGGGGGGCCGGCACACCCCGTTTTTCAACGGCTACCGGCCGCAGTTCTACATCCGGACGACGGACGTGACGGGCATCCTGAAGCTGCCGGAGGGGGTGGAGATGGTGATGCCGGGGGACAACACGCCGATCACCGGGGAGCTGATTACGCCGGTGGCGATCGAGAAGGGGAGCAAGTTCGCGATTCGTGAGGGCGGCCGCACCGTCGGCGCCGGCACGATTACCGAGATCATCGAGTAACCGCCATGAGGGACATCGTTCATCTCGCATGCGGCGACTGCAAGCGTCGGAACTACAGCACGACCAAGAACAAGAAGAAGACGACAGAGCGGATCGAGTTCAGCAAGTACTGCCGCTTCTGCCGAAAGCACACGGCGCACAAGGAAACGAAGTAGGCGCTCTCGGCTTTGGGTTCTGGGCTCTTGGCTGACCAAGCCCAAAGCCGAAAGCCTAGCGCCCAAAGACGGGTTTAGGTCAGTAGCTCAATTGGTAGAGCACCGGTCTCCAAAACCGGGGGCTGGGGGTTCGAGCCCCTCCTGACCTGCCAGGAACGGCAGAATGAGCACGTTAGAGCAAGCCAAGTCGGCGCCTGTTCGCAGCTCCGAGGGGGGCATCCGCGGGTGGTGGGAGAACAGCCGCAGCTTCGTTGCCGAGGTGCGGAACGAGACCCGCCGCGTGACGTGGCCGACGCGGCGCGAGGTCTATGCGACGACGGTCGTGGTGATCCTGACGTCCACGTTCTTCGGGTTGTATCTCTGGGGGTTGGACTTGGCGTTCGATCGAATCGTGAACTGGATCTTCAGGCGGTTTGGAGTGTGATGACCGAGGTCGCCACGAAGAGCTGGTACATCGTCCACACGTACTCGGGGTTTGAGAAGAAGGTGTCCGAGTCGCTCGTGCAGCGGGTGCAGGCGTACGGGCTCCAGGACGAGATCGGGGAAATTCTGATCCCGACCGAAGATGTCGTTGAGATGCGCAGCGGCCGCAAAGTCGTGACGCCGAAGCGGTTCTTTCCCGGCTACATCCTGGTCGAGATGAACATGTCGGACCACGCGTGGCACGTCGTGAAGAACACGCCGAAGGTGACCGGGTTCGTGGGCGCAGGCAGTAAGCCGACGCCGCTCAGCCAGGAAGAGGTCGAGCAGATTCTCAACCAGGTGAAGACGGCGGCGGAGAAGCCGAAGCCGAAGTACAGCTTCGAGAAGGGCGACCACGTACGGATCAACGAGGGTCCGTTCACCAGCTTCAACGGTGTTGTCGACGAGGTAAACATCGACAAGAACACGCTGAAGGTGATGGTGACGATTTTCGGCCGCGCTACGCCGGTCGAATTGGATTTTTTGCAGGTAGAGAAGATCTAGGTCGATGGCAAAGAAAGTTCAAGCGATGGTGAAGCTGCAGATTGCCGCGGGCAAGGCGACGCCCGCGCCGCCGGTGGGGACCGCTCTCGGTCCGCACGGCGTGAACATCATGGATTTCTGCAAGAACTACAACGTGAAGACGGCGAAAGATGAGGGCCTGATTATTCCGGTCGTGATCACCGTCTATGCCGATCGGAGCTACAGCTTCATCACAAAGACGCCGCCGGCGTCTGTGCTGCTCAAGAAGGCAGCCAATTTGGCGAAGGGGTCGGCCGAGCCCAACCGCAACAAGGTCGGCACGGTGACGGCCACCGAGGTCGAGGACATCGCGAAGCTGAAGATGCCCGATCTCAACTGCCAGGATATCGAGGCGGCGATCAAGACCGTGCGCGGCACGGCGCGGTCGATGGGGATCGATGTAATCGGATAAACCACGAAGCACACGACGATCACGAAGGACAACCGTTCCAAGAAAGATTCCTCGTGACCTTCGCGCCCTTCGTGAACTTCGTGGTTGAAGGCGGTATCAGTGGGAGGAGCCTCGGGGCTCCGTTCGGACCACGGGGAGGCACATGGCAAGGCACGGCAAGAAATTCACAGCCGCCGACGCGCAGGTCGAAGACCGGCCGTACACACTCGAGGAGGCGATTCCCCTGGTCCAGAAGTTGAAGTACGCCAAGTTCGATGAGACGGTGGAGTTGGCGATGCGGCTCGGCGTGGACCCCAGGCACGCCGATCAGATGGTCCGCGGCACGGTCGTTCTTCCGCACGGGCTGGGCAAGAGCAAGCGCGTGCTGGCTATCGCGGGTGCCGACAAGCAGAAGGAAGCGTCCGATGCCGGGGCGGAGTATGTCGGCGGCGACGAGTTCGTCGAGAAGATTTTCGGCGGGTGGGTCGATTTCGACGCGGTGGTGGCGACGCCCGATATGATGCGCGCGGTCGGGCGCCTCGGGAAGGTGCTCGGCCCGCGGGGCCTCATGCCCAACCCGAAGACCGGCACGGTAACGCCGAATGTGGCCCAGGCGATCAAAGAGATCAAGGCGGGCAAGGTGGAGTTCCGCGTCGACAAGACCGGCATTATTCATGTGCCCGTTGGCAAGACGTCGTTCCCCGCCGAGAACCTGGTGGCGAACGCGCACGCCCTGGTCGATAGTGTGGTCCGCGCGAAGCCGCCGGCGGCCAAGGGCAGGTACATCAAGTCAGTCACCGTGTCCTCCACGATGGGGCCGGGGGTCGCGATCGACGCCGCCCACGTCGATGAGCGGACGAGGCACTAGGGGAACCGATGGCTGCTACCAGAACTGACAAAGAGCAGAAGCTCCAGGATCTCGCGTCGGTCTTCGCGTCGGTCGACACGGCGATCCTCGTGGACTACAAGGGCCTGAACGTCCCCAAGGCCACCGACCTACGGCAGCAGCTTCGCGCCGTGCGCGGGCAGTACAGGGTCATCAAGAACACGATTGCCAAGCGGGCGAGCCAGGGGACGAAACTGACGTTGCTCGAGTCGCACTTCGAAGGCACGACGGCGATTGCCTATACGAGCGACGACGCGGTAGCGCTGGCCAAGGTGCTGACGACCTTCATGAAGGGTGCGCCGACGCTGTCGATCAAAGCGGCGGTTCTGGAGGGACGGGCGATCGGGCCCGCGGAGGTCAGCGAACTTGCCAGCCTGCCGAGCAGGCCGGAGCTGTACGCGAGGCTCCTCTTCGTGCTGCAGGCACCGATGCAGCAGGTCGTCTCGGTGCTGGCCGCGGCGCCGCGCGACCTGATGTCCGTGTTGGCGCAGGTGGAGCAGAAGAAGAAGGAATCGTAGGGACGGAGACGGCGGGCCGCAGGGCCCGCCCTACAGGAGATGGACATGGCCGAAGTGAATCAGCAGCAGGTGATCGACTACATCAAGGGCATCAGCGTCATGGAGCTCTCGCAGCTCGTGAAGGCGCTCGAATCGGAGCTCGGCGTGTCCGCAGCGGTGGCCATGCCCATGGCGATGCCGGGCATGGGGATGGCGGGCGGCGCCGCGGCGCCGGCCGAGGAGCAGACGGAGTTCACTGTCAGCCTCACAGAAATCGGCTCGGAGAAGATCAAGGTCATCAAGGTGGTTCGCGAAGTGACCAGCCTCGGCCTGAAGGAAGCCAAGGATCTCGTGGAGAGCGCGCCGAAAGCGTTGAAGGAAGGCGTGAACAAGGACGAGGCCGCGGCGATCAAGAAGAAGTTCGATGAAGTCGGCGCGAAGGTGGAAATCAAGTAGGTGAACTACGGCGTTCGGCGCGGGCATCGACGCCCGGGCATCCCTGAGTACCACGCACCACGCACGCAGCACTGACGAGAGGTCCATCTGTGTACAGCCTTCCCAAGAACGTCTACCGCGAGCGCAAGGATTTTTCAAAGATCAGGACCACGGTTCCGATTCCGAACCTGATCGAGATCCAGCGGAAATCGTACGAGCGATTCCTGCAGATGAACCGCCTGCCAGCCGAGCGGGAGAATGCGGGCCTGCAGTCGGTGTTCAAGTCGGTCTTTCCGATTAGCGATTTCCGCGAGAACTCCTCGCTCGAGTTCATCGAGTATTCAATCGGCAACTGGGAGTGCAAGTGCGGCAAGCTTGCCGGGTTGCATCACCTGCGCAAGCCCTGCAGCCGCTGTGGGGCGACGCTCGTGGCCGATCCGTACGGTGACCACGAGGTGCTCTGCGCCAGCTGCGGCGAGGCGAACCAGGCCCGCGGTGACGTCTGTGACATTTGCGGCCACACGGTCGCGATGAAGCTCAAGTACGACGTCGACGAATGTCAGGAGCGGGGCATGACCTACGCGGTCCCGCTCAAGGTCACCATTCGTCTCGTCGTCTGGAACAAGGATCCCGAGACCGGCGTCAAGACCATCCGCGACATCAAGGAGCAGGAGGTCTACTTCGGCGACATTCCACTGATGACGGACAACGGCACCTTCATCATCAATGGCACCGAGCGGGTCATCGTGTCGCAGCTCCACCGGTCGCCCGGAGCGTTTTTCCATTCCGAGGACAAGACGCTGTTCGTGGCGCAGATCATCCCGTACCGCGGTTCGTGGGTGGAGTTCGAGTACGACCAGAAGAACCTGCTGTACGTACGCATCGATCGGAAGCGCAAATTCCTCGCGTCGGTGTTCTTGCGCGCGCTGGGCCTGCGCGGCGCTGACGAAATCGTTCGCACGTTCTGCACGGTCGACGAGATTTTTCTCAACCAGGGCAAGGCTCTGGTGTGGGCGGTCAACGACAGCCTCGTGGGCCTGCGCGCCGCCGCGGACGTCAAGGCCGGCGATTTCTCGATTCAGGGCGGCAAGAAGATCAGCGCCAACGGGCTTGCCGCGCTCCGCAAGGCGGGTTTCAAGACGATCGGCGTGGCGGATGAGGCGCTCGAAGGAGCGTTTGTCGCCGCCGATATCGTCGATCCAGAAACGGGAGAGGTGATCCTCGAGGCGAACGAGGAACTGACGCCGCGCGTGGTCTCGATGGCGCAGGAGAAGAAGGTCGACAAGGTCGAGGTCTTCTTCCCCGAACGCGACGAGGTCGGACCCATTATCGGGCAGACCCTGAAGAAGGACCCTATCCGCACGCACGAGGAAGCGCTGATCGAAATCTACCGGCGTCTTCGCCCCGGCGATCCGCCGACGCTCGACAGCTCGCGGTCGCTGTTCGAGAACATGTTCTTCAACCCGCAGAAGTACGACTTCTCACGCGTGGGCCGACTCAAGCTGAACACCAAGCTCGGGCTCAAGACACCGCTCGACGAGAAGATCCTGCACCCGCAGGATTTCTATGAGGTGCTGAAGTACCAGTTGAAGCTGCGGAAGAATCCGCAGAATGTGGATGACATCGACCACCTTGGCAACCGCCGGGTCCGCTCCGTCGGCGAGCTTCTGGAGAACCAGTTCCGCATCGGCCTGGTCCGTATGGAGCGGGCGATCAAGGAGAAGATGTCGGTCTATCAGGAAATGGCGACAGCGATGCCGCACGACCTGATCAACGCCAAGCCGGTCATGGCCGCGATTCGCGAGTTCTTCGGGTCGTCGCAGCTCTCGCAGTTCATGGACCAGACCAACCCGCTCTCCGAAATCACGCACAAGCGGCGGCTCTCGGCACTGGGGCCCGGCGGGCTCTCACGCGAGCGCGCGGGGTTCGAGGTGCGCGACGTTCATCCGACGCACTATGGCCGCATCTGCCCGATTGAAACGCCGGAAGGCCCGAACATCGGCCTGATCTCCTCGCTGAGCTGCTACGCGCGCATCAACGAGTTCGGGTTCATCGAGTCGCCCTACCGGAAGGTCAAGGACGGCCGCGTCATCGACTACGTCATCGTGCAAAACGCCGGGGGAAACCCGAAGTACAAGGTGGGCGATGTCGTGGAAGCCGACGAGCTCGTCGGGGCCGATGGCCGCTCGAAGAAGAAAGGCGTCGAGTTCGAGCCGTACTCGTACTACCTGTCCGCGTGGGAAGAAGACCACTACATCGTCGCGCAGGCCAACGCGCCGCTCGATGAGGACGGTCGTTTCAAGCAGGATCGTGTCAACGCGCGGCGGGCAGGGGACTTCATCCTTGCGCCGCGGAACGAAGTGCAGTTCATCGACGTGTCGCCGAAGCAGCTGGTCTCGGTGGCCGCTTCGCTCGTGCCGTTCCTCGAGAATGACGACGCAAACCGCGCGCTGATGGGCTCGAACATGCAGCGCCAGGCGGTGCCGCTCCTGCGGGCGCGCAGCCCGTACGTGGGCACCGGGATGGAATACATCACGGCGCACGACTCCGGCGCTGTGGTTGTGACGCGCCGCACCGGCACTGTCGATTACGTGGACAGCCAGCGCGTCGTGGTCCGCGTCGAAGGACGGGCGGATGCCGACGAGATCAGCAAGGAGATGGGCGCCGACATCTACTCGATGACCAAGTTCAAGCGATCGAATCAGAACACCTGCATCAACCAGAAGCCGATCGTACGGGAGGGGCAGCGGGTGCAGAAAGGGCAGGTCCTCGCCGACGGCCCCTGCACCGAGCTTGGCGAGCTGGCGCTCGGACGCAATGTGCTCGTCGCGTTCATGCCGTGGCGCGGCTACAACTTCGAGGATGCGATTCTCGTTTCCGAGAAGATGGTCAAGGAGGACTACTACACCTCCATTCACATCGAGGAGTTCGAGATCGAGGCGCGCGACACGAAGCTGGGCCCGGAGGAGATAACGCGGGACATCCCGAACGTGTCTGAGACCTACCTGCGCGACCTCGACGACAGCGGCATCATCCGGATCGGCGCGAACGTCAGGCCCGGCGACATCCTGGTCGGCAAGGTCACGCCGAAGGGCGAGACGCAGCTCACACCGGAAGAAAAGCTCCTGCGTGCGATCTTCGGCGAGAAGGCCGGTGATGTCCGGGACGCGTCGCTCGTCTGCCCCCCCGGTATCGAGGGGATCGTCGTCGGCGTGAAGATCTTCTCGCGCAAGGGCATCGAGAAGGACGACCGGGCCAAGGCCATCGAGGCCGAAGATCTCGAGATGATGGAGAAGAACCAGGCGGACGAAATCCGCATTCTGCACGACGAGATCAAGAAACGCGTCATGCAGATGCTGAACAACCAGCCGCTGCGTGCCGATGCGTTCGACGAGTTTGGCCGCGAGCGGATCCTCAAGAAGGGCGACGTCCTCACCCAGAACGTGCTTCAGACGATCCCGTACGAGGAGATGGTCGGTCTGAAGATCGAGGCCGACGATCCGAGGCTCGAGGGTGATCTGCGGTTGCTCGAGGAGCGGACGGGGCGTCAGGTCGAGGTGGTCCGCCAGCTCTTCGAGGAAAAGAAGGAAAAGATCCGTCGTGGCGACGAGCTGCCTCCGGGCGTCATCAAGCTCGTGAAGGCGTACGTCGCGATGAAAAGGAAGCTCTCGGTCGGCGACAAGATGGCCGGCCGCCACGGCAACAAGGGCGTCATCGCGCGGATCCTGCCCGAAGAGGACATGCCGTACCTGCCGGACGGAACGCCGGTTGAGATTGTGCTCAACCCGCTCGGTGTGCCGTCGCGCATGAACGTCGGCCAGATTCTCGAGACGCACCTCGGGTGGGCCGCGCATGCGCTGGGCCTCTATTTCGCGACGCCCGTGTTCGACGGCGCCAGGGAGAACGAGATCAAGGACTGGCTCGAGCAAGCGGGGCTGCCGAAGGGCGGCAAGACGCTGCTCTATGACGGCATGACGGGGAGTGAGTTCGAGAACAAAGTCACCGTCGGCTACATCTACATGTTGAAGCTGTCGCACCTGGTCGACGACAAGATTCACGCACGATCGATCGGGCCGTACTCACTCATCACGCAGCAGCCCCTGGGTGGGAAGGCGCAGTTCGGCGGCCAGCGCTTCGGCGAGATGGAAGTCTGGGCGCTCGAGGCCTACGGGTCGGCGCACATCCTCCAGGAGCTGCTGACGGCGAAGTCAGACGACGTGACGGGCCGCGCGAAGATCTACGAGGCGATCGTCAAGGGCGACGCGTCGTTCACGCCTGGCCTGCCTGAGTCGTTCAACGTTCTGATCCGTGAGCTGCAGTCGCTTTGCCTTGACGTGGAGCTGATTACCACGAAGAAGCCACCGGTGGACCCGCTACCGGTCGAGGATGAACCGGTACTGGAGCAGGTATAAATGAGACCAAGCTTCCACGACAGTAAGACCACGCTGCGCGCAGATTTCGACGCGATTCGCATTTCGCTCGCGTCAGCGGACAAGATTCTGTCCTGGTCGTTCGGCGAAGTGACCAAGCCCGAGACGATCAACTACCGAACGTTCAAGCCGGAACGCGACGGCCTGTTCTGCGCAAAGATCTTCGGCCCGATTACCGACTGGGAGTGTCTCTGCGGCAAGTACAAGCGCATGAAACACCGCGGCGTGATCTGCGACAAGTGCGGCGTCGAGGTCACACAGGCGAAGGTACGCCGCGAGCGGCTCGGCCACATCACGCTCGCCACGCCAGTCAGCCACGTCTGGTTCTTCAAGGGGCTGCCCAGTCGCATCGGCCATCTCCTCGACATCACACTCCGTGACCTCGAACGCATCCTCTATTTCGAGGGCTACGTGGTCATCGATCCGGCCGAGACCGAGCTGAAGCAGAACCAGCTCCTCAACGAGGAGCAGTTCCGAAAGGCGCGCGAGGAATACGGTCAGAAGTTCCGCGCGCAGATGGGCGCGGAGGCGATCAAGGAACTGCTCAAGCGCGTCAATATCGAGAAGCTCGCCGAAGAGTTGCGCGTGAAGATGCGCAGTGAGTCGTCGGTGCCGAAGAAGCTGAAGTACGCCAAGCGCTTGAAGGTCGTCGACAGCTTCCGGAAGTCGAACAACCAGCCAAACTGGATGATCCTGGACATTATCCCGGTCATTCCGCCGGAGCTACGTCCGCTGGTGCCGCTCGACGGCGGCCGTTTTGCCACATCCGATCTGAACGACCTCTATCGGCGCGTCATCAACCGGAACAACCGGTTGAAGAAGCTGATGGAGCTGAAGGCGCCCGACGTCATCATCCGCAACGAGAAACGGATGCTGCAGGAGGCGGTGGATGCGCTGTTCGACAACGGCCGCCGCGGCCGCGTGCTTCGCGGCGCCAACAATCGCCCGCTCAAGTCGCTCTCCGACACGCTCAAGGGCAAGCAGGGGCGCTTCCGCCAGAACCTGCTCGGTAAGCGCGTGGACTACTCGGGCCGCTCCGTCATCGTCGTCGGGCCGGAACTGAAGCTTCACCAGTGCGGCCTGCCGAAGAAGATGGCCCTCGAGCTGTTCAAGCCGTTCATCTACAACAAGCTCGAGGAGCGCGAGCTCGTCGCCACCATCAAGCAGGCGAAGGAGATGGTGGAGCAGCAGAGTTCCGAGGTCTGGGACATCCTCGAAGAAGTGATTCGTGAACACCCGGTCCTGCTGAACCGCGCGCCGACGCTGCATCGCCTTGGTATCCAGGCGTTCGAGCCGGTGCTGGTCGAAGGCAAGGCCATTCGCATTCACCCGCTCGTCTGCACGGCGTTCAACGCGGATTTCGACGGCGACCAGATGGCCGTGCACATCCCGCTCGCGCCCGAGGCGCAGATTGAGGCGTCGGTGCTGATGATGTCGTCCAACAACGTCCTCTCGCCGGCCAACGGTGCGCCGATCACGGTGCCGTCGCAGGATATCGTGCTGGGTTGCTACTACCTGACGAAGGCCAAGAACGGGTCGAAGGGCGAGGGGCGCGTGTTCGGCAACGCCAACGACGTGCAACTGGCGCTCGAGGCCGGCGAGCTGGAGACGCTGACGCCGATCCGCCTGCGCTACACCGGCCTGCTGCAGGACCTGGCGACGGCGCGGGACGATCAGGACGTGTTGCACACGGAAGTGCAGGAGGTAAGGAACAAGATCCTCAATACGACCGTCGGTCGCGTACTCTTCAATGCCGAGCTACCGGCGACGATGCCCTTCGTGAACGGCCTGCTCAAGAAGAAGGGCCTGCAGCAGCTCGTGCAGAAGTGCTATCTGGACTTCGGTCTCGAGCAGACCGTCGAGATGCTCGACGCGCTGAAGAACCTCGGATTCACCTACGCCACGCGGTCGGGCCTGTCGATCGGCATCGACGACCTCGTCATTCCCGGGAACAAGGGGCAGCTGGTCGAGAACGCGCGGAACGAGGTCATCAAGATCGAGCAGCAGTACCTCGAAGGTGCGATTACCAACGGCGAGCGCTACAACAAGATCATCGCGGTTTGGTCGGAGGTCACGGAGAAGATCGCCGACGAGATGTTCACCGAGATGGCGGAGATGGATCACACCGGCAAGTACTTCAACCCGGTGTACATCATGGCGGACTCTGGAGCGCGCGGCTCCAAGCAGCAGATTCGCCAGCTTGCCGGCATGCGTGGTCTGATGGCCAAGCCGTCTGGCGAGATCATCGAGACGCCGATCACGTCGAACTTCCGTGAAGGCCTCACTGTGCTGCAGTACTTCATCTCGACGCACGGCGCTCGTAAGGGCCTGGCGGACACGGCGCTCAAGACGGCGGACTCCGGGTATCTCACCCGCCGCCTGGTCGACGTCGCGCAGGACGTCATCATCTCGGAGATCGATTGCGGCACACTCGACGGCATCGAGGCGCGGGCGATCGTGGAGTCTGGTGAGATTATCGAGCCCCTCCGCGACCGCATCGTCGGACGTGTCACGCTCGAGAAAATCGTCGATCCGTTCACCGCGGACACCATCGTCGATATCAACGGCGAGATTGACGAGGACAAGGCGTCGGCGGTGCAGGAGGGCGGCATCGAGAAGGTAAGGATCCGCTCCGTGCTGACGTGCACGGCGCGCCGCGGCGTCTGCGCCCGTTGTTACGGCCGCGACCTGTCGACGGGACGACTGGTGGAGCTGGGACAGGCAGCCGGTGTCATTGCCGCGCAGTCGATCGGTGAGCCTGGCACGCAGCTCACCATGCGTACGTTCCACATCGGCGGCACCGCGTCGCGCGTGTCCGATCAGAACACGCTAGACGCCAAGCACTCCGGCACCGTCCGCTACCAGGGCCTGCAGGTGGTCGAGACTCACAAGGGCGCAGACGGCCGCAGCGGCCAGATCATCGTCATGAACCGCAGCGGGTCGCTCGTCGTGGCCGACCTGAAGGGGCGCGATCGCGAACGCTACCCGATCGTCTACGGGGCGCGCCTCAAAGTGCGCGATGGCCAGAAGGTCGAGCAGGGTCAAACGCTCGTCGAGTGGGATCCGTATACGTTCTCGATCCTGACCGAAGATCCAGGTGCGGTTCGTTTCAAGGACATTATCGAGGGGATGACGGTCCACGAGGAGGTGGACGAGGTTACCGGCCTCTCGCGCTTCATCATCGTCGAGTCGGCGGACGAGAAGAAGCAGCCGACGATCGAGGTTCGCGACAAGTCCGGCAAGGTCCTGCGCAAGTACCACATGCCGTCCCACGCGCACCTGATGGTGCAGAACGGTGAGACCGTGGAAGCCGGCGACGTGCTGGCGAAGATCCCGCGCGAGACCACCAAGACCAAGGACATCACGGGCGGTCTGCCGCGCGTTGTGGAGCTCTTCGAGGCACGCAAGCCGCGGGACCCCGCCGTCATTTCCGAGATCGACGGCATCGTCAAGGAAGGTGGCGTGGCCAAGGGGCTGCGCAAGGTCATTATTCTCCCTGACGATGGGAGCGAGCCGCGGGAGTACTCGCTGCCGCGGGGTGTGCACGTCAACGTGCACGAGGGCGAGCGCGTGCGCGCGGGAGAGCAGCTCATGGACGGGCCCAGCAACCCGCACGACATCCTTCGCGTCCTGGGTGAGAAGGAGCTGCAGAAGTACCTCGTGAACGAGATCCAGGAGGTCTACCGGCTGCAGGGGGTCAACATCAACGACAAGCACATCGAGGTCATCGCGCGGCAGATGATGCGGTGGGTGAAGATCGAGGATGTGGGGGACACCGAGTTCCTGATCGACGAGCAGGTGGACAAGTTCCGATTCCTCGAGGAGAACGAGCGGGTCATCGGAGACGGCGGGCGTCCGGCCACCGCGCAGCCGCTGTTGCTCGGGATCACGAAGGCCTCGCTATCGACCGATTCGTTCATTTCCGCGGCCTCGTTCCAGGAGACGACGCGTGTCCTCACGGAAGCGTCCATTTCCGGTAAGATCGACCATCTGCGCGGGCTCAAGGAGAACGTGACGATGGGCCGGCTGATTCCCGCCGGCACGGGCTTCGAGTGGTACCGGCACGTGCGGATTCCGGCGGACGAGCCGCCGCCGCCGCCGGCACCGCCGGAGCCGTCGGAGGACGATCTGGACATGGATCGGGAGATTGAGTACGCGTACGACACCAACGAGCCGCTCGCGAGCGGCCCCGGCGGCCCCGGTCCCCTCGGCGACCTCAAATAACGTTCCCACGTCCGGGCCACGGAGCCACAGAGGCATGGAGGATTCGTTTCTCCGTGCCTCTTTTGTTTCGTGCGCGCCGCCACGTTACACTGCCACCCTCGCACGCGTACGTGCGCGTCGAAACGGGGTTCGGCCGGTGACGTAATCTGTTCCCATCCCCCGTCTCGCAAAGGAGCGAAGACATGAACGTCAACAGCAGGCGAATGGCATCAGCGGCGGTTGTCGCCGTAGTACTGATCGGGGCTGGTGAAATCACCTTCACGCATGGCGTGCTCTCTGCCCAGGAGAGAGACTACTCACCGACATGCAACATGTGTCCGGGCACTTACGTCCCGAATACCGAGATTCAGGCCTACGTGATGCGGGCGATCGCCAACCAGCTCACCGACCAACAGATTCGGCAGGTCGACGTCGGAAAGACCAACGTCGCCGTCGCGGTTGTCCATCGGGGACAGCTGAACAACCCGCAGGCCAATGTCGCCGAACACGATTTGGTAAGCGAGGTGTACCACGTCATTGACGGGTCAGCCACTCTGGTACTCGGGCCAGATCTCGTCGACAAGGTGCGGCGGGCGTCCACCGAAACGACCGTGAGGCTGAACAACGGTCCCGGCAACAACGCCAGTGCCATCCGCAACGGCGTTACCTATGAGCTCAAGCCGGGCGACGTCGTAATTATTCCGGCAGGCACGGGACATCAGTTTACGAGGATCGACGATCACATCACCTATCTCATGGTGCGAGTCGATCCTGACAAGGTCACTCCGCAGAAGACCGAAGCGGACTCGAAGGCCGACCTTCTTACCGACGGTCGGACGACGGCGGGCGGCGGCGCGGGGGCGATTCCCACACCTGCGCGAGGCACGGGACCAGGCGGGGGCTGCTAGCAGCCCGTGGTTAAAGGTCGCCTTCTGACGCGCCAACAGGTAGCAGCTCGAAACGATGATTCGGCGTAAAAACGGACGCCTGATCGTCGGATGGCGTGTGGTGGTCGCGCCAGCGGCGCTCCACGCGCGTCCACAGCGCGATGACGAGCGCCACAATCGTCGCCAGGTGGCCCTGCAGGCTCCGCGGCGTGCCGACGCCGACGAGCGACCGCATCAAGAGGCCCAGATTGAAGCCGCCGATATGGACGAGTAAACGTTTCAGGATGTTGGTGTGCCCTCGCAGATGCGTGCGCCGCATCCCACCGGTTTCAGAGAGATGCGCATTCGGTCGTTCGAGATACTCACTCCGTCGACGCGACAAGGCCAACCCACGCACGCCCCGGATGCGTCGACGATTCGCGTACACCGCGTCGCGCGCCGCCGCCTGGTGCGTCCAGTTGCGCCGGCCGCGATCGGGCTCCGCGATATAGGTCCGCAGGTCGAGTGTCGCGAGATCCACCAGCGTCTGATTACTGTGGTATCCCTTGTCGGCCACGACTTCGTCGATGATCGCCGTGTGCCCGTCGGTCGCCACCGCCACGGCTTCGAGCTCTTCGGCCGTCGTGGTGACCGTCTCCGCGATCGTCGTCGTATCGCCCTGATCGGCGCCCTGCACCGTCACGCCCACGATCGCCCCAGTCTCCAGGTCGACGGCGTGCTCAGCCTTGTGGGCCAGATGCGTACGCCCGTCCTTCATTTTCGTGATCCGCGCATCAGGGTCGTGTGGATGCCGCCAGTCGGTATTGCAGCCCTTCTTCGGGCGCTTGCGATCAAGGCGCGCTAAGTCCGCCCGTGTCGGCGTCTCGATGCCCGAGGCCTGTGCGAGCCGCGTCAAGAACTCCTGATACGTCTCGCCGGAGTCGCGGCGCACGATGCTCCGCAAGGCGGCATTGGCTTCGAGGGTCGTGGCATCGATCCCGATCGTCTTGCCCTTCACGCGATCGGCCGTCGCCAGCACCTGCAGGATCCACGTGAAGACCGCCCGGTGCGTCTCGAGGTCGATCAGCCGCCGCGTCCGGGAGATCGTCGAGTGCTCGGGTGTCGCCTCATCGAGGCCCAACCCGAGAAAGCCGCGCAGCGCCAGCGAGTCGGCAGTCCGCCAGGCGATCCCACGCTCCGAATCGATGCCCTCGAAGTACCCGATCAAGAGCAGCCGGAAATAGGTCCCCGGCAGCAGACTGGGACGGCCGACCGTCGCGGCGTAGAACGGGGCGCACTGCGCCTCGACGCACGCGTCGAACGCGTGCGTGTCCAGGACCTGATTTAGCCGCTGATAGAACGGATGCCCGCCCGTGACCGGCAACGCGTTCGTCGCGATCCACAATCCGGGTGTCCGTGCCCGGTCCTTACGTCGACTCATGGCCATGCGGGAGTGTAGTACGCGGGATCAGTCGTGTCGATCCCTTTCGGCCCTTTAACCACAGGCTGCTAGGCGGCTAGGCTCGGGGGTGGGGCTCGGGAGTCGTTCAGGCGGAACGGTGAGCGCAGTAACCCGTGGCCTGGAAGTTCGATGCGTGGCAAGATAGCGGTCGTGCCAGATCTCGGAGACAACCATGAGGTTTCGTGAGGGAGAAACGATGCGAAAGGGATCGCTCTTACTGGTAGCGGTGGCCGCCGTTTTCCTCTTCATCGCTCTGTCCGCCCCGGTGCAGGGCCAGCGAGGGGGCCAAGAGGTCCAGTTACCCGAGGGGAACGGCAAGACCCTGGTGTCGGCGACCTGCGCAGCCTGTCACGGGCTGGACCGCATCGAGCGGGCGGTTGGCTACTCGCAGGACGAATGGGATCGCCTCCTCGCCTCGATGGTGGCGTTGCCCCAGGACCAGAACAACTTGATCACCGGGTACCTGGCCGAGCACTTTCCAGAGAAGCCGGGTACGCCGCAGGCCGTCGTCATCGACGGTCCGGTGAGCGTGAACATCAGGGAGTGGCTCGCGCCCACGCTTGGGCAGAGGCCGCACGATCCGCTCGCGGCGCGTGACGGGTCGATCTGGTGGACCGGACAGTACGACAGCCGGCTCGGGCGCGTCGATCCGGCGACCGGCGCCATGAAAGAGCATCCGCTCGAGACGCCGGATTCCGGACCGCACGGCCTGGTCGAAGACCAGGACGGCAACATCTGGTACACCGGCATCAACGTCCAGGAAGTCGGCAAGCTGGATCCCAGGACGGGAGCCGTCACCGAATACAAGATAACGACCCCGGGGGCCCGCGGCCCGCACACGCCTATCTTCGACCAGAAGGGGACGCTGTTCTTTACGATGCAGTCAGGCCATGTTGGACGACTTGACCCCGCAACCGGCGAGATAACGGTGGTCAAGACGCCGACCGACGGGACATATCCGTACGGCATTCAGGTGAATTCGGCGGGCGTGCCCTGGTACGTCGATTTCCGCGGCAACAGGGTTGGCAGCATCGACCCCGTGACGATGGACATCAAGGAATACACGCTGCCGGATCCGGCGGCGCGTCCCCGGCGCATCGCCCTCACGCCCGACGACGCCGTGTGGTACACGGATTATGCCAGGGGCTATCTGGGCCGGTTCGACCCGGAGACCAGCCAGGTACGCGAATGGCCCTCACCCGGTGGAAGAGACTCCAGACCGTACGGGATCGCAACCGTGGGCGATGTGATCTGGTACAGCGAGTCGGCGGTGAAACCCAACACGCTCGTGCGCTTCGATTCCAAGACCGAGGAATTCCAGACCTGGGTGATCCCGTCCGGCGGAGGCGTGGCCCGGAACATGATGGCGACGCCGGAGGGCAACCTGGTGTTGGCGTGAAGCGGTGTCAATCGCGTCGCGCTGGTTGAGGTCGGGACGAGTACCGGCACTCGCTAGAACCGCGCAGGCGGCGCTTCCTGGTCCTTCTGCTTTACGTAGACCGCGGCGTCAGTGCGTCAGCGCGTACAGGAAGGCGTTGATTCCGAAGGCGTAGCCGCGCGGACTGAAGGCGTAGAAGTAGGAGGCGTCGTCCCCCTCGCGTTCCCACGAGTCCTGGATGTCGGTGTTGTGCGTCATCAGGACCATGACCCGCCCGGAGTCATCGACGATCGCTTTCACAACCGGCACCGCGCTGTCGGCTCCCTGCTCGGAGGTTCCACCGCCGGAGCGTATGAAGAACCCGATATTCGGAATCTGCGGGATCTCGGTGACTTCGAACTGTGTGCGGAACAGCACGTGATCGAGCGGCAGATCGAAGATGGGGTACTGGCCCGCGGGCAGTACCTTGCGGAGCTGCCCGACCCAGTGCTGCCACTGGAAGGAGCCCCAGGAATCATCGGTCCACAGCATGCCGCCCTTGAGCAGGTACTCGCGAAGCCTGGTGGCTTCAACGTCATCTATGAACGCGCGCCCGGGTGCCGACATGATCACCAGCGGGCACTGGAACAGCTCGTCGCCGCCCAGCCGCACCAGCAGGTGATTGGGTTGTCCCGCTCCATTCTTGCTGACGTTGACCTTCGTCAACTCCGACAGCCGGACCGACATGTTGTAGTCGGCGCGCGGGAAGTCGGTCGACCAGTTTCCGCCACCGCCGCCGCGGCGGCGGAACGCGCCGTCGAGCCCGGTGCTATAGACCATCCGGCAGTAGTGGAAGTTGCCGTCGAAGTCCTGATCCGAGGCGACCCGCGCGTTGGAGGACCGGCGCCCGAACTGCGCTTCGGCGACAGCTGCCGCCGCCACGAACGCGACGGCGAGCGCAACCAAGACGCGCGACAAAGGCCTGTTCTGCACGGTCTGCACAGTCTAACGCGATTGCGGACGGCGGGGAAACACCAAGGGCCAGGATTCTTCCTGGCCCTCTGCGATCCTGGGCGGACCTGAAGGTCCGCCCCCGTCAGACGATCCGTGCAGGCTGCGCGGATATGGCTACCAGCGTGCTTCGCGCTTCTGGCGACCGAAGCCGCCGCCGTTGCTGCGCCCGCCGCCACCGTATCCGCCGCCGGAGCGCTCCTGCGGCTTGGCCTCGTTGACCGTCAGCCGACGGCCCTCGAACTCCTGCTGATCGAGCGCCTCGCACGCCGCGTGGCCCGCATCGTCCGCCATTTCAACGAACCCAAAGCCGCGCGAGCGGCCCGTGGCGTGATCGCGGATGAGCTTTACCGATTCGACCGCTCCCAGCGGAGCGAACAACTCCTCGATCCGCGGTTCATCGGTATTGAATGACAGGTTTCCTACGTAGATTCTCATGCACAGTTCCTTTGAAAGGGTTGGAGGCAGCAGGTGTGGAGACTTCTGGAAGCGTGCAGGAACACTGACGCGGGCAGCAGAACCAGATCGGCAGGATCCAACGTGACCTGGGTACTGTACCAGGTTTCCGGCACCGGCGCTGGTTTTCCGGTGTTCTTCGTTTACGATAGGCGGCGCTGGCCAATACCCCCCTGACCACCCACTCGCGGGAGGCTCGGTCCGGGCTCGATCCCTGGGACCGTTCCGACCTGCCTGTCCCGCCGACCCCTCAGGGGTTCGGGTGGCTCAAGGCCGTCGGCCCGGGCGTAATCGTGCTCGGCGTCTCCATCGGCAGCGGAGAGTTTCTGCTCGGACCTGCGGTGTTCGTTCGGAACGGGCTGTCGCTCATGTGGGTGGTCGCGGTCGCCGTCATGCTCCAGACGATCTTCAATACGGAGCTGATGCGATACACGCTGGCCACCGGGGAGCCTGCCTTCACCGGCTTCATGCGCACCCGCCCCTCGTCCACGTTGTGGGCCTGGGTGTACGCCGTGCTCTATTTTCTGCAGATGGGATGGCCGGCGTGGGCCGGGACGGCGGCTGGCGCGATCTTCTATCTCTTCACGCGGCGGCTGGCCGAATCGGCGGACGCGACAAGCATCTACTACATCGGCGTGGCCGCCTTCCTCGTATGTGTCGCAATCCTCACATTTGGCCGTCGCATCGAGCGAACCCTCGAACTCCTGAACTGGGTGCTCATCGCGACGATCCTCGGCAGTTTTCTCGTGCTCGCCGTGGTCTTCGTGCCGGGACGCACCTGGGCCGCGGGCGTGGTGGGGCTCTCCGGCTTCGATCTGACACGCGGGACCTTCGACTTTTTTCCCGCCGGCACCGACCTCTTCCTTCTTGGCGCGCTCGCGGCCTACTCGGGGGCCGGAGGGGTGGTGAACATCACTCTATCGAACTGGGCGCGCGATCGCGGGTACGGGATGGGCGAGCGGGCAGGCTACATCTCGTCCGCGATCGGCGGCCAGAAGGTGACACTCGCCCACAACGGCTTCATGTTCGAGGGGGATCCCGAGGGGATGCGCCGGTGGAATGGATGGTGGCGAATCGTCCGTGCGGACCAGTGGGGCGTGTTCTTCACCGGCGCCATCCTCGGCATGATTCTTCCCGCGATGATCTACGTGACGTTTCTCCCGCTCGGCACCGACATCGAGGGCCTCGGCATCAGCGCGGCGCTCGCGCAGGCCATCAGCGGCACGTCGGGCGTGCTGCTTGGGGGCCTGATCGCGTTTCTCGGGGCATGGATTCTGTTCAAGACCCAGCTCGACGTGCTCGAGGGCATGGTCCGGGCCATCACGGACATCCTCTGGGGCGGAAGCCCCAGGGTGCGAGCGTGGCGCGGCGGCGATGTACGCACCGTCTACTACTGCGTGCTGGCAGCCGTTGTGGTGTGGGGCATCGTGGCGCTGCGGCTCGCGCAGCCCATCCTGCTGCTGCAGATCAGCGCGAACGTGGGGGGCTTCGTCTTCGTGCTCGCGTCGCTCCATCTGCTGTACGTGAATACGCGGCTGCTACCGGCGCACGTGCGTCCTCCCATGTGGCGCCGGGCCGGACTGGTGGCGATGTCGCTGTTCTACGGCTTCTTCGTCTTCCGGTCGGCCATGGCGCTGTGGAACGGTTGATCGATTCTGCGTCCGTCGGCGATCGCGCGCGATTCCTGCCGCTGGATGTTCTCGAGACGCAGCTTGCGGCGTTGCCGCCCGCGCCGCACGACGCCGGGCGCGTCCGCCTGGTCGTGGCGCGCGGTCCGGAAGGACGTCGGGAGATGCTCTCTCGAGCCTCCATGACGCCCGAGTCCGGCGTCCCTGGCGACGCGTGGGGCCGTCAGGCACGCCCCGCGCCGGAAGCGCAGTTGGCGGTGATGCGCGTCGACATCGCCGAGTTGATTGCGAACGGTCAGCCGCTCACGCTCTTCGGAGACAATCTCTTCCTCGAACTCGACCTGTCCGCGGCCAACCTGCCATCGGGCAGCCGGCTGCGCGCGGGGACGGCCACGCTCGAGGTCACGCCGGAGCCTCAC
Organism: Vicinamibacterales bacterium; assembly: GCA_965262505.1. GTDB lineage: Bacteria > Acidobacteriota > Vicinamibacteria > Vicinamibacterales > UBA2999 > JACPPO01. The sequence goes on from CBDHFM010000030.1 coordinate 2,920,314, forward strand.
GACGGATGCAGTAAGTTCCGCGAGCGTTTCGGCGACGCTGCGCTGCGGCTGGTCTCGCGAGGGGACTTGAGACATCTCAATCTCAGAGGTGTCTACATGCGGGTCGTCGAGGATGGAGAGGTTGCCATGGGCGATCCCGTGCAGCTATTGTCACGCCCGCCGCATCGTCGCAACGACTAACCGTCACAGAACTCCCCATGGCCTACCTGCTCGCGCTCGGTTCGGCGGCGCTGTACGGGGCGGCCGATTTTCTTGGCGGACTCGCCTCGCGGCGGACAAATACCATCGCCATCGTCGTGACCTCACAGGGCGTCGGCCTGGCGCTGCTGGCCCTCGTGCTGCCGCTGTTACCCGAGGCCACGCCCTCAGCGCGGGATCTGGTCTGGGGAGGCGCGGCCGGGCTGACCGGTGGCACTGGCGTGGCGCTGCTGTATCGAGCGCTTGCAGTAGGGAGGATGGCGGTCGTGGCGCCGACGACGGCGGTGTGTGCCGTGATGATTCCTGTCGTGACCGGGGTGTTGTTCGGTGAGCGGCTCGCGCCGTTGACGATGCTCGGCATTGCGCTGGCGATCGTCGCCATCGTGCTCGTCAGCCAGCAGGAGACGGCCGCGTCCGTTGCCGTGCGTGCGGCAGTGCTTCCGCCGGGTGTCGGGCTCGCGTTTGCGTCGGGCGTGGCGATCGGCCTGTTCTTTCTTGCGCTGGCCGAAACCGACGCCCGGGCAGGCATGTGGCCGCTCGTGGCGGCTCGCGCCGTCTCGGTGACGCTGTTCGGCGTCATGGCCCTGGTCAGCGCCAGGCCGCTGCGCATGGCGGCGCCCGTCGCCACGATCGCCCTCGCCGCGGGAGCCATCGACATGAGTGCCAACGCGCTGTACCTGCTGGCCACACGTTACGGGCCGCTCAGCGTCGCAGTGACCCTGTCATCGCTGTACCCCGCGAGTACCGTGATCCTCGCGCGGATGGTGCTTGGTGAGCGTCTCAATGGCTGGCAGGCTGCTGGTGTGGCGTGCGCGCTTCTCGCGGTCGCCCTCATAGTCGGTGGTTCGCGGCCGTTCTAGGATTTGCGTGCCACGGACCAGACGCCGGCGTCGAGCAGGTGGTTCCAGCCGGCGGGACCGCGACGGTCCGGCGTCGTGCTAGGTTAGGCGCTTCGACGAACTGAATAGCCGGAGAGCAGGAGGGGAGATGAGCTTCACAATTCGAGGAGTGCTCGGGGGCGTCCTCGTTGTCCTCGTCGCGGTCAGCGCGAGCGTGGCCGGGCGGGAGGAAGGGGCCGCGGCGCAAGCGCCGGCCGGTCCCTGGCCGGGCGATATCGATCCCGAATCACGGAATCGCCTTCCTATCGTGGATCGTGACAGCCTCGATGAGTTAGGTCAGGGGCTCTTCGACAAGACGACCGACGATGTGCGAACCGGGCGTTCGCTGGCGGGATTCCAGGGGCCGAACGGCATCGTCCTCTACAGTCCGCGCGTGGCGGAGCATGACCAGCGCAAGAACGACTACCTCCGTTTCGAGAGCCCCTTGGGCCGGCGGCACTACGAACTCGCCGTTCTCGTCACGGCTCGAGAGCTCGATCAGCAATTCGAGTGGACCGCGCACGAGCCCGCCGCTCTCAGGGCGGGCCTGGAACCGGCCGTCATCGAGATCGTCAAGTACCACCGGCCTCTCGCAGGCCTGCAGCCGAAGGACGCCGCGATCATTCAGCTGGGCCGTGAGCTCGTCGGGCTCCGTTCTGTCGAATCGAGCACGCTTGCCGAAGCGCTGGAACTCTTCGGCCCGCGCGATCTCGTCGACGTGGTGTCCGTAATCGGTCACTATTCGGCGATTGCCGTGCTGCTTAACGCTTTCGACCAGCAGCTCCCGCCTGGTCAGGAACCGCTGCTGCCCGAGAGGTAGGCGGACGCTGGCCGGTTCTCCTGGGTGGACGCCGAGCGCTTGGGTGCTGTTCTGTCTGGCGTCACTCCGGTACACTCTGTATCGTCATGATCATTGCCACCATCGCTCTTGCCGCCGCCGCGTTCGTTCAACAGCCCGCAGCGGAGGCCCCCGAGCCGGACCTCGCCGTCATCAGCGCGCGCCTGGGGGGCTGTACCGCCGATTTCATCGTGAAAGACGCGGATGATCAGCCGGTCTATGCGGCCATCGTCCACGTCAGAATCCGCTACGGCTTCCTGGGCATCAAGCGGATGGATCTGGAGGTCGGTACCGACTCCGCCGGTAAGGCTCGCGTCGAGGGTCTGCCGGATGAAGTCAAGCCTCTGACCTTTGACATCCGGAAGGAGGACAAGGAGGCGCTCGCCGAACAGACCCACTTGAGCGACTGCCAGGCAACGTATGAGGTCTCGCTCGAATGAGGGAAGGCCCCCAACCGGGCTATTCGACGATCTGAATGGAGTCCAGGACGCGTTCGAACGCGCGCCTGTACGTGCCGGTTTCATCCTCCGGCGCGATCCCGATGACGTAAAGGAGGCTGCCGTCGGGAAGGTGTGCGGTCGGGCCCGGCGTGGTCGACCGTCCACGTGTGACGCGGCGACCGTCTCAGCGATGGCGTCGATTTAAGGTACACTCCGCCGCTGAGCGTCCGGATGCCGAGCCACAGAGGAGCCCTGAAAATGAACAGTCCAAGCGGATTTGTCGCGCTCATGACGGTTCTGGGGCTGATCGCCGTGTCTCCCGCGTGGGCCCAGGCTCCGGACACCGTGCTGATCAACGGCAAGATTCTCGCGTCCGAGGCCGCGTTTTCCACGTCTGAAGCGCTCGCCGTGCGGGACGGAAAAATTGTCGCCATCGGCCGCTCGGAGGATGTCAGGGCGCTCGCCGGCCCGAGCACGCGCACCATCGATCTGAACGGCCGCACGGTGATCCCCGGTCTCATCGATTCCCACATGCATGCGACGCGGGCGGCCCTGAGCTTCAGTACCGAGGTGAACTGGATTGGCGCAGCGTCTCTCGCCGACGCGCTGTCCCGGCTGCGGCAAGCCGCGCGTGCGGCGACGCCTGGCGCGTGGCTCGTCGTCGTGACGCCGCCGGCGACACTGGACGCATTCCCGGAACGCCGGCGTCCGACGCAGGCCGAACTTGTCGCCGCGGCGCCGGACAACCCTGTGTACGTGCAGCTTGCGTACGGGTGGGCGATGATGACGCCCCTCGCGCTCGAGGCGCTCAATATCACCGGTGACGCCGATCTCCCCAGTCGGAACCGCCTGGAGCGGGATGCCGCGCGTCAATGCTGAATTTGCCCTCGCGGATCTGCGATGGACGATCGCACACCTCAACAATGCGTCGGTGCGCACGCTGGAGCGTATGAAGATGCTCGGCATCGGCTGGACGGTGCAGGATGCGATGTACAACTCCGGAGACGCCGTGTTGATGCGCGAAGGCGCGGAGGGGCGTTGTTGCATGAAGCCCCTCGCGGGTGAGGCGGTTTGGCCCGCACGTCTCCTGACGCTGTGCTCCCAGTTGCTCCAGCCGGCGGGTGGGGCCCGCTAAACGGCCGATTATTCCATGATCAGCCGTCGATCTCCTGGTGCCCGCCCCGCCTCACGTCTACGAGACCGCCAGGGCGCGGGGTGCGACAGTCGTCGTCCCACCGGCCAGGACGGCGAACGTATCTGGCCACGGCCCGCGGTCGCCCGCGCGGGATCGGACGATCCAGTTGGTGAAGACGCTCGGCCGGCGCCGCTGGAAGAAGGCGTCAGGGTACCATCGTCAGGGCCGGGTGGAGAACGCGTTCTTCCGATACAAGTCCATCATCGGAGATGGTCTGCGCGCCCGGAGCCCAGCCGGGCAGGGGAGTGAGGTTGTCCTCGGCTGTGAGATCCTCAATCGGATGACCGAGCTCGGCCGACCAGTGTCATATCGCATCGGCAGGTGAGGATCCTGTCGGGTGGCATCGTGCGGGCCAGTGACGATTCGTGCAACAACGCCACGAACCAGGGCGGGCGGACGCCCTGCTCGGGTGAGGTCACGTTCGACAGCTTCGAATACTGGGCCGTGGACGCACTGGCCCATTGTTTGGCGACCCTGTGTGACCATGCCGGGGGACTCAGCCCGGTGTCACCCGCGCGAGCCGCGCGAGGCTGACGGCTGGTCGCGGGATCACCGACCGATAACGGCCTGATACACGGCCGATAATCGACCGTTTCACGGGCCTCACTCGTCGCCGGTGGCCCTCGCCATTCGCCAGAGCCGCCGATCCCTGCGGACCAGCAGTCTTGTGCCGTCGTGCGCAGTATGGCCAGATGCCTCCGGCACAACGACCGCGTCATGCGGCCCGCTGGGCGTGGGCGGTCGGCCTCCGGTGCCGATACCGATGCCGGCCCCTGGCGCCACCGGTAGCGGTGTGCGTGGCTTGACCGGACTCAGTGTTCGAACAGCCCGGGCTGTCGCGTGGCCGTCCTGAACGCCGCGGTTGAGAGCGCTGGGCCTGTGGATGGGATGCCGACCTGCGTGCGGGCCGTGTGAAACATGGCCGCGAGGGTCTCCGCCCAGACCCCGGTGCCGCGCATCCGCTCTCCAAACGTCGAGGTCGTGAGATTCCCGCCGCGCAGTTCCCTGATCCGATGCAGCACCTTCTGCTTCCGGTCGGGGAAGTGTGCTTCGAGCCAAGCCTCGAAGAGATCCTTCACGCCATAGGGTAGCCGCAGCACGATGAAGTGCGCGAACTGGGCGCCGGCTTGCGCGGCCTGCTTGAGGATCGGTACGATCTCGTGGTCGGTGAGCCCGGGTACGACGGGGGCGATGTTCACGCCTGCGGGAATGCCCCGGTCGCGGAGTCGTGCGATCGCCTCGAATCTTCGCTCGGCCGTGGAGGCCCGCGGCTCCATCGCCCGCCGCACGTCCTCCTCAAGCGTGGTCACCGAGAGGGTGACGCTCACGCAGCGGTGGGTGGCGAGCTCGGCCAGGAGGTCGAGGTCGCGGGTGACGAGGGCGCTCTTCGTGATGACCCCCACGGGGTTGCGGAACTCGGCAAGCACGGCCAGGCACCCGCGCGTGAGTTGGAGCCGGCGCTCGATCGGCTGATACGGATCGGTCACCCCACTCATCGCAAGCACCTGGGGCGTCCACGATCGGCGCGACAGCTCAGCCCGCAGGAGCTCCGGCGCGCGTGGCTTGACGAAGATCCGCGTCTCGAAATCGAGCCCGGCCGACAGACCGAGGTACTCGTGCGTGGGCCGCGCATAGCAGTAGATGCAGCCGTGCTCGCAGCCGCGGTACGGATTCACGCTGCGGTTGAACGGTACATCGGGACTCGTGTTCGACGAGAGGATCGACCGGGAGGCATCGCGAAAGTAAAGCGTCGGCACACCGCGTACCGACGCGGTGTCGTCGGGAGCACACGTCTCGTCAGGCTCGGGCTTGAGGTGCAGCACTTCAAAGCGTCCTGGCGGATTCCCAGGCGCGCCGCGCTGGTGTCGAGGCAACGCGCGCCGCTCGCGACGGGCGACTGGCGGGGAACCTTTCGACACCATCAGCTACGATCCCGGCATCCAGATGCTATTTCGGCGACGATTCCCCTGTCGTAGGGTAGGCATCCTGCAGCCATGTTGAAGCCGAGTTCATCGGCCAAGTCTGCCACGTTTCCACTGACGTCGTGCGCCAGCAGCGGACGGGGATGCCGTCGTGGTGGAAGACGAGCGGGCTCGTGGGGTCGCGGCGGGCCCGCCGTCGGGCCAGCGCGTCGGCGATGGGGGGCGAGATCGGGAGAATCCGGCCCACCAACGTCTTCGAGCGCGCGGGCGAGAGCCGGATGACGCCGCCGGCCTCGTCAATGTCGTCCCAGGTGAGGCCGAGGATCTCATGCTTGCGCCAGCCGGAGTAGTAGGCGATGTCGAGGATGTCCTGCCACGGGGCGGGCAGGCGTGCGCCAGCGGCGGATGGGGATGCCGTCGCGGTGGAAGACCAGCGAGCTATTGGGATCACGGCGCGCCAACGCCGCGACCAACCGCTAATCGGCCGCTAATCGACCGTTTAGTGGGCGTTCATCGGTCGTTTCCTGGCTGCGACGGCGCACGCCAGCGCTTCACACACGTCGCGGAGCCGTTCGTGGACACGTTCCTGCTGGGCGACGGCACGGTTGCGTACGATCGTGTCCAGCCCCGTCTCGCCCGATGGCCCCCCCTGCGCGCGCTTACGCGGTGGTGCGTCGCACGAGGCGGATCGGCGGCGCGGTGCGCGGGGCGGCGGTGCGGGCCGGGTGGGGCCGCCCGGCACGCGGCGTCGCCTGTGCGTGCTGCGCCAGATAGGCGACGAGCTGGTCCCCGGCGTCGAGCAGTTCCTGCTCGTTGATGATGTTGTAGCGGTCGAAGATGGCGCGGCCCTTGTGGCCGGTCAGGAGCATGGCGACTCGCTCGGGGACGCTGGCGCGGATCAGGTTGCGGGCGGCGGTGCGTCGGCAATCGTGGAGGAAGCGGGTCGGCACCCCGGCCGCCTGACAGGCGGCGCGCCACGCCGTGCGCCAGCGGCGGACGGGGATGCCGTCGCGGTGGAAGACCAGCGGGCTGGTGGGGTCGCGGCGTGCCCGCCGTCGCGCGAGGGCCTCGGCAATGGGTTGCGAGATCGGGAGAATCCGCCCCACCAAGGTCTTCGAGCGCGCGACCTCCTGGCCGCCGTCGGTGAAGGAACTGTGGATCGGGATCGGTGCGGGCTAGCTCCGATTCATGCAACAACGCCCTTCACCGTGGCCGTCCCGAGGGCCACGGTGTCGCGATGGTCGCATAGCTGCTTTCACCCATCTCGTACGCCTGGACAACCCGTGACCGGAGGACCTCCGGATATGCTTTGGCCATGAGTGCAGCAGATCACAGGTCGATCCCGAGCGCAAGAAGTTAGATCAACTCAGGTGAGCTCTGGGGTTAGGCCACATCCACGATGCCAAGTAGTTTCTTCGTCCGGATGTTCCAGATTGCCTTGCCGAGCGGCATCTCTTTCGTGAGTGTTTTCCACGCCTTCACGACCGTCGCCGAGAGTTCAACGTCCGTGCGCTGGATGGCGAGATGCGCGAGTGCTTCTACGAAGTCTCCCCTCCGTGGCGGTAATAATATGATTTACGGTACATGTCTGAGTGGATCCCGACCCGGAAAGCTTGCGCGTGTGCGGTTGCCGCCCTCACGACGGTGCTCGTGGTTACATCCTGCGGATCGAAACAGCCCGTCTACACTGATGCAAGTCTCCAGAAACTTCAGAGAGCCTGTCAGGCCGTCGACGAGGCGACCGGACTTGAGATGACCGAAACCGACCGTACATGGTGCAGAGGCATGATGCAGGCGTGGTACTCCGAAACTTGGTACACACGATCCGACCCGGCCGATCAATTTACGGGCATGAGCCAGCTTCGCTACCTGCAGGCAAAAGCGATAGATTGTCTGAGGCCAGCCGATGCCTACAAGCTGATCGGCGCGGACCGATGGGAAGCCGTCATGCGATGTCTTGTCATCGTACGACGGCGATAACCCGCGTGACGCCCGAAGTGCTTCGGCATCCGCCCGAATGCCGCCGTCGAACGCTTCTTCCACCACCGCCCAGTGCGTCGTCTCGGATGGACTCAACGCGAACGCCGTGACGGGCGGAACTCGCCGACCGTATCAACTCAAGTGAGTGATGGGGTTAGCCTGAATAATTCATCAACGATCGCGATCGCGTAGAAACACAAACGCCTCCCCGTGGTACAAAGGCCGTGCTGATGGACCTTTTCCACGACGGAGGCGCTTGGTTTGAACGACGAAACGATAACACAGACTGTTCTGTTTCCTGATCTGCTCGACCGACCCGTGATGGCGACGTTCGATCAGCCTCACGCGAGTTCGGACGGCGGCGCGGTGCTGCTTAAAGCCGCCGATCAACGGCTCGGCCTGCTGGCCGCCCTCACGGCGACGGTCCCCGACGCGCGCGCGTCGGCGCGCGTGACGCACGGGGTGAGCGATCTGATCGCGCAACGTGTCTTCGCGATCGCGTGTGGCCATCCCGATGGCAATGACGCTGACCGACTCGCCGACGATCCGATCCACAAACTGTTGCTGGGGCGCGACCCGATCGAGGGCGGCCGCTTGGCGTCGCAGCCGACGATCTCGCGGTTCGAGCGCACGGCGGCCCCGCGGATGCTGCGCGCCATGAGCGACGCGCTCGCCGACCGGGTGCTGGCCCGCCATCGCCGCCGGCGACGGGGCGCTCGCCTGATCACGATCGACCTCGATGTCACCGAAGACGAGACCCACGGCGCGCAGCAACTCACCTTCTTCAATGGCTTCTATGATCACTGGTGCTACTTGCCACTCGTGGCGAGCCTGACCTTTGACGATGAGGCACGGCAGTACCTCGTCGCCGCGATCCTCCGCCCGGGCAACGCGGCGGGGACGGCTGGCGCGGTGGGGCTGCTGAAGCGGCTGCTCCCGAAACTCTGGCGCGCCTTTCCCCGTGCCCGGCTCCGCGTGCGGCTGGATGGGGGCTTCGCTACGCCGGAGATTTTTGACCACCTGGAGGCGGCCGGGGTCGAGTATGTCGTCGCCATGGGGAACAACGCGGTCCTCACGCGGCACGCCGAGCCGGCGGTCGCGCCGCTCCGGGCGGTCGTCGCCACGACCCAAGAGACCGCGACTGCCTATGCGGAGGCGGCGTATCAGGCGGGCACCTGGGCGGTGCCCCGGCGCACCATTATCAAAGCCGAAGTGGTGTGGCACCACGGACGAGTGCCGCGCGATAACCCGCGTTTCGTCATCACGAATCTGCGCCAAACGCCGGAGTGGATCTACACCCACGTGTATTGCGCCCGCGGCGACAGTGAGAATCGCTTCAAGGAACTGAAACACGCCCTCGCCTTCGGGCGCACCAGCTGTACGCGCTTCTGGGCCAATCAGTTGCGCGTCACCTTGACGGCGGCCGCGTTCGTCCTCTTCCAAGAACTGCAACTCCATGCGGACCGGACCGCGCTCCGCGGGGCGCAAGTCCCTCGGCTGCGGCAGGCGCTGATCACGATCGGGGTGCAGGTCGTGCGGTCGGTCCGCCGGATCGTCCTGCATTTCCCGCGATCCCATCCCGACGCCGTCTCGTGGGCGCGTCTCGCCCGCGCGCTCGGCGCCGCCCCCGCGTAACCCGTTCCTGCCATCGCCACCACGCGGTCCTCGCGCCGGAGGTGTCGCCCCCGACCACGCCGATCCGGTCCCCGGCCCCGTGGCCTCAACCGACCGGCCGTCTCATCGCCTCAATCGTCATGACGCCAGCGTCCATCTGCGTCATCACACTCGAAAACGCCTGCACGACGAGCAACTCAGTCACTCGTGAATAATGCGGGTTAAGCGGGTGCTAAGAGCCTGTAAGGAAATAACTGCTTGTACTGTTGATCGGCGAGTAGTACGCTGCGCCCGTGGAGGTGGCCACCCTGCGGGCAAAGCATGCAGCGCTGGCGCCCGTGCTCACGGAGCGATCGCGCCGGGTGTGGGCGGCGACTGAGGCCCAGGCGATCGGTTATGGCGGCACGGCGCTGGTCGCCCGAGCCACGGGTATCGCGACATCGACCATCCAGCGCGGTTTGCGTGAATTGACGGCGGACGAGCCGCTCGCGGGCGGCCGGACGCGAAGGGCGGGCGGCGGCCGCAAGCGCGCGATCGATCTCGACGCGACGCTGCTGCGCGATTTGGATGCGTTGGTCGAGCCGACCGCCCCCGGCGATCCCGACTCGCCGCTGCGGTGGACGTGCCAGAGCGCACGGACGTTGGCGGTGGCGCTCGACGGTCTGGGCCACCGCGTCAGCCACACGGTGGTCGCCGAGTTGTTGCACGGACTGGGCTACAGCCTGCAGGGCAACGCCAAGACTCGTGAGGGCCGCCAGCATGTCGATCGGGACGCGCAGTTTCGGTACATCGCCCGGCGCGTGCGACGCGCGCAACGGCAACAGTAGCCGACGATTTCGGTGGACACCAAGAAGAAGGAGCTGGTCGGCGCGTTCAAGAACGCGGGCCGCACCTGGCGCCCGGCGAAGACGCCGCAGCGGGTACAGGTCCACGACTTCGTGATCCCGGCCACCGCCACCACGGGCGGGAAGGCCATTCCGTATGGCATCTACGATCTGCATCGCAACGAAGGCTGGGTGCGTGTCGGGATCGATCACGACACCGCGAGCTTCGCGGTACGGTCGATCCAGCGTTGGTGGCAGCACATGGGTCGCCCGGCGTATCGACAAGCCCAGTCGCTGTTGATCACGGCGGATGCAGGCGGGAGCAACGGGGCGCGCCTCCGGTTGTGGAAGTGGGAACTGCCGCGTCTGGCCAATCGGACGGGCTTGGTGATCACGGTCTGTCACTTTCCGCCGGGTACGAGCAAGTGGAACAAGATCGAGCATCGGGTGTTCTCGCACATCGCGATGAATTGGCGCGGCACCCCACTCGTCGACTTGGCCACGATCGTGAGCCTCATTGGCTCGACGCACAGTCGGTCCGGACTCCGCGTTCGGTCGGAACTCGACCGCGGCCCATACCCGGGTGGCATCACCGTCACCGATGCGCAGCTGGCGACGGTACGCCTCGAGCGGCATCGCTTTCACGGCGACTGGAACTACACGATCCATCCCGCTGCTCCGAGAACACAAAAGTCAGTAATTGTCTGACAAGCCCTAACGCAACGAATAGTGCAGCCCGGCGGTGCGGACTGCCCATCCCGTGGACGCCACGACCATCACCACGGCGAGCACGGCAACCGCCGCAGGCTTCATCAGCGCGCCGCGTCGAACCAGCCGGCGCACCGCCGCGTAGGCCGCCAGCGCGTAGAATGCGCCCGCCAGACTCATCAGGTCGTCCTTGAGATAGCCAAAGGTCAGCACCGCATTGCCCGCGAGCACCGATGCGGCAACGAAAAACAACCGATCGGCCTCGCTCCTTCCGGTGCGGTCACGCCAGCTCGAGACGACGGCAGCAACGATGCACATCGTCGTCAGCGCGGAGGACACCACTCCAACAACCATCCACGGCCACACGTCGCCCTGACGGAACGCCGCCGTCGTCACCCACAGTCCTGCACGCGGCTCGGCAAACAGCACGGAGAAAAAAGAGGCCCCGACGTTGTAGGCGTAGAACGGCCGCGGGTTGGCGGCGAACTGTTCCAGCAGTTCCGGCGGTTCGAGCACCCGCAGCCACATCGCGGAACTGCGTTCGTCCACGGTAGGCAGGCCGGTGGAGAGCACGACGACCCGCTGATAGACGTACCCGCCGAGTACGAGCGTGGCGCCAGCAAGGCCTCGCATCGACACGCCGCGCAGGCCGGCCAGGCGCGCGGCCACGAGCACCACCCAGATGAGCAGGCCCGATTCAACCGTGAACGCCGCCACCCCGAACACGGCGACCGCTGCCACGTCATTGGCCGATCCCGGCGGCCGCTGTGCCAGCCGCAGGGCCACCAGCGCCAGCAGCATGATCTCCAGGAAGTGGTTGATCGGATAGGCCTCGCCCAACACATTCGCGAATGTGTGCCCGCCCAGGAGCACCGTGAGCGCGAACACCGCGGCGGCCACGTCCGTGCCGTCGCGCACCTGGAGCACGACCACGAACATCCAGACGGTCAGTATCAGCAGGACGACATGCACGCCCCTGAAGGCCGTCGTATACGCGCCCCGTGAAAGGTCCGAGACGATTCGGGTCTGGGCGGCCTTGATGGGACGGAGAAACCCCGGCACCGCCAGGCCGCTCGCAAAGGCCGAGCCCAGCGACGGCGCCGACTGCGCCTCGATCAGATCACCGAGACTGTCGGACACCTGCACCGGGATGCGCCAGAGATCGTAGGCAAACGCCAGCGCAAGTACCGTCGCCAGCGCGAACACCCAGCGTCTGGCGTTCATCGCACCGCCGCAACGGGTTTAACCCGCATCTGGAGGAGGCGGTCGGCAATGCGGCGCGACGCCTGGCCGTCGCCGAACGGACTCACCGCTCGAGCCATGCGGTTCCTCGCTCCCGGGTCGTCGAGCAATCCTTCGACGGCAGCCGTAATCGCGTGTGGGTCGGTGCCGACCAGCCGCGCCACACCTGCTTCGACGGCCTCGGGACGCTCGGTCGTGTCGCGAAGCACGAGCACCGGGCATCCGAGAACGGGCGCCTCTTCCTGAACTCCGCCGGAATCGGTCAGCACGAGCCAGCTCGCCTCCATCATCGCGATGAAATAAAGATACTCGAGCGGCTCGACGAGTGCGATTCGGGGAACGCCCGACAGGCGACCGCGAATCTTTTCCCGGACGCGAGGGTTGGGATGCACCGGCAGGACGAGCCGCACGTCCGACCGCGCCTCGACCACCGCCCGCAGCGCGTCGCACATCCCCGCGAGCGGTGCCCCCCAGCTCTCCCGCCGGTGCAGCGTCACGAGGAGCACGCGCTCGCCGTCCGCGATCGGCACACGGCCTCTCGCCCTGGCGTACGCGGCGGTACGGCGGATCTGCAGCAGGGCGTCCACCACGGTATTGCCGCTCACACAGATGCGATCCGGCGCCACGCCTTCAGCAATCAGGCACGCGCGCGCGCGCCGTCGGCGCAAAGTGCATCGAGGACAGTGCAGTCGTCAGGCGGCGGTTCATCTCTTCCGGAAAAGGATTGAGGGGCAGCCCGGTGCGAAGTCCCGCTTCGACATGCGCAACCGGCACGCCGCGATAGAACGCCGCGAGACCGCACATGAACGCCGACGTCGTATCCCCCTGCACCACCAGCAGGTCGGCAGACGCGCGGCCGAGCAGCGCGTCCATCTGAAGCAGCACGCGCCCGCTCACCTCTGCAAGGCTCTGCCGGGGGCGCATCACGTCCAGATCGACGTCGGGGGCGATGTCGAATATCGTGAGTGCCTGGTCCAGCATCTCCCGATGCTGGGCCGTCGTGACCACCTGTACGTCGATCTCGGATCGCGTGCGCAGTTCGATGATGACGGGGGCGAGCTTGATGGCTTCCGGCCGCGTGCCAAACGCGATGAGCACCCTCATCGCGGACGTTCCGCCAGCCATCGGCGACAGCACTGAAGCAAGCGCCAGTAGTCTCGAAACAACTGCACACTGTAACTCATGTGAGACGTGCCGTGTCGGCGCACCCCAAGTACGATCGGCACCTCCACCACGCGAAATCCAGCCGCGTACGCCTTGACGACGCTCTCGAGTTGAATGGCGAACCCGTCCTCGCCAAGGATGAGCGCGTCGAGCACGCGCCGGCGCATCGCCCGATACCCCGTGGTCAAATCCCGGAATGGCACGCCCAGCACCCTCCGCCCCACGGCGTTTCCGGCGCGGCTGATCACTCTACGCCAGAGCGGCACGCCCGCCATGCTGCCCCCGGGTACGAACCGCGACCCGAGGGCAACGTCTGCGCCCTCCCACAAGGCTTTAATGAGTCGCGGAACATCTTCCGGATCGTGGCTGAGATCGGAGTCCATGAACACGGCGGCCGCACAGCCGGACGATCGCGCTTCCGCGATCCCGGTCTTCAGCGCCGCGGCCAGCCCGCGATTGGTCTCGTGGAGGACGACGGACAGCTCCGGCACCGTCGGCTTCAGCGTCACCAGTTCCTCTGCGGTACCGTCCCTCGATCCATCGTCAACGACAATGACCCGAAGCAGGATGGACGTGTGCCGGCACGCGGTCACGATCTTCGTGATGAGGGGCGTAAGATTTCCCGCCTCGTTGTAGGCAGGAAGAACGACGGCGACCGCCTCGTGGGATGGCAATGTAGGAGGGGCCATTGGTACCCAGCCTCGACGGATCGTCAATACGGATGGCCGCCATCGGGCCCCCGAGCTGTGCGTATGGGAACAATATCCTTGACGCGCACACGTTGCGCCAACCCGGTGTTCTCCTACGTTCTACTGCAATCCGGCCCGTGGTAGGCCGAGATCCCGCTCCTCCGCCTGGTGAATGCGCCTCTCGGCATCCTGCGGCAGCAGGAATCCCTCTCGTTGAAGCCGCGCCGCGGCCGCACGTACCAGCTCCACGTAGTGCTCGTGCGTTCCATAACGCTCCTCCAGCGACGGCCGCGGATCGGCGCCGCGCTCGGCCGCTGTCTTCGCAAACGGGATATACCCGCCCAATGTCCCGCAGGATTCGCCTTCCATGAAGCCCGCCCGTCGTACGTTCCACGGCGTGTAGGTACCGAGGGGCACCTGAAGCATGGTGGAGCGGACGCCCGCGATTTCGTTACCGTCACTGTCCACCTTGGCCACGAGGACTCTGTACTCGGCCGTCGGATGATGGCGAGTGGGCAATGTGAAATAGTCGTTAACAAACAGATCGTTGACCTTTCCCAGGTAGTGGACGCCTGGAATCGATGGGAACCCTTGCGCAGCCTGAGGTGACGGAGCCACCAACGTCCCGTCCGACAGCTTCGGATGCTGACTTGCCGGTGGCAGGGTTCCGTTCGTCACCCAGGCCTGCATCGCCCCAAGCAGCGGGCGCTGCGCGTCACGATACGGATTCGGGTTGGCGGGCAGCTCACAAATGCCCCTGGATTCGGGCGAGGGGTCCTCGCCGGTTCCCCCCTGGTGCTGGGTGCCGGAAAAGTAGTAGAACCTGACGTTCTCTGGCAAGGGGATATCTGTCATCCCAAGCGGGTCGGTCACGATGAGCGAGTTACGGGCGGCCCATCCCTCAGTAGCGGAATCCCACTGCATGATCTTCGGACACGTCCCCGTCACGCGACAACGCGCGAGCTCGCCATCAACGCGCCCGCTTACAGGATCGGTCATCGTTTCATACGTGAAGGGAAACTGGTCGTCGGGGAAATAGTGGTCCTGGGCGCCCCTCGAGAACCGGCCTGGCATGCCAAACTCAAAATTCGTGAACGTACGACGCGCGCCTCCTGTATGAGCAATCGCGCCGTCGAACACCATGCGCCCGGCGCTGTCGCGATTCGCTCCCTGGTACACAAAATCCCTGACCATCCGTCCCGGCTGTGACTGGCCGAACGCGATTGCCCGCCGGATGGGATTGCGCTCACCACCCGCTCGGGCCACGATCGGGTTGGTGTCGGTGGTGTCGTGGCGGAGAAAGGACACAAACTCTCGAATCGCGCCAAACCCAATCCCCAAGACGATCGGATCCTGAGCCTCGTAAACCAGGTTGTAGACGTAATCCGTCGAAAAGCCGGCCGGTACGCACACATCGTGGTTGCCGGCCTCGGCCGTGCCCGACCCGTCGCACGTCGCAAAGGACCATGACGCCCGAGGAAGGAGCTCGAGTTCCGCGTGCGGATTCGCTCGTCGATACAGCTTCGCCTCTTGCATGCTGTCGTCGACTGCCCGGTACTCGACGCGGGCCGAGTGCGCCGGCCGATTGAAAGTAAACTCCGTCGTAATCCAGCGCCGGATCGGACTGCCGTCCGGACGCGTCGCAACCGGGAACTGGGCCGTCAGCCGGCCGCCTCCCGGCTGCACGTCGCCCTGCCAGCCACTCCAGACGATCGTGTAGCCCTGTTCCAGCAGGAAGCCATCGCCCAGCTCCGCCGCGCTGGCGGGGAAGCTTCCATTTGCCCCGCTCAGGCCCACGTGGAGGTTGAAGGCCCTTTGGTTCCCGCGGTTGACGACGTCGTAAAACATCGTCCCGTTGCCGCGCGTCATGTCGATCGGTTTCAGGATACGGAAGTCCGCCGAATACTCGACCATTCCCTGCGCGTTGCGGGGCGCGCGATCGATATTGACGATGAAGGCGTTGTGCGGATCGCCAGGGTCGATTTCCCCGTAGAGGCGTCCGAGGAGCTTTTCGTATCGACCCGTGCGGCCGAACTCGTGCCCGTCGAAGGTCGGCGACTCGATGCTATCGATCTCCACGCGCGTAATGCGCGATGTGCCGGAACCCGCGGCGGATGCCGCGCCTTCCTGCGCCTGGCCTGTTTGGGATGTCAGGACTGCGATCCCCCAGACACAACTGATAAAGACGATGACAGAGGCGCCGGTCAGCCACCCGCGACGATAACCGCGCCGTTCGCTTTGCTCGGCCATTGGCGTCACCCCTTCCCTTTACATTCAGATCAGGGTCGTGCTCTCCATCAGAAGCGTTACATTTCTCAACCGTTCATGCCCTCGCCCGCACGATGGCGTTGTACTCGTCGGTCGCCACCCGTAACGCTTCGTTGTCCGCGATGGGCGTCAGCGTGCCATTGAACTCGGCGTACAGCCTGAACGTGTTCAGCACGATGCGCCCCGCGCCCATCCAATTGGTGAACCTACCCATGTTGATGTCAGCGGCGGCTTTCCCGGCGCTCATCCCGCCGTCGAAGCGCTTTCGCGCTTCGCTCTTGAGCAGTCGGAAGTACTCGGCGTTCTCCCCCATCTCTTTCTTGCCGCCAATCGGCCCGTGCCCCGGGATGATCGTCTCCACGTCCATATCCAGGATCCGGTCCATGACCTCCAGCCACGGCGTCACGTGGCCATTATGCGCAAACGGCGCGACATGGAACATGGCAACGTCGCCGACAAACAGAACCTTGTGCTCGGGCAGATAGACCAGCAGGTCGCCCCACGTGTGCGCGACCCCCGGATGGATGAGCTCCACCGCCGTCCCCCCGTAGTAGTAGGTCATCTTGTCGGTCACCGTCACAGTCGGGGCGAACAGCTCCTTGCGTTCGTTCCCCTCCCAGGTCGAGCGGATGCGACCGTAGGCCGGGTCGGGTGGACCGTCTGGCGTCATCGCGGCCGCCATCTGAAGGACCCGCTCGCGGCAGAACGGATGGGCCACGATCTCGGCCGGCATGAAATACTGGCCGCCGTTGACGTGGTCGCCATGGTTGTGTGTGTAGACCACGCGGCCGAACGGCTGGTTCCCGATCGTGTTCCGGATCGCCGCAATGAATGGCCGGGCGGCACCCGGTCCGTTCAGGGTGTCGAACACCATGAGGTCATCGCCGCCGACCATGACGCAGGCGTTGCTGATGCCGCCGCCGTTGGCCGGCGGCCCGTTGCCCTGGATGTAGGCGTAAAAGTTGGGCGCGAGTTGACGGAGCTCGGTCGCCCACGTAGGGGGTTGGGGAAACTTGGGATCCGCCGGAGGGTCGTCGGCCGGCGGGCGCCTGATCGGGCCAGCGCCCGCCGCGCCTTGTTGGGCGCCGGCCACGTCCGCGTGCAGCATCGAGACGAGCCCGACGCCCGCACCAGCCCCGAGCACCAGCGCTTCCCGGCGACTGATGCGTACAGCTCCACCGTTCTCCAGCTTCGCCATCAGCTCCTCCTTCACGCTCCAAGCGGATCTCGTGCCGAGCATTGATCCAGATTGCCCAACTGTGGGCCTCCTGGGATCGTGCCAATGGGTGAACGTGCTGATCCTAATGCACCTGATCCAGATTCCTGCACTCAGGCTCCTAAAATCGTGTCCATCCTCAGATCAGCGCAACAACCTCCTCATACGGGGCCAGACCGCCGCCGGCGTGGTCATGTGCGGAGAAAAACCCGTTCATCAAGCGCGGCACGAATCGAGGGTGGGGCCATGGGTTTGTTCGGAGTCACATGGCCATACCGGCGGTTGATGGTTAGGAGCGGTTGCGTGACCTCGGCGGGGATGGCCGCGGACCCGCGATCAGGTCAACTCGAGTGATCTGTAGGTTTAACCTTTGACCTTCGACTTCCGCCTCTTGACCTTCGGATGACACACGCCGCGCAGCGGACACTGCGAATCCTTTTGGGCCCGGTTGAATCCGCAGGCATTCATCATCCCGACGTGGCAGAGCGAGAAATCGTAGCGCACGGGATCTGTCGGATCGACGGCGCGCAACGAGGCGGTGATCTCCGCCGCCATCTTCCATCCTGGACTCCGGTAGCGAGTCAGCCGCAGGCATCGCCCAAGGCGGACCACGTGGGTGTCGAGCGGCACGATGAGCCGGGAGGGCGACAGCCCCGTCCACACACCGAGGTCGACGACATCCTTCCGCACCATCCACCGCAGGAACAGGTTGAGACGCTTGCAGGCGCTCCCCGCTGAGGGCCGCGGGAAAAAGGAGCAGACGCCAGGGCGCCTCGGCACACGGCCGTACGCGGGGCGCACATCCACGGCAAGCGCCCGTGTCGCAAAGGCCTCGAGGCCCGGTCCGATATCGGGTGCTCCGGCAACGTCACCCGCAAGAAAGAATCGCTCAATCGATCCCGACTCTCGAAGCATGCGCTGCAGGATGAGCATCAGTGCGGCAAGGTCGCTGCCGCGGATCCAGCGGTGTACGAGCGGCGCCAGCCGCCCGCCGTCCGCTGCAGGATCGAACTCCCGCACGAACGCCGCGGGCCGGGGGCCCATGACAGCCAGGAGCGACTCGATCGAGTGGAGCACGCTGGCAACCCGTCCAAAGGCCAGGCCGGCCGCGCAGAAACCAACGACTTCGCGGTCCTCTGCCGCGCCGTAGCGCCGAACGATGTGCACGGGATCGCTGGCCGAGTGCAGGTGATCGAACGTGCGGTAGAGCTGCTCAAACGGCTCCCGCAGCTCGGCACGTTGGCGCGGCGGCACCCCGTCTATGCCTTCGCCAGCCGGTCGAGCGCTTCGCCTGTCAGCCGGTACACGGTCCACTCGTCCATGGCCCGCGCCCCGATGCTCCGGTAGAAGCCGATTGCCCGGTCGTTCCAGTCCAGGACTGACCATTCCATGCGGCCGCAATCGCGCTCCCTGGCGATGCGCGCGAGATGGCACAGCAGGGCGCGACCGATGCCGCGGCCACGCCATTCCGGCAGCACGAAGAGATCCTCGAGGTAGAGACCGGGGCGGGAGAGAAACGTCGAGTAGCTATGGAACCACACGGCAAAGCCGACAGCCTCGCTTCCGACTCTGGCGATGACGGCTTCCGCGTGCGGGGTCGCACCGAACAGCGATTCGCGAAGGCCGGCCTCGGCGGCCTCGACCTCATGGGCGAGCCGCTCGTACTCGGCAAGCGCCTTGATCAGACCGAGGATGAGCGGCAGGTCTCGAATGCCCGCCGACTCTATGCGCAGATCGACGGCCATCGCTAAAACGCCGTCACCGGCACGGCCGCCCGGCACAACGGGCAACTGTCGGCGGGGTAGTTGTCGGGCGCCTTGTACTCGGCCAGCGCGACGTTCGGAACGCCGGCGTCGACGAGCGCTTCCATCCGGTCGTAGATTTCCGCCGTGGCGAGGACCTGCCCGCCGGCCTCGCGCACGAGCTCGACGCAACGGGCCTGCGTCTGACCGGTGTTGCGGACGTCATCGACGACCAGGGCTTTCTTTCCGGTCACCTGCTGCTCATAGAAGCGCGTGAGCGTGTGGCTATGGTCGGCGTTGAGCGTAAAAGGCGCGAACAGCGTGGGGGGGCGGGTGATCGCCCTCCGGCTATCGAGGAGCCCCGCCATGGTATGGGCCAGCAGGGCGCCACCGGTCACGGGGCCGGTCACCACTTCCGTGGCCTCGACAATGGACGCGGGCAACACGTCGAGAAGGTCCTGGGCGAAGCGCCAGATCGTCGAAGGGTAGCGGAACAGCTGGTGGGGATGGAGATAGGCAGCGCCGTGGTAGCCGTTGCCGAAATCAAAGTGGCCGTCGAGCATCAGTACTTCGTACTGTTGCAGGTCCTCGAGCGCCTTCTTGCGTACTTCATCCCGGCGGGTCATCGCGACTCCCGGTACCCAGCTCTGGCTCCTCCAACGCTCGGCGTTGCGCTGGTTTGACGCCGGGCGCTATCCATCACGATCCCAGCGTGACAGGGGCCTGAGGGTTCACGAACACCGTACGGCCTCCAATGAGCGTCGCCGCCACGCCACCCCGCAGCTGCCAGCCGTCGAACGGCGTGTTTTTCGAGTGCGAGCGCAGCAGGTTCGCCTCGATCCGCACCTGGAGATCCGGCGCCAGAATCGTGACGTCTGCCGGGGTGCCTGGCGAGAGCGATCCGCCGGCCACACCGAGGATGCGCGCCGGATTCACCGACAGCAGTTCCACCAGGCGCGGGAGCCGGATGACGCCGGCGTGCACGAGGCGATCCAGCGACAGCGACACAGCCGTCTCGAGGCCCACGATGCCGAACGGCGCCCGGTCGAACTCCACGTTCTTCTCGTCGTAGTGATGGGGCGCATGGTCGGTCGCGATGGCATCAACGCTGCCGTCGGCGATCCCGGAGAGCATGGCGTCTCGATCGGCGACCTCCCGCAGCGGCGGATTCATCTTGACGTTGGTGTCGTAAGGAATCGGGGAGGCGAGCGACTCATCGGTCAGCGTGAAGTGATGTGGCGTGACCTCGCAGGTCACGCGAACGCCGGCCTCCTTGCCCTTCCGCACGGCCCGCAGCGAGGCGCGCGCACTCATGTGCGCGACGTGAAAGGCAGAGCCGGTCAGCTCCGACAGCAGGACACCGCGCTCCACGCCCAGCGCTTCGCACGCGCCCGGCATCCCCCGCAATCCGAGCGTCGCCGCATGGTAGCCCTCGTGCGCCACGCCGTCGCCTTTGAGCGACCCGTCCTCGCAGTGCTCGATGACCGGCATCCCGAACATCCCGGCGTACTCCATGGCGCGCCGCAGCAGCAACGCCGTCGCCACAGGGCGCCCGTCGTCGGTAATGGCGACGCACCCGGCCTGCTTCAGCTCCGCGATGTCCGCCAGTAGTTCGCCTTCGGAGCCGCGTGAGACGGCTCCAATGGGATACACCCGCGCCAGACCCGCTTCCGCCGCCCTTGCAAGGATGAAGGACGTGACGTTCGCATCGTCGTTGACTGGGGTCGTATTCGGCATGCAGGCGACGGCTGTGAAGCCGCCAGCCACCGCCGAGGCTGTGCCGCTTGCCACGGTCTCCTTGTGCTCCTGCCCTGGCTCGCGAAGGTGGACGTGCATGTCGATGAAGCCGGGGCAGACGATGAATCCCCGCGGAATATCCACGACCGCCGTGCCATCCACGGAAAGGTCGCGGCCGACCGCACTGACGTGATCGCCGTCGAGCAGTACGTCATGCACCCCGTCGATCCCGTTGACGGGATCGACCACGCGGCCGCCTTTAAGCAGCCGTTTCATCTTCCACTCCTCCTGCCAGCAGATACAGGACCCCCATCCGCACGGCGACGCCGTTCGCCACCTGTTCGAGAATCACCGAATATGGGCCGTCGGCGACTTCCGATGCGATCTCCACTCCGCGGTTCATCGGCCCGGCGTGCATGATGATGACGTCCGGCCTGGCCAGGCGAACGCGCGCCTCGGTCATGCCGAACACCTTGAAGTACTCCCGCAGCGACGGGAAGAAGGCGCTCGCCATCCGCTCGAGCTGAATCCGCAGCAGCATGATCACGTCGGCATCCGCAACAGCTTCGTCGATGGCGCTCGTCGCGCGAACGCCAAAGCGTGTGATGTCGGTAGGCATCAGTGTCGGCGGCCCGCACACCCAGACGTCGGCGCCCATCTTCGTGAGTAGGTGAATGTTCGACCGCAGCACGCGACTGTGGAGCAGGTCGCCGACGATCGCCACCTTCAAGCCGGCCAGGCGCTTCTTCCGTTCGCGGATCGTGAAGGCGTCGAGCAGCGCCTGCGTCGGGTGCTCGTGCATCCCGTCGCCGGCGTTGATGATCGCCGATCGGCAGAGCCGCGACAGCAGGTGGCACGCGCCGGATGCGGAGTGGCGCACCACGATCATGTCGGGCTGCATCGCCTCGATGTTCAGCGCGGTGTCCGCGAGCGTTTCACCCTTCGTCACGCTGGAAGAGTCGCTGGCGATGTTGAGCGTGTCGGCGCTCAGCCGTTTTTCGGCTATCTCGAACGAGGTGCGCGTCCGCGTGCTCGGTTCGAAAAACAAGTTGACCACCGTCTTGCCGCGCAGCGCGGGGACCTTCTTGATCGCCCTCGACCCGATCTCCTTCATCGCTTCGGCAGTGTCGAGGATGAGCGAGATTTCGTCTGGCGCCAGATCCGCGATGCTCAGCAGGTCTTTGCTGCGGAGCACCGTCGCGGCCGGAGTCTCATTGCCTGGCGCGATAACCGGCACGCTCATGCGGTACCTCCTTCCTGCAGAATCACTTCTTCGCGATCGTCGCTCTCCTGCAGGCATACCTGGACGCTCTCCTCGGCGGAGGTCGGCAGGTTTTTCCCAACGTAATCGGCCTTGATCGGCAGCTCACGGTGGCCGCGGTCGACGAGCACGACCAGCTGGATGCCGAGAGGCCGGCCGAAATCGATGAGCGCGTCAAGGGCGGCCCGCGTTGTCCGGCCCGTATACAGCACGTCATCGACCAGCAGGATCTTGCGGTCGTCGATAGAAAACGGAATCTCCGTGCGCCGCACGAGCGGCTGCGGTCCGACGGTATGGCGCATCAGGTCATCCCGATACAGCGTGATGTCGAGCGCGCCGGTGGGGACGTCGTGGCCGGTGATCTCGTGCAGACTCCGCGCCAACCGGCGCGCCAGGTGCACGCCGCGCGTACGCACGCCGACCAGGGCGAGGTCTTCTACGCCTCTGTTGCGTTCGACGATTTCGTGGGCGATGCGGGTGAGGGTGCGGGCAATCCGATCCGCATCCATGACGACTGGCATATGGCACCTCTTTGCGATCTCCCGGACCGCAATTAAAGAGTCGAGCGAGTATAGCACTTACGAACCTGTGGCTGGCTCAGGCCCCCCGAACCGACTGATATACTTCGAGCAATGCCCGTCGATATCGAGGCACGGGTTATCGCCAACACGCGCCTCTCCCCGGATTACAACGTCATCGCCCTCGCCGCCCCCGACATTGCCTCCGCCAGCGCCTCCGGCCAGTTCGTCATGGTCAAGCTCGGCCACGGGTCGACGCCGCTGCTACGGCGGCCATTCTCGGTGTTTGAGGTGCTGCGCACGAACGGGCGGATTGACGGCCTGACGTTGCTGAGCAAGCGAGTGGGCGCGACGACGGACATGTTGTTCGAGGCGGTCGAAGGCGACGTCGTCTCATGCCTCGGGCCCCTCGGCCGTCCATTCGAGCTGGTCGATCCGCCTGCCGAAGCCTGGATGGTGGCCGGGGGCGTCGGGCTGGCGCCGTTTGCCACGCTCGCCGAGGCGCTCGGTGGTCGCGGTGTGGCGGTCACGCTCTTGTATGGCGCGCGCAGTGGCGGCGAGCTTTTCTATCTCGACTGGTTTCAGGCTCGGGGCGTGCGCCTGGTGCTGGCGACAGAAGACGGCAGCACGGGAGACCATGGGCGGGTCACCGTGCCCCTCGAGCGCGAGCTGCGGGAGGCAGCCGGAAACCCCCAGTCCGCTAAGCAGTTCTCCGCGCGCGACGTCATGGTCTACGCGTGCGGTCCCGAGCCGATGCTCGAGGCTGTGGCACACGTCGCAACGAAGTACGGCCGGCCGTCGCAGGTGTCGGTGGAACGCGTGATGGGATGCGGCCTGGGCGGCTGCTACAGCTGCGTGATCCCGGTGCGGGACGGCCGCGACGGTCGGCACTACGTCAGGTCGTGCATCGGCGGCCCAGTCTTCCCCGGCGCCGACATCGTGTGGGACTAGCATGACAGACCTCTCCGTCCAGATCGGATCCCTCAGGCTCGCGAATCCCGTGATCGCCGCCAGCGGGTGTTTCGGCTATGGCGTCGAGTACGCCGACGTGGTCGACCTGTCGCTGCTGGGCGGCGTGGCGGTCAAGGGCCTGTTTCTCGCCGAGCGCCAGGGGCATCCGCCGGAGCGGATCGTCGAAACTCCGGCCGGAATGCTCAACGCCATCGGACTCCAGGGCATCGGTGTTCACCGGTTCATCAAGGAACAGCTGCCGGAGCTGCGCCAGCGCCGTGCCACCGTCATCGTCAACATCTGCGGCAGCACGCTCGACGAATATGTCGAGCTGGCACGCGTCTTGTCGGATGCGGATGGCGTTGGCGCACTCGAGATCAATATTTCGTGTCCGAACATCAAGGAAGGCGGCATCACGTTCGGGTCCAGCCTGAACGGTACCTTTGACGTGGTCAGCGCCGTGAGGAAGGTGACCCGCCTCCCCGTGTTTCCGAAATTGACGCCGAACGTGACGGATGTCGCCTCGTTCGCCCGTGCCTCGGAGGAGGCGGGCGCTGACGCGGTCTCGCTGGTCAACACGTTTCTCGCCATGGTCATCGACGTGGAGACACGACGGCCGACGCTCTCAAACATCGTCGGCGGGCTGAGCGGGCCGGCGATACGGCCGATCGCGGTGCGCATGGTGTACGAGTGCCGCGGCGCGGTGAAGATTCCGGTGATCGGGATGGGCGGCATCGCGTCGGCGCGCGATGCGCTGGAGTTCCTGATCGCCGGCGCCACCGCCGTGCAGGTCGGCACCGCCAACTTCGTCGACCCGTTTATCTGGATAAAGCTCCTGGACGGACTTCGCGAGTATCTCGAGCGCCACGACATTCCGCGCGTCAGCGACCTGACGGGCACGATTGACACGAGCGCCCGCAACAAGCAGTGGACAAGCTCCTAGTCGCGCTCGACGTCGAGACCGGTCGAATAGCACTCGACCTGGCGTCGGCGCTCGAGGGCGTGGCCGGCGGATTCAAGATCGGCAGCCGCCTCTTCACGCGCGAGGGCCCTGAGCTCGTGCGCACGCTTGGCGCTTCGGGCGCCCGCGTCTTCCTCGACCTCAAGTTTCACGACATTCCGAACACGGTGGCGCAGGCCGTAGACGCCGCCGTGCACACCGGCGCCTGGATGATCAATGTCCATGCGTCCGGCGGCATATCGATGATGGAGGCGGCCGCTCGGGCTGGCCGCGAAGCCGCCGAGCGGCTGCGACAACCCCCACCCCTGCTGATTGCCGTCACCGTGCTCACGAGCATGGACGAGGCCGGGCTGCGCGACACGGGGATCCAGCGCTCCCTGCTCGACCAGGTCGTCGCGCTGGCCCGCATGGCCCAGGTCGCCGGCCTGGATGGCGTGGTCGCATCCCCGCAGGAAACGGCATCGATTCGCAAGGCGTGCGGCGACCAGTTCACCATCGTCACGCCTGGAATCCGTGGCTCGTCGGCGGGTATCGAGCGAAACGATCAGATGAGGACGATGGGGCCGGCGGAGGCGCTACAGGCTGGGGCGAGCTACATCGTGGTGGGAAGGCCGATCATCGCCGCGCCCGATCCCCGCGCTGCGGCGGAAGCCATAGCCGGCGAACTGGAGCGCGACGGGCACTAGATTCCAGCCTGGGTTCGGGCCGCGATCCAGAGGATTCCAAAGAACGAAGGGCGGGCCTGATGGCCCGCCCCTGCATTCCTCTTTACCTAGTGGCTACTTGGCCGTGAAGACGAAGTGGCCCCGCCGGTTTCGCTGCCAGCAGGCCTCTGCCTGCTCGGTGCACTGCGGGCTTTCTTCGCCCCGCGTCGCGCCTAGCATCCGGTTAGCGGGAATCCCGAGATCCGCCAGGTAGTCTCTCACCGCAGCCGCACGGCGGTCGCCAAGGGCCAGGTTGTACTCGTTGGTGCCCCGCGAATCCGCATGGCCTTCGATCGTCACGCGCGTTGACGTCCAGCGACGCAGATAGTCGGCGTTACTCTGGAGGACCGGCCGGGCGTCGTCCCTGATCGCCGACATGTCGTAGTCGAAGAACGCGTCTCCGAGAGGCATTTCGGCGTTCAACTCGGCCAGTGACTTCGCCGCGAAGATCTCGTCCTCCGTCGGTGGCGCTGGCGGCGGTTCGGGTGCCGGCGGCGGTGGCGGCGGGGGTGGGGGTGGGGGTGGCGGCGGCGGCGCCGCCGGAGGCGGTGGTGCCGGCGGAGGCGGCGCAGGAGGCGGCGTTTGCCTCGAGCAACTCGCCATCACGACAATAATCAGTAAGGCAACTGTTGTCAGCAGCACCGAGCGGCGCAATCTCATGAGCGGATTCTCCTGCTCTTCCTAGCGTTTCGAGTCTGGAGCTTACGTCTGGATGCTTCCCATGTCAATCACCACCCCCTGGGACGGATCCGGCACTCGCACGGGGGGGGCAGGCGGGTCGCAGACGGACGCCCTCATTCAGGCTGCCCATCCTATACCCCTGCAGGTCGATTGCGACCTGCTGGTAGCCAATCGCGCGGAGCTCCCGCACGATCTGGTCACGCACATCGGGATCGAGGGCGCGCGGCATCTCGTCGCGGCCAATCTCAAGCCGGGCGAGCGCGTCATGGTGCCGTACGCGGCATACGCGGAAGCCAAGACTTCTGAGCACGGCCTCGGCTCGCTCGATCATCCGGAGCTTGTCGCCCGTCACCTCGGAGTGGTACGGAATCCGCGACGAGAGGCACGCGGAGGCCGGTTCATCCCAGGTCGGCAGGCCGGCGAGGCGCGACAGTTCGCGAACGTCCGCCTTGGTCAAGCCCGATTCATCGAGCGGGCTGCGCACGCCGAACTCACACGCCGCCTTCCGTCCGGGCCGATAGTCGCTGCGATCGTCGGCATTGCTGCCGTCGACGATCGACGCTATCCCGCGAGCCGCGGCAAGGCTGGAAAGCACCCCGTACAGCTCGTTCTTGCAGTAGTAACACCGATCGACCGGATTGGCGCGGTACTCCGGCCGTTCCATTTCCGCGGTACGGACGAACTCGTGACGCAAGCCGAAATCACGTGCGATCCGAAGGGCAAGCTGGCGATGATGGTCGGGATAGCTGGGGCTGTCGGCGGTGACGCAGAGTGCGCCGGGCCCGAGCACCTGGGTCGTGGCCCACGCGAGGTATGCGCTGTCCACCCCGCCGCTGAAGGCCACGATTACGGAATCGAACGAAGCAAGAAGGCCATGCAAGCGCTGCTCGCGGGAAGCCAGCACGGTCTCTGGAGCCTCAACCCTCACTCGTCCTCTTTGTCATTCTCGTCGTCCTCGTCGTCCTCGTCGTCCTCGTCGTCCTCGTCCTCGTCGTCGTCCTCGTTGTCGACGTCGTCGATGTCATCATCGTCGTCCTCGTCGTCGGCGAAATCGAGTTCGTCGGCGCCCAACAGTACAAGGTTCTTCCCGCACTCGGGACAACTCAAGGTATCGCCCTCTTCGTGGTCGGACGTGTCGATGTCGTCGAATTCACACTCGGGGCAGGTCGCCATTCTGGCTCCATGCAGCTGTACGGCCGCGCTCCAGGATCGTGGACTTGCCGTATCCCTAAGTGGACCAGCACGTTCCCGCAACGGTCGGATTATAGCGAGATCCCGGCGATCTCCGCAACGCTCACGGAGCGTGTCCGACGACTCCTCCGATGCATTTATCGTCGCCTGCGATTACGTGCGGCGTTGCGCGTCTTCAGCGGCCCCGGAAGCGTGACGGGGCGCACTAGCAGTCCGTGGTGAAAGTCCGGCGTCGCACCGAGACGAGCGAGGCGCCTCGAGGACAAGGCGCGACGACCGAGAATACCGCCTGTATTTGAAGGAGGAGCAACGCAGGCCACGAGGATGCATCGTTCGTCGAATGCAGGCGACCTTTAACCACGGGCTGCTAGTACTACTTTGTCAGATTTGCAGTTTGACGTCTTTGAGCTTGAGCATCCACTTCAGGTAGTGCGGTTGCGTCATGAAGAAATGGGCGGTCAGCACTTCCTGGATGATGGCGCGGACGCGCGGCAGCGTGAGATGTGTCTGTCCCCGTCGGCGGCGTTCCATCTGGAGAAAGCTGTAGGCGAGGGCGGTCAGCGCCACGTGACGTTGCCAGCCCGGCAGGCTGCGGCCTTCGAAGTGGTCGAGCCCAATCTCGTCCTTGAGCTCCTGGTATTGCTGCTCGATCGCCCAGCGCTGATGCGCGAGGCGCACGAGGCCGCGCAGCGCGGTGGTGGCGGGCAGATCGACCAAGTAGTACTTGGTGACAGGCGTTGCGCCGAGGTCGCGTTGACACAACAACCACACCTCGGGGGCGAGCCGTCGGCCCTCGCGCCAGTCGTGGGCGGGCGTGACCCGTACGGCACAGAAGCGGGCGCGCCACGGGGGATGCGTGCCGTTGCGCCACGACACGAGCCGCCACTGGCGAGGCGCTTGCGTGGCGGCCCAGGCCCGCGCTTCGACGGTCTGTGTACCGACCGGTAGGCCGTGCCGCGTGCGCGGACGGCCGCGGCCCGTCGGCGGCGGCGGCGTCTCGAGGGCCGGCGTTCCACGGAAGACCTTGAGATCGGACGACACCCCCAACGCGTAGGACAGTTTGGCCCGATGCAGCGTTCGCCGCCGCGTGGCGTTGTCGCCGAACTCGGCATCCCCCAACACGGCGGTCACCGTCACGCCCGCGGCGCGTACTTGTCGCAGCAGCGTGAGGGCCAATTGCCACTTGGGCTGAAAGCGCACGCCGGCGGGAATGCGGGCGCGGGTCCGTTGGGCAGCGGTGAGCCACGTCTCCGGCAGATAGAGCTGCGCGCCCAGCATCCAGGCGCGCGTCCCCGTCCACAGGGCCACCGTGACGGCCGTTTGGCAGTTCGCGATTTTCCCGCGTGCCCCGCAGTATTGCCGCGCCACGCCGACCGACGCGGTCCCTTGCTTGGGAAAACTGGTGCCGTCGAGGATCAACACGCCGGTCCGCTCCGGGACCCGCGCCCGCAGCTGCTTCCACACCGTCTCGGCGTCCCACGGCGCATGCGTGATGAAGTGCTGGAACGCCTGATAGGTCCCGGGGTCGCTCAACCGCGCCCACATCGCCTCCATGGACTTGCGGCAACTGTCGTTGAGCAACCCGGCGACGTAGCGCCGCAACGCGCCGCGTTGACTGGCGCGCCCGAAGCCGGCCTCGAACGGCTCCAGCCAGGCCAGCAACCGACGGAGCCACGCGGTCGCGGTGTGATCGAGCACCGCACGGCAGCGTATCGAACTCGCGGAATTTGTACAATGCCCTCAAAAGTGATCACTCTCGAATCCACTCGGCAATTCGTCAATCTGACAAAGTAGTACTAGCGGGCGCGCAGGAGCCGTAGCGCGTTCCCCACGACAATCACCGACGCGCCGGTATCGGCCAGTACCGCCATCCAGAGCGTCGCGGTTCCGGTGACAGCCATGACGAGAAAGGCCGCTTTCAGCGCCAGCGAGATCCCCACGTTCATCCTGACATTGCGCAAGGTGGCGCGCGCGAGGCGGATCGCGTACGGCAGCCGCAGCAGCTCATCGGACATCAGCGCAACGTCGGCGGTCTCGAGCGCGGCGTCGGACCCGGCGGCACCCATTGCGATGCCGACGTCCGCCGCGGTGAGCGCCGGGGCGTCGTTGATGCCGTCGCCCACCATGAGGAGCGCTCCATGCCGGCTGCTGAGCTCCCGCACGAGCGCGTGCTTCTGCTCGGGAAGCAGCTGAGGATGGTGCTCGTCGAGGCCCAACTCCGCCGCTACCCGTGCCGCGGCGCGTGCGTGGTCCCCTGTCAGCATCACAACCCAGCGGACCCCCTGCTCGCGTAGCAGCCCGATGGCCTCGCGCGCCGTGCCGCGCGGCCGATCGGCAAGGGCAAGGCCGCCTGTGAGCGCGCCGTTCACCGCCACGAACACGACGGACTTGCCTTCGTCCCGCGCACGCGCCAGGTCCGTGACGTCCGCTGTCATCTGGACGCCGCGCGCCTGGAGGAGGCCTTCGTTGCCGACGACCACACGGGCGGCGCCGACGTCGCCTTCGGCGCCCATCCCGGGCACCGACACACCGCGCGCCGCCGGCGACACGGCGATTCCCGATTCGAGCGCGCGAGCGACGATCGCCCTGGCCACGGGATGCTCGGAGCGTGACTCGACTGCGGCGGCGTATCGCAGCAGCTCGTCGGCACCTGTCGCGCCCAGAGGGAAGACGTCGGTGACGCGCAACTCGCCCTTGGTCAACGTGCCGGTCTTGTCGAACGCGACCACGCGCACCTCTGCCAGCCGCTCGAGATACGCCCCGCCCTTGATGAGCACGCCGTGGCGCGCCGCCGCCGACAGCGCGGACACGATCGAGACGGGCGTCGAAATGACGAGCGCGCACGGGCAGGCGATCACGAGGAGGACCAGCGCGCGGTAGATCCACACGGCCGGATCGTCGGCGCCGCCCAGCGAAGGAATCACCGCCACGGCGACGGCCCCGACCAGCACCGCGGGTGTGTAGATACGCGCGAACCGATCGACGAACGACTGCACCGGCGCGCGGCTGGCCTGAGCAGTTTCCACCAGGTGAATGATTCGGGCCAGACGGGTATCCCGCACGAGCCGCGTCACCCGCACGTCGAGCGCCCCGTGGCCATTGATGGTCCCGGCAAAGACCTCGTCGCCGGGCGCCTTGTCCGCGGGTAACGACTCGCCGGTCAGGGGGGCCTGGTTCACGTCGCCGTGGCCGGAAACGACTATCCCGTCGAGTGGCACCTTGTCGCCCGGGCGCACGAGGATCTCGTCACCGATACGGACCTCATCCACCGGCACGCGGCGCTCGAGGCCGGCGCCCCTGACGAGCGCCTCACGCGGCGACAGATCGAACAGCGCGCGGATCGCCCGGCGAGCGCGCTCCATCGTGCGCAATTCGAGCCACTGCGCCACCGCGAACAGAAACACGACGCTGGCCGCTTCGAGCCATTGGCCGAGGATCAGGGCGCCCGCGACCGCGACGATCATCAGGGCATTGATGTCGAGCGCGCGCGAGCGGACGGCGGCCAGTGCGCGCCGGGCCGGAAAGACGCCGCCCGCAACGGCCGCGGCGATGAAGCACGCAACCGCCTCAGCGGCCCGGCCCGCCGCCGACAACACGAGACCCGCGCTAATGGCCGCCGCGCAGCCCACCATGAGGCGCCAGCGCCACTCGATGTCCGCGCCACCGATGGCCGGCTCCTCGTGCTCCAGCCAGATCCGCATGCCGGTCTGGCCCGCCGCGTCGACGATTGCAGCCGTGTTCAGCTTGGCGGCGTCATACGTGACATGCAGCCGCTGTCCGACAAGGTCCGCCGACACCGCCTCGAGCCCGGCGAGCGGCTTGAGCCGGCGCTCGAGGATGACCACCTCCTCGTTGCAGTCCATCCCCTCCACGCGGAAGACGGCCTCCGCGTGCAGTTCGCACGTTGCGCACGTGAGTCCATCGGTGGTGGCCACGATACTCAGCGTAGCAGACCGGGTGTTGCCGACTCGGCCGCGCATCGGATAGCATTGCGGGTCGGGCAGCACCATAAACAGTAATCGGTCTAACAGTTACGAGGAGGGGCAACGGCGTGATCGAGGTTCAGCACCTCACCAAGCGTTACGGGCCGACGACGGCCGTCGATGATGTGAGCTTCCGGGTGGAGCGTGGGGAGATCCTCGGCTTCCTCGGGCCGAACGGCGCTGGTAAGACGACGACGATGCGCGTGCTGACCGGCTACATGCCGCCCTCGGAGGGCCAGGCGGTCGTAGCGGGGTACGACGTCTCCGATCAGCCCCTCGAGGCGAAGCGGCGCACCGGCTATCTCCCGGAGACGCCGCCGCTCTATCCCGAAATGACGGTTCGCGAGTACCTGGCCTTCGTCGCGCGGATCAAGGGCCTGCCGCGCGGGGAGCGAAAGGCGCGTGTCGCGAGCGTCATGGACCGCACGGGAGTGGCAGACATGGCGGACCGGCACTGCTCGAAGCTCTCCAAGGGCTACAGGCAGCGGGTCGGGCTCGCGCAGGCGCTCATGCACGATCCCGAGGTCCTGATTCTCGACGAGCCGACGGCCGGGCTCGATCCGAAGCACATCATCGAGACCCGGGAGCTCATCAAGCAGCTTGGCGGCGATCACACGGTGATTTTGAGCACGCACATCCTCCCGGAAGTCAGCCAGACCTGCCAGCGCGTGGTCATCATCAACAAGGGGCGTGTGGTCGCCGTCGACACCCCCGAAAACCTGACGTCACGCCTACACGGATCGGAGACGATCTACGTCCAGGTCGACGCGCCCGGGGCGGACGTCAAGACGCTTCTCGCGGCCGTCCCGGGCGTGACCCAGGTGGCGCCGGGCGAGACACGGGGAAGCTTGACCGGCTTCGAAGTCAACAGCGACGCGGGACGGGACGTGCGGCGTGAGCTCGCGGCGGCGATCGTCACGCGTGGATGGGGCCTGCTCGAGATGCGGCCGTTGCGAATGAGCCTCGAAGAGATCTTCCTCCGCCTGACCACGGAAGAGACGGCGGCTCCGACCGGATCGGAGACTACATCGACACACGCAGAGGAGGCGGCGCATGAGTAACGTCCTGGCGATCGCGCACAAGGAGCTGAAGAGCTACTTCGCGTCGCCGGTCGCCTACGTCGTGATCGGGTTTTCGGCGATTCTCTTCGGCTGGTTCTTCATCAACCTGCTGTATTTCTTCGACCAGACCTCGATGCAGGCCGGGGCGGGCTTCGGCGGCCCACAGTCGGTGAACGTCAACGAAATGATGATCGCTCCTCTGTTCCTGAACGTCAGCGTCATCCTGCTGTTCACGCTCCCGCTCATCACCATGCGGACCTACGCCGAGGAGAAGCGGTCCGGCACGATCGAGCTGCTCCTCACCTCTCCGCTGACGGATGTCCAGATCGTGGCTGGCAAGTTCCTGGGCAGCCTGGTGCTGTACGGCGCGATGCTGGCCGTCACGCTGGTTCACATGGGGTTTCTGTTCGCGTTCGGCGATCCCGAATGGCGGCCAATCGCGACGGGGTACCTGGGCCTGCTGCTGATGGGAGGCTGCTTCCTGTCGCTCGGCCTCTTCATATCGAGTCTCACGCGGAATCAGATTGTCGCGGGGATGGTGACGTTCGCGATCTTCCTGCTGTTCTGGGTCATCAACTGGATCTCGTCGTTCACCGGCCCCACGATGCAGATCGTCCTGAACTACCTGTCGATCACCGAGCACCTGAATGATTTCGCCAGGGGCGTGATCGACACGAGCCATCTCGTGTACTACGTCTCATTCATCGCGTTCAGCCTGTTCCTTACCGTGCGAGCGGTGGACAGCGAACGCTGGCGCGGATAGGAGCCCATGCTGCATCGCATCCTCAGTTTCCTCGGGTGGGTTGGAACGGCGCTCGTCTTCGGCGCCGTGGCCGTTCGCCTCATCAGGCCGGAATGGGACCAGTACGCCACGTGGAGCGCCTGGGCCGGTCTGGCGCTCGTTGTCGCGTACACGCTCGGGCAATGGCGGGAGATTCTTGAATACTTCCGGCGCCGCCAGGCGCGCTACAGCGCAGTCGCCGCCGTCGGCGTGCTCGTGGCGCTGGCGATCACCGTTGCCGTCAACTACCTGGGCGTCCGGCAGAACAGGCGCTGGGATCTGACGGAAAACAGGCAGCACAGCCTGTCGGAACAGACCATCCAGGTGCTCCAGAGCCTCGAAGAGCCGGTGAAGTTCACCGTGTTCGACCAGCAGACCCAGATCGACCGGTTCCGCGTCCGCCTCGACGAGTACGCCTACCATTCGCCCCAGGTGTCGGTTGAGTACATCGACCCCGACATGAGACCGATCGTGGCACGCGAGTTCGACGTCCAGGCGTACGGCACGGTCGTCGTGGACTACATGGATCGCCGGGAACGCGTGACCACGGATGAAGAGCAGGATCTGACCAACGCGCTCATCAAGGCGATGTCCACGACTGAGCGCAAGGTGTACTTCCTGCAGGCGCACGGCGAGAAGGAACCCAACGACACCGAGCGCGACGGGTACAGCGCCGTCAGCGGCTTGCTGCGCCGGGACAATTACGTGGTCGAGCGACTCGTGCTCGCCCAGCTGAATGATGTCCCGGATGATGCCACCGTCGTGCTGATCGCCGGCCCAACGACCGACGTGCTGCCGGCCGAAGCGGAGGCGCTCAGGCGCTACCTGGCGCGCGCGGGAAAGCTGATGGTGCTTCTCGATCCGCCGCTGGGAGAACCGGCAGCTCCACTTCCCAATCTCGAGGCGATCGTCAGGGAGTGGGGTATCGAACCCGGCAGTAACGTCGTCGTCGATGTGAGCGGAGCGACCAACGAGCCGAGCATTGCGGTAGCGGCGACGTATCCGTTGCACGCCATCACGGAACGCTTTGCGACGCTTACGATCTACCCGCTCGCACGCGCGGTGGAACCGATCGAGGGCGGCACCGACGGACGCGTCGCTCAGACGATTGTCGAGACGAGCCGGCAGAGCTGGGCCGAATCCGACTTGGCGTCGCTGACCAGCGAAACCGGTGTCTCGATGGACAGCGACAGCGGGGACACGCAGGGCCCGATCTCGCTGGGAGTGGCGGTATCGGCTCCGGCAGAGAATGCGGACGCGCCGGCCGACGGTGGGAGTGAGCCGGCGACCGGTGATGCGCTGGTGCCGGAAACGCGGGTTGTCGTGTTCGGTGATTCTGATTTCCCGAGCAACGCCTACGGCGGCGTCCCCGGCAATCTCAACCTCTTCGCCAACGCCATCAGCTGGCTGGCGCAACAGGAAAACCTGATCGCCATACGCCCGACCGAGGCGGCGGATCGCCGGGTCAGCATGACGCCGAACCAGCATTGGTGGGCGATGGCGACATCGGTCTTCCTGCTGCCCGCGCTGGTCTTCGGGGCGGGCATCCTGACCTGGTGGAGAAGGCGTTAGATGGGCGGGCTCAGGTCAACGATTCTCCTTCTGGTCGTCCTCGGTGGCCTCACCGGCTACATCTTCTTTGTCGATGCGAACAGGGCTCCGGACATCCTGCCTAGGGCGTTCGCGGAACTGTCGGCCGACGGCGTAGAGGAGCTCCAGATCCGCAACTCCAGCGACGAGGCGTCGCACGTGCTGCGCCGGGTCGACGGGGATTGGCAGCTCGTCGCACCCAACGCGGCGGATGCGGACGGCGGCGTGGTGGGCACGGTCACGAGCAACCTTGCGTCGCTCGAGATCCAGCGTGTCATCGATGAAGAACCAACTGATCTGGCGCAATACGGACTGGACCCCGCGCGCATCGACGTGGCGTTCCGCCTGGAGGATCAGCAGGACTTTCGGCACCTGCTCGTCGGCGACACGACGCCGACGGGCGGGGATCTGTTCGCGAAGCTGCCCGACGAAAACAGGGTGTTCCTGATTTCGTCCTTCCTTGATTCGATCTTCAATAAGGCGCCGTTCGACCTGCGCGACAAGGTCATCCTCAGGTTCGAGCGGGACACGGCAGACGCCATCGAGATCGCCGGCGATTCGACACAGATCCGGTTCGCGAAGAGCGGAACCGACTGGCGCATCGTGGCACCGGTCGACGCTCGGGCGGATTACGCCGCCGTCGAAGGCCTGATGACACTGCTGTTCTCGACACACATGCGGGAGGTCGTAACGCCGGAAGCGGACGACCTGAGCGTCCATGGCCTCGATCGGCCGGTGATGACCGCCACCGTGGCGGGCGGCGGCTTGGAAGCGGCGCTCCTGATCGGGCGCGCCGACGAGGGCCACCGTTTCGCGAAGAACACAGCCAGGCCGGAGGTCTTCACGGTCGAAGAGAGCCTGTTCACGGACCTCTCCAAGGACACCACGGAATACCGCCGCAAGGACATGTTCGACGCCCGGTCGTTTACGGCCAACAGGGTCGAAACACGCCGCGGTGACGAGACCCTGGCGTTCGAGAAGAGCGGTGAGGGAGAGGAAGAGACCTGGCGAAACGCCGGCGGCGAGACCGTCGACACCGCCACGGTGGAGGATCTGCTGACGAAACTCTCCAACGTGCAGGCGCAGGCGTTCGAAGCAACGGCACACGCCTCTCTCGAAGCGCCGGAGGTCACCGTGACCATCCGTTTCGACAGCGACAAGACGGAAACCGTTACGTTTGGACGTTCGGCCATCGACGTGTTCGCCGGCCGTGCTGACGAGCCAGGCTCTGCCAGGGTCGACACCATGCTGTTTGACGAGGTGATCAAGGCGGTGGACGCGCTGAAATGACATGACCTGTCGGTCATGCGTTCTCGCCCTGTGCCTCCTGACCTTTGACTTACTCGGTTGCGCCAAGGCACCGGCCGCCGTCTCACCTCCCCGCCTCGATCCGGTCCAGCAACTCACACAGGACATCGCCGCCGCTACGTCGTCGCCGGGCGTGCAACGTGCCACATGGGGCATCGTGGTGCACTCGCTCGATTGCGACGAACGGGTCTTTGCCCTGAATCCACGCACACTCCTCGTCCCCGCGTCGACGGTGAAGCTCGTCAGCCTGGCAACGGCAGTTGACGCCGTCGGGTGGAACTTCAGATTCCAAACGGCTGTTCGCGCGACGGCGCCTCTCGTCGACGGCACGCTCCACGGCGACCTGCTCATCGTCGGATCCGGTGATCCCTCCATCGGTGGCCGCGGGGGTCAGGAGCTGTCTGTCTGGGTCGACGCCCTCAAGGCGCTCGGACTGCGTCGTATCGAGGGGCGGATCATCGGCGACGATGACGCCGTCGAGGAGCCGCGCCCGCAGCTCGCATGGGCGTGGGACGACCTCGGGTACACGACGGGTGCGCTGTTTGGAGCGCTGAACTTCGCGGAAAACCGCATGACGGTCACGGTCAACCCAGCTTCGACGATGAGCGACAGGCCCACGCTCAGCGTCGAGCCGTCTGCATCGTCTCGCCCGCTCCGCAATAGAACCACCACTGGCGCTCAGGGGTCGTCGGTGCTGATCTGGCCGGAGCAGCGACCCGGCGAGCCCTTCCTCACGATCGCGGGATCGGTGCCGGCAGGCTCGCCGCCGGCAGAGCTGTCGATATCGGCTGGTAACCCGACGTTCTGGTTCGCCAGCGGGCTGCGGAACGCGCTGCTCCGCGGCGGCGTCGAGGTGACCGGCGAGGCGTACGACGTTGACGACGTGGCCGAGCGCCCCGAATGGGAGGAGTCGACGGTGCTGTATACGCACCGATCGCCGCCGCTCGCGGAGATCGCGCAGCCGCTCCTCAAGGACAGCATCAACCTCTACGGCGAGGCGATGCTGAGGCTCAACGCCGACCGCGGCGCCCTTCCGACGAACGACCTGGCCCTGGAGGGCCTGCACACGCGCCTCGCGGCCTGGGGCATCCCACCTGACGCCTGGCAGGTCATCGATGGCTCTGGGCTGTCGCGACGCAACGCGGGCGCGCCCGAGACGCTCGTGGCGGTGTTGCAACGGATGTACGACCCGTCCGGGGCCTCACCGTGGATGACAGGGCTGCCGGTTGCCGGGCGCGACGGGACGCTGGCCGGCCGGATGAAGGGCACACCGGCCGAGGGCAACGTGCGCGCCAAGACGGGCACGATGTCGAACGTCAGGACGCTCGCGGGCTACGTCCGCACGCGGGACGGCGAGGCGCTTGCGTTCGCCATCATGGCGGACCATTTCGAGGGACCTAGCCGCGCAGCCGTAGACGCCATCGATCGCATCGCCGTGCGACTGGCCGGTTTCAGCCGCGCCGCCAATTGACCTCGACGCCCTGGCGGTGGCGTCCAGCGACCTAGCCGACCCCTGAAGATCCGCGACGCCCCAGGTATCGAGCCGTTCTCGTGGAACGTGCCTGCTAGTCGATTCCGGTGTAGAGTGGCCACGATTTCTATCGTTGAAGGAGGCATGGTATGCATTTCGTCTTCGTTGCGATGGTTCTCGTCATCTCCCTCTTGCAGGCCGAAACGGCGCGGGCCCAGGGCAACGCCGAAGCCGGCGAGAAGCTATGGGCCGGCAATGCCATCGAGTGCAGCAATTGCCATGGAGAGGAGGGCGAAGGGGGATTCGGCCCCGACCTGGCGGGCCGCCATCTCTCCGTCGAACAGTTCGGGCGCGCCGTGCGCGCGCCCTGGGGCATCATGCCGGCGTACATTGACACGCAGATCAGCGACCAGGATATGGCGGATCTCGTCGCCTACTTCGACAGCCTGCCCGGGGTCGCCACCCCGGCCGAGTGGCGCGTTCAGGTGCCGGCCGGCGCACCGCTTGGCCAGCGGCTCGCGACGGAAACCTTCGGGTATGCACAGTGCCACGACCTGGACTTTGCCGACACGCGGATGGACGCTGGAACCGCAGGTGCGGACTTCGCCTGGTTTGCCGACCTGGTCTACAACCACACGCACGCGTCGCCCGAAGAGCGGCGTCTGTCCGGGGGCAATCCGGATAATCCGATCCGCATGGGCAACTTTTCCCGGACGCGCCTCCCGGAACCGCTGCTGCGGGAGATTTGGGAGTACATCAGCGTCGATCTGGGCCTGCGCGTGCCGGTGGTGGGACGGCTCAGGGCCGGAGCCGCGTCGGGCGAGGGGTCGACCTACACCCTGACCGTGGAAAACGAGGGCATCGCGGGCAAGGGGCCCACCGCCGAGTATTTGACAATCGCGCTGACGCTCCCGTCGGGTTCAACGGTCGTGAACACGACCGGCGAGGGATATCAGGGCGTGAGCCGGGATCCAGAGTCCGGTTCGAATGTTGCGGTCTGGACCGCGCTGCGCATGGCGCCCCAGGAAACGGAGACGTATACGATCACGCTGTCGGCTCCGGCGGCTGGCGCCGACCGCCTGCGTGGCGTGCTGCGGTGGTCCAAGCCGGTGCTCGGCGACGGCGGCGGCAGCGATAGCCGGAACATCAACCCGCCGCCGGCACCGTAGGGATCGTAGGACGGCCACGGGCGGGCCGCTGGCGCCCCACGGCGTAGGCGTGCGCGGCGGGGATCCCGCCGCGAGGCCTGCCCGGCGCGGCGTCCAGGGGCGGAAAGGCTATCGCGTTGTCGATAGGAGTGTCGGTTCGATCAGGGCGCGGGCGGCGGAGACGATCTCGGCCGGCGGCGCCGTGAGACCGCCTCCCTGGGCCAGTGCGCGCGTGCCGCCCCCTCGCCCGCCAAACCGATTCGTGAGCTGCCGCAATACGACGTTCGCATCGGCCGGCACGCCTGCTGCGCAGGCAACCACAAGCGACACGGGTGGCCCTGGCGAGACCAGCACCACGCACGCACGCGCGTCGGCCGTCGCCGCGGCCGCGAGGGCTTTCAGCCCGCCCACGTCCCATCCGTCGATCGCCTGGACGACGAGGCGCACGCCGCCGACCTCAGGAGCGTCTGCGGCCAGCCGTGCCCCTTCCTGCGCGGCGAGCGTCCCCTGTAGACCCTTGATCTGCTTCCGAAGGTCCTGGGACTCGCCCTGCACACGCTCTACCGCCGCCGGAAGATCGTCAGGCAGGACGGACAGCACTCGGACGCTGCCCGCGACGGCGTCTCTGAACGTGCGCATCGCGCGCAGGGCGCGGGCGCCGCACGCAAATGTCAGCCTCGCACCTCCGCGCAGCCGCTCGGCCGAGAGTGTCGCGATCACGCCGATGGCGCCCGTTCTTTCCACGTGCGTGCCGCCGCACGCCGACAGATCGAAGCCGGACACGTCTATGAGGCGGAGCGTCCCCTCACGCCCGGACTCCTTCCTCAGCGGCAGGTTCGCCGCTTCCGCCTGGGAGACGAATCGGATCAGGACCGGCCGGTCCTCCCACACGATCCCGTTGGCTTCGTCCACGGCGCGCTCGACCTCCGACGGCGTCACCTCCCGTGCGAGGTCGATCGTCGACACGTCGGCACCCATGTGAAAGCCGACGGTTCGATTGTCAAACAGCCGGTCGAAGGCAGCCGACAGCACGTGCTGTCCCGTATGCTGCTGCATGTGATCGAACCGCCGCGCCCAGTCAATCTCACCGGTCACGGCAGCGCGCGCATCCAGCCCGGTCGACAACACATGAATCACGTCGCCGTCCACGTCCACCGCTTCGACGACGGCCGCCGCACCGAGGCGGCCCGTGTCGAACGGCTGTCCACCGGATGAAGGATAGAACGCGCTGCGATCGAGGGTCACCGCCGGACGTCCTTCGTGCTCGAAGGCGTGACTGACGACGGCGTCGAACGTACGGCAGTTGGGATCGCTGTAATAAATGCGGTTCGTCACCACGCTACTCGGAGACGGCGGGAAGATCGAAGTAGAAGATCGCGCCGCCGGCGGCTGCGCGTCGGTAGCCGATTCGCCCTCCGAGCGAGTCGATGATGCCACGGCTCACCGACAGGCCGAGACCGGTCCCCTCGCCCACCGGTTTGGTGGTGAAGAACGGCTCAAACAATCTCGCCTCGTGTTCGGGCAGGACGCCGGGGCCGGTGTCCTCAACCTCCAGGATCGCCCGATCGCCCTCGTCGCGCGTCCGGATCGTGACGCGGCCCGGGGAGCGGCCTGACATCACAATCGCCTGCTCTGCGTTGGCGACGAAGTTGAGGGTGACCTGCTGAAGCTCGGCTGGCACAGCCAGTACGTGACGAACGGATGTGTCATAGATACGCACCTCGCCCTCCTCGGTCACAAGAGGCCGCTGCCGCAGGACCAAGACGGACGAGATGACGTCAGTCAGCCGCACCCGCTCCGCATCGCCCGTCTGCTGCCGCGCAAAGAGCGCCAGGTTTCTGACAAGCCCGCAGGCGCGGGCGCTTTCCTTCTGAATCAGCATCAGATCGCTCTTGGCATCGTCAGGGACGTTCGCCTGCGTCTGCAACAACTCCGAAAAACCAAGAATCGCCTGCAAGGGATTGTTGATCTCGTGCGCCACGCCCGAGACGAGCTGGCCGATCGCGGTAAGGCGCTCCTGCCGGATCACCTGCTGCTGCAGCGACCGCACCTCCGCCGCCATCCGGCGCTCCTCAGCCACCTGCGCGTCCAGAGCGGCGCGGGTGTCGTTGAAGCGGTGCAGCATATGGTCGAACGACGACTGCAGCTGGCCGAACTCAAGTGTGGCCATGGGCTTCGCTTCCATCGGGGCGAAGTTGCCCGAGGCGACCCGCTCCGCAGCGGCCTCCAGATGCCCGACCGACTTCGTCAGCCGGCGCGAGACAACGAGCGCGACCAGCAACCAACCACCGGACCCTAGCGCCAAAATCGCGAAGCTGCGCGTCCACAGCGAGAACGCCCTGTCGAAGGCCAGGGACATCGGAATGCCCACCGTGACGAGCCACGGCCCGCCAGGGACCATCGCCGCGCCGTAACATGCGGCGAACGCCGTCCAGGCCTTCGCGTTGCTCTGGTGCCCGTGCGTCACCGCCGGAAAAGCCCGCATCGAGCACCTCGCCGAGGTAGGGTTCCGGGTCCATGCTTCGCGCCAGAACGCGATCGTTCGATTCGCTGATGGTGACCACCGACCCCTCGGGCACCATCTGGAGGCCGAACACGCCTTGCAGCAGTTGTGGAATCAGGTAGAACACCACCACCGCGACGACCTCACCAGCGGCATCGCGAACGGGATACCCAATCATCACGTAGTGGCGCCCGGAACCGGTCTTCCGCATGGTGAATACGACACGCGACTCCGTTTCGAGAACCGATGCGGCCAGATGCGCCCGGTCTGCGGACGTTTCCGGGAATGGGTTTCCGCCCGCCAAGACCCGGGCCTCACGGTCGATGAGCAAGATATCGATGAGCGCGGACTGCCGCCCCCACTGGGGCCGCAGGAGGGGCTCAGCGGCGCTGGCATCCAGGTCTTGTAGTGCGGGGTTCGTGGACAGGTGGTCGAACATCCTGTCGATCCCGGTCAGTTCACGCTCGATCGCCGACGCCGTCCGAGTCGAGGCGACCTCCGTCTGGCCGCTCAGTTCCTCCACCGTCTCGCGAAACTCTCCGAGACCCAGCGCCACCGCAGCGGCGACCATCAGAGCAAAGAACGCGAGGAGCGCCAGGGCAAGCTGTCGTCTAAGTGGCTGTTGCCGTAGGTTCAGCATCTGATCAGGGGCGAAATGTTAGCAGGACTTTACCTGACCCTTCGAGGCAACAGCGGGTCGGAGACACCTTTCTGTGCAAAACCGGCGGCGCGCAAGACGCAGCTGTCGCAGCGCCCGCAAGGGCGCCCGTCAGGATCGGGGTCGTAGCAGCTGTGCGTCAGGCCGTAATCGAGGCCGAGCTCGAGCCCTTTCTGGATGATCTCGGCCTTGGTCAGGTGCTGGAGGGGGGCATGAATGCGGACCCTGGCGCCGCCGACGCCCTCAGCCGTGGCTAGCGACGCCAGATCCTCAAAGGCCGCAATGAACTCCGGTCGGCAATCGGGATACCCCGAGTAATCGAGCGCATTCACGCCGATGAAGATGTCGCGGGCGCCCAGTGTCTCCGCCCAGGCAAGCGACAGCGCCAGGAACACGGTATTCCGCGCAGGCACATAGGTTGAGGGAATCCCTGCGCCGCCGATGGGGCGGTCTTTCGGGACAGGCGCGTCGGTGGTCAGGGACGACCCGCCGAACACGGAGAGGTCGGCGTCGAACTCGACGTGCCGTTCCACGCCAAGCGCGGCGGCCACGGCGCGAGCCGCGCCAAGCTCTCTGGCGTGGCGCTGCCCGTAACGGAGCGTCAACGCGAACAGGCGGTACCCCTCAGCGCGGGCAATGGCCGCAGTCGTGTAAGAATCCAGCCCCCCGCTCAACAACACAACCGCGTTTCGCATTCGTGTTTTCTAGTTAGCGATTAGTGACTGGTCACACGCCGCGCGTGCCGGAACCCCAGATGTACTTGTGAAGCTGGACCTGGACGCGTGCGGGCAGCCGATCGGCCAGCACCCACTCCGAAAGGTGTCTCAGGTCCATCACGCCGTGCGCGGGCGACAGGTGAACCGCCGCGACGCGGGCGCCCAAGCGATACTTCGTGATCACGTCGCGCGCGAACTCGTAGTCCTCCCGATCCGCCACGACAAACTTTGCTTCATCGTGGGGACGAAGCCGTTCAAGATTGCTCCAATCATTGCGATGAGACTCCCGGCTGCCAGGGCACTTCACGTCCAAAATGGTGACAACGGCTTCTGGTACGTCCGCGGTACTGCGATGGCCA
The DNA here is from genome assembly GCA_965262505.1 of Vicinamibacterales bacterium. Lineage (GTDB taxonomy): Bacteria > Acidobacteriota > Vicinamibacteria > Vicinamibacterales > UBA2999 > JACPPO01. The sequence goes on from CBDHFM010000030.1 coordinate 2,962,814, forward strand.
CCGGTCTCGAGCAGCACGGTGTTGCCCCGATCGAGCAGCGATCGCATGAGCGGGTAGACGGCCTCCTGCAGCAGCGGCTCTCCGCCGGTCACTTCGACCAGCGAACAGCCGAGACGATCCACCTCGGCGAGCACCTCCTCCAGCGACTGTTTGTGCCCCTCGTGGAACGCGTACTCGGTGTCGCACCAGGAGCAGCGGAGGTCGCAGGCAGCGAGGCGCACGAGCACGCACGGCCGGCCCGCGTAGGTCGACTCCCCTTGAATGGAGTAGAAAATTTCGTTAATCGTGAGCAATCTCTTTATTATCGTCTCCTTACCTCATGAGCGTGCGAATTGGTACATCGGGCTGGAGCTATCCCTCCGGGAAGGGAAAGTGGAACGGCCTCTTTTATCCGGCGACGCGTTCGAAGCGCGCGGGAACGGCCGGGTTTGACGAACTGCGCTTCTACTCGGACCACTTCGATACGGTTGAGGTGAACTCCACTTTCTACGGACAGCCCAGCGCCAACGTCACCACCGGGTGGGTTGCGCGCACACCAGCCCGTTTCGAGTTTTCGCTGAAGCTGTATCAGAAGTTCACGCACCCGAAGATGTTCCGGGACGCCGCGCTGAAGTCGGCACCAGGCCCCGAGGGCTCCCTGCTCGATGTGCTCGCGATGGTGACCCGGAGCGACATTGACGATTTCAGGGCCGGCATCGAGCCGATCGCGCAGGCCGGCAAGCTTGCCGCGCTGCTCGCGCAGTTTCCCCCAAGCTTCAAGAGCACGCCGGCGTCGGTCGACTACCTCGGCCGGCTGTTGCGCCTCTTCAGCGACTATCCGCTGGCGGTTGAACTGCGGCACAGCAGTTGGAGCGACGCCTTTGGCGAAACGCTCCAACTCTTGAACAGCTTCGGGGCCGCGTGGGTTCAGATTGACGAGCCCAAGTTTCGGTTGTCAATCCCCGGCAGAACGCGCTGCCGAACGTCACCGGGTTCTATTACATGCGGCTGCACGGACGAAACGCCGCTCAATGGTGGCGTCATGACAAGAGCGAGGAACGGTATAACTATCTCTATTCGGCGAAGGAGCTCAAGGAGTTGGCCGAGACAGCAGGGGCCGCGAAGGCACTTGTGAAGAAGGCCTACCTGTACACGAACAACCACTTCGGCGCGAAATCGGTCGTGAACGCGGTGATGCTGAAGGCGCAGCTCGGCGAGCCGATCGAGGGCGAGTATCCACCGGAACTGGTGGAGCGGTACCCGGACATCCGCGATCTCGTGGCGACGCCACGTCCGGCCGTCAAGGTTTCACCGTAATGCTCTTGATGACGTCGGTTTCTTCAAGTTCCTGCGCGACATCCATCCCCGAAATGACCTGACCGAAGACGGTGAAGTCGGGATCCAGCTCCGGTTGAGGCCCGAACGAGATGTACATCTGACTGTCCGCCCGGGTCGGATCGCCCGGGTGGGCGACCGCGACGGCCCCGAGCTGGTGCTTGCGTAGGGGACTGACCTCGGATACGCCGATCGGAGTGCCGCTTCCCCCCGAACCCCACGTGGGGCGCCTGGTCATGTTGCGTGTCTGCGGATCGCCAAACTGAACGACGAATCCCGGCACCACCCGGTGTACGCGCAGGCCGTTGTAGAACCTCCGCTCGACCAGCGCCACGATGTGCTCGACGGTCCTCGGCGCTTCGACGGGGTACGTCTCGATCTCAATCGTGCCCTTGACGGTCGCGACGACCAGGACGGGCGGCGTGCCGTCCTCCGCAGCGGCCACCTCCGGTCCGGCCTCGGGAGCTGCTGGTTCGCTGTCGGGAGCCGTGGTCCCGGCAGGAGCGCCGCCGATCGGATCAGCGACCGCCGTCTCGTCCACGGTCGCCTCTGGGGCGCTGGGTGAGCACCCCACCAACGCGAGAGTCACGATGACGAGGGGGACAATTCGCGTCACGCTTGCGACGAATATCGCACTCCTTCGCCTCATGCTGTCCTCCGTTGAACCGGCTCTTTTCGAACCTCTTGGGCCTTTCGGGCCCTGTGAATCTTCTGAACCCCAATTCTTTGACATTCCTCCCGGATGACGCAATCCCCGCACCGCGGATGCACCGGCCGGCACACGTTCTGCCCCCAGGTCACCAGATACAGATTGATGTACGGCCACCACCGGCGGTCGGTGGCACGGTACAGCGCCTGTTCAGTTTCTTCGGGTGAGGTCGTCGCCACCCATCCGAGCCGGTTCGAGATCCGGTGCACGTGCGTATCCACGCAGATATTCTGGAGGCTGCGAAAGCCGAGAATCATCACCAGGTTCGCGGTCTTGCGGCCAACCCCCGGCAGCTTCACGAGCTCGTCCATCGTGGAGGGCACCTTGCCGCCACAGCAGGTGACGAGCATCTCGCAGCACGCTTTCACGTATCGCGCCTTGTGGCGGTAGAAGCTCACCGGGTAGATCAGCCGCTCGATCGCCTTCACAGGCAGCTTCGCCAGCGTCCGGGGTGTCCTGGCGACCTTGAACAGCCGCGTCGACGCCGCGTGCGTCGTCGCATCCTGGGTACGCGCGGACAGGACGGTTGCGATGAGAATCTGAAAAGGATTCTCCGCCTGCTCCTCTGAAATCTTCTCGACCGCCGGTAGCTCGAGTCCGGTAATCGCCTGGGCAAGGGCCCGCATGACGTGCTCGACCTTGCGGGGCGAGGGCTTGCGAGGGGATCTCTTAGCCACGAAGGACACGAAGATCACGAATCGGAATACGTGTGCCAAACGAGATCACGAGCATTCAAGACTCTTTCGGCACGCAAGAACAGTACGCGTCAAGAATACCGATTGTAGAGCGTAAAGAATCCAATCTTCGTGTTCTTCGTGGCTCACGGGACCGGCGTCAGTGGCGGTTCGCCGCCGAGCACAGCGATGACGTTGCTCGCCGCGAGATCCGCCATCGCCGTCCGTGTTTCCGTGGTGGCGCTGCCAAGATGGGGCGCCAGCACGACATTCTCGAGCGTGAGCAGATCCTCGTAGACCTCTGGCTCGCGCTCGTAGACGTCGAGCGCAGCGCCAGCAATCAAGTGGTTGCCGAGCGCCCATGCCAACGCCGCCTCATCGACAACAGGTCCGCGGGTGGTGTTGATCAGATATGCCGATCGCTTCATGCGCGCGAGCTCAGCCTGTCCGATGAGGTGGTGCGTCTCAGGCGTCAGCGGGACGTGCAGCGACACGATGTCCGACGTTGCGAGGAGCCGGTTGAGCGGGATGCCGTCTCCGGACCGGGACGAGTGCGCGACCGACATCCCGAAAGCAGAGGCGCGCGCGGCGACCGCCTTCCCGATCCGCCCAAAGCCCACTACGCCAAGCTGCCGGCCGCGGAGCTGCATGCCGAGGAGCTGATCGAACGCCCATCCGCTCCAGCCGTTGCGGCGGAGCATGCGCTCTCCCTCGCCCAGGCGGCGGGTGACGGCCAGGATCAGGGCCAGCGTCAAATCGGCCGTGGCGTCCGTCAGGACATCCGGCGTATTCGCCACGATGATGCCTCGCTCACGAGCGGCCACAACGTCGATGTTGTTGTAGCCGACGGCGACGTTCGCAATCACGCGCAGGGCCGTGCCGGCCTCGATCACTGACCGATCGACGATGTCAGTGATCATCGACAGCAGCGCATGCCGGCCGGCAATCCGCGCGACCAGCTCGTCGTGCGCCAGGGAGCCTGGGCCCTCGAAGCGATCGACCTCACATGCTGCTTCGAGACGGATCATGACCGAGGAGGGCAGCGTGCGGGTGATCAGGATGGGAGGTTTCATCAGGTCTACCGCGATGTTCGTGCTGCTGTATGCCGCTGTAGCGAGGGGGCTTCACCCCTCGCGTGGAGCCGACGCGCAGGCTGAAGCCTGCGCGCTACGTACCGTTGGGTGACAGAATCAGTGCCCCCAGGACTGGCAGTAGCCGCAGTGATCGCACGGCACGGCTGGCTCAATCAGGCAGGGGCCGTCCGTATCGGCGCCGGCGGGCAGCCCGAATCTTCCGTGGCTTGCGTGGAGCCGCACGACCGCCGCCAGCGGCGGCTGAGCGCGATCATCGGCCGACACGCCGGCCTGACGAGCGATCGCCGCACGCACGAGTCCACGCAGCTCCTGCTCGTTCACGCAATCACGTCCACGGTGTCGATGATCCCCACGACCGCGGCGTCGACAGGCGCCAGCTTCCGGCCGAGCGCCTCTCCTGCCGCGCGACCTTCCATCACGATCAGGACCTTCTCGTGCACGCCGGCGCCGAGCGCGTCCACCGCCAAAAGCGCCGTGCCACGTGGCTTATCGTCGAGCGTCAACAGCTGCACGAGAAGCAGCTTGGCACCTTCGAATGTGGCGTGCTTCTGCGTAGCGACGACCGTTCCGACGACTCGTGCGATCTGCATCAGTTAAGATCCCAGTGATCCACGATACCGACGATGCCTGCGTCCGTGGGAACCCCTGTCGGATAGAACGGAAGGCTCGCCTCCTTCCCGCGCACGAAAAACACGGTTTCTCCAACCCCGGCACCAACGGCGTCAACCGCCACGAGCGTTCGGCCGGACGCACTGCCGTCGGCCGCCAGCGGCTGCAGCACCAGCAGCGTCAACCCCGTCAGATTCTCGTCTTTTCGCGTGGCGACGACGTCGCCGACGATCCGGGCGAGCTGCACCAGCTCAGCTCCCTGCCGCAACGTCGACCGTATCGACGATGCCGACGATCGCCGCGTCGACCGGGCAGTCTTTCATGCCGGCCGCCATCCGGGCGGAGCTGCCGCCGACGATCAGGACCGTCTCGCCGACGCCCGCGTCGACGGTGTCGACAGCGACCAGATAGGTGCCTTCGGCCTTGCCCCGTGGGTCCATGGGACGGGCCACGAGCAGCTTGTTACTGACAAGCCTCGCGTCTTTCCGCGTGGCAACAACGGTCCCGACGATGCGGGCGAGGATCATCGGGCCGAGTACCCTGTTACGCCTTGCCGGCCTTCCCGATGGGCAGCGCGTCCTCAAGGTTCGCGTGCGGACGCGGGATGACGTGCACCGATACCAGCTCGCCTACGCGGCGCGCGGCCGCGGCACCTGCATCGGTCGCCGCCTTCACGGCCGCAACGTCGCCGCGAACGATAGCGGTCACGTAGCCGGCGCCGATCTTTTCCCACCCGATAAGTGTGACCTTCGCCGCCTTCACCATGGCATCCGCCGCCTCGATCATGGCGACCAGCCCCTTGGTCTCGACCATTCCCAACGCCTCTCCCATTCAGTGCCTCCGGATCTCAGTGCCTGGTGCTTCGTCCGTCGCCTGCGTCTGGCTCTCGGGTGTGCCTCGGCATCGTGCACATCAAGCCGCCAGGGGCCAGGTGCGCACCAAGCACGAAGCACTAATCTTTCAAGTTCTTGACAGCGTCCGAGATGAGCGCCGTCAGTTCGGCGTATGTTAGCCGAATTTCCCCGTCCCTGCTCGCCTGCTTGAGCGCCAGCGACACGTCTGGCACAAGGCGCTCGGCCGACGACTCCGGAGCTTCCAGTTCCTGGCATGCCACCTGATCGCTACCGGCCTCGGATGGATCGGCGCAGAGCGGCGCGGGAGCCGGGATACCGTAGAAGCCACGAAGGCCCTGGAGCCGTTCCACCTCTTCTCGCGAGATCAGGTGCTCGCCGCCAAGCTGCCGCGCCACAAAGCTGATTCTTGCGAAATGCTCGATCGTCTCCATCTTGTAGTACGCGCCCAGTACGTCGCGGCCGCACGTCACCGCTCCATGGTTGGCGAGCAGCATGCCGTCGTGCGCCTTGATGTACTTGTGTACCGCCTCAGGCAACTCGCTCGTCGACGGCGTGCCGTAGGCGGCAATCGGTATGCTCCCGAGCGTGGTAACGACCTCGGCAAGCACGGCACGGGTCAACGGAATCCCCGCGACGGCGAAACCTGTGGCATACGGCGGGTGCGCATGCACGACGGCGTTCGCGTCCGGGCGACTCCTGTAGATCTCGAGGTGCATCGGTAACTCGGTCGATGGATCGCGCTCGCCGGCCAGCTTATGACCCTCGTAGTCGACGATCACCATCATGTCCGGGGTCATGAAACCCTTGCAGACGCTCTTGGGCGTGGTGAGGAGACGGCGGTCGTCGAGCCGCGCGCTGATGTTGCCGTCGTTCGAGGCGATGTACGCGCGGGCATAGAGCCGGCGTCCAGCTTCCACGATCTCGGCGCGAACCTGTTCCTCGATTCGGGTCATGAAGAATTGGCAGCAGGCGGTAGATCGTCAGCCGCCAGGGCGACCCACGCGCACCGGCTATTCTCTACGGCCAAATATCGTCCTGCACTTCTCAGAGCAGAAGTAATGGGTGCTGCCGGCAGACGTGAGCGACAGTGCCGCGCGCGGTGGCACGTGCGTACCGCACACCGGATCCCGCACGAGCTTCACGGCTTGGGCGCCCCCGCTGCGGCGTTTCGGCTGCGTACCCCGTGCCGCTTCCATAACACCGTTGACGAGCCGCCAGAGGGCGCGAGCCACCAGAATGAAGAGGAGCGCGGCGAGGACGACCCGCAGCACCGATCACCCTCCTCAGCCGCCCGGCCCGGGAGCGCCGTGCCCCGCCGCCGTGATGCCTTCCAGCGCTCGGCTCGCGGCCTGCCCCTCAGGGCTGTCAGGCGCGAGCTCGACCACCCGCTGCCATGCCGCCTGGGCACCCGCGAGATCCTGCCTGCCGAACGCCAGCACAATCCCCTGGTTCAACATCGTCTTCGTATGGACGGGATCGAGCTTCAATGACACTTCGAACTGCTCCAGTGCGCGGTCGGTCAGGCCCGAGTAGTAATAGCTGACGCCGAGATCGGTGCTTGCATCCGGGTTCGACGGGTCGAGCCGCAGGCTCTCTTCGTACCACGTGATGGCGTCGGCGTACTGTTCGGCGTCGAAGTACGTGTTTCCCAGTTCGACGGCAGCGCCGGCGTTCTCCGGATCGTTCGTGATCACAGTCATCAAGGACTGGACACGTGCCTCGTCGAGCGGCGGCGCCTGCTGGGCGGTGCCAGTCCCCTCTCCTGCCGGTGCAGCCGCAGTCAGCGCTACCGGCGGCTGCAGGCCGGCCTGCTGGACGCCAATCACCCACCCGAGGATCACGCCGAAGCACATACCGGCCACGGCAAACACAATGGAGTCTGATCGCATATGACAGTCTCTAGGTCAGACGATTCTATTGCACCCCAGCCTCCGCTGGAACCACTCACGGGCTCTGCCCTTGATATCCCTCGAATCAGCGAGGCGCGGGCCGAGCCCGTGACTGGTTACCAGTCTCTCTTGGCGCGCTCCGCGCGAGAGGGGGGTTGCGAGGCCCCTGAGCATCTTCCCAGCGCTCGCGGCGGCGTTTTTCGAAGGGAGAAGTCCGAGGCTTGGGCGTTGACAACCGCGCCATCTTCAGGGAGCCAGAACGTCCAGATACTCTCGTACACTCCGGGCGAGACCCACGAACACCGCGCGGCTGATGAGCGCGTGGCCGATGGATACTTCGTCGAGGTGAGGTAGCCCGCGAAACATCACGAGGTTGTCGAGGTCAAGGTCGTGACCCGCGTTCACGCCGAGACCGAGCGCGTGCGCCAACTCCGCCGCCCGCGAATACACCGCGAACGAACGGTCTGCCTCTTCGCGTCCGCGTTCGAACGCCCGCGCGAACGGTTCGGTGTACAACTCGACCCGGTCGGCACCGAGATCAGCCGCCCACCGGATCGGCGCCTCATCAGGATCGACGAACAAGCTCACGCGTACACGCGCGGCGCGCAACCTACCGACCACGCGTGCGAGCGCGTCGCGGGGTGTATCGACGGCCCATCCAGCCTGGCTTGTGATCTCACCAGGACACACAGGAACCAGCGTGCATTGATCGGGTTTCACCGCGTGGACCAGTTCGAGCAAATCGGGACGCGGATCCCCTTCGATGTTGAATTCCACGCCGCCCCCGGTCCTGGAGAGGCCGATGGCGATTCCGTGGACGTCGGCTGCCGTCACATGCCGGGCGTCTGCGCGCTGGTGCACGGTGATGCCGCGGGCCCCCGCCGCAACGCAGACCTCCACGGCCTCGAGCACGGAGGGGATGTGCCCACCTCGCGAGTTCCGGATCGTCGCGACCTTGTTGACGTTGACGGATAGCCTGATCACATCAAGACCCAAAGCCCGATGACCAAACCCCAAACCCCAAGGAAATACGATTCCACCGCCAAGAGCCTGGCGCCCAGACTACGGTTCAGAGTTTGACGCGGCTTGGGTTTTGGGACTTGGGGTTTGGGATTTGACATGCTCTTTGACGACGTCAATGATCTCCTGACCCCACCGTCGAATTTCGCCCTCATCGCGCCCCTCGAGCATCACGCGCAGCAAGTTCTCGGTGCCCGAGTAGCGAACGAGCAGCCGTCCGTTGCCGGCCAGCCTGGATTCCACAGACGACAACACTTCGGCCACCTCCGGAATCGTCGTCAGTTCGACCTTGCGCTCGACGCCGACGTTCATCAGCACCTGTGGACACGTCGTCAAGTCCGACGCGAGATCCGCGAGCTCGCGTCCCGTTGCCGCCATCGCCCGCAGCACGTTGAGCGATGTGGCCAGGCCGTCGCCGGTGAACAGGTGCTCCGAGAAGATCACATGGCCAGACTGCTCGCCGCCAAGAGACAGGCCGCGCGTGATCATTTCTTCCATGACGTGCTTGTCGCCCACAGGGCATCGCACGGTATCGATGCCCGCTTCGCGCAGCGCGACTTCGAGCCCGATGTTACTCATCACGGTGGCTACGATGGCATCGCCCTTCAGACGGCCTTCGGCCTTCATATGCTTGGCGCACATGAGCATGACGGCGTCGCCATCGACGACGCGGCCGTCGGCTCCGACGAAGATGACGCGATCGCCGTCGCCGTCATACGCCATTCCGAGCCGGTAGCCCCCATCGACAACTGTCCGCGCGAGGAGATCGGGATCCGTCGATCCGCAGCGCAGGTTGATGTTTCGTCCGTTCGGCTCGCAGCCAATGCACAGCGCATCGAACCCGAGCTCCTTGAAGAGCCTCGGCGCAACCGATGTGGTCGCGCCATTGGCACAGTCCACGACGATACGCACCGATCCGTGCCGTTCGTCGGGCTGAACAATTCGGAGCAGGCGCGAGATGTACTCCGATTGGTAGTCGACATGCTCGACCGCGACCGGCCCGAAGCTCGACGCAGCGTCGGTACCTGTGTCGGCACCGGTGTCAGCACCTGGGTCGGCGTGCGCGGCGTCAACCGGACTCCATGATGAATCAGCCACGATCGATTCAACCTGCTCCTCGAGTCGTTGCGTGAATTTTTCTCCCGCCCCGGAGAACACCTTGATGCCGTTGTCCTCGAACGGATTGTGAGAGGCGGAGATCACGACGCCGGCCGCGTAGCCCATTCGCGGCGTGAGGTAGGCGATCGCCGGGGTTGGTATGACACCAGCGCTCGTGAGCGTCCCGCCCTGGCTCCGAACGCCGGCGGCGAGCTCGCGCTCGATCCAGGGTCCCGATTCACGAGTGTCGAGTCCCGCGAGAAACCGGACGCTCTCATCGTCGCTGCGCAACGCACGTGTCAGGGCGGCGCCAAACCGCCGGACCGTCGTCCCGTCCAGCGGGTACTGGCCCGCCTTGCCCCGAACACCATCGGTACCAAATAACCGGCCCATCGTTTCCCTATCGAACCCGGACTCGCGCGAACGGGGGCTCCACGCGTATGACGCCAACTCCAGCCGGGGGCGTCACGCGCACGGGAAGCTGGAAGAGGCCCGCCGGGAGCCCTTCGGTGTCGACGGAGGCGTCGAAGTCCTGGACGGTCGACGCGCGCGATTCGCGGGGACCGCGAAGGAACACGGCCACTTCGGCTGTCAGGATCTCCGTGGACCCTCCGGGACGCGCCCGGACCGGAATGCCTGCGATGGCCCATTCCACCGGCGCGACGATCACATTCACCGTGACCCGCGCGCTCGCGGGTGATCGCAGTCGTACGAAGGGGTCGGCGACGCCAACGTTGACCGTCTCCGTCACCGGTTCAGTCGCGCCGGCCACCGATACCGGTTCCGTTATCGCCGCGGTCAGCCTCGCAACGGCGCTGGAAGGGCCGACAACCTCCACCGACGCGGGGTCCGCCGTCGCGGTCCCGACGATGTACCCGTCTCTGGGGTCCCCCTCGACCCCTGGGACGATCGGAACGACCTTCGTGACCGGAACATCGAACGCGATCGAGACGCTGGACGGGGCGATCTGGACGACCTCAAGACCAAACGGCGTCCGCACATCGGCGCCCGTTAGGGGAAAGAGGCGCTGCCCCGGTCGAGCCGTTCGAAGATCCAGAACCGCAACCAGGTCACCGGTCGCTGCCCGGCTCAGGGCGCCGGACGATCCTCGGACTCTCACGTCCACGACGGTCGGCGTGTCCCCCACCAACTCGAGCTGCGCGGGCAGGTTGGTGAATTCGAGAGGGATCCGCAGAGCGCGCTCGACGATCTGCTCCCCCGACACGAGAAACCAGACGAGCGCCCCCAATGCGATGGACAGCAACTTGAGACCCATGTGGCGAACACCCATATACGCCATTTAGGTCAGGGCGCCCCGCGCATCCTCGCGCCGACGGCGGACACCTCGCCGCCGCCCCAGCAGCGATCGCAGGCGGACGCGCAGCGCCTCCGGCGAAACGCCGCGCTCGAGGCTACCGCCGAGGACCACCGAGACGCTGCCGGTTTCCTCCGACACGACGATTGCAATGGCGTCATTCTCCTCGGTCAAACCGAGCGCGGCCCGATGCCGCGTCCCAAGCTCGCGGCTGACGCCAGGGCTGACCGAGAGCGGCAGAAAACAGCCCGCGGCCGCGACGCGGTCACCCTGGATGACGGCCGCGCCATCGTGCAGTGGCGATCCGGGCTGAAAGATGCTCGCCATCAGGTCGTAGGTAACCATCGCGTCCAGTGGGATGCCCCCTTCGATGTAATTGCGCAGGCCGATTTGCCGTTCGATGACGATAATCGCGCCCGTACGGCGCGATGCGAGGTGCGTCGCGGTAGCCACAAGATCTTCGATCGTTTCGTCAGTACTCTGCGCCCTCCCGAAATACCGGAACAAAGGCGCACGGCCGAAATGTGCCAACGCGCGACGGATGTCCGACTGAAACAGAACGATGATGGCGAATCCGACGTAGGCGGCAAGGTTCCGGATCACCCAGTTGACCATCTCGAGCTCGAGCCACTGCGACAGGAAGAACAGCCCGATCAGAAAGCCGCCGCTGAGCGCCATCTGAACGGCCCTGGTTCCCCTGATGAGTAGCAGCAGCTGGTAGATCAGGAACGAGACGATGGCGATGTCCAGAAGGTCCCACCAGGCCATCGTCTGGCGCCGGAACAGCTCAGCCAGCCAAGTCACGTCTTCACGAATGATATCGCCGAATCTCGTCAGCGACGTGGACGACCTGCAGCATTTCGCGCACAGCGTGAACCCGCACGATGTGTACGCCCGAGAGCACGGCGGACGCGACGGCCGCGGCCGTCGCCCAATCGCGATCCGGCGCCGGCAGCGAGCCACCAAGCGGCCTCGCCAGAAACGACTTGCGCGACGGGCCGACGAGCAGCGGCCGCCCGAGCTCGGCGCACTCGTCGAGACGGGCGAGCGCCTCGTAGCTGTGCGCCGCGTCCTTCGCGAAGCCTAGACCTGGATCGAGAATGATGCGCTCCGCAGCGATACCGGCATTCGTGGCAAACGCCACGCTCTCGCGCAGCTCGTCGAGCACCTCCGCGATGACGTCGTGATACGACGCCTGCTCGTACATCTGCCGCGACCGTCCCCGCGTGTGCATCAAGACGATCGCAGCGCCCTGGCGGGCCACGACGTCCGCCAGCGCCGGTTCGTATCTCAGCCCGCTCACGTCGTTCACAAGCGCGGCTCCTGCCGTGAGCGCCGCAGCCGCAGTCGAGGCTTTATACGTGTCGACAGAGACAGGGACGCGAACACGGCCCGCCAACCATTCGATGACCGGCAGCACCCGCCGCCGCTCCTCCGCCTCGTCCAGCGGCTCGGCACCGGGCCGGGTCGACTCGCCGCCGACATCAATCAGGTCGGCACCCTCCTCCACCATGCGCACGCCGGCCTCGATGGCGTTGGCCGGGTCGAACAGGCGCCCACCGTCTGAAAATGAATCGGGTGTGACGTTGACCACGCCCATCACGAGTACCCGCTCGCCCAACGCGAGACTGGCGCCGCCCGGCAAGGGAACGGTGAAGCGGCGACGCGAGGACATGGGAGAAACAGTGTAGGTCAAAGGGCGAGGGCGAGACGGGAACGGGCGCGTCCCGCCGTACGCGATGAACGCCCGTGCGATGCACGGGCGTCCGTCGTGTGAGGATCTCGCCGCCTCCGCTGGCCGGTCAGCGTGAGGCCGGCAGGCCTCCAGCTATTCCTGCGTGACCGGCCTCGGCGACAGCGGCGGCGCCATCGCGGGCCGCTCCTTTTCCTTCGTCGCCTTTGGCTCTGGCGGTGGTGCCGGCGTCGGATCGGCTGCCGGAACGAATTCGTCGAGCGGCAACCCCGAGGCAATCCGCCGGACCTGCTCAGCGTCGAGCGTCTCGCGCACCAGGAGCGCGTCGGCCAGTTCGATCAGCTTCTGCTTGTGCTCGAGGAGCACCTCCCGTGCCTGCGTGTAGGCATCGGTAACGAATTTCTTGACTTCCTGGTCGATACGCACCGCGGTGTCTTCGCTGTAATCCTGGTGCTGCGCGATCTCGCGGCCGAGGAAGATCTGCTCTTCCTTCTTGCCGAAGGCAAGCGGCCCCATCGCGTCGCTCATCCCCCATTCGCAGACCATGCGGCGCGCCAGTTCGGTCGCGCGCTCGAGATCGTTGCCCGCGCCCGTGGTGACACTGCCGATCGTGATCTCCTCCGCGATGCGACCGCCCAGCAGGATGGCGATCTGAGCTTCAAGGTACTCGCGCGAGTAGTTGTGCTTCTCGTCGACTGGCAGCTGCTGCGTAAGGCCGAGCGCCATGCCGCGCGGAATAATCGTCACCTTGTGGATCGGTTCCGCCTTCGGCAGCACGGCGGCGAGCAGTGCGTGGCCTCCCTCGTGAATCGCGGTGACGCGCTTCTCCTCTTCACTGATGATCATCGAGCGCCGCTCTGCGCCCATCAGTACCTTGTCCTTCGCAGACTCGAAATCGAACATGCGCACGACCTTCTGGTTGAAACGAGCCGCGTTGAGCGCCGCTTCGTTCACCAGGTTCGCCAAATCGGCCCCGGAAAACCCCGAAGAGCCCCGAGCCAGTACCGCGACATCCACGTCATCCGACATGGGAATCTTCTTTGTGTGGACGTCGAGGATGCCTTCGCGCCCCCTGACGTCCGGACGATTGACGATAATCCGCCGATCGAACCGGCCCGGACGCAGCAGCGCCGGGTCGAGCACGTCGGGACGATTCGTGGCCGCGACGAGGATCACACCTTCGTTCGACTCAAAGCCGTCCATCTCAACGAGGAGCTGGTTGAGCGTCTGCTCGCGCTCGTCATGGCCGCCGCCAAGGCCGGCGCCCCGGTGACGCCCCACCGCGTCGATTTCGTCGATGAACACGATGCATGGCGCATTCTTCTTGCCCTGCTCGAACAGGTCGCGCACGCGCGAGGCGCCGACGCCGACAAACATCTCGACGAAATCCGAGCCGCTGATCGAGAAGAACGGCACGCTGGCCTCGCCGGCGACAGCCCGCGCCATCAGCGTCTTGCCCGTTCCCGGCGCCCCCATCAGGAGGACGCCCTTCGGGATGCGGCCGCCAAGCTTCTGGTACTTCTGCGGCTCACGGAGGAAATCGATGATCTCCTGGAGTTCTTCCTTGGCTTCGTCCACGCCGGCGACGTCTTTGAACGTCACCTTCTTCTGGGTGCTCGATGAGAGCTTCGCTTTGCTCTTGCCGAACGAGAGGGCCTTGTTGCCACCACTCTGCATCTGGCGCATGAAGAAAATCCAGAAGCCGATCATCAGGAGAATCGGCGCCCATGAATACAGCAGCGTCGCCCACGGGCTGTTGGCCGGCTCGCGCGCCGACACGACGATGTTGCGTTCGAGCAGCCTGTTGGCGAGCCCTTCATACTGAGGCGGCGCGTAGGTTCGGAAGCTCTCGTTCGCCGTGTTGACGCCCGTAATTTCGTTGCCGGTAATCGTGACCCGCTCGATCTGACCCGCGTCGACCGATCCCATGAACTCGCTGAAACTCAACGGTTGGAGGCTGGTCTGGAGCTGTGTGGAAAAATTCCACACGATGACCCCGATGACGACCAAGGCCATCCAGAAGACCAGGCTCTTCAGCGTCGAGTTCACGACCGTCCCCCGCTCGGCATACCTATCAACAATATCACCTTAGACCACCCGGCTGCTCTAGTAGGACCAGCTTTCCGCCGCGAAGTTCCACCCGGCAGCCAGGGACATCCACCCCGCCCTGGGTCCGGCTCAACAGCGCCTCCACCGCCTCCACGTGGTCGAGGCCAACCTCATGGGTGCCGGCGGCGGCTCGCATGGCTCGGAGCAGCACCCGGCGAAGGACCGGGGGCGGCATCTCGGCGAGGCCCCGCACGTCAATCTCAAGGCCGGCTTCGGTCTCGATCGCCAGCGTACGGAACCGCTCGTCGCTCAGCTCGTCGAGCCACTGTCCATCTTCGCGGATCAGGGCTGCGGCCTTGGCGATGGCGGAACGAGTCGAACCGCCAGCCGCGCGGTCCAGTTCCGGAAGGATTCGGTGGCGAACCCTGTTGCGCGGGTTGTCGAGGTCGTCGTTGCTCTCATCCTCGATCCACTGTTGGCCCTCGGAGGCCAGGTACGCCCGGAGAGCGATATCGGTCACGTCGAGCAGCGGCCGGATCACAGCACCGCGCCGCGGATAGATCCCTGCCAGACCGGTGAGGCCGGCGCCACGCATCAACTTGAGCAGGAAGGTTTCGGCCTGGTCATCCTGTGTGTGGCCAACCGCGATCCTGTCCGCGCCGAGATCAGCTGCCGCACGCTCGAGGAACGCGTACCGGAGGCGTCGCGCGGCATCTTCGATGGACAACGTGTGCGACTGCGCATAGGCGCGGACATCCGCCGCCTCGACGGCGATCGGCAGACCATGCCGCTCGGCGAAGCGCCGGCAGAACGACTCATCCCTGTCGGCCGACGCCCTGAGCCGGTGATTCAGATGAGCCAGGCCGGCCACGGTGAACTCGCCGTACTCGGCAAGATCGACCAGCAGCCGCGTCAAGGCTACCGAGTCGGATCCACCGGACAGCCCAACAAGGACGCGCGCGCCGGGGGGCACGAGCCCGTGGTGGCGAATGGTCCGGCGAACCTGCTGATGAAGGCCTGTCACGTCCAGAAATCCCGGCGGCCAAATCCCGTAATCCCAAATCCCAAGAGTGCCGCTGCTCGTTGGGATTCGGGCTTTGGGATTCTGGGCTTCAATGGTGCCGGAGGGCAGACTCGAATACACCCTACAACCAATTGTATATAAAATACTTACAATCTAGGCATCCAATGTTACCCACGTGTAAACCCACGCCACAGCCTTCGTCCAAGCGGGAAGGTGTGGGACTCTCTGGGACCTTTCTGATAGGGGATGCCCGACGGTAACCGCCAGCGGTCAAGGGACCGAGTGCGCCGCGTTCCACTACCGCGCGAGACGCTGCGCCTCACTCAGGTCCACTGGCGTCATCTGCTCGGCGACGGTATCCACATCCGCCATCTATATTCTATAAATATTTGTAAATAAGGTATTTATAATACTTCTATTGTATCTATGCCCTCGACGTCCCCCCCGAATTGAGTAGCACCCGGGTTTAGAGTCCGAGCTCACGAGAAGGGAGATCGGACGTGAAGCAACGATTCAGCGAGGCGCAGATCATCGGGTTCCTGCGGGAGTCCGAAGCGGGCCTGCCGGTGAAGGACCTGTGCCGCCGGCACGGGTTCTCGGAGGCCAGTTACTACCTCTGGCGGAATAAGTTCGGCGGGATGACCGTCTCGGACGCGAAACGCCTGAAGGAGCTGATTGCCGAGAATACGCGGCTGAAGAAGCTGCTGGCCGAGTCCGTGCTGGACAACGAGGTGACGCGCGATGCGTTGCGAAAAAAGTGGTGACCGCCCCAGCCCGACGGGTGCTGGTGCGGGATATGACCGCGCAGGGGGTGAGCGAGCGGCGCGCGCTCGCGCTGGTGCACATGAGTGCCTCGTCGCTGCGATACACCCCGGCGCCGGATACTAACGCGGCGTTGCGAGCCCGCATCGTGACCTTAGCGCACCGGCACCGTCGCTACGGTGCCGGGATGATCTACCTCAAGCTGCGGCAGGCGGGAACACGGGTCAACCACAAGCGGGTGGAGCGCCTGTATACCGAGGCTAGGCTGCAGGTACGTCGGCGGCGACGCAAGAAGATCCCGGTGGCGGACCGCCAGCCCCTGGTACGCCCCCAGGCGCCGAACGAGGTCTGGTCTGCCGACTTCGTCTTCGACCGCACGGCCGAGGGACGGGTGGTGAAGTGCCTGACCGTCGTCGATGACGCGACCACCGAAGCGGTGGCCATCGTGCCGGCCCGCGCGTTCGGTGGGCTGCCGGTCACCCGCGTGCTCGATCAACTCGCGCTCAAGCGCGGCCTGCCGCGTATCTTGCGCACCGACAACGGGAAGGAGTTCTGCGGGCGCGCCATGCTGACATGGGCCCATACGCACGGCGTCACGTTGCGCCTGATCGAGCCGGGCAAGCCGAATCAGAACGCCTATATCGAATCGTTCAACGGCCGGTTCCGCGACGAGTGCCTCAACGAGCACTGGTTCACGAGTCTGGTCCATACCCAGGTCCTCGTCGAGGCCTGGCGACGCGAGTACAACGAGGAGCGGCCGAAGAAGGGACTGGGCGGGCTCACGCCCGCCCAGTACGCCAAGCGGCTGGTCGCGGAACGCAGTACAGTCACCGCCGGACTCTAAACCGAAGTGCTACTGAAGACGGGGGGACGTCGCCCTTTACGGTCCCACATATACATTCGGCTCTCGTAGGCTCGCTGTGGCTGGTCGACTGGCCGATCAGGCTGTCGAATAGGTCCCCTTACCTCCGTGTCGGTGCCGCGAGGCCACCACCGACGACGCGCCGGTCACGACCACCCGCCTCCACCGGCCGCGCCAAGATCGGGTGCCCAGCACAGACGACACCACTGCGGCTCTCGTGTTCGGCAACCGTCCGAGCACTACGGAAGACTCCGCGTGCGTTTCAGGCCTCCATCAGCGGCTTGAGGCAGTTCCGGCAGTAAGGGTTTCAGCCTTGCCCACGCGTCGCGGACCACGGCGATGTCGTCATGGAGCCCACCTTCCACCTGCAGATCGAAGATCTTGTCATATGGATTTCGAAGGTAGGCCAGGACGGCAACGGCCGTCCGCACACCACCTGAACCTGTGTCGCCAGCCGCCAACGCGTGGCACACGATACGAACCAGATCGTCCAGTTCTTCGTTGACGACTGACAGCTCCACCGCACGTTCAGTTCGGATGCGAGCCACGCCCTGCAGCAGCCTCTCGATGCCGCCACTTGCCGGGTGCGCTGCAAGAAGGCCGTCGGCCTCCTCCTGGGCGAATCTGATGGCTTGCTCCTGCCGAATCGGCGAGAGGTTCAACATGTAGCTTGCCAATCGCCGGAGAACCTTGTCCCTCTACTTCTTCGGTGATCTCCTCAACCTGCCGCTGCAGATTCTCGAGTAGATCCTCCTGATTCACCTGCCCGAAGACCAGCCTGTAGAGAGCCAGCCCTGCTTTCAGCCGCTCATACTTCTGTGCGTCTCGACTGGTGTTAAAGAACGCCACATGCCGCTGAATCCGAACGGTCTCCTCAGGCCTGCGACACTCGTACACCCAGTGCGGGAACAGGCCGTGCTTATACTTCTGGACGTCGTCGTCGTTCAGGATGCGCTCGAACACGAGCGTCCAGGGATTGCGTCCCTGCTGCGACCCAGCCGGTCCGGCCGGACTCTCCAACGGCCAGTCTCTCGCGATCGACTCTCGCACGGCCAGGCAATCGCGCCGGTTGATCCGCCCCTCGCGCTGCTCGAGGTCCACCGGGTTCGAGGGGAGATTCCAGTGCATCACATCTCGGCAGTAGAGATGAAAGTCCAGCCCCTCCTGACCGACAGAGGTGGTGGCCAGTACGAACGGCCAGAACGGAGAGTTGAAGGCCTCTCGCACCACGCTCTTGCGGAGCTTCTCGTCCTCGCCGCCCTGCTTCCCGTCCCGCGCCACGTCCTCGCCGAAAGCGAGCGCGAAATGCGTCGAATGCGACTCGGTATCGGTCGCAATCAGCACGTCGGCCCCCCCGCCCCTTCGCCCCATTGGTCCGGGGGGTTCCACGGGACAGCGTCCAGACCTCTTCCAACTGCCTCACGGCATCTTTCACGGTCTCGCCCTGCGTGGCATGCCGCAGCAGATAGACGTATTCGTCCAAAACGGCCTGAAGATGCGCGTCGCCCGCGTAGACCAGCACGCGCTCCGTGTAGCTCCGATCGTCATCCGCCAGTTGCCGCCACGGGATCCGAAATCGATGGTGCCGGACGATCTGCTGTACGTGCGGCCGGTTGAAGTAGCGCCGCATGGGTCCGAGACATAAGGACGCCACCCGCTTCACGGGCTCGGCATCCCCCTCATCCGGAAACACAGACTGAACGGCTCGCAACACGCAGGTCGCCGGCGAGAACGCCGCCACGAGCGCAAGCCGCCGTACACGGGCCTCAGAGATCCTAAGAGGCGAACGGTGATCACCCAGCCACTCCCGCGCCCACGCCCGATGCTGCGATTCGTGGGCCGTCATATCACCTCCCTCGCGCGTGTCCCAGGCGTCAAACGCCGAGGAGATCTGGGTGCCGCCGTCATTGACACGTTCCAAGCGCATGGCGACTCGCCAAGTCGAGTCGCCACCGCCACCTTCCACGACCGGCACGCCGCATTCATGAAGGCGGCGGCGCAGCTCCGACTCTGCCGCCGCAACGACATCGAGCGCCTGGCCGGTTGCGCCAGGGATACGCACCGCCTGGTATGCCGCCTCCCCGATCGCCGCCAACACAGGAGACGGGAGGCAGACGTCGAAGGCGTGGAACGATCGCCGCTCCGTAAAACGCAGTGGCTGCGTTGGCGTCTCGATCTCGCCGCCCATGCGCTCCGTGGCCACACGACTCGCGATAATCGCCACGGCCTTCGGGACGAACCGCCAGCCAGAAAACACGAGGACCTTCCGGGGCCGCACTGAACCGAACAACTCGTCCGCGTAGTACGTATAGGTGGGTGCCGTCCACAGCCGTGGTGGCGCTCCGTTAAAGCGCTTTTCAAATAGGCCTTGTACTACCTGGGGCGGTCGTGGTACTTCTGCGCGCACCGATGCAGGAGGCCCGATGCGTGCCTATTCGATGGATCTGCGAGAGCGGGCGCTCCTCGACAGCGATGCCGGGATGACGGCGGCCGAGGTGGCGGCGAAGTACCGCGTGAGCGGGTCGTGGGTGCGGCTACTGAAACAGCGGCGGCGCGACACGGGCGAGGTGGCGCCTCGCGTCCAGCGACATGGACGGCGCTGCATGCTTGAGCCGCACCTACACACCTTGGCCGCGCTGATTGCGGCGCACCCGGATCGCACGCTGGCTGAGCTGAAGGACGCCCTCGCCACGCCCGCGAGTGTGCCGACGGTCTGGCGCGCCGTGCGGGCCCTCGGCCTGACCGTTAAAAAACACGGTCCGCCCGTCCGAACACGATCGGCCTGACGTCGCGGCCGCGCGGGTCGCGTGGCACGCGGCGGCGCCGACCTGGGATGTCGCCCACCTCGTGTTTCTGGACGAAACCGGCATCACCACCAATCTGCTTCGGCGGTACGGCCGGGCACCGCGCGGCGCGCGCGTCCACGACCACGCCCCCTGCGGGCGCTGGCAGACCAGCACGTTTCTCGCCGCGTTGCGGGTCACGGGGCTGACCGCACCGGGGGTCTTCGACGGCGCGATCGATGGCGAGAGCTTCCGCGCCTACATCGAACAGATCCTGGTGCCGACCCTGCAGCCCGGCGACATCGTCATTGCCGACAATCTCGGGGCCCACAAGGTCGCCGGCATCCAACGCGCCATCCAGGCCGCCGGGGCCACCCTCTGGTACTTGCCACCCTACAGCCCGGACCTCAATCCCATCGAGCTCTGCTTCGCGAAGCTCAAGGCCCTCGTTCGCACCGCTCGCTGTCGCAGCACCGAGACGCTCTGGCCGTTCCTCGGCGAGTGCTTGGCGCACTTCAGCCCTGACGAATGCCGCAACTATGTTCGGCACTGCGGGTACGCGGCCGCCACACGGTCATGAAAAGCGCTTTAGCCCCCCAGACAGACGTTCACGGCGCGCGAGATCCGGTGGTTTCTGTCGGACAACGACTTGACGTCGTCTCCTCGAGTTAGCAGTGCGCGCGGAACCCTGACGCGTCCCTCCTTCAGTGTTCGCAGCAGCGCGTACTTCGAATCCAGGAACGTCAGCAGCAACGGGGCAGACTTCCAGAACTCCGTTATCTGTCCCATCCCGTGGGAGGCCGCCAGGCTGCCATGCAGCCGGAAAAACTCCTCCAGTTCTCCCCTTCCCGGCAGCGCTCCGCTGTTGCCGATCGTGTCGTCGATGCCCTTCCGCCGGTCGAGCACATACCAGTTGCGCTCGGTCCTGCAGATGACCTGTGTGAGGTCGCCTTCAAGCGCGCTCTTGAGGCCCAGGAGTTCCTGATCCAGCGCGTCGGCAAGGGTCGGGCTCTGAAGCCGTTCGCCAAACGCCTTCAAGCCGGCTCGGATTCTCTGAGGCGTGTCCTTGTCGCGATCGAACAGAAAATCCAACGTCCTGAAGAAGTCTTCGTGGTGGCTCGCCGTGCCGTCCGCCACCTCGTGACCGAGCGTGAGCGCACGGTACGGCGTTGCCGACAAGATGAGAACGGGCGCCCTCTGCGTGAACAGCTCCGCCGCGATGTGTTGCGCGTTCTCCGCTTTCGTCGAGGACCTTTCGAAACCGCTGCACTTCGTCGAGCACGACCAAGTCGGGTCGGAGATGCCGGAGGACAACCCGCTGCATGACGCCTCGCAGGCGAGCCACGAGTTGGTTGCGCGCGAAGCGGGCCTGCGGGTCATCCGAGTCGAACTGGGCCACCAGGCGCCGGATCGCCTGGCCGGCGGATTCGCTGTCCACATCCAGCCTGCGCCACGCCCCTGCCAGTTCCTTCTGAAAGCCGCGCTCCGTCTTTCGCGCGAACTCCTGCCGCAACGCGACACGGGTCGTCTCTTCACGCCACTTGTCGCGACCTGCACCACACCTGAAGAACTCCCTCCACTTCGCGCGCCATACGGTGACGCCGTAGATGCGGTGGAGCAGGTACATGAGCAGGCGTCGCTCCCAGGCGAGGCCGGTCCCATCCCTCAGCGAGGTGCCGGGCGTGAAGGAATACAACCGCAGGTCTTCAGCCTCGTCGGCGCGCATCACGACCAACTGCGTGACGCGGCCGACGGGCTTGCGGCTGTTTGGGTCGAGCTTGCGCCTGTTTTGTTCAGCGATCTCGGCGTTCGAGCACAGGTAGACAACTGTGAGCGGCGTCCGCTTCCGCTTCATGAGGCTCTCGATAACACCACGCGCGACTACCGTCTTGCCCAGTCCAACTTCGTCGGCCAGGAGCATCCGTCGCGAAGCGCTCTTGTCCCGGAGCCTGGTTACGATGTGCTGGACCGCTGCTTCCTGGAACTGCGCTCGCTTGAACGCGGTCACGGCGTGGCCCCGAGACGGAGTTGCCGGGCCACGACGTCCAGGTCGTCGCAGAGGCGCCCGAACTCCGCCCCGCCGGTCGGCGCAAGCAGGAGCCGCATTTCCGCGATCAGTTCTGGCTCGGCGGCCACGGTCTGCAGCAGTCCTTCGAGATGGGTCTCGCCCAGGAGCCAGTGAATCGAATCCGCCCTGTCTCCGGTCTGGCGACCCGGACCGGCCTGCCCAGCCCGCAGGTGCGCGAGTCCGCGAACCAGAGCCGCGAGCA
Organism: Vicinamibacterales bacterium; assembly: GCA_965262505.1. Taxonomy (GTDB): domain Bacteria; phylum Acidobacteriota; class Vicinamibacteria; order Vicinamibacterales; family UBA2999; genus JACPPO01. The sequence continues at coordinate 2,984,833 of CBDHFM010000030.1, forward strand.
CCGCCGCCGGGTCGGCGGTGGCCATGATCTCCTGGCGCACGGCGTCGTCGCGCTGATCGAGGGCTGCTTCCGACAAGTTCAGACGCGCCAGCAGCAACCGTGTGCGTTCGAGCGGCGGACTCTCGCTGCGCGCGCGCACGGCGACGAACGCCGTGACCTCCTGCACCGGTACGTCATCGAACTCGCGGGCCGCAAGTGCGAGACTCTCGACAGGCGTCCAAGCTCCAGGGCGCTCGGTCAAGAGCAACGGCGCAATCTCGAACGTCAGCCCGACATTCGCCTCGCGGTTCAGGATCGACAGAGCCCTATCCGCCATACGGAGTGTGAGCGAAACTTAGTTGAAAATTGAAGCGGCTCCAAACCCTGTGGTTTGATGACGTTGCGAGACGAACATCACGCCACGAGAGAAAGGAGCCGAGATGAGCCGTGTCCTACGATCGGTCAGGAAGCGCAAGAAAGGTCGCACGTTGGGCGCGGTCGACGTCATCGACCGAGAGGGGTACGCGGAGCTGGAGGTCGATGCCAAGGTGGAATTGATCCGGTCCTTGATTCCGCTGGGGTTGCTGCACATCGAGGAATGGCTCGACGAGGAAGTGCCCGCGCTGGCTGGCGAACGCGACGCCCGCAAAGACCCGTCAGTCGGCGGGCGCCGTCATGGGAGCCACCCCGGGACGGTCGGGTTGGCCGGCCAGCGCGTGCCGATGCGCGTGCCCCGGATTCGCCATGTCACGGAGCGCGAGATTCCCCTGCGGTCGTACGAAGCGCTGCATGGCGATCGCGCCGTCAATGACCTGTTGTTGAGGCGCGTGCTGTATGGGATCTCGTGCCGCAACTACGCGGCGGCCGCCGAGGCGATTCCCGGGGCGATCGGCCTGTCGGGGTCGACGGTGTCCCGCGCGTTCATTCAGGCCAGCGCGACGAAACTCCGCGAACTCCAGGAGCGGGACCTCTCCGGGGAGGACGTTGTGGCCCTCGTGCTGGACGGCAAGACGTTCGCCGAGGCGACGATGGTCGTCGCGCTGGGCATCACGATGACGGGGGACAAACGGTTCCTGGGCTTTGTCGAGACGGACACCGAGAACGAGCAGGTGTTGACCCCGTTCCTCCGGTCCTTGGTCGAGCGGGGCCTCGATGTTTCCCAGGGGCTTCTGGTGATCGTCGATGGCGGCAAGGGGCTCCGGGCGGCCGTGCGGAAGGCCTTCCGCCACCGCGCCCTGGTGCAACGGTGTCAAGGGCACAAGCGCGAGAACGTGGTGAGTTACCTGGCCAAGCGTGAGCAGCCGGTGTGGCGGCAGCGTCTCCAGCGCGCCTACAACCGTCCGGAGTACGACGAGGCCCTCGCCGCCCTCCAGTCGCTCCAGCATGAGCTGGAGGATCGGAACCAATCGGCGGCCGGCAGTCTGGCGGAAGGCCTGGACGAGACCCTGACGTTGCATCGCCTCGGCGTGTATGGCGTGCTGGGCCGGTCGCTGAAGACGACGAACGGCCTCGAGTCCATCAACGCGCTCATTGAGGAGCGCTGTGCGAAGGTCGATCACTGGCAGAACTCAAGTCAACGCCAGCGCTGGCTCGCCACGGCGCTCCTGGACATCGAGCCGCGTCTACGCAAGGTGATGGGCTACCGGCACCTGCCCAGGCTTCGTGACGCATTGAAGCGAGAGTTGAAGATCGACACGACGACATCGAAGACCAAAGCCGCGTAAGCAATCAGGAGTCGCGGAGAGTTTCAACTAGGAATGGGCTTGACTCGCCATACGTCCCAGCGTCAGCCTCTGTCTGTCCGCGTCGTAGTCGACCCGGAGGTCCAGGCGTGCCATGTCGCGCAGCGCGGTGAGCATCTGGTGTGCGGCGTTGTCCGTGCTGTCGGGCTCGGCTTTGTTCGCTCGGTTGTACTCGACGACCCACGGATGCACCTTGGTCTTCGACTCCCTGATGAATCCGGCCACGAACCGACCGATACCGATGCCCGGGCGCATCTCGGCCATCGCCTCGACGTTGGCCGAGCCACCGAGCCCCCATCCTGGGCCCGTGGCGTTGGCCGAACCCACGAAGGTGGCGCTCGTCTGACGAGCGTCCTCGATCAGCAGCAACTTGGCGTGGAGGCCTTGGATGTTGCCATCTGCGGGATCCTCGGGGTCGCTGAGTTCGCTGACCTGGTACAGCACAGGCGAGCCCTGTGCCTCGCGACGCGCGTCGAGCCGTGCATGGGTCGCATCGTCCAGTGCATCGAGCGCCTCGGGTGTACTCACGAGCTGGAGGTGCTGCGTCCTCTCGACGAGCGCCGACACGAAGTCGGGCCGTACAAACGGCGAGACGACGAGCGCGCGCTCCAGCCTCGCTGGGACGAACGTCGCCAGCGGCTTGCGGTCTGGCCCCTGCCAGCGCAGCCTGAGACCGTCCTGTGCTTCGTGCGGAATATCGAGCGCGAGCCGACGAACAAAGCGTGGTAGCTGCCAAGCCTGTTACCGGCTTGTTCCATCCGAAGGTGTGGGCGCTTCGATTCGACCGGGTCGTCGGCGCGCCTGCGGCGCTGCCCGAGACACTGGGGCGGGTGGTTGTCGCCGGCCGCAACCTGTCGACGTCGACGTCCTTTGAGCTAGGCGCCGTATTCGAGGGCACTGTTGCATCAGGTCGTGATGCAGCATCTCCACTCGCGGTCGACGTGGCCGACGCCCTGCAGGCGTGGATGAGCACTGGCAACGTCAGGGTTCCGGAGGTGGTGTTGGACCTGGACGACCATGCGGTCGAGCAGCGCCACGAATCGTCGGGAGCCTGCGTGGGGACTACCGGAGATCGTGCCCGGATGCACGAGTACTCGAACCTTGCTGCGCAGGCGGGTGATAGCCATCACCCCCGCAACCGGCTCGCCTGCGAGCGCTTCCCCGTCGGTGTCGCTCATGGTCAGCAGGGCCGCCGTGAGCGCGTCGATCGACAGGCCAAAGTAGGTTCCCAGCGCCGCCGACAAGCGATAGCCGGCGGGGGGCTGTAGCAGGTCAAGGAACCCCTGCCAGCTCTTGCGCTCCCGGGGATCCAGCGTCATGCCGTACCCCTCAACAGGCCGTCCGCGATGTCCTCAGCAAACTGGAGTCCCTGGGGATGGCGATACCGCAACTGATAGAGATCTTCTGGCCGGTACTTTTCCAGCATGCGCCATGAGTCGAACTGGTACTTCACCTTGAAACGCTGCTTGCCCGGGCGCACACGGTCTTCCCGTAGTCGGACGATGGCGCGTGCAGTCGCGTCATTGAGCGCTGCCGGCCCGGATGGAGCCGCCGTGCAGCACCCGATCCATTCGCGGAGAAATTCGCTGTCCTGGACCGGCCGCCGGTTCGCGTCCCACCGACGGATGTGCGCAAAGAAGTCGTCGATGTCCCACGAGGCCAACTCGCCCTGCGCGGCTTCCCACCACGCCGCGAATGCTTCCGCCGCGCCTGGATCCTCTCCGCCCTTCTTCTCGATCAGCATCCGGTGATACTGGAGCGTCGTCCCCTTGGCGAACAGACTAAGCTTCCTGGCATGGTCAACGGCAACCTGCGTCTCGACCGGCAGGTCCGGCACGTCCCACACGTTGGTGATCGCATCGAGGTCGGCTAGGCTTCGCCGATCGGCGAGTGACACCAGATGAGAGATGAGGGACTCTCGCCCTCCTGGCTTCACGGCCCCGTAGCGCTCCCGGAGGAGACGTGCCTCGGAGGGGCGAAGACGGAGCGAATTATTGATGGGAAACACACCGTCGGGTAGAACGTGGGACAGGCGGAGCGACGTGTCCCAAAGGGACTCCGCGTTGTCCGGATACGCCACCTTGTCGTCGTCCCGCAGCGCCTCCAATCTGAACGCCCCGGCCGACAGGCGGCGCTGGTAGCTGGCCTCTGACACACGCTGGGTGGCAAGCCCGAGCACGGCGAGAGCATTCCAGTAGATCTCGGACGGCGGACGGACGATCTCGCGTCCTTTCTCCTTGCCGATCGCGCCATCCTCCTCCCGCACCGACTGCAGGAGGTCGAACTGCAGGTCTCGGGAAAGGCGGTCGACGTCCTTGCCAGCCGCCTTGCCAGAGCGTTCCAGGTACTGGTAGATGGCTGGCACAAAGATCAGGTACCGGGCCCGCCTCATCGGCGTGGTGACCGCTGGGTAGAACTGCTCGGCGAACGCACCCTGGAGCACCAGGAAGCCCAGCTCGTCGATGACACCGCCAGGGGTGAGAGCCTTGAGGACGTTGCGCGCGCGCGATCTCTGCGCTGGAGGACGACAGCCACGAGACGCCACCAATTACGGTCACCGTCTACCTCGGGCTGAGGCGAAGAACTCTAGGAATTGTTCTCCGGCGCAGGCCCAGCTGCTGGACGACAAACCGGGCGAGCGTCTCGGCATCACATTTCCACTGGTCCACGTGTGCCCTGGTGAGCGCGACCCCGTATGGTGCGAGAAAACGGCCGAGGCGAGTGAATCCCCGAGACAACGTGGGTGACGACCGTGTCTGAGCCATGTAGCCTCCGGCCATGCCCCACGCTCTGCACTTCCTCGTGCTGGCCTTGGCTGGCTGGGTGAATCGCCACCAAGAAGATCGCATCGACTATCTCCGGGAGGAGGCGACGCCGCGCTCAGGACGCCTCGCCCTCGTCGGTGCCGGTCCAGGTGGCGCGAGCCGTGCCTTCTTCGACGGCGTAGAACCCAAGCTCGCGCCCCATGCGCGCCTTTACGATCCAGAGGATCTGACCTGTGTGCATCGCGAAGTGCTCCACGACGTGGTAGATCGCGCCCATCCGCGTCACATCGACGCCCTGAATCGTGACGCGCGATTCGAGCGCCGCCGGGTCGAGTGCCGCCAGCACGGCGTCTGACTCGTCCACCGCACGCGCGAGCCCGGCGAGCAGGTCGGCCGCCTCGGGCTGCTCGACCGGCGCGAACTCCAGATCGCGGCGCCGATCGACGGGCCGGCCGCCGACCCCCCCGACGATCCACTGCCGCACGTTGCCCGTCAGGTGCAGCAGCAGGTGCCCCGTCGCATTCGAGGCGTCGTTGGGCCGCCACCACACGTCGGCGGGCGACAGCGGGCGGACCGCCGCCTCGATCTTGGGTAAGTAGTTGGTCTTCAGGAACTCTCGTGAGCGATCGATGAACCGCGTGCCCACTGCCATATCGCTGCTTCCCTGCGCGGTCTGGACTATGCACGGGCATGACCGCCTGGCCCGAGATTCCCGTCGCGCGCTGGACGCCCACCGGCACGAGCCTGCACATGTGGGGCAAATCGTCGGCACGTTCCGGCTCGCCCGCGTGCCGTGGGTCAACCCCTCGTGGCACACCACACTGTACATGAACGCACGCGGGCTGACGCGCGGGCCAGCGCGCCTCGACAGTGATACGGGGCCGGCCATGGACCGCTGTGGAAGGCAACAGCACGGCGAATCGGGGCAACACCAAGGGCGAAGACCCATGGAGAGCCAAACAAGCTAAGGTGGGATGATGTCTATCCCGGCGGCGACGACCACAGCGTGCTCGCTATGCGCGAGCAGATGGAGGCACTCCGTCCGCAGCAGGTGAGGATCCTGTCGGTTGGCATCGTGCGGGCCAGTGACGATTCGTGCAACAACGCCGTGAAAGACGAGCGGGCTGGTGCGACTGCGGGCTTGCTACAGCGCCGCCACAAACAGCCGGTTGCATACACAGCAGCATGGAGGACGTGAGATGACGGTCTTGATGACAGGCTCGAGCGGTCTGATCGGAGCTGCGCTGAGGTCGTTTCTCGTTGGGGGTGGTCATCACGTCCGCCGTCTGCGCCGGGCGGTGTCGGCCTCGGATGAATCCACGTCGTGGAACCCGACCGCCGGGACGTTCACTGCGGGGGCCTTCGATGGGGTCGACGCGGTCGTCCATCTGGCCGGCGAGAGCATTGCCGGCGGTCGATGGACGGCAGCCCGCAAGGCTCGGATTCGCGAGAGCCGCGTCACCGGCACCCGCCAGTTGTGCGAGAAACTGGCAAGACTCGACACACCGCCGAAGGTGCTGGTGGCCGCGTCCGCGATCGGTTTCTACGGCGACCGGGGTCGTGAGGTCCTCGACGAGTCGGCGGCTGCGGGAAGCGGGTTTCTTCCCGAGGTGTGTCAAGCGTGGGAGGCTGCGGTCACGCCGGCTCGCGAGCGAGGCATGCGGGTTGTGCATCTGCGTATCGGGATTGTCCTCAGCCCGCTGGGCGGAGCACTGGCGCAAATGCTGATGCCATTCAAGCTCGGGGCTGGTGGGGTTCTCGGCGGTGGAGACCAGTACATGAGCTGGATTGCCCTTGATGACCTGCTCAGCATCGTGCAGCACGCGCTGATTGACGATTCGGCCAGTGGACCGGTCAACGCCGTGGCGCCACAAGCGGTGACGAATCGTGAATTCACAAAGACGCTGGGCGCTGTCCTGCGCCGTCCGACTTGCCTGCCGGCTCCCGCCTTTGCGCTTCGCCTCGCGTTCGGGGAGATGGCGGACGCACTGTTGCTTGCGAGCACGCGGGTTGACCCAGCGGTGCTTCGCACGGCCGGTTTCGAGTTCGCCTTTCCGGACCTGGAGGGCGCCCTGCGTCACGTGCTGGCACGGGGCTAGATTCAGACAGCAGAGAGACCTGATACGGACCGCCGCCTCGTCAACAGGGATTCGATCTCGCACCAGGGACAGGGCCATGGGCACTCGCCAAAACGACCCGATCACGCCCGACTCATCGACGGCTCCAGCAGACCCCGACGTCTTCGCGCGGGACCAGGCTCCGGTCCGCTGAGGCCGCCAGCCGCGGCCAGCCTGCCGACCGTGGAGATCATTCCCGCAACCGCGTAAGGTGCGAGTAATGGGCCGACCACTCATGCGGCCTCTCGATAGTAGAAACTGAGCAGTCCGCCGAGGCGCTCACGCCGCTGCACGTCGGCGTCCGAGCGTACCGGATGGCGGTCGTTGCAGGAGCTGGTTGTCGAGTCCCTGGTGGTTTCTCTCACGATGGTCATGCGCGACGTACTCGTGGACGATGAGGCGCAAACGCCCCTCGCCGAGCGGGACGACACGATGGAGGCACTCCTCTTTGATCGACCGGACGAACCGCTCGGCATAGGCGTTGAGATTCGGGCTCTTCGGCGGCAGCCGGATTGGCCCAACATCGCCACTTGTTAGGATCTCGCCAAAGACCCGCGTGTAAGAGGGGATCGCGGTCATGCATCAGCTGGCGCACGGTCCGCAGGAAGCCGTCGACCGGATCGGTCAGATTGCGGGCCATCTGCTCCAGCCACCGGCCATCGGGCTGCGGGTGGATCCCGGCAATGTGCACCCGGCGGGTCTTCAGCTCGATCACGAAGAAGACGACATACCGCCGAAGACCGGCCAGGGTGAGCACCTCGACCGTGAAGAGATCGGCGGCCGCCAGACCTTCCCAGTGCGCCTGCAGGAACGTCTTCCACGGCGTGCGCTGGTTCCGCTCGGGAGCAGGGGCGATCCCGTGGTCGTACAAGATCCGCTTCACCGTGTTCCGGGCGATGTGGTGGCCGAGGTTGGCGAGTGCGCCGCGGATCCGCGTGTAGCCCCACGTCGGATTCTCACCCGCCATCCGTACGACGAGTTCGGCCACCGCCCTGGGTGTCATCGGCCGTCCCCGACGCCGGCGGGCACTGCCATCGTACTGCTGGGCGATCAGCCGCCGGTACCAGCGGAGAATCGTGTCAGGCGTGACGATGCCGGCCACCTGACTCACGATCCGCCGGCCGAGTGTCTGGCCTCGCACCGCGAGTCGCCGGCGCTGGGCGTCGGTCAGGCGAAGCGGTCGAGGACCAAGATGCTCCCGGAGGACGCGATTCTCCTCCCGGAGATAGTCGATGCGATCTTCTTGGTGGCGAGTCACCCAGCCAGCCAAGGCCAGCACGAGGAAGTGCAGAGCGTGGGGCAGGGCCGGAGGCTACATGGCTCAGACACGGCCGTCACCCACGTTGTCTCGGGGATTCACTCGCCTCGGCCGTTTTCTCGCACCATACGCCGTGAGGGCATTGTCAACCTGGCCTCCTGCTGGCAGAGTTACCGCATGCCCAGCTACCGCGGATACCGGTTTCCCCCTGAAATTATCAGCCACGCGGTGTGGCTCTATCATCGCTTCGCGCTCAGCTTCCGAGACGTGGAGGACGTGGTGGCCCGCCGGGGTGTCGAAGTCACCTATGAGGCCATCCGGAAGTGGTGTCGACGGTTCGGTCCTGAGTATGCGGGCCGATTGCGGCGCCGACGTGGCCGGCTCGGAGACACCTGGCATCTCGACGAGGTGTTCGTCACGATCCAGGGTCGCCAGCAATACTTGTGGCGCGCCGTGGATGAGGACGGTGACGTCCTCGACATCCTCGTGCAACCGCGACGGAATCGGCACGCCGCGGTGCGCTTCTTTCGCAAGTTGCTGAAGAACCAACGGCACGTGCCGCGACGCCTGATTACCGACAAGCTGCGTAGTTACTCGGCCGCCAGTCGCGCGGTGATGCCATCGGTGTTTCACTGCACCGATCAGTACGCGAACAACCGCGCGGAGGCCTCCCATCAACCGACCCGACAGCGTGAGCGCCAGATGCGGCGTTTCAAGTCGGCCGCTCAGCTCCAGCGGTTCGCGTCGGTTCACGGTATCGTGCAGAATCTCTTCCGCGTAAGGTGCGATTAATGGGCCGACCCCTCATGCGGCCTCTCGATAGTAGACACTGAGCAGTCGCCGAGGCGCTCACCCGACACCTCGTTGGAAAGAGAGGGGCGAAGGGTTCATGGAGTCGGCCCTGACGATACCGTAGAATCGGCGGGCATGACCGAAGAGCCCCGCCCATACGTCCCGGCGGACACCACGTTGCCGGAGCTGACGATCAAGGTGCTGGTGCTCGGGGTGGTGCTGGCCGTCGTGCTGGCCGGGGCCAACGCCTACCTGGGCTTGTTTGCCGGGCTGACGGTGTCGGCCTCCATCCCAGCCGCCGTCATCTCGATGGCGGTGCTTGTGATGTGACGGATCTCGTGGGACAGTCGCCATCATGACTGTAACCGTTCTCGAAGTGCTTCGTACGGGGTCTGCCCGGCGAATGCTCCGTGGGGCCGACCGAAGTTGTAGAAGCGCTCCCACTCGGCCAGCCGTTGCTCCAGATCGACATCGCCCTTGTCGCTCAGGAGCTGATAGCACTCCTGCTGATCCGTGCGATGGGAACGCTCGACTTTCCCGTTCAGTTGTGGGGTGCGGGGCTTGATGTAGACGTGCTGGATACCCTGGTCCGCGAGGTGCCAATGAAACAGCGCCTGGAACTCATGGCCGCGGTCGGTGCGCACCGTGTGAATACGGAAGGGAAACGTCCGGGTCACGTAGTCTGCGAAGGCGATGGCGTTCTGCTGTGTGTGTCGCCGGTAGACGCGGAGCGCGCGGATCCGAGTGGCATCATCGATCGCCGTGTACTGGTCGCGACGGATTCGCTGCCCGGCTGGCCCGTGGAGCGTGAGGAACTGCACGTCGACCTGCACGTGATGCCCAGGGACCTGTTTGGCATAGCGATGGGTATGCACGGCGCGCCGGCCCACGCGATTGGGCAAACGACGCAGCCCGTGGCGCCGCAGCATGCGGTAGATGGTGGCGTCCGAGACGCTCACGCCCTGGTAGCGCGCCAAGTACCAGACGATCCGCTGCGGGCCGAGGTGATAGGTCCGCCGCACGTGCAGCACTTGCTCCACGACCTCCGGGCGCGTGGTGCGCGGATGTGAACGGGCCACCGGGCGCTTGTTGACGAGCCCAGCCTCACCGTCGCGTTCAAACGTGGCCCGCCAGACATAGAACAGCGACCGAGGAATGCCAACGTGTCGACAGGTCTTCCGGATGTTCCTGATTCGCACGGCGTACTCGAGTACTTGCCGTTTACGCCGAATATCACGTTGGGCCTTGGACACCATCTGCCTCCCTTCCAGGGGCTCCAGAGTGTCCAACGAGGTCCGTAATGTCTACACCGGCGTCGTGTTGCTGCTGCTCGTGCTGGTCGTGATGTACCGCGTAGCCGTCGGGCCGATACGGCGCGTGACACGCGAGGGAGCAGGATGAGACCAGACCGCGCCTACGCGAGCATACCGGTGCGTGACACCGCACGGTACGCGCGCCGGGAGGCAGGGTCGGGCACTGGGCGAGGGTGGCGCCTGGCGCAGATCAGGGCGCGGGCGGCGGTGCGGCGGCAATCGTGGAGGAAGCGGGTCGGCACGCTGGCCGCCTGACAGGCGGTGCGCCCCGCCGTGCGCCAGCGGCGAACGGGGATGCCGTCGCGGTGGAAGACCAGCGGGCTATCGGGGTCGCGGCGCGCCAACGCCGCAGACGGTGATGCGCGGCTCGCAGCAAATGGCGCCCGACGCGGAAGAGATTCTGCACGATACCGTGAACCGACGCGAACCGCTGGAGCTGAGCGGCCGACTTGAAACGCCGCATCTGGCGCTCACGCTGGCGGGTCGGTTGGTGGGAGACCTCCGCGCGGTTGTTCGCGTACTGATCGGTGCAGTGAAGCACCGATGGCATCACCGTGCGACAGGCGGCCGAGTAGCTGAGCAGCTTATCGGTAATCAGGCGTCGCCGGGCGAGTCACGTGGTCGCGCCGCGCGGTCTGTGCGGATAGTTCCTCGGTTGCGTTATAGTCCGGGATTCAGCCGGTCCCCGATGACGATCGCTGTGTCATCGAGGCGAAACACGGCCGAGAAGAGGAGGTATTGTGGACCCGATCAGACGCAAGCTTCTGAAGACTGGCGCCGCGGCGGCGGCAATGGCCGCTACGCCGCCGGCGCTGTTCGCGCGGCAGAGCGGCAATGACGATAGCGGACGCTTCTACGAGAGGGGGAATGTCCGCATCCGCTATGAGGAGACAGGGTCGGGCTTCCCGCTGTTGCTCATCTCGGGCGGGGGGTTGAACGGCTCGACGATCGCGGGCATCCGGCGCGGCAATCCCTTTAGCACGATCGAGGCGTTCAGCGGAGAGTTCCGCTGTATCTACGCGGACTTGCGCCACTCAGCCGGGCAGTCCACTGGCCCGCTCGAGGTCGACCGGCCGTGGGATGCCTACACCGACGACCATCTCGGCCTGATGGATCACCTGGGGATCGACAGGTTCATGGTGCTCGGCTTCTGCATTGCGGGGCCCTTCATCTGGAACCTCATCAAGCGGGCGCCCGATCGCGTGATCGCGGCCGTGCCGGCGCAGCCGGTCGGGTTCCGACCGGAGCTACCGAACGCCATGTATGAGAGTCAGAGCAACTCGTGGGGTGCAGAAGTGGTCAAGCGGCACCCCGACATCACGACGCAAATGGCCGACCAATTCCTGAACCGACTGTTCCGCACCAACCCTGACTTCGTGTTCACGGTGACGCGCGACTTCGTGAGGCAGTGTCAGACGCCGGTTCTCGTCCTGCCGGACGATACCGCGGGACATTCGTACGATGCCGCGATCGAGAGCGCGATGCTGGCGCCAAACGGACAACTGAGCATGTACCCCTGGAAAGACACCCCGGAGAAGATTCCGCTGGCGGTGCGCCACGTTCGCAGTTTCCTGCTGTCGTATCGGCCAGCCTAAAGCGCTTTTCATGACCGTGTGGCGGCCGCGTACCCGCAGTGCCGAAAATAGTTGCGGCATTCGTCAGGGCTGAAGTGCGCCAAGCACTCGCCGAGGAACGGCCAGAGCGTCTCGGTGCTGCGACAGCGAGCGGTGCGAACGAGGGCCTTGAGCTTCGCAAAGCAGAGCTCGATGGGATTGAGGTCCGGGCTGTAGGGTGGCAAGTACCAGAGGGTGGCCCCGGCGGCCTGGATGGCGCGTTGGATGCCGGCGACCTTGTGGGCCCCGAGATTGTCGGCAATGACGATGTCGCCGGGCTGCAGGGTCGGCACCAGGATCTGTTCGATGTAGGCGCGGAAGCTCTCGCCATCGATCGCGCCGTCGAAGACCCCCGGTGCGGTCAGCCCCGTGACCCGCAACGCGGCGAGAAACGTGCTGGTCTGCCAGCGCCCGCAGGGGGCGTGGTCGTGAACGCGCGCGCCGCGCGGTGCCCGGCCGTACCGCCGAAGCAGATTGGTGGTGATGCCGGTTTCGTCCAGAAACACGAGGTGGGCGACATCCCAGGTCGGCGCCGCCGCGTGCCACGCGACCCGCGCGGCCGCGACGTCAGGCCGATCGTGTTCGGACGGGCGGACCGTTTTTTTTAACGGTCAGGCCGAGGGCCCGCACGGCGCGCCAGACCGTCGGCACACTCGCGGGCGTGGCGAGGGCGTCCTTCAGCTCAGCCAGCGTGCGATCCGGTTGCGCCGCAATCAGCGCGGCCAAGGTGTGTAGGTGCGGCTCAAGCATGCCGCGCCGTCCATGTCGCTGGACGCGAGGCGCCACCTCGCCCGTGTCGCGCCGCCGCTGTTTCAGTAGCCGCACCCACGACCCGCTCACGCGGTACTTCGCCGCCACCTCGGCCGCCTTCATCCCGGCATCGCTGTCGAGGAGCGCCCGCTCTCGCAGATCCATCGAATAGGCACGCATCGGGCCTCCTGCATCGGTGCGCGCAGAAGTACCACGACCGCCCCAGGTAGTACAAGGCCTATTTGAAAAGCGCTTTAGACGTTTTGAAGGCCCGAATTCCGGTCGGTCTTGGCCGCGGCGATCAGGGTCGAGCCGGAACCGCCGAACCCATCGAGCACGATCTCGCCCCGGCCCGACACGTCGCAGAGGGCGTCGGCGATCAACGACACCGGTTTGACCGTCGGGTGCAGGGCGAGGTCCGCCATCCGGCCCGCCCGCCGGGTGTTGACGCCGCGGTACTGCCACGGTGCGGGAGCACAGGACTCGACGGTCGTCGCCTCGATGTACCGACGACGATGGATGCGACGCTCGGGACTGGCCATTACACTCAGACCGACTTGTAAGGCGGTCTCTGCGTCTCCGCGACGGAAGCGGGGGTTGGGCCTGATCCGATTCGGTGGACGGTTTAGCTACGCTGTTTGAGTCTCCGTTGTTCTTTCGTTCGTTCACAACAACGATGATGGGTGTGGGCGCTGTGGGAATCTCGCGTTCTGTGCGAGATTTCCAAATCCCTGTGGGCGCGTTCTGTGCGTCCGCAGGGATGGCAGCGTCCATGCCCTACGCCGCCTGCCGTTCGAAGGCGGCCGGACTGATCTGGCCGAGCGTCGAGTGGCGACGTCGCTGGTGATAGAACACGTCGATGTGATCGAACAACTCCATCTTCGCGTCGCCGTGACTGTCGACGTGTTCGCCGAGCTCGCTCTTGACGGTCGAGAAGAAGCTCTCCATGACGGCATTGTCCCAGCAGTTGCCACGTCGGCTCATGCTGCAGACGATGCCACGCGCCTCGAGGAGGTCCTGAGAATCCTCGCTTGCGTACGTACAACCCTGATCGGAATGATGGAGGAGGCCGATGTCCGGGCACCGGCGCTTGAGCGCCATCTCCAAGGCCTTGATGGTCACGTGCCGGTCGTTCACCGCGCTGACGGCCCACCCCACGATGAACCGCGAGCACAGATCCAAGACCGCCGCGAGGTACAGGTTACCGCTGCTGCCGATGACGAACTCGGTCGTGTCGCCGACCCACCGCTGATTCGGGGCGTCCGCCTCGAACTGGCGGTCGAGCAGATTCGCCGCGACCGGCTGGTCGTGATCGCTCATGGTGGTTACGTTGTCACGCTTCCGGGCCCGTGCGACCAGGCCTTCTTCCTGCATCAGCCGGACGACCCGTTTGCGACTCACCTGCTCGTCCTGCTCGATCAGGTCTTCGTGAATGCGCGGGCTGCCATCGCGCTGTTTGCTCGCGTCAACGGACGCTTGGACGAGGACCTTCACCCGCCGGTCGTCTCGTGATCGTGCCGATTCCGGGCGTCGTTGCCACGCGTAGAACCCGCTGCGTGTGACCGCGAGACACCGGCACAGAATGATGACGGTGTGCCTGGCCTTCTCCACGGCAATGAACCGAAATCTTCCCGGCTCTGCTTCGCGAAGAAGGCCGTCGCTTTTTTTAAGATGTCGCGCTCCTCGGCGAGGATGCGATTCTCCTTGCGCAGCCGAGCCAGCTCCTCCCGCTCGGCGGTCGTCAGACCGGTACGGCCCCCGCTGCGGTCGGCGCGCGCCCGCTCGACCCATTGCCGCAAGGCCGATTCGGTAAGATCCAACTCGCGGGCGACGGCGCCGACCGTCTTCCCCTCTTCCAACACCAGCCGGACCGCCCCAGCCCGGAACTCGTCACTGAATTGCCGGCGTGACCGCCGACGTGTGGTTGCTGCCATTCGGGACATCGTCTCCACCTTTCGGAACGTGTCCACGAGATCGGATCAAGCCCAGGTTTCAGCCGCGTCTCTTTGCGGGCGTGTCGTCCGTGCCGGTCGATCAGGCGAGTCAGCTAGCCTGAATAATTCATCAACGATCGCGATCGCGTAGAAACACAAACGCCTCCCCGTGGTACAAAGGCCGTGCTGATGGACCTTTTCCACGACGGAGGCGCTTGGTTTGAACGACGAAACGATAACACAGACTGTTCTGTTTCCTGATCTGCTCGACCGACCCGTGATGGCGACGTTCGATCAGCCTCACGCGAGTTCGGACGGCGGCGCGGTGCTGCTTAAAGCCGCCGATCAACGGCTCGGCCTGCTGGCCGCCCTCACGGCGACGGTCCCCGACGCGCGCGCGTCGGCGCGCGTGACGCACGGGGTGAGCGATCTGATCGCGCAACGTGTCTTCGCGATCGCGTGTGGCCATCCCGATGGCAATGACGCTGACCGACTCGCCGACGATCCGATCCACAAACTGTTGCTGGGGCGCGACCCGATCGAGGGCGGCCGCTTGGCGTCGCAGCCGACGATCTCGCGGTTCGAGCGCACGGCGGCCCCGCGGATGCTGCGCGCCATGAGCGACGCGCTCGCCGACCGGGTGCTGGCCCGCCATCGCCGCCGGCGACGGGGCGCTCGCCTGATCACGATCGACCTCGATGTCACCGAAGACGAGACCCACGGCGCGCAGCAACTCACCTTCTTCAATGGCTTCTATGATCACTGGTGCTACTTGCCACTCGTGGCGAGCCTGACCTTTGACGATGAGGCACGGCAGTACCTCGTCGCCGCGATCCTCCGCCCGGGCAACGCGGCGGGGACGGCTGGCGCGGTGGGGCTGCTGAAGCGGCTGCTCCCGAAACTCTGGCGCGCCTTTCCCCGTGCCCGGCTCCGCGTGCGGCTGGATGGGGGCTTCGCTACGCCGGAGATTTTTGACCACCTGGAGGCGGCCGGGGTCGAGTATGTCGTCGCCATGGGGAACAACGCGGTCCTCACGCGGCACGCCGAGCCGGCGGTCGCGCCGCTCCGGGCGGTCGTCGCCACGACCCAAGAGACCGCGACTGCCTATGCGGAGGCGGCGTATCAGGCGGGCACCTGGGCGGTGCCCCGGCGCACCATTATCAAAGCCGAAGTGGTGTGGCACCACGGACGAGTGCCGCGCGATAACCCGCGTTTCGTCATCACGAATCTGCGCCAAACGCCGGAGTGGATCTACACCCACGTGTATTGCGCCCGCGGCGACAGTGAGAATCGCTTCAAGGAACTGAAACACGCCCTCGCCTTCGGGCGCACCAGCTGTACGCGCTTCTGGGCCAATCAGTTGCGCGTCACCTTGACGGCGGCCGCGTTCGTCCTCTTCCAAGAACTGCAACTCCATGCGGACCGGACCGCGCTCCGCGGGGCGCAAGTCCCTCGGCTGCGGCAGGCGCTGATCACGATCGGGGTGCAGGTCGTGCGGTCGGTCCGCCGGATCGTCCTGCATTTCCCGCGATCCCATCCCGACGCCGTCTCGTGGGCGCGTCTCGCCCGCGCGCTCGGCGCCGCCCCCGCGTAACCCGTTCCTGCCATCGCCACCACGCGGTCCTCGCGCCGGAGGTGTCGCCCCCGACCACGCCGATCCGGTCCCCGGCCCCGTGGCCTCAACCGACCGGCCGTCTCATCGCCTCAATCGTCATGACGCCAGCGTCCATCTGCGTCATCACACTCGAAAACGCCTGCACGACGAGCAACTCAGTCACTCGTGAATAATGCGGGCTAGGGCCGCCGAGGTCGTGAAACCTGACTATTGAGAGGGAATTATCTAGTGGCCTATACGCGAATTGATGTTGCGCAGGCGCGTGAGCTGATTGAGAAAAGCAATGCTACCGTCGTCGATGTACGAGACCCTGCGTCGTACGAGGCTGGGCATATCCCGGGGGCCAAGGCCGTAAACGAGGCCAACGTGCAGGCATTTGTCCAGGCGGCCGATCGTTTCCACCCGTTGATCGTCTGTTGCTATCACGGCAACCTGAGTCAAGGGGCGGCCGACTACTTCAACCAGAACGGATTCGCTGATACCTACAGTTTGGACGGTGGGTACGAAGCGTGGCACACCGCCTCAGTCGGCGAACAGATCCCGAGGGGCTAGTGGACCGTACTCTCGAGTTGTACAGCGGTCACGCTATTCTCCGAGACGGGTCTGCGTAGGCCCAGCGGATCGGGATCGCGGTCGTGTTGTAGTGCTTGATGTAGCACATCAGCTTCCGACGCAAGTCGGTAACCGAGGTGAAGATGCCGCG
The DNA here is from genome assembly GCA_965262505.1 of Vicinamibacterales bacterium. Taxonomy (GTDB): domain Bacteria; phylum Acidobacteriota; class Vicinamibacteria; order Vicinamibacterales; family UBA2999; genus JACPPO01. The sequence continues at coordinate 3,001,414 of CBDHFM010000030.1, forward strand.
TGCCGTGACATCGCGTTCGATCTTTGAGAACCAGAGTGCGACTTGATTGAGCCACGACGAATAGGTCGGTGTGTAGTGGAGATGGACCTGCGGATGCGCGACCAAGAACGTCCGGACCTGCTGCGTCTTGTGGGCCGAGAGATTGTCCACGATGATGTGGATCTCGCGCCGCTGGGACTGCGTCTCGATGACCGCCTGCAGAAAGCCGACAAACTCCGCACTGGTGTGATGGGCGGCGGTGCGACCCACCACTTCGCCCGTCCGCGTATTGAGGGCCGCATAGAGCGAGAGCGTGCCGTGCCGGTGGTACTCGAACCCGTGGCGTTCGGCGCGGCCCGGCGACATCGGGAGCACCGGATCGAGCCGATCGAGCGCCTGAATCGCGGTCTTCTCGTCGATGCAGAAGACGACCGCGTGCTGTGGGGGATCGAGATACAAGCCGCTCACATCGGCCGCCTTCGTCTCGAACTCGGGATCGGTCGACCGCATGTACCGTTCGAGTCGATGCGGTTGCAGCCCGGCATGCCGCCACGCCCGGGCGACAATCGTGTGCTGCACGCCCAGCTTGCGACCGAGCGATCGCGTCGACCAGTGGGTCGCGCCGTGGGGCGGCGGGCGGCGCGTCCACGTCATGATGCGGGCTTCGAGGGCCGGCGTCAGGACCGCCGGCTTCGAGCCATGATGGCGAGCGGCCAATCCCGCCACGCCGTCCGTCGCGAAGCGTTGCTTCCACAACGCGATCGTCCGCGAACTGCACCCGGTCATCGTCGCGATTGTGGCGTAGCTGCACCCGTCGGCGAGCAGCAGAATGACCCGCGTCCGTCTCGCCGCATCCGCACGCCCCCGTCCCGAGCGCACGCAGGTTTCGAGCGCCAGGCGTTGATCCGCGGTCAGGATGACCGGCGTCGGCGTGAATGGCATGCGCCATCATATGATTTACAAGTCGTCAGTACAAGCCGCTAGTGTCCCCAAGGCCCCCGGCTCTCATGGTGCCCGGGCGCACAGAATCAGCTCGGGCTCCGTTTGTCGCCATTTGACAATCGCCGCTCGGATTGCCTTCTCATGATCTCTTTAGGCTACCAGCCGCCGTCGGCCACAGATGCAACACAACCATCGGAAAGGCATTGTCAACCTGTTGAGGGCAGCGCGCTCTTGCCCCGTGACATCGACGCCCCCGCTTGTTCTCAGCAGGCGCACGTCACCGCATCCCATTCAACGAACGCGCGGGTGCGGAGCAGACGGTGGTGAGCCGACCGCAGGAGGCCTCGGTGGACACCCAAAACCGGCAATTAATCGACACCTCAAAACCGGCAATTAGCTGACGGCGGCCGAGACGTTGACGAGGGCGATGGGACTGTAGTCCCTCGTCCGGATGAGCAACGTCTTGGACTACGAGAAGCAGCAGCAGATTCTGGCCCTGGGCCGTTTGGGTTGGACCGTCAGCCGGATCGCGGACGCGACCGACGTCCGCCGCGAAACGGCCACGCGGTACCTGCGAGGGGCGGGGCTGTCGGTGCGGGGCCGTGGCCGCCCGGGCGAAGGGGCGGCAAAACCGGCCATTTCCGGGGAGGTGTCCACCGACCCACCCGCAAAACCGGCAATTTCCAAGCCGGAGGTGTCCACCGACTCTCCGCCGAGTCGCGCGCCGTCGGCGAGCGGGTGTGCGCCGCACCGCGAGCAGATCGAAGCAGCCCTGAAACTGGGGCGCAACGCGATGGCGATCTGGCAGGACCTCGTGGAGGAGGGTGTCACCGCTCGCTACGCCAGCGTCCGTCGCTTCGTCCGCCAGCTGCGCGGCCGCACGCCCGTCGAAGCGCGCGTCGTCATCACGACGGGCACCGGGTGAAGAAGCGCAGGTCGACTACGGCGACGGCCCGATGGTCCGTCATCCGCAGACGGCCAAGTACCGACGCACGCGGCTCTTCGTCCTGACGCTCGGCTACTCGCGCAAAGCGGTGCGCCTGCTCGTCTGGCACTCGAGCGCGCAGACGTGGGCCGAGCTCCACGAGCGGGCGTTTCGCCGGCTGGGCGGCACGATGCGCCTCGTCGTCCTCGACAATCTCAAAGAAGGCGTGCTCCCGCCTGACGTCTACGACGCGGCGCTCAATCCCGTCTATCGCGACGGGCCACTGCCCGTCGAGCCGTTTCGGTACTACCGCTTCGGGGGGCGCACCGTCCATCTCGACGGCTGCGTGGAAGTCGAGGCCGCGTACGACTCCGCGCCGCCCGGCTGGATCGGCCAGCGCGTCCAGGTGCACTGGACGGACCTGCACGTCCGTCTGCTGGCGCCGTCGACGGGTCAGCTCCTGCGCGAGGATGTCCGGGCCCCGCGCGGCTGGCATCGCATCGAGGACGCCGACCGCCCCGCGCGGACACCGCGGCCGACGCTCGCGCTGCTCGCGCGCGCCCAGCACGCCGGCGCGCATCTCCACACCGTTTGCGCCCACATCCACGATCACGACGGCGCGGCCGATGACGCCGCCAAGGCGGCGCTGGAACTCCAGGTGCCAACGTATCGCTTCTTGCGCCGCTATCTCGAACGGCACCCGCCGGCGCCGCTCACGCTCCGGCAGGTCGACCCGCGCATTCGTCAGCTCACGCTCTATCGCGATCTCATCGATCGCCAGACAGGAGACCCCGCATGAATCTCATCGAACTCGATCACGCGCTCCGCAAACTCCGGCTCTCCGGCATGGCCGACGTCCTCGAGGCGCGCTTGCGCCAGGCCCAATCCGAGAAGCAGACCCCCATCGACCTGGTGTCGGCCCTGGTCGGCGATGAACTCGTCCGCCGACAGGACCGCCTCATCACACGACGGCTCCAGCAGGCGCGCTTCCGCGATGCCGATCGCTCGCTCGACACCTTTGACTTGGACTTCAACAAAAAGATGAATCGCGCCCTCATCCACGCACTCGCCACCGGGCGCTTCATTCTGCAGCGCGAGGACGTCCTCTTCCTGGGCCCGCCCGGCACCGGCAAGAGTCATCGCGCGCAGGCGATCGGTCGGGCCGCGATCCACCAGGGGCACCGCGTGCTCTATCGCGAAGCCCACTCCCTGCTCGAGGAGCTGGCGGATGCGACGCTCGACGGCACGCGCAAGGCCTTCTTCGCGGACCTGACCGCCGGCCCGCTGCTCATCATCGACGACCGCGGCATGCGGAAGCTCCCGCACACCGCGGCGGAGGACTTGCTGGCAGTGATCCTGCGCCGCTACGAACGGGCGTCGACGCTCCTGACGTCCAACCGCCCCGTCGATGACTGGGGGAAGCTGCTCGGCGATACGGCGGCGGTCACCGCGCTCCTCGATCGCTTGCTGCACCACGCCCACGTGCTCAAGTGCGGGCCTCGGAGCTGGCGCACGAAGATCCACACCGACTTGCGCACCGAGGACGCGACGAAGTAGAACTCACCTGTCTCGGTCAGCCGGCGGAAATTGCCGGTTTTTGCCCTGTCGATTAATTGCCGGTTTTCAGCTGTCCACCGAGGATCGAGGAATGACTCGAAACCTAGCCTAGGATCTCCCAGCGGTGCAGGAAGGTTGTTTCCTTATGAATTTACAGACAGTCGCTACGGTGCGTCCCCGCACGTGGCGGCCGCAGGCTTGAGGCGATCCGGATGGAAAGCGATCATGGCCAGTCTCGATAAGCGCGTGCGCCAGCAGTTGGAATCCTGGCGCAGAGACCTAATCAACCTGACACGCAGCAATCGTTTGTTGCACCTGAAGTCGAATCTGGGCCTTCAGGTTGAATTCCCAGCCCCGCAGGAGCTGTTTGAACGTCTCAGTAGGGGAGTCGAGGTCTACCTGCCGCTGTTGGACGAGAGTCCGAATCCGCCGAAGGCGCCGCGGTCGGACGAGGTGCGATTCACGACCCCGGACCGGAGAAAGCTTGTTGCGAAGCTGCGCAGTCTGGACCGCAATGCCACCCAGAGCTTCATGGACCGCGGAGTCTGGGTCCTGCACCTAGCCTTCGGGCAGCTCGAATGGGAAGAGGCGAAGGGCAGCGACGGGGCACGTCAGCTCGGGCGCTCCCCGCTCTTGCTCGTCCCCGTGCAGCTCAAGCGCGCCTCCGCCAGCGACCCCTATCGGCTCTCGCTTGCGGAGGAGGAACAGCGGTTCAATCCGGCTCTGCTGGCCAAGCTGGAAGCTGACTTCAAGGTCGCGCTCAAGCTCCCCGCAGACGAGGAGGACCTCACCCCCTCGACGCTCTTCGATTCGATCGTGGCCCAGGTACGGTCGCGTGGTTGGAAGGTCATCCCGACCGTCCTGCTCTCGACCTTCTCGTTCCAGAAGGAACCGATCCTCAAGGATCTCCTCGATAACGAGGAAGCGGTCATGGCGAGTGCGCTCGTTCGCGGGCTCGCGTTGGGCAAGGACGCTGAAGAGAGTTTCGAGTTCGAGCCCATTTCCGAGTCAGAGGTGGATGAGCTTGCTCCGCCGGAGCTCACGGTCACGATCCTTCCTGCGGACGCTACGCAACGCCGCGCGATTGCATCGGCGATCGGGGGCAACAGTTTCGTGATGGATGGCCCACCGGGAACTGGGAAGAGCCAGACGATCGCCAACATGATCGCCGACCTCTTGGCCAAGCGGAAGAAAGTGCTCTTCGTGAGCGAGAAGATCGCGGCGCTCGAAGTCGTGCACAATCGCCTCAAGGAGGCGGGTCTTCACGAGTTCGTGCTCGAGATCCACAGCCACAAGACCACGCGTAAGGAGGTGGCCAGAGCGCTGGGCCGAGGAGTCCAGACCCGAGTGAGCGGCAAGTCGAGCATGAGCGAGACGGACAGGGAACGGCTTCGCCGCCGGCGAGCGCAGCTCTCGGAATACGTGGAAGCGGTGAATACCCCTCGCGCCCCGTTGAACCAGACGCTCCACTACGCGGTCGGGCAGATCGCGGGGTTGCAGCAGCAGCCCCAGGCACCCCAGCCGAGTCTCGAGTTCGAGCAGATTGACCAAGGCCTGATGTCGACGATTATCGACTCTGCCGAAGCGATTGCGCGGACGTGGGGACCGATCGCGCGAGGGGATTCGTTTCTCTGGCACGAACTCGCGGAAGGCTCGTGGTCGCAGGGCAGGCGTTTCGAGATCCTGGGACTGCTGGACCGCGCGCTGCAGGCGCTGTCACGACTTGAGGAGACTGCCGAAGCCGTGGCAGAGGAGCTGGCCCTCTATCCGCCGGCGTCGTTTGGTGAAGTCCACCGGCTGAGTCAGGTGGAAGCGCACCTCATCGAACGCCCACAAATCGAAGTCGCTTGGCTGATCGCACCAGATCTCTCAGGCCCGCTCGCTCGGCTTGCGGCTGCGAGAGATGAGGCAAAGGCTCTCGAAGTAGTGCAGGCGGCACTTCTGGCCTCGGCGGGATCAGGCTGGTCGAAACTGGAGTCTGATCGTGCAGCCAAGCTTCGGGCTGCTGTTGCTGAGCTTGAGAGACTCGCGCCGGTTGAGTGGGCGCTGCGGACTCAGACCGGACAGCAACTTGGGGCAGAAGTGCAGGCCCTGCGCGAGCTTGCCAAGCTTCTGGACGACCTGGGATCCCACGGGGCGATGCTCGCCTCGGCGTTCGATGTCGCTTCGAACGAGTTGAGCGCTCAGCGGACGACAGAACTTGCGTCGCTCGTGGACCTGGCGTCGCGGCGGGATCTGCCGGAGCCAAGCTGGTTCGTTCCTGCGGGACTGACGGGCGCTGAGGTCGCGTTGGAGAAGCTCCGCCCGCTTGCAGAGCAGTTGAGGCGGGAAGCCGAGTCCCTCTCGGACACCTTCTCGCCCGACGTCCTCGACCTCGACCTGGGGTCTCTGTGCCTCCGATTCGAGGAGGTCTACCGGGGCTGGTTCGTGTGGCTGAATGCCGACTACCGCCGCGACCGGAATCTACTCAAGGGCGTGACCCGTTCCGGACGGCTGCGCCGCAAAGAGCTCGAATGCCTACGCGATGCGCTCAGGTGGCAGCAGGCGATGAAGGCGTTCGACACAGCGGGGGCCGAGCATGCTCCGGCGCTCGGCAGTTACTGGTCCGGACTCACGACCGACTTCGACCGCGCGCAATCCGCGCTTGAGGTGGTGAAGAGTACACACGCGCTCGCGTCCGGCCGAGTTCCCACGCCGGCGCTTCAGCGCAATCTCATCCGGGGTGCGCAGCTCGAAGTGCGGCTCTCCGACGCGGCGACGTTTGCGCAGGCCCTGTACCAAGAGATTGCAGCGCAGGGCCGCTTGGGTGAGGCCTTCCTGGCTCGCCCCCTGACCACCGCGAGTGCCGACGTACTCAAGCTCTCATCGGCTATGGAGCGGGTGCTCGAACACGTGCGACATGCCGAGGAGGCAGGCAGTCGAGCTATGAGCATCGAAGAGGCTCAGAAGTGCCTCGAACTTCGCAGGACCTCCTCGGAGCTGCTGGAGGCGTTCGCGGTCGAAAGGGACTCCGATGTCCGGCTCTTCGGCGCATCTTGGAGCCTGTCCGGCGCTCCATGGGACAACCTTTCAGTTGCGATGGAGTGGAGTGACCGCCTCCGAGAGTTGCTGGGTGGGCCTGTCGAGGCGGGCGTGGCGTCGACGCTCGCGGGTGCAGTCGTCAGCCACGCAAGGCTGTCGGAGACCCTGGCGGAGTTCGAAAGCGCCACTGAAGAGTTGGCAGGTCTATTCAATGCGGCCGGCGCCACGTCGTTGAAACCGCAGCTCTCGGGTCGCCTTGGCGCCGCGAAGGATTTCCTCGCAGAGTTGCGCGACTCGGTCGACGATGTGTCGGAATGGTATGCCTTCGCGCAGTCTCGCGCGGTCCTCGCCCAGAATGGTATGGCTGATCCCCTTCGCTTCTGTTGCAATCAGCGCGTGCCCGCGGAACAGGTTCGACGGATCCTTGAGCGGGCGGTTCTCGAGACCTGGGTGGACCACGTGCTCAACTCCGATTCGCGTCTGCGCGATGTCCGTGCCGGCGACCGAAACGCCGTAGTCGCTGAATTCAGGCAGCTCGACAAGCGCCTCATCCAGTTGGCCGCGTTCGAAGCGATCAATGTCTGCAACGACATGCGGCCCACGAACATTATGGGGCAGGCGGGCGTGGTCCTGCGCGAGGCCGAGAAGCAGCGCCGGCACATGCCGGTTCGCAAGCTCTTGGACGAAGCCAAGGATGTGGCCCAGTCGATCAAGCCATGTCTGATGATGAGCCCGCTCTCCGTGAGCCAGTTCCTTCCTAGCAGCATGCGGTTCGACGTCATCATCTTCGACGAGGCCTCGCAGGTGAAGCCGGCTGACGCCATCAGCAGCATCTACCGAGGCGCCCAGCTCGTGGTCGCCGGGGATCAGCGCCAGTTGCCGCCCACGGCATTCTTCGAGCGAATGGACGGCGACGACGACGCCTACGACGAGGAGGAAACCGAGTCGTTTGAATCCGTCCTCGACCTATGCAAGGGCTCTGGGCTCTTCACGTCAGTGCCGCTTCGCTGGCACTACCGCAGCCAGCATGAGCACCTGATCACCTACTCGAACTACAGCTTCTACGACGCGAACCTGCTCACGTTCCCGGGTGCCGTGGAGGAGGCGGACGACCTGGGTGTGGAAGTGTTTCATGTGGATGGTGTGTATCGGCGCGGCGGCCAACGTGACAATCCGATCGAGGCCAAGAAGGTTGGCGAGCGTGTGCTGTTCCACGCCCAGAAACATCCACACCTGACCTTGGGCGTCGTGGCGTTCTCCGAAGCTCAGGCGTCTACCATCGACGCGGCGCTGGACAAGCTCGCCGATACTCATCCGGAGCTCCGCCGCATCCGCGAGCAGGGCCGACTCGATGGCCTGTTCGTAAAAAACCTCGAGACCGTACAGGGAGACGAGCGCGACATCATCATCTTCAGCATGGGCTACGGGAAGGATGAGAACGGCAAGTTCACGATGAACTTCGGACCGCTCACCAAGCCCGGTGGCGAGCGCCGTTTGAATGTGGCCATCACCCGAGCGCGTAGACGCGTTGAGTTCGTGACGTCGGTCGGCGTCTCGGACTTCACCTCGGAACTCGCCTCGGAGGGAGGAAGGCATCTGCGGCGCTACCTGGACTTCGCGAGCCGCAAAGAGGACCGGATGTCTGTCCTCGCAATCCCCGTCACTCAAGGCGGTGGTGACTTCGAGAGTCCATTCGAAGCAGAGGTCGCCCGCGTCGTCCGAAGCTGGGGGCACGACGTGGTGCCGCAGGTCGGCTGCGCCGGTTACCGTGTGGACTTAGGCGTGCGTGATCCGATCAACTCCCTTAGCTTTGTTTTGGGCATCGAGTGCGACGGGGCGATGTACCACTCGTCCAGGGTGGCGCGCGATCGTGACCGGCTGCGTCAAGAGGTGCTCGAAGGGCTGGGATGGCGGCTGCACCGGATCTGGGGCCCGGCGTGGTACCGGAACCGCAAGGAGCAGGAGGACCGGCTCAAACAGGCCATCGATAACGCGATCTCGGCCAAACGGTCGGGTTCTGCGACGCCTCCGGCGGCAGATGCTCTGAGACCCGTTTCGACTCAAGTCGTCGAGATCGACTTTGAAGACAGGCCTGAGTGGGTGACGACCTATCAGACCGCATCCGTCTACCCCGTGAATGCCTCGACCCACAGCGAGACAGGTGCCGGCACGCGTGAGATTCAGCGCATCGTCCGCACGGTTGTCGAGGCTGAGGGTCCGGTACACGAAAAGCGGATCCTCCGAGCCGTTCGCGAGGCCTTCGGCATCGGTCGCGCGGGCACTCGCGTCCAGGCGTCTTTCGACGCTGCGCTGAGCTCGGCGCGTTCGAAGGACCAGTCGCTTCACCTGAAGGGGGGCTTTATGTGGATCGAGGGTGCCGAGCTGTCCGTTCGAGTGCCCAATCCGGACGACCCGGAGACCGAGCGATCAGTGGAGGAGGTAGCGCCGCAGGAATTGGAGCTCGCATTGCGCCTCGTCGCCCGCGACGCCAAGAGCATCGGGGATTACGCCCTGATGGCTTACGTTGCGCGGCTGTTCGGCTGGGATCGTAGCGGTTCGCAGATTACTAGTACCTTGCCGCAGTGGTTTTGATCGGTTGCAACGAAGGTAGTTCCTCTGCCGACAACAACAGCTTGATCGTCCGGGGTTGGCGTGGAACCCGACTGATCAGACCGCGCCGCTCAAGCTCGACGATCATGTGGTGGACGGCCGGGGGCGTGACCTGAAAGAACCGTTGGAAGTCCGCTTCGGCCGGTGGCGTTCGGTGAAGGAGCGTGTACGTGTAGAGGAAGGCTAGGTACTGGCCCTGCTTCTGGGTGAATCTCGGTGATGAACGGCTGGACACGGGATCGGGAAGGTGATCCAAGATGTCCATGCACATACGCTATCGCATCACGCTGACCTACGATGAACAGCAACAGCTTCAGGCGCTTGTGAGCGGCGGCCAGGGGGCGGTTCGCAAGATCAAGCGGGCGCAGATTCTCCTCGCCGCGGACGCCACATCCACCGACGAGATGATCGCGCTCAACGTTGGTGTCGGCACGTCGACCGTGTACCGGACCAAGCAACGCTTCGTCGAGGAAGGACTGGACCGAGCGCTCCGCGAAGTGCCCCGTCCCGGCGCGCCGCGCAAGCTCGGCGCCAGCGATGAAGCCCTCCTGGTCGCGGTCGCTTGCTCACATCCACCCTCCGGGCGTGCGCGATGGACACTGGATCTCCTGGCCCGCGAGATGGTGCGACTCACCTCGCACGAGGCCCTGTCGGGCGACACGGTGGGTCGCCGGCTTGCCGAGATGGCGCTGAAGCCGTGGCAGGAGAAGATGTGGTGCATTCCGACGGTCAACGCCGAGTACGTGGCGCGAATGGAAGACGTCCTCGATCTCTACGCCGAGCCGCCGGATCCGCGGCGACCGGTCGTCGGCTTCGATGAAACACCCCGGCAACTGATCGGCGAAGCGCGTGTCCCGATTCGGGCCAAGCCCGGGAAGCCCAGACGAGTCGACTACGAGTACGTGCGCAACGGCACGGCGAATGTCTTCATGTTCGTAGACGTGAATCGCCCCTGGCGACATGCCAAGGTCACCGACCAACGCACGTGCGTCGACTTCGCAGAGTGCATGCGCGATCTCGTCGATGAGCACTACCCGGAGGCCGAACGGATCCGTGTGGTGCTCGACAATCTTTCGGCACATTCAGCGGCAGCGCTCTACCACGCCTTCGATCCCGCCGAGGCACGACGGATTCTCCGTCGGCTCGAGTTTCACTTCACGCCGAAACACGCCAGCTGGCTCAACATGGTCGAGATCGAAATCGGCGTGATGGTCAAGCAGTGCCTCGATCGTCGGATCCCTGCCAAGGCGATCCTCATCAAGGAGATCGCGGCATGGGAGCAACGGCGCAATGACGAGAAGGCGCGCATCCACTGGATGTTTACAGTCGACCGTGCTCGCGAAAAGCTCGGCCGTGTGTATCCGCAACCCGCTGGTCGGGCCAAAGCCGCCGCGTGAACCGGTCAGATCCACTGCGGCGAGGTACTAGGGGCCAACAGCGGAATTCAGGGATCTCGATACGCATTGAGAGATCTCTTTGAGAGATTTTCAACAAGGGGAAACAGTAATGTCTCGATCTGACCGTACGCTTTTGACGTGGACCTTGCTGGCGTTGTTCTCGCTGGGATCCGCTGCCGCCGCGCAGGCGCAACTGTTCGGCGTGGACGGATCGGGCGGTGGCGCCGGTTCGCCGTTCCCGCGGTCGACGTTGTATGAAATCGATCCCACGGACGGGGCCTTGCTCGCGACGATAGAGCCCGCTGTTGGCGTGGGGACGGGGTTCAGCCACATTACGGCCATCGACTTCGACCCGATATCAGGCCTGCTCTACGGCATCGCCAACGGTGCGGGCGTGGATGACGGGTTTGGGGTCGCGTTCTCCACGCTGATCACCATCGACTCTACCGGCGCCGGCGCCTTCGTCGCAGACATCACCGGGATGACCCCTTGTGTTGACTACAAACGTCCCAGACATGTCGTTTGATTCCAGCGGAACCCTGTATGCCTGGACCCCGTGCACGAAAACGCTCTACACCGTGAGCGTCCCGGGCGGGGCCGCGATTGCGGTCGGCGTTGACACTACCGTCGCGTTCTTCACCGGTGCGGTCGGACTCGACTTCGATTCGACGGACACGCTCTTTCTGAAGGACGCCACCGACCTCTACCTGGTCGATACATCCGGCCCCCCCGTAGTAGACCCCGTCCTTTTGGGGTCCGTGCCTCTTTTGGGGGGGGATTTCCGAGCAACATGCTCGCTTTCGACGGGAGTGACACGCTGTTTACGGCGGAACGCGGCATCGTTGGAGGTGCGGAGCTGCAGACGATAGAGCTTGTCGGGCCTGTGCCCCTCGTCGGCACGGTGAGCGCGGTCACGGCGGTGAGCCCGTTCGGGCTAACGGGGGTTCCAGGACTCACCGCTCTCGCCTTCGGGTCGTTCAATAGCGCGCCGGACTGCTCGCTAGCCTCGGCGAGCCTCGCCGAGCTCTGGCCGCCGAATCATGCCTGGACCCCGGTCACTGTTAGCGTGACCGATCCGGACGGCGATTTTGTCATGGTCACCATCGACGCGATCTGGCAGGATGAGGCGATCAACGGCAGGGGCGACGGCAATACCGCGCCCGACGCCGACGGCGTCGGCACCAGCGTGGCGATGCTCCGGGCCGAGCGCTCGGGCAGAGAGAACGGCCGCGTCTACGAGATCGACTTCACGGCGGACGACGGTGTGGGCGGCAGCTGCTCCGGCACCGTCGAGGTTGGCGTGCGGCACGATCAGGGAAAGAAGAAAGGCCCGGCGATCAACGATGGGGCCACGATCGACTCCACGGTGCCGTAGCTAGCGCCCTTTTCGCAATCGCGAGCGCCTGACGGTCCTTCTCGAGGCGGCGGCGCGGCACTGTGTGGAAGCCACGGTCCGCACCGCCGCCTCGTTTCTTTTCGGCCTCCGAATACTCTACGGTGGGGCGCTGAAGGTGACGGTCTCGTCGCGAGTAGCATCTGCGGGCAGCGGGCGCCAGCCCAGAGAAGCGAGCTCGTCGATCGCCTGATCCTTCGCACGCGAGTAGAGGGCGATCGCCGCGCGATCTCCCGAGCGCAACGCGATGGAACGCGCCATCGGGGCGACATGGCGGTTCCTCTGAAAAGTCAGGATGACGTACGTATCGGAGCGTCGGTTCCCGACCGCCGGCGTGTCCGGAGGCTCCGCCGTGGCTTTCGTCGCCGCGTGAAACTCGAACGGGTCGACCGTCACTTCTCCCTGACGCCACCAAACATCCCACCGCTCCTGGTCGTGCGGTCCATCGAAGAGCACCTCAGCACGATGTCGGGCCACGTGCTCCGGGAGACGGCCTCCATCGGCTGAACTCACCGAGACGAGCCCCGCCGGGACGTCGAACTCGTGCCGGGCGTAGCGGACGAACTGACTGTTCAGATTCTCGTTGAACGTGGCGCCGACGATGGTGCCGACGAGTTCGATGCGGGCGCGTCGTAACGTGCGCTCCTGCAGACCATCACCGAACACGACGGCGAAGCCCTGCCGCTCGGCCGCGTGGCACCGCTGGGGATCGTTGTCGATCAGGACCACGCTGGCGCCTCGCGCCCGAAGCTCGGTGGCAAGCGCGAGGCCCAGCCCCTGCGCACCGAGCACGGCGATGCGATCCCGCGCGGGCAGCCGAAGACCGAGCGCGGCCGACAGCGGCCAGGCGAGGAGCGCGGCAGCGCCCACGGTCCCCGCGATCACCAGGAAGACGAGGGCGCGCAAGGCGTCCCCACCCGCGATGCCGCTCGTGTCCAGCGTGCCGGCCATCAGCGAGGCGATGGCAGCCGCCACGATGCCGCGCGGCGCCAGCGCCGAGAGAAATATTCGCTCCCGCGCCGCGAGTTCAGCCCCGCGGGTCACGAACCATACGCTGGCCGGGCGCACGACCAGGATCAAGGTGACGACCACCGCCGCGCCTTCCCAACCGAGCGCCTGCACCTCCGCGATGCCGACGTCCGCGGCCAGCAGGATGAAGATCGTGCCGATCAGCAGGAGTGTCAGCTGGTCCTTGAACTCCCGCAGGTCGTCGATGACCGGATTTTCGAAGTTGCCGACAATCACCCCTGCCGCGGTGACCGCGATGAGGCCGGTCTGGCTGAGCACGTGCTCACCGAGGTGGAAGACCAACGTGACAGACGCAAGCACCAGGATGTTCTCGAAACCGCGCACCAGCTTGGAGAGCCGCAACAGGAGCATCAGGGCAAAACCGCCTACGGCACCGATGGCGAGCCCGGCCACCAGCCGTACGGCCAGGTCGCGCATACCGGCCGCTGCCTGGGACGCATCCGTGGCGAGGATCAACTGCAGCACGAGCACCGCCAGGAGCGCGCCGATCGGGTCGATGAAGACCCCCTCGGCTTCGAGAATGGTCTGTAGCCGTGGGCGGAGGCGAAGATTCCGCACGAGCGGGCCGACGACCGTCGGACCTGTGACGACGACGAGTGCGCCGAAAAGAGTGGCAGGCGCCCACGGCCAGGCCAGCCATAGACGCGCCGCAACTATCCCGCCTACGAACGTGATGAGCGCGCCGATGGTGACGAGGAGACGGATAACACGTTCCTCGCGCCTGAGTCGCGACAGGTCGAGGTTGAGCGCGCCCTCGAACAGGATGACGGCGACGGCGAAATCGACCAGGATGAAGAGGCCGTCACCGAGCGCCGCCGGCCGGACCCATCCAAGGCCTGTCGGCCCGAGCACCGCCCCGGCCCCGAGCAGGAGGACGATCGCGGGTATTCGTACAAGCTTGGCTACCATCTGGACCGACACGCCGGCCACCAGCGCCACGGCTACGACAAGGGCTGCACTCGCGTCTGTCACAACTTTTCCCGGCGCCTATCATAATGGGGCGATGGTCCTGAGACCTTGCGGACTGACATATCGCCCCACTCGCTCGGGATTTCCTCTGGCGGCGCCGCGCGGTATCGAGACCTCTCGACAGTGAAGGTTCGTCCCGGCCGTTCGTACCCGCTCGGGGCGACGTGGGACGGCCGCGGCGTCAATTTCGCCCTCTTCTCCGAAAACGCCACGCGCGTGGAGCTGTGTCTCTTCGAGTCGGCCGGGAACGGCGCCGAAGCGCAACGCGTCCCGCTCGTCGAGCAGACCGACATGGTGTGGCACGCGTACCTGCCGGAGGTCCGGCCCGGTCAGGTCTATGGCTACCGCGTGCACGGCCCGTACGAACCGGACGCCGGCCACCGCTTCAACCCGGCGAAGCTCCTCGTCGATCCCTACGCCAAGGCCGTCGTGCGGGCCGTCCGGTGGAACGACGCGCTGTTCGGCTACCGCATCGGCGATCCGGCGGCCGACCTGTCCAGGGACGACAGCGACAGCGCGGCGTCCGCACCATTGGCTGCCGTCGTCGATGACACGTTTTTGTGGGGGGACGATCGTCTGCTGAGAACACCGTGGCACGAGACGGTGATCTACGAGGGACACGTGAAGGGCCTCACAGCGCGGCATCCCGACGTGCCTCCCGAACTTCGCGGGACGTACGCCGGCCTGGCGACGCCGCCGGTCATCGAGCACCTGCGGCGCCTGGGGGTCACGGCGCTCGAGCTGATGCCGGTTCACCATCATGCCAGCGATCGCCATCTGGTCGAGCGGGGGCTGACGAACTACTGGGGTTACAACACGCTCGGCTATTTCGCCCCCGATCTCCGCTACGCCGCCGAGCGGGATCCCCTGGCGTCAGTACGTGAGTTCAAGACGATGGTGCGGACGCTGCACGCTGCCGGCATCGAGGTCGTTCTCGATGTCGTCTACAACCACACCGCCGAGGGCAACCATCTGGGCCCCACTGTGTCGCTGCGCGGCATCGACAATGCCTCGTACTACCGGCTGCCGCCGGAGGACCCGCGCCACTACGTGGACTTCACCGGGTGCGGCAACACGCTCAATGCTCGGCACCCCCGGGTACTGCAGCTCATCATGGACAGCCTGCGCTACTGGGTGCTCGAGATGCACGTCGACGGGTTCAGGTTCGACCTGGCCAGCGCGCTGGCTCGAGGGCTGTACGACGTGGACAAGCTGGGCGCTTTCCTCGACATCATTCATCAGGATCCCGTGCTTTCACAGGTGAAGCTCATCGCCGAGCCGTGGGATCTCGGCGAGGGCGGATACCAGGTCGGCAACTTCCCCGTGCTCTGGACCGAATGGAATGGCCGGTATCGCGACTGCCTGCGCCGCTTCTGGCGCGGGGATGGCGGCACGGTCGCGGAGCTGGCGACGCGTCTGGCCGGCAGCGAAGACTTGTACGCCCACAACGGGCGGCGGCCGTACGCCAGCATCAACTTCATCACCGCGCACGATGGCTTCACGCTTGACGATCTGGTGACCTACGAACAGAAGCGCAACGAGGCCAACGGAGAGGACAATCGCGACGGAGAGGATCACAACCTCGGCTGGAACTGCGGCGTGGAGGGGCCGACCGACGACGCCGCGGTCCGCGCGCTGCGGGAGAGACAGAAGCGCAACCTCCTGGCGACGCTGTTCCTCTCGCAGGGCGTGCCGATGATCAGCGGCGGAGATGAGCTGAGCCGCACGCAGCAGGGCAACAACAACGCCTACTGCCAGGACAGCGACATCAGCTGGACCGACTGGACCCTTACCGACGAGCGACGCGCGTTCCTTGACTTCGCCTGTCGCGCGAGCCGCCTGATGCGCGGGTACGCCGTGCTTCGGCGTCGCAGGTTCCTGCACGGCCGGCGTATTCGCGGCGCCGGCGCGAAGGACATCATGTGGCTCGCGCCCGGCGGCGGCGAAATGACGGAAGCGGAATGGAACGTGGATCACGCCCGGTGCCTCGGCGTTCGACTGGCGGGCGACGGCATCGGCGAGGCCGACGAAGACGGCGCACCGATCGTGGGCGACACGATCGTGTATCTGCTGAACGCCTGGTCCAGCAACGTACCGTTCACGCTCCCGTCGTTTGTCGACCACGACGGATGGGAAACCCTCCTCGACACGTTCGACAATCGCCGGGAGGGACAGGTGTTCGAGGGCGGCTCCACGTACCCGCTCGCCGAGCACTCACTCGCCGTGTTCCGGTTGCGGCGCGCCGACGAAGACCACGGGTCATGAGCGGGGCCAGAACGTACTATGGAGGAAAGGGTCATGTCCGCTGAATCTGCCGGCCGCGCCCGTGGGTCGCCACCCTCGTCGCGGCGACGGCGTGCCCGTTCCGTACCTCCGGTCCAGGCCGATGGCCCGCGCCGTGTCGTGATCGAACGGGTGCGGCCGGAGATCGACGCAGGACGCTTCGCGGTGAAGCGCACCCCGGGCGACATCGTCGAGGTCACCGCTCAGTTGCATGCCGATGGGTACGACCTACTGGCGGCAGTCCTTCGATACCGACCAGGTAGCGACGGAGAACCACGCCCGTGGGCGGAGACGCCGATGGAGTTTGGCGGCAATGACGAGTGGCGGGCAAGCTTTCGCGTCGATGAGGTCGGACGTTACGAGTACTCGGTCGAAGCGTGGGTGGACCCCTTCCTGTCGTGGCGCCAGGAGGTAGCCATCAAGGCCGGGGCCGGGCTGGACGTGTCGACCGAGCTCATGGAAGGCGCGGCCCTCGTCGCGGAGGCCGCTGCGCGATGCGAGGGGATCGAGCCCGCCGCGACGGGCGACCGCCAGCAGCTCGAGGAAGAGGCCAGGCGGCTCGGCGGCCATGCCGACCAGGCGGCCCGTCTCGACGCCGCGCTCCGCGATCATCTGCTCGGCCTGATGATGCGGCACGCCGACCGCCGCCTGGCCTCCGTCTATGGCCGGGTACTTCCGGTCGTCGTCGATCGCGAGCGGGCGCGGTTCGGCGCCTGGTACGAAATGTTTCCTCGCTCGTGGGGTCCAGACCCGACTCGCAGCGCCACGTTTCGCGAGGCGGCGAAGCATCTGGAGAATGTCGCAGCGCTTGGCTTCGACGTCGTGTACCTGCCGCCGATCCACCCCATCGGGACGAGCTTCAGAAAAGGACGCGGCAACAGTCTTGTCACCGCGCCTGGTGATCCCGGCAGTCCGTGGGCTATCGGCTCGGCGGACGGCGGGCACAAGGCCGTCGAGCCTGGGCTCGGCACGATCGAGGATTTCGACGCTTTCGTCGCTGCTGCCGGGCGACTCGGCCTCGAGGTCGCGCTGGACCTCGCGTACCAGTGCTCTCCGGACCATCCGTACGTCAACGAGCATCCCGAGTGGTTCCGACACAGGCCGGACGGGACCATCAAGTACGCCGAGAACCCGCCCAAGAAGTACCAGGACATCTACCCGCTCGACTTCGAGTCGCCCGCCTGGCCCGCACTGTGGGAGGAACTGCTGGAGGTCGTCCGGTTCTGGATCGGCCACGGCGTCAGCATCTTCCGCGTCGATAACCCGCACACGAAGCCATACCGCTTCTGGGGGTGGCTCATCGCGGAAATCCGGCAGGACCATCCCAGCACGATCTTTCTTGCCGAGGCGTTCACGCGCCCGAGGATCATGTACCACCTGGCCAAGCTGGGGTTCACGCAGTCGTATTCGTACTTCACGTGGCGGAATACGAAAGCCGAGCTGGAGGGCTACTTCACCGAACTGACCACGAGCGAGGTGCGCGAGTACTTCAGGCCGAACTTGTTTGCCAACACGCCCGACATCCTGCACGCGTACCTGCAGCACGGCGGTCCGGCGGCCTTCAGAGTGCGGCTCGTCCTGGCGGCGACGCTCGGCGCCTCGTATGGCATCTACAGCGGCTTCGAGCTGTGCGAGGATCGGGCCGCTCCAGGCACCGAGGAGTATCTGGAGTCCGAGAAGTACCAAATCCGGCAATGGGACTGGGATCGCCCGGGCCACATCAAGGATCTGGTCGCGACGATGAACCGGATCCGCCGGGAGAATGCCGCGCTGCAGTTCGATCTCGGGCTGCGGTTCCACGAAACGGACAACCCGGAGCTGCTGTGCTACTCGAAAACCTCGCCCGACGGCGCCAACGTGGTGTTCGTCGTCGTCAACCTCGACCCCCGCAGCGGGCAACATGGGCAGGTCCGCATGCCTACGTTTGACCTGGGCATCGCGGAGGATTCGCCGTACGTCGTCCACGATTTGCTGACAGATGCGACATACACATGGCGTGGTCAGTGGAACTACGTCCGGCTCGAGCCGACGAGCGTACCCGCCCACATCCTCCGGGTGAAGGCGTCGTGATAGGAAGGGATGAATGACGGCTGCCGATCCGCACTGGTACAAGGACGCGGTCTTCTACCAGCTGCACGTCAAGACCTTCTGTGATAGCGACGCCGATGGCTTTGGCGACTTCAAGGGTCTAACGAGTAAGCTGGACTACCTCAGCACGCTCGGCGTGGATTGTCTCTGGCTCCTGCCGACGTTTCCCTCGCCGTTCCGCGACGACGGGTACGACATCGCGGACTACTACAGCATCCATCCCATGTATGGGTCCATGCAGGACTTTCGTGATTTTCTGGATGCGGCGCACGCGCGTGGGCTGAAGGTCATCACCGAGCTCGTCCTCAACCACACGTCCGACAAGCATCCCTGGTTTCAGGAAGCCCGAAGCTCGCCGGATAACCCCCGTCGCGACTGGTACGTCTGGAGCGACACGGACGACCGCTACCGCGACGTCCGGATCATCTTCCTCGACACCGAACCGTCGAACTGGGCCTGGGATCCGGTGTCGAAGGCGTACTACTGGCATCGTTTCTTCAGCCACCAGCCTGATCTCAACTACGACAACCCGGCGGTGCGTGAAGAGATGTGGAACGTGATGAAGTTCTGGCTGGACATGGGTGTCGACGGGTTCCGAGTGGATGCCGTGCCGTACCTGATCGAGCGGGAAGGGACGTCCTGCGAGAACCTGCCTGAGACGCACGATGTGCTCAGATTCCTCCGCCAGCGTCTCGACCAGCACTTCACGGGGAAGGCGCTGCTCGCCGAAGCCAACCAGTGGCCGGAGGACGTGCGTCCCTACTTCGGGGACGGCGACGAGTTCCACATGGCCTTCCACTTTCCCCTGATGCCACGGATGTTCATGGCCCTGCGGCTGGAGGACCGCAAGCCGCTCGTCGAGATCATCGAGCGCACGCCGCCGATCCCCGACGCGTGCCAGTGGGGCATCTTCCTGCGAAACCACGACGAGCTCACGCTCGAAATGGTGACCAAGGAGGAACGGGACTACATGTACGACGAGTACGCCGGCGACCCGGTCGCCCGGCTGAACCTCGGCATCCGGCGGCGGCTGTCGCCCCTACTCGAGGGCGATCGGCGCCGCGTGGAGCTGCTGAACGGACTGCTGATGTCGCTGCCGGGCAGTCCGATCCTCTATTACGGCGACGAGATCGGCATGGGCGACAACATCTACCTCGGCGATCGCAACGGCGTCCGGACCCCGATGCAGTGGAGCGGTGGATGGAACGCCGGATTTTCGGGGGCCGACCCCGAGCGCCTCGCGTTCGCGCTCATCTCCAATCCGGTGTACGGCTACCAGGCGGTCAACGTGGTCGCGCAGCAGCGAAGCGAGCATTCGCTCCTCAGTTGGATGAAGCGCCTGATCCAGGTTCGACGGTCCAGCCGCGTGTTCAGCCGAGGCACGATCACGTTTCTCAATCCGGCGAACCACCGGGTGCTCGCCTACATCCGCGAGCTGGACAAGGAGCAGGTCCTCGTGGTGAACAATCTTTCGGGCACAGTGCAATTCGTCGAGCTCGACCTGCGCTCGTTGGAGGGGTCGATCCCGATCGAGATGTTCGGAAACAGTCTGTTTCCGCGCATCGGGGAGCTGCCGTATCTACTGACGATGGGACCGTACGATTTCTACTGGTTCAAGCTGCGGCGCCTCTAGCAGCTAGCGCCCCACCCACCGCGCCGGAGGAAACTGTAGTCGTGACCCAAGAGAGCCTGCTATCAGACGACCTGCTGCGCCAGCTGGTGGCGGTCGGACAGGTAGACGTCCTGGTCGGGGTGCCGACGCTGAACCACGCGTCGGCGATCCCGGATGTCGTCAGGGCCGTCCAGGCGAGTTTCTCCACCTATTTTCCTCGGCTGCGAACCGTGCTCCTCAACTCCGACGGCGGCTCCAAAGACAATACTCCCGCCATCGTGCGCGACTGCTGCCTCGACGAGGCCGGGACCGTCACGGTGTCGCATAACCTGCGAACGACGCACCGCATCAGCACGCCGTACCACGGGATGCCCGGCAAGGCCAACGCCCTGCGCCGAATCCTCGCTGTGGCGGATCTGCTCGGCGCCAGCGCCGTCGTTGTGCTCGACCCAGAGGTCGCCAGCCTCACGCCGGAATGGGTGGCCGCGCTGGCCACGCCGATTCGCGCTCAGCAGTTCGACTTCGTCGCGCCGGTCTACCCACGCGACCTGATGGACGGTCTGCTCGTCACGCAGCTGCTCCGGCCGCTCATTCGCGCCGGGTACGGCAGGCGTGTGCGCGAGCCTCTGGCTGGCGAGTTCGGTTGTTCGGGCAAGTTCGCCGCGCACTGCGTGGGGCAGCCGGTGTGGGACTCGGACCTGACACAGAGCAGCGTGGATCTCTGGCTCACGGGCACCGCGCTCGCCGGTCCGTTCAGGACCGGCCAGGCCTGGCTCGGCCCTCGCGTCCTGGCCACCGGTCTCCAGCGGCCGGGGCTGGCGGAGGTGTTCAAGCAGGTGGTCGGGTCGGCCTTCCAGGCGCTCGATGCGCACGCGGGCTACTGGCTGTCCCGAGAGGACTCGGAGGACGTTCCGCTGCTTGGAAACCCTCTCGGCGATCCCGCCGACGCGCCCCCGCCCGACGGCTCGCCCTTCGTCCAGTCGTTCTCCCGTGACGTGAGGAATCTCCAGAAGATCCTTCGCATGATTCTCACGCCGGAGACGCTCGCCGCTGTCGCCGCGTCGGCCGAACACGCTGACGGTCCGCGGTATCCAGACGAGCTGTGGGCGGCGACGGTCTACGAGTTTCTCGTGGCCTATCACCGCACCGCCATGCGGCGGGATCACATCACGCAAGCGCTGCTGCCGCTGTACCTGGCCAGGAGCGGAACGTTTCTCATCGAACACGCGGCCGGTGTCCCAGACACGGTGAACGAGGCGCTCGAGTCTGTGTGCGTACAGTTCGAGCGATCCAAGGGGAGCGCCGTGGAGCGCTGGAATCAGACAACATGAGGTGGGTCATGGCTCAAAGAGTGCTGGAAGCAATCGAGCAAGCGGGGATGAACTTCGTTGAATCCGCGGCACAGCTCCTGCCACGCGCCGTCGTCACGATCAGCATCATCGTGGTGGGATGGTTCATCGCGATCATTCTCAAGTGGGTGACACGGTGGGTGCTCGGCCGTCTCGGGTTCAACCGTCTCTGCGAGCGGTTCGAATTGGCTGCTCTGCTGGACACGGCGGACCTGCCCTCGGCTGAAGCGCTTGCGAGCGCCGCCGTGTTCTGGATCGTCTGGATCGGGTTCTTGCTGTCGGGCGTCGACGTGCTCGGATTCGCCGTGCTGCAGGGCCTGGTGGACGGCTTCGCCCTCTTCGTGCCGCGGCTTCTGGTCGCGATCGCTATTCTCGTGGTCGGGTACGTGTTGGCCAACCTCGCGTGGCGCGCTACGGTGCTGGCGGCGGTCAATGCCCACGTGCCATCACCCCGCTTGCTGAGCGGCGCGGTGCGTGCGCTGGTGCTCATCCTGGCGGCAGCTATGGCGCTCGACCAGATCGGCGTCGCGCGAACGATCGTGCTCACGGCGTTTGCCATCGCCTTCGGCGCCGTCATGCTGGGCCTGGCGATCGCGTTTGGCGTGGGTGGAGGGGGAATCGCGCGCCGGATCCTGGATCACTGGTTCCCCGAACGCGACTCCACGGAGAATGACGAGGCCGGGCATCTGTGACAGCCGCGCACGGCGAGCAGGCAGAGCACCGTGAGCGGATCACCGCGTGGCTCTTCACGGAGCTGCCGGCCGTCGCCCCAGCGTGGTTGCCGTTACAGCGCTGGTTTGGCGGCAAGTCCCGTGCAATTGACCGCGTCGAGGTGGAAGACGTGCTCTGGCTCTCGTTCGAGCCGCTGTGTTGTGCGCTCGTGGTCATCGAGGTGCGATATGCAGAGGCCGGCACACCGGAGACCCGCGGCCGCGAGCGCTACGCGATGGTCGTGGGGATTTCGAGCGACGCGCGTGGCTGCTCGACCATTGGGCGCATCGAGTGGCAGCCCGGGCTTCGAGCGGTCGAGGCAGGGGCCGATGGACCGACGGTGCTGGCCGTTCTGCAGGGTTTCGTCTCTGGAGAACCGGTGCGAGGCGCACGCGGAGGTCTGTTGACGTACGGCGACGTGACGCCTGTGGCCACACAGGCGGTGATGCCGGGTGGCGCTGAAGACGGCGCTGTGCCTCCATCTGTCGTACCGGTCGGGCTCGAGCAGAGCAACACCTCCGTTCGCCTCGGGTCGTCGCAGCTGTTCAAGCTGTTCAGGAGGCTCGACGACGGCGAGAATCCCCAGCTCGAGATTGGGCGGTTCCTCGCCAAGACGAGCTTTCGATCCGCGCCGCAGCTCGAAGGCTCTCTGACGTACCGCGCGCCGGACGGCCGCGTGGCCACACTGGGCCTCGTCGAGGACTGGATCGCGAACAGTGGTGACGGGTGGCGCTACGTCGTTGCGCAGCTCGAGCGGGCCGCGCGCGAAGGGTCCGGCCTCGAGGAGCTGGCGCAGGACATGTTGCTCCTGGGCACCACCACGGCCGATTTTCACGCAGCTCTGGCGTCGGACCCGGGCTCCGAGGCCTTCGCCCCCGAACCGGTGACGCCGGCAGATCTGCACGCGTGGCGATCGGGACTGCTCGCCCAGGCGAACCGTGCCATGGCCCTGATCGAGCGGCACCACACGCGATGGTCCGACGAGGCGGGGCAGTTGGGCCGGTCGCTGCTTCGTGGCCGCGTCGATCTCCCGCAGCGATTATCTGGCCAGGACCTCGGGCCCGGTCAGGCATTCCAGAAGATTCGCGTACACGGCGACTACCATCTCGGCCAGACGCTCAAGACGACCGAGGGTTTCGCGCTGATCGACTTCGAAGGTGAACCCGTCAAGTCGCTCGAGGGTCGGCGCCGGAAGCAATGCGCGCTCAAGGATGTCGCCAGCATGATGCGTTCGTTCGAGTACGCGACGCTGACTGCGATCGAACGCACGGAGTCCGCCCCGGAAGCAACGCCATCGGCATCTGTACTGCGCGAGGCGTTTGTCGAAGGCTACCTGGCCCGCGCAAGGACCGGTGGCGCTCGGTTCTTGCCGTCTGCGCCCGATTCCGTCGCCTTCTGGATCGGATTTTTCGAGCTGGAAAAGGCGCTCTACGAAGTGGAGTACGAAGTGAACAACCGGCCCGCATGGGTGCACATCCCGTTGCGCGGCGTCATGCAGATTCTGCAGGGCCGCGCAGCGTAGCCTTCATACCGGCGCATCCTCTGGCGCGTGCGCCGCGTACTGCAACGGCTTCGTCCACAGGCTTTCGAGTCCTTCCAGGATGTCGGACGCCCAGGTGAGCACATCGCTCCCGGCGACGACGCGCCGCATGCCGCGCATGCGGGCCCTGCGTTCGTCACGCGGCATGTCCACGGCGCGGTCGAGCGCGGCAGCGAACCCGTCGACATCGTAGGGATTGATAATCAGCGCGTCGCGGAGCTCCTCCGCGGCGCCTGCGAGCGCACTCAGCACGAGCACGCCGTCCTCGTCGTCTCGGGCCGCCACGAACTCCTTCGCCACGAGATTCATACCGTCGTGCAGCGAGCTGACCACACAGAAATGCGCGAGGCGGTACAGCGCCACCAGGCTGGGCAGCTTCAGCGCCGACGTGTAATAGCAGACGGGCGGCGGTCGCCCCGGGATTCCGTGCCGGGCGTTGATCTCGGCTACCCCCTGATCGATCTCGGACTCGATCGCCTGATAACTCTCGATGCCCGAACGGGAGGGCACACCGATCTGCACGAACGTCAGCCGGCCGCGCAGCTCGGGCCGCGCCGTCAGGAGCCGATCGAGCGCGGCGAGCCGCTCCGGAATGCCCTTCGTATAGTCCAGGCGATCGACGCCCACCCCGACGATGGCCCCCTCCTGGCCCAGCCCAAACATCTCGACCAGCCGCTGCTGTTCGCTGGCGAGCGCCGGATCGCCGGCGACGCGCTGGATCCGGTCGTAGTCCACACCGATCGGCACCGCGACGACAGTGCTGGAGCGACCCGCAAAGCGGATTCGCGCTCCGTCCGCCTCGACGTCGGCGCCCAGCTCCTCCTCGACCGCCAGCACGAAATTCCGGCGGTCGCGTTCGACCTGGAAGGCCAGGAGATCGTTGGCCAGCAGGCCGGCGAGGAGTTCACGCCGCCAGGGACAGATCCGCAGCCGGTCCGGGTACGGCCACGGGATGTGCCAGAACAACGCCGTGCGCGCCGCGGGCCGGCGCTTGCGCAACCGAGGGGCCACCAACGCCAGGTGGTAGTCCTGGATGAAGACGTGCGTATCGGTCGTGGTCAGCTCCTGGTCGATGGCGGCCGCGAAACGATCGTTGACCGCCTGGTAGGCCGTCCAGTCCTCGCTGCGGAACGTCGGTCGCACGTCGACAAGATGACAGAGCGGCCAGAGCCCTTCGTTGGCAAACCCTTCGTAGTAGGCGGAGAAATCCGGTTCCCCGATCCACAGACGACGAAGCTGATACGAGGGGTTCTCGGGCGGCACCCGCAGCTTGTCCGACGCGTCCACGACCGCGCGGTCGGCAGTGCCGGCGCCATGCGCGATCCAGACTCCGCTTCGCTCGCGCAACAACGCATTGAGCGCCACGGCCACGCCACCAGTCGTCGGCGTGCACGTGATGCGTCCGTCCTGGTCATAGGCGTGGAGATAAGGTTCGCGGTTGGAGACTACGATCAGCGGCCTCGGATCATCTCCCTCGATCTCGCCAGTACGCGTCAGGCCGTGACGAAAGAGGGCGGGGCCAACCAGTTCGTCGATCACGATGAGCGCGACCAGGAGCGTCTGCACCTGGCCGCCCCAGCCCGGGAACTCGGCCGCGACGACCGAGGTCAGTCCCAGCGAAATACCAGCCTGCGGGATCAGCCCCGTCCAGGCGTATTCGCCGGTCGCCCGAGCGATGCCCGAGACCTTGAGCCCCGCCATGACACCCAGTCTGATGAAGGCTCCGCGAGTCGCGACGAGCCCAACCGCCACGAACCCGATGGCCGCCAGCGCATCGAGCTGCAGCGATGCCCCGACGGCGACAAAGAAGACCACCAGCACCGGCAGGGCCCCGCGTTGCATCGCGGCCTTGAGCGCGTCGCCCTCGGCCACGGCCAGGTTCTCGATGACCAGCCCCGCCGCGAGCGCCGCCAGCAACGGCTCGAGGCCCTGCGTCACGCCAACCTGGCTCAACACCGCGCACAGTGCCAGGAGCGCGATGGTGACCTCGCGCCCGACATAGCGCAGGTAGAGCGCGAAGAGGGCTCCCGCCAGGCTCCCGAACGCGATTGCGCCCCCGATCTCCCAACCGAGACGAACGAGCACGTTGACGTCCGCGCCGGCACCCTCGCCGAGCGTTGCGCGCGCCAGCTGCATCGCAAGCGAGAACAGCACCAGGAGCACGAGATCGGCCAGAACGATCATCGCAAGCACGAGATCGCTGAGCCGCCCGCGCGAACCGGTCTCGGCAATCACCGCTGCTGCCATCGTTGGGGAGACGCTGATCACGATGACGACGAACAGCGCGACCATCGCGAGCTTCCCCAGACCGGCGGCGTCGGGAGCGACCGGCAGCCAGGGCCACGCGATCCACGCCACCGTGAACAGACCGACCAGCGCAATGGCGAGCATCGTGCCCGTCATCCGCGCAATCGCCACCAGGCGCGTGCCGAAGCGCTCGATGTTGAGCGTCAGCCCGGCAATGAGGGCGATGAGCGTCGTGGCGATCCCGTTGATCGCTTGGAGCTGCCTGGCCATCGGCTCCGAGATGACATTCGCCAGGAAGGGACCGACGAGCAGCCCGAAGAGCAAGTATCCCGTGAGTCGCGGAAGGCGAAACCGCCGAAAGAGATCGCCCGCCACCGACGCGACGACCAGCGTGAACCCGAGTGCCAGCGCCGTGCTCGTCAGCGCGGCGCCGTCGGTCTCGCCAAGGCGGCGAGCCCACACCACGCTGGCGACCACCAGCACGACGGCAATCAGACGCTTCATGCCGGCCTCTGGGACGGCCGAACCAGAAGCGAGAGCACCTCCGATCCGAGGTAGCCGATGACTGCGACGGCCAGTACCAGGGCTGCGCCCTCAGAACCCGCCTGCAGCACGTTCAGGGCGAACGCGATGCCGACGATACCGGGCGACGTCAGGCCAAGCCCCACTGGGGACCGCAGATCGGACGAGACGACGCGCCGGGCCAGCCGGCCGCCCATGGCCTTCCCGGTGATCCTGAGGACCAGATAGACCACGGCCAGCCCAAAGAGGATCGGCGTGAAACCGACACGGGCACCAGCAATGACCAGGAGCAACACCACCAACGGGTGCTGAAGGTGGTGGACGTCCCGGCGAATGTGGTCGCACGCGGGGCCGCCGACGCGGTTCCAGAAAGCGCCAGCGACGAAACCGGCCAGGAGTGCCGACAGCGACAGGTATTCGGCCGCGCCGCCCAGCAAGAGCAGGCTTCCGAGGGTAAACACACGCTGTTCGCTGTCCGAGGAGGCCTGCACCACGAGCAGCCAGGCGGCCAGCGCCATCACCAGCGCCACCACGCACGCCTGAACGGTCAGGGACGCGGCGGCTCCCAGAGAGCCCTCACGCATCCAGGCGAGCGCCAGGCCGCCGACGACGATCGGGAGGACGTCGTCGAGATCGCCGAGGCGGCTGGCAGGCGCCGGGGACCGGTTCGAGTCCTCGGCCACCGTCGTGGCCGAGGTGGACGCACAGATGCCGAGTATGAGCGCCAGCAGCCACGGGGCCAGATCCGCCGGCGACGACCAGCGTGACAGCATGAAGAGCACGCCGGCGCCGACGAGCAGCATGGTGAACCCGGCCGCGAGGCTCGCAGCAGCGAGTAGGCGTCGTTCCTGGGGCCGCCTGACTTCGAGGCCGAGTCCGACCAGCACACCGAGCGCCGCCAGCGCCACCGACACCGCCGGGTCGAGATAGGAGAGCACTGAGGGGGTCAGCAGGGTCAGACCGTGGGGCCCGAGCGCTACGCCCAGCAGCAGAACGAGCAGACCGAGCACGGGCGTCGGCAGCAGGCCCAGGGCGAGCCTGCGGTCGAACGTCCACGGCAGACTCATCGTTTCCCCAGGGCCAGGACGCGGTGCCGACCGCCGCGCGTGACACCTACGAGGATCGGGGTGTCGTCTGGCGCGGCCAGGAACGCCTGAGCGACCTGGGCCGGCGTCGGCCGCTCGACCTCGGCGACGAGCGTCACGATGTCCCCGGCCGCGATGCCGGCGCGTGCCGCCGCCGACCCGGGATCGACGCGAACGACCTCGGCGCCTACGCGGGGCACGCTGCGCATGGTGAGGCCCAGCAGATCCGTCGCGACGGGTGCCAGCGGCGGGTCGGTGGCCGTGAGCTCGATCTCCAGTGGTTCCCCTCGGCGGCGTACGCCGAGGACAAGCGAATCGCCTGCGCCGAGACGAGCCACGCGCGCTTCCCAGTGCTCGACGGAGGCGACCACCTCGGGACCGATCGCCTCAATCACGTCGGTCACGGCAAGCGCTTCCGCGGCCGCGCCCCGCGGGTCCACCCAGGTGACGACAACACCTACACCCGTGCCGGCCACGGCGGCGATCGGCGCGGTCAGCTCCTGTACCTCCACGCCAAGCCATCCGCCAATCCGGGTTCCCTCACGCACCAGGCGTTCGGCGAGACGGATCACGGCCTCCGCCGGAAGAATGGCGGGGCGCCCCTCGTGTTCGATCGCCAGACCGACCAGTGTGCCATCGTTCGTGAACACAAAGGCACCGGTCGCCAGGTCGGTCTGCGCCGGTGCCGCCAGGATCGACTCCGACCACATCAGGCTGGCGGCCGGATAGAGTCGGCCGACAAAGACTGGTCGCAGCGACGTCCCCGGGCGCGAGACGTCGCTGACGAACAGGTAACGGGGGGACTGCAGGCGTTGGGGAGACCACAACGGCAGCGCCACTGCCGGGGCCGCCGGGACCCGGATGACGGCCAGACCCGACGCGCGGTCGCGCCCGAGCACGACGGGATCGGCAGCGGGCGGCACCCCCGCTGCACGGCTCTCCGGTGGGAGCAGGGCGACGACGACGTCATCGTGAATACGCAGCGCCGGGAACACGTCCTGAGCCAACTCGAGGGCAACCAGCGACGACGCAAGCCGCGATTCGAGCCCCGCGACCTCGACAGCCAGATCCTCGAATCCGGTCCGGTCGGCAAACTGCGTCAGCAGCTGTGGAACCGGATTCGGCGTGGCGGGTTGGTCCGGAAACCGAAGCCTGGCGAGCACCCACAATGCGACGATGGCGACCAGGACGGTGATGAACAGCAGCCGCGTTTCCCGCGACACTCGAGGCCTGGGCGGACCTCCCATCTCCATGACCGCATGCTATCGGTCAGGTACGGGCTAGGCAAGGAGATTGACCCTGACAGTTGCGTCCTACTTTTCCAGCCCGTACGCTGCTTGTGCATGTCGTACGTCAGCCCTTCAAGTGCCCGATCGATGCCCAAGAAGTTGAGAACATGGACCTAAGCCCGCTCACGCGCGCGGTGAGCCAGAGGCCCGCTGAGGCTCGACTGCTGATCCTCACGGATTTCGACGGCACGCTGGTTGAGCTACAAGAGAATCCCGACAGCGTTGAGCTCTCCAGCGGCAGGCGCGATCTGATCCAGCGCCTCGCACGCCGGCCGGACCTGACGCTGGGCGTAGTGAGCGGCCGGCGGCTGGCCGACGTACGCCTGAGGGTCGGGGCCGGCGATGACGTCTATTACGCCGGTTTGCACGGTCTGGAGATCGAGGGGCCAGGAATACACTTCCTCCACAGCCAGACGGGTGACACCTGCGCGCTCGTCCAACGGCTCGGCCGTTCGCTCGTCGACGCGACACAGGACATCGCGGGCGTTCGCATCGAGAACAAGGAGCTGACCGTCGCGATGCACGTGCGTCGTGCCGCCCCCGCGGCGCGGAAGCGTGCAGAGGAGATCTTTCGCGAGATCGCCGGGCCGTTTCTGAAGACGGGAGCGCTGCACCTCCAGTATGGAGCGGCGGTCTTCGAACTCCTGCCTGGGGTCGCCTGGACGAAGGGCGACGCCGTCTTGCGCATCAAGGCCGAGGTCGAGCGGCAACACCGGCGAGCGGCGTGGCTGATTTATCTCGGCGACGACGTGACCGACGAGAATGCGTTCAGCGCCGTGGGTGCCGGCGGGATAACGATTGCTGTTGGCGATCGTCCAGCCACGGCGGCCTTTCGCCTCCCAGACCCGAACGCCGTCGAGCGCTTCCTGCGGGAACTCGCGCTCACGGAGCCCTGATCCGGCACTTGGGAGTCCGGCCAGTTACGGGCGCGCCACCTGGCCGACCCGCAAGAGAAACGCGGCCGCCACCGCAATGATCGCCGCCGAGAAGCTCAGAAGCGCTCCCATCTTCGTCTGGTCGAGCAGCTCCCCGGCAGGGAACGCGGCCGTGGCAAAGAAGAGCGCCACGGTGAATCCGATCGCGGCCACCAGGCCGAGCACGAAGAGGTCGCGCCACGTCACACCCTCGGGTTGGCGAAGTCCGGCCGCGATGCCCAAGGCCGTGCATGAGACGATGCCGATCGGCTTGCCGAGGAGAATCGCCGCCAGCACGATCCAGGAGCCGGGGCCGACGCTTGCGAACTCCACGCCCGCGTTAGCGAGACCGAAGAAGAAGAGAATGACGTGGACGGGGACTCTCCACTGGTGCTCGAACTCGTTGAGGGTGTCGTGGGCGTCCGGCCTTCTGACGAACAAACCTACGTCGCGCGACGCGTGCGGCAGGAACGGCATGATCGGCACCAGCGCGAGTGCCGGGTGCAGGCCGCCCCAATAGAAGGCGAGCCACGAGACGGCGCCCGCGCCAGCCACGTACGGCCAGACGCTCTCCGTGCGCCGACTCCCCAGCCACGCCGCCAACATCAGCGCCAGGGCCAGGAGGATGACGAATGCCACCAGGTGCAGCTCGCCGGAGGGATAGAAGACCGCCAGGATCAGCAACCCGAACGCATCGTCGGCAATGGCGAGCAGAAGCAGGAACGGGATGGCCGGATGCCGGGCACCGAAGATGATGCGGGCAATGAGGTAGCTGAACGCGATGTCGGTGGCGAGCGGGATGGCCCATCCCCGCATGAGTTCAGGTCGATCGAACGCCAGCACGAGGGTGACGTATATCGCGGCGGGGCCGGCCATGCCGCCGATCGCCGCGATCAGAGGCACGGCGGAGCGGCGCGGCGAGTGCAGGGCACCACCCGGGGCCGTCGCCTCCACGACCTCCTTTGCCGCCAGCGCGAAGAAGAAGACCATCCCGACATCGTTCACGGCGAAGTGGAGGGCATGCGCGACGGTTTCGTAGCTCTCTCGATCGATGTTCGCCCAGACAAGCGCGATTATCGTTCCGACGACGAGCAAGCCCGAGTTGTCGAGCAGGGCGGAGAATCTGTTTCTCACGTGCGCTCGCGTCGCTCGTGCAAGAGACGGGAGAATTCGCGTGCGATGTTCACGGCCGCGACGCGCGGCGCGTGGCCGGCGGCAGGCGCCGACACGGCGTCGCGGTCGATGACGTTCGGTGAGCTCATGGCTCCTCAATGATACCGCCCGCGACCGGTGATGGTCTGGTGCGCCTGCAGGCGGCCCTCAGCTCGTGCGTCAGAACGCGGGCTTCCTCCGGCAGTTCGCTATCGATGACGTCGCCGCACGAAAGCAGGCGGTTTACCGCGCGTGGGCGTCCTCGTGGCGTGACACCGTCATCGCGGGGCGACGAACGGCGCGTGGAATCACCCGTTTCATGCGGCAGGCGAAGGCACGAAAATTGCCTCACTGCCTGCAGAGACGCGGAGGGTCTCCCGCAATGACACATACACGCACACTCGCATTCGCGCTCGCGGTGGTCGCCATGCTCGGGGCACCGCTCCTGCAGCACAGCGCCGAGGCGCAGGGGCGCGGCGGAGGCCGTGACGGCCGGGCCGCACCCGCACCCCGTCCTGGTGGGCGCGTAGCGCCTGCGCCGCGTCCGGGCAGTCGGGTAGCGGTCGGGCCCCGTCGCGGCGGCCGCGTGGTCGTGCCACGCCGCGGCAGCGTCGTCATCGGCGCCTACTACGGACCGCGATACTACTCGTCGTTCTACAGCCCGTTCTACAACCGGTTCTACGACCCATGGTTCCCGTATGGCTACAGCGGGTACGCCAGGTACGGGGCGGGTCAGTTCTACGGCCCGGAATCTGCGCTGCGGCTGCAGGTCTCCCCGCGCAACACGGAGGTCTACGTCGACGGCTACTACGCCGGCACCGTGGACGATTTCGACGGAATCTTTCAGCGTCTCCGGCTCGCGTCCGGCGAATACGAGGTGACGCTGTACCTGCCCGGCCACCGGACCGTGACGCAACAACTCCTGCTGCAGCCGGACCGGACGCTCAGCCTGAAGCATGTGATGGTGCCGCTCGCACCGACCGACCCGCCGGAGCCGCGGCCGGTCGCGACGGGGCCGCAGCCGTTGCCGGAACTGTCCACCCCGGCCGCCAGCGGCGGTGGTGCCGCTCTTGACGTCTCGTTCGGCGAGATCGCGATCCGCGTGCAACCGGCCGACGCCGATGTGCTGATCGACGGCGAGCGGTGGGAGGGGCCGGGGGATGACGAAGCGCTCGTCCTCCAGATTGCGCCTGGGCCGCACCGCATCGAAGTGCGCAGGGACGGCTACCGTGGCTACACGGCGCAGATCGACGTGCGCGCCGGGCAGACCACGCCGATCAACGTCAGCCTGCCGCGCCAGTAGGAACAGAACATGACGCGCGCCGCTGTACGGCTTGTGAAGCGGCCGAGGAACGTACGAGGGGACCCGCTGCTCACGGCGCCACCTGCGCCAGCTCGAAGTCCACGAGCGCCATCCGGTGGTCGAGCGCGGCCTGCAGCTCGCTGGTCTCGGCTGCCGCAAGATCGCGCTGCGCCTGCAGCACCAGGAACGTCGTGGAGAGACCCACATCCAGGCGGGCGTCCTCGGCCTCGAGCCGCCGGGCTGCCAGCTCCAGCGCGACGGCGGCCGCCTGCACCTGCTGTTCCGTGCTGCGCACGAGTTCGCCGGCTCGCGTGATGTCGGCCGCCACCTGCAACTCCAGCGTCTGGACACGGCTGTCAACCAACCGCTGCTGCACTCTGGCGCTGGCCGCATCGGCATCGGCCCGGCTCGTTCCGAGCGGCACGCTGACGTTTAGTCCCACGCTCCAGGTCGGAAAGTCCAGACCCGCGACCGACGCTAGCGCATCCATATAGCTGCCCGGCACGGTGCCGATCGCTGTGCTGCCGAGGCTGGAGCTGTCGCGGAGCAGGGTGGGGCCGCCGATACCGGTAGCGGTGTATGCGGCGACGAGGTCCACCCCCCACAGCCTCTCGTTCTCCGCCAGCTGCAGGGAGAGGTCCGCGCTCTCCCGATCGCGCTGCGCTTCCTGGATGTCGGTACGATTCGAAAGGGCCGACCGGATGGCCGTGCCGACGTCGATCGGTTGCGGACCAGGCGCCGGGCGGTCCACCGGCACCACCTCGGCGTCCCAGATCGGGTCCTGCGTGTCGGCGACGATCAGCTGCTTCAGCGTGACCATCGCGGTGCGCCAGGTGCCGTCCGCCTGCACGCTGGCCTGCACCCGGGTCGCCACCTCCGCTTCCGACTGCAGCACGTCAATCTGCGCCAGTGCGCCGATCTCCGCCCGCAGACGATTTTCCTCGAGCTGCTGTTGCGCCAACGCCTCCGACCGGAGGGCGTTCTCGAGCGCGTCGGCCGCATAGACCAGCTCCCAGTACGCCCGCCGAACGGCGGCGAGCGTCGTGGCCTGTTGGCGGTCGAGTCGAACGTCTGCGACCTCCCGTCCGATCTCAGCCTGCTCGATCTGTCCCCGCGTGGCATCGATGGCGAAGCCGCGGAGCAACGGCTGAGTGATGCTCGCCGCGATCGACGATGAAAAGCGCGGGTTGATCGTCGAGAAGACGTTGTTGCTCGCGTTCCGGCCGTTCGTGAAATCGAGCGACACTCGGCCGCCCCACGAAAGCAGCTGAGTAATGCCCGACTGGTACGACGTGTTGTCGGTGACCACCTGGGCACCGCCGGCAAGCTGGCTCGTCCCGGCCGAGGTCTGCGACCGCTGCTCGAACGAGGTGCTGAAGGTGGGCGTGAACGCGGTTCTCGACTGCAGGACGCTGTAGTCGGCGAGCTCGGTGCTTAGGGCTTGTCAGACAATTACTGACTTTTGTGTTCTCGGAGCAGCGGGATGGATCGTGTAGTTCCAGTCGCCGTGAAAGCGATGCCGCTCGAGGCGTACCGTCGCCAGCTGCGCATCGGTGACGGTGATGCCACCCGGGTATTGGCCGCGGTCGAGTTCCGACCGAACGCGGAGTCCGGACCGACTGTGCGTCGAGCCAATGAGGCTCACGATCGTGGCCAAGTCGACGAGTGGGGTGCCGCGCCAATTCATCGCGATGTGCGAGAACACCCGATGCTCGATCTTGTTCCACTTGCTCGTACCCGGCGGAAAGTGACAGACCGTGATCACCAAGCCCGTCCGATTGGCCAGACGCTGCAGTTCCCACTTCCACAACCGGAGGCGCGTCCCGTTGCTCCCGCCTGCATCCGCCGTGATCAACAGCGACTGGGCTTGTCGATACGCCGGGCGACCCATGTGCTGCCACCAACGCTGGATCGACCGTACCGCGAAGCTCGCGGTGTCGTGATCGATCCCGACACGCACCCAGCCTTCGTTGCGATGCAGATCGTAGATGCCATACGGAATGGCCTTCCCGCCCGTGGTGGCGGTGGCCGGGATCACGAAGTCGTGGACCTGTACCCGCTGCGGCGTCTTCGCCGGGCGCCAGGTGCGGCCCGCGTTCTTGAACGCGCCGACCAGCTCCTTCTTCTTGGTGTCCACCGAAATCGTCGGCTGCTGTTGCCGTTGCGCGCGTCGCACGCGCCGGGCGATGTACCGAAACTGCGCGTCCCGATCGACATGCTGGCGGCCCTCACGAGTCTTGGCGTTGCCCTGCAGGCTGTAGCCCAGTCCGTGCAACAACTCGGCGACCACCGTGTGGCTGACGCGGTGGCCCAGACCGTCGAGCGCCACCGCCAACGTCCGTGCGCTCTGGCACGTCCACCGCAGCGGCGAGTCGGGATCGCCGGGGGCGGTCGGCTCAACCAACGCATCCAAATCGCGCAGCAGCGTCGCGTCGAGATCGATCGCGCGCTTGCGGCCGCCGCCCGCCCTTCGCGTCCGGCCGCCCGCGAGCGGCTCGTCCGCCGTCAATTCACGCAAACCGCGCTGGATGGTCGATGTCGCGATACCCGTGGCTCGGGCGACCAGCGCCGTGCCGCCATAACCGATCGCCTGGGCCTCAGTCGCCGCCCACACCCGGCGCGATCGCTCCGTGAGCACGGGCGCCAGCGCTGCATGCTTTGCCCGCAGGGTGGCCACCTCCACGGGCGCAGCGTACTACTCGCCGATCAACAGTGCAAGCAGTTATTTCCTTACAGGCTCTTAGGGTAGCCTCTAACTGGCCCTTGAAGGTAGCCGATACGAACTTCATGGCCAGGCAATACCGTGCAAGCCTGTGCAGACCGCTGTTAACGTAAACATCCGATAGGTCCGCTGGAGTTACGATCATCCATGGTGGTGGGCGTTCCAGGAACAGATACCAACGACGCGCGGCACGGGGCGGAACTGCGTGCGCTCGTCGCGCGCTGCCTGAAAGGGCGCGCGGACGCGATCGCCAGCGACGTGGTCACCGTCTCCGCGTTCGCGGTGATGGAGAGCGTCGCCCTCACCGTTCGCGCCCGCCTTGTCGGCATGATCTGCGAGCTCGTCACGCGCGCCGTGCGCGAAGGCACCCTCGACTCCCGCGGCGCGGCAGCCACGGGCCTGGGACAAGTGTTGGCGGAAACGGACATCGATGTCCGGACGCTCTTCAGCGTGGTGTATCTGGTGGAACGGTCCGCCATTGGTGAACTCGCGGTCGACGAATCGTTCGACGCGACCTCCGAACCATGGACCGTCGTCGAACAAATACTGCGCCGCGCGTCGTTTGACGTGTGCGCCACGTTGTCCGAGACGTGCGCCCAAGGCAGCTCGGGGATCACCGACTCGCTGACTGCGCTTCACACCAGAGCAGTCTTTCTTGCCGCGGTTGGAAGAGAGATTCAGCGAGCTGAACGCTTCGGCCACCCGTTCGCGTTGATGCTCATCGACGTCGATCGCCTGACCGAGATCAACGCCATGCACGGCCACGGCGCCGGCGATTTCGTCATCGAGCGCGTTGGCGTCGTGGTGCACAGTTTCTTCCGCGAAACGGACTGGGTGGCGCGGTCATCTGGGGGTACGTTTGCCGTGCTCATGCCGGAGACGCAGCGCGCGGACGCCCAGCGTCTTGCCAATCGCTTGCGGATCATGGTCGGAGAACGGCTACAGCTGCGCGGTTACCGCTCTGACGAGCAGTTTCCGGTGACGGTCTCGGTAGGCGTGCTGGCGGCAGAGTCGGTGGACCGGAGCGTGCAAGCGGATCAACTGCTGCTGGAAGCGGAGGAAGCGGTGGCCCGCGCGAAGAAAGCAGGCCCCAATCGTGTTGAGCACGCCGACGCCATCCTCGGGCGGCCGGTCCAGACACGCGAGGGACCGTCGCTCGACTGAACGGTTGGTCGTCGGACGTCTGGGCACTGGCCTGGTCTCTGGGCCCTGGGTCGATGGCTGGGAGTGGGCGCGGTGGCGATCTAAAGCGCTTTTCAAATAGGCCTTGTACTACCTGGGGCGGTCGTGGTACTTCTGCGCGCACCGATGCAGGAGGCCCGATGCGTGCCTATTCGATGGATCTGCGAGAGCGGGCGCTCCTCGACAGCGATGCCGGGATGACGGCGGCCGAGGTGGCGGCGAAGTACCGCGTGAGCGGGTCGTGGGTGCGGCTACTGAAACAGCGGCGGCGCGACACGGGCGAGGTGGCGCCTCGCGTCCAGCGACATGGACGGCGCTGCATGCTTGAGCCGCACCTACACACCTTGGCCGCGCTGATTGCGGCGCACCCGGATCGCACGCTGGCTGAGCTGAAGGACGCCTTCGCCACGCCCGCGAGTGTGCCGACGGTCTGGCGCGCCGTGCGGGCCCTCGGCCTGACCGTTAAAAAAAACGGTCCGCCCGTCCGAACACGATCGGCCTGACGTCGCGGCCGCGCGGGTCGCGTGGCACGCGGCGGCGCCGACCTGGGATGTCGCCCACCTCGTGTTTCTGGACGAAACCGGCAGCACCACCAATCTGCTTCGGCGGTACGGCCGGGCACCGCGCGGCGCGCGCGTCCACGACCACGCCCCCTGCGGGCGCTGGCAGACCAGCACGTTTCTCGCCGCGTTGCGGGTCACGGGGCTGACCGCACCGGGGGTCTTCGACGGCGCGATCGATGGCGAGAGCTTCCGCGCCTACATCGAACAGATCCTGGTGCCGACCCTGCAGCCCGGCGACATCGTCATTGCCGACAATCTCGGGGCCCACAAGGTCGCCGGCATCCAACGCGCCATCCAGGCCGCCGGGGCCACCCTCTGGTACTTGCCACCCTACAGCCCGGACCTCAATCCCATCGAGCTCTGCTTCGCGAAGCTCAAGGCCCTCGTTCGCACCGCTCGCTGTCGCAGCACCGAGACGCTCTGGCCGTTCCTCGGCGAGTGCTTGGCGCACTTCAGCCCTGACGAATGCCGCAACTATGTTCGGCACTGCGGGTACGCGGCCGCCACACGGTCATGAAAAGCGCTTTAGGCGTAATACTCGCGGCCGAGGTGCGTGATGAGTTCCTCACCCTGCATGAAGCGCAGCGTGTTCTTCAACTTCATCAACTGGATGAACAGGTCATGCTCCGGATAGACCTCGGGGGCGTGCATAGGCGCCTTGAAATAGAAGGAGAGCCACTCCTGAATTCCGGACATCCCCGCCCGCTTGCCCAGATCCAGAAACAGCGCTGAGTCGAGGACGATCGGCGCGGCGAGGATGCTGTCCCGGCACAGGAAGTTGATCTTCAGCTGCATCGGATAGCCGAGCCACCCGACGAGATCGATGTTGTCCCACCCCTCCTTGTTATCGCCCCTGGGCGGGTAGTAGTTGATGCGAACGACGTGGCAGAGATCCTTGTACAGCTCCGGGTAGAGTTGCGGCTGAAAGATGTAATCGAGCGCTGACTTCTTGCTCTCTTCCTTCGTCTTGAACGACTCCGGATCGTCCAGGACTTCGCCGTCCCGGTTGCCGAGAATGTTCGTGGAGTACCAGCCCTTCACGCCGAGCAGTCGCGCCTTGAGCCCTGGCGCGATAATCGTCTTGATCAGCGTCTGCCCCGTCTTCATGTCGTTGCCGGCGACCGGCGTCGCAGTACGGGCCGCCAGTTCCAGCATGGCGGGGATGTCGGCGGTCAGGTTGGGAGCCGCGTTCGCGAATGGAATCCCCTCTCGGATGGCGGAGTATGCGTACACCATGCTCGAAGGGATCGCCTCGTCGTTTTGTTCGAGTGCCTTCTCGAAAGACGCGACGGTCGCGTGCGCGGCCGTCTGTTTCATGTAGACCTCGGTGCTGCCGCACCAGACCATCACCAGGCGATCGCAGCCATGTTTCTCCTTGAACGTCCGGATGTCGGCAACAACCTGCTCCGCGAGATCGCGCTTCGTCTGGCCCCTCTTGACGTTCGGGCCATCAAGTCGCTTGACGTAGCGCTGGTCGAACACTGCGGACATCGGCCGGATCGCTTCCAGTTCCCCGCGCATCTGCTCCAGTTGCGACGGTTCCAGCACGCCGGCCGTCCGGGCCGCGGCGTAGCAATCCTCCTCGAAAATATCCCACCCGCCGAAAACGATGTCGTTGAGCTCGGCCAGCGGCACGAAGTCCTTGATGCGGGGGGCGCGTGCCTCAGTACGCTTGCCAAGCCGGATCGTCCCCATCTGCGTCAGCGAACCGATTGGCACGGCCAGTCCCTTGCGGATCGCACAGACGCCGGCGATCGTCGTGGTACTGACCGCGCCAAGACCCACGAGCAGCACGCCAAGCTTGCCGCGCGCGGGCACAATTTGAAGTGGTGGAGTCACGACCGGCGACTATATCATGTGGCAATTCAATGTTTTTTATCCGCAAGTCGAACCTGGAACGGCTTCCCGTGGCGATGAGTGGCGTGCGCATGGGCGAACGGGCGTTGCAGATTGGGATCGATGATCCATCACTCGCCGGCGCCATCGCTGCGAAGGTTGGATTGAGCGGTCAGGCGGCCATCGTGGTGACCGACGACCGCGCGGCAGCGACGGCACACGCCGCAGCGGCGACGGCCGGCGTCCTCGTTGACGTGCAGGTGACGCCGCTCGACTCGGTGCCATTCCCGGGTGGTTCCTTCGACGTGATCGTCCTGCACGCTGCGGCCGGCGCACTCCCACCGCTCGAAGACGCCGCGGCTGTCGCGATGCTGCGCGAGGGTCACCGCGTCCTGCGCACGGGAGGACGGATCCTTGTCGTTGAAGGAAGTCCGCGCCGGGGAATCGGGGCATGGTTTCACAGCCGACAGCCGCCGCCGCGCCCTGACGCCGCTGCGGGCGCGCTGGGCGCCGCCGGCTTCCGCGCCGCCCGCCCGCTCGCCGAGCGTGAAGGCTACCGGTTCACGGAGGGGCTCAAGTAGGGGACAGTGCGCGTCTCCCGGAATGGCCACGCCTGCCGCTCGCGCGGTTAAAGTGGCCTGATCCGCCGACAACCCTCAGGCAGGGCTTTTGCCTCACGCTTCGAAGCCCACCTGACCGGAGGCCTGAATGATGCGAACGCAGCCCCGTCCGTTT
The DNA here is from genome assembly GCA_965262505.1 of Vicinamibacterales bacterium. GTDB lineage: Bacteria > Acidobacteriota > Vicinamibacteria > Vicinamibacterales > UBA2999 > JACPPO01. The sequence continues at coordinate 3,040,369 of CBDHFM010000030.1, forward strand.
CTCGCCGCGCTGCTGGCCGTTGCCGCCGCCGCGACGCCCGGCGCCCGCACCCAGGAGGGAGTCAGCTTCCGCGGCGGCGTGGAACTGATCAACGTGACCGCCACGGTGACCGACGACGATGGCCGGTTCGTCTCGGGACTTCGCAAGGAAGACTTCACCGTATTCGAGGACGACGTACGGCAGGACGTCACGTACTTCAGCAACGACCGAGTGCCCGTGAGCCTTGGCATCTGCTCGACGCCAGCGGCAGCATGACCCGAGACAAGATGTCCGCCGCTCGGTCCGCGATCGACCGGTTCATCTACGATCTGCTCGGTGAAGACGATGAGCTCTTCTTCCTTGAGTTCGCCAACCGGCCGCGCCTCGTTCAGGAGTGGACGACGGACCGACGCGCCATCAGCCGAGCGGTTGTGCGCGTGACGCCCGCAGGGGGCACGGCGATGTACGACGCGATTGCCAGGGCCCTGCCGCCGGCCGGCGTCGGCCGCCATCCGAAGAAAGCCCTCCTGGTCATCTCCGACGGGAACGACACCAACAGCCGCCTCTCGGTCGGGGAACTGCGGCCGCTCATTCGAGAGAGCGAGGTAATGGTGTACGCGCTCGGCGTCGACGGCACGGCGGTGACCGTCCGGTCCGGTCCGAGAATCCGACTTCCCATTCCGACACCGTTTCCGTTTCCGGGCCGAGACCCCCGGCGTCGCCTCCCGCCGCCCATTATCGGAGGAGGCGGCTCGCGCGTACCGACCACGGAGCGTGTGAACGCCGACGCCCTGCGTCAGATCACGGATGACACGGGAGGCCGCACCGAGATTATCCGCGGCTTCCGCGATCTCGATAGCGCGACGGCCGGGATCGCCGACGAATTGAGCAAACAGTACTTCCTGGGCTACCTGAGTCCTGGAGAAAAGGACGGCCGCTGGCACGGGATTCGTGTGGAAGTGAAGGGCCGCGGGCTGACAGTGCGCGCGCGGCGTGGGTATATCGCGTCATAATCGCTGTCGGTGTCGATATTTCTCATCGCGATCGGCCTGAGCCTGATCGGCGGGTTCGGCGGTCTGCTCGTTGCCTCGGGGGTTCTCCTCATCAGCGATTCAGCCCGTGCGAAGCTGATCCCCTGGCTCGTCAGCTACGCGGTCGGCGCGTTGCTCGGTGTGTCGATGCTCGCGCTGTTGCCCACCAGTCTTGAGCAGCTCCCGGCACGGCGCGTCTTCACCACGTTGCTCCTTGGCATCCTGCTGTTCTTTGTCCTCGAGAAGCTCGTCCTCTGGCGCCACTGCCACATCCATGACTGCGAAGTGCACGAGAGCAGCGTGTTTCCGGTGCTGATTGGCGACGCTTTTCACAATTTCGTGGACGGCGCCGTTGTCGCAGCCGCCGTGATCACGTCGATACCGCTTGGCATCAGCACTGCCGTGGCTGTGGCGGCCCACGAAATCCCTCAGGAGGTCGGCGACTTCGCGATCCTCCTGAATGCGGGCTATTCGCGCGGCAGGGCGCTGTTTCTGAACGTCCTCTCCTCGGCAGCGAGTGCTGTTGGCGCCGTCGCGGCCTTGATGGCGTTCGAAATGGTGCCGCGAATGCTTCCCTACTTTCTGGCGATGGCAGCGGCCAGTTTCCTGTACGTCGCGATGGCGGACCTGATTCCCGGGCTCCACCGCGGCCGCACCGATGCGTCCTCGATGCGGCAAATCCTGCTCATCGCCGCGGGGATCGGGACCATGCTCATCCTCTGAGCGTTCGCTAAAGGGGACACGCCGCCGCAACCGTCCGTATTCGGCCAGAAACTGGCCCTGGTGCGTCGTCCAGCGCTGGCAACGTTCTTGCCTCACCTTGGGGCAGGGGCGAGACCCCAAGAACACAGAAGCTAAGGAGGTAGAGCGATGTCTAGAATTCTTGCTACGGTCATCGTGATGCTGGCAATGAGCGCACCAGCCTGGGCGGCGGAGCGCGAAAATCTCGCTATCTTCCGCGACGTGTCGCGGCAGGTTCTGCGATATCCCCAGTTCACAATCTTCGACAGTGTCCACGCACAGGTGCACGAAGGCGTGGTGACGCTCAGCGGAAGGGTCACCATGCCGTACAAGAGCAAGGACATCGCGCGGCGGGTTGCCGGCGTCGAGGGTGTCGACGACGTGCGAAACGAGGTCACCGTTCTTCCGGTGTCTCAATTCGACGACGATCTGCGATTCCAGATCGCGCGGGCGATCTACGGCAACTCGAACTTCTGGAGATACGGGGCGATGGTGAACCCGCCCGTCCACATCATCGTGGAGAACGGCCACGTCACACTCGACGGCGTCGTGAACAACAACATCGACCGGGTGCTGGCGCGGTCGATCGCGAGCTCGTTCACTGCCTTTTCATTGACGAACGATCTGAAGACGGACGCCGAAGCGAAAGCCGATCTCGAACAGCTGTGAGCGGCTGTGAATCGGCACGGCGGGGCGCGGCCAACTGCCGCGTCCCGTCGCGTCGGCGCCGTGGGTTCCGTTATGTCGCCACCGGACGTCACGAAGCCCGATGATATCCTTACGGGCGCCACTCTCCAGTCATGCCGCCTCCCACCCTCTTCCTGATCGACGGCAGTTCCCAGATGTACCGCGCCTATCACGCGTTCCGAGGGAAAGGGCTATCGAACCAGGAAGGGCAGGCCACGCACGCCGTCTACCTGTTCGTGACGATGCTGCGGAAGCTGATCAACGATCATCGCCCCGCCTACATCGCCGCTTCGTTCGATCTCGCCGGACCCACGTTCAGGGACGCGCTGGTCACGGACTACAAGGCCAATCGCGCGGCCATGCCGGACGATCTCGCCGAGCAGATCGCCTCGGTCCACGAAGCATGCGAAGCGCTCGGCGTTCCGATCGTCACCGCGCCTGGCTATGAGGCCGACGACGTCATCGGCACGATGGCGACGCGTGCCGCCGACGCCGGTTTCCAAGTGGCCATCGTCTCGATCGACAAGGACTTTTTCCAGCTCGTTCACGACGGGATCCGCGTCTACGACCCTCGCGAGGATGGCGTGTGGTACGACGACGCTGCGGTCGCTGAGAAATTCGGTGTCGTCCCCTCGCATGTGGTGGACGTGCTGTCGCTCATGGGAGATACGAGCGACAACGTCTCCGGCGTGCCTGGAGTTGGAAAGAAAGGGGCCGTCGATCTCATCACCACGTACGGAAGCCTTGACGCCCTGCTCGATCGGGCTGGCGAGCTGACGAAGAAGACCTATCGGGAATCGCTGCTCGCGCACCGCGCGGACGCGCTGCGCAGCCGTCAGCTGGTGACCATCCGCCGCGACGTGCCGCTCGACTTCGAGTTCGAGTCGCTTCGGTACCAGGGCGCCTCGCGAGAGCGATGTTACGAGCTGTTCTCGCGGCTCGCGTTCCGCTCGCTGATGAACGAATTCGCGCCTACCGCGGAGACCATCCAGAAGGACTATGCGCTGGTGGCCTCGCTTCCGGAACTCGACGCCCTGATCGCGGAGCTGCGCGCGGCCGGCGAATTCGCCCTGCATGTCATTCCAGATCGACGGACGGCGATGCGTGCGGCGATCATCGGCATCGCGTTTTCCACCGCCGATCGGCGTGCACGGTACGTCCCCCTCGGCCACGAGGGTGCACACAAGGGAGCAGTGAGCATCGGGGACCTGCTGGGCGGCCCGACCGCAGCGCAGGTGGCGCGCGGGCCTGCGCTCGACCGCCTGAAGCCCCTGCTCGAAGACGGGGCGGTCCGTAAGATTGGCCACGATCTGAAATTCGACGCCGTGGTGCTGGAGGCGTACGGTATCGCGCTCCGGGGGCTGGCGTTCGACTCGATGATGGCGAGCTACGTGCTCGACGCGGCCCGCTCTGGCCATGGGCTCGAGGAAGCCGCGCTCGAGCACCTCGGCTACAAGGCGCTCACCGAAGAAGATGTCTGCGGCCGCGGCGCCAAGGCGCTGTCGTTCTCGCGTATGACGCCCGCAGACGTGCTCAATTTTGCGGGGGAGCGAGCGGACCTGGCCCTGCAGCTTTCGAACCGGCTCGCGCCGCTCCTCGTTTCCGATCGACTGGACGACATCTTTCGCCAGCTCGAGATGCCGCTGGCTCCGGTGCTTGCTGACATCGAGCGCGCCGGTATCCGTGTCGACGGCCCTGCACTGGCCGCACAATCTCGGCACATCGAAAGCGAGCTGGCCCGCCATACCACGCGGATCTTCGAGCTGGCGGGGCAGGAGTTCAATGTCAACTCACCAAAGCAGCTCGGGGAGATTCTGTTCGACAAGCTGCAGCTCCCGACGCTGAAGAAGACCGGCAAGACGCGCTCGGCATCCACTGCGGTCGAAGTTCTCGAGGAGTTGGCGCTCGTTCATGAACTGCCGAGGCTCATTCTCGAATGGCGCGGCCTCCACAAGCTGAAGAGCACGTACCTCGACGCGCTCCCCCAGCTTGTGCACCCCGACACCGGGCGCGTGCATACCACCTTCAACCAGGCCGTGGCCGCGACCGGCCGGCTCAGCAGTTCCGACCCCAATCTCCAGAACATCCCCATCCGCACCGAGCTGGGACGGCAGATCCGGCGGGCGTTCGTCGCCGCGCCCGACAACGTCTTGATTTCGGCTGACTACTCGCAGATCGAACTGCGGGTGCTGGCTCATCTGGCGGAGGAGGAGGCCCTTATCGACGCGTTCCGGGCCGGCGAGGATATCCACGACCGGACAGCGATGAGCGTGTTCGGCGCGACGAGCGGGCTCGATGCCCACGAACTGCGGCGGCGCGCGAAGATCATCAATTACGCGCTCCTGTACGGAAAGACGGCCTTCACGCTGGCCAGGGATATCGGCGTCACCAATGAGGCCGCCCAGGCGTTCATCGACGCCTACTTCGCGGGATTCCCACGGGTGCAGGGGTTTATCGACAGGACGCTGGCTCAGGCGCGCGAGACGGGTGTCGTGAAGACGCTGTTTGGACGGCGCAGGCTCGTGCCGGAGTTGAACAGCCGCAACGGCCAGGTCCGCGCGGCGGCCGAGCGCGTCGCCGTCAACATGCCCATTCAGGGCACCGCCGCGGACATTCTCAAGAAGGCGATGATCGATCTGCACCGTGAGCTGCCACAGCGCGGCTTTGCCACGCGCATGATCCTGACCGTGCACGACGAACTGCTGTTCGAAGGCCCAAAGGCAGAAGCGGCGTCAGCCGCTGAACTCGTGCGCGAGCGGATGGAGGGGGTCGCCCCGCTGGCCGCCCCACTCTCGGTCGACGTGGGAGTCGGGGAGAACTGGCGGGACGCGAAACCGTAGGGCACAGAGCGCAGCCACAACCCACCACCGCCACCCTGCCCTCGCCTGGCGTCCGGCTCCGCCCGGCGGGAAATCAGCCGCCGCTCGAACCCTGTCGCTCCCGCCGCGAGTAGTACCTACGTCGAACGCCTGCCATCGCGGCATACACCAGCAACGCTCATTCGCACGCCACGGATCGCGCAGAGCGAACTCGCGGCGAGGAATCGCTCCGGCCGATTTCCGGCTTCGCCGCGATACGCCGGGCTCCGAACGGCCGCCAAACGAGAGCAGGCCAGCGGCGATGGGTATGGCCACAAAATGGTCAGCGGGAAAGAGTGGTTGAACTCGCGTCCTACTTGCCATCCCTGACCGGTGCCGTAATCGTTGTGTAGCAACGCTGTAGGACATCTGGGACGCGCCCATCAGGCGAGGAAACGCCAGCTTTTGACTCCGGAGTAGGGTTTACAGTGTGTATGTGAGCGCGAAGACCAGCATGCTGACGACCGGGGAGCTCGCGAAACAGGCGGCGATTGGTCAGGACGGCATTGTCAAGTAGGCGGGAGCTGGCAGTTATTCCTTTGTCGGACGGTCCATAGTCCCCCCATGATAATGCGCCTGATTGCGCTGTTACTCTTAGCATCGGTCGGCGGTGCATTCGCTCAATCACACGAACCAACCCCAAGTGAACAGGGCAGTCCCGAGCAGGCGCAGACCCCCAATACACAAGGCGTTCCCCAACCGCCGGCGCCCGTGGCACCACGCGACGCGACCACGGTTGTAAATAACAATCCCACCTACAGCCAACACGGCGATAGCGAACCCTCTGCGGCCGATTGGGGGGCGCTTGGGCTGACCGCCGTCATTGCTATAGCCACGATCTGGCTGGCCTTTACGGCCTTTAGACAATTCAAGACTCAGACTGCTCAGACTGGAGAGGCCCTTCGGCTTACCAGGGAAACCAACGAAGCCGCTAGTACCTCGCCGCAGTGGATCTGACCGGTTCACGCGGCGGCTTTGGCCCGACCAGCGGGTTGCGGATACACACGGCCGAGCTTTTCGCGAGCACGGTCGACTGTAAACATCCAGTGGATGCGCGCCTTCTCGTCATTGCGCCGTTGCTCCCATGCCGCGATCTCCTTGATGAGGATCGCCTTGGCAGGGATCCGACGATCGAGGCACTGCTTGACCATCACGCCGATTTCGATCTCGACCATGTTGAGCCAGCTGGCGTGTTTCGGCGTGAAGTGAAACTCGAGCCGACGGAGAATCCGTCGTGCCTCGGCGGGATCGAAGGCGTGGTAGAGCGCTGCCGCTGAATGTGCCGAAAGATTGTCGAGCACCACACGGATCCGTTCGGCCTCCGGGTAGTGCTCATCGACGAGATCGCGCATGCACTCTGCGAAGTCGACGCACGTGCGTTGGTCGGTGACCTTGGCATGTCGCCAGGGGCGATTCACGTCTACGAACATGAAGACATTCGCCGTGCCGTTGCGCACGTACTCGTAGTCGACTCGTCTGGGCTTCCCGGGCTTGGCCCGAATCGGGACACGCGCTTCGCCGATCAGTTGCCGGGGTGTTTCATCGAAGCCGACGACCGGTCGCCGCGGATCCGGCGGCTCGGCGTAGAGATCGAGGACGTCTTCCATTCGCGCCACGTACTCGGCGTTGACCGTCGGAATGCACCACATCTTCTCCTGCCACGGCTTCAGCGCCATCTCGGCAAGCCGGCGACCCACCGTGTCGCCCGACAGGGCCTCGTGCGAGGTGAGTCGCACCATCTCGCGGGCCAGGAGATCCAGTGTCCATCGCGCACGCCCGGAGGGTGGATGTGAGCAAGCGACCGCGACCAGGAGGGCTTCATCGCTGGCGCCGAGCTTGCGCGGCGCGCCGGGACGGGGCACTTCGCGGAGCGCTCGGTCCAGTCCTTCCTCGACGAAGCGTTGCTTGGTCCGGTACACGGTCGACGTGCCGACACCAACGTTGAGCGCGATCATCTCGTCGGTGGATGTGGCGTCCGCGGCGAGGAGAATCTGCGCCCGCTTGATCTTGCGAACCGCCCCCTGGCCGCCGCTCACAAGCGCCTGAAGCTGTTGCTGTTCATCGTAGGTCAGCGTGATGCGATAGCGTATGTGCATGGACATCTTGGATCACCTTCCCGATCCCGTGTCCAGCCGTTCATCACCGAGATTCACCCAGAAGCAGGGCCAGTACCTAGCCTTCCTCTACACGTACACGCTCCTTCACCGAACGCCACCGGCCGAAGCGGACTTCCAACGGTTCTTTCAGGTCACGCCCCCGGCCGTCCACCACATGATCGTCGAGCTTGAGCGGCGCGGTCTGATCAGTCGGGTTCCACGCCAACCCCGGACGATCAAGCTGTTGTTGTCGGCAGAGGAACTACCCTCGTTGCAACCGATCAAAACCACTGCGGCAAGGTACTAGGGTTGAAAGGCAGGAAACGGCTAAAGCCAACGTCGCCCTGATCGAGAATGCTAAGCTATCGCTATACCTGGCCCAAAGGTCGAGAGTCGGCGTGACCCATATCGGCATAGATGGCACGCTCCAAGCCAAGGCTGAACTGCGAGGGCATTTCTCCGCTCGAAATTGGAGTGGAAAGCCAGCTAGGCTTGTTCAGGCTTGCATGGTTCTCCACGCCGGTACCCTGCCGCCTGAGCCTGCTTATCCAAACCACATGGATTGGTCGGTGCTGGACTTCGCGCTCTACACCGGAGAGAGCAGACAGCCGCTCGGCTTCAAATTGACGCGCCAGATTAGCCCAACCGAGTTGTCGGCCATCCAAGCTGGCAATTTGCCGCTCTTTCTTTATGGGCGAATCGACTACAAGAGCATGGGTAATGACCTCTTTACTGGTTTCTGCCGGGTGTTTGATCCAGGCACTGGCGAATGGAAAAGAACCCACGCACCCAAATACAACGAGGAGACCTAGCAGGGACGCAACGCCGGGCTGTCGGCCCAATCTGCCAGGATTCCCACGTCTAGAAATTGGAGGAGTGTGCTGGCGACCCGCGTTCGGGCGCGCTCCAACCGCCGCTGGCCTGCCCTCGTCTGGCGGCCGTTCGGAGCCCGGCGTATCACGGCGAAGCCGGAAATCGGCCGGAGCGATTCCTCGCCGCGAGTTCCGCCTGCGCGATCCGTGGCGTGCGAATAAGCCGTGCCGGTGTATGCCGCGTTGGCAGGGGATCGACGTCGGGACTACTCGCGGCGGCGGCGACAGGGTACGAGCGGCGGCTGATTTCCCGCCGGGCGGAGCCGGCCGCCGAACGAGGGCAGGATAGCGGCGGTAAGGCCAGGCACATAGCGGCGATCGCGTCACCTTGGCCGCCGGCGCCAGTTGGTACAATGCACGCCAATGAGTCAGCCGGTGATCGTGCCGCGCGCCGAGCACACGATCTCGCGCAAGCAGATCGACCCCGACGCACTCCGGGTGTTGCACCGGCTGCACGAGAACGGCTACCTCGCGTACCTCGTGGGCGGAAGCGTCCGCGATCTGCTGTTGGGACGTCGGCCGAAGGATTTCGATATCGGCACCTCCGCCCATCCGTACCAGGTCAAGAAGCTCTTCCGGAATTGTTGGATCATCGGTCGCCGGTTCCGCCTCGCGCATATTCGTTATGGGCCGAAAACGTTCGAGGTTGCGACGTTCAGGCGGCAGCTCTCAGCCGACGAGCTTGCGGCGCTCGACTCCCGACCGCCGAGCCGGGACGTCCCGGCGGATCGGCCTCCCACCGGCGGTCACGATCGCGTGCTCCACCGCGACAATACCTTCGGCACGTCTGAGGAGGACGCGTTCCGGCGCGACTTCACCGTGAACGCCCTTTTCTACGACATCGGCTCGTTTTCCATCATCGATTACACGGGGGGGCTACGGGACCTCCAGGCGCGGGTGATCCGCTGCATCGGCGACCCGGCGGAGCGTTTTCAGGAAGATCCCGTCCGCATGCTGCGGGCCCTGGTGATGGCGGCGCGGCTCGATTTCTCGATCGACCCGCCGATCGACGCGGCCATCGCCGCACACCGCAGGGAGATCGCCAAAAGCGCCCCCGCCCGGTTGATCGAGGAGTTCTACAAAGTCCTCCGGGCGGGAGCGTCCGAACGGACGTTCCGCCTGCTGGCGGAGCGCCGCCTGCTCGATCCGATCGCCCACCAGCTGCAGAAAGGATGCGGTGATGCGCTGTGGCGGTCGCTGGCCGCCCTCGACGCCTACCGCAAGCGGTTCGAAACAACTCCAGACACGCTCACCAATGCGGTGTTGCTGGGGTCACTGCTCGTGCCGCTCAGTACCGGCGCTGGCGGTGCCCTCGCGCCGGCGGTGCGGCGCGGTGAGCTGAAGAAAGAGCCGGCGTCCTCGCTCGGCATGCTGCCGCTGGCGCGACGCGATGTCGAGCGACTCCGTCAGATTCTGGGACTGCAGCGGCGACTGCGGGACATGAACCTGTCCCCGCGCGCGCGGGGCGCATTGGCGCACCGTGGATCCTTCCAGGAAGCCCTGACCTGGCTCGACATCCACGGGACCGCGCCGGAAGTGGTGGAGCACTGGCGGGGCTTCGTCGAAGCGGCCGGCACGCTCGAGGCGGGGACTGCGGAGGCCGGATCGCCGCCGCCGCAGCGACGCCGCCGCAGGCGACGCCGCCGGCCGGCCCGCCACATCCCGAAGAACCAGCGAGACAACGACGAACAGTAGTTCTATTGGTTGACTGGTGGTCTCCACGTGGGACCCGACAACGACGGGCGCGAGGCGCTCGCCATATCGTCAGATTCACTCAGCGTGCCAACCGCGTGCAGCGTGTTCCAACTGGCCCACTCAGTCCCATCGATCTGGACAATCAGAAGTGCGTCGTCTTTGTCGATGTAGGACCTGAGGTGATCCCGTAACGCAGTGGCAGTCGTATCAGCCGCCATGTGGACGCCCCAGTGGGAGAGTAGAAGGCGTTGGGCTTCAAGGCGTTCCAGTTCAACCCACAGCGTTTGATAGTCCCTACGCTTGATCAGGTCGAAGGTGATCGAGAACACCGGCATAGAGGGCTCCCTTCGTCGAGCCAGAGCCTACCATGCGCGGTTCGTCACGTACATGGTTACCTCCGTCTCCCTGCTTGGTCCTATCCTCTCGCCCGTTCGAACTCGCGCATGAACTGGACCAGCGCGTCGACCCCTTCTTCGGGAAACGCGTTATAGATCGAGGCCCGCATGCCGCCCACCGAGCGGTGCCCCTTCAGCCCGTCGAGTCCCGCGGCCGTCGATTCCTTGGCGAACATCTTTTCGAGTTCCTCGGTGGCCAGGCGGAAGGTGACGTTCATCAGGGAGCGGTTCTCCTTCCTGGCGGTGCCACGGTAGAACCCGGTGCGGTCGATTTCCGTGTATATCTTTCCGGCTTTGCGCTGATTGATCGCGGCGATTGCCGGCAACCCGCCAAGCGAGCGTATCCACCGCACCGTGAGCCCAAGGATATAGATACCGAACGTGTTGGGCGTGTTGTACAGCGAGTTGCCCTCGGCATGCACTTTGTAGTTGAGCATGACCGGCAGCGTGTCTGACGACCGCGCGAGCAGGTCTTCACGGACGATCACGAGCGTCACGCCGGAAGGCCCCAGGTTCTTCTGCGCACCCGAGTACATCAGACCGAAGCGGCTGACGTCGATCGGGCCGCTGAACATATCGGAGGAGGTATCGGCGACGAGCGGCACGTCGCCCACGTCCGGCAGGGCCTTCCACTCTGTGCCCTCGATCGTGTTGTTGGTCGTGATGTGCGCGTAGGCCGCGCCAGGCATCAGCTTCAGCTCGTGCTGCGCGGGAATGCGCGTGTAGTTGTCCGTCTTGGTCGAGGCGGCGACGTTGACCGTCCCAACCTTCTTCGCTTCCTTGATCGCCTTGCCGGACCACGAGCCGGTGTCGATGTAGTCGGCCGAGCCGCCCGCCGCAAGGAGGTTCATCGGCACCATCGAAAACTGCAGCGTGGCGCCCCCCTGCAGCATCAGGATCTTGTAGTGCGCCGGAACGCCCGCGAGGGCGCGGATGTCCTCGATGGCGCGACCGAGGAGATCCTCGAACGTCTTTGAGCGGTGGCTGATCTCCATCACCGACATGCCGATGCCGGGCAGGGAGACCAGATCCCGCTGCGCCTCTTCGAGCACGGGCAGCGGGAGAACGGCGGGGCCTGCGGAAAAGTTATGTACGCGTGCGGTCGTGGGCATCGGGTACTCCTAGATCACGTGGGAGAGGAGGCCGTCGCGGAGCTTGGGCTCGAACCAGGTCGATTTCGGGGGCATGATGCCGCCCGCGTCGGAGATGGCCATCAGGTCAGCGACGCTCACCGGATACATGGAAAAGGCCACGGCCGCCTGTCCGGAAGACACGAGCGCTTCGAGGTGTGCGGCGCCGCGGGCGCCGCCGACGAAGTCGATGCTTCTATCGGTGCGCACGTCGCCGATACCGAGCAGCGGCGCGAGCACGAGGTCCTGGAGCCGGCTCACATCGAGCTGTTCCGCCGCGCCGGCGCTCGATGGCGGTGTCCCAAGCTCAATCGTGTGCCACCCGCCCGCCAGGAACATCGATACGTCGCCCTTCCGCTCCGGCGTGGCAGGTCCCGTCTTCACGGTGACCTGTTGCCGCAAGGCTGACAGTAGCGAGTCGGGCGTCTGGGCGCCAAGACTCTTCACCACCCGGTTGTACGGAAGAATCCGCGCCTGATCGCTTGGGAACGCGACCGCAAGAAACCTGTCCCACTCGCCGGCCTCGCCGCCGGCGCCCCGAAAGTGCCGCCGGGCACGCGCCGCGCTTGCCGCGCGGTGGTGGCCATCGGCAATGTACAAGGCTGGCATCGCTGCAAACGCCGCGACCAGCTCGCGCTGGTCCTCCCCGTCAACCCGCCAGATCGTGTGCCCGACGCCATCGACCGCAGTGAAATCACACAACGGCGGTGTTTCCGCGCATCGAGCCGCGCCGCCAGCTGGGACGCCGCCAGTCGCGCGCGCAACAACCCCCGCTACCTTAGGCGAGGCGCCGTGGATCAGAAATACCGGCCCCGTCTGGGCGCGCAGCTCAATCATGTGCCGCGTCCGATCGTCCTCCTTGTCCCGCCGGGTGCGCTCGTGCTTCTTGATGACGTCGGCGTCGTACTCGGCAACCGAAAAGCACCCCGCGATCCCGGTCTGCGCGTACTCTCCCATGCGGAGGCGGTACACGTAGAGGCTCGGCGTCTCCTCGAGGACGAGTGGCGCGTGATTCTTCAAGGCCGCGAAATTATCCGTGGCCTTCGCGTACACGACATCGGCATGCGGGTTCGTCTCTTGCGGAAGGTCGATCTCCGCGCGCGAGACGTGGAGAAAGCTCAGCGGGTTTCCCTCAGCCAGCGCGCGTGCTTCGCCGGTGCTCACGACGTCGTAGGGAACAGCGGCAACCGCGGATGCCGACGGGGGCGTCGGTCGGAGTGCACGGAACGGAGCAACGACGGCCATGGGAACCAACAATTATACCGGGAAGGGAATGTAGTGGGCCCTCGCTGCGCGGCACTCTGTCGCCGCCGGCGTCGCCGTCGGCCCCCGCAATATCTATTTCGCTATTCCGCCGCTGCGACAACAGGTAGCGTGTGGTCGTCCATCGCCGCCGCCTCAAGCTGCCCCAGCGCCTCATCCCGCGCGGCGCGGAAGGCCTCCATCGCAGCGGCGGGCACCGGATCTCCGGGCGGCATGTTCCGATGCTCGCGGAGCGGATCGACCCACGTGCCGTTCTTCCGCAGCCCGTAATGGAGGTGCGGCCCGGTGGCGAGCCCGGTCGATCCGACCGCCCCTATCGTCTCGCCCTGATCCACGCGCACCCCCCGCCGGATGCCGGCCGCGAACCTGGAGAGGTGCAGGTAATACGAGTCGTATCCGCTTGCGTGCCGCAGACGCACCATGCGGCCGTTCACGTTGTCGCGTGTGGCCGACACGACCGTACCGCTGCCGATCGCCACCACCGGAGCGCCGGTGGGCGCGCCGTAATCGACGCCGCGGTGTGCCCGGGTCGTCTGCAGTATGGGGTGCAGACGCCGAAGTGCATACCGTGACGTGACGCGCGGCTCGAACTTCAAGGGTGACCGCAGGAAGAGGCGTCGAAGCGAGCGCCCCTCCTCGTCGAAGTAGTCCGTTTCCCCGCCCGGCGTGATGAAGCGCACGGCGCGGATGCGGCGGCCATCGTTGTCGAACTCCGCCGCGGTGATCGTCCCGTACGTCGGCGGGCGGCCATCGCGGACGAACCGCTCGAAGGCGACGGCGAAGTGGTCTCCCGGCCGCACCTCACTGTTGAAGTCGATCTCACCGGCGAAGACCTGTGCCAGCGCCAAGGTCAGCTCGGCGCTTTCTCCCGTCGCCGCCATCGCCTGAAACAACGACGGGGTCGATGTGTCGATGGTCCCTGCGGCGACTCCGCGCTCCATCGTCTTCGGGATCGGCAGCACGTCGGCGCGGAACTCCTCCGCGTCGGAGGCGATCGGGGTCACGCGCAGGTAGGAATCGGCATCGATCTCGTACTCGAAATGGCGGAGCCCGCCATTGAGCGCTCGTTCAAGCAGAAACGGCTGTGCGGAGCGGAGGCGCCGCAGGTCAAAAACCACACTGGCCGCCCTCACCGCGGTGCCCACAACGTCGGCCGCAACACCGTGTTCCCGAAGCATCGCCTCGAGCGTCGCCCGAGGCTCGACCAGGCCGCGGATGAGCGTCGTGTCAGAGGGGAGGAAGACGTCCCGGCCGGAAAGCGGGGGAGCCTGAACATTATTCGCGCAGGCAGCGACGCAGACGACCGGGACCAGAACGAGACCCAGGATCCTCAAGCCCGACATGGTATCAACTCAGTGCCCCGATCCGAAATGCCGGGCGCGAGCAGGGCTGTCACCCTGTTACGATTCAAGGCCTCATGGAATTGTTGGTCCCCGCCATCGTGGCCCTTGTTGCTGCCGCCATCGCGACAGCGCTTGCGCGATCGCGATCACGGCGCCAGTTGGCAGAAGCTCGGGCCGAGATGGCCGGGGAGCTGGCCGCCGCGAAGCAGGACAACAAGTGGCTCACCGAGGAAGTCGCGCGCCAGAAGCAGGCGCTCGGCGCCACGGGGGCCCTGCTCGACAAGGCGGACCAGAAGCTGCGCGATGCCTTCCAGTCGCTCGCAGCCGAGGCACTGAAAGACAACCGCACGGCGTTTCTGGACCTCGCCAAGACCTCGTTTGCGGGCTTTCAGCAGCCGATTGCCGAGACGCTCAAGAACGTGGACCTGCGGCTGACCGAAGCGGAGCGGGAGAGGGTCGCCGCGTACGCCCGGCTTGCCGAACAGGTGGCGGCCCTTGGAACGACCACCAACGTGCTGTCGCGTGCGCTACGCACGCCGGCCGTCCGCGGGCGATGGGGCGAGATGCAGCTTCGGCGGGTTGTCGAGATCGCCGGCATGCTGCAGCGGTGCGACTTCGACGAGCAGCCCTCCCTGTCCGGCGACACCGGGCGGCTGCGCCCCGACCTCATCGTGCATCTGCCCGGCGGCAAGCAGATCGTCGTCGACGCCAAAGCGCCGCTCGAGGCGTTTCTTGACGCGCAGGAAGCCGCCGACGATGACACGCGCGCCGCCCGGCTGCAGGCGCACGCGCGGCAGGTGCGTGACCACATGGACAAGCTCGGAGGCAAAGCCTACTGGGAGCCACTGGGCGACTCACCCGAGATGGTCGTCATGTTTCTGCCTGGCGAGATGCTCTTCAGCGCGGCGTTGCAGCATGACCTGGGGCTCATCGAGCACGGCCTCCGGCAGCAGGTGCTCCTGGCCAGCCCCATCACGCTCATCGCGCTGCTGACCACGGTGGCGCATTCGTGGCGCCAGGAGGTCCTGACCGAGAACTATCGCGAAGTGGCGCGACTCGGCAGAGAGTTCTACGAGCGGCTCGCCACGTTCGCCGACCGCCTGGACGAGGTGCGCAAGAAGCTGGATGGCGCCGTCCAGGCGTACAACGAGGCGGCTGGGTCGTTCGAGTCGCGCGTGCTCGTCAGCGCCCGGCGCCTGAAGGAGCTCAAGGTCACGACCGCCGAGGAGCTGTCACCCGCCGAACCGATCGACACCGTGCCGCGGGTCATGCGACAGGTCGGGCTCATGGGACTGCCCGACGGCGCCACGGCGGAAGAGCCGGACATTACCTGACGGCGCAAGTGGATCCCGGGCGCCGCGTTCCGAGTTCGACGTCCCAGGCTCGCCCTTCCCGGTTAGACGTTCCGAACGCCAACATATAAATTCCAATATGTGTTTGGAGTTGGCGTTTCGGGCGCCTGGATTTGAAATAATGCAAGGATGGACCCAATCGTCGGCACGGCCGCAACGCCGGCCACCGACTTCATCCGCGACATCATCGCGGAAGACCAGCGTACCGGCAAGCACGGAGGACGCGTGCTTACCCGATTCCCGCCCGAACCAAACGGCTGCCTGCACATCGGCCACGCGAAGTCCATCTGCCTGAACTTCGGCGCTGCCGCTGACTTCGGCGGCCTCTGCAATCTCCGTCTTGACGACACGAACCCGGCGAAGGAGGGCCTCGAGTACGTCGACTCGATCCGGGAGGACGTCCGCTGGCTCGGCTTCGATTGGGGCGACCGGATGTTTTACGCGTCCGACTACTTCGAGTCGCTGTACCAGCATGCGGAACAGCTGATCCGCGACGGGCATGCGTACGTCGACAGCCTGTCGGCTGATGAGATTCGCGACTATCGCGGCACGCTGACCGAAGCCGGACGAAACAGCCCCCATCGCACGCGGGAGGTCGAGGAGAACCTCGACCTCTTCCGGCGAATGCGGGCGGGCGTCTTTCCGGACGGCGGCCACG
Source organism: Vicinamibacterales bacterium (assembly GCA_965262505.1). Taxonomy (GTDB): domain Bacteria; phylum Acidobacteriota; class Vicinamibacteria; order Vicinamibacterales; family UBA2999; genus JACPPO01. The sequence goes on from CBDHFM010000030.1 coordinate 3,056,469, forward strand.
TGCTGCGCGCGAAGATCGATATGGCGGCGCCCAACATGAACATGCGGGATCCAACGCTGTACCGGATCCGGCATGCCGCCCATCACCGCACGGCCGACCGCTGGTGCATCTATCCGACCTACGACTTCGCGCACCCGCTCTCGGACGCCATCGAAGGCGTAACGCACTCGCTCTGTACGCTCGAATTCGAGGATCACCGCCCGCTGTACGACTGGGTCATCGAGCATACCCGTCAGGCCTCGCGACCGCAGCAGATCGAGTTTGCGCGCCTCAACCTGACGTACACGGTGATGAGCAAGCGCAAGCTGCTCGGGCTCGTCGAGCGACGGATCGTCAGCGGCTGGGACGATCCGCGGATGCCCACGATCGCGGGCTTCCGCCGACTCGGCTTCACGCCCGAAGCGATTCGCGATTTCTGCACCCGCATCGGTGTGGCGAAGAAAGAGAATCTCGTCGACATCGCGCTGCTCGAGCATACGGTTCGCGAAGATCTGAACCGCCGCGCCCGCCGCGCCCTCGCCGTCGTCCGGCCGATCAAGGTCGTGATCGAGAATTATCCCGAAGACCGCGACGAGCATGTCGAAGCCGTGAACAATCCAGAGGACCCGGCGGCCGGCACCCGGAAGCTGCCATTCTCGCGGGAGATCTACATCGAGCGCGATGACTTCATGGAGAGCCCGCCAAAGAAGTTCTTCCGCCTCTCGCCCGGCCGCGAAGTCCGGCTCCGCTACGCTTACATTCTGAAGTGCGAACGCGCCGTAAAGGACGCCGCAGGCGTCGTGACGGAACTACGCTGCACCTACGACCCCGACTCGCTCAGCGGATCCACGGCGGCGCGACGGGTCAAGGGCACGATCCACTGGGTGTCGGCGCCGCAGGCGTGCGACGCCGAGGTGCGTGTGTACGATCGGTTGTTCCAGTCCGCGGATCCGGGCGAAGGCGGCCGCGATCCCCTGCAAGACCTGAATCCGAACTCGCTCGAGCGCGTCACCGGCTGCAAGATCGAGCCGGCCCTGGCCGAGGCCCCGCCCGGCACCCGCGTCCAGTTCGAGCGGCTCGGTTACTTCTGCGTGGACCCGGACTCGCGGCCTGGCGCGCCGGTGTTCAACCGCACGGTGACGCTGAAGGACACGTGGGCGAAGATCGCCCGCAAGCACGCGCACCAGTAGACGACGTTCCTCTCCGTTCGCTCGGCAGGCCTTCGCGACCTGATCGCACGCCCGCCGGATCCCGCCAGACCTCGAGCGGCTCAGTGCAACGGCTAGCCCGGTCCTGGATCCGATATGGGAATCTCCATCAAGTCCGCGATGCGCGCGGCAAGTTGTCTTGCGGCGTCATGAGTGAGGGCTCCGAATTCACCGAGCCCGAGATGAAACGCGTCATCGTCCTTCTTGACCAGCGTGATGTGCCAGTTCGTACCTCGCTGACCTGTGATGGACCCTCTGAAGATGGACACTTCCCGAAAATCGGTGAAAGGCATCGTTCGATTGACGTGCCTATACAGGTTTCTTTCGACAAGAGTCACCTGTTGCGTATCACGATAGATGTCCAGGGACTGATGCGCGGTGAAAGAGTACAACGAGGAATACAGGAACAGCACGCACAGCGCCAGAACAACCGTGCCCCAGGTCATTCCAGAGCTGGAGGCCACGATGTAGGCGAATACACCGAATACGGCACCGACTAGCAGCGTGATGAGTGCCCATCTGGAGGATTGAAATCGAAACACGAGACGTCGATCGTCGTGTTCCTGGAGCACCATCAAGGGCCGCGTGGGTTCGATCATCCTTCCCCCTTGCGCTTCGACTCTACACGTGATCGTGGATCACCGCCCGTGCCGGGTCGCCCACGTCCTGAGGCGCGCGGCGGCGGCACGCGCCTCGGGCTCGGCGGACAGCACGTCGGACGGCCATGGCAGGCGCCACGTCCAGTTCACCTCTCCAACCGTGCCGGGCTCGTTGATGCGATCCCGCCAGCCGAAGATGTCTTGCATCGGCAGAATCAACAGGTCGGCGCCCGATGCGTAGAGCGCCTCGATCAGCGCATCCCGTAGTTCGCCGGGCAAGCCAGGCGCCGCCAGCGCGCGCGCGCGCCCTTCTTCCGTGAGCCGCGCTCGAACCAGCGGAATGGCGAGTACCGCTTCCTTCTCCTCGGCCGGCGTTCTCTCCCACCAGATCACCATGGGCTCCGTGTCGTGCGTCCCCGACGTGGCGACGGCAACGGCGGGATAGTCGGCCGGATCCTGAAACGGCTGCCCGTCGGCGGGGTAGTGGCGCTCCCACCGCAGCACTTTGCAGCCGGGGATGGACAGCCGCGCGAGAGACTCGCGAACGAAATCGGGTACCACGCCCAGATCCTCGGCAATGATTTCGGCCCCCGGCTCTCGAAGCACGTAGAGCACGCGTTCTCCGAGCCGGGTCTGCGCCCCCTGGTCGGGCGGCGTAAACTGCGGCGCGCTGCCGTCGTGCGGCCGGACATAGGTCCGATAGAAGCCCACGAGGTGATCGACGCGATAGCCGTCGAACAGCTCGGCGTTGCGGCGCGCACGCAGCCGCAGCCAGCCGAAGTCCCGATCGGCCAGCACATCCCAGCGATACACCGGAAGGCCCCAGTCCTGGCCCGTCTCGCTGAGGGCGTCGGGCGGCGCGCCGACCGAGGCGTCCAGACGGAATTCGTCCTGCCGCGCCCAAACGTCCGCGCTGTCACCGCCCACCATGAACGGTAGATCCCCAAACAGCGCAACATCAGCGGACGACTCGCGTGCCGCGTCCCATTGCTCGCTCGCGACCCACTGCACGTACTGGCGGTACAGGATGTCGTCGGCAAGGTCGAGACGTGCCTGCGCGAGCGCCGCCGGCCGGCGTTCCCGTAGCGGCGCGGGCCAGTCGAGCCACGGCCGCTCACCCTCGCGCGCGTGCAGCGCGCGAAAGAGCGCGTATTCGTCAAGCCACCAGGCCTGGTCGCGGATATACATGCGAAGCGCCATGGCCCGTCGTGTGTTCCGAACCCACTCTCTGTCGCGAAACCGTGCGAACGCCCGCCGCAGGGCGATTCGCTTCAGGTCGCGCACGTTCGCGTAGTCGACACCCGGGGCTGCGCGGACGCTCTCGAGCTGCGCTCGAAGACCGGCCTCGAGGTGCCGCTCGCCTCCAAGCGCCTGAAAGTCCTCAACGAGACCCATGGCAATGAACTGCGGGTCGATCGCCATCGCGCTGAGCGCCGAATAGGGCGAGATCTCGCCCGGCGGCATTTCGTTGATCGGCAGCAGCTGAAGGACGCGAATGCCAGCGGTCCGCAGCCAGATCGTCATCGCGGCGATGTCACCGATGTCGCCGATGCCCCAGCTCCGCGACGAGGGCATGGAGAAGAGCGGGACAAGCAGACCGGAGCGGCGAGATCCTGCCGGCGGCATCAGGGGCGGGCCAGGCGTGCGCGGAATGGGTCGGTCGCAGCCATCTACGATCAGCTGTTCACGAAGCCGAGAAGCCGCGCCACCGCGTTTTCGAACAGATCCCGTGCGGGCAGGAGACTGACCACCACGTACGCTTCACGCGGAAAGTCGAAGAAATATCCGGGATGGACTAGGACCCGTTCCGTACGCAGAAGATCCAGAGCCAGCTGCTCCTCGCTCCGGGTGGCCGGCACCCGCAGCACCGCGGACCATCCGCCCTCCGTCCGGAGCAATTCGCACGCCGGATATCGGCCGGCGGCTGCGCGCAGCGTGGTGAAGTTGTGTCGGATGCGCTCCTGGATGGCATCGCGGACCGAGGCACCCGCATCGAGAAGCTGCGGCACGGCGACCTGCACCGGCGTCCCCACCGACAGGTAACTGTCGGCGATGACTTCGAGCGCGGCCAGCGCAGCGTCCCGTTCAGGTTGGGGTCCGCCGACGATGCACCACCCGAGCTTCAATTGTGGTAACCCGACGGACTTCGAGAGACCCGCGAGCGTGAACGCCAGCACCTCGCTGCGGGCGGCAATGTCGGTCAGCGGGTGCGCGGCGTCGAGCGGATAATCCGCAAACACCTCGTCTGCAACCAATGCCCAGCGGCGCTCCCGGCAGAGGCTCGAGAGGCGCTGGAACTCCTCGTCCTCGAGATACGAGCCGGTCGGATTATTGGGCGACACCACCAGCACGGCGCGAACATCATCCGGCGCTGCCGCGATGGAATCGACGTCGATCGCCCAGCGACCCTGGTACTCCAGCGCGTATGGGTGCGCACGGACACCTTCAAGCGCGGTGAGATGCTCGAACAAGGGATAGCTCGGCCGCGGGACAAGGACGCCTTCACCCGGGTTGCACAGCAGCTTAAACAGCCAGCTGTACGCCTCGCTGCTGCTGGCCGTCAGTACGACGTGTGCCGGATCGACGCTGGCGCCGCGGCGGCGCTGATCGGCGGCGACAGCGTCCCGAGCCGACGGAAGGCCGAAGGGATGCGGTTCGTACCGCAGCGCCTCGGCGGCAGCGAGCGACGCGAGCAGGCCGTCGGGATATGGGATCGCCGCGCACGTTGGATTCGATTCGGTGAGATCGGCAATCGGCGCCCCGTCGGCGCGAAGCGCGACGAGCGCTCGCGACAACGCGTTCGGCCCGGCGTGCGGCGGCAGGCGTCGTGAGAGCACGTCAGACCTCGATCCGTTCCCCGTGCGCGGGCGTCTGCGCGTCCCAGCCGAGCTGCTCCTTGACCAGCGCCCTGAAAGCGTCCATCGGCCCTGGTTCGCCGTGGACGAGGCACAGCCGTCCGGGGCGCCGGGGAAGTGTTCCGAGCCAGCGCAAGAGTTCTCCGCGATCGGCATGCGCGGACATCGAATCGATCCGGGCGATCCGGGCGGCGACCCGTATCTGGCGACCGTGAATCCTGACCTCCTCGGCTCCGTCGACCAGCAGACGCCCGCGCGTCCCGGCAGCCTGATATCCGACGAACAGCACGGTGTTTTTCCGGTGCGGCAGCGCCGCCACCAGGTGATGCAGCACGCGACCACCGGTGGCCATCCCACTTGCCGAGATGACGATCGCGCTTTGCCGTGACGCGGTCAGTGCCTTCGACTGCTGCGGCGAGCCGATCGTCTGAAACCGCTCGGACCCGAAGACCGGTACACCCTTCTGCGCCGGCCGCATATCGGGATCCAGTTCCGATACCCGGGCCGTATAGAACCGAAGCGCCTCGGTGGCCATGGGGCTGTCGACGTACACCGGCACCGCCGGAATCCGTCGCTCGTCCTCGAGCCGGCGCACCCAGTACAGCAGCTCCTCGACGCGGCCAATGGCAAACGACGGAATGATCAACTTGCCGCCGCGCTGTGCGGTGTCGCGGACGATCTCCGCGAGCGCTTCGCCGTCGTCGTCGGGCGCATGCTCGCGATCGCCGTATGTCGATTCCATGAGCACCACATCCGCATCGACCGCGGCGGCGGGATCGCGGAGCACCGGACGTCCGTAGCGGCCGAGGTCGCCGCCGAACAGGATCGTCCCCGCGCCGCCGAGGCGGGCCAGCACATGGGCGGAGCCAAGCAGATGCCCGGCCGGCGCGAACTCAGCCGTGATGCCGGGCGCCACCTCGATCGGTCGCTGGTATCCGAGCGGCTGCAACTGGGTGAGCGCGCGTCGCGCGTCTCCCTCTGTGTACAGCGGCAGCGCCGGGCGGTGTTTCGAGTAGCCGTGCTTGTTGGCCTGGCGCGCGTCTTCTTCCTGAATGCGGCCGGCGTCCGGTAGCACGAGCCGGCACAGGTCGGCGGTACCGCCGGTGCAGAAGATTCGCCCCCGATAGCCTTGCGCAACAAGCCGCGGCAGGTAGCCGACGTGATCGAGATGTGCGTGCGTCAGGACGACGGCGTCGATCGAGTCCGAAGGTACCGGACAGTCATCCCAGTTCCGGAGCCGCAGCTCCTTGAGTCCCTGAAACAATCCGCAGTCGACAAGGATGCGGCGCCCCCCATGATCGAGGAGATATTTGGAACCGGTGACCGTGCGCGCCGCACCCAGAAATGTCAGTTCAGCCACGGGGTGACAATAACAGGCCTCGGAAGCAGGCATAGGGAGCAGGCCTGGGCGCCCGGGCCTGAGGCCTCGGTCTGGCGTTGCGATTTCCGGCGTCGATCAGAGCCCGAGGCCTGAGCCCCCGGGGCTGCTATCCTGTCGCCATGGTTTCAGCTTCTCGCCTCATGGCGTGTCGGTCTTTGGGCCTGTGCCTCTGCTTGGGCGTTGCGGCGCTCGGTGTCACGGCGTCGGCCCAGGCGCCCCAGGGCACGCTCACGATCGACGCTATCTACGATCCGGACGAGCGTGTGGATTTCAGCGGCACGCCGGCGACGAACCTGCGCTGGATCGACGATTCGAGCTACCTGCAAACGCGACGGGCGGGCGGAGTCGCCGAGTGGCTGGTCGTCGACGCGGCGTCGGGTCGCACATCGGCGCTGTTCGATCCTGCCCGCATGGAGGCAGCGCTTGCCGCGTTGCCTGAGGTCACGGGGGACGACGCGGCGGCACGTGGCTGGTCGGGCGGCCTGATCTTCAACTCCTCCCGCACCGGAACGGTCGTCACCATCAACGATGATCTGTACTTTTACGACTTTGCCTCGAATGCCGCGGCGCGGCTCACATCAACTCCCGGCACGGAAGAGGTGGCGACCTTCAGCCCGAACGGCCGCCTGGTCGCCTTCGTTCGTGACGACGACCTGCATGTCGTCGATATCGGGACGCGGCGGGAGGTGGCGCTGACGACGGACGGTTCCCCGGAGCTGCTCAACGGCAAGCTCGATTGGCTCTACCAGGAAGAGATCTACGGGCGCGGCCGTTTCCGCGGCTACTGGTGGAGCCCTGATTCGACCCGTGTTGCGTTTCTGCAGCTCGACGAGCGTCCGGTACCCGAGTACACGGTGGTTGACAACATTCCGTACCGGCCAACCGTCGAAGTCACGGATTACCCCAAGGCGGGAGATCCCAATCCGCTCGTGAAGCTCGGCATCGCGCGCACCGGCGGCGGCGCGCCGCTCTGGGTGGAGCTCGGGGAGTACTCCGACTCCGAGTTCCTCATTGTCGACGTCGACTGGGTACCCGACGCGACGAGCGTGGCGTATCAGGTACAGGATCGCGAGCAGACGTGGCTGGATCTGAACCTGGCGGAGGCCTCGTCAGGCCGGTCGCGGACGCTGTTCCGCGAGACGACCGAGGCGTGGGTCAACGTCAACGGCAGCCCGGTCTGGCTCGACAACGGCTCGTTCCTCTGGTTCAGCGAGCGCAGCGGCTTCAAGCATCTCTACCGCTATCGCGCCGACGGCACGCTCATCGGGGCGGTAACCGGCGGTCGCTGGGACGTGCGTACCCTCTACGGCCTGGATCAGGCACGCAACGCGCTCTATTTCGGGGCGGGCACACGAAGACACATCGACACCGACATCTACCGCGTCGGCCTCGACGGCAATGCGGTGAGGCGCGTGTCACGTACCGAGGGGACTCATCGCGCGAATTTCAATCCCTCGTTCTCGCAGTACATCGACGCGTGGAGCAATGTCACGACGCCCACGCAGGTGCGCCTGCACGACGCCGACGGCACCGAGGTACGCGTCATCGACGCGAATCCGGTGGCGTCGCTCGCCGACTACCGCCTGTCAGCGCCGGAGTTCATCGAGGTCAGCACGCGGGACGGCTTCGTCATGGACGCGATGATGATCAAGCCGCCGGACTTCGATCCGTCCCGGCGCTATCCCGTCTACCAGCTGACATATGCCGGACCCGGGACCGCGTCCGTGCGTAACAGGTGGGGCGGATCGACGTACATGTACCACCAGCTCCTGGCCCAGCACGACGTGATCGTCTGGGTGCTGGACAACCGGAGCGCCGGTGGAAAAGGCGTGGAGGCCCAGTGGCCGATCTACGGCAACCTCGGGGATCTCGAGCTGCAGGATCTGGAAGACGGGATCACGTGGCTCGAGCAACAGACATACGTCGATGCCTCACGCATCGCGCTCCACGGATGGAGCTACGGCGGGTTCATGACGGCCTATGCGCTGACGCACAGCACGAGTTGGGCGGCCGGCATCGTCGGGGCGCCGGTGACCGACTGGCGGAGCTACGACACGATCTACACCGAGCGATACATGAAGACGCCGCAGAACAATCCCGAGGGATATCGCGAGACGGCCCCGCGGTTTGCCGCCGCCAATCTGCACGGCCGGATGTTGCTCATCCACGGGGGCATCGACGACAACGTGCACCGGCAGAATTCCGAGCAGTTCGCCTACGAGTTACAACAGGCGGGCAAGGCGTTCGAGATGATGATCTATCCCCGGCAGCGCCACGGGGTAACCGACCCTCAACTGAATCAACACCTCCGTCAGCTGATGTTTGATTTCATCATGAGTTCGGTGGGCGACACTTCTGCGTCCGGCGCCAGCCCGACCCGGTGACGGCGGTGCCGTTTCTGAGCTCGCTCCGATCCGGCAAAACCGTGGTCGCCGCAGAGCTCCGGCCGCCGCGGGCAGACCTTGGATCGATCGAGGGGATGGACGCCTGGATCGACACGTACCACGCCGTCCGCGCGCTGACCAGACAGGATGTGGCGGTCTTCCTGACCGACAGCGCCGTCGGGACGCAGGAGGAAAACAACCTCCGCCATCTGGTCACGAATCTTGGACGCGACGTACCCCGCGATCGCGTCGTCCCGTTTCTGACGACGAAGCATTCCCTCGAGTTCTGCCTGAGCTACGCAGAGCAGGCGTGGCAGCACGGGTTTCCCGCGCTCGTGGTGCTCGGCGGCGACCGGGACGTCGGGCGGCCACGATGCGTCAACCACGCGTGGGACCTCCGGCGGGAGATTGCCGCCCGCGAACCGCGGCTGACGCTCGGTGGCTGGGCCAATCCCCACGCGGACCCGGTGCGGCAAGTCGATTACCTTGCCGACGATCGCTTCACGGCCGAGTTCTACCTCACCCAGATCGTGAGCCACCTCAACGTCGCGCCCGTCGCGCGGTTTCTCGACGAGGCTCGACGGCGCGGGCTGGACGGCCGGCCTGGGCTGTTCGGGGTGTTCTATTACCGCAGCCCGAACCCCAGAACCCTCGCCATCCTGAGCCGGTTCCTGCCGGTTCCTGCCGACACGCTGGCGGCCGAGTTCGCGGCGGGGACCACGCCGATCGACATCTGTGCGAGAACCGTCCGCGCGATGCTCGACGTCGGCGTCCGGCACTTCTACATCAGCAACCTGCCGGTGCTGCGCGCCTCGTCGACCCTCAACGCCATCCTCGAGCGCGTCGGTGCGCTCGCCTGACACCGCGGGTCACCCCTACTTCAGGTGCCTTCCGCCGTCCACGCGGATGGTTTCACCGGTGATGAAATCGCTTTCCACGAGCGCGAGGACGGCCTTGGCGATCTCGATTTCGCCGCCCCAGCGGCCGAGTGGGGTTGCGCGCTCCACCTGGGCGAACTCTTTGTCCGACGTGCCTTCGGGCGCCACGATCGGGCCCGGCGCCACCGCGTTGACCAAAATCTGATCGGGCGCGAGCTCCAGGGCCAGTGCCTCGGTCAACGCGATGACCCCTGCCTTGGCCACGTAGTACGGGAGGTAGCCGAGATATCGCGGCCGTCCGCTGCGCGCCACCCAGTCGGCAAAATTCACGATGCGTCCTCCACGGACGCGGCGCATGTGCGGGACCGCCGCTCTCGCGCACAGCCAGGCCGCGCGGAGGTCGACCGCCATCTGCCCGTCCCAGTCGGCCACGTCCAGGTCGTCAAACGGTTTCCGCTGGTAGCTGGAGGCCATGTTGACGAGGACATCGAGCCGTCCAAGCTGCCCGACCGTTTCGTCGACCAGGCGCTCGGCCGCGTCTGGCTCCGCGAGGTCCCCCTGGAGCACGGCCGCCTGTCGTCCGAGCGCGCGTATCGCGTCCGACGTGTCCTCAGCCTCCGTGCGGGACGTGCGGTACACCAGCGCCACGTCCGCGCCGCCGCGCGCCAGCTCGGTCGCCAGGGCGGCCCCGATACGTTTCCCGCCGGTAACCATCGCCACGCGACCGCTCAATTCCATACCGGATAACAGTCTATCCGGCGCGAGCCCGGGTGCTAGAGACGAATCGGACGCCGACCGCTGTGTGCGCTACGATCGAACCGTGGCGCATACGGTGCTCCGTTTCCTGCTGGTCGTGCTGTGTGCCGGTAGTGTCCTGGCGGGGTTCGACCAGACGCTCGACCGGCGCTTGATCGACGACGCGATCAGGGTCGGTCAGTCCAGGATCGAGGCCGTCCGCACGCGATATCACGAGCCGTACCGCATCCAGGTCGCCCGGCCGCCGATCGACTACATCGACATCGTGACGCCCTTCAGGCGCGTCGCCCTGCTTGCACAAGAACGGGCGCAGGCCGGCGGTAATTTGTTCCAACGCGAGGCGATCGCCTTACTCGGGGACCGCTCGACGCTGGTCGAGTTTCTGGTTGAACTGACGTTCCATCCGCTCAACGTGTTCGTCGGCGTACCGGCCTACGACGTCGAACTCACGACGGCGGCGTCGGCCGCGCAGATCGAACCGCTGCGGATCGGGCGTATCCCGCGATTCGGCGCGCGCCTCGAAGGGTTGCCGCAGCAGTCACCGTCTGCGGCGGCGGCGAACCTGCCGGGGGAGAGTCAGCCGATGCTCGGCGGGACCATCGTCGCGACCTTCAGCGCCGGTGCGCTGAAGCCGACCGGTGTCTATGACGTCGTGGTCAGTGAGGACGGAAGAGAACTCGCCCGGGCCCGGGTGAACGTGGGGACCTTGCGCTAGCGCAGGCTAGCAAATCTTCCATCGGCCGGTCACGCTCCGTTTCGCAAACCGAGAGCGAGGGGCTCGGCGGGCGTGCCGTGTAAGATGGAGGCCGAAGATGCCAACGACGAAGACTGCGTACCCCGTTCCGGTGGCGGCCAGGATCGATCGATTCTCCTACGCCATTCGGAATATCGTCACGGAGGCCCGGGCGGTCCAGGCACGCGGCCTGCGCGTGCGCCTCATGAACATCGGCGATCCGGTGGCGGCTGGATTTCAAACGCCGCCGCACCTCATCGAAGCGGTGCAGCGCGCCATGCGGGACGGCCACAATGGGTATCTTCCCTCCGCGGGGCTTCCCGAGGCGCGTGAAGCCGTAGCCGCCGACTATACGGCGCGCGGTGTGGCCATGTCCGCCGACCGCGTGCTCATCACAGACGGCACCTCCGAAGGCATCGACATCGCGCTCAACGCGTTGGTAGATGCGGGCGATGACGTGCTGGTGCCCACGCCAACCTACCCTCTATACACAGCGGTGCTCGCGAAAATCAACGCGACGCCACAGTACTACCGCACCGATCCGGAGCGCGGGTGGCTTCCCGATATCGACCACCTGCGCAGCCTCGTGACGCCTCGAACGCGCGTGCTCGTGGTCATTGATCCGAACAACCCGACCGGCGCGGTCTATCCCTCGTCAACCCGCCGCGCGCTGATCGACCTGGCCGAGCAGCACAACCTGACGATCCTCGCGGACGAGGTCTACGCGGACTTGGGGTTCGAGGGGACCGTCCCATTGCTCGGCGCGCTCGAGCCGGACGCGCCCATTATCTCGTTCTCGAGTCTCTCGAAGGCGTACCTCGCGCCCGGATGGCGCGCCGGCTGGATGGTGGTCGGCACAACGCCTCGGCTGGATAACGTCCTGGCGGCCGCCATGAAGCTTGCCGATGGCCGTCTCTGCAGCGCCGGCCCGATGCAGTTCGCCGTCGCCGCGGCGCTCGAAGGCGACCGGTCGCACCAGGCGGTCTTCCGGCGCGCGCTGGCCGATCGCGCCGGTCTCACGACGCAGGCGCTCAATGCGATACCCGGCATGCGGTGCGTGCCGCCGCAAGCGGCCTTCTACGCGATGCCGATGGTCTCGCTCCCTCCCGGACGAACGGACGAAGACTACGTACTCGCCCTGTTGAGGGAAACCGGGATCCTCTGCGTGTACGGATCCGGCTTCGGCATGCCGGCCGAACTGGGATCCTTCCGCATCGTCTTTCTCGCCGACCCCGGCGAACTGTCGCGAATCTACGCCGATATCGGCGCTTTCACCCGGGATTACCTCGCGGCCGGCTGACGCCGTGCCTTCCAGCCCTGACACTCCTCGCGCCCTGATCCGGTACGCGCTCGTCGGCCTTGCGCTTACCGTCGCGATCGCATGGACGATCTTCCTCGTTCGCGACGCGTTGCTGCTGATCTACATGAGCGCGCTGGTCGCGATCGGCCTGGCGCCGCTCGCGGCCGCGATGGAGCGCTGCCGGCTGCCTGGCTCGATGCGACTCCCCCGATGGGCGGCGGTCCTGATCATCTATCTGTGCCTCCTGGCCATCCTCGTGGGCATGGGTCTGGTCGTGATTCCGCCTCTTGTCGAGCAGGCGCGCGACTTCTGGTCCGCGCTACCGGAGATGTTGCAGCGGGGGCAACAGTGGCTGATTGATCGGGGCCTGCTCAGCCGCGAGCTGTCGTTCCAGGACGCCGTGGAACAAGCGCCCGTGGGCGGTTCCGATGCGGTCGGCACGCTAGTCACGGCGGTGTGGGGATTTGTCGGCGGCGTATTCGGCCTGATGACGATTCTGATCCTGGCGTTCTACCTCATGGTCGATGCCGACAATCTCGTCCGTGCCTTCGTGCGACTATTTCCCGGTGCCGAGCGGCCGCGCGTCGAGGACGGGTGCCGCCGCATCTCGACCAAAGTGAGCGCGTGGCTCGGAGGCCAGCTCCTGCTCGCGGGAACCATTGGCGGGACGGCGGCGCTCGCTCTCTTCCTCATGGGCGTCCCGTACTTCTACGTGCTCGCCTTGATTGCAGGTGTCGGCGAAATGATTCCGGTCGTGGGACCGCTGCTCGCGGCCGTTCCGGCGGTCGCGGTTGCCTTCACCGTCTCATCGCCGCTCGCGCTGGGCGTCGCGGCGTTCTTTTTCGTGCAGCAGCAATTCGAAAACCATCTGCTCGTCCCCAAGCTCATGGAACGGCAGGTCGGCGTCAGCGCCGCTGGCGTCATCGTCGGACTGCTCGTTGGCGGAACACTGCTCGGCGTCGTCGGCGCCATCCTCGCGGTGCCGACGGTCGCCATTCTCCAAGTGATCTTCGAGGAGTTGTTCGGGGAAGCCTCGCCGGAGTGAAAGGCCAGGGCCCCAGAGTTGATATGATCGGCGGGTTATGGAAACGGTCACGCTGACCATAGACGGCCGTCCGATCACGGTTGCCAAGGGACGAACCGTCCTCCAGGCGGCGATCGAATCCGGTCTCTCCGTCCCGTACTACTGCTACCACCCCGGGATCAGCATCGACGGCTCCTGCCGTGTATGCGTCGTCAAGATCGAGAAGATGCCGAAGCTGCAGACGTCATGTTCGACGCTCTGCGCCGACGGCATGGTGGTGCACACGCGCGAGCCAGAAGTGGTCGAGGCGCGAGCGGGTGTCTTCGAGTTTCTGCTGGTCAACCATCCCCTCGACTGCCCGGTCTGCGATAAGGGCGGCGAGTGTCCGCTCCAGGATTTTGCCTACGCGTTCGGCCCGGCCGAAAGCCGGATGGATTTTCCGCGGCGCGTGTTCGATGGCGAGGGCGTCAAGGCCGACGTCGATTTCGGCCCCACGCTGATGCTAAACCGCAACCGCTGCATCCTCTGCACGCGGTGTGTCCGCTTCATGAAGGAAATTGACGGCGATGCGCAGATCGGCATCGTCGATCGCGGCGCCGGCAGCGAAATCGCCACCTTTCAGGAGCAGGGTGTGCATTCGCTTCTGTCGGGCAACCTGATGGACGTCTGCCCCGTCGGTGCCATCCTCACGCGCGATTACCGCTTCAAGAGCCGTCCCTGGGACAACCCCACGGTCGTTGACACGACCTGCACGCTGTGTTCGAAGGGGTGCAGCACCAGCGCCTGGTTGAAGGGGAAACCCGAATGGGCCAAGGGCTCGCGGCTGATTCGCATGACGCCACGGCACAACCCGGATGTGAACGGCTACTGGATGTGCGACATCGGCCGCTTCGATTACCACTGGGTCGAGAGCGACGCGCGGTTGCGCCGGCCGATGACGCGAGTCGGCGCCTCGCTCGAGCCAGCCGCCTGGCATGACGTCCAGCCGCGGCTGCGCGACCGGATACGGGAAGCCGGAACGTTCTCAGAGGGCCCTGACGCCTCCGCTGGCCAGACTGAGGCTGGTACGCCGGCAGTGCGTTTCCTTGTGTCTGCGCACGCGTCCACCGAGGAATTGTTCGTGCTCAGGCAGCTCGTCGACGGCCTGATGGGGCCGGATGGACTGAATGCGGTCACCGTCGCCTGGACCAGCAGCGAAAAGCCACAGCCGCCAGGAACGAAGTTCAAGGTGTCGCGGACTGACGCGCCAAACGTCAATGGCGCCCGAGATCTCGGCTACCCGGTCGGCCAGGGTAACGATGGCCTGCCGGACCTCACGGAGTTCCGCAGCGCCATCGAAGCCGGACAGGTGAGAGCGTTGTATGTGCTCGACTCCGGTCCGGATGGCTCGCTTGGCGACACGTCGTGGCTGGTCGCCGCGCGTCGTAGCGGCGTACTCCCGCTGCTTGTGGTGCAGGGTGTCGTGATGACCGAGCTTGCCGCAGCCGCCGACATCGTGCTGCCGGGGTCGGCCTACGTGGAGAAGGACGCGCTGTACACCAACGATCAGGGGCGCGTGCAGTCCGCGTCGCGCGCCATCGCTCCCCCTGGCGAAGCGTTCGAAGACTGGGAGATCCTCGTCAATCTCGGCCGATCGCTGGGTCTCACGCTGGCGTTCGGGAGCGCGATCGACGTGCGGCGGGCGCTCGCCGCGGCCATGCCGGGGACCCCATATGCCGACGCTGACCTTCTCGTTTTTGCAGGGCCGGTTCCCGCACGCAACTGGCTCCAGGCATCGAACCCCTCCGAACGATGGAAGTGGGATTTCCTGTACCAGGACCTTCCGCCGGTGAAGGGCCACGCGGTACAGATGGAAGGCGTGTCACCGCGGGCCGTACACATCCCGCTCAGGTTGACGCAGTAGTTAGAGCCTGTAAGGAAATAACTGCTTGCACTGTTGATCGGCGAGTAGTACGCTGCGCCCGTGGAGGTGGCCACCCTGCGGGCAAAGCATGCAGCGCTGGCGCCCGTGCTCACGGAGCGATCGCGCCGGGTGTGGGCGGCGACTGAGGCCCAGGCGATCGGTTATGGCGGCACGGCGCTGGTCGCCCGAGCCACGGGTATCGCGACATCGACCATCCAGCGCGGTTTGCGTGAATTGACGGCGGACGAGCCGCTCGCGGGCGGCCGGACGCGAAGGGCGGGCGGCGGCCGCAAGCGCGCGATCGATCTCGACGCGACGCTGCTGCGCGATTTGGATGCGTTGGTTGAGCCGACCGCCCCCGGCGATCCCGACTCGCCGCTGCGGTGGACGTGCCAGAGCGCACGGACGTTGGCGGTGGCGCTCGACGGTCTGGGCCACCGCGTCAGCCACACGGTGGTCGCCGAGTTGTTGCACGGACTGGGCTACAGCCTGCAGGGCAACGCCAAGACTCGTGAGGGCCGCCAGCATGTCGATCGGGACGCGCAGTTTCGGTACATCGCCCGGCGCGTGCGACGCGCGCAACGGCAACAGCAGCCGACGATTTCGGTGGACACCAAGAAGAAGGAGCTGGTCGGCGCGTTCAAGAACGCGGGCCGCACCTGGCGCCCGGCGAAGACGCCGCAGCGGGTACAGGTCCACGACTTCGTGATCCCGGCCACCGCCACCACGGGCGGGAAGGCCATTCCGTATGGCATCTACGATCTGCATCGCAACGAAGGCTGGGTGCGTGTCGGGATCGATCACGACACCGCGAGCTTCGCGGTACGGTCGATCCAGCGTTGGTGGCAGCACATGGGTCGCCCGGCGTATCGACAAGCCCAGTCGCTGTTGATCACGGCGGATGCAGGCGGGAGCAACGGGGCGCGCCTCCGGTTGTGGAAGTGGGAACTGCAGCGTCTGGCCAATCGGACGGGCTTGGTGATCACGGTCTGTCACTTTCCGCCGGGTACGAGCAAGTGGAACAAGATCGAGCATCGGGTGTTCTCGCACATCGCGATGAATTGGCGCGGCACCCCACTCGTCGACTTGGCCACGATCGTGAGCCTCATTGGCTCGACGCACAGTCGGTCCGGACTCCGCGTTCGGTCGGAACTCGACCGCGGCCCATACCCGGGTGGCCTCACCGTCACCGATGCGCAGCTGGCGACGGTACGCCTCGAGCGGCATCGCTTTCACGGCGACTGGAACTACACGATCCATCCCGCTGCTCCGAGAACACAAAAGTCAGTAATTGTCTGACAAGCCCTTAGAGCCGGTTTCATAACCTCCAGACGGGTCTTGACCGCATCGATGTGGACACGTTACGCGAACGTAACACAGCCGACATTCCCAAGAAATCTTCGCGTCATACTAGTAACAGGCATGAAGAAATACTGTCTGGTAGTTGTCTTCCTCTTCGCTCCGCTCCCGGCATTCGCCCAGGCTCAGGCGGCGCCGGCGCCCTCCCCCTGGTACGAGCGGCTCCAATTCGGCGGTGACTTCCGCGCCCGCTACGAAGGCTTCTATCGGAAGGACGCCGAAACCCGCAACAGAGCGCGCATGCGACTGCGGCTGCGCGTCGATACCGACATCAATGACGACGTCCGTCTTCAGTTTCAAGTCGCCAGCGGCGACTCGGGCACTCCGGTGTCCACCAACCAGACGTTGACGTCGTTCTTCCGGCCGAAACCCTTCAACCTCGATCGTGCCTACATCGCGTACAACGCAGCAGCGGCCCCGGCTCTGACGCTCGGTCTCGGCAAGTTTGGTGCCCCCCACACGATCACGCAGCTCACCTTTGACGACGATCTCAATTTCGAGGGCGGCTGGGAGCAGGTTGCGTGGGAGCCGCGTGAAGGCCTTGGTATCAACGTCGTGGCGCTTCAGACGACTGTCAACGAGTTGTCCGCGGCAGCGGACGCGTACATGCTGGGCGGGTACGGCGAGGTGCGCATTGCGCTCGGCCGACACAGCCTCCAGCTCTCGGCCGCCAATTACGCGTGGGGAAACGAGGATCAGATCGCGGTGGCCAGCGCCGGCGGGCCGCTCAAGAGCATTCTCACCAACGGCGTGCGCCGGGGACCTGCCGGCGACGTCATCGGTTACATCTCCGGGTTCAACGTGGTCGACCTCATCGCGGAAGCGACAATCCGCACCGGCAGGGACGGGTATCCACTCCGCCTGCTTGCGGACTTTGCGCACAACACAAGAGCCGCGACCGACCGGAGCAACGGTCTGTGGATCGAAGTCGAATACGGCAGCCCGCGACCGACCGGCACGTGGGGTGCGGGTTATACGCACGGGTGGGTGGAGCAGGACGCCACGCCGTCAGCCTTTGTCTTCAGCGACATGCCCGGCACCAATTTGCGCCTGCACATATTCGAAGCGTCGTACGTGCCGAAGACCGGGTTGAGCCTCGATGCGACGCTGCATCTCACCAAGCGACTGATCCTGGAACGGTCCCAGGACCCGAACCACTGGTTGTCGCGGCTGCATCTGGCGGCTGTCGTCCGCTTTTGATTCTCCTGTCCCGGCGTCCAGTGTTATCCTGTCGCGCAGGATGCAGGGAAGAGTTGCTCGTGTGGCCCTCATGGCGTTTCTGATTGCCAGTGGGATCACGGCAGCCTATTTTCTGTGGACGGTCGAACAACGCAGCCGCGCGAGCGTCACCACGAAGGCAGATGTCTCCGCGCGCCTCTCGCGCATGAGCGAGACGGTCGCGGGAATCGGCGCCGCCCAGCAAAGCTACGTCGCGCCGGGGCAGCTTGACGAACCCTGGTTCGAGCGGGCGTCCGCGCTGCTGGACCAGCTCTCCATCGACATTGAACAGACCACCGCCAGCCTCCGGTCGACCGAAGCCGCTGAGGCGGTGCAGGCGCTGGCCGACTCCGCCGACGCGCTCGTCGCCGCCGATGCCAGGACGCGCCAGAACCTGGGGCTTGGCCTGGAACTGATGGCCTCGGATGTCATCTTCAGCGACGGCCACAACATTGTCGACGCCATGATCGCCCGGCTGCGTGACCTGCAGGCGGCGGAACAGGCGTCCCACGAGGCGGAGTTGGCCACGCTGACACGCCAGCGCTGGGTCGGCTTCGGGGCGGTTGCGGTGTTGTGGGTCGCCGGCCTTCTGGCGCTCGCGAAGGTTCCAGCGACGCCAATCGCACCCGCAGCCGTACGCCAGCCAGCCGAAGTATCGCCGCCCGTGTCCGCCGAACTTCCGGCGGAGCGGCGCTCGCGCGTTGAGCAGCGCCCGTCTCTCGATCTGGCCTCGGTCGCCGCGCTTTGTACGGATCTGTCGCGGGTGACCACGCCCGCGGCGCTTCCCGCTCTGCTGGGCCGCGCAGCCCAGGTCCTCGATGCGTCGGGCGTGATTCTCTGGATCAGTGCGGGCGAGCAGTTGTTCCCCGTCATGGGGCATGGATACGATCGGAACGTGATGGCACGTCTGGCGCCCATTGCACGTGACGCGAAAAACGCGACTGCCGCCGCCTGGCGGACGGGGCAACTGACAGTCGTTGGGGCGACCGGGCCCGCGGACGACGGCGCGATCGTCGCACCGCTGTTCGGGCTCCACGCAGGTCTCGGTGCGCTGGCCGCCGAAGTCCGTCACGGCGCCGAATCGAACCCTGCGACGCAGGCGCTGGCGACCATGATTGCCGCTCAACTGGCGACCGTCGTTCCGGCATGGCCGGCCGCGAGCCTGACCCAGTCCGCCGATACCACGCCCGGCGCTGAGGCACCGCCCGCGCCTGGGAAAGCAACGCCTGAGGTCCGGTCCGCGTGAGCGCGGCGTCAGGCCCTTCCCCCGTCTCCGATCTCTTCGCTACAGCGCGCAGCGCTCCGAGCCGACACCTAAAGCGCTTTTCAAATAGGCCTTGTACTACCTGGGGCGGTCGTGGTACTTCTGCGCGCACCGATGCAGGAGGCCCGATGCGTGCCTATTCGATGGATCTGCGAGAGCGGGCGCTCCTCGACAGCGATGCCGGGATGACGGCGGCCGAGGTGGCGGCGAAGTACCGCGTGAGCGGGTCGTGGGTGCGGCTACTGAAACAGCGGCGGCGCGACACGGGCGAGGTGGCGCCTCGCGTCCAGCGACATGGACGGCGCGGCATGCTTGAGCCGCACCTACACACCTTGGCCGCGCTGATTGCGGCGCACCCGGATCGCACGCTGGCTGAGCTGAAGGACGCCCTCGCCACGCCCGCGAGTGTGCCGACGGTCTGGCGCGCCGTGCGGGCCCTCGGCCTGACCGTTAAAAAACACGGTCCGCCCGTCCGAACACGATCGGCCTGACGTCGCGGCCGCGCGGGTCGCGTGGCACGCGGCGGCGCCGACCTGGGATGTCGCCCACCTCGTGTTTCTGGACGACACCGGCATCACCACCAATCTGCTTCGGCGGTACGGCCGGGCACCGCGCGGCGCGCGCGTCCACGACCACGCCCCCTGCGGGCGCTGGCAGACCAGCACGTTTCTCGCCGCGTTGCGGGTCACGGGGCTGACCGCACCGGGGGTCTTCGACGGCGCGATCGATGGCGAGAGCTTCCGCGCCTACATCGAACAGATCCTGGTGCCGACCCTGCAGCCCGGCGACATCGTCATTGCCGACAATCTCGGGGCCCACAAGGTCGCCGGCATCCAACGCGCCATCCAGGCCGCCGGGGCCACCCTCTGGTACTTGCCACCCTACAGCCCGGACCTCAATCCCATCGAGCTCTGCTTCGCGAAGCTCAAGGCCCTCGTTCGCACCGCTCGCTGTCGCAGCACCGAGACGCTCTGGCCGTTCCTCGGCGAGTGCTTGGCGCACTTCAGCCCTGACGAATGCCGCAACTATGTTCGGCACTGCGGGTACGCGGCCGCCACACGGTCATGAAAAGCGCTTTAGCTAGAACGGTCGCCTCCTGAGGTGTCTTGATGGTCTTCTCACTTTTGCTCGTCGCGTCGCTGGCACTGCATCCCTCAACGCAGCAGTCCCCTACCCCGGCGGGTCCCGAGTTCCCGGAGGCGGTCCAAGCCGCGAATGAAGGGCGCGATGACGAGGCGCTGGCGGCGTTTGAGCGCCTCGCCTCGGCGAATCCGAACAACCGCGAGGCCCGTCTCTGGATCGCGCGCCTGCACGCCCGAATGGGTAATCAGGACCTGGCGGAGCCGGTCTACCGAAGTGTCCTTCTGGAGGATCCGGGCAACATCGAGGCGATGCTCGGCGTCGCGACCGCTCTCCTGGCACGTTACGAGCCGGCCATGGCGATCGAGGTGCTGGGCGTGGCCGAGGAGCTCTCACCCGACAATGGTGATGTTCTGGGCGCGCTTGGCCGCGCCCATCGGCTGGATGGCCGTGCGGCCCTGGCGATTGACTACCTCGAACGTGCCGTATCCATCGCGCCGACCAGGCAGCACCAGCTGTCCCTTGAAGCTGCCCGGTTGTCGTACGAGCACCGTGTCGAGACGCGTGGGTCGAGCGAGCAGTTCAGCGGTGCCACGCCAGACGGCTGGAACAGCGATCTGGCCGTGAACGTGAGGCTCACCGACAGGTGGCGGCTGCTCGCCCGGGGCCAGGCGCAGCGCAAATTCGATGCGTCCGAAGAGCGCGGCGGCGTAGGTGTAGAGTGGCGGTGGAAACCTGCGACGACGCTCCGCCTGCAGGCCCTCGTCGGGCCCGACAACCGCGTCATGCCCGAGGGCGATTATCTCGCCGAGGTGCGGCACACGGACAGGGCCGCGACCTGGACGGCGAGCGTGCGCACTTTCGACTTCGAGGGCGCAACGACGACCGTCTTCTCGCCCGCCGTCGAGTGGACGCCCGAGGGTCCGCTTTCGGTGGCCTTGCGCTACGCCGTGTCCGTGACGGACACGCCGACTTCTCCCTCGTTGAAAGCAGGACATACTGCCCACCTCCGAGGCGCCTATCGCCTGTTTTCGCGGCTGTCGATTCAGGCCGGGTACGCGACTGGTGTGGAAGATTTCGAAAACTTCTCGATCGATCGCATCGGCATCTTTCGCGCGAACACGCTGTCGGGAGGCCCTGCGCGTCTACCTGTCGACGCGGACCGCCGTCGCCGCACAGTACGAGTATCAGTGGCAGCACAGCGACACGGAAATGGGCCGCGTGACCCTGTCATTCCTGCAGAACTTCTAGACCTACGCCGTAATCTTCACAGCCACCGCGGTCATGTCGTCGTTCTGCGGCGCGTGGCCCCTGAAGCCGCTGGTCGCCTCGAATACCGCATCGACAATGCCCCTGGCCGTGTCCTGGTGGTGTGCGCGGACCACATCGCAGACGCGCTTGGCGCCAAAGTCCGCGTTCTCGCCATTCACCGTTTCGAACACTCCGTCCGAGCAGAAGACAAACACGTCTCCGCGCTCCAGCGGAATCACCACCTCGTCGTACGTGACGCCTGGAAACGAACCGAGCGGGACACCGGGCAGCTCGATCTGGGCGCATGCATCGTGCGAGTACCTGATCGGATACGGCAGTCCGGAGTTGGACATCGTCAGTACGCGGCTTTCGAAGTCGAAGAACGCGTAGCAGAGCGTGCAGTAGTACTCCTCGAGCTGCCGCTCGTGCAGGATCTGGTTCATCGTCTGCAGCACGCCAGAGACGCTGAAGCGGTCTGGCGTGAAGCGGCGCCGCATCGTGCGCGATCGCACGAGTTCCGAGACATAGGCCCCGTACAGGGCGGCAGGCGCGCCCTTGCCCGACACATCACCGACGGCGACCACGAGGATGTTCGGTTCCGGCGCGAGAAAGTCATGGAGGTCTCCTCCAAGCTCGTTAGCGGGTTCGAACCGACCGGCGAAATCCGCGTTTCGCAGCCCCGCCGGCAGCTCTGTGGGCAGCAGCGCCATCTGGACGCGCTGCGCGAACCGCAGCTCCTTCTCGATCCGTTCTTCGTTGCGCCGTACTTCCTCGTAGAGACGTGCGTTTTCGATCGCCACCGCCGCCTGGCTCGCGAGCAGCGTCAGCAGCTCCTGGTGCTCCTTGGTGAACGCTTCGAGCTCCGGGCTCTCGAGGTCGAACACGCCAATGCAACGGTCCTTGATCAACATCGGGACGACGAGCTCGGAACGGGCATCTGGCACCAGGTCGAGGTACCGCGGGTCCTGTGACACATCAGGCACGAGGACCGGCTCCTTGTGCTGCGCCGCCCACCCCACGAGCCCCTGTCCGAGCTTGACGTGCTTCGAGGTGGCATCCTCGCCGTACCGAACGGCAAACTTCATGTCCAGCTCCTGCGTCGCCTCGTTGAGGAGCAGGATGCCGAAGGTTCGATAGTCAATCAGCCGCTTGGTGAGGCTCGCGATCCGGGTCAGCAGCACGTCGAGGTCGAGGATTGACGACATCTCCCGGCCGATCTCGGCGAGCGTCTCGAGCGTGTCGACGTACTGGCGCTCCGACTTGAACAGGCGGGCGTTCTCGATCGCGACGGCGACATGCGCCCCGAACTGGCGCAACAGCGCCTCGTCCTGGCTCGTGAACGCGCCGGAGGTTTCGCTCAGCAGGTTCAGCGCGCCAATGACCTTACCCTTGCGGCGCATCGGCACCGCGAGCTGAGACAGCATGTTGCGCAGCGGTCCCATGTAGCGCGGCTCCTGGCGAACGTCGTTCACGAGGATCGGTCGGCCTTCCCGGACCGCGGCCCCCACGACGCCTTGCCCGACCTGGAGGCGCTGCGTGGCAATCACGCCGTCCGGATAACCGACGGCATACGCGATGCGCAGTTCCTGGCGGCGCTCATCGAGCAAGTAGACCGAAAAGGCGTTGAACCGGGTCAGCCTCGCGATGAGCTGTGGAATCTTGGCGAGGAGCTCTTCGAGGTCGAGCACGGACATGACCTGGCGGCCCAGGTCGAAAAGCGTCGACAGGAGCTCGGTGTCGGACGGCGGGCGGACGGTCGGCTGTGTGCTCATGGACAGGTGGGGCGAACGGATTATACTGAATGCTTCTTGACGAGTCCCCTCACGCTGCCGCTCGATTACAACGCGATCGAGCGCATTCTGCCGCACCGCTATCCGTTTCTGCTCGTCGACCGCATCACCGAACTGGAGCCCGACAAGCGGATCGTCGGCATCAAGAACGTCTCGCTGAACGAACGGTATCTTTCGCACCAGCCGGGTGAATCACCGGCACTGCCGCCCACAATCCTCACGGAGGCGGTCGCGCAGGTGGGCGCAATCCTGATCCTGTCCAAGCCCGAAAACCGTGAGAAGCTGATCTTCTTCATGGGCATCGAGCGTGTCCGCTACCGGCGGCCGGTGTGCCCTGGTGACGTGGTCGAGATCGAGGCCCGCGTGAAGCGGCTGCGCAGCAGGATGGGGCAACTTGAGGGCTTTGCGCGCGTCAACGGACGGATCGCGGTGAGCGGCACGATGACCTTCGCGCTCGGCCCTCGCGGCGGCCTCGCCACGTAGCGGCTCGCTCCGCGCTCGTCAGCCTGCCGTGCTGTCAGGCTGGAGTCCGGCCTATAATCGTCGCCCGGTGAACATCAAATCGGCCAGGAAGCCGGCGCGCGATCCGCGCGCGAGCGCCTTCGCTCGACTGTTCGAAGCGGTCCGCGAGGGGGTGTTCATCGGATCTCTCGAGCCCACCGCTGAGGGGACCGGGTGCGTGACCATTGCCGCGAATCCCCATCTCAAATCGATCTTCGGATATCCCGTCGAGACGCTGGAGGCTGACGTGGCGCCATTCGCGCCCGATCGATTCGCCGATCCACCGGCGCGACTGTCCTTTCTCGAGCGCCTGACAATGGAGGGCTCCGTCACCGACCATCTGCTACGGATGCGTCGTCTCGACAACTCGCCGGTGTGGGTCGAGGTCACGGCGCGCGGAGAGCCGGCGAGCCGCGGCTCCGTGCGCGTGGAAGCGCTGATTCGCGACGTCAGCACGCGCAAGCGGCTGGACGACCAGTCGCGCGACCTGTACCAGCAACTGCTGCAGGCTGAAAAGATGGCCTCCCTCGGTCAGACCGTTTCAGGCGTCGCGCACGAGCTGAACAACCCGCTCGCCACGATCCTGAGCTGGACGGAGCGCCTGTCCGAGAAATCGCTGGATGATGAGACCCGGCGAGGCGTGGACGTCATTCTCGGCGAAGCGGACCGTGCGGCCCGGATCGTCCGCAACCTGCTGACGTTCGCGCGGAAGCGGCAGTCGACGCGCACGATGATCGATGTCAACCAGGTGGTTGCCGAAACCCTGGCGCTCCGCGCTCACGAGCAGCAGGTCACCAATATCGAGGTCGTGACCTCGCTGGCCTCTACCCTGCCTCAGATCTTCGCCGACGCCCATCAGATCCAGCAGGTGCTGCTGAACCTGGTCATCAACGCCGAGCAGGCCATGCGCGCCGCCCACGGCCGCGGCGCGCTGGCTATCCGCACATGGCACGACACCGGGGACGACGCCGTGGCGCTCGAGGTCAGCGACGACGGCCCTGGCGTGCCCGCGGATGTCCAAAGCAAGATTTTCGACCCGTTTTTCACGACGAAGGAGGTCGGCGCGGGTACGGGCCTTGGGCTGACGGTCGCGTACGCCATCGCGCAGGAGCACGGGGGGGGGATCCGCGTGGACTCTTCGCGGGACCGCGGTGCCGCGTTCGTCGTGAAGCTCCCCGTCAGCGGCCACGCCGCGGCCAGGCCGCCGAGGCCGGCCGTGCCCTCGATGGAAGCGGTTCGCGGTGCGTCGGTGCTGATCGTCGAGGACGAGCGTGCCCTCGCCACCGCGGTGGGCGAGGCGCTGACGGATGCGGGCCTGAAGGTCGATCATGCCGACGACGGCGAGGAGGCCCTTGCCCGCGTGCGGCAAAAGGCGTACGACGTCGTGATCTGCGATCTGAAGATGCCGCGTGTCGACGGGATGACGCTTTATCGCGCTGTCGCAGCGGCAACGCCTGCGCTGGCCCGCCGCGTCATCTTCGTCACCGGGGACGTCGCCGGCACCGACGCCGAGCGCTTTCTCGAGGACAGCGGCTGTCGCTGGCTTGCCAAGCCGTTCCGGCTCGGCGACTTGCTGCGCGCGATCCGCGAAACGATCGGGTAGGGAACGACCACACCCGCCTTCTGGGCACCGTCGCTGTTTCGGCCGCCGCTGGCCGTCCACCCACGGCTCTCCAGCGTGGCCTTGACCATTCTTGGCTTCGGCTGAAAGGACAGGACGGCGCCCCGCACGATCGACGCCGCCTCGGTAGGCGGCACCATGGAGCCGAGCGCGTCCTTCAACCGGCGGATGGCGCGGGCGTGAAGCTGCGAGACACGGGACTCATTGACGCCGATTTCCGCCCCAATCTCCTTCATCGTCGCTTCGCTGTAATAGTAAAGACCAATGACCTTCTGCTCGCGCGGCGGCAACGAAGCGATCGCGGCGCCCACCCGAACGCGGGTTTCTTCGCGTTCGAAGGCGGCGTCGGGCTGCTCCGGCTCGGACGGCACCAGCGCCTGCGGCAAGATGGATTCATCGAGGTGATCGTGCTTCGCCAGCGGGGAGGTCGACTCGATGGTGTTGATACGAACGATCGTGCGGCCCAGCCGCTTCTCGTCGGTACCCACCCTGGCGGCCAGGTCGGCAAGTGACGGCTCGCATCCGTTCTCGCGCCGTAGCGATTCCCGCGCCGCCTCGAGCTCGCGTCGCTGGCGCCGCACGCCACGTGGCCAGGCATCTCTGCGCAAGGCGTCGATCATCGCGCCGCGGATGCGCCGCTCGGCAAACGTCTCGAACTTGATGCCGCGGTCTTTATCGAAGCGGCGGGCCGCATCGATGAGCCCAATGACACCGTCCTGGACGAGGTCCCCGACGTCAATCGAGTGTGGCATCGTCGCCGCGACACGGCGGGCGAGCTGCTCGACGAAGGGGATACCGGAGACGACGCGAGGGTTTTCCTTGGTACTCTGCCGGCGCATGGATGTAACCTCCAGCTTCGTCCATAACGCAACGAGGGTACCAACTGGCGGTGACTTGCACGTGCCGGCTCGCTCGCGGCTGCTGACGCACCCGTAACGTGCTGTCAATTAAGCGCTTGTGATATCTCTCTGCGAAGGAGACATCAACGTTACGGGGTAGGACTCACGCGATAAACGTCAAATACTTGGCGACATCTTCGGTTAGTCGCCAAGTATTTGACGCATAGGATTACAAATATGGTCTTCGTGTCGCACTTTGAGTATAGGACCCGGCGGAACGCCAGTGGTGTGCTGATCCGAAACCCGACTACTCGTCGACGGCTTCAGACCGCGTGCGGATTTCGCGGGCGGTCCCCATCGCGTCGAGCACGCTCGACACGACCTGCGACGCGCGGGCCCGATGGCCTTCGTCGGCGACCTTGGCCTCGAGCAGTTCCGCGTGCGCGAGAATGATGCCGAGCTGGTTGTTCAACCGGTGAAACAACTGGCGCAAATCGGGGCTCGGTTCCGCCGAATCGGCCGGGGAATGCTTCGGTTGGGTAGACACGTTCACGCGTGCTGCCCTGCTGTCGTCGTGGCGTTGCGCGCTATCGCCCGGGGCGGTGCGGCGGCATCCCGCCACAGCGTGTCCGTGAAGATGCGGATCGATCCGCCCGCGGTGCGCACGTATTCCACCTTGCCGGCAGAGATCCAGTTGTAGATCGTGCGGCGGCTCACACCCACCGCTTCGCACGCTTTCATGATGGACAGAGTTTGGCGATCCATAGACATTCCTCGGGGGTCTCAACCGTTCTGGGAGGCTCCATACCGTTACAGGACCTCATATCGGCGCCGTGGGAGAAATCCGTTAGATCCAGAGCCGAAGGCGTTCTGTGTCAATATATTGGCGCTCTTGGCCATGACCAGCTCGACGCCTCACCTTCTCTTCGTTGACGACGAAACTGAGCTGCGGACGCTCATGGCGGAGCGACTCCGGGAGCGCGGGTTCGAGGTCTCCGAGGCGGAGGACGGCGAAAAGGCCCTCGATCTCCTCGACCAGTTCGCCTTCGACATCCTGATTACGGATCTGCGCCTCCCTGGGATCGACGGCGCCCGCGTGGTCGAAACAGCGGTCGCGCGCTATCCAGGTATCGTCGCCATCGTGATCACGGGTTACGGGACGGTCAAGGACGCGGTGGACGCCATCAAGCGCGGCGCTTCGGATTTCATCGCCAAGCCGTTCCAGTTCGACGAACTGATGCACCACATCCATCGGGCGCTCGAACAGTCTCGACTTTCCTCTGAGAATGCCTATTTGCGGTCGCAACTCGAGGAGCGCTATCAATTCGAAGGGATTCTTGGTCGCAGCCGGCTGATGCAGGCATTGTTTCAACTGCTCGAAACGGTGGCCCACTCGAGCAGCACAATTCTCGTGACAGGCGAAACCGGGACGGGCAAGGAGATGGTGGCGCGGGCAATCCACCACAACAGCCCGCGACGCGCGAACCGGTTCGTCGCCCTGAACTGCAGCGCCATTCCGGAGACGCTGCTCGAAGCAGAGCTCTTCGGCCACGTGCGAGGCGCGTTTACCGGCTCGGTGGGAACGCGCCAGGGCCGCTTCGAGCAGGCGCACAAGGGCACGCTATTTCTCGACGAAGTCGGCATGATGAGCGCCGCGCTGCAGATGAAGGTGCTGCGTGCGCTGCAGGAACGCGAATTCGAGCGAGTGGGCGACAACCAGACGATCAAGGTTGACGTGCGTGTGATTGCCGCGACCAACTCGGATCTGCTGCGGATGGTCGCCGAGGGCACGTTTAGGGAGGACTTGTACTACCGGCTCAACGTGATCCCGGTCGAGCTCCCGCCGCTGCGCGACCGGCGCGACGACATCCCGATCCTGGTCAAGCACTTCCTCGACAAGTTCGCGCCGGAGGGCGCGATACAGGTGTCGCAGGGCGCGATGCGGGCGCTGATGGCGTTTCACTGGCCCGGCAACGTCCGGCAGCTTGAAAACGCCGTGGAGCGCGCGGTCGCGCTCGGCGCGGGCCGGCAGGAAATAGACAGCGCGGATTTGCCTCCCGAGGTACAGGGCGCGCCGCAGGCAGCGCCGGCGCCGTTTGTGGAACTTCCGGAAGAAGGGCTCGATCTCCCGCGGCACCTCGCGTCGGTCGAACGCGATCTGGTCCATCGGGCGCTGGATCGCACGCGAGGAAACCGCAACAAGGCCGCGGACTTGCTGTGCATCAAGCGCACGACGCTGGTCGAAAAACTGCGGCGAATTGGAGCGGACCGCTAATGCCCCCACGCTTCGCCTATTGGACGATCATCGCCGGCGGTCTGCCGACGGCGTTTCGCACGACCGAGCGCGAAGAATTGCTGCCGACGTTCAGGCGCATCAAGCAGAAGCACCCGGACGTGGAGATGAAGTACTTCGCGAGGGGCCGGCTCTGGCGCTCGCCGGACGAAGCGCGGGCGGAGGCCGAGGCGCGGCGCACGGCCGCGGCCCAGCGGCAGAGTACCCGGGGCGGCCCTCCCCGCGGACGCGACTGGCGGCCGGGTGGCGAGCACCGGGACCCGCGTCAAAAGTTCAAGGACGCCAAGAAAGAGCGCAATCAGGAATGGCGGAAGAACCGTTTCGACCGCCGTCGGAAATCGGCGGTGGCCGAGCGCAAGCCGGAAGAGGGGGGCAAGCCGGAAACACGGGGCGATCGCCCATGGCGTGATCGCCCGCCCACGGACGACCGCGGCGGCGAGCCGTATCGTAACGGGCCGAAGACCGGTGACGTTCGCAGGCCGGCGCCACCGAGACCGTCGAGACCGAAGGCGCCATATGGTTCTGCGAAGGCCAGTGGGTTTCGCAAACCAGCGCCGCGGCCACGACCGCCTGGGCCGGGGAGCCGTCCGGCCGGCCCGCCGGACAGGGGCCGCAACCGGCGCGGGCCCACAAAGGACCGGCGGCGGCGCTCATGATTGCGCACGTCGTGCTGTTCCGACCGCGCGGCGACCTGTCTCCGGCCGCGCGCACGGCGCTAGCCGGGGCATTCGAAGCGGCCCTGCGCGAGATCCCATCGATCCGCCGGGTCCGAGTCGGAAGGCGTTTTCTCCATGGGCGCGCCTACGAGACGCTGATGCAGGTGGGCTATCAGTACGCCGCGGTGCTCGAGTTCGATGACGCGGCCGGTCTCCAGGCCTATCTCGAACACCCCGCCCACCAGCAGCTCGCCTCGCAGTTCGCTGAGGCCGTCGAGCAAACGCTAATCTACGACTTTAATTTGGCGGAAGGCGCGGCCGGCCTGGCGGCCCTGCTGCCCTGAATCCGGCGCACTCTCGTCGCCTGCCGGAGTCACGCTTGTTTCGGTACGTGCCGCGCTTCGGGCCGCTTATCTGCGTGCTAGGATCCGCCCGTAGTTGCATCAATTGTCGTCATACCTATCAAAGGAGGGGACCTTGTGGGACGGACGACATGAAGATAGAGCCTCGAAGGGTGACGCACCGGGGCTGCTACCTAACCCCGCGCTGGAGCGCGAACGTTAGGCGGTCGCCACGTTTCGGGCGCCGATCGCTTATCGGACACAGATCGCGGGAGGAATCGATGCCCTTGACGACGTTGTTGCGAGCGGGACTGATTGTCGGCCTTTGTATCTCAGTGCTTGCTGGGGAATCGCGCGGTCAAGCGCCCGTGACCGCAGCAGACGATCCGATCAGAGCTCTTGTTGCGCGTCTGGACCTGGAGAGGTACAAAGCGACGATCAAAGGGTTGACCGAGTTCGGCGATCGCCTCCAGGGTACAGACAGGAACCGGGCAGCGATCGACTGGATTGACGCGCAGCTCAGAAGCCACGGCTGCACGAACACGGAACGCGTCAGTTACGTCTGGAATCCGCCACCGCCGCGGCCCCAGGCGCAACAGGCCGCCGCAAGTCCGCCCAACCCGGTGATTGCCAGCGGAGAAATTCGTCCTGGCGCTGGCGGTTCGCGGCTGTTCGGTATCACGCGTCCCGCTCGCCCGAACAACGATCCCGACGCGCAGCAGGACGCCGCCTTGCGAGCCCTCAACTCGCAGCTCCCGGCTCCAGGACCCCGGGAGGACGTGTATTGCACAAAGGTCGGCGCCACGCGGCCCGACGAAATGTACATCATCGGCGCCCATATGGACGGGCGTGGCTTTGGCGAGGCCGCAGATGACGATGCTTCCGGTACTGCGCTGGTCATGGAGTTGGCTCGCATCTTCAACAGTCCGGGGGTGCAGACGGAGCGATCCATCCGGTTCGCGCTCTGGAACAACGAAGAAGGAGGTCTGCTTGGTTCTCGCGCGTACGTAGACCAGCGGGCGGCGCTCCAGGGGAAGGAAGACCCGTCCGGTTCGGGCAGGTACCCAGAACCAACGTGGATTGCGATGATCCAGCACGACATGATGCTGTGGGACCATGGCATGCCTCGTGCGGATGGGACGGTCAACCCCGAGCAACGGCCCGAAGCTGATGTCAACATTGAGTTTCGATCGAATGCGAAGCTTGCGGAGCAGGCCATGAAACTGGCGTTCTTCTTCCGAGACGCGAACGAGAAGTACGCGACGGACTACCCTGCTGCGGTCGGCCACCATATGACCAACACCGATTCCACTCCTTTCATGGACCTCATTCCGGCCATCAGCCTGCGCGAGAACGAAAGGGGAATGCATACTGGAGCGGGATGGAACCCGCACTACCATCAACCTACCGATCGATACTCTTCGTACTCCGACAAGGATTTCCGTCTTGGGTTGAACGCTGCGCAGACGACGCTAGCAGCCATTGCCCAGTTGGCGGGTGCGAGCCTGAAGCAGTGAGGGCCGCCACAGTTTCGATACCGGGCGACTTTCTCCAGAGGTCGATGCTTGGGTAATCCCGGCGACCCGACCGTCGAATGGGCGGTCGCGGCGACGAGCACCTGGCTCCACGAGGCATTGTTCCTCAAATCGGTGCTGGAGTCCGCGGGCATCGAGGCGATGATCCCCAACGAGTACACTCTCGGCGTTCAACCGTTGTATTCCAACCTGCTCGGCGGGGCACAGGTGTTGGTCAGAGCCGAGGATAAGGCTCGTGCGGAAGAGCTGCTTCGATCAGTGGAATCTCAACTCGAACCCGGCCCAGGCGACGATGAGCGGCCGGGAAGATAGGGACGCTGTCTACTGATCGAGGTATATGCGCCTGACCCTCGTTTGAGGCGGACGGCGGAGGTACCATGACGGCTGTGGCACGCCACCTCTGGATCAGTTCCCTGCTCGTCTCCGCCGGTCTGGCCTGCGGCGCCGGCGGGGCCGAGCCTCAACGCGGGGCGCGCGATTGGGACGTGGAGCGCAGGCGCATGGTCGATGCGCAGCTCCGGGCGCGCGACATCAGTAGCGCCGGAGTGCTCGACGCGATGCTCGCGGTGCCGCGGCACCTATTCGTGCCCGAGGTATATCGCGCCGAGGCCTACAGTGATTCGCCGCTGCCAATCGGCCACGATCAGACCATCTCCCAACCGTACATCGTCGCGTTCATGACACAGGCGCTGGACCTCGCGCCCGAGCATCGCGTGCTCGAGGTCGGAACCGGATCGGGCTACCAGGCGGCGGTGCTCGCCGAGCTTGCGGCAGACGTGTATACGATCGAAATCGTGCCGCCGCTGGCCGAACAGGCACGCGAGACACTCTCGAGCCTCGGGTACCAGAACATTCAGGTGCGCACCGGTAACGGCTACCTGGGATGGCCCGAGCACGCGCCGTACGATCGCATCGTCGTGACGGCGGCGCCCGAGGAAGTTCCACCCGCCTTGCTGGAGCAGCTGAAGATCGGGGGCTTGATGGCGATTCCCGTGGGCACCGTGACCCAGGAACTGCGGATCCTGCGCCGCACCGTCACCGGGACGGAGACGCTGACTACGCTTCCGGTGCGGTTCGTACCCATGACGAACAAGCCTGGGGACTGAAATCTGAAGTGAGAGCCGAGTGGTCTTGAACTGATGGGTTTCTCTCCCGAAGCGAAGGCGCGGTTCATGGCGGCTGCGTTGTCGGAGAGTCGAAAGGCTCTGCCGGCGTGCCTACCCAATCCGCCGGTCGGCTGCGTCATTGTCTCTGAAGACCAAATTCTTTCGCGCGGCTTCACGGGGGCTCCAGGGACACTTCACGCGGAGGCTTTCTCGATCGCATCTTTGTCGTACACGGGGAGCGCGGCCGCGCTCTCGGCGTTCGTGACGTTGGAACCGTGCGCCTTTCAGGGCCGCACGCCGTCTTGCGCGATGGCTCTGATCGATCACGGCATCGGATCCGTCTTTGTGGGGATCGTCGACCCCGATCCGCGGAACAACGGTAGGGGACTGCGGCTTCTCGCGGAGGCCGGTGTGCATATCGAACTCGGCATCCTGGAGCAAGACATCAGGGAGTTTCTGGCTCCGTACCTCGTCGGGGCTGTCACTGAATAGCGCTGGACTAGGGCCGGAGTAGCTCCGGCTGGACCGCTGAAGGCTGCGAGCGGCACGCCGTCAGGCGGTCGGCGAGGGGAGCGAAATTCATAACGGAGCCTCTGGACAACCACGGCTGGGAAACGAGATGTTACATGCGCGACCCAGACGGCTACATCATCGAAGTAGGACAGCCGAGCCAGAAAATGGTCGAGCTTCTCCGAACGAAGACCGCCTGACACCACCTCTTCTCTAAGGCGGTCATGACGCTTTAGAGGGCTGTTCGAATTGAACGATTCCCGTTGGTTCGTCCCTTCGCTCCTGGCTGTGTGGTTCGTGGCCGCCACCGCTGCCGGTGCAGCCGGCCTTCTGGTCGGGCTGGCACCACCCTGGCCCCAGGTCATCGTGATCACCTTCACGCTTCTGACTCTCGCCGCCTTGTGGCGGCTCGGGCCAGTGCATCGATGGGCGATGCGTGTTGATGTCCGACTGCTCGTTGGCTTCCATCTCACCCGATTTGTCGGCGTCTATTTTCTCGTGTTGTACGAGCGCGGAGAATTGCCGTACGAGTTCGCGGTGATCGGCGGTTGGGGAGACATCGTCGTCGCGGCGCTTGCGGTTGCATTGCTCGTGCTGGGGCCACCCGACGGCTGGCGGCGCACGGCGTACCTGGCGTGGAACGGGATCGGGCTGGTCGATATCCTGTTCGTCGTGGCGACCGCCACGCGACTTGCCCTGGCTGACCCACTGTCTCTGGCGCCGATGCTTCGGTTCCCCCTCAGCCTCTTGATTACATTCGTTGTACCGATCGTCATCGGTACGCATGTCTGGCTCTTTCGTCGACTGAGGATGCCGGCACCCTGACAATAGGCAGCCGGAAAGACAGACAACAGCGCTAGCTGGCAGTTACGCTGGCGCCGACCGCCACCTGATCAGACGGCGACAGGAACGGCGAAGAAGAACTCGTCGACGATCTCCCGTAGCTCTCCAAGGCTCAGCGCGCTGTTGACGCGCGAGCGAAGGTGCGACCCGCCGTCAAGGCCCTTGGAATACCACCCGCACAACGCGCGCACCTTGTTGATCACCCATCGATCGCGCCCGTGGGCGACCGCGGTGCCGACGTCCGTACCAGGCGCGAAGTGCCGGAACCCTTCTCCCTCGTTGACGCGTTCGTTCAGCAGCAGCTCGATGTAATCGCAGAGGAACTGGCCCCGTTCGCGCAGCGTGATCTGGCGGGGGGACCGGCCGGCCGAAATGTCCGCGGCCTGCGCGAGGATCCAGGGGTTGCGCAGCACGCCCCGGCCCACGAGCACGCCACTGACGCCGGTCGCCATGCGGTCGACCACCTGCGCCGGCTCGATGCAGTCGCCGCTGCCAAACACGGGAATCGTCAGGGCGTTCGCCACGCGTGAGACCAGCTCCCAATCCGCAACACCGCGGTAGGACTGCTCGGCGGTCCGGCCGTGAATCGTCACGGCGGCGGCGCCGGACTCCTGCACCATCCTGGCAAGTTCCGGCGCATTCCGGGCATTGTCGTTCCAGCCGGCGCGCATCTTGACGGTGACCGGAATGTGCACGGCTTTCGCCATCGCCTCGATCACGCTCGCCGCGTGCTCGGGTTCGCGCATCAGGCTGCACCCGGCGTGGTGCTTGGCGATCTTGGGGACTGGGCACCCCATGTTGACGTCGACGATATCGGCGCCCATACCTTCGACGATTTGGGCGGCGGCCGCCATCCTGGCCGGCTCGCCGCCAAAAATCTGAATGGACACCGGGCGTTCTTCCTCGGTGTACTCGGCGTATTCAAGCGTGCGATCGATACCCCGGACGAGGCCCTCCGACGACACCATCTCGGTGACGACGAGGCCGCAGCCGCCCTGGCGCCTGACGAGAC
This sequence comes from Vicinamibacterales bacterium, assembly GCA_965262505.1. Taxonomy (GTDB): domain Bacteria; phylum Acidobacteriota; class Vicinamibacteria; order Vicinamibacterales; family UBA2999; genus JACPPO01. The sequence continues at coordinate 3,090,688 of CBDHFM010000030.1, forward strand.
GGCGAAACGCCGTGTCGGTCATGCCGGCCATGGGCGCGACGACGAATGGCGACGGGAGGGTGACGCTGCCGATCTTCATCAATACGCGCGGACGTCGGCGGCGTCCACCTCGACGCTGACCGCCTGGCCGATCAAATCGACCGAAAGGACCAGCCGTGCGTGCGCGCCCTTGCGGATGAGGCGGCCGACGACGCCGGTGAGCGGCCCGTGCTTGACCTCCACCATCATCCCCTCGCGAATCATCGGGCACGGATCGTACGCGAGTTCGCTGTCCACCAGCTGGCGGATCCAGTCGATCTCGTGCTCAGGAATCGCCGCAGGCTCGCCTTCGAACGAGATGATGTTCACAACGCCCGTGCACTTCAGGATCGGCAGGCGATCGCCTGGATCGAAACGTGCAAGGCAGTATCCTGGAAAAAGCGGCCAGTCGACCTTCTTCTTGCGATCCTTCCAGCGGCTCCACTTCGTGACGGTGGGCAAAAATGCTTCGATCTGCTTCCGTGCGAGCTGCTCACGAACGACCTGCTCGTGCCGGGAGCGCGTCCAGAGCGCAAACCACGGCGCCTCGCTCATCCCTCCAGCGCCTTCTGCCTCACAGCCAGCGCCTGTTCGTACGCCTTCTGCAGCTCTTCGTTCCGCCAGGTAATCGTCGCCTGGCCGCGGAGCTGTTCGAGGTTCTTCAGGCGCTCGCCGGCCATCTTCGACTCGCCAACCCTGCCGCCGATGTCGCCGCGCGCTTCTTCGAAGGTGCGGATCTGGGTCACGGTTCGCGATTCCAGTTTCAGGATCTGATATCCGTTCGGCGTGCGCAGGATCTCGGTGAGCTCGCCCACGTTCATCACACCGAGTTGAGCCTGCAGCGTCTCCGCCAGCTCCTCGAGGCCGAGGGGGCCAATCAGGCCGCCGTTGGCCTTCGATGGCGCGTCGGACAGCTCCGCCGCCAACCGTGCAAACGGCTCGCCGGCCAGGAGCCGCGTGCGGAGCTCATCGGCTTCCGCCCGCGCGGCGTCATCCTCGGCCACGTTGATGCCGCGATCGCCGATGGGCACGTCGATGAACATCTCGCGGAGCATGACCTCGGCGGGCGTCGTGAACTCTTGCTTGTGTTCCTCGTAATAGGCCTGCGCTTCGGCCTCCGTCACCGAGATTTTGTCGATCACGTCCATCCGCTCCGCTTCCGTCGAGAGCATCTGGCGTTCGAGCTGCTGCCGCAGGTCGTCCATCGTCAGGCCTTCTTGCGCGAGGGCCGCTTCGAACCGAGCCTCATCCTCGAGGTTGTTGGATGTCCGGATGTTCTCGACGATGCTGGTGAACTGCTCGTCGCCGAGTGCCAGGCCCAGCTCGCGGCCGCGCTGAACCAGCAACAGCTCATCGACGGCTTCCAGGATCAGTTGCGGCGTGATCTCGATGATCGCCTCCCTCAGCGCGGGGCTGTTAGGCGTCACGCTGGCCAGCTCGGGCCGCCCGCGCAGCGTCAGGATCTGTCGCTGCTCGAAATCCGTCTTGGTCAGAATGTCCCCGTTCACGTTTACCAGGACCTGCTCGATGATTTGCGCCCCGGTCGGGGTGGGCGCCAGGAGAGCCAGCAGGACAGCGGCAAAGAGGGCGGCGCGTCGATTAATCATGGACAATTCCTTAATAATCAATATGTTAATCGATGTTATCCCAAGGCACGTAACAGCTCCTCCAGCCGGGCGAACATGCCGCCTTGCGCGCGCGGGTCGGTCTCCGGCGCTCGGAGAATCTCTTTCCTGGAGAAGCCCGCCGTCACCGCACCCGCCGTCGCCCGGGCGGTCCACCAGCTCGGTTTCGCGTCGCGGCCGCGGGGACGGCCTCTAGCACCCGACCCCACCTGCGTTCGCGCCGAGTCCCCCGCCTCCGGGCCCGCCTGGCGCGACGCGGGGCCGCGTCCTGAGGAAGACAGTTTCGCCCCGTCCTGCGGTATTTCCAGATCCAGCTTCAACGTCGCCGGCGGGACGAGTGTGGCTCCCGGGCGTTCGTGCACGGCCCTGATGAGACGCGCGGGGTCCAGCTTCGCCTGCGGCCTGAACTTTATGACGACCAGTCCGCCTTCCCGGTCGATCGCGTCGACGCCGATGCGGTCGGCCAGCACGCGGATGCGCCCGTACTCCGCCAGGTTCAGCACGGAATCGGGGGGCACGCCGTACCGGTCCCGGATTTCCGCCAGGCTCGTCTCCAGCTCCTGCTCGGTTCGGGCGGCCGCGACGGTGCGGTAGGCCACGAGCCGCTGGTTCATCTCCGGGATGTACGCGTCATCAATCGTGAGATCGACCTGCAGGTTCACCGTGGCCCGCGCGTCGTCTTCGAGATCCTCGCCCTTGAGTTCGCGAACAGCCTCTTCGAGAAGCTTCATATACATTTCGAAACCGATCGCGTCGATGTGCCCGCTCTGCTCGCCGCCAAGGAGATTGCCGGCGCCCCGAATCTCGAGGTCGAGCGCCGCGACGCGGAACCCGCTGCCGAGGTCACTGAACTCCCTGATGGCCGCCAGACGTTTCCGCGCGACCAGCGACAGCGACTCCTGTGGCGGGACCAGCAGGTACGCGTACGCCGCTCTGTCCGAGCGGCCGACACGGCCGCGAAGCTGGTAGAGCTGCGACAGGCCGTACCGGTCGGCCCTGTTGACAATGATCGTATTGGCGTTCGGGATGTCGAGGCCGTTCTCGACGATGGTCGTCGCCAGCAGCACGTCGAACCGGCGCTCGACAAACCCGAGCATCGCCCGCTCGAGTTCATCTTCTCCCATCTGTCCATGACCCACGGCAATCCTGGCCTCCGGAACGAGACGTTGCAGCAGGCTCCCGATGGAAAAAATCGACTCCACCCGATTGTGGACGAAGTACACCTGCCCCCCGCGCGCCACCTCGTTCCGAATAGCGCGCTCGATCACCGCCGCGTCGAACGCGACGACGTTGGTCTGGATCGACAGCCGGTCCTTCGGCGGCGTCTCGATGATCGACATGTCCCGGATGCCGACAAGCGACATGTTCAGCGTTCGAGGAATCGGCGTCGCCGTCATCGTCAAAGCGTCGACCTTCCTTCGTATCTGCTTGATCCGCTCCTTGTGCGCCACGCCAAACCGTTGCTCCTCGTCGACGACGAGCAGGCCGAGGTCCCTGAACGCCACATCCTTGGACAGCAGCCGGTGCGTGCCGACGATGATGTCAACCTTGCCCGCCGCCAGACCGTCGAGGATCGCCTTGATTTCCTGCTTCGTGCGGAAGCGGCTGATCATCTCGATCGTGATCGGGAAGCCGGCAAAGCGGTCGCGGAGCGTCTTCAGGTGCTGGAACGCGAGGACGGTGGTCGGTGCGAGAAAGGCGGCCTGCTTGTTGTCCATGACGGTTTTGAACGCGGCGCGCATCGCAACCTCGGTCTTGCCGTAGCCGACATCGCCGCAGAGCAGGCGATCCATCGGCGTCGGCACCTCCATGTCCTTCTTGATATCGGCGATGGCCGCGACCTGATCGGGCGTCGGCTCGTACGGGAACGCGTCCTCGAACTCCTCCTGCCAGTGGGTGTCTGGCCCGAAGGCATGTCCCGGTACTGCCTTGCGCTGGGCGTACAGTTTCAGGAGTTCCCCGGCCATGTTGCGCATGGCTTTCTTGACGCGGGTCTTCGCCTTCTCCCAGGATGTCCCGCCGAGGCGGTCGAGCGCCGGACGCGCGCCGCCGGTGTGTTTCTGAACGAGGTCCAGCCGTTCGACCGGCACGAAGAGCTTGTCCTCGCCGGCGTAGCGCAGCTCGAGAAATTCCTGCGCCGCTTCGCCAGTCCCGCGCAATCCGAGTTGCTTGAGACCGACAAACTCGCCGATGCCATGGTCGACATGGACGACAAGATCGCCCACCTTGAGATCGCGCAGATCCGAGAGAAACGTCCTCACCAGGTGGTGCCGCTTGTCGCCGGGGCGGCGTTCCTCTTCGAAAACGTCGGTCTCGGCATACACCTGAAGCGCCGCCTCCGGGAGACGGAACCCTCGGGATAGCCCGCCGACGGCCACCAGCACCGTGGCGGTGCCCGCATCCTCGACGCCCTCGACCGGCCTCGCGACGATGTCGTACTCCCGCAGGATTTCCACGGTCCGTTCCGCACGGCCGTGGCTGTCGGCGACAAAGAGGATCGTGTCGCCCTGCTGGCGCGCTTCGCGGATCTCGGCGACCCAGTCGTTGACGCGGCCGCGGAACTCTCTCGCGGGCTGGCAGGACACGTGGCGAACACCGCCGCTCTCGCCCACCGCCAGCTCCTCGATGCGTGGCGCGCCGCTCGCGCATTCCTCCAGGTCTTCCCACGCCACGAATGCCTCGGCGGGTGAGCGCGTCACGACGTGCCCGCGCGCCGCGGCGTCCTCGTAGCTCGCGTCGAGCTGGTCGCGTACCTTCCGCGCCTGCTCCTCGACCTGCTCGTACTCGGAGATGATCACGCGGGCACCGCGAGACACGCCCAGACACTCCATGACGGGAATCGTCGCTCCGCCCTCGTCGAACCGCTCCCGGACAGGCACAACCAGGAGCTGATCGATGGAACCGGTCGATCGCTGCGTGGCGGGGTCGAACCGACGTACGGACTCGACCATGTCGCCCACGAACTCGATGCGGGCCGGCTCGAGATCGCCGGCTGGAAAGACGTCGAGAATGCCCCCGCGGGTCGTGAACGAGCCGTGTTCCTCAACCGGATCCTCTCGAGTGAAGCCGGCGTCAACGAGGAGATCGGCCAGGTCGAGCGGCTCGATCTCCGTGCCGGACTTGATCGCGATCGATGCGCGTAGCAGACGCGCAGGGGGGCTCACCCGCGGCAGGAGCGCCGCCGCCGACACGACGATGAGCCGGGCCGGGCCGCTGGCGGCCGCATGCAGGGCTCGCGCCCGGGCGGCAGCAACGCGGAAGTGCGGGCTCATGCCGCGGTACAGATCCACCTGCAGGGACGGGAGCGGCAGAACCGCGCGCTCCACGTCCGCGTCGGACGCGCCTTCGAGCGCGCCGTAGAAGAACCGAGCGTCGCCAACGAGCTGCTCCACGTCCTTGTCCGTCGGTACAACGAGCACGGCGAGCCCCGACGCTCCCCGTGCCGCAGCGACCGCTGCAAGCGCTTTGGCCGCCGGCGTCAGTCCGGCAGTGACAGGCGCGAGATGGTCCAGTGCGACCCGAGCCGTCGTCCGGCTGAGGAGCGCCCGGAGTGTCAGAGACGTGGCGGTGGACATTTACTCGTACATGCGGACAGCCCACCCCGGCCGGAGCCAGGGGTGGGCGCGCAAACTCCTATTGTCACATACGAACTTCAGCACCGGGCGGGCGGCGACGGCTGATGCTGAATTACGAAAGGCCTCGCCTGGCTAACGCAACACGTCTTCTCTTGCCCAACTGCCGTCATTCATGGGAGCGCAGACTCATGCACCAAGCCATGCTGTGAGCCTTGATCTTTCGCGGATCAGCCCATCCTGATTGAAGTGGTGCACACAGAAATGCGCCCATGAATCTTCGAACGCCATCTCCATAGCTCCCGTCACCGCGGTCGTACCAAGCCCGATTTCTGCGTAGGTAAACTCGAAACTGCCACTAGGACGTGCCAATGCAACGTGGAACGGTTGGCCATTGAACTCGTTGATTATCGGTCTTCCACTGCTCCTCATGATGCCCGGTATATCAACCCTTGCGGTTCTGAGCTCCAAGTTTGCTTCGAGACCAATCGGCAGGAACAATGTCTCGCAAAACTCCGAGCATGCGGACGCAAATACGGAGAAAAAGTTGCTCAATGGTTCGCACGCGCTGCCTGAGATAACTGTTTCGAGTGCGGCCCGTTGAGCTTCATCGGCACGTTCGTCGATAACGATCTGGCGTTTGCCATTTCCCTCCGCGATTTCACCAGGCCACCTGTACAGCCCCGCCCAATTCAGCCCCGCGAGCGGCGTATCGTTGAAATGGCCTTCAACGACGTTACCGACGAAGGCCGACTGACAATATCCATGGGTGCTCGGCAAGTTGAACTGGCAACCACAATTCACGGCGCAATTGCAATTGTCATAGGTTTCGCTCTTAAATAGCCATTGATCAGCCATCTCCACAATCCTCCCCTAATCCGTCATTTGGTGTGCCTTTGAAGAGGGACGCATAGGCGTCACTGCTTCGAGCGGAGGCCGATTTCCCGCCGGGCGGAGCCGGCCGCCGGACGGGGGCAGGATAGCGGCGACGGGCCGCCGCGACTCGAAAACGGTTTTACCGTGCGGAAAGCGCGCGTACTCTGCGAAGGAGCTCGGATGTCGAATGCCCGGGCGCCAGGTCTATCCGCACGACGCGACCGCCCCGCGCCTCGACGACATCCCGCCCAACGATGTTCTCCGGTCCCCAGTCGGCGCCCTTGACCAGGATGTCGGGCCGGATGGCGCTGACGATCGCCTGCGGCGTCTCTTCGTCGAAGATGACGGCCGCGTCCACCGCGTCGAGCGCCAGCAGGATCTCGGCTCGTTCGTGCTCCGGATTCACGGGCCGGCCAGGCCCTTTGTTCGCGCGCACCGAGGCGTCCGAGTTGACCGCGACGATCAGCCCGTCGCCAAGCGCCCGGGCCTCGCGCAGATAACGCACGTGGCCGGGATGCAACAGGTCGAATGCGCCATTGGTGAACACCACCGTGCCACCGCGCGCACGGAGACGGTCCGCGAATGCTACCGCCTGTTCCGCCGTCAGGAGCCGCGCTTCCCGGACACGAGAGTCTGTCAACGATCGACGTCCCGGGGCGGCCCGCCTTCCGACGGCCCGAGGCCGGTGACGCGGATACCGCCTGAGAAGTCCCAGCGGTGGGGTGGGCGGAAAATGCCCACTTCCTTCAGTTGCGAGGTGACGCGAAGCGTGTAGAGCTGGCGATGGTAGTCGTACGGCACGCCATTCCTGCGGTGAACGGCGACATCGACCTTGTAGGTCCCCGCGACGAGATCCAGCCGATCGATGGCGAAACGGGCCTCGCCATGGCCGCTCATGGCGCCTGACACCGCGCCCTCAATGTCGGTGTTGGTGCCGTAGCAGCACACCCCTTCCGCGTTGAAAATACCGACACCGAAGACCAGATCCGTGACCGGGCTGTGCGCCTGGACCTGCAGCCGAATCTCCATCGGAGCGCCCGACGGAAAGACGTGCGCCGGCTGGCCCGAGGCACCAACGAACTCGACCGCCTCGATCTCGACTTCTCGGGAACCCCAACTCCCTTCGACAGCCTTGGACAGATCCTGAGGTTCTGTCTCGACCGGACGGACGCCTGCACCAGGCGAGGCTTGCACGGGCTGTTCAGACCCGATCGCCCGATCCTCGGCCTCCGCGACGTCCAGCCGGTACGCGTCGATCACGCGCCTCGGATCCCCCTGGGCCCGATTGACGCCGTCGTCGAGCCACATCACCTCGTCGCAGAGCCTCGTCACGAGATCAAGTGAATGCGTCACCAGCAGCACCGTTCGGCCCCTGCGCCGGAATTCCGAGAACTTGTCGAGGCACTTGTGGGTAAACCCTTCGTCGCCAACGGCCAGCACTTCGTCCACGAGCAGCACTTCAGGATCGACGTGGACCGCAACGGCGAACCCGAGGCGCATGTACATACCGGACGAGTAGGTCTTCACGGGCGCATCGACGAACTCCTCGAGCTCGGCAAAAGCGACGATCTCGTCGAAACGCGCGGCGACCTCACGCTTGGTGAGGCCCAGCATCATCCCGTTGATAAAGACGTTGTCCCTGCCGGAAAGCTCGGGATGAAACCCGGCGCCCAGCTCGATGAGTGCGGAGACGCGGCCCCGGACGGTCACCGTGCCGGCCGTCGGCCGTCCGATACCCGCGACGAGCTTCAGCATCGTGCTCTTGCCCGAGCCGTTGCGTCCCACGATCCCGAATGTCTTGCCCGCCACGACGTCGAACGACACCGCCTTGAGCGCGTCGAACGTGTCGTCGGGACGCAGCTCGCGCAGGAAGCGTCCCGACAGCAGGGCGCTCTTCAGCGTGCCGAACTGCCGGCGACGGCCGTAGCGGCGATACGTCTTCTGGACGCCGCGCACCTCTATCGCGTTTACAGCCGTCATTGTCGTGCCGAAGGCCTCGTCAGACTTCCTCCGCAAGCGTGTCCCTGAGCCGATCGAAGACGAAGTACCCCAGAGCGAATACCAGGAGCGACGCCCCACCCACCGCGAGCAGCCGCGGCCATTGGGTGAACGTCCCCGGCATGAACAGCACTTCCTGATACGACACCGCGAGGTGCGTGAACGGATTCAGGTTCAGGTAGCGTTGCATCGACTCCGGCACCATCGACATCGGGTAGATGATCGGCGTCGCGAAGAACCAGAGCGTCAACAGGTTCGTCAGGAGATCCCGGATGTCACGAAAGTGCACCGTGAGTGCCGACAGCAGCAGGGCCAGTCCGAGCGTCAGCACCAGCTGAACCAGCACGATCACCGGAAACCACAGTAGGTCGGTCGGCGCCACCGGCACACGGTAGTAGACAAGGAACGCGACCAGAATCGGAAGGCCCAGGCAGAAGTGCGCCAGGCCGGCGAGCACCGTGACGATCGGCAGCACCTCGGCTGGAAACAGCACCTTCCGGATGAGATTGCCGCCCGCGATCAACACGCTCGAGCCTTCGAGCAGCGACGACGAAAACCAGGTCCACGGCAGAACGCCGCAGAACATGAACAGCCCGAACGGTTCGAGTTCCGTCGGACGGATGCCGGGCAGGACGACGGTGAAGACGAACGTGTAGACGAGCAGCAGCAGGAGCGGGTTGACGAAGGACCAGAAGAACCCGAGCACGGACCCGCGATACCGCGCCTTCAGATCGCGGGCCACGAGGCTGGCGATCAGGCCGCGATATCGAAGAACCTGTCGGACACTCTGCAGCAATTCAGGCCTCTACGGCCTTCTTTATACCCTTGTCCGAGCGCGTGACGCGACTTGAACGCGAACAAGGGACTTGAGCAGGGCGATCCGGGCCCGCTCGATGTCCACGTCAATGGTTCCCCTGGCCAGCCGCTCTTCGGCGCGTTTCCTGGCGGTCTCGGCCCGGGGGACGTCGATGTCCTGCGCCGGTTCGGCGATCTCCGCGAGGACGGTGACGCTCTCGGGCAGCACCTCGCCGAAGCCTGAAGCGATCGCCAGGAAGCGCTTCTCCTCGCCGATGCGGTACCAGAGCTCGCCGACTTTCAGCGTGGCGAGGAGCGGCGTATGGCCCGGCAGGACGCCCAGGTACCCCTCGGAACCGGGGATCTGGACCTCGTCCACGTCTTCACGGACCAGCGACCGGTCGGGCGTCACGATCTCGAGCAGGAGCTTTGTGGGTACCGCCATATTCGTTCACCGGACGCCCGGCTACGCCGTCTTCATCTCCGCAGCCTTCTCCACCGCTTCTTCGATCGTGCCGACCAGGTAGAACGCTTGCTCGGGCAGCTCGTCGTGCTTGCCGGCGACAATCTCCCTGAACCCCTTGATGGTGTCCGCGATCGTGACGTACTTGCCCTTGAAGCCGGTGAACTGCTCGGCCACGAAGAACGGCTGCGACAGGAACCGCTGCAGCTTGCGCGCGCGCGATACGGTGAGCTTGTCTTCTTCCGACAGCTCGTCTATGCCGAGAATCGCGATGATGTCCTGCAGATCCTTGTACCGCTGCAGAATCTGCTTCACCGAGCGCGCCACCTCGTAGTGATCCTCGCCCAGCACACGCGGGTCGAGAATACGGGAGCTCGACGCGAGCGGATCCACGGCCGGATAGATACCGAGCTCCGCGATCTGCCGAGACAGATTGGTCGTCGCGTCAAGATGCGCGAAGGTGGTTGCCGGGGCTGGATCCGTATAGTCGTCGGCAGGTACGTAGATCGCCTGCACCGAGGTAATCGACCCTTTCTTCGTCGAGGTGATGCGCTCCTGGAGCTCGCCCATCTCCGTCAGCAGCGTCGGTTGATAGCCGACAGCCGAGGGCATGCGTCCAAGCAGCGCCGAGACCTCGGAGCCGGCCTGCGTGAACCGGAAGATGTTGTCGATGAAGAGCAGCACATCCTTGCCTTCGCTGTCGCGGAAGTACTCCGCGACCGTCAGCGCCGACAGCCCCACCCGCAGACGTGCTCCCGGCGGCTCCGTCATCTGGCCGTACACGAGCGCCGCGCGCGACTTGGAGGGGTCCTTGATGTCGATGACGCCCGACTCCTGGAACTCAAGCCAGAGGTCGTTGCCTTCACGTGTGCGCTCGCCCACGCCGCCGAAGACCGAGACGCCGCCGTGCTTCAGGGCGATGTTGTGGATGAGCTCCATGATGATGACGGTCTTGCCGACGCCCGCGCCGCCGAATAGGCCGATCTTGCCCCCTTGCAGGTAGGGCTCGAGCAGGTCGATGACCTTGATGCCGGTCTCGAACATCTTCAGCTCTGTCGATTGCTCTTCCAGGGTCGGCGCGTCCCTGTGGATCGGCCAGCGTTCCTTCGACTGAACGGGGCGATCGGGAAAGTCAACCGGCTCGCCGAGCACGTTGAGGACACGGCCGAGCGTCTCCGGGCCGACCGGCACCGTGATCGCGGAGCCGGTATCGATCACCGTCATGCCGCGCGTCATGCCGTCGGTCGCCTTCATGGCGACGGCGCGCACCCGGTTCTCGCCGAGGTGCTGCTCCACCTCGGCGGCGATGTCGATCTTGTCGCCGGCGCCGGCGCCGTCAGAGACGACCCGAACGGCGTTGTAGATCTCGGGGAGCCCTTCGGGAAATTCAATGTCGATGACCGGACCGATGACCTGAACGACCCTCCCTGTCCGTTGCTTTGCTGGTGTCTGTGCCATTTCGTCTCTCGTTCACCCGGTACTAGGTGGCCGACGCGCCGGAGACCACTTCGATGATCTCCCGTGTGATCGCCGCCTGCCGCACTTTGTTCATGTAAAGCGTGAGGTCCTCGATCATCTCCGCCGAGTTGCGGGTTGCCGCATCCATGGCGGTCATCTGCGCGGCAAAGAACGCCGCATTCGATTCCAGAAGCGCCCGGTAGATCTGCGCCTGCACGTGCCGCGGCAGCAGGTCGGTGAAGATCGCCGCGGGCTCCGGTTCGTACAAATAGTCCGTCGTGGGATCGGCCGTCTCATCATCCTCGAGCCGGGGAATGGGCAGCAGGCGCTCAACGACGATCCGCTGCGTCATCACCGACTTGAACTCGTTGTAGATGAGATACACGCTCGACGCCCGGCCGGATACGAACTCGTCGATCGCCATGTTCGCGATCTCGGCGGCGTGACCGAACGCGAGCTTCTGGAACACCCCCACACGCTCGTAGCGCACGTCGAACCCGCGGCGGCGGAAGAAGTCGCGCCCCTTGCGTCCGATCAGCCCAAGCGCGATGTCGTCAGCCTTCCGACCCTCGCCGACGATGAACTGCCCCGCCGACTTGATGACATTCGAATTGAAGCTTCCACACAGACCACGGTCGGCCGTGATGACAATCAGGAGCGGCCGTCCCTCCGGCCGTTCCGGGCTCCGGAGCAGCGGGTGCGATTCGGGATCGACCCGGCTGACCAGGCCGTTGAGCACCCTCAGCATGCGCTGCGCGAACGGGCGCGCGGCCACGACGCGATCCTGCGCTCGCTTCAGGCGCGAGGCGGCGATCATCTTCATCGCCTTGGTGATCTGCTGCGTCGACTTCACCGCGCGGATACGGCGACGCAGATCAATCAGTGACGGCATGGTTTCGGCGATTCAAGGCCTGCAAAACGGTTACGCGACTACGGCAGCCTGTGTCGTCCCGACGAACTGCTGCCCGAATTCCTTGAGCGCCGACTCGACCGCCGCCTTCAGGTCATCGTCGAGGATCTTCTTCTCGCTGATCCCGGTGAGTACGCCCGGATGCCGCGTCTCGAGGAAGCGATGCAGGTCTTCCTCGTAACGCCCCACGTCTTCGATCGGAACCGGATCGATGAAGCCCTTCGTGGCCGCGTACACGATGATCACCTGCTTTTCGACGCTCAGCGGCTGGTACTGCCCCTGCTTCAGGATCTCGACGAGCCGTCGGCCTCGATCGAGCTGTGCCTGGGTGCCCTTGTCGAGGTCGCTGCCGAACTGCGAAAACGCCGCCAGTTCGCGATATTGCGCCAGATCGAGCCGGAGCGAGCCGGCCACCTGGCGCATCGCCTTGATCTGCGCCGAGCCTCCCACGCGGGACACCGAGTTGCCGACGTTGATGGCCGGCCGGACGCCCTGGTGAAACAGGTCGCTCTCGAGAAAGATCTGGCCGTCGGTGATCGAGATGACGTTCGTGGGGATGTATGCCGACAGGTCGCCCGCCTGGGTTTCGATAATCGGCAGCGCCGTCAGCGATCCGCCTCCCTGGCTGGCGTTCAGTTTCGCCGCGCGCTCCAGGAGGCGAGAGTGGAGGTAGAACACGTCCCCGGGATAGGCCTCGCGCCCGGGCGGGCGCCGCAGCAGCAGGGAGATTTCACGATACGACTGCGCGTGCTTCGACAAATCGTCGTAGACGACGAGCGCGTGGCGCCCGCTGTCGCGGAAGTACTCACCGATGGCGCACGCCGAGTAGGGCCCGATGTAGAGCATGGGCGCCGGATCCGACGCCGTCGCCGCGACGACGACGGTGTAGCTCATCGCGTCGTACTCTTCGAGCGTGCGCACCACCTGGGCGACCGTTGATCGCTTCTGGCCGATGGCGTTGTAGACGCAGATGACGTCCTTGCCGCGCTGGTTGATGATCGCGTCGATCGCGACGGCGGTCTTGCCGGTTTGCCGATCGCCGATGATCAGCTCGCGCTGCCCACGTCCGATCGGCACCATCCCGTCGATTGCCTTCAGGCCGGTCTGAATCGGCTCCTTTACGGGCTGCCGGTCCACGACGCCCGGCGCCAGCCGCTCGATCGGAAGAAACTGCTTCGTCTGAATCGGACCCTTGCCGTCGATCGGCTGGCCGAGCGCGTTGACGACGCGCCCGAGCATCTCGTCGCCGACCGGGACCGAGATGATGCGCCCGGTCCGCTTGACGATGTCGCCTTCCTTGATCTTCTTGTAGTCACCGAGCAGCACGGCGCCGACGCTTTGCTCCTCGAGGTTCAGCGCGATCCCGAACACGCCGTGCGTGAACTCGAGCATTTCGCCAGCCATCGTCCGCTCGATGCCGTGCACGCGCGCGATGCCATCGCCGATGGCGATGATGCTGCCGACTTCGGCGACGTCGACTTCCACGGCATGGCTACCGATCTGGTCGCGAATGATCTTGGAGATTTCTTCGGCTCTGATGTCCATCAGCGTTGTTCCTCGAGTCGTTCTCTCATCTTTGCAAGTTGCGTGGCGATGCTGCCGTCGTAGACCGTGCTTCCCACGCGCGCAACGGCGCCGCCGATGAGCGACGGGTCGACGCTCGTCGTCATCGTGACGTGGCGTCCGGTGGCGGCGGCAAGCCGCTCCTCGAACTGCGTCACCTGGTCGGGCCGTAACGGCACCGCCGTGGTCACATCGGCGCGAACAATCTGCCGGTGCTCCATCAGCCGCTCGCGATAGACGGCGGCAAGCTCGGGCAGGAGCGCCAGGCGGTTGCGATCCACGAGGATCAGCATCAGCTTGCCGAGCACCGGCGCAGGCTGTGCACGCGCCACAAGCGCCTCCACGACCCTACGCTTGGCTGCCACCGGCACGGCGGGGCTCGTCAGTGCTTTCCGGAGCTCCGGGTTGCCGACATACAGGTCTGCCACTGCCGACAGTTCCTGCTCCACCTGCTCCGGATCGCCTTCCTGGATCACGACGTCGAGGAGTGCTCGCGCGTATCGGGCCGCGGACGCCCGAGTGCTCATGGTTTCACCTGCAGCAGATATCGTTTTCCGAGCCGCGTACGACAAACCAGGTGCCGCGGCTCTGCGAGCTTGTACCTCAATAGCACAAGCAATCTTTTATAACACAGAAGGCTTCGGGGCCTTGAGCCCACCATGGGCCCAAACGTTCAACTCCCGCTCGGGTTGGGCGCCCGCGTGTCGGTAAGGTACTCGAACAAGCGATGAAGCTCCGATTCCGAGCCGAAGTTGATTTCGATGGTGCCCCCAAGGTCGGGGCGCTCTACGACGCGACCAGCCAGCTCTGGCTGAACGGTCCGCTTCGGTCGACCGTGCCGCCGGACGATGCGCACTTTCGTCCCCAGCGCGAAGCGCATGCGATCCTCGGCCGCGCGAGTGTGGACGTCGGCGGGCGGCCGGCCTGGCTCGGGGCGCGGGGGACGCGGAGGCGCCGTGAGCTTCTTCACCAGCGCCTCGGTGTCGCGGACTGACAGCGACCTGGAGATGACGTCCCGGGCGGCCTGACGCTGGGACGCCGCATCCGGCAGCGCCAGCAGTGCCCGCGCATGCCCCATCGAGAGGGCTCCCGAGGCGAGGTTGCCGCGGACTTCCTCGGTCAGCCGCAGGAGGCGCAGATAGTTGGCGACCGACGTGCGGTCCTTGCCGACGGCCGCGGCAATCTGCTCCTGGGTGAGGCCGAAGTCGTCGGCCAGACGCTGGTAGGCGAGCGCCTCGTCCACCGGGTTGAGGTCTTCGCGCTGGAGATTCTCGACGAGCGCGAGCTCCAGCAACTGCCGTTCCGACCCGTCGGGGACATTGCGGATCACGATGGGCACCCGGAAGAGCCCCGCCCGCTGCGCCGCGCGCCATCGCCGTTCGCCGGCAATGATGCGGTACGTGCCTCCGTTTGGTCTGACCAGGATGGGCTGAATGATGCCGTTGGCCTTGATCGACCCGGCCAGCTCCCCAAGCCTGTCGTCGTCCAGCGTCTGGCGCGGTTGCTGATCGCTCGGCGCGAGCAGGTCGATATCGACTTCAATGGCGCCCTGGCGTGGCGGCTCGGGAGCGTCGGGGATCAGCGCGCTGAGGCCCTTGCCGAGCGCGGGGCGGCGTTCGATCATCGCGTCACTCCTCCGTGTTCCTCGTGGCTACGCCGCATGGCGCGCGAGCATTTCTTGCGCGAGCGCGACATACGCCACCGCGCCACGCGACTTCGCGTCGTAGAGTACCGCCGGCAGTCCGTGGCTCGGCGCTTCACCCAGGCGCACGTTACGCGGAATGATCGTATTGAAGACTTTTTCTTTGAAGAACTCGCGGACGTCGCGCGCGACGAGGTGACCCAGGTTCGTCCTGTCGTCGTACATCGTCAGCAGCACGCCTTCGATATCGAGGGCGGGGTTCAGCGTGCCGCACACGCGACGCATCGTCGCGACGAGATCGGCCAATCCCTCGAGGGCGAAATACTCGCAGTGCAACGGAATCAGCACCGCGTCTGCGGCAACGAGCGCGTTGAGCGTCAGGAGGCCGAGTGACGGTGGGCAGTCGATGAAGATGAGATCGAAGCGTGCGCGGAGAGGCTCCAGCACGCGGCGCATCCGCATTTCGCGCTGAGGGACCGACACCAGCTCGATCTCCGCTCCAGTGAGATCGCGATCGGCAGGGATGACGAACAGGTTCTCGATCTGGCTCTCGAGCAGAAATGCTGTCGGGTCGGCGTCTGTCATCAGCGCTTCATAGATCGTCCCTGCCGGGGCATGGCGTCCCTTGAGACCGACGCCGCTGGTCAGGTTGCTCTGTGGATCGACGTCCACGAGGAGCACCTTGTGGCCGGCAAGGGCCAGGGAGGTCGCGACGTTGATGGCCGTCGTGGTCTTCCCGACGCCGCCCTTCTGGTTGGCCACGGCGAGAATGCGACCTTTCGTTGGACTATGTTCTTCCATATGCCCTATTTTTATTGAATTCTATCGTTGCAACGCACGGTCTAACCTTAGTACGACTGAGGATCGCCGTCAAGAACAATGTTTCACGTGGAACTAGCAAATATATAGCGAATGTGCGTTGGGCTGGATCTACGAGTTATGGTCGGGCTGTTCCACGTGGAACACTTCCGGCCTCAGCTCGCTTTTCGAGGATGACGAGCCGGCTTCGGAGTGATTCGATAAGCGGATACGTGGCTTTCCACACAAGCGGCGGCGTGACGCTTTCAGACGGGTCGGACGTCCCGGATCCGCGAAAGAGAAAAACAAGCGCGCCTGGCCTTGCGAAAGCCTGGAGCGTCCGAAGCATCCGCGATTCGAGGCGAACGGCGCGAACCGTCACCAGGTCGAACGCTTCGTGGAGGTCCGGCCGGGCCAGAAGCTCTTCGAATCTCGCGGTCACCACTTCGGCGTCCTTCAGGCCGAGCGTGCGCACGGCTTCACGCAAGAACACCGACTTCCTGGTCTTCGACTCCACCATGAGGAGGCTGCGGCAGTGCACGGCCAGCGCCAGCGGAATCGCAGGCGAGCCACCTCCGGTTCCGACGTCGAGCATCCGCGCAGCCTTCGTCGGGACGTATCTGGCGGCGACCACCGGTTCGATCAGTAGACGATCGATGGCATCTGGGGGCGCCTCCGACAGCTTCAGGCCGGTGAGGTTGACCTTCGTGTTCCAGGTCGCCAGCAGGCGGTAGTAGGTCTCGAGCCGCCCTGCCAGTTCGGCAGGGAGCATCAGTCCGGCGCGCCGCGCCCGTCGCCCAAGACGTCCCTGAAACTCCTTTCTGTTCAATGACTTACTGGTTCTTTCCGAGGAACGAGCCGAGGACCGCCACGGCCGCCGGCGTCACGCCGGGTATCCGTGACGCCTGCCCCAGGGTTTCCGGCCGCACCTGCGAACATCGCTGGACAACCTCCCGCGAGAGGCCAGGCACGCACGCGAAGACAAAGCCTTCAGGAATCTGGCGACGCTCCTGCCGACGCATCCGCGCGACGTGCGCCATCTCCTGCTTCAGGTACCCCGCGTACTTGACGTCGTTTTCAAGGCTCGCGATGTCGAGTGCCCGCGTGGACGGCTCCAGGTCGAGCGCCACGTCGCCCCGCTCGATGAGCGACTCGAGCCGTATCGCTGGCCGCCGAAGCAGCGTGCTGGCAGCGACCCGGTCGCCACGCTCGGTACGCACCAGCGAACGATCGAGCGTGCCGGTGTTTCGTGCGAGTCGCTCGCGGCGCGCTTCGAAGCGTACCCAGCGCACGTCATCGACCAGACCGATTCGGCGGCCGGACGGCGTCAGGCGCAGATCCGCGTTGTCGATTCGCAGCAGCAACCGATGCTCGGCCCGTGATGTAAACATGCGATACGGCTCGAGACATCCCTTGGTAATCAAGTCGTCGACCAGGATGCCGATGTACGCCTCGTCGCGGCCGAGCGTAAACGCAGGCTCGCGGCGAATCTTGCTGGCCGCGTTGATTCCAGCCATGAGTCCCTGGGCCGCCGCCTCTTCGTAACCCGACGTGCCGTTGATCTGCCCCGCGAAGAAAAGACCGCCGACGCGATGGGTTTCGAGCGTCGACTTCAGTTCCGTCGGCTGAATAAAGTCGTACTCCACCGCATACCCGGGCCGAAGCACAGCCGCACCTTCGAGGCCTGGCAACGCGTGCACCAGCTCCTCCTGGACGTCCCGGGGAAGCGACATCGAAAAGCCATTCACGTAAATCTCGTCGGCGTCGAGCCCTTCCGGCTCCAGGTAGATCTGATGACGCTCCCGCGCGGGGAACCGCATGATCTTGTCTTCCAGTGAAGGACAGTACCGCGGACCGATCCCCTGGATCTGGCCGTTGAACAGCGGGCTGCGATCGATGTGTCGTCGCACGAGATCGTGGACGCGATCGGTGGTGTGCAACAACCAGCAGCGGATTTGGTTTCGTGGCGGTGTCTCGGTCAAGAACGAGAAGGGCATCGGAACCTCGTCGCCGCACTCTTCGGCGAAGATTCCGGCACGTACCGCGCGCCCGAAATCGATCGTGTCGCGCTGCAGCCGCGGCGGCGTGCCCGTTTTCAGTCTCCCGCCTTCAAAGCCAAACGACGCGAGCGACTCGGCGAGCTCACGCGACGGCGGCTCCCCGTGCCGTCCCGCCGGACGCTGCTCCGCGCCAATGTGGATCAGTCCGTTCAGAAACGTCCCGGTCGTCACGACGAGCGCGCCGCACCCGTACCGCTCGCCGCCCTCCATCACGAGGCCAGCGATCCGGCCGTGTTGAACGTCAAGCCGCGCGGCCTTGCCGAAGAGCCACGAGATCCCCGGCTCCCGCTCGAGCGCTTCCGTGACCCACGCGGCGTACCGCCGTTTGTCCGCCTGCGCTCGGGGTGACCAGACGGCCGGGCCGCGGCTTCGGTTGAGAAGCTTGAACTGGATGCCGGTCGCGTCGATGGCACGCCCCATCAGCCCGCCCAACGCATCGATTTCGCGCACCAGATGGCCCTTCGCCGTTCCGCCCACGGCCGGATTGCACGGCATATGCGCCACCGTGTCGCGCGACAGCGTGCACAAACCGACGCTGCAGCCCAGGCGGGCGGCGGCGTACGCGGCTTCTACCCCTGCATGGCCTGCACCGATCACGATGATGTCGAACGTGTTCATGGGGTCGCTGAACTATATTTCCAGACTATTTCCCGACGCAGAACTTCTCGAAAATGTGTTTCAGCAGATCCTCGCTTGTGCGAGCGCCGACAATCTCCTCGAGCCGGGCGCGCGCAGCCTGCAGATCCGCGAGGACGAACTCCTCAGGCGTGTCTCCCACGGCTACCGCCTGTTCGGCCGCAGCGAGACTCACGCGCGCCTGCTCAATCAACGTGATATGGCGCACGTTCGAGATGGCAGCGGTGTCCCGCAGCGAGTCACTGCCGGTGAGCTCGGAAACGATATCGCGCCGCAGATCGTCGGCGCCTTCCCCCGTTTTCGCGGAGACGCTGAGAGTGCCGACGCTGTCAATCCCGACGTCGATCCCGACGCCGCATGCCGCCGGCAGATCCGACTTGTTCGCAACGACGATTCTCCGCCTGTCGGATGTCTGGGCAAGGAGCAGCTCGTCTTCCGCTTCGAGCGGTTCGCTGCGGTCGAGCACAAGGACGAGGAGGTCGGCCACTTCTCGCGCGCGCTCGCCCCGCGTCACGCCTTCACGTTCAACGAGATCGAGCGTCTCGCGCCAGCCGGCGGTGTCGACGAGCGTGAGCGCCAGGCCGCCGACATCGATCTGCTCGGCAACCAGATCGCGGGTTGTCCCGGCGATCTCGGTGACGATTGCGCGGTCAGAACCAACTAACATATTGAACACGCACGACTTACCTACGTTTGGCCGGCCCGCCACGACGACCGTCGCGCCCTCCCGAATCATTCGCCCGCGCCGCGCACCGCCGAGCAACTGATCGAGCTGCGCAACGACGCGGCCAACACGGCGGGCTGTCTCCGCCGGCTCGATGAAGTGGTACCCCTCGTCGGGAAAATCGAGCGACGCCTCGAGCCGTGCAATCAGATCGAACAGCTCTCGATCGATCGCCGCGATGCGCTCGGTGAGCGTGCCCTCGAGTTGGTCGAACGCGACCCGCGCCTGCAGCGGCGTCGCCGCGGCAATCAAATCAGCGACCGCCTCTGCCTGTATGAGATCCCGCTTGCCGTTGAGAAACGCGCGCAGCGTGAACTCTCCCGGCTCGGCCAGCCGCGCGCCGGCATCGATCGCGCTGCCGACGATCGCCTGGAGCACGACCGGGCTGCCATGCGCGCTGATCTCCACGACGTGCTCGCCCGTGTAGGAGCGTGGTGCGGGAAAGTAGGTCGCGACGACCTCGTCCAGCGTTTCGCGCGGACCCTCCTGCCCGGCAGCGCGAACGTGTGCGAGCGTCGCGCGGCGCGCTTCAAGTGGTCCACGCCGATCGAGAATCAGATTGGCGATTTCGAGGGAAGACGGGCCGCTGATCCGAACGACCCCGATGCCACCCCTGCCCGGCGGCGTCGCAACGGCGACGATGGAATCATCGGTGGAGAACAACGACCGACTGCCTGTTCCCTGCTCCCGGCTACTTGTTCGTCGAGATAATCACGGTCTTCATGAATGCGTCACCGATGCTCTCGGACGTCGCACCGGGGTCCTCTGCGATCGCGAGGTGCACGATCCGCCGCTCGTAGGGATTGAGCGGCCCCATTTCCTGGGGCACCCCGGACGACCGTGCCTTCTCCGCGTTGAACCGCGCCATCTGCTTCAGTTCCAGATCCTTGTCCTTGCGGAATCCGTTGCAGTCGATGACGACCCGGTTGTCGTCGCCGAGCTGGCGGCGAAACGCCGTGGCGACGAGGTGTTGCAACGCCTGCAGTCCTTCGCCGCCGTGCCGGACGAGCATACCGCCGTCTTCGCCCTCGAGATTGATGCGCGTGCCGTCGGGTGTCTCTTCGATGGTCGGCGAGAGCGTCATACCCATAGCCGCCACGACCTTCTGCAGGAACTCGGTGATGTCCGTCGTCAATGACATTGGCTGCGTCCGCAATTTCTCATTCCCCGTTCCCCGTCGCTCGAGAGCTGCGGGATCGGCGTCTGGGAGGTGTTTACGATCGTTTATCCGCCCCGGTCGTGCGCCCGGCGCCGGCGTTCTTGAGCCGCCGCTCGGCAGGGGGACGGACCACCGGCGCCATCGCCGGACCGATCATCCAGATTGTGAAGTACTGCTGGCCGATCGCCCACAGATTGCTGACGAACCAGTAGACGACCAGGCCGCTCGGCGCTCCCAGAAAAAACACCATGAACATGAGCGGCATGAGCATCATGATCTTCTGCTGCGCCGGATCCATGGTCGACGGCGTGATCTTCGTCTGCCAGAACATCGTCACGCCCATGAGCACCGGGATGACGTAATACGGATCCGGCTGCGAGAGGTCGGTGATCCAGAAGCCGAACACGGCGCCGCGGAGCTCGATCGACTGCGACAGCATCGAGTAGAACGCAAGCAGGACCGGAAACTGAAGCAGCATCGGCAAGCAGCCGCCGGCTGGGTTCACGCCCTTCTCCTTGTAGAGCGCCATAATCTCCGTGTTCATCTTCTGCCGCGCCGGGTCGGTCTTCTTCAGGTTGGCGTACCGGTCCTGGATGGCCTTCATCTGGGGCTGCACCGCCTGCATCTTCCGCATCGAGACGACGCTCTTGTGGCGCAGCGGCGAAATTGTCACGTTGATCAGAAGCGTGAGCAGGACGATCGACCATCCGTAGTTGCCCGCGAATCCGTAGATCCACTGGAGCGCGCCGAGCAGCGGCACCGCCAGAAATCCGAAGATCCCGAAATTGATCGCGCGGACAAGCTCCGCATCCACCGACCTCAGGAGGTCCAACTGCTTGGGGCCATAGAAAAACTGGACGCTCTGCGGCGGTTCCGGAAAGGTGAAGCTCTGCGAGACCAGCAGCCGCTCGCTCTCCTCGGGGCCGGCGATGGGCGTCGGCCGGAGCTCGAGTCGCACCGGACCCGTATTGAGGGCGGCCGCGATGAAGTAATGGTCGTCGATTCCCGCGAACCGAAACTGCCCTTCATGAACCGGCTGTTCGCTGAGATCGCCGCCGCTAATCCGCTCGACGCTCCCGTCGCGGTGGTAAATCCCCTGTGGAGGCTGGACGTAATTGCCGGTGAAGAAACTGCCCCCGCCGGACTGCGCCCCAGAGTCCGCAAGCCCAGGTCCCCAGAGCACGGTGGGGTTCAACGGGAGGCCACCGTTCTCGACCGTCGCGGAAAAGGCGATGAGGTAGTTCTGCGGGTCAAACCGCAGCTCCTTCCGCGCGCGGAGTCCTGAGGCATCCTCGAATTCGAAGAGTACCGTGCCCTCCTCCGTCCGCGCATCGACGCGGCCCGCGACCGAGACACGATACAGCGCCGTATTCAGCCGCTCCGTGATCGGCCCGTCGTCCACCCACAGCGAAAAAGGGGTCGGCTGATCCGCAGGTAGGTCGGACGGCACGAGGTCGATGGGATCGCCGAGGCTGTCGCGATAATTCTTGAGGCGCCAGTGGAGGATTCGGCCACCCTTGTTCGACAGCGTCGCCTCCACGGTGGCCGTTTCCACAACGATCTCCCGCTCGCTGGTGTCGCCGAGCACGACGACCGCGGGAGGCGCCGGGGGAGACGCCGGCGCGGCAACCGGCGCGGTCGTCGGCGTAGCGGTCGGCGAAGCTCCCGGCGCGGCCGCCGGAGCCAGCGCACTGGACGGCCCGGCCGCCGGCGTCGGAGGCTGCGCCGGCGTCTCCCCCGGCGGGGGTTGGAGCGGCGGCACCAGCAACGCCTGATACGCGTACAGCACCAGAAAAGAGAGAAACACGGCGACGAGCACCCTGCGTTCCATTGGCACTACTGTGGAACCGGATCGACGCCGTGGCGTCCAAGGGGATGGCAACGCGACAGCCGACGCGCCCCGAGCCAGGCGCCGCGCCAGGCGCCATGCACCTCTACCGCCTCGCTCATGTAATCCGCACACGAGGGGTAGAACCGGCAGCACCCTGTAAATAGCTGTGAAATAAGGATCTTATACGCTCTTAGCAGTCCTATGATCGCGCGTGCCGCGAGGCCGGCCCGCCGGGGAGGAAGATGGATCGCGTCCACTACGTTTGAGGGTGGCGTGGTAGTCAGCTTCGAGGGTGGCGAAGGGCGCATCGAGCATTTCCCGCCGCGGTACGACGACGACGTCGAGGGCGACCGCCATCTTGTGACGCCTGAAGATCTCGCGGGCCAGCCGCTTGGCACGGTTGCGATCAACCGACGAGCCGATCTTCCGCGTCGCGGCCACGCCGAGCCGCGGTCGCTCGCCGCCGTTCGGCAGCACAAACACGGTCATGAACCGGCCGTGCGCCTTCGCTCCCACCTTGTAGACGCGCTCGAACTCGGGCCTGCGACGGATGCGTTCGGCGGGAGGCAACACCTGTCCGCTCATGCAGGCTCCTCCTGGATCGTCCGCGACTAGCCCTCGTCAGCAACTGTCAGCCGCTTGCGACCCTTTGCCCGGCGCCTTTTGAGAACGATTCGGCCGTTCTTCGTCGCCATCCTGATCCGAAAGCCGTGCTTCTTCCGGCGGCGACGGGTATTGGGTTGGTAGGTGCGCTTGGCCTTCATGCTGGTCCTGATATCGCTGGATCGGTCGCGCACGCGCCGCGCGGCGGAACTGCTAATACTAGTCGTGGCTCCCGCAGGGTGTCAAACTAAGCGAACCCAATACCCAAATCCCAAACTCAAAGAGGGCGACCGTTCGGATTTTGGGTTTGGATTCTGGAATTTGGGTTTTAGGATTTCCCCATGTGCTACAGTCGCGCACTTGCGCGTCCTCGTTGGCTGCTGCGTGGTCGCTTCGGTTTCTGCCCCAAGATTTCCACACCTGTGGAAAACATTGTGGAAAACCGGGTCCTTCCAGAGCCCTACGCGCAGAAACATCGATTTGTCCAAGTATTTGACTAGGCGAAAGTCCGCGGATGGCTTATTTTGTGGGCCGCGGCGTTGATTGAACGGTGATCTTCTCGTAGAAACCGGGCTTGCCATAGGCGAAAGTCCTATTTTCACGGTTTTTCCGTCATTGCTCCATGGACGCCAGCATCTGGGACCAGATCCTCTCCCGCATTGAAACCAAGGTTAACCGGCACAGCTTTTACACCTGGTTCAAGCCGACGGCCTTCGTTGCAGACGGCGGCAGCTCGATCACGGTGCGGGTGCCGAACCCCCTGTTCAAGGACTGGCTCACCAAGCACTACTCGGTCGTCCTTTCCGAAGCGCTCGCCGAGGTGCGACGATCGGGCGCTGCGCTGGTCTTCATTGATGAAGGCACCGCGCTGCCTCCACCGCTTCCTGATGAACCACTGCCACCCCAGGGCGAGTCCGCCCCACCGATCGAAACGGTCGCCGCCGCATCGGGCGGCCTGAACCCGCGCTACTCGTTCGACACGTTCATTGTCGGCCCATCGAATCAATTCGCACACGCGGCCTGTCGAGCTGTCGCCGAGGCGCCGTCGCGTTCGTACAACCCGTTGTTTATCTACGGAGGTGTCGGACTCGGGAAGACACACCTGATGCATGCGGTCGGTCAATACGTCCTCCAGCACGACCCGTCGCTGAAGCTCACCTACATCTCGTCGGAACGTTTCATGAACGAGATGATCAACGCACTGCGCTACGAC
Source organism: Vicinamibacterales bacterium (assembly GCA_965262505.1). Taxonomy (GTDB): domain Bacteria; phylum Acidobacteriota; class Vicinamibacteria; order Vicinamibacterales; family UBA2999; genus JACPPO01. The sequence goes on from CBDHFM010000030.1 coordinate 3,114,632, forward strand.
CGGATCCTGGACTTCCGCGAGCAGTATCGCTCCGTCGACGTGCTGCTTGTAGACGACATTCAGTTCGTGTCCGGCAAGGAGGGCACACAGACCGAGTTTTTTCATACCTTTAATGCTCTCTACGATGCACAGAAGCAGATTGTCCTCAGTGGCGACCGTCCGCCGCACGAGATTCCTGCACTCGAGGAACGGCTCAGATCGCGTTTTGAATGGGGTTTGATCGCCGATATTCATCCTCCCGATATTGAAACGCGCGTCGCGATTCTCAAACGGAAGGCTGAAGCGGAAGCTGTTCCGTTACCTGACGGGGTGGCGATGTATATTGCAGGGCGCATTAAATCGAACGTTCGTGAACTAGAGGGATCGTTGATCCGGTTGATCGCGTATGCGTCGCTGACGGGTCGCGAGATCACGCTCGAACTAACGCAAGATGTCTTAAAAAACGTCATTGACCAGGACGATAAAGCGGTCACGATCGAGACGATTCAGCGTTTTGTCTCGGATTACTACCAGCTCAAGATCGGGGACTTGAAATCGCGAAATAACTCAAAGTCTATTGCGATGCCCCGCCAGATCGGTATGTATTTATGTAAGTCTTTGACCCACGCCTCTCTCCCCGAGATCGGTAGAAGTTTTGGGGGAAAGCACCACTCCACAGTGATCCACTCGCTCAAGAAGATCGGGGATCTGCGAAAAAAGGATGATCGTTTCAACAGCCTTATCGAGAATTTTCTTCAATCCTTTCGTTGAATTCGGTTTCTCCCACAGGCTTCACCTGCTGAATATTGTGGATGTCGTTGACGCCTTCCAAAAGTCGTTCCTTTTTCGTTAACTCACCCCCTTCCAACCCTCAGTTTTTCAACACCTTAAACCGCTGGTCTTTAAGGATTAATGGCTATATTTAGGCTTTTGTAACACACCTTCTTTCCTATATAATTCTTTATCTTTTCTTCTCCTCTTAAAGAGGATCCGTTGAAGCCGGGAAATCACTCCGTTTGAGGTCACCGCACGCTTATGAAAATCGTTGTTCGCAAGAATAACCTTCTACGGGAACTCCAACTGTTCCAGGGAATCGTGGAACGAAAAAATACGATCCCTATTCTGGCTAACGTACTGATCGAGGCCAATGGAAAAGAAGTAAAGATGCTCGCTACGGACCTCGAAGTGGCCCTCAGGAGCCGCTGCCAAGCGTCGGTCGGCGAGAGCGGTTCCTTGACGCTACCGGCAAAGAAGCTCTACGAAATTTTAAAAGCGCTTCCTGAAACCGACGTTCGGATCACGGAAGACAAGAATGGCGTAAAAGTTGCGGCGGATAAATTCGATTCGCGGATGCAGACGTTACCACGCGACGATTTTCCGACGCTTCCGGAAGGCAGCGGTAAGGCGCGCGCCACGCTTCCTCGTAAGGCCTTACAGGAAATGGTCGCAAAAACACAGTTTGCGATTACTGGGGAAGACACGCGTTTTTTTCTGAATGGCGCGAAGTTCGTGCTCAAACCGGAAAGCCTTACAATGGTCGCAACTGACGGCCACCGCCTGGCGCTCGTCGAAGTGAAACACGAGGTCGGCATCACCGAGGAGATCGGCGTCATTCTCCCGAAGAAAACGATTCTTGAACTCGGGAAACTGCTCGTCGAAGGGGACGGTGATCTCCTCTTTGAGAGCGGAGAGAACCACCTATTCTTTGAGATTGGCGGCCGAACATTGATCTCGCGGATGATCGACGGGCAGTTTCCAGCATACGATCGTGTGATTCCAAAAGGAAACGACACGCAAATTGAATTCGAGCGAGAGAGGCTGACGAACGCAGTCAAGCGTGTCGCGCTCCTCTCGAACGAGCGCTCGCGCTCAGTAAAGGTCGAGATCAGTAAAGGAAAGGTCGAGATCACCTCGAGCAGTTCGGAATTCGGCGAAGCGCGCGAGGAACTGGCGGTGGATTACCCCGGCCCCCCCCTGACGATCTCGTTCAATGCGCAGTATGTGTTGGACTTCCTGAACGTCGTCGAGACCGATGTGGTCGCGCTTTCGCTGAAGGACGAGGTCAGCCAGGCCGTCATGACGCCCGTCGGCGCGCAGGGCTACGACTACACCTACGTGATTATGCCGATGAGGATCTGACCGGAAGCCTGCAGGCGACCGTTTACCAAGGAAAAGCGTGGAACCTACGGAACAACCGCAGCAGCAAGGCAACCCGCAAGCCCACCTCGCGCCGGAATCTTCCGCCGCGGCGGGGCCGAACGGCCATGGCTCCGGCGAGGACTACGACGCGGACAAGATCAAGGTCCTCGAGGGGCTCGAAGCGGTCCGAAAGCGACCCGCGATGTACATCGGGTCGACTGGACCGTCCGGCCTGCATCACCTCGTCTACGAAGTGGTCGACAACGCGATCGACGAGGCGCTCGCCGGCTTTTGCGACCAAGTCAGCGTTACCGTTCACATCGACAACTCCATCACGGTCGTCGACAACGGGCGCGGCATTCCCGTCGATCGACACGCCAGCGGAAAGTCGGCCGCCGAGGTCGTGATGACCGTGTTGCATGCCGGAGGAAAATTCGACAACGACAGCTACAAGGTGTCGGGCGGCCTGCACGGCGTCGGCGTCTCGGTTGTCAATGCGTTGTCGGAACGCCTCGATCTCGAAGTCTGGCGCAACGGGCAGGTCTACCAGCAGAGCTATGAGCACGGCAATCCGCTCGGCGACCTCGAGATAACCGGCACGACGCAGCGTCGGGGCACGAAGGTGACCTTCAGGCCCGACACGCAGGTTTTCGAGACCGTCGACTACAGCTTCGACACGCTGGCACAGCGGCTGCGGGAGCTCGCGTTCCTGAACGGCGGCATCCTGATCGCTATTCACGATGAGCGCGACGGGAAGAATCACCAGTTTCAGTACGACGGCGGCATCGCCTCCTTCGTCCAGCACTTGAACAAGAACAAGGCGATCGTCAACGACAAGCCAATCTTCATGAAAGGCGACAAGGAAGGCATCGACGTCGAGATCGCGCTGCAGTGGAACGACGGGTACTCGGAGCTGATTTTCTCCTTCGCCAACAACATCAACACGCATGAGGGCGGGACCCACCTGTCGGGTTTCCGCTCTGCCCTGACGCGCACGATCAACTCGTACGCGGTGAAGAACAACCTGACGAAGGACCCGAAGGATGCGACGATCGGCGGCGACGACATCCGCGAAGGTCTCACAGGCGTTATCAGCGTCAAGATTCCAAGCCCGCAGTTTGAAGGGCAGACAAAGACGAAGCTTGGAAACACCGAGGTCAAGGGCATCGTCGAAACGATCGTCAACGACAAGCTGGGACAGTTCCTCGAGGAGAACCCGGCGGTCGGCAAGCGCGTCGTCGGCAAGGCCATCGACGCAGCGCGGGCGCGGGAGGCAGCGCGCAAGGCCCGCGACCTCGTCCGCCGGAAGGGCGCGCTCGACGGCAGCAGTCTGCCTGGCAAGCTTGCAGACTGCCAGGAGCGCGATCCGGCGCAGAGCGAGATCTACATCGTCGAGGGCGAGTCGGCCGGAGGGTCCGCCAAGCAAGGGCGAGACCGGCGGTTCCAGGCGATCCTGCCGATCAAGGGCAAGATCCTGAACGTCGAAAAGGCCCGGTTCGACAAGATGCTTGGCAGCGACGAAATCAAGACGATGATCGCCGCGCTCGGCTGCGGCATCGGCGCCGAGGATTTCAACATCGAGAAGCTCCGCTACCATCGCGTCATCATCATGACGGACGCGGACGTGGACGGATCGCATATCCGCACCTTGCTGTTGACGTTCCTTTACCGGCAGATGCCGCTGCTGATCGATCGCGGTCACATCTATATCGCCCAGCCGCCACTGTACCGAGCGAAGCGCGGACGCACCGAGACGTACATCAAGGACGAGCGGGACCTCGAGAGCTTTTTGATTCGCCGTGCCGTCGAGTCGAGGGTGGCCAGGCTTGCCGACGGCGGCGAGATCTTCGGCGAAACGCTGGAACGATCGCTGCAGGCGATGATGGGTTTCCGCAAGCTGCTTCAGCAGGTGACTCGCCGAGGCAATCCGCCCGATATCGTCTCGGCGCTGCTGCAGGCCGACGTGCGCGATAAGACCTTCTTTGAACAGCGCGACAAGCTCGACGCCATCGCGGTCCGCATGACCACGCCGGTTCGCAGTGTGACGGTCAACCGAGACGAGGAGCACAACGCGTTCATCCTGGCGATCGAAGACAGATCCGAGGGATATGCCCGCAACTACACGGTCGGCGTCGAGTTCATCGCGTCTGGTGAATATCGAACGCTGCTCGCCGCGTTCAGCGAGATTCGCGACATAACCTTTCCGGTCGTGGTGAAGACCACCGGGGCCCCTGCCGTGGAGCCCGTTTCCGAGGAGGACGGCGACGCAGGCGCGGATGAAGCCGTGACGGACGCGGCTCCGCCCGACGCAGCGCTGCCAGACGAAGCGACGAAGCGGGCGGCGGATCCGAAGGCGGGCCCCGTCGCGGGACAGCCGCCGGGCGCGCGCGGGCGCAAGGACGCCGACGCCTCGCTCGAGAGCATCGACGCCTTCGTCGAGTTCTTCATAGCAGCCGGCAAGAAGGGGGTCGCGGTCAACCGCTACAAGGGCCTGGGCGAGATGAACCCGGACACCTTGTGGCTGACGACGATGGATCCGGACAACCGGACACTGCTTCAGATTCGCGCGGAGGATCATGCCGAGGCGGATCAGATGTTCACGACATTGATGGGCGATCAGGTCGAGCCGCGCCGGAAGTTCATCGAAGACAACGCGCTCGATGTGAGGAACCTTGATGTCTGAAGGCCTCAGGCCCGAGAGCCCTGGCTCCGGGGCCGCCTAGGGCCTCGGACCTGGCCCAGGCCTGACGCCCGAGGCCGGGGCCCGGAGGTCCACCCGTAACGAACCCATGGACGCACCAGTTCAGAACAAGATTCCCGTCAATATCGAAGACGAAATGAAGCGCTCGTACATGGATTACGCCATGAGCGTAATCATTGGGCGAGCGCTGCCTGACGTCCGTGATGGTCTGAAGCCGGCGCATCGGCGGGTGTTGTACGCGATGCGACAGATGGGGCTGGCGTCCAACCGCACGTACCGGAAGTGCGCGAAGATCGTCGGCGAAGTCATCGGCAATTACCATCCGCACGGAGACGCCCCGGCCTACGACACGCTCGTGCGCCTGGCGCAGGATTTCAACATGCGCTGTCCCCTGGTCGATGGTCAGGGGAACTTCGGCTCGATCGATGGAGATCCCCCTGCCGCCTACCGGTACACCGAGGCGCGGCTCGAGGCGCTCGCCGAAGAGCTGATGAGGGATCTCGAGAAAGACACGGTAGACCACGTCCCGAACTTCGACGAGACAACCGAAGAGCCAACGGTTCTTCCCGCTCCGTACCCAAACCTGCTCGTCAACGGTTCATCCGGCATCGCGGTCGGGATGGCCACGAACGTGCCGCCGCACAACATGCGCGAGGTGATCGACGCGGCAATCTGGACGATCGAAAGCGCGCAGGGAGACGAGCCCCCGACGCTGTTGGACAAGCAGCGGCGGCTTCTGGAGCTCATCCCTGGCCCCGATTTCCCGACCGGTGGATACGTCGTCGGGAGACTGGGAATCCAGCAGGCCTACCTGACGGGTCGCGGCACGGTGGTCATGCGGGCGAAGTCGGAGATCGAGGTCTCGAAGAAGGGTGATCGATCCTCGATCGTCATCGACGAGATCCCCTATCAGGTCAACAAGGCCCGGCTCATCGAACGCATCGCGGATCTGGTGCGCGAGAAGACGATTGAGGGGATTTCCGACATTCGCGACGAATCGGATCGTGACGGGATGCGGATCGTCATCGATCTCAAGCGCGGCGAAGTCGGCGACGTCGTGCTCAACAATCTCTACAAGCACACGGCGCTGCAGAGCAGCTTCGGCATCATCATGCTGGCCATCGTCGGCGGCCGCCCGAAGGTGCTGTCGCTTGTCGAGCTCATCGACAACTTCATCGAGTTTCGCCGTGAGGTGGTACGGCGCCGAACTGAATTCGAGCTGCGGAAGGCGGAGGCCCGCCGGCACATCCTGGAGGGCCTCAAGATCGCGCTCGATCATCTCGACGCGGTAATTGGGCTCATCCGGAGCGCCGCGAACCCAGGCGCGGCCAGGGTAGGCCTCGTGGCGCAGTTCAGTCTCAGCCAGATTCAGGCGCAGGCCATCCTGGACATGCAGCTGCAGCGGCTGACGGGCCTCGAGCGGCAGAAGATTCTGGACGAACTCGCGGAGTTGCTCGCTCTGATCGAGCGCCTGTTCGCCATCCTGTCGAGCGAGAAGCTCGTGATGGAGATCATCGTCGACGAGCTGCACGCCGTGCGGGAGAAGCACGGAGATGAGCGCCGGACGGAGATTCTGGCGGAGGAAGGTGAATTCCGCGCCGAAGATCTGATTGTCGAAGAAGACATGGCGATCACCGTCACCAACACCGGCTATATCAAGCGGACCGCAATCACCAATTACCGGAACCAGCGCCGCGGTGGCAAGGGGCGGATCGGGATGCGGACGCGGGAGGAGGACTTCGTCAGTCACCTGTTCGTCGCCTCCACGCATGCCTACATCATGATTTTCTCGGACCGCGGCCGCGTGTACTGGCTCAAGGTCTACCAGATTCCGGACGTTGGCCCGGACGGGCGTGGCAAGGCGATCGCCAACCTCGTGTCGATGGAGGAGGGCGAGCGCATCGCGGCGCTGCTTACCGTCAAGGAGTTCGAGGCCGGCAAGTTCATCGTCATGGGGACCCGCAGCGGCGTCATCAAGAAATCGGAGTTGACGGCGTTCAGCAATCCGAGGGCCGGGGGCATCATCGCAATGGGCGTCGACGAAGGGGACTCGGTGATCGACGCTCGGATCTCCGACGGCAGCGGAGAAGTCTTCATCGGGACGCGGAACGGCATGTCCATCCGCTTCGCCGAGACGGATGTCCGGCCGATGGGGCGAGCGGCGTACGGCGTACGCGGGATCTTGCTTCGTGACGAAGACGCTGTCATCGCGATGGAAGTGCTTCGCCCTGGTGGCACGATCCTGTCGGTGACCGAGCGGGGCTACGGCAAGCGCACGGAACTCGACGAGTACCGGCTGCAATCGCGCGGCGGCATCGGCATCATCAACATCCAGACGAGCGATCGAAACGGGAAAGTCGTCGGCATCAGTCAGGTGACCGATGACGAGGAGCTGATGCTGATCACGCAACAGGGAAAGATTCTGCGGATGGCCTCGAAGGACATCCGGACGATCGGACGTTCGACGCAGGGCGTGCGCCTGATCGACATCGAGGGGGACGACTGCGCGGTGTCCATCGCGCGTCTGGCGGAGGAGGACGACGAAGAGCCGACGCCCGCCGAGGCGTAGAAGGCAGAGCGCAGAAGGCCGTGGTGGCCGTTGTCCTGATCGGCACTGCGGGGCGGCCCGCCTTACGCCACTTCCAGCTTCGCGAACTTCGCCCGCAGCGTTTTCTGCCCCACCGAGGAAAATCGCACCACCAGCTTCGTGTCGTCCTCGAGCGGCTCGACACTCAGGACCGTCCCCTCGCCAAATGTCGGATGGCGCACCCGCGCCCCTGGCCTGAGGCCCCGCGGCACGGACTGGTCCTCGTCCTCATAGGCGTACGGGGCTGGTTCCTCACGTGCCCGCCCTCCCCGTGACCGGGCGTACGGGTTCGCGCGAGATGGCGAGAATGACGACTGACGGGGTGAGGCGTACGTGGAAGGCACCTCTTCCATCAACTCGCGGGGGATCTCGTCGATGAAGCGCGAGGGGTCGTTCGACTGGTATTCACCGAACACCCTCCGTCGCGCGGCCGACGTGAGCACCAGTCGCCGCTGGGCCCGCGTCATGCCGACGTAGCACAGGCGCCGCTCTTCCTCGAGTTCCGCTTCGTCGTCGCTTGACCGGGAATGCGGGAAGAGTCCTTCCTCGAGGCCGGTGATGATCACGACCGGAAACTCCAGGCCTTTGGCGCTGTGCATCGTCATCATGAGCACCCGGGCGTGACGGGTGCCCGCCTCCTCGTCCGCGTCGGAGAGCAGCGACAGCTGGTCAACGAACCCGGCGAGTGACGGCTCCGGGCTGCGAGTCTCGTACTCCCGCGCCGCAGACACGAGCTCCATGAGGTTCTCGACACGGCTCTCCGCCTCCTCGGTGCGGTCCTCGCGAAGATCCTGCAGATAACCACTCCGGTCAATCGCCTTGCCCAGCGCAATCGACACCGTGTCTTCAGCGGCCGTGGCCGCCAGTCCGGTCAGCAGGTCGCGAAACGCCGAGAGCGACGCGCAGGCGCGCGGGGCGAGCTGCCGGTGCTCGACTGCGTGCAGGAGGCGCGCCCAGAGCGAACTCGTGGAGACGACGGGCTGAAGCCCCGCGAGCAGTGACGGCGACTCGACCTCGCCGTTCAGCTCAATGCCGTCCAGCGCCTCGAGGACGCCCTTTCCAATGCCCCGCGCCGGCACATTGATCACGCGGCGCATGCTGACGCTGTCATGGGGGTTGAGCACGAGTCTGAGGTACGCAAGGGCGTCCTTGACTTCCTTGCGCTCGTAAAAGCGGACGCCGCCAATGATCTTGTAGTCGGTGCCGGACCGGCGGAGCGCGTCTTCGAGCGTGCGCGACTGCGCGTTGGTCCGATAGAGGATGGCGACCGTGTTCTCGACGTCATCCTGCAGCGCGTCCCGCGACGTGCGCGCAATGAACTCGGCTTCGTCGAGATCGTCGCCCGCGCGGTAGCAGAGCACGGAGGCGCCGCCCGCCCGATCGGTGTAGAGGCGTTTCTCCTTGCGGTTACGATTCTGCGAGATGACGGCAGACGCGGCGTCGAGAATCACCTGAGTCGACCGGTAGTTGCGCTCGAGGCGGACGATTCGCGCCTCGGGAAAGTCGTGCTCGAAATCGAGGATGTTCCGCAGGTCCGCTCCCCGCCATTTGTAGATTGACTGATCGGGGTCGCCCACGACACACAGGTTTCTGTGCCGCGAGGCCAGGCGCTGGATCAGGAGGTACTGCGGGCGATTCGTGTCCTGATACTCGTCGACCATCAGGAAGCGAAACTTCCCGCTGTACCTGTCGCGAACATCCTCCGACTTCTCGAAGAGTTCGACGGTCTTCAACAGGAGATCGTCGAAATCCAGCGCGTTCGCATCGGCAAGGGCTTTCAGGTACATCACGTAGAGCGTGCCGATCTGCTGGTCGCGCGGGTTCCAGGCGCTGGCGGCAAGGACGTCCGGCCCCTCCATCCGGTTCTTCGCATGGCTGATCCGCGATAGCGCCTGGCGCGGCTGCACCGCGGCGTCGTCGATGCCCAGCTGCCGCATGGCCCGCTTGATCAGGGTCAACTGATCGGTAGAGTCGTAGATCACGAAATCCCTGGACAGGCCCACGTGCGGCCCCTCACGGCGCAGCAGCCGCGCGCAGAGCGCGTGAAACGTCGAGATCCACATCCGCCGGCAGTCGACGCCGAGCAACGTTTCGACGCGCGTCCGCATCTCTTCGGCCGCCTTGTTGGTGAAGGTGACCGCAAGAACCCGGTCGGGCGGGCAGATGTTGGCGCTGACGAGATGTGCGATGCGATGCGCGATCACGCGCGTCTTGCCGGAGCCGGCGCCGGCGAGGATGAGGATCGGCCCTTCGGTCTGAAGAACGGCGTCCTGTTGTTCGGGATTCAGAGAGGAGAGAAGGTCCACGCCCCCCTATTCTACCGTCACGCTTTTCGCCAGGTTTCTCGGCTGGTCCACGTCGCAGCCGCGACGAACCGCGATGTGGTACGCCAGCAACTGCAGTGGAATCGTCATGACGATCGGCGTCAGCAGCGCCGTCGTCGCGGGCATCGGGAGGATCACGTCGTTGGCGTCGAGCACCTCGGCCATCCGCGTATCGCCTTCGGTCGTGATGGCGATGACCGAGCCGCCACGCGCTTTGGCTTCCTGGACGTTGCCGACCATTTTCTGGAAGACGCCGTCGTTGGGCGCGATGGCCACGACCGGCATGCGTTCGTCGATGAGGGCGATCGGTCCGTGCTTCATCTCCCCTGCGGGATAGCCTTCGGCGTGGATGTACGAGATTTCCTTCAACTTTAACGCCCCCTCGAGCGCGATCGGGTAATTGATGCCGCGGCCCAGGAACAGGAAATCGGTCCGGCTGTAGAACCGCTCCGCCACTTTTCCGGTCGCCCGAGAAGCCTTCACGGCCTGCTCGAGGATCTGCGGAATCTGCAAGAGTTCCTCGATGTGCTGGCGAACGTCCTCTGCGGCAAGGCTTCCACGAAGCTGGGCGATATAGAGCGCCAGCAGGTGAAGGGCCACGAGCTGCGACGTAAATGCCTTCGTCGAGGCCACGCCTATTTCCGGGCCCGCGTGCGTGTAGACCGTTCCGTCGGCCTCGCGCGTAGCCATGCTGCCGACCACGTTGCAGACGGCGATGGTGCTCGCACCCTTGCGGCGCGCCTCGCGCAGCGCGGCAAGCGTGTCGGCGGTCTCACCCGACTGAGTGATGACAATCGTGAGCTCCTTCGCGGCCACGATCGGATTGCGGTAGCGGTATTCGGACCCGTAATCCACCTCGACCGGCAATTGCGCCAGGGCCTCGATCAGGTACTTGCCAACGAGCCCTGCGTGCCACGATGTCCCGCACGCGACAATCGTGACCTTCTCGAGTGCCCGGAACGTTTCGTCGGAGATATGCAGGTCCTCCAGGAAGATCCGGCCGCGATCCAGTGAGACGCGACCCAGGATCGTGTCGCGAGCCGCGGTGGGCTGCTCGTAGATCTCCTTGAGCATGAAGTGCCTGTGCCCGCCCTTCTCCGCGGCGATGGGATCCCACATCACTCGCTGGGTCGTCTTGGACACCTCGCGGCCGCCGTAGTCGGTGAAGGCGACACCAGACCGCGTGATAACCGCCATCTCCCCGTCGCCGAGGAACACGACGTCGCGCGTGTGGCTGAGCACCGTCGGAATATCGGAGGCGACGAAGAATTCGTCGTCGCCGAGCCCGACCACCACAGGCGGGCCGTTGCGAACAGCGACGATCTTCTCCGGGTCCTCGACCGCCACGAGCACCAGCGCGAACATGCCGCGCAGGTACGTCAGCGCGCGGCGGACCGCGTGTTCCAGCCCGTCGCCCTGCATCTCGCGCTCGACAAGATGGGCGACGATTTCAGTGTCGGTTTCGGTCTTGAAGTCGTGGCCCTGTGACCGGAGTTCGCGTTTCAGCTCGAGGTAGTTCTCGATGATGCCGTTGTGCACGACCACGATGCGGCCGGTGCAATCGCTATGCGGATGTGCGTTCTCTTCCGAAGGCCGCCCGTGCGTCGCCCAGCGGGTGTGGCCGACGCCGTACAGACCGTCGACCGGTTCCGCGCGGATCGTATTTTCCAGGTTGACCAGCTTGCCTGCCGATCGACGTAGCGAGATGCCCTCTGGGCTGACGACGGCGACGCCTGCGGAGTCGTACCCGCGATACTCCATGCGCCGCAGCCCATCCAAAAGCACCGGTACGACCGGCTTGGACCCGATGTAGCCGATGATCCCGCACATGAGGTGTTCCCCGCTTCCTCGGTTCCGCGCGTTACGTCTTCGCCGGCTTGGCCTTCTTCCGTCCCGTCCAGCCTTCGATATTCGTCTGTCGCCCGCGAGCGACGCCGAGCGCCCCGGGCGGCACGTCATCGGTGATGGACGAGCCCGCCGCGACATAGGCCCCCTTGCCGACCCGCACCGGCGCGATGAGTTGCGCATCGCTTCCGATGAAGGCGCCGTCTTCAATCACCGTCTCGTGCTTCTTCTCGCCGTCATAATTGCAGGTAATGGTGCCGGCGCCCACGTTGACGTCGGCACCAATCATGGCATCCCCGAGATATGACAGGTGGTTCGCTTTCGACCCGGCCCCGAACGTGGTCTTTTTCAGTTCCACGAAATTACCGATCTTGGCCCCGCGGCCTATCTCCGTGGCCGCTCGCAGGTGGGCAAATGGACCGATCGCCGCCCCATCCGCAACCCGGGCACCAAGGATGAGGCAGAAATTGTGGATCGTCACCCGATCGGCCAGTTCCGAGTCGGCGATGCGCACGTAGGCGTGGATCTCACAGGCCGAGCCGATTCTCGAGTGTCCCTGGATAACCACACCTGAGTGAATCACCGTGTCCGCGCCGATCTCGACGTCCGGGTCGATGTAGGTGGTGGCCGGGTCGATGAGGGTGACGCCGGCGGCCATCAATTCCTCGTTCTTCTTCTGTCTCATGATGGTGCTCACTTCCGAGAGTTCACCGCGAGAGTTAACCCCACGCACCTGGCGGGGGTCCTCCACGGTCAGAGTTTCGACCGGCAGCTTGCGGCGCAGGTACGCGGCGATCAAATCGGTGAGGTAGTACTCGCCTTGCACGTTTCGCGCCGCGATGGCGCGCAGGGCGTCGAAGAGCGGCGCGATGTCGAAGGCATAAATCCCGCTGTTGATTTCGCGGACTCGGCGCTGCTCAGGCGAGGCGTCCCGCTCCTCGACGATACGGGCGATACGTCCACCCGTGCGGATGATGCGGCCATAGCCGTACGGCCGCTCAACCACCGCCGTCATCACCGTCGCCGTGGCGCCAGCCGCCTGGTGCGTCTCCAGGAGCCGCCGGACGGTAGCGGCGCTCAGAAGGGGAACGTCCCCGGAGAGCAGGACGAGCGCGCCGGTCCGGCCAGCCAGGAGCGGTTCGGCCTGCTGCAGCGCATGGGCGGTTCCACGTTGGGGCACCTGCAGGGCGAATCTCAGGCCCTGGCGGCCCGTCAGACACGCCTGAATCGCCTCCGCCCCATGCCCCAGGACCAGCGTGAGGGTGGCCGGATCGAGCGATCCGGCCACCCTCAGTACGTGCTCGACCATTGGCCGTCCGGCAACCGGGTGAAGAACCTTGGGGAGGGAGGACTTCATCCGCGTGCCCTGGCCGGCCGCAAGGATCACGACGTGAACGTCAGACACTATTGGTCACAAGCCAGATTTCTTGTGGCGCTCAATAAGCGCGTAGACATTTTTGGCCGAACGACCATACTTGCTAGCCAGCGCAGACACCACGGCGCGCCGGCCACCGGGTGTTTTGTCTGTCATTTGACCGAACTCAGTGAATATTTGGTCGTCGGTAACGGTCGGCACGGCGTTGCCGGCCGGCTTCGAGGGGCCCATAACCAGAGTAAACTCTCCTTTAATAGAGGTCAACTGACCAATAACGCTCGCGGCTGAACCGCGTAAAAACTGTTGATGGAGTTTCGTTATCTCACGAGCCACGACAATCGGTCGATCGCCAAAATAGGTCGACATTTCGGATAACGTCTTGAGAATTCGGTGCGGTGTCTCAAAGAATGTGAAGGTGTCTGTGACGGCCTGAGCTCGCAGCACCCACCGGTTTCTGTCTTTCGACCGAACTGGGATGAATCCGAAGACCGTCAAGGACTCCAACGGAAACCCAGACGCAACAGCGGCGGCAAGAGGGGCGCAGGCACCAGGCACAGGGTCGATCGTAATCCCCTTTTCCCAACAGCTGCGTACGAGCTCGCATCCGGGGTCAGAGATTCCCGGCGTGCCCGCATCGGTTACCAGCGCCACGGCCGCTCCGGCCTTCAGCCGCGTGAGCAGCTGGGGGATCCGGGTGCGGGTGTTGTGCTCATGGAAACTGACGGTCGGCGTCGCGATCGAGTAATGAGCGAGCAAGTTCGCCGTTCGCCGGGTGTCCTCTGCTGCGATGACATCGGCCTCACGCAACACGCGCAGGGCTCGGAGTGTGATGTCCTCGAGGTTGCCGATCGGTGTGGCGACGACGAACAACGTGCCGGGCATCGGGCGGATTCTTATTGTACCATTGCAAGAATGCGCGCTCACGCATCGGAGGTAGCGAGCGCTCGCTATGACCACGCATGCACCAGTCGGAGCCATTCCCCCATTTTGTCGATGATTACCTCGCCTATCTCCATGAGGTTCTTCCCAGCCAGGCGAGCCAGGACGGCGTCCACCTACACGACGACCTGCTGGAGGATTTCGGCCGCTCGTCGGTAGAGTCGCACGTCCGCGCCCTCGCCGGCTTCGGTCGCCGGCTCCAGCAAATCGACCTCACACCTCTTCCACAGCGCGAACGGGTCGACCACCGGATCGTCGCGTCGAACATCGAAGCGCGGATGCACGACCTCGAGACCGTTCGCACGTGGGAGCGCAACCCGCAACTCTATGCCGACGCGCTCGGGACCGGCCTCGCAGGCCAGGCGCTGTTTGGCTACGCGCCGGAAGCCGAACGCGCGCGACGGGTCGTGTCGAAGTTGCGCCAGGTGCCGCGGCTCGTACAGGCGGCCCGCGACAACATCCGCGAGTGTCCAGGAATCTTCGTCAAGATCGGTCTCGAAACCTGGCGCGGCACGCTGAAGTTCATCGAGGCCGATCTCCCGCGCGCGTTTGCCGGCCTCGACGATCTGCACATCCTGGGTGACCTGGCGGACGCGTCGACCGAGGCGGCAGCGGCGATCGGGAGCTACGTTGGATATCTCGAGACGGAGCTTCCGCCGCGGCCGAAGGCCTCCTTCCGCGTCGGGCGCAAGGCCTTCGAGCGGAAACTGAAGCTCGACGAAGGCATCACGCTGAGCGCGGACCGCCTGCTGGCGATTGCGCTGCGGGAGTTGCGCGAGGTCCAGGAGGAGTTCCGCAGCGTGGCGGGCCGCATGAACGGCGGTGACCCGATCGCCGCCTGGCGCGCGGCGAAGGAGCAGCATCCGGACCCAAGCCAGCTTGTCGCCGTCGCGCAGCAACAGGTGAAGGAGCTTGCGGAATTCCTGCAGCAGCACCCGGTCGTGTCTCTTCCAGACTCCGAGCCTGTGGTCGTGGCACCCTCGCCGGAGTTCTACCGCTGGGCGTTCGCGAGCATGTGGACGCCGGGCCCGTTCGAGAGCAAGCCGAGCCGCGCCTACTACTACCTGACCGACGTGGATCCCGGCTGGTCACCGGAGCGGCAAGAGGAGCACATGCGTGACTTCAGTGTGCCGACGCTCTGGAACATTTCGATCCACGAGGTCTATCCGGGACACTTCCTCCAGTACCAGCACCTGCGGCGGGTCGAGTCGAGAGTGCGGAAGTCGACGCTGCTTGCACCGCTGTCGTTCGTGGAAGGCTGGGCTCACTACTGCGAGCACATGATGGCGGAAGCGGGATTCAGGCACGGCGACGTGACGATCAAGCTAGGCCAGCTGGCGGAAGCGCTGGTTCGACTCGCACGCTTTGTCGTCGCCATTCGCCTACACTGCGAGGATCTCTCCGTCGAGCAGGGAATGCGCATCTTCCGCGACGAGGCGTTCCTCGAAGAGCCCACGGCGCGCCGGGAAGCCGAGCGGGGGACGTTCGATCCCACTTATCTCGTCTATTCGGTCGGGAAGCTGATGATGTTGAAGCTACGGCGCGACTACAAGGATCGCCAGGCCGGCAAGTTCTCGATGCGCGGCTTTCACGACGCCCTGCTCGCGCAGGGCAACGCGCCGTTCTGGGCGCATCGCAGCCTCCTTCTTGACGACGCATCGGACGCGGTGCTGGAGTAGTCTCGTGGGGCGTCTCTATAGATGGTGTTCCACGAGAATTCGCGTTGACGAGGCTTACTAGTAATGCCGCTGTACGAGTACGAATGCGAGGCGTGTGGGCGGCGCATCGAGGTGATCCGGAAGTTTTCAGATCCCCCTCTTGACGCCTGCACCCAGTGCGGCAGCGGTCCTGTGACGCGGCTCCCATCGTCTCCGGCCATCCAGTTCAAGGGGTCGGGTTTTTACATCACCGACTACGCGAAGAAAGGGGAGTCAGATGGGCAGGCGGACAGGACGTCGGCCGAACAGCAGCAGGATGCGAAGTCAGACGCCGCCGCCGCTGGCAAGGTGACAAAGACCGACGGGAAGACCGACGGGAAGACCGAGACCGCAGCGAAGACCGAGACCGCGGCGAAGACCGACGCAAAGACTGACGCGCCCGCGAAAAGCGACCCGCCTGCGAAACCGTCAGGCTCGTCGACGCCGACGAGCGGCGGGGCCAAAGATTAGCCGCTTTCATACCCTCCAGGCGGGTCCTGACCGCGGACAGCCCCATTCGTGCTCGGCGCCAAGGGCACCTTCACGGGCGTGGCGCCTGCGGCGCGAATGGGGCGGCCCCGTCCGCGGCCACCCGCAACGAGGTTATGAAAGCGGTTCTAGTCTAGGGACGATGAGCAGGAGCCCACAGGTCGGCCATCGACTTGACTGGATTGAACGTGAAATCAGGGATTTCGACGAAGGCGGTGTTCCACAGTCCCATCGCCCCGTTCCAGAGACCGGGGTGCTCGTAGACGAGGGATGGGACGCCGGCCAGCACCTTCCTGGCGACAATCGCCCGGTCCGAAACGACAAAGGCATCGAGATCGAATGGCGTGCCGTTCGCATCGCGAAGCGAGCATGCCATATCGACAGGGTTGAAATGGTGTGACTGATGGAACAAGTCCCGGGTCCGTGCGTCGTCGAGGTCAACCTCGGCACTCTCCACAATCTGCAGCGAGAGACCGCGGCCAGGCGTCTCGGTCCAGAACAGCCGGCCGCCGGTGTGATCGAGCGAACTGACGACGCCACACACTCGTAACGGCCGATCGAGCTGGAATGCGGCGTAACGCCGTCTCGACTCTTCGTTCGGAAGAGGCACCAATGACTTGATTCCGAACTGCCGCTCGAGCAGCTCGAGAGCATCCTGTGCACCGTGGCCATCGCGGAGTTTTCGAACGGCATCGTGCACTTGGCTCTCGAGGTGCAACAACAACCCCGAAATCTGCCGGCGGACGTCCGCTATCTCCTGCAGGGCCTCTCGTCGAGCGATGTTGTCGATGTTCTTGATGAGAACGACATCCGCTCCGAGTCGGGCAAGGTTGTTCAGCAAAGCTCCATGGCCGCCTGGACGAAACACGATACGACCTGAGCCATCACGACACATCTTGCCGTGCAGATCCGTCGCGATCGTATCGGTGTCATGTGACTGCACCGAGAAAGTGACTCGACACCGCACGCCGAGAGCCTCCTTAAATCGCGCGGCTTCGCGATCTCTCTCGCTCTCGAATTGCCGCACGTGGAGCTCGCCGATCGTGAAGTGCACATCGCAGTTCTTCTGTTCATCGGCGGTTAGCTTGGCAGCTTCGTTGAGATGCTCGGCAAAAGCGGAACGCACGCCATCGTCATAGAGATGAAAAGGAACAAGGCCCTTCGGCCGTTCGTGATACCCGAGCCCGCCTGCACCGAAAAGCACACGAAGAATGTGCTCGAGGGAATGAGGAGAACAACCCCGGGCCTGCAACTCAGGCCAGAGCGCGAAGCTGCGGATGTTATCGAGCACCACCAGAGCGTCTCTGGCGACTTCGTCTCCACGGGACGCGCGCCACCGTACACGCTCGAAATCGGTCTCCTGATCGCGGCGCAATTGAAGAAGGCTGCTAAACAGCCTCGTGCCGCTTCCTGATGCCGGAACGAAGGAGGAAACGCGTCCAGCCTGGCGCGCTTCCTCATGCCGGGCGATCAGTGCGGCGCGATCGTGGTCCTGGAGCCGCTCTATACCGTCGTCGAGTCTTGCCGGACGAACGATCGCGCTCGAGTGCGTCCCTTTACGTAAAGCCTTCAGCTGGGAATCGACTTGATCCGGCACCCGCCCACTGGAGCGAATATCCCCGATGTCTGTGGGAGTAAGCGAGTCGTCCTGGTTTGGAGGTGCCACCGTTGTCAATGAATCATTCGCCGGAAGAATCTGAGTTTCGCAGGCACACCCATCTTGCGGTCATCGTATCCCAGGAGCATCGGATAGATATAGGATCGAAAGACGCATGGTCGATCCCGCCTTCCTTCGAGACAACGCCTCGGTTGTTCGCGTCGCGCTACAAAGTCGCGGTGTCGATCTGACCGCGGAACTCGAGGAGCTCGCGACGCTCGAGTCCGCGCGGCGGCGGATCCTTCCTGACATCGAAGGACTCAAGCGCGATCAGAACAAGGCGGGAGAAGAGGCCGCGCGCGCGCGGCGTGACGGGCTCGACTTCAGCAAAATCCAGGAGACCAGCCGCGAGCGGGCTCAGCAGATCAAACAGATGGGTGCCGAACTCGAGTCGATCGAGGCGAGACGTAACCGCGGCTTGCTGACGATCCCGAATCTGCCGCACGCGAGCGTGCCGACAGGCACGAGCGCGGCGGACAACGTTGAGGTGCGCCGCCACGGTACACCCGGGTCGCACACCTTCACCCCGCAGGCGCACTGGGACCTGGGTCCCGCGCTTGGCATCATTGATTTCGAACGGGGCACCAAGATCGCGGGCGCCCGCTTCGCCGTGCTTGTCGGCGCCGGCGCCCGCCTCGCGCGCGCGCTGATCAACTTCATGCTCGACCTGCACACGAACGAACATGGGTACACCGAAGTGGAGCCGCCGTTCATGGCGAACACGGCGTCGCTCACCGGCACGGGCAACTTGCCGAAGTTCGAGGCGGACCTGTTCAAGATTGCCGGCGACTGGGACCTGTACATGGTGCCCACGGCGGAAGTGCCGTTGACCAACATGCACCGCGGCGAAATTCTCGACGGCCGCAGCCTGCCGATTCGCTACACCGCCTACACGCCATGTTTCCGCAGCGAAGCCGGTTCCTACGGTGCCGATGTCCGGGGCCTGATTCGGCAGCATCAGTTCGACAAGGTCGAGTTGATGGCGTTCACGACCCCCGAGCGGTCGTATGACGAGCTGGAGCGGCTCACCGGCAACGCCGAGGAAGTGCTGAAGCGCCTCGGCCTGCCGTTCCGGACCGTGCTGTTGAGCACAGGCGATTTGGGGTTCGCGTCCGCCAAGACCTATGACATCGAGGTCTGGTTGCCCAGCCAGAACGGGTATCGGGAGATTTCGTCGTGCAGCAATACGGAGGCGTTCCAGGCACGCCGAGCCAATATCAAGTTCCGGCCGGCGGGGGCTGGAAAGGCCGAGTTCGCGCACACGCTCAACGGATCAGGCCTGGCCGTCGGACGCACGCTCCTCGCTATTCTGGAAAACTACCAGCAGCAGGACGGATCGGTGATCATTCCCGAAGCGCTTCGCCCGTTCATGGGCGGGCAGGCTGTCATCCGCGGGAAGTAACGGTTCGCGCCGGGTTCGCCAGAGGCCGGCCGGCCCCGCTCAGAGGCCGGCCGCCACGTGGAATCAGAATCAGGCGCCGTGGAATCAGGCGCTGTCGCGTCCGCCTTGCGGAGGGAACAGCATGCTGTCGAGCGAGATCGTATTCCAGGACCGCGCCGCCAGCAGTATGAAGAAGGCGAGAGCATAGGTCAGCTGCAGCCAGGCCAGGTCGAAGTTCTGGAGGAACATCGTGCCAAACGTCAAGCTGGTCATCATCAAACCGCCGATGATCAAGGCCGGGCGAGTGAACAGGCCGAGGATGAGCATGAGGCCCATGGCGACTTCCACGAACGGAACGACGTGGCCGAAGGCGCTGACGGCAGACGCTGGAAACCAGGTCGGCTCGAACTGCCCGGTCAGGCCGGCGGCGAAATTATCCAGCCCGTTCACCGTGATCCGGACGAAGCCGCGGAAGCCGAGATTGACGCCGAACGTGAGCCTGAGTATCGCGTAGGCGATCGCCGTATCTGAGCGCCAGTCCAGATCGCCCTGACTGCCCATCGTTGTCTGGTTGGCCATTGAGACTCCTTGAAAGAAACGTAAGCAGCCCGTGGCGAAAGCCCGGCTGCATTCGACGGGCGATGCATCCCCGCCAGCCACGTTGCTCCTCGCTCACATACAGTCGGTATTCTCGTTCGTCGCGCCTTGCCGGCGAGGTGCCTCGCCCGTCTCGGTGCGACGCCGGACTTCCGCCACGAGTTGCTAGCGGCTTATACGTCGGAAGGGCCGAAGGCGTCAACGTTCCGGGTACACTGAGCAGGGCCCGTCGCGGAGGGATGGCCGAGTGGGCGATGGCGGCGGTCTTGAAATGCGATCCGAACCCCATGAAAACAGGCCCGATCCAATGGTGCCAACGACATACGGCGACACCCGGCGACCGCCAGCGCCCCGAAGCGACGCTCAGGACGCTGAAAACGTGGCACCAAACCTTGGCACCGAACAGTGATACTCCCCCCAGGAGGGCGCCGCCATGTTTTCCTGATACGGTCTTAGCGTCCCCACATCACCACCAGGCCGACGGCGAGCGCCGGGGAGAGGCGGCCGCAAGAGCGCTGTGCACCAACGATTGGAGCATGGCGTGGCACCACGCGGTAGTCCTTTCGACAGCTCAGCGATAACCTTCGTGGCGTCGGCCATTAGATGTGGCGGCGGCTCGGCGAACGCGACGCCTTTCACGCGACCTTCCGATCGAGCGTCCTGACGCGATGACCAACCGGCGCCGCCTGCGACATGAACTGCTGCCGGTTGAGCATGCCCGAATGCCCGCCCGTGATGTTCGTGTTCCGGTCCGCCCACGGCATTTCGCGCATCGTGCGGCCGCGTTGCGCGATGAACCGAATCCGTGACCCCCATCCCTTCGAGAACAGATGCTCGTGATAATCGCGGTTGTGCTTTCCTGCATACCACACTGGGTCGAGACTGCGCTGCAGCGGAGTGTCGATCGTCACGACCGACCGAACTCGCGCAGTCTTCGGGTCGGCCAGGAGATACGCCACGACGGCCCCACCCCACGAGTGCGCCGAGATGTTCCGGTCCTCGTAGGCCAGCGCGTTGACATGCTCCCGGAGTTGGTTCGCGCCGAACTGCCAGGCCAGATGACCGCTCCCGGTAAAGAAGGTGCTCGCCAAGGCCGTGCTCCAGAACCCGAACGCTGAGCCGCACCACTCGAAGCCGTGATCCCGCATGAACAGTTCAAACAGCGAGCCCTCGCGATTCCACGCGTGCTCTTGCATGCCGGCATTCGTGCCGGCCACGGGCACATACTTCGTCACGCCAGCCTCCGCACTCCAAGCACACGGTCGGCGTCGAAGTCGGCGATCGTGACGGCATTCGCCTGGTTCCCGGCCAACACTGACACCTTCCCCGTCGTCGCGTCATAGCCAGCAAAGACCCCGACATGGCCTGGTGCGCCAGATGTCACCTCAGGGCCCGGTTGATTGCCGCCGCCACGCATCAGAATCACCACGTCATTTTCTGCACGCGCATCGGCGAGGGCGACTGGACGCCCGACCGTGAGCCATGACCGAGCCGCGGCCGACTTCGAGCGCGGGAGGCGGAGGAGCCACGCGATCCGATTCACGAAGGCGCTGCACCAGGGGGTTTCGTCCGGCGTATCAGAACCGTAACCACAGCACTCGAAGCACCATTGAATAAACGGGGCATGCTCAGAGCCGCGAAGCTCCTGGACCTCGCCCACGAACCGTTGCGCCTGATCAAAGATCGTCATTCGTTCACCTCTCTTCTCTCGACCACCACCAGACGCCCGCTCCACGAGCCGGTCCAGCTTCTTGGAGATCGCCATCATCCACTCGCGGTCTTCACGGCGGTGACCCGCGGCAAGGTCCCTGTCCTCCGTTCGCTGCGTGGACATTTCTGCGTAGCGGGCCGAGCACCCCTCCTCATGTTTCCTCAGATCCGTCGCGGTCGACGCCGTCCGATTCTGCAGCCGCATCAGCCAGATGATCGCGCCCCCGTACGCCCCGAAGAGCGCGCCGGCCTGCCAGAGTTCGAGGGTCAATGTCACAGCGTTATCCCCCCTGCTCCACGCGTGCCCATCGCAGCAAGTCCTCCAGCGAGAATTTGACGCTTGAGGCCTCGACTGCGCACCGTGGAACGCCGCCCGCTAGGCCCGTGAACGCCGCCCGCCGGAATGACTGTCCGTCCCCGAGGTGATCTCCAGATCGACCTGGCACGTCTGGGTCGCGAGGTCGAGTGCGCCGAGAATACGAAAGCCAGCAGGGCGAATCATGTCAAACCGCACAGAGGAGCGCGCCCGGAGGACGTTCATGGCCGGTCCCGCAACTCCCGAATATCGGCTTGCATCACGTCCAGCCGGCGGAGCACTTCCATGAAGTTCTGATCTTGCTTGGTACGCACTTCACCGATCTCACGGTTCATTGTGCCAACCGTCGTGAAGTAGGCGACGACACCAGCCAAGATGAGGCCCGCCACCCAGCGCATATATTCGCCGGTCTTCCCGTTCACGAGGGGGCTCATCGCGCGATGATCTCCGCGAGCCGTTGTTCTGCTACCGCCTGGTCCGGCCAGATAGACGGAATTCCGGCCAGCATGATCGCGGTCCAGCCGTCCGAAAATTCCGGCGTGTTTGTGTTGACCTCTCCGCCAGCGCGCATGATCGTCCAGAGCCGTAGGACCTCGTCATCGCGAGCGGAGAGCGTCGTCAGCCAACGATGCTCGTCCCCGGTCATCCGTCGCAGGATGTCGCGCGCGGCGATGAGTCGCGGCTCCTTCGATAGGTCGTCAGGATCGAAGTCGTCAATGACCTGTGCCGCGGTCGCGCGGTCGGCCGCGGTGGCCTCCGGCGCAAAGTCGACTCGCCAAGTGCGTTTATCGTTGGGATCGTCAGGCCATATCCCGTGAATCGGCACGCCGGCCGCTTTCAGCGCCTCGTCGACTCGCGTGGACAACGGCCGTTCCCCCTGCGCCGAGAGGGCGACCGATCCAAAGAGCGCGAGAATGGCAACGAACCGTAAATATTTCATTTCGATCACCCCTCGATGGAGGCGTTCATGCCCGACTGTTGCGTCGTGCCATTGTCGTCTCCGAACCACGTCGTTGTTCCTGCTGCCTCAGACGTTTCCAACCAGACGACCTCGTGATGTCCAGCGGCCGGATAGATGCGCAAGCTCGCCCCGTGCGCGATCGCTGTGCCGTTCTTTACCTCTTGAAAGATGACGCCAGTCGCCGGAGCGGTTGTCGAATCGAGCCCAATCGCGACAGCGCGTCTTGCGGTCCCGTTCTGCGCCGACGTGACGAGCACCTCCGCCTTGAGGGATTCCTCGGCGACAGCGAGGACAAACTCGACCTGATTTGCCGTCGACCCGTTCGCCTGTCTCCATGTTTGGGCAGACAATTACTGACTTTTGTGTTCTCGGAGCAGCGGGATGGATCGTGTAGTTCCAGTCGCCGTGAAAGCGATGCCGCTCGAGGCGTACCGTCGCCAGCTGCGCATCGGTGACGGTGAGGCCACCCGGGTATGGGCCGCGGTCGAGTTCCGACCGAACGCGGAGTCCGGACCGACTGTGCGTCGAGCCAATGAGGCTCACGATCGTGGCCAAGTCGACGAGTGGGGTGCCGCGCCAATTCATCGCGATGTGCGAGAACACCCGATGCTCGATCTTGTTCCACTTGCTCGTACCCGGCGGAAAGTGACAGACCGTGATCACCAAGCCCGTCCGATTGGCCAGACGCGGCAGTTCCCACTTCCACAACCGGAGGCGCGCCCCGTTGCTCCCGCCTGCATCCGCCGTGATCAACAGCGACTGGGCTTGTCGATACGCCGGGCGACCCATGTGCTGCCACCAACGCTGGATCGACCGTACCGCGAAGCTCGCGGTGTCGTGATCGATCCCGACACGCACCCAGCCTTCGTTGCGATGCAGATCGTAGATGCCATACGGAATGGCCTTCCCGCCCGTGGTGGCGGTGGCCGGGATCACGAAGTCGTGGACCTGTACCCGCTGCGGCGTCTTCGCCGGGCGCCAGGTGCGGCCCGCGTTCTTGAACGCGCCGACCAGCTCCTTCTTCTTGGTGTCCACCGAAATCGTCGGCTGCTGTTGCCGTTGCGCGCGTCGCACGCGCCGGGCGATGTACCGAAACTGCGCGTCCCGATCGACATGCTGGCGGCCCTCACGAGTCTTGGCGTTGCCCTGCAGGCTGTAGCCCAGTCCGTGCAACAACTCGGCGACCACCGTGTGGCTGACGCGGTGGCCCAGACCGTCGAGCGCCACCGCCAACGTCCGTGCGCTCTGGCACGTCCACCGCAGCGGCGAGTCGGGATCGCCGGGGGCGGTCGGCTCAACCAACGCATCCAAATCGCGCAGCAGCGTCGCGTCGAGATCGATCGCGCGCTTGCGGCCGCCGCCCGCCCTTCGCGTCCGGCCGCCCGCGAGCGGCTCGTCCGCCGTCAATTCACGCAAACCGCGCTGGATGGTCGATGTCGCGATACCCGTGGCTCGGGCGACCAGCGCCGTGCCGCCATAACCGATCGCCTGGGCCTCAGTCGCCGCCCACACCCGGCGCGATCGCTCCGTGAGCACGGGCGCCAGCGCTGCATGCTTTGCCCGCAGGGTGGCCACCTCCACGGGCGCAGCGTACTACTCGCCGATCAACAGTACAAGCAGTTATTTCCTTACAGGCTCTTAGTGGCCCCTGGAGGGCCGGAACCTACCGCCCCCCCACACCGAAGAGATCCCGCTGACACCACCGTCTTGCACCGTCTGGACGGTCCCCGGAATTTCGCCCCGGTGTGCGCGCTTCCGCGGCGTCGTCATCGGCGGTAGCCTCTGGTGCGTCTCGGTCTCGGTGTCATGGCGTCGCTACCTTTCCCGTCACTCAGGCCGTCGCGGCGACCGGGAAGGCCTCTTCCATCGGCACCTGGAGCGCCCGCGCGATCGCGCGCACCTCAGCGGGCGTTGGGGCCGTGTAGCCGTTCTCGATGCGGACATACCGGCTGTAGAGGATGCGAGCGCGCTGCGCGACCTCGTGCTGGTCCCGACCAGTCCGGGCGCGTGCAGCTTTGAGTTCAAGCAGTTTCATGGCCATAAATCTACATAGTGACTAAGTCTAAGTCAATAAGAAATCTTCTGTTTGACTAGGTCTTTATACGCCAGTGGTTTAACGGGCATGCTTTCCGTCATGGCGACACTCGGTGAGAATCTGCGCCGCTTGCGAAAGGCACGCGGAAAGAGTCAAAAGGACATTGCCGGTGCGCTCGGCTACAAGGATCGGAACCCGTTGCAGGTCTGGCGCTGGGAGCGCACAGGGCTACTGCCAGCCCCAGCGACGATTCAACGACTTGCAGACTTCCTCGAATGCCTACCGAGCGAACTCTTGAAAAACGTCGAGACCGATTACGATCGGCTCCGGGCGAACACGTACGGCCTGCGGGCTGGCACCTACCGCCCCCCCACACCGAAGAGATCCCGCTGACACCACCGTCTTGCACCGTCTGGACGGTCCCCGGAATTTCGCCCCGGTGTGCGCGCTTCCGCGGCGTCGTCATCGGCGGTAGCCTCGATTCGTCATGGCGGTCCTACTGCCTCTCACGACGTGGCCCATCGAGGACGGCCAGCGCAGCGTTCACGCCGAGCGCGAACTGGTCGATCGCGTCCGGACGGTGGACCTCAGGCGTCGGCTGGAGCGCGACGCCGTGCTGCTCCAGCGCGTCGAGGTGTTGCGAGCCAAGCTCGTGGCGGGGGTGCAACGTCGGCTCCTGCGAGTGCAGGGGCGCCCTCACGGTGCCCCTGCGAGTTCCTTCGGTGCCCGCTTGAGCACCTTCTGGCGGGCTGTGTCCGCTGCCAGCTCGGCCTGTTCCAGCGTGTCCAGCGCGGCCGTGACGCGCCGCGCGAAGTCGGCGGGGGGCGTCTGGTAGCCATTCAGATAGGCGTTCAGCGAGCTCCTAAAGCGCTTTTCAAATAGGCCTTGTACTACCTGGGGCGGTCGTGGTACTTCTGCGCGCACCGATGCAGGAGGCCCGATGCGTGCCTATTCGATGGATCTGCGAGAGCGGGCGCTCCTCGACAGCGATGCCGGGATGACGGCGGCCGAGGTGGCGGCGAAGTACCGCGTGAGCGGGTCGTGGGTGCGGCTACTGAAACAGCGGCGGCGCGACACGGGCGAGGTGGCGCCTCGCGTCCAGCGACATGGACGGCGCGGCATGCTTGAGCCGCACCTACACACCTTGGCCGCGCTGATTGCGGCGCACCCGGATCGCACGCTGGCTGAGCTGAAGGACGCCCTCGCCACGCCCGCGAGTGTGCCGACGGTCTGGCGCGCCGTGCGGGCCCTCGGCCTGACCGTTAAAAAACACGGTCCGCCCGTCCGAACACGATCGGCCTGACGTCGCGGCCGCGCGGGTCGCGTGGCACGCGGCGGCGCCGACCTGGGATGTCGCCCACCTCGTGTTTCTGGACGAAACCGGCAGCACCACCAATCTGCTTCGGCGGTACGGCCGGGCACCGCGCGGCGCGCGCGTCCACGACCACGCCCCCTGCGGGCGCTGGCAGACCAGCACGTTTCTCGCCGCGTTGCGGGTCACGGGGCTGACCGCACCGGGGGTCTTCGACGGCGCGATCGATGGCGAGAGCTTCCGCGCCTACATCGAACAGATCCTGGTGCCGACCCTGCAGCCCGGCGACATCGTCATTGCCGACAATCTCGGGGCCCACAAGGTCGCCGGCATCCAACGCGCCATCCAGGCCGCCGGGGCCACCCTCTGGTACTTGCCACCCTACAGCCCGGACCTCAATCCCATCGAGCTCTGCTTCGCGAAGCTCAAGGCCCTCGTTCGCACCGCTCGCTGTCGCAGCACCGAGACGCTCTGGCCGTTCCTCGGCGAGTGCTTGGCGCACTTCAGCCCTGACGAATGCCGCAACTATGTTCGGCACTGCGGGTACGCGGCCGCCACACGGTCATGAAAAGCGCTTTAGTGATACGAAGCTGTGCGGCTAGCTGATGCTGCGACACTCCCAACGCGGCCATTCGGCCCCTAATACTTGAAACTACTTCAATGCTCACGAGACGAAGCATACATAGAACTGAATTCAAGTGTCAACAGCAAAATGCTGATAATTTCAATGAGGATGCGGGCTGTGAGTTTCGGGAGGCGACTGGCTCAGTCGAGAAAGCGCGCCGGGCTGACTCAAGTACAGCTTGCCGTAGCTTTAGGGGTTCGCTACGACCACACCATGATTTCTCACGCCGAGGCTGGGCGCTCTTCTCTGCTCTTCGACGGTGCGACGGAGGCCGCTCGGGAACTGGGTGTTTCGCTTGACTATCTGGCGGGCCTCACGGACGATCCGACGCCCTCTGCAAAGCTCGCGGAAGTCGCGGCCAAGGTGAGCGAGCTGGAGGACGCCGGAGCGCTGGCCGACCACACGCACGGGGTCGACCCGTCCGTCGCGTATCTGTCCGATCTCGCCGTCGCGCCTGGCCTCGCCGTGTCCGCCGAGCCGGTTGAGACCGCTGGCGCCCGCTGCGTCCAGGCCTGGGACCTCGACGCCGCCGCCGGCGACGGCACCCTCTTCGACGAGGAGACGGCGGTGGGGTGCCTGTCCTTCCGCCGGCAGTGGCTGGACCGGCACGGCCTCGACGCAACGCGGTGCGCGGTGATCGGCGTCAAGGGCGAGTCGATGGAACCGACGCTGCCCGACGGCTGTTCCATCCTCATCGACCGCAACCGGCGGAGCCGCCGCGTGGGGCGGATCTACGTGGGGCGCACCGACGACGGGCTGATCGTCAAGCGGGCAGGGAAGAGTCGCGCGGGCCATTGGCAGCTGGTCAGCGATCACCCGGACAAGCAGGACTGGCCCACGCGGCCCTGGCCCGCCGACGCCGAAGTGATTGGCGAGGTGAAGTGGGCGGCCCGCACGTTCTAAGGAATAGCCGTAGACGCGGTCGTGCTCGGGTAGGTGATGTGGACGGGGCGGACGCTGTGAAGAAGCGGCGAGGTCAAGTAGGCGGCGCGGACGTTCGATAGGAGGAGAGAGGTAGGAGGGTGTATGTCGGCTGAACTGATCGGGATTCTCGGCGTGGGCGTGGCGTTAGCTGGTCTCATTCTTTCGGGCCAGCATGGGCTCAATGCGCGAATGGACAAGCTGGAGACGCGGCTCGCCGCCGTCGAGTACGGGCAGGCCAAGCTCGAAGGCTTGCTCGAAGGGCTCCGCGAAGCGATCGCGGGCCGGCGCGTCTCCGGCGACGCCGCCTGAGAGCCTGGGCGAGGTCACGTGGACCGCGCGGACGTTCTAATCCAGAGAACTCTGCTGGACATCCTATCCAAAACGGAATCGGCTCGAAACGCTGTTCCGGCGGGTGCAGGGGCGCCCTCACGGTGCCCCTCCGAGTTCCTTCGGTGCCCGCGTGAGCACCTTCTGGCGGGCTGTGTCCGCGGCCCGCTCGGCCTCTTCCAGCCGATCCAGCGCGGCCGTGACGCGCCGCGCGAAGTCGGCAGGGGGCGTCCGGCGGCCGTTGAGGTAGCGACTAAACCGTGTGGGCTCGAAGCCCGCTTCCTCGGCCACACGCTCCTGACTCAGGCCAAGGTGGGTGATCCGAATCTTGAGAACATGACTCCGTGTCATTGCCCGAACGATACATGACACAGAGTCATTATGTCAACAAGTCATTGCTGTTAGCCTTGTCCTTGGTGTTTGGGAGGCGATTGGCGGAGGCTCGGAAGCGGGCCGGCTTATCCCAAGTGGGGCTCGCGGCAGCACTCG
The DNA here is from genome assembly GCA_965262505.1 of Vicinamibacterales bacterium. Classification (GTDB taxonomy): domain Bacteria; phylum Acidobacteriota; class Vicinamibacteria; order Vicinamibacterales; family UBA2999; genus JACPPO01. The sequence goes on from CBDHFM010000030.1 coordinate 3,143,041, forward strand.
GTGATCGGTACGATCAGACGATGATCTCGCACGTTGAGGGCAACCGTCGCGTCCTCCGCATTGACGGCCTCACACATGCTGCCCGAGAGCTACAGGTCTCGACGGACTACCTCACCGGCCTCACGGACGACCCTACGCCAGCGGCCAAACTCGCCAAGGCGCTCGCCCGCGAGCGGGTCAACAAGGTGAGCGAGCTGGAAGACGCCGGGGCGCTGGCCACCGGCAGCCGCGAGTTCAGGCCCGTGTTGCTCACACAGGGGACGGGAATCGCGGCGGGCGCCGGAGCCAACGCCGACGACGAGCGCGTGCTGGGCAGCCTCGCCTTTCGCGCCGACTGGCTGCGACGGCACGGCCTAAATCCGAAGCGCTGCCGGGTGATCGAAGTCACGGGCGATTCGATGGAGCCGACGCTGCAGCACCGCGCGGTGATCCTCGTGGACTTTCAGCGCACCGTACGCCGGCACAACAAAATCTTCGCGCTGCGCGCCGAGGACGGCCCCGTGGTGAAGCGGCTTCAGCACGCGGATGGCCAAGGCTGGCGGTTAGTCAGTGACAACAGGGCCTACAAGCCGATCCCGTGGCCGCAAGATGCGGTTGTGTTGGGACAGGTGATGTGGACGGGGAGGACGCTGTAAGCCAGCTCAAGTCAGTGCTTGACAGGCTGTTCTCTATATGAGAACATACCTCTAGTGGGGGCAGGCAAGAGGATCGAGTGGGCGACGAAGGCGGTCAAGGATCTGCGGCGGCTGGCCGCGCCCGTGCGCACGCGGATTATCGCCAAGATCGAACAGTACGCCGCCGACCCGGCCTCGCTGGCCAACAACGTGATTCAGCTCACCAACAGCCCGTATCGGCGACTCCGAATCGGCGACTATCGGGTCCTCTTCCGTGGCGACACGCAGTCGACCGTGGTCTTGAGAGTGCGACACCGGAGCGACGCATATGACTGACACCATCACTCTGACACGGGTGCAGTACGAGACCCTGATCGCCGAGAAGGAAGCGCTGCAGGATCAGGTCGCCGCACTCGACGCCGACGATGGCACCCGTATTCCGCATGAGGTGGCACTCGCCATCATCCGGGGCGAGCGCCCGATTGTCGCGTTCCGCACCTATCGCGGCGTCACGGTGCGCGATCTGGCGGCCCGCGCGGGCATCGCTCCAGGCTACCTGTCCGAGATCGAACGCGGGCGCAAACCCGGCTCCGCGACCGCGCTGTTCCGGATTGCCGAAGCCCTTGGGACCACGATTGACGCCTTGGTGACACTTCGGTGATGTCCTGACATGGGCCGCCAAGGCTCCCGTCGCCGGGTCGCCACGGGCCTCTACCGGGACGGCTCCGGCCTGGCCGCCGCCGTCCACGCCAACGGCTACCGGCGCGAGCTCCGCTTTCCGGCGACAACCCCGCTGCGCACCGTCCGCGCCGCCGCCGACGAACTCCGCGCGCAGTTCCGCAAGCTGCCGACCAGCGAGCGGTCCACGCTGGCGGCGGATGCCCCGCGCTACCTGCAGCGCGTCGAGGCCACGCTCGCCAGCTTCGTGGATCGGAAGCGCCACCTCGAGGCTTGGCTCCCGCGCTTCGGCCATCTCCGCACGCTGACGCTCGGTCAGCACACGGCCGCACTTAACGATCAGTTGCGCCGCTGGCGGGAGCGGCTCTCGCCGTCGAGTTGCAACCAGCGCCGCGACGCGCTGACCAACTGCGTGAAGGTGCTCTACGGCCGGCGTGGCGCTGGAACTCGTGGACGTGATCCGCTTCCAGATGCCGCTTCCGGTGGCCCGGTGGATTCCTCGGGCCCGCATCGACGCGGTGCTCGCGGCGCTCCCGCCGGGCAAGATTGCGGCGCGCTTGCGCCTCATGCACTGGACGGGCATGCGCCCGTCGCAAATGGGCCGTTTGACGGCCAAGGACTTCCACCTCGACGAGCCCATTCCGTTCGTCGTCGTGCCGCAAGGCAAGCGCGGGCTGTCCGCGATGGTGCCGCTCGTCCCCGAAGGGCTGGAGGCCGCGCGGGCGTTCTTCGCCGCGGAGGCCTTCGGGCCGTGGAGTTGTTCAAGCACCAACGCGACGATTGCGCGGGCGGCCGCGAAGGCCCACGTCGAGCCCTTCACGGTGTATCGTATTCGGCATGCGTTCGCGGCCGGGCTGCGGCACACGGGCGCGGACGTGGCCGACATTCAGGATCTGTACGGGCATACCGACCCGCGCACGACGCGGATCTACGCGCGGGAGAGCCTGACGAAGCACCTGGCCGCCATTGCCCGGCTGCGGCCACAGCTGGGCGAGAACGTGGCACCGAAACGTGGCACCAACCAGCGTAATGCTGTAACACATTGATTTTAAACGAGGAGGGATGGCCGAGTGGGCGATGGCGGCGGTCTTGAAAACCGCTGTACCCGCAAGGGTACCGGGGGTTCGAATCCCTCTCCCTCCGCCACGCATTTAACTTATTGATATGACTGCGCTTTTCATAGATTCTGTTCCCGATTTTCCGCCAGTTTCCGGGCGTTTGCCAACGCTCCCGGGATGGCCCGTGTTGGCAGAGACGCTTCGGTGCGGCGTGACGCACGGTTTGCGTGTGATCGTCTCTCGCGGCTTTTTTCGTGGTACGGGTTTTGAGTTTGTTGGAGTCCCCGGACGGTGGGATCAGGCACGACGTAGCGAACAGACGGCGACGACGGGCCATCGGCTATGAGCAGCCGTACATCGGCGATTCAGACCGGGAATGGATCGAAGATCAGGAGGGCGCGAACCCGAGCCGCGCCCGCTGCGCCGGCCATGTGAGAGGGAGCCGCGTATCGCGCATGAGCCGGTTGGCGGTCAGCTCGGGTGGCTGGCGGCCGTCGATGATCGCCGCGACGATATCGGGGGCGAGGCAGCCAAGGCGCAACAGCCGCGTGACATAGGAGGCGGAGACGCCGTCGGCGCAGGCGATCTGCTGCAGGGTAAGATCGGGATGTTGCGCCAATCGATCCTGGATCGCGAAGGCCCTGAGCAAGAGTCGGATCAGGCTCGGGTCCGGTGTGGGGTTTGGATGGGCGCCCGGGATGATCAGTGTCATGCCCATGCCGGCGCGTTTGAGGACGGTTGGAATAGGGAGGGCGATCGGCTGGCCGGCTGACGCATTGCCCCGCCTTGGGGTCCTGACCGGGCGGCTTTCAGGACCGGCCAGGAGCCTTTTCAGGGCAGGGGCGGGGTCGATCTCGAGGGTGAGACCATCGGGCCGAATGACGACCCGCCGGATGAAGGCGTTGAGATACGGCTTCGCGTCCGCCGGCGCCAGGCAGGGCCAACGCTCGGCGAGCGCCTTGGCGTTGGCGAGCAGGACGGCATGGGCCGGTGCGTCCAGCGGATCACCCGCGACGATCCCACTGACCGCCGCGGCATCGCCGAGCCAATCCCTAAGACGGGTGGTTACGAGGGCCTCGAGGTCCGCCGCCGGCAGGCGCCAGCCCGTGCGCTCCGCTGTTTTGCCGTCGGTGATGAGGTGACGGGAGACGTAGTAGCGGTAGCGCCGTCCCTGCTTGAGCGCGTGGCTCGGCGTGAGGCCCTCACCCTGCTCGTCGACGATAAGACCCGTGAGCAGGCTGGGTTGCCGGGGCCCTTCCCGGCGCTCGCCGTTGGTGTTGGCGGCGAGGATACCCTGAACTTCGTCCCACAGGAATGGGTCGATGATCGCCTCATGCTGGCCGGGATAGGCTTTGTCCTTGTGGACGATCTCGCCCCGATAGATACGATTGAAACCCCAAGACACCGGTAACAGATCTCGTTCTCTTCTCTTGGCAGTAGGCCTAGCAGGCCGCTGAAAAAGTAACGTTCGTGGTCATATGCCTTTGTCCGCTGCGGTCGCTGACTCTCCGGACCCGCCCCGCATTGGGCGGTTCGCGCCGCGGGGGCCCTGGTCGCTCATGCGGTAGCCGGTAGTAACCGGCGCAATCGCACGATGTTGTACGCGGCGGCCGTGAAGGTGAAGATCCAGGTGACCAACGTGCCGCCGCGATGGCGGAGCTTTTTGAGCCCGCCAATAGTTTTCATCCAGTCGAAGCCTTGCTCGACGAGCTTCCGTTTCCGTTGACTCACGGCGTACCCGACGTGCCGGGTTGTTCGGTCATCGATCGCACTGCGTCGACCGGTCGTGTGCTGGGCGATGTGCGGCGTGACCGTCATCGCGCGCAGACCGGCGACGAAGTCGCGGGTGTCGTACCCCTTGTCGGCCGCGACCGTCAGGCGATGGCGCCCGGGGAGGTCTTCGATCATCACCAGGGCGGCATCCCGTTCGCCATGGCCGTCGGCCGGGGTGACCGTGGCCTTCACAATCAGCCCGGACCGATGCTCCATCAGCACGTGACCCAAGTAGCCCAGTCGCGCCTCGCGGCCGGGCGCTTTCTTGTACAGCCGCGCATCGGGATCCGTGCGCGATTGGTGCGTCTCGTTCGTCCGTCGCCGGCCCCGGAAATCGACGGTGGGATTCCCACCGCCGTCGGCCGGGGGCGGCTCGTCCTGACGCGGACGGAAGCTCTTGTGGCTCGCCCAGGCCTCGAGCAACGTCCCGTCGACGGTGAAATGCTCGTCCGACAACAGCCGCTCGGTCTCGGCATGGATCAGCACGGCCTCGAAGAAGGCCTGCGCGATGTCCCCGGCGAGCAACCGGTCCCGATTCTTCGTGAACGTCGTCGCCGACCACACCGGGTCATCCATGCCGAGGCCCACGAACCAGCGGAACAGGATGTTGTAATCAAGCTGTTCCATCAGCTGCCGCTCGCTGCGGACGCTATAGATCGCCTGCAGCAGCAACGCCCGCAGCAGCCGCTCGGGTGGAATCGACGGGCGTCCGAAGTTGATGTACAACGTGCCGAAGCGAGGAGCGAGCCGTTCCAACGCCCGATCGGTAATGCGCCGGATCGCTCGCAACGGATGATCGGACGGCACACGGTCCTCGGGTGAAATGTAACTGAACATCGATCCCGGCTGGTCATCGATTCCACGCATTGGACTGCTCCCTTCGTGAGTGGGAGCATCGTAGTACGGCGTGATCGTTGTGTCGATCCCTATTCGTTACTTTTTCAGCAACCTGCTAGAGTGGAGACGCGATGACAAAGACAGAACAGACACGGTTACAGGCGTGGCGATTCAAGGTGCTACAGCAGGCGGCCGACGGTCCGCGTAACGTGGCGCGCACCTGCCAGCATTTCGGGATTTCCCGCCAGGCCTTCTACCGGTGGAAGCGACGGCACGAGGCCTACGGCGAAGCGGGTCTCTGGGACCGACCCCGGGCGCCACATCGGTCGCCCCGAGCCCTGCCGCAGGCGGTCGTCAGCAAGATCGTCTACCTCCGGCAGCACTACCACTTCGGGCCGGGTAGGATTGCGGACTATCTGAAGCGGTTTCATCATTTGACCGTGGCGCGATCGTCGGTGCACCGCGTGCTGGGGCGGCATGGTATGAACCGGCTGCCGGCGAACCAAAAACACCGACCGCATGCGAAGCGCTGGCAGCGCTACGAGAAGCCTCAGCCCGGCCACCGCCTGCAAATGGATGTGAAGTTCCTTGCGTGGCCTCGGCTTTGAGGGTCCGATGCATGCGTTCATGGCGGCCGTTCTGCTGCGGGGACGACGGCTCGATCAGCTTGGGCAGAATGCCGAGCGAAGCCACCAGACCGACAACGTCGAGAGGCGCCCGAGCGCGGTGGTGGCGAACGGGACGCCGTTGTCGGTCGTGAAGAGCACGCGATAAGCACGCTCGATGGCCTTGAGCCCGAGGCCGATGGCGAGGTAGATCTTGCCCGCGCCGGGCGGGCCGAGGAGCAGGACGTTCTCGCCATGTTCCAGGAAGTGGCACAGGCTCAACGTCTGGATCTGTTTCTTATCCAATGACGGCTGGTAGCCGAAGTCGAAGCTGTCGAGTCCCTTGACGAACGGAAAGCGGGCCAGGCTGGTCCGCATCGTGATGTGCTTGGCCGTTTTCGCGGCCACCTCTTCGGTGAGGAGCTGATCGAGGAAGTCGGCATAGGAGAGCTCGTGCGCCGGGGCATCCTGCAGCAGGGCTTCGAGTCGCTCGCGCACCTTGAAGAGGCGGAGCCGATGCAGGTGCTCGTCGAGGCGGGCCAGTGGGGTCGCCGTCATGCCACACCGCCTAGAGCGTTTTCTACTTGTACGTAGTACCCCGGCATGGCACTTCTCCCGTTGGAGGTGCCATGGTGCCGTACTCGATGGACTTGCGGAAGCGTGTGTTGCGGGCGTGGGATGGGGGCATGGACGCGGAGAATGTCGCCGCCAAATACGAGGTGAGCCGGGCGTGGGTCCACCGGTTGGCTCAGCGGCGGCGCGAGACCGGCTCGATTGCGCCCCGGAAGGAAACGAAGTTTCGCGCCCGCGTCTTGACGGGCTATCAGGAAGATCGGCTGGGGGCGCTGATTACCGCACGGCCCGATGCGACACTCGCGGAGTTACGAGACGCGCTCCCGACCTCGGCGGCGTTGAGCACGCTCTGGCGCGCCATCGATCGCCTGGGGCTGACCGCTAAAAAAACGGTACACGCCGACGAACAACGACGCCCTGATGTCGCCGCGGCGCGCCGCCGCTGGCAGGACCGGCTGCCGCTCCGCGCTGCGCGCCACTACGTCTTTCTCGATGAAACTGGTATCACGACCGATCTCTTGCGGCGCTACGGGCGAAGTCCGCGCGGTCTGCGGCTCCGCGATTACACGCCGTGTGGTCACTGGCAGACGCACACGGTCATCGCCGCCCTGCGGCTGGACGGCCAGCACGCGCCAGCGGTCTTCGATGGCCCGATCGACAATCCGACGTTTCTCGCCTACGTCGAGCAAGTGCTCGCACCGGCGCTGCGGCCGGGCGATGTGGTGGTGCTCGACAACCTCGTCGTGCACAAACAGCCCGAGGTGCAGGCGGCCATCGAACGAGTAGGGGCACACCTTCGTTTTCTACCGCCGTATAGTCCCGACTTCAATCCGATCGAACTCGCGTTTGCGAAGTTGAAAGCATTCTTACGCGCCGCGCGCCCGCGCAGCTTCGCTCAGGTCGTCGAGCTCGTCGCCATCGCGATTCGTCTGTTCACGCCGCAGGAATGCGCCAATCTCGTCCATCACTGCGGTTACCGAGTCGCTACGGCGTTATGAAAAACGCTCTAGCGCACACACCGCCTCGTAGTAGGTCAGATCCCGGACTTCGATGTCGGGCAGCGGGACGAGGCGGGGCCGGCCGCCGCCGGTGGAGTACCGCTGGCGGGCGTTTCGGGCGATCGGACCCGGCCCGTGCTCGGGCGAATCCGAAGCTAGTGTTTGCCCTCCAACTCCGGATGCGTAGCCACGACCTGGCCCCGGTGCGCCACCTCGAGCTGTCCGGCCCGCCGACGAACCTCGACGGTCTGCCCGATCAACGGGAACGGCACCGCATACCGATTCATGTCGATGCTGATCAGATAATCCGTCGCCGCGATGCGCGTCAGCGTCGCCTCGAGGCGAAACGCCCGACCTGCGTGGGCCGGCACGAGGATGTCGCGCTCCCGCGCAAAGCGATCGCACAGCCGTTCGTGGGTTGTACCGTGTACGCGGATGTCGGCCACGGTGGTCATCCACGCCTGCAGTTGCTCGGCAAAATCGAGGTCATCGCGAAACTGCCGTCCCGGCAGGAAGTTGCGGCGGAAGTACTTGACGCCAGATTCGACCTTGCCCTGTCTGCGCCCGGTACGGCTGACACAGTCGAGGCTCAAAGCCCCAGAAGTCCGCGAAGGCCTTGAACGTCGTGTTCCAGTGCACCCGGCCGGCTTCGGTAGGCGCGCACACGGTCCGCGGCCGGTCGTAGAGATGCGCGTGCGTGTGACCCCCGAAGTAGGCAAATGCTTGCTCATGCGCATCGAGAAAGTCGCCCAGCGTTTCGCTCAAACCCGGGATGTAGACGCTCCGGCGCGAGTACCCGAGCGTCAGCACGAAGATGTGCCGCACCACCCGCTGCTGGCCGAACGTGACCCGCGTCTGGCCCCAGTCGCTCTGTAGACCGGCCGGCGTTTCAAACCGCGTCCACGTCGCCTCCGCCAGCAGCTGCGCGGCGCGTAAGCGGCGCCGGTCGTGGTAAACGCCCTCAATCCAGCGAAGGTCCGCGTTCGCGGATCCGACCGGCCATCCCCTTAACCCCATTGAGGCGTTCACTCGGGTAGATTCAACCGGTCGTCGCAACGTCTCAACGATGAGGAGTTGCGATGGGAACACCGAAACGTCGACGGTCACATCGTGCGGGACGTGCTCCGATGCGGTCGCCGGGGCGCCCGACGGCGGGACGCCGTGAGCACCGGCGCCGATTTTGGGAATCAATCGCTTGTGGCTTGTCCAGCGAAGAGGCTGCGCTGGCTGCCGGCGTGTCTCAGCCGGTCGGTACTCGATGGTTCCGCGAAAGTGGAGGCATGCCGCCGATCAGCCTGGCCCCACTGTCGGGGCGTTATCTGTCGTTTGCCGAGCGCGAAGAAATTGCCATTTTGCACGCCCAGCACGTCGCCATTCGTGACATCGGTCGGCGAGTCAGCCGCTCCGCGTCGACCATCTCGCGCGAGCTACGTCGCAATGCGGCCACCCGCAATGGTGGGCTGGAGTATCGCGCGACGACCGCGCAGTGGCACGCCGACCTGAAGGCCAAAAGACCGAAGGTAGCGAAGCTGGCGCAGCACGACGAGCTGCGTCGCTACGTGCAAGACCGACTTGTGGGCATGGTGACGGCCACGGACGGGACGAAGGTGCGTGGTCCCGCTGTGCACTGGAATGGTCGCCGTCACGGTCGTCGGCAGGATCGACGCTGGGCGGCTTCATGGAGTCCCGAGCAAATCGCCAACAGACTGCACGTCGACTTCCCCGATGATGAATCGATGCGGATCTCCCACGAGGCCATCTACCAAGCGCTCTACGTGCAAGGACGAGGTGCGTTGCGACGCGAACTGGTGACGTGCTTGCGGACCGGACGGGCGCTACGGGTTCCTAGAGCACGTACACGCGGACGCGGCAAGCAGTTCGTCCGATCCGACATCATGATCAGTCAGCGCCCCGCCGAAGCCGACGATCGGGCGGTGCCAGGACACTGGGAGGGTGACCTGATTGTCGGGCTGGGTAGCTCCGCGATTGGGACCCTCGTGGACCGCACCACCCGTTTCACGATGCTGCTGCATCTCCCTCGCATGGATGATTATGGGCAGCCTCGGATCAAGAACGGTCCCGCACTGGCCGGGCACGGTGCCGAGGCCGTTCGAGACGCCATCGCGTCGGCGATCCTCACGCTACCGGAGCAGCTTCGCCGTTCACTGACGTGGGACCAAGGTGCCGAGATGGCTCAACACGTTCAGCTCCGCATCGTCACCGGTCTACCAATCTACTTCTGCGATCCGCATAGCCCCTGGCAACGCGGCACGAACGAGAACACCAACGGCCTGCTCCGCCAGTACTTTCCCAAAGGCACCGACCTGTCCAGGCACTCCCGCGATGACCTTGACGCTGTGGCTGCTGCTCTCAATGGTCGCCCCCGGAAGACCCTCGCCTGGCAGACCCCCGCGGAGGCGCTTAGGAATCAGCTATGCTCGGTCACACAACGCGGTGTTGCGACGATACCTTGAACCCAATCTCGACACGGCCCGCGACCGGCTGGTCGGCGAGTCCCGCCATCTCCCCGTTTCCGTAGAAGCCCAACAGGATCCCCTTCGCCGACAAGTAGTCGTTCGACGGGTACGAGAACTCGCCCAACTGCAGGCTGCTCGACCACGGATGGCTGCCGAAGATCCCTTCGTCCTACTCCCAGAACCGCCTCCGCATTTGCAGCCCCATCTTTGCCACCGCGCTGTGGCCGGTGACGCGCACCGCCGTGGCCATCTCCGAACGCAGCGTCGCCGATCAGCTTCTCCTTATGTAATACGCATCCCGTCGTCGAACGTTTCCCAGGGCGTGCGCCCGCAGCACATCTTGCCCTGGTGTGTACGCTGGTCGTTGTAGGTTGTGAGCTAGGCGTCGAGGTCCTGCTGCAGGGCGTCGAGACTCCCATAGAGCTTCTTCCGAAACGCCACCTGGTAGGCGCGGTCTTGTGGAACCGCTCGCAGATGCCGTTGGTCTGCGGGCTCTTGACCTTCGTCTTCGTGTGGTCGATGTCGTTGACCGCCCAGGAAGAGCTGGTACGGATGTTCGTCGTGCCGGCCACAAAACTCGGTTCCTCGATCAGGATCTTGGCGGCAACCGCAGTCGTTGGAGGCAATAAAACCACAGCGTTACAGATCGCCCTCGCACACTTCCTCTACAACCTGATAGGCGTCGTCGTGGTCTACGGCACCCCATGGCTGCGACGCGTTCCGCTTCACGGCGCGCAATGGATCGCCGAGATCGGTCCTGAACGGAAGGGACTCGCACTCGCCTACATCCTGTCGGTCTTTTTCGCCATTCCGGCCGTGCTCACCGTCGCCACACTGCGGCTGTTCTAGGAACGACGTGCTCCCCCTAGATCGGTGGCTGTTAGGGGCGTTTCTTAACACGCACGTCCCCCCCCGCAGCAGCCCCGTGATCCGCCGATAGCCATAGCGCCCATACTGGGTCGCCAGCTCGATGATCCGATTGACCAGTTAGCGTCCCAGAACGTGGTGGAAATTCGGCAGGTCGCAGCGTGTAGACAGCGAAGCGGCCATTGCGCATCGTTTCCGTGAGTTCTTCGGGCAGAAGGACACGCACGAAAGGGAGATGACGGATGGCCATACCCAGGATGGATCTGTCGGCGTTCGTTGGCAAGTTGTTGGAGGAGCAGAAGGGCGACGTGCTGCGCGAGGGCGTGCGGGTCCTCGCGCGGGCGTTGATGGAGGCGGAGGTCACCGACCTGGTCGGCGCTGACCGCTATGAACGCACCGAGGCGCGGAGGGCGTATCGCAACGGCAGCCGGACGCGCGCGTGGGATACGCGGGTCGGGACGCTCGAGTTGGCCGTGCCGAAGGTGCGGCCTGGCAGCTACTACCCCTCGCTCTTGCAGCCGTGGCGGCGGGCGGAACAGGCGCTCCGGGCGGTGGTGCAGGAAGCCTACGTCCATGGGCGTGTCGACGCGGAAGGTCGACGAGCTGGTGAAAGCCTTGGACCTCGACGGGATCTCGAAGTCGCAGGTGTCGCGGATGTGTCAGGAACTCGATGCCATCGTCGAGCCGTTCCGCACCCGGCGGCTCACGGCCGAGTATCCCTACCTGTGGGTGGATGCGACGTATCACAAGGTGGGGTCGACGGCCGGGTCGTGAGCCAAGCGACGGCGGTCGCGGTCGGGGTCACCCCCCGAGGGCGAACGGCACGTGCTCGGCGTTGACGACGGGCCTCGGAAGAGGGGGCCTTCTGGACGGCGTTTCTCCGCAGCCTCGTGCAGCGGGGTCTGGGCGGCGTGCGCCTGATGATCTCCGATGCCCACGAGGGGCTGAAACACACGATCGGGAAGGTACTCGGCGGGGCGAGCTGGCAACGCCGCGTCCACTTCATGCGGAACCTGCTGGCGTTGGTCCCCCACGGGGCCCAGGAAGCCGTGGCGGCGATCGTCCGCACGGTGTTCGCCCAGCCAGACCATGCCAGTGCCCTGGCCCAGTTGCAGAAGGTCGTCGAGGGGCTGCAGCCGCGTTTCGCGCAGGCCGCGACGCTCCTGGCCGACGCCGCCGAGGACCTGTTGGCTCACAAGCACTTTCCGGCCGAGCATCGCACCCGGCTCCACTCCACGAATCCGCTCGAGCCCGACGGTAGACGCCCGGGCCAACGCCCCGCCGAGGCGCTAGCTGCGACGCTGCGGCGGAAAGTACCGCCTGAGTTTTTCGACGTGGGAGGTGGCTGTGTCTGGGGACGGCGTCATAGAACGGCCCCTCCGTTCGTAGCAGCATGGACCGGTCCCTCGAAGATCAGGTGAGCGAATACGTCAGCGGCAACGGACGCATCGTCGTCCTCACTGGCGCGGGCATCTCCGCTGAAAGCGGTATCCTCATCTTCCGCGGCGAGGAGGGCTACTGGCAGGTCGGCTCGCGGAACTACCACCCGCAGGAGATGGCTACCTTCCACACCTTCTGCGAGATGCCCGACGAGGTATGGGCGTGGTACCTGTATCGGCGATCGGTCTGTCGCACCGCGAAACCAAACGCCGCGCACGACGCACTCGTGCGGCTGGAGCAGCACCTCGGCGAACGCTTCCAGCTCATCACGCAGAACGTCGACGGGCTGCACCTGCGCGCCGGGCAGTCGCCCGGGCGCACCTGGCAGATCCACGGCGACATCGAGTTCATGCGCTGCGCGAAGGAATGCGACGCGACGCTCCACCCCATGCCGGCAGCGATTGGCGACGAGTTCGGCAAGACCGACAAGCTCGACGATCGGCTGCGGGGTCTGCTCGTCTGCCCGACGTGCGGAGGGCGGTCTCGGCCCCATGTGCTCTGGTTCGACGAGACGTACGACGAGCCCCGCTACCGCTTCGAGTCATCGATGAACGCGATGATCGGCGCGGACGCGTTGGTCGTCATCGGCACCAGCGGCGCCACCACGCTGCCGTCGCTGCTGGTGCAGACGTCGGTGCGGACGGGGATCCCGCTGCTGGTGGTTGATCCGGGCGACAGCGTCTTCACCGAAGCGGCGGAGTCGGCGCCGCACGGCTTGCACGCGCGCGGCGCCGCGGTCCAGATGGTCCCGCGCATCGCCGCGGCGCTGGGCGCGGGGACCGCGTGACGCCCTAGCAGCCCGTGGTGAAAGTCGAGATTAGGGATCGACACGATCGATCCCGCGTACTACACTGCCGCGCATGGCCATGGGGAAACGCCGTCGCCGTGCGGGGCAGAAGACGATGTGGGTGGCGAGCGCCGATCTGCCGCAGAGCGCGGGGCACCCGTTTTACCAGCGACTGAATCGCGTTCTCGACGACGCGGGCTTTGACGCGTTCGTCGAGGCGCAGTGCGCCAAGTTCTATGCCGACGGGGTCGGCCGACCGAGCTTGGCGCCGGGCCGCTACTTCCGGCTGTTGCTGCTCGGCTACTTTGAAGGCCTGGACTCGGAGCGCGCGATCGCGTGGCGCGCCGCCGACTCGCTGAGCATCCGCCACTTTCTGGACTTCGAGCTGCACGAGGCGCCGCCGGACCATTCGACGCTGTCGCGCGCGCGGCGGTTGATCGATGTGGAGACGCACCAAGCAGTATTTACGTGGGTGCTGCAGCAGCTGGCCGACGCGCAGCTCGTGCTGGGGCGGACGCTCGGCATCGATGCGACGACGCTGGAGGCCAATGCGGCGATGCGGAGCATCGTGCGCCGGGACACGGGCAAGGAGTACGAGGCGTGGCTGACCCAGCTCGCCGAGGCGTCCGGGATCGCCACCCCGACCCGCGCCGAGCTGGCCCGGTTTGATCGGAAGCGCAAGAAGAAGGGGTCCAACGACGACTGGACGCACCCGCAGGATCCGGACGCGAAGATCACGAAGCTGAAGGACGGGCGCACGCACCTCGCGCACAAAGCCGAGCACGCGGTGGACCTGGAGACGGGCGCGGTCGTCAGCGTCACGGTGCAGGACGCCGACGACGGGGACACGACGACGATGGTGGAGACCCTCATCACCGCCGCCGAACGACTCGCGGTGGTGGCCGACGCCGGCCTCGCCGAGATCGTGGGCGACAAGGGGTATCACAGCAATCAGACGCTGACCGAGTTTGTCGACATCGGGCTGCGCAGCTACATCTCGGAACCGGACCGCGGGCGCCGCAACTGGAAGGGGAAGGCCGACGCCCGAGCCGCCGTATATGCCAACCGGCGACGGATTCGGGGCGCCCGCGGGCAACGCCTGTTGCGGCAGCGCGGCGAACGGCTTGAACGTCCCAATGCCCATCTCTACGAAACCGGAGGAATGCGCCGGGTGCATCTGCGCGGACATCCCAACATCTTGAAACGCGTGTTGGTGCACGTCTGTGGGTTCAATCTCGGATTGCTCATGCGGCAGCTGACGGGGGTCGGTACGCCGCGGAGCCTCCAAGGCCGCGCGGCAGCCGTGCTGGAGGCCCTGACCGCTGCTCTCAGCCGCCTCTGGACTCTCGCAGCGCCTTCCTGGCCGCTCGATGCGCCAGACCGGCCGAATTCGTCGAGTATCGACGCTCGGACGCGGTGTCACGAACTCCTATCCATCGATTCGCGAATCGGTGCTTCTGCCACGGGCTGCTAGTACCTTGCCGCAGTGGTTTTGATCGGTTGCAACGAGGGTAGTTCCTCTGCCGACAACAACAGCTTGATCGTCCGGGGTTGGCGTGGAACCCGACTGATCAGACCGCGCCGCTCAAGCTCGACGATCATGTGGTGGACGGCCGGGGGCGTGACCTGAAAGAACCGTTGGAAGTCCGCTTCGGCCGGTGGCGTTCGGTGAAGGAGCGTGTACGTGTAGAGGAAGGCTAGGTACTGGCCCTGCTTCTGGGTGAATCTCGGTGATGAACGGCTGGACACGGGATCGGGAAGGTGATCCAAGATGTCCATGCACATACGCTATCGCATCACGCTGACCTACGATGAACAGCAACAGCTTCAGGCGCTTGTGAGCGGCGGCCAGGGGGCGGTTCGCAAGATCAAGCGGGCGCAGATTCTCCTCGCCGCGGACGCCACATCCACCGACGAGATGATCGCGCTCAACGTTGGTGTCGGCACGTCGACCGTGTACCGGACCAAGCAACGCTTCGTCGAGGAAGGACTGGACCGAGCGCTCCGCGAAGTGCCCCGTCCCGGCGCGCCGCGCAAGCTCGGCGCCAGCGATGAAGCCCTCCTGGTCGCGGTCGCTTGCTCACATCCACCCTCCGGGCGTGCGCGATGGACACTGGATCTCCTGGCCCGCGAGATGGTGCGACTCACCTCGCACGAGGCCCTGTCGGGCGACACGGTGGGTCGCCGGCTTGCCGAGATGGCGCTGAAGCCGTGGCAGGAGAAGATGTGGTGCATTCCGACGGTCAACGCCGAGTACGTGGCGCGAATGGAAGACGTCCTCGATCTCTACGCCGAGCCGCCGGATCCGCGGCGACCGGTCGTCGGCTTCGATGAAACACCCCGGCAACTGATCGGCGAAGCGCGTGTCCCGATTCGGGCCAAGCCCGGGAAGCCCAGACGAGTCGACTACGAGTACGTGCGCAACGGCACGGCGAATGTCTTCATGTTCGTAGACGTGAATCGCCCCTGGCGACATGCCAAGGTCACCGACCAACGCACGTGCGTCGACTTCGCAGAGTGCATGCGCGATCTCGTCGATGAGCACTACCCGGAGGCCGAACGGATCCGTGTGGTGCTCGACAATCTTTCGGCACATTCAGCGGCAGCGCTCTACCACGCCTTCGATCCCGCCGAGGCACGACGGATTCTCCGTCGGCTCGAGTTTCACTTCACGCCGAAACACGCCAGCTGGCTCAACATGGTCGAGATCGAAATCGGCGTGATGGTCAAGCAGTGCCTCGATCGTCGGATCCCTGCCAAGGCGATCCTCATCAAGGAGATCGCGGCATGGGAGCAACGGCGCAATGACGAGAAGGCGCGCATCCACTGGATGTTTACAGTCGACCGTGCTCGCGAAAAGCTCGGCCGTGTGTATCCGCAACCCGCTGGTCGGGCCAAAGCCGCCGCGTGAACCGGTCAGATCCACTGCGGCGAGGTACTAGCGGCGGTTTCATAACCTCGTTGCGGGTGGCCGCGGACGGGGCCGCCCCATTCGCGCCGCAGGCGCCACACCCGTGACAGTGCCTTTGGCGCCGAGCACGAATGGGGCTGTCCGCGGTCAGGACCCGCCTGGAGGTTACGAAACCAGTTCTAGTTTCCTGGTTTCTGGAACAGCACGAGAAACAGCGACGCCGGCTGGCTGCCGGCGGACCATGCCGTATTCGTGCTCAGGCGCGTCAATCCGGCGGCCGTGACCTCGGCGATCACAACGTCCGGCGGCACGCCGTGTCCACCGCGGTTGGCCGGGACGCCTGCAGGAACGTCGCTATCCGGGCGCGGCGGAAAATCAATCACGGCCAGCCGCCCTCCGGGCTTGAGCGACGCGGCCAGACTGCCAATGACGTCGCCGGGCTGCGTCAGGTGATGGTACGCATCGCGGATCAGAATCGCGTCGCAACATCCGGCCGGCAGGTTCGTGGACCGCTCCGCTCCTTCCACCACGGTGACGTTCGTCAGCGGCTCGCGCGTCACCGCCTGCCGCAGCGCGGCGAGCTGCTGCTCGCCGATATCGGAGGTATACACATGCCCGGTGGGCCCGACCGACCGGGAGAGCGCAATGGTCCAGGCCCCGAAGCCGGCGCCTACATCGGCTACGGTCATGCCGGGCTCCAGCTCAAACAGCTTCACGAGCTGTGGGACCTCAACTTCCGCAGATCTGAGTTGCGCTTCGGTCGCGCCGCCGTCGGGGCCGGGCTGCTGCTGCGCGGCCAACGGGGCGGCCATGGCGAGGGCGAGGGTGACGGTGACGAAGACAACGGTTCGGCGCATGTGCATCTCCTGATGGATAGAATCGGGGAATCTACAACTTAAAGAGGTCGTCGAACGCTTTTCGGGGGTCGTCCACGCGTGGCGTCGTGGTTTCGCGCTCGACGGTCGTGCGCGGTGCATACAGCGGGCACCTGTTCCTCACATTTTTCGGTGAGATCCGCGCCGTTACCGGCTGCATGCACTCGAATCGGGCGCCCGGGTCGAAGGACCCGCACTGCGAGCACGTATGCAGGTCGGTGCCACACCGAGGGCAGCGGCTGTCGAACCCGACTGCTGTGTCGAGGGCAGCGCCGCACGGGGCGCACCGGACGACCTCCCGAAATCCAGGCATGTTGATGTTGCGGGGCCCGTCCTGCGAAATCCGGCGCGCGCCGGCAGGAGCGCCGGGCTCCTGGGCTGGGCGCGCGGGCTTCGGCTTGGGTTGACGGTCCCGGTCGTCATCCTGGTAGCCGCGCAGGCGGTATTTGCGGTCGCTCATCGAGATCTCATGGTGTGGCGGGGACCCAGTGTGACGGCGCCCCCCAACAGGTGGCGCAATCGACACCGAAGCGCCACCGGGGATTCTACGCGACGGCCGAGCCGGATCAAGCCAAGCATGGAGATGGACCACCCTTGTCGCATAAAATCGATCCGTTTGGTGAGAAATTTGTCGCGTGTCGTGGTTTGATCCTTTTTTCACAACGTGGTACAAACCTGAGGGTTACTGCTGACCTCCACGCAGGTATGAGCATAGAACACTCTCCCGAGGGCACGGGCCCGCCGCCTCGCCGCGGCCCCTCCGTCGACCTCGATCCGACCGGGATCGTCACCGGCAAGAGCCCGGACAGGCAAAGCCGCCAGTTCCTGAACTATTCGTTCTACCGGCTCGATCCGTTGTTCCGGCGGCTCCCCGCCGACGAGCAGCGAGTGGCGGCGACCGGGTTCATCGAACTGGTGAGGAAGTGGGAGTCTTCGGAGGACCTAATCCTCCGCACGTACTCACTCGTGGGCCTGCGCGCGGACGTCGACTTCATGCTCTGGCGGATCGCGGTCGACCCGCTGTGCTTCCAGTCGATGGAGGCGACGATCAGACGGTCGCAGCTGGGCGCCTACCTGTCGCAGACGCACAGCCTCCTTTCGCTGCAGCGCCGGTCGCAGTACGTCAATCGTCTGAAGGGCTCCGGAGAGGGCGTTGAGCTGCTGCCGGGCCAGGGGAAGTTCTTGTTCGTGTACCCGTTCGTGAAGACGCGGGCGTGGTACCGTCTTTCGCCCCACGCGCGGCAGGGGATGATGGACGAGCATATCGCCGCCTCCACGCCGTTCAAGGGCGTCCGCCTGAACACGAGCTACAGCTACGGCATCGACGATCAGGACTTCGTGGTCGCGTTCGACTCGGACTACCCGCAGGAGTTTATCGATCTGGTGGGGCGGCTGCGGTACACGGAGGCGAGCCTCTACACGGAGCGGGACACGCCGATGTTCGCGTGCGCGAAGGCGCCCATTGATGCGATCCTCGCGCAGCTGGCGAACATGGACTAGCTGTGCCGGTCCCGGTGCTTGACTCCCCGCGATGCGCGATGGTACATACATACCAACGCATCACTCTTCAAGACCCAAGACTAGGAACACGTTGGCCCAGACGGAAGCAGAACTGCTCGACAACCCTGTCGCGGGCCGTCCCATACTCATTCTGCGCTCGCCGGACTTCCACTCAATCACCGAGGCCGTAGCGGGGGTGGTCGAGGGGCCGACGCCAAAGGGCTGGTGGTTCTTCTTCCTCCCTTCCCTCGCGCTCCTCGGCCTCCTTGGCGTGGCGGTCTCGTGGCTCTTCTGGGAGGGAATCGGCATCTGGGGACTCAATGTCCCCGTCGGCTGGGCGTGGGACATCACGAACTTCGTGTTCTGGGTCGGGATCGCGCATGCCGGAACGCTCATCTCGGCGATCCTCTTCCTTTTCCGGCAGACATGGCGTACCTCGATCAACCGCGCGGCGGAGGCGATGACCATCTTCGCGGTCATGTGCGCCATGATATTCCCTGGGATCCACGTGGGACGCGTATGGGTCGCCTACTGGATGTTCCCGCTCCCGAACCAGATGGACATGTGGCCCAACTTCAGGAGTCCTCTGCTCTGGGACGTCTTTGCGGTCAGCGTGTACGGAACTGTCTCGGTCATGTTCTGGTACGTCGGCCTGATCCCGGACCTGGCGACGATGCGCGATCGGGCGAAGACCCACACCCGGAAGTTCGTCTACGGCCTCTTCGCCCTCGGATGGCGGGGCTCCGTGCGGCAATGGAGCCATTACGAAACCGCCTATCTCGTCCTCGCGGCTCTCGCGACACCGCTGGTCCTCTCGGTGCACTCGGTCGTCTCGATGGACTTCGCGGTCTCCGTTCTCCCCGGATGGCATACGACGATCTTCCCGCCCTACTTCGTCGCGGGCGCAATTTTCTCCGGGTTCGCCATGGTGATCACGCTCATGGTGATCTGCCGCACGGCGTTCGGCCTGGAGCACGTCATGACCCTGCGGCACTTCGACTACATGGCGAAGATCATCCTCGTGACCGGGTCGATGGTCGGCTTCGCCTATGCCACGGAGTTCTTCACAGCCTGGTACAGCGGGAACCCCTACGAGATGTTCACGTTCCTGAATAGGGCGGGCGGACCGTACGCCTGGGCCTACTGGATCATGGTCAGCTGCAACGTGATCAGCCCTCAGATCTTCTGGTTCAAGAAGGCGCGCACGAGCATCCCGGTCCTGTTCGTGCTGTCGATCGTCATCAACATCGGCATGTGGTTCGAGCGGTTCGTGATCATCGTGACGTCCCTGCACCGTGACTTCCTCCCCTCGGCGTGGGGCTACTTCTCGCCCACGTTCTGGGACATCGCGTGCCTGCTCGGGAGCTTCGGGCTCTTCTTCACCATGTTCTGCCTGTTCGTGCGCTTTCTTCCGATGGTGGCAACCGCCGAGGTCAAGACCGTCCTGCCGCAGGCCGATCCGCATTGGCGGCCCGGCCCCGAACGCGAGATCAAAGACTATGGGGCGCTCGAGCCCGCTCCCGAGGGAGCCTCCTGATGCCGCTCTTCGGCCCCCAGGTCCCGAAGGGGCCCCACTACGGAATCCTTGCCGAATTCGCGACGCCGGCAGACCTCTATCACGCGTGCGAGCGGGTACGTGACGCGGGCTTCACGCGGTGGGACGCCCACACTCCGTTCCCCGTCCATGGCCTCGACGGAGCGATGGGGCTCCGGCGCTCCAAGCTTCCCTGGATCATTCTCGGCATGGGACTGATGGGGCTCGCGCTCGGGTTCGGCCTGCAGTGGTGGGTTCACTCCGCCGCCTACCCCCTCGTGATCAGCGGCAAACCGTACCTCGCCTGGCCGGCCTACATTCCGATCACGTTCGAGGTGGGAGTCCTCTTCGCCGCGCTCGGCGCCGTCTTCGGCATGCTCGGTCTGAACCGGCTCCCCATGCACAACCATCCGCTCTTCCAATCCAAGGTCTTCGAGCGCGTGACCGACGACGCCTTCTTCATCTCGATCGAATCGTGGGATCCCCGGTTCGATCCGTCGGCCACCGGGACGCTGCTGGAGTCCCTGGGCGCACGAAGCGTCGAGCTCCTGGAGTCCTGAGTGACCGCCGTACGCGATCGCGTGGCACTCCGGCCCGAGCAGGTCACGATCCCGCCGGGGCACCCGTGGAATCGCCTTCCGATCGTCGGCGCCGTGTGCGCCCTGCTGGGCGCGGCGGTCTGCGCGATTCTGGGAGCGGCAGATCCGAAGCAATTCTTCTTCTCGTGGCTCGTGTCGTTCCTGTTCTTTCTGAGCCTGGCCCTCGGCGCGCTCTTCTTCGTGCTGATCCAGTACGCGGCCCAGGGAGGGTGGGGGATCGTGCTGCGACGGATCGGAGAAACGATCTTCGTAATGCTTCCCGTGATGGCCGCGCTCTTCCTGCCGGTGCTCCTCGGCCTGCGCGATCTTTACTCGTGGAGCGTCCCCGGGGCAGCCGAGGCCGATGCGCTGCTTCGCTGGAAGGCGCCATACCTCAACGTGCCGTTCTTCCTGATCCGGGCGGCGCTCTACTTCGGAATCTGGTCCTTCATCGCCGTCCTCTACTACCGCGGCTCGCGCGGTCAGGACGTGACGGGGGATCCCAAGGTGTCGGCCCGCTTGCGCCGCCTCGCCGGGCCCTCCATCATCATCCTCGCGCTGACCCAGACCTTCGCCTCGATCGACTGGATCATGTCGCTCACGCCGCACTGGTACTCGACCATCTTCGGCGTGTATTTCTTCGCGGGTTCCTTCGTGGGGTTCATCGCGCTTCTCTCGGTCGTCGTGGTGGCGATGCGCCGGGTGGGGCTGCTGGACACGGTCATCAGCGCCGAGCACCTGCAGGATATCGGAAAGTTCCTCTTCGCGTTCACGGCGTTCTGGGCCTATATCGGCTTCTCCCAGTTCTTCCTCATGTGGTACGCGAACCTCCCGGAGGAGACGATCTGGTACCAGGCGCGGATCGAGGGATCCTGGATGATGGTCTCGGTCTTCCTCATGGCGGGACACTTCGGGGTTCCGTTCTTCTACCTGATGGGGCGCGCCGTCAAGCGGAGGGGATCGACCCTGGCCATCGGGGGAGCGTGGCTCCTCGCCATGCACTTCCTGGATCTCTACTGGATGGTCATGCCGACGCTCCATCCCGAGGGGCTCCGTCCGTCGGTTCTGGACGTCGCCGCGCTCGTGACCGTCGGCGGGTGCTTCGTGGCGGCGGCGAGCTGGCTGATGCGACGGCAGGCGCTTGTACCGCTACGCGACCCGAGGCTCGCCGAATCGCTCGCGTTGGAGAACGCCTGAGGTCGGACAGGAGTCCCGCGTCGAGAGCGCGGGCGGTCAGCCTTCGCCAAGGCTACGGCGAGACCTCGCCGCAGCTCGAAGAGCGGAGGCGGGCCCGACTGACGCGCGAGGCTTGCCCTGATGGCGGAGTCCGGTGTAGAGGTCGTGGCAGTCCTTTCCAATCCAGAAATGAGCCTGAAGCGGATCGATGAGCCGGACATGTCAGGCAGCCGGGTCAATAGACCGGAATAGCCGTGCGCGTGCCTCGTGCAGGGCGCGCGCGGCATCATTGTCGCTCAGGGCGAAGGCGACGGCGTCGAGCTGTTGGAAGGTGGTCCCCGGGGTGAGGTAGACGGCGGTCTCGGGGAGCGACTTGAGCTTCTCATAGGGCGTCATGATGTCGGCGTCGCGGTAGCGCTTGCGGCGGCGGCCCTTGGCGTCGACGGTCTCGGAGGGGAAGAAGCAGGGCCGGTGGAAGTTGAGATAGGGCGAGAGGACGTTCTGGGTGAAGTCGTTGACGCGTTGGGCGTGGCGGCTGGGGATGTGGCCGTAGCCGAGGTGCTTGCGGACGACCGAGCCGTTCTTGCTCTCGACGAGGGCGTTGTCGTTGGTGTGTCGGGCTCGGGACTTGGTGAACTCGTCGATGTGGAGGGCTTCGAGCAGCGCGGCGACGGTGCGGTTGACGTATTCCGAGCCGTTGTCGGAGTGAAAGCCGTGGAGGGTGAAGGGGAAGGCTCGGAGCAGGGCGCTGAGGACCGGCGCCAGGCACGCGGCATGGAGGTGCTCGACCGAGCCGATGAACTGGAACTGGGTGACCTCGTCCACCAAGTTCACGTGGTACAGGCCTTTCAGGTCATCCAGATCGGCTTGGTGGACGGAATCGACCCGGACATAGCCGGGGCGCCCGAACGGCGTCGGCCGACGGCGCTCGCCAATGGCGACCTGGACTGGGCGCGTCCGGGTGGAGGTGGTTCCGCGGCGCCGTTGATACGTGGTCGAGTGCCGCAGGTTGTAGAGGTGGCCGTTGGAGATGCCGGCCAGGCGTTCGAACCGGCGGTCGCCAAAGCGATGGTAGGCGCGCGCACAGAGCTTGCGCGTGGCCGGCCCGGACAAGGTGCCGTGGAGCCGGTCGAGCTCGGCGAGAAGCCCGATGTCGATGCTCGTGTAGCGGCGGGGGAACGGCCGTCGGGGCGCCCCGCGGCGGTCGGCGATGCTCCCGGTGACCCGATGCTGGGCCAACAACCGGGTGAGTTGGGCGCGCGACAGCCCGGTCACCTTGGCCAGAAAACATCGGAGCAGACCCTTCTCAGCCTTCCCTTGGTGGACATAGTCGAACCGGCCCAGGGTCTGCTCGATGAACCCATAGGCCGCAGCTCGAGTCGCCACGACCAGGTCGACCTCCTGGTTGCCCTCAAGGAACTCCCGAACGTGCTGCAAGGTCCGTAGCCGGTCGGTGTGGAGCGTCACGATCATCCTCCGATGATCCACGACCCAGCTCCCCTTCAGGCTCATGTGTCGTTGGAAACAATCCCCCCTTCAGGCTCATGTCTCATTGGAAGAGACTGTGGCTTGATCCTTTTTTCACAGCATGGTACAAGTACAAGGTTAAGCTAACGGAAGAGAGCCGCATCGGCGATGACGACGGAGAGGAAGTTTGCAGCTCATCTGGCGCGGCGGGCTCGGCTGCTATCATTCGACGCTTGGAGGTTCCTCATGAAACGCGCGCTCGTTCTTGGACTTGGACTGCTGGTGCTTGGGTACGCGGCTGGATGCGGCGGATCCGGGCCGGCCGATACTGCCCAGCCGGCCGATACTGCCCAGCCGACGCCAGCCGGTCCCGTGCTTGAGCTCGGCGCCTCGTCCATCACCGGAACCGTCACCTTCGACGGGGACGCCCCCACTCTCCCGGCGCTTTCCATGGAGGCCGAACCCGAGTGCGCCGCGAAACATACGGGACCCGTGCCGGCCGAGATGCTGGTCCTCGGCGACGGCAACACCATGGGGAACATCATCGTCTGGGTCTCGGACGGGCTTCCGGCCGGGAACTGGGCTGCTCCGACGACTCCGGTGGTTCTCGATCAGGTAGGCTGCCTCTACGTGCCGCACGCGATGGGGATCATGGTCGGTCAGCCCTACAGGATCCTCAACTCCGACGGCTTCCTCCACAATATCCACACGCTTCCCGAGATCAACACGACATTCAACCGGGCGATGCCGGCGACGCTCACGGAGACGACCACGACGTTCGGCCAGCCCGAGGCAATCTTCCAGATCAAGTGCGACGTCCACCCATGGATGCTTGCCTACATCGGCGTTTTCGACCATCCCTTCTTCTCGGTGACGAGCTCGGACGGGACGTTCACGATCTCGGGCCTCCCCCCGGGGACCTACGAGATCACCGCCTGGCAAGAGAGGCTGGGAACGCAGACGGCCTCGATCACGGTTGGGGACAGCGATACGACGAGCCAGGACTTCACGTTCGCCGTACCCGCCGCGAGCTAGCGATCGAAAAAATGGCCCCATGAGTGAGCAGCCCGTCGTCGTCGCACCCAAGCCGCCCGTTGCGCATGAAGCCCATCACGAGGAGCTCGGCTTCTGGCGCAAGTACGTCTTCTCCACCGACCACAAGGTCATTGGCATCCAGTACGCCATCACCGGCCTCCTGTTTCTGCTCTTCGGCTTTTCGCTGATGATGCTCATGCGCTGGCAGCTCGCCTACCCGGAGACCGCGCTGCCGCTGCTCAGCTTCTTCGGCGAGGCGAGCATGCCGGGCGGGATCATGCTCCCCGAGTTCTACAACTCGCTCGGGGCGATGCACGGCACCATCATGGTCTTCCTCGGGGTGGTGCCCCTCGCCGTCGGAGGATTCGGGAACTTCGTGCTCCCGCTCCAGATTGGAGCCCCGGACATGGCGTTCCCGAAGATAAACATGGTGAGCTACTGGTGCTTGTTCCTCGGCGGCGTCACGATGCTGGCCAGCTTTTTCGTCCCCGGGGGAGCCGCGCAGTCCGGATGGACCTCCTACGTGCCCCTCGCCAACATCGCGACCACGGGCCAGACATGGTGGCTCATCGGGATGATCTTCTTGATCACCTCGTCGCTGCTCGGAGCGATCAACTTCATCACGACCACGATCCAGATCCGCGCCAAGGGGCTCACCTTCATGCGGTTCCCCTTCTTCGTGTGGACCCAGTTCGTCACGGCCTTCCTCCTGCTCCTGGCCTTCCCGCCGCTCGAGTCCGCCGCGGTCATGCAGCTAATGGATCGTGTGGTCGGCACGAGCTTCTTCCTCCCGAGCGGCCTCGTCGTGAGCGGCCAGGTCCTCGACGTGGCGGGCGGCGGCAACCCGCTCCTCTGGCAGCACCTGTTCTGGTTCCTGGCGCACCCGGAAGTCTACGTCCTGATCCTTCCCGCCATGGGCATCGTGGCCGAGGTCATCGCGAACAACACGCGCAAGCCGCTGTGGGGCTATCGTTCGATGGTCTACTCGCTCATGTTCCTCGGCTTCATGTCGTTCATCGTCTGGGCGCACCACATGTTCATGACCGGTATGGGGACGGCGATGGCGGCGTTCTTCCAGACGACCACGATGATCATTTCGGTCCCGTCGGTCGTGATCCTCACGGCCATGATCATCTCGCTCTGGGGCGGATCGATACGCTTCAACACGCCCATGCTCTTTGCGGTCGGCTTTCTCCCGATGTTCGGCATCGGCGGGCTCACGGGGCTTCCGCTCGCCTTTAACGTCCCGGACATCCCGCTGCACGACACGTACTACGTCATCGCCCACTTCCACTACGTCGTCGCTCCCGGGACGATCCTCGCCCTCTTCGCGGGGATCTATTACTGGTTTCCGAAGGCAACCGGGCGAAAGATGAACGAGACGCTCGGCAAGATCCACTTTTGGGGCTCGTTCGTCTCCATGAACGTAGTCTTCATGCCGATGTTCATCGTGGGGCTGGCTGGCGTCTCGCGGCGCCTGTTCGACGGCGGGGCGACCTACACCTTTGCGGAGCCGGTCCTCTACTGGAACGTCGTCTCCTCCTGGGGCGCGTGGATCCTCGGGCTCTTCCAGATTCCCTTCATCTTCAATTTCTTCTGGAGCATCCGGAAGGGGGAGAAGACCGAGGAGAACCCGTGGCATGCCACGACGATCGAGTGGGCGGCTCCGTCGCCTCCCCCGCACGGCAATTTCATCGTGGCGCCGGAAGCGCATCGCGGGCCCTACGAGTACAGCGTTCCCGGCGCGGCCAAGGACTTCGTGCCTCAGCACGAGGCCTGATTCGAGATGGACATTCCCTACACCGTCGAGATCCGCCGCGACACCGGGCTGACCAACGGCAAGATCGGCATCTGGCTTTTCCTGGCCTCGGAGGTCATGCTGTTCGGGGCGCTCTTCGCGAGCTACATCCTGATCCGGACGGGGGCGCCGAGCTGGCCGCGGGGAGACACGCTTCTAGACGTCCCGCTCGCCACGTTCAACACGATCGTCCTGATTACATCCTCCGTCACGATGGTCATGGCCTGGGCGTCGCTGATGCGCCGCCGTTTCGGGACCTATCGGATCTACATGGGGGCGACGATCCTGCTCGGGTTCGTCTTCCTCGTGGTCAAGTATTTCGAATACAGCCACCATCTCGACTTGGGGGAATTTCCCAGCACCAACAACTTCCTCGCCGTCTACTACACCCTGACCGGCCTGCACATGCTCCACGTGTTCGGCGGGATGGTGGTAAACGCCTATTTCTGGGGCCCTGGCGCGAAGCTCTGGGAGACGAACCCGAAGTGGTTCACCAATCGGGTCGAGCACTCGGGCCTCTTCTGGCATTTCGTGGATCTGGTCTGGATCTTCCTCTTCCCGACCCTGTATCTTCTGTAGGACGTCCATGACGAGCGACCACGCAGCGGCATCCATGACGAGCGACCACGCAGTTGACATCGACAAACACGTCAGGGTCTACATCACCGTGTTCGTCGCGCTCATGGTCCTGACACTCATCACGGTGGCGGTCTCGTACCTTGACCTCTCCATTCCGATGGCCGTGACCGTGGCGTTGCTCATCGCGACCGTCAAGGGATCGCTGGTGGCGTGTTACTTCATGCACCTGATCTCCGAGAAGAAGCTGATCTACGCGGTCCTCATCCTGACCGCTGCCTTCTTCGTCGCGCTGCTGGTCCTTCCCGTCCTCACCGTCAGCGACAGCTTCGGGATAGACGGATGAACCTCAGGTCGGTCCACGCGGTGGTGATCCTCTTCTCCGCGGCGCTCGCGGCGCTGTTCGGTGTCTGGTGCCTGGGCCTGACGGGGCGTGAGGACGGAGTCGCGAGCCCGCTCGCGGCCGTCGCGGCGTTCGCCGTAGCGCTCGGCCTGGTCGCCTACGACTCCTGGTTCCTGCGCCAGACGAGAACGCTGCGATGACCCGCCTTCGCTCTTCGAGCTTCGGCGAGGCAAGAAGCGCCCGCTCGCGAGGGCGCCACGGGATCCTGCGGGCCTGCCTCGTCGTAGCAGCACAGCTGCGAAGACGGGCCTTCACGACGGCGGCGGCCGTGATGATCGGCGGCGGCACGAGCGCCCTCGCTGCACAGGCGGCGCGGCTGGAGGGGGATACCTCGATAATGGACGGGGCGATGCTCGGCATCCTGGCGATGCTGGCCATCACGTTTGCGATGCAGGGCGCGTTCGTGGGCTTCTTTTTCTATCTCCGCAAGCGCGCGAAGCGCATCGCGGACATCGACCTCGACGCTGAGGAACTTCATGCGCAACGGGCGGCGTGGGTGGGACGACGAGAGGCTGTGCCGAGGAGATCATGACTGACTGGATGGGACTCCCGGAGCTCGCCTCCGCTCACGGCGGGCAGATCGACAGCCTGATCGGCTGGATACACGTGTTCATGCTCGTCCTGTTCGTCGGGTGGGGAGGGTTCCTCGCCTACTGCCTGGTCCGTTTCCGGGCATCGCGGCATCCGGTGGCCGACTATACGGGCGTCACGTCGCACTGGTCGACTTATTCGGAGATCGGCGTTGTCGTGGTCGAAGCGGTTCTCCTGATCGGTTTCGCGATCCCGCTCTGGGCCGCGAGGGTCGATGAGAGGCCCCCGGAGAGCGAATCGCTGGTCGTGCAGGTCACCGGCGAGCAGTTCGCCTGGAACGTCCACTATGCCGGCCCCGACGGGGTATTCGGCCCCACGGATATCAACCAGATCGACCTCCAGACGAACCCCCTGGGACTCGATCGCTCCGATCCTGCGGCAATGGACGACGTCACGACCGTCAATCAGCTCTATCTGCCCGTGAACAGGCCGATCATCGTGATGCTCAAGACCAAGGACGTCATCCACAGTTTCGGCGTGCCCGAGCTTCGCGTGAAGCAGGACGCCATCCCCGGCCTCACGGTTCCCGTCTGGTTCGTCCCCACCGTCACGACCGCTGAGATGCGGACCCAAACCGGGAATCCCGAGTTCCAGTACGAGATCGCCTGCGCGCAACTCTGCGGGCTGGGCCATTACCGGATGCGGGGATTCGTCACCGTCGAGACCGCCGAGGAATTCCAGCAGCGGATGGACGAGATGGTCACGGAGGCCGCCGAGGCCGCAGACAACCCCTTCTTCTAGAAGCGGCTTCATAACCTCGGTGCGGGTGGCCGCGGACGGGGCCGCCCCGAGTTTTTCTCTCCCTAACCGAACATCTTCGGGGTCGGCATACGCGCGCGGATCCGTTCGAGTTCTTCGACGGTCACGCGGTCGAGGCCGCTCTTGCGGCAGGTGTCCTCGACGGCCCTGACCACCATCCCCCTGACGAACGCAGGGATCTTCTTCATGCGCGCGGAGGCCGCATCGTCCCACGCGATCGTTGCCGGTGATTCGGGGCCGTACTCGACCGCGGGAACTCCGGAGTTGGCGGCAGACCCTGGGGGGGCGAGAAGGGGGGACCCCGCGAACGTCCCGGGGGTGTGGGTGCAGAGGGGATCTTCGGCCATGAGATCGCCGGTCATGCCGTAGGCCCGGGCGCGGCAGCCCCCGCAGTGGGCGTTCATCTCGCAGGCCCCGCACCGTCCCCCGAGTGAGGTGCGGCGGCGAATGTCGGTGAACACCTCCGATGACGTCCAGAGGTCCGCGAGAGACGACCCGCGAAGGTTTCCGGCGAAGACCGGGAGGTATGGGCAGGGCGTGACGTCCCCATTCGGCCGTATCCCCATGTAGTGCGTCCCCGCCGGGCACCCGCCGGCCCCTCCGGAGTAGATCCTGATCGGAGACAGACCGGGCGATTCGGCATCCGTCGGGATCGGATCGGTCTCGGCGCCGGCGTTCTCCAGAACGGTCTTGATGTAGTGCGGAGCGCACTTCGCGTTCACGACCATTCGGCTTTTGTACTTCTTCTGGATTCGGTAGAGAGAGGCGAGCACCTCGTCGTACTGCGCGGGGGTCATGTCCGAGACGAACTGTCCGCGCCCCGTCGGCACCAGGAAGTAGAGGTTCCAGACCTTAGCGGCGAGGCGATCGTGCGCGAAGTCGGCGATCGCGTCGAGCTCGCCGAGATTGTGCGAGCCCGCGGTCGTCTGCACGATGAAGGGGAGCCCGGTCCTGTTGAGGATCTCCGCTCCCTCCACCGTGTTCCGCCAGGCGCCACGCACCCTCCTGAAGCGGTCGTGACGATCGGGATCGAGAGCATCGAGAGAGAGCGAGAGCCCCCGCGCTCCGGCCTCCGCCAGGAGCCGCGCCACGTTCTCCGTGATGCGCACGCCGTTGGTGCCGACGACGACCCAAAGTTCACGCTCTGCCGCGCGCCGGACGATCTCGAGGATGTCGCGCCGTAAGAGCGGCTCGCCGCCTGTCAGGATCGTGAGGCATTCGGGCGCGAAAGCGGCAATTTGGTCGATAACCCCGAAGCATTCCTCGGTGCCGAGCTCGCTCCGATCGGCGAAGTTCTCCGTGCCGACCAGAGGCGCGGCGCCGGCGTCGAGATAGCAGTGCTCGCAGGCGAGGTTGCAGCGGTAGGTGAGGTTCCAGGAGACGACGTACGGCCGGACGAACGGGCTCGTGTTCGGATGGGGCATGTTCATCTCGATGACGCTCGTTTCAGAGACGGTGCCTCACATACCGAAGAAGTCGCGGGCCGCGTCGAGGATCTGCTCGTCCACTTCCAGGGACCCCCGCTCTCGGGCGAATCTCTCGATGCCGGTCCGCGCCATGGGGCGGACGAACGCGGGGATGTTGGCGAGCCGCGCTTCGGCGCCCGACGTCCACCGGACTGGGACTGGTTCGCCCCCACTGGTCGATGTGGCGTGTCCCGCACCCTCGGGTGCTCCCTCCATGCCAGGTATCATCGCCGTGAACGGACATTTGGTGCTGGAGGTGGGGGCGCCCCTTTCGATCTCCTGATCGCCCGAAAGGCGCGCGTCCGCGACGGGCCCGCCCACGCTCGCACTCGCGACGCTCGACGCGCCCGCGCTCGTCGCGGGGCCGATTCGCACGCCGAGTGACTGGACGAGCTGTGTCTCGAATGGATTGGTGAGCATCGCCATCTCGTAGCCGCACTCAGGACAGGAGTAGACGACCGAGAGCGAGCCGCCCTCTGGCGGGGCGACGGTTCGCAGCTTCATCGGGCTATCGCAGGGGACGCAGAGGAACTTCATCGAGGAGGCTCCGTTGTCGATTCGAGGCTGTCCAGAAGGCGCTGCGCAACATGCTCCAGGGCGCGGCCAACGGGTGTGTCGGGCAGTTCCGCGAGCGGGATCCCCCGATCGCAGCGCCGTGCAAGCTCGGGATCGAATGGGACGGTCCCGAGGCAGGGGATCTCCAGGCCCGATTGTTCCGCCTTCGCTGAAGCTTCGGCGGACCGCCGTAGCCTTGGCGGAGGCGGGTCGAGTGACACGAAGAGCGGCTTGATGGCGTTGCAGTCGCGGCAGTAGTAGCCGCTCATGTTTTCAACGTAACCGAGGAGGCGATTGGGCCCCTTCGACAGAGCTGCCACCGAGCGCGCGACCACGCCCCGCGCCACCTCCGAAGGGATCGTCACGAGCAGGAACGAGGTCCGCGGCCCGAGGAAATCGGCGAACTGGACCGTCCGTTCGGCTCCCGGCGGCAGATCGAACATCAGCAGATCGAGCGCTCCCCACTCGAAGGACCCGAGGATCTCGCCGAGGAGAGAGAACTCCCTCGTGGCGCGCCACGTATGGGACTCTCCGTGCGCCGCGCTCTCGAACTCGAGTGCCTCCGACTCCGGGACGAGCGAGCCCATTGAGAAGACCGCGATCCCGTTCCTGGTCCGCGGGAGCGCGACCTTGCGGCTGCCGGGTACGAACAGCGCCCTTTCGACACCTGCCATGCGCGCCTGTGAGGGGCCGTTGAAGTCCGCGTCCAGGATCGCAATCCGAAGCCCCCTGGCGCGCAGAGCGCCCGCGAGATGCAGCGTCAAGGTGCTCTTGCCGACGCCCCCCTTGCCGGAGCCCACGGCCACGAGATGGCGCACCTCGGCGAGCCCGTCGGTGATGCGGGTGCGCTGCTCGGCAACCTGCTCGAGGATTCTGGACCCTCCGTCGCCGACGATGTCGTGGTAGCCCTTCATGTTGGTGACGTAGCTTACACCCGTCATTCGGATCGCGCCCTCGCTGCGTAAAGTACATGCCCGCCGGCGGGGCGGAAACCGAGCGTCTCCAGGAACTCCTTCGAGATTTCCTCCGGGTGGACCTTCGGGAACCGGAAGGTCCTCATGCCTTGCGCGCGGAGTCGAGAGAGCAGTTGCTTCAGACGGGCTCCACCGTCCTCGATGAAAGTGCCGAGCGACACAATCTCCGCCGGCGAGGGCCCCCCGCGCGGACCCGCCTCTGCGTTCCCTTCCGGGCCCACTCCGGGCTTCACATAAAGGAGGTAGGCCTCGATTCGCTCGTCGGAGGCGACGGCGAGTCCTCCGATGTCGTCCTTCCTTGCAGTGAGGGTCTCGACCGAGCGCTTCCAAGCCTGCGGATGAGCCTCTCCAAGGAGACCGTTGGCGGCGAGATCGTCGACCGTCACGGGGATCACGAACCGGTCGTCGCGATCGTCCGCCTCCGCGCAAGGCGCTTCGGCGGACATCCATGCGACCTCGCGCGCATCGTTCTCTTCACGCTGCAAGACGTAGTCTGTCAGGTGCGCTTCCTGGACATATCCGCTTGCGCTGAACAGCTCGCAGGCAGGGGCGAGCGTCTCGGGGACTTCGGCGATGATTCGAGGGGGGCCGAGAATCGCGAGCTTCGAGCCGAGCGAGGCGAGCAGGTGACGGCCATGACCCTGTCGCCGATGATCGGGATGGACGGCGATCTTGTGGACAAGGGTACCGGAAGGCCGCTTGGCGCCGATCAGGACGGCGATCGGGTCGGAGCCCGAGAAGGCGACCATGCAGTTGCTGGACCAGACCTGCAGGTCGCGGATCGACCGCTTGAACGTGGCCGGCGTCATGGGAGGATCGTCGGGAAAGTACGGAGCCCAGCAGCGATTCAGCGCGTCACCGAGAAGCGTGATGTCGTCCGAGCGGCAGAAGCGATACGCCGTCATCCTGTCCGCCTAACAGCCCGTGGTGAAAGTCCGGCGTCGCACCGAGACGGGCGAGGCGCCTCGCGGACAAGGCGCGACGACCGAGAATACCGTCTGTATTTGAACGAGGAGCAACGCAGGCCGCGAGGATGTATCGCCCGGCGAATGCAGTCGGACTTTCACCACGGGCTGCTAGGTTCGCGAGGAATTGCGACCGCGAACGTCGGCGAGACCGTCAATCGATGCGCCAAAGGCTCCAGTCGGAGTCGGCTCGTGAGGAGGACGGCTTCAGGATCAATCACGAGCGACTCCGGGCTAGCGACCCCAGACGGATCAGACTTGGCGAGGAGTCCGTTCGTCGGACACGGTCCCGGGAGGCGCGTCGCCGGGAGCGCTCGGCCCGGATGCCATCGCCGGCCGCGCGCTCACTTCGTTGAGGTAGCCGCTCCCGTTGACGGCCGGGGACACGTCCCGAGCCGCGTTGGAGGCTTCCACGGGCGCGCCCGGGGTTGCGGTGGAGGGGGCCGCCGAATCCCGCGCCGCCGTCGCGACTCCGGGGTTCGCGCCCGATGCAGAGTACGTAGCGATCATCTCGGCCATCATCCGCTTTCCGAGCTCGATTCCCTCCTCGACGAGCGCAAGGTCGATCGACGCCGCGGCGCGCTCCCGCGCAAGCTCCTCGACCCGCTCCTGCGTCTGGTTCCGCATGAACCCGGCCGGGACCCTGAGGATCCGCTGCGCGGCATCGTTGGTCCACTCGAATGTCGAGATCAACGGGTTCTTCCTCTGGTCGCGCGCAATGAGCTTGGCCTCGCTCCCTACGCCGGCACCGCTGTTGGCGGCTTCCGCTGCGCGCGCTCGCGTCACGTCGGCGGAGGGGGACTGGATCTCGAGCGGCGCGCCCGTCTCCTCCTCAATCACCTGACGGGCGAATTCGAGTGTGATCGCGTCGAGCTTCTTCATGCGCGCGCGCTTTTCGACACGCGCCTTCACGCGCCGGCGCATATAGGCGTTCTTCATGGTCCAGAGGCCCCTCCTGGCTTCCTCCGACCATCGGAGCTTGCGCCCGTCGTAGGTCGTCTCCTCCTGGAGACCTCCCTCCACCTCCGCGATCCTTTCGATCATCTCCTGGGAGATCACGTCGAAGTCCGTGGCCCCGCAGACGGTGCACCTCACGGCGCCGCTCTGCGTGGCCGTGACGCCACACGCCCGGCACATCGACACGGGGCCGGACTTCGCCCGCTCGAGAGCCACGGCCTCGGCCAGCGCCTTGGTCGCGGCCGACGCGCTCTTCGGCATGAACCGATCCATCGCTTCGTCAATCACCGCATTCGTGACCACCGAATGCCCCTTCTCCAGCGCCAGGCGAAGGACCCCGGTGCGGGCGATCCCCTTGACCTGCTCGGGAACGTGCGTCATGCGCTCCTCGGCCTCTGGCGTCCATCGGACGGTCTCCTCGGCGCGCACGTCGAGGCGTGGTACCTCGAGGCGCGTGGAGAGGAGGACATCGCAGTTCGCGGCGCGGAGAACGTTCTCCGCGTTGCTCCCCAGCCCCATCTCGTCCTTCGGGCTGTGAACGCCTATCCGCCCAAGCACGATGAGCCAGGGATTCGTCTTGCGCGCGTGGTCGATGATCTTCTGGAAGGGCTTGCCGTCGAGGAGCGTTTTCTTGATCTCGATGCCCTCCTCGCTCCCCATCCGCTCGCCCACCTCGAGATGAGACTGATAGATCTGCGCGAGCCCGGTGTCGATGATCTCTTCGTGGAGCTGATTCTGCTCCTCGAAGCGGAAGACCTTCGCCGCCTTCTCGGTGAGGACGCCGACGATGCCGTTGAAGACGGAGTAGTGCAGATAGGGGTCGTACACGGCAATCGCTTCGACCTTCTTGCCGAACGTGCGTGCCAGATCGATGGCCGTCATGAGCGCGCCGAATGACTGGGGGCTGCCGTCGACGCCGACCAGGATCGTGTCCCGCTCCGCCTCGTTCGGCTCCGGGAGGTGCTTGACGACCCAGAGATCGCGGTCGGATTGGCGGGCGACGCGTTCGCAGACCGAGCCGATCACGCTGTCCCGGGCGCGCCCGATCCCCAGGGCGCCGATCACGACCAGGTCGTGCTGTGAGCCGGCGAGATCCTTGAGGATCTCGATGTGATGCTTCCCGTCCATCATCCGCGGCTCGAACGCAAGGCCCGACTCCCCACATTGGCGCGACATGCCATCGAGATAGCTGTCGGAAATGAGCTTGAGGCCCATCGTGATGAGGCTGTCGTGGATCTTCCGCTGGCGCTCCAGTTCCACCTCGTCGATGTACTCCTCGGGCAGGGTGTACTCCATCTGCCTGAAGCGATAGTCGTGCAGTTTTGCCGCGTAGACATGGCAGCCGACGAGCTTCGCCTGGTACGCCTTACCCAGCCCGAGAGCGCAGGCGACGGCGCGGTTGGAGAGGTCTGAGTTATCGACGGGAACGTAGATGCTCTTGTACATCGGATCCTCCGGATAGGCCGAGATAGCTCACGCTCTGGTGGTTCATGGTAGCCTCGGCTCACCGCCGAGCTCCTCGCGGACGCCAGAGCCGTAGCGCCGCCGCACCCGAAAGATCACGGCCAGCTCGATGGCGAGAATGAGCAGCGTCACCCTCACCATCGGACCGACGGCCGATGCTACCACTTCCGGCTCGACGTAGAGGGAGTACCAGGCCGTGAGACCTCGCCTGTTACCACGCTCGCGCGAGATCCCATCCCAGACCGAGAAGGCGACCGGCATGAACTCTCCGGGCGACAACGGGGCGCCCGAGGTTGCGCGAAGGGGCCGCGTGAAGATGACCGACCATTCTCCCTGGTCGTAGCTCGCGACGCCGGTGAGATCCCCCGTGTCGTTCGGCGTGATGTCCGCGCTTCCCCGGCCGGTGAACTGAAAGGGCTCGGAGCGGGCCAGATCGAAGAACCAGAGATCCACCGGGTTCTGGACGTCGCCGAAGATGAAGTAGGGCTTGCGGGCGCCCGTCGTCACCTGCGAGGGAATCTGAATCGCGACTGCGTCTGAGAATTCGGGTGGCTGGGCTTCTGCCGGCGCTCCCGGCTCCGCAAAGGGGTCCGCGATCCCAAAGGGGTCCGCTGCAACGGGAGCTACCCCAAAGGGATCAAGGGGGTCCACGGCAGAGGGGTCGCTTGCGGCCGGTGGTTCTTCTGGCGTCAACACCTCTTCATCCGGGGGCACGGGAAGCGACGGCCCGTTCTGCCCCTCCTGCTGCGAGCCCATGTCGTGCCATCGAACGAGGAGGGCGATCGACTCGGCATCGTAGACCGCCTGAACCGCGACCGAGGTCGCGGCAGGTTGGAACGCGCGCCCGGGCTCCATGATCTGCCCGACGATAGGAAAGTGGGCCACAGGCGCGGATTCGAAGTTCGCAGCTCCCAAGGACAGATCGATCGGATCCACGGCACGCCTGGCGACGACGAGGTTTGAATAGTCTGGCTCGCCGCCCCCCGAGAGCGAGACGATGAAGTCCGTGATCGCCCATCGTTGCTCGGGGCTGAGGGCTTCGTCGAACGACGGCATGGGCGTGCCGTTGAACCCCGTGGTCATCGTCCGGAAGATGTCCTCGCGGGACGACCCTCCCCGGAAGGTCCAACTCTGCGTGAGGTCCGCTGAGCGTATCGGAAAGTCCAACTCGTCGACGAGCGTCTCAGCCGAAGGTCCGTCGGTCCTACCGAGCGTGCCGTGGCACTCACCGCATCCGGTTTCTTCGTACAGCGTTCTCCCCAACTCGATCGACTCTGTTGTGGTTGCCGGGGCGCTCGGGAGCGGCAGGGGTTGAGGGACACGTTCCGCGTTGGAGAAGTCGGGGGAGAAGGTCGTCAGGTAGTAGGCGAGATCGGACACCTCCTGGTCGGACAGTGTGGGCCACGCAGGCATCGAGGTGTAGGGCATGCCGCGCCTGATGATATTGACGAGGTCCTGATGGGTCGGGAGCCCTCCGCTGGGAGTCGAGCGGACCTTGAAGTTGCCCATCGTGAATTCCCGGGGCCTGGGGTACAGGTGCGGGGTGGCGTACCCTGCGCCGTCACCGTTCTCGCCGTGGCACTGCGCACAGTTTCTGAGATAGAGCGTCCTGCCCGACTCCCGCTCCGCCTCGGTCCCCACGTCCTGAGCCGCCACGCGCACCGATCCCATCGGCACGGCGCACAAAGAGACGATCAGGACAGCGAAACACCAGCGCAGAACTGCGACGGAAGTCATTCCGTACCGACCTCCTCCTCCACGGCGCGAGGCCTCTCGCCAGTGAAATCGTAGAGAAAGAGGATCACCTCCCAGATCTCCTCTTCGTTCAAGAACTGCTCCCAGGCGGGCATGGCTGTAGCCCAGGGAGCACCTTCCTCGGGCAGCCCGGGGCCCCCCTTGGCTATTCGCCAGAACAGAAACGTTTCGCGAAGATTCGCGATCGTCGCCCCGTCGGCGAAGTTGGTCGGGAGCGGGTCCAGCCCGTGGACGAACATGCCGTTGCCGGACAGATTGTCGCCGTGGCAGAAGACGCAGTTTTGATAATAGACCTGGCGGCCGTTC
Source organism: Vicinamibacterales bacterium (assembly GCA_965262505.1). GTDB lineage: Bacteria > Acidobacteriota > Vicinamibacteria > Vicinamibacterales > UBA2999 > JACPPO01. The sequence continues at coordinate 3,179,393 of CBDHFM010000030.1, forward strand.
TCGACATGTCTGCGGAACTCTTCCGGATTCGACGTCTCGAGAGGTCGGAAGGGGTTGTCTCCAGCGTCGAGATCGATCTCCGTGTCATGAACCGTGATCTCGGTAGGCGGTGCAGGATGGACCGTCCGCGCGAAAAATGGAGGCTCGAGGGGAACGTTCATCCGCACGTAGACGTTCGCGGCTGCGAGTGCCGGAATGGCGATGGCCGTCGCGACGAGGAGCGCCGTGTACCGCTTGTCCGTCATGAACCGGACCAGCGGGCCGGAGACTTCTTCGCGGCGCTCCTGGCTCGAGGAGACGTACGCCAGGATCGCAATCGAGACGATGCCCATGTAGATCGAAATGACGGAAGCGGGAATCGGGGCGGTGAATCCGAATCGGAAGAGGACGTAGGTCCCCACCCACCAGGTGCCGGCCCACAGCAGCAGATTGGCCCGACGGAGGCGAAGGAGCCCGAACACGGCGACCAGAGCCAGGACGACCGGGATGTTCATTGCGCGGCCCCCTGGGCCGGAGGCACACCTGGCGCGGTCCCTTGGGCCGGCGGGGCGGCAGCAGGCGGCGCGGCGCCCGGCGTGGCCTCCTCGGCCGGCGGCGGAGCACCTGGTGGTGCGGCCTCGGCCCCCTCGGCCAAAGCGGCGTCGGCAGTCGGCGCCGCGTCCTCTGGGGTGTAATAGTTGTGCGCCGTTTGGAGCGTGACCGTCGGCGTGCCGCCAAGAGACTGGAGGTACGCGATGACGACCAGAATCTCCTGATCGGTGAGGCCGATCGGCGGCTCGTTGATGACGGGCATTCCAGGGTTGAATCCCTCGACGACATAGCTGTCGGGTTCGTACATCGATTGAGCGAAGTACTCGACATCACTCAGGCCAGGAACGCGGGTGGTCGCGCGACCGGCGATCCCGCTGAGGTCGGGGAATCGGAGCGCCCCGGTCTGGCCGATCGTGTGGCAGGTGAAGCAGAGACCCTTGCCATCCATGATCTGGCGGCCGATCGGGACCATGTCGGCAGTGGTCAGGTCGGCGCTGATCAGGATCTCCTCGGGAGGCTGAACTTCGTTCTGAGGCACCATCTGGCCGACGTAGGAATAGAACCCGGTCGTCACGAGGACGAGAGCGCCGATTCGGAGGGTGATCGGAATCGTCATGACAGCCTGGTCCGCCCCTCGACGTCCTGCGCGGATAAGCCACGCATTTCAGCTACGGCACTCGGCTGATGGCCTACGGCGCCCCCGAGAATTATGTGTCCGCCTGTTGGCGCCTCTCTCTGCGGTGACGGCGCGACGGCCCGATCGGGCCGGTCGTGGAGGCCCGTGATCCAGAACACGATGCCGATCAGGACGAAGAATATGAGCACGGTCACCGAGACGACCTGCGTCGCGAAGCCGAGGGTAGGCGTGAAGGCGTCGGCAGAGTTGTCCCGAATGACGCCGTAGACATGCCAATGCTGGCGGAGCCCGGACCGAACGTAGCCCATGAGCCCCATGAGCCAGGTGAAGGTCACCGCGATGAAGATCAGCACGTACTGAGAGATGGCCGGAATCCTTCCCCAGTGCACCTCGGCCGTCCTCGCCCTGCGGAAGAGGGGGATGTCGATCGCGGTAATCAACACCATAGCGAGCAGAACCGAGCCGACCTGGGGCACCGAGAGGCCAATCCTGACGCTCGCCTCGACGAAGTACCCGTAGACGCCGAGGAAGATGACGAAGATCGCGGTGGCCGCGAAGATGGTGAGCTGCGCCGCATGGCCCGTCTTCGCCCACGCGACCGTTGTGGCCTTTCCAGTCCGGCGGTAAAGAATGAAGCTCATGAAGGTCGTGAGGATCAGGATGTTGACCGCGGTGTTCTTGGCCGACATGACACCCAGGAAACCAAGGATCGGGTGCGTCGATCCTCCCATCGCCCGGAGTTCGGAGACGGTTGCGATGATCGATCGCGGCGTCGCCCAGACCATGAAGCAGAGCGCGATCGCGATGAGCAAGTACTTGATGAATTTCTGGAGCGGCTGGCTCCCCTGGACCCGCCCCATCCCGAGCCAGAGGTAGTAGTTGGCCCCGAGGAACAGACTCCCGATCAGGACCGCCTGAATGATGAACAGCCATGAGAAGGCCCCTCCCATCATCGTGAGTCCGAGCGTCTGCGAGTAGGCGTAGATCTCGCTCGCGAGCCAGTAGCCGGCGAAGGGAAGCGGGAGGAAGGCAATGATCGCGATGAAGTTCCCGATGTACCCCATCCAGTCGTAGTGCGCGCGCTCCTCGTCGGATGTCGCCCCCAGGAACTTGAAAGCCGCGTAGGCGGCGGCGACCGATCCGCCGAAGGCGACGTTCGCGATGACTCGATGGATGTTGATCGGCATCCACGTGAAGTTGTAGACCGCGTCCCAGGTGGAGATCACCGCCCCGCTCTCCGAGATCCCGTTCGGTGACATCATGAACGTGAGCCAGGCATTGGCGATCAGCATGATGGCCGTGCCCACGAGGTTGAGGCCGAGCCCCAAGCCAAGATGAACCAAGGGATGGAACTTCCCCCAGCCGTAATAGTAGGTGTAGAGGAAGAAGGCCTCGGCGAAGAAGAGCAACACGTACGGGAGAAACGTCGGCGAGAACACGCTCATCAAGTAGTTGGTGAACTGCGGATACAGAATGACCAGCATGAACGTGAGGAACGCTCCGAGGGTCGCCGTGAGCGAGAAGGAGACGGAGAGGAGCCTCGTGAACTCGTGCGCAAGTTTGTCGTATCGCGGATCTCCGGTCTTGTAGCCGATCACCTCGATGATGAATGCGAAGAGGGGCACGGCAAGGACGAACGCCGCGAACAGCAGGTGCAGCTGCGCGACCGCCCAGATCGCCACACGACTGCCGACGACCGGGAACGTCCGGTACTCGGCTTCCTCGTAGAGCGTCGTCCGGGCCTGCTCGGCCGCGTCCTCCGCCTCGTCGGCCAAGCCGGCGACGCGGGGCGTCTGGTCCACGGTCTCGAGAGGAGCCCGGGAAGGCGATCTGTACTCCCCGCTCATCAGCAAGGAGGCCATCTGGACCGCCCCCGCGAACATCACGATGGCGGCGACGGGACCGAGAAGGACCTGCAGTTTGCGGTTCCTCACGGCGTTCCTCAGGGCGTTCGTCACGGTGTTCGTCACGGCGCCTCCCTCAGTTGATGCCTGGAGGCGCGTTCGCGGCTCTTGCCAGCTGCTCGCGCTGGAGCTCTCGTACGTGGGCGACGATCGCCCACCTGTCCGCGGGAGGGATCGGCCAGCGGTACCCGGACATCAGCCCTGACCCGTTCGTGATGACGTCGAAGATCTGCCCGTCCGGATACGCCAGAAGCTCCTCGTCGTGGAAGGAGGCGGTGGGGACGCTGCCTCGCTGGAACAGGATCCCTCTGCCGTCCCCCCGAGCGTCGTGGCAAGGCTGGCAGTAGATCCCGTAGCGCTGGCGGCCGCGCTCGACGAGCGCTTCGTCCACGGTCACGGGGATTGCCGCGACGAACTGCCCGTCTACTCCCTGTCCCGTGAAGAAAGCCGCGTCCTCCCGGAGCCCTCCGATCGCGACCGTTCCCGGAACGGGCGCGCGCATGGACGCGCCGTCGTAGAAGAAGGCGCTGGCCGCCTGCGGGCGGACCTTCGGCTGGTCGTCCATGCTCGGGTTGATATGGATGGGAGGGCGGCTCGACGTGCAGCCGCGCGCGCAGCCGCTGAGGGCGACGACGGACGCGAGCGTGAGCGCGAGCGCGCGCAGGTGCCGTCGGCGGGCGATCATGTCAGGGACCCCCTCCCTCCCTCCCCTGCGCGCCAGGCTCCCGCGTCGGCCCGCGCTCCCTCGAGGTCCGGATTCGGGTTTCGCACCTTGGCCAGATAGGTCGTCCGGGGCTTGGTGTTCAGCTCCTCGAGGAGCGCGTAGTTGCGCGGGTCGGCCTTGGCCTGCGCGATCCGGCTCGACGGGTCCCGAATATCTCCGAACTCGATCGCCGAGGCGGGGCACGCCTGCTGGCACGCCGTTTTGACGTCGCCGTCACGAAGCTCGCGTCCGGCGAGCCGCGCATCGATCTTCACCCGATTGATCCTCTGCGTGCAGTAGGTGCATTTCTCCATCACGCCCCTCGAGCGGACCGTGACGTCCGGGTTCATCGCGAGCTGGAGGGTGTCTGGCGTGTCCTTGGTGAAGTTGAAAAAATTGAAGCGGCGCACCTTGTAGGGACAGTTGTTCGAGCAGTAGCGGGTCCCGATACACCGGTTGTAGACCATCACGTTGAGGCCCTCGGCGTCGTGGACGGTCGCGGCCACGGGGCAGACCTGCTCGCAGGGCGCGTCCTCGCAGTGCATGCAGGGAACGGGCTGGAAGACGACCTCCGGGCTGCCGGAGGGCTCGCCGGAGAAGTAACGGTCGAGCCGGATCCAGTGCATCTCGCGTCCCATCGCGACTTGGGCCTTGCCGACGACCGGCACGTTGTTCTCGCTCTGGCAGGCGACCATGCACGCATTGCACCCGATGCACGAGTTCAGGTCGATCGTCATCCCCCACTGGTGGCCCTGATCGTAGGCATGCTCCTGCCAGAGGGAGAAGAGATGCGGTTCCTCCGCGAAGACGCCGAGTGCGCTGACTTGTCCTTCTGGGTGGTCGGTCGCTGACGCACCCTCCCCATCCGGGCTCGCGGCCTGCTCCGTCCCGGCGACTGTTTGCGACCGCAGCGCGGCCAGGGTCGACTCGCGGACGACGGGGCGCCCCTCCATGCTGCCGTGCTCCTGGGTCGCCGAGAGCGGGTAGGTGCGCTCGAGCCTGGTGAGGCTGGCCCCGCTGTCGAAGCCAAGGGCTTGGGAACCTCGGACCGTGAACGCGTTGACGCCCACCCCCGAGCCGACCCGACCCGCGTGCGAACGGCCGTAGCCGATCGTCAGGGCGACCACGCCATCCGTCATTCCGGGGAGGAGCCAAACGGGGAGCTCCATCGAGCGGCCGGCGTAGTCGAGGCGGACCCAATCCCCGCTCGCGAGGCCGAGCGACGCTGCCGTCGTCGGGCTGACGAGCGCGGGGTTGTCCCAGGTCAGCTTGGTCAGCGGGTCGGGAAGCTCCTGTAGCCACCCGTCGTTCGCGAAGCGACCGTCGTGAACCGAGGGGGACGGGAGGAAGACGATCTCCAGGCCATCGGGAGATGCACCAGCCGCTCCTGCGGAACCGGCTGCGCCGCCGATCGAGCTCGCGAGCTCCGCAAAGGGCTCCCCTGTGAGCTCTGGGACGACTTCGGGCAGCTCGCTACCGGCAAGCAATCCATCGTGCAGGACGCGGTTCCACTTTGTATCGAACTCGTCCTCGCCCAGGATCGGTCTCCAGGTATCCCGCACGAAGTCGTAGCCGGGACGATCCGGCCCCGCGACGGGCACGACGGGCGCCACCGGCTCCTCGGGGGCAACAGGAGCCACCGGTGCGTCCGGCGCCACAGCCCCCTCCGGGGCGACGGGCTCGACGGGTGCCACAGAGGCCACCGGCGCCTCAGGTCCCACCGGGGCGTCCGGCGCGACGGGTGCCACAGGCGCCACAGGTGCGGCGGCGGCCATGAGCCCCAGTACCTCGACGGGAGTTCGTCCGCCGAAGAGGGGCAGGATCAGCGGCTGGACGACGCTGAGCGTGCCTCCAACCGCACGCGCGTCTCCCCACCCTTCGAGGTAGTGAGCGCGAGGGATATGCCACTCCGCCGTGGAGGATGTTTCGTCGACCGTATGTCCGAGCGCGATCGAGTGAGGGACCTCCGCCATGGCCGAGGCGAAGTCGAGATCGGCGGGGGCATCGAAGACAGGATTGCCGCCCAGAACGACGAGGGTCTGGACCGCGCCGTCCTGCATCGCGGAGACGAGCGAGGCGAGCGAGCCGACGCTCGGAAGGGCAGCGTCCGTCGTCTCGTAGTAGCTCACGGTCGTGCCGGTGTTCCCGAGAGCCGTGTTCAGGGCGCAGACCGCGGCGTGCACGGCCGGGGGCTGGCGCTCCCCAGCCACGATCACCCCCCTGCCGCGGTTCGCCAGAAGGTCCTCGGCAAGGGCGTCGATCCACCGCGAGTCGACACCGGGGACGCCGGCTCCCGCCAGGGTTGCGGCTCCGGCCGCGGTCGGAGCCACGCGTGCCGCCAGGGCCGCAAGGAAGGGGGCGATCTGCCGGCTTTCGAGGCGAAGCCGATGATCCGCCATGGCTCCCGTCAGGGAGTACACCCCTTCGACGGCGTACAGGCGATTCATCGCCCCGCCAGCGGGTCCCGCGCGCCGTCCGGCCGCGAAGCCTCGGGTGTGACGGATCATCTCGGGGTCGGTCAGGAGCGGGTCGGCGTCGAGGGCGAGGATGACAGCCGCCTCATCCAGCCGGAGCACGAGGTCGAGGTCGCGCCCCGTCGCGGACCGCAGACCCGCGAGCCTGTTTTCGTCGCTGACCGCCTCGTAGGTCGCCCAGATTGCCCGCGGATAGCGGGCGCGGAACTCGGATGCGAGGCGCGCCAGGGTTGGGGAGGAGAAGGATTCGGAGAGGACCGCCAGGCCAGCGCCGCCATCCGTGGCGTGAGCCTGGGACCGCTCCTCCCAGGCCGTCACGAATTCGTTCCAGGAGCTCGCCTCCCCATTCAGTCTGACCGTCTGCGAGCGGTCGGGATCGTACAAGCCGAGCACGGACGCCTGCACGCGCGCGCTCGAGGCCCCGAGGGTGGAGGGGTGGCTGGGGTTCCCCTCGATCTTGGTCGGTCGCCCCTCGTGGCTCTCGACAACGAGACCGTAGGCGCTCCGGCCGAACGGCATCGTCGTGGCGTAGGAGCGGGGGATCCCAGGGACCATCTCCTCGGGGGCGCTGACAAAGGGAACAATCTCTTCGACGGGGCGCCGGCATCCCGCAAGCCCCGCGAGCGACAGTGAGGCGCCCAGGAGCATCATCATTTCGCGCCGGGTGATCCCGTCCGGAAGCTCCGAGGCTCCCTCCGGGAATTCCCGCTCGAGGAACGCGCGCGACTCGGGGCGATCCTCGCGCTGGGCGAGACTTCGCCAATACGCCTGTGTCACCGATGGCACCCCGAGCAGTCAGTCGGCGGATTGACGGGTCGTTCGCGATCGAGCTGAGCCGCGAGCGCTTGGGCGTCCCGGGGAGGGGTCCACCTCATGTTGGTGACCTCCGAGACGGGGCGTCTGTGGGGACCGGGGTTACGGTGACAGTCGAGGCACCAGCTCATGCTGAGGGGCGCCATCTGGGTGACCGTTTCCATCTCGTCGATACGACCGTGGCAGGTGACACAGCCGATTCCCCCCGCCACGTGTACGTTGTGGGCGAAATAGGCGTAGTCGGGAAGGCTGTGGACGCGAATCCAGCGCATCGGCCGGCCGTTCTGGTCGCTGTCCAGAATGGGTGCGAGCGCCTCGCTGTCCCGCATCACGGTCTGATGGCAGTTCATGCAGGTCTGCGTGGGCGGAACGTTCGCGACGGGAGAAATCTCGACCGAGGCGTGACAATATCGACAATCGAGATCGAGTTCGCCGACGTGGAGCTCGTGGCTGTACGGGACGGGCTGAACGGGACGGTAGCCCACGTCTGTGTACCAGGGGGAAAAAAAGTACCAGACCCCCGCGATCACGAGCGCCTGACCGAGGATGCCCGCGATCGCGGCCATGATCGGGAGCTTGTTCCACCATGGGGGGAAGATCTGAGACAAGCGGCTACGACTCCGAGGCGCTGTAAGAAAGTTGCCCCGGCTGCGAGTCCGAGGACCGAGGATCTATCCAACCGAGTTTATCCACGAACTGGGACAGGGTCAAGCGCGCCGCGCCATGCTAAGTGTTACCGGAGGTCCTATCATCGCGCCACAACTCGGGTTACCCATCAGGGAGGATGTTGATGGGGAGAATTCGAGTGGGACCACAAGCGATTCGCGAGTATCGCCGGCGCCGATCCGCGCATGAGACCGTAGCGCTTATGTTGTCTGGGATTCCACTCTTCCCCGAACAGGCATCCAACCTCTCCCCCGAGGTCGACAGCCTGTATTTCTTCGTCACGGCGGTGACGGCGGGCGTCGCGCTGCTCGTGATTATTTTCGCGGTCATGTACCGCGACCGGACCGGCGAAAAAGCGGGGCATCCGATCCACGGGTCCGACCCCCTGGAGCTGGCCTGGACCATCATCCCGTTTCTCGTGACGATGATGATTCTCGCCTGGGCGACCGCGGTGTTCTTCGATATGGTGCGGGTGCCCGATTAGGCGCCCGAGATCTACTCCACGGCATGATCGGCTCTATGCGCTCCCTCCTTTTCGTCCCCGGCACGCGCCAGGACAGATTCGCGAAGGCGATGAACGCAGGCGCCGACGCCGTCGTGTTCGACCTTGAAGACAGCGTGGAAGCGGGACAGAAGCCACAGGCCCGCGCGCTCGTCGCCGAGTTCCTGGCGACCCCCGGCGCGGGGGCGTTGCGGCTGGTTCGATTCAACGCCGTGGAGACGCCGGACGGGGAAGCGGACGTCGAGTGTTTCAGCGGCACGCAGGGGTACGACGGCGTGCTGCTGCCAAAGATCGACAGGGCCGGCGCCGTCGAGCAGGTGGCGCGGGTCTTCGCGCGGCGCGCGCCGTCTGGTGCCGTGCCGCCGCTGCTGCTGCTCCTCGAGACGCCACGCGCCATCCTCCGAGCCGCGGAGATCGCTGCGGCCGATGCGCCGGTTGCGGCGCTCCTGTTCGGCGCCGAAGACTTCACCGCGAGCCTGGCCGTCGAGCGGACGATCGATGGCGAAGAGCTGTCGTTTGCCCGTGCGCAGATCGTCGTGGCGGCGGCGTCGGTCGGCGCCGATGCCATCGACTCGGTCTGTACGGATCTGAACGACGCCGACTCGCTTCGGCGTGACTGCGAGCGGGCCCGCGCCCTTGGCTTCCGTGGCAAGATGGCGATCCATCCACGGCAGGTTGACGTCATCAACCAGGCCTTCACGCCCACGGACGCCGATGTCGATCGCGCAAGAAGACTGATCGACGTCTATGAAGCGGCACGAGCGGCTGGACAGGGCGTGACGACCATGGACGGCCGGATGGTCGAGCTGCCGATCGTCGAACGGGCGCGGCGGACACTCGCGCTCGACGCGAAGCACCGGGACCGCTGATGGCTGCGGCGCGACGCTCCCTTTGCGGGGCGTGACGGTCGTCGGGCTCGAACAGGCGGTGGCCGCCCCGTTTGCCACGCGGCAAGTCGCGGGTGGTCTAGATGACGGTGGGCAACGTTATCGGAAGTGGACCCATGTGACTCCGGCGTTCCGGGGATCGAGCCGGCACGCGGCGACGACCGGCATCGACGCGAGATGACGGTGGAGCGCGTCCCGGATGCGGCCGGAGCCTTTGCCGTGCACCACCTCGACGCGGTCGGCGCCACGCAGCAGCGACCGGTCAATCTCCACCACGACCCGCGCAAGAGCCTCCTCCACGACGAGTCCGTGTAGATCGATGCGGCCGGGCGGCGCGATCTCGTTCGCTCGCGCCGGCGGTTGTTTCCGGCCGGCCGGTTTCTTCTTCCGGGGTTCCGCCGGGATGGTCAGGTCCGCCTCGCCGCACCACATCGTGACGGCGTCGATGCGCACCTGGTACCGGGCATCGCGGCCGACCGCGATGACGACGCCCCGCTTATTCCCGAAGGCGCGGACGACGACAGCGGCGCCGATCGACAGGGCCATGAGGATATTATCGTGCCGTGCCATGCATGGCGGTTGTTCAGGCGGCGCCGGTGGCGTTCGACATCGCGCGCACGCTCCAGAAGGTGGGCGATCTGGCGGCCGATGCGGCGCACCGCGGCGCGCGCCTGACGCTTTTTCCGGAGGCGTTCGTGTCGGCCTATCCTCGGGGCCTCGACTTCGGCGCGGCGGTCGGCTCGCGCAGCAAGGCAGGACGCGAACAGTTCCGGATCTATTGGGACAGCGCGATCGAGGTCCCCGGTCCCCACGTCGACCGGCTCGCGGCCGTCGCCCGCGCCAACAAGACCCATCTCGTCATCGGTGTCGTCGAGCGCGATGGCGGAACGCTGTACTGCACGGTCCTCTTTTTCGGGTCGGACGGCCGCTATCTGGGGAAGCACCGAAAGTTGATGCCGACCGGCGGGGAACGGCTGATCTGGGGTTTCGGCGACGGCTCGACCTTGCCGGTGTTCGAGACCGACATGGGGCGTGTCGGTGCGGTGATCTGCTGGGAGAACTACATGCCGCTTCTCCGGGCGGCCATGTACGCCAGAGGCATAGAAATCTACTGCGCGCCGACGGCCGACGGCCGGGAGACGTGGCTGCCGACCATGCGGCACATCGCGCAGGAGGGGCGGTGCTTCGTGCTGTCGAGCAATCAGTTCGCGCGCCGGCGCGACTATCCGGCAGATTACGCGACGCCGTTCGGCGATGACCCCGACACCGTGCTCTCGCGCGGCGGCAGCTGCATCATCGGACCGCTGGGGACGATTCTGGCGGGTCCCGACTTCGAGGACGAGGCGATTCTAACCGCCGAGATCGACCGCGATGACATCGCGCGCGCGCGGGTGGATTTCGACGCCGTCGGCCACTACGCCCGACCCGACATCTTCCAGCTCAGCGTCGACGAGACGGCCAGGTCGCCGGTAGCGTTCGGCGGCACCGCGGCCCCGACTACCCCGGCGGTCCCGGCGAAGGACCCGGCCACGGAGGACTGAGGCGCTCACGTACCGCTTTTCACTCATGGGCGGCGACCGCCCGCCTACGCGTTCAATCGCCTTTTGAGGTTCTCACCGCCGCGCGATGATGATCCAGCCCTCCCGCTAGAGAGGCCGCGTTTCACCGATTTGTCACACATCGGCCGCGCCCGCGCCACACTCCCCTAGTAAATACTTATGACAAAGGCGGCGATACTAGAGGCAGCGATGACAGGGGCGGATAGCATTGCGGCGAGTCGATATGCTGAGGCAGGTGGAGGGCTGTGATGACTAAACGCGTTTGGCTGAGCCTCGCCGCGCTGGCAATCGCTGCCGCCGCGGTCTGGTACTACCAGTTCGGCGATGTCGCCGCGGAAGTACCGGTGCTCAACAGCGCAGAGGCGACGCGCGGAGCGGTCGTGTCCACGGTCGAAGCGACCGGGAGGCTGGAGGCGGTGACTACCGTTCAGGTCGGGAGCCAGGTGTCGGGCTCCATCATGACGCTGCACGCGGACTTCAATTCCACGGTCCGCCAGGGCCAGGTTATTGCCGAGTTGGACCCGTCGCTGTTTGAAACGCAGGTCGAGCAGGCGGAGGCGACCGTGGCGCGATTGGAGGCCGAAGTGGAACGCGCAGAGATCCAGGCCGCGGACGCTCAGGTCAAGCTGCGCCGCGCGCGCGAGCTGTTCGAGAAACAGCTCGTCCCGGAAAGCGACCTCGAGACGGCGGAGAGCAACTCCCGGATAGCCGGCGCGGGTGTGACCGCGGCGGAAGCGCAGGTGGAACAGGCCCGCGCTTCGCTGAACCAGACGCAGGTCAACCTGAGCCATACGGTCATCCGCGCCCCGATCGACGGCGTCGTCATCGCCCGCAACGTCGACATCGGCCAGACGGTTGCCGCCAGCATGTCGGCGCCGACGCTGTACGTGCTCGCGCGCGATCTCGCCGAGATGCGAGTCAACGCCAGCATCGACGAATCCGACATCGGCGGGATTCAGCCCGGCCAGCCGGTGCGTTTCAGGGTCGACGCCTACCCGGAAGACGTGTTCACGGGCGCGGTGTCGCAGGTGCGCCTGGAGCCGGAGATTCAGCAGAACGTCGTGAGCTACGTGACGATCATCGATGTGCCCAATCCGGACCTCAAGCTGAAGCCCGGTATGACTGCTTCAGTGACCGTTGAAACAGCGCGGGCCGACAACGTCGTGCGCGTACCGAACGCGGCGCTGCGCTTCCGTCCGAGCGACGAGATTCTCGCGGCGCTGGGGCAGACGCCGCCCGCCGGACCGGGCGCCCCCGTCGAGAACGACCTCCGGCCCGCCGTGGCCCGCGAAGCTGAAGGTGGGCGGAGCGCGGCCGGCATGGCGCCCGAGCAGCTCGCGGCCATGCGCGAGCGCCTGCAACAGATGTCCCCCGAGGAGCGCGAGCAGATGCGCGGGGGCTTCCGTGCCGGAGGGGGCGGCCGTGGCCGGGCGCCGGGAAACGCCGCGGGCGACCTGGAGCCACGAAACACTGCGGACGTGGGAGACCGGGCCATGGTGTGGGTACTCGATCAGGGGTCGCTCGGACGTATCCCGGTCCGCACGGGCATCAGCGACGGCACGCAGACCGCCGTGCTCGAAGGCGAGCTGGCGCCCGGCACGCAGGTTGTGACCGGCGTATTGCCAGCTGGCACCGCCCCGGCGGCCGCGCCCACCGGCTCGCCGCTCCTGCCCTTCGGCCGGCGTGACCGTGGTGCTGGTGGCGGCGGTGGCGGTGGTCGCGGTGGCGCCCAATGATCGGAGCGGAGCCGCTCGTTGCCGTTCGCGATCTGACCAAGACCTACGTCGTCGGCGAGGTCGAAGTGCGGGCGCTGCAGGGCATCTCGCTGGATATCCAGCGCGGCGAGTTCGTGGCGCTCACAGGCCCCTCGGGGTCGGGGAAATCGACGTTCATGCATCTGGCCGGGTGTCTCGATAGAGCGACCAGCGGCACCTGTCATCTCAACGGCCGCGACGTATCCCTGCTGTCGAAACGCGAGCTCTCGAGCGTGCGCAATCGCGAGATCGGCTTCGTCTTCCAGGGCTTCAACCTGTTGTCGCGCACCACGGCGCTCGAGAACGTCGAGCTGCCGATGCTGTACGGTCAGCCGGTGCCCGCACGGGAGCGGCTCCGGCGCGCCTTGGATGCGTTGGAGGTGGTCGGCCTCGGCGATCGCACCGACCACCACCCGAACCAGCTCTCCGGAGGCCAGCAGCAGCGCGTGGCCATCGCGCGAGCGCTCGTCAACAGTCCGGCGCTGCTGCTGGCCGACGAACCGACCGGCAACCTCGACTCGCGCACCAGCATCGAGGTGCTGGGCACGTTCCAGCGGCTGAATAGCGAGCGCGGCATCACCATCGTGCTCGTGACGCACGAGGCCGACATCGCGGAGTACGCCACACGCATCGTCGGCTTCCGCGACGGCCGCGTCCGGCTCGATCAGCCGGTGGCGCACCGGCGCGACGCTGTAGAGGAGCTGCGCCGCTTCGATGCCGGCGCCGAGGTGCTGTCGGCGTAACCGTCAGGTCAGTCAGGAGCCAGTCATGTCCATGTGGCTTACGTTTGTTGTTGCCGTCAAGGCGCTGCGCCGCAACGCGATGCGCACGGCGCTCACTGCGCTCGGCATGATCATCGGTGTTGCGGCCGTCATCGTCATGGTGGCTATCGGTAACGGCGCGCAGCAGTCGATCGAGAACCAGATTCGAAGCGTCGGGACCAACATCGTCACGATCAATTCCGGGTCGAACCGCTTCGGCCCGGTGCGCATGGGCAGTGGCAACACGCCGACCCTGGTACCCGCCGATGCCGAGGCGATTGCTCGCGACATCCCCGGTGTGCGGTACATCTCGCCCGGCGCCAACACGCGGGAGCAGGTGATCGCCGAGTCGTCGAACTGGAATACGCAAATCGAAGGTGCCAGCGCCGACCTGCCGGTCATTCGCGCGTGGCCGCTTGAGTACGGCGCGTTCTTCACCGAGCTGGACGTAGTCCGCGCCGCCAAGGTTGCCGTGCTCGGCTCCGTCGTGCGCGACGAGTTGTTCGGTCCGGGCACCGATCCGACGGGCGCCAGTATCCGGATCAAGAACCAGCCATTCCGCGTCGTCGGCGTCTTTACCAGCAAGGGCCAGCCGGTGATGGGGCGCGACCAGGACGATACCGTCGTCCTCCCATACACGACGGTGCAGAAGAAGCTGCTCGGCATCACGCACGTTCAGAACATCATGGTCTCGACGGCCGACGGCGTGCCGTTCGAGGCGATGGAGGAACAGATCGGCGCGCTGCTTCGGGAGAGGCATGGCCTGACGGCGGGCGAGCCGGACGACTTCTCCGTGCGTAGCCTCGAGGAGATGGCCAGCGTGCTGACGGCGACGACGACCACGATGACGTGGCTGCTGGCGAGCATCGCGGCGGTCTCCCTGCTGGTGGGTGGCATCGGCATCATGAACATCATGCTCGTGTCGGTCACCGAGCGGACGCGCGAGATCGGGCTCCGTCTGTCGGTCGGCGCGCGCGACGTCGATGTGCTCATGCAGTTTCTGGTGGAGGCGGTGGTGCTCAGTTTGGCGGGGGGCGCGCTTGGTGTCGCGCTCGGCATCGGGGCGTCGTACGGCATCAGCAACGTGATGCAATGGTCCACCGTCGTCACCCCGTCCGCCGTGCTGCTCTCGTTCGGGTGCGCGGCCGCGATCGGCATTTTCTTTGGCTTCTACCCCGCACGGAAAGCCGCGGCGCTCGATCCGATCGACGCGCTGCGATTTGAGTAGCGGCTCGGCCCATGGGCGTAAAGAATCACTCCGTCGGGTCGGCGTCCAGGAGGCGCTTCATGTTCAAACAGGTATCGGTGATGGCGGCAGCGGTACTCGTGGCCGGGTCGCTCGAGGGTCTGGAAGCGCAAGAGAGGCCCGATTTCTCGGGCACGTGGGTGGTCGAGCGCGTCGAATTCCAGGGGCCGCAAGGGAACGCGGGCGGCCGCGGCCGCGGGCGCGGTCAGGGTCGTGGAGGCATCCGTGGCGGGGGCGGAGGGCGCGGCCGGGGTGGCCGAGCCGGCCAGGGCCAGGGTCAGGGTAGGGGCAGGGGAGGCGTGGTCGCTGCGCCGTATCAGGAAGGCGACCGCGTGACGCTCAGACAGACGAACGAGGCGCTCATCGTGACCGATGAGGGCCGGAGCCGGATCAGCCGCTATCCGTTCGACGGCAGCGAGGTGAGCAATCCCGGACCCGGAGACAGCGCGCTCAAGAGCAGGACGTCATGGGAGGGGGTCGCGCTCGTTGTCGAGAGCACGCTGTCGGCGGCCGGTCCGCAGGGCGACATGACCCTCAGCACCCGTGAGGTTCGGAGCCTGAGCCAGGACGGAAGCACGATGACGCTGGTCGCGACGGTAACGATGCCGTTCGGCACGATGTTGTCCACCGTCACGCTCGTTCGCCCGGACTAAAGCGCTTTTCAAATAGGCCTTGTACTACCTGGGGCGGTCGTGGTACTTCTGCGCGCACCGATGCAGGAGGCCCGATGCGTGCCTATTCGATGGATCTGCGAGAGCGGGCGCTCCTCGACAGCGATGCCGGGATGACGGCGGCCGAGGTGGCGGCGAAGTACCGCGTGAGCGGGTCGTGGGTGCGGCTACTGAAACAGCGGCGGCGCGACACGGGCGAGGTGGCGCCTCGCGTCCAGCGACATGGACGGCGCTGCATGCTTGAGCCGCACCTACACACCTTGGCCGCGCTGATTGCGGCGCACCCGGATCGCACGCTGGCTGAGCTGAAGGACGCCCTCGCCACGCCCGCGAGTGTGCCGACGGTCTGGCGCGCCGTGCGGGCCCTCGGCCTGACCGTTAAAAAAAACGGTCCGCCCGTCCGAACACGATCGGCCTGACGTCGCGGCCGCGCGGGTCGCGTGGCACGCGGCGGCGCCGACCTGGGATGTCGCCCACCTCGTGTTTCTGGACGAAACCGGCATCACCACCAATCTGCTTCGGCGGTACGGCCGGGCACCGCGCGGCGCGCGCGTCCACGACCACGCCCCCTGCGGGCGCTGGCAGACCAGCACGTTTCTCGCCGCGTTGCGGGTCACGGGGCTGACCGCACCGGGGGTCTTCGACGGCGCGATCGATGGCGAGAGCTTCCGCGCCTACATCGAACAGATCCTGGTGCCGACCCTGCAGCCCGGCGACATCGTCATTGCCGACAATCTCGGGGCCCACAAGGTCGCCGGCATCCAACGCGCCATCCAGGCCGCCGGGGCCACCCTCTGGTACTTGCCACCCTACAGCCCGGACCTCAATCCCATCGAGCTCTGCTTCGCGAAGCTCAAGGCCCTCGTTCGCACCGCTCGCTGTCGCAGCACCGAGACGCTCTGGCCGTTCCTCGGCGAGTGCTTGGCGCACTTCAGCCCTGACGAATGCCGCAACTATGTTCGGCACTGCGGGTACGCGGCCGCCACACGGTCATGAAAAGCGCTTTAGACCCGCTAGCTCGAGACGCAGAACGCAGGAACTGAACCGGGCTGAGGATTGTCCGCTGGGCCGGTTCCACGCCATCGTTTCTTCACACCTCCGCCGCACCGGTGCCATCGTTGCCGCGTAACCTCTCCTGGGAGCGATCGTATGAACACAGCACAGCCTTATCTCATCATCCTGCTCACCGGTTTGATGTCGGTGGCCACACCGGCCGCAGCCCAGACCCAGACGACGGCCGGCGGCGCACCTACCGTGCAGCTGACGCTCGCCGACGCCGAAGCCCGGGCGCTCGACCGCAATCCGACGCTTGCACAGGCGCAACTAAGATCCTGTAAGGAAATAACTGCTTGTACTGTTGATCGGCGAGTAGTACGCTGCGCCCGTGGAGGTGGCCACCCTGCGGGCAAAGCATGCAGCGCTGGCGCCCGTGCTCACGGAGCGATCGCGCCGGGTGTGGGCGGCGACTGAGGCCCAGGCGATCGGTTATGGCGGCACGGCGCTGGTCGCCCGAGCCACGGGTATCGCGACATCGACCATCCAGCGCGGTTTGCGTGAATTGACGGCGGACGAGCCGCTCGCGGGCGGCCGGACGCGAAGGGCGGGCGGCGGCCGCAAGCGCGCGATCGATCTCGACGCGACGCTGCTGCGCGATTTGGATGCGTTGGTTGAGCCGACCGCCCCCGGCGATCCCGACTCGCCGCTGCGGTGGACGTGCCAGAGCGCACGGACGTTGGCGGTGGCGCTCGACGGTCTGGGCCACCGCGTCAGCCACACGGTGGTCGCCGAGTTGTTGCACGGACTGGGCTACAGCCTGCAGGGCAACGCCAAGACTCGTGAGGGCCGCCAGCATGTCGATCGGGACGCGCAGTTTCGGTACATCGCCCGGCGCGTGCGACGCGCGCAACGGCAACAGCAGCCGACGATTTCGGTGGACACCAAGAAGAAGGAGCTGGTCGGCGCGTTCAAGAACGCGGGCCGCACCTGGCGCCCGGCGAAGACGCCGCAGCGGGTACAGGTCCACGACTTCGTGATCCCGGCCACCGCCACCACGGGCGGGAAGGCCATTCCGTATGGCATCTACGATCTGCATCGCAACGAAGGCTGGGTGCGTGTCGGGATCGATCACGACACCGCGAGCTTCGCGGTACGGTCGATCCAGCGTTGGTGGCAGCACATGGGTCGCCCGGCGTATCGACAAGCCCAGTCGCTGTTGATCACGGCGGATGCAGGCGGGAGCAACGGGGCGCGCCTCCGGTTGTGGAAGTGGGAACTGCCGCGTCTGGCCAATCGGACGGGCTTGGTGATCACGGTCTGTCACTTTCCGCCGGGTACGAGCAAGTGGAACAAGATCGAGCATCGGGTGTTCTCGCACATCGCGATGAATTGGCGCGGCACCCCACTCGTCGACTTGGCCACGATCGTGAGCCTCATTGGCTCGACGCACAGTCGGTCCGGACTCCGCGTTCGGTCGGAACTCGACCGCGGCCCATACCCGGGTGGCCTCACCGTCACCGATGCGCAGCTGGCGACGGTACGCCTCGAGCGGCATCGCTTTCACGGCGACTGGAACTACACGATCCATCCCGCTGCTCCGAGAACACAAAAGTCAGTAATTGTCTGACAAGCCCTTAGCCGACCCCGCCGTCCGGTAAACTTCACAGACAGTGGCGACCTACTACGACATACTGGGCGTCGCCCAGACGGCCTCCGCAGAAGAGATCAAGGGCGCGTTTCGCCGCGAGATCGCCAGGTACCACCCCGATAAGGTCCAGCACCTCGGCCAGGAATTCCAGGAAATCGCCGCCGACAAGGCGGCCGGACTGACGCAGGCGTATAAGACGCTCAGCGATGAGTCCGCGCGCGTCGACTACGACGCCCAGCTGGAAGCGGGGGTGGTCCCGCCGTCGCCGGAGCGCCCCGAGCTGGCATCGCAGACGAAGGAGGCCCCCGCGCGTCCGGAGCCGAGGGAGCAACCTGCCAGCGAAGGTGCATCGCGTCCCGAGCCCAAACCGTCGTCGGGGCGCGGATCCATGTTCTCGAAGGATCGCGCCGGCGCGATCGATCTGGTGCGGAAAGCAGCCGTGATGCGCTTCCGCCAGGCGGCGCACCAGGCATTCGGCCAGTGCGAGGAGGCACCGGAGCAGGGCTTTGATGTCAGCTGCGCGCCGCCCAAGGGGGGGGGTTCAGCCGCGCCATTCCGCCGCGAATCCTTGGCTGGTTTGTCGCGCAGGTCGATGCGGCGGCCGTGCGTGAGAGCTGGGCAATGGCGTCCCGGGCAAAGAAGGACGATCAACGTGCAGTGTGCGTCTTCGTCATGGGCCCGGCGGTGGCTCCAGCGGGAGAGCTGGGCAAGGCCATCGCGGAGCAGCGGCGGAAACCGGCGCCGGCGGGTAAGCCCGTCGTGGTGCCGGTGAACACCAGGACCTGGTCCGCGCACATCCCGAATGACGCTCCACCCGCGGTGAAGGCGCTGCTCTCGCGCCTCCAGTCCGGCTGAGGGCCATGCTTCTCATCGAAACCCACGACCTGTGGAAGACGTACACGATGGGCGATGAGGAGATCCACGCCCTGCGCGGCGTTTCCGTCGACATCGAACGTGGCGAATACGTCGCCATCATGGGACCGTCCGGCTCCGGAAAGTCGACGCTCATGAATCTGGTCGGCTGCCTGGATTCGCCAACGACCGGCAGCTACCTGCTGAACGGCAAGCGCGTCAGCGACATGAACGACAACGAACTGGCGCGAATCCGCAACGAGGAAATCGGGTTCGTCTTCCAGACGTTCAACCTGCTTCCACGCGCCTCCGCGCTGCGTAACGTTGAGCTCCCGCTGGTCTACGCCGGCATTGGCGCCAAGGACCGCGAGGCCCGCGCAAAGGCCGCGCTCGAGAGAGTAGACCTCCTGCCACGGATGACGCACCGCCCCAATGAACTCTCAGGCGGCCAGCGTCAACGCGTGGCGATCGCGCGTGCGCTCGTGAACAACGCTTCGCTGATCCTGGCCGACGAACCCACGGGCAATCTCGATTCCAAGACAGGTGCGGAGATCATGGCGCTCTTTGCGCGCCTCCATCAGGCCGGCAACACCATTGTGCTCGTCACGCATGAGGCCGACGTCGCGGCGTTCGCGCCCCGCGTCCTGCACTTGAAAGACGGTCAGGTGGAGAAAGACGCCAGACGGGCGGCGTGACGGGGTGGGCGTGACGGGACCGCGCTTGAACGCTGTGGAGCCGGCGACGACCTGTCCTACACCGCCGCCCAGTGCGCGGCGGAGATCTCCTTGAGCGGTGCCTCGCGGTCGAACGATGTCGGATCGAGCGGGACTCGTTCACGGGGCGCGTTCGGATCGAGCATCGGCACCGCGCTGAGCAGCGCGCGGGTGTACGGGTGTGTGGGGTTCGCGAACAGCGCCCGGGTGTCGCCCATCTCCACGATCTTGCCCAGGTACATCACCGCCACGCGGCTGCAGATGTGCTCCACGAGCCGCAGGTCGTGCGCGATAAACAGATAGGTCAACTTCAGGCGCGCCTGTAGCTCCAGCATCAGCCGGACGACCTGCGCCTGAATGGAGACGTCCAGCGCGGACACGGCCTCGTCCGCGATGATCAGCGCTGGATTGAGCGCCAGTGCGCGGGCGATCCCTATGCGCTGGCGCTGCCCGCCGCTGAATTCATGTGGATACCGCGTCAAGTGGTGCGGGTCGAGGCCGACAAGAGTGAAGAGATCGGCGACGCGTTCTCGTCGCTCGATCCTCGACCCGAGCTTGTGGATGATGAGCGGCTCTTCCACGATATCTCCCGCCCGCATCCTCGGGTTCAGCGACGAATAGGGATCCTGAAACACGATCTGCATATCGCGTCGCGCCCGGCGCATGCGCGGGCGCGAAAACCGCAGGACATTTTCACCGCGGAAAAGCACTTCGCCGGACGACGGTTCGACCAGTCGCAAGATGCACCGTCCCGTGGTGCTCTTCCCGCTCCCCGACTCGCCAACGAGGCCGAACATCTCGCCTTCCCCGATCGCAAAACTCACGTCATCCACCGCTTTGACGACGGAAAGGGCGCGCCAGATTCCGCGCTTGCGGACGAAGTGCTTGACGAGGTGGCGCACCTCGAGCAGAGACGGCGTCAGCCCCCCCGCAGCAGTCGACTCGAGGTCCTGAGTCATTGCGCAGGCGGGGACTCGGCCCCGGCACCGGGGACCGCGGCCAGCAGGCCTCGGGTGTAGTCGTGGACCGGTGCGCGAAGAATCTGCCTGACTGGACCTTGTTCCACCAGCGCGCCCCGGTACATGACGGCGACCCGATCAGCCATTTCGGCGATGACGCCGAAGTCGTGCGTGATGAGGAGCAGCGCGAGGTTGTACTGCTCGCGTAGCTCGCGCAGCAGATCCAGCACCTGGGCCTGGATGGTCACATCGAGCGCCGTCGTCGGTTCGTCCGCAATGACGAGCGCGGGGTGACACGCGAGCGCAATGGCGATCATGACCCGTTGCCGCATGCCACCAGAGAGCTGGTGCGGATAGTCCCGGACACGTCGCTCGGCGTCTGGAATGTGCACCGCGTTCAGGAGTTCGACGGCGCGTTCCCGCGCCCCGGTCCGGCCATGCACGGTCAGGGCTTCAGCGATCTGATCGCCGACGCGCATCACGGGATTGAGCGCGGTCATCGGCTCCTGGAAGATGAGCGAGATGCGGGCACCGCGAATCCGCCGCATGTCGCGCTCGGGCAGCGTGACGAGGTCACACCCTTCGAACATGATGCGGCCAGCGGTGACGCGGCCCGGCGGCTGGAGCAGCCGGAGGATCGCAAACGCGGTCACCGACTTGCCGCTGCCCGACTCGCCGACGAGGCCAAGTGTTTCGCCGGGCGCGATCTGAAAGCTCACGTCGTCCACCACCGTGACGGCCGAACGCGTGCCCTCGAAGACCACGCTGAGATGCTGGACGTCCAGGAGCGGGTCAGCCATTACGCTGTGGCAACGCCCTGATACTCGCCGAAGACCAGCCGAAGCGCGTCGGCGACTTCGCCGAGCGTGGCGTGCGCTTCAACTGCCGCGATGATTGGAGGCACAAGGTTCGACCCGTCGTGCGCCGCCCGCCCGATACGGGCAAGGGCCGCGCGCCATTCTTGCTGGCTGCGCCCGGCGCGAACGGCGCGAACCCGTTCGATCTGTTGGCGCCCCAGCTCGGGATCCAGACGGAAGGCCATACCGCCTCGTCCGGCCGCCCCGTCATCCCGCTGAAGGAAGCGGTTCACGCCCACGACCACGGCCTCGCCTGCATCGACTGTCTGCTGTGCGCGGTAGGCGGCATCCTGGATCTGCTGCTGAATGTATCCCGTTTCGATAGCAGCCAGGGCGCCGCCCGCCGCATCGATCCGCGCGAGCAGCTCGGTCGCCTCCTTCTCGACACGGTTGGTCAGAGCCTCGACGGCGTACGAGCCGGCCAGTGGATCCACGGTGTTCGCGACGCCGGTCTCGTGGAGGAGGATCTGCTGTGTGCGGAGCGCGATCATGACACTTTCCTCGGTCGGCAGCGCGAGCGCTTCGTCACGACCGTTGCAGTGCAGCGACTGCGTGCCACCGAGGACTGCCGCGAGCGCCTGCAGCGCAACGCGCACGATGTTGTTGTCCGGTTGCTGAGCCGTCAGCGTGCTGCCCGCCGTTTGCGTGTGGAACCGGAGCTGCTGCGCCCGTGGGTGCGTCGCGCCGAAATGATCGCCCATGATTCGTCCCCACATCCGTCGCGCCGCGCGGAACTTGGCGATTTCTTCGAGAAAATTGTTATGGGCGTTGAAAAAGAACGAGATCCGCTGGCCGACTGTGTTGACGTCTAGACCGGCATCGATGGCTGCCTGTACATACGCGACCGCGTGGCCCAGCGTGAACGCCACTTCCTGGGCAGCGGTCGCGCCCGCTTCACGGATGTGGTACCCACTGATCGAAATCGAATTCCACCGCGGCATCTCACTCGCGCAGAACGCCATGAGGTCGGTGACGATGCGCAACGATGACCGCGGCGGATAGATGTACGTGCCGCGCGCGACGTACTCCTTGAGAATGTCATTCTGCAACGTGCCGGACAGCCTCTGGAGGGCGGCACCCTGCCGCTTCGCGACCGCCGCGTAGAACGCGAGCAGGATAATGGCTGTCGCGTTGATGGTCATCGACGTCGAGACGCGCTCCAGGGGAATCCCGTCGAAGAGCGCGGCCATATCATCGACCGAATCGATGGCTACGCCGACCCGGCCGACTTCGCCTGCCGCGAGCGGATGATCCGAGTCGTAGCCAATCTGTGTGGGTAGGTCGAACGCGACGCTCAGGCCGCTCACGCCATGCGCGAGCAGGTAGCGAAAGCGGTCGTTCGACGCCGCTGCCGTGGCGAAGCCCGCGTACTGGCGCATCGTCCATGCGCGGCCGCGGTACATGTCGGACTGGACGCCCCGGGTGAAGGGCAGGACGCCCGGAGAACCGATATCGCGGGCGAAATCGGAGTCCGCGAGGTCCTCCGGCGCCGCGAAGTTCCGTGGTGGCGGGCGCGTGGCCATCAGCGTCGGAATCTTACTCCCTGGGAGACAAGGGCCCCGCCGTCTGTTCGCGGATCTGGACGCCCCCGAACAGCGCTTACCGTCGAACAACGCCGGTTCGTTGACACCCTCCGGCGGTGCCTCTACAATGCCGTCAGTCTCCTTTAAGGGCTAAACCCCTGTGAATGAAACCTTTGGCGCCCGGTCTCTGTCGATCTCCCCGGTCAGGCAGGTTCGGATCGGGAGACGCCCCGGATCCCGGCCCGGCGGCGGGTAAGGAGAAGCAGGAATGGATGACGTCGTGAACCGGTTCGCGAAAGAGCTGGCTGACGCAATCGCCGCTGCCGTGGCCGAAAGCCCTCAGGTTGAATCGTGTCGCGCGAAGGCACGGGAGGCCGGTTTCGACATGCGCGTGACGCTCGAAGCCGTCGTGGGGTTTGTAAATCGGACTAGCGAAGGCTCGGTCACGAAGGTGACGACGCCGGCGCGCCTGTTGGCTGCGCGGCGCGCCTTCGACCTCACGGTCAACGATCGCCGGTTTCTCCGCTCGTTGCGTATAGGCGCAGATGAGGCGAAGGAAGCGGTCGAATAGCCTGCGCCGTTCTCGGGTTCAGGTTCAGGGTTCGGGGCCGGCGTGAGCACGCCGGCCCTTTCTGCGTACCCGCGATCCTCGCGGAAGCTCCCTTGAGAAAAGCCCGTCAGCCGATCTTTCCCTGACCGGCGACGGCTGCAGCAGCCTTCCTCACCGTTTCCGGATCGCCCAGGTAAAACTTCTGCAACGGCTTGAGGTCGTCGTTCAGGAGGTACACGAGGGGAATGCCTGTTGGGATGTTCAGGTCGACGATCTCCTGATCGGAGACGCGGTCCAGGTGCTTCGCCAGGGCGCGCAGGCTGTTGCCATGTGCCGAGATAATCACGTTCCTTCCCGAGCGGATCTCAGGCGCGATCGTCTCGTGCCAGTACGGAAGAAACCGAGCGACCGTGTCCTTCAGTGATTCGCTTAGAGGCAGTTCGTCGCTCGTCAGGGCGCCGTAGTGGCGATCGCGCGAGGGGTGCCGCGGGTCATCTCCTGTGAGCGGCGGCGGCGGGATGTCGTAGCTGCGCCGCCAGATCTTGACCTGTGCCTCTCCATGCTGCACTGCGGTCTCCGCCTTGTTGAGGCCCTGCAAGGCTCCATAATGCCGCTCGTTCAACCGCCACGTCCGGTGCACAGGGATCCACATGAGATCCATCTCGTCGAGTGCAATCCACAGCGTTCGGATGGCTCGCTTCAGGACCGACGTGTAGGCGACGTCGAACTCGAATTTTTCCGCCGCCAGGCGCCGGCCGGCATCCCTCGCCTCGGTACGGCCTGTCTCGCTCAGGTCAACGTCAGTCCATCCAGTGAACCGGTTTTCGCGGTTCCAGACGCTCTGACCGTGGCGAAGGAGGACGAGGCGGAACATGTCAGTGCGAGACCGCCGCCAGCTGCCGGATCGCACCCCGGCCTGCGTAGGTGGCGCCTGAGCCCAGCTCCTCTTCGATGCGGAGCAACTGGTTGTACTTGGCGGTTCGGTCGCTACGGCTTGCCGAACCGGTCTTGATCTGTCCTGCTGACGTGCCAACCGCCAGGTCGGCAATCGTGCTGTCCTCGGTTTCTCCCGAGCGGTGGGAAATGACCGTCGCGTATCCCGCCTCGCGCGCGATCGCAATGGCGTCCAGGGTCTCCGAGACAGTGCCGATTTGATTCAGCTTCACGAGCAGCGCGTTCGCGGCGCCTTCCGCGATCCCTTTCCGCAGGATTTCAGGATTGGTGACGAAGACATCATCGCCGACGAGCTGCACCCGATCCCCAAGCGAGCGCGTGAGCGCCTTCCATCCGTCCCAGTCGCCTTCCGCGAGGCCGTCTTCGATTGAGATGATCGGATACTGCCGGACCCACTCGGCGTACATCTCGACCATCCCGGCAGAGGTACGAGCAGGCTCTCCGGACTTCCGGAATACATACCGGCCGCTGTCCGAGAGTTCGCTGGCGGCGACGTCGAGGGCAAGGAAGACCTCGTGGCCCGCACGAAGGCCGGCTTTGCCGATCGCGTCCAGGACGATGTCGAGCGCTTCGCGGTTGGATCTGAGGTTCGGCGCAAACCCGCCTTCATCACCGACGCCGGTGGAGTGCCCCGCACGTTTCAGAATCGATCGGAGCGCGTGAAAAATTTCAGTGCCGGCGCGCAGCGCCTCGGCGAAAGTCGGCAAGCCCACGGGCATCACCATGAATTCCTGCAGGTCGACGCTGCTATCGGCGTGGGCCCCGCCGTTGAGGATGTTCATCATCGGCACGGGCAGCAAGTAGGGCCCGTCTCCAGCCGGCTTTCCGCCCAAGCTGGCCAAGTGGGCGTATAGCGGCTGCTCCGTCGCGGCTGCCTCGGCTCTTGCCGCCGCCATCGACACGCCGAGCAACGCGTTGGCCCCGAGGCGGCTCTTGGTTGGCGTACCGTCAAGTTCACGCATCCGGCGATCGATCGCGTTCTGACCGAGCGGATAACCGCGCAGCGCGTCCGCAATTTCGCCGTTGACGTGGGCGACCGCTGTCCGGACACCCTTCCCAAGGTAGCGGCGTGTGTCGCCATCGCGGAGCTCCAGCGCCTCGCGTTCGCCCGTGGACGCACCGGACGGCACAGCCGCCCGGCCGAACGCGCCGCCGGCCCAGAGGTCGACTTCAACCGTGGGATTACCACGCGAATCTAGAATTTCACGACCGTGAATACGGGTGATGTTCATAAGGCTGTGAATCTGAGGCTTGAAGGGTTCCGATGATAGCATGCGCCCGGACGGGGCTCGTGCCACGGAAGCCGGAGATTCCTTAGTGTCTACAGCTGTTCTACCCTTGTCTTCGCGGTTTGACTTGACCTTAGTTCGTGCCTATGATCAGGCGATTCGGATATTTCTTTGGCTCTGTCCGCGGAGCCTCCTCGTTCGGAGAAGCATGATGCATTTTCGTCGCGTTCTTGCGCTGGCCGTCACGGTGGCCGCGCTTACCAGTGGGCCGGCCCTCGTTGCGCAGGAGAATGACGAGCAGCAGGACCGCCGAGAGCAGGAACAGCGGAGCCAGCAGGAGCAGCGCGACATACAGGCGCTCGTCCAGATGGTAGACGCCGCGGCCGCGGGGACTCAGCCGGCGCCCGCCGACATCGGGCTTCAGTGGGAAGGCAATCACTTCATGAGAGGCGCGGACGGGTTGACGTATGTCCCGTTTTCCCTCGCGGTTGATGCCGCGCAGCTCGCCGCGCCGGGCGCCGCGCTCTACGTGCGCGCTGTTAGCAAGAATGCGGCCCCGGAGCCTGATCCGGCGGCGGAACCGCCACCCACCGCCGAATATGGGTGGGATGACGTGAACTTTATCGACGTGCAGCCGGACGGCAAGCTCGCGCGGGCGATGGTGCTTGAGCCGGGCGAATACGAGGTGTTCGTCGCCATCAAGGAAGCGAGCCCGCTGGAGGAACAGGACAACCAGCCGCCCGCCAAGGCCGCCCTGCTGCGCCGCGACATCACGGTGCCAGGCTTCAACGGCGCCGCTCTCAACGTGAGCTCCGTGTTGATCGGCGCCATCGAGCCCCTGCCCGAGCCCCTGCCCGCCGAGCAGCAGAAGGAAAACCCGTACGTCTTCGGCCAGTTGAGTGTCGCGGTGTCGACCGATTTCAGGTTGAAGAAGAGCGGCGAGCTGAACATGGTGTTCTGGGTTTACGGAGCCCAATTGACCGACGGCAAGCCGGATGTACAGATTGAGTACAATTTCCATCAGCGGACGGCTGAGGGCGAGACGTACTTCAACAAGGCCGCGCCACAACTGCTGAACGCGTCCACGCTGCCGCCGCAATTCGACAGCGCTATACACCAGCTAACGGGCATGCTCCTCGTGCCGCTCGCGAGTTTTCCGGTCGGTGACTATCGGCTTGAAATCACGGTGACGGACGAAGTCTCCGGCGAGACGCTGACTCACAACGAGAACATCACCGTCGAGGCCTGAACCCGAGAGGAGCAGCCCAGCGCCATGATCCGCCACCTCACCTCGCTTTCTCTGGCCGCGGTGTTCTGTGTGGCGGCAACCGCGGAGCCGGCCTCCGCGCAGCGCCGGCCGCAGTCGGAGACCACGGCGCGGGTGGTGGCACCTCCCCAGGCGCAGCTGCATGGGACGGTGCAGGACGATCGTGGCGAACCGCTTGCCGGTGCGGTGGTGTCCGCGCTGGGTTCCAGCCCGGCCTTTGCGGTATCTGACAGCGAAGGCCGGTTCGCGTTCCGCGACATTGCGTACGGACCGTATCTCGTGCGCGCGCACCTTCAGGGCCACCTCCCCGCGCGCGCGGTTCTAATACAGATCGACCGCCCGTCCGACACGATGTCGACCGTCGTTCTGACGCGGCGCGCCGCCAGCGATCAGCCAGCCACCGTGCTGGCCGCCGGTGTGGGCCCGGCAGATGCTATCCCCGTATCGGACGGCGAGCCGGAGGGCCACGATCACGGGGAAGTCGCCTGGCGGCTGCGTCACTTGAAGCGGAGCGTCCTCAAGGACGTCGACGCCGGATTGGTCGCTGCCGCGGGTGCGGGCTCGTTTCTGGATGATTCGCTCGGCGGCCTGGGCCGCGTCGTCGGCTCGCCCGCCCGGCTTGCTGCGTCGTTGTTCGCCGACGTGCCGTTGAACGGCCAGGTCGACCTCCTTACCAGCACGTCGTTCGATCGGCCACAGGATCTGCTGTCGATGGAGACCTGGGTGCCGCGGAGTGTCGCGTTCCTGTCGCTTGAGGCGCCCACAAGCGGCGGTCATTGGGCCATGCGCGGGGCAGTCACGCAGGGCGATCTCTCGTCCTGGGTCCTCGCCGGCTCGTATCGACGGGCTCCGGCGACCCACCGTTACGATGCCGGGCTGTCGTACGGCATGCAGCGATATCTCGGTGGCAACGCCGATGCGCTTGCGGCGGTCTCGGAAGGGGGCCGCAACGTGGGTGCCATCTATGCCTACGACGACTGGACGATTAGTCCGAGGCTGACAGTCAGCTACGGCGCGAAGTACGCCCGGTACGACTACCTCGCGCGGCCGGCGCTGCTCAGTCCCCGGGCGAGCATGACCGTGACGCCGAGCGAGAATGACAGCTTCAAGGTCCGCGCGGCCGTCTCGCGCCGGTCAGCTGCTCCGGGCGCTGCCGAGTTCAATCCTCCGTCGAGTGGCCCGTGGCTGCCGCCCGAGCGGACGTTCTCACCCATCTCCTCGAGCCGGGGCTTCGCGACCGAGCGAGTCGATCACGTCGAGATTGCCGCTGAACGCAAATGGGTGGGCCAGATCGTGACGGGGTTCCGCGCGTTTCGGCAAACAGTCGACGATCAGAGCGTCACACTCTTCGGGGTCGTGTTGCCCGGCACGACGGCCACCAGCCTCGGTCACTATTTCGTGGCATCGGCTGGCGACGTGGACGCCACCGGCTGGGGCGTGAGCGTGAGCCGCGCGACACCGGCGGGAACCCGCGCCTCGATCGAGTACACCAACGTTCGGTCGACCTGGGTCCGGCGTTCTCCGGACGCGGAGGCCCTTGCGCTCGTGGCGGCGGCGGCACTCCGCAGCGACAAGGAACGGGTCCACGACGTTACAGCGTCGGTTGAGAGCGTGCTGCCGGTAACCGAGACCCGGGTATTCCTCATCTACAAGATCAATTCGCGGTTTACCGACGGAGGCGGTGCCGCAGCCCGGGCGGGGACGCGGTTCGACCTTCAGCTCAACCAGTCGCTGCCGTTCCTGAACTTCTCCGGTGCCCACTGGGAAATGCTCGTTGCCGTGCGGAGTCTGTTCAGCGACGAACTGCTAGACGCGTCGGTCTACGACGAGTTGCTCGTGGTGCGTTCTCCAAAGCGCATGGTTGGAGGCGTCACCGTCCGTTTCTAGAGTCAACAGTCAAGAAGCGCCAGTCAAATCAAGTTCAGGAAACACGATTTGACCCGCTGCCTCTTGCCGGTTGACCCTTTTTTTGTCGCATTCTTGGTGTCCATTTCGTTGAATAACGAATTCTTACGCTTGGATCCAGCGTCGGTTTGCAGTCGGGTTATCGGCAATAAAATGTGTATTACCAGTATTTTACGACGATTATGACCTGCAGTGACCTGGTATATCGTTTGCTCCTCTGCAGGACTTCGCCGCAGCGTTTGGACGCCTGCGCCGCTGCCCCATGAGAGCGAGAAAAACGTCGTCGCCGGTCGGTACGCCCACGTTCTGGGCCAAATGGGGAGGACCGGGTCTACCGATCCTGGTCGTCGCGGTGCTGCTGTGCCTCGGCGTGGCCAATATCCTGGCGCGAGCGGGCTTCCACGAGTTGGAAGACGGCGTGCTGTGGGTACAGGGGCCGGAGGGCGTGGTGGTTGCCGATATCGCGGAAGGCACTTCCGCGGCCGGGGTGGGGCTCGCGCGAGGCGATGTGCTGCTCGCGATTGATGATCGGCCGATCCAGGCCGTGTCCGAGGTGGTCGAGGCTCTGCACGCGGCGGAGGCCGGGGCGACCGCGCGATACACCGTCCTCCGGCTGGGCGCACGCGAGGTCGTCGATCTGCGAATAGCCCCCATTCCGAACGGCGCGCGGCCGTTTTACTTCCTGCTCGCGTCGATCGGAGTTTTCACGCTGCTCGTGGGAGGCGCCGTCCGGCTGCGTCGCCCGCGCGACCCGGCCACGCTCCATTTCTTCTGGCTATCGGTCGCGTTCTTCGGCCTTTTCACGTTCTCGTTCAGTGGCCGCCTGGATCGTCTCGACTGGGTCTTCTACTGGGGCGACGCGCTGTCCATCCTGCTGCTTCCCGCGCTGTTCCTGCATTTTACGCTCGTGTTCCCGGAGCGCAGCCAGCGGTGGGCTGCCAGTGGCGCCGGTCGAGTAATCGTTCCGCTGATCTATGCGCCGGCGCTGGCGCTCGGCGCCGCGCGCGTCATCGCTCTGGCGCGCAGCGGGGCGAACGCGCCGCTCTTTGTTGGCGTGGTCGCGACGCTCGACCGCCTTGAGTACGTGTATCTGGTGGGCTGTTTCGCGGCAGGACTCTTCACGCTTACGCGGGCGCTCGCCGAAGTGCGCTCGATCACGGCGCGGCGGCAACTTCGCTGGATCGCGTGGGGAACGGCGCTGGGGGCAGCCCCCTTTGTCTGCGTCTACGCTCTTCCGTGGGCGATGGGCGTCGAGCCGTCGCTGCCGATGCAGCTCTCAGCCGTTCCGTTGAGCCTCGTTCCCCTCGCCTACGCGTCGGCCATCGTGCGATACCGGTTGCTGGACGTCGAGATAATCGTCAAGCGCACACTCGTCTACTCGGCGGCCCTGGCGGCTGTCGTGGCCATCTACGCCGTGCTGCTGCAGGGCTTCGGGAGCGTCTTTCCCGCCGGCGATGTTGGCAACATCTGGGTACTCGCCGCGGTGGTCACGGTGATCGCGTTGCTGCTGGTGCCGCCGGTGAAGCAGGCAATCCAGAACACCCTCGATCGAGCCTTCTATCGTGATCGGTACGACTATCGCCGCGCCCTGGTAGCGTTTGCTCGCGATTTGAACAGCGACCTCGACCTGAACCGGCTGGCGGAGCGGCTCGTTTCACGGGTGACGGAAACCCTGCTCGTGGATCGAATGGCGCTGATGCTGGTGGACGAATCGGCGCCGCATTTCGGATCGGTGCGCGCCTCCGGTTTTGGTGATCGTCATCCTCCTCCGCTACCAAAGCAGTCCGGCATCGGTACGCGGCTGGGCGCGGGGCACATCGTGGCCCTCGACGACCCGATTGCCGCCAGTCGGTTCGAGGCCGAGGACGTGGAGTTCTGGCGCGATGCGGGCCTGTACTACTTCATCCCGTGCGTCTCGAACGAAGCCACGATTGCGTTGCTGGCCCTTGGACGAAAGAACACCGGAGAGCCGCTGAACAGCGAGGATACCTCGCTGCTGGCCGCCGTCGCCGGCCAGATCGCCACGGCACTCGAGAACGCGCGCCTGTATCGACAGCTCCACGTCAAGGCGATCGAACTCGATCGGTTGCGTGCCTTCAACGAGAACATTCTCGAGTCGCTGGACGACGGCCTCATGGTGACGGATCTGGACGACCGCATCGTTCGGTGGAACAAGGCGCTGGAGCAACTCTACGGCGTGCCACGGGCTGACGCGGTGGGGCGGCGGCTTCGCGACGTCTTCGAGGCTCCTGTTGCCGAGGCAATCGGCGCTGCGCGCCGCGACACGCCGAACGGCGCCACGCTCTCCCGCATCCCGATCGCCACTCGCGGCGAGGCGGCCGGGAGCACGGTGATCGTGAACGCGGCGGTGGTTCCGTTGCGAGCCTCCGACGAGCAGGCGACCACGACGGTCGGGACGATCGTCATTCTCCAGGACGTGACCAGGCGGGTCGAGCTCGAGGAGCAATTGCAGATCTCCGAAAAGATGGCATCTATCGGCCTGCTGGCCGCTGGTGTTGCTCACGAGGTCAACACGCCCCTGACGGGGATCTCCAGCTTCACCCAGATGCTCCTCGATGGCGCGGATCCAGAGGATCCGCGAACGCGGCTGCTGGAAAAGATCGAACGCCAGACGTTCAGGGCCGCGAAGGTCGTCAACGGCTTGCTGAACCTATCCAGGGCTCCCTCTGCGACAGGCGGCGACTTGGCATCCGTCGATCTCAACACTGTCATCAACGACGTCTTGTCACTGCTCGAGCACCAGTTCGAACTCCAGCGCATCAAGGTGCGACGGGAGCTCTCGGCGCATCCGGTGGTCGTCATCGGGCAGGAGCACAAGCTGCAACAGGTGTTTCTCAACCTGTTTTTGAACGCCAAGGACGCCATGCCAAAGGGGGGCTGGTTGTCTGTGGCGACATCCGTCAAGAACGACAAGGCGGCGGTGGAGCTTGCCGATACCGGGTCCGGCATTCCGAGCGAATACCTGACGAGGATTTACGATCCGTTCTTCACGACCAAGTCAATCGGCTACGGCACCGGTCTCGGCCTCTCGATCACGTACGGGATCGTACGGGAGCACCAGGGGTCGATCGACTGCGAGAGCACGGAGGGCCAGGGAACACGGTTCGTCCTGGAATTCCCGCCGGTATCCGCCCAGCCGTCTGCGCGCGCGGCACATTCATGATGGGTGATCGCCATGCGGCGTAGCGCTTCTATCCTGGTTATCGACGACGAGGACGTCATGCGGGAGATTCTCGAGGCGCTACTCACGCGCGAGGGCTATCGCGTGCGCCTCGCGGCGTCCGGCGCCGAGGGGATCGAGCTTGCCAAATCGGTTCCGTTCGACGCGGCCATTGTCGACGTCATGATGCCCGGCATGGGCGGGATCGGCACGCTCGATGAGCTGAAGAAGATTGACGACGACCTGCCGGTACTGATGATCACGGCATTCGCGTCGGTTGAGACGGCGATATCGGCCATGAAGCGCGGCGCGTTCGACTACATCAACAAACCGTTCAAGAACGACGAGGTGCTTGTCGTCGTCCGGAATGCGGTCGAGCGACGGCTACTGAAGGCCGAAAACACCGCGCTGCGTCAGACGCTGCAGGCACAGCATCAGAATTTTCCTGGCATCATCGGCCGTAGCGGCAGGATGAAGCAGGTATTCGACATGATCATCCAGGCGGCGCCGAGCCGCTCGACCATCCTGATCACGGGGGAGAGCGGTACGGGAAAGGAGCTGGTGGCGCGGGCGATCCACTCGAACTCGTCTCGGTCCGACCGGGCCTTCGTGACGGTGAATTCAGGGAGCCTGCCGTCCGATCTGCTCGAATCGACGCTGTTCGGCCACGTGAAGGGGGCGTTCACCGGCGCCGTGTATCCGAAGAAGGGGTTGTGCGACCTCGCCGACAAGGGGAGCATCTTCTTCGACGAGATCGGCAACATCCCGTTGGACACGCAGGCCAAGCTGCTGCGCGTGATGCAGGAGCGAGAGTTCATGAGGCTCGGCGGCATGGAGACCATCAAGGTCGACGTCCGGATCGTCGCGGCCACCAACTGCGATCTCCTGCAGATGGTCGGAGACGGGCGGTTCCGCGAGGACCTGTATTACCGCCTACACGTCATCAGCGTCTACCTACCGCCGCTACGGGAGCGGAAGGAGGACATCCCGGTCCTTGCCCACCACTTTCTGGCCAAGTACAGCGACGAGAACGGCAAGACCGGACTCGAGCTGACGGCCGATGCGCTCGATCTACTGATGGACTACGACTGGCCGGGTAATGTCCGGGAGCTGGAGAACGTCGTCGAGCGTGCCGTCGTTCTGACGTCAGGGCCGAAAATCGACGCCGATCTGATACCCGAGAATGTGCGGGCATCGCCAATGTTTCATATTCCCAGGTTCGTCGTACCGCCCGAGGGGATCTCGTTCAAGGATGTCATCACCAACGTGGAGAAGCGGCTCATTGAGTCGACGCTCGAAGCGGCGGGGGGTGTTCAGAAGCGCGCGGCGGATTTGCTGCACATCAAACCGACTACCTTGAACGAGATGATCAAGCGGTACGGTATCGGGCCGCGGCGGAAGAAAGACGGCGGCGCTGGCGGGGCCGAGCGAGTACAGGAGACGCCGCCATCACGGCGGCGGCCGGCGTTTCCGGCGAGGCACCTGACGCGCGAGTAACTGTTTCAGTTACCGCACGAGCTACACCTTACCGTCGTCGCACCCTCATGACCAGTCGCTCGAACCGTGCCATCGCTACGTGCCACCGGTGGTGCTGGTTGATGTACTGCCGGCCGTTCTCGCCCAGCTGTTCCCGCAGTCGCGTATTCGTCATCATCAACTGGAGCGACTCGACGAACTCTTCGCGGTTCGCGTAGTACAACCCAGCGTTGGCGAGCCGACAGTGCTCGACGGCGGCTTCGTTCCTGGCGCTCGCGAGCACGGGCGTCCCGACGGCGAGGCTCTTGAGCACCGGCTGGGCGAGAAGGTCATCCGGATCGGGTGCAAGCGTGACCTCCGCGGCCTCGTACGCGATCATCCGCTCGCGGTCGGCAACGATGCCGGCCATTCGGATGTGCGGCGCTTCCGGGACCTTCATCAGCTTCACGCCCATGAGGACCAGGGCGGTGTCGCCGTCGGCGGCGGCGACGCTGTCGAAGTACTCCAGCATTTCTTCGCATCCGTTGTTCTGTTCAACGCGACCGCCATACAGCGCGAACGGTCCATGCAACCGGTGGCGGCGCCGGAACGGGACGCCTCTGCCTGACAGATAATCCGGGGTCAGTGTCGTGTCCTGAGGCGTGCCGCCTTCACCGTCGTCCTCGGAGAGGGTGTCCGCCGGATCCTGCTGGTGGCGCGGATAGGTTTCCTGCGCCGGCATGTCGACACCGACACCCACTACTTCTTCAGTCGCCGGGAAGAGGTGGAGATAGCTGCGGACCAAGCGCCGTTCTGCGGCGGACAGGTAGCCGACCGCCCGCGCCGATTCAAGGACCTCAGTCCAGATACTGAATCGAAGCGCCGGGTTGAGGCGCACGTACGGAAACACCACACTTCGCTCCGGCACGGCTGCGATGCCATGCACCGTCGTTGCGTGGTACAGAGAGAAGAAGACGACCGCGTCGTACGAGCGGTTCTGACGTTTCAAGTAGTCGATGAGGCCTGGGGACAAGGGTCCCAGCCCCCGAACCCAGTCCTCTTCGTCCCCCCGGCTATGGGGCTCGGCAAACATTCGCGCCGACAGTTTCTGGAAGGCGTCGTCGTCGCGGGTCTGATTGACGGCAAACCGCCGGACGAGGACTCCGCGCACGCGATCGGAGGCCTCTGAATATTCGTTTCTCCAGGTCAGTGGGTCGCGGGCGCAGGTTGTCAGCACGTCGACCGCGTGTCGCTCGCAGACTCTTTCGGCGAGCAGCCGGCACGCGTGTTCGGCTCCCGACGAAATGTCGGCGCCGTAGCGCGGCGTGACGAAAGCAAATTTCACGCGCGCACCTCCGACGAGGTCTCCGAGGCAGGCACTGGCCCTGATGACAGGCCGGCCAGCACATCTATCGCTGCGGGCACAATCGGCCGCCGCCGGGCATACCACCCGGGAGGCGGCTCCATCCGCTGCGGTGCCGGTTCGGACGCCAGCCGATCGAACATATCGACATACTTGCGTTCAATTACAGGCCAGCTGTAGTGGCGCGTGAAGTACTCCTGGCCGTTGCGGCCGAGAGCTCCGGCGAGCGCGCGATCGTCAAGCAAGCGATCGAGCGCTGCAGCAAATTCACGAACGTCCTCGTAATACAAGCCTGCGTTGCTTCGTAAGCACTGGCCGACCAGCACGTCGCATCTGGCGTTGGCGAGCACCGGGCGGCCGAGCGCCCAGGCCTCGAGCGCCACCATTGACAGGCTCTCGAAATACGACGGCATGACGAGTGCTTCGGCTGCGCCCAGCACGTCGAACTTGTCCTGGTCGGCCACGTAACTCAGATGCCGGATTCGCGGGTGCGCCGGAATCGGCTGCGCCGGGGTACCAATCAGCACGAGATCCAGTTCGCGGCCGGAGGCGTCCAGGTATCGGAGAAAGAAGTCGAACAGTTCAGCGCAGCCCTTATTCGGGTCGATTCGCCCGACATAGACAAGGAACGGGCGCGAGAGTCCGAATTTCTGGCGGGCGCGCGCCGGTTCGATGGCCGGCGGAATGGCGGACCCCACGCCGACGACAACGCCCGGAACATGCTCGTTGGCGGCGATAGCATGGATCGCCGCGCGCTCTTCGAACGAGTTGTACATGATCGCTCGCACGCCACGAAAGATGGGTTGAAATATCGCCAGCCCGAGCGCGGGATCCCGTTCGGCGGTCGGCACGAGGATGGCGCGTTCCGGCACAGCGCGGGCGCCGTGATACGCGTGATGGTAGCGGACGCTGAATAACACGACGAAATCGAATTCACCGGGCGATCGGCGCAGCCTCGAGATCAGACCGCGGCTGACCGGCCCTTCACTCGTCAGCCAGTTCAGCTCTTCCTGGAGAGAATGCATCCGGCCGAACACCCGCCGCGATCGCGCACCGAAGTCGCGATGGCTCCGCTCCCGGGAGACGCGAAACCGCTCGATGTGAACACCGTTGATCTCGTCCGGTCCCGGCGGAAACTCGTTTCGCCACGTCACGTGGTCGCGCGCGCACGTCGTTAGCACGCAGACCTCGAGCCGTGACGACAGCAGCTCCGCGATGTACCGGGCGTGCAACTCTGCGCCGCCACTGATCTCGGTGCCGTAGCGCTGCACGACGATCGCAAGTCTCATCTGAACGTCAGCGCTCGTTGCGTTCGGCGTCAGGCTGTTCGGCGAGCCGCGCCGGGACTACCGGGCTGTCCTGCGCGGGCTGTTCGACCGTTGGCTGCGGCGCTGCAGGTATCTCAGGGGGTGCGGGGGCTACCCCGCTGTCCTGCGCGAGCTGTTCGACCGCTGGCTGCGGCTCCGCGGGTATCTCAAGGGGTGCCGGGGCTACTCCGCTGTCCTGCGCGAGGTGTTCGACCGTTGGCTGCGGCGCTGCAGGTGTCTCAGGGGGTGCGGGGGCTACCCCGCTGTCCTGCGCGAGGTGTTCGACCGCTGGCTGCGGCTCCGCGGGTATCTCAAGGGGTGCCGGGGCCGCCCCGCTGTCTTGCGGGAGCTGTTCGACCGTTGGCGGCGGCGCTGCAGGTCCTTCGGATGGCGCTGAAGGAGCATCCGCGGCGATCGGCTCGCCCAGCTGCACTGTCTCACCAGGTGACATGTCGGGGCGCCGCCCCCGGCGTCGTCGCCGGCGCCGCTTCGTGCCGTTAGGCGGCTGGCCTTCGACCTTTGCAGGTGCGGTGCCGGTTGCGGTTTCGGCTGGCGCCGTCTCGCCCTCCACGCCGGAACTCGCGGCAACCGGTTCAGCAGGCCGACTCTGCGACCGCGGCCGGTGCACGGAGCCTTCGATGCCGCGGACGCGCCGCTCGTTGAAATCTACCTTGGCATCGAGCGATTCGATGCGCATCGACAGCGACTTCAGCTCCAGGCTGTCCCGGGACACTTCTGTGACAAGTCGCTGCACGATTTCATAGTGAAGCGCGTTCCATTCCGTTTGCTGCCCTTCGCGGTCGGCGTCGCGTTCGGCCGCCTCCACGTTCAATTGCGCCTGCAAGTGCAGTGCGCGGATCAGCGGGTTCGGGTTGAAGAACAACTTCAGCAGCGGGTTGAGCAGCCGTCGTATCAGACGGAGGGCACCCCGGTGAGAGTCGTAGATGGTCGTGTCCTCGAACGTGAACGCCGGTTCGGTTGGCGCCTTGTCTGCGCGGCGCGCCGGGGCTGCTCCCGCTGTGCGCCGTAGCGCGTCCAGCAGCGACGGCTTGATCGTGCGCGGGTCGAGGATGGATTCGAGGCGTCGTGCAGCCAGGTCCTGGATTTGCTGGGTCGACAGGTCGATACCCTGGCGCTGGGCGATGCGGCCACGAATGTCCCGCATGATCTGCTCCACGTCCACCTGGTCGCGTCCGGGCCTCTCCTGCGCCTTCGGTTGCTGAGGGCGCCGGTCGACGCCGCGGCGGTCCGGCCCTCGCCGGCCGCGCTGGGAGTGGCCGCGTCGTTTTTCCTGCTTTTGTTCCATGAGTGTCAGTTCTTTCTGAAGAGCTGCCCCCATTCAGTCCGCATGAACGAGCGGATGCGTGAACGGCCGATGGTCGCATACCAGAACACATCGTGGTACATGTTGGACGCAAACGGGGCCACACAGTTAGCGGTGAGTGGAGCAGGGCGCGGCTCGGCGGCGAGCGCGGCGACGGGGGTCGATGAGGTGCGCGCCACCACAGCGCGGCCGTCAGGCGCTGGCGGAAGAGGAGAAGCTCCGGACCGCGTCGGCTTCGTTATCGTAGGTCTCAAACACCGTCAACAGCTTCGTAATGGATAGCAAGTCGGTGATGCGCTTGGTCAGCCCGAGGAGCTTCAGGCTGCCTCCCTGCCGGCTCATCGTCGTGTAGGTCCGCACGATTTCGCCGAGACCCGCGCTGTCGATATACGGGACGGCCGCTAGGTTCAGCACGATCCGCTTTCTTCCCTGCATTGCGAGGCTGTTGACCTTATCCTTCAGGATTTCATCGCCTTCGCCGAGCGTCATCTTGCCCTTCAGATCCAGAATTGTGACGTCCCCGGCCGCACGTTCCTCGATCAGCATACCTCTCCTTCTACCAGTTCAGCCCGCACGAAAGCCGCGATTCTAGCACACAAAAACAGGGCCAGACCGTAGGCCTGGCCCTGCAAGGGATCAAAGATCGGGAGCGTTTGTGGCTTAGATGGCCCGTCCGCTAAACGCCCCCGGCATCCGCAAACTTCCGCTGCTGGAAGCACTCCTTGCAGAAAACCGGACGCCCCTGCGTTGGACGGAACGGCACCGTGGTGTCCTTACCACACGCCGAGCAGCTGGTCTGGGTTTCAACGCGTTCACGCAGGCCAGGCCCCGCGGCCGCCCTGTTCGCGCGTTTCGCCTTGCACGCCTTGCATCGCTTCGGCTCGTTCTTGAACTGCTTGTCGGCGAAAAAAAGCTGCTCGCCAGCTGTCCAGATGAAATCATCGCCGCAGTCCACACACCTCAGGCTCTTGTCTTGGAACTCCATCGGTCGCCACCTCGTGCTCGTCGATCACGCCGGCGCACTACTCCGATTCACGCCGGAGTTTCTTACGGTTCCGCTTCCGGGCAAGCGCTTGCTTGGCCCGGCGCTTGTCACCCGGCTTCAGATAGAAGGAATGCTTCTTGATGTCCTTGATAATGTCTTCCTGCTGCACCTTACGCTTGAAGCGGCGGAGCGCACTCTCGATGGACTCGCCTTCCTGGATCTTGACTTCAGCCACGCGTTGAAACACCCCCCCTCACCCGTAACAGGTAGTCGCTGTGATGCCCGTTGAAAAGTGCCGAATATGCTACGCTATCACAGGCAGGCGCGGATTCTAGGCGCTACGCGCCGCTACGTCAACGAAATAGTCGGGAAACCCCACCTGCCCTGGCGTGTCGGCTCGTGTCCCGTCCCGGCCGCTGGCGGCATGTCGCTGCAACCCTCCAAACGATTGTCCAGTAGGCGGTTAACCTCGGCCAGATGAAGATTCTTGTCGTCGGCGGCGGTGCCCGCGAGCATGCCATGGCGTGGAAGCTCGCCCGAGAGCGCGCCGTGTCGGACGTGCTATGCGCTCCAGGCAATCCCGGCATCGCGGCCGACGCTCGTTGCGTGCCCGTGGAGACCGGCAGCCCCTCGGCGCTATTGGCCATTGCGGTGCGCGAAGCGGTGGATCTGACCGTCGTAGGGCCCGAGCTGCCCCTCAGCCTGGGGATCGTGGACCTGTTTGCCGCGGAGGGGCGACCGATTGTGGGACCGTCCAAGGCGGCAGCGGCGCTTGAGTCGAGCAAGGCGTTCGCGAAGGGTTTCATGGAGCGGCACCGCATCCCGACCTCGCGCTTCCAGGTGTGCGACTCGGCCGAGGCGGCGTACGCGGCGATTGCGACAGGCGATTTCGGCTATCCGGTCGTGCTCAAGGCAGACGGCCTTGCGGCCGGTAAAGGTGTCGTCATAGCGGAAGATCGCACGGCGGCCGAGGATACCGTGCGAGCGACGATGGTGGATCGTCGCTTCGGTGCAGCCGGGGAACGCCTCGTCCTCGAAGAGTTTCTCGTTGGCGAGGAAGCGTCGTATTTCGTTTTGGCCGACGGCACGGCGTGCCTACCGTTGTCCTCGGCGCAGGATCACAAGCGTATCTTTGACGGCGACCGCGGCGCCAACACCGGCGGCATGGGCGCGTTCGCACCGAGCCCACGGATGACGCCCGAGGTGGAGCGCCGCGTGCTCGACGAGATTGTTCGGCCAGTACTTGACGGAATGGAGCGCGAGGGTCATCCCTTCAACGGATTCTTGTATGTCGGATTGATGCTGACCTCGAGCGGCCCGAAGGTCGTCGAGTTCAACGTCCGGTTCGGCGACCCGGAAGCGCAGGTCGTGCTGCCGAGGCTTGATGAGGATCTGTCGTGGCTGCTCGGGTCAGCCGCGACCGGTGTGCTGCCATCGCGCGCGGCTCGATTTCGCGACGAGCCGCATGTGGGAGTCGTGCTGGCAGCGGCGGGCTACCCGGAGTCGGTCCGAATCGGTGAGGTGATCACCGGTATTGAAGAAGCCTCCAGGGTGCCTGGGGCGCTCGTCTTTCATGCGGCCACCAGCCGGCGCGACGGAGCGCTGGTGACGACAGGTGGGCGGGTGCTGACCGTGGTCGGTCACGGTGGGGGCTATCAAGAGGCGATCGACGTGGCCTATCGTGCCGCCGCACACATCCGTTTCGAGGGCGTGCAGTTTCGCACAGACATCGGGCGAAAAGCACTTGGCGGGATCTAACCCCATGAAATACGCCGTCGTGACGTTCGGCTGCCGCGTCAATCAGGCCGAGTCGCTGGCGATCGAGGCCGCGATGCGGGCACGCGGCGCGACCGGTGCCGCTCCAGACGATGCGGACGTCGTCGTCGTTAACACCTGTTCGGTGACGGCCAGTGCGGACCAGGGAGCGCGGCAGACGATCCGGCGTGTCGCGCGGGTGAACCCCGCCGTTCGGATCGTGGTGACGGGGTGCTACGCCACCCGGCAGCCGGGAGAGGTCGCCGGGCTGCCGAACGTTGTCCACGTGGTGGGGAACGCCGGGAAGGACGTGCTCGTTGACGCCGTTGCTGAAGACATCGGCCTGACCACGGCCCGGCGCTTCGGGGATGGCGACGGCCCCTGCGGCAACACGTTGACACCTGGCACGGGGGGACGCACGGTGCTGACGCTCCGCGTTCAGACCGGATGCGAGGAGACGTGCAGCTACTGCATCATCCCCAGCACCCGGGGCATGAGCCGCTCGCGTTCCCTGGCGGGTGTCGTCCGGGACGTTCAGGGCGTGGTCGACGCTGGCTACAAGGAAGTCGTCATCACGGGGGTGCACCTGGGGTCATACGGCCGGGACCTCACTGACGGCTCATCACTCGCGACCTTGATTCGAATGCTTCGTGACTGGCCGGCCGACGTGCTCTTCCGCATCAGCTCGCTCGAGCCGATGGACTGCACGCCCGAGATCGTCGAGATGGTGGCCTCGTCTCAGCGGCTAAAGCGCTTTTCAAATAGGCCTTGTACTACCTGGGGCGGTCGTGGTACTTCTGCGCGCACCGATGCAGGAGGCCCGATGCGTGCCTATTCGATGGATCTGCGAGAGCGGGCGCTCCTCGACAGCGATGCCGGGATGACGGCGGCCGAGGTGGCGGCGAAGTACCGCGTGAGCGGGTCGTGGGTGCGGCTACTGAAACAGCGGCGGCGCGACACGGGCGAGATGGCGCCTCGCGTCCAGCGACATGGACGGCGCTGCATGCTTGAGCCGCACCTACACACCTTGGCCGCGCTGATTGCGGCGCACCCGGATCGCACGCTGGCTGAGCTGAAGGACGCCCTCGCCACGCCCGCGAGTGTGCCGACGGTCTGGCGCGCCGTGCGGGCCCTCGGCCTGACCGTTAAAAAACACGGTCCGCCCGTCCGAACACGATCGGCCTGACGTCGCGGCCGCGCGGGTCGCGTGGCACGCGGCGGCGCCGACCTGGGATGTCGCCCACCTCGTGTTTCTGGACGAAACCGGCATCACGAACAATCTGCTCCGACGATTCGGCCGCGCCCCGCGCGGGGCGCGTGTCCACGACCACGCCCCCTGCGGGCGCTGGCAGACCAGCACGTTTCTCGCCGCGTTGCGGGTCACGGGGCTGACCGCACCGGGGGTCTTCGACGGCGCGATCGATGGCGAGAGCTTCCGCGCCTACATCGAACAGATCCTGGTGCCGACCCTGCAGCCCGGCGACATCGTCATTGCCGACAATCTCGGGGCCCACAAGGTCGCCGG
Source organism: Vicinamibacterales bacterium (assembly GCA_965262505.1). Lineage (GTDB taxonomy): Bacteria > Acidobacteriota > Vicinamibacteria > Vicinamibacterales > UBA2999 > JACPPO01. Next base: position 3,220,849 of record CBDHFM010000030.1, read on the forward strand.
CATCCAACGCGCCATCCAGGCCGCCGGGGCCACCCTCTGGTACTTGCCACCCTACAGCCCGGACCTCAATCCCATCGAGCTCTGCTTCGCGAAGCTCAAGGCCCTCGTTCGCACCGCTCGCTGTCGCAGCACCGAGACGCTCTGGCCGTTCCTCGGCGAGTGCTTGGCGCACTTCAGCCCTGACGAATGCCGCAACTATGTTCGGCACTGCGGGTACGCGGCCGCCACACGGTCATGAAAAGCGCTTTAGCGCCCCACTTTCACCTTCCGTTGCAGCACGGGTCGGACGCGATGCTGCGTGCGATGAGGCGCCCCTACACCGTGTCCTATTACGGGAGTCTCATCGACCGCATCAAGACCGTGCTGCCGGACGCCTCAATCGGCTCCGACATCATCGTCGGGTTTCCCGGTGAAACCGCCGCGCATTTCACCGAGACGCAAGCGGCTCTCGAGGAACTGCCGCTGACGCACTTGCATGTGTTCCCGTATTCGGATCGGCCGGGGACCGATGCGTCGAGGGTCTTCCCGAAGGTCGACGGTCGCGAGGTGCGTGAGCGCGGCCGCGAAATACGCGCGATCGGGGACCGGATGGCGAGGCAGTTCAAGGCGTCGCAGGCAGGCCGGACCGTCCGTGCACTGACCGTGGACGACGGGCTATCGGTCGTGACGGAGAACTACTTGAAGCTTCGTCTGGACGTGCGGAAACCGAGGAACGAGTGGTTGCACGTGCGAGTGGAAGGGGATCGGCAGGCGACGGTACTCGACGACCTGTAGACCTCCGGCCGGTCTCCGGTCAGCGCATCAGCAGCGCCATCTGCTGCGCTGCCGATTTCTTCGTCCCACCCTCGACAATCAGCTGGCCGCAGGCCGCCCGGATGTCGCGACCGCGGCTCTTGCGGACAGACACCACGATGCGGCGATCCGCGAGGATCTGCGCAAAGCGGTCGACGCGTTCGTCCGACGGCCTGTCGTACGGAATGCCGGGCGCGGGATTGAGCGGGAGGAGGTTCACCTTCGACTTGATGCCGTTCAGCAGTCTGGCCAGCCGGCGCGCATCCTCCGGCGTGTCGTTCACCTCGTTGAGCAGCACGTACTCGAAGGTGATGCGGCTCCGTTTCTTCAGCGGAAACCGGCGGCAGGCTTCGAGGAGGTCGGCCAGCGGGTACCTGCGATTCGGCGGCACCAGTGCCGTCCGCTGCTCGTCGGTCGTCCCGTGAAGCGAGACCGCCAGGTTAGGCATGAGTGGCTCGCGTGCAAGGCGTTCGAGGCCCGGAACGACGCCGACGGTCGAGAGAGTGACGCGACGAGGCGACACAGCAAGGCCCTGCTCGGAGTGCAGGATGCGTAGCGCCTTCATCGTGTGGTCGTAATTGTGGAGCGGCTCGCCCATGCCCATCAGGACGATGTTGAACGGATGGTCGAGCATGCCGGTGGTCGCAGCGAGCACACGGACTTGTCCCGCGATCTCTCCAGCCGTCAGGTTCCTGACCAGGCCCATCTTGCCCGTCAAACAGAAGCCACACGCCATGGCGCATCCCACCTGGGTGGAGATGCAGAAGGTCATGGATGGCGTGTCGGGGATGAAGACCGCCTCGATACGTCGCGAATCGGCAAGTTCCAAGGCAAATTTGCGAGTGCCATCGACCGAGCGATCGTCGGCGACGATCTTCGGCGTCGACAGAGCGCAGTCGGTCTTGATCGTCTCGCGCAGCGCGCGCGAGAGATCCGTCATCCGGTCGATGTCGGTGACGCCGCGTTTGTATATCCAGCTGAAGAGCTGACGCGCATGGAAGGGCGCGACGCCACGCGCCTCGAGCGCGGCTTCGAGCTGTCCAAGCTCCAGCTCCGCTGGATCCCAGCGAGGAGGACTCATGCTATGTCACGCATTTCCAGAGAGATGCGAGCACTGGATTGTAGCAAACGGCGCGCGCCCGTCTCGTTTCTTCGATCGCGGTGAAGGGCTTCCATGCTATGATCGACCGGTTCTTCTAATTCCCTGTCTGTCAAGGGTTTGCAGCGAGCGCATGGGCCTCGCGCCCGAGGATGGACGCGGCCGGGCGACCACACGATCCCTAACGCATCCGTGGCTCAAGCAACGATCATTCGCGACGTGCTTCCCAACGGTCTCCGGCTCCTCACCGAGAGGATGCCGCATGTCCGGTCGGTGAGCATCGGCGTGTGGCTCGCGCGCGGCTCCCGGCACGAACCGCTCGAGCTGAACGGCATCGCCCATTTCGTCGAGCACATGCTGTTCAAGGGCACCGAAACACGCAGCGCTGAAGACATCGCCCAGACGATCGACTCCATCGGGGGGCAGATGGACGCGTTTACCGCCAAGGAATACGCGAGCTATTACATCAAGGTTCTCGACGAGCACCTGCCACTGGCGGTCGACGTGCTGTCCGACATCGTGATGCGGCCTGCGTTCAATGCGGCGGACATCGAGCGCGAGAAGAAAGTGGTCACCGAGGAAATCAAAATGGTCGAGGACACGCCGGATGACCTCGTCCATGAGCTCTTCACCGAGGGTTTCTGGCGGAACCATCCGCTGGGACGGCCCATTCTCGGCACGAAGGACACCGTCGAGTCGATCTCCGCCGACGGCCTGCGCCGTTATTTCAACACCGCGTACAGCTCGCCGAACCTGATCATTGCGGCCGCCGGGAACATTGAGCACGACCAGGTCCGTGACCTCCTGGCCCGGTCGTTCGAGGGATTGCCTCGCCTCAACGAGGCGTTGGCGGACCAGCCGCCGCGTGTCGTCCCTCACGTGTTGATTCGCAACAAGGAGCTCGAACAGAGCCACGTGTGCCTTGGCGCAAGCGGATATCAGCAAGACCACGAGGATCGATATGCCAGCTACGCGCTGAACACCGTCCTGGGCGGGTCGATGAGCTCCCGACTGTTTCAGAACGTTCGTGAAAAGCGCGGCCTGGCCTATGCCGTGTTCAGCGGCCTGAGCGCGTATCGCGACGCCGGGTCGGTGACTATCTACGCCGGCTGCGCCAACGACGCGGTCGGGGAGCTGATTGACGTCGTCATCACAGAGCTTCGGCGTTTGAAGGACGAAACATTGCCGGAATCAGAGCTTCGGCGGGCGAAAGATCACCTCAAGGGCAGCCTGATGCTGAACCTCGAGAGTACGTCGAGCCGCATGTCGCATCTGGCTCGTCAGGAGATCTACTTCGACAGGCAGGTAGGGCTCGACGAGACGCTGAGAGGGGTCGAACAGGTGAGCGCCGCCGACGTGCAGCGCGTGGCCCGGGATCTGTTCGCGAATGGTGCGCTGTCGGCCACAGTGCTCGGGGCCGTCAACGGCCTGCAGTTGCCGCCGGAGAGGCTGTCACTCGGATAGGTGCGGGGTGTTTCTCGGTTGAGCCGATCACAGTCGCGTCGATGATTGAACGGTACACGAGTCCGGAAATGGGTCGCGTCTGGAGCGACCAGCGGAAGTACGAGGCCTGGCTGCAGGTCGAAACGGCCGCTGCCGAAGCCATGGCCCGCGCGGGGATTGTCCCGCCGGACGCGGCGCGCGACATCAGGAAGCGCGGCCGATTCGACGTGGCCCGCATCGAGGAAATCGAGCAGGTAACCCAGCACGACGTGATTGCGTTTACCACCGCCGTGGCCGAACACGTCGGCCCTTCCGCGCGATGGCTCCATTTCGGCTTGACTTCTTCTGACGTCATCGACACCGCGCAGGCGCTGCAGATGCGAGACGCTTGCGACCTGATCCTGAGCGGTCTCGACAGCCTCCAGCGCGCGGTTCGGGCCCGCGCCGACGAGCACCGGCGCACGGCCATGATCGGGCGGACGCACGGCGTCCATGCCGAGCCGATGACGTTCGGGCTGAAGCTGGCGCTGTGGTACGCGGAGCTCGCGAGGGGTGTGACGCGCGTTCACCGCGCGCGCGACACCGTGTCTGTGGGCAAGCTCTCGGGGGCAGTCGGCACGTTCGCGCACCTGCCGCCGTCGGTCGAGGCCGACGTCTGTGGATCGCTCGGTCTCGAGCCGGCCGCCGTCGCATCTCAGGTGATCCAGCGGGACCGTCACGCCGAGCTTCTCGCAACGCTTGCGATCACGGCCTCTTCCCTCGAAAAGTTCGCGCTGGAGGTTCGGGGGCTCCAGAAGACTGAAATCGGCGAGGTCGAGGAGCCGTTCGCCAAAGGACAGAAGGGCTCCTCGGCGATGCCGCACAAACGCAACCCGATTGGGTGCGAGCAGATCGTCGGCCTTGCGCGGCTCGTCCGCGCCAACGCGGGCGCAGCCCTCGAAAACAACGCCTTGTGGCACGAGCGCGATATCTCGCACTCGTCGGTCGAACGCGTCATCCTGCCAGACAGCTTTATCGTGCTTGACCACATGCTGCGGCGTTTCACACGCGTTGTCACCGGCATGGTCGTCCATCCCGATCGGATGCGCGAGAATCTCGAGCGGTCCCGCGGTGTGGTGTTCTCCGGAACGGTGCTGCTCGAGCTCGCTCGGCACGGCGCCTCGCGCGAACAGGCGTACGAATGGGTGCAGCGCAACGCCATGCGGTCCTTCAGTGAGCAACGCGATTTCAAATCGCTGCTCGTGGCCGACAGCGATATCACAGCGGTGCTGTCGCCCGCCGACATCGAGCGCACCTTCGATCTCGGCGAGCAGCTCCGACACGTCGATGACATCTTCGAGCGCGTGTTTCAGGAGGTAACGGTCTGATGCGAGCGCGAGTCTTCGTAACGCTGAAGCCGTCGGTGTTCGACCCGCAGGGGACGACTGTGGCCGACGCGCTGCATACGCTCGGTTATGCCGCCGTCAAGAGTGTCCGCCAGGGCAAGTATTTCGAATTGGACATCGACGCCGGGACGGAAGAGGAAACGCGCCGACTGGCGTCAGAAGCCGCAGACGAGCTGCTGGCCAATCCGGTGATCGAGAGTTACCGCATCGAGGTCGATTCGAGGGCCGCGGAGCCTGTGCCGTGAAGTTTGCCGTCGTCGTGTTCCCCGGATCCAACTGCGACCACGACGCGTACCACGCCACCAGGCACGTCCTTGGTCAGAATGCGGTGTTCGTGTGGCACAAGGACACGAGCCTGCGGCGCGCCGACGTGGTGATTCTCCCGGGCGGCTTCGCCCACGGCGACTACCTGCGCACGGGGGCGATCGCGCGATTCTCGCCGATCATGCGGGAGGTGAACCGATTCGCGGAGGCCGGCGGTCCTGTGCTCGGCATCTGCAACGGCTTTCAGGTGCTCCTCGAGGCGGGCCTGCTACCCGGGGCGATGCTCCGCAACCGCGGCGTCAAGTTCCAATGCGAACAGGTCTTCGTGAAGGTGGAGCAGACCGACACGCCATTCACGTCGAACTGCCGCCGGGGCCAGCCGCTCAAGATGCCGATCGCGCACGGCGACGGCAACTACTACGCGGAACCGGATATCGTCGAGCGACTGGAAGAGAGCCGGCGGGTGATTTTTCGATACGCCACCGATGCCGGCGCCGTCTCGCCTGAAGCCAACCCGAACGGCTCGGTCAACAGCATCGCCGGCATCTGCAGCGAGAAGCGCAATGTCGTAGGCCTCATGCCGCACCCGGAGCGCGCGTGCGAGCTTGCGGTCGGGAGCGCCGACGGCCTCGTCCTTCTGGAATCTGTCGTGAGCTCGGTCGGCCAGGGAGCCTTCGTTACCGCACGATGACCATTGCCGAGGAGGCCCTGCAGCGGCACGGCCTGACGCACGAAGAGTATCAGCGCATTCTCGAGATACTTGGGCGCGAGCCCACGACCACCGAGCTCGGGATCTTTTCGGTGATGTGGTCCGAGCACTGCAGCTACAAGAGTTCGCGCGTCCACCTCAGGACGCTGCCGACGACGGGCAAGCGCGTGCTCCAGGGGCCGGGTGAGAACGCGGGCGCGGTGGATATCGGCGACGGCCTTGCCGCCGTCTTCAAGATCGAGTCACACAACCACCCATCGTTTATCGAGCCGTACCAGGGCGCGGCCACCGGTGTGGGCGGGATCATTCGCGACATTTTCACGATGGGCGCGCGGCCGATTGCCCTCCTGAACTCGCTGCGGTTCGGACCGCTCCACGAGCCTCTCGTCCGCCGCACGTTCGCCGGGGTTGTCGCCGGGATCGGCGGCTACGGCAACAGCATCGGCATCCCGACCATCGGCGGAGAAATCGGGTTCGACGAGGGCTACGCCGGTAATCCGCTCGTCAACGTCTTCTGTCTCGGCATCGCGAAGGCTGACGAGATCATCAAGGGTGTGGCCTCCGGTGCCGGCAACCCCGTCTACTACGTCGGCACGAAGACGGGTCGCGACGGTATCCATGGCGCCACGATGGCCTCGGCGGAGTTTGACGAGAAATCCGCGGAGAAGCGGCCCGCCGTTCAGGTCGGCGATCCCTTCATGGAGAAGCTTCTTCTGGAGGCCTGTCTCGAGGTGATGAAGACCGACGCCCTGGTCGGGATCCAGGACATGGGCGCCGCTGGGCTCACCTGTTCGACCTGCGAGATGGGGGCGCGCGGCGGTGCCGGCGTCGAGATCGACGTGTCGCTGGTTCCGCAGCGCGAAGCGGAAATGACGCCGTACGAGATCATGCTTTCCGAATCCCAGGAGCGCATGCTCCTCGTCGTCAAGCGCGGGCGCGAGGGAGACGTCGAGCGCATCTTCGAGAGGTGGGATCTCCACGCGGTTCGCATCGGAGAGGTCACCACAGACGGCCGGCTGCGCGTGAAGAACCAGGGCGAGGTGGTCGCGGAGATCCGCACTGAGTCGCTGACGGACGGGGCGCCAATCTACAACCGCCCGATGGCGCCGCCTGCCTACCTCGCGGAGGCGCGGCAACTAGCGTGGACGTCCCTCGCGGTGCCGCCGTCAGCGCCCGAAGTATTCCGGCGTCTGCTGGCGTCGCCAGCCGTCGCCAGCAAGCGGTGGGTGTATCGCCAGTATGACCACATGGTGCGGACCAACACGCTCGTGTTTCCCGGAATGGGTGCCGGCGTGGTGCGCGTCAAGGGCACGTGCCGCGCGCTGGCGCTCTCGGTCGACGGCAACAGCCGGTTTGTGTATCTGGACCCCTTTGCGGGCGCCCAGTTGGCCGTGGCCGAGGCAGCTCGAAACGTAGCCTGCGCCGGGGGGCAGCCGATTGGCGCGACCAATTGCCTCAATTTCGGCAACCCGGAGCGGCCGGAGATCATGTGGCAGTTCGCGCGCGCCGTGGAAGGCATCGGGGCGGCGTGTCGCGCGCTCGACATTCCGATCACCGGGGGCAACGTCAGCCTCTATAACGAAACGGACGGAAAGGCGATCCTGCCGACGCCGGTGCTTGGCGTCGTCGGGCTGATCGAGAACGCCGGGAGTGTGGCGAGCCGCGCGTTTCGCACCGCGGGGGATGCGATCGTGCTCCTCGGCGAGACGCGGGACGAACTTGGTGGCAGCGAATATCTCAAGGTCATTCACGGGTTGGTCCGGGGTGTTCCACCGCAGTTGGATCTCAAGCGCGAGGCGGCGCTCCAGCGGCTGCTGGTCAGGGGCGTGTCTGACGGCCTCATTCGTTCGGCGCACGATTGCGCCGAGGGGGGCCTCGCGGTCACCCTCGCGGAATGCTGCTTCGATACGGGGTTTGGAGCAGAGGTGGATATTCCGGCAGTTGACACGGAAACTTCAGGATTCGGCGACGTGGCGGCGATATTCGGCGAGTCGGCGTCGCGCGTCGTCGTGTCCATTGCCGCGAGTCGGATGGCTGAGTTGCAGACGCTCGCGGCGGAAGCGAACGTCCCCGCGACAACCGTTGGCCGTGTCGGCGGGCACCGGATCCGAGTCGCGGTCGCCGGGCGGGGCCTGCTGGACGAGCCGCTTGCCGCAGCGGAGCGTCTCTGGTCGTGCGCGATCGGGAGTTTCTTCGAATCACAGCACGCGAGTGGATAAAGCCGTACACTAAGAGGGTCTGTCCTGATGTTCGACAAGTTTCGCGAAGAGTGCGGCGTCTTCGGAATCTCCGGCCACGCCGAGGCCGCCAACCTCACGTATCTCGGGCTGTACGCGCTGCAGCACCGCGGTCAGGAAAGCGCGGGAATCGCCGCCTCAGATGGGGTGCAGATACGCCACCGCAGGGCAATGGGGCATGTCAACGAGGCCTTCGACGCGGATTCGCTGACCAGGCTCGCCGGGAATCTTGCCATCGGGCACGTCCGCTATTCGACGGCTGGCGAAAGCAAGCTCCTGAACGCTCAGCCGATTGTCGTGGACAGCGTACACGGCCAGTTTGCCATCGGCCACAACGGGAACCTGGTGAATGCTGGCGAACTCCGCACTGCGCTGGTCCGCGAGGGCGCGATCTTTCAGACCAACAGCGATACAGAGGCCCTCGTCCACCTGTTCGCCCGGTCCCGCGAAAAAGGGACCGAGGCGGCGATCGTCGACGCCATTTCACAGGTGCGCGGTGCTTTCTCGTTCGTGATGATGACAAGGGATCGCGTCATCGGCGTGCGCGATCCCCACGGCTTCCGGCCGCTTTGCCTTGGTCAGCTCGGCGAGGCGTGGGTGATGTGTTCCGAATCCTGCGCCCTCGATCTGATCGGGGCCACCTACGTTCGTGAGATTGATCCGGGCGAGATGGTCATTGCGAGCGCCACGGGGCTGAAGTCCATCAAGCCGTTCACGCCAGCGCCGCAATCGCAGTGTGTGTTCGAGCACGTGTACTTTGCGCGGCCTGACAGCTACGTTTTCGGTGAGAGCGTCAACGAGGTCCGAACTGGCCTTGGCAGGCGGCTCGCCCTCGAGTGCCCTGCCCACGCGGACGTGGTCGTGCCGATTCCCGACTCCGGTGTTTGCGCGGCCGTTGGGTTCGCCGAAGCGTCCGGTATACCGATGCGCATGGGGCTCATCCGCAACCACTATGTCGGGCGGACGTTCATTCAGCCCCAGCAGTCCATTCGCCATTTCGGTGTGAGGGTCAAGCTGAACCCCGTGCGGAGCATCATGGAGGGCAAGCGCGTGGTGCTCGTGGACGACTCGATTATTCGCGGGACGACGAGCCGGAAGATCGTTCGCATGGTGCGCGGCGCCGGCGCTCGGGAGGTGCACATGCGCATCAGTTGCCCTCCGACGATCTCCCCCTGTTTCTACGGCGTCGATACGCCGCGCCGGTCGGAATTGATCGCCGCGACCCACAGCCTCGAGGAGATCCGCAAGTATCTCGACGCCGACAGCGTCAAGTATCTAAGTCTTGATGGGCTGGCCGCTGGCGTCAACGGCGGCCGTTCGAAGTACTGTACCTCGTGCTATACGGGGGAGTATCCGGTCGCATTTCCTCGCGACGAAGCGGCATATCTACAACTCGCGCTGAAGCTGAACCCCGAGCAGGCGCCGGAGCATCCACCGGACCTGGCGCTCGCTGATTTGGAGAAGGACTCCGTTACGGGCTGACCCCCGGGTCCAGCGGTTGCCGGCGACCGAAGCTGGCACTGAAGCCGGTTCTGGACCGGACTATTTTCGTGGTGCGGTCGCCGTCGCGGTGGGCGTGCTGGGACGCCGTAGAAGGCTCGGCGACGCGAGCGTTGACCGCCCGGCTGCCGACGAGCTGGTATTCTGAGCATGGACTATAAGAGCGCCGGCGTCGATATCGATGCCGGCACTGAGACGGTGCGGCGGGTTCGCGCGCTCGCACGCTCGACGTTCACGGCCGGGGTGCTGTCCGACATCGGATCCTTCGGTGGGCTGTTCCGGTTCGAGGCCGGCCGGTTCCGCGAACCCGTCCTCGTCGCGAGCGCCGACGGCGTTGGCACGAAGCTGAAAATCGCGTTCCTGACGGGGCGCCATGACACCGTGGGCGCGGATCTCGTCAACCACTGCGTCAATGACATCCTGATGCAGGGCGCGGAGCCGCTGTTTTTCCTCGACTATCTGGCGACTGGGCGGTTGTCACCGGACGTGGCGGAGAGCGTGGTGGGGGGGATCGCGGCCGCATGCCGTGACAGCGGGTGCGCGCTGCTGGGCGGTGAAACTGCGGAGATGCCCGGTTTCTACACCGAAGACGAGTACGATCTGGCGGGGTTTATCGTCGGGGTCGTCGACCGCGAGAAGCTGATCACGGGCAAGAGAGTGGCTGTGGGCGACGTGCTCGTCGGCGTGCCTTCATCAGGTCTTCACACGAACGGATTCTCACTGGCTCGGCGGATCGCGTTTGATCAACTGGGCCTTCAGGTCGATACCCACGTGACGGAACTCGGGCGCACGCTCGGTGAAGCGCTCATGGAACCGCATCGCTCCTACCTATCGCTGGTGCGGCCGCTCCTCGACGGCGGCCGTATCAAGGCGCTGGCACACATCACCGGCGGTGGTATTACAGATAACCTGCCGCGTGTGCTCCCGCACGGCACGGCGGCGGCGATTGATGCCGCTGCGTGGGAGGTGCCCCCGATCTTCCGATGGCTGCAGCAGAAGGGCCATGTCCCCATCGACGACATGATGCGTACCTTCAACATGGGCCTCGGGCTGGTGATTGTGACCGCGCGTGACACGGCGGAGCAACTTCTTGAGGAACTGGCGGCTCGTGGGGGCCGCGACGCGCGGGTCGTCGGTGACATAGTGGCCGGTGAGGCGCCTTCGGTCACCTACGTCAATCTCTCGTGAACCGCCGCCTGGGCGTCCTGATCTCCGGGCGCGGCAGCAACCTTCAGGCGCTCATCGATGCCACTCGTGACGGACGCCTCGACGCCACGATCGCGGTCGTTATTTCCAATCGAGCCGACGCGAACGGCCTCGAACGCGCGCGACGTGCCGGCATCGAGGCGCTCTGCCTTGACCATCGTGCCTCATCGTCTCGTGATGAGCACGACCGCGCGGTGGCCCGCGAACTGCGCGCGCGAGATGTCGGCCTGGTTTGCCTTGCCGGCTACATGCGACTGATTGGGGCGCCGTTGCTCGAGGCGTTCCCCAACGCCATCCTCAATGTCCATCCGTCCCTGCTGCCGGCCTTCCCAGGCGTCGACGCGCCGCGCCAGGCGCTCGAGCACGGCGTGACGGTCACCGGCGTCACCGTTCATCTGGTGACCGCGGAGCTCGACAACGGGCCAATTGTCATCCAGCGGACCGTACCGGTCATGGGCGGCGATACACCCGACACGCTGACCGCCCGAATTCTTGCCGAGGAGCATCGAGCGTACGCGGAGGCGGTAGGAACGCTCCTGGACGGAGGGTGGCGGGTTGAAGGCCGGCGTTTCGTCAGATCTGGGAACGCTGCTTCAGCGTGATAATCGCCACTTCGGGTGGGCAATTGATCCGCACGGGAACGTAGACCGTCCCGATCCCGCGGCTGACGAAGATTGAGGTGTTCTCTCTCGATCCCAGGCCCGCCAGGACCGGGAACCGGCGGCCGGCGAGCGCGCCGACTCCGGGAAGGACCACCTGTCCGCCGTGAGTATGGCCGGAGAGCACCGCGGACACGTTTAGCGCGGACGCTTCGGTGAGCCGCCGTGGATCATGCGCGAGGAGGATCACGGGATCCGCCGTTTCACCAAGCACGCGCGCGATGTTCTGTGGACCGCGCGTCCAGAAACGCACACCTGCCAGCTCCAGCTTCTCGCCCCGCACCTCGAGCCGGGTCCGCGCATCTTCCAGCACCTCGATGTGGCGCTCGGACAGGGCAGCGGGCATGTCGCGGTCGTCATCGTGGTTGCCGAGAACGGCGAAGACGCCATGTGGCGCCCGGAGGGGCGCCAGCAGTTCCGCGACCGGACCCATGAACGCGCGATCGGCGAAGCTCACGTAGTCGCCACCGAGGACGACAAGGTCCGGGTGCTCGGCCATCACCAGGTTCACCGCGTGGGTCACATCGCCGGCCGGAACCGTCCGACTGTGGTGAACGTCCGTCAGGAACCCGATTCGCAGGCCGTCGAGCGCCGGCGGCAGCCCGGAGATCGGGAGAGAGGCGTGGGTCACGCCGATCTGGTGCCGTTCGAAGGCGACGCCATACGTGGCTGCGCCCGTGACCGCGCCGACGGTCGTGACGAGCATCCCCTTAATCGCCGCGCGGCGGCTGATCAGCATAGCCCCGGGTTTATAGTAGCGGCTGATGGACCTGTATAGCGAATTGGAGTGGCGCGGGCTCGTTTACGGGGCTAGCGAAGGTACGCAGAAAGTTCTAGCACGAGAAAAGGTCACGGCCTATATCGGCTTTGATCCGACCGCGTCAAGCTTGCACGTGGGTTCGCTTCTCCCGATCTTGGCTCTAGCTCGATTGCGTCATTGTGGTCACTCCGTTGTCGCGTTGGTCGGCGGCGGCACCGGGCTCATCGGAGACCCAAGCGGGAAGGCTGGCGAACGCCTGCTGCTGGATCACGAAAAGGTCCAAGCGAACACGGTTGCGGTGCGCAAGCAGCTCCGAGCAATCCTGGCCTCGGCTGACGGCCAAGTACGGCTGCAGAAAACCACGGTCGGTATCGAGTCGGGAACGTTACGTTTCGCCGACAATGCCAAGTGGCTAAAGAAGTTGACTGCCATCCAGTTCATGCGCGATGTCGGTAAGCATTTCACGGTCAATTCAATACTCTCAAAGGAATCCGTAAAGCGAAGACTCGAAGGCCAGGAGGGAATCTCGTACACGGAGTTCAGCTATCTGTTGTTGCAGTCCTACGATTTTCTTGTCCTGTACGATCGCTTCGATTGCACGCTCCAGGTGGGAGGCAGCGATCAGTGGGGGAACATCACAGCCGGAATGGACCTTATTCGCCGCGTGAGGAACGTGAAGGCTCACGGCTTGGTACTTCCGCTGGTCGAGACAGCCTCAGGCACGAAATTCGGAAAAACAGAGGCTGGTACTATCTGGCTCGATCCCCGTCGCACTACACCGTACGAGTTTTTTCAGTTCTGGTTGAACGCCGATGACCGCGATGCCGTCAAGTACCTCAAGTTCTTCACGTACCTGCCGCAGGAGCAGATCGCGGCACTCGAGGCGGCGACGGCGCGCGAGCCGGAACGCCGTCACGCGCAGCGCGAGCTCGCGCGGCAGGTCACGAGCCTGGTACACGGCAAGGCAGCGGTGCGGGAGGCCGAAGCGGCGGCGCAGACGCTCTTCAGCGGCGATATTTCGGCCATGTCGGTCAGCCAGTTGCTCCAGGTCTTTCCAAGTGTGCCGTCGTCAACGACGGCACACTCCTTGGACGGCTGGCTGATTGTTGAGCTGCTCGCCGCCTCGGGTGTCACTCCGTCGAAAGGCGAGGCGACGCGGCTCATCCGAAGCGGAGGCATCTACGTGAACGGCCGCCGGATCACCGATGAGAAGTTGCGCCTGCGTCCGGACGACGCGGTTGAAGGTCAGTTGTTCGTCGTGCGCAAGGGCAAGCGCGACAATTTTCTCATTCGTATCGTCGGGAGTTGACATCCAGGGGTGGGCGACCGCATCCTTCGAGGGTTCGCCTGACGTGAGGCGACGAGCGTCCACCGGCCGGCTCTGATTGATCGGTCTCGATGTCTCCACCGCAAGGCAGGCGATGCCCTAATCTAGATTCTCCCGCCGCGAGGAACGGCGCCAAGGCGTTCCGGTAGATGGCACCCGGTCGCGTCAGGCGCAAAAGCGGGTTGACAGGCTGGACGGCTGGTAGTAACCTTACAAGGTTCCCCTAATGGCGGGCGGAGACGTCCAGTCGGAGGGGAATGCGGCGAGGCGACTGGGCGGAGACGTCGAGTCCAGGGCTGCTTCCGGTTCTTTGAAAACTAGATAGTGCGTGCAAGCACAACAAGCGTTTGAGGGAGCGCAGCGATGCGTGATCTCGAACAGCCCGTCGAGTGTCAGCGGGTGGCATTCGTCGAAGCGCGCAAGCGCGGAGGCGGATGAACCATCCACCAACACGAAGTACAAACAACGCAAGAGCTAAGTCATCAGCGCTCGCGTTAATCAGTTGCCCTCGCCCGAAAGGGTAGAGACAGCAAGCTTAACATGAGAGTTTGATCCTGGCTCAGAATCAACGCTGGCGGCGTGCCTAACACATGCAAGTCGAACGCGACTGAGGCTTCGGTCTCAGTTGAGTGGCGAACGGGTGAGTAACACGTGGGTGACCTATCTTCGAATGGGGGATAACGTCTCGAAAGGGACGCTAATACCGCATAACATCCTGCTCTTGAACGAGTGGAGATCAAAGCCGGGGATCGCAAGACCTGGCGTTTGAAG
>CBDHFM010000030.1:3237500-5416930 GCA_965262505.1 Vicinamibacterales bacterium
GGACAGGTACCTGAGTACCGCGGGACACGTGGAATCCCGTGGGAATCTGCGAGGACCATCTCGTAAGGCTAAATACTCTCTAGCGACCGATAGTGAACCAGTACCGTGAGGGAAAGGTGAAAAGCACCCCTGTGAGGGGAGTGAAATAGTTCCTGAAACCGTATGCCTACAAGCAGTGGGAGGGCTATGCCGGACTTCGGTCCGGAATGCCTGACCGCGTGCCTTTTGCATAATGAGCCGGCTAGTTATTCTCAGTGGCGAGGTTAAGCTAAAGCGAGCCGCAGCGAAAGCGAGTCCGAAATGGGCGTTTAGTCGCTGGGAATAGACGCGAAGCGAGGTGATCTACCCTTGGCCAGGGTGAAGTACGGGTAACACCGTATGGAGGCCCGAACCATTGTTGGTTGAAAACAGCTTGGATGAGCTGAGGGTAGGGGTGAAAGGCTAATCAAACCTCGTGATTGCCCGTTCTCCTCGAAATGCCTTTAGGGGCAGCCTCGGGTGGTCGGCGCTGGTGGTAGAGAACTGAATGGACTAAGGGGCTTACCAGCTTACTGAATCCAATCAAACTGCGAATGCCAGCGACACGTAGCCCGGGAGTGAGACGGTGGGGGCTAAGCTTCATCGTCGAAAGGGAAACAGCCCAGACTACCGGCTAAGGTCCCTAAGTGTGTGCTAAGTGGTAAAGGATCTGAAGACGCTTAGACAACCAGGAGGTTGGCTTAGAAGCAGCCATCCTTTAAAGAAAGCGTAATAGCTCACTGGTCAAGCGGCTTTGGGCCGACAATATAACGGGGCTCAAGCACACCACCGAAGCCGTAGAATACACAGTCCTGCGGGACTGTACATTGGTAGAGGAGCGTTCTCTTCTGCTGTGAAGCCAGATCGTAAGAACTGGTGGAGCGGAGAGAAGTGACCCTGCCGGCATAAGTAGCGATAAGGAAAGTGAGAATCTTTCCCGCCGTAAGCCTAAGGTTTCCTGAGGTAGGTTCGTCCGCTCAGGGTCAGTCGGGAGCTAACGCGAGGCCGAAAGGCGTAGCGGATGCACATCCGGTTAACATTCCGGAACTACCTATTCCACGTTATTACGATGGGGGGACGCAGGAGGCTAGCCAGGCCCACGATTGGTTGTGTGGGTTGAGGCACGTAGGGAGATCCGCCAGGCAAATCCGGTGGGTCGTCAATCCTGAGGTGCCGGAGCGAGAGCCGCAAGGCTCATAAAGCCGGTGACGCCACGCTGCCGAGAAAAGCCTCTAAGGAGTGGAGTGGGTACCCGTACCGCAAACCGACACAGGTAGGCGAGGAGAAAATCCTCAGGCGCAAGTGTGATCCCTCGTTTAGGAACTCGGCAAATTGGCCCCGTAACTTCGGAAGAAGGGGTGCTCCGTCTCGTGATCCGGCTTGCCCGGTGAGCGTCATGGAGTTGCAATAAAGAGGCTCAGGCGACTGTTTACTAAAAACACAGGGCTCTGCGAAGTCGAATACGACGTATAGGGTCTGACGCCTGCCCGGTGCCGGAAGGTTAAAGGGAGAGGTTAGCCGCAAGGCGAAGCTTTGAACTGAAGCCCCGGTAAACGGCGGCCGTAACTATAACGGTCCTAAGGTAGCGAAATTCCTTGTCGGGTAAGTTCCGACCTGCACGAATGGCGTAACGATCTGAGCGCTGTCTCAACGAGGAGCACTGCGAATTTGTGGTACCGGTGAAGACGCCGGTTGCCCGTCACAAGACGAAAAGACCCCGTGCACCTTTACTACATCCTAGTAGTGAATGCTGGCGCAGTATGCGCAGGATAGGTGGGAGGCTTTGAACTCGGGTTTTCGGACTCGGGGGAGCCAACGGTGAGATACCACCCTTACTGCTCTGGCGTTCTAACCTAGTTCTGTTATCCAGATCAGGGACACTGCTAGGTGGGTAGTTTGACTGGGGCGGTCGCCTCCTAAACTGTAACGGAGGCGCTCGAAGGTTCGCTCAGGCTGTTTGGAAATCAGCCATAGAGTGCAAAGGCATAAGCGAGCTTAACTGCGAGACCTACAAGTCGAGCAGGTGGGAAACCAGGACTTAGTGATCCGGTGGTTCCGCATGGAAGGGCCATCGCTCAACGGATAAAAGGTACGCCGGGGATAACAGGCTGATCCTAGCCAAGAGTTCACATCGACGCTAGGGTTTGGCACCTCGATGTCGGCTCATCGCATCCTGGAGCTGTAGCAGGTTCCAAGGGTCCGGCTGTTCGCCGGTTAAAGCGGTACGTGAGCTGGGTTTAGAACGTCGCGAGACAGTTCGGTCTCTATCTGTGATGGGCGCAGGAGATTTGAGTGGGGCTGACCTTAGTACGAGAGGACCGGGTTGGACGGACCTCTAGTGTATCGGTTGTCGCGCCAGCGGCAGCGCCGAGTAGCTACGTCCGGATGGGAGAAATGCTGAAGGCATCTAAGCGTGAAACCCTCCACAAGATGAGATCTCCCAGGTCGCAAGACCTCTGAAGGCTCCTGGTAGACGACCAGGTTGATAGGCCAGGTGTGTAAGCGCTGCGAGGCGTTAAGCTAACTGGTACTAATAAGCCGTGCGGCTTGACCATTACTCTCTTTGTCCGTGGATCTGAAGAGGTCTGCGGCTTCGCGTTGCGAGATGTGGTCGATTTGAACTACCGTTTGCAGGGTATTCAGTTGTCCGTTCTTTGACAGGATCCAAGGAACGCCGCCAAGGCGTTCCGGTAGAATTAAGGAACACCGCCACGGGTGTTCCGGTAGATAGCGCGAACTATCTGTCGGAACAGGGAGGCGGGTTCCGAATCCAAGGAACGCCGCCACGGGTGTTCCGGTAGATAGCGCGAACTATCTGTCGGAACAGGGAGGTGGGTTCCGACAGATAGTTCGGGACGATCGGCAAGGCGATGAGGCGTGGCTGAGAGCTGCGCTCCGCCCTGCCGGACCCCGGACAACCAATTTCCCGGTGGTCATAGGGGCAGAGTCACACCCGTTCCCATTCCGAACACGGAAGTTAAGACTGCCACCGCCGATGGTACTGCATGCGCAGGTGTGTGGGAGAGTAGGTCGCTGCCGGGATTGTTTTTAAAAAACCCCGATGTTCCAAATGGATCATCGGGGTTTTTCGTTTGTTTTAAGTAGTTTAGCGTCCTCTCTCTCTTGACGGTCCGCGTTGATTTACATCCGGTTTCGGACTGGACAAAACTGGACAACAATACGCTTAACCGTTGCACATCTCTGAATGCGTGTGCGGGGGAGCGAAAATGGACAAAATGACAACTGGGTTTGGACAATCCAAACCCAATCGCGGGTCCCGTACTCCACAGCGCACGACCATTGCAAAAACTCTCCTCGGTGGGAAAGTTCGTCTGCTGCGTCACAACAGCAACCCGATGCTTTACGCGCGCGCGTATCTCCAAGGACGCTACGTCAAGATCCGCACGATGGAGACGACGGTCCGTGGAGCGTCGCAAGTTGCAGAAGAGTGGTATTTGGACTTACGCGAGCGCATCCGTCGTGGAGTGCAGCTTCACGAACCGCTTTTCGGAGATGTCATTCGTGACTTCCTCACCGATCCTACCGTCAAGGCAAGCGTCTCCACGGGACAGCACGAAAACTACGCAAAGAAGTGGAGCGTGCTGGAACCGTTCTTCACGGATGTGCGTGTCTCCCAAGTCACGCTGGATCGGTTAGAGGACATCCGCAACACGCGAGCAGCAGCGACGAACCGTTACGGGGAACCGATCACCGCGAACACGATTGACAAAGACATCACGTTCATCCGACAGGTGCTCCGATGGGGACAGGAACGAAAAGGTCTCAAAATCGTCATTCCTCCCGCTCCGAAGCGCAAAGGACGATTTGCAGTCGTGAAGCAAGGTCGTCCGACACTCTCTCTGAAACAGTGGAGGCGGGTCACGCGAAAAGCTCTTACGGACGCGAGATCGACAGAGCAACGTCGCGACCGGCAAGAACGCGAGCGGACAAGGGGACGTAAAGTCGATCCTGAGAAAGCGTGGGAACTCTACTATTTCATTCTGATCGCGTGTGGGGGTGCACTGCGGACCGGGGAAGCATATTCGTTGCGCTGGATGGATTGCTCGGAAACCGTTCTCACCACTCCCGAAAACACCGATGAAGTCGCGATCCACGTCAAAGTGTTGGGAAAACACTCGCGGGGAGGACAACGTGAAGATGGCTGGGTGCTGATGGGTGGTGTGGTTGCGTTTGATCGGCTTCGCGCACGTCGAGAAGATGATCCTCCCGATGCGACGCTCTTCCGCTACAACCACGAAGCAGGGTTCCGCGAACTGTTGAAGTCGCTGAACCTTTACACCGATCCCGCGTCTGGAATGACGCGCAACACGAAGTCCCTCCGTGTGACCGGGATCAATCTACGTTTGACGAAGAACCCAACCGTCTCATTGAACGATCTTCGAAAGTGGTGTCGTACGAGCATCGTCCAGATCCAGACCTTCTACGACCAGCTTCATCCGGAGACGAGTGCTGCGCGAGTTGCAGGAGGATCCACCGAGAAGAAGAAGACGTAGTTCCCTGTCCCACGGGCGGTCCGTGGGCGACAGAAGACCAAGGATAGGTATGAACTGGATTGAAATAGTAGCTGTACTAGGGACTGGACTAGGGATCGGCACAGTCCTGAGCAGGCTGCTAGATATCTGGCATGAGCGCATCAGACATGGACGTGAACACCAGAAGTGGCTACGGGATGAGCGCTTGTCAGCGTACGTTGATCTCACGAAGTATCTTTTGACGCTGGGCAGAAGCGGAGTTGATCAACGCGGGATTTCGTTCAAGGAGTTTGAGAATCCATTCGAGGGATATGAGAGGTGGACCCTATCGGCTGGACAGCTGATCGACATCGTTAAGTGGAATCTTCTGTGTCACATTCCCGTCAAGATGAGAGGGGCAGAAGATGACGAAGAGGAAACGACGAAATCATTCACCAGTGTTTAAAGCCAAGGTCGCGTTGGCCGCAGTGCGAGGAGAGCGTACCTTGGCCGATCTCGCCGAGCAGTTCGAGGTGCACCCGAATCAGATCCAGGACTGGAAGAAGAAGCTGGTGGCGGATGCCGAGCATGTGTTCGGCGCCGGTGCGGTCGAGGCTGAGCATTCCGAGCAGGAGACCCAGCAGCTCCACGCCAAGATTGGTCAGCTGACGATGGAGAAGGATTTTTTGTCCAAAGCGCTCGGTCGAGACCGGTGAGCGAGCGCCGAGCGATGATTCAAGCTGACCACCCGTTGACCGTCACCCGACGCTGCGAGCTGCTCGATGTGGCGCGGTCGACGGTGTATTACCACCCCACCGGCGACGTCCCCCGGTCTTCAGTAGCACTTCGGTTTAGAGTCCGGCGGTGACTGTACTGCGTTCCGCGACCAGCCGCTTGGCGTACTGGGCCTCGGTGGACACCCAAAAGCGGCAATTAATCGACACTTCAAAACCGACAATTAGCTGACGGCGACCGAGACGTTGACGAGGGTCCGGGGCGTGTAGTCCCTGGCCCGGATGAGCAACGTCTTGGACTACGAGAAGCAGCAGCAGATTCTGGCGCTGGGGCGTTTGGGCTGGCCGGTCAGCCCAAACGCCGAGGCCGCGGCCGTGCGCCGCGAAACCGCCGCCCGCTACTTGCGCGCGGCGGGGCTGTCGGTGCGCGGCCGCGGGCGCCCTGGCGAAGGGCCGGCAAAAGCGGCCATTTCCCGGGAGGTGTCCACCGACCCGCTGGCAAAACCGGCTATTTCCCCTGCGGGGGTGTCCACCGACTCTCCGCCGCCGCGGGCGCCCCAGGCGAGTGCGTGTGAGCCACATCGCGAGCGCATCGAAGCGGCCCTCACGCTCGGGCGCAATGCGATGGCGATTTGGCAGGACCTGGTGGAGGACGGCTTCACCGCCCGCTACGCCAGCGTCCGACGCTTCGTGCGCCACCTGCGCGGCGCCGCGCCCGTGGAGGCGCGCGTCGTCATCACGACGGCGCCCGGGGAGGAAGCCCAGGTCGACTACGGCGACGGGCCGATGGTCCGCCATCCGGCGACGGGCAAGTATCGACGTACGCGCCTCTTCGTCCTGACGCTCGGCTACTCCCGCAAAGCGGTCCGGCTGCTGGTCTGGCAATCGAGCGCGCAGGCCTGGGCCGAGCTGCACGAGCGGGCGTTTCGCCGCGTGGGCGGGACGCCGCGTCTCGTGGTCCTCGATAACCTCAAAGAGGGCGTGCTCACGCCCGACATCTACGAGCCCGCGCTCAATCCGCTGTATCGCGATGTGCTCGCGCACTACGGCGTCGTGGGGCTCCCGTGTCGCGTGGGCGATCCCGATCGCAAGGGCAAGGTCGAATCGGGCATTGGCCACACGCAGAAGACGCCGCTCCACGGCCAGCGCTTCGAGACGCTCGAGCAGGCCCAGACCTATCTGGATCGCTGGGATGCGCACTGGGCGGATACGCGCATCCACGGCACCACGAAGCGGCAAGTGGCGGCGATGTTTGCGGAGGAGCGGCCGGCCTTACAGGTCTTGCCGGTCGAACCGTTTCGCTACTACCGCTTCGGCGTCCGCACGGTGCACCTCGATGGCTGCGTGGAAGTCGAGGCCGCATACTACTCGACGCCGCCCGGCTGGATCGGCCAGCGCGTCCAGGTGCAGTGGACGGATCTCCACGTCCGGCTGCTCCATCCAAAGACCGGCCAGCTGCTGCGCGAGCACATCCGGGCGCCGCGCGGGTGGCATCGCATCGCCGAGACGGACCGGCCGGCGCGCACGCCCGCCTCCACGGTGGCGCTCCTCGCGCGGGCTCGCCACGCCGGCGCGCATCTCCACATGGTGTGTACCTACATCCACGAGCACGAGGGCGCCGCCAGCGTGCGGCGTATCCTCGGCGTCCTCGCCCTGGCGAAAAAATACGGGCCGGCGGCGGTCGATGACGCCGCCAAGGCCGCGCTGGAGTTGCAGGTGCCGAGCTACCGCTTTGTGCGCCGCTATCTCGAACGGCACCCGTCGGCGCCGCTCACGCTCAAGCAAGTCGACCCACTCATCCGCCAGCTCACCCTCTATCGCGATCTCATCGATCGCCAGACAGGAGACCCTGCATGAATCTCGTCGAACTCGATCACGCCCTCCGGAAGCTCCGTCTGTCCGGCATGGCCGATGTCCTCGAAGCGCGCTTACGGCAGGCCCAATCCGAGAAGCAGACCCCCATCGATCTCGTCTCGGCGCTCGTCAGCGATGAGCTGGTCCGGCGGCAGGACCGGCTCATCACCCGTCGCCTGCAGCAGGCCCGCTTCCGCGATGCCGACCGATCCCTCGACAGCTTTGACCTGGATTTCAACAAGAAGATGAATCGCGCGCTCATCCATGAGCTCGCGACGGGGCGCTTCATTCTCCAGCGCGAGGACGTGCTGTTTCTCGGTCCACCCGGCACCGGCAAGAGTCATCTCGCCCAAGCGATGGGCCATGCGGCGATCCATCAGGGCCATCGCGTGCTCTATCGCGAAGCCCATACGCTGCTCGAGGAGCTGGCGGATGCCACGCTTGATGGCACCCGTAAGACCTTCTTCGCGGACCTGACCGCCGTCCCGCTGCTCATCATCGATGACCTCGGGATGCGCAAGCTCCCGCACACGGCGGCGGAGGACCTGCTCGAGGTGATCATGCGCCGCTATGAGCGGGCGTCCACGCTCCTCACGTCGAACCGACCGGTGGATGATTGGGGCAAGCTCCTCGGCGATACGGCCGCCGTCACCGCCTTGCTCGATCGGTTGCTCCACCACGCCCACGTGCTCAAGTGCGGGCCCCGGAGCTGGCGGACGAAGATCCACACCGACTTGCGCATCGAGGACGCAACGAAGTAGAACTCACCTGTCTCGGTCAGCCGGCGGAAATTGCCGGTTTTGCCCTGTCGATAAATTGCCGGTTTTCAGCCGTCCACCGAGGACTGGGCGGGCGTGAGCCCGCCCAGTCCCTTCTTCGGCCGCTCCTCGTTGTACTCGCGTCGCCAGGCCTCGACGAGGACCTGGGTATGGACCAGACTCGTGAACCAGTGCTCGTTGAGGCACTCGTCGCGGAACCGGCCGTTGAACGATTCGATATAGGCGTTCTGATTCGGCTTGCCCGGCTCGATCAGGCGCAACGTGACGCCGTGCGTATGGGCCCATGTCAGCATGGCGCGCCCGCAGAACTCCTTCCCGTTGTCGGTGCGCAAGATACGCGGCAGGCCGCGCTTGAGCGCGAGTTGATCGAGCACGCGGGTGACCGGCAGCCCACCGAACGCGCGGGCCGGCACGATGGCCACCGCTTCGGTGGTCGCGTCATCGACGACGGTCAGGCACTTCACCACCCGTCCCTCGGCCGTGCGGTCGAAGACGAAGTCGGCAGACCAGACCTCGTTCGGCGCCTGGGGGCGTACCAGGGGCTGGCGGTCCGCCACCGGGATCTTCTTGCGTCGCCGCCGACGTACCTGCAGCCTAGCCTCGGTATACAGGCGCTCCACCCGCTTGTGGTTGACCCGTGTTCCCGCCTGCCGCAGCTTGAGGTAGATCATCCCGGCACCGTAGCGACGGTGCCGGTGCGCTAAGGTCACGATGCGGGCTCGCAACGCCGCGTTAGTATCCGGCGCCGGGGTGTATCGCAGCGACGAGGCACTCATGTGCACCAGCGCGAGCGCGCGCCGCTCGCTCACCCCCTGCGCGGTCATATCCCGCACCAGCACCCGTCGGGCTGGGGCGGTCACCACTTTTTTCGCAACGCATCGCGCGTCACCTCGTTGTCCAGCACGGACTCGGCCAGCAGCTTCTTCAGCCGCGTATTCTCGGCAATCAGCTCCTTCAGGCGTTTCGCGTCCGAGACGGTCATCCCGCCGAACTTATTCCGCCAGAGGTAGTAACTGGCCTCCGAGAACCCGTGCCGGCGGCACAGGTCCTTCACCGGCAGGCCCGCTTCGGACTCCCGCAGGAACCCGATGATCTGCGCCTCGCTGAATCGTTGCTTCACGTCCGATCTCCCTTCTCGTGAGCTCGGACTCTAAACCCGGGTGCTACTCAATTCGGGGGGGACGTCGCATCATCATCAACCTCCGTTGGTACGGGCAGCGCGGGTCCAGTTTTGCTGCTTCCAGGTCCAGTGAGGCTGAGCGAGCAGTCTTATCCATTCTCGTTGCTCTATTCCGCTTGGACGGAGATACCCGATGTGTTTCGCAAGGCTCTCTTGCGTTTCCGGGATCACGCGCTGTCCGTCATTGAAGATGTGGAGGTTCACGGACTGAAGCGGCGGTCGTGCGTTGATCTCGTCAACGAGCAGCGCGAGGTTCTCTGGCATCGCGATGATCCGGCGTGTTTTTTTGTCGAAGATCGCGCGTCGGCGGATCGTCGTCATTCTCGGTAGGCATCCCCAACCATGCGCGTGGAATGTGTCGTTCTTCGTGGCGGGCAAGAGCAGCATTCTGACTGCTTTCGCTACGGGGTACCGTCTCTGGTTGTTTCGCGAGAATGCGACATCGCACCTCGAGGTCACGGCTTCACAAGACTCTCGCATCCATCGCTGGACTATCTGGTCAGTAGCGAACTCCGAGGGCTTGTGCGGGTTGAGTGAGAACCAGAACCAGTTGCAGTCCTGGTCGGCTTCGTGTCGTTCTTTCAACCAATTCAACCATCCGTTGTAGATTTGCTTTTTGTTCGTTTCCATCTGTACACCTCGGACATCATCAGGTGATGCTGGTTTCTTCCGGACGCGGTCGTGGTCGGACTCAGGGTCGCTCTCCACACATCTACTTAGATGTCGTGTATTACGTGGTCAATGGCGGATAATAAATGCAGTAACACATTGAAAATAAAGCATCTATAGGTTTCATTGGCATAGCAATGAAATACATTGACAGACCATAAACAGTATGTCATTATATATCTACAATGACATACGAGAGCGAAGCGAGGAATGGTACGACGGTAGAGAAGCGCATCCGGAGGGTCTACGGGTACGCGCGAGTCAGCACTGACAGACAGGTACAACAGGGCTCATCGCTCGGGGATCAGGAACAGCGTATCAGTGGGTACGCTCAGAGCATCGGCGTCTTCGTAGACGAAATGTTCGTGGAGGCAGGCGTATCAGGCGGCAAGTCGCTGGAGAAGCGTCCCAGAGGCGCAGTACTGATGAAAGCAGCACAGGCGGGCGACATCATCATCGCAACGAAGCTGGACAGAATGTTTCGCTCAGCGTCGGACGCGCTGGTCGTTGTGGAGCAGTTGGCAAAGCGGGGTATCCATCTGCACCTGATAGATGTTGGAGGAGATGTGACAGGAAACGGGGTTGCGAAGCTGGTATTTTCCATCCTCGCGGCGGTTGCGGAAATGGAGAAGAGTCGCATTAGTGAACGCGTCCGGGACGTGAAGAATCATCTCCGCGATGCTGGTCGTTTCACTGGTGGCAAGACTCCAGTCGGGTACCGCGTGACGCGAGACAAGCGGCTCGTGCGCAACGACAACTGGGACCAGGCAACCAAAGCGATGCGTGAATGGAAGGCGTCGGGGAAATCCTACGCTGAGATTGCAGTACAGGTCAGGCAGGACTACGGGATCTCGATCTCGATCAGCACTTGTTTCCGGACTCTCAGCAGTTCCAGAAACGCGTAGGCTGGCTCAGGGTAGGGAATAGCTCGTGAAGCTTCCCGTTCGTCGCTCTGGGACGCTCCTAGGGTTTCTGGTGGGTGGATCTGGACGTGTCCAAACAGGGTGAATCTTGACAAAGCTCGTAAGCGACCGTAAATAGGTCGCTTAGCGTTATTTATGGACAAAACATGGACAACACTGCCTTAAATGTCATATTTTAAACGTTATTTTTATTTTATATAGAGAGTAGGTCGCTGCCGTGATTAATTTTTCAATGAGCCCGCGTCATCGCACGATGAGCGGGCTTTTCTACGTACGGTCACCGATGGACCTCTCAATCTCGCACGAAGTCCTACCCCGCGGGACGAGGCCGCTGCGCCTTCCGCGGTGGGCAGGCGCTGCGCGATGCTGTGGCGGACACAGAGCCCGTCGTGACGGATCGCGACGGGCTCTTCTTGCCTCTGGCGTCGAGCCTCCGCGTAGAATGATCCGGCGCGATCATGCCAGACGAGAACACTCGCACCGATGCGCGGTATGTCGAGCGCGACACCGAGCGAACGATCCGCCATCGGAACAAGGGGTACTACCGCGTTCTGCACTGGCCGATCTGGATCTTCGTGTTCTTCATCGCGCCGGGGCCGCTGACGTTCGATCTCTTCGAGCGCGGCTTCGACCGGCGCACACTCGCCTGGTTGGTCGTGGTGCTGTGTGCCACAGCGGTGGCGGGGTTGCGGGGCCGCCTGCCGGGATGCGAGCCCAAGCCTTACATCATCCGGTTCACCGAGGATCGGCCGAACCCGCTGTACCGGCGCGTCTGTTACACGGCGGCCTGGGGCGAAGTCGTTGCGTTTGCCGCCCTCAACACGGCGGGCCTGGCCTACGCGGTGGCGACCGGCGAGTGGCAGCTGAAGCAGATGTACGACCTCGCCTATTTTCCGATTGCCGGCAGCCTGTGGATGCTCGGCGCGCTGGGACATCTTCCCCGCGTCAAGGCCTCGACGCAGGGAGAGGGTCACGAGCGGCGGTACTTCTATGGGTCGGTCTGGGCCGTGACGATCGCCCAGCCGGTGCTCTGGACGATGTGGAAGGTCCTGCCGGCGACCCGCGCGGGCGATATAGCGAAGCTGGCGATCTTCGTCGGCATCCTCACCTACGTCGGCCGCCTGTCGCGCCTCGGACTCCTGCCGCGCACCCGGCCGATCGTGCCAGGGGAACTGGCGGTTTCTGATTGACTCACGCGCACCATTCCCCACTGTTGGCCAAGAAACCAGGTAGCGAAGGCTACGCCGGCTGGGACGAGTACGCCCCGTTCTACGACTGGGAGAACGCGCGGACGCTCGGCCGCCGCGACGTGCCCTTCTGGCGCGCCGCTGCTCTGGCGGCTGGCGGCCCGGTGCTCGAGCTCGGGTGCGGCACGGGCCGCCTCGCCGTGCCCCTCGGTCGTGCCGGCGTGCGGCTGGTCGGCATCGATCGCTCGTATCCGATGCTGGCCTTGGCGCGGCGGCGGGTGGCGCGCGCACGCCTCACGAGACAGGTGGGGTTGGTCCGTGGCGACATCCGGGCCGCGCCGTTTCCAGATGCCGCTCTTGCGATGGCGATGGCTCCCTACGGCGTGCTGCAGTCGCTCCTGCGCGAACGGGACCTGGCCGCCACCCTGGACTCGGTGCGCCGCGTGCTCCGTCACGGGGCGGCCTTCGGCGTCGAACTCGTGGCGGACCTGCCCTCCTGGGGCGAGTATCAGAAGCGCGTCAGCCTCAAGGGGTGGAGGCATCGTCGCGGAGGCGCGCACATCACGCTCGTGGAAACCGTACGGCAGGATCGTGCGAGGCACCTCACGATCTTCGACCAGGAGTTCACCGAACGACGCGGGCATCAGCGCCGCTCGCGGCGCTTTGCGCTCACGTTCAGGACGCTTTCGGTGCCCCAGATGGCCCGCCGGCTCGAGAAGGCCGGCTTCGAGATCACCGCACTCCTCGGCGACTATCGCGGCGGTCCGTGGCATTCCGGGGCCGAGGCCTGGATCATCCTCGCCCGTCGACGATAGATCGAGCGGTCCGACGACGCAGGCGATCTGGTAGAATCGTGCTTACTTTCCCCAATTTATCTGGAGTTTTCGCATGTCAGGCCATTCCAAGTGGGCCACGATCAAGCATAAAAAGGGTGCCGCCGACGCCAAACGCGGAAAGGTTTTCACGCGCATCATCAAGGAATTGACGGTCGCGGCGCGCCACGGCGGCGGCGATCCCGAGATGAATCCCCGCCTGCGCACGGTTGTCGCGGACGCGAAAGCGAACAACATGCCTCGCGAGAACATCGATCGTGCGATTCGCCGCGGGACGGGCGAAGAGCCCGGCGTCACGTACGACGAAATCACCTACGAGGGCTACGGCCCCGGGGGCGTCGCGCTACTAATCGAAACGCTCACCGACAACAAGAACCGCACGGTCGGGGAGATTCGCCATCTCCTCGACAAACACGCAGGAAACCTGGCTGCCGAGAACAGCGTGGCCTGGATGTTCTCCCGCAAAGGCCAGATCTTCGTCGAAAAAGGCAAGATCGACGAGGACAAGCTTCTGTCGGCGGTGCTCGACGCGGGGGCCGACGACATGAATGACGACGAGGGCGGCTGGGAAATCGTGTGCGCGCCCGAGCGCTTCGAGGCCGTGCGCGACGCCGTCAAGGCGCTTGGCGTCGAGCCCGGAAGCGCGGCGGTCGCAATGGTCCCGCAGAGCTACATCAAGCTCGTGGGCCGGGAAGCGCAGCAGATGCTGAAGCTGATGGAGGCCATCGAGGATAACGACGACGTCCAGCACGCCTGGGCCAACTTCGACGTGGAGGAGAAGGAGATCGAGGCCTCTCTCGCGTGAGGATTTTCGGCATCGATCCTGGCTCCGAGCGCACCGGCTACGGCTGCCTGGAGGCGGACGGCGGCGTGATGCGCCTCGTGACCTGCGGTGCCGTCAGCGCCCTCGCGGGGGATGCCTTTCCCGAGCGCCTGGCGCGCATTCATCGGGAGCTCTCGGCGCTGCTGATCAGTTGCGGCCCGGATTGCGTCGCCATTGAAAGCCTGTTTCACGCGGTCAACGTCCGCAGCGCGCTCAAGCTCGCTCACGCGCGCGGCGTGGCGATGCTTGCGGCGGTCGAAGCAGGTTGTCCGGTCGTGGAGTACACGCCGGCGGAGATCAAGCGTGCCGTCGTCGGCTACGGCCGCGCTGAAAAGCACCAGGTGCAGCAGATGATCAAGCTGTTGCTGGGCCTCGATCAGCCGCCGTCGCCGCACGACGCCGCCGACGCCCTGGCCGTCGCGATCTGCCATCTGCATTCGGTGCCCGGTTATGCGGGAGCGGACCTGAAGGCCCCGGGCTATGAGGATGCCGTATCGCGCCAGCCGCGGCCGAGGACCTGGCGGCAGTACCGTCCTCCGACTACCGGATGATTGCGTTCCTTCGCGGACGGGTCCTCGACAAACAGCCAAATGTGCTCATCGTGGACGTCCAGGGCGTGGGCTATGAAGTGCATGTGCCACTGTCCACGTACTACGACGTTGGCGACGCAGGAGCCGACGTCGCGCTTCGCATCTACACGCACGTTCGCGAAGAGGCGTTCCACCTCTACGGATTCCTGACGACGATCGAGCAGCAACTGTTCGAACGGCTGATTACGATTAGCGGGATCGGACCCAAGCTGGCCATCGCCGTGCTGTCGGGCATCGAGCCGCGTGACCTTATCGGCGCGGTGCAGCGGGGCGATATCGCGCGACTGACGGGCATTCCTGGCGTTGGGCGCAAGACGGCCGAGCGGATGATCCTCGAGTTGAAAGATCGCCTGGCACAGTTGGACGTGACCTCGGGCGCAGGAGAACCCGTGTCCGCGGCTCCAGGCGAACGGCTTCGCGACGATGTCCTCTCGGCGCTTCAGAACCTGGGCTATCATCGGCCGCTGGCTGAGAAGGCTGTCGACTCCATGCTGTCATCCACCAGCGAGCCAAGCTTCGAGCAGGCGCTCAAGGCCACTCTGCGGGAACTGATGCGATAACACGGGTCAAAGTCCTTTACCCTTTGACTGTGGCCTATGACTGACCGATTGGTGGCCGGCGGACGCGTCGAGGAAGACGCCCAGTACGAAGCCGGGCTGCGCCCGCGCTCGCTCAATGAGTACATCGGACAAGATCGCGTTCGCGACAATCTCGAAGTCTCGATCGCGGCGGCGCGCGGCCGAGTCGAAGCGCTCGATCACGTGCTGCTCTACGGACCGCCGGGACTGGGAAAAACGACCCTCGCGTACGTCATCGGCAACGAGATGGGTGTGTCGGTGCGCGCCACAGCAGGGCCGGCCATCGAGAAGCAAGGCGATCTGGCGGCAATGCTGACGAACCTGCAGGAGCACGAAGTGCTGTTCATTGACGAGATTCACCGGTTACCGCCGGCGATCGAGGAGATCCTGTACCCGGCCATGGAGGACTACGAGCTCGACATTGTCATCGGGCAAGGTCCGAGCGCGCGGTCCGTCAAGGTGCCCGTGCAACGCTTCACCCTGATCGGCGCCACGACCCGCGCGGGCCTTCTGACCTCTCCGCTGCGCTCCCGCTTCGGCATCGTGCACCGCCTGGATTTTTATGAGGCCGCTGACGTCGAAGAGATCGTCCGCCGTTCCGCGAGGATCCTTGGGGTGGTGATCGACGACGAGGCGAGGAAGGAGGTAGGGCAACGGTCACGCGGGACGCCCCGGATCGCCAACCGCCTGCTACGACGCGTCCGGGACTACGCGCAGGTGCGTGCGGACGGCCACATTACGGCCGACGTCGCGCGCGCGGCGATGGAACTGCTCGAGGTGGATGATCTGGGCTTCGACGAAGTCGATCGCAAACTGCTGCGGACGATCATCGAAAAGTTCAGCGGCGGGCCGGTCGGCGTCAACAGCTTGGCCGCGGCCGTCAGTGAGGAGAAGGATGCGATCGAGGATATCTACGAGCCGTTCCTGATTCAGGCGGGCTTTCTCGACCGGACGCCGCGCGGACGCATCGCCACCGCACGGGCGTACGAATACTTTGGGCTCACCGCTCCCCGGAAGGATTCTCAGCTGTGGTAACCACTCCGCCGGCACGCCGCGCTCACGCGTGCATCTCCAGCATCGCCGGCTACGTGCCGCCGCGGGTGCTCACCAATGCCGACCTCGAGAAACTGGTCGACACCAGCGACGAATGGATCATGCAGCGTGTGGGCATCCGGGAGCGGCACGTCGTCGACCCTGGAGTGGCCACCTCCGATCTCGCAACGGAAGCATCGCTGTCGGCGATCCAGAAGGCCGGCCTGACACCTGACGATATCGACTTCATCATTGTCGCGACCACGACACCTGACACGTTGTTTCCCAGCACCGCCTGCGTCTTGCAGGCGAAAATCGGCGCTTCCCATGCCTGGGGCTACGACCTTGTCGCCGCCTGCTCGGGGTTTACGTACGCGCTGACGACGGCGTCGCAGATCGTGGCGGCCGGCGGTAGCCGGCACGCACTGGTAGTCGGTGCGGACGTGATGTCCAGCATCATCGACTACACCGACCGCACGACCTGCGTGTTGTTCGGCGATGGGGCCGGCGCCGTGGTTGTCGAGCCCAGCGATGACGACTCGATCGGCATCATCGATTTCGAACATTACGTGGACGGCACTGGCGGTCCCGCGCTCTGCATGCCTGCGGGAGGCAGTCGGATGCCTGCGTCCCTCGAGACCGTGGAACAGCGCCTGCACTACGTGAAGCAGGATGGCCAGGCGGTGTTCAAGTTCGCGGTCCGCAACATGGAAGAGGTCTGCCGCCGGATTCTTGAGCGTAACCGCCTCTCGGCGGAACAGGTCGATCTGTTCGTTCCGCATCAGGCGAGCAGCCGCATCATCATAGCGGCGGCTGAGAAGCTCGGCCTGCCGCGTGAAAAGGTCGTGATCAATATCGATCGGCTGGGAAACACCACGGCCGGCACGATTCCGCTGGCACTCGACGAAGCCGTCGAAGCGGGCCGTCTCAAGCGCGGTGATCTCGTCCTGCTGGCATCGGTTGGGGCCGGCTTCACGGTAGGTGGCGTGCTCCTGACGTGGGGACTCACGCACACGACGTAGGTCGAAGTCGAAGGTCACGGGTCGAAGGTCAAGAACCACCGGCTGGTGGTCGTCGCGGCCGGACACTGTTCTGACACAGAACCGATACGACCGGTTCCAGAATTGACGCGCACATCCAGGATTCTCATTCCAGCCGACGTCGACAACGCGACGCTGACGGTTGCCGGTCACGAGGTGCGCCTGACGAACCTGCAGAAGCCGTTCTGGCCGGAACTCGGAATCACGAAGGGCACGCTGCTCCAGTACTATTCGGATGTGGGGCCCGTGTTGCTTCCACACATCCGCGACCGCGCGATGGTAATGAAGCGCTATCCCCAAGGCGCGACAGGTCCATTCTTCTTCATGAAGCGGGCGCCGACGCCGCGTCCAGACTGGATCCGGACGTGCGCGATCGAGCACGAGTCTGGCAACGCGATCGATTTTCCCGTCATCAACGACCTGCCGTCGCTGCTCTGGGTCATCAATCTCGGGTGCATCGATTTGAATCAGTGGTACGCGAAATGCGACGATGTCGATCGGCCGGACTTCGTGCACTTCGACCTTGACCCTGGCGAGGGCGCGACGTTCGAGCAGGTGCGTGAGTGCGCGCTGATCGTCCGGGATGCGCTCGAGACGCTCGGCATGAAGCCGCTCGTTAAGACAAGCGGATCCAGGGGCATGCATGTCTACGTCCCGATCGTTCGCGGGCCGGTGCAGAAGGCTGTCTGGATGTTCGCCAAGGCGCTCGCGGTGGAGCTGGTGTCGCGCCATCCGGCCTTGATGACCTCCGAGTACCGCCTGGCGAAGCGGCCAAGGGGACGCGTCCTCGTCGACTACAACCAGAACAGGTGGGGAAGCACGCTCGCCAGCGTCTATTCCGTGCGTCCGCGACCGCTGGCCACGGTGTCGACACCGCTGACATGGAGCGAAGTGGCCGGTCGCGCGAGAACCGAGGCCTTCCGGATCGACAATGTCCCGGCACGCGTGCGGGCGCGGGGTGATCTGTGGAAGCCGCTGCTGCTCGCGCGTGGTCGCACCGACCTCGATAAATTCCTTCAGGGCAAACGGCGGGGGTCCAAGGTCAGATCATGATGGCCCGCGACTTCGATTTCGATCTTCCCGATGAGCTGATTGCGCAGGAGCCGCCGACCATGAGGGGCGATTCGCGCCTGCTCGTGTTGCATCGAGACAGCGGACAGGTCGAGCACACAGTCTTTTCGCACCTTGCCGACTATCTGCGCTGCGGCGATCTTCTGGTTCTGAACAATACGAAAGTGTTTCCGGCGCGCCTGCTGGGGCATCGCCTACCAGGTGGTGGGGCTGTCGAATGCCTGTTGATTCGCCAGCTCCCGACTCCACAACATGGGGCGCGAAACGCCCTGCCCGCCACGGGCAGCGATGGCGCCACGAGGGCGCGATCGGAGACCGGGAAACTGGGCGTTCAGGAGCCGGGCGTTGAGAAATTGGACGCTGAGGAGCCGATAGTTCAGGGGTGTGGCGCTAGGAGTTCGGTCTGGTGGGAAGCCCTCATGCATCCTGGCCAAAGGCTGAGGCCGGGAACCCGGGTCGTATTCAAGGGCGCCGGTGTGCGGCTGCACGGCGAGGTCCTCGCCAGACACTTTCAGGGCCGCCGGACGATACGGCTGTGGGCCGACGGAAGCGTCGACGTCACCCGCGCCATCGACCGCATCGGCCACGTGCCGCTGCCGCCCTACATCAAGCGCGAGGACCGCCTGTCCGATCGCGATCGTTATCAGACGATCTATGCCCGCGAGCGCGGGTCGATCGCCGCGCCGACAGCCGGCCTGCACTTCACTGAGGGCGTGCTCGACAGCCTGGCGTCGCTGGGCGTCGAACGCTCGGAACTCACACTCCACGTCGGCTATGGCACGTTCAAGCCGATTCGCAGCGAACAGGTCGAAGATCACGTCGTTGACGCGGAGACATGCGTTGTGCCGGCGGATACCGCCGCGGCGCTCACGCGGGCGCGGAGCGAGGGGCGCCGAATCATTGCCGTCGGGACGACCACCGTGCGCGCGCTGGAGTCGTTGACGGTTCAGGAAGACGGCCGCATCAAGCCATCGACGGCGGACGCGCAGCTGTTCATCCGGCCGGGCCACGAGTTCCGTATTGGCGATGGCCTCATCACGAATTTCCATCTGCCGCGTTCGTCGCTCCTCCTGCTCGTGGCTGCATTCGCGGGCCGCGAACGGATCCTCCAGACGTACCGCGAGGCGGTCGCTCAGGGGTACCGCTTCTACAGCTACGGTGATGCGATGGCGATCCTGTAACGTATGCGCATGCCATTCCCCTACGAAGAGTTCGATCTGTCAGGCGTGCACACGTATCCGCTGGCGTCCAGGGCCAGCAAGGCGCGGATCGAGGATTTTGCTCGGCCGGTGGAGCGCGGTGTTAGCTTCAAGGACTGGTTCAACTCGTTGCCGGCCATCCTTGGTGCCCGGGATCTAAGGCGCGTTGCGCAGGCGGTAGTCGACGCGCGGGCCCGCGATGGCGGCATCGTCTGGGGCCTTGGTGCCCACGTCATCAAGACCGGCGTGTCGCCGGTGCTGATCGAGTTGATGCGCCGCGGTTTCGTGTCGGCGGTGGCGCTCAACGGCGCCGGCATCATCCACGACTTCGAAGTCGCGCTCTCCGGCGCCACGTCCGAGGACGTGGAGGAATCGCTTGGGCCGGGCCGCTTCGGGATGGCCGAGGAGACGGGCGTCCTGCTGAACGACGCGATTCGTCTCGGAGCCGAGCGCGGGCAGGGCCTCGGTCAAGCGGTCGCGGCGTTCCTCTCCGAGCGCAACCCTCCACATGCGGATCGAAGTCTCGCCGTGGCCGCGCATCGCCTGGGGATTCCGATGACCGTCCACGTGGCGATCGGCACCGACGTCATCCATATGCATCACGCCGCCTCGGGCGCGGCCATTGGCGAAACGAGCCTCCGCGACTTCCGGTTCTTCACCTCGTGCGTTGCCCGCCTCCGTGGCGGCGTGTACCTGAACTGCGGATCAGCAGTGGTACTGCCAGAGGTTTTCCTGAAGGCCGTGGCGCTCGCCCGCAACCAGGGCATCGCGCTCGACGGACTGACGACCGTGAACATCGACTTTCTTCGGATGTACCGGCCGCACGCCAACGTGGTGACGCGGCCCGTTGCCGGCACCGGGGGCACTGGGATTTCACTTGTCGGCCACCACGAGGTACTGATCCCGCTGCTGGCGGCGGCCATCATCGAGGCCGAGTAGGACTCCGGCCTCGCGCGCAGGCCCCGAGCTAATCGAGGCCCGAGGCCCGGGCCCTGTTAGAATTACAGGTTCGGGCCGGAGTAGCTCAGCCGGTTAGAGCACGCGTCTCATAAGCGCGGGGTCGGCGGTTCGAGTCCGCCCTCCGGCACCAACATCGATTCCAAGAGGCTCCCATAGATTCCTGTAAGTAAATGTAAATTAATGATTAAATGAACATGTTGCTGCTTGACAGTTCCAGCCGATTCCCATAGATTCCACGACACAACGTTGGTCAATTCGTGGGGATAGAATGGGAAAGCTCACGGCGATCCAGGTGCAATCACTTTCGGCACTTGGCCTGCACGGCGACGGCGGCACGCTGTATCTGCGGGTGGCGCCCGGCGGATCGAAGTCGTGGATTCAGCGGGTCACCGTCAACGGTCGGCGGCGCGACATCGGTCTTGGTGGGTGGCCCGTCGCCTCCCTCGCAAAGGCTCGCGAACGAGCGTTCGCCAACCGCGTTGCCATCGCTAACGGTCAGGATCCGCTCGCCGAGAAGCACCGCACCAGGGTGCCCACCTTTCGCGAGGCCGCGGAACGCACGTTCGAAGCGAACCGGGCGCGATGGCGGAACAACAAGACCACGGCCAACTGGATGCAGGGCATGGAGAAGCGTGTGTTTCCAGTGCTCGGCGATCAGCGCGTGGATCAAGTCGGCCGCGAGGATGTGCTCCGCGTCCTGACGCCAATCTGGACCGCCAAGCCCGAGGTAGCGAGAAAGCTCCGGCAGCGCATCCGGGCAACACTGCGATGGTGTCAGGCCCATGGCTTCATCGAGCACAACGTCGCTGGCGAGGCCATTGACGGCGCCCTACCGGCCATGCCGGCGGTGCGGGACCACTTTCGGGCGCTGCCCTATCGTGAGGTCGGGGCGGCGCTCGAAGTCACTGGAGGATCGAGGGCGTCGCTGGCGGCGAAGGCGTGTCTTCGGTTCGTAGTGCTCACCGCCTGCCGGTCGGGAGAGGCGAGGAACGCACGGTGGGCTGAGATCGATGGCGAGGCCCGCGAGTGGCGTATCCCGGCGTCGAGGATGAAGGGAGGCGCCGAGCACCGGGTTCCGCTCTCTGACGCGGTGATGACCCTGCTGGAGATGGTCCGGCCCCTACGCGATCGATCGGACTTGGTGTTCCCGTCACCGACGAAGCTAGGCAAGCCGCTGTCTGACATGACACTGACGAAGGTGCTGCGGGACACGGGGCTCGCGGGGCGTACCGTGGTGCACGGGTTCCGCACGTCATTCCGGACCTGGGCAAGCGAGCGGACCAGCGTGCCGCATGCGGTCGCCGAAATGGCACTAGCGCACACAGTCGGATCGGCCGTCGAGCGGAGTTACGCGAGATCGGACCTGTTCGGGAAGCGCCGCGGGCTAATGGACCAGTGGGCAGCGTACGTGACCGGCGGCAGCGCGACGGTGGTGCGCCTGCATGGTTGAGCCGCAGGTTGTGCCTGACGAAGGTGCTCCCGAAGCACCGCCATGCGCCGCGGCACCATGCGGTGTTGCCCTACCATGCGGTGCCCGCGTTCCTTCGCACGCGCCAGGCGGCGGAGGCGAGCGAGGCGAGTCGGCTCGCGTTTGAGTTCCTCATCCTCACGGCGGCCCGGACGAGTGAAGTGCTCCTGGCGACGTGGTCTGAAGTCGATCTGGACACCCGCACGTGGACGATTCCCGGGGTGCGGATGAAGAGCGGCCGCGCGCACAGCGTGCCGCTCGCGCCCCGCGTCCTCGAGATCCTCCACCGAGCGAAGGGGCTGTCCGATGGCGGTCCGTATGTGTTCCCCGGTCGAGCGCGAACGAAACCCCTCTGGAACATGGTCTTGCTGATCCTGTTGCGCCGCCTCCAGCGCGACCACCTCACGGTGCACGGGTTCCGCAGCACGTTTCGGGATTGGGCAGCCGAACGCACGAATGTGCCGCGCGCGATCTGCGAAGCCGTCCTGGCCCACACGCTCCGGGACAAGGCCGAAGCAGTCCTTTCCAATCCAGAAATGAGCCTGAAGCGGATCGATGAGCCGGACATGTCAGGCAGCCGGGTCAATAGACCGGAATAGCCGTGCGCGTGCCTCGTGCAGGGCGCGCGCGGCATCATTGTCGCTCAGGGCGAAGGCGACGGCGTCGAGCTATTGGAAGGTGGTCCCCGGGGTGAGGTAGACGGCGGCCTCGGGGAGCGACTTGAGCTTCTCATAGGGCGTCATGATGTCGGCGTCGCGGTAGCGCTTGCGGCGGCGGCCCTTGGCCAGAAAACATCGGAGCAGACCCTTCTCAGCCTTCCCTTGGTGGACATAGTCGAACCGGCCCAGGGTCTGCTCGATGAACCCATAGGCCGCAGCTCGAGTCGCCACGACCAGGTCGACCTCCTGGTTGCCCTCAAGGAACTCCCGAACGTGCTGCAAGGTCCGTAGCCGGTCGGTGTGGAGCGTCACGATCATCCTCCGATGATCCACGACCCAGCTCCCCTTCAGGCTCATGTGTCGTTGGAAACAATCCCCCCTTCAGGCTCATGTCTCATTGGAAGAGACTCCCGACGCTCTGGATGATCTGGTCCATCGATCCACCACGGATCCCGGCGCCCCGTTGGCGCGGGACGTGGTTGCAGCCTTGGCCGATCTGCAACGTAAGGATCCCCAGGCCTTCGAGGGGTTGCGCGCGCAACTCAAGAATGTCGGCGTGCGGATGACGGGGCTCGATAAGGCCCTCGCCGACGCGGGCGGAGAGACATCCGACCGCCAGCCGAAGCAGACGGACACGTTGATTGAGCTCGCGAGTCGGGCGGAGCTGTTTCATACAGCCGATGGCACAGGCTACGCGGACCTCGACGTCACCGGGCATCGTGAGACGTGGCCGATTCGCCGGAAGGGATTCCGCCTGTGGCTGACGCGGGCGTTCTTCGGCGCCACCCACGGCGCGCCGAACTCTGAGGCCCTGCAGTCGGCGCTCAACGTCGTGGATGCTAAAGCGCACTTCGATGCCGACGAACGGGACATCCACGTGCGCGTGGCCGGCCTGGACGACCGACTCTATCTCGACCTCGCCGACGCCGCTTGGCGCGCCGTGGAGATCGCTCGCGCCGGCTGGCAGATCGTGGACTGCCCGCCTGTGCGCTTTCGCCGCGCGGGGGGCATGCAGCCGCTGCCCACGCCTGATCCGGGAGGCTCCATCGCGCTCCTACGGCCCTACCTCAACGTTCAGACCGATGCCGATTTTGTGCTGGTCGTTTCGTGGATGCTCGCCGTGCTGCGGCCCCACGGCCCGTATTGGGCTTGATCCGATCTCGTGGACACGTTCCGAAAGGTGGAGACGATGTCCCGAATGGCAGCAACCACACGTCGGCGGTCACGCCGGCAATTCAGTGACGAGTTCCGGGCTGGGGCGGTCCGGCTGGTGTTGGAAGAGGGGAAGACGGTCGGCGCCGTCGCCCGCGAGTTGGATCTTACCGAATCGGCCTTGCGGCAATGGGTCGAGCGGGCGCGCGCCGACCGCAGCGGGGGCCGTACCGGTCTGACGACCGCCGAGCGGGAGGAGCTGGCTCGGCTGCGCAAGGAGAATCGCATCCTCGCCGAGGAGCGCGACATCTTAAAAAAAGCGACGGCCTTCTTCGCGAAGCAGAGCCGGGAAGATTTCGGTTCATTGCCGTGGAGAAGGCCAGGCACACCGTCATCATTCTGTGCCGGTGTCTCGCGGTCACACGCAGTGGGTTCTACGCGTGGCAACGACGCCCGGAATCGGCACGATCACGAGACGACCGGCGGGTGAAGGTCCTCGTCCAAGCGTCCGTTGACGCGAGCAAACAGCGCTATGGCAGCCCGCGCATTCACGAAGACCTGATCGAGCAGGACGAGCAGGTGAGTCGCAAACGGGTCGTCCGGCTGATGCAGGAAGAAGGCCTGGTCGCACGGGCCCGGAAGCGTGACAAAGTAACCACCATGAGCGATCACGACCAGCCGGTCGCGGCGAATCTGCTCGACCGCCAGTTCGAGGCGGACGCCCCGAATCAGCGGTGGGTCGGCGACACGACCGAGTTCGTCATCGGCAGCAGCGGTAACCTGTACCTCGCGGCGGTCTTGGATCTGTGCTCGCGGTTCATCGTGGGGTGGGCCGTCAGCGCGGTGAACGACCGGCACGTGACCATCAAGGCCTTGGAGATGGCGCTCAAGCGCCGGTGCCCGGACATCGGCCTCCTCCATCATTCCGATCAGGGTTGTACGTACGCAAGCGAGGATTCTCAGGACCTCCTCGAGGCGCGTGGCATCGTCTGCAGCATGAGCCGACGTGGCAACTGCTGGGACAATGCCGTCATGGAGAGCTTCTTCTCGACCGTCAAGAGCGAGCGCGGCGAACACGTCGACAGTCACGGCGACGCGAAGATGGAGTTGTTCGATCACATCGACGTGTTCTATCACCAGCGACGTCGCCACTCGACGCTCGGCCAGATCAGTCCGGCCGCCTTCGAACGGCAGGCGGCGTAGGGCATGGACGCTGCCATCCCTGCGGACGCACAGAACGCGCCCACAGGGATTTGGAAATCTCGCACAGAACGCGAGATTCCCACAGCGCCCCCACCCATCATCGTTGTTGTGAACGAACGAAAGAACAACGGAGACTCAAACAGCGTAGCTAAACCGTCCACCGAATCGGATCAGGCCCACCAACGCGACTTTTGCCTTCAGTTCAGCAGGATAACTCCGTCTCTTCCGTGGCAGGCCAGACTCCTTCTCCTGGGTCTGGATCCCACCTTAGCAAGCTGTCCGAATTTCGGGGTCCACCTCTCTCTTGTGGGGCGTGCCGGTTGCCGATAATGCTTCTGTCAGCCATGCGTACGTACGTCGATTCCAGGATTCGTTGGTGCGGTCCGGCACGGAAGGTGCTGGTCCCGGTCGTGGGCCTGGCCGTTCTGTTCGCGGCACGCGGAGTGGCCGCTCAGGGTCTGCGCGGCAGCGCCGCGTCACTCGACCGGCAGAACCGGCAGGCGCGCCTGCACGACTTCACGTATCTGCAGGG
This sequence comes from Vicinamibacterales bacterium, assembly GCA_965262505.1. Taxonomy (GTDB): domain Bacteria; phylum Acidobacteriota; class Vicinamibacteria; order Vicinamibacterales; family UBA2999; genus JACPPO01. Next base: position 3,262,457 of record CBDHFM010000030.1, read on the forward strand.
GCCAGGTCAGCTCCGGCGATTCGTTTCGGCGGGCCTGCTCGTACCCGTCGAGGGCAACGCGGACTACCTGTTGAAAGATGTCTCGTTTCAGGTGGCGCGGCCCGAGGTGCGGTTGTTCGTCGAACGGCTCGCGGCGCAGTATCGCCGGGCGTGTGGGGAACGGCTCGTGGTGACGAGCCTCACGCGGCCGGTGTCGAACCAGCCGGGCAACGCCTCGGATCGGTCGGTCCACCCGACCGGGATGGCCTTGGACCTGCGGCGCCCGACGACGGGGCGGTGCGGGACCTGGCTGCAGTCCACGCTGCTGTCGCTCGAGCGGGCACGTGTGCTCGAGACGACGCTCGAGCGCCTGCCTCCGCACTTTCATGTTGCGGTCTTTCCCACCGCATACGTGCGCCACGTGGCGCGGCTGACGGGTCGCACCGCATCGGCCGTGGTGGCCGCGGCGACGGGACCCACCCGGCACACCGTGCGGCCGGGCGAGTCGCTCTGGCGCATCGCCTCCCGGTATGACACGACACCGACCGCGATTCAGCGCTCGAACGGCCTGTCATCGAGCGTCATCCACCCGAGCCAGGTGCTCGAGGTCCCCGTCAGGCAGTAGACCACGCCGGCCGGCGTCCGGACGGCGTGGTGCTTGCGGCCTTTTTCCTGGAGCCGCAGCCACCAGCGCTTGCCCTGCTGGTAGTAGTCCTCGACGCGCATCCCGACGACGGCCGAGACGCGCGCAAAGCTGTAGACCATCACGCCCAACAGGGCGCGATCGCGCAGGCCGGAGAGGGTAGACGTGTCGATGGTGTCCAGCAGCAGCCGCGCTTCGGCGGGCTGCAGCGCCGGCGTCTTGCCCGTCCTGACGACGTGGGTCGGTCCACGGACCGAGGCGGCCGGGTTGGCGGGCACCACTTGCCCGGTCACCAGTCAATCGAACAGCCGGCGGATGGCGGCCAGATGCTGCTTGATCGAGGGGGCGCGATATCGGCCTTGTATGTCTTCGATGTAGGTGGCCACCGCGATCGGTGAAATCTGTGTGAGCGCGAGCCCGCGCGCGGTGAAAAAGTCCACGGTCCGCTCGGCGGCCTGCGGCCCGGCGCGGGTGGGGGAGTCGGCCGTGTCATCCACTAAATAGAAACATAACGTCCTTTAACCGATCCGACTGTGTCTGCGTCATCGGCTCGGTCCAACATCGGGCTCGGGCTGCGACTGCGGGCCACGGTCCTCGCTGCGCACCAGCCCCTTGACCTTCTCGGCCACGTGCCGGATGAGGTCCCGAATCTGTTCCTGGATGGTGCGAATGGCTTCATGCCCGGCGGCCCGCTCCTGCTCGCGATCGCGGTTGCCCTCGGCGATCTGATCGTTTCGCCGGGTCCGCTCGTTGGCCTCACCCGTCCGCAGCATCATCCAGGCCGCCCGGCCCAGGTGAATCTCCGGGTCACGGTCGAGGGTTTCGGCCCGCGCGGTGTCGCCGCGCTGCAGGGCCTCGTCCCGCTGCGCGACCAGGGTCCGGTGGTCGATGCGCTCGGCGTGGCCGTGCCGCTCCAGGGCGCGGTTCGCGCTGGCGGCCCAGTCCTCGCGCCAAGTCGCTAACTGCTCTTTCTTGTTCCAGTCCCGATTCTTCGGCCCGAAGCCCTCCGGGCCGAGGGTCCGGGTGGTCAGCATGATGTGGGCGTGCGGGTTCTCGCCCTGCCCGCCGTGGTAGGCGAGATCGGCCACCATACCCCTGTCCACAAAGGCGCGCTGCGCGTAGTCGCGCACGAGCGCGCGGCCGTCCTCGGGCCGCAACTCGCGGGGAATCGCCACGCGGACCTTGCGGGCGACCTGCGCATCCTTCCGGCGCTCGGCCGCTTCGACCCCGTTCCACAGCCGTGCGCGGTCCTGCGCCCACTCTGGCGCAGCTCGCGGGGCCAGGATCTCGGCCAAGGAACGGAAGCGCGACACGAGGCGGAAGATCCTCGCTGGGGCCTGTGTGCTCGACCGCGCCGACAAGGACCCGGACGCCGCGCGGCATCTCAGAAAAATCCTCGATGCCTTCCTGACCAAGCCCCAGGACCGGGCTCTGTTCGACCTGCCGCCCCGGCCCAAAGACGCCTGATGAGCCACGAGCGCCTGAACTGCGTGTGTGCTCGCTGGTACAATACCGACATGGGACCTATACCATCCGAAGGGGGGGCGCGGTCGGCGTGGCGCGCGGGCCTCTCCGTGGCGCTATGCCTCTCAATCCTGGGGATGGCGGACGCCGCCAGCGGCCAGTCCCTCCGGAACGGCTTCTATGCTGGCCTCGAGATGGGGAGGGCGAACGCGTCCCCCCTCACCTCGAGCGTCACCGGGGTCAACCACCAGACGCGGTGCGACCGGCTCCTCTATCCGGCATCGACCAGCCCGCCGGCCAGCGACGAGGCGTGCCGCGCCAGCACGCCGACGGTCATCCTGCGCAACGCGTTCGACCTGGGGGGCGGGGCCGTGAGCGGCCTCCTGGCCGGCTACCGGGCCGACCGGGTGCGCGTCGAGGTGGAGTACCTCACCAGGTCCCAGGGGCCCGCCACCGCGGCGGTCGGGGCCACCACGAACGTGGTGCTCCAGGGCAAGGACACCGAGTGGAGCGACGACCAGCCGCCGCGCGAGTGGATCCGGGACTACGCCGCCCACCAGATCTTCGCCAACCTGTACTACGACTTTCCGAACGAGTCGCCCTGGACGCCGTACGTCGGCGGCGGCCTGGGCGTGGCCATCACCACCCTGCACTATGCCAACCAGTTCATCCGGAAGCCGGAAACCGAGTACCTGCGCATCGACTTCGAGCCGGACTGGCCAGCCGCCGCCAAGCGCGCCGCAGCGGGTACCCTCAGCTCCCTCGATACGACGGTGCGTCAAGAAGCGTTTGGGTTCCAGGTGCTCGCCGGCGCCGACTACGCGCTGACCGAGCACACCTCGGTCGGCGTGACGGGGCGCTGGGCCCAATTCGGCCATATCACCGACGAGGCGACCTGGGATCTTATCCGCAGCCATGCGCCCGTGCAGGCGGACGGCGTCACCCCATTCGACACCACGCAGCGATTCGAGGGCATCAGCTACCTGGCGGTAACGGTCGGCCTGAAGTACTACTTCTGACGGATCCAGGGCCGTCGGATCGAGCGGTGGCCGTCTGCTCGCTCACGTGGGCCTGAGATAGTCGTCCTCACCGCGTTTCCTAGTCGTGTGTAGCGAGTTGGAAGGGCACCTTTCGGCTCTATGGGCCTTTTGAGCCGCAGCGGGCCATGGGGGGCACCCGGAGGGCCGGAGCGTCAGCGGAGGACGGCGTAGCCGTTGACGCGCCTGGCGGGCGGAGACTATTCAGAGCTGGTTTGGGGATGGGCGTTGCGTATCGCAGTAACAGTTTGTGGCCAGAACGCTGGGGAAATCCGTCTGTGTGGCGCCAGTCGAGGATGGGCTCGCCATCGACAATATGGTTTGGCCTACAATCCACGCTGGCGGCTGTGAGCGGTCGGTAGAGCGCCGTTCGCAGACTGCCGATGAGTAGGCCCGGCCAGGGAACGCCCGTCACAGGCGACCATCGCGCCGGGGTGAGGACACCCACTTACTGAGCCGCGGCGCCGGAGAGGAGGCATGAGGCAAAACGTCTTGCTGTCGGTGATGTTGGTCGCAGCGACGGGCCTATTGGGCGGGTGCGACTCGATCGATTTTCTCAACCCCTTCTCGCCCGATAAGGTGGACCTGCAGCCGTTGTTCGCGGAATTGGTGCCGAACCAGACCTGGACGGTCGGCACCGCCGTGCACCTGTCGCTGCCGGCTGCGAGCGATGGAAACCCGCCGCTGACCTACGACCTCTCGCCGGCCCTTCCCGCCGGACTCACGTTCGACGCCAGCTCGCGGACCCTCACCGGCACGCCGACCGCCGTTCTGCCGATGACCGGCTACATCTATACCGTCACCGACGACGACGACGATACCGCGTCGATCCAGTTCCAGGTCAGCGTGGTCGCGGCATCCACCGGAGCCTGACCTGAACCTTATGGGATGGCTAGTTGTGCCTCCTTGAGCCGCCGCTGGCCAGGCGGGTCACCCGGAGGGCCGGAGCGGAGTTGGGGCTTGGGGAGCAATGGAACCGAAAGTACGGTAGAAGACTCGATCTAGGTCCGCCGGAGTAGCCGCGACACCGTTGCCGGGTGGACGCCGAACAGGCGCGCCGCGTCGGCGGCGGTCTTCTTCCCCTGCTTGACGAGCGTCACAATTTCCTGTTGCTGGTGGGGCTTGAGCTTCGGCGGCCGGCCGCCGATCCGGCCTTCCTTGCGCGCGGCGTCGAGGCCCGCCTTGGTCCGTTCCTTGAGCATCGCGCGCTCGAACTCGGCGAACGCGCCGACCATCTGCATCATCATCCGACCCGCGGGCGTGGTGGTGTCCACCGCTTCCTTGAGGCTGCGAAAGCCTGCGTGGCGCTCCTGCACCCGCTCCATGATGGTCAGTACATCGCGCAGGGAGCGTGACAGGCGATCGAGTGTCCAGACGACCACCACATCGCCTTTCCGGAGCTGACTGAGCAGCTTGTGCAGCTCGGGCCGATCCCAGCGGCCGCCGGAGGCGTTGTCGCGGAAGATGAGCTCACAGCCGGAGGTTTTGAGCGCGGCGACCTGAGCGGCGGTAGTTTGCTCGCCAGTGGAGACGCGCGCGTAGCCGATGAGCATGATTGCGTAAAGGTATTGCATACGTGCCTGGTAATGCAATACTGTTTTGCACCCTGTAAACGTGGGGTTTCCTGCCGATCGCCCCTCCGTGCGCAAACCATCGTTTATGCAACTCCGCCACGTCGGGAGGCCGCGAGGCCCGTGAGCTTCCTGAGCCCGGCGCAGCGCGACAGCTACGGCCAGTACCTGGGCGCCCCGTCAACCCAAGAGCTGGCCAGGCACTTCCACCTCGATGACACCGATCACACGCAGATCGTCGAGAAGCGCGGCGATGCCAACCGTCTCGGATTCGCTCTGCAGCTCACCACGGTGCGCTTCGTGGGGACGTTCCTCGATGATCCGACGGCCGTGCCACCGGCGGTACTCGCCACGATGAGCCGGCAACTTGGCATCGATACGACCACGGACTTGACCGGCTATCGAGACGGCAAGTGGCGCTTCGCTCATGCCGCACAAATCCGGACGGAACATGGGTATCGCGACCTCGCGGATCGCGCGGCCGGGTTTGGCCTCACGCGATGGCTCTACGCACAGTGCTGGACGGGCACCGAACGTCCGAGCGCACTGTTCGATCGGGCGACGACCTGGATGCTCGCCCACACGGTGTTGTTGCCGGGCGCGACGACGCTGGAGCGCTTCGTGGCCAAGCTGCGGCACCGCGTCGACGTGCGCGTGTGGCGCGTGCTGGCGAGCGGCATCAGTCCGCCACAGCAGCGCCGCCTCGAAGATCTGTTGCGCGTGCCAGATGAAGGGCGCAGCTCATCACTCGTGACGCTGCGGACGGGTGCCGCGATGGTGAGTGGCCCGGCGTTGGTGCGTGCGCTCGAGCGGCTGAACGCCGTCCGTAGCCTCAGCATCACTGTGCCAGCGGCCGCCGCGATCGCGCCGACGCGAATTGCCGCCCTGGCGCGCTTTGCGGAGAAAGCCAAAGTCCCCCGCGGTCGCACGGTTGCCAGCGTTACGCCGAGCCGCCACGTTGGTCGCGTTCGTCCACTCGCTCGAAGCCTCCGCACAGGATGACGCGCTCGAGGTCCTCGACCGACTGTTACGCGACATCTTTGGTGCCGCCGAAAAAGCGGATCGGAAAGCACGGTTGCGCAGCCGTAAGGATCTCGATGCGCTTGCCCTCACGTTGGCGCACGCCTGCGCGGCGCTCCTCGATCCCGCTCTCCCGGACACCGTGCTGCGCGACCACGTGTTCGCGCGTGTCCCCCGCGCCACCCTGGCCGAGGCCCTCGGGACACTGAGCACACGGGTGCGGCCGCCGGATGACGTGTTCGACACCGAGCTGCAGACGAGGTACCGACGCGTGCGGCTGTTCCTGCCAACCCTCTTGCACCAGGTGCACTGTGAGGCCGCTCCGGCCGGCGCGGCTGTCGTCGCAGCGCTCGAGTATCTCAAGCGTCGTGAAGCGCCGGCGCGGGCCCAGGACGTGGCGCCGTCTGCGGTCGTGACGACAGCCTGGCGGCGATACGTGTACGGCGCGAACGATGCGGTCGATCACCGGGCCTACACCTTCTGCGTCCTCGACCAACTGCGCGAGGCGCTGCGCCGGCGGGATGTCTTCGTGACGCCGAGCTGGCGGTATGCCGATCCGCGGCGCAATCTCCTGGCTGGCGCCGAGTGGGAGGCGGCGCGGCCGATCATCTGTCGAACGCTTGGCTACAGTCCTCGCCCAGAACCGATCCGTGCCGCGTTAAGCGACGAGCTGGATCAGACCTACCGCGCGGTGGCCGCGCGCCTCCCCAACAATCCAGCCGTGCGTTTCGAACGCATCGACGGGAAGGACGAGCTGATCGTGAGCCCCCTCGACAAGGTCGATGAACCCGCGTCGCTGGTGGCGCTGCGGACCGCCATCGCGGGACGGTTGCCCCGTGTCGATCTGCCGGAGATCCTGCTCGAGATCGCGGCGCGTACAGATTTCGCCGTCGCGTTTACGCACGTCAGCGAACGCGCGGCGCGCGGGTCACGGATCTTGGCGTCAGCGTCTGCGCCGTGCTGCTGGCGGAAGCCTGCAACACCGGCCTCGAGCCACTCGTGCGCCACGAGACTCAGAGCTTGCGGCGCGATCGCCTGTCCTGGGTCAGCCAGCATTACCTGCGCGACGAGACCTTGCGCGCGGCGAACGCGCGCCTCGTCGCGGCGCAAACCGGGATCCCCTTGGCGCGCGCCTGGGGCGGTGGTGAGGTGGCCTCCGCCGACGGCCTGCGCTTCGTGGTGCCGGTGCGCACCGTGCACGCGGGGCCCAACCCCAAGTACTTCGGTATCGGCCGGGGCGTCACCTACTACAACCTCGTGTCCGATCAGTTCACCGGCCTGCACGGCATTACGGTCCCGGGGACGTTGCGCGACAGCCTGGTGCTGCTCGCGGTCGCGCTCGAACAGCAGACAGAGTTGCAGCCCACGCAGATCATGACCGACACCGGGGCCTACTCGGATGTGGTGTTCGGTCTCTTCCGCCTGCTCGGCTACCGCTTCAGTCCGCGGCTCGCCGACATCGGCGGTACCCGCTTCTGGCGGATCGATTCCCGGGCCGACTACGGCCCGCTTAACCGCGTGGCACGCCAATCCGTCAACCTCGACCGAATCACCCCACAGTGGGACGATATGTTGCGGACGGTCGGCTCGCTGAAACTCGGGCGCGTACCGGCCACCGGTATCATGCGCACGCTGCAGGTGGGGGATCGGCCAACGCGCCTGGCGCAGGCGTTCGCGGAGTTCGGACGGATCGACAAGACAATCCACACGTTGACGTACCTCGACGATGAGGCCAAACGTCGCGCCACGCTGATCCAGCTGAACCGGGGAGAAGGTCGCCATGCCTTGGCCCGCGCCGTCTTCCACGGTAAACGTGGCGAACTGCGGCAACGTTACCGTGAAGGCCAGGAAAACCAGCTCGACGCACTCGGCGTCGTCGTCAACATGATTGTGTTGTGGAACACCATCTATATGCAGGCGGCCCTCGACCAGCATCGCGCAGATGGCCACTCGGTGCGTCCAGAAGACGAGGCGAGACTGTCACCGCTCGGCCACGAGCACATCAACCTGCTGGGACGCTACTCGTTCGCCGTACCTGAATCGGTCGCTCGGGGCGAGCTCCGGCCGCTCAGAAACCCCGCTGACGGCGGTCGCTAACCGTACTTTCCGTTCCATTGCTCCCCAAACCCCATAGATCAGGCCGAGACCGAGTGGTGAAAGCGCTCATCGGTAGAACATCTTGATAGTAGTTGTGATATTAGTCATGTTTATAGTCAATAATCTAACCATATGATCAAAGTAAACCTCGCCGATGCCAAGTCGCATCTCTCGCAGTACCTCGACAGCGTTGAACGTGGCGAGACCGTGATCCTCTGCCGGCGCAACGTCCCCATCGCCGAGATTCGCCCGTTGCCAAAGCCGCCGGCGGAGCCTCGCCCAATCGGCACCGACCCTGACTTTGTGGTTCCGGACAGCTTCTTTGAGCCACTTCCGGAGGATCTTCTTGACGCGTTTGAGGGCGGCGGTGCCGACCACTGGAGCGAATCGACTGGGCTGGTAGAGGGTGACGCCTTTGAGCAACAGAAACGGCAGTGGGCCAACAGGCTCAGGACGTTCTACGACCAGAAAAATCACCCGTCGCATCACGAGGACCTGCCGACGAGCCTGACCGACGTGATCGCGCGCCTCCAGGCACCGCGTTCCGGGGACCAGGAACCACTCGTGGCACGGGCCGAGAAGTACCTGATGGCTGCTGGCAGATGAGCAAGGAGCTGATCGACTTCACGCTGAATCGTGCGGGGTGGGGGGACAGCCACTCGCTTGATCTAGATGTTCGGCAGATTGAAGCGGCGCGTGATCCCGAAACACTGCCGAACCTCTTGCGGGTCACGGCCAATGAGCCGCTCGCCGCTATCCTGTCGTGGCCTGCGCGTTCCGGTTGCGCGCTGCAGTGCCAGTACGCGCTCAGTCCAGTCGGCAGCGATAACCGGCAGGAGACGCTCATGGTTGCGGAAGCTGTCAAGTACAGCTGTAAAGGGGAAACGTTCGAGATCGAACTCGTCGATGGGTGGCGCGGCAAGCCGCACTACTGGGGTAACCGATCGGTGCATGAGGAAGAGGTCGAGGCCGCCATCCACGGCATGGCGCCGAACGGCGAGCTGCAGTTGCTGAGCGTCCGCGCAGAGCGCGACACCTATGACACGCCCCGAGCACGGATCCTGCAGTCCAAGGACGACACAGCGGTGTTGTTTATCGCGATCCAGCCAGAGGAGGCGAAGATCCTTTCGGGCGTCGTTGAGCGGTTGCGCGATACCGACGTGGTGGTGCAACAACCAGGTGGGGTCTATCCGCTGGACGGCTCGTCGATGGCCGGCGCAAAGTACCAGCGGACTGACAAGAAAGCGCCGCTGGTCACACGGTGGCTCGGCGGCCACGGCACCCGCGCGCAGCAGGCGCTCGAACCGCGGATTGGAGCCCACCGGCACGTCCCGGAGCGTTGGTCAGGAGTGTCGCTTTGACGCTCCTGCTCGACACCTGCACGTTTCTCTGGCTATTGTCCGATGATCCACGGCTGCCGCTGCGCGCCCGGACGGAGTGTCGTACCCCCTCGAACGCCGTGTACCTCAGCGCTCTCTCGGTGTGGGAGATCACGATCAAGTATCGACTTGGCCGGTTGCCGCTTCCCGAATCCCCGGAGTTGTTCGTCGCCAGTCGTCGCCAGCGGCTGCAGATCGAACCTCTGCCGTACGACGAACGGGACGCGGTACACGACGTCCTGCTGCCACCGCATCATCGGGATCCGTTCGACCGAGGCTTGGTGTCGCAAGCGATCCTGCGCGGCCTGACGATCGTGACGCCAGACCCGGTGATCGCACGCTATCCGGCCCCCGTACTCTGGCTGTGATGGTAGCCGCCGCGCGGACTCACTCCGCCCGCCGTTACTTCCCGGAGTTGTGCTTGGTCGGATTAGTGGCGGGTGTTCGATGACTCAATGGAGACCGGGGGAGACGCAATCATGATCACGGGCGAACTCAAGTCCAAGGCCTGTCGAGCCATAACTAGGTGTTACCGAGCGGTGCATCGTCGCGCCGTAACTTGGGTTACCGGAATCTGTGTTGAGAACAAGGCGTGTGGGCGCTGTGGGAAGCCGCGTTTTGTGCGGGTTTCCAACGCCCTGGTGGGCGCGTTTTTCGCGTCCACAGGTCGGGCAGCGTCCCCGCGCGGATTTTTCGCCGGCGCCGCAGGACTGACCCGCTGGTTGGCGAGGCGGTAGACGCCGGCCAGCCCTTGGTCGATCCGCTGCGCCAGGATGAACGGATCGAGACGCGCGCGGAGCTGTCTCAGCGCCCGGACCTGCGCCGGGGCGGCTTCGGCACACGCCTCCACGCGCTCGAGCGGCGTCCGCGGCGCGTCATAGCGGCGACGGAGGCGGGCGCCGACGCGGCGCTTCTCGACCAGCGTCACCGAGGGGAGAAACAGGTTCTGCAGCAGGCGCAGCTCCTCGTAGAGCCCATTGATCGCGGTGAGCGCCGGCGCCGAGTCATACCGCACGTAGCCCAGCAGCTTCCGCACGTGCGTCCAATTCTTCTGCTCGATGTGCGCGTTATCGTCCTTCTTGTACGGGCGCCCGCGAGTGAATTGGATGTCATGGTGCGTGCAATAGCGGCGGAGATGGTGATTGATGAACTCGGAGCCGTTGTCCGAATCGATCCCGCGCAACCGAAAGGGCATGGCTTGGCGCAAGTACTCCAAGCCTTCCTGGACGTGGTGCTGACTCTTGCCCATCACCGCCCGCGTTTCCACCCAGGTCGTGAGGATATCGGTCACATTCAGTGAATAAATGAAGTCGCCGGCAGCGCGATCGCCCGAATGCGCCACGAGATCGATCTCGGTAAAGCCCGGCTCCTGCACGTCCCAGCGGTCCGTCTTCAGCGGAATCTGATGCTTGAGGAGCGTCCCAGGCTTCGTCCGGCCGTACTGCCGCGTCCGCAGCTCGCTCTTGAAGGCCCGCAGGCACCGATCCATCTGCCGCGGGCTCATCGACCGGAGCTTCTCGACAACCTCGCGGGGGATCCGCCACCGCCGACATGCCCACGGCAGCCACGTGGGCAGCAAGGCCTGCAGCCGCAGAGACCACGGGTATCCGGCGGCCTCCCAGATTCGCCGCAACGTGCCCACGACCACCGGTCCATAGCGGACCGGCGGGCCCCCGCGGCGTCGTCGCCGCGGTCGCTCCGGCCGACGCAGCGACCGAATCACCGCCTTGCGGTGATAGCCCGTCACCTCACACACCTCATCCAACAGCTGGCCCTTCGTCGGCCGCGCCGCGTGCGCGTAGCGTTCCCGCATCCGTCCCAGATACTCGCGAATTGCTTGTGGTCCCACTCGGATTCTCCCCATCGCCATCCTCCCTGATGGGTAACCCGAGTTGTGGCGCGACGATAGGACGCCCGGTAACACTTAGCATGGCGCGATACGCAAGGTCGACAGAATCTGGGACACCATGTGGTCTGGCGGCATCTCGAATCCGCTCTCGGTCATCGAGTAGCTCACCTACCTGCTCTTCATCAAGCGGCTCGACGAACTACACACTCTGAAGGAGCGCAAGGCCGTGCGCGCTGGCACACCCATCCAGGAGCCGGTCTTCGCCGCCGACCAGGACAGGCTGCGCTGGTCGCGTTTCAAGGACGCCGCCCCCGAGCAGCTGTTCGAGACGGTGCGAGACGGGGTGTTCCCCTTTATCAAGTCGCTCGGGCAGAAGAGCGAGGCCGACGGCGAGGGGGGCTCAACGTACAGCCACCACATGAAGGATGCCCTCTTCATGATGCCCACGGCCCGTGTGCTGGCCAGCGTGGTTGACCAACTCGACGGCATCGACATGGCCGACAGCGACACCAAGGGCGACCTCTACGAGTACATGCTCGGCAAGATTGCCACCGCCGGACAGAACGGTCAGTTCCGCACGCCGCGCCACATCATCCGTCTGATGGTGGACATGACCGCCCCCAAGCCCAAGGACGTGATCTGCGACCCGGCCTGCGGCACGGCGGGCTTCCTCGTTGCCGCGTCTGAGCACCTGGTGGAGCACCACAGCGACACCATCTACAAGGACGCTGCGGCGCGCCGCCACTTCAACGAGGGCACGTTCCACGGCTACGACTTCGACAACACCATGCTGCGCATCGGCAGTATGAACATGCTGCTGCACGGCGTGGAGAACCCAGACATCCGCTACAAGGAATCGCTGGCCCAGACCGACGATGATGACGCGGAGAAGTACTCCTTGGTCCTTGCCAATCCGCCGTTTGCGGGCAGTCTCGACTATGAGTCCACCGCCAAGGACCTGCAGCAGGTCGTCAAGACCAAGAAGACCGAGCTGCTGTTCCTTGCCCTGTTCCTGCGCCTGCTCCAGACCGGCGGCCGCGCCGCCGTCATCGTGCCCGACGGCGTACTCTTCGGGTCGAGCAACGCGCACAAGACCCTGCGCAGGATTCTGGTCGAGGAGCAGAAGCTCGACGCCATCGTCTCCATGCCCTCTGGCGTCTTCAAACCCTACGCCGGGGTCTCCACCGCCATCCTGCTCTTCACCAAGACCAACTCCGGCGGCACTGACCACATCTGGTTCTACGACATGCAGGCGGACGGTTACTCGTTGGACGACAAGCGCACGCCGCAGCCGGAGAAGAGCGACCTTGCCGACATCCTCGCCCGCTGGCAGAACCGCGAAGCGGAGCGCAAGCGGCTGCGGACGGACCAGAGTTTCCTCGTGCCCAAGGGCGAGATCGCGGGCAACGACTACGACCTCTCCATCAACCGCTACAAGGAGGTGGAATACGAGACGGTGGAGTACGACCCGCCGAAGGTGATTCTGAAGCGGCTGGGGAAGCTGGAGGCGGAGATCGCGGAGAGGCTGGTGGAGTTGGAGGGGATGTTGAGATGAGTTGGCCGGTCGCGACAGTCGGCGAGGTCTGCGAAGTCGTCTCCGGAGCTACTCCCAGGACTGGCAAGCCGGAGTTCTGGGACGGGAACGTTCCCTGGGTGACACCGAAGGATCTGAGTGAGCTTGGTCAAAAGCACCTCAGCGATACGCCCCGGAAGATCACAAAAGCAGGCTTGAAGAATTGCTCAGCCAGGATGTTGCCTGCGCAGTCTGTTCTGTTCAGTTCGCGGGCGCCCATCGGCTTGGTAGCCATCAACACGATACCCGTCTGCACCAACCAGGGCTTCAAGAGCTTAGTACCTCGCTTCGACTTGGTTTCGCCTGACTTTCTTTTCTGGTGGCTAAAAGCCCAGGAAAAGCATGTCCAGAGCAAAGGGCGAGGAGCGACGTTCAAGGAGGTATCCAAGAAGATCGTCGAAGACCTCCAAATCCCCCTCCCGCCCCTCGCCGAGCAGAAGCGGATTGCGGGGATTCTGGATGCGGCGGACGCCTTGCGGGCCAAGCGCCGCGAGGCCCTCGCCGAGCTCGACACCCTCCTCCAAGCCACCTTCCTCGACATGTTCGGCGACCCCGTCACCAATCCAATGGGGTGGGATGCGCCTCCTCTGGCGGACTTTTGCAAGACGGGCACCGGCGGCACTCCCTCTCGCGGAAAGATGCAGCGATATTATGAAGGAGGAACGATACCGTGGGTGAAGTCAGGAGAACTTAGGGAGGAAGTAATTACAAGTACAGATGAGCACATCACAGAAACTGCGCTGAAAGAGACAAACGTGAAGCTGGTTCCGAAAGACGCGCTGCTGCTAGCACTCTACGGGGCCACCGTTGGCCGTTTGGGAATCCTAAAGCGCTTTTCAAATAGGCCTTGTACTACCTGGGGCGGTCGTGGTACTTCTGCGCGCACCGATGCAGGAGGCCCGATGCGTGCCTATTCGATGGATCTGCGAGAGCGGGCGCTCCTCGACAGCGATGCCGGGATGAAGGCGGCCGAGGTGGCGGCGAAGTACCGCGTGAGCGGGTCGTGGGTGCGGCTACTGAAACAGCGGCGGCGCGACACGGGCGAGGTGGCGCCTCGCGTCCAGCGACATGGACGGCGCGGCATGCTTGAGCCGCACCTACACACCTTGGCCGCGCTGATTGCGGCGCACCCGGATCGCACGCTGGCTGAGCTGAAGGACGCCCTCGCCACGCCCGCGAGTGTGCCGACGGTCTGGCGCGCCGTGCGGGCCCTCGGCCTGACCGTTAAAAAACACGGTCCGCCCGTCCGAACACGATCGGCCTGACGTCGCGGCCGCGCGGGTCGCGTGGCACGCGGCGGCGCCGACCTGGGATGTCGCCCACCTCGTGTTTCTGGACGAAACCGGCATCACCACCAATCTGCTTCGGCGGTACGGCCGGGCACCGCGCGGCGCGCGCGTTCACGACCACGCCCCCTGCGGGCGCTGGCAGACCAGCACGTTTCTCGCCGCGTTGCGGGTCACGGGGCTGACCGCACCGGGGGTCTTCGACGGCGCGATCGATGGCGAGAGCTTCCGCGCCTACATCGAACAGATCCTGGTGCCGACCCTGCAGCCCGGCGACATCGTCATTGCCGACAATCTCGGGGCCCACAAGGTCGCCGGCATCCAACGCGCCATCCAGGCCGCCGGGGCCACCCTCTGGTACTTGCCACCCTACAGCCCGGACCTCAATCCCATCGAGCTCTGCTTCGCGAAGCTCAAGGCCCTCGTTCGCACCGCTCGCTGTCGCAGCACCGAGACGCTCTGGCCGTTCCTCGGCGAGTGCTTGGCGCACTTCAGCCCTGACGAATGCCGCAACTATTTTCGGCACTGCGGGTACGCGGCCGCCACACGGTCATGAAAAGCGCTTTAGGCATCCAGGCGACAACGAATCAAGCTGTGTGCCACATCATTCCAAACTCATTGAGGGCGGACTTGCGATACATGTTTCACTCTCTGTCGAATCAAGTTTCCTACCTTGTAGGACGAGGAGTTGGCGGGGCGCAGCCGAATATCCCTCCCTGCCAAGACAGCTGAGACACTTTACCCCCTGGAAATTAGTGTTGAGGGCGGGGAGGTGTCAGGACGTTGATGACCAAGATCCGATCGATGCTGGTAGACCAATCGATTATGGGAGGGCCGGAGCGGAGGGGCGACGAGCGAAGCGAGGCGCCCCGTAGTGGAGGGTCTCCCATAATCGAGCCCGACGCGGTGCCCGTCCCGCCGGATTCCGAGGTCCCGGCGCGCCATGCGCGACGGCGCTTTACGACCGCCTACAAGCTGGCGATCCTCCGGCGGGCGGACGCCTGTACACGGTACGGCGAACTCGGGGCACTCCTGCGAAAGGAGGGGCTGTATTCCTCACACGTCGTCACGTGGCGCCAGCAGCGCGAGGCCGGGTTGACGCCGAAGAAACGCGGCCGGAAGATGACGGCCGTCGATCCGCAGCGGAAGAAGCTCGAACAGGAGAATCGCCGCTTGACGTCGCGGCTCCAGAAGGCGGAAGCCCTGCTCGCCTTTCAAAAAAAGTTTCCGAACTCCTACAGATCCCCCTGAAACCGTTCGTGAGCGACGAGGACGATTGATGGTCGCGGTGGACGACGCGACGCCGACGTTGGGGGCGGCGTCCGCGTGTCGCGTGTTGGGCCTGCCCCGGGCCTCGCTGTATCGGGGGCGTCGACCGGTCGCGGTCGCGCGCCCTCGTCCGGCGCCGCCGCGCGCGTTGGATCCGATCGAGCGTCAGGGCATCTTGGATTTGCTCCACACGCGCTTCATCGATCAGGCGCCGGCGCAGATCCACGCCACCCTGCTCGATGAGGGGACCTACCTCTGTTCGCCGCGCACGATGTATCGCGTCCTCGACGCCGCGCACGAAGTCAAGGAGCGGCGCGATCAGGTGCGGCGCCCGCCCTACGCCGCGCCCGAGTTACTGGCCACGCGTCCGAACGACGTCTGGAGCTGGGACATCACGACGCTCTTGGGTCCGTCGAAGTGGACGTACTTCTATCTCTACGTCATCCTCGACATCTTCAGCCGGTACGTGGTCGGCTGGATGCTCGCCCCACACGAGAGCGCGGCCCTGGCCGAGCACCTCATCGGCGAGACCTGCGCGAAGCACGGCATTCAGCCGGGCCAACTCACGCTCCATGCGGACCGCGGGTCGTCCATGAAGAGCAAACCGGTGGCGCTGTTGCTGGCCGACCTCGGCGTGACCAAGACCCACAGCCGCCCGCACGTGTCGAACGACAATCCGTTCTCGGAAGCGCAGTTTAAGACGCTCAAGTACTGTCCGCAGTTTCCAGAGCGCTTCGGGTCGCTCGAGGACGGACGGGCGTTTGGGCAGGTCTTCTTTCCCTGGTACAACCAGGAACACCGCCACAGCGGCCTGGGGTTCCTCACGCCCGCCGTCGTGCATTTCGGCCAGGCCCCCACGGTCCGCGCGCAGCGCCAGCAGGTGATCGCCGCCGCATACGCGGCGCATCCCGAGCGCTTCGTCAAGGGCCGATCACAACCGGCCGATTTACCTCGCGCGGTGTGGATCAACCCACCCGCGAAGAACACGGCCGCGCAGGATGCCCCAGGAACAACGATCGTCATCATGGACGACCTCCGGGTCGACCAGAGTCGCGACGCCGACGACCATGTCGCCGTCATGATCGTCGACCGCAACGCGACTCTAATTACTGCGCCCTTGGTGTCTCAATGTCATTGACAGCTTCCGCATGAGTACGCCGTCCGTCAACAATCTTATCCAGCACTACTTAGAGTCGTTGCGCCTCGCCGTCCCCGACATCGGCAGCGGAGACCGCAGGCGCGCCTCGAATTTCGGCACGCTGTTGGCCGGCATTCTGCCGGAGATCCTGTCACGGCTGTGTTGCAAGTGTTCACGAGGTGCCAGGGAGATGCTCCTCGACTGGCTTCTGGAAGTCTATCGCTCAGAGCACAGGCCGAACTACCAAGGCATCCGATACGTCACGGCGAGGCTTCTCAAAGCGATCCCGGTTGCTGAGCGCATTGCCATAGTGCCGAAGCTGCTCGAGTTTCCAATACTGAGTGAGCTTGATCCGCTAGAAGAACGAGAATACCTGAATCCGTTCGATTTTCTCGATCTGTCCAAGGAATTGATACTCGACGAGGTCACGATCTCGGACACAGAGCTCGACGTGTTCTTCGACTGCGCGTCGTCCAACAGACCGGCCGTACGGAAATGGGCGGTATTTACACTCGGAACGCTGGAGCGCGCCGGGCTTTTGGATCGGACCAGGTCGCGACGGTTCGCCGACTGCTTGTGGAGTCGGGTTGACGAGTACGGTCTGCCTTCTGATACGAACTACTTCCGATGTGTCTTTCTGTCGTTTCCGTACCCGGAGAAGGTAGATCCGGTTGAACGTTTCATGCAGTACGTTCGCGGCGCGCGATTTCCCGCGCAGGAGAGTCAGACGCGTACCGCGATAAAGTTTCCCGGTCCTGCGCTTTGTCATGACATTTGCGCCGCGACGGACGTCCAGTGGCCAGAGGGGGACGTGCGTTCCATCGTACGTCGGCTTGTGCAATGGTGGGACAACGACAAGGCACACTGGCTTCGGGTTCAGGTCAAGGAGCCGTTTCCAAGTATTGCCAAGGATCTCGGAGAGCGACTGTCAGACTTGATCATGACGCTCGCAACGATGGTCGTGACGTATCCAGATTCCGTACGTGACGAGAGCACTCGGGATGCAGTGAAACGCGTGGCGAAAGAGTGCTCCGAGTATGGCGTGCCATCGCTGCGCCTGGAGGTCGCGTGCTCGTACGCCTTTGCCGCTTCGCGCGATCCAGTGCTAGAGCGAGTCAAGGACGCGATGACGTCGTCCTGCAGGAACGCTGTCATCGATGCCCTCGAGGCCATGAACTTGGTCTCGCGTCGAACTGCGTCCGAAGCAGAAAGAGGAGACCTGCTGGAACTCCTGCGTGCGGCCGGGCAGATGATTCGGTGGCGGCGGGAGACGGCCTTGGAGACCACCATGGGCGCGGTGGGATGGGTTGTGACCAAGCACCCGTTCGCATTCGTAGATGACGTCGAAAGCGGAGTGCTCACGGGACTTCGTCATCTGATTGCGGAAACGGACGTAGGTGGGCTTGATCCGGTTTCGTGGACATCGTCCGAAAGGTGGATACGATGGCCAGAATGGGATCAAAGCAGGCAGGGAGACGAGCGCGCCGACAGTTCTCTGAGGAGTTCATGGTCGGCGCGGTCCGGCTGGTGTTGGATGAGGGGAAGACGATCGGGGCCGTGGCCCGCGAGCTCGATCTGACGCCGTCGGCGCTGGGCAATTGGGTGCGGCAGGCGCGGGCGGATCGGAGCCAGGGCAAGACCGGCCTGACGATCGAAGAGCGCACGGAGCTAGCGCGGCTGCGCAAGGAGAATCGCGAGCTACGGATGGAGCGCGACATCCTAACAAAAGCCGCGGCCTTCTTCGCCAAACACCAGGCGTGACGTTTGCCTGGATTGCGGCGGAGAAGGCCGAGTTCCCGATCACGAGACTTTGTCGGACGTTGCACGTCTCGCCCAGCGGCTTCTATGCGTCGCGCGCGCGCCCGGAATCGACGCATGCGCGCGACGACCGTCGACTGAGAGTGCTGGTGCGGGCGTCCTTCGCCGAGAGCACACAGCGCTACGGGAGTCCGCGCGTCCACGAGGATCTCCTCGAGCAACACGAGCATGTCAGCCGCAAACGGGTCGTGCGCTTGATGCAGGAAGCGGGCCTGCAGGCGCGGCTCCGCAAGCGCTACAAGGTGACGACGATGAGCGATCACGATCAGCCGGTCGCAGCCAATCTGCTCGATCGCGACTTCACGGCGGCCGCGCCGAATCAACGGTGGGTCGGCGACACGACGGAGTTCGTCATCGGCGGCAGCGGCAAGCTCTATCTGGCGGCGATCCTGGATCTGTTCTCGCGGTTCATCGTGGGGTGGGCCGTCAGTGCGAGCAACGACCGCCAGGTGACCATCAAGGCGCTCCAGATGGCGCTGAAGCGCCGCTGCCCCGACGCCGGCCTAGTGCACCACTCCGATCAGGGCTGCACCTATGCGAGCGAGGACTATCAAGACGTGCTCGACACGCACGGTATTACGTGCAGCATGAGCCGCCGAGGCAATTGCTATGACTGTGAGCATGATGATGTTGCTGTCCGAGCAGGTCTGACCCCTGCGTATGAGTGACCTCGTGTCCTTGCGTTGATCTGTCGGCCTGGGTCGGGCAGCACTCACCCAGATGCGGTTTGATCGGGTGGGCAGTGACCCAATAGGGGCCTGGCCGAAGCGACCCATCACAGTCCTGTCCGCCCGCTCGGTCAGACCATGTCGCCAGCCTGTGGAAGAGAGGTTTGCCGCATGTCGCACAGGAACGAGATCGTCGAGCTACCGCGCACCGTCATCGTCGGCGTCGACACGCATAAACACATTCACGTGGCGGTGGCGCTCGATGCCCTTGGCGCCAGACTCGCCACCTGCAGTGCGTCGGCAGACCGCGCCGGCTACATGGAGCTCGTGGCGTGGGCGCGCGCCCTCGGCATCGTGGAGGCGTTCGGCATCGAAGGGACCGGCTCCTACGGTGTGGGCCTCGCGAGCTTCGTGCGCCGACACGCCATCCGCGTGGTCGAGGTCAGCCATTGCGACCGGCGAAAGCGACGCCACAACGGCAAGAGCGATACGATCGACGCCGAGACCGCCGCCCGCTCGGTGCTGTCGGGGATCGCGACAGCCATCCCGAAGACCGCCGACGGCGCCGCAGAGATGGTGCGCCAGATCAAAACCGCCCGAGATACCGCCGTAAAAGCCCGCAGTGCCGCCATCATCACGCTCAAGTCGCTGATCGTCAACGCCTCTGACGCACTCCGCGAATCACTCGACCCGCTGACGGACAAGAAACTCATCGACCGTTGCGCGGCGCTCGTACCCGGTGACATCCTCGACCCCACGGCCTCGGCGAAGCACTCGCTCCGGGCGCTCGCTAGGCGTTGGCTCACCCTGACAGCGGAAATCCGGACACACAACGACGTCCTCGACGCGATCACGCACACAGCCGCACCGACACTCCGTGAAGCGTTTGGCATCGGTGCGGACTCCGCTGCCGAGATGATGATTGTCGCGGGTGACAACCCGACGCGGGTGCGTTCCGAGGCGGCCTTCGCGAAGCTCTGCGGCGCATGTCCGATTCCGGCATCGAGCGGGGTGACGCATCGGCATCGGCTCTTTCGTGGCGGCCACCGTCAAGCCAACGCGGCGATCTACCGCATCGTGACCGTCCGCATGCGCTGGCACCAGCCGACCCTCGACTATGTCGGGCGACGGACGGCCCAGGGCCTGACCAAGAAGGACATCATCCGCTGTCTGAAGCGCTTCGTCGCCCGCGAGATCTACAACGCCCTGATCGCAGACCACCGCTCCCGTGGGGCCCTCACCTCCGCTGCCTGACAAGTGGCAATGGAGCACTCTTGACACATAGGGGCTTCAACGCCGTGATGGAGAGCTTCTTCTCGACGGTCAAGAGCGAGCTCCGCGAGCACTTCGAGAGCAACGGTGAGGCGAAGATGGAGTTGTTCGATTACATCGAGGTGTTTTATAACCAGCGGCGCCGCCATTCAACACTCGGCCAGATCAGCCCGGCCGCCTTTGAGCGGTGCGCAGCGGCGTAGGGCATGGACGCTGCCGTCCCTGTGGACGCGAAGAACGCGCGCCCACCAGGGACTTGGAAAACCGCAGAGAACGCGGTTTCCCACAGCGCCCACACCCATTATTGTTTTCGTGAAAGGATGATAGAGAACGGAGAGTCAACCAGCGTAGCTAAACCGTCCACCGAATCGGATCAGGCCCATAGGGATGAAGAACAGCGACGGAATCCACAAAACCGCCGGCGTCCAGGACGTGTCGAGAAAACTGTTATTGAGGCGGGCTGCAGCGCGGCTCTCGTACAGGCTGTTCAAACACTACAGAGCAGTCGGCGACGTAATCCCTGAACAAATAGCGGTCTGGGAAGCTGTCTGCCAGTCGGAGGATGAGTTCCTGGAAATCAGGAACCAGTGGCTCACGCCGCAGAGTCGGACATGAGAGCGTCATGGGGCCGACGAGGCGCCACGTCTTCCGCGATTCCATCGAAGCCATCTCCGCGCGGAGGGCCTGAAGATCGGCGCGGGTTGAGTGGTCGCCGTGTTCGGCGGCTGATCCGGACCGCGACCGGTCCGCGGGCAAGCCGTGTGCTGCGTCCTGAGCAGATCCGTGTCGGAGCTACCCCCGGACGATTGCAGAAAGGAACCTTTGCGCAACGATTCCCGGTGAACGTGTTTTCAAGGGGTTAGGCGTTGCGAAACGGTATTGCTGAATAAACGTGATTCGCAATACCGTTCTGCCATGGTGCTCCGATTGCTCCCGATCGGGCACGCCCGCGTGTCGCTGGTGCAGCGGTGGATCGTCGGGAAGATCGCGCACGCGCGAGATGTCATTCGGATAGCCAGTTCTCGACCCCTAGACCAGGTACGCGGGAAAACTCCTGTACATTCGCCGTCACGACCGTGAGATCCAGTGCGAGCGCCTGCGCGGCGATCAACAGGTCATTGGGGCCAATGGGTGTACCTTGGCGCGCCAACTGCTGGCGGACCGCTCCATAGTGACGGTCGGCAGGGGTCTCTAGCGGCAAGATCTCCAACGCCGAGAGCAGGAGGTCAATTCGATCGGCGAGTGTCGAGGATCCGGACTTTTCGGCGCCGAAGCGAAGCTCCGCAGCGACGACGATGCTGGTGCAGATCATGCTCTCCCCGGTCGCGGAGATACGCTGCGCCACTGGCCCCTGTGGATCACGGATCAGATCCGACAGGATGTTGGTGTCCAGTAGATAGCGCCGCGGCACGGTCAGAGCTCTATATCGTCCAGCGGTGTCAGATCGTCGTCCGCCGCCGCAAACGGCTCGTCTAGAGGGCCGAGCGTGCTGAGCAGGGCCAGGAGCCGCCCTTTGCGAACCGGCTCCACGATCAGGCGGTCCCGTTCTTTTCTCAGGATCGCCTCATCCCCTTCGATCTCAAACTCTCTGGGAATGCGGAGCGCTTGGTTTCGGCCATTACGAAATAAGCGGACATGACGTTCGAGTCTGGTCATCGTGGTACTCGTATGTTTGGCATAGGCTACAGCCTATGCCATCGTGGAATGCCGGTCAATACCAGTATCTGTGGCCCCTGCCGGCCCCGCGGCGCACGGATGGAGATCGCCAGCGGGGGCGCGATTGCTCATCAGACACCGGTGGCTCCAAGGCCATGCGTCGTGGGGCTCGAGCGCCAGGTCGCGGTCGTGCAAGTGGGGGATCAGAGCTCATACCGCAGAGACAGGTGCAGCCCGTGGCTCCGCAACATGGCCTGTGTCGGCGCCAGATCGAGCCCCACCGGGTCCTGGCTGCCGTCGAGCCATTCGACCCGGCCAGGGCCGGCGCCGGTCTCGATGACGCCGGCATCCGTGTACCGCCAGGCGAGATCGAGCGTCGCCCGCTCGCCCCACGACATCCCCAGGCCGGCCATCAGCCTCCAGGTCAACCCCGTCCGGCTGGTGCCAGGCACGACGGTCCGCGTCTTCGGGAACGTCATGCGCGTCTCACCGCTGGCCACGCGGGCCGCCCCGAGGCCACCGCCGACGAAGGGGCTCAACGGGCCGAGCGGGCGCACCCCCACGCCGGGGAGATCCACATACACGGCCAGGATCCCAGACAGCGAGGACAGATCCACGGACACGGATTGCTCACGGTCGGGGGCCAGGAAGTTGGCGTGACCATCGAACGTAAATCGCGGCCGGTAGGTCAGAAGGGCCTCCAGCCGCACGGCGGGCGCCACGGCGTACCCGAGCCCAAACTCAACGCCTGCGACCGGGCCAACGTCCCCCACCGACCGGAGCGGCGCGCCATCACCGCCCACGCCGCAGCCGTACAGCGCGGCCGGGACCAGGCTCGCACAGTCCGCGTCGGTGAAGTAGGTGTCGGCCGGACGGCTCAGGTCGAGTCCGGTGCGCAGGTAGACGTCTTGCGCGACGGCCAGTCCGGGGAGCAGGGTCGCCGCCGCCGCCATCACCGCCATGGCCGCGCCTGGAACCCCGTGGTGCCACCGCTGCGCTGCGACCCGCGCCGGGGCATCAGTCATTGCGCGAGCGCCTGCGCCAGACGCGACGTCGTGGTAGACATGGCCGGCGTCGACGCCATCGGCCCGCAGCGCGTCGCGCTGCAGGTCCAGCGACTGGGAGCCATCCGCCTTCGAAACGCGGGCGTAGCCGATCAACATGTGTCGTAAACGGCCGTTTGCGACACACGGCTGAGGACGCCTTTAAACAAGCGCAGCCGTGTGTCGTATCCCGTGTCTAATTCTATGTCTTGCATACGTCGAGCGAAACAGCGTGACTCGGAGAACCGTGCTGACACGCCGGCACCAGCGGTGAATCAATTGGACTACGCGTTCGCGTCGCGCGGGTTCCACGAGAAGGTGTCAGTGCGGGCGATGAACGAGATTGAGGAGTGGGGACTGAGCGATCACTGCCGCCTGATGATCGAGGGCTCTGCCGCGAACTCGGGATCACCCCCGTGACGCTCTGCCGGTACGTCGGGCCGCAGGGCCAGTTGCGCGAGCAGGGCGAGAAGGTCCTCGCCACCTGAAGGCTATCTATCCTCAGGGCCACGGCCAAACTCAGGGCCGCAAAGGGAGTGCCGGAATCCCGCAATCTCCTTAGCCTCGGCAGCAGTCAGAGTAATACGCTCAAGCAGTGCTGCGGCTAGGCGATCCACTTGCGCCTGAACCTCAGGATTGCTTAGGAATAGCACCGCCTCGTTCGCATAGGCTGAGCATTGTTCCTGGCTCAACTGCAAATCTAGGAGTGCTTCGTGATCGCTCCACCCAGTCTGGAATGGAATGTTTACTCCTGGGCGGATCTCATCCCAAGCCTTCTCTGACAATGGACCAGAAAAAAGCGTTACCGCATCATCCGGCTTGCTCATGCCGAGCCTTGTGGTACCAAAACTCCCGACTCCTGGTTCAATCGAAACGAATTCAATTTTTGTCTCGTAGTGGAACGCCGCAACAGCGTGAGCAGCCTCGTGCCTCGCTGTTGTCAACCGTTCTCCAGCATCGTCTCTTGCACACATCCCGCCGCGGTGCTGCTGTTCGTCTTTGCTCATCGAACCCAACCGCCTCCGAGACAGCGACGGTCAATGACACCGTGGCGACGCCGCAGTGCAGTCGTTCCTCGGAGCAGCCAACGCTCAGCAGTTGACCGAGAAGTGGGGCGTGCCGCGCTCGACCATGGCGATGGCTTCGCGGATGCTCGCGGTCGTCTCGGTGCGCTGGCGCTAGGTGAGGTCGCGGTACTGGCGATACGGCGCGGAGACAGGAGCGGACCAGAGGTACTGATGATTCGCTGCATTTCACACGTTACCGGGTTTCCGAGAGGGCAAGTTAGTTGAGTACCGGCACGTTGACGTGCTGATCATATGCGGCTTTGTACGCGGTCGGAGGCACGTAGCCGATCAGCTTGAGCAGGCGCCTTGTGTTGAACCAATCGACCCAGGTGATCCGCTTCGTCTACTGAATCGTCGAAGGCCCTGGCACTCGCACGGGCGGCGTCCTGGATGGCGTCGTGATACGACCCTTGGCGGCGAGCTTCTTGAGCAGAGCTTTCGCGTCGTCGGGATGGCGTGACCGGCGCAACGCAATACTCGGCGAGACGCCCGCTCGTACGAGGAGCTTCGCGAGCCGAATGTTCACTGGGGGCATCGGGGGGCAGTCTCCTCTCTCGATGCGGGGGTGTCAATGTGCGACCCGTGTTCGCACGTTGACGTGCAAGAACACGGAAACATCCGCCCCCCGAGAACTTGGTGGCCACGCTACACGGACGCCTCGCGAGCAGGGCGGCCACGGGCGTGCGGCTCGCTGCGCTTCGGCAATCTGCCGTCTTCGACGCCGCGCCAGTTACGCGCGCGGGTATCCCCACATCGGCGAAACCCTGAACTTCTACAGTCTGCCCCCTCGGCGTGTAGAACTCCCCGGCCGGCGTGCTGGCCTTGTCGTCGGGGACCACTCGAGCAGATCTTCGTAGGCGGCGCTGAGCAGGTCGGGGCCGGCCATACGGTCGTTGCGAAGCGAGACCTCAGAGCAGCACCTGATCATGTCCGCGAGTACGCTCTCGCGGGCGTAACCCAACTTGGACTCGTCCGTGTAGTCGATGCTGGTCAGGATGCCTTCTAATGCCCTGTTCTGCTCCTCCAGCGCCGCGGACGCTGCGTTCAGCGCCTCTCCGATGTGGGTAGTCTGTTTCTGAATGGCGCCCCAGCGCGCCTGGTCCGGAACGAACACCTGATGCTCGTCCGGATTCGGCCACGCCACCTGCTCGGATACGCCCTCGGCCATGAGCGCTTCCGCCTTCTCCTCGAACCGGTCCGACAGCCGCTTGAGGAAGAGCAGACCGAAGCTGTAGGCCCAGGCCCAGGGAGCGGTGTAGTCAATCCGTGCGCTCCACGGGAGGTTAGCGCCCCCCAATTGGTGCAGCGACTCGTCCAGGATGGCCGACGCCTGCCAGAGGTAATTGGTGATCGTCCAAGTCGTAGTGTTCGACGCTGGCACGGAGTTCATCCAAGGGCAATGGTACAAGAATGACGCGCTTCTTGAGGCATCGACATTGGTCGATCATCCGTCCGCTCGAGGAACTAGTGCGAGGTACAGCATGGGACGGAGCCCGGTCGACTCGACCAATCGGCAAGGCGAAATCGACGCGCTGAACACAAGGGAATGGAACTTTGCTAACGCGTCTCCGAGATCGTCGTATCCGCAAGATCTCGTTCGAACGGCGTGGCGACGCACCCGCCCACGTTCCCTCCGGTCAGCCCGCGGACGCGTCGCGCCGGGTCTCGTGGCGGCTCGGGTGCCCGCGCTGCCCTGCGTAGTACGTGCTCCCGCGACAGGAGAAGTACAGCATCGCCGTCGTGTAGGCCGTGCCGCTCTCGTGCCGTGGCTCGACGGCATGCCAGTCCCGGCAGTGGGGGCAACGGATGTCCACACCGGGCTGCAGAAGAACAACCTGGGCCGGTGGCGTCCGACCGAGCGTGCGGCCCGGAGGCACTATCGCGCCAGCGGCCGCCACGCCATGCGGTCACCGGCGAAGGCACTCAGCCACAGCTCCCGCGTGGTCGAGCCGATCAGGTCAACGGTTCGCTTGCCGTTCGTGAGCAGCACAGGATGTCTCAAGGCACCTCATTCGGTTGAAGCAGACATTCACAGCACGCAGAAGAGGCCAGCGGCTCTCGAATCTCAGTCGTGCGACACGCCAGCCGCTTCTGCCACGCGGAGGAACGCAGTCTGTATTGCGTTGGCCACAACATGTTGATCGTTGTCTACTTTCTCGACAAATGCGCGATAGTCGTCGAGGTCCATTTCCAGCCCATGGAAAAGCGCCAGAGCACCAAGCGACAGAGTGCTGTCAATGTTTTTTCGGCCCCGACCCTCTGCGAGATCGATTGCCTGGTCCTTAACGAGCTTGTTCAACCCTTTGTCAATGACCTCCTCGTCAACGTGGAAGGCCGCGACGTCTCGTTTCGTCCTGAAGAACTCGTCGTTCTCCCATCGGTCTTCCAGTTTCCGAAGAGTAGCCCAGTGTTCACTCTCGGGCTCAAGCCATCCGCGCTTGGCAAGGGCAGTCCGCGCGGCTCGAATCGCAAGGGCTAACTCACGAAGCGTACCGATTGTGAACCAGACCATCGACAGGAGATCGCGTCCGAAGGCCGTGGAGTCACGACCGTGATGCTGCTCACTCGCATCGGTGCAACTGATCGCGCTTGTTAGGCGATCCGAATGAACGAAGCAGCGACAGAAGGCATTCACAACGTCTCGTCCCAGTGCCTTCTCAAGTTCAGGAAAGTTCCGGAGCTCGATCTTCCACTTGTCGGTATCGTCACCGGTCAGCTTGATGGTGGGTCTGTTGTCTTCGGCCATGTGACTTTCGGGAGGCTCAGTCTAAGCCGCCTGTACCTCACAGAGCTAGCAGAGGCACTGCCTCGCCGCATTGCAGGGAGTGCGCGCCTGGCACCAAAGCTCGTTAGGCGCTCGCGTGGGCGACGAGATTCCAGGGCTTGGAGCAACAGCCCCTGGTTGTCTTTGACGTCCTGAACGGCTTTGTGGACAGTACCCTCCACTGCACTACCAGCTGCTTCCCGAATGAGTGTTCCGGTCGTGACATGGAGACTCCCAGTAGTTCAGCTAGTAGTCGGCCGATGGTGGCGGCCAGCATAGATTCTCGCGCTTCCGCTGTCCCAGCGGGTCTGCCGAACAGCCCTGGATCACCGTCGAGTCGGGCTTACGTTGCACGTCGACGTGCAACTGCGACAAGTCTCACACGGTCGTCTCGGTGCCCGCTCAAGCTGGCCAGAGGAGATGGTAACCAGGGGCATCCTACCAGAGCCCGAGAGCTTTCCATCGGGCGTCCAGGGCGCGGAGATCCTCCTGAGACCTGCGCACCCGGGCGCGCATCTCACGCATCTCTCGCGAGTACGCCCCGTGCTTCCAGCGGGCGCGTCGACTTCGGGCTAGGCCGGTGGCGGTGGTCGGGCCCGTGCTCTTCCCCCCGTGCAGCCGACAGCGGCGCCGGCCGCGCATGGCGGGGCACTGACACGGAGTCTTCCGGCGGGTCAGTGCGCCACAGCGGGGGGCCGCCATCCAATCGCCCGGAGGATTGCCGTGTTTCAACCAACCGCGTCGCTGTTCATGGACTTCATTGGCCATTTTTTGCTCTCCCTCCCCTCCGCGCCCCCCCCTCGATCCGACCCGCCACGACCGCCTGCCCGCCGTCGCCCACATGCACCTGCTGGTGCTGCACCACAACCCGTTGCATGCCCTTGGTCTTCAGCTTCTGCAGCGTCAGACACCCCGACTGATACGCGTCAATCAAGCGGGCCGCGGCGTTGGTCAGCCGGGCCACCTCACGGGGCGGGAGCCGCGGGGTCGCGCTCTGCTCCAGGAGGCGCATGGCGGCGAAATGGACCGCCGCCAGTTGGTGACACAGCATCTTTTCGAGCGAATTGGCGGCCTGGGCACTGGCTGCGGCGTCGACGGCGGGCTCCAACGCATGTCCGCCGCCAGCGCGGCCGACATGCGTTGCCCGGAAGCCCCGACACTGATGGAGGTGGGGTGCTCGAGGGTCTCGATGAGCCAGGCGTGATCCCCGGCGTCACGCTCATCCGCCTGGTTCTCCCACGTCACGGCTTCACCCGCACGCACCGCAACCGGGTGGGCGGGTTGCAGGCTCTGGCGGGCGTGACCGCGCGCACCCAGGGCATTGGCGGCGTACACCGCGTCGTCGCCCACCTCGGTGCGCGGCATCGCGTCGGCCACGGCAGCTTCCTGGAAGGCTTGAATGCTGCTCCCCCCGGCGGCTAAACGGCGCTCGCCGAGACCTGCTCGTCGGCATGGCGTGAGACCGCCTCCTCTCTGGATCCCGTCGGCAGGGCCGCACCGGCCGAACCCATCGCCGCTCTCTCTTGTGACTGCTGCCGACTGTCCTCGGCATACAGGGCCACGCACAACCTGTCGGACACCCGCGTGCGATAGCGAATCAGCGTGTCCGACAATTCCACGTCGCCCAGACGGGCCGCCTCCTTCGTCGCGTAAAGCACCGCCCCCCGTGCCGTGTCCACTCGCGTTACGTGGATGAACCCATTGCGCTGTCTCCACATCGCTTCCGCCGCCGGGCCCAGGTGGTCGGGTGCTCCCACCAGCAGCACATGCGCGTGCCAGAGACCGGCCCGTCCTCGCTCGACGGCTACCAGCCAGGCGACCGGACGGCGCACGACCCAAGCGACGCGGTGGCACCAGCCCACCGCCTCTCGCATCGCTGTCTGCCGACCCACCGGGAAGATTCGGTGAGGGTCGAACGTCAGCGTCACCATGAACTGCCAGGGGACACGCCCCAGGAACCGGCCCCATGCGTCAACGAGCCTGTCTCGGCGTAACCGACAGCTACGAGCATCTGGCTGGCCTGGTGTTGCCTCGGAGGCGCCCGTGGGGGCTCCCTCGCGTGCCGTCTTGCGTACGCCCGGCTGCCGTCTGTCTCTTCTGGGTCCGGCCCCAATACCCGCAGCCGCCAACCCCTGCTCCCTACCCATCACCGTTGTCTCTGTTCTCATGTGTCACACCTCTCCCCCATCAAGTAAGTGGTCGCCTCACGCCGCGGATCTACCGCTAAGCCCGAGGAGCGAGGATCACTGAGTCCCCACCGGCTCCTGCGCCACGACCGTGGAGTGGGACTAGCCGGCCGCTACCGCAGCGGCCTCGACGTCCCCCCGTCTTCAGTAGCACTTCGGTTTAGAGTCCGGCGGTGACTGTACTGCGTTCCGCGACCAGCCGCTTGGCGTACTGGGCGGGCGTGAGCCCGCCCAGTCCCTTCTTCGGCCGCTCCTCGTTGTACTCGCGTCGCCAGGCCTCGACGAGGACCTGGGTATGGACCAGACTCGTGAACCAGTGCTCGTTGAGGCACTCGTCGCGGAACCGGCCGTTGAACGATTCGATATAGGCGTTCTGATTCGGCTTGCCCGGCTCGATCAGGCGCAACGTGACGCCGTGCGTATGGGCCCATGTCAGCATGGCGCGCCCGCAGAACTCCTTCCCGTTGTCGGTGCGCAAGATACGCGGCAGGCCGCGCTTGAGCGCGAGTTGATCGAGCACGCGGGTGACCGGCAGCCCACCGAACGCGCGGGCCGGCACGATGGCCACCGCTTCGGTGGTCGCGTCATCGACGACGGTCAGGCACTTCACCACCCGTCCCTCGGCCGTGCGGTCGAAGACGAAGTCGGCAGACCAGACCTCGTTCGGCGCCTGGGGGCGTACCAGGGGCTGGCGGTCCGCCACCGGGATCTTCTTGCGTCGCCGCCGACGTACCTGCAGCCTAGCCTCGGTATACAGGCGCTCCACCCGCTTGTGGTTGACCCGTGTTCCCGCCTGCCGCAGCTTGAGGTAGATCATCCCGGCACCGTAGCGACGGTGCCGGTGCGCTAAGGTCACGATGCGGGCTCGCAACGCCGCGTTAGTATCCGGCGCCGGGGTGTATCGCAGCGACGAGGCACTCATGTGCACCAGCGCGAGCGCGCGCCGCTCGCTCACCCCCTGCGCGGTCATATCCCGCACCAGCACCCGTCGGGCTGGGGCGGTCACCACTTTTTTCGCAACGCATCGCGCGTCACCTCGTTGTCCAGCACGGACTCGGCCAGCAGCTTCTTCAGCCGCGTATTCTCGGCAATCAGCTCCTTCAGGCGTTTCGCGTCCGAGACGGTCATCCCGCCGAACTTATTCCGCCAGAGGTAGTAACTGGCCTCCGAGAACCCGTGCCGGCGGCACAGGTCCTTCACCGGCAGGCCCGCTTCGGACTCCCGCAGGAACCCGATGATCTGCGCCTCGCTGAATCGTTGCTTCACGTCCGATCTCCCTTCTCGTGAGCTCGGACTCTAAACCCGGGTGCTACTCAATTCGGGGGGGACGTCGGCCTAGCTAGCCGTCTCCACTATTTCTCCAAGACGGAGGTTGACTCGCGGTGATTCGAGTTGTGTTGAGTAGAACGAATGGGGCAGCGTAAAGGGACTGGAACCAACCACTTAGGACCAGAAGTCGCGTGCCTTCACCGACTTAGAAGAAACCGCTTGATAGGGTTCGACTCCCGACGCCTCCACCACTAATCTAAGTGTCTTCAATTACTTAGCTTTCGGTTCCCGCCGCCGCTGCTGCCGCCAACAGTGCGCACGGGATAACGCGCTTGCCGATCTGGCTACCACCCTGGCCACCGGGGTCGTGGTCCTCGTGCGGGGGCGACGAAGGCCGACATGCTCCTGCGCTATTTGGTCACATGCGACACCAGTGTTTCGAATCCGCCTCTATAATCAAGCTCGCGGCTGTGGACGACGGGGCGGCCGCGAAGCCCCAGTACCGTTTCAGCGTGGAGCGCGCTGCCTCGGCCCGCATAACATCGTCGCCGGTACGAGCGAAGGCAAGCGTGGCGTCGTCACCAACAACAGTGAGGGAGACCTCTGTTCATGCGTAACGCTTTTGTCGCGATTGTCGCCATCTCCGTGATGTGCGCGGGATGTGCCGCGGATCCGCAACCGGCCGCAGCCGACCCTGAGGCTGATGCGGCAGCCTCGATGGCCGAGTTGCTCCCGGGGATGATCGTCGCTGAACGGGGCGGCTTCATACCGGAAGGCGTGGAATACGACACCGAGAACCGGCGTCTCCTGACCGGGTCGCTCTCTGAAGGCTCGATCTTTCAGATTCACGCCGACGGGCAACTGACAACGGTCGTGACCGATGCGGAGTTGGTCTCGTCCGTCGGCATCGAGGCTGACGAGCCCAGGGGACGATTACTGGTGGCCAATGCGGATGTGTCGGTGTTCCAGGGCGATGGCACCGGTCAAGCGAAATTGGGCGTGTACGACCTTGCCACCGGCGAACGCATCGCGATGGTGGACCTTGCGGCCGCCGTGACCGACGCGCCTGCTGACGCGGTGTACTTCGCCAATGATGTCGCCGTCGGGGCTGACGGCACGGCCTATGTCACCGATACCCGTATGAGCGTGATCTATCAGGTCGACATGGACTACAACGCGTCAGTGCTGTATCGATTCGAGCCCACGGAGGATCTTGGACTCAACGGGATCGTGTACCACCAGTCCGGCTATCTGCTCGTCGCGGGCGGCACCACGTTGTGGAAAGTGCCCGTCGCCGACGCCAGCGGGGCGACCCAAGTGACGCTTCCGGAAGCGATGGCGGGGCAGGACGGGATGGTCTGGACCGCTGAGGGGCTCCTGGCCATCGTCAGCAACTCGGAGAGCCGCGTCGTCGCGTTGACCAGCGTCGACGAATGGGCGACGGCGGAACTCGCCGGAGTCGCGACGTATGAGGGGCAGGCGACCACGGCCGCCACTGTGGACGGGGACATCTACGTGGTGCATCCACATTTTGCGGACGAAGACCCGCCGAGTGTCGAGCGAGTCACGCTCCAGTAGAGTGAGTACGACGACCAGGGCCATGCTGCCAGGCAGTGCGAATAGTACATGCGCGTTGCGAAACGGCATATCCACGTGTGGTGAGACGATCCGGGCACCTCGCCTCTGCTGAGGCCGGGGACGAGTTCGTGGCCGGCAACGTGATCCGGCTCTCGCCAGCGTGCTCGAAGACGGTGGTGAGCGCGGATCCTCTCCATCTCACCACCTCGTGCCGAGGCCCTGGCGCGACGGTGGACGCGTCGCGACCTTGCGAGCCTGCTGGTCTTCCACCACGACGACATCCCGATCCGACGCGGGCGCACGACGTGGCGGAAGCTTAGCTCGGCGTCCATTGACGGGCGGCTATGCCTCGGACTTCGTTTTCAACTCCGCGTCATGTTCCGTTAGAAACGCTCGAATTTCATCGGTCATGGCCAGCAACGTGATCCACTGCTCCTTATAGAGCGTGACGGGAAAGCGACCGAGGCCATACACCGACACGCCCCCCTTCTCACTAACCTTGAGACTGACGGTGCGACCCCGGTCGCGCTTCAGGCGCGCATTTTCTGCTTGGAGTCGCTTGAGTTCTGCTTGCAGATTGTCGTCCACTCTGGGGCTCCTCTATTCGAGTCATCGTACGCGGTGTCACGCCTGGACGTTTGACACGATTGTATCCGTGACGGGCCCTGAACCGGCCCGAACCGTGGATCGGACGTCTTGATACATGGGGCTCGCGAATGGCTAAAGCGCTTTTCATGACCGTGTGGCGGCCGCGTACCAGCAGTGCCGAAAATAGTTGCGGCATTCGTCAGGGCTGAAGTGCGCCAAGCACTCGCCGAGGAACGGCCAGAGCGTCTCGGTGCTGCGACTCCCGCGCCCCACGATTTCTTTGGACAGCCTTCTGCGAGAAGGAGAATGAGTTATGTCCAAGGGAAAACAGCACGAGGCTGAGGCCTCGGAGGGAGCCCGGAGGGCGACCGCAGAGGCCTCAGCCTCGTGGGCGCTCGTCGGCACGGGGCGGTGGTCCGCGCGACGAAAAGTCTCCGTGGTCATCGAGGTCCTCAAGGGGGAATCACTCGAGAGCCTCAGTCGTCGCCATGGCGTGACGGCGGCGAAGCTCTCGCAGTGGCGTGACGACTTCGTGGCCGGCGGTGAGGCCCGCCTCAAGCATCGCGAGGTCGCCGTCGAGGGCGCGGACACGCGGCGGCTCAAGCGCGTCGTGGCGGATCTCGCCACCGACAAGGCGTTGCTGGCCGAGAAGATTCGACACCTGGAGGCCGGCCGCCCTTTGGGCTGGTGGAGGTCGAAGCGATGCGTCACGAGACTTCGCTCTCCACCCACCGGCCGTACGGCATCGCCCGCGTCACGCGCGTGTGGCAGGTGCCGCGCTCGACGGTCTACGCGCAACGGACCCGGCGCGCCCGGCCGACGCCGGTGGCCAAGCGCGGACCCAAGCCGCCCCAGTCGGATGCGGCGCTGACGGCCGCGGTCCGGGCCGTGATCGCCGCGAGTCCGTTCCACGGCGAAGGGCACCGCAAGATCTGGGCGCGCTTGCGGGTGCAGGGGCTGCGCACGTCGAAACGTCGGACGTTGGTCGTGATGCGCGCTGCCGACTTGCTCGGCCCTGCGCGGCTGCCCACGCCGGTCGCCGCCCGTCCCCACGACGGCACCATCGTCACCGCCAGTCCCAACGTGATGTGGGGCACCGATGCGACGGCCACCGTGACGCTGGCGGACGGCCACGTCACGATCGTCGGGGCGATCGATCACTGCACGGCCGAATGTGTGGGACTACACGCGGCGAAGTCCGGCACGCGCTTCGAGGCGTTGGAGCCGGTGCGCCAGGGCGTCCGAGATCACTTCGGGACGATGGCCGCCGGCGTGGCGAGCGGGCTCACGATGCGCCACGACCACGGCAGTCAGTACATGAGCAACGACTTTCACGCCGAGCTCCGGTTCCTCGGCATCGTGTCATCACCGGCCTTCGTCCGCCAGCTCGAGGGGAACGGCTGCATCGAACGGTTCTTCCGCACCCTCAAGGAACAGCTGCTGTGGGTGCGCCACTTTACGGATGTCGAGGACTTGCAGCAGGCGCTGCGCACCTTCAAGGAGACCTATAACCAGCAGTGGTTGATCGAGCGACTCGGCTTCCGCGCACCCGCCGTCGTCCGTCGCGCGGTTGCGCTCACCACGGCCGCGTGAATACACTCACCCGGCTGTCCAAGAAATCCGTGGCGGTACATCTCGGTGCTGCGACAGCGAGCGGTGCGAACGAGGGCCTTGAGCTTCGCGAAGCAGAGCTCGATGGGATTGAGGTCCTGGCTGTAGGGTGGCAAGTACCAGAGGGTGGCCCCGGCGGCCTGGATGGCGCGTTGGATGCCGGCGACCTTGTGGGCCCCGAGATTGTCGGCAATGACGATGTCGCCGGGCTGCAGGGTCGGCACCAGGATCTGTTCGATGTAGGCGCGGAAGCTCTCGCCATCGATCGCGCCGTCGAAGACCCCCGGTGCGGTCAGCCCCGTGACCCGCAACGCGGCGAGAAACGTGCTGGTCTGCCAGCGCCCGCAGGGGGCGTGGTCGTGGACGCGCGCGCCGCGCGGTGCCCGGCCGTACCGCCGAAGCAGATTGGTGGTGATGCCGGTTTCGTCCAGAAACACGAGGTGGGCGACATCCCAGGTCGGCGCCGCCGCGTGCCACGCGACCCGCGCGGCCGCGACGTCAGGCCGATCGTGTTCGGACGGGCGGACCGTGTTTTTTAACGGTCAGGCCGAGGGCCCGCACGGCGCGCCAGACCGTCGGCACACTCGCGGGCGTGGCGAGGGCGTCCTTCAGCTCAGCCAGCGTGCGATCCGGGTGCGCCGCAATCAGCGCGGCCAAGGTGTGTAGGTGCGGCTCAAGCATGCCGCGCCGTCCATGTCGCTGGACGCGAGGCGCCACCTCGCCCGTGTCGCGCCGCCGCTGTTTCAGTAGCCGCACCCACGACCCGCTCACGCGGTACTTCGCCGCCACCTCGGCCGCCTTCATCCCGGCATCGCTGTCGAGGAGCGCCCGCTCTCGCAGATCCATCGAATAGGCACGCATCGGGCCTCCTGCATCGGTGCGCGCAGAAGTACCGCGACCGCCCCAGGTAGTACAAGGCCTATTTGAAAAGCGCTTTAGTGTTTATCGAGCAAATACCGCGTAGCGGTGGCCACCTTGGTGGGTGGAACCACGATGGTCGTACCCCGCGCACCCGCAGCCTCGTAGATCGCGATCGTGTCGTAGGCGGGGTGCGCCGTAACACTCGCGACATCGCCGCCGATTGCCTCAATCAGCGCGATGCCCGCCGTCGCGTCATCGACATGCCCGTCGGCCAGGACGTCGGCACCGATCACACCGGATCCGTCAACGCCAAAATGGAGCTGCTTCCAGCCGCGCGTACTGCGGCCTCTACGTTTTGGGGCCGTCCGTTCACTCTCACCCACAAGAGAGGCATGTACTGTCAACGATGCGATGCAGGCCGTCGCCTGGCGTGGCGACCCCGGAAATCCCGGCTGACAGGACTTCCGGTGGCCCTCAACGGGTCCAGTGCTTGGACGGGCGCGTCGCCGTCCAGCGCGTGGCGCGCCGCGATCTGGGCGTGCCGCCGCCGGGTGCGTAGTATCTCCAGTGTGACGGCCAGGGGCAAGCGAGCCTGGGTGGCGTCCAGCCCTGGGCCATCCGCTCCACCTCGTCGTGCCAGCGCGCCCTGCCGGCGGCCCAGCTCCGACCGGAAGCACGGGAAGCACAGCGTGGTCCGGCGCTCGGCCAGCCACCCCGTGCGAAAGCCGTAGTGGGCCTCGCGCATCCGGCACTGCTCGCACAGGCCGGCCGTGCGGGCCTGCCGCTCCGCTGCTTCGCGGGACATCACGTCCGGGCCGATCTCGTACAACCTGAACTGGCCCGCCTGCTGCGCTGCTGATACCGCCATCGAGTTCTCCCTTCACTGCTTCGGTCGTCACTGTGGGCCGGTCCCGTGTTCGCGCGCGACCTCGGTCAAGACGTCGTCGCCCAGCCGCCGGAGCCACCGGTCGCTGGCTGAAACCGGGTTGGCGGGCCTGCCCGGCGCGGCTGGCCATTCAGCACGAGCGTGAAACCGTCCGCTCGCCGCGCCAACGGCCGTGGCGCCACCAGCACGCCCGTGGTGTCGCGTCCCTCGACCGTACGCTGCACGCAACGGATGTTTCGTCATATATTCGCCTTCCGAAGCATAGCGAATGTATAGCGAATATTCAAGCGCACGTATCGCGCCCTGGTACCTGTTACCGGAGGAGGGGTCGTCGCGCCAGGAATCGGGTTACCCATGAAAGGACGGCCGTCAAGATCTACAGCCTGCTGTGCGACGACTGCGTCATTTACGACGGCCGCGTGGGCGCAGCACTCGGTTTATTGACGCGGCAGTTCTGCGAGGCGACGGGCCACACGGAAGGACCCTCCGCGCTGGAGTTCGCCTTCGGCACGCCGAAGGAGGCACGGAACACAAAACACACCAAGGTGCGCGACCCGAGTCACGGCCGCCTGCGGTTTCCGAGGCTGGGACCGGATGCTCGATTTCACACCGTTCAGGCGAGGCGGGCAAATTGGTTTATTGGCCGCGCGCTGAATCGCAATCCGAACGCCTTCAGCGCTGGCGAAGAAGGATTCCATGAGCTTGCGGCCGGGTTATTCCTGGTCGGCTACGACCTACGGGACGCGTGATGGCAGCGGTGTTCCCGTGGGCGCGTACGAGTCGGTTCCGAAGCATGATTGTCGATACAACCCAGCCGCCTCCGGCCCACCGCGCCCCGCATGCCCCCCTGTGGAGACCAAACCTGAGCGCCGCCGAACTCAGTCTCGTGGGCACGTTGACGCTTTCCGATCTCGCGCCGCACCACCTGGAACCGGAAGGACAGTCGGCGGTGCTGGCCGGCACACTCAGTCTTGATCGGTCCACAGGCGGCGTCTGTGGTGCCATGCGGTCCCGTTCATCTTGTGGGGTACAACGTGGGGAACGTGGCTGCTAACACGCTCTAAGATGTTCTATTAAAATAACTTGTCTCGCTATGTCGGGAGGCCATGGGCTACCGGCCGGACAACCCGGCGGGCGACGCCCTCGGGCGGCAGCAGACCGTTGTCCAGCACATGCGGGCGCTGCCCCACGGCGCGGTGGCGGACGCCCTCGCGACCGTGCGAGCCTCCCCAGCCTCGGTCACCATCAAGCGGGCGTTCGAGTTCCTGGTGCTGACGGCGGCGCGATCCGGCGAAGTGCGCCTGGCGACGTGGGACGAAATTGACCTGAACGCGGGCGTCTGGGCCATCCCCGCCGCGCGCATGAAGGCGATGTCAGTAATCATGTGAAAGTCCCCCCTCCATTCCGAGGGGGAGGACCATGGACGATCCACAGAGAGACGTAGGCTCGACAGCGGCGACAGATACGCCGGTGGAGGGCTGGATGCTGCGAGAAGACATCGTGCGCGAGGTGCTGGCACGGTTGGCCCGCGGGGAGTGCGTCAAGGCGATCGCGCGCGAGCTGGGCGTGGACAAGAAGACGATCAAACGTTGGCGTGCGCGGGGCGAGTGGCGGCCGCGGACGACGGCTGGGCGGGCCAAGGCGATCGACGCCTATCGGCTGTTTCTGGCGCGCCGGGGGCCCGAGGTCGGGTGGAATGGGATGGTCCTGCACCGCGAGCTCCGGACGCAGGGCTTCACGGGCGGCTATCAGCAGGTCCAGCGGGCGCTGCAGCCGGTGCGGACGACGCGCCGGTGGGCGGCGCGCGCGACCGTGCGGTTCGAGACGGCCCCGGGTGAGCAGGCGCAGGTCGATTTCGGGCAGCTGCGGGTGTGGATTGCCGACGTGGAGACCCCGGTCCATTTTTTCGTCTTCACACTCGGCTTCTCCCGGCGGGCCGTGGCCTATGCCTACCGCAACGAGCGGCTCGACACGCTGCTCGATGGCCACGAGCGGGCGCTGCGGCACTTTGGCGGGGTGCCGCTCAGCTGTCTGTACGACAATCCGCGGACGATCACGCTGGGGCGATCGGCGGGCCAGGTACTCTGGTATCCGCGCTTCGAGGACTTCGCGCGGTACTACGGCTTCACGCCGCGCGCCTGCCAGCCCGATCGGGCCCGGACGAAAGGCAAGGTCGAGAGCGGCGTGAAATACGTGAAGCGGAACGCCCTGGCGGGCCGCCGCTTTCCGCACTGGGCCGCCCTCGAGGCGTGGCTGGAGGAGTGGGCCGCCACCGTGGCCGACCGGCGCGTGCACGGCACCACCCACGAGCGCCCGATCGCTTCGCGCGCGAAGCCCTGACGCCGGTGGGCCGCCAGCCCCCGTATCACTACGACACGATCCGCCGGCGGATCGTCGCCGCCGATGCCTTGGTCTCGATCGCGGCGGGGCGGTACTCGGTCCCCGTCCGCTACGTCGGCCAGACGGTCGACGTCCGGGAGACCGCCACCCACTACGTCATCGTGGCCGGCGACTCGTGCATCGCGCAGCATGCCAAGGCGGGCCGGCACGCGGTCGTGATGGAGCCGGCGCACTACCGCGGCCTCCTGCGCGCCGGTACCGCGCCGCCCAGCGAGGCCCCGCAGTGGGACCCGGCCTATCAGGCGCTCGGCGCCGTCGAGGTCCGAGACCTCGGCATTTACGACGCCCTCGCCGCGATCGGAGGGGGCCAATGAGCACGCCGCTCTTCGATCGGCTGCGCAGCCACTGTCAACGCCTCCGGCTGCATCGGCTCGAAGCCGAGCTGCCGACGCTCCTCGAGCAGGCGGCCAAGCGCGAGGTGCCCTACTCGGACTTTCTCGATGAGCTCCTGTCGCTCGAGATCCGCTCCAAGGCCGAGAAACATCTGACGATGCGCATCTCGATGGCCCGGTTCACCTTTCAGAAAACCCTGGACGCCTTCGACTTCAAGTTCCAGCCATCCATCGACCCGAAGGTGATTCGCGAGCTGGCCACCGGACGCTATCTCGAGAGCGGCGACAACGTCCTGCTGCTCGGCCCGCCCGGTGTCGGGAAGACGCATCTGGCCGTCGCGCTCGGCCTCAAAGCGTGCGCGCACGGGGTCCGGGTGCTCTTTACCACCGCGACCGGCCTGATCGCCACGTTGGGCAAGGCGCACGCCGAGGGCCGCCTCGACGAGCGGCTCAAGATCCTGGCGCAGCCCCAGCTCCTGATCATCGACGAGATCGGCTACATCCCCATCGACCGCCAGGGCGCCAATCTCTGCTTTCAGCTTGTGTCGCGCCGCTACGAGCGCGGCGCGATCATCCTCACCAGCAATCAGAGCCTCGGGGCCTGGGGCGAGGTCTTCGGGGACCCCGTCATTGCCTCCGCCATTCTCGACCGCCTGCTCCACCACTCGATCACCGTCAACATCCGAGGCGACAGCTATCGGCTCAAGGAGAAGATGAAGGCCGGACTACTCAAGTCGAAGAGCGCGGCCGCCGCCGCGGCTGAATAACCCGGGAGGGGGGATTTTCAGCTGATAAGTGGGGGGCACGTCACGTGACTATTGACAGGCGAAGCGGGATCACCGCGTCCCGCTCTAGGGGCGGGCGCTCGCGATCCTGCACGACGTACAGAGCCGGAGCGATGGCACGGGCCTCGTGTTCCGCAGTCTGCGCGGGAAGCAGGCAAGAGTCTTCCACGGTTTTCTCCCAACTCTTTCCTTTCGTTGCGCTTACACGGTTTTGGGGCGTCTGCTTTCGCTCGCAACGCCTACGGTTAGCCCGCTTGAGGGGCGAGTTTTCTGACGGTTTCTTGACGGTGACTGTTGCCACAGCCATACTCTACCGGCTGCGCAGCGCGTTGTTGCAATAATGGTTTTTGATCTGCAATAGCCCAGTTCCTACCTATGCCGACATCCCGTCATCCGGGTACCGGGGCACAGTTAAGTTCCCCTAGGCAAACTCGTAACCTGAATGTCGTAAGTTCAAATCCTACCCCCGCCCCCCCTCTATCTCAATCGGAAAGAACGCGGCTGGCAGCGGCCTGCGCTCTCCTAGACCGGGCCTGGGGCAACCCTGCACAGGTCTAGCTGTCAGGCGAGGAAGCTGGGGGATGTCCCGGCCGCTGTTGAAACTCGGCGGCGACTCGGGTGACATTCTAAGCGACGTGCTGCGCCTCCCTGGAGTCTCCGAGGCCGAGACGGTGATCTCGGGCGCGGAGGGCCGCGACGAGCTGCGGCATATCCGCATGTCCCTTCAGGCGCCGGAACCCTTTGGCTGCTTCGAGCACACCCGCGGCGACCCAGCGCAGCATCATCTGGCCGCCCCGCCAGCGCTTGACGTTGCGTTTGACGTGGCGGGTCCGGCTGATGAGGCTCTCGGCGGCGTTGGTGGTGGCCAGCGAGCGCTGGAGACGGGGAGCGAGGCCGAGCGTGAGCACGGTCACGGTCTCTTCGAGCCCTTC
Source organism: Vicinamibacterales bacterium (assembly GCA_965262505.1). GTDB lineage: Bacteria > Acidobacteriota > Vicinamibacteria > Vicinamibacterales > UBA2999 > JACPPO01. Next base: position 3,302,478 of record CBDHFM010000030.1, read on the forward strand.
CCGCACACTGGCCGCCGCGCACGGATGTTCCCGGTCGAGGCGGCGGGCGAGGTTCCGTAGCAACCGCATCGCGGTCTTCACGTCCTCGTGCTGATAGGCCCGCCGCAGGATGGCCTGCACCCAGGGCCGCTGGCGCGCCGGTAAATGGTCGAGGATGTTGCGGGTCTTGTGGACTTGGCAGCGCTGCACCACGGCGGCGCGGCCGAACACCGCAGTCACCGCCGCCCGCAGCGCCTTCGACCCATCGAGCATCACCAGCACACTCCGATCGGTGCGCAGGCCACGGCTCTGGAGGTTGGCCAGCAGGCTCTGACAGACGGTCGCGTTCTCCGTCGAGCCTTCCCAGAGCCCGAGGGCGTGCTTCGTGCCGTCGGCGCCGACCCCCAAGGCGACGACCAGACAGTGCTCGCCGATGTGGACACCGTCGAGGACGAGGCCGACCAGATCCAGGTTCTCGAGGGGCGTCGCCTGCCACGCGGCCAGTTGCGCGGCGGTCTTGGCGACAAACCGGCGGCTGACGGCGCTCTTACTCACGCTACGGCTGGGGACGTCGGCCGGGAGCGGCTCCAGACTCCGAGCATAGCCCCGGGTGCTGACACCGACCAACAGCTGCTCGACAGTGCGGCGCCGCAGGGGATCGGTCTGGGCCATCGTCTGGAAAGTCGGCAGCGGTACTTCCTGGCGGGCCGCGCGGACCCGGGGACGCCGGATTGCCACCTTGCGCCCGCCGAGGACGACCTCACTGGCCACCGTCCCGGCCCGGGCCGCCGTACGGTCGGCCTGGTGCGCGTACCGCGGGCCACAGATCGCGGTCCGATCGTCTTCGAGCATGGCGTCCAAGACCTGTAACCCTGACCGCACCGCGAGCTCGAACAGCTCCGCCTCGGTATCGATCAGCAGCTCGACGAGGGGCAGGCGACGCGGGGGCGGAGATTCAACACCAGCGGCGGGACGGACTGTGCGAGACTTCTTCATGGCGGCTCCTTTGCTGTGAGGCGTGTCGCCTCGGGTTGCCCACCACTCGTGTATCACGAGCAGTGAGGAGCCGCCGCGTCAATTTTCAACAGTCAGTGGGACATCCCCCGCGCTGCGGCGGCACCGACAGAAAGCGGGTAAATGAGCATAAAATCGCCGCACCAGCGCCGAACGCCTGATGGCTTAACCATGGCACCTACCTCTGCTATTCGTCGCTTAGATTCCGGGCACTGAGTGCGGATCGGGCGTATCCCTCGACTCGGCGCGCGCATCGATGGCGGGACGCTACCATCGAGGTACGCGGGGGCGCCCAACGCGCCGGGAGAGAGTCAGCCAATGCTCGGCGGCACGATCGTCGCGACTTTCAGCGGCGAGGCGCTGAATCCGAATGGCGTTTACGACATTGTGGTCAGAGAGAACGGAAAAGAACTCGCCCGGGCCGGGGTGAACATGGGGGCCTTGCGGTAGCGGGGGCTACCTGGGCCACGGCCGGGTGGGCCTCGGGCACCCAGGCTGCGACCTGGGCCCCGGGTCCTGAAACTGTGTGAGTTCGCGCCGGCCTACGACAGCACCCTCACCACGACGCGTCGGTTCTGGGCGCGACCTTCTCGCGTGTCGTTCGGCCCCGCGGGCTTCTCCTCGCCGTAGCTGATGACGTTCATCTTGAAGAGCGGCACCTGGTGCTGCTCGTACAGATACAGCTGCACCGCCTCGGCGCGCTCTAGACCGAGGCGTTCGTTCAGGTCAGCCGATCCCACGTTGTCCGTGTGTCCCTCGATCTCGAAGTACACGTTCTGTGGATCGGTCTGTAGCTGAGCGATCAGCTGGTCCAGGCTGGCCCGCGCCTCGTCTGGCAGATCGGCACTACCAAACGTGAAGTTGCCCTGATCCTCGCTGAGGGTCACGGCGTAGACGAGTCTCCGCACCGTCGCGGCAACGGCGTCGACGCGGTCGTTGACGGCGCCGGCCGCTGCCGCCGCCTCGTCGGCCGCGCCGCGCGCGTCGGTCGCGGCCGCTCGCGCATCGGCCGCCGCCTCACCCGCGGCCGCCGCCTTCTCGTCAACCGCGCCGATTCGAGTCTCGTTCTCACCGACGCGCTGCTGCGTTTGCTCGACGGCGCCACTCAGGTTATCGACCTTCGTATTGACGACGCCTACTTCCTCGCGCACGAATCCCTTCGTGGCGCACGCAGGAGCGACGGCCACACTCACCGCGATGATCGATACTGCTAGCAGGGTCCTACGCATATTTTTCTCTCCTCGTTTTTCTCATCGCAACCGTTCATCGGTCCACCGCTACCGCCGAGATTCCTGCCCGCACACGAGGCCAGGCAACGTCGGCACGAAGGCCCCGGCCAGCACGAACTGAGTCAGCGCGTGCCCGATCACACCGGCATACATTCAATGTTCCTGCCAGTGAAATGTGGCTTGTAAATTCAACGACTTACAGTGATCACCTGTGTCAACCGGGATCTCCATTTTGGACGTCCCAGCCTAGCCCCTTATACACCAAAATCCGAATAAACGCCGTGCAGGTTCTCAAGCAACGCATCGCGGCGGTTCATGGCGTTCTCGAGCGACTCCTCTCCGGCGTGCAGGTCCGTGATGAGCGCGAGGTACTTCTCGCGGATGAACCATAGATCAGCGCTCGCTTGGCGGTGCTTCTGCGCAAGTTCGCCGAGGTCGTAGAGAGGTGGACCCTATCGGCTGGACAGCTGATCGACATCGTTAAGTGGAATCTTCTGCGTCACATTCCCGTCAAGATGAGAGGGGGCAGAAGATGACGAAGCGGAAACGACGAAATCATTCACCAGTGTTTAACGGGCAAATTTCTTACCAAGGTCTTCGAGGGCCCCTATCGGCACGCCGGCAAGTGGGCACGGGAGATGGAGGCGTACGTCACCGGCAAAGGCCAAACGGTGAAGAAGCTCTACTTCCACTGACCCGCCCCCCATGGTGGTGCCAGTTCTTATGAGAGAGCTGCACTCATATTGACACCGATGTCCGCGATCGCCACGTTCCGCCGCAGGTCGAACGACGTCACAGTGCCGAGCAGCACGCGAATATTGCGATACCGCGCCAGCACGCTGCGAATCGGCGCGGCGATGTCGGCCGGACTGAGTCCGGCCATCGCCACCTGATACAGGAGCGGCTGAAACAGATGGTGGTTGTGCCTGTCGACGAGCGTGACGTCGATTCCGCGTACCCCGCCCAGCACTTTCGCCGCGTTCAGGCCCGCAAACCCGCCGCCGGCGATGAGCACGCGGGTCATCGAGGGGGTTTCCGCGACCGCGCGGCCCGCGCGATCTTGTCGCCCATGAGGGCAATCTTTCTGTCGTGAAGACGCTTGTCGCTGAGCCAGTATGAACTCCAAACGGGTCCCTGCGTTGGGAGTAATCCAGCACGAATTTATCTAGAAACTCTGACAGGTCTAATGCCGGAGGTACGAGCCTCACAGCGTCTTCCCCGTCCACATCACCTGCCCCAACACCACGGCCCCGTCCGGCCACGGTGGGCCTAATCCGATTCGGTGGACGGTTTAGCTACGCTGGTTGACTCTCCGTTCTCTATCATCCTTTCACGAAAACAATAATGGGTGTGGGCGCTGTGGGAAACCGCGTTCTCTGCGGTTTTCCAAGTCCCTGGTGGGCGCGCGTTCTTCGCGTCCACAGGGACGGCAGCGTCCATGCCCTACGCCGCTGCGCACCGCTCAAAGGCGGCCGGGCTGATCTGGCCGAGTGTTGAATGGCGGCGCCGCTGGTTATAAAACACCTCGATGTAATCGAACAACTCCATCTTCGCCTCACCGTTGCTCTCGAAGTGCTCGCGGAGCTCGCTCTTGACCGTCGAGAAGAAGCTCTCCATCACGGCGTTGACGCCCCTATAAGTCAAGAAAGTCACTTGGCGATCAGGCTGCGTCTTCGACCACGGTGCGCGACCGATGGTCTTTGATGAGGCCGTTGTAAGCCTCGCGGGCCACGAATCGCTTCAGACAGCGGAGGATGTCCTTCTTGGAAAGGCCCTGAAGCGTCCTGCGGGCGACGTAGTCTATGGTCGGTTGATGCCAGCGCATGCGGACGATGACGATGCGATAGAGCGCGGCATTGGCTTGACGATGCCCTCCTCGAAAGAGACGGTGGCGATTCGTCACACCGCTCGACGCTGGAATCGGACAGACCCCGCACAGTTTCGCGAAGGCGCTTTCGGAGCGGATTCTCGTGGGATTATCACCGGCGACGATCATCATTTCTGCGGCTGAGTCTGGGCCAATCCCGAAGGCCTGCCGTAGCGTCGGGGCGGCGGCGAGGGTGATTGCATCCAGGACCACGTCATGTGCATCGATCTCATCGGTGAGCGCGATCCAACGCGCGGCAATCGCCCTCAGCGCGTGTTTGGTCGAGGCTCTTGTGTCCACGACCTCGCCTGGTTTTAGTCGATGACAACGGTCAATGAGTTTACGATCGGTCAGCGGGTCCAGATCCTCGCGCAGGGCACTCGGGGCGTTGACGATCAGCGTCTTGAGCGTGATGATCGCTGCACTTCTCGCCTTCACGGCGGTATCTCTGGCGACCTTAATCTGCCGTGCCATTTCCGCCGACCCATCTGCCGACTTCGGTACAGCGGTGGAGACACCGGCGAGCACGGAGCGTGCGGCCGCCTCGGCGTCGATCGTGTCACTCTTGCCGTTGTTGCGCCGCTTACGCCGGTCGCAGTGACTCACTTCGACGACACGGACGGCGTGCCGGCGGACGAAACTCGCCAGGCCAACGCCATACGAGCCGGTGCCCTCGATGCCAAAGGCCTCGACGGTCCCCAACCCACGCGCCCAGTCCACCAGCACGGCAGAGCCGGCGCGATCCGCCGAGACCGTGCAGGTCGCGAGTTTGGCACCCACACCATCGATCGCGACGGCGACGTGGACGTGCTTATGGGTATCGACGCCGACGATGACCGTGGCCAACGGTAGAACAGCCGTACTCGGGATTGACATGAAGTCGACCTCTTTCACAGGACTGAGTGTGCCGCCGGGTCAAAGGGAGTGGACAGGACTGTGATGGGTCTCGATGCCAGGCCCCTATTCGGTCACGTCCCCCCAACCAGACTGCGGGTGAGCAGATACCACCCAGCCCGGCCGACAGATCAACGCAAGGACACGAGGTCGGTCATAGTAGGAGTCAGGCCGGGCTAACCTGAATAATTCATCAACGATCGCGATCGCGTAGAAACACAAACGCCTCCCCGTGGTACAAAGGCCGTGCTGATGGACCTTTTCCACGACGGAGGCGCTTGGTTTGAACGACGAAACGATAACACAGACTGTTCTGTTTCCTGATCTGCTCGACCGACCCGTGATGGCGACGTTCGATCAGCCTCACGCGAGTTCGGACGGCGGCGCGGTGCTGCTTAAAGCCGCCGATCAACGGCTCGGCCTGCTGGCCGCCCTCACGGCGACGGTCCCCGACGCGCGCGCGTCGGCGCGCGTGACGCACGGGGTGAGCGATCTGATCGCGCAACGTGTCTTCGCGATCGCGTGTGGCCATCCCGATGGCAATGACGCTGACCGACTCGCCGACGATCCGATCCACAAACTGTTGCTGGGGCGCGACCCGATCGAGGGCGGCCGCTTGGCGTCGCAGCCGACGATCTCGCGGTTCGAGCGCACGGCGGCCCCGCGGATGCTGCGCGCCATGAGCGACGCGCTCGCCGACCGGGTGCTGGCCCGCCATCGCCGCCGGCGACGGGGCGCTCGCCTGATCACGATCGACCTCGATGTCACCGAAGACGAGACCCACGGCGCGCAGCAACTCACCTTCTTCAATGGCTTCTATGATCACTGGTGCTACTTGCCACTCGTGGCGAGCCTGACCTTTGACGATGAGGCACGGCAGTACCTCGTCGCCGCGATCCTCCGCCCGGGCAACGCGGCGGGGACGGCTGGCGCGGTGGGGCTGCTGAAGCGGCTGCTCCCGAAACTCTGGCGCGCCTTTCCCCGCGCCCGGCTCCGCGTGCGGCTGGATGGGGGCTTCGCTACGCCGGAGATTTTTGACCACCTGGAGGCGGCCGGGGTCGAGTATGTCGTCGCCATGGGGAACAACGCGGTCCTCACGCGGCACGCCGAGCCGGCGGTCGCGCCGCTCCGGGCGGTCGTCGCCACGACCCAAGAGACCGCGACTGCCTATGCGGAGGCGGCGTATCAGGCGGGCACCTGGGCGGTGCCCCGGCGCACCATTATCAAAGCCGAAGTGGTGTGGCACCACGGACGAGTGCCGCGCGATAACCCGCGTTTCGTCATCACGAATCTGCGCCAAACGCCGGAGTGGATCTACACCCACGTGTATTGCGCCCGCGGCGACAGTGAGAATCGCTTCAAGGAACTGAAACACGCCCTCGCCTTCGGGCGCACCAGCTGTACGCGCTTCTGGGCCAATCAGTTGCGCGTCACCTTGACGGCGGCCGCGTTCGTCCTCTTCCAAGAACTGCAACTCCATGCGGACCGGACCGCGCTCCGCGGGGCGCAAGTCCCTCGGCTGCGGCAGGCGCTGATCACGATCGGGGTGCAGGTCGTGCGGTCGGTCCGCCGGATCGTCCTGCATTTCCCGCGATCCCATCCCGACGCCGTCTCGTGGGCGCGTCTCGCCCGCGCGCTCGGCGCCGCCCCCGCGTAACCCGTTCCTGCCATCGCCACCACGCGGTCCTCGCGCCGGAGGTGTCGCCCCCGACCACGCCGATCCGGTCCCCGGCCCCGTGGCCTCAACCGACCGGCCGTCTCATCGCCTCAATCGTCATGACGCCAGCGTCCATCTGCGTCATCACACTCGAAAACGCCTGCACGACGAGCAACTCAGTCACTCGTGAATAATGTGGGCTAAGACCGTCGTGAAGTCAGACAATCACCGGCTCCCTTCGATGCAGATCTCATGGCTAACGTACCGTCACCACCCACTACAGATGCGTGCCACAACGTACCCTCGACGACTCTGTATTCCGGGCGTCCTGGCGAACGCCAGTTCTGGCTGCTTGGCACAGAGACTCGGCAGAGGTCATCGCACGCTCGGGTTGAACATTCTTGGCCTCTTGCTACGTGATGGAGGCCTCTTCGACGACGGACTGTCTCATATCTTTCATCGTTACCAACACCGGCAACGATTCGTAACGATCCACAATTGCTCTTCGGACATACAGCTGAGATCTATTCGTATCGTGTCTCTTCACCATGCGGCGAGATGGCCGTCGATGGGTACTGTCGCTTCCCCGTAGCTGGGCGCTGATGGTTTCTATCGTTTGCCACATCTCGTCAATGGCGACCGGCAGAATCTGGCTCCATGACCTAAACAGATCGGCAACCAGGAAACAGTGAAATGAACACTCTGACGATTGACCTGGAAAACTGCTACGGAATCAAGAAGCTCATAACCACGCTCGACTTCTCCGCTGCCACAGCGGTTGCGGTCTACGCGCCAAACGGGTCAATGAAGACATCGCTGGCGAAGACCTTTGACGACATCGCCAATGGCGTAGATTCAAAAGATCGCATCTTTCCAGCCCGTCCCTGCAAGCGGGTTGTCAAGGATGAGAACGGCGCTGACTTGCCAAAGGACAGCGTGCTTGTTATTCGGCCCTACGACGAGGTTATGGGCCACACAGATAAGACTTCAACGCTTCTGGTCAATCCTGTGACCTGCCGGCTTTCTTCGGACCAGTGATTACTGGAGAACAGCGCCAGTTGAAGTTCGTCGTGCGTCTCCGTGTTCTTCCTGGTCAGCGCGAGCCGGCATTGCCGACGAGCGCCCTCCGTCATCCGAGCCAGCCCTGAGCTGCGCCTTGAACTCGGCTGGCGTCAGATAGCCAAGGCTTGAGTGCGGCCGCACCTCGTTGTAGTGCTGTCGCCACTGCTCGATCCCGACCTTCGCGTCCATGCGGTTCCGAAACCACTGGAGGCTCAGGAACTCGTCGCGGAACTTCCCGTTGAACGATTCGTCGGTGGCATTCTGCCACGGCTTCCCCGGGTCGATCAGCGCCGTGTCAATGCCCGCGTCACCGAGCCAGCGCAAGATGGCGGTGGCCACGAACTCCGGTCCGTTGTCCGACCGCAGGTGCCGCGGGGCGCCGTGCACGCTGACCAGCTGGGCGAGCACCTCGATCACGCGCCCAGAGCGGATGCCGCCGGCCACGTCAATCGCCAGACATTCGCGGGTCCACTCGTCGACGATCGTCAGGCATTTGAGCGTCTGCCGATTCGCACAGGTGTCGAACACGAAGTCGTACGCCCACACGTGGTTCCGGGCGGTCGGCGGCAGCGGCCGGGGCCGTCCCGTGGCCACCCGGCGCCGGGGGCGCCGCCGCGGGACCTGCAACCCCGCCTGGCGCCAGAGCCGATGCGTGCGATCGGGGCTCATCACGTGCCCCTCTCGTCTCAGGAAGATCCGGATCCGGCGATACCCATAGCGGGGATACTGGGCCGCCAAGCGGCGCATCGCGGTCAGAGCGGGGGCATCCCGCACCGCCAGCCGCGACTGATAGCCCAAGGTCGACCGCGCCACCGAGAGTACGGCGCACGCGCGGCGGTCGGACAGACCGCGTGATCGGGTATACGCGACCTGCTGCCGGCGCACGCGTGCGCCTACCATTTTTTTCGCGTGATCTCCTTGAGGACGTCGATCTCCAGGTCCCGGTCCGCCACCATCTTCTTCAGGCGGCCGTTCTCCTGCTCGAGCTGGCGCAAGCGCTTGACGTCGGACGGTTCCAAGCTGCCAAAGTGCTTCCGCCAGCTGTAGATCGTCTGGCCGCTGACACCGTGCTTCTTCGCCACGTCCGGGACCGGTTTCGTGTCGGCCTCCCGGAGGATCGTGACCATCTGTTCTTCGGTGAATCGGGTCTTCTTCATGGCTCCCTCACTTTCCGAGGGCGCCATTCTCTCAAGCGTCAGCTGGTCCGAAAAATGGCAGGCAGGTCAGGTTCATCGAGCAGACCCTGGGCCGGTTCGACTATGTCCACCAAGGGAAGGCTGAGAAGGGTCTGCTCCGATGTTTTCTGGCCAAGGTGACCGGGCTGTCGCGCGCCCAACTCACCCGGTTGTTGGCCCAGCATCGGGTCACCGGGAGCATCGCCGACCGCCGCGGGGCGCCCCGACGGCCGTTCCCCCGCCGCTACACGAGCATCGACATCGGGCTTCTCGCCGAGCTCGACCGGCTCCACGGCACCTTGTCCGGGCCGGCCACGCGCAAGCTCTGTGCGCGCGCCTACCATCGCTTTGGCGACCGCCGGTTCGAACGCCTGGCCGGCATCTCCAACGGCCACCTCTACAACCTGCGGCACTCGACCACGTATCAACGGCGCCGCGGAACCACCTCCACCCGGACGCGCCCAGTCCAGGTCGCCATTGGCGAGCGCCGTCGGCCGACGCCGTTCGGGCGCCCCGGCTATGTCCGGGTCGATTCCGTCCACCAAGCCGATCTGGATGACCTGAAAGGCCTGTACCACGTGAACTTGGTGGACGAGGTCACCCAGTTCCAGTTCATCGGCTCGGTCGAGCACCTCCATGCCGCGTGCCTGGCGCCGGTCCTCAGCGCCCTGCTCCGAGCCTTCCCCTTCACCCTCCACGGCTTTCACTCCGACAACGGCTCGGAATACGTCAACCGCACCGTCGCCGCGCTGCTCGAAGCCCTCCACATCGACGAGTTCACCAAGTCCCGAGCCCGACACACCAACGACAACGCCCTCGTCGAGAGCAAGAACGGCTCGGTCGTCCGCAAGCACCTCGGCTACGGCCACATCCCCAGCCGCCACGCCCAACGCGTCAACGACTTCACCCAGAACGTCCTCTCGCCCTATCTCAACTTCCACCGGCCCTGCTTCTTCCCCTCCGAGACCGTCGACGCCAAGGGCCGCCGCCGCAAGCGCTACCGCGACGCCGACATCATGACGCCCTATGAGAAGCTCAAGTCGCTCCCCGAGGCCGCCGTCTACCTCACCCCGGGGACCACCTTCCAACAGCTCGACGCCGTCGCCTTCGCCCTGAGCGACAATGATGCCGCGCGCGCCCTGTGCACGAGGCACGCGCACGGCTATTCCGGTCTATTGACCCGGCTGCCTGACATGTCCGGCTCATCGATCCGCTTCAGGCTCATTTCTGGATTGAAAAGGACTCACCCCACGATGAACCGCGAGAACAGATCCAGGATCGCCGCCAGATAGAGCTTGCCGCTGCCGCCGATGACGAACTCCGTCGTGTCGCCGACCCACCGTTGATTCGGCGCGGCCGCCGTGAAGTCGCGATCGAGCAGATTGGCTGCGACCGGCTGATCGTGATCGCTCATCGTCGTCACCTTGTAGCGCTTGCGGAGCCGCGCCTGCAGGCCCGCTTCCTGCATCAAGCGCACGACCCGTTTGCGGCTGACATGCTCGTGTTGCTCGAGGAGATCCTCGTGGACGCGCGGACTCCCGTAGCGCTGTGTGCTCTCGGCGAAGGACGCCCGCACCAGCACTCTCAGTCGACGGTCGTCGCGCGCATGCGTCGATTCCGGGCGCGCGCGCGACGCATAGAAGCCGCTGGGCGAGACGTGCAACGTCCGACAAAGTCTCGTGATCGGGAACTCGGCCTTCTCCGCCGCAATCCAGGCAAACGTCACGCCTGGTGTTTGGCGAAGAAGGCCGCGGCTTTTGTTAGGATGTCGCGCTCCATCCGTAGCTCGCGATTCTCCTTGCGCAGCCGCGCTAGCTCCGTGCGCTCTTCGGTCGTCAGGCCGGTCTTGCCCTGGCTCCGATCCGCCCGCGCCTGCCGCACCCAATTGCCCAGCGCCGACGGCGTCAGATCGAGCTCGCGGGCCACGGCCCCGATCGTCTTCCCCTCATCCAACACCAGCCGGACCGCGCCGACCATGAACTCCTCAGAGAACTGTCGGCGCGCTCGTCTCCCTGCCTGCTTTGATCCCATTCTGGCCATCGTATCCACCTTTCGGACGATGTCCACGAAACCGGATCAGGCCCACCCCCCCCGGACCGACGGCAAAAGGCTAGGCGGTCGCCGATTTATGCGGAAGGTCGGCCTTTGCGATTTTCGTCCGAAGCTGCTTGATGCTCTTCTCCATGCGTTCGGCCAGCTCGCGCTCGTGCTTCAGCGTCTGGAGCGTGTTCTGCGCCTCCTGCATGGTGAAGTCGACACCGGCCATTTTCTCAGTCAGATTGTCGATGATCGACTTCTGCTCGACCAGTGTTTCGAGATTCACGTTCACGTCCTCGAGCAGGTTCGAGATGAGATTCGTTTTCGCCTGAACCTCGTCCACCGTCTCCTGTCGCCCTTCGATGGCGGCGATCTTCTCCGCGGTTTCCCGCGCTGTGGTCAGAAGATCGTTGATCTGACTCCGCACGGCAGCCACCTCGTCCCGGTGATCTGTCACGAACTGCAGGTCCGCCCGGCTGCGCGCGCTGATCTCGTGGACGCTGTCCACTTCGGTCTTGACGGCCCCCACCACCGCCTGTCGCTCGAGAATGCCCTTGATCGCCTGATCGAGGGTGCCGGCTTTGTCTGACAGCTCGGCCATCTTCGCTTCGACGAGCGCGACCTTCTTTTCCGAGAATGCGAGCTGGCCCTGCCGCTGTTCGATCTGCTTGTACATTGTTTCGGTGCGTTTGATCTGATCCTCGGTCGTTTCGGCGCGCGCCGCCGCGTCGCGCTGGTGTGTCTGAATGCGTGCGAGTTCTGAAACCAATTCGTCTTTGATGGCGGCGGCACGAGTCAGTTCGTCGTTCAGCGCCTGGGTCTGTTTCATTCGCGCGCTGGTCTCGCCGGCCAGCGCGCGGTTTGCTTCGACACATTCCGCCAGTCGGGTCTCCTGCTCGCGCAGGACAGCCTCGTCTTGCTGGATCTCCTTGACGCGGCTGTGAGCCGCCTCGATGCGCGCCTCGAGGGTGGACACGCGATTGGTGACGTGGAGAAGCTTTCGCTGCTGCGCCTCGACCGACTCAATCTTCTGCTCCGCGTCGAGGGTCCGCGCGAAAATCGAGTCACACTGACTCTTCAGGGTGTCGAGCTCGGAGCGGCGGGCGAGCTGCTCCGTCAGCTTACCGTCCACTTCGGCAGCAAGCGTGTGCATGCCGTCGATCCGGGCCTCCAGCTTGTCGACGAACTGCGTCCGAGCTGAAAGCCGATCCATCTGGGTGGCCAGCTCACCGGTCAGTTCACCCAGCCGGGCCGTCTGCTGGATCCCCTCATCGGCCAGCGTCAGCTTTCCATTGATCGCGTTCAGCGTGGCGTCGAGCTGCGGCGTGCGAAGCATGAATGCCGTCATCCGCTCGCTGAAGGCTTCGAGCGCGTCGCGGTCGGCTGCCAGCTTGTCGCCAAGCCGGGCGACCTGGGCGTGGGACTCGTGGAACTTATAAATGTCCCCGCGCAGCGTCTCGAGCTCCTGTCGCCCCTGCTTCAGCGTCTCCTGCTGCAGGGCCGTCCGTTTCGCCAGCTCCTCGACCTGCGCGAGACGGCCCTGCAGCATATCGAGTCCGGCCTGCTTCTTCGCTAGTTCATCTGCCTGCACAGAGAGTCCCTTGAAGCTCTGGTGCAGGACATCCGCCTTCTGGTTGAGCTGGGAGAGATTCCGCTCCTTGACGCCAAACGCCTCCATGCTGCCTTCGGCTTCCTTGACCGCGCCCTGCAGTGCGCGCAGCCGCAAGTCGAGCGCCCCTAATTCCTTCTTCTCGAGCGCAACGCGCTCGAGGGACGCGCGCAAGCCATCCACGAGCGCCCGCCCATCCTTTTCAAACCGCGCCGACTCGCGCGCCATGTCGTCGCGGGCCTTTGTCACCCCTTCGACCGTGGCGTTGGTCTGCTGGACGAGTGTCTCAATGCGGCCGATGGTCTCCTCGCTGCGGTGGGCCTCCTTCGCGCCTTCGTTCAGCCGGTTGATCTGGACGTCCATGTTCCAGACCATTTCGTTCAGTCGCTTGGCTTCGACGACGGCCCGTTCCACCGTCGATCGCTGGCTCTCGAGAGCCTTGGCCTTCTGTGAGACATGCTCGGCCATGGCGTTGAGGCCGGCAAGCTTCTCTTCGGTCGTCTTGCTCAGCTCCTGGAGCTGCATCAGCGGGCCGAGTTTCCGCTCCAGTTCCTTGACCGACTCCGCAGCCGCGACGGAATCCTCGCGCACTTCTTTGGACGCGTCGCGCAGCCGCGCGTAGTCCTGCGATAGATGGCCGGCGGTACCGCGGAGCTGATCGAGCTCGGCCTTGACCACCGCGGCGGCGTCGATCGTGCTCTTGACCTCATCCTGCGTCTTGCGCAGTGCGGTCCGGGCCTCCTCCAGGGTGGCCTGCTCTCGCTTGAGGGCATCAATGCCTGCCTGGGTCTGGAGCATCTGCGACGAGAGGTGCTGGACGGACTGTCGGTGCTTCTGTAGATCACTGCCAGGAGCCACCAAGCCCTCCGCCTTCTGCTGAGCTTGCTCCGCGATCGCCAGCAGCGCCTGTATGCGCGCATCGATCTCCGCAAATGTCCGGGTTCGTTCCTCGAGGCCGGCGATGCGCTTGTCGACGTCAGTAACCTTCTGGCTCGTCGCGACCGTCTTCGCGTCGAACTGCTCGAGCGTTTTGCCGATCTGGGCCACCTTCGAACCGCGCAGGGTAATCTGTGCGAGCATGGCATCGAGGACGCTTTGTTCTTCCTTCGCCGCCAGGATCAAGGCCTCGAAATCCGCAGCCTGCTTTTTCGTCCGGCTACCGCCCGTCAAATTCTTGAGTGCATCGAGCATGATCGGCCCTCCTAATCGGCACAAATGAAAGCGCTAGGGCGCTTCTACCGGCGAAAGAATCTGAGATTTCCATTTTGGTCGCCGAGTCAGGACAGGGTTGCCGAGAACGACAGTGCCCAGCAGTGCTGGCTTACAACCGTTTCGACGTGACTGTCGGGCCATGGACTGGTATGTGGCGACGTGAGTATAAGCCGAAGAGAGTGCTCGACCGCCGCCGGAGAAACTCCGCCGACTGATTTGGAGGAAGCATGAACGCGGAAACGCCGCTCCCGGTCCCGGTGTAGACACCACAGCTCGGGTTAGTGAAAACTCTCGTTCCCAGCCTCACTAAACGACCCATTTTTGTCAATCGTAACCGTGCCGATCCAGGACGACGATGACGTGCTGGATGGTTCGCGTCAGCATTACTCTCGCTGAGGTCCCGTTGACCGGAAAAGGGGAGTATAAGCTGGATTCAGAGGAAACATGACCTTCCAGTAGTTGGGGGGATGTCCCGACCGCTGTTGAAACTCGGCGGCGGCTCGGGTGAGATTCTACGCGACGTGGGCTTGATCCGGTTTCGTGGACATCGTCCGAAAGGTGGATACGATGGCCAGAATGGGATCAAAGCAGGCAGGGAGACGAGCGCGCCGACAGTTCTCTGAGGAGTTCATGGTCGGCGCGGTCCGGCTGGTGTTGGATGAGGGGAAGACGATCGGGGCCGTGGCCCGCGAGCTCGATCTGACGCCGTCGGCGCTGGGCAATTGGGTGCGGCAGGCGCGGGCGGATCGGAGCCAGGGCAAGACCGGCCTGACGACCGAAGAGCGCACGGAGCTAGCGCGGCTGCGCAAGGAGAATCGCGAGCTACGGATGGAGCGCGACATCCTAACAAAAGCCGCGGCCTTCTTCGCCAAACACCAGGCGTGACGTTTGCCTGGATTGCGGCGGAGAAGGCCGAGTTCCCGATCACGAGACTTTGTCGGACGTTGCACGTCTCGCCCAGCGGCTTCTATGCGTCGCGCGCGCACCCGGAATCGACGCATGCGCGCGACGACCGTCGACTGAGAGTGCTGGTGCGGGCGTCCTTCGCCGAGAGCACACAGCGCTACGGGAGTCCGCGCGTCCACGAGGATCTCCTCGAGCAACACGAGCATGTCAGCCGCAAACGGGTCGTGCGCTTGATGCAGGAAGCGGGCCTGCAGGCGCGGCTCCGCAAGCGCTACAAGGTGACGACGATGAGCGATCACGATCAGCCGGTCGCAGCCAATCTGCTCGATCGCGACTTCACGGCGGCCGCGCCGAATCAACGGTGGGTCGGCGACACGACGGAGTTCGTCATCGGCGGCAGCGGCAAGCTCTATCTGGCGGCGATCCTGGATCTGTTCTCGCGGTTCATCGTGGGGTGGGCCGTCAGTGCGAGCAACGACCGCCAGGTGACCATCAAGGCGCTCCAGATGGCGCTGAAGCGCCGCTGCCCCGACGCCGGCCTAGTGCACCACTCCGATCAGGGCTGCACCTATGCGAGCGAGGACTATCAAGACGTGCTCGACACGCACGGTATTACGTGCAGCATGAGCCGCCGAGGCAATTGCTACGACTGTGAGCATGATGGCGTTGCCGCTTAGCCCGCATTATTCACGAGTGACTGAGTTGCTCGTCGTGCAGGCGTTTTCGAGTGTGATGACGCAGATGGACGCTGGCGTCATGACGATTGAGGCGATGAGACGGCCGGTCGGTTGAGGCCACGGGGCCGGGGACCGGATCGGCGTGGTCGGGGGCGACACCTCCGGCGCGAGGACCGCGTGGTGGCGATGGCAGGAACGGGTTACGCGGGGGCGGCGCCGAGCGCGCGGGCGAGACGCGCCCACGAGACGGCGTCGGGATGGGATCGCGGGAAATGCAGGACGATCCGGCGGACCGACCGCACGACCTGCACCCCGATCGTGATCAGCGCCTGCCGCAGCCGAGGGACTTGCGCCCCGCGGAGCGCGGTCCGGTCCGCATGGAGTTGCAGTTCTTGGAAGAGGACGAACGCGGCCGCCGTCAAGGTGACGCGCAACTGATTGGCCCAGAAGCGCGTACAGCTGGTGCGCCCGAAGGCGAGGGCGTGTTTCAGTTCCTTGAAGCGATTCTCACTGTCGCCGCGGGCGCAATACACGTGGGTGTAGATCCACTCCGGCGTTTGGCGCAGATTCGTGATGACGAAACGCGGGTTATCGCGCGGCACTCGTCCGTGGTGCCACACCACTTCGGCTTTGATAATGGTGCGCCGGGGCACCGCCCAGGTGCCCGCCTGATACGCCGCCTCCGCATAGGCAGTCGCGGTCTCTTGGGTCGTGGCGACGACCGCCCGGAGCGGCGCGACCGCCGGCTCGGCGTGCCGCGTGAGGACCGCGTTGTTCCCCATGGCGACGACATACTCGACCCCGGCCGCCTCCAGGTGGTCAAAAATCTCCGGCGTAGCGAAGCCCCCATCCAGCCGCACGCGGAGCCGGGCACGGGGAAAGGCGCGCCAGAGTTTCGGGAGCAGCCGCTTCAGCAGCCCCACCGCGCCAGCCGTCCCCGCCGCGTTGCCCGGGCGGAGGATCGCGGCGACGAGGTACTGCCGTGCCTCATCGTCAAAGGTCAGGCTCGCCACGAGTGGCAAGTAGCACCAGTGATCATAGAAGCCATTGAAGAAGGTGAGTTGCTGCGCGCCGTGGGTCTCGTCTTCGGTGACATCGAGGTCGATCGTGATCAGGCGAGCGCCCCGTCGCCGGCGGCGATGGCGGGCCAGCACCCGGTCGGCGAGCGCGTCGCTCATGGCGCGCAGCATCCGCGGGGCCGCCGTGCGCTCGAACCGCGAGATCGTCGGCTGCGACGCCAAGCGGCCGCCCTCGATCGGGTCGCGCCCCAGCAACAGTTTGTGGATCGGATCGTCGGCGAGTCGGTCAGCGTCATTGCCATCGGGATGGCCACACGCGATCGCGAAGACACGTTGCGCGATCAGATCGCTCACCCCGTGCGTCACGCGCGCCGACGCGCGCGCGTCGGGGACCGTCGCCGTGAGGGCGGCCAGCAGGCCGAGCCGTTGATCGGCGGCTTTAAGCAGCACCGCGCCGCCGTCCGAACTCGCGTGAGGCTGATCGAACGTCGCCATCACGGGTCGGTCGAGCAGATCAGGAAACAGAACAGTCTGTGTTATCGTTTCGTCGTTCAAACCAAGCGCCTCCGTCGTGGAAAAGGTCCATCAGCACGGCCTTTGTACCACGGGGAGGCGTTTGTGTTTCTACGCGATCGCGATCGCCTGTCGAGCCATAACTAGGTGTTACCGAGCGGTGCATCGTCGCGCCGTAACTTGGGTTACCGGAATCTGTGTTGAGAACAAGGCGTGTGGGCGCTGTGGGAAGCCGTGTTTTGTGCGGGTTTCCAACGCCCTGGTGGGCGCGTTTTTCGCGTCCACAGGTCGGGCAGCGTCCCCGCGCGGATTTTTCGCCGGCGCCGCAGGACTGACCCGCTGGTTGGCGAGGCGGTAGACGCCGGCCAGCCCTTGGTCGATCCGCTGCGCCAGGATGAACGGATCGAGACGCGCGCGGAGCTGTCTCAGCGCCCGGACCTGCGCCGGGGCGGCTTCGGCACACGCCTCCACGCGCTCGAGCGGCGTCCGCGGCGCGTCATAGCGGCGACGGAGGCGGGCGCCGACGCGGCGCTTCTCGACCAGCGTCACCGAGGGGAGAAACAGGTTCTGCAGCAGGCGCAGCTCCTCGTAGAGCCCATTGATCGCGGTGAGCGCCGGCGCCGAGTCATACCGCACGTAGCCCAGCAGCTTCCGCACGTGCGTCCAATTCTTCTGCTCGATGTGCGCGTTATCGTCCTTCTTGTACGGGCGCCCGCGAGTGAATTGGATGTCATGGTGCGTGCAATAGCGGCGGAGATGGTGATTGATGAACTCGGAGCCGTTGTCCGAATCGATCCCGCGCAACCGAAAGGGCATGGCTTGGCGCAAGTACTCCAAGCCTTCCTGGACGTGGTGCTGACTCTTGCCCATCACCGCCCGCGTTTCCACCCAGGTCGTGAGGATATCGGTCACATTCAGTGAATAAATGAAGTCGCCGGCAGCGCGATCGCCCGAATGCGCCACGAGATCGATCTCGGTAAAGCCCGGCTCCTGCACGTCCCAGCGGTCCGTCTTCAGCGGAATCTGATGCTTGAGGAGCGTCCCAGGCTTCGTCCGGCCGTACTGCCGCGTCCGCAGCTCGCTCTTGAAGGCCCGCAGGCACCGATCCATCTGCCGCGGGCTCATCGACCGGAGCTTCTCGACAACCTCGCGGGGGATCCGCCACCGCCGACATGCCCACGGCAGCCACGTGGGCAGCAAGGCCTGCAGCCGCAGAGACCACGGGTATCCGGCGGCCTCCCAGATTCGCCGCAACGTGCCCACGACCACCGGTCCATAGCGGACCGGCGGGCCCCCGCGGCGTCGTCGCCGCGGTCGCTCCGGCCGACGCAGCGACCGAATCACCGCCTTGCGGTGATAGCCCGTCACCTCACACACCTCATCCAACAGCTGGCCCTTCGTCGGCCGCGCCGCGTGCGCGTAGCGTTCCCGCATCCGTCCCAGATACTCGCGAATTGCTTGTGGTCCCACTCGGATTCTCCCCATCGCCATCCTCCCTGATGGGTAACCCGAGTTGTGGCGCGACGATAGGACGCCCGGTAACACTTAGCATGGCGCGATACGGATCGTTGATGAATTATTCAGGTTAGGATAGGCTGAGCAACAGGGACTGTCGGTAGCCTGAGGATCTTGACGCTCGACGGCACCAGTACCTCTTTCGCCTGCGTGGCGACACGCTCGTGGTGGGTAAACAGGATCACCTGCGTATGCTCGGACAACCCTTGCAAGGCTCGGAGCCCGGCCTCGGTTCGGTCGTCGTCAAAGTGGACGAACAGGTCATCGAGAATCACAGGGAGACGCCGATTCTGCTGGACGAAATGTTCGAGGGCGGCGAGACGCAGAGCAAGGTATAGCTGATCACAGGCACCGGTGCTGAGATGGGCGACATTGAGGGCGCTCCCCGAAGCGGTTGTGGCGAGAATAATTGGTACACCCTTGTCATCGAAATCCGTATCGAGTCCAGTGTGCCTGTCGAGCGTTAAGTCGCGAAATAGCTGGCTTGCACGACTGAGAATTGGACCTCTGTTGCGCTCGCGGTAATCAATAATCTGCTCTTCGAGTAGCGCCCGAGCCAGTATCACACGCACGTATTCGTCCGCATCTCTCACCAGGCCAGCGAGAACCTGTTGAGCATTCTCTGCCTCCGTGGCTGCCCTATCAGACGCATCGATGTCGGCGCGCGCCTTCCGCAGTTCTCCGACGCGAACGGCGCGTTCGTTCCGGAGTGTGTCGGCCTGACTAGACTGACTAGTGAGCAGGGCAATCTCGGTCTCTAGATCGGTGTCCTCAAAGTCGTCGACTTCGCCGTTGAGCTGGTCGAGGGAAAGCCCTGTCCTTGTGATGAGCTGCGACTCGAGATCGCCGATCTCCTTAGCGAGTTCATCACACCGCTGTGTGCGCGCCACCGCTTCGTCCAGCATCCGTTCGTTGACGACACCCTCTTCGGCGACCATGGCGGCAATCTGGAGCTCGCTTTGTTTGATCTGCTGTCGCGCCTGGTTGACATCGTCCACCTTCTTCGTCAGTCGTGTGCGAAGCGATTGGCGGGCCGTAGCGGCATCCTGGGCAACCCTGAAACGCGATTGCAGAATGCCGATCGCGAACTCGGGTTGTGACGCGTCGATGTTTGCGTGAGCGGGAAGTGCCCCGATGGCCCCTGCGAGCCGCTCCGCTATCTGCGCGTTGCGGCGCTCGATACCGCTGACGCGACGCTGCTTTTCCACGAAAGCGTCGAATGTTGTCCCGATCGTGGAGATGGTAGCGACGATAGCGTCGACGTCGGAGGGCTCGGCTGCACTCGTAAGGCCGAGCCCACTCACCGCATCCGCCCACTGGGTACTCCAGGCCGATAGCCGCTCCCCAACGTTCACCCGGTTGTCTTCGAGGTCGCGAACGTTCCCAGTGAGGCTTTCGACAGCATGTTGCAGGCCGACTCGCTTCTCGCGTGCCTCTTCCGATCGCCTGCAGACCTCGTCGGCAAGACCAAGCATTGACGCGAGGCTCAGACTCTCGGCGATGCTCTCACCGAACTGCGCGAGAAGGGTTCGCAAGTCTTCCATGTGACGCTTGATCGCCGCCCCCTGCGTGGACGCTTCGGTCCGAAGGTTGCGTAAGGTCACGGCGTCGCTAGCAGCGCGACGAATGCGATCCAGTGACTCGTCCATGTCCTGGCGGTTACCGGCCCCAATGCCAAGCGGGGCCCCGAGCCCGACCCACTCCTGCTGTGTTGTCGCGGCCTGGGTGGTGGCGCGTTGAAGCCCCGCTAACTCAGCCGTGATTGCCTGGTCGAGCTCCTGGAGTCGCCGCTCAAGGAGGCTCCGTCGCTCAACGGCATTGGCTTCCAAGCGCAGCCGATCAGCGATTTCGTCCACCTGCGCGACCGCGGCCTCGTACGCGCTTTCAAGCGACTGCCCTCCTGTCCATTCCAAGACCTTTTCGGCGTCTCCATCGCTGTCAAGCCACGCTGAGCGTACCAGCTGCCATCCCTGATCACGCTGTGCCCGAGCGCCGAAGAGTTCCTGCTCCGACGGTGGTGCCTCTTGCCGGAGAAGCTCGTCGAGTTCCACGAGAGTTGCCTCCCGCCGTTGGCGTAACTCCTGGAGCTGGGCGTTACGCTGGTCCACACCAGCTGTCGCTTGCTGCACCGCGGCGTCGACCTCTGCAATGTGGCGTGCCGCCGGGAGCGCTAATCGGTCGGCGTCGGCCGGCTCAACGGCGACTCCGAGCGACATCAGGGTCACGGCGATGCGCCCCTCGATCCCTGTCGCCTTTCTCAATGTCTCATCCCGCGCCACCTCAAGCCGCCCCTCCTGACGTATGCGAGCTGCTGCGGTCCTAAGCTGCATGACATCATGAGAGGGATCGGCGGCAGCGAGCTCTTCGGCAGCGCGGCGAAGCTTCAGCGAAGCATCGGCGCGAAGGCTGCGATTCGACTGCAGGGATGCATCAAGGACTGGACGCTCCTTGATGAGGCGCCTGATCGTCGCGAGGATTGCTCCGGAGATCGTCGGCAGACCTTGGCTATCCAGCGGACATCCTGCCGGCAGCGTCCGGCGAAGCGAGTCTAGTTTACGTTCGAGATCCCCTACCTGCTTGTTTAAGGATGGCAGATCCTTCATGTTCTGACGGAGGGCGCCGATGTCCTCAACCAAGGAACTGACGAGATCGGCTTGTTCGAGGAGCGACTCGTCGACCTGGAGGAGTGCGATCTCACCCTGCAGGTCGTTCAGCTCCGTGGTCGCCAACGTGTCTGTCAGTCGTGCCTTCGCTCGGAGTTGTTGTGATTCGGCGAGCCGAATGGGCACGCCGTGAGCGACACGCGAGCCTTGTTCCTCTAAGGATGTGAGCTCCTCGAGAAAGCGCCGCCGATCCTGTACCAGAGGTCTCGTCGCCCGTACGCGTGTGGCTAGGTTCCTCCTGTTGGAGAGATCACCAAACTGCGTCACAGAGAGCGTGAGATCCTTCTCGGCTTGCTGCAGCTCATCGTCAAGCTTCACGACTGCAGCAGTACTCTTCGATAACTCTTTAACCTTCCGTGAGAGACCCGTGAACTCGGCGAGAGAGGCATTGATAGCGGGACGGGAAGCCGAAGGCTTGAACAATTCGCCTGCCCTTGAGTCGAGCTGAGCCATGGCCTTGTTTAGCCGCGTGAGACCCGTACCGGCTCCGAAGAGGGCCCGGCCTAACTCGCCGGCGCTCTTGAGCAAGGCTTGGCCGCCGCTGGCGATTTCTTCCTGGCCAATGGCGAAGAGCGTCCGATAAACGTCGTCATCGACGCCATGGAGCAGGCGTCGCAGCTCTTCCTCATCGATGGGAGCGTCCGACGGTGATCTCAATGTGTTTGTCTGTCGTTTCACCCTCACCAACGCGAGATCGACGCCCGTCTCGTCCTGTAGAGTGGCACCAATGCGGAGGTTCGACAGGCCATGAATGTAGCCCTGAGCGGACCGAACTGGGATGCCGTAGAGCAACTGTTGAATCGCGGCCATTGCCGTGGTCTTGCCCGCTTCGTTGGCACCGACGACAACGTTCACCCCACGTGGCAACAGACCGAACTCAACGTCGGTAAACATGCCAAACCGTGTCAGGTGAAGGCGCGTGATTCTCACAGTTCGTCCTCCGCGAGGAGCGAGAGAATCAGCTCGACGCTCGCGTCGAGTGTCGCGGCGACATGCTCGGTCGTTCCCGGCACCGCGGCTTCGGTGGCCATGCCTTCGCCACCCCGGATTTCCTGCGGAAGTTTGTTGCGAAGGTCGGCGAAGAGTCCATGGTACCGCTCGAGAGCACCGGGATCGTTCTTCAACGTATCAACTCTGGCGGTGATCGCTCCGATTAGATTCGCATCCGGCCGGACGACTCGCCGGGTGTCCAGCCTAACCTTCTCGACCCAGACGTCACCCCGCCGGGTCCCAATACCCCGGATCTCGGCCTCAAGGTGTTCTGGATTACGCCAGAGCTCGACGTGGGCGGGCGATCGACCCGTAATCTTGACACGCGCAGCCACGAGCCGCCCTCCAGATGACCTCACAGCAGCGTCAAGCGAAGTACTCACGGCTGAGAGGACGCCCTCCAGATCGACGCACTTGCTGGCGTCGACGGCACACTCCTGCCAACGTACGACATCGAGAGGGAGTGGCTCAACCGACGTGACTTCGTTGCCCTCGACGGTCACCAACGTTGCACCCTTTGCGCCGGTCTCGCGGGCGTGCCGCCCCTGTAAATTCCCCGAAAACGTGACCCACGGATCGCGGCAGATGTCCTCGTGTTGGTGGACGTGGCCAAGAGCCCAATACTGATATCCGCGACTGCGCAGAACGTCGAGGGTGGTCGGTGCGTACGACGCGTGCCCGGGTCGACCGTCGAGGCTGGTGTGAAGCAGGCCGATGGTGAATAGACCGGGATCTACAGGCGGATACGTCGCTGCCAAGTCGGAGGTTACCGATCGAGTCGCATAGCTCTGACCAATTACAGCAAAGTCAAGATGGTCGAATCTCTTAGTTTCTGGCTTCGCGGCGGACAGCTGACTCACGTTGGGCGGGAGACGCAGTCTACGTCCGATCTCGCTGGCCGCGTCATGATTACCAGCCACGCACACAACGGGAATTCCAGCCTCGTTCAGTCTTGAGAGCTGGGCCACCCAAAAGAGCCCAGTTCTGTAGTCCTTCCAGTCACCGTCGAAAACATCCCCAGCGACGACGACCACCTCGACCTTATTGCTTATCGCAGCCTCCACGAGGTTTTCTACTGCACGCCGCGTTGCTCCGCGCATTTCGGCGACTGGCGCACCCTCATAGGCCGAGAGCCCACGCAACGGACTGTCTATGTGGAGATCTGCGGCATGTAGGAATTTCATGGGTATTGTCAACTTGAGCGAAACTGCCGCGTCCAACCCCCAAGCTCCCGCGCCCCACGATTTCTTTGGACAGCCTTCTGCGAGAAGGAGAATGAGTTATGTCCAAGGGAAAACAGCACGAGGCTGAGGCCTCGGAGGGAGCCCGGAGGGCGACCGCAGAGGCCTCAGCCTCGTGGGCGCTCGTCGGCACGGGGCGGTGGTCCGCGCGACGAAAAGTCTCCGTGGTCATCGAGGTCCTCAAGGGGGAATCACTCGAGAGCCTCAGTCGTCGCCATGGCGTGACGGCGGCGAAGCTCTCGCAGTGGCGTGACGACTTCGTGGCCGGCGGTGAGGCCCGCCTCAAGCATCGCGAGGTCGCCGTCGAGGGCGCGGACACGCGGCGGCTCAAGCGCGTCGTGGCGGATCTCGCCACCGACAAGGCGTTGCTGGCCGAGAAGATTCGACACCTGGAGGCCGGCCGCCCTTTGGGCTGGTGGAGGTCGAAGCGATGCGTCACGCGACTTCGCCCTCCACCCACCGGCCGTACGGCATCGCCCGCGTCACGCGCGTGTGGCAGGTGCCGCGCTCGACGGTCTACGCGCAACGGACCCGGCGCGCCCGGCCGACGCCGGTGGCCAAGCGCGGACCCAAGCCGCCCCAGTCGGATGCGGCGCTGACGGCCGCGGTCCGGGCCGTGATCGCCGCGAGTCCGTTCCACGGCGAAGGGCACCGCAAGATCTGGGCGCGCTTGCGGGTGCAGGGGCTGCGCACGTCGAAACGTCGGACGTTGGTCGTGATGCGCGCTGCCGACTTGCTCGGCCCTGCGCGGCTGCCCACGCCGGTCGCCGCCCGTCCCCACGACGGCACCATCGTCACCGCCAGTCCCAACGTGATGTGGGGCACCGATGCGACGGCCACCGTGACGCTGGCGGACGGCCACGTCACGATCTTCGGGGCGATCGATCACTGCACGGCCGAATGTGTGGGACTACACGCGGCGAAGTCCGGCACGCGCTTCGAGGCGTTGGAGCCGGTGCGCCAGGGCGTCCGAGATCACTTCGGGACGATGGCCGCCGGCGTGGCGAGCGGGCTCACGATGCGCCACGACCACGGCAGTCAGTACATGAGCAACGACTTTCACGCCGAGCTCCGGTTCCTCGGCATCGTGTCATCACCGGCCTTCGTCCGCCAGCCCGAGGGGAACGGCTGCATCGAACGGTTCTTCCGCACCCTCAAGGAACAGCTGCTGTGGGTGCGCCACTTTACGGATGTCGAGGACTTGCAGCAGGCGCTGCGCACCTTCAAGGAGACCTATAACCAGCAGTGGTTGATCGAGCGACTCGGCTTCCGCGCACCCGCCGTCGTCCGTCGCGCGGTTGCGCTCACCACGGCCGCGTGAATACACTCACCCGGCTGTCCAAGAAATCCGTGGCGGTACATCCAACCCCCAAGCTGTTGCGCTCCAGAGCTGCTCTCGCTACAGCATATTGGGCTCCAAGTTAGGGCATTCACCAACAACTTGACAATACCCGGTTATATTTTGGCGCGCGCGTGCGCGCGTGTCCGATGCGAATTGGGGCCTGAATCGGCGAATGTGAGGCGATTCGGAGTACATGGTGATAACCGATCGTCGCGCACTCCTCGAATTTACGCCAGATCTTGCACGTGTCTTGGGAGAATGTCTTGCCACGCCGCACGCCGGGCAGGTTTGTCACCGTTTGTAATACACGGGCGTTCAGAAGCCGACGACGTCCCCCCCGAATTGAGTAGCACCCGGGTTTAGAGTCCGAGCTCACGAGAAGGGAGATCGGACGTGAAGCAACGATTCAGCGAGGCGCAGATCATCGGGTTCCTGCGGGAGTCCGAAGCGGGCCTGCCGGTGAAGGACCTGTGCCGCCGGCACGGGTTCTCGGAGGCCAGTTACTACCTCTGGCGGAATAAGTTCGGCGGGATGACCGTCTCGGACGCGAAACGCCTGAAGGAGCTGATTGCCGAGAATACGCGGCTGAAGAAGCTGCTGGCCGAGTCCGTGCTGGACAACGAGGTGACGCGCGATGCGTTGCGAAAAAAGTGGTGACCGCCCCAGCCCGACGGGTGCTGGTGCGGGATATGACCGCGCAGGGGGTGAGCGAGCGGCGCGCGCTCGCGCTGGTGCACATGAGTGCCTCGTCGCTGCGATACACCCCGGCGCCGGATACTAACGCGGCGTTGCGAGCCCGCATCGTGACCTTAGCGCACCGGCACCGTCGCTACGGTGCCGGGATGATCTACCTCAAGCTGCGGCAGGCGGGAACACGGGTCAACCACAAGCGGGTGGAGCGCCTGTATACCGAGGCTAGGCTGCAGGTACGTCGGCGGCGACGCAAGAAGATCCCGGTGGCGGACCGCCAGCCCCTGGTACGCCCCCAGGCGCCGAACGAGGTCTGGTCTGCCGACTTCGTCTTCGACCGCACGGCCGAGGGACGGGTGGTGAAGTGCCTGACCGTCGTCGATGACGCGACCACCGAAGCGGTGGCCATCGTGCCGGCCCGCGCGTTCGGTGGGCTGCCGGTCACCCGCGTGCTCGATCAACTCGCGCTCAAGCGCGGCCTGCCGCGTATCTTGCGCACCGACAACGGGAAGGAGTTCTGCGGGCGCGCCATGCTGACATGGGCCCATACGCACGGCGTCACGTTGCGCCTGATCGAGCCGGGCAAGCCGAATCAGAACGCCTATATCGAATCGTTCAACGGCCGGTTCCGCGACGAGTGCCTCAACGAGCACTGGTTCACGAGTCTGGTCCATACCCAGGTCCTCGTCGAGGCCTGGCGACGCGAGTACAACGAGGAGCGGCCGAAGAAGGGACTGGGCGGGCTCACGCCCGCCCAGTACGCCAAGCGGCTGGTCGCGGAACGCAGTACAGTCACCGCCGGACTCTAAACCGAAGTGCTACTGAAGACGGGGGGACGTCGCCGAAGAGCCCGTAATTACCCGAAGATGTAGCGCTAACCAATTTGTGCGGACCACAGGTCTGTTCAGCCAGCCCTCGCAGCCCAACAACGACGCGGATGGAGAAAGTAGCCAGCACGGCCCGACCGCCGGTCTTGGTTCCTTTGGACATTAGATGTCTCTGACGATCTATTGCGACCTACCCCTTCACCGACCGTAGCCGCAGTAGCCACTACAATCGTCGTTCGTGCCCAGCCAGTTCTCCGCAATCGGGTTCACCGTCTCGTCAGGGGAAGACCTGGCTGCGCTCGCCAGCCGGGTCGCCGAGCGCGCCGACACGATTGATGCCAACGCCGGGCGGTACCTCAAGTGGGCGCCTCAGTCGGGCGAGCAGCTCTGGCTTCAGGTGACGCACAACGGCGACGCGATGGGGATGAATCCGCACTTCGAGGGGAAGTCGTCGGTGCCCGTCGCGGTGGAGGCGCGCATTGCTCGTGACACCCACACACCGCTCGACGGGACGTTCCTCGCCTGGGCCAATCCGTCAGCCGGCGGCGGCGCCGGCGGCGACTACCCGTTCGCCTTCGACTGCCCCGACGCGGCCACCCACCACGCGCTGACGCTTCCCGCCACGCTGACCGCCCAGATCGCGGCCTTCGCTCAGCAGATCACCGTGCACGAATCGCGGGAGGCGTACGACGCGGCGCAGGTCGCGCAGGGGCTGTCGTACGAATCGCGATCGTTCATCCCATCCGGACTCATTTCGCCGTCCGGCGAGCCCGTGACGCCGCCGGAATCCCACGCGCTCATCGCCGGCGAGGTCGTCGAGGCGGGGGAGCGCCGGAACGCGGTCACCGACCGGCCGTTCTGGTGGGCGCTCGTCGACACCGTCGGCGGCACGTTCGACGTCGTGATCGATCCCTCGCTGCTCTCGAACCCTGTCCGCGCAGGCAACGTGATCTCCGGGTGGTTCTGGCTGTCGGGTCGACTTCAGAGGAGCGCGTCGCCGCGCGCTGCCTGGCTTCACAAGCTGACCGGCCGCGGATAGAGGCGGGCGCCTGCCGCCGGCAGGCGCACGGCATCGCGGTGGTGCCAGGGCGTCAGGATAGAGAAGAGACATGAAATACTGGGTCCACGTCATTTCAAAAGACCACGCGCTGACCGGCGTGGAGGCGGGTTTCATCTGGGCCAAGCCCGCCGATCTCCAGCTGTTGCGGAAAGGGGATCTCGTCTTCTTCTACTCGCCGGGCACGCTCTTCCGCGCCGGCGAGATCCTCCAGACGTTCACCGCGGTGGCGCGGGTGACCGGCGATGCGCCGTACCAGGTGGAGACATCGGCGACAGTCCACGCATGGCGCCTGAAGGCGACGTTTCTCACGTGCGAAGAGGCCCCGATCGAGCCGCTGATTCCGCGGCTGGACTTCATCCAGGACACAGCGAACTGGGCCAGGTTCCTGCCCCGCGGGATGTTCGCGATCGGCGGAGACGATGCCGATCGCATCGCGGACGCGATGAAAGCGGACATCGCGCACTGAAGTCTGTGCCGGGAGTGGATGCCGCGCTGTCGGAGAGGGGGGTGCTTGCGCCATTCGCTGTTGGTAGTGCGACGTTAAGACCTTACGGTGCAATAGATTGCAATCCCAAATGGCGCCTGTGACCGAAGCTGTGGCGCAAGCGCCTTTTTTTGCAAGGGGATACGTCCACATCACCAACAGCGAACGGCGCAAGCACCCAGGTCCGCCTCAATCCTCGGTCACTTGGAACGCGAAGTGGAACGCCGGCAGGTCCTCGCCCGGATGGTCCGCCGCATAAGTGAGCTGCGGCATGCGGTAGTTGATCGGGAGCGTCTCGGTCCCCTTGTAGATACCGGGATAGAGATCGATGAAATGCCAGCCGGGCGCGCCGGTCGCCTCCATGAAAATCGTCACATCGCCCTGGCTGTTGAAGGCGCAGGCGTAGCCGATGTAGCCGTTGTCGTAGACGAGGTGCATGATGTTGGAGGTCTCGGTCCAGCCGACGCCTTTCAGGTGCAGCGTGATCCTGGTGCCGACCGGTCCGCGTCTCACGTCGATCGGCAACGCCGTCGTCTTCACGAAATGCGTGCCGAGCTTGCGCGTGCCGGCGGCGTCGAGCCACAGCCCGTGGGTGCCGCCGAGATCGTCGGGCGTCTCGAAGGTGAAGACGACGCGTCCGCTCGCATCCGCTACCGCCTCGGCAACCGGCATCGACGAGGCTTCCCAGCCGGCGCCATTGATGCGGTTCCCGATCACGCGCGTCCAGTTGAGCGTGTAGCGCGCGCCCGCCTCCACGCCGTCACCGCTCACGGTGACAGGCTCGCCCACGCCGGAAAAGCGCGGGCGTGAGACGAGCTCGCCATGCGGCGGCCCCAGGCGTACATGCGTTTGCGCCTGCGCGTCCGGCGCCGGCGGCAGGACCGGCGCGCCCGGCGTGACGGTGAAGGGAATGGCGAAGCGCGGCCGGTCAGGCTCGGGGCTCTGTTGCTGGTTGCGATAGGGAAAGCCGAACTGTCCGTGCAGCACTTCGATCACGTGATCGCCGACATGGCCGGTCGCCGGAATCGTGAGGCTGCCCGACCCGTGCGTCGTCACCGCGGAGGCCCAGCCGGTGAACCGATTGTCGTACAGCAAGTTCCACGACATCTCCAGATTGCGGTAGCCGATGCCCTTCACGTCCACCGTGATCAGCGTGCCGGGCGGGCCGCTCTTCGGTGAAATCTCGACCGACATGTCGATCGAATAGCCGACCTGCGTCATCAGGCGATCACCCTGCTGCAGGACGACGTCGTGAAGGAACCCGAAGTCCTCCGGTGTCTCGAAGGTCGCCCGCAAGCGCCCGTCCGCGTTGCTTCGCACCCGCGCCATCTCGTAGGCTACGGGCACGAACTCGCGGCCGTGGTATTCGGCTTCGGTGACGTTCCACTGCCCGTTCACCGTGCGCCAGATCAGCTGGAATTCCTGGTTGGGCGGAAGGTCTTCCGCCGTGATGGTGAAGGGGGCGCCCGCCTGGCCGTGGAGCGGCGCGACACGCATCGTGCCGACATAGCCGTCACGCGGCCGGCCCACCTGCACTTCCGGGCCGAAGGCGGACGCCGGTCCTGCTGCGGCCACGGGCGGCACGGAGAGTAGCGCAACGGCGAACACGGCGAAAATTCTCATTGGACCTCTCCCATTAGCGAGGGGCGCTCGAACCGCGCCAGCGTCACCGCCGCGACTCAGACCATCCCGCTGCTAGTTGGTTTCCATCACCGGCGCGCCCTCGATGATCGCCAGCTGCGAGGCCGGTCGGGTGAAGGGCTCCCAGGTCACGATGCTGTCGTCCTGCATGGTGGCGATGACCTTGTAGCCGAGCGACCCGGTCGGGTAGTTCTGAGGCACCGTCCAGGATTCCGCCCAGAAGTAATCCGTCGCCGGGTTGCCGTGGGGGCCGTACTCCGTGGGGATCTTCTGGCCGTTGCCGAGCTCCACCACGACGCTCTTGAGCACCGCGTTGTCGGCAGCGGTGCCGTCGGACCAGAGGATGCGGATGCGCCACGCAACCGCTTCCCCGCGTTTGTACTGGTTCTGCAGGACGCAGAAGGGCCCCTGCTGCCCCTCGAGGCCGTGACGCACGATGTCGCCTTCGAAGAACAGCTTCCCGGGCGGGTCCGTGCGCACCTGCGCGGACGCGGTGCCGGACATGCCGGTGAGCGCAATAGCCACAGCGATGGCGGAAAGAGCGGACGATTTCATCAGCGTCTCCTCAGTTGGCCCGATGGGCAGGGTAGCCCCTCGGCCGCGTTCCGAGGAGCATACCGAGATCGGATCCCACCTGCAAATGGGGGACTCGAACCCCCACGACCTTGCGGCCGCCAGCCCCTCAAGCTACGGACCTGACACAACCCGCTGGTCTCCTCTCGCACAGGGTGCTGGGCTCCCGGAGGGCGGGGCACACGGTGCAGTCAGTAGAGGCTGACAGCCCTGAGGCGGAAGCCCTTAATTGTGCGGGTGGACGGGGCAAGTAGCCAGTACGGGTCTGACAAACTGGTGCGGGCCGGCGCGCCATTGGCCATGGAGGCGCGCGGCTCATTCGGGGAATTCAGGGTACTATCCGTGGCTCGAATGCCTCGAGAACCACTGGCTCCTGGCATCGGTCCCTACCTGGATGCCCTAGTCCCTCCCCGCCCCCCGGAGCTGCAGGCCATGGAAGCCGAGGCGGCACGAACCGACTTCCCCATCATCGGCCCCGCCGCCGGCCACTTCTGCTATCTCATGACACGCCTGCTTGGCGCCAAGAAAGTCTTCGAGCTCGGGTCGGGCTTCGGGTACTCGACCGCCTGGTTTGCGCGCGGGGTTCAGGAGAACGGGGGCGGTGTCGTGCATCACGTCGTCCGGGATGCCAAGCTTTCCGCTCGCGCCCGGAAGCACCTGGCCGCCCTTGGGCTGGATCATCTGGTGGAGTTTCACATTGGAGAGGCTGTCGTAGCACTGCGCGATGCCACCGGGCCGTTCGATCTCATCTTCAACGACATCGACAAAGCGGGGTATCCAGCCTCGTTCCCGGTGATCACGCGCCAGTTGCGCCGCGGCGGCCTGTTACTCGTGGACAACCTGCTGTGGTACGGGCGCGTCCTGGACTCCACGGATCAGGGTGCCGACACAACGGGCGTGCGCGAACTCACTCGACTGGTCACGACCGACCCTGCGTGGATCGCGAGCATTGTCCCCATCCGGGACGGCATCTTGGTCGCGCAGCGCATCTGAAGGTACTTCGTGATGGCACTGTCAAGTTGACGAGAAGAGGGCGTCACGATCCCTCGATGACTCGGTTTTCATCATCGCTCAGCGGGCACACGTCACCGCATCCCAGACACAGAACGATCGCGTTCTCAGGGCACGGTGGTGCACCGCTCTGAGCAGGTGACGCCCCACACGAAAGAGGTTCTGCACGAGCCCGTGCACCGGCAAGAAGCGTTGCGCGTGAGCCGGGGATTTGAACCGCCGCATCTGGCGCTCACGCTGGCGGGTCGGTTGATGCGAGACCTCCGCTCGGTTGTTCTCGTACTGCCGCGTGCTGTGTACCACGGTCGGCATCACGATGCGGTGCGCCGCTGAGGCACTGTCAAGTTGACGAGACGAGGGCGTAATGATCCCTCGATGACTCGGTGTCTATACATTGTTCAGCAGGCACACGTCACCGCATCCCAGACGCAGAACGATCGCGTTCTCAGTAAGCGGTGGTGAACGGCTCGGAGTAGGTGGCGCCCCACACGAAAGAGGTTGTGCACGAGCCCGTGTACCGACAGGAATCGTTGGGCGTGTCCGACCGACTTGAACCGGCGCATCTGGCGCTCGCGTTGCCGCGTCGGTTGATGCGAGACCTCGGCTCGGTTGTTCTCGTATTGCCTGGTGCTATGCACCACGGACGGCATGACGGTGCGGTGCGCCGCCGCGTAGCTGCCGAGCTTGTCAGTGATCAGACGCCGCGGTCCACGGCCTTGCCCTTTCAATAACTTCCGGAAGAACCGCGCAGCGGCGTGGCGATCGCGTCGTGGCTGCACGAGGATGTCGATGACGTCGCCGTCCTGGTCGACCGCTCGCCAGAGGTACTGCCGCTGGCCCCGGATGGTCACGAAGAGCTCGTCCAGATACCAGGCGTCGCCCATCCGGCCCCGTCGGCGCCGCAGCCTCCGCGCATACGCGGGACCGAAGGTCTGACACCAGTGCCGAATGGTCTCGTAGGTGACGGTGATACCGCGTTGGGCCAACAGGTCCTCGGCATCACGAAAGCTGAGACAAAAGCGATGGTAGAGCCAGACGGCGTGACTGATGATCTCGGGCGGAAATCGATAGCCGTGGTAGCTGGGCGCGTGGTTGGTCATCGCCCTACACTGCCAGCTGCCGCCTCAACTTGACAATACCGGCTGGTCATGTGCCTACTGTGCCAGCCGCGCGCTCAACTTGACAATGCCCTCCGTGATGATGGCGTCCAGACCGAGGCGTTCATCCAACTCACGTACCAGAATCAAGCCGGCGTCGGAGGTGACGCGCGATCCCTGAAACGCGACCTTCAGAAAGCCGTTGAATGTGAACTGAAATGGCGCGGTTTCGGCATTGTCAAGTTGAGGCGGCAGCTGGCAGTGTGGCAAGCACCTTCCTTCCTGCCGATCGGCCTGGCTGCGTTGTCAACTCCCCTCTTGCGCGCGAAGGGTCGAGGTCACCTCCTCGACACCCGGGGTTTCGTAGGCCAGGAAAATCGCTCTGCCGATCTGTGCGGTAGAGGTAACGTCACCGAACAGCGTCACGCGGCCATCGGTCGTGCTTACGGACACGTTCCACGCTGACAGGTCGGGGTCGCGGAGCAGCGCGGCCTTGATCTCGGTCGTGATGCGGGTGTCGGCCGCCGCATCCGCCACGACTGCGCCTAACTCGCGGGCCCGTCGACGCACTACCTCGCCGGTTCGTGCCATCTCTTCCTGAATCTTCCCGGTCTCCAAATTCAGAGCCTCCAGCTGGGCATCGAGGATCTCCCCTGCGCGGTCCGCAGCGGCAACTCCAGTCTCGTTGATGTTCTGGGCTGCTGTCTCGACACGCTGGCCGATCTCTTGCAGCCCCGGTGTGCCATCGGGCTCGACGACATACCAGACAGCGCCTCCGCCGCCGATGATTCCCATCAGAAATGAAATCAGAACATTCTTCATCTGCGCTTGCTCCATCCCAGCAGTCGCAGTCGAGTCTACCAGGGGTGCTTGCGCCGGTCGCTGTTGATCGGTCGGTTTCACCTCCGAGATCGGGAAGGACACGACGAGGCATTGTCAAGTTGAGCGCGCGGCTGGCACAGTAGGCACATGACCAGCCAGGCGCCGAACTACCACGGCTATCGCTTCCCACTCGAGATCATCAGCCACGCTGGTCGCGGATGCTTGGACTACTTCGGTTCAGTTTTTCGCTTTTGAGTCCGATGGCCTGCATACGCTGCTGTGTGAAAACAGTTGGATGGCCACGACAACGCAGAACAACTTCACATCCGATGAACTGGCGACGAGGTGCGGCGAACTCGTTGCGAATGAATGGTTGAAACAGAACCCGATTCGTTGACGCCGGAAGGTCAAAGCGGCGACGACCCAACCACGAACGCGCACAATGGCTTTACTGGTACACGGTCCCCTCATGCCTGATGTCCACGATCCCGTAGCCGCTGCCGATGCATGGAAGAAGACGCTCGGTTTCTTCCGGCGCGAATTAGGCGAGTGAACCACGCCGGTGGCTCTTCTTGGTGGCGGTTCTATCCTGTCCGCTCGTAGAATGGCTTCTTCCCCGCCGAGTGGTCCGTTGTGTCGACGATGTCCACGATCTCCGGTGCGACCCTCCGCACCATGACCTCGAACCCGTGTTGCAGCGTCACTTGAGAGGCCGCGCATCCCTGGCACCCGCCACTCATGGCGATAAAGAGGTTTCCGTCTCTCACGTCGACAATGGAAATCTGCCCGCCGTGGGCCGCGATGGAACGGTTCACTTGCCGGTCCAGGAGTTCCTGAACAACCGCACGAACCTCGGCGTCGGTGCGCCCCCGCGCACCTGCGGTGCGAGGGGTCTCGAGGATGGCCGGCACCCCTGTGACGAGCTGCGCACGGATGACCGTTCCGATCCCAGGTTTTAGTGCGGCCCACGAGGCGCCTGGCTCCTTCCCGACCGTCACTACGTTCTCAGCAACAAGCACGTGGGCGACGCCGGGAAGTGTGAACAACCGCTCGGGGAGGGGCGAACCAGCGGCCAATTCTTTGGCCTGGAAGAAGAAGGGGCCGCCCGGATGCACCGTCCGGCTTACGGCGAACTTGCACGTGTCGGGATCGGCGACGGAGGTCTCCGCGCGGATCGTGATCGTCGCGTCGACAGACAGGACATCAGACATCTTCCACGACCTTGGCCGCGTCGCGCTCAGCAAGGGCCCGCAGGTGCTTGAACGAGTAGATCCCGGTACTGTGACCGTCGTTCCAGCCAAATATGATCGCGTAATTGCCTCCGCTAGTGATCGTGCGTGGGGCCACGTCCGGCAGCACGCTTTTTGGATCGAGAAGCGGCCGTCCGCTCATTTCCTCGACGCAGCGGGCGCACGGGCATGCCAGTCGAAGGTCCCGAACATCGAAGTCGTCACGATGCCCGTCCTCCCAGAGCACAGACAAGGTGCGCGCATCTCGCCGGCGGAAACCGACGGGGGTGGTCTGGGAGCCGGTCGGCCGGACAGCGCTCTCCACCCAGGCCGGCTCGCCCTCGTTGGTGTCCCAGGTCCACGCGAACGGCTTCAGCACAGTTATTGGGAGTCCCTGGAGTTGGCCAGCAAGTTCCGTGGCGATGGCGAGGTAGGCCTGGGCTGCGAACGAGGTCGGCTTCTCGAGCACGATCGGACGCCCTTCGTCCCCACCCGTGACGATGTCGGCGTCGAGAGGAATCGTGCCCAGGAACGGGACGCCAAGCTGCCGACTCATCCGCTCGCCACCGCCGCGGCTGAAAACGTCTGTGCCCTGTCCACAGTGAGGGCACGTAAAGGTGCTCATATTCTCGATGATTCCGAGGATGGAGACATGGACGGTCTCGAACATCCGCAGCCCGCGTCGGGCGATCTTGAGGCTCACATCCTGTGGCGTCGTCACGATGATCGCGCCGGACAGAGGAACGCTCTGGGCCAACGTCAGTTGCGTGTCGCCGGTCCCGGGTGGGAGGTCGATAATCAAATAGTCCAGGGATCCCCACTGCACGGCGTCGATGAACATTTTCAGGTACTTGCTCACCATCGGCCCGCGCAAGATGGCCGGGCTGTCGTCCCCGGCGAGCATGCCCATCGATATCGTCTTCAGGCCGTGGCGGTCCGCGGGGATGATCTTCTTGTCCGCGGCCAGCGCGGGCGGCTGACCGGTGGCAAGGCCCAGCATCACGGGGATGCTCGGGCCCAGGACATCCGCGTCAACGAGCCCGATACGACCACCGAGTTGCTGGAGCGCGAACGCGAGATTCACGCTGACGGTGGATTTCCCCACGCCGCCCTTGCCGCTGCCCACCGCGATAACGTGCCTGATTCCTGGCAGCTTTTCAGGACCGGCAACAGACTGCTGGGACGACGTGTTTGGCGCGTGGTCATCGTCGTGGTGCGGGCCGGTAGTCTGCATGCCTCAAGCTTCCTTTCCTTCTCGCGGCGCGATGCGGTCGTTCCTACATCTCGACCTCGATGTCGCTGTCCGTGACTTCGCGTCGTCGACGTCGCGCGTCATCGAGGGCGTCGCACCACTTCGGACCAAGCACCAGGAACGAAGGACTGAAGGACTACGCCTACGCCCACTCCGCCGTCGGAGTGCAGAACCTATCGAATGCCTCCGTGAGGTTGCGCGCGATCGTCTCAGCAGTCTGGTTCTCAATCTGACGCCGCTCGAACATGTACACTGGGATTTCCATTTTGCCTTCCCGGAACACGCCGATGCTACACCCGCGCGAGCCGGCTGCAGCCGGGTTTCTAATCGCCGACCATCCAGCACCATGAAACCCAGAGCCGTGACCCGTCCCGGCCTGGAATCGACTGGAAACGGCTCGGTTCCACCGCATTTCTCAGACACCTCTCCCCGCTGAGGGCTTGTCTCCGGCCGCCGTTCGTCGTGCCCGTATGGTGCCAATAAGCGGCCGAATCCCGGAATGTCCCAATACTCAGCCGAGCCCTTGTGTTCGCCAGCTGAGTACAGCAGGTATGGCCCGACCAGCTGCCTCCCGATGAGCCGCCTCGTCCCTCGGCCGGCAGATTCGACTGGACTTTGTGCGGGAGCAGAGCGTCCATGGACGGGCGGGGCCGGGAGCCCTGCAGCCTGGAGGGATCATGCCCGAATTGGTGGAGCCCACACGTCGCGTGTTCCGTAACGATCGCGCGTCCCCCGACACGTGCGTCGCCGAGCCCACGTTCGCCGACATCGCCACGCGGTATCTCGAACGCCACGTCCGCCGACACCTCGTGCCGCGTGCCTACGCGCTCGCGCTGTACGCGCACACGTTTCTGGCCACCGTCGAGGTCCCAGGCCCGAACGGCGGCACGGTCGCATTTCCCGAGAAGCCGTTTCATCTGATCACGACCGACGATGTCGAGGACGCCATCGAGCAGAAGGCACAGCCAGGCATCACGACGGTATTGTCAAGTTGAGGCCGACGGTCGTTTTTGATGCCCAGCATGGCGGGTTCACGGCTGGCTCGAGCCCAGTATCTTGGGGATCGATCAACGAGCTTTTGGTCAACTTGACAAAACCGCTCCGACACCTCGTCGTCCTCGAGGACGGCTTCCAGCCTCGTCAGACTCTTCGTTTACGGCTCGGACTCACGCTCCGGGAGGTGATGCAGATGACGGCGTTATCCCGTTCAGCCGTCTACGTGCTGATGGGCACCGCGCAGTTTCCGCCGCCCGCGCCGAGCGCGCCGAGAAGCGAGCCGAATCCCTCGAGGTCGCCGGCCAGAAGTAGAATGTCGAGATCAAGCAGCGAGACCAGACAATCGGCGAACTTCTGCCACAACCGAGAGGAGATCTCGTAGAGGACTTCACGTCCCAGCTATTCCACATCATAATGGCCGTATCAATGAGGGGATTAGATACTGCAGTATCCATGTTACTGCTTTATTTACAGTTATTTACATAGTATCAGTTGGGGGACGCATCATCCCCTGTCGCCTCGGTCAGCGTGTGGACGAGGATCACGCCTGACCGATTGACGCCAAGGTGGAGCTTCCGCCAGCCACGCCGGCCGCAGCCACCGTGTTTCGCGGCCGCCCACTCACCTGCCCCGACGATGGACGGACCCGTGCTGTCGAGCACGAGATGGATGGCCTCGCCGGGCGGGACCAGTCGTAGACGGCGCCTCAAATGCCGACTGCGCCGGGAGAGCGTCGTATAGTCGGGGGCGGAGAGGTTGAGGCGCATCATCCCGAACAGCGCGTGCAGGAACCCTTCGGCCTGGCGTAGCGGGAGATGGTAGAGGAGCCGCAGGGTCAGGGCGGTCTCGATGGCAAGATCCGAGTAGCGCCGCTGCCCACCCCGCCGGCCGCTCCGGCGGGGCGTCCAGGCAGCGATCGCTTCCAAGGATAACCACACCGTCACATCGCCGCGTCGAACGAGGGCCTGATTGTAGGCCGCCCAGTTCGCAACGCGGTACTTCGTCTTATACGTGGGATGGACCTTCGACTTCATCCCTGTAGTGTGGATCCTACGGAGGATCACGAGAAATGCGGGCCAAACCGCCCCACCGCAGAGTCTTCATGCAACAACGCCTGTCGGCCTCCCGGAGGATCGTGACCATCTGCTCTTCTGTGAATCGGGTCTTCTTCATGGCTCCCTCACTTTCCGAGGGCGCCATTCTCTCAAGCGTCAGCTGGCCCGAAAATCACCCAGCAAGTCACCACCGCGCGGCGTCGGCTAGCAGCCCGTGGATCGCCCTTGGTCGCCATGACTTCTTCCAGGCCGTCGCCATCGGGCTCCACGGCGTCGGTCTGCTCTGCGGCTGCGATCAGGGTGGCGTGACTCGTCGTCGTGTCCCCCCGTCCGCGCCTTCCGCCGATATTGGCCAGCACGCGGCCGTCTTCAATCAGCGGCGATCCCGCGGCTCCGAAGAACCCCTTGGCGATGCGGAAACGCTGCATGGCGTCCACGCTGCAGATGCGCGTACCCGTCTCCAGGTCAATCGCGTGAAGCTGTCCCTATGCACCGAACGTGTAGACGATGCCGTCGGCAACCACGGGAACCGCGCGCGGACCCTCGTCGAAGCCGAAATAGTCCCGATAGGAGGAAGGGTGGGCGTATCCCCACCGAGCGGCACCGGTCCGCGCATCGAGCGCCTCCACGACATCCTCATCCCGAATGCGGTGAAACAGGATGACGGACAACGGGACCGCTGAATCCTTGGCTGACCGACATACAGCAGACGACTTCCGGCCCCTCCGGCCTCCACGATCGCGCCGAGGCCTCCCACCAACCTTCGCGAATCCGGGAACGACTCATGCGCCGCTTCAAATCGCCCGGGCGCGCCTAACGCTTCCTCTCCGTCCACGCGGCCGTCCTGAACCTGTTTCGGGTTGGGCGACACCTCCTGCGGGCCGTCACACAGCGCCATCTCCGCGCCGCGGCTTTCGAGGAATGGCGCGTGGTGATCGGCACCTGAGCGGGCGGACGGCACGCCTCTCGCAACGGCCACGATCTATCCTTCGCGCTCAACCTTGACAGTGCCGTTTCTATCCACAAGGGACACCTGGAACATCTGTGCCCCGACGGGACGATTCGCACCACCGTCATCACCATTCGAACTCGCTCGGGTCGCGTTGCTTTACCGCCCGCCGCACCTCGAAGAAGGTACAGTCGAGACACCACGATCCCGCGTTGAAACCGTTCAACCCGGCGTACGGCAGGACGTCTCGGTGCGAGCAGTATTCTGCCCCGCCATCCTGTGTCTCGTGCCACCGGCACGATTTGAATCTGGCGACTGCGGGATCTTTCGGCTCGGCCGGTTCGGGGGTCGGCTGGACGTCTTCGCCGGCCGGGGTCAGGGATTCGGAGTCGTCGAACACGTCACTCACGGTCTGACCTGCCTCACCGCGCGTGGAAGGTGATGATGCCGCATGGGACTCCTCAATCCTGAGTCGACCGTTCTCAGCAATCAAGACTTGCCGCCTCACGAGCCTCCGCATGCACGCACCCAGCGTCCTAGTACCTCGCCGCAGTGGATCTGACCGGTTCACGCGGCGGCTTTGGCCCGACCAGCGGGTTGCGGATACACACGGCCGAGCTTTTCGCGAGCACGGTCGACTGTAAACATCCAGTGGATGCGCGCCTTCTCGTCATTGCGCCGTTGCTCCCATGCCGCGATCTCCTTGATGAGGATCGCCTTGGCAGGGATCCGACGATCGAGGCACTGCTTGACCATCACGCCGATTTCGATCTCGACCATGTTGAGCCAGCTGGCGTGTTTCGGCGTGAAGTGAAACTCGAGCCGACGGAGAATCCGTCGTGCCTCGGCGGGATCGAAGGCGTGGTAGAGCGCTGCCGCTGAATGTGCCGAAAGATTGTCGAGCACCACACGGATCCGTTCGGCCTCCGGGTAGTGCTCATCGACGAGATCGCGCATGCACTCTGCGAAGTCGACGCACGTGCGTTGGTCGGTGACCTTGGCATGTCGCCAGGGGCGATTCACGTCTACGAACATGAAGACATTCGCCGTGCCGTTGCGCACGTACTCGTAGTCGACTCGTCTGGGCTTCCCGGGCTTGGCCCGAATCGGGACACGCGCTTCGCCGATCAGTTGCCGGGGTGTTTCATCGAAGCCGACGACCGGTCGCCGCGGATCCGGCGGCTCGGCGTAGAGATCGAGGACGTCTTCCATTCGCGCCACGTACTCGGCGTTGACCGTCGGAATGCACCACATCTTCTCCTGCCACGGCTTCAGCGCCATCTCGGCAAGCCGGCGACCCACCGTGTCGCCCGACAGGGCCTCGTGCGAGGTGAGTCGCACCATCTCGCGGGCCAGGAGATCCAGTGTCCATCGCGCACGCCCGGAGGGTGGATGTGAGCAAGCGACCGCGACCAGGAGGGCTTCATCGCTGGCGCCGAGCTTGCGCGGCGCGCCGGGACGGGGCACTTCGCGGAGCGCTCGGTCCAGTCCTTCCTCGACGAAGCGTTGCTTGGTCCGGTACACGGTCGACGTGCCGACACCAACGTTGAGCGCGATCATCTCGTCGGTGGATGTGGCGTCCGCGGCGAGGAGAATCTGCGCCCGCTTGATCTTGCGAACCGCCCCCTGGCCGCCGCTCACAAGCGCCTGAAGCTGTTGCTGTTCATCGTAGGTCAGCGTGATGCGATAGCGTATGTGCATGGACATCTTGGATCACCTTCCCGATCCCGTGTCCAGCCGTTCATCACCGAGATTCACCCAGAAGCAGGGCCAGTACCTAGCCTTCCTCTACACGTACACGCTCCTTCACCGAACGCCACCGGCCGAAGCGGACTTCCAACGGTTCTTTCAGGTCACGCCCCCGGCCGTCCACCACATGATCGTCGAGCTTGAGCGGCGCGGTCTGATCAGTCGGGTTCCACGCCAACCCCGGACGATCAAGCTGTTGTTGTCGGCAGAGGAACTACCCTCGTTGCAACCGATCAAAACCACTGCGGCAAGGTACTAGTGAGACTGACCGCCGATCTTTACTCGTCCCTGGGACGGCTGGCAAGTACCAAAGCTGTGATCGGAGCCGAATCCCTAACGATCACGTTTTTGTAATGCGTTTCGACTCTCGATCGGGCGACCGTGGCCCGCGACACCTCCGCGTCAGCGCGCCAGCGTCGAGTACTCGGCCGCCGAGAAGGCATCGACCTGAATCACCTCGTCGCGTACCCGGTCGGCCTGGAGCACCTGTTCGTATTCCTCGCGCGAGATGATGCCCGACCGGAGCGCTGCTTCCAGCAGGATATCGCCCGGCGCCTTGTCCAGAAAGCCGGCGCGGACGGCGTCCCGGATCTTCGTTTCCACCCGGTGCGCTGCGACCGCCTCGCGAAGCGCCGCTTCCAGCCGCCCGAGCCCGGGATCGGTCGAGGGCGGCACGTACATGCCGGTCGTGAGCGCGCTCCGGGCATCGTGATCCTCGAGCAGACCGCGTGCGACCAGCGCGCCGGTCGCGTCGCTCGCCGGCCGGTAGCGTGGTCCCAGCGGAAACACCAGCGGCCGCACGACCCGAGCCGCCAGCCGGCTGGGCAGATTGTGAAGCACGCCCTCAAGCGCCTCCTGGATTTCGTGCAGCGCATGTTCGCAGGCGAACCGCACGAACGGGAACGCCCAGTTCGGCTCTCCATCGTCGTGAAAGCGTTTCAGCGCCGCCGAACCGAGATAGAGCCACGCCAGCGCGTCCGCCAGGCGGCCGCTGATCTTCTCTCGCCGCTTGAGGCGCGCGCCGAGTGTCGCCAGCGCGACGTCCGAGACCAGTGCGAACGCGGCGCTCATCCGCGTGAACTGGCCGTACATGCGCCGTGTCCTCTTACTCACCGGCGAGCGCACCAGCAAGCGGCCGTCGGTGACGCCCAGCAGCCAGGCTCGAGCCATGGTCGACGCTACGTGCCCGATGTGTCCGAATAGCGCCCTGTCGAACGCCGCCAGGTCCCCGGTGGTGGCGGCGGCGACCTCGTCGTGCAGAAACGGATGACACCGAATCGCGCCCTGGCCGTAGACGATCATCGAGCGCGTCAGAATATTGGCCCCCTCGACGGTGATACCAACCGGCACCGCCTGATACATCTGCACCAGGATGTTCCGCGGGCCGCGGCAGATGGCGGCCCCCGCGCGAATGTCCATGGCGTCGTTGACCACCTGGCGCATCGATTCGGTCAGGTACGCTTTGACGATCGCCGACGCGACGACCGGGTGTTCCCCCGCGTCCACCGCGCCGGCGGTCAGCCGTCGCGCGGCGTTCATGACGTAGGTGAGCCCGCCGATGCGCGCCAGCGGCTCCTCGATGCCCTCGAAGCGGCCGATGGGCGTGTCGAATTGCTCCCGGACCGTCGCGTACGCGCCCACCAGGCGTGCGGAGACCTGCGCCGAGGCGCACGCGAGCGCCGGCAGGGAAATCGAACGCCCCGCGGCCAGGCTTTCCATGAGCATCCGCCAGCCCTGGCCGGCCATGGCGGGGCCTCCGATGATCGAGTCGACCGGGACGAAGACGTCGCGTCCCCAGTTCGGGCCGTTCTGAAACGGGATGCCCATGGGATCGTGCCGGGCGCCGATCTCGATGCCCGGAAGATCAGCCGGGACGAGCGCGCAGGTGATGCCGCGGTCCTCCGGGCCGCCGAGCAGACCGTCCGGGTCGCGAAGACGAAACGCGAGGCCGATGACCGTCGCCACCGGACCGAGCGTGATGTAGCGCTTGCGCCAGTTGAGGCGAATACCAAGGACCTCGGCGCCTTGGTACATGCCGCGGCACACGACGCCGACACTCTGCGTCGCCGCCGCGTCGCTGCCGGCTTCGGGGCCGGTGAGCGCGAAGCAGGGGATCTCGTCGCCGTTTGCTAGACGCGGCAGGTAGTGCCTCTTCTGCGCCTCGGTCCCGTACCGAAGCAGCAGCTCCGCGGGTCCGAGCGAATTGGGCACCATGACGGTCACGGCGGCCGTGACGCTGCGGCTGCCCACCTTCACGATGACCGCCGAGTGCGCGGCCGCCGAGAATCCGAGGCCGCCGAAGCGCTCCGGGATGATCATGCCGAAGAACCCATGGCGCTTCAGGAAGCTCCACACCTCCGGGGGGAGGTCGCCCGCCCGGACGATGTCCCACTCCCGGAGCATCGAGCAGAGCTCGTCGACGGGACCGTCGAGAAACGCCTGCTCCCGGTCGGAGAGCGGCTTCGGCCTGAAGGCCAACAGCTTCTGCCAGTCCGGGCGGCCCGAGAAGAGATCCCGCTCCCACCACACCGTGCCAGCGTCCAGCGCTTCCCTTTCGGTGTCACTGATCCGAGGCAGCATCGGCCGGATCAGGCGCATTGCGGCGCGGCTCAGGAGCTGACGACGAAGTACCGGAATCCCTGTCGCCGCGGCCACGGCGACGAAGACGAGTGCCGCGACGCCGGTCGCCGGTGAACCGGTGCGCACCCCCCACCACGCCAGGGCCGCCGCGCCGGGAAGCGTCCAGGCCGCGTACCCCCGGCCGAGATAGAGCAGCCGCACGGCAAGCACGACCAGCAGCAGGGCGACGAGCACAGTCGTCATGACGGGCGCGGCCGCTCGGCGATGGCCGCGATCTCCCTTTCTCGCAACTCCCGGCGGAGGATCTTCAGCGCGCTGCTCTTCGGCAGCTCGTCCAGGAACTCCATCGAGCGGGGCACCTTGTACGCGGCAAGCTCGCGCCGGCAATGCGCGATGAGATCGTCTGCGCTCACCGACTGTCCAGGGCGCACGACGACGAACGACTTGACCGTCTCGCCGCGCGCCGGATCCGGCACGCCAATCGTCGCCGACTCATGTACTGCCGGGTGCGCCATCAGCACGGCATCCACCTCGTCCGGATAGATGTTGTAGCCGCCAGCGATGATCATGTCCTTCTTGCGGCCGACGATGAAGCAGTACCCGTTTTCGTCGACCGTCGCGACGTCACCCGTGTGGAGCCAGCCGTCGGTCAGGACGGCCGCCGATTCGTCGGGCGCGTTCCAGTACCCGCCCATCACCTGCGGTCCTTTGACGAGCAGCTCTCCCTGCGCGCCCGAGGGCACCTCGGCCGCGGTGTCGTCGACGCTTACGACCTTCATGTCAGTGTCTGGAAACGGGACGCCGATGCTGCCGATCTTGCGCCGGCCGTTCAACGGGTTGGCGTGCGTCACGGGCGAGGTCTCGGTCAGTCCGTAGCCTTCGACGATTTTGCTTCCGGTCAGCGCCTCGAATCGCTCGAGCACATCAGGCGGCAACGGGGCCGCTCCGGAGAAGCAGGAGGTCACGCTCGTGAGGTCGAGCTTCTCCAGGCCGGGGGCATTGACAATCGCGTTGAACATCGCGGGGACGCCCGGAAACAACGTGACGCGATGTTTGGCGATGCTCGAGATCATCTGCGGTATATCCCTGGGATTGGGCATGAGCACGATGGCGGCGGCCGCATAGACCGGAAAGTTCATCGCCACGGTCAAGCCAAACACGTGAAAGAACGGAAGGCAGCCGAGCATGACCTCCCTGCCCAGTTGTGCCCCGTCGAACCATGCTGCGACCTGCTGGACGTTGCACGACAGGTTGCGATGCGTGAGCACGGCCGCCCTCGGCACGCCGGTCGTGCCGCCGGTGTACTGCAGTACGGCAGGTTCGTCCATATCGATCCCGTCTATCCCGCCGCGAGGCGGGCTCGCCGGCGTGGTCCTGATCAGCCGACGCATGAAGTGGACGCCGGGACCCGCCGCGACCGACGCCATGAGCGGCGGCTTCGCCCGTCGCAACTTCAGCGGCGCCAGCAGGTTCAGCGGAAAGCGCAGGTAGTCGGGAATCGAGGCGATCACGTAGTGCTCGACAGCGAGCCGTGGGCGGATGCCGGCGATGCGACGGGCAAACAGGAAATCGGTCGTAATCGCTACCGAGCAGCCGGCGTCGTTCCACTGGTGCTCGATCTCCCGCTCCACGTACAGGGGATTGGTCATGACCACCGTTGCCCCGAGCGACAGGACGGCGTAGAACGCGATAACCGTTTGCGGCAGGTTCGGCAGCTGGATGGCGACCCGTGTGCCGCGCGTGACGCCGAGTCCGGACAACGCGGCGGCAAACCGATCCACCTCTTCCTGGAGCTGGCGATAGGTCAGCCGGCGGTTCTGGAAGATCAGCGCGGTGGCGTCGCCGTACTCCCGGGCGCTGCGCTCGAGGAATGCCGGCAGCGGCAGTGTCTCGAAGTCGAGGCCGGGCGGAACGCCCTCGTCATAGAACCGATGCCAGACGCGCGGCTGCATCAGCGCCAATGGTAGAAGGTTCTGCCTCTTCGAGCCATGGGGGTCCCTACGGCGCGGATGAAGCCTTCAGGATGGCATCAATGTCGTCTGCGCGCGCTTCGGCGTCGGTCTCGCCGATGTCCACCA
This sequence comes from Vicinamibacterales bacterium, assembly GCA_965262505.1. Taxonomy (GTDB): domain Bacteria; phylum Acidobacteriota; class Vicinamibacteria; order Vicinamibacterales; family UBA2999; genus JACPPO01. Next base: position 3,347,172 of record CBDHFM010000030.1, read on the forward strand.
GCGCCTTCAGATACGCCGGGTCGAACATCAGCAGACTGAGAAGGTCGGGGCTCGATGTCTTACGGGCGCCCGCGCTCCGCACCAGATGTCGAAAGAAGCGAGGCAGACGAACCTCGAAATCGGCGGCGAGCCGCCCGATATCCTGCGACGGCCGGATGAGAACGAGGTCCACGACCCGCAGGCCGCGTCGCTTCTCAGGCGGCAGGTCCTCAACCAGGTGGTTGATTCGCGCTAGGTTCAGCGCGTCGCGATCGTGGTCGTCCAAGAAGATGGCGTTCAGGAGTTGACCGGCAATCTGCATCGGCGCCGGATACCCTGGTGCCTGCGGTCGCTCCGCCTCGTTCTGCGACCGCGCGTATCGCGTCGAGAACGCCAGGATCCGGCTCGCGCCGAGGTGTATCGCCGCCGCGAGCGGAGCGATGCGGCGGATCCCTCCGTCGCCGTACCAGGCGTTTCCGAGCTTCACCGCGGGAAACAGCAGTGGAAGGGCCGTGGAGGCCATCACATGGTCCACGGTCATGCGCGTCTGCGTGCTGTGTCGGAATGGCCGCTCCCAGTCCTGGATGTCGCGGCCCTGCACCCAGGCCACCGAACGCCCCGTCGTGTAGCTGCTGGTGACGACGGCAAGCGCGGCCAGCCGTCCCGCGTCGAGACTATCGCCGATGCCCTCAATCTCGCCGCTTGGGGCGAGCGTGAACACGGCTTCAAGCGTGCGGCGCAGTGGCGTCGTGTCGACAAGTCCGGAGAGGGGCGGAGCGATCCGCCCACCGCCGGATACGAGTCGCAGCCCCCACTGCCATAAATTGCCCACCAGCGATCGGGTATCCACGCGGAAGACCTGGTCGATCGTGAGCGAGGCCCAGATCTTGGAGAGGTCGTCGACGGCAGAGGAAAACGAACCGCGGTGCGACGCCAGGAACACGGCGTTGATGGCTCCGGCCGACACGCCGGTGACCAGGCGCAACCGCAGATTGGGGTGCCGGCGTGCGATCCAGCGAAGCAGCCCCACCTGGTACGCCGCGCGCGCGCCGCCGCCGTCCAGGACGATGGCGAGATCGTTCCGATCGTTCCGATGCGACGGGGCGGCGATCGTCCCCTGCGTGCCCGGCCCGAACCTGTCCGGTGTGGTGTGCTCCAGAAGCTCCCCCGTGTCGTCAGGCGATGGCTGCTGCTGGAACGCGGGCCCACCCGCGTCCCGGTGACGACGTGGTGAACCGGGCGAGCGCCTCACCGATCGGTACGCAAACTATCATGAACCGAGCGATGCCCAGACCGTCCCGCGTCATGATAGGGCGGGGATGAACCGCCTCCTTCTGCCGTGCCTTCTCGTCGTGGCGGCCGGAGTCACAGCCGGTGCCGCTGCCTGCGGCGGCCCGGACGGGCCAGCACGCCTCACCTTCTCCGGGAGCGCGCTCGGCCCGGAGGCCGAGATCGTGCGCCGGCAGCTCGAGCGCTTCAGCGAGCGCCATCCCGGCGTGCAGGTCGAGTTGCGCGTCACGCCGGACGCCGCCGATCAGCGCCACCAACTCTACGTGCAGTGGCTGAATGGCCGCGCGCCGGATCCAGACGTCCTGCAGCTCGACGTCATCTGGACCGCGGAGTTCGCGGCGGCCGGCTGGATCCTGCCGCTCGACGGATTTGCTGTTGACGTCGACGACTTCCTCCCGGCCGCGATGGCGGCCTCGCGATGGCGGGGCGATCTGTACGCGGTGCCCTGGTTCGTCGACGTGGGGCTGCTCTACTGGCGCACCGATCTGTTCGACGCGCCGCCACGTTCGGTCGTCGAGATGGGCGAGGCGGCGCGCCGCGCTCTCGATGGCGGGGCCACGCGCTTTGGTCTCGTGTGGCAGGGCGCGCGCTACGAAGGGCTCGTCACCGTTTTCCTCGAGCATCTCGGTGCGTTCGGCGGCGCGATCCTCGACGCGCGGGGCCGCGTGGTTGTCGACGAGCCACAGGCGATACGGGCTCTCACCTTCATGCGCGACGCGGTGAGGGCCGACGGGTTCGTCCCGCCTTCGGCACTGACGTGGCAGGAGGAGCAGGTCCGCTTCGCCTTCCAGAATGGCGACGCGGCGTTCATGCGCAACTGGCCGTACGCGTGGGCGCTCCTGCAGGACGGCTCGCGGTCACGCGTGGAGAACCGGTTCGCCGTGGCGCCGTTTCCGGCCGCCGAGGGTGGACGGCCGACCTCGGCGCTCGGTGGCGCGCAACTCGCCGTGAACGCCCAGAGCGCGAACCCGGCGCTCGCGTGGGCGCTGGTCACCTTCCTGACGGCCCCAGATCAGATGCTCGAGCGCGCCCGCCTCGCGGCGCAGCTTCCCGCGCGGCGCTCGCTGTACGAGACCGCAGCGCTCGCCGAGGCGCTGCCGATTCCGCTCGACCAGGTGCGCCAGGCGCTCGACGCGGCCGCGGCCCGTCCGGCCAGCCCGGTGTACACCGAGATCTCCGAGATTCTCCAGGTACGGCTCCACCGCGCACTTACTGGGCAGGAGCCGCCGCAACCCGCCCTCCGTGCGGCCGCGCGCGAGATACGGACGCTGCTCTCGCGCTCCGGTCTCTCCGCCGAGGGACCGTTGCCATGAACGGGCCTAGTACTAGGACCACGATCGCTCGCGCGGACGCGCGCCTCGCCCGCCGGCTGGTCGCGCCGGCGCTGACGCTCATCTTGCTCGTGTCGCTGGCGCCGATCGCCGCCACAGGGTGGGAGGCGCTCCACGGACACGATCTTCGCCTGCCATGGCTCGGCCGGCCGTTTGTCGGGGTGGCGAACTTCGCCGAAGCGGTCGGGGATCCGCGGGTTCGCTCGGCCGGCTTCCACACGGTGGCGTTTGCCGCCGTGAGCGTGCCGCTGGAGCTGATGCTCGGTCTCGCGCTCGCGCTCGTCATGCACACCGCCGTGCGCGGCCGGGCCGCGATCCGCGTCGCCTCGTTGCTCCCCTGGGCGATTCCAACCGTGGTCGCGGCGCTCGTCTGGCGCTTCATGTTCGACGCGCAGGCGGGGATTGTCACATCGCCGCTGCGGACCGTCGGGCTGATCGGCGAATCGTTCGACTGGTTCGTCCATCCACTCGCCGCCTGGGTACCGATCGTCGGCGCTGACGTCTGGAAGACCACGCCGTTTGTCGCGATCCTGCTCCTGGCGGGTCTTCAGACGATCGACCCGACGCTCGACGAGGCAGCGCGGATCGACGGCGCCGGCCCCATTCGCCGGTTCGTCACGATCACCTTGCCGCTCCTGAGCCCGGCGCTCGTCGTGGCGGCGGCGTTTCGTACGCTCGACGCGCTACGCCTGTTCGATCTCGCGTACGTCCTGACCGGCGGCGGACCGGGGACGTCCACGGAACCGCTCTCGTTGTACGCGTTCATCGCCCTCATGCAGCGCCTCCGCTTTGGATACGGGTCCGCGCTATCGGTGATGGTGTTCCTGCTGACCTTCGTCGTGGCGCTGCTCTGGGTGCGGGCGCTGGGTCGCTCCTTCGTCGGGGAGCGGGCGTGAGACCCGCGCGGCCCGGGCCGACGACGCTCGCCGCCGGCGTTCTCCTGGCGACGCTGCTCTTCCCGATCTACTGGATGGTCGCCTCGTCCCTGACCCCCGAGTCGGGGCTGTTCGAGTCCCGTTCCCTCGTGCCGACCTCCGTCTCCTTCGAGCACTATCGCGCGCTCTTCGACGAGCGCGATTTCCTCATTCCCATCCGCAACTCACTCGTCGTCGCCGGACTGACGACGCTCGTGGCCGTGCCGGTGGCCGTGCTCTGCGCGTACGCGCTGGCGCGGCTGCGCATGCGTGGGAGCGCCTTCATCCTCGCACTCATCCTTTCCGTCTCCATGTTCCCGCAGATCTCGATCGTGCCGCCGCTCTACCTGATCCTCCGCGAGCTGCACCTCCTCAACACGTACCCCGGCCTCGTCCTTCCGTATCTGACGTTCTCGACGCCGCTCGCGGTCTGGCTGCTCACCGGATTCCTCCGCCAACTCCCACGGGACCTCGAGGATGCCGCGATGCTCGACGGCGCGTCCCGCCTGCGAGCCCTGTGGGACATCGTGCTGCCGCTGGCGGCACCGGCCGTGGCCAGCACGGCGATGCTGACGTTTCTCTACTGCTGGAATGAGTTTCTCTTCGCACTCTCGTTCACGCTTGGTCCGGAACGCTACACCGTGCCTGTGGCGGTGATGCTCTTCCGCGGCCGCTATCAGGTGCCGTGGGGTGAGGTGCTCGCTGCCACGGTGGTGGCCACTATCCCGGTAGCGCTTCTCGTGCTGGCATGTCAGCGACGCATTGTTGCCGGCTTGACGGCAGGCGCGACCAAGGGCTGAGCGCATGGCCGCTATTCAGCTCGACGGCCTCGCGAAGACGTATCCCAGCGGCCACGCCGCCGTCCGACCCCTCACTCTCGAGATACACGATGGAGAGTGCCTGGTGCTCGTGGGGCCGTCGGGGTGCGGCAAGAGCACGCTGCTGCGGCTTGTCGCCGGCCTGGAGGTCCCGACCTCCGGCCGCATCCTGATTGGAGGCGCCGACGTCACAGGGTGGCCGCCGCAGGCGCGCGACGTGGCGATGGTCTTTCAAAGCTACGCCCTGTATCCGCACATGAGCGTGCGTGACAACCTTGCCTACGGATTGAAGGTGCGCCGGACCGATCGCGCGATCGTGGCACGGCAGGTCGCTGCGGTGGCCGAGGCACTCGACATCGAAGAGTTGCTCGACCGCCGGCCCGCTCAGCTCTCGGGCGGCCAGCGCCAGCGCGTGGCGCTGGGACGGGCGATGGTGCGTCAGCCGAAAGTGTTCCTGCTCGATGAGCCGCTCTCGAATCTTGACCCGTCGCTTCGCGCCCAGGCGCGGGCCGAGCTGCGCCGGCTGCACCGGAGCCTGGGGGCCACGATCGTCTACGTCACCCACGATCAGGAAGAGGCGATGACGCTCGGGGGACGCGTGGCGGTGATGCGCGACGGCGCCATCGAGCAGGTGGCGCCGCCGCTCGAGGTGTACGGAAAGCCGGCGAACACATTCGTGGCGCGCTTCATTGGCGCTCCGGCAATGAACCTGCTGCCTGCGGCCTTGGTGGGCGTCGATGCACCCCCGGGCGCCCTGGTGGGGATCCGCCCGCCGGACGTGACGCTCGGCGTGAGCGGCCACCTGCGCGCAACGGTCGATTTCGTGGAGCCGCGCGGGCACGACCAGGTGCTCCACCTGCGCCTGGATCGGCCCGATGTTCAGCCGTTCCTGGCGGTCGTAGCGGGCACCACTCCGCCGCCCGCCGGGGAGGACCTATTCCTGACGCTCCCGGCCGATCGGCTGCACCTGTTCGACGGGCAGGACGGCACCAGGCTCACGTGAGGCAGGGTACTCACGCCGTCCTCGAACGCCTCGCCGTAATCGTGAAAGGCAGTAGTTAGACGCCGTACGGCACGTCGTGCGGATAGTCGGCGGTCTGCGTCGATGGGAGCGTCGCCCGGACGTCTGTGAGCGTGGCCTGGGCCTCCTGCACGACGCCGTCTATTTTCTGGACGATCGAACGGACCTCCTGGAGCGTGCGTGACACGTCGTCCAACGCCGGACCCACATGGTTCAGCGTACGCCGGCCGCGGTCCGTCAGCGCGAGAAACGCTATCATCCCGCCGGCGAGCGCGACCAGCATCGCGCCCGTTATCGCTCGAGTGTCTTCGTCCACGATGCTTCCTCCGTCAATATCGGCGCGCGGCGCGACCGGTCCTCGTTACGGTGTCGCGAAGCTGCGCCAGCACCACCAGCATAGTCGCAACCGACGCACGATTGGGCCCTGAAAGCGCGCACCGCGGCGCGCGCGATGGGCGCCCCGACGACCCGACTAGAAATTCACACCGGCCGCGTCGGCAAGAATCTGCTCCCGGAAGAGCGGCAACGACCAGCCCTGGCGAGTGAGCTCATCGACGCCCTGCCGCACCTTGGCGAGGTACGCGGCCTTGTCGCCGTACAGTTGCTTCAACCGCTCGTCCGGAAGCCGTATCTGATAACCGGTCTGGCCGCAGAACCGATTGATCCCGGCCTCGCCGCGCAGCGCAATCCAGGGCACGGTATCGGGAGTGGGCGGCACCGCGCCTTCGTTGGGAACTCCGTACTTCGCGCTCGGCACGTCGACGTACGGACTGCGAATGCCGCCCCGTGGATTGCCGAACTCGTCGAGAGCAATCAGGGAACCATCGTTCGCCGTGTTGCGATCGACCAGCATCCTGTCGGCACGTGGCGGGATGGTGCCCTTGTCGGCCCACTCCACGACGTGATGGAGCGCGACCGACATGTAGGCGCCCATCGGAAAGAGACTGATGGGGTATCTGCACGGGTTCGGCCGGAAGGCGTCAACGTTACGCGTGTCGACGTGGGGCATACCGGGAAACTCGTAGACCCTGAACTGGTCGCCGGGCATATCGCCGTCCTGCCGCGTCGGCACCACGCCCCGCATTGCCTCCGTCGTCGTCGGCACCTGGATCATCGGCACATCGACAGGGCGGATATTCGTGCCGTTGCTGGTCGGGAGGAAGCCGTCGTAGATCGGCGTCGTATCTTCCAGACGGTAGACCATGTGGGCCGGAAGGTAGTTGATCAGCACCCCAGCGGAGGCCGAGGTGCCGGCGAGGATCATCTTCCTCACGGGAAGCCCGGCCAGCGGATTGTCCGGCTGGTCCGATCGGACGAGCGCGCCGACCTGCGCGATGATCTCGCTGGCCTGTCCTCGCGCGATCCTCAGGTCCTTGTAGCGTCCCCCGTTGAACTCGACGAGGTCCGCCGGGTCGCTGGTCACGATGTCCAGGCCGATGTGGCCGGACGCCATCGTATAGGTGTGCGTAAAGTGAAACATCCACGCATTGCCGCTTGGATGCATCGACTCGGCGAGGACGATTCCACTGAACCTGCTGTCGTCTGACGGTTTGCGTACGACAATGCGCGTCCTGTACGGTTGGCCGCCGGCCGTGCCGCTGACGACATACTCCGTCGCTTCGTACTCGAAGTGCGCGAGGTCGTCTCCCGCGGGCAGCGACATCAACGAGGGAAACATCCGGCCCGGTCCTGTGACGGCGGCAGACACCGCCGCAATTGGCGAGACCACGGGTGTCTGGGGCAGGTTGGCGGACGCCCGCCCCTGTCCTCCGGGCGCCGGAGCCTGACCGGGTTGTCCCGCGACCGGCAAGGGGGCTTGCGCCGCCACGGTGATCAGGAAGGCCGTCGCGGCGACGGCCGCGGCGCCCATCACGGCGCCCACCACGGCGCCCACCTCGAGGAAGACGCTGAGCGGTGGACCGCTGCGACGATGTCGTAATAGCATCGGGCCTAGGATAGCTCCGCCGGTGAACGAACAGAAAGGTTCGGTGGGTATGGCACGCACCAGGGCCTCCGTGGCCGCCTCACTCGCCCTGCTCACCGCAGGGTTGGGAATCTCGCTTGTAACCGTGGCGAATGCCCAGCAGGACGCGCCGACCCCGGCGCCGCCGGCAGGGGTCCAGCCGCTGCCGGTTGACCTGTTTACCAGCGAGAACTTCTATTTCGATCGGCAATATTGGGCCGATCGGCGATATACCCGGTGCAACACGCCGCGTCAGCTGACGGACATGTGGAGAGACGACCGGGTCGGCGAGTGGGGTGACTGCACGCTGGACCGCCAGGTCGCCGGGATTGCGAGCCCCTACCCGTACACGACCGCCGGGGAACACTACGGGGCGCTGATGGCGGAGGCCCGGAGCGCCGGCGGCCCCACCGTACACACGCGCCAGTCGCTGCCGGACTGGGATGGACGGTACCGGCGCGGCGCCGGCGGCGAACAGTGGATCTGGGGTCGGAACCTGCAGACGTCCACGATGGTTTCGCTCCTGACGCCCGAGTACCAGCAGCGGATGGTTCAGCACAACTATCACGAGGTCGTCAACAACTCACCGCAGTGGAATGCCGCCTTCTGCTATCCGGAAGGGCTGATGCGGTGGTGGGCGCAGTTCTCTCTCGGCGGGACGATCGAAGTCCTGACGACGCCGCATCAGGTCCAGTTCCTGAGCGGCATCGCCGACAACTTTCTGCGCAAGGTTCTCGTCGACCGGGAGCACGTGCAGCTGGTTCCGCAGTGGTATGGCGAAACGGTCGGGTTCTGGAACGGGAACACGCTGGTCGCCTGGACCGCCAACGTCCAGGGGTGGACGCTGTCGCACTCGATGTTTGAATACAGCAGCTCGCTGGAAGTCATCGAGGTGTTCACGCCGAGCGCGGACGGGAAGGTGATTACCGTTGACGCGACGTTCTACGACCCCGAGGCCTTTACGCGGCCGTTGCACGCGGTCACGCCATGGGAGTTCGCGACCGGTCCGGACGACCCCGACGCCAGGCACACGTTCGTGGAGTGCCGGGTCCAGAGCACGATCCTGAACGGCCCTGACGGACGACCGACGCAGCTCACGTTCGTGGATGACGGATACATCGACTATTTCGGGCGGCCGTGGGCGCAGAACTGGGAGAAACACTTCGAGCAGGGCTGGGAGCGGCCCGGGCAGTGAGGTACGACCGAGGAACAGGTACCGGGAGAGGAGAGCGGGCATGACAACGCGTATGCTGAGCGCCGCGCGGAGCGCGTCAAAGAGATACTGTCAAACCAGGCAAGGGCTCGGCCGGAATATCAAAGGCAGAGCCCTTGGCTGGTTCATGGCGGGACTCGTCGGCATCATGTGGACGGGTGTCATGACAAGGCCAACCCTGGCCCACCATTCGTTCGCGATGTACGACCTGTCGATGACGAAGACGATGACGGGCAAGCTCATTCGATACATTCCGGGGGCCAACCACGCTCAGCTCATTTTTGAAGTGCTGGGATCCGACGGCACGCCGGTCATGCAGGACGGCACGCCCGTGCGGTGGGGCGTGGAAACGGCATCGGCCGCGGCCCTCGCGCGTCAGGGCGTGGCGCCGAAGACGTTCCCGGAGGGCACGATCTTCACGGTGACGCTGCATCCGCTGAGGGACGGCCGGCCGTTCGGGGCGATCGCCGGCCTGCTGATCAAGTGCGGTGCCGCGATGCCCGCCGGCGGCTGCACGAAGACGACCGGCGAGGTGCTGATTTCCAGGTGACGACCGCCCGGCCTGGTGGCCGGGAGCGCGTCGCCAGGAGTAGGGCGGGCCTTCCCGGCCCCACCCAAGGTCAGTCGCTTTTCCGGGCGTGCTGTTCGATGCTTGCGAGCACGGCGTCCGGGTCGACCGGCTTCGCGAGGAACGGATAGCCGCCGATCTCGCCTCCCCGCCCCGTGTTTCGCCCTGCGACACGAGTGCGGTCAGGAACACGAGCGGGGTGCCTTGCAATACGGGATCCGCCTGAATCTCCGCGGCGAGGGCTCCGCCGTCAGCGTCCGGCATCACGATATCCATGAAAATCAGGTCAGGCCGGAACTCGCGGGCGGCTGCCACCCCGCGGCTGCCCGCGTTCTCGACCCTGACGTCGCAGGGCCCGTTCTCCGTGAGATACAACGCCAGCGCCCGGGTGATGCTGACCTCGTCGTCTACGAGCAGGATTCGTCGCCTTCTCATGCCGGTACTCCCTCTGTGTCGATCTTCAGGATGGCGGTCACGCGCGCACCGCCAGTGTCTCGATTGCCGATATCGACGGTGCCGCCGTGCATCTCCACAATCTGGCGGCACACCGACAGGCCGAGTCCTGTACCTCGACCGGTCGGCTTGGTGGTGAAGAACGGATCGAAGACGTTCTGCAAGTGCTCCTTCGGTATCCCCGGCCCGGAATCCTCGATCCGGATGATCGCCACGCGCTCCCCTGGCATGTAGCGGTCGGCCATGCGGTAGCCGACGTATGTCCCTTCGCTCAGTGTCTCCACCGACGTCGTGAGACGGATCTCGCCGTCGGACCCGATGGCGTGAATCGCGTTGGTGAACAGGTTGACGAACACCTGCTGAATCTTGAATTCGTCGAGTCGCACCAGCGGCAGCGATTTGGCGAGATCCTTGACGACGACGATCCGTGCTTGGTCGAGATCGTGCTTGACGAACAGCAGCGACCTCCCGATGGTCGCGTGGAGGTCGGCAGGCGTGAGATCGAGCCCCTGGTCTCTCGAATAATTCAGCATCCCGCCGATGATCTTGTCGGCCCGATGCACCGCCTCCGTCATGTCCTCGAGGAGCTGTCGCGTCGACTCGTCGGCATTTCCGAGGCGTTTAGACAGCACCTTGACGCCGGTCAGGATCATCATGAGCGGGTTCTTGACCTCGTGGGCCACTCCGGCGGCCATCCGGCCAAGCGAGTCGAGCTTCTCAGACTGGATCAGCTGCAGTTGCGTGGCCCGGAGTTTGGCCTGGTATCGTCGAACCTCGCCGAACCAGCCCGCGCCCAGCGCAATCGAGATGTACGGGGCGATGACAAACAGGACGAGAAAAGGGCCGCCGACCAGCACGTCGAAGTACAAGGGCAAGAGGTGAAGGATAGTGACGGTGACGAGGCCGACGCCAAGGAGGATCGTCACGACGGACCAGCCCCGGTAGTGCGCCAGCAGGAGCGCGGGGATGAGGGCAAGGCCCCCGGCTAGAAGCTCCTGGTCGAGCAGGGCCTCCGGCCAGAAGACAGCCGCACTGACGGCCGCCGCCATCGCGACGAGCGATAGCGCCAGCGCCCTCACCGGAACGGACCGGGCCGATACCCAGCCGATCAGTACGGCTGGGTCCATCGGACGGCTCCCCTCCCAACCCATGTCGATCCTGTCGGCTCGATAGGCGTTCAGGTGTAGGCCCAACGCGCATCAGCCCACGAGACCGGCACCGTGAGTCTCTGCCGCTAACTCTCTTTGTCGCAGTTGTTTACGCCTGGATATCTCGCGAGTCGGCGTGGGCGGGCCTTCACGGCGTGTTGCTCAGTCCCTCCAGCATCTCGATCAGGGCGATCGCGCGTGCGAGCGCGCCGTCCTGCTCGAGCAGGCGCTGGCGGCTCACCGGATCGATAGGCAGACGCTGGGACAGCTCATCCACGACCTGTTCGTCGGGGACCCCCTCCGGGGGCTGCTGGATGCCAAGTCGGCCGGACAACGCCAACAAGAGAGACTCCAGCTGTTGCCGCTGGTCACCGAGGGCGATGGCGTCTTTCTCGTTCAGGACTTCTGGTACGGCCTCCACGTGCGCCAGTCGGTAGGTCCGACTATCGTCCTCGCCGGTGATGCGAAACTTGATCAGCCCGCCGAGCACGATGTTGTACCGCCCGTCGGGCAACTCCTCATAGTCCGTGATCAGGCCCGCGCAGCCGATCGACGCAATCGGCGGCCGCCCTTCATAGTCTGCTTCGTAGCCCGGTTGGAGCATCACCATTCCGATGATGCGGTCACCCTTCAGCGCGTCGGCCACCATCGCGCGATAGCGCGGTTCGAAAATGTGGAAGGAGTATGACGCGTTCGGGAACAACGTCGCGCTCTGGAGCGGGAAAATCGGAATCGTCGCTGGCAGCCCGCCGGCGACCGGTCGGTCGCCCGTGCCGGCCGACTGCGCCGCGAGGACGGCTGGCGCGCACAGGAAGCCGGCGATCGCTGTTGCCCCGATTGCGATTGCGCAGATCCGTATCTTGGTCTTCACGCTACACCCCCCGGCTGCGGACAAAGGCCACGAACACGCCGACCGCGGCGAGCGGCACCAGAAACGTCAGCAGGACCGCCATCGCCCCGAGGACCGGCGAGCTAGCGGCGAGCCAGTTCGCCTCCGGTCTCGCGGCCCACGTGACGAACTGGGCGGACGGCGTGTCGAGCCATAGGTGCGCCAGCGTCGCAACCACCAGTCCGGCCGACATCCCGATGCGCACCCGCGGCCGGGTGCGCGCGAACCATACCGCCGCGATGATCGCGTACACGAGGAAGCTGTAGGTGAAGGGCGTCACTTCGGGCCGAAACGGCCATCCGTTATTGTCGACGCGAAGCATGTGGTCGACGTGGTGGACCAGCGCCAGAGCGGTGGTGATGCGAACCAGCCGTTCGGCCGGCGAAAAGCGGGAGAGGGTCGGCATGCATCCGCCATCTTACGCGCGTGCGGGCTCTGCCGGATATCAAAGGTAGGGCCCGTGCCGGGTTTCGCGCGTCGCGATGAGGCCCGCCAGCGACAGCAGCGCGGCGACCGTGAGGTAGTAGCCGACATACTGCAGGCCGTAGGTGTTGGCGAGCCACGTGGCGATGTATGGCGCGAGCGACGCCCCGAAGATGCCGGCGAGGTTGAACGTGAGCGAACAGCCGGTGTAGCGGACCGCCGTGGGAAAGAGCTCGGAGAGCAGCGTGCCGAGCGGACCGTAGCTCAGTCCCATGAGGGCAAGACCCACCGCGACCGTCAGCACGGCGCCGGTCGTGCCCGCGAGGAACAGGGGCGCCAGCACGAGGCCGAAGAGCGCGATCGCGATAGTCACCCCCATCAAGACCCGTCGCCGCCCGTGTTCCGCCAGCAGCGCGGCGATCGGAATGGCCCCGGCGAGGCAGACGACTCCCAGTAACTGGATCCAAAGGAACTGGTCACGGCTGAACCCCAGCGCCGTCGTGCCCCACGCCAGCGTGAAGACGGTCATGAGGTAGAAGATCACGAACGTGGCCAGCGCCACCAGCGTCCCCGCCACGAGCGTGCCCGGATGGTCGCGAAACACCACGACCATCGGGACTCTCACGGGGGCGCGGTCGCGGAGCGACGCGGTGAACACCGGGGTTTCCGTCAGGGCGAGCCGCACGTAGAGGCCGACCAGCACCAGGGCCGCGCTCGCCACAAACGGGATCCGCCATCCGAACGCGAGGAACTGCTCGTTGCTCAGCCGGTCCGACAGCGCCAGGAACACCGTCGTCGAGAGAAAGAAGCCGAGCGGGGCGCCGAGCTGCGGGAACATGCCGTACCACGCGCGCTTGCCGGGCGGCGCGTTCTCGACGGCGAGGAGCACCGCTCCACCCCATTCGCCGCCAAGGCCGAGCCCCTGCCCGAAGCGGCAGAGCGCCAGGAGCACCGGCGCCGCCAGGCCGATCGCGTCGTAGGTAGGCAGGAGGCCTATCGTCACCGTGGAGACGCCCATGGTCAGGAGCGCCGCCACCAGCGTCGTCTTGCGCCCGACGCGGTCGCCGAAGTGACCGAAGACGGCGGCCCCGACCGGTCGCGCGAGGAAGGCGATGCCGAAGGTGGCGAGCGACGCCAGCGTCGCCGTGGCGGGGTCCGCGGCCGGAAAGAACAGGGCTGGGAAGACCAGCACCGCCGCCGTGCCGTAGATGTAGAAGTCGAAGTATTCGATGGTCGTGCCGACGAGGCTCGCGAACAGCACCTGCCGCGGGCTGTTGACGGGGGCGATGGAGATCCTGCTGGACATGGCTGTGGGATTTCGTTAGCGTCTACTGCTATGAGTGTTCTCTTGAGATATGCGCTGCGGGTGGTCTGTGCCGCGATGCTGGCGCTTCTCGCCACCTCGCCGCTGGCCGGGCAGGCTCCGACCGGTTTCGACCAGCTGGTGCTGTCCGGGGACATGGCATTCTTCTTTGGTCGGGGCGAGCCCGGCAACTGCACGCTGAGCAGTCGATTCGAACGGGGTGATCCGGTCGGGTTCCGAATGACGGCTATCAATCCGGCGACGGGCACGCGCGACCGTGCGACGAAGCTCGTGGTACACCTGACCTACGCTGGCAGGACGGTCGATGTACCGATGCGCGATCGGCAGACCGAGCGGGAGCCGGAACGTGACTTCTTCGTGGCCAAATGGATCGTGCCCGATGATACGCCGACCGGGGTGATTCGCTATACCGTGACCGCGACGGATCCCCAGGGCCGCACCGGTGAATGGAAGCCCTTCGACGTGGAAGCGTCGCAGCTCACGATCGTCGAATAGCGCCCGTATCCCTCGCCACGGTCTCGTCCGCTCGTGGTAAGACCTCCCTGTGAAGGTCCGCCGCTCCCCTGGCCACATGCTCCTGAAGACCGTCACCCGCACGCAGGGTAACAACCAGGCGCTGAAGGACGGAACCGTCAGACCGCGCGGATTCACGTTCGACTTCGAGGATGTCCCCGTTCTCGTCAACGCGTTCCGCCGCATGGTGCGCGGCCTCGAGTTCGACGTCAGCGAGATGGCGATCACCACCTACCTCTGCGCGCGCGCACACGGCGCGCGCTTCACGGCGTTGCCCATCTTTCTCGTGCGTGCATTCCACCACGGCGCGATCCTGTACAACACGAACGCCGGCATCCGGGTGCCGAAGGATCTCGAAGGCCGGAAAGTCGGCGTGAACCGCGGGTACACCGTGACCACTGGACTGTGGGCGCGCAGTATTCTGCAGCAGGAACATGGCGTCGATCTGAGCCGGATCACCTGGGTGCTGTCGGGCGACGAACATGTCGCCGAGTACCGGCCGCCGGCGAACGTCGTTCCCATCGAGCCGGGGAAGACGATCGGCCAGATGCTGGGCGCAGGCGAGCTGGCCGCCGCGATCGGCGTCGAGGTCGATCACGCCGGCGTGAAGCCGCTCATCCCGAACGCACTGGAGGCCGGCCTTGTCGCATTGCGTGAACGTGGACACTATCCGATCAATCATCTGATCGTGGTGAAAGACGACCTGCTCGAGGCGCACCCGGATCTCGCGGCGGATATCTTCGGCGCGTTTGCCGAATCGAAGCGTCTGTATCTCGAGCGTCTCAAGGTGGGGGCGATCGAAACGCCCACGGCGGTCGATCGGGTGCATGGCCGAGTAATGGAGATCACGGGCGACCCGTTGCCCTACGGCATCGAGCCGAACCGAGCGGTGCTCGAGGAGCTCATGGACCATGCGCTGACGCAGGGCATCATCACGACGCGGGTCGCGCCCGAGGCGTTCTTCCCGCGCAGCACGCACGGGCTGGCCGCGTGACGGGTGCGGTACCTGTCGCGGCCAGTTCCTGACAGAGGAGTCTTCGATGCTCAGGAAAGAACAGAACGACCTGCTCACACAGACCGGCCCGGGCACGCCCATGGGCCAGCTGTTCCGGCGCTACTGGTTGCCGGTGCTCCTGGCCGAGGAACTGCCCGAGCCCGAGTGCCCCCCCGTCCGCGTGAAGCTCCTGTCGGAGCGGCTGCTCGCGTGGCGCGACACACAGGGTCGCTACGCGCTCACGGATGAATTCTGCGCGCATCGCGGTATATCGCTCTGGTTCGGGCGCAACGAGGAGGACGGCCTGCGGTGCCCGTATCACGGCTGGAAGTACGACCACACGGGGCAGTGCGTCGAGATGCCGTCGGAACCGGCCGAGAGCGGATTCTGCCGGAAGATCAAGCTCGCCTCCTATCCGCTCGTCGAGCGCGGCGGCGTGTTGTGGGCCTACCTGGGACCGCCCGAGCTGCGGCCCCCGCTGCCCGAATGGGAATTCGCGACCGTTCCGGCGGACCGCCGCTTCGTGTCGAAGCGGGAGCAGGAATGCAACTGGCTCCAGGCGCTGGAGGGTGGCATTGATTCGAGCCACGTCTCGTTTCTTCATCGCGGGGATCTGAACACTGATCCCCTCTTCAAGGGGTCCAGGGGCAACCAGTACAACCTTGACGACGCGCGACCCGTGTTCGAGGTGGTCGAGAGCCCCGGAGGCCTGTACATCGGCGCCCGCCGCAACGCCCAGCAGGGCAACTATTACTGGCGAGTCACGCAGTGGGTTATGCCCTCTTTTACGATGATCCCACCGCGCGCGGACCATCCAGTACACGGCCATTTCTGGGTTCCGATCGATGACGAGCAGTGCTGGACGTGGAGTTTCGACTACAAGGTGACGCGCCCACTCGCGCCGCAGGAGTTGCAGTCGATGCGCGCCGGAAAAGGCATTCACGTCTATTGCCCGCCAGGCACCTTCCGCCCGCTCGCGAACAAGGACAACGATTACCTCATGGACCGCGCGGCGCAGCGGCGCGGCGAGACGTTCAGCGGCGTCCAGGGCTTCGGCATGCAGGACGCATCGGTCCAGGAGAGCATGGGGCCGGTCGTCGACCGCACGAAAGAGAACCTCGTGGCGACCGACAGCGGCATCATCATGGCGCGCCATCGGCTGCTGCGGTCGGTCAAGGCGATGGTCGAGAAGAACGTGACGCCGCCCGGTCTCGATCCCGCGCACCAGCGGTGTCGCTCCGCCGCGGTTGTGCTCCCGCCGGATCAGCCCTTCAAGGACGCGGCGAAGGCCGCGCTCGTCGTGCAGGACGATCGCGAGCACGTCACGATCTGAGCATGACCAGCGAAAGCGCGCGGATGAGCAGCGCCGCTGAGGCGCGGTTCCGGGTCGACGCACCGAACTCGAGGCCTCGCGCGGTGAAGGTGATCGCCCTCGACGCGCAGAGCGAGCCTGTCGTTGATGCACTCGCGCAACGGCAGTGGAGTAAGGCGGCGTTCTTCACGGCGGCGGAACTCACGTCGGACGCCGAGCGCTTGCGCGAGGCGATCGACACGGCCGACCTCGTCGTGATGGTCGCGACAGCCGGCGGGCACCCACGTGACGTCGCGCTCATCGGCGAGGCCTGCACCCGCAAGCGCGTGACGACGACTGGCTTGATCGTGTGTGAGGCAGACACCTCCGATGAGGCCCTGTCGGAGACGCTGGGCTGGCTGCGGCCGTGGATGCTGATGCTCGCGATCGCGAGCTCGAGGGACTACATCGAGGACATGCTGCTCGCCCTGCGCGCGTAAGTGGTCGGTCAGCGCCGATCGAGGAAGGCCAGGAGGCGGGCGGGCATGAGCCGCGAACGGCGAATCATCACTTCCGACGCGCGCCCTTGATCTGCCGCGCCGCGCGCACGTCGCCGGCATACTCGGTGATCGCGTCCAGGGCGGTCCTGGCCACGTTGGCGTAGGTCTCGGCGGGCGTGTCGAGGTTGCTGGCGGCATAGCCGATCGCGGCGTGCGCCATGCGCATGCGGCCGTCGAGCCAGGGCCCGCCGCCGAGACCACCGATCACCGGAATCGCCGCGGCGCTCACGACGGCGGGGCCGGCCACCGGGCCGGAGTTGGTGAAGTCGAGCAGCGACGCGCCGGCGGCCTCGAGGCGCCTGGCCTCTTCCACGAGACGGGTGGTCATCTCCGGCGGCACTTCGGCCCCGGGCCCCGTTGCGACGGCGTACGGTATGCCGAGTTGCGGCGCCGTCTGCGGCGTGATGCCGAACTGCGCGAACACCGGAATGCCCTCACCCACGATGGCGCGCACCGCGTCGGGGAAATCGGCCGCCCCATCCAGCTTGACCAGGTCGGCGCCGCCTTCCTTGACGAGACGCACGGCCGCCTGCACGGCCGCCTCGGTACTCTCCTGCAGCGGGCCGAACGGAAAGTCGCAGCTCACGAGCGCCCGCGTCACCCCGCGGCGCACGGCCTTGCAGACGACGAGCATCTCGTCCAGCGTCACGTCGAGCGGAGTCGGATGGCCCCAGAGGTTGACGCCCACCGAGTCGCCGACCGAGATAAGATCGACGCTGGCCCGGTCGGCGATCTGCGCCATCTGGTAGTCCCACGCCACGACGCCGACGATCTTCGTCCCGTCGCGCTTCATCTGCTGGAGCGCGGGGATCGTCACGGCGGGCCCGTTCGAGGGCATGCGCTCCGTTCTCACAAGGTCTCTCCGTCCCGAAGGAGCCCGGCCGCCCGCAGCGCGCCATCGAGCCACGACGGACGGATGTTCGTGCCGGACGCGATCTCCTCGAAACGCAAGCGCTCCTCTGTCATCTTGTGTGCCGCCGGTGTCAGGAGTGATGCCACCCTGTCACGTTCGATCACCACCACGCCGTCCCCGTCGCCGACCACGAGGTCCCCAGGGTTGACGGCGACGCCGCCGCACGAGATCGGCCAGTTGATGCGGCCAGCCACGCTCTTCGTCGGCCCCTTGGGATTGGACCCCACCGAGTAGACCGGAAAGTCGAGCGCGAACAGGTCTTCCGTGTCGCGATGCGCGCCGTCCAGAACGACCCCGCCCAGTTTCAGCTTCTTGCAGGTGGTGATCATGATCGCGCCCATCAGCGCGCAACTCCGGTCACCCTTTCCGTCGACCACCAGCACATCGCCGGGCTGCGCCAGCGCCATCGCCGCGTGAATCATCAGGTTGTCGCCGGGGCGGACCTCGATCGTGAACGCGGGGCCCGCAAGGCGTGTCGAGCGCGAGAGCGGCGTGATGCGCCCGTCGAGCGTGCCGCGGCGTCCGGCCACGTCGGCAAGGATTGAGGCGGCAAACGCCGACGTCTGGGCGACCAGGGCCGGCGGCACACGCTCGAAGTCGCGGCGGATCGCCGGGGAAGACGCGCTGCGGCTGTTCATACGGATGCCCTCAGCCTCCGCGCCCGTCACCGCCAGGGCATCAGGGACACGTGAATCACGTCTTTCGCGCCTTCGCCGCCGACCGACTTGATGGCGTACGCCGTGTCGCTCAGGCCGAAGGTATGGGTCGTCACCAGTTCCAGCGGGAAGCGCTGCGACGCCAGCTGCTGGAGGGCGAGCTCGCAGGCCCGGTAGCTGTGCCCGCGGGCGCTCCTGAGCGTGATGAACTTCAACGTCATTTTCGCGATCGGGAAGTTCGGAAACTCGTTCATCTCGCCCTGGACGACCATCGTGCCGCCCCTGCGCTTGAGGGCATCGATGCCCAGCAGTACCGGGAGCGTGCCGCCCCCCGCGGTGCAATCGAGCACCAGATCGACACCTTTGCCGCCGGTGATCTCCAGGATGCGCGTGAGGGCATCCTCCTGCTGCACGTCGATTACGTGGTCGGCGCCAAGCGTACGGGCGACCGCGAGCCTCGCCGCGTCTTTCGAGGTGCCGGTGACGATGATCAGGGACGCGCCGGCCTGCTTGCAGACGACCGTCTGCGACAGTCCCTGCTGGCCGGGCCCCTGGATCAGCACCGTGGAGTCGTACCCGACACCACCGTCGAAGAGCGACCATTCGACGCCGTTCGCCATGGGTGTCGCGAGACCCGCCAGCTCCGGGGAGAGTCCCCGCGGCACGTGGTGCAGCACCGCGTTCCAGGGGAGATAGACGTAGTGCGAGAAGCCGCCCCAAAGGTGCGGCGGCCGCTCCGACGACGTGTAGCCGTACCGGATGCCGTCGGGATTGTTACGCCAGTCCGTGCCCTCGCAGTGGCGGTATTGCCCGAGATGACACCATTCGCACTTCCCGCACGTCACGTAGTGCTCGAGGAACACGAGGTCGCCTTCCTTGAACCCTTTCCGCGCCGTGAACTGCCGGCCTGCCTTGGCGATGAAGCCGATGTTCTCGTGCCCCATGATCACCGGCGCGCCGCTGAGCGGCTGCTTGAACATCTTCACGTCGGTGCCGCAGATCCCGGCCACCTCCATCCGCAGCAGTGCGCCGTCCTCCGGAATATCCGGCATCGGGAACTCGCGCAGCTCGATCGTGCTCGGGCCGACCTTCACCGCGGCCACTACCTTGTCCACGTTGATCCTCTCTGCGATCGCCGGCCGATCCGACGTTCCCCTGCTGCACGGAGCGTTTCTTGCGCGACAGCCGCGACCGTGATTGACGCTCTTATTCTAGACGGCGGCGGGCTCGGCGTAGTACGTGCGGACGGGGATCATGCAGGGATCCGGCTCACCGACTACAATACCAGGTGGTCGAACGCTTGCCCATCGCAACACATCACCTCAGCCACGCGCTCCTGACGCCGTCCGGCTCGTCAGCATGAAATTCCTACTGAAGACGCTGCTCTCGCTCGGTGTCGGGCTTGCCACCGCCGCCCTCCTGTGACCACCGGCGACAGGCGCTTCGGGTACTGGCGCGATCCCGTCTGTCTGGCTGCCGTCGCGGCCTACGCCGCGCATCGCTGGCTGGTACCGGCCGCCCTGCAGGCGCCCTGGTGGAGTGGCCACTTCACGGACTTCCTGCTGATTCCCGCGGGATTGCCGTTGCGGCTGTGGCTGGAGCGCCGGATCGGCTGGCGGCGCGACGATCGCATGCCGGAGTGGCGTGAGATCGCCTTCGTGCTGGTCACGTGGACGGTTGCGGCCGAGCTCGTCGCCCCCAGGATATTTCAACAGGCTACTGGTGATGGGTTGGACGTCGTGGCGTACGTGGGTGGGGCGGCGGTTGCGGGCCTCTCATGGCAGCGGATCACGCGATCCCGACCCGCCTGAAGACGACGTTTGCGTTGATCTCGGGGGGCCGCTAGAATTCCCTATTGTCCCCGACGCGTGAGACTCGTCATCGGTTTCCTGGCCAATGAGTTCTTAGTGGATCGCGGGAGCGAAGTTGAGTCGCTCATGACGGGGTACGTGCGGGTCTTGAGGTAATCACGCTTCGGCGTCTAAGGGCAGAATCACTATATGGATACGTCGCTCATCACCTATCTCGTTCCGGTCGCGGGGCTGCTGGCCCTGGGTTACGCGTTTCTCAGTGCTCGCTGGGTCGCACGGCAGGATGCCGGCAACGAGCGCATGGCAGAGATTGCCGCGGCCATCTCCGAGGGCGCCCGTGCCTTTCTGAACCGGGAATACCGGGTGCTGGCGATCTTCGTCGCCGCCGTGGCTGCGCTGCTGGTCGCGGTGAACCTGACCAACTCGCAGTCTTCGCCGCTTGTCGCCGTGTCGTTCGTGACCGGCGCGCTCTGTTCGGCTTTGGCTGGGTTCATCGGGATGACCGTGGCCACCAAGGCCAACGTGCGCACGACGCAGGGAGCCCGCACGGGACTGGCGTCGGCACTTGCCGTGGCCTTCTCAGGCGGCCTCGTCATGGGTCTGAGCGTCGTGGGCCTGGGGGTGCTGGGTCTCAGCGTGCTCTTCATCGTCTACAGCAACCTGGGATGGGACACGATTCGCGTCGTCAACGTGATTTCGGGCTTTTCGCTGGGGGCCTCGTCGATTGCCCTGTTCGCGCGCGTGGGAGGCGGTATTTACACCAAGGCGGCCGACGTGGGAGCGGACCTCGCGGGCAAGGTCTACGAGGGCATTCCCGAGGACGATCCGCGCAACCCGGCCACGATCGCCGACAACGTGGGTGACAACGTCGGCGACGTCGCCGGCATGGGAGCCGACCTGTTCGAGAGCTTCGTCGGGTCGATCATCGGCACGATGGTGCTGGGCGCCGCGTTCATCGCGACGTTCGAAGGGATGGGTGGCGCGGAGCCGCTGGCCGCGGTGCTGCTGCCACTGGTGGTCGCCGGCGTCGGGATCGTGGTGTCGATTGCCGGGTCCTTCTTCGTGCGGGTCCGGGAGGGAGGCAACCCGCAGGCCGCGCTCAACGCGGGCGAGTTCGGTGCCTCCGGCATCATGGCCGTGCTGGCCTTCTTCATCATTCGGTGGATGCTGCCGTCCGAGTGGACCGTCGCCGGCACGACCTATACGTCGATGGGCGTCTACTATGCCGTGCTCATCGGCCTGACGGCTGGCGTCATGATCGGTCTGATCACCGAGTACTTCACGTCGATCGACCATGCACCCGTGCTCGGCATTGCTCGGCAGAGCGTGACCGGGTCGGCGACCTGTATCATCGCGGGCCTGGGTGTCGGCATGTACTCGACGGGGATTCCCGCCTTTATCCTCGCCCTGGCCATTATCGGGGCGTCCTCCACGGCTGGCCTCTACGGCATCGCGATCGCGGCCCTCGGCATGCTTTCGGTCACCGGCATTCAGCTTGCGGTCGACGCCTACGGCCCGATTTCGGACAACGCCGGCGGCATCGCCGAGATGGCGCAGCTTCCGCCAGAGGTCCGCGAGCGAACGGACAAGCTCGACGCCGTCGGCAACACGACCGCCGCGATCGGCAAAGGCTTCGCCATCGGCTCGGCCGCGCTGACCGCGCTCGCTCTCTTCGCGGCGTTCATGCTGCAGGCCGATGTGGACAACATCGACGTCGCGAACCCCGTGATCCTGGCAGGCTTGTTGCTGGGCGCGATGCTGCCGTACGTGTTCAGCGCGATGGCGATAAACGCCGTGGGCCGCGCGGCCGGCCGGATGATCGAGGAAGTGGGCCGTCAGTTCCGTGAAATCAAGGGCCTTCGGGAGGGCACGGCCAAGGCGGATTACGCCAAGTGCGTCGATATTTCTACGCAGGCAGCTATCCGCGAGATGGTCCTGCCGGGCATTGTCGCGATTTCCGCGCCGGTTATCGTGGGTCTGATCGACAAGAATATGCTCGGCGGGATGCTCGTTGGCGTGACCGTGTCCGGCGTGTTGCTCGCCATCTTCCAGTCCAACGCGGGCGGTGCGTGGGACAACGCGAAAAAGCTCATCGAGGGTGGCATCGAGTTCGATGGCGTGCGCTATGCCAAGGGCAGCGATGCGCACAAGGCCGGTGTCGTCGGCGACACCGTGGGCGATCCTCTCAAGGACACGAGCGGGCCGAGCCTCAACATCCTGATCAAGCTCATCGCCGTCGTCGCCCTCGTGCTGGCGCCGCTGATTCGGTAGGGGAACGATACCTCGAGTCGAAATAGGGCCGAGCAGCCAACAGCGCGAGCGAGGATGGCTGGGAGGCAGGGATTCGTGCCCGCTCCCGGCGAGCCGAAGGCGAGTCCGGGGCGTGCCTGAAGACGCGCCGAGTGCCGGGGCCGAACGAGTGAGGGACTGGCTGGGAGGCAGGGATTCGAACCCCGATAACGGCGTCCAGAGCGCCGTGTCCTACCGTTGAACGACCTCCCAGTACTAGAACGCGAAGAGAACGAGGGCAGGAACTTCTGATTGTATAGAGAAGAAGCAGCCCGGCGCAAACGTTAGGTACGGCCGGCGAGAAAGGCGACGAGCCGCTCCAGCCGCTCCACCGAGCGCGCACGGCCGAGCAGGACGAGCACCTCGAAGAGGCCCGGACTGGTCGTGCGACCGGTGACCGCTACGCGCGTGGCGTGGATCAGCATCCCAGCCTTGATGCCTCGCTCAGTGGCGGTTCCACGCACCGCCGCTTCCACCTGCGCCTCATCGAACGGAGCGAGCGTGCGGAGGGTCGCCGCCAGCGCGGCGACGTGATCGCCCAGACCTGCCGCTGACAGATGCTTGTCCACGGCTTCGGCCTCGTACTCGATCGTCTTACTGAGGAACGGGCGCGCCAGGTCTACGAAATCGGTCAGACGCTTCGCGCGAGGGCGCAGTAGAACCACCAGCCGATGGAGCCAGGGATCGCCGGGGCGGGGGCTCTCCTGAAGCTCCGCCGTGGCATCCAGCGGCAGGCCCGCGTCGATGAGCAGGGGCTCTACCGCCGCCGCCAGTTCCGCGATGGGCAGGCGCGCGATGTATTGCCCGTTCATCCAATCCAGCTTCTCGGTGTTGAACACGGCGTTGCCGCCGCTGATCGCCTCGAGCGAGAAGGTCTCGACGATCTCGGTCAGCGACATCAGCTCACGATCGTCTCCCGGCGACCAGCCCAGCAGCGCCAGGAAGTTCACGACGGCGCCGGGCAGATAGCCCTGCTGTTGGTACTCGTTCACCGACGTCGCGCCAGACCGCTTGCTCAGGCGCTTCTTGTCGGCCCCCAGGATCAACGGGACGTGCGCGAAGACCGGCGACGTGGCGCCAAAGGCCTCGAACAGCAGAATGTGCTTCGGCGTGTTTGAGATGTGATCGTCCCCGCGGATGACGTGAGTGATCCCCATGTCCAGGTCGTCGACGACGACAGAGAGGTGGTACGTGGGGTGCTGGTCGGAGCGAAGCACCACGAAGTCCTCGATGTTGCGCGGATCGAACTCGATGCGCCCGCGCACGACGTCGTCGAACGCCGTGTGGGCGGGCGGCACGTTGAACCGAGTCGCGCGCGGCGCCCCCGCGCGCTCAAGTTCCGCAACGCGTTCGGGCGGCAGCGCCAGGCAGGTTCTGTCGTACTGCCATGCTTCGCCGCGCCGCGCGGCCGCGTCGCGCTCGTCGCGCAGCCGTTCGGGAGAGCAGTAGCAGTAGTAGGCGCGGCGGTCGGCAACAAGGCGCGCGGCGGCCTGGCGGTAGCGGTCGAGGCGCGCCGACTGGAAATAGGGGTCGTGCGGCCCCCCCGCCTCGGGCCCTTCATCCCAGTCGAGGCCGAGCCACCGCAGGCCGTCGAGGATGCCGGTGACCATCTCAGCCGACGAGCGTTCGACGTCGGTGTCCTCGATCCGCAAGACGAACGTGCCGCCGTGGCGGCGCGCATAGAGCCAGTTGAAGAGCGCCGTGCGGGCGCCGCCGACGTGCAGATATCCGGTCGGGGAGGGGGCGAAACGGACGCGCGGACCCACCGCGGCATTATTCCACGGAGATTCCAGCCCTGTTCAGGCTATGCGCCTCGTCCCCGCGACCAGCTGAGGGCCGGCACCGCTCCGCGTGTCGTCAATGTGGGAAAGAGTGGTGCACACCACTCGCCAACTCACGCGGGATGTAGTTCAATGGGCCGGGGTCAGCCAGCTGGCGACGGGGCGACGATGACTGATTTGCAGATTGAGACGCACGACTGGTATCGACGAAGTCGCGCACGCTCGCGCGAGCTGTTCGACCTCCTCACCGATGAGGCGTACTACAGCCAGCCGATTGCGCTCCGCCATCCGATCGTCTTCTACGAGGGGCACCTGCCGGGCTTCAGCTTCAACGCTCTCATCAAGAATGCGCTCGGCCGCCCGAGCATCGACCCACGGCTCGAGCAACTCTTCGCCCGCGGCATCGACCCGCACGAATCGTCTACCGGGCGTGGGTCGGCGGCGAGCGCCGAGTCGATGTGGCCGTCCCGCGTCACGGTCCAGGCGTTTGCGGCCGACGCGGATCGGCAGATCGAGGACGCGCTGCTCAATGGCGAGCTCGATCGTCCCGGGCATCCGCTGCTCGACCGCGCGGAAGCAGCCTTCTGCATCATCGAGCACGAGGCAACGCACCACGAGACGCTCATGTACATGTGGCATCGCCTGCCGTTCGAACTGAAACGGAGGCCGCCGGGCTACCATCCGCACACTGAAGGGACGTCGCCGCGCATCGAATGGATCAACGTCCCTCCCGGACGCGCCACCCTGGGTGTCGATCGCGCCGCCGTTCGGTTCGGATGGGACAATGAGTTCCCGGCCCGTGCCGAGGACGTGGCCCCGTTCGCCATCGAGCGCCACGACGTCACGAACAGTCGATTTCTGGAATTCGTCGAGGCCGGTGGCTACCGCGATGAGCGTTGGTGGACGCCGGCAGACTGGCAGTGGGTGCGGCAAGAAGGCATTTCGCATCCGCTCTTCTGGGAGCGGGAAGGCGACGCCTGGCGGTGGCGCGGCATGTTCGAGTTGTTGCCGCTGCCGCTCTCGTGGCCGGTCTACGTCAGCCAGGCGGAAGCGGCGGCGTTCGCGCGGTGGAGCGGCGCGCGGCTGCCGACCGAGGCCGAGTTTCAGCGCGCGGCGTACGGGTCGCCGGACGGCGAGCGCCAGTATCCCTGGGGATCCGGTGACCCGTCACCGGAGCGCGGCGTCTTCGATTTCTCGAGTTGGGACCCGTGGCCCGCGGGCAGCCATCCAGCGGGCGCGAGTGCCTGGGGCGTTGAGGATCTCGTCGGCAATGGCTGGGAGTGGACGAGCACGCCCTTCGGCCCGTTTCCGGGATTTCGCGCGATGGAGTCGTATCCTCAATACTCGGCCGACTTCTTCGACAGCCAGCATGTCGTGATGAAAGGCGCGTCTCCGGCGACGGCCCGCGAGCTCTTGCGCCCGACATTCCGAAACTGGTTTCGCGCGCGTTACCCATATGTCTATGCGACCTTCCGCTGTGCAAAAGACGGCGCCGGCCGCTAGCCGGTTCGCCGAGGACGTCGCGTACTACCTGTCGCAGGCGCCGCGTCAGCTGCCGTCCAAGCATTTGTACGGCGAGCTTGGATCGGCCCTCTTCGAGGCGATCTGCCACCTGCCGTGGTACGAGATCACCAGGGCCGAGCAGCGTCTGCTCGAGCATCGGGCGCGCGACATTTTCTCCCACGTCGATCCGCTCTCGACCCTCGTCGAGCTCGGGCCGGGAAGCGGCCTCAAGCTCGCCACGCTTCTGTCGGCCCGGCCCGCCCGACCGATGACCGCGCACCTTGTGGACGTGTCGGGCCCCGCGCTCGACGCGGCCAGCCGGGTCCTCGCCAGTTACGCCGACCTTGTCGTCGTGCCTCACGAGGCGCCGTACGAGGCCGGACTGGCCGCGGTCGCCCACGGCGAGCGCGCGGCCGGCCGGATACTGACGCTCTTTCTCGGATCGAGCATCGGCAACTTCGACCCACCGGGCGCCGACGCCTTTCTGCGGGGCATCCATGGCGCCATGTCCGGGGGCGACTCCCTGCTCCTCGGCGCGGATCTCGTGAAGCCAGAGGCCGAACTGCTCCTCGCCTACGACGATCCGCTCGGTGTGACGGCCGCCTTCAACATGAATCTGCTCGTGCGTGCGAACCGCGAGCTCGACGCGGATTTCGACCTGCGGGGTTTCGCTCACCGCGCGGTCTGGAACGCTGACGCCTCGCGCGTTGAGATGCACCTGGTCAGCGCGCGGCGACAGCGCGTGCGCGTGCCGGTCGCGGATCTCGACATTACTTTCGAGGCCGGTGAAACGATCTGGACCGAAAGCTCCTACAAGTACCGCGCCGACCACATCGTCGCCATGGTGGAGCGGGCGGGTTTCCTCACCATCAATCAGTGGTCGGAAGGTGGCTTCGCGCTGACGCTCGCCGAAGTGCGGTAGCAGGTCTGACGCCATTCACGCACCATTCTTTACGAGGGAGAGCAAGCATGTCCGACGAACAAGAGCCGGTTCCCGAAATTGCTCCGATCTCGAACGGCCCGTATCGGGTCACGAATCTCAAGGTGCTCGAGGGGTTGTACGGCGCGAAAACCCAGTCGACGCCGGCGGCGGCGAAATTGTGCCGGTGCGGCGGTTCCAAGAACAAGCCGTTCTGCGACGGCAGCCACCGTACGAACGGCTTCAGCGACGCGAAGGCTCCGGACCGGGTCGCCGACAAGCGAGACGACTACGTGGCGGAGTCGATCACCATTCATGACAACCGGGGCATCTGCGCGCACGCCGGCCGATGCACCGACGGCCTCAAGGAGGTCTTCCGCTTGAAGAAGGAGCCGTTTGTCGACGCGAGCGCCGCGTCGGCCGAACAGATCGCGGCCGTTATCGAGTCGTGCCCATCGGGCGCGCTTAGTTACTCGATCGGCGGAGTCGAACATCGCGACGGCGACGCGGCTCCGGCTGTCGGTTACGTCCCGAACGGACCGTACGTCGTGCGAGGCGGCGGTGCCGCGCTCAAGAACGCCGAGTGGGGTGAGGGCGCGTCAACGAAGCGCTTCGACCTCTGTCGGTGCGGCCAGAGCACGAACAAACCGTTCTGTAGCGGCGCGCACTGGTACCACCACTTCGACGAACACGCGCCGAAGCGCGACTAGCGAACGTCCCGAACGACCGCGCCATGCCAACCCACTACGATGCGATTGTGATCGGCACCGGTCAGGCCGGGCCTTCGCTGGCGGTGCGGCTCGCGAAAGCCGGACGCAAGACCGCCGTCCTCGAGCGCGGCCGGTTCGGCGGCACGTGCGTGAACGCGGGCTGTATTCCGACGAAGACGCTCGTCGCGAGCGCTCGCGCCATCCACGTCGCGCGGCGAGGCGCGGAGTTTGGTTTCACCACCGGCGGCGACGTGCGGGTCGATATGTCACGCGTGAAGGCGCGCAAGGACGCCGTCGTGCGGCGGTCGAACGAGGGTGTCGAGCGGTGGATGAAGAGCACTCCCAGCCTCACCGTCTACGAGGGGCACGGCCGGTTCACGGGCCCGCACACGGTGGCGATCAACGGCGACGTGCTGCAGGCCGACCAGGTCTTCATCAACGTGGGCGCCCGCGCCGCGGTCCCCGATATGCCGGGCGTTCGCGACGTACCCTTCCTCACCAGCACCGGCATCCTGGACCTGGACGCCGTACCCGAGCACCTCATCGTGGTTGGCGGTAGCTACGTCGGGCTCGAGTTCGCCCAGATGTACCGCCGCTTCGGCAGCCGCGTGACCGTGGTCGAGCAGGGCGACCGGTTGATCGCGCGGGAGGATGAAGACGTCTCGGCGACCCTGCAGCAGATCCTCGAAGAGGAAGGCATCGCCGTTCGGCTGAAGGCCACGTGCATCGGGTTGCGACGGGCACCGCAGGGCGCAGCCGTGAGCGTCGACTGTACGCAGGGGGCCCCGGAGGTCGAAGGGACGCATGTACTGCTGGCCGTAGGCCGGCGTCCGAATACTGGCGACCTTGGCCTCGATGCGGCCGGCATCGCGACCGACGCGCGCAGCTTCATCTCCGTGGACGATCAGTGCCGGACCAACGTTCCAGGTGTCTGGGCGATCGGCGACTGCAATGGGCGTGGCGCGTTCACGCACACGTCGTACAACGACTACGAGATCGTCGCCGCGAATCTGTTCGACGGCGACCCGCGTCGGACGAGCGATCGAATTCCCTGTTACGCTCTGTATACAGATCCGCCGGTCGGCCGAGTGGGCATCACCATGCGCGAAGCTCGCGCCTCCGGGAAAGGAGTGCTCGTCGGTTACCGGCCGATGAGCAAGGTCACTCGCGCGAGGGAGATGAGTGAGACATCGGGGTTCATGCGGGCGCTCGTGGACGCGGAGACCAAGCAGATTCTCGGCGCCGTCGTCTTCGGCGTGGGCGGCGACGAGATCGTGCACTCCATCCTCGACGTGATGTACGCTCACGCACCGTACACGACGATTTCAAGGGCTGTCCACATCCACCCGACCATCAGCGAGCTGATTCCGACGATGCTTCAGGGGCTGAAGCCGCTCGACTGACGGCCGGGCGAGACGCGAAGCGCCCTCGATCGCCATGACCTCTTCGATCGCTATAATGTCGTGAGCGAGGAGATCTGCGGGAGGCGTCTCGCGAGCCGCTGCAGGCTTTCGCGCCAGTGTCAGATACGGTGAGGTGGCCGAGAGGCTGAAGGCGGCGGTTTGCTAAACCGTTGTAGGGGCTTAAACTCCTACCCAGGGTTCGAATCCCTGCCTCACCGCCAACTAACTTATTCTACTGCTTGATGTTAGCGGACTCGGTCGATCCTGTTGCCAATATGTTGCCACGACTGGAGTGGAGTACTGGAGCATCCAGGAGCCGGATCGCGCCGTCGATCGCTGCGGGACTCAGGTGCATGTACCGCTGCGTCGTCGTCAGATCCTGATGCCCGGCAAGTTCCTGAATCGCCCGCGCCGGGGCGCCTCGCATGGCGAGATGCGAACAGAACGTGTGCCGGAGCATATGGACGCCGTTGCCCGTGATCCTCGCGTGTCGAGTCACACGCCGCATCCAGTTCTGCACCGTCTTGCGAGTGAGCGGGCTGCCGTCCTGCTGGCAGAGCACCCGTGGGCTGCTCAGGTGCCGATACGCTCGAAGGGCCTTCGCCAATCGAATCGTGAGTGGCACATAGCGTTGTCGCCCACCCTTCGGCACGGTGACGTGCCCTTCCCAATCTGATCGCCGTACGCAGAGCTGTCGTGCGGTGAGATCCACATCCGCCCATTCCAGCGCTAGCATCTCGCCGCACCGTAGTCCCGCCTCGCCGCCCAGTAACACGATGAGATAGATCTGCCAGTCTGAGCGACGAGCCGTGTCCACGAGCTGCTCGTAGTCGTCGAAGTCGTGAAACGTCGCCGATGTCTTTGGTACCGGCAGCAGTCGAATCGTGCATGGCATCTGCTTGAGAATCGCCCACTCGACCGCGGTCTTGAGCAGGACGTTCAAGACCGTCAACACGTTGTTCACGGTCTTCGCGGTTTTCGCGCTGAGCGCTCGCTTGAGCTGTTGCACCTGCTCGTTCGTGATGGTATCCAACCGTCCCGATCCCAGCCGTGGGACCAAGTGGACGCGGAGGATCATCTCCTTGGCGGCGATAGAGTCTCTTCCAATGAGACATGAGCCTGAAGGGGGGATTGTTTCCAACGACACATGAGCCTGAAGGGGAGCTGGGTCGTGGATCATCGGAGGATGATCGTGACGCTCCACACCGACCGGCTACGGACCTTGCAGCACGTTCGGGAGTTCCTTGAGGGCAACCAGGAGGTCGACCTGGTCGTGGCGACTCGAGCTGCGGCCTATGGGTTCATCGAGCAGACCCTGGGCCGGTTCGACTATGTCCACCAAGGGAAGGCTGAGAAGGGTCTGCTCCGATGTTTTCTGGCCAAGGGCCGCCGCCGCAAGCGCTACCGCGACGCCGACATCATGACGCCCTATGAGAAGCTCAAGTCGCTCCCCGAGGCCGCCGTCTACCTCACCCCGGGGACCACCTTCCAATAGCTCGACGCCGTCGCCTTCGCCCTGAGCGACAATGATGCCGCGCGCGCCCTGCACGAGGCACGCGCACGGCTATTCCGGTCTATTGACCCGGCTGCCTGACATGTCCGGCTCATCGATCCGCTTCAGGCTCATTTCTGGATTGGAAAGGACTTCCCGGCGCCCAAGCCGGACGACGCCAGGAAGCTGCCCGCGCTCTACCATGGCGTACACCGCTCTCCTCGTCGTGCGGAGCAACGCCGCCACCTCGCCACTCGTGAGCAGGGCGGGGAGACTATGCGGCGTCACGAGATCACTCCGAGTCCGGTGTGGTCTCTCGTCCATGCTCCGAAGCCTCCGGCACATGCGGGATGCCGCCGCGGACCCGTGCCACGTCTCGTGCCCACGTCCCCGTGTCGGTGATCACGACATCGTTGGGTAGGCACCTCATGCGGAGCAACATACCCCTCGTAGTTCCGCTCGACGGTGGTGTTCGGTGCTGCCGTTGCCATCGATCGTGCACTCACTCCAGCTCGCTCTTCGCTCCGGCACACGGCCGCGTCACCGGCTCAGCCCGACATACGACACGTCGTGCGGCGCACCGCTTACCGAGCCACGTCTTCGCGTCTCGTAACTGATCCACGCGTTCACTTCATGCTCGAGCCAAGCGACGGCATTCGCCGAGATACGTCGGTGCTTGGGGAACGTCCCTCGCCGCTCACGCCAACAAGACCGACCGGGCTACGGCGTACACGCCGGCCCCGAGCGTCACCAGCGCCAGCCCGCCGGGTGGCCCGACATGCCACCCACAGTCCGCCAGCAGCATCTGCGGCCTAGCGCGCCCACCGGTGCTGGGTGCGGTCGGCCAGCTCTGCCCCGTGTCGGCACTGGTCGGCTTGTGTGGCGGCCTGGGTCGCCAGCGCGTCCCATGCCTCGGCTGCCTCGCGGTTCACGGTCGCGGCCGTCGTCGCGGCTGCCACGACCTGGGCCGCGCGCGCCTCGTCCGCTTTTGCCGCGCGGGCGCGCATGGTGTCGAGGGCCTTGCTCGCCTTGGTGCTGAGTGTGCCGGCGGTGGCGATGTCATTCATCATGGGGTGGTGTCTCCTTTCGCATCAGCGGCTCTTGTCCACGTCAGCCCATCGCCCTCGGCGCGCCTGGGCTTCGAGGTCGAGGAACTCGCGTTTCAGTGAGTAGGAAAACCGCCGAATGGCGGTGGCGTACCCTCGGCGTAGCAGGGTCGCGTTGAAAATCTCCCCGGTGGGGAGCATGACGTAGCGGAGTAAGCGACCGTAGGCGTCTTGGTAGTCGCCGGCCGGGTCGAGGTCGAGCCGGACGGTGGTGTAGGCGGCCACTTCCGGGCCGTACGGTTCGACGCCCCGCGTCGGGTGTACCGTCTCGGGCGTGTCCACGCCGGTCAGCCGAACCGTGTAGCGATCCCCATCCGCGAGCCGAACGGTGATGGTGTCGCCGTCTACGACGCGCGCAACCTGGGCGGGGGCGATGTGCGCCGCCCCGAGTCCGCCGGCCGTCAGCGCGACGAGCGCAGCGAGAACGGGTGCGAGGCTCACGACACATTCTCGAGCCCGCACACGGGGCGCAGAGCGCCACGTCACCGTGACGGGAGTTCTATTCGTTCGATGTCCCATGCGTTCCTCCGTGCGTCGTAGCCATTCACGTACGCCGCTTCTTCGACAAAGCGCCGCCCGTCGGCGCGGGTCATGTGGATCACCATGGCGATCCCGTCGACCACGCCGCGACACGTCACCTCCCACGGGAGATCGCCGTCGCCTTGCATGGCGCAGCTCGCCACGCGCGAGAGGGCACTCTCGGCGTTGTTGGCGTGCACGGTGGTGAGCGAGCCGCCGTGGCCGGTGTTGAGGGCTTGCAAGAGGTCGGCGGCCTCGCCGCCGCGCACTTCGCCGACGACGATGTGATCGGGTCGGTGGCGGAGGGCGTGCTTCACCAGGTCGCGGATCGTGACCGCGCCTTTTTGCACGCCGCGCGCCTCGAAGCGCGCGCAGTTCGGGGAGTCGATCCGTAGCTCGAGCGTGTCCTCGATCGCCACGATCCGTTCGTCGGCGGGCAACAGTTCGATGAGGGCATTCAGCAGCGTGGTCTTGCCGCTGCCGGTGCCGCCACTCACGAGGATGTTGCGCCGCGTGTGGAGGGTCCGCTCGGCGGCGGCGCGGATGTGTTCCGGCAGCGCGCCTTGCTCGACCAGCTGCGCCGCCGTAAAGGCGCGCTTGCCGAACCGCCGGACGGTGATCGTGACGTGCGGGCTGGCCGGCGGGACGCAGATCGCCACGCGGGAGCCGTCGCCGAGTCGGGCATCGAGGACCGGGGACACGGCCGGGTCCAGCCCGAGGGGCCGGGCAATGTGAATAGCGGCCCGGTCGAGCGCCTTGGCGTCCAGCGCGGGCGCGGCGATCGGCCGCAAGCGCCCGTGGGCTTCCAGCCAGACATTACCCGGCCCGTTGATCATGATCTCGCTGACGTCCGGGTCCTCGAGCGCGGCCTCAAGCCCAGGCAGAAAGGGTTTCAGCAGGTCCAGCCCGTCGCCGCTGCCGCTCATAGCCGGCCTTGCTGTTTCGCGGTCCAGTACGGGAGGTCGTTCGGGAGGTAATGCGGCTTCAAGTACACCCGTCGCGGCGGCAAGGATTGCACGCCGTCGTACGGCAAACAGATCGCTTGGCAGTTCCCGAGGAGCGCGAAGTCGCGCGGCTGAAAGAGCGCCTCGCGGCGCTCTTGAAAGCTCTTGCTCGCGCCGACGCTCCCCTTGCCGCCGCCGGCCTGGGCGGACAGTAAACTGATGCCGGCCTGCCGGCTCGATTCGTTGATGGTGTAGCTGCTTTTGATTTTCGCCACCTGCCCGCAGAGCTTCGAGGCCATCTCCGCGCTAGCCTCGTCGCTGAGCGATAAAAAGATGCGGGTGCGGAGCGTCTGTAAGAGTGTCCGCCAGGCCTCGCCGCTCCCAAGCACGGACCGCAGGGAGCTGATGGATTGGGTGGCGACGATGGGGATCACCCGGCACTGCCGGGTGAGCGCAAAGGCTTTCTCGTCGCCGCTCGGATCGTCCTCGCCGACACTGGCAAAGGCTTGATACTCGTCGCAGATAAAGACGGCGGGACGGAAGTAGCGGCCGGGCTCGTCTTTCATCTTCGCCGGTCGTCGTAGGAGCGATTGGAGCCACGCATTTTTGAGCATGACGCCGACGGCGCGGGCGAGCGCCGGATTGGTGCCGGCGGGCATGTTCAAGGCCAGCACCTTGCCGCGCTCGATGAGCGTATCGAGGGGCGGCAAGGTGCCGGCCAAGGTCGGCCGCTCGGTGGGCGGCGCTTCGTCGGCCGCGGCCTCGCCCGTGGGCTTCTTGGGGGCCGGGCGCGTGCCGCGTTCGCGCCGGACGGGAACCGGCGCGGCGGGGCAGAACACGCGCGCCACGTCGGGCAAGTCGAACATCGACAGGAACACCGACACCCCCTCCACAATGCTCGTGCGGATCTTGGTGTCGAGGGTGTTCCAGTCGTGGTTGTACCAGCGGGTGACGGCTTCCACGCGGAGCCGGAGATCGGTCGTCTTGGCGTCCTCGGTGCGGTGGCGCTGATGCGGGATCTTATGCTGTGTCAGGAACGCGATCGCGTCCTCGGTGGCGGGCGTTCGGAGCCGGTCGATGTTCGACGGGTCCGCCTTACAATCGAACTGGAGCAGCGCGTCGGGATAGGCCAGAGACTCGGTGAGCCCGATCGTCACCCACGGCGTACTGCGGCTCTCGGCGAACTTCTTCGCTTCCTTGATTTTTTCGTCAAAGAGCGTCTTGTCGATGGCGCAGTGGTACACGTCTCGAAGCGTGACCCATCCCACGCCGCCGTCGGGACCGGGCAGCACGCGGTACAGCTCGATAATCCAGCGGACGAGATTCGTATAGGCCTGTTGCCAGAAGGGCTCTTTGCCCTTGCCAAAGAGCTGATTCAAGAGGGACGCGACCGTGTACGCCAGGGAATACGAATCGAGCCAGGTAGCACTCAGCGGGTTCCACGTGATGCGGCCATCGAGACTCAGCTCGATGTAGTCGTCGCCCCGGTCCAGCTCGATGAGCATCCGCCGGATGTCGTGACAAAAATCGCCCTTCACTTCCAGGATGAGCGCGGCGGCGCGGCGGTCGGGATTGCCGGCTTGCCAGCTCAAGAGTTGGCGGGCGAACGGGTGCAGACAGGCGGAGGTCTTGCCGGACCCGACCGCGCCAAAAATCGCCACGCCGGTAAAGAGTCCCCGCTCCGGGATGGTGAGCCATTCCGGGGCGGCGCTTTCCTCGGCGCGTGTCGGGTGGTGCACCTCGCCGACGACAATCGCCGGCCCGTCGGCCGTGGGCGAAAGTGGCCAGCGGGGAAGGCGGGGGCGGAGCCCGAGACTGACGCCCATCCGGGCGAACCAAATACGTGACGTGCTGATGAGGAATTGGCCGGCGAGGAACACGGCCACGCCCGGCGCCACGTAGTACCAGGCGACGACGGCGCGGTAGAACAGCAGCGTGTGAATGCGGACGAGCACCGCCACGGGGTCGGCCTCGGGAAACATGCCGGGCCGCGTCCACGCGCAGGCCAGACTGACGCCGCCGACGACAAGCACCGCGCGGATCAATCGGTCAAACATTGCGCCCGCCGTCGGCCGTCGTCGGCCGGCCCGCGCGCGGGCCGGGGAGCCTTCCCGCAGGGATACATACGACGGGAGCGACCCCCCCTCGCCGATCCGCGCCAGCGGTCGAAAAGGGGGGGTCGCTCCCGTATTTCCCCTCTCCGCTGTCGCGGATCGGGTCACACGGTCTAGGACGAAAAACCCGAACAACGACAGCGTAAAGTGGAAGGGTGGGGTGTGATACCCCCCCCACCTCTGTTGTGATACCCCCCCCGCTGTCGCTATCACAAATCGCTCGCCCCCGGCCTCGCCCCCCGAACAAGACGAAAGACGGGGCGGTGTCAGGTTGCGGCCTCGGGACTGATGAGCCGGGTCGTGTTCCATATTGAATACCGATCGATGGCCCCACGCGCGGTGGTCCTGGTAGGCGTACCGTCGGGGAGGGCGCGCAGTTCAATGAGTCGGCGCGCGGTGTTCTGGAAACCGCCGTACGAGCCGAGCGTGACGTGATCCGACGTCCTCAACGCCGCTTCAATCCTGGCGAGTTCTTGACGGATTTCCGGCTCGGCCTTGGTCGGCCCGGCCGGCTCGTCCACGCCCTGCCCGTCGCCGTCCTGGGTCCAGTTTTTGAGCACCGCCGCCGCCTTGGACGCCGCCTCTGCGCCCATGCCGACGGCGACGACGTGCACGGCGAAAGTCCGGGCGCGAAGCGCCGCCCATAACGGCACGTGCGCGCCGCCCCAGGCGCGCAGCTCGCTATCGGTGCTCTGGCCGGGATCGACGTAGACGAACGTCGCCGCCTGCTCGTCCACGGCAATCGGCAGCTTCAACGCGAAGTAGCGCGGCTGTGCCTTGTCGGGCGCGCCATATTTGCGGTACGGCAGCGTCCCTCGGTCGATGCCGAGCGCCTCGAACCGCTGCACTTTTTCTTCCTCAGTCGGGAGCCATCCGAGGGTTGGCCTCTCGATGATGTAATCGAGCGAGATCAACCGGCGCATGAGTACTTGCACGGTGGCTTCCTTGCCGCGTCGGTGGCGTACGTCGGCCATGTCAAGTGCGCGATACATCGCTTTCCCGGTGAGCAACACGGCCCGCGCACCGCCGGGGAAGGTGGCCCGCTCGTCCTCACTGGCGAGCTTCTTCTCGATGAGCGCGTGGACAAAACGGCGGGCGGGCTCGGCGTGCGTCTCACCAAAAAAAGCGCACCATTGGGACCGCGTAAAGACGCCGCTATGGAGGGCGACGAGCGCGATCCATTCAGCATCGCGCGGGGACCATCCAAGGGCCGCGATCTTGCCCGCCCGCTCCTGGAACGTCAGGCGCGCGGGCGCGTCGTCGGGCGGGGTGGTGTGCGGCTGGCTGGTCATCCGGACACCAGCGCGCGGTCGCCGCGCATGTACGTGATGATGATGCCCATCGGATTGACGATCATCAGCTCGGGCTCGACCGCCTCGAGGAACATGAATTGGAGGGACAGCGTCCACCGTTCGCGCGACACTTCGCCGCCGTTCACCATGCGTACCAGGTCGAAATCCGCTGCCGCGCCGTGCGGGGCGAGCGGGTTGGCTTGGATGCGCAGCGACACCCGCTCCACTTGCCGCTCGTCGCTGGCCGCGCCCGCGGCGAGCATGGCGACATTCTCCCCATCGACGCGGAAGGCTTCATTCGCCAGGGAGGACGCCAGGAACCGCAGCGAGCGGGGCCAGGCGACCTGCACGGTGGCTCTGCGCCGGCTGTAGTGATCATCGATGAAGCGGTTGAGAAAATACTTGGTCGTCGGGTCGAGCGGATCGGCCTGGGCTTCGACGGCGTCATAGGCCAGCGCCTCAGCCCGGCCCACCTCATCCACGCGCACCACAATCGGCTTCGGCAGCTCGACGGACGACAGCCGAATAATGATCACCACCAGCAACACGATGAGGCCAGCCAGGGCCATCGACAGCACTCGCAGGTGCCGGTTGCTGTGCACGGCCTCACCCCAGATATCGGCGTACGTCTTTCCGCTGTCCGGTTCGGTGTGTTGGTTCGTGGTCATCGTTATTTCCCTACGGCTTTGCCGGCGAGCGCCGCTTTCCCGCCGGTCGCGGCGGTCATGAGCGCGCCGGTCATGCCGGCCCCGCCGCCGCCGCCACCACTCACCAGCATCCCGGCCAGCTCGCCGACTTTCAGGGCCGACATCACGCCCGCCACCATCAGCGGCAACACCACCAGCACCCAGCCGATCATCTGCCCCGGATTGGTGAGCGTGGCGTTTT
Source organism: Vicinamibacterales bacterium (assembly GCA_965262505.1). Taxonomy (GTDB): domain Bacteria; phylum Acidobacteriota; class Vicinamibacteria; order Vicinamibacterales; family UBA2999; genus JACPPO01. The sequence goes on from CBDHFM010000030.1 coordinate 3,384,204, forward strand.
CTGAAAAGGTCGTCACGTAGCCCAAGCTGATACTCACAAAGACGCGCATCACCGCCCCGGCCACCGCGCCGTACAGGGCGAAGGTGATCATCGAACGGAACCAGCCCCAAAACAGAAAGGCCATCGGCTCGAACACGAGCCAGGGGATAAACATCGGCCCGAGGAACGTCAGAATCAGCATCGCCACTTGCGCCCAAATGACCTAGGCGTAGGTGACGCAGTAGAGGACGATCAAACAGAGCATGACGCACAGGGACATCACGCTGCCGACGACGAGCGTGGCGAACGCCCCCATCCCCGACATCACCACGTCCGTCCAGCCGAGGCCGTTCCAGGCGGTGGTCATGTGCGTCATGTGTTGATTCACCATGTTGGACATTTCCGTTTGCATGGCGGTCACGATGTCGGCGAGAAAAAACGCCATCAGCCAGTTCCCGCCGCCGGCAATCATGCCGGGGAAGGTCATCCCGCCGCCGCCGGGGAAGGGGATCGGCGTGTCGTAAAACAGGAGCATGGACCACGGGATCCACAGGCCGATCACCAGATCGATGATCGACCACATCGAGAACGTGCCGGACATGGCGATCTTGATGCCCGTCCAGACGACGACGATCGCGGCCAACCCCCGCCAGAGCGTTTCGCCCGCGTTCTGCACCGTTGGCCCGTTCGTGGCGATGATGTCGTCCATGACGGTATCGAGAAACCCTTTGAAATCGTCGCGGTCCGCGGGCGGGATATTGGTCGGGACGGACGGATCGATCTGCATCTGTGCGGCGGCGGGGACGGCGCACAGCACGAGCGCGGCGACGAGGAGTGCGATGCGGATCGGCATGGGCGACACGTCCGTGAGTGCCGGGATTACTGCACGCGGAAGCGCAGCCGGTCGCGGCCGTCGGCGCGGCCGGCGATCCCGGCCACACGCGCCGCGTCGAGTTCGCGCCGTCGTTCCTCAGCCGCGAGTGCGTCGGCCGCGGCCTGCGTGGCCTGGAAGGTTTGCAGCTGGAGCATCGCGGACAGGACTTCGCCGGTCGTCACCACGCCCGTCACCTGGGCCTCTCGGAGCGCCGTGTCGGCCTTATTCGTCTGCTCCCTGAGCGTCGCGTACGACTCGCCGGCTGAGACGAGCGTGGCGGTCGCGTTCGCCGCCGCATCGTTGACGCCGTAGTTGAGCGCGGCGCGCTGCGCGCCCACTTCGCTGCCTCGGCGGTAGTTGTCCGCCGCGTGCTCGGCGAGGGAGACGGGCAGCGTGGCGTACTCGGCGATCACGTCCGCCTCGGTGATGGTGGACGCCAGGGCCAGCCGGTCGCGCCAGTGGTCGGTCAGGCTCGTGCCGTCCGTGCTGAACTCGCCGATCGCCGTGACGAGCGCGGCGGTTTTCAGACCCGTAAAGTCGTCTCGCCAGGCCAGGCCGGCCCCGACGAGCTGCGTCGGCAGTGCGGTCAGATCGGTAAAGGCGTCAGTGAGCGCGCCCACGTGTCCCAGCGTGGACTCCTGGATGTGTTCGTACTGCGCTTTCAGCTTGTCGAACTGCTCGGTCATCTTGTTGATTTGCGTCACGGAGTTGGCGATCTGAATCCCTTGATTGGCGATGATCGTCACCCGCTGCGCGAGCGCCGCCACGTCGGGGATGCCGAAGATCACCTGTACGCTCGTCGTCCACATGAGCGGGGCGAATAACACGATGGTCCAGAGGATCGTTGTCTTCATCGGTGCACTCCTTCGCCGTCTCGAGCACAGCTCAAGACGGGTGGAAAAGCCCGGGTGCCGTCGCGTGCCGGGCGTGTCAACGGCTGCGCCGTCCTCCGCTGCGCTGCGGCCGGATGGCAGGTATGGGCCAGCGGGTCCGCCGGCCCGGTGATCACACCGGCCGGGGCACAAGGACATCAGACGTCAGCCAGATGCGCAGCCGGTGGCCGGCGCGGCTCGTGATGGTCGGGAGTCGATTCAAAAAGCGATCAAGGATGCCCGTCGCGCTTTGCGCGAGCCCTTGCCCGACACCGGCCTGAAACCCTTGCCGCCCGCCGGCGTACGGGTCAGAGCCGCGCACGGTCAAGCCGCTGATGATGCCGACCGCGCCGACGGCGGCGAACATCGACAAGTAGTGGCGATTCACCTGGTCTTTGAGCGCGCCCTCGCCGACCTGATTCAACCCGAGGAAGGGCAAGCGCACCCATCGACCATCCGGGAAGATGAGCCGGTGAAACCCCACGGCGAGCCGTTCCTGATCCTGTCCGCCCACGGCGGACGCGGCGCCGACGAGGCGCGCGCCGCGCGGGATCACCACGCGCTGCCGATCGGCCGAATAGACGGGCACGGCCACGGCCGCGAGGACCGGGCCGGGAAAGTCACCATTGAGTTGATTCACGAGCACCGCCTCCACGAACGAGCCCTCATACAGCCGCTCCCATCCAGGGGGGGTGTTCGGCGAGTGCACGATGGCGGGCGCCAGGGGATCACCGTGCGGGACGGTGCCGGTCGGCGAGGCGCCTAACGGCGACACGGGCGGGGGCGTGAGTTGGAGTGCGGCCGACAGCGTCCCGGCTGCGTCGAGCGGCGGCTGTTGCGCATCCAGGGCTTGCAAGGCGCGAATGGTGTCCATCAGCGACACGGGAGCCGTCGGGGACGCGCCCGGCGCGGGCGCGATCGCGTCTGCCTGGGCGGGCACGGCGGGGGCCGGCGTCGACACCATCTGATCGGGTCGGCGGAACGAGAACACCACGGGAGTCGAGCGCAGCGACCGCGTGTGCCGCTCGATGGCTTCCAGGCGCAGCACTTCCCGGAGCTGCGCCTCGTCGTCGGTCAGCGGCACGATGACGGGTGCCGTCCCCTCGGGGAGGGTTTCCCCCGTCGTCGCATTAAAGGCGGGCGTGACGTGCCCGGCGACCAGCTGCTGCGCCTGGGCGGCCAGTTGTTGACGCGCCGCCGCCGCGGCATCGATCGCGGTCCGTTGCTCGATGTCCTGCACGCGCGCGCCGAGTTGCACGGTCGCGCGGCCGTCCGCCACGCCCTCCGCCGCGGTCAGGATCGAGTCGCCGGGGTCGCTGAGAGTACCCGTCGTCGAAAAGCAGCTTTGAAACAGCAGCCCGCCGCCGACACAGACGGCGAGCCCGATGACGCCGATCCGCGTGATCCACGTCGTTGAAAATGCGCCCGCGGCTGGCGCGGTGAGTCGGGTCCAGTTCGCCATGAGGGTTATTCCAACTCTGCGACGTCGACTTTCCAGCCGGCGCGGTCGCGCCCGATCTGGAGCCAGCCAGACCCGACGAGCCGGCGCACAATAAACAGGCCGTCGTCCTGGAGGTCGTATGGGATCAGTGAGGGTTGCCCGTCTTTGTTCTCGTAGAGCGCGGGGGTTTCCTGGGCGGTCGACCGGACGTACGTAAACTGGCCGTCATGCCACATCCCATGTACGAGAAACGGCCAGCGGAGCGCCTTGTCGTCCAGCTCGTACGGGAACTGGAGTTGTGTCGGGTAGGTTTGCCGGAACTGATCGACCTGGGCGGTGGCGTGTTGGCGCGTGGCGGCGATGGCTTCCTCGGCCTGTTGCTGCGCGAGCTGCACGGCCGCGCGGCTCTGTTCGGCCATGCGTTGATACTCGGCCACCTGCGAGCGCGCGACGAAGGCGGGGACGTGACCAGCGGCCGGCGTGGTGGCGTCGTCCCCGCCGACGCGCACCATCAGGTGCGGGGGCGCGTTCCGTTCGGTGACCAGGAACGCATAGATCCGGCCGCTCTCGCACACGAGCGCGACGTTGGTGGTGACGCCTTCGCCGATGGGTTTCAGAAAGGCGAGATTGGCCGCACCCGTCAGGTGCCAGTATTCAGAATCGCCGACGATGAAATCGAGGATGTTCTCCGACGCCGGGAGCTGGATCACCGTTGTGTGACGGACGCGGGTGTTGACTGCAATGATCTGATCGGCCACGTCCTCGACGTGGAGGACGGACGCGCCGCCGGGCGTGTCGGTGGGGGCGTCCTGGGTCTGCGCCAGGGCGACGGGGGCGGCACACGAGAGCCACACGAGCGCCGCGACGCAACGACGGGAAACGTGCATGATGGGCCTCTCCTTGTCAGCGCACGCCGGCAAGGTGGGCGAGCGCCCCCTCGAGGCCGTGCTGTTCCACTGCCGCGGCACGGCGCGCACTGTCGCGCGCCGATGACGTGTACAGCCAGTACGATTCGGGATCGACGTCGAGGCGGAGCGTCGCCGCCTGATTCGGACGACGGAGATAGAGCTCTTGCTTGGAAACGAGCCCCCGAATGGTCGCGACTTCCGCGTCATTGAGTCGGAAGATGTCAGCCGCCTTCGCCGGCAACTCGGGGTTGGCGAGAAAGAGCTTCGTCGGCATGGATTCGAGCAACGCCTCGGCCCCGGTCGTGCCGGTCACGTCCACGGCGCTTTGCGTCGCCATGATGAGCGCGGCGTTTTTCTTCCGCCACGTTTTCGCGGCCTCAGCCAGATAGGCGAGGACGGCCGGGTCGCGGAGGTAGCGCCACGCTTCATCGACCACCATCAGCTTGACGCGCGCGGCTTCGTCGGGCCGTTCCAAGGCGAGCCGGAGACGTTCCAACAAGTAAAAGAGCGCCGCCTCACACAAGTCCTCATGCTCGGCCGCCCCCGCGAGGTCGATCACGTGCCAGTCGGCCAGGTCCAGATCGTCCCCGTCCGCCTGGTTGTCGAAGTACCGGCCCCACGCCCCATCGCCGTACCAGCGCCCCATCGCCGGCCACATCGCGGACGGGAGCGAGTGGACGAGGACGGTCATGGTGCGCCGCGCCGGGGGAAAGTGGTACAGGTCGTCGATGCGCGCCCGGATTTCGGACGGGTCGGAGCCCGTCACGGTCCAGCCGCCGATGCGGAGCAAGCGCGTGACCCACCCGGTGAGAAAGTGGAGCGTCCGCTCGGACGCCGGCAGGGCAAAGGGTCGGAGTCGACACCCGCCGTGCCCGTCCGCGTCGTCGGGCGACAGCTCCATATAGCCGCCGCCGAGAAACCGCGTGAGCCAGCGGTACGAGCCCCCGAGGTCCAGGATGAGGACGCGCGGGTTGTACTGCAGGGCTTGGACGAGCAAAAAATTCAGCGTGAAACTTTTCCCCGCGCCGGTCGCCCCGAGCACGAGCGTGTGGCCGACGTCGCCGTGAAAGAGGTCGTAGTAAAACGGCGTGTGCCATTGCGTTTCCAAAATGGCGAGCGCCGCCCGGTCCAGGTGCCGGCTGCGCGGGTCGCCGCACGGCGGGCCGTAGATCGGCGCCAGGCACGCCGCCACGCCGGCCGACACAAACACGGAGCGGACCTGCCGCTTGCGCGGCTGCGCCGGCAGGCGGCAAAACCACGCGGGGAGCTGGCCGTAGCCTTCGCGGATCGCTTTCGCGTCGTGCGCGGCAAAGATGCGGAGGAGATCGCCGTCCAGCCGTTCGGTGTGGGCCAGGTCGCCGTGCAAGGCGATCGTGAGCGCGAGGTCGCCGTAGGCGACGCCTTCGGTTTCGAGTTCCACCAGGGCCTCGCCCAAGCGGCCGGATTCCACCTCGGCCGCGCTATCGACCATCGCCGACGCGGTGCCTTCCGTCTCCTGCAGGTGCGCCATCAGCGAGTACCGCTTTGAAAAATAGTGGCGCTGGGCGCCGCGTATCTTGCGGCGCGCCGCCTCGAGCGCCCACGGTCGCCATTCGAGGGAGACGGTCATCACGCTGTCCAGGCGGTACAGGTCATTCAAGAGGTTGGCGGTCGCGCGGCCGGGCGGGGACACGAGCGAGTACAGAATCACGGGCTCGCCGTCCAGGCGCAGATAGCGCCGCTCGGCTTCCAGCTCGCTCTGCGCGAGCCGCCAGTTCAAGCCGCTGCCGGTCGCGCCCTCCCAGGCCGGCCGGCCCGGCTTGTTAATCAGTTCGGCCAGGACGCGCGAGCCTTCGTGCGCCGTGAGGATGTGCAGGGGCGTGAGGTCCGCGACGAGCGTCCGGCTGGCATCGACCATCTGCCGAAAGCGCGCCGCCGCGGCCTCGATCTGCTCGCGGAAGTAGATCGCTTCGTTCGGGTTCTTGTGCCGCGTGATCCACGTCTGTACGTAGCCCTTCCACCACGGCTGATTGTTACGGCCGCGTGCCGCCGCCGAGAGGCGGGGGTCAAAGCACCACGCCAGGTACGTGTGTATCTGTTGGATGCGCGTTTCAAGGAACGCGCGCCGCTTCCGTTGCCCGAGGTCGGCAATCGCCGACAGTCCGCCGTCCGCCTGGGGAAAGGTCGCGGGCCGGCGGAGCAGGTAGAAATAGATCCGCGATCGCGCGTCGATGCCTGACAACATCCGTTGCCAGCGGTGCAACACGGCGTCAAGCTGCTCGGGCGTGTGACCATCCACGACGGTGGGCGACAGCCGGGCCAGGGTCAGCAGCTCGCCGCGCCGGGTGAGACACGTCCGGTCGTCAGCGAGCCAGCCCCAGTACGGCAGCTCGTCGGCCAGGGAACCGGCCGCGTGGTGGTCGGCAAGGTCGAGGTCAGTGGTGGTCATGATGAGCGGCGCGGTATGCGCGCCTCGGTGATGAGGACGTACCACGGCTGTTCGGTCCACTTCGCCGGGTCGTACCGGGTCTTGAAGCGGACCGACTCACGTAAGAGGCTGAGCATGTGCGGGTCCGTGCGCCACGCCCACCAACCCGCGCCGTACAGCACGGCGAAGGCGGCGGCGCCGACGACGGTTGAATTGATCGCGTTCCACATGGCCATGCCGAGCGTCGCCGACAAGAGGAACCAGCGCCGTTCGACCCCCATCATGGTGAGGGGGGCCGACAGAGCCTGGAACGCGCGCCACGCACGCGCGCCGCAGATCATGTAAAGAGCCAGGTCAGGAAGTTGGCGGCGCCCATCGCCATGCCCAAGCCGAAGATGATCCCCGCGAGGGCCTTCTTGCTACCGCCTTCACCGAAGGCGAACATCAGCCCGCCGATCACAATCGCAATCAGCGACAGGCCACGCGCGAGCGGGCCGGTAAAGGCGGTTGTGAGCACATCGACGGCATTGAGCCACGGGCTCACCCCGGCGGCGGGCACGACGGGGGGCGGTTGCGCCAGGAGGGACGCGTTCAGGAGCAGGACGGTGACGAGTGCGGACAGTGCCATGATTGCAGGTCTGCGGTGCATGTGCGTTCTCCTTTGCGAAAGGCGGGTGCGCGAGGGCTTAAGACAAATCTCGAGCCCGGCACTCGCGGGCTCTATCAGTCCTGAAACTCCCCTCGGTCTTGCTGCTGCATCTGTTCGGCCAGCTCCGGATCGCCGGCCCCACGTCGGATCGACCGTTCCACGAGATCAACCTTGCGCCCGAGGTCGGCCAAGCCCGCCGCCCGTGTGCCTGTGTAGAGCGCGACCATGAACGTGAGAATGGCCAGCGAGCCGTACGCGGTGAGCGGCGGCCAGTAGACCGCCGCCAGGACGCGCGCATGGGGCGCGAGGTAGGCAACCTCAGGTAAGAACAGCAACGCGGTGAGCGCCAGGAGCGTGACGGTCAGCCCAAGGGTGACGGTGATCGGTTGCATCGTTACAGCTCCACCGATCCATCGCGGCCGGCGGATGGCGAACCGCCGCCGGGGCCGCTATCGGTTTCGCGCGCCGCCGCGCGGCCAAGTGTGCGGCCGATGTTGGCGGATGCGGATCGGCTGCTGCCGTGCAGGGCATAGCCGGCGGCGGCCTTCGCCACGATGGCCGACGCGTGATAGTGGTCGGACACGATCTCGACGTTCACGCGCCCGCTCACGCCGGCGGCGTCTTCGATGTCGAGCTGTGCATCGGGATACATGACCTGGTCGTGATTGACGACGTGTAACCCGAGGTCGTCCGCCGCGGCGAGCTTCGCCGCGTGGGCCGCGCGGTCGCCGCCGTCGGCGCGTGCCCGCTCGGTCGCGGTGGCCACGGAGGCTTTCAGCTCGGCGTCAAGGCGGACGCGGGTCACCCGCCCGCCGTCGGCCTCGAGGCGCGCCCGCTCGTCCAGCGCGGCGCGGTACACGGCCGTGTCGTGCGATAGCTCGGCCGGTTTCACCACGCCGGTCCACGTCTGCTGTTCGGGGACGTGGCCGGCGTCGACGGCCGCACGCTGGCCGGCCTCGCGGCCGAGGTCGGTTGCGGTCAACACCGTGAAGCTGTGGCCCTCCGGTCCCTGCGCCTCGTGTTCCTCGACGAGTCCCGCGCGGACCAGGTGATTCACTGCGCGGCGCGTGGCGTAGGGGTGGCCGTCAAAGTGTTGGTCGGACAGGTCGGTGTAGGACACGGCGCGATACAGCGCCACGTCCGCCACGGCCTCGCGTTTGCGGTCGGCGATCGTGCGGCGCGCGGGGTGGCGATCGCGCGCCTCGGGTTCCCGCGCGCGGGCGTCGTGTTCCCGCCGATGGCCGGTGGGGCGGGCCTGGGCGTCGGGCCGCGTCCGGGGCGCGCGGGGACGGCGGCGGTACTCTTGGCGGTTTCCCCCGGCGTTCTTCCACGCGTCAATCTCGATCTGGCGGTTGCGGGCTTCGCGCGTGTGCTCGGCGAGTTCTGCCTCAGTCGGCGCGGGCCGGTCCTGGTCTGTCCATTCGCGGCCTGTGGTCCATGTGCGGCCGGCGGCGCGCGCCTGTCGGTCCTGGTGGTCGGTCGGCTCGGGCCGTTCGCGCGGCGCGGGGGTGTCTTGCTCAACGCCCTGACCGTGGCGGGCGCGTTCCTGCGCCCGCTCACAGGCGGCTTGTCCCTCTGGGCTCAGCGGGATGTCCTGACTCTCACGCCATTCCTCGGGCCGGTCGTCGGGATCACGGGTGTGACCTGGTGCGCCTGGTTGTGTCGTGACCTGACGCGCCTGGTCATTGTCGCGCGCCGGCTTCTCGGCCGGCGTCGGTTCCTCTCGCCAGAGCAGATCGAAACGGTCAAACATGGCGACCCCCGCCGGCCGGCGGATCGGCACTGTTCGATTGACGGTTGCGGTGGGTGATGCGTGGGAGACGAGAGCGAGCGCCGCGCGACGAGCTGAGATGGTGAGCCATGTCTCGACCTACCGGCTGATGCCGGCCTCCCGCTCGTGACTCGGGCTCTTGTGCTGCGGCGGCGGCGCCTGGCTGATGTGCGGGCTGCGCGCGGGGGAGTATTGTTCAACCTCCGCGCGGTGTTCCTGCTCGGTCGTCTGTTCGCGGTCCCGGATGGGACGCATGAGGTAATCGGAAATGTTCTGCGCGTCTGCCGCCGCCTTGTACACCTCCTTCGGATCTTCTTCGAGCGCCCTCAGCCAGCCCTTGACGTACGCCGCGCCACGGCTCCCGTCGTGGCCGACGCCGACACGTTCACCCGTCATCATCGCGGACATTTCCGCGCGGAGTTCTTCGCGGGCGTATTCGGTGCTGCCGAATTTCCCCGCGCCGTGCTGCAAGGTGTCGCGGTCCATGCGCGAGGGGTGGCCCGTCGCGTGGCCGAGTTCGTGTAACGCGGTCTGGTAATAGCCGTTCGCCGTGGGGAATTGCTCACGCTCGGGGAGCGTCACGGTGTCACTCTGCAGGTTGTAGACGGCGCGATCGCCGCGTTCATGGTTCACCCGGACGCCGCTCTCCTGGATCACCCGCTCGGCGGTTTGGTGGGCTTCCCACTCGGGCACCTTGTCGCGGTCGTCGTCGCGGCGGTCGAGTGTCAGCCCGTCGGCTTGCTCGACGTTAAAGACGGCGTAGCAGCGCACCAGCGGTGGGCGCGTATGTTCCTTCTCAGCCGTGCCCTCGGGGGTGCGGGCCGGCTGGTCGGGGGCGCCAGGCTGCGGCTGCTCCTTCTCGTCATCGAACTTGTAAAAGAGCACCTGTGTCGCTTTCTCGCCCTTGCGGACCTGCCCATCCAGCTCCTTGATCTGCTTGTAGGTCGCCCAGCGGTTATCGCTGTAGCCATTCGCCTCTTGGGTCACGCTCAAGTAGACGGAATTCCCGCCCCGGTACGCCTTGCCGGTGTGGAGGTTTTCCGGCAGTCGCCGCTCGCCCGGCTTCCACGGTTTCTGCCACGGCGCGACGCCCTGCTCAATCTGCTCTTTGAGCTGGCCGGCAAACTCTTTGTGGTAGTCGTCCTGGTTCCACCTGGGCTTGCCCGCCGCCGGTGGTGATTTTTTGCGGCCCCACACCATCACTCAGCTCCTTCTCTGGCGCGCGCGGCGGGCGTCTCCGGCCGCGGCCACGGCGCGACGCCCTGCGCGAACTGCGCGGTGATCCGCGCGGCACAGTCTTGGTGAGAGTCGAGGTCGGTCTGACGGGGTGCCGCCGCCGATGGCATCGGCGTGATCGGGGGCATGACTACTCGCCGCCCTCGGCGATCCACGCGTTATCGCGCCAGTCGGCCCCGGCCACGATCTCCGCCGTGTCGGCGTTCTCGGTGTCGGTCCACCCGCACGCGTCGAGCACGGCGCGCGGGGCGCGTACGTACACGCCCGGCACGAGGCGTTGGGTCAGTTCCTCGGCGGTGTCCACCTCACACGCCGGGAGCCCGTCGGTGCTGGGTAGGTCACGAATCGCCATTGTCTAAAGCGCTTTTCATGACCGTGTGGCGGCCGCGTACCCGCAGTGCCGAACATAGTTGCGGCATTCGTCAGGGCTGAAGTGCGCCAAGCACTCGCCGAGGAACGGCCAGAGCGTCTCGGTGCTGCGACAGCGAGCGGTGCGAACGAGGGCCTTGAGCTTCGCGAAGCAGAGCTCGATGGGATTGAGGTCCGGGCTGTAGGGTGGCAAGTACCAGAGGGTGGCCCCGGCGGCCTGGATGGCGCGTTGGATGCCGGCGACCTTGTGGGCCCCGAGATTGTCGGCAATGACGATGTCGCCGGGCTGCAGGGTCGGCACCAGGATCTGTTCGATGTAGGCGCGGAAGCTCTCGCCATCGATCGCGCCGTCGAAGACCCCCGGTGCGGTCAGCCCCGTGACCCGCAACGCGGCGAGAAACGTGCTGGTCTGCCAGCGCCCGCAGGGGGCGTGGTCGTGGACGCGCGCGCCGCGCGGTGCCCGGCCGTACCGCCGAAGCAGATTGGTGGTGATGCCGGTTTCGTCCAGAAACACGAGGTGGGCGACATCCCAGGTCGGCGCCGCCGCGTGCCACGCGACCCGCGCGGCCGCGACGTCAGGCCGATCGTGTTCGGACGGGCGGACCGTGTTTTTTAACGGTCAGGCCGAGGGCCCGCACGGCGCGCCAGACCGTCGGCACACTCGCGGGCGTGGCGAGGGCGTCCTTCAGCTCAGCCAGCGTGCGATCCGGGTGCGCCGCAATCAGCGCGGCCAAGGTGTGTAGGTGCGGCTCAAGCATGCCGCGCCGTCCATGTCGCTGGACGCGAGGCGCCACCTCGCCCGTGTCGCGCCGCCGCTGTTTCAGTAGCCGCACCCACGACCCGCTCACGCGGTACTTCGCCGCCACCTCGGCCGCCGTCATCCCGGCATCGCTGTCGAGGAGCGCCCGCTCTCGCAGATCCATCGAATAGGCACGCATCGGGCCTCCTGCATCGGTGCGCGCAGAAGTACCACGACTGCCCCAGGTAGTACAAGGCCTATTTGAAAAGCGCTTTAGGCCAGGCAAAAACGGTGTCAGCAGATCCAGCCCGTCGCCGGTCATAGCTGGCCGGTCCGTTTCGCGGGCCAATACGGGAGATCCGCCGGCAGATAGTGGGGCTTGAGGTACACGCGCCGGGGCGGAAGGGACTGCACGCCGTCGTAGGGGAGACAGATCGCCTGACAGTTGCCGAGGAGCGCGAAGTCGCGCGGCTGAAATACCGCCTCGCGGTGGTCAGTGAAACTCTTGCTCGCCCCGACGCTGCCGCGCCCGCCGCCGGCCTGGGCGGACAGAAAATTGATCCCGCTCTGCCGCGAGGTTTCGTTGATGGCGTAGGTGGCTTTGAGCTTGCGGACCTGCCCACAGAGCTTCGAGGCGATCTCGGCGCTGGCCTCGTCGCTCAAGCTCAAAAAGATGCGGGTGCGGAGCGTCTGCAGGAGCGTCCGCCACGCTTCGGAACTGCCCAACACCGACCGCAGCGAGCTGATGGATTGCGTGGCGACGATGGGGATCACCCGGCACTGCCGGGTGAGGGCAAACGCTTTCTCGTCGCCGCTCGGGTCGTCCTCGCCGACGCTGGCGAAGGCTTGGTATTCGTCGCAGATAACCACGGACTATCACTCGTCAACTGTGGTCCGTGTCAGTACAAAGACATACATAAAGTACCGGATAATAATCATTTATTACTCACTTCGGCAGCATTGGCCGGTCAGACGGTCTTGCGGAATCCATTGCAATCTCATATATAATGCGTGGATGAATACAGAGACAGAGACCGCCCCTACACGCCGTCGAACCAAGCGCCGAGGCCGCCATCCCCACCAGGCGCTCGCGCCCGCCTTCGTCCGCACCGCCCCGCCGGGTCACCACATCGACGGCAACGGCCTCTACCTTTACGTGCAGCCGACCGGCGCCCGCAGCTGGATCCAGCGCCTCGTCATCGGCGGCCGGCGCTGCGAACTCGGCCTCGGCAGTGTCGCCCTCGTCGCGCTCGCCGAGGCCCGCGAGCAGGCCGTGGCCAACCGCAAGCTCGCCCGCTCGGGCGGCGACCCCCTGGCCGACAAGCGCCGCGTCCAAGGGCTGCCCACCTTCGCCGAGGCCGCGACCGCGGTGATCGACCAGAAGCGGGCTGGCTGGAAGACCCCTGAGCAGGCGCAGGCGTGGCGAGGCAGCCTGGAACGCTACGCGTTCCCGCGCATCGGCCGGCGGCCGATCTCGGAGGTGGCCAGCGCCGATGTGCTCGCGATCCTCACCCCCATCTGGCACACCAAGCCGGTCATCGCCAAGGCCGTCAAGCAGCGGATCCACACCGTGCTGGAGTGGGCCATCGCGATGAACCTGCGCAACGACAACCCATCCGACCGGGTCGGGCCGGTGCTCGGTCCCCAGCGCAACATCGTGCAGCACATGCGGGCGTTGCCACACCGGGAGGTCGCCGCGGCGCTCGCCACCGTGCGGGCGTCGGGCGCGAATCCGGCCGTCATGCTAGCGTTCGAGTTTCTGGTGCTGACGGCCGCGCGGTCGGGCGAGGTCCGCTTCGCCGCGTGGGACGAGATGGACACGACAGAACACGTGTGGACCATCCCGGCCACGCGGATGAAGATGAAGCGCGAGCACCGGGTGCCTCTGTGCGGGCGCGCGCTGGCGATCCTTGCCGTCGCCCGGGCGCTCGGCGACGGCCCGCTCGTGTTCCCCAGCCGGAGCGGCCGGCGGTTGGATCTCAAGCAACTGCGCCTGCTGCTCGCACGGTGCGGCATTGCGGCCGTCCCACACGGGTTCCGTTCCAGTTTCCGCGACTGGGCGGCCGAGGAGACGGACCATCCGCGCGAGGTCATCGAGGCGGCGCTCGCCCATGCCGTCGGCAACAAGGTCGAGGCGGCCTACGCCCGCTCGGACCTGTTCGCGCGGCGGCGACGGCTCATGGACAACTGGTCCTCTGCCATAGAGACGATGTAACTCATTCTATAGCAACAGCTTACAGCTGCACATGTCATAGCTTCCCCTCATCGCATCTCTCGTTCGCAATCAGATGTCCGAGGGCGTTGAAGACCCTCTGTGGACGGCGTGAGATCGTGAACCGCAGAGACGACCACGCGCTGATCCGCGCTGCGGGGCACCATCGCCACGACTGCCGTTGTCACCGAACGACGATCGCGCGTCGGCCAGCGACGCGTACGCGTGGCCGGCGGACAGCGGCACCCGCCGCTACGCGGCCGAACGCGGGAGCGTGATCCCAACGCCCCCGACTACGCTCCACACCCGGACGGCCTACACTCCCAACCGCCGCCATGACTCTGCATCTAGCGCCACCTATCCACCGACACGACCCCGCCCATCTCGCCTCATGTTGTCTGCCATCAGCCCCGCTCCGCGGCGGCAGTCGGGTAGCGCGCACCGCACCGCGCCAGGACGCTCCGCTGACCTTCGGTCCCTGTCACGTCCGTTGCCACCGCGCTCCTGTGCCTCCTGCCACCGCTCCCGCACGGCCTCCTGTCCAGGTCCCTCATCCCCTTCCGCCAGCTCTAAAGCGCTTTTCAAATAGGCCTTGTACTACCTGGGGCGGTCGTGGTACTTCTGCGCGCACCGATGCAGGAGGCCCGATGCGTGCCTATTCGATGGATCTGCGAGAGCGGGCGCTCCTCGACAGCGATGCCGGGATGACGGCGGCCGAGGTGGCGGCGAAGTACCGCGTGAGCGGGTCGTGGGTGCGGCTACTGAAACAGCGGCGGCGCGACACGGGCGAGGTGGCGCCTCGCGTCCAGCGACATGGACGGCGCGGCATGCTTGAGCCGCACCTACACACCTTGGCCGCGCTGATTGCGGCGCACCCGGATCGCACGCTGGCTGAGCTGAAGGACGCCCTCGCCACGCCCGCGAGTGTGCCGACGGTCTGGCGCGCCGTGCGGGCCCTCGGCCTGACCGTTAAAAAACACGGTCCGCCCGTCCGAACACGATCGGCCTGACGTCGCGGCCGCGCGGGTCGCGTGGCACGCGGCGGCGCCGACCTGGGATGTCGCCCACCTCGTGTTTCTGGACGACACCGGCATCACCACCAATCTGCTTCGGCGGTACGGCCGGGCACCGCGCGGCGCGCGCGTCCACGACCACGCCCCCTGCGGGCGCTGGCAGACCAGCACGTTTCTCGCCGCGTTGCGGGTCACGGGGCTGACCGCACCGGGGGTCTTCGACGGCGCGATCGATGGCGAGAGCTTCCGCGCCTACATCGAACAGATCCTGGTGCCGACCCTGCAGCCCGGCGACATCGTCATTGCCGACAATCTCGGGGCCCACAAGGTCGCCGGCATCCAACGCGCCATCCAGGCCGCCGGGGCCACCCTCTGGTACTTGCCACCCTACAGCCCGGACCTCAATCCCATCGAGCTCTGCTTCGCGAAGCTCAAGGCCCTCGTTCGCACCGCTCGCTGTCGCAGCACCGAGACGCTCTGGCCGTTCCTCGGCGAGTGCTTGGCGCACTTCAGCCCTGACGAATGCCGCAACTATGTTCGGCACTGCGGGTACGCGGCCGCCACACGGTCATGAAAAGCGCTTTAGATGAGCGGAAGGGCAATCACGCCCACAACGGACAGGAGAAACGAAATGGCAAACAACACCAACGGCAAGCCCGTCGCGGAGATCCGAGTCGGCAGGATAACCGCCACCATCTGGCAGAACACCCCCACGGACGAAGGCGTGTTCTACAGCGTCCACATCACCCGCCTGTTCCGCCGCGGCTCCACCTGGGATCGCACTCCCGCATTCGGCCGCGATGACCTGCTGACGGTCGCGAAGGTCGCGGACCTCGCCAACACGCGGATCTACGAGTTGCAGAACGCAATCGAATTCCGCAACCCGCAGGACGACGCCGACGACGCCGCCTGACGCACGAAACGCCGCGGCGGGACCGCTCCCCGCCGCGGCCTTCTCTGTACATGGAAATGGCAACCTGAAAAGGACCCTCCATTGTTGAGTTGTCGTGGTCATCGGGACGTGGCCGGACGGAGCTGAGCGACGGGAGGCCACGTCCCGATGAGCGCTATTGCCGTGGCACCTCCTGTGGCGTGCGGGATGCCTGGTGGCGTGTGGGGGCCTTGAGCCGGTAGCTGTCGCTGGCGATCGTCAACACGGTGGCGTGGTGGTAACTAGACTGGTGGGGGCGGCGGGAGTCGGTCCGTCCAGAAGTCCAGATTTCCTAATACTTTAGGAAAACCAAAACGCCAGATACGCGAGAAACGCTCAAAAGCCGAGGTCCAGGTACAAAACAGGTACAGTGACTCCGTCGCCGTCAGCACACTCTGAGCGGCCGGGGACATGAGTGACAGATCAGTCCGGGGACATGGGTAACACTTGGTGGGTGTTACCACGCCGTGTGAGAGCGGAGGAGCGCGCGTTCTTGGCGGGCTCCGTGGTCGTCCCGGCCGGTCCTCTCCTGACGGTGCGGCCTTTGTGATCTTCAATGCGGAGGATGCGTTCGTTCATCCGTCCGAGCTTCACTGGCCCGAAGTATACGTCCCAGAGCCCATCGTCGACTTCTTCCAGTCCGACGTACTCGCCCGCCAGCGTGTGCGTCACGCAGACCCAGCGCTTCTTCCACCGGATGCCGCTGTTGCGACTGACGAGGCGGACTTCGAAGTGGCCGGGGTATTCCACGGGCGCGAGCGTGCGCGGCAGCGTCCGCGGTGACGGCTGGTAGACGGAGCCAGGCGTTTCTTGGTCCAATGCTTCGTGCGGGCGTTCGTCGTTGTACTCGTGACGAAACCGATTGAACCGGATCTGTTGGGCGCGCAGATTGGCGCTCGGGGGACGCGTGGCCTCGGCTTTCAGCGTCCGATGCATCCGCTCATGGCGCCCGTTCTGCTGCGGGGACGCGGGGGCGATCAGTTCCGGGAGGATCCCGAGCCGAATCCACCAGACGGACAACGTGGACAGGCGCCCGAGCGCGGTAGTGGCGAAGGGCACGCCATTGTCGGTCCGGATGATCCCCGGCAAGCCGTACTCTTGGAAGAGGCGGAGGAAGAGCGGGCGAGCCGTAACGATCGCGGTCGAGAGCAGGCCGTGACAGGTCAGCAAGTACCGACTGAAGCCATCGACGATCGTCAACGGATAGCAATACACCCCGTCGCGGGTTTTGAACTGCCCTTTGAAGTCCGCGGTCCAGGTCCCGTTGGGGGCCGTCATCGGGATCAGCGGCCGACCCGGGTGTGCGGGCACCGGCCGCCGCCGCGACCCCGTGATGAGACCGGCGCGATCCAGTAGATCACAGACCGTACTCCGGGCCGGGAGTGTCCACGTCGGGTGCCGCGTGGCCACGATCTTCAGGAGTTTCTTGGCGCCCCAGGTCGGATGGTGGCGGCGCACGTCCAGCAGGGCCGCGATGATCGGCGGGGGCGTCCGGTGCGGACAATGCGCCGGCCGCCGTGACCGATCGACCAGCCCGGCTGGTCCCCCGACCTCATAGCGCTCGATCCATTTATAGGCGGTCTTCCGACTGATGCCGTAGCGTCGCGCCAGCTCCGCGACGTCGAACACATCGCGCTGGTAGTCGGCGATGAACTGCACGCGTTGGTCCATGAGTAACGTCTCCTGCCACGGCATCGAGCACCTCGGCTCGAGTGTGGCTGAATGTGTTACCCATGTCCCCGGACTCTTCTGTTACCCTTCTCCCCGGACCGCACCCTCGCCGCGCACCAACCGACGGGTTCAACCGAGCGTCAGCAAGGTCTCGACGGCGGCCTTCAGCCGCGGCAGTTCCTGTTCGACCGTTGTCCACACCAGCCCGAGATCCACGCCGAAGTAGTCGTGCGTCAGACGATCGCGCATGGGTGCGGTCCGGGGAGAAAGGTAGCAGAATCGTCCAGGGACATGGGTAACACATTCAGCCACACTCGAGCTGGGGTGCTCGATGCCGTGGCAGGAGACGTTACTCATGGATCAACGCGTGCAATGCAACGCGGAGTACCAGCGCGCCGTGTTCGACATCGCGGAGCTGGCGCGACGCTACGGCATCAGTCGGAAGACCGCCTATAAGTGGATCGAGCGCTATGAGATCGGGGGACCGGCCGAGCTGGTCGATCGGTCACGGCGGCCGGCGCATTGTCCGCACCGGACGCCCCCGGCGATCATCGCGGCCCTGCTGGAGGTGCGGCGACACCATCCGACCTGGGGCGCCAAGAAGCTGCTGAAGGTGGTGGCGACCCGACAGCCCACCTGGACGCTTCCAGCCCGGAGCACGGTCTGCGACCTATTGGATCGCGCGGGACTCATCACAGCGCCCAGACGGCCACCGAACCGGCGTGGTAACACCCACCATGTGTTACCCATGTCCCTGGACTGATCTGTCACTCATGTCCCCGGCCGCTCAACCTCACACCCAGAGCCGTGCGTAGGGTTGTATCTTCGACCACCATTCGAGCGGTGTCACAACGGCCAGCACCGACACCAGCTCGACATCAGGCACGCGGGTCATCCGCGGCAATGCCGGACAGCACGACCGGCGCACGGTCGGGGAACTCCGCGACCAGCGACAAGTTCCCCCCCATCGCCTCGACCGTCTTCCTCAGCGTGGACAGCAGAAGGTCGCTGCGCTTCTCAAGCCGCGAAACGCTGTCCTGGGTGATCCCCAGCTGCTTCGCCATGCGTACCTGCGTGAGCTTCCGGGCCTTGCGAAGCTCGCGCAGGGTCATTTCCTCGGCAATCAGCTCCGCCGTCCGGGTCTCGACCTTCTTGCGCTGAGCGGCGGTCAGTTTCCTGATTTTGTCGTCTACGTTCACAGTCATGATGACGTCCTTTCCTTCTGCAAACGGGCCAGATGCGCATCGAAACGCGCATCGGCTTTGCGGATCAGCCCACGGTAGAAGCGCTGTTCGCTGCCCCCCGATTTCTCCCCCGCAACAAGCAAGATAGCCTTGCGCCTCGTGTCGAAAGCGAAGGCCACTCTCCATTCGCCATCCGCCGCACTGAACCGGAGCTCCTTCATATTCGCGTGGCGTGAGTTGTTCAGCGTGTCAACCCGAGGCCGCCCCAATTGCGGTCCGAATTGCTGCAGAAGGTGTGACAACGCCAGAATCTCCGCCCGCACGTCCTCATGGAGCGCGTCGAACTCCAGCTCAAACTCGTCGCCAATCTCAACAACCCAGCTCACCCCTATAATATGGTATTAAGAACATATGCTGTCAATAACCTATTGTCCAGCGCTTGGGGGGGATGTCCCGGCCGCTGTTGAAACTCGGCGGCGACTCGGGTGACATTCTAAGCGACGTGCTGCGCCTCCCTGGAGTCTCCGAGGCCGAGACGGTGATCTCGGGCGCGGAGGGCCGCGACGAGCTGCGGCATATCCGCATGTCCCTTCAGGCGCCGGAACCCTTTGGCTGCTTCGAGCACACCCGCGGCGACCCAGCGCAGCATCATCTGGCCGCCCCGCCAGCGCTTGACGTTGCGTTTGACGTGGCGGGTCCGGCTGATGAGGCTCTCGGCGGCGTTGGTGGTGGCCAGCGAGCGCTGGAGACGGGGAGCGAGGCCGAGCGTGAGCACGGTCACGGTCTCTTCGAGCCCTTCCCGCACACTGGCCGCCGCGCACGGATGTTCCCGGTCGAGGCGGCGGGCGAGGTTCCGTAGCAACCGCATCGCGGTCTTCACGTCCTCGTGCTGATAGGCCCGCCGCAGGATGGCCTGCACCCAGGGCCGCTGGCGCGCCGGTAAATGGTCGAGGATGTTGCGGGTCTTGTGGACTTGGCAGCGCTGCACCACGGCGGCGCGGCCGAACACCGCAGTCACCGCCGCCCGCAGCGCCTTCGACCCATCGAGCATCACCAGCACACTCCGATCGGTGCGCAGGCCACGGCTCTGGAGGTTGGCCAGCAGGCTCTGACAGACGGTCGCGTTCTCCGTCGAGCCTTCCCAGAGCCCGAGGGCGTGCTTCGTGCCGTCGGCGCCGACCCCCAAGGCGACGACCAGACAGTGCTCGCCGATGTGGACACCGTCGAGGACGAGGCCGACCAGATCCAGGTTCTCGAGGGGCGTCGCCTGCCACGCGGCCAGTTGCGCGGCGGTCTTGGCGACAAACCGGCGGCTGACGGCGCTCTTACTCACGCTACGGCTGGGGACGTCGGCCGGGAGCGGCTCCAGACTCCGAGCATAGCCCCGGGTGCTGACACCGACCAACAGCTGCTCGACAGTGCGGCGCCGCAGGGGATCGGTCTGGGCCATCGTCTGGAAAGTCGGCAGCGGTACTTCCTGGCGGGCCGCGCGGACCCGGGGACGCCGGATTGCCACCTTGCGCCCGCCGAGGACGACCTCACTGGCCACCGTCCCGGCCCGGGCCGCCGTACGGTCGGCCTGGTGCGCGTACCGCGGGCCACAGATCGCGGTCCGATCGTCTTCGAGCATGGCGTCCAAGACCTGTAACCCTGACCGCACCGCGAGCTCGAACAGCTCCGCCTCGGTATCGATCAGCAGCTCGACGAGGGGCAGGCGACGCGGGGGCGGAGATTCAACACCAGCGGCGGGACGGACTGTGCGAGACTTCTTCATGGCGGCTCCTTTGCTGTGAGGCGTGTCGCCTCGGGTTGCCCACCACTCGTGTATCACGAGCAGTGAGGAGCCGCCGCGTCAATTTTCAACAGTCAGTGGGACATCCCCGGAAGCTGTTCCCACATTGGTAACGGTTAACTTTGTAGAACCGAAAGAGCAGTGATAAGCAGTGAAATAACAGCGCGCCGGATGAGTAAATCCGCCAATGCCGACTAGTGGACTGTACTAATCATTTATAGAGTAGTAGTATGTCCCGTTCCGACTTCGACGCAATTGACGTTGTCTCACGAATCACGGATCGCGCTTGAGGCACTGGCCCGTTCGTATCGTGGGCGTGCCGACGAAGCGCGACGCGCACGAATCATCCTGTTGCTGGCTGACGGCTACTCGTACTCGACCATCAGCGAGCGGGTCGACTGCACCGCGCAGACGATCGCCACGTGGAAAGCGCGGTATCTCGCCGACGGTGTGGCCGGCTTGCGTGGTCGCCATCGCGGCTCGAAAGCGCGCGTGCTGACGCCACAGCTGGAGGCGCGGATCTTGAACTGGACACGGAAGCCGCCGGCCGACGGCACGACCCATTGGTCCACGCGGCGCCTGGCCAACAAGCTCGACGTCCCGCACACGATTGTCGCGCGTGCGTGGAAGCGGGCCGGCCTGCAGCCCCACCGCTTGGAACGCTATCTCCGATCGACGGATCCGAACTTCGAGGAGAAGGCGGCCGAAATCATCGGGCTGTACCTGGATCCGCCGCAGCATGCGGCTGTGTTCTGTGTCGATGAAAAGACCGCGATTCAAGCTCTCGATCGACGCGACCCCATTCTGCCGCTCTCCCCGGGCCGCGCGGAGCGACACGGGTTCGAGTACGTCCGCCATGGCACGCTCTCGCTGTATGCGGCCTTGGAAACCCAGACCGGGGCCATCCTGGGTAAAACGGCGGAGCGGCACACCAGCGACGAATTCGTGAGCTTCTTGGACCAGATCGTGGCCTCGCAGCGGCGTCATCGCGAGATTCACATCATCGCCGACAACCTCTCGGCTCATAAGACGGCGAAGGTCATGGCCTTCCTCGAGGCGCACCCGAACGTGGCGCTCCACTACACCCCCACCTACGCGTCGTGGCTCAATCAAGTGGAGCTCTGGTTCGCCAAGGTGAAGCGGGACCTTCTGGGCCGCGGCATCTTCACCTCCGTGACCGATCTCGCACGGAAGCTGCGTCGGTTCATCACCAAGTACAACGAACGCGCGAAACCCGTTCGCTGGGCGTATGCGGATCCAAGTCGGCGCATTGCATAACTCTAGAAATGATCGATACAGTCCACTAGTAAACGCTAATAGGCTTCACCTACCAGGACTCCGTCGGGGCGGGCCAGCGTCTGCTGCAACGCTTTCGTTAGCCCTTAGAAACCTTGAATGTCCCCTTTTTCACTCCCCCTCTTCCGCCCCCTCTGCAACGGGATCGCGCTGTCCATCACGAGCAGCGGCAGCCCAGACAGGGTACTCGATGCCTGCCAGTCTGTTGATGATCAGTGCCTGAAGGACCAGTATCGCAACTGCCGCTTCGACAATCAACAAGTGGTAGGGCCGAGTGATGATCCCCAACGCGATGATGAGTGTGGTGGCGCCCGCCGGTGGATGCCAGATGTCCAGCAAGACCATGAGGGTGCCTGTCGCGGCCAGGGAAAGTGCCGCACACAACACGCGCTCCGCAAGAACGCCTTCCACTATTGTCGGCAAATCGTGAGTCAAGCCCATCAGCCAAAGCGAAGCATAGCCACAGAGGATCCCAACAGCGTGGCCGCATAACGTGTTTCGGGGACATGCGGCCGGCTGCATCGGATTCCGGAACAGTAAGAACGCCGTCGGCCCCAGCGACGGAAAAATCAACGGGGTTCCCGAAGTCATGGCGAAGGAGGCCAATAAACCAATTGTCAGAAAGCCATTGACGAACAGGAACGCCGCCCAAACGAGACGGGCAGGGTAATGGCCAAGAAGGTAGGGCAAGCGTAGCCGACCGACTCGGGAACGCCGCCCTTCATGGCTCGACACGGTTGGCGTCGGTTTGTCGCCGATCGGCTCCTTGGATCCCATAGCAGCCCGTGGTTAAAGGTCGCCTTCTGACGCGCCAACAGGTAGCAGCTCGAAACGATGATTCGGCGTAAAAACGGACGCCTGATCGTCGGATGGCGTGTGGTGGTCGCGCCAGCGGCGCTCCACGCGCGTCCACAGCGCGATGACGAGCGCCACAATCGTCGCCAGGTGGCCCTGCAGGCTCCGCGGCGTGCCGACGCCGACGAGCGACCGCATCAAGAGGCCCAGATTGAAGCCGCCGATATGGACGAGTAAACGTTTCAGGATGTTGGTGTGCCCTCGCAGATGCGTGCGCCGCATCCCACCGGTTTCAGAGAGATGCGCATTCGGTCGTTCGAGATACTCACTCCGTCGACGCGACAAGGCCAACCCACGCACGCCCCGGATGCGTCGACGATTCGCGTACACCGCGTCGCGCGCCGCCGCCTGGTGCGTCCAGTTGCGCCGGCCGCGATCGGGCTCCGCGATATAGGTCCGCAGGTCGAGTGTCGCGAGATCCACCAGCGTCTGATTACTGTGGTATCCCTTGTCGGCCACGACTTCGTCGATGATCGCCGTGTGCCCGTCGGTCGCCACCGCCACGGCTTCGAGCTCTTCGGCCGTCGTGGTGACCGTCTCCGCGATCGTCGTCGTATCGCCCTGATCGGCGCCCTGCACCGTCACGCCCACGATCGCCCCAGTCTCCAGGTCGACGGCGTGCTCAGCCTTGTGGGCCAGATGCGTACGCCCGTCCTTCATTTTCGTGATCCGCGCATCAGGGTCGTGTGGATGCCGCCAGTCGGCATTGCAGCCCTTCTTCGGGCGCTTGCGATCAAGGCGCGCTAAGTCCGCCCGTGTCGGCGTCTCGATGCCCGAGGCCTGTGCGAGCCGCGTCAAGAACTCCTGATACGTCTCGCCGGAGTCGCGGCGCACGATGCTCCGCAAGGCGGCATTGGCTTCGAGGGTCGTGGCATCGATCCCGATCGTCTTGCCCTTCACGCGATCGGCCGTCGCCAGCACCTGCAGGATCCACGTGAAGACCGCCCGGTGCGTCTCGAGGTCGATCAGCCGCCGCGTCCGGGAGATCGTCGAGTGCTCGGGTGTCGCCTCATCGAGGCCCAACCCGAGAAAGCCGCGCAGCGCCAGCGAGTCGGCAGTCCGCCAGGCGATCCCACGCTCCGAATCGATGCCCTCGAAGTACCCGATCAAGAGCAGCCGGAAATAGGTCCCCGGCAGCAGACTGGGACGGCCGACCGTCGCGGCGTAGAACGGGGCGCACTGCGCCTCGACGCACGCGTCGAACGCGTGCGTGTCCAGGACCTGATTTAGCCGCTGATAGAACGGATGCCCGCCCGTAACCGGCAACGCGTTCGTCGCGATCCACAATCCGGGTGTCCGTGCCCGGTCCTTACGTCGACTCATGGCCATGCGGGAGTGTAGTACGCGGGATCAGTCGTGTCGATCCCTTTCGGCCCTTTAACCACAGGCTGCTAGGGTCCTCAGTCATTCCTGTTAGATGTCCGGTTCCAGGTCGAAGAACTCGTCGTCCTCATTCTTGCCGCCGTGCCCTTTGCCAACCTGCTTCTCGCTGGCGACGAACTCGATGGCTTTAACCCACTTGACCATTTTGTAGCCGAGCTGGTTCTCCACCCGCAGCCGTAATGGTGCCCCGTAGAGCGGGGCGAGTGGCTCGTAGTTCATCTCGTAGGCCAGGATACACTGGGTCTGCAAGGCGTTTTCCAGCTGTTGCGTGTCATAGTACTCGCCGCCGTACAACCCCTCGCCGAAGGACCGGAAGACCGCAACCTTCGCCTCTGGCTTGGGCCTGACCAGCTCGGCCAGCGTCGCTAGCGGCAAGCCGCTCCACTGGGCAATGCCTGACCAGCCCTGGATGCAGTGGTGCATCGTAATCTGCTCCTTTTTACCTAGGGCCTTCATTTCCTCCAGCGAAAGTTCGATCGGGTTCTCGACCAGCCCGTAGACCTTGAGCCGAAAATCCTTGAAATCGTTGGCGGCGAGCGACTGCCATTCCTCGCTGGCGGGCATCTTGCCGTTGGGCCAAAGGAATGGGGAGATGTCCTCTTTCGCGAACTGGGCGCTCGGCGCCATGTGGCTGAAGAACAAGAGCCTCATGAAGTCATGAATATATCTTACGAGGTACTGCAAGGCGCGGGGATGTTTCCAGGACGTCCAGTTGGCGAGATAGCAGATAGCCACGACCGAACCAATGCCAACCAGGCCGAGGAACAACCCGATCAAGTTGGCGTCGTCGGTCCCCATAACGATATTGTTCATGTTCCGGGCAAACCCGGTAGCAACCACCATCGTTACGTGCATGACTAGGAACCCGACGTAGCCCAGCGTAAGCAGGAAGTGAATGGACCGCGCCGACTGGCGGCCGCCGAACATCTTCGGATACCAGGGAAACCGGTTGTCAATTGTCGGCGACATGGCCAAGCCCGTCACTGCCATGAGCGAAGCCATGACAAAGACCGCAGTGAAGTAAGAAAGTTGCTGGAGGGCATTGTAACTGTAGCCATCCGGCTTGACCGGCATGTGAAAGGTGGCGTCGTGCACGAAGACCGCCCAGGCGTCCGGAACGATTTGCCAGGATGCCGGCACTAGGCCCTTCCACTGGTCGTTGCCGAAGAGCAACACCACGAAAGCCAGCCCGTTGAGGAACCAGAACAAGGCACAAAGCAAGTGCCAGTGCCGGGCCGTACCAATGGTATGTCGGTAGCCGGGCAGAGCGAGCCAGGGCGAAATGTAACGGGCGTCGTCCTTCGCCGTAAAGAGACGATTCGTGGGGACCTCGACTGGGGTGAATCGCATCCACTCCGATCCGGGCGTGCAGTGAACGTTCCAATAGAGTCGAGGATGGTCCATCAGAATGGATAGTCCGCTGCGGAGGAGCAGGATAATGAAAAGGAAGTTGACGTAGTGCGTGATACGGAGCCAGGCCGGGAAGCCGTCCCGGTCGTTCGCTAACTCGGGAGGCTGCTGTGGGATGACCGGAACCTCGGGCAGTCCGACGGCCAGATAGTGGATCCAGGCCACGGCGACCGGGAGCAAAATGAGTACGAGGAACAGCACCATCACTGACGGCCGAATCCAAATGCGGAAGCGACGATCCGGCGGGAAATTGATCGGGTTCTCTTTCGGATTTTCTGAAGGCATGGTCATTACCGGTCACCCCTCTAGGTCGCTTCCAACCCCGAGCACTTTTGGATGTGTCTGCCTCATGGCGGTTCCCCTCTTTTTTTCTCAATGAGAGCTGCGCACGATGATGACCAAAACAGTCCAAAGATCACGCTCTCGACAACCAATTGAAAGTAAAGGCGTTGAGGGCGCGGCCTTTTCCTGGGCCTGGGGTAAACCAATGCCATCCCCACACCTGCGTACCTACGGCGACTAAGCTAATACATCGAGATATAACCCAAAGTTGTGGATCGGGCGCGTGAAGAAGGCGGCGTATCCTTTCGCGTAATCAACGTGAGACGCCGGCTGGCAGGCCGGTGACAGGAGACGCCACCCATGCTGAAGGTACTCGACACGACGACGGAAACGGAAGAAACGCCCGCGACTCCGACGCTGGACGACGTGGCCCGGGCGGGTGCTCGGCGGATGCTGATGGCCGCCCTGCAGGTCGAGGGGGCCCAGTATGTGGACGCCTCCCAGGAGGCTCGCGACGCGCGCGGGCGGCGGCGGGTGGTCCGCCACGGTCAGGCCGAGGCCCGGAAGGTCACGTGTGGGGCGGGCACCGTGGAGGTGCGCGCGCCGCGGGTGCACGACAAACGGGTCGATGCCACGGGCCAGCGCGAGCGGGTCACCAGCCGGATCCTTCCGCCCTACATGCGCCGGTCCCCCCAGGTGGCCGAGGTGCTGCCGCTTCTCTCTCTCCGCGGGGTGTCCACGGGCGACTTCCGCGAAGCGCTGCCCGGGCTGCTGGGAGACGACGCGGCCGGGCTGAGCGCGACCCACATCGCGCGGCTGACCGCGGTCTGGGAAGACGAGTATCGGCAGTGCCGGCAGCGCGACCTGGCCGATCGGGACTACGTCGATGTCTGGGTCGACGGGATTCACTGCAACATCCGGCTGGAGGACGACCGCCTGTGCACGCTGGTGGTCATCGGCGCGCGCGCCGACGGGACGAAGGAGCTCGTCGCGCTCGAGGACGGGTACCGCGAAAGTGCCGAGAGCTGGGCGGAGCGGTGGCGAGGGCTGCCGCGCCGCGGGCTCGAGGCGCCCGTGGTCGCGGTTGGCGATGGGGCCCTGGGGTGCTGGAGCGCCGTCCGGGACGTGTGGCCCCAGACGGCCGAGCAACGCGACTGGTTCCACACGCTGGGAACTGTCCTGGACACGCTCCCGAAACGTCTCCAGCCCACGGCCAAGCGCGCGCTGCACGACATCCTGGCGGCGGAGACGCGCGAGCAGGCCGAGGACCACCGCGACACCGTCGTCGCGGAGTACGAGGCGAAGTAGCCGAAAGCGGCCGCGTGCCTGGCGACCGACCGGGAGGCGCTCCTGACCTTCTTCGCCTGTCCGGCCGAACACTGGATGCCTCTCCGGACCACGAACGTCATCGAATCGCCGTTCGCCACGGTCCGCTTGCGGCAACGGGTCACCAAGGGGGCCGGCTCTCGCACCAAGGGCCTACTGATGGCTTACCAGTGGCTCGACATGGCCCAGCGGCGGTGGCGGCGACTCAATGCCGCACACCTGCTGCCGCTCGTGCGGGCTGGTGTGGTCTTCATCGACGGAGTGCAGCAGGAACCAAACACCGAGGAGGATCGGAAGAAAGCCGCCTGATCACGCTAATCGCGGATCCACCACTCTTGACAATATCTCATCCGAGTTCATGATTCAAGCTACGCTGGCGCTCGTCCGTCGTCAAGCCCGGACGGCGGCCGGTGTCACGTTCCACCGCCCGCACCCAATGACGGAGCGTCTCCGACGAGCAGCCGATCTTCGCCGCAATCGACCGGATGGGGGACCACTGCGAGTCATGCTCGCGCTCGTGCTCCAGCACCATCCGAACCGCACGCTCCCGTACCTCCGGTGAGTACCACCCCCCCCGGATGGTTTATTCGGGGTCTGTGGGCCTTCTGGCGTCTCCCGCGACCACGAGACGGTCGAAGGTCGCCAAGGTATCGCCTGCACTATTCGGCTGATGCAGCTAAGGGGCGCACTCAGCGGGCTGATTCGGTGCTCGCAGGGGTGCCAGACACGCCAAGGCTGGCGCAGCGTATCATCTGTGACGACAGGTGTGGTGCGTCCAGACGGCACCTTCGACCAGATTAATGTCGCCAAGTCGCTCGACTCCGATGCGAGCTGGACTGACCGTCATGGTCCTGTGGAGGAGGCGGGACCTGCACCCGCCGCCAGGCGGATCGGGAACAGGTTCCCGCCTCCTCCACTATTTTCTCCACGAACCGGGTCGATTCGAGGGGACTCAGCTGGATTCCAGTAGACTCGACGGCTGCCAACAAACGCTTGACGTCGAACGTGTTAGACCACAAACTACGCGTCGTCAGTCAGTTACCGAAACACGGTCGAACGGGTTCGACTCCCGCCGCCTCCACCACTGCCACTGCATGAGGAGTGTTTCCGCTGTACGAGCATCGTCCAAGGTCGCGTGCGGCTCAGCGCCGTCCGCCGAGCAGGCCCGTCCGCCAGAGGAAGTACAGGAGCGTCAGCAGCGTACTGACTGCAGCCGCCACGTAGGTCAGTGCGGCGGCGTTCAGCACCCGGTCCATCCCCTCCCGCTCCTGCGCCGTGATAATCCCGTGCTCCACGAGCAAGCTGTGATGCAGCGGGTGGCTATGAGGGGGAAACCCCGTGTTTTCGGTCACACTCCCGAGATGTCGGGCGTGATCGTCGCCGCCTAGCTCGGGTCCAGTCCCCACCGTCGGTACGGTATCAGCGCGGCGACGACTCCTCCGGTCGGCGTTCGCCGGTGAGGTAGGCGGCCCAATCGTCCATGAGCCGCCGCCGCCGCTCGAACAGGTCCGAGCGGGCGTAGGCAGTCTCTTCCAATGAGACATGAGCCTGAAGGGGGGATTGTTTCCAACGACACATGAGCCTGAAGGGGAGCTGGGTCGTGGATCATCGGAGGATGATCGTGACGCTCCACACCGACCGGCTACGGACCTTGCAGCACGTTCGGGAGTTCCTTGAGGGCAACCAGGAGGTCGACCTGGTCGTGGCGACTCGAGCTGCGGCCTATGGGTTCATCGAGCAGACCCTGGGCCGGTTCGACTATGTCCACCAAGGGAAGGCTGAGAAGGGTCTGCTCCGATGTTTTCTGGCCAAGGTGACCGGGCTGTCGCGCGCCCAACTCACCCGGTTGTTGGCCCAGCATCGGGTCACCGGAGCCTGTCAGTAATTTTGTGTTTGTGAGCCATGCTGACTCCCGAAAGGGGAAGGAGCGAGTATGGCGAAGGAGAAGCAAGAGACCAGGTTTAGCGCCGAGCTGCTGGATGAACTACTGGAGGGGCAAGACGCCGCGACGGTGTTGCGCTCCGACGGACTGGTAGGGGATCTGAAGAGGGCGTTGGCCGAACGGATGCTGAACGCCGAGATGGACGTGCATCTCGGTGGGGAGACCGAGCAGGACGGCGGCAACCATCGAAACGGCTCGAGCCGGAAGACGGTACTCAGCGACGACGGCGAGCTGGTGCTGTCGATTCCCCGAGACCGACACGGCCGCTTCGATCCCGCCCTGATCCGGAAGTATCAACGAAGATTTCCGGGGTTCGACGACAAGATCGTCGCGTTGTATGCCCGGGGGATGAGCACGCGCGACATCCAGGCGCATGTCGGCGAGCTCTACGGCATCGCGATTTCGCCGGACCTCGTTTCGGTGGTGACGGATTCGGTCATCGACGAAGTTCGAGCGTGGCAGGCGCGGCCGCTGGAGTCGACCTACGCGATCGTGTACTTCGATGCGCTGCGGGTCAAGATCCGTGACGAGGGCCTGGTACGCAACAAGGCCGTATACCTGGCCATCGGCGTGCGGTGTTCCGGGCACAAGGACATCCTCGGCCTGTGGATCGAGCAGACCGAAGGCGCCAAGTTCTGGCTGCGCGTGATGAACGACCTCAAGGCCCGCGGAGTGCAGGATATTCTGCTCGCCGTCGTTGATGGGCTGCAGGGATTTCCCGACGCGATCACCGCCGTGTTCCCGGACACGATCGTGCAGACCTGCATCGTGCACCTGATCCGGAATTCGATCCGCCTGGCGGCCTGGAAGGACCGCAAGCCCTTGGTTCAGGCTCTGAAGCCGGTCTACCAGGCCGACGATGCCGCGACGGCCGAACAGGCGCTGGGCGCATTCGAAGGCGGCGAGTGGGGACGGCGTTTCCCGACCGTGGTCCAGAGCTGGCAGCGCCACTGGGACCGGATCATTCCGTTCTTCGCTTTCCCCGCGGCCGTGCGGAAGATCGTGTACACGACGAACGCGATCGAGAGCCTGCACAGCGGCGTGCGCAAGAGCATCCGGAACAAAGGGCATTTCCCGAGCGACGAGGCCGCCACGAAACTCATCTGGCTGGCCTTGCGCCATCTCACGGCGAAGTGGAAGAATCCCCCGGTCGCCTGGGCGGCGGCCAGGGTACAATTCGCGATTCAGTTCGGCGATCGATTCAGGCTGGGGGACTAACTAACGGCAATAGCTCACACACAAAATTTCTGACACCCCCGGTCACCGGGAGCATCGCCGACCGCCGCGGGGCGCCCCGACGGCCGTTCCCCCGCCGCTACACGAGCATCGACATCGGGCTTCTCGCCGAGCTCGACCGGCTCCACGGCACCTTGTCCGGGCCGGCCACGCGCAAGCTCTGTGCGCGCGCCTACCATCGCTTTGGCGACCGCCGGTTCGAACGCCTGGCCGGCATCTCCAACGGCCACCTCTACAACCTGCGGCACTCGACCACGTATCAACGGCGCCGCGGAACCACCTCCACCCGGACGCGCCCAGTCCAGGTCGCCATTGGCGAGCGCCGTCGGCCGACGCCGTTCGGGCGCCCCGGCTATGTCCGGGTCGATTCCGTCCAGGGAGTGATCGATAAGCGGAAATTCGTTGTTGAATTGCCGGCTGTCTCGGGACACGGACGCAGGAGAGCCGGATGAGCAGGCTCGTTCCTTCCTCAGGTCCGGCCCGCGATATTGCCTCCAGCGGCACGGACGCGCCTTGTAGGGCCACCACGTGCGAAGGCTGCGAACCGACCGCCCGACCACGTCGACCGAGCCCCCGCCACGGCCGTGCTCAGCACTGGGTGGCGGCCGCGCAGCACCGAGCGATCATTCGCTTAGCCCAACTCCTCGAATGCCTCCACCTCGCTAGCCAGCAAGTGCACCCTCACGTGCAGTCCACGGCGATGCAGGAGGCTTCCGCCCCGACGCGACTAGGCGGCACCTCAGCACCCATCGTGAACAGTGACTTCAACGGGTGAGGAACGACTATGGCAATTCACAACCCCAACAACGAGCGGATCAAGCACCGGTACTTCGCTTACCTCAAGGAGGCGGACCGCTACAGCGAGGTGAGCGTGGATGCCGCAGCCATGGCGCTGTCTCGCTTCGAGCTATCGACCGGGCACCGAGACTTCGGGGCGTTTCACGTCGAGCAGGCAATCGCGTTCAAACGGCGCCTGGCAGAGCAGCGAAGTCAGAAGGAGGGCAAGAAGTTGAGCAAGGCGACGCTCCACTCCACTCTGGCGCACCTCAAGCGGTTCTTCCACTGGTTGGCGGGGCAACCGGGGTATCGCCGCCGTCTCAGCTACTCGGATTCCAATTACTTCAATCTGTCAGAAAAGGAGGTCCGAGTTGCGACCGCGAAGCGGGAGAAGGCGTTCCCGACCATCGAGCAGATGAAGCATGTCATCGCGACCATGCCGAATGGCCCAGAAATCGAGCGGCGCAATCGCACGATTGTGGCGTTCACGCTCCTGACCGGGGCACGAGACGGCGCCATCGCATCGATGAAACTGAGGCATGTTGACCTTGCGGCGCGGAGCGTCTACCAGGATGCCCGTGAGGTGAGGACGAAGTGCAGCAAGACCTTCACAACGTTCTTCTTCCCCGTGGGGGATGACATCCGACAGAGCGTTGAGGATTGGGTGGTCTACTTGGCCATCCGGGACGCGTTTCGCAACTGGGTACTCCAGGAGGCGGCGTGACACGACCCCTCGCTCCACGGCCACCCAATCCCACAAAGTCTCGCCATGCGGCGAACCTGCGGTTCCCGTGGCACCTTCTCGCGCGGCCTGCGGACACCACCCGAGAGACGCGCAGGCGCAAGTCTGGCAGTTTGAACGGGCTGCCATTACATGGGCCATTTGGCTCCTGGATACGCCGAGAACCTGTCGGCAGGTGCCGACTGGACTGCCCTTCTTGTGGCCGCGGCGCAGGAGCCGCGAAGGCGAATTGCCTCGTCCCTCACGCTCAGCGGGTCTCCGCGGCGTGAGGCGGCCACCTACTTGATGGAGGAGAGGTGTGTGCTTATGCAGACAGAGAGAACGATTATGGGAAGGAAGCAGGGGCTGGCGGCGGCAAGTAGCAGGCCCGGGCCCAACAGGGGTAGATGGCGGCCAGGCGTACGCAAGACGGCACGCGAGGAAGCTCCCACGGGCGTCTCCGAGGCCACGCCCGAACAGCCAGCGTCTCGTGGCCGTCGGTTACGCCGAGACAGGCTCGTTGACGCATGGGGCCAGTTCCTGGGGCGTGTCCCCTGGCAGTTCATGGTGACGCTGACGTTCGACCCTCACCGGATCTTCCCGGTGGGTCGGCAGACCGCGATGCGAGAGGCGGTGGGCTGGTGCCACCGCGTCGCTTGGGTCGTGCGCCGTCCGGTCGCCTGGCTGGTGGCCGTCGAGCGAGGAAGGGCCGGTCTCTGGCACGCGCATGTGCTGCTGGTGGGAGCACCCGACCACCTGGGACCGGCGCCAGAAGCGATGTGGAGACAGCGCAATGGGTTCATCCGCGTGACGCCAGTGGACACGGCACGGGGGGCGGTGCTTTACGCGACGAAGGAGGCGGCCCGGGTGGGCGACGTGGAATTGTCGGACACGCTGATTCGCTATCGCCCGCGGGTGTCCGACAGACCGTGTGTGGCCCTATATGCCGACGACCCTCGGCAGTCTGGCGAGGCGCCGCGGCAATCACACGAGAGAGCGGCGATGGATCCGGCCCGTGCGGCCCTGCCGACGGGATCCAGAGAGGAGGCGGTATCACGCCATGCCGACGAGCAGGTCTCGGCGAGCGCCGTTTAGCCGCCGCGGGGAGCAGGCCATTCAAGCCTTCCAGGAAGCTGCCGTGGCCGACGCGATGCCGCGCACCGAGGTGGGCGACGACGCGGTGTACGCCGCCAATGCCCGGGGTGCGCGCGGTCACGCCCGCCAGAGCCTGCGACCCGCCCACCCGGTTACCGTGCGTGCGGGTGAAGCCGTGACGTGGGAGAACCAGGCGGATGAGCGTGACGCCGGGGACCACGCCTGGCTCATCGAGACCCTCGAGCACCCCACCTCCATCAGTGTCGGGGCCTCCGGGCAACGCATGTCGGCCGCGCTGGCGGCGGAGGTGTTAGAGCCCGCCGTCGACGCCGCAGCCAGTGCCCAGGCCGCCAATTCGCTCGAGAAGATGTTGTGTCACCAACTGGCGGCGGTCCATTTCGCCGCCATGCGCCTCCTGGAGCAGAGCGCGACCCCGCGGCTCCCGCCCCGTGAAGTGGCCCGGCTGACCAACGCCGCGGCCCGCTTGATTGACGCGTATCAGTCGGGGTGTCTGACGCTGCAGAAGCTGAAGACCAAGGGCATGCAACGGGTTGTGGTGCAGCACCAGCAGGTGCATGTGGGCGACGGCGGGCAGGCGGTCGTGGCGGGTCGGATCGAGGGGGGGGCACGGAGGGGAGGGAGAGCAAAAAATGGCCAATGAAGTCCATGAACAGCGACGCGGTTGGTTGAAACACGGCAATCCTCCGGGCGATTGGATGGCGGCCCCCCGCTGTGGCGCCCTGACCCGCCGGAAGACTCCGTGTCAGTGCCCCGCCATGCGCGGCCGGCGCCGCTGTCGGCTGCACGGGGGAAAGAGCACGGGCCCGACCACCGCCACCGGCCTAGCCCGAAGTCGACGCGCCCGCTGGAAGCACGGGGCGTACTCGCGAGAGATGCGTGAGATGCGCGCCCGGGTGCGCAGGTCTCAGGAGGATCTCCGCGCCCTGGACGCCCGAGGGAAAGCTCTCGGGCTCTGGTAGGATGCTCTCCCTTGGCTGCCGTGTCCTCTGGCCAGCTCGGGCGGGCACCGAGACGACCATGTGAGACTCGTCGCAGTTGCACGTCGACGTGCAACGTAAGTCTCACGGAAGCACGAGGCGGCCCGACGACTTAACACCCCCTAACCTCGTCCGTGTGACCCCACGAGAGACCTTACAGCCGAAATAGGGCACAATTACGCTCAGATTCAGAAGCCGTCAGAGCGGGCGACCGTCACACACGAGCCCGGTTCTCTTGGCCCCACGCGGGGGCGAAGGGCCGGGCTCTTTTTTTTGTGGAGTGGACGACATGGAGATGGTGAGCGCCACCAGCGCAAAGCGGACGAAGACGAAGCGGCGACCTCGCACGATCAGGGCGGCCACCCTTGCCCGCCACAAGCGATTCGTCGCGGAGTACGTGATCGACCACAACGGCGCTCGTGCCGCTAGGGCCACGGGGTATTCCAAGCGCACGGCCAATGTGACGGCCTCCCAGTTCCTCGCGAGGGATGATGTCCAGCAGCTCGTCGTGGAGGCCGAGGCTGAGATCCGCAAGACCGCCAAGATGACCGCCGAGGGTATCCTTGAGGAGATTCGTCGGCAGGTGTACCGCGACCCGCGCCAGCTTGTGCATAAGGACGGCACGCCGAAGAAACCGAGGGAACTGACGGCTGAGGAAGCGGCTTGGCTCGACCATGCCAAGGTGTCCCCGGAAGGCGACGTGACGTACGTGCTCCGGCCACGCCACCGCTACATCGAGATGGCCGCGAAGCACTTTGGCTTACTCACTGAGCGGCGAGAGATCGCGGACCACCAGAAGGTGATCGATATCCTCAACAGCACGCTGGCACGCGAGAAAAAAAACGCGCCGAGGATTGCTGCGGCCAAGGCGCGACGGGCTGAGCGGATGAAGCTCACCTCCTAGGCGGCGTTCGCCAGATCCACGTGTGTCCAGAGCGCTGGCCGAGTCCCTCGACCGGCACGAGACGGGCAAGTCCGAGCGCCTCGGCGCACGAGTTCGGTGGCTTCCATAATCTCGAAGTGCGTCTACTGCACGTCTGAGCCGCACACGGATGGGTATTAAGGAGGACGAGATGCAATGCTGATCGACGAACCGACCATGGCGCTGCTGTTCGGCGCGAACACCGCGCGCCGAACCGGCAACGATGGTGGGAGGCGGCGCGGGTCACAGGGGCGCTCGTGCTCTCACCCTCGCCGCCGCGCATCGCGCCGTCGCAACTGCGCCTCGTGGGATAGTCGTTAATGTCTCGTGTTCGCCGCGAGGCTGCCTGTAACGGTGCGGAGAACACTTCTTTTGAGACTAAAGTCAGCCCAAATTAAGAACTTCAAACGATTCGTCGATTGCACGATTCATAACCTGTCTCCAGACGCGAAGCTCATTGTCCTTTTGGGGCCGAACGGCTGCGGCAAGTCCTCCCTGTTCGACGCATTCCAAAGGCAGCTCAAGGTCGAGCAAATCTTCGGGATGAGCGACGAATTGAAGAGGTACTACCGTCGGAGGACATTGGAGGACGTTGCGGAGCACGACGACGAAGTGCGCTTGGAGTTCCATGGTGGCAACCCCGTCTCAGCGGAGGACATAAAGAAGAGCCTCTACGTTCGTTCTGCGTATAGGCACGACCCATTCGTCAAAGGCTCGACGCTTAAACAGCAACCGGATGTTCTTGACAGGCACGCAGTCCGCCGGCTGATTGACACCGATCAGACCGTACAGAACAACTATCAGAGGATCAGCTGGCGTTTTCTGGGCAAGGCGATGACACGTGGGTTGGCGACCGACGACATCATCGCGGAAATAATCGGCGACCTCCAAATATCGATGGAGATCGTATTTGAAGACATGCGCCTCGATGACCTCGTTTCGGACCAGGACATCGGTACGTTCACGTTCACCAAGGGGACATCGCGAAACTTCCTTTACGAACACCTGTCGGCCGGAGAAAAGGCGGCTTTCGATCTACTGCTGGACGTTGTCGTGAACAAGGCCGCGTTCAACAACTCTCTCTATTGCGTTGACGAACCAGAAGCACATCTAAGCACGAAACTACAAGGCGCACTCCTGAAGGAGTTGTACCGGTTGGTGCCGGACAACTCTCAGCTTTGGCTCGCCACTCACTCCATCGGAATGGTAAGGACGGCTCAGGAAATCCGCGCCGATCACCCGGAACACGTTGCCTTTCTGGACATGGGCTTCCGTCCCGACGGTGAGTCTCGGAACTACGATGAACCGCAGATCATCGAACCAGCGGATCCGGATCACAGTTTCTGGTCGCGGCACTATGCCGTAGCCTTGGACGACATGGCGGAACTTCTGGCGCCCGACCGCCTTGTCCTCTGCGAAGGTTCGACGCAAGATGATGATCCAGCGTTTGACGAGTCCTGCTACAATAGGATCTTCGCGCTGGAGTTTCCGCGGACCCGCTTCGTCTCTGTCGGTCCTGCGACGACGGTCGAGAAGCGCATGCGCGACCTTCTTCCTGTCCTGGAGCGAATTGTCGGCGGCACGTCAATAGTGCGGTTTCGGGATCGAGACGCCTTGACGCTGGAGGAGATCAAGGTCAAGCGCGCCGAAGGCGTTTGCGTCATGTCCGGAGACAGGAACATCGAATCGATGCTGCTCTCAGATGGCGTGCTGTCGAAACTCTGCAACAGTCATGGCAGGCCTGACTGCTTTGCCGTGATCAAAACGGCCAGAGACAACGCTCTGGCTCGGCTCGGTGTCAAGTGCGCGACCGACGATCTCAAGCCGGCCGCCCAAGCGGTGCATCAGGCGGCAAGCATCCAATTGGAGCTACCACGCGCAGGTGAATCCAAGCATTCCTTCATGCGCGACGTGCTCGCACCTCTGGTGACGGCAGAGACGCCGGAATACCAAAGGCTGAAAAACGACATCTTCAGCCAATAAGCCTCGTCGGCTGTCCAGGACCGGAGCACCGTCTCTGCCCTCGTATCGGGCTCGAGGTTGCCCCGTGCATTCCGCAGGCGCGTTCGGAGCACGGCACTGGCCCACGCTCTTAACGTCTGCAAGACATAGAATGAGACACGGGATACGACACACCGCGGCGCCCGTCTGACGGCGCCCTGGCCGGTGTATCGCAAACGACCGTTTATGACACATAAGGCGGACGGCTCCGAGTCAGCACCAGTTATCGGGTGACGGCATCGGCGAGGTGACGGACCGCATTCTGCGGCAACGGATCCACGACGGTGCCGAGTCGGCGGCTGTTACGACACATCATCAAAAGGCGGACGGCTCCCAGGGCGTCGATCCGAGGGAGGACTTTTATGCAGTTTCGCAGCGCTCGTTTCGTTCGCCTTCGTCTGTTCGTCGTGCCCGTTCTTCTGGCGGTTCTCGCGCCGGCATTGCCGGCGGTCGCCCAGGATGTTCCGGGAGATTTCGGGATGTTCCTGCCGGTCGGTGCGGCCGGGTCGGAATTCGTAGGCCTGGCGGCCCGTTCGCTGACCGGGGATCCGCTTGTCGTCCGGGCGCGGCTGGTCGGCATTGATTTCGAGGCGTTTGCGCCGCTCACCGCCGTGCTCGAACGCGGCGCGGCACTTCCGGTCTTGCGGTTGAATCTCTTCGAGAACGTCGTGGTCGAGTCGCTGGTCGAGTCGCTGGATCTCACGGCGTCGGGGTACTCGTGGTCGGGCGGCGTTGCCGACGACCCGATGGGGTCGGTGGCGGTGGCGGTGAACGGTGACGTGGTGAGCGGGGTGGTGCGGACTCTGGGGCGGGTGTACATGATCCGAAGCGAGGGCTCGGGGCAGTACTCCATCCGAGAGGTCAACCGGGCCGGATTACCGGAGGGTGCTCCGCCGCTCGTTCCACGCTCGTTGGTGGAGGCGGATCCGGCACCAGCGGCGTTCGTCGACGATCCAGGCCGCGTCGACATCGCGGTCTTCTACACGACGGCGGCGCAACGGGACGCTGGCGGCACGGACCAGATCAACACCTTAATCGACGTGTGGATTGCGGACACCAACGGGGCGTATTTGCGGAGCGACATTCAGCACCGGCTGAACCTGGTGCTGCGAGAGCAGGTCTCCTACACCGAGGGTGAGGACAGCGAGGACAGCTCCGTCGCCAAGCAGGCGATCGACTGTCTCTCCGAAGAAGATGACGGTTGCCTGGACGCCATTCATGCCACGCGCGAGAAGTACTCGGCGGATCTGGTGCACTTGATCGTGAGCGGGCCATCCCCGTCCACCCCCACGCGCGTGTGCGGTATAGCGAAGCTGACCGGCAACTTCGGGGTGTCACATCTCCACTGCGGATCCGACACCTTCGCGCACGAGATCGGGCACAACAGCGGCGTTAATCACGATCGCTACGTGGAGTACGACGAGGAGTGCGACACGGACACGGAGACGCCATGCTTCACCGACTTTCCGTCGGCGTACGCCTACGGCTACGTCAACCAGCTCGGCTTGAATTCAGGCGCCCTGTACGAGCACCGCTGGAGAACGATGATGGCGTACGGCAACCAATGCGCCGATGCGGAGGTGTACTGCCCTACCGTGATGCGGTTCTCCAACCCGGACCAGTCCTGGCTGGGTGATTGGCTAGGCGTGTATGGAACAACGAGTCGGTCGTCCTATAGCGATGCCGCGGAAGCGGCGAGGGTGGGTCCAGCGGACGCGGCCCGCACTCATCGCGAGTTCGCACACGATCTGGCCAACCGGATGGTCCGTAAGGCTCCGGATCTGGTCGTGAAGGGACTCCAGGCGAACCGGCTCCAGGCGGTACCGGGAGCGTTGGTGCGCCTGAGCGCCGTCGTCGAGAACCTGGGGATTTTTACGGGCTACACGCCGGAGACCGCGGTGATGTGGTGCCGGGTGTCTCCGACCGGTTGCTCGTCGTCGGTCGGGGTGCCGGCGTCGGTACCGTACCTGGAGTCGAACGGGCGAGCGCCGGTGTCGACCTCTTTCAAGCTCCCCTCGACTGGGGGATCGTACTCCTACCGGGCGTGCGTTTCGTTCGCGCCGGGCGAGACGTTGACAGAGAACAACTGCTCAGAGACGGTGACGGTCGAAGTCGGCGTTGTCGATCTGCAGTTCTCAATGTCGCTCTCGACATACTCGGCGCTGGCGAGTGCGGAGGTCACGATCACGGGGGTCGTGCGCAACCGCGGGATGCTGCCATCGGGTGCTGGCCAACTGCTCTTCGTGACCCGCGATTCGGCGGGCGAGTTGGACTGGTTCGGTCCGCACCTCTTCCCGACGATCGCGGCTGGAACGTCGGCGACGTTCGAGACGACATTCGAGGCTCCTTCGGTCGCGGGCAACTATATATACGCCGCGTGCTTGTCGTCGCCGCACGTGGAGTGGACCTGTCTTACGGAGTCGCTTGCGGTCGTTTCGACCTCGGTCCTGGAGCCCAGGTGACATGTACTTCCAGAATACGCAGATTGGACAGCTGTCCCAACTCCTCCGGAACCGGACCAGACAGGTCGTTGTGGGGGAGGAACAGGTCGGAGCGCTCTGGACCGTGATGCCACTCGGAACCTTTTGTAAACAGCGGTCACCAACCGCCTCGGCTCTCGCCCGTGTGTCGCAAACGACCGTTTACGACACATGCGACCAGGCGACTCGTTCTCGATGATTGCAACTGCATGACCAGTGTGGTCTTGCCGGACACGAGCGAGTAGCCCGTGTTCGAGCGCATCCTGGCGTCGTTGCACGACGCCATGCTCGACGATACCCACTGGCCGGCCACCTCGGCTCTGATTGACGAGGCCTGCGGCCTGACGGGCAATGCCCTCCTGGTCGGCGAAGGTCCGCAGGACGCCCACGCGCCGCTTCTGGACCGCGATCGGTACGGGCGCAGAGGCGGCGAATCGGGCCGAGCCACGCTGAGCTACCCATAGAGCGCCTTTGTGAGTCGGCGAGCCAGAGGGACACCCAGAGGCCGAGAGCCTAGGCTCGCTTCGGAGGAGGAGGGTTCGGGAATGGCAACAAGGATGATCGCATCTGGGATCGGTCTTGCGTTGGCCCTTGCGTTGGCGGCCGATGCAGCCGGCCAGGGCCGCCAGACCGGCACCATCCGCGGCGCTGCGGTCGACTCGCAGGGGCTCTCGTTACCCGGCGTCACCGTCACGGTCGGATCGCCGTCCCTGCAGGGGACACGGACCGCCGTCACCGACATCAACGGCAACTACGCGTTGCCGCAGCTGCCGCCGGGGGGCTACTCGGTCGTGTTCGAGTTTTCCGGTTTCGGCGCCGTGGAGGAGATTGCGACCGTCCCGCTCGGCGGCGAGGTCGGTGTCAACGCGGTCATGGCGCCCGCCGGCGTGACCGAGACGGTCCAGGTCATGGGCGTCGTCCCGGCGGAGGTCCACACGACGGAGACGGCCTCGAACATGGCGAGCGACGAAGTGAATGCCCTGCCGATGGGTCGGACACCGTTCGCCATCGCCGCGATTCAGCCCGGCCTGAACACCAACACGCCGAACGCCGGGCAGCTCGCGATCAACGGCTCCTTCGCTTACGACAACGTCTACCTGGTGGACGGCGTCGACACGAACGACAACCTGTTCGGCACGTCGAACGCGCTCTACGTCGCCGACGCAATCGAGGAGACGCAGGTGCTCACCTCCGGAATCTCCGCCGAGTACGGGCGGTTCTCGGGGGGCGTCATCAACGTCATCACCAAGAGCGGTGGCAATGCGTTCTCGGGCAGCTGGCGCACGAACTACGACAAGCCGACCTGGGAAGGGCTCAACCCGTACGAGGTGGAGAACGAGGTGGAGCGGGAGGACGTCCTGAACCAGACGCACGAGGCGACGCTCGGCGGACCGCTTGTGCGCGACCGCCTGTGGTTCTTCTCCTCGTTCCGCCGCGCGCGGATCACCGACAGCGATAGCTTTGGCCAGACCGGCATCTCGTACAGCGAACGGGACAACAACGACCGACACCAGATCAAGCTGACGGCAACGCTCGCGTCGGGACACACGTTGTCCGGTCAGTACATGCGGAACCAGACGACAAGATTCGCCAGCCCTACGTTCGGTTTCAGCATCACGCCGGACACGCAGAACGACGCGACGCGGCCGAACGACCTGTACGTGACAACCTACCGCGGCAGCGTGAGCCGCAACGTCTTCGCCGAGGCCCAGGTGTCGCAGAAACGGTTCGGCTTCCGGGGCGGCGGCGGCGATCAGACCGCCATCGGACACTCGCCGTTCGTCACCCTGACGCAGGAGCTGGGGCACTACAACGCGCCCTACTTCGATGCGACCGACCCGGCGGACCGGAACAACCTGCAGGTGACCGGCAACGTCACCTGGTACCGGGGGACCGAGTCGCTCGGCTCGCACAACGTCAAGGTGGGCTTCGAGAGCTACCGGTCGACGCTGACCGGCGGCAACTCGCAGTCGTCGACCGGCTACGTCTTCGATGCGGACTACAAGGTGGACGCGAACGGCGATCCGGTCCTCGTGAACAACCGGCTGATCCCGGTGTTCTCCACCTTCGAGTCGCTCATCGAGCACTGGATTCCGTCGCGCGGGGCCCGGGTCGACATCAACACGACGTCGTTCTTCCTCAACGACACCTGGGCCCTGAACGATCACCTCTCGTTCAATCTCGGCGTACGCGGCGAGCTCGTGTCGAGCGAGGCGACGCCGGGCGACATCACGACCGTCGACACGCGGGCCATCGTCCCGCGCCTGGCCGCATCGTACGACCCGCTGGGTGACGGCCGCTACTCGATCCAGGCGACCTACAGCCACTACTCCGGGAAGTACAGCGAGGCGCAGTTTGCGGAGAACACCAACGTCGGCAACCCGAGCCTGCTGTACGGCTACTACATCGGTCCGTCCCACGAGTGCCCGGGCCTGCCGAACGCCACCGCAGCCGACTGCCCCGGTCTCGACCCGGCCAACTACGTCACGTTCCTCGGCCGCTTCCCGACGCAGAACGTCTTCACCGACGAGCGGCTCAATTCACCCGTCACGGAGGAGTTCACGC
Source organism: Vicinamibacterales bacterium (assembly GCA_965262505.1). Lineage (GTDB taxonomy): Bacteria > Acidobacteriota > Vicinamibacteria > Vicinamibacterales > UBA2999 > JACPPO01. The sequence goes on from CBDHFM010000030.1 coordinate 3,425,541, forward strand.
TGTCGAGCGGCGCGACGCTCGGGACGCGCGGGTACTTCCAGACCACCTACGTTCGGCGCCGCGCTCGCAGCTTCGTGGAGAGCTACCAGGACCTGACGACGGGGACGACCACGCTCACCGATCCGGCCACGGGGGACGAGTACGGCACGTTCACGAACAAGGTCTACCGCAACCCCGGCGACTTGGGGGACGACCCCGACGTTCTGCAGCGGAACTACGACGGGCTGCAGATCGAGACGCGCTACCGGTTGTTCGACGACCTGCTGCTGAACGGATCCTGGACGATCCAGCTCCGGAACGAGGGGAACTTCGACGGAGAAGGAACCAACGCGCCCGGCGTCTCGTCGGTCTACGGCGACTGGCCGGAGGTGACGCCGGCGGACCGCTTCTACCCGTGGGGCCGCCTCGACGACTACCAGCAGCACCGGGCGCGCGTCTGGGGCATCTACACGCTCGGCATGGAATCGCTCGGCGATCTCGCCATCGGCGGGTTCTGGCGGTACGACTCGGCGGAGAACTACAGCCTGGCGTCGAGCAGCTTCCGCGTGACGCCGGAGCAGCAGGCGATGCTCGACGAACTGGGCTACGTCGACGGTCCGTCGTCGCGCACGCTGTACTACTCGGCCGGCCGCGGATTGGAGCTCTACAAGGGCTCCGGCCGGTTCGATCTGTCGCTCAACTACGACATCCCAGTCTGGCGGAGCCTGCGGCCGTGGCTGAAGATCGCGTGGTACAACCTGATCAACAACGACAAACTGCTCTACTTCAACACGACCGTTCGGCCTGCCGCGGACGGGCCGCGGGACGCGTTGGGGATCCCAACCACGTACATTGAGGGAGACCGCTTCGGCGAAGCGACCTCGGCCGGTGACTATCGTGCCGCCCGGTCGTTCCTGGTCGCCTGGGGCTTCCGCTTCTAAGGCAGTTTCCATAACTGTGTGGCACCGGTGTAGCCGCAATGTACGGGCGCGACTACCGGTTGGGCTATGGCCTGACGGTGGCGCAGGGCGGCGCCCTCGCCCGTATGTCGCAAACGGCCGTTTGCGATACATGCGGCCAGGCGACTCGTCCTCGAGGAGTGCAACCGGCCAAGCGTGCGATCCAAACTTCGTTGTCGAAGTGCCATGGGCTCATAGGGCAGAGGTGAGTTCGCGTAGCTCCGGTGACCCGTCGATGTGGTGTGTCGGTTTGACGGGGTCGCCGATCGTGGAAACCGCGAAGCGGTATTCGCATTGGCTTGTGAGGCACATCTTCTTGGTGAACCACGCACGCGGGCCGGCGTGTGGGTCGAACCAGTCTTCCTGCGTGGCGATGCAGCCCGAGCTGTCCTCATAGTGAACTGGACCATGGCAGACGTGCACTACGGTGTCGATCTGGCCTGAGCCTGGCCATCGGTTCGCGTTGGAGCTGCTGCGCGCGTAGTCAATAATCTTGTCGAGTGCGCCGAGCTTGACGTCGGTCGTCTTGTTGAGGTTCAGCGCGAAGTCAATACCGAACCACATGGCGAAGGCGTTGGGATCGCGAATCCTGGCTGCCGCCGTGTAGCCGTACTTCTCGGCGAAGTGGTCTTTCAATCGGCGCAGCTCTCGGTCCAGTTGGTAGTGAGACGCGCAGTAGACCCACGGTTCGCGTGACGAAACGAACGACACGTGCGAGCTTGTCACCATCCCGGCCTGAACAACCGTCTTGGCCCACCGGATGCTGTCCTTAGTGAGAGTGCCGTCGCGTACGTCGCGGATACCTGGGCTCAGGTCTTTCTGTTCGCGGTAGTAGGCGGGCGTTGCTAGCTGGAGCCTCTCCGTACGAAATACCGCATAGGTCGGCTTCGAGAAAACCGCCACGTCTCCGACGGGCGACGCACCCTGCGGTCGATAGTCGAGACGGTGAACAAGAAGCAGGTGTAAGGCCTTGGTTTCTTGGTCCTGGACGGTAACTACTTCCGTGATGCGAGGTGCCGCCGTGGCAGCGCGGTTCGCAGGCACGACCTGGTAAAAGACATCCTCGATCGTTCGATTGGCGGTCTGGACGGCATCGGAACCGAAGCGGCACACGACCAGTCGACCTCCTCGGTGGGTTTGTTCTTCAGCGGCCATTCGCCAAGTTGAGCGCCAGCAGTTCGGCGAGCGCGTCGTCGTCGGAGATGTCGGTCGGCCAGCCGTAGGCGGTAGCAACGGCAGCGTCGAGGACCGCGTGCGCGTCGGCGAGCCATGTCGGGCGAACGTTGTAAAGGCTCGTCAGTGTGCGTGTCTTGAGCGCGGTTGCGGCGGCCTCGTCGCGAGGCACCGGACGTGTCGGATAGCCTGGAACCGGCTCGTCCAGCCACTCGACCCATTCGGGCGGGTTGAGCCACCGATCGCGCAGCTCGACCAGCCGCTGAGCTGCGTCCGCGATGGCGGCGGCGCGTGGGTCGGCTGCATAATCGGCCGCCGAAATGTCCGGTGTTAGCCCGTCCGGGAATGGAAACGTCTCGAAGGTGGTGGTCGGGGTGTAGCGCGGGTCGTTGCCTTTGCCGAGCCACGTACAGAGCCGGAGCGACCACACCTCGTGAAACCGGCTGTGCAGGATACCGAAGGTCGTGTCGTCGTCGCGTGCGATGACGATCACTTGCTGATCTGGACAAATGCGGGAATCGAACCATGTGAACAAGCGGTGTTTAGCAACCATAGAAGTAGCGATGTATCGAGAACAGCCTTCGAGCGCACGCCACATGCCCGGTCTCGCCTCGCCGTGCCGCCACCAATACCATCGATAAGCTTCGCGCCGATTCTGTTGCCGCATCGGATGGACATGTTCCTTCACGTGCCTGAACGGCTCCTCGTAAAGCGCGGCTTCCGTTTCCGACATGCGCCAGCCGAAATCTACAATCCACTTACCCAACGGGCGCCGGGTAACGTCCATGCCGTTGATCCATGGTTTCAGGACATCGGCGTTGGGCCGCCCGTTCGGATTTGCGGGAAGGTGAAGCCATTTCCGCGCCAGATCGCCGGAAACATCGAAGGGTCCGTTCTTCGTGTTCCCCCGGAATGAGACATTTCGATTGCGTGTTAACTGGACGACCTGAACGAAACTGTCGGTTCCCGCCGTTAGATCGGCGTGGATCTCGTCGACGGACTGGCCGTCGAGTCGCGTTTCCTGTACGAATTCGTCGTCGCTACGCGAGAAGCAGACCAAAGACACTCTGACGGCCGCGCCGTCGATCACCCACGGCTCATCGCTCCACGCATCGAAGATCCGCCGGGTGTCGGTCGCAGCTTGTAGCGTCCGCCGATTCGCGCCGCCCCGAATGGAGTTCGTCGCGACCAGTCCCGCCCGTGTCGCCTTACCGGACGCGATCTGCTTGCCCGCTTTCTCGAACCAGTAGCAGACCAGATCGGCTGTCGCCGGCACGCGACCAGCGTAGGTCCCGAAGATCCTCGACACGTAGTCCTCGCCGAGGTTGGCGATCAGGCGGTTGCCCCCAAGGAACGGCGGATTGCCAATGATCACGTCCGCCTTCGGCCAGTCCGGTTCGGCACTGTCCGGCGTCAGGATCGCGTCGCGGCATTCGATGGTGTCGAGCGGCTTGAGGATCGGATCGCGTGATTCGTAGAACCCGTTACGCCGCATCCACTGGATTTCGCCGATCCAGACCGAGACGCGGGCCAACTCGGCGGCGTAGGGGTTGATCTCGATCCCCTTCACGTTGGCCGGGCCGATTTCTGGAAACGCCCGCTGGAAGCCCAACGCTTCCGCCTCGAGCTGCACCCGATGCTCAAGATCCTTGAGCGCCTGCAGAGCGAGATAGAGGAAGTTTCCAGAGCCGCAGGCCGGGTCGAGCACCGTGAACGCGCGTAACCGGTTAAGGAACGCCCGGTACCGCCGCTCGGCCGCGTTCAGCCGTTTCGTGCGGCCGGCGGGCTTGGCGGCTTCCACTCGGTCCAGGGCGGCGGCGAGATCGGCCTTCGCCGTGTCCCACTCGGCCAGCCACGGGCGGATCACCACCGGCTCAACGAGCAGCATGATCTTGTCGCGGTCGGTATAGTGCGCGCCGAGTTGCACGCGTTTGCCTGGGTCGAGCCCGCGCTCGAACAACGTGCCGAGGATCGACGGATCAATCTCCGACCAGTCGAGATCCGAAGCTGCTAGTACCGTCTCGATGTCAGCGGCCTCCAGCGGGAGCGCCGCACCATCGTCGAACAGTCCGCCGTTGAACCAGGCGACCGCCTCGAAGCCAACCCGACCGCCGGCGGCCATCACTCGGAAGAGCTCGGCCGCCAACTCGGTGAACTGCTCCGGGGTGCGCTGCGCCTGTCGCAGCATCCTGGTGAACATGTGATCGGGCAGCAGGCCCACGTCGTCGGCGAACATGCAGAAGACGAGCCGGTTGACGAAGTGCGCGACCACGGGCGGAGCGTGGCCACGCGCCCGCAACGCTTGTGCGAGCGTCGCGAAAGACGCCGCCGCTCGCTCGGTGAGGGCGCGCCGGGTCTCGCCAGGTCGCAGCCGCTCGGGATCCGAAAAGGCCCACTTCAGCTGGTCACGGACCGTGCGGTCGGTGAGGTCGTCGAGGTCGAATTCATAGGTTCTACTGACGCTGTTCGTCCAGTTGGTGCGGATGCGGAACCGCCGCAGGTCGGAGACGATCAGCAGCGGCGGGTTCTCCAGCGCCAGCGCATACTGCCGGAGCTGGGCGAACGCCGCATCAAGGTTGGCGCGTTGGCCCTTGTACTCCCAGGCAAAGCAGTGGCGCTTCCAGACGTCGGCCCAGCCGTCGCCGCCCGTGTCCTTGCGGGCGCCGCGTTCAAAGCAATACGTTGCGCCCGTCGGGTCGGCCTCAGCCGGTGTCGGTTCGTCCAGGAGCCGACAGAGGTCGAGGAAGTGCTCCTGCGCCGCCGACCGCTCTTTCAGCGTGGCATCGCGCCACTTGGCGATAAAGGCGTGCGGCGTCACGCGGAAGTACTCGCGTGGAGAAGCAGCCGCGTCTGGCGGCTGCTGTGAGAACTACAGGTCGATGTCATGGCTGCGCATTCTGTTTTGGATACGGCTCTCAATGAGACCCTCCACGCGGTCCGGCCGGTCCCCGTCCTTCCGCTTCTGCTCAGCCTCGGGGTGGATCAGCGAATAAGTGTTTCCAACTCGCTCGTAACACTGTTGGAGGCGTCGATCATTCTGTTGACGTTCTTCAACAGCCCTTCGTGGCGGCGACGGCGAGAGGACGAGCGCCACCTTGACCGTCTAGTAGTGCAGATCCGGCCGCGACCGTGAACTAGTCTGATTTTTTCGGCGACTTTCTTGGTGGCCGTTCTGGCTGTAACTGCGTCGGTCGAGGCGGCGACCAGGTGTATTTCTTCGCGCTCTTCTTCTTAGCCGATGAAAGTTTTTTGGCCATTTTCTACCCCTGCTAGAGCACACTAGTCTCCTTCGCCGCCGTCTGATTCCGTCGGCGGCGACTGGGGCTGCTGTGGCGGCGGCGGCGACGGCTCGTGAAGCGGTCGCGGCGCCTGCCAAGCGGGCTCACCCCGCGACCAATCAGGTGGACTCAGAGGCTCTGAAGGTCTTGTATCCGGAGTATCGGTATCGGTATCCCGAGTATCGGTATCGGCCATTTTCCACCCCTACAACGGAACCTGAAACGGTGCGTTCTTGTACGCAAAGATCGCGAGTGCGACAATCCCGCCGACGAACAATAAACCAGCGCTCCATCCGCACCATAGAGTGCGGGGCTCCCACTGATTCTCAGGCAGCTTCTCTTTATGCAGCCGCGCTTCCAGCCGCAGGATCTCTACATCAAAACTCTTCGCGCTCGTGTAGTTCGACAACAGATTCACAAGCAGCGTAACCAGAAGCAGAAACCATGCGAAGACGAGCCACCCGGAAGCCAGTAGACCAGCCGCTGAACCGAGATTTCGCAAGAACGTGATCGACAGCACGAGTGCCCCTGTCGCCCCTCCAACGATCATCTGATCGGCACGCTGGTACCCACGCTGACGCGCTGCCAGAAGCAGCTTGCGCTCTTCGAAGTACTGCTCGTTCGTCAGCTCTGGTGTGTTGCCGGAATTGGCGTCAGTGGTCTTCATCTCGTGCGGCAGTCTAGCAGCCTTAAGCCTCCGCTTAGACGGTCGAGTCAAGGCGCTGCGCGCCTCCTTCGCGCGCTGCGGCCCTTCGGGCGACCCGCCCTCCCGCTACGGCTCAGAAGGCGATTACCGGCCGTCCTGCACGGGTCAGGACGGCCAGCTTTCAGCCGATGACTTTCGCCGTTGTACGTCTTCGTAATCGGCCCTGGCGCAGCTCCGCGAACCGGGCCGAACGTGGCTCCGATTCTGGACTGGCGGCGGGTTAATCAGCCCGAGGCGGTGCGGGTGTGTGGTTGAAGGGAAGCCCCAGGTTTCGGCCCGTTCCGGGGCAATGCGCGGGGCAATGCGGAGGGCAATGAATTGTTTACGCGGTCAGAGGGGGGGTGTAAACAGACACCCTTCCATTTTTGCTGTCTTTGTTCGGGTTTTTCGTCCTAGACCGGCACGACCAAACCGCGCCAGCGGAGAGGGAGTGGACGGAAGCGACCCTCCCTTTTTGACCGCTGGCGCGGTCAGTCGGCAGGGGGGGGTGTAAACACCCGTGTAAACACCCCGCCCGCCTTCGTGGGGGTCGCTCCCGTCGTATTTATCCCTGCGGGAAGGCTCCCCGGCCCGCGCGCGGGCCGGACGACGACGACCAGGACGAGGCGCACAAACCGGCCCGCTGTCGGCCTGTTCTCGCCGGCAATCGTGCGGAACTTTCGCCATCGGCACGGGGCGAAAGGAAACCTTTCGGCCTTAACTGCGACCGTGCCGCAGCGGGCCCGGCGGGTCACCCGAAGGGCCGGAGTGCAGCGGAGGACAGTCCTTTCCAATCCAGAAATGAGCCTGAAGCGGATCGATGAGCCGGACATGTCAGGCAGCCGGGTCAATAGACCGGAATAGCCGTGCGCGTGCCTCGTGCAGGGCGCGCGCGGCATCATTGTCGCTCAGGGCGAAGGCGACGGCGTCGAGCTGTTGGAAGGTGGTCCCCGGGGTGAGGTAGACGGCGGCCTCGGGGAGCGACTTGAGCTTCTCATAGGGCGTCATGATGTCGGCGTCGCGGTAGCGCTTGCGGCGGCGGCCCTTGGCGTCGACGGTCTCGGAGGGGAAGAAGCAGGGCCGGTGGAAGTTGAGATAGGGCGAGAGGACGTTCTGGGTGAAGTCGTTGACGCGTTGGGCGTGGCGGCTGGGGATGTGGCCGTAGCCGAGGTGCTTGCGGACGACCGAGCCGTTCTTGCTCTCGACGAGGGCGTTGTCGTTGGTGTGTCGGGCTCGGGACTTGGTGAACTCGTCGATGTGGAGGGCTTCGAGCAGCGCGGCGACGGTGCGGTTGACGTATTCCGAGCCGTTGTCGGAGTGAAAGCCGTGGAGGGTGAAGGGGAAGGCTCGGAGCAGGGCGCTGAGGACCGGCGCCAGGCACGCGGCATGGAGGTGCTCGACCGAGCCGATGCACTGGAACTGGGTGACCTCGTCCACCAAGTTCACGTGGTACAGGCCTTTCAGGTCATCCAGATCGGCTTGGTGGACGGAATCGACCCGGACATAGCCGGGGCGCCCGAACGGCGTCGGCCGACGGCGCTCGCCAATGGCGACCTGGACTGGGCGCGTCCGGGTGGAGGTGGTTCCGCGGCGCCGTTGATACGTGGTCGAGTGCCGCAGGTTGTAGAGGTGGCCGTTGGAGATGCCGGCCAGGCGTTCGAACCGGCGGTCGCCAAAGCGATGGTAGGCGCGCGCACAGAGCTTGCGCGTGGCCGGCCCGGACAAGGTGCCGTGGAGCCGGTCGAGCTCGGCGAGAAGCCCGATGTCGATGCTCGTGTAGCGGCGGGGGAACGGCCGTCGGGGCGCCCCGCGGCGGTCGGCGATGCTCCCGGTGACCCGATGCTGGGAGCCTGTCAGTAATTTTGTGTTTGTGAGCCATGCTGACTCCCGAAAGGGGAAGGAGCGAGTATGGCGAAGGAGAAGCAAGAGACCAGGTTTAGCGCCGAGCTGCTGGATGAACTACTGGAGGGGCAAGACGCCGCGACGGTGTTGCGCTCCGACGGACTGGTAGGGGATCTGAAGAGGGCGTTGGCCGAACGGATGCTGAACGCCGAGATGGACGTGCATCTCGGTGGGGAGACCGAGCAGGACGGCGGCAACCATCGAAACGGCTCGAGCCGGAAGACGGTACTCAGCGACGACGGCGAGCTGGTGCTGTCGATTCCCCGAGACCGACACGGCCGCTTCGATCCCGCCCTGATCCGGAAGTATCAACGAAGATTTCCGGGGTTCGACGACAAGATCGTCGCGTTGTATGCCCGGGGGATGAGCACGCGCGACATCCAGGCGCATGTCGGCGAGCTCTACGGCATCGCGATTTCGCCGGACCTCGTTTCGGTGGTGACGGATTCGGTCATCGACGAAGTTCGAGCGTGGCAGGCGCGGCCGCTGGAGTCGACCTACGCGATCGTGTACTTCGATGCGCTGCGGGTCAAGATCCGTGACGAGGGCCTGGTACGCAACAAGGCCGTATACCTGGCCATCGGCGTGCGGTGTTCCGGGCACAAGGACATCCTCGGCCTGTGGATCGAGCAGACCGAAGGCGCCAAGTTCTGGCTGCGCGTGATGAACGACCTCAAGGCCCGCGGAGTGCAGGATATTCTGCTCGCCGTCGTTGATGGGCTGCAGGGATTTCCCGACGCGATCACCGCCGTGTTCCCGGACACGATCGTGCAGACCTGCATCGTGCACCTGATCCGGAATTCGATCCGCCTGGCGGCCTGGAAGGACCGCAAGCCCTTGGTTCAGGCTCTGAAGCCGGTCTACCAGGCCGACGATGCCGCGACGGCCGAACAGGCGCTGGGCGCATTCGAAGGCGGCGAGTGGGGACGGCGTTTCCCGACCGTGGTCCAGAGCTGGCAGCGCCACTGGGACCGGATCATTCCGTTCTTCGCTTTCCCCGCGGCCGTGCGGAAGATCGTGTACACGACGAACGCGATCGAGAGCCTGCACAGCGGCGTGCGCAAGAGCATCCGGAACAAAGGGCATTTCCCGAGCGACGAGGCCGCCACGAAACTCATCTGGCTGGCCTTGCGCCATCTCACGGCGAAGTGGAAGAATCCCCCGGTCGCCTGGGCGGCGGCCAGGGTACAATTCGCGATTCAGTTCGGCGATCGATTCAGGCTGGGGGACTAACTAACGGCAATAGCTCACACACAAAATTTCTGACACCCCCGATGCTGGGCCCACAACCGGGTGAGTTGGGCGCGCGACAGCCCGGTCACCTTGGCCAGAAAACATCGGAGCAGACCCTTCTCAGCCTTCCCTTGGTGGACATAGTCGAACCGGCCCAGGGTCTGCTCGATGAACCCATAGGCCGCAGCTCGAGTCGCCACGACCAGGTCGACCTCCTGGTTGCCCTCAAGGAACTCCCGAACGTGCTGCAAGGTCCGTAGCCGGTCGGTGTGGAGCGTCACGATCATCCTCCGATGATCCACGACCCAGCTCCCCTTCAGGCTCATGTGTCGTTGGAAACAATCCCCCCTTCAGGCTCATGTCTCATTGGAAGAGACTGGACGGCGGAGCCGTTGACGCACCCGGCGTGCGGAGGCTAGTCCAATTTTCCACACTTGACCTGGATCACCTGCTCCGCGAACCACGCGCCGTGTCTGGCTGGCATCCAGTTGGCGGCGTCCGGTCACCACGACAACCGCTGTTAGAATCGGGGCATGATGCGAGTTTTGTTGGTGTCCGTGTTCGCGCTTGGAGCACTCCTACCGCTGGGCGCTGGTGAGCAGGGACGAGAGCCGCCTTACTCATTCGACTACGCGGCTGGATTCTTCTCGGGCTCCGTCGAGGAGATGGCAGCGCAGCAGAGAGAGCGAGTCAGTCTGGCAGAGGCGGCAGGGCGGGAAGGCAACATCGACCAGGCGCGGTATCACTATGGCAGAACTGGTCAGCTATTTGCGTTAACAAGGATCGTGAATGAGCTGACGGGGCCGGTGGACGCCTCTAAGCGAGGTCGCTTGTGGGCGCTGTTCTCCGACATGGAATCTCTGCTAGAGCGGAGGCTCAACTGGATGGCGAGGAATGTCTGGGCGAAGATGTACGACCGCGAGTATGCCGACTTTTGGGTAGCAGACGCGGCGTACGAGCGACTGGGCGTACGATTGTTGCGTGACCTCGCCCTTGCGGACCAGTCGAGAGTGGCGGAACGCAGAGCGGCAGTAGATGAGTGGTTCGCAGCAGAAACGAAAAATGGAACGCTGAACCTGCCGCACGAAACCGAGCGGCTGAAGACTTTCGTTCGTCGGGCGAACACCGATGCCAGTAACCGGTAGAAGAAAAACCAGTACGGTCCGGGAATGTCCGCGATCCTCGGCACACGGGCACTATTCCACGAGCCGCAGTTGCGACGACGGGATGCGCGGCGGCGAGGGCTCGATGACGAGCGAGACGTACGTGCGTGTCGGCGGGGCCTGGCACTATCTTTACCGGGGCGTTGATTCCACCGGTGACACGCTGGATTTCTTGCTCCGGGCCACGCGCGACAGGAAGGCGGCCATCGCGTTCTTCCGCAAGACGGTCGGAGTCGCGCGTCATGAAGGGCCTCGATGAGTTCTTGACCCGCAACCAGGACCGGGCCGTGTTCAACCTGCAGCTGAAGGAAACCGCCACATGAACGAAGCCACGATCCGCCTCCACATTGGAAAACTCGCCGACGGCGGGTTTCTCGCCACGAGCGTCGACGTGCCCGGGCCCGCGTTCGCCCCCCACGTGGTAAATCTGACGCGCTACGAGCCTTGTTTGGGCCTCAGCCGCACCATGCTCGGCTTGGCGGCGCTGGCACAGGGACGAGGGTCACGATCGCCGCGTGTCGGGCTGGTCGTTCTTGTTAAGGTGAGGCATGGCTACTTACAACAAGAAGGTCGCTGAAAAGTTGCTCATAGAGCTACAGGACACCCTGAAGCTCTACCCGCAGATCATCGCAGAATCAGCAGATGATGGGCGGCGCATTGACAGCATCTGCGAGCGTCTCGGACAGGCGATCAACTTGTTCAAAACGGTGCTGCGGTGACCCGTGTCATCGCAAGGTCTCGTTGACCGAAACGCCGAACGACGGGTCAGTAGGGGAAAACAAAAAGATCTCATGCCGCCCACATTGAATTGTTGTCGCAGTGCCTCCAGTGATCGGCTCGACTGAAACGGCGCACATACGTACCGATGGGGCAACGGCTCGGATCGCATCGTTGAGTGTCGTCGCCAAGTCTTTGGCAGTCTGATTGTCAGGCCTAGGCCACCACGAGGCGCTAGCGAAGGCGAGTCTGTTGTTCGTGAAAGAGATATTGCCAACCATAGAAAATGGTGGTCCACCTCTTCGCATCACGCTCCAGCCCGCACGCGGATCGTAGTTCACGTCATAAACGCTAGCGAGCTTCTCTAGGGCCTCTTCCTGCGGCATTCCAAGCGTCAGCTCAATGCCGCCGATCTGAATACGGTCGTCTGATTCTTGTTCTTGGGCCTGAAGAGGCATTGCGAACGTCAAAAACAGCAGCGGGAATAGCCGGGCAGTCCTCGTCATAATTCCTCTCACGTCGTCGGCGGCCCGCTACTGCTCGAGCCAGATACAAAGCGTAGGATTATTCCACGAGGCGCAGTTGCGACGGCGCGATGCGCGGCGGTGATGGCGAAAGAAACAACGCGCCCTTGACCGTCTTGTAGTTCAGGTCCGGCCACGCTCGCTGAATCTTCTGCAGCTCGCGCAGACAATCCCGGCGAAAAGCTTGCTGAGCGACTTTACTCGCCGTCGCTGGGTCCGCGCCGAACTGCCGGTAAAGCTGCCGCCATGTGAGTCGCAGCGGGCGCTTCAACGCGAACGTGCGGTAGGTGAGCCACAGGTAGAGGTCGAGGCCGAGCGGCGATCGCTTCATCGCGCGCAGGGTGTTCATGTCGATCGGGATCGGGTGCGCGATGATCTCGTTGAAGAAGTCCTCGCCGAGCTCGATCTTGCTTTCCCATAACGAGCGAGCGTCCGGCTGTCGCGCGCTCCACCAGAACTCCGTGAGACGGGCAATCGGCGCGTTCATCGTGGCTTCCCCGCGCGCATCCTCGTAGATGAGCGAGACCGTGCATCCAAACAGCCGCCGCATCTGATTCCGAAGTCTGGTGTGCTTGTCGCCGCTGGTGCTGTAGATGCCCACCTTCCGCATGAACGCCGAGAGCGAATCGCCGAGGATGAGCTCTGGTGATTGCGTTCGTACCGCTTCGGTGCACACCCACGCCAGCAGCAGACGCGGCAGGGTGCCGTAGGGGAGTTTGTTACCGCCACCGGCCACCATGTAGAGCGTGTACGGCCCATTGACGCGCTTGAACTCGTGCCGGTTTTTTGGGTTGGTGCGCGGCAACGAGCACAGCGCGAGCAGCCGCGCCATGAAGCCCAAATCCGGGTCCGCGTAGCGCGCGGCAACGAGCTGCGTCACCTGGGTGAGTGCGTCCCCACGGCCTCGAAGTGGTTCCGCACATGTTAAGAGTTGTTAAGTCTGACTCTGGGCGGAAAGGTCGCGGTCCACGGCGATGAGCTGCTCGATCCAGATGGCCCGGCCTCCCGGAGTCCGCCACTCGCGGGCGACGCCCGCCCGCTCTGGTATGAACTCATTCCACACGTCGTCTCATGTTCGCGATGATGTCCACCGCTGGCTGGATGACCTGCGAAGCGTAGCTGCTCATGTTGAGCGCCCGCTGCTGACTCGTCACCGCCACCGCCTGGTGGTACTGGGTGTCGAGCGTGATCGGCACAAGATTGTCCTGGATGCCTTCCGGGACGACCTTGGCGAGCACGGCGCGCAACAGCTCCGGGTCTTCGAGCGCGGAGCTTGTCCGGGTGGTCGACCGCGCCTTCGCTGTGGGCTGTTGCACGTCAACGTGCGGACTAGACGAGATCGGAGTTACCGATCGTGTGCGGTCGCGACAGGAACGCCTTGCCCCTGGTGGTCGTAGTAACGGGCTTGGTGAGCACCTGCCACCCGTAGACCGTATCGGCTGCGGTGCCGGTCTGGACGGTCACCGCCGCGCCAGCGGCCGGGATCACAGGCAAGTCCACGCTGACAGCGGCCAACATGAACCCCGCACCTGCTGACGGCGCTTCGTACTCCCCGCCCACGAAGGCGAAGTAGCGGTCGTCGTCCACGCGAGCGGTGCCCACGTTGATACCGAATCGCCCCTTGACCGGGTTAGGGCTCGCGAGGGACGGCGATGCCGGCAGCGTACGCGAAGGCCTCGACGAGACCTTGACGGTGCGCACGCTGCACCTGTCGGCGCGGCTCCAGCGATCGCTCGCGACGACCAACGCCGCCGAGAGTCTGCTGAGCCGTACCCGTCACGTCAAGCGGAATGTGAAGCGGTGGCGTGGCGGACAGATGATGCTGCGGTGGGTGGCGGCCGGTGTCCTCGAAGCCGTCAAGGGTTTCCGGCGCGTGAAGGGATGCGCTGACATGCCCCGTCTGGTGACGGTCCTTCGGGCGCGCGATCAACGGCTCGGCATCGGAGGCTCAGTAGCGAACGTCGCGTAGAATCTCACCCGAGCCGCCGCCGAGTTTCAACAGCGCACGGGACATCCCCTTGGCTGGGCGACCCCGTGGTTTGGGCGGTGCCATATCTCTAGGTTCCGGCGCGGGGTGGTGACAAGCACGAGAAGATGGCCCGCGATCCATCCCCCGACCGCCGAGTAGGCCGACGCCACGCCCCACAGGGCTCCGAAGACGATGGCGACCATTGCCGCTGTCGCACATACGTGCGGCAACGATGCTCCCGGCCGTGAAGCGACGGCCCCGAGGGCAGCGATCTGCGCAAGGAGCGCCAAGGAGCGCATCGCCGCCTGAAACAGCTCGTGGCCGAGATTGTCCTCGAAAACCGCCCGCGATGGCCCGCTCCTGGGCGCCCTCGCCTATCGATCCGTTGAATCATGAAAAGGTTTAGGGGGTGTTAAGTATGAAGGTGGTTGCGCTCGCCAGTCACCGGGCCAATCTGGCCGCAGGATCGCCAGCTCGTCGCGGTCGCCCACGTCTAAGGCAGATCACGCCTACATTGACTCTCCCCCCCTCACTCCGCCTCCCCCGATCCGGCAGTAGGCTCTTAGGGCTCTTGGCTCTATAGAAGCTACCAGCTAGTACCTTGCCGCAGTGGTTTTGATCGGTTGCAACGAGGGTAGTTCCTCTGCCGACAACAACAGCTTGATCGTCCGGGGTTGGCGTGGAACCCGACTGATCAGACCGCGCCGCTCAAGCTCGACGATCATGTGGTGGACGGCCGGGGGCGTGACCTGAAAGAACCGTTGGAAGTCCGCTTCGGCCGGTGGCGTTCGGTGAAGGAGCGTGTACGTGTAGAGGAAGGCTAGGTACTGGCCCTGCTTCTGGGTGAATCTCGGTGATGAACGGCTGGACACGGGATCGGGAAGGTGATCCAAGATGTCCATGCACAGACGCTATCGCATCACGCTGACCTACGATGAACAGCCACAGCTTCAGGCGCTTGTGAGCGGCGGCCAGGGGGCGGTTCGCAAGATCAAGCGGGCGCAGATTCTCCTCGCCGCGGACGCCACATCCCCCGACGAGATGATCGCGCTCAACGTTGGTGTCGGCACGTCGACCGTGTACCGGACCAAGCAACGCTTCGTCGAGGAAGGACTGGACCGAGCGCTCCGCGAAGTGCCCCGTCCCGGCGCGCCGCGCAAGCTCGGCGCCAGCGATGAAGCCCTCCTGGTCGCGGTCGCTTGCTCACATCCACCCTCCGGGCGTGCGCGATGGACACTGGATCTCCTGGCCCGCGAGATGGTGCGACTCACCTCGCACGAGGCCCTGTCGGGCGACACGGTGGGTCGCCGGCTTGCCGAGATGGCGCTGAAGCCGTGGCAGGAGAAGATGTGGTGCATTCCGACGGTCAACGCCGAGTACGTGGCGCGAATGGAAGACGTCCTCGATCTCTACGCCGAGCCGCCGGATCCGCGGCGACCGGTCGTCGGCTTCGATGAAACACCCCGGCAACTGATCGGCGAAGCGCGTGTCCCGATTCGGGCCAAGCCCGGGAAGCCCAGACGAGTCGACTACGAGTACGTGCGCAACGGCACGGCGAATGTCTTCATGTTCGTAGACGTGAATCGCCCCTGGCGACATGCCAAGGTCACCGACCAACGCACGTGCGTCGACTTCGCAGAGTGCATGCGCGATCTCGTCGATGAGCACTACCCGGAGGCCGAACGGATCCGTGTGGTACTCGACAATCTTTCGGCACATTCAGCGGCAGCGCTCTACCACGCCTTCGATCCCGCCGAGGCACGACGGATGCTCCGTCGGCTCGAGTTTCACTTCACGCCGAAACACGCCAGCTGGCTCAACATGGTCGAGATCGAAATCGGCGTGATGGTCAAGCAGTGCCTCGATCGTCGGATCCCTGCCAAGGCGATCCTCATCAAGGAGATCGCGGCATGGGAGCAACGGCGCAATGACGAGAAGGCGCGCATCCACTGGATGTTTACAGTCGACCGTGCTCGCGAAAAGCTCGGCCGTGTGTATCCGCAACCCGCTGGTCGGGCCAAAGCCGCCGCGTGAACCGGTCAGATCCACTGCGGCGAGGTACTAGTACGTACAACAAAAGAGCCTGTCCACAAAAGTGGGCAACAGGCTCCCGATGTCGTTCTGCCGTATTCGGTACGAGTCTGGATACGAGTGGTGAACGTCCGACGCGAGTCTCTGTGCGCTTGTAACCGCCGACAGTTCTTGCCGGAAGTCCCCACTAACCTTTGCGGCCGTCATTCCTGACGAACTGCTTCCATCACACACAGCGACCCCCTCGCCCGCGCCCCTACACGATAGGGCAAATGCGAGATCCCGAACTCACGATGAGCCGGGTGCGAAATATCCAGTGCGTTGAATGTGGAGCCGCCGTGGCGATCTCCATCATCGCTGCGCTGGTGCTGGCCGAGTGAGCGAGTGGCTCGCTCAGTCTTGTCGATTATATACCAGGCAGCCCTACCGATGTCGTACTCGCGTGCCGCTACTGAGACGCCACGCCGCACACGCCGATGCCGCCCGCGTCCTGGGAACACTCGTTGCACGTCGACGTGCGACATCACGCGGCTCTCAGCGAGGCCAGACCGGCCCGTGAGCCGCTAGCCGCCCCTATGAGCCACTACCGATCCCGCCCGTGCCCGTGCCCGTGCCCTAGTCGGAGTTCGCCCCGCACACGGCACCCTCGCGCCCGTGTGAACCGCAGGATCGCGGCCCCGCGCCCAGTCAGCCCCCCGCGCTTGCACGTCAACGTGCGAGGCCACCCTGCGGCCATCGACACCATGCGCGCGCGCATCGTCAAAGCGGCCGAGGCGTGGGATGCACTGGCGACCCATGCCGCCAAGCAAGCCGGGGAGTGTCGCCACGGCGCAGAGCTGGCCGACCGCACCCGCCGCTGATGGGCGCACTCAGTGTGATTTATATGGTGTGCAGTACCCGGCCCGGTCGCTTGCCGCCGGTTGGGTCCGGTTTGCCAGCCAGGCGCCAGCCCGCTTCGCTCCCGAGCTGTCACAGGCCCGGCAGGACCGGCCCTTTGGCCGCACGTCCGGGCCGCGAAGGCTATCCGGAGCTGTTTTTGGCTGATGGTGGAGGTACTCTCCACCATATTTCGGAGTAATACTTAGTAAAATAGGCAGTCGGCACTCTACGTATACAAGCCCGCCAACGATTTTTCAGGCTGTTCCCCCCGTTTTCAGCCGTGAGGCGAGGCTCGCCATTCTCGCCACGCACGGCGTCCTCGTGGCGCGTGTGCCGTTGCATCCACGTCCGTCCGCGTGCCGCCGGATGCGCCCGCACCGGTTTGTGTGCCAGCTCGCTCCGCTCCATGGCTGGCACAGTCCCGGCCGACGCGGGCGCGGCCCTCTGGCCGCACGTCCGTCCGACTCCCCGGCGGTGCCGGGCCGCTGGTGTCCTGCAGTACTATTCCCAAGCCGCGGTGGCCTGAGTCAACGAATTCGGTCTCCGACGTTCCCGGTACGGTTCAGTGCTGCGTCTGCTGCGCGGAGAGGATCTCGAGTCCGTGTCGCGGGAACTGGGGGTCACGGCGGCGCGGGCCTCGCAGTGGCGTGATCAGTTTCTGGTCGCGGGCCAGGCGGGGCTGAAGAGTCGTGCGACGGAGGCCGTGGACGAAGACAGCCGTCGGCTGCAGGCCAAGGTCGGCGAACTGCTGATGGAGAACGAGTTGCTCTACGCGAAAGTGGACCAGCTGGAACTGCTTTCCGCTTACCAGACGGGTTTGTTACCATAGGCGACGTCGCCCTCCACCCATGTTCGATTCATTCGCCATGCTCATCCCGTTGAAGATGCGCTGGATATTGACCTGCGTGGCCGCCGTTGTCCTGCTCGCGGTCACGCCAGCCGGCGCCCAGGACGACGAAGCGACACGGCACGCGGCTGAACAGGGTGACGCCGACGCCCAGTACAACCTCGGGGTCATGTACCGCGACGGTGAGGGCGTGCTGCAGGACTACGCGGAAGCCGTCCGGTGGTTCCGCCTAGCCGCCGAGCAGGGCCACGCCACCGCCCAAAACAACCTCGGGGTCAGGTACGCCACCGGTGAGGGCGTGCCGGAGGATCAGGCGGAAGCCGTCCGGTGGTACCGCCTGGCCGCCGAGCAGGGCCACGCCACCGCCCAGACCAACCTCGGGGTTATGTACGGCACCGGTGACGGTGTGCCGCAGGACGATGCTGAAGCCGTCCGGTGGTACCGCCTGGCCGCCGAGCAGGGCCACGCCACTGCCCAGACCAACCTTGGGACCATGTGCGCCACCGGTCGGGGCGTGCCGCAGGACGATGCTGAAGCCGTCCGGTGGTACCGCCTGGCCGCCGAGCAGGGCCACGCCACTGCCCAGACCAACCTTGGGACCATGTGCGCCACCGGTCGGGGCGTGCCGCAGGACGATGCTGAAGCCGTCCGGTGGTTCCGCCTGGCCGCCGAGCAGGGCCACGCCACCGCCCAGACCAGCCTTGGGGCCATGTACGGCACCGGTCGGGGCGTGCCGCAGGACGACGTTACCGCACACATGTGGTTCAACCTTGCCGCCGCGACCGGCCACGAGAATGCTCGCACGGCCCGCGAGCGTGTCGCTGCCCGCATGACGCGCGAACAGCTCGCCGAGGCGCAAGCGCTGGCACGGGCGTGGCGGTCTATCACCTCAAGGTCGGCTTCGGTTCCCGCCCCGGTGGGCAGTCCGCCAGCCGGCGCCCAGGATTTCGAAGCGACACGGCACGCGGCTGAACAGGGTGACGCCGACGCCCAGTACAATCTCGGGATCATGTACGGCGCCGGTGAGGGCGTGCTGCAGGACTACGCGGAAGCCGTCCGGTGGTTCCGCCTAGCCGCCGAGCAGAGTAACGCCAACGCCCAGCACAACCTCGGGGTCCTGTACCGCGACGGGGAGGGCGTGCTGCAGGACTACGCGGAAGCCGTCCGGTGGTTCCGCCTAGCCGCCGAGCAGGGCCACGCCAACGCCCAAAACAACCTCGGGGGCCTGTACGACGCCGGTCAGGGCGTGCCGCCGGACGCCGCGGAAGCCGTCCGGTGGTACCGCCTGGCCGCCGAGCAGGGCTACGCCAGCGCCCAGTACAACCTCGGGGCCATGTACGCCACCGGTGAGGGCGTGCCGCCGGACGACGTTACCGCACACATGTGGTTCAACCTTGCCGCCGCGACCGGCCACGAGAATGCTCGCACGGCTCGCGAGCGTGTCGCTGCCCGCATGACGCGCGAACAGCTCGCCGAGGCACAAGCGCTGGCACGGGACTGGGCGAATCGATAGCCTTACGCCTGTTGCAACTCGCCGTGGCCGCCACGCTATAAATCGAGTTCTGCCTGTGATCCGAGGCGCACCAGGTTCGGCTTCACGTGGCAGCCACGGTGATCTACCCACTCGCTGACGCCTTCGAGACGCGGGCGTAGCCGATCAGCATGTATCGCAAACGGTCGTTTGCGACAGACCGGGACCCATGCAGCGTTGGCGGGCTCACGCCGCCGGCTCGTTACCACTCGTGTACCACGAGCAGTGAGGAGCCGCCGCTCTCAAATATCAACAGTCAGT
Source organism: Vicinamibacterales bacterium (assembly GCA_965262505.1). Classification (GTDB taxonomy): domain Bacteria; phylum Acidobacteriota; class Vicinamibacteria; order Vicinamibacterales; family UBA2999; genus JACPPO01. The sequence continues at coordinate 3,444,672 of CBDHFM010000030.1, forward strand.
TGGATATCCCTGTGATCGGAGACAGCTCGGCGAACTTCCGCTCATCCTCGTAAGTTGAAAGACTGAAAACGGCTGTCCGTCGGTGTCCTCAAGCGATGCGCACGTCGGTCTTTGGCCACGCACGCACCCTGAGCATACAGTTTCGGACGGCAGTCTTGCGCTCTTCCTGCTCGAGCCAGTGCAGGAGAGCCGTGTGGATGGCTTCGGGCCGGTCCATGCCGAGGTCGGACGCGACCGCATCAAGGCGGCGGCGCAAATGAGCGCCCAGGAGAACCTCCACGGTGACAGTGTCTGGATGTCGTGGCATGTGGCAGCCCTCGCGGATGGCCCCACGATACACCCAGAGGTGGCTGTACCTCCACGGATGTATCGGATAGCCTGACGAGTGTGTTTTCGGCCGTGGGGAGCCTACACTCCAGTCGAACGACCGCCGGGGGCAGGGCCATCGCACAGGCTCGGCCCGCTCCGCGGCTTAGGAGAACGTGATCCTGAAGCGATCCTGTCCGAAAACCCCCGACGGCGCGGCTTGCTCAGCGCCCGCCGCCGTTCAGCGCGAGCAACTCGAGGAAACCTCGTCGTCGGAGATGTCCCCGCGAACATCTCGTGAACAGACGGGGTTGCCACGCCCAGGGTGAGGACCGAAACGATCTTGAGGGCGGAGAAAGCATCACAGGCGAGGTGCTACACGTCTTCGACAAACTCCGTCTCAGGATTCAACCGCCGAAGGGCCGTCAGAATCTCCTGGGTCACGACCAGTCGAAACACCGGACCGCCAGGCGCGTTCTTGAGGACAATGAAGAGACCTGTACTGCCCCAGGGTTCTTGGACAGTGGTTTGACGGTATTCGCTTCTAGGCTACCGCGTCCAGCCCGACGAGGTCGCGTCGCACCTGGGCGGGGCTTCGATAGTCGTATTTCTCCAGCATCCACTGTTCGTTGTATGTCCGCTTGAACGCGAGCAAGGCCAGGCGGAGTTCCTCGATGGTCTCGAAGCGCCGCACCCACAACAGATTCTCCTTCAGCGTGCGGATGAAGCGCTCCGCGACGCCGTTGCCTTCGGGCTCCCGCACGAAGCTCGGCGAGCTGTCGATGCCGAAGAAGGCGATCTCCTGCTGGAAATCGTCAGCGAGGTAGTTGGAGCCGTGGTCGTGCCGCAGTCGCAACCCGCGCGCGACGCCGTCGCCGATGCCCCCGAAGCGTTCGCGCATGCCCTGGCGGATCGGCTCCAGGGCCTCGAAGCGGGTCCCGTGCTTGGCGGCATGCAGACCGATGCACTCGGCCGTGCAGTGATCAACGGCCACGAAGACAAAGGCCGGCCCCGCGGCGACGGTCACCGTGGCCGTCATGTCCGTACCCCACATCACGTCGGGTGCCTCAGTGGTGATGGTCCCGTCGTGCGCCTTCGGCCCGTGCGCGTGACCCGTACGGGACGGGGCTTGGAGGTCGTGTTCGCGCATCAACCGCCGCACCCGCTCCTTCGCGGTGCGCCGCCCCTCGACCCGCAGCTTCGCCCACACTTTTCGGTAGCCCTCGCCATGAAACGGCGAAGCTTCGAGCACCCGACGAATGTGGGCCACCAGGACGTCATCCGGGGCGGCGCCGATCGGCCCGCGGCGACGACACGGCGCCGGGAACGAGGTCGCCTGACGCCTCACATACACGCTGGAGCGGGCGCAGTGCCACACGCGGCAGACCCGCTGCACGCCATACGCCCGACGGGTGGAGATCGACTGGGCGCCACTCATCGCATCGACCTCCGCCGGGCCAAAGGGCCGCCGGCCTCCAGGTGGTCCACTTTCGCGTAGAGCAACTCGTTCTCCATCAGCAATTCGCCGACCTTGGCCTGCAGCCGACGGCTGTCTTCGTCCACGGCCTCCGTCGCACGACTCTTCAGCCCCGCCTGGCCCGCGACCAGAAACTGATCACGCCACTGCGAGGCCCGCGCCGCCGTGACCCCCAGCTCCCGCGACACGGACTCGAGATCCTCTCCGCGCAGCAGACGCAGCACTGTCTCGCGCTTGCGCCGGACCGAAAATCGTCCCCCACGGCCGCGCCCAGCGGCCCCTCCGGTCGCCCTCCGGGCTTCCTCCGCCGCCGCCGACACCTGATCGTGCTTCCCCATCTCGACACTCCTCCTGCGAGCACTCTCTCGCAATCAAGTGTCCAAGAAAACCCTGGGGCGCAGGAGACCCTCTTGGGTATACAGCACAAGATGCTTCATGTGTACCTTAATACCGTGACCCTAGGAGGAATCAAACGGCTACTCGGGAGTGATACTGCGGCGGAACTCGTACAACGAGGGAGCGCCCCTCGCTATTCCGCGTAACGCACAGCACACTTTGGCCCCGAGTAGCCATCTGATTTCTCCAGATAGCCGCCCTCACGGCTCATCGTCCAGCAGAATCGCGAGGACATCCACCAGCTGATCGCGACTGAGCCCGGCCTCGCTGAGGTACCGCACGAGGGTCGTCAGTTGCGTGCGGTCGACCAGGATGAGCGTGAGCGGGTCGGGATCAGGTGCGGGGGTCGGCGCTGGCGGTTCGACCATTGGCGGTGAGGGGGTGGCCGTCGGCCCACTGGGGCTCGCGGGTTGACTCGCTTGCTGCTCCTGCAGGGCCACCCGGCGTTGCTCAAGCGCGAGCCGCTCACGGGCAATCCGCTCGCGCTCCCGTTGCTGGCGAATGGCTTCCCGACGGGCCTCGGCCTCCGCCATGGCCTCTCTGAAGGCCTCCCCTGCGATAGCTCCCGGGGAAACAAAGGTCGTGGCTTGTCGGGCGTTGAGTGGTGTCGAGAGTAAGACGGCGACGACGACTGCGGCGATTCGCATAACAGGTATCCCTCGCTGTCCGTCGTGGGTGCATGAATGGTGCCGCCTAGCCTTGGCGACCAAGGAATGGTCACCAAACGGCGGTCCCGCCCACGCCGCCGCACGATTTAGGGTTTGATCGGCAGCATCCGTTCGACGTTCTCGACAACCTCGACGTACTGCCATTCGCGGTCCACGGAGAAGACGCTGATCACGGCCGCGGCGAACGTCCGCGGGATCTCAATGAAGGTGGTGTCCACTCCGTGGGGCAGATTGTATATCCCTTCGTCCGATTCCGTTGTCTCGGCCGTGCTGATCACCGTGTCGGTGTTCAGCGAGCCATCAGTACCGAGCTCGTAGATCAGCGCGTGAACGTACACCAAGTTTGAGGCCAGACCAGTGCCGTGCTGCTCGCTGTCGAACGGAACCCGCGCATGCAGCTGTCGAGTCCCTGGCGGTCGTCGCGGACGCCGGACGCGAAGTCGTGGTAGACGTGGACGGCGTCGACGCCCGCGGCCTGCAACGCGTCGCGCTGCAAGTCCAGCGACTGGGAGCCGTCCGCCTTCGAGACGCGGGCGTAGCCGACCAGCATGTGTCGTAAACGGCCGTTTGCGACACACAGGCGCGGGCGCCGTCCGGCGTGCACCTCAGTGTGTCGTATCCCGTGTCTGATTCTATGTCTTGTAGACGTCGAGCGAATAAGCATGGCACGGAGTGAGCGGCCGGGGACATGAGTGACAGATCAGTCCGGGGACATGGGTAACACTTGGTGGGTGTTACCACGCCGTGTGAGAGCGGAGGAGCGCGCGTTCTTGGCGGGCTCCGTGGTCGTCCCGGCCGGTCCTCTCCTGACGGTGCGGCCTTTGTGATCTTCAATGCGGAGGATGCGTTCGTTCATCCGTCCGAGCTTCACTGGCCCGAAGTATACGTCCCAGAGCCCATCGTCGACTTCTTCCAGTCCGACGTACTCGCCCGCCAGCGTGTGCGTCACGCAGACCCAGCGCTTCTTCCACCGGATGCCGCTGTTGCGACTGACGAGGCGGACTTCGAAGTGGCCGGGGTATTCCACGGGCGCGAGCGTGCGCGGCAGCGTCCGCGGTGACGGCTGGTAGACGGAGCCAGGCGTTTCTTGGTCCAATGCTTCGTGCGGGCGTTCGTCGTTGTACTCGTGACGAAACCGATTGAACCGGATCTGTTGGGCGCGCAGATTGGCGCTCGGGGGACGCGTGGCCTCGGCTTTCAGCGTCCGATGCATCCGCTCATGGCGCCCGTTCTGCTGCGGGGACGCGGGGGCGATCAGTTCCGGGAGGATCCCGAGCCGAATCCACCAGACGGACAACGTGGACAGGCGCCCGAGCGCGGTAGTGGCGAAGGGCACGCCATTGTCGGTCCGGATGATCCCCGGCAAGCCGTACTCTTGGAAGAGGCGGAGGAAGAGCGGGCGAGCCGTAACGATCGCGGTCGAGAGCAGGCCGTGACAGGTCAGCAAGTACCGACTGAAGCCATCGACGATCGTCAACGGATAGCAATACACCCCGTCGCGGGTTTTGAACTGCCCTTTGAAGTCCGCGGTCCAGGTCCCGTTGGGGGCCGTCATCGGGATCAGCGGCCGACCCGGGTGTGCGGGCACCGGCCGCCGCCGCGACCCCGTGATGAGACCGGCGCGATCCAGTAGATCACAGACCGTACTCCGGGCCGGGAGTGTCCACGTCGGGTGCCGCGTGGCCACGATCTTCAGGAGTTTCTTGGCGCCCCAGGTCGGATGGTGGCGGCGCACGTCCAGCAGGGCCGCGATGATCGGCGGGGGCGTCCGGTGCGGACAATGCGCCGGCCGCCGTGACCGATCGACCAGCCCGGCTGGTCCCCCGACCTCATAGCGCTCGATCCATTTATAGGCGGTCTTCCGACTGATGCCGTAGCGTCGCGCCAGCTCCGCGACGTCGAACACATCGCGCTGGTAGTCGGCGATGAACTGCACGCGTTGGTCCATGAGTAACGTCTCCTGCCATGGCATCGAGCACCTCGGCTCGAGTGTGGCTGAATGTGTTACCCATGTCCCCGGACTCTTCTGTTACCCTTCTCCCCGGACCGCACCGAGACCCGTGCTGACACGCCGGCAGGGTCTGACCTGCCTGCCATTTTTCGGACCAGCTGACGCTTGAGAGAATGGCGCCCTCGGAAAGTGAGGGAGCCATGAAGAAGACCCGATTCACCGAAGAACAGATGGTCACGATCCTCCGGGAGGCCGACACGAAACCGGTCCCGGACGTGGCGAAGAAGCACGGTGTCAGCGGCCAGACGATCTACAGCTGGCGGAAGCACTTTGGCAGCTTGGAACCGTCCGACGTCAAGCGCTTGCGCCAGCTCGAGCAGGAGAACGGCCGCCTGAAGAAGATGGTGGCGGACCGGGACCTGGAGATCGACGTCCTCAAGGAGATCACGCGAAAAAAATGGTAGGCGCACGCGTGCGCCGGCAGCAGGTCGCGTATACCCGATCACGCGGTCTGTCCGACCGCCGCGCGTGCGCCGTACTCTCGGTGGCGCGGTCGACCTTGGGCTATCAGTCGCGGCTGGCGGTGCGGGATGCCCCCGCTCTGACCGCGATGCGCCGCTTGGCGGCCCAGTATCCCCGCTATGGGTATCGCCGGATCCGGATCTTCCTGAGACGAGAGGGGCACGTGATGAGCCCCGATCGCACGCATCGGCTCTGGCGCCAGGCGGGGTTGCAGGTCCCGCGGCGGCGCCCCCGGCGCCGGGTGGCCACGGGACGGCCCCGGCCGCTGCCGCCGACCGCCCGGAACCACGTGTGGGCGTACGACTTCGTGTTCGACACCTGTGCGAATCGGCAGACGCTCAAATGCCTGACGATCGTCGACGAGTGGACCCGCGAATGTCTGGCGATTGACGTGGCCGGCGGCATCCGCTCTGGGCGCGTGATCGAGGTGCTCGCCCAGCTGGTCAGCGTGCACGGCGCCCCGCGGCACCTGCGGTCGGACAACGGACCGGAGTTCGTGGCCACCGCCATCTTGCGCTGGCTCGGTGACGCGGGCATTGACACGGCGCTGATCGACCCGGGGAAGCCGTGGCAGAATGCCACCGACGAATCGTTCAACGGGAAGTTCCGCGACGAGTTCCTGAGCCTCCAGTGGTTTCGGAACCGCATGGACGCGAAGGTCGGGATCGAGCAGTGGCGACAGCACTACAACGAGGTGCGGCCGCACTCAAGCCTTGGCTATCTGACGCCAGCCGAGTTCAAGGCGCAGCTCAGGGCTGGCTCGGATGACGGAGGGCGCTCGTCGGCAATGCCGGCTCGCGCTGACCAGGAAGAACACGGAGACGCACGACGAACTTCAACTGGCGCTGTTCTCCAGTAATCACTGGTCCGAAGAAAGCCGGCAGGTCATTCGAGCATGGCGTCCAAGACCTGTAACCCTGACCGCACCGCGAGCTCGAACAGCTCCGCCTCGGTATCGATCAGCAGCTCGACGAGGGGCAGGCGACGCGGGGGCGGAGATTCAACACCAGCGGCGGGACGGACTGTGCGAGACTTCTTCATGGCGGCTCCTTTGCTGTGAGGCGTGTCGCCTCGGGTTGCCCACCACTCGTGTATCACGAGCAGTGAGGAGCCGCCGCGTCAATTTTCAACAGTCAGTGGGACATCCCCGGTCGCATTTCAGCGTTCGCTAACACTCCGATTTCGGCAAGTACTGCTTCCATTGGTCCTTCACATACTCCAAGAATCCCTCTACGGGCTTGCTTCCGCATATAGGAGCAAGTTCATTCCCGGTGCGTGTAAGCAGCGTCTCTCCAATTTTAAGACTGTTATCGGCGTCTTTGGACATCTCCAAGCTAAGCGGTCTGCCGTAGTAATTCACGGTAAATCTCTTAGGGAGACCTTGCCGTAGAAAACCCGTCACAGGCTCAAATTTAACAAGGCCAATACTGTCAAGGTGTTGTAGAGCGCCGAAATTTATCCCGTGTTTTTTATAGATCTCAGCCTGGACATTGAACACCAACGGCACAAGATCTCCAATCACCCAGGCGAACCCGCAGAACTTAGTGAACAGAGCGGCTTCGCCCTTATCGAGATCCGAAAGGAAATTGACGGTCCGCTTCGAGTAGGTTCCAGGATCGTTCGCTTCACCAGCCAGAACGCGCGACCATAGCTCCTGCATTTCATTGTCGGACACGATCCTGGATTTTTCGAAGAAATTGACAATCCAATCATCCTCAACAGAAGAGGGGGTCGCAGTTTCATTCAACTGCGGCAATGCTTTCGCGGTAATGCTTTCCATGTTTCTCTGACGTTGCGCTTCTTCCCCGATCCATCGGCGGGCGGCTCTGCGATGCAGATCGGTTATCTCAATTTCAGACTGCGCTTCTATCTTTGCAGCCTCAGCCTTTGCTTCGGCTACTCGTATGATTTGGCGCGGTTCGAAAAACTCGCCTACTGCGTTCGATATCTTCTTTACCAGGGTGTCGGCAGGCTTCGTCAGATTTCCAACATTTCCCAAATTTATGAGGTTGTTCATCGATCCCTTCCGTCACTAACTCGACGAACGGCCAGCGGCTTACTCCTGAACCGTACCGGGTTCGTGAGAGGCCTAGTTACTTGAGTGGTGCCGACGTCCCCCCGTCTTCAGTAGCACTTCGGTTTAGAGTCCGGCGGTGACTGTACTGCGTTCCGCGACCAGCCGCTTGGCGTACTGGGCGGGCGTGAGCCCGCCCAGTCCCTTCTTCGGCCGCTCCTCGTTGTACTCGCGTCGCCAGGCCTCGACGAGGACCTGGGTATGGACCAGACTCGTGAACCAGTGCTCGTTGAGGCACTCGTCGCGGAACCGGCCGTTGAACGATTCGATATAGGCGTTCTGATTCGGCTTGCCCGGCTCGATCAGGCGCAACGTGACGCCGTGCGTATGGGCCCATGTCAGCATGGCGCGCCCGCAGAACTCCTTCCCGTTGTCGGTGCGCAAGATACGCGGCAGGCCGCGCTTGAGCGCGAGTTGATCGAGCACGCGGGTGACCGGCAGCCCACCGAACGCGCGGGCCGGCACGATGGCCACCGCTTCGGTGGTCGCGTCATCGACGACGGTCAGGCACTTCACCACCCGTCCCTCGGCCGTGCGGTCGAAGACGAAGTCGGCAGACCAGACCTCGTTCGGCGCCTGGGGGCGCACCAGGGGCTGGCGGTCCGCCACCGGGATCTTCTTGCGTCGCCGCCGACGTACCTGCAGCCTAGCCTCGGTATACAGGCGCTCCACCCGCTTGTGGTTGACCCGTGTTCCCGCCTGCCGCAGCTTGAGGTAGATCATCCCGGCACCGTAGCGACGGTGCCGGTGCGCTAAGGTCACGATGCGGGCTCGCAACGCCGCGTTAGTATCCGGCGCCGGGGTGTATCGCAGCGACGAGGCACTCATGTGCACCAGCGCGAGCGCGCGCCGCTCGCTCACCCCCTGCGCGGTCATATCCCGCACCAGCACCCGTCGGGCTGGGGCGGTCACCACTTTTTTCGCAACGCATCGCGCGTCACCTCGTTGTCCAGCACGGACTCGGCCAGCAGCTTCTTCAGCCGCGTATTCTCGGCAATCAGCTCCTTCAGGCGTTTCGCGTCCGAGACGGTCATCCCGCCGAACTTATTCCGCCAGAGGTAGTAACTGGCCTCCGAGAACCCGTGCCGGCGGCACAGGTCCTTCACCGGCAGGCCCGCTTCGGACTCCCGCAGGAACCCGATGATCTGCGCCTCGCTGAATCGTTGCTTCACGTCCGATCTCCCTTCTCGTGAGCTCGGACTCTAAACCCGGGTGCTACTCAATTCGGGGGGGACGTCGGCACGTCGACGTGCAACTGCGACGAGTCTCACTGTGTCGCCTGACCCCAGAGCTCACCTGAGTTGATCTAACTTCTTGTGCTCGGGATCGACCTGTGATCTGCTGCCCTCATGGCCGAATCATATCCGGAGGTTCTCCGGTCACGGGTTGTCCAGGCGTACGAGATGGGTGAAGGCAGCTATGCGACCATCGCGACACAGTGGCACCTCGGGACGGCCACGGTGAAGCGGTGGGTCGCCCAGCAGCGTCGCGAGGGGCACGTGCGGCCGCGCCCGAAAGCCGGGGGCACGACGTCCCGGATCACCGCCGCGGACCTCGAGGCCTTGCTGGTGGCCCTCGGGGATCCGACGGCGGGTGAGTTGACGGCCACGTACAACCGCCCGCGGCGCGGGCGGGGGCGCGTGCATGTCTCGTCGATGAAACGTGCGTTGCATCGGCACGATTACGTCGTCAAAAAAAACGGCGGCGGCCGGCGGAGGTGGCGCGGCCAGCCGTCCGCGCCAAGCGGCGCCGGTTCCTGAGGCGCATCCGTGCAATCCCCGTCGATCGTCTGGTCTTTGTGGACGAGTCCGGCGTCCACGCCGCGATGAGTCGGAGTCACACCTGGGTGAAGCGCGGCACTGAATTCATCGACCCCGTGCCCATGAATTGGGGCAAGACCCTGACACTGATCGGCGCGATTCGCCTCCACGGCTGGGTGGTGTTGCGGACCATGTTTGCCACCGCCAACGCCGAGCGGTTCGTCGCGTGGCTCACCACCCACCTGCTGCCGCGGCTGCAGGCCGGCGACGTGGTGGTCATGGACAACCTGCGGGCCCATCATGACCCGCGCGTGGCGTCGCGGTGCCGCGCGCGCGGCGTCCGCCTGCTGTACCTGCCGCCATACTCGCCCGACCTCAACCCGATTGAGGCCGGCTGGGCCCTCCAGAAACAACATCTCCGCACGTACGCGCCGCGCTCACCCGACAACCTGCGCCGAGTGGCCCGCTGCGCCCGCTATCGCATCACACCCCACCATTGCCACCAGTGGTTCGCTCATGCGGGTTACCAAGCTCAACTCAGTTGATCGGTGGGGTTAGGTTCACGCTCCGGTCTTTCGAGTGCTCCCCCACAGGCTGGCCTGCGATATTCTTCACGAGCCCGTGCCGCCACGTATTTTCCTCACTCGCGATCCCGATTCCCTCAAGCTCATCACTCAAGCCCCTCTCGACCATCTCATTACATCCTGCAAGGTTGAGCGGACCCGTCATGGATTCCGCTTTGCCTGGACTCGGGAGACACGCGTATCCTTGCCAGCCCCGACCGACCTTCTGGAACAATTTCTGAACACGAAGACCGAGGACGAACTCTTCCGTTTCGCGCGGCGCTTCGGCCCGTTGGGCGTATTCGAGCGAAAAGGTGTCGTGCACGCCTCCCCGGCCGATCTCGAACACGTGCACGGCAGCCACTTCGAATCGCTGAACGCATGGCGTCAGACTCGCGACACGTTCGAGGACATGCTTGACATGGCGGCGCTGGCACAGGAAACGAAAGGGATCGCCAAGCTAAGGGACTACGGGCTTTCACCGCCCAAGACGTGGCGCACGGCAAACCCTCGCGAGCGGCGTGTGTGGGGACCGTGGCTCTTGCCAGGCCTGCTCGAAGAATTCGTGCGCGATTGCCGACTGCGGCCGACGGTCCGTTTCTGGCCCACGCAGCAGTTGGTCTTTGTCGACGCCATCGGGTTCATGGGTTTCGGCCTTTCACTGTGTGGTGCACTGACCGTCCAAACGATCGCCGCGTCACTCGGTCGAGGTTTCACATACTGTTCATCCTGCGGCGCACTTTATACGCCCACGCGGAGGCCGTCTGCAGGGCGCCGCCATTACTGTCCCGCCTGCCGGGCGGCGGGCGCCCCTACACGTGACGCCAAGGTGGACATGGCCGCCAGACGTCGCACCGAGGGCCGTAAACGCGCGCGATCGCACAAGTAGATATTTGAGGGATATTCGAGCGGTACTGTTGCTGCGGCGGTGGCACAGGCTGAGACACCTCATCCGATGCCTCCCCCGAGCGATGATCCGGCACTCCGGCAGTTGATCGAGAACGTGGTCATTCCTGCGTTAATGGAGCGGCTCCTCCGTGGCAAGGACGCCTCGGACGTGAAGCCGTCATAGAATCGAGCCATGCGCACCGCCTGTTACGCCCGCTTTTCCTCGGACCTTCAGCGAGAAACGTCCCTCGAAGATCAGATCCGCGTCTGCCGCGAGTACGCCGAGCAGCAGTGCTGGACCTGGCAACAGGAACACATCTACAGAGACGCGGCTATCTCAGGGGCCTCCATGGACAGCCGCCCGGGCCTACAGGGCCTGTTGAAGGCGACGACCACCACGCCTCCGGCCTTCGACGTCCTCCTGGTGGACGACAGCAGTCGCGTTGCCCGCGATTTGCGAGACGCGCTCGATATCCTGCGGCGGCTCCGCTTCGCCCGCATCCGGGTCCTGTACCTCTCGCAGGGTATTGATTCAGATCACGAACAGGCGGAAACCCTGATGACGGTGCATGGGCTCGTCGATGGCCTCTACCTCCAGGAAATGTCGAGCAAGATCCGTCGGGGCCTGGCTGGCCAGCTTACCCGCGGGTTCGCCACCGGCGGCGCGACTCTCGGCTACCGCACCGTGTCGGTACCTGACCCCGCCAACGCCGGTGACACCCTGGGTCGCCGCGTCGAGATCGATCCAGTGGAGGCGACGTGGATCCGCCGTATTTTCGAGTGGTTTGCCGACGGCCTGTCCTACACAGAGATCATCACCAGACTCAACCAGGGTGGCGCACCCGCCCCGCGTGGCGGCGGCAGTTGCGGCCACTGGCGCGTCGCGGCGGTGCGGCGTCTTCTGGCCAATGAGCGGTACCTGGGCCAGTTGATCTGGGGACGCACACGCGTCGAGCAAAACCCCTACACCCGCAGGAAGGTCCAGCGGCCAGTGCCCCGCAGCCAGTGGCGGATCGCCCACCATCCGGAACTGCGCATCGTGCCTGACGAACTCTGGGAGCGCACCCAGCACCGGCGTCACCTGGTCACCGAGCAGCTCAACGGCCAACGCCAGCTGGGCCGGACCCTACTCCGGGGCCGCTCAGGGCTCGTGCATGGGCGCGGGTTACTCACGGGCTTTCTGCGGTGCGGCACGTGCGGCCGCGCCATCTCCGTCGTGAACCGTCATCGGTACCGGGGACGGGACTACCGATACTACGGGTGTGCCAACCATGCCAAGAACGGACGGACCGCCTGTGAGAACCGCGTCACCGTCCGTGGGGAGGAGGCTGAGCGCGCGCTCCTGGCCGGCCTGCAGGTCGAGGTCACCCAACCCAGCACCGTGGACTACCTCGTGGCGAAGCTCTCTGAGGCGCTCCAGGCTGCGTGTGATGCACGGCCGCAGCGGCGTGACGCCCTCCTGCAGCAACGAGAGACCCTCACTCAGAAGATTCGCCGTCTAGTGACGGCCGTCGAGGGCGGTACCGCAAGCCAAGCCCTCCTCCACGCGCTGGCACAGCGCGAAGACGAACTGGCCAAGGTTGAGGCGGCCATCACCAACATCGAGGCCCCTCCAGCTCCGGAACGCCTGACTGTGCTCCCGAGCTGGGTGAAACAGCAAGTGGCCAACGTCGTCGACCTGCTCCACGATCGACCAGAGCGGCTGAGGGCGGAACTCATACGGCTCGGGGTCCAGTTCACGCTCCACCCAGTCTTCGATGTCCCTGACGGCGAGAAGCCGTATCTACGGGCGGTTGGCGAGGGCAATTTCGAGGCGCTCGTCAGCGCCGGCAGTCCGTTTCCTCTTACCGATCGCTCTCTCCACCAAGCCGATCTGGATGACCTGAAAGGCCTGTACCACGTGAACTTGGTGGACGAGGTCACCCAGTTCCAGTTCATCGGCTCGGTCGAGCACCTCCATGCCGCGTGCCTGGCGCCGGTCCTCAGCGCCCTGCTCCGAGCCTTCCCCTTCACCCTCCACGGCTTTCACTCCGACAACGGCTCGGAATACGTCAACCGCACCGTCGCCGCGCTGCTCGAAGCCCTCCACATCGACGAGTTCACCAAGTCCCGAGCCCGACACACCAACGGCAGCGCCCTCGTCGAGAGCAAGAACGGCTCGGTCGTCCGCAAGCACCTCGGCTACGGCCACATCCCCAGCCGCCACGCCCAACGCGTCAACGACTTCACCCAGAACGTCCTCTCGCCCTATCTCAACTTCCACCGGCCCTGCTTCTTCCCCTCCGAGACCGTCGACGCCAAGGGCCGCCGCCGCAAGCGCTACCGCGACGCCGACATCATGACGCCCTATGAGAAGCTCAAGTCGCTCCCCGAGGCCGCCGTCTACCTCACCCCGGGGACCACCTTCCAACAGCTCGACGCCGTCGCCTTCGCCCTGAGCGACAATGATGCCGCGCGCGCCCTGCACGAGGCACGCGCACGGCTATTCCGGTCTATTGACCCGGCTGCCTGACATGTCCGGCTCATCGATCCGCTTCAGGCTCATTTCTGGATTGGAAAGGACTTAGGCCGCCTCGACCGGATTCTGGACCATGTGCGCCAGCGCCGCCTCGACGACCTCGCGCGGATGGTCCGTCTCCTCGGCCGCCCAGTCCCGGAAGCTGGACCGGAATCCATGCGGCACGCAGGCGATGCCGTAGCGCGCGAGCAGCAGGCGCAGTTGTGGGACAGCCAGCCGCCGGCCGCTCCGGCTGGGGAACACGAGCGGGCCGTCGCCAAGCGTCCGCGCGGCGGCGAGGATCGCCCGCGCCCGCCCGCACAGCGGGACCCGGTGGTCGCGCTTCATCTTCATCCGCGTGGCCGGGATGGTCCACACGTGGTCCGCCGTATCCATCTCGTCCCACGCGGCGAGCCGGACCTCGCCCGACCGCGCGGCCGTCAGCACCAAAAACTCGAACGCCAGCGTGACGGCCTGCGGCGCGCCTGACGCCCGCACCGTCGCGAGCGCCGCGGCGACCTCCCGGTGCGGCAACGCCCGCATGTGCTGCACGATGTTGCGCTGGGGACCGAGCACCGGTCCGACCCGGTCGGACGGGTTGTCGGTGCGCAGGTTCATGGCGATGGCCCACTCCAGCACGGTGTGGATTCGCTGCTTGACGGTCTTGGCCATGACCGGCTTGGTGTGCCAGATGGGGGTGAGGATCGCGAGCACGTCGGCGCTGGCCACCTCCGAGATCGGCCGCCGGCCGATGCGCGGGAACGCGTAGCGTTCCAGGCTGCCTCGCCACGCCTGCACCTGCGCGGGGGTCTTCCACCCGGCCCGCTTCTGGTCGATCACCGTGGTCGCGGCCTCGGCGAAGGTGGGCGTCCCCTGGACGCGGCGCCTGTCGGCGAGTGGGTCGCCGCCCGCGCGGGCGAGCTTCCGGTTGGCCACGGCCTGCTCGCGGGCCTCGGCCAGCGAGACGAGGGCGACGGCGCCGAGGCCAAGTTCGCAGCGCCGGCCGCGGATGACGAGGCGCTGGATCCAGCTGCGGGCCCCGGTCGGCTGGACGTAGAGGTAGAGTATCTCTCGATGCGGTACACGGATCGCCTCGTGGACACCGGCATCGCGCCGGGGGTCGGCAGCCAAGGTGATGCCGATGACCGTGCCCTCGCCGAGTCGGTGATCGGCGTGTACAAGACGGAGATGATTCGACGGAAGGGCCCGTGGCGCACCCTCGAGGCCGTGGAGTTCGCCACTGTGACGTGGGTGGACTGGTTCAACACGCGACGCCTGTTGGGGCCTCACGTGGACATTCCGCCAGCAGAGTTCGAGGCGCAGTACTATGCCCAGGCCGCAGTGGCCTGATTCAACAAATTCGGTCTCCGATGTTCCCGGTACGATTCAGAAAGTGGTGGCCCCAGATCGTGCGGCGGTTCTGCTCTGGGGTGCGCGTGTAGACGACGAGCTGGCCGGCGGGGGTGAGCACCCGCGCCGCCTCGCCAGCAAACCGGGCGAGGTCGAAGTGGTGCACGGCATTGAAGCAGGTCATCACGTCACAGGCTCCGATGACAGTTCACGCCCATGACCCCCGGCCCGAACCCGTCCGCTGACCACCGCGACCGGACCCCCGCCGACCAAGCCGGCCGACGAGACGGCGCACCTGGCCGCGAGGTGCTGGCCGGCCTCGTCGAGCGGGTCACCTTCCACAACCCCGAGACCGGCTTCTGCGTGCTCCGTATCAAGGCCCGCGGCCACCGCGATCTCGTCACCGCGGTGGGCCATGCCGCGACGATTTCGGCCGGCGAATGGATCACCGCCACGGGGGAATGGATAAACGACAGGACCCATGGGCTGCAATTCCGTGCACGCTTCCTGAAGGCCTCCGCTCCCTCGTCGGTCGAAGGCATCGAAAAATATCTCGGCTCCGGCATGATCCGAGGCATCGGTCCGGTCTATGCCACGCGGATGGTCCGCCTGTTCGGCACGGACGTCTTCGACATCATCGAGGCCAGTCCGGCGCGTCTGCGCGAGGTCGAGGGGATCGGTCCGAAGCGGGCCAACAGGATTACCGCGGCCTGGGCGGACCAGAAGAGGATCCGCGAGATCATGGTGTTCCTGCACCAGCACGGCGTCGGCACGGCCCGCGCGGTGCGCATCTTCAAGACCTACGGCGCCGATGCCGTGCAGGTCATGAGCGAGAACCCCTACCGGCTGGCCCGCGACATCCGGGGCATCGGTTTCCGCACCGCCGATCTGATCGCGGCAAGACTCGGCATCGAGAAGACCGCGATGATCCGGGTACGCGCCGGGATCGCGTTCGCGCTGACCGAGGCCATGGGCGATGGCCATTGCGGATTGCCCACCTCGGAGCTGACCACGCTTGCGGTGAAGCTGCTCGAGGTGCCAGAGGACCTCATCGCCTCGGCGCTCGAGCAGGAACTGGCGGAGCAGACCGTGACCGCCGACAGCGTGGCCGGCACCCCCTGCGTGTTCCTGAGCGGGCTCTATCGTGCCGAACAGTCGGTCGCTGGACACCTGCGCCGTGTAACCGGCGGCCCCGTGCCCTGGCCGGAAATCGATGCGGCCAAGGCGCTGCCCTGGGCCGAGGCCCGCACCGGCCTGACCCTGGCCGACAGTCAGGCCGAAGCCGTGCGCCTCGCGCTGCGCTCGAAGACGACGGTGATCACCGGCGGTCCTGGTGTGGGCAAGACCACCATCGTTAAGACCATTCTGCGGATCCTGCAGGCCAAGGCCGTGACACTCCTGCTGTGCGCGCCCACGGGCCGGGCCGCCAAGCGCATGTCGGAGGCCACCGGCATGGAGGCCAAGACCATTCACCGGCTGCTGGAGGTCGATCCCAAAACCTTCGGCTTCCGCCGCAATGAGGACAACCCGCTCAAGTGCGATCTGCTCGTGGTGGACGAAAGCTCGATGGTCGATGTCCTGCTGATGCAAGCGCTGCTGCAAGCCGTGCCCGATCATGCCGCCCTGCTGCTCGTCGGCGACATTGACCAGTTGCCCTCGGTCGGCCCCGGCCAGGTGCTCGCGGACATCATCGGCTCCGGTGCGATTCCGGTCGTGCGCCTGACCGACGTGTTCCGGCAGGCGGCCAAGAGCCGGATCGTCATCAATGCGCATCGGATCAACGCGGGCCAGATGCCGGAGTTCGATGCGGGGGAGGGCGACAGCGACTTCTACTTTGTGCCGGCGGAGAATCCCGAACAAGCGGTGGAACGCATCCTGACCCTGGTCCGCGAGCGCATTCCCCGCCGGTTTGGCCTCGATCCGGTGCGCGACATCCAGGTGCTGTGCCCGATGAACCGGGGCGGTGTCGGCGCGCGGTCCCTCAATGTCGAGTTGCAGGCGGCGCTGAACCCAGCCGGCGAGGAGAAGGTCGAGCGCTTCGGCTGGACCTTCTCGCCCGGCGACAAGGTCATGCAGATCGAGAACGATTACGACAAGGACGTCTACAACGGCGACATCGGCACCGTGGAAGGCGTCAATGTCGAGGAGGGAGAGCTAATCGCCCAGTTCGACGGCCGCCGCATCGCGTACGGCTTCGGCGAACTGGACATGTTGGTGCTCGCCTATGCGGCGACGATCCACAAGAGCCAGGGCTCGGAATACCCCGCCGTGGTCATCCCGGTGCTGACACAGCACTACGCCATGCTGCAGCGCAATCTGCTCTACACCGGCATCACGCGGGGCAAACAGCTCGTCGTGCTGGTCGGCCAGAAGAAGGCCGCCGCCATCGCGGTGAAAAATGTCTCCGGCCGGCGGCGCTGGTCGAAGCTCGATGAATGGCTGGTGTCCAAGGCGACACTCAGATAGGGATTCTGTGTAGATCGAGGCGTTGTTGCATGAAGACCCGCGACGGGTGGGGCGGTTTGGCCCGTACTTCTCGTGACCCTCCGCATCCACCATTGTTCGGTTTCCGACGGCTTCCCGTGACGTCCCATGAGGGTGCTTGCGCCGGTCACTGTTGATCGGTAGCCTTCAGCTCTGCGGTCGTGACGGAAACGACAGGTCTCGCGCCCCCGTACACTTGAGCAATGAACGAGATCGACGGGGTGGCGTGCGGCACGCCCGGGTGAGACAACCGTGGAAAGCCGGGCCTCAACCTCGTGGGCTACGGCTCGTTCGCCACGAAGTCCGGTCGACGGCAGCGGTACCGATGCACCGTCTGCAGGGGCACGCTGAGTACGAACACGGGGACCGCGTACAGCGGGCTTCGCTGCACCCGACGGGAGTTCGACCACGTAGCCAGCTTACGCGTCGAAGGCGTGAGCATTTCTGCGACGGCCCGGGTCACGGGCCATTCCCGCAACACCGTCGCGCGCTGGCTCGAGCGGGCCTCGACGGCCGCAAGGCACTTCAACGACCGGATGGTGCGCGATTTTGACCTCATTGAGCTGCAGGCTGATGAGCTCTGCACGTTCGTTGGCAACAAGAACACGACGGTCTGGCTGTTTGCGACCATCGAGGTATCCTCCCGGTTGTGGGCCGGGAGCGTCCTGGGCCGCCGCTCCGATCGCAACGCCAGAGCCGTCATCAGCGACGTCATCCGCCGAGGGCGAGTCGTCGGATCGCCCCTGATCGCCACCGATGGCTTCGAGTACTACGTCGGGGCGATTCGGGGCCTCTTTGGGTCAGCGTGCGTCTATGGTCAAGTGCTCAAGACACGGCGGAACAACCGTGTCGTCCGGGTCGAGCGTCGCGTGAAGATCGGCACGGCGACTCGACTGAAGGCCGCGCTGTGGGCGTCGGAGGATTCAGAGACCCTGAACACCTCGTTCGTTGAGCGCCTCAACCTCACGATTCGGCAAGGCTCAGCGTACTTGCGCCGTCGATCGCCGTGCCATGCCCGATGCGAAGAGCGGCTCCGCGGGCACGTGGAGCTCTTGCGGTGTCATTACAACTTCGGACGGCCGCACAGGGCGTTGAAGTTCGGGCGCGAGACCAGGACGCCAGCGATGCAGGCCGGGGTGGTCAGCACGCGACTGAACTGGAGCGACATCTTCACGGCGCGCGGTCTCTCTCGACGTTTCTTTGTGGCGGTCGTGCGCATTCCCGTGATCGTCCAGCGCAGAGAACCTGGCACAGCCGAGCTGCCGACGTTCTCGTGGCCGTACGAACAACGAACGGCTGCCTGATCAACAGCGAGCGGCACAAGCACCCGCCGCGCTACACTGCCACCGACCGCTTCAAGTTGACAATGCCCTCGCGTAATCATCGATCCAGTCGGGCGGTCGAGATCGTGCGATCTCCCGATCGCGACGTGTCACAGCATAACGATCACCCATCCTCATGCCGTCGCTTGCGCTGACGCCGCGCGGCCACCTCCTGTTCACCGTCGCGGACGACGCGCTCCACCCGCCGGCCGCGTTCTCGCGCAGGCTCGAGGACGCCTTCGGTCGTGGCTCGGGTCACGGATTGCTCGAGCTCGGCGCCGCCGAGGTCGGGACTGCCCTTCCACCAGACCTCGGCTACTGGCGCGACTTCGCCGCGCGGGTGGTCACGGCCATCTGCACGCATCCCGATCTCGATACGCACCAGGCGCCAATACCTGCGCCCGCGCCGACCGAGCTCGACGCACTCGCCGCGGCCGCGCCGCCGATGACTGGCACCGAGTACGTCACCGCCTCGGTCCTCGACGCGCTCTGGACCGCGACTGCGGCGGCGTTTCGATCCGAGCTCGCCGAATCGAAGGCGTCGGCCCAGACGTTTCTTCAGCGGAAGAGCCCCGCGTGGCATCTGGTCGGCCGCGTCCACTTCAACCTCGCCGAGAACCGTCGCGATGACGAAGCGCCGTTCGCATTTCTGGCGACCTACACGACCCAATTGTCGACAGCGGCTAAGGCGCAGCATCTGCCGCTCGGCCGCGCACTGAGCGAATACGCAGGCGCCGCCAACAAGCCGCGCCTGCTCTCGCTGCTTCTGCCGGTCCAGCGCGCCGCCGCCGAGTGTCCGTGGCTGAACACGATGATTGAGGCGGGCGAAATTTATCACCCGCTGCGGTGGACGCCCGCCGAAGCGTTTCAACTGCTGACGGACGTCCCCCGCCTCGAGGCCGCCGGCGTCGTCGTGCGGGTACCGACCGCATGGCGGGCCAATCGTCCACCCCGTCCACAGGTAACGGCCACCGTCGGGAGCAAGCCGCCGTCTGGTCTCGGGACGGACGCGCTGCTCGACTTCAAGATGGGCGTCAGCCTCGACGGCGAACCGTTGACCAACGCGGAGATTGAGCAGCTGCTCTCCGGGTCGAACGGCCTACACCTGGTGCGCGGACGCTGGGTCGAAGTCGATCGCGACAGACTGGGCCGGATGCTCGACGAGTTCCGAGCCGTGGAGACGGCCGCCGCGACGGACAGCCTGTCCTTCGGCGAAGCGATGCGCCTCCTGGCCGGCGCGCCCGTGTCAGGCGACATCGTGGCGGCCGCCGCGCCCGACTGGTCACGCGTTGTCGCCGGGCCGTGGCTGGCCAAGACGCTCGCCGACCTTCGCGATCCGGCCCTGCTGGCCCGACTGGATCCTGGCGCCGCGCTGAAGGCGACGTTGCGCCCCTATCAGCAGACCGGCGTGCGATGGCTGCATCTGCTCTCCAGCCTCGGCCTGGGCGCGTGCCTTGCCGATGACATGGGCCTCGGCAAGACGATGCAGGTGCTGGCGCTGCTGCTGATCCTGAGAGAGACGCCCGCCGCGAAAGACATGGGGCGTCGGGGCCCCGCGGGCGAAGCGGCGACAATCGGCAACGGGGCCCGACGACCACAAGCTGACGAGACGCGGCGCACCAGCCTTCTGGTCGCTCCGGCGTCTCTCTTGGCCAACTGGGCTGCGGAGATCGAACGCTTTGCGCCAACGCTCACCGCGCTCATCGCGCATCCGTCGGCGATGACCCGCGCGGAGCTGAAGACGCTCGATCGTGACCGGATTGCCGGCGTCGACCTCGTTATCACCAGCTACGGGTCACTGCTCCGCGCGCCCGCACTGCTCGCCATGCCGTGGCGCCTGGCCATCCTGGACGAAGCGCAAGCGATCAAGACACCGGGCACCCAACAGACGCGGGCCGCCAAGCAGATCGATGCGCGGGCGCGCATCGCGCTCAGCGGCACACCGGTGGAAAATCGCCTCGGCGACCTCTGGTCGATCTTCGACTTTCTCAACCCCGGCCTGCTGGGATCCGGGAAGGCGTTCTCGACGTTCACCAAACGCCTGTCGTCACAGCCGCACACCCCGTACGCACCGCTGCGCGCCCTCGTGCGTCCGTACATCCTGCGGCGCCTGAAGACCGACACGTCCGTCATCGCCGACCTACCGGACAAGACCGAGGTGCGGGCCTTCTGCCACCTGACGCGCAAACAAGCGGCGCTCTACCAGCAGTCGGTGGCCGAGCTGGCGGCCGAGCTCGAGCGAGCCGAGGGGATGAAACGTCGCGGCGTCGTGCTCGCGTCGCTGATGCGCCTCAAGCAGATCTGCAATCACCCCTCGCACTGGCTGGGCGATGGATCGTGGCGCGAGGCCGACAGCGGCAAGCTCACCAGATTGCGAGAGATCGCGGAGGTCATTGCGGCGAGACAGGACAAAATGCTCGTCTTCACGCAGTTCCGCGAAATGACCACACCGCTGGCTGCGTTCCTCGGGGCCGTCTTCGGCCGCCCGGGCCTCGTCCTGCACGGCGAGACGACGGTCGGCAAGCGACAGCCGCTCGTGCGGCAGTTCCAGGAGGACGAACGCGTGCCGTTCTTCGTCCTCTCGCTGAAGGCCGGCGGCGCCGGACTCAATCTCACAGCAGCCTCGCACGTCGTGCATTTCGATCGCTGGTGGAATCCAGCCGTCGAGAATCAAGCCACCGACCGTGCGTTTCGCATCGGCCAGACGAAGAACGTGCTCGTACACAAGTTCGTCTGCCGTGGGACGGTGGAAGAACAGATCGATCGACTCATTGACGCCAAGCGCCAGCTCTCTCAGGATCTGCTTGAGGGCGGTGGTGAGGTGCTGTTGACCGAGATGGGAGACGACGAGCTGTTGAAGCTCGTCGCGCTGGATCTCCACGCCGCCTCCGAGGAGTGAGGATGAATTACGGCGACTACGACGGCTTCAGGCCCTACGTCTCGGTCGGCGCTCGACGGGCTCAGGCTGCGCGCGCACTGGCGAAGCTCAGGAAGAAGGGCCGCACGATATCGCCGGTTGTGATTGAAGGCCGCACGATTGCCCGGACGTTCTGGGGCGACGCGTGGTGCGACAATCTCGAACGCTACGGCGACTACGCGAATCGGCTGCCGCGCGGACGGACCTACGTGCGCAATGGATCCGTGGTTGATCTGCAGGTCGGGCCTGGCCGCGTCACGGCGCTCGTCAGCGGTTCGACGATGTACGACGTGACGGTGACGGTCGGACCGGTGCCGCGAGCCCGGTGGCGCGCCCTCTGCAAGGATTGCTCGGGCGCCATCGACTCCCTCATCGAGCTCCTGCAGGGACGCTTCTCGAAGGGCGTCATGACGCGTCTCTGCCGGGAGAAGACGGGGCTGTTCCCGTCACCGAAAGACATCCGCTTCACGTGCAGTTGTCCGGACTGGGCGTCGATGTGCAAGCATGTGGCGGCGGTGCTGTACGGCATCGGCGCGCGACTGGATCAGCAGCCGGAGTTACTCTTCACGCTCCGCCAGGTCGATCAGCAGGACTTGATCGCGAAGGCCGGATCCGATCTGTCGAAACAACGTAAGGGATCCGCCGGCGCGAAGGTGCTCGCGAGCGACGATCTTTCGGAGATGTTCGGCATCGAGATGGCGCCGGCGACAGTGCTGAAGCGCGCCCTCGCCAGCGCGGCCGCGGCGAAGCCATCGACTGCGGCGAACTCGGACGTATCCTCCAGGCAGACAAGATCGACGAAGAGAGAGCCCACGTCCAAGCGCCGCGGCGGGAAGCCGCGTCTGACACCCGCGAAGCGACGAGCGATATCCGAGCGGATGCGTAAGTTCTGGGCCGCAAGGAGAGCGCTGTTGAAAAAGCAGAAGCCGTCCGAATGGTCGTAACCGCCGGCTCTGGGGTGCTTGCGCCATTCGCTGTTGGTAGTGCGACATTAAGACCTTACGGTGCAATAGATTACAGTCCAAAATGGCGCCTGTGACCGAAGCTGAGGCGTAAGCGCCCTTTCTTGCAAGGGGATACGTCCACATCACCAACAGCGAACGGCGCAAGCACCCGAATTTGACCCAGCTGAAGAGTGCCAAGAACCGTCGCGAACGCGGGATCGGATTTGAGCGCTTCGATGACATGGACCTCGAAACCGCCATCAGTGTCGAGGACGCGCGGAAGGATTATGGCGAACGGCGTTTACGGGTGCTGGGTCACATTGAGGGCCAGCTTCATGCGGCAGTGATCACCGCGCGGGGCGACGCCGTGCGCGTGATCAGCTTGCGGCGAGCGAACACGAGAGAGGAACGAGCGTATGCGAAAGAACGCCAGTCGCCCTGACGTAGAGAATCCGGAATGGACCGCAGAAGAGATTCGCCAAGCACGGCCGTTGATGGACGTGTTGCCCAAGGAAACAGCGGAAGCCGTTCGCCGGTATCGAGGGCAGCGCGGTCCGCAGAAGCGCCCTACGAAGGAACTGGTCAGCCTGCGCGTCGACCGCGACGTCGTGGAGGCCTATCGCGCGACGGGCTCCGGCTGGCAGAAGCGAGCGAACGAGGCGCTACGCGTGTACGCCAAGAAGAGCGGTTTGACTGAAGAATGAAACCTCCCGCGTCGGGGAACCATGGTGCCGGCGGGTGCTCGGCACCACTCGACGGCCTCGCGTTGGCGTCGTTGTCGCCGGATCAGCACACGTCTGCGATCTCGTCGTCGAGATGTGCGACATCTGGCGCAACGTCGATGACGACTACGGCCCAACGATCCCCACGCTCTAGCCCGGCTGTACAGAGAAGGAGATCCCGCACACACAGATGCGCCAACGTCTTTGGGTGGTGGGGTGCTCGGCCCGAGCCTAGCGTCGGTCCGAACCGTGCGAATAGGTCATGTTCGAGGACTGACACCTGGAACCCGAGGCCGATCGCCAGAGGCCCTCGGTTCGATTGCGATCGGGACGTCACTGAACAGGCGGTCCTCCTAGCGAGGAGCGTTGCCACAATGTTGCCACGACTGGGGTCGACTCGGGGGGACTCCAGGAGACTGGAGGGGACGACCGCATGGCTGGAACGTGATGACTGATATAGACTTGTTGCCAGAAGTCCTTTGCCATCATCAACTTAGGAAATCACGTGGTTCGGGTTCGAATCCCTGCCTCACCGCCAATTCCCTCGCATTCGCTCGGTCTTAGCGGCTCGGCAGGGCTTCAGGCATCGCGCGGCCCGCACGCTCGCCGCGACTCGGCACGAATCCTGCCTCACCGCCACTTAACTTGTTCTCTCCGTCTCCTTGTCCGTGCCCGTGCTCTCCCGCACGGGCCGGCCGCCCTGGTAGTACTTGATCCACCATGTCCGCATCTCCCGATACTCGCCGGACGGGAGTTTCCATTTCCTCACGTACAATGGGCCAATCGGAATGTCCGGAGAGACGAGGGTGAGCCGCACTACTTGAGGTTGCCCTGGGAGGGCAGTAGGCGTAAGGTCTGGCAATCGAGATAGGGAGCCTCGGAACGACGCGCGCGTGGTGCGGGTGATCTCGGATGAGGCAGACTCCGAGTGGGACATTTCGCGGAGGCGAAGTATGAGCAAACGTGTGCTGGCGAATGCGGCGGGCTGTGCGGGTCTGCTGGCGATCCTCGCGGTGGGCTGTGCGGGCGGCGGTGAGCAGGGGCAGGCGGGTGAAGAAGGGATGCTGCCGGGCGAAGGATTCGCGGCGATCCCTGGTCTGAAGGGCGGGCAGGACGTCTTCGGGCCGTACGACGTGGTGGAGAACTGGCCGAAGCCGATGTCGGAGAGCCTTCCCGACCATGAGAGCTGGACCTACTCGGTGACGATGGACGTATTCGCGGAGAGTCCGGACCGGGTACTCGTCGCGTCGCAGGGCGAAATACCACTTCTCAATCGGAGCGAAATGGAGACCGTCCGCCTTCCGGAGGTCGGGACGGGCCTTATTTTTCCGATCTTCCGGCTGCCGCTTCGGCAGGCGGGCGCCGGCGTCCCGCGGGTGTTGCCCTCCGAGTACGACCCAGGCTCCGACCAGCGAGGGCGCGTCGAGGGGGTGGACTTTCGATTTGAGCACAGCATCTTCGCCGTGGATCGCGAGGGCATGATCTCTGAGACCTTCGAGCAGTGGGACGACATCTGGGTGCGGCCGCATGACATCGAGATCAGCCCCTACGATCCGGAGAAGCACATCTGGATCGTCGACGCGGAGGGACACTCGGTCCGCAAGTTCACCAACGACATGAGTGAGCTGGTGCTGACGTTGGGCACGCCGGGTGAGCCTGGCGAAGACGACACGCACTTGCGTCGGCCGACGTTCCTGGTCTTCATGGATGCGAACACGATGTACCTGGCCGACGGGTACGACAACCAGCGCGTCATCAAGTACGACATGGACGGCAACATTCTGGGGCAGTGGGGCGAGACGGGCGAGAGCGGCGGCGAAACACGGCCAGGCTACTGGTACAACGTGCACGGCATCGGCGTCGATCCTACGAGCCGGGAGGTGTTTGTCAACGACCGTGAGAACAGCCGGGTGCAAGTCTTCGACGAGGATGGCACCTACCTGAGAGAGTGGACCTTCGATGCGGGGCGCAACCGTAGTTTGTCGCCGATGGATATCCACAGCTTCATCGTCACCAGCGACCAGAAGCTGTGGGCTGCCGACCAGGGCACGCACAAGATCCTCGGCTACGACCTGGATGGAAACTTCCTGTACTCCTGGGGCAGCTGGGGCGAGTATCCCGGCGGGTTCTGGGGCGTGCATGGGCTCTCCACCGACACGGAGGGCAATTTCTACACGGCGTCGGTGAACAACGGCCGCATCCAGAAGTTCGTGCCGCGGGAAGGCGCCAACCCGGAGTTCACGGTGGGCAGGCCGTGGCCGGCAGTCTGGTAGAACCTGACGTCTGCGGATAGTTACAGCGAGTTCGTGGAGGCCTGGGGCCGGCGGCTGAGGTCATCAGCCGCCGGCCAGCGTCTGGCAAAGCAGTCAGAGCCGTTATTCTTGACGCGCCGGGTGTTGCTGGTGTGCCCAGGTGTTGCGCAGGCCCAGTTCGGCGAGGGGGCGCCACCGGGATCTCCGGGCCGGGAGATCATTCACTTGACCGGGGACCTCTATCGATTCCGTGGCGTGCGCCACCATGATCAAAGAAGGCGGCGGGGACGAGCCTGACTGAGCTTCAACCCTTTGTGACCAAAAGTCGCGCACCATCACCGCGTTAGAGAAATTGCCGTTTAAGGGTTCGAATCCCTGCCTCACCGCCAATTCCCTCGCGTTCGCCCAGCGTTGTCCTAGCGGAGACCGCGATAGATGAGCCACAGGCCAAGGGCTGGCGCTAGCAGCCGAGCGACGCTGACGACGATGGCCGCTGGGCCGTCTGGTGACAGCAACCCGGAAAGGATCTCGTTTCCGGCGTTGATGTTGATCTGGATGGCGACGATCAGCACCGCGAGCCCCGCCAGCAGCAGCGTGGCACGAATCAGGAGTCCCCGCAGAAACGCTTTCAGCTGATGGACCAATTTCATCGGGTACCAACTTGAGCATCTCGACCTCGTCGAGGCTGCGCTATCAGCTCATGGATCAGCCCCAAAACACTCGGTGCCCCCGCCTCTCCAGCGCCTCCGCTACCGTCTTCTCCGCCGCCTCCGCGACCTTCCGCGTCGCCCACGGCCCGATCCCCTTCATTAGGTCGTATCGCAGCCGCACACCGAACCTGTACGGCTTCGCCGCCGCGAGTTTCCCGCCCTTCTTGTGCTGCGCGAAGCGGTGTTCGGGGGTATGGGCGGTCTGCCCGACGTAGAGGGGGGCCAGCGCACAGGGCTTACGGATGCACGTGCGGGCGAGTTCGATGATGTAGACGTGGTATTTGCGAGTCGCAGGCTGCGACTTGGAGGTGTGGCGCGTTGGCATCGGGTTTAGCGTAGCGCCGCCGGAATCGAGAAAGGAACCGGATGGGGTGCACCACGCCCGTGACAGATGCTCTTGGCGCCGAGCACGAATGGGGCTGTCCGGGGTCAGGGCCCGTCTGGAGGTTCGGAGCGCGCGACTAGCGGCCGGCCTCCCCTGACCGCGCCTCCTGGAGCGCGGTGGTCGCTTCCACTTTCGCTTCCGCGATCCACGCGCGGAACCGAGCCGGGTCGACGAACGGATGCGGATCGCCTGCCTGGCGCTGCTGGAGCCGGTCCACACGACTCCAGAATTCGGGATCCATCTGGCGCCACGGGTGATTCACCACGCTGATCTCGACCCGGTCTTGCAGGCCCTCGATCCGCTCTATCGTCGCCATGAACTGCTCGGCCGCCTCCAGGCCTCTGGCCGGCGCCGATCCGCCGAACACGAACGCCACGTGGGGCGTGCCATTGTCGTAGACCGGGAACTCGTAGGAAATCGTGCCTGGCGTGTGACCGGGCGTCGCGTAGAACCGCAGCGTCGTGCCGCCCAGGGTCAGCGTGTCCCCTTCGCGAATAACCAGATCCCGGCGCGGCGCGTCCGCCCTCAACCGGCCCGCAGCGGCGGTCTCCTCCATGAAGACCCAGTCCTGCTCGCCCATGCCCACCGTGGCGCCATGGTCATCCTGGAGTGTCGTCGTGGCGCCCAGATGGTCGGCATGCGCCTGGCCGATGATCACGTACCTGACGTCGTCCGGGTCGAAGCCGAGTTCCCGTATGCTGGCGATCAAGTGATCCGCATAGCGCTGGTCGATCGCATCGAGCACGATCAGCCCATCGTCGGTGGTGATCAGCCAGCTCCCCGTGTAGCCGACGCCGATGTAGTAGAGGTTGTCGAACACCTTAAACGGCGGAACCCGCTGCAGTTCCTCGTTGCCGCGCTCCTCCTCGAGACCGGCGGCTACCGAAGCCCAGGTCTCCGCGCCGGCCGGCGTCTGACCTGTCGCCTCGACGGCGGTCAGCCCCAGCACCATCCAGCCAGCCGCAACCAGCCGCACCGTCTGATTCATGAGTCTCATAATGTTCCTTTCGAAGGCCCCTTCATACTACGAGACCTCGCCGCCAGGCAAGCCGGATTCGGAGCTGGCCCTGGTCTTGGAGTCGCCGAGGACGCGTCCGCGGATCCGGTCCAGAGACTGCCTATCGTCGCCCTGCGTTCGGAACGCTCGTCGAGCGGCCTCGCCGATGGTCCTGACCTGGGCGGCGTAGCGGCGACAATGCCGGCACATCAGCAGGTGCGTTCGCAGCCGCAGGCGTGTCGTCCACGAGCCGGTACGCAGCTGGTCCTGTCCGATGGCCGTCGCCACGTCCTTGCATGTCAGCATGGATCTCTACTTCCTAACACCTTTGGCTTCGAGGCAGTCTCGAACGCGATGTCGGATGCGGTGCAGCATCACACCGAGGTTAGTGACCGTAACGCCCAGCGCATTACAGATCTCTTCGGTCGAAAGCTCCTCGACTTCCCGCAGGGTGAAGGCAAGCGCCTGGCGGGGCGGCGCCCCGTCGAGGCAGGCGAAAATCTCCCGCTCCACCTGCTGATGATGAAGGGCGACATCCACCGGCAGCGGTGGCGTGCTCCAGCCGCCTGCCGCATCGAACCGGCGCTCGAACGCCTCATCGATCTCATCCATCTGCCGGTCTCGCTGACGGGCCCGGCGTGTCTCGGCGATCTTGTTGTACAGGATGCCGAACAGCCAGGTTCGCACGCGTGACCGTCCCTCGAAGTTCGGGGCCTTCTCGATGAAGGTGGCGAAGGTGTCCTGCGTGACGTCCTCCGCTTCCTGAGGACCGAGCCCCGCTCCGCGGGCCGCCCGGAGGACCTGGGCCAGATAGCTGTCGACGACGGTTTCAAGCGCGGCTGGATCGCTCGACCGTATCCGCGCCACGAGGTCGGGATCCTCAGGCGTCGGCGCCGCCATGCCTGGACCCCTCGTCACGGCTCAGTCCCCCTTCTCTGACACGACATGTAAGAAATGAGGTCTTCGTGGCACTCACTCACCGAAGCAGGACCGACGGGGGTCGTGGGCGGCTCCCGCGAAGAGGGCTTCCAAGAGGAGGAAGAGCGATGACGAGCATCAAGTACGGAGTGTATGGCGGGTTGGCCGGCGGTGTCGTGTTTGGCGCCATGATGGGCATGATGGGCATGCTCCCCATGATTGGGAGCATGGCGGGGAGTCCGACGATCTGGGCCGGGTTTCTGGCGCACCTGATGATCAGCGCGGTCATCGGCGCCACGTTCGCGGTGCTGGTTGAGGCGACCGGCTTGCCCTCGGGAGCCGGCACCGGCCTGGGGTACGGGGCGTTGTGGTGGGTCCTCGGTCCGCTGACGTTGATGCCCCTGTTCATGGGGATGGGCCTCGGCGTCAACTGGAACACGGCGGCTGTCGCGCAGGCTGTGCCTAGCCTGGTGGGCCACCTGATCTTTGGTGGGATCTTGGGCTGGACGCACAGTCGGCTCGCCTGCGGGGCAGAGTGCCGACACGGGCATCATCGCCACGCCGACGCGGTCAGAGTTCCGTAACCGCCCGCGACCGGGAGTCGGGCGCGGCCGGCACTCGGCGGCTGCGCCCGCCGCTCACCCGGACTACCGGTGTCCGTTTGCGGGGAGAGAGGGCGCTGCAGGATGCGGCGTACTCGATGCGGCAGCTGGCGCTAACCGAACATCAGCCAGCAGATGAGCGCCCCGACGACGGTCATCGAGAGGCCCCACGCAAGGAGCTTATTGAACAGCCCCCGGGGGTCGACGCCGGCCGGTATCCCGGCCATGCACAGCGCGCCGGTCGTGGAGAGCGGCGACAGATCGACCAGGTGAGACCCGAGATTCATCGCCGACGCGACGGCGATCGCGTCGAGACCGCCGAGCCGCTCGACCAGCCCCGGGACGGTCGGAAGGAACGCGGGCAACACGACGCCCGAAGTGCTGCTGTAGACGGAGACGACACCGGTGACGAACGCCACCACGGCGGTCACCGAGTTCGGCGTCGACAGGCGCACCAGCAGCTCCGTGAACAGCTCCAGACCCTGGGTTCTCTCCATCAGGGTGATGAGCACCGTCACGCCGCTCACCATCAACATCACACCCCAGGGCATGCCGCGGATCGCCTCTTTCTCGTCGGCCGCGCGGGCAAACGAGAGCAATGCCGCCCCGGTCAGCGCGGTCATGCCCACCTGGAACTCGAAGCCGGTGACCAGCACGAGGAGCGTCGCGATGAGGCCCAGCGTCAGCCAGTGACGCGGCTCGAACGGCTGGCTTGGCACGTTGTCGGCCGCGGCGGCCTGGCCGTGCCCGGGCCGGAAGAGGCGTAGACCGCCGAGGAGGAAGAACCCGCCGAACGCGACCAGCGTGTGGCCCACGATGTTGTTGAAGAATATCTCCCACGCCATATCCGGGTAGCCCATTCGGATCATCACGCCGTTGGCGACGACGCCGGTCGGTGAAAACGGGGAAAGGCTGCCGGCGAGCGCCCCGTTGCCGACCATGAGGGCCATGAGGAAGAACGACCCGCCCGTCCGGGCGGCGACGGCCATCGCGGGAGGCGCCAGGAGCGCGGCCGCACCTATTGCGCCGGGCCCGATCGTCGCCAGGGCGAAGGCAAGGAAGAAGAACAAGATGGGAAGGAGGCCTGCATGGCCGCGGCACAGGCGCACCGCGCGTTCGGTGACCCGCTCCAGCGTGCCGTTGCCGCGGGCCATGCTGAAGAACAGCGTGACTCCGACAAGCGTGACGAACAGCGACGTTGGAAACCCTTCGAGAACGGTTGCCACCGACATCCCGCCCAGGTGCACGCCGACGACCCAGGCGAACGCAAGGCAGACGACGCCCACGTTGATCGTCGTCACCATGCTGAGCGTGACGGCGATGGCCAGTGCGCCGACTGAAATCCAGGCGAGGTCCATGGGAACTCTAGTGCGGTGAGCCTGCCGGCTGGCCGGCGAGGGCGCCGGCGGTCAAGACGCCGATAACATCCCGAATGTCGCGCGCCTGCTCGAGGGATTCGAGACGTGCGAGGGTCTCCGCAATTGCATCCGGCCGCAACACGAGGCTTGCGCAGTCGGTGAACTTGCCGTGCAGTTGCTCGCGCGTGAAGGGCTTCTCCGGGCCGCCACGGTAGCGCTCGTCAGCCTCCTCCACGAGTGTCCGGCCGTCGGCCAGGTCGACCTCGATGATGCTGCGCATCTTGTCGAAGCCACGCGCCTCGATGGCGGCGTCGCGAACCGTCGCGACCTTCTTCATCATCTCCTGGACCGGGGCGCTCCTCACGAACTCGTCGGTGAATTCGTGAATCCCCGCCTTCCGTCGCAGCACGAGGCTCGACATCATGAAGGCCGGGCAGAACTTGGCCTCGAGCTCGCTGTGCGCGGTCGGGTAGCGCAACGGGTTGAGGATGTTCGAGCCGGCGCGGAAGCGGATACTCCGCACCTGTTCCGGCTTGACGTCGTGCGTTTCCACCAGCTTCAGCATCGCATCCATACTCGGGTGGCCGAGGCTGCCGCACGGATAGGGCTTCAGTGAGACGCCCGGCGAGACGATGCTCGGCGGGTCGCCGAGCACGCCGACCAGTCGGCTCGGGTCGAAGCCGGCGCCCATCGTGAAGACGCGGAAGAAGCCCCACGGACTCTCCAGGGCGTCACTGCCGCCGGTATGGCCGCGCAAGGCCAACTCCGCGGCCATCACACCGTTCTGCGCGGCGCGCCCAACGTGCAGCGGTTTCGTCATGGTGCCGAAGTTCAGGCGGATGCCGGAGCTCATGCTCGAGGCGATCGCGAGCGCATTGGCGAGCGCGTCGGCATCCAGACCGAGCAGCTTCGCCGCGCTCACCATCGCGCCGAACGTGCCGAAGGTGCCGGAGGAGTGGAAGCCGTTCCGGTAGTGGCTCGGGTCAATCGCCTCCGCCATCTTGCATTCCACCTCGAAGCCGATGAGATAAGCCTCGAGGAACTGCCGGCCGGACACGCCAAGGCGTTCGCCGAGCGCCAGGCTTGCCGCGAGCGGCGGGATCGTCGGATGCGTGAGCAGGCCGAAGATGCGATCGGGCGATGACGACAGCTGCGTGTCGTCGAAGTCCAGCGCGTGGCCGGCGGTTCCGTTGACCAGGGCCGCGGATGCCGCGCGGCAGGAAAACCCGCCGGCTCCAAGCACCGTGGACTCGGCCACCTCGTTGCCCGCCCGCGCGTACTCCCGGACGATGGCGGTGCCGTGCGCCGTGGAGCCCGCAAGGATGACGCCGAGACCGTCGACGATGCACTGCTTGGCCAGCGACACGGCTTCACGAGAAAAGCGATCGAGGTTCGATTGAGTGACGAACTCAATGACGGCAGCTGTCGCGCGTGTGTCGTTGGTCATAGTTGTTTGGGTGCCGGTTAGGCTACATCGGCCACGAGTTCCCGGCAAGCGTGGCAAGATAGATGGTTACCGCAGATGGCAGATCGACCGCTGA
Source organism: Vicinamibacterales bacterium (assembly GCA_965262505.1). Lineage (GTDB taxonomy): Bacteria > Acidobacteriota > Vicinamibacteria > Vicinamibacterales > UBA2999 > JACPPO01. The sequence goes on from CBDHFM010000030.1 coordinate 3,476,276, forward strand.
TTGGCCTCATGCTCGGCGATGCGACAGGCATCGGGCCGGAGATCTCGGTGAAAGCGCTGTCGAAGGCGCTGGCCCCTCGTGCGATCGCCCCGTCTGCCCGCCTGGCGGTCATCGGAGATGCGCGCGTGCTGGAGCTCGGCATGCACGATGCCGGCATCACGCTCCCCCATCAGGTCTACAGAGGGCTGGACGAGGTGTCGTGGCCTGCCGAGCACGTCCCCGTGATCGATCTCGCCAACCTCGATCCCGCCTGCCTGACGCGCGGCGAGATGTCCGCGGAATCCGGCCGCGTGTGCGGCGAGACGCTGAAATACATGATCGACCTCGCGCTCGACGGACAGCTCGACGGCATCTGTTTCGCGCCGCTCAACAAGGCCGCGCTGCACAGCGGCGGCTGGACGTTTCACGACGAACACCAGATGTTCGCGAACTTGACGGGCCACGCCGGCTTCTTTGGAGAGATGAACGTCATTCCCGAGTTCGCGACCTTCCGAGTCACGTCGCACGTGGCGCTGCGCGAGGCCGTCGACATGATCACGCCGGAGCGGATCGCGAACGCCGTGCGCCTGGCCGACCGAACGCTGCGCAACATGGGATGCGACGCTCCGCGCATCGGGGTCGCCGCGCTGAACCCGCATTGCGGCGAGAACGGATTGTTCGGCGATGAGGAGATCACAACGATCCGCCCGGCGATCGAGACGCTGCGCGCCGAGGGGATCGATGCGACGGGCCCCATCTCATCCGACACCATCTTTCTCAAGGCAAAGCGCGGCGACTTCCACGGCGTGGTGATGATGTACCACGACCAGGGACAGATCGCGACCAAGCTCCTCGGCTTCAACAAGGGCGTCACCGTGACCGCGGGGTTGAAGACGGTCTTCACGACGCCCGCTCACGGCACGGCGTTCGACATTCTCGGCCAGGGAAAGGCCGACCCCGGCGCGCTCGAATATGCCGTGCGGCTCGCGGCCACGCTGGCAGGGGCCGTCTCGCCGCTGTAGGCGTCCAGCGGGTCGTCAGGGTTGATTGAGTGCAGGTCTGTGTTTGATTCCGTGCTGCTCGTGTCGTTCGGCGGACCGCAGGGCCCCAGTGACATCCGCCCATTTCTCGAGCGCGTGCTCCGCGGGCGGCGGGTCACGCCGGAGCGGATCGAGGAAGTGGCCCACCATTACGAGCTGTTCGGTGGCGTGTCGCCCATCACCGGGCTGACCAAGCGGCAGGGAGAAGGGCTCGAGCGGCGGCTCGCCGCGGCGGGTCATCCGCTGCCGGTCTACATCGGCATGCGGAACTGGCACCCGCTGCTTGCCGACACGCTCAAGGAGATGCACGCGGCCGGGGCACGCCATGCGATCGGCTTCATCGCCGCCGCGCACCACAGCTATTCGAGCTGCCAGCAGTACCGGGAAAATGTCGCGCACGCGCGCGCCGCGCTCCAGACCGACACGGGCGCCGACGTCGACATCACCTTTGTCAACAGCTGGTTCGATCATCCGCTCTTCGCGGAGGCGAACGCCCGCCACGTGCGCGCGGCGCTCGAAGCGCTGCCGGCCGATCTTCGCGGCGCCGCGCGCCTGGTCTTCACGGCACACAGCATTCCGCTGCCAATGGCTGAATCGTCACGCTACCGGGAGCAGCTGCTGGAATCGGCGCGGCTGGTGGCGGAACGGGCGGGCGTCAGCCAGTGGGCGCTGGTGTACCAGAGCCGAAGCGGCCGGCCGGGCGACCCATGGCTCGAACCGGACGTCTGCGCGTACTTGCGGCGTGAACACGAGACCGGCCTCGAGGCTGTCGTTCTCTGTCCGATCGGCTTCGTGTGCGATCACATCGAAGTGCTGTACGACCTGGACCACGAGGCCGCCGCGGTATGCCGTGACCTCGGCTTGCCGATGGTCCGGGCCGAGGCGGTGAACGACGACCCGTTGTTCCTCGACATGATGGCGGATGTCGTGCTGCGGACGATCCGGCGGTACGAGCGCGGCCGGCCGCTGCCGATTATTGGGCTCTAAAGCGCTTTTCAAATAGGCCTTGTACTACCTGGGGCGGTCGTGGTACTTCTGCGCGCACCGATGCAGGAGGCCCGATGCGTGCCTATTCGATGGATCTGCGAGAGCGGGCGCTCCTCGACAGCGATGCCGGGATGAAGGCGGCCGAGGTGGCGGCGAAGTACCGCGTGAGCGGGTCGTGGGTGCGGCTACTGAAACAGCGGCGGCGCGACACGGGCGAGGTGGCGCCTCGCGTCCAGCGACATGGACGGCGCGGCATGCTTGAGCCGCACCTACACACCTTGGCCGCGCTGATTGCGGCGCACCCGGATCGCACGCTGGCTGAGCTGAAGGACGCCCTCGCCACGCCCGCGAGTGTGCCGACGGTCTGGCGCGCCGTGCGGGCCCTCGGCCTGACCGTTAAAAAACACGGTCCGCCCGTCCGAACACGATCGGCCTGACGTCGCGGCCGCGCGGGTCGCGTGGCACGCGGCGGCGCCGACCTGGGATGTCGCCCACCTCGTGTTTCTGGACGAAACCGGCATCACCACCAATCTGCTTCGGCGGTACGGCCGGGCACCGCGCGGCGCGCGCGTCCACGACCACGCCCCCTGCGGGCGCTGGCAGACCAGCACGTTTCTCGCCGCGTTGCGGGTCACGGGGCTGACCGCACCGGGGGTCTTCGACGGCGCGATCGATGGCGAGAGCTTCCGCGCCTACATCGAACAGATCCTGGTGCCGACCCTGCAGCCCGGCGACATCGTCATTGCCGACAATCTCGGGGCCCACAAGGTCGCCGGCATCCAACGCGCCATCCAGGCCGCCGGGGCCACCCTCTGGTACTTGCCACCCTACAGCCCGGACCTCAATCCCATCGAGCTCTGCTTCGCGAAGCTCAAGGCCCTCGTTCGCACCGCTCGCTGTCGCAGCACCGAGACGCTCTGGCCGTTCCTCGGCGAGTGCTTGGCGCACTTCAGCCCTGACGAATGCCGCAACTATGTTCGGCACTGCGGGTACGCGGCCGCCACACGGTCATGAAAAGCGCTTTAGGCTTTGGGCTTTGGAGAACGGCTTCATAACCTCGTCGCGGGTGGCCGCGGACGGGGCCGCCCCGTTCGCGCCGCAGGCGCCTCTCACGTGACAAGTGCTGTTGGCGCCGAGCACGAATGGGGCTGTCCGCGGTCAGGACCCGCCTGGAGGTTATGAAACCGGTCCTATCGAAGTTCCCAGCTTCGGAGGACCTGGCGGCAGGTGCAGAAGCGCCCGAGATGGCAGGCGGCCACGGTTGCGGCCTCGAACGTGAAGGGATCGACGCGGGGCGGTTCGTCCGCGTGCCCCAGCGTGATGTGTGGCGTGTAGGCGCCGAGGCTCGCCGTGCGCCGATAGCCGGTGACCCATGCGACGTCGCCCTGGCGCGCGTCGCTTTCAACGAAGGCTGCCGGCCCGCCGGCCGGCCGTTCGAAACCGTGAAGCGCGTCCATGAGGCGGCCATGCAGCCTGGAAATCGCCGCCGTACGCTCGACGGCCATCCAGACGGAGCCGGCGCCCTTTCCACCGCCGGGCACCTGGAGCGTCATGGCCGGCTGACCGCGCAGCGCCTCATCCAGACGCTCGAAGATGGCATCGAGCTCGTCTCTGCGAACGAATTGTTGCGTCAGCGTGATGTGCGGAAGACGGTTGGCATCGAGCCGCAGGCCCTGGAACTGGCCCGCGGGCAGGGCCGCGCTCAGGCGTACCGCTCGCTCGCCGACATCGGGCGGTGGCAGAATGGCAACGTCGAGTGCCAGGAGTGTCGGCATCGGGGATTGGCTGTCCTGGAAGTTGGCTGACTGGGCGTTGGGCGCTGATTTGAGTATCGTACCATCTGCCATGCAACGCTCCTCTCTCACACGCTGCGCCCGCCCGCTGTGTGTCCTCCTGGTCTTGCTCGGCGTGCCGACGCTCGCGTCGGCCCAGGCGCCGGCCGAGTACCGGCTGTCGTTCACCGAGCCTGAGCACCGGTTGATGGACGTGACCGTCAGTTTCCAGGATGTCCCGGCGGGACCGCTGGAACTTCGCATGAGCCGGACTTCGCCCGGGCGCTACGCGCTGCACGAGTTCGCCAAGAACGTCTTTGACGTCCGCGTCACGGACGGCTCCGGCATGGCGCTGCCGGTCACGCGGCCGAACCCGCATCAGTGGAATGTCACCGGGCACGCCGGCGCGGTGCGGGTGACATACCGGATCTTTGGCGACCGCATCGACGGCACGTACCTCGCCGTCGACACTACGCACGCCCACATCAACATGCCGTCGGCGCTGATCTGGGCGCGCGGCCTCGAAGAACGGCCGGTGACGGTCCGGTTCGACGCGCCCGTGGGTGCCGACTGGCGCGTCGGGACGCAGCTCCTGCCAGGCACTGACCCATGGACGTACACGGCGCCCAATCTGCAGTACCTGATGGACAGCCCCACCGAATTCAGCGCCTTCAGCCTGCGGACGTTCGCGCTTGCCGACGCGCCTGGCTCGCCACTCGTGCGTCTCGCCGTGCACCATGCCGGCACGGACGCGGAACTCGACGGCTTTGCCTCCGACGTGGAGCGTATCGTCCGGGAGACGCAGCGCGTGTACGGGGAGTACCCGGCGTTCGACGGCAACACGTATACGTTCATCGCCGACTACCTGCCGTGGGCCGGCGGCGACGGCATGGAGCATCGCAACAGCACGATCCTGACGAGCGCCGGCTCGATCCGCTCCAACCGGTTGGGTCTGCTCGACACGGCGGCGCACGAGTTCTTCCACGCCTGGAACGTCGAGCGCATCCGTCCGCGCTCGCTCGAGCCGTTTGACTTCGAGAACGCCAACATGTCCGGCGAGCTGTGGCTGGCGGAAGGGTTCACCAGCTACTACGGTCCGCTCGTCCTTCTTCGCGCCGGCCTCAGCGAGCAGGGTGACTTCACCGATGAGATGGCGTCGTTCATCAATCGCGTGCGGGTGAGTCCTGGCCGCGGCCTGCGCAGCCCCGTGGAGATGAGCCGCCTCGCGCCCTTTGTCGATGCGGCGACCTCGATCGATCGGACGAGCGCCAACAACACGTTCATCTCGTATTACACGTGGGGCGCCGCGATCGCCCTCGGCCTGGACCTGACACTCCGGGACCGGACGGACGGCGTGGCGACGCTCGACCAGTACATGCAGGCGCTCTGGCAGAAACATGGGAAGCCGGGCGGCAGGGCGCCCGGGTACGTCGACCAGCCGTACACGATGGCCGACCTGAAAGACACGCTCGCCTCCGTGTCCGGTGATGCGAGGTTTGCGGATGATTTCTTTGCGCGGTTCATCGAGGGACGCGACATCGTGAACTACGAGCGCCTGCTGACCCGCGCCGGGCTCGCGCTTCGGTTGGCGTCCCCCGGGCGCGCCTTCGCGGGACAGCTTCGCCTCCAGGACGGCCGGGGCGGGCCGCGCGTGGCGGCTGCCGTGCCTTTCGGCTCGCCGGCCTATCAGGCTGGTCTCGACCGGGATGACGTGATCCGGGCCGTGGCCGGGCTGGACGTCACGAGTGCGGCCGACTTCAATCATGCGATTGGCGGACGTCAGCCTGGCGACCAGGTCCCGCTCGTATTCGAGCGGCGCGGACAGCGCGTTACCGGCATGCTCCGCCTGGCCGAGAACCCGCAGGTTGAGATCGTGCGGGTCGAGGACGTGGGCCGGACGCTCACGGAGGAACAGCGACAGTTCCGGGACGCGTGGCTGAGCTCGCCCGCGGAGCGTGTGTTGAACACACCACTTCGATGAATTTCCCCGTCCTCTTTCGAGCCTTCGACACCGTCATGGCGCTTCGCGCGGCCGCGAAACGCTTTTCGACGCCCTCCACGCCGCCTGAGCACGAACAGCAGGCCGAGCCTCCGGCTACCCAGGGGTTCGTCGGGCAACTCGAGAATCGGCTCACGAGCGTCATCGTCGCGGCCCTCAAGGAAGCGTTCGATCGCGATCATGCCAGGCTGGAACTGGAGCGCGCGCACCTGGACGAGGAGCGCCGTCGCGCCGAGGCATCGCTCCGCCTGGAGCTCAGGCGCCAGGCGGTGGATCGAGAGATCGCGAGACACCGGCTGCTCGCCGGCGTGTCGATGGCGGGCTGGATCGTCTCGGTCGTGCTAGTCGCGGCCGGTGCCGCAGGCGGATCGACGGCGGCCCGGGTGGCGGTGGCCGTGTCGTGGATGCTGCTTCTTGGCGCGCTTGGCGCGGCGTTCACGGCCGAGCGACGGGTGGACGCGGCGCTGCTGGACAGTGACGATGCGCTCGACGTGGGGGCTGGTGTTGCCGTCCCGTGGTTGTTGATGATGGGCCTTGCCGCGACGGCGGTAAGCCTGTTGGTGTAACCGATCAGCAGGGGGCCCGTGTGACCAACGCGTACGACTTCACCCTGGCTCTTCTCCGCGTCGTGACGGCGTTCATCCTTTGGCAGCACGGGGTGCAGCAGTTCTTCGGAATGTTCGGTGGAGCGCCGGCAGCCGGCTTCACGACGCTCTGGTTCACAGGCGGTGCACAGGTGCTTGGCAGCGTCGCGATCGCCGTCGGGTTCCTCACGCGACCGTTCGCGCTGCTTCTCGCGGCGGGGATGGCGGTCTACTACGTCACGGGGTTCCTGCCGGACGGATTCCCACCGATCGTGATTCGCCGGGGCGAGGTGGTATGCCTGCTCTTCAGCATATGCACAGTGCTTGCCTTCACCGGACCCGGTAGATGGAGCCTGGAGGGCGCCGTCAGACCGCTGGCCCGCAGCGTGTATTCGCGAGTGATGCTTGCCGATCTGCGCAAACATGCGCCTGCGGCTCTGGGCGTTGTCCGCGTGCTCGTGGGGCTCCTGTTCTTCGAGTACGGCCTGCGGAAGATGTTCGGCCTGATCGGTGAGCCGGCGGAGCCGTTCCTGACGCGGCAATGGTTCGCCGGCGTCATCGAATTGTTCGGAGGGGCTGCAATCATAGGAGGACTGTTCACCCGCCCCATCGCCTTCTTATGCTGCGGAGAGATGGCCTTCGCTTACTTCATCAACCACAATCCCCGTGGGTTCTTTCCCATCCTGAACGAGGGCGAACGGGCGGTCCTGTTCTGCTACTTCTTCTTGTTTCTCGCGGCGGCAGGGCCCGGGGACTGGAGCATGGACAGGCTGCGTCGGAAGAGCCGCGGCGAGGGGAAGGACTGACGTCTCGATCCTACGCGCCGGCCGTCGTCACAGGTCGTACCAGTCCGGTATAGCGCTCGTTCGTCCAGGGTTCAAGATTGTACCGTCCGCTTTGATGACCTTCCCGAGCCACGCGAATCTCTGGGACTTGTCGATGAGTGGGAACGCTTCGACGGTCACCTGCTCTCCGTAGCTAAGCGAGTCTATCGTCCAGCCCTGCCTGTTCATCATGGGCACCGGAACGGACTCGAATCGCCACGTGACAAGCTCTCCGCTTTCCTCCGTTTCGACATAGAGGTAACTATGGGGACTCTGTAAATCGAAACGGATGACCCGACCCTGGACGGTGACCATGTCAACGCGGTCCCTGGAGAAGAAGGTTGTACCGTGGTGTGCGGATGCACCCAGGGTCGACACCGGCACGACCGCGAGGATTGAAATGGCGACCCTTCCAGCCACTGCCGATAGTAAGCGGTATCTCACTGAGATGGGCCCGCTCTGTACGGATTGGGGTGGCCGCCAGCGAGTCCAAACTGATTGTTCTCCTCGCAGATGTACTCCTTCAACTCGTCGCCAGGCGCGCTATGCCTGGCCGTGAAGTACAACGTGAACGGCCTCGAGAACGCACCGGGGTCATCGATCGTGACCTCGAGTTCGAGCGTCGCGAAATTGACCCGCGTCCACCGCTCGACGATATGAAGCTGCTCGGTGTGGGGTGTGCCGGCGCGATCCCACCAGAACTTGTCGTTGAAGCCAATCGAATCGATCACCAGCGTGTCGCCGTCCCACGACCCGATCGACTCTCCGAACCAGGTCGGCGTCGGATCTTCGGAGTGCGGCCGGCCATCCATGAAGATCTGCCGGTAGTTGCGGAAGCCTTCCCACAGGATGAACAGATGGGTCGCGGCCTCGTGTGTCGGGTACGGGACGAACCGCCACGGAAAGCCGCCCGCCTGTCGAGGGACGCCCATGGGCAGACAGAAGTTGTGGGGATCCTCTGGATTCGTCCGTTTTTCGCGGAGCGCTCTTGCCCAGGGTAGCAGCGGAAGCTCCTCGCCTTCCTTCAGTCCTGCCGCAATGTCGTTGACAGGCCCTCCCCTAACCCACGTTCCCCAGAGATCCACCGTGCCGTCCGGCAGTCGCGGCGTCGGGAGGCTCGCCAGGTCGGCGAGCGGTGTCGAGCTGCCCGCGCGACGAAGCTGACCAGGTGCACCATTCGCGGCAGGCACCTGCGCAACCAACGGCAGGGTCAGCACAGCGATCACGGCCACAAGACGTTTTCTCATCCTCACGCTCCTCAGGCCCCGCTCACCGCTCGCACTCCCTGCTCGCGAAGCCAAGTGTTCGCCGACTTCCGTGACGGGTTCGGCCGAACGCCGGGATCAGTTGCTGTCGGGAGCCCCGGCAAACAGCGCGCGACCGTCGCTAAACGTGACCGAATTCGCGATGCCCCGGTCCGCCGCGACTCGTCCCCCAAATCCTTCGACCACGACCTCGTCGTCCGGCATGACCGCGCGTCGTGACCACCCGTTTCGCTCCAAGATGTTTGGACTCGCCATTTCGAAGTTCCAATTGGTCGTCGTCCCGTCCCGCTCGACGACATCCACGTACAAGCGAGCATGTGGATTCGTCCATTCGAGCTTCGTAACAGTGCCTGTCACCTTGACCGGTTTCTCGGCATCGTATTCAACCGAGAAGGAGTGATGGGCGACCACCGGCACGGCGCAGAGAAGAGCCAGCCCCGCCGCCAAGAGCCGACATGCCATTTTCATCGTGAGACCCCCAAAGAGAAATTCGAAACGCGTGCTCCGCATCAGTGAGAACCCATGCTATCGCGCGGCGGATCCTGGCTGAGATGTCAGGCCGCGTTCAAGCGAGATTGTATCGTGATTCCGGACGGTTCCGGCGAGTGAAGCGGAAACTATCGGGCTTCGTGAGGGCCGCGGCGTTCCCGATTTCACCCGAATCGGAAATCCGGCTTCAGAGTCACTGATCACGGCTCTGGTTCGGGAAACAACACACCGGCCGCGAGCTTCCATTCCGGATCCAGCGCCCGCTTGACGGCGCGCATTTCCTCGATCCCGCGCTCCCCGTACAGCTCGCGCAGCAGCCGCTGCTTGAGCGCGCTTCGCCCGACGCCGTGCTCGGCCAGCGGTGCGCCGCCCATCGCCACGACGCGCCTCGCGATGTCGAGGATGGCCGCTTTCCCCTGGTCGACGTCGGCGAGGGAGCGAGGCACGACGTTCGGGTGCATGTTGCCGTCCGAGACGTGGCCCCAGAGGGCGTACTCCAGCCCGAATCGCTCGAACGTCCGGCGGTACAGGGCGAGCGACTCCTCCTGCCGCTCGAACGGGACGATGAGGTCGCCGGCCACTTTCTCGATGTCGGGATGCACCTGGGCTTTGGCGGCGGCAATCAGCGCATTCACCCCAGCGGGCACCGCTTCGCGCAGCTCGAACAGCCGGGCCGCTCCACGCTCGTCGCCGGGTAACGCCCCCTGCGGGTCGGCCTGGACGCCGCAGTCCTCGAGGACGCGGTCCATGAGTTCCACCGCTTCGTCCTCGCCGCCCGCGACCTCGATCTGCGCCAGCAGCAGCACAGCAGGGCCCACCGGCCGTTGCACGCCGGCGCGCGACATCGCTTCGTCCGGTACGACGGCCAGCGCACGACTGTCCATGAACTCGACGGCGGAGACGTCCAGCGCCCCTTCTCCGCGCCAGCTCGATGCGGCTTCGCGCCTGAGCGCGGCAGTGACCGCGATCGCCTGGCTGTCGGAGTCGCATGCCACCAGCACAACACATCGCCGTGGAAGGGGAATCGCGCGCAGCGTCGCGTCGGTCACGATCCCGAGCGTGCCTTCCGAGCCGATGAAGAGATCGATGAGATCCATGCCCGGGCGGGCGAAGTAGCCGGCCGACAGTTTTGCCACATCGGGCATGACGTAGGTGGGGACCGGCACCCGGACGACGTTGCCTGACGGAAATTGGAGTTCGAACCGGCCGTCCGGCGACGCTGTGACCGCTCCGCGGCGGATCTCGACGAGCGAGCCATCCGCCAGGACGACGCTCAACGCCTCGACCCACTGTCGGGTGCTCCCGTACTTGAACGTGGCCGCCCCCGCGGCGCCTGTGGCGATCGTCCCGCCGACGAAGGCGCCGTCGTAGGTGGGGACCGGCGGGTAATACAAGCCATCCAGCGCCAGGACGCGCTGTAGTTCGGCCAGGGGCACGCCCGCGCCGACGCGAACCATCTGGCCTGGAAGACGGGTGATGCCGGCCAGCGCCCGCGTGCTGATCACCAGATCGCCGCGTGGGGTGGCGCCGCCCGTCAGCGACGACTCCGCGCCGATGGGCAGGAGGCGGCGGGCCGTTCGCACCAGCGCACTGACCTCGCCGGCGCTTCCCGGAAACGCAGTACCCGCCGCGAACCCGCCGGGAACGTGAGCGGCGTCGCTCAGGAACGACTGAAGGAGATCCGCGCGTGTCTCGATGGGCGGAGGGTTCCGCGCCGGCGGCGACAGCAGGTGAATGCGATGCGTGAGTGGGGCCTCCTGCGCCTGCGGATGCCGGTCGCTACAGCAGCTCGGCACGTCCGCGGCTGGATTCTATAGAATGCACCCCATGGTCGCAAGAATTCCCGCCCTGTTGCTAACCGTTTTCGTGATGCACGGCGCCTTCCCGGCCGCCGCGCAGACGGCGCCCGATCCGGCGCTTGATCCCGTCCGCTATACCGTCAGCTTTCCGGAGCCGCACACGCACTACGTCGAGGTGACCGCCGTGGTGCCGACCGACCGCCGGCCGCAGGTGGAGCTGATGATGGCGGTCTGGACCCCGGGTTCGTACCTCGTGCGGGAGTACGCGCGCCACGTCGAAGAGGTGACCGCCGCCGCCCCGGACGGGCGCGCGCTCACGATCGACAAGTCCGACAAGAACCGGTGGCGGGTCGCCACCGGCGGCGCGCCCTCGGTAGAGGTGAGCTATCGCGTGTACGCGCGCGAGATGAGCGTGCGGACCAACTGGGTCGAGACCGACTTCGCGATGCTGAACGGCGCCCCGACATTCATGACCCTGGCGGACGGGCCGGCACGGCCGCACGAGGTCGTCATCCAGCCGGCGCCCGGCTGGCGAACGTCGGCGACGGGCCTTGCCGAGATGCCCGGAGGCAGCCATCGCTACCGGGCGCCCGATTTCGACACGCTGGTCGATTCGCCGATCGTGATTGGCAATCCGGCCGTCTACGAGTTCACGGTCGATGACAAGCAGCACTTCCTGGTGAACATCGGCGAGGCCGGGGTGTTCGACGGTGCGCGCGCGGCCAGGGATCTTGAAACCGTCGTCCGCGAGCATCGCCGCATGTGGGGAACGCTGCCGTACGACAAGTACGTGTTCCTCAACATGCTGACCGGGGGCGGCGGCGGTCTCGAGCACAAGAACTCCACCATCCTGATGACCAGCCGCTGGGCGACGCAGACGCGACGGTCCTACCGGTCGTGGCTGGAACTGGCGAGCCACGAGTTCTTTCATACGTGGAACGTGAAGCGGCTTCGTCCGGTGGAACTGGGACCCTTCAATTACGAGGCGGAAGTCATCACGCGCAGCCTCTGGGTGGTCGAGGGGGTGACCGACTACTACGCGGATCTGGCGCTGCATCGCGCCGGCCTGTCGACGCGTCAGGAGTTCGTTGATGCCCTCTCCGGCCACATCGAGTCGCTGCAGACCACGCCGGGGCGGCTGGTGCAGTCGGTGGAGGAGGCCTCCTTCGACGCCTGGATAAAGTACTACCGGCCGAACGAGAACAGCTCGAACACGTCGATCAGCTACTACACCAAGGGCGCCGTGCTCGGATTTCTCCTGGACGCGCGGATCCGCGCGGCGACGGAAGGCACGAGGAGTCTTGACGACGTCATGCGGGCTGCGTTCCAGCAGTTCTCGGGCGACCGCGGGTTCACGCCCGAGGAGTTCCGCGCCGTGGCGGAGCAGGTCGGCGGCCTCGACCTCGCGTCGTTCTGGAGTGGCGCGATCGAGGGCACGGACGAACTGGATTACAGGGGGGCGCTCGAGACGTTCGGCCTGCGGTTCAGGCCGGTCCCGGCGCCGCGCGCCGACCGCCCCGGGCGCGCCTGGCTCGGCATGTCGACACGGAATGACGCCGGCCGGCTGGTGGTGACGCGGGTCAGCCGCGGAACTCCGGCCGCAGCCGCCGGCATCAATGTCGGCGACGAGATCCTGGCGATGAACGGTTTCCGGGTACGGGCCGACCAGTTGACGGCCAGGCTCGAGCAGTACCAGCCGGGGGACGAGGTGGCGCTGCTCGTCGCGCGGCGCGATGAACTGCTGACGATCGACGCGGTCTTCGGCGCGGAGCCGCCGCAACGGTGGCGGCTCGAGGTCAGTCCGACCGCCACCGAGATGCAGCAGCAGCAGCGCGACCGGTGGCTCCAGGCTCCGGCATGACGGCTGCGACCGACGGCCGTCGCGGCTACGTACGCGTGCTGATCCTCTGGGTCGTCGTGCTCGTCGCGCTCTACGCCTTCCAGGAATACTTTTCCTGATTCGCTGAATGCACCCGGTCGACTGGACGATCATCGCCGTCTATCTGACCTGGATCGTCTGGGACGGCCTGCGCCACACGAAGCGCAGCCACGAGATCGAAGGGTATTTCCTCGCAAGCCGGAGCCTACCGTGGTGGGCGGTCGGCATGTCGGTGATGGCGACGCAGTTGAGCGCCATCACCATGATCGGCACGACCGGCCAGGGCTATGCGGACGGCATGCGGTTCCTGCAGTTCTACTACGCGCTGCCGCTCGCGATGATCGTGCTGTCGGTGACGCTCGTGCCGTTCTTCCACGACGCCAAGGTCTACACGGCGTACGAGTTCCTGGAGCGGCGGTTCGACGCCAAGACGCGCGCATTCACGAGCCTCCTGTTTCTCTTCTCCCGCAGCATGGCGCTCGGCGTCGTGATCTCGGCGCCGGCGGTCGTGCTGGCCGTGGTGCTGGGGATCAGCGTCACCAACACCGTGCTGCTGATTGCGCTGCCGACGGCCGTCTACACGATGTTCGGCGGCGTCCAGGCGGTGACGTGGACCGACGTCAAGCAGATCGTACTGATCGTATTCGGCTTGATCGCCGCCATCGTGGTGCTCCTTCTCGCGCTGCCTGCCGACGTCAGTGTTCCGCAGGCGCTGCGCATCGCCGGCGCCACGGGGCGGCTGCAGACGTTCGACTTCTCGTTCGATCTCACGAACCAGTACACCTTCTGGTCCGGGACGACCGCGGCGCTCTTCCTGTTCTGCTCGTACTTCGGCACCGACCAGAGCCAGGTGCAGCGGTATCTCACGACGAAGTCGATCGACGAGGCCCGGGCGTCGCTCATGATGAGCGCCTACTGGAAGATTCCACTCCAGGCGCTGGTGCTGCTCGTCGGCGTGTTCATGTTTCTGTTTTACCTGTTCACACCGCCACCGATGCTGTTCAACACGGTGCACGACCGCGAGTTGCGCGAGGGGCCGCGCGCGGCCGACTACGAGGCGCTCGAGGGCCGCTTTGCGGCCGCGGCCGACGCGCGGCGGGCGGCGGGCCTGGCGCTGGCGGAGGCGGATTCCGGCGGGGATGCCGATCGGCTGGAGGTGGCTGGTGGGGAGTTCACGGCGCGGGAAGCCGAAGTCAGCGCCATCCGGGGCGAGGCGCTGGCGCTGGTTCGCGAGGCGACCGGTGACGGGTCGTACAACGACGTGAACTATGTCTTCCCGACGTTCATCCTGACCCAAATGCCGGTGGGTCTCATCGGCCTGCTGATCGCCGCGATCTTCGCGGCCGCGATGTCCTCGATCTCCGCGGAGATGGCGTCGCTCTCGACGGCCACCGTGATCGACTTCTACCGCCGATTCGCCCGCAAGCAGGCAACGGACCGCCATTACCTGCGGGTGTCGCGGCTGGCGACCGGGTTCTGGGGACTATTTGCCAGCGGCGTGGCCGTCTGGGCCGCCGAACTCGGGTCGCTCATCGAGGTCGTCAACCGCTTTGGATCGTTCTTCTACGGGTCGATCCTCGGTGTGTTCATTCTGGCCGTCGGTTTCCGCCACGCGACCGGCAACGGCGCCTTCGTCGGGTTGATTGCGGGGATGGCCTCGGTCGCATGGGCGGCCAGCTTTACCGACGTGGCCTTCCTCTGGCACAACGTGATCGGCGCGCTCGTCGTCGTCGTCGTCGGGTTGGCCGTGAGCGTGGTTGAAGGCCTCGGGCGAAGGGCCCAGGGTGCCGGGTGATTCCTCGTTTCGTCGCGATATAATTCACTGTTTGTCTTCCACTGACATTCGCGGCCGATGGGCCGCGTTGCGTCGCAGCGTCCGGAACCGACCCGGCGGCTGACCGGGAAACCAGGAGCACGATGGGCAAGATCAAGGTGAAGAACCCCGTTGTCGAGATGGACGGGGACGAGATGACCCGCATCATCTGGCAGAAGATCCGCGAGACGCTGATCCTGCCGTATCTCGATATCGACCTGAAGTATTACGACTTAGCGATCGAGTCGCGCGACGGGACGAACGACCAGATCACGATCGATTCGGCCGAGGCGACCAAGCAGTACGGCGTGGCGGTCAAGTGCGCCACCATCACGCCGGACGAAGCGCGCGTGAAAGAGTTCAAGCTCAAGCAGATGTGGCGATCGCCGAACGGCACGATCCGCAACATCCTCGACGGCACGATCTTCCGGGAGCCGATCGTCTGCCGCAATGTCCCACGGATCGTCCCGCACTGGAACAAGCCCGTGGTCGTCGCGCGCCACGGCTTCGGCGATCAGTACCGCGCGCAGGACTTCCACTTCCCGGGTCCGGGGACGATCACGATCGGCTGGACGCCGGCCGGCGGCAGTGAAGAGGCGCCCATCGAGCGGGAGGTGATCAAGACAAGGGGCGGCGGCGTCGCGATGGGCATGTTCAACCTCGACGCCTCGATCGAGGGATTTGCCCGCGCCTGCTTCACGTATGCGCTGGGACGCCACTACCCGGTGTACCTCTCGACGAAGAACACCATCCTGAAGGTGTATGACGGCACGTTCAAGAACACCTTCCAGCGCATCTTCGACGCCGACTTCAAAAAGGCGTTCGACGCGAAGGGCCTGACGTATGAGCACCGCCTCATCGACGACATGGTCGCGGCCAGCCTGAAATGGAACGGCGGCTACCTATGGGCCTGCAAGAACTACGACGGGGACGTCCAGTCCGACACCGTGGCGCAGGGGTACGGCTCGCTGGGCCTGATGACGTCGGTGCTGATGTCGCCTGACGGCAAGTCGGTGGAAGCGGAGGCGGCGCACGGCACGGTCACGCGCCACTACCGGATGCACCAGCAGGGAAAACCAACGTCGACCAACCCGATCGCGTCGATCTATGCCTGGACGCGTGGGCTGCAGTACCGCGGCCGGTTCGACGACACGCCCGATGTGGTCACGTTCGCGGAGACGCTCGAGCAGGTCTGCGTCGACGTCGTCGAATCAGGCCGGATGACGAAGGATCTCGCCACGCTCATCGGCGCGGACCAGCCCTATCTGACAACCGACGAGTTCATGGCGGCGATCGACGGCGAGCTCAAGGCACGAATGAAGTAGGACCAGCCAAGGACTCTGCCCTTGATATTCCGGCAGAGCCCTTGCCTGGTCTGACAGCATCTCTTCGGCGCGCTTCGCGCGCCTGGGACCGCTATGTGGTTCGTGCGAAACGGTACAAGATCCCCCGCAGGAAGCCGCCCAGCGGTCCGGCCCAAGGTAGAATCTTGGACTCAGATGGAGGGACCTTTGGTCGCCGTCGTCATGGGGTCATCGTCCGACTGGGAGACGATGCAGCATTCGGTCGAGGTGCTCGACCGCTTCGACGTGCCCTACGAGCGCCACATCGTATCGGCGCACCGGACGCCGGCGTGGATGGCGGAGTTCGCGACCGGCGCCGAAACCCGCGGCATCGAGGTCATCATCGCCGGCGCCGCCGGCGCGGCGCATCTGCCGGGAATGGTCGCGGCCCACACGGTCGTGCCGGTGCTCGGCGTGCCCGTCGAGAGCGCCGCGCTCAAGGGCCTCGACTCGCTGCTCTCGATCGCCCAGATGCCTGGCGGCGTGCCGGTCGGCACGCTGGCTATCGGCAAGCCGGGCGCCACCAACGCGGGCCTGCTCGCCGTCTCGATTCTTTCGAACTCACGCCCGGATCTGCGGGTGAAGCTCCGCGCTTTCCGCGACGAGCAGACCGAGAAAGTGCGCCAGGATCCTCTGCCGTGACGCGCGTCATCGCGCCTGGCGCCGCCCTGGGCCTGCTCGGGGGCGGTCAGCTCGGGCGCATGTTCGCGATGGCCGCCCGGCGGATGGGTTACAGAGTCCACGCGTTTTCTCCGGAAGACGACTCGCCCGCCGGCCAGGTTGCCGACCTGGAAGTCACCGCCTCGTACGAGGATCTCGATGCGCTGCGCGCCTTCGCGCGTGGCGTGGAGGTCGTCACGTTCGAGTTCGAGAACGTCCCGACCGAGGCGATCGACGCCGTGGAGGAGCTCGCGCCGGTCCGTCCGTCAGCTGTTGCCCTGCACATCGCCCAGCAGCGCGCCCGCGAGAAGACCTTTCTCGCCGATCGGGGCGTGCCGACGGCTTCGTTCGCGCCAGCCGAGAGCTTCGAAGAATTGTGGGACGCGGTGGCACGAGTCGGAACGCCCGCAGTCGTCAAGACCGCCGCTTTCGGATACGACGGCAAGGGTCAGCACAAGGTGGCGACCCCGACCGACGTCGAACACGTCTGGACCGCCATCGGCCACCAGGCGGCGATCGTGGAGAAGTTCATCAGCCTGCAGGCCGAAGTGTCGATTGTCGCGGCGCGGGGCGCTGACGGCGACATCGCGGCGTACCCCCCGTTCGAGAACCGCCACCGCGATCACATCCTCGACATCACGACGGTACCGGCGGCGATTGCGCCGGCAGCGGTGAAGCAGGCTGGCGAGATCACGCGGACGATTCTCGAAGAGCTGCAGTATGTCGGCGTGCTCTGCGTCGAGTTCTTCCTGAGCACCGACGGCGACCTGCTGGTCAACGAGCTGGCGCCGCGGCCGCACAATTCCGGTCACCTCACCTGCGACGCCGCGGCGACCAGCCAGTTCGAGCAGCAGGTGCGCGCCGTCTGCGGTCTGCCGCTCGGGTCGCCGGAGATCCCGCGTCCGGCAGCGATGGCGAACCTGCTTGGCGATCTGTGGGCCGAGGGCGAGCCGAACTGGGCGGCCGCCTGCCGATTTACGGACGTCAAGCTGCACCTGTACGGAAAGACCGACCCGCGGCCGGGCCGGAAGATGGGGCATCTCACGGCTGTCGCCCCGACGGTGGCGGAGGCGCAGGATCGCGTCGTCGCCGCGCGCGATGCGCTGCTGATCTAGAGCCGATTTCATAACCTCCAGACGGGTCCTGACCGCGGACAGCCCCATTCGTGCTCGGCGCCAACGGCACCCGTCACGAGGGAGGCGCCTGCGGCGCGAATGGGGCGGCCCCGTCCGCGGCCACCCGCGAGGAGGTTATGAAACCGGTTCTAGGCTTCTTTCTACCGAGGCTTCTTCAACAGTTTGTCGAGACCGGCGAAGGGCTGGTACGTAGACGGCGCCGGAGCGTCCGCGTCTGAAGTCCCGGTATATGCGTCGGCCACGTCCTTCCTGCCATGCTCGTTCTCGTGACAGTAGAGACACAACAGCTCCCAGTTGCTTCCGTCGGGCGGGTTGTTATCGTGATTGTGATCCTTGTGATGCACGGTGAGCTCGCGAAGCTTCGCCCCGGCGAAGTCACGCCCGCACAGGCCACACACCGGTGGAAACAGCTCCAGCGCTCGGGATCGATAGCTATGGTCGCGCCGTTCGCGATCTCGGCGAGCCTTGGCAATGCTCTCGTGCAGATCGTCGTGACCTGGTGTGTTTGCTCCCATCAGCGTCTTTCAGTCCCGCCGCGATCCCGGCAGGCCTAGTCGCGGTTCACACATGCTCTTATACTCGCATGACGAAACCGGAATCGGGGGCTGCTCGAACAGGATGTGAATAGGCGGTGGAGGGGCGGTTACTTGTGGACACGCTTCAGAGGGGTTTGACGTGAAGCAAATCATGGTCGGCTTGGTTGTCTCGATTGCTCTCGTGAGCTTGTCACCGTCCGTCGCCGGACGTCTTCAGGCGCAGGAAAATAGCGACAGCTTGACTGTGAACGGCGGCATCTCCTTCATCAACCCCGGTATTCCCACTGTGCCTGACGCCGAGGTCGACAGCCGGCCGATTCCACGGCTGCCGGACGGAATAGTCGACCTGACCGGACCGTGGGTGCGAGGCGGCACGGTCGCCGACATCGAGCGCGACGGCGGGCTGGAGCCCGGCGAGCTGCCGCTGCTCCCGTGGGCGCGGGAGCTCAGAGACAGGCGCAGGTCGCAGGACGATCCCTACACGATCTGCCTGCCGATGAGCGTGCTGCGTACCAATCCGTACCCATGGACGTTCGCGATGTCGTACACGTCGAAGGGGCTGACGCACATCTACGTCCTGCACGAACTCGGCGATGCCGGCGCCCACCGCGTGGTGTACATGGACGGCCGTACGCACCCGGACGATCCGATCCCCACCTGGCTGGGACACTCAATTGGACGGTGGGACGGAGACACGCTCATCGTCGATACGGTCGGCTTCAACGACAAGGCCTGGTTCGACCGTCGCGGCACCCCGCACACCGAGCAACTGCACACGATCGAGCGGTACACCCGGCTGAATTACGGCACCCTCGGCAACGAGGTTACGCTCGAAGATCCGGGAGCGTTGTCACGCCCCGTGAGCCTGACCTTCACCTCAAGGCTGCTGCGCCCGAACCCGCAGACCGGCGTGGGCGATTTGATGGAGTTCATCTGCAACGAGGACAATCAGTACGGCGGGGCCGGCAACTTCCAGCCCGGCACGGGGGCCGGGATCCAGTAGATGTGACCGGGGCTTCAGGCCCAAAGTCCAGAGCTCAGCTAGACTGCCGCGCGATGCCTTCGACCCTCTCGCACCTCGAGTGCTCCCGGCCCGCCTGCGGCAACCTCATTAAAGCGCTTTTCAGATAGCCCTTGTACTCGCTGGGCGGACCGTGGTACTCCTGCGTGCACCGATGCAGGAGGACCGATGCGCGCATATTCGATGGACTTACGAGAGCGGGCGTTGCTCGATAGCGATGCCGAGATGAAGGCCGCCGATGTCGCGGCAAAGTACCGCGTGAGCGGGTCGTGGGTGCGGCTGTTGAAGCAACGGCGGCGCGAGACAGGTGAAGTGGCGCCGCGCGTCCAGCGTCACGGTCGACGCCCCATGCTCGAACCGCATCTCCACACCCTGGCGGCGCTCATCGCGGCCCAGCCCGATCGCACGCTGGCCGAACTGAAGGACGCCCTCGCCACGCCCGCGAGTGTGCCGACGGTCTGGCGTGCCGTACACGCCCTCGGCCTGACCGTCAAAAAAAACGGTCCGCCCATCCGAACACGATCGGCCTGACGTCGCGGCGGCGCGCGTCGCGTGGCATGCGGCGGCGCCGACCTGGGATCCGACCCACCTCGTGTTTCTGGACGAAACCGGCATCACGAACAATCTGCTCCGACGATTCGGCCGCGCCCCGCGCGGGGCGCGTGTCCACGACCACGCCCCCTGCGGGCGCTGGCAGACCAGCACGTTTCTCGCCGCGTTGCGGGTTACAGGACTGACGGCCCCGGGGGTCTTCGACGGCGTGATCGATGGCGAGAGCTTCCGGGCCTACATCGACCAGATCTTGGTGCCGACCCTGCACCCCGGCGACCTCGTCATCGCCGACAACCTCGGCGCGCACAAGGTCGCCGGTATCCAGCGAGCCATCCAGGCTGCCGGGGCCACGCTCTGGTATCTGCCGCCCTATAGCCCGGACCTCAATCCGATCGAGCTGTGCTTCGCGAAGCTGAAGGCTCTGGTCCGCACCGCTCGCTGTCGCAGCACCGAGACGCTCTGGCCGTTCCTCGGCGAGTGCCTGGCGCACTTCAGTCCGGACGAATGCCGCAACTACTTTCGGCACTGCGGCTACGGCGGTGCCACACGGTCATGAAAAGCGCTGTAGTGCGTCGGAGCGGCAGAATCTCTGCACAGTCTGCAAGGCTCCGCTCCTGGCCCGATACAACCTTGCTGCCGCACGCGAGACGCTGAGCCTCGAGGCGCTCACGACGCGGACCCGCTCGATGTGGCGCTACGAGGAGGTGCTGCCCGGCGCGAGCCCGGTGACGCTCGGCGAGGGGATGACACCGCTGCTTCACACGCGCCGCCTGGGCCGGCACCTCGGGCTCGAGAAGCTTTTCGTCAAGGACGAGGGACTGAACCCCACCAGCTCGTTCAAGGCCCGCGGACTGTCGGCGGCCGTCACCATGGCCAAGGGGCTCGGGGTCGAGACCGTCGCGCTTCCGACAGCCGGCAACGCCGGCGGCGCGGCAGCCGCCTATGCGGCCCAGGCTGGCCTGCACTGCGTAATCGCCATGCCGTCGGACACCCCCGCGGCCAACGTCATCGAGTCCCGCGCCTTCGGCGCGGAGGTCCATCTTATCGACGGCCTGATCTCGGACTGCGGCAAGTTCATCGCCGGGCAGGCGGCGAAGAACGGCTGGTTCGAGGTCTCCACGCTGAAGGAACCGTATCGCATCGAGGGCAAGAAGACGATGGGATACGAGCTGTGGGAGGACTTCGGGGGCACGCTGCCGGACGTGATCGTCTACCCCACCGGCGGAGGCGTCGGCCTGATCGGGATGTGGAAGGCGTTCGAGGAGCTGGGCGCGATGGATCTGGTCGACAGCCGGCGCCCGCGCATGATCTCGGCTCAGGCGGAAGGCTGCGCCCCGATCGTCAGGGCCTTCGAGCAGCAGGCGGACGCGTCGGTGCCATGGGAGAACGCGGCGACGGTTGCCTCCGGCCTGCGCGTGCCGAAAGCGCTGGGCGACTTTCTGATCCTCGCCGACATCTATGCGAGCCGCGGCGAAGCGGTGGCCGCGAGCGACCAAGAGCTGATGGCGGCGTGTCGCGACATGGCCCGTCTCGAGGGGGTCTTCGCGGCGCCCGAAGGGGGCGCGGGGCTGGTCGCGATCCAGAAGCTCGTCGACCAGGGAAAGATCGAGCGCCACGAGTCGGTCGTGCTCTTCAACACCGGCAGCGGGTACAAGTACCTCGAGGCCTGGCAGGCCGCCACGGCGAACCCGCAGCTCACTTGAGTCGAGCATCCCGGGTCCTGTCACCGGGTCTCCCCACCCGTCCTCGGCGCCACAGGCACCCCAACGGGAGAGGCGCCTGCGCGGCGGGCGGGGATGCCCCTCCCGGCGCCACCCGCCCCGAAGAACATTCTCTCCTCAAGCGATCTGCGGGTTACCGTCCGGCCGCTTCCGCCTGTTCCTGTTCCAGCCGGAGCTGCGCCGCCCGGGCGCAGTGCTGCATCACCTCGAAATAGCGCCCAACCCAGTCGGCTCCCACCTCGTACGGATGCGGGCCGTCACCACGCCCGGCCAGCATGCGGTTCTTGTTGACCGCATTGTCGAACTCCGAGTGATTCGAGAGGAGGACCGTCGCGCCGGTGGCGGCGGCCTGCGCGGCGATGTGCTGCTGCGACCTGATGTACGCGTCGAAGTTCTGAATGCCCGGATCCGGCGTGTTGTTCACGAAATTGAAGGCGGTGCCGCCCGAATAGGCCACGTTGACCGGCCTGCCGTTGTCCCGGACCGTAAAGGTGAAGGACAGCGTGCCGGGCGTGTGGCCCGGGGTTTCCCACAGCGTCACGGTCGTGTCGCCGAGCGTGACCTCCATGCCGTCGGTGCCGACGATGTCGCGCTTCGGCGCCATGGTCCTGTACCGGTTCGGGTAGGTCTCCACGAGACGCCAATCGGGTCCACCCATGACGACGCGGGCGCCGTAACGCTTCTGCAGCATCTCGGCGCCGCCGATATGGTCGCCATGGGCATGGCCGATGATCACGTACTTGATGTCCTCCGGATCGAGGCCAAGCCGCTGCATCCCGCCGACGATCAGCTCTTCCGAGTTGTACGGAAAGATCGTATCGAGCACGATGATGCCCTCGCTCGTGGTCAACGCCCAGGACGAGTGAATCTTTCCGCCGACGAAGTAGAGATTGTCGAAGACCTTCGCGGAGTCGGCGTACCAGGCCTCACGCGCCGGCACGCTGGCGGGGTCCCTGATGTACCGAGGCAGGTTGTCACTGGTGTTTTCGCCGCCGCTCTGAGGCACGAGGCATATCCGGGCCAGAGTGCCGAGGAACTCGAACCCTGCCGCCCGCTTGGCCGACTGCAGCGAGGTTCTGATTTCCGCATCGAAGTCTCTCGCAACCGGTGCGGTCTGGGCTGAAGCTTGGGCTGAAACGTTGATGGCGGCGGCGCCGGCAGCGATGCCGAGCGCCAGACCGATTCCGACGGCATGCGATTTCATGAGCGGAGTGTACGCGACCTGCCGGGAGGCGTCACGCGGACGGCGGGATAGGAGCTAGCGGTGGCTGGCCGTTGACGCCGCTTTCGGTCGAGGGCTAGACTACGCGCCTTTCCAAGAGTCAGATCTTTCCATCCCTGGGCAAGGGACCGAAGGGCCGGACCTGCTGACGAGAGGACATCGATGCGGACAAGAGCACTGCTACTTACCGGCGTCACACTGGCGTTCGCAGCCGGGTGCGGGGGCGCGGGCAACCAGGGCCCGACTGAGGAACAGGCGGCCCCGCCCGCCGGATTCGCGGCTGTGCCCTCCGAACTGGGGGGCGTGGACGCGACGGGTCCGTACGAGGTCGTGGCCGACTGGCCGAAACCGCTGTCGCAGCTTCCCGGTCACGACGACTGGACGTGGGGCGCCACCGAGGGGCTGTTCGCGGAATCGCCCGATCGGGTGCTTGTCGTGCAGCTCGGCGAGTTGCCTGCCCTCGAGCGGCCGGCCTTGCGCCCGATGCCTGAGATCGGTCCCAGCCTCTCGTGGCCGCTCAACGGCGTGCCGTACCGCTATGCGTCGCAGGGGGGCTATGCCAGCCCGCCCGGTGGAGGCGGGCCGGGAGCCGATCCGGACGATCCGGCGGTGCAGTACAGGGGACGCCCGGGCATCGACTCCCGCTGGGAGCATCTGGTCGTGGCCTACAACGCGGCCGGCGACATCGTCGAGGAGTGGACGCAGTGGGACGACATGCTGCGGCGCCCGCACTCGATTTACATCAGCCCGTGGGACGAGGAGAAACACGTCTGGATCGTGGACGATCACAATCACGTGCTGTACAAGTTCACCAACGACGGCGAGCAGCTCGTGCAGACGATCGGCACGAAGGGCGAGAACGGCGCCGATGAGACGCATTTCAACCGGCCCACCTTCATGGCGTTTCTGCCGGACGGGTCGATGTTCGTCGCCGACGGGTACAACGGCAACCGCGTCGTCAAGCTCGATAGAGACGGCGCGTTCGTCACCGCGTGGGGCGAACTGGGCGAGCGCGGCAGCGAGACGCGTCCAGGCTACTTCAACACCGTGCATGGCATCGCCGCCGACCCCGAAACGGGATACGTCTATGTCAGCGATCGCTCCAACCGCCGCATCCAGGTGTTCGACGAGAACGGGACGTTCATCAGGCAGTGGCCCGTGGGCCCGGGGACCAACCTGCAGTTTCTGATCGTTCCAGGCGACCGATCAGGCGTGTGGGGGTTCACCGACAGGGTCTCCAAGGTCGTGAAGTGGGATTTCGAAGGTCACCTGCTGTACGCCTGGGGAGTCCTCGGCGATGTCCCCGGTACGTTCCTGAACATGCACGGCGCAACCGTCGATCAGGAGGGCAACCTGTACACGGTCGAGGTTGGCAACGGCAGGGTGCAGAAGTTCAGGCCGCGGGCAGGCGCCAATCCCGAGTTCCTAGTCAGTCCACCCGTCTATGCGGCGTGGCAGTAGGCGGTCTCTGAACGTCTTTCGGCTGTGAAGGGCGGCGGTGCCGTGAACGCCGCTCGACACCGGGCTCAGGGCGCAAGCGTCAGCGTGTGCAGTGCGGGGCCGGGCAGAAAGGGCGTCGGGTCTCCGTTCACCCAGGCGGCGTGGGAGTTGGCGTAGAACGGTGACAGCGGATGCCCGCTCTGGCCGGTCGGCATGTGCATGATGCCGTCGGCCTCGCGCCCCGGGGACACCACCATGCGCTCCGACGCGCCCTGGGCACCAGAGTGCATGCGCGGCGTATAGAAATCGCCCGGCAGCGCCGCCGCCGGCATGTCGAGCCAGCGGCCGATGAACGGCACGGCGCCCGACAGCGGATGCCGGTACGCGGTGACGTTGTACTCGGACCAGACCCGGTCGCGCAGGTCGCCTCTTCGGAGATCGCCACTGCGATCGCGCATCGCCTGCTCGATGGTCGCGTCGACCGCATCGAGCAGCATCTCCGTCCATGTCGCATACTGCGGGTCGAGCAGATGCTGCGGCTGCTCGGTCACGAGCTTCCAGATCGGGGTGTCGCGGCGCCGCACTTCCGTGTAATCGAACGACGGGTCTGCTTCGTAGCACTCCGCGAGCACGAAGGCGATGACGCGCGCGGAGGCGACCGCCCGGAACTCGCGCGTCAAGCGGTATGCCGCGGAGTCAGGCGCCGCATGGCCCGACCAGCCTGATTCGAGGATCGCTTTCAACATCGCGCGTTGCGGGTCGTCATCGATTGCCTCACGCGTCAGGAGGCTGAGAAGGAGATCGCGCCAGCGCGACAGAAACTCCGCACTCGTGTCGAGCTGGATGTCGAGGAGGTCGCGGGCGGTGAAGCGGTCACGCGCGGCCAGCCGATCGCGAATGATTCGCGCCCGCGATCCGATCTCGTAGCTGCCGTCGCCAAGCTTTGCCAGCATCTCCCCATCGACGACCCGCGCGTTTGCCGTCCAGATGCGGCCGTCCGGCGGATCGACGACGCGAGGATACTCGGCGTCCGTCAGCCAGCCGTCCCACCCCCGCGCCCCATCGGACCAGGAGGCGGGAATCTGGCCGTCAAGGCCGTGTCGCCGCGGAATCGATCCGTACACGCTCCAGCCGATACTGCCGGACCGGTCGGCAACGACCAGGTTCTGACCCGGCGTGCCAAGGCCGTTGGCCTCGTCTAACGCCTCGTCAATAGTCCGCGCGGATTCCAGCGGCGTGAGCGACGCGGCCAGTTGCTCGGCCGAATGCGCGACCCACCGGTAGGCACGCGGTCGTCCACGATAATCCGGCTCCAGCACGGGGCCCCAGATTGTCCAGAGCACCGGCTGGCGCTCGGGGGGCTGCCCGGCGACCTCGATAACTTCGTCATGCCGCTCGAACGTGCGCCACCCCTGCGGCGTCAGATAGGCGTCCGGCCGGGCCGGATCGACGTCGAGCAGGACGATATCGCTCCAGTCGGCGTAGGTGTTGGTGAATCCCCACGCGACGTGCGTGTTGCTGCCGACAACGACCGCCGGCACGCCGGGCAGCGTGACGCCGCTGATCTGGCTCGGCCCTTCAGGACTCGACGGATCGGACCACTCCAGCGATGCGCGGTACCATGTATTCGGCACGCGGATGCCAAGGTGCATGTCGTTGGCGACGAGCGCTCCGCCGTCCGCGGAGAGGCGCCCGGACACGGCGAAGCCGTTGCTGCCGGCGGCGGCCGCCTCGCGCCCGCCATTCTCAAAGCCCAGAGCCGAAGGCCTAGAGACGGTTCCATAACCTCCAGGCGGGTCCTGGCCGCGGACAGCCCCGTTCGTGCTCGGCGCCACAAGCATCTGTAACGGGGGAGGCGCCTGCGGCGCGAACGGGGCGGCCCCGTCCGCGGCCACCCGCGACGAGGTCATGAAACCGCCCTCACGAGTCGAGCGCTGCCGCCTACTCATGCGCGTCGCGCGAAGGTTGTACACGTCCGGTCCTGGAATGGGCGGGGCGGCGAAGGCGTCACCGACCAGCGGCGCGTCCCATTCCGAGCCTCGCGGCACGAGGAAGTCGAACATCGCTTGTGGCAGCAAGTCGTGCATGGTCGCCAATGCGGCCTCGTACTCGCCGTCGGAATCCTGCAGCGTGACGAACATCGAGAGCACAACCAGCAGCGTGTCGTCGGGCGTCCACGAAACCGGCGCCTGTCGTAGCAGCAGATATTCAAATGGGGGAGTGCCGAGCGCCTGGAGGCCGGCGTTCACGCCGTCCGCGTAGGCGTCGAGAATCGCCCGGTCGCGGGCACCGAGGAGCGAGACGGCACGTCGAGCTTCGGCGCGGAATCGATGGATGCGCATCTCGCGGTCGAGCGCGACCGCCCGGGCGCCGACCAGCGCCGCCAGTTCCCCGGCCGCGCGCCGGCGGGCGAGATCCATCTGGAAGAAGCGGTCCTGGGCGTGCAGAAACCCCGTGGCCCGGGCCACGTCCACGCGGGTGGCTCCGCGGACGGTCGGGATGCCGAGGCCATCCCGGGTGATTTCCACCGGCGCCGAGAGGCCCCGCAGCTGTCGCTCGCCCTCGACTTGCGGAAGGCTGCCGCGCAGCTGCGCACGAGCCCACACCGCACCGGACGCGGCCGCCAGCAGCAGCGCGGCCAGCACGAGGATCACGACCCGGACCAGCCGCCGCATAATGTGAGTCCATCTTAGCTGCATCGCACAGGAGAGCAGGAACCAAGGGCCAAAAGTCAAAGATCAAACGTCAAAGGTACAATCGTCGCTCATGCCCACACGTTACGGTTCCTCTCCCTGGATTCACTCGCTGGCATCCCCCCGGCCTGCCTACCCGCGCTTTCGTGGTGACCGTGCCGCTGATGTCGTCGTCATCGGCGCCGGCATCACCGGATGCGCCGTCGCCTACGCCTGCGCCGTGGCGGGCCTCGACACGCTTGTCCTGGAAGCCGAGCGGATCGGCCAAGGAGGCACCGGTCGCGGCGCCGGGTGGCTGGCGGCGGATCCCGGACCTTCGTTTCGTGATGTCGTTGCCGCCCATGGCCTGCGCGATGCGCGCCACGTCTTCGAGGCCTGGCGACGCGGGGCGATCGAAGGGGCCGCGCTGCTGCGCCGCCTCCGCATTAGTTGCCAGCTGGCGCCCCGGGATGCCCTGCTCGTGGCCCGCGGCGACGACGCGCGCCATCTACGTCGCGAATTCGACGCGCGCAGCGCCGCCGGGCTCAAGCTCGCGTGGCAGACCCCGAAGCAGCTGTACACGAAGATGAAACTCGACGCGGCCGGCGGCATCAGGTTGAAAGACGGCTTCACGCTGGATCCGTATCGTGCCTGTCTGGGATTGGCAACCGCCGCCGCTCGCCGTGGCGCCGCCTGTTTCGAACAGTCGCCTGTAAAAAAGGTCCGCTTTACTCGCAAGCATGCCGACGTTGTCACGGCGCATGGCACGATCCGCGCCGGCGCGGTGGTCGTCACGACCGGCGGCGCCACCGCCGAGTTCAAGCCGCTGCGGCGGCACCTCAAGCGGCGGGAAACCTACTTTGCCATGACGGAGCCGGTGCCCACAGGTGTGCGGAAGCAGCTCGGCGACCCGGCGCTCGTCCTGGCCGACCTGATGGCACCGCCTCATCGGATCCGGTGGGCTCCCGGCGATCGCCTGCTCGTCGGCGGCGCGGACCAGGGCGAGACCCCGCTCAAGACCAGGCCCGCTGTGCTCGTGCAACGCACCGGGCAGCTCATGTATCAGCTCCTCACGATGTATCCGGCGATCTCAGGTCTTCGGCCGGAGTACGGGTGGGAAGCCTCCTATGGCGAAGCGTCGGACGGCCTGATGTACATCGGCGCGCATCGCAACTACCCGCACCACCTGTTTGCCCTTGGCGGGTCGGGCAGCGTCGCCGGCGCCTTCGTGGCGTCGCGAATTCTGCTGCAAGCGTTGCGGGGCGGCTCGGACAAGGCCGACGAGGTGTTCGGTTGGACGAGATGACGCCGGCCCTGGAGGCCGTCGATGTGCTTGCATTCGGCCCTCACCCGGACGACATCGAAATCGGCATCGGCGCAACGCCGGCCAAGCACGCGTCGCTCGGGCACCGGGTCGGTCTGTGTGATCTGACCGGCGGCGAGATGGGGAGCAACGGCACGGTCGCAGAGCGGCTGGTCGAGGCCGAGGCCGCACGCGACGTGCTCGGTGCGCTCTGGCGGACCAACCTGCGGCTGCCCGATCGCGCCATCGGCAGCGATCCTGTCCACATCCGTCGCGTCGCCGAAGTCGTGCGGCGGGCGCGACCCCGGGTCGTGGCGCTGCCCTACTGGTCCGACCGGCATCCGGATCACGCGGCTGCCAGTCATCTGGTAGCCGAGGCGGTGTTCAACGCCGGCCTGCGCCGCTATCCGGCCGAGGGCGATGCCTGGAAGCCGGAAGTCTCCTGCTACTACTTCATCAACGATTCCGTCGCGCCGTCGTTCGTGATCGATGTCAGCGACCACTACGAGACGAAGCGGCGCGCCCTTGCGTGCCATGCGAGCCAGTTCCGGCCCGCGGGCAGCGACGCCGTGGCGACGCGACTGACGACCGTGCGGTTCCAGCAGCTAATTGAGAGCCGCGACGCGCAATTCGGGGCGCAGGCCGGCTTTGCGTTTGCCGAAGGGTGTGTCGTTCGTCAGCCGGTGGTGCGGACCTATCTGCTGGCGGATCTGGTGCCCGCCCTGCTTCCCGACGGCGGCCGCCGTTGAATATCGGTCTCGTCTGTTACGCGTCGGTCGGGGGCAGCGGCATCGTCGCCACCGAGCTTGGCAAGGCGCTGGCGCGCCACGGGCATCAGGTGCACTTCATCAGCACCGAAATGCCGTTTCGGTTCGGGGAATTCCAGGCGGGTCTGGCGTTCCACCAGGTGCTGTCGCCGACCTATCCCCTGTTTCGCGAGCCGCAGTACCTGCTGTCGCTGTCCAACAAGATCGTGCAGGTGGCCCGCGAGTTCCGTCTCGACGTCATCCACGCGCACTATGCGGTTCCGCACGCGACCGCGGCGTTTCTGTCACGGCAGGTGCTCGCGTCGAGCGGCTCGGCGCCACGCGTCGTCACCACGCTCCACGGCACCGACATCACGCTGGTTGGCAACGATCCGTCGTATTCCCAGATTGTCGCCTTCTCCATCGAACAATCCGATCGCGTCACCGCCGTGTCGGAGAGCCTCCGGGCGGCCACCTGCGCGGAGCTTGGCGTGACCCGCGACATCGCCGTCATCCCGAATTTTCTGGATTGCGGCCTGCATCGCCGCCACGCCGCGCCCGAGTTGCGGCGGCGTTTCGGCGGCGACGATCCTGGCGTGAAGATCGTGACGCACGTGTCTAACTTTCGGCCCGTCAAGCGCGTCGAGGCGGTGCTCGCGATTTTCGACCGTATTCGCAAGACCGTTCGCGCGAGGCTCCTGCTCGTCGGCGACGGACCTGAACTGGGGACGGCCTACCGCGTCGCACGTGAACTCGGCATCTCCGACCTGATCGACGTCGTGGGTGCTCAGGAGGAAGTCGTGCCGCTGCTCTCCGTGAGCGATCTCTTCCTGCTTCCCTCCGCGCAGGAAAGTTTCGGGCTGGCCGCGTTGGAGGCCATGGCATGCGAGGTGCCCGTCGTCGCCTCACGCGTCGGTGGGTTGCCTGAGGTCATCGAGCACGGGGTCAGCGGCTACCTGCACCCGCCGGACGCGCTGGACGAGATGGCCGAGAGCGCCATCGGCCTGCTCACCGATGCTGCGCGGCACCAGAGCGTAGCGACGGCCGCCTGCCAGCGGGTGCGCCAGCAGTTCTGCGCCGACCGTGTCGTCCCGATGTACGAGGCGTGCTACCGCGAACTCGTTGGCTAGCTGTGAGTCAGGAGTTCGCGGTCAGGAGAAAGGCGCGAGCTTCTTGAACGTCGCCAGGACCCAGCGGTAGCCATCCGGATCCGTCACCATGGCCACCCGATCGCCCCAAGGCTTGTCTTCGGCCTCGTCTACGCCCGCGCCGGCCTGCCTGGCCTGGGACAAGGCCTGGTCGACGTCGGCGACGTAGGTATAGAGCGCAGCGGCGCCGCTCGTGGCCGTCGTGACGTCGCCCTTCCGAATCAGCACCACCACCGCATCGCCATGCCGCATCTCTCCGTACCGCAGCTGGCCGTCGACGTCAGCCAGTACAACACCCCGCGAGAAGCCGAACGCCCGTTGGAGAAAGTCCATCGACGCCGTCACGTTGGCGACGGCCAGGTAGCTGCTGATCGGGTGCATGCCGGGGGCGAGGCCGCTGTCGACGCGGTGGGTCGGTCGCGCGCGGGCCGGCCGCGTGCCACGGCGACGGCCGCGCGACGAGAGCTTCGACGGGGGCTTCGACGACGGCTTTGTAGTGACGGGCCGCCGCCCTCGGCGGGGTGCTGGAGTTTTTCTCTTGGCGCTCATCTTGAGTAGGCAGTGGGTAACTTCGTGATTCGCGAATAGGATACAGTTTCACGAGACCAATTTGACTGACCTTTGCCTTTAGCCCGTGCTCTTCGTATCATGAACTGGAGGTCCAACACATGACGCGTTTGATTGCAGCGGCTTTCGCCATGGCGGTTCTGACCGGTATCCCTGCCGCGACTCTCGCGCAGCAGTCGGATGAATCGGATGAAGCCAGACGAGTGCGCGAGGCGGCGGTCGTCTTCGGCGAAATCATGACGGCGGAAGACGACGCTATTCCACGGGCGCTGCTCGGTGATGCCGAGGGGATTGCCATATTTCCCGGCACGCTGCGTGCGGGCTTTATTTTCGGCGGAATGCGAGGCCGCGGCATCCTCAGTGCCCGGACCGAAAGCGGCTGGTCCGCGCCGGCGTTCATGACCCTCACGGGAGGCAGCTTTGGCCTGCAGATCGGGGGGCAGGCGGTCGATCTGATCCTCGTTATCAACAACCGGCGCGGCCTCGAGAACCTCGTCTCCAATCAATTCAAGCTGGGCGCGGACGCGGCCGTGGCGGCGGGACCTCTCGGGCGCGAGGCCGAGGCGTCCACCGACCTGCAGTTGCGGGCGCAGATTCTCAGCTACTCCCGCGCGCGCGGCCTGTTCGCCGGCGTCACCGTCAACGGCAGCACTGTCCGTCAGGATCAGGACGCGAATGAACGCTTTTACGGCCAGCGGCTGGAGACGCAGCAGATCGTCTTCGGGTCCACGCCCGTGGAACACCCCACGCCCGTGGATATCTGGCTCCAGACGCTCGACCGCTGGGCGAATTAGTTCCGTTGTTCCCGCCGCTGCGGGCCTGCCCTCGTCCGGCGTCCGGCTCCGCCCGGCAGGAAATCGACCTCCGCTCGAATTCTGCCGCTCCCGCCGCGAGTAGTGCCTTTCTCGAACGCCAGCCGGCGCGGCATACACCGGCAGGGGTCATTCTCTCGTCACGGATCGCGCAGACCGAACTCGCGACGAGGAATCGCTCCGGCCGATTTCCGGCTTCGCAGTGACGCGCCGGGCTCCGAACGGCCGCCAGACAAGGTCAGGCCAGCAGCCGCGGAGCGCGACTGGCAGGTCAACCCTCCACGGCTACACATCCCGCCGCCCGAAGCTTGGAAGGCGTAGCGTGAGTCAGTTCGTCGGCACCAGCCGCCGCAGTTCCTCGAACCAGTTCTGGACGAGGACGAGGCCGGCGTTCTCGTCTGGCGTGCCTGGCCTGATCATCAGGAAGCGCCGCCCATCTGGCGACACATCGTAGCGCGGGTGTCCTGCGGCGTCCGCGAGGTACGTGCCTTCAAAGAGCAGCTGCGGATTCCCGGCGGTGAACACCGGATCGGTCTGCACGGCCACGGCCATCACGGCGTCGCCAATGCGATAGAACAACTCACGTCCGTCGTGGGACCAGACCGGTGCACGGCCGCCCTGAGGCGAGATCGGCCACCTGCCGCCAGGACCAGGGTAAGCCTGGACGTACACTTCGTCCCGACCCGACTCATTCGACGTGTAGGCCAACCAGCGACCGTCGGGAGAGAAGGCCGGCCCTGCCTCAACGAACGGCGTGTCCAGGAGCGGTGAGGCGGCACCGTCGGGAGAAAGCTCCAAGACATCGGTTCCTGCAACAAATTGACCAGCCTCGAAGACCAGGGTTTCGCCTCCAGGTGACCACGACATCGGTCGAGCCGCATCCCCCCGATTCGCGTCGACCGTCGCCAGTTCTTCTTCCTCGGCGCTGCCATCAGCCGGCCTCCAGAGCAAACTACGGCCACGGTTGAACGTGACTCGCGTGCCGTCCGGTGTCCAGATGGGATGGTCGCCCTCGAGCGTCAGCCGCAGGCGTGTGCCTCGCTCCACGCCGAAGACCCAGACACCGCCCGTGGAGCTGACCGCCACCTGCGTGCCGTCAGGTGAGAGGCGGGGGTGGGTATAGTCGTCCACCTCCGCCGTCAGCGGCGTGGCCAGCCCGTCCCGATCGACCCACATCAGTGTGTTCGGGGCAATCGCGAGGCCCCGGGCATAGACCAGCGCCCCGGTGCCCGCCACGCTGAACTGCACCGCGTTGGTGAAGGCTCCCGCATCCGCCAGGCCCTCGACCAGCGGCACCGCGCCCCCGGTGACCTGCCGCGACGCCAGATCGAACGGCACCGCCAGCAGCACGCCGTTCGACCCGTAGACCAGATGCCCGGTCGGGAGATACCTCGCGTCATGCCCGCCGTCGACGAGCACGATCCGCTCGCCGGTCGCGAGCGACTGCATGACAATCTGAGCCTGGTCCCACGACGTCCCCCCGGCGGGCCTCAACGAAAAGAGCACCCACTCACCACCCGGCAGCAGGTGCGGGTCGGCCGCGTCCTCGCCGTCTCCGACCGGAATCACCTATTCGAGGGTACCCCCGGTGCCCGGCACGTGCCAGATCCCTCCAGGTCCCTGGCCATAGAGGATCATGTCGTCCGCGCCCCAGCTGGCACCCCACGGTCCCTGGGCCTCCGCCACCGTGACCGGTGCGCCGCCACTCACCGACACACGCCTGAGTTGCCCGAAGGCATAGAACCCGAGCTGCTGCCCATTGGGGGAGAAGAAGGGGTTCTGTGCGCCGATTGTCCCGGGGATTGGCAGCGCCTCCAATTGATCCAACGGTCGAAGTACCAAGACGTTGTTGGCCGTGTAGGCGACATGCGTGCCCGCCGGCGACAGGGCCACGACTTTGTCGGTCGTCCCCGTGAACACTTCCTCGGCGCCGAGCGGAATCGGGAGACGCGCAACCGTCGCAGGCGGCTGAGGCGCGGGCCGCGTGACGCCCCAGACTGCGAGGCCGATGACCACAGCCGTCGCCAGTGCCACCGGCACAGGTCGCCGCCACACAGGGGGCTGCGCTACCGCAAACGGCTCCGTCTGCGACACCGCCGTGTCGAACGCGCCCTCCAGCGCCAGGGACACGTCGCCGATGTCCCGCGCTCGCTGCTTTCGGTCCGTCCGCAAACAGCGCCGAAGCACGGCGGTGACTGTCGGCGGCGTCGCGGCTGGCAGCGCCGTCCAGTCCGGCTCACGCTCCAGCACGCGGGCCAGCGTTTGAGCAACGTCCTCAGCATCGAAAGCTCGCCGTCCCGACAGCATCTCGTAGAGCAGCGCGCCGAACGCCCAGATGTCGGTGCGCTTGTCGACGGTCTTGCCTTTCGCCTGCTCAGGCGACATGTAGGCCGCCGTGCCGAGGATCGTTCCCGCCTGCGTCATCGCCGGGGTCGTAATCGTCGGTGCCTGCGACATTCCAGGTGACATCGCACCCGTCGGCTCCAGCGCCTTCGCTAATGGGATTATAAACATTACTTGACACAGCCTGTCAAGTTCGGTATGATTATCCCATGCCGAAAAGCTACAAAGCGCCTGGGAAATCGCACCGCGAGGGCATGAGCCTGATCGATCTGGCGAGCATGTTCCCCACAGAGGAAGCCGCGACGAGGTGGTTTGAAGACGTGCTGTGGTCTGGCGAACGCTGCTGCGGGAAGTGTGGCAGCGTCGAGACGCGGACGGTGCCGAACGCGAAGCCGATGCCCTACTGGTGCACGGACTGCCGGAGCTACTTCAGCGTGCGGACCGGCACGTCGATCGCCCGCTCGAACGTCCCGCTGCGCAAGTGGGCCATGGCCATCTACCTCTGCCTGACCAGCCTCAAGAGCGTGTCAAGCATGAAGCTCCACCGAGACCTGGGCGTGTCGCAGAAAACCGCGTGGTTCATGCTGCACCGCATCCGTGAGGCCTGGGCTGAGCAACTCCCCGGCGCGTTCGCGGGGCCAGTCGAAGCCGATGAGACCTATATCGGCGGCAAGGAGAAGAACAAACACGCGAAGCGGCGACAGCACGAGGGGCGCGGGCCGGTCGGCAAGGCCGCCGTGATCGGCGTCAAGGACCGCGTGACCAAGCTGGTTCGAGCGACCGTCGTCGTGAAGACGGACACCACGACACTCCAGGGCTTCGTCACCGACAGCACCACGCCAGACGCCATGGTCTACACAGACGGTGAAGCTGGCTACGTCGGCCTCCCGCATCACGAGGTCGTGAAGCACTCAGTTGGGGAGTACGTTCGCGGGAAGGCGCACACGAACGGTATGGAGTCGTTCTGGTCGATGCTGAAGCGGGCGCACATGGGCACGTTCCACAAGCTCAGCCCGAAGCACCTGGACCGCTACGTCCAGGAGTTCGCGGGCAAGCACAACATGCGGAACTCAGACACGCTTGCGCAGATGCGGACGACGACCGCGCGGCTTATCGGCCGGAACCTGCTCTACCGGGAGCTGGTAGCCAAAAACGGCCTCAGCTCGGGGGCGCGGTCGGCGTAGCGGCTTCAGAAGCGCCCGCGCCAGCGTATCCGGCGTGGCACCCTTGAGATCGCGCTTCGGGTCGAGCATCGGTTTCATGGGTTCGCTATGTTGTTGGCTTCCTGAGGCGCCTAACCTCGTCTGCCATTGCTTCAATTAGCTCTTTGCTTCCACCGGCGGCCTCAATTTCCTTGATTAAGGTGTCCGGACCTGAGCCAGCGAGTTCTGATACGGCCTCGCTTATGATCTCGTACTCGCTCTTTGCTTGGAGACGCTTCGCCAGGTTGGCAAGCACAGCCAGCGTCTCGTGAGACAGGGTGGCCATGACGTTACCTGCGACCTCGCCCGGCTGAGTCATCGTCTGAGTCTCTCCCCGAGCTGGATAGTCTGTCAATTACGTAAACCTTGTAGAGGGTTTCAACCTTGTTTTTGAGTTCGCCCCATTCACGCTCACCAATACTCTTCTGATCAAGATCGGAAACTTTCGTTTCCAGAGATCCGATCCTTCGCCCGGATCTGAAAATAACTAGCAGCAACGAGATCACCCCCGTCACGGCTCCAAGTGAGGCTATAACTGGCCACAACGTGGTTTGCGGGTCCATTCTCGCGTTTACAGGCTCAGTCTACATCACCAGGTCGTGCTTCGAGTCGAGCATCGGTTTCATGGGTGGGATTGGATTGACGCCGCATCAGGATCCCTGGATTAGATGCTCTGAATATGGCCTTTGGCGCAGTCGATAATACGTAGCTCTTTGGCCATCTTCCGCACCTGCCCGATATCCACCTGCCGCTTCTTTGGGAATGTTGGGAATGTGAGTCCGTTTAACATGATGCAGAGGGAATGCGTGTACTCCTTGACCGTATGGTCAGGCGCGCATTCCCTCTGCATAGCCATTACGTCTCTGGACTCGATTTGCCCGAACGAAGACATTGCGCTCGTTACGCCGCAGCCGCGTAGATCGTATTGGCATCACTCTGCTGCCAACTCAGATTGTCCTGTGGAGTTGCGGTCTCGACGTGCTTAACAGCAACATCCACAGCGAATGGGGCCTCAGTTGTTTCTCGGGGCAGATCGTCTGGTACCGGGACCGCACCAGCCCGAACATCGGCCCTTGCGTCCTCCCATTCACGCTGCGTGCCTGGGTCTGATTGTTCGACGAATCGCACGATCGCGGACCTGAACGCGTCGAAGTCTTTGGCTTCGTTGGCGAAGTCGATGAAAAGCTTGTCCATCGTGCTCCTCAACGCGTGCTGTGTTTCGCGCAAGGTTGGCGCGCCGACGGCGATCGCGCCTGGGTTGACGCCATCAACCCACACTCCGTCAGATTCAGGCCTGGCGAGAACGCGCGCTTGGATCGCGACTTCAACGAGGAATCCCTTTCCGATGATGGTTCCCTTGTAGTGGAAGATCAGCGGCCACAGGACAGGTTTGCTCCTCTCCACGGTCGTCATGTTTTGTCTTTGCTCCTTGTTTCCCAGATCGCCGAGGGAAGTGTTGCCCATTGGGGTCAATTAAAGCGCTTTTCATGACCGTGTGGCGGCCGCGTACCCGCAGTGCCGAACATAGTTGCGGCATTCGTCAGGGCTGAAGTGCGCCAAGCACTCGCCGAGGAACGGCCAGAGCGTCTCGGTGCTGCGACAGCGAGCGGTGCGAACGAGGGCCTTGAGCTTCGCGAAGCAGAGCTCGATGGGATTGAGGTCCGGGCTGTAGGGTGGCAAGTACCAGAGGGTGGCCCCGGCGGCCTGGATGGCGCGTTGGATGCCGGCGACCTTGTGGGCCCCGAGATTGTCGGCAATGACGATGTCGCCGGGCTGCAGGGTCGGCACCAGGATCTGTTCGATGTAGGCGCGGAAGCTCTCGCCATCGATCGCGCCGTCGAAGACCCCCGGTGCGGTCAGCCCCGTGACCCGCAACGCGGCGAGAAACGTGCTGGTCTGCCAGCGCCCGCAGGGGGCGTGGTCGTGGACGCGCGCGCCGCGCGGTGCCCGGCCGTACCGCCGAAGCAGATTGGTGGTGATGCCGGTTTCGTCCAGAAACACGAGGTGGGCGACATCCCAGGTCGGCGCCGCCGCGTGCCACGCGACCCGCGCGGCCGCGACGTCAGGCCGATCGTGTTCGGACGGGCGGACCGTGTTTTTTAACGGTCAGGCCGAGGGCCCGCACGGCGCGCCAGACCGTCGGCACACTCGCGGGCGTGGCGAGGGCGTCCTTCAGCTCAGCCAGCGTGCGATCCGGGTGCGCCGCAATCAGCGCGGCCAAGGTGTGTAGGTGCGGCTCAAGCATGCCGCGCCGTCCATGTCGCTGGACGCGAGGCGCCACCTCGCCCGTGTCGCGCCGCCGCTGTTTCAGTAGCCGCACCCACGACCCGCTCACGCGGTACTTCGCCGCCACCTCGGCCGCCGTCATCCCGGCATCGCTGTCGAGGAGCGCCCGCTCTCGCAGATCCATCGAATAGGCACGCATCGGGCCTCCTGCATCGGTGCGCGCAGAAGTACCACGACCGCCCCAGGTAGTACAAGGCCTATTTGAAAAGCGCTTTAGTCTGAGCGGGAACCCAGATGCTTGTCAATCCCTTATTTCTACTTCGGGCGGGCGGGCCTGTCAAGGTTTGTATATAATTCCCTTCGCTAAGCCGAAGTCGAGCACCTTCACGACGCCGTCGGGCCGCAGCTTGATGTTCGCGGGCTTCAGGTCGCGGTGGATGATCCCCTGCTCGTGCGCGGCTTCAAGGGCTTCCGCAATCTGCTTCGCGATGGGCAGGGCTTCATCGACGGGGATCGCCCCTTGCGCGATGCGGTCGGCGAGCGTCGGTCCCTCGACCAGCTCCATGACGAGAGCATGGACGCCACTGGATTTCTCGAACCCGTAGATAGCAGCGATGTTGGGATGGTTCAGGGACGCGAGGGTCTTCGCTTCCCGCTCGAACCGGGCGATCCGCTCGGCGTCAGAGGCCACCGACTCGGGCAGCACCTTGACGGCCACCTGGCGATTGAGGGTCGTATCCGTCGCTCGATAGACCTCCCCCATCCCGCCCACGCCAATCTGGACAGCGATCTCATACGGGCCGAGGCGGGTGCCAGAAGCTAAGGCCATCGGAGTTGGGCCTGATTATAGAGGCGGTTTCATAACCTCGTCGCGGGTGGCCGCGGACGGGGCCGCCCCGCTCGCGCCGCAGGCGCCTCCCACGTGACAGATGCTGTTGGCGCCGAGCACGAGTGGGGCTGTCCGCGGGCAGGACCCGTTCAAGGGTTACGAAACCGGTTACTTAGGGCGCGCTGGTCAAGATCGATCGCAACGCTTCTTCCAGCTCCGGATGCGTGAAGTCGAACCCGAACGCGTGCGCCTTCGCTGGTAGTACCTGCTGGCCGGTGACGACCGCGTCCGCCATCTCGCCAAGCAGCGCGCGAAGCGCGAACGCGGGGGTGGGGATGAGGGCCGGTCTTCGCAGCACGCGCCCCAGCGTGCGGGCGAACTCCAGGTTCGTCACCGGATGCGGCGCCGTGACATTGAGGGGGCCGGAAATGGCCCCGGCCGTCAGCGCCCAGCTGACCATGGCCGTCCAGTCGTCGCGATGAATCCACGAAAGATACTGCCGGCCCGATCCGAGCGGTCCACCTGCGAAGAAACGGAACGGCAGCGCCATCCGCGGCAGCGCACCTCCCTCCTTCCCCAGCACGATGCCCGTTCGCAGCAGGACGACCCGGGCCTGCGGTGCCGCCGATAGCGCCTCCTTCTCCCATGCCGCGCCCAGGGCCGCCAGGAAGCCGGATCCCGGCTTGTCCTCCTCTGTCAGTGGTACGTCGCCGCGAGCCCCATAGGTGCCGACGGCCGACGCGTTGACGAGCGTCGGGGGCACCCGGCGGACGCTTCTCATGGCCGCGACCAGCGAGCGCGTGGAGAGCACGCGACTATTCCAGATTTCCCTCTTGTGCGCGGCCGTCCAGCGCTTGGCGATCGGCGCGCCCGCCAGATTGATCACCGCGTCCGCGTTCTCCAGCAGGTAGGCCCAGCTCGCTGACGAACCGTAGGGGTTCCACTCGACGTCCTGCGTCCGGCTCGGATGCCGCGTCAGCACCGTGACCGAGTGGCCATCTTTTCGCAGCCGGCTGACCAACGCCGTTCCGAGAAACCCCGATCCTCCCGCGACGACAATCTGCACGCCAGAGATCGTATGCCGGACGGCGCCCTTGACGCAAAGATTGCGAAATGATATATAAACTAACTAGTTGGTTAACACAAGACACTCCCGCGGCGCCCGGTCCCAGGCCGCCATCTTCCGGGCCGCCGCCCACGAGTTCGCCCAGCGCGGCTACGATGCCGCCGGCGTCGACCGCATCGCCGCCAGGGCGCGCGTCAACAAGGCGATGCTCTACTACCACTACGGCAGCAAACAGGGGCTGTACGTCGAGGTGCTGCGCGACATGTTCCGCGCGGTCGGGGCCCGCACGCGCACGATCGCCGACGGCCAGGGCGCCGCCGAGGACAAGCTCGACGCCTGGATCCTGACCATGGTCGAGGAGGCAGCGGGACGCCCGTGGTTTCCGCCCATCATGCTGCGCGAACTGGCCTCGGGCGCGGCGCACATCGACCGCGAGACCTTCGGCATGATGAACGCGGTCTACGCGGCCGTCCGAGACGTCATCGTCCAGGGACAGCGCGAAGACGCGTTCCGAGAAGCCGATCCGCTCCTCACGTACTTCACCATCCTGCCCGCGATCTTGATCTTCTTTGCTCGCCAGCGTGTGGTGGCGCAGCGCAAGAACGTGCAGGGCCTTGCGGCGGCCGCGCCCCGCCACATCGACGAGTTCATCCGGCACATGCAGGGGTCGGCGCGCGCAATGCTGCGGAGGCAGATATGAAGACTTCACACGCTCGGGCTCGAGTGATCATCGTGGCGGCGCTCGCCGCACTCGCCGCATGCCGCCAGCCCGCGCCGTCGAACACCATTCGCGTGTCCGGCCATGTCGAGGCGACGGAGGTGCAGGTCGCCGCGGAGGTCGGAGGGCGTCTCGTCGATCTGCGGGCCGCGGAAGGAGACACGGTCGCTGCAGGCGATGTGATTGCGCTCCTCGACACGCGCGACATCGAGCTGCAGATTGGACGCGCCAACGCGGAGCGCGCGACGGCCGTTGCCCAGTTGCGGCTGCTGCAGGCCGGCGCTCGCCCCGAGGACATCCGACAGGCAGAGGCGCAGGTGGATGCGGCCACAGCCGATGCCGCGGCCGCGGAGGTGGAGCGGCGCGCGGCGGACACCGACTTCCAGCGATTCGAGGCGTTGCTGCAGGCCAACGCGGGATCGCAGAAACAACGCGATGACGCCAGGGCGAGGGTCGATGTGGCGCGTGAGCGCGAGGGCGGCGCCCGGGATCGCATTCGCGCCGCTGAGGAGGTGGTGTCACGGCTTCAGGCCGGCGCGAAGCCTGAAGAGGTGGAGGTCGCCCGAGCCCGCGTGGCCGCCGTCGACGCGCAGCTCGCGGTCCTGGAAAAGATGCGCGAAGACGCGAACGTCGTGGCGCCGGTCGGCGGCGTCGTCACGCAAACACTGACGGATGCCGGAGAGATTGTGGCGCCTGGAATGCCGCTGCTCGTGGTGACCGATCTGGATCACGCGTGGGCGAATCTGTTTGTCCCTGAGCCCCTGATACCCCGCCTCGTGCTCGGCCAGGCCGCTGACGTGCGCACGGATGCCGGCGACAGCGTGCCTGGCACCGTGAGCTACATCTCGCCGCAGGCGGAGTTCACGCCGCGCAACGTCCAGACGGCGGACGAACGATCGAGGCTCGTCTACCGGATCAAGGTCGCCGTGGACAACAGCGCCGGCGTGCTCAAGTCGGGCATGCCCGTCGACGCCGAACTGACACTGCCAGGCGCGCCGCAGCAGCGGAGCAACGGAGACGTGCCATGAGCGCCGCCATCGAGTTGAGCGGCGTCACCAAGCGGTACGGGTCCACGCTGGCGTTGGACGCCCTGGCGCTGCAGGTGCAACGCGGCGAGATGTTCGGGCTGATCGGCTCCGATGGAGCAGGCAAGACAACGGCGATTCGCCTGATGTGCGGACTGCTGCGCGCCGACTCCGGCGGGATCCGCGTGCTGGGCGATGACCCCGTGCGGGAGCATCGGCGCGTGACCGAACGCGTGGGATACCTGTCGCAGCGCTTCAGCCTCTACGGGGATCTCACCATTGACGAGAACGTTGCGTTCTTTGCCGAGATTCATGGCGTAAGGCAGTACGAGCGCCGCCGCGACCAGCTCCTCGACCTGACGCAGCTCACGCCGTTTCGCGCCCGCCTCGCCGATCGCCTCTCGGGAGGCATGAAGCAGAAGCTGGCGCTCGCCTGCACGCTGGTGCACGAGCCTGAGTTGATTCTGCTGGATGAGCCGACGACGGGCGTCGATCCGGTCTCCCGGCGTGAGTTCTGGAAGCTTCTCTCGGAATTCCTGTCGGACGGCATCACGATCGTGATGTCGACGCCCTACCTCGACGAAGCGGAGCGATGCGGTCGCGTGGCGCTCCTGCACGACGGGCGGCTGCTGGCCTGCGACGCGCCGTCGGCCCTGCGCGCGGCGATGCCTGGTTCTTCGTCGCTGGAAGATGTGTTCATCGCCAGCCTGACCGCAGAGGACTCCACGTCATGACCACCATACGTCTTTGCCTTCTTTGTGGCGTTCTGCTGTTGCTGCCCGGCGTGGCGGGTGCGCAGGAGGCTGCCGCACGGGAGCTAGCCACGGAGGAGCTTGCCACGCTGCGCATCTCGCTCGAGGATGCCCAGAGCAGAGCCGTGGCGGCAAGCCATCGGCTCGCGGAGGCCCGAGCCCGCGCGGCCACGGCGGACGCAACCATCGCGGTGCGGCAGGCCGCGGATCGGCCGATCGTGGCGCTTGGGGCCGGCTATAGCCGCACCAACCACGTGGTGGAGTTCGTGGTGCCGAGCCCGACCGGCGTTCCCCGCGTGCTCTACCCGGACGCGCCGGATAACTACCGAACCGGGCTCGACCTGCAGTGGCCGATCTATTCCGGCGGCAGGACCGACGCGCTGGAGCGCGCCGCGCGGGCCGAGGCGTCGGCGGCCGCCGCCGATGTGGCCGTGGCGCAGGCGGACCTCCGGCTGGAGGCCGCGCGCGCGTTCTGGGCGCTGGTGACTGCACGTGCCACCATGACGGTCCTCGATCGAAGCCTCACGAGGGCGCAGGCGCATGTAAGTGACGTGCGGCAGCGCCTCGCCGCCGGACTGGTACCGCCTAACGAGGTAGCGTCGGCCGAGGCGCAGGAGTCGCGGCAGCGCATGCTGCTCATCGAGGCCCGCAACCAGCGAGATCTCTCGTCGGCGGCGCTCGCGCGGCTAATCGGTGCCGACCTGCTCCAGCCGATCGAGCCCGCGGCGGCGCTCGACCTCGCCGCGCCGACGGCGCCGTCGATCAGCGGACTCGTCACGGAGGCTCGTGCCATGCGCGACGAGCGTCGGGCGTTGGCGTACCGGATCGAGGCGGCGGACGAGCAGCGCGCGGCCGCCGAGGACAGCCGGCGGCCCGTCATCGCGGTCACGGGTCGATTCGACTATGCGCGGCCGAATCCGCGCATCTTTCCGCGGGCCGAACGATGGGACGACGCCTGGGACCTGGGTGTTGCCGCCACCTGGTCCCTCTGGGACGGCGGACGCGCGCGCGCCGAAGCGACGCAGGCCGGCAGCGTTGCCACTGCCGCCGAGCAGCGGCTAGCGGAATTCGATTCGATCGTGGCACTCGAGGTGCGCCAGCGCACGCTGGAAATCGACTCGGGCCGGGCCGCGGTGGCGGCGGCCGAGGACGCGGTGGGGGCGGCGGCCGAGGCGCGCCGCGTGGTGACCGAGCGGTACGCGGCGGGCGTGATCGCACAGACCGAGGTGCTCGACGCCGATGTCGCGCTGCTCCAGGCGGAACTCGATCGCACGCGCGCGATTGCCGGCGTCCGGTTCGCGGAGGCACGGCTCGCCAGGGCACTCGGGCGATGAACGCCATCGAGGTGCGGCAGCTCACGCGCCGATTCGGCGCCTTCAAAGCCGTCGACGATCTGAGCTTCGACGTGCGCCAGGGCGAGATCTTCGGATTCCTCGGGAGCAACGGCGCGGGGAAGTCGACGACGATCCGGATGCTCTGCGGCCTCCTTCGTCCAACGTCCGGGAGCGCGCGCGTGGGCGGCGTCGATGTCGGGAGCAGTCCGGAAGGGGTGAAACAGCGCATCGGCTACATGTCCCAGCGTTTCTCGCTCTACGAAAAGCTGACCGTTGACCAGAACATCGCGTTCTTCGGCGGCATTTACGGGCTGGACGGTGAACGGCTCGCGGCCCGCCGCGCGTCGGTGCTTGAGATGGCGGGCCTGCGGGGGCGGGAGGGCACACTGACCGGCGCGCTCTCTGGCGGATGGAGGCAGCGCCTGGGTCTCGGCTGCGCCATCCTTCACGAGCCCCCTATCGTCTTCCTGGACGAACCGACGGGTGGTGTCGATCCGCTCTCGCGCCGGAGCTTCTGGCGACTGATCGACGAGCTGGCCGGCAAGGGGACGACCGTGCTCGTCACCACGCACTACCTCGACGAAGCGGAGCACTGCCACCGTATCGCAATCATTCACGCCGGAAAGCTGGCCGCGCTGGGGACCGGGCCGGAATTGAAGGAGGTCTTTGCCGGGAGGCCGATTATCGAGGTGCGCGCGCCGCAGCCGGTCGAGGCGATGCGGCGGCTGGAAGAGATGCCCGGCGTCGAGAAGACGAGCATCTTCGGCACGGCCGTCCATGCCGTGATGCGTTCGTCCGACGCGAGTCCGGTGGCGATCGCGGCCGAGCTCGAGTCGGCCGGCGTCGCCGCGCACTGCACGGTCGTCGAACCGTCGCTCGAAGACGTGTTCCTCGATATCGCCGAGCGGAGCGGCCGGCAATGAAGGCGATCGCTGTTGCGGTGAAGGAATTCCGCCAGGTAGCCAGGGACCGTCGCACGCTCATGATTCTCCTGTTCGTGCCGGCGTTCTTCCTGCTGCTCTACGGCTACGCGCTCAACTTCGACATACGCAACATCCGGCTTGCCGTCCAGGACAACGACCGCAGCAGCGCGAGCCGCGACGTCATCTCCGCCTTCGTCAATTCGGGGTACTTCGACCTTGTCCAGGAGGTGCCGCGCGACACCGACGTTGTCCGCGTCCTCGACAACGGCGACGCGCGCGCCGTGCTCGTCATTCCAGGAGGGTTCGCCCGTGACGCGGGGAGCGGCCGGCCGACCAGCCTGCAGCTGCTGATCAGCGGCGACAACGCCAACACCGCGACAACCGTGATGGCCTACGGTGTCGGGCTCGTGAGCGCACTCTCCACCCGTTACGAGCTCCAGGCGGGCGTCGCGTCCGCGGCCGCGCCCCTCCTGTCGGCGGAGACGCGGGTCTGGTACAACCCGGAACTTCTCAGCACCCTGTTCCTCGTGCCCGGCCTGATTGCGTACTTCGCGATGATCACAGCTGTCGTCTCGACGGCTCTCTCCATCGTCCGCGAGAAGGAGATGGGCACGATGGAGCAGGTGAGGATGTCGCCCGTGGGACCGCTTGCGTATGTCGTCGGGAAGACCGTGCCCTATCTGTTCGTCTCTCTCGTGTCGGCGATGGCCATCATCGCCCTGTCCATGTGGCTGTTCGATTTGCCCATGCGCGGATCCTGGCCGATGCTGCTCGTGACGGTGTCGGTCTTTCTCGTTGGTGCGCTTGCCTTCGGCGTGCTGATCTCGACCATGGCCGACACGCAGCAGGTGGCGTTCCAGCTGGCGCTGCTGACGTCGTATCTGCCGACGTTCATGCTCTCTGGATTCATTTTTCCGATTGCGAGCATGCCCGAAGCGCTACAGGTGATCACCTATGCGGTGCCGGCGCGCTACTTCCTCATCGCCCTTCGCGGCATCG
Organism: Vicinamibacterales bacterium; assembly: GCA_965262505.1. Classification (GTDB taxonomy): domain Bacteria; phylum Acidobacteriota; class Vicinamibacteria; order Vicinamibacterales; family UBA2999; genus JACPPO01. The sequence continues at coordinate 3,521,002 of CBDHFM010000030.1, forward strand.
TCCTCAAGGGTGTCGGCGTCGCCGTGTTCTGGCAGGAGATCGCCGCACTGGTCGCGTTCGCCGGCGTCGTCCTGGCGCTGGCGTCTTTGCGTTTGAATCGGGACTGGAGCGTGGGTCGATGAGGCGGGTCGCCCATCTGGTGCGTAAAGAGTTCCTCGAGCTCCGACAGGATCCCAGGCTGTTCGGGATCGTGATCCTCGCGCCGATCCTGCAGCTCACGATGCTCGGCTATGCAGCAACGACCGATGTTCAGGACGTACCCGTCATCGTCGTGGACCGGGATGGGTCTTCGGCAAGCCGTCAGCTCATCACGCGGTTCGAGACGTCACCGAGTTTCGCGGTGGTCGATGCCGTGACCTCGATCGACGCCATTGGCCCGTACCTCGACGGCGGAGACGCCTGGCTGGCACTCACCATTCCTGCGGACTACGGGGAGCGTATCGGGACCCACCGGCCTGTGGCGATCCAGTTCGTGGCGGACGGGACGGACGCCAACTCGACGAACGTGGCGCTGGGCTACGCCAGGGCGCTCGTCGCGGAGTACGCGCGCGAGCTGGCGGCCTCGGGCGGCGGGCGGATCGCGTCTCCGCTCATCGGAGCGGACGTGCGCGTCTGGTTCAACCCCAGTCTCGAGAGCCGGGATTTCATGATTCCAGGCATCCTCGCGCTCGTGTTGCTGGTGGTCACGACGAACCTGTCCTCGATGGCGATCGTGCGCGAGAAGGAACTGGGCACGCTCGAGCAGCTCAACGTGACGCCGCTCGCCAGGTGGGAGCTGATTGCGGGAAAACTCCTGCCCTACGCCGTGCTGGGCATGCTGGATGCTCTCCTCGTGGTGGCCGTCGCGGTCGGCTGGTTCGAGGTGCCGCTTCGCGGCAGCTTCGCGCTGCTCATGGTGATGTGTCTGGTGTACCTGCTGACCACGCTCGGTCTGGGTCTGTTCGTCTCGACCATCTCGCGGACGCAGCAGCAGGCGATGATGACGACATCGTTCTTCTTTCTGCTGCCGATGATCTTCCTGTCCGGGTTCATCTTTCCGATCGAGAACATGCCGGAGGTCATCCAGCAGGTGACGTACCTGATTCCGCTCCGCTACTTTCTGGTCATCCTGCGCGGAATCTTCCTGAAGAGCATCGGTCTCGAAGTGTTCTGGCCGGAGGCGCTGGCGCTCCTCGGGTGGGGCATCGCCATCCTGACGTTGGCCACGCTGAGGTCGACGAAGCGGCTCGCCTGAGCCGGAGGCTGGCGCCTTCGCCCAGAGGCGCTTTCATAACCTCCAGGCGGGCCCTGACCGCGGACAGCCTCATTCGTGCTCGGCGCCAAGAGCACCGGTCACGGGGGTGGCGCCTGCGGCGCGAACGGGGCGGCCCCGTCCGCGGCCACCCGCACCGTGCGAAACGCTGAAGTCAGCGTCTTCCAACCAATCGCTTTAGTCTGGCGCGAGCGTCGGGCCCGAGTCGCCACAGCTGATTCATCACTGCGGCGGGGCCGGTGCGGCTCATGCAGCGGGCCGCCAGCCTCACCAGGTGCGCCGGCGTCAGTGTATCGATCCCCGTCTCCGGAAAGGTTGCGTACTCGGGATTCGCCCCGAAACCTAGGATCGAAATCGCGCAGGCGGTGATTGAGGGGCTCGCCGGCGGGCCGATGAATCCCGGCCTGCAGCCGGAGCTGACGATTCTACCGTTGGACGCTGGCGGATACGCGTTGACCTACACGGGACGCGTGTTCACGGGCGCCGACTTGCGGGTGTACTTCATCGACGCCCATACCGGCGGGCTGGTGCAGGAGTTCAGCGGTCTGTTCAAGCAGGACACCGTGGGCACCGGCCATGGCGTTCACGGCGACAACAAGAAGATCAGCGTGACGCCGTCGGCCGACGGATTCATCGCGAACGATCAGCTGCGGCCGATAGACGTGCAGACCTACGACATGAAGGGTGATCTCGAGCGGGTGAAACGCGTGCTCAACGGGAGCCTGGCGCTCCGCGACAGTGAGCTCGCCGGCGACGCGGACAACGTCTGGGACGATCCTGTCGAAGTCGATGGCCACGTGTATTCCGGCTGGATGTACGACTACGTCTTCAGACATTTTGGTAGACGCTCCTCTGCTGGAAACCTCCGTATCCTCACGCTCGTGCACCCGGTCAATCGTGACACCGTACTAAGTGCCTCTCCGGAAGACCAGAACCTGTTCTTCCTGAACGCGTTTTTCTGTCCAGCGTGTTCCGCTGACGGCAACGGTGTAATGGTGTACGGCGAGGGCCTCCCGCCTGGTTTTACGGTCGGGGGATCGCAGGTCGGCCCCTATGCTGGGGCGCTGGACATCGTCTCACACGAGTTGACCCATCTGGTTGCGGACATCTCGTCAGGGTTGGGAATCCGCAATGAGGCCGGGGCGCTCAACGAGGCGTTCGCCGACATCATGGGCGCGGCCGTCGAGTTCTTCTTTCAAAGTCCTGGCGATGGACCGCTCAAGGCGGACTACCTGATCGGAGAGGACGTCGCCAGCCCGCTGCTCGCCGGAGTCAATCGTTCTCTGGCCGATCCGCAGCGGTTCGGAGACCCAGACCATCTGAGCAAGTTTGTGTTTGGGACAGCGGACAACGGCGGCGTGCACACGAACTCCCTGATCGCGAGCCACGCCTACTATCTGGCGATCGAAGGTGGCACGAACCGCACGTCAGGCCTGATGGTGCAGGGCGTCGGCAGCGCCCAGCGGATTCAGATGACCGAGGTGTTCTACCGCACGTTGAGGGACGCGTTGCCGTCCAACGCGACATTCAGCCTGGCCCTGGCGGCGACGATTCAGACCGCTCGCGATCTCGATCCGAGCGGTGGGCTCGCCTCTTCCCTCACCCAGGCTTGGGACGCCGTGGGGGTGAAATGACGATCTCGACACCCCGTGGCGCGCATTGCTCGACGGTGACCAGGCTGTTGGTGCTGGCAGTCATCATCGCTGGAGCCTCACTGCTGAGCGCGCGGCCGGCCATGGCCCAGACGGCGGAGGCTCGCTGGCAGATCAGCGGCGACGTTGGATTTCAGACGACGAGGCTCGCGGCCATTCTAACCGAGCCGATCGCGTTCGAGCGGTTCGCGGAGCCTGGTGAGCTCACGCGGGAGATCGAGAGCGATCGGCAAGCCACGATCCACATCGCGGCTGGCGTGTCGGTGTGGCGGAATCTTGGCCTTCGATTTGGATTCTCGCAGTTCACGCGGACTGATGACGCGCAGCTGAGCGTGTCGATTCCACATCCGTTCTTCTTCGACCGCCATCGAACGTTCAGCCAGCCCTCGGAACTGGTGCAGCGCGAGCGTAGCCTGGACCTGCACGCGCGCTGGATGGCGCACCGGGGCGAACGCGTCGCGTTCAGTCTGTTCGGTGGACCGACCGTGTACCGTGCCAGAATCGACGCCGCAGGCGTTCAGCACACCGGAGAGGAGTACCCGTTCGAATCCTCGCCGGTGACCGGGATCGTGGCGTTCCAGCGCAATCCGATCTCTGTGGGATACGGGGTTGGCGCGGACCTGGCTGTCTTCTTCAGTCGCCATGTCGGCGTCGGGTGGCTCGTGCGGTACAACCGAGCCTCATCCACGGTCAAGACAGCCGACGACGGATTCTTCGCGACAGTGCTCGAACGGACGGGGATCACGACCGACGTGAGGTTTGGCGGGGCCAACGTCGCCGGCGGCCTGCGGTTCCGGTTCTGACCGACGTCGGCCAGTTCGGCACTGCTGGCTCGACGCAGCCTCCGTTCAACGACTTCCTGTCGTCAGATCACCCTCGATACGCTACGCCGACCGCTGGGCCTGCGCTTCGCCCTCCGCGACGTTGACCCGCGTCAAGACCAGCCCGCCGGCGACAAAGAACATGATGACCGATAGCACCGCCACTCGGCTGGAGCCGAAGAACATCACCGAGCCAGCGAAGAGCGCCGGCCCGGCGACGCCGGCGAACTTCTCGAAGACCGAGAAGAAACCGAAATACTCGGACGACTTGTGCTTGGGGATCATGCGGGCGAAGAGCGACCGGCTGAGCGCCTGGCTGCCGCCCTGCACGGTGGCCACCAGGAAGGCGAGCACGAAGAAGTGCCATGCGGCGGTCATGAAGTAGCCGAGCGTGCTGATGCCGACGTAGACGGAAAGCGCGAGCAAGATCGCCCTCTTGGCGCTGATGCGATGCGCCAGGGCGCCGAAGAGGAAGGAGAAGGGCACGCCGACGAACTGGACGAGCACGAAGGCCGCGATGCGCGCGTTGCGGTCGATGCCGATCTCGGCCCCGTAGATCGTGGCCATCCGGATGATCGTCTGGATTCCGTCGTTGTAGAGCAGGAAAGCCACCAGCATCAGGAACGCCTGTCGGTAGCCCCGCAGCTCGTGGAACGTCTTCCAGACACGCGTGAAACCGACGCGAACGAGATTTTCCGCGCCCGTTTCGCCCGGCGCCAGCGATCGCGGCGGCTCAGGAACCCACCTGAAGAGCGGGAGCGAAAACACCAGCCACCAGACCGCCACGCTGATGAACGACAGTTTAATCGCGGCCACCGTGTCCGGGATGCCGAAGGTCTCGGGCATCAGGATCCACAGCAGGTTGAAAATGAGCACGATGCCGCCACCGAGATAGCCAATCGCGTAGGCTGACGTCGATACGCGATCCATCTCCTCCGGTGCGGTGATGTGCGGGAGGAGCGAGTCGTAGAAGACGAAGCTTGCCGCGATCGCGATGTTCGCGACGATGAAGATGGCCGCCGCGTACTGCCACTCACCACGATCGATGGTCGCCATCATCAGCGTGGCGATGACGCCCAGGAGCATGAAGGCGCCGAGCATCGGCTTCTTGAGCGCGCGGTAGTCGGCGATGGCGCCAAGGACGGGGCCGAGGAACGCAACGATCGCCACGGCGATCGTCGTCGCCCACGCGTACCGCGCCGTCGCGACCGCCGGGGGCAGATCCGCCGCGGCGACCGACGCGAAGAAGTCCGGAAAGACGGCGGTGATGATGGTGGACTGGAACGCGGAGTTGGCCCAGTCGTACGTCGCCCAGGCGCGAAGTTCAGGCCGGTTCAGACCGAGGCGTGCGGAAAGGCTCATGGCACGGAGCTACTGTAAAATGCCCCCAATTTCACGTCCAGTATGGCCCGTTCGCCCGCTCCTCACCTCCGGGCGGGTCCTGACCGCGGACAGCCCCACTCGTGCTCGGCGCCCAAACCACTTGTCACGTGGGAGGCGCCTGCGGCGCGAGCGGGGCGGCCCCGTCCGCGGCCACCCGCGACGAGGTTCTGAAACCGCCTCTATAATCAGCCCCGACTCCAATGGCCCTGCCCCCCGGCACCTGCCTCGGCCCGTATGAGATCACCGCCCAGATCGGCGTGACGTTACATCTCAGATGAATACCGCCCAACAGAGATTCCTGATCGGCGGATTCTTCCTCCTCAGTAAGGTCGGCGCCGGTTACTTCCCCGTGGGGACGAGGAGATGAAGATGCGTACGTTACAGCTGGTCCTAGCAACTCTCGTGGCCGGGGGGGGTGTCTTCGGCCGCGCAGGCGCAGAGCGCCTCAGCAGCACCCGGAGCTTGCGATTTGCCCCATGCGGCGGGTGTCGCGCGGCAGCAGCTCTTGTCCGGGCAGCGACAGCGGGCCTATCGACTGTTCGTTCCCGCGAGTTACGACAATCGCACGCGGCTGCCGCTGGTTCTCGACTTGCACGGTAGCGGGGGATCGTCGGCAGGTCAGGCGAGAACGAGCGGCTTCGAGACGGTGGCCGCGAGAGAGGGCTTCGCGGTGGCGGCCCTGCAAGCCGACGGTGCTAGGTGGAACGTCCCTGTCCGCGACGACCGCCCCGACGACATTGCGTATGTCGCCGACGTCATCGATCATGTGGCCGCTCGCGTGTGTACCGACCTCACGCGTGTCTACGTCACAGGGTTTTCAGGAGGCGGACGAATGTCGTCGCTGTTAGGGTGCAGGCTCGGTGCGCGCATCGCGGCCATCGCGCCGGTTGCCGGACTCAGGTGGCCGGCACCCTGCGAGGGGCGTCCCGTTCCGGTACTGAGCTTCCACGGGCTGGCGGACAGACAGAACCCGTACGCGGGACAGGCCGCAAGCCGAGGTGCCGAGTGGCTGGAAAGTGTTCCTGACGCCCTCGCAGGCTGGGCGCGGCACAACGGCTGTGACCTCGACGTGATTATGGACGATCCCGAAGGCCCGCTCTCCACCATGCGCTACGAGGGTTGCGCCGACGGTGCCGGCGTTCGACTGATCCGCATTGACGGCCTTGGCCACACCTGGGCGAAGCAGGACGTCGACGCAACAGCCGTGATGTGGCGATTCTTCAGCGGCCACCGTCTGCGGCAATGAGAGACAACTGAGCCGCAGTCCGGCAATCTGGCTGCTCACGTCAGGCCGCACGGCGTGTCGTCCCGCTGAGCGGCAGCTCGCAGTACGTTTCTACGGTTACCCCGTGGGGACGCTAAAAACCACGAGCGATTCCTCCTATAATCAGACCCGACTCCGATGGAGCTAACGCGGGTCAGAACGACGCCCCATAGAGCGGTTCGCACGAAGCCGGGCGAGCGGGGCGACAACCTCCCGGCTCTCACATGACCATCGGAACTGCAGCCATGACAAAGAGCAGACGGTTCGTTCACGTGAACATCTGGCTGGTGCTCGCCCTGCTACCCGCCTGCACGACACCCGGCGAGGTTGAGGAGCGCCAGCCCACCTTTCAGCTCCTCGAAGCCGGCATCGAAGAGATCCAGGCGGCGTACGGGGCCGGCACGCTGACGTCGGTGGAACTGGTGCAAGCGTATCTCGACCGGATCGCTGCCTATGATCAGAACGGACCGGCGATCACCTCCATCATCTCGATACACCCTGATGCGTTGAGTCAGGCAGCCACCCTCGACGACGAGCGACGGCAAAACGGCACCCGCGGCCCCCTGCACGGCATCCCGGTTCTGCTGAAAGACAACATCAATACGGTTGATCTCCCCACGACCAACGGTTCCGCCGTGTTGCGTGGGATCGTCCCGCCAGATGATGCGGTGCTGACGCGAGAGCTCCGCCAGGCAGGCGCCATCATTTTGGGAAAGGCGGCGATGGGTGAGTTTGCGGCCGGGAGCTATAACTCGGTCGTTGGGCAGACGATCAATCCGTACAACGCGAATCGTGATACCGGGGGGTCGAGCAGCGGGTCTGCCGCGGCCATTGCGGCGAATTTTGCCGTCCTTGCGGTGGGCACCGACACGAGCACCTCGGTGCGTGGCCCGTCGGCGTACAACGGGATCGTCGGTTTGCGTCCCACGACCGGACTGGTGAGTCGTAGCGGCATTGCCCCCAAGAACCTCGAATTCGACAGCGCCGGACCGATGGCACGCCGTGTCACGGACGTGGCCCACATGCTGGGTGTCATGGCGGTCGCCGATCCGGGCGATCCCATGAGCGTACGGACCTGGTCCGAAGTGTCGACCCGCTATGAGGTGGTCGATGGACACATCGATTACACGCCGTTCCTGGATGCCGCCGCTCTGAGTGGCACACGGATTGGGGTTGTGAGGGATCTCTTTGGAGGCGACCCTGAAATCGACGCCATGGCTGCCGAGGCGCTCGAACAGCTCAGGGCGTTGGGCGCGACCCTCGTTGATGTCCGTCTCGACGAAGAGTTCAAGTCTCGCTATCTAGGGGATGGTCAGCGGGAGATTCGTCGCCTTGCCAATTACCGCTTCCGCGAGGACTGGGAGGCGTATCTGGCCACGCTGCCGGGCGCACCCAAGACGGTGGCGGAATTCGTCGAGACGTACGAGACTGTCGTCAACTTGTCTGCGTTGCCAGCTCTCGACGGCACGATGAGCCTGCTGACGACCTCTTTGACGACCTCCACCAGCGACCCGGCGTACCGGCGTCTGGTCGAGGAGATCCTGCCCCAAGCGACCGCCGACAAGCTGGCGCTCTTCGAACGGGCCGACGTCGATGTGCTGGTGTTTCCCTACCTAACGAGCTTCGCTAGCGTGATCAGCAATCCCGTCTATGAGCTGGAGGACCCCAGCTACGTGGCATCCGAGATACCCGTTCCCGCCACCTTGGCCGGCTACAGCTCCGTCGGTTTTCCCTGCATCGTTGTCCCGATGGGGATTGGGACCCAGGGCCTGCCAATGGCCCTCGCGTTCTTCGGAAAACCCTACGATGAGGGACCCGTACTCGGGTACGCCTACGCCTACGAACAGGCCAGCGGGAAACGGGTTCCCCCACCGTCACTGCCGCCGCTAGACGAATGACTGATATGACTGATGCGACCGACCGCTTGCGCCGCAGGCTTCTCCCTCGTGAGGGCGCGTGTGGAGCCGAGCACGAGTGGGGCTGTCCGCGGTCAGGACCCGCCTGGAGGTTATGAACCGGCTTTAGTTAGCTAGATCGTCCAGCGGCAGCTGGCCCGTGTAGATCGCCATGCCGACCACGGCGTCGACGGCCTCGGCATGCAGGCGGTCGATTTCTTCACGGGTGGTGATCCCGCCGGCGGCGGTGACGCGGCGGGCGGTGGCACGGCGAACCGCCAGGATCGCCTCCATGTCGGTGCCGCGCATCAATCCCTCCGTATCGACGTGCGTGTACAGGAACTCGCCGCAATACGGTTCCAGCGCGCGCACGGCATCGACCGCGGCAATCGGCAGTACGGTCTTCCAGCCATGGATCACCACGTGACCGCCACGGCTGTCGACGGCGGCAATCACCCGTTCAGGCCCGACGGCGTCCGAGAGCGTTCGCGCGAACTCGAGATCGACAGAACCCTCACGAAAGAGCGCGGAGCTGACAATCACCGCGTGGGCACCGGCAACGAGCACTGCCTGCGCCCGCTCGACGTTTCTGATCCCGCCGCCGACACGGCAGGGGAGGCGCCCACAAATCGTGGCAACCAGGACCGCGTTGTCTCCCCTACCCTTGGCGGCATCGAGGTCGATCAGCTGCACACGTGGAAAGCGGGCGAACTTCGTGATCCATGGCTCCGGGTCCGGGGCCTCGATCGCGAGCGTCTCGCCCTGCACCAGCTGGACGACATGGCCGTTCTGCAGATCGATGGAGGGAATCAGCATCAGAGACGGACCGGAATGCCCTCGGCGTGCAGGTAGCGTTTCACCTCCGAGACGCCCGTATCGGCGAAGTGGAAGATTGACGCCGCCAGCGCCGCATCCGCATGGCCACGCATGAACACGTCGGCGAAATGTTCGAGTTCGCCGGCGCCGCCGGAGGCAATCACCGGAATGTTGACGGCGTCGGAGACCGCGGCGGTCAACTCGCAGTCGAAGCCGGCACGCGTGCCGTCGCGGTCCATCGAGGTCAGCAGGATCTCGCCCGCGCCTCGCGACTCCGCCTCGCGCGCCCACTCGACCGCATCCCTGGCGGCGTCCGCCGTTCCACTGCGGACGAACACGGCGAATCGGTCGTCCCGCCGCTTCGCGTCGATGGCCACGATGACGGCCTGGCTGCCGTATCGCTGCGCCAGCGTGGTGATCAATGTCGCATCGCGCAGGGCGGCGGTGTTCAGGCTCACCTTGTCGGCTCCCGCGTTCACGGCCGCGGCTGCGTCGTCCTCGGACCGGATGCCGCCGCCGACCGTGAGCGGAAGAAAGATCTCGTGAGCGACGGCGCTGATGGTGCGGGCGAGCGCCTGGCGGGTCTCGAGGGTCGCCGTGACATCGAGCACCACGACCTCATCGATGCCTTCCACGTTGTAGCGGCGCGCCAGAGCGGCCGGGTCGCCGGCGTGCCGAAGTTGCTGGAACTGCACACCCTTGACAACCTGACCGTCACGGACGTCCATGCACGCGATGATGCGCTTGGTCAGCATCTAGTTAGTGTCTAGTGGCAGAGCGCGAGGTAATTGCGGAGAATCTGGAGGCCGGCGTCGCCCGATTTTTCAGGGTGGAACTGGACGCCGAATACGCGCTCGCGTTCCACGGCGGCGGCAAAACACTCGGCGTGCGTCGTCGACGCGACGCAGTCACTCGTCACCGGCGCGGCAAAGGAATGCGTGAAGTAGACGTATGGGGCCTGCGGAAGACCGGCCAGCAATCGTCCTCTGAACGTCTGCGGCTCCGACCCTAGCGGTCCGGCGGGTGACTCCAGCACATTCCAGCCGACATGGGGGATCTTCAGGCGCTCGGACGCGTCCCCTCGGAGGAGCCGGCATGTTCCGTCGAGCACACCGAGACCTGGGACCTCAGGCGCTTCCTCGCTGCCCGTGAACAGCCACTGCATGCCGACACAGATGCCCAGTAGGGGCGTTCCGGCGCGGACCGCGCGGCCGATGGCGTCGCGCCACGGTTCGTCGAGCGCGGTCGTCGCCGAAAAGTGGCCGACGCCCGGAACAATCAGTCCGGAGGCGCCGGCGCAGTCGTCCGGTGTCTCCGGCACCGTGAACGCGGCGCCAAGCGCGGTCAAGGCCTTCTTGACGGAGGTCAGGTTGCCGGCGCCGTAGTCGACGAGCGCGATCACAGCAGGCCCTTCGTGCTGGGCAGCATCTTCGCCAGGCGTGCATCCTTCGCGCAGGCCACGCGAAGCGCGCGTGCGAACGCCTTGAACACCGCCTCGACTTGGTGATGGCTGGATCGACCGTACAGCACCGCCGCGTGCACGTTGGCTCGCGCGGCTGACGCGAACCCGTCGAAGAAGTCGTGAATCAACTCGCTCTGAAGGTCGCCCACGCGGCGCACGCGCAGCTTCAAGTCGACGACGGCGTGCGGCCGGCCGCTGAGATCGACCGCGGCCACGGCCAGCGTCTCGTCCATCGGCATGACGAAGTAGCCGGCGCGGTTGATCCCCTTGCGTGTGCCCAGCGCCTTCAGCACAGCTTCGCCCAGCGTGATGCCCACATCCTCGACCGTGTGGTGCTGATCGACGTCCAGGTCGCCCGTTGCGTGCAGTGTCAGGTCGAACCCGCCGTGTCGCGCGAAAAGCTCGAGCATGTGGTCGAGAAACCGGATGCCGGTGCTGACGTCATAGCGCCCCTGTCCATCGAGGACGAGCCGCCCGTGAATCTGCGTTTCCGACGTCCGCCGGTTGAATGCCGCCGCCCGGGCCCGGCCCGTGCGAGGTCGAGGGGATTTCGTCATCGTGGTGGCCTCGCTGCCGGTCCTGGGCCGCGTCGAAGGGCCACGACCGCGTCGAGCGCCTCGATGGCGGCATCGGTGTGCTCGATCGTGCCCGCTGTAATCCGAATACACCCCGGCGTGGTTGGGTCCTTCGACCGGTCCCTCACATGAATGGCTCTTGCGGCAAGCGCCTCGACGAACGGCGCCGTCTCGCCAACGTGCACCATGACGTAGTTGCCGGCGCTCGGCCAGCACTGGAGACCGAGGCGGCGGCACGCCCCGTACAACCGCTCCCGCGACTCCGTCACCTCGACGGCGTACCGGGGAAGGAACTCGGTGTCGCCCAGCGCCGCGTGCATCGCGGTCAGCGCGACGCCGTTGATGTTGAACGGCAGCGTCACGGCACGCACCGGGTCGAGGGCCTGAGGCTGCCCGATCACCACACCGATACGCATACCGGCAAGGCCGTACGCTTTGGAGAAGGTTCGTCCGACGAGCACGTTCGGAAACCGCGGCAGCTCGGGCAGGAAGGTCGTGCCGCCGAACTCGATATAGGCCTCGTCAATCAGAACCACGGCACCAGGCGCTGCCTCGCTGATCCGGACGAGATCAGCGATCGAGATGAGCTGGCCCGTCGGGTTGTTGGGCGTGTTGAGAAAGATCATGCGCGTGCGCGGCGTGATCGCATCGATCACGGCCTGTGTCGGAAACACGAAATCGAGTCCCGGCGGCACCCGTACCGCCGTGGCGCCAACGGCCGCGGTCGAGTTCGGGTACGGATCGAACGCCGGCAGCGGAATGATCGTTTCCGCGTCATGCACTCCGGCTTTCGCGATGTGGCCAACCGCCGCCATCAGGATGCCTTCGTCGAGCCCGTTGGTCAGCAGGACCCAGTCCGGGTCCACACCGAAGTGCCGCGCGGTGGCCGTCACGGCCTCTTGGTAATTGGGATACACCGATACGTCGGCCGGGCGGACTTGGCGGATGGCCTCCAGGACCCGAGGCGAACAGCCGCCGGTGTTCTCGTTCAAGTGCAGCCGCAGCCCATCGCCGGGACTGGGGTATCCCTGGGTCACCATCACTTCACCCTGACCCCGATCGACGCCGTGTGCCCGCGCAGCCCTTCGGCCGTTGCCAGCGTCATCACGGTGTCGCCGATCCGGCGCAGGCCGGCCTGCGTCACTCGTTGAACCGTGATCTGACGTACGAAGTCGGCGGCGGACAGTCCGCCGCGTGCCCGCGCGGCGCCGGCGGTGGGCAACACGTGGTTGGACCCGATGGCATAGTCGCCGGCGACCTGTGCGGACCACGGACCCACGAATACGGATCCGGCGCACCGCACCATCGCCGCGAGCCGTTCGTCGTCGACGACTAGGTGCTCTGGCGCCGCCGTGTTGGCCAGTTCCATCGCCTCCGCGGCGGACGAGGTGATGATGATGCCGCCGTGGGCGCGGAGCGCTTCGCGGGCCGGACCGTCCTCGGGCAACTGCATCTCGACGTTGCGCGCGACCCGTGTCGCGAGCGCGCGGCTCGGCGTGATCAGTACCGCGCGCGCGTCCGGGTCGTGCTCCGCCTGCGCGATCAGGTCGGCGGCGATCCACGCTGCGGGTCCGCTCGCCGAGACGATGAGGATCTCGGTAGGTCCCGCATAGAAGTCGATGCCGCAGTCCGAGGCGACGAGCGCCTTCGCCGCCGACACGTAGCGGTTTCCAGGCCCGACGATCTTGTCGACGCGCGGAACGGTGCGTGTCCCGTATGCGAGCGCCGCCACAGCGTGCGCGCCACCGACACGGAACATCCGTGTCACGCGCGCCTCGATCGCGGCGGCCATGACCACCGGCTCCGGCCGCGGGCAGACCACGATGACCTCACCCACACCGGCGGCTGCCGCCGGCACGGCCGTCATTAGCAGGGATGACGGCAGCGGGTAGCGCCCCCCGGGCACGTAGCAGCCAACGCGATCGAGCGGGACGATTCGCTGCTCCACAGTGACGCCCGGCGCGATACGTGCGCGCCAGCCGCGCGGCACCTGGCGCCGCGCGACGACGCGGATATTACGGGCGGCGGCCCTGATGGCGGCGCGCACCGTTCGCGGAACCCGCGCGGCCGCCGCGCGCATCTCGGCTCGGGTGACTTCGACCGGGCCGTCGAGCGGATCGAACTGGCGCGCGTACTTGAGGAAGGCCCTGTCGCCGTCTCGACGCACCGCCGCCACGATCGTCGCTACGCGGCGCTCGGCGGTCGAGTCGCCCGTGCGCGCCGGTGCCAGCAGCGCCCGAACAGCCCGCCGATTGGTCGCGTCAACGATTCTCAGCACCGATGGTCACTCCCGAGGCCAAATCCCAAACCCCAAATCCCAAAGCCCAGCACCGAAAGCCTAGACAACTATCTTGTTGAGCGGATACTCGACGATCCCTTCGCCTCCAGCCGCCTTGACCTTGGGAATCAGATCGCGGACCGTCCGCTCCTCGAGGATGGTATTGACGGCTACCCACTCAGCGTCGCTCAGGGGCGAAATCGTGGGCCGCTGCAGCGCCGGCAGCAGCGCCAGAATCTTGTCGAGATCGGTACGGCGCACGTTGAGCATGAGCCCCACGCGGCCCTGTGCTTCGATCGCCGCACACAGCAGCAGGGCGATGTTGTCGATCTTCGTGCGTTTCCCTGGATCGGCCAGCGCCGTGTCGTTGGCAATTAGCTGGGTGTTCGACTCCATGATGGTGTCGAGGATGCGGAGCCGATTCGCGCGCAGCGTGGATCCTGTTTCCGTGGCTTCGACGATGGCGTCAGCGAGCACCGGCGGTTTGACTTCGGTGGCGCCCCAGGAGAACTCCACGTTGACCTGGAGGCCGAGCCGGTCGAAATACGCCTTCGTGACGCGCACCAATTCAGTCGCGATCGTCGCGTCCGCGAAGTCCTTCGGCGATTTGAAGCGAGAGTCTTCCGGCGCCGCGAGAACCCACCGCACCTTGCCGAAGCTCTGCTTCGCGTAGACGAGATCGGCGACGCTCGTCAGCGGATGCTTGACGGCGCCGCCGAGCTTGTGTTCGGCGATCCAATCCTGGCCTGTCAATCCGGCATCGAGCACGCCGTCGCAGACGTATCGCGCCATTTCCTGAGCGCGAATCAGCATGCACTCGACGTCCGGATCGTCGATGGTCGGGAAGTACGACCGTGAGCTGACGCGGATGTTGAAGCCTGCGCGCGCAAACAGTTGGATCGTCGCGTCCTGCAGCGAGCCCTTCGGGATGCCTAGTTTGAGCTTCATGGGATCGTCACGCCCTCCGCGCGCTGAAAGAAGCAGGTCCGTTCGCCGGTGTGGCACACGTTGCCGTCGCCCTGCCGTTCGGCCTTGACGAGCACGGTGTCCTCGTCGCAGTCGATCAGAATGTCACGAACCGCGAGCCGGTTGCCCGACGTCTCGCCTTTGGTCCACAGCGCATTGCGCGTGCGGCTGAAGAACGTCACGTAGCCCGTGCGCTGCGTGACGTCCCATGCCTCCTGGTTCATGAAGCCCACCATCAGCACCTCGCCGCTGACATGGTCCTGCACGACCGCGGGAATCAGTCCGTCAAGTTTGGAAAAGTCCATCATTCTGCGTTCCGTGTTCCGTACAACAAAAAACCCCGCCACTCGTCCGGCGGGGCTGCATGCGTGTCGGCTGTCTCTTGGGGTTCTTGCTCTCAGTCCCTCAGCGCGCGCAGTCCTGCCGAACGGCCGGATGGCCGTGGTGATGGTGCGCGTGATGGAGGAGGCTGAACATCTGAAGTCAGAAGGCTATCAAAAAGGACCACTCCGGCGCAAGCCGCGAGTGGTATGTTAAGCCGCCTTTCCATGAGACGCCTTCTCGTGCTCGGTTCGGCCGTGATTGCGATCGCGATCGGCGTCCGCGTTGCCGCGGAAGACTGGCCGCAGTTTCTTGGTCCCGAGCGGAACGGCGTCTATCGCGGACCGGCTCTCGCGGACACCTGGGGGCCGCAGGGGCCGAAGGTCGTCTGGCGCTCGTCGGTCGGCCAGGGATTCAGCGGCCCCGTTGTCGTCCAGGGGCACGTCATCCTGTTTCATCGCATCCGGGATCAGGAGATCGTGGACGCGATCGACCCGCGGACCGGCGCCGCCCAGTGGCGATACACCTACCCCTCCTCCTATCGGGATGATTTCGGCTTCGACGAAGGCCCGCGCGCGGTTCCCGTCGTTGCAGGCGGCATCGTCTACACGTTTGGCGCGCAGGGGCAGCTCCACGCGATCGACCTGGAGACGGGTACGCGCATCTGGAGTATGGACACCATGCAGCGTTTCGGTGTCGCCAAAGGGTTCTTCGGCGCTGCGGGTTCGCCGTTGGTTGAAGATGGCCGCGTGTTGGCGAACATCGGTGGGCCGGAGGCCGGCATCGTCGCATTCGAGGCGAAGACGGGCGAAGTCCTCTGGACCGCCACCGGGGATGGGGCGAGCTATTCGTCGGCGGTGGGGGCGACCATTGCGGGACGCCGCCATGCGATCTTCCTGACGCGTGCGGGTCTCGTGGGCCTGGATCCCGAAACGGGGCAGGTGCGGTTCGAGCGTCCCTGGCGAGCGCGGTCGGCGTCCTCCGTCAACGTGGCAACGCCGCTCGTCATCGGCGACCAGATCTTCGTGTCGGCCGAATACGGACCGGGCGCGGCGGTGTTGCGCCTCGAGGGGTCCGCGCTCAGCGAACTCTGGGCGTCGAATGACGTGCTTACGAATCACTATGCGACCAGCGTCTACAGGGACGGATTTCTCTACGGCTTCCACGGGCGTCAGGAGTTTGGCCCGAGCTTCCGGGCTGTCGAGCTCCGCACCGGCGAGGTGCGATGGAGCCAGGACCAGTTCCGCGGGGGAACGGTGACGCTGGCGGGGGATCGGCTGGTGATTCTGCGCGAGAGGGGTCAGCTGATCGTGGCGGATGCGTCGCCGGATGCCTACCGGCCACTTGCCCGTGCGCAGATCCTGACCGGGACCGTACGCGCGTATCCCGCGTTGTCGGACGGGTTCCTGTTCGCGCGCAACGACGATACCTTGATCTGTCTGGACCTGCGGCCGTGACTATGTCCGAGGAACTTCAGTTCAAAGGACTTCGCCTGCGACTGGTTCCGCTATGTGCGATTGCGACGTTGACGGTGGCTACGACTGTAGCTGTCGAGGCGCCGCTCGCGGCGCAGCAGCCCCTGGGGCAGCCTCGGGAGCAGCCTAGCGCCATACTCGACGGCGCCGTCGCCGATTTCGAGGGTGGCCGCATCGCTGAGTCTGCTGCGGGATTCGACAGGCTGATCGAGGTGTCCCCGTCGATCGCGGCGCAGCTCTGGCAGCGCGGCATCACGCTGTACTACGCCGGACGGTACGCCGATTGCCGCGCGCAGTTCGAGCTGCACCGTACCGTCAACCCCGCCGACGTCGAAAATGCCGCGTGGCATTTTCTCTGTGTTGCGCGCGCCGAGTCCGCCGCGAAGGCGCGGGCGGCGCTCCTCCCAGTCGGGCCGGACGCGCGCGTGCCGATGCGGCAGATCTACGACATGTTTCGCGGCGCGTTGGAGCCTGAGCAGGTGTTGGAGGCGGCGGGATCGCAGGCGTCCGCGCAGTTCTACGCGCAGCTGTACGTCGGGCTCTATTTCGAAGCGTTAGGGGACGACAGGCAAGCGCTCGAGCACATCATGGCGGCGGCCGCCGACCGGTTTGCCATCGAGGGCGGCTACATGCATACCGTCGCGGCGGTCCATCTGGGGATCCTGCGCCGGCGGTAGCATCCGCGGCCGCTAGTTCGCCCCCCGCGCGGTCATCACCTCGCTCCGTTTCAATTCGTGGCCTGCCTCGTACCGCTCCTCCGCCCCGTTGACTTCTGCCCCTGCAATACGTTTGACGAGCTGACGCCGCCGGGCATCCTCGTCAACCTGACCGTGCCATTCCGAAGTACATATCTGTAATCACTGCTACATTTCTGACGCTCAGACAAATGGCAATCGCGGGGGGTATCGGGAAAAAGGCACGGCACACTCGTTGCTTGAAAAATGAGGTGCCGGTACCTGGTGTGGCAGTGAGAGAAGGACAAAACCGATGACTGACGCCCGCACGCAGTTGGACTCGGAGACGGCTGAACGCGCCGCGCTTTCGGCCGGGACTTGGGACTGTCGCTGTATGACCCGCGAATACCCCCGCCTTGATCCAGCCTGCCCGCAACACAACATGCTCTGTGCCGGGCATCCGAACACCGTGGCGGTAGGCGAGAGCGAGGGGTTGCCGCTGACCAGTGTCGCCTAGGCGCTCCCGACACCAGCTGAATACACGCGCTTACCTGTTGGAGGCCAATCGCGTCCAATACTCCCACGCGGCCGGGTTGGGAGGGTTCGCCGAAGGCTGTGATCCTTCCAGGTAGCTCACGTTACCGCCGAGCGATAACGCCATATGTTGAATCAGCGCGTTCATACGCATGTCGTACGCGCGGCTGACCAGAGCAGGTAGCGATGTCTCGACAACGGCGATTCCATGGTCAAGCAGAAGGGCAGCGCCCTTGTTGCCGAGCACCCCGGCCAGAGCCTGGCCGAGTTCGGGGGTGCTGATGCAATGGGCGCAGCCGACGGGAGACCGATACCCTCCCGTGTACGTGCGGATGTCGTAGACGGGCAGGCCATCACCGATGAAATTCGTACCGAGCATTACCGGGCGCAGCGGCACCGAACTCATGCCGAAAGAGACGAGCTCGGGAGTGTGCGCGTGCACGATGGCCATCACGTCCGGACGGGCCTTGTAAATTTCGCCGTGAATGAAAATTTCTGAAAATTGCGCCTTGTCGGTGGGCACGGCGGCCTTGCTGTCGAGATCGTTCTCGAGCATATCGGTGGCCGTGATGCTGCCAGGCGATTTGTCGGTCGAGATGTAATAGTGATTGGGATTTGTGCGGCTGCGCGCGCTGACGTGTCCGTAGGCGCCCGGAATGATACCGGCTTCGGTGGTGGAGAGGATCCGGCTGGCCAGGACGATCTCGTCAATGAGCGCCCTGTCGGGATTTCCGTCGGGCGGTGCAACGGGCGCGGCACTCCTTGGTTCGCGGCTTTCGCGGGCGAGTTCGGCGGTGGCCAGAAACTTCCAGTAGTTCCAGGGACGGCCGCCAGGGGCATTGGCATTACCCCTGCCGCCTCCGCCTCTTCCCCCGGCGGCTTGCGCCCCTCCTTGCGCAGCGGCTGCCGGGCGCGGCGTGAAATCCAGGTACGTGATCGCTCCACCAAGCGACGCCGCCATCAGCTGGGTGCGCATGCTTTCGCGGAGGCCATTCGCGGAGTTGACCACACCATCAATGGTCGAACTTACGATCACGGCCCCGCGACCCTGCAGCAGGAGCGTACTTCTCTGTCCAAGCGCTTGCGCGAGCGAGCGTCCGAGCGCGGGAGTGGAGACGAGTCCGCGTTGCCCACCGTTGAACGTCCGAATGTCCACAACCGGAGGCGGGTTGTCGCCATGCACCGGCACGGAACTCACGCTGAAGGCGACGAATTCCGGAGTCTCCGCCGTCACGATCGCCATCACGTCCGGCCTCGCCCGATAGATTTCGGCGTCGATAAAGCGCTCCGCATAGAGTCCCGGCTGGCTTCCGTCGACGGGGTTGCCGTCCAGATCGCTTTCGTAGATGTCTGTGGCCGTGACCAGCCCAGCCGCCATGTTCCGAGCGATGAAGAAGTGGCTGGGATTGGTTCGGCTGCGATAGCTGACATGTCCGTAGACATTCAGGACGCCCATGTCTGGAGCTACCAGCATGCGGTTGGCAAGAACCAGGTCGCTGATCGTCACCTGGTCCGCAGGACCAGCCGACTGCGCACGTGTCTGAACGGGCCACGTGCTCCAGAGAAGCAGCGCCGCCAACGCGAGTGGGATTGTGCCGGAAATGCGTGCGCGGATCTTCATGTCGGTCCAACCTCCGGTAAAGGCGTATGTACCCTCGGGGCTCCGGGAATGTCGATCTTGCTCTGGACGGCCATGACGGCTGGCCTCAGCCTACTAGGAAACGAACTCCCAAGGAAGTGAGGGAAGCATACACAACCAGGGGCCTTCCGCTACGTTTCGGGGAGGCCGTTGATATCGCCGATCGTTTCCGCCTCGCGCGCGATCATCACCTCCGTGGACTTGATAATCGCCAGCGCGAGCTGGCCGCGTTTCAGTTTCAGCTCGTCGATGGCATCCCGTGTGATGACCGCCGTCAGTCTCTGGTCGCCAATCCGCAGCCGGACCTGGGCGAGCAGTCCTTCCACGCGGACCTCTTCGACGACCCCGTGGAGCTGGTTCCTTCCGCTGATGGCGACGACCACGCCCGTTGCCCGTGTGGCCCGCCGCGACTGGGAAGGCACGCGTCCCTGCGCCGCCAGGAGGCGATCCACTTCGGTCTCCGCTATCCGGTGATGACCGCCGCTCGTGCGGACCGAGCGGACCAAGCCCTTGTAGATCCACTGCTTGAACGTCGAGTAGCTGACCCCTAGCCTCTCCGCGGCGGTCCGGACCGTGAGCAGTGCCATCTACGGGGCGCCAGGCGCGGCAGCGGCGGGTAGACTGGATGTCCCGATAAATGGTATTAATTCGATGTTCATATCGACTCGAATCATACTAAATTATGGATATTGTGCGCATTGTTTTCTTCGTCTTCGCAACCGGCGCCGGCCTGCTGGCGGCCGGCCAGGGTTCCCGGCCCGCGGCGAACCCGGTCGCGACCGTGCGGGTGGCGGCCGCGGCCAATCTGAAGTTCGCACTGGACGAAGTGGTAGCTCGGCTGGCCAGGCGGCAGCCGTCCATCCGCGTCGAGACGACGTACGGCTCTTCCGGCAGCATGCACGCGCAGCTCCGGCAGCGCGCCCCCTACGACGTGTATCTCTCGGCGGATGTCGAGTATCCGCGCGACCTCGTGTCGCGAGGCATAGGGTCGGACGGCGATCTGTTCACCTACGCGGTCGGTCGGGTCGTCCTGTGGGTGCCAAACCGCTCGATGCTCGCGATCGAGCGTGACGGGCTCGGCTCGCTCGTGGGAGCGACGCGCATCGCCATCGCCAATCCACGCCACGCGCCATACGGGAAGGCGGCCGAGGCGGCGCTGCGCAACGATGGCGTCTGGACGAGCGTCAGTGGCAGGCTGGCGCTCGGGCAGAACGTCGCTCAGGCCGCCCAGTTCGTACAGAGCGGCGCGGCCGACGCGGGCATCATCGCGAAATCGCTCGCCTTCGCGCAGGCGATGCGCGCCGCCGGTCGATTCTGGGAGATTCCCGAGAACGCGCATCCAACCCTGGCGCAGGGCGGCCTGGTCCTGCCATGGGCCGTGTCGCGCGAGGGCGCCGTCGGTCTCCGCGACTATCTGCTGAGCGATGAGGGCCGGCAGTTGCTGGCGTCACACGGCTTCGGGCTTCCGGCGAGGTAGGCGCGATGGACTGGGTGGCGGTCGGCCTCACGCTCAAGCTTGCAGCACTCACAACGCTGGTCCTGGCGGTCCTCGGGCTCCCGCTCGCGTACTGGCTGGCGACCACGAAGCGCGCCTGGCGGCCCATCGTTGACGCGGCCGTGGCGGTCCCGCTGTTGCTGCCGCCCACGGTGCTCGGGTTCTACTTTCTGGTGGCCACAGGACCGGAGACGCTTCCCGGTCGACTCTACGCCAGCCTGTTCGGCGGCACCGTCCCGTTCTCCTTCACCGGCGTGCTGCTTGCGTCGGTCCTGTACAACCTCCCGTTCGCCGTCCGCCCGTTCGCGTCAGGCTTTGCCGCCGTCGATCGGCGACTGATCGAAGCGGCCCGCTGCCTGGGCGCGTCCGCGCCACGCACCTTCGCGACGGTCGTGGTGCCGCTGTCGTGGCCCGCCGTGCTTGCCGGCCTCGTGCTGGCGTTCGCGCACACCGTCGGCGAGTTCGGGGTCGTGCTGATGGTGGGCGGCAACATCCCCGGTGTGACCCGCACAATCGCGCTGGCGATCTACGACGACGTGCAGGCGCTGGATTACGCGTCGGCGAATCAGGCGTCCGTCGTGCTACTCATCTTCGCTGTCAGTGTCCTCGCGGTGACCTACTCGCTGCAGCGCCGCGTCATGCCGTTATGACGCTTCTGGACGTGGATGTGGGGTTCCGGTATCCGAAAGGTCCAGGCATCGAGTGCCGCTGGCAGGATCCCATAGGGGAGCCTCGAGTCACGGCTTTTCTGGGGCCCTCCGGATCGGGCAAGACCACCGTGCTGCGGTGCCTCGCCGGCCTCGAGCGGCCACAGAGAGGTCACGTGCGCTTTGGCGATCGCGTCTGGTTTGACGCGACGCGCGGAACGAACCTCGCACCCGATCGCCGCGATATCGGTGTGCTCTTCCAGGACTACGCGCTGTTTCCACACTTGACGGTCGAGCGGAACGTCGCGTTTGCCTCGCGCGGCCTGCCTCGAAGGGCGGCGGCGCTGCGGGTCTCGGAATTGATCGACGTATTTCAGCTACGCGGTCTCGAGCGTCGCTTGCCGCGCCAGCTCTCCGGAGGACAGCAGCAGCGCGTGGCCCTGGCGCGCGCCGTGTTCCGGCGCCCCAGGCTACTCCTGCTGGACGAGCCGCTCTCCGCGCTCGACCGCCCGACCGGTGACGAGCTGCGCGAGGAGCTGAGGGCGTTGATTCACGCGCTGCGCATCCCTGCCTACGTCGTGAGCCACGACCGCGCCGACGCGCTCGCGCTCGCGGACCAGACGGTGCTGCTGGATGAGGGGCGGATCATTCAGAGCGGCACCACGCAGGAGGTTTTCGAGGCCCCGAAGACGCCCGCGGCCGCCCGGCTCGTCGGCGTCGATACGATCCTCGTCGGCCGCATCGCGTCGGTCGAGAACGGCCTGGCGCGCGTCACGGTGGGGGAGCAGGAGGTCCGTGCCGCGGCCCCGGCGGACGCGGGCCACGAGGCCGCGCTGTGCATCCGTGCCGAAGACGTGACCATAGCGCTGCACGGCGCGGCCGATCTCAGTGCGATCAACCGGTGGCGCGCGGTCGTTCGATTCGAGACTCCCGAGGGGCCGTTCGTACGCGTCGGGCTGGATTGCGGCTTTCGTCTGGCGGCGCTTGTCACGCGCGATGCCTGGCAGCGTCTGGCATTGAAGCCCGGGGACGAAGCCTGGGCGATCGTGAAAGCCACGGCGATTCGCGCGCTGCCGAGAAACTGAGGGCGACGGGGACCCAGCGCTGTCTTGACACCGGGAGTGGCCTTAAGCCACTCTCATCCTCATGAGATCACGCGCACGCTACGTCCTGATTGCGATTGTGGGGCTGTCGTTCGGTGCTTGCCGCCAGGCTGACGGTCCGATTCCGGCGCCGAACGAGGACGTCCTGGGAGAACTCGAAGACGTGAGGCACGATCTGCTGAACGTGGCGTCGGGCCGGGATCCGCTGGCACCCGAAGATCTGGCGCACGATCTACGGAAGTACACGGAGGAGCCTGACGCGATGTCCGCCGTTGACGAGTTGTCGGAACGTGCTGCCACCGTGCTCGCCGGCGTAGACCTGACGAACGAGGCCGCACAGAGGCTCGCGCAGAATCTGTGGCTCTCGGTGGCCGCCCTCGAACTGAGCGAACGACAGATCGAGACGCTACAGAACGACGTGCAGTCGCTGCTGATGGCGGAGGGTGTCGCCGAGGAGGACGCGCAGCAGGTCGCCGCACAGATCGGAGACGTGCAAGTCCTGGTGACCGGTCGCCCTCGCCGTTGGTACGAACTGTTCTAGCGCGAGACGGCTGCCGTTTTCTCGACAACCTCCCACGGCAGACCGGGCCTTCCGAAGTGGCCGTAGTTCGTCGTGCTGCGGTAGATGGGCCGCAGCAGGTCGAAATGATCGATGATGGTCCGGGGGCGGAAGTCGAACGAATCCATCACGAATATCTCCGCGGCGCGCTCGTCGCCCGTGCCGAACGTATCGACCTTCACCGACACCGGCTTTGCCATGCCGATGGCATACCCGACCTGGATCTCCACTTTCCTGGCGAGCCCGGTAGCCACGACCTGCTTTGCCACGTAGCGACAGAAGTAGGCGCTGCTCCGATCGACCTTTGACGGATCCTTGCCGCTGAACGCGCCGCCGCCGTGGCGTCCGGCACCTCCGTACGTGTCGACGATGATCTTACGGCCGGTCACGCCGGCATCGGCCGACGGGCCGCCATGGGTGAAGCTGCCGGTGGGATTGACATGCAGCGCAACGTTCTTTCTCCACCAGTCGGCGAGGACTCTGGGCCCAAGCTCCTCTCGCACATACTCCGTGATCTTCTTCTGGTCCGCCTGCGGTGTGTGCTGCGTCGAGACCACCACGGCGGTCACTTCCTTTGGCTCGTTGTTCTCGTACAGGACCGACACCTGCGACTTGTTGTCCGGCCGAAGCCACGCGACCTTGCCGCCCTTCCGGTCGTCGGTCATCCCCTTGGTGAGCTTGTGGGCGAGGACCAGCGGTAGCGGCATCAGCTCCGGCGACTCGTCGGTCGCATAGCCGAACATGATGCCCTGGTCTCCCGCCCCCTGATCGCCGCTCTGGCTCGTCGTCGAGGTCACACCCTGGTCGATCTCATTCGATTGCCGTGTAATGAGCGAAATCACCTTGAGCGTCGTGTCGCAGAAGGGCTCGGCCACGTCGGTGTAGCCGATCTCCTTGACCGCCTGGCGGACGATTCGCTCGTAATCGAGCTTGGCGTTGGTCGTGATCTCGCCCGCGACGACCACGGTGTCGCTCTTGCACAAGGTCTCGCACGCAACCCGGCTGTGCTTGTCCTGCTCGAAACAGGCGTCGAGGACCGAATCGGAGATGTAATCGGAGACCTTGTCGGGGTGCCCTTCGGAAACCGATTCAGACGTGAATGTGTAGCGCGACATAGTGCTCCTTTGCACCCCACCGCGCGGGCGTGCGCGACGGGGGCCCCGTTTTCGCTCGGGGCAAGAAAAAGCCCGCGGACTGTGTCGCGGGCCTGGCTCGCAACTTAGATAGTATTGGGGTGCCGGCACATACGCGCCAGCGGCGCGGCCCGTCACGTCGGTGAAATCGCCACGCCCCCTAAACGAGCCAGTATAGATCACGGTATTTTGGATCTCAAACCGTCAATCAAGCCTCCAGATGGCTATCCTTCCCTACTATCCTTTCCTACCATGCCTTCCCTACTATGCCTTCCCTCCCCGGCCACATGATTGTGCTGGTTCACCACGGCGATGCGATCGGCCCCGAAGTGGAACCGACGCGACCGTTGTCGGGACCGGGGCGGGCGGCGTCGGCGCGCCTTGCTGCCGCGGCGGCTGCGCGCGGCGTGCGCCCGGACGTGGTCTGGCACAGTGGCAAGCTCCGGGCGCGGCAGACGGCGGAGCTGTTCTGGCACGCGTGTAATCCGTTGGCGGCCTTCTCCGCGGCGCGCGGCCTGCAGCCGACCGACCCGCCCGGGCGGATGCGGGAGCAGCTCGAGGAAGATAGCCGCTCGATCGTCCTCGTGGGCCACATGCCGCACCTGGCGCGACTGCTGCGGGTGTTGTGTGGCGAACTGCCGGACAGTGTGACCGCCGACGTGACCGCCGACGTGACCACCGACTTTCCCATGCACGGATGTGTCGCGCTCGAGTGCCAGGGTGAAATCTGGAAGGAGCTCTGGAGATTAGAGGGCTAAGTCGGCTGCCGGGCGGCGGCAAGGCGTGAGGTATGGGTCTTCAGCAGTTCCCAGGCTCGCGTGATGTGCGACTCCTTCGTGCGAAGGTGGCCCACCGCAAGCCGCAGCGTGAACCGGCCGTTCAATCGCGTGTGAGACAGGAACACGTCGCCGGTCGCGTTGACCGCGTCGAGAAGCCGCTCGTTGAACGTGTCGAGCTCGTCGGCCGAGGTCGAGCCGCCACCCGGCCGGGCTCGAAAGCACACCACGCTGAACGGGACCGGCGCCAGCCGTTCGAATTCCGGATCCGCATCAACCCATCCGCTGAAGAGCTGCGCCAGCCGGACGTGCTCCGCGAGGATCTCGCGAATGCCTTCGGCGCCGAAGTGGCGCAGGACCATCCACAATTTCAGCGACCTGAATCGGCGGCCGAGCTGGACACCTGTGTCCATCAGATTTCGTACGCCGCGCTCGCCCTCCGCCGTTTCCAGGTAATCCGGCACCAGTGAAAATGCCGCGCGGACGGCATCCATGCGGCGGCAGTAAAAGGCGCTGAGATCGAATGGCGTGAACAGCCATTTGTGCGGATTGACGACAATCGAGTCCGCGTGCTGCCACCCCTCGAACCGTGCGCGGTATTCCGGCATGATGGCCGCGACGCCGGCATAGGCGGCGTCCACATGCAGCCACACGCCCTCGCGGCCGCATATCTCCGCAATCTCACCAATGGGATCGACGCTCGTGGTCGATGTCGTGCCGAGTGTGGCCACGACCGCCAGTGGCGTGATCCCCGACACTCGGTCCTGGGCGATCGCTGCGCGCAGCGCGTCGGCGCGCATTCTGAATCGATCGTCGACCGGTACCTTCCGCAACGCCCGATGGCCCAGCCCAAGCAGGATGACGGCTTTGTCGATGGAGGTATGCGCCTGCTCGGAGCAGTAGACACGGACCGAGCCGATGCCGGAGCGATCGGCGAGACCGAGGTCTCGTACTCCTGGCACCGCCGTCTCGCGGGCGGCGGCGAGGGCGTGAAGGCTGGCAATCGAGGCGGTGTCATAAATGACGCCTTCGAACGCGTCCGGTAGACCCATCAGACGGCGGAGCCAGCCGAGCGATACCTCTTCAAGTTCCGTGGCGGCCGGCGACGTGCGCCACAGCATCGCCTGCTGGTTTAGCGCGGCGGCGAGAAATTCGGCGAGCACTCCCGGCTCGCTGGCTGTAATCGCGAAATACCCGAAGAATCCTGGATGGTTCCAGTGGGTCAGCGCGGGAACGAGGACCTGCTCGAAGTCGGCGAAGATCGCCTCGAACGGCTCGCCGCGCTCGGGCGCCGCGGCGGGCAGCGCGCCGCGAACGTCGCCGGGTGATACGCGCGGCAGGACAGGGTAGCGCTCGGATCCGGTCAGATAGTCCGCGATCCATTCCACGAGCGCATGGCCGTGGCGGCGGAATTGCGCCGGATCCATGTCAAATCCCAAGGCCCAACTCCCAAATCCCAACGGCCCCGTGGGCTCGTTTCGGGAGTTGGGAGTTGGTCATTGGGTTTTGGGATTTTACTCGTGCGCGCTGATGTACTCGGTGGCGAACGTCGTGAGCGCCTCGCTCTGGAGGCCGATGGCTTGCGCTTCGACGAGGGCCTTCTCGACCGGCCACTCGTCCTGGAGCGCCCGCTTGATCATCCAGACGGCGCCCACGCGGTTGGCGGAACCGCAGTGGATGAACACCGGCTGGTTGTCGCGATCGGCAACGGTGGTCAGAAAGTTCTCGACGACCGCTGGATCGGGCGAGCCCCCGCTGAAAGGCAGGTGGATGTACTTCAGACCGGCAGCCTGCGCGGCGGCGCGGCCCTCCTCGACATTGGCGCCCTGTTCGCTGGCGAGGCGCAAGTTGATGACCGAGACGAACCCCTCGTTCCTCAGCGCGGCCATGGCGCTCGGATCGACGGCGCCGCCGCAGCCGACGGTGGCATCGACGCGCGAGTAGTTGCGGATGCCGGGCATGTCCTGCTTCTGGACCTGGGCAGCCAGCGGGATAGTCAGAAGCGCGGCCAGTGTGGCCGCGAGTAAGAAGCGTGTTGGCATGGTGCTCTCCTGGCTGCCGATCTTACACCGTTCAGGCGGACCCGAGCGCCCGCCCGCCCGCCTTACTCTTTCTCGAGGATCACAATCGTTGGTGCGGTGAGGCGGACCGTAACGGGCGCGCCCCTTGCCAGGGTTGCGGGATTTCGCCCGTCGGCCAGCGCCGCCGCGGTGCTGGCGCCGGCGCCCACCGACCCACCGATGGCGGCGCCTCTCGTTCCCCCGAAGATGCCGCCGAGGATCGCTCCGCCGAGCGCCCCACCACCAATCCTGGCGGCGCTCTCACCGCCAGGAGCGTCGCCGTCGCGGTAGATCGTGTCCGTGTCGAGCGGAACGCGCGTGCCGTCGGCGAGGACGACCAGCGTGAAGCGGACGCCAAGGCGCGCGCGGTCCCGCAACCGGCCGCCACGCTCGACGAGTGTGACCTCACCGCGCGCCTGGGCCCCGGCGGGAATCACCACCCGGCCGTCCACGACGCAATCGCGCGTGACGCGCGCGACCACTGCGTCCTCCACGCGGGCGTCTTCGCTGGTAATCGTCGTTTCCATCTGAAGACCGACGACTGAACCTGCCGACACCACGAATTCCTCGAACTCCGGTAAGGGCGGCTCGACGGAGCGGACCGGCTCGAGTTCGGACGGTCGCACCGGTTCCAGCGCCGGCGGCGCGACGCTCTGCACCTCCAGGTTCACCGCCGGCAGCGGCAGCCTGTCGAGCTCGGGCGCCGATTCGGAAGGCACGCTCGTGACCTGGGTGTCGCGTGACGAGGCAGGGCGCGGCGGTGCCGGGCGACGCTCCACCGGAGTGGACGGGGGCGTGCGGCCGACAGACCGAGCGGCGGCGGCGTTGACGATCGGCTCCGACTCTTCGGCAACCGGCGCCGACGGAGCCAGGTCGACGACAGGTGCCTCCGCGCTGGCAGCCGCTGGAGTTGCCTCGTTGCCGCGCAACGCAAGATAGGCGCCTCCGGCACCGGCGGTGACGCAAAACGCCGCGAGAACCCCGATCGTCGCCTTACTGATTTCCATGGGACACGCGCTCCTCGACAATCGGAGATAGCAAGGCCCGTGCCCCGGACGGATCGACAAATACCTGGCTAAAAACGAGCCAGTCGGGCTTTCGCACGCGCCCTCTCTTTCGGATCTGTCCTGATACTAAGTCTGTTCCGTGGAGCGCAGCCAGGTCGCTTCCGGCAGCTCGAGCGGGGCCGCGAGGCGGTCAAGAAGCTCCTGCGGATCATCGGACGCGAACACGATGTCGCGACTGGCGCTGCTGATGAAACCCGATTTCACCCCACCGTCGAACAGCGCGAGCAGCGGATCGTAGAAACCACCGACGTTGAGGAGACCGCACCGTTTCCGGTGAAGGCCAAGCTGCGTCCAGGTGATCGCCTCGCAGAATTCCTCAAACGTGCCGAAGCCACCTGGCAGCGCGACGAACGCGTCGGCCAGGTCGGCCATCAGCGCCTTGCGTTCGTGCATCGAGTGCACGACGCGGAGATCGGGCAGGCCACGATGCCCTATCTCGCGGGCGAGGAGCGCGTCCGGAATAACGCCGATGGCGTGTCCTCCTGCCGCGAGGATGGCGTCAGCCACGTGTCCCATGAGCCCGATGCCGCCGCCGCCGAACACCAGGCTGATCTGACGGGTGGCGAGCTCGCGCGCGAAGGCTTCCGCCGCTGCCCGATACTCCGGCCTCAGGCCGGCGCTCGAGCCACAGAACACACACACGCGATTCAGCGGCTTCGCCTCGGCCGTCGTCGGCTGTCCCACGTCACAAGCTTACGTCGGTCCTTCGGCGTCGGGCTGACGCAGGCCGCGCGGCCACCGACTCCCGGCGCCAACCACCTACGCCCACTCCCGACGCCAACTACCAACTAAGATCGGGGACGTGAAGGTCTCGATCGTCGGCGCCGGCATCGTCGGCGCTGCGGTCGCCTACGAGCTTGCCGCGCGCGGAGCCGAGGTCCGTCTCATCGACGGCGGTAGCGGCCAGGGTGCCACGCGCGCCTCTGCCGGGATCCTGGCGCCCTGCATCGA
The DNA here is from genome assembly GCA_965262505.1 of Vicinamibacterales bacterium. GTDB lineage: Bacteria > Acidobacteriota > Vicinamibacteria > Vicinamibacterales > UBA2999 > JACPPO01. The sequence continues at coordinate 3,549,800 of CBDHFM010000030.1, forward strand.
GGGACGTTCGGCGGAGCTGCTCCGGCTCGGTCTTTGCGGCCTCGATCACTACGACGGCTTCATCGCTCGTGTGGCCGCCGACGCGCGGCGTCCCATTGAGTACCGGCGCCCGGGGACGCTGCAGGTCGCGCGTACCGACGTCGAAGCTCGGCAACTCGAGGAGGCCGCACGGAACCTTGCGGCGTCGGGCGTGCCGCACACCTCTCTCGACGGGGACGCGGCGTGGCGCCTCGAGCCGTCGCTGGCCGAAGGCGTTCGAGCGGGCCTGCTCGTTCCCCAGCACGGGTATGTCGGGGTGGCGAGCCTGATGTCCGCGCTGGAGGAGGCTGCCAGCAGACACGGCACGACGCGCTCCACCGCACGGGTCAACGGAATCGACCTCCACGATGGGGCGGTGATGGTTGAAACCTCAGAGGACTCGTTCGTCGCCGACGCGGTTGTCGTCGCGGCGGGAAGCTGGTCGGGCGGCATTCCCATGTCGCCGGCCGTCCCGCCGCCGGTACGGCCTGTTCGCGGACAACTGCTTCATCTTCGGTTCCCCGAGCCGCCGCTCTCGCGCGTTATCTGGGGCACTGCGTGTTATCTGGTTCCGTGGGAGGATGGCAGCGTGCTCGTCGGCGCGACGGTTGAAGACGCCGGTTTCGACGAGCGTGTCACGGCCGCCGGCGTACGGCAGCTGCTCGACAGTGCCGAGGAGCTTCTTCCCGAGGTGCGGTCGGCGACCTTCGACGGCGCCCGCGCCGGGCTGCGGCCGGCAACCGCGGACGAGCTGCCGATCATCGGCCGTTCATCGACAATGCGCGGCGTCTACTACGCCACCGGCCACTATCGAAGCGGCGTGCTGCTCGCGCCGCTGACCGCGCTGATGATCGCTGACCTCGTCCTCGACGGCTGCGAGCGCGGTGAGCTCGCGCTCGCGCGACCGGATCGGTTCGGACTGTGAGACTCAAGAAGCACTACACGTCGAGAGAGGTGGTGGGGCTGACCGGTCTCACGGCCCGCGAGCTCCAGTGGTGGGACGCCCGCCGGCTGTTCAAGCCTGCCGTCGCGCCCCATCGCACCGAGGCGGGCGGCTTCACCGAACGCCGGTATTCACCGCTGGATGTCCTGGAACTGCAGGTACTGGCGGACCTCCGTCGGCGCGGCTTTTCGATCCCTCGGCTGCGGCGGCTGCTCGCCACGCTCCACGACGTCTTCGGAATCCGCCTGTATGAAGCGGTCGGAGACGGCGGACCGATGACCCTGTTCATCGGCGGCGACCGGCTGTACGCGCGGACTCAGGATGGCCGCCTGTTCGATCTCGAGCAGCCGACACAGCCGCTGCTGATGGCGGGGGAGGGGTTGCCGATGCGGCCGCTGGCGGCGCGCGGGCGCAAGCGGCGGACTACTGGATCGGAAAGACTTTCTCGAGGCCGTCGGCCGGACGCGGAATGACGTGCACGCCGATCAGCTCGCCGACACGGCGGGCTGCGGCGGCGCCCGCATCGGTCGCGGCCTTGACAGACCCGACGTCGCCGCGGACGAGCGCGGTCACGAGGCCCGCATCGACCTTTTGCCAACTGACGAGAACGACGTTCGCCGTCTTGAGCATCGCGTCAGTTGCCTCGATCATCCCGATCAGGCCGCGCGTCTCGATCATCCCGAGCGCGTCGCCGATCTCCGCCTTGTGGTCTTCCTTTGGTCTAGGAGCGGCCATTTAGTGCGCTTATCCTACCAGCGTTTGCGCTGCCGCAGCGAGGTGATATCGCGCCGCGACCTGCACGAGGGTCATCGCTCGACGAGCTTCAGATCGAACGTGGCCGACGCGCCCTCTCCCAGGCTGAACCGAGTCGCGCGACTCTTGATGAGATCCAGGAACTCGGGATCGCTGGCCCCGCCTTCTTCGAGGTAATCGACCGCGACCGCCAGATAGCGGTCGTCCGGGGGCAGCCCGATGATCTTGACGAGGCCCTGCTGATCGGGTCGCGCTGATTTCACGTAGCGTGACGGAGGCGTCCACTTCGTTTCGTCTTCCGGAAACACCACGACCGTGAAATCACTCGACGGTGTGCCGTCGCGGTCCGAAACCATTCCCGAGACCTGAGTGATGCGATCCGTCAGCACGATCTCCGCGTTGATCTCCTCATTCGGCCGGAAGTCGAACGGCGCGTCCGTGACATCGGATCCCGCCACGAGAACGGCTTCGATCATCCACTCCGGCGAAAGCCCGTTGACGCGAATCAGAGTCGGGCCGAAGAGGCTCGTGAGGGTGAACGTGCCGTCGGCATCCACGCGGGCAGGCCTGGTTCGGATGCCTCCCTCGAACGGCACCGGCTGCGCCGTGACCTGCAGACCCCTGACCTCGGGTTGTGTGGCGCTTCCCCATCGGCCGCCGACCGTGCCGGTCAGCGTCGCGCCCCGGCTCGTGATGACCATGACGCCGGCGAGATCCTCACCCGCGACGGCGATCGGCGCGGAGCCGCGCTCGGAGTCCGGGCCGGCGTTTCGCCCATTTCCGCTGAGCGCCATGAGCGTGTAGGAACCAGGCGCCACGTTCGAGAGCGTGAAACTCCCATCCGCGCCGACCCGGCCGCCCGTCCCGAACGCGGCCCGGGGCAGGCCTGGCGAACCGGCAGCCATCAGCGTCACCCGCCCGTTCGAGAGGGGGGCACCCGTGGAACTCAGAACGCGCCCGGAGACGCGCGCCGTGCGAACCGGCATCAAGGCAAAGCTGATGCTGGCCTCCTCGGCGACAGCGAGAGACACCGGCTGCGCCTGCGTGACGCTGCCGGTGCCAGGGTAGTACGTCGGAGCGTAACTGGTCACGTCTTCCGGATCGTCCACCCGCAGCGCGCGGATGAGAGCGCTGACGTAGTACTCGCCGGGCATCAGCCCGTACAGCCGGAAGGCACCCCTGTCGTCACTCTGCGCCGTCAGGCCGACCGGCGTGAGGCGGCGCGTGCCCTGGACGAGCTGGTACCGCAGCGCCCGCACGCGCGCGCGCGCGACGGGGTCGCCGAACTCGTCGAGCAGGCGTCCGTTGATCGCCGCCCCGCGCGGCAACCAGAAGTCCACGCGCTCCATGACTTCGGCGTCAGCGACCTCGATCGGTCTTCCTTCCTCGAACGGACGCCGCTGCCCGAAACTCATCGTGACGAATCCGGCTTTCGACGCGGTGACGTCCCACCGCCCGCCAGAGAGATCGCGAAGCTCGAACGCGCCCTGCTCGTCGGTCGCCACCAGGCGTCTGTCGCGGCTGTTCGCCGCGACCGCGCGAACCTGGGCGCGACGAACAGGCATCCCCGTGTCCGCCGTCAGGACGGTCCCGCGAATGACCGCCGTGCCGGCCGGCTGTTGGCGGGCGTCGCCCGCGCCTCCAAACCGTCCGCCGCCTCGTCCCTGTGGCGGGACTCTCCCCCCTCCACCCTGGGCGAGCAAGCCCGCCGGGTCGGTGAACGCGAACAGGAGAAGTGCAGCCGTCAGAAGGTGTTTCATGATGACCCGTTCTAGAACCGTCTCAAGTAGTCTAGCCCCAACGCTCGCTCAATCACGCAGGAGACCGAGCCCCAGCGTTTCTCTGACGAGTGAGGGGACGGCAGGTCGGTTCGTCGGCACCGGCCGCCGCCGGGAGGATCTGCTAGAATCCGGCCTTCCGCACTGGAAAGGATTCCGCCCATGAGAATTTCCCTGGTCGCGCTCACCGTCGCCCTGATGACAACGGCGCTCTACGCGCAGGACCCGCCGGCCTCACCTACTCAGGCCGAGACGCTCGCCAAGTGGCCCTGGTCTATTTCGCTCCAGACCACGCCGTTCGCGCGGCAATCCATCGAGATCAAGCTGGCCCCGCTGGAAGGGATGGAATACAAGTATCGCCTCGACGAGGATGCCGGCATGCTCTACTCGTGGACCTCGACGGGAGAGGTCCACTGGGAGCTGCACAGTCAACCCGACGACGCACCGCAGGGATACGCCGAGTTCTTCGACACCGCCGATGGCAACGGGTCGCATGGCGTGTACACCGCACCGTTTCCGGGTATCCATGGATGGTGGTGGGAGAATACGGGCGAGGTCGAGGTCACCATCACGCTCACGACCGCCGGGTTCTACACCGAGTCGCACGAGTTCCGCCGCGGACAGCCGGTGGAGATCACCGCGATCGAATAACTCACACCACTGCGCGGCCAGGTCGACTCACGTGAGACCTCAGGTCGCGTCGATGTCGAGCCCCACCGAGCGCATGAGTGCCAGCGCGTTGCTGCGTGTCACCGGGCCAGGTTTCATGCGGTAGTCGAACTGGATCTCGCCGTTCTCGAATCGATCCTCGAAGTGGACGTTGGCCCCTCGTGGAGACAGAGCGTCGGCAATGGCCGTCAGCGCCAGGTCATGCGTGGTGATCATGCCAATGGCCCCGGAGTCGAGAAGGCTGCGCAGGACGCCGGAGGCGCCTGCCAGTCGGTCGTGCGAATTGGTGCCGTGAAACAGCTCGTCGAGAAGAAACAACAGCGGCACCGGCCCGCGCGCCCTGTCGGCCAGCTCGCGGATGCGGGTGATCTCGGCAAAGAAACGCGACCGCCCTTCCTGCAGTGAATCCTGAATGCGGAGCGTGGCCCCGATGGCCAGCGGCGTCATGCGCAGCGCGGTGGCTCGAACAGGGGCGCCGGCGAGTGCCAGCACCGCGTTGATGCCGACCGTTCTGAGCAGCGTGCTCTTACCCGACATGTTGGAGCCGCTGACCACGAGCAGGCGGGCGTCGCCCCAGAGCCGGATGTCGTTGGGCACTATCCGTCCGGCAGGGAGGAGAGGATGGCCGACCCCCACCCCGTCAAAGCCGGCGCCCTCGGCGACGATCTCCGGCCACACATCGTCGGGGTGCTCGTACCGATACGCCGAGAGTGAGCTGAGCGCTTCGAACTCCCCGACCGTTCCGAGCCACGTGCGGACCTCGGCACCGTGCAGGCGCCGCCATCCCTCGATCGCCCAGGCGAGATGCGTGCCCCAGAGCAGCGTCGCGGCTAGTGGCGCGAAGAACTGGTTGTGCTGCCAGTCGTGCAACTCAACGAGCCGGTGAAGGCGGCGAATGGCCACCGAGGCGGCGACGCCGGCCGTATCGAGCTGGCGACCGAGCGCGATGAGTCGCGGTGTCTGGAAGTCCTCGCGCTCGAGGCGATCGAGGACGTGCGCGAGGATGTCGAGGTCGCGAGCCGGAGAGGCCGCCGCATGGAGCGCCCGCTGCACACGCCGCCGGTTCGGAATCGAGAAGGCCGCCTCGAGCAGGAGCACGGCAATCAGGTACCCGTAGTCTCCGGTCAGCGCCGTGTACGCCGCAGTGCTGATTGCGGCGACGGTGAGGCCGGCTGCCACGACTCTCAGCCAGCGTCCACCAAGCACGGGGGCGCCTTCCGCCCAGCCGACGAGCGCGTCGCTGTCGACGCCCGCCGTCGTGGCAGACGCCGTGGCAGACGCTGCGCCAGACGCTGTGTGTGTTGCTGTGCCGGTTCCGACATCCACCCCTGCCGACGCAACCTCTTCGCGCAGGTCGAGTGCGGGCGTCAGCTCTGCGACCGCGTTCTGTCGTGCGCGCACTTCGTCCGGGGAGGCCGGCTTGGCGAGCCATTCCGCAAGCTGTTCTTCACCGGCGCGCGTACGTGCGATTGACAACAGCTCGAAGAGCGAGCCCCGTCCGAAGAGATCCAGGTCGTGGGCATACAGGTGACGCTCGTCGCGAAACCGCTCGCCCAGTTCGCCCATGCCGGCCCACCGGTCCTCGATCCGGCCGAGGCCGCGCTCGTAGAAGAGGATGGAGCGCTGTGCCATCGCGAGGGCGCGAATGACCCGATCGTGGCGATGCATGAGGATGGCGAAGGCAACGGCGGGCAGGGCGAGCCACCAGGCAGGAGCGGTGCCGCGCCACCAGAGGACGACGAGGACCGCACCGGCGGCGAACGTGATCAGCCGGGTGTGGCTGAGCAGTCGATCGCGCTTCGCCAGGGCGCCAGCGGCGACCTGGCGGCTTCCCAGGCGTGCGCGGTACTCATCACCGTGGGGCTGAAACACGCCGTCATTGTGCCTTTTTCGGAGAAGCGGGGCGACGATGCGTGCCGGTGTTTCGTTGGCATTATGTTATAGTACAAAAATAGTTATGTGACAGATCAAATGAGAGTTTCTGGACGTACGGCCGCGGCGATCGCGGCTTCCCTCGAACACAGCCTCCACACTCGCGAGAAGGATCCCGGCGAGGCACTCCCGACCGTTCGGAATCTGGCGGCCACGCTCGGTGTCAGCCCGGCGACGGTCTCTGCCGCCTATAAACTACTTAGAACACGCGGGTTAGCTGCAGGACACGGGCGTCGCGGCACCCGCGTTGCGCCCGGTCCAGTAACGCCGGCCTCGATCGCCCCTCCCGCCGTGCCGGCCGGCACAGTCGATCTGGCTACCGGCAATCCCGATCCAGCCCTGCTGTCCCCGATCGGGCGCGCGATTCGATCCACCGATAGCGGGCTGCGGCTGTACGGTGGCGAGTCCGAACTCGCCGGTCTTGCCGCCTTTGCTTCCACCGAGTTCGAGGCGGACGCCGTGTCGACCCGGTCAGTGGCCGTGCTGAGCGGCGCGATGGACGCGATCGAGCGCACCCTTCGAGAGCACCTCCGCTCGGGCGACCGCGTGGCGGTCGAAGACCCGTCATTTCCAGGCGTCATCGATCTGGTGTCCTCCTCGGGGTATGCGGCGGTACCTTTTGCGTTGGACGATGACGGTCCGTTGCCGGACGCCGTTGCGGCTGCGCTCGGCCAGGGCTGCGGAGCGATCATCGTGACCCCACGCGCGCAGAACCCGACTGGCGCCGCTATCGGCGTCGAACGCGCGGGTGAGCTGCGTCGCATCCTCCGGCGTTTTCCGGACGTCGTGCTGATTGAAAACGACTGTGCCGGGCCAGTCGCCGGAGCCACGCTTCACACGTTGTGCGGCGCGTCGAACAAGCGGTGGGCGGTCGTGCGCTCGACCTCGAAGTTTCTGGGCCCCGACCTGCGGGTCGCCGTGATGGCGGGTGACGACATGACGGTGGCACGCGTGCGGGGCCGTCAGGCCCTGGGCGCGCGGTGGGTGAGTCACATCCTCCAGCAGTTGGCGCTGACGCTATGGTCGGACCCGTCGAGCGGGCGGCGGCTTGCCAGGACGGGGGAGATCTATGCGCATCGGCGCAAGGCGGTGCTCGCGGCGCTCGGCGCGCGAAACGTCGAGGTACGTGGCTGCTCGGGTTTCAACGTGTGGGTGCCGGTCCGCGACGAAGCCGGCGTTGTCCGGGCGCTTGCCGATCGCGGCTGGGCGGTTGCCGCGGGCGAGCGGTTCCGAATTCAGGCCGCGCCTGCCATCCGGATCACCGTGTCGACGCTGCAGCCGCGGGACGCCGACCGCTTTGCCGGAGATCTGGCAGACGCCCTCCATCCGGCCACGACAGGATTTGCGTGAGCCGAACCTGTTCCCAGAGGAGGTTTCATGACCTCCAGGCGGGTCCTGACCGCGGACAGCCCCACTCGTGCTCATGAAACCGTTCCTAGCGCCCGCGTGTGTGGCGGCCGGCCCGCAAGGAGCGGGGTATTCAGGAAGCGCACCAGCGGGGCGACCGCCCGGAAGATTCGCAGCAGCGCGGCGTAGAAGCGATCCGAGGTCGCGAACTTCGCTTCGAACGGCCGGCCCGCCAGAAACTGCTTGAACCGCAGGTACTCTGCCGCCGGGTGATCCGCGAGGTACCCCTTCGGCATGCCGGCAAGCTGCGCTCCATCGAGCGTCCCGACGGCTCGGCGAAACGGGGCCCCGGTGACGATGCGGTGCAGGGTTCGGTAGTTGGCCGCAATGTGGGCGCGGATCAGGCGTAAATCGGAGGAGGCGGGCATGTACAACCCACCACCGATCCAGACTCCTGCGGGCCCCACCTGCAGATAGAGTGCCGCACCTTCGCCGCGAGAAAAGCCTTTCGAGGGGAAATGCGCCGCCACGTGGCTCTTGAGCGGCGACTTGTCGGCGCTGAAGCGCGTATCGCGGTACACCCGGTACAGCGAGACACGTGGATCGGCGATCAGCTCGGGCGCGAAACCCGGCAGATCCGCGGCAAGCCGCGCCAGCAGGTCCACCATGGGCCCACGCACGTGCTCCTCGTACTGCGGCTTGCGCAGGCGGAACCAGTCGCGGTCGTTGTTACGTTTGAGCGCGCGCAGGAACGCGAGGGTTTTGGGGGAGAACGGTGACTTCACGGGTCCTGGACGGATAATACCTCCACCATGCCCTCCATGCTGTCACACGCGACGCGCGCGGCGCTGGCAGCCGATCTTCAGGCGCAGCTCGGCGATCGTTGCACGACGAACCCCACGCAGCTCGAGCATCACAGCCATGGGGAATCGTGGCACGCGCCAGCTGAACCCGACATCGTCGTGTTTCCCCTGACCACCGATGAGGTCGTCGCCATCGTGCGTGTCGCCGCGCGGCACAGCGCCCCCGTCGTGGCGTTCGGCGTCGGCTCGTCGCTCGAGGGTCACGTCAACGCCGTGCGGGGCGGGGTGTCGGTCGATCTCTCTCGAATGAACCGCGTGCTCCGTGTCAGCGCCGAGGACCTCGATTGCGACGTCGAAGCCGGCGTCACGCATCGGCAGCTGAATCGGGTGCTCGCCAATACGGGCGTTCGTTTCTGGGTCGATCCCGGCGCCGACGCCACGATTGGGGGGATGGCGGCGACGCGCGCGTCCGGCACGGCGGCCGTGCGGTACGGGACGATGCGCGAGACGGTGCTTGGGTTGACAGTGGTCCTGGCCGACGGGCGCGTCATCCACACCGGCGGACGCGCGCGCAAGTCCGCCTCGGGCTACGACCTCACGCGTCTGTTCGTCGGCTCGGAGGGGACGATCGGGATCATCACGGAGTTAACCCTTCGTCTGTACGGCCTGCCGGAGGCGGTGTCCGCGGCCACTTGTCCGTTCGAAACGCTGGAAGGTGCCGTACAGACCGTCATGACCACGATTCAGCTCGGGATCCCCGTTGCGCGGATCGAGTTGCTCGACGAGGCGCAGATCGAGGCGTCGAATCGTTATTCGCGGGTGAACTATCCAGTCAAGCCGACGCTCTTTTTCGAGTTTCATGGCACGAGCACCGAGGCGGTGGCCGAGCACGCTAGGACAGTCCAGGAGATCGCCACAGAGAATGGCGGGCCCGACTTCGACTGGGCGACGACGCCGGAAGCTCGCGAGAAACTGTGGCAGGCGCGGCACAACGCGTTTCATGCGGCGTGCGCGTTACGTCCAGGTTCCAAGCCCTGGACGACGGATGTGTGCGTGCCGATCTCCCGCTTTGCGGAGTGCGTGCTCGAGACCCGCCGCGACTTTCAGACGTCGAAATTGCCGTCACCGTTGGCAGGCCACGCCGGCGACGGCAACTTTCATCTGGTCATCCTCGTCAACCCGGATGACCCCGCCGAGCTGGCCGAGGCAAAAGAGCTGAACGCCCGGCTCATCCGGCGCGCGCAGGCGATGGGTGGGACCTGCACCGGCGAGCATGGCGTGGGCCTCGGCAAGATTGACGACCTGCGCGTGGAGCACGGCGAAGCGGTTGAGGTCATGAAGGCGATCAAGCGCGCACTCGACCCGGACAACCTGATGAACCCGGGTAAGATGTTTCGACTGTGACCGTGGCCGCACGGCCGCGGTGACACGGAGTCCAATTTCTTGGCAAGAAAGCCCCGTAAATCGTCCCTCTCGCTCTTCGACCTCGCCGAAACCGCGGACTCGTCGTCTGGCGTTCCACCTCCGCCGGGCGGCTTCACGGAGGCGGTGGCGCTGCACGAGGCGGCGCAGAGCCGGTACCTCAACTACGCGCTCTCGGTCATCACCTCGCGCGCGCTGCCCGACGTTCGAGACGGACTGAAACCCGTACAGCGCCGCATCCTGTACACGATGTGGCAGCAGCACCTGACGGCCGACGCCAGGCATCGCAAGTGCGCGAAGGTGGTCGGCGACGTCATGGGGAGCTTTCATCCGCACGGCGACGCTGCGCTCTACGAAACGCTCGTCCGCATGGCGCAGCCGTTTTCGCTGCGGTATCCGCTGGTCGATGGCTCCGGCAATTTCGGATCGCTCGACGGCGACAGCGCAGCAGCCATGCGGTACACGGAATGCCGCCTGGCGCGCATCGCCGACGAGATGCTCGCGGAGATCGACCAGGCGACCGTTCCCTTCAAGCCGAATTACGACGGGACGAAGACGGAGCCGGTGGTCCTGCCGGCGCGAATTCCCAGTCTCCTGATCAACGGGACGACCGGGATCGCCGTCGGCATGGCCACCAACGTGCCGCCGCACAACCTGGCCGAGGTGTGCGCCGCGCTCGTGAAGCTGCTCGACAATCCCGACCTGAGCAGCGTTCAGCTCTGCCGCTACGTGAAGGGCCCGGACTTTCCGACGGGAGGCCAGATCCTGAATTCGGCCGACGAGCTCAAGGAGATCTACAGGACCGGGTCGGGCACGGTGCGTCTGCGTGCCACGTGGCAAGAAGGTCCGCCGTCCCGCGGCGGGCAGAAAATCTACATCACGAGCGTTCCATACGCCGTCAACAAGGCCACTCTCGTCGAACGCATCGCCGACGTGGTCGTGTCACGGGCGCTGCCGCCGCTCCTGGACGTCAGGGATGTCTCGACCGACGACGTGCGGATCGAGCTTGAACTCAAGAAGGACGCCGACTCCCTGATGGTGATGGCGTATCTGTTCAAGCACACACCTCTACAGTCGAACTTCATTGTCAATCTGACGTGCCTCATCCCGACGGAAAACGCGGAAGTCGGCCGGCCGGAACGTCTCGACCTCAAGGCGATTCTCTGGCACTTCCTCCACTTCCGGCTCGATGTCGTGACGCGCCGGCTCGATCACGAGCTCCTCGCGCTGCGGAAGCGGATTCATATCCTCGAAGGGTTCGAGAAGGTCTTCGACGCGCTCGACGAGATCCTCAAGTTGATCCGCAAGTCCGACGGAAAGGCGGACGCGGCCGCGAAGATCATCAAGCGCTTCGGCCTCGATGCCGAGCAGACCGACGCGATTCTGGAGTTGAAGCTGTACCGCCTCGCCAGGCTCGAGATTCTCGTCATTCAGAACGAACTCGCCGACAAGCGCAAGCGCGCGCGCCGGATCGGCGGACTGCTGAAGGATGAGGAGGGACGCTGGAAGATCGTGCGCGACGAGATCGGTGAAATCCAGAAGACGTACGCGGGCAAGACGGACGCGCGGCGTTCCCTGATCGAGACGGTCGAGGAGGTGGCGTTCACCGCGGACGATTTCATCGTCGAAGAGGACAACGTCGTCATCGTGTCGCGCGACGGCTGGTTGAAACGGCAGAAGGAAGTACGGGACCTGTCGACGACGCGCCTGCGGGAAGGCGACGCCGTGCTGGCGGTCCTGCCGGGGAGCACGCGTGCCACGATCGCGCTCTTCACGAATTTCGGCGTTGCGTACACCGCGCGTATTGCCGACGTGCCGGCGTCCACCGGATACGGCGAGCCGGTGCAGAAGCTGTTCAAGCTCCGCGACGGCGAGCGGGTCGTCGCGGCCTTCAGCCTCGACGCACGCGTCATCGGCCGTATCGCCGCGCGAAAGGAAGGGGAGGCGCCGCCCGTGCACGCGCTGGCTGTGACGAGCGACGGCTACAGCCTGAGGTTCAGCATCGAGTCGTTCGTCGAGCCGAGCACGCGTGCGGGACGCCGGTACGCCCGTCCGTCGCAGGGGGTGGAGGTCGTCGGTGTGGCGCGGGTCACCGGCGACGAGGTGGTGATCGCCGCCACGCGCAACGCGCGGGCGATGCTCTGCCCCGCGAACGAGGTGAACTATCTCTCCGGGCCCGGCAAGGGCGTCATCCTGATCAAGCTGGCGCGCGAGGACCAGGTCCTCGGTTTCATGGCTTCGCGTGGCGACCGCGACCTGATGCGCGTGGAGACGAGTCGCGGCAGCGAACAGACGATTAGCACGGCAAAGTACGAAGTCACGGGGCGGGGCGGCAAGGGACGGGAACTGCTGCAGCGGGGACAGTTCACCCGCGTGATTCCCGCAGACGTGGAGAACCCCGAGCCCCTGAATCCGAGCTAGCTCGGATTCACTTGAGTTGAGGCTCTTCGGGTCCTGTCGCCGGGTTTCCCCACCCGTCCTCGGCGCGAAGGACACCCCGACGGGGCACGCGCCTGCGCGGCGGGCGGGGATGCCCCTCCCGGCGCCACCCGACCGTCAAAGTTTCCTCAACTCAAGAGAGCGACTGGGCCAAGACTGGTTACATTCGAACCGATCGTGGTGTTAGCAGCCTGTGGTTAAAGGGCCGAAAGGGATCGACACGACTGATCCCGCGTACTACACTCCCGCATGGCCATGAGTCGACGTAAGGACCGGGCACGGACACCCGGATTGTGGATCGCGACGAACGCGTTGCCGGTTACGGGCGGGCATCCGTTCTATCAGCGGCTAAATCAGGTCCTGGACACGCACGCGTTCGACGCGTGCGTCGAGGCGCAGTGCGCCCCGTTCTACGCCGCGACGGTCGGCCGTCCCAGTCTGCTGCCGGGGACCTATTTCCGGCTGCTCTTGATCGGGTACTTCGAGGGCATCGATTCGGAGCGTGGGATCGCCTGGCGGACTGCCGACTCGCTGGCGCTGCGCGGCTTTCTCGGGTTGGGCCTCGATGAGGCGACACCCGAGCACTCGACGATCTCCCGGACGCGGCGGCTGATCGACCTCGAGACGCACCGGGCGGTCTTCACGTGGATCCTGCAGGTGCTGGCGACGGCCGATCTCGTGAAGGGCAAGACGATCGGGATCGATGCCACGACCCTCGAAGCCAATGCCGCCTTGCGGAGCATCGTGCGCCGCGACTCCGGCGAGACGTATCAGGAGTTCTTGACGCGGCTCGCACAGGCCTCGGGCATCGAGACGCCGACACGGGCGGACTTAGCGCGCCTTGATCGCAAGCGCCCGAAGAAGGGCTGCAATACCGACTGGCGGCATCCACACGACCCTGATGCGCGGATCACGAAAATGAAGGACGGGCGTACGCATCTGGCCCACAAGGCTGAGCACGCCGTCGACCTGGAGACTGGGGCGATCGTGGGCGTGACGGTGCAGGGCGCCGATCAGGGCGATACGACGACGATCGCGGAGACGGTCACCACGACGGCCGAAGAGCTCGAAGCCGTGGCGGTGGCGACCGACGGGCACACGGCGATCATCGACGAAGTCGTGGCCGACAAGGGATACCACAGTAATCAGACGCTGGTGGATCTCGCGACACTCGACCTGCGGACCTATATCGCGGAGCCCGATCGCGGCCGGCGCAACTGGACGCACCAGGCGGCGGCGCGCGACGCGGTGTACGCGAATCGTCGACGCATCCGGGGCGTGCGTGGGTTGGCCTTGTCGCGTCGACGGAGTGAGTATCTCGAACGACCGAATGCGCATCTCTCTGAAACCGGTGGGATGCGGCGCACGCATCTGCGAGGGCACACCAACATCCTGAAACGTTTACTCGTCCATATCGGCGGCTTCAATCTGGGCCTCTTGATGCGGTCGCTCGTCGGCGTCGGCACGCCGCGGAGCCTGCAGGGCCACCTGGCGACGATTGTGGCGCTCGTCATCGCGCTGTGGACGCGCGTGGAGCGCCGCTGGCGCGACCACCACACGCCATCCGACGATCAGGCGTCCGTTTTTACGCCGAATCATCGTTTCGAGCTGCTACCTGTTGGCGCGTCAGAAGGCGACCTTTAACCACGGGCTGCTAGCCCAACGCCGTTGTTATGCGGCGTTCATTGGCAACAGGCAGAGTCTCACGGCGTGATGATGACTTTACCTTTGGATTGCTTGTCTCCGACACGCCGGAGCGCTTCGCCTGCCTCAGCGAGCGGGTAGCAGCCATCGATGACGGGCACGATCTTGCCCGCCTCGAACAGCTCCGTCATGTCCGTCAAGTCCTCTCGTCTCGAATCCGCCAACAGGAAAACAACCCTCCCGTCCCCGGTCCTCGAAATCAACGGCCCGAGGAACGCAGCTTGCAACGTGGCCGTCCCGGAGCCTCCGGCCAACAGGTAGATGCCGTTGGGAGTCAACGAGCACCTGCTCTCGAAGACCGAACGATATGCTGCCATATCGAGAATAACGTCGTACCGCTGCCCGCTCCGCGTGAAGTCTTCCTGGGTGTAGTCGATGACGTGGTCGGCGCCGATCGAGCGCATCATCTCCAGCTTGCCCGGTCCATCCACGGCCGTCACCTCGGCCCCGTACGACTTGGCAATCTGCACGGCAAACGTCCCTGCACCGCCCCCCGCGCCGTTGACCAAGACCTTCTGCCCTGGCTGAACCTGCGCCTTGTCGCGAATCCCCTGCAGGGCGATGAACGTCGCCTGCGGCACCGCGGCCGCTTGCTCGAACGTCATGCTGTCCGGCTTCGACACCAACGCAGCCTTTTCGGGAACGCACACGTACTCGGCGAAGGCACCGAAGTCACTCATCCCGAAAACCTCATCACCCGGCTGAAACTGCGTCACCTTTCTGCCCACCGCTTCCACCCGCCCCGCCATGTCCGTGCCGAGGATCTTGTACTTGGGTTTGAAAAGCCCGCTCCGTCGCGCGGTCGTGCCGCGATCGTTCGACGAGACCACCTCGTACCGCGGCTTCGAACCGAAGATCTGGGCGAGCACGGTGATGAAGAGCGGGTCCCCGGTCAGGATTTCCCAGTCACCCAGGTTCACGGACGCCGCGTGGACTCGCACCAGGACTTCATCGTCCGCGGGGGTCGGCGTTTGGACCTCCTCGACGTTCAGGACCTCGGGGGGGCCGTATTCGTGGCGGACGGCTGCTTTCATGGTGGCGGACTCGGGTGGGTGAGATAGGGGCAGGACTTCAGGCAATCATGAATCCTCTGGGCGGGTGAGCCGCATAACGTCAGGCATCAGCCGCGGCGCGCGGATCTCAAACGCGCCGTCGGCTGCATGTCCTGTTAGGCCGAATCAATCATGCCAGCATACCCGGGTCGTCATCTCGGTAGGAACTCGCGAGCCCACTGGGATCTGTTGGGTGCATCTCTTTGCAGATCTTGCCCCACGTACACGCTGCCAACGTTGTACCAGTTCGACGTGAACTGAGCGGAATCTTCTACCGGATTCTGATAGCCGCACGACCATCGCTCACAGTTCTCAGTCCAGCCAAACGGCGGTCGATTCTGGTCCGCCGCAGGATCATGACGCCAACCAGTGAGCTGAACGAAACGAGTACCCTCGCGTGTTGATACCCACTTTGGAATAAAATCGTCGTCGAAGCCAGGTTCACTCAATCCCGCCTCAAGAACGGCCTGATGTTGGTGAGCATGGCCGAGTTCGTGAGTCAATGCTCCAAGTTCACCTCCGACGGGCGCTCCCATTCGCAGATACACGGTTCTGGTTTGCGTCTGGTAGTTCGAGACCCTTCCGTTCTGCTGACGAATAAGACAGAGCCCACTCGGCATGCTGAGCCTGGACATCATGTCGAGAATCTGCGCGGGCCACGCCGAACACTCCCGGCGAACCAACAGATTTGCAGTGGCTATAGAAGGTGAGACCTGCGCAGATGTCTCAAGAGTCTGAAATCCGGCCTTCGTGATCCGCAATTGGATATTCCTAGTCGGCAGTTCCTCCAAGCGGTACTCGCCGCTCCCCGTTGTCATGGCACTTCGCCCCGCCACTGGCCCTTCCGCCACCTCAACACGAGCGTCGGCTACAGGGTCCAAGTCGCCAGCCGACGAAGCGTATTCTCGAACCAGTCCCGTCAACGCGCCAGTTGCCGACGACGAAGGGCTCGTCGGTGTCGTGGTTGTCGGGGTTGGAGACGTTGTAGCAGATCCGCCGCGGGCAACGGAGAGCATCAGGACCCAAGCAAGGATTACGCTTCGTGCCAACATCTCCTCCGGGACCGCGGGCAGTGTGCCACGTGGCCAACTGCAATTCCGGCCTAACTGTGTTTAGCCTGTCCGGGACTCGTCTGTAGCGAATCGTCCTTACCTGCGAGCACTCGCACGTATGGACCGGCTCGTGATCGACGACTCAAGCGACCTTAGGGCTTGTCAGACAATTACTGACTTTTGTGTTCTCGGAGCAGCGGGATGGATCGTGTAGTTCCAGTCGCCGTGAAAGCGATGCCGCTCGAGGCGTACCGTCGCCAGCTGCGCATCGGTGACGGTGAGGCCACCCGGGTATGGGCCGCGGTCGAGTTCCGACCGAACGCGGAGTCCGGACCGACTGTGCGTCGAGCCAATGAGGCTCACGATCGTGGCCAAGTCGACGAGTGGGGTGCCGCGCCAATTCATCGCGATGTGCGAGAACACCCGATGCTCGATCTTGTTCCACTTGCTCGTACCCGGCGGAAAGTGACAGACCGTGATCACCAAGCCCGTCCGATTGGCCAGACGCGGCAGTTCCCACTTCCACAACCGGAGGCGCGCCCCGTTGCTCCCGCCTGCATCCGCCGTGATCAACAGCGACTGGGCTTGTCGATACGCCGGGCGACCCATGTGCTGCCACCAACGCTGGATCGACCGTACCGCGAAGCTCGCGGTGTCGTGATCGATCCCGACACGCACCCAGCCTTCGTTGCGATGCAGATCGTAGATGCCATACGGAATGGCCTTCCCGCCCGTGGTGGCGGTGGCCGGGATCACGAAGTCGTGGACCTGTACCCGCTGCGGCGTCTTCGCCGGGCGCCAGGTGCGGCCCGCGTTCTTGAACGCGCCGACCAGATCCTTCTTCTTGGTGTCCACCGAAATCGTCGGCTGCTGTTGCCGTTGCGCGCGTCGCACGCGCCGGGCGATGTACCGAAACTGCGCGTCCCGATCGACATGCTGGCGGCCCTCACGAGTCTTGGCGTTGCCCTGCAGGCTGTAGCCCAGTCCGTGCAACAACTCGGCGACCACCGTGTGGCTGACGCGGTGGCCCAGACCGTCGAGCGCCACCGCCAACGTCCGTGCGCTCTGGCACGTCCACCGCAGCGGCGAGTCGGGATCGCCGGGGGCGGTCGGCTCGACCAACGCATCCAAATCGCGCAGCAGCGTCGCGTCGAGATCGATCGCGCGCTTGCGGCCGCCGCCCGCCCTTCGCGTCCGGCCGCCCGCGAGCGGCTCGTCCGCCGTCAATTCACGCAAACCGCGCTGGATGGTCGATGTCGCGATACCCGTGGCTCGGGCGACCAGCGCCGTGCCGCCATAACCGATCGCCTGGGCCTCAGTCGCCGCCCACACCCGGCGCGATCGCTCCGTGAGCACGGGCGCCAGCGCTGCATGCTTTGCCCGCAGGGTGGCCACCTCCACGGGCGCAGCGTACTACTCGCCGATCAACAGTACAAGCAGTTATTTCCTTACAGGCTCTAAGTCTTTGATCGGCGGCATCCTACCACGCACCGCTGCCGTCCCTGGGCGCCGCCCATACCTGCGACGACCGGTCAGCTTAATCAGACGAGCGCCCGCGCCTGGCGGCCCCGTCGTCACCCAAGGCCACCGGCAGCCGATCCGCCGGGCTCCGCACTCCGAGCGGCCCCCGATTGAGCACATGCGTATAGATCATCGTCGTGCTCACGTCCCGATGACCCAGCAACTCCTGCACGGTGCGAATATCCGATCCGTCCTCCAGTAAATGCGTCGCAAATGAATGGCGGAAGGTGTGACACGTCACGCGTTTGGTCAAACCTGCCCGCCGGGCGGCGAACGTCACGGCGCGCTGAACCACCGACTCATGCAGGTGGTATCTCGAAGGAGGACCCCACCGTGGATCGCGGCAGACCCGGCCGGCCGGAAACACGAATTGCCATCGCCACTCTGCCGCCGCCTGTGGATATTTCACAGCCAGCGCGTCGGGCAGCGAGACACGCCCGACACCGGCCCGCACGCCCGCACATGCAGGCGTTGGACGACACGGAGATGCCGCTCAAGCGGCTCCAGAATGGACGACGGCAACATTGTGCGCCGGTCTTTCTGGCCCTTGCCGCCGCGCACCGCGATCTGTCGACTGGCCATGTCCACATCTTTGATTCTCAGCTCCAGGCACTCGGTGAGCCGTAGGCCCGCCCCATACAGCAATGCCACGATCAACCACGACAGACCAGATAACTGACCGAGCACGCTCACCACCTCCTCTCGCGTCAGCACGACCGGCACGTGAGACGATCGTTTCGCCCATACGAGCCCATCCAGTGCACCAAGCTCGCGCCCCAGCACATGTCGATACATGAAGAGCAACCCGCAGAGCGCCTGGTTCTGCGTTGACGCGGAAACGCCTCTTCCCTGCGCGAGATGAGTAAGAAACGCCGTCACGTCAGCTTCCGCCAGCTCGGACGGATGGCGTTTCCGATGAAAC
Organism: Vicinamibacterales bacterium; assembly: GCA_965262505.1. Taxonomy (GTDB): domain Bacteria; phylum Acidobacteriota; class Vicinamibacteria; order Vicinamibacterales; family UBA2999; genus JACPPO01. Next base: position 3,568,155 of record CBDHFM010000030.1, read on the forward strand.
AGGATGTATCGACGCACCCATCCGACATACGCCTGCTCCGTCCGGCGACTGAAGTGCCGCAGCCGTATCGCGGCGCGCAGGCGGTCGAGCAACTTGGGTGTGCCGGGGTGGGATGCCTGGGGAGCATGCTGAGGCGGCATCTCGCGTCTCGATGCCAGCGCCGTACCGTGACCGTACCCCTGGACGCGACCGGTCAGGCCGTCGGTGCGTGGCAGAAACCGACAGGCGCCGAGCAGCGCGGGTAAGGAAAAGCTGCGTCGTCCTGCGCGGAGAAAAACCGCTCTCCAGGGTTGCGGTATCGCTTTTTCCGCAGACCTACGGTGGCGCTGGCCGCCACCGCTGACGGCAACACAGGGGAACTCCGGGACCAGGCGTGGCCGCTGACGTATACTGTGGTCACGCCCTATTCCATCCAGCCCCACCCGGAGCATTTGCAACCCGCGTCGCCAGACGCGCGAAAGATCAATGAACGTTACAACAGACACACGTAGTACCCGGATTGCCGTGTTTATCGATTTCGACAACGTCGAGATCGGTGTCAAGAACACGATCGGCGGTCAATTCGACATCGGCCTCGTTCTCGAGGCCATCAAGGAGCGCGGCGAGATTGTCACCAAGATCGCCTACAGCGACTGGAAGCGGGTCGGCGATTACAGCCGCCTGCTGACGCAGCACGCGATCCGCATGGTGCAGCGCAACATGACGCCCGGCGGCGACAAGAACGGCGCCGACATCACGATGGCCCTCGACGCGCTCGAAATGGCCTTCACGCACGACCACATCAACGCCTTCGTCATCGTGGGCGGCGATAGCGACTTCATTTCCCTCGTCGAGAAGCTCAAGCAGTACGGCCGCAAGGTCATCGTGGTCGGCGGCCGCCAGTTCACGAGCGCGACGATGCAGCAGAACTGTCACGAGTTCATCGCGTACGAGAACCTGGTCGGCACCCGCGGCCGTCCGTCCGGGCGGGGCGCGAAGCAGTCGACGGGCACGAGTCCCATCTCAAAGGCGCTGCCGCTCGTCACGCGCGCGCTGAAGGTCATGTCGGATCGCGAGGTCACGCCACAGCTCGGGCTGCTCAAGAGCACGCTGCTGCAGCTCGACTCCACGTTCTCCGAGCGTGAATATGGCGCGGGCAGCTTCCGCGACTTCATGGAAAAGGTGGCCGCGGCGGGTGCCGTGACGCTGCGAGAGTCAGGCCGCAGCATGCTCGTCGAGGCACGTGAGGACGGTGCAGGCTCGGTGCCGGCGGCGGTCCCTTCCACCCCAGTGGACTCAGACGCGCCGGCCGCTCCGCCGGCTAAAGCTCGCCGCCGCCGACGTAAGAGCCTGTAAGGAAATAACTGCTTGTACTGTTGATCGGCGAGTAGTACGCTGCGCCCGTGGAGGTGGCCACCCTGCGGGCAAAGCATGCAGCGCTGGCGCCCGTGCTCACGGAGCGATCGCGCCGGGTGTGGGCGGCGACTGAGGCCCAGGCGATCGGTTATGGCGGCACGGCGCTGGTCGCCCGAGCCACGGGTATCGCGACATCGACCATCCAGCGCGGTTTGCGTGAATTGACGGCGGACGAGCCGCTCGCGGGCGGCCGGACGCGAAGGGCGGGCGGCGGCCGCAAGCGCGCGATCGATCTCGACGCGACGCTGCTGCGCGATTTGGATGCGTTGGTCGAGCCGACCGCCCCCGGCGATCCCGACTCGCCGCTGCGGTGGACGTGCCAGAGCGCACGGACGTTGGCGGTGGCGCTCGACGGTCTGGGCCACCGCGTCAGCCACACGGTGGTCGCCGAGTTGTTGCACGGACTGGGCTACAGCCTGCAGGGCAACGCCAAGACTCGTGAGGGCCGCCAGTATGTCGATCGGGACGCGCAGTTTCGGTACATCGCCCGGCGCGTGCGACGCGCGCAACGGCAACAGCAGCCGACGATTTCGGTGGACACCAAGAAGAAGGAGCTGGTCGGCGCGTTCAAGAACGCGGGCCGCACCTGGCGCCCGGCGAAGACGCCGCAGCGGGTACAGGTCCACGACTTCGTGATCCCGGCCACCGCCACCACGGGCGGGAAGGCCATTCCGTATGGCATCTACGATCTGCATCGCAACGAAGGCTGGGTGCGTGTCGGGATCGATCACGACACCGCGAGCTTCGCGGTACGGTCGATCCAGCGTTGGTGGCAGCACATGGGTCGCCCGGCGTATCGACAAGCCCAGTCGCTGTTGATCACGGCGGATGCAGGCGGGAGCAACGGGGCGCGCCTCCGGTTGTGGAAGTGGGAACTGCCGCGTCTGGCCAATCGGACGGGCTTGGTGATCACGGTCTGTCACTTTCCGCCGGGTACGAGCAAGTGGAACAAGATCGAGCATCGGGTGTTCTCGCACATCGCGATGAATTGGCGCGGCACCCCACTCGTCGACTTGGCCACGATCGTGAGCCTCATTGGCTCGACGCACAGTCGGTCCGGACTCCGCGTTCGGTCGGAACTCGACCGCGGCCAATACCCGGGTGGCATCATCGTCACCGATGCGCAGCTGGCGACGGTACGCCTCGAGCGGCATCGCTTTCACGGCGACTGGAACTACACGATCCATCCCGCTGCTCCGAGAACACAAAAGTCAGTAATTGTCTGACAAGCCCTTAGAGCCACCGGCTTACCTCGCCATCAGCGGGCGCACGATGGAGTTCGACGGGCAGGGCAGGTGTGTCGCAGGGTGTTGAGAGCCTGCAGCGCGCCTGCGCCCCGGTGGCAAGATTGCGATTTCCACTAGCGGTGGAAGTTCGTCACGATTCCTGGCGTTGAGGACCGACGGGCACCCGTCGGGAAAGGCAGGCTCACTATGCGTTTCACCGTCATCTCCGTCGTGTGGCTCATCGGTGTCGTCTCTGTCTCGGCACAGTCGCCCGACCGCGTGCCCGCCGAGGGGGGCGACATCGTCATCACGCCGATCATCCACTCGAGCGCCCAGGTAGAGCATGCCGGCAGGGTGATTCACGTTGATCCATGGAGCGTGGGTGACTTGTCCCAGGCGAAGCCAGCCGACCTGATCCTCGTGACGGATGACCCGGAGCACCACCTGGACCCGGCTGCGATCGCGCTGCTCCGCAAGCCGGGGGCACCGGTCGTGTTGACGGAGACGGCGCACGCCCGGTTCTCGGATGGCACGATCCTCTCCAACGGCCAGAGCGGGGTGTTCGCTGACATCCGGGTGGAGGCGGTTGGAGCCTATGACATGACGCCCGGGCTTCCCTTCCATCCGCGGGGCGAGGCCAACGGCTACGTCATCAACCTTGGGGGTAAGCGGCTCTTCTTCTCGGGGGTGGGGGAGTGCGTGCCCGAGATTCAGGCGCTGCGGAACATCGACGTCGCCTTCATGCCGATGAACCTGCCGGTCGACCGTATGCGGCCCATTCCGGTCGCCGAGTGTGTGAAGACGTTTAGACCGAAGGTGGTCTACCTGAATCACTACGACCGGCCCTACACGAGCTGGCTCGCCAACCCGGTGGGGGACCCACCACCCGACGCGCAGGACACGGCGGGGACGATCCGAGCGTTTCGGGACGCGATCGACGGGGAAGGGATCGAATTCCGGGACGGCGGCTGGTATCCTCCTCGCCCGCGGTAGTCGAAGGGTGCGCTGGCGAGGACGAAGGAGCCAACCGATGAAAGTCCTATGGCAGGTTCGGCCGCTCGCCGGCCCGGATTGCGTCGCCGGCCCCGCACCCGAGCACCTGTCCCGTAGCCAACAACGTGACGCTCAGACAGGCGCCACCCGGGTCGCCGCTCCGCAACGGTTGCAGGGTGACCTCTATCCGATCGTCCACGTTCACTGACCGTCGGTTCCACCCGGTGCGAGTCAGGTTGCCTGGACTCGATAACTCGACGTTCCAGGTCGGCGGGTCCTGACCAGCCTGTGCCTCCGGTCTGACCGACAGCACCGAATGAGGATTGACCCAGCGAAAACGTGTCACGGTTCCTCTGAGGACAACCCTTTCGTTCAGTGCGTACATCGCGAACGAATGGTGCGCAAGTGTCACAGTGCTCGCCGAAGGGATCAGTAGCAAGGCCGCCATCGACAATCGGATCACAACTGGTCTCATGATGCCTCTATCGACCGATTGATGCAGGAGTGCCGTCCTGTGGCTGCGGAACGGGCACGAAAATCGCGTTACCGTTACTGTCCGTTTCCTCCAGGAACGAACCGTGGAGGCACACGCCCTCGACGATGTCGTACTTTTGCGCGCGCTGCCGAAAGTAGATGCGCGTCGTTGTCCACGATTCCGTAAGGACATTGGGCGCGATGATTTCCAGCTCGTCGTGCAGCTCGTCAGGACCCGCAAGATGAATCCGTTCAATGACGCGAAGGTCGCCGTTGTGGGGCACGCCCACGGCTTCACTGATGGCGATGTACGTCTGGGGCAGGATTCCCACTGTGTCCACAACGAGCGTATCGCCCTCCCAGCGCCCGATCGAGTGACCGTGAAACGTCGGGTCCGGGTCGGCAGGGTGCTCGCGCCCATCCGTGTAAATGCGGCGCAGGCGATTGCCGTCGGACTCGCCAAGCATGGTGACGCGGCCCGGCGTGAAGAGGATCTCCATCGCGTTGTGACTGATCAGCATCCAGCTCGGCATCGCCTCCGGCAGGCAGTTGACGAACAGTCCACTGGGCCGCCCCGCCGCGGCTTCAGCCGCGAGACGCTGGACCTCGGCCGCGACAGCCGGTTTCCATGGAAGCGGGTTCGTCTTCACTTGATCAAACTGATCCGTCACATTGGGTGTCCACACGCCGCTCCAATCCGGAAGCTCGGCGAGAGCCGCCCAGTCATTCGCTGTCGGCGCGGGGTTGATGGCCAACTCCTGGGCTGATGCGGAGCCGGCGGCACAGAGCACCGCCAGGGCGAGCGAGATGAACAGAAGCGGGGGGAGGTATGTGCTGAGGCAGGTTCTCCGCAAGCGAACTCCTTCGGTAGCAGACAGGCGAAGTGCAGAGTATAGTGGCACACGGCGTCGGGCTACGCTGCTGACTTTCCGAGCGTGCGATTCCTCCTATAATCAGGCCCAACTCCGATGGCGCTTTCATCCACCGGTGAACGTCTGACACCCTGCTAATGCTGCCTATCCTCTCCAAAGGACGCATTGTGAAGTTGAGCCACGGCGCGGACAGTGCAACAGAGTCGTTCGAGCGAAGCTGGAGACGGACATGAAGCGCGTTGGGCTCTGGTTGGGCCCGCTGCTCTTCGTGGTGTCGCTCCTCGCTCCGCCATTAGAGGGCGTGACGCCAGTCGGGATGCGCACGCTGGGGATATTCCTCTGGACGGCCGCCTGGTGGTTTTCCGAAGCCATTCCGATACCGGCGACATCGCTGTTCGCGCTGGCGATGCTGGCTCTCTGCGGCGTTCTGTCGGTCGCGGCCGCGTTCAGTACCTGGGCCAACTGGGTCATTATTTTTCTTCTTGGCGCGTTCATCATCGGGCATGCCATGACCTTGCACGGACTCACGAAGCGCATTGCCTACCAGATGGCAGGGTCCTCTCTCGTCGGTGGAAGCCCGTGGCGGCTCGTGATGATGTTCGGCATCGGCGCTGCCCTGATGAGCCCGGTCCTATCGAACGTGATCACGACGATGGTCTTTCTGTCGATTGCCCTGGGGCTGGCCAAGACGCTGGACCTGGAGCGAGGGACTCGATTCCCGGAGGTCATGTTCCTCTCGATCGCCTGGGGGTCCACGATGGGCGGTATCGCCACTCCAATCGGTGCGCCGACGAATTTGATCGCCATTGGGGTGATCGACTCGCTTGGGGCGCGGGTCGGGTTTCTTCAATGGATGGCGATCGCAGCGCCGATGGCAGTCGTGGGTCTAGTCGTCATGTTTCTGGTAATCCGCTATGTGCTCCGTCCGGAGCCGCCCCAGCGGTGGTTGTCGCCGTCATACCTGCAGGATGAATTGAAAAAGCTCGGCCCCTGGAATCGTGGTGAAAAGCTCTCGGCATCGGTCTTTCTCGTGGCGATGTTTCTCTGGTTGCTCCCGGACGTGTTGCCTCTGGTGCTGGCCGGCGGGCGACAACACCCATGGAGTCAATGGGTCTCGGGGCACCTCGATTGGTCCGTGACTGCCATCATCATGGCGACGTCCCTGTTTGTTCTTCCAGTGGACTGGAAGAACCGCAAGTTTGCGATGACCTGGGATGAGGCCGTCAAAGGCGTGGACTGGGGCAACCTGGCCCTCATTGCCGGGGCCCTCGCACTTGGTAATGCCCTGGCGAGCCGAGACGTAGGACTCGGTCAATTCTTTGAGCAGTCTCTAATTTCCTTCAGTTCGTCAGCGGGCTCGCAGCTCGCCTTTGTATTCGGCGTGGTCACGTTCACGGTTGTCATGACCAGTTTCGTGTCCAATATCGCAGCAGTGGGTTTGGTCAGTGCTTTGATTCAGGGGATCGGTTCTTCGGCCGGCGTCAATCCCATCGCGCTACTCGTGTGTGTTGGCGTCGCCGCTTCGATGGCGTTTCCGCTCCCGGTGGGCACGCCCTATAACGCGATGGTGTTTGCCAGCGGGTACGTGCGAATGGGAACGATGGTCAAGGGGGGAATCGCCATCACTCTGCTAGTGATCCCTCTCGTCTCCCTGCTCGTGTTCTATCTCGCTTCCCTGCTGATTCCAGCGCAGTTCTAATCCAAACGACTATTTCAGCGCTGAGATCCGTCGGACGAGGCTACCGGGTGAAGACGTATACGGCGCCGGATTCGTCGAGCGCATTGTCCGCCTGGTCTCCGTTGACGGCTTGCGCGGCGCTGTCTTCGCCACGCGCGCCCACGACCATCGCGCGGCCGTCGCCGCTCAGCGCAACCGACCCACCGAACTCGTCGAACGCCTCGGTGTTCGATCCCTTGACGAACGCCTGCTGCGCCCACTCGGCGCCGTTCCGTGTGAAGAGATACACGGCACCCGCCTCGATGGCGGAGTCATTGTCCTGCGTGCCATTGATCCCCTGCCCGTCGCTGTCCTCGCTGGGGCCGGCCACCGCGAGCGTGTCGCCATCGCCGCTCAGGGCGAGACGGATGCCAAACTGGTCCCCGACGCCGGTGTTCGACGCCTTGATGTAGGCTTGCTGCGTCCAGGTCGTGCCATTGCGAACGAACACGGCCGCCGCGCCCACCGACGTGGCGGCCGCCCGGTCGTCATCGCACCCGGCAGGATTCACGCCGGTCGCGGGGCAGTCCTCGTCGACCGTGGCCATGGCGAGCGTATTGCCGTCGGCGCTCAGCGCGACAGCGATACCCCACGAATCGCCCGCCTCGACATTCGAGACCTTGAGGTACGCCTGCTGGTTCCAGGTAGTCCCGGCACGCGCGAACGCATACGCAGCGCCGGATCCACCGCGTTCGCCGTCCACCGGCCCGTTGATTTCCCTGGACGATCCGTCCTCGTCGTAGCTGCCCACCGCCAGCGTGTCGCCGTCGGCGCTGAGGGCCACGGAATAGCCGAACATGTCACCGTTGATCGCGTCGTCCACCTCTGCAGGGGGCGGAGGCTTGAGGTAGCCCTGCTGCGACCAGTCGGTGCCCGTTCGGGTGTACACGTACACCGCGCCCGCCGACATCGCCGAGTCGTCGGCCTGGTCCCCGTTGATGCCGATGGCGTTACTGTCCTCGGTGACGGCTCCGACGGCAAGCGTGTTGCCGTCGCCGCTCAGCGCCAGGGAGAAGGCGTACTGGTCGCCGTCGCTCTGCACTCCGTCGACCGCGGGCACGCCCGTGTTCGACGCTTTGATGTACGCCTGCTGCGTCCAGGTGGTTCCGCTGCGCGTGAACACGTAGGCCGCGCCGGCCTGCGGGATGGAGTTGTCGGCCTCGTCGCCGTTGACGCCGGTTGCGCCGCTCGACTCCCAGTACGCGGCGACCGCCATCGTGTTGCCGTCGTCGCTCAAGGCCACCGTGCTCCCGAAGTGGTCGCCCCCCCGGCGTTGGACGCCTTGACGTAGGCCTGTTGCGTCCAATTCTCCCCGCTGCCCGTGAAGACGTAGACCGCCCCGGCGTTGTACGCCGACTCGTCGTTCTGGTTGCCGTCGATGCCGCGCGCGTTGCTGCTTTCGTGCTGCGAGCCGACGGCCATGGTGTTCCCGTCGCTGCTGATGGCGACACCCGTCCCGATATGACCATCAAGGGCGCCGCCCTCCCCGAAATGATCGAACATGCCGGGATTAGAGGCCTTGAGGTAGGCCGCCTGCTGCAGCGGCCCCGGAGGGGGCGGTTCCGGGGGAGCCTGCGCGCAGCCGAGCACGGCTGCGGCAAGGACACCCAACGACAGTACGACCAGGGATGTGCGGGCTCTGCGGGTCATGAGGCGATGCGCTCCCAGCCATGTGCGTATCGGGCACACCAGAACGGAAGAGTACGACCGCGACGACCCATTCGACGGAGTGTAGCGCGCCCGGGGCGCCATTGTACCGGCACCAAAAAGTCGTCGCTTCGGCGGGTCCTGACCGCGGACAGCCCCATTCGTGCAGGCGTTCCTGGACAAGCGCCGGCCAGCGTGGCCGTAGGCACGCCAGCCCGCCACCGGGGTGGTATAAGAGGTCTGATCCTGGCGACCAAGATGGAAGTCTCCACCAAGAGACAGGGAAAGAAAGACGAAGGAGCCCACCATGGGACAACGAATATTGATGCTGCTGATAGTGACAGGCGCCCTGGCAGGCGCCGCGATGACGGCCCAGGCCCACCATTCCTGGGGGGCGGTTTATAACACTGGTCAGCGCGTTAGGGCTTGTCAGACAATTACTGACTTTTGTGTTCTCGGAGCAGCGGGATGGATCGTGTAGTTCCAGTCGCCGTGAAAGCGATGCCGCTCGAGGCGTACCGTCGCCAGCTGCGCATCGGTGACGGTGATGCCACCCGGGTATTGGCCGCGGTCGAGTTCCGACCGAACGCGGAGTCCGGACCGACTGTGCGTCGAGCCAATGAGGCTCACGATCGTGGCCAAGTCGACGAGTGGGGTGCCGCGCCAATTCATCGCGATGTGCGAGAACACCCGATGCTCGATCTTGTTCCACTTGCTCGTACCCGGCGGAAAGTGACAGACCGTGATCACCAAGCCCGTCCGATTGGCCAGACGCGGCAGTTCCCACTTCCACAACCGGAGGCGCGCCCCGTTGCTCCCGCCTGCATCCGCCGTGATCAACAGCGACTGGGCTTGTCGATACGCCGGGCGACCCATGTGCTGCCACCAACGCTGGATCGACCGTACCGCGAAGCTCGCGGTGTCGTGATCGATCCCGACACGCACCCAGCCTTCGTTGCGATGCAGATCGTAGATGCCATACGGAATGGCCTTCCCGCCCGTGGTGGCGGTGGCCGGGATCACGAAGTCGTGGACCTGTACCCGCTGCGGCGTCTTCGCCGGGCGCCAGGTGCGGCCCGCGTTCTTGAACGCGCCGACCAGCTCCTTCTTCTTGGTGTCCACCGAAATCGTCGGCTGCTGTTGCCGTTGCGCGCGTCGCACGCGCCGGGCGATGTACCGAAACTGCGCGTCCCGATCGACATGCTGGCGGCCCTCACGAGTCTTGGCGTTGCCCTGCAGGCTGTAGCCCAGTCCGTGCAACAACTCGGCGACCACCGTGTGGCTGACGCGGTGGCCCAGACCGTCGAGCGCCACCGCCAACGTCCGTGCGCTCTGGCACGTCCACCGCAGCGGCGAGTCGGGATCGCCGGGGGCGGTCGGCTCAACCAACGCATCCAAATCGCGCAGCAGCGTCGCGTCGAGATCGATCGCGCGCTTGCGGCCGCCGCCCGCCCTTCGCGTCCGGCCGCCCGCGAGCGGCTCGTCCGCCGTCAATTCACGCAAACCGCGCTGGATGGTCGATGTCGCGATACCCGTGGCTCGGGCGACCAGCGCCGTGCCGCCATAACCGATCGCCTGGGCCTCAGTCGCCGCCCACACCCGGCGCGATCGCTCCGTGAGCACGGGCGCCAGCGCTGCATGCTTTGCCCGCAGGGTGGCCACCTCCACGGGCGCAGCGTACTACTCGCCGATCAACAGTACAAGCAGTTATTTCCTTGCAGGCTCTAAGCGATCTCCGCGCCACGATCGCCGGCAACTATGCCAGGCGGCCACACGATGCCATCGCGGTCACGATCACGAACGAACTCGGCGAGCCCGAGACATGGACGATCCAGTGGCGTGGCGGCCGCAGAGAGCAATACGACTTCAACATCGGCGATGAAGTTGTCATCGACGGCCGCATGGCCCGCAACAAGAGCCAGAAGCTCATCCAGATGACTTCGCTGGTCCGCCCGGCCGACGGTTGGACGATCACTGCGCGGGAAGGTCGCCGGTAGGAGCGACGGCCTCGGCGCCATTCTTCCCGCAGCAGTGACCCGCTGCGATCGCCCGCTGCCGTTCGTCAGAAGTGGTTACAGTGTCTGTAACCCCGAGTGTCCCGGCTAGAAGAGTTAAAGGCACGGGTCCCAGTGCCCTGACCATGTCCTTACAACCCGGCACCCGCCTCGGCCCGTATGAGATCACCGCCCAGATCGGCGTGGGCAGTGCCTGATCTTTCGCGGGGCAAGGCTCCTACAGAGACAGCCCGGTGCCGATCCGGGACGACCACAATAGAAATCCCGGGATAATGTGTTTGCTATGGAGGACTCCCTATGAGAACAATCATTCAGTTGGTGCGGTTGCTGGTGGCGGCCCTTGTCTGTGCGCCCGCCAGCGCTGTGGCACAGGAGCTGAAGGTCGGGGATATGGCGCCCGACTTCACGCTGCAGGCCAGTGACGGCCAGACCTACACGCTCTCGAAGCTACGCGGGCGGACAGTGATCCTCGCGTGGTTCCCGAAAGCGTTCACCGCTGGTTGAACGGCTGAATGCAACTCGCTCCGTGCGAGCGGGGAACAGCTCAGAGCGTTCGACGTCGCCCACTTCATGATCAGCGTCGATTCGCTCGAGGACAACACGGCCTTCGCGAAGAAAGAGAACGCGGATTTCCCGATCCTAGCCGACCCGACCAAGGAGACGGCCGAGAAGTACGGCGTCGTCGGCCGCTTCGGTGTGGCCAGCCGGCGGACGTTCTACATCGGTCCGGACGGCAGGATCACGTACATCGACACGATGGTCCGGCCGGCGAGTTCCGGCGAGGATGCGGTTGCACGGCTGAAGGAGCTCAACGTACCTGCCCGTCGGCGCTAATGCCGCGCGCGAGTTCACCAGGGCCGGGTGTCGTGCCCGTCGTGCCCCACATTCCGCTGCCCTATCGGCGAGCGCCGCTAGGCGCTGAAACCTCCTATAATTCAGCCGGTTCTCGGTTTCTCTCCCCAGGAGGGTCATGGCGCTCGCCCCCGGCGTTCGGCTTGGTCCGTATGAGATCGTCTCGGCCCTCGGGGCTGGGGGCATGGGCGAGGTGTACAAAGCCCGTGACACCCGCCTGGACCGCACGGTCGCCATCAAGGTCCTCCCGGAACATGTCGCGTCTGACCCGGAGCTAAAGCAGCGGTTCGAGCGGGAGGCCAAGACCATCTCCAGCCTGAACCACCCGCACATCTGCACGCTGTACGACGTCGGCCGCGAGGGTGACACCGACTTCCTGGTGATGGAGCACCTGGAAGGCGACACGCTGGCCCAGCGGTTGACCAAGGGGGCGTTGCCGCTCGACCAGGCGCTCCAGATTGCCATTCAGATCGCGGACGCGTTGGACAAGGCGCACCGCCAGGGGATCGTCCATCGGGATCTGAAGCCCGGCAACATCATGCTGACCAAGACGGGCGCGAAGCTGCTCGACTTCGGGTTGGCGAAGTTGCGGAAGCCCGGTACTACTGGGGCAGAGGGATTCCCTGATGCCACCACGGAAGACGTACGCCTAACAGAGCCAGGGACGCTCATGGGGACGCTGCCGTACATGGCCCCGGAGCAACTCGAAGGCCAGGAGGCGGACGCGCGGACCGACATCTTCGCGTTCGGTGCCGTGGTCCACGAGATGATCACGGGCAAGAGGGCGTTTGAGGGGAAGAGTCAGGCGAGTCTGATCAGCGCGATTCTCAAAGATGCCCCGCCACTGCTCTCGACCGTGCAGCCGCTCGCGCCCACGCTCCTCGACCACGTGCTCCAGCGGTGCTTGGCCAAGGAGCCTGATGACCGCTGGCAATCAGCCAGTGACGTCGAGGCCGCGCTGCAGTGGGCCACGACGGCTTCTGATTCCGAGCCCACCCCAACTCCACGGAACGCGTCCTGGCTGCCGTGGGCATTGGCCGCGCTGACGCTTGGCGTGGCCCTGTTCGCGTTTCTGCGGCCCGATCCGAATGTCTTGCGCCGTCAGTCAGAATTCGTGATCTCGCTGGACGCCGAGATGTCACGGATCGGCCAGCCGGATTTTGGTGTCGCCAGCATGCCGCTGCCGTCCCCGGACGGCCGGTACATCGTGTTCCGGGGGAACGGGCCGGAAGACGACCCGGTGCTGTGGATCCGGACGCTGGAATCCGTGCAAGCCCAACCGTTGTCCGGGACTGAGGGCGCGACCGGATCCGTCGTGTGGTCGCCTGAAGGAGCGTGGGTTGGGTTCTTTGCCGAGGGCCGTTTAAAGAAGGTCCGCCCCGACGGAGGTCCGCGAGAGACGATCGCAGAACTCGCCGGGTTTTTGAATGCGGCCTGGGGATCGCAGGGTGACATCGTGTACCGGCCCACCAATCGGGCACCACTGTATGTCGTCCGTGACACCGGTGGGTCGCCGAGACAAGTCACGCGGCTTGACGCGGAACTTAGCGAGAACTCGCATCGCGACCCGGAATTCCTGCCGGACGGGCGGCGGTTTCTCTTCACGAGTCGCAGCGCCGAACGTGGCAACAACACTCTGTACGTTGGGTCGCTCGATTCCCCGGATGTGCGTCGCGTGATGGCTGCGGAGGCGAGGGTCAGCTACGTGCCCGCTCAGGGGGATGGCCCAGGGACACTGTTTTACTACGCCGAAGGGGCGTTATTGGCACGTGCCTTCGACACCGACAGCGAGGGCTTCGTCGGCGAACCCGAGCTCGTCACCGAGGATGTCAGTTATAACGCGGCAAGCATTAATGCTGGTTTCCGAGTGTCTGACGACGGCAGCGTGATCGTCGTGCGCCCAGCTGGTGGAGTCGATGCCCAGCTGACGTGGTTTCGCCGAGATGGTGAAGCAGTCGGTACCGTGGGGTCGCCGGGTCGAAACACTCAGGTCCGTATTTCTCCGACTGGAGATGCGGTCTTGTTCCAGGCTCCTAACCCGCAAAACGGAAACCGAGACGTGTGGCACACCGAGCTGGCGAGAGGCATCACCGTACGGCTGACCACTCACATTGCCAATGATTGGCACCCAGTGTGGGCACCAGATGGTGGGCGGATCTTGTTCGGCTCAGACCGGGAGGGTGAACCACAGGGTTCTGTCTATCTCAAGACCTCTCTCGATCCGGGCGTGGAGGAAACCCTTGTCTCGGGCGTCGGAGAGGGGGCGCCGAGAGATTGGTCCCGAGATGGGCAGTGGATCTCCTATGACCGCCAGGGGGATTTATGGATTGCGTCCCCGTCACGTGATGTGGAGACGTTTCCGTTCCTTGCGACCTCAGCCTCGGAGTCAAACGGGCGCTTCTCACCAGACGGACGCTGGATTGCCTATGCCTCCAATGAGACAGGCGCGTGGGAGGTACAGGTGCGCCCCTTCGAGGGAGGGCCTACTGGAACGGAAGGGAGGATTCAGATATCCAATGCGGGGGGTGACTTTCCGGTCTGGGGGCCGGACGGCCGGGAGCTCTTCTACCTGTCCGCAGACGACGTTCTCTACGCCGTGGACGCCACGAATCTCGGCGCGCAGGCGTCTGTGCCGTTGCCCTCTCGTCTGTTTCAGGCGTGCCCCGGTGGAAGGCCAATGAATCTAGCCGCCACCGGGCAGCCTTACCAGGGACCCTACGATACGTATGATGGGGAGCGGTTCCTGGTCAGTTGCCGCCAGGAACCAGTGGGCGAGTTTCTCGTGCTGCTGGACTGGGCGTTCTCCGAGTAGCCCCCATAGCACTGACTCCCGGCACCCGCCTCGGCCCGTATGAGATCACTGCCCATGTTGGAGGAGAAAGTGTCATGCGCAAGTTGAGGGTGCTGCTTGTTACTCTCGTCGCCTCCATCGGTATCGCAGGTAGCGCGTCGGGAGGCGGGCAGGACGCGGGAACGGCGAGTCAGCTTGGCGGGGCCATCGATATTCACGTCCATGCCGAGCCGGACAGCATCCCGCGATCGCTCCACGCCGTGGAAGCGGCGAGACAGGCCAGGGCGAGCGGCATGCGCGCCATCGTGATCAAGAACCACTACGAGTTCACCTCTGGGCTTGCCTACATCGTTCGCAGGGAGGTGCCGGGGATCGACGTGTTCGGCGGCGTCGACCTGAATCTCACTGTCGGTGGCATCAACGCCGCCGCGGTGGAATACATGGCCGCGACAACCGGGGGATTCGGCAAGATGGTCTGGATGCCGACGTTCGATGCTGAAAACCAGGTGCGTTTCTCGAAGGAGAACCGCCCGTTCGTCAGCGTGTCTCAGGATGGCGTGCTACTCCCAGCCGTCAATGACGTGATCGCCCTGATTACGAAGCACAATCTCGTGCTCGCCACCGGACATTCGACCGCTGAGGAAGGCCTCATGCTGTTGCGCGAAGGACGCCGGCAAGGCGTGCGCCAGATGGTCGTCACGCACGCGATGAACGAGCCGATCCTGATGAGCGTGCCGCAGATGCGGGAGGCGGCCACGCTTGGCGCCTTCATAGAGTTCGTCGGCAGCAACGTCGGCAACCAGGACGGTCCCGCGCGGATGGACCGGTTTGCGGATGCGATTCGGCGGATCGGCCCGGAGTTCTGTATCCTGTCGTCCGACCTCGGACAGATGGGTAACCCGCTGCCGGCGCCAGGCTTCGGTGCGTTCCTTGCGGCGATGCGGGCGAGAGGTTTCTCCGGGGAGGAAGTCGATCGGATGTCGCGGCGCAACCCGGCGACCTTGCTGGGGCTCCCCTAGCAACGAACGGATCTCCCGGAGAGATGTACCGCCTCTATCATCAGGCCCAGATTCCGATGGCTCTGCAACCCAGCACCCGCCTCGGCCCGTCCGAGATCACCGCCCGGATCGGCGTGCCGTGCCCGTGGTCGAAACGGTTGACCGATGTCGTGTGCTCAGGCCTCGCGCTGGTCCTCGTCGCGCCGCTGTTACTCATAGTTGCCGCGCTGATCAAGCTCTCGGGGCTCGTCCATCCGGAAGATAAAGGACCGGTTCTTCGCTTCAAAACACGTTACAGCGCAGGGCAGCCCTTCAGGTGCTACAAGTTCCGAGTCATCAAGCAGGGCGTTCTGCAGCGAGAGCACCCCATCCGCAGCGTCGTGCGAGCCAAAGACATCGAGCAGGATGAGAATTGCACAGCGGTGGGCCGGTGGTTGAAAAAGTGGTACCTGGACGAGCTCCCGCAGCTCTGTCACATCTGGCGCGGCGAGATGAGCCTCGCCGGACCGCGTCCCTTTCGGGTGGAGGATTATGAGGAAGAGCTCCGGCAGCACGCGGTCGATGTGAGGACTGCTAGGGCCGGACTGACCGGGTTGCTCCAGATCCACAAGGGGATTCCCAGCGAGCAAACGAAGCACGAATTGGAAATGGAGTACATCGAAAAAAGCCAGACCATGCGTCCCGGGCTGCTGTGGTTCTATGACGTAGGGATTATCCTAAGAACATTCAGGGTTCTCTGGCAGGGGAAAGGAATCTAAGTGCGCCGGCGAAAGATGCCAGGATCTCCCAAGGAATCCGCGCACGACTCAGGAGGATCCCAATGTCAATCTCACTTGCAGACCTGGCCGTCACCGAACTCAAGAGCACTGAGCAGTTCTTCAACCGCTCCACGCGCGCCCTCTCCGAGGAGCACTCGGGTGTCAGGCCCGCGCCAGGCATGATGAGCGCCGCGCAGCAAGTGGCCCACGCGGCCCAGACGATCGACTGGTTCATCGAAGGCGTGTTTCGGCCGGAAGGTTTTGACACCGACTTCCAGGCGCACGCCAAGGCGATCGAGGCCTGCACGTCGCTGACCGCAGCGCGGGCGTGGTTCACGAAGGCGGTGGCCGCCGCCAGGGCCACGCTGTCCACCAAGAGCGACGCGGAACTGATGGCTCCGATCGCGGCCGGGCCGATCATGGGCGACGCGCCCCGCATGGCGATCGTGAGTGGCATTTCCGACCACACGGCGCACCATCGCGGCGCGCTGACTGTCTACGCGCGCGTCAACGGGATCGTGCCACCCAACCCGTATGTGGACTAGGCTTCTCGGCGGCCCGTCCTCGTGCCGATGAACCAGACAACCCTTCCCAGGTCACTGTAGACTGCACACCGTTGTGGCCCGCGTCGAATCGGAAACATTGGCAGACCGGGACCTGATTGAGGTCTTCATTGCCCGGACGCTCGACGAGGCCCGCCGGGTCGAAGGGCTGCTCACGGACCGAGGCGTCGATTACGTCGTGCAGGTGGAGCAGTTCAGCCGCACGCTGCTCGGCTCGCCGCGCTACGGGGCCATGTTCTACGTCATCGTCGGTCAGGCGCAGTATTGCCGGTCGGCGCTCGCTGCCGCCGGCTTCGAGCAGGGCATCGTCGAGGAGGAATCCGACACCTGACATGTACCGCGCGACGGACACGAACGTGAAGCGGGCGTTGACGCCCCGATGTGGCTGAGGCTACCCTTGGCGCAACTCAACTCGAGCCGGAGGGTTTCATGCATCGTATTGGTCGCCCCATGGTCGCCGCCCTCGGCTGCCTCCTGATCACGACGGCGGTCGGTGTCCCTGCGTTCGCCCAGGCGTCTTTCAACACGTCGCACCAGACAACCGACTTCAGCGGCGAGTGGACGGCGGTGGGCGGCGAGGTCCCCTTTGCCGGGCGGGTCCCCCACGAGATCGGCTACACGGCCGAGCTCTACGATTACTCCGGACTGCCCTTCAACGCGGCGGGTCGCATGCGCGCCGACACGGGTGACATCTCGGACTGGTCGATCCCGGAATTCGTGTGCAGGCCGCATCCCGGCATCTACAACTGGTATTACGGCGGTGGCCTGCGCATCACCAAGGAGAACGATCCCATCTCGCGCGACCTCGTCGCCTATCACGTGCAATTCTTTCGCGCGCCGGACCGTCCGATCTACATGGACGGCCGGCCG
Source organism: Vicinamibacterales bacterium (assembly GCA_965262505.1). Lineage (GTDB taxonomy): Bacteria > Acidobacteriota > Vicinamibacteria > Vicinamibacterales > UBA2999 > JACPPO01. The sequence continues at coordinate 3,585,326 of CBDHFM010000030.1, forward strand.
CACCCGCCCGAATGGGCGCCCCACACGTGGGCCGGGTTCTCCACGGCCACGTTCGACGGACACACGCTCGTGATCACGACCACGCATCTGAAAGAGAGTTACATCCGCGCCAATACGGCGCTGTTCAGCGAAAAAGCAACGGTGACCGAATACCTCATGTTGGACGGCGATCTCCTGACCGTGACGACGCTCCTCGAGGATCCGGTGTACATGGAAGAGCCGCACCTGCAGTCGATCAGCCTCCGGCGAAACGTGCACCAGGAGCTGCCGTACTTCCCCTGCACGGTCGGCGTGGAGAACGTCGCCGAGGGGTTTCCCCACTTCCTGCCGGGCCAGAACCCCTACATCGCCGACACCGCGAAGAAGCTGGGACTGCCGCTCGAAGCGATCAGGGGCGGCGCCGAGACGCTCTACCCTGATTACCGCGAGAAGCTGCAGAATCTGCCCAGGCCGTCGTCCGATTGAAGTCGTCCAACTGACTGCATCGCAGTCAACGCCGTCATGTGACTCCGAACAAAGCCATGGGCCCGCCTTTGATCCTTGCCGTTTTTGAAGAACGGCTTTTTCTCCGCACATGACGGCGCTGCCTGCTGGATGCCGCCTGCGAGAAGCGCCGTAGCGTAGAATTCCCCCACACGACTGAGCCGCATGGCCCTCGCTTCCGGCACCCGCCTCGGCCCGTATGAGATCACCGCCCAGATCGGCGAGGGCGGGATGAGCGAGGTGTACCGGGCGACCGACACGAAGCTGAAGCGTGACGTGGCGGTGCAGGTGCTGCCGTCTACACTCGCGGCCGACCCGGAGCGCCTCGCGCGGTTTCAGCGCGAAGCCGAAGTCCTCGCCTCACTGAACCACCCGAACATCGCGGCCATCTATCTAGGGAGGACTTTTAATGCATAGACTCATCTCTTCGTTCCTAGCCGTCGTCGCCCTGGCGCCCGGCCTGTGGGCTCAGACATCGAACGGCAATTTCGACGTCGTGAGCTTTGCTGCACCGCCTCTGAATGAAGCCAATTGGGGCGACACAGTTTCGGTTGCTGCCGACGGGGAGGGGTCGATTCTGGTGCTGCGCCGCGCCCAGCCGCCGGTTCTCATCTTTAACCGCGAGGGAGAACTCCAGGATAGTTGGGGTAGCGGCCTGTTTCCGGACATACACAGCGTCGACGTGGACGACGAAGGTTTCGTCTGGATCACCGACACTGCGGACCACATGGTCTACAAGTTCACGATGGACGGAGAACAACTTCTGGCTCTGGGAACGAAAGGCGTTACGGGGAATAACGACTCGAGGACTGCCTTCAATCGTCCCACCGACGTCGTTGTCGCTCCCAACGGCGATATCTTCGTGGCGGACGGCTATGGCAATTCACGCATCGTGCACTTTTCAGCAGATAGATCTTTCGTCCGGATCATCGGCGGGGTCCAGGGAACAGGGCGGGACGAATTCAATACTCCGCACGCGGTCCGGATCGACTCGAGAGGCCGCCTGCTCGTCCTGGACTGGCAGCGCGAAGCAGCAGACCCCCGCATCCAGATTTTCGATCAGGATGGAGATCTCTTAGAAATATGGTCCGATCTCGGCATCATGAGACCGACGGGAATCACGATCGGCGGTGACGATACCGTCTACATCGGGGACACGGATGGCAATGCGATCTGGGTCCTCCAGGATGGGGCGGTTCTGGAAAAGATCGGAGATCTGGAAGCCCGGCCGCACAACATCGTCCTTGATTCGGGAACCGGCGCTGTGTACATGGCGGACACGACCGAGCCTGGCCAGATCAAGAGAATTACAAGAAAATAGCCAGCCGCGTGAGGCCGCGCCGTGAGGCCCTACTCAACGTGACGGCTCCCCTGCGCTGAAACCCCCTATGATCCAGCCGGGTTCTGGTTTCGCTGCCCAAGAGGGTCATGGCGCTCGCCCCCGGTGTTCGGCTGGCCCGTATGAATACTCCGGGAGGAGAGGTCCGGCCGCCGGGCGCGTCTACCCACGAATCGTTCGAAGGAGGGAGACATGTTCGAGTCGAATCGCCGCGAGTTCATTCGCGCGCTCGTTGGCGGCGCTGCGGGCCTCACCGTCAGCTCCACCGTCTTCGGCCAGGCCGGACCGGCTCCAACGCCCATCACCGCCACGAAGCTGACCGATCGGCTCGTCGTGCTGGCGGGGGCGGGAGGCAACGTGGCGCTGGTCGTCGGCGCCGACGGGTTGCTGATGGTGGATGGCGGGCTCGCCAACCGTGCCGCCGACCTCGCGAAGGCTATTGCCGACATCGACGGTCGCCGCGTGCAGGTGCTCTTCAACACTCACTACCACTTCGACCACGTCGGCAGTAACGAGTTTCTCGGCAAGAACAAGGTGCGGATCATCGCCCACGAGAACGTCAAGAAGCGGCTTGGCGAGCGCATCGAGTCCACTACCTTCGGACGTACCCTGGAACCGCTCGGCCCGGCCGGGCAGCCGACCGAGACCTTCTCCTCAGGCGGCAAGCTCTCTTTCGGCCAGGAAGCCCTCGAATACACCCACGTGCCGCTGTCGCACACCGATGGAGACGCGTACGTGTTCTTCCCGGGGGCCAACGTCGTTCACACCGGTGACCTCCTCTTCCTCGAGCGGTACCCCGTCGTGGACTTCACCGTGGGCGGGTCGCTCGCGGGCATGGCCGCGAGCCTCGAGCGGGTGGAGAAGATCGGGAACGCGCAGACACGCGTCATCCCCGGACACGGCCCCGTGGCCACCAAGACCGAACTGCGGGCGGCCCACGAAATGTGGGCGACGATCAACCAGCGGCTGGAGGCCATGGCCAAGCAGGGGCGCACCATCGACGAGGTGCTGAAGGCCGCGCCGACCAAGGATTTCGACCCGAAGATCGGCGCGCGGACCGCGGAGGGCTTCCTGCGGCAGGCCTACGACGGCGAGCATGAGTTCCAGCCTTAGAACGCGACGAGGTGCGTGTACTTGAGCATGACCGCACGCCGCGTGTCCGTCGGCGACCGCGTCTCGTTCCAGACGACGTAGATGTCGCTCAGGGGGCGATGGATGAGGTTGAACCGGGTGTTCGACAGCCAGGAGTCGGTCTCGCCGTTGTACTGGATGAACGCGTTGAGGAACATCTGCGGTGTAAACGACCAGTCGATCCGAAGTCCCGCCAGGCTCGCGGCGAACGATCCCTGTGGGAGGTCGATACTATTGCGCGCCAGGCTCGCGCTTGCGGCGATGTGCTCGTTCAGCCGGAACCGCACGCTGCCGCTCGCGACCCGTTGTGTGCCGTTCCAGTACTCGCCGGCTTCGAGGCCGATGCTGCCCGATACCGCCGCGCTCGGATTCGAGCGGTAGTTGAAGCTGCCGGTCTCGAAGGCGTATTCGCCGGGTGAAACACGCAGGCCGGAACCGACACGGAACGGCGCATCGAGCCGTTCGTACGTGCTGTTGGCGCTGACGCTCAGCGAGCCGCCGTCCCGGAACGACATGCGGTACGTGGCGCTCCCGACGCGGGTCAGCGACCGCTCGTATCGGTCGTCGCTCGTCGCGTCGAAGGAGACCCCCAGGCCGTGTTCGCGCAGGAGCGCGCCAGGATCGGCCGGCCTCAGGATGCGTTCGTAGTCCCCGAACGCGGTGGCGGCGCCGCGTCGTCTGACGAAGCCCAGGTCGTGGCGAAACGCCTCGCCGACGTGCACGAGCCCCAGGCGCGCCCGATGGGCGTTGGTATCGATGCGCATGCTCGTGCGCCCCGCCCAGTCGCCCGCCTCGCCCGTGGTCTCGCTGCGCATGGCAAAGGCCTCCATCTCCAGCGCCTGCAGCGGCGCGAACCGCGCCTCGAGTCCCGCCACGCGGTTGAAGTTGCCGGAGCCGGTTGTTTCCCGTCCGAAATAGAACGCCCCGACCGACGCCGTGTCCGCGACCTGTCGCGTCAGGCGCGCGGCAGTGAAGTTGGCGCCCGGACCGTCGTCGGACTCGTCGGTCTGCATGGTCAGCAAACCGACGCTTTGGAGACCGGCCTGGCCCGTGAGGCGCAGACCGCCGATGACCGGGATCGGCTGGCCGGCCGACGAGAGGCCGATCCGCCGGCTGAAGAAGGGCACCAGGTAGCGCCGCCGACTCTCGATGTCCGCAAGGCCGACCTGGAAACGTGCCGGGCCCTCGAGAAAGAACTGGCGCTTCTCGGGAAAGAACAGGCTGAAGCGGGTGAGGTTGATCTGCTGCGTATCCGCCTCGACCTGCGAGAAATCCGTTCGATAGCTGGCGTCCAGCAGCATCGACGACGTGATACCCCACTTCAGGTCCACGCCCCCGTCACCCTCGCCGCCCCAGCCTGGCGCGACCGCCGTTCCGTTGTCGAACCGCGCGGTCGTGAACGGTGTGACCCGGAGGTCGTGGCCGCTGGCGACCTGATCGATGCCGGTCAGGATTCCCGCGAAGCTCACCGAGTAGTGGTTGAACTCACGCGGCACCGGGGACCACAGCGCGAATTCGTTCTTCCGGTTGATGATGCGCAGCATGTTGAGGCCCCACTCCTGCGCGCTGGTGTCGGGGAAGCGAAGCGTCTTGAACGGGATGGCGAGCTCGAAGCTCCACCCATCCTCGCGAACCGCCGCGTCGGAGAGCCAGACACCGTCCCAGTTGGCATCGTTGCGCCTGTTGTCGAACGCCTGCACGTCGCGACGGGCGCCGCCCGCACTGACCCAGAAACCGTAGCCGGTGCGCTGGTCGAGGAACGTATCAACGAGGACCATGAAGGAATCGCTGAAGAAACTGTCGAAGTCGCGCGTCAGCTCGTCGATGACCAGGCGCTCCGGTTCGGCGTCGTACAGCATGCCGCCCACGTACAACATCTCGTCGTCGTAGAGGAACCAGACCTCGCTTCGCTCTGTCGCGGGGGCGAACTCGTCTGGAAACTGCTGGAGGAAATCGACCGCCGGTTCAGCGAGCTGCCAGGCCGGCTCGTCCGGCACACCGTCGACCGTAATCGGTTCGGCCACGCGGACGGCCTCGAGACGCTTCGAGGCGCGGACGGCTTCGAGGTCGAAGTCCTGAGCCGCCGCGCGGGCGGCCGCACACGGGACGAGCAGGAGCCCGACAACCAGCGCCCCGCGGACACACGTCGTTCGATTGCAGGACACGTAAGGATCCTAGACGAAACTGCCGATCGTCACGTAGAACATGAACCTCGGACGGCGCGCTTGACACGCGTGGACCGGGGTGACAGATTCTTGCGCACCTGTAACCCATACGAAGCGAGGACGTGCCCATGACGGTCGGAACGCGGCTGATGGTGCTGTCGGTTGGCTTGGCGGTTGTTGCCGGCATCGTGCACGGGACGACAGCAGCGCCGGAGGCGCAGGCTCCCGGTGCGTCCGCGACGCGAATGAGGCAGCTTGCCTATCTCAAGGCGTCGAACACGGACGGGTCCGACCATTTCGCCTGCGGCGGCTCGCTGCCCGGGCACATCGGAAACGCGCTGGCGATCAGCGGCGATGGCAACACCATGGCGGTCGGCGCGCCGCACGAGAGCAGCGCCGCTCGCGGCACCGACGGCGACGAGGACGACAATTCGCTGCACAACTCGGGCGCCGTGTACGTCTACGTGCGCAGCAGCGACGACTGGACGCAGCAGGCCTACATCAAGGCGTCCAATACGGGACAGAGTGACATGTTCGGACTCAGCCTCGCGTTGAGCGGCGACGGGAACACGCTGGCCGTGGCCGCGCCGTGGGAGGCAAGCGGGGCAACCGGCGTGAACGGCGACCAGGATGACAACTCGATCCCGCAGGCCGGCGCCGTCTACGTCTTCACCCGCGCGGGGGATACCTGGACGCAGCAGGCCTACGTCAAGGCGTCCAACACGGGGCGGAAGGGCGAGGGTGACGATGTCGAGGGCGACCAGTTTGGTTTCTCCGTCGCGCTGAGCGCCGACGGCAACACGCTGGCTGCTGGATCCGTGTCCGAAGACAGCAGCAGCATGGGCGTCAACGGCGTGCAGACCGACGATTCGGCGTCCGGGGCCGGCGCCGTCTACGTGTTCACGAAGACCGGCGACCAGTGGGCGCAGCAGGCCTACGTCAAGAGCGGGAACCACGGCGGCGGCGATCTGTTCGGCTACGGCGTCGGCTTGAGCGCCGACGGCAACACGATGGCGGTGGCCGGCTACGACGAAGACGGTTCCGGCAAAGGGGTGAACCAGCCCAATGACAACGACCTCCCGGGGACCGGCGCGATTTACGCCTTCGAACGCACCGGCGACACCTGGACGCAGACGGGATATTTCAAAGGCTCGAGATCGCAGCGAAACGACGCGCTTGGATACGCCGTGGCCATCAGCGCCGACGGCAACACGACCGCGGCCGGCGCGGGCGACGAAGCCTGCCTGAACGGCGGCGTTAATCCCTCAGGGTGCGACGTCGAAACGTTTCCGGAGCACCTGGCCGCCGGCTCGGCGGGGGCCGCCTACGTCTGGGTTCGCAGCGGCGATACCTGGACCGAGCAGGCGTTCGTCAAGGCGTCGAATCCAGACCTGGAGGACTGGTTTGGCGCGCGCCTGGCGTTGAGCGGCGACGGCAGCAGGCTGATCGTCGGCGCGCCGATGGAGGACAGCTCCACCAGGAGTCTCAACGGACGAGAGGACGACAACTCCGCCCTGGAAGCCGGCGCCGCGTACTTCTTCGCGCGCACCGGCACGACGTGGAGCCAGCGCTCCTACATCAAGGCGTCGAACGCCGATACGTTCGACGAGTTCGGAACTTCGGTGGCGATCAGCGGCGACGGCAGGACGGTCGTCGTGGGTGCGCGCATGGAGAGCGGTGCCGCGACAGGCGTCAACGGCAACCAGAACGACAACGACGCCGGGCAGTCGGGAGCGGCGTACGTCTTCGTGGAGTAGGGGCGTGGGCGGGTGCTCGGCGCCAAGAACACTCGTCACGTGAGAGGCGCCTGCGGCGCGAACGGGGCGGCCCCGTCCGCGGCCACCCGCCCCCTGAAGCCGCGACGTCCGCACTGGCAAACGCACCGGACTCAAAATCCTTCCTAGCCCCTGCCGTTGTGACGCAGATCAGGCCTGTTCTGGGTCTTTCCTAGAGATTCTGAAGACTTTCCTTTCGAACGTCCCCGCGGCCGAGGTCCACGACACCGTGTTCGCACGGATGAGGGCTGCCCGCGACGAATTGGAAGGCTTTATTCCGACCAGCTTCAAGGCCGAACTCGAAACAATACGGGAACGGGTGAATTCGCGCTTTGCCAAATGACGACGACTCGCCGGACGTGGCGCCGGCGCGTGTCATCCTCGTCCGGATCTGGTTCGAGGAACTGCGGCGGCTGGTGCCGACGGACTGAGCGGCCGTCCCGAAAATACTCCCTCGAAACTGCCGGGGTTCGGGAAAGCGCTTGCCGCGGTCTAGCGGTTGGAATACGCTGCTCGGAACGAGACCGCCGGGCTTTAGGGGAGCAGACGATGAAATTTCATGTTACGGCGACCAGTGGTTCGGAAGACCCGACAAAGGCGACGCTTGCGTTTTTGCACGCGAAGGGCGCAAAAGAGGCGGGTCATGATGTTTCGATCTCGCTGATGGGCGATTCGGTTGTGATGCTAAACCCGACGATTGCGAAGAATATTCAGGGCGTCGGATTGCCACCGCTGATCGATCTGATCAATTACGCGAAGGAAAACGGCATACCGGTCTATGGCTGAGGGCTCTGCTGCTCGGCCCGTGGGGTCGGGGAAGAACTCAGCAAAGCCTTGGGCGGAAAATATATCAGCCCGAAAATCCAAGCCGAGATGTGTGCAAACGCAGATCGCACGGTCTTTCTCTAGCGAGCAACTCGAAAACAGCCCGGCCGCTACGGACAACAGAAAGCTGCTTAACCCGTATCGGCAGTCCCACCCTGACGGGCGCACGATGCCTGAGACGAACTGACTGGGCCTCCTCGCTGGTCCACCAAACACTCCCTTCATGAGCCAGGAAACCGCCCGGCAGCCAGCACGGATCTAGGTGTGTTTCGCGGCGAAAGTTAGACGACGCCGCGCAAGGTCAGCGGCTCAATCGGTTTCATCACCTCGTCGCGGGTGGCGGCGGACGGGGCCGCCCCGTTCGCGCCGCAGGCGCCTCCCACGTGACGAGTGTTTTTGGCGCCGAGCACGAATGGGGCTGTCCGCGGTCCGGACCCGCCCGGAGGTTATGAAACCGGTAGTGCCTAGTGCCCGAGGTGTGCGCGCGTCAATCGGTGGACTGCAGGCGTTCCGGCGAGGCGATGTAGCTCGTGCGCGCCCGGGCGTTCATGCCGCGCTGGTTCATCCGGACTTCCAGGTCGTGCTCACGTCCGTCGAGCGTCTCCGGCGTGAAGCCGAGCGTGTACTGGCTGTGCAGCTCCTGCGACACGCGAGTGAACGTCGGTCCAAGCTCGTCGGTTTCTTCCAGCTCGAAGTATCCGCCGCCGGTCTCCCGCGCCAGCCTGCGCAGCCCGCGGTCGGGCCGCGTTCGGACCCGGCGCTGGCCGTTGAAGTACTCGGACTCGAGGCCGATGGCGTAGATCATCGTCTCTTCGTCGCGGGCGCGATCGAGGACGTCGCCCATCCCGAGGCGGCTGGCCGTGTCGTCCCCATCGGTGAACCCCAGGACAACCTTGCGCCCCTCCACACCCTGCAGCATGACGATGCTGGCGTCGATCGCGTCCCAGAGCCGGGTCGGATTGCCGAACTGCAGGTCGTCGAGAGCGAAGATCAGGTCATCGCGATCGCTCGTGAACGTGCCGCTGAACTGGATTTTGTCGCTGAAGGATCCGACCTGGCCCTTGTCCTCCGGCAGCATCCGTATGACGAACTGCTCGGCCGCTGCCTCGAGCCGGTCGAGATTTGCCGTCATGCTCGCGCTGTAATCCATCATGACGACCACCGTGAACGGCTGCACCTCGTTCTGAAAGAACGTGATCTCCTGCGGGTCGCCGTCGTCGAGTATCGTGAACGCCTCCCGCTCCAGTCCGGGGACGAGCCGGCCCTCCGAATCGGTGACCGTCGTCACCACCGACACGATCTGTGTGCCGGTCCGGAACGTCGGTTGCTGGGCGACGGTGATGGACGCAGCCAGGAGGACCAGTAGCGGTATCAGTGCTGGACGCATGTAGTGGAGCTTAGCAACGATCGTTCCACCGAGTAAACCGGCGTGGCAGTGACATTCGGGCCGTGCGGGGAGCGGTTTCCCGCGGGTTGTGTAGCATTTTCCGGTCGTTCCCCTTCCTATCGTCCCCGTGACGCGTCGAGAGCTAGTCAGGCGTCAACACGATCTTTCCGAACGCCCCTGCCTGCATGACGGCGCCGTGCGCCTGCGCGGCCTGTGCAAGCGGGAGTTCCCGCCCGATCACCGGATTCAGCGTCCCGTTCTCGAGGCCAGCCACGAGCGCGGCCTGGATCGCGCGCTGCTCCTCCGCCGTCGCATTGAACATGGTCATCCCCAGGATCGTCCCGTCCTTGCCCATCATCTTGCGCGGATCGATCTCGACGCGACCGCGATTGCCGACGACCATCACGCGTCCATGGAGCGCCAGCACCTCGAGGTCACGGTCGAGGTTGACGTTGGCGAGCATTTCGAGAATCACGTCCACGCCCCGCCCGCTCGTCAGCGGCATGATCCGGCTCATGTAGTCGGCGTCGCCGTGGTCGAGCACCTCGTGCGCACCCTGCTTGCGCACCAGCGCAATGCCCTTCTCGGTCCCGGCGGTCCCAATCACTCGCAGCCCATAGGCCCGTGCGATCTGGATGGCGGCAATGCCGACGCCACCGCTCGCGCCATGGACGAGGACCGTTTCTCCTGGACGCGCATGCGCCCGGAAAAAGAGGGCGCGCCACGCAGTGCTGTACGGCACGCCCATCGCCGCGCCCTGGGCAAACGAGATCTGGTCCGGCAGCGGATGGACCTGCGACTGGTCGCAGACCGTCGCCTCGGCGTACCCGCCGTGCCCATCGGCCGTGCCGTTCCCGTACACGCGGTCGCCCTTCTTCACGCGCGTGACGCCGGCTCCAACCGCGTCGACGCTCCCCGCGACGTCAGTGCCGGGCGTGTAGGGCAGGTTCGGCTTGCGCCCGTAGGTGCCGGAACGGATGTACACCTCCACCGGATTGACACCCACGGCTTTGACGCGCACGAGAACCTGCCCCGGCCCCGGCGACGGGTTGGGCACCTCCTCGAGCGTCATGACTTCCGCGGGTCCGAACTCACGAACGACGATGGCTTTCATACGTCCTCTTCTGGGTCACAAGGGGAAAGGGCAAATGCGACCTTCGCCCTACAGAGGAAACAACCGGTCAAAGTTACCGCCAAAAATCAGTGCAGCCTCTGACGAGCCGACGCCGATGTGGTCGAGGATCTGTGCCTGCTGCGCGTGGATCCCCCGCTGCCAGCCGCGCGGGAAGAACGAGGAGTCGCTGCCAAACAACAACCTGGAGGGGCCCGCGACGGCAAGCGCGGCAGTGAAGACCGCGTCGAGGGTCAAACCGGGCGTGTACGTCACCCAGCCGTTCGAGCTGGAGGTGTCGAAGTGGACGTTGGCACAGGCGTCGGCGGCCATCAGCGCCTCACGCAGCAGTCCCGCGCCGAAGTGCGGGATGACGAACGGCACGTGCGGAAACGTCAGCGCGAGGCGCGACACGGCAAGCGGATCACCCAGCCGGAGGTCGAATGGACTCGGGAGGCCAAGCTTCCCGCGCACGCCGACCGAGAGCACCCCGCAGTGGACGAAGACGGCGGCGCCGGGGCAGGATGCGGCGGCCTCGACCACGCGCAGCGTGCGGTCGTCATCGAGCGGTACGTGATGCATGGCCGGAAAGAGGCAGAGCCCCTTCAGGCCCTGGTCGGTCAGGGCGTGGCGCGCCCGCGCCGCCGCGTCGGCCGCCGCCGGATCGAGCATGAAGAATCCGACGATTCTCGAGGGATGGCGCGCGGCGGCCACGGCGACGGACGTCTCGTCGCCTGGGACGCTGGCGATCAGCGTCGCACGCTGCACACCGCAGGCGTCCATCTCCTGTACCCAGCGATCCGCGAGCGCTTCGGCTGTCCCCGGGTCGTCCCACCCGAGTTCCCGGCAGAGGTCGCCGGGGCGGACCTTCAGGTCGGTCCCCACCCGCTGGCGCGCGAGTGCGCCGAAAAAGGCGGTTGAAAAAAAGTGGCAGTGCGCGTCGTTGATCACGCGGTCAGAAGGTAACGCGAAACGCAGTGCCAAGCAGGCAGGCTCAGCCGGGAAACCTAGCCAGTGTAGCAGGTAAGATGCGCGGGTGGGCTCGGTGGGACTCGGGTTGTGGGGTCTGGGATGCGCCGTGTACGTCGCGGGAGTCGTGTGGGGCCTCCTCGGGATCGACGCGCGGCCCGCGGCGCGGGTCGGTCTCGCGCTGCTGTGGCCGCTCGGGCCGCTCGCGTTCGCGTTCACGATTGCCGTCCTGCTCGTGGCGTCGCTCGTCGCATATCCGGCGTTCGGCGCGGCGGTGCTGCTGACGGCGGCGATGGTCTGGTGGACGCTGTTTTCGGCCTGAAAGTGCTGCACGATTCCTGGAATCAGCCCCGCGTTCGGCTGATCCCCCAGCCGTGCAGAAGAGACTTGCGTTTTTGCTCGCGTTGTTCTGTCATCTTGGGAGCCTGGAGAACCCCATGAAGAAGCTGTTCGCCGTCGTCGTGATTTCGACTGTCGCCGCGGCATCGCCGGCCGGCCAGTCGCAGACGGAGACCCCCGAGCAGGGTCCGACCTTTCGAACCGGCGTCGATCTGATTGCCGTCGACGTGTCGGTGGTGGGCCGCGACGGCCGGCCGATCGAGGATCTCCTGGCGCCCGAGTTCGTCGTGGAGATCGACGGCGAAGAGCGGCGGGTCGTCTCTGCCGAGCAGGTGAAGGTCGACGTGGAGGCCGCGCGCCGGGAGGCGGCGGATCCGTTCGAGACGCTGTACACGACGAACCTGCGGCCGACCAACGGGCGTCAGATAGTGCTCGCTGTCGATCAGCTTGGTATCCGGTTCGGCGCGGCGCGTCCGTTACTGGCCTCGGTGGCCAGGTTCCTGGATCGGCTCAGTCCCGCCGATCGCGTGGCGTTCGTCGCCTACCCCGAGCCTGGCGTTCAGGTGGCGTTTACCTCCGATCATCTCCGGCTCAAACTCGCCATGGAGCGCGTCGTCGGGAGCCAGCAGTGGTTCCCGGGGACGATGAACATCGGGCTGTACGAGGCGATCGCGATTACAGAGAGACAGGACGTTGTCGCCTTCAATGATGTGGTCAGGCGCGAGTGCGCGGGCGCGAGGGGTTTTGAGCTCCAGAACTGCGAGAGCACCGTGTTGAGCGAAAGCAGCGCGATGGCGCGCGATATACGGCAGAGGACCAGGGATTCGCTGCGCGGCCTGCACGACCTCCTGCTTGCGCTGTCGGTCATCGAGGGGCCGAAGACGCTCATCCTGATGTCGGAATCACTGATCGTCGAGAGTCCGAGCGAGCTTGAGCCTCTCATTCGTGCCGCGGCAGTGGCCCGGGTCACGATCAACGTGCTGGTGATGGATGTGGCGCGGGGCGACATTACGATGAGTGAACTGGGGCCAACCGTGTCCCAAGACCGAGACATGGAGGTGTCTGGTCTCGCGGATCTCGCCTCCGGCTCCCGGGGCTCGCTCTACAACATCATTGGCACCGGTGACGGGGTGTTCGAGCGCCTGGCCGGGGACATGCTCCACTACTACATGCTCGGCGTGGAGCAGGTGCCAGGCGATCGCGACGGGGAAGCCCATCGGATCGACGTCGAGGTCCGGCGGCGCAACGTCACGGTCCGGTCGCGCAGGGCGTTCGTCCTGTCGTCGCCGACGACGGACCGGCGCAGCGCCGAGGAGACACTGATCGATGCGCTGAAATCGCCGTTCGGCGTCGCGGAAGTGCCGTTGCGGATCACGACGTTCACGCAGAAGGATAGTGCCAGCGACAAGGCCCGGATCGTTCTCGCCGCCGAGGTCGGTCAGCCGGGCGGCGAGCCGGAGGAGTTCACCGTCGGGTTCGTTCTTCTCGACAGCGAGGGCAGCGTTGTCGCGGGCAACATCGACAAGCACATGTTGTCTGTGCCGAACGGACTTGCCAACGCGCCGCGCGAATACCTTGGCGAGATTGTGGTGGATCCGGGGAATTACTCGCTGCGCTTCGGCGTGGTCGACTCGTCTGGGCGCCGCGGCGGCGTGATACGGGAAGTCAGCGCCTGGAAGCTCGGGGGTGAGGAGTTTGCGATCGGCGATCTGCTGATCGGCGACAGCTCCCTTGACTCCGCACGACGAATACGGCCAGGCGTCGAGCCCCACGTCCGAGGCGAGGTCGGTGCGTTCCTGGAGATGTACTCGACATCCTCCGACGTGCTCGACGGCGCAACGGTGAATGTCGAGATCGCCGAGGACCGGGATTCCCCCGCGCTGCTCACGGGACCGGCGGAGGTGCTCGCCGGCGATGAACCGACGCTACGGACCGTCCACGGTGTGTTGTCGCCGACGCTGCTGCCCGCGGGCCGGTACGTCGCGCGCGCGCGGGTACTGCGGGATGGCAACGTCGCTGGCGTGCTGGTGCGCCCCTTCATTCTCGACCCGCCCGAGGCCACGTCCGCAGGCGAGCCGTCGCCGTTCATGTGGGGAGCGATCGCCGAGTTCGATCCACGGGTGGCGATGACTTCTGAGGTCCTCGAAAGCCTCCTGGACTCTGCCGAGGAACAGTTTCCGGGCATGGAGGGCCCGCTCGGGGATGCGAGAGAAGGGCGATTCGGAACTGCCGCCATCGATGCGCTGCTCGGCGGGGATCAGGCGGTGGCCGCGTTCCTCAAGGGTCTCGACTGGTACTTCAAGGGGCAGCTCAGTCAGGCGGCGACGCAGCTCGAACTGGCCGCGGGACCCCGTCGCGAATTCTTCGCCGCCTCGTTCTACCTGGGCGCCGCGTTCGCGGCCGCGGGCCGCGATCGCGATGCGGCCGGTGTGTGGCAGATAGCGCTTGGCGACCAGCCCAGGCCTCTGTTCGCCTACACGTTGGTGGCGGACGCGCGGCTGCGAGATGGCCAGCCGGCTTCGGTGATCGACGTGCTGAAGCCCGCGTACGAACGCATGCCGGACGATGACGAGATCGGCCAGCGGCTCATGTCGGCATTCCTCATGACCGGACGGTACGAGGAGGCGCTGCCGGTCCTTGACGGCTACCTCTCCCGCAACCCGACCGATGAGGTGGCCCTGTTTGCCGCCGTCTTCGCGCAGTACCAGGTTGCGATGCGCGAGCGCCTCGTGCTGCCCGCCGACGACGTGGCCAAGCTCGCCGCATACGTGCGAGCGTACGACGGGCCCTACGAGGATCTGCTCGCGAAGTACCTCCAGACCATCCGTGGCAGTTGACCCCCGGCGTCCTTTGCGCCGCGACTATCTTGCGGTAACGTTGTCGCCATGAGGCTTCCGTTTATGCGGCGCGCTGTTCAGGACCGTTATGCGGCTTCTCACGGGAATCTTGTACCCGTTGCGCGGGAACCGCATAGCGGTCCTAGGCGCGCGAAGCGCGCCAAGGAGATACCGTCAAACCAGGCAAGGGCTCTGCCGGTATATCGAGGGCAGAGCCTTTGGCTGGTTGTGTCGATCCTCGTGCTCGCCGCGGCGCTCGCTGCGGCCCAGGGACCCGCCGGGCGCGGTGGGCGTGGGGGCGGGCGCGGTCGAATCCCGATTCAGCCCGGGGAAGAGTGCCCGCCGGGCACGACGCTCGTGCGTGTGGGGCAGTGCCAGGCACCGGAGGCGCCGCCACCGAGCATTGTCGACTACCGGCCGCAGTCCGCGCTCGTCGTCGAGGAGCACCCCGTGCCGAAGGCCAAGTTTCCGGTCGTCGACATTCACAGTCACACGGGACCGACGCCGGAGACGATCGACCGGCTCGTGCAGGAAATGGACGCGATGAATATCCGCGTCCTGAACAACCTGAGTGGTGGGTTCGGCAGCGAGTTGAAGGAGCGGATTGATTTCATCCGGAGCACGAGGTACGCGGACCGGTTCACTGTGTTCGCCAACGGGTTGGATCGGTTCCGCGACGTGGAGGCCGGCTACGGCCGGAGGGCCGCGGCGCAGCTGGAAGAGGACGTCAGAAACGGCGCCATCGGCTTCAAGATCTTCAAGCAGACGGGCATGGACACGCTCAAGCAGGATGGCACGCGCCTGAAGATCACCGACCCCGAGCTTGCGCCCATCTGGGAGACGGCCGGGTGGCTGAATATCCCCGTCATCATTCACACCGCCGAGCCGCAGGAGTTCTTCAACGAGCCGGACATGCACAACGAGCGATGGCTGGAACTCGCGCTCTTTCCGAACCGGCGTCAGTACCTGAACGAGACCACGTTCGAGACGCTCGCCGCCGAGCGGAACGAGCTGTTCCGGAGGCACCCCGAGACGCGCTTCATTTCCGCACACTTCGGCTGGCATGCGCACGACCTGGGTGTCGCCGCCGAGCTGCTCGACTCCAGTCCGAACGTGACACTCGAGTTAGCAGCGATCCTCTACGACCTCGGACGGCAGCCGCGCGCGGCCCACGACTTTTTCGTCAAGTATCAGGACCGCATCCTCTTCGGGAAGGACACCTACGCGCCCACGGAATTCCCCTATTACTGGCGCGTGCTCGAGACGAGCGACGAGTACTTCGACTACTACCGCAACTATCATGCATTCTGGAATCTGTACGGGATGGACCTGCCGGATGACGTGCTGCGGAAGGTGTACTACGAAAACGCGTTGCGCATCACCCCGGCGTTGCCGCAGAGCGGCTGGCCTCAATAGTCGACGGACGGACCCGAGGGTCTGCGCCCCCCCCGGGCACGCTGCGCGTGCGTGTGTCTTGACACGGTGCGCGCCAGGGCCTCTGCTGGTTTCGCGTCCACGCTTCTCGGATCGCCATAACCGCGATCATCTCGCTCGCCGGCGTGGGCGTTTCGGCCGTCTCCCCGCACGTGGACGATTGCCACGACGCGGGGTGCATGGCCGTCGCCGTCGAGCACGACGCCTCCGCGCATGTCATCGGCGGACCGCCGACGGCCACCGATGCGCCCCCGCTGCACTGCCTTGTTTGTCACTTGGCGCGCTCGTTCCGGCCGCAGGCCGAGGCGCGCGTCATGTCCGCGCCGGCGGCTGACACCGGCACGGCCACGTCCGTCGAACTCTTCACGGCTGCAGTGTCCGCGCCCGCCGCGCAGCCGCCGCTCCGGTCCCCACCGTCGTTCCCGGTCGAAGCGTAATCAGCGATTACGTGGCCTCGAGGCCCGGATCTCAGGCGCTGGAGCGTTCTGAGCCCTGAGGCGTCGGGCGTGATTCCCTTTTCCCGGAGACGACCATGCGTGTGCGACCTGTTTCCACCCGTGCTTGTGCCGCGTCGATACTTGCGGCGGTGGTGCTCGGATCAGTCCCCGCTGTGTCTGCACAGACCGCTGACGTGCAGGCGCTGCGGCAGGAGCTCGAAGCGGTGCAGCAGCAGTACGCCGAGCGGTTGAGCGCGCTCGAAGCGCGCCTCGACGCCGGCGACGTACCGGCGCCGGTGGCGCCGGCGCCAGTCGCACCGGTGACGTCCCAGGGGATTTTCAACTCCGACATCGGCGCGGTCGGCAACTTCGTTGGCGCTGTCGGCTCGAGTCAGGGTGGAAGCGACACCCTCGCGCCCCTGCCGTTCGCAACGCTCCAGGAAAGCGAGGTCAGTCTTCAGGCGATCGTCGACCCCTACGCTCGGGCCGACTTCTTTCTTGCCCTTGGAGAAGAGGGAATCGAAGTGGAGGAAGGCTACGCGACCTTCCCGGCGCTGCCGGGAGGGTTGTTGGTCAAGGTCGGCAAGATGCGAGCGAACTTCGGCCGGTTGAACGCCTTTCACAATCACACGCTGCCCTGGATCGACCGGCCGCTGGTCATGTTCAACCTCCTCGGCGGCGGCGCCGACGAACCAGACACCGGTATCAAGGACGCGGGCGTATCGGTCAGTCGCCTCGTTCCGGCGGGCCCTGTCTTCGTCGAAGCGACCGGCGAAATATTCAGGGGCGATTCCGGAGCGCTCTTCCAGTCGAGCCGCAAGCGGGATGTCGGCGCGATCGGACACGTCCGCAGCTACGTCGACGTGACCGAGCAGACCAACGTCGAAGCGGGTGTCTCGTACGCGCGCGGACACAACGAACTTGGCAGTGATTTCCTCACGCGGTTGTACGGGGCGGACGTGACGCTGCGATGGAGACCGCTGCGCCGTGCGATCTACCGTTCGCTGACGGCTCGAACCGAACTCGTGTGGAGCCGCCGCGAGGACATGTCTGCCGTTCAGCGAGCGTTCGGCTTCTACGGGTCGCTCGATTATCAGTTCGAGCGGCGATGGTTCGTTGGCGGGCGGTACGATCGGGCGCAGCGTGGCACCAATGCCGCGATTCGCGATCAGGGCTTTTCAGGCGTGCTTACGTTTTCGCCGAGCGAGTTCAGTCTGATCCGGAGCCAGTATCGACGGACACGGTACGGTGACGATCGGCGGGTGGCCAACGAACTGCTGTTTCAGCTGTTGTTCACGATCGGCGCCCACGGCGCGCACCCGTTCTAGTGACGAGGGAACACATCATGAGTAGCAAAATATCGGCGACGGCGGCGGTCTTGGCGGTGCTGCTTGCCGGCACGACTGCGAACGCGCAGTTGCGGGTGGTGACGTCGACGGAAGATCTCGCCTCAATCACCCGCGAAGTCGGCGGCGACAGGGTGGATGTCGTCGCCCTCGCGAGGGGTTACCAGGACCCGCATTTCGTCGACCCGAAACCAAGCTTCATTCTGGCCGTGAACCGCGCCGATCTGTATATCGCGGTCGGCCGGGACCTCGAGCTTGGCTGGCTGCCGCCGCTCGTGACCAGCAGCCGCAACGCGAAGGTTCAGCCCGGTGCGAGCGGGTATCTCGACGCCTCGCGGAACGTCCGCATTCTCGAGATTCCAACCGGCCAGGTTACGCGCGCCATGGGCGATGTGCACCCGCTCGGCAACCCCCACTACTGGCTGGACCCGGCCAACGGACGGTTGATCGCCCAGGCCATTCGCGACAAGCTCAGCGAGCTCTCGCCAGCCGACACAGCCTCTTTCGCCGAGCGCTACGACGATTTCGACCGGCGTCTCGCAGCCGCCGAAGAGCGCTGGGATGCCACGATGGCCCCGTACGAGGGCGCGAAGCTCGTCACGTATCACCGTTCGTGGCCGAACTTCATGGAGCGCTTCGGGCTCGAGGTCATCGGGTACGTCGAACCAAGGCCCGGCATTCCACCCTCACCATTGCACATCATCGAGCTCATCGGCGAGATGAACAGCGGCGGTGTCAGCCTCATCGTCGTCGAGCCGTACTTCAGTCTCAGAACACCGGAGGCCGTCGCCAATCAGGTCGAGGGAGGCGAGGTCCTCGTGCTGGCGCCATCTGTCGGCGGGGTAGATGAGGTGACCGATTACATTCAGCTGTTCGACTACAACGTCAATCTGCTGGCCGGAGCGCTGCAGCCGGTCGAGGGAAGGTAAAGCAGGGCGACATGGAGTGGGCGATCCTTCAGTTTCTGGCTCCTGCGATTGTTGCCAGCCTGATCATCGCGGGCATTCACGCGTATCTCGGCTTGCACGTTGTCGAACGGGGGGTCATCTTCGTCGACCTCTCGCTCGCGCAGATCGCGGCGCTCGGCGCCGCCATCGCTGTGTGGCAGGGTTATGACGAGCGGTCTTCGATGATCTACTGGATGAGCCTGGGGTTCACGCTCATCGGCGCGGCGATTTTCGCCGTCGTCAAAGGTCACAAGGCCCGTATTCCGCAGGAAGCGATCATCGGCATTTCGTACGCGGTCGCCTCGGCTGCCGTGATTCTCACGCTCAGCCAGGCGACCGGTGAGGCCGAGCATCTCCGGGACATGCTCGTCGGCAACATCCTCTCGGTGCAGTGGCCAGAGGTCTGGTTGACCTTCGCGATCTACGTCGCGATCGGGTTGTTTCACTACGTCTTCAGGGCGCGGTTCCTGGAGATCTCCCTGGACCCGGCGGCGGCGGAGGCCCGGGGCGTTTCGGTGCGCTTCTGGGACTTTCTCTTCTACGCGTCGCTTGGCCTCGTCGTCACCCGTTCAGTGGCGATCGCCGGCGTGCTCCTGGTCTTCTGTTATCTCATCGTGCCGTCGGTCGGTGGCATGCTGTTCTCCGGACGCATCGGCCCCAGGCTGGCGATCGCGTGGGTGATGGGCGCTGCCGTCTCGATGCTGGGCATGTACTTCTCCGTCCTATTCGATCTTCCGACCGGGGCGACGATCGTCTGCACGTTCGGCCTCGTGCTCGCCCTGATGGCGGCCGCCCGTCCGCTGATTCGGCGCTAGGCGGCGTGAGCGACCGGCATTCAGCTCCGGATTGGCCGGAGCAGATCAGTATTGGCGGCCATTCAGCGAAAGACGGTGGCCCGCTCATGAGCACTCCCGAATGAATGAAATGAAAGAGAAGAGCCCTCGTCCATGGATCGCGTTCGTCTACGCCGGCCTGCTTGCGCTGGTCATTCCCTGGTACTGGCCGGCAGCTGATACGCGGCAGGCATGGGGATTTCCTTTCTGGTCGCTGGCGTCGCTGGGTGCGGGGTTCGCGACTTCTCTGTTTACAGCCTGGGTCTATTGGACCAGTGACGACTCGAACTGATGTCTGACGGTCTACCATTCGGCATCGGAGCGTGGTTGTTCGTCGCCATCTATCTCTGTTCCCTGCTGCTAATCGGCTGGATCGGCTACAACGCACGCCGCGAAGACACCCTCCGGGATTTTTATCTGGCGGGCCGGGGTTTCGGCTTCTTCGTGCTCTTCCTGACGCTCTACGCGACCCAGTACAGCGGCAACACTGTGTTCGGTGTAGCCGGTGCGGCCTACAGAGAGGGCTTCGGCTGGCTCATCGCTGTCTACTACATGCTGGCCATCATCGTCTGCTATCTGATCTTCGCGCCCAAGCTGTACGCGTTGTCGCGCCACGGCAGATATGTGACACCCGTGGACTTCGTACAGGAGCGTTTCGGCTCCGCGGCTCTCTCTCTGCTGGCCTCCATCGTGATGATCGTTGCACTGAACAACTATCTGTTGGCACAGCTCATGACCATGGGGCGGCTGCTCCAAGGGTTTGCCGGTCCGTTCGGCGACGTGGCCTACAACTACGGTGTGCTCGGCATGGCGCTGATCATGGTGATCTACGGCACCCTGGGCGGCATGCGCGCCGTCGCATGGACGGATGTCCTTCAGGGCGGTGTGCTGGTCCTGGGGTTTCTGGTCCTGCTGGCGCTGCTGTTCGCACAGTTCGGACCGCTTTCCGAGGCAACGGAAACGATTGCGGCCTCCGCGAACTTCGAGAGGGTGGCGCCGCCCGACGCGGACATGCAGCGGCAGTGGCTCAGCTACATCCTGATCGTTGGGATGGGTGGCGCACTCTATCCCCACGCTATCCAACGGATCTACGCCTCGAAGTCGAGACGGGTGTTGAACCGGAGCATGGCCGTCATGGCGTTCCTGCCGTTTGCAACCGCGTTGGTCGCCTGCATCGCAGGCATCTATGCGCTGGCATATGTCCCGGGACTCGAAGGCGCCGAGACGGACCAGGTGCTGGCACGGATCCTGCGCATTGTCCAGGAAAGTTCCGTGATCGGCTACGGCCTGGTCGTCCTGATCTTCAGTGCGGTACTGGCTGCACTCATGTCCACGGCGGACTCGGCGATGCTCTCGATATCTTCAATGTTCACCAAGGACATCTATGGCGTCCATCTCCGCCCTGACGCGCCCGAGGCGGGGCTTACCCGGATCGGAAGACGCTGTTCCTGGATTATCCTGGGCGCGCTGGCCGTATTGGCCATTCTTCTGAAAGACCAGACCTCGCTCATCACGCTGCTCGATCGTAAGTTCGATGTGCTGGTGCAACTCGTGCCGGCGTTCATGCTCGGCATCCACTGGCCTGGATTGAAGACGGGACCGACACTGGCCGGGCTTGCCGCTGGATTGTTGGTCGCGTTATCCCTCGCCTTCGGACCTTTCGACTTCGTCGTCGCGGGCAAGGTGTGGGGCGTTCACCCCGGGCTGTACGGGTTGGCGGTGAACCTTGCAATCGCGGTGGTGGGCTCGCTGGCTCCGGCGAAATCTTGATTCCAGTAGTTCAGCGCTGATCCGGCGTCCAGTGGCGTGAACGGCCGGCGTTAAAGGAGTTCTTCTGACGCGCACCAAGACCGGTCTCTCTCTCTGCTGCGCGACGGCGCTCGTACTGACGGCGTTGTCCTGCGGAGGTGGGAACAGTCGTTCAACACCCAGCTCGCCGACCCCGACGCCCACCCCGACGCCCGCTCCGTCGACTGGCGCCACGATCACGATCACGTCGAACGGCGTGTCCCCGCGGTCGGTGACGGTCTCAGCCGACTCCCGCGTCGCGTTCGTGAACACCGACACGATCGCGCACGATATGTCGTCGGACCAGCACCCGGAGCACACGAACTGTCCGGCGATCAACCAGGTCGGATTCCTGTCAGCCGGCCAGAGCCGTCAGACGGGCAACCTCAACACCGCTGGAACCTGCGGCTTTCACGATCACAACCAGAGCACGAACACGTCTCTGCAGGGCACCATCGTCATCCAGTAGCTTGGGGGGGGGTAGGATTTCTTCGAGTGGCCGTCATCTTGAATAAGGAGCGGGTCGCGCTAGTGATTCGCAATTCGTGACTCGAAATCGCGGGTTGCGTAGGGCTGATTACAAGCCCCTGACCCTCGGAATCGTAAGTTCGGCGACGGAATGTGGCGTTTTCGAAGCGGCGCCGGCCGCGTAAGGGGAGGTCGGCGGCGTCCGTTCCGGAGGGCACCGCGTCCCCGGGCAAAGTTCTCCAAGGAAATCATCCTGCATGGCGCTAGACAACTGGCAGGTCGACCATCTATTGCGGCGGGCCGCATTCGGCCCCGATGCCGCCGACGTGCTCCGCTTTGCCGACACGCCCATCTCCACCGTTGCCGCGTACCTGGTCGACTACGAGCAGCAGCCCGACGATGTCGACGCGAAGATCGGCGGGAGTGCGTACGTGGGGGTCACCGTACGCGGCGAGTTCTCGCCGAACACCCGTATCGACCATGCCCGCCAGCGATGGTTGTTCCGGATGGTGCATTCCCGGCGCCCGCTCCAGGAGAAGATGGCGCTGTTCTGGCACAACCATTTCGCGACGGCGTACACCAAGGTCGCGGGGGGCGTCGGGCCCCTCCAGAGCACCAAGATGATGGCGCTCAAGGCCGGCGAGCTTCCGGGGCCACAGGGTCAGATCGAGCTGTTCCGGCAGCATGCCCTCGGCAATTTCCGGAACCTGCTGATCGAGGTCGCAAGAGATCCCGCGATGGTCGTGTGGCTCGACGGCCTGACGAACTTTCGCCGGAAGCCTCAGGAGAATTTCGGCCGCGAGATCATGGAGTTGTTCACGTTCGGCGTGGGCAATTACACCGAGGAGGATGTGTACGCGGCGGCCCGTGTGTTCACCGGCTGGAACCTGCGCAAGGCCACCGACGGCCGCAACAACGATCCCGCGACCTATTTCGAGTTCTTCTACAATCCGAACCAGCACGATACGACGGCCAAGACGTTCACGTTTCCGATTTACGGCAACGGCGGGCTGACGATTCCTGCGCGGTCGGCAGCCGACGGCATGCAGGACGGCATCGATTTCATCACGGCGCTTGCGCTTCATCTCGAAACAGCGCGCCGACTGGCCCGGAAACTGTGGAACTTCTTCGTCAGCGAACTGGACGCGCCCGATCCGGCATTCGTCGAGGCGGTGGCCGCCGAGTATCTCCGCAACGGCTCGGAGATGAAGCCGGTGGTCAGGTACATCCTCGGCTCGTCGTGGTTCCTCGATCCCGGACGGACCCATGCGCGCTATTCGTGGCCCGTCGAGTTCGTCGTGCGCGCGATTCGCGAGGTCGGCTGGGACGGCTTTTCGGTGGGTGCCGCCGGAACCCCGCTGGCCAACATGGGGCAAACCTTGCTCGAGCCGCCAGACGTAGCCGGGTGGAATCTGGGACAAGGATGGTTTTCGACGGGCGCGATGCTCGCGCGTATGAACTTCGCGACGACGCTTACGGCCAACCAGCGATTCAATCTCGCGCGGGCGGCGGCACCTCATCGCGGGAGGCCGGATGACCTGCTGGACTTCTTCCTGGAGCGGCTGTCGCCGTCTCCCTACGACTTCGCGCAGTACAGCGAGCTGCTGGCGTACCTGGGGGCGGGCGGGGCGTGGACCGGTTTGGACACGCAACTCAACGCCAAGGCTGCGGGCCTGGTGAAGCTGATCGTCGGCTCCTCCGACTACCAGTTCGTCTGAGGGACACTCGCACATGACCAAGCTTGGGCGACGAGAATTCATTCGTGACGGTGTTGCCGCATTCACCGTCAGCTTTGCCGCCCCCGCGTTTCTAAGCGAGGTCGCACTTGCTCAGGGCTCCCGCAGTCGCAGCCTTGTCGTGGTGTATCTCGGCGGCGGCAACGACGCGCTGAGCACCGTTGTGCCCTACCTGGACCCGTTCTATTTCAGCCGGCGGCCCGCGCTTGCGATTCCGGCCGGGCAAGTGTTGCAGATTGGCAGCGACACCAGCGGGAGGGCCCTCGGCTTCCACCCTCGGCTCACCGGCCTGCACGAGATATTCAACCAGGGGCGACTTGCGGTCGTGCAGCGTACCGGCTACGCGAACTCGAGCCGCTCCCACTTCGAGGGCACCGACATCTGGGGCACGGCGGATCCGATCTCGCCTTCCGGCGTCGGCTGGCTCGGCCGCTACCTCGACACGCTGCCGTCGCCCGTCGATGCGCTCGCCGGATGGAATGCAACGAAGACCACGCCGCGGGCGCTGACAGCGCGAACCGTCTCGGTGCCGTCCATTCCGAACGCGGGGATCTACAGCCTGTCGAGTCCGAACGGCACGGCCGAAGCCCTGAACGAGCGCAATGCCGCCACGCGCATGGCCGCGTACGCACCCTCGGACCGGCCGCACCTCTCTTTCGTGAATGGGGCGTTGCTCGGGGCGCTCGACACGCTTGACCGCGTGGCGCTGGTCAACGCTTACATGCCATCCGTCGCGTATCCGACCGACGGTTTCGGGCAGGCGCTTCGCACCGTGGCTGGCTCGATCGCCGGCGGGATCGGCACGCGCGTCTACTGGGTGCAGACCGGCGGCTTTGACACCCACGCGAACCAGGGAGCCGCCGGTGCCGGGGCCTATGCCAACCTGATGGGCACGTTCAGTGACGGGCTCCTCGCCTTTTACAGCGACCTGCAGAATCAGGGGCTGCTGAACGACACGCTGGTGCTTCAGTTTTCGGAGTTCGGCCGGCGCGTCAGCGAGAACGGGAGCCAGGGCACGGACCACGGCGCGGCCGGCATGATGATGGCGATGGGCGGCAGCGTTCGCGGCGGCATCTACGGCACCGCCGCATCGCTCGACACCGACGCGACCAATCCGACCCTTGAGAACAACGGCAGGGACGTAAAGCACGAAACCGACTTCCGGGCCGTCTACGCAAAGGTGCTCGACGGCTGGCTCGGGACCGACTCGGTTGCCATCCTGGGCGACGATTTCCGCGCGAACGCTCCGGCTATCGTTTAGAGCCTGTAAGGAAATAACTGCTTGTACTGTTGATCGGCGAGTAGTACGCTGCGCCCGTGGAGGTGGCCACCCTGCGGGCAAAGCATGCAGCGCTGGCGCCCGTGCTCACGGAGCGATCGCGCCGGGTGTGGGCGGCGACTGAGGCCCAGGCGATCGGTTATGGCGGCACGGCGCTGGTCGCCCGAGCCACGGGTATCGCGACATCGACCATCCAGCGCGGTTTGCGTGAATTGACGGCGGACGAGCCGCTCGCGGGCGGCCGGACGCGAAGGGCGGGCGGCGGCCGCAAGCGCGCGATCGATCTCGACGCGACGCTGCTGCGCGATTTGGATGCGTTGGTTGAGCCGACCGCCCCCGGCGATCCCGACTCGCCGCTGCGGTGGACGTGCCAGAGCGCACGGACGTTGGCGGTGGCGCTCGACGGTCTGGGCCACCGCGTCAGCCACACGGTGGTCGCCGAGTTGTTGCACGGACTGGGCTACAGCCTGCAGGGCAACGCCAAGACTCGTGAGGGCCGCCAGCATGTCGATCGGGACGCGCAGTTTCGGTACATCGCCCGGCGCGTGCGACGCGCGCAACGGCAACAGCAGCCGACGATTTCGGTGGACACCAAGAAGAAGGAGCTGGTCGGCGCGTTCAAGAACGCGGGCCGCACCTGGCGCCCGGCGAAGACGCCGCAGCGGGTACAGGTCCACGACTTCGTGATCCCGGCCACCGCCACCACGGGCGGGAAGGCCATTCCGTATGGCATCTACGATCTGCATCGCAACGAAGGCTGGGTGCGTGTCGGGATCGATCACGACACCGCGAGCTTCGCGGTACGGTCGATCCAGCGTTGGTGGCAGCACATGGGTCGCCCGGCGTATCGACAAGCCCAGTCGCTGTTGATCACGGCGGATGCAGGCGGGAGCAACGGGGCGCGCCTCCGGTTGTGGAAGTGGGAACTGCCGCGTCTGGCCAATCGGACGGGCTTGGTGATCACGGTCTGTCACTTTCCGCCGGGTACGAGCAAGTGGAACAAGATCGAGCATCGGGTGTTCTCGCACATCGCGATGAATTGGCGCGGCACCCCACTCGTCGACTTGGCCACGATCGTGAGCCTCATTGGCTCGACGCACAGTCGGTCCGGACTCCGCGTTCGGTCGGAACTCGACCGCGGCCCATACCCGGGTGGCATCACCGTCACCGATGCGCAGCTGGCGACGGTACGCCTCGAGCGGCATCGCTTTCACGGCGACTGGAACTACACGATCCATCCCGCTGCTCCGAGAACACAAAAGTCAGTAATTGTCTGACAAGCCCTAAGGTTTGCGGTGAGATAGTGGAGGCGACGGGCAGTGGCGCCGTGTGCGAAGAAAAAGCCGTTCTTCAAGGTTACGTTATGGCTTTGTTCGGAGTCACATGGCGGCGCTGCCCGAGCGGCAGCTGTTACGAAAGATCCATCAGGTCCTTGAGGTCACGCGGTGCCGGTGCCTCGAGTTGCAGAGGATCGCGTGTCACCGGATGCGGCAGGGTCAGACGCCAGGCGTGCAGCGCCTGACGGGTCAGCGCCGGATGCGCCTCACCGTATGACGCGTCGCCCGCGACCGGCCACCCGCGCGCGGCCAGATGCACGCGGATCTGATGCGTGCGTCCGGTCACCAGCTCACAACGGACAAGTGAGTAGCCATTCACGGTCGAGAGCACCTCGTAGTCTGTCTGGCTGTGCTGACCGTTTGCCGTCACGACCACCCGGCGGCGGTCCTCGGGACTCCGGGCGAGCGGCAGCGCGATCGAGCCACGCGTCGGCGTCGGCGTGCCGCGCACGATCGCGAGGTATTCTTTCCTCACCCTGCCGGCCGCCGCGTCGCACTGGATCTGTGCGTGCAGTGCGGGCCCAAGCGCCACGAGCACCAGCCCAGACGTATCCTTGTCGAGCCGTGTGACGATGCTCGGCTCGACGCCGGCGCGGCCGCGCACGTGCCAGAGCAGGCCGTTGAGCAGGGTCCCCGACCAGTTCTTGTAGGTAGGGTGCACCACCATGCCGGGCGGTTTGTCGATGGCGATGACCGAGTCATCTTCGTAGACGACCGCGACGTGCAGCGCTTCCGCCTCGGGCCGCGGGCGTCTAATGACTGATTGAATCGGCAGGCCTTTTTCAGGCATTGTTTACGGTATGACGGTTTCGAGTTCGCTCAAGGTTCGTTTGCCGCGTCCGGATGACGCCTTGCCGGGCCGTCCCGACCCGATGCCGATTCCCGGCGAGCATTTCGTCAACGGGCATCCCTTGACGCCGCCATTTCCGACCGGCCTCGAGCAGGCGGTCTTCGGCATGGGCTGCTTCTGGGGGGCGGAGCGGAAGTTCTGGGAGGCGCCGGGCGTCTATTCGACGGCCGTGGGCTACGCGGGCGGGTACACGCCGAACCCGACATACAGAGAAGTCTGCTCGGGAATGACCGGACACACGGAAGTGATCCTCGTCGTCTTCGATCCAGCGCAGACATCGTTCGACGCGATGTTGCAGATGTTCTGGGAGAACCACGATCCGACCCAGGGGATGGGGCAGGGCAATGATGTCGGCACGCAGTACCGGTCGGCGGTGTACACGTACTCCGCTGATCAGAAAAGGGCCGCCGACTCCACGCGCGCTGCGTTTCAGGATCGTCTCACGGCCGCTGGTTTCGATCGGATCACGACGGAGATCGCGGACGCGCCGCCGTTTTATTACGCCGAGGACTATCACCAGCAGTACCTTGCCAAGAATCCCGGCGGCTACTGCGGTATGGGTGGCACCGGCGTGAGCTGTCCGGTGGGCATCAAAGCCTGAACGATATAATTCCGCGATGGGCAAAGTTACATATGCGAACACACCGGACCGGATCGATCAGGCGGAGATCCGCGCGTCGCACGGTGTCAGGCTCGTCGGCGAGGTTGAGGAGGGAACCGGTGTCAACGCGTTGCCCGGCGGCGTGTATGGCTATACCTACTCGCCCGGCCTGACGAACGCGCCGCTCTTCGCGGCAAGGCGCTACCGCAGCTACGAGACGCACAAGTTGACGAGCGGCGAGGTCTTCGTGATCGCGTATGCGGACGCCGACACGGCGCGGCAAATTGCGTCGGCCTCCGTAGACGTGACTGTTCTCGCGCATCCTGAGCCCAGCCCGGACGCCGGCGTCATCGTGAAGATCCCCTATTCCCGGATCCGCCGGCACCGCCAAATCGCGGCACCCAACCAGGACGGTTTTACGGTGATGGTCGCGCCCGTTCCCGACCTCGTGGGCGGTTAGGGCTTGTCAGACAATTACTGACTTTTGTGTTCTCGGAGCAGCGGGATGGATCGTGTAGTTCCAGTCGCCGTGAAAGCGATGCCGCTCGAGGCGTACCGTCGCCAGCTGCGCATCGGTGACGGTGATGCCACCCGGGTATGGGCCGCGGTCGAGTTCCGACCGAACGCGGAGTCCGGACCGACTGTGCGTCGAGCCAATGAGGCTCACGATCGTGGCCAAGTCGACGAGTGGGGTGCCGCGCCAATTCATCGCGATGTGCGAGAACACCCGATGCTCGATCTTGTTCCACTTGCTCGTACCCGGCGGAAAGTGACAGACCGTGATCACCAAGCCCGTCCGATTGGCCAGACGCGGCAGTTCCCACTTCCACAACCGGAGGCGCGCCCCGTTGCTCCCGCCTGCATCCGCCGTGATCAACAGCGACTGGGCTTGTCGATACGCCGGGCGACCCATGTGCTGCCACCAACGCTGGATCGACCGTACCGCGAAGCTCGCGGTGTCGTGATCGATCCCGACACGCACCCAGCCTTCGTTGCGATGCAGATCGTAGATGCCATACGGAATGGCCTTCCCGCCCGTGGTGGCGGTGGCCGGGATCACGAAGTCGTGGACCTGTACCCGCTGCGGCGTCTTCGCCGGGCGCCAGGTGCGGCCCGCGTTCTTGAACGCGCCGACCAGCTCCTTCTTCTTGGTGTCCACCGAAATCGTCGGCTGCTGTTGCCGTTGCGCGCGTCGCACGCGCCGGGCGATGTACCGAAACTGCGCGTCCCGATCGACATGCTGGCGGCCCTCACGAGTCTTGGCGTTGCCCTGCAGGCTGTAGCCCAGTCCGTGCAACAACTCGGCGACCACCGTGTGGCTGACGCGGTGGCCCAGACCGTCGAGCGCCACCGCCAACGTCCGTGCGCTCTGGCACGTCCACCGCAGCGGCGAGTCGGGATCGCCGGGGGCGGTCGGCTCAACCAACGCATCCAAATCGCGCAGCAGCGTCGCGTCGAGATCGATCGCGCGCTTGCGGCCGCCGCCCGCCCTTCGCGTCCGGCCGCCCGCGAGCGGCTCGTCCGCCGTCAATTCACGCAAACCGCGCTGGATGGTCGATGTCGCGATACCCGTGGCTCGGGCGACCAGCGCCGTGCCGCCATAACCGATCGCCTGGGCCTCAGTCGCCGCCCACACCCGGCGCGATCGCTCCGTGAGCACGGGCGCCAGCGCTGCATGCTTTGCCCGCAGGGTGGCCACCTCCACGGGCGCAGCGTACTACTCGCCGATCAACAGTACAAGCAGTTATTTCCTTACAGGCTCTTAGCCCCCTTGGCGACGTCGGCGTGCGGGCCCCGTTTCGACCGGGCGCTCCGGATCACTCGACCACTCCGACCAGGACCCTGGATAGAGTTTCGCGCCGTTCAGCCCAGCGTGCTCCATCGCCAAGAGGTTCTGACAGGCAGTCACGCCGGAGCCGCAATACATCAGGACTTGGTCTGGCGACCGTTCGCCGAGCGTCTCGGCAAACTGCCGCCGCAGTGTGTCGGGGGACAGCATCACGCCTTCGTCCGTCGCGTTCCGTCTGAAGAAATGATTGACGGCGCCGGGGATATGCCCGGCCGTGCGGTCGATCGGTTCGGCCCCACCCTCGAACCGTTCAGGGGCTCGGGCGTCGACCAGCAGGACGGATGGATCGCCGAGCCGCGCCTCGACATCCGCGACGCCGAGCCGTAGCTCCTCCCGCGGCTGTCCGGTGAACGTCGCCGGTTCCCGCGTTTGCTCGCCCTTGCGCACCGGCCGGCCTTCTTGCACCCATTTGGCCCAGCCACCGTCGAGTACCGTGGCCGTGTCGTGCCCCATGTAGCGCAGCATCCACCACATGCGGCTCGCGAACATTCCCACGTCTCCGTCGTACACCACAACCTGCACGCCGCCGCCAATTCCGAGGCGGCCGAAGGTCGCCTCGAGCACCGCGGCTGACGGCAGCGGATGTCGTCCCCCACCGCTCCCGACGGGGCCCGAGAGGTCGTGGGAGAGACTGGCGTACACCGCGCCGGGGATGTGCGCGGTGCGGTATTGCTGACGCCCCGAGTCTGTGTCCCGCAAGTCGTAGCGGCAGTCGACGATGGCCCAGGAGCCGTCGAGGTTCGAGGCGAGCGTGCCGGTGGAGATCAGCGTGTTACAGGCCACTAGTACCTTGCCGCAGTGGTTTTGATCGGTTGCAACGAAGGTAGTTCCTCTGCCGACAACAACAGCTTGATCGTCCGGGGTTGGCGTGGAACCCGACTGATCAGACCGCGCCGCTCAAGCTCGACGATCATGTGGTGGACGGCCGGGGGCGTGACCTGAAAGAACCGTTGGAAGTCCGCTTCGGCCGGTGGCGTTCGGTGAAGGAGCGTGTACGTGTAGAGGAAGGCTAGGTACTGGCCCTGCTTCTGGGTGAATCTCGGTGATGAACGGCTGGACACGGGATCGGGAAGGTGATCCAAGATGTCCATGCACATACGCTATCGCATCACGCTGACCTACGATGAACAGCAACAGCTTCAGGCGCTTGTGAGCGGCGGCCAGGGGGCGGTTCGCAAGATCAAGCGGGCGCAGATTCTCCTCGCCGCGGACGCCACATCCACCGACGAGATGATCGCGCTCAACGTTGGTGTCGGCACGTCGACCGTGTACCGGACCAAGCAACGCTTCGTCGAGGAAGGACTGGACCGAGCGCTCCGCGAAGTGCCCCGTCCCGGCGCGCCGCGCAAGCTCGGCGCCAGCGATGAAGCCCTCCTGGTCGCGGTCGCTTGCTCACATCCACCCTTCGGGCGTGCGCGATGGACACTGGATCTCCTGGCCCGCGAGATGGTGCGACTCACCTCGCACGAGGCCCTGTCGGGCGACACGGTGGGTCGCCGGCTTGCCGAGATGGCGCTGAAGCCGTGGCAGGAGAAGATGTGGTGCATTCCGACGGTCAACGCCGAGTACGTGGCGCGAATGGAAGACGTCCTCGATCTCTACGCCGAGCCGCCGGATCCGCGGCGACCGGTCGTCGGCTTCGATGAAACACCCCGGCAACTGATCGGCGAAGCGCGTGTCCCGATTCGGGCCAAGCCCGGGAAGCCCAGACGAGTCGACTACGAGTACGTGCGCAACGGCACGGCGAATGTCTTCATGTTCGTAGACGTGAATCGCCCCTGGCGACATGCCAAGGTCACCGACCAACGCACGTGCGTCGACTTCGCAGAGTGCATGCGCGATCTCGTCGATGAGCACTACCCGGAGGCCGAACGGATCCGTGTGGTGCTCGACAATCTTTCGGCACATTCAGCGGCAGCGCTCTACCACGCCTTCGATCCCGCCGAGGCACGACGGATTCTCCGTCGGCTCGAGTTTCACTTCACGCCGAAACACGCCAGCTGGCTCAACATGGTCGAGATCGAAATCGGCGTGATGGTCAAGCAGTGCCTCGATCGTCGGATCCCTGCCAAGGCGATCCTCATCAAGGAGATCGCGGCATGGGAGCAACGGCGCAATGACGAGAAGGCGCGCATCCACTGGATGTTTACAGTCGACCGTGCTCGCGAAAAGCTCGGCCGTGTGTATCCGCAACCCGCTGGTCGGGCCAAAGCCGCCGCGTGAACCGGTCAGATCCACTGCGGCGAGGTACTAGCGCAATCGTTCGGCCAGTCGATGGAGGAACAGGCCGACGTCTGTCACGACGCCCACGGTCTGCGCCGATCCCCGATCCGACAGCTTTGTCACCACGGCGGGGTTGATGTCGACGCAGACGACGCGGACCCAGGAGGGCAACATGTTGCCGACGCCGATGCTGTGCAGCATGGACGACAGCATGAGCACGAGCTGCACGTTCTGCGAGAGGGCCGCGGCGTAACGCTCCTGCGCATCAACCAAGTCCATCACCGTCTCGGGTAGCGGCCCGTCATCCCTGATGCTGCCGGCCAGCACATACTCGACCCCGTGCGTGACGCACTCGTACATCACGCCCGATGTCAGGACGCCGGACTCGACCGCCTGGCGGATGCCCCCGGCCCGGTTGATGGTGTTGATCGCGGCCATGTGATTCCGGTGACCCTGTTCGACGGCCGCGCCCTCGATCAGGTCGATCCCCAGCGAGGTGCCCGACAGCGCGAATTCGATGTCATGCACCGCCAGGGCGTTGCCCGCCAGGACGACGTCGACATATCCACCTCGAATCAGCTCCGAGAAATGCCCGACGCCTCCCGTATGGACGACGACCGGCCCGGCGACGACGGCGATCCGGCCGCCGCCTTGCTTCACCTGTCGCATCATGTCCGCGATGCGGCTGACCACCCCTTCGACGCGGCGCTCCGACGAAACGTCGTTGCTCATGAAGGCGAAGCCCAGGCGGTCGCGCTCGCGGAACTCCGGGGTCACGCGAATACCTCCGTGCCCGCAGAGCACCGGCTCGCCAGCGCGAACGTCACGCAGCTGCCGGCACACGGCCCGGCCTCCTGCCGCCACGATCACCGCGTCCATCCGCTGCTGCTCGACCTCGATCCAGCGTCCCCCCAGTCGCACGTGCGTGCGATGGTTGGTGGTCGAGTAGAAGTCGTCCGGCACGCACCGGTCCTTCTCCGCCGGCTTCACAGTCGCGTCGCTCTCCCGCATCGGGTGGCACCCGAAGGTGGTGAGCTGCTGCAGGAGTTCGTCCAGCACCGACCCGTCGTCGGCGTCGATCCGCATCTCGATCCGCGACGGGTCGTCGTTGGTGCGTCCGATGTTGAACGTGAGGATTTCGTACGAGGCCTTGAACTCGATAATCTTGTCGAAGATCGCCGAGAGAAGTCCCGAATCGACCAGATGTCCTTCAGCCTCGATCGTCTCGCTTGCGGCCATGGAGGTCATTCTATCCGGAGTAACGAGGCCGGCAGATCCCGTCAGGGCACGGGGACGAAGCGATAGCCGACGCCACGCACCGTCTGCAGAAACTTCGGCGCGGCCGGGCGGTCCTCGATATATCGCCGCAGCCGCACGATGAAGTTATCGATGGCGCGGGTGTCGACGCCTTCGTGCAGTCCCCAGACCTCTTGCAGGATCGCGCGGCGGGATACCGGCTGACCCGCGTTCCTCACCAGGTAGCGCAGCAGGTCGCATTCCATCAGCGTCAAGCGGTACGACTTGTCGCGCGCGCGCACCTCCATCGCCGCGAAGTCGAGCGTGCGGCCGGCAAACGTGTAGACATCCTGTGACACCGGATCCGACGCTGCGTCAGCGGAGGCAGGATCCCGCTCGTTCCAGCGGCGCCGTCGCAGGAGCCCGTTGACGCGTGCGAGCAGAATCGAAAGCTCGAACGGCTTCGGCAGGTAGTCGTCCGCGCCTGCCCCGAAGCCTCGCAGCACATCCTCGGCGCTGCCGCGGGCGGTCAGCATCAGGATGGGCACGTAGTGGCCGGCGGCGCGAAGCTCGGATGCGACGGTGAAGCCGTCCTTTCCCGGAAGCATGACGTCCAGGATGATGGCGTCGAGCGGCCGGCGCTCCCCGAGGATGACGGCGAGCGCGGCCTCGCCGTCGGGCGCGACCGTCGCCTCGTGTCCTTCGGCTTCGAGGTTGAACCGGAGACCGTCAGCGATGTGCTGTTCGTCTTCAACGATGAGGATGCGGCTCATAGCGAAACCCCAGGCCTCAGGCCCCGGGGCTCGGTGCGGCGTCAGGCCGGGCGCCGAGCCGTGGGAGTTCCAGCGTGAACGTGGCGCCCTGTCCCTCGCCTTCGCTCTGGGCGAACACGCGCCCGCCGTGCGCACGGGCGATCGATCGGACGATGTAGAGGCCGAGGCCCGTGCCCTTGATGTGGCGCAGGCCGCGCGCCCGCACACGGTAGAAGCGCTTGAAGACGCGCTTCAGCTGCTTGCGCGGGATACCGAAACCACGGTCCTGCACCCGAACCCACACGGTGTCTGGTGCCGGCGCCGCCACCGAGGCGGTGACGCGGACCTGCTCGCCCGAATACTTGACCGCGTTGTCCAGGAGGTTCGTGACGACGGTCGTCAGTTGCTCGGCGTCGCCGTTGACGACCAGATGTTCGTCGTGTGCTTCCAGTGCGATCGCGCCGGCATCGAGGTGGTGGCGCACGAGGGCGAGCTCGACGCACTCACGCGTGAGCGCGGCCATGTCGACAGGCGCCCAGACAACGATTGTCGCCTTCTGGCCGGACGCTCCCGCCGCGAGCACCTGCTCGACAGTGCGGTGGAGGCGGTCGGCATCGGCCAGCATGCTGGCGTAGAACTCCTGGCGCCGGCTCTCGTCGATGTCCCGTGACTGCAGCGTCTGTAGATACAGGCGCATCGACGCGATTGGAGTTTTCAGCTCGTGCGTAACCGCGTTGATGAAGGTGTCGTGATCCTCGTTGCGTTTGATCTCGAGCACCAGGAACACGGTGTAGACGATGAGGCCCGCGATGATGAGCGCGAACGAGATGACGCCGAGGATGAGCGGCCCAACACGTCGGGCGTTAATGACGATCCAGCCGACGTTCAGCGACACTGCCGCCGCCACCAGCAGGACGCAGAGGGCGACAAAGAAGGCGATGGCCTTCTGGCGACGGGTCACAAGGTGATTGTAGTGGGCCTCACAGCCCCGGCGTCAGGCCCGATGACCTGTCAGGCTACGGCTTCGTCCGCCTCAACCTCCAGGTCCAGCCGCTCGTTTTCCTCGTGGAGCACCGGCTGTGCGAGTTTCGCGACCTTGACGTCCCAGATGAGCCCGATCGCCCGCAGCGTGCTGATCCCGATCCAGTTCATGTCCAGCTCGTACCACGCCAGCCCGTGGCGCGCGGACGTCGGATGCGCGTGGTGGTTGTTGTGCCACCCCTCACCGAAGGTCAGGAGCGCCACCCACCAGTTGTTCGTGGAATCATCACGGGTCTGGAATCGGCGCGATCCCCAAAGGTGTGTGGCGGAATTAACCAGCCACGTCGAGTGCAGCCCCCACGTCGTCCGAAAGAAGATCCCCCAGAGCACGTACGGGATGCCACCGAACGCGAGGAGCAGGAGGCCGACGACGACGTTCGTGGTCCAGTGCCAGGTCGAGAGCCACACGTGGAAGCGGTCGCGCGCCAGATCGGGGACGTAGCGTTTCAGCAACGACGAGTCCTGGTGCAGGCCTTCGCCCCGCAGAATCCAGCCCGCGTGCGCCCACCACCCGCCTTCGCGCGGCGTGTGCGGATCGCCTTCCTTATCTGACTTCTGATGGTGCACGCGATGCGTGGCAACCCAGAAGATCGGGCCGCCCTCGAGCGCGAGCGTCCCGCACCATGCCAGGAAGTACTCGACCCAGCGATACGTCCTGTACCCCCGGTGGGTCAGCAGGCGGTGGTAGCCCATGCCGATGCCGAGCGAGCCGGCCATGATCCAGAGGATGACGGCGGTCAGGATCGCTCCGGCATCGACGTAGAACAGGGCGGCCACGGCGCCGATGTGAAAGCTGGCCATCGCGATTGCGGTGATCCAGTTCACGCCGTGCTGATATTTCCGCCCGTACATGAGCATTTGCGTCGCCATCGATTTCGCTGTGCCTCCAGGGCTGTCGCTTAAAAAGCCTCACGCACAGTAGCAGCAGCCGCACGCGGGCACTGTAATAGTTCTGTAAGAGGTAGCTAAGTTACTGTGTGGCAGGACCTTACGGGTTCTAGACGTCCAACGCCGCCACCACCGGTCCATGGTCGCTCGTGCCCACGTCCCTGTGCACCGTGCATGATGTCGCGCGCGCGGCAAGCGCTTGCGACGCGAACACATAGTCGAGTCGCCACCCGATGTTCCGCGCTTTCAAGTTGCGCCACGGGGCCCACCAGGTAAAGAGATCGGCATTGTCGGGATCGAGCTGGCGGTGCACGTCCACCAGTCCTCGCGTGAGGATGCGATCGATCAGTGCCCGTTCCTCGGGAAGCTGGCCGATCGCGCGCGGTTTTCGCTCCTTCGGATGCACATCCATGTCCGTTCGCGCCACGTTCAAGTCGCCGCACAGCACGAGCGGCGATCCAGCCGCCTGGAATTCCTCGGCGTAGGCATCGAGCGCCTCGAGGAACCGTATCTTCGCTGAAAAATCCTTGCCGCCGTTCGGCACGTAGATCGAGGCCACCGTGGCCTCCGGCAGGCGCGCGGTGACGATGCGATGCTCGAAATCGAATGCCGGATGCTCATACGCGGGCCGCTCCGGATGCGTCGCCTTGCGCACGTGAAGGCCGACGCCCGAGTACCCCTTGCCGCCGTGCCAGTAGCACCAGTACCCCTCCAACTCGGACAGCCATAGCGGCAACTGCTCGGGCGACGCCTTGAGTTCCTGCAGGCACAGCACGTCCGGCTGCTCCCGTTCGATGAACTCCTGCACGTGTGCCTGCCGTGCGCGGATGCCGTTGACGTTCCACGTAACGAGTTTCATCGGGCTATCATGAACTCCTATGCTCATCGTAATGAAATTCGGCGGCACGTCTGTCGGGTCTGCCGAGCGCATCGCGCAGGCCGCCCAGATCGCCGTTGATACGGCCGCCAAAGGCCATCAGGTCGTCGTGGTCACCTCCGCCATGAGCAAGGTGACCGATGCACTCATCAGCGCCGCGCGGTTCGCGTCAACCGGTCAATGGGACCCGGCGCTGCGGCAGGATCTTTTCGAACGCCACAAAGCGGTGGCCGATGTCCTCATCGGCGATGACGCCACGCGTCACGCGGCCGTGCTGGATGCCCTGGGGCAGCGGCTCGACCGCCTCGAAAAGCTCTGCTTCGGCCTGTCAATGGTGCATGAGCTCACCCCTCGGCTACTCGATGCCATTTCAGGCACCGGTGAGATGCTCGCCACCCCGCTCGTGGCGGCCGCCATTGCCGCGCGCGGGCGCCCATCACAGGCCGTCGACGCGACTGACGTGATCGTGGCGACGGACCAGTACGGCGGCGCGGAACCGTTGATGGATGAAACCCGCGTCAAGGCGACCGCGCGGCTGCGGCCCTTGATCGCACTCGGGGAAATACCCGTCGTGACAGGCTTCGTTGCCGCCACTACGGACGGCGTGCTGACAACGCTTGGACGCGGAGGATCGGATTATTCCGCGTCTATTGTCGGTGCGGCGCTCGATGCCGATGAAATCTGGATCTGGACCGATGTCGACGGTGTGATGACGGCAAACCCCTCGGAAGTCCCCGAGGCGCGGACGCTCTCGGAGATCTCCTACAGCGAGGCGTCCGAGTTGGCGTACTACGGCGCGAAGGTGCTGCACTACAAGACCATTCTTCCGGCGTTTCGCCAGCGCATCCCGGTGCGCATCCTGAACAGCTTCAACCCCGCTCATGCCGGGACGCGTGTCAGCGTGGAGGGGAACCCGTCGGCCCAGGGCGTCAAGGCCGTGACGTCCATACGCGGCGTCATCCTGGTGGCGATCAGCGGCACCGGGATGCAGGGGATCCCGGGGATCGTCGCCAAGACGTTCGACGTGGTCGCCGCGCAGGAGGCCAACGTGCTGATGATTTCCCAGGCCTCGTCCGAGAACAACATCTGCTTCGTCCTCAGCGCCGCCGAAGCGCCGGAGGTCGTGGCCGCGCTGCGCACCGCCCTCGAGTTCGAGTTGATGCGCGGCCACATCGAGGAGATTACCGCGGAGCAGCAGGTGGCGATCGTCGCCGCCGTCGGAGACCGGATGAGAGGCGCTCCGGGGATCGCGGCCACCGTGTTCAACGCGCTCGGCGACGCTGGCATCAATGTCATCGCCATCTCGCAGGGGTCGTCCGAGCGCAACATCTCGCTCGTCGTGACCGAGCGCGACGCCGCGGGCGCGGTGCGCGCCATCCACCGCGCCTTCCAGCTCGACCAAACCGCCTAGCGTACGCCAGCAGGCGCTGATTTCATGACGTGGCCACTGGAATCTGGGATGTAATACCTGTCATGCACAATCCGTACGTCCCCGAGACGCTCGACGGCTGGAGCGTTCTTCATCTGATGTACCGCGCCCGCTGGGATCGTCTGCGAGACCGGACGCCGCACGACCGCGAGCGCATGGCAGCAGAGGCGGTGCGAGCCCTGGCGGCGCCGGACGCCGGTTCCACTGCGGTGGTGCAGGTCCTCGGGCACAAAGCCGATCTGATGTTCATCTGTTTTCGCCGCGGCTTTGACGAGCTCGCCCAGGCACAACTAGCCCTGTCGCAGACTGAACTGTACGACGCGCTGGAGGCCACGTCGTCGTACGTCTCGGTCGTGGAGCTCGGGATGTACGAGATGACGGCGAAGATTCACGAGCAGCTTGGCGGGCGCTTCAAGCCCGGCAGCGACGAGTTCGAGAAAGCGTTCGACGGAGAGATGGAGGCGCAGCGGCAGCGCGTCATGAGCCGCCTGTTCCTCGATATGCCGAAGGCGCGGTTCGTCTGTTTTTATCCGATGAACAAGCGCCGCGGGGAAACCGTCAACTGGTACAGCGAGAGTTTCGAGCGCCGAGCCTCGATGATGCGGGAGCACGGGACGATCGGGCGCCAGTACGCCGGGAGGGTCACCCAGGTGATTTCCGGATCGATCGGCTATGACGACTGGGAGTGGGGCGTCGACCTGTTTGCGGAGGATCCGCTGGTGTTCAAGAGCCTCATCTACGAGATGCGGTTCGACGAAGCGAGTGCGAAGTTCGCTGAATTCGGTCCCTTCTACACGGGGCTGCAGTTTGCGCCGGCCAGGCTGGGCGCGTACTTGAACGGGAGCGTGCCGCCGCTTTCGTGAGCTCCCTGCCACCAGCGCCCACGCTTTCGGCCCCCGCACGCAGGACGTTTCGCCGCCACTTTTGGCCACGATCGCCCTGCTCGTACGGTGACAGGTGACGGGGAGATATAATCCGGCCGAGCCAGACGTCAGGAGACAGGAGCCCGTCTCCTGGACTCCTAATTTCCGACCACTCGAGGAGGCCCATGAGACTGCCTACTATCGTTCTGTCATTCGCGATTATCGCGGCGCTCACCGTCCCTTCATCGGCACAGCAGGCCGAGCCGGACCCGTTGCGTTCGCCCGACGTCATCTTCGTTCCCACGCCGCAGGAAGTGGTCGATGCGATGCTCGAGCTTGCCGAGGTGACCGAGAGCGACGTCGTCTACGACCTCGGCTCGGGCGACGGTCGCACGCCGATTACCGCCGCGCGGACCTACGGCGCGCGAGGGGTCGGGATCGATATCGATCCGCAGCGTATCAAGGAAGCGATGGCGAACCTGAAAACCGCCGGTGTGGCCGACAAAGTTACTTTCCTCAACCAGGATCTGTTTACGACCGACATCAGCGAGGCCACGGTCGTGACCCTGTATCTGCTGCCGTCACTCAACTTGAAGCTGCTGCCGAAGCTCAACGGCGAGCTCGCGCCCGGCACGCGCGTCGTCTCGCACGCGTTCGACATGGGCGACATCGAGGCGGAGGAGACCCAGAACGTGAACGGCCGCACGATCTACCTCTGGACGGTGCCTATCCGCTAACCTGAGGCGCTGGCAAGGGGGCTCCTGTCCCCTTGCCCCTTTTCCCCACACCCCTTGCCTGCTAGTATTGCGACTCAATCTCATTTTCGAGGTCGCGGCATGTTTCAGGCGTTCGTCATCACTCTCCGGGAAGGGCTCGAAGCCTTTCTCATCATCGCCATCAGCCTGGCCTACCTCCGCAAGAGCGGGAGGCACCAGCTCATACCCGCCGTCCACTGGGGTATCGGAATCTCGGTGCTGCTGAGCATTGGCGCGGGGATGCTGTTCCAGCGCGCGTCGAACCAGGCGCTCTGGGAGGGCATCCTGGCGCTGGTGGCGGCGGTGCTTGTGGCGTCGCTCATCGTCCACATGTGGCGGCACGCGCACCGCATGAAGCGGGAGATCGAGGAGCATCTCGAGCAGTCGGCCCTGAACGTGGGCGCCAAGGCGTTGGCCAGCGTGTTTCTGTTCACGCTGCTGATGATCACGCGCGAGGGCATGGAAACGGCGATGCTGATGGGCGCGTTGCTCTTTCAGGTGCGCGCGGTGGACCTCGTGGTCGGCGCCGCCGGGGGTATCGTCTGCGCGGCGATCGTCGCCTGGCTCTGGTCGCGCTACGGCCACCGCGTGAATCTTGGGCTCTTCTTCCAGGTGACTGCCGTGTTCCTGGGAGTGTTCGTGGTGCAGTTGACGATTTACGGCTTCCACGAGCTGACCGAAGCCAACATCTTTCCGTACAGTGAGCCGCTGCACTTGGCCACCGAGCCGTACGGCCCCGATGGGCTGTACGGCCAGTACCTGACCTACCTGCTCGTGCTCCTGCCGATGGCCTGGCTGCTTTATGCGGGGGCCTTCGGGGGCAAGAAGCCCGGCGCGGTCCACCAGACCGCCGCCCGGTAGGACCCGCGCGGCTCGGCGTCCGAGGGCTCGAGGCCCCTCCGGTCGAAATCGTGGCTGCGGTTGCGCACGATCTGGCACGCGGGCGAACGATGTCTAACTCCTTGTTCCGTAGCTGGATAGGTCAGATTCGTAGACGCGCCTGGCGCGTTACGTTCGAAAAAAAAGAAAAAACGGGTTGAGGAGAAGGGCCGCGGGTCGCTACAATTCGCCTCTTCCGGGCCCTGCGAAATGGGGTCGCGGAGAGGGCATACATGATAAACGTGGCGGCGATCCGGATGCAGCAGTTTGGCGTGCAGTTTTACCAGGCATCGCTGACTGCGGAAGATATCGACAAGCTTGTTCGCTTCGAGGTGCTGAATTACGGGGAATCGGGGCAGCCGGCGGTTCGCGGCGGCAAGAAAAAAATGCCGTCGAAGGTCAACTGGGACCTGCTCGAGCGCCGCATCGCCTCCAATGAGAAGGCTTACCAGCGGCAAATCATCAGGCGAAAGATCGACGAACTCGTGCAGTACTACGAACAGTGCCGCCAGGCCCGGGACCTCCCGTCCATTCCCGGCGCTGTGATCATTTCGTGCGATGAGAAGCTGACGTTCGAACCGATGGAATCGGGCGCGGTTGTCGGCCGGCTGAAGGTCCCGGAGCGCGAGGGAATCCTCCGCGCCATCGACGGCCAGCACCGTCTACTGGCGCTCCATGCCGACATCGACAACTTTCGCGAGCAGGACTTCTCGGTGCCGGCCATCATTTTCGACCGGCTCCCCGAAGACCACGTTGTGCAGATGTTCGTGACGATCAACGCGAAGCACACACGGCTCAATCCCTCGCATCTGGTCAGCCTCTCCGGTCGGCAGCTCTACCGGGACGACTCCCTGGCGGCGTCGCACGACGTGGTGCGTGCGCTGAACGATCGGGAGGACTCCGCCCTGTACGGTGAGATCAAGCTGCTCGGCGTGGGCCGGGGCCGCGTGGCGCAGGCGCCGCTGGCGCAGGAGCTGAAGAAGCTCTTTGCCAGCGACGCGTTCGGTGACCCGCGCAAGTCGGCGGACTTCCGTGAGGACTCCAAGCGGTTCTTTGTGAACTACTTCAAACAGGTCTCGGTTGTCTTCGGCGCCGCATGGGTGGGACGCAAGTACAGCATCAAGTCGGCTACCGCCCTGCGTGCCTTCGTGCGCGTCTCGCCGGACGTCGTCCGGCGCCTCGACCAGGAGCATGTCGACCGGAGCGATTTCAGAGCCATTGGCCGCGTGATCGCGCCCTGGGGACGCCGTATCGGCGATCTTCGATTCGAGAGCGACGGCGCCTGGAAGCGCAGCGGCACGACCGTCGAGTCGCTGGCGCGTGAGTTGAAGCTGGCGCTCGAGTATCCGGAGGGAGCGGGGGTCTAGCCGAGACACGCGCCGAACCTCCCAGCCCAACAGGGGTGCCAAGTCCCCATGCTGGAAGTTGTCGGGTTGGGCGTGTGGCCCTCCGCGTGGGAAAAGCGGAAGGGACGCCCGAAAGCGCCCCTTCCTGGAATGCCAGCCTGGCTCCCCCGAGCGTCCACGGCGTCACGCCGTCAATCTCAGGCCGACGCCCTTTCTTAGGCAACGGGTGTGCCGTGCGCTTCTCCTAAGACTCCCCCCCGATCCATCTGGCTGAGCATTCAAGATTGTGGCAAGTATTGCAATTCCGTAATTCGCGATGATGCGCGTGGATCTGAACGGCGACGTCGGCGAGGCGTCAGCGGGCGGGCCGGCAGGGCAGGACTCCGCGTTGATGCCGCACATCACGTCGGCCAACGTGGCCTGCGGGTTCCACGCAGGCGACCCCGGCCTGATGCGGGCAACCGTGGCGCTCGCGCGCGACCACGGCGTCGCGGTTGGCGCGCATCCGGGTTTTCCCGATCAAGAGGGCTTTGGCCGCCGCGAGCTCCAGTTCTCGCCGCGCGATGTCGAGGATTTCGTGGCGTACCAGGTTGGGGCGCTTGCCGCCATCGCCGCAGCCCAGGGCTTACGGCTCCAGCACGTCAAGCCGCATGGCGCGCTCTTCAACATGGCCGTCCGCGACGCGGCGCTCGCCGATGCGATTGCGCGAGCGGCTGCCGTGATCGACCGGACGCTGATCCTGGTTGGTCTACCCGGCTCAGAGATTGTGGCGGCAGGAAAGCGTGCCGGCCTGCGTACGGCGAGCGAAGGTTTCGCGGATCGCGCGTATCAGCCTGATGGAACGCTCGTTTCACGTCAGCAGCCGGGTGCCGTGATCCACGACCCCGGTCGAGTCGTGCCCCGCACGATTCGTATGGTGTGCGACCAGACGGTTGAGGCCACTGATGGCAGCCCTGTGCCGCTCGTGATCGATACCTTGTGTGTGCACGGCGATACGCCGGGAGCCGCAGACCTCGCCGCACGAATCCGCGCCGCGCTCACCGAGGCGGGTGTCGAGGTGAAGGCGATCGGGCGGGAATGACCCCTCGTATCGACAACTGGCCGAGCGTGTCGAGCGACTACGAAAGGAGCATCACGAGGAGCGCCTTCTGTGTATGCAGCCGGTTTTCCGCCTGATCGAAGACCACCGAGGCCGGGGATTCAAAGACATCAGCCGCGACCTCCTCACCGCGATGCGCGGGCAGGCAGTGCATGAAGAGGGCGCCGGGTGCCGCGGCCGCCATCAGCGCGCTGTCCACCTGGAAGGGACGAAACGTGAGCCGGCGCGCGGCCGCTTCCCCTTCCTGTCCCATCGACGCCCAGACGTCGGTATAGACGGCGTCGGCGCCGGCCACCGCCTCGCGGGGATCGCCAAACACCCTCAGGCGCGCGCCGTCGCACGCGCCGCGCGTCGCGTCCTCGATCACCCTCGCCGACAGCTCGTAGCCGGGCGGTGAGGCCAGGTGAACCGAGACGCCGAACTGCGGCGCCGCGTGCGCCAGCGAAGTGGCGACGTTGTTGCCGTCGCCGACGTAGGCGATCGTTCGGCCCCGAGAGGCGCCCCAGCGCTCACGCAGCGTCAGCATGTCGGCGAGCGCCTGACACGGATGCTCCTGATCGCTCAGCGCGTTGATGACATGGAGCGTCGGTGCCGCCGCCGCCAGCGTCGTCACGTTCGCGTGCTCGGAGGTTCGAATTACTAGCGCCTTGACCCATCGTTCAAGGTTGCGCCCGATGTCCTCCAGCGGTTCGCGACAGCCGGCGGTAGATTGCTCGGGGAGCTGCAGTGTGTGCCCACCGAGCTCATGCACGGCGATCTCGAACGTCGAGCGGGTGCGAAGCGACGGTTTTTCGAACAGCATCGCCACGTGGCACCCCCTGAGCGCGTTCGCGGTCGGCGCCTGGCCCGCAAGGTGGCGCTCCGCTTTCATCTGTGCGGCGAGGCCGATCAACCGGATGAGATCGCGGCTCGAGAGGTCCAGCATAGAGAGAAAGTTCTTGGGTGGTGGCGCCGATGAGTTCATGTCCGATAGTCACCGTTGATACGGACGTACTCGGCGCTCAGGTCACACGTCCAGATCGTCGCCGATGCGCCGCCACCCGAGCCCAGGCTTACGTCAAGCTGAACGGTGCTCCCCTGCAGGTGTTCGGCCGCCTGGGGCGAGCGCTCGTCATGCGCCAATCCCTTCTCGAAGAGCAGCGTGCCGCCGATGTATACGCTGGCGCTGTCCATGTCGAACATGACGCCGGAGCGTCCTGCCGCCGAGACAATGCGGCCCCAGTTCGGATCCGCTCCGTGGACCGCGGTCTTCACCAGCGGTGAGTTCGCGATCGTCCGCGCCACCTGCCGCGCTGCATCCACGGTCGGCGCGTCGGACACGGTCACGGCAATCAGCTTCGTCGCGCCTTCTCCACCGCGCACGATGCCGAGGGCGAGCTCGCGGGAGACCGTCAGGAAACCCTCGAGCAGTGCGGGATACGTCGCATCGTCAATCGTCACGC
Organism: Vicinamibacterales bacterium; assembly: GCA_965262505.1. Classification (GTDB taxonomy): domain Bacteria; phylum Acidobacteriota; class Vicinamibacteria; order Vicinamibacterales; family UBA2999; genus JACPPO01. The sequence goes on from CBDHFM010000030.1 coordinate 3,629,422, forward strand.
CGCTCGCGCCGGATGCCAGGGCGAACAGCGAATCATTCGTCGAGCACTCGCCATCGACAGTAATGGCGTTGAAGGTGTCGCGCGCCGATGTCTCGAGCGCTTGCCGGAGCAGGGCGGGCGAGACGGCGGCGTCGGTCGTCAGGAACGCGAGCATGGTCGCCATGTTCGGCTCGATCATGCCGGCCCCCTTGGCCATGCCACCGACCGTGAAGGTCCCGTGGGGCGTCCGCACGGTCGCCGCGTGCTCCTTTGGAAACAGATCCGTGGTCATGATCGCACGCGCGGCGTCGCTGCCGTGGCCGCGTGCCATCGCGGGGACGGCAGACCGGATGCCGGCCACCACGGAATCGATCGGCAATGCCTCCCCGATGACGCCGGTGCTTGCGACCAGCACCTCCTGCGGGGCGCAGCCGATCGCCTCCGCCGTCTCCGTCACCATCCGCCTGGCGTGTGCGAGGCCCGCCGCACCCGTGCAGGCATTCGCGCAGCCGCTGTTGACGACGACGGCCCGGGCCACCCCGCGCGTGCGCTCGATGTGTTCACGCGCGACGGTCACGGGGGCCGCCTGGGCAAGATTCGTCGTGAAGAGCGCCGCTGCCGAGGCTGGGGCGTCGGCCGCCAGGACCGTAAGGTCCAGCTCTGACGCGGCAGCTTTGATGCCGCAGTGGACGGCGCCCGTCCGGAAACCCTTGGGCGCGGCGATTCCTCCCTGCGTGGAAGCGAGGACGACATCCGCGTCGTGCGAGGGCCGGCCTTCGTGTCGGTCCGCAAGGGACCTGATGTCAGCCATGGAGCGCCGCCTGTGGCCGCGTCGTGACGCCGGCGACGGGTGACGCCGCGATCACGCCTGTGCCTCCGCTTCGATCGCGGTCAATACACCGTCCAGCATGTCCACGGCGCGATCGATGTCAGCGGCTTCGATATTCAGCGCCGGCAGAAAGCGAACCGCTGTCTCGTCCGTTCGGTTGACGAGCAAGCCACGGTCGCGGGCCGCATCGACAACGCGCGTGGCATCCATGCTCAATTGGATGGCGCGCATGAGGCCGACGCCGCGCACCTCGACGATGGACGGATGCCGCAGCGCGAGCGCGCGGAGTCGCCGCTCGAAGTGGACGCCAACTGTCTTCACGTGGTCGATAAGGCCGCCGATCAACTGGTCGAGGACGAACACCGCGGCACGGGTACCCAGCAGGTTGCCGCCATATGTGCTGCCATGATCGCCTGGCGACACCGCCTGCGCGACGCGTTCCGAGACGAGGGCGGCCCCGATCGGTACGCCACCGCCCAGCGCCTTCCCGACGGACATGAGGTCAGGCCGGAGGCCGAGCGCCGGCGCGTAAAAGGGATAACCGGTGCGACCGAGCCCGGTCTGCACTTCGTCGGCGATGTACAGCGCACCTGTCCGCGCGCACGCATCGTTGATGGCCGCTGCGAACTGTGGCGACAGCGGACGGATGCCGCCTTCGCCCAGGATGGGCTCGGCAATGATCGCCGCCGTGCGGTCGGTGACCGCGGCCGCCAGGGTTTCGGGCCTGAGTGGATCGACGAAGGTCACTGGTTCGATGAGCGGCCCGAAGGGCGCGCGATAGTGCTCGTCGTGCGTCACCGACAGCGCGCCCATCGTCCGGCCGGAAAACGCGCCCTCCACAGCCACAAAGCCGGTTCGCAGCGTGGCACCCTGGCTATACCAGTAGCGGCGGGCGAACTTGAGGCACGCCTCGACCGCTTCCGTGCCGCTGTTGCAGAAAAACGTGCGCGATAGGCCCGAGAGCTGCGCCAGCCGCATCGCGGCCTCGGCCTGGTACGGATGGTAGTACAGGTTCGACGTGTGCAGCAGCGTCGCCGACTGATCCGCTATCGCCGCCGTGAGGCCAGGATGCGCGTGGCCAAGTGAGGCCACGCCGATGCCGGACACAAAGTCGAGATATTCGTGGCCGTCGACGTCGAAGAGCCGTGAGCCGACGCCCCGGACGAACGCGACCGGTTGCCGCTTATACGTCTGGAGCACGTGGCGCGATTCGCACTCCCGGATGTCGTCGAGCGTCACCGTCATCGCACCACCTGCGTGCAGCCGGGCAACGGCGTCCGGGTGCCGGCCAGAGCCTCCATGCGCACGTCGCGGCCGTCGGCGATGAGCACGTCGCCAACGCCTTTACGGAGCGCGGTGCGGCAAGCCTCGAGCTTCGCCACCATACCCCTGCTTGCCGTGCCCGTCCGGATCAGGCGCGCCGCGGCACGGGAGGTCAGCCGCTCGATCGTCTGTCCGGCGGCGTCCAGCACGCCGGCCGTCCCACCGGCAATCACCAGGCGCCGCGCGCCGAGCTGGACCGCCAGGTGAGAGGCGAGCGTGTCGGCGTTGACGTTGAGGAGCTGACCCGCACGGGTGGCGCCCACGCAGGCCACGACCGGCACGTAGCCGCGCGCGAGCAGGTCAGTGAGCAGCTGCGGCGAGCCGTTGTGCATCGGTGATCCCACCAGTCCAAGATCGACTTTCGAGCCCGCCACGCTCGCGACAGGCGCGGCGCGTCGCACCGTGACCACCGCCGTGTCGGCACCAGTGAGCCCCACCGGCCTCGCGCCGGCCCGGCGGAGCGCCGCCACCAGCCGCGTATTGATGGCGCCGGCCAGGACCGCCACGACGACGTCAAGCGTGCGCGCATCGGTGATGCGGAGGCCGTCAATCTGCTGTTTCGGGATGCCGGCGGTCGCAAGGGCAGCGTCAATCTCGCGCCCGCCTCCGTGGACCACGACCAGCGACGCGTGCGCGGCAAGCAACGCGATCCCTTCCGCGACGTGCTGGAGATCCTCCGGCCGCTCGAGCAGTTCGCCCCCCAGCTTCAGGACGAGGCGGCGCTTCACAGCAGGCCCGTGCGCTCGTCGAGGCCGAGCAGGATGTTCAGGTTCTGCACCGCCTGGCCGGCGGCGCCCTTTATGAGATTGTCGAGGACGGAAACCATGACGAGCCGCCCGCCGGCCTCGTCAACCCTCCAGCCGATGTCGCAGAAGTTGCTGTAAGCGACGTGCTTGATCTCGGGGAGTTCGCCTCCGGTCAGCCGCACGAACGGCGCCGATGCATACGCGCGCTGCAGCGCGTCGGTCACTTGTGCCCCCGTCGTGCCGCGGCGCAGCAACCCGTAGATTGTCTCGAGGAGGCCTCGATCGAGCGGCACGAGGTGTGGTACGAACGTCACCGAAGAGCCGAGCTCCTGTTCGATCTCGGCGGTATGCCGGTGGGAGAACACGCCATACGCGGCCACGCTACCGTGGTTCTCTGAGAAATGCGTCCGGTCGCTCGGCGTCTTGCCGGCGCCGGAAATCCCCGACTTGGCGTCGACGACAATGGTGCCTTCGAGCAGTCCTGCAAGTGCGAGCGGCTCGAGCGCCAGGAGAGCGGCGGTCGGGTAGCAACCGGGGCAAGACACGAGAGTGGCCCGACGAATGGCCTCTGCGTGCCGCTCGGACAGTCCGTAGACGACCCCCGCGGGCATCGTGCTGGTGGCCGGATACCATCGCTGTCGATCGGCATCGTCAAGGATGCGGAAGGCTCCCGAGAGGTCGATCACGCGTCTGTCGCGCTGGAGGAGCGCGGTTCCGACCTCGGCCGACGCCGCCTCGGGCAGTGCCAGAAAGACAACGTCCGCGTTGGCCGCGAGTCGGTCCACGTCCAGCGGCATCACCGTGCCGTCCCAGATGCGCTTCAGCGCCGGGAGGGGCCGCGGCGCGCTGGTGGCGCCGGACGACATCGCGTCGGTGAGCGTCACGGCCGGATGCCTGGCCAGCAGGCGGACGAGCTCCTGGCCGGCGTAACCGGTCGCGCCAGCCACCGCGACGCGGGTGCGCGCGGCGGGCGGCGCGGCCACCGGCTGCTCAGTTGCGCGAGGGACAGCTGTCGCCATGGTTATCAACCGTCGAAAAGACTATTTATACATTGTTATGCATAAATAGTCAAGACTTGGTGTAAGCTACCAGGCGACCGAGTCACTTATGAAAGCCCGCCGCCAGTCGGTGATCCTGGACGTCGTCCAGCGGCAGCTGGTGCGTAACCAGGAGCAGCTGCGGCGTCTGGTGCGTGCGGCGGGGTTTGACGTGACGCAGTCGACCCTGTCCCGCGATGTCCGCGAACTGGCGCTCGTCAAGGGAGGCCCGGACGCCGCCTACCAGGCGGCCGTGCCCGCCGGTTCCAACGGGCACGCGGCGAGATCGCTGCTGAACCGCGCCGTGGCCGAGTACCTGGCGCGGGTCGATCGCGTGCAGCAGCTGGTGGTACTGCGCACGGGCCCCGGCCAGGCACAATTACTCGGCGTGGCGCTCGACCGCGCGCGCCTGCCCGAGGTCGTCGGCACCATTGCCGGCGACGACACGATTCTCGCGATCGCGCCCGACGTCCGCCGCGCACGCGCGCTCGTGAAGTGGCTCGAAGGGTTGTCTGGAACATGAGGGCGACCAGCACATGACGCTCTGGTCTGGCCGGTTCGAGGGCGCGCCGGATCCGGCGGCGTTTGACTTCGGGCTGTCGTTCGGCTTCGATCGCGCGCTCTTCGAAGACGATGTCGCGGGCAGCATCGCGTGGGCGGAGGCGCTCGGTGCCGCCGACGTCGTATCGGAGGAGGACGCCAGCGCGATCGTATCCGGACTGAAGGCGATCCTCGAGGAGGGGCGGCAGGATCCGTCGTACGTGTCGGGCCCAGACGAAGACATTCACAGCTTCGTCGAACGCAAGTTGATCGAACGCATCGGCGATGCCGGCCGCCGCCTTCATACGGGGCGATCACGCAACGAGCAGGTGTCGCTCGACCTGCGGTTGTATCTGCGGCGGCGCATGCCCGCACTGCAGGCCGGAGTAGCGGCGCTGGTTGCCGCGTGCGCGGACCAGGCTGGGCGTGCCGGGTCGGCACTCATGCCGTCATACACGCACCTGCGCCGCGCACAGCCGGTCTTGGTGGCGCACTATTTCCTGTCCCACGCGGCGGCGTTGCGCCGCGACCACGCAAGGCTGGCCACGGCGGCCGAGGAGGCGGACGCTCTGACGCTGGGATCGGGCGCGGTGGCGGGGACGAGCTATCCCGTCGATACGACCCGGCTTGCCCGTGCGCTCGGCTTTTCTCGCGTTGTCCGGAACAGCGTCGACGCCTCGTCCGACCGCGATTTCGTGGCGTCGTTTCTCTACGCGACGTCTCTGGTGATGGTGCATCTGAGCCGCCTGGCCGAGGATCTGATCATCTTCACCGGAGAGGAATACGGGTTCTTCGATCTGGCGGATGCCTCGGCGACCGGCAGCAGCATGATGCCGCAGAAGAAGAATCCGGATGCGCTCGAACTCGTGCGCGGGAAGGCGGGGCGGGCGGTGGGCCGGTTGACAGGGTGGCTCGCCACGATGAAGGGACTGCCGAGCGGCTACAACAAGGATCTCCAGGAAGACAAGGAAGCGGTGTTCGACGCCGAGGCGACTCTTGCAACGTCGGTTGCCGCGGCGCACGCGGTGGTTTCGCGGCTGGCGCTCGACGCCGGACGCACGGAGCGCGCGGCGTCCGGCCTGCTGCTCGCGACCGATGTAGCCGACTACCTGGTGTCGCGAGGGATGCCGTTCAGGCGCGCGCATGAAGTCGTAGGCGGCATGGTCAGACGGCTTCTGGCCGAGGGGCGCGATTTCAGCACGTTGACGCCGAAGGAATGGCACGACGCCAGCGATATGTTCGGCGAGGACGCGCCACGTGCCGCTACCGCCCTGGCATCGGTGCAGGCCCGCCGGACGCCGCAGTCCACGAGCCCTGAGGCGGTCCGTCAGGCGCTTGACGAATGTCGTGCCTGGCTGGGGCGGGCGGACTGGAAAAGGGAACCCCCCGATCCCAAGCCCGCATGACCAGATCCGGACGAAATCCTTCCCAAAGGTCTTGGTTCTGGGATTTGGGATTCGGGATTTGATTTGCTAAACTTCCACCACCTATATCCTTTCCCATCCCGCCTGAAAGGAACGGCTCCGGGGGAGTAATGCAGCAACGCCGGCTTCGGCTGGGTGACATTCTCGACGACTATTGTCCGCGTGAGCGCCGCATCACCAATCATGCCGTGGTGGCGATGATTGACGATCAGGTGAAGCAGACTCGCTGCACCACATGCGATGCGGACCATGAGTACAAGGCGGCCAGGGTGCCGCCGCCGCGCCGGAAGCGACCGGACGCCGCGGTCGGCGATTCGGCCGAGGGTCTGCTGCGTCCACCGACGGCGCCTGAGGATACCGGGCCGCTGGAGGAGGTATCCACTGCGGACGTGACGACGTCCGAGGCGCTTGAGACACCGCCATTGCCTGACGACACCGGTGCCGATGAAGAGCCGATGGCCGCGGATGCCGACAACGGGGATGGGCCGGTGCATCGCCGGTTGATTCGCGCCACGTTGCCCCGCCGGGATGGTCAGGCACCGGAGCGCAGGAGTCCTGACTTTACCGTTCGCCAACCCGGCGGCCGCGGTGGCCGGGAGCCGGACGGCAATAAGGAAGGTCAGCGAGGCAAGGGGCGCCGCCCGATGCGTGCACAGGGGGGCTCACAGCCCCCGCGTTTTGGGGGACCACGTCAGGGTTCCGGCGGTTCCAGAACCGGCTCCGGCCAGGGGGGGGCGTCTGGCAATCGCTCCGGCCATCCCGACGGTCCACGCGGAAACAGGCCGGGCCAGGGCCCAGGCCGTGGCGGCGGCCGCAGGCGCGGACGGTAACGGTTGTCCGATTTCGCCGGCAAACATGGCCTGATCGTCGGCGTGGCCAACAAGCGGTCGATTGCGTGGGCGATCGCACAGGCAACCTCCCGCCGCGGCGCGCGCCTCGCGATCACCTATCAGGGCCGATTCGAGGAACACGTCAACGAGTTGTCCCAGGGGCTTGGTGAGCCGGCGCTCGTCCTGCCATGCGATGTCACGTCGGACGCCGACATCGAGGCGGTGTTCGCGAGGGTTGATCAGGAATTCGGTGGCCTTGACTTCGTCGTGCATGGTGCGGCGTTTGCGCTACGCGAGGAGCTCTCATCACCATTTGCCGATACGACCCGCGAGGGTTTCCGGATCGCCCTCGACATCTCCACATACTCGCTGATTGCGCTCACCAGAGGCGCGCTGCCGCTCATGGAAAAGCGCGGCGGCGGTAGCGTCCTGACACTGACGTACCTCGGCAGCGATCGCGTCTTCCCGAACTACAACGTGATGGGCGTGGCCAAGGCAGCTCTGGAGGCCACCGTTCGCTATCTAGCCGCCGATGTCGGGCCGAAGGCCATCCGCGTCAACGCGATTTCCGCGGGACCTATCAAGACGCTGGCGGCCGCCGGTATCTCAGGTTTCTCGAATATTCTCAACGTCTATCGCGATCGGGCGCCATTGAGGCGGAACGTCGAGGCTGGCGAGGTCGGGGAAGCCGCAGCGTTTCTCCTGAGCGACGCCGGCAAGGGCGTGACCGGCGAAGTCATGATGGTCGATGCAGGGTTCCACATCACCGGCATGTAGGTTTAGCAGCCCGTTGCGAAAGTCCGCCTGCGTTCGACGAACGATGCATCCTCGCGCCCTGCGTTGCTCCTCCTTCAAATACAGGCGGTATTCTCAGTCGTCCCGCCTTGTCCGCGAGGCGCCTCGCTCGTCTCGGTGCGACGCCGCACTTTCGCCACGGGCCGCTAGCGTCCCCACTGCTCCGTCCGGATCTGGGCTTCCGGTACCCCCAACGCCTTGAGCGTGGAGACCGACTCGTTCACCAGCGGTTCCGGCCCACAGACAAGGCAGAGCGTTGCTGGCGGCTCGTGCAGTACAGCTTCGAAATGCGATCGGCCGATTCGCCCGCGGCGACCCGACCAGGACGAGCTCGGGTCGCGCGTGACCGTCTGGTGCAGCTCGAGCCGCCCAACGGTCGCGTGCTCGTGCAGTTCGTCGATGAACGCGAACTCGTCGCCGCGCCGCGCGCTATAGAGGAGTGAAATCGGAGGCGCGGCGGCGCGCCGCAGCATGTGATCGAGCATGGACCGCAGCGGGGCGATCCCTGTCCCACCGGCGACACACAGCACCCGGTGGCCATGCGTCATGTCCGGTAGCGTGAACGCGCCGACCGGTCCTTCGATGTCGATCAGGGTACCAGGGGTGGCGGACGAGAGGTTCGTTCCCGGATCTCCGCTGGCGTCGACCGCGATGAGCAACTCGATGCGCCGGGTTTCGGCGGCTCGCTCGGGCGAGCAGGCGATCGAAAAGGGCCGCCGTTCGCTCCGCCCGTGCGCGGCAACCATCACCGCCTGGCCCGGAAGGAACTCCAGCCCTCGGGCGGGGAGATCCATGCTGACCAGCCGCGACCGCGGCGTGACCGCGACCAGGTCGATGATTGGCACCGTGACGACCGACACAGCGTGAAGTGTACCCTTGCGGAACCGCCACACGCCGTATGATGGTGGGTCGGAGAACCGATGGCGAAGATTCTGCAGAGCGTTCCGGTCGACCAGAAGGTCGGCATTGCCTTTTCCGGTGGCTTGGACACGAGTGCCGCCCTTCACTGGATGCGGGCCAAGGGCGCAGTCCCGTACGCGTACACGGCCAACCTCGGGCAGCCCGACGAGCCAGACTACGACGAGATTCCACGCCGGGCGCTGCAGTACGGCGCAGAGAAGGCGCGGCTGGTCGACTGTCGTGCACAGCTCGTCTCCGAGGGCCTCGCAGTCCTCCAGTGCGGCGCGTTTCATATCTCGACCGCCGGTGTCCCGTACTTCAACACCACGCCGGTGGGCCGCGCGGTCACCGGCACGATGCTCGTCGTCGCGATGAGGCAGGACGAGGTGCATATCTGGGGCGACGGCAGCACGTTCAAGGGCAACGATATCGAGCGCTTCTACCGGTACGGGCTGCTGGCGAACCCCAACCTGCGTATCTATAAGCCGTGGCTCGACCAGGCGTTCATCGACGAGCTCGGGGGCCGGACTGAGATGTCGGAATACATGCGCGCCGCGGGGTTGCCGTATCGCATGACCGTGGACAAGGCGTACTCCACGGATTCGAACATCCTGGGTGCGACCCACGAAGCCAAGGATCTCGAGCGGCTCGACACCGGCTTCAGGATTGTCGAGCCGATCATGGGTGTGCCGTTCTGGCGGGACGATGTCGCCGTCAAGGCGGAGGAAGTGACCATCCGGTTTGACGAGGGGCAGCCGGTCGCCCTGAACGGCATGTCGTTCAACGACCCGGTCGAGCTCCTGCTCGAAGCCAACAGGATTGGGGGCCGTCATGGCCTCGGCATGAGCGATCAGATCGAGAACCGCGTCATCGAGGCGAAGAGCCGCGGGATCTACGAGGCGCCCGGCCTCGCGCTGCTGTTCGTCGGCTACGAGCGGCTCGTCACCGGTATCCACAACGAGGACACCATCGAGCAGTACCGCGACAACGGTCGGCGACTGGGCCGGCTCTTGTACCAGGGCCGCTGGTTCGATCCGCAAGCCATGATGCTGCGGACGGAAGCGCAGCGGTGGGTGGCGGGGCCGATTACGGGCGAGGTTGTTCTTGAGCTGCGGCGCGGCAACGATTACTCGATCCTCGACACGAGGAGCCCCAATCTGACCTACAAGCCCGAGCGCTTGACGATGGAGAAGAGCGAGTCGCTGTTTACTCCACAGGACCGCATCGGCCAGCTCACCATGCAGAACCTCGACATCGTCGACACGCGCGACAAGTTCCTCACGTACGTGAAGACAGGCGTGCTGGCGCCAACCGCCGGCTCCGCACTGCCGCACCCGCTCGACGCTGATTCCAAGGACGTAGAGAAGGACTAGGCCGGTCTGCGCTTGGCGTCTTCGACCGCGTCAACGGCGTCGGCGTCGGCCGCTGCCGCCACTCGGCGCGCGGCGTCGGTCTTGGCTACGCGCTTCTCACGGTACATGCGGTTGTCCGCTATTGCGAGCAGCGCCTCGTACGCGTCGCCGTCGTGAGGGAACACCGCCGCGCCTGCGCTTATAGACAGCGTCAGCCGGTCGCCTGGGCGCCCGTCGAGTTCAATATGTTCGACAGCGTCCGCTAGTTCGGCGCGTTTGCTTTCCGCCTGCTCCTTTCCGCAATCGGTCAGCACGACGACGAACTCGTCGCCCGCGTAGCGGACACACAAGTCGTAAGGGCGAATCGCGCCACGGAGCACGGCAGAGACCTCCCGCAGCGCGGTGTCGCCAACCTGGTGCCCGTAGGTGTCGTTGATGCGCTTGAAGTTGTCGAGGTCCATGACAATCAGCGAGACTTCGACCTCGAGGCGGGAGGCGCGGGCAAGCTCGCGGGTCAGATACTGGAAGAGCGCGCGCGTGTTCGGAAGCCCGGTGAGCGGATCCGTCAGCGAATCCTCCTGGGTCTGCTCGAAGACGACGGAGTGTCGATGACGGCCGCTGCCTGCTCGCAGACCCGATCCAGCAGTCTACGGTGGTCTTCGCGGTAGAAGCCCGGCTCCGTGTGATACACGGCGAGCGTTCCGATCAACCGCTCGCCGAGGATCAGCGGGCATACCAGAGCAGACTGCAAGACCGTCGGCACATTCGAGCCGATGGCCTCGAGGTCGGCGCTCGGTCGTGCGTTGACAAGGGGACGGCGATTGCGAGCCACCCATCCGTTGAGCCCCTCGCCGCTGCGGAGCGCCGTCTGTCGTATCATCTCAGAGTCGGTGCCCGTCGCAAACCGACAGTGCAGTTGCTCGGTTGACTCCGAGTACAGGAACAACGCGCAGGCCGAAAAGGGTACAAGGCTTGAGAGCCTCGACGAGATAAGCGACATCATGTCCGACAAGCCGAGCCTCGTGCCCATCGTTTGCGCTATCTGGTAGAGCGCGTACATCTCCCGGTGGGCGACCGCGATACCGTCGAACACCGAGGCCTTCGCATCCTCGGACTGGCTGGTGCCCAGGGTTCTGAACCCCTCGCCCGTCTGCATCTGCGGCACCAGCTTCGGGCTTGTGGGCTGGATCGGCTCGATCGCAGCCATCATCTGCGGCAGTGCATCGACGAACGCGTCTACGACGCGGGGATCCAGCGCCTTCCCCGATTCCTGCTTGAGCAGGACGACTGTGGCTTCGGCGTCAATCGCCGCGTGGTAGGGCCTGTGGGATGTGAGCGCCTCGAAGTAGTCGGCGATGCAGATGACGCGGGCGCCGAGGGGAATTTCGTCTTCCTTGAGGCCGGCCGGGTATCCACGGCCATCCCATCGTTCGTGATGGCTCAGGATCAAGGAAGCGACAGGATAGGGAAACGGGACAGCCGAGATGATTCCCGCGCCCACTTCCGGGTGGACGCGGACCTTCTGAAACTCCTCTGGGTTGAGGGGGCCGGGCTTCGCGAGGATGTGTTCCGGGATCGCGAGCTTGCCGATGTCGTGTAGCAGGGCCGCGGTCTTGATCGCCAGAATCTCGGTTTTCGACATGCCCATCGCGCGCGCGAGACCGGTGGCGTAGGCCTGCACCCGCTGGATATGGTTGGGCGTCGTCTGGTCCTTTGCTTCGATGGCCAGGACGAGCGCTTCGATGGTCGCCAGATGCAGCTCCGACATCTGCTGCTCGTTCCGGCGTTCATCTTCGTTCCGACGCAGGTACCAGCGGCACGCAAGATAGCCTGCACCGGCCGTCGGCGGCACGAGCCATAGCGCTGGCACCGACGGTACACTCGCCGCCAACGCCACAGACGAGGCGGCGAGCGCGCCGCCCGCCCGCAAGTACGCGGACGGCCAAGGGCCTCAGGGTCATGGATAGACCCTATCCTAACGCTTCTACTTCGCCAGATCGGGTAGCCAGATGATTCGCATGATTCTTCCTTTATTGGCCGCCGGATCTCGCCCGGCGCCGGTCATCGACGGGTTGCGCCGCCGGCCAGAGCGTCTGGTCAACGTCTCCCGTACTCCAGACGATGTTGTCGCCGCCCCAGGTACTCCAGACGATGTTGTCGCCACCCCAAGTGCTCCAGACGATGCTGTCGCCACCCCAAGTGCTCCAGACGCTCTTGCCGCTGCCGCGCGTACTCCAGACGACGTCGTCGTCGGGCTTGGCGCCCCAGACGATCGGCTGCCCCGCCTGTGTCGCGTCCGCTCCCCACGTGACGCCCAGGGCCCAGGCGTTACTGCCGGGCAGCGGGAAGCCGCCATCGATCCGGTGATTGCCCCAGATGATGTGCCGGCTCCATTCGATGAGTTCGTCTTCGATCAGGTCGACCGGCACCGGCATGCCCTTCTTGGGCGCTCCGAAGAAGGAAGCCATGCGGACCGCGCCGAGCGCGTTCAGAAGGCCGGCGCCCTGTGCCAGGAACGACTCGCCCTCCCGGACCTCGGCGGTGTACTGCAGGATGGCCTTGACGGCGTTCGGTGTCAGGTCCGGGTTGGCCTGGAGCATCAGTGCCACGGTGCCCGTGACGACGGGCGCCGCCATGCTCGTTCCGGACAGGCTCAGGTACGGCTTGTAGGGAGTCTCGCGCGTACCGTCGAGCAGATAGTCGGCATACGTCCAATACAAGGTGCTCTGGGGGTCCGACAACGATTCGGTGCCGACGCCCGGTGCCACGAGATCCGGCTTCGCCGCGAAGTCGATCCACGTGGGACCGCGCGAGCTGAACCGTGCCAAGGTGTCGTTGCTGCGCGGTGTCGTGCCTTCGTGGCTCGCGGCGCCAACCGTCAGGACCCACGGCGCATTGCCGGGGCTGGTGATGCCGCCGTTCTGTGTCTCACCGTTCGCGGTCGCGCCGAGATTGCCTGCGGCCGCCACGACGACGATGCCCGCCTCAACAGCGCGGCGAGCGGCGAGCGTCAAGGGGTCGGTGGCATAGGACTCGAAGACGCCGGACGCCACCGACAGATTGATGACACGGATGTTGTAGACGTCCTTGACGGCGATCGCGTAGTCGATGGCCGCGATCACGTCGCTCATGTACCCGGTCCCCTCGGCGTCGAGCACCTTGAGTCCCACGAGGTGCGCTTCAGGCGCGACGCCGATCCGGGCACCGCCCGAGTCGAAGCCGTTGCCCGCGATGACGCCGGCGACATGGGTGCCGTGGCCGAACTCGTCAGACGGCTGGTCGGAGGCCCAGATGTTCGGATTGACTTCGGTCGTGAAGTCCTTGAAGTGGACGATGCGCGGGTCGGCGCGTGGCGACCGCCGGCCTGTCAAGTACAGATCGTCGTGCCACGCCGTAACGCCTGAATCAATCACCGCCACGCCGATCCCTTTGCCGGTGACGTGGAACGCCTGACTCGCCAGCGTGGCGGCAATCGCAGCGCCGGTCCGTTCGAGTGTCGGAAACACAGGGTGGTCGACTCCGACCCACGCGATCTGCGGATGGCGCGCCAGATCGGCGAGCGCCCAGTTGTCGATGTGGGCTACCTGGGCGCCGACGGACCTGAGTCGCCTTCCGGCCACGCCGCCGCTGCCGGTGAGGAGGCGGGTATCAGGGCCGCCGCGGAACTGCACGATCACGCGCGAGCGTCCGCTGAGCTGCCCCGCCCGCACTTGCAGGACGGGAGCGAGTTTGTCTTTGCGAACCGTCTGCCCTTGCGTCGTGGCCGGGTGCAGAGCGCCGAGCGCCGCGATGAGCAGCACAGTTCGGCCGATGCGCGAGGTGAAGGTGGTCGAGGTGAAGCCGGTCATCGTCATAAGTTTGTCCGAGGGAGATAGCGGCGCTGCTTAGGCAAGGGCATTGCCGATACGGCTTCTCACGCTCTCCTTAGCGCGTAAGTAGCAATGCGCTGTACGACATACGGTGTGCACCGCCTGTCGCCTCTGCTATGCGCGTTTGCAGTTTTGAGCAGTCCTTGTGCAGAAACTGGACAGAGTCCTAACGGGGATGGGGCAAGAAAGTACCTCTTTGTTCGGGGAAGCGCAGTTCCGGCCCGGTGTGCCGGCTCGGTACGCGCGATCAAGGCCCGGAAATGTGTGTAAGTTCGGCAAACGACTACGCGTCATGTCTCGGTTCAGGACACTTTCTCGCCCTGCTGGAGGCCGTATTCGAGGATCTTGCGGTACAGGGTGCCGCGGCTGATTTCGAGTGTGCGCGCCGCTTCCTTCTTGTTCCAGGCCGTCGCTTCGAGGGCCCGCGCGATGTGGGTGCGCTCGGCTTCGCGCAGGGTCGGCAGCCGTGGCGGCGCGTAGGAGGCCGGTGTGGCGTGCGCGTGCAGAAACTCGACATCGTCGCCGCGGATCACACGACCCGGCGCCGTCAGCGCCGCGCGGGAGACAGTGCTTTCCAGCTCCCGGATGTTGCCGGGCCATGGATAGGCCTGGAACCGCGCGATGGCTTCCGCCGAGAACATCTTGGCGTCGAGTGGTAGCCCGTTGGCGGCGCAGTACCGGGCAAGGAACCGTGACGCGAGCACGGCAATGTCGGCGGGACGTTCCCGCAATGAGGGCAACCGGATCGCGAACGCGTTGACGCGGTAATAGAGGTCCTCTCGGAATCGGCCGTCGCGCACGAATAGATCGATCGGCCGGTTGGTCGCCGAGATCAATCGGAAATCGACGTGCACGGCCTTCTGGCCGCCAAGACGCTCGAAACGCCGATCTCCCGCGCCCCACGATTTCTTTGGACAGCCTTCTGCGAGAAGGAGAATGAGTTATGTCCAAGGGAAAACAGCACAAGGCTGAGGCCTCGGAGGGAGCCCGGAGGGCGACCGCAGAGGCCTCAGCCTCGTGGGCGCTCGTCGGCACGGGGCGGTGGTCCGCGCGACGAAAAGTCTCCGTGGTCATCGAGGTCCTCAAGGGGGAATCACTCGAGAGCCTCAGTCGTCGCCATGGCGTGACGGCGGCGAAGCTCTCGCAGTGGCGTGACGACTTCGTGGCCGGCGGTGAGGCCCGCCTCAAGCATCGCGAGGTCGCCGTCGAGGGCGCGGACACGCGGCGGCTCAAGCGCGTCGTGGCGGATCTCGCCACCGACAAGGCGTTGCTGGCCGAGAAGATTCGACACCTGGAGGCCGGCCGCCCTTTGGGCTGGTGGAGGTCGAAGCGATGCGTCACGCGACTTCGCCCTCCACCCACCGGCCGTACGGCATCGCCCGCGTCACGCGCGTGTGGCAGGTGCCGCGCTCGACGGTCTACGCGCAACGGACCCGGCGCGCCCGGCCGACGCCGGTGGCCAAGCGCGGACCCAAGCCGCCCCAGTCGGATGCGGCGCTGACGGCCGCGGTCCGGGCCGTGATCGCCGCGAGTCCGTTCCACGGCGAAGGGCACCGCAAGATCTGGGCGCGCTTGCGGGTGCAGGGGCTGCGCACGTCGAAACGTCGGACGTTGGTCGTGATGCGCGCTGCCGACTTGCTCGGCCCTGCGCGGCTGCCCACGCCGGTCGCCGCCCGTCCCCACGACGGCACCATCGTCACCGCCAGTCCCAACGTGATGTGGGGCACCGATGCGACGGCCACCGTGACGCTGGCGGACGGCCACGTCACGATCGTCGGGGCGATCGATCACTGCACGGCCGAATGTGTGGGACTACACGCGGCGAAGTCCGGCACGCGCTTCGAGGCGTTGGAGCCGGTGCGCCAGGGCGTCCGAGATCACTTCGGGACGATGGCCGCCGGCGTGGCGAGCGGGCTCACGATGCGCCACGACCACGGCAGTCAGTACATGAGCAACGACTTTCACGCCGAGCTCCGGTTCCTCGGCATCGTGTCATCACCGGCCTTCGTCCGCCAGCCCGAGGGGAACGGCTGCATCGAACGGTTCTTCCGCACCCTCAAGGAACAGCTGCTGTGGGTGCGCCACTTTACGGATGTCGAGGACTTGCAGCAGGCGCTGCGCACCTTCAAGGAGACCTATAACCAGCAGTGGTTGATCGAGCGACTCGGCTTCCGCGCACCCGCCGTCGTCCGTCGCGCGGTTGCGCTCACCACGGCCGCGTGAATACACTCACCCGGCTGTCCAAGAAATCCGTGGCGGTACACTCGAAACGCCGATCCTCGAGCGCACGCAACAGCTTGGCCTGCGCCAAGAGCGAGAGGTCGCCGATCTCGTCGAGGAACAGGGTGCCGTGATTGACCAGTTCGATTCGCCCGGGCTTGCGGTCGTGCGCCCCGGTAAATGCCCCCTTTTCGTAGCCGAAGAGCTCCGACTCGAACAGCGTGTCGGGCAGTGCCGCGCAGTTGACTGCCTGGAACTTCTCCTGTCCCCGGGGGCTCAACTCGTGAATCATCCGCGCCACGACTTCCTTGCCCGAACCGGTCGCCCCGAGAATCAGGACCGAGATGTCCGATTTCGCCGCCGTCCGGATCCACTCGAAGACGATCAACATCTTCTCGTCGCGGCCGATCATTTCTCGGAAGCGCTGGACGGACGGCGCCTGGTCCTCGGTGCTGACCGCGGCGCGCCGGTCCAGGAACGCATCCAGCCGCTGCGCGTCGGGCTGCTGCTCCGGCCGGTTCGCGATGTAGATGGGGGGTGGTCCCGGCGAACAAGGCACGACGCTGAACTCGACGAGTTCTCTGAGGCAGTTATCGACGTCGAGCCGCATGCGGCCGAACGTCGACATCAGTGAATCGACGTCAAAGGCCTCTTCGGGCCGGGCGCTCAGAAAACGAAGCAGCCCCGCGCGCAGGGGCGACTGCACCAGGCTACGAAAGCGGAGCTCTTCGTCCGCCGGGGGATCCGGGCGGACAGCCGCAGCTCGGCGCGACGCCATGAGTTCGTCCATAGAGTCTTGCCGGTGTATCGGCCTTGAGCTCGCGACGCAACAGCGCATCGGGATGGGTCAAGGTAAGCTAGCGCCGTGCCCCACCGTGCTCCGGGTCCCCCGCGTAAAGGGCGCGCCAGCTACCTGTCCGGCCGACCCATCCGTTACTACCGTCCCCGGGGCAGCACCGATGTGCGGAGGCTTATTGAGGACGGGTTCCAGGCCTTCAATGCCGCCCGCCTGGGCGAAGCGTGCCGGATCTTCGCCGACAAGATGCTGCTGCCCGAACACGACACGACCATCGGGCTGACGGTCGCGGGTGCCTTGACCCCGGCTGGTTTGGGCGGCTGCATGGTGGAACTCATGGAGCGCGGGCTGGTTGATTTCGTCATCAGTACCGGCGCCAACCTCTACCACGATCTGCACTACGCGCTGAATTTCACTCTGCATCGCGGTTCGCCGTTCGTCGATGACGTCGAACTGTACGAGGAAGGCGTCATCCGGATTTACGATGTCTTATTCCCGGCAACGGTGCTGCTCGAAACGGACGCGTACGTCCGCGATTTCCTCGTCCGCTGGGGCGTCAACGCCCCCGTGTCGACGGCGGAGTTGCACTACGCCCTCGGACGGGACCTGCTCGAGCAGAAACCGGGATGCCAGGAGTATTCCGTGGTCGCCGCCGCTGCGGCGTACGGGGTGCCGGTCTATACCTCGTCGCCAGGCGACAGCTCGATCGGCATGAACATCGCCTTCCACGAACTCATGAACGAGAGCGGGCTGATGATCGATCCGAACAAGGACGTGAACGAGGTGTGTGCGTTCATCCTTGCCGGCAGGAAAAACGGATGCGTGATCCTGGGCGGAGGGTCGCCGAAGAACTTTTATCTCCAGGGCCAGCCGACCCTCTGGGAGGTATACGGCATACCGAAGGGCGGCAACGACTACTTCATCCAGTTCACCACAGATTCGGTCGTGTGGGGCGGTCTGTCAGGGGCCACGCCGGCCGAGGCGGTGAGCTGGGGGAAGGTCAACCCTGGGGTACTGCCGGACACGGTCGTGGCGTACTGTGATTCGACGATTGCGTTTCCGCTTTTCTGCGAGTACGTCGTCGGCTCCGAGCACGGGCGCCGCCCGCGCAAGGAACTCGTGCATCGGCGCGACGAGCTCGTGGCGACGCTGAAGCGCGAGGCGCGGGCGGTCACGCGCGACGACCGCGCCCCGAAAGATCCAGCCGACGCGAGGTCGGACAGGAAGCGGCATCGCTGATGGGCACCCTCGCGTCGGAGTTGGGTACCCACGCCGAGCGCATCGCCGGCCAGCCGCGTGTGTACGTCGACGCCAATGTGCCCGCCGGCCTGGTCGCGTTCATGCGGAGGCAGTTGCACTGGGACGTGCTGTTCGTCATCGAGCACGACGACCTCCGTCGCGCGCGTGACGGGGATCACTACCGCCTCGCGCGTGAACTGCGCCGGACGCTCATCACCCTGGACCGCGACTATCTCGACGATCCCAAGTTCCCGCCGGCCGAAAGCGGCGGCGTGCTGGTCCTGGCGGCGCCGGAGGAGAGGGGATACATGGCCCTGCTGACACGCCTCGATGCAGGGCTGCTCCGGCAAGTGCCGTTGCGGCTGCGCGGCCGCAAACTCCACGTCCACGTGGACTGGACCGGCGGCGATACGATCCCGCCGTGATCGTCCTCGCAGGCGGCGACGTCGTGATGCCGGGCCAGGTTCTTCAAAACGCCTCGCTCTTGATTGACGGCGGGCGCATCGTCGCCGTCGAGCCGAGCGCCCGCGTCGATACCGCTGGCGCCACCATCGTCGAAACCCCGGAGTGCTACATCGTTCCAGGTTTTGTCGACCTGCACGTGCACGGCGTCGGTGGGCACGACACGCTTGACGAGGGCGACCCGGTGGCGCAGATCGCGTCGCGGCTCCCGCGTTACGGGGTAACGGCGTTCTGTCCGACCACCGTCGCCTGCACCCCGCAGGCGCTGAAGACCGTGCTCGCGCAGGTCGCGAAGGCGCGCGCCATGCGCCCGGCGACGAGCGCGCGCGTCCTGCCGGCACATCTCGAAAGTAATTTCATCAATCCTGACTACCGCGGCGCGCAGCCGGCCGAGTGCCTGCGGCTGCCGTCGGATCCTGTCGATCGCAGGGAAGGCGGGTTTTCCGCCCGCGACGTTCTCGACATCATTGCTGGCGCGAGGCCCGATGTCGGGATTGTCACGCTCGCGCCGGAACTTCCCAGGGGCGTCGAGTTGGTTCGATCGCTGGTGGCAGCGGGCACGCGCGTGTCGCTGGGTCACTCGGGCGCAAGCCTGGACGAGGCGATGGCCGCGATTGACGCCGGCGCACGGCATGCGACGCACCTCTTCAATCGAATGGCGCCGATGACCCATCGCGCCCCCGGCGTCGCCGGCGCCGTGCTGGCGCGCGACGAAGTCGCGGCGGAGTTGATCTGCGACGGTTACCATGTACATCCCGACATGGGCCGGATTGCCATCACGTCGAAGGGTGTGGGGCGGCTGATGGCCATTACCGACGGCACGGCGGGTTCCGGCCTGGCGGTCGGTTCGAGCGCGCGCCTTGGCGGGCGGCGAATTCGAGTAACCGAGCAGGCGGCGGTCCTGGACGATGGGACTCTGGCGGGGAGTACGCTGACGATGGATCGGGCGTTTCGCACCATCGCGACGACGTTCGGCTTCTCAGTGGCCGATGCCGCGATGCTGTGCTCCACCACACCCGCGCGTGAGCTTGGCGTGACCGGCGTCGGCGCGCTCGTTGAAGGGGGATCGGCCGACGTCGTCGTCCTGGATCGCCGCTTCCAGGTCGTCCGAACGTTTATCGACGGGCGGGAAGTTTATCGAAGTGGCGCCGCCGCGTAGCGTGTCCTGTCCTCCACGCCAGCCGCATTGAACCCGTCACGCCGCTCGCGGCACTTGCTGCATCGCCCGCAGTGGCGGCCGCCCTGTGGATTCATGCAGGAGAGGGTCAGCTCGAGCGGTACCCCGAGCTCGACACCCAGCCGGATCACCTCGCGCTTCTCTCTGGAGGCAAATGGCGCCTCGACGACGATCGAATGAGCCAGCCCAAGGGACAGCGCGCGGGCCATCGCCTCGAAGAACTGCGACGTGGCGTCTGGAAACGGGTTGCCGGCGAGCGGTCCGAGCGCAATGCGGCCGATGCCGTGCTGCGAGCAGTAGATGGCCGCCTTGCTGAGGAGCGCGACGTTGCGTCCCGCCAGGTACACGTCTTCGTCCGGCGTATCGAACGCCGGAGGCGCTCCTCGCAGCGCCCAGTGCGTGGCGGGATACAGGTCCTCGACCGTGAATGAGAGCCGCGCGAGAGGCGCGACGCCGCGGTCAAAGGGTGCCGTGGCGAGCAGCCGATCGAGCGCCGCGAGCTCGTCGCGCTCCCAGGCGAGACCGGTGCTGATGTAGATCGGGTGCACCTCGCCCGCTCGTGCCTCGGCTGCCGCCAGCACCGCGCTGTCGAGACCGGCCGAAAGAAGCACGGCGGTCGGCGTCATTTCGCTAAGATTACTGGCTATGTACTCGGTCACCAAACGAATCGACTTCTGCTACGGCCATCGCCTGCTCGACTACGACGGCATCTGCAGGCATCCGCACGGCCACAACGCCGTCGCCGAGATCGAAGTGCGCGCCGAGGAGCTGGATCGGCGCAACATGGTCGTAGATTTCAGCGATATCAAACGGCTCGTCAAGGAATGGATCGATCGCGAGCTCGACCATCGGATGATCCTGCGCCAGGACGATCCGCTGGTGAAGGCACTCCAGGCGCTGGGAGAGCCGGTCTACCTGCTCGATAGCAATCCAACCGTTGAGCGCATCGCGCGTCTGGTGTTCGACGTTTCCCGTGAGCACGGGCTGCCTGTCGACCGGGTGACCGTCTGGGAGACGCCCTCGTCATGGGCCACGTACGCCGGCTGATCGCCTTCGACCTGGACGGGACGCTCGTCGACTCCCGGCGTGACCTCGCCGAGTCAGCCAATCAACTCATTGCAGACCTGGGCGGCGTCCCGCTGCCCGAAGACGCCGTCGGCCGAATGGTCGGGGAAGGCGCCGCGCTGCTCGTTCGACGGGCGCTGACCGCCGCGGGCATCGGCGATGTGCCGGGTGGCCTGTCAGCAGCGCTCTCGAGATTTCTGGAGGCTTACGACAGCCGTCTTCTGAACCACACGCGCGCGTATGACGGCGTTGCCGAGGCGGTGCTCGTGGCCCGCCGGCACGCGCATGTCGCGGTGCTCACCAACAAGCCGGCGCGTGCAAGCGAGCGCATCCTGGCGGGGCTTGGATTGCGCGGGCTGTTTGACGACGTGGTCGGCGGGGACGGACCGCTGCCTCGGAAGCCCGACCCGGCGGCGCTCGTCGCACTGATGGAGCGGGCCGGCGCGACAGCCTCCAACACGCTGCTCGTCGGCGATTCGACGATCGATCATCAAACCGCGCGCCGGGCTTCCAGCCGATGCTGCCTGGCGGCGTACGGCTTCGGGTACGCGACGTTTCCCGCTGAGCAATTGACCGGCGAGGAATGGATCGCGGCGGAGCCCCAGGAGCTGGCCGGAATATTCGAGCGGTTCACGGCTGCGATGTGATTCAGAGCGACGTGAGGAATGCCATGAGGGCTGCCCTGACGTCATCGGATGATTGGTCGAACCGACGCCGCGAGAGCTCGGCTTCTCCCGCGTGGCGTCGAATCGCATCCTGGATCGTTGCGGCTGAGCCGTCATGCAGAAGCGGCCGGCGGCTCCGAAGTCCCCACAACGCCGGCGTCCGAATCCCCTCGGGAGCGCCCGCCGCTTGCTGAATGCCGTCGCCGGTGCCGATATCGTGCAGCAGCAGATCCGAGAAGAGCGGTACCGAACGACGGTGGAACAACGGATTCGCACTCGGTCCAGTGGTGAGCGATGGGACGTGGCACGTCGCGCATCCGAGCGCCCCGAACATCTGCTCACCAGCTCTGGTGGTCTCGTCAAGAGGACCGCGGCCGAGCGGCGCGAGGAATTTCATGAAGCCGACGAAATTGTCGATGCCCCGCAGGCCCGTTTGCGGATCCCTCACGTCTTCGGGATCGGGCAGCGGATCGCACACTCGCATGCGATCCTGCGAGACGCCGATGGCCAGCTCCTGCGGGAAGAGATCGTTGGTGATCCCCATCTCGTTGCGATACGCATCGGCGCCAAAGACGATGAGTGTCGCATGCTGTGCCTTCCAGCCAAACCGGCCAACACGCCGCTCTCCGGACGCGAGATCGACGACAAGCGCCGCACGACCGCTGACACCGTCGCGGTCTACGTCGAAGGGGTCTTCGAGTTCGAGCAACGTGTCGTCCGGGATAGCTTCAACCAGGCCGGCCCCAAAGAGTGGAATCGGCACCCGGCGGGCCACGATCGTTGCCTCCGAGGGGATGATCGCGTGACACGCATGGCTTGGAACCGAGAACAGTTGGAACAGTGATTCTCCCGAAGCATCGAGCGGAATGAACTCGCCTCGTGACCCGCGACGGCCGGCGCGGACTTCCGCAATCGTGCTCGTGCCGCCAACCGCCGGTACGCTGTGGCAGACGCCGCAACTCGTGCCGTTGTACGCCGGCCCCAGGCCTTCTTCAGCGGTCTCGACTTCCAGAAAATCATCCAAACCGATCCGAAACTCTTCGAACTCCACGGGCGTTACGCCGGGGAGCGGGTCGCCCGGCATCGGCGCGCGCAGCTGTGCGAAGAGCAGCCCGCTCAGACACACCACCAGGCTGGTGGCGACGAGGAGAGCCGGCCGGGAATGCGCGCGAGAGGATGGACGGTCGTTGCGCAGCACAGCTGATCTTTTCCTAGTCGGTGGCGACGATGACGCCGCGCATGAACGGATGTCCGGCACCACAGAGCCGGGAACATTCGAATGTGTAGCGGCCTGCCTCTGGCTGGAACATGACGGTCGCTTCGCCTCCGCGGCTGGGGATCTCCAAATCGATGTCGGTGCCGACGAGGTGGAATCCGTAGATCGTGTCTTCGCTCCGAAGCTGAATTGCGAGGCGGGTCCCCGCTTCCACCTCTATTTGGGAAGGTGTAAACCTGAAACGCTCGGCGACGATCTCGATGACCTGGACGTCCTGCGCGGCGGCGGCCTTCGAGGGCCACGCAGACGTTCCGACGACGATCGCCGCGACGAGCAGGACGACACTGAGCGAGCCGAGCACGTATCGCATCAGAACCACCATCCCAATCCGAGATTGAACGAATTCGGAGCCTGGATCACCGAGCTTCGACTGCGAACGATCGAGTAATCCACCTTCACGGCAATGTCGGGATGCGGCCAGTAGTTGGCGCCGATCACCCAGGCATTACGGTCGAACTCGGGAAGACCCACGTAACCCTGCGGCATCTTGAACTGTGTGTCGAAGTTCTCATAGCGCACGAAGGCGCCGACATCGCCGAACCGGGTGCCAGAGATAGCCCGATATCCGGCTTCCGTGTAGAAGCCACGCAGGCTGCGCGCGATGTTGGGGTTGACGCCGATGCGCACTGCCAGCGTGTCGTTCAGCCGGCCGACATTATCGAGCCAGCTCTGCGCGAATTGCCCCTGGAGATCGACGCGGCCACGCGAGTAACGGGCGTCGGCTTCGATAAGCGACACGGGAACGTCGAACTGGGGGCGGAACTCGAAGCCCGAGCGGCCGGTCCATGCGCTCGCGCCGACCGTGAGACCGGGGTAGCCCACGTATTCGACGCGGCCGGTCACAGCGGGTCGACCCATGTTCGCATTTGCTCCCTTTTGCCGGCCCTCGCGTACGCCCTCATCGGCATTGAACTCAGCCGCATTCAGCGGCGCGGTCACGAAAGCCCTGTAGCGCCAGCCGCGGCCGACCTCGCCGTGGACGCCGGCTCCCACCTCGAACCACGTTGACGGCACGATCACGGTGTCCACGAACGGGCGTTCGACGCCGTAGTACGACGGCGGCTCGTGTCGCTCGTTGATAATCCCGATTGGCATCAACATCATCCCTGTGCGCACATTGAAGGCGCGTGTCAGGAGGAAGTCGATGTACGCCTGCTCCAACTCGAGCTCGCCAGCCTCCTCGAGCCCTTCGACCAACGCATGTTCCAGCTCCAACTCCCCCACGAAACGGATGCGATCCGTGAAGGAGTGGGCGAAAAGCAAGACGAAGCGATGGAAGTCAACCTTCGGGTCTTGGAACTCCGGCTTGTTGAAATGCAGATCCATGTAGCCGGCAACGGTTGTGCGAGGTGGTTCGGGTCTCCCTTGGGTGTTCTGCGCGAGGACCGGTGCGGCAAGCAGGCATAGGAAAATCATCGCGGCAGCCGTGAAGTGCACCAGCACTTTCGATGCGGCGCGGGCACCTATCGTGATCCGCTGATCGTCCTTGCCGCGTACGCGCACGCTGTCGGATGCCGCGTCGCGGTCCTCGACCTCTATCGACTCGCCGGGTTTCAGATGGTGATTCTCGATAAAGCGCAGAAAACCCTTGTCCTGATCGATGACGCGCGTGATGGTGACCTGCATGTGGAGCGGACAGGTGAGCAGGGTCTGGGCGGGTTGCGGCTTGATGACGCCTTCCGGGTCTGGGATGGGGTCGCCGTGGGGATCGACCTCCGGCCGGCCGAGCATCTCGTCCATGCGATTGATCAGGCGATCGGACACGACGTGCTCGAGCTGCTCTGCCTCGTCGTGTACTTCGTCCCACCGGTACCCCATGACCCGGACGAGGAACAACTCAACCACCCGGTGACGCCGCACGACCAGCGCCGCGAGCTTCTCGCCGGCCTCCGTCAGCGCGACCCCGGTGTATGGCTCGTATTCCACAAGACCCGACTCCGAGAGCGTCTTCACCATCGTCGTGGCCGTCCCGGGGGTGACCCCGAGCGCGGAGGCGAGCTGGCCCATGGGCAAAAGTCGGTTCGGGTGGCTCAACGCGCCCACCCCGAGGTAAATCGCCTTCAGGTAGTTCTCGACTGTGCTGGACGGCAGCATTTCCGGGCAGTGTAACAGACTTTTGACCGGTCATGATTTGACTTTCCACTAATCCATAAAGTATTTTTGACTACTCGAAATGTGGTTCAGTAGACGATCGTGGCTTCGCGCCACCGGACTCGCCTCATTGGCGGGCAGTTTCGTTGGAGGTGCGCGGCTGGCGGGTCAGGGGAGCCGCCCGGCGCTTCACCCGCCGCATGATGCCCGCGTCATGGGCACCGTCGGCAGCACCGCGCCGGACGGTTTCGATCCATCGACGTACCTGAGGAGCTGGAACTTTGGTGAGTTGCCGCCGGCGGAGCGCGCGAAGTTCTACCGGGAGACGCCGCGTCCGGATGGC
Source organism: Vicinamibacterales bacterium (assembly GCA_965262505.1). Lineage (GTDB taxonomy): Bacteria > Acidobacteriota > Vicinamibacteria > Vicinamibacterales > UBA2999 > JACPPO01. The sequence continues at coordinate 3,654,380 of CBDHFM010000030.1, forward strand.
ACGATGCTGCGCGAGTACGAGATCTTCGCAGCCGAACGTGAAATCGAGGTCGCGCCCGGAATGTTTTTTCCCGCATGGACCTACAACGGTCAGGTGCCGGGGCCGACGATTCGTGCCACCGAGGGTGATCGCGTCCGCGTCAATTTCCGCAATCTTGGTTCCCATCCGCACTCGATACATTTCCACGGCTGGCACCCACCCGTGATGGACGGTGCGCTCGCGGGCCAGGAAGTGCCGCCAGGCCAGACGTTTGTCTATGAGTTCGACGCGGACCCGTTCGGCCTGCATCTCTATCACTGCCACACGGTGCCGCTGAAGCGGCACATTCACAAGGGCCTGTACGGCGCGGTCATCATCGACCCGAGGGCATCGAGCGGCAGCCGCCCTCCCGCCGACGAATTCGTGATGGTCATGAACGCCTTTGACACGACCTTCGACGCCGAAAATGAAGTGTACGCGGTGAACACGGTGGCCAACGCGTACATGCGCGAGCCCATTCGCGTCACGGTGGGCCGGCTGGTCCGCATTTACCTCGTGAACCTCACGGAGTTCGACCCGGTAAACAGCCTGCACCTGCATGGGATGTTTTTTGACGTTTATCGCACCGGCACTTCGCTCACCCCGAGCGAACGGACCGACACGATCATGTTGTGTCAGGGCGAGCGAGCCATCCTCGAGACCACGTTCCGGTACCCCGGCGACTTCATGTTCCACGCTCACCAGAGCGAGTTCGCCGAACTGGGGTGGATGGGCCTGTTCCGCGCGGAGGCGCCGCCCGCGTGACACGCCGGCTGCTCCTCGCACTGCTGCCGCTCGCGCTGCTCGCGGCGTTGCTGGCCCTCATCGTTCGGTCGGGGCCGGCGGAATCGGTTCGCGGCGACGACTATCCGCCCGTGGAGCGCCTTACGTTCCAGCGCGTCCTCCTGGAGCCGGGCTTTATCGTCGTCAACGTGCTGAACGACGGACCGGACGCGGTCACGATCGCGCAGGTGCAGGTCGACGAGGCGTTCTGGACGTTCACAGCCGATGGCGGCGTCCCCGACGGCGGTGTCGCGCTGGGGCATTTGGGCCGGACGACGCTGCGCATTCCGTATCCTTGGGTTGGTGGAGATGCGCACCTCGTCAAGGTGCTGACGTCCACGGGCACCGCGTTCGAGTACGAGATTCCGGTCGCCGTGGAAACTCCGACGCCGGGCGTGCGCTTCTTCGGCGTATTTACGCTCATCGGCCTGTATGTCGGGGTGATTCCCGTCATGATCGGACTCCTGTGGTTCCCGTTCCTTAAACGTCTGTCGGTACGTGGGACGGACTTTCTCCTGGCGTTGACGGTTGGCTTGCTTGCGTTCCTGCTCGTTGACGGAGCGAGCGAGGGGTTCGAGTCGGCTGAGCTGCTGCCGGAGTCGTTTCAGGGCGTCGTGCTGTTTGCACTGGCCGCAGCGGGCGCGTATCTCCTGCTCGAGGGCGTCGGTGCGTGGCTCCGGGGACGGCGGCGTCACGCCGGCGAGGGGCAGGGCGGCTGGGTACTGGCCGTGTTGATCGCCGTCGGGATTGGCCTCCACAATTTCGGCGAGGGCCTCGCGATCGGGTCGGCGTTCGCGCTGGGCGAGGCGGCGCTTGGCACGCTCCTGATTGTCGGGTTCACGCTGCACAACACGACCGAGGGGCTGGCGATCGTGGCGCCGCTGGCTCGGGAACGGCAGCGCGTATCGGTGGCCGACCTGGCCAAACTGGGGCTGATAGGTGGGGTGCCGACGATCGCGGGCGCGTGGATCGGCGGCTTCGTGTACTCGCCGGTCTGGTCGGTGCTCTTTCTGGCGATCGGCGTCGGCGCGATCGCACAGGTCGTCGGGCAGGTCGTGCGGCAGATGGCGCGCGAGGGCTCGGCGGCGCGGATGCTCGCGACCGGTCCGGTGCTCGCCGGCCTTTTTGCCGGGTTCGCCGTGATGTACGTCACCGGGATGCTGGTCGGATGAGTATATTGGGACGAAAGGTGCCCACGAAGGTGATCGCCGCGATCGCCGGACTCATGCTGCTTGCCGCGCTGCTGCCCGCGTGGAGCAGCACGCCGACGCGCGAGGTCACGCTGGTCGCCCGGGGCATGGCGTTCTACCTCGACGGCGATCCGAGCACGCCGAATCCGACGCTCGAGGTGAGGGCTGGCGAGCGCGTGCGAATCGTGCTGCGCAACCAGGACCGCGGGATGACGCACGACTTCGCCGTCCCTGCCGTCGCCGCCGCCATGAGCGCCATCGGCTGGGACGAATCCGGCGAGGTCGTCCTCGACGTGCCGGATACGCCGGGCACCTACGAGTACGTGTGCCGCCCACACGCCCTCATGATGCGAGGCACTATCAGGGTCTATTGACCCTCCGCTCGACGATCAACCGCTTCCCTCACCATCAACCGCCGACGTGGCCATGTGGCTCCGAACAAACCCATGGACCCACCCGTGATCCGTGCCGTGCTTGATGAACGGGTTTTTCTCCGCGCATGACCACGCCGGCGGCGGTCTGGCCCCGTCGTGAGGATCTGCCGACCACGCGGCGTTCGGAGCAAGCAGAAAGTGCCACGTCCGCAGGCGCTGGCTCCGGAACTGGCGCGCCGTCGGCGCCTTCTGGTGGGCGGATGGAACGACGCACCTGGCGAGGCGGAGCCGCCGGGGGAGAACGAGTCTCGCACCGAGGACCGCATCGGTGAGGCTGGTGGGGTGGTGGGCGCGCACACTCCGGATGCGGATCAGCGGCGCGCACGTGGCGTCACCAGGACGCCATTGCGGCGGTGTGCCCGTTCCGCACCTCAGCGTGTCGTCTCGATAGCGTTGGAATACGCATCCGATGGATGGCCCAGAGACGGCCGCTAGTATAGAATTCCCCAAACGACTGAACCGCGTGGCCCTAACCCCCGGCACCCGCCTCGGCCCGTATGAGATCACCGCCGAGATCGGTGTGGGCGGGATGGGGGAGGTCTACCGCGCTACCGACACGAAGCTGAAGCGCGAGGTGGCAGTCAAAGTGCTGCGTTCGCACGTCGCCGCTGACCCGGAACGTTTGGCCCGCTTTCAACGCGAGCCGAAGTCCTCGCCTCGCTCAATATCAAGCTACGGCCGGATGGTGTCGTCAAGGCTTGCTCGACCCAGCCTACAAAAGTGAGAAACAATCGCAGATGACACGCAACACGGGGATGTCCCACTGACTGTTGAAAATTGAAGCGGCGGCTCCGTCACTGCTCGTGATAGACGAGTGGTGACCAAACCGAGGCAACACGCCTCACAGCAAAGGAGCCGCCATGAAGAAGTCTCGCACAGCCGGCCCGTCTCGCGTTGTTGAATCTCCCACCGTCCGATCCCTCCCGCTCGTGGACGTCCTGGAGGACACGAAGGCCGCGCTCTTCGCGTTGATGGTGCAGTCAGGTCTCCAGGTACTCGATGCGCTGCTCGAGGAGGACCGCACGGCGTTGTGCGGCCCGCGGTACGCTCATCACGCCGACCGCCACGCCTCGCGGGCGGGCACCGTGCCCAGCGAGGTCGTCCTCGGGGGCCGGAAGGTCGCCATGCAGCGGCCCCGCGTGCGGGCCGAGGGCCGCGAAGTCCCGCTGCCGACCTTCCAGGCGGTGGCCCAGGCCGATCCCCTGAATCGCCGCGTCGTTGAGCAGATGCTGGTGGGCGTGGCGACCCGTCACTATGCGCGAAGTCTTGAGTCGGTGCCGGCGGGGGTCGTAAGTCGCGGCACGAGCAAGAGCAGCGTCAGCCGGCGATTCGTGGCGAAGACCACGGCCCAGCTCCGGGCGTGGCAATCCGCGCCGCTGGACGGTCTCGACCTCGTGGCGCTGCTCATCGACGGCGTGCATATCGGCGAGCACTGCCTCGTGGTGGCCCTTGGGATCGCCGCAGACGGGCAGAAACACGCGCTCGGCCTGTGGGAGGGCGCCACCGAGAACACCGCCGTGTGTCAGAGCTTGCTGGCGAATCTGCAGAGCCGGGGCCTGCGCACCGACCGCAGCCTGCTCGTGATCCTCGATGGCGCGCCGGCCCTGCACAAAGCCACGCGGGCGGTCTTCGGCGCGGCCGCGCTCATCCAGCGGTGCCAGGTCCACAAGCTCCGCAACATCCTGGACCACCTACCGGAGCGGCAGCGACCGTGGGTGCAGGCGATCGTGCGACGCGCCTATCTGGCGACCGACGTGAAGACGGCGACGCAGCTGCTCACCACTCTCGCCACGCGCCTGGACGAGGTCTATCCCAGCGCCGCCGGCAGCGTGCGCGAAGGACTCGACGAGACCCTGACGGTCCTCACGCTGCACCTCTCGGCGCGACTCCAGCGATCGCTCACGACCACGAATGCCGCCGAGAGTCTGCTGAGCCGCACCCGCCACGTGACGCGGAACGTGAAACGGTGGCGTGGCGGACAGATGATGCTGCGGTGGGTGGCGGCCGGTGTCCTCGAAGCCGTCAAGGGTTTCAGGCGCGTCAAGGGATGCGCTGACATGCCCCGCCTGGTGACGGCCCTGCGGGCGCGTGATCAACGTCTCGGCATCGGGGGCTTGACCTGCCTGCCATTTTTCGGACCAGCTGACGCTTGAGAGAATGGCGCCCTCGGAAAGTGAGGGAGCCATGAAGAAGACCCGATTCACCGAAGAACAGATGGTCACGATCCTCCGGGAGGCCGACACGAAACCGGTCCCGGACGTGGCGAAGAAGCACGGTGTCAGCGGCCAGACGATCTACAGCTGGCGGAAGCACTTTGGCAGCTTGGAACCGTCCGACGTCAAGCGCTTGCGCCAGCTCGAGCAGGAGAACGGCCGCCTGAAGAAGATGGTGGCGGACCGGGACCTGGAGATCGACGTCCTCAAGGAGATCACGCGAAAAAAATGGTAGGCGCACGCGTGCGCCGGCAGCAGGTCGCGTATACCCGATCACGCGGTCTGTCCGACCGCCGCGCGTGCGCCGTACTCTCGGTGGCGCGGTCGACCTTGGGCTATCAGTCGCGGCTGGCGGTGCGGGATGCCCCCGCTCTGACCGCGATGCGCCGCTTGGCGGCCCAGTATCCCCGCTATGGGTATCGCCGGATCCGGATCTTCCTGAGACGAGAGGGGCACGTGATGAGCCCCGATCGCACGCATCGGCTCTGGCGCCAGGCGGGGTTGCAGGTCCCGCGGCGGCGCCCCCGGCGCCGGGTGGCCACGGGACGGCCCCGGCCGCTGCCGCCGACCGCCCGGAACCACGTGTGGGCGTACGACTTCGTGTTCGACACCTGTGCGAATCGGCAGACGCTCAAATGCCTGACGATCGTCGACGAGTGGACCCGCGAATGTCTGGCGATTGACGTGGCCGGCGGCATCCGCTCTGGGCGCGTGATCGAGGTGCTCGCCCAGCTGGTCAGCGTGCACGGCGCCCCGCGGCACCTGCGGTCGGACAACGGACCGGAGTTCGTGGCCACCGCCATCTTGCGCTGGCTCGGTGACGCGGGCATTGACACGGCGCTGATCGACCCGGGGAAGCCGTGGCAGAATGCCACCGACGAATCGTTCAACGGGAAGTTCCGCGACGAGTTCCTGAGCCTCCAGTGGTTTCGGAACCGCATGGACGCGAAGGTCGGGATCGAGCAGTGGCGACAGCACTACAACGAGGTGCGGCCGCACTCAAGCCTTGGCTATCTGACGCCAGCCGAGTTCAAGGCGCAGCTCAGGGCTGGCTCGGATGACGGAGGGCGCTCGTCGGCAATGCCGGCTCGCGCTGACCAGGAAGAACACGGAGACGCACGACGAACTTCAACTGGCGCTGTTCTCCAGTAATCACTGGTCCGAAGAAAGCCGGCAGGTCAGGCTCAGTGGCGAACGTCGCGTAGAATCTCAACCGAGCCGCCGCCGAGTTTCAACAGCGCACGGGACATCCCCCGCAACACAATACGCAAGGTTGGCCTATTTCTGCTGTTGGCTCGACGTCCCCCCCGAATTGAGTAGCACCCGGGTTTAGAGTCCGAGCTCACGAGAAGGGAGATCGGACGTGAAGCAACGATTCAGCGAGGCGCAGATCATCGGGTTCCTGCGGGAGTCCGAAGCGGGCCTGCCGGTGAAGGACCTGTGCCGCCGGCACGGGTTCTCGGAGGCCAGTTACTACCTCTGGCGGAATAAGTTCGGCGGGATGACCGTCTCGGACGCGAAACGCCTGAAGGAGCTGATTGCCGAGAATACGCGGCTGAAGAAGCTGCTGGCCGAGTCCGTGCTGGACAACGAGGTGACGCGCGATGCGTTGCGAAAAAAGTGGTGACCGCCCCAGCCCGACGGGTGCTGGTGCGGGATATGACCGCGCAGGGGGTGAGCGAGCGGCGCGCGCTCGCGCTGGTGCACATGAGTGCCTCGTCGCTGCGATACACCCCGGCGCCGGATACTAACGCGGCGTTGCGAGCCCGCATCGTGACCTTAGCGCACCGGCACCGTCGCTACGGTGCCGGGATGATCTACCTCAAGCTGCGGCAGGCGGGAACACGGGTCAACCACAAGCGGGTGGAGCGCCTGTATACCGAGGCTAGGCTGCAGGTACGTCGGCGGCGACGCAAGAAGATCCCGGTGGCGGACCGCCAGCCCCTGGTACGCCCCCAGGCGCCGAACGAGGTCTGGTCTGCCGACTTCGTCTTCGACCGCACGGCCGAGGGACGGGTGGTGAAGTGCCTGACCGTCGTCGATGACGCGACCACCGAAGCGGTGGCCATCGTGCCGGCCCGCGCGTTCGGTGGGCTGCCGGTCACCCGCGTGCTCGATCAACTCGCGCTCAAGCGCGGCCTGCCGCGTATCTTGCGCACCGACAACGGGAAGGAGTTCTGCGGGCGCGCCATGCTGACATGGGCCCATACGCACGGCGTCACGTTGCGCCTGATCGAGCCGGGCAAGCCGAATCAGAACGCCTATATCGAATCGTTCAACGGCCGGTTCCGCGACGAGTGCCTCAACGAGCACTGGTTCACGAGTCTGGTCCATACCCAGGTCCTCGTCGAGGCCTGGCGACGCGAGTACAACGAGGAGCGGCCGAAGAAGGGACTGGGCGGGCTCACGCCCGCCCAGTACGCCAAGCGGCTGGTCGCGGAACGCAGTACAGTCACCGCCGGACTCTAAACCGAAGTGCTACTGAAGACGGGGGGACGTCGCTGGTACGTCCGAACGACTTTGGGAATCAGGTAGCCGTTATCGAGCGCAACGTGAATGTACTCTCGGAGAACAGGTTGGAAGTGCGGTTGGCCGGCGCCCCCGGCGGTCGTATCAGTATTGTCATCGACGCGGCGAGTTGGGCGCCGTGATGCGAGGCACTATCAGGGTCTATTGACCCTCCGCTCGACCATCTCCACACCCGAAGGCAAACGCCGTTACGTGCGGCGGCTGTTTGCCACCATCGCCGACCGCTACGATTTCATCACTGGGTTTCTCTCCTACGGCCAGGACCGACGCTGGAAACAACGTTTGATCGCTCTCGCCGCCGTGACTGCGGACGACCGCGTACTCGATCTCGCATGCGGGACGGGCGATCTGCTCTTTGCCGCGGCTGCGGATGCGAGGGCGGCGGTCGGCCTCGATCTGACGCACCGCATGCTGCAACTGGCCCGTTCGCGACACCCGCGAACGCCTAGGCGCGCGGAGCGCGCCAAAGAGATGCTGTCAGACCAGGCAGGGCCCCTGCCGGAATATCAAAGGCAGAGCCCGTGGCTGGTCACCGGCGACATGCTCGTCCTGCCGTTCGGGGACTCGTGCTTTGACGTGGTGACGACCGGGTACGGGCTTCGGAACGTGCCAGACCTGGCGTCAGCCATTCACGAGATTCACCGCGTCCTGGCGCCGGGCGGCCGGTTCCTGTCACTCGACTTCAACAAGCCGGCCAATCCGTTCGTCCGCAGCGCCTACCTGGCCTATCTCTCGGTTGTGGGATCAGCCGTCGGTTTGGCGCTGCACTGGGATCCGAACACGTATCGCTACATCCCCGAATCAATACGGCAGTATCCCGGCGCGACAGGCGTGGCGCGCCTTCTCGAGGCAGCAGGATTCACGGAAGTCCGGGTCGTGCCACTACTGGGCGGCTTGATGGCGATTCACGTGGCGCGGAAACGGAGTCTTTAGAACCGGTTTCATAACCTCCAGGCGGGTCCTGACCGCGGACAGCCCCATTCGTGCTCGGCACCAAAGGCACCCGTCACGAGCGTGGCGCCTGCGGCGCGAATGGGGCGGCCCCGTCCGCGGCCACCCGCGACGAGGTTATGAAACCGCTTCTCTAACCATCAACCGCCGACGTGGCCATGTGACTTCGAACAAACCCATGGACCCACCCTTGATCCGTGCCGTTCTTAATGAACGGGTTTTTCTCCGCACATGACCACGCCGGCGGCGGTCTGGCCCCGTGGGGTCGAAGGATCGTCGGCTATCGTTCCAGCCACGGCTGGAGCGCGTCGAGCAGAAACGTCAGGACGTCCTCCTCGGACAGCTCCTCGGGTGGGGTGCCCGGCTTGATCGGCCGCTCCTCGTCGAGCGTGCGGGACCCGCGGGCGCGACTGATTCGCCCGACGACCTGGGGCGGCTCTGCCGACCCGTCAAGCGCAAACTCCACGTAGTCATCGCGGCCTCTGTCCGACGCGAGCCGCAGGCCACCGCCCGGCGTGAAGACCGTAAAGGCATAGTTCTCGACCTTCAGGCTGTTGGCGACGAGGCGCATGACCGGGGTGGCGACGTCCTGGAGGAACGTTTCGTACGCGCGTTCGGCCGTTGCCGTCCGCTGGCGCCGCTGTTGCGCCCGCTCCCGAGCGACCTCGATCGCACGGTTCAGTCGATTCCGGACAAGAGAGACTTCCACAGCGGAGCATTGTGCCATGTCCTCACTTCGGCCCCAGGAGACAAGGTAGAATTTGCCTCTGACCTGTAGGGTATGTCTGTCAACTACACGAAAGCACGTCGGAGCCTGGCCCGTCGCGATCCGATCCTCCGCGACCTGATGCGGCGCCACGGTGCGTGCGGCCTGGCCGACTCGCAGCACACCGACCCCTTCCTAGCGCTCGTCCGCGCCATCATCTCCCAGCAACTGTCGACGAGGGCGGCGGCAGCCATTGCCGCGCGGGTTGACACGCTGCTGGGCGGGTTGCCGACGCCGGCGAGCTTGGCTCGGGTGTCGGACGCGCAACTGCGGAGTGCGGGTCTCAGCGGCCAGAAGGTCAGTTACCTGCGAGCGCTCTGTGAACAGGTGACTGGCAGGTCGCTTTCGCTCGAGACCCTCGATAGCATGTCCGACGAAGAGGTGATCGCGGCGCTGACGCAGGTCAAAGGCATTGGCCGCTGGACGGCCGAGATGTTTCTCATGTTCCGCTTGCAACGTCCCGACGTCCTGCCGGTGGGCGACCTCGGCATCGGCAAGGCCGTGCAGCGGGCCTACCGGCTTCGCACATTCCCGTCGCCGACCCGGCTGCTTCGCCTCGGCGAATCGTGGCGCCCGTACCGATCTGTGGCCTGCTGGTATCTGTGGGCCAGTCTCTCCAACGTCCCCGCACAGGAGTGATCGCCATGCCTAGACGTGCTTCCATCCGCCTGTTGCCCGCCGTCGCGGTCGGCGTCGTGGTCGGCGTAGTGCTCGCCGTTTCGAGCTTCACGACACCGCTGGCGCGGAGCCCGGTATCAACTGCGCAGAGCCCGGCATCGACCGCCGACATCCCGCGCGTGCCGTTCGAGAAAATCACGCTGTCCAACGGCCTGGAGGTGATTCTCAGCGAGAACCCACGGCTGCCGATGGTGGCGGTCAATCTCTGGTATCACGTCGGGCCGGCGAACGAGGAGCCGGGGCGCACGGGGTTCGCTCATCTTTTCGAGCACATGATGTTTCAGAGCTCGAAGCATGTGCCCGAAGATTCGCACTTCCGCCTACTGGAAGCGGCCGGCGCCAGCAATTTGAACGGCACCACCGACTTCGACCGGACCAACTATTTCGAGACGGTGCCGGCAAATCAGCTCGAGCTGGCGCTGTGGCTCGAGTCCGACCGGATGGGCTATCTGCTCGAAAAGGTCGATCAGGCGGCCCTGTCGAATCAGCAGGACGTCGTGCGCAACGAGCGCCGGCAGAGCGTCGAGAACCGCCCGTACGGGCTCGCCCAGGAGACGCTGGTGCAGTCGCTGTTTCCGCAAGGGCATCCCTACTACGGCAACGTTATTGGATCGCACGAAGACATCCAGGCCGTGAAGCTGGACGACGTGAACCGGTTTTTCCGTCAGTACTACGCGCCGAATAACGCGAGCCTGGCGATCGTGGGCGACTTTGACCCCGCGCAGGCGAAGAAGCTGGTCGAGAAGTATTTCGGCACGCTCAAGGGCGGCCAGGCCGTCCCGCCGGTCGAGGCGGATACGCCGCGGATCGCCTCCGAGCGCCGCCGCGTCGTACCTGCACGCGTGGAGCTCCCGCGCGTCTACATGGCCTGGCTGTCGCCACCGATCTTCGAGCCTGGCGACGCCGACGCGGACATCGCCGCCAGCATTCTCGGCTCGGGGCGGTCGAGCCGCCTCTACAGGAAGCTGGTGTACGAAAAACAGATTGCGCAGGATGTCTCTGTGCGGCAGGAGTCGCTCATCCTCGGTTCGATCTTTCGGATCCAGGCTACCGCGCGCCCCGGTCACACCGCCGAAGAACTGGAGCAGGCGATCGACGAGGAGCTTGCCGCGCTGAAGATGCAGGCGCCTGAACCCCGCGAGGTTGAACGGTCGCGGAACACGATCGAGACGGCGATCATCGGCGGGCTGGAGCGCCTCGGCGGCTTCGGCGGCGTGGCCGACAGGCTGAACTCCTATAACCACTATCTCGGGACACCCGACTATCTCGAGAAGGATATCGAGCGCTACCGGTCCGTGACGCCGGCATCGGTGCAGGCGTTCGCGCGCGAGTACCTGGCGGAGAGCGCACGCGCCGTCGTGTATGCCGTGCCTGGGGAGCCGGAGACAGCGCCCGCTGCGCAGGTACCGACGCAGGCACCGGCGCCGGACACGGCGGCGGCCGCTCAGGACGGCGGGGGACAGTCGATCAATGAGGACGAGCCCTGGCGCTTCGACATGCCGCAGCCAGGCGCCGCGCGGACTTTACAGCTGCCGACCCCCGCCTCCGCCACACTGCCGAACGGTCTCACGCTCATCCTGAACGAGCGGGGCGGCGTGCCGATTGTCGCGGCCAACCTCGTATTGAGGACCGGCAGCGATGCCAATCCGCTCGACAAGGTCGGACTGGCCAGCTTCGTCGGCGCGATGCTCGATGAGGGCACCACCACGCGAGACGCGCTGCAGATCGCCGACGAGGTGGCTTTCCTCGGCGCGACCCTGACCACGGGCAGCACGATGGACGCGACGACGGTGCGCTCACGATCGCTGCGGAAGAACTTCGATGCCACGTTGAGCCTGATGGCTGACGTCGTGCTGCGGCCGTCATTTCCAGCGGAGGAGATCGAACGGCAGCGCGCCAGCCGTCTCGGCCAGCTCGTGCAGCGACGCGACAACCCGGGGCAGGTCGCCGCCGAAGTCATGGCGGTTGCGCTTTACGGCCCGCGTCACCCGTACGGCTACACGGAAATCGGCACCGAATCGTCGACGAAGGCGGTGATGCGCGACGACATGGTGGCGTTTTGGCAGCAGCACTTCGTTCCCGGCAACGCCGCGCTGGTCGTTGCGGGCAACATCTCGATGAGCGAACTCCGAGGGCTGGCGGAAGAGGCATTCTGGTCGTGGACGGGCGACGCGCCCACGCGGGCGGAACTCGGAGACGCCGACACCACGACCGCACGCGTGATCATCGTGGATAAGCCGGGTACACCGCAGACGCAGTTACGCGTCGCCGGCATCGGCGCAGCGCGATCGTCGCCGGATTTCCGGGCGCTGCAGGTGATGAACACCGCGCTGGGCGGCCTCTTTTCGAGCCGTATCAACATGAACCTGCGTGAGCAGCACGGGTACAGCTACGGCGCCTACTCGGCCTTCGTGTTTCGCCGCGGCGCGGGACCGTTCCTCGTGTCCGGCGGCGTGCGGACGGACGTCACGGCGCCCGCGGTCACGGAGGTCTTCAAGGAGATTGCCGGGATGATTGAGGAGCCGATACCCGAAGAAGAACTGCAGAAGGCGAAGGACTCGATGGCCAACTCACTGCCGGGCGCGTTCGAGACCAGCCGGAACGCGGTCAACAACTTCTCGAACATCTTTGTCTACGACCTCGGCCTCGATTACTACACCCGCTACGCGCGGCAGGTGAATGCGGTCACAGCCGAGCAGGCGCTCGACGTGGCCCGGCGATACCTGGTACCTGAGCGCCTGGTGGTCATCGCGGTTGGCGACCGCGCCGCCATCGAGGAAGACTTGAGGAATCTGAGCCTGGGCACTGTGGAATTCTGGGACGCCGAGGGGCAGCGCCGTTGATGTAAAATCGGACTTGGTTAGTCGGACATGCAAGCCGTCACCCTTGGGCTTCCACGTGCCTCCCCTTCCATCGTCGATCTGATCGGCAACACGCCGCTGGTCAGGCTGTCGAGCTTTGAAACGGGCCTCCGCAACGTCGAGCTATGGGCGAAGGCGGAGTGGAGAAATCCCGGCGGTTCCGTCAAGGATCGGCCGGCGGCCCGGATGATCCTCGAGGGCGAGCGGTCAGGCGCGCTGACGCGCGCCAAGATTCTGCTCGATGCGACATCCGGCAACACGGGTATCGCGTATGCGATGATCGGCGCCGCGCGGGGCTATCGCGTGCGCCTGTGTGTGCCAGAGAACGTCACGCCCGAGCGCAAGCGGATCCTTCGCGCGTTCGGGGCAGAGATCGTCTTTACGGATCCAATGGAGGGGTCCGATGGCGCCATCATTCGGGCCAAGGCCATGTACGCGGCGGAGCCGGATGTGTACTTCTATCCGGACCAGTACAGCAACGCCGGCAACTGGCTGTCTCACTACGACACGACGGGGCCTGAACTCATCGAGCAGACCGACGGACGATTGACGCATTTCGTCGCCGGGCTCGGTACGAGCGGCACGTTCGTTGGCGCCGGCCGTCGGCTGCGCGAGTTCAATGCGTCGATTCGCCTGATTTCGGTCCAGCCGGATTCGCCGCTCCACGGCCTGGAGGGGTTGAAGCACATGGGCACCGCGATCGTCCCTGGTATTTACGATCCGTCGCTGGCTGACGAGGATATCGGCGTTGGCACCGAGGAAGCGTTCGAGTTGACACGCGAGCTTGCCCTGGGGGGGCTCTTCGTCGGTATCTCGAGTGGCGCGAACCTGGCAGGCGCGTTGCGCGTGGCGAGGCGCGCGTCCGATGCCGTCATCATCGTCGTCTTCTGCGACGGCGGCGAGAAGTATCTCTCGGAGCGTTTCTGGGATGAATCAGCCGAAGGAGACAGGCGCCGATGACCGCCCTGGACGCCGAAGCGGTGCGAAGGCGGCTCACGCTGCGGCCGGGAGTCGCGGGCGCCATCAAGAGTCATGGTTCGGAGACCTACCCCGACGAGTGCTGCGGGGCGCTCATCGGCCGCGACGGGGTGGTCACCGGCACGTACGCGTTGCCGAACATGACCGAAGAAGGACCCAGACGGCGGTTTCGCGTGCGGCCGCAGGATTACCGCGAAGCCGAGCGGCGGGCCGCCGAGGGTGGGGCCGAGTTGCTCGGGTTTTATCACTCGCACCCTGACCATCCGGCGCGTCCGTCGCAGTACGACCTCGATCACGCGTGGCCGTTCTTTTCGTACATCATCGTTTCAGTCCGCGGAGGCGTTCCCGAAGACATGACGTCGTGGCGTCTGAAGGAAGACCGTTCCGCTTTCGACCAGGAAGACTTGACCAATGCCGAACACGATTCACATTCCCACGCCTCTGCGTCCCTTCACCGACAAGAAGGAGTCGGTTGAGGTCGACGGAAACACCGTCGGTGAGCTGCTCGCCGACCTCACGAAGCGGTACGACGGGCTCCGGAGGCATCTCTACGCCGACGACGGCAGGTTGAGGAACTTCGTCAACGTCTATTTGAATGACGAAGACATCCGCTACCTGCAGCGCGAGCAGACGCCGGTCAAGCCTGGCGATTCGCTGAGCATCGTCCCGTCGGTGGCCGGCGGCGCGCCGACGACCGCAACGCCCAAGCGCCCGATGGGTGAGGCCGCCACGACAGGCGCGGGCCTTCAAGCACTGCCCGAGCTGTCGCAGGCTGAGATTCAGCGGTACAGCCGTCACCTCATCATGCCGGAAGTCGGCGTCGACGGGCAGCGGCGGCTGAAGGTCTCGAGCGTGCTCTGCATCGGCGCGGGCGGCCTTGGGTCGCCGGCTGCGATGTACCTCGCGGCTGCCGGTGTCGGCCGAATCGGGATCGTCGACTTCGATGTTGTCGACTTCAGCAACCTGCAGCGGCAGTTGCTTCACGGGACGCCTGACGTCGGAAGATCGAAGCTGGAGTCGGCGAAGGATCGTCTGCATGCGCTCAATCCGCATGTCGACGTCGAGACGCACGAGACGTTGCTGTCGTCGGACAACGCCCTGAAGCTGTTTGAGCCCTACGACGTGATTCTCGACGGCACGGACAACTTCCCGACGCGGTATCTGGTGAACGACGCGTGCGTCATCAGCGGCAAGCCCAATGCGTACGGCAGCATCTTCCGGTTCGAAGGCCAGGCATCGGTCTTTGCCACCAAGGACGGCCCGTGCTATCGATGCCTCTATCCGGATCCGCCGCCACCGGGGCTCGTGCCGAGCTGCGCGGAGGGCGGCGTGCTGGGCGTGCTGCCAGGCATCATCGGTGTCATTCAGGCGACCGAAGCCATTAAATTGATGCTCGGGGTCGGCGAGCCGCTCGTCGGACGGTTTCTGATCTACGACGCACTGAAGATGCGGTTCCGCGAATTGAAGCTGCGGAAGGATCCCGAATGCCCGGTCTGCGGGACCAATCCGACGGTCACCGAGTTGATTGACTACGAGCAGTTCTGTGGCATTCGGCCGGAGCCGGCGGAGCAGCCTGCAGGCGCCGCCGTCAGCGAGTGGGAAATTACACCGGTCGAATTGAAGCGGCGACTGGACGCCGGCGACGATCTGTTCATTCTCGACGTGAGGGAACCGAACGAGTATCAGATCAACCGCATTCCGGGATCGACGCTGATTCCACTCGGAGAATTGCCGAGGCGCTACCAGGAACTGGACCAGGATCGCGAGATCGTGGCGCTCTGCAAGATGGGCGCGCGCAGCGCGAAGGCGATGGAGTACCTGCGGTCGGTCGGATTCACGAGCGTCAAGAACCTGCGGGGCGGCGTGCTGGAGTGGATCGACAAGGTCGATCCGAGCCAGCCGAAGTACTAAGCCCCTGGGGTTGTAGCGGCCGAAGACCGCTGAGCCTGCGGAGCACTCATGCTGCGATTGTCTAAAAAAGCAGACTACGCGCTGATGGCCGTGACGCACCTGGCCTTGCCAGACGGGCCCTCGTCGACGAGTGCGCGCGAGATCGCAGAACAGTACGACATCCCGATCGAGCTGATGGCCAAGGTGCTCCAGCGGCTCGTGCGGGCGGGTTTGCTGACATCGACGCAGGGGACACGGGGCGGCTACACGTTGAGCCGTCCGCCCGCGGCGATCAGCGTGGCCGACGTGATCCAGGCGATTGACGGGCCGTTCAGGGTGACCGCGTGCTCGCCGGAGAACCACGATTGTGACCAGTACAGCAAGTGCAGCATCCGCGACCCGTTGTGGCGGATTCGTGAGCGGATTACGGCGACCCTGGACACGGTAACCATTGCCGAAATGGCGGCAGAGAGTGATGCGGTGCATGTGCCGGCGACGCACGCCGAGGTGATAAGACGATGAAACTTCCGATCTACATGGACTATCACGCCACGACGCCCGTGGATCCGCGGGTGCTCGAGACGATGCTGCCGTACTTCACACAGAACTTCGGCAACTCGGCGAGCCGCAACCACGCCTTCGGGTGGGCAGCGGAAGAAGCCGTGAATAACGCGCGCAAGCAGGTGGCGGATCTCCTCGGCGCCAACCCGAAGGAGATCATCTTCACGAGCGGCGCGACTGAATCCAACAACCTGGCCATCAAGGGCGTCGCGGAGATGTACCGCGAGAAGGGCAACCACGTCATCACGTGTGTGATCGAGCACGAGGCGGTGATCGACACGTGCAAGAAGCTGGAAAAGCAGGGCGCCCGCGTCACCTGCCTGCCGGTACAGAAGGACGGGCGCATCGACCTGGACGACCTTCGCGCGGCCATCACGGACAAGACGATCCTGATCACGATCATGACCGCCAACAACGAGATCGGCGTGCTCCAGCCGGTGGCCGAGATCGGCGCCATCGCCAAGGAGAAGGGGATCCTGTTTCACACCGACGCGGTGCAGGCGGCCGGCAAGGTTCCCTTCGACGTTGACCAGGTGAAGGCCGACCTGGTGTCCATCAGCGCGCACAAGATGTACGGGCCGAAGGGCGTCGGGGCGCTGTATGTGCGGCGCCGCAACCCGCGCGTGCTGCTGGCCGAGCAGATCAGCGGCGGCGGTCACGAGCGCGGCATGCGCTCAGGCACGCTGAACGTGCCGGGTATCGTGGGTTTCGGCAAGGCCGCGGCAATCTGCATGACCGAAATGGCCGCCGACGCCGCGCGCCTGATCGCGCTGCGGGAACGCCTGAACGAGAGGCTTCACCAGAACCTCGACGAGATATACACCAACGGATCGATGGAGCACCGGCTGCCGCACAATCTGAATATCAGCTTCGCATATGTCGAGGGCGAGTCGCTGCTGATGGGCATCAACGATGTGGCGGTCTCGTCCGGTTCCGCGTGCGCGTCCGCCAGCCTCGAGCCCTCGTACGTGCTCAAAGCGCTTGGCGCCGGCGACGACCTGGCGCGCTCGTCGATTCGGTTCGGGCTCGGCCGGTGGACGACGGAGGAAGAAGTCGATTACGTCGTGGATACGCTCACGAACGTCGTACGGCGCCTCCGCGAGATGTCGGCGCTGTACGAGATGGCGAAAGAAGGCGTCGACCTGTCGAAGATGCAGTGGGTCGCGCGCTAGGGTTTGGGCTGGGAGAAGGAGATGGCTTACTCAGACAAGGTCATTGACCACTACGAGCACCCGCGCAACGTCGGATCGCTGCCGAAAAACGACATGAACGTGGGGACAGGCCTGGTCGGCGCGCCGGAATGCGGCGACGTCATGAAGCTCCAGGTCCGGATCAACCCGGAGACGGGCGTCATCGATGACGCGAAGTTCAAGACGTTCGGGTGCGGAGCGGCGATCGCCAGCTCGAGCCTGGCGACCGAGTGGCTCAAGGGTAGGACGGTCGATCAGGCGCTCGCGATCAAGAACACCGACATCGGTACCGAGTTGGCGCTACCGTCGGTGAAGATCCACTGTTCGGTCCTTGCGGAGGACGCGATCAAGGCCGCGATCGCGGATTACCGGAAGAAGCGCGATGGGAGCAAGGCGGGCGCGTCTGGTGGCGCACATGCGCAGCCGAGCGCCTGAACCGCCATTTCCCGGCTCCGGATTCCCCGGTCTAGGAGTTGGAGGTTGGAAGCGGGGCGGTGACGAGGATGATGCAGCTTAATTCAGCTCGGCGGCGCCCTTCCGCGACGATTGTCGCTTTTCTCGCCGTTCTTGCAGGGGTGGACTTTCACGCCCACCCTGCCGCATACCGCGCACCCGCCGCCGACTTCGGCGCGCTCGTTCGCTGGCTCGCGGATCGAGCACGTAAGCGATGAAGATCACTGTCGCCCACAGTCCTGATTCAGACGATGCGTTCATGCATTACGGAATCGCCAGCGGTAAGGTCCCGTCAGATGGGATCGAGTTCAACCACCTGCTGGCCGATATCGAAACGCTGAATCGCGCCGCGTTCGAAGGCCAGTACGAAGTCAGCGCGGTCTCGTTCAACGCCTACACGCACCTGACCGACAGATACCTGCTCCTCCCGCATGGTTCGAGCATGGGCGACGACTACGGTCCGATCGTCGTCGCTCGGACCGACGGCCCTTCGACCACGAAGGGCATCAGGGTTGCCGTCCCAGGGGAACTGACGACGGCGTTTCTCACGCTGCGGATCTACGACCCGGACGTCGAGTACGTAGTGATGCCGTTCGATCGCATCCAGGACGCGGTGCGCCGGGGTGAAATCGCGGCCGGTCTGCTGATTCACGAGGGGCAGCTCACGTATCAGGACGAAGGGCTGAAGAAGATCGTGGATCTGGGTGAATGGTGGGCCGATCGCACCGGCGGGCTGCCGCTGCCTCTCGGGGGCAATGTCATCCGGCGCGACCTCGGGCCTGACACGATTCGCGAGGTCTCGCGCCTGCTGCATGAGAGCATCGCGTATGCGCTGGCACACCGCCAGGAGGCGCTCGATTACGCGCTGCAGTTCGGCCGTGGCCTCGATCGCGCCAAAGCGGATCGGTTTGTCGGCATGTACGTGAACGAGCTCACTCTGGAGTACGGCGACCGTGGCCGCGCGGCCGTCCGTCGGCTGCTCGACGAAGCCTGGGAAAAGCGCCTGATTCCGAAGCGGGTTGTCGCCGAATTCAGCGCCTGAGACATCCACAGGAAACGTAGTCGTTGGGCGGGTGTGTGCCGTCTAAAGCGCTTTTCAAATAGGCCTTGTACTACCTGGGGCGGTCGTGGTACTTCTGCGCGCACCGATGCAGGAGGCCCGATGCGTGCCTATTCGATGGATCTGCGAGAGCGGGCGCTCCTCGACAGCGATGCCGGGATGACGGCGGCCGAGGTGGCGGCGAAGTACCGCGTGAGCGGGTCGTGGGTGCGGCTACTGAAACAGCGGCGGCGCGACACGGGCGAGGTGGCGCCTCGCGTCCAGCGACATGGACGGCGCGGCATGCTTGAGCCGCACCTACACACCTTGGCCGCGCTGATTGCGGCGCACCCGGATCGCACGCTGGCTGAGCTGAAGGACGCCCTCGCCACGCCCGCGAGTGTGCCGACGGTCTGGCGCGCCGTGCGGGCCCTCGGCCTGACCGTTAAAAAACACGGTCCGCCCGTCCGAACACGATCGGCCTGACGTCGCGGCCGCGCGGGTCGCGTGGCACGCGGCGGCGCCGACCTGGGATGTCGCCCACCTCGTGTTTCTGGACGAAACCGGCATCACCACCAATCTGCTTCGGCGGTACGGCCGGGCACCGCGCGGCGCGCGCGTTCACGACCACGCCCCCTGCGGGCGCTGGCAGACCAGCACGTTTCTCGCCGCGTTGCGGGTCACGGGGCTGACCGCACCGGGGGTCTTCGACGGCGCGATCGATGGCGAGAGCTTCCGCGCCTACATCGAACAGATCCTGGTGCCGACCCTGCAGCCCGGCGACATCGTCATTGCCGACAATCTCGGGGCCCACAAGGTCGCCGGCATCCAACGCGCCATCCAGGCCGCCGGGGCCACCCTCTGGTACTTGCCACCCTACAGCCCGGACCTCAATCCCATCGAGCTCTGCTTCGCGAAGCTCAAGGCCCTCGTTCGCACCGCTCGCTGTCGCAGCACCGAGACGCTCTGGCCGTTCCTCGGCGAGTGCTTGGCGCACTTCAGCCCTGACGAATGCCGCAACTATTTTCGGCACTGCGGGTACGCGGCCGCCACACGGTCATGAAAAGCGCTTTAGCGTCTGGCCGTCGCCCTCGCCTCCTCATCCACGTCCTGTTCCCAGTCCGCCATGAGGAGCCGGAGCCGTCTGGCGACGTCCTGCCGCTCCTTCGCCAGGTCGTTCCGCTCGCCGATGTCGCTCCGCAGATCGAACACCATCGCGGCTTCCCCGTCGAGCACCAGCTTCCAATTGCCGCTGCGAACCGCGCGCTGCCGCCGGTTGACGTAGAACATCCGCCAGAAGAGCGTCCGCTCCACGACCGGTGACGCCCCGCCAAGGACGGGAAGGAGATTGATGCCTTCGAGGCCAGGATCCGCGGGCACCGGCGTGTTCGTCGCGGCGAGAATCGACGCCGTCAGATCCATCGTGATGCCCACCTGCGACGAGACCCTGCCCGCAGGGAGCCGGCCGGGCCAGCGGAAGATAGCCGGTACGCGAATCCCGCCTTCCCACAACGTCCACTTCCGGTGAAACAGCGGGTCGTTGCGGGCGAGCCACTCCCCACCGTTGTCGCTGGTGAAAATGACCAGTGTGTTCCCCGCCAATCCGAGCGTGTCGAGCGACGCGAGGATCTCGCCAACGCCCTGGTCGGCCCGCTCGATCATCGCCACGTAGTCCTGCCTGGTACCGGCGTCGGCGTCGTAGGGCTGCACGTGCAAGGCGTTGTCGCGTGCCGTCGACGGCATGTCGGGCACCTGGTACGGCCAGTGGGGAGCGCTGTAGGCCACCTCGACGAAGAACGGCTGGCCGGCGTTCTGCTCGATGAACCGGATCGACCGCTCGGTGATCAGGTCGGTCACGTACCCGTCGACGTGCGCGGGCGTGTCGTTCTCGAAGAGGTCGTGCATGCCGTCGCCGCCCGTGTGCTGGTAGTAATCGATGTAGCCGCTCTTGAAGCCGAAGAAGTAGTCGAATCCGTGGGCGTTGGCACTGAACTCCGGCCGGTAGCCGAGGTGCCACTTGCCCACCAGGCCCGTGGCGTACCCGTTGTTCTTGAGGAGCTGCGGCAGCGAGCGCCCCTCCACCGGAAGGCCCGTGTCGACACCGCTCCCGAGCGCCCGCTCCAACAAGTAGCGCTGCTGATAGCGCCCGGTGGTGAGCGCCGCCCGCGTGGGCGTGCAGGTGGGGCCGCTCGCGTAGAAGTCGGTGAGCCTGACTCCCTCGTTCGCCAGGCGATCGATGTTGGGGGTCCTCACGTCCGGCGCGCCGTACACGCCGAGGTCGCCGTACCCCAGGTCGTCGGTGAGGATGAGGACGACGTTGGGCGGCGAAGCCGGCTGCTGGGCCCACGCAGGCGACGCTGCGCCCAGCAGAACCAGCAGCAGCGTGGTGAACGTAGTGACGAGCCGAGGTCTGCGCATCATCGATCAGTCCACGTCCGCAAGCTGGCCCTTGGGCGTTAGGTCCCTGCCCCGCAGCGCCGGATGATCCGGTCCGTAGCGAAACGTGACGAAGGACTGCGCGAAATCGCCGTCCTCGAGCACCTTCTTCGGCCCGGCATTCGACACGATGGGGAGCTTGTACTCCCAGACGATTTCGTTGTCGGGCGTGACCTCGAAGAGCTGGCCCCAGGTGCCCGCGGTCACCATGGTGTTGCCGTTCGGCAACCGCGTGAGCCCGGAAATATGCCTGGACCAGAAGCTCGCGGGATCCTTGGCCGCGTAGAACCAGACGACCTGATCGGACGTTCTCCTGGCTCCGGAGTAGACGCGAACGTTGTGGTAGCCGGCCTCGTCCTGGCGAACGTAGACCCCGTTCTCCATCGGGCCGTCGTACGGATCGATCTCGAGCAGCGCCGAATAGGCGTAGCCCGTGGCCATGTGGCGGGTGCCGTTGTCGAATATCAGAAAGTGCCCGGCACCGGGCAGGGCGGGGCCTCCGGCATATGCGGTCGGACGGATCCACTGGATGTCGTGGCTGAAGAACACCTGCTGGTCGCCGTCGCTCGCGCCACCCGCTTCGGTGAAGCTCTTCCCTTCGCCCGAGTCGTACACGGCCGGGTTCCCCCACCGGAACAGGAAGTCACCCGCGTCACCGGCGGCCATCGCGACGCTCCCCGTGGGATCCCCTGGGATGAAGGTCCCCTGGTGGTCGATCACGTAGAATTCGCTGTTCACCGAGTTGTTGACGACAATCTGACCCAGCGTCTCGTTGTAGTCGAACGAGTTCATGTGAATCCAGTTTCCTCGCCTGCCCGGGCCGAAATTGACGTCCATCTTCTCCGGGTGATCCTTCACCACGCCGTAGTTGGCCTTCGTCGGGTCGACGTCCTGCACCAGATGGTCGAAGACGTTCCACTCCCAGATCACATTGCCGCCGAGATCGAACTCGACGACGCCGTCGGGAAACGACGTGTAATCGTCCCGCAGCGCGGGATCGGCGCCGGCCGCAAGCGCCTGTTCGTGCGTGATGTCCCTGCTGGCGATGCTCAGGACAGTGAACGCCTGGAGCTTCCTGTTGAAAATCTTCTCGAACGTGTGATGGTGCCTGTAGCCGGGGCGCGTATCGGCAATCTCGTAGACGATGTTGCCGTCCCAGTCGAGCTCCTGGAGCCGGGCGGCGTCGGTTGGTGACGCCGCCGGATCCGTTCCAGGCCAGCTGTCGTCCCAGCCGTGCTGCCATGTCGAAGTGCCGATACGGCGGAGGAGGTTGCCGTTGTCCAGGAACTGAGTCTGCTTTTCGATCGTGTACCCGTACTGCGGCAGCGGCCAGCTGTTGATGACGTTGCCTCTCATGTCCATCAGGTACGTCGCGTGGTACCCGAAATCCGGCGCCGGCCCCGGCCGGAGGGGGGTGATCAGGTTGTACCCGCCGTAGCTTCTCGCTTCGTCGTAATAGAGCAGCCCCGACGGCCCGAAATGTGACTGGTAGCCATACACCGAGACGATGGCGCCAGCCACGAACATGCCGACGAGCAGCGGGATCGGTACCTTTCTCATGACCTGGCCCTCCGACGAAAGAAAGTCTGTTTTCCTAGAGTAGCATCGCGACCTGCCTCGACAATGTGTTCCGGATTCGCTCAGGCCCAGGCTATCTCAGGTAGGTGTCTGGCACGTAAAAGGCCCAGGTCCGCCCTCCCTCGACTCCGTTGGCGTCCTGAGCCTGTACGGACACCGTGTGGTCGGCCTCTTCCAGCAAGGCGTCCACAGGGACGTGCAGGACTGTCACCTTCGCGCCGCTTCCTTCCGTCGTCGGCGTCACTGGCTCATCGTCGATGGTCATCCGGACCGAGGTGACGTCGATCGCGGCGCCGCAGGTCGAGGTGAGAACGGCGAGAATCTCGGGTCGTACCCTTTGAGCCGATCCCCGGGGAGCCCACTCGGGAACCGTTACGGCACACTCTTCCTGCTCCTGCGCTTCCTGCCCTTCCTGCGCCTCCTGCGCGGCAAGCGGCAGCACGGCGAGGAGCAGTAGGACGCCGGCAGCCAGCCAGCACCCTCTCGTCAGGGCTCCTCTCATCGGGACTCCTCTCATCGGGACCTGCAAATCGCGACCTCCAAACAAACGGGCGGTGAGGGCGAAGCCCCCACCGCCCGAGCGAGTCTATCGAGAACCGAGTCTACCTGGAACCGAGTCTACCTAGAACGCGTACTTGAGGGCGAACTGCATGATACGCGGATCGCCGGCCTGCGACCTGATCCGGCCGAAGGTGCCCCTATCAAAGTTCGTCTCGGGATTGCCCCAGTTGAAGTTGTTGAACAGGTTGAACGCCTCCACCCGGAACTCCACCTGGTGCACTCCGGCGTAGATGAGCCGTGACACGCCCAGGTTCAGCTGCCAAAATCCAGGACCCTCGTACGCTCCGGCAATAACATCGCCCAGCTGGCCAGCGGCCGGGCGCGTGAACGCGTCTCCATTTATGAAGCTGTCCAGCGTCTTCGCGCCATACACATCATCAGACATCTGGTTGAGGCGCTGGTTGCTGATGCCGGTGGCGGCGGGGTCCCGACGGGTAACGAAGGTAAGGAAACTCCCCGACCGCGCGCTCAGGATCCCCGAGACCCGCCAGTTCGAGGCGAGGGCGCCCATCGCCCCGCCAAACTCCGGCGTTTGATACCCAAACGTGGCGTTCCCGACGTGGCGCCGCGTCTGGGTGCAGTTGCCCCGATCGTAGTCCGGGTTGGTCGGATCCTTGTAGCCGCTGCTGAACTGAGAGAAGCCGGTGGGGGTGGTATTGCCCACGCAGTGTGCCACGGTGTAGTTGCCGCTGAGGCTGAGGCCGCTCGCCGCGCGGCGCCGGACAGACAGCTTCATGCCGTGGTAGTCCTGCGTGCCCACGGCGACAACGCGATCGAGCGACGAGAACCCCAGGCCCTTGACCGGATCCCTCAACGAGAGCACCCGCCGCCCGTTGAGGTTGCCTCTCGTATTCCTCTGCCCCTGGATGAACACGCCCGGATTGATCTGCTCCAGGCCCCACAGCCGATCGTGGTAGCTGCCCAGATAGGATGCCGACACGCTCCAGTCCGTTCCGAGCTGCTGCTCCAGCGTGGCGTTCCACGTCTGCACCCGAGGCGAGTTGATGTCGGGGTCGAGGGTTTCGAACGCAGCCCTGCTTATGAATGGGGCGTCAGCCGGCGGCGGAATCTGGTGCGGGAACGGCGTCCCGCCCTCGGCCGCCCAGGGGTCCATGAAGTCGCGTTCTTCAATTCGTATGCGGCTGGCGTACGGCGCCGCGCCGGCGCCGACGTAAAAGAAATCGCCCGTCGGCATGTCGTACGCGAGCGCGTACGACGAGCGAAAAGCGGTACGCCCGTCGCCGCTGACATCCCAGGCGACCCCGATGCGTGGCGAAATATTGAGCCACTTCTTGCTGAGACCGGTCGTGCCATTCGGATATCCGGAGTCACCGGGGTAGACGAGTCCAGCCGGCGCGTTGTTGAAGAGCCCGCTCACCTGGCCGGAATCGAAGGCGTCGAGGCTGAAGACCGGAATCGCCACGTTCCTCATGCTCTGGCCGAAATAGGGCTCCCAGCGCACGCCCATGTTGACGGTGACCCGATCCGACGCGCGCCAGGCATCCTGCGCGTACAGCCCGATGTAGGTCTGGTCGATGTTGAGGATCTGCGGGTCGCTCTGCTCCAGCCGGAACAGTCTCCCCGTCATGAAATCCGCCAGACCCAGACCAGTCTCGTTTCCGTCGAACGTGTAGGTCCCCACCGAGCGCGCGTTCAGCTCCATGTACATTTCCCAGTAGGCGTAGCTTGCGCCGACGCCGATCTGGTGATTGCCCGTCACCCACGTGAAGTCGTCGCCCACCGAGTAGATGTCGGTCTGCATGTCGGAATTGATGCCGCTCGGATGGCCGATGTTGAATCCCCCGGTGATGTTCAGGGCCATCTTGCCCGGAAAGGCGGTGGTGTTGTTGATGCCGAGCGACGGGGCATCGAACCAGGGCGCCCGCACCGACAGGATGTCCGCGCTGTTGTACGCGACGCGCAGGGCGTTGACCTTGTTGTTGCCGAGCGTCACCGTGTCGCCCGCCGTGAACGACGCGGCTCCGGCAGTCCGGTCACGCCCCTGCTGCTGGGTGGTCAGGACGCTGCTACTGGGGTCCGAGGGGTCCCAGACCGGAAATTCATCCGTGTACGTGCGCAGCCACCGGCCGAACACCGTGTGCGTGTCCGACGCCTGGAAGTCGACCCTGCCGACCCCCTGCCACGCGTTTTCGTCCGTCGGGATGCCGAACGTCACTTCGCCGCAGGGATCGGACGTGCTCGGCAGCAGCGAGGCGATCTGCACTGACGCTGGGGCGAAGAGCGACGGATCGACCTGGTTGTTCACGAACGGGGCGCCCAGCCTGACCGCTCGCCTGTTGCACTGCGCCGAGGCGAACGTCCTGAAGTCGCCCGCCAGCATCTCCGCCGTCGGCACGTAGCGGATGAAGCTCGTCGGCCGGGACCGGAGCCTCGTGCCCTGGTACCCGCCGAAGAAGAAGAGCCTGTTTGGGACGATCGGGCCGCCGAGCGTCCCGCCGAACTGGTGGCGGTTCAACCCGTCATCCTCCGGCTCGCCGTCGTCCCCGAGCGACGCGAAATTGTCGGTGGCGTTGAACCGCCTGTCGCGGAAGAACTCGAACGCGCCCCCGGAGAATCTGTTCGAGCCCGACTTGGTGACCGCACTGACGGCCCCCGCCGAGTGCACACCGTTCTGGGCGCTCAGGCCGCTGGTGGACACGCTGAACTCCTGCATCGCGTCTGGAAACGGCAGCGGCAGGCCCAGGTTGTCCTGGAAATTGAGATGCAGCGCGCCGTCGAGCAGATACGTCACGCCGAAGGAGAGCCCGGCGGCCACCGAGACCCGTGCCGATCCGTTCACCGAGCGGTTGGCGTTGATGCCCCCCTCGACGGCCGCGCCGGCCAGTATGATCAGGTCCGTCACCTGCCGTCCTTCGAGCGGCAGCTCGAGGATGCGCTCGTTCTCGACCACCTCGCTGAGACCGGCGCTCCGCACGTCCACGAGCGGCGCGGCCGCCTCCACCGTGACCGTTTCCGCGAGGCCGCCGATCGACAGTTCCACGTTGACAGTGGCCGCCTGGCCGACTTGAAGCACGAGGCCGGTCTGCACATAGGTCGTGAACCCCGCCAGCTCCACCTGCACTTCGTACGGCCCAGTCGGCAGGGCCGGGATGACGTACGTGCCGTCCGCGTTTGTGACGACAGTTCGCGTCAACCCCGTGTCCGTCTGTGTCACCGTCACTGTGACGCCAGGGAGGACGCCAGCACTTTCATCAGTCACCCGGCCCTTGAGCTTGATCCGATCCCGTGGACGGTTTAGTTATGCTACTTGAGCCACCTGTGCTCGCCGTTCGAAGGCCGCCGGACTGATGCGGCCGATCGTCGAATGCCGGCGCCGTTGGTTATAGAACACTTCGATGTAATCGAACAATTCCATCTTCGCGTCGCCGTGACTGGCGAACGGGTCTGCGAGCTCGTTCTTGACCGTCGAGAAGAAGCTTTCCATCACGGCGTTGACGCCCCTATAAGTCAAGAAAGTCACTTGGCGATCAGGCTGCGTCTTCGACCACGGTGCGCGACCGATGGTCTTTGATGAGGCCGTTGTAAGCCTCGCGGGCCACGAATCGCTTCAGACAGCGGAGGATGTCCTTCTTGGAAAGGCCCTGAAGCGTCCTGCGGGCGACGTAGTCTATGGTCGGTTGATGCCAGCGCATGCGGACGATGACGATGCGATAGAGCGCGGCATTGGCTTGACGATGCCCTCCTCGAAAGAGACGGTGGCGATTCGTCACACCGCTCGACGCTGGAATCGGACAGACCCCGCACAGTTTCGCGAAGGCGCTTTCGGAGCGGATTCTCGTGGGATTATCACCGGCGACGATCATTATTTCTGCGGCTGAGTCTGGGCCAATCCCGAAGGCCTGCCGTAGCGTCGGGGCGGCGGCGAGGGTGATTGCATCCAGGACCACGTCATGTGCATCGATCTCATCGGTGAGCGCGATCCAACGCGCGGCAATCGCCCTCAGCGCGTGTTTGGTCGAGGCTCTTGTGTCCACGACCTCGCCTGGTTTTAGTCGATGACAACGGTCAATGAGTTTACGATCGGTCAGCGGGTCCAGATCCTCGCGCAGGGCACTCGGGGCGTTGACGATCAGCGTCTTGAGCGTGATGATCGCTGCACTTCTCGCCTTCACGGCGGTATCTCTGGCGACCTTAATCTGCCGTGCCATTTCCGCCGACCCATCTGCCGACTTCGGTACAGCGGTGGAGACACCGGCGAGCACGGAGCGTGCGGCCGCCTCGGCGTCGATCGTGTCACTCTTGCCGTTGTTGCGCCGCTTACGCCGGTCGCAGTGACTCACTTCGACGACACGGACGGCGTGCCGGCGGACGAAACTCGCCAGGCCAACGCCATACGAGCCGGTGCCCTCGATGCCAAAGGCCTCGACGGTCCCCAACCCACGCGCCCAGTCCACCAGCACGGCAGAGCCGGCGCGATCCGCCGAGACCGTGCAGGTCGCGAGTTTGGCACCCACACCATCGATCGCGACGGCGACGTGGACGTGCTTATGGGTATCGACGCCGACGATGACCGTGGCCAACGGTAGAACAGCCGTACTCGGGATTGACATGAAGTCGACCTCTTTCACAGGACTGAGTGTGCCGCCGGGTCAAAGGGAGTGGACAGGACTGTGATGGGTCTCGATGCCAGGCCCCTATTCGGTCACGTCCCCCCAACCAGACTGCGGGTGAGCAGATACCACCCAGCCCGGCCGACAGATCAACGCAAGGACACGAGGTCGGTCATAGTAGGAGTCAGACCGGGCTAAGCGGCAACGCCATCATGCTCACAGTCGTAGCAATTGCCCCGGCGGCTCATGCTGCAGACGATGCCGCGCGCGTCGAGGAGGTCCTGGTAGTCCCCGCTCGCGTACGTGCAGCCCTGGTCGGAGTGCTGCAGGAGCCCGAAGTCGGGGCACCGGCGCTTCAGGGCCATCTCAAGCGCCTTGATGGTCAGGTGGCGGTCATTGACGGCACTGAGCGCCCAGCCGACGACGAACCGGGAAAACAGATCGAGGAGCACCGCCAGATAGAGCTTGCCGCTGGTGGCGATGACGAACTCGGGCGTATCCCCGACCCAGCGTTGATTCGGCGCCGCCGCCTCGACCCGCCGGTCGAGCAGATTGGCGGCCACCGGTTGATCGTGGTCGCTCATCGTCGTGTGCGTGTACCGCTTGCGGACCCGGGCTTTCAGGCCTTCTTCCTGCATGAACCGGACGACGCGCTTCCGGCTCACGTGCTCCTGCCAGTCGATCAGATCATCGTGGACGCGCGGACTGCCGTAGTTCCGCCGGCTTTCCGCAAACGAGGTGTGCATGAGCACTTTTAATCGGCGATCGTTGCGGGCATGGAGGGATTCGGGGCGGGCCTGCCACGCGTAGAAGCCACTGCGCGTCACGCACAAACACCGGCAGAGAATCGTCACGGTATGCTCGGCCTTCTTCGCCGCGATGAAGGTAAATCTCATCGGCTCTGCGTCGCGAAGTACGCCGCCGCTTTTTTTAGGATGTCACGCTCTTCCTGGACGATGCGCAGCTCCTTGCGAAGTCGCACCAATTCCTCGCGGTCTTCCTTCATGAGCCCGCTCTTGCCCTGCGTGCACTCGGCCTGCCCCGCCCGGACCCAGCCGGCGAGCGCAGAGGGCGTCAGGTCCAACTCGCGTGCGACCGCACCAACCGTCCGCTCCTCATCCAGGACCAGCCGTACGGCCCCTGCTTTGAACTCCTCGGTGAACTGTCGTCGTACCCGTCGTCCCGCCTTGCTTGATCCCATTCTGGACATCGTATCCGCCTCTCGGAAGATGTCCACCAAACCGGATCAAGCTCACGTCGAGCTGGGTTGTCGAGAGCTGCGCGAATGCGACGCCGCTCCATACGAACGTGAGAACCGCCGCAAACACGAACCTAACCCAAGAACGGTTCATAGCTACCTCCACATCCATGAGCTCACCCGGCTCTGGTACTCTTGCCAAAAACACAGATCAAGCCGGGGAACTGCGTGAGTTTCGCGCAAGCGACACGTTGTGTCCAGATCTAAGATGTAACCGTTTGTAGCGACGGATGGGCAGGCAGACGCCCATGAAACCGGCCGGGAAACCCGTGTTCCGGCCGGTGCGACGGGCTGGACGCGCCCCTCGCGGAGCCCGGCCGTCCAGTGACTGCGCTAGAAAAGCCCTTCCCCGAACCGGAACCCGTCCCGGTTGTTACCTTCCCGATAGAGCTTGTGGCAGGCGCCGATGGCCGCGTGACATGGTCACCAAGCCGCCTGAAGGTTCTTGAACTGATTCTAGGGGGAGAGTTCCGTGCCGTCCGCAAGAACGGCTGACCTCAAGGTCATCGCATTGGTCTCTCGACGGGCGGGCCATCCTGAGACGGTGACGACGTCGCCGATCGCGAACAGTTCCGTCTTGAAGCCGGCGCGCCTCATGGTGTTGTGCGCGCCCATCTCGATCAGCCATTCCTCGGTCGAGCCATCGTCGCCGGTCACCTCAAGTCGAAACCGCGAATGGGGGTTGATCCACCTGATCTCGGTGAGCGTCCCCTTGACGGTGACCTCGCGGGACGAGTCGTAGTTGACCGGCACCGAATGGTGCGCAAGCAGCGGTGCGTTCAGCGCCAGGACGGCCAGCGTGGCTACCAGAAATCGGACGTTCATGTGCATTGGTGCTCGTCTCCCCGCAACATCGCTTTCAGTCCGTCCGGAAGCGGTCTCATAGCCTCGTGTGGCCGCACTCAGTACTCGCCTGGAGGTCATGAAACCGGTCCAAGTCAGTTGAAGCGCCCGCTCGGGGAGAGTCGGGTTCAAGCCGAAAGCGCGAATGCGGGTTGATCCACCTGATCTCCGTGAGCACGCCCTTGACAGTGACCGAGCGGGACGAATCGTAGTTGACCGCCACCGAATGGTGCGCCACGAGCGGCGCGTTCAGCGCCAGGACCGCCAGGGTAACTACCAGGAACCGTGCATTCGTGCACATCGTGTTCGCCTTTCTCGCAACATCGTTTCCGATTCGTCTAATTCCCATCCGGCCCGGCCGCAACGCCGGGCTCGACGATGGCGGCATCTTCACAAACCCCAACGCAAGCAGCAGGCCGAATAGACGGTTGTTCATTCAGACTTGCTCCAATGTAACGCAAGTCAATGCGAAGGGTCAGTCCGTCAACTCGGCGGTGTCCACCCTGAAAATGTAAAGATTTGTAATAATCTCTTCGGCTGCGGATCATTGTGCGACTATCCCCCGGTTGGGTGCGAAAGAATCCGCCACCCTGAATCAGATACGCACTCCGAGATCGCGAGGTTAGACCAATGACCGTAGGCATCAGTCGACACGGCGTCATCCTGGGCCTCCTGACGTTGTCGCTCACTCTTCCCGTCTGGGGGCAGAGTCCTTTCCAATCCAGAAATGAGCCTGAAGCGGATCGATGAGCCGGACATGTCAGGCAGCCGGGTCAATAGACCGGAATAGCCGTGCGCGTGCCTCGTGCAGGGCGCGCGCGGCATCATTGTCGCTCAGGGCGAAGGCGACGGCGTCGAGCTATTGGAAGGTGGTCCCCGGGGTGAGGTAGACGGCGGCCTCGGGGAGCGACTTGAGCTTCTCATAGGGCGTCATGATGTCGGCGTCGCGGTAGCGCTTGCGGCGGCGGCCCTTGGCCAGAAAACATCGGAGCAGACCCTTCTCAGCCTTCCCTTGGTGGACATAGTCGAACCGGCCCAGGGTCTGCTCGATGAACCCATAGGCCGCAGCTCGAGTCGCCACGACCAGGTCGACCTCCTGGTTGCCCTCAAGGAACTCCCGAACGTGCTGCAAGGTCCGTAGCCGGTCGGTGTGGAGCGTCACGATCATCCTCCGATGATCCACGACCCAGCTCCCCTTCAGGCTCATGTGTCGTTGGAAACAATCCCCCCTTCAGGCTCATGTCTCATTGGAAGAGACTGGCAGGGACGGGGGGGGCGGGGGCAGGGCCCGGGCCAGCAACCGCCTCTGCCGTATACAGACATGTGGGGCAGCGGCCTGGTCAAGCAGACCGACGCCGTGGCACTCGGATATGTTCACTTCTCGCCCACGCATGGCCGCACCACCTATCTGCTGAACACCGATGGCGAGGTCGTGCACACCTGGACGGGCGACTACCATGTCGCGACTTCAGCCTACCTGCTGGACAACGGCAACATCCTGCGTACCGAGAACATCGGCGTCAAACCATACCGGGCCGGTGCCGGCGGCCGCCTCCGCGAATACACCTGGGATGGGGAACTGGTGTGGGAGTTCGTTCAGGACACCGAAGCGCTGGAGATGCACCACGACCTGAGCGTGCTCCCGAACGGTAACGTGCTCGCCACGGTCTGGAGCCCCAAGAGCCAGTCCGAGGCTCGCCAGGCTGGCTACAGCGATCCCTCCGAGAACGGGGTGCGGACCGATGGTCTCATCGAGATCGAGAAGCTGCCGGGCGGCGGTTCCCGCGTGGTGTGGGAGTGGTACATGTGGGATCACCTGATTCAGGATCACGATCCCTTCGCGGACAACTATGGCGATCCTGCAGAGCACCCGGAACGCATCGACGCGAACAACAATGCAGGCCTGCGTTTCAACGCCGTCGACTACAACGCCGAGCTGGATCAGATCGCCGGCAGCCTGAACAGCGAAATCGTGATCATCGATCACAGCACCACCCGAGGAGAATCAGCCACCAGCGAGGGCGGACGCCACGGGCGAGGCGGGGACCTGCTCTACCGGTGGGGAAACCCGCAGACCTATGGACGCGGCGAGGCTTCGGACCGCCGACTGTTCGGGCAGCACGACGTACGCTGGGTGCCTGGAAACGGCGCGGGTGAGTGGCGCATCATGTTCTACAACAACAGCGTGCGCGACGCCGCAGGGGTGCATTCCGAGGCCTCTCTGATCGACCTGCCCATCGATCGGCAGGGCCGATACGCCCTGCCCCTGGTCGAGCCCTTCGGGCCGGCCGAGCTGACCTGGAAATACGGTGCGCCCGATTTCTTTTCGCCGTTCATCTCGGGGGCCCACCCGCTGGCCAACGGCAACATCTTCATCCTGCAGGGCGCCGACGGCCGTCTCTTCGAGGTGACGCCCGACGGTGAGGTTGTCTGGGAATACTGGCAGCCCTTCGCGGGAGATGCTCCGCATCTGGGTGGCAACATGGCGCGCTATACGACATCCGTGTTTCGAGCAGCCAAGATCGCTCCGGACCACCCCGCACTGGCCGGGAAAACACTTGAGCCGCTGAACCCGCAGCCGGAGGTCTGGCCACTGCCGTAGGCAGAGGCAGCCCGCTACCGGCTGCTGGAGGCGGCGTCATAGCCTCGTCGCGGGTGGCCGCGGACGGGGTCGTAAGGATCGTCCATAGATCCGGCTCGTCATCTATGACCCAACTGACGGCGCGTACCGCACCCGTGGTGGTGATGTTCGTCTACCTGACGATCGCGCGCACGTGGGGCATCTCGGACACGTTCTGGCTGCTCGGCGATCAGATCAGAGACTGGCGGCTCGCGCTTCTGCCGTTCAGCGAACTCCCGCTCACGGGCGCACCGAGTTCCGTTGGCGGCGTCGGTTTAGGCCCCATCTACTACTGGACGCTTTGGGTGTGCCGCGTCGTTATCGGACCGTGGGTGGATAACATGCCCCACGCGGGCGGCATCGGCCTCTCGCTGCTCCAATCAGCCGCGGACTGCGTACTGCTTGCTGGAATCTGGAAGAAGACCGGTTCAGGCCTCCTGGCGGTTGCGCTCACGCTCGTCGTCGCCACGGCGCCGATCGACATGGCACTCACGGCGACGATCTGGAACCCGCCGCTCTCGGTCGCGCTCGTCAAACTTACGCTGGCCCTTCTCCTGTTCGCGCCGAACCGGCCGTCGCTCGGATGGGCGGTCGCCACCACGGCCACCGGGTGGCTCGCCGTTCAGGCGCACTCCACGGCGATTTTCATCGCCGCGCCGGCGATAGGGGCATTCGTGATGCTGGAAGTGACCGCGCGAAACTGGAAAGCGGCACTGCAGCGTGCGCGGGCGTCGATCGGCGTCGTGCTGCTGCTCCAGGGCCCGTTCTTCCTGCACCTCGTCCTTGGCACGTCTCGCGAACCTTTCGGTCCGACCGCAGTGATCGAACAGGCGTCGTCAGCGACTGCCGCACCGGAAACGATCAGGGTCGTCGACGCGTTCGTGGCGATCGCGTCTGCGACGGATTTCATTCTGCTTCGACCGTGGCACATCGCGGGGATGTCCGTCGTGCTGTTCGTCGCCCTCGCGCTCGCCGCCTATCGTTGCCGCCGTGACCTTCTGCTCGCGTGCGCCAGCGTGCTCCCCGTGCTCGCCGCGACTGTCGGGTTCGCGTTCTGGCAGAGTGCCTACGATCACTACTGGTTCCTGACACTCATGCCGTCAATGGTGCTCGTCCTCGGGAGTGCGCTCACGGCCTGGCCCCGGGCCATTCCTGCCGCCGGGGCTGCACTACTGGTCGCGGCCGTGGTCGCCCAGCCGTGGCGGCTCGCCGACACCCACACCTTTGCCCGTCTTCCCGAGTATGCAGCGCTGGTCCGCGGTTCGGCGGAGATTGCCCGTTACGCCCCTGAGGTGACGGGCATCCGTGTCGAGTTCCCGCTGGATCCGACAACCGACGGTGAATTTCTGTACGCGATCCTTGGCGGCCGTGTATCACAGGACGCCCCGTTCCACGCGTCGATCGCGGCGAATGGCGACGTGACGTTCGCCGCTGTGCCGCAGCCTTAGCGGCGCCTGCCGCTGGTGGCCCAAGAATCCCGGAGCCCTTCAGGGTGCCACGACACGCAAGTGCTACCCTCAGGGCGCCAGAAGTAGACTGCCGAGCGGCGCGGTGAGACTTCCTGGCGGCCAGTCGCGGGAGAGGACAGGGTGGCGGTAGAAGGAACAAACACGGAGGCGACGGGGACGCCGCTCGAGGCTGTCAGCAAGATTGCGGCACTGACGTCGGTCGCGCTCATCATGGCGCTGCAGTTCGCGATCCATCCGAGCGTGACATGGCCGCTTCGGGCGCTCATGGTCTGCGCACTGGCGGGAGGGTGGCGGCTGGGCCACTTCTCGGGAATGGCGGCGCTGGCCACCGTCGCCGGACTAGCTCCTCTGCTACCTGTCGCCATCGCGGCCGTTGCCGGCGGTGCCGATCCTGTCGTGCAATCGGTGTGGCTCGCCGCGCTGGTCGGCGCGCTCCTGCCGTCGATGCGCTGGACGAGATGGGATCTGCCGGCCGCGTGGCGGGTGCTGCTGGGCGGGTGGGCGCTGACGCTGTCGCTGGCCTGGCCGATTCTCGTGGCTCGTGAGGTTGGCTTCGACCTGCGCGGGCTGGGCGATACGGCAACGATCAACTCCTGGGCCGGGATGTCGGCCTCGGAGGTGTCGGGCTGGATCATGCACGTCGTGCTCGTTCAGCTGGCGGGCCTGCTCTGGCTCGACGGACTGATGCGCAGGCCGCGGACATGGTCGGGGCCTAGCCTGCCGGCCGTCGTGCATGGACTGTGGATCGGCGCCACCGTCTCGAGCCTCGTCGCGGTCTACCAGGGCACGGTCGATCTCGAGTTCCTCAACAGCGCCGAGTGGGCTGCCCGCGGTCGAGCGACAGGCATGATGCTCGACTCGAACGCCTACGGCATGATGGCGGCGCTGGCAGCGCCGCTGGCCGCCGTCGCGGCTGGCTCGCTCCCGGCAGGCGCCTGGTGGCTTGGCGCCGGCGCGTTCGCCGTCAACTGGGGCGGCGTCTGGATGTCAGGGTCCCGCACGGCGCTTCTGTGCGCGCTCGTAGGGACCGTGGCCCTGGCGATCGGTCTGGTCCGTCGGCTGCGGGTTCGCCGGATGGTATGGGTGTCGGGGGCCGGAACCCTCGCCGTGTCGTTGGCCGCTCTCGCGCTGACCGTCACGCTCTCGCGCACGACGGGCCCTTTCGAGCGCACCGAGGAGGCCGGTCGTTCCCCGTCGCAGGTCGTCGAGACGTTGTTGGCTCGGGGCCGCTACGGTGAGATCGCGGCGCGCATGATCTGGGAATATCCGCTGACGGGCGTCGGCGTCGGCACCTACCACTGGCTGGCGCCCGACTACCAGCGCACAACATTCAATCAAGGACTTGAGTTCGATAACGCCCAGAACTGGTGGCGTCACCAGTCGGCTGAGTTGGGCATCTTGGGCGCCCTGCCCGTGCTCACCTGGTCGATCATCATTGCGTGGCTGACGCTGCGGGGAGCGCGGCGAGCCAGTGGCCATCACGTTTCCACGGTGCGGGGACTCCTTCTGGGGTTGGGGCTCGTGTCGCTGGTGGGCATGCCGACGCAGGACCCCGCCGTGCTGATGGCCTTCTTCCTGCTGGTGGCCATGCTGGCCACCGCCAGCCCAGGCTTCGGCGCCGCGGACACGGCTCGGACGAGGGCCTCTCTGTCACGCGCCTGGATGATCGTGGGGGCGCTGGCCGCGGCCTACGCGGGTGGCCACGTGGCCCTGGCCGGCGGCAGCCTCAACGTGGCTGAACGCGCCGCCAGTACGAACCGCGACTACATCGTAGGCCTCTATCGGGAGGAGCCACACCCGGATGGCGGCCAGTTCCAGTGGACCGGCGGCGAGGCGCGTCTCCGGCTGGTGAAACGCACACCGTGGCTCGTGGTGCGGACCTGGATCCAGCACCCGGATGCCTCCTCCGAACGACCCGTAACGCTGAGCGTCGTGACGCCCTGCCAGGTCGTGTTCGAACGAACGCTCGTCGATTCGATTCCGGTCGAGTTCGTCCTGAGGCTGCCGAATACCGACGACCGAATTGACTTGGCCGGGCGCGTGTCACGCACGTGGTCGCCGGCAAGCTTCGGCAGCTCGGACACGAGGGAACTCGGCGCTGGCCTGGTGACCGATTTCGTCGACAGCGCCGCCGAGGCGAGCGCGCCATCAACCGTGGCAATGGAGGTCTGCGGCGTTGCCCGCCCAACGCCTTAGCAGCCTGGGTACCCGTGGCCGTCGCCGCTCGGGCCTGCGACAGGATGCCGTGGAGTTGCCGCAGCCCTTCGGTCAGCGCCGCCGGGCCTGGCTGCAGGATGTACGCCGATTTGATTTCGTAGATCTGCCCCTCGCGGACGGCGGCCACGTCGTTCCACCCCACCCGCGCCGCGATTCGTTCCTTCCGCACGGCCTTCCCGCACCAGGACGCGACGATGACCTCAGGGTCGCGGCGTACGACTTCGTCCGACGTGACGATGCGGTCCCGCCCGAGTTTCGCGTCTCGCAGCTCAGGGAAGATCGGGGCGCCCCCCGCGATCTCGACAAGCTCCTCGACCCACCGGATGCCTGAAATGAGTGGATTGTCCCATTCCTCGAAGAAGACCCGCGGCCGCGGGAGGCTGGTGGCCGCCGCGCGGACGGCGTCGATCTCGAGCTCCAGCCTGGCGGCGAGGGACTCCGCACCGTCGGCGCAGCCGACCAGGCCGCCAAGCACGCGAATCATCTGGAGGATTTCGACGACGCTTCGCTGGTTGAAGACCGTGACCGGATAGCCCCGGCGGATGAGCTCCGCGGCAATGTCAGCCTGCAGGTCGGAGAACCCAAGCACGAGATCGGGCCTGAGCGCCTCGATCTTGCTGAATCGCGCGTTGAGGAAGGCGGAGACGCGCGGCTTGTGCCGCGCTTCAGGAGGCCTGATCGTGTACCCCGACACCCCGACACCCCGACACCCCGACACCCCGACACCCAGACACCCCGACGACGCGATCGCCCTGCCCGAGGAGGTACAGGGTTTCTGTCGTCTCCTCGGTGAGACACACGATGCGGGACGGATAGCTGCTCATGCCTCGCTCGTTTGCCGGACGTCGAGCGGGGTGCCCGCGGCGCTTGCGCCGCGGGCTACGAGATCCGCCCAGGTAAACGACTCGCGGGTCACGCGCTCGCCCAGCTCGAGCACCAGCGGCTCTGTGAACATGGGCCCGTCGTAGACGCACGTGTGGAACTCGCCATGCTCGCCGCACGGATCGACACCTGCCGGTAGGTCGCGCAATAGCGCTCGGTCCCACTCGCGGCCGGCGAATGACACGTCCACCACGCGCGTGTCCACACAGGCGAGCTTGGCCCGCAAGCCTCCGTCGAGCATCTGCCCGGCGAGCGCGGGCGTGGGAATGCCCCAGAGCGGGAAGAGAGGCAGCAGGCCGCTGCCGGCCAGCCGGTCCTCGCGATAGCGGCGCACGTCTTCGAGGAACAGGTCGCCAAACGCCGCGTGTGTGAAGCCCTCGCTCACTGCGGCTGTGACGGCCTCTCGCATGCGCGCTTCGTAGATCTCGTTCGTGCAGGGGTGTGGGATCGGTACCACGCGAAGGGGAAGACCGGCCGCAGTCGCCTGCGCTTTAAGGACGTCGCGGCGGACGGCGTGCATCGCGACCCGATCGACCGCTTCATTCACCGTCGTCAGCAGCCCGCCGACGCACCCGGGGTGCGCCTGGTTCAGGAGGTGCAGCGCCCAGGCGCTGTCCTTGCCGCTGCTCCACGACAGCAGGACCTTCACTCGAATGCCTCCGGGTGCAGCGCTCGCGCCAGCGCTTCGGCAGCCAGCCCCATGCGCGGTCCTGGAACCACGAGGTAGGAGCCGTCCAGGAAGTGGATACGACCGCTTCTGACGGCGGGGATGGACGCCAGGGTCGCCCACAGGCTCTGCGCGCGCTGTACGTCCGCGGTCGCCATCATGCTCGTCGCGTGGATTTCAATAATCGCCTCTGGAGCGCTGGCGAGCAGCGTCTCTTGCGAAGGCTGCACGGACTCCCGCCGCACGTCGGCAAACACGTTGGCGCCCCCCGCGATCTGCAGGATGTCGTGCAGGAAGCCGACGCCGCCGCTCACATACATCTGCTGCAGCGATTGCGGCTGCCGGCTGAAGACGAGGAGCGTGCGCGGCCGCGGGTACGGGCGGACCCTGGCCTGCACGGCATCGAGCTGCGCCTGAATCTCACGTGCCTTGCGCTCGCCGTCTGCCGTATGACCTGTGGCGGCGCCCAGGTCGCGCAGGGCTTGAAGAACCCCCGTCACACCGCCGTGCCGGTAGGTGAACGTGCGGATGCCGGCTCGGGCGAGCTGCACTTCCAGCACGGTCTGCGAGCCGTAGGTGAGCACGAGATCCGGCCGAAGCGCGAGGATGCGTTCCACATCTGGATCGAGCAGGGCGCCGACGCGCGGCAGCGCCTCCACCTCTGGCGGGAACTCGTCATAGCTGCTGACGGCGATGACTTGCGGGCCCACGCCGATCGCAAACAGCATTTCGGTCAGCGCGGGAACGAGCGAAATGACGCGTGTGACGGGCGCATCGCTGTTCCCGGAGACCTGACGGCCCTCGGCTGCAGAGTGAGCAATGACGGGGGATCCCGAGACCTTCAGCGCGCCGGTCACGGCGACGAGCGCCGCGAGGAGAATCAGGCTTTTCGGATAAGCAGCCATAAGAAGAACGGTCCTCCCAACATGGCGGTCACGACGCCGACAGGTACCTCCACGGGCGCCAGCACGGTGCGCGCCACCAGGTCGCACGCGACCAGGAACGCCGCGCCAAAAAGCGCCGCCGCCGGCAGGACGATGCGGTGGTCAACGCCTGCCATCAGCCTCACCAGGTGCGGGACCACGATGCCGACGAAGCCGATGGGGCCGGCAAGCGACACGGCGGCGCTCGTCGCGAGCGCGGCGCTGATGAACGCCAGGCGCTGCGTCCGTGCCACGTCCACCCCGCGCGTCGCAGCGGTGTCGGCGCCAACGCTCAGGACGTTCAGGGACGAGGACACCAGCGCGAATATCACGAAGGCGACCACGATCAGCGGAAGGGCGCCAAGGATCGGGCCGAAGCCGCCGACGTCGAGGTCGCCCATCAGCCAGCGGACGGTCCGGTAGATCTCGGCGAAGTCCCCCATGTACTGGACGAACAGAATCAGCGCCGAGAACAACGAGTTCAAGGTGACGCCGGCCAGGAGCAGGACCGACGTTGAGATGGGGCGCCCAGGCCTGGTCGCCATGGCATAGACGATGGCCGCGGAGAAAAACGCGCCGGCCAGGCTGGCCAACGGCACGGGCGACAGCGGCCCTAGCGTGATCGCGGCGCCGAATGAAATGGCGAGGATGGCGCCCAGGGCCGCGCCAGCGGAGACCCCGAGAGTAAACGGCGTCGCAAGGGGATTGCGCAACAGCGCCTGCAGCACGACACCCGCCGAGGCGAGTGCCGCGCCCACGATCGCGCCGGCCAGTACCCGGGGCAGGCGAGCGATGAAGAAGATCTGGGCATCGACGTTATCGGCGAAGGGGATGGACTGGTCGAACACGCGGGACAGGCTGATGGACGTGCTGCCGACAAGCGGAGCCAGCAGGCACGTCCCCAGCGCGAGCGCGCCGTAGGCAAGCAGCGTCAGGGCCAGGCGCGCCCGGATCGGTCGCGGCCCGGCGCTTACGCGAAGCATCGTCGACTCTAAGAAAGTCATGCCACTGTCATGTCGCGCGCCGGATGGGCACCACCGTCAGGTGACCCGACGTCTCGTGAAACTGGACGTCAGCTTCGACATCGTAGAGCTGCTGAATCATGGCGACGGTCAGCACCTCGCGGGTGGGTCCGTGCGCGAGGACGCGGCCGGCGCGAACCAGGACCAGCGAATCGCACACTGACGCCGCCAGGTTGAGATCGTGCGTGGCGAGCACCATCGAAACGCCGCGGTCGTGATTGAGGCGGCGGAGCAGCGACGCTACTTCCATCTGGTAGGCCAGGTCGAGTGAGGCCGTGGGTTCGTCGAGCAGCAGCACCTCTGGCGCCTGCGCGAGTGCGCTGGCGATCACGACGCGCTGCTTCTCCCCGCCGCTGAGCGTCATGTACGCGCGTTCCGCCAGGTGGGAGGTGCCGGTGGCGGAGAGGGAGTCGTGTGCGATTGCGATGTCCTCCGGGCCCTCCAACTGGAAGGCGCCGAGGTGAGGGTGCCGCCCCATCAGGACCATTTCGAGCACGGTGTAATCGAAGGCGGGATGCGTTTCCTGTGGGACGACCGCGATGTGCCTGGCCAGTGCGCGTCGCGAGATGCCGTCGATGGCGCGGCCGCCCAACGTGACCGCACCCTCGTGCGGACGCAGCACGCCGGCCATGAGTTTCAGCAGCGTCGTCTTGCCGCACCCGTTCGGGCCGAGCAGCCCAGTCAACGACCCGGGCTGAACGGCGACCGACACGTCGCACAGCGAGAACGAGCGCGTCGCCCCGTCGGGCGAGCCGTATCCGGAGTCGTATCCGAACGAAACGTGTGCAACCTGGAGGGTCATCGTCTCCTGTCGGCGTCCTTCGCGCCGAACTCGCTCGTGTGGAGCGCCTGGTCGTACGACCTGGCGAGCGAGCAACGGGAACAAGCGCCGGGGCAGGTTTCCTGACTCGCGGATTCGTGTGTGCTCGAATCCGCTTACAGTGGCGGGACCGTGTGGGCTTCTCACCCACTTCCCCTGTATCACCCGGGCGGTGTCAGTTGTGAGGCGCAGTATAGCACGCTAGAATTCGTGAAGGTTTCCGTGTGAATTCACGTATTCAGTCCGCCGGACTAGCCGACATCGACGACAAGCTCCACTCGAGCGAACGCCTCAGTTCGGCCGACGGCATCCGTCTGTTCGAGTGCCCAGACCTCCTGGCGGTGGGGTCGCTCGCGAATCGCGAACGAGAGAAGCGACACGGCGCGCGGACCTACTTCAACTACAACCTTCGCCTCGAGCCGACGAACGTCTGCGTGGCGAGCTGTCTGTTTTGTTCGTTCGCGCGGCTGAAGCCGACCGACGGAGCCGCTTATACGATGTCGCTCGAGCAGGCGTGGGACAAACTGCGTCGGCGCTCGGACCAGCCCCTCACTGAACTCCACATCGTCAACGGCCTGAACCCTGAACTTCCCTTCAGCTACTACACCGAGCTGTTGCAGGGGTTCAAACGTATACGGCCCGGGATTCACCTGAAATGCTTCACAGCCGTGGAGATCGCGTTCTTTGCCGATCTATACGGCATGAGCGACGAGCAGG
This sequence comes from Vicinamibacterales bacterium, assembly GCA_965262505.1. Taxonomy (GTDB): domain Bacteria; phylum Acidobacteriota; class Vicinamibacteria; order Vicinamibacterales; family UBA2999; genus JACPPO01. Next base: position 3,695,498 of record CBDHFM010000030.1, read on the forward strand.
TGCTGCGTGAGCTCATGGCCGCCGGGCTGGACTCGCTGCCTGGCGGAGGTGCCGAGATCTTCGCGGAACGCGTGCGCCGCAAGATCTGTGACGACAAGTGCGGCACGGAGAGGTACCTCGACATCCACCGCACGGCGCACGGCCTGGGGATGCGTACGAACGTCACGATGCTGTACGGCCACATCGAGACGTTCGAGGAGCGGGTGGATCACATGCTGCGGTCGCGGGCGCTGCAGGATGAGACCGGCGGTTTCCAGGCGTTCATCCCGCTGGCCTTCCATCCCGACAACAACCAGATGCGGAAGCTGCCGGCGCCGAGCGCCACCGACACATTGAGGGTGCATGCGGTGTCGAGGTTGATGCTCGACAACATTCCGCACATCAAGGCGTTCTGGATTGCGACAGGGGTCGACGTGGCCCAGGCGGCGCTCTGGTTCGGCGTGGATGACCTCGACGGGACGGTCCAGGAGGAGAAGATTTACCACATGGCCGGCTCCCCGACACCGGAGGGCCTCACGATGGCCCAACTGACCCACCTCGTCCGCGGGGCCGGTCGGGAGCCGCTCGAGCGGGACACGTTTTACAACGTCAAAGAGGCGATCTCCTGCCGACCTGTTGAGGGCGGCAGCCACGCGCTATAATTTCCTCAGGTCCAGGCTCCGTCGGGCAGATAGTCCAATCGTGGGGTTTGGCCTTTTTAACGTCTCTACTTTGCGAAAAGTTTCACAAGCGTTGACCGAAGCCATAGCGTCCACCGTTCCGCTGCTCACCGAATTCGAGAAGGCGCACATCTCCGAGCGCCAGGCCCTCCCTGAGACGTACCTGGGCCTGCCGGATGAGGAGATGGACGCTCGGATTGCCGCGGCACGCCAGACGCTCGGTCGTCGTCTCCTGATTCTCGGCCACCACTATCAGCGCGATGAGGTCATCAAGTTCGCCGACCGCACGGGGGACTCGTTCCGTCTTGCCCGTGAGGTGGCGTCACGGCCTGATGCCGACTACATCGTGTTCTGCGGCGTTCACTTCATGGCCGAGAGCGCCGACGTCCTGGGTGCCCCGCATCAGCACGTCATCCTGCCGGACCTGGCCGCCGGATGTTCGATGGCCGACATGGCGGCGCCTGATCAGCTCGAGAACTGCTGGGAGGAGCTGACGCAGATGGGCATTGCCGGCGTCGTGCCGGTGACCTACATCAATTGCGCAGCGGCCATCAAAGCCTTCGTGGGCGAGCGAGGCGGCACGGTCTGCACGTCATCCAACGCGGCGGCGACGTTGAAGTGGGCGTTCGCGCGCGGCGAGAAGGTGCTCTTCCTGCCGGATCAGCATCTCGGTCGCAACACCGCGTACAAGATGGGCATCGCGCTCGACGAGATGGTGGTGTGGGATCCGCACGAAATGTTCGGCGGCCTCGATCCGGACCAGGTGGCGCGGGCGAGGATGATCCTCTGGAAGGGTCATTGCTCCGTCCATACACGTTTCTCGGCGCAGCAGATCGCCAGCATCAGGACGCAGCACCCTGGCGTGCGCGTCATCGTCCATCCGGAGGTGCCGTGGGAGGTCGTCGAGGCGGCCGACGACAGCGGCAGCACGGAGTACATCATCAAGACCGTCACCGGCAGTCCAGCGGGTTCCATCTGGGCTGTTGGCACCGAGGTCCACCTGGTGAGTCGTCTCGCGAGCGATCTGGCGCCGGAGCGAACCGTCCTTTCGCTCGATCGGTTCGGCTGCCTGTGCTCAACGATGTTCCGCGTGTCGCCGAATCATCTCCTCTGGATACTGGAGGAGCTCCTAGAAGGCCGAGTCCACAACCGCATCGTGGTGCCGGACGACCAGAAGCACTGGACACGGGTCGCGCTCGATCGGATGTTGTCTATCCAATAATGTCCGAGTACCATCGGTGGTTCAGGCGCCTCGCAAAGGGGCGCCCTACGCACGAGGAGAACTCATGGCGCACGAACTCCCGAAGCTCTCTTATGACTTCGCTGCCCTCGAACCGCACATCGATGCGCAGACGATGCAGATTCATCACGGGAAGCATCACCAGGCCTACGTCAACAATCTGAACGCCGCGTTGGAGAAGCATCCCGATCTGCAGTCGAAGAGCCTCGACGACCTGTGCCGCGGGGTGAAGAGCGTTCCCGAGGACATCCGGACCGCGGTGCGCAACAACGGCGGCGGCCACTGGAACCACTCCCGGTTCTGGACGTGGATGGCGCCAGGCGCCGGCGGCGCGCCGACCGGTAAGATCGCTGACGCGCTCAAGGCCTCGTTCGGCAGCTTCGACGCGTTCAAGGAGCAGTGGGGCAAGGCGGGCGCCGGCCGCTTCGGCAGCGGGTGGGTGTGGCTGCTCAAAGACGGCGGCACGTTATCGATTACGAGCACGCCCAACCAGGACAACCCGCTGATGGAAGGCAAGAACGCGATTCTCGGGCTCGACGTCTGGGAGCATGCCTACTACCTCAAGTACCAGAACCGCCGGCCGGACTACATCAGCGCGTGGTGGAATGTTGTCAACTGGTCCGAGGTGAACAAGGCGCTCTGAATCTTCGTCGATGACCTTCGGGAAGGTGGCCAACGGACGGGTCCCGAATGGGGCCCGTCCGGTCCCTTCTGGGCGCGCTCACCAGTCGTCACTTCAGCGATATCTTATTGATTTCAAACAGTTTGAAAAGTTCCGGCTTGATAAAGATGCTCAAATGCGACTATATTAGTCGTATCTTTGAGACATTGATGCTACGGCTCTCCAAGAAGACGGATTACGCCTTGATGGCGATGAAGCACCTCGCGTCCGATCCGCGGCGCCGGGCGGCCAGCGCCCGGGAAATCGCCGAAACGTATGACATTCCGGTCGAGTTGATGGGCAAGGTGCTGACGCGGCTCGTACGGTCGGGGTTGCTCACCTCGCACCAGGGCATCCGCGGGGGGTACGAGCTCGCGCAGCCGCCCGCGGCGACCTCGGTGGCGGCCGTCATCGAAGCCATTGACGGTCCCCTGACCATGACCGCCTGCACGCCGGATCACGACCAGTGCCATCAGTTTTCGAAGTGCACCGTCCGCGACCCGCTGCGCCGCATCCGGGATCGGTTCGCGGCGGTCCTGGCCGAGTGCAGCATTTCGGAGATCGCGGCCGACTCCGGCCCGTCGGCGCCGCCGGTCACGGTGATGCCGTCGCCGGTCTCGCGCCGCCCGTATGCGTTATCAGCTGCGTCGAGGGAGCCATGATCGAGATTCGCGAAAGCGCCGCACTGCAGATTCGAAAGCTGCTGGCGAAGCAGCAGATGGAGGAGGGCGGCCTGCGGATCGGGCTGAAGTCCGGTGGCTGCTCGGGCTTCGAGTACGTGTTTGCCTGGGAACAGGCGCCGCACGAAGGCGATCACGTGTTTGAAGGCCCGGAGGGCGCCAAAGTCTTCATCGATCCCAAGAGCTTCCGGCTGCTGGACGGCACTGTGCTCGGTTACGACACGAGCCTAATCAGCCGAGGCTTTCTCTTCGAAAACCCGCACGCCAAGAGCACATGCGGCTGCGGCATCTCGTTCAGTGTCGAGGACACTCACCTCGCCAGCCCTGACGGGCTTGCCGGGGAGGACCATCAATGACCACAGCGACCCGTGCGATCGAGGAACTCGCCAGCCGGGAATACCAGTACGGCTTCGTCACCGACGTTGAAGCCGAAACCGTCCCGAAAGGCCTCAACGAGGAGGTCGTCCGGCTGATCTCCGAGAAGAAGCGCGAGCCCGCGTGGCTGCTCGAGTGGCGCCTGAAGGCGTACCGCGCCTGGCTCACCATGATCGAGCCGACGTGGCAGAACGTGCGCTACCCGGCGATCGACTACCAGGACATCATCTATTATTCGGCGCCGAAGAAGAAGCCGACGCTCAACAGCCTCGACGAGGTCGATCCGGAAATCCGCGCCACGTTCGAGAAGCTTGGGATTCCGCTCGAGGAACAGAAGCTGTTCGCTGGCGTCGCGGTCGACGCCGTGTTCGACAGTGTCTCGGTCGGCACGACGTTCAAGAAGAAGCTCGGCGATCTCGGGATCATCTTCTGCTCGTTCTCCGAGGCAGTCGAGGAGCACCCGGCGCTCGTGCGGAAGTACCTCGGCACGGTCGTTCCCTACACGGACAACTTCTTCGCGACGCTCAACTCGGCGGTTTTCAGCGACGGCTCGTTCGCCTATATCCCCAAGGGCGTCCGCTGTCCCATGGAGCTGTCCACGTATTTCCGCATCAACGCCCAGAACACCGGTCAGTTCGAGCGCACGCTCATCGTTGCCGACGAGGGCGCGCACGTGAGCTATCTCGAGGGCTGCACGGCGCCGATGCGGGACGAGAATCAATTGCACGCCGCCGTCGTGGAGCTCGTCGCGCTCGACAACGCGACGATCAAGTACTCGACGATCCAGAACTGGTATCCGGGCGACAAGAACGGCAAGGGGGGCATCTTCAATTTTGTCACCAAGCGCGGCAAAGCGGCTGGCGTGAACTCGAAGATCACCTGGACGCAGGTCGAGACCGGGTCGGCCATCACATGGAAGTACCCGGGCTGCATCCTGCAGGGCGACAACTCGATCGGCGAATTCTATTCAGTCGCGACGACCAACAACTGGCAGCAAGCCGACACCGGCACCAAGATGATCCACATCGGCCGGAACACGAAGAGCACGATCGTCTCGAAGGGGATCTCGGCGGGGCACGGTCAGAATACCTACCGCGGCATGGTGAAGATCGGCAACAAGGCGCACGGTGCGCGTAACTACTCGCAGTGCGACTCGTTGCTCATCGGCGATCAGTGCGGCGCCCACACGTTCCCGTACCTAGAGATCAAGAACACGTCGGCGAGGGTGGAACACGAAGCGTCCACCTCGAAGATCGACGAGGACCAGATCTTCTATTGCCGCCAGCGCGGCCTCTCGAGCGAGGACGCTGTGAACCTGATCGTCAACGGGTTCTGCCGGGAAGTCTTCCGCGAACTGCCGATGGAGTTCGCCGTGGAAGCGCAGAAACTCCTCAGCGTCAGTCTGGAAGGCAGCGTCGGCTAAGACCTCATGACCATGCTTGATATCAACAGTCTCCACGTGACAGTCGGCGGCACGCCGATCCTCCGAGGCATCAACCTCGGCGTCAACGCCGGCGAAGTCCACGCCATCATGGGACCGAACGGCTCGGGCAAGAGCACGCTCGCGCGTGTCCTGGCCGGCCACCCCGACTACCAGGTGACCGAGGGCGAGGTGTCGTACGAGAGTCGCGATCTGCTCGCGATGGATCCTGAAGAGCGTGCCCGCGAGGGCGTGTTCATGGCGTTCCAGTACCCGGTCGAGATCCCTGGTGTGAACAATGCGTACTTCCTGAAAGCGGCCCTGAACGCGATTCGCAAGCACCGCGGGCAGGAGGATCTCGACGCCATGGAGTTCATGGCGCTGGTGCGCGAGAAGTCGGCGTTGCTCGAGATGGACTCGAGCATGACCACCCGTGCTGTCAACGATGGCTTCTCCGGCGGCGAGAAGAAGCGCAACGAGATCTTCCAGATGGCGGTGCTCGAGCCGAAGCTGGCGATCCTCGACGAAACCGATTCGGGCCTCGACATCGACGCACTCAAGCTCGTCGCGAACGGCGTCAACGCCATGCGGAGCGCGGAGCGCGCCACCATCGTCGTCACCCACTATCAGCGGCTGCTCGAGCACATCGTCCCCGATTTCGTTCATGTGCTGTCGGGCGGCCGGATCGTGAAGTCTGGCGACCGGGCGCTCGCGCTCGAGCTCGAAGACAAGGGGTACGGCTGGATCGAGCCTGGGGCGGCGGCCGCCGCCCAGGCGGCGAAGGCGTAAGGACATCCGCATGTCTCCCCTCGTCCAGTCTCGTCCGCAGACCGAGGCCTATCTGGCCGATTTCGATGGTCTTGCCGCCACCCGTACGGTGGCCGAGCCCGCATGGCTCCGGGATGTGCGCCGGAAGGGGATCGAGCACTTCGCCGACGCCGGCTTTCCCACGACGCGCGACGAGGAATGGAAATTCACCAGCGTCGCACCGATCGCCGACCGGCCATTCGCGCTAGCGCAAGATGGCCAGCGCGGCCTCGCGACGGATCGGGTGGGGAGCTGGGCCGGCGCACTCGGCGGCTACAGGCTCGTACTGGTGAACGGCGCCTATGCGCCACAGTTTTCCGGCGGCGAGTTACCCGCCGGCGTGCACGTGTCCAGTCTGCGGGCTGTCCTGACAGCGAACCCAACGGCCGTGGAGCCGTATCTCGGCCGGTTCGCTACGCCTGATCGGCAGGCGTTCACCGCGCTGAACACGGGCTTTCTCCAGGACGGCGCGTTCGTGTGGATTCCGCCGGGCACGATCGTCGAACAGCCCATTTCGCTGTTGTTCGTGTCCGCATCCCCGGACACCGTCAGCGTGTCGCACCCGCGCGTGCTGATCGTCGCCGGCGATCGCAGTCAGGCCCGGATCGTCGAAAGCTATGTCGGTCCACCGGGACAGGAGTACTTCACGAACGCGGTCACGGAGGTCGTCGTCGGGTCCGGCGCGGTGGTCGACCATTACAAGGTACAACGCGAGAGCCAGCGTGCCCATCACATCGGCAGCATGTACGTGCACGGCACGCGTGACAGCACATTTTCGTCGCATTCGATCGCGTTCGGCGGCTCTCTCGTCCGGAACGACGTCATCGCCGTGCTCGACGGCGAGGGCGGCGACTACACGTTGAACGGCCTGTATCTCGCGGACGGCCGGCGGCTGATCGACAATCACACGACGATCGACCACGCGAAGCCGCACTGCGGCAGCCACGAGGTGTACAAAGGAATCCTCAGCGGGCACGCGCGCGCTGTCTTCAACGGCAAGATCATCGTACGGCCCGACGCGCAGAAGACCGACGCCAAGCAGACGAACAAGGCGCTGCTGCTCTCCGACGATGCGCGGATCAATACGAAGCCGCAACTCGAGATTTTCGCCAACGACGTGAAGTGCACGCACGGCGCGGCGGTGGGTCAGCTCGACGAGGACGCGATCTTTTATCTGCGGGCGCGGGGCCTCGACCTGCAGCAGGCGCGCGACATGCTGATCCACGCGTTCGCGGGCGACGTGCTCGACCGGATCCGGATCGAGCCGCTCAGGAAGTCGCTCGAAGAGCACCTTCTCTCCGAGCTGCCGGCGGCCGGGGCATGAGCTGACGAATCAATCATGACCAGCATCGCCAGCGTCGCCGGGCCGTCCCGGATCGGCTTCAACGTAAGCCGCATCCGCGAGGACTTTCCCATTCTTCGGCAGACCGTGCACGGCAAGCCGCTCGTGTACCTGGACAACGCGGCGACGACGCAGAAGCCTCGTGCGGTGCTCGACGCGTTGATGGCCTACTACAGCGAGGACAACGCGAACGTACACCGCGGCGTTCACCTGCTCAGCGAGCGCGCCACCCAGGCGTTCGAGAATGCCCGCGCCACGGTGCAGCGCTTCATCAACGCCGCCTCAACGCACGAAATCGTGTTCACGCGTAGCGCCACCGAGGCCGTCAATCTGGTGGCCCAGACGTTCGGCCGTACACGGCTCGGCCCTGGGGACGAGGTGGTGATCTCCGCCATGGAGCACCACTCCAACATCGTGCCCTGGCAGATGGTGTGCCGGGAAAAGGGCGCGTCGCTGCGGGTGATTCCGATCACGGACGAGGGGGTGCTGCAGGTCGAGGAGTACGAGCGGCTTCTCGGGCCGCATACACGGCTGGTCTCGATCGTCCATCTGTCGAACGCGCTCGGGACGATCAATCCCGTCCAGCGGATGATTGCGACGGCGCACCGGCGCGGCGTGCCGGTGCTGATCGACGGATCACAGGCGGCCCATCACATGACGGTGGACGTCCAGGCGCTCGACGCCGACTTCTACGTGTTCACGGGCCACAAGCTGTACGGACCGACCGGGATTGGCGTGCTGTACGGCAAGGAGCGTCTGCTCGAGGAGATGCCGCCGTATCAGGGTGGCGGCGACATGATCAGCTCGGTCACGTTCGAGAAGACCACGTACAACGCCCTGCCGTACAAATTCGAAGCGGGGACACCGCACATCGCGGGCGCGGTGGGGTTGGCGGCGGCGGTGGACTACGTCACCGCGATCGGGATGGATCGCATCACGGCACACGAACGTGAGCTCCTGGCGTACGGAACGACGGCGCTGTCGGGGGTGCCGGGTCTGACGCTGATCGGAACAGCGCCCGAGAAGGCAGGCGTGCTCTCGTTCGTGATGGACGGTGTGCACCCGCACGACATCGGCACGGTCGTCGATCAGGAAGGCGTGGCGATCCGCACCGGGCACCACTGCACTCAGCCCCTGATGCAGCGGTTGGGTATTCCCGCCACCGCGCGCGCATCGCTGGCGCTCTATACCACACGCGAGGAGATCGACGCCCTCGTCGCGGCGCTCCACAAAGTCCGCGAGCTCTTCACGTGACGCAGCGAGGGTTGCCAGCGTCCGATCTTCGGGAACTCTATCAAGAGGTCATCCTCGACCACAATCGCCGGCCGCGCAACTTCCGCACGATTGAAGGTGCCAGCCGGCATGCCGAGGGCTACAATCCGCTCTGCGGGGATCGGTTGTCGCTCTACCTGGAGGTCGAGGACGGCGTGATCAAGGACGCCAGCTTTCAGGGATCGGGATGCGCGATCTCGAAAGCGTCGGCTTCGATGATGACCGACAGCGTCAAGGGTAAAACGCTGAGCGAGACACGCGACATGTTCGAGCGATTCCACCGGATGGTAACCGGGAACGCCGACCCGCTCTCGAACCCAGAACAGCTGGGCAAGCTGGCCGTGTTCGAAGGCGTCCGCCACTATCCTGCGCGCGTCAAGTGCGCGAGCCTCGCCTGGCACACGCTTCGCTCCGCGGTCGACGCGAAGGACGAAGTCGTGTCGACAGAAACGGAGTAGCGCGATCGACGGCCATGGCGGACGATATCATCAAGCTCACCGACGAAACCGCGGCGCGCGCCGAAGAGACGACGCGAGTGGCTTCGCATACCGACGCAGCCGGCGCGGTCTTCGAACGTCGTGACCCCGTCAGCACGCTGGCGATGCAGCCGCAGATCGTCGAGGCGCTCTCGACGATCTTTGACCCCGAGATCCCCGTCAACATCTACGAACTCGGCCTCATCTACGAGATCGCCGTCGACGCTGACCACGCGGTCGGCGTTCGCATGACGTTGACGTCGCCTAACTGCCCAGCCGCCCAAAGCCTTCCCGTCGAAGTCGTCAACAAGCTGAAGCAACTGCCCGGCATCACCGACGCGCACGTGGACATCGTCTGGGACCCGCCCTGGGGCAAAGACCGGATGTCGGAGGCCGCGAAACTGCAACTCGGGATGTTCTGACCGTTTCGCCGGCTGACGTCGCTCAGCCGGCGCCTCGTTCCCGCCATTTCGGCCAAGAAAACGGCCAAGGGCGGATCCGCAGCGCCGAGGGCGCCAGAGCCGCAAACCGAACCTCTACTCGCTGCTGGAGCGAGTCAACTAGCCGCTGTGGGCCGCCTGTCGTTCCGCGGGCAGGATGGCCATCAGCGTTGGCTGCGCGGCGATGTGGGCCTGAACGATGGCTTCCGCTCTCGCCACCGCGTCGGGATCGCCACTGCGGTAGATACTGTTGGCTTCAATCAGATCCGTCTGGTGTGACGGAGTCACCTCGACGCTGTCATAGATCGCGGCCACTGGACACGCCGGGACGCACGCACCGCAGTCGATGCACTCCTCCGGATGGATGTAGAGCATCGTCGCCTGCTCGAACTCCGGCTCGTCCTTGCGCGGGTGGATGCAGTCGACGGGACAGACATCAATGCAGGCGGCGTCCTTCGTGCCGATGCAGGGATCGGTGATGACGAACGGCACCTACATGAACTCCTCGACCAGTTTCCGCCGCTGCTCCCTGCTCACCTCTACGGGCTGATTGACCAGCGGACCTGCCTGAAGTCCGGGATCCTGCAGGTGAAGACTCGGCCGCGGGCTCCCATCCTGGTAGATGAGCCCGATCGGGATCTTCTCTCCCCATGTCAGGGCGACGTCCATCGCTGCATGGAAGTCGTGTGGATCGTGGGGAGTATCTTCCAACTTGTAAACACGCTCGCGGAACCATTCATACGTGTTGTGCTTGTTGAACGTCACGCACGGGCTGAACACATCGATCAGCGAAAAGCCCGGGTACCGAATGGCCTCGGTGTACAGCTTCAGCAGGTGCTTCGGCTGGCCGCTGAATCCGCGCGCGATGTAACCGCAGCCGCTCGCCAGCGCCAGCGCCATCGGGTTGAGCATGCCCTCCAGATTGCCGTGCGGGCTGGTTTTCGTGATCATCCCCGTTTCGCTGGTGGGCGAGACCTGGCCGGTGGTCAGGCCGTACGTCTCGTTGTCCATGACGATGTAGGTGATGTCGATATTGCGCCGCATCGCCTGGATGAAGTGGTTCAAGCCTATACCGTAGCCGTCCCCGTCGCCGCCGGTGGCAATCACGGTCATGTCGTGATTGCCAAGCTTGGCTCCGGTGGCGACCGGCAGCGCCCGGCCGTGCAGGCTGTGCACGCCGTACGAGCGGAAGAACCCGGGCAGGTTTGACGAGCACCCGATGCCAGACACGACCAGGACCTCGTGCGGTTGACGCCCCAGTTCGGCACACGCGTGGAACAACGTGTTCAAGACGCCGAAGTCGCCGCACCCAGGGCACCAATCCGGTGAAACTGGCGCTTTGAAGTCTTTTATTTCAAGTAGCGCGGTTGCAGTGGCCATGTCTCTCCTTAGGTTGTCAGTGGCGAGGCATCTGCCGCCGTGGCCGCAACGCGTCGTCCCGCCCAGTCACCCGACGTGCCTGTCGGATGCTCCGTCCGCCATCCAGCCTCTGTCGATAGTACTTCGATGAGTTTCGTCCCGTTCGCCCGCACTTCCTTGACGGCCGCCACGATGTGCTTGGGCTCGAAAGGCTCACCGTCGTATTTGCGAATGTGACTATGAGCGACGATGCCCGTCTCGGCCCGCAAGTGACGCGCGAACTGGCCGCTCTGGTTGTTCTCGACGATGATCACCCGCCGGCTCTTGCCGAGGATGGCAGAGACCTCGGCGACGTGGAAGGGCACCAGAAACTTGATCTGCAGATGGCTCGTCGAGATGCCCTCCCGATTCAAGTGCTCGGCCGCCTCAGTCAGCACGCCCCAGGTGGAGCCCCAGCCGACGAGTGTCACCTCGGCGTCTGGTGAGCCCACGAGCGTCGGAGCAGGCAGATGCTCGAGGACCGTGTCCATCTTGCGGACTCGCTTGTCTGCCATCTTCTTGCGCCGCACGGTATCAGTGAAGACATCGCTGAGCAGTACACCGTCTTCGTCGTGCTCATCGCTGGCGGCCACGTGGATGTGGCCGGGAACCCCAGGGACCGCGCGAGGAGAAATGCCAGACTCGGTGTTCTTGTAGCGGAGGTACGGCTCGCCAGCGTCGGCTCCGCCCTTCTTGCCCGCTCCGGATGCCGACGTGATGAGTTCGGCTCGATCGATCTTGAAGTCGACGTCGAGCAGAGCCGGATCGACGGTCTCGCTCCCCTCGGCTATCAGCAGGTCCGTCAGGATGATCACCGGGCACTGATAGCGGTCGGCGACGTTGAAGGCCAGGGCCGGAGTGGTGAAGCCATCCGTCATGCTGAGCGGGGCGATGATAATCCGCGGGAAGTCGCCCTGGCTGGCGCCAAGGGCCTGAGTCAAATCCCCCTGCTCAGTCTTGGTTGGCACGCCCGTGGACGGGCCCGCGCGCATCACGTTGACGACGACGACCGGAGTTTCGAGCATCGCCGAGAGGCCGATGGCCTCCGTCATCAGGGCGAAGCCGCCGCCCGAGGTGGCACACATGCTCCGCGCGCCCATGTGGGCGGCCCCGATGGACATGTTGATCACCGAGATCTCGTCTTCAACCTGGCGGACACAGATATCCATCTCCTTCCCGTGGGCCGCGAACCATTCCAGGATGTGCGTCGCCGGGCTCATCGGGTAGGCGCAATAAAACTTGCAGCCGGCCAGTGCCGCTCCCATGGCCAGGAGCCCGTTGCCCATGGCCATCGCCCATTTCTGGTTGTTCTTCTCGAGCTGCTTCGCCGGTGTCGTGAAATTGGCGGCTGCGTAGTCATAGCCGGCCTTCGCCGCCTCCATGTTGACTTTCACCACGTGCGGCTTCTTCGCGAACGTCGACTCGAGCACCGACTCCAGCCCTTTGAAGTCCAGACCCATCAGACCAATCACGGCCCCTACTGCCACCGTGTTCTGCATGACCGGCAACTTCTTGGAGGCGGGGGCCAGGTCGGGGACCGGCAAGGGACACAGCTGGACGCCCGCTGGAGGCTCATAACTCGGTGACAGCTTGGCGCCGTTGTACAGGGCCACGCCACCGCCGACGAGCTCCTGCAGGTGGCGGTCCAGCGTGTCTTGATTGAGGGCGATGAGGGTGTCGACTTGATCGCCTTGATTGAGGGGCTTCTTGGCTGAGACGCGGAGGCGCAACCAGGAGTGCCCGCCGCGAATCACCGACTGGTAGGCATTGTAGGCGTATACGGCCTGACCCTGCCGGGCGACAGACAGTGCCAAGGTATTGCCGGCTGAGGCAACTCCATCGCCCGCCGCACCGCCAATTCCGACGATCACATCAGACTCGTTCACTAAGGCCTCCTCCGCGACCGATCGACGCGGACGTAAACACGATCAGGGAAGCTGTCATTCTAGTCGAGCGCTCGACGGGGCAGCAACCCGGCGGCAAAAAGTCAAAGTACCGGTGAACAAAGTAATGTGTGGACGTGGAAGCCAGGCCGTGGTACGCAGGTCGCTATACCTAAAACAGCGTTTCCGCGATGCGCATGACCATGGCCACCCATGGGCCCGGGTAGATGCCCACGCCGACCACCCCGATGAGGCAGGCCACGATCGCGGCAGCCAGCGGACCCGGGATCGCGACCGGGTCATGGCGCTCTGGCGCTTCGATGTACATCTGCCGCGCCACCTGGAGGTAGTAGTACAGGGCCACGACGGTCAGCACGGCGCCGAGGAAGACCAGGCCGTAGAGGCCGCGCTCGATCGCGGCCCAGAAGACGTACAGCTTGGCCCAGAAGCCGGCCACGAACGGGATGCCGCCCAGCGACAGCAGGAAGAGCAGCATCGCCAGCGCGAGCAGCGGTGAACGCCGCGCGAGACCGCGGTACGCGTCGATGCCGTCCGACTGCTCCGACCGCGCCACCGCCTCGACCACCAGGAACGCCCCCATGTTTCCGAACATGTACGCCACGAGGTAGAACAGCATCATCGCGACGCCGGAGCTGGACAGCGCGGCGAGGCCCACCAGCATGTAGCCGATGTGGGCGATACCGGAGTAGGCCAGCATCCGCTTGATGTTCTGCTGCGGGATCGCCATGAGGTTACCGGTGACGATCGTCATGCCCGCCAGCACGGAGATCGCCGGTATCCAGATCAACGCCGCGGCGCCGACGCCCTCGACGAAGAGGCGGATGATGACGATGAAGCCCGCGGCCTTCGGGGCCACGGAGAGCCACGCCACGAACGGCGCGCTGGCCGCCTCATACGTATCCGGCGCCCACATGTGGAAGGGGAACGCGGCAATCTTGAATCCGAGTCCCGCCAGCAGGAGCGCCATGCCGAGCAGCATGAGCGGGTGCCCCACCGCCATCGCCGCCGGGATTGCATCGAGCGCCGTGCTCCCGGTGATGCCGTAGACGAACGACATCCCGTACACGATGACTGCCGACGAGGCCGTTCCGACGAGGAAGAACTTCAGCGCGGCTTCCGGCGCGACAGCGTCGCGCTTGAGAAAACCTGTCAGCAGGAACAGCGGAATGGACATCAGCTCGAACGCGACAAAGAGCAGCACCAGCTCGCGCGCCGAGGCCAGGACCGACATGCCGAGCAGGGAGGCGACAAGCGCGAAGTGATACTCGGCCCCCCGGCGGGTGAATGTATCGTGCCGGATCGTGAGCGAGCCGAGCACGCTGAGCGCCGCCGACGCGATGAAGAGCCGCTTCGCGAAAATGGCCAGGCTGTCCTGGACAAAGGAACCGCGCAGGATCGAGGCGCCCTCAGTCGCGAGAAACGTGAGGCCGAAAATCGCGACAAGGCCCGCCAGCGTGACCCACCCGATGGTCGTGCCGGCCGGTCCGCTGCGCGGAACTTCGGAGGGTCCCCCGTGCGGCGGCCGACGCACGATGCCTGCGAGCAACACGCCCACCGCCAGCGCGAAGAGCGCCAGTTCGACGAGCAGCGGCATGCCGGGGTTGAAGGTCATTGGCCGGTCAGACGGAGGAGCAACGGCACCGTGGCGGTGTCAACCGGGCCGATCGCCAGGCTCGGTGCCACGCCGAAGAGGATGAGCACGAAGACCAGAATACCGAGCGCCACCCATTCGGGTCCCTGCGCGTCGGGCAGGTTCTGGAAGTGCGGGTCGCCGCTCCTCGGTCCCCAGAAGATCTGCTTTGCGGCGCGCATCACGTAAATGGCGGTCAGGAACGCGCCGATGACCGCCGGGAACAGCCACCAGCTGTAGTTCGAATTCCAGGTCCCCAGGAAGGTGAGGAACTCGGCGACGAAGCCGGCGGTTGCCGGCAGTCCGAGTGACGACAAGCCGCCGATCGTGAAGGCGGTCGCAATGCCGGGCATCATCGTCCCGAAGCCGCCCATCTTGAAGATCTCGCGCGAATGCGCCTTCTCGTAGACCAGGCCGACCAGCGCGAAGAACAGGCCGGTCATGATCCCGTGGGCGAACATCTGGAAGACGGACCCGTTGAGGCCGTTCACCGTCATCGTGGCCGCGCCCAGCATGACGACCCCCATGTGAGAGACCGAGGAGTACGCGACCATGTACTTCAAGTCGGTCTGAGCCATCGCGCTCAGCGCGCCGTACACGATGTTGATGCACGCGATCGTGCCGACCAGCCAGGCCCAGTCCACCGCGGCCTCCGGCAGCAGTCCCAAGCCCAGCCGCACGATGCCGTACGCGCCGAGTTTCATGAGCACGCCCGCGTGTAGCATCGACACCGCCGTCGGCGCCGATGCATGGCCGTCCGGCGACCACGTGTGCAGCGGCCAGATGCCGGCGAGAATGCCGAAGCCGACGTAGAAGGCGAGGAATACCCACGTCTGCAGCGCCGGATCGATCTGCATGGTCTCGAACGTGAGGAATGAGAACGACTGCGATCCGCCGGCGACGTACAGCGCCAGGATGCCCACGAGGATGAACGCCGACCCGAAGAGCAGATACAGCGTCAGCTTCATCGCCGCGTACTCTTTGCTGCCGACACCGGTCCGGCCCATGGCCCAGCCGAAGATGCCCTGAGGAAGCACCTCGCCGGAGGAGCCCCAGATGCCGATGAGCAGATACATCGGCAGCACCGCAATCTCGTAGAACAGGAAGAAGATGAACAGGTCGAGCGAGACGAAGACCCCGTAGACGCCGGTGACCAGGACGAGCAGCAACGCGTAGAATTCCTGGCTGCGCTCCTTGACGGTCCACGAGGCGAAGACGCCCGCGAAGATGATGATCGAGGTCAGCAGCGCCATCAGGATGCTGATGCCGTCCACCGCGAAGAGATACGAGATGCCCATCGAGGGCACGAGCGCGATCTCCTCCTGGAACTGGAAGCCGGCCAGGTCCCGGTCGTACGCCCAGAAGATCCACAGCGACGCGACGAGCGACACCGTCGCTCCGGCCAACGAGATAAATCGCACCAGCATCGGCCGCTGGTGGGCGAAGAACATGATGAGGAGCGCGCTCACGAACGGCGCCCAGGTCATGATGGAGAGAATCGGAACGGCCGTCATGCCAGCGCCCACCGCACCCAGAGCAGGAGAATCATGAGGCCGACTGCCACGCCGTAGACGTAGTCCTGCACACGTCCCGTCTGCATCGTCCGGAGATCGTCGCCGGAGGTCAGCGTCCACGCGCTCACCACGTTGAGCACGCCGTCCACCAGATACCGGTCGAGCCACCCGATGAGGCGCGAGAACCCAAGCAGCACCACACCGTAGGCGCCCTCGAACAGGTCGTCCATCCAGAAACGTCTCAGCGCCGCGTGGCGAACTGGTCCGAACGCGGCGGCCAGTGTGCCTGCATCAATCGCCCGGCGCTGGTAGGTGAGCCATGCCAGCAGGATCCCGCCCACGGCGGCGCCGACAGCGGTCGGCATCAGCCAGGCCGGACTCTCGAACTCAGGCCCGGCGGGGCCGAACGGGAGGGCCGGCCCTGCGACGGTGAAATAGAGTCCGACCCCGAGTGAGAGTGCCGCCAGGAGCCACAACGGCAGCGCCATCGTCATCGGGGGATCGTGAGGATGAATGTCGTTCGCGGGTGGGGCAGCGAAGAACGCGAGAAACACCACGCGGAACATGTAGAACGCCGTCAGGAACGCGACCACCATGAGGAGCACGAACGGCCCGGTGAGACCACCGGCCCAGACGGCGCCGAGGATCTCCTCTTTCGACAGAAATCCGCCGAACAGCGGCAGTCCCGCAAGTGACAAGGTGCCCACCAGAAAGACGATGGCGGTCTGCGGCATCCGGCGAGCCAGGCCGCCCATCTGCGGGAGGTCGTTGCTGTGGACCGCGTGGATCACGGCCCCCGCGCCCAGGAAGAGCAGCGCCTTGAACAATCCGTGCGTGAGCAGATGGAAGAAGCCGGCCGTGGCGAAGCCGGCGCCGATCGCCGTCATCATGTAGCCGAGCTGCGAAACGGTGGAATAGGCGAGAACGCGCTTGATGTCGTCCTGCACACACGCCAGGACGGCCGCCAGGAGCGCGGTGAAGGCGCCGACCCAGGCCACGATCAGGAGCACGTCCGGGGTCAGCGCGAACAGCCACTCGGTCCGCAGCAGCAGGTACACCCCGGCGGTCACCATCGTCGCCGCGTGAATAAGCGCTGAAACCGGCGTCGGCCCTTCCATGGCGTCGGGCAGCCACACGTGCAGTGGAAACTGCGCGGACTTGCCGACGGCGCCGAGATAGATGCAGAACGTAATCAACGAGAGCCCGGCCATCGGCAGCGCGCCGCTCTCGACCAGCCCGCGCATCTCGGTCAGGTCGAACGTGCCCGACTGCCGCCACAGCAGCACGATCCCCACCAGCAGTCCAACGTCGCCCGCCTTGGTGATCCAGAACGCCTTGACCGCTGCGCGTGCCGCTTCCGGCTTGTGATACCAGAACCCGATCAGCAGATACGAGCAGAGGCCGACGAGTTCCCAGCCAACGAAGAGCTGGACGAAGTTGGGCGCGAGGACCAGGCCCATCATCGAGAACGCGAATAGCGATTGATAGGTGTAGTAGCGCCCGAGCGATGGCGCCGGTTCATCGCTCAGGTATCCGAGCGAGTACACCTGCACGAGGCAGGCGACCAGCGCGACGAGCGTGAGCATGACCGTCGACTCGGCATCGGCGAGGACGCCGACCGCCACCAACGTCTGCCCCTGGGCCGGCAGCCACTCCCACACCAACCGCAACACGGCGTCGCCCGTGTGCCGTTGCCACGCCAGGAGTGCCGACACAAGAGAGCCGGCCGCGCACAGGATCGAGAAATAGGCCGCAGGACGGCCGAGGCGTCGCAGCGGCGCCACGATCGCCAGGACCAGGAATCCGAGCGCGGGCAGCAGCAGCGCGGCCAGAGCGAACGTTCCGTCGCTGGTCATCAGCCTTGGAGAAGATCCAGGTGGTCCGCCGTCACCGTGCGGCGGACGCGGAAGAGCAGGATGATGATGGCGAGGCCCACCGCGGCCTCCGTCACGGTGATGCAGATGGTAAAGACCGTGAACACCATGCCGGTGACGTCGCCGCTGAAGCGCGCGAACGCCACCA
This sequence comes from Vicinamibacterales bacterium, assembly GCA_965262505.1. Taxonomy (GTDB): domain Bacteria; phylum Acidobacteriota; class Vicinamibacteria; order Vicinamibacterales; family UBA2999; genus JACPPO01. Next base: position 3,713,338 of record CBDHFM010000030.1, read on the forward strand.
GGTTGATGTTGACGGAGTTCAACATCAGCTCGATGCCAAGGAGAATGCCGATGGTGTTGCGGCGCGTGATCACGCCAAAGAAGCCGATGCAGAAGACGACAGCGGCGAGCGTGAGGTAGGCCTGGAGTCCCATGGGGGCCGTTAATCCTCAGGCCGCGCGAAGTAGATCGCGCCCATCAAGCCAGCCAACATCAAGAGGGCAAGCAACTCGAACGGCAGGACAAACCGCGTCAAGACGGTTTCGCCGATTTGCCGGGTCAGGTCCTCCGCCATCGGCGACCTCACGGCCGTCAGCGGTCCCTGCATGACGGCGCTCACGATCAAAGCCGCGAGCACGATGGACACCGCCGCGCCACCGGCGATGCGGCGGCTCGTCTGGCTGATACGCTCGCCCACCAGACGCTCCGTCACGACGATGGCGAACACCACGATCGTGACGATGCCGCCGGCGTAGAGCAGGAGCTGCACGGCTGCCAGGAACTCGGCGTCGAGCAGCAGGAAGACGCCGGCGGTGCCGGTCAGCGCGAGCGCCAGCCACAGGACGGCGTGGAAGAGATTCTTCGTCAGCACGACGGCCAACGCCGAGCCGACCAGCACGGCCGACAGGCAGTAGAACCCGAGCGCCTCGCCGGTCACGCCTCGATCCCTTCCTTGGGAGCGACCGGCTTCGTCGCCGGCGCTTTGGGCTCAGGGCGCGCCAGTTTCGGCGGGCCCTGCATGTCGCGCAGCCGGTTGCCGGTGGCCCACGACTGCTCGTGCTGCAGGCCGATCGCGTGCAGCCGATCCTTGTCGAGGAGGAGTTCGCGGCGGTCGGTCGTCGCCATATCGAACGACTTCATCATGACGATGGCGTCGGTGGGGCAGACCTGCACGCAGAGCTCGCAGAACTCGCAGGCGTACAGCTCGAGCGTGAAGGCCTTGGCGTAGTTTCGCTTCTCGCCCTTTTGTATCTCGACCTTGATCACGGCGGGCGGGCAGACGAACTCGCAGAGCCGGCAACCGATGCAAGCTTCTTCTCCGGTGTCCTTTTCGTACACGAGCGCCAGCAGCCCGCGGTAGCGATCCGGGTAGGTTCGCTGCGTGGTTGGATAGTGGACCGTCACCGGCTTCCGGAACAGGTTCTTCAGCGTCATCCGCATGGCGCTGAGGACGGCGCGCACGATGGCGGGGACGTCGGTGCCGGCCGTCCGGCGGGCGTCACGCAGGGCGCGGACGTCCGCGACGGTCTGCAACTCAGGCGCCGCCATTTTCCCTCCAGACGACAACGAAGGCGGTTGCGATCAGCAGAAGCAACGTCATCGGCAGCAAAGCCTTCCACGATAGAGCGAGGATTTGATCCACGCGGATCCGGACGAAACTCCAGCGGATCCAGGTCACCAACAGGAAGATGAACATCGCCTTCAGCAGGAACCAGCCAGGGCCGAGCCATTCGGGCCCTGGCCCCGACCAGGCGCCCAGGAACAGCAGTGCGCCGAGGAACGATGCCCCGAGGATGTGCGCGTACTCCCCAAGCTGAATCAGCGCGAATTTCATCCCCGAGTACTCGACGCGAAAGCCAGCGACGAGCTCGGATTCCGCTTCCAGGATGTCGAACGGCGCACGATTTTCAGCAGCCACCGTCGAGATGATGAAGAGGATGAACGCAAGCTGGCCGACGACCGGGTAGAAGACGAACCAGAGCCCATCCTGGGCCGCCGCGATATCCGAGAGCCGCAGCGATCCCGCCAGGAGCACCGGGGTCAGCGCAGAGAAGATGAACGGCAGGTCGTACGAGATGACCTGGTTCACCGCGCGCATCGCGGACAGGAGCGCGTACTTGTTGTTCGAACCCCACCCGGCCATGAAGAGACCCACGATTTCCATCGCCGAGATCGCCAGGAAGAAGAGAATGCCGATGTTCAAATCGGCCACGCCAAGGCCGGGTGCGAACGGTATCGTGGCGAAGATGAGCATGCAGGGCACGAGGAAGACGATCGGCGCCAGGTTGTAGACCGGCCGATCGGCCGCGTCCGGCACGATGTCCTCTTTCATCATCAGCTTGATCGCGTCGGCGATCGGCTGCAGCAGGCCGTGCGGTCCGACCCGGTACGGTCCGATGCGCGACTGCATCCGCGCGGCGAACTTGCGCTCGAGCAGCGTCACGTACGTCACGATGCCCACGACGACGTTGAGCACCACGAATGGCGCGACGATAGGGAGCAGCCACTCAGGCATGGCGCTCAGCGATCCACCTCTCCGAACACCGGGTCGACCGACCCCATGATCGCCACGACGTCGGCCACCTTGTGGCCGGGGATGACGTGCGGCAACACGGCGAGGTTGGAGAACGACGCGCCCCGCCACTTCATCCGGTACGGTTTCGCACTGCCGTCGGCGATCAGGTAACAGCCGACCTCGCCGCGTGCCCCCTCGACGCGGACGTAGGCTTCGCCCTTCGGAATCCTGGTCTGTGCCACCGATTTCAGTCCTGGCCGTGAGGAAACGGGGCCCTCCGGCAGGTTGTCGAGTGCCTGGCGGACGATCTTCAGCGACTCACGGAATTCCACCATGCGCACCCGGTACCGCGCGAAGCAGTCTCCGCTCGATTCGACCGGGACCCGGAAGTCGAAGTCCTCGTAGGAGGAGTACGGGTCCGCCCGACGCAGGTCGTAGGCCACGCCCGAGCCGCGCAGGAGCGGGCCCGAAATACCGACATCCTCGGCGAGCTCGCGCGAGATGACGCCAACCCCCTGCGCCCGCGCCATGAAGAACGGGTTGTCCTCGAGCATCCGCTCGTACTCGCTGATTCGCTGCTCGATGAGGTCCACCGTCTGGCGGCACTGCTCCGACCATCCGGCGGGCAAGTCGTACCGCACGCCGCCGACCTGGAAGAAGCCGTAGAGGAGCCGGGCGCCGACCAACGCTTCGAACAGGTCCAGAATCAGCTCGCGCTCGCGGATCGTGTACAGAAAGATCGTCGCCCCGCCGCCAAGCGCGCCGCCCATGTCCATGCACCAGGTGCCGAGCCAGAGCAGGTGCGAGGCGACCCGCTGCAGCTCCGCCACCATCACCCGCAGATACCGCGCGCGTTTCGGCACGTCGATCTTACCGATGGTCTCTGCCGCCCGCACGTAGGCGAATTCACTGGTCATCGCCGCCACGTAGTCGGTCTTCGACGCGATGGACGGATACTGAGCGTAGGTCAGCGTCTCGGCCAGCTTTTCGTGGCACCGGTGCAGGTACCCGATCACCGCGTCCACATCGATGACGGTCTCGCCTTCAAGGGTCAGCACCGCCCGGAACACCCCGTGGGCCGACGGGTGTTGCGGCCCCATGTTCATGGTGAGCCGCTCGCTGCCTGCGTAATCCAGTTCGACGCGTGCGGCAGGGCTCATCGATAGGGCGGATGCGGTGTATCGACCGCGTAGGACTTCAGGAGAGGATAGCCTTCCCAGTCGTCGGTGAGGAGGAGGTGCCGCAGATCGGGGTGGCCCTCGAACTGAATCCCGAACATTTCGAACGCTTCGCGCTCCATCCAGTTGGCGCCGCGGTACAGGGGCGTCAGTGACGGGCACGCTGAGACGCCGGGCCCCAGACGGGTTTTCATGAGCAACGACAGGTTGTCATCGACGTTGTCGACCTTGACGACCACTTCCAGGCCCAGATCCTTCCAGTCCACGGCTGTCAGGAACGAGAAGAAGCGGCAGCGCAGGTCGTCCTTCGCGAACTGCGCGAACGCGACCCACTGCTCGGCTGTAAGGGTCACCACGAGCGGCGCTTCGCCTTCGATCTGGGCGGTGCTGAAGCGCTCGCCGATGCGTGTGCTCGCCTGCTCAGGGGTCACGTCGTCAGTCGACCTTTGGATTCGGTTCGGGGCGCGTGCCCGTGCGCCGGAAGTGCGCGATCTGGTCCTGGAGCAGGAGCAGTCCGTTGAGCAGCGACTCGGGCGGCGGCGGACAGCCCGGGACGTAGACGTCGACAGGGATGATCCGGTCGACGCCCTTCACGACGAAATACCCGTGTCGGAATGGCCCGCCGGAGTTCGCGCATGAGCCCATCGACACCGCCCACTTGGGATCGGGCATCTGATCGTAGATACGCTTGAGCATCGGCGCCATCTTGATGGTCACCGTGCCCGACACGATCATCAGATCGGAATGCCGCGGCGAGGCCCACGGCACCATCCCGAGACGCTCGACGTCGAAGCGCGAGGCGAACGTCGCCATCATCTCGATCGCGCAGCAGGCCAGGCCGAAGGTGACCGGCCAGACCGACGATTTCCGCGCCCAGTTGAAGAAGGTGTCGGCGGCGGTGGTCAGGACGAAGCCGCCCGGAAAGCTGTGGATGCCCTCGGTGACGCTCTCAAACAGCTTCGAGTGCTTGTCGCCTTCGGGGCGCTTCTGGTGCAGTGCTTCCCACTCTTGGAGATCCTTGAAGTTTCTCCAGACGGGTACCGGTATCTCCGGGACGGGGGGCTTTACTGCCACTCGAGGATCCGCTCCCGGTAGGCGTAGATCCAGCCCAGCGACAGAATGGCGAGGAACATCACCATCGTCCAGATGCCCCACATCCCGAGGCCACGCAGCGCCAGCACCCACGGGAACAGAAAAACGGCGAGCGCATCGAAGACGATGAAGAGAAGCGCGACGAGGTAGAAGCCAACGGGAAACTGTACCCACGCGTCGCCGACCGGTTCCGCGCCGCACTCATAGCTTGCAAGCTTGGCCGCGAACGGACGACTCGGGCTCAGGAGGCGCGCCGCCGCCAGCGACACGACGGCAAACGCCACGATCAGGCCGAGAAAGATGACGACGGGCAGGTAACCGGTCATCGGCTGACTAGCGGAAGCTCTCCATGATTTCGTCCAGGGCCGCCTCGCCAGGCCGCGTGCGCGACTGGTCGAGCATGGAAAGCGGCTCGGCGACGATGCCGAGCAGATCGATGAAGTCCTGTTTATCGGGCTCCACGTAGATCAGGCCCGTGGCGTACTCGCCGCGGGCCGCTGATTCGTGTAGCAGTCGCAAGGCGCTCATCTTGTCCGTTGGATGGTAGTGCTCGGCGAGCTTGCTGAGCAGGATCGTCGACCCGTCGTGCAACGTCACCGCCGTCGTCGTGCCGGAATCGTAGTCGACGCTGATGTCCTCGAAGTACGGCACGAAGCTGACATCGCTGAGCGACTCCCCGTGCTCCTTGACGTATGAGTAGCTCCTGGTGGAACCCACGTGGTCGTTGAAGGTGACGCACGGCGAGATGACGTCGATCAGGCACGTGCCACGATGGCTGAGCGCCGACTTCAGGATGGCCTTGAGCTGCTTCGGATCTCCGGAGAACGACCGTGCCACGAACGAGGCGCCCAGCTCGATCGCGAGCGCGCACGTGTCGATCGGCGGCAGGTCGTTGATGACGCCGGTCTTCAGCTTGGAGCCCTGGTCCGCGGTCGGCGAGAACTGGCCCTTCGTCAGGCCGTAGCAGCCGTTGTCCTCGATGATGTACATGATGGGCAGGTTGCGGCGCATCAGGTGCACGAACTGCCCGATGCCGATCGCGCCCGTGTCGCCGTCCCCGCTGACCCCGACGGCAAGCATCTTGCGGTTGGCGATCACCGCGCCGGTGCCCACCGACGGCATCCGCCCGTGAACCGAATTGAAGCCGTGGGCGCTGTTCAGGAAATACGCGGGGGCCTTGCTCGAGCAGCCGATGCCCGAGAGCTTGATGACCTGCGTGGGGTCGATGCCGAGCTCGAAGAAGGCGTCGATGAGGCGCTCGGTGATCGCGTTGTGCCCGCACCCGGCGCACAGCGTCGTCTTGCTGCCGCGATAGGCCAAGGTCTCCAGGCCGATACGATTGATTTTCTTTCCCGGCGCCGCCGCCGGCTGTGCTGGTGTTGTCGCCATCTTCCCTGTGTCTCCTCCGGGGTACGCCTCCGGTTACTCTCCGCGCTCCTGTTCCAGTAGCTCCATCGTCACGGTCCGGCCGTCGATCGGCAGCCCAACGTAGTAGAGGATGCTGCGCACTTTGGCAAACTGCGCAGGCGTGCACTCCATCTTCAGCAGCGACAGCATCTGTGCGTCGCGATTCTGCTCGATGACGTAGACCCGGTCGCAGCGGTCGATGAACTCGCCGACCTCCGACGTGAACGGATACGAGCGAAGCCGCAGATAGGACGTATCCATGGCCTCCTCGTTCTTCAACTGATCGCGAGACTCGACGACCGCCCAGTGCGTCGTGCCGTAGGCGATCAGGCCGATGTCGCCGCCGCCGACCATGTCGATCTCCGGCTTTGGCACGAGCGTCCGGGCCGTGTCGAACTTGCGCGCGAGCCGGTCGAGGTTGTTGGCGTAGTCGTCGGCTCGCTCGCTGTACTGGGCCTCATCGTTGTGCCCCGACCCGCGGGCGAAGTACGCCGGCATGCCGTCGCCGGGCACCGTCCGGTAGGGAATACCGTCCCCGTCCACATCCCGATAGCGTGCAAACTCGCCGATGCGCTTGAGCGTCGCGGCGTCGAGCCGCTTGCCGCGGTCGTGCGGTTTCGTCGGGTACTCAAACGGGCGTGCCATCCAGTTGTTCATGCCCAGGTCGAGGTCGGACATCACGAACACCGGCGTCTGGAGACGTTCCGCCAGATCGAAGGCATCCATCGCCATCGTGTAGCACTCATCCACGGAGGCGGGGATCAGGAGCGGGTGCTTGGTATCGCCATGTGACAGCACGGCAGCGGCAAGGATGTCCGGCTGCGCGGTCCGGGTGGGGAGACCCGTCGACGGGCCCACGCGCTGCACGTCGAAGATCACCGCGGGCACTTCGGCGTAGTATCCGAGCCCGGTAAATTCGGCCATCAGTGAGATGCCGGGGCCGGCGGTCGACGTCATCGCCCGCGCGCCCGCCCAGCCGGCACCGAGCACCATCCCGAGCGCGGCGATTTCGTCCTCGGCCTGAATGACGGCGTAGGTGGCCTTGCCCGTCTCGGGATCGCGCCTGTACTTCTTCAGATAATCGATGAGCGCCTCGGGCAACGACGAGGAGGGAGTAATCGGGTACCACCCCACGAAGGTCACGCCCGCCATCATGCAACCGATCGCGGCGGCCGCGTTGCCCTCGATCAGGATCATGCCGGTCGTCTTGTCCATCGGCTCGATGACGAAGGGATCCAGTTTGGGCAGGTTGGCTTCGGCGTAGTCATAGCCGGCCTTGAGCGCGCCCAGGTTGAGGACGATCGCTTTTTCCTTCTTCCCGAGCTGCTTCCGCAGGGCTTTTTCCATCTGCCCCATGTCGATCGAGAGCAGCCGCGCCAGCGCGCCGTCGTAGATCATGTTGCGCACGAGCCGCCGGAGCTTGGCGTCGCGGGTGATCGTGCCGATGATCTTGTCGAACGGCACGGGATAGAACACGACGTCGCTGCGGAGCTCCTTGAGCTTCAGCGGCTCGTCGTACACGGTGGCGGCCCCGGGCGGCAGCGTCAGGACATCCTCCTTCGCCGTCTCCGGATTCATGGCGACGAGGAAGTCGATTTCCTTCTTGCGGCTGACGTAACCCTTCGCGCTGGCGCGAATCGTGTACCACGTCGGCAGGCCGGCGATGTTCGACGGGAACATGTTCTTGCCGGACACCGGCACGCCCATCTGGAAGATCGACCGCAGCAGCACCATGTTGGCGGTCTGGCTGCCTGAACCGTTGATAGTGGCGACCTGAATGGAGAAATCGTTGACGATGCGCTCGGTACGTGGCGGGGGGACGGATTCTTGAACGGCGACGTCGGTCACTGACATTTGAGTTCTACCCTGCTCCGCGGCTCATCCCGGTTCCGGCGGAGGAGATTGCGAATGGCTAACAGATTCGGGGTGTCTAGAGGCCCGAAACCCCCAAATCATATCATTCGCGGCAGAGCGCCGTTTGCAGTGCGGACCGTCAGATCGGCAGCGAATGCTCTGCGATGGCGTGCTCCTCCACCACTTTACCGCCGATCAGGTGGGTCTGGATGATGGCCTCGAGCACCGGCGGGTCGCACCGGGCGTACCAGGCCCCCTCGGGATAGACGACCGCGATCGGGCCGCCCTCGCAGATGCGCAGGCAGTTCGCCTTGGTGCGAAGGATGCCGCCCCGTTCCGACAGCCCCAGCTCCTTGAGCCGGCGCTTCAGGAACTCCCAGGCGGCCAGGCCCCGCTCCTTGTCGCAGCACTTCGGGTTCGTTTGATCGCAGCAGAGGAAGATGTGACGGCGGGCGTCGGGCACGCCAATCGTCCCGGCAATCCGCTCCAGGGAGCCGGTCAAAACAACTTCACCTCGACAACCTCGCCCTGCTCCACGAAACCGCTGCCGGCGGGAATCTCGATGTACCCATCCGCCTGCGACATGCTGGTAATGTCGCCGGAGGCCTTGAAGGCCGGCACGGCGGCGCCGTCCACGATCCTCACCGTATAGAACTGGTGGCGGCCTGGCGCCGACTCGACCCGCCGGCTGAGCGGCAGGGCAACCGAGCGGACTGCCTCTGGTGACAGCCGCGCCATCACTCGCAGTACCGGCACGAGCAGGATATAGGCGTTGGACAGGCACGACGTCGGGTAGCCCGGCATGCCGAAAAAGAGCTTCCCGGCGACTTTGCCGAAGGCCGTCGGCTTGCCCGGCTTGACCGCGATGCCGTGGAAGATCACCTCACCGCGGGCGGCGAGCAGGTCCAGAATCAGGTCGCGTTCGCCCACCGAGCTGCCGCCCGAGAAGACGAGCAGGTCGTCTCCGAGGCAGGTATCCAGCGCACCAGACAGGGCCTCGACCGTGTCGTGAGCCGTCCGGTAGGCGACCGGCTCACCGCCGTGCGCCGCCACCACAGCCGCCAGAGTAAACCTATTGATGTCATATATTTGTCCAGGCTCGAGCCGTTCGCCGGGTTCGACGATCTCGTTGCCGGTGGAAAGGATCGCGATGCGCGGCCGGGCGTACACGGCTACGTCGGAGAGACCAAGCGCCGCCGCTGCGCCGACCCGGCTTGGCGTGAGCGTCGCGCCCGCCTGAAGGACCCGCTGTCCGCGGCGGATGTCCGCGCCTTGTGGGCCCACGTTCTGGCCCGGCGAGACGGGCGAGAACACGCGGACCGCGCCGGAGGCCTCGCCATCGGTTGCCTCGACGATGACCACCGCGTCGGCACCCGCCGGCATCGGTGCGCCGGTCGCGATCTCGATGCACTCGCCGGGTCCCACCGTCCGCTGGGAGACCTGGCCGGTGAAGAGCGTCTCGACCCGGGCGACCGTGCGCGGTTGCTCGCGGGTGGCGCCGGACGAGTCCTCGGCGCGCACGGCATAGCCGTCCATGGCCGCGCGCGCGAACGGTGGCACATCCGCGGTGGCTACCTCGTCCTGGGCGAGCACGCGGCCGCTGGCACCGGCCAACGGCACCCGCTCGATCCGCTCGATCGGACGCACGGCGGCATCGATGCGGGCCCTCGCTTCGTCCAGGGAGATGGTCTCCCGTAGCGGGCGCATTTTCGTCGTCATGTGCGCAGTTGCTGGGCGAGGTGCCCCAGTTCAGGGAGGATCAGCCGCGTCATGGCCAGGCGGACCGCATGCTCCGAGCCCGGCAGGACGAAGATCGCCTTGCGCGAAACCGTACCTGCCGTGGCGCGGCTCAGCATAGCGGCCGCGCCTATTTCCTGGAAACTCAGCATCCGGAACAGCTCTCCAAAACCCTCGAGCCGCTTCTCGAGGAGGCTGTCGATCGCCTCGAGCGTACCGTCACGTGAGGTCACGCCCGTTCCGCCGGTGACGATGATGACCTGGGTGTGGGGGTCGGCAAGCTGCGCGCGCACGTGCGACGTGACCTGCGCGGGCTCATCTTTCACAATCGCGTGGCCGGTGATCACGTGACCGGCATCCTCGAGCATCTGGCGGATGGCGCGGCCGCTCGTATCCGTGTCCAAGGTGCGCGAATCACTCACCGTCAGCACCGAGCAGGCGACCGAGACCGGCGCCCGCGCCTTGTGTTCAACGTGGCTCACGAGGCGATTATAGGCCGCGCGCAGAGGCCGCCGGGCGCAGTCTCGCGCCCCGGCTGCATGCTATAGTTTCGGCCTGTGCGCCCTCGCGCGAACCCCAGAGAACGCCACACGCGCACGTCCCTTTCGCGCCCTTAGCTCAGTTGGATAGAGCGTCCGGCTACGAACCGGGAGGTCGCAGGTTCGAATCCTGCAGGGCGCACCATTCCGACGCCGCCGGAATGGTCACGCTCTCCAGTTTTCAGCCACGCCGCGTCTTACCTTCGGCTCGACGCGAACGGGGACGAATCCTGCAGGGCGCACCAACTTTCAAGTACTTACGGGTGTCGTTGTCAGGCCGGCTGGCGCACTGTGCCCGACTCTGTGCCCACCCTTCAAGAACGCGAATGCGCGCCTCGGCCCTCGCGAAGCGCCGCCGAGCGCCGCGTCACTCGGGACCGCGACAGTCGGCGGCTTCCTCCAGCGAGCACAGGCTCACCGTGTCCTCAGAACGCCCCTTGCTTGGTGGCGGTGATCTGCGCGCCGTTGACGACGTTGATCACGCCGTAGTTCTGTTCGTGACACGCGAACTCATAGAGGGGCGGGGCGATCTTCGGGAGGGGCACCGAAGCCGTCCAGGGTCGCGTCCACGTGTTCGGATCGGTCATCGTGTACTCGTAACGCAGCGTCTCCTCGTCGACGACGGTGAAGCGTTCGACGATCTCGAGGGCGTCGGTGGAACCCATCGGATTGACGGCGGGAGACCAGTCGCTGAAATTGACGGTCTCGACGACAAGCGTATTGCCCTCCCAACGGGCGCGCGAGCTTCCGTACCACTGGCGCATGTGCTCTGGAAGGTGCGGACGTCCATCCAAAGGAATGATGCGAACGTCGTCGGCCCGCTGTTGCACGAGCACGACGTGATCCGGCGTCTGGAAGATCCGCATCTCGGTGCTGACAGCCCCTGCGCCGGCCGCTGAATCGGACCCCGGCCGCCCGCCGCGGACCAGTGGCGCCGCCAGCGCGCCCAGGATGCAGCGCGTGTACAAGTTGGGATGGGTTTGCACGCTCGCGAACGAATCGGGCGAGCCGGGCGTCGTATTCCTCGCCTCACTGACTGCCGCTCGCCTCTGCTGCGCCTCCGGGGTCAGAGGCGGAAGCCTCCCGTCCGGCGGATCGACGACGAGTGACGTGTGCCGATCGGGGCGAACCGGGCTCTGCCACGCGTCCATCCCGAATTCTTTCCAGTCGTAATGCACATTTGCCGGATCGACCGACGCGTCGGAGGTGGCCGAGTACATGAACGCTTCGATGGCCTCCTCGGGTGTATACAGCGCTTTGGTGACTCCCTCGGGGCGTTCGAGCGGCGTGTAGTTCGCGGTCAGGTAGTATCCCCGCAGGTCCGGATCACCCCACGGCGTCCTCGGCGGGTTAGCCGCTGGGGGCGTTGTCGGGTCGTACACCCGCTTGACCGTCTCCGCTATTCGCCTTTCGAACTCCGCTTCGAAGTACTCCGCCGCTTCCTCGCTTGTGCGGGGAGAAGCCGCGCGCGCCGCCTCTCGAGCCTCCTCGCGGGACGGCGCCTGGCCCGCGACTAGGGCCGGCGCCCACAACAGGACCGCCGTCGTCATGAGGGTCGCCGCACCCCATGGCGCAAGAATGCCTTTCCGCATCTGAACACCTCCCAGTTGATGATAATACGCCACGATTCTCACCCAGGATTCTCTGTCAACCACCCCGAATGGGGCTGTCCGCGGTCAGGACCCGCCTGGAGGGGATTTCCGATTTGCCTTCCCCGAACAGGCCGATACTACACCCGTGAGCCGGTTGCAAGCGGCGTTTCTGATCGCCGACTCTCCAGCGCCCTGAACCCCAGAGCCGGGGACCGTCCCGGCCTGAAATCCTCCTGAATGGGCTCGGTTCCACTGCATTTCTCGGACACCTCTCGACACTTGTGCTTGTTCTTCGCCAACGTTCTTCGCTGAACTCGCTGACCGTGACGCGCTGATGGCCATGCCGGTGCAGACCGAGCCGAGCTTCACGCCCTATACTCCAGTCAGCTCCCGGTTTTACCCCCAGGAGGTCCATGGCAAGCGAATCCAAACGAACCGACACAGAACTGAACGCGAACGATCTCTCTCCAGACGTCATGAGGTTCGTTGATCGTTACGTTCATGGGTGTATCGATCGTCGTAAGTTTCTGGACGGCGTGGGCACGCTTGCGCTCGGCGGTCTAACCGCCGGGGCGATTCTCGACGCCTTTACGCCGAACTATGCTCTGGGCCAGTTGATTGCGCCGGGCGACCCGCGAATTCGGGTCGAGTATGTAAACTATCCGTCCCCTCAGGGCCACGAGGGCATGGGCGGATATTTTGTGCGGCCGGCGAATGCTTCGGGAAGGTTGCCGGGAGTCGTGTGTATCCACGGCGGCCAGGGGCTCTACGCCCACCACGAAGATATCGCCCGGCGCGTGGCGCTTGAGGGTTTCGTGGCCTTTGCGCCCGATGCCCTGTCGCCGCTCGGTGGCCATCCGGGTGAGCGTGCGGCCGCGCAGCAGCTCATGGGCCAGCTGGACCCAGAGGAGAGGATCCAGGACTTCATCGCCGCCGTGAATTTTCTAAGAACCCATTCTCTGACAACCGGCAAGGTTGGCGTCGTGGGCTTCTGTTGGGGCGGAGGAATGGTGAACACATTGGCGGTACGGATGCCGGACCTCGATGCCGCGGTGTCTTACTATGGCGGTCAGCCCGATGCCGCTGACGTTCCGAAGATCAGAACCCCCTTATTGCTTCAATATGGCGGACTGGACGAACGTCTCATTGCAGGATGGCCGGCCTATCAAGCGGCTCTCGAGGCCGCTGGAACGAACTACACAGCGCATATCTATGAGGGCGCGCAACACGCCTTCAATAACGATACCGATGGCCCCCGCTACAACAAGGCCGCCGCAGAACTTGCCTGGCAACGAACGATTGCGTTTTTCGACGGGCACCTGCGGTAGCGTCGTCGGTCACACGTTCGATACGTTCTCCGCCATGCTATCGTGCAGCTTGCACCGGTCGATAATGCGGCAACGATCGTAGCCGGTGAGTATGAAGAAGAGGAACGCAGACATGATCCGACTTGGAGTACTGCTTGGTTTGTTGCTGGCAGCCATGGCCACGGGAGTTGGCGCTCATCACGCGTCCGCGGGAATCTACGACAACAATACGATCGGGGAGGTCCAGGGCGAGGTCTCGTCCATTTTCTGGCGCAACCCGCACGTCCGCCTCGGCATCACTCGCGTCGGCGAGAACGGAGCGGAAGAAACGTGGGAAGTAGAGTTCGGTTCCGTGAATACGCTGGAGCGCCTCGGCGTCAGCCGGGACCTGGTCCAGGTGGGTGACCGAGTGCGGGTTTCAGGAAGCCTCGGTCGCAACGGGCGGACAGTCATGTTTGCAGGCGCGATCACCTTGCCCAACGGTGAGGAGTTGGTGCTTCAAGCCGGTGTCGAGCGTCGTTACGGGCTGACCGAGAGCGCCATCCGAAGCGCTCGAAACGTCGATGCAGAACTGAGAGCAGACATCTTCAGGGTCTGGCTTCCCAGTGAGCGCCCCCGGACCGGTGAAGGCACGACTCAATTCCCGTTGACGGAGGCGGGCCGTGCTTCAAGAGCCGAGTGGGATCCCGCAGAGGATCCGGCATTGCGTTGCATACCACCTGGGTTGCCCACGGCAATGGATAACCCGTATCCGATAGAGTTTCGAGATCAGGGCGACACTATCACCATGCTCCTCGAGGAATGGGACGGGATCCGCACGATTCACATGAATGACGCGGGCTCTGGAGACCAGGCTCAGCCACGGATGGGTCATTCCGTGGGCCGCTTCGACGGCAACACCTTAATCGTAGAGACAACTGACATCGGTTGGCGCTACATCGATGACCTTGGTACACCCCAAAGTGAAGATGCCGTCATCGCAGAACGTTTCACGCTCAGCCCGGATGGGACGAGCCTGGCGTGGGAAGCCCGGATCACGGACCCCGTGAATTTCACTGACCCGGTGGTGATGGAGGGTGTGTGGGTCTGGGTTCCGGGCCATGAGATCAAGCCCTTTAATTGCACGCTGCCGGACTAAGTGAGATAGCCCGTGCTCGCCGGAGATTCGGAACGGCACGCCTAAAACGGAACGGGGGACAAGCGATGAGATTCAATCGATATGCTCTTGCTGCGGAGGCAGTAGCCGGCCTTCTTGTCTTGACGGTTGTATTGCTCCTTCCCTTTTCGGCTCATGCGCAGACACGGGAGTCGGGCCCATGGTGGCCATCGCCCCACGGGCCGGCGGACCAGGCCGGCGCGTCGAACTACGTGACACCTCAGAAGATCCTCGAGGCGCTGCAGATACCGCAGTCTGGCCAGACGTACGAATTGGGCCACCCGTATGAGGCGAGCATGCCGCAGTACACTTCGCGGCCTTACTATCTGAACGTCGTGCCGGCGGCGCCTGCGACCAGCGAGGGAAGGAACACGGTCCACGGAGACTACTTCACCGGCTACATCGGCCAGATGGGGACCCAGTTTGACGCCCTTTCGCACCAGGGCCGGACCGTGGAGATGGCGGATGGCTCGTTCAAGTCGGTCTTCTACAACGGCTTCACAGAAGAGGAGCTGACCGGAGGGAATCGGGGGCAGGGGGGGGTGGAAGCCCTCGGTGTCGAGCACATGAAGCCCTTCATCACCCGAGGAATTCTGGTCGATATCGCGGCGTACAAGGGCCTGGACACGCTTGGTCCTCGGTATGAAGTGACCATGGAGGACGTACGCGGCGCGCTGGGAAGACAGGGTATGAGCGAAGACACCATCGAGCAGGGCGACGCCGTACTGTTTCACTACGGGTGGTCCGTGAACTGGACCAATCCCTCGAAATACAACGATAGCCGCTTCGGCGTCGGTGAGAACGAGGGATCGCCGGGTATCGGCAGTGAGGTCGCCCGCTGGCTCGCGACGCGCAAGGTGGCGATCGTCGGAGCCGATTCCTGCTGTGTGCAGATAATGCCTCCAACCGGCTCGGACAATGTGCACCACATTCTCTTTTTTCCGGAAGGTATACCGCTTCTGGAGAACATGGAACTAAAGGATATGGCCCGTGATCAGGTGTATGAGTTCCTCTTTCTTAATTTGACGTTACCGATCAAGGGCGCTACGGGTTCGCCCGTACGTCCCATCGCGGTTCGCTGACACGAGTGGGCCGGGAAGAATGCCTCTTCCTCGGCGCCGACAGCGCATGGCGTTGAACGTCGGTGACCGTACGCACCTCGCGAACATGCTGCTCCAAAGGTTAGCCAACAGGCTTTACTGCACCCTCCGCGCGGTGTAATCTCCTGCTGCCGCGTAGAGAGGACCGTAGATACTTGCCTGCTGATCACGAGCCCACCGACACGGCGCCCGAACCTGACTTGGGTCAGCCTGTCGGTCGCACCTCCAACACCCGCTACTTCGCACAGGGCCCGCGCGTCCTCCTCGAGGTCCGCGACAATGGTGTCGGCATTCCGGCTGAGAATCTCGAGTCTGTCTTCGACGCCTTCTTCAGCACACGCGGTGGGACGGAGGGCACCGGTCTCGGCCTGTCGATCTCACGGCAGACGATGCTCGAATTCGGCGGCGGCTTGACTGTGGAATCCACCGAGGGCCAGGGGAGCCTGTTTCACGCCTTCCTGCCGGCGGCCGACGATGACGGGTCGCGACATCCGGCTGGTGAGAACCCGAGATCTCTGACCCCAGCGCCGTGAGGCCGGCTCGTGGTATGACTGGGGGAGCGAGTACTTGGTCCGCGAAAACGGGAGTAGTTGCCATGCGGCGGTTTCTCACGTCCGGAATCTGCGTCGTGTGTGTCCTGGGCGTGCTTGGCGCGGCCGGGCGGCAGCAGCCGGTCTTTCGTGGCGCGGGCGACGCAGTGCGGGTGTTCGCGACCGTGACGGACCGAGACGGCCAGCTCGTTACCACGCTCACGCAGGACGACTTCGAGGTGCGCGACGAAGGGGAGCGGCAGCCGATCACGCTGTTCGACAACGCCCCCCAGCGCATCCGGCTCATTGTCATGCTGGACGTCTCGGGCAGCATGGAGGGCAACCTCCCGCTGCTACGCGCCGCCGCTGAGCAGTTGTTCGCGCGGCTCCGTCCAGACGACGTGGCCCGCCTCGGCACGTTCGGGCACGCGGTCGTCATCAGCCCTTCCTCTTTTACCCGCGATCCAACCGATCTCCTGGCGGCGTTGCCGCGCATGATTGCGACCGATGCGCCCACGCCGCTGTGGCGCGCGATCGATGAGGCGTTGGACGCGTTCGGAGCGGCGGAGGACGAGCGTCCCGTGATCCTCGTGCTGAGCGACGGCAAAGACAGTGGGCCGACTGGCTGGGGCCAGCATTTCTTCAGCCCAGCCGAGATCATCGACCGCGCACGCGACGAGGACGTGATGGTCTACGGGATCGGCATGCGCAGCCGGCGTGCGCGGCCGAGGCAGCCGGGATTCGGTCCGGGTGCCCTCCAGGCGATGTTGATGGCCGACCTGCCCGACCACGGCCTGGCGCTGGTTGCCCAGGAGACCGGCGGCGGCTACACGGAGATTCGCTTCGGGCAGGACCTCGGCGCGGCCTTTGCGCAAGTGGCCGATGAGTTGCACAGCCAGTATCTCCTCGGCTTCGCTCCGCCGAAACGCGATGGCAAGGTACATGACGTCTCCGTACGCGTTGCCCAACGAGGGCTGAAGGTGCGCGCCCGGAGGAGTTACGTCGCACCGCAGGCGCGACCGTAGAGAGACCAGCGGCCTCGCTCAGGTCACCATCGGCACGATCGATCCTACGAGGAGGAGAGCCATGCCGACGTTGAAGGCGCGCAGCATCCGCGGCGATTCCCGAAGGAACCGGTTGAGCCCCATGCCGAACGCGGTCCAGGCGATTGTGGCGCCGATGGTGACCAGTACGGAGATGGCGAGGATGACCGCGATCTCAACCGACGCGCGGCCGCCCACGGTGGTGTAGGTGGCGACGGCGGTGACGGCGAAGATCCAGGCCTTGGGATTGACCCACTGAAAGAGCGCCGCCTCCAGGAAGGTCAGGGGGCGGCCCGGTGCCGTTGCGGCCGCGCCATGGCCCCCCGTGGCAATGCGCCACGCCAGATAGATCAGGAAGGCGGCGCCGCCGAACTTCAGGACCGTGTGAACCTCGGGATGGCGTTGGAACACGGCGCCCAAGCCCAGGCCGACAGCCAGCACGAGCAGAGGAAATCCGCCCACGACGCCGAGGACATGGGGGATTGTGCGGCGAATGCCGAAATTCGCGCCGGAGGCCGCCAGCAGGAGATTGTTCGGCCCGGGCGTGAAGGCTGCAACGACGGCAAACGGCAGGAAAGCTGCGGCGAGAGTCAGCATGCGGAGATCACCGGCGCAGGGCATTTCCGGCGTCGAACAGATCCGTCTCCGACTGCGGCCCGGCGGCCAGCACGCGCCTGAACGCGGCAACGGTCGCGCCGGTATCGCGATCCAGTGACTCGTGCAGCTCGAACCATGTTGGATAGTGGTGGGTGTACGTCCGGTCGAACGCCAGCCCGGCGTTGTTCATGGCGGCGGGGCAGCTGTTGAATGACACGGCCGGTTCGGATGCCTCGCATTCCTGCTCGAGCGCCGCATAGAGCGCAGCTTTGCGGGCAAGCGCCTCGTCGCGGGTGAGGGCTCCGGCCTCATAGGCGTTGTAGACACCGTCCAGCCGCCGGTAATACGCGTTGACGATGTGGGCCTTGACGAGAAATCGCTCGGCCTCACGGTCCAGCCGCTGAAAGATTTCCGACTCGTCGCCGTACCTGATCCTGACGAACTCGCGCGCCGTGAGGAAGCCGGTAAGCGTCGCGGCCGCTTCGGCCATGTCGAACGAGGCTTGCCTCGCCTCCGGTTGGTTATGGAAATCCTCATGGGCCACCACCACCAGCGCACGCTCGAGGGACGCTTCAGCCAGCGCTGGTGAGACTGGGCTGGACCCGCTTGCGACGGCCTCTATCGGATAGAAGAAGACATCGAAGGCCTTCTCGTCCACGAGACAACCCGGTTCATCGCTCTCGACGAGCTGCAACGCCTCGTAGGAAGCCGGCAGCTCGAGGCGGCCTGTAAAATAGCAGCGATAGACAGCGTCTTGGGCATCGGAGAACCGGCGAAAGTTGCCCGTGCGCTCGACACCGAGACCCTGCTGAAACTCCTGAAGCTCGGCGATGATCGCCTGCCGGGGAAACGGCGGGTCCACGGTGGGCGCCGATCGTTCGACGCCGCAGCCCGCGACAGTGGCTCCAACGGCGGCACTGACAGCGGCAAAGACCAGCAGCAGGGGGGCGGCAGCCGCCGGTGTCGCCACCTGTTGACGTCGGCACGGTGCGGTTGTGCGCATCAGCGTTGTCGTCATTCTACCCGGGCAGTACAAGGACCTTCACGTTTCAAGATTTCGAGTGGGTGAAACGGCGCGCGGCAACCACACTTCATTTCTGCCCCGTCAATGTGTATCCTGCGAGCGTCGGTGGGCACAAGGAGGCATCCATGAGGGCAGCGGCAGGTATCGCGTTGATGGCGACGGGATTGGCGACGGGAAGCGCAGGGCCGGCAGGGGCGCACCACTCTCACGCCATGTTCGACATGACCAGAGAGGTGTCCATTACCGGAATCGTGACGAACTACTCCTATAGAAACCCGCACGTGTTTCTGTATCTCGACGTAGAAGGGGACAACGACGAGGTGGTGTCCTGGGCCGTCGAGATGTCGAACATCGGTAACACCCAGAGGCGAGGCATTTATGCCTCGACATTTCGAGTCGGCGATGTCGTGACCGTGACGCTCAACCCGTTGACCAACGGCCGCCACGGCGGCAACTACACCTCGGTGACGGCGGCGGACGGAACGACGTACGACTAGTACCTTGCCGCAGTGGTTTTGATCGGTTGCAACGAGGGTAGTTCCTCTGCCGACAACAACAGCTTGATCGTCCGGGGTTGGCGTGGAACCCGACTGATCAGACCGCGCCGCTCAAGCTCGACGATCATGTGGTGGACGGCCGGGGGCGTGACCTGAAAGAACCGTTGGAAGTCCGCTTCGGCCGGTGGCGTTCGGTGAAGGAGCGTGTACGTGTAGAGGAAGGCTAGGTACTGGCCCTGCTTCTGGGTGAATCTCGGTGATGAACGGCTGGACACGGGATCGGGAAGGTGATCCAAGATGTCCATGCACATACGCTATCGCATCACGCTGACCTACGATGAACAGCAACAGCTTCAGGCGCTTGTGAGCGGCGGCCAGGGGGCGGTTCGCAAGATCAAGCGGGCGCAGATTCTCCTCGCCGCGGACGCCACATCCACCGACGAGATGATCGCGCTCAACGTTGGTGTCGGCACGTCGACCGTGTACCGGACCAAGCAACGCTTCGTCGAGGAAGGACTGAACCGAGCGCTCCGCGAAGTGCCCCGTCCCGGCGCGCCGCGCAAGCTCGGCGCCAGCGATGAAGCCCTCCTGGTCGCGGTCGCTTGCTCACATCCACCCTCCGGGCGTGCGCGATGGACACTGGATCTCCTGGCCCGCGAGATGGTGCGACTCACCTCGCACGAGGCCCTGTCGGGCGACACGGTGGGTCGCCGGCTTGCCGAGATGGCGCTGAAGCCGTGGCAGGAGAAGATGTGGTGCATTCCGACGGTCAACGCCGAGTACGTGGCGCGAATGGAAGACGTCCTCGATCTCTACGCCGAGCCGCCAGATCCGCGGCGACCGGTCGTCGGCTTCGATGAAACACCCCGGCAACTGATCGGCGAAGCGCGTGTCCCGATTCGGGCCAAGCCCGGGAAGCCCAGACGAGTCGACTACGAGTACGTGCGCAACGGCACGGCGAATGTCTTCATGTTCGTAGACGTGAATCGCCCCTGGCGACATGCCAAGGTCACCGACCAACGCACGTGCGTCGACTTCGCAGAGTGCATGCGCGATCTCGTCGATGAGCACTACCCGGAGGCCGAACGGATCCGTGTGGTGCTCGACAATCTTTCGGCACATTCAGCGGCAGCGCTCTACCACGCCTTCGATCCCGCCGAGGCACGACGGATTCTCCGTCGGCTCGAGTTTCACTTCACGCCGAAACACGCCAGCTGGCTCAACATGGTCGAGATCGAAATCGGCGTGATGGTCAAGCAGTGCCTCGATCGTCGGATCCCTGCCAAGGCGATCCTCATCAAGGAGATCGCGGCATGGGAGCAACGGCGCAATGACGAGAAGGCGCGCATCCACTGGATGTTTACAGTCGACCGTGCTCGCGAAAAGCTCGGCCGTGTGTATCCGCAACCCGCTGGTCGGGCCAAAGCCGCCGCGTGAACCGGTCAGATCCACTGCGGCGAGGTACTAGTATGATCATCGGCACACACCGTACACGACCGGTCGCCGTCGCGGCGCTGGTCCTGAGCCTGTCGCTCACGACATCCGCGCTCGCGCAGACGACGGCGCTTGCGCAGACAACGCTGTTCACGACCGAAGACTACCGGCTGGACCGCGACCGGTGGACCGACCCGGCCTACTACCTCTACAACACAGCTCGAGAGCTCACGGACATGCAGGTCGACAACCGGTTCGGCCAGAAGGGATCCGGGGCTGACGAGTACGACATCCGGAGCCCCTATCCGTTCGGGACGTCCTCGGAGCATTACGCGGCGTGGCTCGAGACGGCGAACGGCGGCACGACGCACACGCTGGCGACGCTGCCGAACTGGGATGGTGTCTGGTCCACTGGAGCGACGTGGCTCGACAGTATCGATCTCCAGGCCAGCACGGTCGCCGCGGCCCTGACCCCCCAGTACCGCGAGTACTACGTCCAGCAGGTGAAGGCCGAGGCCGAGGGGCGTCACTGGTGGGCGGCCGCCTTCTGTCTGCCCGACGGATTCGTTCGAGGCGTTTCGCGGAGTCCCCAGCAGTTCGCGATCCGGCCGAGCCAGGTCCTGATGCTCACCGACACGCTCGTCTCCACTCAGGTGCGATGGGTTCACACCGATCGAGGACACCTCCCCGACGAGCAACAGTTTCCCCAGTGGCTCGGTGAGTCGATTGGTTTCTGGGATGGCGCGGCCCTCGTCATCCACACGAATCAGATCAGGCAGTGGAATGCCACACACTCGCTGTTCGAGTGGAGCGACCAGTTGACCGCCGTGGAACGGTACGAGCGCGTCGGGAACGAGATTGTGGCCGAAATCACCCTGTACGACCCGGTGGCGTTCCGCTATCCGTTGCATGCCCGCTTGCGGCTCACGCCGAACGTGAACGACCGTATGGTCTACAGCACGTGCACGGACACCAACGGGCCGTCGAACAATATCTATGTCAGGTCGGATGGCATCGTCGATGAGCGCATACCCGGCGATTCGGGCTACTGGGATCCAAACGACCCGCGGCCGTGGGCGTCACACTACGCGATTGGGGAGCGATAGCGACAACGGTAGCAGCGGGAGGTCTTGGGGAGGAGCGCTCGATGCATAATGGTGGGCGCATCGCCCATCGAACCGGGCGACGCCCCTGTGGAAGCACCGGGCAACAGCCCCGGGGAATCAGGTGTCAGGAGGTGTCACATGTACCGTCGCATCGGCCTCATCGCGCTCGCATTCGCTCCGCTCACGGCCATTCTGATCAGTAGCGCCGCCGCGCAGCAGCCCGCGGCTGTGGGCTTCTTCGTGACAGGCGTCGGATCCGGCAATGGAGGCGACCTCGGAGGACTGGCCGGGGCCGACGCGCATTGCCAGACGCTGGCCGCGGCGGCCGGGGCGGGCAATCGGACCTGGCGCGCCTACCTCAGCACGACCGGTCCCGGCGCCGTCAACGCGCGCGACCGGATCGGCTCGGGTCCCTGGTCCAACGTCAAGGGTGTGCTCATCGCCCAGAATGTGGCCGACCTGCACTCGGACGACGCGAACATCAACAATGACACTGCGCTCGACGAACAGGGGCGAATGATCAATCCGGAGGGCGGGCCAAACCGTCACGACATGCTGACCGGATCGACGACCGAGGGCACGGCCACGGAGATGAACTGTCAGAACTGGACCAGCAGCAGCGCGGGGACCGCCACCGTCGGCCACCACGATCGCCTCGCCCGCGGCAATCCGGGATCGCCGTGGAATTCGTCCCACGTGTCGCAAGGTTGTTCGCTGGAGAACCTTCGGGGCTCCGGCGGGGCCGGGTTGGTCTACTGCTTCGCGGCCGACTGACCGCCTCTGCACCGGCCTCTACGGCGGCCTCTACGGCGGCTGAGTGTGGCTATCGCCTGAGGAAGAGGTCACTCCAGATCGTGTCCCATTTCTCCTTCTCGTCGAGCACCGTGACGGGATCGATCATGGTGAAGGGAAAGTTGTTGAGCTCGCTTTCGACGCGCGTGCTCGCCGGCACGCGCCCGAGCGATTCGAACAGATTCTGTCCCTCGGGCGAGAGGACGTAGTCGGCGAAGAGCAACGCGGCGTGCGGATGCGGCGCGTTCTTCGCCACGCCGATGCCTTGCGGGCGTGCCACCACGGGCTGCACCGGCACGAAGTCGATGGGCGCGCCCTTGCGCTTGAGAGACACGACGTTGCTGTTGTACGCGGTGAGTCCGACGGGGACCTCGCCCGCGGCCACCAGATTGGCGAGCAGTACGTGGCCCCGGCGCACGTCGGGGCCGAGCGCCGAGAGCTTGCGGAAGAAATCCATGCCGCTGCCCGCCAGGCCGGTCTTGATGAGGGTCGCCATCCACTCGGCGTCGGTGGCTTCCACCGCGATGCGCCCCTTCCACCGCGGGTCGGCGAAGCCTTCATACGTGGGCGGGATCTCGGAGCGCTGCACCGTGGTCGTGTTGTAGGCCACGACGTAGAAACTCAGGCGGTCCGGGAACCACGTCCGGTGCGCCGGAATCGCCTCGGCGGGCAGATCCGCGAGGTGCGGCGAATGGAACTCGGCCAGGAGTTGCTCGCGCGCCAGCATCTCCATCTCCGGGCCATTGGTCTCGACGACGTCCACGGCATGCCGCCGGGCCTGCGCCTCGGTGACGGTGCGCCGCACCACCTGGTCCGACAGCGCGCGCCAGAGCGCCACCTTGATGCCGTACTTCTTCTCGAACGCGGCAGCGAGCGGCTGGGACTCGGTCGGGGCGAGCGACGTGTAGAGGACCACGCTACCTTCCTCCTTCGCGCGCTCGACGAGCCGGGCGTCGCGGTCGGCGCCGCGATACTGGAAGACGGTGTCATTTTGCGCCGGGCTCTGTGCTGGCACGACGGGTGCCAGCACGCCAGGCACGAGCAGCACGCAAAGGAGTCCGGACGCGAGTTTCATCATGGCGTGAGTGTTGGGAAATTGACGGTCCCGGCAATTTTATGTTTAACTCCGCCCACGGGGCAATTCCGGTAACGATTGTTCCCTCTCAGAAAACGGAGCGTCGTTTCCCCGGCACTGCATGTCCACCAAGACCCGGACCACTACCACCCACTACCACATCCAGAAGAAGCGGCGCGCCGAGTTCATCGAGGAGTGGCGCAAGTACCGCCAGACCGTGATTCGCGAGGAGGATGTGACGCTCGTGCCGACGGCGCGCGGGCTTCGCACCGGTGTCTACATGGGCTGGGACGGCGACCGTCCCACCCGCTGTCTGGATGCGCTCGTGCACGAGGTCGATCCGGGAACGACCACGACAGTCCATCGCCACTCGTGGGATGCCATTCTCTTCATGGTCGACGGGAGCGGCTGGACCGAGGTCGATGGCGTGCGCTACGACTGGAAAGCCTGGGACGCGATTCATCTCCCCGCGTGGAGCTGGCACCGCCACGGCAACGACGGCATCCGCCCCGGCCGCTTCATGAGCTACTCATCGGAGCCCACGCTCTGGACGCTGGGCATGAGCCTCATCGAGGATGCCGGCCGCGACCCGTTCGAGACGCTGCCGCCCCGTCCGACGTTTTCCGGTGGAGGCCAGGGCGACGACCCGTACGCCCGGCGCCTTCGCCGCCTCGCCCAGGAGGCTCAGAAGCGCCGCGCGGGCCGCATTCACACACCGTACGACGAGCAGCAGATCCTCGCCACGCCGCGCGGAACGCGCACCAAGTTCCTCAACGACCGCGCGATCGGCAATCAGGCCTCGGGCCTCACGCAGGTGATGATCCAGTTCGCGCCCGGTAAGACGCAGTCGCTGCACCGCCACCCGGGCGAGGCCTGGCTCTACGTGGTTGAGGGCCACGGCCACAGCTTCCTCGGCATCGCGCCGGAAAAAGGCGAGCACCACCGCTGGAAGAAGGGCGACCTCATCGTCGTCGACCATTTTCTCTGGCACCAGCACTTCAATGACGACCCGATCAACCAGTGCCGGCTGGTGCGCATCCACATGTTCGACTCGCTCCTCGAGACGATGCGGACATTGATGGATCCGATGGTGCTGTTCGAGGAAGCCGAAGACACGCTGCTCTCGATGCAGGAGCTGTCGCAGATCCAGTGGCCGGAAGACAGGCGGCCGGGCGAGTGACTGACCAGGCGCGCTCCGCTCTGCCTCCGGGTGTGCTGTCCATGCACGTGCTGCCGGCCGAGCACCACGACCGCGACTGGGACGCCATCATCGTCCCGCGCGAGGTGAAGGAGCGCCTCCTTGCGCAGGCGCTGCTGGTGCTGCAGCACGGCCGCCAGCTTTCGATGCTTGCGGGATTGCCGCACGGGCTCATCGTGCTGGCCGGCCCGCCGGGAACGGGCAAGACGACGATGGCGCGCGGCCTCGCGCAGGTGGCGGCGCTGGCGCTCGCGCGCCAGGGCGCGACCGCGCTGCTGGAGATCAACCCGCATGCGTTTCCTAGCGACATGCTGGGCGAGAGCCAGCGCAACGTGACGCGGCTGCTGACCGAGACCGTGCCCGAGATCGCCGCCCGCCGTCCGTTTACCGTGGTGCTGATCGAGGAGGTCGAGAGCTTCGCGGTGAGCCGCTCGGCCGCCTCCTTCGAGGCGAACCCCGTGGATGTGCACCGGGCCACCGATGCGGTGCTGCTCGGCATCGACGAGGTCGCGAAAAACCTGCCGTCGGTGCTCTTCGTCACGACAACCAATTTCATCGAAGCCGTGGACGAGGCGTTCCTGTCGCGCGCCGACTTGGTGATGCGCTTCGCGCTGCCCGACCGGGAGACGATCGAGCGCATTCTCGAGCACGCCCTTGGCGAGCTTGCCGTACAGTGGCCGGCGCTGCTGCCGCTCGCGAAGGACGAGGCGCGGCTCGCCGAGCTGGCCGCCCTCTGCGACGGATGGGATGGCCGGCGCATTCGCAAGCTGGTGCTCGCGGCCCTCGCCCAGCGCCTCGAAGTGGCGCGCGATCCGGCGAAGCTGTCGTGGGGGGATCTGTTGTCCGCCGCGCGCAAGAAGGGCGGCGTGGAATGGGCCGGCGGCCGGGCGCTGACCTCTCGTGAGATGTTTCCCGACGTGCCGAAAGAGCTGATGCACGACCACGACCACGGGCACGGTCCCCGGAGGCCTAGCCACACTCACCAGCACGACAAGGATCCTCAATCGGGCTCGTAGCAGCTAGGCTTTTCGCCGCCTACGCCACTGCCAGGCGCTCTGTTTACCGCAAAGGTTATAAGACGGCGGTCTCCGAGGTTCCGAGAAGTTGTGCTACCTTCTGTCGGACTATTCGAAGGAACGTATGAGAACCCCTGTCTTGCTACTGGCAGTTGCGCTGATCGGGCTTTATCCCGCGTCGGCCACGTACGCCCAGCAGGCGGGTTTCGAGCGGCTGGCGCCCGACGTGTTCGACGTCGTGCCGCCCTCCGCGCTCGTGCGCGGCGCGCCCGGCAGAATGACCGTCCAGGCGCCGGCGTGCCGTACCCTGCCCACTGGTGAGACACGACAACGCATTGTCGACGTGGCCGTACAGGAGTGGGGCTTCTTCGGCTTTCGAGTCGTGGACCAGACCAACGTCAACAACAGCGTCAATGACAGCGTTGCGCGCGGAAACGGCGGGGACAACGGCGGTGGCTCCTCCTCGGACGCGCGCCGCGGCCGGCGGCGTCGGTCGCGGCTCAGCCCCGAGGAATCCGAGCGCGTCGCGGCCTCGATCGCCGGGTACTGGGCCGTCACGCCCGAAGGCTCCTGGATCGTGGAGAGGCAGAACGATTCGTGGAACGGGCCGCGCGGCACCGCCTCGCGATGGAACGCCCCCTGGTCGGCGGCGTTCGTGTCGTGGGTGATGTGCGAGGCCGGCCTCGGCGGCACGAACCAGTTCCGGCGTGCCGTCGCCCACCATGCCTACATCGACCAGGCCATTCGCGCCCGTGACGGACGCGCGTCAGAGGCGGCGTTCACCGCGTACGACGCCGGGGAGACGGCTATCGAGCCGGGTGACCTCTTGTGCAGCGCGCGCCGCCCGGCCTATCGGACGATCGCCGAGCGTCGACGCCAGATGGGAGTTGGCGCGCGGAGCCACTGCGATGTGGTGGTCAAGGTGGACGAGGCGGGCGAACGGATCCTCGCGATCGGAGGCAACGTTCGAGGCACAGTGAGCTTGAAGCTGCTTCCAGCGGTCCGCAGGGCGGGCGAGCCCCTGCGGCTGGGCGCCGGGGGCGAGGCTCGGCCGATGTTCGCCCATCTGAAGTTGCGCGCCGAGCCGATCGGGGCCGACGCGCTCGACACGAGCCCGACGATCAGGGTGTTCGGCTGTGTCGTCGGAGAGAGGCCACCCCTCGTTACCGCCCGCGTCGCCGCTCCTACGGTTGTCGCCGGCCGCTGCTGACGTACCGGTCCCCGCCTGGAGCCGTCAGGCCGTTCTCGACGACCTCTATCCGGGCGAACTCGCGCACGGGCCGGATTCGATTCGAGGAGACTCCGCCGTTCCCGGCATCACGTTCGAGGACTCCATGCCCGATCGGCGGTGCGAACCCGTAATCGAGTGAGGCGCCCCGCCTCGCTAGAAGCGAGACAACAATGAAGTTTCGACGGACGTGCACGATTCTTGGCGCCACAGGAGCGGTGCTCGTGGGCCTGCTCGGCGTTGTGTCGGCTGGTGGCCAGGCCGCGGCGCAACAGAACGCACCGCCAGAACAGAACCCGCAGATGGCGGAAGACGTACTGAGAAATGTCCAGGTTCTCAGGGGGATTCCCTTGGATGAATTCATGGACACGATGGGGATGTTCGCTGCCGCTCTAGGGTATGACTGCTCCAATTGCCACGGGCCGGGGATCAGTGCCGGCTTTGAAGCGTATGCCGAGCCCACTCCGCAGATACAGGTGGCGCGACGGATGGTTCTCATGATGAACGCGATCAACGAGGGCTACTTCGGTGGGGCCGAACGGGTGACCTGTTTTACTTGCCATAACGGCGACTTCAACCCAAAGGGGGCACCGATCCTGTCTCTACAGTACGGTGTTCCTCGGACATACCCGAACGCGATGGAGATTTTTCCGACTCCAGGGGCGTCCGCCGATCAAGTGTTTGTTGATTACATTCAGGCACTCGGCGGGCCGGAGCAGGTGGCCAGCCTGACCAGCTTCGTCGCCACCGGGATGTACTCAGGATTCGACACCCGCTTTGCGGGGATCCCGGTGGAGATCTATGCCGCAGCTCCCGATCAGCGCACGACGATCATCCGTGAATTGGCAGGGGAAGACAGCATCAGGACGTACGATGGCCGCAACGGTTGGAGGACGGGGCCAGACGCTCCGGTGCCGTTGATGACGCTGACGGGAGGGAATCTGGCCGGCGCGAGGATAGAAGCGATTACGTCTTTTCCGGCAGGGATCCAGCAAGCCTTCAGCCAGTGGGAGGTCGGCACCGTCGTCATCGACGATCGCGTGGTCCAGGTCGTCCATGGAAGGAACGCCGGCCAGAGTCCCGTGAACCTGTACTTCGATGAGTCGGGCCTCCTGGTGCGGCTGGTGCGCTGGAACGATACGGCGGTCGGCGTGATTCCTACGCAGACTGACTACGAGGATTACCGCGAGGTCTCCGGGAGCCGGATGCCATTTCGTTGGACTGTGACCTGGACGGGAGGGCAGTCGACTATCGAGCTGAGCGACGTACAGCCGAATGTGCCGATTGACGCGTCGAGATTCGCCAGACCGTCCCCGGCGCTGCTGCCGTAGTGCCCGCAACGTGGAAACTGCAGGTCCCTCCGCACCAGGCCGAGGGTCGGCGGGGGCTCAATCAGGAGGGGCCGTTTCTTGCGGCCGCGGTGAGAACGGTGGATAATGCCGCTGGCTCGGCAGCGCACATGCCGAAGGGGAGAGAAGATATGGAACGCACAGGAAAAGGGACCTTTCCACGACGAGCTATCGAGGTCGTTGCCGTCGTCACCTTTCTGTTGATGCTGATTGGACACCTCCCGGCCGGGCTTCAGGCTCAGGCTCAGGAAGGCTCCTCGGTTCCCGATCTTTCCGCGATCTGGCAGCGTAGCGGACGATCCGTCACGCCGACCGAGTTGCCGCTGAATGCCCGGGGCATCGGGATGCGAGAGGCAATCGACGAGGCCCTGCACCCGATGTACGATTGCGTGCCGGCCCCGATACCCCACATTCTTGGCGACCCGTACAATTTCTCGATCGAGCAGCTGCCCGACCGGGTGATCATCAAGTTTGAGAAGGATGACATCACGCGCACGGTCTGGCTGGAGGGGCACGGCCATCGGAAGGCGATGGCCAGTGATTACTCGGTCCAGGGGTACTCGACCGGCCGATACGAGAATGGCCAGCTCGTGGTTGAGACCAGCAAGTTCACCTTCGATCCGGGGGGACTCGAGGACAAGCCGCCCATGGTGCCCTCCACGACGTCGAAGAGGACAGTCGAGCGCTATTCACGCGACGGCGACCGGCTCTCGGTGGAAGTCGTCATGGAAGATCCACTCATTCTGACGGAACCCGTTCTGTTCAGGTTTCAATTCGAGCCGACAGAGAACGCACTGGTCGAATGGATTCCGTGCGATCCCGCACAGTCGCGCGCGCCTCTCAGGTACATACCTGAGGATCAGCTGAAGTACGGTCGTTAGCCCACGCGCCGAAGGAGCAAGCACACCATGAAACGCAACCTCTCACTTTTTCTGGCGGCCGTCGTCGCGGCGGCGGGCCTTCTCTGGTTCACCGTTCCCGTCGGCGCGCACCATTCCGCGACGCCGTTCTACGACGATGAGAAGACCGTAGACATCCGCGGAGTCGTGACGAAGTGGGTGTTCGTGAACCCGCATCCGTTCCTGTATGTCGATGTGACTGACGAGCAGGGCAACACAGTGGAATGGATCATCGAGTTCGCCGGGCCGGTGCGACTCCAGAAGATCGGGTGGTCGGCCAGGACCTTCGTGCCGGGAGAAGTGATTGCCGCCACCGGCAACCCGCCGAAGGCTGAGGGCACGTACGGCATGTTCTCTCCCAGGATAGCCAGGGAGGATGGCACCGTGATTCCCCTTACGGGAGGACAGGGTGGGGCTGGCGCTCCTCAGCGCTGAGATCCGATGTAGAGACGAGCGGAGTGCGGACCGGTACTTCATCTCTCGTTTGTGGGGTGAAACACTCAGTTCGACCTTCGTGGCCTCCGGGACCTGAGCCTTTCGCGGAATCGATCCACCGCGCGTGAGGGCATGTCCCGCATAGCCCCGCCTTTTAAGTAAGATCACCCATGATGGTTCGCTCCTCACGCCTGCTCCTCGTCATTCTAGGCGCGCTCGTCCCGGCCTGGGCGTTCGCACAGCCAGTGGAGCCGGTGCTCGCGCGCGTCCAGCAGGAAAGGCAGCCCTATCTCGACACTCTTCGGGAACTGGTCTCCATCGAGTCCGGCAGCAGCGACGTCGAGGGGCTGAATCAGATTGCCGACGTGATCGCGAGACGGCTCCGTGCGCTGGGCGGGGACGTGGAGCTCGTCGACCCGCCCGCCGACATGGTGCGGTTCGAAAACACGCCCCCGCGCACAGGGAGATCCGTCGTCGGTCGATTCCGTGGAACGGGGACCGCACGGATCCTGCTGCTCGCGCACATGGATACCGTCTACCCACGAGGGATGCTCGCGAGGCAGCCGTTCCGGATTGACGGGAATCGCGCGTACGGTCTCGGCATTTCAGACGACAAGCACGGCGTGGCGCTCATCCTTCACACGATCGGCATTCTGCAGGCGATGAACTTCAGGGACTACGGCCTCCTCACCGTGCTGATTAACGGCGATGAAGAGGTCAGTTCCGCCGGTTCCCGAACCCTCGTCACGAAGCTTGGGTCGGAACACGACCTGGTGCTCTCCTGCGAGGGCACCGGGCGGGATTCGATCCGACTGACCACTTCGGGCATCGCGGCGGTACAGCTCAAGGTCACGGGACGCGCGTCGCATGCGGGCGGGGCCCCCGAGCAGGGGCGGAATGCCCTGTACGAGCTGGCGTACCAGATTCTGCAGACCAGCGACCTCTCGGATGCCAGAACCGGCGTCAAGATGAACTGGACGCTGGCCAATGCCGGCAGCGCACGAAACGTCATTCCGGCCGAGGCGCATGCCACGGCGGATGTGCGCGTGTTGCGCGTTGCCGACTACGACCGCATCGAGAAACAGATTCGCGACCGCATTCGCCGTTCATCCATTCCGGACACTACGGTGGACATGGTGTTCGAGCGGGCACGGCCACCGCTTGAGGCGACTGCCGCGGCGCGTTCTGTGGCTGCCCATGCGCAGCGCATCTACGAGGAACTCGGGAAGCGGCTCGACGTCCAGACCGCGGCGCCCGGCGGCGGTACGGATGCGGCCTTCGCCGCCCTGGACACGAAGGCGGCCGTGCTCGAAGGGTTCGGGCTCAGGGGTTTCGGCGCGCATTCCAACAACTCCGAGTACATCGAGATTCCGTCGATCGAGCCGCGGCTCTACCTCATGACCCGAATGATCATCGACGTTGCGCAGGGCAAGGCTGGCGATACGACGAACTAGTCGTTTCGCGGAGAGCGCCGGGTTGCTTCCGGTGGTCAGTCGCGCGGCGCTGAGCGTCGAGGGTGTGATCACGATCGACGACATCACACGGTTTGCGAAGTGGGGAAACACCGGTCGAGCGCCAGAAGGGCTCGGCGGCGGCGCCCCGGGGCTCAGAAGCGGAGCAGACGGGTCGCCTTGATGGCGACGGAGCGATTCCGTAGTTCGGGATAGCTCCCCGTGGCGGTGTCGCGGCCGTCGCTGTACACGACGAACAGCTCGCTGCCAGGCGTGTACTCCCACCGCATTCTTGCGCTCGACGTCAACGAATTGGCGCTTGGGTTGAACTGCGACAGGGCGCTGAATCCAAGACGCGCGGTAGGCGTAAGAGCAACCCGCATCCCAAACAGACGCGCGGTGAAATCGCCGAACGGGAGGCTGACCCAATTGAGCGCAACGTTCGGTTCCACCCCGACGTGCGCCGAGAATCCGATACGGCCGCGATAGCTCACCGAGGTCCGCGTGCCTCCGTAT
Source organism: Vicinamibacterales bacterium (assembly GCA_965262505.1). Classification (GTDB taxonomy): domain Bacteria; phylum Acidobacteriota; class Vicinamibacteria; order Vicinamibacterales; family UBA2999; genus JACPPO01. The sequence goes on from CBDHFM010000030.1 coordinate 3,744,704, forward strand.
AACGACCCGTACGACGCCGACATCGTCCCCGAGAACTTCCTCTGCTGGGCCGCCGTGTACGACGCGCTCAGCGTCTCGTACGAGTGCTCACCAGCGGGCACGATGACGCCAGACGAAATGGCGAAGTCGAGGGGGAGCCGCTCGTAGACGCTGGAAGCTGTGATGTTGACGCGGTCGCTGCTGTTGAACTCGATCTGAAAGCGTCCGGAGACTCTCCGATCCTCAAGGGTCTGTCCGCCTGCATCGGAGATGTATTCCAGATCACCCTGCCAGCTCAGCCTGCGTATGAGGCGCCCTTGTCTGAGTCGCGGACTGAAGCGTGCCGCTACCTTACTCAGCGCGAGGTCGGTTCGACGGACGAACCCCACCTCCGGGTTGAAGTTCGATTCGACGACCACGCGATCGAACTCGAAGCCGTACCGATCGCCGCCGTAGTTGAACCGCCCGCGATAGCTCGTGTCCTCACCGTGTTTCCCAGGCGACGAGGTACGGGCCCAGTACAGATTGGCCTCGACGTTCTCGAAAAAGCGCAGGTCGGCATCGACGCCGGCGGTTGCGTTCTCACCATGGCCGGCGATCGCCGGCCAACGGCCGGTTGCCACCATGCCGATGCTGCTGCGGCGGAGGATGTTGCGCCGCACGCGGATCGCGGAGAACCTCGTCGACACCGCTCCCGCCGACGGCTTGTCGTCCGTCATGATCGCGAGCGCGCCCACATCGAAAAGCCCGGCCTTGCCCGTGACACGCCCGCCCGCGATGACCGGTACCGATTGCCCGTTGCTCAAACCGATGCGGCGGCTGAAGAAGAGAATGGGGAGCACACCCGAAGCGCGTTGGCTGGACTGGCCGCCGAAATCGAACACCCCCTGGCCTTCGAGGAAGAAATCGCGCTTCTCCGAAAAGAACAGGCTGAAGCGCGTCAGGTTGATCTGCTGCTGATCCTCCTCGACCTGTGCGAAGTCGGTATTGACCGTGACGTCGGCAGTCAGTCCCCGGGTCAGACCATATTTCACGTCGATGCCGGCGTTCGGGTTCAGATCGTTGCTGAACGGAACGTCCGCCGCGCGGTCGGTCGTCAGCGATGTCACCGCGTACGGCTTCACCTCGAGATTCAGCGCTTGCGCCGGCGTCTCGAGCCCCACCAGCGTCGCCGCCACCGCCATCTGGGACACCCCGCCGGTGTTGTAGGACGCCGGCACCAGGGTCAGGTTCGAGATCTCGTTCTTCCACTTCACTATGCGCCTGACGTTCATGCCCCAGACCTGTGCCCCGGCGGCCCGGTAGCGCAGCGACTTGAACGGAATCCGCATCTCGATCGTGTATCCGATGTCGGAGCGGACAGACCTGACGTCCCACACGGTGTTCCAGTTGACGTTGTTCCTGCCGGCGGTGATGGCCTGATCGCGAATAACGCCGATCGGATTGGTCTGGAAGAAGAACCCGTTCCGCCTGTCCAGGAAGGTGTCGAGTGTGACACTGAAGTTGTCGTTGGCCTGCCAGACATTGCCGTTGTCGCGACGCAGCTCGTTGCCGACGACGCGGTCCGGCTGGCTGTCGTAGCATCGCGCCGAGACGTACAGGTTGTCGTCGTCAAAGAACACCCAGAGGTCGGTGAGCTCGGTGGCGGGCGCGGCTTCAATCGGCAGCTGCTGGATGAAGCCGTCAATCGCGGGGACGGTCGTGTAGATCTCCTCGTCCAGCTGGCCGTCGAAGCGAAGCGGCTGGGTGAGACGCACCGCACGGATGGTCGCGCGGCCTGCTGCGTCCCGGGTCACGGTCGCCGGAGCGATTGGCGGCGGCGGGCCGTTTTCGGAGACGTCGCTCAGATTCTGCGCGGCGGCTGCCGGGACGAGGCCGAAGGCAAGGATCACGGCGCACGCGGTCCGTCGAACCATGAACCAGTCTGGACGAGCGGAACCGGCCGTGCCCCGCGCGAGGGCGGGCCCCGAGGGCGGGCCGCCCTCGGGACGGCCTGGATTACCTGGTGAAGACGTAGGCCGCGCCGGATTCATCGACCGAGTTGTCCGCCTGATCGCCGTTGACGCCCGCTGCGCCGCCGTCCTCGCCGCGCGCGCCGACGACCATCGTCCCGCCGTCCGCGCTGAGCGCGACCGAGTTGCCGAACTCGTCAAAGGCCTCGTTGAACGTGGACTTGATGTATGCCTCCTGCGTCCATGTGGCGCCGGTCCGTGTGAACAGATAGACGGCACCCGCATCGACCGCCGAATTATCATCCTGCCTGCCGTTGATCCCCTGCGCCCCGCCGTCTTCATTGGAGGCCGAGACTGCCAGCGTATTGCCGTCGCCGCTCAAGGCGATCTTGACACCGAACCAGTCCTCGGTATCGGTGTTCGACGCTTTGAGGTACGACGACTGGGTCCACGTCGTGTCAGTGCGGGTGAACACGGCGACCGCACCGGTTGACACGTTGTCCGGCTGGTCCGTGTCGCACCCTGGAGGATTCACGCCGGTCGCCGCGCAGTCCTCGTCGACCGATCCGAGGGCCAGCGTGTTTCCGTCGTCGCTCATGGTCATCGAAACGCCCCACGAATCACCCCGCTCGGCGGTCGACACCTTGAGATACGCTTGCCGGCTCCAGGTGGCTCGACCGCCGGCACGCGTGAACACATACGCCGCGCCGGAACCGCGCCTGGAGGCGTTGATTGGGCCGTTGATCGTCCTGGAATCCCCACCCTCGTCGTAGGCGCCAACCGCAAGCGTACTGCCGTCTCCGCTGAGGCCGAGCGAAAAGCCGAAAAGGTCGCCGCCCACATCCTCGGCAGCGGCTGATGACTTGACGTACGAGTGCTGCGACCAGGTGTCTCCCGAGCGCGTGAACACGTATACCGCTCCGGCCGAGTTGGCCGAGTTGTCAGACTGGTCCCCGTTGATGCCGGTGGCGTTGCTGTCTTCGGATACCGCCCCCACGGCGACAGTGCTGCCGTCGGCGCTCATCGCCAGGGTAAAGCCGAACTGGTCGCCGTTGCCGGGCATGCCCGGGTCGCTCAGTTCACCCGTGTTGGAGGCCTTCAGGTACGCCTGCTGGCTCCATGCGTCCCCGCTGCGCGTGAAGATGTAGACGGCGCCGGCTCCCTGGATCGAGTTGTCCGTCTGATTGCCGTTCACGCCGGTGGCGCTGCTCGCTTCCCTTTGGGCGGCCACGGCCATCGTGTTGCCGTCGGCGCTCAATGCCAGCGAGCTTCCAAACTGGTCCCAGGCGTCGGCGTTCGAAGCCTTGACGTACGCCTGCGGCGACCAGTCATCGCCTTCGCGGGTATACACGTACACCGAGCCGGCAGAGTAGGCCGATTCGTCGGGCTGGGCGTTGATCCCTCTGGCTCCGCTCGTTTCATGCGACGCGCCGACGGCGATCGTGTTGCCGTCACGGCTGATGGCGATGGAACTGCCCGTGTGGCCCGGCAATACGCCGCCTTCGCCGAGATGGAAATACGCGCCGGGGTTCGATGCCTTCAGATAGGCAACCTGCCGCATCGGTGCGCGGTCTTGCGCGGCGAGATGGGCCGCGAGGGCGGCGCCCAGGCAAACGACGGCTGCGAGTGTGAGTGCTCTGCGTTTCATGGCCTCGTCCAAATGGTATGAAAGTGCTGCGTGAAACGGGTTGAAATCTGTCGGGGAGGGCCCTACCGGGTGAAGACGTACGCGGCGCCCGATTCGTCCACCGAGTTGTCCGCCTGATCGCCGTTGGCACCCTGGGCGCCGCTGTCGTCGCCCCTCGCACCGACGACCAGTGTCCGGCCGTCGCTGTTCAGCGCAACCGACCCACCGAACTCGTCGAACGCCTCGGTGTTCGATCCCTTGACGAATGCCTGCTGCGTCCAGTCGGCGCCGCTCCGTGTGAAGAGATACACGGCGCCCGCCTCGATGGCCGAGTCGTCGTTCTGCCCTCCGTCGATCCCCTGTGCGGCGCTGTCCTCGTTGGGGCCGGCCACCGCGAGCACGTCGCCGTCGCCGCTCAGGGCGAGACGGATGCCGAACCAGTCCTCGATGCCGGTGTTCGACGCCTTGAGGTAGGCCTGCTGCGTCCAGGTCGTGCCATCGCGAACGAACACAGCCGCCGCGCCCATCGACCCGCCCGCGCTGCCCAGCCCCTCGTCACCGCACCCGGGCGGATTGACGCCGGTCGCCGCGCAATCCTCGTCGGCCGTGCCCATGGCGAGCGTATTGCCGTCGGCGCTCACCGCGACAGCGATACCCCACGAGTCGCCCCCCTCGGCGTTCGCAACCTTGAGGTACGCCTGCTGGCTCCAGGTAGTCCCGGCACGCGCGAACACATACGCAGCGCCGGATCCGCCCCGTTCGCCGTCCACCGGTCCGTTGATTTCCCTGGACGATCCGTCCTCGTCGTAGCCGCCCACCGCCAACGTGTCGCCGTCGGCGCTGAGGGCCACGGAATAGCCGAACAGGTCGCCGTTGGTCGCGTCGTCCGCCTCTGCAGGGGGCGGAGACTTGAGGTAGGCCTGCTGCGACCAGTCGGTGCCCGTTCGGGTGTACACGTACACGGCGCCCGCCGACCCCGCCGAGTCGTCGGCCTCGTCCCCGTTGATGCCGGTGGCGCCGCTGTCCTCGGTGACGGCTCCGACGGCAAGCGTGTTGCCGTCGCCGCTCAGCGCCAGGGAGAAGGCGTACTGGTCGCCGTCGCTCTGCACTCCGTCGACCGCGGGCACGCCCGTGTTCGACGCTTTGATGTACGCCTGCTGCGTCCAGGTGGTTCCGCTGCGCGTGAACACGTAGGCCGCGCCGGCCTGCGGGATGGAGTTGTCGGCCTCGTCGCCGTTGACGCCGGTTGCGCCGCTCGACTCCCAGTACGCGGCGACCGCCATCGTGTTGCCGTCGTCGCTCAAGGCCACCGTGCTCCCGAAGTGGTCGCCCCCCCCGGCGTTGGACGCCTTGACGTAGGCCTGTTGCGTCCAATTCTCCCCGCTGCCCGTGAAGACGTAGACCGCCCCGGCGTTGTACGCCGACTCGTCGTTCTGGTTGCCGTCGATGCCGCGCGCGTTGCTGCTTTCGTGCTGCGAGCCGACGGCCATGGTGTTCCCGTCGCTGCTGATGGCGACACCCGTCCCGATATGACCATCAAGGGCGCCGCCCTCCCCGAAATGATCGAACATGCCGGGATTAGAGGCCTTGAGGTAGGCCGCCTGCTGCAGCGGCCCCGGGGGGGGCGGTTCCGGGGAGGGAGCCTGGGCGCAGCCTGCAACAGCTACGGCGAGCACGCCACAGCACACGACGCCCAGGGCCGAGAACTCTCTACGTGTCACGCGATGCCTCCAGCGGACAGGTCCAAACGAGGCGCGATCGGATCGAAGGCGGATCGAAGGCCGACTCGGCAGCTCGCTATGCCGCCGGCTCACCGTAATTGCGGTTGCGAATCATTTCCTCACCGGTGTCGGTCAGGACGAGTCTCGCTCGCTCGGTCATGTTCATATACGGGGCGCCGCTCTTCAAGCGCCGGCCCTCGAGCGTCACCCTCGTGCCAGCCTGCACTTTGGTGGCCCAACCCATTCTGATGAACGCTTGCGCACCGCCCATTTCGGCCTGCCATCGGACGGTCCTGCCATCGGCGTCTGTAACGTCGAACACGAGAATCGAGTGCGGGTTGATCAGCTGAGTCTCCACGACGACTCCCGTCACCTCCACAACCTCCTCGATGTAGCGTCCCGCATCACCGTGGTGTGCCAACGCGGAGCCCGAGAAGGCCAGCGCTGCCGCCGCCACGCACACCGCAACGAATGAGCTTTTCTTCACTGGAAAACCCTCCTGCCCAAGCAAGTCATCACCGTTCTGGCGAGTACCTCCGGGCCTGTCGTCAGCATTATATATACCCGGCTGCCAACTGAGGCAATTCAACCGGGGCCTTCCGTCCACATCCTGGCTAGTACGGGTCCGGTGGCGCCGGCCTGGCGAACCGGGCCTCGTCAACCGGGCCGTTCGGCTGCACCTCGCTCAGCTCGAAGTTCGAGCGGCCGTCCAGCCACGTCGCGGTCCACCTGAAGGGCATCATGAGTCCGGCGACGTCCCGGTAATCCGAGTAGTCAATCCTGATAGGCAGGCGGCCGACGGGCGAGGGCGTCGAGCGGACCAGACGCGTCAGCAGGCCCGTTTCCTCGTCGAAGTAAATCGTGACGATGGCGGCGCCCTTGAACCCCTGCACGATCTGGAGGATGCGACCGTCGATGAAGTCATTGCTCGTGCGCATGCCGGTGAGGACCTGCTTGATGTTGGCCGGGAAGGCCAGCTCCGCCTCGACTCGGGCCGATTCGAGTTCCGCTTCATGAAGTTCGAGCACATCGTACGGCCTGAAGGGCGCCGAGTGCCATCCGGCGGTGCCGCTGAAGGTCGTCGTGTTGTCGCCCGCGCCAGGTTCGCGCACGACGGTCATTCTCTGGTTCGGCGCCCTCGCGTAGATTTCCACCGGGCGGGGCGCTCCCTCCGGCCCGTATCCTGAGTAGGTCCCCCTGGCGACGTAGCTGGTCAGCGCGGCGGCGGCCTGCGCGCCCCCGACGGCCTCGAGGTACCTGTCAAGGATCTGCTCGACGGTCGGGCCGCCAGGCAGAGCCGGCGGCACGAGCACGTCGAGCTCGTCGGGAGGCGGTGCGCCGTACAGGAGATTCAGGCTCGACGTGACGAGCGGCTTGCCGGTGCTGCCGCGATGGCACGTGAAGCAGGTCACCACCTGCCGGCCGCCGAAATGCTCCTCGTTGATTCCGGTCATCATCCGCACCATGCGCCGCGCCGTCTCCTTGAAGGGGGTCTCATTCGCGTAGAGCGCCCAGTTGTCGGACGAGGCAGTGTGGCAGTTCTCGCACGAGAGGCCTAAGGCGGCGGAAAAAACGCCCATCGTTCCCATGAACTGGTCGACCGACAGGCCGGTCAGCACCGTCACGTTCTGGAAGTACTCTTCGGAGAGCATCTGGTTCGGCGCCGTCTCCTGCGCGGGTACTGCCTGCCCGCCTACTAGCGCTACGCTCAGCAGCCACACGACCGCCGTGCCGATCGCGCCACAGGCCATTCGCCTCGATCCGAACTTCATGCTGCCTCCGATAGAATCAGTGTGAGCCGCGCGTCCGTTGTCACTCGGCCGTCGCTTCGATCAACGCAAGTTTACCGCAGCCGCTGAGTCGTCGGATACCCCGCTGAGCTGGCGAATACCCCGGGTGAGGTGCCGAACACCCCCCGCCCGATCCGGGTGGCCGGTGTTCAGCGGAATTTTTCCCGGCGAACGATATTTAGAAATTGGGACGATGTTGTGTAGTATGTGCCGACCGCGTAGTTTTTCCCGTCCGGCCACGGCGTTGTGGCCATCTCTGAGGAGCCAGGTATGCGCAGAATCGTAGGGGCGCTGGCCGTTGCCCTGTTTTATGTGTTCTCAGTCGGCGTAGCCACCCAGCAGCAGCCCGCTGCCGACGACCTGTCGTGGGCGCTTCCCGACAGGGTTGAGACGGAGATTCCCGACGATCCGGCGCCGAAGACGGCGCCCGGGAGTACGATGAGCTACACCGATGAGCAGATTGGTGATCTGCGCAATCCGCCGGACTGGTTTCCCGACCAGCATCCGACCCCGCCAGAGGTCGTCGTCAAAGGAGAGGGCGACGCGATGGCCTGCGGTTCGTGCCACCTGATGTCGGGGCTCGGCCATCCCGAGTCGTCGGACCTGACGGGCCTAACCGTGCCGTACATCGTCCAGCAGATGCTGGATTTCAAGAGCGGCGCCCGGCAGGACCCGACCGGGAAGCGGATGAACGGGATTGCGAACGCGCTGACTGACGAGCAGGTCAGCCAGGCCGCCGAGTATTTCGCGGCGCTCCCGCGGCAGGCATTCCAGGAGGTCATCGAAGCCGAGATGGTGCCGGCGACCTTTCTCGGTAACGGCCGCATGCGCTTTGCCGACCCGAGCGGCGCGATGGAGCCGATCGCCGGCCGCATCATCACCTTGCCGGAGGATCGGGCTCTGGCGCGTCTGCGCCATCCGACCTCAGGGTTCGTCAATTACGTGCCCGTCGGTAGCATTGCCAGGGGTAAGGAACTGGTCGAGACCGGCGGCGGGAAGACGGTTTCGTGCGGAATCTGCCACGGCACCGATTTGAAAGGCCAAGGAGCGGTCCCGAGACTGGCCGGCGTGCACCCGGTCTACACCTTCCGGCAGATGTACTGGCTCAAGGACGGTACGCGCAACGGCGTGGATGCGGCGCTGATGAAGCCGGTCGTGGACCCGCTGGATCTCGGAGACATGGTCGCGATTTCCGCCTATCTCGCAACGCTCGCCCCGTAACAGAAGGACGGTGGGCAGTGGGTAGCAACAAGCTGCCCACTGCCCACTATGCTCGCCCGCTACTGCGTGCCCGCTCCGCCCGCTCCGGCGCTAGTACCTCGTCGCAGTGAATTTGACCGGTTCACTTTCAGACCTCCCCCTCTTGACCGTGGGCCCAGGCAATCGATCAAAACCACTGCGCCGGGGTACTAGGTGAGTCGCAGGAGTCTGATCAGGTTCCCGCCCAGAATCGCCTCCTTCTCCGCGTCGCTCAGCACCGATGCGTTGACGATCAGGTCCAAGGTTACCGGCCAGTTGAAGGGGATGTCCGTGCCGAACACCACCTGGCTGACACCCATTTCGGCGACAAGATGCCGCAGACCCTCCTCCGAGAACACCATCGAGTCGGCGAGGATCTGCGATCGCAGGTACTCGCTCGGGCGCCTCTTCATGCTGTGGTTCTGATTGGGCCGCTGGGTGGCGGCCTCGATTCGGCCGAGATAGGACGGCAGGAACCCGCCCCCATGCGCGCCGCACACCCGCAGCGCCGGGAACTTGTCGAACGTGCCGTCGAGCATCAGCCGCGAGAGAAAGACTGTCGTCTCGAGCGGGTTGCCGACGATGTTGCCCAGTCCTCCTGGTCCGGACAGGCCGCCCTCCCTGATGATGTTCGTGGAACCGTTGGGATGCATGAAGACGAGCTCGCCCATCTCGGCCACCTTCGCCCAGAACGGGTCGAACTTCGGCAGCGAGAGGCTCTCGCCGTTGACGTGGCCGCCGATGGTCACGCCGCGCGCGCCGAGCCGTTCGACTGCGTCCTGCAGCATCTCGGCGGCGAGGTCGGGGAACTGGAGCGGCACCGACGCCATGCCGACGATCCGATCCGGATGCCGGCGGTTCCACATCGCGAGCGTCTCGTTGTGCGCGTTGCAGATGGCACGCGCCAGACCTCGATCGCTCGCCTCGTACCACCAGAAGTCGTTCACGCCCACCACCCCGACGTCGATCCCCTCCCTGTCCAGGATCGGGAGGCGCTCGTCCATTCCCGAGCCCCCCTCGGTGAATTCCTCGAACGGCGTGCCCCTGACGACGTCGGCCGGCAGCGGCATGTCCCAGTGTGTATGGATGTCGACGACCCGTACGCGACGTCCACCCACCATCACCTGACGGCGTGCGGCCGGCGCCTGCAGCGCCGCGGCGGTCTCGCCGCGGCCCATGACGTACATGCCCGCGGTCGCGCCCGCCAGCGTTTTGAAGAAGTGTCTGCGGTTTGGCATTTGGTTTCTCGCTTAGGTAATACGCAAGTGCTTCATCAGGTTGCCGCTCAGGATCGCCGTCTTCTCCGCGTCGTTCAGGAACGGCGCATTCAGCACGAGGTCCACCGTCACCGGCCAGTCGAACGGGTTGTCGGTGCCGTAGACGACCTGGCTCACGCCCATCTCGGCCACCAGATGGCGCAGCCCCTCCTCTGAAAAGATCATCGTGTCGACGAGAATCTGCGACCGCAGATACTCCCTCGGCCGCTTCGTATTGGCGCAGTCGGCGTTGCCGCGCACGTCGCAGGCCGCCTCGGTCCGGCCGAAGTAGGACGGCAGATAGCCGCCCGCATGCGCGCCGCAGACCCGCAGCTGGGGATGCCGGTCGAACACGCCGTCGAAGATCAGGCGTGAGAGGAAGTAGGTCGTCTCGAGCGGGTTGCCCATGATGTTGCCGAGCGCGCCGCGGCCCTGGAATGCGTCGTCCCGGATGATGTTGTCGGAGCCGCCGGGGTGCATGAAGACCAGCTCGCCCATGTCCGCCGCCTTGGCCCAGAACGGGTCGTACTTCGGCAGCGAGTTGTCCTCGCCGTTGACGTGGCCGCCGAGCGTGACGCCGCGGGCGCCGAGCCGCGTGACGGCGTCCTCCAGGACCTCGGCCGCGAGATCGGGGAACTGGAGCGGCACCGACGCCATCGCCACAAAGCGATCGGGGTGCTGACGGACCCAGTCGGCCAGCCCCTCGTTCTGCGTGGTGCAGATGGCGCGCGCCAGGCCGCGGTCCTCGGCCTCGTTCCACCAGAAGCCGTTGATGCTGAGCGCCGCCACGTCGACCCCCTGCTCGTCCATCAGCGGCACTCGGTCGTCGAGTCTGGTGTTGCGGTCCGCCCGGTTCTCGAACGGCGTGCCGGTGACGACAGAGCCCAGCGGCATCTCGCAGTGGGCGTGCACGTCCACCACGCGCACGCGCTGGCCGCCGATCGAGACCTGGCGGCGGGCCGCCTGAGCCTGGGCCGCGCTGCCGCCCCCGCGCCCCACGACATACATTCCCGCCGCCGCGCCGGCGACGGTCTTGAAGAAGTCCCTGCGGTCACGGACGCTCATACACACCTCCAGTTGGTTTGGAACCGAACTCTATACCCGATCTCCCGCCGATTCAATCACAGGAAATTTCCCGGATTTGGCCTCAAGTGTCTGGTCTTCAGGGCGGTCCACAGCCCCTTACGGCAGCGTAAACGTGACCAGCTTATTGGAATACGCGAGGCCGCATTCCGGGTTTCCCCCCGCGATGTAGATCACCTCACCGTCGGTGGCCGCCGTGATCCCGTGCTTGCCGATGGGCATCGGCGCGAGCGTTCGCCAGGTGCCGGTCTCGACGTCGAATCCATCCGTTTCCACGAAGGGCCGTCCGTCGTTGCACTCGCCGCCCATCACGACAATGAGGCCGTTGTACAGGGCCGACGCCCCGCCGCTGCGCGCCGTGGGGAGCGGAGGCCCGGACGACCACGAATCGGTATCGGGGTCGTAGATGTCGTGCATGTCGGTGTTGTCGACGGGCGTGTTGAAACGGCCGCCGATCACATGGATCCGTCCATTAGCCGCAGCCACCGCCGCATGGTCGCGCGCTCTCGGCAGCGGCGCGGCGTCGCTCCACGCATCGGTCGCCGGGTCGTAGACTTCATGCACGGCGGAAGTCACGCGGTCGGGGGTGCGGCCGGCGATGGCGTGAATCCGTCCGTCGAGCGCGGCGACGGCGATCGAGCCGCGCGCGACCTGCAGCGGGGCCAGCGTCCGCCAGCTATCCGCGGCAGGATCGTATTCAAACACCGCGTTCTGCGCGTCGACATGCACCTGCGCGAGGAATCCGCCGACGACGTAGATCTTGCCGTCGAGTACGGTCGCGTTGGGATGGCTCAGCGGCGCCGGCATCGGAGCGCGTTCTTGCCAGCTGTCGGTCGCCGGATCGTACTCCTGGGTAAGCGTGGAGGATTCGAGGCCACGCGCCAGGCCACCCATCACGTAGAGCTTGCCGTTGGCGAACGCATTGGCCGCCTCGCTTCGTATGTCGAGTAGCTGCGCCTGCTGGGACCAGACCCCCTGGCCGCCCGGACCGGCGGATTCGGCCTGAGCGTCCTGATCGGCCGCCGGTCCCGGCTCTGGAGGGGTGCCCCCGCAGCCGACCAGAGCGACAACCGCGATACACGTCGAAAATCGCCTCATGAAGACCTCCGTGGAAAGGCGCTTATTCTACGGCCGTTTCGATGGATCCTGTGTAGACTAATGGCGTTTTTCGACATTCGACCGCTTGGGCTCCAAAACGCTTCAGCCGACGTCCCCCCGTCTTCAGTAGCACTTCGGTTTAGAGTCCGGCGGTGACTGTACTGCGTTCCGCGACCAGCCGCTTGGCGTACTGGGCGGGCGTGAGCCCGCCCAGTCCCTTCTTCGGCCGCTCCTCGTTGTACTCGCGTCGCCAGGCCTCGACGAGGACCTGGGTATGGACCAGACTCGTGAACCAGTGCTCGTTGAGGCACTCGTCGCGGAACCGGCCGTTGAACGATTCGATATAGGCGTTCTGATTCGGCTTGCCCGGCTCGATCAGGCGCAACGTGACGCCGTGCGTATGGGCCCATGTCAGCATGGCGCGCCCGCAGAACTCCTTCCCGTTGTCGGTGCGCAAGATACGCGGCAGGCCGCGCTTGAGCGCGAGTTGATCGAGCACGCGGGTGACCGGCAGCCCACCGAACGCGCGGGCCGGCACGATGGCCACCGCTTCGGTGGTCGCGTCATCGACGACGGTCAGGCACTTCACCACCCGTCCCTCGGCCGTGCGGTCGAAGACGAAGTCGGCAGACCAGACCTCGTTCGGCGCCTGGGGGCGTACCAGGGGCTGGCGGTCCGCCACCGGGATCTTCTTGCGTCGCCGCCGACGTACCTGCAGCCTAGCCTCGGTATACAGGCGCTCCACCCGCTTGTGGTTGACCCGTGTTCCCGCCTGCCGCAGCTTGAGGTAGATCATCCCGGCACCGTAGCGACGGTGCCGGTGCGCTAAGGTCACGATGCGGGCTCGCAACGCCGCGTTAGTATCCGGCGCCGGGGTGTATCGCAGCGACGAGGCACTCATGTGCACCAGCGCGAGCGCGCGCCGCTCGCTCACCCCCTGCGCGGTCATATCCCGCACCAGCACCCGTCGGGCTGGGGCGGTCACCACTTTTTTCGCAACGCATCGCGCGTCACCTCGTTGTCCAGCACGGACTCGGCCAGCAGCTTCTTCAGCCGCGTATTCTCGGCAATCAGCTCCTTCAGGCGTTTCGCGTCCGAGACGGTCATCCCGCCGAACTTATTCCGCCAGAGGTAGTAACTGGCCTCCGAGAACCCGTGCCGGCGGCACAGGTCCTTCACCGGCAGGCCCGCTTCGGACTCCCGCAGGAACCCGATGATCTGCGCCTCGCTGAATCGTTGCTTCACGTCCGATCTCCCTTCTCGTGAGCTCGGACTCTAAACCCGGGTGCTACTCAATTCGGGGGGGACGTCGCAGCTTTGGACGTTAGGGCTTGTCAGACAATTACTGACTTTTGTGTTCTCGGAGCAGCGGGATGGATCGTGTAGTTCCAGTCGCCGTGAAAGCGATGCCGCTCGAGGCGTACCGTCGCCAGCTGCGCATCGGTGACGGTGAGGCCACCCGGGTATGGGCCGCGGTCGAGTTCCGACCGAACGCGGAGTCCGGACCGACTGTGCGTCGAGCCAATGAGGCTCACGATCGTGGCCAAGTCGACGAGTGGGGTGCCGCGCCAATTCATCGCGATGTGCGAGAACACCCGATGCTCGATCTTGTTCCACTTGCTCGTACCCGGCGGAAAGTGACAGACCGTGATCACCAAGCCCGTCCGATTGGCCAGACGCGGCAGTTCCCACTTCCACAACCGGAGGCGCGCCCCGTTGCTCCCGCCTGCATCCGCCGTGATCAACAGCGACTGGGCTTGTCGATACGCCGGGCGACCCATGTGCTGCCACCAACGCTGGATCGACCGTACCGCGAAGCTCGCGGTGTCGTGATCGATCCCGACACGCACCCAGCCTTCGTTGCGATGCAGATCGTAGATGCCATACGGAATGGCCTTCCCGCCCGTGGTGGCGGTGGCCGGGATCACGAAGTCGTGGACCTGTACCCGCTGCGGCGTCTTCGCCGGGCGCCAGGTGCGGCCCGCGTTCTTGAACGCGCCGACCAGCTCCTTCTTCTTGGTGTCCACCGAAATCGTCGGCTGCTGTTGCCGTTGCGCGCGTCGCACGCGCCGGGCGATGTACCGAAACTGCGCGTCCCGATCGACATGCTGGCGGCCCTCACGAGTCTTGGCGTTGCCCTGCAGGCTGTAGCCCAGTCCGTGCAACAACTCGGCGACCACCGTGTGGCTGACGCGGTGGCCCAGACCGTCGAGCGCCACCGCCAACGTCCGTGCGCTCTGGCACGTCCACCGCAGCGGCGAGTCGGGATCGCCGGGGGCGGTCGGCTCGACCAACGCATCCAAATCGCGCAGCAGCGTCGCGTCGAGATCGATCGCGCGCTTGCGGCCGCCGCCCGCCCTTCGCGTCCGGCCGCCCGCGAGCGGCTCGTCCGCCGTCAATTCACGCAAACCGCGCTGGATGGTCGATGTCGCGATACCCGTGGCTCGGGCGACCAGCGCCGTGCCGCCATAACCGATCGCCTGGGCCTCAGTCGCCGCCCACACCCGGCGCGATCGCTCCGTGAGCACGGGCGCCAGCGCTGCATGCTTTGCCCGCAGGGTGGCCACCTCCACGGGCGCAGCGTACTACTCGCCGATCAACAGTACAAGCAGTTATTTCCTTACAGGCTCTAAGTCTTTGATCGGCGGCATCCTACCACGCACCGCTGCCGTCCCTGGGCGCCGCCCATACCTGCGACGACCGGTCAGCTTAATCAGACGAGCGCCCGCGCCTGGCGGCCCCGTCGTCACCCAAGGCCACCGGCAGCCGATCCGCCGGGCTCCGCACTCCGAGCGGCCCCCGATTGAGCACATGCGTATAGATCATCGTCGTGCTCACGTCCCGATGACCCAGCAACTCCTGCACGGTGCGAATATCCGATCCGTCCTCCAGTAAATGCGTCGCAAATGAATGGCGGAAGGTGTGACACGTCACGCGTTTGGTCAAACCTGCCCGCCGGGCGGCGAACGTCACGGCGCGCTGAACCACCGACTCATGCAGGTGGTATCTCGAAGGAGGACCCCACCGTGGATCGCGGCAGACCCGGCCGGCCGGAAACACGAATTGCCATCGCCACTCTGCCGCCGCCTGTGGATATTTCACAGCCAGCGCGTCGGGCAGCGAGACACGCCCGACACCGGCCCGCACGCCCGCACATGCAGGCGTTGGACGACACGGAGATGCCGCTCAAGCGGCTCCAGAATGGACGACGGCAACATTGTGCGCCGGTCTTTCTGGCCCTTGCCGCCGCGCACCGCGATCTGTCGACTGGCCATGTCCACATCTTTGATTCTCAGCTCCAGGCACTCGGTGAGCCGTAGGCCCGCCCCATACAGCAATGCCACGATCAACCACGACAGACCAGATAACTGACCGAGCACGCTCACCACCTCCTCTCGCGTCAGCACGACCGGCACGTGAGACGATCGTTTCGCCCATACGAGCCCATCCAGTGCACCAAGCTCGCGCCCCAGCACATGTCGATACATGAAGAGCAACCCGCAGAGCGCCTGGTTCTGCGTTGACGCGGAAACGCCTCTTCCCTGCGCGAGATGAGTAAGAAACGCCGTCACGTCAGCTTCCGCCAGCTCGGACGGATGGCGTTTCCGATGAAACAGGATGTATCGACGCACCCATCCGACATACGCCTGCTCCGTCCGGCGACTGAAGTGCCGCAGCCGTATCGCGGCGCGCAGGCGGTCGAGCAACTTGGGTGTGCCGGGGTGGGATGCCTGGGGAGCATGCTGAGGCGGCATCTCGCGTCTCGATGCCAGCGCCGTACCGTGACCGTACCCCTGGACGCGACCGGTCAGGCCGTCGGTGCGTGGCAGAAACCGACAGGCGCCGAGCAGCGCGGGTAAGGAAAAGCTGCGTCGTCCTGCGCGGAGAAAAACCGCTCTCCAGGGTTGCGGTATCGCTTTTTCCGCAGACCTACGGTGGCGCTGGCCGCCACCGCTGACGGCAACACAGGGGAACTCCGGGACCAGGCGTGGCCGCTGACGTATACTGTGGTCACGCCCTATTCCATCCAGCCCCACCCGGAGCATTTGCAACCCGCGTCGCCAGACGCGCGAAAGATCAATGAACGTTACAACAGACACACGTAGTACCCGGATTGCCGTGTTTATCGATTTCGACAACGTCGAGATCGGTGTCAAGAACACGATCGGCGGTCAATTCGACATCGGCCTCGTTCTCGAGGCCATCAAGGAGCGCGGCGAGATTGTCACCAAGATCGCCTACAGCGACTGGAAGCGGGTCGGCGATTACAGCCGCCTGCTGACGCAGCACGCGATCCGCATGGTGCAGCGCAACATGACGCCCGGCGGCGACAAGAACGGCGCCGACATCACGATGGCCCTCGACGCGCTCGAAATGGCCTTCACGCACGACCACATCAACGCCTTCGTCATCGTGGGCGGCGATAGCGACTTCATTTCCCTCGTCGAGAAGCTCAAGCAGTACGGCCGCAAGGTCATCGTGGTCGGCGGCCGCCAGTTCACGAGCGCGACGATGCAGCAGAACTGTCACGAGTTCATCGCGTACGAGAACCTGGTCGGCACCCGCGGCCGTCCGTCCGGGCGGGGCGCGAAGCAGTCGACGGGCACGAGTCCCATCTCAAAGGCGCTGCCGCTCGTCACGCGCGCGCTGAAGGTCATGTCGGATCGCGAGGTCACGCCACAGCTCGGGCTGCTCAAGAGCACGCTGCTGCAGCTCGACTCCACGTTCTCCGAGCGTGAATATGGCGCGGGCAGCTTCCGCGACTTCATGGAAAAGGTGGCCGCGGCGGGTGCCGTGACGCTGCGAGAGTCAGGCCGCAGCATGCTCGTCGAGGCACGTGAGGACGGTGCAGGCTCGGTGCCGGCGGCGGTCCCTTCCACCCCAGTGGACTCAGACGCGCCGGCCGCTCCGCCGGCTAAAGCTCGCCGCCGCCGACGTAAGAGCCTGTAAGGAAATAACTGCTTGTACTGTTGATCGGCGAGTAGTACGCTGCGCCCGTGGAGGTGGCCACCCTGCGGGCAAAGCATGCAGCGCTGGCGCCCGTGCTCACGGAGCGATCGCGCCGGGTGTGGGCGGCGACTGAGGCCCAGGCGATCGGTTATGGCGGCACGGCGCTGGTCGCCCGAGCCACGGGTATCGCGACATCGACCATCCAGCGCGGTTTGCGTGAATTGACGGCGGACGAGCCGCTCGCGGGCGGCCGGACGCGAAGGGCGGGCGGCGGCCGCAAGCGCGCGATCGATCTCGACGCGACGCTGCTGCGCGATTTGGATGCGTTGGTTGAGCCGACCGCCCCCGGCGATCCCGACTCGCCGCTGCGGTGGACGTGCCAGAGCGCACGGACGTTGGCGGTGGCGCTCGACGGTCTGGGCCACCGCGTCAGCCACACGGTGGTCGCCGAGTTGTTGCACGGACTGGGCTACAGCCTGCAGGGCAACGCCAAGACTCGTGAGGGCCGCCAGCATGTCGATCGGGACGCGCAGTTTCGGTACATCGCCCGGCGCGTGCGACGCGCGCAACGGCAACAGCAGCCGACGATTTCGGTGGACACCAAGAAGAAGGAGCTGGTCGGCGCGTTCAAGAACGCGGGCCGCACCTGGCGCCCGGCGAAGACGCCGCAGCGGGTACAGGTCCACGACTTCGTGATCCCGGCCACCGCCACCACGGGCGGGAAGGCCATTCCGTATGGCATCTACGATCTGCATCGCAACGAAGGCTGGGTGCGTGTCGGGATCGATCACGACACCGCGAGCTTCGCGGTACGGTCGATCCAGCGTTGGTGGCAGCACATGGGTCGCCCGGCGTATCGACAAGCCCAGTCGCTGTTGATCACGGCGGATGCAGGCGGGAGCAACGGGGCGCGCCTCCGGTTGTGGAAGTGGGAACTGCCGCGTCTGGCCAATCGGACGGGCTTGGTGATCACGGTCTGTCACTTTCCGCCGGGTACGAGCAAGTGGAACAAGATCGAGCATCGGGTGTTCTCGCACATCGCGATGAATTGGCGCGGCACCCCACTCGTCGACTTGGCCACGATCGTGAGCCTCATTGGCTCGACGCACAGTCGGTCCGGACTCCGCGTTCGGTCGGAACTCGACCGCGGCCCATACCCGGGTGGCCTCACCGTCACCGATGCGCAGCTGGCGACGGTACGCCTCGAGCGGCATCGCTTTCACGGCGACTGGAACTACACGATCCATCCCGCTGCTCCGAGAACACAAAAGTCAGTAATTGTCTGACAAGCCCTTAGGTAATCAGTACGACGGAGGAATGGAACATGCGTCAAGGCGCGTCGCTCGTCGTTACAGCCGTGCTGGCGCTGGCTGTGACGTTTGTCGCAGGGAACCGCTCGGCATCCGTGCAGGGGCAGGGGCAGGTGCAAAGCGTCGCCGCGGTGCCTGGCGAAAAGGGTGGGCAAGACATTTTCGGCGCGTATGACGTGGCCGACTGGCCGAAGCCGCTGACCGATCTTCCAGGCCATGGCGACTGGACGTGGGGTGCGGGACAGGGCGTGTTCGCCGAAAGCCCCGACCCGTCTTCGTGCTGCAGCGCGGCGAGCTGCCGACGATTCACGAAAGGCCCGCAAGAGTGGATGTGGCGCCGAGCATCAGCTTCCCGATCGGCCGGCTGCCGATCCGAGGTGCGACCTCCGCCAGCCCTCCCGGAAGGCTGTTCATGGCCGATGGCACGACGCCCGGAGACGATTCCGACAAGGGCACGGACGGTGTCGAGTACCGCTGGGAGCACATCGTCACCGTGTTCAACGCGCAGGGCGACATGATCGAGGACTGGACGCAGTGGGACGAGATGTTCCGGCGGCCGCACGCGGTCTATATCAGCCCGTACGACCCGAAGAAGAGCATCTGGGTCGTGGATGACTACCGCCACTCGGTGTTCAAGTTCTCGAACGACGGGCAGCGTTTGCTGCAGACGATCGGCGAGCCGAACGTGCCGGGTGACGACGACTCGCACTTCTACCGCCCGACGTTCATGGCCTGGCTTCCCGACGGCACGTTCTATGTGGCCGACGGCTACGCCAACACGCGTGTCGTGAAGTTCGACAAGGACGGCAATTTCCTCATGACATGGGGAGAGAGGGGCACGGCAACCGGACGAGGCGGTACGCGTGAGACGCGTCCGGGCTACTTCAACAACGTGCACGGCGTCGCCGTGGATCCGGAGACCCGGCGCGTCTTCGTCAACGATCGGTCGAATGGCCGCGTGCAGGTGTTTGACGAGAACGGTAACTATCTCGACGAATGGAGTTTCGGCTCGCGCCCGCCGTCGGATATCCACATGTTTATCATCCCGAGCGATCGGAACCTCTGGGCGGCCGACCGTGGGACCTCGAAGATCCTGAAGTACAACTTGGACGGAGAGTTCCAGTACTCCTGGGGCGCGTGGGGTGATTTCCCGGGCGCGTTCTGGGGCGTGCACGGCATGACGGTCGACAGTGCGGGGAACGTTTACACCGCGGCGGTGGACAGCGGCGGTGCGCAGAAGTTCACGCCACGTCCCGGCGCGAATCCGGCGTTCCTGCTCGGCAAGCAGGTCACTCCGGGCTGGGGTACGAACTAAGCTTAGGCTCTAGTCTTAGTCTCTCGTCGAGCCCGGCGTCGATTGTTTCGACGCCGGGCTCTTTTTTGGTTGTAGGCATTTAGAGTCAGCCGACGCACGCCGGAATCTCGCGATCGTGCGGGAGGAGCAGGCGCGTAGTGCCCGTTGATCGACGCGCCTTGACCGCACCCACGAACGCCCATAACATTACGCGGCTATCACGAAGCCACCGGCCAGCCCGACGCGGGTCTGTGCGTGTGCCGTTTCCTTTGCCCGGAGGGCTGTCCACATGGCGACCGCTACGACGATTTCGCAGCCGCTCACCACGAATCAGAAGCGCGGGTTTCTTGCCGCCTGGGGCGGCTGGGCGCTCGACGGCATGGATTCGTTCATCTATGCCCTGGTGCTCGTACCGGCCCTGACGGAGTTGTTGCCGAACTCCGGCATCGAGGTCACGCCGGGCAATATCGGCGCCTACGGCGGCATTCTCTTCGCGCTGTTCCTGCTCGGATGGGGCACCTCCATGATTTGGGGACCGATCGGGGACCGGATTGGCCGCGTTCGCACGCTGATGTTGACGATCCTGACCTATTCGCTGTTTACATTTCTCTGCGCGTTCGTGACGAACATCTGGCAGCTTGCGGTTTTGCGCTTCTTCTGTGGTATCGGGATCGGCGGCGAGCAGCCGATTGGGGCCGCCTACATCGCCGAAGAACTGGACGAGAACCGCCGCAAGATGGGCGCCGGATTGATGCACACCGGCTACTACTTCGGATTCTTTCTTGCGGCCGTTGCCAACTACTCCATCGGCGCCAATTACGGCTGGCGTTGGATGTTCATCCTTGGCGGAACACCTGCGCTGCTGATCGCCTTCATCCGCTACGGCGTGCACGAATCGAAGAAGTGGCAGGAAAAGTTCGGCCATGAGGAAGCAGTACGTCCGAAGATGACCGAAGCCTTCGGCACCCTCTTTTCGCCGCGCTACATGAAAGACACGATCGTCATGTCGGGCCTGTTCCTGGTCTCGATCATTCTGCTGTGGGCCGGCTCGATCTACGTGCCAACGGCGGTATCGCAGCTCGCGGCTCGGGCTGGCAACGCGGCTCCAGTGGCGGCGCAGATTGCGTCCTATGGAGCCGTCGTGCTGGCGATTGGCACGATCATCGGATGCGTCCTGGTGCCGCTGATCGCCGAACGAATCGGCCGCCCGAAGACAATGGCACTGGCCCTGACCATATTGGGCGTCAGCGCCGCCTTCGGATTCGGCTACGTGTTCTACCTGCCGGGCGACGTGCTGACGCTGTTCTTTGTCACCGTCTTCTTCATGGGGCTCGGCGGCGCGAATTTCGCTGCCTACACGCTGTGGCTACCGGAGCTGTACGCGACGGAGTGCCGGGCGAGTGCCATTGGCTTCATCAGCTCCGTGGGCCGGTTCGTCGGTGTTGCCCTGGTCTTCTTGCTCAGTGCCGGTATCTCGTCGTATGGCAGTCTCGGTGTGCCGGTGGCGATCGTGGCCGGCACCTTCGTTTTCGGACTCATGCTGTTGCCGTTCTCGAGAGACACAACGGGCCAGACGCTGCCCGCGTAGGTTGTCAGAGCCAGTTCTCGAGCTGCTTGATGCCACGGTCGTCAAGGATGGGCGTCCGATCCTTGACGGCCTGACGCTTACCATCGCCGCCGGCGAGCACACCGCCATCCTCGGTCCCAACGGCGCCGGGAAATCAGCGCTGGTCCGGCTGCTCACGCACGAGGACCGGCCGCTGGCTGTAGCTGGTGCCACCCCGCCCGTCCGGGTGTTCGGCAGCGACAAATGGGACGTGTTCGAGCTGCGGTCGCAGTTCGGCATCGTCTCGTCCGACCTCCATCATCGGTTCGTGTTCGGCAACAACGAAGGCCGGGTGACGGCCGATGCCGCCGTCCTGTCGGGCTTCTTCGCCACACAAGGCATCCTGCGTTACGGCGTCGTCACTGCGGACATGCGGCGTCGCGCGGCGGAGGCTCTCGACCGCATGGGCGTGTCGCACCTTGCGAAGAGGCGTCTCGACGAGATGTCGAGCGGCGAAGCGAGGCGCGTGCTGCTTGCGCGCGCGCTGGTTACCGCGCCGCGCGCCCTGGTGCTCGACGAGCCGACGACCGGCCTTGATCTCATCGCCAGGCACGCCTTCATGGAGCGCGTGCGGCAGATCGCGCGACAGGGCACGACCCTCATCCTCATTAGCCACCACATCGAAGAGATCGTCCCTGAAATCGAGCGGGTGATCCTGCTGCGCGGCGGCCGCATCATCGTCTCCGGGCCAAAGCGGTCGGTCCTGACCGCCGAGCGCATCAGCAAGTTATTCGACGCTCCCGTCGCGATCGACGAAGAGGAGGGCTATTGCTACGCGAGGCCAGGCGGCCGTGACCACAGTGCGTAAGGCACGGTCCAGGGCCCAGAGCCCGAAGCCCAAAGCACGGAATCCGAAGCCCGGAGCTGAAAACCCGGAGCCGATTGGCCTAATCGGCCTCGGCATCATGGGATCCGCGATGGCGGCGAACCTGATGCGGGACGGGTACCCGGTCGTCGGATTCGACGTGTTGGCGGCGCGGCGGCGCGGTCACGTGCGTGCGGGTGGCCGGATCGCGAAGAGTGCGCGCGACGTTGGCCAGGCGGCGGACGTCGTGATCTGCTCGCTGCCTTCGGCCGCGGCGCTGCTCGCGGTGGCAACGGATCTAGCCGGCGCCAGGCGAAGCCGGCGGATCGTCATCGAGACGAGCACGCTGCCGATCGCCGTGAAGGAGAAAGCGCGCCGCCGGCTCGCGGCGGCCGGGACGATTCTCCTGGACTGCCCGCTGAGCGGGACCGGGGCGCAGGCGCGCGTGCGGGACCTGGTCGTGTACGCCAGCGGACCTCGGGCGGCGTACCGCACGGCGACGCCGGTCATGGCCGCTTTTGCACGGGCTCACTATTACGTCGGCGCCTTCGGTGCCGGATCGAAGATGAAGTTCGTGGCCAACCTGCTGGTGGCCATCCACAACGTGGCGGCCGCCGAAGCGCTGGTCCTCGCCATGAAAGCCGGCCTCGATCCCGCGATGACGCTCAAAGTCATCGCCGACGGGGCCGGCAGTTCCCGGATGCTGCAGGTGCGGGGGCCGATGATGGTGCGCGGCGAGTACTCGGACGCGATGATGCGGCTGTCCGTCTGGGCCAAGGACATGGCGGTCATTCGAGATTTCGCACGCCAGGTGGGGTGCCCGACGCCGCTGTTCGCCGCGACGGCGCCCATCTACACGGCGGCGGCGACCGGGCGCGAGACCGAAGACACGGCCGCCGTCTGCGCCGTCCTCGAGCAGATGGCGAACCATCGGCGCAGGAAGACCCGGTTCGTGCGTCGTTAGTGAACGCGTCTTCGCGGATCAAGTCACGGCGAAATCACGGCCTGATGAGCTGATAGAACGCGCCCAGGATCGCGCCGTACACGACGTGCGACACGAACGTCACGATCGGCGTGCGGCGGCCGTAGTTAAGCGCGAGAAAGCCCGGCGGCTGGAGCTGCCGGTTCGGCGTCGGACCGAAGTACTCGCTGACCATGCGGGGATGGATGGCGGGCATGATGGGCATGCCGACCGTCAGGACGAACAAACCGTGCACCAGCCCGATCCCGGCGCCGAGCCACCAGGTCGCGCTTTGCAAGCTCTCGAAGGCGAGCGCGTAGGGTAGCGCGAGCAGCCACCCGCCCATCATGTGCGCGAGGACGCCAAGAAACATCGCGCGATCGCGGTTGGGCGTCAGCATCGTTCCCAGCAGGAACGGGATGCTCATGCGCGTGTAGCCCAGGCGCTGGCCGGCTCCCATCATGGTCGACAGGACGACGGTGGCGGCAAAGCCCCACAGCAGAATGCTTGGCAGATTCATCCCTGTCCTCGGGGGTGGACGGAGACCCGGGCGTGCGCGGGCTCTTCTCCCTGCAGCCGCGCGATGGTGACCGCCGCATTGATCAGGCCCACGTGGGTGAACGCTTGCGGGAAGTTCCCGAGAGCGGCCCCCGTTCCCGGGTCGATCTCCTCGGCGAACAGCCCGACGTCGTTGCCGAACGATAAGAGGTGCTCGAACTCACCACGCGCGGTCGCCATGTCTCCCTGCAGCGCGCACGCCTCGGCGCCCCAGAAGCTGCAGATACCGAACGCGCCTTCGGACCCGGCCAACCCGTCGTCCCAGTCCAGATACCGGTACAACAGGCCGCCGGTGCCGAGCCGCTCGCGCACGCGCGCCAGCGTGCCGCGCATGCGGGCTGATCGGGGATCGGCGTATCCCATCAGGCCGAGCAGCAGGAGGCTGGCATCGAGTGTCTCGCCGTCGAAGACACTCACGTAGCTACCGAGCCGCGCGCTGTATCCACGCGCCTCGATCGCCTCGCGGATCTCGTCGCGCACCCGCCCGAACCGCGCCGCCTCGGCCCGCAGGTGCCGCCGCTCGCACAGGCGCACCAGGCGATCGAGCGCCACCCAGCACATCGCCTTCGAATGGGTGTGATGCCGCCGGCCGCTGCGCGGCTCCCAGATGCCCTCGTCCGGCTCCTGCCAGCGGCGAACGACGGCTTCGCCGAGACCGACGAGCATGCGGGCGGTCGTGCGGTCGAATCGCCCTCCTCGCTCGACGTAGTGCCACGCCGCATCGATCACCTCGCCGTAGATGTCGAGCTGCAGTTGATCGACGGCGGCGTTACCGACCCGCACGGGCCCCGACCGGGCATAACCCTCCAGATGTTCGAGAATGGATTCTGAGATTCGCGACTCGCCGTACACGTCGTAGAGAATCTGGAGATCGGGCCAGGTGAGCCGCGTCGCGTGCAGGAGCCAGGAGCGGAAGGCTTCGCTCTCGATGGTAAAGCCGAGATCGTCAAAGGCACGCAGCGTCAGCGACGCGTCGCGCAGCCAGCAATAGCGATAGTCCCAGTTGCGCGCGCCGCCGATCGCCTCCGGGAGTGACGCCGTCGGCGCCGCGACCACCGCGCCGGAGGGGGCGTAGGTCAGCAGCTTGAGCGTGATAGCGCTGCGGCGCACCATGTCCGCGTACGGACCGTCGTAGCGGCACCCCCGCATCCATGTGTCCCACCAAGCGAGGGAGCGCGCGATGCGATCCGCTGCGGCGACTCCCATCGCCGAGAGGGTGGCCGGCAGCCACCGATCGTAGGTGAGCGACAGCGTCCGCGTTTCGCCGGCCTGTAGCCGCACACGGCCCCGCGCGCCAGGCCCGCTGCCGATCGCCAGCGGAATCTCACTTTGAAGCACAAGCACCTGTGCCCGATGCTCGCAGACCACCCCGAAGCCCTTCTGATCGATAAGGCTGGGCACCACCCGCCCGTAGTCGGGGCGCGGATCGAAGAGCACGTCAATCTCAACGGCCCCTGCGAGACACTCCACCCGGCGCAGCAGCTCGTGGCCGGGCCACAGCTCGCGGGCCTTCTCGGCTTCCGACGCGACCGGCATCAGATCGGTGAGGCGCACGACGCCGTTCGGCATCCGGAACGTGGTTTCGAGCACGGCCGACTCGCCCACGTACCGGCGCGTCGTCGTGAACGGCTCGGCCGGGGCGACCGTGAAGCAGCCGCCGCGGCGTGCATCCAGCAGGGCCGCAAAGATCGACGGACTGTCGAACCGTGGCCAGCAGAGCCAGTCAATCGACCCGGCACTAGATACGAGCGCCGCCGATCGGCAGTCGCCGACCAGCGCGTAATCGCCAATAGGGCGGTAGGTGGATTCGGCGCCGAGCACGAGTCGTACGCTACTCCAACTCCGCGAGCCCGCGCCGCGCCAGAACGGTGAGGTACGCGATGGCGATGATGGTCACGACAAGCCCCACGACGAGCAGGGCCCACTCGACGGGGTTGCGGCTGCCACCGCCGACCGCCTCGGCGCCGACGTATCCAAGATAGAGATACGCGAACGCGCCCGGCAGCGTGAAGATGCCGCTCGATATCAGGAAGGGAAGAAACGAGACGCCGGTCACACCAAACAGATAATTGCTGGCGCTGTAGGGAAACGCCGGGCTGAGTCGGATCAGCGCGACAATGCGCCACCCGCCTCGGCTGATCGTGCGATCGACGATCTTGAACCTGGGGTAGCGGTCCATCAGTCGCACGACGGCGTTGCGGGCGACGTACCGGCCGGTGAGGAACGCAACGGCGTCGGCCACGGAGGTGGCGATGGCGACGACCACGATGCCCCAGCCGACCCCAAAGACGGCGCCCGCCACCATCGTCAGCGCGGCGCCCGGCACGAACAGCAGCGCCAGGACGACGTACGCCGCGCCGAACCCGATCATCCCAATCGGCCCACTGGCCTCCACCCACGATCGAAGCGTCCCGACCACCGCGGCCAGCGGCACGGTGCGCACGACGACCAGGACCACCAGGGCGAGACCGCCGAAAACCGCGACGCGCACCAGAGCGCTCCCGCTGCTTTGCCGTCGTCCGTTCTGGGAGGAGATCGACATAATCAAGGTGAGCCCGATCGATCCGGGCGCTCATTCGAGAGCGCGACACGGTCGTTCCGAGTTGCGTGTTCGAGGGTACCGCAACAGCCGCCCTTGACGGTCGCGTCTTCTGTGAGCGGGCTCACTCCAGATGAGCGCAAGCCGGAGTACCCTTGCGATCGGCAACGTGATGGAAATCGGCGCCCACCAAGACGTCCTGCTGCTGGACGGAGACGACCGACCGAGCATCGAAGGTTACCTGTTGGCGCGGGACCTCGCCGACAGCGGCGAGCTGCCCTCGCGGATCGAACGTGCCGGGGCAGGAAACATGAATCTGACCCTTCGGGTGACGCTGCGGAGTCGCAGCCTCATTCTCAAGCAGGGGCGACCCTGGGTGGAGAAATACGATCAGATCGCGGCGCCCTGGGAACGCACGTTGATCGAAGGGCAGTTCTATCAGGCTGTCCGGAGCGTGCCGGCCGTGTCCAGCCGCATGCCCGAGCTGCTGGCGCTCGACCGACACAATCACGTGCTCGCCCTCGAGGATATGGGATCGGCCGGCGACTTCACGTCGATCTATGCCGACCGGCAGATCTCGAGTGCAGATCTGAGCGAGATTCTCGACTGGCTGTCGGCGCTGGGCCGTGTCACGATCCCGGAAGACGCACGGGCCGGCTTCGCGAACCGCGCGATGCGCGCGCTCAATCACGAGCATATGTTCAGCTTGCCTCTGGCGGAGCAGAACGGCCTGGACCTCGATCGCGTCACCGACGGGCTTGCACGAGCCGCTGAAGAGCTCAAACGCGATCCCGCCTACGGCCGGCTGGCGGGCGAGCTCGGCACCAAGTACCTGGCGGACCATGCGTCTCTCGTGCACGGCGACTATTTCCCCGGCAGCTGGGCGCGGGGGACGAGGGGGATTCGCATCATCGATCCGGAGTTCTGCTTCCTTGGCGCGAGGGAGTTCGATTACGGCGTCATGCTCGCGCACCTCGCGCTCGCCCGCGTCGGGGTCGAGACCGCGGATCTGGTCGTCGGCGCCTCGGTCCGCGAGCACCTCGATGAACGGGTAATGCTCGGGTTTGCCGGTACCGAGATCATGCGCCGGCTGATCGGCGTGGCGCAGTTGCCGCTGCCGTATGGCATCGACGCAAAGCGGCATCTGCTCGATGTCTCGCGTTCGCTCGTGCTGACCCACGAGCGGGGGCTGACGTGCTGGTAGCGGTGCGCGGGCTAGCCGCCGCGATCATGGTGATCGCGCTTGCATCGGGGAGCGGCGCACAAACCCGGGTGCCGGTCTGGATCGATACCGATCCCGCCCTCGGCGAACCGGAGCGCGACGTGGACGACGGCTTCGCGCTGGTTCAGGCCTTTCGCTCGCCGGAGCTGGATATCCGCGGTATCTCGGTGGTGTTCGGGAACGCGCCGCTCGACCGCGGTGTGCCGATCGCCCGGCGTCTCGTCGGGCAATTCGGCTCCTCGGCTCTGGGTGTCTTCGCCGGCGCGTCGTCCGCCGACGAACTCGGAACCGAGACCGATGCGTCCCGGGCCCTCGCGGAGGCGCTTCGCGTGGAACCACTGACGATACTCGCGCTCGGCCCGGCCACCAACGTGGCGACAGTGCTCGAGAGACGGCCGGAGCTCGCGAGCCGGATCGTCCGGGTCATCGCTGTGGCCGGGCGGCGTCCCGGTCAGCTTTTCACGACCGGCACGACCAATCCCAGAGGACATCGCGACTTCAATTTCGAACTGGATCCGCAAGCGTTTCGTCTACTGATTCAATCGAACGTTCCTCTGGTCCTGGCGCCGTTCGAGATTTCATCCAAGATCTGGATCGAACCGGCGGACCTCGATCGTCTCGCGTCCGGGCCGCCGGCGGCACAGGCGCTGGCGACACCCGCGCGAGACTGGCTCGACATGTGGCGTCGCCTCTTCACCGTGAATGGTTTCAATCCGTTCGACACGTTGGCGATCGGATACGCCGTGTCGCCGGCCGGCTTCGACTGCGCGTCGCTCCCGATCGAGATTCACACGCTGCCCGACGACCGCACGGAGCCGGGCGTGCAGGGAATAGCGGTCCAGCAGAAGCCGTACTTGTTCGTCTCGGAGTCGTTCACGTCGGCGCCGACCCGGGCGCTGTACTGCTCCACGGCTCCCCCCGGCTTCAAACGCGAACTGCTCGATCGGCTCATGCGCTGACGTGACAAGGCTGCGCGTTTTCAGCATCGTCCTCGGTATCGCGCTGGTCGCAGCAGCGACGTACGTCCTGCCGCTTGGGGCGTGGGTCACCGCTCTGGCGCAAGGAGCGCGTGAGACCGGGATGCTCGGCGTCGTCGTCTTCTTTGCGGCGTACGTGGTGAGCACCGTGGCGGCCGTCCCCGGGTCGATCCTGACGCTGGCGCTGGGATTCGCGTATGGACCCATCTGGGGGTTGGCTATTGCATCGCCGGCCAGCGTCACCGGCGCAACCTGCGCGTTCTTGCTCGGACGGACGGTGCTACGCGACTGGGCCGCGCAGAAGGTCGGCGGGTCGGCGCGCGCCCGGGCGATCGAGACCGCCGTCGAACGTGAGGGCTTCAGGCTCGTACTGCTGCTGCGCCTGTCTCCGCTCGTTCCGTTCAACCTGCTCAACTACGTGCTGAGCCTAACGCGCGTCCGCCTCGGCACCTATGTCCTCGCGTCGTTCGTCGGCATGCTGCCAGGCGGGGCGCTGTATGTGTATCTCGGATCTCTGGCGCCAGCCGCCGCCGAACTCTCGTCGGCGGCCCAGGGAGGTGGTGCAGCTCGAACGACGCTCTACGTCGTCGGCTTGCTGGCTACCGTCGCAGTCGTCGTGATCGGCACGAGGGCGGCACGCCGTGCGCTCGACGCCGAGCTGCACGAGACGTCGTCATGAAAGGGAGCGCGGCGCTTGCTGTGCGATAAGCGCCCGGGATCAGCGGGTCCATCGAAAATACCTCTCCATGAATCCACGTACACGGGCGGTCAAGAGTGAGCGGCGGTACTGATCGCCGGCCTTTCGCAACGCTTCGGCCTGTGTCGGGTACGGGTGAACCGTCGAAGACAGATCCGAGAGCGTGTGGCGGTGTGTCAGGGCGAACGCCGCCTCACCGATCAATTCGCCCGCGTGCGACGCGACGATCGTGCATCCAAGCAGGCGGCCACGTTCGTGATGCACGCGCACGAAGCCATCCGTGTCGTCGTCGATGACCGCGCGATCGATCTCAGCCAACTCGACGGTGATCGTCTGGACATCGTGCCCGCGTCGACGCGCCTCCTGTTCGTGCAACCCGACGTGAGCCACCTCAGGGTCGGTGTAGGTGCACCATGGGATGACGAGCGCACTCGCGCGCCGGCGTCCGTAGAACAACGCGTTCTGAATGACGACCCGCGCCATCGCGTCGGCGGCGTGTGTGAATTGAAACGACGAGCAGACATCGCCCGCCGCATAGATTCTTCGATTCGACGTCTGCAGCCGGTCGTTCACGATGACGCCGTGCTTTGAGACCGACACTCCCGCCGTCTCGAGTCCCAGGCCTTCGACGTTCGGCGCACGTCCCGCGGAAATCAACAGCCGATCGCCGCTTGCCTCCCCAACCCCTGTTCCATTCGGGCGTTCGAAGCGCAGGCACGCCTGCCCGCGGTCGCTGACAGCCTCGACCAGCTTCACGCCGAGCTCCAACCGGACGCCGTCCGCCACCAACCGACGTTGCACGATCAACGCCGCGTCCGGATCCTCCCGTGGCAGCACGTGCGGGGCCTGATCGAACATGGTCACGGCGCTCCCGAAGTGGACGAACGCCTGCGCGAGCTCGCATCCAATCGGTCCGCCGCCGATGACGAGGAGGTGACGCGGCAGCTCGGTGAGCGAAAACAGCGTCTCGTTCGTCAAGTAGCTCACGTCGGCCAATCCGGGGACCGGCGGAGCCGTCGGCCGGCCGCCCGTGGCGACGACTGCCCGGTTGAATCGAAGCGGACGCCCCGCCACCTCGAGCGTGCGTCCATTCGTGAAGGCGGCGTCTCCGAAAAACAGGTCAACGCCCGCGCGTCGCAGGCGCTCGGCGGAATCATTAGAGCTGAGGCCGGCGCGCCGCTGGCGCATGCGCTGCATGATGGCGCCGAAATCCGGCTCGACGGCACCGATATTGACGCCCAGCCGGGGCGCCCGCCGCGCGTCGGCGGCCGCGCGGGCCGATCGGATCAAGGCCTTTGACGGCACGCAGCCCACGTTGAGGCAATCTCCCCCGAGGAGGTGCCGTTCCACGAGCGCGACCCGCGCTCCCAAACCGGCCGCTCCCATCGCGCTGACCAGCCCGGCCGTGCCGCCGCCGACAACCGCAAGATCGTAGACCGCGTGAGGCTCCGGGTTCACCCAATCCGCCGGGTGCACCGCCTCGACTAGAGCGCGATTGGCCTCATCGAGCGGCGAGACACGCCCAGCGTCCGCCACCCTCGCAGTTGGTCCCATCGATCCATTCTGATTCAGATTCGTCCGCGCGTTGCGAGCCGATTAGCGGGAAATAGGCCGGCTGCCCACCGTTTCCGACCGGGTCCATCGATCCGCCAGGTCGGCGTAATCTCGTTGGTCTGGCGCGCGAAACGGTTAACATCGTGCTTCAGGATTTTCGCCGACGCGGTCTCGTCGAGGCGGACCGCCGGAGTATCCGCATCAGGGACCCGGATCGCCTCCGCCGTGTCGTGTAAGGAGGCAACCTCGGTGGTCTTCAGCGTGTTCAACAACGCGGACGGCTTTGCGTCTGCGGGGAGGTTCCGGATGACGGTTCGATGCTTCGGTCCGCTGATCGGGTTGGCGGCCTGGGTGGCGGTGGCGCTGCTGTTCCCGTCGCCGGTGGCCGGACAGGGGCGGGGAGGCCCGCTCCCGGACTCGGTGTGCCCGGACGATAATCACGCGGCGTTTCACGCGTGCGCGGTCGAGGCGGCGAAGAACTTCGATCCTCCTCGAACGCCGGACGGCAAGCCCGACCTCAACGGATACTGGCGTCGTCGCGTAGCCGCGTTCGAGGATTTCGAAGCACATCCCAGGAACCCGGATGACAGCGGCGGCCCAAGTGTCGTGGTGGACCCGGCCGATGGGAAAGTGCCGATGCAGCCGTGGGCGGACCAGCGACGAAGAGAGAACGCCGCGAACTACGTGCATCACAACGCGGCCTGTTTGCTGGCAGGCGGGCCCGGCACGATGTACATGGCGAACATCTACCAGTTCATGTTGACTCCCGATTACCTCGTGGTCCTGGGTGAAGGTCTATCCGCGCACCCCTATCGCATCATCCCGATGAACGGCCTCTCGCATGTCGGCCGGAACATTCGCCTCTGGCAGGGAGACCCGCTCGGCCGCTGGGAGGGCAACACGCTCGTTATCGACACGACGAACCAGAATGCCCTGCCGTACCTCGACCAACGGGGGCGGTTTCTGACCGAGGACGCGCGCGTGACCGAACGTCTGACGATGGTCGATGCCAACACACTTCATTTCCAAGCGACCTATGACGACCCGAACGTGTACACGAGACCGTTCACTATCGCGTTCGCCTACAGGCGTGACACACGGGAGGGAATCGAGGTCTGGGAAGAGGCCTGTTACGAAGCGAACGCGGAGCAGATGCAGCTCTTTCGGAACAACGGCTTAAGGATTCATCCCGGCATCAGTCCCGACGAAGCCAGGGAACTCAGGCAGGCGTGGGAAGCCCGGGAGGCTCAGCGATGAGACGAGTGTTCGTGTTCGGAGTTCTCTTTGAGGGTGTGGGTCTTCTGCTGTCCGCCGCCTCACTGCACGCCCATCACTCGGTTGCTGCCGGATACGACCTGGACAACACCGTCATCCTTTCGGGCACGATCGCCAAGATGGAATGGCGGAATCCTCACGCACTGCTGACGGTCGACGTCCCGGACGCTCAAGGGCAGATCCAGTCGTGGTCCGTCTGGTTCAGCAGCGCGAACGGTTTGTACCGGCGGGGCTGGCGGCAGGATGACTTGCCCGCCGGCGCTGCCGTGACCGTCACGGGGTTTCAAGCCCGCGACGGCTCAAGGCAGTTGTACGGGGGAGGCCGGACACGACTGGCGGACGGGACGGTACTCTTCGGCGGCGACAACCCGGAAGAGGGACGTTAATCATGCGTAACGGGGGGCGCTTGCGAGGATGCCGGTTCATCCTTTTCGTCCGCATGGCGGCCGTCGTGGCCGTCTTGTGCTCCGTGGTGCCGGTGCCCGCTTTCGGTCAAGCAGGTCAGGGAGCGGTCCCCCAACAAGCGTACCGCGCGCCGCGCACGGCCGGCGGCCAGCCGGATCTGCAAGGCATCTGGCAGGCGCTGAACACCGCCGTATGGGATATCGAGGACCATTCGCCTCGGCTCGGCGTGCCCGCGGGGCAGGGAATTGTCGAGGGCGGCGCGATTCCGTACCTTCCGTCGGCGCTCGCCAGACGGCGGGAGAACTTCGAGCGCCGCTTGACCGACGACCCTGAAGCGCTGTGCAACATGGTCGGCGTTCCGCGCATCACGTACATGCCCTATCCGTTTCAGATCGTGCAGACGCCGACGCAGGTCACGATGCTGTACGAGTACGTCCACACTGTTCGGCCCATCTACTTGAACAGTCAGCATCCACGAGGACCGCTCGCATGGTGGATGGGCGACTCGCGGGCCCGCTGGGAGGGCGACACGCTCGTGGTCGACGTCGTCCACTTCACGGATCGGACGACCTTCGACCGGTCGGGCAACTACCACAGCGTGGCGCTGCACGTCGTGGAGCGCTACACGCGCACCGGGCCGGACCACCTGCTGTACGAGGCGACCATCGAGGACCCCGAGGTCTTTTCGAGACCCTGGAGGATCAGCATGCCGCTCTACCGGCGGCAGGAAGCCGATGTACGGATTCTCGAGTACGAGTGCTACGCGTACCTCGAAGGGCAGAGAGATGCGGAAAGATAGCGGCGGGGAGTGAAAGTCGAACAACAGGCCTCACCTTCGAAGATACCTCCGGCCCGGCGCGCGTCTGCCCGCGTGCTGGTGTGGGGCCTCATATTCAGCGCCGTATTCGGCGCGGGACTATGGCTGAGGACGCTCCAACCGATGAATCTCGCGGCCGGTCTGGCCGGGTGGTTGCCTTGGCCGACCACGACGACCGTCTCTCTGTACTTTGTCGAAGGCCCGTTCCTCTTCCCGGTGTCGCGACGGATGCCGGTCACGGATGAGTTGCCGCGTGCGGCGCTCGAGGCGCTGCTGGCTGGTCCGAGCGCCGCGAGCGGCCTGACGAGCGCGGTTCCGTCCGGCGTCGATATCCGCTCTGTTCGCATCGCCGATGGCGTCGCCCATGTTGATCTGTCGCGGGCGTTCCTCGACGGGCACGCCGACGCCCGAATGGCGGTGACGGCTGTCACCAGCACGATGACCGAATTGCCCGGCGTCACGTCGGTCGCGCTCAGCGTCGATGGAGAGCCGTTCGGCGACTCTGCCCGCCGCGTGCCGCTGCTCTACTACCCGTCGGCCAACGGGTTGGTCGCGTCTCCCGTTTCGGTGACGGACCCGCGCGCGGCGCTGGCTGCGTACATGTCGGGCCCGCCGGCCGCCGACCTGACCGGCGTTCCGTCCGACGTCCGACTCCTGAACTACGATTTTGACCCGACCACAGGATTGCTCTCGCTCGGCTTCACGTATACGCCGTTGATGCGGACGCTGGCCCTGGAAACCCCCCGCCGCGTGCGGTCTCTGCTGCTGGGACTGATCGCCAGCCTCACGGAGTTTCCCCAGGTCCGTGCCGTCCAGCTCGATTTCGGCGGGCAGAGCCGTCTGGGCTTGGGCGAATGCAGCGACTTGCTGCGGACGCCCCAGCCGCGCCCGGCACTCCTCAACGACGAGCGGTTGCTCGCGTGGTAGAAGCAGGGGTAGGAGCAGGGGCCGTGCCGACGATCTATCTCGACAACGCGGCGACGTCATGGCCGAAGCCTCCGGCCGTGTCGGCTGCCGTCAGCGAGTACCTGACGGAGGCGGGAGGCAATCCAGGCCGGTCCGGTCATCGCATGTCGCTGGCGGCCGCCCGTGTCGTCGAAGATGCCCGCGAGGCGCTCGCCGGGCTGTTCAACGTGAGCGATCCGAGCCGCCTCGTCTTCACGCACAACGCCACCCACGCCCTCAATATCGCGCTGTACGGCTTGCTCCGGCCCGGCGATCACGTGGTCACCACCAGCGTCGAACACAACTCGGTGATGCGACCGCTGCGTCACCTCGAGACGCTCGGCGTTGAACTGACGGTCGTGCCCTGCACGCCCGAGGGCACGCTCGATCCGGGTGCCGTCGGGCGCGCGATGCGTCCCACGACGCGGCTGCTCGTGACGACGCATGGCTCCAACGTCGTCGGGACTGTCGTGCCGATCGCGGCGCTGGCGGCGCTGGCGCGGACGCGCCAGGTGCCGTATCTGGTGGACGCGTCGCAGACGGCCGGGGCCATCCCCATCGACGTCCAGGAGACCGGCGTGGGCCTGCTCGCGTTCACAGGGCACAAGGGTCTGCTTGGCCCGACCGGCACCGGCGGTCTGTACATCCACGAGGACATTGCGCTCGCACCGCTCATTCGTGGCGGCACCGGCAGCGACTCGGCACACGATGTCCAGCCGGAATTCCTGCCGGACGTTCACGAAAGCGGCACGCTGAACGTGGCCGGGATCGTGGGTCTCGCCGCCGGGGTCCGCTTTCTCCTCGACGTCGGCATAGACGCCGTGCAGGCGCGCGAGCGGGCGCTCGTCGCGCGGTTCCTCGACGCCGCCTCGGAGATTGCGGGACTCACGGTCTATGGGCCGCGAGACGTCTCGCAGCGGTGCGGCGTCGTCTCGTTCAATGTTGCCGGCGCGATGTCGTCGGAAGTGGGGCTGATTCTCGACCAGTCGTTCGGAATCATGGCTCGCACCGGGCTGCACTGTGCGCCGTCGGCGCATCACACGCTCGGCACCTTTCCGGCGGGAACCGTGCGCTTCGGCTTCGGATGGTTCAACACCGAGGCCGACGTGGACGCCGCGATCGGGGCGCTCGGCGCTGTTGCCGCGTGGAGCGCCAAGGGGGTCGCGTGGACGGCCTGATCAGCTTCTTCGCGTCTCACTATGCGCTCCGTGCCGAGACGACGTTGAAGCGCAACGGACTGCCGGCGCAGCTCGTTCCCGGACCGAGAGACCTCAGCCCGAACTGCGGCGTGGCGCTTCGGTTCGAGTACGCCCAGCGTGAGACCGTGCTCGCCATGCTCGCCGTCAGGCGAGTGCAGGTGGACGGTGTGCACTACTATCGGCCGCGAACCGACGAATGGAACACGAGCGCGTCGAGCGGCGGATGAATACCCCGTGGCCATGACCCCCCCGTTGGCAACAGCCGCGACGCCGCGGCGAACAGGAGCCGTGCGCGTGACGGCGCTCACGATGGGGATCGTCGCCGGGCTGCTGGCGGTGATCGCAGGCGCCTTCTTCGAGGTGCGGCCGCCCGAGGCGTACGGTGTGTGCATGGCGTGCCACGGCCGCGATCTCGTGAACTGGACGATCAACGCGGTAGCCGGCACAGACCTGGCGGTCGCGCCGGCGTCGCTCGTATTTCCCCTCCTCACGACCGTTGGTGTGTTCCTGGGCGCGCTGCTCGGTGCGCGCACTAGCGGCGAATTTCGCTGGTGGAGCCCTGACAACTCGTTCAAGACGTTCTTGTACGGCCTGTTGGTGATGAACTTCGCGCTGCTCGCCGGCGGATGTTCGATCCGCCTACTGCTGCGGAGCGCGTCGGGCGAGGCGCTCGGCATGATGGGGTTCGGTGGCATGGTGGCGGGGGTCGTCCTCGGGACCTACTGGCTGCGCTGGAGGGCCACGCGATGACCGCCGCGATCGCGACCCTGGTCATCGGCGTCGTCCTGGGCTATCTGGGCCAGCGTTCGCGCATGTGCTTCGTGGGCGGCATTCGTGACTTCATCCTGGTGCGCGACACCGCCCTGCTCAAGGGCCTGGTCGCGTTCGGCCTGACGGCCTGGCTGGCGTTCCCGCTCGTCAGCCTCGTCATCGGCACGGGGCTCGGACCGTTTGGGGTCTCCGACGCTGTGACGATCGCGCTCACGATCGTCGGAGGGTTTGGCGTCGGCTACGTCTCGACGCTCGCAAACGGCTGTCCCCTGCGGCAGCATGTGCTGGCCGCGCAGGGGGTCACGAGTTCGATGGCGTATCTTGGCGGGTTCTTTGCCGGTGCCGTGATCTTTCACGTCGGGGTCGCGTCCCTCTTGTTGCGCCTGTTGCCCTGACGCGTTTCGCCTGACCGGAGCCCCATAGATCCCAGGGAATCCAGCCCGGAGGCCCAGCGGAGATCCGGTATACTCGCCTCAAATGCAGCACGCCGAGCGCACCGCTGTCATCGGTCTAGCTGCCATCGGTCTGCTTGCGATGGCCGCTGTCGGACAAGCACAGGAGCCGGGCGGCGGCCATGCCGGACACGTGATGGAGGCCGCCGCGACGGAGCTCGACAGCCACGGCATCGTCGTCGATTTCGAGCTTGTCGATAGCGCGGGTCGGCTCGTGACCGATGAAGATTTCCGCGGCCAGTACGTGCTGCTCGGATTCGGGTTTACGCACTGTGCGACCGTGTGCCCGCTCATGGCGCTGAACATGGGTCGAGTACTGGAGTCCGCGAACAGAGCGGCGACAGGCATCTTCGTCAGTGTGGATACCGAGCGCGACACGCCCGCCATTACACAGGAGTACGCCGGTCACTTTGGCGACGGCATGCTCGGGCTCGGCGGCAGCATCGAGCAAGTCAACGAAGCTGCAAAGAATTTCAAGGTCAGCTATGCCGTGACGAAGACTCAGGACAACTACACGGTTCAGCACACGGCGAATGTCTTCCTGATCGATCCGGCCGGCGAATTGGCCGACGTGTTCACGTTCGCGACAGCTCCGGAAACGATCCTGGAAGCGATACGGTAACGCATTGAGCATCGGCACCACCGATCCGAAGTCCACATGAGCACGGTCAAGCGGACGAACCCGATCAAGCTTGGGCTGCTGGCCTTGGCCGGCTTGGCCATCGCCTCGTCGTGGCTCGTGTTTCCCTACCTCGTCCAGGGCCGGCAGCTGCTGCGCAGCGTCGGCGACGACAGCCGGATGATCAAGGCCGGCAGCGTCTCACGCTATCTGACCAGAGAGCTGATCAGAAACGCAGATCTCGAGATCACGGCGACACTGGCAAGCAACGAGTATTTCCAGTACGTCGATCGCGCGGCCATCGTCGGCAATCTTCGCCCCGATAGGAACGTAGTGTTCTTCGTCAGCGAGACGGTGCATCGAGGCGACCTGCCGTTCGAACCGCCACGGGCGACGCTGCACGTCGGCGATCGCGAGTTTCAACCGTCGCTGTCCGACGGCCCGTCGGACGTGGAGCATCACCGGCTCAGTGTCTACAGCTTCCCGAAACGGGATGCCGATGGGAATCTGATCGACTTCGACGAGCCCGGACATATAACCCTCTCCGTTGCCAATAATTATCTGGGCAGCCAGCGGGATACGACCTTCGTCGGCAGCTGGGATACGCCCTACGCACTACCCGAAGAGCTCAAATCCAGAGCCGACGTCACGCCCGTGGCCGTCCTCGCGCTGGGCGCCGGCTTGCTGTCATCGGTGATGACGCCCTGTTTGCTGCAGCTCGTTGTGATATTTGCCGGTATCATTGCCGGATTCGCGACCGTTCCCGGCAAGTCGGCGGCCGACGCCGCCCAGATGACGTCACTCATTCAGCGCAAGGTCACTCAAGTCGCCATTGCGTTCGTCATTGGCTTTACGCTGCTCTACGCGCTGGCCGGGGCGGTGATCGGCGCGGTAGGGCATCAGGCTCAACTGTTTTTCGCGGAGTACAGTCGTCCGGCCGCCATCACCTCGGGCGTCATCGTGATTTTGCTTGGCCTCTGGGTGGGCCTGCGCGGCACGCGTGACGTGGCCTGCCGGATGCTCGACCGCAGGGCGATGGATTCTCTGTCGTTCAGGGACATTGCCGGAACAGCGATCGCGTCGATGGGCTATGCCTTGGGCTGCACCGCGTGCTTCGGCGGAGCGATC
Source organism: Vicinamibacterales bacterium (assembly GCA_965262505.1). Lineage (GTDB taxonomy): Bacteria > Acidobacteriota > Vicinamibacteria > Vicinamibacterales > UBA2999 > JACPPO01. The sequence goes on from CBDHFM010000030.1 coordinate 3,782,533, forward strand.
GTCGCGACACTGGTCGTCTATGTCGGAGCGATCGGCAGCGCTGCGATCGGCGCGGGCATCATGCTGACCTTTGCCATCGGCGTTGCCATACCCTTCCTGCTCGCAGCCTTCTATATTTCGCGGGTGAACAGCATTCTGCAGGTTCTCGCGGGACACGCGCGCTCCCTGAGCTATGCCAGCATGGCGATCATCGTCACTTTTGGAGTCATTCTCATCACCGACAACTTCCACGCGGTCAGTGACATGATCTATCCCTATCTTGGGCTGTACTAGCCACAGCAAGGACACGCATGCGTATTCTGACCCTGCTGAGCGCGTTGGTTGCCGTGTCGCTGTCGCCGGCGCCGGCCGGGGCTGCCGATATCTCCAATCCTCTCAAGCTCATGTTCGTCGCCGATGCCAGGGACAATGTCATCGATGTCATCGATCTGGATTCCAGCGAGACGGTGTTCAGAATCGAGACCAAGTATCCGGTGGATGACGTCGTCGTCACCCCATTCGCGCCGGTGCTCGTGTACACGAACATCGAGCGCAAGCTCGTCAGTCTCTACGACCTCGAGGAACAGAAGCTCGCCATGGAAGTCACGCTGTCGATGGCGCCCAGGCACATGGTTCTGGATACCAGCGGCACGAAGATCGGCTTCAGCGACAGTGAGGATGGCGGCTTCGTGCTGTTCTCCGCATACGATGGCGAAGTGATATTCGCGCTCGCGGATTTCCCGCCGACGCGGGATGTGCTGTTCGACCCGAACGAGACCGAAGTCTTTTACAGCAACAGCAAGACAGGCGCCATCGGCGTCATCGATACCAACCTTCAGCAGACCGTCGAGATGCCGGTGGCGGATTCGCCGGATCAGATGCTCTCGTCGCCGAGCCGCAGCCTCGACGGGCGCTACGTCTACGTCGCCAACGAGACCACCGGTGAGGTCTACTCGCTCAACGCGTTCTCGAAGGTCGTCTATCGCACGTTCGAGATCGGTTCGGCTCCCGCTCGGCCGTATACGACGCCGGAGGGGCTGTTCTTGTACATGATGGACAAGGAATCGGGCCGCTTCGTCTCGATCGAGCAGAACCGCTTCGAACAGGTCGCCGATACGATCATCGGCACGGGCATCGATCTGGTCACCGTCGGACGCTTCGATCGCCTCAACCTGCTCGCGAGCTCGGAGAACCGCCGGTATTTCATTTACGACAATGTCAGGCAAGCCGTCGTCGAATCGGGCGAGTTCAGGCATACCCCTCTCGACGCGCAAGGCTCGGTCGATGGGCGAACAGCGTACGTCGCTTTCCGCGACAGCCCAGAGGTCGCCATCGTCGACCTGGAGGACCGCGAGATCACGTACGTGCGAGCGACCAACACCGGCATCGGCGCATTCAGCGTCGGCCTGACCAACAACGTCTGTCACTGACTGCGCGCGCTTCCCAGGCCGGCCGATTGAACGGCCTTCGAATTTCCACGACGCTTGCGACGCTGGTCTTGTGCGCGACGCCGGCCGCGGGCGGTCAGGCGCAGCCAGGTCCCCCTGCGGCAGCTGCTTCCACCACATGGAGCGTTCGTAATTGGACCCGTGCGGAGCTGTGGCGGTTTTTCGAGCCCCATGCGGGTGGCGGCGACAACGAGTACGTCTATGGGGCTAATCGGCTGCAGGTCGGAGTCCGCCGCGCCACTCGCCGCTACGAGGCGACGGCGGCGGTGCAGTACGCCCATCTGGAGTGGTTGCCGGACGGCGCCGTTGGTCCGGGACCGCTCGGGCTCGGCGCGGTGTACCGGGCGCACGCCGGAGGGTCGGACAGCCATCAGGTGTATCTGCGCTATCTCAACCTGCGCCTGCATCTGCCCGCCGGGCTGAGCGTCCAGGTGGGACGGATGCCGTATTCGTCGGGCGGAGAAGCTGAGTCTGGCGACCCGAAGATCGAGGCCGTCAAGCTCCAGCGTGTCGAAGCGCGTCTGGTTGGCGAGTTCGGCTGGTCGATCTACCAGCGCGGGTTCGATGGTGTGCGCGTCGACGCGGCGCGGCCTTCATGGAGCGCCACGGCGTTCGCCCTCCGGCCGACCCAGGGGGGCTTCGAGGACGCCGCCGGCCTGATGATGAAGAACGTCGGCGTGTTCGGCGCCAACGTGACGTTCAAGCCGGCGACGGTGCTTCCCCGGGTCGAGTGGCAGCTGTTCGCCTATCGTTACAACGATGACCGGCAGGTCACCGACCGGCCGGACAACAGCGGACGCTCCGCCACGAGGGCCGATGTCGGAATCACAACCGTGGGCACGACGCTGGTCGCCGCCTCGGGCACGCGTGATGGCCGCCAATGGGATGGCCTGTTCTGGTTCGCCGGGCAGACAGGCGGGTGGTTCGGCCAGAGCCACCGCGCGTTCAGCGTCGCCGCCGAAGCGGGACATCAGTGGACCGAGTTGCCGGCGCGGCCCTGGGTGCGGGGTGGTTATCTGCGCGCATCGGGAGACGCCGATCCGGCGGACGATCGACACGGCACCTTTTTCCAGATGCTGCCCACAGTCCGGCGCTATGCGCAGTCCGCGAGTTACAACCAGATGAATAGCACGGACCTGTTCGTGCAGGCGCTGCTGCGCCCGACCGAATCCGTTGGCGTACGCGTGGATGTTCACCGCATCGGCCTCGCGTCGCCGCGTGACCTCTGGTATTTCGGCAGCGGCGCGACGCAGGCGCGTGGGACCATATTCGGTTTCGGGACCCGTCCAGGCAACGGCGCCGTGAATCTGGGGACGGTCGTGGAAGGGTCTGCTGATTACGCGATCGCGCCCGGCTGGTCGATCAATGGATACCTGGGCGTGATACGGGGCGGCGGAGTCGTGCGTCCGGAGTTCGCGGGACACACGATGACCTTTGGCTATCTCGAGAACGTCCTGCAATTCTGACTGTCAGGTTGAAAGCATCGCACGGAGGCCGGTAGCCTCGTCCGGCGATAGCGCGGGAGTGGGGGAAATCTCGCGGCGCGTGGCGCGTCAGGCGCGTCCGGCCGAATCAGAATCAACGGCGACGCCAGTGGGGTCCTGCAGTCCGAGAGGAGTCTAGGCCCTAGACAGATGGCTGCGATGCGGGCCTGAGCTATACTGACCAAAACTCGGTGGAGGTGTTCGATGAAAGTGAAATTTGGAGTAATCGTGGCCTGTCTCGGCCTGCTCTTCTCGGGGGTCGCGCTGGTCGCCCACCACTCGTTTACGACGGAGTACACCGCGGACAGGACGTTCAGCTTCAAGGGCACGGTGTCGAAGGTCGAATGGACGAATCCCCATGTCCGCTTCTACGTCGACGTCGTCGACGAGGCTGGAGAGGTCGCGACCTGGAACCTGGAGTTGGCCAGCCCGAGCGCCCTGTCGCGGAACGGCTGGACGAGCCGGACGCTGTCGGTGGGTGATGAGGTGGCCGTCGAAGGGTACGAGGCCCTGGTCGCCCCCAACAGGGGCAATGTCCGCACGGTCGTGACGGCCGACGGGCGGTCGCTGTTTGCCGGTGCGGCCGATGACGGAGCCCCGGGCGGGGGACAGTAGCGTGCGGGATCGCGCGCGAACCCTGCTCGTCGTCACCGGGATCGTCGCGATGGCGCTCCCGGTGCTTGCGCAGGGGCAGGGCCGTGGTGGTGGCGCCAACGATGGTCCGCTTGGCGGGGTCGGCGCGCTGGGGCAGCGGGTCGCGCGTGCCGCGGCGCCCACCGGCGAGACGCCAAGGCTGCCCGATGGCACGGTCGATCTGAACGGCCTCTGGGCCGGCGGCGGCTCTCTCGGGAACATCGCGTCGGGGTTGCCCGAGGGCGAGACGCTTCCGTTGCTGCCGTTGGCGGTAACCGTGATGGAGTTGCGGGCGCTGAACATGACGGACGATCCGCATCTGTGGTGCCTGCCGATGGGCGTGCCGCGAACCACGCCGTATCCGTTCCGGTTCCTGCCGAACTACACGCACCAGGCCGCCACGCACATGTTCATCGTGCACGAGGGGAACATCCACAGCTACCGGCAGGTCTTCATGGATGGCCGTCCGCATCCCGAGTTCCTCGACCCGAGCTGGTACGGCCACTCGATCGGCCGGTACGAAAACCCGGACACGCTTCTCATCGACACGGTCGGGTTCAACGACAAGTTCTGGTTCGATCGCCTCGGGACCCCCCATACCGAGCAGCTGCACACCATCGAACGGTGGACGCGGCCGGATTTCGGACGTCTCGTCAACACCGTGACGATCGACGATCCCGGCGCGTACTCCAGGCCGTTCACGGTCTCGTTCAACGCCAGGCTCAACCCTCCGGGCGACGAGATCATGGAGTACATCTGTCAGGAGAACAATCAGTACGGCATCGCCGGCGGTCACAGCAATCCATTCAACAGGTAACCGAGGGAGCCGGAACGCGCGTTCCGGCTCTTTGGTTCCTCGCTCATCGCCAGCGTGCGCCCACCTCCGTTTATGACTCCAGCGTCTTGGACGCCGGTCACGCAACGCATCACGTATAGGGACACCACATGAAGATCGGATCGAGGCGAACATTCCTTGGTGCGGCGGTGATTGCCGTCGCATGCCTGCTTGGCGCGGCGAGCGGCCAGGCCCGGCCGGCACAGGGCGCGCAGGATACGCCGACGATGGCGGAAGAGGTGTTCGAGAGCGTCGCCCTGCTCAGGGGCATTCCTGTCGACACCTTTATCGAGTCGATGGGGATGTTCGCCAATGCCATGGGCAACGATTGCACCTATTGCCATGCGTCGTCTGCGCCCCTGGACCGGTCAGCGTTCGCGGTGGCGACGCCGAGACTCCAGCGCGCGCGCCAGATGATCGTGATGATGAACGCGATCAACAAGACCTATTTCGGGGGCGAGTTGCGGGTGACCTGCTTCACCTGCCATAGCGGGAACCAGAGTCCACGGAGCGATCCGAATCTGGCGCTTCAGTACGGTACGCCCATGGAAGACCCGAACGCGCGGGATTTTCCCGCGGACCCCACGATGTCCGCCGATCAGGTCTTTGACCGGTACCTCGAGGCGCTCGGTGGCGCCGAGCGCCTGGCCGGGCTCTCCAGCTTTGTCGCCACGGGGACCTACTCGGGGTTCGACACGTCGTTTGCGACGGTGCCGGTGGAGGTCTTCGCCAGGGCTCCGAATCAGCACACCACGCTCGTCCATATGTCGGGCGGAGACAGCGTCAGGACCTACGACGGCCGCAACGGATGGATGGCGGGGCCGTTCACGCCGCTGCCGCTGCTGACGCTCAGTGGGGGGAACCTGGACCGCGCCCGGCTCGAAGCGATGCTCTGGTTTCCGGCGGGAATCCGGCAGGCGTTCAGCGAGTGGCGGGTTGGCCGCGCGGTCCTCGGCGACGAGGAAGTCATGGTCGTCCAGGGAATGGACGAAGGGCAGCCTGTCGTGAATCTGTCCTTCGACGAGGCCGGCCTGCTGGTGCGGCTGGTCCGTTGGACGCAGACGCCGGTCGGCGCCGTCCCGACGCAGATTGACTACGCTGATTACCGTGAGGTCGCCGGGGTCCAGATACCGTTTGATCGAACCGTGAGCCAGACGTACATGCAGATGACCGTTGAGCTGAGCGACGTGCAGCCGAACGTCGAGGTTGACGCGGCGCGATTCGAGAGACCCGCCCCGGCGCCCCGCCCGGGAGCCTAGTCTACAGACGTGTTCTAACTACTCGGTCTACTCGATGGCCCGACGCCCACGCGGGCCGAGGCCACCGAAGCCGCCGTCGTTGCAGGTGAGGTTCGGCGCTCCTCCCGGCAGGCCCTGCCGTTCGATCCAGGCACAGCAGTACCCGGGCGCGCGCGTCCAGCAGTCGGCGGGAGGTGCGTAGGCGTCCCTGATCGTGTTGCGGTATTCCGGATAGGTTGTCTCCGCGTACCCCATGGCAGCTTCTTGCGGCACGTTGAACGTCCGCGCCATGTAGTCCTCTTCCGGGTTCTGGCCCTGCAGGTAGTGCGGGACGACGCCCGAGTCCTCGAGTCGCGGGACCAGATTGGCCGTGTTGCAGATTACCCGTCCGGCGCCCTGACCGCCGCGTGGAGTCTTCCTCCACACCCGGCTCACCACGTACGGTTCTGTGAGATAGAAGGGATCTTCCTGGATCACCGTCAGCGTCAGCAGATCGTCGTGCGGCGTGAAGTGTATGGTGAAGGTCGACTGATCGCTGCCGGGGATGCCGACCCCGCGGCGGATCCACATGGTCTTCACGTGCGTGGTGCGCGCCGTCAGCGTATCGCCTTCCCATTTTCCGGTGGTGAAGCCGGCGGTGGGGTGCTGCGCGTTGGGCGACGGGTGCGGACGTCCGTCCATCCAGATCCTGAGGTCGGCTCTCAGGTAGTTACCTCCCAGCACCCAGGCGATCACCGTGCCGTCATGATCGACCTCGCGCCAGATCCGCAGCCCGAGTGGTCGATGCAGCATGATCCACGGGGACTGCGCCAGGCACTGGCGTTCGACCGTGTCGGGCATGTTCGGGGTGTAGTTCAATGCCTTCGCCCGCCCGTCGTCGGTGAGCGGTACACCCGTGTAGTCGCCAAGGAACGACCCGGGGCCGCGCTCGATGTAATCCTCGTGCATCAGATTGGTATACGAGCCGGCGATGTCCACCTGGGCGAACGCGGGGACGCTTACGGCGAGCAGTGCACCGAGCGACATCAAGGCGCGAGTGAGTGCGATTCGGTTCATGATCAAACTCCCAGCTTTCACACGACGAATGACATCTAGAATCTCGCGTCGCAGGCGGTTGGATCCCACTTGCTACCGTCGGGTTCCTTCTTGAAGTGAATGGCGGTGACAAACGGGATCTGGAGATAGTCCGGGTCGTCCACGATGTTGGTGTCGACCAGATACTGGTCACCGTTGTCTTCGGTGTGGAGGTCCCAGTGCTCCGTGTAGACCGCGCTGGCACTGTAGGGGACACCGTTCTTGCGCAGATACCCGGGGCGCAGCTGGGTCGTGACCGCCTTCAGCGATCCGGACCGCGCGCCCCCTCTGCGGCCGCCCGCCATGACCCACTCCGCGGTCGAGACCCCCTGCCACGTGTTGGCGCCCTGCGTCGGCGCTGCGGGGCCGAAGTGCAACAGGCGCGTCTGCATGCCGTAGTCGCTCTCGACCTTGAGCGTGGCGTCGTCCAGCCAGGTGATGTGCAGGCGCGTCGGGCCGCGCATCAGGCCGGGCGCCCCGTACGCCTTGCACTGCTCTCCGGCCGCCTCGTCCGCGGCCGGGTCCCAGGCCTCGGCGACCTGCTGGGCCGCCAGGTTCATCGGAATGCTCGGGAAGTCGCCCCGGGCCGGCGTGATCATCCGCCAGCGCCAGTCCTCCGAAATGATCGCCACCCAGTAGCCGGTGGGATCGAAGGGGGCCTCGGCCCGCGGGGTCATCGCTGCCGCTCCGCCCCGCCCCTGGGCCTGCGCCCCGCTAGCCATCAGCAAGGGGCACACGAGGGCGAGGAGCGCGGCGCGGCGTACCTGCGTGCGTACCATGTTCACGACTTCTCCATTGACGCCTTCAAGCTGTTGTAGATCGCTTCGACGAACATGTCGGTTGTCCACGGCCCCGATTCCACGCCATACCGCCCTCGGTACCCCGCGGTGGGATTGGCGGCCTGTACCTCGGCCAGCGTCTGCCCTTGCGTAACCAGCTCCTGGATGTTGTCGCGGATGATCGTCAGCATGTCCCGGTATTCCACGAGCTCGGCGTAGTCGGACACGCGGCCGTGCCCGGGCACCAGCAGCGTGCGGCCGGGCTTCAGGACCAGCGGCATCGAGGGGATGGTGATCTCCAGCAACCGGTTGAGGGCGTCGAGCTCGCCCTGGATGCTGCCGCCCTGCGCGGCGTCGATCACCGGGAAGTGCCGCAGGTCGAGAATGTCGCCCGTCGCGATGACGTCGGCCTGGCGGAAGAACACCACGCTGTCGCCGTCGGAGTGGGCGCCCACCTCCCGCAGGATCTGCAGCGGCGCGGCATTGAGATACATCGTCCGCGTGCGCGAGGTGTAGGTTTCGGTCGGCCACGCCTCGACCGAAGTGTCGCCGCTCCCGCTCATTCGCAGCAGCACGTTCTCGTGCGCCAACACCGTCGCGTGCGTTTCGTTGCTGAAGTTGTCGGGGTTGATCTCCATCCCCACCGCGCTCACTATTTCATTGCCCCCCACGTGGTCGGCGTCGGCGCTCGTGTTGATGATGAGGCGAATCGGCCGGTCGGTGATCGCCTCGACCGCCGCCACCACCTGCTCGGCCATCGCCGCCGACCCGCTGTCGACGAGGATGACGCCGTCCTCGCCGACGTGCACGGTGATGTTGCTCCCGGCGCCGAAGATCACATACACGTTCGGCCGGATCTCGATCGTCTCGAGCGCCCCGGCGGGTTGCTGCGCGATCAGGTTGTGCGCCCACGGGCTGACGGCGAGCACGAAGCCCACCACCGCCGCCAGCGTGCTCAGCCATCGCGTCGAAGTTGTCACGTTCATCGGTTGCGTCATAAACGAGAAAGGTTATACCATTTCGCGGCTTCGAGGCGAAAGCCTTGGAGACAGGTTATCCCTGTGATTTCCGTATCGCCAGGGGTATTCAAGGAGCGAACGGTATGAATCGACAGTGTGGGCGTTGGTGGCCGGCGGGCCGTGTGCCGTTCCTTGTGCTGCTGGTGACGGTATGGAGCCATCCTGCGCTGGCCCAGTTGGACATGAGCGGTATGTGGCAATCGATGCCCCGCAACCAGGACGGGAGCGGGCTGACCGGCGACGCGGCCGGCGTGCCGGTCTCGCCGGAGGGCCGGTGGCGTGGCGACAGCTGGTCGCCTGAGGATTTCGACGTCGCCGAATGGGTGTGCCGGCCGCATACGTTCGACTACGGGCTCGAAGGTGGTCTCTCCCGCATGCGTGTCTGGACGGAGGTCGACAAGGACACGCAGCGCCTGATCGCGTACCACGCGCACGCGAATCAGGAGGAGCAGGAGGTCACGATCTGGATGGATGGCCGCCCGCACCCGCCGGCGAACTCGCTGCACACCTGGAGCGGCTTTTCGACCGGCGAATGGGAGGGGGATGTGCTGGTCGTGACAACCACCCATGTCAAGGAGGCGTACATCCGTCGCACGGGGCTGATGCGAAGCGATCAGGCGACGGTGCGTACGCGCTGGCGGCGGATGGGCGACTACCTGCAGTTGACCACGATCCTGTACGACCCCGTGTATCTGGCCGAGCCGTACATTCGAAGCTCCACGATGTTTCTCTACGAGCCCACGATGCCGATGGATCCGTACCCGTGCGAAGAGGCCACCGAGACCGCCGTGCCGCGCGGCGACGTGCCACACTTCCTGCCGGGCACCAGCCCGTTGCCTGGGTTGGATCCGGACGTGGCGGACCGGTTCGGGACGCCCAATGAGGCGCGGCTTGGCGGACCGGAAACGATGTATCCCGAGTACATCGAGAAGATGAGCACGATGCCGGCCGCGGGAGCGGCCGGGCGCTAGGTCGAGACGCTATCTGGCTCGAGGCCTATTGGCTCGAGCTATCGACTGATGAGCGCCGCCCGCGCGGGCCCAGCACGCCGAAGCCGCCGTCGTTGCACGTGAGATTGGGTGCCCCCCCGGGCCGGCCCTGCCGTTCGATCCACGCACAGCAGTACCCAGGCGCGCGCGTCCAGCAATCGGCGGGTGGCGTGTAGCTGTCCCTGATCTTCTTGCGGTACTCGGGATAGAGCGTCTCGGCGTACCCCATGGCGGCCTCTTGCGGCACGTTGAAGGTCCGCGCCATGTAGTCCGCTTCCGGGTTCTGGCCCGGAGCGTAGTGCGGCACCCCACCGTTATCCTCGAGGTACGGAATCAGGTTCGCCGTGACGCAGATGCCCGCCCGCGTCTGATCGCCGCCTGGATCGAACTCCCAGACACGGCTGACGACGTGCGGTTCGGTCAGGTAGACCGGATCCTGCTGGATCGTCACGATCGTCAGCAGATCGTCGTGTCGCGTGATGTGCAGGGTGAAGGTCGACAAGTCGCTGCCTGGGATGCCAACCCCTCGCCGGATCCAGGCAGTCTTGACATGCGTAAGCCGTGCCGTCAGCGTGTTGCCTTCCCACTTCCCGGTCCCGAAGCCGCCCTCGGTGTGCTGCGCATTGGGAGACGGGTGGGGACGCCCGTCCATCCAGATCCTGATCGCCCCCCTCAGATTGTCGCCGGCGATCACCCAGGCAACGACGGCACCCGACTCATCAAGTTCCTTGACCATCTGGATCCCGCGCGGCCGGTACTGAAAGATGCCGGCCGACTGTGCCAGGCACTGGCGCTCGTACGTCGCAGGATGATTCGACGTGTAGTACAGCGCCTTCGCGCGTCCGTCGTCGGTCAGCGGCATCCCGGTGTAGTCGCCCATGAACGACCCGGGGCCGCGCTCGATGTAGTCCTCGTGCATGCGGGACGAATAGGCTCCGGACAGTTCAACCTGAGCCACTGCGGGGCTGCTTGCGACGAACAGGGCACAGGCGAATGTGAGCGCGCGCGTGGGTGTGACGCGCATCATCATGCACTCCGACCACTGACTTCCGTGCAGTCGGGTTCTTCCGGACTCATCGGTTGCGTCACAAGCAAAAAAGGTTATACCATTTCCCGCCCTCCGTGAGCATTCCATGAACGCCTGCGGGCATACGCCCGCGACGTGTCACTCGCGCGAGATGGGACATAGGCGCGCACCGCGCGGAGTGACGGGGAGAGGAAGAACATATGACCGCACGATGGCTGGGCCTCATGCTCGTGTTCGGCTGGACGTTTGGGACTGCAGTGATTGCGCAAGGGCCAGGGCCGCGAGGGCCGGGGCCGCGGGGGGATCGGCCGCCCGAGGAGGCAAGGCTGAGGCTGACTGCCCCTTGGACTGACGCCAGTCAGCTGCCCTGGCAGTACACCTGCTATGCGCTGGACGGCAACCCGGGTTCGCCGCCCTTGCAGTGGGCTAACGCCGCGGAGGAGACGGCGAGCTTCACGCTCATGGTGAACGGCACCGACAATCATCCCCGTGGAGGGCTGACGCAGGAGTTCTTCTGGGTCCGATGGAACATCCCGGCCGGCGCGACGCAGATCTCCGCGAGCGTTCCGGAGGGTGCGGAGCTCCCCGACGGGAGCCGCCAGGTGGCAGGCGGAAGAGGGCTCATGGGATATAGGCCACCGTGTGCGCCCGTCGGGACCGGCCCGCTGCACTATCAATTCAAGCTGTACGCGCTCGACCAGATGTTGACGCTCCCGGCGGACGCCTCGCGCGCCGACGTGCTCACGGCGATGGACGGGCACATCGTCGGGACGAGCACGTACTACGGAGTGATCGATGCGCAGCCCCAGTAGCGCCAGCGGGTGAAATCGCGCGGTGGCAATTGAAAGGTTGGTTGGGAGAGAATGTATCGTGAAGCGTCGCTGTTCTAGCATCTGCGGATCAGGAGGACCAGGAATGAAGCGTTTTTTCGTTGCGGCCTTTGTCGTTGTGGCGCTCGCCTTCAGTGCCCAGGCGTGGGCCCATCACTCATTCGCGGCGACCTATCTGGAAGATCAGGAAGTCACGATTGAAGGACGGCTCGTACAGTTCCTGCTGCGCAATCCGCACTCCTTCGTGCACGTCATGGTCGAGGAACCGGATGGCTCGATGGCGCGCTACGTTGTGGAGTGGGGTTCCCCCGCCCAGCTCAGAGGCAAAGTTTCCAGAGACACGCTGAAGCCCGGCGACCAGGTGATTATCAGCGGCAATCCCAGCCGCAACGCGGCCGACCACCGCGTCCGCCTGCTCAAGTTTGAGCGTCCGAGCGACGGCTGGAGCTGGGGCATGCTTGCGGGCGAGACGTTCGACTAACAGCGTACTAAGACGTCTGCGAGTTTCTTCCACGGGCGTTGTAGCGATTCGCGCTCGACAAGGGGGGCAGATAGGAATGAAGTTCGGCCGGAGGCGCCCGGTGTTCTGGGTCACGGGCGCGGCGCTGGTGTGCCTGATCGGCGTAGCGTCGGTACGCGGCCAGGCCGGGCCGGTGCAGGGTCCCCTGATGACGGACGACCTGTACGAGAGCGTCCAGCTTCTCAAAGGCATTCCGGTTGACACGTTCCTCGACGCGATGGGGATGTTTGCCGCCTCCTTGGGTACTGACTGCACGTATTGTCATGTCAAGGATGCCGCATTGAATCGGAACGAGTTTGCGACAGCAACCCCGCGGATCCAGCGGGCGCGCCAGATGATCGTGATGGTACGGACGCTGAATGAGACCTATTTCAGCGGTGCGCCACGTGTGAGCTGCTTCACGTGCCACAGAGGCGCGTTCGCGCCTGCCACCGCGCCGAGCCTCGCTCTCCAGTACGGCACGCCGGGCGATAATCCAAACGTGATCGATTTCGTCCCCGAGACCCGTGTGACCGTTGAACAGGTTTTTGACAGGTATCTCGAGGCGCTCGGTGGGGTGGAAAGGCTGACCGGGATTACGAGCTTCGTCGCCAGGGGGACGTACGCAGGGTACGACACAGGCTTCGCCGAGTTTCCGGTGGAGATCTTCGCCAAGGCTCCTGCGCAGCGCACCTGGATCGTCGACACGATCGACGGGGCCAGCCCCAGGGTCTTCGACGGCCGCAGCGGTTGGCGCGCGGGGCCCGATGCCCCGGCACCGGTTGTGCCGCTGACCGCCGGGAATCTGGACGTTGCCCGGATGGAGGCGATCGTGGCGTTTCCGGCCGGGATCAAGGAGGCCTTCAGCGAGTGGGAGGTGGGCACCACCTTCATCGACGATCGCGAGGTCCAACTCGTGCAGGGAACCCGCGCCGGGCAGCTTCCCGTGAACCTCTACTTCGACGCCGAGTCCGGCCTGCTGGTGCGGCTCGTGCGCTGGAACTTGACGCCGGTCGGCCCTGTTCCCACCCAGATTAATTACGGCGACTACCGCGATGTGGCTGGTGTCAGGATGCCGTTCACCTGGACGACGACCCGGACGTACATGGAGCTGACGATTCAGTTGAGCGAGTTGCAGCCAAACGTCCCGGTCGACGCGGCAAGGTTCGCCGCGCCGAGCCCGGTGCCTGTTGCTGATGGTTTCTAGGGTGGAGAGCGGTATGTATCGAGGGCGCGTCGCTTTGTGGAGCAGGGTCGGCCGTGTGTCGTTGCTCGTCGTGCTGGCGATGTCGCTCGGTCGTCCGGCGCTCGCGCAAGTGGACGTGACGGGTCTGTGGCGTCCGCTGCCGCGCAATCAGGATGGAAGCGGCATGACCGGCGACTCGGCCGGCGTTCCGGTCTCGCCCGAGGGTCAGTGGAGAGCCCAGTCCTGGTCGCCGGAGGACTTTGACATCGCCGAATGGGTATGCCGGCCGCACGCATTCGACTACTCGCTGGAGGGGCCCCTGTCGGCGATGCGGTTGTGGGCGGACATGGACCGCCCCACACAGCAAGTCACCGCCTACCAAGGGCACATCAACATGGAGGAGCAGGAGATGACCATCTGGATGGATGGCCGTCCGCGCCCTCCCGAGAATGCGCTTCACACCTGGAGTGGTTTTTCGACCGGAGAATGGGATGGCGACGTGCTCGTCGTGACGACCACCCACCTCAAGGAGGCGTACATCAGGCGTACCGGGCTGATGCGAAGCGACCGGTCGACGGTGCGCACGCGCTGGAGGCGCATGGGCGATTATCTGCAGGCCACCTCGATCTTGTACGATCCCGTTTACATGGCGGAACCGTACCCGCGGAGCACGATGATGTGGGTTAACGACCCCGCGCTCGAGGAGCATCCCTATCCCTGCGAGGAGGCGACGGAGACCGCCGTGCCGCGCGGCAACGTGCCGCATTTTCTACCGGGCACAAGCCCGCTGCCGGGCTTGGATCCCGATCTAGCGGATCGGTTCGCGACGCCTTACGAAGCGCGGCTGGGCGGACCGGAAACGATGTATCCCGAGTACATTGAAAAGATGAAAACCTTCCCTCGCCCCGGGGCGGCTCCTGCGGGAGCCTCGGAGAGCCAGCCATGAGTCAACTGCAGCGCACATCGTCGGCCGCCCCCCGGCTGACGCTCGTATGGGTGTCGTCCGTCGCGTGTCTGGGACTGCTTGGTTTCAGCGAGCAGGCCTCCACGCAGGCTGGTCGAGACCGTGCCGCCTGGTCGCCGGCGCTGAGCGCGCCTGCCGCCGGTGAGATTCAGGTGCTGCCGGTCGCGGGCAACGTGCACATGCTCGTCGGGGCAGGCGGCAATATCACCGTGCAGGCGGGTGAGAACGGCGTGCTGCTGGTGGACACCGGGCTCGCCTCCATGAGTGACGAAGTCCTCGCGGCGGTCAGGACGATCTCCACAGGCCCGATACGATACATCGTCAACACGACGGCTGGTGCGGATCATACGGGGGGGAACGTAGCGATCGCCGACGTCGGCGAGACGATTCCGTTCCGTGCGGCCAATTACACGGCGGGCCCGCAGGGCGCACTGGATATTGGCCGGGCGTCCATCATTTCGTACTACACCGTGCTGCACAGGATGTCGGCCCCGACCGGGCAAACGGCGACGACGCCCGAGGATGGGTGGCCCGATAACACATACTCGATCGAACAGAAGCGGCTCTACTTCAACGATGAACCGGTGGTGATCATGCATCAGACCGCAAACACGGACGGCAACAGCATCGTGCTGTTCCGGAAGTCCGATGTCGTCAGCGCCGGCGACATGCTGGACCTTACCGGGTATCCCATGATCGACCTCGAGGCCGGCGGGAGTATGCAGGCGATGGTGGAGGCGATGAACCGCCTGATCGACGTCGTGGTTCCCCGAGCGAACGCGGCAGGCGGTACGATGGTCGTCCCGGGGCACGGCCGCATTGCCGACCATGCCGAAGTTGTCTACTATCGTGACATGCTCACGATTGTTCGCGATCGGATCCAGGATCTGATCGCGAAGGGGATGACGCTGGACCAGGTGAAGGCGGCAAGGCCCACCCGGGATTGGGACGCGCGGTACGGCAAAGAGGCAGGCGCCTGGACCACCGATATGTTTGTCGAGGCGGCGTATCAAAGCCTCAGTAGGTAGCTTAAAAGGAGACACGAAATGACACGCACTATTCTGGTGCTCTTGGCTGGTCTCGTCCTCCTCGCAGGGGCCGATCGGGTGTTCGCACATCACTCGTTCTCGGCGACCTACGATTCGGAGAAGGCGGTCGAGATCGAGGGCCTCGTGAAGGAGTTCGTCTGGCGGAATCCCCATTCGTTCATGAGGATCGACGTGACGGATGAGGACGGGTCGGTGAAGACCTGGGCGCTGGAGTGGGGTTCGACCAACGACTTGACGCAAGCGAAGATCACGAGAACGACGCTCAGGCCCGGCGACCGTATCGTCGTGGTCGGCGAGGCTCCGCGCGATCCAACATCGCTCCGGCTGCTCATCTCGAGTGTGACTCGACCGAGTGACGGATTCTCGTGGCGGGGCAGGGTCGACTAGCATGCGTCGACCCTGGTTCGCGCTGCTCGCCGTTCTGGTGTTGGCTGCCGCTCCCGGTGACGCCGACGCCCAGGGACGGGGGCGGGGCGGGCCGCCCCCGGGGCCGCCACCATCCGGACGCGCCGCCGCCCCGAAGGATCTGACGGGGACTTGGGTGTCGGTGGTGACCGAACACTGGCATCTGCGGATGCTGGTGCCCCCCGTGGGGGATTTCTCCATGTTGCCGCTCAACGCCGAGGCGCGCCGGATCGCCAACGCGTGGGACCCCGCACAGGTGAGCGATGCCGACCAGTGCAAGCCGTACGGTGCGGCGGCCATCATGCGGGTGCCGGGGCGGCTGAACATCCAGTGGGCCGACGACGACACGCTGCAGATGGATATCGATTCGGGAACGCAGACGCGCATGTTCCACTTCAATAGCGCGGTGCCGGCCCGCCAGGGTCTCGAATGGCAGGGCTACTCGGTGGCCGCGTGGGAACCCCTGGTGAGGGGACGCGGTCGCGGCGCTCCGCCGCCGACGCAGTTGAAGGTGACGACCACCCGTATGCGGGCAGGCTCCCTGCGCCGGAACGGCATTCCCTATAGCGAGAACGCGGTCCTGGAGGAATACTACGATCGCTTCACGGAGCCGAACGGGGATGAGTGGCTGGTGGTCACCACCATCGTCACCGATCCGGAGTACCTGACGCAGCCCTACGCCACGACCAACCACTTCAGGAAGATTGCAGACCAGTCGGGTTGGGACCCGACGCCGTGCCAGGCGGACCAGGCCCGTTGATGAGCGCTTCCACCTTGTGAGGGACAGACTTATGCGTAGATTCCTTGTCGCCGTCTTCGTGCTTGCGTTACCGCTCGCCCACGCGGGCACCAGGGCCGCCGCTCAGGGCGGCGCCGCCGCGCCCGTTGGCGACGCCGCGGCGGGCAAGGTGGTGTTCACCATCGGCAACACCTCGTGCCGGAATTGTCACGGCACCGACGGCGAAGGCGCGTATGCGCCGGCGCTCGCCGGCCGCATGCTGCCCTACGAGCGCTTCAGGGACTACGTGCGCAATCCGATCGGGCGAATGCCGGGATGGATCGAGAGGGAATTGACCGATCAGGAAATCGCCGATCTGGTCGCCTATTTTGATTCGCTACCGCCGCCGGCCGAGCCGGCGCCGTGGCGTACCGAGCTCCCCGAAGGAGCGCCGCGCGGCCAGCAGCTCTCGATCTCGGTCATCGGCTGCGGCCAGTGCCACGGCGCGACGGTGACGACCCCCCGCCATGGGGCCGCTGAGGTCACAGGGGATTGGGAGTGGTTCCAGCACATGGTGTACGAGCACTCCGATGCGCAGCGGGAGCAGTGGAGCCAGCTCGACCAGAGCCTGCGGCCGGTCACACCCTCGCCCGCCGGGCCTCCCGGCCGTGACCGGGTCCGCATGGGGAACTACTCGCGCGCGCGGCTGCCCGAATCGACGCTGAGGGAAATCTGGGACTGGATGAACGACCTGGGCGTCCATCTCGCGCCGCTGCGGGGCACGGTTACAGCGGGTGAGGCGGGCTCCGACGGCGCCACCTACACGGTGACGGTGACCAATGCCGGCGTGAGGGATTTAGGGGTCACGATGGAAGGGGTGGAGATCGCTCTCGCCCTGCCGCCCGGCGCGAACGTCGTGCGGACGACCGGCCAGGCGGAGACCGGGGGCGGGGTCGCCACGTGGCGCGTGGCAAGTATGCCCGCCGGGGACCAGCAGACGTTCACGATTACCCTCGCCCAGGCAGCTATGGAACTGCGCGGGACGATCCGCTGGGCGGAACCGGCCGTCACGAGTGACCCCGAGGTTCGCTTCCAGTTGCCGACCGGCGGCCGCGGCGGTGAGTGATTCCGCGAAAGGGTCCAGCTTCACGTATTTTCACCATTGTCCTCAACCGGTGCGGCCTCGCGCTGATCGCGCCTTGATCTGCCAGTTGCACACCGAAAAGGTCAACTTCGCATGATGGATCTGTTCCTGTGGCTCGAAGGGACCGCGCTATCGACCTGGATCCGCGAATCGCCCTCGCTGTTCGCGTTCGCCGGCGTCCTGACGTCCCATACGTTCGGGATGGCGGTGCTCGTCGGTGCGAGCACGGTGCTCAACCTGCGAGTGCTCGGCGTTGCCGGCGCTATTCCGTTCGCCCCCTTGCGCATGCTGTTTCCCGTGATCTGGGCCGGTTTCTGTCTCAACCTCGTGACCGGCACCTTGCTATTTGCGGCCGATGCGACCTCCCGGGGCGCGCAGTGGATGTTTTTTGTGAAGATGCTCTTCGTGGCGGTTGGCGTTGCCACTGTCGTGCTGGTCAAGCGCCAGGTGTACGACGCGAACACCGAGCCGGTCGTGGTGGGCGGCACCGCGAAACGTCTGGCAATCCTGTCGCTGTTGGCCTGGGTCGTGGCCATCACGTCAGGGCGGCTCCTGGCATACGTCCGGTAAGGTGAGGTACCGCCCATGCCGTTCGTAAATCTGCCGCATCTGCACCTCCTGATGAATCACGTGCCGACGGTCGGCACGATGATTGGCGTTGGCCTGTTCCTCCTGTCATTCGTCCGGCGAAGCGAGCACCTGAGGCACGCAAGCCTCGAAGTGTTCTTCCTCATCGCACTCGCGGCGCTCCCCGCCTATGTGACCGGCCTGGCGGCGCAGGAGGCCATTGTGGGCCGGCCGGACGTGTCGGCGGCCGCGATCGCCGCCCACCACGATGGGGCGCTGCTGGCCTTCATTTTCGTTGAGCTCACGGGGTTCGTCGCCTGGCTGGCCCTCTGGCAGTTTCGCCGGCTGGCGCGTCCGGCACCCTGGACCGCGTCCGCGGTCTTGCTGCTTGCGCTGGTGACGCTCGTGCTGATGGCGGGCGCGGCCGGCGTTGGCGGTGAGATTCGTCATCCGGAAATCAAGCTGGACGAAGCCGCCATCGCGCCCGGTGGGTCGATCATCACCGCCGACTCCGTTGTGCAGGCCATGACGGTCAACCCGTGGCTCTGGCCGGCGGCGGAGACGCTCCATTTCATCGGACTGTCGCTGCTGTTGGGCGTGCTGTTCGTCGTGAACGTGCGATTGATGGGCGCGCTCCGAGGAGTCTCCTTCGCGTCGCTCCACCGGCTGCTGCCCTGGGCCATGCTGGGCTTCGGCGTCAATCTCGTGACCGGGATGATGTTTATGATCGCCGCTCCCGAGCAGTACGTGTCCAGCTGGGTGTTCCACTGGAAGATCGGCTGCATGATGGTCGCGGGCGCCGACCTTCTGTACCTGACGGTCTTCGATAAGCTCTGGGCGCTGGAGCCGGGAGACGAAGCGGCGCTTCTGGACAAGGCGATCGCGGTGTCGGCCATGGGGGTATGGGTCGGCGTCGTCTTCTGGGGCCGCATGCTGCCGTTCCTCGGAGTCGCCTTCTGATGTCTTTTGTTCCGGCGGTCGGTCTCATCGTGGCGCTCGTTGTGGTTCTGTTGGGCGTGGCCGGCGTGCTGATCGATCGGACCGCTGACTGACCCCCCCGTAACACGTGCGGCTCGCGTTCGGATTTTCCTAGGTGCCCGATCCGGTTTGATGGATCCCGCGCCGCCAGAAGAGCCAGACAGGTTGTTTTCCTTGCGATTTCGAGCAGCGACAATGCGGCACAGCTCTGGCTTGAGTGCGTCACGGCGAGTTCTGGTGTCTGAGCGAGGACAGCGCGAGAACCCACGCGAGAACCTGTCATTAGTGGCGGGGTTTGGTGTATAAGGGTGCGGGTCGTTGAGCCGGAGAGGAAGTCTCCGTGGAGCGTGAGTTGAAGGCCGGGCTGCTTCGATACGATATACGTGAAGATGCGACGTGATGCGACGTGAAGGTACTTTAGCGCTGAAGGTTTCAGAGGAGTTGTATCGATGACACAGAATCTACGAGTGGCGTGTGTCGCCCTGCTGGTCGTACTGCTGGCCAGCGCCACCGCCTGGGCGCAAGCCACGGCACAGATGAGCGGCAATGTAACCGATGACACCGGCGGTGTCTTGCCCGGCGTCACGGTCGAGGCGACGCACACCGATACCGGGCTGGTGCGGGTCGCCGTCACCGACGGGACCGGCACCTACGTGCTGACGAACTTGCCGGTCGGGCCTTATCAGCTGACAGTGTCGCTGCCGGGATTCCAGACCTACGTCCAGACCGGCATCGTGCTTCAGGTCGGCGACGTCGCGTCGGTTGACGCGTCGCTGGGTATCAGTGCGCTCCAGGAAACCGTCACGGTGGAGGCGGCGGCGCCGCTCGTCGACGTGCAGAGCGCCGGCATCGGCGAGGTGGTCTCGCAGGAAACTATCGTCGAGCTTCCGCTGCAGGGACGGAATGTGACCGACCTGCTCGTGCTGGCGGGCGCGGCGGTCCAGACCGGCGCCGCGGGCGCCCGGCAGATGGCCGGGGGGGTGAACATCGTCGTCGCCGGCGGGTTGTCGACCGGCGTGGCGTACACGCTCGACGGCGCCAATCACAACAATCCGCTCGACAACCGGAACCTGCCGCTGCCGTTCCCGGATGCGCTGCAGGAGTTCCGGGTGGCGACCAGCGGCCTGTCGGCGGACCAGGGGATGCACACGGGCGCATCGGTGAACGCGGTCACCAAGTCGGGCGCGAATCGGTTTTCGGGGAATGTCTTCGAGTTTATCCGAGACAAGCGGTTCAATTCACCCGAGCACTTCGCCCCCATCGGGGACGATGGCGAGCAGGCGGATGACGGGCTGAACCGCAACCAGTTTGGCGGCACCTTGGGCGGGCCGATTGTCCCGAACCGAGTCTTTTTCTTCGGCGCCTACCAGGGCACCCGAACGAACCGGACGCCGACCGCGGCCGAGGCTTTCGTGCCCAACGCCGACATGCTGGTGGGCGATTTCACCACCTTCGCCTCACCACCGTGCACCCGCCGGGCGGTCACGCTGGGTGCGCCGTTCGTGAATAACATGCTCGCCCCAGCGGACTTCAGCGCGGCCGGGCTGGCCGTAGCCGCCAGGCTGCCGAGCACCACCGATCCGTGCGGGTTGATTGAGTACCAGCGGGAGCAGAACGACAGGGAGTACCAGGCGGTGGGCAAGGTCGACCTCACCGCGAGCGCGAATCATACGCTGTTCGCGCGGTACATCCTCACCTCCTTCAAGCGTGACGCGGCCTTTGCCAACTCGCCGGACAACGTCCTGACGGCCGACATTCCCGGTCGGGACCAGCAGTCCAACACCGTGACGGTCGGCGATACAGTCGTGATGGGCAACAACGCGGTCAACGGCCTTCGGTTCGCGTTCAATCGGAATACCATCATACGAACGTCGTTACCCTACTTCGAGAACAGCGATGTGGGGATCAAGGCCTTCAATTACGCCCCGACGAAGGAAATGGCCCTTTCGGTAGACGACGGGTTTGAGCTCGGGGGAGGCGGCTCGGCCACCTACCGAGGCTTCACGGATGCCTGGGAATTGGCCGATGATTACACGGTGATTCGGGGTAGGCACCAGGTGTCGTTTGGCGGGAGCGTGTCGCGCTGGTCGTCCGACCAGGAGTCGCACGCGCGGTCCCCAGGCCAATTTGACATCACGGGCGACGTGACCGGCCTGGGGTTGGCGGACCTTCTCACGGGACGGGTGCAGGCACTGGAGCATGGCGGGCCCAGCGGGTCGAACATGACGCAGGTGTACGTGGGAACGTATGCGGCCGACACGTGGCGCGCGTCGGACCGGGTGACGGTCAATGTGGGTCTGCGCTGGGAGCCGTTCTTAGGGCAGCAGCTGACGGACGGAGAAGTCGCGGTGTGGTCCCGCGAGAATTTCGATGCGGGTGTGCGGAGCACGGTCTTCAACAACGCGCCCCTCGGTCTCATCTACCCCGGCGACGCCGGCTTTCCCGCGGGCAAGTCGGGCATCGAGAAGCAGTGGCTGAATCTCTCGCCACGCGCGGGTGTGGCCTGGGATGTGACCGGGAACGGCCGGACGGCGGTTCGGGCCTCTTACTCGCTCGCGTACGACTTCGCGAGCTCGGAGATTCACTTCATCAACGCCACCTCACCGCCGTTTGGCAACCGTCTCAAGATCGACGATCCTCCGGGGGGGTTGGACGATCCGTACGGACATCTCGGTGGCGATCCCCACCCGATCATCACGGGCCCCGATACGGTCTATCCGCCCTTCGGCGCGATCGGCACCATCGACCCGAACATCAACTCGCCGCGTGTCCAGTCGTGGAACGTCACGGTCGAACAGCAGTTCGCCGACGTCTGGCAGGGCGCGGTGAGCTATCTGGGCCGCTACTCCGATCGCCTGTGGGGCACGACTGAACAAAATCCTGGCACCTTCTTCGGGCGCGGCGCCTGCACGATCGCCGGGCCGAACGGCACGTCCAGAACCTTCAGCCGGTGCGACAGGTCCAACACGTTGAACTTCCGGCGCGAGCTGTACCTGATAAATCCGGACGAAGCGCAGTTCGCGAGCAACATTAATGTCTATACGGACATCGGCAACGCGGAATACCGCGGCCTGAAGCTCTCGCTCCGGCGGCGGGCCGCCGCCGGCGTCAGCCTCAATACGAATTACACCTGGGGCTACTGTTTCGGCAACAGGGACGCCGCGGGGTTCCTGCAGCTGAATGACACCTACAAGTTCAACAACGACCCGGACTTCGATAAGGGCAATTGCGCGGGCAACCGGACGCACGTGGGCAACATCACGCTGGGCTACACGACGCCGGAGGTGGACAACGCCGCGTTGCGCGCCGCGGTCTCGGGCTGGCGGGTCTCCGGCGTCCTCCAGGCGCGGTCGGGCGGCTGGTTCACCGTGGACCTCGGGACCCGCGGGGATACCCGCGGCAACGGCATCAGGAGCCAGCGGGTCAATCAGATCTCCGATGACGTCTATGGTCCAGGCAAACGCGTCTCCAACGTGGCACCTGGGGAACGGATCAACGACTACTGGAACGCGGACGCGTTCGAGACGCCGGCGGCGGGCACGTATGGCGACCATGTCCTGAACAGTCTTGAAGGGCCGGGATTCTGGAACGTCAATCTGGCGCTGTCGAAGTTGATCGATTTCGGCGCCACCCAACGGCTGGAGCTTCGCCTCGAAACGTTCAACCTCTTCAACAACTTCAACTGGGGCCCTCCGCAGGACCAGTTGACGTCGAGCCGGTTCGGGCGGATCACCTCCCAGGCCGGTGACCCGCGCATTCTCCAGTTCGGGGTCAAGTACGGCTTCTAACGTGAGCTGAAGCGGCAATGGTCAGTGCGGAGGGGAGACGCTCCCCTCCGCACCGACTCGCCCTCTGGCTCTCGGCGATTCCGCCGCCGGCAGCGCACACTGTCCTGATTCAGGCGATCCCGAGGCTATGCGATTTGGGGTAAGGTATGTCGTCTAGTCGGACTGCCTTATCAGCCGCGGGAGGAATGAGCATGGGGAGATTACTCGTCGTCTCGATCGCCACGGCAGGGCTGGCACTGACACTGTTCGTGCACCTGGAAGCGCAGGGGCGGCAGGGGGGGGTGGGCTCGATTTCCGTTGGCGGCACGCCCAGAATCTCCGACGCCGCCGCCGGGCGTCCGATTCCGCACCTGCCCGACGGCACGGTGGACTTCACCGGCCCCTGGCTCGGCGGCGGATCGAACAACAACATGGAGGCCGACGCCGGCATGAAGCCGGGGGAACTGGATGCGCTGCTGCTTCCCTGGGCGAGAGAGCTCAAGGGCAGACGTCTCAGTCGGGACGAACCGTACACGGCCTGCCTACCGATGGGCGTGCCGCGGCACAACCCGTATCCCTGGAAGATGGCGATGACCTACACGTCGGGGGGGTTGACGCATATCTACGTGCTGCACGAGACCGGCGACGCTGGCGCGCACCGGGTGGTGTACATGGACGGCCGCGAGCACCCGGAGGATCCCATCCCGACCTGGTGGGGGCACTCGGTCGGGGAGATCGACGGGAACACGCTCACGATCGATACCATCGGCTACAACGACAAGTTCTGGTTCGATAGCCCCGGCACGCCGCACACCGAGCAGCTGCACACCATCGAGCGGTGGACGCGGAATGATTTCGGGAACATGACGAACGTGTTTACGCTCGACGACCCCGGGGCGTTTTCCCGGTCGATCGACATGACGTTTCAGGCGAGGCACATCCGTCCGGACCTCGACTTGATGGAATTCATCTGCCAGGAGCAAAACGAGTACGGCGCCGCTGCCGGCTTCCAGCCTGGCCTCGGCACGAGCATCAAGTAAGAGTATTGCGCGCTACGAGGGCATGCAGAGGACATGCAGTTCGCGGTAAAGTATATTGTCTAGCCGGGCTGTCTCGTCGGCCTCCGGAGGAAGTAGCGTGAGGAAATTACTTGTCGTCTCGATCGCCGTGGCAGCGCTCGCCGTGACGCTTCTGGTGCACATGCAAGCGCAGGGCCGAGTGAGCCAGGTTTCCGTTGGCGGCACTCCCAGAATCTCCGACGCCGACGCTGCGCGTCCGATTCCGCACCTGCCGGACGGCACGGTGGACTTCACCGGACCCTGGCTCGGTGGCGGTTCAAATGGCGACATCGAGCGCGACGCCGGGCTGGAACCTGGCGAGCTTCCGCTGCTCCCCTGGGCGAGAGAGTTGCGGGATACCCGCCTCGACCAGGACGAACCGTACACGGCCTGCCTGCCGATGAGTGTGCCGCGGCACAACCCGTATCCCTGGAAGATGGCGATGACCTACACGTCGGGGGGGTTGACGCATATCTACGTGCTGCACGAGACCGGCGACGCCGGCGCGCATCGGGTGGTGTACATGGACGGCCGCGAGCACCCGGAGGATCCCATCCCGACCTGGTGGGGGCACTCGGTCGGGGAGATCGATGGGAACACGCTCACGATCGACACCATCGGCTACAACGACAAGTTCTGGTTCGACAGCAGCGGCACGCCGCACACCGAGCAGCTGCACACCATCGAGCGGTGGACGCGGAATGATTTCGGGAACATGACGAACGTGTTTACGCTCGACGATCCCGGGGCGTTTTCCCGGTCGATCGATTTGACGTTTCAGGCGAGGCACATCCGTCCGGACCTCGACTTGATGGAATTCATCTGCCAGGAGGGCAATGAGTACGGCTCCGCGGCCGGCTTCCAGCCTGGACTCGGTACGAGCATCAAGTAGGAGAATCGCACGAAGCCCTGTTGATTTCGGAGGTACTGCAATGAGAACGAAGCTTGGAATCCTGGCGGCCTGTCTCGGCCTTTTCTGCATGGTCGCGCCGGTCGTCGCCCATCACGGATTCGACACCGAGTATGACGCGGCGAAGAAGATGAAACATACCGGCGTGGTGTCGGAGGTCCTCTGGACCAATCCGCACATGCGCGTGCACATCGACGTCACGGCCGAGAACGGGACGGTGACCACGTACAACATGGAACTGACCAGTCCCAATTCCGTGCAGCGGCAGGGGTGGGGGCGGAGGAGCCTTCTGCCCGGCGACGAGGTGGTGTTCGAGGGGTTCGGGGGCAAGATCGATGAGAGTCGCGGCGCCCTGGTGTCGATTGCCAAGATCGAGACGCCGGACGTCCCGCTGTTCGTCCAGGGCGGGCCTGAGGCGTATCAGTAGACTCGGCGGTGAAATGCGCGACGGGCTGGACGAGGCGCCAGGAAAACTCGCCGATGCCTAAGCGGCTCCAGCCCGGCGTTGCGGCGTGTGTGGCTCTAGCCACAGCGGCCGCGGTGGTGACCGCGGCCTGTTCCAGCCCCGCGTCATCGGCGGATACGCCGGTCTCAGCGAATACTCCTGATACGTCCGTTCAAACGCTGACGCTCGTCTATGACGCACCGGTTGTCGGCGCGGTCGTCACGGCGTCGGCCGCGGGACTGCCTCCCGGGGCGGATGCTGAACTGCAGTGGGCGACGGTCTCAGGCGGCTGGGTGATCGAGGACTATTACCACTTTCGGGGCAAGCAGTACACCGACACGACCTCTTCCCTAGGCAGGTTCCCGGTCGATCAGGACGGGCGCCTCGAGGCGCAGTTCACCATCCCGGAGGATTACGGCGGCGTGCACGACGTGATGGCGATCGTGGACGGCCGCACGGTTGCGCAGAACGGGATCGAGGTCACGCAGAGCTTCGACCTGGCGCCCACGTCCGGTCCGGTCGGGACGCCGATCGAGCTCACGGTCAAGGGCCTGGGGTGGCGGACGATGGAAAGCACCTGGGCCGTGAACTGGGACAACAACCAGATCGGATGGGTATCCGCCGCCGGCACGCGCGGTTCGGCCGTGGCCCGGTTTCGCGCGGCGGGACCTCCCGGGGATCATGCGATCAAGGTCTACACCGGTTACCAGGGCCAGCCGTATCTGAACTACGAGCAGTCGCCGATCGCGCATCTACCCCGACCGCAGTTCACCTTTCGCACGACACCGGGGCGCGCCTCGATGAGCGCGGCGGCCGCGGAGCCGTATCAGCCTCAGCCACTGCCCGCCGCTGAGATCGGCGTCGCCGGCGCGACGCTCGGGCTGACGCCGACACAGGGCCCGGTGGGAACCGAGGCGCGGCTGAAAGCCACCGGCTTCCCGAACGGGGCGTCGCTCGATCTCGTGTGGCAGACCTCGGTCGGCAATCGGGTCGACGGCGATGGCTTTGCGCCCCAGGAGAACATCCTGGCGCGAGTGACCGTTGGCAGCGACGGCGTGCTTGACGTGCCGGTGAGCATCCCCGACGACGTCGGGGGGTTGCACGGCGTCGCGCTGCGCGACGGCGACACGACGCTCGCTCGTACGCACTTCGTGATCGAGACGAGCGTCGTCGGCATGACGCCGACGTCGGGGCCGGCCGGGACGCCGGTCACGATTCACCTCAAGGGTGTCGGCTGGACCGAGTACGACAACATCTACGTCGCGACGTACGACAACGCCTACATGGGGTACGCGTGCGGCTTCAACAGCCAGGGCGACGTCGTGATCAACTTTACCGCGGCGGGCGAGCCCGGCGTGCACTTGATCGACCTGTATCCGGGCATCTACCAGGGTCCGCCGACCGAACCCCAGCTCCTGTATCGAACGCCGCAGTTGACGTACGCCGACGATCATCCCGGCAACACGATCCCGGCGCTCCGTTTTGCGTTCGACGTCACACCCTCGGCGCCCGGTGACAAGGACTAAGGAAAACAACATGACGTGCGGACGGGGGCGCACCATGTTTGGTGCCATGGTGACGTTGTGCGTGTGCCTGCTGGGCGTCGTGTCTGCAGCGCGTCAGACGGCTCCCGCGCAGGCCCCGGAGATGTCGGAAAACGTCTTCAAGGACATCCAGGTGCTCAAGGGGATTCCCGCTGACGAGTTCATGGACACGATGGGGATGTTCGCCGCCTCTCTCGTGTATGACTGCACCGGGTGCCATGACCCGGAGATCCTGATCGATCGGGAGGCGTTTTCCAATCCCACGCCGCGGATACAGCGGGCGCGGCAAATGGTGCTGATGGTAAATGCGCTGAACCGCACCTACTTCGGCGGAGAGCCGCGTGTGACCTGCTTCACCTGCCACAGAGGCAGCGGCGCGCCCGACGCTATCCCCGATCTCAGGGTGCAGTATGGTGACGGGCCGGACGAGGATCCCAATCTCATGACCATTTTCCCGGATCGCCGGGTGACCGCCGATCAGGTGTTCGATCGGTACATCCAGGCGCTCGGCGGAGCGGATCGGCTGGCCGCGCTCACCAGCTATGTCGCCACCGGGACCTACCTCGGATTCAACACGGGTCAGACGATGGTGCCGGTCGAGATCTTTGCCGGCGCTCCGGACCGGTGGACCACGGTCGTCCAGATGTTCGATGGTGAGGCCGTCAAGGCCTACGACGGCCGGAATGCGTGGGCCTCGGAGGGTTGGAGACAGCAGCCGTTGATGACCTTCACCGGAGGGAATCTGGCCGGTGCCCGGTTCGACGGCCTCGTGGGTTTTCCAGCAGGGATCCAGGAGGCGTACAGCCAGTGGCAGGTCGGCAACACGGTCATCGACGATCGCGAGGTGCAGATCCTGCAGGGAACGAACCCCGGGGAGCTCCCCGTCAACCTGTACATCGACGAGGCTGGATTGCTGGTGCGGACGGTACGCTGGACCCGCACGCCGGTCGGCACGATACCCACGCAGACTGACTACTCGGATTACCGCGAGGTTGCCGGCGTCCAGGTGCCGTTTGGCGTGCTCGTCACCTGGACCAACGGACAGAACAGGTTTGAACTGACCGAGGTGCGGCCGAACGTCCAGATCGACCCGGAAAGGTTCGGAAGGCCGGATCCGTACCCGGCTCCGTAGCTCTTGGCCTGGGAGCCGCCCGTCTTGACAATATTCCGGAAGCGCGGCCATCATACGCTGCCCTGCTGTGTGCGGGTTCGAGGTGTTGAGTTGGTCGAGCCAATTGCGCTTGGAGGTAGTGAAATGAGAACGAAGCTTGCGGTCCTGGTTGCCGGCCTTGCCTTGGTGTGCCTGGCGGTGCCGGTCGTCGCCCATCACGCCGTCGGGGCGGAATATGACGGGGGATTGGTCACGATGAGCGGCACCGTGACGAAGGTCGAATGGACGAATCCGCATGCCCGCCTCTACATCGATGTCGAAGAGGCGGACGGGACCGTCGTCAACTGGAACATGGAACTGACGGCGAGAAGCGCGCTGGTGCGACAGGGCTGGACGAGCAGGACAGTCGCTGTGGGCGACGTGCTGACGGTTGAAGGGAACCTGGCCAGGTCCGGCGCGAAGATGATCAATGCACGGTCGATCATGACGGCAGACGGCCGCGCCGTGCTCAGAGGCATAAACGAATAGCTGTGAACGAATAGCGAGTAATACCGGGTGGCAGCGACACCGAGGACGACACTGAGGACAACGCTAGGGATTTGAGGAGAGGTCACGTGAGAAAGCTTTTCGTCATCTCCGCGGTCACCGCGGCGATGCTGTCGTTGCCCACGCAGCCGGCCTTTGCTCAGGCCGACCCGGAGACCCGAAACGTCACCGCCGCCAAGCGCGACGGTCCGCTCGAAGGCCCGATCCCCCGGCTACCCGATGGGTCGGTGAACCTGTACGACGGCGTCTGGACCCGTGGCGGACCTACGCAGGACCTCGAAGGGCAGGGAGGTATGGAGGAGGGTGAGCTGGTTGCCCTGCTGTTGCCTTGGGCGAAGACGCTCATGGACTCGCGGGATGTGACTATGGAGCCGCACAACATCTGCCTGCCGATGGGCGTGCCGCGCGTGACGCCGTTTCCGTACCGGTTCGTCGGGAACTATACGCACAAGGCTGCCACCCACATGTTCATCCTCATCGAGGGGAACATCCATACCTACCGGCAGATCTTCATGGATGGCCGCGAGCACCCCGAGTTCGTCGACCCGACCTGGATGGGGCACTCGATCGGCCACTGGGAAGACGACACGCTGGTGATCGACACCGTCGGCTACAACGACAAGTTCTGGTTCGATCGCCGCGGTTTCCCGCACACCGAGCAGTTGCACACGATCGAACGCTGGACGCGCCTCGACCTCGGGACCATGGAAAACAAGGTCACCATCGATGACCTCGGGGCGTACACCAGGCCGTTCGAGGTGACGTTCACGGCCAGGTTGAGCCCGCCTGGGGACGAGCTGCTGGAGTACATCTGCCAGGAAAACAACCAGTATGGCGCGGGGAGCCTTCCCGGTTTCACACGGGAGATTGCCCCGACGCGCTAGGACGCGCGATCCGCGCAGCGATCGACCGCGCGCGGCTCACGTCGACCATCTGACCCGCCGGCACCCGCCGGCGGGTTTCGTTTTTCGAGCCTGCCGTGGGCGGGCCTGCTGCTGAGGCTTTCGATGTCACGACTCTTGACGATCGCGAGTGCGGTGCTGGCGCTGTCTCTGGCGGGAGTGGATGTCGCCTCAGGGCAAACGGCGTCTCGCGTCATCCGGCTGATCGACCAGAGCTGCGCCAACTGTCACCGGGACCCAGGCGCGGATCGGGCGCCCGACGTCGAGGGCGCGCCCGAGCCCGCCACGCTGCGGCAGATGGCCCCCGAGACGATCCTGCAGGCGATCACGACAGGGGCGATGCGCGTACACGTCGAGGGCGTACCGGACGAGGTGAAGCGCGCCATGGCCGAGTTCATGAGCGGCCGTAAGCTTGGGGACCCCGCGGCCGGCAACGCGCGCCGGATGCCGAACCGCTGTGCGGCCAGTCCCGCCATCGGCGATCTCTCCGCCATGCCGGCCTGGAACGGGTGGGGACCCGATGCGACGAACGCGCGCTTTCAGAGAGCGGCCGGCCTGTCACCCGCCGCCGTGCCACGGCTGACGCTGAAGTGGGCGTTCGGATTTCCAGGCGTTTCGTCGGTCTATGGTCAGCCGACGGTAGCGGGCGGCCGCGTCTTCGTCGGCGTTGACACGGGCTACGTGTACTCGCTGGATGCCGCGACCGGATGCGTCCACTGGTCCTTCCTCGCGGAGACAGGCGTGCGTAATGCCATCAGCGTCGGTCCTGTCAGCGTCGGCCCCGCTGGCGCCCGTGTTGTCAGCGGGCAGCCCGCGCGGCATACCGCCTACTTCGGCGACATCCGCGCCAACGTCTACGCCGTGGATGCCTCGACCGGTGAGCTCAGGTGGAAAGTCAACGTGGACGCGCATCCACTCGCCGTCGTCACCGGCGCTCCCACGTTGCACGAGGGCCGGCTCTACGTGCCGGTGTCCTCGCGCGAGGAGGCGGCGGGCAGCAGCCTCAACTACCCCTGCTGCACGTTCCGCGGGAGCATCGTCGCCCTCGACGCCGCCACGGGCAGGCAGATCTGGAAGACGTACGCGATTGCGGACCCGCCGACGCGCTCCAGAAAGAACACGGCCGGTACGCAGCTCTGGACCGGATCTGGAGCGGCGATCTGGCACGCGCCAACCATCGATCCGCGCAACCGCGCGGTGTACGTGGCCACCGGCGATGCCTACACGGAGCCGGCGGCCAGGACCACCGACGCCGTGATGGCCATCCACATGGATACCGGTGAGGTGCTCTGGTCGGTGCAGGATTTCGAGAACGACGCCTGGCTGACCAACTGTGCCCGGGAGCCAACCGAGAACTGCCCGAAGAATCTCGGCCCCGACTTCGACTTCGGCGCGTCGCCGATGCTCCTGACGTTGCCGGACGGCCGGCGGGTGCTGCTGGCCGGGCAGAAGAGCGGCCAGGTCTTTGCGCACGATCCCGATCGGCAGGGGGCGCTCGTCTGGAAGGCGTTGCTCGTGGACACGGTCGGCGCCGCGGAGATTCTGTTCGGCGGGGCCGCCGACGACCGGACAGCCTACTTCGGGCTGGACAACGGTGTGCTGGCGGCGCTCGATCCGGCCACCGGTCGGCCGAAGTGGTCGTTGCCCGCGCCCCCAGCGCCTCCCGAGGGGCCCCGGCGCGGATTCACGGCGGCACTGACCGCGATCCCCGGCGTCCTGTTCGCCGGCGGGCAGGATGGCACGCTGCGCGCGTTTGCGTCGGACACCGGCCGAGAGATCTGGATGTTCGACATGCTGCGCGAGTTCGCGACGGTCAATGAGGTTGCCGCCAAAGGGGGCTCCATGGGGGCGCCGGGACCGACCGTGGCGGGGGGGATGCTGTTTGCCGGCTCTGGATACGTCGGCCTTGGAAACGGAACGCCGGGCAACGTGCTACTCGCGTTCGGATCCCCGTAGACACCGATACGGTTGAATGGATTCGGGACCGTGGATCAGGCTGGACATGGCGGTTTTACTAACGACTGAGGGTGAGACGACGCGGCATAGTTCTGGCGTGTAACCCCTACCGGCTGCTCTTTCCGTCTATCGCCGCTGCCGGCTGCTCGTTTCCGTCTTTGGCCGCTGCCAGTCCTTTCCAATCCAGAAATGAGCCTGAAGCGGATCGATGAGCCGGACATGTCAGGCAGCCGGGTCAATAGACCGGAATAGCCGTGCGCGTGCCTCGTGCAGGGCGCGCGCGGCATCATTGTCGCTCAGGGCGAAGGCGACGGCGTCGAGCTATTGGAAGGTGGTCCCCGGGGTGAGGTAGACGGCGGCCTCGGGGAGCGACTTGAGCTTCTCATAGGGCGTCATGATGTCGGCGTCGCGGTAGCGCTTGCGGCGGCGGCCCTTGGCGTCGACGGTCTCGGAGGGGAAGAAGCAGGGCCGGTGGAAGTTGAGATAGGGCGAGAGGACGTTCTGGGTGAAGTCGTTGACGCGTTGGGCGTGGCGGCTGGGGATGTGGCCGTAGCCGAGGTGCTTGCGGACGACCGAGCCGTTCTTGCTCTCGACGAGGGCGTTGTCGTTGGTGTGTCGGGCTCGGGACTTGGTGAACTCGTCGATGTGGAGGGCTTCGAGCAGCGCGGCGACGGTGCGGTTGACGTATTCCGAGCCGTTGTCGGAGTGAAAGCCGTGGAGGGTGAAGGGGAAGGCTCGGAGCAGGGCGCTGAGGACCGGCGCCAGGCACGCGGCATGGAGGTGCTCGACCGAGCCGATGCACTGGAACTGGGTGACCTCGTCCACCAAGTTCACGTGGTACAGGCCTTTCAGGTCATCCAGATCGGCTTGGTGGACGGAATCGACCCGGACATAGCCGGGGCGCCCGAACGGCGTCGGCCGACGGCGCTCGCCAATGGCGACCTGGACTGGGCGCGTCCGGGTGGAGGTGGTTCCGCGGCGCCGTTGATACGTGGTCGAGTGCCGCAGGTTGTAGAGGTGGCCGTTGGAGATGCCGGCCAGGCGTTCGAACCGGCGGTCGCCAAAGCGATGGTAGGCGCGCGCACAGAGCTTGCGCGTGGCCGGCCCGGACAAGGTGCCGTGGAGCCGGTCGAGCTCGGCGAGAAGCCCGATGTCGATGCTCGTGTAGCGGCGGGGGAACGGCCGTCGGGGCGCCCCGCGGCGGTCGGCGATGCTCCCGGTGACCCGATGCTGGGGAGCCTGTCAGTAATTTTGTGTTTGTGAGCCATGCTGACTCCCGAAAGGGGAAGGAGCGAGTATGGCGAAGGAGAAGCAAGAGACCAGGTTTAGCGCCGAGCTGCTGGATGAACTACTGGAGGGGCAAGACGCCGCGACGGTGTTGCGCTCCGACGGACTGGTAGGGGATCTGAAGAGGGCGTTGGCCGAACGGATGCTGAACGCCGAGATGGACGTGCATCTCGGTGGGGAGACCGAGCAGGACGGCGGCAACCATCGAAACGGCTCGAGCCGGAAGACGGTACTCAGCGACGACGGCGAGCTGGTGCTGTCGATTCCCCGAGACCGACACGGCCGCTTCGATCCCGCCCTGATCCGGAAGTATCAACGAAGATTTCCGGGGTTCGACGACAAGATCGTCGCGTTGTATGCCCGGGGGATGAGCACGCGCGACATCCAGGCGCATGTCGGCGAGCTCTACGGCATCGCGATTTCGCCGGACCTCGTTTCGGTGGTGACGGATTCGGTCATCGACGAAGTTCGAGCGTGGCAGGCGCGGCCGCTGGAGTCGACCTACGCGATCGTGTACTTCGATGCGCTGCGGGTCAAGATCCGTGACGAGGGCCTGGTACGCAACAAGGCCGTATACCTGGCCATCGGCGTGCGGTGTTCCGGGCACAAGGACATCCTCGGCCTGTGGATCGAGCAGACCGAAGGCGCCAAGTTCTGGCTGCGCGTGATGAACGACCTCAAGGCCCGCGGAGTGCAGGATATTCTGCTCGCCGTCGTTGATGGGCTGCAGGGATTTCCCGACGCGATCACCGCCGTGTTCCCGGACACGATCGTGCAGACCTGCATCGTGCACCTGATCCGGAATTCGATCCGCCTGGCGGCCTGGAAGGACCGCAAGCCCTTGGTTCAGGCTCTGAAGCCGGTCTACCAGGCCGACGATGCCGCGACGGCCGAACAGGCGCTGGGCGCATTCGAAGGCGGCGAGTGGGGACGGCGTTTCCCGACCGTGGTCCAGAGCTGGCAGCGCCACTGGGACCGGATCATTCCGTTCTTCGCTTTCCCCGCGGCCGTGCGGAAGATCGTGTACACGACGAACGCGATCGAGAGCCTGCACAGCGGCGTGCGCAAGAGCATCCGGAACAAAGGGCATTTCCCGAGCGACGAGGCCGCCACGAAACTCATCTGGCTGGCCTTGCGCCATCTCACGGCGAAGTGGAAGAATCCCCCGGTCGCCTGGGCGGCGGCCAGGGTACAATTCGCGATTCAGTTCGGCGATCGATTCAGGCTGGGGGACTAACTAACGGCAATAGCTCACACACAAAATTTCTGACACCCCCATGCTGGGCCAACAACCGGGTGAGTTGGGCGCGCGACAGCCCGGTCACCTTGGCCAGAAAACATCGGAGCAGACCCTTCTCAGCCTTCCCTTGGTGGACATAGTCGAACCGGCCCAGGGTCTGCTCGATGAACCCATAGGCCGCAGCTCGAGTCGCCACGACCAGGTCGACCTCCTGGTTGCCCTCAAGGAACTCCCGAACGTGCTGCAAGGTCCGTAGCCGGTCGGTGTGGAGCGTCACGATCATCCTCCGATGATCCACGACCCAGCTCCCCTTCAGGCTCATGTGTCGTTGGAAACAATCCCCCCTTCAGGCTCATGTCTCATTGGAAGAGACTGGGCCTTGACAACATGGATAGACGCGGCCGATAATCACGGGTTGAACCTACGCGGCCGCTGCGGGCCTGTTTGACTCCTGGCTGGCTGCGGCCGCCCATCTTCGGTTCGCTGGTTCGTTGTTGAATTTTGTTATTGCCCTGGATTTTGGGGGAGGTTGTTCATGAGTTGTAGTCGATTCTTGAGAATGGCGCTGATGGCGCTGGCGTGCGTCGCGTTCATGCCGGCGGCCGCGTCCGCGCAGAGCACGATCGCGGGCCAGGTCGTTGACGACACCGGCGGCGCGCTGCCGGGCGTGACCGTTGAGGGCTGCAGCCCAGCCCTGATCGAAGCCTGCCGCCTGCAGGTCACCGACGGCGCGGGCCGGTACACGTTCGTTGATCTGCGCCCGGGCACCTACTCGGTCACCTTCACCCTGCCGGGCTTCGCCACGCTGATCCGCGACGAGCTCCCGCTGGTGGCCGACTTCACCATGGACCTCGACGTCGAACTGCCCCTCAGCGGCATCCAGGAGACCGTGACCGTCACGGGCGAGTCGGCCGTGGTCGATGTGCAGCAGACGGCACAGACCCAGCGGCTAGACCGCGAGATCATGAACAACGTGCCGTCGGGCCGGACGATCCAGGCGATGGCCCAGCTGGTGCCGGGCATCGCGATGAGCGACCCGGACGTGGGCGGACACCGAACGGCCGGCAACCAGATCTACATGACGGCGCACGGGTCCGATCAGGTGGAGACGACGTTCGAGATCGACGGGCAGATCATCAACGGCGTCGGCAGCGACGGGCGCCGGATGCACTACATGAACGACTCCGCGAACGAGGAGGTCACCTATCAGACCAGCGGCATCGGCGCCGACACCTCGAGGGGCGGCGTCCGCGTCAACATGATCGGGCGCAGCGGCGGCAACACCTTCTCGGGGGCCCTGTTGGCCGAAGGCATGGACGCCGACGCGTTCGGCGGCAAAATGCTGAGCGACAACCTCACCGATGAGCTCAAGGCTCGCGGCGTGACCCGAACCTCGGGGATCGAACGGATCAACGACATCAACGGCTACGTGAGCGGACCGATCGTGCAGGACAGACTCTGGTTCTTCGCCGGCACGCGCAGCTCCAACGTCGATCTCGTCGCTCCCAACGTGGTCTACAACAACCCGATCGCCGGTGCTGGCCTGGCCGACTTCTATGGCAATAGCGCGCTGGGCGGGGTGACACCGGATGAGAGCCGCGCGGGCGTCCAGGAGCAGACCCAGAAGAACCTCACGGGCCGCCTCACCTACCAGGCCAACTCATCGAACAGGCTCAGCTTCCACTATGACCAGATGTGGCGGACGCAGCCCCACCTCGGCACGAACTCCGGCGTCCGCATCGAGGATGCGTCGGCCTACTGGGAGTCGGCGCTCGACAATGCGTACGTGGCGAAGTGGACCTCGACGCTCAGCGACCGCGCGCTGCTCGAGGTCGGGTTCTCGGGCATGAACCAGCACCTCTTCCAGCCGCATCAGACCGAGTCGAACTTCATCACCGACATTCTCCCGAATGGGGGGATCTTGCAGTCCCGTCCGGCGAACATGGAAACCTGCTTCGTGACGCCCTGTTTCTCGGGCGCCTCGAACCAGGGGGCTAACGGGGGTGCCGTCGATCCGTGGTACCAGGTCGTGAGGAGAGAAGATCTCACACGGCGCACCGCCTGGGGCGCGTCCGCGCAGCGAGGGGGGGAGTACCCCGAGCGCCTGGCGAGTTCGGCGGCGCTCTCGTATGTCACCGGCACGCACCAGCTCAAGTTCGGGGTCCAGTGGTCCAGCGGGACGTTCCGTGTGCCGAACGACCGGAACGGCGACATGGAGATGCACTATCGCAACGGTGTTCCAGACAGGGTGGAGGTCTCCAACACGCCGATCGAACTCAACAACAAGTTCGATTACGACATCGGCATCTACGGGCAGGACACCTGGACGAGGGACCGCCTGTCGCTGAGTCTCGGCCTCCGGTTGGAGATGTTCCAGGCGTCGACGGTCGGGACGAGTTCGCCCGCGGGACGCTTCGTGCCCGCACGTGACTTCCCCGACGTCACCCCAATCAACGCGTGGGTGGATTACGCGCCGCGCCTGGGCTTTGTCTACGACGTGCTCGGCGACGCGAGCACCGCGATCAAGTTCAGCGTCGGCAAGTACATGCGCCCCTACACGACGGCGCTGGTGGACGACTTCAACCTGATGGGCACGCAGGGCGGGCCCCGAGCGGGCCTCAGGGACAACCGGGACTGGGACGACTGCACCTATCTGCCGGCATCGTCGACCTGCTCGGGCCTCGACCCGTACGGGACCAACGGCGACAACATCGCGCAGGACTGGGAGATCGGGCCGCCCAACCGGGATTTCGTCACCACCCGGGCCACCGACACGGCCGAACCGGATCTTCAGCGCCCGGGTAACTGGCTGATGAACGTCGGCATCGAGCGCGAAGTCACGACGGGCGTGAGGATCAACGTCAACTACTACCACCGGCAGTGGTTTGACGAGCTGCTCATCAACAACCGGGCGCTGACGCTGAGCGACTGGACGTCGTTCACGGTACCGAATCCGCTGGGCTCGGCCGTTGCGGGCGTCTGCTGCCCGGATGTGGACGACTTCAGTGGGTTCAACGACACGATCACCATCTACAACCGGAACGCCAACACGCGGGGCCAGCGGGATGTCCTCCGCACCAACTCGTCCGGCAGCGACCGCGGGAACACCTACAACGGCTTCGAGCTTGGCTGGAACGCGCGGATCCCGGGCGGGGGCGCGGTCTTCGGCGCCTACAACCTGGAGAAACGGGTCGTCAAGGAGTGCGACTCTCCGAGCAACCCGAACACCTTCCGCTTCTGTGACGACAGTGAAGGCGGGCTCCCCTGGACCCACCTGGCCAAGGTCGCAGCAAACTATCCGCTGCCGTACGGCGTCCAGCTCTCGGGCGTGGTGCAAAGCTACCCGGGCTCCTTCATCCAGTACACTTGGAGTCCGCCGCGTGGCGTCTTCTCCGCCGCCGGCCTGAGCCGGACCGAATCGGTCAACATAAACCTGAATGACTTCGGGTCCGTGAGTCAGCCCCGCAAGACGCAGGTCGACATGAGCATCGGGAAGTACTTCGACCTCCCGAGGGGCGCGCGGTGGAAGGTCTCGTTCGACATCTACAACCTCTTCAACATCGACAACATCGAGGACCAGCGCAGCGGCACGAGCGATTCACCCGGTGCGAGATTCGGGCGGACCCTGGGCGTCGGGCGCGGCGTCTCGGAGACCTGGATCGGCCGGCTGTGGAAGGTCGGCACCCGTTTCGAGTTCTAAGACTCTGACTATGGCCGGCTCTTGAAATGAGCGGGCCAGAATTACCGAGCTGGTGGAGGCACATGCCTCCACCAGCTCTTTTTTTTGCGGCCACGTTTCATCACCTCCAGGCGGGTCTTGACCGCGGACAGCCCCGTCCGCGGCCACCCGGGACGAGGTTATGAAACCGGTTCTTGGGACGGTAGAGTTAAAGACGGCGTGCGCAAAGACAGCGTGATCGCTTCACCTCAGCCCGGCAGCGGTGCCTCGGTTGTGTCGCGCCTCGCGCTTGCGACCGCGATCGGCGCCGTGGTCGGCGTCGTGATCGTGATCGGCGTGACGCGGGGCGACGCTTCGGTGCGCGGCCAGGTCGATCCCCTCACCTTCACCAGGGACATCGCACCGATCCTGTTCGACGAGTGCGCGGCCTGTCACCGCCCGGGCGGCGTGGCCCCGTTCAGCGTGCTGACCTACGAGGACGTGAGCCCTCGCGCTCGCCAGCTCGTCACGGCGACGGCGAGCCGTTCCATGCCGCCATGGAAACCGGAGCCGGGCTACGGCGAGTTCGCCGGCGAGCGGCGGCTCACCGACGACGAGATTGCGCGTATCGAGCGCTGGGCGGAAGAAGGCGCGCTCGAGGGAAATCCCGCGGACCTGCCGCCGCTGCCCACCTGGCCCGACGGCTGGCAGCTCGGCGAGCCCGACCTGGTCGTCACGATGCCGGCGCCGTTCGCGGTGCCCGCCGATGGCGAAGACATCTACCGCAACTTCTCGATGCCGATCCCGGTGGCCGGGAGACGGTACGTCCGGTCTGTGGAGTTTCGGCCGGGCAGTGGCGGCGTTGTTCACCATGCCCGCATCATGATGGACCGGACAGGGACGTCGCGGGAGCTGGAGGAAGAAGACCCGGATCCCGGCTACGACGGCATGCTCCTCGATGGCGCCGAGTTTCCGGACGGCCATTTCCTTGGATGGGCGGCCGGCAAGATGCCGTCCCTCGGGCCGGAAGATCTGTCGTGGTCGCTGGAACCTGGCACCGATCTGGTGCTGCAGACGCACCTGCTGCCGGCTGGGCGCCCCGAAGCGCTACAGGCCGCGTTCGGGTTCTATTTCTCCGACGCGCCGCCGACGCGCGCGCCGGTCGTCCTCGTGCTCGATTCGAGGACGATCGATATTGCGGCCGGCGAACCGGAGCATCTCGTCGAAGCGACCTACACGCTGCCGGTCGACGTCGACGCCCTCCGCGTGTCCCCACACGCCCACTACCTGGGGAAGGACATGGAGGCGTTCGCGACGCTGCCCGACGGCACCACCGAGCCGCTCATTCATATCCCGGATTGGGAGTTCGACTGGCAGGATGTCTACGAGTTCGCGGCGCCGGTCCACCTCCCGAGGGGCACCACGCTCGTGATGCGCTACCTCTTCGACAACTCCGCCGGGAACGCCCGCAACCCGTCCAGGCCTCCGAGGCGCGTCGTCTTCGGTCCACGGTCGAGCGACGAGATGGCGCAGCTGATGTTGCAGGTGCTGCCGAGCGACCCGGACGATCGTGTCGCCCTCAGGGACGATTTCGCGCGCGCGGCGGTGCAGGTGGAAATCGCCGGCTACGAGAAGATGATCCGGGACGATCCCGGTGACTACGAAAGCCATAACGCCCTGGGGCTTCGCCACTACGGTCTCGGCAGGCACGAGGAGGCGGTTCCGCATTTCGAGGAGTCGGTCCGCCTCAACCCCGAGTTCGGCGACGGACACTACAGCTTCGGAACCGTTCTGGCGCGGCTCGGCAGGCTCGAGGAAGCGGCCGCCCACCTCGCCCGGGCGGTCGAGATCGAGCCCGACCGCGTCGAGGCGCACAACAACCTCGGCGGCGTGCTTCATTCCCTTGGAAGGTTGGCGACAGCGGCGGCGCACTATCGCTGGGTCGTGCAGCTCGATCCCGACGATGTCGGCGCGCGGCGTAACCTGGGGGTCGTCCTGCGGTCGATGGGCCAGCTCGACGAGGCCATCAGCACCTATCGCCAGGCCTTGGAACGCCGCCCGGACGATGTCGAGACGCACCGCGCTCTGGGTGTGGCGCTGGCGGAACTGGGGAGGTCGGACGACGCGATCAGCGAGTTTCTCCTGGTGCTGGAAGGACGGCCGGACGATCCGAACGCGCACTACAACCTTGCCCTCACGTTCGCCGCTCAGCGCAGGCCGGTTGACGCGCTCGGCCATTTTCGACGAGCGCTCGAGGTGCGGCCCGACTGGCCGGCATCTCTGGGCGGCCTGGCCTGGATGCTGGCCACCTATCCCGATCCCCGTGTGCGCGATCCGCTGGAGGCGGTCAGTCTGGCCGAGCGCGCGGCCAGACTGACCGGCCGTCAGGAGCCACAGCCCCTTGACGTCCTGGCCGCCGCCTATGCGGCTGCGGGTCGATTCGGTCAGGCCGTGGAGACGGCGCGAGCCGCCGTCGATCGCGCCGTGGCGCTCGAGCAAACCGAGCTGGCTACGCAGATTCGCCGGCGCCTACAGCTCTACCTGCAGAACCGACCGTATCTCCAGCCGTTCTAGGATTCGGGCGCCGGAGGAACGTTGCTGGAAAGAGCCCTCATGGCCTGCGCCGGAGTTTTTTCTTTCCGCCTTCCGAGAGACCCTCGGCGTTCTCCACCGAGCCGTCCGGTGGTCGTCGCACTGCCAATGCAGTCAGCAGCAGCGCGAACAGAAGCAGCAGCCCTCCGGGTGGAACGAGGAGCGATCCGACACCCGGATCGCCAGCGTAGATCGTGACGCCTCCCAGGAAGAACCCTATGGGCATGAGAATCGTGGCGCCCACCAGACAGGCCGATGCTGTCTCTCTCCGCGAGGGCTTCCAGTCAGGCATGCGCAGGACCGCCGCGGCAAAACCAAGGTGCACCAGCGACAGTAGAGTTCCGTGAGCGTGGGCCAGCGTCCACATCAGACGGCGGGTCTCGGTGTCGACGTTCAGGTACCAGCCGATTTTCAGACCATGCAGCGCGTCGAGGAACAGCCCGAGACCGGCGAACGCGAACAGCGACCACCACCCAATCCGCATGTGCCGGTGCCACAGCCCGAGCGCCCGGTCGGCAGAGGAAGACTTGTCACTGCTCGCCATCCGCGTCTATCCCGATATCACTCCGCGAGATACAACGGCCGTGGATCCCGCTCGCGTATCAATCGGCGGATTTCATCCTCCATCAGGTTGCCGGAGGGCTCGATCAGGAGTTCGCGCCCGATGATTCTTCCGGGACTGGACTGGGTGGTCCTCCACAGATCCAGGGCGCGTGCCTTCGCCTCATCTTGAGACAGCCTCGAGCCGAGGTAGTCATACTCAAACGCTTCATATCCCGGCAATCGCTGCAGCGACCGTCCCGCGATGTAGCGAACGGCGGAGTACTCATCCTCCAACAGCTCCGCCAGGAACGGGGCAACCCAATCGGTCCCCGAGGCCTCCTGAGCCGGCTCCCAGCCCATGTGCGAGGCAATGAGCGCGCGCTGGCCTGCATCACCTCGAAGCAGCTGAAGGAGCGACGCAGAGGTCGACGTCTCCTCGGCGGGAAGCTCGACTGAGGGATAGCCGTACCACTCGGTAAGATAATTCGCCGTCCACTCGTGACTCTTGTCCAGGTGGCAGAGATTGCAACCGTTCGGCCTGCCGACACTGCTGCTCTGCTCGGCGTCCGGGCTGTCGATGTAGTGACTTCTGATGGATTTCAGGAGCCCATAGACCGTGCGCGGCATGTGACAGTTGTAACAGGTGCTCCCGGCGGAGTCTTCAGGGTGAAATGTGTGCGCCTCGATTCGGTCTCGATACGAGTCGTGACATTGAAGACAGGCCTCGTTCCCTTCCGTTGCCGGAGTGAGCTGGTTCACCGGATCGCTCTCGTGCATCGAATGACAAGAAAGACAGGACAGCGTTCCGCTCTGAAAACAGGCCGACTCGATAAGCCCGTTGTAATCACGCCCCGACACGCGGACGATTCCGTCGGACCAGTATCGTTCCCGAACGTAATCCGGAAAGACTTTCAGCAGCTCCTGGAGGCGGGGTTGCGACGCGATCTGTCGAGGTCGCATCAGGTGTAACGTCTCCTCCATCTCCTGACCAGGACGGTAGTCGGGACCTTGGGCGGCGACTACCTCGTCGGATTGAACCGGACTCCAGATGCCGTGGCACTGGCCGCATACCTCCGCGGAGCGAACCGGTGACAGCGTGGCTGGATTGACGATCGTCGGGTCCGCCTCGCCGTTCCAGCGGCGGGGCAACCGTCGGAACGGGTTGGAGTTGGCCTGCACGTGCGCTTCTCCTGGTCCGTGGCAGGACTCACAGCCGATGCCTATTTCAGCCACGCGGCTATCAGCGTTCTCCAAACTACCCTGCGGCCGCGGCTGAGGCCGCGTGGTGTGGCACAGGCTGCAGTTGTAGTTCCAGACCTGAGGGTCCTGCTCGAAGCGCGCGAGGAAGACGTCACTCCGCGGGACCCATCTCTGATCCTCCAACAAAAAGGTGAACGGAAAATTGAGCTGCAGGTTACCGGGGCCATCGGAAAGCCAGAATGCCTGCATGTGGTGCGAGCCCGTGACCAGGCCCACTCTCCGGTTGACCCGTGGCGCGGCCCGCCCCGGCTCCGCGCGCTCGAGATCCGGCATGTTGACCCAGTATTCCGGTCCCTGCGTGAAGAGCTCGTAACCCTGCCCCTGGTAATTGAGCAAGCCCACAAACGGGGCTTTGACGGTTTCCGGCGACGCCACCTGCGTCATCGTGCGGTGGTACGTTCGGTGCCAGCTCTCGTACTGAGAGGGATGGCACGCTCGACACGCATCCGATGACACGTAGCCTTCCGTACCGCCTTCCTCCGGCAGGTAGGCGCGAAACGCTTCCACTTGCTGTGACTGCTCGTTGCGAGCCTCCCTCCACAGCGCCGCCCCCTCCGTCGTCACGAAGCCTAGGGCGAGCACGGCCAGCGCAAACCTGAACCGGCCGCGCAGGACCACGATCGTCGCGACCGCGACCCATAGCGTTAGCAGAAAGACCGACCACTCCCAGCCCATCGGTACGGAAATCTCCTCTTAAAGCGCTTTTCAAATAGGCCTTGTACTACCTGGGGCGGTCGTGGTACTTCTGCGCGCACCGATGCAGGAGGCCCGATGCGTGTCTATTCGATGGATCTGCGAGAGCGGGCGCTCCTCGACAGCGATGCCGGGATGAAGGCGGCCGAGGTGGCGGCGAAGTACCGCGTGAGCGGGTCGTGGGTGCGGCTACTGAAACAGCGGCGGCGCGACACGGGCGAGGTGGCACCTCGCGTCCAGCGACATGGACGGCGCTGCATGCTTGAGCCGCACCTACACACCTTGGCCGCGCTGATTGCGGCGCAACCGGATCGCACGCTGGCTGAGCTGAAGGACGCCCTCGCCACGCCCGCGAGTGTGCCGACGGTCTGGCGCGCCGTGCGGGCCCTCGGCCTGACCGTTAAAAAAAACGGTCCGCCCGTCCGAACACGATCGGCCTGACGTCGCGGCCGCGCGGGTCGCGTGGCACGCGGCGGCGCCGACCTGGGATGTCGCCCACCTCGTGTTTCTGGACGAAACCGGCAGCACCACCAATCTGCTTCGGCGGTACGGCCGGGCACCGCGCGGCGCGCGCGTCCACGACCACGCCCCCTGCGGGCGCTGGCAGACCAGCACGTTTCTCGCCGCGTTGCGGGTCACGGGGCTGACCGCACCGGGGGTCTTCGACGGCGCGATCGATGGCGAGAGCTTCCGCGCCTACATCGAACAGATCCTGGTGCCGACCCTGCAGCCCGGCGACATCGTCATTGCCGACAATCTCGGGGCCCACAAGGTCGCCGGCATCCAACGCGCCATCCAGGCCGCCGGGGCCACCCTCTGGTACTTGCCACCCTACAGCCCGGACCTCAATCCCATCGAGCTCTGCTTCGCGAAGCTCAAGGCCCTCGTTCGCACCGCTCGCTGTCGCAGCACCGAGACGCTCTGGCCGTTCCTCGGCGAGTGCTTGGCGCACTTCAGCCCTGACGAATGCCGCAACTATGTTCGGCACTGCGGGTACGCGGCCGCCACACGGTCATGAAAAACGCTTTAG
Source organism: Vicinamibacterales bacterium (assembly GCA_965262505.1). Lineage (GTDB taxonomy): Bacteria > Acidobacteriota > Vicinamibacteria > Vicinamibacterales > UBA2999 > JACPPO01. The sequence goes on from CBDHFM010000030.1 coordinate 3,825,920, forward strand.
TAGTTTGGATACACCTAGTTAGGTTGGATCCACGGCCCGGAAACGATGCCCTGAATCGCCTTGTACGCGCCGGATACTAGCATGGCCGAATTTTTCGCCAGGGACATCCGGATCGGGCTCGACTTCGGATCCCCGAAGCCGGCGATCCATCTGGATGGATTCGGCCCGCCGGAACGGCGTTTTCTCTAGCGATTTCGCAAGGACAAACGGGCACGGTTCTGGCAAACGTGTGCACTCCATGGGTGGGGCATACCGGTTTTTACCCGTTAACGGCACCCGGGCTCATCAGCTAGCGTTCGGTCCAAGTGGTGGACCCCTGGTTCAACGCTCCGAGTTGTTGTTCTCACCGTGTGGCCAAAGGTTAGGCCATTGGTTCAGGAGGAGGTTCCATGAAATCGCGTAGACCTGGACGGCTTCTCGTCTTCATGATTGGTGCGCTTCTCGCGTTGCCCCTAGCCTGAATAATTCATCAACGATCGCGATCGCGTAGAAACACAAACGCCTCCCCGTGGTACAAAGGCCGTGCTGATGGACCTTTTCCACGACGGAGGCGCTTGGTTTGAACGACGAAACGATAACACAGACTGTTCTGTTTCCTGATCTGCTCGACCGACCCGTGATGGCGACGTTCGATCAGCCTCACGCGAGTTCGGACGGCGGCGCGGTGCTGCTTAAAGCCGCCGATCAACGGCTCGGCCTGCTGGCCGCCCTCACGGCGACGGTCCCCGACGCGCGCGCGTCGGCGCGCGTGACGCACGGGGTGAGCGATCTGATCGCGCAACGTGTCTTCGCGATCGCGTGTGGCCATCCCGATGGCAATGACGCTGACCGACTCGCCGACGATCCGATCCACAAACTGTTGCTGGGGCGCGACCCGATCGAGGGCGGCCGCTTGGCGTCGCAGCCGACGATCTCGCGGTTCGAGCGCACGGCGGCCCCGCGGATGCTGCGCGCCATGAGCGACGCGCTCGCCGACCGGGTGCTGGCCCGCCATCGCCGCCGGCGACGGGGCGCTCGCCTGATCACGATCGACCTCGATGTCACCGAAGACGAGACCCACGGCGCGCAGCAACTCACCTTCTTCAATGGCTTCTATGATCACTGGTGCTACTTGCCACTCGTGGCGAGCCTGACCTTTGACGATGAGGCACGGCAGTACCTCGTCGCCGCGATCCTCCGCCCGGGCAACGCGGCGGGGACGGCTGGCGCGGTGGGGCTGCTGAAGCGGCTGCTCCCGAAACTCTGACGCGCCTTTCCCCGTGCCCGGCTCCGCGTGCGGCTGGATGGGGGCTTCGCTACGCCGGAGATTTTTGACCACCTGGAGGCGGCCGGGGTCGAGTATGTCGTCGCCATGGGGAACAACGCGGTCCTCACGCGGCACGCCGAGCCGGCGGTCGCGCCGCTCCGGGCGGTCGTCGCCACGACCCAAGAGACCGCGACTGCCTATGCGGAGGCGGCGTATCAGGCGGGCACCTGGGCGGTGCCCCGGCGCACCATTATCAAAGCCGAAGTGGTGTGGCACCACGGACGAGTGCCGCGCGATAACCCGCGTTTCGTCATCACGAATCTGCGCCAAACGCCGGAGTGGATCTACACCCACGTGTATTGCGCCCGCGGCGACAGTGAGAATCGCTTCAAGGAACTGAAACACGCCCTCGCCTTCGGGCGCACCAGCTGTACGCGCTTCTGGGCCAATCAGTTGCGCGTCACCTTGACGGCGGCCGCGTTCGTCCTCTTCCAAGAACTGCAACTCCATGCGGACCGGACCGCGCTCCGCGGGGCGCAAGTCCCTCGGCTGCGGCAGGCGCTGATCACGATCGAGGTGCAGGTCGTGCGGTCGGTCCGCCGGATCGTCCTGCATTTCCCGCGATCCCATCCCGACGCCGTCTCGTGGGCGCGTCTCGCCCGCGCGCTCGGCGCCGCCCCCGCGTAACCCGTTCCTGCCATCGCCACCACGCGGTCCTCGCGCCGGAGGTGTCGCCCCCGACCACGCCGATCCGGTCCCCGGCCCCGTGGCCTCAACCGACCGGCCGTCTCATCGCCTCAATCGTCATGACGCCAGCGTCCATCTGCGTCATCACACTCGAAAACGCCTGCACGACGAGCAACTCAGTCACTCGTGAATAATGCGGGCTAGGGGCGTACGCGCAGGAAGCTACGATAGGCGGCACGATCACCGACACGACCGGCGGCGTGCTGCCCGGCGTGACGGTCGTGGCCGTGCACGTAGACACGGGGAACACCTTCGAGTCGGTGACCGACGGAACCGGGCGCTACTCCCTTCCTGTGCGTATCGGCGGCTTCACCGTGACGGCGGCGCTCCCGGGGTTCAACACCCTCGAGCGGACCGGTATTCAGATTCAGGTCGGCCAGACGGTCAACATGGACCTGGAGATGGAGGTGTCGACGCTCCAGGAGACGGTGACGGTCACCGGGGAGGCGCCGCTGCTTGACGTCGCCTCGTCCGACTTGGGCGGCAACATCGACGCGCAGCAGATGCAGGAGCTGCCGGTTTCGGGACGCGGCTGGACGACGCTTGCGCTGCTGGCGCCGGGGAACCGGACGAACTCGATCGGCGCCGCGCCCGTGCAGGACTCGCGCCACGACAACCGGGAATATCAGCTCAACATGGACGGGCAGCAGGTGACCAATAACCTGGGGACCGGGTCCCAGTCCCGATTCAACCGTGATTCGATCGCGGAGTTCCAGTTCATCTCGAACCGTTTCGACGCCGCCCAGGGCCGGTCGTCGGGCGTGCAGGTCAACGCGATCAGCAAGTCGGGCACCAACGCGTTCACGGGCCTGGCCAGCGGCTACTTCCGCAGAGATCGTTTCAACAAGGAAGATCATGTGCTGGAGAGGGTGCAACCGATCGATATTTCGCAGTACAGCTTTACCTCCGGCGGCCCGCTCGTGCGGGACAGGGTGCACTTCTTCGGCAACTTTGAATACGAGATGGAGCCGAAAACCAGCATCTGGAACACGCCGTACGACGTGTTCAATACCACGCTGACAGGCGACCGCAACGTAAAACTCGGGGGCGGGCGGATCGACTACCAGATCACTTCGAACCTGCGTCTGATGATGAAGGGGAACGCGTCGCTTGCTCTTACCCCGTTTGGCAACGGGAGCAGCAGGAGCGCCCCGACGTCGGCGGCCGAGAACAAAGAGGAGACGAAAGCGTACATGGCCTCACTCACACAGGTCATCAGCAACCGCGCGTTCAACGAGATCAAGGCCGGGTTCGCCAACTACAAGCATGGCGACATCCCCCGCACGACGTGGTCGAACCACTGGCAGGCACCCTTTGGCATCACGACAGGGTCGCCTCGGGTCTTCTTCAGGGGCTTCAGCGTCAGCGGCAACTCGAACCATCCGCGGTTCCGGGAACAGGATACCTACTTTATCCGCGACGACTTCACGTTCTCGTACGACGCGGGCGGGCGCCACGACCTGAAGGTCGGGGGCGAGTACCTGCTCGACGACTCGGTCACGAACAACTGCTCGCGCTGCATGGGCCGGATCTTTGCTAGGGGCGCAAGCCTCCCCAGCGGTTTCGGCAATGAAGAGATGGCGGCGATTTTTCCGGACTTCACGAACGCCGACACCTGGAACCTGGATTTGATTCCCGGGAACACCATCCAGCGCTACCAGATCGGCGTCACCTCAGTGCCAGGCGTGTGGCTCGTCCCGCACAACATGCACAAGACGGGGCTGTGGGTGCAGGACGACTGGCACGTCTCCGATAATCTGACACTGAACCTCGGGCTGCGCTACGACCTGCTCTGGAATGCGTTCGCACAGCAGGCCGAGCTCGAGCCATGGCAGGCGGCCGGGCGTCCGCAGGATACCAATAACATCCAGCCGCGGCTGGGCTTTGCGTACCAGGCGGACGAGAATACGGTGATACGCGGCGGCGGGGGGATCTACTATTCCGACGTCATCCTCGCGGGGCTGCTCTGGCCGAGCCAGCCGGGGTTGATCTCGGTAATCCAGTTCCCCTACGACGGCCGGGCGGACTTCGCGTCGAACCCGTTCAACGGGCCGTTCCCGACCTACGAGGAAATAGATGCAGACTTCTGCCACAAGAACGGTGGTGCGGCCGGGTGTCGGGAACGCGCCGCCCCGGAGCTGGCCCCGCCGCCGGGTCTCGACGGCATCACGCAGAAGGTACAGACCTCGATCGGTTTCCAGCGACAGCTGGGTAGCGACGTGTCGATCGAGGCGGACTACGTGTACAGCCACGGCCTCAACGAAAAGCTCATCTTCGACAATATCAACGTGAAGTTCAACGAGGCCGGCGAGCCGTTCGGGTTCAGAAACGACCGGCTCAACCCGCTCTGGGAGTCGATCGGCATGTACCCGATGAGGGGCTGGTCCAACTACCATGGGCTGCAGACCGCCTTCCGGAAGCGGCTCAGCAACCGGTGGCAGGCTTCGGCCACGTATACTATAGTCCTGGTACCGCACCGGGGATCCGAAGCCGTTGAGCGGCCTCCAGGAGGTCGGCGTCGCCGTACCTGACGACATCGGAGATTCGTACTCGCTGGGGCCGACCGACCAGCGGCATCGGGTGGTCTTCAACAGCATCGTCGACGTGGGGGGTGGCTTCCAGCTGAGCGGGCTCTATTTCTTCGGCTCGGGTGAGCGGGACGACATCACCTGCGGCTGCGAGTTCTGGGACCGCGCGAGTAACCAGGCCTTCTCCGACCGTCGGCGCGAGAACGGCACGATCATCCAGCGTGCCTCCTTCGTCGGCGAGCAGCTCCACCGCGTGGACATCCGGCTCTCGCAGCGGCTTCCGCTGGACAGGGTGCAGATCGACGGCATCCTCGAGATGTTCAACGTGTTCAACCGGGCGAACTTCGGAAGCTTTGAAACCGAAGAAGAAGCCCGTGAGGCGATCGGGACGCCGCAGCAGAGCAGGAACATCGCCTACCAGCCGTTCACGATGCAGCTCGGGTTCCGCGTAGCGTTCTAGGCGACAGGCTCTTTCGAACCCTCTATGGGCCGGGCAGGTGATCTCCTGCCCGGCCCTTTTTTTCTGTTGACCGCACACCCGACAGGGCGGAGCTAGAGGCGGTTAACCAGTTCTGCCCGTGTCACACGAGCGCGTTTCCGGAGGCCTCTTCCAGCAGCGACCAGCACTTTTCTCCCAGTGTCTCCCTCCACGTCTTGTAAAAGCCCGAGAGCTGCTTGCGGAAGGGCGCCGGATCGACGTCGTTGAACACGAGCCCGCGCTCGATGAGTTCCGGCCGGAGGCTGCCGTTGGCTTCCGCCTGGTCCTGCCGCTGGAGGCGGACCGCCTGCGCGACGTTCCGCTCGATGACCTCCTGGATGTCGGCTGGAAGGCGCTGCCACGTCGGCAGGTGCGCCATCTGGTTGAAACCCGACCACATGTGACTGGTCATGCTGATGTACCTCACGACCTCGTAGAGCCTGAACGAATCGACGAGCGCCAGCGGATTCTCCTGCGCGTCGGCCCGGCCATCCTGGAGCGCCGCGTAAATGTCGATGCTGTTGATCGTGACCGGCACCGCGCCCAGCGTCTGGAACAGGTCTCTGAATAACGGTCCGTTCGGCACGCGCATCCTCATGCCCTCGAGGTCCGCGGGCACCACGACCGGCCGGGTGACGGCAGTGACCTGCCGCATGCCGTTGTCGAAGGCGCCCACCGGGAACCCGTGGATGCCCTTGGCGGCCATCTCTTCCCGGATGTAGGCGCCGAGCGCGCCATCCATCGCCTCATGCGCGTGTTCAGCGGACCGGAAGGCAAACGGCACCTGCTGCACGTCGCCCGCGGGCACGACCTGGCTCATGACGCCGCCCATGAGCGTGAAGAACTGGATCTCGCCCGCGACCAGCATCTTGAGCGCGGCCGGGTCGCTTCCCTGCACCTTGTTGTTGAGCGGAAACACCTGCCCCTCGACGCGCCCATCGGTCTCGGTCCGGATGGCCGTCCACATGTCCGAGATCCGTTTGTGCAGAAAGCTGGCCGCCGTCTGGTTGTGGTACTGGATGAAGCTGAACTCGGCGGCACCCTGCCGGGTGGCTGCGCCGAAGCTGGAGAGCGGTCGGGCGAGCAGCGAGGCCGAGCCGAGCGCCGCGCCGGCCATGAACGAACGTCGTGTCAACCTGTTATGCGTCATGTATCCACCAACTCCAAATCCCAAATCACCAATCGCGAATTTCTGGCGCCCGACGGGCCTCTCGCGACAATCCCCGCCAGGCGCGAGATTATACCCGGTGGCACCCCGGGATGGCTTACAATCGCGTCCCGTGAGGAGGGCTGTTATGAAGCGAGTGTCACACGTACTCGTCGTGCTGCTGGGTCTGGCGTGGGGCACCGCCTCCGCACAGGACGCCAGAAGCGTCGTGGAGGCCGCGGCGACCGCCATGGGCGCCACGGACCTGAAGACCATCCAGATGTCGGGCGCCGGCTGGACGGCGGCCGTCGGTCAGAGCTACGCCCTGACAAACGACTGGCCGCGGTTCGAGGTGCCGACCTACACCAAAGTCATCGACTACGACGCCGGGACGTCGCGCGAGGAATACACCCGCCGGCAGGGCGACTTCCCGCCGCGGGGCGGCGGCTTCACGCCGTTGCAGGGCGAGCCGCGGACGGTCGCGCTCCTGAGCGGCGCCTACGCCTGGAACATGGATGGGACCAGGGTGGTGCCCCAGCCCGGCCAATACCTGGCCGGCATCCCGGTCGCCGAGCTGCGGCAGCTCGACATCGTCATGACGCCGCACGGCTTCCTCAAGGCGGCAATGGCGAGCAACCCGGTGAACGCCATCACGCAGACCTTCGCCGGCCCGTCGAACGGCGGGCTCACGGGCAACGGACGCGAGGCGACCGTCGTCTCCGTAATGGTCCTGGGCAAGTACCGGGTCAACGGCACGATCAACGACCGGAACGAGGTCGAGCTCGTGACGACCATGATTCCCACGCCGTTCTACGGAGACACGCTCTACGAGTTCCGCTACACCGAGTACAAGGATTTCGGCGGGATCAGATTCCCGGCGCTGGTGCACGTGCATACCGGGGATCCGACGTTCAACCCGGCGCACAATTCCATCGAGATTGAGATCACCGACGTCACGGCGAACGTGGCGGTGCCGCCCGTCGCGGTGCCCGACGCTGTGCGCACGGCGACCGTGCCGCCCGTACGCGTGGCGACGCAGGAGCTTGCGGAAGGTGTGTGGCTCGTCGGGGGCGGCTCGCATAACAGCGTGGCGGTCGAGTTCGAGGACTTTGTGACTGTGATCGAGGCGCCGCTCAACGAAGAGCGGTCGCTCGCGGTAATCGACGCCGTCCAGGCGCTCGTGCCGGACAAGGTGATCCGCTACGTGGTGAACACCCATCACCATTTCGATCACTCCGGCGGCCTTCGGACGTACGTGTCTCAGGGGGCCATCGTCGTGGCCACGCCAGCGAATTTGGAGCTTTACAGCAGCGTCATGTTCAGTCCGATGCCGCGCACGCTGCAGCCCGACAGACTGGCGACGTTCGCGCCGATGTTTACCGTCAGCCGCCGCCCGGTCCCGGTGGAACCGGTGAACCGGCGATATGTCATCAGCGACGGCGTTCGCACGCTGGAGTTGCACCCGGTGGCCGGCAATCCTCACGCCGTGGGGATGCTGGTGGCCTACCTTCCGACTGAGAAGATCCTTGTGAACGCGGACCTGTATACGCCGCCCGGGCCGAACGCGCCGGCCAGGCAGCCGAGCCCCGGGATGACGAGCCTCATGAACAACATCCGCCGGCTGAATCTCGACGTCGCCCGGCACGTGGGAATCCACGGCGCGCCGGGGCCGCACGAGCCCTTCGCACAGATGTTCGCCGGGGGGACGCAGTAGGGAGCCTCTGAGCCTTTAACAGTCTTTGAGTCTCTAGTAGCGGTTTCATCGCCTCGTCGCGGGTGGCCGCGGACGGGGCCGCCCCGTTCGCGCCGCAGGCGCCACGCCCGTGACGCGTGCTTTCGGCGCCGAGCACGAATGGGGCTGTCCGCGGTCAGGACCCGCCTGGAGGCTGTGAAACCGCTACTAGGCCTCTCCTACTGCCACGCCGCATAGACCGGCGGGCCGACGAGGTACGCGGGATTGGCGCCCGCTCTCGGTCTGAACTTCTGTATCCGGCCGCCGCCGACCTCCACGACGTACAGGTTGCCCTCTTGATCGACGCTGGCCCATCAGCCATCTGGAAATCGGGGACGACGGCGACCACGACGACGACCACCACCGACAGCACCAGCGCGAGCGCGACATACCCGTTCAGCCATACTCGGAAGGAAATACCATAACATGTTGATGCGTAAATACTTAACTAAGGGCTTGTCAGACAATTACTGACTTTTGTGTTCTCGGAGCAGCGGGATGGATCGTGTAGTTCCAGTCGCCGTGAAAGCGATGCCGCTCGAGGCGTACCGTCGCCAGCTGCGCATCGGTGACGGTGAGGCCACCCGGGTATGGGCCGCGGTCGAGTTCCGACCGAACGCGGAGTCCGGACCGACTGTGCGTCGAGCCAATGAGGCTCACGATCGTGGCCAAGTCGACGAGTGGGGTGCCGCGCCAATTCATCGCGATGTGCGAGAACACCCGATGCTCGATCTTGTTCCACTTGCTCGTACCCGGCGGAAAGTGACAGACCGTGATCACCAAGCCCGTCCGATTGGCCAGACGCGGCAGTTCCCACTTCCACAACCGGAGGCGCGCCCCGTTGCTCCCGCCTGCATCCGCCGTGATCAACAGCGACTGGGCTTGTCGATACGCCGGGCGACCCATGTGCTGCCACCAACGCTGGATCGACCGTACCGCGAAGCTCGCGGTGTCGTGATCGATCCCGACACGCACCCAGCCTTCGTTGCGATGCAGATCGTAGATGCCATACGGAATGGCCTTCCCGCCCGTGGTGGCGGTGGCCGGGATCACGAAGTCGTGGACCTGTACCCGCTGCGGCGTCTTCGCCGGGCGCCAGGTGCGGCCCGCGTTCTTGAACGCGCCGACCAGCTCCTTCTTCTTGGTGTCCACCGAAATCGTCGGCTGCTGTTGCCGTTGCGCGCGTCGCACGCGCCGGGCGATGTACCGAAACTGCGCGTCCCGATCGACATGCTGGCGGCCCTCACGAGTCTTGGCGTTGCCCTGCAGGCTGTAGCCCAGTCCGTGCAACAACTCGGCGACCACCGTGTGGCTGACGCGGTGGCCCAGACCGTCGAGCGCCACCGCCAACGTCCGTGCGCTCTGGCACGTCCACCGCAGCGGCGAGTCGGGATCGCCGGGGGCGGTCGGCTCAACCAACGCATCCAAATCGCGCAGCAGCGTCGCGTCGAGATCGATCGCGCGCTTGCGGCCGCCGCCCGCCCTTCGCGTCCGGCCGCCCGCGAGCGGCTCGTCCGCCGTCAATTCACGCAAACCGCGCTGGATGGTCGATGTCGCGATACCCGTGGCTCGGGCGACCAGCGCCGTGCCGCCATAACCGATCGCCTGGGCCTCAGTCGCCGCCCACACCCGGCGCGATCGCTCCGTGAGCACGGGCGCCAGCGCTGCATGCTTTGCCCGCAGGGTGGCCACCTCCACGGGCGCAGCGTACTACTCGCCGATCAACAGTGCAAGCAGTTATTTCCTTACAGGCTCTAACTCACGCAGCGTTGCAAACTTGAAATATTACATATGATGTAATAATATTCAGGTCGGACACCTTAGAAGGAGACTCACTTGTGACTGCTGTTGACATGCGACAGGGACGGAAAGCCAAGGGCTGGACACAAACCGACCTCTCCAGAAAGCTGGGAGTATCACAGGGATACGTGTCCCTTCTGGAGTCGAAACGCCGCTCCGTGCCTCGTCGCCTTGCGCCGAAGCTCGTGTCTGTCCTTGGATTGCCACCGACTCGGCTACCGGTGACGAGCTCTACCCCGCTATCACCCGACCGAGTCGCTGGAGCCTTGGGCACCTTGGGGTATCCAGGATTTGCGCACTTGCGATATCGCCATCGGCTGAACCCAGCCGAAGTGGTTGTTCGTGCCCTGCGAGCCAACAACGTTGAAGCTTGGGTTGTCGAGGCTTTGCCCTGGGTGCTCATGCGCTATCACGATCTCGATTGGCAGTGGCTGTTGCGTGAAGCGAAACAGCACGACTTGCAGAACCGTCTAGGGTTTGTTGTGACCGTTGCTCTGGAACTCGCGGAACGTCAGAACAATGTGACCGCAGCGACGACTCTCCGCACATGGGCACACATGCTTCAGAATTCGCGTCTTGAGAAAGAGGATGCCTTCGCAGGCGATGCATTGACCGGGGCCGAACGACGATGGTTGGACACGCACCGTTCAGCGGAAGGCGTGCGTTGGAATCTCTTGACAAGTGTTAGTGCGGATACGCTGAGCCGTGACGTCTATTGATATGCCTTCGGAGGGCTACCGCAACCTGCGCCTCCGAGGACTCGAGCGCCACGACCTCATGCTTGCAAAGCTTGAGCGCAATAGTGACCGCGATCGAGAAGATCTAATGCGGATTGCCGAGAGACCGGGTCTAGACCCTGCGCTGCTCCGAGACCGCTACGACAAAGAACTGCGACCCATCTTAGGAAACCCGCAGCGCGAAGACCTCACGCTGGCACTGTGGATAGAGATCATTGAAGAAGTGAATGCCCGCCGCGAGAACGGCGGCTAGTTCGCGAATCGTATCAACAGCATACGCGGAAAGGCGCGGCGCTCGTCTCGGTGCGGCACCGGACTTTCACCGCGGGCTGCTAATACTACTTTGTCAGATTGACGAATTGCCGAGTGGATTCGAGAGTGATCACTTTTGAGGGCATTGTACAAATTCCGCGAGTTCGATACGCTGCCGTGCGGTGCTCGATCACACCGCGACCGCGTGGCTCCGTCGGTTGCTGGCCTGGCTGGAGCCGTTCGAGGCCGGCTTCGGGCGCGCCAGTCAACGCGGCGCGTTGCGGCGCTACGTCGCCGGGTTGCTCAACGACAGTTGCCGCAAGTCCATGGAGGCGATGTGGGCGCGGTTGAGCGACCCCGGGACCTATCAGGCGTTCCAGCACTTCATCACGCATGCGCCGTGGGACGCCGAGACGGTGTGGAAGCAGCTGCGGGCGCGGGTCCCGGAGCGGACCGGCGTGTTGATCCTCGACGGCACCAGTTTTCCCAAGCAAGGGACCGCGTCGGTCGGCGTGGCGCGGCAATACTGCGGGGCACGCGGGAAAATCGCGAACTGCCAAACGGCCGTCACGGTGGCCCTGTGGACGGGGACGCGCGCCTGGATGCTGGGCGCGCAGCTCTATCTGCCGGAGACGTGGCTCACCGCTGCCCAACGGACCCGCGCCCGCATTCCCGCCGGCGTGCGCTTTCAGCCCAAGTGGCAATTGGCCCTCACGCTGCTGCGACAAGTACGCGCCGCGGGCGTGACGGTGACCGCCGTGTTGGGGGATGCCGAGTTCGGCGACAACGCCACGCGGCGGCGAACGCTGCATCGGGCCAAACTGTCCTACGCGTTGGGGGTGTCGTCCGATCTCAAGGTCTTCCGTGGAACGCCGGCCCTCGAGACGCCGCCGCCGCCGACGGGCCGCGGCCGTCCGCGCACGCGGCACGGCCTACCGGTCGGTACACAGACCGTCGAAGCGCGGGCCTGGGCCGCCACGCAAGCGCCTCGCCAGTGGCGGCTCGTGTCGTGGCGCAACGGCACGCATCCCCCGTGGCGCGCCCGCTTCTGTGCCGTACGGGTCACGCCCGCCCACGACTGGCGCGAGGGCCGACGGCTCGCCCCCGAGGTGTGGTTGTTGTGTCAACGCGACCTCGGCGCAACGCCTGTCACCAAGTACTACTTGGTCGATCTGCCCGCCACCACCGCGCTGCGCGGCCTCGTGCGCCTCGCGCATCAGCGCTGGGCGATCGAGCAGCAATACCAGGAGCTCAAGGACGAGATTGGGCTCGACCACTTCGAAGGCCGCAGCCTGCCGGGCTGGCAACGTCACGTGGCGCTGACCGCCCTCGCCTACAGCTTTCTCCAGATGGAACGCCGCCGACGGGGACAGACACATCTCACGCTGCCGCGCGTCCGCGCCATCATCCAGGAAGTGCTGACCGCCCATTTCTTCATGACGCAACCGCACTACCTGAAGTGGATGCTCAAGCTCAAAGACGTCAAACTGCAAATCTGACAAAGTAGTACTAAGAGACCGTTTCATGACCTCGTCGCGGCTGTCCGCGGTCAGGACCCGCCTGGAGGTCATGAAACCGGTTCTCGGCGTCTCCTACTGCCACGCCGCATAGACCGGCGGGCCGACGAGGTACGCGGGATTGGCGCCCGCTCTCGGTCTGAACTTCTGTATCCGGCCGCCGCCGACCTCCACGACGTAGAGGCTGCCTTCCTGATCGACGCTGGCGCCGTGCATGTTGAGAAAGCCGCCCGGGAAATCGCCAAGCGCTCCCCACGCGTACAGCAGAGTGCCGTCGAGACCCCATTTCACGATCCTGTTGGCCGTGTTCGTGAATCCCCAGACGCCTGACCGATCGGCGGGGATAATCAGGAACTGCAGGCCGGTTCGAGCGCCCACCGGCCACTGGTCGACGAACGTCCCGTCCTCGTCGAACACCTGGATGCGGCCGTTGGAACGGTCGCTGACATAGACGCGCCCCGTCTCGGGGTCGGCGGCGATGCCATGCACCGTGTTGAAGTAGCCTGGCCTCGTCTCGTTGCGTCCAGGCTCGCGCTCACCCGGCTCGCCCCACGCCAGCACGAAGTTGCCGTCGCTGTCGAACTTCGCGACGCGGGTCCCGTTGTAGCCGTCGGCCACGAAGAGGCTGCCGTCCGGGAGCCACGTGAGGAACGTCGGCCGGTTGAAGTGCGTGTCATCCGCGCCCACCTCGCCGGGGGTGCCGATCGTCTGCAGGAGCTCGGAGCCGTCGGGCGAGAACTTGAACACCGCGTGGTTGTGATCGTCCACGATCCAGACGTTCTTTTCCGGATCGTAGGGATTGATGTACACCGCGTGCGGCCGCTTCAGCATCTCGTCCCACTGCGTCCAGTCCTCGATCATGTCTCCCTCGGCGTTGAAGACGACGATCGTGTGCTCCCATCGGGCGTCGACGCCCATCCGGCCCCGCCAGGCCTGCGCGGGATCGTCCGGGTCGGCGCCGGGCGCGCCCGCGCCGGGCGGGCTCGACGCCGGCCCCTGCGAGGCATTGCGGAACGGCACCTGGCCGACCGGGAAGGAGAGGCTCGGCCCGATCTCCGGAACGGCCCGGCCGGCCGGCCGGGACATCGCCGGCAGCTCGCCGCGCTGCACCATGAAGACGCGGTCCGGACTTTCGGCGAAGACGCCTTGCGACGAGCCCCACGTCCAGTTCTCGTGCCCCGGCAGGTTCGACAACGGTTTCGGCCAGTCGGCCACGACCTCATACGGGCCCGTGAGGTCCACGCCGCCCCTCTCGGAGGGCACGGCGGCGAATCCCGTAGCCGGGGGCGCCTGTTCCTGTACGGCCCCCGGGTCGCCCGCGCCCCCGCACCCTGTCGCCAACGCCGCCGCGAACGCTGCTGTGACGCCGGTAATGAGCGCTGCTCTTATCCGCATCGATGTCCTCTCATCTCGGTAGCCGGAGACGCTCGGGCCCAGAACCACCCGCCACCTGGGCGGAGGAATCCGGCATGTTGCTTGAATGGGGGGAGTCTAGCCCTCGACCGAAGACAGCGTCAACGGCTAGACTACGAAGAAGACGCGTAGACACGCGGATGACGAGAGGACACCCCATGCGTCAACACTTGCTTCTGTTGCCGATTACGCTGATCAGCGCCGGTATCATCGGCGCCGGCATCGTCGTCGCCCAGCAGCCGCCGGCACAGCCGGCGGACGCGGGCCAGGAACCGGCGGTCACCTTCAGGACCGAGATCAACTTCGTCGAGGTGCATGCCATCGTGACCGACGAGGATGGGGCATTCGTCAGGGGCCTGACGGCGGATGATTTCGAGATCTACGAGGACGGGCGGCTGCAGGCGCCGGCGGTATTTTCTCTCATCGACGTGCCGATCGAACGGCCCTTCACGCCGAGGAACGCCGACGCGCCGATCGAACCGGACGTGCGCGCCACCACGCGCACCTTCGACGGGCGCCTGTACATCCTGCTGCTCGACGATCTCCACACCTACGTGACGCGCACGAACAATGTGCGCGAGGTGGCCAGAGGGTTCATCGACGAATACCTGGGCGTGGGCGACCTCGCCGCCGTCCTCTTCACGAGCGGACGCCGGGAATCGGCGCAGGAGCTGACCAGCAGCCGCCGGCTCCTGACCGCAGCCATCGATCGTTTCCAGGGCCGGAAGCTGCCGTCGGCCGGCGTGGAGAAGCTGGCATTGCATGTGCGGCGGGCTGGCCTTCCCACCGAGGACGAACGTGGTAACCCGACGCCGATCCGTACGGTCGAGGGTTTCCAGGACGCGCAAGCGATCGTGGATCCGCTCGACCAGCAGAGGGCGTTCAACGTCCGCCGTGCCCTGCAGTCGATTGAGAACATTTCCGAGTGGCTGGCCGACGTGCAGGGACGCCGGAAGGCGCTGCTGTTCTTCAGCGAGGGCTTCGACTACGACATCTACCAGCCGTTCTACCTTGGCCGGGAGGCCTCGTCGGTGATCGCCGACACGAGGGAGGCAACCGCCGCCGCGCAGCGCGCCAACGTCAACGTCTACGGCATCGATCCCCGCGGGTTGAGCAATTTTGGCGAGATGATGGAAGTAACCGGGTCGTCGGATTATCCGCAGCTCGGGTGGGGGGAGTACAGAGGCGCGCTGGATGAACTGCTGCTCGCCCAGGAGAGTCTGCTCTCACTGTCCGAGGAAACCGGCGGTCTGGCGATTGTGAACTCGGGGGATCTGGCGGGCGGGCTTGGCCGCATCGTGCTCGATAACAGCCGCTACTACCTCCTTGGATACTACAGCGACGCGACCGAATGGTCTCGTAACCGCTTCATGGACATCGAGGTCCGCGTGAAGCGGCCCGGCCTCGAGGTTCGCGCGCGCAAGGGTTTCCTGCCGCCCGATACCAGGGCCATCGAACCGCCGAGCGAGGCGGAGGTAGCATTCGGCACGTCGCCGGCGCTGACCGCCGCCCTGGGCAAGCCCATACCGGTGGGAGACCTCCCGCTTCGGGTCTTCGCCGCTCCGTTGCGGGGGAGTGACGACAACGCGTCCGTGCTGGTGGCCCTCGAGATCGACGGGCCGTCGCTCAGGTTCGAGGAACGTGACGGCCGTTTCGCCGAGTCGATCGAGGTGTCCATCGTCGCGGTTGACGAACGCGTGCGGATGCAGGGCGGGGATCGCCAGACATTCGACCTGAACCTGATGCCGGAGACACACGAGCGAGTCAGTCGCACCGGCGTGCGCACGCTGACGCAACTCGACCTGCCGCCCGGACGCTACCAGATTCGTGTGGGGGTCCATGAAACGACGGGGCTCGCTATCGCCACCGTGGCGTACGACCTCGAGGTGCCCGATTATTCAGAGATGCCGTTTGCGCTGAGCGGGGTGCTCCTCACCTCGTCCGCGGCCGACTTGTTCGCGACTGCCAATCAGGACGCGGATTGGAGCGGCCTGCTGCCGGCGCCGCCTGTCGCAACGCGCACGTTCAGTGCCTCCGACACCCTCACCTGGTTCGCCGAGGTATACGACGACTCGAGCCGGGCGCCCCACGTCATCGACTACAAGACGACGGTGCAGGACGCGAACGACGGCCGGACGCTCGTCCAGTCTCGGGACAGCCGGATGGTGGAAGCTGGCGCTGGCCGGCAGGCACACGGGTTTACGACGAGTTTTCCGCTCAGGGATCTCGATCCGGGAATGTACGTGCTCCGCGTGGATGCGTCGACGACGATCGGCGGCCACTCCGCGAGGCACGATATCCTCTTCGAAGTGCAGTAGTTCGAGTTGGCCAGATGCGGGCCTGCACGGCCTGCGGGAGAACCAGAATGCCGGCGTATTGGGTCGCGCGCGCGAAAGTCACCGATCCGGTGGCGTACAAGAAATACACCGATCAGGTGCCGGGCATCCTTGCACGTTACGACGGCAAAGTGCTGGCACGCGGCGGGCGCTATCAGATCATGGAAGGACCGGAAGACTTTCACCGGTTCATCGTCATCGAGTTTCCGACGCTGGAGCAGGGTGTCGCCTGTTTCCAGTCGCCGGAATACCAGGCCGCGGCTGCCTTCCGCCGCAACGGCGGGGGGACCGTCGAGAATGTGATTGTCGAGGGCGGGGAAGCGACGAAATAGGCTCCAGGCCTTGGGCTTACCCCAAAGCCTGAAGCCCATCTCCCTTACATTCTCTTTCCTCTACGCCGGCGCTTTCTGCAGCACGCCGTCGACGATCTTCTTGAACTCGTCCGTCGTCAGCAGATCCTTCTTCTCGAAGGACTTCGCCTTCACGCCCTGCAGGATCGCCATCTTCTCTTCGTCGGTCGCGGTGATACCCAGCTTTTCGCACCATTCTTCGATGGAGGGCGGTCCGCTGTTCTTGCCGAGCACGATGTTGACCGGCGTCTGGCCGACCAGCTCCGGCGAGAACGGGATGTACTCGAGCGGGTGATCCTTGCGGGCCAGGCGGACCCAGCCCGCGATGATGCCCGACTCGACGTCGTAGAGCCTGCTGCCGACGATCGGCCGGTTCGGCGGCTGCGAGACCTTGGCGAGATCCATCACGAACTTCGAGACCTCGACGAACTGCTCCGTCTTGATCCCGAGATCCTTGCCGTGCAGGCACAGCAGCGACAGGACGACATCTTCCATCGGCACGTTGCCGGCGCGCTCGCCGAGCCCCGTGACCGTCGTGTGGGCAACCGAGGCGCCTGCGGCCAGCGCGGCGATCGTGTTGGCGACGCCGAGGCCGAAGTCCTGGTGGCAGTGGATCTCCACCGGCTTCTTGAGCCGGTCGATGACCTTCTTGACCACGTGGCTGACCGCGGCGGGCGTGGTTCCGCCCATCGTGTCGGCGATCGTCAGCGCATCCATGTGGCCTTCCGTGGCCACCTGTTCGACGATGTCGAGGAAGCGGTTGAGCTCCGTGCGGGTCGCGTCGATGGTGAAGAAGACCGTGTAGAGGCCCGCTTCCTTGGCGGCGATCGTGGTCTCGATCGAGGCTTTCATTGCCCGCTCGATCTTCCAGCCGTAGCCGTTCTGGATCATGTGATCGCTGGCTGGGATCTCGATGACGATGCCCTTGCAGCCGCAATCCTTGATCACTTTCACTTCGGTCGGGATACAGCGTGAGAAGCCGTAGATGTCGGCTTTCAGCCCCAGCGCGGCGATGTCCGAAATAGCGGCCTTGTCCGGCGCCGAGACGGCAGGCATACCGGCCTCGATACGGGGGACGCCGAGCGCGTCGAGCTTCTTGGCGATCGCCACCTTCTCCTCACGGCGGAAGACGACGGCGGTCTGCTGCTCGCCGTCACGCAAGGTGACGTCGTGGATCTTGAGGTTCTTGGGGAAGTTGTCGTGCTTCGTCACCTCTGGCAGATAGTTCCAGGGGCTGATGAACCACTTGTCGGTTTTCCAGGGTTCTTGCATGTGGCCTCCGAAGAGAATTGACGAACGTACGATGTTACCTCCCGTCGGCCCGCAGCATCAAGGGTGGCGGCGGATGCGTCGAGCCGGAACGGCCGTCGCACATTGCGCTGCCTCAGTCGGCACGCTACGATCGACAGGGTCACCCCGCATGCCCACAGTTCAGTTCACACTCAACGGAACAGCCACGCAAGCCTCGTACGAACCCGGCATGCACCTGCTCGAGGTGCTGCGCGAGGAGTGCGGCGTTGTCAGCGCCAAGAACGGATGCGCTCCCGAGGGGGCCTGCGGCTGCTGCCTCGTAAAGATCGACGGCCGGCCGGCGCTGTCGTGCCTGCGGAAGCCGGAACAGATGGAGGGGCACGACATTGTCACGCTCGAAGGCGTGCCGGAAGAGACGCGCCGCATCATCGGGGAAGCGTTCGTCCTCGAAGGCGGGGTGCAGTGCGGTTTCTGTATTCCAGGGATCGTCGTTCGGGCTGCCTCTCTGATCGAGCATGGTAAAAGCGGCGATCGCGGTGCGATCGCCAAGGCGCTCGACGGCCATCTGTGCCGCTGCACCGGCTACGGACGCATCATCGATGCGATTCAAACGGCCGGGGAGGCGACCGGCAGCGGCGGGCGCCTGCCGGATGAGCCGCGCCGCCACCTGTTCTTCGGTGAAGAGTTCGGCTTGAGCCGCGACCCGGCCTTTGCCAAGAGCGACCGGTCGGAGAGCGGTGTTGGTTATTCAGTCGCGCGGCAGGGCGGGCTGGAGCAGACGCTGGGCGACAAGCCGTTCGTCGATGACATGCGCGTGCCGGGGATGCTGCATGGCGCGATGGTGCTCACCGAGCACCCGCGCGCCAGGGTGTTGAAGATTCACACAGACGCGGCGAGGGCGATGCCGGGGGTCGTGCGGGTGCTCACCGCGGCGGACGTGCCTGGATCCCGCGGCACCGGCCTCAACAGCCCCGACCTACCCGTGTTCGTCGCCGAAGGGGAAGTGACCTGCTGCGTCGCCGACTTTCTTGCCATGGTGGTCGCCGATACCCAGTTTCAGGCGCGGCAGGCCGCAGCCGGTGTGCGGGTGGAGTACGAGGTCCTCGAGCCGGTGACCGACCCCGTCGAGGCGCTGAAACCAGGCGCGCCGGAGGTGCACTCGGCTGACACCTTTCACCCCGCTCCGAATCTGCTTCAGCCCGTCACCGCCTTCGCGCGCGGTGATGTGGATGCCGCGCTCGGGGCCGCGGCCCATGTCATCGAGGAGACATTCGCCACGAGCGCCGTCGAGCCAGCGTTTCTCGAGCCGGAAGCGTGCCTTGCCATTCCGCAGGGCGGAGGAGCCGGCCAGCGAATCAAGGTCCATGCCGAGAGCCAGGGGTCGATTTACGACCAGCAGCAGATTGCCAGGGTGTTGAACCTCGAGCCGAACGACGTCGAGATCGCGCTGGCGGCCAGCGGCGGCGCGTTTGGCGCGAAGGAGGAACTGTCGATCCAGGCGCAGACCGCCGTCGCGGCGCACCTGCTGGGCCGGCCGGTCAAGACCGTGCTCACGCGCGAGCAGTCCACGCAGCACCACGTCAAGCGCCATCCGATGACGATCACGCTTACCGTCGGCGCCGACGCGGAGGGGCGCCTGCTGGCCGTGCGGTCGCGCATTCTGGCCGATGCCGGCGGCTACCACACGACGAGCGCCAAGTGCGCGCTGCGTGCCGCGTGTCACGCCTGCGGTCCGTACCGCGTGCCGAACGTCGACGTCGAGTCCAAGGCCGTGCACACCAACAACCCCAGCAGCGGCGCGATGCGCGGCTTCGGCAGCAACCAGGCCCAGTTCGCCATGGAAGGCGTGATGGACATCCTGTCGGAGAAGGTGGGCGTGGATGGCTGGGATATCCGCATGCGGAACGTGCTCAATCCGGGCGACGCCTTCGCCACCGGCCAGGTCATGCGCGAGAGCGTCCGGGGGATGACGGCGTCGCTCGAGGCCGTGAAGGACGTCTACAAGAAGGCGAAATACAAGGGCATCGGTTGCGCGATCAAGAGCACCGGGCTTGGCAACGGGACCACCGAAGGCGGCTACATCACCATTCGCGTCGTGGAGGGACCGAGGCTGGAGATTCTCAACGGCTATACCGAGATGGGCCAGGGGATCTTCACGGCGACGCTGCAGGCCGTCTGCGAGGAGACGGGCCTCCCCGCCGACATCATGCAGGTGATCTGGGACAAGAATCTCGGCAACAAGTGCGGGGAGACCTGGGCCTCGTGCGGCACGACTTTGAGCTGCGCGGCGGCGAAGGCGGCGGCGCAGAAGTTGGCGGCGGACCTCGAGGAGCAGCCGCTCGAGCAGCTCGTCGGCCGCGAATACGACGGAGAGTACGTCCTGAGCTTCACGACCCGTCCCGGCACACCGGAATGGGTGCTGAACAAGAACACGCATCTCACCTTCAGCTACTCCACGCAGGTCGTCATCCTCGACGAGCAGGGGCTGATCACCCACGTCGTGGCGGCCCACGATGTCGGGCGGGCGATCAACCCGAGGCTCTGTGCCGAGCAGATGGAGGGCGGCATCCACATGGGCCTCGGCTATGCGCTGTCCGAGAGCTTCACCTCCACCGGAGGCGTGCCGGACTCGCTGGCGCTGCGTACGCTCGGCATCGTGGCGGCCAAGCACATGCCGAAGGTCGACGTGATCCTCATCGAAGTGCCCGACGAGGTTGGCGGCTATGGCGCCAAGGGGGTGGGCGAGATCGGCTGCGTCGCGACGGCCGGCGCCGTGGCCGGCGCGCTCCACTCGTTCGACGGCATCCGGCGCCTCCGGCTGCCGATGGACGACGCGCCGGCCGCGAAAGCGTCGCTGCCGAAGTCCCGCCGTAAACCCGCCGCGGTCCCGGCGGCCGCGCCGGCCGCCCCCGCGTAAGGGGGCCCAGGGGCCGAGGTTCCGGAGTCGAGACTCAGGAGTCGGGCCTTGGAAGTAGGGATCGTGCCGAGTCGCCTATCTGTAGAGCGGATTCGGATGGTCGAAGCGACAACCGGCATCCCAGGCAGATCGCTGGTTTCCGTGTGCGGGGATGCCACCGGCGTCGGTCAGCATCCGGGCCACATGCAGCAGGTTCCAGGTCATGAAGGTCGTATTCCGATTCGTGAAGTCGTTTTCGGGCCCGCCTGACCCGGGGTCCAGATAGGACGGCCCCGGCCCCGCTTCTCCCAGCCAGGCGGCGTCGGCCTGCGGCGGAATCATGTAGCCCAGGTGCTGCAGGGAGTACAGGATGTTCATCGCGCAGTGCTTCGCGCCGTCCTCGTTGCCGGTGATGAGACAACCCCCGACCTTGCCGTAGTACCCGTACTGACCGCGGCCGTTGAGGAGGGAGGAGTTCGCATACAGGCGTTCGATGACCTTGGTGCATACAGAGGATTTTTCGCCCAGCCAGATCGGAGTTGTGATCACGAGGATGTGAGCACGCGTGACCCGTTCGTAGATCTCTGGCCAGTCGTCCTGCTCCCACCCGTGCTGGGACATGTCCGGCCAGAGGCCATAGGCGATCGAATGGTCCACCGGTCGCAGTACCTCGACGGAGACTCCGTTCTTCTCCATGATCGCTTTCGAGATCTCGATCAAGCCCTGAGTATGGGAAAGCTCGGGTGCGCGCTTCAACGTGCAGTTGAGGAATAGGGCCTTGAGATCGGAGAAGTCCCATGCGCTCGCCTCGCACATCTCAAGCTGCGTCTTCGACAGAGTCATCGTGATTTCCCTCTTTCGCCTTGGGGGCCAACGCCACGCTATTCTCCATGATTCCACCCGTCTCGCAGGCGCCCGTCAGACCGCCAGTGCCGCCTCGTGCCGATTGCGGCTGGGCGCCCGGACGTGGTACCTTCCTGGGGCGCATGCCCTGCGCCGACACCGGCCACCCCGGAGACCCCGCATGAGAGCGTTTGAATTCGTTGCCGCCAAGGATTCCAGCCACGCGGTGGCGCTGCTCGCCGAGCACGCCCCATCCGCCAAGGTGCTCGCGGGCGGCACCGATCTGCTGGCCGATCTCAAGTTCTCGTCCCACATCCCTGGCGTGGTTGTCGACATCACGCGTGCCGAGGACCTGAGAGGCATCACGGAGACGGACGAGGGGCTCAGCATCGGCACGCTGGTGACGCACACCGAGATCATGGCGTCACCGATCATTCGGGAGATGTTTCCGGCTCTGGTCGACGCGGCGCACACGATCGGTGCCGTGCAGACCAGGAATCTCGGCACCCTGGGCGGCAATCTCGTCACCGCGGTGCCATCCGTGGACAGCGGCCCCACGCTGGTTGCGCTCGACGCGCTGGTCACTCTGCTCGGGCCCGCCGGCCGACGGCAGATGCCACTCGCCGATTTCTTCGTCGGGCCTCGCAAGACCGCGCTCGCGCCGGATGAGCTGCTGGTGGAAATCCTCATTCCCAAGGAGAGCCTGGGTAAGCCGACGCACTTCCTGAAGTTCGGTCTGCGGAAGGGTCAGGCGCTGGCGCTGGTCAACGTGGCCTCCAGCTTGTGGGTCGACCAGGCCAAGCGGACGTTCTTGGCGCCGCGGATCGCGCTGGGCGCCGTCGCGCCGAAGGTGATACACGCGTCTGCAGCCGAGGCGTTCCTGGAAGGCCGGCCGATCTCGCCGGAAGCTATGGCCGAGGCGGGTCGCATCGCCGCGGAGGAGGCGAAGCCGATCACCGATTTCCGCGCCTCTGCCGGGTACCGGCTGCATCTCATCGAGGTACTCACCAGACGCACGCTGGAAGGCGCGTACGAACTGGCCCAGCGTCGGGTCGCGGAGCGACCCGACAAGGCAGCACCGGCTGGGCGGTCCACGAAGGCGGCCCGTCGAAAGCGATCGGAGAAGTAGACATGGCGAATGTAAGCCTCACTGTCAACGGCGAGACGCGAACGGCCTCCGTGCCGCCGGAAACGACGCTGCTCAAGCTGTTGCGCGAAGAGTTCCAGTTGACCGGCGCGAAACTCGGATGCGACGTCGGTGATTGCGGCGCGTGCACGGTCATTGTTGACGGCATGTCGGTCAACTCATGCCTGATGCTGGTCGGACAGGCGGACGGTCGCGACGTGCTGACCATCGAGGGGCTGGCGACCATGGAACGGCTGCACCCGATCCAGAAGGCGTTCGAGGAGAAGGGTTCGTTGCAGTGCGGCTTCTGCGGGCCGGGCGTCATCCTGTCGGCCAAGGCGCTGCTCGACGAGAACCCGGATCCGACGGTTCCTGAGATCCGCGATGCGCTTGCCGGCAACTTGTGCCGGTGCACGGGCTATACGAAGATGATCGAGGCGATCCAGGAGATCGCTCGTGGGGACAGCGAACGGCCGGTGGGCAAGTCCGCGTAGGCTAGGGAGAGGGACGTCGAACCATGGACACGAAATCAGTAGTCACGAAGGCTCCGGTCGAAACCCTGCGGGATACGGAGGAGATGCTGCGCACGCCGCCGGCGGCGCCGCTCGTGCCCCTGCCCCTTGAAGTCCTGATCCCGGAAGCCCGCCAGCAGACCCCCGCCGTCGGTCAGCGGGCACAGCGGCCTGACTGCCGCCTGCACGGGCTTGGTCAGACCAAGTACATCGACGATTTTTACCTTCCCGGTATGCTCTACGCCAAGATCAAGCGAGCCGGCATCGCCTCGGCCCGGATCCTGAGCGTCGACACGAAAGAGGCCGAAGCGATGCCAGGGGTGGCGGCTGTGATTACAGGCCGCGACGTCCCCTGCAACTCGTTCGGGCCGTCGTTGAAGGACCAGCCGGTACTGGCCGACGAACGCGTGTTCCATGCTGGTGACGGCGTTGCGGCCGTTGCGGCCGTCACAGAGCAGATTGCCCAGGACGCACTCGACAAGATCAAAGTGGAGTACGAGGAACTCACGCCGGTCCTGGACCCCCTCGAGTCTTTGAAGCTGGAAACACCCGGGTTGCATGCGCCAAACGCCAACATTTACGGGCACAAGACCATCCGGAAGGGTGACGTTGAAAAGGGATTCGCGGAGTCTGACCATATTTTCGAGGGCAGCTACCGTACGCAGATGGTCGAGCACGTGCCTCTGGAGCCCCACGCCTCGCTTGCCACCTGGGATGCCAACGGCCGTGTGACCGTCTATTCCACACTGGGACGGATCACGCTCGGTCGCGCCGATCTCGCGCGCACGCTGGGCGTTCCGATGAGCCGCATCCGTGTCGTCGCCACCATCGTCGGCGGCAATTTCGGCGGGAAGAACGAGATCACAACGGAGCCGGTGGTGGCACTGCTGTCGAAGAAGACCGGAAGGCCGGTCAAGTGCACGTTCACGCGCCCCGAGGAATTCACCTCGACGACAACGCGCCACCCGCTCATCATGGATTACAAGACCGGCGTGACCAAGGAGGGCAAGCTCTTGGCGCGCCAGATTCGTATCGTGCTCGACGGCGGCGCCTACTGCTCGTGGAGCGAGACGACGCTCGGCAAGGCGTGCATTCTTTCGGCGGGCCCCTACAATATCGACAATCTTCTCGCGGAAGCCTTCGTCGTCTACACCAACAAGACGATGACCGGCGCCATGCGGGGATTCGGTGCGCCACAGGTGTGCTTCGCCTACGAATCGCAGATGGACGACATCGCGGCCAAGCTCAAGATCGACCCGCTGGAGCTTCGGATGATGAACCTCCTCAAGAACGGCTCGATCAGTCCCACCGGCCAGACGCTGCAGAGCGTCGCGGTCAGGGAATCACTGTTGCAGGCCGCGGATCGTTTCGGCTGGAACGACAGTGGTAACGCCGACGGCAACGGAGATGGAGCGTCGGCATGAAGCGACGGGGACGCGGCATCGCCTGCATGTGGTATCCGGTCGGCTTCACCGTGGCCGCCAATCCGAGCGCCGCTGTGGTCAAAGTCAATGAGGACGGCACTGCCACCCTGCTCACGGGCACGGTGGAAACCGGCCAGGGATCCCTGACCATCCTGGCTCAGATCGCGGCGCAGGAACTCGGCATCGCCACCGACGACGTGCACGTGGTGTCGGCCGATACCGACACGACGCCGATGGACACCGGCGCCATCGCGAGCCGCACGACCTACGTGACCGGTAATGCTGTCAGGCTCGCGGCCCAGAAGGCCAAGGAAATGCTGATCGAGGTTGCCGCGCCGCTGCTGGGTGTAAAGCCCAACCAGCTCGAGGTCAAGGACCACAAGATCCAGGTCAAGGGTTTCCCGCAACGCAATATGCACATCGGCGACGCGGCGAACCACGCGAGGAATGTCAGCGGCCAGCCACCGATCGGCAGCGGGACGTTCAATCCCGCGACGGTCGCACTGGACCCGGAAACCGGACAGGGCATTCCGTTCGCGACCTATGTGTATGCGACGCAGATCGCCGAAGTTGATGTGGACGACGAGACCGGCGACGTGGAAGTGCTTCGCATCGTCGCCTCGCACGACTGCGGGACCCCTATCAACCCGATGTTGGTCGAAGGCCAGGTCGAGGGCGGCATCTCGATGGGGGTAGGCTTCGCGCTCGAGGAAGAGATGCTGTTCGACGCCAAGGGCCGCCTGATCAATCCCAACCTGACCAACTACATCATGCCGACCTCTCTCGACATGCCGAAGATCGAGGTCGACATCGTGGACAACTACGACCCAACGGGTCCGTTCGGCGCCAAGGGTGTTGGCGAGCCCACGTGCGTGTCGACGGCGGCGGCTATCATGAACGCGATCCACGATGCCGTCGGCGTGCGCATCACCTCGCTGCCGGCCACCGCGGAGAAGGTGTTTGCCGCCATCAAGGCGAAGCGCGCGAAGGAGCCGAAGCTGGTCACGGCCGGCTGATCGGGCCGGCTGATTGCCCCGCGGCAGGCCGTGTTCTGGCGTGAGCCGGAGACCTGCCGTCCCCCCGACACGCATCCGTTCTACAATCCGGCCAGCTATCTCACATGCACACGAATCCGCGGACCGCGCGCCGGGGCCCGGCGTCGTGGTGATGTTCTGAAGAGGAGATCGTGATGAGTCAGACCACGAGACGGATCCTTCACACAACGGTCATCGCGGCGATGGCATCGCTCTTGGCGGTGGCGGCGGTGGGTTGCAGCGCTGCCGCTCCTGCGCTGGATCAGGCGGAGTCGGATCCCTTCTCAGACGGTGCGCAGAACGTGCGGCTGGTTGGCCACCACGACCTGCAGGGACGCCAGTCACTGCAGTTGACAACCCGGTCGGACGCGGAGAACGGGAACTGGCTGTACGTCGGCCATCAGCCGAACATCCGGCCGAACAGCGAAGAGCCCCAGATGAATTCCGTTACAGGTCAGGCGGAGATCAACGGGACGTCGCTCCTCGACATCACGGATCCGGCCAATCCGACGCTCAAGTGGCACATTCCTGGGATCTCGGGTGCGAACCACCGCTCTGTGTCGGTCGTGTACGACTACACGCATGACGCGAGCGGCCGCGACTATCTCGTCCGCAGTGCTGACACCGGCGAAGACTTCCGGTTCCAGATCTTCGACGTGACCGATCGGGCTACCAACCCGGAAGCGATCACGCTGGTCTCGGAGATCACCGGGACGCCCCCCAATTCGTGCGGGCCCGGCTGCGGCGGGCCGTTCATCATCCGCGCGCACAAGGGTTACTGGTCGGAGGAATCGGGCTACTACTACACGGCCTCCGGAGAGCCCGGCTTCCGCAATACGCTGCTACATATCTGGGATCTCAGGGACCCGACGACCCCGACGTTCGTCGGCCGGGCCTGGCTGCCGGGGATGAAGGACACCGAGGACGAGGCGCTCTATCAGGGCCAGTACGTGCACCATCCGACGATCGACGAGGTCAACAACCGGCTGTACATCGGCTTCAGGAATACCAGCGGGCTGATGGGGGCCTGGGACATCGCTGATCGGGCGAACCCGACGCTGGTCTGGTCCTACGATACCAATCCGCCGAACCGCGGGCCGCACACGCTGACGCCGATCGTCTACGACCAATTGCCCAATTTCCACGGTGATGCGCTCCCGCGAACCTACATCTTCATGACGGACGAAGCGGCCGGGGCAGCGGACATGGCGCCGTGCGCGAGCGGTGTCCGGACCAGGGCGTACATGTTCGACGTCACGCACGAGACCCACCCGACGCAGGTGTCCCAATGGGAGGTGCCGGTAGGCGATTTCTGCGCGAAGGGCGGGCGGTTCGGGGTGCATCAGCACGCGGAGTTCGTGAACGGGCGTCTCAACCGGCATGAGGACCGGATGGCCTGGGTGGCCTACTTCAACGCCGGCGTGCGGGTCCTCGATCTGTCGGATCCGTACCACATGGAGGAGCTGGGCTATTACATTCCGAAGGCGAATGCGATGTCCCACCCGATAGCTGAAGGGCAGCCGGCGGTGATTCAGATCAACGACGTGACGGTCGACCACCGGGGACTCGCCTACGCGACGGATCGCGTCGGGGCCGGAGTCTTCATCCTCGAGTACACCGGCGGCGCCGAGTAGGCCAGGTAGACGCCGGACGCCGGGCCAGGTAAGCACCCGAGACAGTCCTTTCCAATCCAGAAATGAGCCTGAAGCGGATCGATGAGCCGGACATGTCAGGCAGCCGGGTCAATAGACCGGAATAGCCGTGCGCGTGCCTCGTGCAGGGCGCGCGCGGCATCATTGTCGCTCAGGGCGAAGGCGACGGCGTCGAGCTATTGGAAGGTGGTCCCCGGGGTGAGGTAGACGGCGGCCTCGGGGAGCGACTTGAGCTTCTCATAGGGCGTCATGATGTCGGCGTCGCGGTAGCGCTTGCGGCGGCGGCCCTTGGCGTCGACGGTCTCGGAGGGGAAGAGGCAGGGCCGGTGGAAGTTGAGATAGGGCGAGAGGACGTTCTGGGTGAAGTCGTTGACGCGTTGGGCGTGGCGGCTGGGGATGTGGCCGTAGCCGAGGTGCTTGCGGACGACCGAGCCGTTCTTGCTCTCGACGAGGGCGTTGTCGTTGGTGTGTCGGGCTCGGGACTTGGTGAACTCGTCGATGTGGAGGGCTTCGAGCAGCGCGGCGACGGTGCGGTTGACGTATTCCGAGCCGTTGTCGGAGTGAAAGCCGTGGAGGGTGAAGGGGAAGGCTCGGAGCAGGGCGCTGAGGACCGGCGCCAGGCACGCGGCATGGAGGTGCTCGACCGAGCCGATGAACTGGAACTGGGTGACCTCGTCCACCAAGTTCACGTGGTACAGGCCTTTCAGGTCATCCAGATCGGCTTGGTGGACGGAATCGACCCGGACATAGCCGGGGCGCCCGAACGGCGTCGGCCGACGGCGCTCGCCAATGGCGACCTGGACTGGGCGCGTCCGGGTGGAGGTGGTTCCGCGGCGCCGTTGATACGTGGTCGAGTGCCGCAGGTTGTAGAGGTGGCCGTTGGAGATGCCGGCCAGGCGTTCGAACCGGCGGTCGCCAAAGCGATGGTAGGCGCGCGCACAGAGCTTGCGCGTGGCCGGCCCGGACAAGGTGCCGTGGAGCCGGTCGAGCTCGGCGAGAAGCCCGATGTCGATGCTCGTGTAGCGGCGGGGGAACGGCCGTCGGGGCGCCCCGCGGGAGCCTGTCAGTAATTTTGTGTTTGTGAGCCATGCTGACTCCCGAAAGGGGAAGGAGCGAGTATGGCGAAGGAGAAGCAAGAGACCAGGTTTAGCGCCGAGCTGCTGGATGAACTACTGGAGGGGCAAGACGCCGCGACGGTGTTGCGCTCCGACGGACTGGTAGGGGATCTGAAGAGGGCGTTGGCCGAACGGATGCTGAACGCCGAGATGGACGTGCATCTCGGTGGGGAGACCGAGCAGGACGGCGGCAACCATCGAAACGGCTCGAGCCGGAAGACGGTACTCAGCGACGACGGCGAGCTGGTGCTGTCGATTCCCCGAGACCGACACGGCCGCTTCGATCCCGCCCTGATCCGGAAGTATCAACGAAGATTTCCGGGGTTCGACGACAAGATCGTCGCGTTGTATGCCCGGGGGATGAGCACGCGCGACATCCAGGCGCATGTCGGCGAGCTCTACGGCATCGCGATTTCGCCGGACCTCGTTTCGGTGGTGACGGATTCGGTCATCGACGAAGTTCGAGCGTGGCAGGCGCGGCCGCTGGAGTCGACCTACGCGATCGTGTACTTCGATGCGCTGCGGGTCAAGATCCGTGACGAGGGCCTGGTACGCAACAAGGCCGTATACCTGGCCATCGGCGTGCGGTGTTCCGGGCACAAGGACATCCTCGGCCTGTGGATCGAGCAGACCGAAGGCGCCAAGTTCTGGCTGCGCGTGATGAACGACCTCAAGGCCCGCGGAGTGCAGGATATTCTGCTCGCCGTCGTTGATGGGCTGCAGGGATTTCCCGACGCGATCACCGCCGTGTTCCCGGACACGATCGTGCAGACCTGCATCGTGCACCTGATCCGGAATTCGATCCGCCTGGCGGCCTGGAAGGACCGCAAGCCCTTGGTTCAGGCTCTGAAGCCGGTCTACCAGGCCGACGATGCCGCGACGGCCGAACAGGCGCTGGGCGCATTCGAAGGCGGCGAGTGGGGACGGCGTTTCCCGACCGTGGTCCAGAGCTGGCAGCGCCACTGGGACCGGATCATTCCGTTCTTCGCTTTCCCCGCGGCCGTGCGGAAGATCGTGTACACGACGAACGCGATCGAGAGCCTGCACAGCGGCGTGCGCAAGAGCATCCGGAACAAAGGGCATTTCCCGAGCGACGAGGCCGCCACGAAACTCATCTGGCTGGCCTTGCGCCATCTCACGGCGAAGTGGAAGAATCCCCCGGTCGCCTGGGCGGCGGCCAGGGTACAATTCGCGATTCAGTTCGGCGATCGATTCAGGCTGGGGGACTAACTAACGGCAATAGCTCACACACAAAATTTCTGACACCCCCCCCCGCGGCGGTCGGCGATGCTCCCGGTGACCCGATGCTGGGCCAACAACCGGGTGAGTTGGGCGCGCGACAGCCCGGTCACCTTGGCCAGAAAACATCGGAGCAGACCCTTCTCAGCCTTCCCTTGGTGGACATAGTCGAACCGGCCCAGGGTCTGCTCGATGAACCCATAGGCCGCAGCTCGAGTCGCCACGACCAGGTCGACCTCCTGGTTGCCCTCAAGGAACTCCCGAACGTGCTGCAAGGTCCGTAGCCGGTCGGTGTGGAGCGTCACGATCATCCTCCGATGATCCACGACCCAGCTCCCCTTCAGGCTCATGTGTCGTTGGAAACAATCCCCCCTTCAGGCTCATGTCTCATTGGAAGAGACTGAGACTGGCGAAGGCTTCGAGGCGCGATGTATAGTACTTAGTCTTTTTTCCCACATGTTTTCATGCACCGGCGCACCATGTCGGGTCGCTGCGCGGCCCGACTAGCCGGTGGTGACCCGCACGGTCCGCGACAGCGGACCGCCGCGGAGTGTTTGGCCCGGAGGGGGTAGCAGTTCAATGAGCAAAGTTGACCCGACGAAGAGCAATGGAATGGACCTGACCTGGCTCGGCAAGCCGCACGAGCACGATCCAGGCCGGCTGTACAGCCAGACCGCCGCCGACTGGCAGTACCGCGTTGACGTAGATCGACTGCGGAAGGAGCGGCTGGTCAAGCTCCAGGCGGAGATGAAAGCCGACGACCTTGGAGCGCTTGTGCTGTTCGCCGGCGCCAACATCCGCTACGCGACCGCCTCCTACCAGGGCAACTGGAAATACAACATCAACATCCGCTACGCCGTGGTGCCTACCACCGGTGAGCCGACGCTATTCGAGACCGCGGGCTCCGACATGCAGTGCGCGATTATCGACCTGCCTTGGATGGCCGGGCGCATCCGTCCGGCGATTACATGGCAGTGGGCCGAGGGCGCCGTGCCCTTCATGGCGGGACGCATGGCCGACAGCGTCATGGACGTGCTCAAGGAGTACGGCGTCCAGAAGGAGAAGATCGGCATCGACAACCTCGACATGCCCGCCTTCGAGGCCTTCAAGAAACTCGGCATGAACATCGTCAACGGCTGGCCGGCGGTGTCGCGGGCGCGCGTCGTCAAGACGCGCGACGAGATCGAGCTGCTGAAGCAGGCCTCGAGCATCGGCGACGCGGCGATGTGGAAGATCAAGTACGAATGGCTCAAGCCGGGCGTGCGCGAACGCGAGATCGAAGCGAAAGTCCACGAGTTCATGCTCGAGCGCGGCTGCGAGATCATCTACGACATCATCGTCGCTTCCGGCGGCAACACCAGCCCGTACCGGCGGTGGGCGACCGACAAGCTCATCCGCCAGGGTGACCTCGTCATCGTCGACATCAACGCCGTCGGCCCCTCGGGTTATTTCATCGACTTCGTGCGCTGCTTCAAGTGCGCCGGACCGTATGGTGGGGCGCAAGCGAAGATGACCGGCAAGGAGATCGACCTGTACCGCGAGGTCTACGACTCCATGTACGCGGGCATCGCGCAGCTGCAGGTCGGTAACACATCGGCCGACGTGGCGAAGGCCTTCCCGGTGTACGACGACGACAAGTACGGAACGGTGACGCTGCAGCAGTTCGCGCACAGCATCGGCATCACGCTGTACGAGGGCATGTGGATGTCGCGCGCGTACTCGCTGAAGTACCCGGCGGAGATCAAGGAGCATATGTACTTCGCTATCGAGACGTTCGCAGGACATCCGGAGCTTCCGCAGACGTGCCGCCTGGAAGAAAACGTGCTCGTGACGAAGGAAGGTCCCGTGATCTTCACGCGCATGGAGCACATGGAAGAGGCGATGGCGCGTTAGATGGCGGCACCGCAGATTGCCGTCGCAGATTGCCCTTTTCCCAGCATGGACCCCGCCCGCGGGGTCGTGTCGAGGATTGGCGGCCAGCTGCAGCTCGCCTCGGAGCCGACTCCAGAGGCGATCATGCAGGTCGCCAAGGACGCGGACGCCCTCCTTGTGACCTACGCCAAGATCACGGGGGACATGATCCGGCAGCTGACGAAGTGCCGGATCATCTCTCGGATGGGTATCGGCGTCGACAACATAGACATCGCGGAAGCCACGAAGGCGCGCATCGTGGTGACCAAGGTGCCAGACTACTGCATCGACGAGGTCTCGGACCACGCGATGGCGCTGCTGCTGGCCGTCGTGCGCAAGATTCCGTTCATCAACGCGCAGGTGCACGGCGGCACGTGGAAGATGCCGGCCGTGGTGCCTATCCATCGCCTGCGTGGAAGCGTGCTGGGCCTCATGGGGTTCGGACGGATTCCGCAGCTTGTCGCGCCCAAGGCGAAGGCATTCGGGATCAAGGTCATCGCGTACGACCCGTACGTGCCGAAGGAGGTGTTCGCCGGCGCGGGCGTGGACAGCGTCGATTTCCCCACGTTGCTGAAGACCTCCGATTACGTCTCGATCCACAGCCCGCTCGTGCCGGAGACAAAGGGCCTGTTCAACGCCGACGCCTTCCGGCAGATGAAGCGGTCGGCCTATCTGGTCAATACCGCACGCGGCCCGATCGTCGACGAGGCGGCGCTGGCGGCGGCGCTCGACGCGGGCGACATCAGCGGCGCCGCGCTCGACGTCATGGCGCAGGAGCCGCCCGGCCCGTCATCGCCGCTCTACGGCCGCGACAACGTCATCATCACGCCGCACACGAGCTTCTACTCCGAAGAGTCGCTCGTGGACCTGCAGACGAAGGCGGCTGAGGAGGTGGCGGCCATCCTCGGCGGGAAGGCGCCTCGCAACCCCGTCAATCCGGAAGTGCTGTCTTGAGTTTCGTTTCATCGGTCGTGGCCCCATGAAGGCCATGGTCCTGACGGCGCCGGGCGAGCTGGCTCAGGACGAGGTGTCGAATCCGGCGGGCGGCCCGGGCCAGGTGCTGGTTCGGGTGACGCATAGCGGCATCTGCGGCACCGACTACAAGATCTTCAACGGCTCGATTCCCGTCCGCTATCCGCGCATCATGGGCCATGAGATGGTCGGTGAGGTCGTGGAGGCGGGCGACACCGCGCTCCGCCCCGGCGACAAGGTCATCATCGACCCTGAACTCTACTGCGGCAGCTGCTTCCACTGCCGCATCGGCCAGACGCACCTGTGCCCGAAGGGCATCCTGCTGGGGCGCGACGCCAACGGCGGTTTCGCCGAGTACCTCGCCGCGCCGCCGAGCCAGGTCTTCAAGCTGTCCGACGGTCTCAGCATCCGCACGGCGCCGATCATCCAGGTGCTCACGACCTGTCTCCACGCGCAGCGGCAGGTCGCCATCTTTCCCGGCGAGTACGTCGTCGTGCTCGGCCTGGGCGTGACGGGGCAGCTCCACGTGCAGCTGGCGAAAGCTCGTGGCGCCACGGTGATCGGCGTGACGCGCAGCGCCGAGAAGCTCGCGCTGGCGGAAACCTTCGGCGCCGACGTGACGATTCAAGGAGGCGACGGTGCCGTGGAGAAGGTGCGCGAGGCCACCGAGGGGCGTGGGCCTGACGTGGTCATCGAGACGACCGGCGTCGTGTCGCAGTTGGCGGCGGCCATCAACATGACGCGGTCGGGCGGCCGCGTGCTGATGTTCGGCATCATCACCGCCAAGGAAGGCGCGCTGCCGTTCTACGACCTGTATTTCAAGGAGTTGTCGCTCATCAACGCGCGCGTCGCCAAGGGCGAAGACTATCCGGGCGCGATCGGCCTCGTCGAGCGCGGCCTGGTGAAGCTCGAACCGCTCGTCAGCGACGTGATGCCTCTGGGAAAGTTGAAAGCCGCTGTCGGGATGCTCGGCTCCGAAAGTGGCTGGCAGCGAATGAAGATCATTATCGAACACGAAGTGAATTGATTGACGAGTCGTGAATCGCAGAGTAGGCTGGCGGGTTCGGGACCGCCGATCGAACGGTCAACCGTAGAGAGGGCGACATGAAGTCGCCCTCTTTTATTTGCCCATGACGTACCTCATCACCCAGACACTCAACGGCCTGTTCTCCGCGGCGCTGCTGTTCCTCATCGCCAGTGGGCTGACGCTCACCTTCGGCGTGATGCGGATCGTCAACATCGCCCACGGCTCCTTCTACATGCTCGGCGTATACGTGGCCTACTCCGTCATTCTGCGGACCGGCAGCCTGCTGCTCGGCGCCCTCGCCGCGATTGTCGTCGTGGGGTTGGCTGGCTTTGTCATGCAGCGGTTCTTTCTCCGCCGCTTCGGATCCGATCCGTTGCCACAGATGATGATGACCATGGGCTTCGCGCTGCTGTTCCGGGATGCGGCGCTGATGATCTGGGGCGGCGATCCTTTTACGCTGCAGTACCCGCCGGGGCTGAGCGGATCGATGGAAGCCGGTGATGTGGTGTTCCCCTTGTACCGGCTGTTCGTCATCTTCGTGGCCGGGCTCGTCGGCGTGGCGCTCTGGATGGTGAACGAGAAGACGCTCGTCGGCGCTCGATTGCGTGCGACGGTTGACGACCCGGAGATGGCGTCGGCCACCGGGATCAACGTGGCCTTGCTGTCCGGTCTCGTGTTTGCGGCTGGCGCGGGCCTGGCGGCGTTCGGCGGCGTGATGGGCGGCCCGATTCTTGGAGGCTATGCCGGCATCGATTTCGACCTCCTGCCCCTCGCATTCGTGGTGGTTATCGTCGGCGGAATGGGGAGTCTCAAAGGGGCGGTCGTTGGCAGCATCGTCGTCGGCATGATCGACAACTTCGGCAAGGCGTTGGTGCCGGAGCTGTCGTACTTCACGCTGTTTGCGCCGATGGTGCTCGTCCTGGCGATCAGGCCCACGGGGTTGTATGGCCGCGCCTGACGCGGGCCACGGCCGGAGGCCTTCAGGTCTTGAGTCCATGGCGCCGCGCGGCTGGAGGCTCGCGGTCGTTGTTGTCCTCGGCCTGGTGTTTTCCGCCGGCCCTTTGCTGTTCTCCTCCTACTGGGTGGGCCTGCTGACCCAGATGGTCATCTTGGCCATCCTGGCGATGAGCCTGGACATCCTGCTGGGGTACACCGGACTGCCGTCGCTCGGTCACGCCGCGTTCTTCGGCGTGTCGGCCTACGCCGTTGCTGTGCTGGCCACCGCGTACGGCGCCGGTTTCTGGGTGTGCGTGGCCGGCGGGCTCCTGATCGGCACCCTGCTGAGCGCGGCGTTCGGCCTGATCCTCTCGCACGTACGCGATGTGTATTTCCTGATGATTACGCTGGCGCTGGGCATGGTCCTGTGGGGCCTGGGCTACCGCTGGATTCCGGTGACCGGCGGAGACAACGGCATTTCGGACATTCCGAGTTTCGCGGCGCACGCGGGGTTTCCGTTCGCGGGACCGGTTGCGTTCTATTACGTCACGCTGCTCGTGTTCGGCGCCTGCGCGGCGTTGATGGCGCTGATCGTCAGGTCGCCTTTCGGTCTGACCCTGCGCGGTATTCGCGAAAACGAGGGGCGCATGAAGAGCCTCGGGTTCAACACGTGGCTGCACTGCTACCTGAGCTACGTGATCGCCGGTACGTTCGCGAGCGTCTCCGGCGTGGTCTGGGCGTACTACAACGGGTTCGTGAGCCCGACCTATCTCGACCTGACGGCCTCCTCGGAGCTGTTTCTCATGGTGACGCTCGGCGGCCCCGCCACGCTCGTCGGCCCGGTGCTCGGCGCCACGGCGATCGTCCTGCTCAAGAACGTGATGAGCGCCTATACCGCGCGCTGGCTGCTTATTCTCGGGATCGTGTACATCGTGGCGATTCTCGCCGCGCCGAAGGGCGTGTGGAATCTGGGACGAGGGCGATGAAAAAGCTTCAGATCACCGTAGTCGTGACGGCGCTGTGTGTGGCAGGCGCCCTGCTCCGCGGACAGACCGCCACGGGCCCGATCAAGATCGGCTTTCTCGTGCCGGTGTCGGGTCCGTACGCGCAGAGCGGGCGCGACATTCTGAACGGCTTCCTCCTGTTGCTCGATGAGATCGGCTATCGCGCCGGCGGGCGCGAGATTCAGCTCATCGTCGAAGATACCGAAGCGATCCCGGCGGTCGGACTGACGAAGGCCAGGAAGCTGATTGAAAGCGACGGGGTGCACCTGATGGCCGGCGCGTTGCTGTCGTCGACCGGCTACGCGTTGGCGCCGTTCATCGACTCGATGCGGATTCCGATGGTGTACCCGGTGGTGTCCGCCGACGATCTGACGCAGCGGCGGCGCAGCGAATGGGTCGTACGTGCCGGATACACCGGCAGTCAGCCGAATCATCCGTTCGGCGAGTACGCGTACCACACGCTCGGCTATCGGACCATCGCCACGATCGCGCTTGACTATTCCTTCGGCTGGGAATCGGTCGGCGGTTTCCAGCGGACGTTCGAGGAGGCCGGCGGCCGGATCACGCAGAAGATGTGGACCCCGGTATCGGTTCATGACTTTGCGCCGTACCTGGTGCAGATTTCGCGAAACGTCGACGCCGTCTACGCGCTGTTCCTCGGCCGAGCCACGCTGCAGTTCATGCGCCAGTACCAGGAATACGGGCTGAAGGACCGCATTCCCCTCATCGGCGCCGGTCCAACCACCGACGAGCACGCGCTGCCGTTCATGGGCGACGAGGCGCTGGGCGTCGTCACCGCGCTCCACTACAGCGGGGCGCTCGACAACCCGGCCAACCGATCATTTGCCGCCGCGTACCGCGCGCGTTACGACAAGGTGGCGAGCTATTACTCCGAAAGCATGTATACAGGCGGCAAGTGGATCATCGCCGCGATCGAGGCGCTCGGCGGCCGGGTGGAGGACCGCGAGGCGCTCTTGGCCGCGCTGCGGGCCGCCAAGCCGACCGACCTGCCGCGCGGCCCGGTGGAACTGGATGCATTCGGCAATCCGATCCAGAACGTCTACGTCAGGCGTGTGGAGCGCGTCAACGGCGAGCTGCAGAATACGGTGATTCACACGTTTCCGCGGGTCTCGCAGTTCTGGAAGTACAACCCCGCGGATTACCTCAGGGAGCCGCTCTATTCCCGCCGCTAGCGCCAGGCATGAATCCTCCGGCACTCGTACTCGAGCACCTCTCGAGGCATTTTGGCGGCCTCAAGGCGGTGGACGACGTCAGCCTGACGATCCAGCCGGGCGCCCGTCACGCGCTCATCGGGCCGAACGGCGCCGGCAAGACGACGCTGTTCAATGTAATCAGCGGCGAGCTGCCGGCGACCGAGGGGCGCATCTCGTTGTTCGGCGCCGATGTCACGCGCCTCGCACCGCACCAGCGCGCCGCGCGCGGCATCGCGAGGACCTTTCAGATCACCAAATTGTTCCCGAACCTGACCGTGGTCGAGAACATGCTCCTCGCATGCGAAGCGTTGGACCGGCGCAAGCTGGCGATGCACCGCGCCGTATCGTCGTACGGGGATCTGACGCAGCGCGCGGCGGATCTGGTGGATCAGTTCGGTTTGTCAGGCCGGACCCACGAATTCGCCAGGAACCTGTCGTACGGCGATCAACGCAAGCTGGAGGTGGCGCTGTCGCTGGCCGGCCGGCCGCGGTTGCTGCTGCTGGATGAGCCGATGGCAGGTCTGTCCGCGGGCGAGAGCGGGTCGATGCACGCGATTCTCGAGCAGCTGGATCCGGCCATCGCCGTGCTGCTCATCGAGCACGACATGGATATCGCGTTCGCGTTCGCCGAGCGCGTGACCGTGCTGCATCAGGGGCGCGTCCTGACGGAAGGCCACAAAGACGAGGTGAGCGCCAACCGGGGGGTGCAGCAGATCTACCTCGGGATGAGCGCCGCGGAATGACCATGCTGAAGACCGTTGATCTGCACGCCTACTACGGCGACAGCCACGTGCTGCAGGGCGTCACGCTTGCCGTGGAGAAGGGCGCCGTCACGGCAGTCCTCGGCCGGAACGGCGTCGGCAAGACGACGCTGTGCCGCTCGATTATCGGCCTCACGCCCGCGCGGACGGGCAGCGTGCTCCTCGACGGCGTAGAGATCACTCGGCTGCCGCCGCATCGCATTTTCGACATGGGTATCAGCCTCGTCCCACAGGGTCGTCGGATCTTCTCGTCGCTGACGGTCCACGAGAACCTCGCAATCGCGGTCAGGCCGCCGAGGCCGCAGCCATCCGGGGCCGCGGGCGCGCCAGGCTGGGACCTCCAGAAAGTGTTTTCCGTGTTTCCCCGCTTGTCGGAGCGCAGTCACCACAGGGGCAACGAGCTGAGCGGCGGCGAACAGCAGATGCTGGCCATCGCCCGCGCGCTCGTGGCAAGGCCGGTGGTCCTCATCATGGACGAGCCGACCGAAGGCCTGGCTCCGATGCTCGTCGCCGAGGTGGCCGCCGTGATCCGGCGGCTCAGGGACGAGGGGACATCGGTCCTGCTGGCCGAGCAGAACGCCGCCTTCGCGGTGAAGGTCGCCGACCACGTGCACGTCATGAGCAAGGGGAGAGTCGTCCACTCCAGCGATCCCGCGGCGCTGTGGGAAAACGAGGAAATCAAAACGCAGCTACTGGGTGTCCCGTCCGCTGCCGCCGGGCCGGATAGCCGGGCATGAGATGTCGCGAACCATGACTGTTCTTCCTGCCGACCAGTTTCCTGGCGCCGAACAGCAACCTCTCGCCTACCCTGGCCTGAGGCCCGACTTTTCCTACGTCTACTACAAGGGCACGGTCCACAAGATCAATCCCCGAGGCGACACGTATGCGGACCTGTGGCTCGATGACCCCTCCGGTCAGGTGACGCTCGATGCTTTCTTGGAGGCACGCCGCAACGCCGCCATCAGGGATCGACACGCCGTGTTGGCCGTCGGCTCCAATGGCTGCCCGGGACGCCTCGCTGAAAAGTACGGTGGCCAGCCTGAAGTCGCGCTTCCGGTCTTTGTCGGCACTCTAGCCGACACGGCCGTCGTCTACTCGCGCCGGTTGGTATCCTACGGGGCGTTACCTGCCACCTACCTGCACCAGCCTGGGGCGTCCTCCTGGCTGTCGGTCACTATGCTCACCGATGAGCAGCTAGCCCGCATGGATGAAACAGAAAAAGTTGGTGAGTTCTATCTGCGGATCCCGGTGCCTGGCCACTTCCTTATAGACGGTGGTCCGAGAGTCGACGATCTCACTGCCTATCTGAACCGCGAGATCTTGACGCATGAAGGCAAACCGATTCGCCCAAAAATGTTCGCTCGCAAGGGGCCCGATTGGCCCGTCATGGACGAGTCCGAAGTGCTGTCCCTCGTCTTGGACCAAGCTGGGATCCTCGTTGGCAAGCCTATTGAAACACGCCACCGCCAGCTCCTCATGGACGAGGGGCTTCGGCTGCAACTGACAGAGTTTCTTGACACACAGATGAGTCCGCTGGCGGCGGATGAGCAGGGCAATCTAGAGGACGCATCACGGATAAGAGGACGTTCCCGAACGACTGAGAAGGAACGATTGTGAGCGGACAATCGGCCGAATCCTCTATCGAATGCATCCGAGTCTGTTCAACCAGTCACAGGCCCGGCTCTCAGGGGACCTACATTGTGCGGTTGTCGCCCGGCAACTTGGCCCGGCTCAATGTAAGGAACAAAGCGTATCTCAAGGTCAGTTACGGCGAAGCCTCGGTGCTAGCGTGCCTGAGTGTCGACGAGAAACTAGACGATGAAACCATTCACATGGACCAGACTCTTCGCACGGCGATTTGTTTGGAGCCCATCATGCAGGGAACGAGGAAGTCGGAATTGCTCTATCATCCGGGCGGGGGCGGCGACCTCTCGCACCCGATAGTCGTCCAAGACTCGGAGTTTCGCGGGCCAACTCCGCTCGCAAGACTACTGAAACAACAATACCTTGTTTGCCTCGTCCACCATGCCATATCGGAAGATATGGAGAAGCCCATCACGCGACTCACAGGCGACTCCATGGCGGCTATCGGCGTTCAACCAGGAGACAAGGTCCTGCTCATCAGTCAGAAATGTCGCAAGAGCATGCGCTGTCTTGCCCTGGATCCTGATAAACCCCTGCCGTCCGATACGATGCTCAAGACGTTTACCGGTTGGCGTTGCCCGGATCTTGAAGACAAGGATCTGCGCCTGCCTTGGGTTACCCTGGACAAGCAAACGCGTCTCTGTCTCGGCGTGGATCCTTGGATACCGATAATCGTCGGCCGAGACCCCTACCACACGCTCTTCTCAGAGTTCAGCGACGTGGCGCTGGCTGTGGCCCTTGGCGTGGTGGGTGGCGCGCTCTTCTTCGAGGGCCGTCCGCTGGTGCAGTTTTGTCATCCTCTTCGCCGGCTTCGTCGCCGTCTCTGGCCTCATCCTGTCCAAGATCCGGAGCAGGATCTGAATGCGTCCGGCGCCCGCTGATAGCCGGGCATGACGGTCGGACCCGACAGTCGGACCTGATGAGCGTCGCCGGAGGCCGCTCGGGCGTCCATGTAATACTCTGGTTACTTTGCTGACCCAGCTCTTCCAAAACATCCTCAAGAGCCGCGTCTACGACGTCGCACGCGAGACGCCACTCGACGCTGCGCCGCTGCTCTCGCGCAGGCTGGCGAACGAGATCCTCCTCAAGCGAGAGGATTTGCAGCCCGTGTTCAGCTTCAAGCTGCGTGGCGCGTACAACAAGATTGCGCACCTCAGTGACGAAGAACGGGCTCGCGGCATCATCACCGCGAGCGCAGGCAACCACTCGCAGGGCGTCGCCTATTCCGCGAAGACGCTCGGCCTGAAGGCGACGATCGTCATGCCGCGGACGACGCCGCCGATCAAGGTGGACGCCGTGCGAGCGATGGGGGCCGAGGTCGTGCTCGCCGGCGACAGCTACTCGGACGCCAAGGCGCACTGCGACACCATGGTGGCCGAGACCGGGCTCACGTTCATCCACCCCTTCGACGACCCGCTGGTCATTGCCGGGCAGGGCACCATTGGCGCCGAGATCCTGAGCCACAGCCAGGATCGGCTCTCCGCCGTCTTCGTGGCGGTCGGCGGCGGCGGCCTGATCGCGGGGATTGCCGGGTACATCAAGGTGTTGCGGCCCGACGTCAAGGTGATCGGCGTCGAACCATACGAGTCGGACGCCATGTATCAGTCGATCGCCGCCGGCCGCCGCGTGCAACTGGATCACGTCGGCATCTTCGCGGAGGGTGTCGCCGTACGTGAGGTCGGCGAACTCACGTTTCCGATCGTTCGTGACACGGTCGACGAGGTCGTCCGCGTCACCAACGACGAGATCTGCGCCGCCATCAAGGACGTCTTCGACGACACGCGCACCGTCATGGAGCCGGCCGGCGCCTTGTCGGTTGCCGGGCTCAAGGCCTGGGTCGAGCGTGAAGGGGTCCGCGACCAGTCGCTCGTCGCGGTGATGAGCGGCGCCAACATCAACTTCGACCGTCTCCGCTTCGTCGCCGAGCGGGCCGAGGTGGGCGAGGCCCGTGAGGCCCTGCTCGCGGTCACCATTCCCGAGCGCCCAGGTGCGTTCCGCGAGTTCTGCGCGGCCGTCGGCCGCCGGGTGGTCACCGAGTTCAACTACCGGTTGAGCGGACGCGGGCAGGCGCACATCTTCGTCGGCGTCGCCACCGAGTCGCGGCAGGACGCGGCGGCGCTGGCGGCCAAGCTCACGGCCAAGGGCTACGAGACGGCCGACCTCACCGACAACGAGATGGCCAAGCTTCATGTCCGGCACATGGTCGGCGGGCATGCGCCTGAGGTGCGCCACGAGCGGCTCTACCGCTTCGAGTTTCCCGAGCGGCCCGGGGCACTGACCGGGTTTCTCGACAAGCTCGGCGACCGCTGGAACATCAGCCTGTTCCATTACCGGAACCATGGCGCCGACTTCGGTCGCGTACTGACCGGCTTCGAGGTGGAGGAGGCGGACCTGCCAAAGTTCCACGCGTTCCTCGACGGCCTCGGGTATCCCTATACCTCCGAGCAGGACAATCCGGCGTACGCCTTCTTTCTCGGGTAAGGCTCGTTGCATTCCACAACCTCCAGGCGGGTCCTGACCGCGGACAGCCCCATTCGTGCTCGGCGCCAACGGCACCCGCCACGTGGGAGGCGCCTGCGGCGCGAACGGGGCGGACCCGTCCGCGGCCACCCGCAGCGAGGTTGTGAAACCCACTCCAGCAGGTCCGTCATTGTGGTGTGGTGAATCGGTGTCACACGAGAGGTTCATGGAGGCGGCACTCGAAGAGGCGCGTCGCGGAGGTGCATCTGGCGAGGTACCGATCGGCGCCGTGCTCGTCGTCGGCGGTCGCCCCGTCTCGAGGGCGTTCAACCAGCCGATTGCCGCGGTCGATCCCACGGCACATGCCGAGATCCTCGTGCTCCGCGAGGCCGCGCGGCTCCTGGGTAACTACCGCCTGACCGAGGCCACGGTCTACGTCACGCTGGAGCCGTGCCTGATGTGCGTGGGCGCGCTCGTGCACGCCCGCGTGGGGGAGGTCGTGTACGGCGCGGCGGAGCCGAAGACCGGTGCGCTCGTGTCAGCGGTTCGAGGGCTCGAGCTGCCGGGCCTCAATCATCGCTTCGCGATCACCGGCGGTGTGCTCGAAGAGTCGTGCCGACTCCTCATCCAGGACTTCTTTCGCGAGAGGCGGCGCTCGGTATAATGAAATGTTCGCGCGGCGCAGGCCGCGCGCGCAGTCTGCACACACGACCAGGAGAGGTACCGAAGTGGTCGTAACGGGGGCGCCTCGAAAGCGTCTTGTCGGGTAACCGGCACGTGGGTTCGAATCCCACCCTCTCCGCCACTACAACACTATAAGTATTTGTATTATTTGTACTTATAAACCATAATCTTGTCTCGTCTTACTTTAGGTCTAACT
Organism: Vicinamibacterales bacterium; assembly: GCA_965262505.1. Classification (GTDB taxonomy): domain Bacteria; phylum Acidobacteriota; class Vicinamibacteria; order Vicinamibacterales; family UBA2999; genus JACPPO01. The sequence goes on from CBDHFM010000030.1 coordinate 3,868,104, forward strand.
GTACGGCAAGCCAAAGCGTGCGCGGCTACCTTGCCTAATTACGCCGTCGGCTCCCATTGCGATACACGGACCGCTCGCCCGTCCACTCGTGCCGCTCAGCGCCGATGAGGCCGGCGACTTCCGTTTCCCTCAGCGCCTGCGACAAGACGCGGATGCCTTCCCGCCGCACATCTCCGTCCTGTTCTTCTAAGATCTTGCCCACAAACGCCGACAGACCCATCCTGAGTTTGGCCATCGTCATCGCCCTCCGTGTGTATCCTTCTGCCGAAGACACTCACGGAACGATGCACGATGGCCCTCGGCGCTATCTACGCCGACGGCCTCACCGAAATTCCACGACGTCCGGGGACTCTAACTAGCTGAGGCCCACGCGCTTTCAGACCCCTCATATATCAGAGGGAGGCGTTGTGCAGCAGGCTAGTATCTAGCTTCCGGTGCTGACTCTTGACGCTCTGGGGCCGAGAGGAGACGCCGTGCGCGAAGCTGCTCTACGAAGGTTTCCGGGGGCTTCTGAAGCACTCGACGCACGGCCTCGTCACAGGCCGCAGATTGCTTGTCTCGATCGTTCGCGAGCCAGTACTGGAACGTTCGCGAATCTGTGTGGCGGAGAAACTGCCAAATATGCTTATGGTAAACCGGTTGATCTGCATGCTGTGTACAGGCTTTCACGTAATCCGCAATGGCGCGGCGTCGACCCTCAGCTGTGCTTAGGTCGTACGCTGTACGTTCGAAGTCGCCGATGTCACGCAGCGCGGAATCGGTCTGTTCGATCCTGTTAGGGCCTGTAAGGACATAACTGCTTGTACTGTTGATCGGCGAGTAGTACGCTGCGCCCGTGGAGGTGGCCACCCTGCGGGCAAAGCATGCAGCGCTGGCGCCCGTGCTCACGGAGCGATCGCGCCGGGTGTGGGCGGCGACTGAGGCCCAGGCGATCGGTTATGGCGGCACGGCGCTGGTCGCCCGAGCCACGGGTATCGCGACATCGACCATCCAGCGCGGTTTGCGTGAATTGACGGCGGACGAGCCGCTCGCGGGCGGCCGGACGCGAAGGGCGGGCGGCGGCCGCAAGCGCGCGATCGATCTCGACGCGACGCTGCTGCGCGATTTGGATGCGTTGGTTGAGCCGACCGCCCCCGGCGATCCCGACTCGCCGCTGCGGTGGACGTGCCAGAGCGCACGGACGTTGGCGGTGGCGCTCGACGGTCTGGGCCACCGCGTCAGCCACACGGTGGTCGCCGAGTTGTTGCACGGACTGGGCTACAGCCTGCAGGGCAACGCCAAGACTCGTGAGGGCCGCCAGCATGTCGATCGGGACGCGCAGTTTCGGTACATCGCCCGGCGCGTGCGACGCGCGCAACGGCAACAGCAGCCGACGATTTCGGTGGACACCAAGAAGAAGGAGCTGGTCGGCGCGTTCAAGAACGCGGGCCGCACCTGGCGCCCGGCGAAGACGCCGCAGCGGGTACAGGTCCACGACTTCGTGATCCCGGCCACCGCCACCACGGGCGGGAAGGCCATTCCGTATGGCATCTACGATCTGCATCGCAACGAAGGCTGGGTGCGTGTCGGGATCGATCACGACACCGCGAGCTTCGCGGTACGGTCGATCCAGCGTTGGTGGCAGCACATGGGTCGCCCGGCGTATCGACAAGCCCAGTCGCTGTTGATCACGGCGGATGCAGGCGGGAGCAACGGGGCGCGCCTCCGGTTGTGGAAGTGGGAACTGCCGCGTCTGGCCAATCGGACGGGCTTGGTGATCACGGTCTGTCACTTTCCGCCGGGTACGAGCAAGTGGAACAAGATCGAGCATCGGGTGTTCTCGCACATCGCGATGAATTGGCGCGGCACCCCACTCGTCGACTTGGCCACGATCGTGAGCCTCATTGGCTCGACGCACAGTCGGTCCGGACTCCGCGTTCGGTCGGAACTCGACCGCGGCCCATACCCGGGTGGCATCACCGTCACCGATGCGCAGCTGGCGACGGTACGCCTCGAGCGGCATCGCTTTCACGGCGACTGGAACTACACGATCCATCCCGCTGCTCCGAGAACACAAAAGTCAGTAATTGTCTGACAAGCCCTAAGCTGTAGGTGTGGCTGTAAGTTGCTGGTTGAGGTGCTCGATCCGCTGTGGCGTCTCAGCTATCGACTCTTCTAAATCATTGCCAGTCGTGGACGCTCCGCTCGGGTGATCCGGTGCCGGGGAGTCACCGGAAGATGCTTTCTTTCCGCGAATCGCGGCGAGGGCCTCTGCCGTCCAATGCGCGATCCGCTGATTCAAGCGGAGTCTGAGACGCTCGTGCAATCCCGCGTTACGGAGCGGTGCGGGCATCTGTTCCTGGTCGAGGTACTTGCGGAACCAGGTGACGTGTTGATCGCGAATTCGAGCCATGACATCTGCAAACTGTGAGGCGGTGGCGTAGTCTTGGATGCCCTTGATCAGGATGGAAATGCCGGCATCGAATAGCTGTACCGATACTTCAACAAGCTTGGCTTGAATCTTGTCGTTGGAGGCATCTGGAAGTTTGTCTAGTAGATCCGCCTGTCCACGGTACGCTAACTCTGTCAGCAGGCCGCCCATCTTTGGCCACAGATCGCGTCGAGGATCGCCTTCAGGGAAGGGGCATCGCTCAAGTATGGCCAATGGGCTGAGCTCGTCGGGATGGGGCAGTTTTGTCATGACCGCAGCAGAATGAGGGCGCTCCCGAAGACCTGGTCGCCGAGGCGAATCTTGGCGCTGTACCAGACGTGAGAATGCTCGCCGAGTTCGACAAGGACTCCTCGCGCCGAGTGGTTGGGCGCACGTGATTGTCGGGCGCGTGATCCGCTCGACCATCGAATACAGTGTGCTGACCATTCCCGTGGCGTCATGGGCGCCTCTGAATCTATCCCATGTCGACTACAGTCGGCCAGGTGAGGCCAAACCGAGGCCGGTGGCGCTGCCGGCCCCTCCTGCCCGAAGGGCCGCCGTCCACGGCTGGGTTCACCGACGGGCCGCAATCGGTCGACGAGCCACTGGTCGATGATGACGCCCTCCAGGGGTGGCTCGTGGGTGGAACCGGCCTTTGAGAGCCGCTATCCCACGAGACGGAGCGAATTGGTCGGTGGAGGGATCGCGGTTGTCGATGGCGAGAGTTTCGGCCCGGGATCCTAACTCTCGAGGAACCCCATTAAAGTGATGGGCGGTGGGCGCAGATCCTGGATCTCTAGGAGATTCAAGAATTCATTTCGATGGGCATTGTCAACTTGTTGAGGGCAGCGCGCTCTTGCCCCGTGACATCGAGGCCCCCGATCGTTCTCAACAGGCGCACGTCACCGCATCCCATTCCACGAACGCGCGGGTGCGGAGCAGACGGTGATGCGCGGCTCGCAGCAAATGGCGCCCGACGCGGAAGAGATTCTGCACGATACCGTGAACCGACGCGAACCGCTGGAGCTGAGCGGCCGACTTGAAACGCCGCATCTGGCGCTCACGCTGGCGGGTCGGTTGGTGGGAGACCTCCGCGCGGTTGTTCGCGTACTGATCGGTGCAGTGAAGTACCGATGGCATCACCGCGCGACAGGCGGCCGAGTAGCTGCGCAGCTTGTCGGTAATCAGGCGTCGCGGCACGTGCCGTTGGTTCTTCAGCAACTTGCGAAAGAAGCGCACCGCGGCGTGCCGATTCCGTCGCGGTTGCACGAGGATGTCGAGGACGTCACCGTCCTCATCCACGGCGCGCCACAAGTATTGCTGGCGACCCTGGATCGTGACGAACACCTCGTCGAGATGCCAGGTGTCGCCGAGCCGGCCACGTCGGCGCCGCAATCGGCCCGCATATTCAGGACCGAACCGTCGACACCACTTCCGGATGGCCTCATAGGTGACTTCGACACCCCGGCGGGCCAGCACGTCCTCCACGTCTCGGAAGCTGAGCGCGAAGCGATGATAGAGCCACACCGCGTGGCTGATAATTTCAGGGGGAAACCGGTATCCGCGGTAGCTGGGCATGCGGTAACTCTGCCAGCAGGAGGCCAAGTTGACAATGCCCTTCACAGAGCACGCGGCGAGTGGACCCCTTCCTGAGCCACGGCTGGGCGTGCTTCAAGGCCCTCAACCTCGCGGGACTGAAGATCCCGCATTCTTCTATCACGCGTCGGTCGAGATACCGAGCCAGCGGCGACTGCCCGTTCTGGAGATCCAGGGTCGCCGCGGGCGAGAGGAAAACCTTCTTGGCGGCACGGTGCGCGGGGTGGGACTGGCCAAGGGCCTCGCGCAAGAGGACCTTCCCCTGCCCGTCGCGGACCTTTAGCGTACTCGGGAGCCCACAGGCAAACTCCGCGAGCTTGTGGTCGAGAAACGGCACGCGGCCCTCGACGGAGTTCGCCATCTCCGCGCGGTCGCCGAGGCAATTCAAGATGTAGCTGGGCAACTGTGTCCGGCACAAGAAGTCCTGCGTGGCGCTCAGGGCGTCACCGCCTGCGAGGCGACGCGAACTCCACGTCGTAGCGAGGTGCTCAAGCGGATCGAAATCGCCGATGCCACGGAGACACTCCCGCGACAGCACGGCGCGAGTTGAACGCCCCATCTTCAACGCCCGCAGAGCGGGATAGGGATACGTGCCAAAGAGCTCAACCACGCGGTCGTACTCCGCATAGTCCGTAGCCCTGACGGTGCCCGACAGCAGATCCACGGACCCGAGGAACCGATGCATCTGGGAACGAAGAGCACGGTTCCGCGGGTCGTGGCGTACGCGTTCGAGCAGGGCCTGGTGGCGAAAGAGATCGTATCCGGCCAGGAGCTCGTCGGCCCCCTCGCCCGTGAGCACGGACTTCACGTGCTGCGACGCGAGGCCGGAGAGCAGTAACTTGGCCGCCCCATGCCCGTTCACCACCGGCATTTCGCAGTGCCAGAGCGATCGCACGAAATGCGGTGCGAGCCCGGCCTCCGGAATCGTCACCACGTGGTGGTCGAGCGCGTGCTGCTGCGCCGTGGCGGCCGCCCGCGCCGACTCGTCGTAGTCGGGATCGTTAAACGCAACGGTGAACGCCTTCACGGGGCGGCTGGACAATCGCGCGGCCTGCGTCGCGACCGCCGTCGAGTCCAACCCGCCTGAGAGGTAGACCCCCGGTGCCTGATCGCCCTGCAGGCGCAGATCGACGGCTTCGGCGAATAGCCGGCGGAACTCCTCGACGGACTCCCGATCTGTCACCGGCGCATCAGCGGCATCCGGCGTCGCGGTAAACCGAGGCTGCCAGTATCGGCGCGGCTCGACGCCCGCAGCCGTCACGCGCAACAGGCACCCGGGTTCGACCTGGCGGACCCCGACGAACGCGGTCTCGTCTGGCGGCAGGAGCCCGTGGAGATAGGAGTAGATGAACGACGGGTTGAGTGCTCGCTTGATGACCGGACTGCTGAAAATGGCCTTGATTTCAGACCCGAACAGAAGAGATCGAGGGGACCACGCGTAGTACAGCGGCTTGACGCCGAACCGATCACGGCCGAGCCAGAGGGTGTGGTGTCGCTGGTCGTACAGCGCGAAGGCGAATTCGCCGCGCAGATGCTCGACGAACGCCTCCCCATGCTCCTCGTATAAATGCACGATGACTTCGGTGTCGCACCGGGTCCGAAGGCGATGGCCCCGGCGTTCCAGTTGCCGCGCGAGGGTGGCGAATCCGTAGATCTCCCCATTGAACGTGATCCAGACGGACCCGTCCTCATTCGTGAGCGGCTGCGTGCCGTCTCCGACATCGACGATCGCGAGGCGGGTATTCACGAGGAGGACGTTCTTGGCGGGACTGACGTAGTGGCCGCTGCTGTCCGGTCCGCGGTGGCGCAGGGCCGCGATCATCCTGCTGACGGCTGCCGTGACCTGTTCCCGCTCGAACGCGAACTCACCCGCGATTCCGCACATGGATATCCACCAATTCGGATACCAGCGCCGCGCGACTGCCCAGCGGGCTCAACGACATGGACGCTGATTCCTGAGAAAGAACCTGGTGACGGACCTAACGCTGCCGGGAACGGGGCGAATTACTGCTGGGCGAAATACGCGTGCGCGTCGCCGCGGAAGCGCTACAGCGGATCTGACTCGCGCTCGTGCGCGTATCCCACTCGTGGGGCCTCGTCGTCGGCCAGTCGAGGTCGGCTCGGGCGGATTGCGTGATTTCCTGTCAACGGGTCGGATGCGGGACGGACTGCAAGGCTCTATAGCGGTGAAGGCGGCGGGAGTCGAACCCGTTCGAGCGTGTTTCTGTAACTGACTGACGATGCGTAGTTTGTGGTTTAACACGTTCGAATGCAAGCGTTTGTCGGCAGCCGTCGAGTCTACTGGGGTCCGCCTGAGTCCCCTGGAATCGACCCGGTTCGTGGAGAAATAGTGGAGGAGGAGGGAACCTGTTCCCGATCCGCCTGGCGGCGGGTGCAGGTTCCGCCTCCTCCACAGGACCATGACGGTCAGTCCAGCTACGCAACCATCTCTGACGAATCTCCGAGTCCCAGGCGCGCGTTGCGCGCTTCACCCGCCGGAATCCTTTGGCCGCTTCCAGTACACTGGCAGCGAACGGCCTTGTTGCATGAATCTGGCTCGCAACAAGATCATGCACCTCAGGACTGCGAACGCGAATGGAGCCGCCCGGACCGTCACGTTCGCGCACCGCAGACGCCGCGCGCGTGGCCATTCCCATCCTGATCGCCTTCGCCGCGCCGTCGTCGCTTGTCGTGGAACGCGACCGCCCCTCCCAGTTCCCGATCCTGGGCAACGGTCCACCCGGCACGTTCGTCCTATTCCCGGGCCGGCTCCGAGTGTCGCTGCCCACCGATCAAGTCGTCTCGGCGGACGACACCGGCGGCTACGCCAAGGTCGGATTCGGAGGAATGCGCTTCACCGGCATGGCAAGCGGGCGTCTCGTCTTCGTGCGTGAGCGCGACCTGTACCCGGTGGACCAGCTCTCGCCAGATCGCAGCCACACGATGCGGCTGGAGCCCCGGTGGGTCGCATCGGTTTTCGCATACGGTCACCTCCTGTGGCCCGCCGTCCCTCGCGAGCCATAACCCGTCGGGATCTTGTTGGCGCATCGATCTGCTCAACCGCAACGCCGCCCCCGATGACATCCTCACCACGTTGCGGCGTCGGCCGAATATCTTCGGGGCCGGCTTGTGGGTTGGCAGAGGCCGGCAGTGGGGTCCAAATCATGGCCGAACGTGCCGGAAGCGACATAACTCCAGAGCATTTCTCGGACACCTCTCCCGCGTTTTGTTTTCTGGATGCGTGATCAGTGATGCGCTGGATCGGAGGCGCTCTATGACTCTGGGTTGGTGAACGGAAATTGACCGGGATGGCAAGTACCGCGTTCGCGAGGGAGCGAATTGACCTCGATCACCAGGCGACATGGCCAAAGGCGGTATGCACGTTTCTCGCAGAGCACCACGAGTTGTTCCTACGCTGGGAGACTAGGCAGGGCGGCGTTTCCGCCCAGATGTTCGATGGAGCCATCGTCGGATTGGCGAATGTACTGCAGCCCCACGAAATGGTGGGTTGGCATTGCACGCGTCTCACCGACCCAGAGATCGAAGAGATCTCCCGCAATGGCATGCGGCTACCCGACGGTACGATGCTCGCGCGCCGCATCGACGCTGTCGCGGAAGCAGGTTGCCTTGCACCCGATGTCGCGCGGCTTCTCAAATCCAGCAATCAAGCGGACGAGGAGAACCGCACCGGCACGGTCTGGTTTTGCTTTTTCCCACCGGGGAGAGCTGGCGAAGACGGAATTGGACGGTTCTTCCGCCACTGGGGTGGCGAAGCGCTCTACAACTCGCATGAACGTGACCCGGTGTCGTCGCAGGCTATCAGCTGCATTGGGACACCGTGCCTCGTCGAAGCAAACGTGCCGATTGCAGCTTTGGCTAAGCATTGTGGTCTCGCGTTCAACATTCTTCGACGATTCCTGGTTGAACGGGGCCTACCTGGACAAGGTTCGGCAGACTATGAGGGACCCATCGTGCGTCCGTTGCCAGCTGCAAATGTTCGGCGCGTCATTCGCTTTCCTAGTCCGGACTTCCTTGAACTAACGAGATGTTTGGAGTGGGTCAGGCCGATTTCGAAAACGCAGAAAGTCTGAGCCAAAGGTTCACACTGACACACCCAGAATCAGCTCGCGCTGCACCTCGACCCGGGTGGGCCTCAGGTCCCGGGCCTGAGCTGGCGACGCCTAGCGTGACCGGCGGCATCGGCTCGTCAAAGGCTGCAAATGGCGAAGGGATATTGGCCATGTTCCGCACCGCCTCGACCATCGCCCTCATGTCCCAATCGACATCGCCTGTTCGTGGTAGCCACGAGGTCTTTGTCGACGACTTGGGAATGTTCCTGGGGTTCGTTCTCAGTCGGCCTGGGCCATGACCCTGCGCGTCAATCCCGCTGCTACCATTCGCTCAATGTCGGGAGAGCTTAGAGGAAGACCGTTTGATTAACAGAGAACGTGCGGCTTCCTTAAGTTTCCGTTTCGGATGCATACGGTACGGACCGACCGTGGCCATGAGTTCCAAGCCCAGTTTCATTGGCACCTGGCCGACCACGGCATCCGGCACGTCTACATCAAGGCCCGGACTGAGCTTGATCCGGTTTGGTGGACATCTTCCGAGAGGCGGATACGATGGCCAGAATGGGATCAAGCAAGGCGGGACGACGGGTACGACGACAGTTCACCGAGGAGTTCAAAGCAGGGGCCGTACGGCTGGTCCTGGATGAGGAGCGGACGGTTGGTGCGGTCGCACGCGAGTTGGACCTGACGCCCTCCGCGCTCGCCGGCTGGGTCCGGGCGGGGCAGGCCGAGCGCACGCAGGGTAAGAGCGGGCTCATGAAGGAAGACCGCGAGGAATTGGTGCGACTCCGCAAGGAGCTGCGCATCGTCCAGGAAGAGCGTGACATCCTAAAAAAAGCGGCGGCGTACTTCGCGACGCAGAGCCGATGAGATTTACCTTCATCGCGGCGAAGAAGGCCGAGCATACCGTGACGATTCTCTGCCGGTGTTTGTGCGTGACGCGCAGTGGCTTCTATGCGTGGCAGGCCCGCCCCGAATCCCTCCATGCCCGCGACGATCGCCGATTGAAAGTGCTCGTGCACACCTCGTTTGCGGAAAGCCGGCGGAACTACGGCAGTCCGCGCGTCCACGATGATCTGATCGATGGGCAGGAGCGCGTGAGCCGGAAGCGCGTCGTCCGGTTCATGCAGGAAGAAGGCCTGAAAGCCCGGGTCCGCAAGCGGTACACGCACACGACGATGAGCGACCACGATCAACCGGTGGCCGCCAATCTGCTCGACCGGCGGGTCGAGGCGGCGGCGCCGAATCAACGCTGGGTCGGGGATACGCCCGAGTTCGTCATCGCCACCAGCGGCAAGCTCTATCTGGCGGTGCTCCTCGATCTGTTTTCCCGGTTCGTCGTCGGCTGGGCGCTCAGTGCCGTCAATGACCGCCACCTGACCATCAAGGCGCTTGAGATGGCCCTGAAGCGCCGGTGCCCCGACTTCGGGCTCCTGCAGCACTCCGACCAGGGCTGCACGTACGCGAGCGGGGACTACCAGGACCTCCTCGACGCGCGCGGCATCGTCTGCAGCATGAGTCGCCGGGGCAATTGCTACGACTGTGAGCATGATGGCGTTGCCGCTTAGCCCGGTCTGACTCCTACTATGACCGACCTCGTGTCCTTGCGTTGATCTGTCGGCCGGGCTGGGTGGTATCTGCTCACCCGCAGTCTGGTTGGGGGGACGTGACCGAATAGGGGCCTGGCATCGAGACCCATCACAGTCCTGTCCACTCCCTTTGACCCGGCGGCACACTCAGTCCTGTGAAAGAGGTCGACTTCATGTCAATCCCGAGTGCGGCTGTTCTACCGTTGGCCACGGTCATCGTCGGCGTCGATACCCATAAGCACGTCCACGTCGCCGTCGCGATCGATGGTGTGGGTGCCAAACTCGCGACCTGCACGGTCTCGGCGGATCGCGCCGGCTCTGCCGTGCTGGTGGACTGGGCGCGTGGGTTGGGGACCGTCGAGGCCTTTGGCATCGAGGGCACCGGCTCGTATGGCGTTGGCCTGGCGAGTTTCGTCCGCCGGCACGCCGTCCGTGTCGTCGAAGTGAGTCACTGCGACCGGCGTAAGCGGCGCAACAACGGCAAGAGTGACACGATCGACGCCGAGGCGGCCGCACGCTCCGTGCTCGCCGGTGTCTCCACCGCTGTACCGAAGTCGGCAGATGGGTCGGCGGAAATGGCACGGCAGATTAAGGTCGCCAGAGATACCGCCGTGAAGGCGAGAAGTGCAGCGATCATCACGCTCAAGACGCTGATCGTCAACGCCCCGAGTGCCCTGCGCGAGGATCTGGACCCGCTGACCGATCGTAAACTCATTGACCGTTGTCATCGACTAAAACCAGGCGAGGTCGTGGACACAAGAGCCTCGACCAAACACGCGCTGAGGGCGATTGCCGCGCGTTGGATCGCGCTCACCGATGAGATCGATGCACATGACGTGGTCCTGGATGCAATCACCCTCGCCGCCGCCCCGACGCTACGGCAGGCCTTCGGGATTGGCCCAGACTCAGCCGCAGAAATGATGATCGTCGCCGGTGATAATCCCACGAGAATCCGCTCCGAAAGCGCCTTCGCGAAACTGTGCGGGGTCTGTCCGATTCCAGCGTCGAGCGGTGTGACGAATCGCCACCGTCTCTTTCGAGGAGGGCATCGTCAAGCCAATGCCGCGCTCTATCGCATCGTCATCGTCCGCATGCGCTGGCATCAACCGACCATAGACTACGTCGCCCGCAGGACGCTTCAGGGCCTTTCCAAGAAGGACATCCTCCGCTGTCTGAAGCGATTCGTGGCCCGCGAGGCTTGCAACGGCCTCATCAAAGACCATCGGTCGCGCATCGTGGTCGAAGACGCAGCCTGATCGCCAAGTGACTTTCTTGACTTATAGGGGCGTCAACGCCGTGATGGAAAGCTTCTTCTCGACGGTCAAGAACGAGCTCGCAGACCCGTTCGTCAGTCACGGCGACGCGAAGATGGAATTGTTCGATTACATCGAAGTGTTCTATAACCAACGGCGCCGGCATTCGACGATCGGCCGCATCAGTCCGGCGGCCTTCGAACGGCGAGCACAGGTGGCTCAAGTAGCATAACTAAACCGTCCACGGGATCGGATCAAGCTCACTCCTTCGGTCTGGCGATAGCCGATGAGAAAGAGCACGACGGATACCGTGATCCCAAGCGCCCCCAGTAAGTAGTCAATCATCTTCGAGACTTCCGATCCGCGTGCGTGACATCGGCCCCGTTACGAGACAGCTTGTAACCGGAGCGACGGCGCTTCTGACGTTGGCCCCGTTTGGCGACAGGTCCTAGCTAGAGATTCGCCGCGATGACCTGCCGGCTTTCTTCGGACCAGTGATTACTGGAGAACAGCGCCAGTTGAAGTTCGTCGTGCGTCTCCGTGTTCTTCCTGGTCAGCGCGAGCCGGCATTGCCGACGAGCGCCCTCCGTCATCCGAGCCAGCCCTGAGCTGCGCCTTGAACTCGGCTGGCGTCAGATAGCCAAGGCTTGAGTGCGGCCGCACCTCGTTGTAGTGCTGTCGCCACTGCTCGATCCCGACCTTCGCGTCCATGCGGTTCCGAAACCACTGGAGGCTCAGGAACTCGTCGCGGAACTTCCCGTTGAACGATTCGTCGGTGGCATTCTGCCACGGCTTCCCCGGGTCGATCAGCGCCGTGTCAATGCCCGCGTCACCGAGCCAGCGCAAGATGGCGGTGGCCACGAACTCCGGTCCGTTGTCCGACCGCAGGTGCCGCGGGGCGCCGTGCACGCTGACCAGCTGGGCGAGCACCTCGATCACGCGCCCAGAGCGGATGCCGCCGGCCACGTCAATCGCCAGACATTCGCGGGTCCACTCGTCGACGATCGTCAGGCATTTGAGCGTCTGCCGATTCGCACAGGTGTCGAACACGAAGTCGTACGCCCACACGTGGTTCCGGGCGGTCGGCGGCAGCGGCCGGGGCCGTCCCGTGGCCACCCGGCGCCGGGGGCGCCGCCGCGGGACCTGCAACCCCGCCTGGCGCCAGAGCCGATGCGTGCGATCGGGGCTCATCACGTGCCCCTCTCGTCTCAGGAAGATCCGGATCCGGCGATACCCATAGCGGGGATACTGGGCCGCCAAGCGGCGCATCGCGGTCAGAGCGGGGGCATCCCGCACCGCCAGCCGCGACTGATAGCCCAAGGTCGACCGCGCCACCGAGAGTACGGCGCACGCGCGGCGGTCGGACAGACCACGTGATCGGGTATACGCGACCTGCTGCCGGCGCACGCGTGCGCCTACCATTTTTTTCGCGTGATCTCCTTGAGGACGTCGATCTCCAGGTCCCGGTCCGCCACCATCTTCTTCAGGCGGCCGTTCTCCTGCTCGAGCTGGCGCAAGCGCTTGACGTCGGACGGTTCCAAGCTGCCAAAGTGCTTCCGCCAGCTGTAGATCGTCTGGCCGCTGACACCGTGCTTCTTCGCCACGTCCGGGACCGGTTTCGTGTCGGCCTCCCGGAGGATCGTGACCATCTGTTCTTCGGTGAATCGGGTCTTCTTCATGGCTCCCTCACTTTCCGAGGGCGCCATTCTCTCAAGCGTCAGCTGGTCCGAAAAATGGCAGGCAGGTCAAATGGATGCACGGTTTGAGGCAATGGGAAGTCGGCCAGACAGTGATAGGGGTTTCGGATGCAGGTCTTCGCCGCCCGGAATCCGTAGGCCTTGTGAATGACCAGCTTCGCCCTGTTATTCAAGCCTTCGACAGTACCTGTAGTCGATGAGCATGCAGCAGTAGTTGAGGATGTCCTGCTCGTGGCGGCGGAGTATCCACGCGAAATCGCGCATAGGCAACAGGCGTGAGTGCGCCAAGTGTCCTTTTCGTAGGCAGAGATGAATCGCTTCAGAAGCAGTTTATGTTCGGCCAGAACCTCAGCCTTGGGGCATGGTTCAATTCGTCACGGTTGTTTCGGAACCGCCAAGTTCGCCCTCAAACGCCGATACGTAGAATCAACGAGTTACGCTGACGCCCTGCACATTGCCAGCCCGCTCTGCTCGCCAAATCTCTGGCCGACCGGCCTGCGGCACTCGATCCGCCCGCCGGAGCCGCTCGATAGCCGCGGCATGTTTCCGCAACTGCGGCGGGGCATAGATCATCGTCGTCTCCGGGTCTGTATGCCCACATAGATCCTGGTTGATCTCGGCCTTTCCACCCCAGCATATCGTGGCTCCTCTAAATCGAAACCCATGATATCGTAGTAACTGACTCGCTGAGCCGCAGCTTTTTTAACAGCCCTGAGTGCATAACTGTATCGATCCGGGACGGCCAATGGCGTTGCACATGTTGGGCACTCGCGCCGTTGCTTGAGAGTCGTTGACGTAGTAAGCTCTCCTGTGTTGGCGTAGAAGGCTTTGATCAAGGAGGGATGTTGATGAGGATATCGCGTCGCATTGTCTATCTGACACTAGTTGCAGCCGTGGGCGTGATGGTGGCGGGCGCCCCTGCCATCGCACAGCAGCGGGGCACGATCAGCGGCCAGGTGGCCGATCCGGGCGGCCTGGTGCTCCCCGGAGCCACCATCGTGATCACCGAGCAGAGCACCGGGTTCAGCCGCGAGGTCGTGAGCGCGGACAACGGCGCCTACTTGGTGTCGAACCTCGACCCGGGCGTGTATGACATCACCGTCGACATGCCGGGGTTTGCACAGCTTCAGCAGACAGGCCTCACTCTGTCGGCCGGGGCGGAGATTGGTCTCGACTTTCCGATGCAGCTCGCGGGCTTGGCGGAGACCATCACAGTGACGGGCGAGGAGCCGCTGGTGGAGTCTACGAGCAACAGGATCGGCGGCGCGCTAACGAGCCAGGAAATCGACGATGTGCCTGCGAACTTCCGGCACATCGGGGCACTCACTCAGCTCATTCCTGGCATGACGCCAAACCCGGCGGCCTCGTCGTTCGAGGGCGGCCAGGTGACGGCGAATGGCGTGCGGGCGCAGTCGAACGTGTACCTGGTCGACGGCATGTACAACAACGACGATCGACTCGGCGGCAGCCAGGGCACGCAGGTCCGGGTGGTGCTGGACAACATCGCGGAGTACCAGGTGCTGTCCAACCAGTACAGCACCGAGTATGGCGGCGGCGCGGGGGCCATCATCAACATGGTGACGCGGGGCGGCACGAACAATTTTTCAGGACGCGTCTACAGCTACTTCCGGGACGACCAGTTCAACGCCCGTGGCCACTTCCTGCCTGACGACGCGGTGAAGCCGGCGGAGCGGACGATGCAGGCCGGGTTCGCGCTGGGTGGACCCATCGTCAGGAACCGCGCGCACTTCTACTTCACGATCGAGAAGGACAACGAGGACATAGCCGGGCAGAAGCTATTTCCGGCCGAGGCCGCGCCGCTGGCCGAGGACTTCGTGGGCGCCTTCGAGGTCCGGGCGATGAACTACTTCGGCCGCGGCGACGTGCAGGTCAACGACAACAACTTCGTCAACGTCCGCTGGGTGCTCGAGACGGCCCCGACCCGGGGCGAGGGCTTCAACACCAACACGGATCTCATCGACGCCCAGGGGTGGGAGAGCGACTGGGATCAGCTATTCAACGTCGCCTACACGTCGGTGCTGAGCGACAACGCCTCGAACGTGATTCGGGTCGGGCGCATCGGCGAGCAGCTGAATACCGGCCAGCAGACCTTCTTCGATGACAACGTCGGGTTTATTGGGCTCAACGGCCGCAATCCCTTCGAACTCGGGCAGGCAAACGAGCACCCGGGCTACAACGCCGGCAAGGGCGGTACGGGGCGGACGACTCGGATCCGCACCTACACGTTCGACAACTCGTTCAGCTACTTCGCGCCGAACCTGATGGGGGGCGAGCACACCATCAAGGTCGGTGGCGGCTTCAGCTTCAACCAGGCGAACCCGCGGTCCGGTTACGACTCGGGGACGTACATATTCGATTCCGATCTACCGTACGATCCCGCGAACCCGGCGACCTTCCCGTCTGAATTCGAGATTCAGGTCGGATCGAACCCGGATGCGGGTTTTCCGGGCTTCTCCAAGGATCGCCGTCACTACTTCTTCACCGAAGATCGGTGGCGCGTCAGCGACACCCTGACGCTCAATCTGGGGGTCCGCTACGACCACCAGCTGCAGACGCCGGGGAGCAAGGACGACTTCTCGCCGCGCGCGGGCTTCGCGTGGGATCCCACTGGCACCGGGACGACGGTGGTGCGCGGCGGCGTCGGTCGCTTCTACTCGTACCTCCCGATTTCGGTGGTCCTCAACGGCGCAACCGGCGACGTTCTGACGCAGTTTCCTACGATCCAGATCACCGATCCGACCAGCCCGGTGCTGCAGCCGGAGATGATCACCGACTCGGCGGGGAACCCCGGAGTGGCGACCCTGAGCCCGGCCGGCCGGGCCGAGGTCGAGCGCCGCCGCGACCTCATCCTCGGGGGTACAGGGTTCAATCGCAACCCGCAGTTCGTCGCCCCGGATATGCAGCTGCCCTATCACTGGGCCTGGAGCGTGGGCGTGACCCAGCAGCTTCTGGACAATGCGGCCCTGACGGTTAATTACGTCGGCAACGCGTCGCGCGACCAGCTGTTGGGCCAGCACATCGCCAACACCCCGATCGACGGCGTGCGGCCAAGCGTGGATGTGTGGGATCCAGCGGGGGTGTACGTTCCGGCGGAGGCACGTGGCACGAACTTCCGCCGCGTCCGTCTCTCGGGGACGTATCCGGAGATGAACGGCATCTACAACTCACTTCAGGTTTCGTTGGTCAAGCGGCTGGCCAACCGCGTCAGCGGCCGCATGGCGTACACGGTGCAGCGGGCGGAGGCCACGGGGCTGCGCAACCCGGATAGCCGGAGGGTGTCAATGGGCGACGACATCCGGGCCGACTACGGACGGGCCCAAGACGACCGGACCCACGTGTTCGCGTCGACCGGCACCTTCAACGTGTGGAGGACGCTGAACATCGCGACGGTGGTCAGCGCGATCACCGGTCGGCCGGTCAATGAGGTGACCGGCTTGGACGGGAACGGCGACACCGACCGTACCGACCGGCCGGTCCAGGGCGTAGACGACGGGGCGTTCCCGATCCGCTCCGAGCTCGACTCGCAGGGCCGGGCCGTCATCAACGGGCTCGAAGGTCCGGGCTCGTTCCTCGTCGACATGTCGGTCCGGTACGGGATCCCTCTGCAGGGCGCCCGGAGCGTCGACCTCTTCATGGACATCTTCAACCTGCTCAATCGTGAGAACCTGACGCAACCAACGGGCAACCGGCGGTCGTCGAACTTCATGATCTCGACGGCGGCACAGTTTGCTCGACAGGCGCAGTTTGGCATCCGGCTTCGATTCTGAGGCTTCATCGTTGTGAAGCATGTCCGACTAGGCGTGTTTGTGGCAACGGCGGCGTTGGTGACAGCCGCCGCCGTTGCCGTTTCAGGGCAGATCGAGCTTGCGGTCATCACGGGCACGGTAGTGGATGACGCAGGCGAATCGCTCGAGGGGGTGACCGTGCGGATCCGCGATGTCGAGCGGGGCCGTGAGATCGTCATCGTGAGCGGCGGGAATGGACGCTTCTACCGGCGCGGTCTGCGAGCGGTCGAGTACGACATTGCCGTCGAGTTAGACGGGTACCAACCCGTCTACGACAAGGTCAGGCTCAATGCAGGCACCGACCGGCGCCTGAGCTTCACCCTGGCGAGGAGTGCGCCGGACGGTGCAGCCGAGTTTAGCCAAGGTGTCGAGGCGTTCAACCGAAACGATTACCAGGCCGCGGCCGAAGCGTTTGAGGCGAGCGTGGAGAAGGCGCCCGATCTACCCGAGGTCCGGGTGAACCTGGCGCTCGCCTACCGGCGCCTCTCGCGGGTCGCCGACGCGGTCACGCAACTCGAGAACGCGGCCTCGCTCGCTCCAGGCCAGGCGTCAGTGCTGTTTCAGCTGGGTGGGGCCTACGTCGAGATGAACGAGCTGGACAAGGCGGCTGCCGCCCTTGAGAAGGGGCTGGCGGCGCAACCGGACCTGACCGATACCCTCGCGTACGAGGCGACCGCCACCCTCGGTGCGGTGTACTTCGCGCAGGGACGCACCGATGAGGCCATCGCCCGGTTCGAGCGCGCCCTGGCCGAGCGGCCCGAGGCCACGACTGCCAAGCTGGGTCTCGGGAAGGCGCTCTTCAGCCGGGGCGACCACGAGCGGGCGCTCGTGGTCTTCAGGGAGGTCATTACCATGGCGCCCGACACTCCCGAGGCCGCCGAGGCGGGGGCCTTCGTCGAGGAACTCGAGAAAACCACCCAGGGCGGCGCCTGACCGCCGGTCAATACTTCAGCTAGAGACTCGGCATTGGCTTCCCGTTTTCAAGATCGATCAAACCCAGGCGAGCACCCCGGGACGTTCTTCACGTGACGAGCGTTGACGAGCACAACCTTCGAAGCCTCGTTGTTCGAGGATTTCGTAGAGTCGGGATCCATTACACGCCAGTGGCCTCCATCGCCACGGTGTCGATGCGGCAGGCCTCAAGCCAGTCGACCCTGCGATATAGGTCCGGCGTGAGTATCTTGAATCGGCGGACCGGTTCCGGATCTCGATCGACAGGCACGGCCACGTGGTGGTGCGGCGCCCCGCAGTCGATCCCTGCGGCATTGGGCTGCATCCGCTCGAGGCGGCCCCGGCTGCTTGGTCTTGGTCGTTCTGGAACGTTGGCGTCGAACGCGGTGACCTTCCATCGGCTACTCCTCCATGCTCGGGGTGTCGTGAGCAACCGGGGGCAGGGTGCGGTGGTGGACATTGCGGCAAATAAACCGGCCAGGTCGGGACGAGACTCCACCAACACGTCGGCGAGTTCCAGTCTCGGCATTTCCCCGAACAAGGTGTCCGCAAGATTCTTGACTCTGATAGATCGCAGGAAGCGGTCTTTCGCATGCGCTTCCTTGAGGTGTCTGGGAGCATTCCGCCATGGACGCCGACCTAAAGCGCTTTTCAAATAGGCCTTGTACTACCTGGGGCGGTCGTGGTACTTCTGCGCGCACCGATGCAGGAGGCCCGATGCGTGCCTATTCGATGGATCTGCGAGAGCGGGCGCTCCTCGACAGCGATGCCGGGATGACGGCGGCCGAGGTGGCGGCGAAGTACCGCGTGAGCGGGTCGTGGGTGCGGCTACTGAAACAGCGGCGGCGCGACACGGGCGAGGTGGCGCCTCGCGTCCAGCGACATGGACGGCGCGGCATGCTTGAGCCGCACCTACACACCTTGGCCGCGCTGATTGCGGCGCACCCGGATCGCACGCTGGCTGAGCTGAAGGACGCCCTCGCCACGCCCGCGAGTGTGCCGACGGTCTGGCGCGCCGTGCGGGCCCTCGGCCTGACCGTTAAAAAACACGGTCCGCCCGTCCGAACACGATCGGCCTGACGTCGCGGCCGCGCGGGTCGCGTGGCACGCGGCGGCGCCGACCTGGGATGTCGCCCACCTCGTGTTTCTGGACGAAACCGGCATCACCACCAATCTGCTTCGGCGGTACGGCCGGGCACCGCGCGGCGCGCGCGTTCACGACCACGCCCCCTGCGGGCGCTGGCAGACCAGCACGTTTCTCGCCGCGTTGCGGGTCACGGGGCTGACCGCACCGGGGGTCTTCGACGGCGCGATCGATGGCGAGAGCTTCCGCGCCTACATCGAACAGATCCTGGTGCCGACCCTGCAGCCCGGCGACATCGTCATTGCCGACAATCTCGGGGCCCACAAGGTCGCCGGCATCCAACGCGCCATCCAGGCCGCCGGGGCCACCCTCTGGTACTTGCCACCCTACAGCCCGGACCTCAATCCCATCGAGCTCTGCTTCGCGAAGCTCAAGGCCCTCGTTCGCACCGCTCGCTGTCGCAGCACCGAGACGCTCTGGCCGTTCCTCGGCGAGTGCTTGGCGCACTTCAGCCCTGACGAATGCCGCAACTATGTTCGGCACTGCGGGTACGCGGCCGCCACACGGTCATGAAAAGCGCTTTAGAGCGTCCACAATGCCTGATGGACTCGCGCTGCGACTTCGAACTTGTCCGACACCGCGTCGGTCGTCTTGAACACTGAGCGAAGCTTCTTGATCAGCGTGCGCTCGCTCTTCGGCAGATTCCAGAAGTCGAGCTTCTTGTCAGCAGATACTTTCAGCGTTCGGTCTCGCTATCGTCCTCGCGTTGATCGGCTCCACGGCGACGGGGCCAATCCAGGCGCAGGTCGCTAGCGAGCGGTTTGGTCTCGGAATGTTCGCCTACCAGAACAACAAGTTTGTGGGTGTGGTGATGCGCTACCCCACGGAGCCACAACAGATCGGTGGCGTGGTGGTGGAGCTTCCCGCCGCGTCCCAAGCGGCGAGCCAGACGGGCATTCCTAGCGACGTGATGTCCATCATCGAACAGTGGGAAACCGCGGGGCCGAAGATCAAGCAGATTGTTAGCCGAGTCGGGCCGATGATCGACAGCAACCGGCCGGCTTACATCCACGACTACCAGACCGTCGACGCGCTCGCGCCGCTCGTTCCGCGCCTCGCCATGTACGCGTTCGGCAACTATCGCGGGGTGCTTGGCACGCCAGAGCCTGTGGAGCCCCGCCCCCCGGCTCCCTCGATACCGGGGTTATGGGAGCGTTCACTCGATGACGACCGGCCGGTCAATCCCCGTGTCTTCTTGATTCCCAACACGCCGGAGGTGTTTATTGGTGACGGTGAGCCGGTGATCAATTGGCACGCAGACAAGCGCAATCAGTACGAGTACGAATGCGAGCTTCTCGGCGTGGTCGGAAGGCCCATGAGGCGCGTCCCGGTGGACCAGGTGAAGGACTACATGTTCGGGTACACAAATACCAACGACATCTCTGATCGTCAGGGCCGCTCGGATAACTGGGGCGGCGACCGCTTCCTCAGTAAGGGGAAGGATTCGTCGAAACCCGTAGGTCCGTTCATCGTTCCGGCAGAGTTTGTGGATCCTCTGAACATGCGGCTGAAGATGACTGTCGGCGGCGACCTCGTGCAAGATGCCAACACGAATTCGACGTGGCACAACGTGTACGAGGTGGGCGCGTATCTCTCGAACTTGATCACCGTCCCGGCCGGTGCGGTGATCGCCATGGGCACGCCTCCGGGATCCCACGGCGGCCTTGGCCGTTTCATGATCGATGGGGATATCCAGATTTGTTCGTACGAGGGGCTGGGCACACTGACCAACCCCTTAAAGACCGATATGCCGTAGCGAACATCGCGTTGGAACGAACACCGCGGTCTACCCGTGGCCGTGTGGTGCGCCGAATGGCGTACCGCGCAGCCACCGGGCCTACGCCTACCGTTCGTTCGCCCTCTCCTTGACCTCTGGAGTAATTGTCCACGGGTACAGCACGTACGAGCGGCCCGGTGTGTCCACGCGAACGGTCCTGTCCGGCTCCCAATCCCCCATCTGAAAATCGTTGGACACAACCCGTGCCGACCTTGAGCTGCTGCCAGAGCAGTGACCGGATCGCCTTATTGAAGGCGTTTCCCATGAACAGGAACACGACGGTGGCTTCAGACGTGTGGCAAGGCACATCGCGGCAAAGGATGAGACCCGGTGGATGCGTGACAGCACGAGCCCCGCCAGGCGGGACACGCCCTGATGTCTGAGACGTTTCTCACGTGTCGATACCGGCGCGCTTGTCGAAGGCCCGCGAATTGCCAAGCATGGTGGAGGCGTTCGGGGACGCCAACGGCTTGTCCCAACAGCGAGTTTTCGTCATGAACCTGGCGCTCGACGAATTGATCGCCAACACGGTGATGCACGGCCTTCAAGACGTGCCCACGGAGATCGAGATCACGCTGCAGGTCCACGCCGACAGGCTAGCCCTGACCATGGAAGACAACGGACGGCCGGTCGATCCAACGCGGGGCCGGCCGGCCGACGTCACATCGTCGCTGGAGGATCGGGCCGTCGGCGGCTTGGAGCTCCACCTGATCAAGACGTTCGCCGACCGCTTCTCGTACGAGTTCGCGAACGGCCGGAATCGGGTGACCATGGAACACGGTCTCTCGCCGTTGTCGGACTGACGCGCGCCGTTCATAACCGATCCGCCGCGCCAGGTAGCGACATGGCCAGTGCAGCAGCGACGGAGCGTGATGGCGGCGCGTTGGGGCTGCTCCCGGGGGACGACTGGATCGTGCGACCGTGCGCCAACAGACCGGAATCGCACATGCCGGTCGCATGATCGTACAAGCAAACCGCCTGGTCGTCACGCTCGCCGATAAGCCGATTTTCAACCGGCCGACTCTCGCGATTGCTGGCCGCGGATCCGCGTGTAGCCCCACGTCGGATTCTCACTCGCCATCCCACGACGAGTTCGACCACCGCCCTGGGTGTCAGCGGCTGTCCCCGACGTCGGCGAGCACGGCCAGCGTACTGCTGGGCGATCAGCCGCCGGTGCCAGCGGAACATCTTGTCCGGCGTGACGCTGCCTGCCCCCTGACTCACGATCCGTCGGCCCATGCGGGCTTCGTTGCATACTCCGCGTGTCAATGGCAGTCTCTCGCACGCGGCATACCATCCACCGTCGATCGCGAGAGCTCCGACGTGCCATCCAGGACGCGTACGCCCTGGTGGCGCTGCCTCGGGGTCAGCCACGCGAGTTGGAGCCCGGCCGCGTGACGCGCATCGAACTCGCGACGTAGACCCAGTGCGTCGTCGGCATGGGCGAGCACGGAGTCCCGCGGTGTCAGCTGGCAATTGATGCGGAGGCGGCGCAGCAACGCAGCTCCCTTGATCGCTCCGTCGCCAGGCCTCGAACACCCGTCGGCGCTCGACCATCGTGGGCGACACCCGGATCCGGCAGTACTGCTCCAGGGTCTGCACCACTTCGGCTTGGTTGCGGTCCTCGCTGATCACCAGCTCGCGTGGCTCGACGCCAGCGAGCGCCTCGTTCACAAGGGCGTCACTGAACCCGCGGGCGCGGGCCTCGGCCATCAGGCCCGCCCGCTAGTCCTCGAATGGCCGCGGCGCCGCCTGCTGCCCGGCGGCGGGCAGCACCAGCATCGTGGCCAGCGCCGCGGCAAGCGCGAACACCCGGACCAGGGCGCGAGGTGCTGACGCACGTCGATGGAGGTGCCCCACGGATCGGTGAGCCACGGGACCGCGAGGTCGGGGTCGCCGATCTGCCACAGAACTCATGTGATTCCGCCCAAGGCCGAACGCGTCACGCAGACCCTGCGCCGGGAATGAGGCTCCGTGCGCCCGTACGCCTCCTCGCAGGCGCGGTGCCGACGAAGCGATCAGCAACGTCGCGGACGCGGAGACCACAGCGACGATCGAGCCCCACAGCGTGACTGAGGCGAGCGGGAGCCACGCCGTCGCCATGGTCGCGTGGCGCGGATCTGATCATGGGCGTAGACTGCCAGTGATCGGCTCACCGTGTCCAGGCCAGCTTCACCGCCATGGTGGCGAGTTCGTGGGGGATTCGAAGTCAAGCCGAGCGGCCTGTTCACGGCCACCCGGCTTGACAAAACGCTCGATCAGTTAGTGGTCGTCGCCGCTAAGCGCACTTCCTGGCCGATGAGATGGTCGGGATTGGCGTTCGCCTTCGGCTCGAACCTCTGGATACGGCCGTTCTGCACCTCGGCCACGATGAGGTTGCCCTCCTGATCGACGGTCATTTGGTGGGGACCCCAGAACTGACCAGGCTGTCCGCCTGCCTGACCCCAGCCGTAGAGGTAATTGCCGTCGAGGTCGTACTTGAGAATGCGCTGGGTCCCACCATCCCCGATCCACATGAACTGGTCGGCCGTAATCAGATGGTAATAGGGCCGGGAGGCCACGCCGGTCGGCCAGTGGTCCTCCGACGTCGATTCACCCGATTCGCCAAGGGGAATGATCTTGAGGAACTCGCCATTCTCGTCGAAGATCTGCATGCGCCCGTGCTGGCGATCATTGACGAAGATCCGACGGTCGGCGCTGATGGCAATGCTGTGGACGGTGTTGAACTCGTTGGGCCCGGGATTACTCGGATCCGCAGGCTCCGTGCCCCAGTCCGTGATGAACGTGCCGTCAGCCGCGAACTTGGCCACGCGCGTGCCGTGGTAGCCGTCGCTGATGAAGAACGTGCCATCGGGCAACCAGGCGATATCGGTTGGACGCGCGAAGGTATTCGGGCCGCGCCCCTCGACGCCCATCTCACCAAGAGTCATCACAAGCTCGCCGTCGTAGGTGAACTTGAAGATCTGATGCAGATTGTCGTCGATGATCCACACGTGCTTCTCGGGATCGTAGGGGCTCATCTTGATCTTGTGCGGACCCCGGGGGCCGAGCGGCGCCGTCGGCTGGTCGAACAGCTTGTCGTGCTGCGGCCAATACTGGATCGTCTTGCCGGTGCGATCGACCACGCGGATGACGTGGTGGTATCGCATTTCCGGCAACCGCGGCGAGGTGGCGGCGCCGGGACCATCGCCGGGCCCCAAGCTTGGATTGAGCTGCCCCCACGGTGTCCATGGCTTAGCACCCTCGGGCAACGGGATCTCGCCCCGCTGCGCAATCCAGATGCGGTCGGGGGACTCTGCGTACACCGCTGCCTGCGAGCCCCAGGTCCAGCCTTCGTGCGTGAGGCCATCATCCTCGTCGGGCAACCCCTGCAGCCAGTTCTCCACGACCCGGTACGGGCCGTACAGATTCTGGCCCCCAAACTGCATTGACGCGGATGCGGGAGCGGCGGGCTCTTGAGTCTGGGCCGGAGTGTTGCAGCCTGCCGCCACGAGTACCACCCCCAGTCCAGTTGCGAGTCGACGGCCGAATGACAGCCCTGAAATACGCATAATCGGTCTCCCTGAAAAATCTTGTTGCCGAGCTTGATGGTGATCGGATGAATCTTACGCCCCGGTTACCGGTTACGCAACCCTTAGGGCTTGTCAGACAATTACTGACTTTTGTGTTCTCGGAGCAGCGGGATGGATCGTGTAGTTCCAGTCGCCGTGAAAGCGATGCCGCTCGAGGCGTACCGTCGCCAGCTGCGCATCGGTGACGGTGATGCCACCCGGGTATGGGCCGCGGTCGAGTTCCGACCGAACGCGGAGTCCGGACCGACTGTGCGTCGAGCCAATGAGGCTCACGATCGTGGCCAAGTCGACGAGTGGGGTGCCGCGCCAATTCATCGCGATGTGCGAGAACACCCGATGCTCGATCTTGTTCCACTTGCTCGTACCCGGCGGAAAGTGACAGACCGTGATCACCAAGCCCGTCCGATTGGCCAGACGCGGCAGTTCCCACTTCCACAACCGGAGGCGCGCCCCGTTGCTCCCGCCTGCATCCGCCGTGATCAACAGCGACTGGGCTTGTCGATACGCCGGGCGACCCATGTGCTGCCACCAACGCTGGATCGACCGTACCGCGAAGCTCGCGGTGTCGTGATCGATCCCGACACGCACCCAGCCTTCGTTGCGATGCAGATCGTAGATGCCATACGGAATGGCCTTCCCGCCCGTGGTGGCGGTGGCCGGGATCACGAAGTCGTGGACCTGTACCCGCTGCGGCGTCTTCGCCGGGCGCCAGGTGCGGCCCGCGTTCATCTCTAGGAGATTCAAGAATTCATTTCGGTGGGCGGAAGGCGTCCAGGCGCTGCGGGATGCCGGCTGGTGTCGACGTCGGGGAGCCTCATCGGCGGTTCCGGGCGCCACGATGCTGGGGATGGGGTTCCGCGGCGGCGTTTCCGGGGATTCTGAGAAGCGCGGACCGCGCCGGCGAGCCTCCTTGGCCACCGGATTGGTGCTGCGCGCACGAAAGTTCGGTACGATTAGGGACCCGACGAGGGTGCGACGCGGCGCACCCAGTGCATGGGGTGACCGTCGCGATCCACCAACGGGTCGACGCCGAAGCTCCGTCGAAGCGACGAGGCCCACCGCAAGGGCGGTGGCTTCGCCAGCCGTTCCTGCCCCAACAGGTCAAAGATTGCGGCGTGGGTCTGGTGTTTGAGCCGGGGCGCTAGCAGACCGAAGAGCCGCACGCCGTGTCGATAGCGGTCGGGTACGTGGTGGGCAAGGAGGGCGAGAAACTCAGCCGGCGTATACCTGGTCTGGACTGTTCGCTTCGTGCGCGTATCCTTTGTTAGAAACCGCACGTCGTCGGGGCCCGTCGCGCGGAACCGACGCTGGGCGATGGGTGGCCGACGGGCGTAACGGGCCGCGTAGGCGAGAAACTGTCGCGTGCTCCGGAAGCGCTTGATGTCGATATTCCACCACCGTTCGTACTGGGCCTGGAGCAGCGCACGGAGCGCGTGGGGTGTGTGGTCGGTCTCGAGGACGCCGCGCGTGGCCGCTTCTCGCAGCAACGTGATAACCGCGTACCGCCACAGGGGCATGAGTGCCTTCTTCTTGAGGGGGGCGTGGTGCCTCCACGCCGTCCGATCTTCGCGGAGCCCGCCCTCGGATACCAAGAGATGCAGGTGGCTGTTGAAGTTCAGGTGGCGACCGAACGTATGGGGAATCACGACGATCAGGAGCTGAATCCCGTAGGTCTGCCGCGCCCACTGCTGGAGCACCTGCGCACCCAAGACCGGCAGGTCGTGCAGGAGGTGTCGGTTGTGTTGGAACAGGGGCCACAGGACGTCCGGCATCGTGAGACACACGTGCGCGTAGGAGACGTCAGGCAGTGTCCGCCACATCCCGCGCTGCCACTGGCGGGTGGCCTGGACGCCGCAGCTCGGGCATGCTCGGGACTTACACGTGTGGTAGACCGTGCGCTCCTCCCGGGCCGAGGCGAACACTTCAGCCCCCAGCGCGGGGGTGCCGCAGGCGATGACCTTGGCGAAGGCCTCGCGCACGCTCGGGCGCACGTCGTCGCGACCCCAGAGGTCCCGGTGGGTCGACAGGACGTCTCGCAGGGGTGTGCGCGGCGGCGGTGTCATCGATCGGCCTGCTGCAGCGCCTCGTAGAGTTCGCGGGTCACGAGCACCGCATGGCCTGGGGCGTCCAGGACGCCGACAGTGAGGGTCGCTGCGTTGCGGGTGGCGAGGCTCCGGAGCACGGTGTCGGGCGCGCTGGGGAGGGGATCGGGGGGGTGTGCGGTGACGTGCGCCTCGACGAGCCGCTTGATCGTGCGCGTGATGGCCCCACGGTGCAGATGCGTCCACAGGGCGTCTCGTTGCGCCTTCGGCGACTGTGTGCGCCACTGCCATGCGCGGTGGATGCTGACCTCGCCCCGGAGCAGGCACTCCCGTACCTCTCGGATCCCTGAGTGCAGGATCTGCTTCACCTTGGTCACGTTGCCCGTCGAGGCCCCGGCGACACGAGCAATGTCCGCCCGCACGTCGACGTGCGACCCCTTCGTCAACATTGACGGCGGCAGTCGGGCGTCGACACGGCCGGCCTTTTGGTCTCGGAAATGCGGCTCCAACTCCAAGGCGAGCGCGATGCGGCCGTAGGCGTTGAGGCCCTGCACGCTCCGGTGCCGCTGCACGAGCAGCTGCAGCGCGTCCTCGTTGGTGAGGTCGTGCACGAGGCACGGGAGGCTGGAATCGTTCCGCTGGCAGGCCACCTGCCACCGCGCATGCCCGTCGAGAATCGTGCCGTCGGCGGTGATCGTCAGCGGCTCACGAATAGGCCCGTCGTCGGCCGCCACCCGCTGCGCGCGAATCGCGGCGATGGGTCCGCACAGAGCCGCGTAGTGGGGATGCGGACGCAAGACCTGAGGGTCGCGCACGACTGGGTGTCCAGGGCGGACGTCCCGGGGCCCCTCTTTGGGCTGCGCGTCTCGCTGGGGTTGAGCGAGGGTGTCCCTGGCGCTAGCCATGCGCGAGGCGCTCGTCCTGGTGGCCGGAAGACGTCGGCACGGCCCGGGCCGCATGCAGACGGCTGACGAGCTCGCGAAGCTCATCATCCGACTGCCCGGCGATGCGGGCCGTATTCAGCGCGGCCACCTCCTGTGCGGGCCAGCCCACGGCGCGCGGCCCGATGTGGACGGGTGTCGTCCAGAGCCCTTGGCTGATGCGGAGATAGAGGGTTGATCGGGACAGACCGGATTCGGCTTCGACGTGACGGCGCCGGAGCAGCGTGGGGCGTGTGGTCGTAGAGAACATCAATGGCCTCCTTCGGGGGGTCTCGGTCCATTCGAGAACCCGCAAGGCCATACTGTTGGGCTCCTCATTAGGTGAGGAGCAAGATGAGCGGAAGGTGAGGAGAGGTGAGGAAGGGTGAAATCAGCGAATTTTTTTGGCTTGACTAGATGTTTTCTGTACCTCCGGACGGCTTCCGGGATGCGTCGATGGAGAGGAGTCGGCCTTTCGGTCGAAGCTGCTCGATGAACGTGTCTGGCGGCGTCTGAAGGACTCGGCGGACGGCGGTGTCAAATGTGCGGGACTGACGGTCTTCCTGAGCGGACAGCCAATACTGGAACGTCCGAGGAGAGTCGTGACCGAGCGAGCGCCAGATGTGGGTCTGCGTGATTGTCTCCCCCGCACTTGCGGTGCACACACGCAGATAGTCGTTGATGGCGCGACGCCGGCCGTCGGCTGTCTCCAGATCATACCTCGCCACGTCGAACACGGTGTCGGTCGTGGGAGTGCTGATGGACCCAGCTCCAGAACTGCGTCGCGCCGCCGCCAAGGCCTCTGCCGTCCAGTGCGCCACGCGTTGGGCGAGTCGTGCTTCAAGAAGCAGATCGAGCCCAACACCGCGAAGCCAGGCTGGGCCGCTGTCCAAGTCCTTCGAGAACGACGCAACAAGATGATCGCGATGCTCCGTCAGGAGATCTTCGAATGCTGCCGCGAAGTCATCGTCGATGACCATCTCAATCGCGAAGGAGCAGAACAGGTCAAAACGACGCACGTGGCATTCAACGAGCCTATCTCGCTTTTCACCGATGGAGGCGTGCTGGACCCCATCCAGCATCTCTGCTTGAAGTCGTAACGTCCCTTCACGCAAGGCTTGGACGAAGATACGCCATCTCGCGTGTCGAGGATTGTCCTCGGGATACGGGCATGCTCCCGCAAATCGCGTCAGGGGATCTTCGGGGTCAACAGTCATGGCGGAGTGTGGCCCGGAGTGTAACTTGACGAGGACTGGAACGGCGGTGTTGACAGGCGACACTCTCGCCCGATCCAACGCGCCGCCTAGCCGGGGGCGTGACGATAGTACTGTGACCGCTTCACCTGTCCAGTGACCGCCGTCGCACCGAATTTCCACCACGTCCTGGGCCTCTAGCGATGAGTTCCCACCGGAAGCGTGTCAAAGACTCTGTGAGGGCCAACGGTCGTGCGGCATCCATACGCCGCACGGCGTCGAACAGGGCGCGCTGTAGGATCCTGCCTGTGGGAGCACTCTAAGCGTACTGGTGAACACGGGCGACGTGGTCAACCGCGGATACGTAGTGCGCCCACGCCAGCATCAGGGCCCGTCGCTTTTCGAAGAGGTCTGATCGCTGATACGCCGCCTCGACTCGGTCCTTGTTGACGTGTGCCAGGGCCAGTTCGCAGACCGCTGCAGGGACACTGGTCTGTTCGGCCGCCCACTCCCGAAACGCCGACCGGAACCCGTGCACCGTGGCCGTCGCATCGAAGGCCCTCACGGCTTTCGTCAGTGCCACGTCGCTCAATCGACCGCGACGAGCTCCGGAGAACACCAGAGGCTGGCCAACAATACTGGGCGTGTCGGTCAGCACTCGAAGCGCCGCGTCGGAGAGGGGCACCCGGTGGGGCCTGTGGGCCTTCATCCGGTCCGCCGGAATGGTCCACACGCCGCCCTCGAGGTCGAGCTCGTCCCACCTGGCGCCGCGGGCCTCAATGGAACGGGCGGCTGTCAGGACGAGGAACTGCAGACAGCGGGCCGAGCTATGGGGCTTCGCCAGGAGATGCGCCATCAAGTCGGGGATCTGCCGATACGGCATGGCGGCGAAGTGCTCGACGGTCCGGACTTTGTTGGGGGGGGGAAGCACCTTGTCCAGCACACCCCGCCACCGGGCCGGATTTTCGCCAGCGCGCAGCCCGTGGACGTACGCCCAGTCGAGAACTGCCTCCATGCGCTGGCGGACGCGTGTGGCCGTCTCGGTCTTCGTAGCCCAGATGGGCGTAAGGATAGCCTTCACGTCGGCCAGACTCACTGAGTCCGGCGCCTTGTCGCCGATGTGTGGCAGGACGAAGTCACGAAGCGTGTGCTCCCACTGTTGGGCGTGCTTGGGGTTGCGCCAGCCGGGACGCTTGGAGGCGATCAGGGCCTGAGCGCAGTCCCGGAACGTCGGTGTGGCCGTGGGGACCCCAGCGCGCTCCGGCACCACCGTAGCCGGGTCACCGCCGTTAATCAGAGACGTGCGCATGTCGCTGGCGAGAGAGCGCGCGACCGCGAGCGACCGGCTATGGACGCCCCCAAGGCCAATCTCTCGCACCTTGCCGTGACGGGTGTACCGGAAGACCCAGGATCTCGAGCCAGCGTGCCGCACACGCAGGTAAAGCCCGGCCCCGTCGGAGTAGAAACCGGGCGCCAAGGAATCAACCTGGCGGGCTGACAGTTTGTTGATCTTCGTGGCCACGTCCCGTGAAGCCTGCTGAGCAGCGTCTTACTGTCCGTCTTATCGAGATGCGTGAAACTCCTTGGAGTGTACTGGAAAGTGTCGGACGAGTAAACCCAATTAAATCAAGGTATTTCCATTGCAGTGTGGTCAGCTTGGGACTCTATGGGACCTTTGAACGGCGGACACTCTCTCCGCCATCTTCACTCGCTGCGCTCGTTCGATGGCGCTTCGGGTGGTCTTCAGGCATCGGGCGATGCGCACGGCGCATCGCCACTTGGCACGAATCTCACAGGCATCGCGCGGCGATCATTCTTCTCACCAAACGCATAACGGGAGAAGATCTCAGTCTATGGTTACCTTGCCAACACGGGCGGGAAAGAAGCAGAGGCGTTCAAGCGTGACCCTGGTTAGGAGCTTCGAGCTGAAAAAGAACGTCCACCGCTACCGGCGCTGTGCGTGCCCCATCGGCCTATGACGCTCGGAGCGCGCGGCGCGGCAGACCGTTTCATCGCCGCCGGCCTTCTCTGCATAGGGATCGCCGCCGTGGCCTATGGGGCGCTACACGTGACCTCCCGTCGAGCGGCCTTCGTCCGTGTCACGT
This sequence comes from Vicinamibacterales bacterium, assembly GCA_965262505.1. Taxonomy (GTDB): domain Bacteria; phylum Acidobacteriota; class Vicinamibacteria; order Vicinamibacterales; family UBA2999; genus JACPPO01. The sequence continues at coordinate 3,898,229 of CBDHFM010000030.1, forward strand.
GGGCGGCAGGCGTGGACGACGGGTTACGGCGGGAGGCGGAACGACGCTACAGTCTCTGGCTGGGGGAGCAACAGGGAGTGTGAGCGAAACTTAGTTGGAAATTGAAGCGGCTCCAAACCCTGTGGTTTGATGACGTTGCGAGACGAACATCACGCCACGAGAGAAAGGAGCCGAGATGAGCCGTGTCCTACGATCGGTCAGGAAGCGCAAGAAAGGTCGCACGTTGGGCGCGGTCGACGTCATCGACCGAGAGGGGTACGCGGAGCTGGAGGTCGATGCCAAGGTGGAATTGATCCGGTCCTTGATTCCGCTGGGGTTGCTGCACATCGAGGAATGGCTCGACGAGGAAGTGCCCGCGCTGGCTGGCGAACGCGACGCCCGCAAAGACCCGTCAGTCGGCGGGCGCCGTCATGGGAGCCACCCCGGGACGGTCGGGTTGGCCGGCCAGCGCGTGCCGATTCGCGTGCCCCGGATTCGCCATGTCACGGAGCGCGAGATTCCCCTGCGGTCGTACGAAGCGCTGCATGGCGATCGCGCCGTCAATGACCTGTTGTTGAGGCGCGTGCTGTATGGGATCTCGTGCCGCAACTACGCGGCGGCCGCCGAGGCGATTCCCGGGGCGATCGGCCTGTCGGGGTCGACGGTGTCCCGCGCGTTCATTCAGGCCAGCGCGACGAAACTCCGCGAACTCCAGGAGCGGGACCTCTCCGGGGAGGACGTTGTGGCCCTCGTGCTGGACGGCAAGACGTTCGCCGAGGCGACGATGGTCGTCGCGCTGGGCATCACGATGACGGGGGACAAACGGTTCCTGGGCTTTGTCGAGACGGACACCGAGAACGAGCAGGTGTTGACCCCGTTCCTCCGGTCCTTGGTCGAGCGGGGCCTCGATGTTTCCCAGGGGCTTCTGGTGATCGTCGATGGCGGCAAGGGGCTCCGGGCGGCCGTGCGGAAGGCCTTCCGCCACCGCGCCCTGGTGCAACGGTGTCAAGGGCACAAGCGCGAGAACGTGGTGAGTTACCTGGCCAAGCGTGAGCAGCCGGTGTGGCGGCAGCGTCTCCAGCGCGCCTACAACCGTCCGGAGTACGACGAGGCCCTCGCCGCCCTCCAGTCGCTCCAGCATGAGCTGGAGGATCGGAACCAATCGGCGGCCGGCAGTCTGGCGGAAGGCCTGGACGAGACCCTGACGTTGCATCGCCTCGGCGTGTATGGCGTGCTGGGCCGGTCGCTGAAGACGACGAACGGCCTCGAGTCCATCAACGCGCTCATTGAGGAGCGCTGTGCGAAGGTCGATCACTGGCAGAACTCAAGTCAACGCCAGCGCTGGCTCGCCACGGCGCTCCTGGACATCGAGCCGCGTCTACGCAAGGTGATGGGCTACCGGCACCTGCCCAGGCTTCGTGACGCATTGAAGCGAGAGTTGAAGATCGACACGACGACATCGAAGACCAAAGCCGCGTAAGCAATCAGGAGTCGCGGAGAGTTTCAACTAGGAATGGGCTTGACTCGCAACAGGAGGGGCGTACCTGGGCGTACACGCTCAGTGACGTATCCGGCGCGAATATCAGAGCACTTGCCACGAACGGAATCATCGCGGAGACGCCGGACATCGATCGGACGTCGTTTCGCATTAGCCCGTCCGCGCCGCGACGGCCAGACCCGACGTTGCCACCATGGATTCCCATCGGTCTCTGGGGTGTGACCGTTCTGGGTGTCGTCACCGGGATCGCGGGTCTCAGCCTTGGGTTTAGGTCGCGCGCGGGCACGGAGGCGGCGAGCCGTCAAATCGACCGGCGCGCGATCAGCAAGCAGCGACTGGCGCTGGGTCAAGGGACTGGTGTCCTGATTGTCGTGACCGTGATGGGGTTCTGTTTCTTCGCCGCGAGAACGATGGATCTGCGGGTCGACGAGCAGGTGCACCGCCTCCAGATCGAGCGCTACGCCGCTGGCGACTACACCACTTAGGGCTTGTCAGACAATTACTGACTTTTGTGTTCTCGGAGCAGCGGGATGGATCGTGTAGTTCCAGTCGCCGTGAAAGCGATGCCGCTCGAGGCGTACCGTCGCCAGCTGCGCATCGGTGACGGTGAGGCCACCCGGGTATGGGCCGCGGTCGAGTTCCGACCGAACGCGGAGTCCGGACCGACTGTGCGTCGAGCCAATGAGGCTCACGATCGTGGCCAAGTCGACGAGTGGGGTGCCGCGCCAATTCATCGCGATGTGCGAGAACACCCGATGCTCGATCTTGTTCCACTTGCTCGTACCCGGCGGAAAGTGACAGACCGTGATCACCAAGCCCGTCCGATTGGCCAGACGCGGCAGTTCCCACTTCCACAACCGGAGGCGCGCCCCGTTGCTCCCGCCTGCATCCGCCGTGATCAACAGCGACTGGGCTTGTCGATACGCCGGGCGACCCATGTGCTGCCACCAACGCTGGATCGACCGTACCGCGAAGCTCGCGGTGTCGTGATCGATCCCGACACGCACCCAGCCTTCGTTGCGATGCAGATCGTAGATGCCATACGGAATGGCCTTCCCGCCCGTGGTGGCGGTGGCCGGGATCACGAAGTCGTGGACCTGTACCCGCTGCGGCGTCTTCGCCGGGCGCCAGGTGCGGCCCGCGTTCTTGAACGCGCCGACCAGCTCCTTCTTCTTGGTGTCCACCGAAATCGTCGGCTGCTGTTGCCGTTGCGCGCGTCGCACGCGCCGGGCGATGTACCGAAACTGCGCGTCCCGATCGACATGCTGGCGGCCCTCACGAGTCTTGGCGTTGCCCTGCAGGCTGTAGCCCAGTCCGTGCAACAACTCGGCGACCACCGTGTGGCTGACGCGGTGGCCCAGACCGTCGAGCGCCACCGCCAACGTCCGTGCGCTCTGGCACGTCCACCGCAGCGGCGAGTCGGGATCGCCGGGGGCGGTCGGCTCAACCAACGCATCCAAATCGCGCAGCAGCGTCGCGTCGAGATCGATCGCGCGCTTGCGGCCGCCGCCCGCCCTTCGCGTCCGGCCGCCCGCGAGCGGCTCGTCCGCCGTCAATTCACGCAAACCGCGCTGGATGGTCGATGTCGCGATACCCGTGGCTCGGGCGACCAGCGCCGTGCCGCCATAACCGATCGCCTGGGCCTCAGTCGCCGCCCACACCCGGCGCGATCGCTCCGTGAGCACGGGCGCCAGCGCTGCATGCTTTGCCCGCAGGGTGGCCACCTCCACGGGCGCAGCGTACTACTCGCCGATCAACAGTACAAGCAGTTATTTCCTTACAGGCTCTTACACGACCACCATCGGCGGCTTCCATGCCGCCGGGGCGGTCGTCGCCAAGCTCACGGGGCGGTCGACAAAGGAGGACCTCCGCCTGTTTGTCCTCCTGATCTCTGGAGCGACCATTCTGCTGTTCGGCTCACTTGTGAGATCGTTCGAACCGCAAGCCAGCACGATGCGGACGCTCCAATTCGTGTTCTTTCCTCTCCTGTTTCCTTTCTGGTTTCTGATCTACACGGACATCTTCGCGCTGATGTTGCTGCTGCTGGCGATACTCGCGCTGACGCGGCGTCGCTTCCATGTCACGGGCATGCTGATGATCATGAGCATGATGGTGCGACAGACCTATCTCGTCTGGACGGCTCTGCTGGGGCTCTGGACGGTGATCGTGAACGTCGCCGAGCCGTTTCGACAAGTCGTGAAAAGCGCCACGAGCTTCGCGATTGGCGGCGGACTCTTCGTGCTGTTCGTGATCGTTAACGGTGGAGTCGCGATCGGAGATCGGAACAATCACCCCGACATGGAGTTCCAGACCGAGAACCTGCTGTTCATGCTCGTCTGCTTCTTCTTGATGTTCCTGCCGCTCATCGTCTCCAAGCTCCCGCAGGTTGCCCGTCTGCATCGCGCGATACTGATCGGGGTGCCGCTGTCGAGCGCCATGCTCTTCTTCGGCACGTTTCGGGTGGATCATTCGGGTAACACGCAGTGGCAGGACTACTACATACGTAACGCCATGCTGGAGGCGATGACGTCGTCGCCGGTTGCGGGCGTAGTGACCAGCGTGGCGATTGCGCTCGCCGTCTTGTCGCTCTGCGTGATCCGGCTACGGCAGCCGGCCCAGTACCTCATCTATCCGTTCGCTGCAGTCTCGGTCATGCCCATATGGCTGGTCGAGCAGCGCTATTACATGCCCGTGTTCGCGCTCTTCATGCTGTTTCGCGAATCAGCCTCGGCCAAGGTCGAGCGTGCGCTTCTGGCCATGTATGTCGTCATGGCGCTCTACCTGTTTGCCGGCGTCGTGGACAGCTCGTTCTTCCTGTGAATCTGCACCGGGCGTCCACCTTGGCGGAACGATGTGCCTGGGCCGACCGCATCAGTGATGTGTACGTCCGCTACCACGACACGGAGTGGGGAGTACCGGTTCACGAAGACGGGAAGCATTTTGAGTTTCTCATTCTGGAAGGAGCACAGGCGGGCTTGAGTTGGTCTACGGTACTCAACAAGAGGGAAGGTTACAGGAAGGCGTTTGCGCGGTTCGATCCCCACAAGGTGGCCCGTTTCAGTGAGAAGCGCGTCGAGGCTCTGTTGAAGAATCCCGGCATCGTCCGCAATCGACTTAAGGTCAGAGCAGCCGTTACCAACGCCCAAGCCTTCCTAATGCTTCAAGAGGAATTCGGGAGTTTGATGCCTACGTCTGGCCGTTTGTGGGTGGCACGCCCATTCAGAACCGCTGGCGCAGCATGAACGAGGTTCCCGCCACCTCGCCTGAATCCGACGCCTTGAGCAAAGACCTCAAGAAGAGGGGCTTCACATTCGTGGGCAGCACCATCATCTACGCTCACATGCAGGCTGTGGGGATGGTCAATGACCACTTGCTAGATTGCTTCAGGTATCGGGAATGCAAGGTTTTGGGGTCAACACAGTCGTCTTCACGTGGCTGATATATTGGCCACGTCTTCGGGTGAAGCTTGGCGCCCCGTGGGGGTCCTAGTGTATAACGATCCCGCGCCCCACGATTTCTTTGGACAGCCTTCTGCGAGAAGGAGAATGAGTTATGTCCAAGGGAAAACAGCACGAGGCTGAGGCCTCGGAGGGAGCCCGGAGGGCGACCGCAGAGGCCTCAGCCTCGTGGGCGCTCGTCGGCACGGGGCGGTGGTCCGCGCGACGAAAAGTCTCCGTGGTCATCGAGGTCCTCAAGGGGGAATCACTCGAGAGCCTCAGTCGTCGCCATGGCGTGACGGCGGCGAAGCTCTCGCAGTGGCGTGACGACTTCGTGGCCGGCGGTGAGGCCCGCCTCAAGCATCGCGAGGTCGCCGTCGAGGGCGCGGACACGCGGCGGCTCAAGAGCGTCGTGGCGGATCTCGCCACCGACAAGGCGTTGCTGGCCGAGAAGATTCGACACCTGGAGGCCGGCCGCCCTTTGGGCTGGTGGAGGTCGAAGCGATGAGTCACGAGACTTCGCCCTCCACCCACCGGCCGTACGGCATCGCCCGCGTCACGCGCGTGTGGCAGGTGCCGCGCTCGACGGTCTACGCGCAACGGACCCGGCGCGCCCGGCCGACGCCGGTGGCCAAGCGCGGACCCAAGCCGCCCCAGTCGGATGCGGCGCTGACGGCCGCGGTCCGGGCCGTGATCGCCGCGAGTCCGTTCCACGGCGAAGGGCACCGCAAGATCTGGGCGCGCTTGCGGGTGCAGGGGCTGCGCACGTCGAAACGTCGGACGTTGGTCGTGATGCGCGCTGCCGACTTGCTCGGCCCTGCGCGGCTGCCCACGCCGGTCGCCGCCCGTCCCCACGACGGCACCATCGTCACCGCCAGTCCCAACGTGATGTGGGGCACCGATGCGACGGCCACCGTGACGCTGGCGGACGGCCACGTCACGATCGTCGGGGCGATCGATCACTGCACGGCCGAATGTGTGGGACTACACGCGGCGAAGTCCGGCACGCGCTTCGAGGCGTTGGAGCCGGTGCGCCAGGGCGTCCGAGATCACTTCGGGACGATGGCCGCCGGCGTGGCGAGCGGGCTCACGATGCGCCACGACCACGGCAGTCAGTACATGAGCAACGACTTTCACGCCGAGCTCCGGTTCCTCGGCATCGTGTCATCACCGGCCTTCGTCCGCCAGCCCGAGGGGAACGGCTGCATCGAACGGTTCTTCCGCACCCTCAAGGAACAGCTGCTGTGGGTGCGCCACTTTACGGATGTCGAGGACTTGCAGCAGGCGCTGCGCACCTTCAAGGAGACCTATAACCAGCAGTGGTTGATCGAGCGACTCGGCTTCCGCGCACCCGCCGTCGTCCGTCGCGCGGTTGCGCTCACCACGGCCGCGTGAATACACTCACCCGGCTGTCCAAGAAATCCGTGGCGGTACACCTAGTGTATAACGATGCGTCATCCTGAACAGCCATGTCAGCTCGGGCGAAGCGGACTGATCCGTTCGACCGTGTGAACCAGCCCCGGAAGGGGGCCGATGGAGGATCCATGAAATTGAGAGCAGGATTCGCGATCGCGTCTTGTTTGAGCGTCTCCACGCCGGCCTGGAGCCAAGCCCCCGCGCAGGGCCAGCCCATTGCGGAGGTAGAAGCCATTCAAGGTGTGATCGCCGGCGGCACGAAGGTGGAGCTCGTCGGCGCCGACTTTGAGGGCACCTCGGGCACGGTGCCTGCGCCAGACGGCGGCCTGTTCCTCTCGAATCGGGATGTCAGCAGGATCACGAAGATTGCCAGCGACGGGACCCGCTCGACGTATCTCGCCGACGCCAATCTGCCGAACGGCCTCGCGATCGACCACCAAGGTCGCCTCGTCGCAGCACAGTGGACGAGGCCGCCGCAGATCGGCGTCATCGGCGAGGAGCCCATGATGCTGGCCAACAAGTTCGAGCGCCGGTCGTTCGGAGGGGTGAACGATCTCGTCGTCGACATGAAGGGTGGTGTGTACTTCACCGACCACATCGATGCCGTCGTCTATTACGTCGGTCCCTCGCAGCAGGTGATCAAGATCGACGAGACGCTGGGCAGGCCCAACGGCATCACGCTCAGTCCGGATGGGAAGGTGCTCTATGTGTCGGACACGCAAGGCCCGGCGGTCATTGCCTACGATGTCCAACCCGATGGGAGTACCGGGAACCGGCGGGAATTCGCCATGCTCGAGGATGTGCGGAAGACCGCAACCGGCATGGCGAGTAGTGCGGACGGGATCACCATCGATGCCGCCGGACGTCTCTATGTCACCGCGCGCTCGACGGTGCAGGTGTTCAGCCCGCAGGGCGAGCTCCTCGGCATCATTCCCGTGCCGAACGGACGGATGCAGAGCGTCGCCTTCGCCGGACCCGACAAGAAGACGCTGTACGTGACTGGAGGCACCACCGTCTACAAGATCGCCATGGAGGCCGAGGGGTTCAAGGGCCGCCCCAAGTAGACCCTGGCTACTCCCCAACAGCGCTCAGTATGGGCGATGGCTGAGCGCACGCGAAATTCGCGGCGTCGTTCACATCGCCCGCACCCTGATAGACGGTTACGTGTGGATACGCGCACACCTGTCGCGTTCCTGTTTCGACGCCGAAAGGAAACAGTAGCCGGCCCCTGACAGTTAACGTCGACTGGGGCTTACCTGGGTCGCGTGACTTCGAACACGACTAGTTTGAGCGTCGAGTCGGCCGCCGTGATCTGGTGGGGAACGCCTTCCGGGATCAGCAGGAAGTCCCCTGGCCCCATCTCATTCAGCGTGCCTCCGATGATCATCTTTCCGAAGACGTTGCCGGGCGCCTGCGTCGCAGAGCCGGACGTGGGTGCGGCCGCGCCGCCGATTGTTCCGCCCGTCGTGATGGTCGCGTTGCCTTCGATAACGGCCCACACTTCGGCTTCCTGCTCGTGCGCGGCGGGTCTCTGAGGCAGCCTGCGGTGCTCGAGCGCGAGTCGATAGGCACCGACCCGTTCAACCAATATATTTGCCCGGTTCGTCGCGCCCTCGGCGATCGGCAGGAAACCGGCCGCCACTTCGCTGGCCGTGAGGTGTGTCGCGATGTTCACGTTCGCGGGCGCATTCGGAGCTTGCTGCATCGAGGCAGACGACGAAAACAACAGAATGAAGGTGCACACGGTCACGATGGTTCGCATCTCGATTCCTCCACGTAGCTATTTCGACCAGTCGGCAGCACACCGCCGACCCCAGGGCGATGGGTAGCCGGGAACCGGTTGGATTATAGGGGAAACGGTTCAGGAGAGCCCGCACGCGCAAGTGCTAGGCTCCTCACCTGGCGGCTATAGGGCAGGTGGCGCGGCCGGAGCGTGACGTGCCATTCTCTACGGGAGGATTTATGAAAACGAAGGCAGTGTTCACGATCATGGGGTGTGTTCTGGGATCGGCTCTCATGCTGCGCCCGGCCGCTGCGCGGCAGCAAGCGCAGGCCGAGACGCCGATAACGACTCAGCGCATCCCGGGGGTTGTCGCCGCTGGCACGAGAGTTGAGCGCGTCTGGACCGGACTGCGGGCCGCGGACGGGCTCATCAGCGAACCCGACGGGACGCTGCTGCTGCCTGAGCAGCGAGCGGATCGGATCAGCAGGTTCAGCGCGGACGGAACGATCACGCTGTACCTGGAGGACACGAACGAAGCCGGCGGGATCGCGTTCGACGCAATGGGCCGCCTCATTTCTGTGGAGAGAAGAATGCCCCGGGTGCGTGTCCTCGTTCCGGAACGCAGAGTCCTGGTGGACGCCTACGAAGGCGAGCCGCTCCAGCGGCTGAGCGATATCGTCGCAGACCAGAAGGGGGGCGTGTACTTCACGGAGGGAGCCAACTCCGCGGTCTACTACCTCGACTCCGGCGGCGGATTGACCTGCGTTGCCAGTGACATCGACGGCGCAAACGGGGTCACGCTGAGTCCGGATGAGCGCACGCTCTACGTGACCAATAGGGAGGCCGGCATCCTGGCCTACGACGTTGCCCAGGATGGGAGTATCGAAAACAGCCGGCCGTTCGTGAAACCCGAAGGCGGACAGGACGGCATGGCGGTTGACGGCGCCGGACGGCTCTATGTGGCGGGCCGGTCTGGCGTTCAGGTCTTCAGCCCGCAGGGACAGTTCCTGGGACTGATTCCCGTACCCCGACCCACAACGACCTTGGCCTTTGCCGGACCGGACAAGAAGACGCTCTATGTCATCGGGCGCGGGAACGATGGTCCAGGCGGTGACAGTGGGGACGCCAGGTCGATGTACAGGATCTCGATGGTTGCCGAGGGTTTCAAGGGCCGCGCCAAGTAGCGGGCGCGATTTCCCGATCAGACATGAGACCTCACCTACCTACGACTATGGATTGAGCAGGTGAGTTCCTCATTCATGTACCAACGCTCCGCAGTACCGCCTCGGCATGGGCAACTCGTATTGACTCACGGGTTGTGCTGTGCTAAACCGTGACATTTGCTTAACCTGTCGCGTGTCATGCAGTTACCGTCAGGTGCGGCTTTTCGGCTGCTGACGGTCGAGGATCGAGGAGGGTCGGGTGAGGAAACTTCTTGTCGTCTCCATAGGGATCGCAGGGCTGACCCTGTCGCTCATTGCGCAGGCGCAGGCGCCTGCGGAGGAACAAGCTCCTGAGCGGCGCGGCAACCCCGGGCTCTTCGGGGAGTTCACGCCGCGGGTCTCCGAGGAGATCGGCAACGGCCCGGTGCCGCGACTGCACGACGGCAAGCCGGACCTGTCCGGCCCGTGGGTAGGCGGCGGCTCGAACAACAACATGGAAGCCGATGCCGGCATGGAGCCGGGGGAGATGGATGCGCTGTTGCTCCCCTGGGCGAAGGCGCTGCGGGACGCACGGAGTGAAGACGACGAGCCCTATCTGTACTGCACGCCGATGGGCGTGCCGCGCGTGAACCCGTATCCGTGGCGGTTCGTGCAGGCCTACATGGCGGCGGGCCCGACCCACATCTTCGTCATCCACGAGAACGGCGACGCCGGCGGGCACCGGCAGATCTTCATGGATGGCCGGCCGCACCCGGTCGATCCGCTCCCGACCTGGTGGGGGCACTCGATCGGCGAGTGGGACGGGGACACGCTGGTCATCGACACGGTGGGCTACAACGACAAGTTCTGGTTCGACAGCCGCGGCACGCCGCACACCGAGCAGCTGCACACGATCGAGCGGTGGACGCGCATCAATTACGGGTCGATGACCAACGTCTTCACGCTCGACGACCCCGGTGCGTTTTCGCGGCCGTTCGACATGACGTTCACCGCCCGGGCGCTGCCGCCCGGCGACGAGATGATGGAGTTCATCTGCGCGGAGAACAACCAGTACGGGCCCGCCGGCGCCATCCCCAACATCTACCTTGAGAACGGTTACGGCCTGGAGGTGCCCGTTCCGAATCAGCCATAGCTGACTCGGGGACGGGCTTAACGTGTAGGAGACGTGACGATGCAAACACGGTTCGTGATGCTGGTGGTCGGTCTCGGCCTGTGCGGTCTGGCGGTGCCGGTCGGTGCCCACCACTCGTTTTCGGGGGAGTACGACGAGGAGAAGCTGGTCGAGGGGACCGGCGTGGTGACGAAGGTCGAATGGACCAATCCCCATATGCGGGTGTATGTGGATGTCACCGATGACAACGGTGTCGTGACGACGTGGAACCTGGAGCTGGGCAGTCCCAATAGCGTGCTGCGACGAGGGTGGCTACGGAGCGACCTCAAGCCGGGCGACCAGATCTCGTTCACAGGCTACGGAGGTAAGGCCGTGCTGACCCGGAGTGTGGCGGATTCCATCACGCTCGCTGACGGGCGCCCCTTTACGGGGGCAAGAGGTGCGCCCGAACGTTAGCGATAGCGTGTCCCGCGAGACCCCCGCGCCGGCCGTTTCAGCCGCGCGGTGGGTTGAATCTCGAAACACTCGAGACGAGAGCGTGCCCGGATCGACCCCCGGGGCGCGAAGACCTAGACTTACCTGGACCGAATGAGCTTGCGAGAGAGTCTGTTGAAGGAGTTGCATCAATGAAACGAAATCTCAGCGAAGTTTGTCTCGGCGTACTGGTCGTGCTACTGGCCGGCACTACAGCCTGGGCGCAAGCCACGGCTCAGATGAGCGGCACGGTGACCGATGACACCGGCGGTGTGTTGCCGGGGGTCACGGTCGAAGTGACACAGACCGACACGGGGCTGACGCGGGTTGCCGTCACCGACGGGACCGGCACCTACGTGCTGACGAACTTGCCGGTCGGGCCCTATCAGGTGGAGGCTACGCTGGCTGGGTTCCAGACCTACGTTCAGACCGGCATCGTGCTCCAGGTCGGCGACCTGGCGGTGATCGATGCGGCGCTGGGGATCAGTGCGCTTCAGGAAACCGTCACGGTGGAGGCGGCGGCGCCGCTCGTCGACGTGCAGAGCGCCGGCATCGGCGAGGTGACCCAGAACGAGGAGATCCTGGCGCTCCCGCTCAACGGGCGCAACCCGGTCGAGCTGATCGCCTTGGCCGGCGCGGCGCTCAATGTACGCAATTCGAGCGCCCGGAGCATGACCGGGGGGATAGCCGTCTCGGTGGCCGGCGGGCTGTCCGCCGGCGTGGCGTTCATCCTCGACGGGGCCATCCACAACAATCCGCACAACAACCAGAACCTGCCGTTTCCCTTCCCGGATGCGCTGCAGGAATTCCGGGTCGCCACGGGTGGCCTGTCGGCCGAAAACGGCGTGCACTCGGGGGCCGTGGTCAACGCGGTCACCAAGTCGGGCACGAATCGCTTTTCGGGGAACTTGTTCGAGTTTCTCCGAGACAAGCGGTTCAACTCACCCGAACACTTTGCCGCCATCGAGGCGGATGGCGAGCAGCAGGATGACGGGCTCAACCGCAACCAGTACGGCGGGACGGTCGGCGGGCCGATCGTGGAGAACCGGGTCTTTTTCTTCGCTGGCTACCAGGGCACCAGGCTGAAGCGATCGCCAACCTCGCGACTTGCCCATGTGCCCACGCCCGCGATGCTGGCGGGAGATTTCACCGCCTTCGCCTCGGCGGCGTGCAACAGCGGCCGGGCGGTCACGCTGGACCCACCGTTCGTCAACAACATGATCGACCCGGCGCTCTTCAGTCCCGCCGCGGTGAATATGTCGGGCTGGCTGCCGAGCACCGACGATCCCTGTGGGGAGAATCGGTTCACCCAGCAACAGGACCAGGACGAGTGGCAGGCTGTCGGCAAGGTCGACGTGCAGGTGAGCAACAATCACTCGCTGTTCGGCCGGTATATCGTGACCACCATGACGAGAGAGCCGGCGTACGCCAACTCGGACAACGTCCTGACGGTGAACAACGGAGCCGGCCGTGATCAAATGGCCAATTCCGTGACCTTCGGCGATACGTTGATCGTCGGCGCCAACACCGTCCACGCGGTTCGGTTCGCGTTCAACCGGTCGGCCCTTAAGGCTGTGATCGAACCCTATTTTGAGCCCGCCGATCTGGGGATGAAGGTGTACAACTACTCCCCGGTGAAAGAAATGGGCTTCACTGTGACCGACGGGTTCGGCCTCGGCGGCGGCAACAACTCCACCTCGAACTTCGCCACTAATGACTTCCAGGTGGCCGACGACCTCACGCTGGTCCGCGGGGCCCACCAGTTCTCCATTGGCGGGAACTTTGCCTACTGGAATTCGAAGCAGGTAATACACGCGCGGTCGGGTGGCGCCTGGACCATCGACGGCAACACGACCGGCCTGGGGCTGGCCGATTTCCTGATCGGGTCGCTTGGGCGCATATAGCATGGCGGGACCAGCGGGGCGGATATGGATCAGAAGTACATCGGACTCTACGCCCAGGACGCCTGGAGGGTGGGGGACCGCGTCACGCTGAATCTGGGCCTTCGGTGGGAGCCTTTCTTTGGACAGAACCTCGCCGATGAGGCCATCACGGTGTTCTCCCAGGAGGCGTTCGATCAGGGCCGCCACAGCACGGTCTTCCTGAACGCGACGGCCGGCCTGCTCTACTTTGGCGACGAGGGCTTCCCCAACCGGCGGTCGGGCATGAATATTCAGTGGTGGAACTTCTCGCCGCGCGCGGGGGTTGCCTGGGACGCGGGCGGCGACGGCCGCACGGCGGTTCGGGCGTCCTATGCGATGGTGTATGACTTCCCGACCGGGGAAGTGCACCTGATCAACTCCACCTCGCCGCCGTTCGGCAACCGCTTGTCGATCTTCAATCCTCCGGGGGGGATCGACGATCCGTATGGGCACATTGGGGGCGACCCGCACCCGATTGAGACGAACGCCAATACCATCTTCCCGGTCGGCGGATCGATCGGCACGATTGACCCGAACATCAACGCGCCCCGTGTCCAGCAGTGGAGCGTGACGGTCGAACAGCAGCTGGGGGACGTCTGGCAGGTGGCCGCGAGCTACCTGGGCAGCTACACGGACCGCCTGTGGGGCACGATCGGCCTCAATCCTGGCATCTTCTTTGGAACCGGCTCCTGCACGCTCGCCGGGCCGAACGGCACGTCTCAGACCTTCAGCCGGTGCGGCACGCGATCGACGCTGGACCGGCGGCGCGTGTTGTATCAGGCGAATCCGGACGAGGGGCAGTTCATCGGCCCGCTGGATCGGTATGTCTCGGCGGGCAAGCAGGACTATCGCGGCTTGAAGCTCTCGCTCCGGCGCCGCGCCGTCAACGGCCTGAGTCTCAACACGAACTACACGCTGGGCCGTTGCTGGGGCAACCTCACCCCCGAATGGTTCTGGCAGACACAGGCCAACTACCTGAAGCCGGACGACCCGAGTTTTGACGCCGGGCACTGCCTCCAGGACCGGAAGCACATCGGGAACATCACGCTGGGCTACGTGACGCCGCAGGAGATGGGCGTGCTCTTGTCTGACTGGAGGATTTCGGGCACCCTTGCCGCGCGGTCGGGCAGCTGGCTCACCGTCGACACCGGCACCACCGGCGATGACGCGCGCAACGGCATCAGGTCGCAGCGGGTCAATCAGATCTCCGATGACGTCTATGGTCCGGGTAAAGACGCCTCCAACCTGGGCCCCGGGGAGCGGATTGAGAACTACCTGAACCGGGCGGCGTTCGAGCGGCCGGCGGCGGGCACCTACGGGGACCATGTCTTCAACAGCATCGAAGGCCCGGGCTTCTGGAACGTTGATCTGGCCGTGGCGCGATTCATTCGGTTCGCGGCCGTCCAGAGCCTCGAGTTGCGCGTCGAGGTGTTCAACCTGTTCAACAACTTCAACTGGGGCATGCCCAGGGATGACTTCAGGCGCGCGAATTTCGGCCGCATCGACTCACAGGCGGGCTCCCCGCGCATTTTCCAGTTCGGGATCAAGCTACGGCTTCTAGAGGAAGGAAATAGGTACGGCGTCTGGAATGAATTGAGCGGGGGTGGTCAGTGTGGAGGGGAAGCAGGCGCTCCCCTCCACACTGACTCGTTTCTGGCTCCCGGCGATTCCGTTGATGAATCAGCACCCCGGTGTTGTCACCCCCAAGCCGAGAGTAGTGCAATCATTACCACTGACGGCCGAAACTTGTTCGTCGGGAAGAAGCCAGGGCGATGACGCCGATGTCCTTCAGGACCGAGGAGGATTTAGCGTGAGAAAGCTTCTTGCAGTTGTCGTGACACTCGGAGGGCTGACCCTGCCGCTGCTTGCGCAGACAACAGCGCCGGAGCCGGTCGAGGGAGTCGGCAGCGGGGCGCGGGTAAGCCCCAACCGCGTTGGCAAGCTAGGGACGGAATGGGTTCCGATTGCCCCCGCGGCAATCGCGGCAGGACCGGTGCCGAGATTACACGACGGCAAGCCGGACCTGTCTGGTCCGTGGGTCGGGGGCGGCTCGAACAGCGACATCGAGGCCAACGGCGGGCTGAAGCCTGGCGAGCTGCCGCTGCTTCCGTGGGCCAGGGAGCTCCGAGACTCACGGAAAGACGAGGATGAACCGTATCTGTACTGCACCCCAATGAGCGTGCCGCGCGTGAACCCGTATCCGTGGCGGTTCGTGCACGCCTACACCGCGAACGGTCCGACGCACATCTTCGTGCACCACGAGAACGGTGACGCCGGCGGGCACCGGCAGATCTTCATGGATGGGCGGCCGCACCCGGAGGTTCCCATACCGACGTGGTGGGGGCACTCGATCGGGCAGTGGGACGGGGACACGCTCGTCATCGACACGGTTGGCTACAACGACAAGTTCTGGTTCGACAGCCGCGGCACGCCGCACACCGAGCAGTTGCACACGATCGAGCGGTGGACGCGCATCAATTACGGGACGATGACCAACGAGTTCACGCTCGACGACCCCGGCGCGCTCTCCCGACCCGTGAATTTGAAGTTCATGGCGAGGGCGCTGCCGCCGGGCGAGGAACTGATGGAGTTCATTTGCGCCGAGAACAATCAGTTTGGCATTGCCGCGGGCCTTCCCAATATTTACAGGGAAAATGGCTTTGGGCTTGAAGTTGAGGTGCCCACGCCGTAGTAAGTGAGAGCGCGCTAAGGTCTGACGAATTTCTGGAGGCGTGGCGTATGAGAAGGAAGCTCAGCGTGTTGGTGACTGGTGTCGGGCTGTGCTGGTTGATGGTGCCGCTGGTCGCGCACCACGGAGCCGAGCTGGACTATGACCGCCAGAAGGCCGTCGCGGGGACGGGCGTTATCTCGAGAGTGGAATGGACGAACCCGCATATGCGCGTCTACGTGGATGTGACCGACGAGCAGGGGGTCGTGACGACCTGGAACCTGGAGTTGGGAAGTCCCAATAGCGTGTATCGACGCGGGTGGACGAGAGACGATCTCAAACTTGGTGACAAGATTACGTTCAAAGGGTTCGGGGGGAGGAAAATATTGACCCGAGCCGTTGCCGAGGAGATCATCATGGCTGATGGTCGCCCGTTTACCGGAGCCACGGGGGTGCCGCAGAGGTGATCGAACTCACGATTCCGCGTGTCACTGGTCTCGGAAGTCCGTATAGGCGCTCCCCTGCTCTTCACCAGGTGAGAACGGCACCGGCACACGGGCCGAAAAGTCAGCAAACCATTTCTGCGCCTCGTCTTCGCGCTCCAGGTGGCGCAGCACCATGGCGCGATAGTAGCTGAGACCGCCGCGAACATACTCGCGCTCACCGGCGCTCAGCTTCGCAAGATAGGGGTCCGCCTCCGGCGGTACGCGCTCCATGAGTCGCACAAAGAAATCGACCAGCTCCTCGGTGTGAAACCACTCCGTGCGGCCGGCGCGCTGGTCGCGCTGCGTGACCGGTGCTCGGTACTCGACCAGTGGCCGGTCGTCGGTGTTGAGCGGGCCGGGTGGAAGGATGTCGGCGGCCGCGCTCAAGTTCCCTGCGTAGAAGGGGAGCGTCAGGACCGTGACCGTTTCCGGCCTGAGATCCGGACGGCCGGACATCAGGCGGCCGCGCTCGATGAACGCCGCCGGATCGAGGGCCTGGGGTTCCACATGGCCGACAAGCGCCAGGATGGGCTTCGTGGGGAAGAAATCGCCGCGCCACACGACGACCTCGGGAAAGACATCCAGCATCGTGCGCGCGATGATGCCGAACTCCTGACTCGAGAGCTGAAAGAGCGGCAGCCACTGGACGAACGCCCCTCCAGGCGGCTGAAGCCGCTGATACGCAGCCTCGAAGTGCTCGCGTGTGTATAGGCTGCCTGTCCCCGCCTCCCACGGCGTGAAGAGATCCGACACGATCAGGTCGTACTGTCGCCGGGTGCCGAGCAGATGGTTGCGCCCGTCTTCGACCCGTACGCGCACGCGCGGGTCCGAAAACAGGCCGCTCGTGTACGGGTCGAAGTAGGTCTGAGCGGCGGTCACGACGTCCGGAATCAGTTCGGTCACGACCACCTCTTCGACGCCGGGCACCAGAAGAGCGCCGCCTGCCGTGATGCCGGTCCCCATTCCGAGAAAGAACACCGACCGCGGCTGAGGGTGAACCATCAAGGGCAGCACCGCCTGATTCTGATCGAGGTCGGGCGACTCGCTACCTCCGAGAGTATACAGGTTGTTGACGTTGATGCGGAGGTCGTCGCCGCGGCGCACGACCGCTGTGACGCCATGCGTGCCTTCCCACGAGTCGATCAACTGCTCCCCGACACTCTGGTCGACAAAGGTGAGAGGCAGCCGCGACGGACCGAAGACCGTGAACAGGAGCAGCGCACCCGCGATCGTGACGAGTCGCGCCAGCGGCGCGCGACCGGTCCTGGTGGTGACGGTGACACACAATCCCAGCAGGAGGTAGGTCACGGCGAACACCTGGCTGGTGCCCCACAGCCCGAAGATCCTCAGCAGAAGGAAACCCGTTAGCAAGGCGCCGCCAATGGCACCGGTCGTGTTGATGGCCGTCAGCCGCCCGATGGCTAGGCCGGGCATCGCACCGGGTGACTGCACGAGGCGCAGCAGGTACGGAAACACGGCGCCGATCAGAATGCCCGGGAGGAGAATGACGCTCATGACGTCGGCGAACATGGATCCCACGTACGCGGGCCAGCCCGTGCCGGCGCCGATCGGGCGCAGACCATCGGTCAACCGCACGAAGACGGACGGTATGGCGCCCGCCGCCATGCCGCCTGCGGCAAGCAGCGCCACCAGAACCGTTCCGGGCCTGAAGCCTGTCCGCGCCAGCAGACTGGCCAGCACCGAACCCAGCGCCAGCGAAACGAGAAACACAGCCAGGATCGCCGCAAACGTGTACACCGAGTTCGGCAGCACAAGGGCGAACATCTTTGTCCAGACCACCTGAAAGCCGAGCGTCATGAAACCCGACAGCAGCGCAATCGCGGCAGCGAGTCGCGCGTCCGTCCGGGTCGGTTCAGGCACCCTCTCGAACCTCGGCGATTTCGTCTTCGATGGCAGCGCAGCCGGGACAGCGGCCGGGGCAGCACTGTCCCGGCGCGACAGGACGATGGCCGACACCCCGATGACCACATTGAGCGTGATGCCCAGCAGGTACGTGTTCCGGAAGCCGAGCACGGCCGGCAGGTAGAAGCCAGCCGCCAACGCCCCGGCCGCCGCGCCGATGGTATTGGCCGCGTACAGCAGTGGACCGGTGCGTCCGAGATTCTCGCCTCCGCGCACCAGGTATTGCCCCAGGACCGGCAGCGTTGCACCCATCAGGAACGCGGCGGGAAACAGGATGGGGAACGTCAGCAGGAGCTTGGCCGCGAGAAGCAGCGGCAAAGACTGGCCGAACGCCTCGTAGATCGGAGCGTAGACCAGGTAATAGGTGCCCCGAAGCGTGAAGTACAACAGCGCGGCGGCGCCGACGCCGATTTCGAGCCACCCGTACGCGCGCAAGCCGTTTGAAAATCGTGCCGCTCGATGGCCGAACAACCAGCTACCGGCCGCGAGACCGCTGAAGAACACCGTCAGGGTCGTCGCGGCGGCGTGCCCGGCGTTTCCGAACACGAGGCCAAGCTCCTTGAGCCACAGGACCTCGTAGACAAGACCCGTCGCGCCGGAGAAGAAGAACAGGACCATCGCCGCCGCGCGCCGCGACGATGGAATCGGCTGGATCATGACCGAGGATAGCAGTACGTGAGCTGGCCAATCATTGCTCGACGTTGATCGGGATACCAGGGGAGAATCCTTTGTGCGCGCCTACCGGTACACTGAACCGAAGGGTCGCTCCACGCAGGGGGAACGCCCCGCGCGGAACGACTCTCTTTAGTGGATGACGCAAGAGGCATCGCGGGCGGCGCCCACGGCGCCGGTCGGGGCCGGGTCGCCGCCCCTGGCGAACACGCCCGACCCAGAGGAACTGGAGCTGATCGCGGCCGTGGTTCGCAGGGACCGGAAGGCCACCGCCGAGTTCGTCGGACGATTCGCCGACCCGGTGCACGCCTACATCCGACACCGTCTCGCGCCGCGTGCCGACCTGGTCGACGACCTGGTGCAGGAGGTGTTCTTGGCGGCGCTCAAGGGGTTGGCGTCGTTTGCGGGACGGTCGTCGCTAAGAACGTGGCTCGTCGGCATCGCCCGTCACAAAGTCGAGGATTTCTATCGCGCCCATCTCCGCCGAGCGGAAACGCCGTCCGAGCTCGACGACGACTCCACCTTCGTCCCGGTGGAGATGCCGCAGCTCGATGAGCAGATGGACGACGCGAAGCGCCGAGCGAAGACGCGGCGCGTGCTCTCCCGGTTGCCAGAGGCCTATGGCTACGCGCTGATCTGGCGCTATTGGGAGAACCGCAGCGTCAAAGAGATTGCGGCCGAAACCGGACGCACGGAGAAGGCCGGGGAGCGGCTGCTCGCGAGGGCCCGTGCGCAGTTCAAGCAGCCGTGGGAAGCTGACTGAGAGGCATCCGTGGATTCAGAGCACTTTTTTTCGAAGCTGGCCGACACGACGGAGCCGACGCCCGACGATGATGCGGCGCCAGCCCGTCTCCAGTCGCGGATCTACTCGAGGCTCCTGGCCGAACAGTCGGCCACCGGGCGTCTTCTCAGCTTGGCGGAAACCCGCGAGTCGGGGCGGGCACTGTGTGTGTTCGAGGCGGCCTTGTTACACACCCCGCTGCCGGACGCGATCCGGGCGATGATCCCGTGCAACGTCTGTCACGCGCGTTACCTGGCGGAGCGCCTCGACCGCGCGCCGATCTTCTGGCCGCATTGCCCGTACTCCGAATACCACCGCGGCTGACGCGTTCCTGCTAGAACTCGCGCATCACGCCGACCAGGTTCTGAAAGTTCATCAGGCCCCGCACGCCCTGGGGGTCGAGCTGCCGGCTGAGAGGATTGCGTCCGAGGTTTTCACTGAAGGAGTAGCGGATGCTCCACCCGTTTCCGACCGCTATGTCGGCGCCGACCGCCACGCGTGAGGTGAAGTCGGTCGCGGTGAACGTCGGCGGCGGTGGCATCAGCCCACCGTCGATCAGGCCCGGCCGCCTCTCGCTGCTGAGACGCAACAGACCGAGGCCGCCCGAGAGGTAGGGTCTGATGCGGCTCGACCGCTCCCGGAAGTACACCAGCACGTCGCCGATGAAGGTGTGATGGGTCGTTGCGTGCGGCTGCTGGTAGAAGCGGCTTTCGGTCGCCGTGCCTCGGGACGCGAAGAACGCTACGTCGTTACGGTTCCAGGTGTAGTTGACTTGGAGCGTGACGTACTCCCGAAGGTGTATCCCCACGAACGCGTTGACGGCCGGGCCGGTTTCGGGCTTGTACACCGACGTCGCGAAGCCGGCGGCGTCGACGATCGACGAGGGGTCGCCAGAGAGCTGCGAGCTTCCGCTGATCACCCCGACGAAGTAGCCTGAATCCTGCGCGGTCGATGGGCTGGGGAGTGTGGCAAGGAGCAGGGCCGCGACGTGTACTCGACGGACGATGAACCGCACGTCCAGATCTCTACCACATCCAGCCCGCGAGAAACGCGAGGCGGATACGGCAGAGTCGGTACATGGTGCTCGATCGCCCTCATGGTTGTCGTTAGACAGGTGGCCGGTAGCGGGCTATGATTCAGGACCATCATCCAGGAAAGGGAGAACTGACATGCGTAACATGATCGCTATTCTCGGCGTGATCGGGTTCGTTCTGCTGGGCTCGGCGCCGGCCGTTGCTCAGGAGAATCCAATGACGTTCTTCGTCACGAGTGACGGCCCCGGCGACGGGGGGAATCTGGGCGGTCTGGCAGGAGCCGACGCGCACTGTCAGATGTTTGCCGCCGAATTCGGCGCCGGCGACCGTACCTGGCACGCCTACCTCAGCACCCAAGGCCCGAACGCCGTCAACGCTCGCGACCGCATCGGCGCGGGCCCGTGGCACAACGCCCGTGGCGACCTCATCGGCAACAACGTCGACGAGATTCACGGTCTCGGACATCGAATCAATATCAGGTCCGCTCTTGACCCGGAAGGCAGCAAGATCCCCGACGGAGAATTCACGCCGAACCGGCACGACATCCTGACGGGCTCGACGATGGACGGCATGGCCTACCCGGCGGGCGAAGACATGACCTGCGGCAACTGGACGAGCGGCGGTACGACGGGAAAGGCCCGGATCGGTCACCACGACCGCGCGAACTGGGTTTCAGCCCATGACACCAGGGGCTGCACGAATGAGCAGTTCGTGAGACGGGCGGCGACGGCTTGTTTTATTGTTTCGCCATCGACTAAGGCTAGGGCCTCAGCGAGCGGACTGCGCCTGCTGAAGGGCCGCGGCCAGGTTGTTCTGAGCCTCGGGGTTATCCGGCAGAATCCGAGTCACTTCCCGGAAATGCTGTATCGACTCGTCGAGGCGCCCCTGGGCGCTTAACAGCCGGCCGAGGCGGCTGTGCGCTTCGGCGAGGTCCGGGGCCAGCTCGAGTGCCTGACGGAGTCGCTGCTCCGCCTCCGCCAGGTTGCCCTGCATGTGCAGGACGGTCCCCAGGTTGTGGAGGGCGCGGACCATGTCGGGTTGCTCGGCGATCGCGGCGCGATAGAGAACGGCCGCTTCCTCCAGCGAGCCTTGCGCGGCCAGCGCGTTGGCCAGGTTGTATTGGGACTGTGCGGACGGCTCGAGCCGCACGGCCTCACGATAGTGCCCGATCGCCTCTTCGACGGCGCCACGCTCGCGCAGCGCAATTCCAAGGTTGTTGTGCGCACCGGCGTAGGCCGGGTCGATCTCGACGGCACGTCGATACCGCTCGATCGCCTCGTCCAGCCGGCCATCAGTCCTGAGCGCCGTGCCGAAGGCATCTTCGCTGGCGGCGCGCATCGAGTCCCTCGACAGCATCGGCCAGTTCGCGAGCACCGCGAGCGCGAGCGCGGCGCCCACCCACCCGGCGAGCGCGCGGCGTGGCCTCTCCCGAAGGAGCCGCGGAGCGTCAACGAGGGACACCGACGCGAACATGACGAGAAAGGGCAGCAGCGGATAGCGATAGCGGGTGAACACGTAGAACAGTAGGACGCTCGCCGCATAGGTGACGAACATCAGGTACACGACCCAGAGCCGCCGCCGCTCGGACCAGCTCGCCCAGACGCCGACGAGCGCCAGCGGGACGAGCACGCCGAAATGGGTGAACCACCCGGTCACACGCAGCGGCCAGGACCACTCGGCATGTGAATACTGGCTTTCGGTGTCGACTGCCTCGGTGGCGTTCCACAGCAGCGCGAACTTACGCAGCATCAGGGCGATCCAGTCTCCGGGCTGCGTGCTGATGTAATCGCGGACCTGCCCCGTCCAGTAGGAGGAGACTTCGCCCGGGGTCAGTGTGCGACCGGCCGCTTCCTCCGCCAGCAACGTGGCATCCTCGCGCTCGAAGGCGGCGTCCCCCTGACCGTAACGCAACGGCCGGTAGGTGCCGTCGGCGTCCGGGTTATTCCCGATGTAGAGGTTGGGGCCGAACTGAGAGGTGGTCAGATAGAACCCATCTCCGACGAGTACGTTGCGT
The DNA here is from genome assembly GCA_965262505.1 of Vicinamibacterales bacterium. GTDB lineage: Bacteria > Acidobacteriota > Vicinamibacteria > Vicinamibacterales > UBA2999 > JACPPO01. Next base: position 3,920,529 of record CBDHFM010000030.1, read on the forward strand.
GTCGCCACCGGCAGCAGCGCGGCGGTGAGGCCGGCGACGAGCATGGCGGCAAGCGGCAGCCGCGCCCTGCCCAGGGCTCGGTGTTCCCAGACGAGCCATGCCACGACCGGCACCGCGAAGACCAGCGCGTTCTCACGTGCGAGGCTCAGGGCTCCGAGAGCCAGACCGGTCCAGAACCAGACGGCGCGACGGCGGGGCTCGCCGACCAGCAGGCTGACCAGCCAGAGCACGAGACACAACAGGAAGAAGCCGACCGTCGATTTCTGCAGCACCCCATCCGAGAAAATGGCAGGCGCCGAAAGGGCGAGCAAGAGGCCGCTGGTCACGCCAACCCGGTACGACACGAGTCGCGCGGCGGCGGCCGCGAGCAGGCCGCACGCGCCGGCGCCGAGCACCGCCTGACAGATACGGACGATGAGGAGGTCGTGCCCGAAGAGGGCGTAGACCGCGCCGAGGAAGTATGGGTAGAGCGGCGCCTGGTAGAACACGCGGTCGCCGATCCAGTTGCCCGACGCCAGCTCCTGTCCCCACGCGTCGTAGCTCGCGCCGTCCCCGAACGCCAGGTCGAAGAACGGCGCCCGGCTCATCTGCCAGAGGTGCACGAGCCGAACGAGCAGCGCGAACCCGACGATGCCGAGCGCGACCCACCCGAGTCGCGCACCGTCGGACAGCGCGGCGGACAGTCCCGCGGGCAGCGGTGTCGCCGCTTCCGACTGCGCCGGCCGCTGGTGACGATGGCGTGAGTTACGACGGCGCCTGCTCATCGAGCGTCCCGGCCATCGTACTACGCCACGTAGAGTGGGCCGTCGGACACACTTGAATTCCCCGCTGGTTTCGCCTATACCATTCATCCTCTACGTTTCACGCCGCTTCCTGATTGTGAGGGCAGTATGTTGAAAAGGTTCGGGGTCCCGGTTCTTTTCGCCGCGATTCTCGCCCTGACGGGTGGATCGGTGGCCACACAGCAGCAGTTTCCCCCAGGCTACGTCGATCCCGCGCCGCTCCTGGCCGCCGTCGCCGCGGAAATCGGCGAAGCCGATCTGACGTGCATCACCTACTCCGGCACCGGCTACAGCGGCGCCGTCGGCCAAACGCGCGAGAATTCCGTGAACATCGACTGGCCTCGAATCGATTCGATGGCCAACTACACGCGCACGATCAACTGGGAAGCTGGGACGAGCGTGGAGACCTTCGATCGCGAGCCCGGTCTGAATCCCGCGTCATGGAAGTACGGGATGGGCTGGGAAGGTGGCGATCCGACCCAGCAGGAGAGACGTCAGACGCACATCGTCAATGGCACGTCTGCCTGGCACATGGATGGCGACGGGCCGGCCGTGGCCGTCCGGCCTGAGCTGGCGGAGGTGTATCGCCTGGACATGTACCTGAACCCCCACGGGTTCCTCAAAGCCGCGCGCATGCCGGGGGCCAATCCTGTGGCCCTGTGGCGGTGGGAGCAGCTCGAGAAGGGTCGAGACGGGAACGTGGTCGATCCGGTGAGAATGCACGTGGTCGCGATCACGATGTTCGGGAAGTACCGCGTGGATGCCACGATCAACCCGCAGAATCAGATACAGCGGATCAAAACGACGGTGAACATACCCGCGTTCGGCGATTTCAATATCGAGCACGAGTCCACCAATCAAGCCCAGTTCGACAACGTGAAATGGCCGACCGCCTGGCACTCACACCAGGGATGGGACGACAACTGGCAGTTCTATGGCACGAGCACCGGCCACAACGCCTACGGCGGACAGTTCCCTGAGGTGACGCCCCATGAGTGCGGTGATCCGGTTCCGGTGCCTCCGGCGGTGGCGCAGGCGGCCTTTGACACGCAGGTGACGGTCGAAGAGATGGCCGATGGGGTGTACCTCCTCGGCGGCGGGCCAGCCAACAGCTACATGATTGAGTTCGACAATTTCGTGGCGGTGTTCGAGGCGCCCGGGAACGAAGCACGCAGCCTGGCGGTCATCGAGGAGGTCGTGAAGCTGGCTCCGAACAAGCCGATTCGCTGGCTGATCACGTCTCACCCCCACTTCAATCACATTGGAGGGCTGCGCACGTACCTCCACATCGGATCGACCATCGTGACGCATGCGATCAACCTCGAGTTCCTGAATAAAGATGTCTTGACGTACAACGCACGGACTGTCGAACCCGACATCGTCTCGCTCTGGCCGCCGACCGAGTTGGCCGAGGGCTATACCATCGAGTCGGTCCAGGAAAGTTACGTGATCACCGACCATACCCGGATCCTGCGCGTGCTCTACGTGCAGCCGCTGAATCACGTCAACGGCATGCTGATGGCCTACCTGCCGGCCGAGGGCATTGCGTTCGAGGCGGACCTATTCGACACGCACGAGGCGCCGAAGGCGGCGCAGTTGCCGGCGATGCGCAGCCTGAACAACCAGGTGAAGCGCATGAGCCTGGATGTTGAGACGCTCGCGCCTGTCCATGGAAACCCAGTTCCATGGAGCGAGTTCATGACGGCGCTGGACTCGCTTGGAGGAGAAGATTAGATCCGGCGGTCCAATCGAGAGGCTGCCGTGAACGACGAATCCGTTCCACGCATCGCGCTGCGGAAGAACGGGCCTCTGCGGGTGACCGGCCTGCATCGCATGGCCAACTCGCGTGGCGAGACCATCGCGACCAAGAAGGTGATGGTGCTCTGCCGCTGCGGGTCGTCGAAGACCAAGCCGTTCTGCGACGGCACCCATGCCTCCATCGGATTCGACGATGCGAAGGCCGCCGACCGGACGCCCGATCAACTCGACACATACGACGGGAGCCAGCTGAAGATCCTCGACAACCGCGGCGTCTGCTCGCATGCAGGCTACTGCACGTCGGGGCTGCCACAGGTATGGCGCATGCGCACCGAGCCATGGATCGATCCTAACGCGGCTCCGGCGGAGGATGTTGTGCGCGTGATTCGTCGATGCCCGTCCGGTGCGCTCGCGTGGGAGGAAGGCGGGACCCGACACGAGAACTTCGGCAGTGAAGCCGAAGTGCAGGTCTCGCGCGATGGGCCGTACTGGGCACGGGGTGGCATCGCTCTCGAGCGCGTTGAGTTCGGCGAGGGCGTCAGCCGCGAACACTTCGCGTTGTGCCGCTGCGGCAGCTCGCGCAACAAGCCGTTTTGTGACGGGAGCCATTGGTACGCCGGATTCAAGGACGACGAGGCGCTTACGATCTCGGAGGCGAACGCATCGCCGTCGGGTGACGAGACCGCGTGGGTGACGGTCGGCCGGGCCGACGCCTTCGCGAAAGACCGGGTGAACGCCGTTCAGCTGGGTGCGCGAGTCGTCGCGCTGGTCGCGACGTCCGGTGGCTGGAGTGCGGTCGACGGTCGGTGCCCGCATCAGGGAGGGCCGCTGACCGAAGGCACCCTCTGCGATGGGGCCGTTCGTTGCCCATGGCACGGCTACGACTTCAACCTCAAGACCGGCAAGGGTGTCGGCAACGACGAGGCTGTGCAGACGTTCGAGGCACGAGAAGTCGATGGCATGGTTGAGATCGCCGCGGCGGCGCCGGCGCGATCGACGTGGACCGTGGGACACGTGATCGCGGAGACCCTGGTTGAGTGGGGCGTGGACACGGTGTTCGGGATGGTCGGTCACTCGAACCTCGGAATGGCCGAAGCTATCCGCGTCCAGGAGGAGCGTGGCCGTCTGCGCTACGTCGGCATCCGACACGAGGGCGCGGCCGCGTTCGCATGCTCTGGCTACGCGAAGGTCAGTGGACGCCCGGCCGCCTGCCTCGCCATCGCCGGGCCCGGTGCGACGAATCTGCTCACCGGGCTCTGGGATGCCAAGGTGGATCGCGTCCCGGTCCTGGCGCTGGCAGGGCAAATCAACACCCAGGTGATGGGCCCCGGCGCGTTTCAGGAGGTCGACCTGTCGTCGGCATTCCAGGCCGTCAGCCGCTTTCGGCAGACCGTGCTTCCCGGAAGCCGCCACGGGGAACTCGTGTCACTGGCCCTCAAGACCGCTATCGTCGAGCGGGATGTGTCCGTCCTGATCCTGCCCGACGAAGTCCAGACGCTCGACGCGGGCACGCAGGCGCCGGGGCGCCGCGAAGGGCGCGTCAGTCAGACGGACATCACGCCCCCGCCGCAGTCCCTTCAGAGTGCCCTGGCCCGGATCGGACGTGCGAGACGTCCCGTCATCATCGTCGGAAATGGCGCCCGCAGCGGCGTCGATGCGGTGGTCGCGCTGGCGGAGACACTCGGCGCTCCAGTGTTGACGACCTTCAAGGCCAAGGGCCTCGTCGGCGACGATCATCCGCTGGCGGCCGGTGTGCTGGGGCGGTCGGGCACGCCGGTGGCCAGCTGGTTCATGAATCAGGCGGACCTGATCATCGTGTTCGGGGCCTCGTTCTCGGACCACACCGGGATCTCCACGGCCCTGCCGATTATCCAGGTGGATTTCGACCGAATGATGTTGGGCAAGTTCCACGCGGTGGACGAGGCCGTCTGGGGCGACATCAGCCAGACGGCGCTCCGGCTGCGAGAGGGGCTGCCCTCGGATCTGTCGACGGTCGATCGGCGTCCGGAACTCGCCGAGCGATGGGCGGCCTGGCGGGCAGAGAAGCGCGACCGGGAGAGCCAGGACCGCGGTCGCGGTGTCAACGCGGCGGTTGTGTTCCGAACGCTACAGGAGGCCGTGCCCGACGACGCGGTCATCGCCGTGGATGTCGGGAACAACACGTACTCGTTCGGCCGGTATTTCGAGTGCCGCCGCCAGACCGTCATCATGTCCGGCTATCTCGGCTCGATCGGTTTCGGATTCCCGGCGGCGATGGGGGCCTGGGCGGCCGCGCCGGGCCGGAAGATCGTGTCGATCAGCGGCGACGGCGGCTTCGGGCAGTACATGGGCGAGTTCCTGACGGCCGTGAAGTACGGCATGGATATCACGCACGTGCTGCTCCACAACGGTGAGCTGGGCAAGATTTCAAAGGAACAGCGGGACGGACAGTGGCCGGTGTGGCAGACTGCCCTGCACAACCCTAGCTTCGCTGATTACGCGACGCTGTGTGGCGGTCTGGGGCTGCGCGTGACGTCCGCGACCGCCCTTCCAGGCGCGCTTGCGGCGGCACTCGCGAACGATGGCCCGGCGCTCGTCGAAATCATGTCAGACCCTGAGTTGACCTAGCCGTCTCGTAGGCGGTGTTTATCGGCTGGTGCGCGACCGCGTTCGAAGCCGGGGCCGTTGCGGTACTGCTCGTACCCGAAACCATCTGCGGGACGCTCCAGCCGCTCGATGTACATGCTGTTGCCGCCCCGGCGGGCAGGGCTGCCGGTGACGACGATCCGATCGCCCGGCTTCAGTGTGTCGGCGCCGAAGCCGATCGCCTCGAGTTCCCGGCGGTTGTCCATCTCGAGCTGCCACGATTGCCCGCTGCGGCTCTCTCTGACATCGACGAACGGGTGCGGGCTGACGAACTGGAACTCGATGACAACGCCGTCGACCGTGGCTTCCCTGGAGCTGTCGTAGGCGCCCGCGATCGAATGATGTGCCTGGGCCACCGCGCCGGCAATCGTCGCCGCGACGGCGACCCCCACGATCCACGGTCTCATACGGCGATTCTAGCCCGGCTTTTGCGGCAGAGGGTAGCTTTGAGCCTGTTCTCGGAGCCTCCGGTCGGCCATCCAGCGGGCCAGCCGCCCACGTACCCGCGCACATACCCACGCGCCTCCGTTCTGGCGTAGACTCACCCCTGGTAACACAGGCTTTTTCGGGCTGAACGCCCAGGCAGGGAGGCTTTATGCGTCGTGACGGTTTCGTCAAGTCGATCGTTGGATTTTTCATCGTGCTGGGCATGGTTTTCGCCGTGTCGGCGCAATCGCCTGCACAGGCCCAGGGCGGCGGGACCGGCGGCGCGAGCAACCCGGGTGTGCCGATGTTCTTCGACGTCGACTGGACGCAGCCGGCCAGCCAGGACGGCCAGACCAAGGTCGTGCAGGAGAACATCGGTGACGGGAATCTCGACCTGATGCAGTACGGCCTGCACGAAAGCTGCCTGCTCACCTCCGGCGTTCCCGGCAGCGCGACCAGGCCGTTCAGCGTCTGGTCGGGTGAATGCGAATCGCCCTTTGCGACGATGTTCCGCCACAAGACAGCCTACGTCGACCTCACGGGCGCGGCCAAGATACGGTGGGCCGTCAAGACGTCGGGGTTCCATGCGGTGCGACCGGTGGTGAAGCTGGCCGACGGCACGATGCTCGTGGGCGACACCGCTGCCGTGTCGGTCCCGATGCTGCTCCAGAGCGAGGTTCCGGTCGCCGCGATCCGTTGGGTGACGCTGGATCCGGAACGGTTGGTCACGATGGGCCGTCGGGGCGGCGCGTTCAACGCCATCTGGGTGCCGGAGCCGGATCTCAGCCGCGTGGACGAAGTCGGGTTCGTTGACCTGATGCCGGCGAGCGGTCACGGCACGGGCGGCTATATCCACGTGAGCGAGTTCCAGGTGTACGGCAGTTCGGTCGCGCGGTAGCGCCGCCACCGATTCGCCGGTAGACGTGAGTGGTTCGTGATTCGCGATGTGCGAATCACGAATCACCAGTCCCAAGTTTCATACTGATGCAGCTTCCGTCTGTGTTGTTCGTTCTCGTTCTGTCGGTGCAGCTGCTCGGCACCGACCTGGCGCCCACCGGGACGCTGCGGGCGACCTTTATTGGCAATAACCCGGTGCAGGGCCGCGTGGATGCGCAGACGGGCGTCGCGTCAGGACCCGCCCCGGATCTGGCGCGGGAACTCGCGCGGCGTCTCGGCGTCCCGCACCTCGTCACGCCGCTCCCGAGCGCGCGCGCCGTCCTGGAAAGCGTCAGGACGGGCCAGGCCGACATCGGATTTCTCGCCTACCAGGCGGCCCGTGCGGAACTGGTGGACTACTCCCATCCGTACCTGCTCTCTGGGAGCGCGTACGCCGTCCGCGCCGATTCCAGCATCAGAAGCTCAGCCGACGTGGACCGTGCCGGCGTGACGGTTGGCGCCGTGACCGGTCAAAGCCAGGCCGCATGGGTTGGCGAGAACATCAGGTCCGCGCGGATTCATGCCCTCCCGGCGGTGCCGCCCAACGCCGGGCTCGCGGCGCTGTTGCTGGACGGTACGGTCGACGCTTTTGCGCTCAACCGCACCCGCATGGCGGCGCTGGCAACTGACTTCCCGGCGGTCCGAGTGCTGGACGACAATTTCCTGGTGACGAGCCAGGCCATCGTCGTCGCACAGGGAGAGACCGCCCGGCTCGATGCGCTGAACCCGTTTCTCGCCGAGGTCCGCGCCTCGGGCTTTGTCCAGGCCTCGATCGACCGGGCGGAGATCCCGGGCGTGGAGGTTGCTCCGGACCCGTAGTTCGAGGAACCGCTAGTTCGAGGAACCGCCCGTCGCCCACCCCGCCCTGAGCCTGTCGCGCTCGACCTCGTAACCTCTCAAGAAGACCTGCGAGATCCGCCGTGTGTTCGTGATGTCGTCGAGGGGATTCGCATCGAGGACGATGAAGTCGGCGCTTTTGCCGTCGGCCACCATGCCCAGATCGTCGAGCCCGAGGATCTCCGCGGAGTTGGCAGTGGCGGCGACGAGGACCTGCGCCGGCGTCATGCCGGCCGCGACCATGTTCTCGAGCTCGGCGTGCATGGTCCAGCCGACGAACTGGTCACCGCTCTGACCGCCCCCGTCGGTTCCGACGCCTATCTTTACCTCGGCCTCCGCGAGCAGCCGGACGCCCCGCGACAGTTGTTCCCACACCTGGCGTCCCTGTTCAAGGGCCTCCGGCGTCTGGCCGGCCAGGCGGTCCTGCAGCCGCGAGATCTGCGCGGGCAATACCGTTTCCCGTATCAGCGGGTGCACCGGGTCGAGCCACGGCGCCGACACGATGCGGCGCGGCGCGCTCAGCGCCAGAAGGATTCCCGTGTTCGGATGCTCTTTGAACAACGCGATCAGCTCGTCATCGACGCCGCGGATCATGTGGGCGAACACATCGACGCCGGCCCGCAGAAGCGCCTTGGCATCCTCCGGGGCCGTTGCATGCACGGCGACCCGCATTCCACGTAAGTGCGCCTCCTCCAGGATGGCGCCGTACAGATCAGGCGTCAGCGTCTCGATCGTGCCACCTCTCGTGTCCACCCACATCTTGACGAGCGGCACCTGCTGCCGAGCCAGCTCCAGCACATCAGCGCGTGCGCCCTCTACCGTCGTGACCACGTAGGCGGCATGGCGCATGTTGCCAGGGCTGATTTCCTCGAGCGGGGAGAGGCCTCGCCCCGCCGTGAGGAACCGCGCCGCGTTGGGATCGGTTCCCGCGCGCAGCTCGTCCCTGAGCCGAAACGGCAGCTCACCGAAATCACTGCCCATCGCCTGGCTGGCCGCGACGCCGAAGTAGGCGAACCGGTGCATGTGGTCGAGGATGTTTTCCTGGGTGTAGTTCTGCGGTCCGAGGGTGAGGTCCTTCATGTACCCGATGTGAGAATGGGCGTCGACCAGTGCGGGGATAACGGTCTTACCGGTCAGGTCCACGCGAACGGCGCCCGCCGGCGGCGGCTGCACCTCTCCCTGTCGACCCACTCCGGTGAAACGGCCGTCTTCGACGAGGAAGGCGGATCCTTCAATCGGCGCGCTGCCATCGCCCGTAATCAGACGCGCCCCCTCATACAGCACGGCACCGACGGGGCGGACCTCCTGCGCGGTGGTGTGGGCTAACGTCGCCGTCGCCAGGAGTAACAGGAGCAGCAGTCGCGGTAGGGGCATGACACAACCTCCGTGAGCGGCGCGCGGGCGCACGCGAGGGAAGCAGGCAACGAACGGCCGAAGCTTACAGGCTGTGATGGTCAGCGGCAAGGTTCGCAGGTGATAGGACTCGTTGCGGGTGGCCGCGGACGGGGCCGCCCCGTTCGCGCCGCAGGCGCCTCCCACGTGACGGGTGCTTTTGGCGCTGAGCACGAATGGGGCTGTCCGCGGTCAGGACCCGCAAGGAAGCTTGGCGGTGCTCGGTGACTGTGCCAGACTTTCCCCGCATGACGGCCTGGAGCACTCGCCTCTGTGCGCTTGTACTCGCGCTTGGAACACTCTTTACCGCGTGCGCCAGGGGCAACGAGTCGGAGCCGATTGTCAGGCTCGTCACCCACTCGAGTCCGGGAGGCGGCAGCGACGTCTTTCTGCGCGAAATCGTGCCGCACCTCTCCAGGATCATGGGCACGACCTTTGTTGTCCAGAACCTCCAGGGCGGCAGTGGCGCCAGGGCGATCGCTGCGCTTGCCGGCGCACCGCCGGACGGCCGCATGTTCTACGCGACAACGCCGACGTTTGTCTACACGTCGCTTCTCAGCCGGCCGGCTGCGCGCTACACAGACCTCGATCCACTGGTGAATCTCTTCTTCGATCCAGAGGTGCTGTATACGGCCTCCGACTCCAGGTTCGAGACACTGCGAGACGTCATCGATCATGCGCGGAGTGGCGGCGGCACGTGGGGCGCCGCGAATCCGGCGTCGCTGGAGCGTCAGGTCATGGAGCAGTTGAAGCAGAAGGCCGGCGTCGCTCCGGCGGTCACCACCTTCGAGGGCGGCGGCGACATGCTGATCAACGTCCTGAATCACACCCTCGACATGGGCGTTGGCGAGTTGCAGGAGCTACGGTCGCAGCTCGACGCGGGCAACCTCCGCCTGCTGGCGGTCGTCGGCGACGATCGGTTAGAGCGGTTTCCGGATGTCCCGACCGTCAGGGAGCAGGGGATCGATCTCGCGGTGCGCAAGTTTCGCGGGCTGGCCGGCCCCAAGGGGATGCCGGCGGATGTCATCGCGGCGTGGGAGACGGCCATCCCGGCGCTGCTCGACGACCCCGAGTACCGCACGCTCTATACGGAGAACGGTTTGCAGCCCGGCTTCATGCCGCACGCTGAGTACGTCCGGTTCATGGACGCGTTCGGCCGCGAAACCGAAACGTTTCTCCGAGACTCCGGCGTGATCGAGTAGTGGACAGGGATCTGGCTTTCGGCGGCACGACGCTCGCGCTCAGCGCGGGCTACTACTGGATGGCCGCGGCGATACCGAGGAGCCAGCTCGCCGATGCCGTCGGCCCTCAGGGGCTGCCCCGTGTCTACGCACTGCTCCTAGGTATCTTGTCGCTGGCGTTGATCGTGAAGTCGTTGCGTAGGCGCGCGGTCCTCCGTTCTCCTTCTCCGCTCTCTTCTCCAGTGTCTTCTCCGATCTGGCGCGTCGCGGGGATGCTGGCCATCGGTATCGTCTACATCCTGGCTGCGCCCTGGCTCGGCTACCTGCTGTCGATCGCCGCCTTGATTCTGGCGACCACCTATTACCAGGGTGGCGCCGTCAACCGCCAGGTCGTGGTGGTCGCGCTGTCCGGCGGGATCTTGTTTTGGCTGCTGTTCGTCGTGCTGATGCGTGTTCCGCAGCCGCCCGGATGGTGGCCCCCCCTGTTGTGATCGACGCGTTCACGAGTATCTTCACCACTGCTATCGGGCCGGCCGCGTTCGCCGGCGTGGCGTGGGGCATTCTTGGCGGCGCGCTCCCAGGTATTTCGCCCTCGATCACCATGGCGCTGCTCCTGCCGCTCACCTACGGCATGGATCCAGCGATTGCCGTTGTCCTGCTCGCCTCGACGTATGTCGGCGCGGAGTACGGCGGATCGATTCCGGCCATTCTCATCCGCACGCCTGGCACGAATGCGGCCGCGGCGACGGTCATCGATGGCTACGCGATGAAGGAGCAGGGGAGAGCCGGAGAAGCGCTCGGCATATCCCTGTACTCGGGGTTTCTCGGCGGCATGTTCGGGCTGGCCGTGCTGGTGTTTCTCACAGAGCCGTTATCGACGGTCGCTCTCGCGTTTACGCCGGCGGCCTACTTCGCGCTCGGTGTGCTAGGCCTCAGCGTGATCGCGTCGGTCTCCGGCGGCTCTCTGACGAAGGGGCTGATGGCGGGCCTGCTCGGGCTGATGATTGCGACGGTGGGCACCGATCCGGTCTCTGGAGTCAACCGCTTTACATTCGACAGCCCGGACTTGTTGTCGGGCATACCGCCGATCCTGGTCATGGTGGGCCTGTTTGCCATTGGCGAACTGCTGGCGCAGACCGGCGAGCCCGCCTGGCAAAAGGCGGCCAGCGGCGCCGCGCGGATCCGGTTTCCAGGCTCCGCCATGCGCAAACGCATCGCCCGTCCGCAGGCGATCGGCTCGGCGATGGGCACGTTCGAAGGCATCATGCCTGGCGCCGGCGGCACGATCTCGGCGTTTCTCGCGTACAACGAGGCGCGACGGTGGTCGTCTCGTCAGGAAGAATTCGGTCACGGATCTCCGGAGGGCGTGGCCGCACCGGAGGCCGCCAACAACACGGTCGCCTGCACCGCGCTCGTGCCGCTGCTCAGCCTCGGCATTCCAGGCTCCAATTCATCCGCCATTCTCCTGGGTGGCTTTCTGATTCACGGCCTCATTCCTGGGCCGACGCTGTTCGTGAATAATCCCGAAATCGTCGACGGCCTGTACGCCGGCCTGCTCGCGGCAAACGCGGCGCTGTTGATCCTCGGGTACGCCGTCATGATGCCGTGCCTGTGGCTCGTGAACCGGCCCAAGCCGTATCTGATGGCGTTCATCTACGCGTTTGTCGTCTCGGGCGTCTATGCGATAGAAGCCAGCCTGTTCCATGTCGCTGTGGCCATTGGATTCGGCCTTGTCGGTTACGGGATGCGTTACTTCAAGGTGCCTTTTCTTCCGATGGTGCTCGGCGTGGTGCTGGGCTTCATGGTGGAATCGAACTATCGACGGGCGCTGGTGCTAGCCTCTGGCGATCACATGACGTTTCTACAGGATCCCATTTCGGCCGGGCTGCTTGGCCTGGCCTTCGTCTTCGTCGTCGGCTCGCTCGTGCGCCAGGGGATCGGCGCGCGGCGCCGCAGCCGCGCTGGGTCCACCATATGACGGTCGATGAATCGGTTGCCGAGTCGGTAGCGGCATGGCTGGCCGGCGTGAAGGCTGACGATGTCCCCGCCGAGGCTGTCGACGCGGCCCAGAAGCTGTTCCTCGATGTGGCGGGGTTGTGCGTGGCCGCTCGTCACGAACGCTACGTGGCCGCCACGCTCGCTGCAGTCGATCGCGGCGGCCGGTGCACGGCGTTGGGCCATGCGGGCGAGTACGACGGGTTCGGTGCCGCGCTCGTGAACGGCACGGCGGCGCATGGCGAGGACTACGACGACACCTTCGAGGGCGGGCCGGTGCACTCGGGAGCCGTGATCGTGCCGGCTGTCCTTGCCGCGTGCGAGCGCGAGCGGCTCGGCGGCGAGCGACTCCTCGTCGGCGTGACCACGGGCGTCGAGCTGCTGTGCCGCCTGAGCCTTGTGGCCCCGATGGCGACGCACAATGCCGGCTTTCACCCGACCGCCGTGTTCGGCGCGCTGGCGTCGGCCGGCGCCGTGGGTGCCGCGCTCCGGCTGCGACCCGAGGAGGTCGCGTCGGCGCTCGGCATCGCGGGCAGCATGGCGTCCGGCATCATCGAGTATCTCGCTGAGGGCACCTGGACCAAGCGCATGCACGCCGGGTGGGCCGCCCAGTCCGGCCTTCGCGCGGCGCTGATGGCGCGTGGCGGCTTCGTGGGCCCGCGCACGGTGCTCGAAGGCACGAACGGCGTCTACCGCGCGTTCGCGCCGTCGGTGACGCCGGATTTCAGGCCGCTCCTGGACGGGCTCGGGAGCCGATGGGTGATGCCGTCGGTGGCCTTCAAGCCGTACGCGTGCGGCACGATGACGCAGCCGTTCGTCGACTGCGCGATCAAGCTCGCCGAAGAGGGAGTGCGGGCTGAGGAGGTGCGCGAGATTGTGTGCGAGGTGGCGGCGGGCACCGTGCCGCGCCTCTGGGAGCCGCTGGCCTCCAAGCACCGGCCGCCCACGCCGTATGCGGCGAAGTTCAGCACACCGTTCTGCATGGCCGTCGGCTTTGTCGACCGGAAGGCCGGCCTGAGCCAGTTCAGCGAGGCTCGCGTCCATGACCCGGCCGTGCTGGCGCTGGCCGCGAGGATTCGCTACGAGGTCGACCCGGCCAACGAGTATCCGCGCAGGTTCACCGGTCACCTCCGCGCCACTTTGCATGACGGCACCCACAGGGAGGTCCGCCAGGCGTACCTCCGTGGCGGCGCCGAGGCGCCGCTGTCAACTGTGGAACTCGAACAGAAATTCATGGACAACGCGCACCATGGTGGGTGGACCCCTGGGCAGGCGGAGCGGCTGCTGCGCGCGTCACGGGAGCTGTTTCGTCAACCGGCGCTCAACGTCCTGCAAGAGTTTCGCGCATGAGCGTCCGGAACGAGCTGGCGGGCCATGTCGCCGTGGTGACAGGAAGCGCCCGGAACATCGGCCGCGCCATTGCGCTTGGGCTCGCGAGCGGAGGCGCCGCGGTGATGGTCAACGCGCGCCGGTCGACGCGCGAGGCGGAAGCGGTGGCGGAGGAAATCCGGCAGAAGGGCGGCCGCGCCGCCGTCGCGATGGCCGACGTCGGTGACCCCGCCGCCGCCGCCGGTCTCATTCGGGCGGCCGTCGAGCAGTTCGGCCGGCTCGACATCCTCGTCAATAACGCCAGCGTGCGGCGCGAAGTCGATTTCGCCGGCCTGGAGTACGCCCAGTGGCGGGAGATTCTGGCGACGACGCTTGACGGCGCGTATCTTTGCAGCCGCGCGGCGTTGCCACACCTTGTTGCGTCCGGCGCCGGCGCCATCGTCAACATCGGCGGCCTGTCGTCGCATACCGGCGCCGCTCGGCGCGCCCATATCATCGCGGCCAAGGCCGGGCTGGCCGGATTGACGCGGGCGCTCGCCCGCGATCTGGCGCCCGATCAGGTCACGGTCAACTGTGTCGCGCCGGGCATGATCGAGACGGCGCGCGCCGGCCCGGAACCCGCGCATCACGCGGGCCGGACGCCACCGGTCGGCCGCAAGGGCACGCCGGAGGAGGTCGCGTCACTCGTGCGGTTCCTGTGCGGCCCCGATGCGCGGTACATTACCGGCCAGACGATTCACGCCAACGGCGGGCTGTTCATGTAGCGGCGGTCAGCCTCCGCGCCGCTGCGTCCGATTGTGCGGCGCCTTATTGGCTGCATCCGTTCTCGGCTTCCTCAAATCCGTCGAACAGGCGTCCCGCATTGGCTCCCGCGAGTGTGTCCAAGCCGTGGGGCTGGCCTTTCTCGACGGTATAACGCGCGCGAGTACCTTTGGACCGAAGGAATTCGGCTTCCATCTCCATTTCACCGTGCCACATGTACCTATCGAATTCGCCTACGTACATGAACACGCACATTCCTGAAATTGCCTCGAGCTTCGCTACGGTGCGATCCCACATGTATCCAGGGAAAGCTGTCACGGAGACGAAGTACTGGGGATTTTCCGCCGCGAGGTGGAACGCCGCGATCCCGCCGTTTGATGGTCCCGCGACATGAAACCTTTCATCCTGAATCTTGTAGTCCGCAAGAACCATTTTCAGGAATTCCGGAACAACGCTCGCGCCGCCTTCGAAGAACAGCTGCCCGGCCGGAGCGGCGGGCGCTATGACGATATACCCGCGTGTCTCGGCTTCTCCGCGAAAGTTGCGCATCAAGATGCGGTCGACCGTTCTCATCGTTTGCGGGCCACCGCCGAGCGCGAGGATTCCAGGATATGCCCTACCCGGGTCGTACCCATTGGGCAACACGACCTTATAGCGCACCGTGGTCCCCGCCACGTTCTTTGTCAGGGCGATCACTTCGGCATGCAGAGGCTGGTGTGCGACCACCATGCAGACCGTGATTGCAACAGCCAGAGGTATCCACCTCGACGCAAGCAGCTTCATCCGCTGTCTCCTTCCTTGCGAGCCTGTCCCGGGCTATCTGGCCGGCGTCCTCGGGATCTTCTCGTCGCGCACGGCCGCCTGCCACGCAAAGGTCGCCATGACGATAGCGGACTGCTTCAACTCGTCCTCGCTCATGCGCTCGGGTAAGTCGACGTTGGTGTGGCGGGTGCGCTCGTCATACGCGTCGAAATCCTTGATCGCGTTGAAGCCCGGTAGCCCGACGGCATTGAAGGGCACGTGGTCGGTGCTGCCGATGCCCTCGATGATGTTCCGCGTGGCGCCGAGGTCGCGCAGCGGCTCGAGCCACGCATCGAAGATCGCCTTCGCCGCGCGATTGTCTTCCATGTAGAAGCCCAGCGTCCGGCCGCTGCCCGGATCGTCGTTCAGGTAGACGGCGAGCCGGTCGCTGGCCGCCTGGCTGCCAAAGTGCTGCGCGACGTAGGCGGACGCGCCGAGCAGACCCTGCTCCTCGCCGCTCCACAGGGCCACCCGAATCGTTCGCCGCGGCTCGGCGCCGAGCGCGCGGAGGATACGCATCGCCTCCATCACCGCCACCGCACCATCGGCGTTGTCGGTGGCGCCGTTGGCCGCGTGCCACGAGTCGAGGTGCGCCCCGACCAGCACCACCTCATCGCGCAATCCGGGGTCGCGTCCGGGGATGTCGGCGATGACGTTGTAGCTGTTCCGGTCGTCTTCCAGGTAGCGTGCACGGAGCTCGACCCTGAGCGAGACAGGGAGTCCGCCGCTGGCCAGCCGCGCGAGCATGTTGTACTGCTCGCCGGCCACGACAATCGACGGCACTGCATCGGACGGCGTGCGGCGATTGCCGGTAACGCCGACCGTGCCGTCGCGGTACGCGCTCGGCCTCAGCGCCACGGCGGCGCCCGCGCGCTGCAGCAGCGGCATGAGCTCGCTCACGGGCGTCGTGCTGCGCGCCTGCGGAAGGGCCGGATTGCCCGTGGCCACCGGGCGATCGGCGAGGCCGGGCTGGGGCCGGTCGGCGTCGACGAACTGCGTCTGGGGAAGATGCGTAAGCACGACGGCGCCCCGAAGCAGTCCCGCCAGCGCCTGGATCTCGGAGGCTGTCTTGTCGCCGACGTACACGACGCGTCCGCTCACGACACCCGCGGTTGACGGCGACCAGGCGTGGGGGTAGGCGATGAGAGGGAAGTAGCGCGGCGTCGTCATCTCCACCGAGATGTGTTCGAGTGACCATCCGCGGCCGAACTCGTAGGGCTCGAGATGTGCGTCGGCGAGGCCCCATTCCGCGAAGCGATCGCGCGCCCACCGCGCCGCCTGCATGTGGGCGGGGGAGCCGGTCAGCCGCGCCCCAATCTCGTCGGTCAGCGTCCGATACAGCCCCAGCGCCCCGGAGCGCTGCAGCCCCTCGGCCCTGATGCGGGCAACCATGTCGGTGCCGACGCGCTGCTGCATGGACGGAACCGCCACGCCGAGCGACAGCAGTACAACCGCGGCAGGAAGTAGGCGGCGACACATCATCAATCTCCTTTTCACGGCCGGTTACCGTCCCAGCTTCGCGCGCTCTTCTGCTACCCGCTCTTGGAAGTTGGCTTCGCCCTCGGTGATCCGCCTCGTCCAGGTGTCGCCATTGAGCAGCGGATGCGGCGTTTCTTCCGCCCTCATGCGCCCCACCTTGCCCGCGAACATCGCCTGCGGGTGCCCCGGCAGGTAGATGTCGGGCACTTTTTCGGCCTTCAAGATCTTGAACGTGCGCTGCGTATCCTCGATCACGTTCGTATGACGAGGATTGTTGAAGAGCGCCACACCGCCGTTCGGCGTCGTCCCGCCAAGGAACGCCACTGTGTACTGCCGCCCCTTGTCCTCCACGGCCGTGATCCACGTCGTCGTACCCTGCGTGTGCCCCGGGGTGTGCAACGCCCGAAGTGTCGTCCCGCCAAGGGACACGATCTCGCCGTGCCCGAGCACGCGGTCGACTTCGACAGGTTCCCAGCCGATCGCACCCAGCGCGGAATTGTCCGCGCCGGATTCGAGCGCTTCCGCGTCACCCACCATGGCCATTACAGTCGCACCGGTGAGCCTCTTCATCGCGGCATGCCCCTCGACGTGATCGAAGTGGGCCTGGCTGGAGAGCATGATCTTGACGTCAGAGATGTCGAAGCCGAGCGTGGCGACGCTGTTCTTGATCACGTCGTGCATTTCATGCATCCCGGTGTCGATCAGAATGTGCCCCTGCGGCGTCGTGATCAGATACGACGCGATGTTCGCGCCCCCGACGTAGTGAATGTTGCCGACGATCCGGAACGGATCGACGGGCACGCTGTACGGACCGCTGAACTGTTGATACCACTCCCGCGAGAACCGCGCCGGCCCCTGCTGCGCCGAAAGGACGCTCGCTGCGATAAGCAGAGCACCCAAGAGAGCTGAATTACGCATGATGTCATTCTCCCGTGATGGAACTTCGCGTGGGCGGCTGGCCATCCGCCAAGGCTCGGCGAAACGCACGTGTTTTAGGCAGCTTCAAACCTTGCCCTATTTTCAGCCATCCACTTCTCCATGTGCTCCTTCCCGTGGCTAGGGTCGTTCATTACGTCAGCGTGAGCCTCCATGTAATGAGGTCGAAGCGCCTTCATCCATTCGTCGAATGTTTCACCTTCCGCCGCTACTTCGCATAGGTCGCACTTAAGAGTTTTCATAGTGCTCCTCACTTGCTGTTTGCCCTAGTCGCTGTAGCAAATACCAATCTCCCAGATGATCCGGTCGCCCCGACGTGGCGGGTCGGAAGCAGATATCTAAGAAATAACTCTAGTCGTCTAACGAAAAGGCTTCAGCCGCGGCGGCTCATTGTCACGCGCGTCGCCGGCGGCTGCAAGCCGTGTTAGGCCTCATGTTCGGCTAGTGCCTCTCGCCACGCTTCGGCCCAGGCGGCTATTTCAAGCCTGCGAACATCGAGCCGCGTGGCCGGAAACTGTTGGTTCGGCGGATGGTAACACGACACAAATGTTGGTGAAGCAGTGAGGCGTTGGCCGCGCGATGAGATCGTTTGAGTTGCCTTCAGCGGAGGTGGCAGTGGCGTCATGTGCGGAGAAAAAGCCGTTCTTCAAGGTTACGTCATGGCTTTGTTCGGAGTCACATGGCGGCGCTGGCCAGCGTCGGTCGTGGCAACGCACGTGAACTTTGGAGTCAGGAAGCCAGCGCCGGCCGCGCGGGGTTTTTCGTCACCTGATAGAGACCGAGCGCCGCCGCGATCGTGAATCCAATCGCGTCGGTGGCCGGGAAGGCCACAGCGAGCAGACCGGCGGCGGCCACGGCTACCACGCGCTCCACGCGGCCGACCGGGGCCCACAGATATCCGATCATGGCCGCCCCCCAGAGGCCGATCGCCAGCAGCGTCTTACCGATCACGTACGCCGAATCGAGCCACGGTCCGAGGAGCATCAGCGACGGGTCGTAGACGGCCATGTAGGGGATGACAAAGCCGGCAATCGCAATCTGCGTCGCCTTGAATCCGATCTTCATGTACGACTCCTTGGCGATCGAGGAGGCGGCCAGCGCCGCCAGCGCGACAGGCGGCGTGAGGTCGGCCATGATCCCGAAGTAGAAGACGAACATGTGCGAGACGACGAGTGGCACGCCGAGCTGCAGCAGCGCCGGCGCGGCGATGGCGCTCGTGATGATGTAGTTCGGAATCGTGGGGATGCCCATGCCGAGCACCAGGCACACCAGCATCGTCAGCACCAGCGACAGGAAGAGGCTCGTGTTGCCGACCTGAAGAATAAAGCCGGCAAAGGTGCTGGCGGCGCCGGTCAACGTCAGCACGCCGATCACCACGCCGACGATCGCGCACGCCAGACCGACCGGGAGCGCCTGCGTCGCCCCGTCGATGAGGCCGGCCCGCATGATCTGCAGCGTCGTCCGGCCGCCCCGAACGAAGAAGTTGATCGCCACGAGCGCGGCGATCACGGCCAGAACCGGCGTGATCCCCCACAGCGTGAAGCTCGAGGCCCCCAGGCCGAGCGCGATCCAGAAGAACATCCGGAACGCCTGCGGACCGATCGAGGCCGAGATGCTGGCGCCAAGAATCAGCAGCGCCGTCAGGGCCAGGCCGGTCATCCCGGCGAACATCGGCGTGAAACCGTTGAACAGCATGAAGACGAGGCCGGCCAGCGGCACGAGGAGGTACCACTGCCGTTGGACGGCCTCCCACGCGTTGGGACACTGGTCCTTCGGAATGCCCATGAGTTCCGCGCGTCCTGCTTCGAGGTGCACCATCCAGAATGCCGTCGTGTAGTAGAGCAGTGCGGGAACGATGGCCGCCTTGCACACCTCGAGATAGGGGATGTTGAGCGTTTCCGCCATGATGAAGGCGACGGCGCCCATGACGGGCGGCATGATCTGCCCGCCCATGCTCGCCGTCGTCTCCACGGCTCCGGCAAATACGGGCGAGTACCCGAACCGCTTCATCAACGGAATCGTGAACGACCCTACCGTCAGCACGTTGGCCACACCCGACCCGCTGATCATGCCCATGAATCCCGACGAGATGACCGAGACCTTCGCGGGGCCGCCCTTCGCGTGCCCGACCGTGCCCAGTGCCACGTCGTTGAACAGGCGCATCATTCCGCTGTGCTCGAGAAAGCTGCCGAACAGAATAAACAGAAAGATGTAGGTGGCGGAGACCAGCGTGGGAATGCCGTAGATGCCGCCGGTGGCGAGGTAGAGCTGAGCCACGACCTGGTCGTAGCCGAACGGCCGATGCGCGAGGGCCCCGGGAAGGTACTCGCCAAACAGGCCGTACGCGAGGAACACGCCGGCCACGATCGGGAGCGCCACTCCAACGACCCGCCGAGCGGCCTCGAAGATGAGACCGACGACGACGGTGCCGACGATGAGATCGGTGACGATGGGCTGCCCCGCCCGCTGAATCAGCTCGGCCTCGAAGCCCCAGTGGTAGAAGCCGAGGGCGAACGCGCCGAGCGCCAGCATCCAGTCGTACCAGGGAATCGTGTGCGGGTGGCTCCGGCGCGCCGGCGGATACAGGAGATACGCGAGCAGCAGCAGAAACGCGACGTGCAGCGATCGGGTGACCTGGCTGGAGAGGGGGCTGAACGCCGCGATCGTCAGCTGGAAGGTGGAAAAGGCGAGCGCCGCGGTCATCATTGCCAGCCGACTGGCGCCGGCGAGCTGACGCGCCCCGTCCGTCACTCGAGCAGGCCGACTTCTCTGTAGTAGGCGGCGGCCCCGGGATGGAGCGGTACGGCGAGGTTGCTCACGGCGTCCTCGAGGGAGATCTGGCTCGCCGCGGCGTGCGCGGCGGCGAGCTCGTCGACATGCTCGAACAGCGCCTTCGTCATCCGGTAGACGACGTCCTCGGGCACGTTGTCGTGCGTGACGAGCACGTTGCGGATGGACGCCGTCTCCACCGCTGCGGGCTGTCCGTCGTACGTGCCAGCCGGGATCATGGCTGGCACGTACACCGGGCGGCCGACGTTCCGCACGACATCGGCGGGAATGGGAATGACGACGATGGGAACACTCGCGGCGAGATCGCGGAGCGACGCCACGCCGAGCCCGGCGGACTGGAGCGTGATATCAAGCTGCCGGTTCTTGATGAGTTCCACCGACTCACTGAACGACAAGTACTCGACCTTCGAGAAGTCTGAATACGAGAGGCCACCCGCCCTCACGATCGCGCGCGCGTTCAGCTCCGTGCCAGAGCCCGGCGCGCCGACGGAGATGCGCTTGCCTCTCAGATCGGCGAGCGTCCGCACGCCTGAATCGGCGCTGGCGACGATCTGGACGTAATTGGGGTAGATCGTCGCGACAGCACGGATCTTTCCGAGCGGCGTCGTGAATCCCGCGTCGACGTTTCCCTCCCAGGCGTCGGCCAGGACGTCCCCGAGGGTGAACGCGAGCTCGCCACGTTCCGCTTCCAGCAAGCGCAGGTTCTCTGCTGAGGCAGCTGTTGCCTGTACCGAGAGGTTCGCTTCGGGAATTGCCGTGCGGAATAGTTGCGACAGCGCGACGCCGAGCGGATAGTAGACGCCGCTCGTGTTGCCGGTCAGGATCGTAACGAACGTCCGCGGTTCGCTGCTGCCGCACCCCGTGCACAGGGCGGCAGCCGCCGTCACGGCAATCAGCAGTCTTTTCACTCCAGGCCTCCAGCTGACGGCTATCGCGCCCACGCAGCCTCCCGACCGCGTCAGACGCCCGTGGCGGGTTTGCCGTCCCTCTTCGTGCGGCCGGCCGCCGTCGCTGTTGGTCGTGCGAGCAGATCGAGCGTGATGGAGTCGTCCGAGCGCAGCCCACGCACGAGCGCCTGCCCCAGGATCTGATCCAGGTAGTACGGCGGCAAACCATCGCTGGGACTCTTGACCGCGACGTCGGCGGCAGTCAGCACGTGGCCCGCAGGGAGGTCGTGCGCCGCCACCAGCTTTTTCTCCATTTTCAGCAGGGGGCCGGCCTCGCTCGCGTAAACCTTCTTTCGGCCGTCGCCGAGCGCCGCCTGCACGCGGCGGAGGTCGCGGACCATCTTCTTCATGCCCACCGGCTCGAGGGAGAAGCTGTGGTCGGTGCCTTTCATCGAGCGACTGAGCGTGAAGTGTTTCTCGATGACCCGCGCGCCCAGCATGTAGGCGGCCAGCGGCATGGCGATCCCGTTGTCGTGTCCCGAATAGCCGACGACCACGTCGGGGAACCGCTCGCGGTACGTCGTGATGACCCGTAAGTCGAGCTCGGAGAACTCGACCGGGTAGCCGGCCGTGCACTGCAGGATGCACAGCTGTGGGTTGATCGGCATGACCACGTCGCAGGCCCGCTGCACGTCCTCCAGTGTCCCGCCACCGGTGCTCACAATCATCGGCTTGCCGATCCGGGCGACGTACGTGAGGAGCGGGACGTTCTTCAAATCGCCGGAAGAGATCTTGTACGCCGGGCTATTCAACTCGGCCAGGAAATCCGCGCTCGCGAAGTCGAACGCGGTGGCGAAGAAGGTGACCTTCAGCCGCGCGGCTTCGGCCAGCAGTTCTTCGTACTCGGCCTTGCCGAACTCGAGCGCCTCGCGGTGTTCGCCGTACGTCGCGCCGAAGCTGTTCTCGTTGTCGTACGGCTTGTCGAACATCTCCCGCGTGAACAGCGATCGATTGTCGCGTTTCTGCAGCTTGACCGCCGATGCGCCGCTCTCGGCCGCCGCGCGGAAGATGTCCTTGGCGGTCTTCAGGTTGCCCTGGTGGTTGTGTCCGATCTCCGCTATGACGTACGGCGCGCTGTCGTCGCTGATGACGCGATCCGCGATGGTGAGCTGCCGGGTCATCGGCTCTCCTTTTCCCACGTGAGCATTAAACGACGGCCGGGCGTGGCCGCCCGGCGCCGCGTCAATTCTAATCTGTCTATGCGTTGTCCCGCTCCGAGTGTGCGGGTCTGGCCGTCCAGGCGCCCGCGGCCGGCGCGGTGGTGTCTGGTGGGCGGGGCGGACGTGACGAAACGAGCGACGGGGGTAAGACGGGCCAAGGGGTAAGGGAGAGCGAAATCCCCGTTGCCCCTGGATTCCTACCGCCTAGAGATCGTCGGGGACCTCTCCCCTCCCGCCGTCCCAGTCTTTCACCACGCCATCCGGACCCTTCAGGAACCCGAGCA
Source organism: Vicinamibacterales bacterium (assembly GCA_965262505.1). Lineage (GTDB taxonomy): Bacteria > Acidobacteriota > Vicinamibacteria > Vicinamibacterales > UBA2999 > JACPPO01. The sequence continues at coordinate 3,942,949 of CBDHFM010000030.1, forward strand.
GACACCCGTTCGAGCCATCCCTGAGTTTGTGGCACCGCGCCGTGATGGTGTCGCCAACCTTCATGTAATCGCGGTCGACGCCAATCCGTTCGAGCCCTCCGCGACCGGTGGCTTCGAGCGCCCAGAATTGCGGCTCACCACCGCTGGGGTCCGCGACTTCAATGTAGACCCAGGAATGCGGGACCACGTAATGGAGTTCCGTGACTACACCCTGGATATCCGTGAACGTGTCCTCGTAGTTGCCGTGGGAATGGTGTGCCCACGTTGGTAACACGAAGGCCACCGCGCAAATCACCGCCAGAGTCAATCTCACCCGCATACACCCTCCTCTTACCAGTTCAGAACACAACGAAAACGATCTCAGGATCAGCCGGCCGGTACCACGCACCGGTCTCCTCCGATTCCTCCCTCAGTGCCGCCGGAGTCGCGATACACCCGGTGGCAGGAGTCACATGCCTCGTTCAGTCTATCGCTGATGTCGACAAAAGCCTCGACATCCCTCGCCCTCGATGCCTCATGCGCCAATTGGCCGACGGCCACGAGGTCCGCGACCGCCTGCTTCCAATCGGCCTGATCCACGGGAGCGAATTTGCCGTTCTGGCACCTGCGCCCTGGCGTCAAGAGCAGGGGCGCCGTCTCGGTGAGCGCAATCGTTGCCTGATCGACAGCCAGCCAGCCGGGATAGATCGTGGATCCCCACTGCGGATAGTCGAAGGGTTGCGCCACCTCTATTCGTGGCTGCTCGCCGGGATCCTTGAGCTGCAGGTTGAAGATGATATTCGCGTTGGGGAACGCGAGGCCCCTCATCAGCTCGGCAAGGTTTCCCTCCGGCGGCGGGAGCGACCCGGCCGCGGTGACTGCGGGCGCGGCGGCCGCTTCCGTGACGGGGAACGCGACCTGTGCCAGGTCCGTGTCACGCAACTCGGCCTGCCCGGCGGGGAACTCGCCGGCCTGGAGAATATACGCCGCGAGGTCGATCGACTGCTCCCGGGAAAGACTTCCGGGTGTGCTGAAAGGCATCGTCAGTTCAATCTTGTCGACGAGGGTCGCGAGGGGACGCGCGCTATAGTTCGACAGGAACACGTCTCCCACCATCGGCGGTCCGATGGTGCCTTCCATTTCATCGCCGTGACATGACGCGCATTCAGCCTGGTACAGCTCCTGGCCGCGCGTCGCCTGCTCGGCCGAGTAGACACCCGCCGTGAGGGGCCGCAGTTGCCGGGCGTCGCCGGCAGTCGAGGACACGGCGACAATGACAAAGGCGCAGCACGCGATACCGAGCGCGTACCGAGTCGCCGACGGGCCCCATGGAACGATGCGCATGTTGAGGTCTCCCAGCCTGCTCAGGTCGTCCGAGTGTACCTTCCTCTGGCCGGCACGAGCAAGATTCTATAACAAACACGGATGATTTCCGGCGGCTCGGCAGGGTCTAGCGCGCCGGGTCTCCCTGCCCCAGCGGATATCTCCGGCGGCAGCGGCACTAGAATTGCGGTCGGAGGCCTGCTGTGATGAGCACGCAGCCAGTAAGGACGGTCCGCTAAAGATGGTTCATCGGATTGCCGTGATTCCCGGCGACGGAATCGGCAGGGAAGTGGTTCCCGAAGGCATGCGCGTGCTCGAGTCTGCCGGGCGTCGATTCGGCTTCGATCTCGAGTGGACCTTGTTCGACTGGAGCTGCGAGGTCTACACCAGGACCGGCCGCATGATGCCGGAAGACGGACTCGAGCAGCTGCGCCGGTTCGACGCCGTCTATCTCGGCGCGGTCGGCTTTCCAGGCGTGCCGGATCACGTGTCGCTGTGGGGGCTCTTGATTCCGATCCGCCGCGGCTTTCGGCAGTACATCGCCCGTAGACCGGTGCGGCTGCTCGACGGCGTGCGGTCGCCGCTGGCCGGGCGCGGCCCAGGCGATATCGACATGGTGATCGTGCGCGAGAACAACGAAGGCGAGTATTCCGAGATCGGCGGCCGGCTCTACTCCGGTACGGCCGAGGAGTTGGCGGTCCAGACGGCGATGTTCACGCGAAGCGGCTGCGATCGAGTGATGCGCTACGCCTTCGAGCTCGCCATGACACGTCCGAAACGCCATGTCACGTCAGCCACCAAGTCCAACGGCATCATCCACAGCATGCCCTATTGGGACGAGCGCTTCGCGGCGATGGCCGAACAGTACCCCGACGTGCGCACGGCCGAGTATCACATCGACATTCTCACCGCGCACTTCGTCCAGCATCCAGACTGGTTCGACGTCGTCGTCGGCTCGAATCTCTTCGGCGACATCCTCTCCGACCTTGGCCCCGCGATCGCCGGCTCGATCGGGATCGCGCCCGGCGCCAATATCAATCCAGAGAAGGAGTATCCGTCGATGTTCGAGCCGGTGCATGGGTCCGCGCCGGACATCGCGGGGAAGGCTCTTGCCAATCCGATCGCGCAGATTTGGACCGGCGCCATGATGCTCGATCATCTCGGCCATGAAGACGCGGGCCGTGCCGTGGTCGGCGCGATCGAGCAGGTCGTGCAGGACGGCAAGGTGTTGACGCGGGATCTCGGCGGCACCTCCTCGACCAGTGATGTCGGGAACGCGATCGCCGGGCTGATCTAACGCCACAGCGCGGGGATGCCGGCCATCCGCCTCCCGGCTCCGCACGCCGGAAACCTCGCTGTCTCCTCGTCGACCCTCGGTTCGAATATCACCACGGGACAGATGGAAGAGCTGCCCATCAACGGCCGGAACTGGCAGGACCTCGCGATGCTGGCCGTGGGCAACAAGGTCAACGAAGTGGGGACCCGCGAGATTGCCGCTGAGGGCACCGGGAACTATCAGGTCAACGTCGACGGCCAGCAGGTCACCTACATGGGCGGCGGGCTCGGCAACGTCCAGACCCGCTTCAGCCGGGACGCGATCGCGGAGTTCGAGTACGTCTCGAACCGGTTCGACGCCAGCCAGGGTCGTTCGTCGGGCATCCAGATCAACGCCGTGACCAAGAGCGGCACGAACGCGTATCTGGGCACCTTCGGCGGGTACTTCCGGCACGACAGCCTCAACGCCGCGGACAACATCGCCAAGAATCCGGACGGATCGGCAAGGACGCTGCCGTTTGGGAACGAGCAGATCAGCGTGACGCACGGCGGCCCGCTCGTCCAAGACCGGCTCCATTACTTCGCCAACTACGAGTTCGAGCACCAGAAGTGGAGCACGGTGTTCATGACGCCGTACCCGGAGTTCAACCTGACGTTTACCGAGCCGCGCTACGAGTACAAAGTGGGCGTGCGGATCGACTATCAGATCACGCCCAACTCCCGCATCGCCGCGAACACTAACTTCTGGCAGAACGACCAGCAGCTCGATCAGGGATTCGAAGGCAGCTCGACACGCCACCCGTCCTTCGCCGTGGCGACCCTCCGTGACAGCGAACAGTTCCAGGGCACGCTGACGAATGTCATCGGCAACCGTGCCGTGAACACGTTCAGGGCCGGGTGGGTGCACCTGGCCAACCATGAGCAGTCCAAGGTGCCGTGGGGACCCTCGGAGGGCATTCCTGGCGCGGCCGGAGTGGGGCAGGGCCATCCGGGCTGCGCGACCTCCGGCATCTGCCTGGGGGCCCCGAGGATTCGGATGCGGGGCTTCCAATTCGGGCCGCCCGGAAGTGTCCAGCAGGACATCCGCCAGGGGAACATCTCGATGCGGAACGACTTCGCGATCTCGTACGAGGCGTCGGGCCGCCACGACCTGAAGGTCGGCGGGGACTACATCAACAACCACTTCGAGTTGCTGATCTGCCGCGATTGCGTGGGGATCTATGACTTGCGGAGCGGCCGGCCCCCGGCCAATCTCGAGGAGCTGTTCCCGGTCTGGAACGACCCGGACACGTGGAATGTCGACGCGCTCCTCCCCAATGCCCGGTCATACACACTGGGGATCGGGGATATGGACTTTGCGGTCACCCGGCATCAGCTGGCCAGCTGGGTCCAGGACGACTGGCAGATCGGCGACAACTTCACGCTGAACCTCGGGTTGCGCTACGACATCACCCTCAACGGCACTGGCGAGAACTTCGACTTCGAGCCGTGGGTGAAGAAAGGCCGTCCCTACGATACGAACGACTACGCCCCGCGTCTCGGCTTTGCGTACTCGCTCGACGACAATACCGTGCTTCGTGGCGGCTTTGGCAAGTACTTCGCCTGGGTCACCGACCAGTCGGCACACGGCACGGTGTCGTGGGTCAACATCATCGGCGTGGTGCTGTTGCCGGACGGCCGGGACGACTTCCTGTCCAACCCGTTCAACGGGCCGCAGCCGACCTTCGCCGACGTCAAAGCGAACACCTGCTGGGAGCAGAAAAATACAGGGCAGGAACAAGCACCTGGCGGCATCCGGCGGTTCATCGGCAACAACCTGGCGAGCCCGGCCGCGCAGGACCCGTACTCCTACCAGGGCTCAATCGGCATCCAGCGGCAGCTGGGCAACACCATGGCGTTCGAGGCCGACTACGTCTACTGGAAGCGCTACTACAACATCTTCAGCCCGGAGCTCAACCAGGCGTGGGACAACGAAACAGGCGAGCCGTATTCCAGTAGGGACATCGCCAAGCTGCCGTTTCCCGAGTGGGGCGAAGTCGACATGCGCCAGAATAGTCTTGGCGATGACGCGTATAACCACACCATTCAGGCGGGCTTCACCAAGCGCCTCAGCAACAACTGGCAGGCGTCGGCGACCTACTCGATGACGCTCGACTACCGGAAGGACTACCAGCCGGTACCGCCCCAGATCAGCCCGGAGACGACGTATCTGTACGATCTCTATCCGCAGATGCGGGGTTGCACGGATCCTATTTCGTGGAACGACGACTTCACGGAATGGAACTGCCACACGCCGATCAACTTCAATAACTTCGGACAGGACCTCCTCTTCGCCGAGCAGTACTATAGGACCAACCACCAGGTACACCGGTTCGTCTTCAATGGCATCTACAATCTCCCGGGGGATGTCTTGCTGAGCGGGCTCTACTTCTACGGCGACAACGGGTTCGAGACGACCGAGTCCGGCGTGAACCTCTTTGACACGGAAAACGACGATATCGCCGATCGCGTCCGCCTGGACGGCTCGGTGATCCCGCGCAGGAACTTCGACAAGAAAGATCTGCACAGGGTGGATCTGCGGCTCTCGAAGCGGATCCAGATCGGCAACACCTCCATCGAGCCGATGGTGGACATCTTCAACCTGTTCAACCGGGTCAACTTCACCGACTGGGTGATCGACGAACAGAGTTCGTTGTTCGGGCAGCCGGACGCAGCCGATGGGATCGCCTATCAGCCGCGCGTCATCCAGATCGGCTTCAAGGCGCGGTTCTAGAGGTCGATCCGGTAGTTCGATTCACTCGCCTTACACACACCGGGCCGGGCAGGATGCGATCCTGTCCGGCCCGGCCTTTTAGGTGACCTATGACAAAACGCTACTGTGGGCTGACGGTCCTGGCCCTGCTGGTCTCATGCTCGGCGGCCTTTGCGCAGGCGGTTGACCCCGCATTTGACGACACGGAACCGGCGACGCCGACGTTTCTCATCGAGCAGGCGGAAACCCGCATCGTCCTCGTCGATATGCAGGCGGACGCGACGCGGAGCATGCACGGCCATACCGACATGCTGTGGCACGTCTTCGTGACCATGGATGATCCCGTCACCTTGACCATCGAGGGCCAGGCCGATCCGGTAAGGCTCGGGCCGTGGGAGTCGCACTTCTTCGAGGGTGGCACGAACCACGCCATCACGAACCCGAGCCTCGAGCCGATCCAGTTCCTGGAATTCTTCAGCAAGAGGATGGACGCCGCCGGTGGCGTCGATGACGCACGGAATCTCGCCCTGGCGCTCGCGCGCGCGCTGCCCGGGTGCTAACGAGGGGAACATACACATGACGTTACGTCCCGTACCTCCCGCGCCCCACGATTTCTTTGGACAGCCTTCTGCGAGAAGGAGAATGAGTTATGTCCAAGGGAAAACAGCACGAGGCTGAGGCCTCGGAGGGAGCCCGGAGGGCGACCGCAGAGGCCTCAGCCTCGTGGGCGCTCGTCGGCACGGGGCGGTGGTCCGCGCGACGAAAAGTCTCCGTGGTCATCGAGGTCCTCAAGGGGGAATCACTCGAGAGCCTCAGTCGTCGCCATGGCGTGACGGCGGCGAAGCTCTCGCAGTGGCGTGACGACTTCGTGGCCGGCGGTGAGGCCCGCCTCAAGCATCGCGAGGTCGCCGTCGAGGGCGCGGACACGCGGCGGCTCAAGCGCGTCGTGGCGGATCTCGCCACCGACAAGGCGTTGCTGGCCGAGAAGATTCGACACCTGGAGGCCGGCCGCCCTTTGGGCTGGTGGAGGTCGAAGCGATGCGTCACGCGACTTCGCCCTCCACCCACCGGCCGTACGGCATCGCCCGCGTCACGCGCGTGTGGCAGGTGCCGCGCTCGACGGTCTACGCGCAACGGACCCGGCGCGCCCGGCCGACGCCGGTGGCCAAGCGCGGACCCAAGCCGCCCCAGTCGGATGCGGCGCTGACGGCCGCGGTCCGGGCCGTGATCGCCGCGAGTCCGTTCCACGGCGAAGGGCACCGCAAGATCTGGGCGCGCTTGCGGGTGCAGGGGCTGCGCACGTCGAAACGTCGGACGTTGGTCGTGATGCGCGCTGCCGACTTGCTCGGCCCTGCGCGGCTGCCCACGCCGGTCGCCGCCCGTCCCCACGACGGCACCATCGTCACCGCCAGCCCCAACGTGATGTGGGGCACCGATGCGACGGCCACCGTGACGCTGGCGGACGGCCACGTCACGATCGTCGGGGCGATCGATCACTGCACGGCCGAATGTGTGGGACTACACGCGGCGAAGTCCGGCACGCGCTTCGAGGCGTTGGAGCCGGTGCGCCAGGGCGTCCGAGATCACTTCGGGACGATGGCCGCCGGCGTCGCGAGCGGGCTCACGATGCGCCACGACCACGGCAGTCAGTACATGAGCAACGACTTTCACGCCGAGCTCCGGTTCCTCGGCATCGTGTCATCACCGGCCTTCGTCCGCCAGCCCGAGGGGAACGGCTGCATCGAACGGTTCTTCCGCACCCTCAAGGAACAGCTGCTGTGGGTGCGCCACTTTACGGATGTCGAGGACTTGCAGCAGGCGCTGCGCACCTTCAAGGAGACCTATAACCAGCAGTGGTTGATCGAGCGACTCGGCTTCCGCGCACCCGCCGTCGTCCGTCGCGCGGTTGCGCTCACCACGGCCGCGTGAATACACTCACCCGGCTGTCCAAGAAATCCGTGGCGGTACAGTTACGTCCCGTACCATTCGTTGTCAGTAGCGTGTTGGCGGCGGCGTTGCTGCAGGTCAACGTCGGTGGGCAGGCTCCCGGCGCCGGGCAGAACGCGGGCCCGGCTCCCGGCGAAGGGCTCAGCGAGAGCTACCGCGGCAGTCAGAGTCGCAATATCGAGTATCAGAAAGTCGTGCCGATCAAGGTCTTCGATAACCTGTACTACGTCGGGCCCGGCTCGGTGTCCGTGTGGCTGATCCCCACGACCGACGGCTTGATTCTGATCGATACCGCGCAGGAGCCCTATGTCGATCATGTGATCGACAGCATTCGAAAGATAGGTTTCGATCCCGGCGACATCAGGTACATCCTGATCACGCAGGGTCACCTCGACCACTTCGGCGGCGCCGGAAAGATTCAGGCGCTGTCGGGCGCCCGCGTCGCGACGCTCGAGGAGGACTGGGCGCTCATCGAAGCGACCTACGCGGCTCCCGCCCGCCCCGGTCGTCCCCTCGGAGTGCCGCTCAAGCGCGACATGGTACTGCGGGAGGGGCAGACGCTCACGCTGGGGACGACATCCCTTGAGGTGTACAAGCTGCCGGGGCACACACCGGGCTCCCCGTCATTTGAGTTCACGGTCTACGACGACGGCACTCCGTACAAGGCCTTCGTATTCGGGGGGCCGGGACAGCGGAACGGGGTGGAGGGCGGCACGCAGTTCCTCAACAGCCTGCGGCGTCTCAAGACGGAGTTCGCGGACGTCGACGTCCCCGTCCACGTGCACAGCTACCTGCGCACCTATCCGTACGACAGCGGCGGCACGGTCTTCGAGCCGGCGGTGAAGCTGGCTGAACGCAAGGCGGGGGACCCGCATCCGTTCGTCGACAACGCGCAGTGGCGGCGGTGGCTGGACACGGCCGAGGCCGGCACGCTCAAGTACATCGAGGACGCAAAGGCGGGCGTGCCCGTCAGGTAGCCGTCACTCACAGCCTTCCTCATAAAGGAAGCTCGGGAAATGAAAAAGGGCGCCACGCGGCGCCCTTTTTCATTTGTGATTCGTGATTCGTGACTTGTGACGACTACGGCTCCAGCGACGCGACGTAGGCGGCAATCGCGATGAGATCGTCTTCGGTGAGCCGCTCGACCGCCGGCTGCATCAACTGCGCCATGTCGCCGTTGCGGCTGCCCTGCTGCATGTCATAGAGCTGCCGGCCGATGTAGGTCGGGCCGCGGCCGGCGATGGGCGGCGCGATCGCGGTCCCTCGCAACTCCGGTCCGTGGCACGTCAGGCATTCCACGCTGTTGTCGCCTCCGGTCGTGATGATCTCTTCGCCTCTTGCCAGGCTGCCGATCGGCGCATACGCGACCATGCCGGATCGATGGTTGCGGAGCCTGTTCGAATCGTACGTGCTCACCGGCATTTCGACCAGACGACGGCCGAGCGGTTCGGTCTCGTCGCCTTCGGACTTCAGGAACAGGGCGTTGCGCGTAGCCGTGAATTTTGGAACCGTTTCCGACTCGATGACCGTGATCCATGGCCTGTATGGCATCGATCCGTAGTATTCGGCGGCCGCCAGGGCCTCCTCAGGGGTCAGGTTTCGCGCCATGGCTGCCATTTCGAACCCGTTGGCCTTGTGGAGATCGGTGGTGCGCCGTGCGCCACTGGCCATGTCGGCGAGCTGCCGCAGGAAGTAGTCAACGGGAAGGCCGGCAACGGGCCCGTTTTGCATCAACCCCAGGCCGTTCGGGTAGTGGCAGATCGCGCACGCCCGGAACCCGCTGTCCTCCTTGCCGTGCGCCACGATGTCGGGCATCTCCGGGTGGTCGCCCGGAAACCAGTCAGCCGGAGCGTAGGGGGAGGTGATCTGGGCCTGGGTGAACGCCAGGTCGCTGCCAGCGAGGCGCAGCAGGGCGCCCGAGGCGTCGGTCGGCATCCCCCCTGGCCGGTCGCAGTCTCGAGGTCTGGTGCCCAGGCACCTTTCCGACCAGTCCTCCGGCGGGTCCGGCGGTGTGATGTGGCCATACGCCCAGAGCGGAAAGCCGGGCCTGTGCGAAGGAGCGAGATCGGCCTGCGCCAGGAGATGCACGCTTCCGGCCGCGAGGCCTACACAAAGGATCACCAGGAGACCGGCACGCTTCAGCATGAGCTTCTCCACGTTTGTGAACTGCGGCAGTGTACCGTACCAGGATTCCTCCCGATGCTTGACAGCCAACGGGGACGATTCTATCGTTAGCGGCGGTTCGCTGTACTCCTAGTTGCGTAGTTGTTCTCGTTGCGTAGTTAGTCGAGGGGAGGGTTCTCACGTGGTGGCGCGCACGTTCACGCGGTCGATGATGGCCGTGGCGGTGGCTGTCGTGTCGGCGGTTCCCGCTGCCGGCCAGACGTCGGCGTACACGCCGCCGCGAACGGAGCACGGGCAGCCGGATCTGCAAGGGATCTGGCAGGTGCTCAACACGGCCGCGTGGGACATCGAGGACCACAACGCGAGCCAGGGCGTGCCGGCCGGGCGAGCCGTCGTGGAGGGCGACGGGATCCCGTACCAGCCGTGGGCGCTGGAGAAGCGGCAGGAGAACTACGCCAACCGGGCGACGCTCGATCCGGAGCGCAGGTGTCTGCTCTCAGGGATACCGCGCATCACGTATATGCCGTATCCGTTCCAGATCGTGCAGCAGGCCGACAAGGTCAACATTCTCTACGAGTACAACCACTCGCTGCGCCAAATCTACATGAACGGGAACCCTCACCCCGAGGGTCCGATCAACTGGTGGATGGGAGACTCGCGCGGGAGCTGGGACGGCGAGACGCTGGTCGTGGATGTCGTGCATTTTACGGACGAGACATGGTTCGACCGGGCAGGGAACTTCCACAGCGAGGCGCTGCACGTCGTCGAGCGCTATACCGCCACGGGCCCCAATCACCTGCTCTACGAAGTGACGATCGAGGATCCGGCGGTGTTCATCCGGCCGTGGAAGATGAGCATGACGCTGTACCGCCGCATGGACCCCGTGCCTGAACTGCTGGAGTACGAGTGCTACGCGTACATGCTGGAGGAGAACTGGCCGAACTAGCCAAGGGCGCTGCCCTTGATATCCCGATGATTCGTTAGGTCTGTGCGGGCAGCAACCTTGGCTAGTTCGCGCTGTCTGCTGGGCGCGCTTCGCGCGCTGCGGCCGCCCGGCGGCATGAAGGAGCGAGGTATCACGTGAGGAAGTGGTCTGGAGATTCGTTGACGGCGCTGGCCACGGCGCCGGCCGCCGTGCTGGCGGTCGTGCTGGCGATGCCGGCGGTCGCCGCCGGGCAGGGTATGTTCGAACGGGGCAGGCCGCCCGGGCCAGGGGCCAAAACGTGGCTAGCCGAGCGGGCCAAGCTGCCGCCCTACAGTCCGCCCCGCACCAGTGACGGTCGGCCGGATCTGCAGGGCCGCTGGGGCGGGAGCTCGAGCGGCGACGTCATCGAGGAGACGGAGTACGTCGATGTGACGACGCCGCCCTGGGAGAGCCACGTCTCGAACCCGGCGGACGGCAAGCTTCCATACCAACCGTGGGCGTTGGCTGTCCGCGACGCGCACCGCGCGGGGCTGGCGCGCGGCTGGCCGGGCGAGACGGGCGAGCGACTGCACATGGACCCGCAGACGTTTTGTCTGAAAAGCGTCCCGCGCTACGCGCAGCGGGGGTTCGAGTTGGTGCAGACGCCCGGCCACGTCGTGATGATGCTCAACTGGGGGCATGTGCACCGCAGCATTCCGATCGATGGCGGCTCCCATCCGGCGCCGGACGCCAAGTTCTGGATGGGAAATCCACGGGGCCGCTGGGAAGGCGACACGCTGGTCGTCGAAGTGACGAATCTCAACGGCAAGATGTGGCTGGACAGCGTCGGGAACTTCTACAGCGAGAACGCGCGCGTGATCGAGCGCTTCCGGTTGGCCGACGCGAACAGGATGGACTACGAGGTGACAATCCAGGACCCGACGGTGTTCACGCAACCGGTGACGCTCAGCTACGATCTCCAGCGCGCCGGCACCGGGGGCGGCCGCGGCGGCAGGGGCGCCGACGCCACGCCCGACCCGTACGCGAGCGAGTCGTGGGAGCACGCGTGCCACGAGGGGAACACGCATCACATCGAAGAGGCGCATACCCTCGGCTTCAAGTGGTATGAAGGGGCCGTCCGCCCAGAGTAATCAAGGGGACGCCATGGGGGGACGTAGGGGACTGAGCTTGCAGGGGACTGAGCTTATCGGGCCCCGCCCCCGGTATTGTCGACGCCCAGGAAGAAATTCCGGCCGTCCGCCATCGTGATGTCCTGCCCGTTGGCCTTCGGCAGGCCGCTCTTGGCCGCGTAGCCCTCCACCACGACCTCGGTGCCGATCGGAAAATCCGTTCTCCGGAGCCCGCGCCGCAGCAACTGGTTGGGGCCGCCCGCCTCGATCGCCCAGTTGACGACCGTGCCGTCAGGCTGGATCACGTCGATGTAGAGCCAGCCGTGGGGGTTGACCCAGTCCATCCGGGTCAGGACGCCCTTCAACATAACCGGCTTCTCGATGTCGAACTCGGCCGCGAACGAGTGATGCGCCGAGGCCGGCAGCGTCGTCAGGAGGAATCCACTAGCCAGAATCAACAGCAGCTTTGCTTTCATCGTCTCAGCACCTCTACGCCGCACGATAGCATACAGGGGCAGGGCGCTCAAGGATGCGTATCGCGCCATGCTAAGTGTTACCGGGCGTCCTATCGTCGCGCCACAACTCGGGTTACCCATCAGGGAGGATGGCGATGGGGAGAATCCGAGTGGGACCACAAGCAATTCGCGAGTATCTGGGACGGATGCGGGAACGCTACGCGCACGCGGCGCGGCCGACGAAGGGCCAGCTGTTGGATGAGGTGTGTGAGGTGACGGGCTATCACCGCAAGGCGGTGATTCGGTCGCTGCGTCGGCCGGAGCGACCGCGGCGACGACGCCGCGGGGGCCCGCCGGTCCGCTATGGACCGGTGGTCGTGGGCACGTTGCGGCGAATCTGGGAGGCCGCCGGATACCCGTGGTCTCTGCGGCTGCAGGCCTTGCTGCCCACGTGGCTGCCGTGGGCATGTCGGCGGTGGCGGATCCCCCGCGAGGTTGTCGAGAAGCTCCGGTCGATGAGCCCGCGGCAGATGGATCGGTGCCTGCGGGCCTTCAAGAGCGAGCTGCGGACGCGGCAGTACGGCCGGACGAAGCCTGGGACGCTCCTCAAGCATCAGATTCCGCTGAAGACGGACCGCTGGGACGTGCAGGAGCCGGGCTTTACCGAGATCGATCTCGTGGCGCATTCGGGCGATCGCGCTGCCGGCGACTTCATTTATTCACTGAATGTGACCGATATCCTCACGACCTGGGTGGAAACGCGGGCGGTGATGGGCAAGAGTCAGCACCACGTCCAGGAAGGCTTGGAGTACTTGCGCCAAGCCATGCCCTTTCGGTTGCGCGGGATCGATTCGGACAACGGCTCCGAGTTCATCAATCACCATCTCCGCCGCTATTGCACGCACCATGACATCCAATTCACTCGCGGGCGCCCGTACAAGAAGGACGATAACGCGCACATCGAGCAGAAGAATTGGACGCACGTGCGGAAGCTGCTGGGCTACGTGCGGTATGACTCGGCGCCGGCGCTCACCGCGATCAATGGGCTCTACGAGGAGCTGCGCCTGCTGCAGAACCTGTTTCTCCCCTCGGTGACGCTGGTCGAGAAGCGCCGCGTCGGCGCCCGCCTCCGTCGCCGCTATGACGCGCCGCGGACGCCGCTCGAGCGCGTGGAGGCGTGTGCCGAAGCCGCCCCGGCGCAGGTCCGGGCGCTGAGACAGCTCCGCGCGCGTCTCGATCCGTTCATCCTGGCGCAGCGGATCGACCAAGGGCTGGCCGGCGTCTACCGCCTCGCCAACCAGCGGGTCAGTCCTGCGGCGCCGGCGAAAAATCCGCGCGGGGACGCTGCCCGACCTGTGGACGCGAAAAACGCGCCCACCAGGGCGTTGGAAACCCGCACAAAACGCGGCTTCCCACAGCGCCCACACGCCTTGTTCTCAACACAGATTCCGGTAACCCAAGTTACGGCGCGACGATGCACCGCTCGGTAACACCTAGTTATGGCTCGACAGGGGATGGGCACAGTCCTTTCCAATCCAGAAATGAGCCTGAAGCGGATCGATGAGCCGGACATGTCAGGCAGCCGGTGTACTGCCCCAGGGTTCTTGGACAGTGGTTTGACGGTATTCGCTTCTAGGCTACCGCGTCCAGCCCGACGAGGTCGCGTCGCACCTGGGCGGGGCTTCGATAGTCGTATTTCTCCAGCATCCACTGTTCGTTGTATGTCCGCTTGAACGCGAGCAAGGCCAGGCGGAGTTCCTCGATGGTCTCGAAGCGCCGCACCCACAACAGATTCTCCTTCAGCGTGCGGATGAAGCGCTCCGCGACGCCGTTGCCTTCGGGCTCCCGCACGAAGCTCGGCGAGCTGTCGATGCCGAAGAAGGCGATCTCCTGCTGGAAATCGTCAGCGAGGTAGTTGGAGCCGTGGTCGTGCCGCAGTCGCAACCCGCGCGCGACGCCGTCGCCGATGCCCCCGAAGCGTTCGCGCATGCCCTGGCGGATCGGCTCCAGGGCCTCGAAGCGGGTCCCGTGCTTGGCGGCATGCAGACCGATGCACTCGGCCGTGCAGTGATCAACGGCCACGAAGACAAAGGCCGGCCCCGCGGCGACGGTCACCGTGGCCGTCATGTCCGTACCCCACATCACGTCGGGTGCCTCAGTGGTGATGGTCCCGTCGTGCGCCTTCGGCCCGTGCGCGTGACCCGTACGGGACGGGGCTTGGAGGTCGTGTTCGCGCATCAACCGCCGCACCCGCTCCTTCGCGGTGCGCCGCCCCTCGACCCGCAGCTTCGCCCACACTTTTCGGTAGCCCTCGCCATGAAACGGCGAAGCTTCGAGCACCCGACGAATGTGGGCCACCAGGACGTCATCCGGGGCGGCGCCGATCGGCCCGCGGCGACGACACGGCGCCGGGAACGAGGTCGCCTGACGCCTCACATACACGCTGGAGCGGGCGCAGTGCCACACGCGGCAGACCCGCTGCACGCCATACGCCCGACGGGTGGAGATCGACTGGGCGCCACTCATCGCATCGACCTCCGCCGGGCCAAAGGGCCGCCGGCCTCCAGGTGGTCCACTTTCGCGTAGAGCAACTCGTTCTCCATCAGCAATTCGCCGACCTTGGCCTGCAGCCGACGGCTGTCTTCGTCCACGGCCTCCGTCGCACGACTCTTCAGCCCCGCCTGGCCCGCGACCAGAAACTGATCACGCCACTGCGAGGCCCGCGCCGCCGTGACCCCCAGCTCCCGCGACACGGACTCGAGATCCTCTCCGCGCAGCAGACGCAGCACTGTCTCGCGCTTGCGCCGGACCGAAAATCGTCCCCCACGGCCGCGCCCAGCGGCCCCTCCGGTCGCCCTCCGGGCTTCCTCCGCCGCCGCCGACACCTGATCGTGCTTCCCCATCTCGACACTCCTCCTGCGAGCACTCTCTCGCAATCAAGTGTCCAAGAAAACCCTGGGGCGCAGGACCGGCGACGTCCCCCCGTCTTCAGTAGCACTTCGGTTTAGAGTCCGGCGGTGACTGTACTGCGTTCCGCGACCAGCCGCTTGGCGTACTGGGCGGGCGTGAGCCCGCCCAGTCCCTTCTTCGGCCGCTCCTCGTTGTACTCGCGTCGCCAGGCCTCGACGAGGACCTGGGTATGGACCAGACTCGTGAACCAGTGCTCGTTGAGGCACTCGTCGCGGAACCGGCCGTTGAACGATTCGATATAGGCGTTCTGATTCGGCTTGCCCGGCTCGATCAGGCGCAACGTGACGCCGTGCGTATGGGCCCATGTCAGCATGGCGCGCCCGCAGAACTCCTTCCCGTTGTCGGTGCGCAAGATACGCGGCAGGCCGCGCTTGAGCGCGAGTTGATCGAGCACGCGGGTGACCGGCAGCCCACCGAACGCGCGGGCCGGCACGATGGCCACCGCTTCGGTGGTCGCGTCATCGACGACGGTCAGGCACTTCACCACCCGTCCCTCGGCCGTGCGGTCGAAGACGAAGTCGGCAGACCAGACCTCGTTCGGCGCCTGGGGGCGTACCAGGGGCTGGCGGTCCGCCACCGGGATCTTCTTGCGTCGCCGCCGACGTACCTGCAGCCTAGCCTCGGTATACAGGCGCTCCACCCGCTTGTGGTTGACCCGTGTTCCCGCCTGCCGCAGCTTGAGGTAGATCATCCCGGCACCGTAGCGACGGTGCCGGTGCGCTAAGGTCACGATGCGGGCTCGCAACGCCGCGTTAGTATCCGGCGCCGGGGTGTATCGCAGCGACGAGGCACTCATGTGCACCAGCGCGAGCGCGCGCCGCTCGCTCACCCCCTGCGCGGTCATATCCCGCACCAGCACCCGTCGGGCTGGGGCGGTCACCACTTTTTTCGCAACGCATCGCGCGTCACCTCGTTGTCCAGCACGGACTCGGCCAGCAGCTTCTTCAGCCGCGTATTCTCGGCAATCAGCTCCTTCAGGCGTTTCGCGTCCGAGACGGTCATCCCGCCGAACTTATTCCGCCAGAGGTAGTAACTGGCCTCCGAGAACCCGTGCCGGCGGCACAGGTCCTTCACCGGCAGGCCCGCTTCGGACTCCCGCAGGAACCCGATGATCTGCGCCTCGCTGAATCGTTGCTTCACGTCCGATCTCCCTTCTCGTGAGCTCGGACTCTAAACCCGGGTGCTACTCAATTCGGGGGGGACGTCGCCGGGTCAATAGACCGGAATAGCCGTGCGCGTGCCTCGTGCAGGGCGCGCGCGGCATCATTGTCGCTCAGGGCGAAGGCGACGGCGTCGAGCTATTGGAAGGTGGTCCCCGGGGTGAGGTAGACGGCGGCCTCGGGGAGCGACTTGAGCTTCTCATAGGGCGTCATGATGTCGGCGTCGCGGTAGCGCTTGCGGCGGCGGCCCTTGGCCAGAAAACATCGGAGCAGACCCTTCTCAGCCTTCCCTTGGTGGACATAGTCGAACCGGCCCAGGGTCTGCTCGATGAACCCATAGGCCGCAGCTCGAGTCGCCACGACCAGGTCGACCTCCTGGTTGCCCTCAAGGAACTCCCGAACGTGCTGCAAGGTCCGTAGCCGGTCGGTGTGGAGCGTCACGATCATCCTCCGATGATCCACGACCCAGCTCCCCTTCAGGCTCATGTGTCGTTGGAAACAATCCCCCCTTCAGGCTCATGTCTCATTGGAAGAGACTGGGAGTGGACATTCCTCCTCAGCCTCATTAACCTACTCAGCCTCACTAAACTTCACATGCTGCGACCGACGTTTTACTCGCATTGCGCAAGGGAGAACAGATGACGTTTGGATCGGGGCGAGGGCTCGTTGCCGCCACGGCAATGTTCGTTGTGTGCCTGCTGAGTCTGGCGATGGCAGGTGGCCAGGCGGCGTCGCCGCAGGAGCCGCAGGCGAACCCGCCGATGGTGGAAGAGGTCTACAGTAGCGTCGCCCTGCTCAGGGGCATTCCCGTGGATACGTTCTTTGAGACGATGGGAATGTTCGCCGCTGCCATGGGCGCTGACTGCACGTTTTGCCACGCGTCGGAGGCCTACTTCAGCACAGAAGCGTTTGCCGATCCAACCCCGAGGATCCAGCGAGCGCGCCAGATGATCGTGATGATGAACACGATTAACGAGACGTACTTCTCGGGAGAGCCGCGCGTCACCTGTTTCACCTGCCACGGCGGGAGCTCGGCCCCCAAGGAGGAACCGAATCTCGCGCTTCAGTACGGTCCACCCGTGGAAGATCCCAACGCGCGAGATTTTGCTCTCTACACGCTGGTGTCCGCCGATCAGGTGTTCGACAGCTATCTCGAGGCGCTCGGTGGGACGGAGCGGCTCGCCCAGCTGTCCAGCTTTGTCGCCACGGGCACCTATTCGGGGTTCGACACCGGGTTTGCGGAGGTCCCGGTGGATGTCTTTGCCAACGCGCCGGATCAGGGCACGACGATCGTCCACCAGTACAACGGGGATAGCATCAGAACCTACGACGGCCGCAACGGCTGGATGGCCGGGCCGGACACGCCGCTGCCGCTGCTGACCCTGACCGGAGGGAATCTCCGTCGCGCCAGACTCCAGGCGATTGTTTTCTTCCCATTGGGAATCCGGGACGCGTTCAGCCAGTGGCGGGTCGGCCGCGCGGCCATCGACGACAGCGAGGTGCTCGTCGTCCAGGGCTCGAACGGCGACCGGCCCCTCGTGAATTTGTACTTCGACGAGCCCGGCCTGCTGGTGCGGATGCTGACCTGGGCCGAAACACCGGCGGGCATCGTGCCGACGCAGACTGACTACGCTGACTATCGCGATGTCTCCGGGGTCATGGTGCCGTTTCGCTGGACCGTTTCTCAGACGTACATGCAGATGAACGTCGCGCTTACCGAAGTGCAGCCGAACGTCGCGATCGACGCAGCGAGGTTTGCCCAGCCGGCCCCGGCCCCGGCCCCGGCCGCGCCGCAGTAGGCAGTAAGGAGAGCGGTCGTCGTCCCTCCGGGGCGTTCGGACCGACTCACTGAGGAACGTTGCGCTCGTCAACCGCCACGGAGACTCATGGTCATGACGCACAGATGGTCCGCCGGCCTCGCGTTCATTTTGCTTGTCGCGATGGCGATTGCCGTGCCGCATGGAGCCGCCGGCCAGACGGCTCCCGCTCGCATCCCGGTGCCGGTATTCGATGTCGATCCGAGCTGGCCGAAGCCGCTGCCGAATAACTGGACCTTCGGGCAGTTCGCCGGCGTTCACGTCGATTCGCGCGATCGCATCTGGATCGTGCAACGACCGAGGACGCTCGAACCCGACGAAAACGCCCTGACGATAACGCCGCCCCCGGCGGATTGCTGCGCACCCGCGCCGCCCATCATGGAGTTCGACATGGAGGGCAACTTCATCCAGGGCTGGGGCGGGCCTGGCACTGGATACGACTGGCCGGAGAACGAGCACGGCATCTTCGTGGATCACAATGACAACGTCTGGGTGGGTGGAAACGGACCGAACGACCATCACGTGCTGAAGTTCACGAGGACCGGCACGTTCGTGATGCAGATCGGCCGCCCCGGCATGAGCAAGGGGAGCAACGACACCGACAACCTGAACCGTCCCGCGCAGATATTCGTGGTGCCGTCGACCAACGAGGCCTTTATTGCGGATGGCTACGGAAACCGGCGCGTGATCGTGTTTGACGCCGATACCGGCCGCTACAAGCGCCATTGGGGCGCATACGGTGCCCGGCCAGACGACGCAGCGTCGAATACGCCGGTGCCGGTGGGCGCTGCGTCGAGGCAGTTCAACACGCTGCACGGCGTGCGGGTCTCGCGCGACGGGATTGTCTATGCGGCGGACCGCGTGAACAACCGCATTCAGGCCTTCAGGGCCGACGGCACCTTCCTGAACGAGGTCTTCATCGCACGGCAGACGGCCGCGCAGGGCGTCGTCTACGAAGTGGATTTTTCACCGGATCCCGAGCAGCGATTCATCTACGTCCCGGACGGCAGCAATAACCATATTTGGATCGTTGAGCGGAGCACGCTGCGGGTGCTCGGCAATTTCGCTCGGCAGGGACGGTACGCGGGCCAGTTCCATCACTCCCACAGCATGAGCGTCGATTCGCAGGGCAATCTCTACGTGGCCGAGACGCAGGGGAAACGCGTCCAGAAGTTTGCGTTCCAGGGGCTCAGGTAGCGCAGTCCCCGGCACAATATATGATGTGCCCTCCAAGAACGTGGAGGCTCTGATGAATCGGGCGCACCCTGAGCGTAGTCAGAGTACCCGATCTGCGCGGTGACGCGTCCAGGAGTAGACCTATGAGGATTGTGATTGCTGTTGCGTGCGTCCTGCTGTCCGGCACGTTCGCGCATGCGCAGACGCCGTCGGTGTCGGCGGCCGCATGCGAGCGCCTGGCAGCCTCGCTCGCGCTGCCGAACTCGACCGTGACATCGTCGGCAGTTGTGGCGGCGGGAGCGTTCACGCCGCCGGGAGGCGGCGCCGCCGCGGAGCGGGCCGCTGCCGGCCTCCCGGCCTTCTGCCGCGTGGCGTTGACGATCACGCCCTCGAGCGATTCAGACATCAAGTCGGAGGTCTGGTTGCCGTTGTCGGGATGGAACGGCAAGTTCCTGCAGGTCGGGAACGGCGGGTGGGGCGGCTCCATCCAGTACACCGCGCTGGCCGACTCGCTGCGGCGTGGCTACGCCGCCGCTTCGACCGACACCGGGCACGTGGGCTCCTCCGCGAGCTTCGCGGTCGGGCACCCAGAGAAGTTGATCGATTTCGGGTACCGCTCGGTTCATGAAACGGCCGTGCAGGGCAAGGCGACGGTCTCGGCGCTGTACGGAACGGCGCCGCGCTTCTCCTACTTCAACGGGTGTTCCGGCGGCGGCCGTCAGTCGTTCATGGAAGCGCAGCGCTTCCCGGAGGATTTCGACGGCATTATTGCCGGCGCGCCCGGTTTCAACCGGACGGACGGCGCTTTTCAGTCCCTCGGCGCCATGCAGGCGACGCACCGCGATCGGGCGAGCTTCATTCCGGCCAGTAAGTATCCGATGCTGCACCAGGCCGCGCTGAACGCGTGCGATGCAGGCGACGGGTTGAAGGACGGCCTCATCACCGATCCCACGCGTTGCCAGTTCGACCCGGCCGTCACCGCATGCGCCGGCGCCGATGGGCCGAGCTGCCTGACGCCGGAGCAGGTCGTGGCGGCCAGGAGAATCTACGCACCCGTGATCGACCCGAAGACCGGTGCGGAAGTGTTTGCCGGGCTCGAGCCTGGCAGCGAGATGCACTGGGCCGGGATCTCCGGCGAACGGCCGCATCAGATGTACAACGACCTGGCCAGGTTCATCGTGTTCGAGGATCCGGACTGGGATTACCGGACCCTCGAGATCGATGACCTGGAGCGCGCAAGGCAGGCCGACAACGGCATCCTGGGCGCCACGTCGACCGACCTGAAACCCTTCGTCGAGCGTGGCGGCAAGCTGTTGATGTATCACGGCTGGGAAGATCAGAACATCTCGCCCCGCATGACGGTCGGCTACTACACCGATGTTCAGAAGACGATGGGCAAGGATCAGGTCGATGACGCTGTTCGGCTTTTCATGGTGCCTGGCATGGGACATTGCGGCGGCGGCGATGGGCCGAGCAGCTTCGACATGCTGGCCGCGCTCGAGCAGTGGCGCGAAGAGGGCGAGGCGCCCGCCCGGATCCTCGCGTCAAAGATGACCGACGGGCGCGTCACGCGCACGCGGCCGCTCTGCCCCTACCCGCAGGTCGCGGAGTACAAAGGGACCGGGAGCATCGATCAGGCGGAGAACTTCGCCTGCACCGCGCCCTAAGGGTAAAGGGGTCGGATTGTTGATGCGGTCTGACCGCAGACGGCCCGCCCGGCGCATCGTGCCGTGGCTGGTGATGTGGTCGCTGCTGCTCGCCGGCCCGGTCGCCGCACAATCTTCATCCGGTAGTCTGCCTTCCTTCAACCAGTTACGCATCGTCGCACCCGCCGCGCCTGGAGGCGGCTGGGATCAGACCGGACGCGTGATGCAGCAGGTACTGCAGGAGGCCGGCATCGCGCGGACGGCGCCAGTCGAGAACATCCCGGGCGCCGCGGGCACCATTGGTCTGGCTCGCTTCATCGGCGCCGAACGCGGCAGTGGCGATGCAGTCCTCGTCTCCGGCCTCATCATGATCGGCGGTATCGTCACGTACCGGTCGCCGGTCACGCTGCGCGACGCCACGCCGCTGGCCCGGCTGACGGGTGAGTACGAAGTCATCGTCGTTCCCGCCGCGTCGCCCTACCGTTCGTTCCAGGACCTGCTGGACGCGTTCACCGAGCGGCCAGAGGCGATCTCGTGGGGGGGCGGCTCCGCGGGAGGGAGCGATCAGATTCTCGTCGGTCTCATCGCGGAGGCGGTGGGCGTTTCGCCGGGTAGCGTGAACTACATCGCGTTCTCCGGGGGCGGCGAGTCGCTCTCGGCCATCGTCGGAGGCCAGGTCACGGCCGGGATCAACGGGCTCGCGGAGCTGGCCGCGCAGATCGAGGCCGGCTCGGTGCGGGCGCTTGCTATTTCCAGCGGCGAGCGTCTCCCGGGTCTGGACGTGCCGACGCTGCGGGAGCAGGGCATCGACATCGAGTTCGAGAACTGGCGCTCGGTGCTGGCGCCCCCGGGCATCAGCGAGGCCGATCGGACGCGCCTCGCGGCGGCGATCGAGGCCATGGTGCGGTCAGCACCCTGGCGCGAGGCGCTCGAGCGGTACCGGTGGATCGATCGATACCTCGGCGGAGAAGCGTTCGAGCGCTACGGCGAGTCGGAAGAGGCGCGCGTTCGCGACATCCTTAGGCAGTTCGGGACCGGAGACGAGGAGGCGCGTACGATCACGTCGGCCGGACCATACCCGCTGGTGGTGCTTGCTGGACTGCTGACCTTTGCCTGCTTCGCCATCCTGAGCGTGAGGCGACATTCCGCAGCTGCGGCCCGCGAGGACCAGCCTGCGAGCTGGACTCCAGTCGGCTGGCTCGCCACCGGTATCGTCGTACATCTCCTGCTGGCCGAGCGCGGTGGATTCGTGGTCGCCTCGGTTCCGCTCTTCTGGTGCACCGCGCGCGCATTCGACTCGCGGCGTCCGCTTCGCGACGCGGCGTTTTCGGTCGCGATCTCCGTGGGAGCCTACCTCCTGTTCGCGCGCGTGCTTCAGCTCACGCTGCCCGCCGGGGTTCTCGAGGGATGGCTGTAACGGGAAGCCTCTAGGTGACCGAGACACTCCAGGCGCTCGGCGCCGGCTTCGCCAACGCCCTCACCCTGCCGCATCTCCTGTGGGCGCTTGTCGGCACCACGCTCGGAACGGCGATCGGCGTTCTGCCTGGCATCGGACCGGCGTTGACCGTCGCATTGCTCCTGCCGATCACCTTCAGCCTCGATCCGATCAGCGCCTTCATCATGTTCGGCGGGATCTACTACGGCGCAATGTACGGCGGGTCGACGACCAGCATTCTGCTGAACACGCCCGGCGAGACAGGGTCGATCGCCACCGCCATCGACGGGCACATGATGGCGAAGAACGGGCGGGGCGCTGCCGCACTGACCACGGCGGCGATTGGTTCGTTCGTGGCGGGCACCCTCGCCACCCTCGCGCTGACGTTCTTCGCGCCTCCGCTGGCCCGGGCCGCGCTTCGGTTCGGCCCGGCCGAATATTTCTCGCTGACCATCCTTGCGTTCACGGCGGTGGCCGTCCTGCTTGGCGTGTCGATGGTACGGGGGATGTTCAGCCTCTTTCTCGGCCTGGCTCTTGGACTCGTGGGGATCGACCAGCTCACGGGCGCGGCCCGCTTCTCCTTCGGGATCCCGCAACTCCTCGACGGGATCGACATCCTCATCCTGGTCATCGGCCTGTTTGCTGTCGGCGAGACGATGTATCAGGCGTGGCGGCACGGGCGCGACGAGGTGCACGCCGTGACGTTGCACGACTTCACCGGGATGAACCGTGACGAGTGGAAGCGGTCGTGGAAGCCATGGTTGCGCGGTACGGCGATCGGCTTCCCGATGGGTGTCCTGCCCTGCGGTGGCACGGTCATCCCGACGTTCCTGTCGTACATGACAGAGAAACGTCTCAGCGCCACGCCGGAACGCTTTGGCAAGGGGGCGATCGAGGGCGTGGCGGGCCCGGAGGCAGCCAACAATGCGGCCGTGGCTGGGGCACTGGTGCCGCTGTTGACGCTCGGCCTGCCCTCATCGGCGACGGGCGCCGTCCTGCTTGCCGCCTTTCAGCAGTACGGTCTGCAGCCTGGGCCGCTGCTGTTCTCATCTCGACCCGATCTGGTCTGGACGCTGATTGCCAGCCTCTATGTCGGGAACTGCATGCTGCTCGTGCTCAATCTGCCGCTCGTCGGCGTCTGGGCGCGCGTGATGCTGGTTCCGAGACGGCTGCTCTTTGGTGGCATTCTCGTGATCGCGTCGATCGGCGCGTACAGCCTGAACCGTTCGATGCTCGACCTGGTGATTCTCTACAGCGTCGGTGCCGTCGGCTGCGTGATGCGCGTCTATGGCATCCCGCTCGTGCCGGCGGTGCTGGGCCTCGTACTGGGGCCGCTCTCCGAGCAGCACTTCCGCCGGGCCATGGCGATCAGCGAAGGCGACCTATCGGTGTTCCTGGCCCGTCCCATCTCCGCGGTCCTGCTGGCGCTGGCGGTCGCCGTCCTCCTGGCCCCGCGGCTCTTGAGGCGATGGCTCGTCCCCGATGAACGAGCAGCAGTCTGACGTCCTGGTCATCGGCGGCGGCAATGCCGCCCTCTGCGCGGCCCTGACCGCGCGGCAGGCGGGCGCCACCGTGAGCGTGCTGGAACGTGCACCACGCCACTTCCGCGGCGGCAACAGCCGGCACACCCGCAACTTCCGGTGCGCCCACGCGGCCCCGACAGATGTGCTCACCGACGCGTACCCGGAGGATGAGTTCCTGGCGGACCTCAATCGGGTGACGGAGACCCAGACGGACGCGGCGTTGTCGCGCCTCCTCATCTCCCGGTCTTCCGGGTGCCCGGCGTGGATGCGACAGTTCGGCGTCAGGTTCCAATCCTCCCTGCGCGGCACCCTGCACCTTGGGCGCACGAACGTGTTCTTCCTGGGCGGCGGCAAAGCGCTGATGAACAGCTACTACGCCGCGGCCGAACGCGCGGGAATCCGTGTGGTGTACGACGCGGAGGTGGTGGGGCTCGACCTTGCCGATGGCCGGTTTCAGGCGGCGCTGGTCCGCATCGGCGGCAGCACACAGACAGTGGGTGCCAAAGCCGTCGTCATTGCGGCCGGCGGGTATGAATCTAATATCGAATGGCTGCGAGAAGTCTGGGGCGCCGCCGTCGACAACTTCGTCATCCGCGGCACGCCCTACAACACCGGCACGCTCCTCAAGCTGATGCTCGAGGCGAGCGCGCAGCCGGTCGGTGATCCACGGGAATGCCACGCGGTGGCCGTTGACGCCCGCGCGCCGCGGTTCGATGGCGGAATCGTCACACGTCTCGATTCGCTGCCGTTCGGCGTTGTCATCAACAGGCATGGCGCCAGGTTTTATGACGAGGGTGAGGATGCCTGGCCAAAGCGCTACGCGATCTGGGGCCGGCTGATCGCGGCGCAGCCGGATCAGATTGCCTTCTCCATCGTCGATGCCAAGGCGGTCGGCGCTTTCATGCCGTCGATGTATCCGGCCGAAGTGGCCGGTTCCATCCGAGAGCTGGCCGTCAAGCTGAATCTGCCCGCCGACGCACTCGAGGCCACCGTCGGCGCGTTCAACCAGGCCGTGAGGCCGGGCTCGTTCAACCACGCGGCGCTGGACGACTGCCGGACCGAGGGGTTGGCGCCTCCCAAGTCGCACTGGGCGCAACGTCTCGACACTCCACCGTTTTGGGGTTATCCGCTGCGTCCAGGCATCACGTTCACCTACCTCGGCCTCAAAGTGGACGCCGCCGCGCGCGTGGTGATGGCCGGCGGTGCCCCGGCGTCCAATGTCTACGCGGCCGGCGAGATCATGGCAGGCAACATCCTTCGGAAGGGTTACATCGCAGGCATCGGGATGACCATTGGCACCGTGTTCGGGCGAATTGCCGGAGAGGGCGCCGCGCGGCATGCCGCTCGATAGCGTCCTCGGCCGCGGCGAGCGCGTGATGACCGTTTGCAATGCCTGCCGGTACTGCGAGCAGTACTGTCCGGTCTTCCCCGCGATGGAGCAGCGGACCACCTTTGCGGAGGCCGATCTCACGTATCTCGCGAACCTCTGCCATAACTGCGGCGAGTGCCTCTACGCCTGCCAGTACGCCCCTCCGCACGAGTTCGGCATCAATGTGCCGCAGACGCTGGCGCAGATTCGCGTGCGCTCCTACGAGGCGTACTGCTGGCCCGGGTTTCTTGGCGTCGCCTTCAGGCACAACAGCCTGTCCACGGCGCTCTCCCTTGCCGTGGGCTTCGCCGTGCTGTTGCTCGGTGCGGCCCTGGCGACACACAGGGAAGCCATCTGGCAGTCGAATCCCGCTGGCGATTTTTATTCCGTGGTGCCGCACGGCGTGATGGTCGCGCTGTTTGGAGGCGTCGCGGTCTTTGTTCTGCTGGCGCTCGGCGTGGGGCTGCGCCGGTTCTGGCGCGAGGTGCACGGCGGTTCAGTGGGTACGTCGGGGCGGCCGTCGCCGACCGCGGCGCGTCACGCCCTTCGCGATCTCCTGACGCTCCGCCACTTGCACACGACCGGCGTGGACTGCACCTCCGGGGAGGAGGCACGCAGCCCGTGGCGGCGCTGGTTCCACCACTGCACGTTTTACGGGTTCATGCTGTGTTTCGCGTCCACCTCGGTGGCTGCGATCTACGACGGCGTCTTCGGCTGGCGCGCCCCCTACGGCTACGGCAGCCTCCCTGTCCTACTGGGAACGCTGGGTGGCGTGGGGCTGCTGCTCGGCCCCGCCGGTCTGCTTGCGCTCAGACGGCGGCAGGATCCCGCGCTTGGCGATGTCGCTCAGAAGGGACTGGACGAGTCGTTTATCGCGCTGCTGCTCGTCACCAGCGCGACCGGCATTGCGCTGCTCATGCTGCGGAACCAGCCGGCGATGGGCGTGCTGCTGCTCGTCCATCTCGGCGCCGTGCTCGCACTGTTCCTCACCCTCCCGTACGGCAAGTTCGTCCATGGGATCTACCGCACGGCCGCACTGCTGAAGTACGCCAGCGAACGCGAGACCGAGGACGAGATCAGGTGATGACCTCGTCGCGGGTGGCCGCGGACGGGGCCGCCCCGTTCGCGCCGCAGGCGCCAACCCCGTGGCGTGTGTTTTTGGCGCCGAGCACGAATGGGGCTGTCCGCGGTCAGGACCCGCCTGTAGATCATGAAAGCGGTTGCAGGGGCCACAGACGATCTACTCGCCCTCCTCCTCGTGCCTGGCGATGAATCTCACCAGCTCGCGGTTGTCCGGGAAGTCGTGCGACAGCGCGCGGGCCGTGACGACCGCCGCGGCAAAGTTCTCTTCGCGCGCCTGCATGTCCCACAACCCGAACATCGCTTCCGCTTTGACGAAGCGCTCTGCGTCGGCCTGGGCCGCTTCTTCCATCGCGAGCAAGCCGCGATCCTTGTTGCCACCGCCGAGTAGCCAGCGCGCGCCGCGGGGGAGCCTGGTGCCGACGATGTAGTCGATCCAGGCGCGGGCGACCTGGGCGCGGATGTAGTCCGGACGACGTTCGAGGGCGGCGTTGAGCGACCCGCGCGCCTCCCGAAACTCGCCCAGGCCTGTCTTGCGGCCGACTGTGGCGAGCTGCAGCCACACGTAGTTCAGGTCGAGCTTGCCGAGGAAGAACAGCGCCTCGTCATCGGTGGGATCGTCCTCCACTGCGGCGCGTGCCGCGGCTCGCCCGAGCGCGAACTCTTCCATGAACACCGGCATCAGTTCCTGACAGATCGCACACGCGTTCCACGCCTTGCCCCGGTCCTCCGGTTCTCCCAGCGCGCGCTTGATCTGGAAATGCAGGGCCGAGGTCCGCAGTTCGGATGCCTCGAGATTGACGACGTCGCTGACGCGGATGTCGAGTGCGATTGCGGCCGCCGCCTCGTAGCGGCCGCTGTAGAACAGGTGGTGCGCCTCGTCGAGGGGTGCGGACCAAGTCGTATCCGCGGGCGACTGCCCTGGCGCGGCTGTGGCGTGCGCGGGAGGGTCGATGAGGATCCCTGTCATCGCGGCTATCACGACAACAGGCGCGAACAGCTTCACCATTCCCTCCTGCCGCTAGGACGAACTCAACGGTGCTTTGACGAGAGGGTCGTCGCGCAACGGACGTGCGGCGTGCTCAGGAAAGCCTTGTCAGGATACCACGCCGCTGCTGTGCGCCTCGCGCTCAGCGCCGTTCGATCGTGACGGTCTGGATGACGACGTCCTTGACGGGGCGATCCTGCCTCGCGGTCGGCGTGCTGCCTATCTTCGAGACGACCTCCATGCCCTCCACGACCTCACCAAAGACGGAATGACGATCGTCGAGATGGGGCGTCGCGCCGAGTGTGATGAAAAACTGTCCGCCGTTGGTGTTCGGTCCACTGTTTGCCATCGACAGGATGCCGGCCTTGCTGTGGCGCAGCGTCGGGTGGAACTCGTCCTTGAACTTGTAGCCGGGTCCACCGATGCCCTGTCCCAGCGGATCGCCAGATTGGACCATGAAGCCCTTGATGACGCGGTGGAAGATCACACCGTCGTAGTAAGGCGTGCTGACCTTCTTGTTCGTCCGCGGATCGGTCCACTCCTTCGTGCCCTCCGCCAGTCCGACAAAGTTCTCAATCGTGTTAGGCGCTTCCTGATCGAAGAGGCGCACCGTGAAGGGCCCCTCACTGGTGACGAATTGCGCGTACACTCCGGGCAACGTTGGCTCCATTTCTTGTCCTTCTGGACAGAAAAGTCGTGTGAGTCGAAGAGGATATCATCAGATCGTGACGCCGGGCGTTAGAACGACAGGTGACCAAGCGCTCGACGCGATCGCATCCGGCACGAGCGACGACCCGTGTGCGGTGCTCGGCCGGCATCGCGTCGTGGTGGACGGACGTCCCGCCCTGATCATTCGGACGATGCAGCCGGCGGCGTCCAACGTGCAGCTCGTCACGGCCGACCGCGTGTTCGGGATGCAGCGAAAGCGAGCCGAAGGCCTGTTCGAGGCGACCGTTCGGCTGGATGGCCGGACGCCGGAGGAATTCGCCTACCGGTTCCGCGTGCGCGAAGGTGCCCTCACGCGCGACGTTGTCGATCCCTACCAGTTCGGCCAGGTCCTGAGCGATGTCGATCTGCACCTGTTCGCCGAAGGGGCGCACTACCGCGCCTGGGAACGGCTCGGCGCCCATCGCATGACGATCGGGGCGGTGACGGGCGTGCACTTCGCCGTCTGGGCGCCCAACGCGCAGCGCGTCAGCGTCATCGGCGATTTCAATCGGTGGGATGGCCGTGCCCACGTGATGCGCCGCCTGGTGCCGTCAGGCATCTGGGAGCTGTTCATCCCCGATCTGCCCGACGGCGACGGCTACAAGTTCGAAGTGCGCACCCACGCAGGGCACTTGCTGCACAAGGCCGATCCGTACGCGCGTCAATTCGAAGTGCCGCCGAAGACCGCCTCGGTAATCTCGTCCGACGGCGGTTACGAGTGGCGCGACCAGGACTGGATCCGCGACCGGGCGTCGTACGACGGTTGGCGCGAGCGGCCGATGTCGGTGTACGAAGTCCATCCCGGATCGTGGCAGCGAGTGCCCGAGGAGGGGAACCGCTGCCAGACGTATCGGGAGCTGGCCGCCTCACTGGTGCCGTACGTGAGGGAACTGGGCTTCACGCACATCGAGCTGATGCCGATCATGGAGCATCCGTTCGCGGGGTCGTGGGGCTACCAGGTGATCGGCTTCTTCGCGCCGACGAGCCGGTTCGGCACGCCGGACGACTTCCGGTACTTCGTGGACCAGTGCCACGCGCACGGCGTCGGCGTGATCCTCGACTGGGTGCCGGGCCACTTTCCAAAGGATCGCCACGGCCTGGCGGAGTTCGACGGCTCCGCGCTCTACGAGCACGCCGACCCGCGAAAGGGCGAGCATCAGGACTGGGGCACGCTGGCCTTCAACTACGGCCGGAACGAGGTGCGGAGCTTCCTCTTCAGCAACGCGCTCTACTGGCTCGAGGCGTTCCACGTCGACGGGCTCCGCGTCGACGCCGTGGCGTCGATGCTGTACCTGGATTACTCGCGGCCGGCGGGAGAGTGGATTCCAAATCAGTTCGGCGGGCGGGAAAACCTGGAGGCGGTGTCGTTCCTGCAGCAGCTCAACATGCTGACGCACGGCCGTGCGCCCGGCACAGTGACCATCGCGGAAGAATCAACCGCCTGGCCGGCGGTGAGCCGCCCGGTCTATCTGGGCGGGCTCGGCTTCAGCTACAAGTGGAACATGGGGTGGATGAACGACATCCTCCAGTACGCCCGAGAGGATCCGGTCCATCGGCGCTGGCACCATGAGCGGGTCACGTTCTCGGCGTCCTACGCCTTCACCGAGAACTTCATGCTGCCGTTCTCCCATGACGAGGTGGTGCACGGCAAGGGGTCGATGTTGTCGAGGATGCCGGGTGACACGTGGCAGAAGCACGCCACGCTGCGTGCGCTCTACGGCTACATGTACGGCCATCCCGGCAAGAAGCTGATGTTCATGGGCGGCGAGTTCGGGCAGTGGCGGGAGTGGAATCACGACGGGAGCCTCGACTGGCGCCTGCTGGACGACCGCATGCACGCGTCGCTGCGCCGCTGGGTGCAGGACCTCAATCACGCTTACCAGCGCGAGCGCTCGCTGCACGAGGTGGACTTCGAGGGCGCCGGGTTCCAGTGGATCAATTGTCAGGACAACGAGAACAGCGTGATCTCGATGATCCGGCGCGCGCGCGACCCGCAGAACTTCACCGTCATGGTGACGAACTTCACGCCGGTGCCGAGGCTGGACTACCGGATTGGCGTGCCCGACGGCGGCCGGTATCGCGAGATCCTCAACAGCGACAGCGAAGTGTACGGCGGCAGCAACATAGGGAACGGGGGCGGCGTCGACGCCGAGACACGCCCCATGCACGGCTTCAACCATTCGATCTCGCTGGTCGTGCCCCCGCTCGGCTTCGTGCTCCTCAGGACGGCCTAAAGCCCAGAGACGAGAGCCTCGGTCTCTTCCAGCGACGGCACCCCATTAATCGCCCCTTGGCGCGTGCAGCTGATGGCCGCGGCGGCGTTGGCGAATCGCAGGATGTCTCCCGGCGCGTCGCCGCGAAGGAGCGCGGCGATGAACCCTCCGCGAAACACGTCGCCGGCGCCGGTGGTATCCAGAACGGTCACCCGAAACGCAGGTTCGTGGTACAGGTGGTCGCCGTCGAGCAACATGGCGCCGCGGGTGCCAAGCGTCACGCAGAGCATCCCATCGTGGCGCCGCCGCAGCGCGCGGAGCGCCCGCTCGACATCGCGCTCGCCGGTCAGCGGCTCGAGAACGTGCTCGGCGAAGATGGGGATGGTTACCGACGCGATCAAGGCGTCGGTCCGGTCGCCGACGTGCTCGATGTCGCTCGTGACCGGGATGCCCGCGTCCCGCGCGATCGACGCGGCATGAATCGACGCCTCCACATCCACGTCGTCCACGTGCAGCAGTCGTGCGTCGCCGATGACCGCAGGGTCGATGTCGCCGGAATCCAGGTCCAGGCGGGAGTCGCGGTCCCAGAGCACGACCCGCTCGCCCTGCACGTCATCGATGAGGATCACCGCGTACGCGTTGGCGGCGTCGCGTACGGCGGTATGCGTGATCTCGACGCCGCGGCGCGACAGCTCCTTGCGGATCACACGGCCGCTGTCGTCGTTGCCTGTCGCACCGACGTACCGCGCTCGCAGCCCCAGCGCCGCACACGTGCACAGCGCAGTGGCGGTCTGGCCGCCGCACGTGATCGCGTGATGGGCAATCCGCAGCTTGGCCGTCGGGCTGTCAGGCTTCGGGAACTCAGGGAGGCGGTAGACATAGTCCACCGAGTTGGCGCCTACGCCGACGACATCGAACATGGGCGGAGTATATGAAAGACGGGAAGCCACCCCAAAACCTCACTTGGGTAGAACCGGCTTCACAACCTCCAGGCGGGTCCTGACCGCGGACAGCCCCATTCGTCTCGGCGCCAAAAGCACCCGTCACGAGCGTGGCGCCTATTGCTTCAGCGCGTCAGGCGGCCGACGCCATCCCCGACCGAAACCGGAAGGCGGCTGAAAAGGCGAAGGTCTCTGCTTTGCAGAAGCAGGTAGATGCTCTAATGAAGCCGAAGGTTGACCGGCTTGATAAGTGGCTGATCGATGGTATTCAACTTTGGATCAACACCTTCATGCCAACTCTGACCAGCAGCTGCACGCGGCAGCCGCGCGACGAGTGCGCAGTCGCGTGTGAGCCGCGATCGCTAGCTTGCGCTGGAAGCGTCGAAGGAACCATCTCATGAAAGAAAAGCACAAGTTCCGTTGGATTAGTGCAACAGTTGGGATCCTTCTGCTCGGAGCCGGGATCGCCGACGCGATCACGAACATTCTTCCGTATCTCGAGACAACATGGTTGATCGTCGGGGGCGTGATTCTCGTGGCACTAGCAGCCAGGAAACGTCCTCCTTCCGTTCGAGGTGGATAGCTCAAACAAGCCTATAAGGTGTGGTTTGCCGAGATAGCACAGGAGGTCTCGAATCCACTATCTTGAGGGAAATACGGCGACGGTCAGCTCGGGAAAAGCTAACCCAGCCGACGACCGGCGACGATCCGGACGACCCGACGGACGTATACTCGGGACATCCCACTCGGGAGAGGCAGGGCCATGGAGAGCAAGGTTCCCGGCGTACATTCGGATCCGGACGTTCTCGGCGGCACGCCGGTCTTTGTCGGAACCCGTGTGCCTGTTCGGGCACTGCTCGACTACCTTGAACATGGGAAGCCGCTCGCCGAATTCCTCGACGACTTTCCGACGGTAGACAAGGCTCTGGCGCTCGGTGTGCTCGAACACATGAAGCAACTCGTGGCTCATGCGCCTTCTTCTCGATGAGTGTGTTCCGAAGCGGCTGAAACGAGAGCTGTTCGGCCATGACGCGAGAACGGTGCAAGAGATGGGCTGGGCGGGCATCAAGAATGGGTCGTTGCTTCGGCTCGCCGACGGGCAATTCGACGTTTTCCTGACGGTCGACCAAGGCCTCGAATATCAGCAGAGTCTTTCTGGCCTACGCATCAGCATTATTGTCATCGTTGCACCAAGTAACGATCTTGACGACCTTCGCCTCTTACTCCCGGATGTTGAGCAGGCACTTGTAGGTCTGCGGCCTGGCGAAATCGCACGCGTTGAGCATCCGGCAACTTAGTACAATCACTATTCCGTCTTCATCATGTTTCGCCACCTCGCCCTTCACGACTTGTTTCACGCGTGTCGCATCGAGGAGTTGCTCCTGAAGAAAGAGTGGGCGAAGTAACCTCGTCGCGGGTGGCCGCGGACGGGGCCGCCCCATTCGCGCCGCAGGCGCCACGCTCGTGAGACGTGCTTTTGGCGCCGAGCACGAATGGGGCTGTCCGCGGTCAGGACCCGCCTGGAGGTTATGAAACCGTTCTAGTAGAGTCAGACTCGAGAAGAGCAGAAGAGAAACCTTGAACTCCACGCACGAACCCCTACAACCCGAGTTACCGGATCACGCCGGGGTGGCTTTCCACCCGCCGGTACTTCTCGCGCTTGTGCTTGTCGTCGGCTTCCTGGCACGATGGCTCGTCCCGCTGAACTTTCTCTCTCCTTCCCTCTCCATGTCCGTCGGGCCTGTTGTCACCGCCGGTTCGTTCGGATGGTTCTTCTGGGCTGTGTACACGATGCGTGCGGGAGACGCCTCGATACCAACAAGCGAGCCGACCAACGCCATAGTCGCTCGGGGCCCCTACGGGTTCTCGCGCAACCCGATCTATCTTTCGATGCTGCTGCTCCAGGTGGGCATCGGCATCTGGGCGAATAGCCTCTGGTTCCTGGGATTGGCGGTTGTTTCCGCTGTGCTCCTCTGGTGGGGAGTGATCTCGCGCGAGGAGCGATATCTGGAGCGCAAATTCGGAGCGGAGTATTTATCGTACAAGGGGCGTGTTCGGCGCTGGCTCTAGAGGCGGTTTCATAGCCTCGTCGCGGGTGGCCGCGGACGGGGCCGCCCCGTTCGCGCCGCAGGCGCCACGCCCGTGACAGGTGCCGTTGGCGCCGAGCACGAATGGGGCTGTCCGCGGTCAGGACCCGCCTGGAGGTTATGAAACCGCTAATGAGGTAGTTGACTTATGGCGAAGGTCGTCGCGAAACGTGTGACAGCCGATATTAAAGGCGACTTCGTCGTCTTCTTGATCGGCATGCGAATCAACAGGCCATGGAAGCTCCACAAGTGGGTCCCCGTGTTCACGGCCATGCCGAGGATGATCCGCGAGCTCGAGGGGCGTCCCGAGTCGGGTTTCATCGGACACATCACGAGTCTCGGCGTGATCGTGCAGTACTGGCGCTCCTTCGAGCATCTTGAGGCGTATGCTTGAGACGCCGACCGCCTGCACTGGCCTGCCTGGGTCGACTTCAACACGCGCGTCGGCAGAAGTCGCGGAGACGTGGGCATCTGGCATGAAACCTACCGGGTGCGTGCCGGGGAATACGAGTGTATGTACAGCGGAATGCCACCCTTTGGCGTGGCGAAGGCCAGCTCGACAGTGGACGCGGTCGGTCAGTTCGAATCAGCTCGGGGTCGGCTCGAAGGCACAAAGGTGCCGGTCCAGGGATAGAGTCGTCCGTGCTGAAGAGGCCATCTGATGCGCCACCGGTGCACACGCGCCGCCCGCGATACGCAGGCGGCCACCCGCGCGGGTTCCACGACAAATACAAGGAACTGAACGCCGAGCGGTACGCGTCGGACGTGCAGAAGGTGCTGGCGTCCGGCAAGACGCCGGCGGGCACGCATCGACCGATCATGGTGGAGGAGGTCCTGGACTGCCTTCGACCCAGGGCCGGAGACATTGCGGCGGACTGCACGCTCGGCGGCGGTGGTCATGCACGCGCGATCCTGGATCGCGTGCAGCCTGGCGGCCGCCTGATCGGACTCGACGTCGATCCGCTCGAGTTGCCGCGCACGGAGGCCCGCCTCCGCGCGGCCGGTTTCGGCCCCGACACGTTCGTCGCCCGCCACGGGAATTTCGCCGGGCTGCCGCAGGTGCTCGCGACCGAAGGACTCGCGACAGTGGACCTGATCCTCGCGGACCTTGGCGTGTCCTCGATGCAGCTCGACAATCTCGATCGCGGATTCAGCTACAAAGAGCCTGGTCCTCTGGACATGCGGATGAATCCAGCGCGTGGTGAATCCGCGTCGCACATGCTGGCGCGCCTGAGCGAGGCACAGCTCGAGCGCCTGCTCACGGAGAACGCCGATGAACCGCACGCCCACCTCATTGCCGGGTTGCTGAAACAGCAGCCCCTCGAGACGACTCAAGCCGTCGATCGCCTGGTGCGCGCGGGGCTCGCGTCGGCGTTCCCGGCTCTGGCGAAGGCCGACCTGAAGATGTCCGTCCGCCGTACCCTCCAGGCGCTGCGCGTGGCGGTGAACGACGAGCTCCCGGCTCTCGATTCGCTGCTGCGGACGCTGGCGCAGTGCCTCGCGCCCGGCGGGCGAGTCGCGGTGCTGACCTTTCACTCCGGCGAAGACCGGCGTGTGAAGAAGGCGTTCCAGGCGGGCTGCAGAGCGGGACTGTATTCCGCCGTGGCGGATACAGTCATTCGCCCCACGATGGAAGAAACCCGCGCGAACCGGCGAGCCTCGTCCGCGAAGTTGCGCTGGGCTTCGCGGGCGTTGGACGGACCATGACACACACGATTCGGCTTGCCGACCAAGACGACGCGGCCGCGGTCGCCGGGATCTACGGGCCGTCTTGCGAATCAACAGCCGTGTCTTTCGAGTACGCTCCGCCTTCAGCGGAGGAAATGGCGAGCCGCATGCGAGCCGTCACGGCCCAGTTCCCGTGGTTGGTTCTGGACGACGACGGAGTCGTTGCCGGGTACGCGTATGCGACCCGCCATCGGGAGCGCGCTGCGTACGGCTGGTCGGTCGATACGGCGGTGTACGTCAGTCCGAGTCATCGCCGCCGCGGCGTCGGCCGCGCGCTGTACGCCACGTTGTTCGAGCTGCTTCGGCTGCAGGGCTACCTCAAGGCCTATGCTGGCGTGACGCTTCCCAACAGTGCGAGCACCGGCTTGCATGAAGCCGTTGGGTTCACGTTGGTTGGCGTGTACCAGGGCGTCGGGTACAAACACGGTGTCTGGCACGATGTGGCGTGGTATCACATTGCCTTGCAGCCGGAGCGATTGAATCCGGAGCCACCGGTACCCGTGTCGGCACTTGCAGAATCTCCAAGCTGGGCCGAGGCGGCGGCGCAAGGCCTGAAGCACTATCGGCCCTCGAGCGGCACAAAGAAGGGAGGAGGAAATGGGTCAACCTGAGTCTAGTTCCCGGTCACGTACCTTCGCGCTCGTCCTCGCTTCCGTCGTACTGCTTCTCACGTTCCTCGTTGCTCCCCTGTGGAACGGAGCGGGTGCGCCTTCATCCGGTCTGCGTGCGTCGCGCACTGGTTTTCGCGCGAGCCGAGCGCTCACCGATGCGTACATGGAGGCGCTGTGCAGGCCGCCGTACGATACGGAAACAGTGCGATGGGACACCCGGCCGTTCGAGAAGTCCGAGCTGGTAGACACCCTCAGCTCGACGGCGGGAGGCGGGATCGTGCGTGAGACCAGAAGCCTGTATTTCGAAGCGCTCCGACGGGTTCCCACCAACGAGGATTGTGTCGCCGTGCGGGACCCGGTGGACCGCGGGCTTGACATCGAGGACACAACGCGTCGGTTCGCCGCTTCGCCCGAAGCGCGGCGCGTGGCTAGTGTGCGGCAGATCTTCGTCGAGACGTTCGGCCGAGATCCGGGTGGCTGGGACGATTCAAGTCTGCGTCGCTGGGTTGACAGCGTGTTCACCCTCGCCGAGATCAAAAGTCGGCTGCGCGCTCAACGGCCAATGGTCGGCGCTCACTACTTCACTTGGTACCGGACGGATCTAGACGGCTGGGGCAACAACTTGACGGGTATTCTGACCGACGCCCCAAAGCCGGCGCTCGGCTGGTACGCATCAGATGATCCGGCCGTTATGGAGACACACATTACACAAATGGCCGGCGTCGGCCTTGACTTTGTCTTCGTTCACGTCATCGCTCAGTCACCGGCAAGCTGGAACGACGCCCGCACATTCTTCCGCCGCTTGGCCGGTCGTAATTTGCGTGCCGCTGTGATGCTGGACGGCCTCTCTGCCGAAACGGGGGCGGTGCAGGCGCAGTGGGTCGAGGAGGCGAAAGCCGCGTTTGCCGATCACGCCAACTACTTCAATTTCCACGGCCAGCCCTTGATCATGCTTTTTTCGGGTCGTCTGGATTTCGCAGTGCCGGGAGTTCTGCTGCGCAATGTCTACTGGACTGATCGCTACGATCCGGGCAGCAATACGTTCAACGCCGGCTTTCGCCTGCACCCGCGCGATTGGCCGTTCTGGTCGGCCAGCCCTCAACCGCTCGTCAACGGCGTTGTTCCAGTTGTTCCGGGTTATGTCGACAGCCACCTCGGGCGCCCGAGGTCCATGGAGCACCCGCGCGAGAATGGGCAGATGTACGACGACCAGTGGCGGCGGGCGCTTGAGCTGCGCCCCGAACTCATCATCATCTACAGTTGGAACGAGCACTTCGA
Organism: Vicinamibacterales bacterium; assembly: GCA_965262505.1. Taxonomy (GTDB): domain Bacteria; phylum Acidobacteriota; class Vicinamibacteria; order Vicinamibacterales; family UBA2999; genus JACPPO01. Next base: position 3,979,568 of record CBDHFM010000030.1, read on the forward strand.
ACGGACAGCGATCGAGCCGACCGAAGCCTGGGGGGACCAGTACCTTCAGCAGACAGCCTGCTACGTCGAGCACGCGCATCGCGGAACCGTCGGAGTCTGTTAGTCAATTGTAGCGCACCGGATCAAGACCTCTGGCGTCCTTCGGTCCCTCGCGTTCAGTGGCGAACCTGTTTCGCAGTCGATTTTGCGATTCGAGCGAAAGGCCACTGTTTCGTTTTCGCATTGCATGGCATTACCATCCGCGCTCGCGCAGCACCTCCTCCAGCGCCGCGGCCGCGATCGCATGCCCTCCAGCGCTCCAGTGCGTGTCGTTCGGCGGGTGCGTCAACCGGCCCTGCCGGACGCTGTGCTTGAACCGATCCGTCAGGTCCACGCAGGGGACCGAGGCCGCCGCGCAAAAGTCCTGGAAGCGGTCCGGAAGCAGGTGCCACACGTCCCAGCGCTCCATAGGACTGCCCTCCGGGATCTCGATCACATCCCGGAATACGCGGTACTTGATCGGCACGTAGAGGAACACGAGCTCGATGCCCCGCTCGCGGGCGAATGCGAGCCCATCCTCGAAGGTGGCCCGGGTGATCGCCCAGCGCTCCTCCTCGTAATCGGTCCACGGGGACTCGGCGTAGTCGAAGAAATAGACCGGCTGCGCGCGTCCTTCTGGCCCAGGCAGGCGCGCCCAATAGGGGGGCTCCGGGTTCGGGATGAGTGGATGGCTCCAGCGGCGGATCCGTTGAAAGGCATTGAGGACAAAAGAACGTCTGTCCCATCCGTGATTTCGGGTCAGACCTTCGGCGTGCGGCGTCGCGTCCTCTTGACTCGGGGGCCCCGCGATCAAGGCGTTTTCGAACGTCTGATCGTCGTACAGGTCATTCCCCTCGAAAAAGAACCAGGCGACCACGGCGGGGCGGCGGCGCAGGGCGTCGCTCTTGAGCACACGCAGCTCCTGTAGCGTCCCATAGCCCGCCACTCCGAGGTTGGCGACCGGACGGCCCAGCCGTGCACCCAGCCGCGCGGCCGCGGTCTGCTCGTCCGAGACGTACCAGCCCTCGACATACGAATCGCCGAGGAGCACGACGTCCGCCTGCTCCATGTCCGAGGCGTTTCGGTATCCCCACCGGTCGTAAGTAAAGGTGATTGGTCGGCTGAGGGAGCGGGGAAGCCCGTACGCGTCTTCGATGTCGCTGGGGGGCCGCCCAGACCACTGAAGACCAGGAATCCGCCGGAAGACCAGCTCTTCATCGAGGACGAAGGCCGACTGGTAGGCGAAACCCTCTCCTGACAGGCTTCTGAAGAGGAGCGTCCAGTGCGTCCACCGGAGCATGGCCGGCAGCTCCAGGATTACCAGTATCGCCAGCGCGGCGATCGTCGCCGCCAACGCGCGCAGGAACACATGCCGGGGACGGCGGCTCGCCACGATCGCGCAGATCCAGACGCCCGCGTAAGTGCCGATAAGAGTCGCGCCGAGCACAGGGTTGATCCAGGCCTCCTCGCCTGGCAGCACGCCCCGTGGGAGTAGCGCCAGGTACACCCACGGCAGGGCCGTGGCGGTCAGGACGGCTGCGCCCCGGAGCACCCGGCGGCGGGCCGTCGTGCCAGGAGGATGACTCGTGGCGGACACGGACGCCATCATATTAAAGCGCTTTTCATGACCGTGTGGCGGCCGCGTACCCGCAGTGCCGAACATAGTTGCGGCATTCGTCAGGGCTGAAGTGCGCCAAGCACTCGCCGAGGAACGGCCAGAGCGTCTCGGTGCTGCGACAGCGAGCGGTGCGAACGAGGGCCTTGAGCTTCGCGAAGCAGAGCTCGATGGGATTGAGGTCCGGGCTGTAGGGTGGCAAGTACCAGAGGGTGGCCCCGGCGGCCTGGATGGCGCGTTGGATGCCGGCGACCTTGTGGGCCCCGAGATTGTCGGCAATGACGATGTCGCCGGGCTGCAGGGTCGGCACCAGGATCTGTTCGATGTAGGCGCGGAAGCTCTCGCCATCGATCGCGCCGTCGAAGACCCCCGGTGCGGTCAGCCCCGTGACCCGCAACGCGGCGAGAAACGTGCTGGTCTGCCAGCGCCCGCAGGGGGCGTGGTCGTGGACGCGCGCGCCGCGCGGTGCCCGGCCGTACCGCCGAAGCAGATTGGTGGTGATGCCGGTTTCGTCCAGAAACACGAGGTGGGCGACATCCCAGGTCGGCGCCGCCGCGTGCCACGCGACCCGCGCGGCCGCGACGTCAGGCCGATCGTGTTCGGACGGGCGGACCGTGTTTTTTAACGGTCAGGCCGAGGGCCCGCACGGCGCGCCAGACCGTCGGCACACTCGCGGGCGTGGCGAGGGCGTCCTTCAGCTCAGCCAGCGTGCGATCCGGGTGCGCCGCAATCAGCGCGGCCAAGGTGTGTAGGTGCGGCTCAAGCATGCAGCGCCGTCCATGTCGCTGGACGCGAGGCGCCACCTCGCCCGTGTCGCGCCGCCGCTGTTTCAGTAGCCGCACCCACGACCCGCTCACGCGGTACTTCGCCGCCACCTCGGCCGCCTTCATCCCGGCATCGCTGTCGAGGAGCGCCCGCTCTCGCAGATCCATCGAATAGGCACGCATCGGGCCTCCTGCATCGGTGCGCGCAGAAGTACCACGACCGCCCCAGGTAGTACAAGGCCTATTTGAAAAGCGCTTTAGCCTGAGCATTCCAAGCAACCGGCTCAGCTAGAACCCAGTCCGTCCCCTGAATCGACTCATCTGCAGCCGTCTGCTTTCAGGCGTCCCTGCACGCCGCCCTCGAAGACGGCTTTCACGCAGACGCCGCCAGTGCGGGCCGCCTCACACACGCTCGTCACGAAGTCGCTTGACGAAATTGGATTCAACATTCGCGGCGAACTCCTGATCACACGTCGATGAGGCGGTGCCGGCGTAGGAAGTCGATGACCATGGCGGCGGCCGCGTCGGGAGCGGTGACGCGCGTGTCGATCGTCAACTCCGGCGCCGGAGGTTCCTCGTAGGGGGCCGACACGCCGGTGAACTGGTTGAGCTGGCCTTTGGAGGCCCGCGCATACAGGCCCTTCGGATCGCGCGCCCGGCAGGTCTCGACGTCGGCCTGGACGAAGACCTCGACAAAACGACCCTCGGGCATGAGGTCCCGGACGCGGGCACGGGCGGCCGCGTATGGCGATACGAACGCGCACAAGACAATCGCGCCCTGCTCGAAGAACAGATGGGCGACCTGGCCGGCGCGGCGGATGTTCTCCGCGCGGTCGTCCGGAGAGAATCCGAGGTCTCCGCATAGTCCGTGGCGGAGGTGATCCCCGTCGAGAAGCATCGTGCGACAGCCCTGCTCGAACAGGCGCCGTTCCACGGCTCTGGCGATGGTGGTCTTACCGGCGCCCGACATCCCCGTGAGCCAGATTACCGTTGCCCTGTGCCCCTGCCTCGTCTCCCTGGCCTCGCGCGGGATGTTCCACCCCTCCCAGGTCACCCCCGCCGATACCGTGGTGGCGGTGGCGGTCGGTGCATTCATCGCCGCCACGTCCGCGGCATCGTGCGTCTCTCCGCGAATCATCCCCGCAGCGACGGTGGCGTTGGTCTGAGGATCGATCAGGACGAAGCAGCCTGTGGCCGAATTGAGACGATACGAATCGAAGAAGATCGGGTCGGCGGTGGCGATCTCCACGCGTCCGATCTCGTTCATTGCCAGCGTCGGCGCCGGATCGCGGTGCAGCGTGTCCACGTTTACTCGGTATTCGACGCCCTTGACGACAGCCTGGACCCGTCTGGTGGTGTGCGCCAGCAAATAGGGTCCGCCCACGACCAGATCTGTGGCGTCCATCCAGCACAGGTAAGCGTCGAGCCGGCGCGCCAACATAGGGAGGTTCTTGCGCCGTACGACCATGTCCCCGCGCGAGACGTCGAGCTCGTCGGTCGTGGTCAGCACGACCGCCTCGCCGACGTCGGCCTGGGCCCGCGGCCCGTCGAAGGTCTCGATGGCTTTGATGCGCGTGGTCAGGCCAGACGGCAACACAACGACATCGTCGCCCGCCCTTACCGATCCCGAGACGGTCGTGCCGGCGTAACCCCGAAACGCCTGATTCGGACGAATGACGTATTGCACCGGGAAGCGGAAGTCGATGCTATTGGCGCGCGCGCCAACGGTGACCGTTTCCAGCTTGTTGAGGAGCGGCCCGCCCTGATACCAGGGCATTCGGGCTGACGGCTCGACGACGTTGTCGCCCTCGAGTGCCGAGATCGGAATGTAGGTGATGTCCTTGACGACGAGCCTGGCGGCAAACTCGCCGAACTCTCGAACGATGTCATCGTAGAGCGATTCGGCATAGCCCACGAGGTCCATCTTGTTCACCGCGACGATCATGTGGGGAATGCCGAGCAGGGACGTTATGAAGGCGTGCCGCTTGGACTGGGTGAGCACGCCCTTGGTGGCATCCACGAGTACCACCGCCAAGTCTGCCGTTGACGCGCCCGTGACCATGTTGCGGGTGTACTGCACGTGTCCCGGCGTGTCGGCGATGATGAACTTGCGTCGAGGGGTGGCGAAGTACCGATATGCCACGTCGATGGTGATCTTCTGGTCACGCTCGGCGCGCAGTCCATCGGTGAGTAGGGCGAGGTTCATCCGGTCCTCGCCGAGCTTGCGGCTGGCGCCCTCGACGGCCTCGAGTTGATCCTCGAAGATCGACTTGGTGTCGTAGAGCAATCGGCCGATGAGCGTGCTCTTGCCATCGTCCACGTTGCCGGCCGTAGCAAAACGGAGCAGGTCCATCGGCGTCGATCCGGTCTCTCCGTGCATCAGAAATAGCCCTGGCGTTTACGGTCTTCCATCGCCGTGTCCGACCGCTTGTCGTCCGCGCGGCCGCCTCGCTCGGTGACGCGGGCGGCCCCGGTTTCCAGGATGATCTCTGCCACCGTCGAGGCGTGGGATTCCACGGCTCCTGTGCACGTGGCATCTCCAACCGTGCGGAAACGCACCGTGCGCACCGACACCTGCTCGTCCGGCTCAATATGGATGTGCTCGGTCCTGGCGAGGAGCATGCCATCTCGGTGCACGACTTCGCGCTGATGGGCGAAGTACAGACCCGGGAGCGGGATGTCCTCGGCGGCGATGTACTGCCAGATGTCGAGCTCCGTCCAGTTCGACAGCGGAAATACGCGGAAATGCTCGCCGTGGTTTTTCCGCCCGTTGTAGAGGTTCCACAATTCCGGGCGCTGATTCTTCGGATCCCACTGGCCGAACACGTCGCGGTGTGAAAAGATGCGTTCCTTCGCTCTGGCCTTTTCCTCGTCCCGCCGCGCCCCGCCCACGGCCACATCCAGGCCGAGATCCTTGATGGCGTCGAGCAAGGTCACGGTTTGCAGGGCGTTGCGGCTTGCGGACAGGCCGGTTTCCTCTCGGACCCGTCCCTGATCGATCGAATCCTGCACCTCCCGGACGAGGAGCGTGCAGTTCGTCTCTGTGGCAAAGCGGTCGCGAAAACGCAGCGTCTCTTGAAAGTTATGGCCTGTGTCGATGTGCAGCAGTGGAAACGGCACGCGAGCGGGTGCGAAGGCCTTGCGGGCCAGCCAGGCGACGACGATCGAGTCCTTGCCGCCGGAGAACAGGAGAGCAGGCCGTTCGAATTGGGCGGCCACTTCGCGAAGTACGAGGATGCCTTCGTTTTCGGGGGATGTCCCGGCCGCTGTTGAAACTCGGCGGCGACTCGGGTGACATTCTAAGCGACGTGCTGCGCCTCCCTGGAGTCTCCGAGGCCGAGACGGTGATCTCGGGCGCGGAGGGCCGCGACGAGCTGCGGCATATCCGCATGTCCCTTCAGGCGCCGGAACCCTTTGGCTGCTTCGAGCACACCCGCGGCGACCCAGCGCAGCATCATCTGGCCGCCCCGCCAGCGCTTGACGTTGCGTTTGACGTGGCGGGTCCGGCTGATGAGGCTCTCGGCGGCGTTGGTGGTGGCCAGCGAGCGCTGGAGACGGGGAGCGAGGCCGAGCGTGAGCACGGTCACGGTCTCTTCGAGCCCTTCCCGCACACTGGCCGCCGCGCACGGATGTTCCCGGTCGAGGCGGCGGGCGAGGTTCCGTAGCAACCGCATCGCGGTCTTCACGTCCTCGTGCTGATAGAGTCTCTTCCAATGAGACATGAGCCTGAAGGGGGGATTGTTTCCAACGACACATGAGCCTGAAGGGGAGCTGGGTCGTGGATCATCGGAGGATGATCGTGACGCTCCACACCGACCGGCTACGGACCTTGCAGCACGTTCGGGAGTTCCTTGAGGGCAACCAGGAGGTCGACCTGGTCGTGGCGACTCGAGCTGCGGCCTATGGGTTCATCGAGCAGACCCTGGGCCGGTTCGACTATGTCCACCAAGGGAAGGCTGAGAAGGGTCTGCTCCGATGTTTTCTGGCCAAGGTGACCGGGCTGTCGCGCGCCCAACTCACCCGGTTGTTGGCCCAGCATCGGGTCACCGGGAGCATCGCCGACCGCCGCGGGGCGCCCCGACGGCCGTTCCCCCGCCGCTACACGAGCATCGACATCGGGCTTCTCGCCGAGCTCGACCGGCTCCACGGCACCTTGTCCGGGCCGGCCACGCGCAAGCTCTGTGCGCGCGCCTACCATCGCTTTGGCGACCGCCGGTTCGAACGCCTGGCCGGCATCTCCAACGGCCACCTCTACAACCTGCGGCACTCGACCACGTATCAACGGCGCCGCGGAACCACCTCCACCCGGACGCGCCCAGTCCAGGTCGCCATTGGCGAGCGCCGTCGGCCGACGCCGTTCGGGCGCCCCGGCTATGTCCGGGTCGATTCCGTCCACCAAGCCGATCTGGATGACCTGAAAGGCCTGTACCACGTGAACTTGGTGGACGAGGTCACCCAGTTCCAGTTCATCGGCTCGGTCGAGCACCTCCATGCCGCGTGCCTGGCGCCGGTCCTCAGCGCCCTGCTCCGAGCCTTCCCCTTCACCCTCCACGGCTTTCACTCCGACAACGGCTCGGAATACGTCAACCGCACCGTCGCCGCGCTGCTCGAAGCCCTCCACATCGACGAGTTCACCAAGTCCCGAGCCCGACACACCAACGACAACGCCCTCGTCGAGAGCAAGAACGGCTCGGTCGTCCGCAAGCACCTCGGCTACGGCCACATCCCCAGCCGCCACACCCAACGCGTCAACGACTTCACCCAGAACGTCCTCTCGCCCTATCTCAACTTCCACCGGCCCTGCTTCTTCCCCTCCGAGACCGTCGACGCCAAGGGCCGCCGCCGCAAGCGCTACCGCGACGCCGACATCATGACACCCTATGAGAAGCTCAAGTCGCTCCCCGAGGCCGCCGTCTACCTCACCCCGGGGACCACCTTCCAACAGCTCGACGCCGTCGCCTTCGCCCTGAGCGACAATGATGCCGCGCGCGCCCTGCACGAGGCACGCGCACGGCTATTCCGGTCTATTGACCCGGCTGCCTGACATGTCCGGCTCATCGATCCGCTTCAGGCTCATTTCTGGATTGGAAAGGACTGGGTATGGGCGGCCGCGGACGCTGGATTGGCACCACCGTCTCCGTGTCGGCGCCGCCGTGCACATCCGCCGGTGCCATCGTCTGTGCCATGCCCCAATTGGGTGGCGCGAGGCCTGGGGTGACCGCCGCAGAGTCCGAATCCAGCGCGGCATCGGGCAATGGGCCGAGCCCTGGCCTTCGCCATGCAGCCGGCTTGTCAACCAGCGGCAGCAGGTCGAGCTCTTCCGTCGTCCTGGCCATCGCCCGCTCGACCGCGCCAGCGGGCGAGCGATCGCCCACAGGACCGCTCCGGCGACCGTGAGCGTGAGCAGCCCCGGAAGCACCGGACTGGCCGGCGGGAGCCACACGCCCGAGATCTGCGCCACGCCGGCGAGCCCGATCGCGAACGCCCCTCCCAACACCCAGGGCAGCGTGCGGAGCCGTACGCGTTGCGTGACGCGAACCAGGCACTTGCCGGCGGCATGGTTCTCCACCAGCACCCGCAGGTCGATGACGCCGTGCCAGGGCCAGCGTCCGGTTCCCACGCGAACATCCCAATCGGTCTGCCAGCCATCGTCGATCTCGACGATCCGCGCCAGCGGCGAGCGTGTGAGCCGATGCGTGAGGCTGGTGAGCAACGTCTCCGCGCTCAGCCATCGCTCGGACCAGTAGCACGACAAGCGGCCGCGCGGCGCGAGCAGGCGCACGGCCTGCCAGAGGTCGGCCATCGACGGTCGATGCGCGCGGTGCGCCCGGAGCTCGTCGGGCGTGAAGACCTGGGCGGAGTGCATCATCCCGCGGAGCCGGCCGCGCGCTCGCGCGAGCGGCTGGATGAAGTGCAGCCAGGCGATGAGCGCCGTGCCGAGCGCGCGGCTCGCCCGGTTGGACCAGCGTCCAACGGATGGCAGCGCTCCGTAGCCCGACGCCCGCGCGTAACGGAGGCACCGGAACACCGTGACCGACAGCCCGATCGTGCCCATGGCCATGAGCGCCAGGCCCACGACCGGATCCAGGAGCAGCGCCAGACAGAGACCGGCGACGAGGAGCGCGAGGGCGCCGGACTGCCAGCGGGCCGAGTGAGGCCAGAAGGCAAACGGATACACGTGCGTCTGATAGACGGACGGAAAGGCGGACGTGCCCCATACGCCGGTGTTGACCTGCGGCCGCGACAACGCGCGCAGGAACGGCAGCGGACTGTAGATGTGCCCCCGCCACCGGATCTTGCTGCCCATGAACTTGTCGGGATGATGAGGCATCAGCCACGTCTGCCCTTCGCCGTACCCGACCTGCTGCCGCCAGTATTGCCGGATGGTCGCTCGGTGGCGATGCCATACCAGCGCGGAGGGGGCAAACGCGATCTTCCAGCCCAGAGCCTGCAGGCGCCAGCACACATCGACGTCGTCGCCGGCGCGCAGATATATCGGGTTGAAGCCGCCGATGGCGAGCAGCGCCTCCCGGCGGAACGCCATGTTGCAGCCGGGCACATGCTCGGCGGTCCGGTCGTCCAGCAGGACATGTGTCGGTCCGCCGGGCGCGCGGGCGACGCACTGGGCCACCCATAGGTCGTCTGGCGGCACGATATTCGGCCCGCCGGCCGCCGCCACATCCGAGGTGAGGAACGGCTGCACGAGATACGTCAGCCAGTCGGCGTCGGCGCGGACGTCCGCATCCGTGTACGCCACGATCTCCCCGGTTGCGGACTCCAGGCCGACATTTCTGGCCGCGCTCAGCCCGCCGTTTGGCACGTCAATGCGCCTGACGCCGGGATGGCGGGCGGCGATGGCGGCTGTGTCATCGGTGGAGCCGTCGTTCACCAGAATGATTTCGACGTCGGCGTACGTCATGCGCTCGAGCGAGGTCAGACACTCATCGAGCGTGTCCGCCGCGTTGTACGCGCAGACCACCACCGAGATCCGCGGCCACGTCCGTCGCTCGGTCTCCGGAAACGGCGCCGAGCCGAACACGCGCTCCACCGCCTGAAGAGCCGGCTTGGGCCGGCGGGCGCGATCGACGAGACCGAACGCCCAGTCCTCGATCGCGGAGCCGCCACGCCACCACTCGTCTGTCCACGAGAAGGCAACGGCGCCGCAGGCGCCCTCGGTAAACGCCACGCGCAGTTGCATGGCCGTCAGGGCGGCCTGGCCAGCCTCACCCTCCCGTAGGCTGTCCGCCCCCGCTTCTGCCAGCAGCAGCGGCTTGTGCCCTGCTATTCTCTGGAGGCGCGCCGTATAGGCGGCAAGGGCGGATTGCCGGTGCAGGTACACGTTGAAGGCAAAGAGATCGACAAACGACAGGTCCAGGTATTCCGTTGGCGGGAAGTTGACATACGTGAAGAGGCTGTCGGGCGCTGCCGACTTGGCTTCGTCATAGAGCGATCGCAGAAAGAGCTCGACGCGCTCCGCTCCGTGCCAGCGCACGACCGCCCCCGGAATCTCGTTGCCCAGCGCGAACAGCAACACGGCCGGGTGGGATGCCAGGCGTTCGATCTCCGCCACGATCTCGTGCCGAATCTGTTCGCGCAGGCGCCGATCGTCGAGGAAGGCCACGTGCTGCGACCACGGGAGCCCCACCATCACCCGCAGTCCGTGCCGGGCGGCCTCGTTGAGGATCGCCAGGCTGGGCGCCGTATAGGTACGGATCGTGTTGACGCCGTGGCGCGCCATCATCGCGAAGTCGTCGGCGACCCGCACCCGCGAGGGGAACTGTCCGTCTTCTCCACCCGGCGCAAACGTACCGTAGGCAACGCCCTTGACCCAGAATCGTTCGCTTCCGCAGTGGAGAAATTTGCCGACGACAGTAGGAGACATTTAGATATAGGAAACCATTTACAAAAAACCGTTAGCCGTATCTTGCAGCGAGGGACCCCGTGTCTCGATTCTTCGGATGACCACCAAGTGCTGGGCGGGTGCAAGTCTATATTCGAGGCGACTGCAATTACCAGATGAGTTTGATCCTAATTGCGTACGAAGAACGGTTTTGTAATTTCAGTCGCGTGTTCTTGGGCTTCGGCAGCGGTTGGTCCTGATCAAGATTGTAATTTCTCGCTTCTTCGTCCAATGCGTTGGGGGGCAGGTGGGACGGGACCGCAGCCAGCCGAAAGTCGGCGCGCCCGCAGTCGCCTGCGGTCATGTCGCTGGGGGATGGCAGGCGCTATCGCGAGGACTGCACGGATCCGGGAAGGGCGCGGCCCGCGGCGAGGGTGACGCCGGCCACACGGCGGGCGCCGACGAAGCGGCTCGCCCAGTACGAACTGTCGTAGCGCTCCACGCGGACGACGCCCTGAGAGCTGGGGGCGTGGACGAACTGGCCGCCGCCGATGGCGACACCCACGTGCGACGCGCCTGGGCTGATAGTCTGGAAGAACAGCAGGTCGCCCGCCCTCACCTCGTTCACATCCACCCGGCGACCGGCGCGGTATTGATCGCGGGCCTCGCGAGGCAGAAACGTGCGGTGCCGTGCGAAGACGTACTGCACGAACCCGCTGCAGTCGAAGCCCGACGGATCGGTCCCGCCGTGCAGGTAGGGAACGCCCCGATATCCGAGCGCTGTGGCCGCGACGGTCGCCGTCGTGCTTGGGGCGCCTGGGCCGCCCGGGGCGGCGGGCGCTACCGGTGCCTCGACAGGTACCTCGGCCGGTACCTCGACGCGCTCCGGCGGTGTGTCGATGCGCTCGGTCGGGTCTCCGTCGGCGCCGGGCGGAATGGCCGCACCCGGAAACGGCCGCGGCACTCCGCCACCCGTCGCGCAGGCACCGCTTGCGAGCGCGAGCATCACGATCAGGGCAGGCCCCGTCCCTGCCGGGAGCCGTCTCGGCACGGCATACCCGCGGAGTGTCACCACGGCTGCGTTATCGGCGTAACCTGCTGAGTTCACTAGTCTTCGGCGCTGACCATTCTGGACAGCCCGTCGACGGTCCGAGTATCATTGGCACGCTATGGAGCAGGCGCTCCTCCTCAACGCGTCGTACGAGCCTCTCAAGGTCGTCAACTGGCAGAAGGCGATCACGCTCTGGTGCCAGGGGAAGGTCGAGGTCATCGCGGTCCACGACCGCGAGGTCAGGGCGGTGTCTGTCAGCTTCAAGCTGCCGTCCGTCATCCGCCTCCTCCGCTTCGTCAGGATCAAACGCAGATACGATTACGTTCCCTTCTCCCGCGCCAACATCTACGCGCGCGACAATCACATGTGCCAGTACTGCGGCGGGACGATGTCGACGGCCGATCTGACCTTCGACCATGTCGTGCCGGTCGCCTACGGCGGCAGCAAGGACTGGGAGAACATCGTCACGTGCTGCATTGGCTGCAACCGGAAGAAAGGCGGGCGGACGCCCGGTGAAGCCCGGATGCGGCTGAGGCGCACGCCGCGGCGGCCCAGTTCGGCGCCCGCGGCCCGCATCACGATCGGGCTCCGCAACGCGCCGGAAAGCTGGCGCGACTATCTGTACTGGAACCTCGAGCTCGACGAAACCTAGGTCAGGAGTCGACGGTCAAGCACACACGTCAACGGCAGGGGCGAGGGTGTACGATCTGACCTCCTCATGCCTCCCGTGCCCACCATCACGTCCGTGCGGCCGCTTCGGGCGGTCGAGGGTGGACGCGTCACGATTCACGGGTCCGGATTCGCCATCGACGACCTGTTGACGATCCCTGTTGGCGACGGGGAGGCGCGGGTCGAATTCGCGTCCTCCCGCCGCCTGGTCCTTGCCATCTCCAGCGAGCTCGAGGCGGGGCAGGCGCCCGTCAGGGTCCCTGGCGCGTTAGGTCGGGCGGCGTACATCTCGATCGGCAGACCGTGGGCGACGGGCCTTCACCAGGTCGACAGCCCAGCCTTCGACGCCGAGGGCAATCTGTTTGTCAGCTACAGCGGATCCCGCGGCCATGAGGCACCCGTCTCGATCTTCCGTGTGACGCGGAACGGGACCCGCGACCCATTTGCCTCGGGGATCGTCAACGCCACGTCCATGGCTGTCGGCCCGGATGGAAAGCTGTACGTGTCGAGCCGGTTCGAAGGCACTGTGTACCGGGTTGATGACACCGGTGCGCACGAGCCGGTGGCCTCGGAGCTGGGTGTCGCGTGCGGGATCGCGTTCGACCGGGACGGATGGATGTACGTAGGGGACCGGTCGGGCACGATCTTCCGCCTCCGCGACGGACGCGCCGCCCCGTTCGCGACGATCCCGCCGAGCGTGGCCGCCTTTCATCTGGCGATGAGCGCGGAGCAGGAGCTGTTCGTGACGGCGCCCACGCTGAACCCGTACGACTACATCTACCGGATCGACCGACAGGGCCACGTCCGCACGATGCCCTCGCTGCTCGGGCGGCCTCAGGGACTGGCCTTCGCCCCCGACGGGAGGCTGCACGTCGTCGATGCGCTGGCTGGCGCGAGCGGCGTGTACCGGTTCAGCGATCCCGAGGCGACGCCTGAACTGGTGGTATCAGGGGGCACGCTCGTGGGGGTCGCCTTCGGCCCCGACGGGGAAATGGCGGTGGTGTCGAACGAAACGGCGTATCGATTCGAGTCTGGCGATGGTCCAGGATCCAGGGTCCAACCGGGTGGGGTAAGATGAAGGTTTGAGTTGGCTCCGGAATTCCTGGCAGTAAGGATATGGCGCACGACTGGATTGCGGTGCGCGGCGCCCGCGTTCATAACCTCAAGAACATCGACGTCGACCTCCCGCGGGACCGGTTGGTGGTGATCACCGGCCTGTCCGGCTCGGGAAAGTCCTCGCTGGCCTTCGATACGATTTACGCCGAGGGGCAACGCCGGTACGTCGAGTCGCTGTCGGCCTATGCGCGGCAGTTTCTCGAGCAGATGGAGAAGCCGGACGTCGACCTGATCGAGGGGCTCTCGCCGGCCATTTCGATCGAGCAGAAAACCACCGGCTCCAACCCCCGCTCGACGGTCGGCACCGTCACCGAGATCTACGACTACATGCGGCTGCTCTTCGCCAATATCGGCGTGCCGCGCTGTTACAACTGCGGACGCGAGATCGCCTCACAGTCGCTCGAACGCATCTTCGATCTCGTCATGCTCTATCCTCACGACGAGCGCATCAACGTCCTCGCGCCCGTCGTCCGCGGCCGTAAGGGGGAGTTCAAGAAGGAGCTCCAGGCGCTGCGCCAGCGCGGCTTCACGAAGGCGCGTATCGACGGCCAGTTCCGCGCGCTGGAGGAAGACATCAAGCTCGATCGGCGGCGTAACCACACGATCGACGTCGTGGTCGACCGCCTGATCGTCAAGTCGGGTATCGAACGGCGACTCTCGGACTCCCTGCAGGTCGCCCTCGACCTCGCCGACGAGATCGTCGTCGTCAACACCTACGAGGGGGGCGACCAACTGTTCTCGCGGCGGCTCGCGTGCGTGCGCTGCGGCATCTCGATGCCCGAGATGACGCCGAGAGCTTTCTCGTTCAACTCACCGCATGGCGCCTGTCAGGATTGTCAGGGCCTCGGTGCCACCTACGATTTCGATCCCCGGCTCATTGTTCCAGACGAGTCGAAGTCGCTGCTCGGCGGCGCCATTGCGCCCTGGGCGCGCGGCGATCGGAAGCTGGTGCGCGAGGCGATCCTTACGCTGGCGCAGACGTTTGGCCTCGATCCAGAGGTACCGTTTTCCAAGCTGCCGAAGAAGCATCGGGAGTTGCTGCTGACCGGTCCTCCCGCCGCGGTCGCGAGAGCCGCGAGGGCGGCCAGGGCCACATCGGCCGTCCGGTCCGTTGCCGCGGGCCGGGACGAGGAGGGTGAAGAGGACCTTGACCTCGAGGACGCCGGTCGTCGGAGACCTGTGGGCCGTCGGGGGCGGGCGAAGGCCCGGGAACGCCCGGACCCGTTCGGGAAGGACTTCGAGGGCGTCATTCCGAATCTGCGTCGTCGGTATGAAGACGGGTCGTGGGTCGAGCAGGGGGACCTCGAGCCATACCGGATGCTGCGCGAGTGCCCGAGCTGCTATGGCCACCGCCTGAAGCCGGAAAGTCTCGCGGTTCAGGTGAAGGGCCGCGGCATCGCCGAGTATGTGAGTCTGCCGATGAGCGAGGCGCTCGATGTGTTCGAGCGGTTCGAACTCTCCGAGCGTGAGACGTTGATTGCTGCGCGGGTCCTTCGTGAAATTCAGGAGCGGCTACGGTTCCTGCACGACGTCGGCGTCGGCTATCTGACGTTGAACCGCAGTGCGGCGACGCTGTCGGGCGGAGAAGGCCAGCGGATCAGGCTTGCGACGCAGATCGGGGCGAACCTGTCTGGTGTCCTGTATGTGCTGGACGAGCCATCGGTTGGCCTCCACCAGCGTGACAACCGCAAGCTGCTGTCGACCCTGTCGCGGCTCCGCGATCTCGGCAATACGGTGGTAGTCGTGGAGCACGACGAGGAAACGATCCGCGCTGCCGACTACGTGGTCGATCTCGGGCCGGGAGCGGGGGAGCATGGGGGCCATGTGATTTTTCAGGGGTCGCCGGACCAGTTGCTGAGGGATGGAAAAGGGTCGCTCACCGGCGCGTACATCCGCGGCGAGCGCACCATTCCGACGCCACGCTCGCGGCGGCCCGCTCTGAAGGGCGAAATCGTGATTCGCGGCGCCAGGGCGAACAACCTCCAGAACATCGACGTGTCCATTCCGCTCGGCACGTTCACGGCCGTCACCGGCGTCAGCGGCTCTGGCAAGTCGACGCTCGTGAACGACATCCTGTACCGGTCGATGGCCCAAGTCATCTACAGGGCCGCCGCCGACGCCGGCCTGCACGATCGGATCGAAGGGATCCAGTTGATCGACAAGGTCATCGAGATCGATCAATCACCGATCGGGCGTACGCCGCGTTCAAACCCGTCCACGTACACCGGGATGTTCACCTTCATCCGCGAGCTGTTCGCGATGATGCCGGAGGCGAAGGCGCGTGGTTTCAAACCGGGTCGGTTTTCCTTCAACGTCAAGGGCGGACGCTGCGAGGCCTGCCAGGGCGACGGCGTCATCGCGATCGAGATGCACTTCCTGCCAAACGTCTATGTGACGTGCGAGCAGTGCAAGGGTCGCCGGTACAGCCGGGAAACACTGGAGGTTCACTACCGCGGCAAGTCGATTGCCGAGGTGCTCGACCTTGCCGTTGATCAGGCGCTGCCGCTGCTCGAGAACATTCCCCCGATCGCCACCAAGCTCCGCACGCTGCAGGACGTGGGGCTCGGCTACATCAAGCTTGGGCAAGCCGCGACGACGCTCAGCGGTGGAGAGGCGCAGCGTGTGAAGCTGGCACGGGAACTGTCGCGCCGGAGCACCGGGCGGACCCTCTACATCCTCGACGAGCCGACGACGGGCCTGCATTTCGAAGATACTCGCAAGCTGCTCGACGTACTCAACAAGCTCGTCGACCAGGGCAACACGGTGGTTGTCATCGAGCACAATCTCGACGTCATCAGGTCGGCGGATCATCTCATCGATCTCGGGCCGGATGGGGGAGCCGCAGGGGGGCGCGTGGTCGCGATCGGTTCCCCGGAAGAGGTGGCCGTCAACCCGCACTCGGTAACCGGCGCGTATCTCCAACCGCTGCTGCCGCGGCCCGTGTGAACGACACTTATGTCGTTCGCGGGCATGTGCCCTGTGGTAAACTCGCCACGGTTTTCGTAGGCGGCGTTGTGGTGGCGTTGCAACAGATTGCTATTGCAGCAAGGGTCGCGGGACGTGGTCACCGCTGCAAGGCTCTCTTCGGCAAGCAGTTAAGTGTTTTCTTCGAAACTGTGCGACTCGGCACCGTGATTGCTTCCAACAGGAAAGCCTCTGCTGTCGGCTAGGGAGCCTGATGCACACACAACGGACGCTTCGCCGATCGACCTCCTGCGCGGGAATCGGACTTCATTCGGGCAACAAGGTCACCCTGTCCTTGAAGCCTGGCCTGACCGATTCGGGTATCCGGTTCCGCCGCTCCGATCTCGGCGGCCAGGAGGTTCCGGCCTCGGTCAGCCACATCGGCGACGTCAATCTCGCCACCGGCCTCACGCGAGACGCCGTCCGGGTTGACACTGTCGAGCATCTGCTTGCGGCGTTCATGAGCCTTGGCGTGGACAACGCCGTCGTCGAGTTGAACTCTCCCGAAGTACCGATCATGGACGGCAGCGCTGCGCCGTTCATCTACCTGATTCAGGAGGCGGGCATCAAGCCGCTCCCGGCGGCGCGCCGGCACCTCAAGGTGCTCCGGCCGATCTCTGTCTTCCGGGGAGACAAGCGGATTACGTTGTACCCTTCCGATCACTTCAAAGTCACCTACAGCATCGCGTTCGACCATCCGATGCTCCGCCACCAGTCGCGGACGATCCGTCTGACGGAGGAAGCCTTCGTCGAGGAGATCGCGCCCGCCCGCACGTTCGGCTTCCTCGAGGAGGTCGAGATGATGCGGCAGCAAGGGCTGGCGCTGGGTGGATCGCTCGAAAACGCCATCGTCATCGGCGACACGGGCGTGCTGAACAACGCCCTTCGATTTGACGATGAGTTCGTGCGTCATAAGATCCTGGACGTGATCGGCGACATGGCGCTTCTGGGCCATCCGCTCATCGGCCACCTGGTGGCGCACCGTGGCGGCCACGCGCTGCACGCGGAGTTCGCCGCCCGAGTGCTCGAGGAACAGGACTGCTGGAAGCTCGTCGAGGTGCCGGCAGGGCCGGCAGCCGCGCCCGCGGTGCCGGTAGGCCACGTCGCACCCGCCACCAATTAGTGGACAGCAGGCGGTCGCCGGGAAGGCCGCAGTACACTCCGCCTTACCATGTTCTAGTACCTCGTCGCAGTGAATTTGACCGGTTCACTTTCAGGCCTCCCCCTCTTGACCGTGGGCCCAGGCAATCGATCAAAACCACTGCGCCGGGGTACTAGGTAGTTCCCATAGATTCCAAAGATGCCAATGAATACGGCCTCTATCTGGTGACACCCGTTCATTAGAGGCGATTGACTTCCTACGCAATCCCACATAACTTGTGGGATTAGTTGAGGGAGGCCATGACCCCATCAAAACCCCACCCACAGAAGGCCCTGAGCGCGCGGACCGTGCAAGAATAGGGACTTCCATCGTTGCTCAAACTCTTCGCCAGATCGTGGGTCTGGCTCCACGGACGACTCTCGGATTCGCTCAGCCGTTGGCGCTGTTACGGGATCTATGACGGCGACAGGCTGGAAGATTTCCGGCGCGAGCACGGGAGCGTTCCGGTGCTCTTGGCCATACCCCCGATGAGTGACGTCAACGGTGCCCTGCCGCACCCGGGCGTGCGTGTCCTGCAGTCCGTGCTGCGCGATCAGCAGATCGCGTGCGAGGTGATGAACTACAACCTCCCGACGCTCAACCCGCGCGACTCATTCGACCACCTGATCCAGGTGATACACGCGCTGGACGTGCGTATTCTCGGCGTGTCCACGTACAGCCAGGCGATTCGCACACGATGGAGGGGTTGCAGCTCGTGAAGCGAGCGTGCCCCGACGTCAAGATCGTGCTCGGCGGTCCCCACCCGACCGAGGCCTACCTGAGCCTGATGGGCGTCAGCTTCATCGAGTACGTCTGTCGCGGCGAATCCGAGGAGAGCTTCCCCAGCCTCGTTCGTGCACTGCTGGACGACCGGACGCCCGAGCCAGGATCGATCCCGGGCGTGTACCGCCTGGATCGCGAGACCCGCACGGTCGAAGGGCGGCCCGCCGGGTTCATCGATCTCGGGAAGTTCGACGAACGAGACCTGCTGCGCTACCGGTTCCGGGCGGAGGAGATCAAGCAGCAACGGCTGTTTCGGGGAGCCCACGGAACGGCCGGCGCCAACTACTGGCCGATCGCGCTGGTGCGGGGATGCCCGTACGATTGCACGTTCTGCGCGGCGTACCAGATGTCGGGCAAGAAGCTCCGTTACCGCGCCGTGAACAAGGTCGTCGACGACATGCAGTACTACCTCGACGCGTACGGTTGCCGGCACTTCAGCTTCATCGACGACGCTTTTACCCAGCATTACGAATACGTCGCCGACCTGTGCAGGGAGATCGTCCGTCGAGAGCTGAAGATTCGCTGGACCACCGACAACGGAATCCGGTACGAGACACTCGGCGGGGGAAAGCTGCTGGCCAACGTAATCAAGAAGACGGAGATCGAGGACCATGACGAGCTGACCCGGCTGATGATCCGTGCCGGTTGGCGCGGCACCGCGATCGAGATTGAGTCCGGCTCGCCGCGCGTGCGCAAGGATCTGGTGCGCAAGGGCGGCAGCCAGCTGACCAACGAGACGATTCTCGACAACTTGCAAACCTTGAAGCGGGTCGCCGCCGAGGAGGGCGTCTACCTCTACGTCAACGGTTTCCTGATGGCCGGCTTCCCCGAGTTGCCTCTTCAGAGTGGCAAGCGCGTCGAGGCCGAGACCGAGGTCGAGCTGGAGGAGACGCGCAGGTTCGCCATCGAGCTGCGCGACAGCCGGGCCATCGACATGATGAACCTGAGCATCGTGATTCCCCTGCCGGCGACGGATATATGGGACTGCCTGACAGTCGAGGAGAAGATCGGCGTGTTGGTCAAGTCCGTCCCGGTGAATCACCCCGACCGCCCCGCTGTGCGAGCGATCGTGGAGCGCGTGGTCGGTAGGTACCGTGACGATCTGGATGCCACACGATACAAGGAGGACCCCGAGGCGGAGTTTTGGCGTGAGGTCTGGACGCTCTCCGACGAGACCCAGATTCTGATCACGCAGTCCTACGACGACTTCAACGCGGACTCGGCGCACAACATCGACCTCAAGCGCCACGACAGCACCAGCCTGTGGAAGTACCGCGAGGATGTGGTCGAGGAGTTCTATCGACCGCTGGCCATGAAGTTCAAGATGCTCCGGCACGTGTATCACCGAAGCCACAGCCTCCAGGACGCGCTGGCGTATCTCACGCTCATGTTCCGGAAGTACGAGCCGCAGGCCAAGCAGAGGTCGGCCGCGTAGTGCAGCTGGCTAAGCGGCGCGCCTTTCGATCCTGGTTCGAGGAACTGCGGCGGCTGGTGCCGACGGACTGAAGCCGCTCCGCAGGGCGGCGTAGATAACGCTCCCGCAAGACTCTCAAGTTGGCGCACAATTCGACCCGATGAATTGGATAGTCGTTTTCCTGCTCGCTTACGGGGGATGTCCCGGCCGCTGTTGAAACTCGGCGGCGACTCGGGTGACATTCTAAGCGACGTGCTGCGCCTCCCTGGAGTCTCCGAGGCCGAGACGGTGATCTCGGGCGCGGAGGGCCGCGACGAGCTGCGGCATATCCGCATGTCCCTTCAGGCGCCGGAACCCTTTGGCTGCTTCGAGCACACCCGCGGCGACCCAGCGCAGCATCATCTGGCCGCCCCGCCAGCGCTTGACGTTGCGTTTGACGTGGCGGGTCCGGCTGATGAGGCTCTCGGCGGCGTTGGTGGTGGCCAGCGAGCGCTGGAGACGGGGAGCGAGGCCGAGCGTGAGCACGGTCACGGTCTCTTCGAGCCCTTCCCGCACACTGGCCGCCGCGCACGGATGTTCCCGGTCGAGGCGGCGGGCGAGGTTCCGTAGCAACCGCATCGCGGTCTTCACGTCCTCGTGCTGATAGGCCCGCCGCAGGATGGCCTGCACCCAGGGCCGCTGGCGCGCCGGTAAATGGTCGAGGATGTTGCGGGTCTTGTGGACTTGGCAGCGCTGCACCACGGCGGCGCGGCCGAACACCGCAGTCACCGCCGCCCGCAGCGCCTTCGACCCATCGAGCATCACCAGCACACTCCGATCGGTGCGCAGGCCACGGCTCTGGAGGTTGGCCAGCAGGCTCTGACAGACGGTCGCGTTCTCCGTCGAGCCTTCCCAGAGCCCGAGGGCGTGCTTCGTGCCGTCGGCGCCGACCCCCAAGGCGACGACCAGACAGTGCTCGCCGATGTGGACACCGTCGAGGACGAGGCCGACCAGATCCAGGTTCTCGAGGGGCGTCGCCTGCCACGCGGCCAGTTGCGCGGCGGTCTTGGCGACAAACCGGCGGCTGACGGCGCTCTTACTCACGCTACGGCTGGGGACGTCGGCCGGGAGCGGCTCCAGACTCCGAGCATAGCCCCGGGTGCTGACACCGACCAACAGCTGCTCGACAGTGCGGCGCCGCAGGGGATCGGTCTGGGCCATCGTCTGGAAAGTCGGCAGCGGTACTTCCTGGCGGGCCGCGCGGACCCGGGGACGCCGGATTGCCACCTTGCGCCCGCCGAGGACGACCTCACTGGCCACCGTCCCGGCCCGGGCCGCCGTACGGTCGGCCTGGTGCGCGTACCGCGGGCCACAGATCGCGGTCCGATCGTCTTCGAGCATGGCGTCCAAGACCTGTAACCCTGACCGCACCGCGAGCTCGAACAGCTCCGCCTCGGTATCGATCAGCAGCTCGACGAGGGGCAGGCGACGCGGGGGCGGAGATTCAACACCAGCGGCGGGACGGACTGTGCGAGACTTCTTCATGGCGGCTCCTTTGCTGTGAGGCGTGTCGCCTCGGGTTGCCCACCACTCGTGTATCACGAGCAGTGAGGAGCCGCCGCGTCAATTTTCAACAGTCAGTGGGACATCCCCCGCTTACGCCGCGTACCTCCTCGTCCTCATGAACATCAATCTTCATCTATTTGCTGACGGCACCGGGACAAGCCTCACGAACATAGACAATATCCTCAAGAAGCAGCCACGCTCGAAAGACGAAGGGGCATGGAGCCGCAGGCTCATTCTGACGCTCGTTGTTATTCTTGCGCCTCTCTTGCTCCTTCTGCTCGGCGTGCTCGTTGTTGCAGTGCGCTATCTCTTGAGTTCCTGACCGATACTCCGTCGAGGGCTTACTTCGGCGCACGGATCGACCGAGGGGCCCCACCCGGGTGCGGTCTCAGGGACGACTTACTGAAGGAGGCGACATGACCATGATCGACGCGTGGGCCATTTCTTTTCTAATGTTATTGATCTACTCTGCTCACAAGCTCGGGCGCATTGAGGAATATGCGCGCTTTATTGCCGGCCAGTTGGAGCGTTACCAGAGGCAAACAGATGTATGAATCCATCGCGATCGTGCTCTTGCTCTGGCTCAACTACCAAGCGTACATGATGGCACGGCACCTCGAAACAATCACTCGCCCACAATCGTGACAGCTCGAAACGCTCATTCGAGCATTTCGTGAGCAACTGCGATGACGTAGCATGGTCGAACTAGCCCTCACGATTCACGCTGGCCATCGCCATGCCCCGATTGCCCTTCCGCGTAATGCAGCCCCTGGGGGCCAGATAGAGGCCGTCAGGCCACACTAATCAGCGAGCACACGACAGCGGCTGAGGCATTTCGCGAGATTGATCGGCTGTCCTCTGAGATGGTCCGTACTGGCGCGCCGCGATAGAGCTGGTGGTCGTCGATGCGGACGATCGGGTCGTGCGGCGCCCTGGCGCGCAGTGACCGGCGAAACGGCTGCGGGCCCGCGACCAGGAAGAAGGCCACGCCAGTCAAAAGTGTGGGATAAAAAGGGGGGTCTCTGCTAATAACACACGGCCTTTCGTGTGTTACGCCCCGAAGCTCCTGATGGCCGAAGGCGCGTCGGCGTGAATCTCCAGAAGCTCTTGGGCGCCCGTCATCGTCAGCATCGTTTCGACCTGTTTCCGCACGCCGGCGAGCCTGAGGGCCCCGCCGGCGGCGGTCGCCTGACGGTAGAGATCCATGAGGCACCCGATGGTCGCGCTGTCCACGTAGGTGACGGCCGAGAGGTCGAGCAGTACCCGTCGTTCGCCGGAGCCGATGAGCGACGTGACCGTACCGGCGAACTCGGATAGAAGCGGGTACATCAGGCGCGCTTCGTTCACGCGCACGATGGAGATGCCTTGTGAGCGGCCCGTGGTCAGATTCATCCTCGCACTCCGGTTCTCGGGAGGCGTTCTGCTGCGTGCGCGATGAGGACCCTGGCGAAGCGCGCGCGCGTGTGCGGTGAGGTGATGATGCGCGCATGATAACATGCGAGCGCTCGTGTCCCAATCGTTCACGCCCACTCCCAACGGGCTCGCATGCGACGATGTCAGCCTTGAAGCGATCGTCGAGCGTGTCGGCACACCCGTTTATGTCTACAGCGCGCGCGCGATCCGGGAGGCCTACCGCGCCATCGACGATGCGTTCGCCGCGTATCCGCACGCGATCCATTACGCGCTGAAGGCCAACTCAACGCTCGCGATCGTCCGGCTCCTTCGGTCGATCGGCAGCAAGATCGATGCGAACTCCGGCGGCGAGATCCAGGTGGCACAGCGAGCCGGGTACGTGCCGGGTGACATCGTGTTTACAGGCGTCGGGAAGACGCGTGACGAGCTGGGGTACGCGATCGCAGCCGGTATCGGCGTCATCAACGCGGAATCGGCGGGTGAACTCGATCGTATCGCTGAGCTGGCATCCGCACAGGGGCGTGCGGCGCGGGTTGCGCTGCGTGTCAATCCGGACATCGACGCCGGCAGCCATCCCAATATTTCGACCGGTCTGAGAGTCAACAAGTTCGGTGTGCCGTTGCAGGACGCGCGGGCGATCTATCGCGAACGGCGCGAGCGGCCGGGCGTGACGTTCGTGGGGATCCACGTCCACGTAGGGTCGCAGATTACAACGGTCGATCCGCTGCGGCGCGCCGCCCGAACCCTCGCCACGCTGGCGACGGAGCTCCGCGACGACGGGTTCACGCTCGAGCATCTCGATGTGGGTGGCGGCCTCGGCATTGCCTACGACGGGGAGCACATTGCCGGCCCCGCCGACTACGCGGAGACTGTCATTCCAGAACTCCAGCGCAGCGGTCTCCCGGCGCTGCTCGAGCCCGGCCGCTCGGTGGTTGGACACGCGGGCGCTTTGATCGCGCGGGTGGTCGATACGAAGCGCTATACGGATGGCCGGCAGTTCGTCGTGCTGGACGCCGGAATGGGGGAGCTCATTCGCCCCGCGCTGTACGGGTCGTACCATCGCATTGCGCCGATCCGCCCGCGGCCGGGCACGGACACGCCGTGGGATGTGGTCGGGCCGATCTGCGAGAGCAGCGACGTCTTTGCCAGGGAGCGCCTGCTGCCGCCCATCGAAGCACAGGATCTCGTGGCCATCCTCGACGCGGGCGCATACGGGTCCGTGATGGCGTCCAACTACAACAGGCACCTGCTACCGCCGGAGGTCCTGGTCGACGCCGGACAATGGACCGTCATCCGCCGCCGCCAGACGCTCGACGACGTACTCGCCCTTGAAACATGACCCGTTCAGATATGCGTGGTCTCCTGATCGCGTTCGAAGGCCTGGATCAAAGCGGCAAGCAGACGCAGACCGAACTGCTGCGTGACCGTCTCACGGACAGGAAGCGCGACGTCCAGCTGTTTTCATTCCCCGACTACGGCACGGTCATCGGCGCGGAGATTGGATGTGCCCTTCGCGGCGAGCGTCCCTACGGACCGGACGCCATGCAGCTCCTCTACGTCGCCAATCGGTACGAACGGAAAGGGGGGATGGTCGATGCGAAAGCGGCCGGCAGCATCCTGCTGTGCGACCGGTATCTGGCGTCGAGCGTCGCCTATGGTGAGGCTCAGGGACTCGATGCCGCCTGGCTCGTCGAGATCCAGAAATACCTACCGCAGCCGGACGTCACGATTCTGCTCGACATATCGCCGGACGAGTCGGCGCGGCGGAAAAGTGCGGGGCGCGATAGGTACGAGCGGGATCTGGCGCTCCTGGCACGCGTACGGGACAGTTACCTCCGCCAAGCGGCGAGCGGCTGGGTGCGGATCGACGCGGACCGGGATCGGGATGCCGTCGCGGCCGACGTGTTCGCCGCGGTGACAAAGACGCTGTGATCGCTCTGCGCTGCGACTGAGCGCCTCGACTTACGTCGCGCGTCCGGTCCATCTTGAGCGCGCTCCAGGGGGCCTCTAGGCCCGCCGGATTGGGAGCGCCGCTCGCGCCACCGTCAACGCCCTGACCTCGCGCGCACCGGCTTCCTTGAGCACGGCGGCGCACGCATCGATCGTGGCGCCAGTCGTCCGCACGTCGTCGACCAGGACGAGAGTGCGGCCCTCCAGCAACCCTCGACACCGCTCGTGCGACAGGAACGGCGAGAGCGTGAAGGCGCGTCGCATGTTACGGCGGCGCGCTGCGGCGTTCAGCCCCGTCTGCGGCACGGTTGCGCGCCGGCGCCAGAGCACGCGCAGCATCGGAACGTCCAACTGTCGCGCGAGATCGTCTGCTTGGTTGAAGCCCCGGCGCAAGCGCCTCCAAGGATGTAGCGGTACCGGCACCGACGCGTCCGCGTCGCCCAGAATCGCTGCCCCGGCCGTGCGCATCATCGCTGCTAACGGCCCGGCGAGCCCCCGCCGCCCCTCGTACTTGAATGCGTGGAGAATCCCCCGCAGCGGCCCTTCGTATTCGCCGGCGGCGCGGGCGGCGTCAACGAGGCCGCGACGGCGGCGGCAGCGGGGACACCGCTCGAGGGCGACGCTGATGACGCGCCAGGAGGGAAGCGGGTCGCCGCAGGTCCGGCAGAAGGGGCCGGACAGGATCCGCACCTGGTTCCAACATGTTCCGCAGACTGGACCGGCGAGCGGCGTGTCCAGGACGCACGCGCACGCGGCACACCTCGGGGAGAGCGTCGCCGAGAGCAGCGCGTCTAATCCGTATCGGCACACTCGTAGCGTTCCGCGTTTCCCCACAGCCGCTCGAGGCCGTAGAATGCGCGGCAATCGCTGCTGAAGACATGCACGACGAAGTTGAAGTAGTCGAGCAGGATCCATTCGGACTTGTGGACGCCTTCGGCCAGCACCGGCCGCTCCCCGAATTGGCTCCGCAGCGCGTCGGTGACGGCATCGGCAATCGCGTTGATCTGTCGCGTGTTCGTGCCGGTGCAGATCACGAAGTAGTCGGTAAAGCCTTCCGCCTTCCGCAGATCCAGAACCACGACGTCCAGCGCCTTTTTGCCGTGCGCCGCGCGCACCGCGCCCGAGACCGATTTCGGTAGCTTCGGAATCCTGGATGCTGCCGCCTCGCCGGCCGAGGTTCTCTCGCGAGCGCCGCCGGTTGTTTTTCGAGCGCCGCCGGCCTTGCGAGCCCCGCCAGCTTTAGCTGTCCTGGTTGTTGTCGTCCTGGCCATGCAAATCGTCTTCCGTCCGGTAGAGATGGTGTGCGGCGATGTGCCGCGCTACCGCTGAAGGCACAAGATCGCCGATTGGCTGTCGCGCGGCGAGTCGCCGACGGATCAGGGTCGAGGAGATGTCGCGTGTCGCCGCTTCGACGAGAAAAACGCCGGTTCGGCTGCCTGCCTCGTCAACCGTGGACGCCGCCCGCGCTCGCGATCGCAGGTCCGGTGTCCGTGCCAGCGCCGCCTCGATGGTCGTGCCTGGGCGCGCGATCACCGCGAAGTGAGCGGCATCGAGAACCCAGGGAAACTCGTGCCACGTGGCAATTTCTGCAAAGGTGTCCGCGCCGAGAATGAAGAAAAGCTGCGAGGGCGCCCAGCCGGCCGCGTGGAGTGCGCGCAGGGTATCGGAGGTGTAAGAGCGCCCGTCGCGGAGCAGTTCCACGTCGGACACCCTGTAGGCGGCGACTCCATCGATGGCGAGCTCCACGAGCGCCAATCGCTCGAAGGCCGTCGCATGAGGGTCGGCCGGTCGGTGCGGCGGATCGTGCGAGGGCACGAACAGGACATCGTCCAGCGCGAGCGCCGCGCGCGCGGCGGCCGTAGCATCGAGGTGTCCGAAGTGCACAGGATCGAAGGTGCCACCGAGCAGGCCGAGTCGTCGCGTCATGCGTCCGGTGACGCCAGCGCCGTTTCGGCAGCTGCCTCGCGCACGGCGGCAATCTGCCGCCACGCCGCCTCGAGCAGGTCGTCGATCCCCTCGCCGGTGGCGCCGGAGATCCGGTGGAAGGGAAGGCCGAGCGCCCTGGCGCGCTCTTCAAGCCGCGTGACCCGAGACGGATCGTCGAGCGCGTCCATCTTGTTCGCGGCGACGATCTGCGGCTTCGCGGCGACCTTTTCGTCGAACAGGCGCAGCTCGTCGAGGATCATGTCGAAATCCTGGACAGCATCCCGGCCTGACGCGCTCGACACGTCCACCAGATGGACGAGCACCTTTGTGCGTTCGACGTGGCGAAGGAATCGATGGCCCAGCCCGTGCCCCGCGTGCGCGCCCTGGATCAGTCCCGGGACGTCGGCGACCACGAAGCTGCGATCGCCGCTCAGTGTGACGACGCCGAGGTTCGGCGTCAGCGTCGTGAAGAGGTAGTCCGCGATCTTGGGGCGCGCGGCGGAGATCCTGGCGATGAGCGTCGACTTGCCGGCGTTGGGAAAGCCCACCAGCCCGACGTCGGCCAGGAGCTTGAGCTGGAGTCGCAGCCATCGCTCTTCGCCCGGCTCACCAGGCTCGACGCGCCGAGGCGCGCGATTGGTCGACGACACGAAACGCGCGTTACCCCGGCCGCCGCGTCCTCCTTTGGCGACGAGGACCCGCTGACCTTCCTCGGTGAGGTCAGCCCACAGTCGGCTCCCGTCGCCCGCCGCGGTAGTTTCTCCTTCCGGGGGATCTTTCTCGAGCAGGAGCGTGCCCACGGGGACGCCGATCTCGAGATCCTCTCCGCCGTGCCCTGTTCTGTTGGAGCCCTGCCCGTGCTGCCCGCCCTTGGCCTCGAATTTTGGACGGTAACGGAAATCGACGAGTGTGTTCTTGTGGGCAGTGGCGATGATGTAGACCGAGCCGCCCAGGCCGCCGTCGCCCCCGTCTGGGCCACCGCGAGGGATGAATTTCTCACGCCGGAAACTGAGACAGCCGCGCCCGCCGTCGCCAGCAGTGACATGGATGTCCACCTCATCGACGAACATCCAGATCAGTATACGGGGAGCGGCCTACTCGACAGGAAGGACGGAGATTCGGCGGCCATGGCGGCCGTGATCCTCGAACCGGACTTTGCCATCGAGCTTGGCAAACAGCGTGTGGTCCTTGCCGAGCCCGACGTTCAGGCCGGGCTCGAAGCGACGCCCCTTCTGGCGTACCAGGATCGAGCCGCCGGTGACGATGTTGCCGTCGTGACGCTTGACGCCCAGGCGCTGTGAGTTGCTGTCCCGGCCGTTCCGTGAGCTGCCCTGCCCTTTTTTGTGAGCCATTGCAAAACCTCGCCTGGTTCGCTATTCGGAACCCGCCCTACGCTTGAATGTCGGTGATACGGACGCGCGTGAAGACGCTGCGATGTCCGCGGGTCTTGCGGAACCCCTTCCGCCGTTTCTTCTTGAACACGCGGAGCTTGGGCCCGCGCGATTCGCCGTCCACTATCCCAAGGACCCGCGCGTCGGCGACAAACGGTGCGCCTGCCAGGATCTCGCCGGCGTCCTTTTCGACGAGCAGCACCTGGTCAAAGTTGAACTCCGACCCGCGCTCGCCCGGTGGTCCGTCGATCTCGACAACAGCGCCGGGCGTTACCTTGAGCTGGCGGCCACGGGCCTGAATGATGGCGTACACGGACAATTCCTCGGTTGAGATCGCAAGACCGGCCGGAAGTCGACCAGCGCAACAGATTCAGCTTACCTCGACTTTGCCGCCAATGGAAGCCCTAGTCTCTTCCAATGAGGCATGAGCCTGAAGGGGGGATTGTTTCAAACGACACATGAGCCTGAAGGGGAGCTGGGTCGTGGATCATCGGAGGATGATCGTGACGCTCCACACCGACCGGCTACGGACCTTGCAGCACGTTCGGGAGTTCCTTGAGGGCAACCAGGAGGTCGACCTGGTCGTGGCGACTCGAGCTGCGGCCTATGGGTTCATCGAGCAGACCCTGGGCCGGTTCGACTATGTCCACCAAGGGAAGGCTGAGAAGGGTCTGCTCCGATGTTTTCTGGCCAAGGGCCGCCGCCGCAAGCGCTACCGCGACGCCGACATCATGACGCCCTATGAGAAGCTCAAGTCGCTCCCCGAGGCCGCCGTCTACCTCACCCCGGGGACCACCTTCCAATAGCTCGACGCCGTCGCCTTCGCCCTGAGCGACAATGATGCCGCGCGCGCCCTGCACGAGGCACGCGCACGGCTATTCCGGTCTATTGACCCGGCTGCCTGACATGTCCGGCTCATCGATCCGCTTCAGGCTCATTTCTGGATTGGAAAGGACTGCCCTGACGCTGAGCGCTGACACTGTGCCTGATCCGACGCCGGACCCGGCGTAACGGACCTGCAGCGGACTCGCAGCGGACCCACCGACGCTGTCGACAGGACCGCTACTGGAGCAGTACGCGCGTGCCCCTGATCGTCTGGGTGCTCAGCGTGCTCAGGAAGCTCGGGAGCAAACGATCCATGAGCTCAAAATAGGAGGACAGGGGCGGCGACACCTGGTTGGTGTTGTAGAGAATCTCCTCCCGGAAGGTCTCCGAGTAGAGGACCGTTCCGGTGCGCCCGTCGATGAACACGAATCGGGGCCTGAGGACGAAACCCTTCCGCTCCATGTAGGTGCGGACCGGGACGACGCTCCGACGCCCGAGCGAGTCGTACACCTCCTGGTCGCGCTGGACGATGCCCGAACGCGCCTGCGGCGCAAACATCACGGTACCGGTGACGATGAGCGGCTGCTGAAACTCCTCGCCGATTCGCCTCCAGTACTCCACGTCGGCGAACACATGCTCGTAGGGTTCGAGGTCCGCGTCCTCCAGGATCGCGACAGGCTCCGACGGGTCCTCGCCCCCAAGCGGCGTGTCGCGCGTCGCGCGGCTTTCAGACGCCACTTCGATCAGCGGAAGGACATCGCTATCGATGACGCGCATCTCGGAGTTATTCCGCAGCTGGCTGCGCAGCAGGCGGGTGGTCTCGAGGTTCCCATCGACATCCTCGGTGCCCCCGGCGATGAAGCCCGCCACCAGGATGCGCTCGAATGCCGACACGTCGAGCTTCGGACGGATCGGCGTCTCGACTGGGATCTCGTAGTAGCTGCTGCCGCAGGCCGCGGTCATGACAACCGCGGCAACACTACAGAATATTCTCGCCATTGGTGCGGTCATTGATTTCCCTGAAGAGTTCGTAGTTTTGCGTGATGAACTGGTTGCCCGGTTCAAGCTCGAGGGCCTTCTCGTACGCCGCGCGTGCCTTGTCCAGGTCGCCCTCCTGCTCGTAGGCGATTGCGAGGTTGTTGTGCGCGGCGGCATAGGCCGGGTCGATCAGCGCCGCGCGCTCCCACCGGTAGATTGCTTCGCGCCAGAGACCCATCTGCGCCACCTCAATCCCGAACGCCACCTGCTGCTTGGCATCGTCGCGAGCATCGGCCGCGAGGGGTGCCACGCTCAGCGCGACGAGCAACACTAGGAGCGCGGAGAACTGGCGCATAGAAGGCCCAAATATAGTCATGGGTTCGTGCGAGGTGCAAGCGCTTTACGCATCATTAGCTTACCAGGGCAAGGCAAGCCGTGTACCAGGTCCAGGCGGCGGATTCCGGCCTAAAGCAAGAGCTTCTCAGGGGAATTGGCCCTGGCTGCCTTCCCGTTCCGTGAACGCTGCGTTGTGGAGGGCGGGTCTGCGGCCTACAATGGGGACAGTGAGGTCGGGTGCCACCGGTGCGCAGGTCGCGTACGGGGGGCTCCGGCCTCTCGTGTTTTCAGCCCCAGACGCGGCGAGCGCAGCCGGGCCTCGTGCCCGGCAGGAGACCTCAATGACGCTTGATGAGGCCGTTGCGCTGTCGCTCATGCCCGATCTGTCCCGCGTCGGTCTCGCCGACCGTCTTCGCGCGGACGACCCGGTCCTGCTCGAAGCGTCACGCGCCCTGCACGACCGTGCGCAGGCCGCTCGCATGCACGCGGAAACGGTGGGGATCCACGTGCTTCCGTGGACCGATTCGCGGTTTCCGGCCGCTCTGCTTGCCATTCCGGATATGCCGCCCGTGCTCTGGTATCGCGGGGCCCTCGACGCGTTGCGCGCGCCGGCGGTCGCTGTCGTCGGCTCGCGCGCCGCCTCCGCGGTGGCGCTCGAAACCGCGGCACGGCTGGGCACCGACCTGGCGGCACTGGGCATCACGGTGGTGAGCGGTCTGGCACGTGGCGTCGATTCCTCGGCCCATCGCGGCGCCCTCTGTTCGGGCCGAACGATCGCCGTCCTCGGCTCCGGCGTCGATCGCATCTATCCCCGTGAACACGCGGCGCTCGCCGGCGAGATCGCGCGCGCGGGTCTGGTGATCAGCGAATACCCGCCCGGCACGCCGCCACTCGCGTTTCACTTCCCGATGCGCAATCGCCTCATCAGCGGGCTGTCCCGAGCCGTCGTCGTGATCGAGGCGAGCGAAAAGTCCGGCTCGCTGATTACCGCCGGGTGTGCTCTCGAACAGGGCCGGGATGTGATGGCGGTGCCGGGCAACGTGCTGAGCGGGCGTAATCGGGGCGCGCACGCCCTTATCCGGGATGGGGCAAAGATTGTGGAGTCCGCGGACGATATCGTAGAAGAGTTCGGGTGGCCCCGGGCCGGGGAGATGCCGGGCGGCGATGGATCAAGTGACGCCCAGTCAAGCACTTCTGGCGATCCGCTGCTGCGGCTGATGCTCGCCGGACAGGCCTACGATCTCGACACGCTGACCGAAATATCCGGCGTCGACGGCGTTCGGTTGCTGCCGCGCCTGCTCGAGCTGGAGCTGCACCGGTTGGTGCAGCGGGTCGACGGTGGCCGTTTTCCCGCGCCCCACGATTTCTTTGGACAGCCTTCTGCGAGAAGGAGAATGAGTTATGTCCAAGGGAAAACAGCACGAGGCTGAGGCCTCGGAGGGAGCCCGGAGGGCGACCGCAGAGGCCTCAGCCTCGTGGGCGCTCGTCGGCACGGGGCGGTGGTCCGCGCGACGAAAAGTCTCCGTGGTCATCGAGGTCCTCAAGGGGGAATCACTCGAGAGCCTCAGTCGTCGCCATGGCGTGACGGCGGCGAAGCTCTCGCAGTGGCGTGACGACTTCGTGGCCGGCGGTGAGGCCCGCCTCAAGCATCGCGAGGTCGCCGTCGAGGGCGCGGACACGCGGCGGCTCAAGCGCGTCGTGGCGGATCTCGCCACCGACAAGGCGTTGCTGGCCGAGAAGATTCGACACCTGGAGGCCGGCCGCCCTTTGGGCTGGTGGAGGTCGAAGCGATGCGTCACGAGACTTCGCCCTCCACCCACCGGCCGTACGGCATCGCCCGCGTCACGCGCGTGTGGCAGGTGCCGCGCTCGACGGTCTACGCGCAACGGACCCGGCGCGCCCGGCCGACGCCGGTGGCCAAGCGCGGACCCAAGCCGCCCCAGTCGGATGCGGCGCTGACGGCCGCGGTCCGGGCCGTGATCGCCGCGAGTCCGTTCCACGGCGAAGGGCACCGCAAGATCTGGGCGCGCTTGCGGGTGCAGGGGCTGCGCACGTCGAAACGTCGGACGTTGGTCGTGATGCGCGCTGCCGACTTGCTCGGCCCTGCGCGGCTGCCCACGCCGGTCGCCGCCCGTCCCCACGACGGCACCATCGTCACCGCCAGTCCCAACGTGATGTGGGGCACCGATGCGACGGCCACCGTGACGCTGGCGGACGGCCACGTCACGATCGTCGGGGCGATCGATCACTGCACGGCCGAATGTGTGGGACTACACGCGGCGAAGTCCGGCACGCGCTTCGAGGCGTTGGAGCCGGTGCGCCAGGGCGTCCGAGATCACTTCGGGACGATGGCCGCCGGCGTGGCGAGCGGGCTCACGATGCGCCACGACCACGGCAGTCAGTACATGAGCAACGACTTTCACGCCGAGCTCCGGTTCCTCGGCATCGTGTCATCACCGGCCTTCGTCCGCCAGCCCGAGGGGAACGGCTGCATCGAACGGTTCTTCCGCACCCTCAAGGAACAGCTGCTGTGGGTGCGCCACTTTACGGATGTCGAGGACTTGCAGCAGGCGCTGCGCACCTTCAAGGAGACCTATAACCAGCAGTGGTTGATCGAGCGACTCGGCTTCCGCGCACCCGCCGTCGTCCGTCGCGCGGTTGCGCTCACCACGGCCGCGTGAATACACTCACCCGGCTGTCCAAGAAATCCGTGGCGGTACAGACGGTGGCCGTTTCATGCGGCAGAGACGAACGTGTTAGGGTGAATTCGCGTCTGAAGCCTTGACTCCCGCTGTGGGACGGACCGAAGACTAAAGACTAGAGACTTAAAGACTAGAGAAGGTAAATCGAGATCAGACTATCAATGGCTTCCAGACCGCTCGTCATCGTCGAATCGCCCGCGAAGGCGAGGACACTGGGCCGATTTCTCGGCGCAGCGTACCGCGTCGAGGCGAGTTTCGGCCACATCCGCGACCTGCCTGAATCGGCGGCCGATGTCCCAAAAGCGATCAAGGACAAAGACTGGGGCCGCATGGGCGTGGACGTGGAGAGTGACTTCACGCCCCATTACGTCGTCCCGGGCGACAAGAAGAAGCAGGTGGCGCTTCTCAAGACCGCTCTCAAGGACGCGTCCGAAGTGTTGCTCGCGACCGACCCTGACCGCGAAGGCGAATCGATCAGCTGGCACCTGGCCCAGGTGCTCAAGTCCAAGGTGCCGGTCCGCCGCATCGTCTTTCACGAGATCACCGAAGAGGCCGTCAAGGAGGCCCTGGAACATCCAGGCGATGTCAACGAGAACCTCGTTCGAGCCCAGGAAAGCCGCCGGATACTCGATCGCCTGTACGGCTACACGCTGTCGCCGCTGCTGTGGAGGAAGGTACAGACGGGGCTGAGCGCGGGGCGGGTGCAGAGCGTGGCCGTCAGACTCATCGTCGAACGCGAAGAAGAGCGGCGGGCGTTTCATCCCTCCGTGTACTGGGACCTCGAAGCGTCGCTCAAGGGCGACGGGCGCGAGTTTGTCGCGACGCTCGCTCGCATCAACAAACAGCGCGTCGCCACAGGCAAGGATTTCGACGCGCAGACCGGCGCGCTCCGGAACCAGGACGCGCGGCTGCTCGACGAAGCCACGACGGGTCGCCTCGTGGACTCGATTCGCCGCCACGTGCCGTGGACCGTGACATCGGTGGAACAGAAGCCTGGTGCCGAACGGCCCGCCCCGCCGTTTACGACGTCCACGCTGACACAGGAAGCGAGCCGCAAGCTCGGGTTCTCCACCGAGCGGACGATGCAGGCGGCGCAGCGGTTGTTTCAGGGCGTGGATACCGGTGACGGAGAAATGGAAGGGCTGATCACCTACCATCGCACGGATTCGACGACGTTGTCGGACAAGGCGCTGAAGGAGTCGGCCCGTGTCATCCGCGAGATGTTCGGGGCTGAGTACTACGAGGCGCCACGCCGCTACCAGACTCGAGTCAGGAATGCTCAGGAGGCGCACGAAGCCATCCGTCCCAGCGATTTCCGGCTGGCACCAAGCCAGCTCGAACGGGTTCTCGACGCCGACGACCTCAAGGTCTACGACCTGGTCTGGGAACGCACGATGGCGTCGCAAATGCTGGATGCGCGCGTGCTGCGAACGACGCTGGAGATCTCCGCCACGGCCGCTGACGGCGAAGTGGCGGTCTTGACGGCTGGCGGCAAGGCAATCGAGTTTGCCGGGTTCCGTCGAGCGTACGTGGAAGGCAGCGACGACCCGGCGGCGGAGCTCGAGGAGCAGGAGACCATCCTCCCGCGGTGCGCGGTCGGCGATCTCGTGCATACCGACGGTTCCACGGCGCTGACCCTTGTCGGCACCGGTTCAAAGCGGCATGAGACGGCGCCCCCCGCGAGGTTTACCGAGGCTTCGCTCATCAAAGAGCTCGAGCGCCTGGGCATCGGGCGGCCATCCACCTACGCGCCGACGATTGCCACGATTGTGCGCCGAGGCTATGTCTTCAGACAGGGAAGGGCGCTCGTGCCGAGCTTCACCGCGTTCGCGGTGACCGAGCTGCTCCGCGAGCACTTTGGCGACTTTGTCGAAAGCGACTTCACGGCGGAGATGGAGGAGGATCTCGACGAGATCTCGCGCGGCGAACGGGAGTGGGTCGGGTTCCTCAGGCAGTTCTACCTCGGTGACAAGAAGCACCGTGGCCTGCTGCCCGCTGTCGAGAAGGGCGCCGAGAAGGCCGATTACCCGCTGCTCGAGCTCGGCGTCGATCCGGAGAGTGGAGAGATCGTGCGCGTCCGCATCGGGCGCTTCGGCCCGTTCGTGCAGATGGCCGACGGCGGCCCCGGCCGCACGGCGTCCTTGCCCGATGACATCCCACCGGCGGATCTGACCGTCGGCAAGGCGATCGCGCTGGTGCGGGCCAAGGCCGAGGGGCCGCGTACGCTCGGCGTCGATCCGGTCGCGGATCACAACGTCTACGTGATGAACGGCCGCTACGGGCCGTATGTCCAGCTGGGCGAAACGCAGGAGGCGCCGACTGGGCCGCGAGCGAAGGGCAAAGGGCAAAAAGCCGAGAAGGCGGAGAAACCCAAGCGGGCGTCGCTTCAGGCCGGGATGACCGAGTCAACGATTACGCTGGACGAGGCGCTCAGGCTGTTGTCGCTTCCGCGCGTCGTCGGGTTGCACCCGGACGACGACGAGCCGATCACGACCAACTTCGGACGCTTCGGTCCATACGCCAAGCATGGCGATGAGTTCCGTTCGCTCGAGTCGGAGGAGGATGTCTTCAACATCTCGTTCGACGCGGCGCTTGCGCTGATTCGCGCGCCGAAACGGTCGCGGCGTCGGCAGGCAGCGCAGAAGACGGTGCTGCTCGAACTCGTGCAGGGCACGACGAAACTTCGGGTGCTGGCGGGCCGCTACGGGCCCTACGTGACCGACGGCACCACCAATGCGTCGATTCCCAAGGGGCTGAATGCCGAGGCCGTCACGTTCGAGCAGGCGACCGAACTGCTCGAGGCTCGCCGCAACGCGGCGCCCTCACCACGTCGGGCGGCCGGACGCGGGAGAGCTGCGTCGGCCCGCGCCACGAAGCGCGGCGGGCGCCGCAAGTCAGTCGGAGCATAGGCAGGTCTCTCGTCTGTGGTCTCTGGTCTTTGGTGCTGCTCCAGGACTAGAGGCCAGGGACTAGAGGCCAAAGACTTTCATGATTCACGTCATCGGCGGCGGTCTCGCCGGTTCCGAAGCCGCGTGGCAGGCCGCGTCGCTCGGCGTGCGCGTCGTGATTCACGAAATGCGTCCCGTGCGCCCGACGGCGGTGCACAAGACCGAGCGTCTGGCGGAGCTCGTCTGCTCCAACTCCTTCCGTGGCGACAAGCTCGACAACGCCGTTGGCCTGCTCAAGGAAGAAATGCGGCGTCTCGGCTCGCTCGTCATGCGCGCGGCCGACGAACATCGTGTACCGGCGGGTGCCGCACTCGCGGTGGACCGCCATCGTTTCTCGCAGGCCGTGACCGACGCGATCCAGGCACATCCGCTCATCTCGGTCACGCGGGAGGAAGTTGCGCGGGTACCGGTGGACGCGTCGATGTTTCCGCTGATTATTGCCACCGGACCGTTGACCTCGGAGTCGCTGTCGGCCGAGATCGCCTCGCTCGTCGGCGGCGAGCATCTCTATTTCTACGACGCCATCAGTCCCATCGTCCTGGCCGAGACCATCGACATGACGAAGGTCTTCCGCGCGTCGCGGTGGGGCCGGAGCTTGCGGCGGGCGGCAGACCCCACGACCCCTGCCTGCGGCATTGATGACGGACAGGGGGACTACTTGAACTGCCCGCTGACGGCCGAGGCGTACGACCGCTTCTACGACGCGTTGACGACCGCGGAATCGGCGACCGTCCATGACTTCGACAAAGAGAAGTTCTTCGAGGGATGTCTGCCGATTGAAGTGATGGCCCATCGGGGTTACGACACGTTACGGTTCGGTCCGATGAAGCCGGTGGGGCTTGTCGATCCGCGCACCGGCCGGCCACCGTACGCCGTCGTTCAGCTTCGACAGGACAATCTGGCCGGCGATCACTTCAGCTTGGTCGGCTTCCAGACGCAGTTGAAGTGGGGCGAGCAGGCTCGCGTGCTGTCCTTGATTCCGGGTCTCGAGCACGCGGAGTTCGTGCGCTTCGGCATGGTGCACCGCAACACGTACATCAACGGCCCGACTGTACTGCGCGAGACGTGGCAGACGAAAGCGCGGGACGATTTGTTCTTCGCCGGACAGATTTCCGGCGTCGAGGGTTACGTCGAGTCGGCAGCGTCGGGTCTGATCGCCGGCCGAAACGCCGCCGCGCTCGTGCGCGGCGAGGAGCTGCGTGTACCGCCGCGGACGACGGCCATCGGCGCTCTGGCGTACTACGTGTCGCATGCCGACCCGCGGAACTATCAGCCGACCAACGTCACGTTCGGCATCATGGCCCCGCCGCCATCGGGCGTGAAGCGACGCCAGGACCGCAAGCTGGCGCTTTCGGAACGCGCGCTGCACTCACTCGACGCCTGGATCGAGAGCAGGCCCGTTCTCGCCGACGCTGGGGCGGATCTGTAAGTTCGAACAGAGCACCCGTGCAGGATCAGCTGCGCGACTTCCTGGATCACCTGCGGCTCAATCGCAACACGTCCGCCCATACGTCCGCCGCGTACCAGAGCGACCTTTCCCAGCTCCTCGATTTCGCCGCGCGTCATCTGGAGAAGACACGCGCGTCGCTGCGGCCGGCCGAGCTGGATCTGCACGTCATTCGCGCCTACATGGCGGAGTTGTACCGCCTCGGCCAGTCGCGAGCGTCAGTGGCGCGAAAGCTCTCCGCCCTGCGTACGTTCGTGCGATACCTGCGGCGAGAGGGGTGGATAGAGACCGACCCCACGACGCTGGCCCTGTCGCCGAGGCGCGAGCACCGGGTGCCCGCCCATCTCTCGATCGATGAGATGTCGCAGCTGCTCGAGGCGCCGGATACATCGAGCCCCCTCGGGCGCCGGGACCACGCAATCCTGGAGTTGTTTTACGCCTCAGGCTTGCGCCTGAGCGAGCTCGTGGGACTGGATGTCGAGGACCTGAACCTGCGCGCGCGAATCGTGCGGGTGACAGGGAAGGGCGACAAGGAGCGGCTCGTGCCGTTCAACACCAGCGCGCAGAAGGCGCTGCGCGCCTGGTACGCCGATCGCACCTCGCTGCGCGCCGCGCGCAATTCGAAATCCCGACGCCGAACGCCCGGCGCCCGAGGCCCGACGCCCAAGAGCCTGCGGTCCGCGGCTCCTGTCGATCCGTTGTTCGTAAACACTCGCGGAACGCGGCTGACCGGCCGGAGCGTGCAGCGCCTGGTGGCCCGCTATGTGTCGGGCTGCAGTACGAGGTTTGGCATCAGCCCGCACGCACTGCGTCATTCCTTCGCTAGCCATCTGCTGCAGCGCGGCGCCGATCTTCGGGCAATCCAGGAACTGCTGGGTCACGTGCAGCTGTCGACGACGCAGCGCTACACCCACGTCAATGCGGCACAGTTGCTGGAAGTGTATCGAAGAGCTCACCCGCGGGCGAAACGGGAAACCGAGCGCGGCCGGAGGTAGGGACTACACGCTGGCGGTCGCAGCGGACTCCTTCTGGTCCGACGCCCGGCGGCTGCGCGGGAGTTCGATCCCCAGCACTTTGATCTTGTAGTTCATCACGCGCGGGCTGATCGCGAGCAGCTCCGCCGCGTCCTTCTGCACCCAGTTCGATACCTTCAGCGCTTCGATCAGCGCCAGTCGCTCGATGTCTTCGAGCGGGATGCCCTTCGGCGGGATTCTGATGATCGACGCGACCTCGCGCGGCGAGCCGAGCGCTCCACTGTCCCCAAGCCTGAGGTCGTTGGCGGTGATACGGGTCCCGTCGGCCAGCAGAACCGCGCGCTCGATCGCGTTCTCGAGCTCCCGGATGTTGCCCGGTCAGTGGTAGCGCATCAGCAGCTTCAGCGCGTCGGGCTCTAGCGCGGTGATCCTCTTTTTCAACTCGCCCGAAAAGCGCCTGATAAAGAACCCGGCGAGCGCTCCCACATCCTCTTTCCGCTCGCGGAGCGGCGGCATCTCGATTGCGACGACGTTGAGCCGGTAGTACAGGTCCTCGCGGAAGGCGCCTGATTCGACCATGGCTGTCAGATCACGGTTCGTGGCCGTGATCAACCGGACGTCGACCTTGAGCGTGCGCGTGCCACCCAGCCGCTCGAATTCGTGCTCCTGTAGCACGCGGAGGATCTTCGCCTGCGTATTGGCGCTCATGTCGCCGATCTCGTCCAGAAACAGCGTGCCGCCGTCGGCCTGCTCGAAGCGGCCGATCCGCTGCTTGTCGGCGCCCGTGAACGCCCCCCTTTCGTGGCCGAAGAGTTCCGATTCCAGTAGGTTCTCCTGCAGCGCGGCGCAATTGACCTTGATAAAATTGCGCGCCGCACGGTGGGAGTTGTGGTGGACGGCGCCCGCGATCAATTCCTTTCCCGTGCCGGTCTCGCCGCGAACGAGGACGGTGGTGTTGCTCTTGGCCACCTTGCGGACGACGCCGAGCACTGCTTCGAGCGCGCCGCTTGAGCCGATGAACCGGTCGAAGTCGTAGATGTCGCCTTGCGCGTGGCGGAGATAGTCGATCTGATGCTGCATACGGCGCATCTCGAGCGCCTTGCCGACCTTGGCTTCCATCTCTTCGACTTCGAACGGCTTCTGGACGTAATCGAACGCGCCCGACTTCATGGCTTCGACAGCAGTGGAGACCGAGCCGAACGCCGTCATCAGGATGACGGCGGTCCGCGGGTGCAGTGCCTTGGCCGTCTTGAGCACATCTAGGCCGCTGCTGCCGCCCATTTTCAGGTCGCTGATGACGATGTCGAAGAACCCCTCATGGAGTTTTTCAATCGCAAGGTTGCCATTGGCCGCTTCCTCGACGTCGTGAGAGGCTTCCGCAAGCGCTTGGGCCAGGCCACGACGAAGCGAGTCGTGGTCGTCTGCGATCAGAATCCGCCCCATGTCATGCTCCTTCTTCGCTGCCGCGTACCGGCAGCGTCACCCGAATCAGCGTCCCGCGCCCGGGTGCCGTGTTCAAATCGATGCTCCCATCGTGCGCGTCCACAATCTTGCGGACGATCGCGAGGCCCAGGCCGGAGCCCTGGGGCTTGGTCGTAAAGAACGGATTGAAGACCCGGTCCGCCACGTCCTGTGGCATGCCGGGTCCCTCGTCGGCCAGCTCGACAAGCACCGTGTCTTGTTCCTCGGATCCGTTGTTCACCCGAACGGTCCGAGCGGTGATCGTGACGCGGCCTTTGCCGTCCATGGCCTCATAGGCGTTCATGAGCAGGTTCGTGAACACCTGCGTCAACTGATACTGGTCGCCCTGAATCGGCGGCAATTCCTGAGGCACGTTGATATCCACGCTAACGTCGCCGCGGCGTGCCTTGGTGTCGGCGAGCTGCACCGCCGACCGCACCGCCTCCGCCACCGCCGTGCGCCCGACCTGCAGCCGGATCGGTCGCACGAACTCGAGCACCTCCTGCACGATGGCGTTAGAGCCTGTAAGGAAATAACTGCTTGTACTGTTGATCGGCGAGTAGTACGCTGCGCCCGTGGAGGTGGCCACCCTGCGGGCAAAGCATGCAGCGCTGGCGCCCGTGCTCACGGAGCGATCGCGCCGGGTGTGGGCGGCGACTGAGGCCCAGGCGATCGGTTATGGCGGCACGGCGCTGGTCGCCCGAGCCACGGGTATCGCGACATCGACCATCCAGCGCGGTTTGCGTGAATTGACGGCGGACGAGCCGCTCGCGGGCGGCCGGACGCGAAGGGCGGGCGGCGGCCGCAAGCGCGCGATCGATCTCGACGCGACGCTGCTGCGCGATTTGGATGCGTTGGTTGAGCCGACCGCCCCCGGCGATCCCGACTCGCCGCTGCGGTGGACGTGCCAGAGCGCACGGACGTTGGCGGTGGCGCTCGACGGTCTGGGCCACCGCGTCAGCCACACGGTGGTCGCCGAGTTGTTGCACGGACTGGGCTACAGCCTGCAGGGCAACGCCAAGACTCGTGAGGGCCGCCAGCATGTCGATCGGGACGCGCAGTTTCGGTACATCGCCCGGCGCGTGCGACGCGCGCAACGGCAACAGCAGCCGACGATTTCGGTGGACACCAAGAAGAAGGAGCTGGTCGGCGCGTTCAAGAACGCGGGCCGCACCTGGCGCCCGGCGAAGACGCCGCAGCGGGTACAGGTCCACGACTTCGTGATCCCGGCCACCGCCACCACGGGCGGGAAGGCCATTCCGTATGGCATCTACGATCTGCATCGCAACGAAGGCTGGGTGCGTGTCGGGATCGATCACGACACCGCGAGCTTCGCGGTACGGTCGATCCAGCGTTGGTGGCAGCACATGGGTCGCCCGGCGTATCGACAAGCCCAGTCGCTGTTGATCACGGCGGATGCAGGCGGGAGCAACGGGGCGCGCCTCCGGTTGTGGAAGTGGGAACTGCCGCGTCTGGCCAATCGGACGGGCTTGGTGATCACGGTCTGTCACTTTCCGCCGGGTACGAGCAAGTGGAACAAGATCGAGCATCGGGTGTTCTCGCACATCGCGATGAATTGGCGCGGCACCCCACTCGTCGACTTGGCCACGATCGTGAGCCTCATTGGCTCGACGCACAGTCGGTCCGGACTCCGCGTTCGGTCGGAACTCGACCGCGGCCCATACCCGGGTGGCATCACCGTCACCGATGCGCAGCTGGCGACGGTACGCCTCGAGCGGCATCGCTTTCACGGCGACTGGAACTACACGATCCATCCCGCTGCTCCGAGAACACAAAAGTCAGTAATTGTCTGACAAGCCCTTAGCCATCTTGACCTCGTGGATGATGTCGGTCAGTACTGATTGCGCGTCCGGCGTATCGGTAATCTTGCGGCGCAGCAGCCCGGCCATCACCTCGATCCCGGCCAGCGGGTTCTTTACCTCGTGCGCGATCGCCGCGGCCATCTCGCCGAGCGCGGCCAGCCTGTCCCGCAGCCGTTCACGCTCCTCGAGTTGCTCGACGCGCGTCAGATCCTTGAAGAACATCGACGAACCGACAACGCGGCCCGTGTCGTCACGGACGAGTGCCAGCGTGTAGCCGAGAACCCTTCCCGACGGGCGCAGCCGCAATTCGGCTCGGTTCGGCAGCTGATGCAGATCGAACACGCCTTGCAGGAGTCGCACGACTTCCGGATGGTCGCCGAGCACCTCTCCAACCGGCCGTCCGAGATCGGTCTCGTGAGGCGTGATCTCGAAGATTCGATACGCCTCGTCGTTCATGATCGTCAGCAGGCCCTCGCGGGTGAGCGCCAGCGCGCCGTTCCGCATGCCGGCCACGATGTGCCGGAAGAAGGCGTCGCCAGCACCGCCGTCCGCATCGCCGTTCGCACTGCCGCCGCGCCTCGGCGCGGGGATGGCGGTTCGCCGCCCGGCGGCGCGCGCCGCCGGGCGTGGAGGTGGTGTCCGGCGGGCCGTGGGGCGTCGCGACTTGGTCATAAGGCTGTGCTCCACTCGTGTCGCTGGGGGCAAGGCGCGTGCCCGAATGGAATCACCGGGTAATCGTCCTGAACGCCTGATAACGGGACGGTTCAGCTTCGTGAACCGTGCGGCCGCGATTACAATATTGTAATCGTATTGCAGTTTGGTTGGGTCGGGTTTGCCTCTTCATCAACCCAGAACCGCCGGTTTTTGGGCAACCCTGTGAGTTTAGTGGCATCCAGCGATGAGCGTCGGGTTGGGTCGTGAAGGCGCCAAGTTACGATTCGGATGCGTG
Organism: Vicinamibacterales bacterium; assembly: GCA_965262505.1. Lineage (GTDB taxonomy): Bacteria > Acidobacteriota > Vicinamibacteria > Vicinamibacterales > UBA2999 > JACPPO01. Next base: position 4,021,611 of record CBDHFM010000030.1, read on the forward strand.
GGCCTGGAGCGCTTCCCACTGGGCGATCAGGTCGCCGACTTCCCACATCAGCGTCTTGTGCCGGTCGATCGTGGCGTCGGCGGCGACGGGGTCGTCGTAGAAGCCGGCGGTGCCCATCGCGGCTTCGAGATCCCTGACCTGGGCCTCGCGCTCGGCGATGCGCGACTCCAGATCGGCGATGCGCTTGCGCAACGAGTCGACGGCGCGCTGTCTCTTACGGCGTGCGGTTTCCTCGTGCTTGCGGTCCTCGCGGGATCGTGGGCTCTGGGACTTGGGCGCCGGGCTTTGGGCGTGAGGCTTTGGGCGCTGAGTCTTGGGCTTCCGGCCTCGGGCCGTCCGCCGATCGGGCGCGCCCCCTCCCCCCGCCCCGGCCCCCGGTCCAGTCTCCTTGTGCTCCTTGTGCCAGAGGAATTCAGCGTAGGTGCCTGGGTAGACGGCGCCTTCCCCGTGGCCGATCTCCATGATCTTCGTTGCGAGTCTTTCCACGAAGTAGCGGTCGTGCGACACGATGATGAGCGTGCCGCCGTAGTCCTCGAGCGCCTCCAGGAGCACGTCCTTCGAATCCAGGTCGAGGTGGTTCGTCGGTTCGTCCAGCAGGAGCGTATTGGACGGACGGAGCAGCATGCGCGCCACGGCCAGCCGAGTACGTTCGCCCCCGGACAGCACAGCAGCCTTCTTGTACACGTCGTCACCTGAGAAGAGGAACCCACCGAGAACATTGCGGATCGCCGGCACCATGCCGTGCGGCGAACCTGTCTCGAGCGTCTCGTACACAGTCAGCGCCGGATCGAGGCGGGTCGCCTCGTCCTGTGCGAAGTACTCCATGACCACCTGATGGCCAGCCGTGCGCGTGCCGCTGAACCCGGATTCTTCTCCTGAGAGCATCCGCATCAGCGTCGACTTGCCGGCGCCGTTCGGCCCGACCAGCGCGATCCGATCTCCGCGCTCGATGTGCAGGCTGAGGTCGCGAAAGACGACCAGGTCGCCGTACGTCTTCTGAGCGTGCGCGAGTTCGAGGACTGTGCGACCACTCCTGGCGCACGCGGGAAACTTGAAGTGAATGCGCTTGCGCTCCGGCGGCACCTCGATCGGCACGACCTTTTCAAGCTGTTTGATCCGGCTCTGGACCTGCGCGGCCTTGGTTGCCTGGTAGCGGAAGCGGTCGATGAACATCTTGACCCGTGCCACCTCCTCGTCCTGGTCGCGTTTGGCCTGCCGCAGTCGCTCGATCATCGCGTCACGCTGCTCGATGTACTTGCTGTAGTTGCCGACGTAGTCGGTGAGCGTGCGGAGGTTGAGATCGGTGATTCTGGTGACGACCGCATCGAGGAAGTAGCGGTCGTGAGAGACCAGGATGACAGCGTACGGGTAGGCGGAGAGGTAGCCCTCCAGCCAGTTGCGCGCGTCGAGGTCGAGATGGTTGGTGGGCTCGTCGAGCAACAGCAGGTTCGGTCGGCAGAGCAGCAGCTTTGCCAGCGCGATCCGCATCTGCCAGCCGCCGGAAAAGGTGTCCGCCGGCCGACGCGCGTCGTCCTGAGCGAAGCCCAGCCCCCGCAGCACCGTGGCGACCCGGAGATCGATGTTGTAGCCGTCGGAGAGCCTGAACCGATCCTGCAGGTCGCTGTAACGCGCGAGCATGCCGTCATGCTCGTGCTCCGGCACCGAGGCGTCGCCGAGGCGATGCTCGATGTCGTGCATCTCGCTCTTGACGTCGAGCAGTGGCTGAAAGGCGCTGCTGGCCTCCTCGAACACGGTGCGACCCGCGTGACTGAGGCCGTCCTGCGGCAGGTAGCCGATCGTCAGGTTCGCCGGCGTGATGACGGCGCCCGAGTCGGGTTCCTCGTCCCCGGTCAGGATCCTGAGCAGCGTCGTCTTGCCGGCGCCGTTGGGACCGCACAGGCCGACACGGTCCCCGTCGCCGATCTGCCAGGTCAGGTGATCGAGCAGAACTCGATCGCCAAACGATTTTGTGAGGTCGGAAAGCTGGATCAACTACGCGACGGCGGTCCCGAGGGCTTTCCTGGCCGCGGCGAGCACGTCGGGAACGCCGAACGGCTTCAGCAAGTAGCTCCCCACACCGAGGTTCACCGCCTCGATGGCACTCGACTCGCTCGAGAAGCCCGTGATGATGACGACCGGCAATTCCGGTCGCACGCGCCTGACCTGGCGGATGAGGGTGAGCCCATCCATCCCCGGCATGTTGAGGTCGGCAATCAGCAGGTCGTACTCGGCCTCGCGGAGCCGCCCAAGGGCGGCGCTGCCGTCGGCCACTGTTTCGACGTCATACTCGGCGAGGGCGAGCGTCTTCGCGAGCAGATCGCGGACGCTCGCTTCGTCGTCCACCACGAGCACGCGCGGCCGGCCCTTTTGCTCGGGGACTGCGGCCGGCGCCGGAGCGGCAGGCCCCGTTCGCTGGCTGTCGAGCCAGACGTCGACGTCCCGCTTCCGGAACCGCCACTGGCGGCCCACCCGAACGGCCGGGATCTTTCCGGCCTTGATCAGCCTGTACACCGTACGAAGGTTGATCTGGAGGTATTCGAGTACCTCCTCCGTCGTGAGAAACACGGCCTCTGCGGGGTGTTCGGGAGTCAAGCCTTCCTATTCTAGCGTGTTCGTTGTCCAGCCGCCCACGTCTCGCGCTCGTCCCACTTACGTCGTAGGATCAGGGCAAAGCCGCCGGCCCGCCTCCGCCGTCTTACTTGGGGAGTGGACCGAACAGGCCGTTCATGACCTGGACCGATGAGGACCTCGTCGCGCGCTCGAAGGGCGGCGATCTCGACAGTTTCAATCAGCTGATCCTCCGATGGGAACGGCCGATCTACGCGTTTGCGTACCGCGTCATCGGCCGGGAGGAGGAGGCGCGGGACGTGTGCCAGGAAACGTTTCTGCGCGCGTTCCGCTCGCTGCCGGGGTTCAGGGGGCAGGCGAAGTTCTCCTCGTGGCTCTACCAGATCGCCATGAACCTGTGCCGGGACTGGATCCGGCGGCAGCGCCGCGCGCGGACGGTCCAGTTGGCGGAAGGCGTCGATCCGGCGGAACTGGCCGCCGAGCAGGGCCCTGTCGAGTCGATCGAAGACCTTGTCTCGCGGCGGGAGTTGACCGCGGTTGTGGAAGAGGCGATGGCACTGCTGCCTGAGGAACAGCGGACCGCGATTGTCCTGAAGGAGTACCACGGCATGACGTTCCAGGAGATCGCGGATCTGCAGGGTTGCCCGCTCAGCACCGTGAAGACCCGCCTCTATCAAGGCTTGAGTGTCCTGCGGCGGCATCTCGAGAAGCACGGCAGGATGTCCCAACTGGTGAAAAGCATATGAGAGACACATTTCAATGTGGAGATAACACGGCGCTTGTCAGCTACCTGTACGACGAGTGCACGCCGGCCGAGCGCGCGGCGATCGCCGCGCACGTGGCGCTCTGCGCCGCATGCACGGCGGAACTGGCTGCGCTCGAATCCGCGCGTGTGCAGCTCATGTCGTGGGCGCCGCCGGAGGCGGACCTCGGCTTTCAGGTCGTCGGCGCCGCCGTCGGCGCCGCCGTCGGTGCCCGCGGCGCGGGCCCTCGGCCGCTGACCTCCCTCGGCGCTGGGTCCCTGGGCCTGAGGCCCGGGGCGTCCACGCGGTCAGGGGCCTGGTGGAGTCGGCCCTTGCCGGCATGGGCGCAGGCCGCGGCGGCCTGCCTGCTCTTTGCCGCCGGATTGTGGCTCGGCGTAGTGCGCGGGAGCATGCCCGGCGCGTCCCCGGCAGTGTCGACGGGCGGCTCCGCGCCGGTGGCGACGACCGGTGCGGCACCGGCCGCAGGCCCAGCCGCCGCGTCACGTGCCGAGCTGGCGGCGCTCGAACGTCGGCTGGGGGCGGAGATGGCCGAGCTTCGGACGGCGACGGCGAACGCCGGCGCCGCAGTGCCGCAGGAAGCCGCAGCGCCAGAGGGCGTGTCAGAAGCGCAGATGCTGGCTCGCGTGAGTGCGCTTCTCGAAGAGAGCGAGCAACGGCAGCAGCGCGAGCTGGCACTGCGCACCGCCCAGGTGGTCAGAGACTTCGACTCGCAGCGTCGGGTGGATCTGGCGCAGATTCAGCGCGACTTCGGCCAGATCGAAGGACTGACCGGAGCGGAAGTCCGCGAGCAGCGGCAGATGCTGAACTATCTGATGCGCGTATCGGAGCAGCGCTAGTCCTCCAGGGGACTCTGCGGAAGCGAGTCGATGGTCGTCGGGTACAGGAACCAGCCAAGGGCTCTGCCCGTGATATTCCGGCAGAGCCTTCGGCTGATTGGACAGTATCTCTTTAGCGCGCTTCGCGCGCCTAGGACCGTTATGCGGTTCCGGCGCAACGGGTACAAGATCCCCGCAAGAAGCCGCATAGCGGTCCAAGGAGTGCATGTGCTGACAAGATTGCTCGTTGGCGTCGCGGTCGTGTTCGGCATGGCCGGTGGCGTGTGGGCGCAGGTGCCGCCGCAGAACGCGGACACCGAGCGGGTCAAAGCGCGCCAGAGGATCTTCATGATGGAGGGGGTGCTCGAGCGCGCCGTGCAGTTCGGTGTCGACAATCTCCGCCGCAGGGTTCGCGCGGTGATGCCCGACGACGCACTGCTGCAGGGGGGTATGCCCGTCGTACGGGGCTTCCGCCTGGAGGGATACGGCCTCTTTTTCGACGTCGAGGTCCCGGCGCTGCGCCGCAGCCTCGCCTGGTCGCTGCGGACGATGAATCAGACGGGGATGGCGTTGGCGCGCGACCTGGCGCAGATGCGCGCCTTCGTGCAGTCGATCCCGGATCCAGACGTGCGCGTTGAGTTCGATCGCACACTGCTTCGGATCCAGCAGCAGATGGGGCCGACGCCCCGGCTGACCGACCGGGTCGCCTCCGAGGGTCAGGTCGTGACCGCACAGGCGCTACCGCAGCCGGCCGTGGGGCAACCGGACGTGGGGCAGACAGCGCCCGCTGCGGTTCCGCCGCAGGTTGATTCACTGCTGCTGAACGATCCCGGCGAGGCGTACGCCCAGGAGGTGAGGGCCGTGATCCTGGACGCCATAGTCGAGAACAGCGGCCCGCTGGTGCTTGGCGATGACGAGTGGCTGACCATCGCGGCGCGCGACAACGCGCCCAGTGACCCCTTTGTGACGGGCGATCCGGACGTCACGACGCTGGTGTGTCGCGTCAAGGGTAGCGACTTGAACGCGTTCCGGGCAGGGCGACTCACGGTCGAGCAGGTCCGGTCGCGGGTGCAGATCGGCGAGTTCTGACCTGTGTACAATCGGTGCATGGCTCGACGACTAGTGGCGCTCCCGCTCCTCGCTGCGCTGTTCCTGACCGCCTGCGGGTCGCGGGACGTGGAGACGGACCTCGAAATCGTTGGTGTGCACACCGGTTGGTATGACACCGGTGGCCTTGACGGAGGTGTGAACAAGATCGTACCAAGCATCGCCCTTGAACTCGAGAACGTCTCGGAGCGCGACATTGCCAGCGTACAGTTGAACGCCGTCTTCAGGCGGATCGGTGAGGATCTTTCCTGGGGCGAGCACTATGTCCTCGGGATAGACCGCGACGGTCTTGCTGCCGGCTCCACGACTGACAGCATCGTCCTGCGGTCGACTCTGGGCTACACCGGGTCCCAGACGCGCGAACAGATGCTTCGGAATCAGGAGTTCGTCGACGCCAGGGTCGAGGTCTTCGGCAAGCACGGCCGCCGCATGTGGGTGAAGATGGCGGAATTTCCGATCGAGCGCGAGTTCCTCACTGAGTAAATCCCAACTCCCAATGACCGAATCCCAACCAGATTTGGAATTCGGGATTCGGCATTTGAAGCCTCACCTTATAATCCCCGGGTGACGACGACCACCCAGACAGCGCCCTCCCTCGAACGCCGCCTCGGCCCTTTCGACGCCGCCGCCATCATCGTATCCAACGTCATCGGCGGCGGCATTCTGTTTGCGTCGCCCCAAATTGCCGCCTCAGTGCCCAGCGCGCTGTTGTTTCTGTCGACGTGGGCGGTGGGCGGCCTGCTGGCGTTTGCGGGCGCGATGGCCTACGCGGAGCTTGCGGCGCTGCGGCCCCGTGCCGGGGGTGAGTACGTGTACCTGCGCGCCGCGTTTGGTCCCTTTGCCGCGTTCCTGACCGGCTGGACGTCCTTCATCGCCGGCTTTTCGGGTGCCATTGCCACCAGCGCGGTCTTTTTGGCGCTCTATCTGGGGCGTTTCATCCCCGCGGCTGCCGACACGACGCCGTTCTTGTCGCTGCCGGTCGTCCCCGGCTCGCTGGTGCTGAGTTTTTCTCCACAGAGCATGGTGGCCATAGCCGCGATCTTCGGCATGGCCTGGATTCATCTGCGCGGTGTCGGGCCCGGGCGTGTCGTGAGCAACATTCTCGCAGTGTTGAAGGTGACAGCGTTCGTCCTCTTCATTGCCATCGGTTTTTCGTTCGGCCAGGGCGAGATGACCAACCTCGTGCAGACGGCGCCGGTCGCGCCCGGGAACTGGCTGCTGGCGCTGATCCCCGTGATGTTCGCGTACTCCGGGTGGAACGCGGCGTCGTACGTTGCCGAGGAGGTGCGGAACCCGGGCCGCAATGTGCCGCTGGCGCTGGCCGTCGGCACGGGCGCGGTCATCGCGATCTATCTTCTGCTGAACGCCCTGTACCTTTACGTGCTGCCGGCGAATGAGCTTGCCGCGGTCAACGGCTCGGTGCTCGACGTGATCGCGGACCGGCTGTTGGGCAGCGCCGCGGGCGACACGATGGGAATCGTGTCGGTCGTCAGTCTCCTGGCGAGCATCAGTGCGATGACGTTTGCGGGACCGCGCGTGTACTTCGCGATGGCGCGAGACGGTCTCTTCTTTCGCAGCGCCGCCACGATTCACCAGCAGTATCGAACGCCGGCGGTCGCGATCGTTGCGCAGGCGGCGTGGAGTTCGGTGCTGGTCCTGACGGCGCAGGCGCAGACTCTGCTGACCTACACAGGTTTTGCGATCATTCTGTTCTCGGGGGTGGCGGTGGTTGCGCTGTTCGTGCTTCGGGCGCGGCAGCCTGATGCCGAGCGTCCGTTCCGCGCGTGGGGTTACCCGATCGCGCCGGGCGTCTATGTCGTGGCGAGCGCGTTGATCCTGGCCAACGGCCTGTTCACCGCGCCGGGTCCCACCGGCGCCGGAGCCCTGGTTATCCTCGGAGGCGTTCCGCTCTACCTGCTGTTTCGACGCGGGGCCAGGGTCGCCGGCGCCGATCCCGGCGACACGTAATGTTCTGGCCGAAGCTCACCCAAGGCATACTGGCATGGTGATTCATGCGACGACTATCCTGGCCGTGCGCCACCAGGATCGGACCTGCATGGCGGGCGACGGTCAGGTGACCTTCGGAACCACGGTGTTCAAGCACGGGGCGCGGAAGATCCGCCGGCTGTACAACGAGTCCATCCTCGCCGGCTTCGCCGGGTCAGCGGCGGATTCCTTCGCGTTGTTCTCGCGGTTCGAGTCGAAGCTCGAACAGTATCGGGGCAATCTCGAACGTGCCGCCGTGGAACTGGCACGCGACTGGCGCACCGATCGTCTGCTGCGCCGGCTCGAGGCGATGATGATCGTCGCCGACCGCAAGTCCACGTTTCTCCTGTCCGGGACCGGTGATCTGATCGAGCCCGATGACGGCATCGTGGCCGTCGGGTCCGGCGGGCCGTACGCCATGGCCGCGGCGCGGGCACTGTCCCGTCACAGCCAGCTGAACGCGCGGCAGATTGCCGAAGAGGCCATGTCCATCGCCGCCGACGTCTGCATCTACACGAACTCGCATGTGACGATCGAAGAGCTCTGACGAACCCATGGCAATTTTTCTTCCCGAACGCAGTGCCACCGCGGTCCGTTCGCTGACGCCCCGCGAAGTGGTCCTCGAACTGGACAAGTACGTCATCGGCCAGGCGAAGGCCAAGCGGGCCGTGGCCATCGCGCTACGAAACCGTGTCCGGCGCCAGCGGCTCCCGCAGGAGATGGGCGACGAGGTCACGCCCAAGAACATCCTGATGATTGGGCCGACGGGCGTCGGCAAGACCGAGATCGCGCGCCGGCTCGCGCGACTCGCCCAGTCGCCCTTTATCAAGGTCGAGGCGTCCAAGTTCACCGAAGTCGGCTACGTCGGCCGAGACGTGGAGTCGATGATCCGCGATCTCGTGGAGCTGTCGGTCGACATGGTGCGCGCCGAGAAGGCCGAGGAAGTGCAGGACAGGGCCCGGGAGGCGGGCGAGGAGCGCCTCCTCGATTTACTGCTTCCACCCACGCGGTCCCCGGCGGCGGGTGAGGACCCCGCGGCCCTGCGTGAGCAGGCGAGTCGCACGCGTGCACGCATCCGCGAGCAGGTCCGCGACGGCCGTCTCGACGACAGAGTTGTCGAACTCGACGTGCGCGACACCGGGATGCCGCCGTTCGAGGTGATCGCCGGCACCTCCGTCGAGGAGATCGGCGCCAACCTGAAGGACATGATGGGCAACATGTTTCAGGGCCGCGCGAGAACCCGGCGGCTGAACGTGCCGGACGCGCTCGAGCATCTGGTGGCGGAGGAGCAGGCCAAGCTTGTGGACATGGAGTCGGTGAGCCGGGATGCGTTGCGGCGCGTCGAACAGGCCGGCATCATTTTCATCGACGAGATCGACAAGATTGCCAGCCGCGACGCGTCGGGCGGCTCGGGCCACGGCCCGGACATCAGCCGGGAAGGCGTCCAGCGCGACATCCTCCCGATTGTCGAGGGTACGAGCGTCAATACCAAGCACGGCATGGTGAGAACGGACCACATCCTGTTCGTCGCGGCAGGGGCGTTTCACGTGTCGAAGCCCTCGGACCTGATTCCCGAGCTGCAGGGCCGGTTTCCGATCCGGGTGGAACTCGAGCCGCTCACCCGTGACGATTTCGTGCAGATTCTCACGCAGCCGAAGAACGCGCTCGTCAAGCAGTACATCGCGCTCATCGGCACCGAGGACGTCGCACTGTCATTCACGCCTGGAGCGGTCGAGCGCATCGCCGACTTCGCGGCGCGCGTCAACGAGATTACCGAGAATATTGGCGCCCGGCGCCTCCATACGGTGATGGAGCGGCTGCTCGACGAGCTGTCGTTCGAGGCGTCCGAGATCGGTCGCCAGTCGGTCACCATCGACGAGGCCTACGTCGAGCGCATGCTCGCCGACATCGTCAAGAACGAGGATCTCTCACGCTACATCCTGTAGAATGCGGGCTACGTCCCGCCGGTCGTTTCAGACAAAGTCGTCGGTCGATATGTTGGTTACTACAGAATAGTACGGGGCGTGGAGTCCCTCTATGCCTGCGAAATCTGGAACGACCGTCAGCACCGCCGTGCGCGACGCGCGGCGATTGTCGACGCTTCTCGAGGTGGGTCAGGCGCTCTCGGGCACCCTCAACCTGAAGGCGTCCATGCAACGGGCGCTCGGCATCCTGGTGCGCCACCACGGCGTGGTACGCGGCATGGTGACGGTGCTGCGCGACGGTGAGCTGCACGTGGAGGCGGCGGAGGGCTTCGACGATCGCGCCCGGGCGGTGCGCTATCGGGTGGGCGAGGGGATCACGGGCCAGGTCGTCGATAGTGGCAAGCCGATCGTCGTGCCGCGGGTCAGCCGGGAGCCCGCGCTGCTCAACCGGGCGGCCCGCCGCGGCGAGACCTCACGCCACGAGCTCAGCTTCATCTGCGTGCCCATCGTGCTCCACCGCGCGGCGGCTGGCGCACTCGCCGTCGACTTGCGCTTCAAGCCGGAGCGCGACTTCGAGAGCAGCGTCAAGTTCTTCGCCATCGTCTCCTCCATGATCGCGCAGGCACTGAACATCCAGCGGCAGGTCGAAGACGAGCGGCGGCGGTTGCTCGACGAGAACGCGCATCTCCGGCAGGAGTTGCGCGAGCGGTACGATTTTTCCAACATCATCGGCACGAGCGGACCCACCCGGGAGATGTACGAACAGGTCGCTCAGGTCGCGCAGACGAATACGACTGCCCTGATTCGCGGCGAGTCGGGCACCGGCAAGGAGTTGATCGCCCACGCGATTCACTACAACTCGCTGCGTGCCAAGAAGCCGTTCGTGAAGGTAAGCTGCGCGGCGCTGCCAGACACGCTGATCGAGTCGGAGCTGTTCGGCTACGAAAAGGGCGCGTTCACGGGCGCCACGAGTCGGAAGAAAGGACGTTTCGAGCTCGCGGAGGGCGGAACGCTGTTCCTCGACGAGATCGGCGATATCAACTTGAGCACTCAGGTGAAGCTTCTGCGCGTGCTCCAGGAGCGCGAGTTCGAGCGGGTGGGTGGCACCGATACCGTCCGCGTCAACGTCCGCATCGTCGCTGCCACGAACAAGTCCATGGAGAAGGCGATCGCCGAAGGGACGTTCCGCGAGGACCTCTACTACCGTCTCAACGTGTTCACGATCTTCGTGCCGCCGCTGCGCGACCGCAAAGCGGACATGCTGCTCCTGGCCGACCATTTTCTCGAGAAGTTCTCTCGCGAACACGGCAAGGTCATCAAGCGGATCTCCACCCCCGCCATCGACATGCTGATGAGCTATCACTGGCCTGGAAACGTGCGCGAGCTCGAGAACGCCCTGGAGCGCGCCGTGCTGGTCTGCGACGGCGCGGTTATCCGCGGTCACCACCTGCCGCCGTCGCTGCAGACAGCGGACGCCTCCGGCACAGCGACGCGCATGTCGCTGAGAGAAGCCATCGCCGCCTACGAGCGGGACCTGATCCAAGACGCGCTGAAGAGCACCCGCGGCAGCCGCGCCAAGGCGGCACGCCTGCTCGACACCACGGAACGGATCCTCAACTACAAGGTCCGTGGCCACGGGATTGATTCCCGCCGCTTCAAGTCACCCGAGGTCGGCAAGCGGGCCACAGGACCATCCGAAGAATGACGGTCCGTGTGATGCGAGGGGAGGCCGCAGCCGCGGCGCTGGCGGTCGCGATATTCGGATGGGGCTGCGGTAAGAAAGGGCCGCCGCTGGCGCCGTTCGTGCTGATTCCTGCCTCCGTCGAGACGATCACGGCGTCGCGTTTGGGGAACGAGGTGTTCGTGACGCTCACGGTCCCCTCGACGAACGTCGACGCGTCGATCCCGGTCGACATTTCACGGATTGACGTCTACGGCTACACGGGCCGCGTGGCGCCGACGCCCGCGCGATGGCCTGAGCTTGGAACGGTGGTCGCCACGATTCCGATCGTCTTGCCGGCCGTCGGTGAGGCCGGCGCGCCGCCTCCGGCGGCTGATGCCACGCTTGCAGGCGTCCTGCCGGGGGCCGCCGTGACGATCCTCGACACCTTGACGCCGGACGAGATGGTCCAGGGAGCGGTTGCCGCGGTCGATCCAGGGCGCCTGGAGTTCGCGCCGCTACCATCGCCCGGCGTGACGACGCCAAGCGTCCTGCGGCGTTTCTACCTCGCGATTCCGTTCAGCCAGCGCGGCATCTCCGGGCCTCCCGGCATGCAGGACGACTTGGTCCTGACGATGCTGCCCCGGCCGCCCACCGACGTGCGCGCGAGCTACGTGCCCGCGACTCTGTCGCTTGCGTGGGAGCCGTCAGGAGGGCTGCTCGGATTCCTGCTCGACCGGCCTCTTGTTCCGGAGCCGGTGCCGTTCGACACGTTGCAACCGCCGGGCCCTGTGCTCGCCCAGCCCGTGGACGGCTCGGTCCCACCGGGACCGACGACCTACAACGTCTACCGCGACATCGCGCCCGATCCGTTGGTGTTGCCGCCGGCGGCCGGGCTTTCACCTGGGCGCGTTCCGGCGCCGATCGCGCTCAATCCCGCGCCGCTCGCCACGACCTCGGTCACCGACGATGTGTACTTCGGCCTGGTTCGGTGTTACACCGTCCGCGCGCAGCGGGGCGCCGTGATGAGCGAACCGTCGCCGCCTGTCTGTTTCTCGCCGATCGACGTCTTTCCACCAGCCGCGCCGGCCGGGCTGGCCGCCGTTCCCTCCGAAGGCGGCGTCAGCTTAATCTGGGAGCCGAACGCTGAACTCGATCTCGGCGGGTACCTGGTGTTGCGCCGAGAGACGGGCGATGCCACACTGCGGCAGCTCACAGACACGCCGATCGGCGACGCGCGCTACCGCGATGCCACGGCGCAGCCGGGCACGCGGTACACGTACTCCGTCGTGGCGGTCGATACTCAGCTGCCATTGCCCAACGTCAGCGCGCAGTCGGAACTGGTCGAAGAGACGTCGAGGTAACCCATGAAGCTGTTCGTCGATACAGGGAACGTGAAAGAGATTGAGGCGCTCGCCGCGCTCGGCATTCTGGACGGGGTGACGACCAACCCGTCCCTGCTGGCCCGGGAGTCCGGAGATTACCGGCAGATCCTCAAGCAGATTTGCCGGGTCGTCCAGGGCCCGGTGAGCGCGGAGGTGGTCGCGACCGACACCGCGGGTATGCTGCGCGAAGGACGTGACCTCGCGTCGATCGACGAGCACATCGTCATCAAGGTGCCGTTCACCAGGGACGGCGTGCGGGCGTGCAAGACGCTCGCATCCGAAGGGCGACGCGTCAACGTCACGCTGATCTTCTCCGCCGCGCAGGCCTGGCTGGCCGCGAAAGTCGGCGCCGCCTACGTGAGTCCCTTCGTCGGGCGCCTGGACGACATCGGGACGACCGGGATGAACCTGATTAGGGAGATCGTCGAGATCTTCGACAACGCTGAGTGGCCCACCGAAGTGCTCGTCGCGAGCGTCCGCGGTCCAATTCATGTCATTGAAGCGGCTCGCATCGGTGCGGACGTCGTCACCGCGCCGCCGGCGGTGATCGAGCAGTGCTTCAAGCATCCGTTGACCGACAGCGGACTCGAGCGGTTCCTGAAGGACTGGGAAAAGGCGCAGGCGGCCAAGATCTCGTAGGCCGTAGCGGATGAACCAGAAAGACGTGTTCGCCGATCTCGAACGGCGCGCCGAGTTGGGCGGTGGAGAGGATCGGTTGCGCCGGCACCGCGAGGCGGGCAAGCTGACCGCGCGCGAGCGGATCGACCTCTTGTTCGATCCCGGCACCTTCGAGGAGATCGACAAGTTCGTCACCCATCGGTGCGGCGACTTCGGGATGGCCGATCAGGTTGTTCCCGGGGACGGAGTCGTCTGCGGGTTTGGCCGCATCAACGGTCGCGTCACCTACGCGTTTGCCCAGGACTTCACCGTCTTTGGCGGTTCGCTCTCGGAGACCAACGCTGCAAAGATCGTCAAGGTCATGGATCTGGCGGTCAAGATGGGCGCGCCCGTGGTCGGCTTGAACGACTCGGGCGGCGCACGCATTCAGGAAGGCGTGCTCTCGCTCGGCGGCTACGCCGACATCTTTCTTCGCAACACCCTTGCGTCGGGCGTGGTCCCGCAGATCTCGGCGATCATGGGCCCCTGCGCCGGCGGAGCGGTCTATTCCCCCGCGATCACGGACTTCATCGTCATGGTGAAGGATACGAGCTACATGTTCGTCACTGGTCCCGATGTCATCAGGACGGTGACACACGAAAAGGTGAGCAAGGAGGAACTGGGCGGCGCGGTGACACACAACGAGCGGAGCGGCGTCGCGCACTTCGCCGTCGACAACGACCGGGAGTGCATGCTGCTGATTCGCGAGCTGCTGTCCTTCATGCCGGGGAACAACGTGGACGATTCACCGCGGGTCGAGAGCGTCGATCCACCCGATCGAGCCGATGAGACGCTCGACACGGTCGTGCCGGTGGCACCGAATCAGGCGTACGACATGCTCGACGTTATCCACGCAATCGTGGACGAGGGGTACTTGCTCCAGGTGCACGAGCATTACGCCAGGAACATACTGGTGGGGTTCGCGCGTCTGGGAGGCCGTCCGGTCGGGATCGTCGCGAATCAGCCCGCGCATCTGGCGGGGACGCTCGACATCGATGCCTCGGTGAAGGGCGCCCGCTTCGTGCGGTTCTGTGACGCCTTTAACATTCCGCTGGTCACGTTCGAAGACGTGCCCGGTTTTCTGCCAGGCACGGTGCAGGAGTTCGGGGGCATTATCCGGCATGGAGCCAAGCTGCTCTTCGCGTTTGCGGAGGCGACCGTCCCGAAGCTGACGGTCATCACACGCAAGGCCTACGGCGGCGCGTACTGCGTCATGTCGAGCAAGCACCTCCGCACCGACGTCAACTTCGCGTGGCCCAGCGCCGAGATCGCGGTGATGGGGGCTGAGGGCGCCGTCAGCATCCTGTACAAGCGCGAGATCGAGACCGCACCGGATCCGGCGGCCGCGCGCGCCGCTCGGATCGCGGAGTACAAAGAGAGGTTCGCCAATCCGTACGTCGCGGCGCAGCGCGGCTTCGTCGACGAAGTCATCATGCCGCGGCACACGCGCGCCAGGCTGATCGCCGCGCTCGGAGCGATCGATACCAAGCGCGACCGAAACCCACCGAAGAAGCACGGGAACATCCCGCTTTAGCAGTCCGCAATGGGCCTCGCCGCGGCTGCGCTGTTCTACGCCGGTATCACGGCGCTGCTCTTTCACAACCTGCTGCCGGATCTGACGACGCACGTCTACTCAGATCTGGGCGACCCGATACTCAACACCGCGGTCCTCGCGTGGAACGCCACGCAGGTACCGTTGACCGAGGCCTGGTGGAACTTCCCGTCGTTCGCGCCGCTGATGGGGGTCACCGCGTTTACCGAGCACCTGCTCCTGACGTATCCGATCGCGTCGCCGGTGATCTGGCTGAGCGGCAATCCGGTGCTCGCGTACAACATCGTGTCCTTCCTCGCGATGCCGCTCAACGGCATTGCCGCGTATGCGCTCGCGCGTGAGCTGACCGGGTCGAGCGCGGCGGCATTCATCGCGGGGCTCGCCTTCATGTGCGCGCCGTATCAATCGGTGCACTTGTCGCACGTCCAGTAGATGACGTCGTTTGGGATGCCGTTCGCGCTGCTGTGGCTGCATCGCTATTTCCGGACCAAGCGCCGTCTCGCGCTCGTCTGGTTCGGCGTCGGATGGCTACTTACGGCCCTGGCGAACTCGTCACTCCTGATCTTCTTCCCCCTGCTGCTGCTGCTCTGGAGCGTCTAGTTCGTTCGGCCGCGCGAATGGAGACGGCTCATCGGGCCGGTCGTAGCGGCCGGCGTCGCCTCGCTACCGCTCGTGCCGCTCCTCTGGGGCTACCACGTGCGTCATGCGGGGTACGGTTTCGTGCGCGGGTATCGAGAGATTCAAAGCTTCAGCGCCGATATGGTGGGGTTGTTCGGCATGCACCACCGGGCGGTGCCGTGGCGCGGGGTGCTGCCGCACGATTTCGGAGAGGGTGCGCTGTTTCCCGGATTCACCATCCTCGCACTTGGCACTCTAGCGGTTTCGGTGGCCGTAAGGCGTGGCGTCATGCCGCATCAGGGCGTGTCGCAAGAATCGGCACCCTCTTCCGTGTGGCCCAGACGGCTGTTCGCCGGATTCGCCGCGCTCACCGCGATCGTGCTGGCCCGTGTGTGGACCGGCCCGTGGGGCTGGCACTTTGGTCCACTGCCGTTGCCGCCCTTCAGGCCGTACCAGCTCTTCAGCGTAGCGGCCATCCTGCTGCTGGCGGGCGTGCCGCTGACCGATGCGTGCCGCCGGGCGTGGTCGAGCCGCGACGTCGTGCTGTTCTACGCGGCGGCGGTCGTCGCGCTGTGGCTCATGGCGCTCGGCCCCGAGCCCGAGTGGTCGACGCCGTGGCGGGCCCTCGCGTTCGGGCCGTATCGCCTGTTGATGGAGTTGCCAGGTGGGACCAGTATCCGCGCGCCGGCGCGCGCGTGGATCCCCGCAGTGCTCTCGCTGGCCATGCTGGCGGGCTTTGGCGCGGCGTCGGTGTTGCGACGGTACCGGCGCCACGCACGCACGGTGCTGGTGCTGCTTGCGCTGCTCGTCGTCGCCGAAGGCTGGTTTGCCGACAGCACGAGGGCCGTGCCGCGCCCGATGCGTGAGGGAGCTATTCCGGAGGGCGCGGTCGTCCTGGACCTGCCAATGGGAGAAGGGTTCCTCGGCGCGACACCGGAATACCGGGCGGTGGTCGGCGGATACCGTGCGGTCAACGGGCACAGCGGGTACGGGCCGGCCCATTACGATCCATTGCGACGGGCGATTACCAACCTCCAGCCCGACGCGCTGGATGGCTACCGTCGTGTCGCTGATCTGTATGTGATCTCGCGCTCGGAGCTCGACCCGCCGGTCGCGCGCTGGATCGCGTCACTCCCCGGCGCCGAGCATTTGTTCGATGTCGATAACGCACGCATTTACCGCCTGCCGCAGCTTGATCCGGCCCCTGGCGCGTCCGCGCCGACCCCCTCGGCTCGATAGCGCCGCGATCGCGTGCAGCGCAGAGTGAGTTGAAACCCACCGCGTGCGGATCATGAAAACCTGGACGCCCATCGCGCTGCCGAGATCGTGCACTACGCCGCAAGCCGCGGCGTCATCCGACAAACGCAGGTTCTCCACAGACCCGTCTGCTAGGTTAGAGCCTGTAAGGAAATAACTGCTTGCACTGTTGATCGGCGAGTAGTACGCTGCGCCCGTGGAGGTGGCCACCCTGCGGGCAAAGCATGCAGCGCTGGCGCCCGTGCTCACGGAGCGATCGCGCCGGGTGTGGGCGGCGACTGAGGCCCAGGCGATCGGTTATGGCGGCACGGCGCTGGTCGCCCGAGCCACGGGTATCGCGACATCGACCATCCAGCGCGGTTTGCGTGAATTGACGGCGGACGAGCCGCTCGCGGGCGGCCGGACGCGAAGGGCGGGCGGCGGCCGCAAGCGCGCGATCGATCTCGACGCGACGCTGCTGCGCGATTTGGATGCGTTGGTTGAGCCGACCGCCCCCGGCGATCCCGACTCGCCGCTGCGGTGGACGTGCCAGAGCGCACGGACGTTGGCGGTGGCGCTCGACGGTCTGGGCCACCGCGTCAGCCACACGGTGGTCGCCGAGTTGTTGCACGGACTGGGCTACAGCCTGCAGGGCAACGCCAAGACTCGTGAGGGCCGCCAGCATGTCGATCGGGACGCGCAGTTTCGGTACATCGCCCGGCGCGTGCGACGCGCGCAACGGCAACAGCAGCCGACGATTTCGGTGGACACCAAGAAGAAGGAGCTGGTCGGCGCGTTCAAGAACGCGGGCCGCACCTGGCGCCCGGCGAAGACGCCGCAGCGGGTACAGGTCCACGACTTCGTGATCCCGGCCACCGCCACCACGGGCGGGAAGGCCATTCCGTATGGCATCTACGATCTGCATCGCAACGAAGGCTGGGTGCGTGTCGGGATCGATCACGACACCGCGAGCTTCGCGGTACGGTCGATCCAGCGTTGGTGGCAGCACATGGGTCGCCCGGCGTATCGACAAGCCCAGTCGCTGTTGATCACGGCGGATGCAGGCGGGAGCAACGGGGCGCGCCTCCGGTTGTGGAAGTGGGAACTGCCGCGTCTGGCCAATCGGACGGGCTTGGTGATCACGGTCTGTCACTTTCCGCCGGGTACGAGCAAGTGGAACAAGATCGAGCATCGGGTGTTCTCGCACATCGCGATGAATTGGCGCGGCACCCCACTCGTCGACTTGGCCACGATCGTGAGCCTCATTGGCTCGACGCACAGTCGGTCCGGACTCCGCGTTCGGTCGGAACTCGACCGCGGCCAATACCCGGGTGGCATCACCGTCACCGATGCGCAGCTGGCGACGGTACGCCTCGAGCGGCATCGCTTTCACGGCGACTGGAACTACACGATCCATCCCGCTGCTCCGAGAACACAAAAGTCAGTAATTGTCTGACAAGCCCTTAGCCCTAAGTGCTAGAATTGGTGGACTTTGCACAAGATTTTGATCGCCAATCGCGGCGAGATTGCCGTGCGGGTGATCCGTGCGTGCCGCGACATGGGGCTCGCGTCGGTGGCCGTCTATTCGGAGTGCGATCGCGCAGCGCGTCACGTGCGGATGGCCGACGAGGCGTGCGCGATTGGACCGAATGAGCCCGCCGAGAGCTACCTGCGCATCGACCGCCTTCTCGAAGCCGCGCGGCGCACGCACGCGGATGCGGTCCATCCGGGGTACGGCTTCCTGGCTGAGAACGCCCCGTTCGCGTCCGCGTGCCACGACGCGGGACTGACGTTCATCGGACCGACGCCCGAGGCCATCACGCTGATGGGCAGCAAGACGTCGGCGCGCCGGGCCGCCGTGGCGGCCGGCGTGCCAGTCGTTCCCGGCACGGAGCAGTCGTTCGCCGCGAACGATCCGGACTCGACCATCGTCTCCGCGGCGGGCCGCATTGGATACCCTCTCTTGATCAAGGCAGTCGCCGGCGGCGGCGGCAAGGGCATGCGCCGGGTCGAAGGCCTCGAGGACCTGGTGAGCGCGATTCGTGCGGCGCGGTCCGAAGCGGGCGCTGCGTTCGGCGACTCCACCGTCTATCTCGAAAGGTGTCTGACCAGGCCCCGGCACATCGAGGTGCAACTGCTGGGCGATCATCATGGAACCGTCGTGCCGTTTGTCGAGCGCGAATGCTCCATCCAGCGGCGGCACCAGAAAGTGATCGAGGAAACGCCGTCGCCGGTCGTGTCGCCGGCGCTACGCGCCGCCCTCACGGGTGCCGCGGCTGCTGTTGCCAGGTCGGTCGGGTACACGAGCGCCGGCACGATCGAGTTCCTCGTCGACGAGGACGGCGGTTTCTGGTTCCTCGAAATGAACACCCGCCTGCAGGTCGAACACCCGATCACCGAGATGGTGACCGGCGTCGACCTCGTGGAGTGGCAGATTCGGATCGCGCGCGGCGAGAAGCTGGACGTCGACCCTGCCAGGGCGATGACGCCGCGTGGTCACGCCATCGAATGCCGCATCTACGCCGAGGACCCGGACGCCGGCTTCTTCCCGTCGGCCGGCTGCATCACGGCGCTGCGTGTGCCGGGTGGTCCGTGGGTCCGTGACGACGGCGAGGCCGAGGCCGGCGCGGAGGTGCCCATTTACTACGATCCGCTGATTTCGAAGCTGGCCGCCTGGGGCCTCGACCGCACGCAGGCGCTCGCGCGGATGAAGCGCGCGCTGCGGGAGTACGAGGTCCTTGGTATCCAGACCACTGTCCCATTTTTTCGCTGGATGCTCGACCAGCCGGCATTCGAAACGGCGACATTTCACACAGGCTATCTGGACGAGGTCTTGCAAGATCGGCAGGGCGAACCTTTTCTCACGGCCGGGAAAGACGAGGAGGAGGCCGCGGCAATAGCCGCGGCGCTGCACATGGTGTCGCGCCTCGAGCGCGGTCCCGGTGTGGCCGGCCACAGCGTTGGCAGTCAGAGTGCTGGCAGTCACAGTGCTGCGCCGCACATGCAGAGCGCGGCAGCGATGTTCCGGCTCGCGGCACAGGCGGACAAGGGCACGCGCGGCTGGAAAGCGCAAGGCAGACTCGAGGCTCTACGCGCATGACGTTCGAGATCGAGGTGGGTGACAGGATGCGGAGCGTCGAGGCCCGTGGTCCGGAGGCGCTCCTCGACGGCCGGCGCTTCCACGTAGACGCGGCCAGAGCGGGGCACGTCTGGTCGCTGCTCCTTGGTCCCGTTGACCTCGTGAACCAAGGTCGGGTCGCTGCGCGACCCGACGAATCGGCGCTGGCCGGGCGGTCCGCTTTCGCGGACCAGGCTGGGCCGACGCGCAGCTACGAGGTGTCTGTCGTCGAGCGGGCAGTGGGTGACCTGACGGTCTACGTGGACGGCCACCCGGTGTCGGTCAGGTCGTCGCCGACGGGCGATGGGCGTCAGCGATTCGGTGCGCGGCCGCGCCGAGCGGGCGCACCCGCCAGCGTCGGCGCGCAGCGCGTTCTGGCGCCGATGCCAGGGCGAGTCGCGAAGGTCCTCGTGAAGGTGGGGGACGTGGTGGCGATCGGGCAGGGTCTCGTGGTGGTCGAAGCCATGAAGATGGAGAACGAGCTGCGGTCTCCCGGCGCTGGTACCGTGACGGAAGTACCGGCCGTCGAGGGCGCGCTCGTCGAAGCGAACGCCGTATTAGTGGTGATTGACTGTTGACGTACAACCTTCTTCATCATCCGCTGACACAGAAGACGCGGCGTATCCTCCGCCGTCTGGTGGTCACGTGCGCCGTCATGCTCACGGTGGCCTTCGTGACGACCGTGTCGGTCGATCTTGGCCCCACGCTGAAAGCGCGCGCTGAGGCCGCGGCGTCTGGGTACATGGGCCGGCCCATGCACATCGGCCGCCTGTCCGCGCATCTCTGGCGGGGCCGCTTCGTGGTCGAGGGTCTGGTCATCGAGGGGCTGACGCCCGACTCTCGGCCGTTCCTCATCGCGGATCGCCTCACGGTGTCGATGCCGTGGACAACGCTCGTCAATCGCCGGGTCGTGTTCGACGCTATTGAGATGACCGATTGGCGGATGTACGCGGAGACCTTTCCTGACGGTCGCCACAACTTCCCACGGTTCACGAGCGACACGCAGCGCGATCCCAGTGCCTGGACCACGACGATGCAGTACGTGAGGGCCTATCGCGGCGAGTTCGCCTATACGGACCATGGCACGCCCTGGAGCGTCGTCTCACGCAACCTTGATGTCCTGGTCACGCGGCCTACCTCCGAGTATCGAGGGCAGGCCAGTTTCTCCAATGGCACGGTCGACATCCAGGACTACGAGCCGATGCGCGCCGACATGAGTACCACCTTCAGGATCGTTGACGGCAAGCTGGTGCTCGACCGGATCGGTCTCACGACGGACGGCGCGCAATCGGTCCTCACCGGTGAGGTCGATGTGGCGAACTGGCCGGAGCAGCTCTATCAGGTGCGGTCTCGTCTCGATCTGCCGAAGATGCGCGAGATCTTCTTCGCGGACGACGACTTTTCGCTCTCTGGCGAGAGCGACTTCACCGGGACGTTCCACCTGTTCGGGGAGGTCGTGAACGGGCGTGCGCGCAACGGCCGCGAGCTCAAAGGGGACTTCTACAGCGCCGCCGCCGGCGTCAATGCGTACCGCTTTGGCGACCTGCGGGGCTCTGTCCTGTGGGTCCCCGAGCGTCTGGAGGTGACCGACGCGACCACGACGGTGTACGGCGGCACGGCGCAGTTCGAGTATCGGATGGCGCCGCTCGGCCAGCTGGGCGTCCGGCCGACCGCCACATTCGACGCCGCCTACGAAGGGGTCGACCTCACGGAGTTCACCGACTTCCTGGAGCTGGACGGGATACGGCTGGCGGGCCGCGCGACAGGACGCCACCTCCTCGAATGGCCTCTTGGCCTTTACGCGGAGCACCGCGGCGATGGCTACATAGGCGTCGATCCGCAGGCTGGCGTCCAGGTCTTGACGCGTCGGATGTCGGCCGCGCAGCTGGCCGCCGCGGAACGGCGGAGCCGGGACTGGGACGTCTTCAGTGATCATCTGCCGCTGGCACCAGTGCCCCTCCAGGCAGACTTCACCTATACCTACGGCCCGGAGTGGTTCGACATCGGACCCAGCCGGCTCGCCACGCCGGAGACCTTCGTTGAGCTACAGGGCCGGACCGCGTACGGCGACCGGTCGCGTATCGAGTTCCATGTGACGAGCGCCGACTGGCAGGAGAGCGATCGTGTCTTCGCCGGCTCGCTGACGGCCTTCGGGGCGCCGACCGGGGTCTTCCCGGTTGGCGGGCATGGCACGTTCGACGGCGTGATGGTCAACAACGTACGAAGCCCCCGCGTCGAGGGCCTGTTTGCCGGCGAGCGCATGCGTGCCTTCGACGTGGTCTGGGGTACCGTCACGGGGGGCGTCGTCGTCGAGAACGCCTACGCGGATGTCTCGGACGCGGTGATCACGGACGGCGATTCGGTCATCCGCACGGATGGCCGTTTTTCGCTTGGGTTTCCGCGTCGCGACGCGGGCGAAGAGATCAACGCCCGAATCACCCTGAGCGGCCGGCCGCTGGCGGATCTGCGCCACGCCTTCGAGCTGGACGAGTACGACGTCGACGGGTTGTTTTCAGGAGAGTTCCGCGTGTTCGGCGCCTACCTCACGCCGCTCGGCTTCGGCCAGATGACGATCGCGCCCGGCACGGCGTACGGTGAGCGGTTCGAGACCGCGACGTCGGCCGTCCGCCTCGAAGGCGAAGGCGTGCGGCTCGACTCGCTGGAGATCGTGAAGGCCAGCGGTCGCGCATCCGGTGCCGCGTGGGTAGGCCTGAACGGCACATACTCGTTCAATCTGGACGGCCGCGGTGTTCCGGTCGAGACGGTCGCGATGGTGACGTCCTCGTCGACGCCACCGCTCTCGGGTCGGCTCGACTTCGTCGTAGGCGGAAGCGGAACCTTCGAGCAGCCACGCTACGACGTGCGCGCGACCATCAGCGATTTCTTCGTCGGGGATGAGGGCATCGGGCAGGTCATCGGCGAGCTGAACATCAACGCCGACCTGCTGACCCTGAAGCTCGAGGCGGCGTCACCCCGTCTCGCCGTGTCTGGTGCCGGCCGGATCGCACTCACGCCGGACATGGAGGCCGAGTTGTTGTTCACCGTGGCCGACACGTCGCTGGATCCCTACGCTCGCGCGTTCAACCCGGAGTTGTCCTCTTTCACAACCGCGGTCGCCAGCGGCAACGTTCGTGTACTCGGCAAGCTCGCCAACATCGACGAGCTGCTGGTGGAGGCCACGATCGATCGCCTGGACCTAGGGCTGTTCGACTACCGCGTGCGCAACGCGTCGCCTATTCAAGTCGCCCTCGACCGGCACGCCCTGCAGCTGACCGAGGTGCGACTCGTGGGCGAGGACACGCAGTTGGACATTACTGGGACGATCGATCTGCACGACGATCGGATGGCGGTGCGTGCCACAGGCGACGCGGGCCTTGGCATTCTCCAAGCATTCGTTCCCAACATCGGCAGCTCCGGTCGAGCGTCGCTGGAGGCGACGTTCGAAGGCCAGATGCGCGATCCGGTCGTGACGGGCGTCATGACCGTGGACAACGGGCGTATCCGGCACTTCGATCTGCCCCACGCGCTCGAGAACATCTCCGGCCCGGTGCGATTCGATACCCGCAGCGTCCGTCTCGACGAAGTGACGGCGCAGCTCGCTGGCGGATCGGTCAGATTCGGCGGGCGCATTGACGTGGAAGGGTATCAGCCGACGCGGGTTGACGTGACGATGACCGGCGAGAGCATGCTGCTGCGGTTCCCGGAGGGGATGCGGTCGCTCGTAGACGCGGAGCTGACGGTGCAGGGGCCCGTCGACGCGCCAGCCCTGGCCGGCACCGTGACCGTGCAAAACGCCGTCTATAGCCGGCAGTTCGGTGAAGGTCCCGGGCTCTTCGATTTGACCGCCACTGCCGTGTCCGGGGGTGCGGCAGCGTCGCCGCTGACGCCGCCGCCGACACTGCCTCTGCGGTACGACGTGCGGATCGTGGCTCCCTCGACGCTGGAGATCAGAAACAGCGCTGCGCGCCTTTTCGCGAGTGCCGACCTGCAGCTGCGCGGCACGTTCGACCGTCCGCTGTTGTTGGGCCAGGTGGAGGTGAACCGCGGGGAGTTTGCCTTCGAGGGGCGCCGCTACCAGATCACGCGCGGTACGATCGACTTCAACAACCCGACTCGGATCGAGCCGTTCTTCGACATCGAAACCGAGACGCGCGTCCGTGTGCCGGGCCAGACGTATCGCATCATCGCGCGCGCCACGGGGACCCTGGACCGTTTGACACCATCTTTCGAAGCCGATCCGCCGTTGGCGGAAGTGGAAGTCCTCGGCCTGCTGTTCGGCGACATCGCGCCGGGGCAGGATGTGGAGTTCCTTCGGTACAGCACCGACGTCACGCCGCAGCAGCAGCTGGTGCGCGAGCGCGCCACGCGAGCCCTGACCGGCGCGTTGTCCTCCGAGGTCGGTCGAGTAGTGGAACAGACCTTTGGCGTCGACACGTTCCAGTTGACGCCATCTCTCGTCGATCCCAACGCGCAGTCGTCGCGGCTGGATCCGGCCGCCCGACTCACGATCGGCAAGCGACTCTCCGAGCGTATCTATCTCACGTACGCCCGGAGCCTCTCCTCGTCTACTCGCGACCAGATCATCCTGCTCGAGTACGACCAGACGGACCGCTTCTCGTGGATCCTCTCCCGCAATGAGGACCGTACGTACGCGCTGGACGTCCGGGTGCGGCACGCGTTCTGATGAGGGGTCGCTGCGTCTGCATCCTTGTCGTTTGCGCTATTGCTCCACGTCTCGTCCACGCCCAGGCGTCTCCCGTCGTTACCGAAATCCGCCTCGAGCAGGAAGGCCGACTTATCGACGATGACGTGATCAGCGGTCTGATCGAGACCATGGTTGGTGAACCGCTGTCGATGCGTGACGTGCGCGAGACGCTCTCGCACCTCACGAGCCTCAACCGGTTCGAGGACGTGCAGGTGTTTCAGGAGCCGGCCGGCGCCGGTGTCCGCCTGCGCTACATCCTGCTCCCGCTCCATCCCGTCGACCGGATCGAATTTCGCGGAGTGCTGGGGCTGTTCGAACCTGAGATTCGGCAGGTCGTGACCGATCGGTTCGGTGTCGCGCCGCCCGCCGCCCGCGCGGAAGGCGTGGCGGCGGCGATCACCGCGCTCTACCGGGACCGCGGCTATGCCTCCGTGCAGGTTGTGCCTCAGGTTGAGGCCACCCACGACCCGGATCGCGCGACGATGGCCTTCGACATTCAGGCAGGCCGGCGAGCGACGATCGGACGCGTCGAAGTCGAGCAGGTCAGCGGCGAAGGACGTCTGGAGGCTCCTGGCGACATCGGCGTACGCGCCGGTGATCCCTACGATAACGACGCCATCCTGGTCGAGTTGGAGCGGTACCTGGCGGATCTGCGCGGGCGCGGCTTTTACGAGGCCCGGGCGCTCCACACTACGTTCTTTGAGCCTGGAGGCACGGCTACCGTGCGGGTGACCATCGATTCGGGGCCGCTCGTCTCCGTGGCGTTTACCGGCGATCCTCTGCCCGAATCCGATCGCGAGCGCCTAGTGCCCGTGCGTACCGAGGGATCCGCCGACGAGGACCTGCTCGAGGACTCAAGTGTCGCGATCGAGGAGTACTTGCGCGCGCAAGGGTACCGCGACGCGGCCGTGGAGTACGCGCGGACGGAGCGCGAGGGCCAGCTGACGATTACCTTCACGGTCACGCGCGGTTCGCGATACGTCATCGACGCCGTCACGATCGACGGCAACGTGGCGGTCCCGTCGGCCGACCTCGTGGAGCTTCTGCAAGTCGAGGAAGGCAGGCCCTATGTCGAGGCCGCCGCGGGCGCCAGCGCCGCCGGGATCCGCGAGGCGTATCGTGCCCGTGGGTTTACCGGCGCTGCCGTGCGGGCCATGGCGGTGGAGCTGCCGAATGATATCGCCGGAGGCGATCGCCCCGTGGACGTCCGGTTCACGTTGGTCGAGGGACCGCGGACGCTCGTCGGGTCGGTGTCGTTCGACGGCAACGCGGTGCTTGCAGAGGGGGAGCTACAGGCGCTGATGATCGCGGCGCCCGGTCGCCCGTATTCAGAGATCGACGTCGCGAGCGATTGGGGTCGCATCGACCTCGAATATCGCAACCGGGGGTACGAGAGTGTGGTCATCGAACCCGGCGTAGCACTGTTCGAGAACGACACCCGCGCGGATATCAGCTTTGCGATCAGCGAAGGCCCTCAAGTGCTCGTCGACCGCGTGATCATCGTGGGCAACGAGCGCACGAGCACCGAGATCATCGAACGCGAGCTGCTGCTGAGGCCCGGCGAGCCCCTCGGGTACTCGGCGCGGATCGAGACCCAGCAGCGCCTGGTGGCGCTCGGACTGTTCCGGCGGGTTGCGGTCGAAGAGTTGCGCCACGGCGGCGAACCGCGTCGCGACGTGCTCGTGCAGGTAGAGGAGGCGCCGCCGACGACGATTGGATTCGGGGGCGGCCTCGAGGGCGGCACGCGCCTGCGGCCGACGGGCGAAGGCGGTCAGGCCGAGGAGCGCTTCGAGGTGGCGCCCCGCGGGTTCTTCGAAGTGGGCCGCCGCAACCTCTGGGGCAAGAATCGCGCGGTGAACCTGTTCGCGCGCGTCAGCCTCCGTTCGCGTGACGCGGTGTTGCCAGATAGCGGAAGCCTCACCGGCATCCCCGTGGCCGGAGGCACCTACGGCTTCAACGAGTATCGCGTCTTCGGGACGTACCGCGAGCCGAGGGTCTTCAACATGCCAGCCGATGTGCTGGTGACCGGCATCCTGGACCAGGCAATTCGGTCGAGCTTCAACTTCATCACGCGGGAAGCCCGAGCCGAGACGGGCTTCCGCTTCAGCCAGCCCTACAGCCTGGCGATGCGGTACTCCTACCGGCACACCCGGCTGTTCGACGAGCGCTTCACGGAGGCCGAGAAACCGCTCATCGACCGCGTATTCCCGCAGCTGCGCATTTCGAAGTTCTCCGTATCGGCGATCCGGGACACGCGTGACGACGTTGTCGACCCGGACACCGGTGTGTTCGTGATCATGGATGGTGAGCTCGCGGCACGCGGAATCGGTTCGGAGGTCGGGTTTACCAAGACGTTTGTACAGGGATACGGGTTTTATCGGGTGCCGACGGCCCGGCGAATCGTCCTCGCGGTCGGCGCGCGCGTGGGCGCAGCCCATGGCTTCCAGCGCCAGGTGGTGCGGCTGGGCCCTGATGACGAGCCGATTCTGGCACCCGACGGCGGCTCGATCGTGGATGTTGTGCAGGATCTGCCCGCCAGCGAGCGTTTTTTTGCCGGCGGCGACACGACGGTGCGGGGGTTTGCTCTCGATCGACTGGGCACCGATGAGACGATCAGCCCCTCAGGCTTTCCGACGGGCGGCAATGGGCTCATCGTGCTCAACGCGGAGCTTCGAGCCGACGTGATCGCGGGCATCGGCGCTGTGGGCTTCCTCGATGCCGGCAATGTGTTTCCGCGCGCAACCGATCTTGATTTCGGCCGGCTGCGCGCGGCCGCTGGTGTCGGGCTCCGATACCAGTCGCCCGTCGGGCTGATTCGGATCGATCTCGGCTTCAAGCTCGATCGACGCGAACTGCCGCCGGGCCGTCTCGAACGGCGCAGCGTGCTGCATATCTCGCTGGGCCAGGCCTTCTGACCGTGGGAAGGCACCGTTCGCGGCCACGCGCCACGGAGCCAGAGTGGCGTGCAGCAACGCCGATCGAAGCGTCTCGGTGCCTCAGAGCTTCCGCGGCCCTCACTACTGCCGCGATTGTGGCGGCGGCTTCGTCGCTCGGCGCCCAGCAGTTGCTGGATCGCTTCGTCGCGCGGGTGAATGGCGAGGTCGTCACGCTGACGGATGTGAAGGTTGCGGTGGCCCTCGGTGTGGTGGAGGTGCCGGCGGACGGGCGTGAGATCGAGGCGATCGAGCCGCTGGTCGGCCGGCGGCTGGTCCTGGCCGAGGTCGCACGGTTCGCGCCTCCGGAGCCGGCCGCCGCCGATGTCGCTCGAGAGACCGCCACGCTGCTCGCGCGCGCCGGTTCACGGCTCGCCGCCGTGATGGAATCCACGGGCATCGACGAAGCGCGCATCCGGGACATTGCGCGCGATAATCTCCGGATCCAGGCGTATCTCGACCAGCGGTTCGGCGCGACCGTACAGCTCGCCGAGGAAGAAGTCGCCCAGTACTATCGCATTCACCCCGACGAGTTCACGCGCAACGGCACATTGATGCCCTTCGCCCAGGCGGAACCGCTCGCGCGCGAGCGCGCCGGCGCCGAGCGCCGCGCTTCGATCGTCGCTCAATGGACGCGTGACCTGCGGGCGCGCGGCGAGGTCGCCGTCATGCTCCCCACACCGCCACCCGCAGCACCTCCAGCGCGTTGAATCCGGCGTGGCTCACCAGCGGCGCGACGATGCTGCGCCGACGAAGGTAGAGCACCGCCCAGAACGCGCCCAGCAGGCCGGTGGTGATCACCGCGTCCCACCCCTGGACGATATGGCCGAGGCCGAAGCCGATGCTGAGGATCACCACGCCAACGCCCGCGCCACCGAGGTGCTGTTCGAAGCGACGAAGCAGGAACGCGCGTTGCATCTCCTCCCGCACGCCCCCTGCGAGGATCGCGACCACCGCCAACGCGGCCGCCTGCCCCGGGGTGCCGGCCAGTTGCTCGAGCGGGTTGACCGGGACGTCGTGCAGCCACGGCGCCGCGATCCTCAACACGTTCAGCACCACCACGACCACGAGAAACACGACCGGGATGAGCCGAGCGCCATACAGCGCCTCGGGCGTAACGCGCCGGTGACCAAGCCACAGATCGGCGACGTGCTCGCCATGAGCGCGTGTCAGTGCGACCATCAAACCGATCAAGAGCAGCGTGTCGGCGACCGAGAGCACCAGCACGAAGGTGAGTGACAGCTGCCCCGTCTCATCGAGCGGTAGCCACCCCGCCACGCTGAGGAGCGCCCCGATCAGCAACTGCGTGGGGACGCTCGAACAGAGCAGCACTTCGGCGACGGCCACGATTCGAGGGTCAGACCCCTTCAATGTCATGGATGTGACGGCAAGAATGACAGGCTAACATCGAGTCGAGGCACCCGCGCCGCTACGCGTGCGGAGAAGGCCGCCACGCTGGCGGGGGAACCGATCGGTCGCTGACGGCCTGAGCGCCAAAAACAGCCCAGTAGAGCACAGATATTGCGCCTGCCCTAACGAAGAAGCGCTACATATAGTGGTTTTTGTATTGACAAAGCCAATCGCCAAAGCGCATATTTGCGCTCGCGCTTGAAGAGGTGAGGCCGGACCTCCCAGCTCCAGGCCGAGACGAATCCCCCCAAGTCGTCTAGAGCGCAATTGAAGAATAAGCCGCGAATGCCCGGCGGGGTGGGTGCATTCGTCGTTCGGAGGAACCATGGAAAGAGGCCCTGCCCGCGAAGCTGCCGCATCTGCTCAGCAGACACAGTCAGCAGAAGCGACACCCGCGTCGCCGGTCCACCCCGAGTCGTCTCGCGGGCGAAAGGCCGCCGAGCCGATGGGGACAACTGCACCGGGACTGGAGTTCCCCCGCTATTTCACGCTGCCGGGTGTCGATCCGTTCGACGAGGTCGAGTGGGAGATCCGGTCGGCCGTGATCGGGAACGAGAAGGGCAAGGTCGTCTTCGAGCAGCGCGACGTCGAGATCCCCGCATTCTGGTCCCAGCAGGCCACGAACATCGTCGTGTCCAAGTACTTCCGCGGTCAGCTCGGGGTGCCCGAGCGCGAGTACAGCGTGAAGCAGCTGATCGGCCGCGTGGTCGACGCGATCGCGCACTGGGCGCGTGAGCAGAAGTACTTTGCCAGCGAGGATGCGCTGCGGTCGTTTTCATGCGAGTTGAAGCACCTGCTCGTGTACCAGAAAGCGGCGTTCAACAGTCCTGTCTGGTTCAACTGCGGCTTCGAGAAGGCGCCGCAGTGCTCGGCGTGCTTCATCAATGCCGTGGAAGACACGATGGACTCGATCCTGACGCTGGCCAGGACCGAGGGCATGCTGTTCAAGTTCGGCTCCGGCACCGGCAGCAACCTTTCCGCCATCCGCTCGTCGAAGGAGCTGTTGGCGGGCGGCGGCACCGCCAGCGGGCCCGTCTCGTTCATGAAGGGCTACGACGCGTTTGCCGGCGTGATCAAATCGGGCGGCAAGACGCGCCGAGCGGCCAAGATGGTCATCCTCAACGCCGACCATCCCGACATCGTCGACTTCATCAGGTGCAAGGTGGAGGAAGAGAAGAAGGCGTGGGCGCTCATCGACGCCGGCTACGACGGCTCGTTCACGGGCGTTGCGTACGGGTCGATCTTCTTCCAGAACTCCAACAACAGCGTACGCGTGACAGACGACTTCATGCGAGCCGGGCTGGATGACGAAGAGTGGCAGACGAAGGCGGTAAGAAACGGCGAGGTCGTGGACACCTACAAGGCGCGCGATCTCATGCGGATGATCGCGGATGGGACCTGGATGTGCGGCGACCCCGGGATGCAGTTCGACACCACGGTCAACGACTGGCACACGTGCCCGGAGACCGGCCGGATCAACGCGAGCAACCCCTGCTCGGAGTACATGTTTCTGGACGATTCGGCGTGCAACCTGGCGTCGATCAACCTGATGAAGTTCGTGAAGGACGACGGTGAGTTCGACGTGGCGGCGTTCAAGTCGGCCTGTCGCACCCTCATTACGGCGCAGGAGATCATCGTCCCGAACTCGAGCTATCCGACCAAGGCCATTGAGAAGAACAGCCACGAGTACCGGCCGCTGGGTCTCGGGTATGCGAACCTCGGCGCCCTCTTGATGTCGCGCGGGCAACCGTACGACAGCGACGAGGGGCGGGTGTACGCGTCGGCGGTCACGGCGGTGATGACCGGTGAGGCGTACGCGCAGTCGGCGCGGATCGCGCGGGATCATGGCGGTTCGTTTGGCGGCTACGACAAGAATCGCGAGCCGTTCCTGCGCGTGATGCGCAAGCATCGCGACGCGGTCTGCGAGATCAACACGAAGTTCGTGCCGTCCGATCTCTACGCGGGCGCGAAGCAGGCGTGGGACGAGGCGGTGGAGCTCGGCGAGGACTTCGGCTACCGAAACGCGCAGGCCACCGTGCTCGCGCCGACCGGCACCATCGGCTTCATGATGGACTGCGACACCACGGGCGTCGAGCCGGACATCGCGCTGGTCAAGTACAAGAAGCTCGTCGGTGGCGGGCTGATGAAGATCGTCAACGGCACGGTGCCGATGGCGCTCGGAAAGCTCGGCTACCCGAAGCCTGAGATCGAGGCGATCATCCAGTTCATTGACGAGCACGAAACGATCGAGGGCGCGCCATTCCTCAAGGAAGAGCACCTGCCCGTGTTCGATTGCGCGTTCAAGCCGGCGCAGGGCGATCGGTCGATTCACTACATGGGCCATATCCGGATGATGGGCGCCACGCAACCGTTTATCTCCGGCGCCATCAGCAAGACCGTCAACGTACCGCGCGACGCGACGGTCGAAGAGATCGAGGAGGCCTACGTCGAGTCATGGCGCCTCGGTGCCAAGGCGATCTCCATCTATCGCGATGGCAGCAAGCGGACGCAGCCGCTCAATACGTCGAGGGCTGGCGTGACCGACACGCGGAACAACGTCGGTGGCGGCGTGGCGGCGGGTCCAGGGGCGGACCTTCAGGCCCGTCCACACGAGGTCGTACACGAGGTCGTGAAGCTGGTCGAGCGGCCGGCGCGGCGGAGGCTGCCTGACGAGCGGCACTCGCTCACGCACAAGTTCGACATCGCCGGGCACGAAGGCTACATCACCGTGGGCCTCTTCGCCGACGGGACACCGGGCGAGATCTTTCTGACGATGGCGAAGGAGGGATCGACGATTTCCGGCTTTGCCGATGCGTTCGCGCAGGCCATCTCCTACGCGCTGCAGTACGGCGTGCCGCTGCAGGTCCTGGTCGACAAGTTCAGCCACGCGCGTTTCGAGCCGTCGGGAATGACCAAGAATCCAGAGGTCCGGTTCGCGAAGTCGATCGTCGACTACATCTTCCGGTGGATGGCCTCGAAGTTCCTGTCGCCGGAGGCGCAGTTCCGCGCCGGCGTCAACCTGCGCGAGGAGTCTGCGGAAGACAAGCCCTCTGCAGTGGCCGGTCAGGTAGCCGAGAGCCTTCAGGCCTCCCGGGGGGCGACGCCTGCGGCCGCCGGGCCGCCGACGGTCCCGTCGAGGACCTCCGAGTTCGCCGCGATCCAGAACCAGGAGGACGCGCCGCCCTGCTCCACGTGTGGCTCGCTGATGATTCGCAGCGGCTCCTGCTACAAGTGCACAAACTGCGGCACGACCAGCGGTTGCGCGTAACGGGAAGATACCGACCCGTCAGATAGCCCACGATCGCGGGGCGGACTGGACACTAGTGTCTTGGCTGGCCCGCCCCTGCGCCTTCCAGCCAGTGCCCCGTGGTATCCTCCGCGGACACGCCTGATCCCGACGACTTTTTGAAGAGGAGCTACCGCTATGGAACCGACGAATCAACCGCTGCCTCGGGAGGCGATCGACGCGTACAACCTTTACATTCACGGTGAGATCGACCGTCGCTCGTTCTTCGATCGCGTGAAAAAGGTCGCGATCTCCGGCGTGGCCGCCGCGGCCATCGTCGACCAGTTGATGCCGAACTACGCGGCAGCGCAGCAGGTGTCGCCGACCGACGCCCGCATCAGGACCGAGCGCGCCACGGTCCCGTCGCCGAATGGCAACGGCAGCATTGAGGGGCTGCTCGTGCGCCCGGTCGCAGCCGGCACCGAGCGTGCCCTCCATCCTGGTCATCCACGAAAACCGAGGGCTCAACCAGCACATCGAGGATGTCGCCCGTCGCCTGGCGCTCGAGAACTTCATGACGTTCGCGCCGGACGGCCTGACGTCGGTCGGAGGCTATCCCGGTGATGATGAGAAGGGCGGAGCGGCGTTCCGTGAGGTCGATCGCGCCAAGATGCGCGAGGACCTCCATGCCGCAGCCGTGTGGCTGAAGAATCGGCCGGACAGTTCGGGGCGCCTCGGGGTGACCGGCTTCTGCTTTGGCGGCGGGGTTTCCAACGCGCTGGCCGTCCGGATGGGCGAGGACCTGCACGCGGCGGTGCCGTACTACGGCGGCGCGCCGCCGGCAGCCGACGTGGCGAACATCAAGGCCGCGGTGCTCGTGCACCACGGCGGCGAGGACGCGCGGCTCGTCATGGCGTGGCCGGAATACGAGGCAGCGCTCAAGTCGGCCGGCGTGACGTACGAAGGACACATCTATCCGGGCGCGGGTCACGGCTTCAATAACGACTCGTCGGCAGCGCGGTACAACAAGGCGGCCGCCGACGCGGCCTGGGCGAGCACCGTCGCCTGGTTCAATAGGTACGTGCGCGCGGCGGGCTAGCGCGACGCGGCCTGATAGCTGAGTACGAAGAAGAGGCGGACCCTCGGGTCCGCCTCTTCTTGTGTACGCCACGCGGCTATCTCGCCGACGGATTGGTAGCGAGATCAGACGCGTCCCGCGAATTCCCTGCTCTCGGAGTGGACCTTGACCTTCTCGCCTTCCTTGATGAACAGCGGCACGCGAATTTCGAGCCCTGTTTCCAGCGTGGCGACCTTCGTCACGCCCCCGCTGGCGGTATCGCCGCGGATGCCGGGCTCCGTATACGTCACGGCGAGTTCCACCAGTACCGGGAACTGCACCCCGATCGGATTGCCGTTGAATTTCTGGATCTGGACCATCACGTTGTCGGCCAGCAGCAGGCGGTCGCCGCCGAGCATGTCCGGCTGCAGTGTCAGCGTTTCGAAGGTCTCCTGGTCCATGAAGTGGTGGCCGTCCCCATCGCCGTAGAGGTACGACGCCGATATCACGACGAGATCCGGCTCCCGGAACTTGTCGCCCGCCTTGAACGTCTTGTCGAAGACACCGCGCGTGAGGAGGTTCCGCATCTTGAGGCGGACCAGCGTCTGGCCGCCGCGCGCCGTCGGCTTCGACACCTCGACGTCGAGGCAGTGATACGGTGCGCCTTCATATTCGAAGAACATCTTGCGCTTGATGGCGATCGCTTCAATCAGGCTGGGCATAGGGGATGGACTAATACTATCGGGTTACCATCGCTACAGTGGCATGACAGGTCGATCTGTGTTCACCAGGGTCGTAGTCGGGCTGACGGCCGTCGGGGCGTTCGCCGTGCTCTTCGTGCGCTCGGCTCAGGATGCCCGCGAGGCGCCGTTTATCGTCGCGCGCGAGGATCTGGCCCCCTGGAGCCTCGTGCTCGAGCCGGAACGCGACGCGGTGGGCTCGTGGCTGGCGCTCAGGCCGCCCGAGCCGCTCGCGGCGCCTCTCGGGCGGCAGATTTTCGCGCGGGGAGGAGAGTCCGTCCGGTATCCGAATCCGGCCTCGTTACCGCTCCTCCTGCGCAACGAATTCGAAAGCGCGCTTGCCGGAATCCTCACGGCGGACGCTGTCATGAATCTCGCTCGCTCGGCCGGTCTCGAGTCGGCAACGTTCGAGCCGCGGTGCATGGCGCATCGACGCATCAGTGAGCCTGGGGCGACCAGGGGTGTCTACTTCATCCTCTTCGACGCGCCGGCATTCGGCCAGTTCCGGCAGCAAGTGGCAGAGGCGCTCGGCCGCGCCGCCGCCGACGCCTCGCTGTTCGATCCCGCGGCGCTGTCGCCCGTCTTGATCGTCGCGGGGATCGACGGGAATTTCAGCCGATGGCTGCCGCTGCGCGCGAACCCCGACGCCGACTGTCTCGCCCCGATCGAGGTGCGGTGAGAGGCGGGCAGGCACCGTGCTGATCATCTGGCGCCTGTTGATCAATGCCGCCGCGTTGTGGGTGGCGACTCCGGTCGTGCCGGGCATTTCGTTCGATGGCGACTGGCGGCTGCTCTTTGCAGTGGCCCTCGTGTTCGGCGTGATCAACGTGTCCGTGCGGCCCGTCCTGGCGGTGCTGACGCTGCCGCTGCTCGTGGTCACGCTCGGGCTGTTCACCTTCGTGCTGAACGCGTTGATGCTGTGGCTGACGAGCGCGATCTCGAACGCGCTGGCGTTGGGTTTTCACGTGGAGGGCTTCGGCGCCGCCTTTCTCGGCGCGTTCGTGGTCTCTGTGGTGAGCTTCCTGCTGTCGCTGTTCGTCGCATCGGGCGCGCGCGGCCGACGCGCGCACCACCCCACCCGCGCGTGATGAGAGCGTCGGTCATCGTCCCGGCCTTCAACGAGGAAGAAGGTCTCACGGCGTCGCTGCGGAGCATTCGCCAGGCGACCGAGGTCCTGGGCGCCGCGGGATGGTCGTCGGAGCTCATCGTCTGCGACAACAATTCGACAGACCGGACCGCCGCCATCGCGCGCGAGGAGGGCGCGCAGGTCGTCTTCGAGCCGATCAATCAGATTTCACGCGCCCGCAACAGGGGCGCGGCGCGCGCGACGGGCGACTGGTTGATCTTCGTGGATGCGGATTCCCGTCCCAGTCGTGGGCTCTTTACCGATGTCCTACGTGTGATCGAGGAGGGCCGGTGCATCGCCGGCGGCAGCACGATCTGTTTCGACACGCCCAGCCGTGGTGTGGCGTTCCTCGGGTGGAGCTGGAACGCGATCAGCAGGCGCGCGCGATGGGCCGCAGGGTCGTTCGTGTTCTGTGAGGCGACGGTGTTCCGTGAGGCCGGGGGGTTCAGTCAGGAGCTGTACGCCACCGAGGAGATCGATCTGTTTCGGCGCCTGAAACGCATCGCTCGTCGACACGGAAGGACGATTGAGATTCTGTGCCGCCATCCGCTCCAGACCAGCGCGCGGAAAGCGCGCCTCTACACCTGGCGCGAGGCGCTGCGATTCATCACACGAACGGTTGTCCGGCGGGGGCGCACGTTGAGGAGCGCGGAGGAGTGCTTCTCGTGGTACGACGGCCGGCGCTGACGACGACCGCTGCCGGGCTACTCAGGCAATCGCGCGCGAGGAATTCCGATCGCCAGCGCGATCTGCCGCAACTTGTCCTGAATCAGGCGTGTGTTGCGGGCCCCCATCCGCGCCAGGTGCTTCTGAGCTGGCGTCAGGCTCTCAAGTGCCTCGTCTCTAAAGGTGTACGCGGCTTCGCTTGGTACGAGACGCACGTCCGCGCCCAGCGCGGGTGTGCGAAGCAAGGCCACGATCGCTCGTTCCAGAGCGCCGTTGAACGATCCTCCGCGCCCCAGCTCGTCGTAGGCCTCGTCGAGGCGTGGCTTCAGCGTTCCGCAGAGTCGCGCGGCAGCTTGGACGTCCACCGAGTCGACGGCCGCGGCGATCGGTGCATACCGCACATAGCTCCGAGGATCCAGGAACAGCCCTTGGCCTTCACCGGTCACGCGGAACGCGCCGTCAGGCCGAAGTGTACTGAGGTGCACCGCCGGGCCCGCTCCGCTGCCGATGTTCTCGACGATCACCGTGAAATTACGGATGAGGCCGTCGGTGGCAAGCCACGCGGTCACTCGTGGGTGCGCCGACAGCGTTCTAGTGAGTGCGCCCACCAGCCTATCGCTGTCGTCCAGCGACGGAAGAACTACGGCGTCGACGGCGTCGGTCGTCGCGCAGAGCCCGAACGGCGTGGTCGTTGGCGGGGCGGCGGCAGTGGCAATCGGAGGCTGCTCGGGCGCAGGCTCCTCCGCCTGACGTCCCGACACAAAGTACCAGACCACCATTCCGACCGCCAACACCGCCGCCGCGCCGACGAGCCACGGTGTGGGCGAGCGCGGTGGCCGTTCGTCGGAGGGTGGTGCCGGCGTCTTCTCAACGTCGAATTCAGAAGGATCCACGGTCAGAGCCTCTTAGACACAGCATACTCCTCTGGCGCCGTCGAGCAGGCGCCCCCGGCACAGCTATCATGAAGCAGGAATGGTCATCGCGCTGCCGGGCGTGGCGTGGCTGAAGCAGTACCTCCCGCTCGACGAACAACGGGCGCTCGCCGCCCGTTGCCGCGACATCATGGACGGTCCCGCCGGCGGATACGTGCCCACCGTGCGCGGCGGCGGCAAGATGCGCGTCCGCATGGTGTGCCTCGGCCGCCACTG
The DNA here is from genome assembly GCA_965262505.1 of Vicinamibacterales bacterium. Lineage (GTDB taxonomy): Bacteria > Acidobacteriota > Vicinamibacteria > Vicinamibacterales > UBA2999 > JACPPO01. Next base: position 4,058,013 of record CBDHFM010000030.1, read on the forward strand.
GAACCCGCTCACGTACAGGTACGAAGAGACGAGGGCCGATTACGACGGGTCGCCAGTCGCGCCGGTCCCCGAGACGTTCGCGACGCTGGCCACGCGGATCGCGCTGGAGGCCGGGTTCACGTTCCGGCCCGACATCTGCCTCATGAACTGGTACGGATCGGATGGCCGGATGGGCCTGCATCAGGACAAGGACGAAAGCCCGGCGTCAATCGGTGCGGGACTGCCGGTGGTCTCGATCTCGATCGGTGACACCGCGCGGTTTCTCTTCGGTGGGGTACGCCGCCGCGATCCGGTGGACACTATCTCGCTCGAATCAGGCGACGCGTTCGTCTTCGGCGGAGCCGCACGCCTCCGCTATCATGGCGTGTCGCGCATCCTGCCGCACACGGCGCCGTCGGCGCTCGGCATCGAGGGGCGATTCAACCTTACCTTCCGCCAGTACTGAAACGTCGGTGCGGTTGAGGCGCAAGAACGGCCCGGCTGAAGTCTGGGCGTTTGAAGAAGACCCATCGGGCCTCCCTGCCCGGCCATAATGAACCAGTGAGTCAACCGTCTTCCCTGGCTGACGTCGGCGCCGAGCGCGCGGCGTACGCCGCGTTCCTCAAGGCCTATCCCGAGTACGAACGCACGAGTGCGCTGGACGCGCTGCGCGCATCGGAGTACCGGCGGCTCGATACCCAGCGCCACGTGTACCTCGACTACACGGGCGGCGGGCTTCACGCGGAGTCGCAGATCCGTGAACATGTCGAGTTGCTGAGCCAGGCCGTCCTCGGCAACCCGCACTCCGCGAACCTCACCTCGTCCGCGATGACGACGCTGGTCGAGCAGGCCCGGCGAGCGGTGCTGGCGTGGTTCAATGCCGGCGAGGACTACACGGCCATCTTCACGCAGAACGCGACCGCTGCGCTCAAGCAGGTGGGCGAGTCATATCCGTTCGCCCCGGGCGGCTCTTACCTGCTCACCGTTGATAACCACAATTCGGCGAACGGCATTCGCGAGTACGCGTATGCGAAGGGCGCCTCGGTGGTGTACGCGCCGCTTACCACGCCGGAACTCCGGATTGATCGCGCGCGTCTTGGCGAACTCTTCGCCGGCGCCGATGCATCAGCGGACAATTTATTTGCGTATCCCGCCCAGTCGAACTTTTCCGGCATCGTGCACCCGCTCGAGTGCGTGGAGGAGGCTCATGCCGCCGGGTGGGACGTACTGTTGGACGCCGCGGCGTATGTCCCGGCCAACCGGCTCGACCTGCGCGCAGTGAAACCCGACTTCGCCAGCGTCTCGTTCTACAAGATGTTCGGGTATCCGACCGGCGTTGGGTGTCTGCTCGTCCGCCATGCGGCGCTCTCGAAGCTGCGGCGTCCCTGGTTTGCCGGCGGCACGGTGAACTTCGCCACGGTCCAGGGCCGGCGGCACCTCCTGACGCCCGGTGAAGCCGGCTTCGAGGACGGCACGCTGAACTATCTGGCGATTCCGGCCGTAGAGATCGGCCTGCGGCACCTCGCATCGGTCGGTATCGAGACGATCCAGACGCGCATCCGTTGCCTGACCGACTGGCTGTTGACGCAGTTGCTCGATCTGCGGCACACCAACGGTCGTCACATGGTGCGCATCTACGGGCCGGTGACCACGGCAGCGCGTGGCGGCACCGTGACGATGAATGTCTACGACGCCGACGGGCACCTGCTCGATTACCGGCGCGTGGAGGAACTCGCCAGTCTGGAGCGCATCTCGCTACGCACCGGCTGCTTCTGTAATCCCGGGGCCGGCGAAACGGCCGAGGGGCTCACGGAGGAGGACATCGCGGCGGCGATGGGCGAAAGTGCCGACATGACACTGCCGCGGTTTCTTCAGATCATCACGCACCGCGGCGGCAAGAGCGCGGGAGCTATCCGGGTGTCGCTCGGCCTGGCGAGCAACTTTGCGGATGTCTACCGGTTTGTGCAGTTTGCCTCAGGGTTGCGCGACCAGACGCGGATGACTGTCGGCGAGGTCACGTTCGATATCGAGTCGTGTCGCGTGATTCGCGACGGAAGTTAGGCGTGTCCCGCGTTGCCCCGTGCGGAACCTGGGCGTCGCCGCTCTCCGCCGGGGACGTGGCAGCCGGCGGACTGCGCCTTGGCGGCGTGTCGCTCGACGGCGAGGACATCTACTGGCTGGAGGGCCGTCCGCAGGAGGGCGGACGCTCTGCGCTGGTGAAACGCACGCCGGACGGCGGGATCGCGGAGGTCACGCCCCCCGACATCAACGTGCGCTCGCGCGTGCACGAGTACGGCGGCGCCGCCTACATAGCTGCGCACGGTACGGTCTATTGCGCGAACTTTGCCGATCAGCGTGTGTATCGCATCAGTGACGCAATTGCCCGGCCGGTGACGCCTCCGGGCGCGTGGTGCTACACCGACTTCGAGATCGATACTCGTGGCCGGTGTCTGATCTGCGTGCGCGAAGACCACACGCAGGAAGGCCGTGAGCCGGTCAATGCCCTCGTCAGTATTCCTATCGGTTCCCCTGAAGCCGGACTCGACGAGAGTCCACGCGACGCCGGCCGCGTGCTCGCCTCTGGCGCGGACTTCTACTCGACGCCGCGTCTGAGCCCCGACGGCTCGAGGCTCGTGTGGCTGTCGTGGAATCACCCCTCCATGCCGTGGGACGGCACCGAGCTGTGGGTTGCGCAGGTCGGCGCGGACGGAGGGCTCGAGGCACCCGTGCGCGTCGCCGGCGGGCCGGACGAATCGATCTATCAGCCAGGATGGTCACCCGACGGCACGCTGTACTACGTGAGCGATCGCGATGGCTGGTGGAAGATCTATCGCGCCGCGACCGGCCCGACTGATCCGACCGATCGACACGTGACCAGCGACCCGAGTGTCGTGAACGCGGAGTTCGGTCGTCCGCAGTGGGTGTTCGGCACCTCCATCTGGGCGTGTGCTGGCCCGTCGAGGCTTGTGGTGTCGTACACGCGCGCCGGCCGATGGCACCTGGCCACGATTGACCTGCGGAACAACGTGCTGACCGACGTTGCGATCCACGTGCAGCCGCACGAGTGGATCGCGGCGAGCGCCACGCATGCCGTGCTCGTTGCGGGATCGTCCACGCAGCCGGACGCGGTGGTCCTGATCGATCTCGCTTCGGGTACCGTCGACACGCTCCGCACCGCCTCCTCGGTGCAGCTCGACGCCGGCGACGTCTCGATGGCGGAGGCGGTCCAGTTCCCGACGACCGGCGGGCAGACAGCGCACACCTTCTACTATCCGCCGCGCAACAGGAACTTCGCCGTACCGCCCGGAGAGAAGCCGCCGCTCGTGGTCATCAGCCACGGCGGCCCCACATCGGCGGCGCGGCCGACGCTGGACCTGCAGATCCAGTACTGGACGAGCCGTGGCTTCGCGGTCGCCGACGTGAATTACGGCGGCAGCTCAGGGTATGGCCGCGCCTACCGGCAGCGGCTCAACGGCCAATGGGGGCGGGTTGACGTCGCCGACGTGATTGCCGCCGCCCAGTTCCTGGCCGCGCAGGGGATGGCCGACGGCGATCGAGCCGCTATTCGCGGCGGCAGCGCCGGAGGATATACAACGCTGGCGGCGCTGACGTTTTACCCCGAGGCGTTCAAGGCAGGAGCGAGCTATTACGGCGTCAGCGACCTCGAGGTGCTCGCGCTCGACACACACAAGTTCGAGTCGCGTTACGCGGACAGCCTGGTTGGTCCCTACCCGGCGGCGAAGGCGACGTATCGCGCGCGTTCGCCCGTTCACGCGATCGACAAGCTCGCGTGCCCTCTCATTCTGTTCCAGGGCCTTGAGGACAGGGTCGTCCCGCCCAATCAGTCGCAGATGATGGCCGACGCCGTGCGGGCCAAGGGGCTGCCCGTTGCCTATCTCGCCTTCGAAGGGGAGCAGCACGGATTTCGAAAAGCCGACACGATCATCCGGAGCCTGGAGGCGGAACTGTATTTCTCACAGCGCCATATTCGGATTTACCCCGGCCGATTCGATACCGCCCGTTCCCATCGACAATCTGGACAACCTGTAGGCCGCACGTCGGAGTGCGCGCCCTGCTCGAGCGGTGGTATCGTAGATCGCTCTCATGCGCAGAACGTCGCTTTTCGTGCCGGGCGTGCTGGTGATGCTGCTTGGCGCTGCCGTTGCCTCCCAGGAACGTATCGACCAGGACATGTTCTGGAAGATCCGCCAGGAGGGCATGGTCAACTCCCAGATTCTGGAGACGCTGCACGTCCTCACTGACGTGTACGGCCCGAGGCTCACAGGTTCGCCGAACCTGAAGGCGGCTGGCGAGTGGGCGATCGAGCAGATGCACGCGTGGGGCCTGAAGGAGGGGCGGCTCGAGCCCTGGGACTTCGGCCACCCGGGATGGACGAACGAGCGGCTGACGGCGCATATCGTGTCGCCCGTGAGCGACGCGCTCGTGGCCGAGGTGCTCGCCTGGACCCCGGGCACGAGCGGCGTCGTGAAGGGGCAGGCGTTGCAGATGACGCTCCCGGAGCGTCCGACGACGCGCGACGTGCTTACCGCTCACCTGGAACCACTGAAGGATGCCGTGCAGGGCAAGATCGTCCTGGTCGGTGCGCCGCGCCAGGTGCTCGTCACGTTCAGCACGCCGGCGCTGCGGCGCGATGACGCGGCCGTGCTGGCGCGGTTGAACGCCGCCCCCGCGGCAGCCCGGCCGCCACGGCAGCAGCAACAACGACAGCAAGAACAGCAGCAGCGGGACGCGCGCCCGCTGACGAACAGGCAGATCCAGGAGCAGCTCAATCAGTTTCTGGTCGAGAGCGGTGCTTTGGTGCGGATCAACGGCGCAGGCCGCGACCATGGCCAGATCCGGGCGTTCAGCAACGGGACCTACGACGTGGCGAAGGCGCCGCCCACCGTCGTGATGCGAAACGAAGATTACGGCCGCGTCTGGCGCCTGCTGGCTGGCAGCCGCGATGTCGAGCTCGAGTTCGACATCGTCAACCGCACGCATCCCGAAGGGCGGACGAGCTACAACGTCATCGCCGAGATTCCCGGCAGCGACAGGGCCGGTGAAGTCGTGATGCTTGGAGGGCACCTCGATTCGTGGCACGCAGGCACGGGCGCGACCGACAATGCGATCGGGTGCGCGGTGATGATGGAGGTGGCGCGCATCCTGACCGCGACCGGCGCGCAGCCGCGACGCACGATTCGCGTCGCCCTCTGGAGCGGCGAGGAGCAGGGACTACTCGGATCGCAGGCGTACATCAAGGAGCACTTCGGCACGGCTGAGGAGCCGAAGCCGGCCTTCGACAGCTTCGCCGGCTATTTCAACATCGACTCGGGCACTGGGCGTGCGCGTGCCATGACCGTTTTCGGTCCGCCCACCGCCGGCACGATCCTGCACGAGGCGCTCGCGCCCTTCAACGATCTCGGTATGCTTGGCGCCACCACGACGCGGAGCCGCCGGCGCGGAGGATCGGATCACACCTCGTTCAACGAGGCTGGTCTGCCTGGGATCTCGGTGCTCCAGGACCCGATTCAGTACGGGTCCTACACGTGGCACACCAACCTCGACACCTACGAGCGGATCGTTGAAGAGGACGTGAAGAAATCGGCGATCGTCATTGCGGGCGCCGTGTATCACCTCGCGATGCGTGACGAGCCGCTGCCGCGATTTACCGGCGACGACATGCCGCGCGGTCCGCAGCGACGGCAGCCGGAGACAGCGGGAGCAGACGATTGATGAAGGGAACAAACAGATGGTGAGTCGAGTACTGGCGATAGCCTTGGTGACCGCCGCCGTTTCAACGGCCGGAGCGGCGTCGGCGCAGCGTCCGGCGCCTCAGGGCCCGATCGTGCAGGTGTACAAGTTGTCGACCTGCGGCTGCTGCGCGAGCTGGGTGCAGCATCTGGAGGCCGCCGGCTTCAGCACGCGGGTCATGAACCTCGATGATCTCAGCGCGATCAAGGCCGCACACAACGTACCGGGTTCCGCGCGGTCATGCCACACCGCGACCGTGGACGGCTACGTGATCGAAGGACATGTGCCGGCCGCCGACGTGCGGCGGTTGCTCAGGGAGCGTCCCGCAGTGCTCGGCCTCGCGGTTCCTGGCATGCCGATCGGTTCGCCCGGGATGGAAGTGCCGAACGTCAGGCCGGTCCCGTATGACGTCCTGTCGTTCGATCGCCGCGGTCAGCTGAAGGTCTATTCGTCACACTAGACCCCAAACGTCGGCCGTGGGGCTTGGGGCGAGGCGCTTACTGTCTGACGCCTGAATACTCCAGCATCTGCGCCGTCAGGTCCATCGGATACGAGATCGTTACGTCGGTGATCGTTCCATCGGACGCGGTGACCGGCGTCAGCTTCGGCATCACGAAGCCCGTGTAGGAAGGTAGCCCCAGCGCGTCGACCCGCGTCACCACTTCGTCCCGCAGCCCGGCGTCGAAGTGAATGCCGTAGGCGTCGAACAGTCCGGCGGCGGCGACGGCGTCGCCTTCGGACTTGATCCGCTGCACCTCGGCCAGCAGCCGCCCGACGCCTTCACGGAAGGCCACGGGATCGACCACCACCAGGTAATGTTTCCCGTCGCGCGTCCGTTCTTCGATCGCCGACGTGTTGGCCATCAGCCAGCGGACAACCATCTGCCGGTTGCGCATGTGGTCTTCTTCGATCTGCGTGCCCTCGCGTATGCGCCGCAGCTGGACGAGGGCATTGCGTGTGTACGCCTCGTACTCCGCGAGGACCACCGCGTCGTGATCGGCGGCGGGGATGATGCCGAGCTCCACCATCCTCGGGTCCGCCAGGAAGTACAGCGCTATGAGATCCGCGCGGCCTTCCTCGAGCGCGGAGAAGTGCTCCTTGATGAGCTCCTGCGGTGTACCCGCGAGCCCGGGCCTCTGACGTCCAGACGCGTGGCCGAGCACTTCGTGCAGGTCGGTGGTGAGCTCGGCGCCAAGCGCCCCGAATCGCGCCCCGCGCTCGGCTTCCTCCGGCGTCCACGCAAACTCGCTGCGCATCGTTCCGGGCGTTGCGTTGTCGTACGCCTCACGGACGTTCGAGAGTGAGATGGACTTGCTCCCGTACTGCTCGCGGATCCGCTGATCGTTGGGGAGGTTGATGCCAACCGGCGAAACCGGTCCGGAATCGCCGGCTTCGACCACGACATCAATGGCGTTGGCGACGATGCCGGTGACGCTCGGCTTTCGGTACTCGGGGTTCCACGGCATCCGGTCCTCGAACCATTGCGCGTCGGCCGCGAGCCGGCGAATGCGTCCGGTCTTTTCCTGGTTCACGTAGAAGACGAGACCTTCCCACGAGCCCTTGATGCCGCGCGGATCCATGTACACCTCGATGAACCCGTTGATGGTGTCGACCGGCGACTCCTTGTCCTGCACCCATGCGATGTCGTACTGCGCGCGGTCGGCGTCCTCGCCGGTCCGGTACCACTGAATCAACGCACCGAGCGCCTTGGCCATCGGCGGGGTCGCGTAGGGGATCGCCGCCTCGAGGTGTGTGACGATGCTGGGGATCTGCGCTCCATACCGGCCGTCGATCTTGTAGATCTCTTCGACGAGCCGCCCATCGCTCTTGACCAGCCGGGAGTTCAGGCCGTGTGCCTCGGTGACCCCCTCGAGGTCCGCCATGCCGACGCCAAGATACAGGTTGTTCGCGCTGGCCGTGAGGATGTCCGAGCCGGGACCGGGCGTCTTGTTCGTCACGATTGGATCGACGTCCGGATCGAAGAACATCGGGCCCAGGCGCGCCAGCTTCTCGTCGAGCAATTCACCCTGTCGCATCGCGAACGTAGCGCCGGCCGCGGAGGCGGCCTGCGCCGCGGCCGCCAGCGCCTGCGGCGTGATGTTCAGGGCAAATTTGCGCGCGGTCAGGTTGTTGTACGGGCCGTTGTTGATCCAGAAAAGCTTGGTGTAGCGCTGGATCTCGCCGAGCGCTGCGGCGTCGACATCCTGTGGGTGCGCCACGATCTGCTCGATGACACCGCGCATTTCGAGCGCGTCCCGGTGCTTCTGATCGATGTAGATGTCGCGGCCGGCCAGCGTCGCCAGAGACAGGTGCCAGATGAGCGTCTTCTCGCCGAGCGGCAGCGAGGCGAATCCATCGGCGTACAACTGCACCACCGCCGCGTCGTCCACGCGCTCGAGCAGGTACCGCCGCTCACCGCCTTCAGTGGATGGCGCCACGCCGGACGATGCGCCAGGCGCCTCTCCGTCGAGGGGGCCTCTGGAGCATGCACCGGCCGTGGCGACGAGTGCGACGAACGCGACGACTACGAATCTGCGGAGCACCAGTCTGTTGAATCGCATGCCGATCACCATATCAAAGGTTGCGCGGGTTACACAGACGCTTCCGGCGACCGGTCCGAAACCGCTGTGCTAGCATCCGGCGCACAGTACGTCCACCGGGCGCCGCGAGTCGGGCCCGACGAAGGAGAAGCAGATGCCCGCAGTATCACTTGTGGCGACGTTGGTTGCCACCGTGCTCGGATTCGTCCTTGGCGCGCTCTGGTACGGGCCCCTGTTCGGCAAGCGATGGATGGCGGCGGTCGGGATGACGGCAGAGGAGATCCGGAAGGATTTTAGCCCGGCGAAAACGTATGGGGCCGCGTTCGTACTCGGTCTGATTGCGTCCTATGTGTTCGGCCTGTACGTGGGCCCGAATCCTGGACGCGCATTCTCGATCGTCGCTGGCGCCGGAGCCGGGCTCTGCTGGGTGGCCACGGCACTCGCGACGAACTACCTATTCGAGGGACGGTCCGCGGCGCTCATCGTCATCAATGGCGGGTATCATGCTGTTCGGTTCACCTTGATCGGGCTGGTGTTCGGGCTGCTTGGTTAAGAGAGCTCGACATCGACTGGTTCGACAGGTTCTGCTCAAGAGGTTCGCAAGAGTGCCGAACGTTCGCAAGGTTCAGGCCTTGGTGGTCGTTGCCGTCCTGCTGGTGTCGGCCGGTGCGGCGTACGCCCAGTTCGGCTTGCGATCCAGGGGCGGCCGGAATGCCGAGGCGCGCTTCCCGCCGGCGTTGCGGGAGGACCGCGCGTTTTCGTTTTGCCGGATTCTGTACACGAGCGTCCGGCGCGAACGCTCGGGCGGAGGGTGGCGAACCGATTACCCGTACGGCGAGATCAACCTGATGATCCGCCTCTCGGAACTGACCAAGACCCCCGTGCCCTTTGACAGGAAACGCGAGCCAACCCACTACGTCGTCCGCCTCACCGACCCGTCACTGTTCGAGTGTCCACTGACGATGGCGTCGGATGTCGGCACGATCGGCCTGAGCGCCGCCGAGGCCGAACACCTTCGCCTCTATCTGCTCAAGGGCGGGTTCCTGTGGGTGGACGATTTCTGGGGGACGGCGGCGTGGCAGCAGTGGACGCGCGAGATGGCGAAGGTGCTCCCGCCATCGGAGTACCCCATCACGGACGTCCCCCTCGACGACCCGATCTTCAGCAGCCAGTTCGTTGTCACCGAGGTGCCGCAGATCACGAACATCGGCTTCTGGCGCAGGTCGCGCGGCCGTGAGACCTCCGAGCGAGGCGCCGACAGCCGTGACGCCCACTTCCGCGCGATCCGGGATGCGCACGGCCGGATCATGATTGCCATGACGCACAACACGGATATCGCGGATTCGTGGGAGCGTGAGGGCGAGGATCCCGGCTTCTTCTATCAGTTCTCGCCAGACGGTTACGCGCTCGGCATCAACGTCCTGCTCTACGCCATGACGCATTGACGACATCAGGTTCGCCCGCCGTCGGCGTCCACACCCGTATGGCCATCGAACACGTCAGTCGATCACATTTGTCAGTTGCGTTCACGTTTCTCGTTGACGCGCTCGGGGACGCGGGCTAGCCTTCGTTCAGGAGGTGCCAGGTGAGCAGCCGGTTCTTTGGCCTCGTGGTGGCGGGAGCGGTCGTGATCATTGCTTGGGCGCTGCCCCCGGCGTCGGCAGCGCAGGCCCCCGCGCAGTCCGTGTGTCCCGACAACGCCCATGCGGCGTTCCACGCGTGTGCGACAGCCGCGATGAAGACCTTCACGCCGCCGCGTACGGCGAGCGGCCAGCCCGACTTCAGTGGTTTCTGGCGCCGGAGGGCCTCGGCGCACGAGAGCCTCGAGGCGCACGTGCGGACGCCCGACGATTCGGGTGGGCCGAGCGCCGTCGTGGATCCCGCTGACGGGCTTGTGCCGATGCAGCCGTGGGCCGACGAACGGCGGAGGGAGAACGCGGAGCGGTACCTGCACCACAACGCCGCGTGCTTCCAGTCGGGCGTGCCGGTCACCATGTACATGACGGGGCTCTATCAGTTCCTGCAGACCGGCGACCACCTCGCCGTGCTCTCCGAGGAGGCGCACGGTGTCCGCATCATTCCGCTCGACGGCCGTCCGCACATCGGGCCGGACATCCTCCTCTGGCAGGGCGATTCACTCGGCCGCTGGGAGGGCAACACGCTGGTCATCGAGACGACGAATCAGAACGCCCGGCCGTATCTCGACCAGAGAGGGCGCTTCTACACCGAAGAGGCGGAGGTGGTCGAACGGCTCACGATGGTCGACGCCAACACGCTGCACTACCAGGCCACGATCGATGACCCGAACGTCTACACGCGGCCCTTCACGATTGCGATCGCGTTCAGACGCAACGAGCAGCAGGGGACCGAGCTGTGGGAGGAGGCCTGCTACGAGGGCAATGACTTGAGCATGAGCCACTTTCGAGCCAGGTTCGACATCTATCCGGGCATCACCGCGGCCGAGGCCCGGGAGCTGAGAAGCGCGTGGGAAGCCCGGGAGGGAGCCCGATGAGAGCCACGCTGTTCGCGGTCGGAGTCGTGATGGCCGCCCTGAGTCTACTGGCTGCCGAGCCGGCGCGCGCGCATCACTCCATTGCCGCGGAGTTCGACATGAACAACTCCGTCACCGTCGTGGGATCCATCTCCAGGATGGAATTCAGGAACCCGCACTCCTGGCTGTACATCGACGTGACGGACGAGCAGGGTGAGGTGCAGCCGTGGGCGATCGAGTTCGGTGCCGTCAACTCGCTCTACCGGCGAGGCTGGCAGCGCGACGATCTTCCCGTTGGCGCGACGGTCAGCGTCACCGGGTTTGCCGCTCTGGACGGTTCGCAGACGCTGGGGGCGACCGAGGTCACGCTGCCCGACGGCCGGAGGCTCTTCGCCGGCACGGCGCCGTCGGAGTCCAACTAAGGCCGTGTGGTGGGATCGCGCTCAGTGACGAGCCGGCTGATCCGTTCGGCGTCCGTCGCCGCATTTTCTGGAGTTGCAGCCCTCCTGGTGCTCCAGCCCGGCGAGGGCCTGGCCCAGACGCCGGCGCAGGCCTACACGGCAGCCCGCACGCCGGACGGCCGACCGGATCTGTAGGGCATCTGGCAGGCGCTCAACACGGCTGTGTGGGACATTCAAGACCATGGCGCCAGCCTGGGCGTGCCCGCGGGACAGGGCGTCGTGGAGGGCAACGAGCTGCCGTACCTGCCGTCGGCGCTGGCGAGACGCCGCGAGAACTTCAACAACCGGACGACCGAGGATCCAGAGGCCAAGTGCCACATGGTCGGCGTGCCGCGGATCATGTACATGCCGTATCCGGTGCAGATTTTCCAGACGCCGCAGCAGGTCACGATCGTCTCGGAGTACGCGCACACGGTTAGGAACGTCCGCATGGACAGCTCCCATCCACCCGTGCAGATTGAGTGGTACATGGGGGACTCGCGCGGCCGGTGGGACGGGGACACGCTGGTGGTCGACGTGATCCACTTCACGGATCAGACGCGGTTCGATCGATCGGGGAACTACCACAGCGAGGCGTTGCACGTCGTCGAGCGCTACACGCCGACTGGCCCCGATCACCTGCTCTACGAAGCCACCATCGAGGATCCCAAGGTCTTCAGCCGGCCTTGGAAGATGAGCATGACGCTCTACCGCCACAAGGAGCCCGGCGTCCGGCTCCTCGAGTACGAGTGCTACGCGTTTCTCGAGTTGTACGAAGGTTCTGGGCCCTAGACGCTGGCCTTTCGGCCTGACCCCCGGCGAACGTAGAGACCTTTTTGAACGGAACCCCTAGGCCGGCGGAATCTTGCGCCTTTGAACCGGTCGGGGTTGCAAAGTACGATAGCCCAGCGTGTATGATCGGCGCTCACCGTAATCGGCTTCATACGGGGGACACCAGTTGTTCGACGGTCTTTTTCAAACACTGTTCAGCCACCGGCTGATCGTCTTCCAGCAGGGCGAGTTTCGCTTCGACGTCACGACCGGGTCGCTGGTGGCCGCGGCCCTGGTCGGCGCCATCATGGTCGCGGCGGTCATCACGTACCAGAGCGTGCGCGGCAAGGGACGGATGCGCGATCGCATCGTGCTGACTGCGCTGCGCATGGCAGCACTGGCCCTCGTGCTGTTCTGCCTCTTCCGCCCGACACTGATCGTCCGCGCGGCGGTTCCGCAGCAGAACGTCGTGGCGGTGCTCCTGGACGACTCTCGCAGCATGCAGATTCCGGACTGGGGGGATCAGGCGCGCGGCGCGTTTCTGACGGAGCAGTTCGGCACTCCCGACAGCCCCCTGATGAGCGCGCTGTCGGATCGGTTCCTGGTCCGAGTGTTCCGGTTTTCGTCGACGGCCGAACGCCTCGAGTCGGCGGGTGACCTCAGCTTCAGCGGTTCGCAGACGCGTCTCGGCGCCGCGCTCGACGGCGCGCGCGAGGAGCTCGCGGGCCTGCCGGTGTCGGGCATGGTGCTCGTCTCCGACGGCGCCGACACGAGCGATGCGTCGCTGACTGATGCGCTGCTCGGGTTGAAGGCCGAGCAGCTTCCCGTGTATACGGTCGGCGTTGGCAGTCCGCGATTACCGCGCGATATCCAGATCGATCGCGTCAGCACGCCGCGTGCGGTCCTGAAGGATGCCTCGCTGCTCGTGGACGTCGTCGTCACGCAGACCGGCTATGCCGGGAGGACGGTCACCGTCTACGTTGAGGACGAGGGACGCATCGTGGGCTCCGAGGAGCTGCAATTGCCCGCGGACGGCAGCCCGGCCACGGCGCAGGTGCGCGCGGCGGCGACCGAGGCGGGGCCGCGCCTGTTCAAGTTCCGCGTGGCGCCGCTGCCGGACGAGATGATCACCCAGAACAACGTGCGCGAGACGCTCATCGACGTTCGCGACGGCCGGGAGAGGATTCTCTATTTCGAGGGCGAACCGCGGTTCGAAATGAAGTTCCTTCGCCGAGCGGTCGCCGACGACGAGAATCTCCGGGTCGTCGTGTTGCAGCGGACGGCCGACAACAAGTTCCTGCGTCTCCAAGTCGACGATTCCGACGAGCTGCTTGGCGGTTTTCCGAGAACGCGCGAGGAGCTTTTTTCCTATCGCGCCCTGATTCTCGGCAGCATCGAAGCCGGGGCGTTCACGGGCGATCAGCTCCAGATGATTGCGGACTTCGTCGACCGCCGAGGCGGCGGGCTGCTGATGATCGGCGGCGCGCGGTCGTTCGGTGAAGGTGGCTACGGCGGTACGCCCGTTGCGGACGCGCTGCCGCTCACGATCGATCCGGGTACGCGCGCCTCCGAGCCGGCGGACCTGGCGCGGTTGCAGGTGCTGCCGACGCGCGCCGGCGAGACCCACGCCTCGACACAGATTGCGGCGACCGAAGCGGCGTCGGCCGCCCGCTGGCGCGACCTTCCGCAGGTGACGAGCGTCAATGCGCCGCTCACGCCAAAGCCAGCCGCGCTCGTCCTCCTCACCGGCACCGATGAGCGCGGACGCGAGCAGCCCGTCCTGACATGGCACCAGTACGGCCTGGGCAAGGCGGTCGCGCTCACCCTGCAGGACACGTGGCAGTGGCAGATGCACGCGAGTATTGGGCTCGAGGATCTGACCCACGAAAACTACTGGCGCCAGATGCTGCGATGGCTCGTCAACGGCGTGCCCGGTGTCGTGGAGGCGCGCGCCACCACCGAACGCGTGGAGCCTGGCGAAGCGGTCACGCTGGAAGCAACGGTCGTGGACAAGGCCCACGTTGAACTGAACGACGCCGGCGTGACGGCGCACGTGACACGCCCGAACGGCGGCACGATCGACGTCCCCCTCGAGTGGACCGGCGAACGCGACGGGCTCTACCGAGGGACCTTCGTCAGCAGCGAAGCCGGCACCTACGAAGTGGCCGTTGATTCCTCGGAGGGGGCGGAGATCATCGGCAGCGATGTCGCCTTCGTGCGCGCGGGCCCGAGCGACGAGGAGTTCTTCGACCCGACGATGCACGAGGGGCCGCTGCGGCGGATTGCCGAAGAGTCCGGCGGACGCTTCTACACGCCCGACACGGCGGCCGGCCTCGCGGAGGATGTGCGGTACGCAGGCCGCGGTGTGACGTCGGTCGAAGAGCGCGATCTGTGGAACATGCCGATCATCCTCATCGCGCTGATGAGCCTGGTGTGCGCCGAGTGGGGATATCGTCGCGCGGTGGGTCTGTCCTGATGCTGCGCGCCTTTCTTTTGATTGTTGTCGGCCTGTCAGGAGACCCGGAGCACGGCGAGCTGTTCCAGAAGTGGGGCTCGGCGCTCGCCGAGGCGTCGGAGAGCGTTGGCGTCACGAGCGATCGTCTGGTCTACCTCTCGGACGCCAAGGAAGACGCCCGCGTGAATGGCCGCGCCACCCGAGAGGAGATCGGGACGGCCCTCTCGGGGTTTGCCCAGGCGGCGGCGCCCGACGACGTGGTGTACGTCGTCCTGCTGGGACATGGGAGCTACGACGGCAGCACAGCGCGGTTCAACCTGCCCGGCCCGGACATGACGCCTGCCGACTTCAACACGCTGCTCGGAAAGCTACCTGCGCGTAACGTCGTGTTTGTGAACACGTCAAGCTCGAGCGGCCCCTTCGTCGAGGAGCTGTCGGCCCCGGGGCGAACGATCATCACGGCCACGCGCAACGGTGCCGAGCGGTACACAACGCTCTTCGGAGGCTATTTCGTGGAGGCCTTCTCCACCGACGAGTCCGACGCAGACAAGAACAAGCGGGTCAGCATGCTCGAGGCGTTTCAGTACGCGAAGAACGAAGTCGCGCGCGCGTACGAGCGCGAAGGTCTGCTGGCGACCGAGCACGCGTTGCTCGATGACAACGGCGACAAGAAGGGCAGCCCGGACCCCACGCCCACCGGTGAGGAGGGCAGGCTTGCCGCGGCGTTGTCGCTGGGCTCGGCCGCCAATGCTGCGCCGCTGCCCGAGGATCCGACGCTTCGCGCGCTGTATCTCGAACGCCGGGAGCTCGAGCGGCGGGTCGAAGCGCTGCGGTTGCTGAAGGACAGCCTGCCACCGGCCAGGTACGCCAGCGAGCTCGAACGCCTGGTGACCGACCTTGCCCTGAAGACCCGAGAAATCCGCACCCTTGAGGGAGACGCCACGCTATGAGTGATCGAGTCGTGCTGAACCAGTATGCGAACGATACCGTCGATCTCGAATCGGCGGACGATATCGCGCTCGCCGAACGCATGAAGGTGGGCCGGGAGCAGATCCTGACCGAGCTGCACAAGGTCATCATCGGACAGGAAGAGGTCATCTCGCAGGTGCTGACGACGCTGTTCGTCGGCGGGAACAGCCTGATCGTCGGCCCGCCCGGACTGGCCAAGACCCTGCTGATCCACACGATGGCGCTCGTGCTCCAGTTGAAGTTCTCGCGTATCCAGTTCACGCCGGACCTGATGCCGTCCGACATCACCGGCACCGACCTCGTGCAAGAGGATGCCGCGACGGGACGGCGCCAGATGGTGTTTGCGCCCGGGCCCATCTTCGCCAACATCGTACTGGCGGACGAGATCAACCGCACGCCGCCGAAGACCCAGTCGGCGCTGCTCGAGGCGATGCAGGAGCATCGCGTCACGATCCAGGGACGGACCTACACGCTTGACGAGCCGTTCTACGTGTTTGCGACGCAGAACCCGATCGAGCTCGAAGGCACGTACCCGCTGCCCGAAGCGCAGCTGGACCGCTTCATGTACCACATCGTGATTGATCACCCACCGTATGGCGAGGAGTACGACGTCGTACGCACCACCACTGCGCTGCAGAACCCGACGCTCGAGCGCCCGGTTTCAGGAGAGGACCTCGTTGCGTTCCAGCGCCTCATCCGAAACGTGCCGGTGGCGGAGCCGGTGATGCGGCATGCCCTGGATATCGTGAGGGCGAGCCGGCCCCCGGACGGGACGTGTCCCGAGAGCGTTGGGAAATGGGTGGCGTTCGGCGCCAGCGTCCGCGCTGCCCAGTACCTCGTGCTCGGCGGGAAGGCCCGCGCGCTGACCGACGGGCGTTATCACGTGAGCTTCGAAGATGTCCGGGCGCTCACGCATCCGGTGCTACGCCACCGAATCATTACCAACTTCCACGCGCAGTCGGAAGGCATCACGACGGATGTCCTCGTGGACCGGCTACTCGAGGCGGTGCCGCTGCCACGCTCGGGCATGTAAGCTCGGGCATGTAGGAGGAGATTCGCGATGAGCCTGCTGGGCGCCCGTACGCCGACCGCCGTCCCGGGTGCGCGTTTCATGGATCCCGTTGTGCTAGCTCGCATCGGGAACCTAGACCTCGTGTCGCGCGCGGTGTGCGACGGCTTCATCAACGGTCTCCACAAAGCGCCGTATTTCGGCGCGTCGGTCGACTTTGCCGAGCATCGCGGGTACGTGCCCGGCGACGACATCCGCCGGATGGATTGGCGCGTCTGGGCAAGAACGGACCGCTACTACATCAAGGAGTACGAAGCCGAAACGAACATGAACTTCACGGTGCTGCTCGATGTGTCGAAGTCGATGGACTACGGCAGCCGCGGCATCACGAAGCTCGACTACGCGCGGATCCTGACCGCCTGCCTCACGAACCTCGTCCATCACCAGCGCGACCGCGTCGGTTTCGTGGCGTTCGACAGCGAGATCGTCGAGCACGTGCCGCCGTCGGCCAAGCACATGGACACCGTGCTCCACATACTGGAGCGCCTCAAGGCGGGCCGGCCGGGCGGCAGGATGCGCGGGCCGCTGCACAAAGTGGCGGAACACTTCGGCCGGCGCGGCGTGCTGGTCGTGGTCTCGGACTTTTACGAAGACCCCGAGGAGATCGTGGAGGCGGTGACGCCGCTACGCTTCCGCGGCAACGACCTCGTCGTCTTTCACGTGCTCGATCCGGCGGAGCTGGATTTCGGGTTCTCGGATGCGCAAGCATTCGAGGACCTCGAGAGCGGAGATCAGATGCCTGTCGTGCCCGATGCGATGCGCAAGGAGTACGTGTCGCTCGTCAACGCCCACGTGGGAGCGCTGCAGAAGCGTTTTGCCGAGGTGCGCGTCGACTACACGCTTCTGGACACGTCGAAGCCGCTCGATCATGCGCTCTATAAGTATCTGGGCGGCCGTGCAAAACGGACGCGACAGCGGTAGCAGGGGGTTGGTCGTCGGGCATTGGTAGTTGGGGGTCATGGGATTTATAGCTCCACTCTTCTTCGTCGCGCTCGCCGCCTTGGCGATTCCTGTACTCATCCACCTGATTCAGCGGGAGAAGAAGCAGATCCTCCGGTTCCCGTCGCTGATGTTCGTCCAACGGGTTCCGTACAAGTCCATCCAGCGCCGGCGGGTCCACAACTGGTTGCTCCTGCTGGTGCGCCTCGCCGCACTGACGCTGATCGTTCTCGCGTTTACGCGCCCGTTCTTCGAGGGGCAGGAACTGGGGGCCGCGGCTGGCGGCGGCGCCCGCGAGGTCGTGGTCCTGCTCGACCAGAGCTACAGCATGGGGTACGCGGACCGCTGGGAACGCGCGCAGGCAGCGGCCGCCGAGGCGATTGACGCCCTTGGGCCGGCCGACCGCGGCTCGGTCGTCCTGTTCTCGTCGGGCGCGGAAATCGCGTTGCGTTCCACCGCCGCGGGTGAGCGGGAGCGACTGATCGCCGTGGTGGAGGCCGCAGAGCCGACGGCTGGCGCTACCCGGTTCGCGCCGGCGCTGAAGGTGGCGGGGGGCATTCTCGCCGACTCCCAGTTGCCTCGTCGTGAAGTGATTCTCGTCAGCGATTTCCAACGCGGTGGTTGGCGTGGCGAGGAAGGCGCGAGTCTGCCGGATGGAGCGACGCTTACGGCCGTGCCGATTACCGGAGGGGCCGAGCCGCCAAACGTGGCTGTCACCGCCGTCTCGCTTGCCCGTTCCACCTTCTCGAATCAAGAGCGGGTGGTGGCCACCGCCGTCGTGGCCAACCGCGGCACACAGTCGCTCACAGGTGGACAACTCGCCCTCGAAATCGACGGACGACCGATCGAGACGGAGCGCCTCGACGTGGAAGCCGGCGGCTCGGCCTCGGTCACGTTTGCGCCGTTTACACTGGCCGAGAGCGACATGCGCGGCAGCGTGCGTACCGGCGCCGACGCGCTCATTGCGGATAACGCCTTCAACTTCGTTGTCTCGCCTGTCCAGCCCGTCCGGGTCGTGGTCGTCGATCGCGGTGGCACGGGCAGCGCCGCGTTGTACCTCACGCGCGCACTGGCCATCGGCGATGCGCCGCGTTTCGAGACGATCGTGCGGCAGCCCAATGCCCTACCGGACAACGATCTTCGTGGAGCCTCGATCGTGGTGCTCAACGACGTCGCCGTGCCGGCCGCGCTCGGCCGGCGACTGGCGCGGTTCGTCGACGCGGGCGGCGGTCTGTTCGTCGCGCTTGGCCCGCGCGCGACATGGCCCCAGGACGTCGACCTTCTCCCCGCGGCGTTGCAGGAGAGAGTGGACCGGACGCAAGGCGATGCGGCGCGGATCGGCGCGCTCGAGTACGGCCATCCAGTGTTCGAGCCGTTTCGTGCGCCCCGAAGCGGAGATTTTTCCGGCGCGCGGATTTACGGCTATCGTGCGGTCGAGCCTGTGCCGTCCGCACAGGTATTGGCGCGGTTCGACGCCGGTGCGCCGGCGCTGGTCGAGGGGCGGACCGGCGCGGGCCGCGTGCTGCTGTGGACGTCGACCCTCGATCTTGCCTGGAACGACTTGCCGCTGAAGCCCGTGTATCTCCCCTTCGTCCACCGCGCGGTGCGGCATCTCTCCGCCTACACCGAACCGGCGCCGTGGTCGACGGTCGGTCAGGTGCTGGACGCCTCGTTCGGGGAGACGGCGTCCCCTCCGGGTGGCGCAGTCGTGGTAACCCCGTCCGGACAGCAGGTGCCTATCGACGAGGAGGGGAGGGACGTGCTGGAGCTGACCGAGCAGGGGTTCTACGAACTCCGTACCGGGGCGGGCGAGACCGTGGCCGCCGTGGTGGCCAGCAACGTCGATTCGGCGGAATCCGACCTGTCTGTCATGGATCCGAAGGAAATTGTCGCCGCGGCGACAGCCGGCACGGGTAACGGCCCACGATCAAGCACTGCGGGCGTGCCGCCGCCGCCAGACGCCCAGGAACGGTCACAGCGGCTGTGGTGGTATCTGCTCTGCCTCGGGATCGTGTTGCTCGGGGCGGACACGTTGATCTCCAACCGGATGTCGAAAACGTAGGCGCCCGCACCGGGATGGGCGTATTCTGAGGCTTGGCGTGTCCGCCGCACGGGACCCGCCCAACGTAGGCCGGGCCCCGCGGGCCGAGTATCAGGCTCACCGCGGCCCCGGCGTCATTCGCGAGAGGGCTTCATGCTCGAGTACAACGAGTACCTGCAGCGACGTTCCACCACGCCTTTGGACTTAACCCAGATCGTCAGCGCCGTACGCTCGCGCTGGCGCTTGAAGCTGGCGCTACGCGGCGTCGCGCGGAGCGTCGGCGTGGCCGTCGCACTCTTCGTCGTGGCCGCGTACGGGCTGGAGTGGGCGCGGTTTACCGCTTCCTCGATCATCGCCGCACGGATCCTCCTGGCTTCGGCGGTAATAGCGTCGATTTTCTACTTCCTCGTCCGGCCGCTCAGGCGGAGTGTCACCGATGAGCAGGTGGCGCTGTATCTCGAGGAGCATGAGCCGTCGCTTCAGGCGAAGCTGGTGAGCGCGGTCGAGGCGAGCCGGCAGGGAACGGCGTCCGCGTCGGTGGCGCTAGTGCGACGTCTCGTGGAGCAGGCGCTCGAGGCGTGCGCGTTGACGAATGCCGCGCGGCGTACGGAGGAAGCACCGTTGCGGCGCTGGGGCATCGTGCTGGGCGGCGTCGCGGCGGTCGCCACGCTGATCGTCCTGCTCGGTCCGACGTTCGTGCGGAACGCGCTGTCCGCTATCTTGCTCGTGCAGCGGAGCGTCGAGGCTGCCATCCCGTACCGGATCGCCGTCATGCCCGGCGACATCGATGTGCCCAGGGGCGCGGACCAGAACATCAGCGCCACCCTTAGCGGGTTTGAGTCGGAGGAAGCCACAGTGATGCTCCGGCGCGGGCCGACGGAGGCGTACGAGGAGATGCCGCTCGTGCTCGGCGAAGAGGGCCGGTACGAAGGGATGGTGTTCGACGTGGACGCGCCCCTCGAGTACTTCGTCGAAGCGGATGGGGTGCGGTCGTCCGTCTTCACGCTGACTGTGGTCGATGCGCCGTACGTCGAGCGCGTCGAGCTCGAGTATCACTTCCCGGCGTATACCGGCCTCGAGCCGCACAGAATCGAAGACGGCGGGGATATCGCGGTGCTGAAGGGCACCGAGGTGCGTCTTCGTGTGTTTTCGACAATGCAGACGCCCGGAGGGCGGGTGGCGCTGAACGAGGAGGAGTCCGCCGCGCTCACCGCTCAGGCCGATGGGTCGCTGACCGCCGCCTTCACAGCCGATCGCGACGGCTTCTATCGGATCGAGCTCGACGCGCCGTCAGGGGAGCGGATGGCAGCGTCGCCGCAGTACACGATCGACGTGCTGACTGACCAGCCGCCGAGCGTGTCGTTCGCCAAGCCGGGCCGTGATATCTCAGCCTCCTCCATCGAAGAGGTCTACGTTGAGGCACAGGCGGAGGACGATTTCGGTGTTCGCGACCTCGAGCTGGTGTACTCGGTCAACGGCGGGCCCGAGCAGACCGTGGGTCTGTTCGGTGGAAGCACCCGCCTGCCGGAAGTCACGGCCGGCCACACGTTCTACCTCGAGGAGCTCGGCGTGGAGCCCGGCGACTCGGTGTCGTACTACGCGCGCGCGCAAGACGATTCAGGGGTCCGGAGCCAGCCTGTCTCGAGCGATTTGTACTTCCTGCGCATCCGTCCGTTCGGGCGCGACTTCCGTCAGGCGCAATCCCAGGGCGGTGGCGGCGGCGGCGGTGGTGGTGGCGGCCAAGTCGAAGCGCTTTCGGAACAGCAGCGGGAGATTATCTCCGCCACGTTTAACGTCCAGCGCGACCGCAGCACCTATACGGCGGCCAAGCTACGCGAGAGCACGACGGTCGTCGGCCTCTCCCAGTCCAGGCTCCGCGAGCAGGTTGAAGGGTTGCTGACGCGCATGAACAGCCAGCTCATCGAGCGTGACCCGGCCTTTGAGACGATCGCCGGACTGCTCCCGCAGGCGGTTGAAGCGATGACGGAGGCGGAAGGCAGGCTCGCGGCGGCGAGTCCGGATACGGCGCTACCGCCCGAGCATCGCGCGCTGCAGCTTCTGCAGAAGGCTGAAGAAGAATACGAGCAGCAGATCAGCGTCCAGCAGGGCGGCGGCGGTGGCGGCGGTGGCGGCGGCAGTGCGCAACAACAGGAGCTCGCCGAGATCTTCGAGCAGGAGCTCGAGAATATGGCCAGCCGGTACGAGACAGCCAATCAGGCGCAGCAGCAGAGCGCCGACCGAGAGGTCGACGAGCTGCTCGAGAAGCTGAAGGAGCTCGCGCGGCGGCAGGAGCAGGAAGCCGCGCGGCAGCGGCTGCGGGCGCTGGATCAGAGCGGCGGCGGATCCGGCGGCGCGGCGCAGCAGCGCGCGCTGGCGGAGCAGGCAGAGGAAGCCGCTCGTCGCCTGGAGCGCCTGGCGCGCGAGGAGAACCGGCCCGACCTTCAGGAAGCCGCACGGGAGTTGCAGCAGGCGGCCGATGCCATGCGCCGTGCCGCGGCGGGCGGCGACGGCAATGCGGCCGCACAAGCGGCTGCGGCGCTGGAGCGGCTGCAGGAGACCGAACGCCAGTTGCAGCAGAATCAGGCCGGGCGCGCCGAGCGCGATATCGCCGACGCTATCCGGCAGGCGGACGAGATCGCGCGCCGCCAGGATGAAGCGGGCGATGCTGCGCGCGAACTGGCCGAGGTTCCCAACTCCGCGGCCCGCCGTGAGCAGGCGCAGCGCGTGAACGAACAGAAGAGCGATCTCGAGGCGAGACTGAACTCGCTCGAGCAGCAGCTCGATCGGTCGGCCCGCGACGCGAGTGCCACCGAGACCGCGGCGTCGCGCAAGATGGCCGAGGCCGCTGCACTTATTCGTGACGATCGTCTCGGCGACAAGCTTCGGTACTCCCAGAACCTTGTCAACCGCGGCTCGCCGCCCGAGTTCGTGAACGCCGCCGAGAGTGAGATTGCCGGTGGGATCGAGGAAGTGAGAGAGCGGCTGAGCGAGGCGGCTGGCGCTATCGGGCAGGGCGAGGAAAACGCCAACCGGATGGAAAACGCGCTCGAACGCGCCAGGCGTTTGGCGCGGGCAGCGGAATCCATCCAGGAGCGGACGCGCGAGCGCGCGCAGCAGGGCCAACAGGGACAACAAGGCGAGCAAGGGCAAGGGCAGGGCGAGCAGGGCCAGGGGCAAGCACAAGGCCAGGGACAGGGCCAGGGCGAGGGCCAAGGACAGGGCCAGGGCCAGGGCCAAGGCGGCCAGCAAGCTGGTGGCGGCGGGAATGCCAATGGCGCCGCCAACGGTGGTTTCGGCGGCGACAACCTGGGCGGCGGGTACGGAGGCGGCTGGGGATGGGGTCGCGACTGGCGCCTCACTGAAGAGGACATCCGGCAGCTGCGCGGCGAAGTGCGCCAGTGGACCGGGGAAGCGCGGGAGCTGCGGGGCGATCTCACCGCCGAGAACATCGACCCGGGCGAGCTCGACGAAATTCTCCGCGCGCTGCGGCAACTGGATGACCCGCGCGTCTACCAGGATGCCTCCGAGTTGCAACGGTTGCAGTCGACGGTGGCCGAGGGACTGAAGCGGCTTGAGTTCGGTCTTAGACGGCAGGCCGAGGCCGACACCAACACGATCGTGCTTTCCGGATCCGACGAGGTCCCGGAGGAATTCCGCAAGCTGGTGCAGGAGTATTACCGGTCGCTCGCCAGGACCTCTGAATGAAATCAGTCTCCGTGGCGCTGGTGCTGGTGTTCTGCCTCGCCAGCGTGGCGGATGCGCAGTTCGGGCGCCGCGGCCGCAACCGACGGTATCCGCCGAAGTATGCACAGGCCGACAGCTTTGGTCGAGGCTTCAACTTCTGCCGGGCCGTCTACACGAGCGGTCGCCGGGAGCCAGGGGGGCAGGGGTGGTCCACCGACTATCCGGACGCCGAACGGAACTTCTCTACCCGCCTCTCAGAACTCACCAAGACGCGCGTGAGCACGGACTCCGCCGGCCGCCCCGATCACCTGGTCGTGCGGTTGACGGAGGACGCCCTGTACCAGTGCCCATATCTCCACATGGAAGACGTGGGCACCGCGTCGCTGACTGACGCGGAGGTGCTCGGACTCCGTTCATTCCTGCTGAAGGGTGGATTCCTCTGGGTGGACGATTACTGGGGTAGCTACGCCGGGCACAGCTGGCTCTCCCAGCTTGAGCGCATCCTCCCGCCCTCGGAGTATCCGGTGCAGGATCTCTCCCTGGATCACCCGATTTTCAAGACGATGTTCGAGGTGACGGCCCTGCCGCAGATCCCGTCGATCCAGTTCTGGCGCACGAGCGGCGGCGGCACGTCGGAGCGCGGGTCCGACAGCGCGACACCGACCATCCGTGGTATCGCCGATCGTCACGGCAACCTGATGGTGGTGATGACGCACAACACCGACATCTCCGACGCCTGGGAGCGCGAAGGGGAGGATCCGCGTTTCTTCTACAAGTTTTCTCCTGACGGCTACGCCGTCGGCATAAACGTCATCCTCTACGCGTTGACCCACTGATGGTGTCTTCATGCGCATAACGCCGGCCGTCGGAGCGTTGCTTCTCCTGGTCCTTGTTGTGCCGCTGCTGGCAGCCGGGCAGGGGCGGTTCCGCCGTCAGGCCCGCCAGGTGACCGCGACCGTCGACTACGACAGCCACTTTGTCTTCACCCGCATCCGCTACGGAGCCGGGACAGCCGGACTGGCGCGCGGGTTCTTCCGCGGCGGCGGCGGCTGGGAGCACGACTATCCGACCGCGGACCGCAACCTCGCGGCCATTCTCGACTACATCACCAACATGCGGGTCCGGTTGGACGGCAGCAACATCCTCGATCTCGACGACCCGCTGATTTTCGAGAACCCGATCATCTACATGTCGGAGCCTGGTAACTGGACATCCAACGACGAGGAAGCGAAGAACCTGCGAGCGTACCTCCTGAAGGGCGGGTTCATCATTTTCGACGACTTCGAGGGCGCCAGAATGTGGCGCAACCTCGTCGCGCAGATGAGGCGCGCCCTGCCAGACCTCCACTTCATCCCCCTCGACGTCAGCCATCCTGTTTTTCAGACGTTCTTTGGCATCCAGCATCTCGACGTGCCGCATCCCTTGATGCGCGGCATCACGCCTGATTTCTTTGGAATGTTCGAGGATAACGATCCATCCGGCCGGATGATTGCGCTGGCGAACTATAACAACGACCTGGGCGATTACTGGGAGTGGTCGGCTGAAGGGTTGTACGGCAGCGATCCCACGAACGACGCTTACCGACTTGGCGTCAACTACATCGTCTACGCGATGACGCACTGACGATGAGTGCGAAGGGCGAATCTGGTTGTTCGCTGCCTCGCAGCGAGCACCTCGAACTATGATGGTGCATGCCGTTTTCCTCTCTCGCGCTGCATCCCGCGCTCCTTAAAGCCGTCCGTGAGCTCGGTTTCGCGCGGCCGACACCCATTCAAGCCGACGCGATCCCTTCCGGTGTTGCGGGGCGCGACGTGCTCGCTTGCGCACAGACCGGGAGCGGAAAGACGGCGGCGTTCCTGCTGCCCATCATCCACAAGCTGATCGATCGCCAGCGGCGGACGACGCGGGCGCTCGTGCTGACGCCGACGCGCGAGCTGGCCGCACAAATTCTCGAGGACCTGAACGCGCTCGCGGTGCACACACCGGTGACGGGGGCCTCGGTGTACGGCGGCGTCGGCATGGGACCACAGGAGCATGCGTTCCGCAGCGGCGTGGACGTTATCATCGCCACGCCAGGGAGGCTGCTCGATCATTTCCGCTCGGCGTACGCGAAGCTGGACGGCGTCGAGTACCTCGTCCTGGATGAGGCGGATCGCATGCTTGACATGGGGTTCCTGCCGGACATCCGCCGTGTACTTCGTCACATTCCGACACGTCGTCAGACGATGTTCTTCAGTGCCACGATGCCGCCGCTTATCGGGAAGCTGGCATCGGAGATGTTGAAGAATCCCGCGATGATCAACCTGCGGCGCCATGTGGGACCGGCCATCGGTATCGCGCAGGCGGTGTACCCGGTGCCGCAGGACCTAAAGGGCCCGCTGCTCGTCCAGCTCCTGGAGCGGGACATTCTGCAGGAGGCGCTGGTCTTCACGCGCACCAAGCATCGCGCGAACCGGCTGGCAGATCTGCTGGTACGGCACCGCCTCAACGCCGCGAGGATCCACGGCAATCGGTCGCAGACGCAACGAACAGAAGCGCTCGCGGGGTTTAAGAGCGGTAAGTATCGCGTGCTGGTCGCCACCGATATCGCGGCCCGCGGCATCGACGTCGAGGCGCTCAGCCATGTCGTCAATTTTGATGTGCCCGTCGTACCAGACGACTACATCCACCGAGTCGGCCGCACAGGGCGTGCCGAGCTGACAGGCGATGCGTTTACGTTCGTGTCGCCGGAGGAGGAGGGCGATCTGAGGGCGATCGAGCGCGCGATCGGCAAGGGGTTGCCACGCGTGACACTTCCAGACTTCGATTACCTGGCGAGGCCGAAGGCCAAACTCGAGGTGCCGCTGGCAGAACGCATCGCCGCGATACGGTCACGAAAGACCCAGGAACGGGCGCGGGCGAAGGTGAAGGCGCAGCGGCGGGCGCCACAGGGTAGTGGGCACAGCAGCGCACCAGCCCGCCGGTCGACGGGCACCAGACGCCGTCGCTGATGCAGGATAAGATCGGGCGGTGTCGCACCCACCAGGCCTGAAGATCTGCGACAGCATCCTCGACACCATCGGCCACACCCCGATGGTCCGCATCAATGCGATCACGCGCGGCGTGATCGACGCCACGGTTCTCGTCAAGGTGGAAACGTTCAACCCCGGCCACTCGATCAAGGACCGTATGGCGGTCAAGATGATCGAGGACGCGGAAAAGGCCGGCCTGCTGAAGCCGGGCGGCACGATCATCGAGGGGACCTCTGGTAATACGGGTATGGGCCTGGCGATCGCGGCGGTTGTCAAGGGCTATAGGTGCATCTTCACCACGACAGACAAGCAATCGAAGGAGAAGGCCGACGCGCTGAAAGCCTTCGGTGCGGAGGTCATCGTCTGTCCGACCGATGTCGACCCCGAGGATCCACGGTCGTATTACGCGGTGTCCTCACGGCTGGAGCGGGAGATCCCGAATTCCTGGAAGGCCGATCAGTACGACAACCTGTCGAATGCGCAGGCGCACTACGAGCAGACCGGCCCCGAGATCTGGGAGCAGACCGACGGCCGCGTGACGCACCTCGTGTGCGGGGTTGGTACCGGCGGGACGATCACCGGCGTCGGCCGCTATCTCAAGGAACGTAATCAGCAGATCAAGCTCTGGGGAATCGACACGTATGGGTCGGTCTTCAAGAAATACAAGGAGACCGGTGTCTTCGACAAGAACGAGATCTACCCGTACATCACCGAGGGCATCGGCGAAGACTTCCTGCCCGCCAACGTCGACTTCGGCATCATCGACCACTTCGAGAAAGTGACCGACAAGGATGCTGCGGTCATGACGCGGCGGATCACGCGCGAGGAAGGGATCTTTGCTGGCAACTCGGCGGGCTCCGCGATGGCCGGGCTGCTTCAGCTTAGGGACCACTTCACGAAGGACGATGTGATCGTCGTCATACTGCACGACCACGGCTCCAGGTATCTCGCGAAGATGTACAACGACGAGTGGATGCGCGCGAAGGGCTTCCTCGAAGTCACCGGCATGACTGCCCACGACCTGGTGGCGCTCGGCCTGTCAGGGGAGCTCTACGCGGTGGAAGCCGAGCGGCCTGTCGAGGAAGCGATCCGCGTGATGAGCGACCACGATTTCTCGCAGATATCCGTCACGCGAGACGGCCGCATTGTCGGGTCGCTGAACGAGTCGCATCTGTACAACGAGTTCGTCCGAAACCAGGAGATCAGACTGAAGCCGGTCGAGGCGATCATGCAGCCCGTGTTCGCGTTTGCCGACATCACCACGCCGGTGGAGCTGCTCTCGACGATGATCACGCCGGAGAATCCGGCGGTGCTCGTCCGCGATTTCAAGACCGAGAAGACCTTCATCATCACCAGGTCCGACATCATCCGGGTGTTGATGTGATCAGTCCAGCGCCTTGACGATGTTCTCGACGACCTTCTTCGCGTCGCCGAACACCATCATCGTCCTGTCCATGTAGAAGAGCGGGTTGTCGACGCCCGCGTATCCGGCGGCCATCGAACGCTTGTTGACGAGCACGGCACGCGCCTTGTGTGCCTCGAGAATCGGCATTCCGTAGATCGGGCTGCCCTTCTGCTCCGCAAGCGGATTCACGACGTCATTGGCACCGAGGACGAAGGCGACATCGGTCGAGCTGAAATCACTATTGATCTCCTCCATCTCGACGACCTGGTCGTACGGCACCTCGGCTTCTGCGAGGAGTACGTTCATGTGACCCGGCATCCGCCCCGCGACCGGGTGGATGGCGTAGCGCACGTGGACACCCCTGGCGCTCAACTTTTGGACCATTTCCTTGACGGCATGCTGGGCACGGCCGACAGCCAGGCCGTAGCCCGGCACGATGATCACGCTGTCCGCATTGCCAAGAAGGAACGCGATGTCTTCTGGCGATCCGGACTTGACGGTCCTCTGCGCCGCGTCGGCGGAGATGTCGCCATCGGCGCCGCCGAAGCCACCGAGGATGACGCTGAAAAACGACCGGTTCATCGCCCTGCACATGATGTACGACAGGATCGCGCCCGACGATCCCACCAAGGCCCCCGCGATGATGAGCAGCGGGTTATTGAGCGAAAAGCCGATACCGGCTGCGGCCCAGCCGGAGTAACTGTTCAGCATCGAGATCACGACCGGCATGTCGGCGCCGCCGATCGGGATGATGACCAGCACGCCCAGCAGGAACGCCACGCCGGTCATTCCGACGAACGACGGCCACTGGTCTCCAGGAAGAGCGTTCACGAACATGATCCCGCAGCCGATCATGATCAAGGCCAGGACCAGGTTCACCTGGTGCTGGCCCGCGAACGTGACCGGCGCGCTGGAGAAGACGCGTCCGTACTTCCCGAGGCCGGCCAGCTTCCCGAACGCGACCACGGATCCGGAAAAGGTGATCGCGCCGACGAAGGTGCCGATGAACAGCTCAATGCGGTTGCCGATCGGGATCGGGTATTCGACGTTGAACAAGAGGGGATCGCTGACGACGGCAATCGCGATCAGCACCGCAGCCATGCCCACGAGCGAATGCATCCCCGCCACGAGCTCGGGCATCTGGGTCATCTGCACGCGCCTGGCAATGAGGAGGCCGACGATGCCTCCGACGGCCATCATGCCGAGTGCCACGTCGATTCGGCGAGTGATGGCGAGCGTCGTGACGACGGCAATCGCCATCCCGATCATGCCGAAGAGGTTGCCGCGCCGGGCCGAGCTTGGACGCGACAGGCCGCTGAGCGTCAGGATGAACAGGACGCTCGCAATCAGGTACGAAATCGCGCTCTGGTTGCCCGACATCGTGCTACGGCTTCCCTGTCTCTTCCTTCTTCTTGAACATGGCGAGCATGCGCTGGCTGACCATGAAGCCACCAAAGATATTTATGGCGACGAGTCCGACCGCGATCGCGCCGAGGATGGCGCCGAGGCCCACGGTGCCGGGTCCGGCCGCGAGAATCGCGCCTACGATGATGACCGAGCTGATCGCGTTGGTGACGCTCATGAGTGGCGTATGCAACGCCGGCGTCACGTTCCAGACGACGTGATAGCCGACGAAAACAGCCAGCACGAACACGGTGATGTTGATGATCGTGGGGTCGACGGTTCCGGTCATGCGGGTGAGGCCTCACGCTTGTGCACCGTGGCGCCGTCGATACAGACGAGCGACGCGCCGATGATGTCGTCGGTCCGGTCGATTCTCAAACCGCCGGTCTCCGGGTCAACCAGAAGGTTCACGAAACTCAGCAGGTTGCGTGCGTACAATGCGCTGGCATCGGCGGCCACCATGGCGGGAAGGTTCGTGTGCCCGACGAGCACGACCCCATGCGCCACGGTCACGCGGTCCCGTTCCGTGAGCGCGCAGTTGCCTCCCTGTTCGGCCGCGATGTCGACGATCACTGATCCCGGTTTCATTCGCTGGACCGTGTCATCCCGCAGTAACACCGGCGCACGCCGGCCAGGGACAAGCGCGGTGGTGATGATGATGTCCGCGACGCGAGCCCGTTCATCGATCAGCGCGGCCTGCCGCTGCTTGTAGTCATCACCCATTTCGCGCGCGTAGCCGCCGGCAGTGTCCGCGGCGGTCTTTTCGGCTTCGGATGCCGGCACGTCGACAAACCGGGCGCCAAGCGACTCGACCTGCTCCTTGACCGCCGGACGCACGTCGAACACCTCGACCACGGCGCCAAGCCGTTTGGCCGTGGCGATCGCCTGCAGGCCCGCAACACCGGCGCCGAGAACGAGCACGCGCGCCGCCTTGACCGTGCCTGCCGCGGTCATCAGCATGGGCATGAAGCGGGCATACTCGCTGGCCGCGAGGAGGACCGCCTTGTAGCCGGCGATATTGGCCTGAGACGACAGCACATCCATGGTCTGCGCACGCGTCGTGCGCGGGATGGCTTCCATGGCGAACGCCGTGACGCCCGTCGCGGCAAGCGCGTTAATGCCCGCGTCGTCGTGAGGGCTGAGAAGACCCACCAGCACCGCGCCACGCCGCAGCAGCGGCAGCTCGGCGGCATCGGGTGCGCGTACCTTGAGGACGATATCGCACTGCGCGTAGACATCGGCGCCACAAGCCGCAATGGCGGCACCCGCTGCCTGGAAGTCGGCGTCGAGGATGCTCGCGGCGACGCCAGCGTGCGCCTGGACTGTCAGCGTGTGGCGGCCACTCTGGACGAGTTTCCGAACCGTCTCAGGCGTCGCGGCCACACGCGTCTCACCGGGCCAGATCTCAGCGGGAATACCGATGTGCATGTGAGATGGGTTCCTGTCGGGCGACGAGCCGCCACCTATCGCGCGACCCGCGGACGCGGAGATCAAATGGCCTTCATGATCCCACCTACGATTCTTACCCATGTCGGCTCGAATTCAAATGGCCACCGGTCGCGGCCGCCGAGGGCAGAGCAGATATGATCTAGCGTTCGATGGATCTTGGCCTCAAGGACAAAGTCGCCGTGGTGACCGGTTCCAGTCGCGGGCTGGGACTGGCGACCGCCAGGGCGTTGGCTGCGGAGGGGTGCCGCGTCTGTGTGTGCGCGCGTGGGGAAGGACGTCTTCGCGAGGCGGCAAGCGAGGTTGCGGCGGTGGCGGGAGATGCCGGAAGCGTGCTTCCGGTGGTCGCCGACGTGACCCAGGCTGACGGCGTCCGGTCAGTCATCGATCGGACGGTGGCGGCGTTCGGGGGCCTCGACATCCTGGTCAACAACGTGGGCCTGGGAGGCGGCGGCGGGCTGCTCGAGACCTCCGACGAGCAGTGGCAGGAAGCGTTCGATCACACGTTGTTTCCGGCGGTGCGCGCGTCGAGGCTCGCCGTGCCGCACATGCAGCAGCGCGGCGGCGGCGTCATCGTGATCATTGCCTCGATCTTCGGGCGGGAGGCGGGTGGCCGCATGACCTACAACACGATGAAGGCGGCGGACATCAGCCTTGCGAAATCACTTGCCCAGCAGCTTGCCCCCTCCAATATTCGGGTGAACAGCGTGTCGCCGGGGTCGATTCTCTTCGAGGGAGGCTCGTGGTGGCGCCGGCAGCAGGCGGATCCCGCGGGCATTGCCGAGTTCGTCACGAGCGAGCTTCCGTTCGGTCGTTTCGGCAGATCCGAAGAAGTGGGGGATGTCGTGGCGTTTCTGTGCTCGGCGCGCGCCAGCTGGATCAGCGGGGCTTCCATCGTCGTCGACGGGTGTCAGAGCAGGGCGTTTTGAGCCACGAAGGACACGAAGACGAACATCAACACACCTTTGAGTTCTTCGTGATCTTCGTGGTTAGTAGGTCTTGCGCTTCGTCGCAAACGTGAAGAAATACACGGGCACGCCCGCCAGGATGATCGCAAACGTCACGCCCGTCCAGAGCGGGTCGGCGATCAACGCGTTTCCCACCAGATACACCACCGCCGCGACGAATACCGCCGGCACGACGGGATAACCAGGTACCTTGTAAGGGCGCGGTAGCTCGGGCCTCAGCCGGCGGAGCCGGTAGAGTCCCGCGATCGCCAGTCCATAGAACGGCCAGACCGACAGCACGAAGGTATCGGCCAGCTGCTCGAACGTGCTGGTCAGGACGAACAACACGCCAAGCGCGGTCGCCAGTGCAATCGCCACGTACGGCGTGTGGTATCGAGGATGCACGCGCGCGACCACAGGGAAGAACAGCTTGTCATCGGCCATTGCGAAGAAGACCCGTGGCGCGGAGAGCATGATCGCCATCAGCGCGCCCAGCGTTGAGATCGTGACGACAACCGAGACGAACGCCACGCCGAGCTGCCCGAACAGGGCCTGCATGGTGTCGGCGGCTATCAAGGGCGATGTCGCGATCGCGTCCACAGGGCTGACGTAGAGGTAGGCCGCGTTGACGGCGAGGTAGATGCCGACGATCGCCAGCGTGCCGACGATGATCGCACGCGGCAAGTTGCGCTGCGGGTCGGCCACCTCGCCGGCCACAAACGACAGATCCGCAACACCATCGTAGGCCCACAGCACGGAGATGAGCGCGAGGCCGAGGATTCCCACGTCTACCGGCGCCGAGGCGACGGTGAAGTTCGCCGTTGACGCGCCTGCGCCCCCCCCGAGCGCGAACGAGGCCAGCACAAGAAACGCCAGTGCGGCGAACTTGGCGACACTCGAGGCGCCGACGACCATGGCGCCTAGTTGTATGCCGCGGATATTGATGACGCCGGCGCAGAGGACGGCGCCCGCGGCCACCAGATCCGCCGCGGTGCCGTGATCGACCGGGTCGTAACCCATCGAACGAAGGAAATATTCACTGAACACCGTCGAGATGGCGCCCGTCGCCGAGGCCCTGATCAGCACGAGTTCCGACCAGCCGAAGAGAAAGCCGGCGAGCCGGCCCCATCCCTCGCGCAGATAGACGTACCACCCGCCGGTGTGCGGCAGCGCCGCCGCCAGCTCCGCGACCGACAGCGCTCCGCACAGCGAAATCAGACCGCCGGCAAGCCAGACGCCCAGCATGAGCGTCGGGTCCGGCACGCGCGCCGCGATTGACGCTGGCGTCCGGAAGATCCCGGAGCCGACAGTGACGCCGATGACGATGCCAATGGAGCCCCAGAAACGAAGGCGGCGCGCGAGCTGGGCGTCGGCTGGCGAGCCGGGGTGCATGGGCGGACAGCGTATCCCATACCCACGATCCCTGATCCACATCTCCAGACATCCAGACATCGTCGTTATGCACCATTTTCATGTGGACCTTTGCCTTTCTTACGCTTACCATCGTCCTGGTCATGCCACTGACGAATCAGACCGATCCCGCGCACGAAATGACGCTCTCACCCCATCGCCAAGGTCCCGCGTCCTCGCTGCGTAGACCGGCGCGGGGTGGGGCTGTGCGCGGCAGGGACCCGGAGCTGCAGACGGTGCTCGACCGCCTGACGGGGGGTCTAGCCGGGCGGCCGGACGCTCCTGACGGCTGGGTGACGGCCGTCCGCGTCCTCCCGGCCCGATCCGCCGTCTACGCCCCGTTTCCCGCAGGCGTTGATGACCGGCTATGCCGCGCTCTCAGGACTCGTGGCATCGAGCAGCTCTACATCCACCAGGCCGTTGCGGTCGAGCATACGTTCGCGCGCCGCAACGTGGTCGTCACCACGCCCACCGCGTCCGGGAAGACGCTCTGCTACAACGTCCCGGTGCTCAGCACGATCCTGCGTGATCCGTCGGCGCGCGCGCTGTATCTGTTCCCGACCAAGGCGCTCGCGCAGGATCAGCTGGCCGAGCTGCACGAACTCGCGGACGCGTTGTCAGCGGACGACACGCCGATCGGGGTATTTACGTATGACGGCGATACGCCGCAGGACGCCCGACGGGCCATCCGAGGCCGCGCGCACATCGTGCTCAGCAACCCCGACATGATTCATTCGGGGATCCTTCCTCACCACCCGCGATGGGCCAAGCTCTTCGAGAATCTCCGGTATGTCGTCATCGACGAACTGCATGCCTATCGCGGTGTCTTCGGCAGCCACTTGACGAACGTCCTTCGCCGGCTGCGACGGGTCTGCCGTCACTATGGCTCGAATCCGACCTTCATCTGCTCCTCGGCGACGATTGCCAACCCACGCGAGCTGGCCGAATCGCTGGTGGAGCAGCCGTTCGAGCTGGTGTCGGAGAACGGGGCACCGCGCGGGGAGAAGTGTTTTCTGTTCGTCAACCCGCCCGTAGTCAACCAACAACTTGGGATTCGGCGGTCGTATCTGGGCGAAACTCGACGCATCACCGGCGAGTTTCTCAAGCGCGGCCTTCAACTGATCGTCTTCGCCCAGAGCCGGCTGTCCACGGAGATCCTGACGACGTACCTCAAGGACGATTTCGAGGGCCCTCCCGGCACACGTGAGCAGATTCGCGGCTATCGCGGAGGCTATCTGCCGCAGCGGCGCCGTGATATCGAAAAGGGCCTGCGCGACGGGATCGTACGCGCAGTGGTGTCGACCAGCGCGCTGGAACTCGGCATTGATATCGGCGCGCTCGACGTCTGCGTGATGGCCGGGTATCCGGGCACCATCGCGGCGACATGGCAGCGATCCGGACGCGCGGGCCGCCGAAGCGGTCGCTCGGCTGCGGTGCTCGTTGCAAGCAGCGCGCCGATCGATCAGTTCGTCGTCCGGCATCCAGCGTATTTCTTCGATGCGTCGCCAGAGCACGCGTTGATCGATCCGGACAACCTCCACATCCTGGTCGATCATGTAAAGTGCGCGGCGTTCGAGTTGCCCTTTGCCACGGCCGAAGAGTACGGCCGTAAGGACGTGCAGGAAGTGCTGCAGATCCTGGCTGAGAGCGGCCTGGTGCATCGGACGGCAGGCTCCGGCGCCGACTCGGCGCCGGACGAGGACGAGCAGTGGCAATGGACGAGCGAGTCGTACCCCGCCGATGCGGTGAGTCTCCGGTCCGTGTCCTCCGACAATTTCGTTGTCGTCGACACTACGCGCGGCGCGGACGTCATCGGTGAAACCAGCTTCACGAGCGGTCCGGCGACCCTGCATGAAAAGGCGATCTACCTTGTCGAGGGGACGCTGTACCAGGTCTGGCGACTCGATTTCGAGGGGCGGAAGGCGTTCGTCCGGAAGATCGACTGCGACTATTACACCGACGCGATCACGTACACCAAGGTGACCGTACTCGACACCTTCGCCGGCGGGTTTGCTTCGGAGGCCCTCTCCGTCCAGAGTTCGGCGGATACCGAGTGTGACGCCGCGGACCCGGCGGGAACGCGTGCGCACGGGGAGGTGCACGTCTCATCGCGCGTCGTCGGCTTCAAGAAGATCAAGTTCTACACCAACGAGAACGTCGGTTCCGGAGAACTGGACCTGCCCGAGCAGCAGATGCACACCACAGCCTACTGGCTGACAGTGCCTCGGACGGTGATGGCGGCGCTGCCGCACGCCACGGACGATCGGCGCGACGGCGTCGTCGGGTTGTCGTTCGCCATGCGCCAGGTGGCGCAGCTCCTCCTGATGTGCGATCGTCAGGACATTGGCATTTCCATAGGGGGCGGAGCCCTTCTGGCCTCCGGACAAGCCCCTGGGCACGCCTCCGGCCCGGCGATGCTTTCCGACGAGCCACGCGTGTTCATCTACGACAACTATCCAGGAGGAATCGGCTTCAGCGAGCCGTTGTTCCGGATGCACATCGAGTTGCTGGCGCGCACGCGCGATCTGATCGCAGGGTGCGAGTGCGAGCGCGGGTGCCCGACGTGCGTGGGCCCCGTCGGGAACACGGGTCCCCTGGCCAAGGTCGTGGCGCTGCGGATCCTCGATCAGATTGCTGCGCAGTCAGCGACTCAGCTGGGCGTTGCATGAATCTGGCGGATCGGCTTCGCGCCGTCGTGCGTTCAGGCGGGTCTGCCACGTCGGACGCACACCACGCGCACCCCAACGGGGCTGCCGTGCTGGAGACCCCGCGTGGGCTGGATGCGGCGGACCCGTCCGCGGATCCGGTGAACGCGGATCGCGTGGCCGACGTCCTCGGCGGCGAGTGGCGCGAGGCGCGTGGACGGTCCGCGTTAGCGGACCGTCCAGCCAGCGCTGGCTTGTCGGGTCGCGTAGCGACCCGACCTCGGTATCTCGTCATCGATCGGCAGTATCACGCCGGACATCGTCTCGGACGCGTGGCGGTGGCTGATTGCCTACCCGCGGCGGATGGGCTGTGGCCACGCCTGGATCTTCTCATGTGCGGCAGCGGCTCCGGGGCGCTGCGCGGCCGGCTCTTGTTCGTTGACCTGGAAACGACAGGACTGGCAGGCGGCGCAGGGACGTACGCGTTTCTCGTCGGCTGTGGGTGGTTCGACGGCGCTACGTTTCGCGTCCGGCAATTCTTTCTGAGCGGTTTCGCGGCCGAGCGCGGGCTACTCGAAGACGTTGCCGACACCATGGGCGCCTCCGGCGCGCTGGTGACCTATAACGGCAAGGCGTTCGACCTGCCGCTCATCGATACCCGTTTCCTGTTTCACCGGATGCCGGCGTCCTACGGCGCTCTGCCGCACCTCGACATGCTCCATCCTGCTCGTCGGCTGTGGCGCTCTCAGAGCTCGGTGCACTCTTCGATGGGAGCTGGCGAGCGCCAGGCCCCCTGCCGCCTGACGCTGGTGGAGCAGGCGGTACTGGGACACTCGCGTGAGGGAGATGTGCCAGGTTTCGAGATTCCGTCGCGCTATTTTCACTTCGTCCGGACGGGTGACGCGCGACCGCTCGAGGGTGTACTGGAACACAATCGTCTCGACCTGCTCGCACTCGCGATGCTGACCGCGAGGGCGGCGCAGCTGCTGGAGGAGGGCGCGGCGGGTGCACGCACGCCGCGTGAGGCGCTCGGCCTGGGGCGGCTGTACGAACGCGGTGGCATGATTGCCGAGGCACTAGCGTGTTTTAGCCGCGCCGCAGGTGCGGACCTGACGGTTGGCCCCTACAACGACGTCGATCCGCTCACCCTGGCAGAGGCGCTGCGCGCATACGGGGTGCTGTGTCGACGGGAGCGGCGGTACCCGGAGGCCGCCGACGCCTGGCGGAGCGTTCTCGCGCTGCGCGGTTGCCCGGCACATATCGCCCAGGAGGCCACGGAGGCGCTGGCCGTGCACCACGAGCACCGCCTGCGGGACCTCAGCGCGGCGCGGGAGTTCGCGATGCAGGCGCTCCAGATCAGTGCCAGCGCCACCCGGGTGCAGGCCGTACACCATCGCCTCGCGCGCATCGATCGCAAGCTCGGTATCCCGCCGTCTCTTCCGGCGCCGCTGTTCTAGGCTAGCCTGAAGGTCTTTCTGTACATGAAAAGCAGCCCGTAAAGGGCCGCTTTTCATGCTTCCTGCCGCGGTGAATGTGCGCACACAGGCCGTGCCTTCGCGGCCGTCCGGTGCTACGCTGTCGCGGTTGCTTTACGCGGCCGCTTCGCGGCGGTCGTCTTCGTCGTCTTCGCGGCCTTCGCGGCTTTCGTAGCCTTCGCGGCGGTTTTCCGCTGCTCCGACGTCTGCTTACCGAACTTCTTGTTGAACCGCTCGACGCGACCTTCCGTGTCGATGAGCTTCTGACGACCGGTGAAGAACGGGTGGCAGGCCGAACATATTTCGAGGTGCAGCTCGGGTTTAGTCGACCGCGTCTTGAACGTGTTGCCGCACGCGCAGCGCGCGTCGACCTCCTGATACTTCGGGTGGATCCCTTCTTTCACGGCCAGCTCCTTCAGAACACGCGGAAAAGAGCAATTATACCATGCGCTATACTCGCGCTAGCTCTTGCCCGCCGCCATCGCGGCGAGGAACTCCCCGTTCGTTTTCGTCTTCCCCATCTTCGACAGCAGCAGCTCCATCGCCTCGGTTGGGGAGAGCGGCGTCAACACCTTCCGAAGCACCCACACGCGATTGAGCTCTTCCTTCGGGAGGAGCAGTTCCTCCTTCCGCGTGCCGCTCTTGGTGATGTCGATGGACGGAAACACACGGCGGTCTGTCAGCTTGCGATCCAGGTGGATCTCCATGTTGCCGGTGCCCTTGAACTCCTCGAAAATCACCTCGTCCATTCGCGACCCGGTATCGACCAGCGCAGTGGCAACGATCGTCAGCGAGCCGCCCTCCTCGATGTTTCGGGCGGCACCGAAAAAACGCTTCGGCCGCTGCAGGGCATTGCTGTCGACGCCGCCTGACAGCACTTTGCCGGACGCCGGGACGATCGTGTTGTAGGCACGCGCCAGACGGGTGACCGAGTCGAGCAGAATGACGACGTCCTTCTGGTGCTCGACCAGCCGCTTGGCCTTCTCGATCACCATCTCCGCCACCTGCACGTGGCGCTGCGCGGGCTCGTCGAACGTCGATGAAATGACCTCGCCTTGAACCGACCGCTGCATGTCGGTGACCTCTTCGGGCCGCTCGTCGATGAGCAGCACGATCAGGTACACCTCTGGATGGTTCTTCGTGATGCTGTTGGCGATGCTTTGCAGGAGCATCGTCTTGCCCGTGCGCGGCGGCGCCACGATCAGGCCGCGCTGTCCCTTTCCGATCGGCGTCAACAAGTCCATCACGCGGCCCGAGAGGTTGTCGCTCTCGGTCTCGAGGATGAATTTCTGTTGCGGATAGAGCGGCGTGAGGTTCTCGAAGAAGATCTTTTCCTTCTTCTTCTCCGGCGGCTCGAAGTTGATCGCCTCGACCTTGATCAACGCGAAGTAGCGCTCGCCATCTTTCGGCGGCCGGATGACGCCAGACACCGTGTCGCCCGTATGCAGATCGAACTTTCTGATCTGCGACGGTGAGACGTAGATGTCGTCTGGGCCTGGCAGATAGTTGTAGTCGGGGGCGCGCAGGAAGCCGAAGCCGTCAGGCAGCGTTTCGAGTACGCCTTCGGAAAAGATGTTGCCGCTTTTTTCGGCCCGCACGCGCAGGATCTCGAAGATCAGTTCCTGCTTGCGCATCCCCGTGGCGCCGGCAATATCCAGCTTCTTGGCGACTTTCGTCAGCGCGGAGATGCTCATTTCTTTCATTGCCGACAGGGAGATGGTCTGCGCCGGCTGGGCCTGAGCGGGCGCAGTCGCCGGGGGCGCACCCTGAGCGGGCGCAGTCGCTGCGGGCGCACCCTGAGCGGGCGCAGTCGCTGCGGGCGCACCTTGGGCGGGCGCGTTCGCAGCAGGGGTGGCGGCAGCGGTAGCTACGGCGCCGTTTGGTTTGGCAGTGTCGCGATCAGCTTCCACAGTTCTTCCAATCCTTCCCCCGTCTGCGCTGACACCAGCGAAACGGGGACGTCAAAGAACGATTCGAGTTCACGGCCGTGACGCGTACGCTCGGCGCGCGTCAGTTTATCTACCTTGGTGCCGACGATCCCGCGGGAACAGGGCTGTGACCGTAGCCACTCCCAGGCTTCCAGATCCGACTCAAGGCCCGGATGCCGCGCGTCGACCAGCAGCAGCACACCGATGGCCTTTTGCCAAGAGGCGGCCTTTTCCGCTGGGTACCCGCCGCCCACGCCTTCGCGGTCGGGTGCTAAGCCGCCCGTCCCCCCGCGGTGGCCCACCCGACGATCGGTCCTGGCGAAGTACGCGTCGGTCAGTTGGTTAAACTCTTCCACCGAGGCATCGCCGCCACGGGCATACCCGTATCCCGGAAGATCGACCAAGTAGAACGCCGGCCCCGATCCTCGCTGGACGCGGTAAAAGTTGGCCAGACGAGTCTTACCGGGCGCCGCGCTCGTGCGCGCCACCTTCTGCCTCACCAGCGCGTTGATCAGGGTCGATTTGCCCACATTGGACCGGCCCACCAGGGCGACTTCTGCAAGCCGGTCACGCGGAAAGTCACCAGCACTCGCGGCGCTCGTGAGGAATTCGGCCGAGATCTGCAACTAGTGTGTGCGGGTATCTCCCCCGTCCACGACCTCCGCTACCACAGGCGCCGCGGGGATGCGCTCTGGCAGGGGTCCGACGAGCGCAACCTTCAGCACCTCGTCCATCGTCGACACCATGTGCATGTCAAGCACGTCGAGAACATGCTTCGGGATGTCCGCGAGATCCTTCTCGTTGTCGCGCGGCAGGACGATGTTGGTGACGCCGGCACGATGCGCGGCCAGAACCTTTTCCTTGACGCCACCGATCGCGAGCACTTTGCCGCGCAGCGTGATCTCTCCGGTCATGGCCACGTCGCGGCGTGTCGGAATCTTGGTGAGCGCGGACACCAGCGTCGTGGCCATCGTGATTCCCGCCGACGGCCCGTCCTTCGGGATCGCCCCCTCGGGCACGTGCACGTGGATGTCGATCTTCGAGTGGAAATCTTCAGGGAGACTCAGCTCCGCAGCCTTTGATCGCAC
Organism: Vicinamibacterales bacterium; assembly: GCA_965262505.1. Taxonomy (GTDB): domain Bacteria; phylum Acidobacteriota; class Vicinamibacteria; order Vicinamibacterales; family UBA2999; genus JACPPO01. The sequence goes on from CBDHFM010000030.1 coordinate 4,097,901, forward strand.
GTAGCTCAGGGCGGCCTGCGCCGATTCCTGCATGACGTCGCCAAGCTTGCCGGTGAGTGTCAGCTTGCCTTTGCCGGCCATCAGTGTCGCTTCGGTCACGAGTAGTTCGCCGCCTACCTCGGTCCAGGCCAAGCCAGTGGCGATGCCCACCTCGTTCTCTGCCTCGGCCATGCTCGGGCGGAATCGCGGCACGCCGAGAAGCTCGGTGACCCTTTCGGCCGTGACTTCTTCGTTGTACGTCTTGCCCTCGGCGACGACCTTGCGGGCCACCTTGCGGCAGATGGACGAGATCTCGCGCTCGAGATTCCTGACCCCCGCCTCCCTCGTGTAGCGCTGAATGATCGTCTGGATCGCGTCTTCATGAATGAGGATGTTGTTCTGGGTGAGGCCGGTGTCTTTGACGGCCTTTGGCGCGAGGAAGCGCTTGGCGATCTCAATCTTTTCCTGCTCGGTGTAGCCGGCGAGCTGCAGCACCTCCATGCGGTCGCGTAGCGCCTGGGGCACCGTGTGGAGCACGTTGGCCGTGCAGATGAACATCACGTGCGACAGGTCGAATTCGACGTCGAGGTAATGGTCAAGGAAGACGCTGTTCTGTTCCGGGTCGAGCACCTCGAGCAGCGCCGCCGAGGGATCGCCGCGGAAGTCCATCGACATCTTGTCGACCTCGTCCAGGAGGAACACCGGGTTCTGCGTGCCGGCCTTTTTCATCATCTGGATGATCTGGCCGGGGAAGGCGCCAATGTAGGTGCGCCGGTGCCCGCGGACTTCGGCCTCATCGCGCACGCCGCCGAGCGACAGCCGGACGAACTTGCGATTCATCGCGCGCGCGATCGACTTGGCGAGTGACGTCTTGCCCACGCCAGGAGGTCCGGAGAACGTCAGAATCGTCGCCTTTGGTTTCTTGACGAGCGAGCGGACGGCGAGGAACTCGAGGATGCGATCCTTGATCTTGTCGAGGCCGTAGTGGTCTTCGTGTAACACGGCGTCCGCGTGCTTCAGGTCGCGGTTCTCGCGGGTCTTCTTGTACCAGGGCACCGCGATGAGCCAGTCGAGGTAGTTGCGCGAGACGGTCGCCTCTGCGGACATCGGCGGCATCGCCTCGAGGCGCTTCAGTTCCTGGACGGCCTTCTCCTCGACGTCCTTCGGCATTCTTGCCTGTTCGATCTTCTTCTTCAGATCGTCGACCTCGTTGCCCTTCTCGTCCTTGCGCCCCAGTTCCTTCTGAATCGCCTTCATCTTTTCGTTGAGGTAGTACTCCTTCTGCGCCTTCTCCATCTGCTTCTTGACGCGAGATTGGACCCGGCGGTCTACCTGGAGCTTGTCCACCTCGATCTCGAGGATGCCGGCGATGCGGTTGAGGCGCTCGAGCGGCGAGATGATCTCGAGCAGGTTCTGCTTCTCGTCGACGCCGACGAGCAGATGCGCGGCGATCGTGTCGGCGAGCTTGCCTGGATCGTCCACGCGAACGGCGGCTATCATCGCATCGTAGTGGAGGTTGTTCGAGAGCTTCACGTACTGCTCGAAGAGCGTGACCACGCGGCCCATCGTCGCCTCGACGTCTCCGGCCGCTTCTTTCTGCTTCGCGAGGACCTTGATCACGACACGGAAGAAGCCCTTGTCGTCCTTCCACTCGACGGCTCGCGCGCGATCCACGCCCTCGACCAGCACCTTGATGTTTCCGTCGGGCAGCTTGAGACTCTGAACGATGTTGGCCACGCAACCCATCGTGTAGACGTCATCCGGCTTCGGGTCGTCGATGGACGCATCGTGCTGGGCCGCGAGGAAGATCCGTTTGTCTTTCAGCAGCGCGTGCTCCAGCGCACGGGTCGACGAGGGCCGCCCTATGACGAACGGCATCATCATGTGCGGGAAGACGACCACGTCCCGGAGGGGGACGATGGGGAGTGTTTCGTAGACTTCCATTCAGGTCTCCGGACCTACGCCTCTTGGGCCTTCGGACTGATTGGCCTCAGGTCTTCGGCCTATCCAGCCTTCTCTATAAGGGTAATCGATTTGTCCTTGGCTTCGATGATCTCGCGGGTGACGACCACTTCGCGCAGCTTCTTCTGCCCGGGCACCGAGTACATCAGGTCGAGCATCAGGTCCTCGATGATCATGCGCAGGCCTCGCGCCCCGATCTTGCGCTTGAGTGCCAACTCGGAGATCGCCTCCAGCGCGTCATCGGTGAACCGTAGCTTGACGTTCTCGTACTCGAAGAGCTTCTGGTACTGTCGCGTAATCGCGTTGCGCGGCTGCGTGAGAATCTGGATGAGCGCCGGCTTGTCGAGCTCGTGCAGCGTGCCGACGACCGGGAGCCGGCCGACGAATTCCGGAATGAGTCCGTACTTGATCAGATCTTCCGGCTCCACTGACTCCAGCGTCGGCCCCACCACGCGCTTCTGGACGGACTTGACGTCAGTCTTAAAGCCGAGCGTTCTCTTGCCCACGCGGCGGTCGATCACCTTGTCGAGGCCGACGAAGGCGCCGCCGCAGATGAAGAGGATGTTTGTCGTGTCGATCTGGAAGAACTCCTGGTGTGGATGCTTCCGGCCACCTTGCGGCGGGACGTTCGCGACGGTGCCTTCCAGGATCTTGAGCAGCGCCTGTTGGACGCCTTCACCCGAGACGTCGCGGGTGATCGACGGATTCTCGTCCTTGCGGCAGATCTTGTCGACCTCGTCGATGTATATGATCCCCTGCTGGCACTTCTCGATGTCGCCGCCGGCCGCCTGCAGCAGCTTGAGGATGATGTTCTCGACGTCCTCGCCGACGTAGCCGGCCTCGGTGAGCGTGGTGGCGTCGACGATCGTGAACGGCACCGAGAGCAGCTTGGCGAGCGTTTGCGCGAGCAGCGTCTTGCCCGTACCGGTCGGGCCGATCAGCATGATGTTCGATTTAATCAGCTCGATGTCGTTGCGGCTGCGCGGCAGCTTCTGGATCTCGATGCGCTTGTAATGGTTGTAGACGGCGACGGCGAGCTTCTTCTTGGTCCGTTCCTGGCCGATGACGTATTCGTCGAGGAACTTCTTGATCTCGGGCGGTGAGGGAAGCGACGAGCGGACACCGCGGTTTTCGAACCGGTTGTCGTCCGCGATGATGTCGTTGCAGACCTCCACGCACTCGTCGCAGATGAACACGGTCGGACCCGCGATCAGCTTGCGCACGTCGTTCTGATCCTTGTTGCAGAACGAGCAGCGGAGAATCTCAGCCTCGCCGTTTTTCTTGACCATACGTCTTGACTTCGGACTTCAGGCCTTGGGCGGCTGATTAGAGCCTAAATACCCCAGCCTCAAGCCTGTTTCGATGTTACACCCGTTTCCGGATGACGTCATCGATAATCCCGTATTCCTTCCCCTGGTCCGCCGACATGATGTAATCGCGCTCCGTGTCCTCCTGGATGCGCTTGATCGATTGCCCCGTGTGGTGGACGAGGATCTCGTTCAGCCGTTCACGCATGCGCAGAATTTCCCGCGCCGCGATGTCAATGTCCGTCGCCTGGCCCGCCAGGCCCTGCATCAGGGGCTGATGGATCACGATGCGTGAGTTCGGCAGCGAGTAGCGCTTCCCCTTGGTGCCGGCCGCTAGGAGCACCGCTGCCATCGACGCCGCCTGCCCGATGCAGAAGGTCTGCACATCGGGCTTGATGAACTGCATCGTGTCGTAAATCGCGAGCCCGGCTGTGATCGACCCTCCCGGGCAGTTGATGTAGAGGAGGATGTCCTTGTCCGGATCCTCCGCCTCCAGGAACAGCATCTGGGCGATGACGAGGTTCGCGATCCCATCGTCGATCGGCGTCCCGATGAAGACGATACTGTCCTTGAGCAGCCGCGAGAAGATGTCGTACGCCCGCTCGCCTCGGTTGGTCTGTTCGACCACCATGGGCACTAGCTGGGCGCGCGGTTCGATCGGATGACGCATGGCAATTTACGATTCGTGATTCGTGATGAGCGAACTGGCGACTAGCGATTCGTGACCGGCGATTCGCGATTCGTGACGTGGGCCGGAATCAGCACCACATCGTCAATCACGCATCACCAATCACAACGTGTCGTTGGCGGATATAGTCGGCATGTTAGCACGCGACAAAGCCAAGTCAACCGCCTTCTCCCGCCGTAAACCCGCATAAAGGCGGGAGATTCCGCCTTCCTTCTCGAGTTGTGCCCGCAGAGCCGCCGGAGTCCGCCCGGCCCTGGCTGCGAAGCGTTCGATCTCTTTATCGACATCTTCGCCCGCAACCGTAATCTGCTCCCGCCGGGCGATTTCGTCCAGGACCAGGGCGCTCGCCGCGGCGTCGCGGGCCGGCTCCCGCTGCGCTTCACGGAATTGCGCCCAGTCGATCCCCGCCTGGCGGGGGTCGACGTTCTGGGATGTCAGCTGGCGCGCGAACTCCTCCAGCCGCCGGTCCATCTCCCGCTCGACGAGGGAGGCAGGCAGCTCGAAGGTGACGCGCTGGGAGAGCTGCTTGAACAGCGCGGAGCGCACCTGGCGCCTGGCCTTTTCCTCCGCCTCTTCCCGGAGGTCCACCCCGATCCGCTCCCGTAGCGCCGCGAGCGATTCGAACTCGCCCATATCCTTCGCGAACTCGTCGTCCACGTCGGGCAACACGCGGCGGCGGATGCCCTTGAGGGTGACGGCGTAGACCTGATCGGTGTTGGCGAGGTCAGATGCGGGGTAGCTCTCGGGAAAGTGAATCGTGAAGGTCCTCGCCTCGCCGTCGCTCATCCCCACGAGTTGGGCGTCAAACCCCGGCGGATTCCCGGGCTCGCCCAGTTGCACGGTGACGTCGTCGTGATGGTTGACCTTGCCGTCCGGACCGGTGCGATCGAGGAGAAGCACCACGGCATCGCCCTCGGCGACCGGGCGCCCTTCGACGGGCTCGAACGTGCCGGCCCGATCGCGGAGGCGCTGCAGCACGTCGTCGACCGCGTCCTCGGCGATCTGAACCGGTGGGCGCTCCAGCCTGATCGAGGAGAGATCACCCGGATCGAACGACGGAACCGTCTCGACGGCGGCCGTGAACGTCAAGGGCTGGCCTTCCTCGAGGGCGACATCCTTGATGTCCGGCGTATCGACCGGCTCGATGCCGCGCGCCTGCAGCGCGTCCTCGACGGCGCGGGGAATGAGATCGTGCATCACGTCATGGCGGATTTGCTCCCGGAAGCGCTGCTTGATCAGGGTCTGCGGCGCTTTGCCGGGGCGGAAGCCTGGCAGCCGGGCCTGCTTCCCGTAGCGGCGCGCCACGCGGTTGATCTCCGCGTCGACCACGTCGGTGGGGATTTCAATCGCGACGCTCTTCCGGGTCTCGCTAACGTCGGTAAACTCGGTTTTCATTCGTGATTCGTGATTCGTGACGTGATTCCGCGACTCCAATCACAAATCGCAAATCACAAACGCCCAAGGGGTGGTGCGAAAGGAGGGACTCGAACCCCCATAACCCTTTCGGGTACCAGATCCTAAGTCTGGCGCGTCTGCCAGTTCCGCCACTTTCGCTCAAGTCCCAGCCTAGCACGGGTGGCTGTGCTTGAGCCCTTTGCCAGTCTCAGTTTCCGCAGAGACGCCTCGCAGCGGGCAGGTTGAGCAGGTGGCGAAAGGCCGGTTACTGGGCGCTGAGTGATTCGAGGATGCGTTCCAGGGGTTCCTCGAGGACGGCGGCAACAATTTCATGGCCTGCTGCATTGCAATGATCATCGCCTGCAATAATTACACGCTCTGTGGGGACGTCGGTGCGTGCAAACCCCTCCAGGGCGTCCACACATGTAATGGCATTCTCGACACAGAATTGAAGGAGCCCCTCGCGCAGTAGGGTGGAGGACACGGACGGCTTCTCCGCGGCCTCCATCTTTCTCAGTGCAATTTGCTCCATCGAGGGCAGTAGCAGAATCACAGGAACGGCGTTCTGGTTTCTGATGGCTGTGACGAAATCGCGATAGATGGCCAAGGCCAGCGGTAGCGACGAACCGTCGGTGTCATCCGAAGGGACGAATCTGTCCCGTTCCACGGCATTGGCCAGCGTGACTCGAAGAAGGGTCAGCAGGTGTGAACGATCTTGCAGCCACCGATACGCTCGGCGCTCTGAGAATCGTCTGAAAGCAGAAGGTCGATATGGGACGTAGACCAATCGGTCGCTTTGCAATCGAAATGCGTTGAGGGGTCGCGTCACATCATCGAGGTCGTTTCCGAAGACGGCAATGACCACGATTCGAGGTGAGTACTTTCGTCCCTCTTCCTGGAATAACAGGTATTGCTCACTTGGGCCGGAATTGGCGACGCCAAGGTTCAAGACGTCGATGTGCGCCATCTTCCGACGCAATGACTCTTGCGCGCGGTGGACAAAGGTATCCTTGTTGTCGACTCCCACTCCGAACGTAAGGGAGTCGCCGTGAACGACAATCCGCGTCTCCAAAGGTGATTCGTACGCTTCGTCCTGTTCGGCTCTCAATCCCTGACGATTGGTACGAATACGGTATCTCTCTCCTTCGGTGCTCTTCACCGTATCCATATTCGGGTAATGCCGGAAACGGTAAATCGGGTGGCTCACGTACCATGAGCTCAACACCTCGAGGTCTTGGGGAAGGGCGACCCGGACGAATACCTCGGCGATCCCCAAACCGACAATGACGGACAGGCACGCGGCGGTTGTCTTCAGCAAGGTGCGTGGCGACGGTATGAACCGGCGTACTGAGCGCTCAGCACGATAAAGGATTGCAAGAGCCTCCGGGAAGAGCGATCTCATGGACTAGGCTGTCTTACGCCGTCGTACGGTGCGCACGGTCAACATTCGACCGTTGGTCCTGCTCGGGAGAGATGCCTTCGCAGCCACATTGGTCACGATCAACTCGTCTACGGGACCGCGTGCGGACGCTCGTGAGTTGATCGCGCGGCGCGCCGTCACGCGATGAACTGCCAGCCCCGCCGCGCCGGCAGCAGGGCTCTTGTAGGCCGACTCTATCTCACGCGCGCAGGAATTCGACAGCACCACGTACGCTCCACGTCGGCCGGCTGCGATCACGGCCTGCTGCAGCCGTTCCTGATCGAATACCGTGAATCCACCGGCCGTGTACTGCGCAAAGCTGGCAGTGCGGCTGATCGGCGCGTACGGAGGATCGCAGTAGACGAAGTCGCCCGTGCGTGCATCAGCGAGCACGTCTGCAAAGGAAAGGCATTCCAAGGTCACGCCGTCTGCAGAGAATGCCTGTGCCACGGCGCGCAGGCGCTCGGCGTCGCAGATGCGGGGGTTGACGTAGCGCCCTGCCGGCACGTTGAACCCGCCCTGCCGATTCAGTCGGAATAGTCCATTGAAACCAGTTCGGTTGAGATAGATTAGCATCGCCGCCAGTTCTGGCGTGTAGGCGACTTCGCTGCCTGGTCCGCTAGCGGAAACCCGCGCTGTCGCCCCACCGCGCCGGCGTGCGCGGCGGGGATCTCGACCCAGACGTGCCGGGTTGAAGCGGCGGTCGCGGACGTCGTAGTAACACGCTACTCCACGTACGCGGTGTTCCTCCGCCAGGGCCTCGAGCGCGGCGATCACGGCTTCGGTCTCATCGCGCACCGCACAGCAGCCCATGAGATCGACGTTCACGTCAACCAGTCGCGCGCGGCGGCCTTCGAGGCGGCCTGCCGCGTACAAGTCGAAGAACACGGCGCCGCTGCCGACGAACGGCTCGATATAGCGATCGAAGGAGGCGGGGTAGTGCCGGCGCAGCGCCGGGAGCAGTTGACGCTTGCCGCCGGCCCATTTCAGCAGCGGGCGCATGGATGTCGAGGCTCCGGCAGGCACGCGTGACTTATCGGCGCCTGACGTGCCGCTCTTGAACCGGGGCACATCTGGACGGTAGCCGATCGGGTATTCTGCCTGAGCCATGGCGATCCAGGTGTGGGACTATCGCGCGGAGTACGAGGAAGAGCGTGACGACATCCTGGCGGCCGTAGACCAGGTCATGCGCTCCGGGCGGCTGATCCTCGGCGAGAGCGTCCGGTCGTTCGAACAGGAACTCGCGGCGTACTGTGGAGTCGGGTACGGCGTCGGCGTGAACAGCGGCACGGACGCCCTGATGCTTGCGTTGCGCGCCCTGGGCGTCCAGGCAGGCGACGAAGTCATTACGACGTCGAATACTGCCATCCCCACCCTGTCGGCGACCGTGTCGGCCAACGGCACCCCCCGGTTCGTGGACATCGAGCCAGACACCTACCTGATGGACGTCGCCCAGCTCGAAGCGGCCATCACCCCGCGGACGCGCTGCATCATTCCCGTGCACCTGTTCGGGCAGTGCGCCGACATGGGCGCGGTGCGGGCCGTGGCCGACCGGCGCGGGATTCCCATCCTCGAGGACTGCGCGCAGAGCACCGGGGCCGAGCATCGCGGCCGGCGCGCCGGATCGATGTCACGGGTTGCCGCGTTCTCGTTCTATCCCACGAAAATCCTGGGCGCGTATGGCGACGGGGGGATGGTCCTCACGTCCGATGACGCCTTGGCGGCGCGGCTGCGGCGGCTCCGGGTATACGGCACCGACCAGGCCTACTACGCCGAGGAGCACGGGCACAACTCCCGGCTCGATGAGATCCAGGCCGAGATCCTCCGGCGCAAACTGCGCCGCATCGACCGGTACATCGAGAGGCGGCGCGTGCTGGCGCGGCGGTACAACGAGCAACTCCGCGACACTGGATTGATCCTGCCCACGACTAGGGAGGAGAACCGGCATGTCCATCACCTCTATGTGGTGCGGCATCCGGCCCGCCACGCCATCATCGATGCGCTGGCTGCCCGCGACATCATCGCCGGCATCCACTATCCGTGGCCGATCCATACGATGCGCGGCTATGCCCATCTCGGCGACGGGGAGGGTTCGCTGCCTGTGACCGAGAAAGCCGCCGGCGAGGTTTTTTCGCTCCCGATGTACCCCTCGCTGGCCGACGCGGAACACGACCGCGTCTGCGGGGCGCTACGCGAGATTCTGTCGGGCCTAGGGGTTCAGTCCTCGATCTGAGACCCGCACAGCGTCTTCGTGACCATGTGCCCGAACATCAGGTGGACGTCCTCGCACAACTGCATGTCGAAGGACGGCACCCAGACGCTGCGCTTCGCGATGCGCTTCAGGGTGCCCCCGTCGTAGCCGACAACGGCCAGCGTGTCTGCGCCCGCCTGGTTCGCGTACTCAACGGCTTTCACGACGTTCGAGGAGTTGCCGCTGGCGCTGACCGCGATGACGAGGTCGTCCTTGTCGAGGATGGCTTTGAGCTGGCCAGCGAAGATCTCGTCATAGCCCACATCATTGGCGAACGCGGTGACCATCCCGATGTTGTCGCACAGCGAAATCCCGCGAAACTTCCTGCCCGTCGCGAGACTCACCATCTTGTTCCAGTCGGTGATGTAATGCGACGCCGCGTACGCGCTGCCACCGTTGCCGCACGTGATGATCTGCCCGCCGGCCTGGAACTTGGTGTTCACGAGGTCGATGCCGGCTTGAAACGCCTGCTCGTCCAGCTTCGACGCCAGGCGCGCGTGCGCTGCTAGGTAATCGGGGATGGAAAAGCTAGCGCTCACCGCTCATTTACCCTCCACGCGCGATTGCGCGACGTCAGTGACCCAGCTTAGCGATTAATGGCCAACCGAGCCATCGCGAAGATTCTGGCCCGATACAGACTCGTACACAAAGCGGTGTGAGAAGCGATGAGGCAATTGCCGCAGCGATTTCGCGGTGACCAGCTGGGTCGGGATGCATGTCGTACGGGATGCTGGCTTGCCCGAGACGCGTCAGATCAAGCGTCGCAACGCCGTCGCGGCCGAGCGCGTAGACAAGATCCGGCGGAAAGCTTACCGGCGGAGAACCCTCTCCGTCGCCCAACAGAATCACGCCAAACGTCACGCCTTTCGCGCGGGTCGCAGCGGCCATCGCGCCGATTGTCGCCCCCGCGAGCCGGGCCTCTTCGTCCAGCAGCTCCGGCGTTTCAGGGACACGGCGGTCATAAAGGTCGCGAGGCACGAACACGCCGTCGATGAACTCGAGGCGTCGCCGCTGTCCGCGCACCAGAGGCGACCGCAAATGAGACCGACGTAAGTCATCAGGAACAATCGAGACGACGACGGCGTCGGGCAAGGGCGGGCGCGCGAGCAGGTCCGTCAGCGCCAGGTAGCACTGGGTGAGCCCCCAACCGTCGACACCAGCGTTGACGATTCGGAGGTCGGTCCAGTATTCGGTCGCGAGTACGTACGGATAGGGTTCGTCATCTTCGACGGCCCACCCGAAGGTGAATGAATCGCCGAGAAACACCACCGTCCCACGCGGCGATGCGGGGCTCGGCATCGTGCGATGACCGTCCGCGTCAATCGTGTAGGTGGCCGTGAAGCCGCGGGCACGTTCCCTACCCACCGCGTTCGGAACGTGTACGTAGCCGTACCGATCGTCCAGCCGATGGATCGCCTGCAGCTGATTCGTCCGATTGACGACGGTGAACAGGCCTTGCCTGACAGGGAGGAGGAACGACTTGATCGGATCGGCGACGTTGACGCCGAGCACGGAGAGGAGGATCAGGCCAGCGCTTGACGCAGCGAGCGCCGTGACGGATGCAAGCGTCACACGCGGGTCGAGGCGAGCCGTCAGTCGCCGAAGCACGATGAATCCGGCAGCCACCATGACCAGGATGACCCGATCGACGTCGAATGTAGGGTCGATGTGGAATTGTCTGTAGAGAACACGTGAGGCGACGAGGTATGCCAGTACGGCGATACTGCCCACGTCACACGCCGCGGTCAGCGCGGTCCGCAGCGTCTGGCGCGGCCCAACAGGGCGCAAGTCACCGAATTCGGGCATTGCCTGGCGATGGTACCATGCGGGCTGTCGGATGCCGGGCGCCTGGACGCCTGCGATTCACGGCCGGGGGGGGGATCGAACCCCCAACCCGCAGATTAAGAGTCTGCTGCTCTGCCAATTGAGCTACCGGCCTACGAAAGAGGGATTGTATCTCACGCGTCGCGTCCCGCCGCGGGCGCGTTGCGTGGCGCCTGGATCGGGCCGGTCAACGTGGTGCCGGAGAAGGCGATGCGAACGGAGTGTCCTGCGTAGCGACCTCGGATCGAACGAGGTCGAGAGAGCACAATTAGGATGAATCAAATCCGAAAAGTCGATTGTGTATTATGTCCGAACTCTCAAGTGCCTTGGACATACGGAGCATAGACCTGATAAGAATTCTTGATTCGTAATTTATCGATTTGTACCCGGATAAAGGCCGGGCTATGGTCGACAAGACTCGCCGCCAGGGGATGTAGAAATCGATTCCGACTCATACGGAAAGCTAGATGGCCGAAATCTAATTTCATAGCACTTCGCCAACTGTTGGGGCCATGGCGAGTTATTGTCAAGTCCAGGCACGAGACTCGTCCGATCGCCAATGAAAATCACTGTCGTTCCCGCGCGTTTGCTCGCGCCTGAGCACGTCGAGCGTTGGGCAGCACTGCAGGAGGCAGACTTCGCGTTGTCGAGTCCGTTCCTGTGCCCCGATTTTACGATGGCGGTAGCCGCGGTGCGCGACGGTGCGCACGTCGGAATCCTTGAGGAAGAAGGCCGAGCCGTCGGATATTTCCCGTATCAGCGAAACCGCTTTGCCATCGGTCACCCAGTGGGTGGCTCGCTCAGTGAGGCGCAGGCCGTCATCGTTCAGCCCGGCACGGATTGGGATGGCGTCGACCTTGTACGAGGCTGCGGTCTGGCCGCGTGGGAATTCACCCGTCTGCTTGCGTCGCAGATACCATTCGAGGCGTTCCATTACCGCCGGCGCCTTTCCGCCGTCATCGACGTGTCCAGGGGATACGACGCGTACGTGGCAGAGACCCGTCAGGCGCGTCATCCTCTCGGGCTCGCCCGAAAAGCACGCAAACTGGCGCGTGAAGTGGGACCGGTGCGATACGAGCCACATAGCAGCGACCCGAAATTGCTTGAGATGCTCATGAAGTGGAAACTTCATCGGTACGCGGCCCACGGCTACCTTGACGCTTTTGCGATTCCGTGGGTGCGCCGACTATTCGAACGCGTCCAGGGGACACGAACGAGCCGTTTCGCCGGGATGTTGTCGGTACTCTATGCGGGAGATGACGTCGTAGCCGCGGACATGGGCATACGTTCGCGCCGCATGTGGCATTCATGGGATTCCGCCTACAATCCGAAGTTCGCACGATATTCGCCGGGCCTGCTGCTCATGTTGGACATGGCACGACATGCCGCCACGTCTGGATTGGCCGGTATCGAACTGGGCGGGTGCGACGAGCATCCGTATAAGCGGAGCTTGATGAACCGGTCCGTCATGCTGCTGGAAGGAACGGTCGGCCGCCTGCCAGTGATCGCGACCGCGGCCAGATGGCGGCACTCGAGCGGGAACCGGATCCGCCGGTCGCCACTCCTGCATTCCCCCGCACGGCGCGTGCTCCGCGCATACCGCTCCATCAAGCACGGCTTGCTCTATGAATCTTTCAACTTCTGAAGCCGCCCAAGAAGCTGCAGTTCTTCTGCGCAAGATTAGGGCCAAAGGTCTTCAAGGAACCTGTCGCGCCGTCGCGGATCGGGTCGAGGAATGGGTTCTGGAGAGCTACTTCGAGTGGACCTTGGGGATCGCCACCGCCGGAAGGATTTCTAGTACTACTTTGTCAGATTGACGAATTGCCGAGTGGATTCGAGAGTGATCACTTTTGAGGGCATTGTACAAATTCCGCGAGTTCGATACGCTGCCGTGCGGTGCTCGATCACACCGCGACCGCGTGGCTCCGTCGGTTGCTGGCCTGGCTGGAGCCGTTCGAGGCCGGCTTCGGGCGCGCCAGTCAACGCGGCGCGTTGCGGCGCTACGTCGCCGGGTTGCTCAACGACAGTTGCCGCAAGTCCATGGAGGCGATGTGGGCGCGGTTGAGCGACCCCGGGACCTATCAGGCGTTCCAGCACTTCATCACGCATGCGCCGTGGGACGCCGAGACGGTGTGGAAGCAGCTGCGGGCGCGGGTCCCGGAGCGGACCGGCGTGTTGATCCTCGACGGCACCAGTTTTCCCAAGCAAGGGACCGCGTCGGTCGGCGTGGCGCGGCAATACTGCGGGGCACGCGGGAAAATCGCGAACTGCCAAACGGCCGTCACGGTGGCCCTGTGGACGGGGACGCGCGCCTGGATGCTGGGCGCGCAGCTCTATCTGCCGGAGACGTGGCTCACCGCTGCCCAACGGACCCGCGCCCGCATTCCCGCCGGCGTGCGCTTTCAGCCCAAGTGGCAATTGGCCCTCACGCTGCTGCGACAAGTACGCGCCGCGGGTGTGACGGTGACCGCCGTGTTGGGGGATGCCGAGTTCGGCGACAACGCCACGCTGCGGCGAACGCTGCATCGGGCCAAACTGTCCTACGCGTTGGGGGTGTCGTCCGATCTCAAGGTCTTCCGTGGAACGCCGGCCCTCGAGACGCCGCCGCCGCCGACGGGCCGCGGCCGTCCGCGCACGCGGCACGGCCTACCGGTCGGTACACAGACCGTCGAAGCGCGGGCCTGGGCCGCCACGCAAGCGCCTCGCCAGTGGCGGCTCGTGTCGTGGCGCAACGGCACGCATCCCCCGTGGCGCGCCCGCTTCTGTGCCGTACGGGTCACGCCCGCCCACGACTGGCGCGAGGGCCGACGGCTCGCCCCCGAGGTGTGGTTGTTGTGTCAACGCGACCTCGGCGCAACGCCTGTCACCAAGTACTACTTGGTCGATCTGCCCGCCACCACCGCGCTGCGCGGCCTCGTGCGCCTCGCGCATCAGCGCTGGGCGATCGAGCAGCAATACCAGGAGCTCAAGGACGAGATTGGGCTCGACCACTTCGAAGGCCGCAGCCTGCCGGGCTGGCAACGTCACATGGCGCTGACCGCCCTCGCCTACAGCTTTCTCCAGATGGAACGCCGCCGACGGGGACAGACACATCTCACGCTGCCGCGCGTCCGCGCCATCATCCAGGAAGTGCTGACCGCCCATTTCTTCATGACGCAACCGCACTACCTGAAGTGGATGCTCAAGCTCAAAGACGTCAAACTGCAAATCTGACAAAGTAGTACTAGTACCTCGCCGCAGTGGATCTGACCGGTTCACGCGGCGGCTTTGGCCCGACCAGCGGGTTGCGGATACACACGGCCGAGCTTTTCGCGAGCACGGTCGACTGTAAACATCCAGTGGATGCGCGCCTTCTCGTCATTGCGCCGTTGCTCCCATGCCGCGATCTCCTTGATGAGGATCGCCTTGGCAGGGATCCGACGATCGAGGCACTGCTTGACCATCACGCCGATTTCGATCTCGACCATGTTGAGCCAGCTGGCGTGTTTCGGCGTGAAGTGAAACTCGAGCCGACGGAGAATCCGTCGTGCCTCGGCGGGATCGAAGGCGTGGTAGAGCGCTGCCGCTGAATGTGCCGAAAGATTGTCGAGCACCACACGGATCCGTTCGGCCTCCGGGTAGTGCTCATCGACGAGATCGCGCATGCACTCTGCGAAGTCGACGCACGTGCGTTGGTCGGTGACCTTGGCATGTCGCCAGGGGCGATTCACGTCTACGAACATGAAGACATTCGCCGTGCCGTTGCGCACGTACTCGTAGTCGACTCGTCTGGGCTTCCCGGGCTTGGCCCGAATCGGGACACGCGCTTCGCCGATCAGTTGCCGGGGTGTTTCATCGAAGCCGACGACCGGTCGCCGCGGATCCGGCGGCTCGGCGTAGAGATCGAGGACGTCTTCCATTCGCGCCACGTACTCGGCGTTGACCGTCGGAATGCACCACATCTTCTCCTGCCACGGCTTCAGCGCCATCTCGGCAAGCCGGCGACCCACCGTGTCGCCCGACAGGGCCTCGTGCGAGGTGAGTCGCACCATCTCGCGGGCCAGGAGATCCAGTGTCCATCGCGCACGCCCGGAGGGTGGATGTGAGCAAGCGACCGCGACCAGGAGGGCTTCATCGCTGGCGCCGAGCTTGCGCGGCGCGCCGGGACGGGGCACTTCGCGGAGCGCTCGGTCCAGTCCTTCCTCGACGAAGCGTTGCTTGGTCCGGTACACGGTCGACGTGCCGACACCAACGTTGAGCGCGATCATCTCGTCGGTGGATGTGGCGTCCGCGGCGAGGAGAATCTGCGCCCGCTTGATCTTGCGAACCGCCCCCTGGCCGCCGCTCACAAGCGCCTGAAGCTGTTGCTGTTCATCGTAGGTCAGCGTGATGCGATAGCGTATGTGCATGGACATCTTGGATCACCTTCCCGATCCCGTGTCCAGCCGTTCATCACCGAGATTCACCCAGAAGCAGGGCCAGTACCTAGCCTTCCTCTACACGTACACGCTCCTTCACCGAACGCCACCGGCCGAAGCGGACTTCCAACGGTTCTTTCAGGTCACGCCCCCGGCCGTCCACCACATGATCGTCGAGCTTGAGCGGCGCGGTCTGATCAGTCGGGTTCCACGCCAACCCCGGACGATCAAGCTGTTGTTGTCGGCAGAGGAACTACCCTCGTTGCAACCGATCAAAACCACTGCGGCAAGGTACTAGACCCAGTTACCCTAACGGGACGTGCCTTTCTTCGACTGCCGGCGTCCCCTCGTGCTCGCGCACCGCGGCGGCTGCGCGCTCGGCCCCGAAAACACGCTCGCCGCGTTCGATCTCGGCATGCGAGCCGGCGCGGACGGTCTCGAGCTCGATGTCCATCTGTCGTCGGACGGCGTGCCGGTCGTGCACCACGATTCGACACTCGATCGGACGACCTCGGCGTCCGGGCCGCTGGCGGCGCGAACGGCTGCTGATCTCGCGCGCGTCGACGCCGGGTGCCACTTCGCCGGCGGCGGCGACTTTCCGTTTCGTCAGCAGGGAGTCGGGATTCCCTCGCTCGGCGAGGTGCTGCGGAAGTACCCGGACGTTCCGGTCATCATCGACATGAAGGTGGACTCGCGCGAGATGGGCGAAGCCGTCGCCCGCGAGGTCCGTGCCGCCGGAGCCGCCGACCGGGCGTGTGCCGCCGGCTACGGCGCGCGCAGCGCCGCGGCCGCTCGCGCCGCCCTGCCCGACATGGCGTGCAGCGCGAGCCGCCCCGAGGCCCGGCTGGCCGTGTATCGCGCGTGGGTCCGGTGGCCGGTTCGCCGCGCGCCGTACGGCGGCTACCAGCTGCCGGAACGGACCAGTCTTCTCAGGATCGTGTCGCAGCGTTTCATCCAGTACGCGCACGAGACAGAGGTCAAGGTCCACGTGTGGACGGTGGATGAGGAGGCGGACATGCGGCGGCTGCTCGCCTGGGGCGTCGACGGATTGATCAGCAACCGGCCGGACCTCGCGACCCGGGTGCGAGACGCGTGCTGCCCGTGAAGCCGCGCGTTCAGGGATTCGGGTCAGACGCGCTCACCGGTCCAGCAGCCGGCGGGCCTTCCTGAACACGCGTTCCATCATCCTGGACGTGAGCCTGCCGGTGTTCGTGTTCTGGCGGCTCGGATGGTAGCAGCCGACGAGGGTGGGCAGGTGGCCCCGGTTCGCTCCGGGACGCACGACCACCCCATGGCCAAAGTGCGGCTTCGGTGAAAGGACGACGCCGTGACGTCGCAGTCGCTGTAGCCACGCATCGAAGCCGATCTTTCCCAGCGCGACGACGACACGAATACGCGGCAGTTGATCGACCTCGGCGTCGAGGTGATCGAGACAGCGTGTGATCTCCTCGGGCAGCGGCTTGTTGCTCGGCGGCGCGCAGCGGACGGCCGACAGGATGTACGCATCGGTCAGCCGCAACCCGTCATCCTTGTGGCGTGAGGTGGCGATATTGGCAAAGCCGGTGCGGTGCAGCGCCGCCATCAGAAAGTCGCCGGAGCCGCCCGGGCCGTCACCGGTGAACATGCGACCCGTGCGGTTGGCACCGTGGGCGGCGGGCGCCAGGCCGACAAGCAGGAGCCGCGCGTCAGGATCGCCAAAGCCCGGCACCGGCAAGCCCCAATAGGTGTCGAGGCGATGCGCCCGTTTCTTCTCCCGCGCGACGCGGCGGCAGTACGTTCTCAGGCGGGCACAGCGTTCGCACGACACGATGGACGCGTGCACCGTGGCCAGCGACCCACTAGAGAGCGACAGGGGGCCGTGAGCGTTGAATCGGGTCATTGCGTGCTGGGCATTGCTTACTGATAGGACATTGCTTGCCGATAGGACATTGCTTGCTGACGGAGGTCTGACGACAGCGATTCCCCTAAGTGGGCACGTGATCGACGAATAGTATTTCATGAGGCTCGTGAGGATCGAGTGAGTGGCGCAGAGTACGCACGTCTACAACCGAGACGTAGCTCGAGGTAGACTTCAAAACAGGCTTAGGAAACGAAGGAGACATGATCAAGAGATTCAACATTTTCGTTGTGGCCTGCGCGGCGCTGTTCGCGGCGTGCTCTAGCGGCACGCCCGCGCCTACACTCCCGCCGGCGGCCGCCGACGGCCTCTATACAGAAGCCCAGGCGCAGCGGGGCGCGACCCTCTACGGGGAACAGTGCGCGTCGTGCCACGGCGAAGATATGATGGGTATCGCCGACCTTTTTCCGGCGCTGACCGGCGACACTTTTGTCATGAACTGGCAGGGGAAATCCGTGGGCGAGCTGTTCGAGAAGATCAGCACGACGATGCCGGGCCTGGATCCGGGCTCGCTGATGCCCGAACAGGTCGCCGACCTCGTGGCTCACACGCTGAGCGTTTCGAAGTATCCCGCCGGCACGGCGGAACTCGCGTCAGACGTCGAGGCGCTCAAGGCAATCACGATCGACCCACCGGAATAGCAAGAAAGACTAGGAGTGGCGGCGCGGTGCGAGCGCTGGATCTATCCGCGCCTGGTGACGAGGACCGCGTCGGCCTGCTCGTGCGCATGGTAGGAGCTTCGCACGAGCGGCCCGGATTCGACATGCGCGAAGCCCTTGGCGAGCGCGATGGCCTTCAGTTCCGCGAATTCGTCCGGGTGATAGTAGCGGATCATTGGCGCGTGTGTCGGCGTAGGGCGCAGGTACTGGCCGATCGTGAGGATGGAGACTCCGACGCCGCGCAGGTCGTTGAACACTGAGACCACCTCGTCGAACGTTTCGCCCAGGCCCACCATGATGCCCGTCTTCGTGGGGATCGCCGGCTTGTAGCGGCGAGCTCGATCGAGCAATTCCAGAGAGCGCGGATAGCGGCCGCCGGACCTCGCCATCCGGTAGAGGCGCGGCACCGTCTCGATGTTGTGGTTCAGGACGTCGGGTCCGGCGTCCAGCACCTCGATGAGCGACGCCTCGACACCCTGGAAATCCGGGATCAAGACTTCGATCCGGCAATCGGCAATACGGGTGCGCGTCTGCCGAATCGTGTCCGCAAAAACGCACGCGCCGCCGTCCGTCAGATCGTCGCGGTCGACCGACGTGATGACAGCGTGGCGAAGCGCCATCGTCTCGATCGCGCGGGCCACGCGCGCAGGTTCCTCGCAATCAAGCTCGTTGGGCCGCCCGTGCGAGACAGCGCAATACGCGCAGGCACGCGTGCAGACGTCGCCGAGAATCATGAACGTCGCCGTGCCATGGTGCCAGCACTCGCCGATATTCGGACAGTGCGCTTCCTCGCAGACCGTATGGAGCTTGAGCTCCTTCATCAGTCCCTTGAGACGCAGATAGCGCTCCGACCCGGGCGCACGCACCTTCAGCCACTCCGGCTTGGGGTCGCGCGGACGCAGGAACTGGACGGGCGCTTCCACTGACATCAACCGTTAGTGTACTTGACGGTCGGCCGTTTGGAGGGCCGACCAGTAAACGGTGCGCGATGGACCCGACCGGGAGGTCGACGTCCGGAGGCTATGAAGGACCTCCGGCGACCGGACGTGCTACTGGATGACGATCGTGCCCTGCAGCGACGTGTCCAAGTCCAGAAGGTGATCGTGATAGCTGCATGTACGGGCGGTGTTGAGGGTGCTCGTCTGACGGCTCTGGCCTGCTGACAAGATGCCCACATTGATCTCGGGGCACTCGGTGTGCGACGGGTGCTGGTCGGATGACATCTCGTGCGCGCGGCTGTCGTTGTTCACGAACGTGACGCGCGAACCGATCGACACCGTCACCGAGTTCGGCGAGGCGCCGTTCGACGTGATGGTGATGGTGGCGCCGGTGGACGGAGTGGGCGTCGGGGTCGGCGACGGTGAACTGGGAGTCGTACTGCTGCCGCCACCTCCACAGGACACCGCGGTCAGTACGAGCGCCATCACGACACAGAGCGAAAGAAAAGCTTTGGTGTGCATCAGAAAAACTTCCTTGAAATGTGAAACCCGAGATACCAGTCGTCGTTGCCGGTGCCCCCGCGCGCAACTTGCCCCATCGTTGTTCCAAGTCCGTTGGAGAAGTTGATCTGGAAAGTATGCCCTCCGGCACGCTTTTCCAGGCCGAACGCCGCCTGGTTCACACCAGGATCGAAGCCGGTCAGGCGCGGGATGATTTCAGCCACCAGATAGACGGTTGGTCGCAGCCGGATACGCGTGCCGACGCCGAGCAGAAACGAGTCGTCGTCTGCGGCGAGCTCGGACGGCAGCGGGTTCGAGTTATTCACCCAGACCGGCTGCAGGTAAACGGCTCCGACACGCCGAATCTGCCGCGAAAGTACGACGCCAAGAGCAGGGGTGTAGCGGTCCCGGAAGTTGTTCGTCCCGTCCACCGTGCCGATGATGGCCAGGCTCACGGGGCGACCGTCGCGCTCCTGCATGACGTCGTGCTGGGCGAAGAACTCTATGGTCCGATCGCTGGTTCGGTAGATGCCGGCCTGGGTGCCCCGTACCAGGCCGAACCGGTACTCGAGGCCGATCTGAGCGCCGGAGTCGAGTCCGAACAGATCCTCGGCGAGGTCACCGAAGTCGCCCGCCCCGAGCGGCCGGCCGAAGCGGTGCGTGACTCGAAATGAGCTCTTGTGCCGCGGCACCCGCAGGGTGGTTGGCATCGTGACAACGATGAAGTCCGGCTGCAGCGGATTGAGATCGAGGTCCGGGTCATCTTCGACCTGAGCAGCGGGGGCGCTCTGCGCGGCCACTTGCAGCGGCCAGCAGGCCCCGACGGCGAGGACCGTCAGAAGCAGTAGTCCTCTCGGCGGGGTCATCGTCTACTCCCGGTCGTTGCGTGCGACACACTAATCGTCGCAGTAGTCCGCGTCCGTGCACGCCGGCGGCTCGCCGCCCGACGAGGGGAAGACGGCGCCGATCATGTCGGGATGTATCGAGCAGTGATAGTTCGTGCCGATACCGGGCATCGTCACAACCGCGCTCGTGGCGCCAGGTGCGATGTCGCCCGTATCGATCGAGCCGTCATTCAGCCGCACCCGGTGCACGATCGTGTCGGCGTTCCTGAACACCACCTACTGGCCGCCGGCCCCTGCCGGGTTTGGCGAGAACGACTGCGCGCCGTTCCGGCTCGTGACGGTGATCGTCGTCGCATTGGCGGAAGCCGGAGAGCTTGGTGCCGTGGGGCTGGAGGACGAGCCGCCTCCCGAACCCCCACACGCGGACATCGCGGCCAAGCCGGCCGCCAGGGCTGAAACGGTCCAGAGTCTGAATTGCATCTGTTGCCTCTTCACTGAAAACGAAAATGTCGAGATGAGTCTATCGCGTCAACGATGTCGCGCGTACGCCGCCTCCCGCGCCTTCACGATGAGCTGGCCCTTCATCCCCTCATGCCCATCCCCGCAGTACTCCGTACATAGGATTGGAAACTCGCCTGCGACGTCCGGTGTGAATTCAATGGTCACGGTTTCACCACGCGGTATCTCCTTGGACACGGCGAATCGCTCGATGCCGAACCCATGGAAGCCGTCGCCCGACTTCACGACGAGCTTCACCCGTTCCCCTTGTACGACCTCGATCGTGGAAGGGACGAACTCGTAGCGCATGGCCACCACGTCAATCACCCGAGGCTCAGTCGTCTGTGCGGAAGTGATGTCGGAACCAGACGGCACCCCAAGAAGACCGGCTGTGACGGCGGAGAGGATCGCAAGCGGTCGGCTGAGACGCATATGTGCTCGTGACGAACTTACCCGGAGGCCTGCTTGTGCAAGCGCGGTGCCGGAGAAACATGGACGCCTTAGGCGGCCTGGACCGCCTCTCCACCTGTGAACTTCGGAGGATGGCCGCGAAAGGTTACGTTCTGGCGTTTTACCAGACTGGTAATTGCTAACGAGAAGCGAAAGTCAATCGATCCGGTACTTTGCGAGGTAATAGCTCAATGCGCGTTGGCTGATGTCCATGAGTTCGGCCGCCTCTTTCTTGACGCCGCCTGCCTGCTCGATTGCCCGGCGAATGGTCTCGCGCTCGGCTCACTCGATGTTCTGATGCAACCGCAGCGAGGGTAGGCCGGACGCGGGCGCGACCGCGGCGCCGACGAGCGAAATCGAGGCGGTCGTCAGCACCGGGCCCGTGGCGAGGACGACGGCCCGCTCGATTGTGTTCTCGAGGTCGCGCACGTTGCCGGGCCAGTCGTACTTCTGCAGCGCTCGCGCCGCCTCATCGTCAACGCAATCGATGCGCTTGCCTGTTCGCTGGCGGTGCTTGGCGACGAAGTGATCGACCAGCACCGGGATGTCTTCGCGTCGTTCCCGCAGCGGCGGCAGTTCAATCGGGATCACGTGCAGCCGATAGTACAAGTCCTCCTGGAACAGACCGTCGTTGACCATCTGCTTCAGGTCGCGGTTGGTCGCCGCGATGACGCGCACGTCGACGCTCTGCGTCCGTTCCGCGCCAAGCGGCTCGAACTCGCGTTCCTGCAGCACGCGCAGAAGCTTCGACTGGATGGCGACGCTGAGCGCGCCGATTTCGTCGAGGAAGATCGATCCGCCGTCGGCGAGCGCGAACTTGCCACGCTTGGTCATGGTCGCACCCGTGAACGCCCCGCGGACGTGGCCGAAGAGTTCCGACTCGAGGAGCGTCTCCTGGATCGCCGCGCAGTTGACCTTGATCAGCGGCATGTCGCGCTGCGCGCTGCGATGGTGGATCAGTCGCGCCACCATCTCCTTGCCGGTTCCGGTTTCGCCGGTGATGAGCACGGTGCTCTTGGTCTGCGCGACGAGCTCGGCGCGCTGGATCACTTCCTCCATCGCGCGGCTGCGTCCGATGATTCCGTAGTAGTTGAATTCCGCGTCGCGCTCGCTGATGAGATACTGCCGTTCGGTTTGCAGCCGCAGACTCTTCACCGCACGGCGGGCGAGCGCAAGCAGCTCGTCGACCTCGAACGGCTTTTCGAGGAAATCCTCGACTCCGAGCTTGAATGCCTCTCGAACGAGCTGGGTGGTGCCGTGCGCGGTCATCATGACGATCTGCGGCCGCTCAGCGGGCGCCATTGTCTGCGCTATCTCTCGAATGAACTCCAGTCCCGTCGTGCCTGGCATCACGTTGTCCACGACAAGCAAATCGAAGGCCTGTTCCGTGAGGTGCCGCTGGGCTTCCCGGATGGTCGTCGCCTCAACGACGTCGTGGCCCTCGTCGCGAAGCGCGCGGCCCAGCCGCTTCAGTATCTTTTCCTCGTCGTCGGCGAGCAGAATCGAGCCGTGGGCGGGTGTCATACGCGTGCGCCGGCCGGGACCTGCGGCAGGTCGATCCGAATCTCGGTGCCCTCGCCGCGACGGCTCGAAACGGCCAAGGTGCCGCCTAGCCCCTCGACGATGTTCTTCGCGATGGGCAGTCCAAGGCCGGTGCCGGCCCGCCGCGTGGTGAAGTACGGGTCGAAGATGTGCGGCATGTCTTCTGGCGCGATACCGATGCCGCGGTCCCGGATAGCGATCGTGGTCCGGCCAGCCGAGGCTCGCGATTGCACGTGGACGCCAGGTTCGGCGGCGGTTACCATGACCGCACGTCCGTCCGTGCCCGTGTCGGCGCTCGCGACAGCGAGGACCGCATGGCGCGCGTTGGTCAACACGTTCACGAGCGCCGTGCGCAGCCGCTCCGCGTCGGTGATGACGGGCGGCATGGTGGAATCCAGGTCGAACGTCACGTCGGGGGAGGGGTGCCCGGTCCACGCGGCCTCGGCGGAGGCCCTGCAGATCTGGTTCAGATCGGCTTCAGCCAGCTCGAACCGGATCGGTCGCGCGAAATCCAGCACCTCGGTAACGAGACGGTTCAGCCGCGTCGTTTCCTCATCGATGTCCAACACGGCTTCGCGCCGCTCGGAGGCGGTAATGCGATCTCGCCAAAGGGTCGACAGGGAGGCGCGAATAATCATCAGCGGGTTCCGAATCTCATGGGCGATCACGGTGGACAGCCGGCCGAGTGCCGACAGGCGGTCCTTCTGCGCCGCCTCCCGCTGAAAGCGCGCGACGGACTTGGTGAGGGTGTTGAAGGTCGATGCCAGCAGGCGTGCATCCTCGTCGTCCCACGCACGGCTCTTCAACGCCACCCTGCGCGTGAGGTCTCCGGTGGCGGCTACCTCGCGCATCGCGGTGGTGACCGCGGCCAGCGGCCGCGTCATCGTCAGCGCGACGCCGTAGCTGAGGATCGTCGCGAGCAGGACGGCGACCACCATGACGCCGGCCAGCCCCGCGCGGATGGTGCCGAGGAACCGCAGCCGCTCGGTTCGTGAGCGCAGAATGAGCGCGACCCCTGTGGTCCCCTGCGCGCGTCGGCGGCGAGCAGCGGTCTCGCGAGCACGAGAAACTCCTCGTTGTCGATAGCCACGGACCGCATCGCCGAGTCGGCCATGGCCGGCTCCAGCGTGAGGTGCGCGTCGGGAGACAGTGTCGAGGCCAGGATGCGGCCCTGCACGCCGAAGGCGATTTCGCTCCCCGTCAGGTCCCTGAATTCGGCGGCGAGCCCATCGTCCAGAAAGACGCCGACCGTCAGGCGTCCGAGGATATCCGGCAGGTCGTCCTCCAGAAGGACCGGGACGCTCACCAGCTGCAGGACGCCGCGGCGATGTGGCGTGAACGTCGATATCTCCTCGACCGACCGCGGGTCCTGCGCGGCGGCCGAGAGGGTCTCGGCATCGGCACCCGTTGCCCCCAGCACCGCACCTCTCCGCCCCGTCAGCACGAGCAGGTCCGCATCCATCTCGGCGCGGTACTCTTCGGCCAGCGGCTGAACCGTGGGTGGGTCGCCCGTATCGACCGCCGCCTTGAGCTTTGGAAGATCCGCCACGACGCGCGCGAGGCGTGTGAAGTGATCGGTGCGCGTGGCGCCGTACTGATCGAGCAGTGTTCCCGCTTCGACCAGCCCGCGCCGCAAGTCCAACTCGGCCTCGCTCGATGCGCGTTCGTCTACGAAATAGAACGCAAAGCCGATCGAGAGCATCGCCAGAAGCGCGCAGGCGAGAAAGACGCGATTAGTCAGCGACGAGGCGACTCGCACCTACGGTACCCGACAATGTCGCCCGACCAGGAACAACGCGAATCGTTTCATGAGGGACCGCAGAGAATCCTAGCGCACGTTGTCTCCGCCGCGGCACCGCGGCGCGGCGGCCGCCCTCGGGGATGGGAACCCCGCCCCGGGGAGCCGGCACCGGAGGGCCGGCCGGCGCACCCGCCCCCCCGAGCTATACTTGCCCGCTGGAAGGGATCCCGCGTCCGCCGTGGGCCCAGGGGACCTGCGTGGCCTATATCATCTGCGAACCGTGCATCGGAACGAAGGACAGCGCCTGCGTTGACGTATGCCCAGTGGATTGCATCCACCCCCGCAAGGACGAACCGGACTTCGCCGCGGCTGAGATGCTCTATGTGCACCCCGACGAATGCATCGACTGCGGCGCGTGCGTGCCCGCGTGCCCGGTCGAGGCCATTTTTGCGCTGGACGAAACGCCTCAGAAATGGGAGAGTTTTATTTCCGTAAACGCGCAGTACTACCAGAAGTAGCACCAGCGCACGCTGGACCTCGAACGAGCTTGGATTGGAGCGCCAACGATGCCTGCCTTCCGTGGTTTCGTGCTTTCCCTCGCGGCGATCGCCGCCGTGTCTTCGTTCGGTCTCCGCGCGGCCGGCCAGGCGGCGCAGGAAGATCCCGCGGCCCAGCTCCAGATCGCGACCGATTTCTTTGAATCCGCCCAGTACTGGGACGCGCTCAATGCCTACGATCTGGTGCTGCGGGGCGACGATGCTGCGCTCGGCACGCGCGCGCGCAAGGGCAAGGTACGGGCTGCGCTGAGGGTCGCGGAGTTCGACCTGGCGCGGGTCGAGGCGGAAACACTCAACGGCGGTGAGATGCCGGACGCCGAGACGCGATCGCTGCTGGGTGACGCGCTCTGGGCGAACGGCCTGTTCGACGAGGCCGACGCGGCGTACGAGGAGGCCCTTGCGGAGACGCCCGGATCGTCGCGCGCCAGATTCGGACGTGCACGTTCGCTCGCCTCGAGAAGCCGGCTGGACGAAGCGCTGGACTTAGCGCTGGCCGTCGCGGCGGCGGCGCCACAGGACGCCGAGGTGCAGGCGCTGGTTGGCCTCGTGTACGAACGGCTGCATCGCTTTGAAGAAGCGGCCGACGCGTACGACCGTTACCTCGCGCTGCTCCCCAAGGTCGAGAATAACTCGATGCTCGTGATCGGCCAGAATAAGGTCCAACTGCTGCGGAGCTTCGGGAACCGGGCTCCGGTGGAGTTCCAGGGCGATCCGGAGCGCGTGCACCGTGTGTCGTTCAGGCTGCGCGAAAACAAGATCGTGATGCGGGGACGTGTCAACAGAACGCCCATGGAGTTCGTCCTTGACACCGGTTCGGAGCGGACCGGGATCTCGAACGGGACCGCCCGGCGCGCGGGCGTCCGCTCGGTCGCCGCGACCATCTCCGCCGGCGTCGGTCCAGCCAGGCTGCGCCGGCTCGACCTCGGGCGCGCCGACACCATCGAGGTGGGCTCGCTCAGGATTCGCAATGTGCCGGTGTCGATCAGAACGCTGGAAGGCGGTCAGTTTCCACAGTGGCAGGCCGAAGTGTTCTCGCCCCTCTCCCTCGGTTTTTCAGTCGTCGTCGATTACGAGCGGCGCGAAGTGTTGCTGTCCCAGGTGCTCTCTGACGGAGAAGCGGACCACCGACTCCCGATCCGCATGAATCGCCTGCCGCTGGTCAGGGGGTTGCTCAACTCGACGCATCCCGCGAATTTCGTCGTCGACACGGGCGGCGAGATCATTTCGATCAGCGCCGAAACGGCGCTGGCGCTGGCCATGCCACCCGTGCGCCGAATTCCGCTGAACGTCGTCGGGATGTCCGGCATCGACACGAACGCGTTTCTACTGCCGGGCGTGGACCTCGATTTCGATACGATCGAGTACCGGAAAGTCGGGCTCGCCGTCCTGAACCTGCGTGCGCCCAGCGTGCTGCTCGGCTTCCAGCTTGGCGGAATCGTCGGCCACAGCTTTCTCTCCGATTACCGAGTGTCGCTGGACATTGGCCGGAGTGAAATGCGGCTGGAACGATTCTGACAATTCTGACGGTTCACTCCGGGACTCTAGAAGTCGTAGCCAATCCACACCGAGAACTTCGGCTTGCGGAACTCCGCGCTGCCGCCGCAGCTTGTCTCGATACCCTGCGCGGGGTTGCACGGTAGCGCGAACAAAAGGTTCTCCCAGTTCTCGTTAAAAAGCGTGCGCCACGCCCAGTCGAAATGGATCGGGAAGCCGATCGCGAACGTTTCAAGGCCGAGGCCGTAGGACGCGCGGGCGTCGATCAGCCGGAACCCGTCCACCTGGGTCGGGGGGCCGAAGACCGGGCTCACCGAGGAGAAGCCTTGAACGAGGCCGATGACCGGTTGATATGTTTCTGGGCCGCGCGACCACCACTTGAACGGCTGCCCCTCGAAGCTGCCGCCGCCCATGTTCGCGAAGAGGACGCCGCGGACGCCGCCAAGCACGCCGAGCGGTGTGAGCATCGCCTCGATGAAGGGAAACCGGAGCTCCGCGTTGAGGAACGCCGTTTCCGATCCGATGAACTCGAGGTACTCGTAGCCTCGCATTTCCCCGTTGCCGCCGAAGTAGTTGAAGGTCGGCGCGTCGCCCCAACTCTTGAAGCCTTTGGCGCGCAATGCGAGGAGACCGGAGCCGCCGAGCCGCAAGTAGTACCGCGCGTCGACGTCGGCCGTCTGCCGGCCGAGCGTGTTGCCGATGGCTGGTGAGACCTCGTACGAGAGCCGCATCGTATTACCCGCCAGCGGTCCGAACTCGCGGAAGATCGTGGTCTCCTGGACGAAGGTGACGCCGAGCGGCACGAAGATGCCGGACTGGAAGAGCTGACGGCCGAACTGCTGCGCCTGAAAGCCCTCGGAAGCGTCCTGCAGCCCCGGGTCGTTGAACTGCTCGTTATACTGCAGCAGGCCAGCCGAGAGCTCGAACCGGCGGTACCGGTCCATCGGCCAGATGCCGAACACGCTGCCACCGCGCACGGTACGCGTAGCCACGGCGAAGTCGCGATCGATGATGTTGGCGAACGCCGGATCGTAGAAGACGCCGCCTTGCTGGCCGTAGAAAAACTGTGTCTGCGAGTACCCCTGCAGCGCGTAGTTGAACCGTTTGGCGAGGTTCAGGTACGAGAGCGACAGCGTCCGGTACTGGGAGATCGACGCGGCGTACATGGTGAACTGCTGGTCGCCCAGCACGTCGCTGAAGGTGACCGCCGATCCGCCGAACACATCCCCGCTGCTCGTGACGCCGACGTTCAGCGGCGGACGGCCATCGAGAAACATCTTCTCGAAGGTCCCCTTGCGTCGCGTGTTGTCCGCAATGAGCGTGTGGGACAGCGGCGCCTGGAAGTCGATAATGGGCCCCGGCGCGCCGAAGTCCTCGCTGGCCGCCGTCACAAGCGGGTCGCGTTGGTCGAGCGTGTGCAGCTCGGACTCACCCTTGTAGTAGCTGACGAAGGCAATCCGGGGTTCCCCTTGTCCCTGGTTGAGCACGACGGCTGACGTGTTGCCGCCGAGTGCATCGGTGTACTGACGTAGCTCGCCGGTCGTCAGGCTGAGCGTCCAGATGTTATAGGCATTGCCGTTGGTGGCTTCCTCGACCGAGACCGGCTGCGCGGGATCGGTGGCGGTCGACGAGAACACGAGCGTGTCGGCGTCCAGGAATTGCGCCGCGGAGTCGTCATGGGTTCCGAAGGTCACCTGCGTCTTCTGCCCGGTCGCCACCTCCAGCCGGAAGAGCTTTTCGCTGCCGCTCACGCGCGCGACGTAGACGATCGACTGCCCATCCGGCGACCAGGTCGGCCCGGAATCGGCGAAGCCGTCGTTGGTGAGATTCGTCAGCTCGCGGGTCTCCAGATCGACGACGAAGATGTCGCCGACCCCCTCCTGCAGGGCCGCGAACGCGACCCTTCGGCCGTCCGGGGAGATGTCGGGCGATTCGGGATCGTCAACCGCGTCCATCTCGATGCGGTCGTCGACGTCGCGGCTGAGGACATTCTGCAGGATGAGCGTGCGCGATTTCTCCGAGCGCACGAAGTACGCGATGTGATCGCCTGACGGCGCCCACGAGAGCCACGGCACGGTGTTGGACCGCATGCCTGGCTGGATGATGAACTCGTACCCGCGATCCTGATCGAACCCGTTCGTCAGGTGGCGGACGACGGAGCCGTCCTCGGACGAGATGAGCACGATGTCCAGCTCGCGATCCCGCCGGTTCCCGGTCACCATGGCGATGAGATCGCCGGAGGGGGACGGCTCGATTGACAAGGCGCTGGCGAAGACGGACCGCTCCGGGTTGGGTGCCAGGTTGCGGCCGTAATCGGCTGGACGCTCCTTGTCGCGGAAGGGCTTGAAGCGATCCTTCAGGTACTTGTCGAACTCATCATCGAATTCCCCGGGGGTGAGGCGGAACGCCTCCATGTACGCATCCTCGCCGCCGCCGATCACCGACCGGCGCAGGGAGAACAGGTACTGCCGGATGCCCTCCGCGCCCCAGCGCGACTCGATGAACTCGAAGGCGGCGTGACCCAAGTTGTAGACCAGGCGCACGCTGCCTATGGCCGTGTACCCCTCGAGCTCGGTCATCCGTGGGATGATGTCGGCCACGGCCGCGTCGCGGACGGTCATCAGGTCGATCGGCCGCCAGATGCCGGTCATGTAGTCCGAGAGCCCCTCGTTCACCCACAACGGCACGCTGCGCCGGACAAGCGACGTCGGGATGATGTCGAACTCGAACTGATGCGTGAGTTCGTGGACCATCAGCCGGTACAGCAGATCCGGCGGATCGTCGA
This sequence comes from Vicinamibacterales bacterium, assembly GCA_965262505.1. Taxonomy (GTDB): domain Bacteria; phylum Acidobacteriota; class Vicinamibacteria; order Vicinamibacterales; family UBA2999; genus JACPPO01. The sequence continues at coordinate 4,127,031 of CBDHFM010000030.1, forward strand.
GCGGCATCACGATCCGGGTGCGAAACGGCTCGGCGAACGCGCCGACGCCTTCCTGTGCGGCGCCCGGGATGACATTCTGCTGCTGGAACTCGCTGCTCGTCTTGAACAGAATGAGCGAGACCTTGAACGCCAGGTCGTATTTCAACTCCCCGCTGATGTGCTGATACGCGCTCTCGGCGTACCCGGCCACCCGCGCCAGATGCGGCTCGATCTCGGGGTAGTAGAAGATCTCGAAGTGATCGGTCTCGTAGATCTGCCACTCGAAGTTGTCGTAGCGGACCTGGTTCTTCCCGAAATACGGGATGTAGGGGGTCTGCGCCCAGGCCAGGCACGGCGTCAAGACGAGCGTCGCGACAAGGACGGCGGCCACGACCGGAAGCCGGGCCACGCTCGGCGAGCGGCTGCTCAAGGGACTCTCCTTGCAGGATCTTGGGCACCGGCACCCTGCCTACCGTGATTACGAAGCCGGTTTCGCGCCGGCAACGGTGCGCGCCATCTTACCGCCGACGGGTGGACGGCCGCAAAGATCGGGTCGCCGTGCGGCCCATGCCCGTGCGGCGGCATCTGGGCACCTCGCGGCCGAAAGATGCCGATCGATGAGGCCCCGCGGTGCAAGGGACGTACCGACGAAGGTACTCGGAACAGCCGCGGTAATTTCGTCGGCCAGGCCGCCCGCGGCCGGGGAACCTGAGCGACACCGTCCTCTTCCGGTACTACAGTCGCCCCATGTGGATGATAGAGTAGACGTGATGGAGAACGATCCTTCTGACGTCGTCAACCACGTCCCGGATTTTGCGTCATCACCCGTTCCCACGACCGATCTGCCTGCCCCAGAACCGGGCGGGCCCGCGCCGGGTCGCCGGCAGACAGCCTGGCTCGGCATGGCCGCCGCGGCCACGGCGTTGGTGCTGTTGAGCCTGTTGTCGGGGCCCGACGGCTTCGACCCCGATGCGCCCCCGCCGGCGGCGGATGGCAGTGTCGCCTCCGACATCGAGGGCGCGATGGCCCCCGGTATGGTCGCGCCGCTGAACTTTACGCTCAAGGATATGAACGGCGTCGACGTCAGGCTGGAGTCGTTCAAGGGGAAGGTCATCCTGCTTAACTTCTGGGCGACGTGGTGTGGTCCATGCCGCATCGAGATTCCCTACCTCATCGAGTTGCAACGGCAGTACGGGGACGATCTGGTGGTGCTCGGCGTGTCGATTGACGACACGGCTGAGAAGCTCAAGCCGTACGCAACGGAAATGAAGGTGAACTACCCGCTGCTCGTCGGCAACGGGCGTCAGGATTTTCAGGACGCGTACGGGCCATTCTGGGGTATTCCGGTCACGGTGTTCGTCGATCGCGATGGCCTCATTCACAAGAAGCATTCGGGCATCGCGTCGAAGGAACAGTTCGAGCACGAGATCACGTCGCTGCTGTAGTATGATGCGCGTATGTTGAAGGGCTTTACGCACGCTCGGCTCGCCTGCGGCTGTCAGCTGGCCTTCCGCGAGGGCGTCGAGGGAAGCCCGGTGACGGTTGTCATCGAAGTGAAGGGCGGACACTGCGTGATGCCGCTCCACGTGCGCAACCTGCCCGTCTACGACTTCCGCGAAGCGCTGCGCCCGCCGACGCGGCTGCTTACGATCGAAGAAGAAGAGTACGAAGAGGAAGGCTAGGCGAACCGCACTCTCAACTCCGCGACCAGCGGCAGATGATCTGACGCCATCAGCGAGAGCCGTGTCCGCGGAAGCTCCAGCTTCGTCACCTGCACGCTCCCGTCGTAATAGATGTGATCCAGATGCAGGACGGGAAAGACCCCCGGATACGTCCGCCGTCGCCGCAGCTGCCAGCCGACGTCGATGCTCTGTAGCCGCTCGCTGAGGAGCTGCGTCGCCAGCCCTCGCATCCACTCGTTGAAGTCACCAAGCACGATCTTCGGTTGCCCGATGCGGCGGTCGTGGACGATCGCGCTCAGCCGACCCGCCTGGTAGCGGCGTTCGCGGAACGCCGTGCCGAGATGCACGTTGTAGAGGTGGAGCGTGTCGTCGCCGATCGCGATATCGACGCGCTGGCAGCAGCGCGGCTCGCACGTCTTCCAGGAGAGGTCGTACTGCGCCTGATGACGGATCGGCAGACGGCTGAGCACGACGTTGCCGAACAGCGAATTCCGCAGGTGGCGTGTCGGCGCCATGACCCAGCCCATGCCGAGCTGGGCGCCGAGCTGCTCCGCATGGCCCGAAGAGCTGGGCCCCGCGCCAATCACTTCCTGCAGCGCGACCACGTCGGCGTCGATGCTTCGAATGACATCGGCGATCCGGGCCGGATTCGTGCGCCCGTCCAGGCCCCGGCAGCGGTGGACGTTGTAGGTGGCAACGCGGAGCGTACGCCAGCGGGGGTTGGTCATGGGAACAGCTAGAATAGCCCTATGGCGAAGCTGAGGAGCGAGTTCAAGGTGACCTGCCCCTGCTGCCGCGCGTCGCTGGTTGTCGACACGAACCTCGGCCGCGTCGTCTCGCACAGCGAACCGGAGCGGGGTGACAAGCCGGAGCTGTCCGAATCGGCCCGCATCCTGTCGGCGGAGGCAGAGCGTCGCGAGGCCCTGTTCGAGCAGTCGGTGGAAGCCGAGAAGGGCCGGGGCGACGCGCTGGACCGCCGTTTCGAGGAGGCGCTGCAGCAGGCGAAGAAGGAGCCGGTCACGCGGCCGATGCGCGACTTCGATCTGGATTGACGCTCGGGCTGCTAACCGCGTCGGCGGAATTCCGGCGGTAGGGTGGTCCACCTGTCGCGGCCGCGATAGTACTTCCACGGTTTGTAGCCCCGTTCGTCTCGGAACAGGCGGTAGCGGCGCCGCAGGCGGTCGGTCCGGCGATCGGACGACGCGATCTGCCGGTGTGGCCAGTCGAGCAGCAATCGTTCCACCTTCCACACATTTCGGTCCGCCAGCCGCCAGTCGTAGGCTCCCAGTACGCGGAGATCGACGACGGCATACGCCTTGATGCGGCCCGTGAAATCAATGTAGCCGTCGAAGTAGCTGAGCGCGAGCGCCCGCGGCGTTGCGAATAGCGGCCGCCGACCGTGCAGCCCGGGGTCGCGGGAGCGCGCGACCGATCCCCATCCGCGCGGTCCGCGATAGACGAAGATCACGTGGTCGAGGAGATCGATCGACTCAAAGCTCAGGACGAGGGGCGGGTAGCGGTGCTGCTCGAGGACGACCGCCGCGGTCAGCGCCGCTTCCATGCAGTGTGCCGTGCCCGTGCGGACGACTCCGCGGAAGCTGCGCAGCGTTTCGTCGGTGCGTTCAGTGTTGTAGGGAAGCGCGTTGAGCCAGCGTTGTACGGCATCTGGCGTGCGCAGACGCGCGACGAGGCGCCGCTCCCTGGGCGTGAGCGGAAGGCCCGGCGGTTCCGCGGCGTCAGCGCGGGGGAGCGGGAGTCGCTTTGAGGTCGGCAACGAGTTCGGCCGGCGACCACATGTTGCCGGAATAGGCCGTGACAAGACGGCCCTGCGGATCAATCACGGCGGTACGCAAGTTGTGCACCAGCGTGTCCAGTTCTCCCGGTTCGGCGATCACCCCGAAGCGCTTCGCGAAGGCGAGTACCTCGTCTCGATCGCCGGTGACGAAGTGCCACAGGCCAGGGTCGGCGCCCAGCGACTGGGCGTGCGCGTCGAGCACCGCCGGTGTATCGAACTCCGGGTCGAGCGTCACCGAGACGAGCCGGACGTCGGCAAGCTCCGGCGACTGTGCGATCTGCTGCTGCACGTCCGCGAACTGTTTGTCCATGAGCGGGCAGAACTCGGCGAGCGGGCAGCGCGTGTATATGAACGTCAGCGCCACGCGGTGGCCCCGCAGCGACCCGATCGGCCGAGGCGTGAGGCTCTGGTCCACGAGCGCGTAATCGGGAACGACATCGCCGTTTTTGAGCATGTCCGCATCGGTGATGACGGGACCGGCCGACGGGTTCAGGATCGGGGCGCGACCGACGGTTGTCAGGGTTGACAGGTACACGTTGACCTCCTCGACGACGAGCGTGGCGGTGACGAGGTCGCCCGGGTCCTTGCCTTCGAGCAGCCCGGCATCCTGCACTGTGTACGGCATCGCCATGGCCGGCATGAAGCCTTCGATGTCTTCATGATCGACCAGTACTTCCTGTCGTTCGGGATCGATGCCGAGGATCTGTCCGCGGACCTCGTATCGCCTCGGCTCTGGCGCCTGACGGCACGCCGTCGCCGCCAGGGTTATGAGAAGCACTATTCCGAGGACACGGTACATATGGTTAACTCTACCAAATGATCTGGGTGGGCACCTCCGGCTACAACTACCAGGAATGGAAAGGCAGTTTCTATCCCGAGACGCTGCCCGCCTCGAAGATGCTTCCGTATTACGCCGAACGATTTCCGACCGTCGAGATCAACTACACCTTCTATCGAGCGCCCACTGAGAAGATTCTCCAGGGGTGGGACAAGGCGACGCCCGACCGCTTCAAGCTGACGCTGAAGGCGCCCAGGCGGATCACCCACGACGCCAGACTGCGCGACTGCGCGGACAGCGTCCGCCGGTTTCTCGAAACGGCCTCGATCCTGGGGCCGAAGCTGGGCGTCCTGTTGTTTCAACTGCCGCCGTACCTGAAGAAGGACGTCGCGCTGCTCGACGCCTTTCTCGACGCGTTCTCGCCGGGCGTCTGCGCCGCGTTCGAATTCAGGCATGTGTCGTGGCTGGACGAGGAGATCTATTCCCGGCTGCGGGCGCGCAATCTCGCCCTCTGTGTGGCCGACAGTGAAAAGCTGTCGGTGCCCGTCGAGATCACCGCGGACTACGGATATTTCCGGCTGCGGGACCAAGGGTATACGCCAGGTGATATCCAGCGGTGGGCCGAGGTGATTCAGGAGCGGACCGGGCAGTGTCGCGATGTGTACGTCTATTTCAAGCACGAAGAGTCAGGGAAGGGTCCTGAGTGCGGCCGTCTGTTGATGGAGACACTCTCGCGCGGTCGCTAGAGACGTGGAACGACGCGAAACGGAGGATCTCACGTTCCGCCCAGTACCCGTCGTATTCGCCCGTCGCTCGCTCGAGGTAGGCGCCGTGCCCGCCGTGCGGCGTGATCACCACGGTGATGTTGGTGTTGCCGGTTAGTTCGGGACTGCCGAACGACGCGGGTGGTACAAACGGATCATCCTCGGACGCGAGAATGAGCGCGGGAACGCGGATTCGATCGATGACCCGTAGCGCACTCGCGCGGTAGTAGTAGTCCTCCGCATCCCGGAAGCCATGATGGGGCGCCGTGTAGGCCTCGTCGAATCGGCGGACGGTCCACAGGCCTCGCAACGCATCGAGCGCGAACGCGCCGGGAAACGCCGCGGCTTTCCGCCGCATCCGCGCCTTGAGGTTGCGCACGAAATTCCACTGGTAGACGACGTTCGTGCGGCGCTCCAGTGCATCCACGCACCGGGCCAGATCCAGCGTCGGTGACACCGCGCAGACGGCTTTGAGCGCGGCCGGCGCCGCGTCGCCCAGCTCGCCGGCCAGTTTCATCGCCAGGTTGCCACCCAGCGAGTAGCCGGCGATGACGACGGCGACGATACCGTCACGCTCGATGAGCTCCCGCATGACGAACAGGGGATCGTGGGTCAAGCCCGAGTGATACAGGCCGCGGGACAGATGCTCGGTCTGGCCGCAGTTTCGCTGATTCAGCCGCACCACATTCCAGCCGGCGGCCCAGGCCTTATCGGAGACGCCGCGCATGTAGTGGGCAAGACTGGATCCTTCCAGGCCGTGCAGCATCACTATCGTCGGCCGGCCGGCCGGTGCGTCCTGCCAGTGGCAGTGCGCCAGCACGCGAGCGTCGGCGGCGACGTCAAAGTACCGCTCGACCGGAGCCGGCAGTCGCGGAAACCGGCGTGGCCGCGCCCACGCGTACAGCGTCTGCCTGTGGCCGCCCGTGACGAGCGGCCGGTACTCGGACGGCGTAAATGTCATGCGGACATTTCAGCTTATCATCGCGCCATGGAGCGAGACCTCGACTCGACGCTGCTGCATCTCACCAGAGTCCGTCTGCTACAGGATTACCCGGGACAGATCAACGCGTGTCTCGACGTGCTGAGTGACGACGAGATCTGGTGGAGGCCACATGAGCAGACGAACGCCGTGGCGAACCTGGTCCTGCACCTGTCGGGGTCGAACCGTTACTACTTCGATCAGGTGATCCGTGGCCGCGACGTCGGACGCGACCGCGACGCAGAATTCGCGGCGCGAGACGGGTATCCGAAGGCGAGACTTCTCGAGGTCTGGCAGGAGGCGCTGCGCGTGACCGAGGACGTGCTGAACGGGCTCGACCCGTCGCGGCTGATGGAGACCACCGATCGCACAGGTAAGGTGACGACGTTCGCCCAGGTGCTCCTGCACGTGGCCCACCACAACGCCGTGCACGTGGGTCAGATCGCCTGGATTACCAAGATGCTCCATCCCGGGCCAGGTCGGCCTCGGTCATGACGTAATCAGAATGACGGCTCGTCGGCGCTCGGTCCGTAGATCGAGGGCACGGGCACATCCAGCAGGCGCAGATACACGCTGAGCTGGCCGCGATGATGAATCAGATGGCTCAGCACGAAGGAGCGCAGCACGTTCGCCTTCGGCATCGAGAAGATGGCCTTGCCCCCTCGCTTGAGGGTCCATGTCGCCATGAGCTCCCCGTCGGTCTTGCCGGCCAGCGCGGATCGGGTGGTGGCGACGTTCGTGTCGAAGGTGGCCATCAGCTCGGCTTTCGACGGCGGCGCGGCCGGAGGCTGGCTACCGGCGACATCGACCTCCGATTGCGTGAGCGTCTCCGTGCCCCAGGCTGGCAGCCCCGCCACGTGCGCGGCCAGGGCGCCAAGCGAAAACGATTTTGTGTGCGGCTTCCAGTCGAACTTGTCCTCGGGCACCCTCTCCAATACCTTCCGGGTCGTCGTCATCTCATGATCGAACTCGGGCAGGAGCACGTCAACGATCGGCATGTGGAACCTCCTCCATGAACCTGTGTGCTGATCTTAGTACACAAGAATGAGCCGCCGCCACGCTAGGCTGATGCGTGCTGTCGCGAAAATTATCGATGCTTCCTTGCGGCGGGCTTTCGCTCGGGGGCCTTCTTCGTGGTCGGCTCCGTGCGGACCGAACGACCTGAATCGCCGGACCGCATCTCGGTCGCCCGTGCAATGATCGTTTCGAACATCGCGCCCGCTTCGCCGCCTTTGGCCGGTCGATGGGACTGCCAGATGTCTGGATTGTCACGGGACAGAATGTCCGCGAAGTCGCTGTCGCTCTTGACGCTGAGCGGCGCGAATTCCGCGATGTCGACGTCGCCGGACCAGTCGTCACGGTGTTTGATGAGGAGCCAGGACCGATCGGCGCCGCCGGGCGACCACCGGGCTCCCTTCGTGCGCACCAGCACCCACGATCCTTTGAGCTTGTATCCGTCAAGCGTGAACTTGAGGTCCCCTTTCCTCAACGCCGCATCCGTATCGTCAACGTCCGGCGTCCACGTGCCGCGGTCCCACAGCATCACGATGCCCGCGCCGTAGCCCGACGGAATCACCCCCTCGAACTCACCGTATTCGAGCGGATGATCTTCGACGTGCATGGCCAGCCGTTTGATCGCCGGGTCGAGCGACGGCCCCTTGGGGACCGCCCACGACCACAACACGCCTTCGTGCTCGAGACGGAAGTCGTAGTGCAGATGGCTGGCGAGGTGCTTTTGGACACAAAAGAATCGGGGCGTCGGGCCGGCAGCGGATCGACGCGGTTTCGCGCCGGCCGGTTCGGGCGACTTCGTGAAGTCACGCTTCCGTGTGTAGTCTTCGAGAGTCACGTCTCAGTTGACGCCCGCCTGCATTCGTCGGATCGGCCGCGAGAAGGCGATAAAGATCAGTCCCGCTACGCCGGCCACCGCGGCGACCGTGCCGAAGAGCTGCACGCCGTTCTGCATGGCGGCTTCCACGGTGTCTGTTTGCGGCATGAAGCGCGTGACGAGTCCCGCGACGAGGTTGCCGATCGCGGCGCCCATGAACCAGGCGCCCATCATCTGCCCGACGAGACGGCCCGGCGCGAGCTTGGTCATGCTGCTCAGGCCGACCGGGCTGAGGCAGAGTTCGCCCACCGTGTGGAAGAAATAGGTGGCGACGAGCCACTGCATGCCGACCTTGCCGTCGGCCAGCGACATCGAGGCCCAGGCCATGACCAGAAAGCCCACCGCGAGCAGCGCGAGGCCAAGTCCGAACTTGACGGCCATCGAAGGGTTCCGGGCTCCCAGCTTGACCCAGGTCATCCCGACGATGGGCGCCAGGAGGATGATCAGGATCGGGTTCACGCTCTGCAGCGCGCCGGCGGTGATCTCGGTGCCGAAGATCGTCCGGTCGGTCAGATCGCGCGTGAACAGGCTGAGCGCCGACCCCGCCTGTTCGAATCCCGACCAGAACATGGCGGCCCCGAGGCAGAGCAGGAAACAGACAGTGAGGCGCTGCCGTTCGACATGGTCGCGAGCCACAACGAAGATGACGTACGCGAAGTACGCGACGAAGAGCGCCGCAACGACATAGAAGACGCTCGCGGCAAAACTCGCGAGCGTGAACGTTCCGGACGTGCTCAGGACCCAGCCGGCCGCGCATAGCGCGAGCAGCACGCCGAGGCCGATGTAGAACTGACGCCACGCCGCCGCGACCCGCTCGGGCAGCGCGGAGTCCTCCTTGAGCTCTCCGGCACCGCGCAAATGCCGCTGGCCCGCGACGTACTGGACCAGGGCGAACGTCATGCCGACGCCGGCGGCCGCAAACCCGTAGTGCCAGTTGACCCACGTCACGCCTTCGCGCGGCTCCCCCAGCCACGAGCAGATCAACGGCCCGAAGAACCCGCCCACGTTGATCCCCATGTAGAAGATCGAAAAGCCGGCGTCGCGCCGGGCGCCGTCGTCGGTGTACAAGTCTCCTACGATGGCGCTGATGTTCGGCTTGAGGAGGCCGGTGCCGAAGACGATCAACAACAGACCGGCGTAAAAGGTCGGGCTGGCGGGAACGGCGAGACTGTAGTGCCCCAGCGCGATGAGGATGCCGCCATACAGGACCGCGCGCCGCTGTCCGATCAGGCGGTCGGCGACCCAGCCGCCCGGCAGCGCAAGCGCGTACACGCCGAACGTGTACAAGCCGTACACGGATCCGGCCGAGCCGGCGTCGTAGCCGAGACCTCCGGCCGCCGCTGGCGCCGTCATGAAGAGAATGAGGAGCGCGCGCATGCCGTAGTAGCTGAAGCGCTCCCACATCTCGGTGAAGAACAGCGTGGCAAGCCCCCGTGGGTGGCCGAAGAAGGTTGCGTCGTCGGTAGCCATGGCCTCAGAGAATAATCTTTTTCCGTACAATGGTGCGATGCGGGCGCTGCTGATTTCGACCTACGACCTTGGCCGGCAGCCGTTCGGCCTGGCCTCGCCCGCCGCGTGGCTCCGGGCGGCCGGCGTTGACGTCGACTGCGCCGACACGTCGCGCACGCCGCTCGAGGACCGCCAGATCGCCGCGGCAACGCTCATCGCGTTCTACCTGCCGATGCACACGGCGACCAGGCTCGCCGTACCGCTCATCGACCGGGCACGGCGCGTCAACCCGTCGGCGCGGCTGTGCGCCTACGGGCTGTACGCGCCGCTCAACGCGCAATGGCTGCGCGAGCGGGGTGTCACCGAGATCCTCGGACCCGAGGCGGAAGCGGAGCTCGTCGGTCTCGTCGACGCCCGCAGTCCGAAGCCCGAAGCCCGGGGCGCGGAGCCTACGGCCCATGGCCCACGGTCTGAAGCCGGGAGCCTTCCCAGACTCCGCTTCATCACGCCCGACCGTGCAGGACTTCCAGCGCTGGAGCACTACGCCTCGCTGCGGATGCCGGATGGCAGCCGGCGAGTCGTGGGAAGCACCGACGCGACTCGCGGCTGTAAGCATCTCTGCCGCCACTGCCCGATCGTCCCGGTCTATCAGGGGCAGTTCCGCGCGGTGCCCCTCGATGTCGTCATGGAAGACGTTCGGTCCCAGGTCGCCGCCGGGGCGCAGCACATTTCATTCGGCGATCCGGACTTCTTGAACGGGCCGACCCACGCGCGCCATCTCGTCGAGCGCTTTCGTGGTGAATGTCCGGACATCTCGTACGACGTGACGATCAAGATTGAGCATCTCCTCAAACATGCGGACATGGTTCCGGTGCTGCGCGACACCGGATGCCTCTTCATCACCAGCGCCGTCGAAGCGATAGACGACTTCGTGCTCGAGCAGCTGATGAAGGGGCATACGCGGCGCGACTTCATCAACGTTGCCGCGTTGTGCCGGGACGCCGGGGTGACGCTGGTGCCCACGTTCGTGCCCTTCACGCCGTGGACGACCCTCGCGGGATACGTCGAACTCCTGGATCTGCTGGAGGAGTTGGATCTCGTCGAGCAGGTGGCGCCGATCCAGCTCGCCATCCGATTGCTGGTGACGTCCGGATCGCCGCTGCTGGATCTGCCCGATGTCCGCGGGGTCGCGTCGGCCTTCGATCCCGCTTCCCTGACCTGGCCCTGGCGTCATCGCGATGCGGGCGTTGACGCGTTGCAGACCGCGGTGATGCAGCTGGTCGGCAGCGCGTCCGGGTCGCCGCGCGCGCAGGTCTTCGCGGCGATCGTGGCGCTCGCGCGGGAGCACGCGCGGCTGCCGCCGAAACGCAGCAGGGTCACGAGGGGAATACCTGTGCCCTGTGTCAGCGAGCCGTGGTACTGCTGTGCCGAACCGATGGAGAGCCTGTGAGGCGCGTTCTGCTGGTTGCGACGACGACCGGCTATCAGATTCGATCGTTCGGCGAGGCGGCCAGGAAACTCGGCGTCCGTCTCGTCTTCGCCAGCGACCGGTGCGATCAACTGGAGGATCCCTGGTGGGACCAGGCGATTCCTGTGCGCTTCCAGGAAGAGGCGCGCTCGGTCGACGCCGTGGTCGCGGCGTGCGGGGACGCGCCGCCTCACGGGATCGTGGCGGTCGGTGACCGACCGGCGGTGCTGGCTGCACGACTGGCGGGCGCGTTCGGCCTCGCCGGCCATCCACCCGAGGCTGCCGCGGCCTGTCGAAACAAGCTCGCCACCCGCCAGGCGCTGCACGCCGCCGGACTGCCGACGCCCTGGTTCGTTTCCGTGCCGGTTGAGGGCGACGCCGAGCGCATGGCCGTCCGCGTCGAGTATCCGGCGGTGGTCAAACCGCTGGCGCTGTCTGGCAGCCGAGGCGTGATGCGCGTCGACAATGCCGTCGACCTCGGCGCCGCCTTCGATCGCCTGCGCCGTCTGCTCGGGACGCGGGATGTACGCATCGAGCGGGACAAGGCCCACGGGTGGGCGCTTGTCGAGGGGTTCATTCCGGGCGCCGAGTACGCGATCGAAGGCCTGCTGGACCACGGGCGGCTGCGACTGCTGGCCATTTGTGACAAGCCCGATCCGCTCGACGGGCCGTTCTTCGAGGAGACGATCTATCGCGCGCCGTCAGTGGCACCGCCCGAGATCCAGCAGCGGATTGCGGAGGCCGTCGCGGCGGCGACTGCGGCCCTCGGCCTGCACCATGGGCCGGTGCATGCGGAGTGTCGCGTCTCCGGTGACAGGGTCTACGTGCTCGAAGTCGCGGCCCGGCCGATTGGAGGCCTCTGTTCGCGCGCCTTGCGTTTTCGATTCGAAGACCTGGAGGCCTCCGGCGGAACCGCCACAGCGGAGTCGTTCACTGTGGCGTCGCTCGAGGAGGTGCTGCTGCGCCACGCGCTGGGCGAGGATGTCTCGCCCTACGTACGCGAGCGGGCCGCATCGGGGGTGATGATGATCCCGATCCCGAAACGCGGCGTGTACCGGCGGGTCGGTGGTCTGGATGAGGCGACAGGTGTGGCTGGTATCGAAGACGTCCAGATCACGGCCAAGCCCGACGCGATGCTCGTGCCGTTGCCGGAAGGAAAAAGCTATCTGGGGTTCATCTTCGCACGCGCGGCCGCACCCTGTGCGGTGGACCAGGCGCTGCGCGACGCCCACGCGCGACTGCACTTCGCGATTGACCGCGAGGTGGTGGTGGCTATGTAGCGGTGGCTACGTAGCTGTGTCTGCGCAGGGGGAGTTGGAGCCTGGACAGGCTACTTCTATTTTGCCTGCTCCGGCACGTAGCCAGGCGGCAACGCGGCGCCCTCGCCGAAGAAGAACTCCTCCATCTGCTTCGCGATGAGTTCCTGCGCCTCCTTCTGCCACGGCATCAGGCGGTACTCGTTGAGGATCATCTTCATGCGCTCTTCCCAGAGCTTCCACGCGTCGGTGGACACCTGTTCGTAGACGCGCTTCCCGAGCTCGCCGGGCCACGGCGCCTTGGCGAGCCCCGGCAATTCCTTCTGGAACTTCACGCACTGCACGGTGCGGCCGCCCTTGCCGCCGCCGGGTGCCGCGTTCGGTGGTGTCGGAGCGCCGTCGTTCATAGCTCGATAGTAACTCAACCGCGACCTGACTCATCCGCGATTCTGATCCGCGCGGGCGGGGTAGTGCGACTTTACGTAGTTCTCCAGGAGGCTGCGGAAGCCTTCCGCGAGCTCGTCGTAGGTGCCTCGCATCGTCGTGAAGTGCTCGCCGTCGATGTAGACAGGACAGTTCGGCGCTTCGCCGGTGCCGGGCAGGCTGATGCCGATGTTGGCGGCCTTCGATTCGCCAGGGCCGTTGACGACACAACCCATGACGGCAAGGGTGAGGGTCTCGACCCCTTCGTGCTTCCGTTTCCAGTCAGGCATCCGTTCGCGGATGTAGTCCTGCGTTCGCTCGGCCAGCTCCTGGAACGTCGAGCTCGTCGTCCGCCCACAGCCGGGGCACGCCGTGACGCTGGGCGAGAACGACCGCAGCCCCAGCGCCTGCAGCACTTCGCACGCGGCGTAGACCTCTTCGCGCCGATCGCCGCCTGGTTTCGGCGTGAGCGACACGCGGATGGTGTCGCCGATGCCCTCGTTGAGCAGGATTCCCATGGCGGAGGCAGACCAGACCAGGCCCTTCAGCCCCATGCCGGCTTCGGTGAGGCCCAGGTGCAGCGGCTGTTCCGTCTTGCGCGCCAGGTCACGGTACACCGCGATCAGGTCGCGAGGGCGCGAGACCTTGCACGAGATGATGATCTGTTCCTGCCGGAGTCCCGCCTCGAGCGCGAGTTCGGTCGACTCGACGGCCGAGATCACCATGCACTCGTTGAGAATCTCTTCCGAGGCGCGGCCCAGTTCGCGGTCGGTGTTCTCCTGCATCTTGGCGACCACCAGGTCCTGGTTGAGCGACCCGCCGTTGACGCCGATGCGGACCGGCTTGTCACGATCGACGGCCACCTTGCAGATCGTGGCGAAACGCTCGTCGCGGCGCGCGCCGGTGCCGACGTTGCCGGGATTGATGCGGTACTTGTCGAGCGCCGCCGCGCATTCCGGGAAGCGCGTCAGCAGCAGGTGGCCGTTGTAGTGGAAGTCGCCGATGAGCGGCGCCTGGCAGCCGGCATCGAGCATCCGGCGTTTGATCTCCGGGACGGCGGCGGCCGCCTCAGGCACGTTGACCGTGACGCGGACGAGCTCCGACCCCGCTTCCGCCAGCTCGATGCACTGCCGCGCGGTGGCGGCGGCGTCCACCGTATCGGTCATCGTCATCGACTGGACGGCGACCGGTGCGCCCCCGCCAATCTGAAGGTGCCCGACGCGCACGCCGATCGTCCGGTGTAGCCTGACGGCCTCCATGACTGCTCAATGATACCGTGTCGACTGATGACCGACGCTACGCGACAAACGCTGACGTGCGGGTGCCAGGTCGACACCGCGCGAGATTTCCTCGGGCGAGTCGTCGGCACGATCGCCGGCAAGGGTGATGACTGTCCGGATGCGCGGCATGTGCCAGGACAGGTCATCGTGATGCCGGGCCGCGAGAACGCGAGGCCCGAATAACGGCGGATGCTGGGCTACGCTGTTACTGCGCCGTCGGCTGGGAACGGCTGATCGCGTCTTCCACGGCGGCGGCCGTGACACGAAAGTGCGACGCGCTCCAGACCACGCGTCCATCACGGACGAGCAGCGCCTGCGGCGTTTCGTGCCGGACGCCCAGCTTCCGCGCGATCGCGTTCGAGACGTCGCGGTGGGTTTGAACGGTGACCATCGCGTAGGTCGCGTCCGCCGGGCTTTCGTCCAGGTGGGCGACCAGTTCGTCGAGTGCCTGGGCGCTCGTGCCGCACGTATTGCTGTACTTGAAGAGTAGCAGAGGCCGGTCGCTGGACGCGGCCAGCATCCGGTCGAGCTCATCGAGCCCTTCGAGCGAGGTCAGCTCAGGATGCATCATTAATAGTGTAGCAGGCGTCCCGCGCTGCCTCTCATCGGAAAATGTCGTTTAAGATGGTTGCGTCGGTGCTCCTATGAAACAGGTCACAACCCTCGGTCAGTTCATCATCGAACGCCAGGCTGATTTTCCTTATGCCAAAGGAGAACTCTCCCGCCTGTTGCGCGACATAGGCATCGCTTCCAAGATCGTCAACCGCGAAGTGAACAAAGCCGGGCTCGTTGACATCCTTGGTGAACAGGGCACCACGAACATACAGGGCGAGAAAGTCAAGAAGCTGGACGTCTATGCCAACGAGCAATTTATTTCCGCTCTCAGCTCAGGCGGTGAAACCTGCGCCATCGCCAGCGAAGAAAACGATGAGCTCGTTCCCATCACCACTAGAGTGGCGAAGAACGCAAACTACGTCGTCTGTATTGACCCGCTCGACGGCTCGTCAAATATTGACGTCAATGTTTCCGTTGGGACCATTTTCTCCATCTATCGCAGGACCGACTCTGACAAGCCGCCTGCAGAAACAGATTTTCTCCAGCAGGGCACGGCGCAGGTCGCGGCCGGCTATGTCATCTACGGCTCATCCACGATGCTCGTGTACACCACCAGGCGCGGGGTCAATGGCTTCACGCTCGACCCCAGCATCGGTGAGTTCTGCCTCTCCCATCCCGACATGAAATGCCCTGACGCCGGAATCATCTATTCCATCAACGAAGGCAACTACACCCAGTTTCCCGAGGGCGTCAAGCGATACATCAAATACTGCCAGGCCCAAGAGGACGCAACCAACCGTCCCTATTCTTCACGCTACATCGGCTCGCTCGTTTCCGACTTCCACCGCAATCTCCTCAAGGGCGGAATCTTCATTTACCCTCTTACCGCGAAATCGCCAAAAGGAAAACTGCGTCTCCTCTACGAGTGCAACCCCCTGGCATTCATCATCGAGCAGGCAGGTGGCACGGCGTCCGATGGTCAGCGCAGAATCCTCGAACTGATACCAACATCCCTGCACCAGCGCACGCCCCTGTTCATCGGCTCAGCCCGGATGGTCGCCAAGGCCGAAGAGTTCATGCGCGTCTAGATGAGCGAGGCGCCTTTCCGCGTAAGCTGTTGATACAATTCGATCACACTCCAGATGCCGGAGTGGTGAAACTGGCAGACGCGCCGGACTCAAAATCCGGTGGAGTTAACGCTCCGTGTGGGTTCGATTCCCACCTCCGGCACCAACATCGATTCCAAGAGGCTCCCATAGATTCCTGTAAGTAAATGTAAATTAATGATTAAATGAACATGTTGCTGCTTGACAGTTCCAGCCGATTCCCATAGATTCCACGACACAACGTTGGTCAATTCGTGGGGATAGAATGGGAAAGCTCACGGCGATCCAGGTGCAATCACTTTCGGCACTTGGCCTGCACGGCGACGGCGGCACGCTGTATCTGCGGGTGGCGCCCGGCGGATCGAAGTCGTGGATTCAGCGGGTCACCGTCAACGGTCGGCGGCGCGACATCGGTCTTGGTGGGTGGCCCGTCGCCTCCCTCGCAAAGGCTCGCGAACGAGCGTTCGCCAACCGCGTTGCCATCGCTAACGGTCAGGATCCGCTCGCCGAGAAGCACCGCACCAGGGTGCCCACCTTTCGCGAGGCCGCGGAACGCACGTTCGAAGCGAACCGGGCGCGATGGCGGAACAACAAGACCACGGCCAACTGGATGCAGGGCATGGAGAAGCGTGTGTTTCCAGTGCTCGGCGATCAGCGCGTGGATCAAGTCGGCCGCGAGGATGTGCTCCGCGTCCTGACGCCAATCTGGACCGCCAAGCCCGAGGTGGCGAGAAAGCTCCGGCAGCGCATCCGGGCAACACTGCGATGGTGTCAGGCCCATGGCTTCATCGAGCACAACGTCGCTGGCGAGGCCATTGACGGCGCCCTACCGGCCATGCCGGCGGTGCGGGACCACTTTCGGGCGCTGCCCTATCGTGAGGTCGGGGCGGCGCTCGAAGTCACTGGAGGATCGAGGGCGTCGCTGGCGGCGAAGGCGTGTCTTCGGTTCGTAGTGCTCACCGCCTGCCGGTCGGGAGAGGCGAGGAACGCACGGTGGGCTGAGATCGATGGCGAGGCCCGCGAGTGGCGTATCCCGGCGTCGAGGATGAAGGGAGGCGCCGAGCACCGGGTTCCGCTCTCTGACGCGGTGATGACCCTGCTGGAGATGGTCCGGCCCCTACGCGATCGATCGGACTTGGTGTTCCCGTCACCGACGAAGCTAGGCAAGCCGCTGTCTGACATGACACTGACGAAGGTGCTGCGGGACACGGGGCTCGCGGGGCGTACCGTGGTGCACGGGTTCCGCACGTCATTCCGGACCTGGGCAAGCGAGCGGACCAGCGTGCCGCATGCGGTCGCCGAAATGGCACTAGCGCACACAGTCGGATCGGCCGTCGAGCGGAGTTACGCGAGATCGGACCTGTTCGAGAAGCGCCGCGGGCTAATGGACCAGTGGGCAGCGTACGTGACCGGCGGCAGCGCGACGGTGGTGCGCCTGCATGGTTGAGTCGCAGGTTGTGCCTGACGAAGGTGCTCCCGAAGCACCGCCATGCGCCGCGGCACCATGCGGCGTTGTCCTACCATGCGGTACCCGCGTTCCTTCGCACGCGCCAGGCGGCGGAGGCGAGCGAGGCGAGTCGGCTCGCGTTTGAGTTCCTCATCCTCACGGTGGCCCGGACGAGTGAGGTGCTCCTGGCGACGTGGTCTGAAGTCGATCGGGAGACCCGCACGTGGACGATTCCCGGGGTGCGGATGAAGAGCGGCCGCGCGCACAGCGTGCCGCTCGCGCCCCGCGTGCTCGAGATCCTTCACCGAGCGAAGGGGCTGTCCGATGGCGGCCCGTACGTGTTCTCCGGTCGTGCGCCGACGAAACCCCTCTGGAACATGGTCTTGCTGATCCTGTTGCGCCGCCTCCAGCGCGACCACCTCACGGTGCACGGGTTCCGCAGCACGTTTCGGGATTGGGCAGCCGAACGCACGAATGTGCCGCGCGCGGTCTGCGAAGCCGTCCTGGCCCACACGCTCCGGGACAAGGCCGAAGCGGCCTACAACCGGACCGACCTGTTCGCGCGCCGTCGCGAGCTGATGACGACATGGGCGGCCTTTGCCACGGTACAGGGGGCTGATGTGGTATCCATCCGAGCATGACTGAGTCATCAGGAGACGCCGCGAGAGACCGTATGCAACCGCCATCCTTTTGGCGCGACCTCGGGGCTGAATTTCGAGGGCTGCCGGACTCTGTGTGGGCACACACAGACGCGCCGGATCGTCTCCACATGTCCAACGGCAAAGTCCGTGGTGGCGACGCATCACTTTGCGCTCAATTCAAGCACGTAGCCGGTCGCGGTGGCATGGCGTTGTGCGCCGAACGGGGGGATCGGGCCGATCTTCTCGACGCCCTATGGATATGGGAGGACGCCGTCACCGCGTATCTGAAGGAGGAGAAGAACCCTTGGTACACGGAGTGTCGGTCTACGCGCTGGAAGCCTGGTCCAGCCGAGAAACAGGAGTTGGAGAAACAGGAGTTGGCTCTTTCCGCGATTCGTCCACGACACGATGAGCCGCACTACACCGTGGACGAGGCCTGTCTATTCGACGAATGGGTCGAGCGCATTCAATGGGAGGGCATGAACGCACTCTTAATCGTGACGGCAGACGACCAAGGGTATGTGGTGATCGACGATGAGGACGAGGACCTGAAATACCGGGCTTGCGTTCTGGCTGGCGTGACGTCCTTGACCTGCGACGTTCGTTCAGCCAGCAATCCTGGAGCCAGGGAGGACGTCTTGGTCGACACAATTGACTGCATCAGCGTGGCATCTGCCGATCTGTGCGGGAGACTTGAAACGGAGGCGTTTGGACGGCAGATTGCGCCTCCTGTCGAGCGGCCAGCGACGCACCCAGACGGGAGTGCGACTCCGGCTCCCGTGGCCACGCCCTCCACTCGGCGCGCGCGCGTTGATGATTTTCTGACCCGCTGCAACCGTGAGTACACAGGTTCAAAAAAGCTCAATAGAACAGATATCTGGACTCTCGTCCACCAAACACCTACACAGTTTTACCGCTGGCAGAGGGAGGCTCAGGAGGCAACGGATACCGACCGCGAGAAGTTCGAGCAAATTCTTGCGATGACCCCTCACGATTTCATCGAGACCGCTACCAAACGTCGAAACCACACTCGTTGAGCGACACCCATACATTCTTACGTTTTCCTCACGTTTCCTCACGTTTCCTCACGTTGACTCTCACGTTGACTCTCACGTAGCGAGGTGCCTCATGCTCTGGGCTTCCCGGATGGGCCGGGTACGCACAGAGGAGGCGAACCATGGCGCAGGACGACCGAACCGCATACACGATCTGGAGACGCCCACGCGTGCAGGCCGAAACCGGCTACTCGCGTTCAACGATTTACAGCCGCATTGCCCAGAAGCTATGGCCGAGGCCGGTACGCCTCGGGGCGCGTGCCGTGGGCTGGCCGGCTGGCGAAGTGTCGGCGCTCAACGCCGCGCGAATCGGCGGCAAATCCGACGACGACATACGCGCCCTGGTGGTGAGCCTCGAAGTCCACCGCAGGACGGCCTTCAACGGTCAGTAGCGCGCACCTGGTTCGGCGAGGGTCTCGCGTACTCCCTGTAGTAGGGGGCGCGCCACACGAGGCGTGCGCGGAAGCTAGACGGGCGCGACGGGGTGCGCGGCATGCCGGACCAATCCGCGGGCGCTCCGTCCCGGCCTCGAACACGGCGTGACCGACGACGACGCCCTCCGGATCGTCATCCAATGGTGCCGGATGCCTGAGGAGCTACACGACGGTGGCCAACTCGTGCAGACCGTGGGTTTGGCGCCATCCTGCCGGGCACGGCCGATGGCTTCGGGTAGGAGAGGCAAGCAATGAGCACGCTAGGTGAGTGAACATGCCACAGACCCGCTACGCAATCCGCAATGTCGGCGGCACGCCGGAAGCGTTCCACGTCCGCGAGGATCAGCCCGGCAAAGAGAAGCAGTTCAAGTGGCAGTCTTCTGACGGGACGTTCGGCCTCGCTGGCCGGCCGCTGGTCGAGTTACCGCTGTACGGGACCGAGCGCATTCCCAAATACTTGACGGGCTCCCTCGTGGTCATCGTAGAGGGTGAGAAGGCGACCGACGCGCTCGTGAAGCGCGAGTTCCGCGCCTTCGGGTCGGTGACGGGCTCCGCCACGTGTCACGCCGATGCCGTCTTTGAGACGCTGCACGGGTTCGAGGTCGCGGTGTGGCCAGACAACGACGATGCCGGCCGAGAACATGCCGCCGCCTGTCTCGCCGCGTTGGCGCGCATCCGCGGCACCGACGACGGGCTCTTCATCGTGGACACCGCCGCGCTGGGGCTCACGGGGAAGGGCGACAACGCCGACGACTGGCGCCCCGCTGACGCGCTCGACGAATTCTTCGACGCCCTCCAGCCCTACACGCCGCCGCACGAGGAACCGCCACACCCAGCTGAGGAAGCCACGAAGAAGCCAGCCCAGACACGCACGCTGGTCAAAGGCGGGAAGAACCGTCAAGGGCTCCTGAATGCATTGAAACACATGGCAATCGATCTCCGCTACAACGAGCGGTCGGCACGACTAAAGCGCTTTTCATGACCGTGTGGCGGCCGCGTACCCGCAGTGCCGAACATAGTTGCGGCATTCGTCAGGGCTGAAGTGCGCCAAGCACTCGCCGAGGAACGGCCAGAGCGTCTCGGTGCTGCGACAGCGAGCGGTGCGAACGAGGGCCTTGAGCTTCGCGAAGCAGAGCTCGATGGGATTGAGGTCCGGGCTGTAGGGTGGCAAGTACCAGAGGGTGGCCCCGGCGGCCTGGATGGCGCGTTGGATGCCGGCGACCTTGTGGGCCCCGAGATTGTCGGCAATGACGATGTCGCCGGGCTGCAGGGTCGGCACCAGGATCTGTTCGATGTAGGCGCGGAAGCTCTCGCCATCGATCGCGCCGTCGAAGACCCCCGGTGCGGTCAGCCCCGTGACCCGCAACGCGGCGAGAAACGTGCTGGTCTGCCAGCGCCCGCAGGGGGCGTGGTCGTGGACGCGCGCGCCGCGCGGTGCCCGGCCGTACCGCCGAAGCAGATTGGTGGTGCTGCCGGTTTCGTCCAGAAACACGAGGTGGGCGACATCCCAGGTCGGCGCCGCCGCGTGCCACGCGACCCGCGCGGCCGCGACGTCAGGCCGATCGTGTTCGGACGGGCGGACCGTGTTTTTTAACGGTCAGGCCGAGGGCTCGCACGGCGCGCCAGACCGTCGGCACACTCGCGGGCGTGGCGAGGGCGTCCTTCAGCTCAGCCAGCGTGCGATCCGGGTGCGCCGCAATCAGCGCGGCCAAGGTGTGTAGGTGCGGCTCAAGCATGCCGCGCCGTCCATGTCGCCGGACGCGAGGCGCCACCTCGCCCGTGTCGCGCCGCCGCTGTTTCAGTAGCCGCACCCACGACCCGCTCACGCGGTACTTCGCCGCCACCTCGGCCGCCGTCATCCCGGCATCGCTGTCGAGGAGCGCCCGCTCTCGCAGATCCATCGAATAGGCACGCATCGGGCCTCCTGCATCGGTGCGCGCAGAAGTACCACGACCGCCCCAGGTAGTACAAGGCCTATTTGAAAAGCGCTTTAGAGTTCCTGAAGGAAGCCGAGGATTTCCCGAGGTGGGCCAACAGTGACGACATGATCCGCGCCGCACTCCGCGAGCGCATCAGCGAAGAATTCCTCTACACAGCGAAAGAGGGCCCCGTGCCGCTGACCATCGGGAAAGAACGATTCGCGGATCTGATTGAAGCCTTGCTCGACAGCCGGCGCGTCGACCCGTTCAAAGCGTGGCTCGATGACTTGCCGGAGTGGGACAAGCAACCGCGACTCGACTTCTGGCTCTCGTGCTGCTTCGATATTGGCGATATTGACCTCAAGCTGTTGCGCTGGGCGTCGTATTCCGTGCTCATGGGCGCCGTCGCGCGCACCTACGAGCCGGGTGAGAAGCACGACGAAATGGTGATCCTCGTCGGCCCGCAGGGCCTCGGGAAGTCAACGGTGTGGGCGTGGTTACTGCCGCCGTCAGACCGTCGCGCGTGGTTCTCGGATGCCCTCAAGTTCCATGCGGACGTGAAAGCCCAGGTCGAGTCACTACAGGGCCGGGTGATCGTCGAGGCGGCTGAAATGAGCGGGTCGACGCGCGCCGAGGTCGAGTCGATCAAGGCGTTTCTCGCCCGCCAGGACGACGGCGCTGTCCGGCTCACCTACCGTCGCGACCCTATGGACCTCCCCCGCCGCTGCATCATCGTCGGCTCCACCAACGACCCCCGCTGTCTCCCCAATGACCCCTCTGGGAACCGCCGCTTCGTGCCGGTCCCCGCGACGGCCGGGAACCCGCGCGGAATCAGGACCTTCGTCAACACGTGGCGCAAGCAACTCTGGGCCGAAGCTCGGTATCGGTCACTCGTGCTCAAAGAGCCGGCGTGGCTGCCCGACGAGTTGAAGCCCCAGCAGGCCGTTCTGACTGAACAGTACCGGGCGGCCGATGAGATCGCCGAGGACACCGTCCAAGAGTACTTGCTGGGCCACCCTGGCGAGGTCACCCTCCGACAAGTGGCCGAGGGGATCAAGTGGGACAGCGGCGGTCGGAGCGCCTACCGCATCACCAACGTCCTGAAGCAGCTCGGCTACACCTACTCGAACCGTAGGGTCCGGAAGGCCGACGGCGAGCGCGTCCGGTTCTGGTCCCCACCTGGCGCCACGCTGCTCGATCAAGTGAAAGCAGGAGACGACTGATGCACCGAGTCGGGCGCCGCCTTGAACGCCTTGAGGATTTCCGTTTCGAGGGACGCCTTCACGAGTGCATCGAGTTCAATGTTTGCCATGCCGCCGACGCCGCGTAAGCGTCGTTTTTTTGCCCAACACCACCCCGAAAAAAACGCCCACCTGGCCCAGGCCGGGACACGCTCCACTATAAATACCTCCTTTCTTCTTTTGTCCTCTATAAACTACACTTTCACCCACTTTTGACCGGTTTTACCGGAATAAAAAGTAGTTACATTAGTAAAGCCTGTCCCACCCTGGCCCGGAAACAGTAAGCCTCTCGCAGTCAATAACTTACAAATGGGACACCCCCCTTTTTACCCCTATAATACCAGACCGGAGAATACCGCAAGACGGCTTAAAGCCTGGCCCATGCTGTCCCGTCTGTCCCATTAAAAAATGACCCCGTTTTTTCCTCTGCCAGCAGACGAGAACTCTTAATTTAATTCGGGCCGGGCGATCAAACGCGGGCAATTTCGCTTGACCTTCGCTTTCGCCTTCGGCTCGTTGTTCTGTTCGCTCTCTATTCGGGCGAAAGTGGGGTGAATGGAGCCGAGCTGATGGCCTCCTGGATGGGTGAGTGCCATGGGGTCAGGCGTGTTGGTCGAGGAGAATGGAAGGCGATGAGATAGCGAACGAACATCGAATAAAAGTTAACGTAATCTGGGTTATGCGACGTTAGATCCAATACATTGGAGGTCGAGGATAGCCCTCGATGGTCGGCAGCTACACACGTGGGCGGGGGCCGGGCCAAGGGGTCACGATGACTCCCCGTGGGGGTCTTGACCGGGGCGGGATGGGGGCGGGCGGCCGAAGGCGCGCCCGTTCCGGGGCGTTGTTGCATGAATACCCGCTCCGGGTGGGGCGGTTTGGCCAGCCCTTCTCGTCTCCGCAGGAGCCACACTACAGGGATGCCGTAAGGTGCGAAAAAGCAGCCGAGGGCAGGCGAATTGCCGCAGCCCGGTGGGCGCGAGCGATCTCGGTGGCCTCCTCAATCTCTACCATCGAGAAGCTGCGTGAATGGTCGGCCCATTAATCGCACCATACGAGACGCCGGCGGGTCTGCCGCCGAATCTCCCGAACCACCTTCTCCGTCGATCCTGCCTTCGCCATGGGGGGCCTCCTCCCCTGGCAGGAAACTGTCTCTTACTTCATGACCCTACGTGGTCCACATTGGGCTGACGCCACACACCACTCACCTTTTGATGCTCGGCGACAAAAGGCTCGTCTCTATCTATGAATACTTCGACACGCGCTGACGAGAAGCGCGCCGACTTCGGTCACACGGTGGCGCCGTCGTGGAGTCCGCCCCGCCGGTGGGGGCGGTCCCGGACGCGCACCGGATGACCGCGTCGGTATGATCGGTCGCGCTCGCCCTGCGCCTGGCGCGATATGCTGGCGCCATGGTCGTGACACAGACGCTCCAGGTCTCCACGACGGGGCAGGGCGACGCGCACGACATCACGGAGCAGGTGGCGGCGGCTGTCGCCGCCGCCCGCTTCGGCGCGGGCATCGCCACCATGTTCGTCGTCGGGTCGACGGCCGGCATCACGACTATCGAGTTCGAGCCGGGGGCGGTCGCGGACCTGAACGGGCTGTTCGAGCGGCTGGCGCCCCGCGGCGGGACCTATCGCCATCATTTGCGATGGGGTGACGACAACGGCTCCAGTCATGTGCGCGCCGCGCTGCTGGGACCCTCCCTGACGGTACCGTTGACCGGCGGAGCTCTGACGCTCGGCACTTGGCAGCAGATCATGCTGCTCGAGTTCGACACGCGGCCGCGGCACCGGGAGGTGGTAGTGCAGATCTTCGGGGAGTAGGAGTAATTGCCTCGTACACGACGAAGAGGCGGATCGAACGGTCCGCCGACCGGCTGCCCGCTCGGGCTGTTCGACACGGCACCGTACGAGCCCGGTGAGACAGCCGATCGCCGCCGACGACCTGCGCGTGCTCTACAGCGACGGCGTGACCGAGGCGACCAACGACGTCGGCGAGGAGAGTACGGTGACGCGCGGCTGCGTGCCTGTCTGGAGCCGTTGCGACGCGCGCCAGTGGCCGATGTGCTGAAGGCCGTGCAGGACTCGGTGAAAGCGTTCACTGGGGACGTGCCGCCACAGGACGACGTCACGTGATGGTGCTGCGCACCCGCTGAGGACGAGTCAGCCGAGCATGGCCACGCGCATCGTCGGCGTCATGGGTCCCGGCGCAACCGCCACGCCTGAGGAGTGCCGCACCGCCGAGCGTGTCCGTCTCGAATTCGTTGTCAGGCCGCCACTGGGAGCTGGACCAAGTCCCGGCAGTGGGAGACCCAACGGACATTGTTCAGCTCGGCACGGGCCACCATGTGTCCGCCGGCGAAGGTCAACGGCGTGTGGCCCTTCAACGACGCGTGGCTGCGTACCTCGTTGTAGTAGGCCTGGAAGTCGGCAAGTGTCCGTTCAAGATCACGGGCATTCCAGAACAGCACATGGTCGAGACATTCTCGCCGCGTCGTGCCGATCAGGCGCTCCACGAAGGGGTGGGACCGGGGCACATGAGGCACGGTCTTGATTTCGTCGATCTCCAGAATCCGCAGGTTTGCCGTCCAACGGTGCGCCTCGAACAGCGGATCATGATCGGTGCTGAGATGTCGCGGGGCGCCCCGACCATAAATGGCGGCGTTGAACATGCGGCAGAGGTCGGCGCCATTGACCGGACCGCAGTGCACGCCGACTCCGACGAGGCGGCGCGTGAATTGGTCCATGACCACGAGCACCCAGTCGCTCCGGAGCACGATGGACTCGCATCGAAAGAGGTCCACGCTCCACAGGCTGTCTGTCGTGTGTCCGATGAACGACAACCACGAGGGCCCGGTTCCGCCCGGGATGGGGCGATAGTGTGTCGACAGCACGCGGTACACGACGTTCTTATCGATGTTGGCCCCGAACGTTCGCGAGATGATGCGCGCAATCCGTGGACAGCCGAACCGAGGAGTACGCGACGTGAGCTCGACGATGGCCTGGATGAGTGCCTCGCTCGGCCCCTTCGGTCTGGGCTTCTTCGGGCACTCGCTCGACGAAAACAGTCGGCGGTACGTGCGACGCACCAATGCCTGATGAAACGCCAGGAGCGTCGAGGGGCGTACGCCGATGTCGACCTTTCGGATCCGTCCTGGGCTGAGGAAGAGTGACCCGAATCCGAACAGCAGCTGGTCATTCGCTGCCAGGTGCGGCGCCCGCTGGCGACGACGGCGCAAGACGATCAGCTGCTGCTTGAGCAGAAGATTCTCCGCGATCACCGCGCGCACGCCACCGGGGCCACACAGCGTCGCGGTCATGACGGCCCAGTGAAGCAGGGTGAGCAGGAGGTCCTTCATGCGCGAGACAGCGTAGGGCAGACGTCAGGCGCCACGCAACGTTGCCTCAATCCTGGATTCAGCGAGAGAATTGGGAGTTCGAGACGCACAGGTGCAGGCTACCTTGCCTGGGATGACCGGTCATGACAGTCACCCGCCGGTCGAAATCCGGCAGCCACGGCTGCCTCCGGCGAGTCAAAGGGCACGACGCAGTTCGGGCAGTCGTAGTTGGGACAGCCAGGGCGGTGGAACACGCGAGACCTGGTGTTCCCGTGGAGCTGGCCCTCGACCGGCACGTCTGAAACCGCAGAGAAACCTCGTCGGAACTCCCACGGCGGGACCGGGTTGGGCGCGCGCCACAAACCCACGCCTGCAGCGCGGGCAGCACGTTCGGCCTCAGCAAGTGTCTGGTCGTCGGAGTAACGCGTGAAGTGCCACGCCAAGCCCTGTTCGACGAGGGCCAGACTGAGGTCGAGCTCGTCGACGTACACGCGGGCTACGAGTCGACCGTATTGATCGACGTCCCTGACCTCAACACGTGCCACCTTTCCGAACACGAATCTTGACGTGAGCTGTTTCGCCCGCTGAAAGAAGGGTTGGCGAGTTTCTGGCGCGTCGATACCATCCAGGCGCACGCGAACGGGCGTCCGGTCACGCATGACGCGCACGGTATCGCCATCAGTGACGCCCACAACTTCCCCGGAAAAGACCTCGCCGGCCTGGGAGTGGAGCTGCAACGGGGACACCCACAGCAGCAGCAGCAGCGAGCCGGCAAGTATCGCAATAGCAGTTCTCATTTGCACTCACCTTGCCTGCACGGCAGGTCCGTCATGATAGCCTCTGGCCCACAGACCAGTTGGTCGATCCTTTCGGTCTATTGCCCGGCGCCCGATTGGCAGAGATCGAGGTGGGCTAGGGCATTGCCGTACGCGTGACGCTCCGGCAGTCGGTAACGTAGTGGAGCACAGACAGCTGTCCGTTCCCTATTTTCAAAGTCTCATGCCCCCTGCACTCATCAAGGCACTCGCAGGTGGCAAGGATGGGCTTGATCCGATCTCGTGGACACGTTCCGAAAGGTGGAGACGATGTCCCGAATGGCAGCAACCACACGTCGGCGGTCACGTCGGCAATTCAGTGACGAGTTCCGGGCTGGGGCGGTCCGGCTGGTGTTGGAAGAGGGGAAGACGGTCGGCGCCGTCGCCCGCGAGTTGGATCTTACCGAATCGGCCTTGCGGCAATGGGTCGAGCGGGCGCGCGCCGACCGCAGCGGGGGCCGTACCGGTCTGACGACCGCCGAGCGGGAGGAGCTGGCTCGGCTGCGCAAGGAGAATCGCATCCTCGCCGAGGAGCGCGACATCTTAAAAAAAGCGACGGCCTTCTTCGCGAAGCAGAGCCGGGAAGATTTCGGTTCATTGCCGTGGAGAAGGCCAGGCACACCGTCATCATTCTGTGCCGGTGTCTCGCGGTCACACGCAGCGGGTTCTACGCGTGGCAACGACGCCCGGAATCGGCACGATCACGAGACGACCGGCGGGTGAAGGTCCTCGTCCAAGCGTCCGTTGACGCGAGCAAACAGCGCTATGGCAGCCCGCGCATTCACGAAGACCTGATCGAGCAGGACGAGCAGGTGAGTCGCAAACGGGTCGTCCGGCTGATGCAGGAAGAAGGCCTGGTCGCACGGGCCCGGAAGCGTTACAAAGTAACCACCATGAGCGATCACGACCAGCCGGTCGCGGCGAATCTGCTCGACCGCCAGTTCGAGGCGGACGCCCCGAATCAGCGGTGGGTCGGCGACACGACCGAGTTCGTCATCGGCAGCAGCGGTAACCTGTACCTCGCGGCGGTCTTGGATCTGTGCTCGCGGTTCATCGTGGGGGAGTCAAGCCCATTCCTAGTTGAAACTCTCCGCGACTCCTGATTGCTTACGCGGCTTTGGTCTTCGATGTCGTCGTGTCGATCTTCAACTCTCGCTTCAATGCGTCACGAAGCCTGGGCAGGTGCCGGTAGCCCATCACCTTGCGTAGACGCGGCTCGATGTCCAGGAGCGCAGTGGCCAGCCAGCGATGGCGTTGACTCGAGTGCTGCCAGTGATCGACCTTCGCACAGCGCTCCTCAATGAGCGCGTTGATGGACTCGAGGCCGTTCGTCGTCTTCAGCGACCGGCCCAGCACACCGTACACCCCGAGGCGATGCAACGTCCATGGTCTCGTCCAGGCCTTCCGCCAGACTGCCGGCCGCGGATTGGTTCCGATCCTCCAGCTCATGCTGGAGCGACTTGAGGGCGGCGAGGGCCTCGTCGTACTCCGGACGGTTGTAGGCGCGCTGGAGACGCTGCCGCCACACCGGCTGCTCACTCTTGGCCAAGTAACTCACCACGTTCTCGCGCTTGTGCCACTGACACCGTTGCACCAGGGCACGGTGGCGGAAGGCTTTCCGCACGGCCGCCCGGAGCCCCTTGCCGCCATCCACGATCACCAGAAGCCCTTGGGAGACATCGAGGCCCCGCTCGACCAATGACCGGAGGAACGGGGTCAACACCTGCTCGTTCTCCGTGTCCGTCTCGACGATGCCCAGGAACCGTTTGTCCCCCGTCATCGCGATGCCCAGCGCGACGACCATCGTCGCCTCGGCGAACGTCTTGCCGTCCAGCACGAGGGCCACGACGTCCTCCCCGGAGAGGTCCCGCTCCTGGCGCTCGCGGAGTTTCGTCGCGCTGGCCTGAATGAACGCGCGGGACACCGTCGACCCCGATAGGCCGATCGCCCTGGGAATCGCCTCGGCGGCCGCCGCGTAGTTGCGGCACGAGATCCCATACAGCACGCGCCTCAGCAACAGGTCGTTGACTGCGCGACCGCCATGCAGCGCTTCGTACGACCGCAGGGGAATCTCGCGCTCCGTGACATGGCGAATCCGGGGCACGCGAATCGGCACGCGCTGGCCGGCCAACCCGACCGTCCCGGGGTGGCTCCCATGACGGCGCCCGCCGACTGACGGGTCTTTGCGGGCGTCGCGTTCGCCAGCCAGCGCGGGCACTTCCTCGTCGAACCATTCCTCGATGTGCAGCAACCCCAGCGGAATCAAGGACCGGATCAATTCCACCTTGGCATCGACCTCCAGCTCCGCGTACCCCTCTCGGTCGATGACGTCGACCGCGCCCAACGTGCGACCTTTCTTGCGCTTCCTGACCGATCGTAGGACACGGCTCATCTCGGCTCCTTTCTCTCGTGGCGTGATGTTCGTCTCGCAACGTCATCAAACCACAGGGTTTGGAGCCGCTTCAATTTCCAACTAAGTTTCGCTCACACTCTCGTGGGGTGGGCCGTCAGCGCGGTGAACGACCGGCACGTGACCATCAAGGCCTTGGAGATGGCGCTCAAGCGCCGGTGCCCGGACATCGGCCTCCTCCATCATTCCGATCAGGGTTGTACGTACGCAAGCGAGGATTCTCAGGACCTCCTCGAGGCGCGTGGCATCGTCTGCAGCATGAGCCGACGTGGCAACTGCTGGGACAATGCCGTCATGGAGAGCTTCTTCTCGACCGTCAAGAGCGAGCGCGGCGAACACGTCGACAGTCACGGCGACGCGAAGATGGAGTTGTTCGATCACATCGACGTGTTCTATCACCAGCGACGTCGCCACTCGACGCTCGGCCAGATCAGTCCGGCCGCCTTCGAACGGCAGGCGGCGTAGGGCATGGACGCTGCCATCCCTGCGGACGCACAGAACGCGCCCACAGGGATTTGGAAATCTCGCACAGAACGCGAGATTCCCACAGCGCCCCCACCCATCATCGTTGTTGTGAACGAACGAAAGAACAACGGAGACTCAAACAGCGTAGCTAAACCGTCCACCGAATCGGATCAGGCCCAGCCCTGTAGTGTGGCTCCTGCGGAGTGTCACGAGAAGGGCGGGCCAAACCGCCCCACCCCCACAGGGTATTCATGCAACAACGCCATCATGCGCCGCTACGAACGGGCGTCGACGCTCCTGACGTCCAACCGCCCCGTCGATGACTGGGGGAAGCTGCTCGGCGATACGGCGGCGGTCACCGCGCTCCTCGATCGCTTGCTGCACCACGCCCACGTGCTCAAGTGCGGGCCTCGGAGCTGGCGCACGAAGATCCACACCGACTTGCGCACCGAGGACGCGACGAAGTAGAACTCACCGGTCTCGGTCAGCCGGCGGAAATTGCCGGTTTTGCCCTGTCGATTAATTGCCGGTTTTCAGCTGTCCACCGAGGTCAACTCGAAGAGTGCGGCTTGCGTGTCGACCAGGAGTGCAACGAGCGGCAGGGACGGGACGGCGGGAGATGCAGCAGCAACGCTCGGACGGGCTATGCGAGACTGCTTCATGGCGGCTCCTTGTTGGTCCCGCGCCCCACGATTTCTTTGGACAGCCTTCTGCGAGAAGGAGAATGAGTTATGTCCAAGGGAAAACAGCACGAGGCTGAGGCCTCGGAGGGAGCCCGGAGGGCGACCGCAGAGGCCTCAGCCTCGTGGGCGCTCGTCGGCACGGGGCGGTGGTCCGCGCGACGAAAAGTCTCCGTGGTCATCGAGGTCCTCAAGGGGGAATCACTCGAGAGCCTCAGTCGTCGCCATGGCGTGACGGCGGCGAAGCTCTCGCAGTGGCGTGACGACTTCGTGGCCGGCGGTGAGGCCCGCCTCAAGCATCGCGAGGTCGCCGTCGAGGGCGCGGACACGCGGCGGCTCAAGAGCGTCGTGGCGGATCTCGCCACCGACAAGGCGTTGCTGGCCGAGAAGATTCGACACCTGGAGGCCGGCCGCCCTTTGGGCTGGTGGAGGTCGAAGCGATGCGTCACGAGACTTCGCCCTCCACCCACCGGCCGTACGGCATCGCCCGCGTCACGCGCGTGTGGCAGGTGCCGCGCTCGACGGTCTACGCGCAACGGACCCGGCGCGCCCGGCCGACGCCGGTGGCCAAGCGCGGACCCAAGCCGCCCCAGTCGGATGCGGCGCTGACGGCCGCGGTCCGGGCCGTGATCGCCGCGAGTCCGTTCCACGGCGAAGGGCACCGCAAGATCTGGGCGCGCTTGCGGGTGCAGGGGCTGCGCACGTCGAAACGTCGGACGTTGGTCGTGATGCGCGCTGCCGACTTGCTCGGCCCTGCGCGGCTGCCCACGCCGGTCGCCGCCCGTCCCCACGACGGCACCATCGTCACCGCCAGTCCCAACGTGATGTGGGGCACCGATGCGACGGCCACCGTGACGCTGGCTGTGAAGCGGCGTGGAATATTGACCCCCTTGGAGGGGTGATCGGCGTCGAAAACTGACCCCCTCGCGATGTGGAGCGTCGGGCGCGTTAGCGCCGACACTGAGGGGGTGCTGACAGTGGAAACGATCGCAAGGATTCGACGGGATCACTTCAAGGACGGCAGGAGCATCAAGGCGATCGCCCGGACGCGGGGGGTCTCGCGCAACACCGTGCGGAAGGTGCTCCGGCGCGACGAGACCGCATTCCGGTACGACCGTCAGGCGCCGGCGGTCTACCCGAAGCTCGGCCCGTTCCAGGCGCGCCTGGAGGCCCTGCTGACCGCGCGGCTGAGCCAGTCGCGGCGCGAGCGGCTGACTCTGATGCGGATGTGGGAGCTGCTGGGCGCGGAGGGGTACGCAGGCAGCTACGATGCCGTGCGGCGCTACGCCCAGCGGTGGCGCCGCGCCCACGGTCAGGTGGAGACGGCCTACATCCCGTTGACGTTCGACCCCGGCGAAGCCTACCAGTTCGACTGGTCCCACGAGATCGTCGTGCTGGGCGGTGTGACGACCACGGTCAAGGTGGCCCACCTGCGCCTGTGTCACAGCCGGATGCCGTTCGTCCGGGCCTACCCGCGCGAGACGCAGGAAATGGTCTTCGACGCCCACAACCGGGCGTTCGCCTTCTATCGCGGCGCCTGCGGGCGCGGGATCTACGACAACATGAAAACGGCCGTCGACGCGATCTTCGTCGGCAAGGCCCGGCAGTTCAATCGACGGTTCGCCCAGCTGTGCAGCCACTTCCTGGTCGAGCCGGTGGCGTGTACCCCGGCGGCCGGCTGGGAGAAAGGCCAGGTCGAGAATCAGGTCGGGACCATTCGCGAGCGGTGGTTCACGCCGCGGCTGCGGTTCGCCAGCTACGTGGAGCTCAATGCGTGGCTGCTCGACCAGGGCGTGGCCTCGGCCCGTCGTCAGCCGCATCCGGACGACCCGACGCGTACCATCTTCGAGGTCTTCGAGGCCGAGCGGGCCGCGTTGATTCCGTACCGCGGCCCGTTCGAGGGCAGTCGTCTCCAGATCGGCACGGTGTCGAAGACGTGCCTGGTGCGGTTCGACCACAACCGCTACAGCGTCATGGCCCGGGCCGTCGGCCGGCCCGTTGAGATCGCGGCCTACGCCGAGCGGGTCGTCATCCGCCAGGACGGCATGATCGTCGGCGAGCACGCGCGACGGTTTGGTCGAGGGCAGACCAGCTACGATCCGTGGCACTACGTCCCGGTGCTGAGCCGGAAGCCCGGCGCCCTGCGCAACGGCGCCCCGTTCAAGGACTGGGTCCTGCCGGGGGCCTTGGGCCGCGTCCAGCGCATGCTCGCGCGCCGCGAGGATGGCGACCGGCACGTCGTGACGATTCTGAGCGCGGTGCTCAGTGACGGCCTCGAAGCCGTCGAGGCGGCCTGTCGGGAGGCGCTCGCCGCCGGCATCGCGAGTGCCGACGTGATCCTTAACGTGCTTGCGCGGCACCGGGAGCCAGACCGACCCGCCGACGTGCTGACGCCCGGCGCCCTGGCGTTGCGCGCCGCCCCGGTGGCCAACTGCGCCCGCTACGACACGCTGCGCGAGGGGCCGCATGCAACGGCATGAGCTGATGGGTCTCCTCGGCCAGCTCAAGCTGGCCGGGATGCGCGCTCACTTTGACGAGGTCGTGACCGTCGGCCGCAAGCGGCAACGGGCGTTCGAGGTCATCCTGGGCGAGTTGCTGCGGGCCGAGATCACCGAGAAGCAGGCGCGCTCGATCCGCTACCAGCTCGGCATCGCGAAACTACCCCTGGCCAAGGAACTGACCGAGTTTGCCTTCGCGGACTTGCCGGTCAATCAGGCACTCGTCGAGGAGCTGGCGACCGGCGCTTTCCTGGCGCAGCAGCGCAACGTCGTGCTCATCGGCGGCACGGGCACCGGCAAGACGCATCTGGCCATCGGCATCGCTCGCACGTGTGTCCGGCAGGGCTCCAAGGCGCGCTTCTTCAACGTCGTGGACCTCGTCAACCAGCTCGAGGCCGAGAGCAAGGCCGGCCGTCCCGGCCGACTGGCCGATCAACTCACCCGCGTCGACCTCGTCGTCCTGGACGAGCTCGGCTACCTGCCGTTCGCCCAATCGGGTGGGCAGCTCCTCTTCCATCTGATCAGCCGGCTCTACGAGCGGACCTCGCTGATCGTGACGACCAATCTCGCCTTCGCCGAATGGCCGCAGGTCTTCACCGACCCCAAGATGACCACGGCCCTGCTCGACCGGCTCACCCATCACTGCGAGATCATCGAGACCGGCAACGATTCCTGGCGCTTCAAACACCGTGAGTAGGGGGTCAACATCCGACGCCGATCCGGGGTCAGAATCTCACGCCGGTTGACACGCTGGCGGACGGCCACGTCACGATCGTCGGGGCGATCGATCACTGCACGGCCGAATGTGTGGGACTACACGCGGCGAAGTCCGGCACGCGCTTCGAGGCGTTGGAGCCGGTGCGCCAGGGCGTCCGAGATCACTTCGGGACGATGGCCGCCGGCGTGGCGAGCGGGCTCACGATGCGCCACGACCACGGCAGTCAGTACATGAGCAACGACTTTCACGCCGAGCTCCGGTTCCTCGGCATCGTGTCATCACCGGCCTTCGTCCGCCAGCCCGAGGGGAACGGCTGCATCGAACGGTTCTTCCGCACCCTCAAGGAACAGCTGCTGTGGGTGCGCCACTTTACGGATGTCGAGGACTTGCAGCAGGCGCTGCGCACCTTCAAGGAGACCTATAACCAGCAGTGGTTGATCGAGCGACTCGGCTTCCGCGCACCCGCCGTCGTCCGTCGCGCGGTTGCGCTCACCACGGCCGCGTGAATACACTCACCCGGCTGTCCAAGAAATCCGTGGCGGTACAGAGGGCGTGTACGGGCTGAGGGAGGGTTAAAGACGAAGCTGCCAGCAAATCACGTTTAGCAGACGTGACCAACGATAGTGTCTCAGTTTGACGTCCGCGTCGGCGTCTGGGGCGCGGTGCGGAAGGTGTTCCCGAAGACCCGCGAACAGCGGTGTTGGGGCCACAAGACGGCCAACGTCCTGAACAAACTCCCCAAGGGCGTGCAGGCCAAGGCGAAAGCCATGCTCCACGACATCTGGATGGCCGAGACGCAGAAGTCGGCCGAGCAGGCATTCGACCTCTTCGTGACGACGTTTCCTGCGAAGTTCCCGGCCGCGACCACCTGTCTCGCCAAGGACCGAGGCGTCCTGCTCACCTTCTACAGGGTTTAGTGATTCTTCTGGTCCGACCCCTCTGGAGGGGCGGCGCGGACTTGGAGGCCCGCGCGAGAGGTAGGGGAGCTACTTTTTTGGTACCGGTACAGGGATTTGGACCCTTGCGCAACCAGGGCCGGAGGCAACGCCCGCCGCCAGCCGGGTCGTTGTGGTACGGCCACTGCCGAGGCAGCCGCTACTTGGAACCTACGTCCTAATTTATCCCGAGTCCACTCTCCGGATCGCCCAAATCCGCGGCGTACGCCTCCATGTCGGAGGGCGCGCAGAGCATTTCGATGATGTCGTAATCAGGCGCTTGCCGTTTCATCGGAAACCTGTCCATGGGCACCCACGGCTCGGTATAGAACGCGGGATCTGTGACGGTAACGGTGAGCTCCATGAGATGCGAATCGACCAGGTGGAATCGTTCCTCCACCGTCATTTGATCGCTCATAGGCCGACCGGTCTCATCCAGCCATACCCTTTCATTTCCGATCAGGCCGATGGTGTTCACGACGAACGTTGAATCATCCTCCCACCTGCCAACCGAGTATCCGTACCACCGGTGATCTGGGAGCACCTCAGGGAAGTCGCGTCCGTCGGTCCAGATGATGCGGTATTTCTTATCGAACTGGTACAGGATGACGACCTGGTTTTCAGTTTGAAACAATTTCGTGTGACGCAACTGAAAAAAATTGGCACGCGGAAAGCCCAGGGGATCACACTTATTACTCGGATCATTGCTCAGCGACGGCAGCACGGCGCGGTAGCCGTGGAGCGCCCCGTGGCTGTCATAGCTGGCCTTGCCGGCGGGCGTGTAGGGCGGCTCGTGTACGCCGTCGCTGCGCATGGAAACCGGACCATTGGCCTGAATGCCGGCGCCGGGGCCGTCTGCCGGCTCCCACATCCCCGAAAGATCACGAACCGGCGCTGGACCCGGGGTCCCTGGGTCCGATAGCAGGCGGCCCCAGCCGTCGAGAACCGTCAAATCTGCGGTGGACTGAACGCGTCCACCCTGCGTGTACGCAGCGGCTGACGCCAGTAGCATCGCCGCCACTACCAGGTGCCATCGCTTCATTCTGGAGTTCCTTTCCCCGGCATTCTGCTGCTCCGGTTCTCGATATACCTACTGCTTTCTTCGATTTCGTTCAACTTGAGCAACTGCGTGTAGTGCTCATTGTCGGTGCATGACGGTCAAGCTGCGAACCCCGACGAATCGCGAAGCTGGCGCATGGATTCGAGAAACCTAGCGGTTCGGTTCCAGCTCGGAATGCTTAGGGAAACGCCAAATCGCACGCACACCTTGAGAAGGCAGTACTACGAGCCCATCCTCCAGGCCAGCCCCAGCCTCATCGTGCCTGCGTCACTGCGCGTTGAGCTGCTGCAGGTGCCTCACGACGGCCCCGATTTCAGCCTCCGTGAGCCTGATCTGGCTCATCTGCGCGACCCCCGCGAGCGCAGACCGGATCCGGGCCACGTCGGCCGTTCGGATGTCGGGCGTACTCAGGCTCGCGTCGCCCGCACCGTCCATTCCGTGACAGGAGGCGCATCCCACGCCCCCGGCCGTCGTCTCGAAGATCCCCTGGCCGCTGCCGGGTGCCGCCGCGCCAGCAACCGGCGTCGCCGCTGCGCCGGCTGCGGCGGCCGCCATCTGGCCCATCATCGCCTGCATCGGTCCCTTCGGCCCACCCATGTCCACGAGCAGCTCGCCCTCCCAGTCGGGCGTGTAGCGGACGAAGCCGCCCGAGTGCGTGTCGCCACCGTTGGGAGTCGGGATGTACGCCTTGACCTCGTGGGTGTCGAGGTCGAGCACGATCATCTCCCATCCACGCATGTTGCTGACCCACAGCTCGTTGACCTTCGGGTCGGGATGAAGGATGGCGTGATCGACGCTGGAGGCGGACCCGCCGAGCCAGATCGGCATGTTGTGCAGGATCCGGGCCTGCCCGAACGGGCGCGTGGCGAGGACGCCGAGCACAGAGCCCCTGTTGTGCCCACCCTCGCCCTTGCCGACACTGTAGAGGAGCGACTCATCCCAGTTCAGCACCAGACCGTACGGCCCCGTCACGCCGGCGCTGGTATGGCCGACGACCGAGTCGATACGGTTGTCTATCTTGTAGACGAGGCTGCCTTCCGAGTCGTTGACGTAGGTAAATCTCCCGTCTGCCGTGTGGGCCATGCCGATGGGGTTGTCCCCCACCCACGGGATGACGGTGGAGACACCTGTTTCGAGGTTGTACTTGGCAATACCGGCCGTATTGTGAAGCCGACCGCGCCACGGAGGCGCGATGATCGACACGTACATGGTGCGGAACGTCGGATCCATGGTGGGATACGGATGGCCGACCTTGAACCCGACATCCTCCATGGTGACGGCCTGGACGACCCGGTTGTCGTCATGGGGATCCAGCAGGTAATGCGGCGCGCCGCCGGGGGTGCGCCCGAACGCCACCAGCGTGCGGTCGCGCCCCTGCCAGTCCTTGAACGCGGTGATGTGGTGGAACCAGTCGACGCGCGCCTTGCCCTCCAGCACCTTGTCCAGCTTTAACGTCCTGGCGTTGATGACGAGCAGAACCGTGCGCTCCTGCCCGGTCGCCCGCACGCGGTGCATCTGCCCGACGTAGAGCCATTGACCGTCGGAAGACATGCCGGCGCTGTGCGGGTTCTGGGTGACCTCCTCACCCAGATCGAAGAGCGCCGAGGCGACGACCTCCTTGGTATAGGCGTCGACAATCCAGACGCCCGACTTGCGGGTGCCGCCATTCGGGTTGGAGCCGACGCCCTCGCTGGTGAAGAACACCGTCGGGTGAGCGGTCACGTCCCAGGCATCCGGCCCGCTGGAGTCGTAGGTCGCCAGCAGCTGCAGCCTTCCTCGCACGGACTCCGGCGTATCCCAGCCCGTCGGTTGAGCGTCGGGGGGCGACGGCACCAGCTGACCAGCCTGCACCACCTGGGTGGGAGCGACCGCCGCCAACTGCTGCTGGAGGGCCGCGTTGTCTGCCCGGAGGACGTCGTAATCGGATGGTGAAATTCCCTGCCCCTGCGCGGTACAGGCGGCAGCCCCGAGCGCCATCAGCACCACGAACCCTGGAAGCGAATTCTTGATCCATCGCATGTGCATAGACCCCTTCATGTGACCATCCTCCCTGCAAGCGTGGCTTGCTTGCCGATATTCAGGCTCTCGAACCACTTGGCCAACCCGCCCACGCCGATCTGGGCGGTGATTTCATACGGGCCGAGGCGAGTGCCGGAACTCAGAGCCAAACGGCTGGAAGTATAGCGGTTAGGGTCGCGGCGACGCGATCACTCCTGAGTAACGGCCTAGTGTTTACCGAAAAGTGGCGGCTTGGTCCCAGGCGGCCGGCGGACCGGTCCTCCCGTGCCGAAAACAACTGTTTCTTAGACCGTCGAGGGGACGGCCGGGGCAGTGCCGCGGTTCTAGGGCTTCGGCTGGCTGACGTTCCCGGCTTGCGGTCCCTTCGGGCCATCGATGATCTCAAATTCGACCGCCTGACCCTCCTCCAGGGACTTGAAGCCGCTGCCACCGATGGCCGAGTAGTGGACGAACACGTCGCTCCCACCCTCGCGCTCAATGAACCCGAAGCCCTTAGAATCATTGAACCACTTCACCTTGCCGGTAATACGCATCACTCATCCCAGCGCCGACCTTCGAACCGGGATTTCCATTTTGCCGGCCCCTGATGGCCCCTTTATACACCCGAGATCCGCCGAGCCCACGAGATTGTTTTCGTCGCACCATCGTCCAGGTTCTGAGGCCGTCACTCAGCCCGCGCTGACGTGTCGCGGCGTTGTTGCATGAATACCCGCTGCGGGTGGGGCGGCGTGGCCCGCCCTTCTCTGGACCCTCCGCAGGAGCCACACTACGGGGATGAAGTCGAAGGTTCATCCCAGGTATAAGACAAAGTATCGCGTGGCGAACTGGGCGGCCTACAATCAGGCCCTCGTTCGACGCGGCGATGTGACGGTGTGGGTATCCTCGGAAGCGATCGCGGCCTGGACGCCCGGCCGGAGTGGCCGGCGGGGCGGGCAGCGGCGCTACTCGGATCTCGCCATCGAGACCGCCCTGACCCTGCGGCTCCTCTACCATCTCCCGCTGCGCCAAGCCGAAGGATTCCTGCACGCCCTGTTCGGGATGATGCGCCTCGACCTCTCCGCCCCCGACTATACGACGCTCTCCCGGCGCAGTCAGCATTTGAGGCGCCGTCTGCGACCGGTCCCGCCCGGCGAGGGCCTCCATCTCGTGCTTGACAGCACGGGGCTGTCTATCGTCGGGGCAGGTGAGTGGGCGGCCGCGAAACACGGTGGCCGCGGCAGGCGTGGCTGGCGGAAGCTCCACCTTGGTGTCGATCAGTCCGGCGTGATCCGTGTCCAGACGCTGACCGAGGCGACGGGTGATGATGCGACCACCGCCCTCGATCTGCTCACCGCCGTCGAGGGCCCTCTCGTGCGCGTCACCGCTGACGCCGCCTATGACACGGTCGCCGTCTACGAAACGGCGGGGGCGCGGGGTGCGACGGTCGTCATCCCACCGGCCAGGACGGCGAACGTCTCTGGGCACGGCCCGCGGTCGCCCGCGCGGGATCGGACGATCACGTTGGTGAAGCAGCTCGGCCGGCGCCGTTGGAAGAAGGCGTCCGGGTACCATCGTCAGGGCCGGGTGGAGAACACGTTCTTCCGCTACAAGTCCATCATCGGCGATGGCCTTCGCGCCCGGAGCCCAGCCGGGCACGGGAGTGAGGTAGTCCTCGGCTGCGAAATCCTCAATCGGATGACCGCCCTCGGCCGACCAGTGTCGTATCGCATCGGTAGGTGAGGATCCTGTCGGTGGGCATCGTGCGGGCCAGTGAGGATTCGTGCAACAACGCCCCCCTTCAGTTCGGCGCAGAGATCGGCCGCACCTTGGCCATCCGCCAATCCCAGTGATCCGCCGCTTCCTCGACGATGGCTGGCACATCGCTCTGAAGGATGTACCGCTCCTGCGCCAGGCGGCTTGCTACGGCTTCCACCTTGGCCAGATACTCAGCGCGACCCGCGTAGCGCTCCTCGATCGCCAAACGGGGATCCCCCGTGCTTTCGCGCTCGGCGCGCGTGGCAGGGAACGCAATGTACGACCCGCCGTTATTGATGAGGGTGTGTGGAGCGCCAATGTGCTCGCTCCGAAACAGCCAACCCGTGAACGTCGCCAGCGGGACCGCTTGTTCG
Organism: Vicinamibacterales bacterium; assembly: GCA_965262505.1. GTDB lineage: Bacteria > Acidobacteriota > Vicinamibacteria > Vicinamibacterales > UBA2999 > JACPPO01. The sequence goes on from CBDHFM010000030.1 coordinate 4,166,221, forward strand.
GGCAGGCGCAGGCCACCCACTTCGTTGCCATCGTCATCGACGTTGGAAACCGGGAACGGCAGCGCCGAGGCGGTCGTGGGCACGTCCCAGCGGTACCCACCTGGAACGTGCGTGGGCCACTGCACCCCTGGGATCGATGGAAACTTCAGATCCCGCCGCTCAACGAGCGTTCCGTCTACGAGGGTCGGATGGCGGCTTGGTGGTGGCTCGGTGCCCTCGCGGGTCCAGGAGTCGAGCGTGGCAAGCAGTCCGCGCATCGCCCAGGCGTAGTTGAGCGTGTTATTCAAGAACTGTCCGCCTCCATCACCCGGGGGTACCGAGCCAGCCCCGTGTCGTGCCCCCGCTATCAGGTAAGCGCGCACGTTGGGCGCATCCGGCTGGTCTTCGCTGCCGTCGATTGAAGTGTGCCGAAGTGCCGCCAGACGACCCCGGTCCCAGTACTCCGCGGCCGTGTCAAACAGCACAATCTTGGGTTCGAGGCTGGCAGGAATGCGTGCGCCCAGACCGTCCTTCTGCCCAGTCACAGGGTCGGTCGTCACTCGATACTGAAACGGAAACCGGGTCTGGGTGAACACCCCAAGCGAGTTGGGCCGCGCAAACCGCTCGTTGAAGCGACCCATGCTGGCCCCGCCGGTCTTCACAAAGGCCGCATCGAACGCCTTTCGGCCCTGTTCGTCGATAGTGAACCCCTCGTAGATGATCTGGCGGAGGGCACGACCGGTCTGCGACGATCCGTACATGTACGCGTAGCGTCCCGGTGCAATCGGATCTGCGCCGTACTTGAGAGCCGACGCCATGTCCCGGACCGCGGCAAGGCCCAGTCCCGCAACGGGCGGGTTCTGCGACTCGTACATCACTTCGTAGGTCAGGCCGGGCTTGAAACCACCCTTCAACGTCACGAAGTTGGGATCAGAGACAACGCGGCCGTTGACCATCCGGCCGAACTGCCAGTTCGCGCGCGGAATGAGACGCCGCGCTGCAAAGATACCCTCACGGGCAGTCAGGCGATAGTGGGCGGCTTCGAGGTCAACCGGAGGATGCGCGGGCGTGTTGTTTCCGCCCGTGTACTCGAAAGAATCGCTCGGCTCACGTGGAATGAACCACTGCGGCACCCAACCAGTAATCGTCTGTCCGTTGTCGGTCGCAACTGGGATGTCGATCCCGATCCGGCCATTTCTCTTGGGTACATCGAACTGCCATCCCACCGCGACCAGCGTGTAACCCTGCAGGAGCAGTGAGGCGTCGCCGAAGTGAGCTTCGGTCGTCGGATCGTTCGAGGCCTCCGCGTCGCTGAATACGTTGAGCAGCCGGAAATTTCCGCGATTGACGACGTCAAAAAAAACGACGCCATTGCTACGGGAGGAGTCCTTCGGCCTCAGGATGAGGAAGTCGGCCGAAAATTCTACTTTGCCCTCCGCGTTTCGCGGGGCCTTGTCGAGATCGGCAATGATCTGGTTGCGTGGGTTTGTCGGATCAACCGCAAAGTGAACCCTGCCGTGGATCTTCTCGTAGGGCCCGACGCTCCCGAACGCTCGTCCGCCAAGCACATCTTCACGACGCTCGACATCGATACGGCTTACCTCGGCCCAGCTGGACACCGGTCCAAGCATCAGCACGCACGCGACTGCCCACACCACCCGATTGTAATTTATCATGCTCCCATCCTCTCTTCGTGGATCCGGACCACTATACTCCGATCTGGGTTGCCGGCGCTCGTAGTGTTGTGTTGCAACTGTGGCCGACGGCGGCTGGTAACCTGAACCGTACCGGGTTTCTCGGAGACTGGATTCATTGAATCAGGCCACCTTGGCCTGCTCATAGTACTGCGCTTCAAACTCCGCCGGCGGCACGTCTCCAATCGGTCCAAGCAACCGCCGCATGTTGAACCAATCCACCCACTCCAGCGTGGCGAATTCCACGGCCTCGAGCGTGCGCCACGGCCCTCGTCGTCGAATCACCTCCGTCTTGTAGAGTCCGATCACCGACTCGGCGAGGGCGTTATCGAACGCATCGCCTTGGCTCCCGACCGATGGCGCAATGCCGGCGGCCGCGAGACGATCCGTGTACCGCATCGAAAGATACTGCGTGCCGCGATCGCTGTGATGCACGAGGCTGGTCAGCGCGTCGCCGCCGCGCGTAGATGGCCTGCTCCAAGGCGTCGAGCACGAAGTCCGTGCGCATCGAGGCCGACACCCGCCAGCCCACGATGCGCCGCGCGAAGACGTCGATCACGAACGCCACGTAGGTGAACCCACCCCAGGTCGCCACGTAGGTGAAGTCTGAGACCCAGAGCTGATTCGGACGGGTCGCCACGAACTGGCGATCGACGAGATCTGCGGGCCGGCTGCCATTGCCCGCGGGCGTGGTCGTGATCCACGCGCGCCCACGCACCGCGCCTTCCAGGCCCATCGCGGCGTTGTTGCATGAATACCCGCTGCGGGTGGGGCGGCGTGGCCCGCACTTCTCGGGACCCTCCGCAGGAGCCACACTACAGGGATGAAGTCGAAGGTCCATCCCACATATAAGACGAAGTACCGCGTTGCGAACTGGGCGGCCTACAATCAGGCCCTCGTTCGCCGCGGCGATGTGACGGTGTGGTTATCCTCGGACGCGATCGCTGCCTGGACGCCCCGCCGGAGCGGCCGGCGGGGTGGGCAGCGGCGCTACTCGGATCTCGCCATCGAGACCGCCCTGACCCTGCGGCTCCTCTACCATCTCCCGCTGCGCCAAGCCGAAGGATTCCTGCACGCCCTGTTCGGGATGATGCGCCTCGACCTCTCCGCCCCCGACTATACGACGCTCTCCCGGCGCAGTCAGCATCTGAGGCGCCGTCTGCGACCGGTCCCGCCCGGCGAGAGCATCCATCTCGTGCTCGACAGCACGGGTCTGTCCATCGTCGGGGCAGGCGAGTGGGCCGCCGCGAAACACGGTGGCTCCGGCAGACGTGGCTGGCGGAAGCTCCACCTTGGCGTCGATCAGTCCGGCGTGATCCTTGTCCACACGTTGACCGAGGAGACGGGCGATGATGCGACCACCGCCCTCGATCTGCTCACTGCGGTCGAGGGCCCTCTCGTGCGCATCACCGCTGACGCCGCCTATGACACGGTCGCCGTCTACGAAACGGCGGGGGCGCGGGGTGCGACGGTCGTCATCCCACCGGCCAGGACGGCGACCGTCTCTGGGCACGGCCCGCGGTCGCCCGCGCGGGATCGAACGATCACGTTGGTGAAGCAGCTCGGCCGGCGCCAGTGGAAGAAGGCGTCAGGGTACCATCATCAGGGCCGGGTGGAGAACACGTTCTTCCGCTACAAGTCCATCATCGGAGATGGCCTTCGCGCCCGGAGTCCAGCCGGGCAGGGGAGTGAGGTCGTCCTTGGCTGTGAGATCCTCAATCGAATGACCGCCCTCGGCCGACCAGTGTCATACCGCATCGGCAGGTGAGGATCTTGTCGATTGGCATCGTGCGGGCTAGTCACGATTCGTGCAACAACGCCATTCTGCGGCGTGGTGACGAGACCCCCCTCATGGCCGTACTCGTTCAAGGCGTTGACCATCGCGTGAGCGATAACCAGGTGGCCGCCCTCAGCGAGCGGCGGGTGCGAGGTCACTACAACAATGCGAGCCATGACGGTTCAGGCGTCCCCATCCCATTCGTCCCACTGTCGCCGGCGCCGCGCTCGCTTGCGCAGGGTGGCCACGAAGGCGACGAACGCCAGGGTCATGATGCCCATCCAGAGCGCCGACCCGCTGGTCACGACCGGAATCCAACTCGTCCAGCGGCGATAGGGTCCCCACGCCCGCGCAGCGGCTTGCCCTGGTGTTTCACCGGTCTGCAGCACGAAGGCGTCCGCGAACCGCGCGCCACGCGCGACGCGATCGACGATCGCTCCTGGCGCTGCAGCCCCGTGACGTTCCCGTATGTTCGACACCAGTGCAGCGGCGAGGAGATACGCGCTGACGCTGTCCTGTTCAGACTCGGACGCAAAGAGGCGCCCGAGGTCGGTGAGGCCAGGATTACCGACCGTCGCGAGTGCGAGCCGCGCCTGGCTGGTGAATCCCCATCCCTGTTCGACCGACGTGGCCACGCCTTCGTGGAACCAGCGAGGGAGTGGCCCGCCCGCCTGGGCGGCGAGCGCCAGGTGCACCACCTCGTGCGAGACGACTGACTCGAGCGACTGGTACGGGTAGGGTCCGACGCGCGCCGGGAAGATCGCCACGTCGCGCGAGCCGAACGCCACGCCCACGATCCAGAGGGGGGTCGCAAGGGCGCGCGAATCGTCTTCCGGGATGAGCGTGACGCGGACCCGCGGCGGCACGTTGAGCCCGGCTCGTGCCAGCATGACGGCGAGCTGCTGCCGATCGATATTCCGTACGCGATCGGCCATGGGATCGAGCGACGGCCCGGCTTCGACGGTCAGGTCCACCTGGTTGGCCTGCGCCATCGCGCCGGTCACGCCGGCCAGGAGCATGAGACCGACGATGCCGCTGTGCAGCCAGGAGCTCACCCCACCAGCTTAATGCTGCGGGCGGTGCCAAGGCTGTCCTGCCCTCGGCGGCTGACTACGCGTTCTCGAATACCGGCTCGGATCCCCGGCCTCAGCGAACCAGAGCTGGCACCATCGGAACGGGACCTCGGGGTCGGAGGGTGATGCGCGGACTGGGCTCGACCGCGCGGCCCTCGGAGCGCAGCCGCCACTTTCCAGCGAGCGTTGCGAGGACAAGGGTCCCCTCCATCCACGCAAACCCCTCACCGATACAAGACCTCGGCCCGGCTCCGAAGGGGAAGTATGCCAGCCGCGGCCGCTGGTCTGGCGATAGCCAACGCTCAGGCGAGAACATCAGCGGATCCGGAAAGAACCGCGCATCGCGGTGAGTTACAAACGGGCTGGCGACAACCAACGATCCGCGGGGAATCTGTCGACCACCACACCGGTGCGACTCGGCGGCTCGACGTACGATCACCCAGGCGGGTGGGAATAATCTAAGCGCCTCCGCCAGCACGCTTCTTGTGTACGTCAGCCGTGGAACATCCTGCGCAGACGCCAGGCGAGGGCCCAGTACTTCTGCCACTTCGGCATGGAGCCGTGCCTCGACCTCAGGATTGGCTGCGAGCAGCGTCCACGTCCACGTCAGCGCGTGCGCGATCGTATCGTGACCTGCCAGCATGAAGGTGACGGCGTCGTCACGAAGCTGGCGCGCTGACGCCTCATCGTCGGCCCCGCGTGCCTCCAGCAGCAGGGACAACAAGTCATCGCGCGCGCTGCCGGACCGACGTCGTCGCTCGACGACATCGTCGACGATCGTGTCGAGTCGGCGCCGCGCAGTCTGGACGCGGCGACGCGACGCCACGAGCGAGACAAGTCCGTCCATCGGTGGGACGGCGCTCGCGACGGCGGTGTCGATATCCTCGGCCACGTCCGCGAGATCGGTGCCGAACAGTGTCTCTCCCGCGATCGAGAGCGTCAAGCGCCTCATCTCACGCGCAATGTCGAGGGTGATTCCATGTTGCCACCGCTCTCGCGATCGAGCGGCGTGGCCCACGATAAGGGGAGCGTACGCTTCTATTCGTTGACGATAAAACGCCGGCTGCACGACGTGGCGTCGCGCCGCATGCAACGGCCCATTCGCCGTGAGAAGGCCCTCGCCCAAGAGCCGTTTCGCACGATCGAATCCGCGGCCTTTCACGAACCGGTCGTGACGGGTCAGGAGGACGTCTTCGATCGTCGTGGGGTGATTGAGGAGAAACGCGAGGTGCCTGCCCAATTGAAAAGGGATGACCTTGTCTGGGCTTCGTGCCAGCTGTTGCAAGAAGGCCAGTGGGTCATCCTCCCTCCGGCGTAGAGCCCAGAGAGAGCAGGATGGATACGTTGGTGACGTCACCGCGCGGCGCTATTCGTATCAAGGGACCCAATCACCTCGGCGATCTGTGACAGGCACCAGTCGATCTCGTCGGACGTGATGACGTACGGCGGCATGAAGTAGAGCACGTTGCCCAAGGGCCGCAGCAGCAACCCCCGTTCCAGAAACGCAGCGGCGAGGTGGGGGCCGATGCGATCGAGGTATCCGTCGGCGCCATGCGCCGTCGTGTCGGCCAGTAGTTCGATCACGCCCACGGCGCCGATCACGCGTACGTCGCCGACGGCGGGCAGGTCGCGAAGCCGGGACAATCCATCGACAAGCTGCGTTTCAATGCGTCTGACGGCACTCATGACATCGCCGCTCTCGAACAGGTCGAGACTCGCAAGTGCGACGGCGCACGCCAAGGGATTCGCGGTGAAGGAGTGGCCGTGGAAGAACGTCTTGCTGTGATCTGAACTCAGGAACATGTCGTACACAGCAGGAGTCACCACTGTGGCCCCGAGCGGTAGATATCCTGCCGTGAGCGCTTTCGAGAGGCAGATCAGATCCGGCGTCACACCGGCGTGCTCGCACGCGAACATTCGGCCGGTCCGACCGAACCCTGTCAGCACCTCGTCGGCGATCAACAGCACCCCGAACCGATCGCACAGACGGCGGACGCCAGCTAGAAAGTCGGTCGGCCAGACGATCATGCCGCCCGCGCCTTGAAGCATGGGCTCGATGATCACCGCGGCCACAGTGTCGGCTCGCTGTTCGAGTTGGGTTTCGAGCGCATTCAGGCAGTCCACATGGCACGTCTCTCGCTCGAGGCCGACTGGACACTGGAAACAGTACGGCGCGTGAGCCCGAACGACCGGGAAGAGCAGCGGGGTGAACGCCGCCGTGAACACCGACTCGGCGCTGACGGACATGGCCCCGACAGTGTCGCCGTGATACGCGTGTTCGAGTGCGAGAATCAGATGCCGCTGAGGTTGCCCTTTGTTCCTCCAATACTGACACGCGAGCTTGACCGCTACTTCGACGGCGGTGGACCCGTTGTCTGAGTAGAAGACCCGCGTCAATCCCTCAGGAAGGAGCGTCACCAGCCGTTCCGCGAGGTCGACAGCGGGCCGATGCGTACAGCCCGCGAACATCACGTGTTCGAGGTCTCGCGCCTGATCGATGAGCGCCTGATTGAGCGTTGGATGGCAGTGACCGTGAATGTTCACCCACCACGAAGAGATCCCGTCGAGAATCCGGCGACCATCCTCAGTGAACAGATAGACACCATCGGCCCTCACCACTGGTAGTGGCGCCACCGGAGACGACATCTGGGTGTAGGGATGCCACACGTAGGCCCGGTCACGCTCGAGAAGGTTGGCTGGCTTCGTCACGAAACGTACCTGAGGAGCCGACCTGTTGGGTCGAGCTGTGGCGCCCACGTCGCGAGCGCCGAGGAAGTAAGAGGGGCGAATATCGGCATCTGACCGAGGACGACCACGTGTCCGTACCGTTCGACCGCCTCGCACGCATCAGGATCCTGACGCCCTACCATGACGACACCAACGACCTCGAGCGCTCGTAGACGCAGGGCTTCAACCGTCAGCAGCGTCTGGTTAATCGTTCCGAGGGCGGTTCGCGCCACGATGACGACCGGCAGGCTGAGTCGGACCATCAGATCCGCCATTGTCTCGCGGTCGTTGATCGGCACGAGCACTCCGCCGGCGCCCTCGACGATCCAGCGCGCATCGCGGTCCTCGCGGTGAAAAGCCTCCAGCAGCCGATTCGTGTCGATCGTGCACCCATCGAGCCGGGCAGCCAGATGCGGGGACAGCGGACGTGGCAGACGGACACCATGCCCGAAGAGCTCACGGTCATCGCACCCCGCCATCCGGGCGACGTCGGCCGTGTCGTCATCGGATTCGGTGCCGGTCTGGATCGGTTTCCAGTAACGGAGGAGCCGGTCTCCGCGATACCGATGCAGCAAAGTCGCCGCGACAACGGTTTTGCCGACACCGGTGTCGGTGCCCGTTACGAAGAGGCCGCGGGGCACGGAACTAGGCCTTTGAGGACGGCAGCAAGCCGGCTCGCGAAACGGTCGAGATCGACCTCCGCAAGGTGCACGTTAACCGAGACACGAAGTCGAGCGGTGCCGGAAGGCACGCTCGGCGGCCGAATCGCTCTGACGTCGAAGCCTTCAGCTTGAAGTGCGCCTGCGACGGCGACCGCTCGGTCGTTTCCCCCGAGCACGATGGGGATGATGGGCGTGTCACCGCCTGGCGCGGGGATACCGGCTTCCTCGAGCCGCTCACGGAGGAAGACCGCGCGGCGCCGAAGTCGTGCGCGACGCTCAGGCTCTTCCGTCACGATCGTGAGACTGGCCTGGATCGCGTCCGCCACGGCCGGCGGCGGCGCGGTTGAAAAGAGGAAGGAGCGTGCGCGTTGTGCAAGGTACTCAATCGCCCAGGCTGGCCCGGCCACGAACGCCCCGGCAACACCGAGAGCCTTTCCGGCTGCATTGATCGAGACGAGCACATCATTGGCGATCCCGCTCTCCTCGATCAAGCCGCTGCCATTCGGTCCCCGTATCCCGACAGCATGGGCTTCGTCCACGACGAGCAGGGCCCCGGTCGCGCGGCAGATGCCCGCATAGACCGCGAGCGGCGAGCGATCGCCGTCCATGCTGAAGAGCGATTCCGTCACGACGAATACCTGGCCCTGTCCGCGAGCCTTCTCCCTCTCGACCCGGCGGGCCAGCGCAGCGGCGTCGTTGTGAGGAAACACCACACGCTTCGCAAGGGACAGCCGAATGCCGTCGCGCAGGCTGGCGTGGTTCAGGCGATCCGAGAGGATCACGTCGCCCGGTTCGATGAACGTCGTCAGGACCGCCAGATTGGCTAAATACCCGCTCGAAAAGTACAGCGCTCGCTCCGTCCCTTTGAACGCGGCGAACGAACGCTCAACAGCCTCGAATGTCTCTCGGTGTCCTCCCAACAGGCGCGATCCGGTGCTGCCACATCCATCGCGTTGCACGGCCGCGATCATTTTCTCCTTCACAACCGGATGATTGGAGAGGCCGAGATAGTCGTTCGACGACAGGTCGATGCCCGAAGGCGAGCGGAGCGTTCGTAGCAGCCCGCGTTCGCTCAGCGTGTGCAGGTGAGCGCGCACTCGTGACTCGAGCGGCGACGGCTTCCTCACGGCGCAGTGCTGGTAGATCTCGGCATCGGCTGTAAACGGATCCCGACACGCTCGAAAAGCGCGCGATCTGTGTCGGCCTCCGGATTCGGTGTCGTCAACAGCGTGTCCCCGAGGAACACGGAATTCGCGCCAGCCAGAAAGCAGAGGACCTGCGCCTCGTCCGACAATGACAGGCGGCCGGCACTCAGGCGCACGTACGACTGCGGCATGAGCACTCGGGTCGTCGCGATCATGCGCACCAGTTCCAGCGGGTCTTCGGTTGGCCGGTTGCCGAGAGGCGTTCCCTGCATGGCGACGAGCAGGTTCACCGGGACGCTCTCGGGGTGCGGGGCAAGCGTCGCCAGCTGATGCAGTAGACGGTACCGATCGTCTCGATCCTCGCCCATGCCGATGATGCCTCCGCAGCACACGCTGATACCGGCCTGTCTGACGCGGGCCAGCGTCTCGAGCCGCTCGTCGTAGGAGCGCGTCGTGATGATCGTGCTGTAGAACTCCCGCGATGTGTCCAGATTGTGGTTGTAGGCTGACAGTCCAGCCGCAGACAGCGCGTCGGCTTGTTCCTGCGTCAGCATGCCGAGCGTGCAGCAGGCCTCGAGTCCAAGCGCTCTGACGCCTCGGACCATGTCAAGCACGCGCTCGAATTGCCGGCCGGAGGCGGCGTGTCCCCAGGCGGCACCCATGCAGAAGCGTGTCGCGCCCTGGTCGCGGGCGCGTGTCGCAGCCTCGATCGTCTGGTCGACATTCAGTAGAGGCGTTGCGGTGACGTTCGTGCTGTACGTCGCCGACTGCGGGCAGTACGCGCAGTCTTCGGGACATGCGCCGGTCTTGATACTGAGCAGGGCACATCCCTGCACCTCGTTCGGGAGGTGGAAAGTACGGTGCGCCTGCTGAGCCCGCAGCAGCAGGTCGAGCAATGGGGCCGTGTAGATGGACTCGATCTCGGCGAGGGACCAATCGTGGCGAATCGGCATACGGGGCTGTTCGTCCATGGTGACCGCACGATCATAGCTGACTCTCCCGGAGTATCAGCGAATCCAGTTGATCACCCGCAACTACAGATCAAGGTCCCGATTGCTGGCCTTAATAAACTCAAGCCTGAGCGCTTGGTAGCTGTGAACGGCGGGGTATTGGGGAAATTCCGCAATCACATTGTCCGGTGCCCTGAACAGGATCCCTGCGTCAGCTTCCTCCAGCATGGTCGTATCGTTGTAGGAATCACCGGCTGCTATTACTCGACAATTCAATCCACGAAAGGCTTTTACAGACTGCCGCTTAGAATCCTTCTGACGCAATGTATAGTCGGCGACTCTACCTGCCTCGTCGATCACCAGCTGATGACACAGGATCGTAGGCCAGCCCAGTTGTCGCATGAGCGGTTGAGAAAATTCGTAAAAAGTGTCGGAGAGGACGACCACTTGAAAGCGTTCTCTCAGCCAGTCAAGGAAGTCATTGGCGCCTTCCAGGGGCCTTAGATTCGCGATCGTCCCTTGTATCTCGGCGAGACCTAGCCCGTGCGCATCAAGGAGACGCAAGCGCTGCTTCATCAGCACGTCATAATCGGCAACATCTCTGGTGGTCGCCTTCAATTCCTCGATACCGGTGATCCGGGCGAATTCGATCCAGATCTCCGGTGCTAGTACTCCCTCTAGATCAAGACATGCGATTTCCACAGGCCGCTCCCCACCTTCGGACACTACGCGTGAATCGACAATCTAACCTGTCGAGGAATCATCGTGCAATTGGCGGCGCCGGTTCCTGCTGCGTGAGGCAGTGAAGCGTGCCGAGTCCCCAGACCAGGTCAACGGCATGGATGCCGACGATCCGGTGCGCCGGCATGAGTTCGGCAAGCGTGTTGAGGGCCACGCGGTCGTGAGGGTCGTTGAACGTCGGCACCAGCACCAGGCCATTCGCGATATAGAAATTGGCGTAGCTGGCCGGCAGGCGTTCACCGTTCATGAACAGGGGCCGCGGGAACGGCAGCCTGGCGATCCTCAGCGGACCGATGTCGGCCGCTTTCGACGCGGCCTCGAGCCGGCGCAGGTTGTCCATCGACGGCGCGTGGTTCCCGTCCTCCGGATCCTCCTCGACGGCCACTACCACGGTATCCGTGTTCACGAATCGCGCCACATCGTCGACATGTCCGTGCGTGTCGTCGCCGAGGCACCCTGAGCCGAGCCAGATCGTCCGGTGGACGCCAAGCCAATCGTGAAAGATGCGTTCGTAGTCGGCACGTCCAAGGCCGGGATTGCGGACCTGCACGTCGGAGAGCAGCCACTCCTCGGTCACGAGCAGCAGCCCCTGTCCGTTCACCTCGATTCCACCGCCTTCGAGCACGATGCGCGGGCTCGTCCCGGCGAGACGCGGCTCTTCCCGGCGCAGGCCGGTCAGGCGGGCGATGGCGGGTCCTACGCCCGCGTCCTGCTGCCAGTTGGGGTACTTGGCCCACCCGCTAAACGCCCAATCCAGCAAGACGAGGTCGCCCTGTGCATCGATGGCACCCGTTGGGGCGGAATCGCGGAGCCACACCCGGTCGGTGGCAACTTCGTGGAGCGCGACGCGATCGCGGCGCGCGTGGTGCGCGTCCAGGGCGACGCGCGCGCGCTCCGTGACGTCGCGGTTCTGGCACAGGATTTCGACGGCCTCGTGGTCCCCGAGTACACGGATGATTTCCGCGTACACCCACGGGATCGATTCGAGCTTTCCGGGCCAGTCTGACTCGTGATGCGGCCAGGCGACCCACGTCGCGCGGTGCGGCTCCCACTCGGCGGGCATTCGGAATTTCATGCGAGAGCCGACGGTCCAACGGCCACAGCCCGAAGCCGAAAGTCCAACGCCAAAAGCCTAGAGCCCAAAGCCCAAAGCCCCATCAGTTCTACGAGCCGAGATACCGATTCAGGATGGGTCCGTATGCATCGACGCGGCGGTCGCGCAGGAAGGGCCAGTTGCGGCGCACGGTTTCGATGAGCGCCGGGTCGCACGGCGCCATGACGATCTCCTCATCCTGGCCCGCTTCCGCCACGTAGCGCCCGAACGGGTCCGCAATGAAGGAGTGGCCGAAAAACGTGATTCCGCCCGTGCCCGGTTCGTCCTCGTGGCCGATACGGTTGGGCGAGGCCACGTAGACGCCGTTGGCAATGGCGTGCGCGCGCTGGATGGTGCGCCACGCGTCCACCTGCGCCTGCCCCCACTCGTCCCGCTCCGCCGGATGCCAGCCGATCGCCGTGGGGTAGAAGAGCACCTGCGCGCCCATGAGGCTCACGATGCGCGCCGCTTCCGGGTACCACTGATCCCAGCAGATCAGCACGCCGATCGTGGCGTAGCGCGTCTTCCAGACCTTGAACCCGGGCGCCTCGCCTGGCGTGAAGTAATACTTCTCATGGAACAGCGGATCGTCGGGGATGTGCATCTTGCGGTAGACGCCGAGGAGGCTCCCGTCCGCGTCGATGATGGCGGCGGAGTTTCGGTAGATCCCGGCCGTCTGGCGCTCGAACGTCGGGACCACGATGACGACGGCGAGCTCGCGGGCGATGGCCTGCATGGCCTCGGTCGTCGGACCCGGAATCGGCTCCGCGAGATCGAACCGCTCGGATTGCTGCGACTTACAGAAATACGGGGCGTTGAACAGCTCTTTCAGGCAGATGATCTGCGCGCCGCGGCGGGCCGCCTCTCGAACGAGCCGTTCGGCGCGCCGAAGGTTGCCCTGCGCGTCCACATCGGCGCGATCTTGCACGATCCCAATCGTGAACATGTAGCCCTATGCTAGCCTTGCTGATTCGAAGGATGAAGACAAAACCGCTCCGCATCGCGCTCCTCGGCTTCGGTACCGTGGGCGGGTCAGTCGCCCGGATCGTCAGCGAACGGCCCGAGCTGGCCGACCGCCTTCAGCTCACGCATATCTTTAACCGCGGCATCGACCGCAAGCGCGTCGGCTGGGTGCCCGGGTCTGTCACGTGGACCGAGGATCTTGACGAACTGTTTCGGTCCAAGCCGGACGCGGTTGTCGAAGTGATCGGCGGCATCGATCCGGCGGGCGGCTGGGTGCGCCGCGCCCTCCAGCAGGGGGCGGCTGTGGTCACCGCCAACAAGATGCTGCTCGCGGCGCACGCGCCCGAACTCCTGCATCTCGCCGTGAAGCACGAGACGCAACTCCGCTTCGAGGCCGCAGTCGCCGGGGGCGTGCCGCTGATTCATGGCGTGCGAGAGGGGCTGGCCGGCGACCGGCTGATGCGCGTCGCCGGCATTCTCAACGGCACGTCGAATTACGTCCTGAGCACAATGGCCGGCGGCGACATGCACATGGCTGCCGTCATGGACGACGCTCGCCGGCTCGGGTACGCGGAGGCGGACCCCAGCGCGGATGTCGACGGCGATGACGCGGGCGCAAAGCTCGTCGTGCTGGCGGGCATCGCATTCCGTCGCCACCTGCGGCTGCCTGATATACCGAGACGATCGATCAGGCCGATTTCCGCCGCGGATTTCCGCTATGCGAGTCGGCTTGGCTGCACGATTCGTCAAATCGCGATGGTGGAGGCGAAGGGCGACGGATTTCACGCGCTTGTCGGGCCGGCGCTGGTTCTTCGCGGCTCCAACTTCGGGCTCAACATGGGCGCGAACAACATCATCACGATCGCCGGCCGCTACGGGGGGGAGAACAGTTTCAGCGGGGCGGGAGCCGGCGGGCCGGCGACCGCCGTGGCGGTTGTGTCCGACCTGCTTTCGTTGACCCAGCGTGAGCGCGACCGGGGCGAGGAATGGCTTCCCGCGCCCGTGGTGCCTCCGCCGGCCAGGCCCTATTACCTGCGTTTTGTCGTCCGCGACCATACCGGCATCCTCGCGTCGATCGCCGCGTCGCTGGCCCGTCAGGGCATCAACCTTGATGCGGTGCTGCAGGAGCCAGGCTACCCGAAGGACGCGCTGCCGTTCGTGATCACCGTCGAACCCTGCGAAGAAAGCGCGCTGGCAACGGCGGTGCGGGAGATCGCGGCCGCCGACTTCCACGCCGAGGAGCCGCTGGCGCTTCCGATGCTCTTGGGCGAGGGCCCGCAGACGTGATATCTTTTTTGATTCGTGTCACTTAACAGCCATAGCTACTCCTCGGCTGGCGACGTAAACATGCCGGCCTCTGTCGCCATCGGGGGCGGGTTCGACACGTTCGCCTCGGCGCACGGGAGAACCCTGTGAAATTCGTGGCCGGGTTGACATGCCACCTGTGCGGTGCCACGTACCCGGCCGAGGCGTTGTGGGTCTGCGGGGAGTGCCTCGGTCCTCTCGAAGTGTCGTACGACTACGCGGCCGTCCGCGCCGCCGTCAGCCGCAGCCTGATCGAATCACGGCCGCAGTCACTGTGGCGCTATCGCGAACTGCTTCCCGTCGAGGAGCCTCGGACCGGTTTTCATTCAGGTTTCACGCCGCTGGTTCGCGCGACTCGTCTGGCGCGCGAGCTCGGGATCGACGAGCTCTACATCAAGGATGATTCGGTTAACCATCCGACGTTTTCCTACAAGGACCGGGTCGTGTCGGTCGCGGCGACCCGCGCGGTCGAGCTGGGGTTCAAGGTGTTCGGGTGTGCGTCGACCGGAAACCTGGCGGGAAGCGTTGCGGCCCACGCGGCGCGTCTCGGGCTGCCGTGCTACGTCTTCATCCCCAACGATCTGGAGCCGGCCAAGATTCTCGGCGCCGCGATCTACGAGCCGCACGTCGTGGCCGTCGAGGGCAATTACGACGACGTGAACCGGCTGTGCACGCAGATTGCGGACCGCTACGGGTGGGGCTTTGCGAACATCAACCTGCGCGCCTATTACGCGGAGGGCGCAAAGACGATGGGCTTCGAGATTGCCGAACAGCTCGGATGGCGCTTCCCTGACCACATCGTGTCGCCGGTTGCGGGCGGCACGCTCCTGCCGCGCATTTTCAAGGGCCTCCACGAGTTGCGCGAGGTGGGGCTCGTCAGCGGCCAGCTGCCGAAGATTCATGCGGCGCAGCCCTCCGGCTCCGCGCCCGTGATCAAGGCGATTGAAGCCGGCCTGGAGTTCCCCGAACCGGTCAAGCCGAACACGGTCGCGAAGTCGCTGGCGATTGGCAATCCGGCGGATGGATTCCAGGTCGTGAGGGTGGTCAAGGAGACCGGCGCGGCCGGGGCCATGGTGAGCGACGAGGAGATCCTGGACGCGGTCCAGCTCCTGGCCAGGACAGAGGGCATCTTCACAGAGGCCGCAGGCGGGACGACGCTGGCCGCCACGCGCGCGCTCATAGGTCGCGGCGTGATCAAGTCCAACGAGTCTGTGGTCGTTTGTATCACCGGGAACGGGTACAAGACCGCCGATGTGATGTTCGACCGGGTTGCACGCCCGACGCAGATCGGGCGGAGTCTGGCCGATTTCGAGCGTGTGATCGGCGCCCGGATCGACGTCACGGCTGCCGCGGCGGCGCGCGCCTAGAGGGCGGCCGGCGTTTGACCTTGCCCGGCTCCGGGCTATAGAATTTCAATACCGTGGTGTCCGACCCGAACAGACTGAACGCGTGCGCTTGTTGTGGCATGGTGACCTGTCTGGTCCCGGGGCTGTCGGTGCGCCGCGTGAGTAGTGAATAGCAAGACCAATAACACGCTGGCGTATCGAGAACCCGGGACAAAAAATCCCGGGCTTTTTTGTTTTTGGTGAAGATGTTTCCAGCCTTTCTGAATCTCGCATCGCGTCGCGTCGTCGTGGTCGGCGGCGGCCCGGTGGCTGCCGGTAAGCTCGAGGCGCTGCTGACCGCGGGCGCGGACGTGACGGTGGTTGCACCCGACGTGCGGCCGGAGATCGATCGGCTCGGGGTCACGGTGCTTCGCCGGCCCTTCGAAGACGCTGATCTGGACGGTGCCTGGTGGGTCGTGGCGGCGGCGCCGAAAGAGGTCAACAGACAGGTGCTGGCCGCTGCCGAGACGCGAGGCGTGTTCGTGAACGCGGTGGACGATCCCGACCACGCCACGGCCTATCTCGGAGGGGTCGTGCGCCGGCACGGCGCCACCGTGGCGATTTCCACCGACGGCCGCGCGCCTGCCCTGGCGGGGTTGCTGCGCGAGGCGCTCGACGCATGGCTGCCCCGTGATCTCGACGCGTGGATGTCGGCTGCCGATGATGCGCGGCGCACGTGGAAAACTGAGGGCGTGCCGATGGAGCAGCGGCGTCCACAGCTACTCGACGTCCTGAATCGGTTGTATGCGGATCGGCCGGCAATCGCCCGCCGGGACACAGCGCCCCTGGACACAGTGCCCCGGGACGAAGCGGCGACGAGAGAAGACGACACGAGCGCCTCTCGAAGCCTCGCTGGTTCGTCAGTGTCGGGGTCTGGAGCGACAAGGTCTGGCGTGCAGAGGGGGCACGTATCACTGGTTGGTGCGGGACCGGGCGATCCTGAGTTGTGGACGGTGCGTGGGGTCCGGCGCCTGGAAGAGGCTGACCTGGTGCTGTACGACGCCCTGGTCGACGTCGACGCGTTGCGGCGTGTGACCAAGGCGCAGTGCTTCTGCGTGGGCAAGCGTGCCCGTCGTGACAGCGTGCCGCAAGAGACGATTCACCGCCTGATGATTCACGCGGCGAGGCAGGGCAAGCGGGTGGTTCGCCTCAAGGGGGGCGACCCGTTCGTGTTTGGGCGCGGCGGGGAGGAAGTGCTTGCGCTGGCGATGGCCGGCGTGCCCTTCGAGGTCGTCCCCGGGGTGACGACCGCCGTGGCGGCGCCGGAGCTCGCCGGAATCCCCGTCACGCACCGGGGTATCGCCTCGGCGTTTCTCGTGCTGGCCGGGCACACGTCGGAAGCCGTCGATAACACGTTGAGGTCGGTGAGGCCGAACACCGTGTCGATGATCATTCTGATGGGCGTCGGATCGCGCGCGGACCTTGCGTCGAGGCTGATGGCGCACGGGTGGTCGGCCGACACGCCGGCGGCGATCGTCTGCGCAGCGTCGACGCCGGACGCCTGGACGTGGACCGGGGCGCTTGCGCAACTTGGCGAGGCGACGCCGCCCGTCGGTCTTGCCGGCGTGCTGGTCGTTGGCGAAGTCGTGCGGGTACGTGACGTGCTGGCGAAGACATCGAGCCCGGAACAGTCTGGCAATGAGGTGAGTTATGGCCGTAACGGATGAAGCGGGAACGCTCGGACGGGAGCAGCCGTCGTTCGCCAAACAGCAGGACATCGACGAGTTCGTCGACACCTTGAGCCGTTACGAGAACGGCGACCTCTCCGCCGACGACTGGCGGCGGTTCCGCCTCCTGCGTGGCACGTACGGCCAGCGGCAGGACGGCGTTCAGATGATGCGGATCAAGATTCCGCAGGGCATCACCACCGGTGACCAGCTGCGTGCGCTCGGCGATGTCGCGGCGAAGTACTCCCGCGGCTTTGGCCACGTGACGACCCGCCAGAATATCCAGTATCACTTCGTACAGCTCAAGGATGCCGAGCTGGCGATGCGTGACCTCGCCGCCGTGGGCATGACCACGCGCGAGGCCTGCGGTAATTCCGTGCGGAACATTACCGCCTGCCCGTATGCGGGCGTCGCTCACGACGAAGTGTTCGACGTCACCCCGTACGCGGAGGGGATGACACGGTATTTTCTCGGGCATCCGCTCGCCGGGTCGCTGCCGCGCAAGTTCAAGATCGCGTTCGAGGGTTGCCCCAGCGATCACGCGCTCGCCTCAATTCACGACCTCGGCTGGTTCGCGCGCATCGTCGACGGCCGACGCGGTTTCCGCCTGACCATCGCCGGCGGCACATCGATTTTGCCGAGGTCGGGATTCCTGCTGTACGAGTTTCTCCCGGCCGAACAGATGCTCGAAGTGGCGGAGGCGATTGTCCGCGTGTACCACCGCCTCGGCGACCGCGAGCACCCCCAGCGTAACCGGATGAAGTTCCTCATTCGCCAGCTCGGATGGGACGTGTGGCGGCAGCGGTTTGACGAGACGCTGGCCGAGGTTCGAGCCGAGGGCGGCGTGCCGTTCGATGCCAGTGCCGCGGCCTCGGACGTCGAAGCGGCACCGGACTGGCTTCCGCCGGCGGCGCCCGCCATCGAGGATGTGAAGCGGGTCGCGGGCAGCGTGGATGTCCACGGCCCGGGGGTCATGCCCGGGACCGTGAAACTGCGCACGCTATCAGACGCCTATCTCCACTGGATGCGCTCCAACGTCGGCCTGCAGCGTCAGCCGGGGTTCGTGCACGTGACGGTACGCCTGCCGCTGGGTGACATGACGGCCGGCCAGATGCACGTACTGGCCGACCTTACGGAGGCCTACAGCGACGGGACCGCCCGACTCACCATCGGACAAAACGTGTTGTTCCGGTGGGTGAAGGCGGGCGTGCTTCAGGAGCTCCACCAGCGTCTGGAGGCGGCCGGTCTGGGTGCGGCCGACGCGAACACGGTTGCCGACGTGGTGAGCTGCCCTGGCGCGGAAAGTTGCCGCCTGGCGGTCACGCAGTCGCGCGGGCTCGGCCGCATATTGACCGAGCACCTGGATCGCCACCCCGAGTTCGTGGCGCTGGTCCAGGACGGGGACATCAAGATCAGCGGCTGCCCCAACGGTTGCGGTCAGCACCACATCGCGGCGATTGGATTCCAGGGGAGCGTGCGCAAGGTGGGTAACCGGGCGCTTCCGCAGTATTTCGTCTCGGTCGGCGGCGGCAGCACCGACTCCGGTGCGAGCTTCGGGCGTGTGGTGTCGAAAGTCCCGGTCCACCGTCTGACGACCGCCATCGACCGGTTGTTGACGCTCTACAAGGAACGGCGCGACGACGGCGAATCACTGGGTGCGTTCTTCCGGCGTGTCCCGGCGGATGCGGCCACCGACGTGCTGAAGGATCTTGCGCGGATGCTGCCGGACGAGCCCACCGCGGACGACTTCATCGATCTCGGCGAGACGAAGGCGTTTGAGATGGTCGTGATGGAAGGAGAGTGCGCGTCCTAGCGACCGCTCGATGGGCAAACTCAAGATTGTCGTCCTCTACGACCGCGTCCTCGTTGGTGGGGACGAGGTGGCGGCGGCGGGCGGCAGCGCGCCGGTCCTTCGTGAACTCGACAAGAAGGAGGTCGAGGAGGAGGTCGCCGAGGCCCTGATCAAGCTAGGTCACGAGCCCGTGATGCACGAACTCGACGGCACCCAGAAGAGCCTTCTGGGACTGGCCAGGGTGGAATGCGACCTCGTCCTCAACCTCGCGGAATCGTTCGCCGGCGACGATACCGCCGACTTCAAGATTGCGGCCTTCCTGGAACTGCTGGGAAAGAAGTACACCGGTGGCAGCGCCAACGCGATGATGCTGGCGCAGGACAAGGCGGTGGCCAAGAAGATCTTCGCGTTCCACGGTATCCATACGCCCACGTTCGCAAAGTGTTACCGGGGGCGGCTTGATTTCTCTCACGATCTCCAGTTTCCCGTCATCGTGAAGCCGGCCCGCGAGGACGGCTCCATTGGCATCGAGTTCAGCGCCGTCGTCAACTCGATCCGCGAGCTGATGGAGCGCATGGACTGGCTGCACTCCCACTTCGATTCGCCGGTCCTAATCGAGGAGTACATCGACGGCCGGGAGATGTACGTCGGCGTCATCGGCAACGACAATGCGGAGGCGTTGCCGATCGTGGAACTGGACCTGTCCAAGCTGCCGGACGGCACCCCGCGCATCGCGGCGGCGGAGGTAAAGTGGGGCAAGGGCACCAAGGCGTACAAGGATACGAAGTCGGCGATCGCGACGGATCTGACTGAGGAAACGACACAGACGCTGCAGCAGACGGCGATTGCCGCCTATCAGGTGCTCGAACTTCGCGACTACGGCCGCGTGGACATGAGACTGCAGTCCGATGGCCTCGTCCAGGTCATCGAGGTGAATCCGAACCCGTGGCTCAGTTCCCGTGCCGAGTTCGCCATGGCGGCGCGAAAGTCCGGGCGGACCTACACCCGCCTCATCGAAGAGCTGATCGCGCTGACGACGGCTCGAGTGTAGGCAACAAATCCCAAATCCCAAACGCCAAATCCCAAACTTGGGCCTTGGGCTTTGGGATTTGCCTACGGTCGCTCCCGTCTGTCCGCTTTCCACAAATACAACGTCCGCGACTGCCCGTCCGCGCTCGTGAACGTGTCGACGACGTCCGGATCCCAGTCGCCCATCGCGTAGTTGTGCGACACGATACGGGCACCGGGCCTCAGCTGCCGTGTGAGCGTCGGCCGGAGCGCCACGTTCTGCGCGGAGAGCAAATACAACGTCACGACCGTCGCCTCGGACACATCCGTGTCCAGCGCGTCTTGGAGCCTGAACGTGACCAGGTGCTCGACCTGCGCGCGTGCGGCGTTCTGCTGCGCTTCAGCGATACGCACCGGATCGATGTCCACCCCGACGCCGCGCGCTCCGAACTTCCGTGCCGCAGCGATGACGATGCGACCATCGCCGCATCCCAGGTCGTACAGGATGTCGCGCGAGGTGATCGAAGCCAGGTCGAGCATGCGGTCAACGACGTCTGGGGGGGTGGCGACGTATGGTGCGCGGGGGACCTGCGGCGCCACGAGGCCGAGCAGCAGACCGAGAAGCAGGTGCGCCATTGGCCGATTCTAGTTGAGCGTTCTCGACCTCAGCTGTCCTTAACTGGGGACAATCGGCCTCGTGTGCGCCATTCCGTGAAAGCGCTTCCTCAAATCCTGGCACACGAAAGGGTTACGGCCCGTTCCGTCGCCGCCCGCGGCTCTGCGGGCTGACTGCCAACGGTCCAGGGGACGGGATGAAAGTGCGGGATGAAGTGCCACAAATGGCATTTTTATGGCCATTTTCGTTGATTTTTGGCCGGACGTGCGCTATACTCATGGGTGCTGTTCCCGGCACCAAACCGGTTCTACTACCAACCTACCTGCTACGGGGGAAACGTGACATTTCAGGTCGGCGACAAGGTCATTTACCCGAATCATGGGCTCGGGATCGTCGAGCGCGTCGAAGAGAAAACCATTCAGGGTACCACTTGCGGCTTTTTCCATCTGCGCATCGTGTCCAATGACACCACCGTATTCGTACCCGTCGCGAACGTCGACGGCGTCGGTCTGCGCAAGGCCATCACGGACGAGGAAGTCGAGCGTCTGTTCACGCTTCTCGGCGACGGCCGGATCGATAACCACCAGAACTGGAAGGGTCGCTTCAAGGACAATTCCGACAAGATGCGGACCGGATCGATCTACGACATGGCGGACGTGCTCAAGAGCCTGACGTTCCTGAGCAAGTCCAAGAGCCTCTCGTTCCGCGAGAAGCGCATGCTCGATCGTGCTAAAGCGCTCATCATTTCCGAGGTCTCCGAGGTTGTGCGCGAGAAGGCGCTCGAAATCGAGCAGAAGGTCGAACTCGCGCTCGAGAAGTGTTTCACGGCGAAGGCACGTAACGTGGCTCGCGCGACCGCGCGGGCCAAGATTGCCAAGCCGGTCAAGGCCAGCGTCGTCGCCGCGGCCCCACGCCGCGCGGCACGCGCCTCGTAAGCTTCCTCGCTTGCCTTAGCTTTCTTCACCGCCCGGGAGCTTGTCTCCCGGGCGTTTTTTTGTACAGTGACGGAACTCGTGACCCTCGTTCGCTCGATCGTTGCCTACGCCCTCGTGCTCGCCTATATTCTGGTGGCGGGACCGACCGGGCTCTTGATCGCGGTTGTCTTCCGCTGGAAACGGGGGCTGTACGCACTCGGGCATGCAGGCGTGTGGCTCGCGCTCACCCTGGCGGGTATCCGTTACCGGGTCGCGGGACGCGAGCGCGCACCCGGAACCGCCGCCGTGTTCTGCTCGAACCACGAGAGCAACGTCGATCCGCCTGTACTCTTCCAGGCGCTGCACCCGCAGCTTCACGTGCTCTACAAGGCCGAGCTCCACAAGTTTCCCATCATGGGCACGGTATTCGATGCCGGCGGGTTCGTACCGATCGACCGGGGCGACCGCGACAAGGCCATGGCCTCGATCGCGAGGGGTGCGGAAAGGCTTCGCGCCGGCAGCTCCTTTCTCATCTTTCCCGAGGGGACTCGCAGCCGCACCGGGCAGCTGCAGCGCTTCAAAAAGGGTGGATTCATCATGGCTATCCAGGCGCAGGTACCGATCGTGCCGGTCGCCGTGCAGGGCGGTCGCGCCGCCATGCGGAAGGGCAGTGCCCTGGTTCGCCCCGTGCGGGTCAGCGTGCGTATCGGAGCCCCGATACCGACCGCCGGCCTGACGCTGGAGGATCGGGACGAGCTGATCGCGCGTGTCCACCAGGAGGTGGCACGGTTGCTCGAAGAAGGTCCGCTGTGGGCGTAGACATGAGGCGTGGCACCTCCTCTGCAAACCGGCTCCGCTCGTCCTACACACGGCGAGGACGCTTCAGTTCCTTATCTGGGGAGAGTGTCCCGTGATCCTGTTGGGACGGCGATTTGATACCGCAGACTTTGAGGAGGGCCAGTCGTCTCGTAGAGGCGTCCCGTAAACGGGTGTTTCCGGGACGCGCGTCACAGGCTCCGGTCCGTCCGGCCCAGATAGGTAAACACTGCGCGTGCCGATTCGACTCGATACCCAAGGCTGCGCAGTTCCCGGATTATCTTCGTTGTAGCAATGGCGGAAGCTAGAAGAGACGGATTCCGTCTTGACTTCGAGTTCGCCGGCATGAGAATCTCTCGCTAGGATAGCCGCCACATATTTCGCTCTTGCACGACTGGTTCCGTGATTCTCAGGATTCGGAGGTTGTATGAAGATCTCGAGTCGCTTGGCTGTGGCGCTGGTCTGCCTGACGGCATTCACAGGAGCAGCGTTCTACGAATACAGCACCACACCGGAGCTTGTTCGGGCAGCGAACGCATTTCTCGCATCTCTGAATCCGCAGCAACTGAAGATTGCCAGGCTTGATTTTCCCAGCGACGAGCGCCTGAAGTTCAAATACACACCGGGTGCCCGGACAGGTCTTCCCTTGAAGGCCATGGAAAAACATCAACGGGATCTGGCGTACGCCATGATGGCGGCCACTTTGAGCCAGCGGGGTTTCATCAAGGCAACGACCATCATGTCGCTCGAGCCGATTCTCAGGCAGTTGGAAGCAAGCAGGGGCAATCGGATCGATCGGGATGCCGAGTTGTATTACTTCAGCATCTTTGGCGAACCGTCAACAAAAGACACATGGGGATGGAAGGCCGAAGGTCATCATGTCTCCGTCAATATTGCAATCGACGGAGGGACAGTCATCGGGAGTACTCCAACGTTCTTCGGTTCCAATCCTGCAGAAGTCAAAGAGGGACCGAGACAGGGATTGCGAATTCTGGCCCGCGAAGAAGATCTCGCTCGCGAACTGCTGATGGCGCTCGATGCCGGCCAGAAGAAGATCGCAATCATTGAAGCCACGGCGCCCAGAGAGATCGTTACGGGCGAAAGCCGCGAGCCGAAAATGGGCGCTCCGGCCGGTTTGCCGGTCACGGGAATGAATCCGGTACAGGCTGAGATGCTGGCGGCCCTGCTGGAGGAATACGCCGGACGGATGTCGCCTGACATTGCCGAGGCCACGATGAACGATGTCCGCGAGGCCGGCATGGACAAGCTCTTCTTTGCATGGGCGGGATCGGAAAAACGCGGCGAACCCCATTACTACCGGGTGCAGGGCCCCTCGTTCGTGGTCGAATACGATAACACCCAGAACAACGCCAACCACATTCACTCCGTGTGGCGCGATTTGGAGAACGACTTCGGCCTCGACACGCTCCGAGAACATTACAGGACCGCACACCTTCAATAGGGACGGGAACAATCAATCCTGGCGCCGCCGCGGCTATCGTTCGGCCTCGGCTAATCAGGGCCATCGGAGTTGGGCCTGATTATAGGCGGGAGGTCACTCGCCCCGCGCGGCTCACCTTACCCGGCCGTGAGGTAGTTGTGAAGCTCGGTGTAAGTGACCTCTGGCGGCCCCGGGAATCCTGCTTCCGCCGAGTACGGGCCGATCTGCTCTTGGGCGAACCGCTCGTACCGCTCCTTGGTCTCCCAGACATCGACGACACGGAACCCGTCGCTGGTCGTAGCCACCCAGTGGACAGTGGAACAGCAGGCCCGGTGACCCCTTTCCTCCATGGCTGAAGCCCATCTTCTTGATGACCTGCTCGTACTGGGCGAGCGTTGCGCCCTTGAAGCTCATCTCGACTGCTACTGCCATTTCATCTCCTCCTTCAAGTGCGTCCCCAGGGCTAGTGTTTAGGAATCCCGGTTCCGGCCCCACGGCTGGACCCCTGGCGGCAGGCGGACCGGTCCCCCCGTCCCGCAAACAACTGTTTCAGGGACAGCAGAGGCCAAAGAGCGGAAACTGGCGTTTTTCCGACCAAAGACTCTCATACAGGCGAAGCCATGGAGGTTTCTGGCACACCTCGTCGCCAGTGGTCACCAACGGACATGAGGCGTGGTACCTCCGGCGCAAACCGTAGTCAGGCGCCAGCCGCGACGCGAGGCAGGAGGTGCCCTTTTATTCGTGCATAGCACGAGCGGAGCCGGTTTGCAGAGGAGGTGCCACGCCTCATGTCTCAACCGCCGACGGCGAAGGTGAGCGTCCAGGGGCTCACGGGCGCTCCGTCAAAGGCTCTGAGCCCGTCCAGCAGCTCGACCTGTACCGTCCGGAAGCGGTCCGGCGGCTGCGTGAACGTGATTTCAAGGGCTCGCGTCCCGCCGTCGTAGGTGTACTGGAATTCCGGGGGTGCGGTCGGGGCTGCGCCTGATGGGGCGGCGCCGACATAGCTGATGCGGATTTGGCCGGCGATCGTCTCGGCATCCAATCCGCGTGAAAACTGTATTCGTACCGAGGCGGTCGCCGGCACGTCGATTTCCCCCTCGTACGGCGAGCTGAAGACCACTTCCGCCGGAGCAAGTGGCGCGGCCGGCGCTGGGGTCTCATCCTCCGTCGCCGGCGCCTCCGGGGCCGTCGCCGCGGCAACGGCGCTTCCGGCAATGGTCACGAGGCCACGGTCCTGAGACACCGTGCCGCTGACCTCCAGCCACTGCCCCGTGTCGACGCGGGCGTCCACCGAGAGGTCAAAGTCTTCTCCCTTGGGACGGAGGTCGGTCACCCAGACGGCGGCATCGGCCGTGCGCAGGACGAAGTCGTAGGGGCTTTGTCCTGGTGCGCTGGGCAGATCGCCGAACAGGTTGCGTCCGCGAAACTGGCCGACAACCGTGACCGTCTGGCCCTCGAATCGCCACGGCTGCAGAGCGAGGCCGCGCACCGAAGGGGTCGTGGCGAATGGCGCGTCCGTGACGGCGGTTACGACGAGCAGCAGCTCCTCGCCTGGCTGCGGCCACCGTTCTGAATCGCGGGTCCCGTCGTAGACGGTCAGGCGCGGATCTCCGGGTTCGAGCCGTCCTACGTCGAGAAGATGCCCGCGCACTTCGACCATCCCCGAGACCGTCGGTGTGCCGTTCAACAGGACCGCGACGTCACGCTCTCCCCCGCGCAGTACGACGCGCGCGCCGCTTTCAACAAACTCGCCGTGCAGGAGCACGTTCTGAAGATGGAAGTAGCGGGCGTACTGATGAAGCGACTCTACCGTCGTCAAGCGGCGCGCGGCGCCCTGAGATGTTGCGTTCGCCGGTGCGGCGAGCACGAGTAGGACCGCCAGGAGAAGCTGCAGCCGCGTCACATCTTCATTCTACTGCTCGCATTGCCGGGCAGGGGCGCTCCATTGAGCCGTGGCGCCGGGATGGTAGCATTGGACCTTGTGAATCGGATGAACAAGCGGAGGCAGCCCCACGAGCAGGCCTCCGAACTCACGACGAACCGTCTCTCCGTCTACCTGCGGTGCCTCAACGAGATCGACGCCGCGGGCGTGCAGACGATCTCCTCCCAGGCGCTCGCCGAGCAGTTTCATCACAACGCTGCGCAGATTCGCAAGGATCTGGCCTATTTCGGTGAATTTGGCGTCCGCGGCGTCGGCTATTACGTTAAGGATCTTCGCCGCCAACTTCGCCAGATTCTCGGGCTCGACCGCGGCCTGCGTGTGGTCATCATGGGCGCCGGCAACCTCGGGCTGGCGCTGGCCGACTATCCGGGCTTTCGCCAGGAAGGCTTCGAAATTGCGGGGCTCTTCGACGTGGCGAATGAGAAAATCGGGCACGGATCGCGCGGGGGCGTGCCGATTCATGACATCAAGGCGTTGAAGCGATTGGCGCGGCGTGAGCGGTTCGACATCGCGGTGATCGCCGTGCCGGCACCTCACGCCCAGCCGGTTATCGATCTCGTGGTGGCCGCCGGCATCAAGGCAATCCTGAATTTCTCTCCGGGGGCCTTGAAAGTGCCGGGCGATGTGAAGCTGAAGGGTGTCGACTTGACCGTGTCGCTCGAAAGCCTGTCGTTCTACCTGGCCCAGGGAGGCGGGACTCGTGGCTGAGCGCGGTGCGAGGGAGCGGGCGGTGAGCGTCCGAGGGTTGTCGCACGTGGACCGGCGCGGCAAGGTGAAGATGGTCGACGTCGGCGACAAGCCGGTGACGAACCGGGAGGCGGTGGCGCGCGGTGAGATCACGATGAGCGCCGCGGCGCTACGAACCATCCGCCAGAGGACGGTCGCGAAGGGGGACCCGCTGCAGGCGGCGAGGCTCGCCGGCATCATGGCCGCCAAGCAGACTTCAGCGCTGATTCCCCTATGCCATCCGCTACCGCTGACGCACGTCGGCGTGGAGCTCACCGCGACCCGGAGCGGCTATCGGATCGAATCCCGCGTGCGGACCAGCGCGCAGACGGGCGTCGAGATGGAGGCGCTCGCGGCCGTCGCGGTGGCTGCCCTGACCGTCTACGACATGGTCAAGGCGATCGACAAGACGATGGTCATCGGTGACATCTGCCTTGTGGAAAAACGGGGCGGGCGGTCCGGACAGTACACCCGCTCGGGTCGTTCGTAGCGTTCGAACGGTCCGAACGTTCAGGCACGCTCCCCACAGCCGAACCCTCAACTCGTCGCCGGGAGCTTTTACTGGGCGCCGGGCGGGGGTGGCTCGATGTGAATGACCACGTCCACGAGGTGCGGGAACCGCTTTATCAGCAGATCCTTGACGGTGTGCGACGTGGCATGCGCCGAGTCGAGCGCCGTCCGCCCGTCCAGCCATACGTGCAGGTCCATGAACACGTGATCTGCCGGACCGCGCGTCCGGATCTGGTGGCAGCCCAGCACCTCGGGCACGAATCGCACCACCGCCCGCACGTCGTCCTCGGCGATGACGATCTCGTCAGACAGGATCCGTGACGCCTCCTGGGCGATGCCCCAGCACGCCCGCCCGATGAAGGCTGCCACGACGAGCGCGGCGAGCGGGTCGAGCAGCGGGTACCCCCACCAGACGCCGACCAGCGCCCCAAGCACCGCACCGGACGTCAGCACGTCGCTCCGCGTATGTTTCGCGTCCGCGCGAAGCACTTCGCTGTTCAGCCTCCTCGCCTCGCGTTCCTCGTACGCGACGACGAACAGATTGACGGCAAGCATGACCGCCATGATGCCGATGCCTTCGGGGAATACTCGTGGCGCGCCGCCGCTCACCAGCCGGTTGTAGGCGGCCCCAAGTACCTGGACGAGGACGACGATCAGGAACACCAGGATGCCGAGCGAGGCCATCGTCTCGTATTTCCGGTGGCCGTACGGATGGTTCTTGTCCGGCGGACGGCGCGCGATCGACACGCCGATGAGCCCGACGACGTTGGAGGCGGAATCGGTCAGGGAGTGAAAGCCGTCCGAGAGGATCGAGATCGCCCCGGTTGCATACCCGAGCACGATCTTGACGACGGCAACCCCGAGGTTGAGAACAAGAACGCGGTAGAGGACGCGAACGACTTGGGAGTATCTGTCGGCGGTCACGTCAAGGGGCCACGGTCAGATGGCGATCACCCCGGCGCGGGACTCAGAAGATGTGGGCCGTGGGGATCGGCCACCAGCGGAGCTGTACCTTGCCGATGATGTACTTCTTGGGCACGAAGCCCCAATGGCGGCTGTCGGAGCTGTTGTTCCGGTGGTCGCCCATGACGAAGTAATAGCCTTCGGGAACGACGGACGGGCCGAAGTCGTCGTGGCTCCGGTACTCGGGCGGCACGAAGTCGTCCTGCATCGGCACGTCATTGACGAACACGCGGCCGTCAATGATCCGGACCTGGTCGCCTTCTTCCGCGATGACTCGTTTGACGAACGACTTGTCGGGATCGACCGGGTAATAGAGCATCACGATATCGCTGCGGCGTGGCTCGCCGATCCGGTACGCCAGCTTGTTGACGATGAGACGGTCCTGGTCCGCAAGCGTCGGCGCCATGCTCAGGCCCTCGACGCGGGCCACCTGAAAGCCGAACGTGACGATGAGCGTGGCGTAGACGGCGGCCGAGGCCAGCGCCTTGAACCACGCCACGAGTTCGTCCCTCCAGACACCGACCCGGTGCCTGAAGACCGCGGTGCGGTCGTCGATGGCCAGCCGCATGCGGTCGGCCTCTTCGCCGGCCCTCAGAGCTTCAGATACTCCCGGAGCCGCTTCGTCTGCGAGCGGCTGACTGGTATCTCCGTACCCTTCGCGTCCTTCATCCGAAGGATGTAATTCCTGCTGAACCAAGGGACGATCTCCTTGATCTTGTTGATGTTGACCAAATGCGAGCGATGCACCCGCCAGAACACCTCCGGGTCGAGCCTCGCCTGAAGCTCGTCGAGCGTCCGGTAGTTGGCCGTGCCGGTGACCTGCCCGGTCACTATGATAATCGACTCATCGGCCAGGGAGGCATGGATGATTTCTTCGGCCTGGACCAGGAGGAACCGGTCGCCAGCCCGGATAGCCACCTGATCCCGGCGGATCTGGCGATCGCCCATCATCTTGACGAGTCGCTCGAGCCGGTCGTTGACCAGGCCGCCCGCCCGGTCCGCGCCCAGCCGCCGCCTGGCGCGGGCCAGCGCCTGCTCCAGTCGCGCCGCCTCCACCGGTTTCAGCAGGTAGTCCACGGCGTTGACCTCAAACGCCTCGATCGCGTGCTGGTCGAACGCCGTCACGAACACCAGGGCCGGCGACGGTGTCTCGCGCTCGAGCAACCGGCGCGCCACCTCAAAGCCGCTCAGGCCGGGCATCTGAATATCGAGGAAGACGAGATCCGGCTCGTGGCTGTCTATCGCCGACAGCGCCTCGGGGCCGTTGCCGGCCTGTGCCACGACCTCGATTTCGGCAAGCTGCTCGAGCTGGTAGCACAGCTCGTCGCGAGCCAGCTGTTCGTCGTCCACGACCATCACGCGGAGGCGGTCGGTCATGCTCGAGGTGTCAAATCCCAACTCCCAAAGCCCACATCAAAGCGAGGTTGGAATTTGCGTTGGGTTTTAGGGCTTGGGATTTGGGATTTGTCATGCCGTGATCGGCTCGGCCGCGAGCAGTTCTGGTATCTCGATGCGAGCCGTGGTGCCCTGACCGGGTTGGCTGGTGAGCGTCAGCTGGTACGTCGCGCCGTAGATGACCCGCAGTCGCTCTCTCACATTGGCCAGCCCGATGCCGATCGACATCGGCGCATCGGGCCGTTCGAGCAGAAAGCCCATGCCGTCGTCTTCTATCTCGACGACCGCGCGGCCATTCTCACGCCAGCTCCGGATGACGATCGAGCCGGCCCCCACTTTCCGTGCGAAGCCGTGCTTGATCGAGTTCTCCACCAGCGGTTGAAGAATCATGCTCGGCACGATCATGTCGATCGTGTCCGGGTTGATCTCCTTGCGCACATGGAGCTTCGGGCCGAAGCGCGCGACCTCGATGTCGAGGTACTCGTCGATCGATTCGAGCTCCTCGCGCAGGGTGACAAAATGCTGATGGCTGCGCATCAGCCGCCGAAGCAGCGCGGAGAGCTTGATAATGAGTGTGCGCGCGGTATCCGGCTGGGATCGAATCAGCGACGAGATGGACGCCAGGGTATTGAACAGGAAGTGCGGGTTGATCTGGCTCTTGAGGGATTCGATCTTCGCGGCTAGCAGCAGCTTTTCCTGCTCCTGCAGGCGGTGCTCGATACGTGCGCTGTTCCAGATCTTGATAGGCGTCGCCACGGCGAGCACCGTGGCGAGAACGACGAGTGCCGTCATCCACGGCGACGGTGAATCGAGGTAGAAAAGTCGTTGCTGGCCGAAGCGCATGCCGAGCACCTGGCGAAGGAGTTCGAGTGCCACCGGCGCGACGAGCAGCACGAGCTGCCAGTTCGGCTCCAGTCTCCGGAGCATCTGCCACACATGCTTACCCAGGTCGACGAAGACGAACGGTGTGAATTGCCAGATGGCTTCTTTCTGGCATGCTTCGCGCAGTCCGCCCCCGGCGAAACCACACCCAACCGCAAAGGGGATCGCGATGAACTCGCCCGCGACGATCGCCGGGACCCCCACCAGCAGTCCGACCGTGGCGCCTGCGTATGGGCCGGCGATCAGTCCCGCAAGAAAGGCGCCTTCCAGCGTCAGGTCCGCGGCGTTGTAGTTCAGGAGCAGTCGCGCCGCGACGCCCGCTGTCAACGGCAGGCCGATCGCCAGCGCAAAGACGAGGCGGTCCGTCCAGCCGCGGCGCTCGAAGATAAGGATGTGCCGAAACTGTCGGAACCGGGCGAGCATCGTCGCCAGCACCGCCATGACGGCGAGCTTCACGATCAACGTCGTCAGCAGAAACTGGTCGGCAGAGAGGGATTGGGGCTCTTCGATCACTGGTGGCTCATTGTATTATTATGAGCTTCATATGATCAGACCGTTTCTCGTCGGGCTGGGCACCACCTTCAGGCACATGTTCAAGAAGAAGGTCGCGGTGAACTATCCCGAGCAGAAAGTGCCGATGTTCCCGAAGTATCGCGGGAAGCAGGTGCTGACGCGCGACGAGAACGGGTTGGAGAAATGTGTAGCCTGCGGACTCTGCTCGGCGGCCTGCCCGGCGGATGCGATCTATCTCGAGGCGGAAGAGAACGACGGCACCGTGCTGGCCGGTCCCCGCTATGCCAAGGTCTACCAGATTCACAAGATGCGCTGCATCTTCTGCGGGTACTGCGAGGACGCCTGTCCTGTGTCGGCCATCTTCATGGGCAAGGACTACGAGCTGGCTATCTACAGCAAGGACGATTTCATCTGGGACAAGGCAGACCTGCTCGTGCCGGCGTCCGCCGATGCGCAATCCCCCGCGGCGGCGATCGTTCGTTAGTTCCCAGTTCCAATGAAGCCATTTCTGGACGCGGTCGACGAGCGTGTGCTCGTCTGCGACGGCGCCATGGGGACGATGCTTTATTCGAAGGGCGTCTTCGTCAATCAGTGCTTCGATGCGCTGAATCTCGCCGAGTCGGGCCCCGTGGCCGAAGTGCATGGCGAGTACGTGCGCGCGGGCGCCGATGTCATCGAGACCAACACCTTTGGCGCCAATCGGATCAAGCTGCGCGGGTTCGGTCTTGCCGGCCGACTGCGCGACATCAACGTGGAGGGCGCCCGTCTCGCCAGGGACGCCGCGAACGGCCAGGCTTACATCGCCGGCGCGATAGGTCCGCTTGGCATCCGCATCGAGCCGTGGGGCAGGACGAGCAAGGCCGAGGCCGAGGCCTATTTCCGCGAGCAGGCGGAGGCGTTGCTGGCGGGTGGGGTCGACCTGTTCGTCATGGAAACATTCCGCGACGTGACCGAACTACTGGCTGCCACTGCGGCCATCCGCAGCATCTGCGATCTGCCGATGGTCGCGCAGATGACGATCGAAGAGGACGGTAATAGTTTCGACGGCGCGCCGCCCGAGCAGTTCGTCCCCGCGCTCGAGCCCCACGCGGACGTTGTCGGCGTGAACTGCAGCATCGGTCCGGCGCCGATGCTCGAGACGATCGAGCGGATGTCGGCGATTACCCGCGCCCGTCTCTCGGCGCAGCCCAACGCGGGCCGGCCGCGGGACATCGAAGGGCGCAACATCTATCTATCGTCGCCGGAATACGTCGCCTCGTATGCGCGGCGATTCATGAGCCACGGTGTGCGTCTTGTGGGCGGCTGCTGTGGCACGACCCCGGAGCACATCCGCCAGATCAAGATGGCCGTCAAGGCCTTCGCACCAGAGGTGGCGCGGGTGGCGGGTGAGCGAGCTGGTGCCACCTCGGCTCCTGTGACGGTCGTGACGATCCGCGACGAGACGGTCCCGTCCACGCCGAGGGCGGAGCGTTCGCAGCTGGCGCGGGCCCTGGCGGAGGGACGGTTCGCCACGATCGTCGAGCTGACCCCACCGAAGGGATTCGCCAGCGACGCCCTGATCGATCGGGCGCGGGTGCTGAAGGGCCATGGGGTCGACATCATCCATATTCCTGACGGCCCCCGCGGCGCGCGCATGAGCGCGCTGTCGCTGGCGGTGCTCGTCCAGCAGAACGCGCTCGTCGAGACCGTGCTCCAGTACTCGTGTCGCGACCGCAACCTCGTGGGCATGCAGTCGGACCTGCTCGGTGCGCATGCCATGGGCGTGCGCAACGTGATGATCGTCACGGGCGACGTGTCGCACGTCGGCGACTATCCCAACGCGACCGCGGTATTCGATGTCGATTCGATCGGGCTGACCAACGTCGTCTCGCGTCTGAACCGCGGCCTCGATATCGGCGGCCAGGCGATCGGCAGTCCGAGCTCGTTTCACATCGGAGTTCAGGTGAATCCAGGCGCGGAAAATCTCGACGATCAAATCCGCCGCTTCGAGTACAAAGTTGAAGCGGGTGCCGAGTTTGCGGTGACGAGACCGGTCTTCGACCCGGAGACATTCGAGCGGTTCTTCAAGCGGATTGAGTCGGCCCGGCTTCCGCTCATTCTCGGCCTCTGGCCGTTCGAAAGCGTGTTGAATGCCGAGTTCATGGCCAACGAAGTGCCTGGCGTGCGCGTACCGGACCCCGTGCTCGAGCGGATGCGTCGCGCCAACAGTCCAGAAGCGGCCCGTGATGAGGGGGTGGCGATTGCGCGCGAGGTGGGATTCGCGCTCAAGAGCATGGTCCAGGGCGCGCACGTCGCCGCGCCCTCAGGACGTATAGAAACAGCGGTCGAAGTGCTGGCCGGGCTCAGGTAAGTCCAAGAGCTCAAAGCCCAAGTCCTAAGTCCCAAATCCCAACGCCCAAAACCGAGCGCTCGGCATCTGCACAGTCAGACTTGGAATTCGGGTCTCGGATTCGGATCTGTTGTATAGTGCCGGAACGGTCGGTCGGCGTCTGGGACCCAATCACCAGAACGTCTGCGATACCAATAGGTTACGGCCTGGAGGCCTGCGAATGGCGCTGTTCGAGCGTGAAAACGACAAGTTCCAGCCCGACCTGGGCAGCCAGGCCTTGTCGGTCATAGCGGTCGAGAACGATTTCATCGAAGGCGTCTACGACAAGATCGCCAAAGTCTACGACGTGTTCTTTGGACCGATCCTGCATCCGGGTCGGTTGCTCGCGCTTGAGCGAATGGGCATCGCACCGGGCGACCGCGTGCTCGAGGTGGGCGTTGGCACCGGCATCAACTCCGCCCTGTACCCGCACACCTGTCACGTGACCGGGATCGATTTCTCGGCGTCGATGCTCGAGAAGGCGCGCCGGCGCGTCAGCCGCAAAGGGCTCCAGCACGTTCGCCTGATGGAGATGGATGCGGCGGCGCTCACGTTTGCCGACGAGTCGTTCGACATCGTCTATGCGCCGTACTTCGTGAATTGCGTCTCCGATCCGCTGAAGGTCGTCCGCGAGATGCGCCGCGTCTGCAAACCCGGCGGCAAGATCGTCATTCTGAATCACTTCCGCAGCACGAACTGGTGCA
Source organism: Vicinamibacterales bacterium (assembly GCA_965262505.1). GTDB lineage: Bacteria > Acidobacteriota > Vicinamibacteria > Vicinamibacterales > UBA2999 > JACPPO01. The sequence continues at coordinate 4,199,972 of CBDHFM010000030.1, forward strand.
TGTCGAAGTTCGACCGGGTGCTGTCGCCCTTGACCGTGCACATCGGCTTCAAGATGGACCTGGATCTTGCGGGGTTCCTGGCTCAAACTGGTCTGCAGCCCGTTTCGATCGAGAAGGTCAGCATGCCGTTCTGGTCACTCGTTATCTGCGGTCGGGACTGAGGCTTCGTCCGGGACCTGAGACCTCCTAGAATTTCGCTTTCGGCCTTCCCCTCGCCTTCTTCGGCGGCTTGTCCAGCGTCTTGAGCAGCACCTCGGCGGCCGCGTCGGCGCCATTGGTATCAGGCTTCTTGTGGTGCTTGGCCTTGGGCTGCGCCAGCAGCTTGTCGAGCGGGGTTCCCCATTTTCCCGCGAACAGCTCCTCCTGGCCGATGAACGCCGTGCGCAGATACTTCGGCATGTCCTCGACCAGGACATCGTACTCGGGGAAGTGCCCGCGAGACGTGTACAGCACCGCCGTATCGTTGGCGATGCACTCGGTGATGATGCCGTAGCCCGGCTTCGTGACGACTGCCTCGGCCGCACCCACGAGATCTTCGTAGCGGACGCCGGCGTTGTACATCGCCTCCTCGTTCACGCTGATGAACGAACCCTTGCGCTCCGCCAGCAGAGCTTGTTTGCGCGTCCGTCCCGCGGGCAGGTTGGCGGTTGTGACCACGGTGTATTTCTTGAACTTGGCGAGCCCGTCGGTATCGAGGCCAGGAAGGCCGTACCCGCCGAACGACATCAGGACAAGAGGCTTGTCGGCGGGGAGCTTGAGCAGCTTGCAGACCTCCTGCCGCGTGCGCGTCGCGTGCCGCGCGATCATCGGGATGTCCTTGACGTTCGAGAACGTCTCGAAGCCCGCTGACAGCGGCAGCCGCAACGCCATCGTTCCCTTGGCGTACGCGCCTCTAATCGCTGGCAGCAGCGACGGCGCAAGTCGCACGCGCGGGTAGTCGGCGTACACCCAGTCCCAGGTGAAGTTGCCGAGGGCAATCGAGGGGATGCCGGCCGCGGCGCCGACGGCGAAGGCGAGAGGTGGGATATCCCCGACAATCAGGCCGGCTCCGAGCTCGCGCAGCACCCGCGTTTCGCTGGCGGCGCGCGTCACCAGGTCGCTGTGAAAGGCCGCCGCGCGCCGGATCGAGTCGGCCTCATCCAGCGTGAGCGCGTCGATCTGCACGACGCCGGTATCGCACTCAAGCGTGCCGAAGGCGATCTTTCCCTTGACGGTCAGGTCGAAGAGCCAGCGCGGCGCCGACGTGCGTACGCCGATGCGCGTCTCGGGACGGCGGTCCAGCACGGCGTTGATCACCTCGATCGTTCGCGAGGCGTGTCCGAACCCATGGCCGGATACGTAGAAGACGATTGCGGCTGCCAAGCTATCGGCTCGACTGGATGTGCGAACTTACTCTTCCACGGTTCACTTTTGTCACTTATTCACTTTCCCTATTGGTTACTTTGTTGACCTGTTCGAGGGTTCGACCGGAACGAAGGTCACCTCACGCGGCGCCTCCGGCGGCAGATCGCGCCCCGGCGCTCAGATAGCTGAGTGCCGCTCGCGCAGATTGCTGCATGGGGTTGTCGAACTGGCCCGTCAGAATAATCTTCTGGTTTCCGCCTGGACGCAAGATCGCCTCGACAAACAGCCCGCCGCTGCTCGCCCAGGCCCACTGCGTCAGTCTATCAGTGCTGGGCGCCCAGTGCTTCGAGCGTGCTGTTTAGCTGGATCCCGGGGTCGGTGGCCACGGGCCGCTAGAGGCGAGACGTCAGTACACTCCCGGCAACAACCGCCATCGCACCTGCGCCACGTAGCGCGCGTACGCGCCAGCCGCCGCCGCGCGCATCGAGCGCTCCTCGAGGGGTATGGCGATGAGCAAGTAGACGCAACTGACGACCGCGAACACGAGCCGCGTCATCGTCATCGGCGCCGCCGCGAAGACGATCAGGAACCAGCCGGCGTAGATAGGATGCCGGACCCATCCGTACGGGCCGGTCGTCTTGAACTCGACGTCGGAGGTCTGCAGGCCTCCTGCCACCTGTTCCGAATCGCTCTGCACTGGTGGCAGCCGGAGATCGTCAGGCCTCCGGGCCGCCACACCAGCCAATTCGCGGATGTCGAGGATCGCGGCGCTCCTGAGCGTCAGCCAGACGCCCGTTGCCTGAAGCAGACGAAGCGCCCATAGCAGCGTCCCGCCGGCGTCCCACGCGACGCCTGGCACTGGCCGCCAGAGCGCGCACACGGCGATCAGGATGAGGCTGGCGATCCAGACGTAGAAGGATCGCTCGAGCGGCGCCGGCGCCAGCCGTGCGACCCACAGGCGCACGGGCGCGCGCGCGAAGACACTGTGGTGGAGGGCGAACAGCGTGAAGAGCGCGACGTTCCAAGCCACCGCCGGGGCACGAGCGCTGCCCACTGCGGGCACGCCGAACGTCGTGACGTACGAGAAAAGAAAGTACGAGAGCGAGACGAGGAAGAGCACGGCGCCAAGCCACGCAAAAAGACCCGCGGAGCCCGGCGGCGCTCCGGCATGAACGCGCACGGGCCCATATTATAGTGACCGCGTGTCGTCCAACGGGCAGCCTGGAGTCGTCATCACCGGCATCGGCGCCGTCTCGCCGTTCGGCGTGGGGCGCGAGCGCTACTGGGATCACGTACGCCGCGGCGTCAGCGGATCCAAGGCGATCACGCAGTTCGATGCTTCCTCCTTTCCGTGCCGCGTCGCCGCGTGGGTGCCGCCGGTGTCGATGGACGATGCACCCGCGGTCGACGGTGACAATGACGAGGACGGGCACGCGGATTCGAGGCGCTATTCGCGGGCGGCGTTATTTGGCGTCATTGCCGCGCGCGAGGCGTGGCGCGACGGGGGCCTTCGCGCAGGCGAGCCCAATGCCGGCGTGCTGATTGGCAGCGGCGGCGGAGGCATAGATGTCGGTGAGAAGCAGTACGAGGACTTCTTCACGAACGGCGGCCGCCACGTCACGCCGTATGCCATTGCCCTCGGCATCTGCGGCATGGTCTCCAGCGAGATCTCCATCGCGCTGCGCCTCCACGGCCTCAGTCACGTCCTCTCGTGCGGTTGCACCAGCTCCACGGACGCGCTGGGCTACGCGGCTTCGATGATTCGATCGGGCGAGTACGAGGTAATGCTGTCCGGGGGCACCGATGGGTGCGTACTACCCGGGATGATTTTCGGGTTTTCGCGCATGCGCGCCGTGTCCACCCATTACAACGACCGGCCCGCCGAGGCGTCGCGGCCCTTCGATCGCGGGCGCGACGGGTTCGTGCTCGGGGAGGGCGCCTGGATGTTCGTACTCGAGCGCGAGGACCGCGCGATGGCCCGCGGGGCGACCCGATACGCGCGGATCGAAGGGTACGCCTCCACCTGTGACGCGTATCACCGCGTCCAGATGGATCCTGGCGGCGTCGAGATCGTGCGTTGCATCGAGACAGCACTCGACCGCGCGCGCCGTCGTCCCGAGGAGATCGGCTACATCAACTACCACGGCACCTCGACGCAGTTGAACGACGCGATCGAGTCCCGCTGCGTGCGGCGCGTGTTCGGTCGTCACGCAGATTCCGTCCCGGGATCGTCCACCAAGTCCATGATCGGCCACCCGCAGGGTGCCAGCGGCGCGGCCGGCGTGGCGGTGGCGGCCCTCGCGCTCGCCCGCGGTGTACTGCCTCCCACGATCAACCTCGACGATCAGGACCCTGCGTGCGACATGGACTTTATTCCGAACACGGCCCGCCCGGCCGAGGTGGACGCCGCGCTCTGCAACTGTCTCGGATTCGGGTCCAAGAACAGTGCGCTGGTGCTCGGACGCGCACGATGAGACCGCCGGACGTGGTGGTCGTCGGCGCCGGGCCGGCCGGCAGCATCGCGGCGCTCGTTCTGGCGCGTGCCGGCGTTGATGTGCGCCTCCTCGATCGCTCCCTGTTTCCGCGCGACAAACTCTGCGGCGATACGCTTAATCCCGGCGCGCTGTCCATCCTCGACCGGCTCGGAATAGGCAACCGCGTACGCGAACGCGCGATACCGATCGGAGGGATGGTCGTCACGGGACCGTTCGGCGCGCGAGTGGCCTGCGATTATCCGGACGGTCTGGCCGGGGCCGCCATCTCGAGACGCGACCTGGACCTGGTCCTCGTCGAGGCTGCGGTCGCGGCAGGTGCCGAGTTCGTCCCGGGCACACCGGTTCATGGCGCGCTGCACGCAGAAGGGGGCGCGGGAATCACCGGGGTGCGCGTGGGTCATGGGTCTCGCGATCGGAGCATGCCGGCGCGAATCGTCGTTGCCGCCGACGGTCGGCGGTCCAGGCTGGCGTCCGCGCTGGGTCTCACACGCTCCGCCGCGGCGCCCAGGCGTTGGGCGTTTGGTGCGTACTTCACCGACGTCGACGGTCTGACCTCATATGGCGTGACGTCACACGGAGAGATGCACATTCGTCCTGACGGGTACACCGGCGTTGCTCCGCTGCCGGGCAACCTCACGAACGTCTGTGTCGTTCGTGAGTTGACGTCGGCGAGTGATGGCGAGCGCATGACAGGAGGCGGGAAGCTCGTGCACGGGCTCGCCGACGATCCGGAGCTCGGCCGGCGCTTCGCACGCGCACGGCAAGTGTCGACCGTGACATCGCTGGGCCCGCTGGGCGTGGAAGCGCGATCAGCAGGTTGTCCTGGCCTTCTCCTTGCGGGCGATGCCGCAGGGTTCGTCGACCCGATGACGGGCGACGGCCTCCGGTTCGCGCTTCGCGGGGGCGAGTTGGCAGCCGAGGCCGCGCTGTTCGAGTTGGCAACCGGTATCTCCGCGCATGCGCGCTTGTACGCGAGCCGGTACCGCGAGTTCTCCGGCAAATGGCGTGTGAATCGCGCCTTGCGCTCGCTCGTGGCTTCTCCCCGCGGCGTGCAGCTCGCAGCGGCCGTGGCCGCGCGCTGGTCCGCGCCGGTCCGGTGTCTCGTCGGTGTGGCGGGTGATGTCGGTCTCGCCCGCAGGTCACCTGTGGTGCCGGCCAGCGCCGCCATGTGGCTCCGAGCAAAGCCATAACCAGCCCTACGAACGATGGCATCACGGACGCTCGTGACATTCGGATCCCTGGTCGCGGTGCTGCTCATGATGCTGGGTGAGGCGCTGATCTCGCGACGCCACGAGCAGCAGCTGTTGCAGCGCGGCGCCGTCGAGCCACCAGACGATGTCTACCTGGTGATGCGCTGGGCGTACCCCGGCGCGTTTCTGGCGATGGCGGTGGAAGGGGCGCTGTCCGGTCTGTCCGGCGCGCCGATCGTGCTGGCCGGCGGTCTCTTGCTCGGCGCCGCGAAAGCCTTGAAGTGGTGGGCGATGGCGTCGCTCGGCACACGATGGACGTTTCGCGTCCTGATCCTCCCTGGCGCTCCACTTGTCAGCGCGGGACCATACGCCGTGCTGCGCCATCCCAACTATGTAGCCGTTGTCGGCGAGCTGCTGGGCATGGCACTGCTGGTTGGCGCCGCTGTCACCGGTCCAATTGCCCTGCTGCTGTTCAGTCTGTTGCTCCGCCAGCGAATCCGGGTCGAGGATCGGGCGCTTCGCTCGCCACCTGACGCCTGAGCCGGGCACGGGGGTGCGAGTGGTCGAGCCGGCGGCTAGGGACATATACTGGCAATTCGATGGCTGACGAACGAGAGCAGGAGGGACCGTCGGCTCGGGTGCTCACCCGGCACCGGCGTCTGGCGGTCTGCGCTGCGCTACTGGTTGCCGTCACAGTCTCCATATCCGGCCAGACGCCGGCCGTCGACACCTCGCCGACGACGGCGGCGGCTCGAGCCCTGAGCCTCGGCCAGTTCGATCGGGTCGATGGGCTGTTACGGTCGGCGACCGATGAGCGATCGGTCGTCCTTCGAGCTCGCGCCGCCATCGCGCGCGGGCGATACACCGACGCAGAACAATTGCTGACGGGAATCGTCTCGTCGGCGCCGGCCGGCGACGCCGCACTCGAGCTCGGACAGCTGTACCTCTACCTTGGCCGTCGCGAGGAAGGCGGACGTCTTCTGCAGGCGGTGCTGACGCGTGGCGCCAGGAATTCACCGGCGAGTGTCTTGCGGCTGGGCCTGGCGGCGCGCGCGCTCGGCCGCTTTCAGGATGCCAATGCCTTCCTGCGCAGCGCGGGCACGATGGCGCCGGACGATCCGGCGATCAGCACGGCGTGGGGTGAGCTGTTCCTCGAGAAGTACAACCGCGCCGACGCTGTCCGATCGTTCCAGGAAGCGCTGGAGGCGGATCCCGAGTTCGTACCGGCGCGGATCGGTCTTGCCAGAGCGACCCTCGGGCAGGATCCGGCTGCCGCGAAATCCGCGGCCGAAGGCGTGCTGGAGGTCAATCCGAACTACGTGCCCGCGCACCTCCTGATCGCCGAACTGGCCCTCGACGATCGTCAGCGCGATGATGCGCGCGAGTCGATTGGGAAGGCGTTGGCGGTGAACCCGAACAGTCTGGAAGCACGGTCCCTCGATGCCGCGATCGCCTTCCTCGAGGACCGCATCGACGACTTCGAGGCTGGCGCCGCCGCCGCCCTCGCGCTGAATCCGGTCTACGGCGACGCGTACCGCATAGCCGGCGACCATGCGGCGCGCAACTACCGGTTCGACGAGGCGGTGGAGCTGACCCGGCGGGCGCTCGAGATCGACGACGCCAGCACCAGGGCGTATGCGGACCTGGGCATGCACCTGCTGCGCACCGGCGACGAAGCCGAGGCGAGGCGCTCGCTCGAGACGGCGTTCAAGGTCGATCCGTTCGACGTCGTTACCTTCAACCTGCTCGCGATGCTCGACACGGTCGACACCTTCGAGACCCTCCGCGACGGCGACCTCATCGTCCGCCTGCACCCGGACGAAGCGGGCGTCATGCGGGAGCATGTCCTGCCGCTCGCGCGGCAGTCGCTGGACGCGCTGTCCGAGCGGTACCAGTTCACACCGACGGGCCCTATTCTCATCGAGATGTTCCCCAAGCACGACGACTTCGCGGTCCGCACGATCGGGTTGCCGGGCTTTATCGGCGCGCTCGGTGCCTGCTTCGGGCGCGTGGTCACGCTCGATTCGCCGACCGCGCGTCCGCCAGGGCAGTTCAGCTGGGCGACGACGCTGTGGCACGAGATGGCGCATGTCATCACGCTTCAGATGTCGAACAACCGTTTGCCGCGGTGGCTGTCGGAAGGCATCTCGGTCTTCGAGGAGCGGCGTGCCCGGCCGGACTGGGGACGCGAGATGGAAGTGCGCTTTGCCCAGGCGCTCGAGGAGGGCGAGCTCCTCAAGCTGCGCGACCTGAACGAGGGATTCAGCGACCCGCGGTTGATCTCTCTTGTTTACTATCAGGCCTCGCTCGTGGCCGATCACATCATCGCCACCTACGGCGAGCCGGCGCTGTGGCGGCTGCTCAGGGCTTACGGGCAGGGGCTCGAGACGGACGCGGCGTTCATGTCTGCGTTTGGCGCCACGATCGATGACGTTCAGGAGAGTTTCGACGCCAGGCTCGAGCGCGACTACGCGGCGCTGCGAGCCGCGCTGAAGACGCCCAGCATTCCAGACGATCCCACGATCGATCAACTGAGGGCGATCGCGGCCGACAATCCTGGCAGCTTCGGCGTGCACATGACGCTGGCGCGGGCACTCTACGACGCGGGTGATGCCGCCGAGGCGATCGAGGCCCTCGAGCGCGCGTCGCGCCTGGTGCCGGCGGCCAATGGCGAAGCGAATCCGAACGCGGCGATCGCAACGATTGCGATCGAGCAGGGTGATACGACGCGGGCGATCCGCGCGCTCGAGGCGGTGGTCACGGTCGATTCGGCCGACGTGGAATCAGCGCGGCGGCTGGCCGCGCTGGTGGAGCCGCTGGGCGACGCCGCTCGCACCGCCGCCGCCTACGCGCTCGTCGCGGAACTCGACCCGTTCGACGTGCAGGCGCAGGCCGTGGTCGGGCGTCACGCGCTGCAGCAGCGAGATGCTCAACGGGCACTGCGGGCGTTCCGCTCGGCCATGGCGGCCGAGCCGGCGGACAGGGCGACCGCGCACATGGACCTCGCGGAGGCCTATTTCATGGCCGGCCAGTTCGCGGACGCGAAACGGGAGACCCTTGGGGCGCTCGAGATTGCGCCATCCTTCGAGCGTGCGCAGGACCTCCTGCTAGAAACCATCGAGGCTCAGGCCGACAGTGCCGTCCCGTAGCGACGCCCCGTAGGGCCACTGGCCGCACTCGCAATGGCTGGCCCGAACGCCGGCCTGCTGCGTGGCCAGCCGCGCGCGCGACATGATTTGCACACATTGCGGCACCGAGATCGCCGAGAAGGCGTTGATCTGTTTTCGCTGTGGCCACGCGACGACCGAGCCACGCGTGAAGCCGCCGGCTGAGGGTCCACTCCTTGACCGTCCACGGCGCCGACGGTCGCCGATGGCCACTATCGTCCTCGCGATCTTGCTGGTGCTGGCGCTCCTGCTTCTGATCCAGCAGCCCTGAGTGAGCGCACAGGCAACGCGGCCATGTGACTCCGAAAGAGCGCACGGGATACGAAGCTGGGCGATCAACTAGAATCGCGTTGGTTGACAAGGCCTAGGAGGAATCCGTGAACACTCGCCTAATACCGTTTCTTTGCGTCGTCGCGCTCCTGTGGACTAGTCCCGCGCATGCCCAGCTTGCCGCGCCTGGTGAAGCCGGCGTGGCGATGGGCCACGTCCATCTGGTCACTCGCGACCTCGAGGCCAGCCGGCGTTTCTTCACGGCGCTCGGCGGCACACCCGTGCAGAACGGCCCGCTTCAGATGATCCAGTTTCCCGGCGTGTTCATCCTGCTGCGTCAGGCCGAGCCGACCGGAGGCACGGTGGGATCGGTCATCAACCACTTCGGATTCAACGTCAGGGACATCGAGAGCTCCGTCGCCAGGTGGCAGGCGGCAGGACTGGACGTCGAGCCGGGAAACCGGGCCGAGCAGGCGTGGCTGACGACTGCGGATGACGCCCGGATCGAGATCCTGGAAGACACCGCCATCGAGGAGTCGATCCGCATGCATCATGTCCACTGGAATATCGTCGCGGTGTCGGAGATGCAGGCGTGGTACGCGAAGCATTTCGGCGCGGTGCCCGGCACGCGAGGCCGGTTCGACGCCGGCGATCTGCCTGGCGTCAACTTGACGTTCGGCGACGTCGAGACGGTGAACCCAGGCACGAGAGGGAGGGCCCTCGATCACATCGGGTTCGAGGTCCGAGACCTCGCCCGGTTCATCGCCCGACTCGAAGCCGCGGGCGTCACGCTCGATTCGCCGCTCCGCGAGGTTGCCGACGGCGCGGTGTCCATCGCGTTCCTGACGGACCCGTGGGGCACCTACATCGAGCTGACCGAAGGTCTCGCACCCTAGTTGAAGGACGTCGCTCGCTTCTACCCTTTGCCCTGTGCTGTCTCCGAAACAGTTGTCAAGGAGGCACGAGACGCAGCGTTGCTTGACATCAGACAGACGCGTCTCTATGTTACAACTCGCTACAGTACTGGCGGGGTCCTCGAAGACCTCACCGTCGGGCGGCGGGAGTTGCCCGTGTTGGGCGCTCAGGGTGCGCCCAGCCGGTGCGGAGCAGCTGAAAAGGAGGGTCTCCGGTGAGGCGCTGGTTAGTGGGGTTGATCTTCGGCCTGGCGGCGATCTGCATGCTCACGCCGACGCCTGCAGTCGGGCAGACCTCGGCGACGACGCCGTACACGCCGCCGCGCACGCGGGACGGGCACCCGGACCTGCAGGGCGTTTGGCAAGTGCTCAACACGGCCGCATGGGATCTCGAGGATCACAGCGCGAGGCTCGGCGTGCCTGCCGGGCACGGTGTGGTGGAGGGGGGCGCGATCCCGTATCAACCGTCAGCCCTCGCGCGGAAGCAGGAGAACTTCGACGAGCGCGCGACGCTCGACCCGGAAGCCAAGTGTTACCTCCCGGGAGTTCCCCGCATCACCTATATGCCGCATCCGTTTCAGATCGTTCAGCAAGCCGACAAGGTCTCCATCCTCTACGAGTATCTGCATACCGTTCGCTACATCTATATGAACGGAAACCCGCATCCGGATGGGCCGATCGGGTGGTGGATGGGGGACTCGCGCGGCCGCTGGGAGGGGAACACCCTCGTTGTCGATGTGATCCATTTCAACGACCGGACCTGGTTCGATCGAGCCGGGAATTTCCACGGCGAGGCCTTGCACGTGATCGAACGCTACACGCCGACCGGCCCCGATCACATGCTCTATGAGGCCACGATCGAGGACCCGAACGTGTTCACGCGGCCGTGGACGATCAGCATGCCTCTCTACCGGCGTCAGGAAAGCAACAGCGAGCTGTTCGAATACCAGTGCAATGCGTACCTCCTCAAGCAGGAATGGAACAATCCCGCTTCGACACTCTTCGAGTAGCGCTGAGTGGGCGCATGAGAAAGTAGAGGTGTCACATGAGCCGTCAAGTTCTTACCGCCGTCACGGCGCTGACGGTTGTGGTCTGGGTCGTGCTGCTGGTCCCGGGACCCGCGGCTGGACAGGCCTTTTGGCCGGAGGACACACCGAAACTCCCGATGGCCAGGACCTGGGTCGCCCAAAAGGCGCAGCTTCCGCCCTACGCACCGCCGCGCACGCCGGACGGCGTGCCCGACCTCCAAGGGTTCTGGAGCGCTCCCGGCGGTGATGGCGACAGCTTCCTCGAAGACCATGAATACGTCGACGTGACGACACCGGCCCAGGAGAGCCTTGTCTCCGATCCACCGGACGGGAAAGTCCCCTACACCCCGTGGGCGCTCGCCAGGCGGAATGAGATCCTCGCAGGCCTTGCGCGAGGATGGCCCGGCGAGTCGGGCGAACGTCTCCACGTCTCTCCGGGGGCGTTCTGTCTCATTGCCGTGCTGGGCATTTCGTTCGACGCTCTGGAGATCGTTCAGAAGCCTGGCTCCGTGATCGTGCTCAACGATGAGGGCTATCGCGTCATCCCAACCGACGGGCGTCCGGCTATCAGCCAGAACGCGAAGTTCTGGTTCGGGAACTCACGTGGCCGCTGGGAAGGCGATACGCTGGTGGTCGACGTGACCAGTCTCAATGGCAGGGCGTGGTTCGACAGCACCGGGCAGTTCTACAGCGAGAACACGCGGATGGTAGAGCGCTGGAAGCTGGCCGACGCCAATACGATCGACTACGAGGTGACGATCGAGGACCCCACGATCTATACGAGACCCTGGAAGATCAACTTCCCGAAAAGGCGTGCCGGGACCGGTCCGGGAGGGCCTAGAGGCGTCACCGCGGTTCGCCGCGCGCTTTCAACCCTGCCTTCTGCGGACGACCCGTACGCGAATGAGTTATGGGAGAGGGCCTGTTACGAGGGAAATGCCGAGACCGTAAGGGGCACCCGCGAGCTCGGCTTCCAGTGGTTCAGCGGGGTGACTCCTCCGCAGTGACGCGAGACTCAGGGAACCACGGCGCTCGTAGCGCCGAGGACGGGTGGGGCGGCCGAGGTGGAGATGATCGAGCGATTTGCGCCGAGCGAAGACGGGGTTAACAGGCGTTATGGATTCGCGATCGTCGCCGCGCTGTCGGTCGGATCGACGCTTGCGGCCGCCGCTTCCTTCACTGCTGGCGTTGGAGTGGCGTTACTTCCCGCCTTTCTGGACGAGGTCTCGGGATTGGCGCAGAGCCGCGCTAATCCGGACGTGTTCTGGGTCCACAACGACTCCGGGGACCAGCCCAAGGTCTACGCCGTCAGCCGGACTGGCGCGTTGCTGGGGAGCTACGCGCTCGCCGGCGCCACGGCGATCGACTGGGAAGATATGGCGATCGGGCCGGCTCCCGATGGGCGGAGTTATCTGTACCTCGCTGATATCGGCGACAACGATGGCCGGCGAATGTCGGTCCGTGTGTATCGCGTCCGGGAACCTCTCATCGACGCAGACCGGGCTCCCGTCGTGGAGACGCTCTCCGGCGTCACCGCGTATGCCTTCGTCTACGAGGACGGCCCGCGCGACGCCGAGGGCTTCATGGTGGATCCGCTCACCGACGATTTCTACATCGTCAGCAAGCGGGAGCTCGACGGGAATCGTCTGTATCGCTCGGTCTCGCCTAGCGAGAGTTCCCTAAACACGCTCGCGCGCGTCGGGACGTTCAGTCTGCCGGGCACGACCGGTGCCGACGTTTCCCCAGACGGACTGCAGGTCCTCATCCGCCGCTATTCCAGTGCGATCGATTCGCTGACGCCGCCGGCGCTTGCCGGTTCATACTGGAGCCGCCCGGATGCATCCGTGAATCTCATCGACTTGTTGGCGCAACCCGGCCAGATCGTACCGCTCACGGCCGAGGCGCAGGGGGAGGCGATCGCGTTCGCCGCCGACAATAACGGCTTCTACACCACGAGTGAGCATGGCTCCCGGCCCGGAGCCACCACCACACAGGCGCCCCTCACCTTTTACGCAGCCGTCCCGGAATAGAACTGAAACCTCCTCTCACGAATGGGGCTGTCCGCGGCCAGGACCCGCCTGGAGGTTGTGAAACCGGTTTCTACGTGATTGCTGGGTTCAGTGTCGGCTCATCTGGCGGCTGCAAGCCGTTGCTCGATCTGCGGCAGCGCGTCGAGGACCACCTCGCCGACAACCTGCAGGCTGCGGGCGCTCACCTGATCGAGGTTGTCCTGCGCCGTATGCCAGGCGGGGTAGTCGAGATCGATGATGTCGACCGCTGGGATGCCCGCGCGCAGGAAGGGCATATGGTCGTCGTCGATGGTGGTCTCCTCGGACAGGAAATTCGCCTGGTAGCCGAGGTTGGCCGCCGAGGCCCAGATGATGTCAGTGAGCCACGCCGTCGAGCTGGAATCGCGGCGGATCGTCAGGTTCCGGTCGCCGATCATATCGAGCAGTACCAGCGCTTTCAGGCCGGCCAGCGTGCCGGTCTGTCGCGCGGTTTCCACGTAGTGCCGGCTCCCGTAGGTGTTGTCGTTGTCGCGGTACCAGTCGACAACGGCTTCTTCACCGTCGAAGAAGAGCAGCTCGATCGTGAACTCGTTCTGGCGGGCCTTCAGCAGGCGCGCAAGCTCCAGGACCGCGGCGGTGGAGGAGGCGGCGTCGCTGGCGCCGACGAAGCGGAACTCCCGAAACAGTTTCGTGTCGTAGTGGGTCGCCAGGGCGATCCGTTCGCTGCGGCGCCCGGGAATCGTCGCGACCAGGTTGACCATCTGCACGCGCCCCAACGGTGTCGCGGCCTCGAACGGGTCTTCGCGCGTTTCGATGCCGGTGGCCTCGAGTTCCGCCAGGATGTACTCGCGGCACCGCGCCAGCGCCGCGGATCCCGCCGGTCGCGGTCCGAACCCGACCTGACGCCGCAGATGCTGGTAGGCCCGGGAACTGTCGAACGTCATAGGCGTCGCGCCTTGCGCGTTGACAGGCACTGCGCCCCGTGCGTCCGACGGTGCGATCGCGCCAGGGTTCGATGGTGGGGGAGGAGCTTCCGACGACGGGACGGGTCGGGGGCTCGCCGCCGGGAGTGCTGCCGGTCCCGGTGCCTGTCCAGGTGCCTGTCCCGACGCGAGTCCCGGCGGCGTCGGATCATTCGCGTCGGTTGAACAGGCAAAGAGGAGACACGCCAGCGCCGTCGCGCCTACAACGGTCCGAACCATGGCACCCCTTCGTACCCGTATTACCGTGTTACCCCCGTTTCGCCACGGGGATGAAGTCTCTCCTGGCCGGCCCCATGTAGATCTGCCGCGGCCGTGAGATCTTCTGCTCGGGATCCAGGATCATCTCTTCCCACTGCGCAATCCAGCCGGCCGTCCGCGGAATCGCAAACAGCACCGGAAACATCGTGACCGGGAAGCTCATCGCCTGGTAGATCAAGCCTGAGTAGAAGTCGACATTCGGGTAGAGCTTGCGCGTGACGAAGTACTCGTCCTGCAGCGCGATCCGCTCGAGCTCCAGCGCGATATCGAGCAACGGATTCCTGCCGGTGACCTCGAAGACCTCGTCCGCCGTGCGCTTGATGATCTTGGCCCGCGGGTCGTAGGACTTGTAGATGCGGTGGCCGAATCCCATGAGGCGGCCTTCGCCCGCCTTTACGCGCTTGATGAAGGCCGGCACCTTGTCCACATGCCCGATCTCGTTGAGCATCCGGAGCACCGCCTCGTTGGCCCCACCGTGCAGCGGCCCGTACAACGCGGCCGCCGCTCCCGCCATGGCCGAATAGGGATCGACGTGTGAGCTGCCGATGCCGCGCATCGCGCTCGTGCTGCAGTTCTGCTCATGGTCGACGTGCAGGATGAAGAGCACATCGAGCGCCCGTTCAAGTGCCGGATTGACCTTGTACTTCAGCTCCGTCATCCGGAACAGCATATTGAGGAAGTTGCCGGTGAAGCTGAGTTCGTTATCGGGCTGGTTGTAGGGCCGCCCGATGCTGTGGCGGAAGGCGTACGCCGCAATCGTGGGAACTTTGGCGATCAGGCGCTGGATCTGCTTCTTCCGCGACTGCTCATCGAAGATCTGCTTGGCGTCGGGATAGAACGTCGAGAACGCGCCGACGGTACTCAGGAAGACGCTCATCGGATGCGCGTCGTACTGGAACCCTTCCATCAGCTTCTTGATGTTCTCGTGAAGCATCGTGTGTGAGGTGATCTCCTCCTTCCACGACGTGAGCTGCGCCGAGGTCGGCAACTCGCCAAAGATGATCAGGTAGGCGGTCTCCGGGTACGTGGAGTGCTCGGCCAGCTGCTCGATCGGGTAGCCCCGATACTCGAGGATGCCCTTGTCGCCGTCGATGAACGTGATGCGGCTGCGGCAGGCGGCCGTATTCATGAACGCCGGGTCGTAGGTCATCAGGCCGGGGTCGTCCGGCCCGGACTTGATCTGGCGCAGGTCCGTGGCGCGAAGTACGCCGTCCTTGAGGGGTACTTCGTACTGCTTGCCCGTGCGGTTGTCGGTAATCGTAAGCGTGTCGGCCATAAGCGGATCAGTTCCCGGAGATGTCAGGTTCGGTTTGTGGTTAGGACCCTATGTCAGCCTCGTTGTCGGGGGCGGGCGCGGGATCGCCGGCCACGCGGTAGCGTCCGTCGGCCCACCGTGCCAGGTCCTCGTTTCGGCACCGCTCGCTGCAGAACGGCTGCCAGCGGTCGTCTACCGGGTCCCGGCGGCACAGGACGCACAGTCGCGTCTCGCCCATCCCACCTATTCTAATCAATTTGTGATGCACGCCATCGGACGGGAACTTCGCTGCGATTTCTGGGGCGTAAACTTGGTGTTAACATCGGGGGCCGCAAGTAGCGCCTGTCGCCCCCAACGTTGACCCAGGCACCGTGCCACCCCATGTCGCCGTCATCATCAATCCGATCGCGGGCACCGGCGGCCGCAGGAATGTGGCGCGCGCGCGTGCCGAGCGGGCGGCGTCTCTGGTCGCGGGGCGTGGCCTCGACGCCCAGGTGCTGGTCACCGAGCGCCCCGGCCACGCAAGGGAGCTGACGCTTGCGCTGCTGGCTCAGGGGGTGACCACCGTGGTCGCGTGGGGCGGCGACGGCACGGTGAACGAAGTGGCGGCGGCCCTGGCCTTCCGCGACGCGACGCTGGTCGTGGTCCCCAGCGGCTCGGGCAACGGACTCGCGCGGGAATTGCGGATACCGTTCGATCCCGGGCGCGCCTTTGCCGCGGCCTTCGAGGGACGTGTCTGTTGCATCGACGCGGGAGAAATCGACGGACGGTTGTTCTTCAACGTCGCCGGCATCGGCCTCGATGCGCGGGTGGCGCACCGCTTCGCCGCCGAGGGCCTGGTGCGGCGCGGATTCGGCCGCTACCTCACCGTCACGGCGCAGGAGCTCTTCACGTACAAACCCGACTACCATACGATTGTCACCGACGGCACAGCCCTTCATGTGCGGGCGATGCTCATTGCTGTTGCCAACGCCCGCCAGTACGGCAACGGTGCGGTGATCGCGCCGGCAGCGCGCGTGGACGATGGCAAGCTCGACGTGGTGATCGTTGCCGCCGGGTCGCCGCTAGCGGCACTGGCGCAGGTGCCGCGTCTGTTCAGGGGCCAGATCGCCAGGGCGCGCGGCGTGACGTCTGTGCCGGCCGTGGACATTGAGGTGCGGTCGGAGCACGCTGTGCTCTATCACGTCGATGGGGAACCGCACGTGGGTGGCGCGTCGATTGCTGCGCGTCCGCGCGCCAGAGCGCTGCGGGTGGCGGTACCGGCGGACGCCAGGCTCGATCTTGTGAGCGTATGACCGAAACAGACGCCAGCCGTCCTGCCGAGTCCCGTCCACGGCCGCGCGGCGTGACGTCCATGCGCACCCGGGATTTGATCCTGCGCGGCCTGACCTACTACTGGCGGACGAACCTGGCGGTCGTCGCTGGCGTGGCCACGGCGGTCGCCGTGCTGGCTGGGGCGCTCCTGGTGGGCGACTCGGTCCGCGGGAGCCTTCGCGACCTCGTTGTGCAGCGCCTCGGGCGCACGGACCAGGTCATCGTCGCGTCGAGGTTCTTCCGCGAGGCGCTTGCCGACGAGCTGCGGTCCGCGGAAACCTTCGGATCGACGTTCAGCGATGCCGCTCCGCTCATCGTCGTCCCCGGATTTGCGACCGGACAGGACAGTGGGCGCCGCGCGGGGCAGGTGCGCGTGTACGGCGTCGATGACCGGTTCTGGCAATTCCATGGCGTCGGCACGGTCACAGGGCCGGACGACCGTCAGGCACTCCTCAGTCCCGCGCTGGCGGACGAGCTTGGCACGCCACCCGGCGGCACGGTTCTCGTCCGCGTGCAGCGCCCGTCTGACATCCCGCTGGAGTCGGTGCACGGCCGGAAGGACGATCTCGGCCGAACGCTTCGTCTGACCGTTCGTGCGGTGGTCCCCACCGCCGACGTGGGCGAATTCTCCCTCGAGGCGCAGCAGGCAGACGTGCGCGCGCTGTTCGTGCCGCTGTCCCAGTTGCAGGAAGAGCTCGAAGTCGGCAGCCGGGTGAACACGATTCTCGTGTCCGCGCTTGGGTCGGCTCTCGTGTCCGATCGCGCGGCTGCCGGCGCGGCGGCCGACGGGGGCGGTGCAGTGCCCGTGCTGGAAGCGTTCGTCCGGCGCCAGGCGGCGCTCGAGGACCTGGGCCTGAGCGTCAGGACCCTGAGCGATCGCGGCCTGCTGAGTGTCGGCTCCGACGCGGGCCTGTTGGACGATGCGCGGGCCGCCGCCGCGGCGCAGGCTGTCGAGGACGCCGGTATGCAGGGTACCCCGGTGTTCACGTACCTCGCCAATACGCTCCGCCGCGATGACTTCGAGATCCCGTATTCGCTTGTGACCGCGATCGATCTGGGCACAGTGGCCCCCTCAGTGTTTCCCACGGCGGCTCCCACGACGGCTCCCACGACGGCTCCCACCGTCACCCTCACGCCTGCAGCGGCGCCTCCGATCGTTCTGAACCAGTGGGCGGCCACCGAACTTCAGGCCCGAGCCGGAGACGCGGTCACCATGGAGTACTACCTGTGGGAGGAGCCGGGGCAGCTGGTGACGCGTACAGGCGAGTTCCGCGTCGCCGGCGTGGTGCCGGTCGAGGCGGGCGACCGCGACCTCGTCCCCAATTACCCCGGCATCAGCGATTCGCCGACGCTCGTCGACTGGGACCCGCCGTTTTCGATCGATCTGCGCCGGATCCGTCGCGTGGACGAGGCGTACTGGGAGCAGTACCGGACGACCCCGAAGGCCTTCATCCCGCTGGTTGAAGGGCAGCGACTCTGGCGCTCGCGGGACGGAGCACTCACGGCTATCCGCATCGCTCCCGCGGCCGGCCAGCCGCTCGAGGACGCGCGGCAGGCGTACGCGGAGCGCCTGCGCGCGATCGTGGACCCGCTTGCGCTGGGCATGGCCGTCCGCGACGTGCGCGCCGACGGTCTGGCTGCGTCGCGAGGAGCGACCGACTTCGGCGCGTACTTCGTGTACTTCAGCTTCTTTCTCGTCGTGTCCGCACTGCTCCTGGCGGCGCTCTTCTTCAAGCTCGGCGTGGAGCAGCGCAGCCGTGAGGTGGGCCTGCTTCGCGCGGTCGGGTTCGGCCCGGCGGACGTGCGCCGGCTCTTCCTGGCGGAAGGCGTGCTGCTGGCGCTCGCCGGCAGCGCCGCGGGCGTGCTGCTGGCCGTCGGCTATGCCGCGCTGATGATGATGGGCCTGCGGTCGTGGTGGGTGGATGCGGTCGGCACCGACGCGCTCACGCTGCACGTATCGGCGACATCCCTCGCCGCCGGGGCTATCGGTGGCGTGGCGACGGCGGCGGTCTGCATCTGGTGGACGTTGCGAGGCCTCACGGGGGTCTCGGAACGAAGCCTGCTAGCCGGGCAGGTGGAACCCGCCCAGCTTGCCAGCGCCGAGCACCGCAACTCGCGCCTGGCCGGTCGGGAGTTGCCGGCCGCCGTTGCCCTCGCGCTGGCTGGCGTGGCGCTGCTCGGGGCGTCCGGTGCGGGCCTCGCGGCGCGCACCGGCGCCTTTTTCGGCGCGGGCACGTTGCTGCTCGCCTCTGCGCTTTTCCTCTGTGCCGCCCTGTTTCGACGACCGGTTCGCCACGCCCTCGGCGGTCGCGGGTGGTGGTCCGTCTCGCGACTCGGACTGCGGAACGCCAGCTATCGTCCGGGCCGCAGCGTGTTGTCGATCGCCGTGATCGCGTCGGCCACGTTCGTCCTGATCTCTGTCGATGCTTTCCGGCGCGATGGTCGCGCGATTCCCGGGGACCTGCAGTCAGGGCTCGGAGGATACTCGCTGATCGTCGAGACGCTGCTGCCCGTGGTTCACGATCCGAACACACGAGAAGGGCGCGACGCGCTCAACCTGTTCGACCTCGAGACGTCCGGTATCGAACCGTTTCGCCTGCTGCCTGGAGACGACGCGAGCTGTCTGAATCTGTACGAGCCGAGAAACCCCCGCATTCTTGCGCCGAGGGACAGCTTCCTCGCGGCGGGACGGTTCACGTTCCAGGCGTCGCTGGCGTCGAACGATGCCGAGCGCGCGAATCCGTGGCTGCTGCTGCTCGGCGACCAGCCCGATGGGGCCGTGCCGGTGATTGCCGACGCGAACTCGATGACCTACGTGCTGCATCGCCGGCTCGGCGAGGACTTCATCATCACGCGTGGCGACCGGCAGATTCGGCTGCGGCTCGTCGCGGCGCTACGCGACAGTATCTTCCAGGGCGAGCTCCTGATGTCGCAGGCGCACTTCACCAGCCTGTTTCCGGAGCAGCAGGGATACGGGTTTCTACTCGCCGAGACCGCGCCGGAGCGCGCGGTCGCCGTCGCCGGCCAGATGGAGGATGCGCTCGTTGATTTCGGTGCCGATGTCACAGCCACGTCCGAGCGGCTTGCCGAGTTCCACCGCGTCGAAAACACGTACCTGTCCACCTTTCAGACGCTGGGCGGGCTCGGTCTGCTGCTCGGCACGGTCGGGCTCGCGGCCGTTCTGCTTCGCAACGCGCTGGAGCGGCGGCGCGAGCTGGCGCTGCTGGGCGCGGTCGGGTATGGCCGGCGTCATTTTCTGCTGATGGCGGCTGCCGAGAACGTGCTGCTGCTGGCCGCCGGTCTGGCCGCCGGTGCGCTCTGCGCCGGTCTCGCGATCGCGCCGGCCATTGCCGAGCGGGGCGGCCGGCTGCCGCTGACCAGCGGCGGGGCGCTGCTGCTCTTTGCGGTGTTCGCCACGGGTCTGCTATCGTCGGTCGTGGCGACGCGAGCGGCGACACGCGCGCCGCTGCTCGACTCCCTCAGAGCCGAATAGTTTAGGGCCGAATAGTTCAGGGCGGAACAATGCTGAGACGGGCCGGGCCTTCACCATCGAGCAGCGAGCGCGGCGTTCGGTCTGCGATGACGCACAGACTGTTGTCCCTTGCGATTCTGGCCGGGCTCGTTGTGCTCGTGGTGCACGTAGCGCCGGGGCAGCGCCTGGCGGGCCAGGTGCCAGACGTCCGCATGGTCGCGGACGAGGGTGAAGGGGCGAGGTACTGGCCACGATGGCGCGGCCCGTCCGGTCAGGGCGTGGTGGCGGGCGGCGGCTACCCGGACACCTGGTCGGCCACCGAGAACGTCCTGTGGAAGACGCCTGTTCCAGGCAGCGGGAACTCATCGCCGATTGTCTGGGGTGACCGCGTGTTCCTCACCACCGCGTACGAAGGCGGGCGCCGGGTGTCGGTGCTCGCGTATCGCCGTTCCGACGGCCGGCTGCTCTGGGAGACGGCCGCGCCCGAGGGGCGCACCGACCGCGGGGCGCATTACAAGAACGGCCACGCCTCCGCCACGCCGTCGACCGACGGCGAGCGGATCTACGTGTCATTCGGCGCGCGGGGGCTGTTCGCCCTTGATTTCGACGGCAGGATTCTCTGGGAGCGCGATCTCGGGCCCATCCAGGCGTATCACGGCGCCGCGGGATCTCCGCTGCTCTACAAGGACCGCATCATTCTCTACCAGGATCAGTACCGGGACTCCTTCATCGCCGCGTTCGATACGCGGACGGGGCAGGAAATCTGGCGGACGGCCCGCGAGGCCAGGAACGGGTGGGGCACGCCGATCGCGATCACCGTCGCCGGGCACGACGAGATCATTGTCAACAGCCAGCAGCAGGTGCAGGCGTACGACCCCGATCGAGGCGGCGAGCTGTGGCGATGCCGCGGCATGAGCTACGAGGTTATCCCGACACCTGTTGTCGGATACGGCATGGTGTTCTGCTCCTCGGGTCGTGCCGGCCCCACGATGGCGATCACGCCGGGCGGGAGCGGCGACGTGTCGCAGACCCACGTGGCCTGGAGGAGCCCTCGCGGCTCCCCGTTCGTGCCCTCCCCGATTCTCTACGGAGAGCAGCTCTACATGGTGAACGACATGGCGAGCATCGTCACCTCGCTCGACGCCAGGACGGGCGATGCGGTGTGGCAGGGACGGCTGGGGGTCGCAAGACGGGAAGGGTTTTCAGCCTCGCCGGTCGCTGTCGACAGCAAGGTGTTCTTCACCAACGACGAGGGGGAGACGTTCGTGCTCCGAGCCGGCCGCACGTTCGAGCTGCTTCACGTCAATCAGCTCAGCGAGCGCACGCTGGCTTCACCGGCGCTCGTGGACGGCCGCTGGTACATCCGTACCGACCGGAATCTCTACGCCATCGGACGGTAGGCGGGCCTGAAGCCCGCCATGGGCTCAGCTACGCGGTCGGGCGGTAGTACAGGACGAGCGCGGCGCCGATCGAGGCAAAGGCGAACCCCAGGAACAACAGCGGGCTCAGCGGCTGCTTCGGCGGATGGATGGCCATGGTGACCAGGACGTTGACGATGGGCGCGCCGCCGAAGACGAGCGGCATCACGTAGACCGGCAGACCGCCGACCTGGAAAGACCAGATGATGCAGGCGGCGCCGATCGCGCCGAGCGCGCCGGCGATCGTCGCGGCGACGAGCCCGCCGGAGCTGAATCCAGACAGGTTGCCCTGGGCGCTGAGGCCGACGACCGGCACGATGACGCCGATCAGAAAATAGGCAACGCCGACGCAGAGCAGCGCCTTCAAGGGGCTTCCCAGCATCGTTTGTCCCTGGTGGAGCAGCGCGCCGTACGCGCCCCATGCCAACACCGCCCCTGCGACGAAAATCAGCCACACCATACGTCTTGGCCTCGTTTGTTGAATCATCTGGGATTGGAGACGGCGATTGTATGCCAACCCGCCCGGGCAAGGTATATTGCGGAGCTGACTGTCGTCGGTGTCAGTAAAGGACAGGAGGTTTCATGAGGACGTCCCCCGCCTTTCGCCGATTCGCCTGGGTCTGCTGGCTCGTGGCCGCGCTCGTCGCCTGGGCACCCGCCGCGCGGGCCGAGGTAAAGAAGATCGTCATCGACAGGAAGGTGTCGCCGGCGTTCGACGGCCGGTCCTTCGGCAGCGCCGGCCAGTATGAAACGCTCGCGGGCCGTGCGTTCGGCGAGCTCGATCCGAACCATCCACGCAACCGCGTCATCACGGACATCAGGCTGGCCCCGAGGAACCAGAACGGCATGGTCGAGTACGTCGCCAGCTTCTTTCTGGTCAAGCCGACCGACATGTCGAAGAGCAGCCGCCTGCTGTGGCACGACGTGCCCAACCGCGGGCGCAGAATCACCATCGGGGAAGCCGAGCGCCATGGCGGCGACGTCGGCTTGAGCAGCGGATGGCAGGGTGACAGCTCCGGGAGGACCGTGCCAGGCGGTGACAACGACTACGTCATCGTGCCGGCCGCCAGGAACGCTGATGGTTCGCCGGTAACCGGGCCCGTGCTGGGCAGAATCGTCAACGCCGGCGGACCTGACTCGCGGCCCATGCTCGTGAACGGCAATCCGGTGCCGTACGAACCGAGCAGCCTCGAGACGACCGAGGCGACGCTGACCACGCACGCGTCGGAGACGATCGAGGGGACGATCGGCGAGACCCGCACGATCCCGAGCGGTGACTGGGCGTGGGCCCGATGCAGCGCGTCGACTCCGTTCCCGGGCACGCCGGACCCGACGCAGATCTGCCTGCGAACCGGCTTCGATCCAGGGCTTCTCTATCAGGTGGTCTTCACGGCACAGGATCCCCCGGTGCTTGGAATCGGCCATGCGGCCTTCCGCGACGTAGCCTCCTTTCTCCGAAACGCGACCCAGGATGAGGAGGGGACGCCCAACCCGCTGGCGAATCAGGTCAGCTGGATCATCAGCCGGGGCCGTTCGCAGTCAGGAAATTTCCTGAGGGCGTTCCTGCAGCTCGGATTCAATCAGGATGAGAGCGGCCGGCAGGTGCATGACGGCGTCTGGCCCATCATCGCGGGCCGGCGGGTGTCACTCAATACCAGGTTCGCGCAGCCCGACGGTGCGCTGAAGCTGTACGAGGCCGGGAGCGAAGGTCCGCAGTGGTGGGCGCCCTGGGCTGACACGGTCCGTGGTCTGCCGACGGCGGGTATCCTCGATCGCTGCACGGAAAGCCGGACCTGCCCGAAGATTGTTGAGCACTTTGGCGCCGCGGAGGCCTGGGGTCTGATGCTCAGCCCGGGCTTCGTGGGCACGACGGCCGAGAGCGACATTCCGCTCCCGAGCAACGTGCGCCGGTACTACATCCCCAGCACGCAGCACGGTGGAGGAAGAGGCGGTTTCAGTGTCACGCCCCTCGATCCACCAAGGTGTCCCGGTCCAGACTTCGGCCGCGGCATCTTTCCGTCGAATCCGGTTCCGCACGCGGAAACGGTCAACGCGCTGCGAAGCCACTTTCGCAACTGGGTGATGCACGACACGCCTCCACCACCGAGCCGATACCCGACCATGTCAGAAGGCTACCTGGTCGATCCGACAAGGGAAGCCATGGGATTCCCGGTCATCCCCGGCGTGCCGCCCGGTGCGCCGACCGGGATGGTCAACCCGATGCTCGACTACGACTGGGGCCCCGATTTCAACTACGTCGATGGATCGGGGATCCCGTCGAACGTCCCGCCTGTGGTCAAGCAGGTGATCAGGATGAAGGTGGCACGGGTGGACGCCGACGGAAACGAGTTGGGTGGCGTGCCGGTCGTGCTGCGTGACGCGCCGCTCGGCACGTATCTCGGCTGGAACGTGGTGGCCGACGGGTTCCACGGAGGGAAGATCTGCAACTACGCCGGCGGCATGATTCCGTTTGCCGAGACGAGGGTAGAACGTCTGGCGACCGGCGATCCGCGGCTGTCGCTCGAGGAGCGCTACAAGAGTCACGACGGGTATGTCGAGGCGGTGAAAACTGCGGTGTCACAAGCCTTGGATCAGGGTTTCTTGTTGCAGGCCGACGCAGACGCGCTCGTTGCGCAGGCCGCGGCGAGCGACGTGCTCGGGCCAACTCGGGGGTCCGCATCGAGGGCCGGACGTTGAGACTTCTTCTCCTCACCGCCGCAGGGTTTCTCGCCGCCGCTTCCGCGTTTCCGCAGTCTTCGCAGCCTCGCGAGGTGCCGACGTTTCAGGTGGACCCTGCGTGGCCCACGATCCCGAACAACTGGCAGTTCGGGCAGGTGGCCAGCGTGGCGGTCGATGCGCAGGATCACGTGTGGGTACTGCAGCGCCCCGGCACGTTGGGCCCGGAGGAGCAGGGCAGGGCCGCCCCGCCGCTGCTGGAGTTTGACGAAGCGGGACGCTTTGTCCAGGCATGGGGTGGGCCGGGCCAGGGATATGAATGGCCCTCGTCCGAGCACGGCGTGTACGTGGACCAGAGCGGCTACGTCTGGATCGGCGGCAACGGCGACAACGACCACCAGATCCTGAAGTTCACGAAGGCCGGGAAGTTCGTCATGCAGATTGGCCGGTCGGGAGAGAGCCAGGGGAACGGCGACACGCAGAACCTGAACCGGCCGGCGGACATCTTCGTCTACCCAAAAACGAATGAACTCTTCGTCGCCGACGGCTACGGCAACCGGCGTGTGATCGTGTTCGATGCAGACACCGGCGGCTTCAAGCGGATGTGGGGAGCGTTCGGCAACGTGCCCGCGGATGCCGCACCGAATCCGGCGCTGCCCGACGCGGACGCACGAGGCGCTCCACAGTTCGTGCAACCGGTGCATGCGGCGCGCGTGTCCGGTGACGGGCTGGTCTACGTCTCGGACCGGGCCGGGAAGCGGGTGCAGGTGTTCAGGCTGGACGGCACGTACGTGACGCAGGTGTTCATCGGGCGGGAGTGCACGGCGCCGGAGTGCGGCAACGGCACGACGGCGGCAAGCACGGCGTTCTCGGCGGACCCGGAGCAGCGGTTCCTGTATGTGGGCAACCGGAGCCAGGCGAAGGTGATGGTGTTCGACCGCAAGACGCTGGAACTGCTCGATACGTTCGGGATGTGGGGTTCGGCGCCGGGTGAGTTCGGTACGCTCCACCACATGGCGGCTGATTCGAAAGGGAACCTCTACGTCACGGAAGTCACGCCGCTCGAGCCGGAGAACAGACGGATTCAGAAGTTCATATTTCAGGGAGCCAACTAACTCGTAGCTCGTCGCTATCCTGACCCCGTCCCGCCGCCGTCAACCTGCCGCCGCCGTCCTGCCCTCGTCCGGCGGCCGGCTCCGCCCGGCGGGAAATCGACCGCCGCTCGAACTCTGCCGCTCCCGCCGCGAGTAGTGCCTACTTCGAACGCCTGCCATCGCGGCATGCACCGACACGGTTCATTCAAACGTCACGGATCGCGCGGACCGAACTCGCGGCGAGGAATCGCTCCGGCCGATTTCCGGCTTCGCGCTGATACGCCGGGCTCCGAACGGCCGCCGGACGAGGGCAGGACGGCGGCGGCAAGCGACGTGTTCCGTCTATTTGGCGCGCGATTGTCGCATCGGCTTTGCACGTAACCGCGGGAGGGTGGGGTCCCCTGATTCTGCTAGAATCGCCTCGCGTTCAGCGATTTAGACGACTTGAGCGTGTTCCTGCCCGATCGTGGCTACTGTCGCCGGAGATGTCTACAAGTAGTTAGACGGCGCCACTTACAGCACCAGGCAAGCGATGCAGCCAAGGACAACGCCGTCGATGAAGGCCATCGTCCATTCACGATACGGATCCCCTGACCTCCTGGAACTTAGGGCTTGTCAGACAATTACTGACTTTTGTGTTCTCGGAGCAGCGGGATGGATCGTGTAGTTCCAGTCGCCGTGAAAGCGATGCCGCTCGAGGCGTACCGTCGCCAGCTGCGCATCGGTGACGGTGATGCCACCCGGGTATGGGCCGCGGTCGAGTTCCGACCGAACGCGGAGTCCGGACCGACTGTGCGTCGAGCCAATGAGGCTCACGATCGTGGCCAAGTCGACGAGTGGGGTGCCGCGCCAATTCATCGCGATGTGCGAGAACACCCGATGCTCGATCTTGTTCCACTTGCTCGTACCCGGCGGAAAGTGACAGACCGTGATCACCAAGCCCGTCCGATTGGCCAGACGCGGCAGTTCCCACTTCCACAACCGGAGGCGCGCCCCGTTGCTCCCGCCTGCATCCGCCGTGATCAACAGCGACTGGGCTTGTCGATACGCCGGGCGACCCATGTGCTGCCACCAACGCTGGATCGACCGTACCGCGAAGCTCGCGGTGTCGTGATCGATCCCGACACGCACCCAGCCTTCGTTGCGATGCAGATCGTAGATGCCATACGGAATGGCCTTCCCGCCCGTGGTGGCGGTGGCCGGGATCACGAAGTCGTGGACCTGTACCCGCTGCGGCGTCTTCGCCGGGCGCCAGGTGCGGCCCGCGTTCTTGAACGCGCCGACCAGCTCCTTCTTCTTGGTGTCCACCGAAATCGTCGGCTGCTGTTGCCGTTGCGCGCGTCGCACGCGCCGGGCGATGTACCGAAACTGCGCGTCCCGATCGACATGCTGGCGGCCCTCACGAGTCTTGGCGTTGCCCTGCAGGCTGTAGCCCAGTCCGTGCAACAACTCGGCGACCACCGTGTGGCTGACGCGGTGGCCCAGACCGTCGAGCGCCACCGCCAACGTCCGTGCGCTCTGGCACGTCCACCGCAGCGGCGAGTCGGGATCGCCGGGGGCGGTCGGCTCAACCAACGCATCCAAATCGCGCAGCAGCGTCGCGTCGAGATCGATCGCGCGCTTGCGGCCGCCGCCCGCCCTTCGCGTCCGGCCGCCCGCGAGCGGCTCGTCCGCCGTCAATTCACGCAAACCGCGCTGGATGGTCGATGTCGCGATACCCGTGGCTCGGGCGACCAGCGCCGTGCCGCCATAACCGATCGCCTGGGCCTCAGTCGCCGCCCACACCCGGCGCGATCGCTCCGTGAGCACGGGCGCCAGCGCTGCATGCTTTGCCCGCAGGGTGGCCACCTCCACGGGCGCAGCGTACTACTCGCCGATCAACAGTACAAGCAGTTATTTCCTTACATGATCTAAAGGAGGTGGAAAGACTCACCCCAAAGGACGACGAGGTCTTGGTCGAGGTGCATGCCGCCTCGGTCAACGACTATGACTGGGCGATGGTCACCGGCAAGCCGCGGATATACCGGCTATTGTTCGGGCTGTTGAAGCCTAAGGTCGGAATCCTCGGGGTCGACGTCGCCGGGCGGGTGTCAGCCGTCGGCGCAACGGTGAGAAAGGTGCGGGTCGGGGATGAAGTCTACGGTGATCTCTCCGAATGCGGTTTCGACGCTTTTGCGGAGTACGTCTGCGCGCGCGAACGCGACGTGAAGAGAAAGCCGGCTGGCATGAGCTTCGCCCAGGCAGCAGCCATTCCCCATGCAGCGATGCTGGCTGTGCAGGGGCTCATCGACGAGGGACAGATTCGAGCCGGGCAAAAGGTCCTGATCAACGGCGCAGGCGGTGGGGTGGGGACTCTCGGAGTGCAAATCGCCAAAGAATTCGCGGTGGAAGTGACGGGTGTAGACAGCACCGAGAAGCTGGAAACGATGCGCTCGGCGGGGTTCGATCACGTCGTCGACTACACCCAGGAGGACTTTACCCGACGCGGAGAGTGCTACGACTTGATTCTGGATACCAAGACGAATCGATCACCATTCGACTACGTTCGTGCCCTGAGCCGGGGCGGGACCTACGTCACGGTCGGAGGTGCTCTACGGCGCCTGCTTCAGGCTCTACTTCTGGGTCCTACGATCTCCAGGATCTTCGGAAAGAAGATTCGCATCGTCGCCCTGAGACCAAACAAACACTTGGACTATACGACCGAGCTGTGCGAAGCGGGCAAGTTGAAGCCCGTCACGGACGGCCCCTACGCCTTGGATAAAGTTCCGGAAGCTCTGAGGGTATTCGGCGAGGCGAAGCACAAGGGAAAGGTAATCATCGTCGTACGGCAGGAAGACTGAGGGGCGTTACGAACCCCGGCCGGCCTGGACGAGCTCTCCCGCGTGGCGAGAGTAGGACAATCTGGGATGAGTTGGCGTGACGTGAGAGCATGGAAATTGATCAACGCCGTCTAACCATCGAATGCAGCTGACGGTCACGATGCGGATGGTCCACGTCGCGCCCGCAGCTGATTCGAAACGTTAGAGCCTGTAAGGAAATAACTGCTTGTACTGTTGATCGGCGAGTAGTACGCTGCGCCCGTGGAGGTGGCCACCCTGCGGGCAAAGCATGCAGCGCTGGCGCCCGTGCTCACGGAGCGATCGCGCCGGGTGTGGGCGGCGACTGAGGCCGAGGCGATCGGTTATGGCGGCACGGCGCTGGTCGCCCGAGCCACGGGTATCGCGACATCGACCATCCAGCGCGGTTTGCGTGAATTGACGGCGGACGAGCCGCTCGCGGGCGGCCGGACGCGAAGGGCGGGCGGCGGCCGCAAGCGCGCGATCGATCTCGACGCGACGCTGCTGCGCGATTTGGATGCGTTGGTTGAGCCGACCGCCCCCGGCGATCCCGACTCGCCGCTGCGGTGGACGTGCCAGAGCGCACGGACGTTGGCGGTGGCGCTCGACGGTCTGGGCCACCGCGTCAGCCACACGGTGGTCGCCGAGTTGTTGCACGGACTGGGCTACAGCCTGCAGGGCAACGCCAAGACTCGTGAGGGCCGCCAGCATGTCGATCGGGACGCGCAGTTTCGGTACATCGCCCGGCGCGTGCGACGCGCGCAACGGCAACAGCAGCCGACGATTTCGGTGGACACCAAGAAGAAGGAGCTGGTCGGCGCGTTCAAGAACGCGGGCCGCACCTGGCGCCCGGCGAAGACGCCGCAGCGGGTACAGGTCCACGACTTCGTGATCCCGGCCACCGCCACCACGGGCGGGAAGGCCATTCCGTATGGCATCTACGATCTGCATCGCAACGAAGGCTGGGTGCGTGTCGGGATCGATCACGACACCGCGAGCTTCGCGGTACGGTCGATCCAGCGTTGGTGGCAGCACATGGGTCGCCCGGCGTATCGACAAGCCCAGTCGCTGTTGATCACGGCGGATGCAGGCGGGAGCAACGGGGCGCGCCTCCGGTTGTGGAAGTGGGAACTGCCGCGTCTGGCCAATCGGACGGGCTTGGTGATCACGGTCTGTCACTTTCCGCCGGGTACGAGCAAGTGGAACAAGATCGAGCATCGGGTGTTCTCGCACATCGCGATGAATTGGCGCGGCACCCCACTCGTCGACTTGGCCACGATCGTGAGCCTCATTGGCTCGACGCACAGTCGGTCCGGACTCCGCGTTCGGTCGGAACTCGACCGCGGCCAATACCCGGGTGGCATCACCGTCACCGATGCGCAGCTGGCGACGGTACGCCTCGAGCGGCATCGCTTTCACGGCGACTGGAACTACACGATCCATCCCGCTGCTCCGAGAACACAAAAGTCAGTAATTGTCTGACAAGCCCTTAGTGCTACTTTGTCAGATTGACGAATTGCCGAGTGGATTCGAGAGCGATCACTTTTGAGGGCATTGTACAAATTCCGCGAGTTCGATACGCTGCCGTGCGGTGCTCGATCACACCGCGACCGCGTGGCTCCGTCGGTTGCTGGCCTGGCTGGAGCCGTTCGAGGCCGGCTTCGGGCGCGCCAGTCAACGCGGCGCGTTGCGGCGCTACGTCGCCGGGTTGCTCAACGACAGTTGCCGCAAGTCCATGGAGGCGATGTGGGCGCGGTTGAGCGACCCCGGGACCTATCAGGCGTTCCAGCACTTCATCACGCATGCGCCGTGGGACGCCGAGACGGTGTGGAAGCAGCTGCGGGCGCGGGTCCCGGAGCGGACCGGCGTGTTGATCCTCGACGGCACCAGTTTTCCCAAGCAAGGGACCGCGTCGGTCAGCGTGGCGCGGCAATACTGCGGGGCACGCGGGAAAATCGCGAACTGCCAAACGGCCGTCACGGTGGCCCTGTGGACGGGGACGCGCGCCTGGATGCTGGGCGCGCAGCTCTATCTGCCGGAGACGTGGCTCACCGCTGCCCAACGGACCCGCGCCCGCATTCCCGCCGGCGTGCGCTTTCAGCCCAAGTGGCAATTGGCCCTCACGCTGCTGCGACAAGTACGCGCCGCGGGCGTGACGGTGACCGCCGTGTTGGGGGATGCCGAGTTCGGCGACAACGCCACGCGGCGGCGAACGCTGCATCGGGCCAAACTGTCCTACGCGTTGGGGGTGTCGTCCGATCTCAAGGTCTTCCGTGGAACGCCGGCCCTCGAGACGCCGCCGCCGCCGACGGGCCGCGGCCGTCCGCGCACGCGGCACGGCCTACCGGTCGGTACACAGACCGTCGAAGCGCGGGCCTGGGCCGCCACGCAAGCGCCTCGCCAGTGGCGGCTCGTGTCGTGGCGCAACGGCACGCATCCCCCGTGGCGCGCCCGCTTCTGTGCCGTACGGGTCACGCCCGCCCACGACTGGCGCGAGGGCCGACGGCTCGCCCCCGAGGTGTGGTTGTTGTGTCAACGCGACCTCGGCGCAACGCCTGTCACCAAGTACTACTTGGTCGATCTGCCCGCCACCACCGCGCTGCGCGGCCTCGTGCGCCTCGCGCATCAGCGCTGGGCGATCGAGCAGCAATACCAGGAGCTCAAGGACGAGATTGGGCTCGACCACTTCGAAGGCCGCAGCCTGCCGGGCTGGCAACGTCACGTGGCGCTGACCGCCCTCGCCTACAGCTTTCTCCAGATGGAACGCCGCCGACGGGGACAGACACATCTCACGCTGCCGCGCGTCCGCGCCATCATCCAGGAAGTGCTGACCGCCCATTTCTTCATGACGCAACCGCACTACCTGAAGTGGATGCTCAAGCTCAAAGACGTCAAACTGCAAATCTGACAAAGTAGTACTAGGGTACTGGCTCAATCTCGTTGTCGTTAGCGCAGCCGATATCGGCTTTATTGCGTTTATCCTAATTCCAGGCCACGCGCCGTTGGTGCCTGGTGTGTTAGGACCAATATTGTGGGTGTTGGCGGTTTTATTCTCAACAGTTGGAATAATCAGAACTACCCAACGCGAGAGAGCCATCTAGCAAGGCGCTGCAGCTGACGGGGATGTCCCACTGACTGTTGAAAATTGAAGCGGCGGCTCCGTCACTGCTCGTGATAGACGAGTGGTGACCAAACCGAGGCAACACGCCTCACAGCAAAGGAGCCGCCATTCCCGCGCCCCACGATTTCTTTGGACAGCCTTCTGCGAGAAGGAGAATGAGTTATGTCCAAGGGAAAACAGCACGAGGCTGAGGCCTCGGAGGGAGCCCGGAGGGCGACCGCAGAGGCCTCAGCCTCGTGGGCGCTCGTCGGCACGGGGCGGTGGTCCGCGCGACGAAAAGTCTCCGTGGTCATCGAGGTCCTCAAGGGGGAATCACTCGAGAGCCTCAGTCGTCGCCATGGCGTGACGGCGGCGAAGCTCTCGCAGTGGCGTGACGACTTCGTGGCCGGCGGTGAGGCCCGCCTCAAGCATCGCGAGGTCGCCGTCGAGGGCGCGGACACGCGGCGGCTCAAGCGCGTCGTGGCGGATCTCGCCACCGACAAGGCGTTGCTGGCCGAGAAGATTCGACACCTGGAGGCCGGCCGCCCTTTGGGCTGGTGGAGGTCGAAGCGATGCGTCACGAGACTTCGCCCTCCACCCACCGGCCGTACGGCATCGCCCGCGTCACGCGCGTGTGGCAGGTGCCGCGCTCGACGGTCTACGCGCAACGGACCCGGCGCGCCCGGCCGACGCCGGTGGCCAAGCGCGGACCCAAGCCGCCCCAGTCGGATGCGGCGCTGACGGCCGCGGTCCGGGCCGTGATCGCCGCGAGTCCGTTCCACGGCGAAGGGCACCGCAAGATCTGGGCGCGCTTGCGGGTGCAGGGGCTGCGCACGTCGAAACGTCGGACGTTGGTCGTGATGCGCGCTGCCGACTTGCTCGGCCCTGCGCGGCTGCCCACGCCGGTCGCCGCCCGTCCCCACGACGGCACCATCGTCACCGCCAGTCCCAACGTGATGTGGGGCACCGATGCGACGGCCACCGTGACGCTGGCGGACGGCCACGTCACGATCGTCGGGGCGATCGATCACTGCACGGCCGAATGTGTGGGACTACACGCGGCGAAGTCCGGCACGCGCTTCGAGGCGTTGGAGCCGGTGCGCCAGGGCGTCCGAGATCACTTCGGGACGATGGCCGCCGGCGTGGCGAGCGGGCTCACGATGCGCCACGACCACGGCAGTCAGTACATGAGCAACGACTTTCACGCCGAGCTCCGGTTCCTCGGCATCGTGTCATCACCGGCCTTCGTCCGCCAGCCCGAGGGGAACGGCTGCATCGAACGGTTCTTCCGCACCCTCAAGGAACAGCTGCTGTGGGTGCGCCACTTTACGGATGTCGAGGACTTGCAGCAGGCGCTGCGCACCTTCAAGGAGACCTATAACCAGCAGTGGTTGATCGAGCGACTCGGCTTCCGCGCACCCGCCGGCGTCCGTCGCGCGTTTGCGCTCACCACGGCCGCGTGAATACACTCACCCGGCTGTCCAAGAAATCCGTGGCGGTACAAAAGGAGCCGCCATGAAGAAGTCTCGCACAGCCGGCCCGTCTCGCGTTGTTGAATCTCCCACCGTCCGATCCCTCCCGCTCGTGGACGTCCTGGAGGACACGAAGGCCGCGCTCTTCGCGTTGATGGTGCAGTCAGGTCTCCAGGTACTCGATGCGCTGCTCGAGGAGGACCGCACGGCGTTGTGCGGCCCGCGGTACGCTCATCATGCTGACCGCCACGCCTCGCGGGCGGGCACCGTGCCCAGCGAGGTCGTCCTCGGGGGCCGGAAGGTCGCCATGCAGCGGCCCCGCGTGCGGGCCGAGGGCCGCGAAGTCCCGCTGCCGACCTTCCAGGCGGTGGCCCAGGCCGATCCCCTGAATCGCCGCGTCGTTGAGCAGATGCTGGTGGGCGTGGCGACCCGTCACTATGCGCGAAGTCTTGAGTCGGTGCCGGCGGGGGTCGTAAGTCGCGGCACGAGCAAGAGCAGCGTCAGCCGGCGATTCGTGGCGAAGACCACGGCCCAACTCCGGGCGTGGCAATCCGCGCCGCTGGACGGTCTCGACCTCGTGGCGCTGCTCATCGACGGCGTGCATATCGGCGAGCACTGCCTCGTGGTGGCCCTTGGGATCGCCGCAGACGGGCAGAAACACGCGCTCGGCCTGTGGGAGGGCGCCACCGAGAACACCGCCGTGTGTCAGAGCTTGCTGGCGAATCTGCAGAGCCGGGGCCTGCGCACCGACCGCAGCCTGCTCGTGATCCTCGATGGCGCGCCGGCCCTGCACAAAGCCACGCGGGCGGTCTTCGGCGCGGCCGCGCTCATCCAGCGGTGCCAGGTCCACAAGCTCCGCAACATCCTGGACCACCTACCGGAGCGGCAGCGACCGTGGGTGCAGGCGATCGTGCGACGCGCCTATCTGGCGACCGACGTGAAGACGGCGACGCAGCTGCTCACCACTCTCGCCACGCGCCTGGACGAGGTCTATCCCAGCGCCGCCGGCAGCGTGCGCGAAGGACTCGACGAGACCCTGACGGTCCTCACGCTGCACCTCTCGGCGCGACTCCAGCGATCGCTCGCGACCACGAATGCCGCCGAGAGTCTGCTGAGCCGCACCCGCCACGTGACGCGGAACGTGAAACGGTGGCGTGGCGGACAGATGATGCTGCGGTGGGTGGCGGCCGGTGTCCTCGAAGCCGTCAAGGGTTTCAGGCGCGTCAAGGGATGCGCTGACATGCCCCGCCTGGTGACGGCCCTGCGGGCGCGTGATCAACGTCTCGGCATCGGGGGCTCAGTGGCGAACGTCGCGTAGAATCTCAACCGAGCCGCCGCCGAGTTTCAACAGCGCACGGGACATCCCCGCAGCTGACGGCCAACCCGCTACGCGGCTTGTCCGCAGCTGAGCTTGGTCGTTGGGCCAACAGAACGGCACAAAGCGTCTGAAATAGGGGAAACGTTGCATGTCCAACACGCTGTCATACCGGACACGGAAGCGGCTGAACGTCCAGGGGCTCGGGGGTGTTGACGATGCCACGCTTGCGCCGGTGGCGCCGTGGCTTCGGATGGCCTTTGGGGGGTGCACCCTGCTGGCGGCGTCTGGCACGGTACTGGCCTCTCCGACGATCTTGTGGATCTTGACGCCGATCGCGGCGTTGGCGGCTCTGTTCCCTGTTCACCCGTTCGATCTCATCTACAACCACGGCATCCGCCACCTGAGGGGGACTGGACCGCTGCCGAAGCGCGGGGCACAGACTCGGTTCGCGTGCGGCCTTGGTGCGGTCTGGCTGGTCGCGACGGCGCTGGCGTTTCAGTCCGGTCGCCTGATGCTGGGGTACGTGCTGGGTGGTGCGTTGACCAGCGTCGCGCTGCTGGTGAGCACGACGGATATCTGTATCCCGTCGATGATTTACAACGCGCTGTTTCTCCGCGCGAAGGTGGGGTGAGCGCGTGTTAGAGCCTGTAAGGAAATAACTGCTTGTACTGTTGATCGGCGAGTAGTACGCTGCGCCCGTGGAGGTGGCCACCCTGCGGGCAAAGCATGCAGCGCTGGCGCCCGTGCTCACGGAGCGATCGCGCCGGGTGTGGGCGGCGACTGAGGCCCAGGCGATCGGTTATGGCGGCACGGCGCTGGTCGCCCGAGCCACGGGTATCGCGACATCGACCATCCAGCGCGGTTTGCGTGAATTGACGGCGGACGAGCCGCTCGCGGGCGGCCGGACGCGAAGGGCGGGCGGCGGCCGCAAGCGCGCGATCGATCTCGACGCGACGCTGCTGCGCGATTTGGATGCGTTGGTCGAGCCGACCGCCCCCGGCGATCCCGACTCGCCGCTGCGGTGGACGTGCCAGAGCGCACGGACGTTGGCGGTGGCGCTCGACGGTCTGGGCCACCGCGTCAGCCACACGGTGGTCGCCGAGTTGTTGCACGGACTGGGCTACAGCCTGCAGGGCAACGCCAAGACTCGTGAGGGCCGCCAGCATGTCGATCGGGACGCGCAGTTTCGGTACATCGCCCGGCGCGTGCGACGCGCGCAACGGCAACAGCAGCCGACGATTTCGGTGGACACCAAGAAGAAGGAGCTGGTCGGCGCGTTCAAGAACGCGGGCCGCACTTGGCGCCCGGCGAAGACGCCGCAGCGGGTACAGGTCCACGACTTCGTGATCCCGGCCACCGCCACCACGGGCGGGAAGGCCATTCCGTATGGCATCTACGATCTGCATCGCAACGAAGGCTGGGTGCGTGTCGGGATCGATCACGACACCGCGAGCTTCGCGGTACGGTCGATCCAGCGTTGGTGGCAGCACATGGGTCGCCCGGCGTATCGACAAGCCCAGTCGCTGTTGATCACGGCGGATGCAGGCGGGAGCAACGGGGCGCGCCTCCGGTTGTGGAAGTGGGAACTGCCGCGTCTGGCCAATCGGACGGGCTTGGTGATCACGGTCTGTCACTTTCCGCCGGGTACGAGCAAGTGGAACAAGATCGAGCATCGGGTGTTCTCGCACATCGCGATGAATTGGCGCGGCACCCCACTCGTCGACTTGGCCACGATCGTGAGCCTCATTGGCTCGACGCACAGTCGGTCCGGACTCCGCGTTCGGTCGGAACTCGACCGCGGCCCATACCCGGGTGGCATCACCGTCACCGATGCGCAGCTGGCGACGGTACGCCTCGAGCGGCATCGCTTTCACGGCGACTGGAACTACACGATCCATCCCGCTGCTCCGAGAACACAAAAGTCAGTAATTGTCTGACAAGCCCTTAGGATCTCTGGCCTGCCTGGCGACGGGCTGAGAACTGACTAACGATACTGACAAAGGAGAATCACGGATGGCTCACCACGGCAAGATTCAGCTCCTCTTCACGATCACGGCCTCGGCTGACCAGGTGGCAGAGGGCGACCGGCTCTTTCGCAGCCATGGTCCCTGGATCGAGTCTACGCATCACCGTACGGGCGACAAGGCTCTGCTCAGCTACGACGTCTCCAAGGCAGCGGAACTCAAGAACCCACTGGATCCGAACTCTGGCACGACCGGCAACACCTGTTTCATCCTGAACGAGATCTACGAAAGCGAGGCCGGGGTGGCCGACCACTTCGCACAGGCCCAGGCGAGCTGGAAGGACTTCGGGGCTTTCGTCGAGTGGATGGGGAAGTGCAAGGCGACGGTGGTGCCGTCGGCGAAGATCTTCAACTCGTGCTGGTGAGCGAGTAACCTCCAGGCGGGTCCTGACCGCGGACAGCCCCATTCGTGCTCGGCGCCAAACGCACCCTCACGGGGAAGGCGCCTGCGGCGCGAACGGGGCGGCCCCGTTCGCGGCCACCCGCTACGAGGTTCTGAAACCGGTTCTACCCGAAGACGTAGAGGCGACCGTCCTGGGCGCCGATGACGACCTTGCCGTCGGCCACAGCCGGGGACGCGGTGAGGCCGGCGCCGGTGTCGAACTCCCAGATCTTCTTCCCTGACGCGGCGTCCAGGACGTAGAGCCGGCCGTCGCCGGATCCGATGTACACGCGGCCACCCGCCACGACAGGGGACGAGTCGACGCGGGCCCGCGTCGCGAACGTCCATGCCGGTTCGCCGGTGGCGGCGTCGATAGCGTGCACCACCTTGTCCCGCCCGCCCACGATCACACGGTCGCCGTCGAGCGCGGCCGAGGAGTAGTAGGGAAATCGCGCGTCGTCCTGTGCGTAGCGCCAGGCGATCTCGCGGCTCGTCAGATCCAGCGCGAGCACCTCGAAATTGAAGGTCCCGAAATACGCCCGGTCACCAGCGACGACGGGCGATGCCGCGGTGTAGGAACCGGAATCGATCTGGTACATCTCCTCGCCGTCGGTCACGCGGATCGCCCGGAAGACGGCGTCGCAGCCGGCGATGAACGCGAGGCCGTCCTGCACGGCGGGGGTGGCATGGACCTGGCCCATCGTGAGGACCTTCCACCGCAACTCGCCAGTGCGCGCGTCGAGCGCATAGAGATGCCCGTCGTACGAACCGATGAGCACGATGTCGTTCACCAGCACCGGGGACGATTTAATCTCCGAATCGGTCTTGAACGTCCAGCGCCCGGCGCCGTCGCTGACGCTGACGGCGTGCACGATCCCGCCAAGGTCGCCGATGTACACCGTGTCGGGACCGACCGCCGGAGACGATTCACCGATGAGGTTGCCGGTCGTGTATGTCCAGCGCAGCGTGCCGGACTCGAGGTCGAGCGCAATGAGATCGCCATCGCCGCCGCCCACGTAGACCACGCCGTCCACGATGGCGGCCGAGGAGTCGATCACCTCGCCGGCGTCGTAGGTCCATAACAGCTTGAGCGTGGCGGGCGGGGTGGCGGCGGACACGCCGGCGAGGCGTGCGGTGCCGCGGAACTGGCGCCACTCGTTCGCGGGCGCGCCCCGCTGTGCCTGCCCGGCGATCGGCTGTGTGTCACCCGCCAGGAGCAGTGCGAGAAGCAGCGTGAGAAGGAGTATCCGCATGGAGAACATGGCGGTTCGTGAAGGCGAGGTGTCGAGGCTCAGCCTACTCCACCTCGATCGCGAAGAGCTCGCTGCGGTTGTTCAGGAACAACGTGCCATGAGCGGGCACGACGGTGCCGTAGACGGCGCTGCCCATGTTCACCTCGGCCAGCACCTCCGGTTCCCTGCCGTGCGCCATGATGACGACGTCGCCGTCCTCGTCGCCGAGGTACACCCTACCGTCGGCCACCAGCGGCGAAGCCCACACGGCTGCGAAGAGGTCATGCGTCCAGTACAACTCGCCGGTTTCCGCGTCGAGGCAGTGGAAGTAACCGCTGAAGTCGGCGATGTAGAGGAGCCCGTCGGCGATGGCGACGGTTGAAATCGAGCGGCGGATCTCCTCGAAATGCCAGATGGCGCCCGTCTCGGTAATGTTGCCGCGCAACGTGGCGTCGATGGCGTACAGATGGCCGACGCCCTCGCCGTGCTCGGGGTCCTGGCCGTTGGCGATGTAGACGCGGTCTTCGAAAATCACCGGCGTGGAGATGAGCTCGTTCCGGGTCCGCGGCCAGACCGAATCCTCGGGATTGCTGTCGAATTCCCACAGCTTGGTGCCGGTCTCGGCCTCGTATCCCCGTACCCAGCCGTCCCCCTGTGCCGAGATCACCTGGAGCACGCCGTCGATCATGCCGACCGTCGGCGTCGACCACTGCCCGTGCAGGATGCGGTCCTCGACCGAGTTGTCCTCCCAGACCAGCTCGCCGGTGACCTTGTTGAGCGCGATGATCGCCGGCGCACGAGGTGACGGGATGTTGACGTGGCTTTCATCCTGGCCATTCGACGTGCTCACGTAGATCAGGTCGCCCCACAGGACGGGCGACGAATTCGAGAGGTTGTGCGGATAGGCGCCGACCTCCTCCATCATATCGAAGGACCAGATCACGTCGGCGTCGAACTGGCCGGTCAGCTCCTCGTCGGTGAAGGGGCCGTCGTTCTCGTTGTCGCGAAAGCCCTGGGTGTCCACGCTGAGCACGACGCCGCGGTTGCTGACGTAGTACAGCCGGCCGTCCTCGACCAGCGGAGACGAGGCGATGCCCTGGAACGGCCAGTCGTTGGCGCGCCCGGACTCGAGCTTTCTATGTGCGTGCTGCCAGAGGAACTCGCCGTCCGACTCGCGGAACGCCATGAGCACGCCACGGTCGCCCGGCTGGTCCGGATCGCGCAGGAGTTCATTGTTCGTGCCGACGAACACCATGCCGTCCGCCACGACGGGATTACCGTAGCTCTGCGAGCCGAGGTCGGCGACCCACCTGATGTTCGTCCCGGTCTCGACGTCCCACTCCGCCGGCAACCCGGTCATGTTGGAGACCATGTTGCGGTCCGGTGTGCCGCCCCACATCGGCCAGTCGCCTGTGCCCGGATCGGAGGCCGCCAGCCGCTCGGGTGAAAGCGAGCCGCCGCCCACTAGAAGCGCCGCGGCGACGAGCGCCGTGAAGAAACCTCGTCCGACGGAGTGGCTATACATAATTATTGGTTCTCGGTCAGCACGAAATTATCGAGGTACGCACCGAACTGCGCGTCGAGGAAGAGTCCTGGCGATCCCTCGCGGTTACCAATCGGATCGGTCCGGTCGATGATCCAGTCAGCCGGCTCGGTCTCGCCAACCGCCCAGGCCTTTCCGCGGACGCGCACCTGGCCGTCCGGCAGGTTCTCGACACGCAGCTTCACGCGGTACCACGTGTCCGGCGTCCAGGTAAACGGCACCGTGACGGTCCGCTCGATTTCCGGCTCCCACGGCTCGAGCTTGAGGCGCTGGTTGGTCCCGTACAACACCAGCGAATACCGCTGCGCCGTGATGCCGACGTCGGCCATCTGGCGACGCCGCTCGGCCGCGCGGACGTCCGCCTGGAAGGTGTAGTTCGACCAGGTCACGGGGCCGAAGAACACGCGGGCCCGCTTGAAGATCGTCCCGAGCGGGGCTTTCTGCAGCACCTTGTTCCCGTCGAGCGTGACCACCGACACGGCGGCCGCGCCCGCGGCGTTCACCCATCCCGGCGGCACGGTGCCATCCTCGTAGGCGTCGAACGTCTGGTTCCACGGCAGCGGCCGCACGACGCGCGCGCGCGCCTGCCCCGTCAACCCGGCAACCGTGGCGGTGATCGTCCCCGCCTGTTCCATCGGGTCCGCTGCCACGGTAAGAGTGCCGTTCGCCACCGTGCCGTCCAGGTCCTCGAGCGCCCAGTCGGCCGTCTCCTCGCGGAGGAAGCGTCCCATGTCGTCGAACAGTCGCGCGCGCAACTGCACCGTCTGACCCGGTTCCAGTACCATCTCGGTGGGAGAGACCTGCAGATGCGCGGGCGCGCCCTGTCCGGCCTGCGCGGGCTCATCGACGGCGAAGCCGCTGGCCGGCTGCGGTTCCCTGGAACCGAAGGCGTACACGGCGTCGCTCGACACGAAGAAGATCCGGCCGCGCGAGACAGCCGCGCCGGCCACGATCTGTTCCGGCGTGCCCTCGGAGCCGCAGCAGCTATCCGTGCTGTCCGGCAGCTCGACTTCGCTCAGTATCTCCGCGCGATCCGCAAGCGGCCGGATGATGAAGAACGACCCGCCGCCGGTACCAACGTAGATCTTGCCGTCGGCCAGCACGGGCGGCGCCCGCTGCAGCGCGCCGAGCGGCTCTTCCCACAGCTCGTTCCCCGTTTCGATGTCGAACGCGCGGAGCCGCCCGCCGTTGTCGATCTGGTACACGCGCGTGCCGTCGAGCAGGGGAGACGAGTAGCCGAAATGGGTGCCCGTGACCGCCCACCTCGTCGCCGTGATGTCGCCACGCTCGGAGCCGTCGATGGCGGCGATCAGCCCCATCTCGTTGCCCTCGAGGTTCTCGTCGCCGTGCGAGACGATCACGTCATTGCCCCGCACGACGACGCCCGTGTTGATGGCGCGCCTGGCCGCCGGAAAGCTCCACAGTGTCTCGCCCGTTTGCGGCTTGATGGCATGGACGCC
This sequence comes from Vicinamibacterales bacterium, assembly GCA_965262505.1. GTDB lineage: Bacteria > Acidobacteriota > Vicinamibacteria > Vicinamibacterales > UBA2999 > JACPPO01. The sequence goes on from CBDHFM010000030.1 coordinate 4,240,226, forward strand.
GCCGTTGCCGAGGCCGGCGATGAGCATTCGCATGCCGTCGATGGTGGTGATGAGCGGCGAGGCGTACGCCGTGTCGAACGGCCGGGTCCCCGGGTTGGCGACGTAGATCACCTCTCCGGTGCGTTTGTCGAGCGCGATGAAGCGGTGGGCGCGTCCTGCCATAGCGCCCCAGTTGGACATCGCTCCGCTGACGATCACCAGATCACCATCCACCACGGGAGACATCGTCCGGCCCCCGTGCGTCGTGAACGCCGCGAACTCTTCACCGAAGGAGCGATCCCAGAGCCGCTCGCCGTCGCGGTCGAGCGCGATGACCTGGGCGCCGCCGCTCAACGCGTAGATGTTGCCCGTTTCGGGATCGGCGGCCGGCGACGCCCAGCCGACACGGTGGCTCGGGACGTCACTCTGGAAGAGGCTGAACCGGTGTTCCCAGATCAGGTCGCCCGTATTCGCATCGAGCGCCATGACGCGCTCCTGGAGGTCGGCCCCGCGTCCCGCCGGGTTCTGCACGTAGACGCGGTCGCCCATGACGATCGGTGCGGACCGGCCGCCGTACGGCACCCGCCAGAGGAAGTTCTCGCCGTTGAGCGCCCACGTGTCGACGAGGCCCGTCTCGAGCGAGACCCCGTCGCGACTGGGTCCGCGCATCTCCGGCCAGTCGCCAATCGCCACGCGTTGCGGCCCTTGCGCCGTCGCCGGGATAGAGAGGGTCAGGAGAATCGCCGCAGCGAGATGCAACTTCTTCGGCATAGGGACAATATTACGTCCAAATGGTGCGATGAAGCGCCGTTCTACACCTTTGGGCCGCTGGGTCCACCCGTGATCCATGTCGTTCTTGATGAACGGGTTTTTCTCCGCACATGACCACACCGGCGTCGGTCTGACCCCGTGGTGACAGAACAGGTATTGAGATCGATTGTGAGTTCGGACCTATAGGACCAGTGACCACCGGCTTGGTCGGGTGAAGGTCGGGATCATCGACTTATGTGGTGCTCCACTACGGGGACCTCGGTCATGCTTCCATGCTCCGCTGAACTATTCGACAGATGTTTCAGATACAGGCCCGCGAAAGCCGCGCAGCTCTGGCACTAGAGGATCCCCCGAACCCAAGATCGCCACGAACGGCTCAATTGCCCGGTGCTCATCGAGGCTCGACAATTTCCAGTACAAGATTCCCTGCAACAGATCCGGCCGCTCACGACTGGCGAGCCGCAGAGCGCGAACGGCAACTGCGCGCTCGTTCAAGTCTTCTGGAAGATCTCGCCACAAAACAAGATCCGTATCACCTTCTGCTCCGACGACACCAAAACCATCCACGGCCCACGGGTCGAGGCTGGAGCCTTCCCGTGTGCGGTAGCCGAGTTCGGTGAACACAACTGGAATCGCTTGAAGCCCCCTCTCCTCACGCAGTTGATCAATCCCAGCCAAGATTCCGCGCCAGGACTCGAGAAAAGTAGCTTCAAGCCCGATCTCGCTCACCTCAAGAGACTTCCGCAGCGGGAAATAGGCGTTGATGCCAATCAAATCGAGCTCAGACCAAAAGGAGACCTGGTCGTATTGGTCGAAGTTGGCCGCGTAGGTGAGCTTGCCGCTGTAAACGGCTCGGACCTTGGCGATCAGTTCGCGCCACTTCGAGTCGAGCAAGGCTCGGCGTGCATTGAGGCGCCCTAAGTCAGCATCGTAAGTGACTTCTACTGACCACCTGCGGTTCGCCGTCATGCGTTCGTCGAGGAACACGCCTAGCTCATCGTAGGTCTTGCCCCAGCCGGCTTTGAGATGGCCGTCCAACTCCTCGCCATCTTTTCCGGCTTCGGTGGCCGCAGCTATTGCCCGCTGATTCTCCCGCGCCTGCTTCTCGAGGTTGTAGAAGTACTCCTCCAGGGGTGGTAACTCAGTGACCTGGGTCGTCGACGAAAGCGAGTTGAGCTCGCTACCTAAACCCAGCACATCGATCCCTTGAGCTTCTGCCATTTCCGCAAAGTCGAGCACGTACTCCCCGTAGCTCTCGAACCACTGTTCAATCTGCTGATCACTCCTAGGGTGAATCATGCCGTGCCAATAGAACAGGTTCTCCTCGAGCGCATGCTCGAGGGCCACCCTCAATATAAGAACAATCTTGAGGCCTCGCTTCTTGGCTGCAGAATCTCGTTGGTCAAAACCGCAGGGTCAGCGTCGCTGTTGAACTCAGCTCCATTCCACGCTTGGTGCCGCGCGTAGACGGTCATCGAGATGGTGTCGAGACCTTCCTCTTCAAGCGCACCATGCCACACGTTCTTGTCCGGCTCGTTGACCTCGATGCCTCCGACATAGAGGTCGTCTCGCAAATGATCCCACTTACCGACCGACGTCCTCGAACAGGACAGCAGCAAAACGGCCGCGGCCACCAACGGACAAGATCCTTTCAAAAACGGCCTAAGCATCAGGATGACGCCCACCGTCCAGCGTTCTGTCCGGGATGGTAAGTCCGCTTGGCGTCCGTTTTCGCTTCTTCGAGAGTGAACCACGCCAGTTTGTAATGATGCTCAGCGAACATTACGAGAATATACGTCCAACCTCGGTGGTCGTGTTTACCTTCCGTGGATCCGGCGCCGGGCGTTTGCCCCGCGTGTACCGTAGGCCCGGCTCGCTGCCATAATGGCGTCTATGCACCTATCGGTGATTGCGCGCTCGACCCTCGTGGCCGGCTTTCTCGTGCTCATGCCGATGATGGCGGGGGCTCAAGGCACGCCAGCGGCCCAGGTCGGCCCCTTTCAGCTGCTCCCCGTGACGGTAACCGCCCAGAAGGAGCCGGCAGACGCGCAGACGTTGCCGGTCAGCGTCACGGCGGTGTCGAGCGAGGGGCTGGCCGATGCCGGCGTCGTCCTCGTCCGGGACGCGGCCATTTACTCGCCGAACACGCAGTTCTCGGATTTCACCGCGCGCAAGCTGAGCAACCCGCGATTTCGCGGCGTCGGTTCGAGTCCGGCGAACCCGAGCATCACGACCTATTTCGATGGCGTCCCTCAGCTCAACTCGAACACGTCGAGCATCGACCTGCTCGACGTCGAGCAGGTCGAGTTCGTCCGCGGCCCGCAGAGCGCGCTCTTCGGGCGGAACACGCTCGCGGGCGTCATCAACGTCAGCAGCATGCGGCCGTCGCTGACCGAGTGGACAAGCAGCCTGTCGGTGCCTCTCTCCAATTTCGATTCGCGCAACGTCCGCGCCGGCCTGTCCGGGCCGCTTGTCGCGGGTCGCGTCGGCATCAGCGGCTCCATCGGCTACGGGCGGCGCGCCGGGTTCACGCGTAACCGCGTCACGGGTCATGACGTCGACTCTCGTGAAGGGCTGACCGGCAAGGGGCAGGTGCTCTGGACGCCGTCGAGCCTGTGGGAGACGCGTCTCATCGTGACGGGCGAGCGCGCGCGCGACGGCGACTTCGCGCTGAGCGACCTTGGTGGGCTCCGGAATAACCCTTTTGAGGTCTCGCGCGATTTCGAGGGCCACACCGACCGCGACCTGACGGCGACCACACTGCTGACGCGGAGAGCCGGCGGCCGGATAACCCTCTCGACGACTACCGGGTTCGTGCGGTGGAAGACCCAGGACGCGACCGACCTGGACTACACGGCGCTCCCGCTTCTGAGGCGCGACAACACGGAGGAAAGCGTGCAGTTCACACAGGAGGTGCGCGTGGCCTCCGCGGCCGGTGCCCCCCTGCGGTTCTCGGACCGGGTGCCGTTGAAATGGCAGGCCGGCGTGTTTGTCTTCACCCAGAACTACGAGCAGGACGCGGTCAATACGTTTTCGCCGTTCGTGCTCTCGCCGTTCCTCGGCTTCCCGATCAGCCAGCACGCGCCGCAGTCGAAGCTCGACGACGTTGGTGTCGGCTTTTACGGCCAGACGACGGCGACCTTCGACGACCGGGTGGATGTGGCGGTGGGGGCGCGTGTGGACCACGAGAACAAGAAGGCCTCGCTCAACACGTTCTTCTCGCCGGCGATCGAGCCCGGGCGCCTCGTGGCACCCGAGGAGAGCTTCTCGAACGTGTCGCCGCAGCTGTCGGTCGCCGTGCGCCTCCAGCCCGAACGGATGGTGTACGTTGCGGCCGGTCGCGGCTTCAAGGCTGGCGGCTTCAACGCCGCGTCACCGGCCGGCCGCGACGCGTACAGCGAGGAGCACACCTGGAATCTCGAGGGAGGCGTGAAGACGGCCTGGGCGGGCGGGCGTGTGACGGCCAACGTCGCCCTGTTCCGGATCGCCTGGGACGATCTGCAGTTGAACGTGCCGGATCCCGCTGTGCCGGCACAGTTCTACATTGCCAATGTCGGCGGCGCCGTCAGCAAGGGCGTCGAGTTCGAGTTGCGGGCGCGGGTGCAGCCTGGCCTCGACCTCTTCAGCGCCGTCGGGTACACCGACGCCCGCTTCAAGGACGGCAGCATCTCCAGTGGCGTCGACGTGGCCGGCAACGACATTCCCAATACGCCCGACTACACGGCCACGGTCGGCGCGCAACTGTCACGTGCGCTGGGGGCTGATGAGACTGTGTACGCCCGCGCCGAGGTGACACGCTACGGTGCGTTCGCGTACGACGACCTGAACACGGCAGGGCAAAGCGCGTACTCGCTGGCCAATGTTCGAGTCGGCCTGCGCACCCGGTACGTCTTCGCCGAAGGGTGGGTCAGGAATATGTTTGACACTCGCTATATCCCGGTGGCCCTCCCCTTCGATCCCCTCCTCGCGCCGTCGGGGTTTCTGGGCGAGAGCGGCGCGCCGCGCACGTTCGGGATCAGCGCGGGAGTCACGTTTTGAGAGTCCGGCTAAAGCCGGAGGCTACGTGCGAAGATTGCGGACATGACGGACGTAGTGTCCGCCTTTAGGCGGACCCGGGGGTTCACGATGGTGAGGTGGGGATCGATCGCCAGCCTGGCACTCCTCGCGGCGTTCGCCGTGGGGCTGCGCGGGCAGGGCAGTGTCAGTGCCGGCGCCGGTGCCGACTGGCCGCAGTGGAGAGGCCCCGACCGATCGGGTATCTCGACCGAGACGGGGCTGCTGGACCAGTGGCCGGACGCGGGACCGACGCGCGTCTGGTCGGCATCGAATCTGGGCGGCGGGTTTGGCTCCGTCGCCGTGCGTGGCGACCGCATCTTCGTCCAGGGGATGCAAGAAGGCCGGAGCGTCGTGTCGGCCCTGAACCGCGCCGACGGCAATCTGGTGTGGATGCAGGATCTCGGTGCCTCCGGCAGAAACGATCGGGGTTCCGGCCCGCGGGGTACGCCGACCGTCGACGGCGATCGGCTCTATGTGCTGACCGAGAGGGGTGACCTGGCCTGTCTGCGCGCGCGGGACGGCGGCGCCGTCTGGCAGCGGAACATCCTTGAGGACTTCGGCGGCCGCAATCCCGGGTGGCTGGTCAGCGAGTCACCGCTTGTCGACGGCAATCAGGTGATCGTCACGCCCGGCGGCCGCAGCGCCGGGATGGTGGCGCTCGACAAGATGACGGGCAGGACCATCTGGACGGCGAGCGAGCTGAGCGACCGGGCCGGGTACGCGTCGTCCATCGTGGCCGATGTGGGTGGCGTGCGGACGGTGATGACCTTGACGGACGCGGCAGGCGTCGGCGTGCGCGCCTCCGACGGCAAGCTGATGTGGCGGAATCGCGCACCGGCCAATGGCACGGCGAACATTGCCACGCCGGTGTTTCACGACAACAAGGTGTTTTACAGCTCGGCCTACGGCGCGGGTGCGGCGCTCGTCGGCCTTCGCGCGGACGCCGGGGCGGTGGTGGCGCAGGAGATCTACCGCACTCGCGACATGCAGAACCATCACGGCGGCGTCGTGCTCATCGACGGATACCTGTACGGGTTCAGCAATTCGATCCTGACCTGCCTGGAGTTTGCCACCGGCAAGAGGATGTGGCGGCACCGGAGCGTCGGCAAGGGATCGCTGAGCTATGCCGATGGTCACCTGTACATCCTCAGCGAACACAACGTGGTCGGCCTTGTAGAGGCGACGCCGGATGGCTACCGCGAAAAGGGGCGCTTCACGATTGCCGATCAAGGATGGCCGTCGTGGGCGCACCCGGTCATCAGCGGTGGACGGCTGTATCTGCGGAATCAGGGTATTCTTGGCGCGTACAACATTCAGGCAAATTGAGGGAGAACATGGCTTTCATGCGTCGGACGTTGATGTTCACCGTGTTGTTGCTCGTCGGCCTTACCGCCGTGAACCAGGCGCAACGCGCCGCGGGCGACGTGACGCAGTGGCGGGGGGCGAACCGCGACGGCGTCATCGCGGGTTTCACCGAACCTGCGACCTGGCCCGAGCAGCTCAATCAGCGCTGGAAGATCGAGATCGGCCTCGGGTACGCCACACCGCTCGTGGTGGGCGAACGGGTGTACCTGTTCTCGCGGCAGGGCGAGGATGAGGTGATGAGTGCGATTGACGTCGACAGCGGCGAGGTCGTCTGGCGCACGGCGTACCCCGCGCCATTCACCATGAACAGCGCTGCGACGCCGCACGGACCGGGGCCGAAATCCACGCCGGTGTTTTCCGGCGGCCGACTGTTTGCGATCGGCATGACCGGAATCGTCACCGCCTTTGACGCCGCCTCCGGAGAGCAGGTCTGGCGGAAACCCGGCTCGAGCGTGGTACCCGTGTACACCAGCCATTCCTTCTCGCCGGTCGTCGAAGGTGAGACCGTGATTTTCCACGTGGGGGGGCACGACGAGGGGGCGCTGACCGCCTACGACGTCGACTCGGGTGACGTGCGGTGGAGCTGGGACGGCGATGGTCCCGGCTACGGCTCGCCGATCGTCGCCACGTTCGGCGGCGTGCGCCAGCTCGTGACGATCACCCAGGGAAAGCTGGTGGGTGTCGATGTGGCGACGGGCCAGCTCCTCTGGGAGCGGCCGTTTGCGAGCGGCAACTTCACCAATTCGATCACGCCTGTGCAGTACGGCCAGACGGTGATCGTCTGGGGTAACGGCGATCCGACGACCGCATTCCGCGTGGCCCGGCAGAACGACCAGTGGGTCGCCGAGACCGTGTGGGAGAACGCCGACATCAACGGACGCATGAGCAACGCGGTGCTGTCGGGGGACGTCATGTTCGGCCTCACGAGCCGTAACAGCGGGCAGTACTACGCCGTCGAAGCGAACACCGGAACAGTCTTGTGGACCTCCGAGGGACGCCAGGCAGGCAACGTGGCGATGGCCCGATCCGGCGACGTGGTGTTCAGCCTGGAAGAGGACGGCGAGCTCGTCGTCCTGCGCGCAAGCCTGACGGCGTTCGAGCCGCTGCGCCGCTACCAGGTTGCCGAGGCCGAAACCTGGACGCAGCCGGCCATCTCGGGCAACGGGATCTTCGTCAAGGACGTGTCGACGCTCGCGCTCTGGACGCTGAACTAGCTCGGACGCTAACCCAGGACCTGTTTCGCAATCGTCTGTAGCTGCAGGTTCGACGTGCCTTCGTAGATCTGGCCGATCTTCGCGTCGCGATATAGCTTCTCCACCGGATAGTCCTTCACGAAGCCGTAGCCACCGTAGAGGTTCACGGCGAGCGACGTGACCCGCTCCGCGACCTCCGACGAAAAGAGCTTGCACATGGCCGCCTCCTTCACGAAGGGCTCGCCGGCGTCCCGCAGGCGCGCCGCGTTGTAGACCATCAGCCGGGCGGCTTCGAGGTCGGTCGCGGCGCGCGCGATCTGAAACTGCACCGCCTGGAAGTCCGCGATCGCCTTCCCGAACTGCTGGCGCTCTTTCGTGTACTGGATCGTGTGGTCGAGCGCGCCCTGCGCCAGGCCGATCATCTGGGCCCCGATGCCGATCCGCCCTTCGTTCAACGTCTCGATGGCCACCTTGTAGCCCTTGCCGATCTCGCCAAGCACGTTTACGCGCGGCACGCGGCAGTCCTCGAGCAGCAGTTCGCACGTGCTGCTCGCGCGGATACCGAGCTTGTCTTCCTTCTTGCCAACCGTGAATCCCGGACAGTCTCGCTCGACAATGAAGGCGGTGATGCCGTGATAGCCGGCGTCCGGATTCACCGTCGCGAAGATCACGAAGACGCCGGCTTCGCTGCCATTGGTGATCCAGAGCTTGCGGCCGTTGAGGACGAAGCCGTCGGGGCTCTCGGACGCGTGGGTGAGGAGTGCGAAGGCGTCGCTCCCGGCTCCTGCCTCTGAGAGCGCGTACGCGCCGACCGTGCCGCCGGCCAGTCTGGGAAGGAACCGCTGCGTGAGGTCGCCCGCGCCCCAACGCAGAAGGGCGTTGATGACGAGCGTGTTCTGCACGTCGACCATGACGGCGATCGACGGATCCACGCGCGATAGCGCCTCGACCGCAAGGACCGCGTGAAAGAACGACGCCCCTGCGCCATCCTGCGCTTCGGGGATCTCGATCCCCATGACGCCGAGATCGAACAACTTGTCGATCAGCTGGCGGGGGATCGTGGCCCGTTCATCCATGTCACGGACGAACGGCCGTATCTCACGGTCGGCGAATTCGTACACGCTGTGGCGGAACAGCGCTTCATCTTCGTGGAGCGTCGTCAAGCCGCGGGCCATATCGGGTTCCTGCAAGGACTTAAGCATAAGGCCCAGAGCCCAAGCCCAGAGCCTGGAGCCAGGCCAAGATCCGGACTTGGGGGTATCATCGATGCTAGTGACTCGCACGCCGCTCGTCCTCTTTCTGGCCGTCGCCGTCGGCCTGCTCGACGTGGGCACCGGTCGCCCTCGGGCCGCGCAGCAATCTGGCGGCGCCCAGGGGACCGATGTGCAGCAGGGCACTGACGCGCAGCAGGGCGATACTCCGCAAGAGACGCCGACCGCGCCTGGGGCTGAGCCAGACCAGCAGCCGACATTCCGCGCCGATATCAACTTCGTCCGGGTCGATGTCATCGTCAACGACGACAATGGCGATCCGGTCACGGATCTGACCGAGGCCGATTTCGAAGTGTTCGAGGACGGCGAGCCGCAGACGATCGAGCAGTTCCGGTTGATTCGCGTCGACGGCAACCCGCCGCCGGGCGCGCCGCCTCCGCGCGAGATCCGCAACCGCCTCGACGAGGAGGTCGAACTGGCGCGCGACGACGTGCGGCTGTTCGTGTTCTTTTTCGACGACTATCACGTAAGGCTCGGTAATTCGCTGGCGGTGAAGGAACCGTTGATCCGGTTCGTACAAACGCAGCTCCGGCCGAACGACGTCGTCGGCCTGATGTATCCGCTCACGCCCGTTGACGCGATCTCCTTTACGCGGAACCACGATTCGGTCGTGCGCGCGATCGAGCGGTTCGAGGGGCGCAAGTTCAACTACGAGCCGCGCAATAGGGCCGAAGAGTTGTACTCGCGCGCGCCGACGGAGGTTGTCGAGCGGATCCGCAACGACGTGGTGATGGGCGCGCTGCGGGGCCTCGCGACGCGCCTGGGCGGCCTACGGGAGGGACGCAAGGCGATCATCTACGTCAGCGAAGGGCTGACCGCGATGCTGCCGCCGCAGCTCAGGAGCCCCGACGCCTCCCTTGGTGGACTGGTCAATCCTCGGGCGCGAAGCCCGATGGTTGGCGAGAATGACATGCGGGAGGAAACTGCAGCCGCCTTCGCGGAGGGGGATCTGTACGCGCGGATGCGGGAGGTCTTTACAGCGGCCAACCGCAACAACGCCGCTATCTACACGCTCGACCCGCGTGGGCTGGCGGTCTTCGAGTTTGGCATCGACGAGGCGGTCGGGCCCCGGCAGGACCGGCGGTCGCTGCAGATGACGCAGGACACGCTACGCACGCTGGCCGACGAGACCGACGGCCGCGCCATCGTCAACCGCAACGATTTGGCGCCGGGCCTTGCGCAGATCGTGCGCGACTCGAGCTTCTACTATTTGCTCGGGTACAACTCGACGCAGGCGCCAACCGACGGCGAGTTCCATGAGATTACCGTTCGCTTGAATCGCCGCGACCTGGACGTGCGGGCGCGTAAGGGGTATTGGGCGTGGACGGACGCGGACATCGTGCGCGCCACCACAGTGGTACCTGACACACCGAAGCCGGTTCTGCAGGCGCTTGCCTCGATAGCCACGTCCGTGCAGGCAGGCAAGTACGTGCGGACGTGGCTGGGTACTGCGCGCGGTGAGTCGGGCAAGACGCAGGTCACGCTCATCTGGGAGCCGCTCCCGCAGCCGGCCGGCGCACGCGGCAATCAGCCGGAGCCGGGGGGCGTGTCGCTCATCGCCGCGAAGATGAACGGCGACCTCGTGTTCCGTGGCCGAGCACCCGATGCGACGCCGGCTTCTTCCACGGCTGCGGCCACGCCAGCCGCACCCTCTGCATCTGGTGCCCAGCGGCTGGTATTCGAGGCGACACCGGGCGAGCTCGAGCTGCGTATGACTGTCGAGACGCCGTCAGGTGGCGGGCTGCTCGACCGGGAGATACGTACCATCATGGTGCCGGATTTGACGTCGCCGGACGCAGCAGTCAGCACGCCGCGGGTCTATCGCGGGCGGACCGCGAGAGACTTCCGGGCGATCGCCGCTGACGCCGACGCGGTGCCGACCGCCGCCCGCGAGTTTTCGCGCACCGAGCGGTTGCTGATCCGGTTTGATGTCTATGGGAACGCCACGCCGACCGCGGCGCTGCTCAATCGCGGTGGTGACAAGATGGCCGATGTGCCCGTGACGACTGCGACCGTCGGTGGTACACACCAGATCGACATGGGCCTCGGAGCGATGGCGGCGGGCGAATACCTGATCGAGATCACCGCTACCGGCGCCACCAGCGAGACGAAGGAACTCATCCCCCTGCGCGTCGGCTCGTAGTGTGTGTACGTAGTGTCCGGCTTCAGCCGGACCATCGTCACATCGATGCAGGGTCCTCCCTCCCGCCCGTCGCCCCTCCGCTCCAACCATCCCGGCGGTTGTAAGCAGAAATGAGCAGCAGGCTGGACATACTGGCTGTCATTCACCGACGTGGCCATGTGACTCCGAAAAACCCATGGGCCCACCCTTGATCCGTGCCGTTCTCGATGAACGGGTTTTTCTCCGCACAGGACCACGCCGGCGATTGTGCGCTGATGCCGATGTCCTCCCCCCCCGTACTATCGTGGGCTACCTTCCTGGAGACCTTTCGCACACAGGCCGCGAGTCTGCGGGACGGCGAGGGCCTTCCTCGGTTCGTTGAGCACGAGTTCCGGGACTTCCTGCGCTGCGGCTCGCTAGCTGGCGGGTTTGCACGATTTCGCTGTACGGCGTGCGGCCTGGATCGGCTGGTATCGCTTGCGCTATACAGGCGAACACATCCGGCCCACGCGGAAGGGCGCTTAGGATATAACGGTGCCGACCGGGACGGCCAAAATGGAAATCCCGGCAAAAAGTGGTTTCAAATTCCTATCCGTTTCAACGACTAAATAACGAAAGAGATGAAGTCACATGAAACCCAAAGTAAGACAAGCAGATGCGCATTCAAATGGTTTCGCAGTTCGTGGAGGGAGCTTTGTCGTCGAGATCCTGCTCTCGGACATGGAGTCTGGCATCGAAAGAATCGAGAGGCACTATTTCAAAGGTGACCTCACCGTAAGGTTGGGGAAACGGGTGGGAAAAGAAATGCCTTTCGAAATTGGCGAAGTGGAGATTAGGCCAGCGGGAAAGTCGTTCAAGGTTACGAAGGCGGAGAAGTCGTGGCTGCGGGGCAGCGTAGATTCGAAGACTGGTTGCGGCCAGGCCGTCGGCGTTCTGTTTTCCAAAGAGCTCTGTGTCAAACGCGGAGTATCCCCGCAAAGTTTTCTCTATACTCGGCTGAGCGCAGGCTCAAGGCGCGTTGAATGTTATTCGGATTTTGTTTCGATGCGATTGCCCGGCCACGCCAAGGCCGTCAAAGTGAGATTCTTCTACGCGGGCACGTGTCTTGTGGCGGGAGCGGCCGTGGGAATTATTTGCCAAATCAAAGCCGGCACGGTCTGGGATTGGTATTGTGATGGGGGCTGCGTCGCCCCGAATAAAACGTGCGTTATATTTCGCCGAAACGTGGGAACTAGAGATGCATGGGAGGAAACATCATGGACTGATATTTGGAAGGCAGATCCAGCCAAGGAGTACCGTTGCGGGTGCGCTTGATGGCGCTACACGGCACTGTCAAGTTGGCGAAAACGGCGCGTGTCTCCCCCTCGGCGCGGTGCGCCCGCGCTCGGTCAGCAGGCACACGTCACCGCATCCCACGCGACGAACGCCTGGGTTCGCAGCAGCCGGTGGTGAACAGCCCGGAGCAGGTGCCGACCCACCCGGAAGAGATTCTGCACAACGCCGTGCACCGACGCGAAACGTTGTAGATGGGCGGCCGACTTGAAGCGGCGCATCTGGCGCTCACGCTGCCGGGTCGGTTGATGCGAGCGTTCCGCGCGATTGTTCTCGTACTGCCGCGTGCAGTGCACCACGGACGGCATCGCGCTGCGGCGCTGGTCCGTGATCAGTCGACGAGGCGCCCGACCCTGTCCCTTCAACAGCTTGCGAAAGAAGCGCGCGGCCGCCCCGCGATTGCGTCGCGACTGCACGAGGATGTCGATGACGTCGCCGTCCTCGTCCACGGCCCTCCACAGGTACTGCTGCCGCCCCTGGATCTTCACGAATACCTCGTCCAGGTACCAGGTGTCGCCCAGGCGGCCCCGGCGGCGTCGCAACCGCCGCGCATAGTCGAGCCCGAACGTCAGACACCACGGGCGAATCGCCTCATACGTCACGGTGACACCTCGTTCCGCGAGGAGACCCTCGACATCTCGGAAACTCAGGCCGAACCGGTGGTAGAGCCAGACGGCGTGACTGATGATGGCAGGGGGAAACCGGTATCCGCGATAGCTGGGCGGCTGGCTGATCATCGGCCTACTCTGCCACCCGAAGCCTCAACTTGACAGTGCCGCCAACTCAAGTGATCTGTGGGTTTCGTGAAGGCGGTGCCACACTTCGCTGCCTTCGGAAATAGAATTGAGACGCATGAAGGACGCGACCCCAGATGCTGTCGTCGCACGGCCTGCTGAGCGCCGCGGGCCGTTTACGACCGTCTCCGGACGCGCCATCGCTCCTCTCTACACGCCCGCCGACATCTCCTCCCTGGAGTATCAGCGCGATCTCGGCAACCCTGGCGAATTTCCGTACACGCGAGGGATTCACGCCTCGGGCTACCGCGGCAAGCTCTGGACGATGAGACAGTTCGCGGGGTTTGGCACGCCGGGAGAGACCAACGAGCGCTATCAGCAACTGCTCGCGGCCGGTGGCACGGGCCTCAGCGTGGCTTTCGATCTGCCCACGCTCATGGGGCGCGATCCGGATCACCCGCTGTCACTCGGCGAGGTGGGGAAGTGCGGCGTCAGCGTCTCGTCGCTCGCCGACATGGAAACGCTTTTCGACGGCATCGACCTCGGCGCGATCACCTCGTCGATGACGATCAACTCGCCGGCCGCGATGATCTTCGCGATGTACCTCGTGGTGGCGGAGAAGCAGGGCGCCGACTGGCAGACCCTGTCCGGTACGATTCAAAACGACATCCTCAAGGAATTCATCGCGCAGAAGGAGTACATCTACCCGCCGCGTCCCTCCATGCGCCTGATCACGGACATCTTTAGGTTTTGCGCCGGGCAGGTGCCGAAATGGAACACGATCTCCGTGAGCGGCTATCACATCAGAGAGGCGGGTGCGACCGCAGCGCAGGAGTTGGCGTTCACGCTGCGCGACGGTATCGAGTACGTCCAGTGCGGGATCGAGGCCGGCCTCGACGTCGACGACTTCGCGCCGCGCATCTCCTTCTTCTTCAACTCGCACAGCGACTTCTTCGAGGAGATTGCCAAGTACCGGGCGGCTCGTCGCCTCTGGGCGCACGTGATGCGCGATCGGTTCAAGGCCAGGAATCCACGCTCCTGGCAACTGCGGTTCCACGCGCAGACCGCGGGCGTCTCGCTCACGGCGCAGCAGCCCTATAACAATGTCGTCCGGACGTCTCTCCAGGCGCTCGCGCCGGTCCTCGCCGGCGCACAATCGATCCATACCAACTCGCTGGATGAAGCGTTCGCGCTGCCGACCGCCGAGGCCGCCACGCTCGCGCTGCGGACGCAGCAGATTATCGCCTACGAAACTGGCCTCGCCGACGTCGCCGATCCGTTCGGCGGGTCGTATTTCGTGGAGAAGCTGACGAGCGACCTGGAGGAGGAGGCGCTGGCCTACTTCGACACGATCGACCGGATGGGTGGCATGGTGGAGGCGATCGAGCGTGGTTATCCACAGACGGAAATCGCCGAAAGCGCCTACACGTTCCAGAAGGCGGTGGAAAAACGAGAGAAGATCGTCGTCGGCGTGAACGAGTGTGTCGCAGACGAGGAAGAGCCGATCCCTCTCCTGTATATCGATCAGTCCGCCGCGGAGACGCAGCTGGCCAGGCTGGCGGAGGTGAAGGCGACGCGCGATAAGTCCGCGGTCCAGCAGTCGCTCGACCGGCTGAAAGCGGGTGCCGCGAGCGACGCCAACACGATGCCGTTGCTGCTCGACGCGGTGCGCGCCTACGTGACGGTCGGCGAAATGTGCGATGCCCTGCGCGACGTCTGGGGCGAGTACGAAGAGATTCCCGTCATTTAGTCCGTAGCAGGCAGGAGACGTTGCATCACAAGACACGAGTTGTCATCGCGAAGCCGGGCCTCGACGGCCACGACCGGGGCGCCAGGGTGATCGCCCGTGCACTGCGCGATGCGGGGATGGAAGTGATCTACACAGGTCTCAGGCAGACACCGGAGCAGATCGTCGCGGCCGCGCTCCAGGAGGACGCGGATGTGATTGGCCTGTCGATCCTCTCCGGCGCGCACATGCACATCTGCCCGCGCGTCATGACGCTGCTCGAGGCGCAGGGGCTTCGTGACGTGCTCGTGGTCGTCGGTGGCATCATCCCCGATGTGGACATTCCGAAGCTGAACGAGATCGGCGTGCGCGGCATTTTTCTTCCGGGCACGCCGATGCAGGACATCGTGGACTTCATCGAGAAGAACGCCTCGTCGCGGGTGGAAACCGCCTGAGTATTTCGATCGACGCGTTCGGCGAGACATCGACAGGATCCATGACCAACAGCATGCCTGACGTACACAGCGCGGACCATCCCATCACACTTCCCGAGAAGCCGGCCCTCGAAGGTCTCGAGGCGAAATGGAATGCCCGATGGGATGCCGATGGCACGTACCGGTTCGACCGGGAGCGTGTTCGGGCCGACGTGTATTCGATCGACACGCCGCCGCCGACGGTCAGTGGGTCGTTGCACATTGGCCACGTGTTCTCGTACACCCACACCGACGTCATCGCCCGGTTTCAGCGGATGCGCGGCAAGGCGGTGTTCTACCCGATGGGCTGGGATGACAACGGCCTGCCGACTGAGCGCCGGGTCCAGAACTACTACGGCGTGCGGTGCGATCCGTCGCTGCCCTACGACCCTGGGTTTCAAGCGCCGCCGAAGCCTGGCAAGCAGGCCGTGGCGGTGTCGCGCCCCAACTTTATCGAGCTGTGCAACCGCCTGACCGCGGAGGACGAAAAGGCCTTTGAGCACCTGTGGCGTCATCTCGGCCTCTCGGTCGACTGGTCGATGACCTACGCCACGATTGACCGGCGCGCGCAGCGTGTCTCGCAGGCGGCATTCCTTCGCCTGCTGCGGCTGGGCGTCGCGTACCAACTCGAAGCGCCGACGCTGTGGGACGTCGATTTTCGCACCGCGGTTGCGCAAGCGGAACTCGAGGATCGTGAACAGCCGGGCGCCTATCACCGGATTCGGTTCGAGCGGCCGGACCTGCCGGCGTCACCCGGCGTAGGCGGCTACGTTGAAATCGAGACCACGAGACCGGAGTTGATCCCCGCCTGCGTCGCCCTCGTGGCTCATCCTGACGACGAGCGATACAAGCCGCTGTTCGGAACCGACGTGACGACCCCGCTGTTCGGCGTCTCCGTGCCGGTCCGCGCGCACGCGCTGGCCGACCCTGCGAAGGGGAGCGGCATCGCCATGATTTGCACCTTCGGCGACACCACCGACGTGACATGGTGGCGTGAACTGGCGCTACCGGTCCGGGCCGTGATCATGCCGAACGGTGCGCTTCGTCAGGTCTCCTGGGGTACGGCCGGATGGGAATCGCGCGATCCGGCACGTGCACAGCAGGCCTACGACCAGCTGGCCAATCTCTCAGCTTCGAAAGCGCGCACCCGTTGCGTCGAGCTGCTTCGCGAATCGGGCGACCTGCTCGGCGAGCCGCGGCCGATCACGCACCCGGTCAAGTTCTTTGAAAAGGGTGACAGGCCGCTGGAAATCATCACCAGCCGCCAGTGGTTCATCAAGACGGTCGACTACCGGGAGGCCCTGATCGGACGCGGAGGAGAGCTGCAGTGGCATCCCGAGTACATGCGGCACCGGTACGAAAACTGGGTGAACGGCCTGACGGGGGACTGGTGCATCAGCCGTCAGCGGTTCTTCGGTGTGCCGTTTCCCCTCTGGTACCCACTGCGGGCCGACAGCAGCATCGATTACCAGCGTCCGCTCGTCCCGGATGAGTCGCAACTGCCGGTGGATCCCTCGACCGACGTGCCGAACGGCTACGACGGCCGGCAGCGCGGGGAGCCCAACGGGTTTATTGCCGACCCGGACGTGATGGACACCTGGGCCACCTCCTCGGTGACCCCGCAGATCGCGGGCGGCTGGCTCGAGGACGCGGACCTGTATGGGCGCGTGTTTCCCATGGACCTGCGCCCGCAGGGCCACGACATCATCCGGACCTGGCTGTTCTCGACCGTACTACGGTCACATATCGAGCACGACGTGCTGCCATGGTCGCACGCAGCCCTGTCTGGTTTCGTGCTCGATCCGGATCGCAAGAAGATGTCGAAGTCGAAGGGGAACGCTGTCACGCCGATGGGACTCCTCGACCAGTACGGATCGGACGGCGTGCGCTACTGGGCGGCGGGTATTCGGCCCGGAGGTGACCCAGCCTTTGACCCGGCCGATCCGGGGCAGATGAAAGTCGGCCGACGTTTGGCGATCAAGCTCCTCAACGCGGCCAGGTTTTCGCTCGTGCAGGCAGACCCCCGTGGCCCGATCACCGAGCCGCTCGACCGCGGGATGCTGAGCAGCTTGTCGTTGCTCGTCCGGGAATCGACCGACCAGTTCGAGGCGTATGAGTATGCGCGGGTGCTCGAACGAACGGAGCGCTTCTTCTGGTCCTTCTGCGACGACTACCTCGAACTGGTGAAAGCGCGGCGGTACGGCGACTTCACCCCCGACGGCGCGGCCTCGGCCAACAGCGCGATGCTGGTGGCACTCTCGACGATCCTGAGGTTGTTTGCACCGTATCTGCCGTTTGTCACCGAGGAGGTCTGGTCCTGGTGGCGTCCAGGGTCGATCCACCAGGCAGCGTGGCCGACGAGCGAGGAGGTTGTCGCACCGATCGGCGGGGCGGATGCTGCCGCGGTCACCGTGTTTCTCCAGTGCCAGCTCGCGTTGGCGGACATCCGGCGCATCAAGGCTGTGGCCAAGAAACCGGCCAAGGCGGTCATCGACCGTGCGGTGCTGCCGGCGGCCCTTGAGTCGTTGCGTCCAGCCGCGAGGGACTTCCAGGCCGCGACCCACATCCGCGAGCTGGTCTTCGCCGACGTCGCGGAGCCCGGCTTGACGTTCGCCGAGGAGCCGATCGCGTGAAGAGCGTCCGCTTCGAACCGCTCGATCCCGGCGTCTATCGGGAGATCGTGCGCCGCGCGCTGGCGGAAGATGTCGGCCGTGGCGACGTCACCACCGAGACAGTGATCAACGGCGATCAGAAGGCACGTGCGATCGTGCTGTCAAAGTCATCCTGCGTCATTGCGGGCCTCGACATCGCTTCCGAGGCGTTTCGCCAGCTCGACCCGCGGGTTGCCGTTGAGGTGCGGTGCAAGGACGGCGACGGCTGTGAGCCGGCAACGGTCGTGGCAGAGTATCGTGGCCGGGCAGCCGCGCTGCTGACGGCCGAGCGCACGGCGCTTAATTTCCTGCAGCGGCTGTCGGGGATCGCCACCTTCACGCGCCAGTTCGTGGAGGCTGCCGATGGCCGGGCTGTCGTGCTCGACACGCGCAAGACCACGCCGCTCCTCCGCGCGCTCGAAAAGTACGCCGTGCGCGCCGGCGGCGGCGTGAACCACCGCGGCGGCCTGGACGGCGGCATCCTCATCAAAGACAACCACGTGCGCCTCGGCGGCGGCGTCGAACGGGCCGTGACGCGGATGCGTGCAGCCAGTCGTGAGATGGCGACGGAGGTTGAAGCGCAGACGCTGGACGAGGTGGACGAGGCGCTGCGCGCGGGCGCCGAGATCATCCTCCTCGATAACTTGTCGACGCCGGATATCGTCGAGGCGGTGAAGCGCTGCCGCGGACGGGCGAAGACCGAGATTTCCGGCGGCGTGACGCTGCCTCGCATGCGCGAGCTGGCAGCCACGGGCGCCGACTACATCTCCATCGGTGCGCTGACGCATTCCGCGCCGGCCGTGGATCTCAGCCTCGAAATAGAAGCTGCCTGATACAGTGTTCGCTTCCGTGTACCACGGACACGGAGGCCCGGAGGCCGGCGCAGGAACGTGCGCTCCGCGCCTCGGTGCTTGCGTGGCGCATCCTGGTAACGGCTGCCGATGTCAGATCCGCACCCACACCCGCTGCCTGAAGAATTCGTCGAGCCGCTGGCTCGCGCTGCGGACCGCCTCGGTCCGTTTGGACGCCAGGTGCTCTGGTATGCGGATGTGCCGTCCACCAACGACCTTGCCGCCGCGTTGGCGGAACGCGGGGCCCGTGAAGGCTGCGTCGTGGTTGCCAACGCCCAGTCGGCTGGTCGGGGCCGCCAGGGGAGAAGCTGGGCGTCGCCTGCTGGTGCGGGATTGTATGTGTCGACCGTTCTGCGGCCGGCGGAGCACGCGCTGCCCTTGCTGACGATTGCTGCGGGGGTCGGCGTGGCAGAGGGTATTCAGAACGCGACCGGACTCGTTCCCGATCTGAAGTGGCCGAATGATGTGTTCGTCAGTGGACGCAAGGCGGCCGGCGTGCTGGCGGAGGCGACATCCTCCGCTACGGGGACCTTCGTGGTTCTTGGGTTCGGGATCAACGTGTCGCCAGTCGCATACCCGCCCGAGGTCGCCGACCGCGCCACGAGTCTCGAACGAGAATTGGGCCGGGCCGTGGATCGCGGGTTGTTGCTCGCCGAATGCCTGTGCGGCCTCGCCGAGCGCTATCACGACCTCGCGAGCGGCCGACGTGACGGCGTGATGGAGGCCTGGCGCGGCCGCGCGGCCTCGATGCGTGGACGCAGAGTGCAGTGGAACGAGGCTGGTGGGGCCCGCGAGGGGCTCGCAGACAACATCGACGACACGGGCGCGCTCGTCGTCCGTACAAGCGCCGGTCTCGCGCGCGTCACGGCAGGTGAGGTGCGATGGGTGTGAACGACGACCCTGGGTCCTATTGCCGTGAGGTAGAGGCCTATCTGTGCCGCAAGAACGATGGTCATCTGATCCGCATCGTTGGCCCTGCGTTCGAGGAGGTGTGCGGATGGGCCGCGCGAGGGATCCCAATCAAGGTCGTGTTCCGCGGCATCGACCGCTACTTCGAGCGTTACTACGCGAAGGGACCGCGCCGCAGGCCGGTGCGCGTCGAATTCTGCGAGGCGGACGTCCTGGACGTCTTCGACGACTGGAAACGTGCCGTCGGTGTTGGTTCCGCCACGCCGGCCGAAGGCGACCTCTCGGACGAGGGCGCCGCCGCCAGGAAACAGGGGAGCCTGCCCGCGCATCTCGAGCGCGTCGTCGCGCGGCTGACCGCGCTGCGCGCGGGCGAGGACCGCTCACTTGATGCCACGCTCGACGAGGTCGTCCGGGAGCTCGACGCGGTGAGGGCCGGTTCCAAGGGGTTGCGGGGCGAGGCGCGCGAGACGCTGCTCGAACGGCTGCGCGCGCTCGATCGCCGCCTGCTGGAGGCGGCACGCGCGGCCTGTGACGGCTCGACGCTGCAGCGCCTGTCGGCCGATGCGGATGTCCAGCTGGCGCCGTTTCTGGCGCGGATGCCCGCGAACGTGTACGCGCAGTCGAAGCGCGCGTGCATCGATCGCCTCCTTCGCGAGCATCTTCGTTTGCCCGTCGTCGCGTTCGACTAGTGATGTCCGTAGAGCCCGGATCGGAGATCGCAATCGACATAGAGAAAGCCGTTGCCGGGGGCCGGATGTTGGCACGGCATGAGGGACAGGTTGTGCTCGTCTGGGGTGCGATTCCCGGCGAGCGCGTTCGGGCGCGCATCGAGCGCGTCGGCCGTGGCGTGCTGTATGCGGAGACGTCGGAAGTGCTCGCGCCCTCGGTGGACCGCCGCGACGCGGGCACCGACTGGCGATGCGGGGGAAACGTCTTAGCGCATGTTGCCTACGAACGTCAGACGCGGCTCAAAGCCGAGATTATTCGCGAGACGCTTGGACGCATCGGACGCGTGTCGATGCCGGAGCTGCCTGATGTGGTGGCGTCACCGGAACGCGGCTACCGGATGCGCGCGCGCCTGCACGCGAGGGGCGGCCGGCTTGGATTTCTTCGGGAAGGCACCCGTCGCCTCTGCGACGCGGGAACCACCGGTCAGCTTCTGCCGGAGACCGTTGAGTGGGTCGCTGAGGCCGAGCGCCTCATGGCGCAGGAAGGCCTGAGCGGTCTGGCTGGAGTGGAGATCGCCGAGAACGTGCATGCCGACGAACGCGCCTGTCATCTCCATCTGGAAGCGGGCACCGACACCGCGCCGTTCGCCAGGCTGGCGGATGCCGGTCAGCTCACCGGGCTGTCGGCTGAACGCGCGGATCGCCTCGGCATCGAGCGGCTCATGGGCGTTCCCGTTGTGAGCGACGTCCTGCACGCTCAGGCGGGCGATTCGGGATCGGCGCTGCATCTTCGCCGCGATGTCCGCGCATTCTTTCAGGGGAACCGCTTCCTGCTCGAACCCCTCATTCGTCACGTCGTCGGGCTCGTGCCGCAGGGACCGGTCGTTGATCTGTACGCCGGTGTTGGCCTGTTCGGTCTATCGCTGGCAG
This sequence comes from Vicinamibacterales bacterium, assembly GCA_965262505.1. Lineage (GTDB taxonomy): Bacteria > Acidobacteriota > Vicinamibacteria > Vicinamibacterales > UBA2999 > JACPPO01. The sequence continues at coordinate 4,261,257 of CBDHFM010000030.1, forward strand.
CAGCGGGCCGCGAGGCCGTCACGCTCGTCGAGGGCGATCCGACGAGCGGCGTCGACCTGAGGGCCAACGCCGAGCCGTTTGGGCCGCGTGTCGCAGTGGACAGGCGAAGCGTTGAGACGTTTCTTCGGATGGCGGGTCCGCCGCCCGGTGCCCACCGTGCGCCTCACGCGGGGGCAAGTGATGCGGCCGACGCCGCGACGTACATCGTCGACCCGCCACGTACCGGCCTGTCGAAGGAAGCGATCGGCGGCGTCGTGGGCCGGCGGCCCGCGCGTATTGTCTACGTTTCGTGCGATATTGCGACGCTCGCACGCGATACGCGAACGCTGCTCGACGCGGGCTACGAGCTCGGCGGCGTGACTGGCATCGACCTGTTTCCCAACACCGCGCACGTGGAAAGCGTGGCGACCTTCGCCCGATAGTGTCCCGGCGGTCCAAGGTCGCTTCCGTGCGGCCCGGGACTCACGTCGTGCAGGCCCGAATGAACCTTTCGAACAGCGACCCGAACTCCCCGGTGCGGCAGAAGTTTTCCGGGTGCCATTGCACCCCAACGCAGAAGCGGCGTGTCGGGTCCTCGACCGCCTCAATCACGTCGTCGGAGGCGGCCGCCGTCGTCACGAGCCCGTCGCCGAGTTCCTTCAGCGCCTGATCGTGACGGCTGTTCACGCGATAGCCGTCGGCGGCGGTGTATCGCTCCCGCGTGAGCGTGGCGAGGAGCGACCGTTCTTCAATCCAGACATCGTGTGCGAGTGTGAACGGCTCGTAGGGTGGGACGGCAAGCCGATGTTCGAGCGAGTCGGGAACCTCCGTCGGGATGTCGTGTACGAGCGTACCGCCGCGCGCAACGTTCAGTACCAGGATGCCGCGGCAGATGGCAAAGAGCGGTAGGTCCGCCTCGAGCGCCAGGGACACGAGCTCGATCTCGTACCCGTCGCGTTCCGTCTCGGCGGCGGAAGACAACCGGTGCGCCGCGGCGCCCTGGAGATCGGCGCGGACGGGGCTGCCGCCGGTCAGCAGCAGCCCATTCGCCACGCCCATGACATCCTCCGGGTGCGCTGTCGACTGGTCGACGATCCACGGCGTACCGCCGGCCAGGCTCACCGATGTCTCGTAGTCGAGCAGTCGGCTGCACCGTGCGACCGCGATCACAGGCACTACATTCTCGAAGGAACTTGAATCCCCATGAGATCCAGGGCACGGGTCAGCTGGTCGCGCAGGTAGATCACCGCGCCCGCGCGCCACCGCCGGACGTCGTCACGCTCCTCGTTCAGGATTTGCGAACGATGGTAGAACGCGTTGAACGCCTGAGCGAGCGAGAAGGCGTACTTCGCCAGCACTGAGAACTCGAGCGTTCGGATAACCTGCTCGACGATTTCATCCAGACGCGACGCGTCCAGCACCAGCGACCAGATCTCGTGGCTGCCGTTGTCGCCGGCGAGCTCTCCGACGGGGATGTCCTTCAGTGAGGCGAGGAGTGCCGGCTCGTCGAGGCCGTCCCGCTGCAGCAGCTTCTGAAAGATGTTGTTCGCGCGGACGACAGCGTACTGGATGTAAGGGCCGCTCTCGCCCTCGAAGCTCAGCGCCTCCTCGAGATCGAAGGCAATGATCTTGCCGCGCGAGAACTTGATCAGGAAGTACCGGACAGCCGCAACGCCGATCGTCTGACCGATCCGTTCGCGCTCGCTGTCACTGAGCTCCGGGTTGCGCGCGGTCACTTCGTGGCCCGCGTTGCGCATCAACGTATCCAGCAGATCGTCGGCTTTCACCCCCAGCCCCTTGCGGCCGGAGACCTCGACAAACGGGCGTTGCGCGTCCTCGGAGTCGGGGGCGGGCGCATGCCCGAGTTCCCGGGCGGTCGCGTGCGACAACGCCACCATTTCATACGAGAAGTGGTGTGACCGCTCGGCGTCTTCGGGGTGTCCGGCGGCCACGAGCGCCTGCTTCAGGAGCTTCTGCAGGTATGACTGTCGGACGTCGATCACGTTGTACACATGGACCGCGCGTCCGAATGGCGGATGCTCACCCGCGCCGTCCGACGAGCAGGTTGCCCACAACGGGCCGCGCGGTTTATCGACGAAGATGCGGTACTGAAAATCCCTGCCGAGCAACCCCAGTTTCCAGAACTGGTAGGCGATGTCCTTGCCGACGTAGGTGACGACGCCATTCGAGCGGACGATGACCTTTTCGCGCTCGGCCGCGCTCTCTTCATCAGGTTCCGCCTCGGCATTGCTCTCTTCGTCCTCCTCGATGGCCATCACCCAGCATCCCGCGAGCCGGCCCTCGGTCTGCAGGTACACGGCGCCGCTGGCCTTGAGTACGTTGAACGCCTGCTCCCAGAACTTCAGTCTGAGAATGTCGCCTTCCCACGTCAGGAGGTCGTAGTCCACGTTCATCCGCGCCATCGTCTTCAAGTGGCAACGGACGATCCGATCGGCGACGAATCCGCCGATCGCGGCCGCTTCGCTTTCGCCATGCTCGATGTCATGGAGCGTGGCGGTGCGGTGCTTCAATCGCTCCTTGTCTCCCTCGTACCACTCGGTGACCTGCGCATAGAGATCCCAGCAGTAGTAGTCGAAGCGGGTCGAATCGGCGATCTCGCGGATTTGATCGAGCGTCTTCTCCTGGAGCACGCGGAACCCAACCACCACATCAGCCACCTGGACGCCTGTGTCATCGATGTAGTTCTGTACTTCGACCGGGATCCCGCGGAATCGCAGCACCCGGACGAGCGTGTCCCCGAGCGCGGAGTTGCGCAGGTGACCGATGTGTGCGGCCTTATTGGGATTGATCGCCGTGTGTTCGACGATGGCCTTGGCCGGTGTCCGTCCGGGGACGCTCGCGACCGGCGCCAGTCGGTCGAGCAGAAATCCGCGCCGTTCGAGGAAGACGTTCAAGTACCCGTTGGGAGCCGCCGCCACCCGCGTCACGCCCTCCAGCGCGCCGAACGCCCCGGCGATTTCCTGCGCGATCGTACGGGGTGCCTTCCTCAGCCGACGCGCCAGTTCAAACGCGACCGGCGTGCCGAGGTCGCCGAGTTCCCGGTTGGGCGGGTACTCCAGGACCACCATGCCGGCGTCCGTCTGGTCGAGCGAGTAGAGGCCCGCGAGCAGGCGGGTCACGTGTGCACGGACACGTTCTTGGACGGGAAGGATCATCGGTGATTGGCGATCGGCGATTGGCGATCGATTCGTGATTGTCGATTGATCCGCGATTTGTGATTACCGTTCTCGTGCGGTACGCTTTTCATGTGGCGCGCGATCCCCGGTGCATCAGTCGCGCGCCCGTGTATAGTCGTCGGGCGTGTTGACGTTGAAAAGCAGCCGGCCGTCACGATTGAACGGCGCCAGCTCGTCCGGACCGATCTCTCGTACTACGAGACCCGTCAGCGCGTCGCCGACGCGCAGTTCGCCGGCCGTGATACGGCCGCAAAGGTGTCCGGCAATGCGTCGTGCGTACGAGGCACATAGGGGATGACGGCCGCGCTCGTCGCGCGGCACCGCGGCGTCGGCGTCCTTGCCCTGCTCCATGAGATATGTCAAGAACGGCGCATCCAAAAACGGCATGTCGCAGCCTATCACCAGTACTTGTTCCGTCGGCGCGTCCACCAGCGCCGTGTAGAGACCGCCCAGCGCTCCGGCTCCCGCGATGCGATCGGCCACCACCCGCGTGTCTCCGGCCCGAACTCGCGATCGGTCGCTCGCGACGATCAGGATGTGTGAGGTGAGGCCGCGCAGTAGCGACAACTGCCGCTCGAGGATCGACGTCGCGCCGACGACGAGGGCACTCTTGTCGATTCCGCCGAACCGCCGGGCCTCTCCGCCCGCGAGGATGGCCGCTGTCCAGGAGATGTCCCCATTAGAGCATGCCTGAGGCCAGTATCGGACGGCTGCTCGTCGCGAGCCTGCATCAGGCGATCGCGGACCTCCTGCCGACGCGGCTGGAGTTCTACGAAGGGTGGCTGAACCCGGCCGGTCTGCGCGACGGTCGGATCGGTCTCGCGCCTCTGGCCGCCGTGCTTAGTTTTCTGCGTCATGAAGGGAAGCCCTACCACCTCGTCGCAGCGCGCGCCGGCGAGTACACCGCAGAATGGACGGTCGCTGATCTGTCCAGGCTCAAGCGTACCGTCATCCTGGCGGCGCCGCCGGCCCTTCGCGCCCGCCTGGTGATGCGCGTGGCGTGCTCGGTCGTTCGCAGCACCTGCCGAACCAGCCGGGCCGCCGTCCGATGGCGTAAAGGCAGGGGTGCGGTGCACATTCGGGGCTCCATCTTCTGTGGGGTGCGCGGTCGTGTCGAGGAGCCCTTGTGCGAATTCTACGCGTCGGCGATCCGTCGCCTGCTGTTGCTCTTCGCTCTCGATGCCGAGGTCGCTATCGAGGAGTGCTTGGCAACCGGGGCCGGTCACTGCCTGATGGAGGTAGGCGTGCGACCGACGGGAGCGGCCGGATGAATCAGGGCGGCGCCCGTGCTCGGAAAGTCCTTTTCAATCCAGAAATGAGCCTGAAGCGGATCGATGAGCCGGACATGTCAGGCAGCCGGGTCAATAGACCGGAATAGCCGTGCGCGTGCCTCGTGCAGGGCGCGCGCGGCATCATTGTCGCTCAGGGCGAAGGCGACGGCGTCGAGCTATTGGAAGGTGGTCCCCGGGGTGAGGTAGACGGCGGCCTCGGGGAGCGACTTGAGCTTCTCATAGGGCGTCATGATGTCGGCGTCGCGGCGACGTCCCCCCGTCTTCAGTAGCACTTCGGTTTAGAGTCCGGCGGTGACTGTACTGCGTTCCGCGACCAGCCGCTTGGCGTACTGGGCGGGCGTGAGCCCGCCCAGTCCCTTCTTCGGCCGCTCCTCGTTGTACTCGCGTCGCCAGGCCTCGACGAGGACCTGGGTATGGACCAGACTCGTGAACCAGTGCTCGTTGAGGCACTCGTCGCGGAACCGGCCGTTGAACGATTCGATATAGGCGTTCTGATTCGGCTTGCCCGGCTCGATCAGGCGCAACGTGACGCCGTGCGTATGGGCCCATGTCAGCATGGCGCGCCCGCAGAACTCCTTCCCGTTGTCGGTGCGCAAGATACGCGGCAGGCCGCGCTTGAGCGCGAGTTGATCGAGCACGCGGGTGACCGGCAGCCCACCGAACGCGCGGGCCGGCACGATGGCCACCGCTTCGGTGGTCGCGTCATCGACGACGGTCAGGCACTTCACCACCCGTCCCTCGGCCGTGCGGTCGAAGACGAAGTCGGCAGACCAGACCTCGTTCGGCGCCTGGGGGCGTACCAGGGGCTGGCGGTCCGCCACCGGGATCTTCTTGCGTCGCCGCCGACGTACCTGCAGCCTAGCCTCGGTATACAGGCGCTCCACCCGCTTGTGGTTGACCCGTGTTCCCGCCTGCCGCAGCTTGAGGTAGATCATCCCGGCACCGTAGCGACGGTGCCGGTGCGCTAAGGTCACGATGCGGGCTCGCAACGCCGCGTTAGTATCCGGCGCCGGGGTGTATCGCAGCGACGAGGCACTCATGTGCACCAGCGCGAGCGCGCGCCGCTCGCTCACCCCCTGCGCGGTCATATCCCGCACCAGCACCCGTCGGGCTGGGGCGGTCACCACTTTTTTCGCAACGCATCGCGCGTCACCTCGTTGTCCAGCACGGACTCGGCCAGCAGCTTCTTCAGCCGCGTATTCTCGGCAATCAGCTCCTTCAGGCGTTTCGCGTCCGAGACGGTCATCCCGCCGAACTTATTCCGCCAGAGGTAGTAACTGGCCTCCGAGAACCCGTGCCGGCGGCACAGGTCCTTCACCGGCAGGCCCGCTTCGGACTCCCGCAGGAACCCGATGATCTGCGCCTCGCTGAATCGTTGCTTCACGTCCGATCTCCCTTCTCGTGAGCTCGGACTCTAAACCCGGGTGCTACTCAATTCGGGGGGGACGTCGGCGGTAGCGCTTGCGGCGGCGGCCCTTGGCGTCGACGGTCTCGGAGGGGAAGAAGCAGGGCCGGTGGAAGTTGAGATAGGGCGAGAGGACGTTCTGGGTGAAGTCGTTGACGCGTTGGGCGTGGCGGCTGGGGATGTGGCCGTAGCCGAGGTGCTTGCGGACGACCGAGCCGTTCTTGCTCTCGACGAGGGCGTTGTCGTTGGTGTGTCGGGCTCGGGACTTGGTGAACTCGTCGATGTGGAGGGCTTCGAGCAGCGCGGCGACGGTGCGGTTGACGTATTCCGAGCCGTTGTCGGAGTGAAAGCCGTGGAGGGTGAAGGGGAAGGCTCGGAGCAGGGCGCTGAGGACCGGCGCCAGGCACGCGGCATGGAGGTGCTCGACCGAGCCGATGAACTGGAACTGGGTGACCTCGTCCACCAAGTTCACGTGGTACAGGCCTTTCAGGTCATCCAGATCGGCTTGGTGGACGGAATCGACCCGGACATAGCCGGGGCGCCCGAACGGCGTCGGCCGACGGCGCTCGCCAATGGCGACCTGGACTGGGCGCGTCCGGGTGGAGGTGGTTCCGCGGCGCCGTTGATACGTGGTCGAGTGCCGCAGGTTGTAGAGGTGGCCGGTGGAGATGCCGGCCAGGCGTTCGAACCGGCGGTCGCCAAAGCGATGGTAGGCGCGCGCACAGAGCTTGCGCGTGGCCGGCCCGGACAAGGTGCCGTGGAGCCGGTCGAGCTCGGCGAGAAGCCCGATGTCGATGCTCGTGTAGCGGCGGGGGAACGGCCGTCGGGGCGCCCCGCGGCGGTCGGCGATGCTCCCGGTGACCCGATGCTGGGCCAACAACCGGGTGAGTTGGGCGCGCGCCAGCCCGGTCACCTTGGCCAGAAAACATCGGAGCAGACCCTTCTCAGCCTTCCCTTGGTGGACATAGTCGAACCGGCCCAGGGTCTGCTCGATGAACCCATAGGCCGCAGCTCGAGTCGCCACGACCAGGTCGACCTCCTGGTTGCCCTCAAGGAACTCCCGAACGTGCTGCAAGGTCCGTAGCCGGTCGGTGTGGAGCGTCACGATCATCCTCCGATGATCCACGACCCAGCTCCCCTTCAGGCTCATGTGTCGTTGGAAACAATCCCCCCTTCAGGCTCATGTCTCATTGGAAGAGACTCTCGGTGGCCGGGCACGTCGAGCCGTGCTAAAATGTGCAACGGCTAAACCATGGCAGATGAAGGAATACACGAGATCCAGCTGAAGGGTAAGCAACTCGTATTCCTCTTTATGGCCGCCACCGTGGTGGCTGTCGTGATCTTTCTGTGTGGCGTGATGGTCGGCCGTGGCGTTCCCGTTCGCGCAACAGCCGTCATCGACACCCCCGAACAAGCCAGTTTCGACACCAGAGGGGCCGCGCAGGATCTGTTGCCCGCGCGGGCGGTCTCCAGTGACAGCAGCACGCCGGTCGCTGCCCAGGAAACCCTGACGTACGCATCGCTACTCGAGGAGCCCGATCCCCCGGCGGAAACGTTCGCGTCAGCGGCCGAGCTCGCGAGTGCGATCCCTGAGCCGGTCGTCGCGGCAGAGCCTGCACCCGCTGCGCCGCGGCCCGTTGCCGTGAATCCTCCCGCTGTCGCCTCTGCGCCTACACCGACGCCCACACCGACGCCAGCCGCCGAGCCGCGACCGGCGCCCGTGGCGGCGGCTGCGCCGGTGACTGCCGATGCGGACGCTACGCTCGTGGAGCCGCCCGGTACGGGTTTCGTGGTGCAGGTGGCCGCGGTTCGCCAGCGCGACGAGGCGAACGCGATGGCCCGCCGGTTGAGCGCCAAGGGTTATCCGGCGTTCGTTACGGTCGCTGGGCCCAACTTCCGCGTGCGCGTCGGGAAGTACGACGATCGCGGCGAGGCGGAGTCAGTCGCCGGCAGGCTTGAAACAGAAGAACGGTTCATGCCCTGGATTACGCGGTAAACGACGCTCATCAGGTGCACGAAAAAACGGCCGGTGCGCAGGAGATGTCCTCCTACGCGCCGGCCGTTCGATTTCTAGCGTGACGGCGGATCAGTTCATCGGCTGCAAGCCAGCCGCGACCAGTTGCCTTCCTCTTTCGCTATCGGCGGGGACGAACCGCTGAACGCGCTCGCCGTTGAAGACCTCGCCGGTGTAGATATTGCCCTGGGAGTCGACGGCGATCATGTGGAGGCCGAACCACTGACCCCCGTTTTCACCCATGTGGCCGATCTGCCCGAGGATCCGGCCATCCTCGCGGTCGAGGAACCAGATGTGGTTGTTCGTCAGGTCGGAAATATACAGATGCTGCTGCTCAGGGTCGGGCGAGAAGGCCACGCCGCCGGTGGACCCGCCGAAGCTTGTCTCTGGAGCAACGATGAATTCCTTGTCCTGGTAGTTACCCTGCTTGTCCGTGACGTGGATGCGGTTCGCGTTCCGATCGGCGGCGTAGACCATCCCGTCGTTCGAGAAGTTCAGTGTCAGGTGGCCGGCGAAATCACTGGGCATTGGCCCATTGGCTTCGTAGTCGTGGTCTGCTTCATCAAGACTGATGTCGGCCAGCGGCTTCCCGTACGCGCCCCAGCCGCGCTTGAACTCGAAGGTGTCGAGGTCCCAGACCATGACGCGCCCGCTCAGGTAGCTCTCGGCGATATACATCTCGCGCGCCGGCTCGTCGAGTCGAATCTCTTCGAGCCCGCCGATGACCATCGGCGTTGACGGTGGATGCTGGGCCCTGTATGCGGCGACTTCCGCCGGGTCCGCGCCACGGCCTCCCGGCTGCCGCTCGGCAACGCGGGGGAGCTCCATGACGACCTGCCCCGTGTTCGGGTCGTACTTCCGAACCGTATCCGATCCGATATAGACGAACCCCGAGGCGTCCACAGCCATGCCGTGCCCTTGCGGCGCGTCGAAGGAGCCGATGACGGCGCCGTTCTTGTCGATGTGGATCATCGACGGGGGCCGAGCGCAGCAATCGGCGCCGGGCCCACTGCCCCCGGCTCGACCCTCGACGTCTTCTGTGTCGTTCGGGCGATTCAATACCCAGACGTCGTCGTTGCTGTCCACGGCCAGGCCCGTGACCCCTCCCATCTTCCAGTTGTTCGGGAGCTGCTTGGGCCAGCTCGGATCGAATACGTAGCTCGGCACGCTCTGTGCCTGCACGTCTGGGGTCAAATAGCCGGGGGCCACGAAGGTGGCCAACACGAAGACTCCGGCCACCACGGCGACCGCCCCGATCCGTACCTTCTTCTGAATATCAGTCATTCCTATCTCCCTCGGCGCGTGGTTACTCCGTCGCCGGGCGGAGTGTACGCAATTTTCACTCCTTCACGCAATCCCCCGTATCGCGCCATGCTAAGTGTTACCGGGCGTCCTATCGTCGCGCCACAACTCGGGTTACCCATCAGGGAGGATGGCGATGGGGAGAATCCGAGTGGGACCACAAGCAATTCGCGAGTATCTGGGACGGATGCGGGAACGCTACGCGCACGCGGCGCGGCCGACGAAGGGCCAGCTGTTGGATGAGGTGTGTGAGGTGACGGGCTATCACCGCAAGGCGGTGATTCGGTCGCTGCGTCGGCCGGAGCGACCGCGGCGACGACGCCGCGGGGGCCCGCCGGTCCGCTATGGACCGGTGGTCGTGGGCACGTTGCGGCGAATCTGGGAGGCCGCCGGATACCCGTGGTCTCTGCGGCTGCAGGCCTTGCTGCCCACGTGGCTGCCGTGGGCATGTCGGCGGTGGCGGATCCCCCGCGAGGTTGTCGAGAAGCTCCGGTCGATGAGCCCGCGGCAGATGGATCGGTGCCTGCGGGCCTTCAAGAGCGAGCTGCGGACGCGGCAGTACGGCCGGACGAAGCCTGGGACGCTCCTCAAGCATCAGATTCCGCTGAAGACGGACCGCTGGGACGTGCAGGAGCCGGGCTTTACCGAGATCGATCTCGTGGCGCATTCGGGCGATCGCGCTGCCGGCGACTTCATTTATTCACTGAATGTGACCGATATCCTCACGACCTGGGTGGAAACGCGGGCGGTGATGGGCAAGAGTCAGCACCACGTCCAGGAAGGCTTGGAGTACTTGCGCCAAGCCATGCCCTTTCGGTTGCGCGGGATCGATTCGGACAACGGCTCCGAGTTCATCAATCACCATCTCCGCCGCTATTGCACGCACCATGACATCCAATTCACTCGCGGGCGCCCGTACAAGAAGGACGATAACGCGCACATCGAGCAGAAGAATTGGACGCACGTGCGGAAGCTGCTGGGCTACGTGCGGTATGACTCGGCGCCGGCGCTCACCGCGATCGATGGGCTCTACGAGGAGCTGCGCCTGCTGCAGAACCTGTTTCTCCCCTCGGTGACGCTGGTCGAGAAGCGCCGCGTCGGCGCCCGCCTCCGTCGCCGCTATGACGCGCCGCGGACGCCGCTCGAGCGCGTGGAGGCGTGTGCCGAAGCCGCCCCGGCGCAGGTCCGGGCGCTGAGACAGCTCCGCGCGCGTCTCGATCCGTTCATCCTGGCGCAGCGGATCGACCAAGGGCTGGCCGGCGTCTACCGCCTCGCCAACCAGCGGGTCAGTCCTGCGGCGCCGGCGAAAAATCCGCGCGGGGACGCTGCCCGACCTGTGGACGCGAAAAACGCGCCCACCAGGGCGTTGGAAACCCGCACAAAACGCGGCTTCCCACAGCGCCCACACGCCTTGTTCTCAACACAGATTCCGGTAACCCAAGTTACGGCGCGACGATGCACCGCTCGGTAACACCTAGTTATGGCTCGACAGGTCCCCAATACACGCGTTTCGCCGGTGCTCCGCTGGGTCCGTGAGCGGGTCCTCGCGGACCATCAGGTGGCGCTGGCCGCGGACGCGTGCGCGCCGGGGATCCCGCCGCAACCGACGGTCTGTCGCGAAAGTGTTGTAGCCTGACTTCGTTGACCTATCCCCTCGCCATTCTGTCCGGCGCGTTACTTGCCCTCAGCTTTCCCCGGTACGGCCACCCGGCGTTCGCCTGGATCGCGCTCGTCCCGCTCGTCATCGCGCTGAGCGGCTGGCGCGGCCGGGTCGAGCGACTGCCTGGCCAGCCTCCGCTGCGGGCCTTCACGCTGGGTCTGACGACTGGGGCGCTGTATTTCATCGGGACGATCTACTGGACCGGCACCGTCGTCAGCACCTTTGGCGGGCTTGCGCTTCCGGTCGCGCTGCTGGCGATGTTGCTGCTCGCGTCGTATCTGGCGCTGTTCCCTGCCTTGGCGGCTCTAATCACCGCGCGTTTGGTGACCCGCGCCGGCCCGGGTGCGCTGTTCCTGATGCCGGCCGCGTGGGTGGCTACCGAATTTTCACGCGGCTATCTCTTCGGTGGATTCCCGTGGGTGCCGCTGGGCAATAGCCAGGTCACTGTCCTGCCGGTGGCGCAGCTGGCGAGCGTCTTCGGCGTCTATGGCCTTTCCGCGCTCGTCGCGTTCGTGAATGCCACGCTCGCGTACGCCCTGCTTTCCGAGGGGCGGAAGCGGATGATCGCGATCGCCGCCACGGTTGTCGTGCTCGCCGGCATCGGCGGATGGGGCGCACGGCGCGTGGCGGATGGATCGCTCACGCGGGAGGGAACCCCGCTCCGCGTCGGCCTCATCCAGGGCAACATCGCCCAGGAAGACAAATGGAACCCGGACGAGGCGAGGCGCATCTTCACGACGTACGTCGCCATGACGCGCGACGCGGTGCGGCGCGGCGCCGAGTTCGTCATCTGGCCGGAATCGTCCACTCCCTTCATGTTCGAGGAGGACGAGGTGGGGGGGACGGCGGTGCGCGATCTCTCGCGCGAAGTGCAGGTGCCTGTTCTGTTCGGCAGCGACCAGGTTGACCGCACGAGTGATCCGATTCGGTTGTTCAACGCCGCTTTCCTGGTTACCGCAGAGGGCGAGACGGCGGCCGTTTACCGCAAGATGCACCTCGTCCCGTTTGGCGAGTACATCCCGTTCAAGCAGTGGCTGTATTTCGTGTCGCCGCTCGTCGATCAGCTCGCCGAGTTCGCGCCGGGCAGGGCGATGGTCATGCTGCCCGTCGGGCCGCATCTGGTGAGCACGGCGATTTGTTACGAAGTCGTCTACCCGGCCCTCATCGGGCAGGCCGTGGCGGGCGGAAGCCAATTGTTGACGACGATTACCAACGACGCGTGGTACGGGCAGTCGTCGGCGCCGCATCAGCACTTCGAGATGGCTTCGATGCGGGCAATCGAGCAGGGCCGTTATCTCGCACGCGCCGCGAATACCGGGATCAGCGGCGTCGTCGATCCGTACGGACGAATCGTACGGCAGTCGGCTATCTTTGAGCAGGCGGGGCTCGTTGAGGACGTGCGCCTTCTAACGGGCCGCACGATCTATTCGACGATCGGCGATGCGATCGCGTATGTCTCGCTCGCCTTGATCGCCGGCGGGCTCATTGCGATCAACCGTTGGACCCTGGGGCGGCCCCGAAGGCGCCCTCACACAGCAATATGAGGACGGGCCTTCAGGCCCGTCCAGAGGAGAGAAGATTGTGGCAGTCGCACTCGAAGACTTAGTCCGCCAGTACGACGACCTCGGGCGCCGGGCAACGGAACTGCGGAGGCATCTTTGAGGGTGCCAGGCTTGACGAACAGCTCGCCGACATCGAGAAGAGGACTGGCGAGCCGGATTTCTGGAGTAACCAGGCCGACGCGCAGAAGGTCATGCAGGGCCGCCGGCGTCTAGAGGAAGACCTGGCGCTGCGGCAGTCGCTCGGCCGGCACGTCGACGATTTGAGCGTGCTGATCGAGTGGGCGAATGCTGGGGAGGACGTCAGCGCGGATCTCGCGCGCGGCCTCGAAGAGCTCCAGGCGGAGGTCGAGGCGGCCGAGACGAAGAAGATGCTCGGCGGCCAGTACGATCGCGCCAGCGCCATCGTTGCGATCCATCCTGGCGCGGGCGGCACGGAGTCGCAGGATTGGGCCGAGATGCTGCTGCGCATGTACTTGAAGTGGGCGGAGCGCAGCGGTTTCAAGCGCGAGGTCATCGATTACCAACCAGGCGACGAAGCGGGCATCAAGAGCGCCACATTCATGCTGACCGGCGACTATGCGTATGGGTTGATGACGGCCGAAGGAGGTGTGCATCGCCTCGTGCGTATCTCTCCGTTTGATCAGGCGGCGAGGCGCCACACGTCGTTCGCGTCCGTGTTTGTGTGGCCGGAGCTGCCGGAGGATGTCGACGTCGAGGTCGACGAGAAAGATCTCCGGATCGACACGTACCGGTCGAGCGGCGCCGGTGGCCAGCACGTCAACGTGACCGACTCAGCGGTGCGCATTACGCATCTTCCGACCGGCATCGTAGTCTCCTGCCAGAACGAGCGGTCGCAGCACAAGAATCGGTCGTCGGCCATGAAAGTGCTGAAATCACGGCTCTTCGATCTGAAGTTGAAGGAGCAGCAGGCCAGGCTGGAGGAGATCGCCGGCACGAAAATGGACATCGGCTTTGGCAGCCAAATCCGCAGCTATGTCCTGCAGCCGTATCAGATGATCAAGGACCACCGGACGAAGATGGAGGTCGGGGATGTCAACCGTATCCTCGACGGCGATCTCGACCCCTTCATCAAGAGCTACCTGATGAAGAAGGCGAGCGGGACGCTCGGCGCGCCGGCTCCGGCAGACGAGGAGTGAGGTCGGACTCGGGCACACACATCCGTAGTTTCCCGATCCCGCGACTCTCACCCCCAAGGTCCAGACACAGTTGAACTTGGGCGTCGCGGATCTGTGACGTGACCTACTGCGAGGCGGGCGTGGGGTAGACGGTCTGCGGCTGCGTGCCGTTGATGAAGGCTTCCGTAATGCCGGAGTCGAGCGCTACGAACACGATGTTGCCGGGCGCCTCGAATGCCGGCGGGTTCGTCCGGTCGCCGTGTGCGTCGACATACGCCCGCATGAAGTCGATCCAGATCGGCAGGGCGGCTGAAGAACCGGTTTCGCCGTTGCTGCTCCCGCCGATCGGCTTCTTCTCGTCGTAGCCTACCCACACCCCCACCGTGATATTCGGGTCGAAGCCGATGAACCAGGCGTCGGTGTAGTCGTCCACCGTGCCCGTCTTTCCGGCCAGCGGCCAGTCGAGCGACGCGGCGGCGCGGCCCGTTCCCTGCTGGATGACCCCGCGAAGCAGGTTGGTCATCACGAACGCGGTGTCGGCGCGAATGGCTTCGTGCGCCTGAGGCCGGTTCTGTTCAAGAACGTTGCCCTCGCGGTCCGCGATGCTCACCACTGCGTACGGCGTCATCCGTACACCGCGGTTCGGAAACACCGAGTAGGCGGCGGCCGCATCCACCAGCGTCGCCTCGGCCGCACCCAGCGCCAGCGAAAGATACGGCTGGAAGTCTCCCTGCATCCCGAACCGCGCCGTATAGTCAACGACCTGCTGCGGACCGATCTCCAGCATCGCTTTCACCGCGGGAATGTTACGGGACTGTTCCAGCGCTCGCCGCAGCGTGATCGGCCCCACGAACTTCTGGTCGTAGTTCATCGGTTCGTACGGAGGCTGATCGGGTCCCGCCTCGAAGGACACCGGTTCGTCGATAAAGATGGAAACGGGTGTGAAGCCGCGATCGATGGCGGTCGTGTACACGATCGGCTTGAAGACCGAGCCCATCTGCCGGCGCGCTTGGGTTGCGCGGTTGAACTTGCTTCGCTCGAAGCTGAATCCGCCGACCATCGCCCGGATTTCGCCGGTGCGGTTGTCGATGGCCACGATCGCGCCTTCCAGTAGCGGTGTCTGTTCGAGCGCGACCGTTTCAGGTTCGTTGCCGCGCACCGTGCGGATTTCCACCTCGATCAGGTCGCCCACCTCGAAGAGATCGGCCGCCGAGGCGCGCCGCGTCCAGGAGAATGCACTGGCCGGTAGTTCCAGCTCGTACGGCCCGACGCGGATACCCGCGGCGCCGCCGCCTCGTGGCGGGACAGTTGTGACAACCGCCGGCACGACGTCACCGGTACGCATCGGTTGCGCCCAGCGTGCCGCCGCGAAACTGTCAACCGCGTGTCCCTCTGCGACCACATTGCGCTCCGGCTTCCGGTAGCCGCTCCGGCGCTTGTCGATTCGGCGCAGCCCCCGGTCGATCGCCCGGTTCGCCGCGTCCTGCAGCCCGGCATCCAGCGTCGTCTGCACCCGAAGCCCGGCCTCGTACAGCGCGTCCGCGCCGTACTCCTGCTCGAGCATCTTACGGATCTCTTCCGCGAAATAGGGCGCAATCGAGCGGTCCCGGGTCGGCTGGCCCCGTACCACCAGTGGACGTGCGGCGGCCTCCTCCGCTTCCTCACGGGAGATGAAGCCCTCATCCGCCATCCGCGAAAGGACGTAGCCATTGCGCCGAGCGAGCGCCTGGTCCGGGTTCACGAACGGGCTAAGGCGTGCCGGCGTCTGGACGATCGCGGCGATCGTGGCGGCCTCTTCCAGGGTCACGTCTCGAGCGGGCCTCGCGAAATACAGCTGCGCGCCAGCCTCGACCCCATAGGCGCCATGTCCCATCGTCACGTGGTTGGCGTAGAAGGTGAAGATCTCGCGCTTGGTGTAGCGCTTTTCGAGCTGGACGGCGACGATCGCCTCCTTGATCTTTCGCTCGAAACCGCGAACGCCGGATCGCTCGAACACGCCGCCCCGCATGTAATCCTGCAGGAAGAGCATTCTCGCCACCTGCTGTGTGATCGTGCTGGCGCCGAACCGCTGGCCGTAGAGCACATCCCGCACAGCCGTGATGAGAATGCGGGACGCGCTGAGGCCGAAATGCTGCTCGAAGTCCGCATCCTCGCTGGCGATGATCGCCTGGCGCAGGACCGGCGCGATGTCGTCGTACCCGATCACGACGCGCCGCTCAATGGCGAACTCGCTGATGACCTGCCCGTCGCGTGCGAACAGGCGGGTGATCGTGTTTGGCTGGTAGCTGTCGAGGGCGCTGATCTCGGGCAGGTCGTCGGTGTAGGCGAAGAGGACACCACTCAGCGTGCCGAGTAGCGCCACGACGATGAAGAGGGCGACAATGCCCGCCTGCCGGGCGACGCGCACCACGATCCGCCGGCCGTGAGGCGCGCTCTGTGCCGTGGGGGCGCTCATGCTTCGGTCGTTTCCGGGGTGCTCATGGGATGATCGGGGGCCCGAGGCCTCCAGGTCCGCGATTCAGTATAACAGCGGCAACTCGATGAAATGGCTGAGCCTTATCTGTGCGTCCCTGTCCACATCATCCAGAGATTGACTGAACCCTACTCAGATTTTATACTAAGAGCAACCTAAGCTTACGCCAAACGAAACCGCACACTGGCGTTCGTTTCGAACAAACGCGCGAAGGACGCGACGACATGAGCAAAATTATCGGCATCGATCTTGGCACGACCAACTCCGTGGTGGCCGTCATGGAAGGCGGCGAGCCCGTCGTCATCACGAATCCGGAAGGCAACAGGCTGACGCCGTCCGTCGTGGCGTTCACCAAAACGGGGGAACGGTTGGTCGGCCAGGTCGCCAAGCGCCAGGCCGTCACGAACCCGGAGAACACTGTGTTCTCAATCAAACGGTTCATGGGCCGGCGCCACGAAGAGGTCTCCTCGGAAATGACGATGGTGCCGTACTCGGTCGCATCGGCGCCCAACGACGACGTGCGCATCAAGATCATGGGCGAGGACTACGCCCCGCCTCAGATTTCCGCGATGGTGCTACAGAAGCTGAAGCAGGCGGCGGAGGAGTACCTCGGGCAGCCGGTCACCAAGGCCGTCATCACGACACCTGCGTACTTCAACGACGCGCAGCGCCAGGCGACCAAGGAAGCGGGTCAGATCGCCGGCCTCGAGGTGATGCGCATCGTCAACGAGCCCACCGCGGCGGCGCTGGCCTACGGGCTCGACAAGAAGAAGGAAGAGACGATCGCCGTCTACGACTTCGGCGGCGGCACCTTCGATATCTCCATCCTCGAGGTTGGCGAAGGGGTTGTCGAGGTCAAGGCCACTAACGGCGACACGCATCTAGGGGGCGACAACCTCGACCAGCGCATCATCGATTGGATCATCTCTGAGTTCAAGAATAGCGACGGCATCGATCTCGGCAAGGACCGGATGGCCCTGCAGCGCCTCAAGGAGGCGGCGGAGAAGGCCAAGATGGAGCTCTCCTCCGTGATGGAGACCGACATCAATCTGCCGTTCGTCACTGCCGACCAGACTGGCCCGAAGCACCTCCAGATGAAGCTGACGCGGTCGCGATTCGAGCAACTTGTGGAGGACCTGCTGCAGCAGACCGTCGGTCCGACGAAGAAGGCGCTGTCGGACGCGGGCCTGGACCCGTCGAAGATTGACGAAGTCGTGGTCGTCGGAGGATCCACGAGGATCCCCCGCGTGCAGCAGATCGTCAAGGACCTGTTCGGCAAAGAGGCGCACAAGGGTGTGAACCCCGACGAAGTGGTCGCGATCGGCGCCGCTATTCAGGCCGGCGTGCTGGCGGGCGAAGTAAAGGATCTGCTGCTGCTGGACGTGACGCCCCTCTCACTTGGCATCGAGACGCTGGGCGGGGTGATGACGACGCTGATTCCGCGGAACACGACGATTCCCACGCGGAAGAGCGAGACGTTTTCGACCGCTGCCGACAGCCAGACGAGCGTCGAGGTTCATGTCGTGCAAGGCGAACGCCCGCTGGCCAAGGACAACCGAACGCTGGGACGGTTTCAGCTGGTCGGACTTCCGCCTGCGCCGCGCGGTGTGCCGCAGATCGAGGTCACGTTTGACATCGATGCCAACGGCATCGTCAATGTGTCTGCAAAGGACATGGGTACCGGCAAGGAACAGAAGATCACCATCACGGCGTCGAGCGGCCTCAGCAAGGATGAGGTCGAGAGGATGATGAAGGACGCGTCGGCCCACGCCGAGGAGGACAAGAACAGGCGCGAGGAAATCGAGACGCGGAACCGGGCGGATCAGGCTGTGTATGCCGCCGACAAGATGCTGCAGGACATGGGCGCCAAACTGACGGCGGACGACAAGTCGGCCGTCGAGTCAGCGATCGAGGCGCTCAAGGCCGCGATGGCGGCCAATAACGCGGGCGACATGAACAGCGCGATGGAGCAGTTGACGCAGGTACAGCACAAGGCTGCGGAGGCGCTCTATAAGCAGACGGGCGCAGGTGGGGCCGAGAGTGCAACCGGCACTGAAGACCCGTCCGGTCCGCAGGACGACGTGATCGACGCGGAAGTTGTGGACGAGGAGAAGAAGTAACTCATTCATGATTGGCGATTTGTGATCGCGATTCGAAATCACGAATCACGAATCACGAATCACAAGTCAGCAATCCCACATGGATCTCTACGTTGTTCTCGGGTTGCGGCAGGGTGCGACGGAGCCCGAGGTCAGACGGGCGTACCGGCGGCTGGCGCGGCGGTTTCATCCGGACATCAATCCGGGCGACCGTATGGCCGAGACGCGTTTCAAGCAGATTCTCGAGGCCTACGAGACGCTGACTGATCCCGATCGTCGATCGCGGCACGACTCAGGTGCCGGGTCGGCGGACCCTGGCGATCGGCGAACCAGCGGCTTCGAGGGCTTCGACTTCTCAGCGCGCGGTGCGGATTACTCCACGACCTTCGGTGACCTCTTCGCGGAGGTTCTCACCGACCGCGACAGGAGGGCTGCCCCCGAGCGTGGTGCCGACCTGCATCACGAAGTGAAGCTTGTCTTCGAGGTGGCGTTCGCCGGGGCAATGCGACCGGTTACGGTGACGCGCCGCCAAACATGCCGCATCTGTGCGGGCACGGGCCGGACGCGGGTGAAGCCGGGCGCATGTCGTGTCTGCGAGGGAACCGGCGCGGTGCGTGCCGTTCGCGGGCATATGGTGTTTTCACGCGGCTGCCCAGGATGCGGCGGCTCGGGCCGGCAGCGACCGGAGCCGTGCCAGCCGTGCGGCGGCTTGGGTCAGGAGACGCGCAGCGAAACAGTGCAGGTGCGCATCCCGGCGGGGATCAGCGACGGCGATCGCGTTCGGGTTGAGGGAGCTGGCAACGCCGGCGTTCGTGGAGGTCCCCCGGGCGACATGTACATCACGGCGCACGTGGCGCCGCATCCCGTATTCCGGCGCGAAGGCGACGATGTGCATATGGTGCTTCCGATAGCGGTTCATGAGGCGGCGCTCGGCGCGCGCATCGAAGTGCCGGCCCTGGACGGATCGGCGCGCCTGCGCGTGCCGCCTGGCACGCAGTCAGGGCAGCGGTTCCGCTTTCGGGAGCGCGGCGCGGCGTCGATGCGCGACGGGCGGCGGGGCGACTTCGTCGTCGAAGTGCGCCTGATGCTGCCGAAGCTGATCGGCGAGCGCTCCAAGGAACTGCTCCGGGAATTCGGTAGGATCAACGGCGAGAACGTCCGCGAGCAGCTGGGGTAGGTATGGCGAAGCGTGCTGAGCGCGGCAAGGCCTACTACATGATCAGCGCCGTGTCGCAGAGATACAATATCCACCCGCAGACGTTGCGCTTGTACGAGCGAGAGGGGCTCCTCAAGCCGTCTCGGACCGAGGGCAACACACGCCTGTACTCGGAAGGAGACCTCAAGCAGCTCGAAACCATCCTGGCGCTCACGCGCGACCTCGGGGTCAATCTGGCCGGTGTCGAGATCATCCTGAACATGCGTCGCAAGATCGAAGACATGCAGCACGAAGTCAATGAGTTCATGGACTACGTCAAGCGCGAGCTGGCCCGTGGCCTCGACGACTGGGAGCAACGGCTTGGAACCGCGCTGGTTAAGTCTTCACCGACCGATCTCGTAAGGCAGTCGACCAATAGTCCTGATACCAAAAGTCACAACTCGAAAGTCGAAAGTCAAAAATAGGTTCGCAAGTACGCTAGGATCTCGGCCGTGGCCTGCGCGGTTTGCGACGACACCGGATGGAAGACGATTGAGGTTGACGGTGTCTCGCGGGTAACGCGTTGCGACTGCACGCGTGAGTCTGCAGCGGCGCGGCTGCTGTCGGAAGCGCGCATTCCTCGCCGGTACCAGCACTGCGACCTCGCCAACTACACGGCCTACAACGAGAAGCTCACGAAGGCGCTGCGGCAGGCCACGGTTCTGGCGGAAGGTTTCCCGGTCGTTGACCGTGGCTTGCTCATTCTTGGCCCTCCGGGCGTGGGGAAGACCCACCTGGCCGTCGCGATTCTCCGGCAGGTCATCACGACGCGCGGGGCGCGCGGGATCTTCTACGACACGCGCGACCTGCTTCGCATAATCCGCGGCACGTACGACCCGATGAACCAGACGGCGGAGATCGACGTGCTCAGGCCCGTCATGGACGCCGACATGCTCGTGCTGGACGACCTGGGCGCCGAAAAGACCTCGGAGTGGGTCGAGGAGACCCTGAACCTGATCGTCAACGCCCGCTACAGCGCGCAGCGGACGACCGTTTTCACCTCGAACTACGAGGAAAAGGGAGACGACACGACCGATCCGGATTCGCTACTGTTCCGCATCGGTTACCGGATGCGCTCCCGCCTTCACGAAATGTGCGACTTGGCCGACCTGGACGGCGCCGACTACCGCCAGCTGCCGCCGAATGGCGGCGTCGACGACCTCGTGACCCTCTGGAAGTGTCGCACCAAGGCGTCGCGCAAGGCCACACTGCCTTCGCGCGCGGCAAACCAGGCGCGCGCCCAGATCCGGGAGCGCGACGGTAAGGCCGATCTCAAGTGGTCAGGCGGCCGGGCGGGTTCATAGGCGGAAATCCGGAATCCCAAACCCCAAAGCCCGAATCCGAAGTTGCGAATCGCCAAGCTTACACTGGGAAGCGTGCTCGGACTCTACGTCCATATCCCTTTCTGTTCGGCCATTTGCAACTACTGCAACTTCAACCGCGGCCTCTTCGAGCCAGGGCTGAAGGAGCGGTACGTGGCTGCATTGTTGACCGAGATCGGGCGGTCGGCCGACGGCTCGCCGGCGGACACGATCTTTCTCGGGGGCGGCACGCCGTCGCTGCTCGAGCCGTCGGAGATCGCAGCCGTGATTGACCTGTGCCGGCAGTCGTGGTCGCTTGACGGCGATGCGGAGATCACGCTCGAGGCCAATCCGGAGACTGTGACGCCGGAGCGGCTGGCCGGTTTCCGGGCGGCCGGCGTCAACCGACTCAGCTACGGCGTTCAGTCCTTCCGCGACGACGAGCTCGGGCGGCTGAGCCGCCTGCACTCGGCGGCCAGGGCGGTCGATGCGTTTGGGATGGCTCGCGCCGCAGGTTTCGACAACATCTCGCTCGATCTGATGATGTGGCTCCCTCAGCAGACGGTCGCGCAGTGGCTCGAGTCGGTCGATGCGCTTGTTGCGCTTGGCCCGGATCACGCCTCGATGTACATGCTCGAAATCTACCCAAACGCACCGCTTCGCGACGCCATGGCGCGCGGCCAGTGGTCGGTCGCGCCTGAGGACGATGTGGCGGAGATGTACCTGTCGGGTCTCGACAGGATGGACGCGGCTGGCTACGTGCAGTACGAGATATCCAACATGGCGCGCCCCGGGCGCCACTCGCGCCATAACCTGAAGTACTGGACCGACGGCGAGTGGCTTGGGTTCGGGTGCGGGGCGCACTCCACGCGCGTCGGCACGCGCTGGAAGAACCTGTCCGCCACGGAGGACTACATCTCAGCCGTCGCGGCCGGAGGACCGGTGGCCACGGAGCGGCGGGCCCTGTCGGCTGAGGAACGGCTGGCGGAGGCCTTGTTCACGGGGCTCCGGCTCAATGCCGGTCTTGACCTGGAGGCCGTGAAGAACCGGTACGGCGTCGATGTCTGGAGCCGGCATGGCAGGGAACTGCAGCCTTTCGTGGATCGGGGGGTTCTGTTCTATGATGGGAAGTTGCTGCGGCTGCCGCGGGAGGGGATGCTTCTCGCTCACGAGATTATGGCCGTTTTCATCTAGTGAACTGTACGGTAGAGTTATCGACTTTCCGGCATTCCAAGGAGGCTTGAAGATGCGACGACTGTCCGGGTTAGTACTGGCTGGCGCAATCATAATGCTGCCGGCGTTTTCGCAGGACCATGGTACGGTCAACGCCCAGGACGCGCTGACCTTCGATGGTGACACGGCAATTTGGTTGATTGCGATCAAACCGGACAAGACCGCCGACTTCGAGGGGGTCATGGCGAAGGTCCGGGAGGCGCTGCTGAAGTCCGATGCGCCGCAGCGCAAGCAACAGGCGGCCGGGTGGAGGGTCATGAAGGGCGGGACGCCGATGCCGGACGGCAACGTCGTCTACACCCACGTGATCAGTCCGGTAGTCGGGGGCGCCGACTATGGGATCATGGCGATCTTGTACGAAGGGTTCCCGGATCCGGCGGAGCAGAAAGTCCTGTATGACTTGTACAGCGGAGCGTTCGGTGCCGCGCTTGGGGCGAACGTCGGCACCATCGCGGTGGATCTTTCGCGACCGTAGTTGCGCGCTGGCGGCGCCTGCACGACCCGAGCCACGGACGGCGCCCGCCGTTCGTGGCTCTTTTTGTCGGGGCGGACCCTCTCGCCCACGTGGAGTCTCGATGCGAACCGTACTGACGATACTGGCGGCCCTGTGGATGGCGGGGTTCCCGGTACAGGCGCAAACCCCGGTGCCGGTTCCGGAGGAAACGCCTGCTCCGGCTCCTCAGCAAGGAATCCCCGCGCCCCCCGCTCCTGGGCAGCCTGCTCCGGTGGCGCCGGCGGCACCGGCTCCCGTGGTGCCGGCCCCAGTCGTGCCGCCCGTGCCGCTTGGTGCGCGCACGTTCACGGCCCCGACGGGGATCATCTTCAATGCGGTGCGCGCGGATCGGGTCGTCGACTTCGAGATGGTGATCGGGTACCTGGAGGCGGCACTTGAGAAGTCGACGGACTCGGGCGTGCGCGCGCAGGCGTCGGGCTGGCGGGTGTTCAAAGCTGCCGAGCCGGGACCGAACAGCACGGTGCTGTATATGTTTCTGATCGATCCGACGGTGCCTGGGGCCGACTACGGCCTCGGACGCATCCTGAGCGATGCGTATCCGGACCGGATTCAAGATATTTGGAAGCTGTACACCGGCGCGCTGGCAGGAGGCGGCAGCCTGCTGAACCTGACGCCGGTACAGCCGGCACCGCTCCCGCCCGTGCCGCCGCCACTCGCCGTGCCGCCGCCATGATGCACGGCCCAGGGTGAGCCCTCGGGACTTGAGATCAGCCCCCGAGATCAGAAAGCGAGATTCAGTCCCGCGTAGACGCGTTGCACGACCGGGTGGAGCGGTTCGCCGCTCAACCTGAAGACGCGGTAATCGAGCCGCGCCCGGATCGGTCCCAGCAGCGAAATCTTCGCACCCCCACCTGTGTTCAGCCCAACGTGTGTCACCTGGTTCGTGCCGAGGCGCTCACGATACAGGCCGCCGCCCGTCGTCAGATAGAACTGGATGCCCACGATCGGGATCGGCGTCTGCAGCAACACGTTACCCATGCCGATCCGCAGCGAGGGCGCGGCTTCCCCGACCGTTTCGCCGGTCTGCGCGAATTCGAACTCGAAGCCGAGCACCAGGAGCCCAACGCCAAACGCCAGTCCTCTCACCGGCCGGTTCGCCGGGGTCGCGGTGCTGCCAATAAAGACCGTCGCATCCGCAAACGCGGGCGCGGCGGACACGATGAGCAGGACCAGCGCTGCCGCCGCCAGGCGCCAAGGCGCCTGCCTCCGATTCAGGGGCGGATGTTGAGGTCCGTTCGTCATGGGCATTCGCATACCGAATGATACGATCAGTCGGGACCGCACACTGTCATGGATCTGCGATTGACCGACGTTCAAGTGCTGTTTCTGCGACGGGTCTACTGGCACGTCAGGCACCACCTTGCGGTGACGTGCCTTCGCAACGCGGCGCTCACAACGGTTGGCGAAGGCGCGAGAGAGGCTCGGCTGCTGGTCATCGCGTGTCGGTGCCTTGCCGCCTGACTCCACGCTGGTGGAGGGTGTGCTCGCGGGCGATCCGCGGGCGGTGGCGCGCGCGCTGTCGCTTGTCGAGGACGATGCTCCGGCCGGTGTCAGCTTGCTGCGGGCGATCTTTCGGACGACCGGGCGTGCGCAGCTGATCGGCATCACAGGGCCGCCGGGAGCCGGCAAGAGCACTCTCGTTGATCGGCTCACAGGAGAGATTCGCAACGAAGGCAAAGCGGTCGGCGTCATAGCCGTCGATCCCACCAGTCCCTTCACCGGCGGCGCGGTGCTCGGCGATCGCGTGCGGATGGGACGTCACTTCTCCGACCCTGGTGTGTTCATTCGCAGCATGGCGACACGTGGCCATCGTGGGGGCTTGGCGCGGGCGACTGGAGACGCAGCCCTGATCCTGGACGCGGCGGGCAAGGACACGATCATGATCGAGACCGTGGGTGTTGGCCAGGGCGAGGTCGATATCGCCGGAACTGCGGACGTGTCCATCGTCGTCCTCGTGCCGAGCAGTGGCGACGGCATCCAGGCTCTGAAAGCGGGCATCATGGAGATTGCCGACATCTTCGTCGTCAATCAGGCCGACCGTGAAGGCGCGGACCGGCTCGTGGAGGCTATTGCGGCCAATCAGGCACTGCGAACGGCCGGGCCTGGGGAATGGCGTCCGCCGATCGTGAAAACCGTCGCGACAACGGGAGAGGGGATCCCCGAGCTCCGCGCGGCGATCGCGAGGTTCCAGAGGCATTCGGCGGCAGGGTCGGGCGGTCGCACGCGCCAGCGACAGGAATATCGCCTGCGGGAGTTGCTGTCACACCGGTTCCTGGAGCGCCTCGAGGGCGTCCTGCCTGCCGGTGAGCTGGACCGTGTCATCGACCGCATCGCCGCCCGCGAGATCGATCCCTACACCGCTGCCGTCGAACTGATGAACCACGCGCTCGGCACCCCGGACCCCCGCTCCCCGATCCCTGAACCGCGATCCAAATGAAAGCCGTCCTGGACCACGTCGGGATCGCCGTGGAGGACCTCGACCAGGCGCTCGCGTTCTATCGCGACGCGCTCGGTCTGGAGATCGAGGCTCCGAAAGACGTAGGGTCGCAGCATGTACGGACGCGCGTCATTCCGACGGGCCAAAGCGCGCTGGAGCTGCTCGAGGCCACTGCACCGGATTCGCCCATCGCCAGGTACCTGGAGAAGCGCGGGCCAGGCATCCATCACATCACGCTCCGCGTGGACGACATTCGCGGAACGCTCGACCACATGCGATCGCGTGGGGTCCGGCTGATCGACGAGGAGCCGCGGCCGGGCGCGGAGTCCTCACTGATCGCGTTCATCCATCCGTCGGCTGCGCATGGCGTGCTGGTAGAGCTGAAGCAGCCCGCACGACCTCGATCCGCGCTTGCGTCGCAGCGGATGGCCTTGGGCAATCTCGAACTCGTGAGCGTGCACGATGGGCTGTTCGGGCTCGACGGCGGAGCGATGTTCGGCGTTGTACCCCGACCGCTCTGGGAGGCGCAGGCGCCACCCGACACCCGCAACCGCATTCTGCTGGGCATGCGGCCGCTGGTTGTCGAGGCCGACTGGGGCCGCATGATCATCGACTGCGGGGCGGGCGATAAGATGGACGCCAAGCACCGCGACATCTATGCGCTCGATCGGGCACGCCACCTCGATCACGCGCTCGCCGACGCTGGTCTTGGCGCCGATGCGATCGATCTCGCGCTGGCGACACACCTGCACTTCGACCACTTCGGCGGCGCGACGGCGCGCATCGATGGTGGGCTGGTGCCGCGGTTCCCGCGGGCCCGCTACTTCATCCGTGCAGCCGAATGGGAGGAGGCGACGCACCCGCACGAGCGCAGTCGCGCCAGCTACCTGCCGGATGATTTCGTACCGCTCAAGGATGCAGGGGTCGTGGACCTGTATCACGAAGATCGAGCGATCAGGCCGGGCGTGCGCGTCGTTCGTACTGGCGGCCACTGCCCGCAGCATCAGATCGTCTTCATCGAGTCTGCCGGTAAGACCGCCGTCTTCACTGCCGATCTGATCCCGACGACTGCGCACATCCGCGACGCCTGGATCATGGGCTACGATCTCTTTCCTCTGGACACGCTTGCCTTCAAGAAGCGCTTTATCCGTGAGGCCATCGATCGGGAGCACCTGATCTTCTTCGAGCACGATCCGCTCGTCGCGGCGGGGTACATTCGAGAAACACACGGGCGACGCTACGTGGAGCAGGTGTTGTAGAATCGTAGGTCCACAATCTCGAAGCACGAATCCTAAGGGCACACATGGACAAGGTTCAAATAGGCATCATCGGTGGCAGCGGCCTGTACGACATGGCTGGCGTGACCGATCGCGAGGAAGTGAAGCTGACGACGCCGTTCGGTGAGTCGTCGGGCCCGTATCTGCTGGGGACGTTGCGCGGCCGGCGCGTGGCGTTCCTGGCGCGGCACGGCGCCGGACATCGCATCCCGCCGTCGGAGATCAACTTCCGCGCCAACATCTTCGGCATGAAGCTGCTCGGCGTCGAGTACGTCTTGTCGGCCAGCGCTGTCGGAAGCTTGAAGGAAGAATACAAGCCGCTCGATATCGTCATTCCCGATCAGTTCTTCGATCGTACCAAGGGGCGGCCGAGCACGTTCTTCGGCCGCGGGCTGGCCGGGCACGTCGGATTCGCGCATCCGTTCTGCCGCGTGCTCAGCGGGCTCGCCTGCGAAAGCGGCCGGCAGGCTGGAGCGACCGTGCATGACGGCGGCACCTACGTCTGCATGGAAGGCCCGCAGTTCTCGACGCTTGCCGAGTCCAAGCTCTATCGTTCGTGGGGCATGGACATCATCGGCATGACGAACCTGCAGGAGGCCAAGCTCGCCCGGGAAGCCGAGATCTGCTACGCGACCATCGCGCTCGTGACCGATTACGACTGCTGGCATCCCGACCATGACTCGGTCACCGTGGACATGGTCATGTCCACCCTGACGCAGAACGCCACGATGGCGCAGGAGATTATTGCTGGCGCCGTGGCGCAGCTGCCGTATACGCGCACGTGCGAGTGCGCCTCGGCCCTCAAGTACGCGCTGGTGACGAGACCCGATGCGATGTCCGATCAGGCGAAGAAGGACCTGGCGCCGATTATCGGCAAGTACCTGGCGGCGACGAAGTGACGGCGATGAAGCTCATCGTCACCGGTTCCATTGCTTACGACTACCTGATGTCGTTTCCGGGGAAGTTCACCGAGCACTTCCTCCCTGAACACATGCAGCGCGTCAGCCTCAGCTTTCTCGTCGATTCCATGGACAAGCGGCGGGGCGGCTGCGCGCCCAATATCGCCTATACACTGGCGCTGCTCGGTGAGCGGCCGTATCTCATGGGCGCCGCCGGCCAGGATTTCGGAGAGTACCGGCAGTGGCTGGATGCGGCCGGCGTCGATACGTCGCTCGTGACGCAGGTGCCGGACAAATTCACCGCATCGTTTTTCTGCAGTACGGACACGGAGAACAATCAGATCGCATCCTTTTATACGGGCGCGATGGCCCATGCGGCGGAGCTGTCGTTTCGCACGATCGACGGACCCGGTCTCGCGATCGTGTCACCAAACGACCCGGCCGCCATGATCCAGTACGCCGAGGAGTGCCGGACGCTGAAGATCCCCTACATCTTCGATCCCGGGCAGCAGTGCGCGCGGATGTCCGGGTCCGAGCTTCAGGACGGCCTCGTCGGCGCGCGGATTCTCATCTGCAACGATTACGAGTTCGAATTGATTCGCGAGAAGACCGCTATGGGCGAAACGGAGGTGCTGGCGGTCACCGACGCACTGGTCGTGACGCGCGGCGAGGAGGGCTCCTCGATCTACAAGGGCGGCAGTCGCGTCGATGTGAAGGCCGTACCACCCCACCGCATCGTCGATCCCACCGGCGTTGGGGATGCGTTTCGCGGCGGGTTTCTGAAAGGGATGGCGGCCGACGCGCCGTACCAGACATGCGCGCAACTCGGCAGCGTTGCCGCCACCTACGCGCTGGAGCATCTGGGCGGTCAGAGCCACGCATACACGCCCGGAGAGTTCAAGGCGCGGTATGAAGAGCACTTCGGCCCGCTTCCGGTCTGATTCAGGAGACGCCGACGTGCAGGCGTGAGGAGCACGCACGATGAATGATCTCGCTGAAACGGCAGGGTTGTGCGGAACATGCGATCACGCCCGACGGGTCGAGTCGGCGAGAGGCTCGGTGTTTCTACTGTGCCGGCTGTCCTTCGTCGATCCGCGTTTCGCGCGGTATCCCGCCCTCCCGGTGCTGCAGTGCGGCGGATTCAGCGGGACACTCCCGGCTACTTCCCGCTGACCTTGCGCGTCCGGAAGCGCCCGGCCGAGCGCCTCTACGCTAGAACGACACACGCAGACCTATGTGAATCGCGCGCGGTGGCTGCGCCGCCGTGGGAGTCCGGTAGTCGGGTCCGGTCACGACCCACTCTTCCACTTCCTTGTCCATGTTGATCACGTTGTACCCATCGACCACCAGCGCCGCCCGTCCGCCCCCGGGCAGCGCCACGCCTTTCTGGACGCGGATATCCAGCGTGCCCGTGAACGTGAACCGCGATTTGCCGCTCCGAAACGCCCGAACGGCGTCGGGCCCTTGATTCAGGCCGGGCACCACGACCATCCTCGAAAAGGGCTGCCCGTCCTGGTAACGCGCCACTACGCCGACGGACACGTCGTGCGGGAGCCTGTATGCGGTTGCGACCCTGAAGTTGTACTGGCGATCGGCGAACACGTTGCCGCGGGCGTTCGTCGCGGCGTTGGGGTCGGTGAGCAACTCGCCGACGATCCCCGCGTCGTTCTCCGCTGGCCCGAAGCCGCGACTGCCCGCAGCCGCATAGGTCCACCCCATAGTCCCGGAGGCTGCGAGGAACACTCGCGGCGTCGCGTGGTCGAAGGTAAGCGTGGCGCCTTTGACACTGGCCGGCCGCTGGTCGAGGTTCGACAGAAGGTAGCGGTCCATGCCGAAGGTGTCTGGGGCCCGATCGTAGATCGGCAACAACTGATCGTCGACGGGATCGAAGTAACTCAGGCCTGGATCGGGGATGGGGAACACCTCGTAGCCGGACGCGGGCACGCCAACGTTGAGCAGGGCGACCTGGTGCGATCTACTCCTGGAGATGAGCGTGAAGCGCGTGCGCAGGAAACGTGGAGGCGTCACCTCGATCCCGACGACGAACTCCCGGGTGACAGGCCGCTGGATCGCCGGGTCGATCGCGGTCAAGCTTCGGTTCGGACCACTGCCTGGACCGACACGCGCGACGAGAGGCCCTTCCCGGCTGCCGTCCCAGCGGTGCACGTCGGCGACCACCGCCGCCGGATCACCGTAGGCCAGTACGTCGGTGAGCAGCGAGTCGGCGGTGCGGGTCTCGGCGGCGTAGAGCGCCGCCCAGCCGAACTCCCAGCGGGCCGACAGACGCGGGAGCACGGTCGTCCAGGCGATACCCTGCGGGGCACCGCGAGCCATACCCGTCACGCGATCCACGCGCAACCCGCCCTTCAGGGTCAGCGTGTCCCAGAGCCGAACAGTGTCGGCCACGAAGGCGGCCAGCCCCATCCTGGTCCGGTGTGTTTCCGCACTCGCCGAGTAGGTCCACAGACGCGCAGGAATCCCTCCCACGAGTTCACCGACTGTCACGGCGGGTGCCGCGTCAGCGCGGGACGACACGCGACTCGCGTCAACGCCCGCCCAAATCGCATGCCGGGCGCCTGGCAGGTCTGCCACGATGCCGGTTGCCCGCCAGCCGACGGACCATCGTCGCTCCCGCCCTGCGGCCGGTGCGGCCAGCGGAGAAGGAGGACCGTCCCGCAGCCGTTCGATCACCTGGAGTGTCGGGTCGCCGGCACGGAGATCCCATCCGCGCTCGGTGACCGCGCCGAAGACCCGCCACCCGACCCCCCGTTGCGACTCGCGCTGCCACGTCGACTGCAGGTGCGTCGATGCCTCGCGGCGGCTGGATCCGTCGGCTGCGGCAGGCACGCCATGGGCGCCCGGATAGCGCGTCACCTGCCTCCACCCGAGCGTTCGCACCTCATCGGCGCTGCTGGGCGTGAAGACCAGATGGGAAAAGATCGAATCGGACGCCTGCTCCGATGTCGAGGCGCTGCCCCTGTCGAACTGCGACGCGCGTGTCATCGACGCGGACACCAGGACTCCGGCTCGGCCGGCAGCGATCGGGCCGCCGACGGTCGCGGTGGCGTAGGTCCATCCGGCCGGCTGCGCGATCGGGGCCGCGAGCCGCCCGCTGTTCCCGACGAGCTGTTCCCCGGATCCCGCCCCTGCGCCGCTCGCTTGCCAACGACTCGGCGGCCGCAGCGGTTCGAGCGCAATCAATAGCCCCGGACCGCTCACGTCCACCGGGAACACGCCTGACGTCACGGCTGCGCCCTGCCACGTGAGCGCCGGAGGGACAAACAGAGGACCGCCGCGGTCTGCGCTCGTGATGTCGATGCCGTCCACCAGAAACGTGGTCTGCGTCCAGGACGTGAGAAACACACCCAGCCGCGCCGGCTCAGCCAGGTTCACACTTCCCGAAAACCGATCACTGACGACCTCTGGCTGCGTGGTCTCGAGCAGCGAAAAGAGGTTGTCGGTTGATGGAAGGTCCCGGAGGGCGCGGAGGTCGAGCGTGGAGGTGAGCGGCCCGAGGTCGGGCGGGGACTGCTGCGCAGCCGCAGGGGCGGCCGCGGCGCCGAGCGCGAACGCGAGCAATACGGAGGCTGGAGCCAAGCCGGCGTCGGAGCGAGTCACGAGCGACGTGAGGACCGTACCTGGTTGCCGTACACCCCGCGACGGCCGTTGGTCCTGATCGTCCAGAGGTCTCGAACCATGCGAACCGGATCGCGAAAGGCCGACACTTTTGAATCGTCGCGGTAGTGCCACTCGATTGGAACCTCCTGTACCCTCAGTCCCTGACGCTGCGCCGTGAGCAGGACCTCGACGTCGAATGCCCATCCGGCGATCGTCGTCATCGGGAACACCGCTTCGACCGCCTGCGACGTAAAGAGCTTGAATCCACACTGCGTGTCGTTGATCCCAGGCAGAACCATCGCCTTGATGAGTGCGTTGAACACTCGTCCCATCGCGTGCCGGTAGGCGGGCTCACCGACGCGTCTGGAGCCGATGCTTTCACGACTGCCAATCGCGATGTCGCACTGTGCGGGGACCATCGCCAGGAAGCGCGGCAGTTCACCGACAGGCATAGAGAGATCGGCATCACACATGAATCGCAGTTCGCCGGTTGCCGCCAGCAGCCCCGCCCTCACCGCCCATCCCTTTCCGCGGTGCGGCTCGCGCTGAAGAACGACCCGCGGGTCTCTTCTCGCGACCCGTTCAGCGATCGCCGCAGTCTCGTCGTCGGACCCGTCGTCGACTACGCGTATCTCGCAGTCAGGAACCAAGGTTGGAATGTACGCACACAGCTCCTCGAGCGTCTCGCCGATTCTCGCGGCTTCGTTGAAGGCCGGAAGGACCACTGAGAGACGGACGTGGCGAGCACTCATCGGCCCGTCCCGTCCGGGTAAAAAGCGCCATGGCGCAGCGGTCCTGCCAAACAGTTGAGCACTCTACCTCTTCGCGCCGCCTGAGACCATTCCTTCGCCCAGCGCGTCTAGGGATGGAGCCACTTCGAGAGAAGGACGTTAACGTACCATAAGGTGATGAGCACTCGGATCCAGCAGCTTCGACCATGATACGAATGCGGAAGCCTGGAGATTGTCGTACGTCGATTCCCTTGGCAACCAGTGGCGCCGCAGCGACGTCCCCCCGTCTTCAGTAGCACTTCGGTTTAGAGTCCGGCGGTGACTGTACTGCGTTCCGCGACCAGCCGCTTGGCGTACTGGGCGGGCGTGAGCCCGCCCAGTCCCTTCTTCGGCCGCTCCTCGTTGTACTCGCGTCGCCAGGCCTCGACGAGGACCTGGGTATGGACCAGACTCGTGAACCAGTGCTCGTTGAGGCACTCGTCGCGGAACCGGCCGTTGAACGATTCGATATAGGCGTTCTGATTCGGCTTGCCCGGCTCGATCAGGCGCAACGTGACGCCGTGCGTATGGGCCCATGTCAGCATGGCGCGCCCGCAGAACTCCTTCCCGTTGTCGGTGCGCAAGATACGCGGCAGGCCGCGCTTGAGCGCGAGTTGATCGAGCACGCGGGTGACCGGCAGCCCACCGAACGCGCGGGCCGGCACGATGGCCACCGCTTCGGTGGTCGCGTCATCGACGACGGTCAGGCACTTCACCACCCGTCCCTCGGCCGTGCGGTCGAAGACGAAGTCGGCAGACCAGACCTCGTTCGGCGCCTGGGGGCGTACCAGAGGCTGGCGGTCCGCCACCGGGATCTTCTTGCGTCGCCGCCGACGTACCTGCAGCCTAGCCTCGGTATACAGGCGCTCCACCCGCTTGTGGTTGACCCGTGTTCCCGCCTGCCGCAGCTTGAGGTAGATCATCCCGGCACCGTAGCGACGGTGCCGGTGCGCTAAGGTCACGATGCGGGCTCGCAACGCCGCGTTAGTATCCGGCGCCGGGGTGTATCGCAGCGACGAGGCACTCATGTGCACCAGCGCGAGCGCGCGCCGCTCGCTCACCCCCTGCGCGGTCATATCCCGCACCAGCACCCGTCGGGCTGGGGCGGTCACCACTTTTTTCGCAACGCATCGCGCGTCACCTCGTTGTCCAGCACGGACTCGGCCAGCAGCTTCTTCAGCCGCGTATTCTCGGCAATCAGCTCCTTCAGGCGTTTCGCGTCCGAGACGGTCATCCCGCCGAACTTATTCCGCCAGAGGTAGTAACTGGCCTCCGAGAACCCGTGCCGGCGGCACAGGTCCTTCACCGGCAGGCCCGCTTCGGACTCCCGCAGGAACCCGATGATCTGCGCCTCGCTGAATCGTTGCTTCACGTCCGATCTCCCTTCTCGTGAGCTCGGACTCTAAACCCGGGTGCTACTCAATTCGGGGGGGACGTCGGCAGTGCCGCCTGTCAAAGTCCGATCTCAACGTACGAAGACGTGCCGGTTCGGCCGGGTGCTTGCGCTGGCATTGTCGGCCGTTTTGGGAGCCGCTCGATGCGGTAGCTCTCCACCCACGCCGACAACGGCCCTCGAGCCGGGCCACCGTGTGCTGCTGGACGCCCACAATGCGTATCCGTACGGAGGGCAGTGGGGCGACCGACTCGATCGTGCGCTCTCCACCGGGTTGCCGATTGCCGTCGAGCAGGATCTTGTCTGGCACCTCGATCCTCTGACGGGTCGAGCGTGGTCCGTCGTGTCGCACGGCGACCCGTTCACTGGAGACGAGCCGACGCTCGAGGCAGACTTCTTCGAGCGCATTCGGCCGCTGATCGAGCGGGCGTTCCGTGAAGATCGCCGCGCGACCTGGCCGCTCGTCGTCCTCAATCTGGACTTCAAGACCGACGAGCCGGAGCACCACGCGGCGCTGTGGGCCACTTTGGGTCGATATGAATCGTGGCTGACAACGGCGACGCGCACGCCGAGCCCCGACGAAATCGCAGAGCTCGACCCCGGTCCGCTGCTCGTGCTGACAGGAGAGTCGGACGAGCAGGAGCGCTCGTTTCATGACCGTGTACCGCCCGGCGCGAAGCTCCGCCTGTTCGGGGCGGTTC
Organism: Vicinamibacterales bacterium; assembly: GCA_965262505.1. Lineage (GTDB taxonomy): Bacteria > Acidobacteriota > Vicinamibacteria > Vicinamibacterales > UBA2999 > JACPPO01. The sequence continues at coordinate 4,294,714 of CBDHFM010000030.1, forward strand.
ACTCCCGGCCGGCGCAGGCGGGCACGGCCGCGGAGGTGGGTGTCGAGGCCCGGGATCCGCCCGACGTCTCGCCTGCTCCGAAGACGAACTATCGCCGTTGGTGGAACCATTCATGGGCGGCGGTGGAGTCCGGGGGGCAGGCGAAGGCCGGCGAGTGGACGCCGCAGGAGGAAGGGCGGCTCGCGCAGCTCGTGAGGAGGGCCCACACGGCAGGTCTGTGGATCCGCTTCTTCACGTTGAACGGATACGATCCCGCCGACAGGTCCCAGGGATGGATCGGCAGCTACAACTTCGGCTCGTACAGCGCTGCCGAACAGCGATGGAGGGCGGCGATCAACGCCGGCGTCGACTTCGTGGCCGTCGACCAGTATGAAGACTTCGCGCGCGTGCTCCAGCGAGGTCCAGCCGAAGCCGCAGGCGAAGGCACGAGGGCCGGGCCCTAGAAAATATTGAGCCGTCCGACGCGGCGATTCCGCGCCCGTCCCGGGCGCACCCATCGACTACCGGCGCATCGTGCATGAACTGCCGGGCCACGCCCTATTCCTCGACCAGATTGCGCAGCCACGCCGGCATCTTGCCGGACGGAACACGGCTCCTATTTCGCGGGCACTTGCTTGAGTCGAAAAGCTCGATCAACGCAATCCTTCATGGCCGCATTTAGTCTTTCCGTTTGTCTGCCAGCCTCCAAATAGGCTGGATCCTGGAGGGCGCTGTCGTCGAAAAGCGTTATCCGACCCAATTCCTCTTCTTTTTTCCTTGCTGCATTAAATTCCATCCCGATCGCTGAACAGTCGAACGAACCGACAGTCAGTTTGATCCAGTGGGTGCGATCGTCACCGCCCGTGCCCACCGCATTCCCCTCGGCGGCTTCGTAGCCAATCCACTCGGTACCGTCCCGTCGGAGGAACGTCGGTGTCGCCGGACGCCCGTCCAAGAACGCGTCGTCCGAGTCAAAAGCGGAGACCGACAGCCCCAGCCCAACCGGTCGTTCGGCCGACGCAATACCCACACGGCTGGCCCTGAGCACCCAGTCGCTCTGCACGGCCACAAGAGGCCCACTGGCCATCAGCGTCGTCGTGCCCAACGTGACGTCGGGCACGACCACGGGTCTGGAGAATCGCAGGCGGACCACCACGTCATCGAGGCGGTCGCGGTCTGGCGGCTCGGCCGGCAGCGCATTGAATTCCTCGTTCAACGTGCGGCGCCGGTTCATGTACGTGTCGCCCCTGACGACCTCATCCGGCAACTCGGGCTGTTCCCACTCGGCCGCGTAGACCGGGGTGCCCCCCTCGATCTCGATATCCACACGCTCCAGGACCGGCGGAGCACCAACACGGTACGACCAGCTGAGGGTCTGGCGGCCCTGCTCGGCCCCGTTCACAGCGACCAGATCTACCCAGCTCGTCTCGTCGGTGTCGTCGGCGAAGCGTGGAACGACGAAGCTGTCGCCGCCATCAGTGCGAATGTCCAGTGGTGTGACCCGCCGGCGGTCCGGCAGCCGGGTCGAGCCCTCCACGAGCGCCGCGCGGACATCGTCGCGATCCGCTGGATGCACCGCGATAAACAGCGGCTTCGGTGTCGAGGGCCGGTCGCCAGCCGATGCCCGGATGCGGCGAAAGAGCGCGCCGAACGATTCGATCTCAGGAGAGTTGACCGTGATCCGCCCGGTGGAGGAATCGTAGTCGCCCCCGGTTGCGTCGGGCGGTTCCAAGGTCAGCCCCGGGCCCTGTCCCCGCCTCAGATTATAGGGAGCGGGACCATCCATGAGGAACGCGCCGAGGGAGGCGCGCAATAGCTCGTGCGGGAAGTCCCCGGTGTCTGAGTGCCGCTCGATCACGCCGACCAGCCGCCCCTTCGCATTGCGCCCAGCAAGGCCCGGCGCAATCACCTCCCGCAGATGCCCCGGCTCCGTCCACCACTTCAACAGCACGCTACTGCCGTACCACAACCTCCTACTCGTCGGGTTGTCTGTGGTATCGCCTGGAATGCCCGTGAATGGGTGGCCTCCGACTCCCCATTCCTACCAGAAGTAGTCCCGCCAGTATGGATAGCCGAACTCGGCGCCGGCCGTCGCCGCGTGTATCTCATCCTCCGCCCACTCCGCTGTACCCTCGAGCAACCACATGAGGTCCGCAACGCCTTGTTTTTCTTGAAAGACGTGAAACATCTCGTGCGCGATGGTAAACCGCAGAGGTTGCTCGATCGGCTCACGGTTGGGAAGTAATACGAAGCTGCCCGATCCAAACAGAGTATAGCTTTCTGTCTGCCCCAGGCCGTTATTCTCTATCTTGTCTTGCGACACGATGAATACCGTGATGAGGGTGTCCCTGGCCCCACTGGGGACCTCGAAACCGAGATCAACGAGGCGCTGATAGGCGAATTCCAGCTCCCCCATCCTTTCCACGGCGTATTCCGGGATCTGATCGCCCGAGAGAAGCTGCGGCGGCGCACCGACGAGATCGATGAGACGATCGACGGCACCGAGGTACACGTCGGCGACGCTCGTGCTCTGGAAGTGCCCGGGAAGATAGTAGACGGCGAAGTTCTTCGTCGTGGCGATCGATACGTCCGCAACGCCAACGCTTGAAAACCACTGCTGAAAGTAGGAAGCGACAGCCTGTCGCTCTTTCTGCTGCGCCACCACGACATCTGTGCCTATCGGCAGAACGCCGGCAGCGACAGTCATCAGACAGGCGCCGATGGCGCACAGACTACGCCGAGTAGTCATATCCCAGCCTCCGGATAGGTCTTCGCGATCATGACAAGCCACTCGCTGCCCCCCTCGCGGCCGAGCAGGGGGCTACCATGTTACACAACGTCAGAAGATCTCGACCAGCTCGACGCGGCGATTCATCGCGCGCCCCTCATCCGTCCGGTTCGACGCGACGGGTGCGAGATACGCGACGCCTGAAGCTCGCAGTCTCGCCGCCGCGATGCCGCGCCCGGTTACCAGCGTCTCCATCACCGCGTCCGCGCGACGGTTGGAGAGGTCCATGTTGTACTCGAGCGTCCCCTCGTTGTCGGTATGACCGACGATGTGCAGGCTCATGTCTGCGTTGCCCTGCAGCAGCGTCGCGATCTCCGTGAGCGTTGCTTCCGACTGGGCCGTGATGTCCGCGCTGCCGGTCTCGAAAAAAATCCCATACAGCGCGACGCGGCCGGCCTCACTAATGTCCCTTGCCATGGCGTCGGCGTCGATTGTGACCATGTTCGTCTCCATGGCCTCGATCTCGACGACGTCAAGGTGCGCGTACGTCCCCTCCATCGAACTCACGAACGTATGCTCCGCGACGTACAGGAACACGTAGACGTCGCCTTCGCCGGGGCGCGCCAACCTGGCTGCCACATAACGCTGGTTCTGGGGCTCTGGGACAAACAGACCGCTGATCGACCCGGTACGCTGAAAGATCGGCTGTTCTCTATAGTAGAAGTACCGTCCGCACTCAGCCCCGCTGCATTCGAACAGCGACTCGAAGCCCTGCCCGGCCAGCTCGGAGGTGTAGTTCCGGAAGACCTCGAGTGACGTGCGCCCCTCCGGCGCACGGTAGAGGATGCGCGTCACCTCACCCTCGAGCGTCTGTGCCCTCTCCCACACAAGCGGACGGAGCGTGCTGCCCGACCCTCCCAGCACCGCTTCGTAGTCGTCGAATTCGGCGTGTGCGTAATCGATGATCGTCGAGCCCTCAAATCGCGAGACGATCTCGTGGTCGCTCGTCCCTTCGAGATCCTCCTGGGCGTTGACCTGCGAGGGCACCAAGGCTACAACCGCCAGCCAGACGATGACCGAACAGAACCTCTTCATGACCGATTCTCCTTTCGCGGCGTCATTGTTTGGTGAGCGTGGCCGTGCCCGTCGCGGTGCCTCCAGCAATGAACGTCACCGTGTAACTCAACGTGATCGTCGATACGGTGGCGGTGCCCGTGAAGTCGATGCGCGAGACCGTGGCGCTCGGCACGTTCGTCCCGCTGCCGGTGATCTGCCCGGTCGAGGTGATGTTGAACGTCACCTCACCCAACACCGACGACGTCTGCATGACAGTGCCGCCGCTGGTGGTGTACGCGCCGGTCGCGGTCTCGGCTGGAGGGTCGCTGGCCCCGAATACCGACCCATTGAGGTCGAATGTCATCGTCATGGTCTGCGCGACCGTATCCGCCGCCAACGTCATCGTTATGCTGCCGCTCGATCCGAACGTCGTGTTGTTCCACTGTCCCGCCCATGTTCCAGCCGAGCCCGCTTCCTCCGCGGGGGTCATCGAGACGTCCCCCGCGGTTGCCCCGGCGAGCGTCACGGCCTGCGTGAAGTTTCGATGGCCCTGGTGCTGGGCCGTGAGTGTGGCCTCACCGTCGGTCAAATCCGAAATCGAATACTGGCCATCAGCGCCTGTCGTCGCGCTCTTCCCCTGAATCGCCACAGCCACAGAAGCAATTGCGGCACCGGACACGACGTCCGTCACGGTACCGGTGATGCTGGTCGTCGGAGTCGGAGTTGGAGTTGGAGTTGGAGTCGGGGTCGGCGTTGGCGTCGGCGTTGGAGTCGGGGTTGGCGTGGGCGTTGTGGGAGCCGTGGCTTACGTGGGCGTGGAGCTCCCGCTGCAGGAGAGCGTGCCAGCCACCGTCGCGATCAGGGCGAGCGAGAGCAAGCAGACGATTGCCAGCCGAGAATTCATACGTGGTAAGACGGCCATGACTCCTCCTGCACCATTATCCTATCCCTTGGCAGCGACGATCGGACACACACGTTCAAACATCAGTCCGGCGTACGAACGGACCGGGTAACCGCCTCGACGGTGAAATCCGCGGCCGACAAGCGCAGGTCGGATTCAAGTCCCACGCCTTCGATAACCGTTCGGCTCTGGCCGTCGGCCGGTTCGACTGTGACGATGGCCGGTAGCCAGCGATCATTCAGTTTCAGAATCCTGTACAACCCGATCCGCTTTATCAGACTTCCGTCTTGTCCGAACTGTTCGACGCGGAGTGCGACGGCCAGTTCGGACGAAAGCCATACCTTGACGAGCGAGTACGCCGTCGGGGTGTTGGGCCCGGGACGGAACTCCACGATGGCGCAGCGGTACTCGCCGATGGCTTCTTCACCCACGATCTCTCGCGAGGGCCAGTCCCAGAAGGATTGAGTCAGGTCCTCGATGTTGAGGTCGGAGTCGAACGCCTGATCGTCCAGCATCGGGACCGTGAGCCGGGTCACGCTGCCGGACTGATACAGGAATCCCTGTGGCGGGTGATCGCCGGCGTCCTCGACCACAAGCGCCGGCCCCGGGGTTTCGCCAGGCCAGACCTGTTGGTAGAGCATTGTCGACTGCTCGGCCTCGCGACGGCCTTTGATGAGAAGTTGCCGGACGTGCTTCACGCCCGAGCCGATCTCGGTCCGCGTCAACGTGGCGCGAGCGCTGAAGCTGGTGCTCTGCGGCGCATCTATCACACTGGCCAGTAGTTGGTCGGCCGCGGTCTCAGGTTCGGCCATCAACTCAAGGTTGGCCGTCAGCTCAGGTTCGGTCGTTCGTGAATCCGTCGGCCGGCACCCCACCCCGCACGCCAGCACAACGAGCCCGAGCACGCCGGTACACACAGCGGTTCGCGTCATTCGTGCCTCAGCGCGTCACTCGGACGCATGCACGAGCCGCGATATGCGGGATAGACGCCGCCCATCACACCCAAACCGACCGCGAGGGCGAGCGCCACCCCAAAGAGCAGCAGACCGGACTCTCCTTCGATCTTTCCCCTTAACAGCGGCGTCATCTCCAAGAATTCGACCGCGGCAAGGCCCGCGATGAATCCCAGCACGCCGCCAGCCACGCTCAGGGAGAGCGATTCGTAGAGAATCATCAACACGATCCGTCGCCGACGCCAGCCCACGGCGAGGAGGATACCGAATTCGTGCAGGCGCTCGAAGACGCTCATCAGCACGGTGTTCATGACGCCCACAGCGCCCACGGCGAGCGCGATCACGGAAGTGGCCCAGCTCATCGCCTTGGCCATCTGGAGGGCCGCGTTCTGATCGCCCACGTCACCGGCCAGAATAGCCCTGAATTCGGGCCATCGGGTCGTGATCGATCGGCGCAGCGAGGCGATTTCATCCGCGGTTGTGCCCGGCGCCAGCTTGAGGTTTACGAAATTCACCTTGCCTGTCTGTCCGGTGACCCCCTGCAATCGCGGAAGGGTCATCACCACGGATCCGTTTTCGGGCAGGGATGCGCTCTCGAACACTCCGCTCACGGTGAACGTTGTGGTCTGGATCTGAATCGATGAGCCCACCGTCTTGTTGAGAACCTCCGCCGCGACGGTTCCCAGCACGACGGCCGCCTCGGCGTCATCAACTGGCCAGCGGCCGCTCACCAGGCGCAGGTGGTCCCACAGGAACGTGTCCGACTCCCAGGCGAAGACCAGCACGATCGGCACCTCTTCGATGCTGACGACATCGCTGAGTACGCCGCTCCCTTGTGCTACATGTGGCAGCGCTCGAAGATCGTCGGCCGCGTCGTCAGGGAAAGCCACCGGGACGGGGTTGAGGCTGCCCGCCTTCGTGATGATGAGGTCGGTGCCCCGCGCGGTGTAGATCCCGATCCAGGTCTTTTCAAATCCCCACGCGATACTGGTCAGCGCCACTACTGCGCCGATGCCGATGGCGATACCAGTGACCGTCAGCAGGCTCCGGATCGGCCGTCGCAGGAGGTTCTTCAGGATGACGGCGTAGAACCCCATTCAAGGCCTACGCGGCAGGGGACGGACGACGCGTCTCGGACGCGATCCGGCCATCCAGCATCCGCAGCACGCGCTGGGCCTGTGTCGCGACTGCGTCGTCGTGGGTGACGACCACAAGGGTGATACGCCGTTCGGAGTGAATGGTCATCAACAGTGCCATGATTCGCTCCGCGTGCGTGCTGTCGAGGTTCCCCGTCGGCTCGTCGGCCAGCAGCAACAGCGGCTCGTTCGCCAGGCTCCGCGCGATGGCCACGCGCTGGCGCTCGCCGCCGGAGAGGTTCACGGGCCGGTGGTGGAGCCGACCGGGCAGGCCGACTGCGTCGAGCAGGGCGAGTGCGCGTCGTCGCCGTTCGTCCGCCGGCCACGGCATTTCGAACATCGGGATCTGCACGTTCTCGAGAGCCGAGAGCGTGGGCAGGAGGTGAGACATCTGGAAGACGAATCCGACCGTGCGCGCGCGAAACGCGGACAGGTCGGTGTGCCGATCCAGGGCCGTGCCTCGAAACCGCACCTCACCGCCACTGGGCACGTTGAGCGCGCCCAGGATGTGAAGCAACGTGGACTTGCCGGAGCCGCTTGGGCCCTGTATCGCGACGAACTCGCCAGCGGCGATCGTCACATCAACTCCGCGAAGTGCCTCGACCCCCCCGGCGTCGAACGTTCGTCGCAGATCGCGGGCCTCGACGAGCACACTCCCGGACACTGCAGGCAGAATACCTTATCCCCCGAGACTGCGCCCGCGCCAACGCTTCGGCGATCGGCGTGAAAAACCAGTCACGGGCTTTGCCCTTGCTATCCGTCGAATCGATGACGCGCTGGTCGAGCCCGTGACTGGTTGCCAGTGTCTCTTGGCGCGCTCCGCGCGCCGCTCAGCGGTCGAACGATTCGCGGCGGGAGGATTCCGTGAGCCTGACGACGTAGCGCTCCGGCTCTTTCCGGAACAGTGCCTGCATGTCGGCGAGGCTCCGCGCGCCACTGTAGCTGATGGCGGAGCAGAGGTGTTTCAGCATGTCCCGGAGGAGCGGTCGCACAGAGCCCCGCACCGGGACGCTGATCTCCATGCCCTCGGCACCGAGCGCCTCGACGTCGGCGGCGTCCGCATCCTCGACATCCAGCCGATCGACAATGGCCTCGAGCGACGCCATCCCGCGGAACACCTTGAACGGGACATGCACGGTCTTGTTGGAATCGGGGACGACGACAGGCTTTTGCACGACGTCCCCTGGGGTTTCGGTCGTACCGGCCAGCATGCCCCCCAGCATCACGGTGTCGCCGCCGAAGGTCAGCGCCTGCACGAGCGCGCCATGGCGCTTGACGCCGCCGTCGGCAATGAGCGGTACTCGCCCTGCGGCGACAGCCCGACATTCCACGAGCGCCTGCACTTGAGGTACGCCGAAGTTCGTGTTCACGCGTGTGGTACACCCGCCTCCGGGGCCGACGCCGACCTTGATCCCGTCCACACCGCGCTCGAGGAGAAAGCGAGCGCCATCAGCCGTCGCGACGTTGCCCGCCACGAGCTCGACGTCGCCGAACCGCTTGCGAAACTCTTCGATCGCGCGCGCCATGACGCCGGAGTGGCCGTGCGCGATGTCGATGACGATGACATCGACCTGGGCGCGCAGCAGTTCCGCCGCCCGTTCCAGATAGTCGCCCTTCGCACCGATCGCCGCGCCGACCCGCAGCCGACCCTGCGCGTCACGCGTCGCAAACGGCAGCTGGCGTTGCGCGATGAGATCCTTCGCCGTAATCAGTCCTCGCAGGGTGCCGTCGGCATGCAGGAGCAGAAGCTTCTTGACCTTGTGCGTCCGCATCGTCTCTTCGGCCTGCGCCGTGTCCGGCTCACCGGCGCGTGCGATCAATCGATCGCGCGGCGTCATCCGCGACGCGACCGTGCCGCCCTGGTCCGTAAACCGCAGGTCGCGCGTCGTGAGCAGGCCCTGTACTAGACGCTGCTCGTCCACGACGACGAGCGTCCCGACGCCAGAGGCACGCATTCGCGCGGCCGCGTCGACGAGGCTGGCGGCGGGCGCGATGGTATACGGGTCGTTGATGACGCCGTGCTGCTTGCGCTTGACGATCTGAACCTCGCGCACCTGCGGGTTGATGTCGCCGCTGCGGAATCCCCGGTCGACGATCCCGATCCCGCCTTCTTCGGCCACGGCGGTGGCCATCTCCGCACGCGTGACCGTATCCATGTTGGCCGAGACGATCGGTCGCTTGAGCGTGAGGCGTCGCGAAAAATTGGACGTGAGGTCGATGGCGGCCGGATGGCGTCGCTCGACGACGCTGTACTGCGGGGTGAAGAGGAAGTCATCGAACGTGCAGCCGCGAACGAGGGACAGGAGGTCAGACATCTGCTGATAGTCTGTAGGTCAGAGGTCAAATGTCAAAGGTGGACTTTAGACCTTGACGATTCGAACGATAATAGCGTCCATGGTGCGCTCGACCAGCAACACGTATCTCGTGTGCGCCGCGGCGTGGGTGGTGCCGGGCGCGGGCCATTTGTGGCTGGGCCGTGTCCAGAAAGGGCTGACCTTTCTGGTCGCGCTCCCGTTGATGTTTGCGACCGGTCTGTGGCTCGAGGGACGGCTGTTTCCCTTCGAACTGGGGCAGCCGCTCGTCGCGCTGGCGGCGTTCGCTGATATCGGCATTGGCGTCCCGTACCTTGTAGCCAAAGCCATGGGCATGGGTACGGGGCGCGTGATTGCCCAGTCCTTCGAGTACGGCAACGCGTTCCTGATCGTGGCCGGCCTTCTGAACATGCTCGTCGTGCTCGACGCCTTTGACGTGGCTGAAGGCCGCAAGTGAGTTCCCACGTTGGCGCGATGGTGGTGTTCGCGCTTTTTGTGTCCGTGGTCTTCGCCGCGCTGATGCGTGACGACCCGGCGGAGCAGTTGCGACTGGGCCTGCGACTGTTTGGCGGGTTGGTGGGCGGGGGCATTCTCGCCGGCTGGCTGCTCTATCCGCTTCCTTTCTGATCGCTGCAGACGTGCTGAGACGTTTCAGCCTGTGGGCGCCTGTTATTCTCTACATGGCTGCGATTTTCTACGTGTCGGCGCTGCCCGAGCCTCCGATCCCCGCAGGGACCGACAAGCCGCTGCATGGGCTGGCCTATCTTGGCCTGGCCCTCGTTGTCGTTCGCGCGGTCGTTGGCGGCTTGCCACGACGGATCGACATGTGGAGCGCGACGATCGCGATGCTGATCACTGTCGCCTACGGCGCGACCGACGAAGCGCATCAGATGTTCGTTCCCGGCCGTAGCGCGGAGGTGTTCGACCTGCTCGCCGATACGGGAGGGGCGATCGTGGGCACGGTCGCGTGCTGGGCGTGGGGTATAATTTCGCCAGTCTCGCGCGATGGCCTTTGAAAACCTCCTTCTCGAGCGAGATGGCGCGGTTGCCATTCTCACTATCAACCGTCCGCACGCCCTGAACGCGCTGAATTCTTCGACAGTCACAGTCCGATGAACGAGCTTCGAGGATCGCCACATGCGTCCGGCTGCCGCTTCGCGATTGTGGTCTCCCGCTTCAACGAGGAGATTACAGAGGGTCTGCTGAAAGGCGCCCTTCAGGCGCTTACCGAAGCGTCGGTTCCCGACGAGGACGTGACGACTCTGCGCGTTCCGGGGGTGTTCGACGTTCCGGTGACCGCGTTGCGCGCTGCGGAAACCGGGCGCTTCGACGCCGTCATCTGCCTCGGCTGTGTCATCAAGGGTGAGACGATGCACTTCGAATACATCGCCGGCACGGCGTGCCAGGCGATGGCGGCCGCGGCTACCGCCACCGGCGTGCCGATTACGCTCGGCGTGCTGACAGCGCTCACCGAAGATCAGGCCACGGAGCGCGCCGCCGAGGGGCCTGGCAACAAGGGTCGCGAAGCCGCGCTCGCGGCCGTCGAGATGGCCACGCTCTTCCGTCAATTACCCGAAGGAATCGGCGAGTGACAGCCAGGACGGAGCGTCGCCCGACCCACCGGGTAGGCCGGGAACCGCGCCATCGGGCGCGCGAAGCAGCCGTGCAGATGCTCTATCAATGGGAGGTCGGCCGCTTGTCCATGCCCGACGTCGTGCAGACATTCTGGCTCCACGATGAGCCGGAGGCCGCGATCGCAGGGAGCGATCACCGTGCGTTTGCCCAGATGCTCGCCACGGGCGTCGCGGACACGGTCGGCGACCTTGATCCGGTCATCGTCGAGGCTGCCGAGCACTGGCGGATCGAGCGGATGAACGTGATGGACCGCCTCATATTGCGGTTGGCCGTCTACGAGTTTCTCCACGAGCCGGCCACGCCCTCGCGCGTCATCATCAACGAGGCGTTGGAACTGGCGCACACCTTCAGCAACGACGATTCAGTACGGTTCATCAACGGGATCCTTGACGCGATCCGCCGTCGCCTTGAACGCGAATGACCACCACCGAGGAATCCGATCAGGTCGTACAACGACGCGCCAACCTCGAGGAGCTGCGCAAACTCGGCGTGGATCCGTACCCGCACCGGTTCGATCCGCAGGGGTCTGTCGAAGAGATCGTCCAGGGGCACGGTGCGAAGGACGGTGAGGTGCTCGACGCCGAGCAGGTGACAACCCGCACGGCGGGACGGATCGTGGCGATTCGCAGCTTTGGTAAAGCGAATTTCCTGGTGCTTTCGGACGGCAAAGAGCGTATCCAGGTGTACATCCGCCAGGACGCACTCTCCGAGCGCGATTTCCGGATCTTCAAGCTGCTTGATTTCGGCGACTGGGTCGGCGTGGAGGGACGGCTCTTCAGAACCAAGACCAGGGAACTCACGATTTGGGCGTCGAAGCTCGAGTTCCTCGCCAAGTGCCTGTTGCCCCTGCCGGAGAAGTGGCACGGTCTCACTGACGTCGAGATCCGATACCGTCAACGTTATCTCGATCTGATCGTCAATCCGGACGCGCGGCGTGTGTTCGAGACCCGCAGCCGTGTCGTGACCGCGGTCCGGGAGTTCCTGATCGCACGTGGCTTTCTCGAGGTCGAGACGCCGATGATGCAGTCGATTGCAGGCGGTGCGCTCGCCCGACCGTTCGTGACCCACCACAACGCGCTCGACATACCGCTCTACATGCGCGTGGCGCCGGAGCTCTATCTGAAGCGGCTGACCGTCGGCGGGGTCGAGCGCGTGTTCGAGATCAATCGTAATTTTCGGAACGAGGGCATCTCCACTCAGCACAACCCTGAGTTCACGATGCTCGAGTTCTACTGGACCTACGCGGACTACACCGACCTGATGCCGCTCACCGAGCAGTTGCTGGCTGACATCGCGCACAAGGCGATCGGGACGGACGAGATCGGGTGCCGCGACCAGACGATTTCGCTCAAGGCGCCGTTTCGCCGTCTCTCGATGCGGGAGGCGGTGCGTGACGCGGCCTCCAGGCGTCTCGGCGCGGCCATCGACGCGGGCGATCTGCGATCGCGCGATGCGGCGGCGGGGCTCGCGGCCAGGCTTGGCGTGGCAGTGGATGCGGGCATGGGGGCTGGGAAGATCACCGCGGAGATCTTCGAGACGCTCTGCGAGGACGACCTCATCCAGCCAACGTTCGTGTACGACTTTCCGACGGAGGTCTCGCCGTTGTCGAAGCAAAAGGCCGACGATCCGGACACCGTGGAGCGCTTCGAGCTGTATGCTGCCGGTTTCGAGCTGGCCAATGCCTTCAGCGAACTGAACGATCCCGCCGAGCAGCAGCGCCGGTTCGAGGGGCAGCTCCGGCAGAGAGCAGGCGGAGACGAAGAGGCGCACGCCATGGACGAGGATTTTGTTCGTGCCCTCGAATTCGGCATGCCGCCTGCCGCGGGTGAGGGCGTCGGCATCGACCGGCTCGTCATGCTGCTCACGAACAGCGCGTCGATCCGCGACGTGATCCTGTTTCCGTTGATGCGGCCGAAATGACGTTCGAACTGTTCGTCGCCCTGCGCTACCTGTTCGCCCGCCGCAAGCAGGCGTTCATCTCGCTCATCTCCCTCATATCGACGATGGGCGTCGCCGTCGGGGTCATGGCACTCGTTATCGCGCTGGCGCTGATGACGGGTCTGCAGGGTGAGCTGCGCGACCGCATCCTCGGCGCGACGGCGCACGTGTACGTCTGGAAAACGGGTGGCATCGAGGATTACCAGGCGGAGGTCGCCACGCTTCGCGCCATCGAGGGCGTCGTGGGCGCCGGGCCGGCCATCCTCGGGAAGGCGCTCATCTCGACCGCACGAGCCGACGCGTTCATCAGTCTCAAGGGCGTCGATCCGGCCCTCGAGGCCAACGTCACCGACATTCAGCGAGCCATGCAAAGCGGTGCCGTCGCGGCGCTGGCGCCCACGTCGGAAGGAGAACTCCCGGGGATCCTGATCGGCCGCAACCTGGCGGCACAACTCGGCGTCGCCACCGGCGATACGGCAACCTTGCTCTCGCCCCAGGGCACCCTGTCGCCCATGGGCATGATTCCGCGGACGCGTCGCGTGCGCGTCGCGGGCGTCTACACGCTCGGGTTGTTCGAGTTCGACGCGGCGTATGGATTCGTGTCGCTCCCGTTCGCCGAGCGGCTGCTGGGCAAGGCGGCGCCCGATCTCATTCAGTTACGCGTCGCGGATATCGATGAAGCGCCGAGCATCTCGGAGCGCATTCCGGACGAGCTCGGCATCGAGTACGTGAGTCAGGACTGGGCCGACATGAACCAGGCGCTGTTCTCGGCGCTCTGGCTCGAGAAGATGGCGATCTCGATCACCATCGCGCTCATTGTCATCGTCGCCGCACTCAACATCGTCGCCTCACTCGTGCTCCTCGTGATGGAGAAGAGTCGCGATATCGCCATCCTGAAGACCATGGGGACCTCATCCCGTCGGGTGATGACCATCTTCATGCTCCAGGGACTCGTCATCGGTATCGCGGGGACAACGGTCGGCGCGGCAGGCGGGCTGGCGCTCTGCTGGGTGTTCGATCGCTACCGGTTGATTCAGATTCCCATGGACGTGTATCAGGTCTCGTACGTTCCCTTCGTCGTCCAGCCGTTTGATTTCGCCATTGTCATCGTCTCGGCTGTCCTCATCTGCTTCCTGGCGACGATCTATCCTTCGCGCCAGGCATCGCGGCTCGATCCCGTGCAGGCTCTGCGGTTTGAGTAATGTCAAATCCCAAGACCCGAATCCCAAATTCCGAGTCCCAACTCTGGCGCGAAGCGCGCATTGAGTCGGTCGCTTCATTTTGGGGCTTGGAACTTGGCGTTTGGCTTTTGGGATTTGGGTTTTGACGTGGCGTTGGTAAGCGTCAGAGGGCTGAACAAGTCCTACATCGTTGGCAGCCAGCGTATTCACGTGCTTCGCGATCTGGATCTTGAGGTCGCGGAAGGCGAGATGCTCGCGATTGTTGGCGCCTCAGGCGTTGGCAAGAGCACACTGTTGCACCTGCTTGGGGGACTCGACCGGTCGGACTCTGGCGCGGTTCATATCGAAGCGGCGGATCTCACTTCGATGCCGGCTCCCGCTCTGGTCGCTTTCCGCAACCGTCACGTCGGTTTCGTCTTCCAGTTCCACCACCTGATGCCCGAGTTCGACGCGGCGGAAAATGTGGAGATGCCGATGCGCATCGCGCGAGTGTCTCGCGGCGAGGCGCGGCGCCGCGCGGTCGAGCTCCTGGTGCGGGTTGGCCTGGGCGAGCGGCTGGTACACCGGCCGGCCATGCTGTCGGGCGGGGAACAGCAACGCGTCGCTGTTGCCCGGGCGCTTGTCATGAAGCCGGCGCTGCTCCTGGCCGACGAGCCCACCGGCGACCTCGATGAGAACACCGCCGATGCACTACACGAGCTATTGCGCGAGATGCACGCCGAGTACGGGCTGACGTCGGTCATCGCCACACATAACCTCCGACTCGCTGCCGCCTGCAACAGGGTGCTCCGCCTGGAGCAAGGGCAGTTGCATCAACACTGATCGGCTCCGGTCAGCGTGTCCGCTGGGCTACGCTGGCTTTAGAGGCTGGCTTTAGAGGCTGGCTTCAAGAGCCCGGCGTCGCAGCCCGGCATTACAGTCCGGCGCGGTCGAACAGGACCGTCGCCAGGGCCGAATAGTCGTCCTCGCCGCGGCCGGCGGCGATCACGGACTCCACCAGCTGCTGCACGACTGCGCTGACCGGCGCGGGGGCGTCGTGCTCGGCGATGGTGGCGGCCGCGATGCGGTAGTCCTTCGCATAGAGCGCCGCGCGAAATCCTGGGACGTAATTGCCCGTGAGGATACGCTCGCCGTGGACTTCCAGCACCCGGCTTGCCGCAAAGCCGCCGAGCAGCGCCTCACGCACCTTCACCGGATCGACACCCGCCTTGCGCGCCAGGACGAGCGCCTCGCTCACGGCGGCCAGCGTTCCCCCGATCACCATCTGGTTGCAGACCTTGCACAGTTGGCCCGCGCCCGAGTCGCCAATCCGGACCACACGCTCGGGATTGCCCATGGCGTTGAGGAGCGGCCTCACTGCGTCAAATGCTGCCTCCTCGCCGCCGACCATGATCGAGAGCGTGCCGCCGACGGCGCCGATCTCCCCGCCGCTGACCGGCGCGTCGAGCATCGTCGCGCCCAGCGACGTAGCGCGTACCGCCAGGCGCCTGGCCGTGCCGGGCGCGATAGTGCTTGTATCGATCAGGATCGTGCCCGGCTGCATCGCGCTGAAGACGCCGTCGGGCCCTTCGAGCACCAGTTCGACGTCGGGCGAGTCGGGTACCATCGTGAAGATGCGGGTGGCGCGGCGCGCGACCTCGGCCGGCGACGAAGCCCGGAGGGCGCCGGCGGCGACCAGGTCGTCGACGGGAGTAGGGCTCCGGCTGTGGACGACGAGCGGGTAGCCGGCTTTCAGAAGATTTTTTGCCATGGGCCGGCCCATGAGCCCAAGCCCGATGAATCCAACAGTGTCCGCCATACCGCGCAGTATAGTGCGGACCGAAATCCCTTCGGCGGCGTGACCACGCCGCAGGGATCTGACCAAAGTGTGGGCGGAAACCACACCAGACGAGCAACTTCACGCGAATGGACGCTCGTCGCGCCTGAGCTGCCCTATAATGACGAGTGAAGAGGTCACGCGTTTTCGTCACGATCCTCTAACGTTAGGCGGGCCGGATGTTCGAACGCTATACGGAACGAGCGCGACGGGTTCTCTTCTTCGCGCGGTATGAGGCCAGCCAGCTCGGTAGCATCTCCATAGAAACCGAGCACCTGCTGCTTGGCCTGATCCGCGAGGGCAAGGGGCTCACGAGCCGTATTTTCGCGCGCTCCCATCTCTCGCTCGAGAATATCCGGAAGGAGATCGAAGGCCGGACGGTCTTCCGAGAGAAAGTGTCCACGTCCGTCGAGATCCCGTTCAGCGCAGAAACAAAACGCGTACTTCAGTTTGCTGCGGAAGAGGCGGATCGGCTCCTGCACAACTACATCGGCACGGAGCATCTCCTGCTCGGCATCCTGCGTGAAGAGCGGTCCGTGGCTGCGTCCATCCTGGTGGAGAAAGGAATGCGCCTCCACACCGTGCGCGAAGACATCGTCCAGATCCTCAATGAAAAGACGACGATGACGCGCGTGAAGGAGACGCCGCTGCTCGCGGAGTTCAGCCGCGACCTGACGGAAGCGGCGATGAAAAACCAGCTCGATCCCCTGGTCGGTCGCGACTACGAGCTCGAACGCGTGCAGCAGGTCCTGTGCCGGCGTACCAAGAACAACGCCGTACTGATCGGTGAGCCCGGCGTCGGCAAGACGGCCATCGTCGAGGGGCTTGCGCAGCAGATCGTCTACGGTGACGTGCCGCACTTTCTCGCCGACAAGCGCATCCTCGCGCTTGACATCTCGCTGATCGTCGCGGGCACGAAGTATCGCGGCCAGTTCGAGGAGCGCCTGAAGGCGATCATGAAGGAGCTCACCGAGAACTCGAACATCATCGTGTTCATCGACGAGCTGCATACGCTCGTCGGTGCCGGTTCCGCGGAAGGATCGCTCGACGCGGCGAACATTTTGAAGCCGGCGCTCTCGCGCGGAGAGATCCGCTGCATCGGCGCGACGACGCCCGCCGAATATCGCAAGTACATCGAGAAGGATCGCTCGCTCGAGCGGCGCTTTCAGGCGGTCAAGGTCGATCCGCCCGCTGAGAAGGAAACGATCGAGATCCTGCTCGGTGTCAAGGATCGCTACGAGCAATTCCATCACGTGGAGTACACCCATGAGGCGATCGAGGCGGCGGTCTACCAGTCGAGTCGCTACATCACGGACCGCTTCCTGCCGGACAAGGCGATCGATCTCGTGGATGAAGCGGGCGCTCGCGCCAAACTGAAGGAAGCCGGCCACAGCGAGGAGTTCGGCGAGATCAACAAGAGTATCCGGGTCGCCGTCGAACAGATGGAGAACGCCGTCTCGCAGAAGGACTTCGAGCGCGCGCAGTTCTATCGCGAGCAGGAAGTGTCTGCGCGAGAAAACCTGCAGTTTGTTCGCGAGAAGTTTGACGTGAAGTCGAGCGCCCGTAAAGTTGTCGTCACCAAGGTCGACATCGACGAAGTGGTGTCCAAATGGACGGGCGTGCCGATTGCGTCGGTCAATCAGGACGAAAGCGACAAGCTGCTGCGGATGGAGGCGGATCTCCACAAGCGCGTCGTCAGCCAGGCGAAGGCGATTTCCGCGGTCTCACGGGCGATCCGCCGGTCGCGCGCCGGTCTCAAGAACCCGAACCGGCCCGTCGGCAGCTTCATCTTCCTGGGACCGACCGGCGTCGGTAAGACGGAACTGGCGCGCGCGCTGGCCAACTTTCTCTTCGGCAGCGACAACGCGCTTATTCGCTTCGACATGTCCGAGTACATGGAGAAGCATTCGGTCTCGAAGCTCATTGGTTCGCCCCCGGGTTATGTCGGCCACGAGGAAGGTGGCCAGCTGACAGAGAAGGTGAAGCGCAACCCGTACTCCGTGGTGCTCCTTGACGAGGTAGAGAAGGCGCACCCGGATATCTTCAACATCCTGCTGCAGGTGTTCGAAGACGGCCACTTGACGGACGGTCTTGGTAACCGGGTGAACTTCAAGAACACGATCGTTATCATGACGTCGAACATCGGCGCGCGGTTCATCCAGAAGAAGGCGTCGCTCGGCTTCCAGGCGAGCGATGTGGGCGCGATCGACAAGAACGTCACCGAGATGGTCCTCGCGGAGGTCAAGCGCACGTTCAATCCCGAGTTCATCAACCGCGTCGACGAGATCATCGTCTTCGAGGCGCTGACCGACGATGATCTGCGGCAGATCATGGCGCTGCTGGTGGAGCAGCTC
Organism: Vicinamibacterales bacterium; assembly: GCA_965262505.1. Lineage (GTDB taxonomy): Bacteria > Acidobacteriota > Vicinamibacteria > Vicinamibacterales > UBA2999 > JACPPO01. The sequence continues at coordinate 4,312,703 of CBDHFM010000030.1, forward strand.
AACGCCAACCTGACTGATCGCCGAATGAAGATCTCCCTCGCGCCGGACGTGCTCGACTGGATCATCGACATCACGTGCAAGGACCGCTCGTACGGCGCGCGGCCGCTTCGCCGCGCCATCCAGCGCTATGTCGAGGATCCGCTGTCGGAAGAACTGATTCGAGGCAATCTGAAGGACGGCGACGTCGAGGTCTTCCTGGAGGGTGGACAGCTGTCGTATCGCCCCGCGGGCGAGTTGACCGCGGGACGACGTCTCTCCTGAGTCCCTGGTTTCCGCCTCGCTGACGTGGCCCGCACCGCCGAGGCCGGGTTCCGCTTCGGGGCCCCAGCCGGCCAAGTTGTGGGCTACTGTGAAAAAAGTCATAGTAGTCCACTACCGCCAGCCAACGGGTGGCCCAACGCGTCTAAGATCTTGTAAACTAAGATGTTTTCATAGGATCTTTAGAGTCATGGTCAAGTTCACGATCCTCGGTCTTGCCCTCGTGGCCCTGTTGAGCGGCGGCTCGTCCACCGCGTGGGCCCAGTTGACCTCGCCGGAAGCGCCGGCGACCCAGGGAGCGCCCACGATTTGTGGCGTGACTGTCCCGGCTCCAGCGAACCTGCCGCCAGCGGGGTCCGGTCCGGTCATCTACCAGCTCGCGCCCTGCTTCCCGACCCAGGGCAATGTGTCGTCGGTGGAACCCCAGACCTACCTGTATTACATGGAACTGCGTCCCAGCCAGCCCTCGCAGAACCTCTGGGTGCCGTGGGACGAGCAGGCGGAGCAGACCGCGATCGCCGATCACAAACGGCTCTGGGCGACCGGATTCCTCGCCGACCTGTCGATCGAGGCGACCGACTACACCTTCTCCAATGGCGTCATCGGGAAGCTCGTGACCTACAGCATGGAGGAACGCGAGCGCGTCAAGATCGTGAACTACGACGGCACGACCGAGATCGACCGCGCCGACATCGACGAGCAGCTTCGGGCTCGCGGCATCGAGATGCGGCTCGACTCGTTCGTCAACAACGGCACCGTTCGCCGCATCGAGACCGTCCTGCGCGAGATGATGGCCAATAAGGGGTTCGTGGATGCCGAGGTCTCGCACCAGGTCACGGCAGTGGCCGGTGGACCGAAGCTGGTCAACGTCACCTTCACGATCGGCGAGGGTCCCAAGATCAAGATTCGTGACATCGAGTTCGTCGGCAACGTCGACAAGAGCGATCGGACGCTTCAGCGCAGGATGAAGAGCAACAAGACGCCCGGCTTCTTCGGGTTCATCCTTCGCGGCGGCACGTACCAGGCGTCCATGTTCGAGTCGGACGCGGATCTCATTCAGGCCTACTATCGCAAGGAAGGGTACGTGCAGGCGCAGATCGGCCAGCCGGAGCTCAAGGTCCTCGAAGAGTCAACTGATGGCAAGACGCGGTGGGTGCAGCTGATCATCCCTGTCACGGAGGGTGAGCGGTACCGGGTGGGCTCCTTCAGCATTGACGGAAACACCGTGGTCCGGTCCGAAGTGTTGGAGCCGGTCTTCGAAGTGGAGGTTGGGGACTGGTACAACGAGGAGGACGTCCGCGAAGGCCTCACCAGGGCGCAGGCACTCTACGGCGCCGGGGGCTACATGGAGTTCACGGGCTTTCCGGATATCACGCCGAGGGACGAGTTGGACGCCGCCGTGCCGGACGCGCTGGTTGCGCCGCCCTCCGGGGAGCCGCCCTCTGTCGACGTGACGATGCGGTTGCAGGAGGGGGAGCAGTATCTGGTCAACCGGATCACGTTCGTTGGCAACACCACCACGCGCGACAACGTGATTCGCCGCGAGATGCGGCTGGTCGAGGGCTCGGTATTCGATACCGAGGCACTGAAGTACAGCGTCCGTCGTCTGAATCAGCTCGGGTATTTCGAGCAGATCGCCGAAGAGGACCAGACGGCCATGAACGTTGAGAAGACGCCAGGCCGAGACGGCTCGGTCGACGTCACGGTGACGCTCGTGGAACAGAACCGGAACCAGATCACGTTCGGTGCGGGCGTCTCGCAGTACGAGGGCGTGTTCGGCCAGCTCGGATTCCAGACCGCCAACTTTCTCGGACGGGGGGAAAGCCTCAACGTGTCGATGCAGGCCGGCAGCCGTGCGCAGAACTATCAGCTCGCGTTCACCGAGCCGTTCCTCTTCGACCGCAATATCACCGGTGGCTTCGATGTCTATAAGCGCTCGCTGCAGTACATCGGCTTCTACACACAGAAGTCCACGGGTGCCAACGTCACGTTTGGTGTTCCAGTCGCCGACTTCAGCCGGATGTTCATCAATTACTCGAACGAACGGACCACGATGTCCGACCTCAATGAGGCGTTCCTGGATCCGAACTGTGTCTTCAGCGACGACGGCTGTTCGAGTATTCAGCTGGATGATCTATCCGAGATCAGCAAGGATGCGCTCGAGGGGCTCCGTCGGAATCCGTTTGTCTTCGATTCCCTGTTGATCGGTGAAGGTGGGCACCGCACGGTGAGCAAGGTGACCCCGAGCTTCGTGCACAACACGGTCGACAATCCGATCTTCCCCAATACCGGCCGACGACTCACCATGTCGATCGATCTGGCGATGCTCGGCGGCAACACCCAGTTCTACAAGCCGACCCTCGAGGCGATCCAGTTCTTCCGCCACACGTCGCGGACCACGTTCGGCATGCGCGGGCAGTTCCAGTTCATCGCGCCCGTGCGGGACACGAAGACGCTGCCGATTTTTGAGAAGCTGTTCTCGGGCGGCGAGTACAGCGTTCGAGGTTTCGACATCCGGTCGATCGGGCCGTCCGATCCGGCCACGGGACTCGTGCTGGGCGGCAACAAGAGCTTGCTCTTCAACGCCGAGTACATGTTTTCGGTTGCCTCGCAGGTCCGGCTGATTGCCTTCTATGACGCAGCCCAGGTCGTCAACGATGGCCAGGACTTCGCGCTGCGCCACTTCCGCACCTCCACGGGCGCCGAGGTCCGGTTCTTCATGCCGATACTCGGCGTGCCGTTCCGGCTCATCTTTGCGGCGAATCCGCAGCGGGAAGGTGTGCTCGACAACAGGCTGCGGCCGGCGAAGGACTTCGTCTTCCGGTTCGCGGTGGGTTCGACGTTCTAGTTCTAGGCGCCGGTCGGATGGTTGACCCGACTATAGTCGACCCTACAATAGTAGAGGGGGACACTGAGGCCCTCCATGTTCGTGAAGGTGAAAGGACAGCGACTGTGATGAGAGTGTTTATTGGTGCTGTGGCGCTCTGCGGAATATTGGCGGCCGCTCCGAGTCTTGCGAGGGCGCAAGCTCCCGCGCAGCCCGCGCAGCCCGCGCAGGCGGTGCAGCCGCCCTTCCCCGAGGGCGCGCAGTACGCCTTCGTGAACATCCAGCGTATCGCGGCCGAATCGGCGGCCGGAATGACACTGACGGGCAAGGTGCAGGCGCTCAACCAGCAGAAGTTGAACGAGCTGAACGAGAGGAACGTGGCGCTGCAATCGGCTCAGCAGAAGCTCGACGCCGGGGCCACCGTGCTCAGTCCGGCGGCGATCGCACAGCTCCAGACGGATATCGAGCGTCAGCAGATCGATATCCAGCGCTTCACCGAGGATGCCCAGACGGAGGTCGCGAACCTGCAGACGCAGCTGCAGGACGAGTTTCAGTTGAGGTTGTCGCCGATCATCCAGGACGTGGCGACTCAGCGCGGGCTCCACCTGATCTTCAGTGTCATCGACAGTGGCCTGGTGTGGGCCGACCAGTCGCTGGATGTCACAGCGGAGGTCATCGAAAAGTTCGACGCTGCGGGCGCTGCCGTAGCTGCGCCCACGACTGCGCCAGCCACGACGCCCGCCACTGCGCCAGCCGCGACGCCCGCCACGACGCCCGCCACGACGACGCCGGCGAGCCCGTAGGCGGAAGGTTCTCGGGTGCACGGGTGGTTCAGGATGCTTTGCAGCGGTGAATCACTCGTGGCCCCTGAAGCATGAACCCGGACACCGCAATCCGCACACCTGAGTCCCCGACCACCGATTTACCCGTGTCACTGTCCATTGATCTCCCCTCACTCCTGGGCCGCCTCTACTACCGCTATCCATCCTTCCTGATTGACACGGTGGCCGAGCACGAGCCCGGCAACCGCCTTGTGGCGATCAAGAACGTCACCGTGAACGAAGAATTCTTCCAGGGGCACTTCCCGGGCTCGCCGCTGATGCCGGGAGTGCTGATGATCGAAGCGCTCACGCAAGTGGCGGCGGTGCTGCTGCTCGACCGTTCCGGGGCGCCGGCCACGGCACGAGTCTGGCTCCGCGGCATCGACAATGCGAAGTTCCGTCGGCAGGTCGTGCCCGGCGATCGGCTCCGGCTGGAGGTTCGGCTCGGGCGCAGCCGGTCCCGGTTGGCCAAGGCTCATGCATCGGCGTTTGTCGAGGATCACCCGGTGGCCGAGGCGGATCTCCTGCTGGCCGTTGAGCCAGGCGCGGCCTACATCGATCCGAGGGCGATCGTGCATCCATCGGCGCGCGTCGGGGCGGGCACGACGATCGGGCCGTACTGCATCATCGGACCTGAAGTCGTGATCGGCGAGCGATGTCGCATCGACGCGTCCGTCGTGATAGACGGCTGGACCGAGATCGGCGACGACGTCCGTGTATATCCGATGGCCTCCATCGGCCTGGCGCCGCAGGATCTAAAGTACAAGGGTGAGCGCACCCGGCTGATCATCGGTCGGCACAACACCTTCCGGGAATTCGTGACGATCAACCGTGGCACGCTCGGCGGAGGCGGACATACGACGATCGGCAACGGGAACCTGTTTATGGCGTACGTGCACGTCGCGCACGATTGCCACATCGGCAACTCCACCATCTTCGGCAATGCCGCTACCCTCGGCGGCCACGTGGCCGTCGAGGATTTTGCCACCATCAGCGCGTACTCGGGCGTTCACCCGTTCTGCCGCGTCGGCCGCCACGCGTACGTCGGCGGATACTCCGTGGTGACAAAGGATGCGCTGCCATTCGGCAAGTCGGTCGGAAACAGAGCCCGCATTTACGGCTTGAACACGCTCGGGGTCGCCCGGCGCGGGTTCACGCCGGAGACCATCAATCAGCTCAAACGGGCGTACCGGTACCTGCTGCAGTCGAAGTTGAATACGTCGCGCGCGCTGGTCCAGATCGAGCAGGATCCGGCTTTCACATCGCCGGAAGTCAGGTACCTCGTGAAATTCATCCGGAGCTCACAGCGGGGCGTGATATTGCGTCGGCCGGCACGACGGGCAGAAGACCTGCTGACCGATGAATAATGCCTGGGGTACATGCGTCTCGGCCTGATCGCAGGTAACGGCAGATTTCCGTTCCTGGTGCTCGACGCGGCCCGCGCGCAGGGGCACGACGTCACCATCGTCGCCACACAGGAGGAGGCGTTTCCCGAGCTGAACGAGGCGGCCGCACGCCACGGATCGTCCATTCACTGGGTCTCGCTCGGCCAGTTGGGAACCTGCATCGAGCTGCTGAAGCAGGCCGGCGTGACGCACGCGGTCATGGCCGGCCAGGTCAAGCACGCCAAGATCTTTTCTGGCGGCATCGTCCCAGACCTCATGCTTCTCGGGGTGCTGGCAAGACTGGCGTCGAGGAATACCGACGGTCTCATCGGCGCCGTCGCCAACGTGCTCCGCGATCGCGGCATTGAGTTGATGGATTCCACCGCGCTGCTGCGGCCGCTGCTGGCCGCGCCGGGGGTCCTGACGCGCCGCGGTCCAACCGTCGACGAGCAGAAGAATTTCGAGTTCGGCTATCGCATGGCGGACGCGATTGCGGCGCTCGACATCGGTCAGACCATTGCAGTCAGGCAGCAGGCCGTCGTGGCGGTCGAGGCGATGGAAGGCACTGACGAGGTCATCGCGCGCGCGGGACGACTGGCGGGTCCGGGTGTGTCGGTCGTGAAGGTCGCCAAGCCGAACCAGGACATGCGGTTCGACGTCCCGGTCATCGGAATTGCCACGGTTCGGGCCATGCAGGAGGCCGGTGCATCGGCCTTGTCCGTCGATGCGGGCAGGACGCTCGTGCTCGACGGTGACGCCGTCATGGCGGCGGCCAACGACGCCGACATAGCCATCGCAGGGCGGCCCTTGCGGGCCGCCGGGACGAATGAATAGAACCCGTATCGCGGTGATCGGCGTGGGACACCTCGGCCAGCACCACGCTCGCATCCTGGCGGCGATGCCCGAGGTTGATCTGGTCGCCGTCGTCGATAAGAAGCCGGAGCGCGCCGCCGAGATCGCCAAGACGCGAGGAACGGCGCCTCTCACCGATGCGTCGACGCTCATGGGATGCGTAGACGCAGTGATCATCGCGACGCCGACCGTCTCGCACGTCGAGATTGCGCTTCCGTTTGTCGAGGCCGGGACCGCTGTCCTCGTCGAGAAGCCGCTCGCGGCCGACCTCGCGGAAGCCGACAGGCTGGTGGAGGCCGCGGCGGCGCGAGGCACGCTGCTGGCCACCGGGCACACCGAGCGCTTCAATCCCGCCGTGGCCGCCGCGCAGCCGCTTGTGTCGAGCCCGCGCTTCATCGAGATTCACCGCCTCGGCACCTTCCCCGATCGCAGCCTCGACATCGACGTGATCTTTGATCTGATGATTCACGATCTCGACGTGCTGCTCGCGGTTGTCGGTTCAGACGTGGCCTCAGTGGAGGCGGTGGGTGTCAATGTGCTCACGCCCCGCGTGGATATCGCCAACGCGCGTTTGCGTTTTGCGTCGGGCTGCATTGCCAATGTCACCGCCAGCCGGATTAGCCGCGACCGCGTGCGCAAGGCCAGATTTTTTCAACATGACTCCTACGTGTCGATTGACTACGCCGAGCAGGAGGTCGAGGCATACCAGCTCGTGACGCAGAACGGCGGGCGGCTGGCGATCCAGGGCGGGCGAGTCGATATCGTCAGTGATGAGCCGTTGCGCCTTGAGTTGGCTGACTTCGTGGAAGCGGTCCGCACGGGCCGCCAGCCGGCCGTGACAGGGCGCGACGGGCGCGCCGCGCTGGCGCTGGCGACTCAGGTGACTGAATTAATCTCAAAGGGCGCTGCGTAACTCCGCGCCATCCGATTCAAAGACATGACCACTTCGGCGACGTTTGACCGCCTGCTCGAGCGTGTCACGGCAGGCGAGCGCTTGGCGGCTCCGGAGATTGGGGAGCTCGCGGCCGCGCCCGACATCCTGCCGCTTGGCATGCTGGCCGATGTGGTGCGCCGCCGGGCGCACGGAGCGCGGGTCACATATCTTCGTGTCGCCTCCTGCGCGTTCGATCAGCCCGTTGTCCACGCGATTCCCCCGGCTGCGCGCGAGGTCAGAATCGTCGGCACACCCGCTTCACTGGGCGTCGCCACGACCGCTGTCGAGAATGCGAAGGCTGCGGCAGGCGATCGCCCGGTGTCGGGGTTCTCCTGGGGCGACGTCGATCGTGCCGCGGCGGTTGCCGGGGTGCCGGTCTCGCGTGCGCTCGAAATCCTACGCAGCGCTGGTCTCGAGGCGCTCGTCGATGTGCCGCTCGACGCCATCGCCGATGCTGCCCGCGTCGTCGACTGCCTGATGGGCGCCGGGTTTCGGCGGCTCCGCTTCACGGTAGAGAAGGCCCCCGCGGCAGAACGCAGGGCCCTCATCGAGCAGGCGTCGGCCCTGCAGGACCAATACGGATCGATTCAGGCCGTCAATCCGCTGCCGGCGGTGCTCGACGCGTTTCGTCCGACCACCGGATACGACGATGTGAAGGCTGTCGCGATTGCCCGGCTGGCCGCGCCGAATATTCCGACGATCCAGGTGGACTGGTTCCGTTACGGCCCAAAGCTGGCGCAGGTCGCGCTCACGTTCGGCGCGGACGACCTGGACAACGTGTCGGCGGCCGACGACGCGCCGGAGGGTCGCCGTCGCGCGCCTCTCGAGGAGGTGCGGCGCAATGTCGAGGCCGCCGGATTGTTGCCGGCCGAGCGGGACGGTCGCTTCGACGTGGTCCCGTGACGCCACCGGTTCGCCTGGGCGCGGTGGGATATCTGAACGCCAGGCCGCTGACGTGGGCGCTCGACCGTGCGCCGGAGCGCTGGCAGGTGCGCTACGACGTCCCTGCGGTCTGCTCCGCGCTGCTTCGTGCAGGCGATGTCGCTCTGGGCCTCATTCCGTCGTTCGACTATCTGGAAGCGCCGGATTATCGTCTTGTACCGGGTGTCGGGATCGGCTCGTACGGGCCCGTAGCGTCGGTCGCTCTCTTTACCCGGGTGCCGCTCGAGGGAATACGACGGATCGCGCTCGACACGAGCTCGCGTACGTCGGTCACGCTCGTGAAGGTGCTCTGTCATCACCGATTTCACATTGCGCCGGAATTCGTATCGCACAGCCCCGATCTCGACGCCATGACGCGAGGCTCGGACGCGGCCCTGCTCATTGGCGATCCGGCCCTCTCGGCGGATCATGAGGCACTCGGGCTCCGGAAGATCGATCTAGGTTCGGAATGGACGGCCATGACGGACCTGCCGTTTGTCTATGCCGCATGGACCGGCCGGACGACGGCGATCAGCGCTTCCGGCGTGCGCCTGCTGCAGGACGCGCAGGAAGAGGGCGTGCGGTCGCTGGACGCGATTGCCGCGGAGTACGGACGTGGAGATGCGGCCGCCACGGCACGGGCAGCGACGTATCTAAAGGATAATGTGAGGTACGGCATCGGTCAGGACGACGCGGCAGGACTGCAGATGTTTCTCGACTACGCTGCGGATCTCGGCCTGGCTCCGCGAAAACGATCGTTGGAATTCTTTTGATGGTCGACGAGATCGCCAGACAGGTGGCGGTCGGGGCGCGCGTCAGCGCCGCCGACGCGCTCGCGCTCTATCGACACGCGTCAACGCACCTCCTCGGCAGCCTCGCCGACGCGATCCGCGCGCGGAAGCATCCGGATCGGGTCGTCACGTACATCATCGATCGCAACGTCAATTACACGAACGTCTGCGTCGCGCGGTGCAACTTCTGCGCATTCTACCGACCTGTCGGCTCTGCTGAAGGCTACGTCCTCGGATTCGACGAAATTATCCGCAAGATCGACGAGACGATCGCCGTCGGCGGAAACCAGCTCCTGCTGCAAGGCGGCCACAATCCTGATCTGCCGATCGCGTGGTACGAGGACCTGTTCCGCGCCGTGAAGGCGCAGTATCCCGACTTCAAGCTTCATGCGCTCTCGCCGCCAGAAGTGCTGCACATATCAAGAATCAATCAGCTGCCGGTCCCCGCCGTGATTGAGCGGCTCGTGGCCGCGGGCCTCGACAGCGTTCCCGGCGGAGGAGCCGAGATTCTGGTCGACCGCGTCCGCAGGCTGCTGAACTGCTACAGCAAGGCCTCCGCCGACGAGTGGCTCGACGTGATGCGTCAGGCGCATCTCGCCGGCCTTCGGACGACGGCGACGATGATGTATGGGACGGTGGAGACCGATGAGGAGCGGATCGAGCACATGATTCGGCTCCGCGATCTGCAGGACGAGACCGGCGGGTTCACGGCGTTCATCACCTGGAGCTACCAGCCGGAGCACACCGAGCGCGGCGGGTCCGAAGCCACCGGGATCGACTATCTCCGCACGCTCGCGCTCGCGCGCATCGTCCTCGACAACTTCGACAATCTGCAGGCGTCCTGGGTGACACAGGGAGGAAAGGTCGGCCAGCTCAGCCTCGCGTACGGCGCCAACGACATGGGCAGCGTGATGATCGAGGAGAACGTGGTGCGCGCGGCAGGCGCGGCCTATTGCATGGACGAAGTCGAGATCGTCACGAACATCGAGGATGCCGGCTTCGTCCCCAGGCGGCGGAACATGCACTATGAGATTCTCGGCGATCCCGTCTTCCTCGAGCGCGACCTGCCACGGATGCTGACACTCGGCAAGGCGCGGGCGGACGGCGACGCGTCGATTCCGGACGAGCTCCGCCGGTACCCCGCGCGCAGCAGGGCGGGGAAGCAGTCCCGTGTGTCTCAGTAGATCACGAGTCGAGGGTGCAGGGTCACAGGCCAGAGCGCTGACCCGCATATGACCGTCTATCGAGCCGACTGGATCCTTCCCGTTACCAACGCCCCGATGGCGGATGGCTGGGTCGCCATCGAGCACGGTCGGATTGCCGGGGTCGGCGTCGGCGGCGGGCCTGACGCGATCGACCTTGGCCGGGTCGTCATCCTTCCAGCGCTTGTCAACGCCCACACACATCTCGAGCTGTCGCACCTGAGGAGGGTTGTGCCTCCGGCTGACCGGTTCCTCGACTGGATCTCCGGAGTCGTGGCGGCGCGCCGGCGGTTTCCCGACCCCGAGGATCCGGTCATCCTCCAGGCGGCGGGTGCCGGAATCGAGGAAGCACGAGCGAGCGGCACGGGCCTGGTGGGCGACATCAGCAATACGCTCGTGACCGTGCCGCTGCTACGCAAGGCCGCCGCCCCGGCTCGTGTGTTCTACGAGCTGCTGGGTTTCAACACCGATGACGCGGTCGGGCTGGTGCGTGAAGCGCGCGCCCATGTGGACCGTGTGGCCGGCATCGACAGCGCCCGCGGAGATGTACGGGTCTCCCTCGCGCCGCATGCGCCGTATTCGGTGTCGCGTGCCTTGTTTGCCGCGATTCGCGATGACCTCGACGCCCATCCCGGAGATGTCTCGAGTGTGCATGTCGGCGAGTCGGTGGACGAAGTGGAGTTCATCGCGCGCGGCACCGGCGGGTGGCGGGACGTGTTGACCCGCTTGGGCGTCTGGACCGACGCGTGGCGGGCGCCAGGCGTGTCACCCGCGAAGTACCTCGCCGATTTCGGCTTTCTGGACTCGCGCGTGCTCGCTGTCCACGGCGTTCAGTGTGACGGCGAGGACCTATCAAGGTTGCGCACGCTCGGGACGACTGTCGTCTCGTGTCCGCGAAGCAGCCGGCATGTCGGAGTGGGCGATCCGCCACTCGAAGCGTTTTACGCGATGGGCGTCAAGGTCGCCCTCGGCACCGACAGCCTCGCGAGCGTCGCGGACTTGAACATGTTCGGAGAGCTGGCGGCCGCCAGGCGGATCGCGCCCAGGGTGCCCGCGGGGCACCTGCTCGAGAGCGCCACGCTGTGCGGTGCCCGCGCGCTTGGTTTTGGAGAGCAGCTCGGGAGCATCGAGCAGGGAAAGCAGGCCGTGCTGATCGCGGTACGGTTGCCGCGGTCCGTCAACGATGTGGAAGAATACCTGCTCTCGGGCATCGAGCCCACGGCGATCGCATGGCTCGATGAGGAAAATCCAAAATCCCAAACCCCGAATCCCAATGGCTAAATCCCAATGACCAAATCCCGACGATTCGCGCGTGGTGGATCGGTCACTCTTGGGTTTTGGATCTTGGAATTTTGGATTCGGACTGGGCGCTGACATGGCCAGTCTCACCACATATCTCTCGTTCGTCCGCTTCAGCCACTCGGTGTTTGCGCTACCGTTCGCGCTCACGGGCGCGCTGCTGGCGTGGCGCACTGAGGGCTTTTCCTGGTCGCAGGTGCTCTGGATCATCGTCTGCATGGTGAGTGCGAGGAGCGCCGCGATGGGATTTAACCGCGTGGTCGACGTCAGGTCAGACGCGCTGAACCCGCGGACGTCGATGCGCGAGTTGCCGCGCGGCAAGATGTCGACGACCGAGGCCACGCTGTTTGTTGCGGTGTCGTCCGTTGTGTTCGTCTACGGGGCGGCTCGGCTCAGTACGTTGTGCCTGCTGTTGTCACCGATCGCGCTCGCGATTGTCTTCTGGTACTCCCTCGCCAAGCGGTACACGTCGTACACGCAGCTGTTCCTAGGCCTTGCCATGGCCGTGGCGCCTGTCGGTGGCTGGATCGCCGCTGGCGGCCGGGGGGGACTCGAGCCCTGGCTGCTGGGCCTGGCGATCGGGCTGTGGGTAGCGGGATTCGACATCCTGTATGCCTGCCAGGATGTGGAGTTCGACCGGCAGCACGGGCTTCGCTCGATTCCCACGCGGTTTGGTGTCGGCGGCGCCATTCTCCTGTCGCGGCTGATGCACGTCGCCACGGTCGTCGCGATGACCGCGCTGTGGCGCGTCGCGGATCTCCCGCCGTTGTACCTGGCGGGCGTCGCGGTGGTCGGATGCCTGCTGGCCTACGAGCAGTCGCTCGTCAGCGAGGGCGATCTGTCGCGGGTGAAGAAGGCATTCGATTTGAACGGCTACGTGGGGATTCTTTACTTCGCGGCGACGGCGCTGTCGCTCTTTTTCGAATGGGAATAACCACGAAGGTCACGAGATCGATGAACTAGTCTTGACTTGCTAGAGGTCGTGATTCGTGCCCTCTGTGACTTTCGTGTTCTTCGCGGTTCGAACGTGATAATGAGTGCGCCACCAGACAAGGCCCCCGATCGCATCGCGGGGATGTTCGACGCGATCGCGCCACGGTACGACCTGCTCAATCACGTGCTGAGCGCTGGTATTGATCGGCGGTGGCGGGCGAGGGCGATCCGATCGCTCGGGCTCACGGGTCGCGAAACGCTGCTCGACGTCTGCACCGGCACGGCGGACGTCGCCCTGCAGGCGCGCGACGCCGCGCGGGTCGTCGGCGTCGATTTCGCGGCGGCGATGCTGTCCTTCGGGCGGGGCAAGCTGCGGGCGGCGGGTGAGGACCGCAGGATCACCCTCGTCCGCGGCGACGCCACGCGCCTCCCGATGCGCGATGGCACCGTTGATGTGGCCACGGTGGCCTTCGGCATCCGCAACGTCGAGCGCCCGGACCTCGCCTGTGCGGAGTTGGCACGCGTGATGCGGGGCGGCGGCCGGCTGGCGATTCTCGAATTCGGCGTTCCCCGCGTGCCGGGCATCAGCACGCTCTACCTGTGGTATTTCAAGTACCTGCTGCCATCGGTGGGGCGCATGGTCTCCGGCCACACCGCGGCCTATTCCTACCTTCCGGCCTCGGTCGGGACCTTTCCGCCGCCGCATGAATTCAGAGGGATCGTTGAGCAGGCGGGCTTTACCGACGTCCGCGCAGACCCGCTGACCTTCGGTATCGTCCAACTCTATACGGCCACGAAACGCTAGCGGGTGGCTGGTACCGGCAACGGTAAGTGCTTGTTCAGCCGAATGTTATAATTCACGCTCACGCCCATGATTCATTTCGATCTCGACGATCGGTATCAGGACGAAAACGTCGTCGGTCACGCCATCCCGCGGCGCGAGGGCATCTTCCTGTCGATGGTCTTTCACGGGTTGCTGCTGGCCGCGATCCTCTACCTGCCGCAGATTCCGTTTTTCCGGCTCTCCCCGGAGGATCTAGAGCGCAGGCGCGCGGAGATCGAGCAGCGGCTGAGGGATGAACAGCAGCGGACGTTCGTGTTCGTGCAGCCGCTGGAGGATCTGCTCGCGCTGCAGCCGCCCCTGCGTGCGCCGCTGTCCGACCAAGATCGCATCGCGCAGGCGCCCGATGAGGCGCCGGAGTCAGAGAATCCGGAGCCGTTGGTGCTCGGCAACTCCGACGAGCGGGTCGAGGCCGAGTTGGCCGAGCGCGCTCGCGGGCCCGAAGACGCGTCCCCGCCGGAGCCGGAACCGGAGAGCCAGGTGGCGCGGGTGCTGCCGCCGTCCGACACTGGTTTCCGGCGCCCCGAGGAAGCGCCGCTGCCGAGCATCACCGGGTCGCTCGGTGAAGCCCTGCGCAATCTACAGGACTACGTCCAGGACGAGACGTTTGACAACCCGCGGGGCGGCAACGACCAGCCGGGTGCCACGATTCAGTTCGATACCAAGGGGGTTGAGTTCGGCCCCTGGCTCCGACGGTTCGTGGCGCAGGTGCGGCGCAACTGGTTCGTTCCACAGGCCGCGATGGTCTTCAGTGGCCACGTCGTCCTGCAATTCAATATCCACCGCGACGGGGCGATCACCGATCTCGTGGTCGTGCAGCCGTCCTCCATCGCCGCGTTCACCAACGCCGCCTACGGTGCGATCGTGACATCGAATCCCACCCCGCCGCTCCCGCCCGAGTATCCGTCGGAGCAAGCGTTGTTCACGGTTACTTTCTACTACAACGAAGAACCGTTGTATTGACCGTGCTGCCGACCGCCAGTGTCCCGTCTCCGTAGATGCCAACCAGGGTTCAGCAGCTCGGCCTCCTGATCCTGCTCACCGCGCTCATCGTTTACGTCTTCGCTCGCGTCGGATGGTAGGTGGCGGACGCTCCGTCCTTGCGGTTCTGGGTCCAACCGCCTCAGGCAAGAGCGCGCTCGGCCTCGCGCTGGCCGAGCGGTACCGCGGCGAGGTGATCAGCTGCGATTCGACCGCCGTCTACCGCGGCTTCGACATCGGGACGGATAAGCTTTCGCTGGACGCGCGCCGCGGCATCCCGCATCACCTGATCGATGTTGCCGATCCCACAGACGTCTATACAGCCGCGCAGTTCGCCCGCGACGCGGCGCGCGTCATTCGCGAGATTCACGAGAGAGGGCGCCTGCCAGTTCTCGTCGGGGGCACCGGCTTCTACTACCGCGCCCTGACGCGCGGCTTGTTTCCAGGGCCTGGCGCCGACGAGGGCCTGCGCCGCCGGCTGAATCGAGTGGCGAATCTCCGCGGCGTGGAGCGGCTGCACCGTATGCTGCAGCGCGCCGACCCGGAGTCAGCCGTACGGATCATGCCGCGGGACCGCAAGCGGATCGTGCGCGCCCTCGAGGTCTACGTCGCCACGGGTCGAACGCTGACGGACCATTTCAGCGAGACCGCGTCGCTCATCGCCGATTGCGAGATTGTCTCTATCGCGCTTCGGTTGCCGGCCGCGCTCACGGCCGAGCGCGTGGCGCGGAGGGCCGATGAACAGTTCGCGCGCGGGATCGTCGGAGAAGTGAAGGGGCTGCTCGCGCGTGGTGTGCCGCCAGACGCGCGGCCCTTTGGCGGATTGGTCTATCGCCAGGTGATGGAGATGCTCGGAGGCGTGCGCGATGAGGAGGCAACGCGAGCACTCATCGCGCGGGAGAACCGCCACTACGCGCGTCGCCAGTTGATCTGGTTCCGTAAAGAGCCTACCCTTATCTGGTTCGATGGTCCCGGCGAGCGGGACGAGACGCTCGCCCGTGTGCAGGGCGCGCTTACCGCACGCGGGTTCCGATCGCGAGGAGACGATCCCTGAATGGCCCAGGCTACTGAACTCCGTACCGCCTCCGCATCGCCGAACATCCAGGAGGTGTTTCTCAACTACGCCCGGCGCGAGCGCCTCTCCGTCAGTGTGCAGCTGATCGACGGCCGCCAGTTCGATGCGCGCATCAAGAACTTCGATCGCTTCGCGGTTGTCGTCGAGGTCGACGGCGCCGATCACCTGGTGTTCAAGCACGCCATCGCCACCATTGCCACGCAGCGCTCCATCTCCAATTACTTCACATCGCAGCAGCCGTGAACGAGAGGCGCGCGTGCCGCCATTCACGCGCGTTGTCGTGATCGTTCTCGACGGCGTCGGCATCGGGGAGCTTCCTGACGCCGCAGCGTATGGCGACCAGGGCAGCAACACGCTCGGCAACGTGGCCAAGCGGGTTCCGTTGGCGTTACCGGTTCTGCGGTCGCTCGGCCTGGGTCGTCTTGTTCGCCTCGGCGGCGTGGCGCCGGGGCGGCCGCGCGGCGCCTTTGGGCGGATGGCCGAAATATCGGCCGGGAAGGACTCGGTCACGGGCCACTGGGAGTTGATGGGTCTCGTCCTCGACCAGCCCTTTCCCACGTTTCCGGACGGCTTTTCCCCCGAACTCATCGCGGCGCTTGAGCACCGGATTGGGCGCGGCACCCTGGGCAACATCGTGGCCTCCGGCACCGAGATCATCGATCAGCTGGGGCCCGAACACCTGCGGACCGGCAAGCCGATCGTCTACACGTCCGCCGACAGTGTGTTTCAGATCGCGGCGCACGAAGACGTCATTCCGGTCGCGGAACAGTACCGGATCTGCGAGGCTGCGTTCGACCTCGCCGCGCGGGGAGCCGGCGTGGGTCGGGTGATTGCGCGGCCGTTCGTCGGCACGCCTGGTGCGTTCACCCGGACCGCCAACCGGCACGATTACGCGCTCGAGCCGACAGGCGACACGCTGCTCGACTGGCTGTCGCGGAACGGTGTCGCGATCGTGTCGATTGGTAAGGTCGCCGACCTATTTGCTGGACGCGGCATCACCCGCTCCATCCTGACGTCGAGCGACTCGGATGGTCTCGAGAAACTGTCGGCGGTCATGGCGGACACGCCTGCCGGACTGATTTTCATGAACCTGGTGGATTGTGACGCGGTCTACGGGCATCGGAACGACATCGTCGGCTACGCGGCCAACCTCGAACGGATCGACGCACGCCTCGGCCGCCTCCTCCCCGCATTGCGCGAGGCAGACCTTCTGGTGGCAACGGCCGATCACGGCAACGATCCGAGCACGCCGAGCACCGACCATTCGCGCGAATACGTGCCGATCCTTCTGACTGGACCGCGCGTCCGCGAGGGGACCGGTCTCGGCACGCGTGCCTCGTTTGCGGATCTCGGTCAGACGATTGCGGATAACTTCGGCGTTGGGCCGCTGGCGCACGGGACCAGCTTCCTGGAGGACATCGTTGTCGAGCATCCGTGAAGCGCTGGAGCAGCGTGAGCGAGACGCGCTTGCGCCGCAGGCTGCCAGGAGCGCCGACTCGCGCGGCCGCCTCCGAGCCGAACCGGAAGACGACGTGCGCCCGGCGTTCCAGCACGATCGGGACCGTATCATTCACAGCAAGGCGTTCCGGCGGTTGAAGCACAAGACGCAGGTCTTCTTCGCGCCAGCCGGAGACCACTACCGCACGAGGCTCACGCACAGCCTCGAGGTCTCGCAGATCGCGCGCACGATCGCAAAGGTCCTTCGCCTGCACGAAGAGCTGACCGAGTCGATCGCGCTCGGCCACGATCTCGGGCACACGCCGTTTGGCCACACCGGTGAGCGGGTCCTCGACAGCCTGGTCCCCGGCGGCTTCAATCACTACGAGCAGAGCCTCCGGATCGTCGACGTGCTCGAGAACGATGGCCAAGGCCTCAACCTCACCTGGGAAGTTCGCGACGGCATCGCACGCCACTCGAAGGGCAGGGAGGGCTCGCCGGTGGGGCTGGACCCATCCAGGCGGGCTGCCACCCTGGAGGGACAGATCATCCGCGTCGCGGATCTCGTCGCCTACGTTAACCACGATATTGATGATGCGATGCGAGCGGGGATGTTGAAGGCATCGAACCTGCCTGGGTCGGCGGTCAAGGCGCTCGGCGCCACCTCGTCGGCACGCATTGCGCGCATGGTCAAGGATGTCGTCACGGAAACGCAGAATGCCGGGCTCACGGAAATCAAGATGAGTGAGCCTGTGCTCGAGGCGACGCTCACCATGCGCAGTTTCCTCTTCGACGCGGTGTACGAGAACAACGAGGCGACGGCCGAGTTCAAGAAGGCCGCCGGCATCCTTGGCGGCCTTTGGGACAAGGTCCGCGAGCGGCCGGCCGAATTCCTCGACCGCCGCGTCGTCGAGGCCGAAGGGCTCGATACGGCCACCAAGGACTTTCTGGCAGGCATGACGGATCGGTTTGCGGTGACCCTCTTCGAGCGGCTCTTCGTCCCGAAGCCCTGGATCGGGCCGATCTCCTGGAATCAGCTATAATTTGAGGTCCGCCTTTCGCGAAACTGTCGCAGAGGGGCCGGTGTCGCCGACCTGGCATCGCAGCCATGCAACTCGATCTCAAGCGCTATCGGCAGCCCCTGAGTCATTTCGTCCGCACATTCCAGCCGGAGGAAGTGGCGGATACGGACGATGCGTACCGGATCGTGACGCCGAGCGACCTTGCCTTCGAGATCCACAAGGACAAGGACAGGTTCCGCCTGGTCGGGACGGTGGCGGCTGAACTCGAGTTGTTATGCAGCCGCTGCCTCGAGTCGTTCCGCTTGCCGATTGCCGCGCCGTTCGACGTGCGGTATCTGCCGATCTCCGAGGCCTCGGCAGACGTCGAGCGGGAAATGAATGACGAGGATCTGGAGACGAGCTACTACCGGAACGACGCGATCGACCTGAACGAGCTGCTGCGCGAGCAGTTCTACCTGGCGCTGCCGATGAAGCCGCTCTGCGGTGAGGCGTGCCGGGGGCTGTGTGCACAGTGCGGCACGAACCTGAATGCGGGCACCTGCGATTGTCAGCCGGTCTGGGACGATCCCCGGCTGGCTGCGCTCAAGGGCCTGGGCCGGACGCGCGAATCATCGTAGGTAGCCGGAGACCCTCGGTCTCCGGGAATAGAGATTATGCCTAACCCAAAACGCCGACACTCGAAGACGCGCACCGCGAAGCGGCGCACCCACGACGCACTGACCCCGGTCATGACCGGCCTGTGCCCGCAGTGCCACGAGCCGAAGGCGCCGCACCACATCTGTCCGCACTGTGGCTTCTACAGGCAGCGGCAGGTCCGGGCGGTTGACGAAGAGTAATCCCCCGCACAGTGATCCGCATCGCCGTTGACGCGATGGGAGGCGACCACGCGCCGTCGGCGGTCGTCGACGGGGCGATGGCTGCCGCGCGTCACCTCGCGGTGCAGATCGCGCTCGTCGGCCCCACGGCGATCCTCGAGGGGGCGCTGGCGTCCCATCAGGACTGGCGCCAGCTCGGGATCGAGATCGTCGAGGCGCCGGACGTCGTCGCCATGAGCGACCCGCCCGCCGCGACGCTCCGGCGCAAGCCACGGGCGTCCATCCGCGTGGCGGCGGACCTCGTCGCCCGGAAATCTGCCGGCGCCCTGGTCAGCGCCGGCCACACCGGCGCCACCGTAATGGCCGCCTACAGAGCCTTTGGCACGATTCCCGGCGTCGACCGTCCCGCGCTGGCGGCCGCGATCCCGACCCGCGCGCGGCCGGCGATCCTGGTCGACGCTGGCGCCAACGTGGAGTGCCGGCCTCAGCACCTGCTGCAGTTCGCCGTGATGGGGGGCGCGTACGCGCGCATCGCGCTCGCTGTCGAGCGGCCGCGCATCGGCCTTCTGTCGATTGGCGAGGAAGCGACCAAGGGGACCGAGCTCACGCGGGACGCGCACCGGCTTCTCCAAGCGGCGCCGCTGAACTTCATCGGCAACGTCGAAGGACGGGAGATCTATAGCGGTGTTGCCGATGTGATTGTCTGCGATGGCTTTACCGGAAATATCGTGCTGAAGACGAGTGAGGGGTTGGTGGAGACGGTGGAAGCGCTGCTCGGCGACGAGCTGCAAGGGACGTTTTCGAGCCAGGTCGGGTACCTGCTGTCGCGCCGGGCCTTCCGGAGGTTCCGCCGCCGCGTCGATTATTCGGAATACGGTGGCGCGCCGCTCCTGGGCGTCGCCGGACTTGCCATCGTCGGCCACGGCCGCTCGTCGGCCAAGGCCGTGCGCAACGCCATCGCGATGGCGCACCGGTTTGCGACGAGCGACTTCATTCACCGTGTCGAGGAAGGGATTGCCGCCGCTGCGGTGCCGGGCCCGTGATCGCCTTTCTTTTTCCAGGCCAGGGTTCGCAGAACGTCGGGATGGGCCGGGCGCTGGCTGACGTGTTCCCCGAGGCGCGAGCGACGTTCGATGAGGCCGATGCGGCCTTCGGGGAGGGATCTGTACGCGCGGATCAGGTCCGCCCTGGTTCGTTGAGCACGCTGTGCTTCGAGGACCCTGCTGATCAGTTGCTGCTGACCGAGCACACGCAGCCCGCGATTCTGTCGGTGAGCATCGCCGCCGCGCGGGTGCTCGTGTCGCGTGGGATCCAGCCGGACCTCGTGGCGGGCCACAGCCTGGGCGAGTACTCCGCCAATGTCGTGGCCGGCACCTTTGGATTCGCCGATGCGGTGCGCGTCGTCCGCCGCCGCGGACGTTACATGCAGGAGGCGGTGCCTGTTGGCCAGGGCGCGATGGCAGCGATTCTCGGTCTAGATGCCGCGGCAGTGCGCCGCGCGTGTGAGGACGCGGCGCAGGGTGAGGTGGTCAGCCTCGCGAACATCAACAGTCCCGACCAGGTGGTGATCGCGGGCGCGACGGCCGCCGTGCAGCGGGCGGGAGCGCGCGCGAAGGTGCTTGGCGCCAAGCGCGTGGTGCCGCTGCCGGTCAGCGCGCCGTTCCACTGCGCGCTGATGAAGCCCGCCGAGGAGCGTCTCGCCCCGGAGCTGCGCGCCCTTCCTGTTCAGGACCCGCGCGTGCCGATCGTCGCGAACGTGGACGCAGAGCTGAAGAAGGATGGCGGGGCGGCCATTGACGCGCTCGTGCGCCAGGTCTCGTCGCCGGTACTGTGGGAGGACATCGTCCATCGCCTTGCGTCGGAAGGCGTCACCACGTATGTTGAGGTGGGCTCGGGCCGCGTGCTCAGCGGGCTGGTCAAGAGAATCCGGAAGGACGCCCAGGTGTTCGCCTTCGGGGCGCCCGAGGAACTGGGACCGATTCTCGCAAGTACACCGTCGAAAGTGCAACGTGAAGAGTAACTTCGAAGTCGTGCGTCGCGCTTGGCAGCTTGCTTTCCAGTGTCCACTTTCTACTTTCCGCTTTCTGTCGTATGTCCGATCTCTCAGGTAAAGTAGCAGTCGTGACCGGGGCGTCGCGCGGCATCGGACGAGCGGTGGCCGTGCTGCTGGCCTCGCGTGGCGCGCAGGTCGTCGCCGCCGCGCGCGGTGACCACGCGGCGGAGACGGTGGCGGCGATCCAGGGCGCCGGAGGACGCGCGGATGCGGCACCACTCGACGTCACCGACACCGGATCGGTGGAGGCGATGGTTGGCGGCGCGCTCGAACGTCACGGCCGCATCGACATCCTGGTGAACAATGCCGGCATCGCGCGCGATCAGCTCCTGCTGCGGATGAAGCGAGAGGACTGGGACCAGGTCATGGCGACCAACCTGACCGGCGCATTTGCGTGCGCGCAGGCGGTGATCAAGCCGATGATCAAACAGCGTGGCGGCCGCATCATCAGCATCAGCTCCGTGGTCGGCCAGGTGGGGAATGCCGGGCAGACGAACTATGCGGCGTCGAAGGCGGGGCTGATCGGGTTTTCGAAGGCGCTCGCTCGCGAGGTGGCGTCGCGCAATATCACGGTGAATGTGGTGGCTCCCGGCCTGATCGACACAGACATGACCCGGGGCATCACCGACAAGGCGCAAGACGGCTGGGGCGAGCAGATTCCGCTCGGGCGGCTTGGCTCGACTGAGGAGGTGGCGGCCGCTGTTTGCTTTCTCGCTTCGGATGAGGCGTCGTATATTACAGGTCAGGTGCTGGCAGTTAATGGTGGGATGTACATGTAGGTACGCGGTGCATGGCGCACCGCGCACGCTAAGGAGGCGTAATGGCCGTCGCAGATAAGGTGAAGAGCATCATCGTGGAGCAGCTCGGCGTGGACGAGGAGGAAGTGACGCCGGACGCGTCATTCGTCGACGATCTGGGCGCAGATTCGCTCGACACGGTGGAGCTCGTCATGGCGTTCGAGGAGGAGTTCGGAATCGAGATTCCGGACGAGGACGCCGAGAAGATTACTCGCGTGACGGAAGCGATCGACTATGTCGAGTCCCACGCAAAGGGAAAGAAGGGCTAGGCGAACGGGCGGGTAGGCGGGGGCGTGTAGCCGGAGACCTTCAGGTCTCCACTACAGCAAGGCCCTCGGGACGTACCGCGGAGGCATGGTGAGTAGGCGCGTCGTCATTACCGGCATCGGCCTGGTGTCGTCGGTCGGGATCGGCACTAGCGCGAATTGGCGTGCGCTGCTGGCTGGCACGAGTGGCGTGGGGCGGATTACCAGGTTCGACCCTGCCAGCTTCGCCGTGCAGATTGCGGGGGAGGTCAAGGGGTTCGACCCGCTGCAGTTTGTCGATAAGAAAGACGTCAAGAAGATGGACGTCTTCATTCAGTACGCTATCGCCGCGTCGCAGTTCGCCGTCGACGACTCGAAGCTGGTCATCGGGCCGGACAACGCCCCGAACGTCGGCGTATTCATCGGGTCGGGGATCGGCGGCTTCGCGACGATCGAACGCGAGCACAAGGCGCTGCTCGGCGGTGGGCCGCGAAAGATCTCACCGTTCTTCATTCCGTCGGCCATCATCAACCTCGCCGCGGGGCAT
This sequence comes from Vicinamibacterales bacterium, assembly GCA_965262505.1. Classification (GTDB taxonomy): domain Bacteria; phylum Acidobacteriota; class Vicinamibacteria; order Vicinamibacterales; family UBA2999; genus JACPPO01. The sequence continues at coordinate 4,334,739 of CBDHFM010000030.1, forward strand.
GTGTCCATCCGCTTCGGCGCGAAGGGTCCGAACCTCGCCACATGCACGGCCTGCTCCGCGTCGGCGCATGCGATCGGCGACTCGTTCGAGATCATTAGGCGCGGCGACGCTGACGTCATGATCGCTGGTGGCTCAGAGGCGGCCATCACGCCGATGAGCGTCGGCGGATTCGCTGCCATGCGCGCGCTGTCGACGCGGAACGACGAGCCAGAGCGGGCGAGCCGCCCGTTTGACAAGGACCGCGACGGGTTCATCATCGGTGATGGTGCAGGCGTCCTCGTGCTCGAGGAACTCGAGCAGGCCAGGCGCAGGGGCGCGGCCATCTACGCCGAGCTCGTCGGCTACGGTATGTCCGCCGACGCGTTCCATATCACTGCGCCGTCGGAAGACGGCGATGGCGGCGTTCGCGTGATGAAGCTGGCCTTGAAGAAAGCCGGCGTTCGACCGGAACAGGTGGATTACATCAACGCGCACGGCACCTCCACGCCGTACAACGATCGGCTCGAGACGCTGGCGATCAAGAAGTGCTTCGGCACCCACGCCCGTCGTCTTGCGATATCTTCGACCAAGTCGATGACCGGACACCTCCTCGGGGGCGCCGGGGGGCTCGAGGCGGGCATCTCGGCCCTGGCGGTGCACCACCAGGCGGTGCCGCCGACGATCAACCTCGATCACCCAGACCCCGATTGCGATCTCGATTACGTGCCGCAGACGAGCCGTCAACTGAAGGTTCAGTACGCGCTCTCCAACTCGTTCGGTTTCGGCGGCACGAACGCCGCGCTGCTCTTCAAGAAATTCGAAGGGTGATTAACCACGAAGTCCGCGAAAATCACGAAGGACACGAATCTCCAGGGTTTTGTGGTTGTCACGATCTTCGTGCCTTCGTGGTTAAGCGAGTATGAAGATCGCGGTCTGCATCAAGCAGGTCCCCACCCGAGAGTGGCAGCCCCGCCTTCGCGACGACAGGACCTGGATTCGAGACCAGGATGTCAGCTACGAGATGAACGAGCCGGACGCCTATGCGCTCGAGGAGGCGCTGCGCCTTCGCGAGAAGCATGGCGGTGAGGTGGTCGTCTGCTCCGCCGGGCCCGCGCGCGTGCAGCAGGTGCTTCGGGAGGCGCTCGCGCGTGGCGCCAACCGCGCCCTGCACGTGGAGGACGACGCGCTCGCGTCGGCTGACGCCGCTGTGAGCGCGGGCGCCCTGGCGGGGGCGATGGCGACGGAGCAGTTTGACCTCGTGTTGACCGGGCTGCAATCCGACGATCAGGGACACGGCCAGACCGGAGTGGTGCTGGCGGAGCGGCTCGGCATCCCGCACTCCACGATCATCATGGAGATACAGGTGCAGGCGCCCGATGGCGGCCAGGTGGCCGGAGGCCGTCAGGACTCGCGAGTGCGAGTCAAGCGCGAGCTCGAAGGCGGCCGGTTTCAGTGGCTGGCCATGCCGCTGCCGGCGCTGCTGACGATTCAGAGCGGCATCAACCAGCTGCGCTACGCGACGCTCAAGGGGATCATGGCCGCCAAGAAGAAGGAGATTCGGAAGGTGACGCTGCCCGCCGGCCTGCAGCCGTCGGAGCAGATCGTCGCGATCGCTCTGCCCACGCGGTCCAAGAAGACGCAGATGATGACCGGCTCACCCTCGGAAGCCGCGCGCGAGCTCGTCCGGCGGCTTCGGGATGAGGCCAGAGCGCTGTGATCCTTGTTGTTGCGGAGCAGCTCGACGGCACGCTCAACCGCGCCACATGGGAGGCCGTCGTTGCCGCGCAGCAGCTCGCCGGCGGTGACGCCGGTAGTGACGCTGTCACGATTGTCGTGCTCGGCGCCTCGGCCGGCAGCGCGGCGTCGCAGGAGTTGGCGGCAGCCGGCGTTGGCGACGTCCTCGTCGTTGCGGACCCGGCCCTCGAGATGTACACGCCCGATGCATATGTCATCGCGCTTGCGCAGGTGATCGCGTCCGTATCGCCGCAGATAGTCGCGCTTCCGCACACGTATCAGACGCGCGATTTCGCGCCGGCGCTGGCCGCGCGACTACACGTGCCGCTCATCACCGACGTGACGGGGATCACGGGCACCGGCAGCGGCGCCACATTCACCCGTCCGATGTTCCAAGGCAAGCTGGCCGCCGAAGTCCGGCCGGTGGGCGCGGGCCCCTGTTTCGTCACGTTTCAGATTGGCGCTTTTCGCGCGGACCAGGTGCGGAGGGGCGCCACGGCGTCAGCCGTCACGACCGCCGCGGTGACGATTGATCGATCGGCGATCCGCCAGGAGCCGGAAGCGCCGTTCCAGGAAGCGAAGCAGGCGGTCGATCTGAGCCAGGCGGCCAGAATTGTCGCGGTGGGGCGCGGCATCAAGTCGCAGGAGCACCTGCCCGTCGCGCAGGCCCTGGCCAAAGCGCTCGGCGCCGAGCTCGCCGCCTCGCGCCCGATCTGCGACAGCGGCTGGTTGCCGATGGAGCGACAGATCGGCAGTTCGGGTCAAACCGTCGCGCCTAAGTTGTACGTGGCGCTCGGCATCTCGGGCGCCATCCAGCACCTCGTCGGCATGAAGGGTTCTCACACGATCGTCGCGATCAACAAGGATGCTGACGCCCCCATCTTCGAGGTTGCGGACTACGGCGTCGTCGGAGATCTTTTCGAGATCGTGCCGGCGATTGTCGAGGAGATCAAGAAATAGCCACGAAGAGCACGGAAGCCACGAAGGTCACGATTTCTATCGAGGCTTCGTGTTCTTCGAGATCTTCGTGGCTTCGTGGTTAATCGTATGCAGCGAGAAACGCTTGAGGTCGACGTCCTGATCGTCGGCGGGGGTCCGGCCGGCCTGTCGGCGGCGATTCGGCTCGCGCAGCTGCAAGAACAGGAACCTGGCGGCCCGCTGTCGATCGCCGTCCTCGAGAAGGCGCGAGAGGCCGGCGCGCACATGCTGTCCGGCGCCGTGCTCGACCCGTCGGCGCTACGCGACCTGATTCCGGACTTTCGAGCGAAAGGCGCGCCCCTCGCCGCCGAGGTGAGCCGCGACCGCGTCTACTTCCTCACCAGGAAGTCACATCTCTCGTTTCCCGTGGTCCCGCCTCCGCTGCGCAATCACGGCAACTACATCATCTCGTTGAACAGGTTCGTTCGATGGCTGGCCGATCAGGCCGAAGGCCATAGCATTGATTTCTTCACCGGCTTCGCGGGGCAGGAGGTGCTCATAGACGAAGGGCGTGTCGTTGGTGTTCGCACGGGCGATCACGGGATCGACCGGCACGGTGAGCGGAAGCCGGCCTTCGAGCCCGGCGTCGACATCATGGCCAAGGTCACCATCCTCTGCGACGGCGTACGCGGCAATCTGACCAAGGAGCTGCGGCGGCGGTTTCAGCTTGGCCGCGGCCGGCAGCCAGAGCAGTTCGCGGTCGGGTTCAAGGAGCTGTGGGAGGTGCCTAGCGACCGCCTCGAAGCTGGCGCCGTCGTGCATTCGATGGGGTACCCGCTCCGGCACGATGAGTTCGGCGGCGGCTTCATCTACGCGTTGCCGGACGGCCAGCTGTCCGTCGGTTTCGTGGCCGGCCTCGACTACGAGGATCCGCTGTTCGATCCGCAGACGGCATTCAACCGTTTCAAGCAGCATCCCTTCGTGACGAAGCTGCTCGCCGGTGGCCAGATGATTCGCTACGGCGCCAAGGCGTTGCCCGAGGGCGGATGGAACACGATCCCCCAGCTTTACATGGACGGCGCGCTCATTGCGGGCGACGCGGGCGGGTTTCTCAACTCGATGCGGCTCAAGGGCATTCATCTCGCCATGCGGACCGGCATGCTGGCCGCCGAATCCGCCTTCGAGGCGATCAGGGAGGGCGACGTGACCGCGCGCACCCTCGCTCGCTACCGGGACAAGATCGATCGCAGCTCCGTGAAGACGGAGCTGTACCCGGTCCGCAACGTCCACCAGGCCTTTGGGCACGGCCTCTTCGCCGGCCTGGCTTTTGCTGGCCTCTCGCTGATCACCCGAGGATCATGGGTCGGGGACCTTCACGGCCGCGCGGGGCACGAACGGATGAAGACGCTCCGCCGGTATCACGGCGCGCAGCCGGCGGTCGCGTCGCAAAGCGACCCGACCGGCCAGCCGGAGGACCGGCGACTGACGTTCGACAAGCCCACCAGCGTCCACCTGTCTGGCACCGCGCATGACGAGGATCAGCCGGCGCACCTGCTGGTGCACGCCGAGGTGTGCAGCTCGATCTGCGGAGCCGAGTACGGGCATCCCTGCACGCGGTTCTGCCCGGCGAATGTCTACGAGATCGTGCAGGATCCCGATGGCCCACGGCTGCAGATCAACGCATCCAACTGCGTACACTGCAAGACGTGCGACATCATGGACCCGTACGCAGCGATCACCTGGGTCCCGCCGGAGGGCGGTGGCGGCCCCCAATACAATGGGATGTAGGAGCCGGTTTCACGACCTCTGTCGCGGGTGGCCGCGGACAGGGCCGCCCCATTCGCGCCGCAGGCGCCTCTCTCGTGACAGGTGCTCTTGGCGCCGAGCACGAATGGGGCTGTCCGCGGCCAGGACCCGCCTGAAGGTTATGAAACCGGCTGTAGGCGATTGGTGACTGACAACTGGCGATCGTCGTGGGTCAAGCGCGCGCAGGTGACGGCTATCGCCGGCGTTGGGTATCCGCTCCTCAACGCGCTCGGACACACGCTTCGGTGGCGCGTCGAGGGACTGCAACATCTCGACGCGATCCATGCGTCCGGCCGCCAGCCGGTCATGGCGTTCTGGCATGGCCGCATCCTTCCTGCCACCTTCTACTTCCGCCGCCGCGGCATCGTCGTCATCACCAGCGAGAACTTCGACGGCGAGTGGATCGCTCGAATCATCGAGCGTTTTGGCTATGGCACGGCGCGCGGGTCGACATCGCGCGGAAGCCTCAAGGCGATGCTTCAACTCGTGCGCGACATGGAGCGGGGGAGGCCGGCGGGTTTCACGCTGGATGGACCCCGTGGGCCTAAAGGCGTCGCGCAAACGGGCGCACTCTGGCTCGCCCGGACGACGGGGAATCCGGTGCTGCCGTTTCATCTCGAAGCGTCACGAGCCTGGACGTTGCGGAGCTGGGATCGGACGCAGATTCCACGGCCGTTCAGTACCGTGGCACTGGTGGTCGGTGCGCCCATGGACGTCGCGACGGACGCGACCGACGCGGATGTCGAGCGGCACCGGATCGACCTCGAGGCGAGGCTTCGAGCGCTCGAGGAGCGAGCGTTCGCGATCCTGGGTCGGCGCCGGAGCCCGGACTAGGGAATCTGGACGCCGTTGGCGTCGTGATAGTGGCCGTGTTCGGGGGACCAGACGCGAGTCAGGCCAGTGGACCGCTCCCCCGTAAATGAGGCAATCCCGGCGAGGATGGCGACAAGCACCGCTCCGCCGACGGCAAAGAGCATCATCCGGCTCTGCGCGCCGCCGCCACGCTCATTGGCTTCGCAGCATTTCTTGTATTTCCGGCCGCTGCCGCACGGACACAGGTCATTTCGTCCAGTTTTAGCCATTCGCTCTTCCTTCTTGCAACCTGACTGTAGCGCAAGTTTTCGCCGGAAGTCCACGATCGTGTTGCCATTCGACGCTGTGGGGAGACGCTGTGGGGATGTGCGCGGACTACAATCATCCTGTCAACCGGCGATTCCACGACATGACCCTTGTGGCAACAGACCTGGCCGTCACGCTTCCCGAGGATCGTCCGGGCATGTTCCGCACCGCGCTTTCAGACTACGTGGCCGGAGGCTAGAACCTGTGGCGCTGGCCATCTTCACATCCGATCGCTTTGCCGATCACCTGACCCCCGCAGGCCATCCCGAGCGCGTCGAGCGGGCCGAAGTGATGCAGATGGTCGCATCGGAGTTTCGCCGGCGCGGCGGCTCGGTCCTTGAGCCGCGTCCGGCAAGGGACGAGGAGCTCGCGCGGATTCACGACCCGGCGTATCTCGGCGTGATCAGGGAGACCGCCGGCCGAGCGGTCGCGCTCGATCGCGACACCTTCACCTCTCCTGACTCGTTCGACATCGCGCTGCTGGCCGCCGGCGCCGTGCTGTCAGGCGTCGATCGCGTCCTCGACGCGGGACCCGGTGCGCGTGCATTCGCGATGGTGCGTCCGCCCGGTCATCACGCGGAACGCAACCGGGCCATGGGCTTCTGTCTCTTCAATAACGTGGCGGTCGGCGCCGCGCACGCGCGCGCCCGCGGGCTGTCCAGGGTGGCCATCGTCGACTACGACGTCCACCACGGTAACGGTACGCAGTGGGCTTTTTACGACGACCCCGCGGTCCTGTTCATCTCGTCGCACCAGTTTCCCTTCTACCCTGGGACCGGGGCGGCTCAAGACATCGGGTCCGGCCGCGGTGTGGGGTTCACCGCCAATTTCCCTCTTGAAGCCGGCGCGACCGACGCGGACTACGAGCGCGTGTATGCCACGGTCGCCGGAATGCTCCGACAGTTCCGCCCTGAATTGATCCTCCTGTCGGCCGGCTTCGATGCGCACGTGGACGACCCGCTCGGAGGCCTTCGCCTCACCACGCCGCAGTTCGGACGCCTGACGGCGCTCGTCGCGGCGGCGGCTGACGAGTGCTGCGAAGGGCGGTTTGTCGCGGTGACCGAAGGCGGCTACGACCTCGGGGCGCTCGCCGCGTCTCTTCGCAGTGTCATCGACGTCCTCGATGGATCGACCACGCTCGATGATGTGCCCGTTCCCGTTGGAGATACCCGCCGCGCCGAAGCCTCGCTTGCCGCCGTCCGGCCCCATCTCAGCAAGTTCTGGACGATATAATCGTTCACAGTGCACCGCGCACTGTGCCCTCAGTGCTTTGCACTGTGCCTTCTGTGTTTTGCACTGTGCGCTTTTGTACTTCGCACTTCGCACTTGTACCGATGGAATACCGTCCTCAAGAGCTAGATCGAAAGTGGCAGCAGCGCTGGGCGGCGTCCCGCGCTTTTGAAGTCAGCACCGACCCATCGCGCCAGAAGTTCTACTGCCTCGAGATGTTCGCGTACCCGTCAGGACACGCGCATGTCGGCCACGTCCGGAACTACATCATCGGTGACGTGATGGCGCGCACGAAGCGGATGCGGGGCTACAACGTGCTGCACCCCTTCGGGTGGGACGCCTTCGGGTTGCCCGCCGAGAACGCCGCGATCAAAGACGGGATCCATCCGGAAGCCTCCACGCGCGGCAACATCGCGCACATGAAGGGACAACTGCAGCGGCTTGGGATCAGCTACGCGTGGGAGCGCGAGCTGGCGACGTGCGATCCCGAGTACTACAAGTGGAACCAATGGCTCTTCATCCGGATGTTCGAGCGCGGCCTGGCGTACCGACGGCGCTCGTCGGTCAACTGGTGCCCGAGCTGCAACACGGTTCTGGCCAATGAGCAGGTGGTCGACGGCGGCTGCTGGCGTTGCGGGACACCGGTCGAGATGCGCGACCTCGAGCAATGGTTTTTCCGCATTACCGCGTTCGCCGAAGAGCTGCTGGATGCCGCCTCGGGCCTGACAGGCTGGCCCGAGAAGGTGCTGACGATGCAGCGGAACTGGATCGGGCGATCGGAAGGGGCGCGCGTGCACTTTCCGATGGAGGGGGATCGAGGGTCGGAGTCTATCGAGGTGTTCACCACACGCATAGACACGATCTACGGCGCGACCTTCGTGTTGCTCGCTCCCGAGCACCCACTGGTCACCGGCCTGGCGGCCCGGTCGAAGGACCCTGCGTCGTTTGGTCGGCAGGTGCAGGCGTTCCGCGCTCAGGACCGTACGGCGCGGATGAGCGGGGAGATCGAAAAACAGGGTTTTGACACCGGCTTCCGCGCGATCAACCCGTTCACCAAGGAGCGGGTGTCGATCTGGATCGCCAACTTCGTGCTTGGAGAGTACGGCACGGGTGCGGTCATGGCGGTGCCGGCGCACGACCAGCGCGATTTCGAGTTTGCCCGGAAGTTCAATCTACCAATCCGCGTCGTCGTGACGCCGGATGGCGAGCCGGTACTGCCGGATCGAATGACCGAGGCGGCCGACGCATATGGCACGCTTGTCGATTCTGGAGAGTATTCGGGGCTCCCGTCGGCGGAGGCGCAGCGGCGCATGATCGCGGCGGCCGATCAGCGCGGCATGGGCGAGGGCACCGTGCAGTACCGGCTGAAGGACTGGGGCATTTCGCGCCAGCGGTACTGGGGCACGCCCATCCCGATGATCTATTGCGACAAGGACGGCATCGTACCCGTTCCAGATGATCAACTCCCCGTGGAGTTACCGATGGTCGCGGAGTTCAGCGGGCGGGGTGATTCGCCGCTCGGCCAGGTGCCGGAGTTCGTGAACGTCCGCTGCCCGAAGTGCGCCGGTCCGGCCAGACGTGAAACGGACACGATGGACACGTTCGTCGACTCGTCCTGGTACTTCTACCGGTTTGCCGATCCGCGAAATCACGGCATGCCGTTCGATCCGGCGGCCGTGAAGTACTGGCTGCCGGTGGACTTTTATAGTGGCGGCGTCGAGCATGCGATTCTGCACCTGATCTACTCGAGGTTTTTCGCGCGCGTGTTCCGCGATCTCGGCTTCGTCGATCACAGCGAGCCGTTCGCGCAGCTTCTCACGCAGGGCATGGTGCTGAAGGACGGCGCCGTGATGTCGAAGTCCAAGGGCAACGTCGTCGATCCGGACGCGATGCTCCAGAAGTTCGGTGCCGACGCGCTGCGGCTCTACGTGATGTTCGTTGCGCCGCCGGAGAAGGAAGTGGAGTGGAGCGACTCTGGCCTCGAGGGGAGTTTCCGCTTCCTCGCGCGTGTCTGGCGTCTCCTCGATCACTGGCGCGCGATTGTCGGTGGAGACGGGATCGACAGCCCAGACTCGTGTGACTCGCTGAACGCGGCGGAGCGCGCCGTGCGGCGCAAGACGCACGACACGATTCGCCGGGTCACGATCGACATCGAGGAGCGCCAGCAGCTCAATACGGCCATCTCCGCGATGATGGAGCTGGTGAACGAGCTGTACGGCTTCAGCGAGCAGACGGCGACCGGCGCGCCAGGGCGCCGGGGCGACGATGGCACTGCGCGCGCTGGTGACCGCGTGGATAACGCTGAGCGCCGCGAGACCATCTGTGTCATCCGGGAGGCGCTGGAGGCGTTGATTCGCCTGCTTGCGCCGTTTGCGCCGCACACCGCCGAAGAAATGTGGGAACTCCTTGGCCATGAAACGGCCATGGCTGCGGCGACCTGGCCGACGTACGACGCGAATGTGGCGAGGGCCGATGAGATCGTGGTGCCGGTGCAGATCAACGGCAAGGTGCGGAGCCGTTTGACGGTGTCGGCAGATGTCTCGGATCACGAACTGGAGCGGATCGCCCTTGCCGACCCGGCGATCCAGGGCTATACGACAGGGAAGACGGTCAAGAAGGTCGTGGTGGCGAAGCGGAGACTGGTGTCGGTCGTGATTCAATAGGGTCTAGATGGTTCACAGGATGGCGTGCAAGGGATTCGCGTTGTCGATGCTCCTGGTCCTTGGGTTCACGACCTCCGGGTGCGGCTATGCGTTGGCAGGGCGTGGGGCGTTCCTGCCCGAGTACATCAACGTCGTCGGCGTACCGCAGCTTGTCAACACCAGCACGTTCTTCCAGGTGGAGCAGATCCTTACTGAGAAGATCCGCACGGAATTCATCGGACGTGGCCGGTTCACCGTCGTTCCCGTTCCCGAAGGCGCCGACGCGGTCGTGACCGGCGCGGTCATCTCCGTCAACGTTCAGCCCGTGGGTTTCACCGAGCAACAGCTTGCGTCGCGCTACCTGTTCACCTTGACGATGCGGGTGGAGTTCACGGACGCACGGACCAGCCAGGTGCTCTGGTCGAACAGCGCGCTCACCTTCCGGGAGGAATACGATCTCACCATCCGCAGCGACCAGGCGCTCGAAGGCGCCACTTTTCTCAGCCAGGAGCGCAGCTCCTTCGATCGCATTGCCGATGACGTAGCCCGCACGGTGGTCACGGCGATTGTCGAGGCGTTCTAACGGCCGGGCCGTCGTTGGGCGACGCGGACGTGCCGGCCACCCCCTCCCCGCATCCGATACAGTAGTCCGGTGCCGCCCTTGACCCCCGCTGCTCTTCGGAAGCAGATCGCCACTGGTGAGACTACTCCCCTCTACGCGCTGATCGGTGAAGACGACGTGGAGAAGTCGGCCGTCGCCGGTGAGTTCGCCGACATCGTGGACGAAGGCCTCCGCGCCTTCAACGTGGATCGGCTCTACGGAGGAGAGATCAAGGTCGGCGATCTGGTGCAGGCGACCGCCACGCTGCCGATGATGGCGCCGCGTCGTGTGGTCGTCGTCCTGGACGCCGAGAAGCTGCTGATCCCGAAGCGTGACTCAAAGGCGGCCGACGAGGAATTGGAGCGGCTCGAGAAGTTCCTGAAGGCGCCACCCTCGCACGCGACCACCGTGTTCGTGTGCGGCGCCGTCGACCTCCGCCGCCGCGCTGTGAAGCTGTTGATGAAGGAAGCGCACGTAGTCGATTGCGGGACGATTGGCGACGAGGGGGATGCCGAACGATGGGTGAAGGCGCGCGCCGGCGCCCTTGGGGTGTCTCTGGAAGCCGCCGCCGTCAAGGTGCTTGTTCAGCGCGCCGGCCTGGACATCACCCGGCTCCGGGGCGGGCTCGAGCGGCTCGCGCTCTTTGCGGCGGGGCAGCCGACCATTACCGCAGAGGACGTGCGGCAAGCCGTCCCGGCCGGCCCGGAGGCACAGGCGGACTTCGGCATCGCCAACGCAATCAAGCGTAACGATGCGGCCAGTGGGCTGCGGGAACTGCGTCTCGCACTCGACGCAGGCGCCATGCCGGTGATGCTCATGGGACAGCTGCGATGGGTCGCGGAGCAACTCACGGCCCCGCGTCTCGGGACCGCCATCGAGGCGCTGCTCCGCACCGATCTTGCCCTCAAGTCGTCCGGAGGCGAGCCGCGCGTCCTGCTCGAGCGGCTGGTGGTGGAGTTGTGCGAGGAAAGAAAGAAAGGGGGCTCTACGCGGACGCTCTCGTGAGCCCCGCGCCCAGGCGAGACTTGTAGCGGCTCGCCGTGTTGGTGTGGATGATGCCCTTGGTGGCCATCTTGTCCACGATCGACACGGTCTTGCTGAGCGCAGCCTTCGCGCTGGCCAGGTCCTTGGCGTCAAGCGACGCGTGTATGGACTTGAGGGCGGTCCGGAGCTTGGACCGAAGCCGACGGTTGTGCTCCCGGCGCTTGATGTTCTGCCGATTCGCCTTGAGGGCGGACTTCGTACGTTTTGCCATGAAGTTGCTATTGTACTTCAGGGCGCGACGATTTCGTACGAGCCTGAGGCTGGGCGTTCCGTGGAGTACCGGATGACCGGCTCGCCGTCGATGATTTCGACGGTCTTGTAGACGATACGCTTGGCCGGCGCGGGTCCTGAATCACCTCCCGCCTCGGCGGAGCCGACCTTCCGAACGTAGTCCTGCGTCTCCTGGTAGGGCGGCACCTGGCCGCCATAGCGTTCGACGGCGGTCGAACCAGCGTTATAGGCCGCCAGGGCGAGTTCTTCGTTGCCGTCGTACCGGTCCAGCAGCTGCCGCAGATAGGTCGTGCCGCCACGGATGTTGTCGGCGGGGTCGTATGGATTGCGCACGCCGAGTGCACGCGCGGTCACCGGCATCAATTGCATGAGGCCCATCGCGCCCTTCGGCGACGTTGCGCGTGGGTCGAAGCCCGATTCCACCTGGATGACGGCACGCACGAGAGCGGGACGGAGGCGGTGCCTCGCGGCATGTTCCTGGACAAGCGGCTCGAACCGTTCGCGCACGGCACTCGGCGACGCCGGCCGGGTCACGCGGTACTGCGGCGCATCGGGGACCGCGTAGGTGACCGCCGCCGCGTCGAGCCGCCGGTCCGACAGCACCAGGTTGCCGCCGGCGTCGCGCCAGACGTAGATCTGCGCGTCCGCCTGGAGGGGCCAGACGAGCGCGGCGCAGATGGCTAAAGCGCTTTTCATGACCGTGTGGCGGCCGCGTACCCGCAGTGCCGAACATAGTTGCGGCATTCGTCAGGGCTGAAGTGCGCCAAGCACTCGCCGAGGAACGGCCAGAGCGTCTCGGTGCTGCGATAGCGAGCGGTGCGAACGAGGGCCTTGAGCTTCGCGAAGCAGAGCTCGATGGGATTGAGGTCCGGGCTGTAGGGTGGCAAGTACCAGAGGGTGGCCCCGGCGGCCTGGATGGCGCGTTGGATGCCGGCGACCTTGTGGGCCCCGAGATTGTCGGCAATGACGATGTCGCCGGGCTGCAGGGTCGGCACCAGGATCTGTTCGATGTAGGCGCGGAAGCTCTCGCCATCGATCGCGCCGTCGAAGACCCCCGGTGCGGTCAGCCCCGTGACCCGCAACGCGGCGAGAAACGTGCTGGTCTGCCAGCGCCCGCAGGGGGCGTGGTCGTGGACGCGCGCGCCGCGCGGTGCCCGGCCGTACCGCCGAAGCAGATTGGTGGTGATGCCGGTTTCGTCCAGAAACACGAGGTGGGCGACATCCCAGGTCGGCGCCGCCGCGTGCCACGCGACCCGCGCGGCCGCGACGTCAGGCCGATCGTGTTCGGACGGGCGGACCGTGTTTTTTAACGGTCAGGCCGAGGGCCCGCACGGCGCGCCAGACCGTCGGCACACTCGCGGGCGTGGCGAGGGCGTCCTTCAGCTCAGCCAGCGTGCGATCCGGGTGCGCCGCAATCAGCGCGGCCAAGGTGTGTAGGTGCGGCTCAAGCATGCAGCGCCGTCCATGTCGCTGGACGCGAGGCGCCACCTCGCCCGTGTCGCGCCGCCGCTGTTTCAGTAGCCGCACCCACGACCCGCTCACGCGGTACTTCGCCGCCACCTCGGCCGCCGTCATCCCGGCATCGCTGTCGAGGAGCGCCCGCTCTCGCAGATCCATCGAATAGGCACGCATCGGGCCTCCTGCATCGGTGCGCGCAGAAGTACCACGACCGCCCCAGGTAGTACAAGGCCTATTTGAAAAGCGCTTTAGGAGCAGCGTTCGAACGGGCATTGGTCGAAATGGCTGAGCCGGGAGATCCTATCGTACAGTTCCATGTCCCAGGGACCAGCCGGTTTATCGGCCCGAGCGGCGCCACCCCTTACCTCTGTTAGGATCCTGCACGCATGACGTTCTGGCAACGGTGGGTGCGGCAACCGCGGAGCGTCTTTCTGCGGAAGGCCTGTTTTCAGGTCCATTTGTGGCTCGGCCTTGCCCTCGGGCTGTACGTAGTGGTCCTGTGCCTGAGTGGCAGCGCGCTCGTCTTCCGCCGCGAGATGAACCGCGCGTTCGTCCCGGTGCGTCCGGCGATCGACGAGACGGCCCGGGTTCAATCATCGGAGGAGCTGGCGGCGGCCGCGCGCCGAGAGTATCCGGGCTTCACCGTGGACAGCGTTGGTGACGTCCAGCGGAGCAGCCCGGTCGTGGAGATGTCGCTGCTGCGGGATGGCGAGACGATCCAACGGGTCTTCAACGCGTACACAGGCGAGGATCTCGGCGATCCGTTCCCCAGAAAGTTGCGCGCGGTCTTGTGGGTCGCGACGCTGCACGACGATCTGCTGCTGCCGCGACGGGGGCTTGGCCGTTTCTGGAACGGCGTCGGCAGTATTCTCGTCACGTTGCTGTGCGTCGGCGGCGCGGTCGTGTGGTGGCCGGGCATTACGGGCTGGCGGCGCGGCGTGTACATCAAGCGGCGGTCGGCGTGGCCGCGATTCAACTTTGATCTGCACAGCGCTCTCGGCTTCTGGTTCTTCGTGTTTATCGCGATGTGGGGGGTGTCCGGAATCTACCTGTCGTTACCCACGCCGTTCATGAACGTGGTCGACTGGGTCTTCGGACCGCCGGAGAATTACGAGCGCCCGGTCGATGTCGCCTTGAACTGGCTTGCGCGACTGCATTTCGGCCGCTGGCGCAGCCACACACTCAAGGTCGTGTGGGTCGTGGCCGGTCTGGTTCCACCCGCGATGTTCGTCACCGGCGTGGTCATGTGGTGGAATCGTGTGGTCCGCAAGCCGCGGACCGCCCGGGTGAGCCAACCCGCGGTGAACCTTCAGCAGGAACCACAGAGGGTAGAATGACGGCCATGTTGAGGCGGGACTTCCTCAAGTCGTCGGCTATCGCCGGGGCCGGGGCGCTGGCGACGGGTGCCGGCACGCTGCCAGCGGGCGCGAGCCAGCAGGGTGCGTCGGCGGCCGCCGCTAGCGGGCCGATCCGTATCTTCATGGGCGGGTACGGCCCGGCCACGACGGGTTTCAGCCTGGCGCTGAAAATGATCGGCGATCGTGTGACGGCGAAGTTTCCCGGCGACGTGGAGGCGAAGTACGTCTACAACATTCTCGATCTCGGTTATCGCGGCGAAGACATCATGTGGCTCGTCGAGAGCGGTGTCCTCACGCTCGGCTATCAGTCCAGCAGCTACCTGACCGAGCGCGTACCCGACCTCGGTATCGTCGATCTGCCGTTTCTCTTCCCGGATGTCGCGGCGGCGCGTGTCGCCATGGACGGCCAGCTCGGTCAGAGGCTCATCGAGAGTATCGAAGAGGGGATGAACTATCGGATTCTGGGCTGGTTCGAAAATGGCTTCCGGCATGTCTCCAATAAGCTGAGGCCGGTCCGCACGCCCGCCGATCTGAAGGGGATGGCGATTCGCGTCCTGCCCAGTAGGGTGCAGGCCCGCACGTTCGAACTGCTGGGCGCTGAGCCGCGGATCATGGATCTGTCGGAGGCAATCGCCGAAGTCAAGGCGGGTACGCTGGACGCGCAGGAAAACCCGTTCTTCAACACGGTCACCTACGGCGTCCACAACTTCCACCGCTTTCACACCGCCACGAATCATTTCTATATCTCGCGTCCGATTTTCTTCCACCGGCCGACGTTCGACGCCTGGCCGCGGGAGCTGCAGGAGGAAATGCGCGCGGCTGTTACCGAAGCCGTGGCATTCCAGCGGGATCTGCACGAGAAGGAAGAGGAAGACTCGCAGGTGGACATCCGCAACGCCGGCGGCGAGATCATCGAACTCACACCTGAGCAGCACCAGGCGTTCGTGGCGGCGGTGACGCCGATCTACGGTGAGGCCAGGAACCAGTACAGCAGCGAGCTGCTGTCGCTGGTGAGCTTCTAGCCCCAGTTTCATCACCTCCAGGCGGGTCCTGACCGCGGACAGCCCCATTCGTGCTCGGCGCCCAAACCACATGTCACGTGGGAGGCGCCTGCGGCGCGAATGGGGCGGCCCCGTCCGCGGCCACCCGCGACGAGGTTATGAAACCGTCTCTTAGACAATTATTGACGGCTGGGGTGTCTAGGAAGATGAGGCGCGAATCGCGGAACGATGTGAGCGAAGAAAAGCTCGGTCACGAGCAGGTGCGAACACTCTACGAGGAGCACGGCCACGTCCTGCTGGCGTACGCCATCTCGCTGCTACGGGATCGCTCCGCATCTGAGGATGTCCTGCATCAGGTGTTTGTGAAATTGCTGCAGGGCCGCGTCGCTATCAGCGGGCCGCCGCTCCACTACGTGTATCGCGCCATTAGGAACACGGCTCTCAATCACCGACGGAACCATTCGCGAGAAACGGAGCTCGCGTCGAACGGGCACTGGCTGGTGAGCCCCCCGGGGAGGGAAGAGACTGGCATCGCGCTTCAGTCTGCGTTGAGTGAGCTGCCCAAGGAGCAACGGGAAATCGTTGTTCTTCGCGTATGGGGCCAGTTGACGTTGGAGGAAGCGGCTCTCACGCTCGACGTTTCGATCAACACGGCGGCGTCTCGTTATCGGTACGCACTCGCGAAGCTCAAGGAACGGCTTCGACCACTCGGGAAGGAGTAAGCATGGACCGAGAAACTGAAGAGTTCGAAACATTTCTTCGACAGTTTCAGCCGCGTCGGCCACGGCCCCTTCCGACTCGTCGTCGGGTGGCAGTGCCGTTGGCTGCAGCCGCCGTCCTGCTGTTAGGGGTCTCGATTCCCCTGTGGGTTTCATGGAGCGGGGCGGACACCGATGATCCACAGCCGACGACGGCGCCCATACAGTCCGGCACGGAACAGACGGTGAACCCGCCGGCAGACGCGCTGGAAAACACACCAGCCCTGGAGTTCAGGTCCACCCTAGAGTTTTCGGGATCTCCGGACCAAGCCTTCCAGGGGCTCACGCGGCAGGGTACCAGGCCGCCAGAAAAGGTGTTCGACGTCGCCCCGATCTATCCCGACGAGGCTCAGGCTGCAGGCGTGCAGGGTGTCGTGATTCTGGACATCCTGATTGGCGAGGACGGATCGGTGATCGAGGCCGGCGTGGTGCGTTCGATTCCTCTGCTGGACCAAGCCGCACTTGATGCCGTCTATCAGTGGCGATTCGAGCCCACGTTGCTCTACGGCGAACCGATCGAAATCGAAATGGACGTCACCATCCGCTTCACGCTCAGTCAATGACCCGTATGGTCGCGGCGTCGTCTACCGGGTGTTCGTGGCGGCGGTGACGCCGATCTACGGTGAGGTCGGGAACCAGTACAGCAGCGAGTTGCTGTCGCTGGTGAATTTCTGAAGAGCGCTGATTCCGGCGCCACCGGCCTGCCCTCGTCCGGCAGCCGGCTCCGCCCGGCGGGAAATCAGCCGCCGCTCGAACCCTGGCGCTCGCGCCGCGAGTAGTACCCACGTCAAACGCCTGCCATCGCGGCATGCACCGGCAGCACTCACTCGAACGTCACGGATCGCGCAGACCGAACTCGCGGCGAGGAATCGCTCCGGCCGATTTCCGGCTTCGCCGTGAGACGCCTGGCTCCGAACGGCCGCCAGACGAGGGCAGCCCGGCGGCAAGTCCCTGTGCAGCAACGCACGCGCCGAGCTCCGTCCGCGAGCGGCCGCAAGACACGACGAGGCGCAGCGCCCTGCATCGGACATTTGTTGTCCAGGTCCCGGCTCCAATTGGATGTTAGCCGGATTGCGAGATGTAACCACATGGGTTACACTGATGCTCGTGGCGATCAAGAGCTTTCGGCACAAAGGGCTCGAACGCATCTTCGCCACTGGAAACAGGCGCGGTATCCAGGCGAAACACGCCGACAGACTTCGGCTGATTCTCGGCCGCCTGAACGCCGCCGCCGACCCACGCGACCTGAGCCTGCCTGGCTTGGATTTGCACGAGCTGCAGGGTGCTCGGAAAGGGACCTGGGCGGTGAGAGTGAGCGGAAACTGGCGTGTCACCTTTAGTTTTGCTGACAAAGAGGCCGAGCGCGTCGACTATGAGGACTACCACTGAGGCCGAGCCATGAAAATGCACAACCCGCCCCACCCTGGTGAAGTACTCCTTGAATTGTGCTTGAAGCCGTTGGGGCTGACGATTACGCAGACCGCAGCAGCGCTGGGGGTAAGTCGCAAGACGCTCTCAGGCATCTTGAACGCCCGCGCCGGGATTAGTCCAGAGATGGCGGTACGGCTGTCGCTGGCTTTTGGCACGACCGCCGAGAGTTGGCTGAATCAGCAAGTGCAGTACGACCTCTGGCATGCCGAGCGAAATCGCAAGAAACTCCGCGTCGCAAAGCTATCGGCCGCGTAGGTCCTGAAGACCGACGTCCCACCATTCCGGCCTCCGTCGGCGGTTACATGCAACGCCGACGCAGCGAGCGCCCGCCAATACGAAGAAACCCGTACATATGTGCGACGAGCGTCAGGATTCGAGCAGCGGCTGATTTCCCGCCGGCGGAGCCGGACGAAGGCAGGGCAGCGGCCCCGCCTACGACAGCATCTTTTCGATCACGCCGCGGGCGGCGGCGAGCATCTCGCCGATCTTCGCAGGGTTCTTGCCGCCGGCTTCGGCGAAGTCGGGCCTTCCACCTCCACCGCCGCCGACGATCGGCGCGAGCTGTTTCACGACCTGGCCGGCCGGCACCTTTTTCGTCAGGTCCCGAGTCACCCCCACCACCACGGTTACCTTGCCGTCCGACGGGGATGCCAGGATCACGACTCCGCTCTTGATGCGGGAGCGGTGCTGATCGACGAGAGTACGCAGTCCGTCCTTGTCGAGCCCGGCGACTTCGCGCGCGACGAGCTTCACCCCCGCGACCTCGATCACGTCGTCCGATGGCCCGCCGGCCGCTCCGCCGCCCATCGCCGCGTTCATCCTTGCGTGCTGCAGATCGCGCGCGAGCCGTTTGTGTTCGTCCTGTAGCGTGCCAAGCTTGGTCGCCAGCTCGCCCGGACGCGCGTTGAGCGCCGACCCGAGCCGCGCGAGTTCTTCGCGGTCCTGCTGGAAGGCGGTGAGCGACTCGAAGCCGGTTACCGCCTCGATGCGGCGCACCCCGGCGGCGACCCCGCCTTCCGACCCGATCCTAACCAGTCCGATGTCGCCCGTCCATCGCACATGCGTGCCGCCACACAGCTCCACGCTGCAGCCGGGAATCGAGACGACCCGGACACGGTCGCCGTACTTCTCGCCGAACAGCGCCATGGCGCCGGCGGCGATCGCATCCTGCGTATCCTTGACTTCGGTGCGCACCGGGATGTTGCTGAGCACGTGCGCGTTGACGATCCGCTCGATCTCGGTCAGTTCCTCGCGCGTCACGGCGCCGACATGGGCGAAGTCGAAGCGGAGCCGATCGGGCGCGACCAACGACCCGGCCTGCTTGACGTGGGCCCCGAGCACCTGGCGCAGCGCGGCGTGGAGCAGGTGGGTGGCGGTGTGATTCCGGCGGGTCGCGTCGCGAGCCGCAGCGTCGACCTCCGCCTTCACCACGTCGCGACGGTTCAGCACGCCATGCGTCACCTTGACGACGTGGAAGCGCGGCATGTCGGCGGGGCCTTTCACCACGTCGCTGACCGTCGCCTCGCCGCCTGGCGCGCTCAAGCGGCCCGGATCCGAGACCTGGCCGCCCGACTGCAAGTAGAAGGGCGTTTCAGCCAGCGCAACCAGCCCCGCGTCTCCCTCCTTCAGCCGTTCCACGGCCTGTCGATTGGCATCCAGCAGTTTGACGATCTGCGCGTCGATCGTCGTGGCGTCGTACCCACGGAACGTATCCGGCATGGGCGCGACGCCGGGGCGAATGTGCCACGTCGTGGTTTCCCCGGCCGCGGCGGCGCCGAACTTGCTCTTCGCGCGCGCCTTGTCGCGCTGGCCCTGCATCGCCACGTCGAACCCATCGCGATCGAGCGTGAGCGTGCGTTCCTCGACCATGTCCTCGATGAAGTCGCGCGGCAAGCCGTACGTGTCGTACAGACGGAATGCCGCGTCGCCGGCGACGACCCGGTCGCCGGCCGCGGCGCGATCCAGCACCTCTTCCAGCCGCGGCAGGCCACTGGCAAGCACCGCATCGAACCGCTCTTCCTCGCTGCGGATGACGCGGACGACGGCGTCGCGCTGGGTCTTGAGCTCCGGGTACGCATCGCCACAATCGCGCACCAGCGTGTCCACGAGCCTATGCAGGAACGGTTCGGCCACGCCAAGGCGTTTTCCGTGCCGCATGGCCCGCCGCATGATCTTGCGCAGGACGTACCCTCGCCATTCATTGGAGGGGATGACCCCATCGGCAATGAGAAACGTCATCGCGCGGGTGTGGTCGGCGACGACGCGCATGGAGACGTCCGATGGCGCCATCGTGCCGCCGTGAGACGCGCCGGCACGTTCGCCCAATGCGGCCAGGAGGGGCGTGAAGAGATCCGTGTCGTAGTTCGAGAGGTGTCCCTGCAGGACGGCCGTGATGCGTTCCAGGCCCATGCCCGTGTCGATCGACGGCGCCGGCAGCGGATCGAGCGCTCCGTCTGCCTGGCGGTCGAACTCCATGAAGACGTTGTTCCAGATCTCGATGTAGCGGTCGCAGCTGCACTCGAGGCCGCGGCAGCGTCCGCCGCCTGCCTCGTCCGCGCAGGGGATCTGGGCGCCGCGGTAGTAGTAGATCTCCGAGCAGCGGCCGCACGGCCCGGTGTCGCCCATCTGCCAGAAGTTGTCGGACGTGCCCAGTTCGCCGATCCGTTCGGCCGGCAGGAACGCCTTCCAGGTGCCGTACGCCTCCTCGTCGCGCGGGATGCCTGATTCGCCCCTGAACACCGTCGCGTAGAGATGCTCTGGCGGCAGCTTCCACTCCTCGGTCAGCAGCGCCCAGGCGAAAGGAATCGCGTCGCGCTTGAAATAGTCGCCGAACGAGAAATTGCCGAGCATCTCGAAGAACGTGTGGTGCCGCAGCGACGGCCCGACGTTGCCGAGATCGTTGTGCTTTCCGCTGACGCGCATGCACTTCTGCGCCGTGGCGGCCCTGGTGTAGCTGCGTTTCTCACCGCCCAGAAAGAGGTCCTTGAACTGGTTCATCCCCGCGTTGGTGAAGAGCAGCGTGGGGTCCTCGTGGGGGACGAGCGGCGAGCTCGGGACGACCTTGTGCTGATGCCGCTCGAAGTACCGGAGGAAGGAACGGCGGATGTCGTTCGCGCTACTCGTCATGACCGGCGTGTTTGACACGGCTCCTGATGGCGGCATGCACGCGGGCCGCGTCGAATCCCTGCGCGAGCAGGTACCGGTGAACGCGTCGCACAGCCGTCGCTTCTTCGAGCGACACGTCGTGCCGAAGCCGCCGGCTGAGTGCCTGCTCGATCAGTTGATCTTCATCGAGGTCCCCAAAGACCTCCGCGACGGCCGCGCGCGCCACGTCTCGCGCGATGCCAATCGTCTCGACCTGGCGCAGCGCCCGCAGCCGCCCATGACGCTTCACGTGTGCTTCCGTCCGCGCGCAGGCCAACGCGGTGCGGCGGTCGTCCAGGGCGCGCTCGCTTCGCAGGCGCGCGATAGCCGCCTCGATGTCGTCCGGTTCGAACTGGCGCCGCGCAAGGCGCGTGCGGACCTGCGCCTCGCATAACTCGCGACGAGCGAGCAGTTTCAGTCCGGTCACGTAGGCGCTGGCCACCTCTTCAGTTTACCGCGCCCGACTTTCTGTGCTGGCGACGAGTACGCGATTCGAGGTGACTACTTGCCACCCTTCGAGGTCGGGGGAGCGCCAGCGCCGGCGCGCAACATCGAGTCGACGGCGGCCTCGTTGGTGGTCGTGATGCCCTTCATCTTCAGCTTGAACTCGTCCACGTTGGACGCCCAGCGCAGCGCCTCCTCCTCCGAGATCAGTCGCTGTTTGTACAGCCGGAAGATCGACTGGTCGAACGTCTGCATGCCGTACTGCGATGTTCCCTGGGCGATGGCACCGGGAATCAGGTGCGTCTTGCTCGAGTCGACGATGCAGTCGCGGATGAACGCAGTGCTGACCATGATCTCGACAGCCGGCACGCGACCGGTGCCGTCGGCATTCGGGATGAGCCGCTGCGAGATGACGGCCTTGAGGACGCCGGCGAGCTGGGTGCGAATCTGCTGCTGTTGGTGCGGCGGGAACACCGCGATGATGCGGTTGATCGTTTCCGCGGCATCCAGCGTATGCAGGGTCGAGAAGACCAGGTGTCCCGTCTCGGCCGCCAGGAGGGCGGTCTCGATGGTCTCGAAGTCACGCATCTCGCCGACCAGGATGACGTCCGGATCCTGGCGCAGCGCGCTGCGCAGCGCCTGCGAGAACGAGTTGGTGTCGACGCCGATCTCGCGCTGGCTGATAATGGACCGCTTGTCGCGATGCAGGAACTCGACGGGGTCCTCGATGGTCATCACGTGTGACGTGCGCGTCGAGTTGATGTCATCGATCATCGCCGCCAGCGTCGTACTCTTGCCACTGCCGGTGGTGCCGGTCACAAGCACGAGGCCCCGCTCTTCGGCGGCGATCTTTCTCATGACCGGCGGCAGCAGCAGTTGCTCTATGGTGAGCACGCGCATCGGGATGATGCGGAGAATCATGCCGATCGTGCCGCGCTGCTGAAAGGTGTTGCAGCGGAAGCGGCCAAGCCCAGCCACGCTGTAGGCGAGGTCGACCTCGTGATTGTTCTTGAATGCCTCCTGGACCGCGGTTGGCAGGACGGCGGCGACCGCCGCCGTCATGTCGTCGTGGTCCAGGCGGTGGTCTGATGACGCCGGCGTGAGCTCGCCGCGCAGCCGCAACATCGGGAAGCTCCCGACCTTGAGGTGCAGGTCGGAGGCGCCGCGCTCGACGGCGATCTTCAGCAGATCGTTGAGGTTGATTTTTCCCACCGGATTACGCGCGCCCCGGCGTCCGGGACGCAGTCGCCTCCGGCGCACGCACGTACTGCAGCCAGCCGTGCGTGTCGGGCGCATCCCCGCGAACGATCTGGAAAAAGCGCTGTTGCAGGGCTTCCGTGATCGGCCCGCGCCGGCCGCGGCCCACTGTGATCCTGTCGACCGACCGGATGGGCGTCACCTCGACGGCCGTGCCGACGAAGAAGACCTCGTCCGCCAGGTACAGCGATTCGCGCGGCAGCGTCTGTTCGCGCACCTCGAAGCCGAGGTCGTGCGCCAGCGTGATCACGCAGTCGCGCGTGATACCCGCGAGCACGGAGTTTCCGAACGGCGGCGTGCTGATGATCCCGTCACGGACGATGAAGATGTTCTGGCCGCTGCCCTCGCTGAGGTTGCCGTAGGTATCGAGCGCAATCGCTTCGGTGTAACCGTCGGCGGCCGCTTCCATCTTGATCAGCTGGGCGTTGGCATAGTTGGCGACGCTTTTTGCCATCGCCGGCGTGGTGTTCGGCGCGTTGCGGGCCCAGGTCGAGATCTTGACGTCAATCCCTTGCTCGATCGCCTCCTTCGCGAAGTAGGAGGGCCATTCCCACAGCAGGATGGCGACATCCACAGGGCAGTCGGACGGATGCACCCCCAGCGAGTTGTAGCCACGATAGACCAGGGGTCGGATATAGCACGCGCGGAACCCGTTGACCTGGATCAGCTCGACCACGGCGTCGGTGAGCGCCTGCTGGTCGTACGGCACATCCATTCTATAGATGCGGGCCGAGTCGAGCAGCCGGCGTATGTGCGCGTCCAGGCGGAAGCAGGCGGATCCCCTGGCCGTGTCATAGCAGCGTGCCCCCTCGAACACGCCGCTGCCATAGTGGATGATGTGCGACGCGATGTGAATCTTCGCGTCGGCCCAGTCAACCAGTGAGCCGTTCATCCAGATCTTGCCCGTGCCCGGAAAAGCCATCCACGTGCTCCTTGACGCCGCCCGACTCCCAGAGCCCAAAGCCCAACCTGGGCCTCGAGATTCTGGCAACTGCCCGATCGTAATACGTCCGCGGCCGAGCGCCGAACGGCCCGCGCGCAGGCGTGCGCGGCGGGGACCCCTCGCGACAGCCGGATATGTCGACCTTATCGGCCCGGGCGCGCGTTTTCTATTGTGCCTCGTTGCAGAACGGACAGCGATCCGCGCGGGCGTGGAGCGGCTTGCGGCAGTGCCAGCAGAAGCGCGGCTGCGGCGCTTCGCGGGCCCTGAGCCGCGACTGGATCTCGGTCACGGTCTCCTCGCCGCCGTGTGAGGGAGTAGTGTGCGAGGGGGTCGCGCGGCTTCGCGCCGCCTTGCGGGGGCCGGTCTTGCGCGCCGCCAGCGTGTCATTCAGCAGCTCAGCCGCGCGCTGGTACCGTGTCGTCAGATCCGGGTCGAGCGCCTTCAGGATGATGTCGTTGATCCCCTTTGGAATCTTGCTGTTCTTGAGACGCGGGGCGGTGATCAGCTCGCCCCGCATGAGCCGTTCGATGTCCGCCGGCGCCGGCGTGTCGTAGGGCAGCGAGCCGGTCAGCATCTGGTACATCGTGACGCCGACGGAGTAGACGTCGCTGGCGAATATCGCCTTCCCGCGAAACTGCTCTGGCGCCATGTAGGGCGGGCTGCCGATGACCGTGGTCCCGTGGGCGGCGATCTCGAGGAATCGCGACGTCCCGAAGTCGGTGACCTTGAGCATCCCCGTTTCGGATACCAGCATGTTGCCCGGCCGCAGGTCCCGGTGCAGGACGCCGGCGCGGTGCGCGTGATCGACGGCGTTGCAGATCTGGCACGTGAAGTCGAGGGCGCGGTTCAGATCGAGCGCGCCCTCTCGCACGATGATGTGCTCGAGCGTCTCACCGGTCACGTACTCCATGACGATAAAGAACACGTCCTCCTGCTTTTCAGCCGTGAGTACGGTGACGATGTTCGGGTGGCTCATGGAGGCGAGCAACCTCGGCTCCTTGACCATCTCGCTGAAGTCGAGGTTCTGCTTGTGCGGGACCTTGAGGGCGACCTTCTTGTCGATCCAGGTGTCTTCGGCGAGGTAGACGCTGCCGAAGCCGCCGCTGCCAAGGGGTGCAAGGATGCGGTACTTCCCGATCGTCTGACCGCGGAAAAACATCTAAGGTGGCGCGAGTATAGCAGCCGCAGGCGCGCACATATAATCACGGCGTGCCCACGCGATTCCATGCCCCGGCGGCAGAAAGAACCGGCGACGTTGTCGAGCTGCCGCGCGACGAGGCACAGCACCTGTTCCGAGTCCTTCGGTTGAAGGTTGGCGCGGCGATTCGCGTGTTCAATGGACGGGGTGCCGAGTTCGACGCCGTGGTCGCCGCCGTGTCGAAGGATGGCGCGCGCGTTCGGATTGGGCCCGGCCGCGACGCCGTCCCAGAGGCGCGCGTCGCTGTCACCCTGGCGCAGGCCGTGCTCAAGGGCGACAAGATGGACGATGTGGTTCGCGATGCAGTGATGATGGGCGTCGCGGCGATTCAGCCACTCGTAGCGACGAGAAGCGAGGTCGCGCTGGCGGCGCTTCAGCGGGGCAAGCGACAGGCACGCTGGCAGCGCATCGCCGTGTCATCGGCCAAGCAATGCGGCCGCGCGGTGGTACCGGCGGTCCTCAAGCCGCGGGCATTCAAGGATCTGTCTGCATCGCTGGTGGAGATGAGGCTGCCGAGCCCAGGCCTGATGTTCGTCGAGCCGTCAGCGTCGGCCGACGTGATACGGCTTGGCGATCTGGACGGGGCGCCGCCGCGGGAGACGAGTGTCCTGGTTGGACCCGAAGGGGGCTGGACCGTAGAGGAGATCGACGGGGGCTCCGCCGCGTGCCGCCTCGTAACGCTCGGCGCCCGCACACTGCGCGCCGACGCCATGGCCGTCATCGCGCTGACTGCGCTGTTCGCGCGCTGGCGTGTGCTGTGAGTCGTGTCAGTTCGACCGACTGCCAATCAGCGGGAGCAGTTCGTCGACTTCCTTCGGCAGTCCGGTGCTGAGGATCTCGGCACCGTTCGGCGTGACCAGGATCGTGTCCTCGATCCGGATGTGCAACTGCTGTTCGGGAATGTCGATGATCGGCTCGATCGCCAGCACCATGCCCGCTTCGAAGGGCAGCGACCAGTCGCCGACGTCGTGAACGGACAGGCCGACGTAGTGCCCGACGTAGGCGTACCGCGGATTGAATCCCTGCGTCCGGAAGATGTCTTCGGCGATGTTTCGCACGGTCGCGCGCGTGACGCCCGGCCGAATGGCGGCCACGATCGCCTTCTGCGCGTCGAGCGCGGCCTGGTACGCCTTGCGCTGCGCGTCGCTGAACCGGCCTGACACCGGCCATGTCCGCGTAATGTCCATCGTCAGGTAGTCCAGCGAACCGGCGTAATCCATCACGACGAGGTCGCCGGCTGTCATCTGCCGGCCGTTGTCCTCGTAGTGCCAGCGATTGCCCATGGGCCCCGAGCCGACAATGGCTGGGTAGGCGGCGGCCTGGACGCCGTGTTTGAGCATCCAGTGCGTGGCCTCTGCCTCGAGTTCGTACTCGAAGCGCCCAGGCGTCGTCGCCTCGATCGCCCGCCGGATCGCCTGCGCACTGATCTGGCCGTTGTACCGCAGGATCTCGATCTCGCGAGGCGTCTTGATCAGCCGCAGCCGATCGAGGTGCGGCGCCACGTCCTGCATCACGTAGTACGGAAAGCGTTCCCGCAGGGCCGCCACGCGCAACGCATCCTCGGTCGGATGCTGGGCAAATGGGTTGGCGAGGCGTCGGGCGGTGTTGAGGGCGGCGTCGGTCCGACTGTTGTTCACCGTGTCGCGTTCCGACAGGCGCGTCCAGATCGTGTCGGCGCCGGGAACGCCGCGCCGCCGCGCGAGGAACTCGTGGAGCATTTGTAGCGGCTGGATCGACGCAAACCCGTACGTGCGCGTCGCGTCCGGCTCTTCGATCCAGTTGGGTCCCTCGTATTGAATCTCTCCCGCGCTCAGCTTCGGCAGGAAGAGATGCGCCTCACCGGTGGCGCCATCCATGACGAGCACCGCGTTCAGCGACTCGTTGCCGGTGAGGTAGAAGAAGTCGTTGTCCTGGCGAAACCGCAGCCCTGGAGTCGGACTGGTGGCGCCAAACATCACGAGCGTGCCGCCCTGAAGAACGCCGGCGAGCCGCTGCCGGCGCGCGGAAAATTCCTCCGGCGCGTACCCCATCCGCTCGGCCCTCGGCGACGAGGGCCAGAGGAGCGTCAACAGGGCGAGTACGACCAGGGAGCGGAAAGAGGGCGTTACGATCGCTCGAAGCTGACGCATACCCATTCGCCTTCCTCTGACCGGCTGCTGGCGGTGAGG
Source organism: Vicinamibacterales bacterium (assembly GCA_965262505.1). GTDB lineage: Bacteria > Acidobacteriota > Vicinamibacteria > Vicinamibacterales > UBA2999 > JACPPO01. The sequence continues at coordinate 4,361,203 of CBDHFM010000030.1, forward strand.
TCGGAGTAGGCGGCCCGAACCGCCGCCTCCTCGTGTCGCATGAATCCGCTCAGGAGCAGGCGTCCTCCCTGAGCTGTCAGATCGCGCAGTCGGCCGGCGGCCTCGACGAGCAGTGCACTGGCCAGGTTCGCCATCACGAGGTTGAACGTGTCAGGTCCCGTCGAACGCAAATCGGTAGCGCGCAGCGTCACGTCGGCACCGCGATTGAGCGAGAGGTTTTCTTCGGCTGCGAGGAGGGCGTCGCGGTCGTCATCAATGCCGACAACCGATACGGCTCCCAGTCGGCTCGCCGCAATCGCCAGCACGCCCGACCCGGTCCCGACGTCGATGGCCGAGTGCTCCCGCACGTCCAGATGCTGAAGCGCCGCCAGGCAGAGCCGCGTCGTCGCGTGATGCGCGGTGCCGAAACCCATGGAGGGCCGGATCACGATCACGACGGGCCGCGTGAGCGGTGTACCTCCGGTCTCGGCTGCGCGGTCCAGCTTCAACTTGCCGGTGTGAGGAATGTCCCATGGGGGCGCGACGATGATGTTGCCGACCCGCACGGCGCGGAGTTCGGCCTGAGATTTCGCCACCCAATCCTCGTCCGGGACGTCCAGCGGCTGCATGGAGAGGTCGGGGAACTGGCGGGTGAGGTCCCCGGCGGCCCTGTCACGCTCAGCGGTACCGTTGAAGAAGACCCGCCAGACGTCCGCGGTCGTTTCGTCGATCGCCACGACCTTGTAACCGATAAGCGCGGCCTGCAGAAGATCGGGGCCGTCCGGCGGGGTGGGCTTCAGCCGTCCCACCTCCAGCGCTGGCCAGGTACGTGCTGTCATCCGAATATGTCCTTGACGCGATCGAATAGGCCCTTGTCGTCCTGCTGGACGATCGGCGTTGGTTCGAAGTTCTCCTCCGGCAGCGAGTCGGCCAGCTGCTTGAGGAGCTTCTTCTGGTCGCGCGTCAGCTTCTTGGGCGTCATCACCTTGACCGTCACCATAAGGTTACCGCGTCCGCGGCCGGTGACGTCCGGCATGCCGCGTCCGCGCAGGTTGAACATCGTCCCGCTCTCGGTGCCTTCAGGCACGGAAAAACGCTCTTCGCCTTCGAGCGTCGGGATCCGCATGTCGCCGCCCATGACGAGCGTGGGGTAATTCACCGGGACCTCGCAGAACAGGTCGTTGCCTTCCCGCTGGAAGAAGGCATGGTCCTGGACGTGTATGACGACGTACAGGTCGCCAGACGGCCCACCAGAGGGGCCGGCTTCGCCTTCGGCGCCCAGCCGGAGCCGCTGGCCGGTGGCGATGCCGGCGGGGATGCGTACGGTGAGCTTGCGCTCCTTCTGCACGCGGCCCGCGCCACGGCACGTCACGCAGGGCTTCGTGACGACGGAACCGGAGCCCCGGCACTGCGCGCAGGTCCGAGCGACCGTAAAAAAGCCCTGCTGATAGCGGAGCTGGCCGCGCCCGTGGCACTGCGGGCATGCGGACGGCTTCGAGCCTGCCGCTGCGCCGCTTCCGCGGCACACCTCGCACGGCTCCTGCCTCGGAATCTGGATGTGCGTTTCGGTGCCTTTCGCGGATTCCTCGAATGAGATTTCCAGGTCGTACCGCAGATCGGCGCCGCGCTGCGGCCCGCCGCGCCGCCGGCCGCCGCCGAGGGCATCGCCAAAGCCGAAGATGTCTCCGAGCCCGCCAAAGATGTCCTCGAAGCCGGTGAAGACCGTCGGATCGAAACCACCGGTCGCGGCGCCGCCAAGGCCGGCATGTCCGAACCGGTCGTACAGGTGCCGCTTGTCGGTGTCCGCGAGGACGGCGTACGCTTCCGCCGCTTCCTTGAACTTATTTTCGGCTTCCTTGCCTCCGGGATTGCGATCGGGATGGTGCCTCATCGCCAGCTTGCGATACGCGCTCTTGATCTCCTGGTCGCCGGCGGTCCTGGACACGCCAAGAACCTCGTAGTAGTCGCGCTTACTCACGCTTTCGCTACCTTCACCATCGAGGGGCGCAGCAGGCGTTCCCCGAGCATGTAGCCCGTGCGGAGTTCTTCCATGACCTCGCCTTCCCGGTGCTCCACGCTGACTTCGTGGACAACCGCCTGATGGAAGCGCGGGTCGAAGTCGGCGCCGGTCGCCAGGATCGGCTTCACCCCGTGCTGGCGGAGTAACTCGATCATCTGCCGGTGGATCAGCTCGACGCCCGTCCGAAACACGTCGGCGTCGCTGCCGGCCGGCGCATCGAGCGCTCGCTCGAGGTTGTCGATGATGGGCAGGAGTTCCTCGATCGCCTCGGCCACCGCCGCATTGGCCTGGTCACGCCGCTCGCGATCGATACGCTTGCGATAGTTGTCGAACTCGGCCACCGTCCGCAGCAGCCGGTCCTGGAGCGCGTCCTTCTCGCGGAGCGATTCCGCCAGCGGGTCGGTCTCCGCAGCCGGCTCCTCGCCGCCGGCCGCCGCTTCGTCGATAGAACCCGCTTCGCCGACGGCCGCCTCGTCGGGGGCCGCTGTCTGCGTCGACTCGTCGTCGTCGAACGGGGTGGTCATGCGTTAGTGCGCGTCGCGCAGCACGCGCGACATGGCCTGAGTAGTGCCATCGACGAGCGCGATCGCGCGTGAATAGTGCATCCTCGTCGGGCCGATGACGCCGACGGTTCGGACGGCGGTGTCCTCAACCACGGTGGACGCAATCAGGCTGAACGGCCGAAGATCGGGAGCCGCGTGCTCCGCGCCGATGACGACCGTCAGTCCAGGGCCCTCGATGTACTCGTTCAGTAAACGGACCAGTCGCCCCTTCTCTTCCATCATCTCGACGAGCGCGCGCAGGGTGGCCAGCGACACGCCTTCCTGTGCCGGCCCGGCCATCAGCGACGCCGCGCCTTCCACATAGAACGCATGGTGCTTCGGCAGTTCCTCGAGCGTCGATCGCGCGAGCCGAAGCGCGCGTGTCAGCAATTGGTCGTAGAGCGTGCGCTCCTGCTGCAGCCGGGCGACTACCGCTTCGCGAACGTCGAGCAGCGGCAGGCCGGCAAACTCGGTATTCAGGTAGTTCGAGGCGCGGACAAGGTCGTCCGGCAGTACCTCCTCGCCGGCGTCCACCACCTTCTGCGTGACCTGGTTCCCACGCGAGACGACGACCACGAGGACGCGCGAGCCGCCGAGCGCCACGAATTCGAGCCGCTGCAGCACCGCCACCGGACTGCCGGAGAGCACGAATCCCACCTGGTGGGCGGCGCGGGCGACGAGGTGCGACACGCTGGCGAGCAAGTCGTCAAGGAGCGGCGACCGTTCGGCCTGCTCGCGCAGCCGGTGCTCGACCTCGGCCGTCGGGCGCGAGCGCTTACGTCCCTCCAGCAGGCGGTCGACGAACACCCGGTAGCCGCGGTCGGTGGGCACCCGTCCCGCCGACGTGTGCGGTTGCTGCACGCAGCCCGCCGCTTCGAGCTGGGACAGGACGTGGCGGACGGTCGCCGAGGACAGGCCCAGCCCGCTCTCGCGGGCGAGGACTTGCGACGCCACCGGCTCACCCGTCGCGATGTACTCGCGGACGAGCGTGGCGAGGAGCCGTCGCGACCGTTCGGGCAGTTCGTAGGAACCCATGGCGTGCCAGTTGCTTGACCTTCAATTATAGCGAATGGGCCGGATTTCTCCGGGTCGCTCAACGTTTTTGCAGGGCGCCGTCCCACCGCATGCTGACGGCGGCGACGTTCGGCTCGGCGATCTTCCCGTGCTTGACGGCGATGAGCTCCGCCAGAATGCTGACGGCGATCTCCTGCGGCGTAATCGCGCCGATGTCGAGCCCGATCGGCGCGTGGACCGCTTGCAGCGCGTCGGGGGAGAGTCCCTCTTCGATCAGTGCGTCGTAGATCCGCTTCACCTTGGCCCTGCTGCCGATCAGCCCCAGGTATCGCAACGGGCTCGCCGTGAGGGCACGCAGTGCATCGAGGTCGTGTGTATGACCGCGCGTCACGATCACCGCGTACGTCGTCGGCGGGAGCTGATGGGTCTCGATCCAGGTCGGGATGTGGTCAACGACGACGTCGATCCCTGCGTTGAACCGCTCCGTGTTGGCGAACTTCTCGCGGTCGTCGATGACGTGCACCTTGAAGCCGACCTCGTGCGCCATCTTCGCGACGAAGTAGCCGATATGCCCCGCGCCGAACACGTAGACCTCGGGCGACGGTTCGAGCGGCTCGATGAACACCTCCATCTGGCCGCCGCAGACCAGGCCCGTCTCCTGCGCGAAGTCGTCGTTCAGCTCGAACTTCACGCTGAGGGGCCTGTGGCTCTTGATCGCCTCGCGCGCTTTCCAGAACGCATCGTTCTCGTAGCAGCCGCCGCCGATCGTGCCGACCGTCCAGCCGTCCGCGAAGACGAGCATCTTCGCGCCAACGCGCTGCGGCGTGGACCCTGTTGACGAGACGATGGTGACGAGCGCCACCTCCTTGCCCTCCTGGAGCGCGTCGCTCAGTGCGGCAAAGACCTCCTGGTTCATCTCTTGATTATAGAGCCTTGAACGGCCACGGCGGCGGCGAGCGCGTACGGCATGCGCGTGGGCGGAGACCGCCGGCGGCGCCTCAAATCGTGATCACCCAGTGGCGGCCCTGGTCGAGCGGCATCTCCTCGCACAGCCGGTCGACGAGTCCGCCGCCGTACTTATTGAGAAAGTAGACGAAGCCGACGGCCCGTTCCTGCGGGTGCCCGCCGGGGAACGCCTGCGCCTGCGCGTGCATGAACTGCCGCCGCAGCGTCTCGTCCTTCCGCTTGACGGCCTGGATGATCTTGCCCTGGAGTTTCTTGAGGTCGTCCTGCATCCGGCCCAGCGTCGAGCGGGCGGCGGCGTCGAGGGTCGCGTCGAGCTTCGACACCGCCGTGGCCAGCGCTTCCATTCGCTCGGCCACCGCGCGCGCGGCCTCGTCGAGCGACGTGTCCACCTCCGGCGGAATCTGCGCTTTGAGCAGCCGATTGAGCTCGCCTTCGTCCTGTGCGCGCAGCGCCTCGAGCGGCACCTCGTGGCGCGCGAGGAACCGCATGGCGTTCGCGTCGAGAATCGTCGCCGAGCCACGCTGCTGTATCAGGGGCATCGGCACGCCAAATGCCGCGTAGATGTCTCGCAGTTGCGCCAGGTAGCCGAGCTCGTTCGGGCCGGCGACCAGGCAGCACGTCGGAAACAACGTGTCCTGTACCACCGGTCGCAGCAGTACGTTCGGGCTGAACTCCTCCGGACGGGTCCGCACGCGCTCCAGCAAGGCTTCCGTGGTGGCGGGGGACTGACCCACCAGCAACCGGCCGTCCTCCATGCGAACGCTCGCGCGCCCGCCGTCGAGATGGAACAGCGCCGCGTGGCCTTCCTGCGGTGTCACCTGTGCGTGATAGCCGCGCGCCGTGAGTGCGGCGCCCGCTGCCGCGGCGAGGCGCGACGTGTCTCCGGCGTGCTCGATTTCACGGGCGAAGAGCGCCGAGGCGAGCGGCTTGGCCGCCGGGTCGGAGGCGTCGAAGATCACCAGGCCGCGCGGCCCCAGGAGCGACTCCAGCCAAGTGGCAAAGGCCTCTACCATGCCGACGCCCGGCGTGTATGCGAGCCGTACCGCTTCGAGGAGCGCCGGACTGAACTCGGTGGCTGGCAGCGTCGAGGCCAGCATCGCCGCCGCGGCGCGTGCCGAGTCGTCCAGCCGGACGCTTGCCACGGGGCTTTCGCCGGCGGCGGGCGGATCGTCGAGCGCGACGGGCACCCGGTTGAGCGCGGCGTCGAGCACGCCACACGTCTTGACCTCGTCCCAGTCATGGTCCTCGGCGTCAATCCAGAACACGGCGACCGTCGGGACGCCGTGCTCGGCGGCAGTCCGCTCCGCCAGGCGGAGGGCGGTCAGCGCCTTGAGCAGCGTGAACAGCGGGCCGCCAAACAGCCCCGCCTGCTGGCCGGTGACGATCGCGACCGTCTCGGGATTTCGCAGCCGCTCCGCCGCGGCGAGCGCGTTCTGCGGCGCCGTGCGCGTCCGCTGCTGCGCCAGGACGAGGTCGGCGACGGCGTCACGCTGGCGCGGGTACCGTTGCGCGCGCGTGATGGCGTCGCGCCATGCCGCCCCGTCCGCCGGATCGCCGGCATAGAAGTCGGCGACGCGCGCATAGTCGAACGCGTAGTCGCAGGCTAAGCGCTTGATCCACGGGAAACGCCGAATTTCGATGGGAAAGCGGTTGGCTGTGCTGGAGGGACCTGTCTGGGTGGGCACCGGAGGCTACTGTTGCAGAGCGTCGCGCGCAGTGTCAAGGCAACGTGCTACGATCCCGGCCGGGTCGCGCGAATCGACTGGCCAGTACTGGTCGCACGTCTGCGCGACGGGCCGTCCCGGCGAATCCGCCCAAGGAGTTTCTGCTACTGACCGGGCCAGCGAGTTATCGACCTACCGAGCGACCGAGCCACCCATGAACGCCATACTGGCACTGGAAGACGGCACGTGGTACCGCGGCGTTGCGGCCGGGGCGCAGGGCGAGGCCGCTGGCGAGGTCGTGTTCAACACGAGCATGACCGGTTACCAGGAAGTGCTCACGGATCCCTCCTACGCCGGGCAGATCGTCACCATGACCGCGCCGCAGATCGGCAACTACGGCGTCGCGGCCGGTGATGCCGAGTCGCAGGCGCCGCATGTGGCCGGCTTCGTCATGCGGGAGGCGTCGCCGCTGGCGAGCAACTGGCGCGCGGACGGCACGCTTCGCGACTATCTCGTCCACCACGAGATCGTCGCCATCGCCGACATCGACACGCGCGCGCTGACGCGAGTGCTCCGTTCGGCCGGTGTGATGCGAGGCGTGATCGCGACGGGGCACGTCGATCCTGACCAGCTGGTTGAGAAGGCCCGAACGATTCCTCGAATGGAAGGGTCGGACCTCGTGTCCGGTGTGACCTGTGACCGCTCGTTCGAGTGGCGCGAGCGTGCCCCCGCCTCCGGCGGTGCGGATCACGCCGCATTCAGTCAGCCACCCGTGCGCCGCGCCTCGAGGCGCCTGCGCGTCGCGGCGTACGACCTTGGCATCAAGTGGAACATTCTGCGTCGTCTTGATGCCTATGGCTGCGACGTGCACGTCTTTCCGGCGTCGGCGCCGCCCGCCGATCTGCTCGCCATCGAGCCGGACGGCGTATTTCTCAGCAACGGCCCGGGCGATCCCGCGGCACTCGGGTATGCGATCGCCAACGTCCGCGAACTCGTCAAGACCGACGTGCCGGTGTTCGGTATCTGCCTCGGTCATCAGGTGCTCGGTCTCGCCGTCGGCGCGGGGACGTTCAAGCTGAAGTTCGGGCATCGGGGCGCCAATCACCCGGTCAAGGATCTCAGTTCAGGTAAAGTGGAAATCACGTCGCAGAACCACGGCTTCGCCGTGGACCCCGGTACGCTGCCCTCGGACGTGCGCGTCACGCACCTCAATCTGTACGACGGCACCGTCGAAGGCTTCCGCCACACGACCAGGCCGATGTTCTCGGTGCAATATCATCCCGAAGCCTCGCCGGGCCCGCACGACGCGGACTACCTGTTCGACCAGTTTCTCGAGTCGATGGAAACGCGCTAGGTATGCCTAAACGTACCGATCTAAAGCGCGTGCTCGTCATCGGCTCCGGCCCCATCGTGATCGGCCAGGCATGCGAGTTCGACTACTCGGGCACGCAGGCCTGCAAGGCGTTACGGGCCGAGGGGCTCGAGGTGGTCCTGGTGAACAGCAATCCGGCCACGATCATGACCGACCCCGAGATGGCGGATCGCACCTACGTCGAACCGCTCACCTCGGAGATGCTCGAGGCGATTATCGAGAAAGAGCGTCCCGACGCCGTGCTGCCGACCGTGGGCGGGCAGACCGCGCTCAACCTGGCGGTGGCGCTCGCCGAGCGCGGGGTGCTCGCCAAGTACAACGTCACGCTGATCGGCGCCTCGGTCGAGTCCATCAAGGTGGCCGAGGACCGCCTGCTGTTCCGAGACGCGATGCGTGAGATCGGCGTCGAGGTGCCGCAGAGCGGCGTGGCCAAGACGCTGGAGGAGGCGCTGGCGCTGGTCCAGGAGGTCGCCTTCCCGGCGATCATCCGGCCGTCGTTCACGATGGGCGGCGTCGGCGGCGGCATCGCCTACAACATCGAGGAGTTTCGCGAACTGGCCGGCCGCGGCCTGGATCTCAGCCCGGTGCACGAAATCCTGGTGGAGGAGTCGGTCATCGGCTGGAAGGAATTCGAGCTCGAGGTGATGCGCGACGTGGCCGACAACTTCGTCGTCATCTGCTCGATCGAGAACGTCGACCCGATGGGCGTCCACACGGGCGACAGCGTGACCGTGGCGCCGGCGCTGACGCTGACCGACAAGGAATACCAGCGGCTGCGTGACATGGCGCGGCGCATCATCCGCCGGGTGGGCGTGGAGACGGGCGGGTCGAACATCCAGTTCGCCGTCAATCCTGAGGACGGCCGCGTCGTCGCGATCGAGATGAATCCGCGGGTGTCGCGGTCGTCCGCGCTCGCCTCGAAAGCGACCGGATTCCCGATTGCCAAGATCGCCGCCAAGCTGGCGCTCGGTTATCATCTCGACGAGATTCCCAACGACATCACGCGGCTGACGCCCGCCTCCTTCGAGCCCACGATCGACTATGTCGTCGTCAAGTTCCCGCGCTGGAACTTCGAGAAGTTCCCGCAGGCGGATAGGACGCTGACGACGCAGATGAAATCGGTTGGGGAGGCGATGGCCATCGGCCGCACATTCAAGGAAGCGTTCCTGAAGGCGGTACGGTCGCTCGAAATCGGGAAGACCGGGAGCCTCTTCCCGTCCGGGCCGGATGACGCCTCCGACGACACCGATGACGAGTCCGCGCTTAGAAAACGGCTGGTGGTGCCCAACGATCGGCGGATGTGGGCGCTCTTCCGGGCCCTGCGGCGCGGATGGAGCGCGGAGACGCTCCACGAGTTGACGAAGATCGACCCATGGTTCCTGCGGCAGTTCGTGGAGATCGAGGAGCTGCGCCGTATGTCGGCGCTCGGCGAGTTCCGCGACATGTCGGGGGATCTGCTGCGCGCGCTCAAGCGCACCGGCTTCAGCGACGAGGATATCGCCGCAGTACACGGCATCGGCGACGACCTCGTGCGGCAGCGCCGCCTGGAGGAGGGCCTCGTGCCCGCCTACAAGCGGATCGACACTTGTGCGGCGGAGTTCGAATCATTTACGCCGTACATGTATGGGACCTACGAGCAGGTATGCGAGGCCGATCCGACGCCGAACCGGAAAGTCATCATTCTCGGCAGCGGTCCCAACCGGATCGGGCAGGGGATCGAATTCGACTACTGCTGCTGCCACGCCGTCTTCGGCTTCCGCGATGAGGGCTTCGAGACGGTGATGGTGAACTGCAACCCCGAGACGGTCTCGACCGACTACGACACGTCGGACCGGCTGTACTTCGAGCCGCTGACGTTCGAGGACGTCATGGCGATCATCGAACGGGAGCGCACGGCCGGCGGCGACGTGTCGTGTGTCGTGCAGTTCGGCGGGCAGACGCCGCTGAAGCTCGCGCTGGCGCTGCAGGAGACGGGTGTGCCGATCCTCGGTACCTCGCCCGACTCGATCGACCTGGCCGAGGACCGGCGGCGCTTCTCGCAGCTCCTCTGGGACCTTGGCGTGCCGCAGCCGGCGAGCGGCACGGCGGTGTCGCGCGACGAGGCCCGCGAGGTGGCCGAGCGGGTCGGGTACCCGGTGGTCGTCCGGCCTTCGTACGTGCTGGGCGGGCGCGGCATGGCCATCGTGTTCGACGCGGGCGCGCTTGATCGCTACATGACCGAGGCGGTCGACGTGTCGCACGATCGGCCGGTGCTCATCGATCGGTTCCTCGAGGATGCGTTCGAGTTCGACGTCGATGCCGTTGCCGATGCCGGGGGCGCGGTCGTGATCGGCGGCATCATGGAGCACATCGAGGAGGCGGGCATTCATTCCGGCGATAGCTCGTGCGTCGTGCCGCCCTTCATGGTGGCCGAGCGGCATCTCGGCACGATCCGGGACTACACGCGCTGCATCGGCCGGGCGCTGAAGGTCGTCGGCCTCATGAACATTCAATACGCCATCAAGGACGACACCGTGTACGTCATCGAGGTCAACCCCCGTTCGTCGCGAACGGTGCCGTTCATTTCGAAGGCGACCGGCGTGCCGCTGGCCAAGATAGCCGCGCGCATCGCCGCCGGCCGGTCGCTGGCGGATCTCGGCCTGGTGGACGATCTCGAGGCGCAGGGCGTCTTCGTCAAGAGCCCGGTCTTCCCGTTCGTGCGCTTCCCCGGGGTCGATACGATTCTCGGCCCGGAGATGAAGTCGACAGGGGAGGTCATGGGGGGCGCCGAGAACTTCGGCGCCGCGTTCAGTAAGGCGATGATGGGGGCGGGTCAGCGCCTGCCCGAGCAGGGGCGCGTGTTCATCAGCGTCAACAACAGCGACAAGCCGACCGTGGTGCCCGTTGCCCGCGACCTCGCCGAGCTCGGCTTCACGCTCGCCGCCTCACGCGGTACCGCGACGTTTCTGCGGGCGCGCGGCATCGAGGTCGAGGTGGTCTACAAGGTCAACGAAGGGCGCCCGAACGTCGCGGACCAGATTGTCAACGGCAAGATCGACCTCGTCATCAACACGCCGCTCGGTCGCGACTCCTTTTTCGATGATCTTGCGGTGCGTCGGGCGGCAACCATGGCGCAGGTGCCCTGCATCACGACGCTGACCGGCGCGTCGGCGGCGGTCAGTGCGATAAAGGCGCTGCGCTCCCAGGCGCTCACCGTGCGATCGCTTCAGAACTACTACGCGGGGGTCGAAGCGGGGGCGTAGCCCCGGCGGAGCGGATCGGGACCGAGGCCGTTACGTATGCACGGTCGACGGCCGGAAGCGCGAGTGGCCGGCGGCCTGGTCGAGCGCATGGCGCAAGAGGTTGAGGTCGAAAGGCTTCGTGACGAACGCGACCGCTCCCAACTCACGGCTCTTCCGCACGATCCGGGGATCATCGTACGCAGTACTCATGACGATGGCTGTTCCGGGCCACCGTGCGTGCACCTGTTCGGCCAGCCACAGGCCGTCATGTTCCGGCATGCTGATGTCGCACAGCAGGATGTCGGCCGGCTTGTCCGCCATTGCGTCCAGCGCCTCGTTGGCGCTGCCGGTGTCTATGACGTCGTACCCCCACGTCTCGAGCCAGCGCCTGAGAAGCCTGCGAATCGGCGCATCGTCATCGACAATCAGTACCCTTCCGGACTGTACCTCTCCGGCATGAACCCCTCCAGACTCCGCCATCTGCTCCTCCCATAGTTGTTATCGGCTGATGAGCCATTGGCCGAAAGGGGCCCTGTCCCGACCAGCGGCTTGAGCGGACACAGTGCGCATTTGCCTGCCCCTTTGGAATGCTCGCCACTTTGGATTCCTTCCGCGCGAGCACCACGGTGAACAAATTGCCTACGGCGTGGCAGGGCCGGGCGGCCGTATTTGCGCTCCGCGGTCGCAAGCCGTTGCATCTGGCAGGGCCAACCTTGCGCCGCTGTTTGCACGTTGCGCGGTGTGGTCTCGGTTGGTCTGCTGCCTGGGCTCGCGTTGGTTGCCGGGGCGGTGTCCGGGCTCTTCTGGCAGGACCTGTTCTGGCCGGGTGCCTGGCTGCTGAAACCGGCGCTGATCCTCCTGACGATCGCCGGCTGGATCGCCTGGTGGTGCGGGCGAAGGCTCGCGGTGGTCGTCATCCTGGCCGCCGCGTTCTTCAGCGCCGGTGCCATTCTGGCCGCCGACGCCACGGAGCGGGCGTTGCACACGCCGCTGCGCGCCGCGCTCGACCGCCAGTTCGGTGGGTTCGAGATCGAGACGACGGGACGTCCGCCCAGGCTCGATCCGATCGCCGTGCGTGCGGTACTCCTCGAGGACGCCGCGCCCGGCCCCGATCGCACGACGCTTCGCGCCGCCGTGACGTCGATCCGCCTGCGCGACCGGTGGCAGGACGCGGCCGGCGGCGCGACGCTGAGCGTCGGCGGCGTGATGGCGCACGAGCGGGCGGGCCAGTGGCGTGCGGGCCGGACGATTGAGACGTTCGCCACGTTTCGCCGCCCGGCGCGATACCTCAACGACGGCGTGCCCGACGTCGAGCGCGATCTCGCCCTGGACGGGACAACCCTGTTCGGCTCGGTGAAGAGCGGGCTGCTCGTCGACGTTGAGACGCGTGGCAGCAGAGTTCAGGAGATAACGGCCCGCGTACGGCAGCATGTGCGACAGAGCGTGGAGCGGTGGGTGGCTCCGCACGATGCCGTATCCGCGGCCATCGTGACCGCCGTGCTCATCGGCGACCGGACCGGGCTACCGGACGAGATCCGATTGCGGCTCCAGACAGCCGGCACCTATCACGTCATCGCGATATCCGGCGGCAACATCGCTATCTTTGCCGGGCTGATCCTGGCGATGCTCCTTGTGTGCGGGGTGACCGGCCGGCCCGCCGCGCTGGTCACGCTCATCCTGCTCGTCGGCTACGGGCAGGTCGTCACCGCCGAAGCGTCCGTGTGGCGCGCGACGCTCATGGCGGTGCTCTATCTCGGCGCCCGGGTGCTCGATCACCGCAGCTCTCCGTGGCACGCCCTCGCCATCGCCGCGGCGGTCATCGTCTGCGTGCGGCCGCTCGACGTGCGCGACGCCGGCTTCATCCTCACCTTCGGTGCCACGGCTGCGCTGCTGGAGGGCGCGCGCCGCGCAGCGTTCGCCACGGCGTCTTCCAAGGCGTCTTCCACGGCGGTGCCCACGGCGTTGCCCAAGACTTCGCCGACGGCGTCATCCACGACGTCACCCAGAGCGTCACCCACGGCGTCACCCACAGCGTCATCCACGACGTCGCGCCACCGCGTGGCTGGATGGCTGATCGCGTCGCTCGTCGCGTCGACGGCCGTCGAGATCGCGCTGATGCCGGTCGGCGCATGGGCCTTTTCGCGTGTGACGAGCGCAGGCCTCCTGCTCAATCTGGCCGCGGTACCGCTGATGGGGTTCGTCCAGGTTGGCGGAATCGTCGTCTCGTGTCTGGACGGCGTCGAGACGATCGCCAGGCCGGCGGGCTGGATTGCGCATGCCGCTGCGAGCGGGCTGGTCGGCAGCGCGCGCCTCGTCGACCTCGCTCCGTGGCTCGCCACCCGGGTGCCTGCGCCACCGATCGTCCTCATGGCTGCCTACTACCTGGGCTTCGCCGTCGCGTTGCTCGCCCACGGCATCCGTCGCGTCTGCGGCGCGGGCGTGCTGCTCGCGTCAGCGCTCGCAATCGCCACAGGCCAGCCGGCCGTGTGGCTGAGCGCCGCTGGTGACGTCGGCGGGCTTCGGGTCACGGCCTTCGACGTGGGGCAGGGGGATGCGACGCTCGTGCAATTCCCGGATCGGTCGCGCCTCCTGGTCGATACCGGCGGCATACCCTTCGGGACGAGCTCGTTTGACATGGGCAGCCGCGTATTATCGCCGGCCCTCTGGGCTCGCGGGGTCCGTCGGCTCGATACCGTGCTGCTCACGCACGGCGATCCCGACCATATCGGTGGGGCTCGTTCGATTGTCGATAACTTCGCGCCCGACCAGGTCTGGGAGGGCGTCCCCGTCGCCCAACACGTGCGGCTCCAGGAGGTACTCCGCGAGGCGCGCGAAGGCGGATCTCCCGTCGAGCGACGGCAGGCAGGCGAGGAGATGCAGATCGGCGGCGTCCGCGTCCGCGTCCTGCATCCGCCGCTGCCGGACTGGGAGCGGCAGCGCGTCCGCAATGACGACTCCGTCGTTCTGGAACTCTTGTATGGGGATGTCGCCGTGCTCCTCCTCGGCGATGTCGGGGCCGGGATCGAGCGCTCGATTCTTTCGCAGCTGACGCCGGCGCGTCGCCGCATTCTGAAGGTGGCGCATCACGGCAGCCGGCCATCCACCTCGCGCGAGCTGCTGGAGCACTGGCGCCCCGAGATCGCGATCATCAGCGCGGGCCGCGGGAACACATTTGGCCACCCCGCACCGGAAGTCCTGCGACGCCTCGACTCCATCGGCGCGGCAATCTATCGCACCGACCTCGATGGACAGGTGACCGTCGAGACCGACGGACAGCGAGTCAGCGTGCGCACCTATGTTCCGCGTCTTTCGCGGCCATGAGGCTCGGAGCCTCCTCCGCAAACGGTAGTCGGGCGCAAGCCGTGAAGCGAGCGGGTGGCGCCGGGTGGGGTCGCCCCGCCCACCATCATCTACGCGGTGGCCGGATCAGGTTGCTCTGGGGGTATGAAATGCCGCCTGGCTAGGAAGCAACCTAGTAGGATCACCAGGCTTGCGGCCATGGCGCCCAGGTGTAGTCACCATCGAGCGGCACGACCGTGATGAACCCGGCATCGTAAGATTCGCGGTCAGAAAGAGGCGTTTCCGGCTCGGACGGCGCCGCGACCACGCTCGGGATGTAGACACCCGGCTCGGCTTCGACATAGACGAGTTGGCCGTCTGATGACCGCGCCAGCTGGTTAAAGGTCACTCCCTGGATGTCCGAGGGCGACAGAGGCGGATAGCTCACACTCAGCGCGACATGAGGTGGTAGCAACTCGGGGGATCCGGCCTCGAGTAGGCTGACCAGCGCGACGGCGAAGTCCGCGACGTTTTGGAAGTGCTGGGTGAACGCCGGCTCTTCTCCTTCATCGACAGGTGGATCGGTGCTGAAGGACAGAACTGGCACCCGACCTCCTAGAGAGCTGATCGCGGCAATGGTTGCACCTACGGTGCCGGAAAAGGCCGCCCTGGGGCCCAGGTTCGCCCCCTCGTTTGTTCCCGAGATGACGAGGTCGGCCGGCTGGGTCAGGATCGCGCTTAGAGCCTGTAAGGAAATAACTGCTTGTACTGTTGATCGGCGAGTAGTACGCTGCGCCCGTGGAGGTGGCCACCCTGCGGGCAAAGCATGCAGCGCTGGCGCCCGTGCTCACGGAGCGATCGCGCCGGGTGTGGGCGGCGACTGAGGCCCAGGCGATCGGTTATGGCGGCACGGCGCTGGTCGCCCGAGCCACGGGTATCGCGACATCGACCATCCAGCGCGGTTTGCGTGAATTGACGGCGGACGAGCCGCTCGCGGGCGGCCGGACGCGAAGGGCGGGCGGCGGCCGCAAGCGCGCGATCGATCTCGATGCGACGCTGCTGCGCGATTTGGATGCGTTGGTTGAGCCGACCGCCCCCGGCGATCCCGACTCGCCGCTGCGGTGGACGTGCCAGAGCGCACGGACGTTGGCGGTGGCGCTCGACGGTCTGGGCCACCGCGTCAGCCACACGGTGGTCGCCGAGTTGTTGCACGGACTGGGCTACAGCCTGCAGGGCAACGCCAAGACTCGTGAGGGCCGCCAGCATGTCGATCGGGACGCGCAGTTTCGGTACATCGCCCGGCGCGTGCGACGCGCGCAACGGCAACAGCAGCCGACGATTTCGGTGGACACCAAGAAGAAGGAGCTGGTCGGCGCGTTCAAGAACGCGGGCCGCACCTGGCGCCCGGCGAAGACGCCGCAGCGGGTACAGGTCCACGACTTCGTGATCCCGGCCACCGCCACCACGGGCGGGAAGGCCATTCCGTATGGCATCTACGATCTGCATCGCAACGAAGGCTGGGTGCGTGTCGGGATCGATCACGACACCGCGAGCTTCGCGGTACGGTCGATCCAGCGTTGGTGGCAGCACATGGGTCGCCCGGCGTATCGACAAGCCCAGTCGCTGTTGATCACGGCGGATGCAGGCGGGAGCAACGGGGCGCGCCTCCGGTTGTGGAAGTGGGAACTGCCGCGTCTGGCCAATCGGACGGGCTTGGTGATCACGGTCTGTCACTTTCCGCCGGGTACGAGCAAGTGGAACAAGATCGAGCATCGGGTGTTCTCGCACATCGCGATGAATTGGCGCGGCACCCCACTCGTCGACTTGGCCACGATCGTGAGCCTCATTGGCTCGACGCACAGTCGGTCCGGACTCCGCGTTCGGTCGGAACTCGACCGCGGCCAATACCCGGGTGGCCTCACCGTCACCGATGCGCAGCTGGCGACGGTACGCCTCGAGCGGCATCGCTTTCACGGCGACTGGAACTACACGATCCATCCCGCTGCTCCGAGAACACAAAAGTCAGTAATTGTCTGACAAGCCCTTAGTCCGAGGAGCACGCAGGTAGCCGGAGTCCCGTCGACGGCGTACTCGTTGACGCTTTCCTGCGTGACCACCACCGTGCCGAGCTCGAGCGACGCACTACTGCCGCTGCGATTCGTGGCCGGCGCGACCACCGTCACCGTGTGTCCGGCCGCCTCGAGGGCGTCCTTCATTGTCTGGATCCCCACCGAGTCCCAGCCGTCGTCGTTGGTCAGCAGGATGTCGAGGGCCGCGGCCGGACCGGCGGCTGTGCAGAGCAGCGCGACAGCCAGCACGGTCTGTTTCCATAGAGTCTTCATGGGCGTAACTCCCCGGCGGCCCGTGGCAGAAGTGCTCACGGATAGGTTGACGACAGAACTTGCATGCAGCAAGATGCGCTTATCAAGCATGGACAATTATTCGCTGAACTGTACCGCCACGGATTTCTTGGACAGCCGGGTGAGTGTATTCACGCGGCCGTGGTGAGCGCAACCGCGCGACGGACGACGGCGGGTGCGCGGAAGCCGAGTCGCTCGATCAACCACTGCTGGTTATAGGTCTCCTTGAAGGTGCGCAGCGCCTGCTGCAAGTCCTCGACATCCGTAAAGTGGCGCACCCACAGCAGCTGTTCCTTGAGGGTGCGGAAGAACCGTTCGATGCAGCCGTTCCCCTCGGGCTGGCGGACGAAGGCCGGTGATGACACGATGCCGAGGAACCGGAGCTCGGCGTGAAAGTCGTTGCTCATGTACTGACTGCCGTGGTCGTGGCGCATCGTGAGCCCGCTCGCCACGCCGGCGGCCATCGTCCCGAAGTGATCTCGGACGCCCTGGCGCACCGGCTCCAACGCCTCGAAGCGCGTGCCGGACTTCGCCGCGTGTAGTCCCACACATTCGGCCGTGCAGTGATCGATCGCCCCGACGATCGTGACGTGGCCGTCCGCCAGCGTCACGGTGGCCGTCGCATCGGTGCCCCACATCACGTTGGGACTGGCGGTGACGATGGTGCCGTCGTGGGGACGGGCGGCGACCGGCGTGGGCAGCCGCGCAGGGCCGAGCAAGTCGGCAGCGCGCATCACGACCAACGTCCGACGTTTCGACGTGCGCAGCCCCTGCACCCGCAAGCGCGCCCAGATCTTGCGGTGCCCTTCGCCGTGGAACGGACTCGCGGCGATCACGGCCCGGACCGCGGCCGTCAGCGCCGCATCCGACTGGGGCGGCTTGGGTCCGCGCTTGGCCACCGACGTCGGCCGGGCGCGCCGGGTCCGTTGCGCGTAGACCGTCGAGCGCGGCACCTGCCACACGCGCGTGACGCGGGCGATGCCGTACGGCCGGTGGGTGGGGGGCGAAGTCGCGTGACGCATCGCTTCGACCTCCACCAGCCCAAAGGGCGGCCGGCCTCCAGGTGTCGAATCTTCTCGGCCAGCAACGCCTTGTCGGTGGCGAGATCCGCCACGACGCGCTTGAGCCGCCGCGTGTCCGCGCCCTCGACGGCGACCTCGCGATGCTTGAGGCGGGCCTCACCGCCGGCCACGAAGTCGTCACGCCACTGCGAGAGCTTCGCCGCCGTCACGCCATGGCGACGACTGAGGCTCTCGAGTGATTCCCCCTTGAGGACCTCGATGACCACGGAGACTTTTCGTCGCGCGGACCACCGCCCCGTGCCGACGAGCGCCCACGAGGCTGAGGCCTCTGCGGTCGCCCTCCGGGCTCCCTCCGAGGCCTCAGCCTCGTGCTGTTTTCCCTTGGACATAACTCATTCTCCTTCTCGCAGAAGGCTGTCCAAAGAAATCGTGGGGCGCGGGAATTATTCGCTGAACACATTGATTAGGTTCTTATGTTTCTTCTCACTTGCCTACGTATTAGGTGTGTGGGTAAAGAAGAAAAACATCAAAGTAAATTATTTTAGCGGAGCCAGTTGGCGTACGTTTTGGAAAACATAAATATAAGTCAAGGGCTCTCTTTACAAAAAAAGTATACGCGAAGTATTGAGGGTAGCTTGTGTGTATTTGTTAGTGGGATATTAACAATACTGCTGGTGAGTGAGCAGCTAACATCCACTGAGGTTATTGTCGGATTGTTAATAATCCCAATTGCAATGACAATAGCGGAGGCGTTTTCACCTCATACATGGGATGCCCCATTCCTATATTTGGCTGGCGGGCTATCCACGGTTGTCGTTCTGGAAGCGTCGAGTTTTTCGCAAAGTGTATAACGAGGCCGTTCATCGCGAACATGCCTCCGCGGCCTGAGGCACGGAGCCTCCTCGGCAAAGGCACCCCAAGGCGCGAGCCGGGTCACGCAGACTCCTTCACCCGCTGCCACTCGTCTTCCATCTCCTCCAGCGTCGCGTCTTGAACTGACCGGCCGCGCGCGGCGAAGGCCTGCTCCACGGCGTCGAACCGGCGCGTGAACTTCTCGTTGGCGCGGCGGAGCGCCGCCTCGGGCTCGATCCCGAGCTTGCGCGACAGGTTGGCGATCGCAAAGAGCAGATCGCCCGTTTCTTCTTCGGCCCGCGAGGGATCGCCCGTCGCCACCTCGTGGCGCAGCTCGGCGACCTCTTCCTCGATCTTGTCGACCACATCGGCGGGTCTCGCCCAGTCGAAGCCGACCGCGGCGGCCCTGGCACTGATCTCGTACGCGAGCAGGAGCGACGGGAGTGTCTTTGGCACCCCGCTCAAGGTGGTCTTCGGGCGGGCCGCGTCCTCTCCCGCCTCGGCGCGCTCGCGCGTCTTGATCGCTTCCCACTGCTGGTTGACCTGATCCGTCGTGATCGACGTGTCCCGGTCCTCGCGCGCGAAGACGTGCGGGTGGCGCCGGACGAGCTTGGCGCAGACGGCATCGATCGCGTCCGCGATCGAGAAGTCGCCCGCCTCCTCGCTGATCTGCGCCAAAAAGACGACCTCGTAGAGATAGTCGCCCAGTTCTTCGCGCAGGCGGGCAGGGGAGCCGCTCTCGATGGCCTCCAGCACCTCGTAGGTCTCCTCGAGCACGAACGGACGCAGCGAGGTGAGCGTCTGCTCGCGGTCCCACGGGCACCCGTCGGGTGCTCGCAGTGTGCGCATGATGTCAACGAGTCTGTCGAATCTGGCGCCGGCAGTGTCGGCCATAGCAGTGTCGGCCATGGATGTCTCCGGCGCGTATGCTACCATCCGGATTCGTGGCCGAAGAGACGCCCAACCCATCCACTGCCGAACCCGATCCGTCAGCCATCACCTTCGTCGGATTCGTGCTGTCGCTCGCGCATACCGCCGCCGTGCACTTCGGCGACGTGGCCGATCCCTTCAGCGGCGCGAAGGGAGAGGCGAACCTCGCGGCAGCCCAGCAGATGATCGACATCCTTGCGCTCATGGAAGAGAAGACGCGTGGCAATCTGACGGCCGAGGAGCGCCAGTTGATCGAACAGGTGCTCTTCGAGCTTCGTCTGCGCTTCGTCGAGGCCCAGAACGCCTCGTCCGAGACATCGGTGGCCGAGCCCGAGTTGCGCATCATCCTCCCTTGAGCCCGGAGCGCAGCAGGGGATGACCCTTCCTGCGAGGATTACCTTCCTCGGCACCGGCACGTCGGCCGGGGTTCCCGTGATCGCCTGCACCTGTGCGGTGTGCCGGTCGACGGACCCGCACGACCGCCGGCTGCGCCCATCCATCCACGTTGACGTCCAGGGACGGGCATCGATCCTCGTCGATACGAGTCCTGACCTCCGACAGCAGGTGCTCACCCACGGCGTCGCGCGCGTCGATGCCGTGCTGTTTACCCACAGTCATGCGGATCACATTCTCGGCCTCGACGAGATCCGCCGTTTCAATTTCGTGCAGGGGGGGCCGATCCCCTGCTACGCGACCACGGAGGCCTGGGAGAGCATCCGGCGGATGTTCTACTACGTCTTCGACGGCCTGCCGCGGCAGGGTGGCGGGATCCCGAAGATCGACGCACGCGACATCGAGGGTCCGTTCACCATTGCCGGTGTGCACGTGCTCCCGGTGCCGCTCTTGCATGGACGGTTGCCGATTCTGGGGTTTCGCTTCGGCAGCTTTGCGTATCTGACCGACTGCAGCGCGATTCCGGACGACTCGTGGCCGCTCGTGGCCGGCGTCGACACGCTGGTGATTGACGCCCTTCGCGACAAGAAGCATTCCACCCACTTCACGGTGGCCGAAGCGCTCGAGGCGATCGCGCGCATCGCGCCGCGCCGCGCGTACTTGACGCACATGGCCCACGACTTGGGCCACGCCGGGACGAACGCGCGGCTGCCTGCGGGCGTCGAACTGGCATATGATGGCCTCGTGCTCGACGCCACCGTCGACGCGTCGTAGCCCGCATGGAAGTCCTGCACTTTCCCGATACCCAGCGGCCGCCGTGGCTCGTGCAGCCCGTGCTCGCGCTCGGCAATTTCGACGGCCTGCACCGCGGGCATCTCAAGGTGATCGAGCGCGTCAAGCGGGGTGCCGCCGAGCACGGTGGCATCGCCATGGCGATGGTCTTCGATCCACACCCACCCCGCGTCCTCCGCCCCGACAAGGCGCAGCCGCTGCTGATGACCGATGTGCAGCGCCTCGAGGGGCTGGATCGGGCGGGCATCCACTGCGTCGCCGTCGTCCGATTTACCCTCGAACTCTCGCGTTGGGATCCGGAGACCTTTGTCCGCACGGTGCTCGTGGACTGGCTGCGCGTGTCGGAAGTGTGGGTGGGCGGCAATTTTCTTTTCGGCCACGAGCGCAGCGGCAACTTCACGACGCTTCGCACGCTCGGCCAGCGACACGGGTTTCGGGCGGAGAAAATCGACCCGGTGCGGTACAAGGAGTTCGTGATCAGCAGCACGCGCATCCGCCGTCTGGTGACCGAAGGTCGCATGGACGAGGCCGCCGCGCTGCTCGGCCATGCGTATTGCCTCGCCGGCACGATCGTCAAGGGCCGCAATCGAGGCCGCGAGATCGGGTTTCCGACCGCGAACCTGCAGACCGCCAACGAGCTCGTCCCGCCCAACGGCGTCTACGCCACGACGCTGACGGTTGACGGCGTCGTCCATGCCGGGCTCACCAACATCGGCGTCAACCCCACGTTTGGCGACAGCACGACGGCGACCATCGAGACCTACGTGCTCCGATACGAGGGTGACCTCTACGGCCGCGAGGTGCAGCTTGGTTTCGTGCAGCGGCTGCGCGACGAGCGGCGGTTCGACGATGTGGACGGGTTGAAGGCGCAGATCGAGGCGGACCGCCGGAGCGCCGAGCGATTGTTTACGCGACTGTCGGTCTGACGTCATCCCCATGCTGCATCTCTACAACACGCTCACGCGGCAGGAGGAGCCGTTCGCGCCGCTCGGCGGCAACACCGTTCGGATGTATGCCTGCGGCCCAACCGTGTACGGCCGGGCGCACATCGGCAATTTCCGGACGTTCGTGTGCCTGGACGTCCTGCGCCGCACGCTCGAGTACGTGTGCGGCCACAACGTGCGGGAGGCGGTGAACTACACCGACGTCGACGACAAGACGATTGCCGGCGCCCAGCAGGCGGGCGTGCCGCTGCGCGAGTACACGGAGCCCTGGATCCAGGCGTTCCGCGAGGACATGGCACAGCTTGGCATCGAGACGCCGGAGGAAACGCCGCGTGCTACCGACGAGGACAACCTCCGCGCCATGGGAGATCTGATCGTCGCGCTCGAGCGCAACGGCCACACCTATCGCCGCGACGGCTCGATCTACTTCAAGATTTCGACCTTGCCGCAGTACGGCCGGCTCGCGCGGCTCGACCGGGACGGCATGCAGGACGGCGCCCGCGTGGACACCGACGAGTACTCCAAGGACAACCCGCGCGACTTCGTCCTGTGGAAAGCCTCGAAACCCGGTGAGCCTGTATGGGACTACGGCACCGGCCCCGGTCGTCCCGGGTGGCACATCGAGTGTTCCGCCATGGCGCTGAGGCTCCTAGGCGAGCCGCCGCTCGACATCCATGCCGGCGGTGTCGACCTGATCTTCCCGCACCACGAAAACGAGATCGCGCAGAGCGAGGGGGCCACGAAGCAGCCGTTCGCGCGCGTCTGGGTGCACATCGAGCACCTGTTCGTCGAGAGCGAGAAGATGTCGAAGTCGCTCGGCAACGTCTACACGCTTGCCGAGATTGCCGCGCGCGGGCACCGGGCGTCGGCGTTGCGATATCTGCTCCTCTCGTCCCATTACCGGAAGCAGCTCAACTTCACCTGGACCGGCATGGAACAGGCGGAGGAGGCGATTCGCCGGATCGTCGACTTTCGGGCGCGCCTGAACAGCGTGACGGGTGACGGCGTGCATCCGCGTGTGCCGGAAGCGGTGGCCAAGGCACGGCAGGCGTTCAGGTCGGCGCTTGAAGCCGATCTCAACACGGCGGCGGCGCTGGCAGCCGTGTTCGATCTCGTGCGGGATCTGAATGCGGCCATCGATGTCCGGGAGATGTCGGCCGCCGAGGCGGCGGACGTGCGGCAGTTGATGGACGAGTGCGACCGTGTGCTGGGGGTGGTGAGCCTGCGGCAGGCGGAGGATGCGCAGCCGCCCGTGCCCGTGGAGGAGATCGAGCGGTCGATCGAGGAGCGGCGGGCCGCGCGCCAGCGCCGTGACTTTGCCGCGTCGGACCGCATCCGCGACGAGCTGGCCGAGCGTGGCGTCCTGCTCGAGGACAATCCCGGCGGCACACGCTGGAAGAAGAAGTGACCGGCGCCGTCGAGGCGGTTTCATAACCTCCAGCCGGGTCCTGATCGCGGACAGCCCCGTTCGTGCTCGGCGCCCAAACCAGGTGTCACGTGTGTGGCGCCTGCGGCGCGAACGGGGCGGCCCCGTCCGCGGCCACCCGCAGCGAGGTTATGAAACCGCCTCTTAGTACTGTGTTACTCGGGCCTCGCGTTTGCGTGTGTCAGCGGCCGTGGTCCGAGATGGCCGTCAATCGCTGGGGAAGGTGGGCGAAGACCTCGCGTGCAGAGAACTCGCGCGCCGCGGGTACGCAATTCTTGAACGCCGGTATCGCACCCGGTACGGCGAGATCGACATCATCGCGAACGCGGGGCAGACCATCGTCTTCGTCGAGGTGAAGGCCCGGGCCGGCGATGCCTACGGCGGCAGCCTTGCGGCCGTGACCCCCTCCAAGCAGCAGCGGATCGTGTGGATGGCGAGCGACTTTCTCGCGCGGCGTGGTCTACAGGACCAGCCGTGCCGCTTCGACGTCGTGACCGTTGATTTCGAGGATGGACGTTCGCGCATCGAGGTGTACCCGCATGCGTTTACGGCCTGACTCGAGGGCTGAGCCTGCGGCTTTGCCCATTTGCGACCTCGTATGCGACGCGACGGCCCGGATTTGGCGCGTCAGAACCGCTGTGGTACGATCTCGCGTCGACGCGAGCGGGAATAACTCAGTGGTAGAGTGCGACCTTGCCAAGGTCGAAGTCGCGGGTTCGAATCCCGTTTCCCGCTCCACTATTTTTTCTTCTCGCGCCCGCCCCGCGGGTGGCTGGTCCCGCGACACAACCTGACGGCGCCGTCGCCAAGTGGTAAGGCAGAGGTCTGCAAAACCTCCATCTCCGGTTCAAATCCGGACGGCGCCTCCACCTTTTCCTAAGGTTCTCGCACGGTCTCGGTAGCCCTTTGAAACCCGACAACACAGAAAGGAAAGAAAGCCAATGTCTATTTCATTCGGCCGGCGATGCCGGATCGTCACGTTTCTCACAGCCGTTGCATTGACGCTCACGCCGACCATCTACGCACAGGTTGTCGGGCCGGTCCCCGTTGGAAGCCTTCCGGGCGGGGAGTACTGGTGGACTCCGACAACCCTGGAACAGGCGAACAATGGGGACGTGCCGCAGGGCGCGATCTGGCCTTTTCGGGGTTCAATCTGTCCCTCTTCGATGTACTCAAATGGGGGCCAGTAAGCACCGCTTCAGTGGGGATCGCATTCGACGGTCAGATCACCACTGGAACCTTAGAGGAACTCTCGTTTTCAGCTGTGTTGTCGAACCTGACAGGTGGTGAAGCCGTCTGGACAGGCCAAACCCGGGTTGAACTGTTCGATGCCGCGGGCGGCGGACAGAGATGGGAAAACGTCAACACGCAGTTCGTCCTGACGGTGACGGGTTCGCTCATTCTGGATTCTGGTACACCGAGGGTGGATGTTCTCGCCGTACCAGGTCCATTCACGGCACACCTCGAGATGCTGGCGCAACACCCAGCCGGTGGAGCCTTCCAACCGGCGCTGGATCTCTTCGACAGCCTCGATACCGATCCCAACGGCGTCCAGCTGGCGCAGACTTCCTTCTCGCACGGCTTCTTCTTCGAGTCCGCAGACTCGCTGTCGATCGAGGAACACGATGCCAACATGGAGGCCGAGACGGGCGCGATCCTGGGAGCGCTCGACTTCCTGACAATAGACGCGCTCCTTCGTCTGGCCGACCTGGACGCAGATACCAATAGGATTGAAACAGCCGTCGGGCAAGTTCTGGCGTTGCTGAACGGGGATTTGGCCACGACACAGGATCTCGGGAACCTCCAAAGCAACCTGGAACAGACGATCAGGGATGCGATCTCCGAGATCTCGTTCGCGAACGAGTCCGAGCTGAACCTCCAGGTCATCCACGCACGAAAGAAGGGGGCCTCTGGGCGCAGCTTCCTTATCATGGCGACCGAGGGCGGTCAGTTGGTGGGACCGGACTTCTCCATCGACGTGGTCGCTGCCCTCCCAAACGATCCCCACAACGCACAGCTCATGGTCCTGGACATCCTCCTCCAGCCCTTCGTGTCGGAGGTCATTGCTGAAGGCATTGCTCCCGGCCTAGTCAACGTCGATGTCGCCCTGCCGGGATCGCTGAGTTCAACTGCAACGTTTCTGATCATGGCCCGGCACTCACACGACGACGGAGAGGAGCATTCAGCCACAGTTCTGACGACCGTCGATCCCTACTAGTACCTTGCCGCAGTGGTTTTGATCGGTTGCAACGAGGGTAGTTCCTCTGCCGACAACAACAGCTTGATCGTCCGGGGTTGGCGTGGAACCCGACTGATCAGACCGCGCCGCTCAAGCTCGACGATCATGTGGTGGACGGCCGGGGGCGTGACCTGAAAGAACCGTTGGAAGTCCGCTTCGGCCGGTGGCGTTCGGTGAAGGAGCGTGTACGTGTAGAGGAAGGCTAGCAGCCCGTGGTTAAAGGTCGCCTTCTGACGCGCCAACAGGTAGCAGCTCGAAACGATGATTCGGCGTAAAAACGGACGCCTGATCGTCGGATGGCGTGTGGTGGTCGCGCCAGCGGCGCTCCACGCGCGTCCACAGCGCGATGACGAGCGCCACAATCGTCGCCAGGTGGCCCTGCAGGCTCCGCGGCGTGCCGACGCCGACGAGCGACCGCATCAAGAGGCCCAGATTGAAGCCGCCGATATGGACGAGTAAACGTTTCAGGATGTTGGTGTGCCCTCGCAGATGCGTGCGCCGCATCCCACCGGTTTCAGAGAGATGCGCATTCGGTCGTTCGAGATACTCACTCCGTCGACGCGACAAGGCCAACCCACGCACGCCCCGGATGCGTCGACGATTCGCGTACACCGCGTCGCGCGCCGCCGCCTGGTGCGTCCAGTTGCGCCGGCCGCGATCGGGCTCCGCGATATAGGTCCGCAGGTCGAGTGTCGCGAGATCCACCAGCGTCTGATTACTGTGGTATCCCTTGTCGGCCACGACCTCGTCGATGATCGCCGTGTGCCCGTCGGTCGCCACCGCCACGGCTTCGAGCTCTTCGGCCGTCGTGGTGACCGTCTCCGCGATCGTCGTCGTATCGCCCTGATCGGCGCCCTGCACCGTCACGCCCACGATCGCCCCAGTCTCCAGGTCGACGGCGTGCTCAGCCTTGTGGGCCAGATGCGTACGCCCGTCCTTCATTTTCGTGATCCGCGCATCAGGGTCGTGTGGATGCCGCCAGTCGGTATTGCAGCCCTTCTTCGGGCGCTTGCGATCAAGGCGCGCTAAGTCCGCCCGTGTCGGCGTCTCGATGCCCGAGGCCTGTGCGAGCCGCGTCAAGAACTCCTGATACGTCTCGCCGGAGTCGCGGCGCACGATGCTCCGCAAGGCGGCATTGGCTTCGAGGGTCGTGGCATCGATCCCGATCGTCTTGCCCTTCACGAGATCGGCCGTCGCCAGCACCTGCAGGATCCACGTGAAGACCGCCCGGTGCGTCTCGAGGTCGATCAGCCGCCGCGTCCGGGAGATCGTCGAGTGCTCGGGTGTCGCCTCATCGAGGCCCAACCCGAGAAAGCCGCGCAGCGCCAGCGAGTCGGCAGTCCGCCAGGCGATCCCACGCTCCGAATCGATGCCCTCGAAGTACCCGATCAAGAGCAGCCGGAAATAGGTCCCCGGCAGCAGACTGGGACGGCCGACCGTCGCGGCGTAGAACGGGGCGCACTGCGCCTCGACGCACGCGTCGAACGCGTGCGTGTCCAGGACCTGATTTAGCCGCTGATAGAACGGATGCCCGCCCGTGACCGGCAACGCGTTCGTCGCGATCCACAATCCGGGTGTCCGTGCCCGGTCCTTACGTCGACTCATGGCCATGCGGGAGTGTAGTACGCGGGATCAGTCGTGTCGATCCCTTTCGGCCCTTTAACCACAGGCTGCTAGGTACTGGCCCTGCTTCTGGGTGAATCTCGGTGATGAACGGCTGGACACGGGATCGGGAAGGTGATCCAAGATGTCCATGCACATACGCTATCGCATCACGCTGACCTACGATGAACAGCAACAGCTTCAGGCGCTTGTGAGCGGCGGCCAGGGGGCGGTTCGCAAGATCAAGCGGGCGCAGATTCTCCTCGCCGCGGACGCCACATCCACCGACGAGATGATCGCGCTCAACGTTGGTGTCGGCACGTCGACCGTGTACCGGACCAAGCAACGCTTCGTCGAGGAAGGACTGGACCGAGCGCTCCGCGAAGTGCCCCGTCCCGGCGCGCCGCGCAAGCTCGGCGCCAGCGATGAAGCCCTCCTGGTCGCGGTCGCTTGCTCACATCCACCCTCCGGGCGTGCGCGATGGACACTGGATCTCCTGGCCCGCGAGATGGTGCGACTCACCTCGCACGAGGCCCTGTCGGGCGACACGGTGGGTCGCCGGCTTGCCGAGATGGCGCTGAAGCCGTGGCAGGAGAAGATGTGGTGCATTCCGACGGTCAACGCCGAGTACGTGGCGCGAATGGAAGACGTCCTCGATCTCTACGCCGAGCCGCCGGATCCGCGGCGACCGGTCGTCGGCTTCGATGAAACACCCCGGCAACTGATCGGCGAAGCGCGTGTCCCGATTCGGGCCAAGCCCGGGAAGCCCAGACGAGTCGACTACGAGTACGTGCGCAACGGCACGGCGAATGTCTTCATGTTCGTAGACGTGAATCGCCCCTGGCGACATGCCAAGGTCACCGACCAACGCACGTGCGTCGACTTCGCAGAGTGCATGCGCGATCTCGTCGATGAGCACTACCCGGAGGCCGAACGGATCCGTGTGGTGCTCGACAATCTTTCGGCACATTCAGCGGCAGCGCTCTACCACGCCTTCGATCCCGCCGAGGCACGACGGATTCTCCGTCGGCTCGAGTTTCACTTCACGCCGAAACACGCCAGCTGGCTCAACATGGTCGAGATCGAAATCGGCGTGATGGTCAAGCAGTGCCTCGATCGTCGGATCCCTGCCAAGGCGATCCTCATCAAGGAGATCGCGGCATGGGAGCAACGGCGCAATGACGAGAAGGCGCGCATCCACTGGATGTTTACAGTCGACCGTGCTCGCGAAAAACTCGGCCGTGTGTATCCGCAACCCGCTGGTCGGGCCAAAGCCGCCGCGTGAACCGGTCAGATCCACTGCGGCGAGGTACTAGCGCCTGCGCTGCTACGCCGCATCGTCTCCTATTTATCACTACTTCGAAAGGGAGGTTAGTCAATCGGGTCATCACGGAGTATTTCTTCCCGGTGCTCAGACAAGAGACCGTCGTTCAATTCTCGAAGTCTGGCTTCGCCTCTTGCGACACGGCAGACCTGTGCGCGAAGAGTGCGCTGGGAGACGCTTTCCGCGAGTCTGAATCTCGACCATACGTGCGTGGACCATACGTGCGTGGACCGCAGCAAGGCACCTCAAGGGGACAAACCCTCTACTGACCGACGTTCCCCTCTCTTGGTCTAAGAAACACTCTTCGAGTGTCGCCGCGACCGTAACCCAAACCGTAACCGCGCCGGTAATACCCGGGCCGTTTCGGTGCTACTTGGTATCAAGGCGCACGGCCGTGTTCTTAGGAAATTCGCAAATTCAGGAATGTTCCAGGCCCGGTCGCAAAACTGCAAAACTTCCATCTCCGGTTCAAATCCGGACGGCGCCTCCATTTTTCCTGCTAACCAGGCGAAGGCCAGCTTGCGCAAGGCAACTGGGGCCATCGCCCGGGGCGGGTCCTGTGCCCAGAATGAGCCACTCCCGCACCGCCTGGCAATGCGGACATTTAACCGGACATATTGGCAGACATATGAAGCACTTGATAGAGGCTTAATATACTGATATACATGTATTTATGACTGTATCTAAAGAGGACAATAAAGAGGACATCAATGTGGGCGTTGACCGGGGTGAAAAGGTTGCCGCCATGGAACCGCTGCGGCTTGCCGACGGATCTCGCCATCGTCCAGCTCTTGGGGATCTTGCCGTCGAGCTCGCCGCAGCATCGGCCGGATTTCGCCGGAGCCTGCCGCCCGGCGTTGTGAAGGCGCTGGCCAATCTCGTCCGGGCAATGAACTGCTACTACTCGAACCTGATCGAAGGGCACGACACACATCCCATCGAGATCGAACGGGCGATGAAGAACGACTACAGCGCCGATCCGCGCAAGCGCAATTTGCAGCGTGAGGCCAAGGCGCATGTCGCCGTCCAGGGCTGGATCGACGCTGGTGGGCTGGCTGGCCGTGCTGCGTCAGTTGCAGCCATCTGTGAAATTCACGAACGGTTCGGGGCGATGCTGCCTCCTGAATTGCTGATCGTCAGCGAGCCTGACACCGGCGAAAAAATCGTTATGGTGCCCGGCGATTTGCGGCGACGCGACGTGAGAGTCGTGCGCCATATCCCGGTGAGCCCTGGCGCCGTGCCGCGTTTTCTCGCGCGCTTCGGAGAAACCTACGGCAACCTTGGCCGCTCGGAAACGATTCTGACCGCGGCGGCAGCCCATCATCGGCTGTTGTGGATTCACCCGTTCCTTGATGGCAATGGACGCGTAGCACGACTGATGTCACATGCCGTCCTGCTGGAAGCCCTTGATACTGGAGGCATCTGGTCTGTCGCCCGCGGACTCGCCCGCAACGAGACGGCGTACAAGGAACACCTGATGGCCTGCGATCAGCCCCGGCGCAATGACCTGGATGGGCGCGGCGCGCTGAGTGAGGAGGCTCTTGCGTCATTTACGCGTTTCTTCCTTGA
This sequence comes from Vicinamibacterales bacterium, assembly GCA_965262505.1. Lineage (GTDB taxonomy): Bacteria > Acidobacteriota > Vicinamibacteria > Vicinamibacterales > UBA2999 > JACPPO01. Next base: position 4,390,713 of record CBDHFM010000030.1, read on the forward strand.
GACCGGTCTCGATCAGGTCAAGTTCATGGAGGACCTCGTCCAGCCGGATCGTCTGCGTGGGCGCATCCTGCAGTGGGTCGAGGAGGAAGTGCGGGCCGATGGGCTGCCCGCGAGAGCGGGACAGGTGCTCGAAGCGGTGCTCTTCCGTGGTGAGCTTCCGCGCGGTGATGTGGCAGGGTTGCTGAGCATCACGGATCGTCATGCGCGACGCGTGGTGTCGGCGCTCATCGAGCGTGGCGTGCTGTCCTCCGAGAGCACGCGGGCGCCGCTGGTCCTGGTCTTTCCTGCTGCCCTGGCGTCTCACTGGATGCCGGGACTGTTCCCGGAAAAGCCGACGGCCTGACATCGGCGTGGTCCCGGACGGCTTCGGCCGCGAGGATATACATCCGAATTCGCTGGATCAGCTGATGTGCCCGAGAGGGCTGGCCCGGTAAGCAAATCGAATCGCTCCGACGCTGCTTGCGCACGGTCTGGCATGACAGTAGGATTCCCCCGAATCGTCAACCGAGGAGATCTGGAATGACTGATTATCGAGGGTTTGTCGGGCGTTGCTGGCTGGGGCCGTCGTCACTTGCACTGGCGCTGGCGCTGTCGTTGTCGCTGGTCGTTTTCGTCGGCTGCGGCGGCACGCAGACGGGCGCTCCTGCGCCGGAGGCGGAAGCCGCGGACACGGGGCTCTCGAGCGACTTTGCGTCGCGGCCTCTGCCGAATCCGACTTCAGAGGTGATCCTGAACTGGGCGCCGCTCCCCGGCGGCCGCGAATGGGGGACGACGGCCGGCATCGACATCGGCCCGGATGGCCACGTCTGGGCCTATGACCGGTGCGGCGGCGGCCTGGACGGCGGCGGGTGCGAGGCCAACCCTGAACTCGATCCGGTCTACAAGTTCGACCGCAACACGGGAGAGGTGTTGACGAGCTTCGGCGCCGGACTGTTCGTGACCCCGCACGGCATGCACGTGGACAGCGATGGCAACGTCTGGGTGACCGACTTTGCCGGGAACGAGGCGGGCACGAAGGGGCACCAGGTGATCAAGTTCAGCCCGGAGGGGGAGATCCTGATGCGGCTGGGCGAGGCGGGGGTGGCGGGAAGCGGCCCCGGCCAGCTCAACCAGCCGTGCGACGTGATCACCGCGCCCAACGGCGACATCTTCGTCTCGGACGGGCACAACGGCCAGGGCACGGATCCGGCTCCCGGTTCGACCGGGCGCATCCTCAAGTTCGACAGCGATGGCAACTTCATCAAGGAGTGGGGCGAGATCGGTTTCCGTCCCGGGCAGTTCCGCACGCCGCACGCGATGGCGTTCGACTCCGGGGGCCGGCTGTATGTCGCCGACCGCGGCAACCACCGCATCCAGATCTTCGACCAGGATGGCAACCTCCTCGAGATCTACAACCAGTACAGCCGGATCAGCGGGCTGTACATCACGGACGACGACACGCTCTATGCGATCGATTCGGAATCGAACCCGGAGCGCCATCCCGGTTGGATGACCGGCGTGCGGATCGGACCGGCGGCCGAAGACCGGCCGACGGCCTTCATCCCGCCGCATGCGGACGAGGCGCGTGCGCTCCAGGGCGTCGCGGGTGAGGGTGTGGCGGTCGACGCCGATGGCAACGTGTATGCGGCAGAGGGTCCTGGCTCGCGTGAGGCGGCCGGCGGCGGGGTCACGAAGTACGTGGCGGCAGGGAACTAACGGGGCGGAGCAGGGCAGCGGACGTTCTTCATGAAACGGCAATGAAACGTGTAATTGCCACCCAGACCCTGCCCGGTGATCTTGGCGAAAAGATCGCGGCCGCGGCTCGCGCCGGCTTTGATGGTATCGAGATTTTTGAAAACGACCTGCTGTACTTCGATCGGCGCCCGGCCGAGGTGCGCGCTATGTGCCAGGACATCGGGCTCGAGATTGTGTCCTGGCAGCCGTTTCGTGATTTCGAGGCGTTGCCGGCGGCGACGCGGCAGAAGGCCTTCGATCGTGCCGAGCGCAAGTTCGACATCATCGGCGAGCTCGGCGCCCCGATGATGATGGTGTGCAGCAACGTGTCGCCGCAGGCAATCGATGACGCGAGTCGCGCCGCCGCCGATCTCGCGGCGCTGGCCGAGCGCGCCGCCGGTCGCGGTATCGTCGTGGGCTACGAGGCACTGGCCTGGGGCAGACATGTCAAGGATTACGCGGACGCCTGGGCAATCGTGCGCGCCGCCAATCAGCCGAACCTCGGCATCGTGCTGGACACATTTCACATATTCAGTCGCGGCAATTCCCTTGCGACCATGGACGAGATTCCCCCGGAGCGCATCGTGCTGGTGCAGTTGGCGGACGCCCCCGATCTGTCGATGGACTCGCTGCAGCATTCACGGCATTACCGTTGTTTTCCCGGCCAGGGCGAATTCCCGATCGTGGATTTCATGCAGCGTCTGAAGCGCCTCGGCTACGACGGGATGGTGTCGCTCGAGATATTCAGCGATGAATTTCGCACCGGCTCCACCCGTCAGGTTGCGCACGATGGTGTGCGGTCGATGATCTGGCTGGACGAGCAGATCCTCGAGGCGAAGGCGCCGCCCGCCGAGGTGCCGCTCCTGAGCGGGTACGAGTTCGTCGAGTTTGCGACCGAGCAGGCGGCGGCGGACTGGCTGGAGGCGCTGTTCGAATCGCTGGGGTTTCGTAAAACGCACCGACATCGTTCCAAGAACGTGGCGTTGTATCGACAGGGCGACGTGAATTTTGTCGTCAACTGCGAACCGGACAGCTTTGCGCATTCCTATCACGAACGGCACGGCACATCGGTGTGCGCCGTGGCCTTTAGCACGGAGCGTTTCGACGAACTGCGCGACCGTACCAGGCGTTATCTCTGTGAGCCGTTCGAAAACCGCATTGCGCCCAACGAGCTCGACATCCCCGCGATTCGCGCGCCGGATGACAGCCTGCTGTATATCGTGCGCCGCGACGGGGCCACGCCGCGGTTCTTCGAGGTGGATTTCGAGGCGATCGGAGATCCGGAACACGCGGGGTTCGGTCTGCGGCGCATCGATCACGTCGGCCGGGTGATTGCTCCGTCGGGGTTCCTCTCGTCGCTCCTGTTCTACCGCGCCGTGTTCGAAATGGAGCCCACGCCGTCGGTGGACGTGGTTGACCCGCATGGGATGGTCACCAGTCGCGCGCTCGTCGGCGGCGGTGTGCGCCTGTCTATCAATACCTCGCATGCCAGGGAATCGACATCACAGCGTTTCCTGGCGCGTTCGAGCGGGGCCGGCGTGCAGTATGTCGCGATGTCGTGCGCGGATATTTTTGCGCTCGCTGAAGCGCTGGATGCTGAGCAGCTGTTGCACATGCCGGAAAACTACTATGATGATCTAAGCACTCGCTGGTCGATTGATGGGGCCATGCTCACACGTATGCGTGAGCTGGGGATTCTCTATGACGAGGACGCCAACGGTCGCTATTTCCAAATGTACACACTCAGCATCAACGGGTTGTTCTTTGAGATTGTGCAGCGCGACGGCTACGTGCACTACGGCGAAGCCAACGCACCAGCACGCATCGCCGCACAGCAGCGGCAGTATGAGCAGGCGAACCTGGCCATGGGATTCGGCGAAGACGGGCAGGGAACTAACACGATGAAGCAGTGAGACAACAAAGAAGAATTTCGTGCCCGGCGCGCGACGGTGGATCCTATAATGCGCAGAGCCGTTGGCCCTGTATTACCGGAGGAAGGTTCGAGAAATGCCAGTTCCCATTTGGGCTTTGACCGTCGGCCTCTTCGTTGCGGCGTTGGGCCTTCCCGCTGACACGTTGGCGCAGAGCAGTGCTCCGGGCGGTTGGCTGACTCCGAACTACAATCTGCCGCCAACACCGGACGCGAATCGGAAGCCGGCTCCGCCGCGGAGTCTGACCGGCACGTGGATCCCGGCCGGTCGGTTTGGGGCAGGAACGCAGGCAGGCGGTGTGCAGGCGAAGCCGAACAACGGCAGGCCGGAAAATCAGCTCCCCTTTACTCCCTTCGGCCGGGAGCTGTACGAGTCCCATAGGGCGCTCGAAGGCGCCGACGCGGTCCGCCCCGCCGAGGGCAACGATCCCAGGAATCTCTGCGAGCCGTTGGGCATGCCGCGCGTGAACCATTACAACGTCGACATCACCCAGATCTATCAGGACGAGTACAAGGTCGCGATTCTGTATCACTACGACAACCGCTGGCGCGTCATCTGGACCGACGGTCGGCAACTTCCCACGCTCGTGGATGGCGCCGTCGACCTGGGGGGCGGCGAGATTCGGGAACAGCGGTTCTTCGGCTACTCCGTCGGCGCGTGGGTGGACGATTACACGCTGGAAGTCCAGACGGTGGGAACGATGCCGGAAGACCGCGTGTGGCTCGATTCGACGGGCCGGCCGATCAGCGACCAGGTGCGCGTCACCGAGAGATTCCGGCGTCTGGACAACGACACGATGGAGTGGTCGGAAACGCTTGACGATCCGAAGGTGTATACGGAGCCGTGGGAGACCATGAGGCTCACGATGCGGTTGCACGATCCACGCACCGACATCATGGAGTACTACTGTTCACCGGTTGAGCAGCAGAACTACAATGAGTTCTTCGGCAACGACGTGAGCGGCCGGTAGGTGAACACGGATGTTTCCGGAAGAGGGGGAGTGATGAGAAGGTGGCCCGTCGTCGTATGTGCTGCAGCTGTCGGCCTGTTGATGGGGGTGCCCCTGCTCGCGCACCACGGCAGCGCGGCGTTTGACACCGGGAAGACCGTGGTCCTCGAAGGCACGGTGCAGCAGTGGCTCTATTCCAATCCACATGTCTTGCTGAGGCTCGAGGTCACGGATGAGAACGGAGAGACCGTCGTGTGGGTTGCCGAGGGTCAAGCCCCGAAAACCATATTTCCGGCTGGCTATCGCAGGAACTCTTTCAATGACGGGGATCAAGTGACGGTGACGGTGGAACCAGCGAAGGAAGGCCAGCGAAGGGGGCGCATCCTCGAGGCTGTGCTCGCGAACGGCACAACCCTGGGCCGCGCGTCATCCTCCGGCGCAATACGGTAGCCTTGGCCAGTTCCATTGCCGTTTCAAATCCGGACGGCGCCTTCAACCATTCCTAGATTTTGCGAAGGGACTTCTTGTAGGCTTCGACTGCCTATGAACCCGAACGCCGCCCTCGCGGTCCTGTTGTGCGTGCTGGGGCTCCAGGCGGTGCCCGAAGTGGCGCGCGGGCAGGCCGCCCAGGCGCCGGCCGTGGGCGGCGCCGTGATTGGCGTCGTGGCCGGCGTCGTGAGTGGCACCGCGCTCGACATCCCCGGCGTGGTCAGGGGCGGCACGCCGATCGAACGGATCCAGGCAGGGTTCAACGGCCTAGATGACCCGATCGGGCTGAGGGACGGCACGCTGGTGTTCTCGGAGCCGGACGCACTCCGGATTCACCGGATGAACACCGGGACCAACGAGGTCTCGGTCCTCGTCGCCGAGTCGAATGAGTCGCACGGGATCATGGAGGACAGCGCGGGCCGCCTGATCTCGGCGCAGGCCTGGGCTGGGTCGACGCGGATCGGCGTGATCCATCCGCCGGAGCGTGTCGAGGTGCTCGCCGACAACTTCGAGGGCCAGCCCTTCAGCCGCCCCAACGACCTCATCCTTGCCCGAAACGGCGGCGTCTACTTCACCGATCCGGGCCTCACCGCGGGGCAGGCCGCGGAACTGGTGGAACGGCAGGGCGGCAAGCCGCTGGCGCCGCGGCTGCCGCCGACCGTCTACTACGTCCCGCCCGGGGGACAGCCGATCAAGATCGAAGAAGACATGATCCGGCCGAACGGCATTCAGCTCAGCCCCGACGAGAAGACCCTGTACATCAGCGACTCGAACGGCGCCCATGTGATCGCGTGGGACATCCAGGCCGATGGCCTGGTGCGAAACCGGCGCGAGTTCGGCACGCTCACGGGCCGGAGCACGCGGGACAACGGGCTGGGCGGGGTCAAGACCTACGCGGACGGCATGGCCATCGACAACGACGGCCGGCTCTACGTCGCCACGGGCGGAGGCGTCGAGGTCCTGAGCCCGCAGGGCGGGCACGTCGGCACGATCCCGGTGAGATGTCCGCCGAGGGACTGCCAGAACGTGGCGTTCGGCGGGCCCGAGAAGCACACCTTGTACATCGCCGGCGCGGGGTCGCTCTACAGGGTCGCGATGATCGCGCAGGGCTTCACGGGACGCGCGAAGTAACCATTCGGAAAACATTTTGGACGGAGTTGCTATGTGGCATGCACACTACGTGAGGTTCAGCCTGGCGGCCGGTGTTGTTGCGTTCGCAGTCTCCGGAGGATGGGCTTCGGCGCAGGTCAATGAAGAGGTCAACGGCGGGCGTGAGCCTTATTCGCTGAATCAGAGCTTTTTCAAGCTGCCGGAAGGGAGGACGATCGGCTCCACGGCCGGGATCGCACTCGATCGTGACGGTCGCAGCATCTGGACGTTCGACCGGTGCGGCGCTCAGCAGTGCCCCGGCTCGGACCTGGCGCCTGTCCAGAAATTCGATGCCTCGGGCAACCTGGTGACGAGCTTCGGCGCGGGCATGTTCATCCGTCCGCACGGCATTCACATCGATTTCGACGGCAACGTCTGGGTAACGGACGGCGAAGGCCCGGATGGCGAGGACCCGAGGCGGGACGGCAAGGGCCACCAGGTGTTCAAATTCAGCCCGGATGGCACGCTCCTGATGACGCTCGGCACGGCCGGCGTGGCCGGGGATGGTCAGGACGAGTTCAATATGCCGTCCGCAGTGCTCGTCGCACCCAACGGGGACATCTTCGTCGGGGACGGTCACGGCGGGGAGTCGAACGCCCGCATCCTGAAATTCTCGCAGGACGGCACGTTCATCACGACGTGGGGCACGCGGGGGACAGGTCCCGGTGAGTTCGAGACGCCGCACGGGCTCGCGATGGACGCCAGCGGGCGGCTGTTCGTCGGCGATCGCGGGAACAACCGGATCCAGATTTTCGATCAGGACGGCACGTTTCTCGAGGAGTGGAGACAGTTCGGCCGGCCGAGCGGCATCTTCATCGATCAGAACGACATGCTCTATGTCGCCGATCACCAGTCGAACGCGGAGACCAACCCCGGCTGGAAGGAAGGCATCCGGATCGGACGCATCGCCGACGGCGAGGTCACGGCGTTCATCACCGACCCGGATCCCGACGCCACGCTGGAAGGTATCGTGGCCGACGTCGATGGCAACCTGTATGGGTCGCTCACGGGCGGGATGGCGTTGAGGCGATACGTCAAGCGATAGCGGCCGTCTGTCGGGATGGTGCTCGACGATGCTCACTAGACGTAGCTTCCTACTGGCGCCTCTGGCGGTTCCCCTGGCGGCGCCCGTGGCCCGGCTGGCCGGCGCGCAATCCGCGGCTCCCGGCAAGATGCTGCTCGGCATCCACCAGAACACATCGCGGGCGGCCGGCTACCGCGGATCGCTCGAGGGCTGGGCGAAGGCCGGGATCCAGTACGTCGAGCTGAACGACGGCCTGCTCCAGACATTCCTCGAAACCGATACGTTGCCTGCGGCGAGGCGCGTGCTGACCGATCTGGGACTGACACCGGTGTCCGCCTCGGCGGGCCTGCCGGATATCTGGATCCCCGGTCCGGCGCGGGCGGCATCGCTCGAGACCTGGAGACGGCGTTGCGACCAGTTCGCAAGCCTTGGGCTCCAGAAGATCTACTCCGCGTCGACAACCAACCGGACCGTCACCGCAGAAGACTTCGCGGCAACCCCGGACTGCATTCGCGAAACAGGAGAGATCGCCCGGGAGTACAACCTGACGGCGATGCTCGAATTCCTCCGCACGTCAACCCACCTGGCGACGCTGACCTCATCGCTCAAGGTGATTCGCGAGGCGGCGCATCCCAACGTCCGGCCCATGCTCGACTTCTTCCACTTCTGGTCGGGCCTGAGCAAGTTCGAGGATCTGGACTTGCTCGAGCCGGGCGAGCTCGCCCACGCGCATTTTCAGGACCTGCTCGATACGCCCGGCGAGCTGATCGATAACGACTCACGGCTGATTCCCGGCGACGGCATCGCGCCGGTGGTCCGCATCCTCCGGAAGCTGGCCGAGAAGCAGTACGCCGGGGCGCTGTCGGTCGAGTTGTTCCGGGCGGAGCTGGTGCAAGGGGATCCGTTCGAGGTTGCCACCGAAATCCGTCAGAAGTGTGAAGCGGTGATGCGCCAGGCGCAGGTCTTGTAATCGACTTCTTTAACCCGACTGCTGTCTATGACCTCAGGTATCATTCACCTCGTGGAGGCGGACACTATGACGAGAAGGAACCGATCTCTTGGAATCGCGGACGTTGGCCTCGCCATCGTCCTGGTCGCGTCGTTGGCCGGGTGCGCCTCTCAGCAAGCGGGCGACGCGGTCGCCGTCGACGCTGACGACCTTGGCGGGGTCGTAAACGGCGCGTCGGGGCCCGAGGCGGGCGTCTGGGTCATCGCCGAGACGACCGACCTGCCCACGAAGTTCGTAAGGATCGTGGTCACCGACGACGAGGGCCGCTATCTGGTGCCCGATCTTCCGGACGCGACCTACGACGTGTGGGTGCGCGGCTACGGGCTGGTCGACTCGCCGAAGGTGCAGGCCACACCAGGAAGCATGCTCGACCTGACCGCTGTGACGGCGCCGACGGCGCGCGCCGCGGCGGAATACTATCCGGCCAGCTACTGGTATGCGCTGGCGGAGCCGCCGGCCAAGAGCGAGTTCCCCGGCACGGGGCCAGACGGTAACGGCATCGCGGAAACCATGCGGACCCAGGCCGACTGGCTCAGCACGATGCGCTGCGGTGCATGCCATCAAATCGGCAGCAAGGCCACACGAGAAATCCCCGAGAGCCTCGGCACGTTCCATTCCTCGGTGGAGGCTTGGGATCGGCGCCTGCAGTCGGGACAGATGGCCCCCAACATGTACGCCACGCTCTCACGATTCGGCAGAGACCGCGCGCTGGAGATGTACTCGGACTGGACCGACCGTATCGCGGGAGGCGAAGTACCGGAGGCGCCGCCCCGGCCGCAGGGCGTGGAACGAAACCTGGTCGTGAGCATGTGGGACTGGAACACCGACAGAGGATTCGTGCACGACACGATTTCAACCGACAAGCGCAACCCGACCCTCCACGCCAACGGTCCCGTCTACAGCATCTCGAGGTTCAGCGCGCCCGAGTTGAACATCCTCGACCCGACACGAAACAGCGTAGAGGGGATCAACGTAGGTGTTCGGGATGAGGACACGCCGTTTACGACCCCGCAAATCGTGCTTCAGCCGTCGCCGTACTGGGGCGAGGACATCATCTGGTCGAGCAAGCCGAGCCTGCACAACCCGATGTTGGACGAGACGGGTCGTGTCTGGCTCACGCATGCGATTCGCGCGCCTGAGACCCCGGCGTTCTGCAGAGAGGGATCAACCCATCCGTCCGCCCAGGTGTTTCCCATCAACCGGAGCGCTCGCCACCTCTCCGTCTACGATCCGGACACCGAGCAGTTCACGATGATCGACACCTGCTTCGGCACGCATCACCTGCAGTTCGGGTATGACGCCAACGACACGCTCTGGTTCAGCGGTAGCGGCCCGGTGCTGGGCTGGTTCAACACGAAGCTGTTCGACGAAACGCAGGATGAACAGCAGGCGCAGGGCTGGACTCCGTACGTGCTCGATACCAACGGCAACGGCAGGCGGGATGCATACGTGGAGCCCGATCAACCGATTGATCCCACCATGGACACGCGAATCGAGGGTGGAAGCTACGGCGTCATTCCCAGCCCGGTCGATGAGTCGATCTGGGTCGCGGATCCGGGCGTGCCCGGGGCCATCATTCGCGTCGTGCCAGGGTCGAACCCGACGCAGACCGCGTTGGCCGAGGTGTACGAGCCCCCGTTCAATAACCCGAACTCGAGCGTTGACGGGTTTACCCCAAGGGGGCTCGATATCGATCGCAACGGCGTCATCTGGACCGCGCTGGCGGGCAGCTCACATCTGGCCAGCTTCGACCGGCGCAAGTGCGAGGGTCCCCTGAACGGACCGACCGCGACCGGACAGCACTGTCCCGAAGGCTGGACGATGCACCTGACGCCTGGGCCGAATTTCAAGGGCGTGACCGACGAGTCCACTGCCGACATGCTCTATTACAACTGGGTGGATCAGTTCGACACGCTCGGGCTGGGCCCCAACGTGCCCATCGCCACCGGATCGTACTCGGATGCGCTGCTGGCCTTCTCCGAAGGGGAGTTCGTCGTCATGCGCGTGCCGTATCCGATCGGGTTCTACCACCGCGGGGTGGAAGGCCGGATCGACGATCCGACGGCCGGCTGGAAGGGCCGAGGGCTCTGGGCGAACTACGGCCCCTACACACCCTGGCACATCGAAGGCGGCAGGGGCACGACGAGCAAGGCCGTGCATTTCCAGCTTCGCCCCGACCCGCTTGCCAAGTAGCGGCGTTTCCGTCAGGGGCAGTGAGCGGCGGGTCTCGAGGTGAGACCCGCCGTTCGCAAGTCCGCCTCCGGCGGCCTTTGACTGCGTTCGTGAGCGAGATCAACGCGCGGAATAGCAGGGGGAAAGGGCTAAATAGACGAGATCGCGATGCCTTGGGGGTGAGGCGATCACAATTTTCGTCGTTGACAGCGTTTCGACACGTGCTATAGCCTGCGCGCTTAGAGCCTGTAAGGAAATAACTGCTTGTGCTGTTGATCGGCGAGTAGTACGCTGCGCCCGTGGAGGTGGCCACCCTGCGGGCAAAGCATGCAGCGCTGGCGCCCGTGCTCACGGAGCGATCGCGCCGGGTGTGGGCGGCGACTGAGGCCCAGGCGATCGGTTATGGCGGCACGGCGCTGGTCGCCCGAGCCACGGGTATCGCGACATCGACCATCCAGCGCGGTTTGCGTGAATTGACGGCGGACGAGCCGCTCGCGGGCGGCCGGACGCGAAGGGCGGGCGGCGGCCGCAAGCGCGCGATCGATCTCGACGCGACGCTGCTGCGCGATTTGGATGCGTTGGTTGAGCCGACCGCCCCCGGCGATCCCGACTCGCCGCTGCGGTGGACGTGCCAGAGCGCACGGACGTTGGCGGTGGCGCTCGACGGTCTGGGCCACCGCGTCAGCCACACGGTGGTCGCCGAGTTGTTGCACGGACTGGGCTACAGCCTGCAGGGCAACGCCAAGACTCGTGAGGGCCGCCAGCATGTCGATCGGGACGCGCAGTTTCGGTACATCGCCCGGCGCGTGCGACGCGCGCAACGGCAACAGCAGCCGACGATTTCGGTGGACACCAAGAAGAAGGAGCTGGTCGGCGCGTTCAAGAACGCGGGCCGCACCTGGCGCCCGGCGAAGACGCCGCAGCGGGTACAGGTCCACGACTTCGTGATCCCGGCCACCGCCACCACGGGCGGGAAGGCCATTCCGTATGGCATCTACGATCTGCATCGCAACGAAGGCTGGGTGCGTGTCGGGATCGATCACGACACCGCGAGCTTCGCGGTACGGTCGATCCAGCGTTGGTGGCAGCACATGGGTCGCCCGGCGTATCGACAAGCCCAGTCGCTGTTGATCACGGCGGATGCAGGCGGGAGCAACGGGGCGCGCCTCCGGTTGTGGAAGTGGGAACTGCCGCGTCTGGCCAATCGGACGGGCTTGGTGATCACGGTCTGTCACTTTCCGCCGGGTACGAGCAAGTGGAACAAGATCGAGCATCGGGTGTTCTCGCACATCGCGATGAATTGGCGCGGCACCCCACTCGTCGACTTGGCCACGATCGTGAGCCTCATTGGCTCGACGCACAGTCGGTCCGGACTCCGCGTTCGGTCGGAACTCGACCGCGGCCCATACCCGGGTGGCATCACCGTCACCGATGCGCAGCTGGCGACGGTACGCCTCGAGCGGCATCGCTTTCACGGCGACTGGAACTACACGATCCATCCCGCTGCTCCGAGAACACAAAAGTCAGTAATTGTCTGACAAGCCCTAACTACATGGAGGCGCTAATGAGAACCAAGTTATATGCCGGGATCGGTTCCGGGATGGTCATGAGCCTGCTAGTCGTTGGCGGGATTTTCTTGATGCTGCTCGGCGCGGGCGCGCCTGCTGAAGCCGCCAAGGCCGCCAAGACTACGTTCTGCCATCTGCAAAAGAAGGTCGATTCGGACTTCTCTATTCCTCCTTTTTTCCCGGCACCCGGCTCAATCAATAACGGCAAGGTCATCGAGGTCTCCAAGGCTGCGTGCTTCGGACACTGCCAGCACGGCGACCAGCCCTTGGATCCTCTGTTTTGCTCCATCGCTGATTTTGGAGGCGAGGCTTGCATTGTCGGCGTCGTTACCAGCTTTCCCGGTTGCAATGTAGAAAACTGTATCGCCTTCTGCGAGGGGCTCTAACCACCGGGGAATGACGAAGAGCCCCTTGACAGGGGACGTTCGTTTCACACCCAATCGCATGTCACGACGGGCGGCGGCCGCTTCGCGGCCGCCGCTCTTTTGTTCAACGGCCCGAGGCACTGAAACAACCCATCCCACGTCCGGGACAACCGGCCTCCCGCAGTTCCAACCCTCCAGCTAACCCTCTAGCTCGAATCATGCGAACTAGCGCGATCGTGGTGGCGTTCGTAGCGGGCCTGGCAGGAGGGCCTCAAAGCCTGGCTGCCCAGGAGCAGGCCGGGCCACCCGGTGCAGATCCAAACCAGGAGACGCTCCGGGTGTTCCTGGATTGTGCAGCCTGCGACTTCGACTTCATACAGCGGACGATCGTGTTCGTCGACTGGGTCCGCAATCGAGAGGACGCACGAGTGCACGTTCTCGTGACGACCCGGCCGGCGGGCGGGGGAGGCACGGAATTCAACCTGAACCTGATTGGACGGCAGGAGTCCGAGGGCGTTCAGAATGAGATCCGGTTCATGACCGACCGGACCGACACGGCACAAGAGGTACGGGAGCACCTCACGCACACCCTTGAACTCGCGCTGGCGCAGTATGTGGCGGGCACCGAGTTGGGGAGGCGGGTCCAGCTGACGTACGAGCCTGAGGTGGCCGAAGCGGTGGGATCCACCAGTCTGCGGGACGACCCGTGGCACTCCTGGGTCTTCTCGGTCGGGCTGAACGGATTCCTGAGTGGCCAGGAGTCCACCCAGTCTGCATCATATATTGGGAGCCTTGGCGCCCGTCACATCACGGACGATTGGAAGGTCCGTGTGTCGGCGACCGGAAGCTACACAAAGGACAGCTTTGAGCTGACCGAGAACGAGAACTTCGTCAGCACAGCCAACTCCTTTCTGGCGAACGCGCTGGTCGTGAAAAGCATCAGCGACCATTGGTCCGCGGGCCTACGAGGCTCTGGCGCCACGTCCAGCTTTTCCAATTCGAAACGCAGGGTGCGTTTGGCACCCGCCGTAGAATACAGCGTCTTTCCAGTGTGTTCAGGCGTAACGCCGAAGAGTGGGTCGACTTCTGGGAAGAGCCGCGCACGTCTGACGGTCGCCCCGATCTCCAGGGGATTTGGCAGGCCGTGAACGCGGCCGTCTGGAACCTTGAAGATCACACGGCCAGTCTCGGCGTACCCGCCGGGTTGGGCGTAATGGAGGGCGAGATCCCGTACCTGCCGTCGGCACTCGCCAGGCGGCGGGAGAATTTCCGGAATCGTCTGACCGACGATCCCGAGGCGAATTGCCTCCTCGTGGGCGTGCCCAGGCTCACCTACATGCCCTACCCGTTTCAGATCTTCCAGACACCTCGACAGACGACCTTCCTCTATGAGTACGTGCACGCGATCCGCAACGTCTACATGGAGGGTCCTCACCCCGAGGGGCCGATTCAGTGGTGGCTGGGGGACTCGCGCGGGCGCTGGGACGGTGATACCCTGGTCGTGGACGTGGTGCATTTCACGGACCAGACGTGGCTCGACCGGTCGGGCAATTATCACAGCGATGCCCTCCACGTCGTGGAGCGGTACACGCTGACCGGCCCGGACCACATGCTGTATGAAGCGACCATCGAGGATCCGAAGGTCTTCTCGAGGCCGTGGACGATCAGCATGCCGCTCTACCGTCGCCAGGAAGAGAACGCGCGGCTCCTGGAGTACGAGTGCTTTGCGTACGCGTACAGCGAGAGGCAAACGCGATAGAGTAATGATGGAGACGCGATGAAGGTGGGAGCAGCGCGAACGTGTCTTGTTGCCGTGGGGATGCTGATCGTCTGTCTACTCGGCGTGGGTGTGGCCGGCAGCCAGGCACCGCCCCCACAGCCGCAGATGGCCGAAGACGTCTTCACGAATATCCAGGTGCTCAGGGGGATTCCGGTAGACGAATTCATGGGCACGATGGGGTTCTTCGCCACGGCGACGGGTCTGAACTGCACCGACTGCCATGTCGACGAGAGCGGCGGCAGCTGGGCACGGTACGCCGACGATAACGAGCTGAAACAAACGGCGCGCCGAATGGTGCTGATGGTGAACGGCATCAACCGCGCGAACTTCGGCGGACGCCAGGTGGTGACGTGCGTTACCTGCCACCGTGGCAACCCACGGCCTACCGTGATGCCGAGCATCGACCTGCTGTACAGCGAGCCGCTGCCGGACGAGCCCGGTGACCCGTTCGTCCAGTTTCCTGGACAGCCGGCCCCGGACGAAGTGCTCGACAAGTACCTCGTGGCGCTCGGGGGGATGGATAACGCGGCCGGTCTCACCAGCTTTGCCGCCAAGGGGACGTACGTTGGATTCGACGACGCGGAGCCGGCTCCGCTCGAGATTTTCGCGAGGGCTCCGGATCAGCGGAGCACGATCGTCCACGGGCTGCTCGGGGACACGACCACGACGGTTGATGGCCGCGCGGGATGGATCGCGGCGCCTCCGACGGACAAACCGGTTCCCTTGCTGATGCTGACGGGGCAGGAACTGGAGGGCGTCAAGCTGGAGGCGGAGCTGTTCTTTCCAGCGCGAATCAAGCAGGCGCTCGGCAGCTGGCGCGTCGGCCTACCGGTGCTTCTCGGCGATCGCGAGGCTGTGCCCGTCCAGGGGACCACGGCGAGCGGCGGCGTCGCGACGCTCTCGTTCGACGCCGAGACCGGCCTCCTGCTCCGTCTGACGCGGTACGCCGAGTCGCCGGTCGGCCCTCTTGTCTCGCGAATCGACTATAGCGATTACCGCGACGTCGCGGGAGTCCAGATGCCGTTTCGCTGGACCGTGAGCTGGCTGAGTGGCCGTTCGACGTTCGAGCTGACCGAGGTGCAGCCGAACGTCTCCATCGATCCGGCGCGGTTCACGGTGCCGGCGCCGTAACTATCAAGCGGCAACTGTCAAGCGGGGGAGGTGTTCTGTGAGTCAGAGAGTTCCTGTCGTCGTCCTCGCGGCTGCGCTTCTGCTCGTGGCGTCGGAGACGCTCATGGCGCACCACGGTGCGGCTACCTTCGACACGACGACCGAAATCACGTTGGAGGGCACGGTTACAGAATGGGCCTGGTTCAATCCCCATTGTTTTCTCAGGTTCGACGTGACCAATGAGGACGGCACGGTCACGAACTGGGCTGCCGAGGCCGGCAACCCGACCGACATGACCCGGCGCGGGTGGGGCCGGACGTCGTTCAAGCCTGGGGAGGAGATCACGGTAACCGTGCAGCCCGTCAAGACCGGCGCGCCCGTTGGCCGTGTCAGGGCGGTCGTCTTCGCTGACGGCCGGACACTGAAGTAGGAGTGAGGCTCGGCATGTCGAAGCGATTCATCGTCTCGTTGGTCACCCTGATGGTCGTAGCCTGTTCCTCCATCGGGCTTGCGCAGACCTGGAACACCCCCGGCATGGACAGGGCGGAGTTCAAGGCCCAGCCGCTCGGCGGGCCGCCGCCATCGCGTGATCTGACGGGGGTGTGGGACGCCTCCGGCGCGGGAATCGGCGGGTCAGGGGCTGCGGCCGCGCGCGAAGCGGCCCGGGCTCCGTTCACACCGCTCGGAGAACAGATGATGGCGGCCAACAAGCCGGGGAACGGACCCTTTTCGGTCTCGGTAGCGGACATAAACGACCCGCTGTCGACCATCGGCGATCCGTCGGGATTTCCTCGCCTTCTCACGTTCGAGCTCCGGCCCGTCCAGATCGTGCACACACCGAACCAGGTGTTGATGCTGTATATGTTCGAGAAGCGCTGGCGCGTCATCTGGACCGATGGCCGGGAGTTGCCCGAGGATCCCGATCCGCGCTGGTACGGCTACTCTGTCGGACGATGGGAAGACGACTACACCTTCGTCGTGGACACGGTCGGGACGGACGACCGCACCTGGGTCGATAACTCTGGTTATCCGCACAGCGTCGATCTACGCGTGGAAGAGCGCTACCGCCGTGTCAGCGAGAACAGGTTGGAGTTGACCGTCACGATCGACGACCCGACCGTGTATACGGGGCCGTGGCTCGCTCGCGATAGCCTGCCGCTGAAATTGCTGCCGCCCGATACGGACCTGATGGAGATGATCCCGTCCGCCTCGGAGGCGCAGGCGTACAGCGACTTCATTTCCAGTCAAACGCGATAACTGCCTCATTCATCTTCTTGCAGCCGCCAGGCACGCAGGCCAATCGATAGCCACGCATGACTTTCCGCTCCATTCCTGTCCGCTGGACGTCAGAACTGAAGAGTGTCGCGCGGATCATCTTCGGCTTTCTGCTGTTCCGCCACGGCATGGAGCAGGTACTCGGCTATCCCGACGCGTTCACCGATGCGGCGGGGACCTCCTTGCTGGGGGTGTTGAAGCTGCTGGCCTTTCCGGGCGGGCTCCTCATGATGCTCGGGTTGTTGACCCGTCCGGTGGCCCTGGTCTTTTCGGTCGGCTATCCCGTCTACTGGCTCGTCGGGCCGTTCGTTGAGTTTCTGCAGGGGGAAATCGCCCTGTTCGGCAGACCGAGCCTGTTCGGGGCAGGGGGCGCGCCATCGGATCCGCTGCTACTGACCGCGTTCTTCTTTCTGTACCTGTTCACGGCCGGGCCCGGCGTCTGGAGCCTCGACCGGCTGTGGAACCGGGATGCCGACGCAGCCTCCGACTCCAGGTGGGCAGCCCGTTCGCTGGCCGCCCTGCGATTTGTCGCCGGGTTTCTCTACAATCTTTCACGGTCTGGAAAAGGTCTTCGGACGGTTCCCGCTCGATCCGATGTCGACGCGCGCATTGGCGGCGTCAATCGAATGCGTGGGCGGTCCGATGCTCATGCTGGGCCTCTTCTCGCGCCCGGTCGCCTTCCTCCTGTCCGGTGAGATGGCGTTCGCCTATTTCATGAACCACTGGCCCGAGCGGTTCTGGGGGAGCTTCGTAGAGCCGAACCAGGAAGCCGCGATCCTGAATTGCTTCTTGTTCCTCTTCCTATGGGCCGCCGGTCCAGGGGCGCTCAGCCTCGACGGCCTCTGGAAACGCCGGGCGGTTCGACCCCGATCCTGAGGTCGGCGGGACTGAACCGCCGCTCCGCGATATTTCAAAACTGTAATCCGCCACTCGTTCCCGAAACGTTCTCAGGCGCTGGACGTCCAGGGCCGAGGAACCATCGGACGCGTCGATTCACTTTATAGTGCTGTGAAATAAGCACTTACACGTGGCTACAGCATCGATCCGAGATCTGGTTACGATATTGCGTATTGGTCATTACCCATAGGGCCGGCTCCCCGACATGGGAGTGCAGTTCCGTTAGCTCGTGTCGCGCGAAGGATGTTGACCAGTGGTGGTTTCCCCCGCCACTGCCATGCCCCTCGGTGGGGGCGCCGATAAGTAGGTCTGAATGTCTTGGCTCACGATCGGGTTCGGCTACATCGTGGTCTACGTCGTGGCCCAGCAGTGGCTCCTGGACGTGACGCCGGCCGGGATCTGGCTCCGCGCCGTGGCGTTCGTTGCGCCACCCGTGCTGGCGATCTCGGCCATCGTGGCGCGTCGCGACGACTGGCGAGGATGCCAGGGGGTGTTCTGGGTCACGATCGGGATCGGACTGACGGTCTCGACCGTCGCCTTCCTCGGCTGGACGGTCGACGGCTTCTTGCTCCAGCGCACGCCGTCGCCGCTCGAATGGCACGCCGTGCTCGCGCTGTTCGGGACGGCCGCGCCGCTGCTGGCGCTTCTGGCCCAGCCGCATCTGGGCAGCCGCGACCGAGCGGCGGCGACGACGGCCGTCGACATCGCCGGCATTGCCGTGTTCACCGGGTTCCTGTTCTCCTACGTGATCATGGGCATGGCCGCCACGCAGGCCGCCGGATCGGCCCAGCAATCGTTCATCCTGCTGTCGGACTTCCTGCTGGCCGTCGTCCTGATCGCGATGGCCGCGGCGGCGCGGGGGACGCTCGATTCGGCGTGGCGGACGACGTATCAGCGCCTGGCACTCGGCCTGCTCGTGCAGTTCGTGGCGCGCAGCCTGACGAATGCGGGGCTCTGGCTGGGCGGGTATCAGGACGTCGCGTTCTACGACGCGACGTTCATCATTCCGTTCTTCTTCTTCCTCTGGGCGCTCGAGGCGGCTCCCGCCTCGGCGGACCCCCTCGTCATGACGGAGGCGCCCGAGCGCTCGCGGGTCCGGCCGTGGCTGATCTTCGGTGCCCTGTGTCTCATCCCGCTGCTCGACTACGGTCTGCGCGCCCTGTTTCCGGTAGAGGAATTGCTGATGCGGTTCCGGCAGCTGTCGATGCCGGTCAACATGGCGGCCGCGATGCCGCTGCTGATGGCCCGGCTCGCGGTCGAGCGGCTCGAGCTGCGCGCGGTGAACGACAAGCTGGGCGTGATGGCCGCCACGCTCGAGCAGGCGGACGACCAGATCAGGATCTTCACGATCCCCGGGCGCCTGTGGCACGTCAACGCCGCGTACCGCCGTGCGTCGGGCTACGAGCCCGAGGAGCTCTCCGCCCTGACGCCGGAGGCGCTGCTGACCGAGGAATCGCAGGCGCAGATTCCCGAGGTAGAAGCGACCCTCCGCGCCGGGCGGGTCTGGCACGGGACGCTGACGCGCCGCGGGAAGGATGGCCGCAGCTACGTGACCTCGTCGACCATCGTGCCGCTCGTTGACGAGCAGCACCGCCAGACGCACTTTGCGACGTTCGAACGCGACGTGACCAAGGACGCGCGGCTGCGCCAGCAGCTCGTGCAGAGCGAGCGGCGCTACCGGTCGCTCTTCGACAACGCGCAGCTCGGCATCTATCGCGCCACGCCGCAGGGCCGGTTCCTGGCCGTGAATCCAACGCTCGTGCGGATGCTGGGCTACGACTCGGCGACCGAGTTGTTGGGCGTCGACATCGCCACACTCTACAAAGACAGGACCCTGCGGGAGCGTTTCGTCGCCGAGTTGCGGGAGCAGCGGGAGATCCGGGTGACCGAGGTCGTCTGGGTGCGCAAGGATCAGGCCGAGATCGCGCTGCGGCTGTCGGGTCGGCTCATCGTCGACGAGCAGACGGGCAACGACACGTTCGAGGTCTTCTTGGAGGACATCACGACGCACCAGCGCTTGGAGGCCGAGCTGCGCCAGGCGCAGAAGATGGAAGCGGTGGGCCAGCTCGCCGGCGGCGTTGCGCACGACTTCAACAATCAGCTGACCGCGATCCTTGGCTATACCAAGTTACTGCTCGATCAGCACGGCGACGACCCGGTAATCGGCCCGGACCTGCTGGAGATCCAGCGCGCGGGCCGGAGCTCCGCCAAGCTCACGCAGCAGCTGCTGGCGTTCAGCCGGAAGCAGATGCTGAGGATGGAGGTGCTCGATCTCAACCAGGTCGTGCGCCGGCTCGGGCAGATCCTCACGCGTGTCGTGGGCGAGGACGTCCAGTTGAAGGCGAAGCTCAGCGGCGAGCGGCTGCACCTGCGCGCCGACTCGGGCCAGCTGGACCAGGTGCTGATGAATCTCGCCGTCAACGCGCGGGACGCGATGCCCAACGGGGGTGTGCTGACGATCGAGACGTCAAGCGTGACACTTCGGGAGGACTCGAAGCTGCCCGAATCGGTCAAGATCGTTCCGGGCCGGTACGTCGTGCTGAGCGTCAGCGACACGGGCGCGGGGATGGACGGGCAAACCAGCGCCCGCATCTTCGAGCCGTTCTTCACGACCAAGGAGAAGGGCAAGGGCACCGGGCTGGGCCTGGCGACGGTCTACGGCATCGTCAAGCAGCTCGGCGGGTACATCTGGGTGGACAGCGATCCCGGCCTGGGCGCTCGGTTCACGCTGCACCTGCCCACGACGGTCGAGACGGCGGATGCCAGCGATGCGGGGCTGTCGTCGGTGACCAGCGCCGCGTTGGCGGAGACGATCCTTCTGGTCGAGGACGAGGACGCCGTCCGGCGTTTCGCCTGCCGCGTGCTGAAGGGCCACGGCTATCAGGTGCTGGAGGCGGCGACGCCGGACGAGGCGCTCGCGATTGCGGCGGAGAATCCGGCGATCGATCTGGTGCTGACCGACGTCGTGATGCCGGGGCTGAGCGGTCCCGAGATGCTGGCCCGCATCCGAGACCGCCGACCGATGCGCGGGCTGCTGATGACCGGTTATACCGAGAGATTGGTCATGAACAAGGATGGCAACTCGGACGTGCTTGAAAAGCCGTTCGAGGCGAACAAGCTGTTGCGCCTCGTCCGCCGCGCGCTCGAAACGGCGCCGTCCGGTCTGGAGGCGAACGTCGAGGCGACGCCACCGCCCATCTGATCCGGCCGCGCGCGGCCTCAGACCCGCAGCGGTTTGCTCCGGCCGTCGGCCGAGATTCGGGGCACTACCGGATGCCGGCACCGATCGTGAGGCCGATGTAGACCTCCCGCCCAGGCGACGGCTCGTAGAAGCGGCCTCCGAAGGCGTTGGTGATGGCGGACGAGTTGTAGCGCTCGTTGAACAGGTTGTCGATCCCGACGAACGGGCGCACGTCCACGTCCCCCCACCTGCCGTCGAACCCGAAACGGAGATCCGCCACCGTGTACGCCCAGTTGAAGACAGTGTTTGTATTGTTGAGCGTGTACTTATCGACCCACCGGACCGTCGCGCCCGACCGCAGCCCGAACGGCGCGGTGTAGTTGAACCCGGCGAACACCCGGTGCGGCGGGGCGCCCGGCTCGATGTTTCCCGAGAAGTCGGACGAGCCGGTCACGAAGCGCTCGAACAGGAAGTCCTGATACGTGTAGGCGAACCGGGTGTTGAAGCTGGCGTCGGGCACCCACTCGAGCAACAGCTCGACGCCATCACGCGACGACTTGCCGGCATTACGGAAGAAGTCCTGCGAGAGGGGGTTCTGGAACGTCACGAGGGCGTTGTCCACCGTGGAGACGTAGACTGCCGCCTCGTACCGGAGTCGTACCGGTTCGATCAGGCCCCGCACACCGACCTCGAAGCTGCGCAGGTCCTGGGGATCCAGGTCCTGATTGAAACCGCCGTCACCCGACTCGGTGTTCGACAGTTCGACGGTGGTCGGCGTCTCGTAGGCGGTCGCCACGTTGGCGAAGATGTTCGCCCCGGGCGCCGCGGCAAACGTCACCCCGACCGAGGGGCTGATCGCGCTCATGGTCCGGTCGCCGGACTGGTCGCCGTCGTCCAGCTTCCGGTCGCCGGCGCTGAAATCGTAGTAGTCCCATCGGACACCGGCGGTGAACTGCACACGGTCGTGCGGCGCGATGGTGACCTGGGCGAACGGCCCGGCGGAGAGCACGTCCTCGGTCTGGTCGACCCGCAGCGCCCCGTTGGTCGAATCTCCGCCCGCGACCGTCGGCGGTGTCTGGCCGAACTCCTGCCGGTCGTCGTTCTGGGACGAGATGTCGAGCCCCGCTGCCCACCCGATCCCCACCGACCCGGCCTGTGTCCCTCCAAGATATTCCGACCGGAACCCGAACCCTGTTCGGCTCAGCTCGATATTCTGGAAGGCGCCGATCGCGTCCAGGTTTCGCCACATTCCCCAGCCGGTGGCTCGGAACAGCTGCGCACCGAAACGGTGCTCCACGGTCAGTCCGCCTTGCCCCTGGTTGGTCCCCTCGCCCCAGTGTCGAGCCAGCGCAACGTTTCGGGCCAGTCTCGGGTTGTTGCGGGCGTCGTCCTCGTTGAGGAAGCTGGCGCTCTCGGCGAACGGCGCGTCGTACAGGTTGAACACGCCGCGGAACTCAGTCGCGGCCGACACCTCCCGGCGCACGACGATATTCCCCTGGGTGATCTCGGCGTGGCTGTTCTCGCGGAAGCCGTCGGTCTCGAACCGGCTGACACTCGCCATGAACTGTGTGCCGGCGTTGCCGCCATCCACCCTGACCTGCTGCCGGTTGTAGCCGTAGCTGCCGAACTGGATGTCGGGCGTGATCGTCAAGGGGCGCGACGTGTCGAACGTCGTGTTCAGGTTGATGACCCCGCCGGCCGAGTTGCCGTAGAGCACGGAACTCGGGCCGCGAATCACTTCGATCCGGCCGACCGACCCGAGGTCGACATTCCCCGGCTCCGTCGTGCCATCCGCCGTCGTGATTGGAATCCCGTCCTGGATGATCGCCAGCCCGCGCAGACCGAACCGCGGCTGCGGCGCACGGATGCTGAGGCCGATCCCCCCCGAGAGACCGTAGTTGCGCCGGTTCTGAACGAAGAGACCCGGAATACCGCGAAGCGCCTCATCAAGCGAAGCCCTGCGCTGGGCGAACTCAATCTGGTCCCGCTGCACGACGGTGACGGAACTTGGCACGGCAGCGAGGTCCCGGTCGGTCCGCGTCACGGTGACGGTCTCCGCCAGCGGGGCGATGGTCAACGACATGTCCACCATCGCCGACCCACCGGCAGCGACGGTCACGGCGACCCTATCGCTGCTGAAGCCGGGCAGCACCGCCCGCACTTCGTAGCTCCCGGCCGGCAGGTTCGAGACCTCGTAGCGCCCCTGGCCGCTGCTGACGACCGTCCGCGCGCCTCCGGTGTCGCTGTTGGTTGCGGTCACGGTGACGCCCGGCAACACGCCGCCGATCTCGTCCGTGATCGTGCCGATGACGGACGCCGTGCCTTGGCCCGCATCGCTCGTCGGCACACCCACCACGAGCAGCATCGCCATTGCCCATGCACTACCGCCAAGGACCGTTCGAAGGTTGACCATAGTTTCAGTGCTCATGGTTCTCGGAGGCCCGCCAAGGCAGGCCGGCGATCACCGTGCCCGGTCCGCACGGCAGGGCGTGGGATCCCAGCCGGAGGCGTCCGGAAGTTTCTTGAAGGCGACGCTGTTGACGTAAGGCTGCGTGAGGTACTGGGGGTCTCTGACGATGCTGTCGACGACGAGCCAATCGTCGCCGTTGGGCTCCGTGAACCGATCGTAGTGCTCCTTGAGCGTTGCGTCGCTGCTGTACGGGATGCCGTTCTTGCGCAGGTACCCGGCCCGCAGGTGTGTGGTCATCACCTGCAGCCCGGCCCGCAGATCGTCTTCGCTCGTGGCCGTCCGTGCGCGCAGCTCCGCGGCTGGCACCCCCTCCCATTCGGCCACCGAGTACCCCTGCCACTGCGGGGCCTGTGTGGCTGGTTCCGCGCCGCCGAAGTGGAACAGGCGTGCCTGCGTGCCGGAATCGATATCCATCTGCAGGGTGTTGTCGTCCGCCCACTGGATGTGCAGGCGACCTGGCACGCGCATGATGGTCGGCGCGCCGTACGACCGGCACTGCGCGTCGCCAGACGGCTCTTGCGCGGGGTCCCAGAGGTCGGCGATCCGCCGTGCCTCGGCGTTGAGCGGCAGCATGGAAAAATCCCCCTGGGGGGGCACCAGCATGCGCAGATGCCAGTGCTCCGCGACCACCGATACCCAGTAGCCGGTCAGATCCTTCGGGGCGACGACGCGCGCGGCCGGTGCCGCGCCGGCCCCGCCGGCGCGTCCGCCTCCCTGGGCCTCCGCCGTGCCAGGTACGGCAATCGACACCAGCAGCGCGAGCGCCGGCAGCCCGACCCATCCGCCGCGTCTCCGCACGCTTCGACGAGGGCTGTGCCTGTACCAGTGTCTGTGCATCTGTGCCTGACGGCGCGGCCGTCCTTACCGGACGACGCCCTCCCACCGCCAGCCGTCCACCGGCCGCGTGATGCTGAAGATGCGTATCCGCTTGACCTTCGGATCGCGCCCCGGTTGGCCCTCCACGATGATCCGGTCGCCGGCCCTGAGCGTCGTCCGCGTGACGGGATACTGCTCGGCCGACAACTGGCTGCTCGACCCCCACTCGAGGCTCCAGGTCTCGGTGTCGCCCTCCTCGGTGGTGACCGCGATCCGCACGAACGAATGGGGGTTGCGCCACACGAACTCCGTCACGACGCCTTCGACCTCCATGCGCTTGGTGGTGTCGTACGCCGCCGTGAACGAGTGATGCGCGAACAGCGGACCGGTGCCTCCCAGGAGGACCGCGGCTGCACAGAGCACCAGGATGTTGCGTGTCATCAGTACAACTCCTTACCCGCTACGGCATGAGGCTGCGGTACGCCGCCTCGACAAACATCGCCGTCGTCCAGGGCCCGGCCTCGCGGCCGTAGCGCGTGTCGTAGTCCCGCGTCGGCCTTGCCGCCTGCACCTGCTCGACCGTCAGGCCACGGGCAATCATGTCCTGAATTCTGTCCCGCACGATCGCCACCATCTGCTGGTAGTAGACGACGTCCGGCTGATCGGCGAGCCGGCCGTGCCCGGGAACTACCAGCGTACCGGCCTCCGATTTTCTGTTGGGCACCGTGATGGTGATGACCCGGTCGAGCCCGTCCACGATCGCCTGAATACTGCCGCCGGCCTCCACGTCGATGAACGGGTAGCCGGTCAGGTCCACCAGGTCACCGACGCTGACGACATCGGCCAGGCGGAAATGCACCAGGCTGTTGCCGTCCGTATTCGACGGCTGGTGCAGGATCACCACCGGCTCCTCGTTGAAGTAGAGCTTCTTCTGCGCGGTCGAGTAGGTGTTGTCCGGCCACGCTGCTTCCGGCCGTGGGGCTACCTGCCCGGTCGGCGCCGACATGCGGTGAAACACGGTGAGATACGCAATCACCGACGCCCGGTCCATGCCCAAACGGCCATCCGAGACCCGCGCATCGGTCGCGATCCGGAACGGAATGGTGCTCCCCGTGGCCGCGATCGCGTCATTCCCGCCCGTGTGCGCATCGCGTTCGTTCGTATTGATGATGTACCGCAGCGGACCGCGCGAGATCGTCTGTATCGCCGCCAGCACCTGGTCGCTCATCGGGGCGAGGCCGGCATCCACCAGCAGCACGCCGTCTTCGCCCGCCTGTACGGTGACGTTGCCGCCGGCGCCGACCAGCATGGACACGTTCCCCCGGACCGGCAGGATGTGGACCTCCCCGTCGTCGGTCGAGGGTATTTCCGGCGTCCAGGCCCAGCTCGGAGATTGGGGCACGTTGTTCTGCGCGCCCCGGGAGTAGACCCGCTCGGCTGACGCGAGCCATCCGAAACAGACGACGGCCGCGATCCCCACCGCGACCAGCCGCCGCGCTCTGCGCGATCGGGCCAGCGGTCGCGTCATGGCGCGCGCTCGGTCGGTCCCTCCGGCGCCGATGCGGCGGCCGGGCGGGGCAGGGTTTGCATCGTCGCGATGTACTCGGGATACATCGTCTCGGCGCCCCCGAGCCGCGCCTCGAACGGTGTCCCGAACCGATCCGTGGCTGCGGGATCCTGGCCCGGCAGCAGGTTCTGCCCCGGCAGGTAGTGCGGCACCGTGCCGGGCGCGATGACCGTCTCGGTCGCCTCTTCGCAGGGGTAGGCCGGCATGATGAGGTTGGGGTCGTTCACCCAGATCAGCGAGGTGCGCACGTACGGTTCTTCCAGGTTGACCGGGTCGTAAATGATGACGGTCGCCCGCAGGTACTCGCCAAAGCGCTTCCAGCGCGTGCGCACCGTTGCCAGGTCGCTGCGCATCGGTCCCGAGCGCCGGATGTACGCCTCCTTGAGATGCGTCGCCGTCTGGACAAGCGTGTTCCCCTCGAAGACCCCGGTCGAGAAGCCGCTCCAGCTGTGCCGCACGTAATCCGGCGGGCGGGGCCGGCCGTCCATCCAGATCGTCGTCTCCTGCTCGCGCATCGTCAGCCGCCCGTGGAAGGCGATCAGCCGCTGCGTAGGGTCGTCGATCTCCGCGAGCCAGCGCAACCGCGCCGCGCCCGCTTCCAGAGAGAAGTCCCACGCGTGCGGCCGGCACACCCATTCCGGGACTTCGAAGTTCTCGGGCGCCCAGCTCTGGGCTCGCCACCGTCCGGCCGCGTTGAGCGGGAGGCCGGCATAGTCGCCGTCCATGCCGCTGCCGTCCTCGTCGCGGGAGAACGGACGCCACAGCCCGGTCAGATCGACCTGGGCCAGCGCTGGATGGCTCCAAAACAACGCCATCAGCACCACCAGTAACACCAACCGCCTAACACTCATACGTCATCCCACGCAGCCGCGCGGATCGCCGGCCCAGTAATTAAGTGCGTACAGAGACATTCTAGTCGTTTTGGTGCTAGGTCGCCGCCGCTATCCGACCGCTTCGATCGTGACGGCCGCGTTGTAGTCCGGTTCCATCGAGTCGGGGTCGATGGCGGAGCTCGACAGGAGCGGCATGCCTTCGGGCCAGCGCACCTCCAGGTTGCCAGGCTTGATGGGAGCCTGTTTCAGCCTTCCACTGAACGCACCGGACGCCGATCGCAATCGCACGGTCGCGCCCTCGTCGAGCCGCAGCCGCGCCATGTCTTCTGCGCTGATCAAGATATCGTCGCGGCCGGCGCCCGTGAGCGGATCCACGTGACGCTGCACCATCGAATTGAACTGCTTGCCTCGGCGAGTCGACACGGAGAACGTGTCGGCGCCGCTCGGTGGGCCCGGTCCGACCGGGACCAGCGCGAAATGCGCCCTGCCATCGGATGTCGCGAAGCGGCCGTCGGCGTAGAGCGTGCGCCCGCCCCACTGCACCTGATCGCCTTTCGCGCTGAGCGTCTCGATTCCCTGGTAGAGCGGCACCGCGCGAGCAATCTCCTGCCGAATGGCCGTGGCATCGCCAAGCCCGACGACCCGCTCGCCGTCGGGATACGCCCGCCTCATGACCTCGCGGAATACCCACCACTCCGGCTTGGCAGACCCGATCCGTCGGCCGGAGATCTCTGGTGAAAAAATGATCCGTCGCTCGGTCGAGGTTTCCGTGCCGCCGCCGGGCGATTCATACCGCGTCGCGGCCGGCAGCAGGAGCACGTCCGTGCCGTCGACCAGCATGGAGGAGGACACCATGATGTCCTGATGGACGCGCAGCCGCGGCCGTCTGAGCGCGTCGGTCGAGCGGTCGATGTCGGGCAGCGTCTCGAGGAAGTTGCCGCCAACCATCCAGAGCAGGTCGATATCCCCGCGCGCGCTGTGTTCGACGATTTCGGTGGCCGTCCATCCGGGCGTGTCAGGGACCGGGAAGCCCCAGACGTTCGCCCACCGCGCCGCGGTTTCACGGTCCACTTTCGGAGTGCAACCGACTTCGGCGCCGCCCTGCACACCAGAATGGCCGCGGATGGGGACAAGACCGCGGTTCGGCCGTCCGAACAGGCCTCGCGCGAGGCCGACGTTGACGAGTGCCTTGATGGTGTCGGCGCCGTGCACGTGTTGGGTCAATCCCATGGACCAGACGCACACGGTATTCGGCCGGTCGATCAGCAGACGGGCGAAGGCGACGATCCGATCCCGCGACATGCCGCTACGACGCTCGATCTGATCCCAGTCGATCGCCTCGACCCGTGCGCGGGCCTCGTCGAACCCCAGGGTCCGTTCACGAACGAACACTTCGTCCACGCCGCCAAGCTCGACCAGAGCTCGGAGGACCCCGTTCAGGAAGGCCAGATCGCCGCCGGCCTCGACCTCGAACCAGTGATCGGCCAGTGCCGTGCCGCGCAGCGCACTGGCGGCAATCGACGGGATCCAGTACCGCTCGAGCCCCGGTTCGCGATAGGGGTTGACCACCGCGATCTGCGCACCGTTTTTCTTGGCTGCGTGCAGATACTTGGTGGTGACCGGCTGGTTGTTCGCCACGTTGGAGCCGAACAGGACGATCAGGTCGGCATGGAGCCAGTCGGCGTAGCTGCAGGTCGATGCCCCGTGCCCCAGCGTCGCCTTCATGGCGGCCGTCGACGCTGCATGGCACAGCCGCGCCGAGTTGTCCACGTGATTGGTCCCGAAAAAACGCGCTGCCTTCTGCGCCGCGTAGTAGACCTCGTTGGTGGTGCCGCGCGACGTGAGATAGAAGGCCAGGCGGGCCGGGTCGATGGATTGCATCTCCTTCGCCAGTCGATCGAGCGCCTCATCCCACGAGATGACCCTGAATCCCTTGTCTCCGGCCGACCGAAGCATCGGCTCCGGCAGTCGGCCGAGCGCACGGAGCTTCTGGGACGAGCGGGCGGCGAGCGGGGCGACGTCGGCCAGGATCGACGGGTCGAGGGCCGGCGCGGTGTTCAGCCGCATCAGCTCCAGGCGGACCATGCACAGATGGACCCCCTCCATCGTCCAGTCGGAGAGCCCTGACGTACCCAGGGCGCAGCCGTCGCACACCCCGTCCTTCAGAATGCGCCAGGCGAACGGCAGTTGATCGCGGTTCTCCCAGGCGACTCCGGCCATCTCGAGGTAGTGGTGCGGCTTCTGCCGTCCGATGCCGAAGATCTGCATGTCTGGTTACGCAACCTTTGCCGGGGCGCCCTGTGGGGGATGCGTGCCACGAGCCGGCGCCCCAACAAACACCGGAATCGCTGTGCTGAGGAACATCAGCCCGGCGATCATGTACAGCGCTTCGTTGTATTGCCCCGAGCTTTGCCGGAGGCTGGCAATCAACATCGGACCCAGCACGCCGGCGAACCCCCACGCCGTCAGCATCAGACCGTAGATCGACCCCACGTTCTCGGCGCCGAAATAGTCGGCGACGAAGGCGGGCATGGTCCCGAACCCGCCGCCGTAACAGAGCAGTACCAGGCAGGCTAGTACCGTCAGGACCGCGAAGCTCTCGACGGAGGGCAGGATCGCAAAAATGACCGCCTGAATGGGAAACATCATGAGAAACACGTGCCGGCGGCCGATGAAATCCGACAGCCACGCCCACAGGAAACGGCCTGCCCCGTTGGCGATGGCGATCACGCTTACCAGGCCAGCCGCGGTGGCCGGTGTGACGTTCGCGATCTCCTGGGCCATTGGCCCGGCCTGCGAGATGAGCGCGATCCCCGCGGTGGTGTTGAGAAACAGCAGCGTCCACAGGCCGTACCACTGCCAGGTGCTCGTCGCCTCTTTTAACGTGTACATCTTGGCCGAACGCTGTTGCTGCTGGGCTGCCGATGGCGTCCAGCCTGGCGGGCGGTACCCGTCCGGCGGGTTTTGCATGAAGCAGGCGGCGCCCATGACGGCGACCAGGTACACGACTCCAAGGATCGCGAACGTGTTCAGGGCGCCAACTTGCGCGATGAGCCGCGTGGCGAGCGGCGCCGTGATGAGCGCGCCGCAACCGAAACCGGTGACCGCGACGCCGGTAATCATCCCCCGTCTGTCAGGAAACCACTTCACGAGTGTGGCTACCGGGACGATGTAGCCTAGACCGAGGCCGACCCCGCCGATCAGGCCGTATGAGCAGTAGAGCAGCCAGAGCCGGCCGCCTGCAAAGCTGGCAAGGAAGACGCCCAGTCCATAGAGGGCTCCCGCGGCCAGCGCCACCCGCCTCGGGCCCACCCGTTGCATCCAGAGCCCCCCCGCGAACGCTGCAAAGCCCACCACGAAGATCGCGATCGTAAAGGCGAGGGTGACCTCGGCGATCGACCAGCCGTAGGCCTGGGTGAGCGGGATCCGAAAGACACTCCATGCGTAGACCGCACCGAGCGCCACCTGCATAACGACGCCGGCAAGCGCAATCAGCCAGCGGTTCGGCACGGTTGGCACCTCATCGTTCCCGGGAACAAGGCCAGGCGGGCCCGTCGGGGCCTACCTGATCTGTACGCTCCGGAACTTCATGGTTCCCGCTCCGTACTGCAGCGCGAACGGGCCCTCCGCGAACTGTTCGTCCTCCACATTCACCGTCTGCGTCCCATTCAGCCGCACCATGAGTTGCGGGCCCTTGGCGGTGATCTCGTACGTGTTCCACTGGTTGCCGGCGTCGATCATCGCCATCGGTTTCGCAAGGTTGACGATGCCGCCGGTTCGATACATCGGGTCCGGACGCTGGTCGAAGACATTGACTTCGTAGCAGCTCGTGGCCCCCACTGCTTCGGGATCCTCGCAGCGGATGAAGATGCCGCTGTTGGCGTCTGGTGACGCCCAGAACTCCACGCGCAATTCGAAGTCGCCGTAGGACGCGTTCGACACCAGAAACCCGCCGCCGCTGTCGGCCTGCACGGCGCCCTCGACCACCCGCCAGTTGGCGTCGCCGAGCGGCGTGAACCCGTCCATGTTCGAGCCGTCGAGCAGCGTCGTCCAACCGGCAGCGGATTGCGCCGATGCGATGGGCGAGTGCGAAACGCTCACCAGTCCGAGCAGAAACAACCCGAGAATCATCGTAAGTGCACGTTTCATCATGGATCTCCTTCAGTCAGCGGGTCCGCCGTGGCGGCGCCGGCAAACGCGACAACCAGCATCGCAACCTTGCGCGTGCCTCCCAGGACGTCTGTCGGAGGCGGTGCCTATCTTAACCCCAGTTCGTGGGCCTTTGTGCGCGATCGATCCACGGGCCGGGTCCAAGAATGAGCGTACAATCAGCAGCGCGATTCTGCGCATGCGTATCTTCCAAGAATGCGTTGGAAGCGGTAGCTACATACGGCATACGGCGCCAGTGTGCGACCTAGCGCTGTCGGGAGCTGAGATGACAGACGGACCCAAGACGACAGGCCAGCCAGAGCGGCGAACGGGTGGGGAACGCCGAACAAGGGACAATCGCCGCCAGGAGCGCCATGACCCGCCCGGTCGTATCGAGCGCCGCAACGCCCAGCGGCGTGCGCGTCGCGACCGACGCGGCGGCTAAGAGGGATGCCTTCCGCGTCTATCGCATTCGCTCGCTTCAATCGGTTGATATACCCTAGACCGCGTGTTGCGGATAGTCGGTCGTGCGCGTGTCGGTCTGCTGGCCGCGTTGTGCGTAGTGTTGTGCGCCGCTTCTTGCGTCCAGTCCGAGGTCGATACGGGCCAGTCGCCGGCTGGCGACTTCTACCGCGGTAAGACCGTCAGCATCATCGTTGGCTCCGGCGCGGGCGGCGGTTTCGATACGACGGCCCGCCTGGTCGCGCGCCATATCGCCAGGTACATCCCCGGCACGCCCACCGTCATCGTCGTCAACATGCCGGGTGGCGGTGGTCTGGTGGCGGCCAATCATGTCTTCAGCGCCGCGGCGAAGGACGGCACGGTCATCGGCCTCTTTCACGAGGCACAGATGATGAACCAGCTGACCGGCGGCGAAGGCGTCAACTTCGACCTACGGGAGTTCAACTGGTTGGGCAGCTCCTACGACGACCCGAACGTGTGCATCGTGCGCACCGACGCGCCGGTCACCGACTTCAAGGACATGGTCGGCCGCGCGACGCCGATCGCAGTCGGCGGGACGGGCCCAGGTTCGAATACGTATGATGCGCCGCGCGTGCTGGCGGCGGCCACCGGCGCCAGCCTGAGGGCGGTGGCAGGCTACCCGACGACCAACGACGTGCGCGTGGGCGTCGAACGCGGAGAGCTACAGGGGATGTGCCTGGGCTGGGAGTCGGTACGGTCGGCGTCGGGACAGTGGCTGGACGATGGGTACGTGCGCGTGTTCGTCCAGAACGGCGCCGAGCGGCACACGGACCTGCCGGACGTGCCGCTGGCGCTGGAGTTTGCGCGGGACGAAGACAGCCGGACGCTGCTGCGGCTGGTGGACGCCCCGGGCGCCATGGCCAAGCCGTTCGCGCTCCCGCCGGGGGTGGAGGCGGACCGCGTGGAGGTGCTGCGCGCCGCGCTCCTGGCGACGTACCGCGATCCGGTCTTCCTCGAGGAAGCCGGCGCCATGAAGCTCGAGTTCCAGCCGAAGGATGCGGACCAGATTCAGCAGATCCTCAGCGAGGTGCTGGCCACGCCGCCCGCGATCGCGGCAGAGTACCGTCGCATCATCCAGCCCTAGTGTCCCGTCCCCGCGAATCGCGGCGTAAATCCCGGAGCGCGGCGCCCGGCTGGCAAGGCGCGACGAGTGAGAATACCGGGAGTATGTGAGCGAGGAGCAACGCAGCCAGTCGGGATGCCCCGCCAGGGAGTTATGCCACGATTCGCGGGGACGGGACACTAGACGTGAGGGTTCGCTTCGACACTGGCAGGTGGCAGAGACGGAGTAGTGGATTATGAGCAGGCCGGCCGACCTGCGCGCGTGGATCGCGCGCATCGAAAGCCTGGGGGAGCTGCAGCACGTTTCGGGCGCCCACTGGGACCTGGAGATCGGCACGATTTCCGAGATCAACTATCGCCGCAAGCCGTCCGCGGCGCTCCTCTTCGACGACATCGTCGGCTACCCGGGCGGCCACCGTGTGCTGACCGGCTCGGTCAGCAACGCGCGCCGCATGGCGGTGACGCTCGGACTCGACGACAACCTCGACACAGCCGCCCTCGTCCAGGCGCTTCGGGGCAAGCCGCTTCAGTGGGAGGCAGACTCGCCACGCTTCGAGCCGGAGTTCGTGAAGACCGGGCCGATCCTGGAGAACGTGGTCGACGGCCGCGACGTCGACCTCACGCGTTTCCCGGCGCCGCGATGGCACGAGCACGACGGCGGCCGCTACATCGGCACCGGCGTCGCGGTCGTGACGAGCGATCCGGATTCCGGACGGATCAACGTCGGCGCCTACCGGATGATGATCCAGGAGGATGGCCGATCGGCCACCATCAACGCCGAAGCCGGTAAGCAGGGGCGCGCCCAGTACGACCGCTGGTTCGCCAAGGCGGGGAAGGCGCCGGTGCTCGCTTCCTTCGGCCACGACCCGCTGTTGCTGATGGTCGCCGGCACCGAGGTGCCGAACACGATCAGCGAGTACGCGTACGCAGGGGCGATGGTCGGCGAGAAGATACCGGTCGTTCGCGGCGAGGTGACGGGCCTGCCGATGCCGGCCGGCGCCGAGATCGTGGTCGAGGGGTGGATCCGCCCCGACCGTGTGCTCCACGAAGGGCCCTTCGGCGAATGGACCGGCTACTACTCGGGGTCCCTTCGTCCGGTGCCCACGCTCGACATCGAGCGGATGTACTTCCGCAACGACCCGATTATCCTCGGTACCCCGCCGGGCAAGCCGCCGAATGACTATTCCTACATGCGGGCGCTTCTGAAGTCCGCGATGATCCAGGACGAGCTCGCAAAAGTCGGCGTGCGCGATGTGCGCGGCGTGTGGGCCCACGAGACAGGTGGTGGACGGCTACTGGTCGTCGTCTCGATCAAGCAGGGCTTCTGCGGCCACTCGCGCCAGGCGGGTTACATCGCCGCACAGTGCCAGGCCGCCGCCTATATGAACCGCTTCGTCATCGTCGTCGATGACGATGTGGATCCGATGAATCTGGAGGAGGTGCTGTGGGCCATGAGCACGCGGTGCGAGCCGTCGGAGGACATCGAGATCATGCGCAAGTCGTGGGGCAGCAAGGTGGACCCGATGCTCGAGAACCCGGCCGTGCCCTACAACAGCCGCGCGCTCATTGATGCCTGCCGCCCGTTCGAGAAGCGAGAGACGTTTCCCCGCGTGGCGCAGGCGAGCCCCGCGCGTGTCCGTGACACGGTGGCCAAGTGGAGGGAACTGTTCGCCGATCCTCGCTTCCCGCTGCCGGATACTGTGATCCCGTCGGGGGCGGTTGACGGGGAAACGACGGGCAAGGGCATCACCCCCCTCGACAAGAAGGACTGATGGTCCACTAGGCCACCGAGTACTGAGTGGACATCTTCTTCTCCGCCCTCCTGCAGGTGCTGGCGCCCCACACGCTCGGCATCATGCTCGTGGGGATCGCCGTCGGTCTTGTCGTGGGCATTCTCCCCGGCCTCGGCGGCGCTGCCACGCTCGCGATGATGCTGCCGTTCGTCTACCCGATGGACGCGATCTCGGCGTTTGCGTTCCTGCTCGGGATGCACGCCGTGACCGCCACGGGCGGAGACATCACGTCGGTCCTCTTCGGCATTCCGGGAGAGGCGACATCCGCGGCGACAGTCCTGGACGGCCATCCGATGACCCGCCGCGGTGAGGCTGGTCGAGCGCTCGGCGCGGTGCTGTTCTCCTCGCTCATCGGCGCGCTGGTGGGCGCGCTGGTGCTGGCGATATCGGTGCCCGTTATTCGACCGGTCGTGCTGCAACTGGGGCCGCCGGAGTTCTTGATGCTCACGGTGCTCGGCCTGAGCTTCATCGTTTCGCTGGCCGGACGGAACCTGGTCAAAGGATTCCTCATGGCGGCGTTCGGATTCCTGCTCGCGCTGGTCGGTCTCGATCCGCAGAGCAGCATCCCGAGGTTCACGTTCGGGCAGCTGTATTTGTGGGAAGGTATCAGCGTGGTGCCGGTGGTGGTGGGGCTGTTTGGCGGCGCTGAAGTGCTCCAGTTGATGATGACGAAGCGCAGCATCGCCGAGCGTCGCACCGACGAGCGGGTGGCCGGCGTCATGCAGGGCGTGCGCGACGCCATCGGCCGCTGGTGGCTGATACTCCGCGCGAGTGCGATCGGGCTGGGCATCGGCGTGATCCCAGGAATGGGCGGCGCGGTCTCACAGTTCGTGGCCTACGCGCACGCGCGGCACACGTCGAAACATCCCGAGACGTTTGGAAAGGGCAACATTGAGGGCGTGATCGCGGCCGGCGCGGTGAACAACTCACGCGAAGGTGGCAATCTCATCCCGACCGTGGCGTTCGGCATTCCCGGCAGCATCTCGATGGCGATTCTTCTGAGCGTCTTCCTGCTCAAGGGGCTCGTGCCCGGACCGGACATGCTGACACGGAACCTGGACGTCACCTACGCCATGGTGTGGATCATCGTCCTGTCCAACATCATTGCGGTCTCGGTGTCGTTCATGTTTCTCAATCAGCTCGTCCGGCTCACGTATCTGCAGGCCAGGCTGCTGGTGCCGTTCCTGATGGTGCTCGTCGCGTTCGGCGCGTACACGGCGCACAACAGCTTGGCTGACATCGTCCTCATGCTGGGGGCGACAGTCGTCGGCATCGCCGCGATCCGGTGGGACTGGCCGCGCGCGCCGCTCCTGCTCGCTCTCGTCCTGGGCGACATCGCCGAGCGGTACCTCTTCCTGTCCTATTCGCTCTACGAGTGGAGCTGGCTCACCCGGCCGCTCGTCGTCGCGTTTGCGGCGATCACGGTCGCCGGCCTGGTGTGGCCGCTGGTGCGTAGCCGGCGTAGCGGTCTCGGATTGCCGCGTTCGGTGCCCGCGCGGGCGGACGTTCCGATCACGCTCGGGTTCCTCGCCGCCGGGGCCTGGGTGATATACCAGGCGTCCTCATGGCCGTTTCGGACCAGCGTGTTTCCCCTCGTGACGGGCTCGCTGCTGGTCGGGCTGGCGCTCGTGAAGCTCGGGGCGTCCGTCGGGCGGGTCCGGCCAGGCTCGCCCGTCGAGGCAGCGGGCGGCCCTGCCGATCTCCGCACCGATCTCCCTAGCGATCTCCACGCCGATCTTCCTGAAGTGTTCGCCACGGCCTCGCGCGGGGAGTGGACGGCAGCCGCCGGCTGGATGGCCGGTTTCTTCCTGATGCTGTGGCTGCTGGGCGCGCTCGTCACGGTGCCGCTCTTCGCGGTCGCGTATCTCCTGGCCGTCGCGCGGCAGTCGCCGCTCGTGGCCGGCGGTTACGCGCTGGTGTCCTGGATGTTCGTCTACGGACTGTTCGATCGCGTGCTGCACATCCCGCTGCCGGCAGGCGTGCTGCTCCGACGCCTGGGAGGGATGTGATGAAGACAGCCGTCAGGCTGACGGTCAACGGTGAATCCTGTGAGGGTGAGGTCGAGCCACGCACGCTGCTGGTGCATTTCCTGCGCGACCAGCTTGGACTGACGGGTACGCACGTCGGTTGCGTCGTCGGCGAGTGCGGGGCCTGCTCGGTGCTGGTGGATGGCTCGCTCGTCAAGTCCTGCCTCATGCTGGCGGTGCAGGCGCACGACCGCGAGGTGACGACGATCGAGGGACTGGCGCAGAACGGCACGCTGCATCCGATTCAGGAGGCGTTCGTGAACGGTTTTGCCCTGCAGTGCGGTTTCTGCACGCCGGGCTTCGTGATGGCGAGTCACGCGCTCCTCAGTCGCAATCCAGATCCGACTGAGGAGGAGATCCGGCACGACCTCTCGAGCAACCTGTGCATGTGCACCGGGTACGTGCAAATCGTGGAGGCCGTGAAGCAAGCGGCCACGCGGCTTCGGCAATGGAACGCGACACACACGTAGGGCGAAGCGCACGCAGCAAGGAGGCGCCGCGGCACGTGACCGGCCGCGGGCGTTTCGTGGATGATCTCGTGCGGCCGCGGATGCTGCACGCGTGCATTCTGCGGAGCCCGTACGCCCACGCACGCATTGCATCCGTACAGGGAGAGGCGGCGGCGCGACTTCCTGGCGTGAAGGGCGTCGTGACGCCCGCCGAGGTGAAGCGGCTGACCCGGCCGTTCAAGCCCGGGCGGTACGCGGCCGGGCTGCGTGTCCCGATCGCGGAGTACGCCGGCGCGATCGACAAGGCCAGATACGTTGGCGAACCGCTGGCGATTGTTGCTGCCGACACGCGGGAGAGGGCCGAGGACGCCCTGGATCTGATCGAGGTGGAGTACGAGCCGCTACCCGCCGTTGCCAGTACGGAGGCTGCAGCCAGTGCGTCGGCTCCGCTCATCTACGAAGAGCTTGGAAGCAACGTCGCGTGGCAGGGCCATGTCGCGTACGGAGACGTCGACGGTGCGTTTCGGGGCGCCGACCGGATCGTCCGCGAGAACCTGAAGATTCACCGCTACAGCTCCACGCCGCTCGAGCCGTTTGCCTGCCTGGCGGAGCACTCGCCCGAGCGCTTGACGATCTGGTGCAACTCCCAGTCTCCGGATGTCATCTACGACGCGATCACCGAAGCGCTCGGCATCGACACCGTTCGCGTCATCGTCCCGGACGTGGGCGGCGGGTTCGGTCAGAAGATTCATCTCATTCGGAAATACGCGGTGCTGACCGCGCTCATGGCGGTCAAGACCGGTCGCCCCGTGAAGTGGATCGAAGACCGGAGCGAGCACATGATGGCGGGCGGGCACTCCTGCGAGCAGGAGTTTGACGTCGAGGCCGCGGTCAAGTCGGATGGCGAGGTGCTGGGGCTCAGGATTCTCGACACCGACGACGTTGGGGGGTCGATCAGCACGCTGACGATCCACTTCACCAACAAGCTGAACAACCTCTTCAACACCTACAAGGTTCAGCACCTGCGGCTGGAGGGGCGGTCCGTCGTCACGAACAAGTGCCCGGTCGTGCCCAACCGCGGCATCGGCAAACCGGGAATGTGCTTCGTCTGGGAGCGCGTCATGGATCGTGTCGCCCAGGAACTCGCGCTGGATCCCATCGAGGTGCGCCGTCGCAACCTGATTGGCGCGGACGAGTTTCCGTATACGACGCCCAACGGCAATATCCATGGCAGCGGCGATTACCAGACGCTTCTCGACAAGGCGCTCGCGAACGTCGGCTACGACGGCGTGCGGCGCAGCCAGGCGGCCGAACGCGGGAAGGGTCGGCTGCTCGGGATCGGCGTCGTGATCGGCGTCGAGCCTGGCGGCAGGAATGCGGCGCGGGACATGGCGATCTTCCCCGAATCGAAGCAGATGCCTGGCTCGGGCGGGGTGGAGGGCGCGACGGTCAAGCTGGAGAAAAACGGCTCGGTCGTCTTCACGCTCGGTTCGCCGAGTTGCGGACAGTCGCACGAGACGACGGCGTCTCAGATCGTTGCCGACGTCCTGGGGGTGAAGCCGGAGCGGGTCGGGATGTCGGGGACCTTTGACTCCGCGCTGTCGCCATGGGGCATCTCCTCCTCCAACAGCGGCAACAACTTCCATCTCTATGACGTCGGTGCCGTTCACGGTGCGGCGATCCGCCTGCGCGACAAGGTTTGCACGCTTGCCGCGCACCTGCTGAAGGCGGAGAAGCGCTCGCTGTACATCGAGGACGGCGTTGTGCGCGCCGACGGCGCACAGGTCACGTTTGCCGAGCTCGGGAAGGTCGCCTACGCGAACCAGGCGCTGATGCCTCCGGGGTTCGAGGGCGGGCTCGAGGCGACCTACTACCACAGCCACCCGCACGCCAATCCGCTGATGCTGCCCGATATGCAGGGCCGCGTCCGTGCCCAGTACACATTTTCATCCGCGGCCCATGCGGCGGTCGTGGAGGTCGATCGCGAGACCGGGCGCGTGCGCGTCCTGCGCTACGTCATCGTCAGCGACAACGGCACGCTGATCAATCCGTCGGTTGTGGACGGTCAGATCTACGGCTCTGCGGCGCACGGCATCTCCGTGGCGCTCGGCGAAGGCTTTGTCTACGGAGACGATGCGCAGTTGCTGACGCTGACGCTGCTCGACTACGGCAAGTCGACCACGCTGGAAACGCCGAAGATCGAGATCGAGCACTACCCGGTGCCCGATCCGTTCACGACGCTCGGTCAGAAAGCGGCAGGAGAGGGCGCCGCGATTCCGTCTCCGGCCGCGATTGCGAGCGCGGTCGAGGATGCGCTGTCGCCCCTTGGTGTGAAAGTGCGGCACCTGCCGCTGTCGCCGGAGCGAGTATGGCAGTTGATGAACGCCGACCAGCGTCGCCATGTGACTCCGAACAAAGCCATAACGTAACCTTGAAGAACGGCTTTTTCTCCGCACATGCCGCCACTGCTCGTCGTTCCGCGCGTTCAAGACTCGTTAGGGGAGACGAAATACTCTCCGCGCGTTGTGTTCGAAGATCTTCGCCTTGTCGGCGGGGGAGGCGTCGAGCTCTCGCATGGCCTGGAGCGCCACGTCGACGTACTTGAGTCCGCCCTGCGTGTCGAACGGCATGTCGGTGGCGAACATCACGCGGTCGGTGCCGAAGAAGTCGAGACCGCACCGCAGCGCTGGAGCGGAGCCGATCGTGATGGTGTCGGCGTAAAACTGATGGAAGTAGTCGTACGGATGTTTACGGAGGAGAACCGGCTCGTTGCGGGCACCCGCGGCCTTGAGCCACTTGTCGTACCCCTCGCGAATGCGCTCGGAAGCGTAGGGCACGAAGCCGCCAAGGTGGTGCGTGACGATTTTGATGTCCGCGTGCCGATCGAAGACACCGGAGAAGGCGAGTCGCGTCATCGCGGCCACCGTGTCGTACAGCCAGCCGATGATGCGCCAGGAGTCGAAGCGGCTCCCGTCCTCAGAGGGGTAGTCGGGGCGGTCGGAGGCACGAACCGGATGCAGCAGTACTGGAATATCGAGCGTCGCGACTCTGTCGAAGATCGGAGCGAAGCGCGGGTCGTCGAGCGGCTGTCCCTGAATGTCGGTGTAGATCTGGACGCCGCGGAAACCAAGCTGTCCGATGGCGCGATCGAGCTCGCCGAGCGCCGCATCGACGTCGAGCATTGGAATGCAGGCGGCGGCGCCGACGAATCGTTCTGGAAAGCGGGAGACCAGCTCCGCCATCTCATCGTTCGCGATTCTCGAGAGTTCCAGCGCCTCGGCCGGGCCGGCGATGTTCTCGACCGGTGGGTTCGCCGTGTTGATGATCTGCACGTATCCGTCGCCGGCGGTGTCCATCGCCCGGAACCGGGCGTCGATGTCGAAGAGCGCCGGCATGACGCGCTCCTGATCCTGCAGGCGCATCTGCGGGGGCGCGGCCTTCAGCCGCGCCTGGCGATAGCGGGGCGTGATGATGTGGTTGAAGACGTCGATTTTCATCGGGAGCGTTGAGTGTACCCCGCCGAATTCGAATATTTCTCACCCCGGACCGTGGACGAAGCGCTGGCGCTTCTGGCGCGGCACGGCGACGACGCCAAGATTCTCGCGGGAGGGCAGAGCCTCCTGCCGATGATGAAGTTGCGGATCGCCTGCCCTCGCTACGTGGTGGACGTCAACGGCATCGAGACCTTGACCGGGCTCAGACGCGTAGGCGAGCGGCTCGTCATGGGTGCGCTGTGCCGGCACGCGGATATCGCGGCGTCGCCACTCGTCCGCGAGCATGTGCCGATCATGCTGGATGCCGCGAACCTGACCGCCGACGTGCAGGTCCGCAACCGCGGGACCGTCGCCGGCAGCCTGGTGCATGCCGACCCTGCGGGCGACTGGCCCGCCGCGCTCCTGACACTCGATACGGCTGTCACGATTGCCGGCCCTGGCGGCGTTCGGGTGACGCCGCTCAGCGAGTTCATCGTCGACGCGTACACCACGCAGCTTGGCGCGAACGAGATGGTGACGGAAGTCTCGGTGGCGATTCCGCGCCAGCCGGGCGGCGGCGCCTACGTGAAGTTCGAGAAGCGGGCCGGGGACTTCGCCGTGGCCAGCGTCGGCGTGCAGGTCGGCCTCGACGAGCGCGAATCTTGCCGGTCGGTGGCGGTGACGCTGGGAGCCCTCGGTCCCACGCCGCTGCGGGCGCCGCCCGCCGAGTCGCTGCTGCAGGGGAAGACGGTCTCGGGTAGCGCCTCGGGCAGCGTCTCCGACGAGCTGCTCGGCGAAGCGGAGCGGCTCGTCCGCGAGTCGGCCGAGCCGTTTGCCGATACGCGAGGCTCGGTGGCCTACAAGCGCCATCTC
The DNA here is from genome assembly GCA_965262505.1 of Vicinamibacterales bacterium. Taxonomy (GTDB): domain Bacteria; phylum Acidobacteriota; class Vicinamibacteria; order Vicinamibacterales; family UBA2999; genus JACPPO01. The sequence continues at coordinate 4,431,320 of CBDHFM010000030.1, forward strand.
GCCGGCGTGCTCTTCAGGCGCGCGTTTGCTGTCGCCATGGACCGGGCTCGCGGCCGAGCGGTGGCGACCCTGCGCCCCTAGAGAGGATCAGCATGCGGCTGGACGGCGAATTCACGGTCAATGCGGCGCGACCTGACGTCTACGCCTTCCTGACCGATCCGGCGACGGTGAGCCGGCACATGCCGGACGTGAAAAACGTCGTTATCGAGGATACCGATCACTTCACCGTGACCGCGCGCGTCGGCGTGTCGCACATCAAAGGCGACCTGGTCATGAAGCTCGCGATCAAGGACCGTCAGCCCCCGATAAGCACGACCGTCGTCGGCAAGGGCACCGGTCTCGCCAGCGCGGTGGATATGGTGACGAGCTTCACGCTCGAGTCGGCTGAGGCAGGGGAGACCATCGTCCATTGGCAGGGCGACGTGACCATCTCCGGCAAGCTGGCGGCTTTCGGTCCTCAGGGCCTCCTGGACCGGATTGCCCGCAAGAACATCGACACGTTCATCGAAGGGATCCGGAGCGGCCTGCAGTAGGACCCGCCTGGCGGTTATGAAACCGCCTCTACTCCTGAAGCAGAGGAATGCTCTCGACCGGCGGCGGCGTCGGGCGCGACGAAAGAAACGCGTGGATGTGCCCAAGGTTCACGTCCGACACGAGGCGCTCGGTGTACGCCGGCATCTGGTTCGGCGGCCGCCGGATAAACGCCCTGAACGCCGCCACCGGAAGCGGTCGCGGCGCGATTCTCGGACCGGCGACACCCCCCTGGCCCTCGAGGCCGTGGCACGCGTAGCAGCCGTGGCTGGAGTACAGCTTCTTACCGGCGTCCGCGTTGCCGGCCGGCGCCTGGGCTGTTTCTGCCTGCGGCGAGGCGGCCGGCGGGGCGGTTGACGGGGTCTGAGCAGTAGCGATGGCCGCCGCGAACACCAGCACCCCGAGGAACATCCAGCTCTTCATCACGCGATCTCCTACCGCGGTTGCGTCACCACGTCGATGAGCGACGGCTCACCATTCTTCACGACTTCGAGCGACCGCCGGATCGCCGGCCCGAGATCGTTCGGGTTGGCGATCGGCCCCTGCGAGTGGACGCCCATTCCCTCCGCGATTTTTGCGAAATCGACGTTCGGATTGTCGATCGCCGATCCGATCTGCCCACGCGTGACGCCGCGGTTGTGCCGGTTGGCCATCCGCTGGATGTGCATGACCTCCTGGTGGTAGGAGCGGTTGTTGTGCATCACCGAGAGCAGCGGAATCCGGTGATGCGCGGCCGTCCACCAGACGCCGGGCGCGTAGAGGAAGTCGCCGTCGGCCTGGATGTTCACCGAGAGCCGTCCCTGCTTCCTGTTGGCGAGCGCACCGCCCACTGCGGCCGGCGCACCGTAGCCGACGCCCGCGCCGCCGGAGTCGCCAATGTGGTGATAGTACCGTTCGAAGTCCCACAGGCGATACACCCAGCCGCTGGTGTTGCCGCTCTCGGACACCAGCGACCAGTCTTCGTTCTTGATCTGCGCCCAGAGCTCGGCGGTCAGGCGAGCCGTGCTTATCGGCGTCGCGTCCCACGCGTACGCCGCCGCGGCGCGCGCCGCCTCCCGTCCGCGGACATGCGCCACATCCAGTCGTTGCCGGCGCTCGCCGAAGGCGCGGCGCCGATCGTCGGTGACAAGTCTCCGGCAGGCTTCGGTGAGCGCCGGGAGCGTGGCCTCCGCGTCGGCGGCCATCGCCACATCCACCTCTGGATACCGCTGGAAGTCCTGGAAGTTGCTCTTCGTAAAGAGGTCGGACGCGGTAATGCTGATCAGCCGCGTGCCAGGCCTGGTGCGAGACCTGGAGGTTCGGTGCAGCGCATCGCGCATGGCGGACACCGTTCCCCAGAAGTCGAATAGCTCGAGACCCAGGATCACGTCGGCGTTCGCAATCAGCTGGCCGGCACTTTCGGTCTGGTTGAGCGGATGGCGCGACGGGAAGTTCATCCGCCCGCGCCGGTCGATCACGGGCGCCTGCAGCGTCTCGGCCAGCTCCACCAGCAGCGCGATGCCGGCCGGCGTGCGCGCGGCGCGGTCGGCCACGATGACCGGGTTCTCCGCGTTGACGAGCAGCTGTGCGGCTTCGGCGACGGCCCCCGAATCGCCCTGGGGTGGGGTCGCCACCGTGAGCCTCGGCACGCGTAGCCGCGACGCCACGTCCGGCGCGATCGGATCTTCCTGGAGGCCGCCGTCGATGACGACGACGACCGGCATCATCGGCGGCGTCATCGCGATCTTGTAGGCGCGCACGGCCGACTCGGCGAAGTGCGGCAGCGAGGCGGGCACGTCGTCCCACTTGACGAAGTCGCGGACCATGGCGGCCGCGTCCTGCACGCTATGCGCCCATTCCACGCCGGGCCGCCGCATCGTCGCATCCAGGTGGTTGCCCGCGAGGATGTACACCGGCACGCGGTCGCAGTACGCGTTGTAGATCGCCATCGCCGCGTGCTGGAGGCCGACCGTCCCGTGGCACAGGATCGCCATCGGCTTGCCCTCGATCTTGAAGTAGCCGTGGGCCATCGCGACCGACGATTCCTCGTGACAGCAGGTCAGGAACTCAGGCGCCTGGTTGTTGCCGTAGTTGATGATCGACTCGTGGATGCCGCGGAAGCTCGAGCCGGGGTTCGACGCGACGTATTCGAAGTCGAGCGACTTGATGACGTCCACCATGAAGTCGCCGCCAGGCCGATCTGTCGTGGTCGCCTCGACCTCGACCGCGGGGTCGACTTCGCGGGCCGCCACCGGGGCCGTCGCAGGTCCACCACCTTGGGCTGGCGCCGCCTGAGGTAGCCCTGCGGGCGCGGCTCCCGAAACCGCATCGGGCACGAGCGCCGCGGCGCCGGTCACTGCGGCACCCTTCAGAAAGTTCCGACGATCCACGGACGGTTTTCTGGACATTACGTCTCCTCCGCGTCTCCTCCGCGTTTCCTCCGAATATGACGCGCAGTGTACCCCAATCGGTACCCGGGTCGCTGCTGGCTACGGGGCGATGTCTTCGAGGCGCCGGTTGCGCGTTTCGAGCATGAACGTCGCCGCCAGAGCCCCTATGACCCCCGCGGCGGCAAACATGATGAATACTGCGCCGGTGCCGCGTTCCGCCACGAAGTAGCCCACGAGCAGGGGCCCGGCGGCGGAGGCCAGCCGCAGCCAGCAGGTTGCCGAGCCTGTGCCGATGGCGCGCATGCGGGTCGGGTAGACCTCCGGCGTGTAGAGATACAGCACAGCGTTGACCGAGCCGACGACGCCGTAGCTGAGGGTGACGAGAACGATCACGGCGGCGACCGAGCCGGACGCGAAGGAGCCTAGTGTCGCCAGCAGCACCGCGCCGACGACGAAGCAGGCGGTCGCCCAGCGCCGGCGTCCGATCCGGTCGATCGCAAACGCGCACCCGAGTAGGATCGCCACCTGCGCGACGTTGGTGAGCGTCCCGGCCCGCAGCGACTGCGCGATCGTCAGGCCGTACACCTGGTTGTACAGCGTGGGCATCCAGTTGTTCAGTCCGTTGCTGATGAAGTACGCGCTCGCCCAGAGTATCCAGACGACCACCGTACGGCGGCGGTAGAACGGGGAGAGCAGCTCCGCCCAGCGGGTGCGGCTTGTCCCGACGGTGTTCCCGACGGTGTTCCTAACGGGCGCAGGCTTCTCGTCGCTCCGAGACTCTCGAAGGTTACCGTCCGACGCATCGCTCCCGGAAACCTGAGCGCCGCTCGCAACCGAGCTTTCGATTTCCCTGATGACGGCTTCCGCTTCCTCCATCCGTCCCTTACCGATCAGCCAGCGCGGCGATTCGCGGAGCCGGAGCAGCAGCCCCGCGATGACCAGGCCGGGTATGCCGCCAATGAGGAACATCACCTGCCAGCCGAACGCCGGCACCACGAGCGCGCCGATCTGTCCGGTGACCATGAGCCCGACCGGGAAGATCATTTCGTACAGCATGAAGAAGCGCCCGCGGCCCCGCGCCTTCGACAGCTCGTTGATATAGACGGCCGCCACAGGCACCTCGCCGCCGACGCCGATGCCCTGGACGAGGCGGAGCGCCAGCAGCGCAGGGAAGTTCCCCGCCAGCACGCAGGCGAGACTCATCACCGACATCAGCGCGGTGGCGCCCGCCGCGCCGCGGATGCGGCCATACCGCTCGGCAACGGCGCCAAAGAGGAGCGCGCCCGCAAACTGCCCGAAGTAGCCGGCGGCAATCAGCCATCCGATCTGGACGACAGAGATACCCCACAGCGGGACGAGCACGGGTAGGACGAAGGCCAGCGACAGCGCATCGAACGCGTCGAAGAACGTGGCGCTGCCCATGATGATGCGGGCACGCAAGTGCCACCGCGTGAGGGGCACGCGCTCGAGCCGCGCAATCAGGTCTGACGCGGACGGGGTGTCGATCACGCTCGGTGCGCGCGGGCGCGTCCCATCAGGGCGCGCAGCTCAGAGGCAATCGCGTCAGGATGTTCGATCGGGGTGAGATGTCGGCCGAGGGGAAGAACGGTCAGCGTCGACTGCGGGATCGCGTCGTGCAGCTGGCGCGCCATCTCAACCGGCGTGGCATAGTCTTCCTCTCCGACGACGATTGCCACGGGCATGCGGAACGCCGGGAGATGCGCGCGGACGTCGACGGTACCCAGCAACGCGCAGGTCGCGGCATAGCAGTCGAGGTCGGTGGCCACGAAGACCGACAGCGCCCGCTGAAGGATTTCAGGGTGACGGGCGCGGAAGTCGTCGGAGAACCAGCGCGTCGACTGGAAGTCGAAGAGCGCGGCCATGCCCTTGGCGCGTGCCGCATCCGCCCGCTCCTTGAACTTCGCCGCGGCATCCTGGCCGTACCACGCCGTGGTATCGACGAGGCCCAGCGCGTCGGTTCGCGCCGGATACAACCCCGCGAACGCGAGGACCACGCACCCACCCATCGAGCAACCGGCCAGCGTGGCGTTCTGCCACCCGACGTGATCGAGCAGCTCGGCGAGATCCCGGGCGAAGAGATCCGCTGTGAACGGTCTGGCCCTCCGGTCGGATCGCCCATGACCGCGGCAGTCGTAGGTGAGGATCTCCGCCTCGCTCCCGAGCTGCCGGGCCGTGGCGTCCCAGACGCTGCGATCGAGGGCCAGTGAATGGACCAGCACGAGCCGCGGCGCGCCGGCGGTCGGCGCGGCGTGCAGCGTGTAGGCCAGCGTGGTCCCGTCGGCAAGTCTGAACGTGTCGTCCTGCGGCGCGGTGGCTGTCATAGGGCGTTCGTCACAGAGGAAATCCAGGGGACATGGTGATGGGGGACACGGTGGTGGAGGACACAGTGATTAGGAGATCAGGCGGGCTCTGGTGCAGGTGCGCCGAGCGGCGCCTGCCATGCGTCGTAGCCGTACAGCCAGGACGTGTCCTCGTTGCCGCCCTTCATCCACGTATTGGCGCTCGAGATCGACTGGATGCGCGACGTCCGCGGCTTGCGGTGTGCTTCGTACCGAGCGAACGCACCTTCGAGGTCCTGCCCTCCGACGTCCGCGAGACAACGCGTCAGCACGGCGGCGTCTTCCATGGCCGTCGCCGCGCCCTGCGCCATGTACGGCGTCATCGGATGACACGCGTCGCCGAGGAGCACAATTCGCCCCGCGCTCCACGTCGGCAGCGGCTCGCGCTCGAGAATCGCCCACTTGTGGCAACCGGGGCAGCTGTCCAGCACGGCGCGCACGTCGGGATGGAAGCCTTCGTACGCCGAGCGCAGCTCGCCCACGTCGCCGGTGGTCGACCATGACTCGCGCGTCAGCCATTCGGCCGGCTCGGGCACGCTCGTGATCAGGTAAATCTCGCTCCGATCCGGTTTCGTGTAGTAGATGACGATGTGCCGGTCGAGGCCCCACCATTTGGTTCGTGACGGTCCGACATCGATGCCGCCCATCAGCTCGGATGGAAAGATCGCGCGGTAGGCAATCCGTCCTTTGTGGATCGGCTCGTCCGGGCCGACGATCAGGTCGCGCACGATCGAGTGAACGCCATCGGCGCCGATCACCACGTCGGCGCGGGCCGACGAGCCGTCTTCGAAAGCCAGCGTGACCTGTCCAGCACGTTCGTCGAGCCCCACCAGCGTCTTCCGCAACTCGATGATCTCCGCAGGGAGGCTGGACACGAGCGCTTCGTGGAGATCGCCGCGGTGCATGCACAGATACGGCGCGCCGAAGAGATCTTCCGGCATCGGCAACTCGCGGAGGATCTCGCCGGTATCCCAGACGCGGTTCAGGTGCGAGTACGGCTGAAACGACGTGCCACGCACGCGCGCCTCGACGCCGATCGTGCGCAGGACCTTCATCGAGTTGGGCATCATCTGGATGCCGGCGCCGATGCGCGTGAAGCGGCTGGCCTGCTCGAACACCCGCACGTCGAATCCCGCGAGCCGAAGCGTGGCGGCGGCGGTCAGTCCACCGAGACCGGCGCCAACGATGGCGATCGAAGGCCTCCGGGCAATCACGGCGGGACGATGCGAACGTTCGACGGATCGCAATCCGGCGGGAGCCATTCAGGCCGCGGGGGCGTGTCGCCGGCGTAGCAGCCGGCAATCACGTAGAAGGTTTTCGGGGCGCCTGGTGCGGCGGCCGGCGGCCTCTCCGAAGGTGCCGTCGGTGCTTCAGGGTACGTGAGGGGGTGTCGTCGTCTCGGCCTAGTCTCCGTCGGCCGGTTGGCAGAGTGCTGTACCCCTTGCCGTGCGTGTAGGTAGGGCAGCACGTCGTTCATGTACCAGGAGACCGGTACGCGACCAAGAAACGGGCCCGGCGTGTCGCGCCGATCGTTCCGCGGGGTGTATGTATCGGGCTCGGCTAGGAAGAGGTCACCACGCGCCGGTGACAGCGTGGACGTCAACGGGCGTTCTCGCAGGGAGGCGTTTCGCAGCCCATCCTGGGCCCACGTGGCAACCGGCAAGGCCCACAGCGCCGCCGCCGTACACAGGATCCGCGCCCGCATATGTCTCGTACTATATACCCGTGCTTCGAAAGCATTCGCGCGTGCTGGGCAGGGCTGATTCGCTGCGACTCTCATGGATCATTCAGTTCGGCGTGTAGCACGGCTTTTGGCGCATTCTGGCGCACGAGAATGACCCGCACCGTTGAGCGTTGATGCGGCTCCGGCACGCGAACTTCCAGCCACGCGACGCGCAGGTGCCGGCCGAGCTTCACTCGTTCGCTGACGTTCCGCACGTATTCGACAGGGAGCCGGCGTTCGCCGACGCCTGCGCGGCGCTGGCCGATCTCTTCCTGGATCGGCACGTGATCACCCCGCGACCCTGGGTGTCCGTATCCGCTCAGCGTGTTACCATCCCGCGATCGAGCGACGGCGGCATTCCACAACGAACCGGAGGGGTGTATGAGGCTGTTTTTCGCGGCGCTCATTCTGATGGGAGCGACGATCCCGGCCGAGGCCCAGTGGCTGGATCGTCCATGGCCCGGCATCCCGCGCACGGCCGACGGGAAGCCGAACCTGACCGCACCCGCGCCGCGCGGGCCCGACGGCAAGCCCGATTTGACCGGCGTGTGGAGCGGGCCCGTTCCCGAACCCAGCCTTGACCCCGCCAACGCGCAGCCGTGGGTCAACGACCTCGTCGGTCAGCGTCTGCAGGAGTACCACAAGACGCGTCCCTCGTATCTGTGTCTGCCGAGCGGGCCCGAGGCTGACAGATTTGGCAGGTGGAAGCGCGTCCTCCAGACGCCGACCACCCTCGTGATCCTGACAGACGACCTCACCCATCGCGTGATCCACATGGACGGTCGCGAGCTGGAAGCCGACCCCCCGCCAAGCTGGATGGGGTACTCGGTGGGGCGCTGGGACGGCGACACGCTGGTCGTCGACAGTGCCGGATTCAACGACAAGACGTGGCTGAGCCGCTATGGGCAGGCGCATACCGAGGCGCTGCGTGTGAGGGAGCGCTACCGGCGCCCCGACTTCGGCCACCTGCAGGTCGAGGTGACCTTCACCGATCCGGCCGCGTACGTGAAGCCCTGGGGCTTTACCTCGAATATGGCGCTCGCGGCCGATACGGAAATGCTCGAGTCGGTCTGCGAACGCAGCAGCGAGGACTGGGACGGCAGCCTCGCCGACGCCGCGAATCAGGCGGTATCGGTGCCGCCCGACGTGCTGGCACGGTACGTCGGCGTCTACAAAGGGAGGTACTCGGGAACCGAGCGCACCATCGACGTGTCGCTCTCCGGCGGCCAATTGATCGCCGAGGTTGACGGCGCCGCCGCCGTCGACGGGGGCGCGACGCGACCGCTGGTGCCGCGATCCCAGACGATGTTTGAAGGGCGGGGACTGGGTTACCAGTTCGTTGTCGACGACAAGGGTGTGGCGACGGAGCTCGTGGAGATTAAAGTTTCGGGTCCCTATCGGTACCAGAGGCAGCCTTGACGGCGGCGAGTTCGTCGCCGTTCGCGCAGCAGGCGCCACGCCCGTGACCTGCTAGTCAGCCTCGGGGCCTCCTCCTCTGGGGTAAAATTCCGCGCCGTCGGCCGTGACCGCCTTTGTCCAGGCGGCGGCGGGCCGGCCGTCCTTCATCGGACGCCCGGTGATGGTCAACTTGGTGCCGGGGCTGAAGTCTCCCCGGCGGATCCGCCTTCTCATTAGCGTGCTTGGCCCCTCTGCCTCGAAGCCCCAGGTGGTCACCGTGCCGTCTTCGTTCGTCACGTCCACCAGCAGCCACGAGTGCGGATTGGTGTACTGAAATTCCTTCACCACACCCTCGACCGTGACCTCCTTCTCTTCGTCGAACATGGTGCCCGAGTGGTGGGCTTCCACCGCAGGCGCGACCACGAACGCCGCCGCGGCAAAGACGGTGAGGAGTAAGGCTCTGATCATCTACTTTGCTCCTGGCTGGGATCGTCATCGCTCGTGAAGGTGAAGTCCCGGTACTGGGTATTGCCTTCGGGCGTCTTGAAGACCTCGTTATTGGGGTTCTCTCCGCAATGCCAGAAGTTCATCCTGAGGCTCGTGTCGGCGTTGGGCACCTGGGTGTAGCGCCGACGCAGGTGCCACGGTTCAAGGTAGAGCGTGGGGTCGTAGATCCATGCGTCGACTTCGATCGTGCCGGCGTCCACCTTCTCCCAGATCTCCACCGTCTCCATCTGCTCGCTCTGGTCCGGCTGATTCCGTCCCATCGACCTGGCCATGAGCTGATTGGTATGGATCACCAGCTTCTGACCGTCCCAGAACCCGACCGAGTCGCCGTAGTAGAGCGGGAAGGTCTCTTCCTCGGGGGGGTGATCGCGTCCATCGGTATAGACGCGACGTACGTTGTTCACCGTCTCCGAAGAGAGCCAGGTTTGCTCGGGCCTGACGATGAACTCCCTGAGAAAGGGGATGGCGAGCCAGCGAGGGAAGCCCGGGGGGCCGCACTGGCTGAGGTTCTCGTCGTAGGAAATGCCCTTCGCGGTGAGCGCGGCCCCCTGCTGCAGCACGGCGGCGGCAGTTGGCGTCAGCTTCGGCAACGCTCCGCCGGGGCCAGGGCCGAAGAGCGAGCCGCCGCCTCCGGAGGTCCACAACCCGGACCAGTCCGGCAACTGGCTGAAGGGCGGCGACACCTGGCCGCCACCCGCGGCCTGCTTCAACGTCTGGTACAGGTCCCACGCCGTCCGGTGCTCGAGCCCCATCTCGTACATGCGCTGCCATGCCGCCTGGGACTGCTGCGCTTGTGCCTGCGCGATGACGACGGGTGAGGCGACAGCCACGCACGCAAGCACGGCCAATCGTGTGATGCGGGTCATTAGCGATGTCCTCGTGTCGAATAGAAAGGAAAACTACCTGTTCCGGTGCGCCACGATTATACGCACAAGATCAACCGCCTGCTTCGCTTCGGAATGGGCCTCCCTCCCGGCAATCCACAGAGCTACGCTGCTAAAGTAACGGGCATGCCGCTCCATCGGCGGGCCGCTCTCGTACGACTGTCTCTCGCGACGCTCGTGGGCGGCGCGTTCCTCGTACCGCAGGCCCTCACGCAGGTCCCGGCCCCCGCCGCCTGGCTCGATCCGTACCGCGAGACGGCCGCCAGCCTGATCCAGGCGTCAACCGGCGACGACTTCGCCTGGCAGCGGCTTGCGACGCTGACCGACACGTATGGCCATCGTCTCAGTGGATCCGAGAACCTGGACCGTGCGGTTGCGTGGGCCGTCGAGACGATGACCCGCGACGGCCTCGAGAATGTACGCGCGGAGCCGGTCATGGTGCCTCGCTGGGTCAGGGGACGTGAAAGCGCGGAGATTACGGCCCCGCTAGGGCATTCGCTGACGATCCTCGGCCTCGGTGGCTCCGTGGGGACCCCGGCGGAGGGCGTCGAGGCCGAAGTGATCGTCGTGCGCAGCTTCACGGACCTTCGGGCGCGCGCGGCGGAGGTCAAAGGGCGGATCGTCCTGTTCAACGCGCCGTTCACGACCTATCGGGACTCGGTGACGTACCGGACGGGTGGGGCCCGCGCGGCATCGCAGCTTGGCGCGGTGGCCGCGCTCGTCCGCAGCATTGGACCCACCGGCCTTCGCACGCCACATACGGGAAGCCTGCAGTACGGGCAGGGCGCCGATCCGATTCCTGCCGCTGCCGTCGCGGCGGAGGACGCGGATCGGATCTCGCGCCTCCGGGCGCAGGGCGTGCCGGTCCGCGTCCGCCTCGCCATGGACGCGCGCTCAGAGGCGGACGTCGAGTCGGCGAACGTTATCGGTGAAATTCGCGGCAGAGAGCGACCGGAGGAGATCGTGCTGCTCGGCGGCCATCTCGACTCGTGGGATGTCGGTACCGGAGCCTCGGACGACGCCGTCGGCTGCATCATCGCGTGGGAGGCCGCGCGCCTCATGGTACGGCTCGGTATCCGGCCGCGCCGCACCGTTCGTATCGTCCTCTGGACGAACGAAGAGAATGGCTTGCGGGGAGCCACCGCGTACGCGGCCAGGTACGCCTCGCATGCCGCCGACCACGTCCTGGCGATCGAATCCGACTCCGGAGTGTTCGATCCGGCAAGCGTTGGGTTTTCCGGCAGCGCCGCCGCTCGATCCGTGGTTCGCGATATCGGCACGCTGCTCACACCGATCGGGCTGGAGGAGATCGGCGGGGGCGGAGGCGGTGCCGACATCAGCCCGATCGCGCAGGCAGGCCGCGTGCCGATGCTGGCGTACCTGGGGAACCCAGCCCGCTACTTTGCGATCCACCACACGCCGGCCGACACGGTCGAGCGCATCGCGCCAGAGGAAGTGTCGAAGGCGGCCGCGGCACTCGCGGTCATCGCGTACGTCGCCGCCGAGATGCCGGAGCGGCTCCCGCGCTGATAGGCGTCTATAGCAGCCCGTGGTGAAAGTCCGCCTGCATTCGACGAACGATGCATCCTCGTGGCCTGCGTTGCTCCTCCTTCAAATACAGGCGGTATTCTCGGTCGTCGCGCCTTGTCCTCGAGGCGCCTCGCTCGTCTCGGTGCGACGCCGGACTTTCACCACGGACTGCTAGTACTACTTTGTCAGATTTGCAGTTTGACGTCTTTGAGCTTGAGCATCCACTTCAGGTAGTGCGGTTGCGTCATGAAGAAATGGGCGGTCAGCACTTCCTGGATGATGGCGCGGACGCGCGGCAGCGTGAGATGTGTCTGTCCCCGTCGGCGGCGTTCCATCTGGAGAAAGCTGTAGGCGAGGGCGGTCAGCGCCACGTGACGTTGCCAGCCCGGCAGGCTGCGGCCTTCGAAGTGGTCGAGCCCAATCTCGTCCTTGAGCTCCTGGTATTGCTGCTCGATCGCCCAGCGCTGATGCGCGAGGCGCACGAGGCCGCGCAGCGCGGTGGTGGCGGGCAGATCGACCAAGTAGTACTTGGTGACAGGCGTTGCGCCGAGGTCGCGTTGACACAACAACCACACCTCGGGGGCGAGCCGTCGGCCCTCGCGCCAGTCGTGGGCGGGCGTGACCCGTACGGCACAGAAGCGGGCGCGCCACGGGGGATGCGTGCCGTTGCGCCACGACACGAGCCGCCACTGGCGAGGCGCTTGCGTGGCGGCCCAGGCCCGCGCTTCGACGGTCTGTGTACCGACCGGTAGGCCGTGCCGCGTGCGCGGACGGCCGCGGCCCGTCGGCGGCGGCGGCGTCTCGAGGGCCGGCGTTCCACGGAAGACCTTGAGATCGGACGACACCCCCAACGCGTAGGACAGTTTGGCCCGATGCAGCGTTCGCCGCAGCGTGGCGTTGTCGCCGAACTCGGCATCCCCCAACACGGCGGTCACCGTCACTGTACCGCCACGGATTTCTTGGACAGCCGGGTGAGTGTATTCACGCGGCCGTGGTGAGCGCAACCGCGCGACGGACGACGGCGGGTGCGCGGAAGCCGAGTCGCTCGATCAACCACTGCTGGTTATAGGTCTCCTTGAAGGTGCGCAGCGCCTGCTGCAAGTCCTCGACATCCGTAAAGTGGCGCACCCACAGCAGCTGTTCCTTGAGGGTGCGGAAGAACCGTTCGATGCAGCCGTTCCCCTCGGGCTGGCGGACGAAGGCCGGTGATGACACGATGCCGAGGAACCGGAGCTCGGCGTGAAAGTCGTTGCTCATGTACTGACTGCCGTGGTCGTGGCGCATCGTGAGCCCGCTCGCCACGCCGGCGGCCATCGTCCCGAAGTGATCTCGGACGCCCTGGCGCACCGGCTCCAACGCCTCGAAGCGCGTGCCGTACTTCGCCGCGTGTAGTCCCACACATTCGGCCGTGCAGTGATCGATCGCCCCGACGATCGTGACGTGGCCGTCCGCCAGCGTCACGGTGGCCGTCGCATCGGTGCCCCACATCACGTTGGGACTGGCGGTGACGATGGTGCCGTCGTGGGGACGGGCGGCGACCGGCGTGGGCAGCCGCGCAGGGCCGAGCAAGTCGGCAGCGCGCATCACGACCAACGTCCGACGTTTCGACGTGCGCAGCCCCTGCACCCGCAAGCGCGCCCAGATCTTGCGGTGCCCTTCGCCGTGGAACGGACTCGCGGCGATCACGGCCCGGACCGCGGCCGTCAGCGCCGCATCCGACTGGGGCGGCTTGGGTCCGCGCTTGGCCACCGGCGTCGGCCGGGCGCGCCGGGTCCGTTGCGCGTAGACCGTCGAGCGCGGCACCTGCCACACGCGCGTGACGCGGGCGATGCCGTACGGCCGGTGGGTGGAGGGCGAAGTCTCGTGACGCATCGCTTCGACCTCCACCAGCCCAAAGGGCGGCCGGCCTCCAGGTGTCGAATCTTCTCGGCCAGCAACGCCTTGTCGGTGGCGAGATCCGCCACGACGCGCTTGAGCCGCCGCGTGTCCGCGCCCTCGACGGCGACCTCGCGATGCTTGAGGCGGGCCTCACCGCCGGCCACGAAGTCGTCACGCCACTGCGAGAGCTTCGCCGCCGTCACGCCATGGCGACGACTGAGGCTCTCGAGTGATTCCCCCTTGAGGACCTCGATGACCACGGAGACTTTTCGTCGCGCGGACCACCGCCCCGTGCCGGCGAGCGCCCACGAGGCTGAGGCCTCTGCGGTCGCCCTCCGGGCTCTCTCCGAGGCCTCAGCCTCGTGCTGTTTTCCCTTGGACATAACTCATTCTCCTTCTCGCAGAAGGCTGTCCAAAGAAATCGTGGGGCGCGGGAGCGGTCACCGTCACGCCCGCGGCGCGTACTTGTCGCAGCAGCGTGAGGGCCAATTGCCACTTGGGCTGAAAGCGCACGCCGGCGGGAATGCGGGCGCGGGTCCGTTGGGCAGCGGTGAGCCACGTCTCCGGCAGATAGAGCTGCGCGCCCAGCATCCAGGCGCGCGTCCCCGTCCACAGGGCCACCGTGACGGCCGTTTGGCAGTTCGCGATTTTCCCGCGTGCCCCGCAGTATTGCCGCGCCACGCCGACCGACGCGGTCCCTTGCTTGGGAAAACTGGTGCCGTCGAGGATCAACACGCCGGTCCGCTCCGGGACCCGCGCCCGCAGCTGCTTCCACACCGTCTCGGCGTCCCACGGCGCATGCGTGATGAAGTGCTGGAACGCCTGATAGGTCCCGGGGTCGCTCAACCGCGCCCACATCGCCTCCATGGACTTGCGGCAACTGTCGTTGAGCAACCCGGCGACGTAGCGCCGCAACGCGCCGCGTTGACTGGCGCGCCCGAAGCCGGCCTCGAACGGCTCCAGCCAGGCCAGCAACCGACGGAGCCACGCGGTCGCGGTGTGATCGAGCACCGCACGGCAGCGTATCGAACTCGCGGAATTTGTACAATGCCCTCAAAAGTGATCACTCTCGAATCCACTCGGCAATTCGTCAATCTGACAAAGTAGTACTAAGGGCTTGTCAGACAATTACTGACTTTTGTGTTCTCGGAGCAGCGGGATGGATCGTGTAGTTCCAGTCGCCGTGAAAGCGATGCCGCTCGAGGCGTACCGTCGCCAGCTGCGCATCGGTGACGGTGAGGCCACCCGGGTATGGGCCGCGGTCGAGTTCCGACCGAACGCGGAGTCCGGACCGACTGTGCGTCGAGCCAATGAGGCTCACGATCGTGGCCAAGTCGACGAGTGGGGTGCCGCGCCAATTCATCGCGATGTGCGAGAACACCCGATGCTCGATCTTGTTCCACTTGCTCGTACCCGGCGGAAAGTGACAGACCGTGATCACCAAGCCCGTCCGATTGGCCAGACGCGGCAGTTCCCACTTCCACAACCGGAGGCGCGCCCCGTTGCTCCCGCCTGCATCCGCCGTGATCAACAGCGACTGGGCTTGTCGATACGCCGGGCGACCCATGTGCTGCCACCAACGCTGGATCGACCGTACCGCGAAGCTCGCGGTGTCGTGATCGATCCCGACACGCACCCAGCCTTCGTTGCGATGCAGATCGTAGATGCCATGCGGAATGGCCTTCCCGCCCGTGGTGGCGGTGGCCGGGATCACGAAGTCGTGGACCTGTACCCGCTGCGGCGTCTTCGCCGGGCGCCAGGTGCGGCCCGCGTTCTTGAACGCGCCGACCAGCTCCTTCTTCTTGGTGTCCACCGAAATCGTCGGCTGCTGTTGCCGTTGCGCGCGTCG
Source organism: Vicinamibacterales bacterium (assembly GCA_965262505.1). Classification (GTDB taxonomy): domain Bacteria; phylum Acidobacteriota; class Vicinamibacteria; order Vicinamibacterales; family UBA2999; genus JACPPO01. Next base: position 4,446,349 of record CBDHFM010000030.1, read on the forward strand.
CACGCGCCGGGCGATGTACCGAAACTGCGCGTCCCGATCGACATGCTGGCGGCCCTCACGAGTCTTGGCGTTGCCCTGCAGGCTGTAGCCCAGTCCGTGCAACAACTCGGCGACCACCGTGTGGCTGACGCGGTGGCCCAGACCGTCGAGCGCCACCGCCAACGTCCGTGCGCTCTGGCACGTCCACCGCAGCGGCGAGTCGGGATCGCCGGGGGCGGTCGGCTCAACCAACGCATCCAAATCGCGCAGCAGCGTCGCGTCGAGATCGATCGCGCGCTTGCGGCCGCCGCCCGCCCTTCGCGTCCGGCCGCCCGCGAGCGGCTCGTCCGCCGTCAATTCACGCAAACCGCGCTGGATGGTCGATGTCGCGATACCCGTGGCTCGGGCGACCAGCGCCGTGCCGCCATAACCGATCGCCTGGGCCTCAGTCGCCGCCCACACCCGGCGCGATCGCTCCGTGAGCACGGGCGCCAGCGCTGCATGCTTTGCCCGCAGGGTGGCCACCTCCACGGGCGCAGCGTACTACTCGCCGATCAACAGTACAAGCAGTTATTTCCTTACAGGCTCTAAGGCCGGTCGGTACGGGTTAGCGGAGTTCGGTAAGGGTGGCTTCGAGGACGCGGGTCTGGCGCGGGGCTCGTTGCCACTGCACCAGGATCGGGCTCTGGTACGTGCCCTCAATCAAGCCGTGCGTGCCGTCCTCGCGCTCCGCCACGAGCAGGCTCACGGATCGCCGCATCCGGAAGAAGCGGGCGGCCGGCACCGCGAGGGTGCGCGCCAGCACCTTCTCCACGATGGACCCGCGCAAGCCGAGCGTATCGAGACTCTTGTTGAGAACGCGCACGAAGTCGTACTTCGCGTAGCCAAGAGTCTTGGCGGGCACCGCACGCGGATTCGCCAGCGCGTGACGACTCTTCTCCGCGAAGAATCGCAGCGGGTTGCGCAGTACGTCGGCAAGGTCGTACTTCATCAGTAACGTTTCGTACTCGTTGACCGTCAGCGCCGAGTGGCGCTCGGACGGGTCGAGCACGATGTGCAGTCGTCCCTTGCCGACGCCGGCGCTCGTGACCAGTTCCGAGAGGCTGTCATACAGGCCCAGGCGTGGATCCTTCAGATTCACTGAATCGATCGGATGCGCCGACACCGGCACTTCGATGCGTGTCGTACGGACGACGCGCTCGCCGTGGAAGCCGACCAGACGGGTCAGCCGCCGGCGCGGCCGCCCTTCGACCACACCGTCGAGGTCGACGAAAAAGACAGACTCTCCCACCCGGTTCGGGTGGGTGACGCACGGACGCAGACCGCCCGCGATGAACGCCAGGTGGGAGTCGGCGTTTCGCGGTTCGACCGCGCGCTGCCGCGGATTCAGGTCATCGCGGCGCTCGAGCCGGTCGTGCTCGTATCCGGCGCCTTCGGGGAACAGCGCCCGAAACGCCTCGAGGTAATTCGGAAGGTGCTCGGGGCTGAGCCGCGCCGTCAGGCTCCGATCGAGGAAGCCGGCGGTGGTATGCGACGACCAGTACAGGCAGTGCGGGTAGGTGGCGAACGCCTCGTGTTCCGCCGCGAAATGGGAGCGCAGTTCGACTAGGTCGAACCGAGCCTTCGGAAGAAGCTCCAGCGTAACGTCGAGCGGCTTTGACCTCATCAAGCTCTGGTTGGGCGCGCGAGCGACACGCTAGGGTAACACACTCGAACGGGCCGTTTCGGCCGTTTCTTCCGTCGACATGCCGACGGCCGACCACCTGTCGCCGACTGTTGTGTCTGTGGCGGAGCACCTGCGCGGCGGAGGGCGTCCATCGTACGATGAAGGCTGGATGAGTGAGCACCCGGTTCCGCGGACCGCGGCGGTTCGCGCCGTTCTGAAGATCGGTGCGACCCTCGTCGCAGGCGCACTGGCGCTCGCGCTCATCCTGCACGCGCCGTTCGCCCGGAGCGCGGTCCTCCGATATGTGCTCACGACCGTCCAGCGCGACCACGGGCTGACGCTCGACGTCGCTCGACTCGACTACAACCTGGCGACGTTGCGAGTGGGGCTCGCCGCTGTTCGGCTGTCGACTCCAGGTTTCGCGAGCGAACCTTTCTTCGAAGCCGATTACCTGTCCGTCACGCTGCCGCTCGGCGCGCTCTTCGGCGACGTCGCCGTCAAAGACATCACGATCACCAACGCTCGCGCCTTCGTGCATCGCCGGACGGACGGCACCACGAATCTTCCACGCACAGAGGACGGCGCGGGCGTCGAACCCCCAGCGCTCCACATCGACCGGCTTAACGTGCCTCGCCTCGCGATCGACCTGCGCGACGAGCAGGCGTCGTCGTCGCTGCAGGTTCCCGCGCTCGCGCTCGTCCTCACGCCGGACGGGGGATCGGTGTCGCTGGAGATGCCCGCGGAGCTACGCGTGGGGACGCACACGACGCAAATCTCCCAGCTGCGTGGGGAAGCGATGTTCGACGGCCGCACCCTTGGGCTCGTGGGCGTCGAACTTCGCACGGATGAGGCTTCGCTGACGCTGGATGGTGCGTTCCTGCTCTTCACGAGCGACCCGCGCATAGACCTGCGACTCGTGGGAACGGGCGAGATGGCGCGCCTTGCGCGATGGGTATTGACCGACGAGGAGCTTCCACAGGGAGCGATCGCGTTCGAGGGGACGGTCACTGGCCCGATGGACGATCCGCAGGCGCAGGTGGAGTTGCGCACCGCGCGTGCCTCGTGGCACGGGGTTACGGCGTCGGATCTCGCCGTTCGCCTGCGCGTGGGCGCCACGGCTGCGGGCTTGCAGGAACTGCGGGCAGTGTTCGCGGACGGCACGGTGACTGCGGCAGGGTCGCTCCCGCTCGGTGCCGACGCGACAGGCCGTGCCACCGTGTCGTGGACAGGCGTGAACGCGGCGTTGGCCACCGCGGCGATCCTCCCCGAAGCCGACCTGGTGCCCTCGGCGTTGGCTTCAGGAGAGATCGGCGTCGAGGGAATTCTGGCAGACGCATCGACATGGTCCGGCTCACTGCGGCTGCAGATGGCGCCTGGACGGAACGCGCGCGGGCGCATCGCGGTGGGCGGTGACCTCACGCTGGACTGGCGTGACGGAATCTGGCGGATGGACGGCCAGCCGACGTTGGCCGGTGTAGTGCCGATCCAGATTGGGGTGCGAGGGCGTCTCGTGGGCGGGCCGCAAGGTCAGCCCGCACCGCAGGAGGCTGCCGCCGAAGATCCGCCGCGACAAGCGGGGATCGCGTCGAGCACCCTTGAAGGCGCGGTTCGACTGGCCGAGACAGACCTGCCGACGTTGCTGACCGTGCTGCGCACGATCGGCATCACAGCGATCACGGAGGCCGTGGCGGCCGGGACTCTCGACGCTGACATCGATCTCGGAGGCAGCCTCGGCGATCCGTCCGTCAGCGTCCGCGCGTCCGTGAGCGGTATCGCCGGGCCACAGTTTGCCAGCGAGTCGGTCAGCGCGCGCATCTCGGGGCGGCCCTTCCAGCCTCGTCTTGAGTTCAGTATCGAGACCGCCGAGGGGGTGGTGGCCGGGCAGCGTCTGAACGGCGTGCGCGCGGCCGGTCTGATGACCGGCACGTCGATCGTGCTCGACGAGCTGTCCGCGCGTCAGCCGGCGGGACCCGGCGTGGTGGCTGGACGCGGCGCGTACGACCTGAGCGCGGGTGAGTACACCGTCTCGATTGAGGGCGCGGAGTGGTTGCTGGAGGCGACGGCCACCCAGCCGCTGGGCGGTCGTATGCACATCCGCTTCACCGGCGCCGGCAACGCGAAGGATCCGAGAGGCACCGGCCACGTGACGCTGGCCGACGCGAGGTGGCAGGACATGGTGTTGGGCGACCTCGACGCGGCCGTGCGACTTGACGGGCGGGTGGCGGACATCGACGCGAAGGCCCCGGACTTCGATGCGGCAGCCACCGCCCGCGTGCAGCTCGATGCCCCGTACGCGGCGCTTGTCGACGCGCAAACCGGAAGCCTCGATCTGGCCCGCGTGCTGCAGGACGTGGAGACGCCGGCGCCGATCACAGGGAGCGCCAGCCTTGCCCTGCGCTTCGAGGGTCCGCTCGACGGGTGGCGCACCGGTTCCGCCGCGCTGGATGTCGCCTCACTCGATGCGTCCGCTGGCGACCTGCCGATTCACCTCGCACAGCCGGCACGCCTGCGGTACGAAGCCGAACGTGTCTTCGTCGATAGCCTCGAGGCGGATGCAGGCGGCACCCGCCTGTCCGCGTCGGGGGCGCTGCCGGCATTCGAACCCGCGCAGGAGACCGCCGGCCTGCTCGTCACACTCACGGGCGGCGTTGGCGAGGTGGTGCGCGCCGCGGCGGCAACGGGTCTCACCGACGTTGCGGTCACCGGCGGTAGCGGTCCGGTCGCGCTCCTCGCCCGCATCAGCGGCTCACTTCAAACGCCGACTGTTGCTGCCGATCTGGAGATGGGACCTGGATCCGTCACGCTGCAGGATGTGCGGCAGATCTCGGGAGTGCGGCTCCGGGCTCACGCTGAGGACGGCTGGCTCGAGTTACGGGAGGGCGCCGCATCCTATCAGGACGCGAATATCGCGGTGACAGCCCGGGCACCGCTGTCCTGGATCGTGCCCGGGGCCGGCGGCGCCGCAGGTGACGGGACGCTCCATGCGCGCGCGACGAATCTGACGCCGGCGATTCTTGCGCCGTTCCTCGACGCGACGACCATCGCACAGCTGACCGGCTCGATAGACGCGACGCTGGACGCCGCGAGCGCGACGCCCGACCTTTCGGCGCTGACCGGTGAGCTGCGTGTCGATCGCCTCGACGTCCGTGTCACGGATCTCCCGGTGACCCAGCGTGTTCCGACGCGCATCGTCGCACGCGACGGTTTCGCCCGCGTCGAAGCCTGGGATTGGGTGGGGCAGGGCGCGACGCTTGCCGTGCGTGGGCAGGTACGCCTCGAGGATCGCCAGGCGGCCATCCTGGCGAATGGGGTGGTCGACCTGCGCATGGTGACGCCGTTTGTCCGCGACGCGGGCATGACGGTCGCCGGCCGGCTCGAGCCGCGATTATCCATTACCGGGGCGCTCGATAATCCCAGGGTCGACGGCGACCTGACCGTGACCGGCGGCGAGATCCGCTTCGCAGATCCGCGGATACTCGTGTCGGATCTGGACGTGCGAACTGTGCTCACGCGCACGAGCGCGCGCATCACCTCGCTGACCGGCTCGGTCAACGGGGGAACGCTGACCGGCAGCGGCACGCTCGACGACAGCGCGGAGGGCGGGCTCTCGGCGCAACTCTCGACAAGCATCCGCGGCATGGCGATGGAGTTTCCCGAAGGACTGCGCAGTGAAGTCGACGCTGATCTCGACCTCGGGGTCGATGTCCTCGGTCCGTCCGGACGGCTCTCGGGCACGGTCACCGTGGCTCGAGGCACCTACCGAGAGCCGCTCGCGGTGGTGACCGGCCTGCTGGCGGGGATGCGCGATGCGCGTCTGTCACCTGGCGCCGGCGATCCCACCGCGTCGTCCCAGCTGCTCGAGTCGTTCGCGCTCGACGTCCGTCTGCTCACCGACGAGGATGTCGTTGTCGACAACAACTACGGCCGATTCCAGCTTGGGGCGGACTTGCGCGTGATCGGTACGGCGGCCGCCCCCGCGCTCGCGGGCCGGGCCGAGCTAGGCGAAGGTGGACAGCTCTTCGTCGGGCGCAATATCTACACGATCGATTCCGGTTCCTTCGACTTCGCGAATCCGGTCACGATCGAGCCGGATCTGAACATCGATCTGCGAACGCGCGCCGCGGGTCACGACATCCAGGTCACCATCGCCGGTACCACTGCCAGCCCCAGTGTTGATCAGCGCTCACTGACTGAGCCGGAGTTGGGACGAGCGGAAGTGGCGTCGCTCCTTCTCACGGGCCGTCGGCTCGAAGATCTGGCGCCTGGCGATGCCGCCTTCGTCGGGACCCAGGTGCTCGGCAACTTTTCTGCCGAGGTGCTGGGCTTTGCCAGCCGTGCGGTCGGCCTCGACACCCTACGGCTTGGTGACGTCGACAATGCGGCCGTCCGCCGGGACCCGACAGCGGTGGCCACCGAGATCGATCCGACCACGCGGCTGACGTTCGGCAAGACGCTCAGGCCTGACCTGGACGTCACCTTTTCGCAAAGCCTGCGCGACAGCGAGGCCCAGACGTGGATTGTCGAATACCTGCCGGCCCGCGCCGTCGAGCTGCGACTCGTGTCCGACGACAGCGACCTGCGGTCCTACGAATTCCGGCACGACGTCATGTTTGGCGGGCCGAGCCGGGCGATCCGGCCGGCCGCCGCGCTGGCGGAGACGAACGGCGCCCGCGTCGCCACGGTCCGTTTTTCCGGCGAGCCCGTCATTCCGGAGTCGCGGCTTCGCGGGGTGCTTCGGCTGGGTCCCGGCGATCGGTTCGACTTCGCCGACTGGCAGGCGGATGGGGATCGGCTGGAGGAGATGTACCACCGGGAGCGATACCTCACCGCGCGTGTGACGCTCACCCGTGCCGACGGACCTGACGGCATCGACCTCGATTATCAAGTTGTGGCCGGACCCGAAACCCGGCTCCTCGTGACCGGGATCGATGTGAGTCCGGCGCTGCGCTCCCGGCTCGAGGCCGCCTGGGCACAGTCGGTGTTCGATGATTTCCTCGTCGACGAAGCGGCGCAGATCGTCCGGGACGAACTCGCACGCGCTCGCTACCTGCGGCCGGCCGTCACCGTGCGGATGGTCGACGAAGGCGGTGCCAGGATCCTGTCCGTCGAGGTCGATCGCGGCGGAATTACCGTGCGATCCGTCGTTCGCGTCGAGGGCGCCGACGAGCCGTTGGCCCGCGGTATCACCGCGCGACTGGCGGAGCGCGGACTGGTCGACGAGGCAGCGTTGGACCCCGCCGCGGTCGAGCGCGAAGTCGCGGAGTACCTCCGCTCGGCCGGACATCTACGCGCACGGGTCACCGCCGGCGCGCCGTTGTTCGAGGGAGACGTGGCGGTGGTGCCTGTCAACGTCGACGCGGGTTCAGCGTTTTCGATCGCCCGTGTCGCGTTCGAGGGAGCGGAAGCCGTCGCGGATGATGCGCTGCGCGAGACGGCTGCGCTCACCGAAGGGACGCCGTACGCTCCCGTCGGTGCAGACGCGGCACGGGAGCGCCTGGCGGCGATGTATCGGCGGGAAGGATTCCTGTCCGCGACCGTCACCGCGCGTCCCGATATCCTGACCGACGCGTCGGCCGTGGACCTGACGTTCGTCGTCGTGGAAGGCGCGCGGCAGCTGCTGGGCGAGGTTGTCGTGATCGGGAACCGTGCGATCGCCACAGACGTCATCGTGCGAGCCCTCGGGTTGCCGATCGGTACGCCGCTCAGGACCGAAGACCTGCTGCGCGCGCGCGTCCGTGTCTTCGATACGGGTCTCTTCCGGCGCGTCGACGTGGAGTCTGAGCCCGGAGACCCGTCGGCCGGCGATGGCCGCATCGTGCCCGTCCGGCTGCGGGTCACCGTCGAGGAATGGCCCGCGCTGCGCCTGCGTTACGGCTTCCAGGTGAAGGAGGAGCGTCCGGAATCCGAGATCGAGAGGCGCGATCTGGTGCCAGGTCTGTCGGCCGATCTCACACGGCGAACGCTGTTCGGACGCGCGATCGCGATCGGCGGCGCCGTCGAATGGCAGCGCCGCGAGCGGCTCGGTCGCGCCTTCCTCGACACGGGAACGTTCCTCGGATTGCCCATCGGTTCATCACTGGTCGCGGAGCGATCGCGAGAGGAATTCGCGGCGGTGACGCTCGTCACCGACCGCAGCAGCGTGACGTGGGGGCAGCGGGCTCGCGTGGCGAGCAATCTGAGCCTCTCATACGCGTACACATTCGAGCGAAATCATACGTTCGACACCAAGCCGTTTGATCCCGGCTCGCTGGCGTTCGACATCACGATCAACATCGCGCGATTGAATGCCGCAACGGCATGGGATACCAGGGACGATCCTGTCGATACCTCGCGCGGGTCGCTGGCTTCGTTCAGTCTCGAGTACGCGCCCGAAGCGCTTGGGTCCGACATCCGGTTCGTCCGGTCGGTCGCGCAGGCCTACCACTTTCGTCCCTGGCGGGGTCTGGTGTTCGCATCCGCTGCTCGTGCCGGTACGGTCGTTCCGCTCGGGGGGCAGGACCTGATTCCGTCTGAGCGCTTCTTTGCGGGTGGGGCGCGCACGGTGCGTGGCGTGGCGGAAGGCAGCCTCGGCGCGCGGGATTTCTTCGGAGATCCCGCGGGCGGCGAAATGCTCATCGTCCTCAACCAGGAGGTGCGCGTGCCCGTCTATCGGTGGCTGAGGGGCGTCGGTTTCCTGGACACCGGCAACGTGTTTGCGAGGCCTCGTGACGCCAGCCTGCGCGGCCTCGTCGGCTCGATTGGATTCGGGTTACGCCTCGCGTCGCCCTTTGCCCTGCTGCGCGCCGACTATGGGCGGCTTATCTGGGGGGACCCGGCGGGGACATCCGGCCGCTGGAGTTTCGGCATCGGGCACGCGTTCTAAGCGGGGATTGCAGTTTTGCAGTGGGGACGTACGCGGTCTGAGACCTACCGCCCGCGCACCGTCCGCATGATTTGCAGCACTTCGGGCCGCTCCGGCGCTTCGGGCGCGAGCTTCAGGAACTGCTCGAAGTGAATCGCCATGCGATCCGGCCGGCCGGCGCGATAGTGCATCAGGCCGCCGTAGTAATGCGCGTACGCGTGCCCCGGGTTCAACTCCGCGGCCCGATCGAAGGCCTCCGCGGCGTCACGCCAGTCTTGGCGCTTGGCCAACACGAGACCGGTCTGGTACTGCACGTCTGAAAGGTTGCCGGCCAGCCCTTCGGCCTGTCGCGCCGACTCGAGCGCCGCATCCGTCTGGTCGTCCAGCAGCTGTTGCCCTGACAATCCGATAAAGTGCCAGACGTCGGTCTCCGGCCGGGCGGCAAGCTGACCATACGTTTCCCGCGCTTCGCTGGTGGCGCCGAGCTTCTGGTGGCTCTGCGCCGCCGCGTAGAGCGCCTCCGGTGCTGCCGCACCGTCCGCGGATTCGATCACCTGCTGATACTGCCCCGCCTCGAACATTCGCCGGACCGAGGCCTCGTCCTGGGCGGACACCGTGTCTGGCAGGAACGGCGTGCCTGGCAGAAGGAGTGCGACGAGAAGCATCTTCTTCATCACGTCATTGTACCTCCCGGCGCCCAAGGCCTAAAGCCCAAAGCCCAAATCTCAAAACCTAACGCCCAAAACCCAAATCCCGAAGAAGCTGTACGATACGTCCGCACGCGTCGCCGAACCGGCGGCGCGAAGGAGGCAATGGGATGCGCGGAAACGACACGGTTATAGCTGAGCTCAACGAGGCGCTCCGCGAGGAGCTGTCGGCCATCAACCAGTACTTCATACATGCGGAGATGTGTCACAACTGGGGCTATCACCGGCTCGGTTCGTACATTCGCAAGCAGTCGATCGACGAGATGAAGCATGCCGAGCAACTGATCGAGCGGATCCTGTTCCTCGATGGCACCCCGAAGATGGAATACCTCGAACTGAAGGTCGGCGGCGATGTCCGCGCGCAGATCGAAGCCGACCTCAAGCTCGAGGTGAACGCGGTGGCGATGTACAACAAGGCCATTCGGGTGTCACGCGAGGCTGGTGACGACCACTCGCGCGAGCTGTTCTCGAAGCTCCTCAAGGACGAGGAGGAGCACGTCGACTGGCTCGAGGCGCAGCTTCACCAGATCCAGGAGATGGGATACGAGCGGTATCTCACGCTCCAAGTCGAAGGGAAGAGCGAATAGCGACCGCTAGACGGCCTGTGCCTCGACGGTGATCGCGACGGTGCCTCGAATCGCGTTCGAGATGGGGCAGCCCTTTTCGGCGCCCGTGGCGAGTTCGCCCAGCGTGGCCTTATCGATGCCTTCCAGCCCCTCGACTGTGGCCTTGAGGTGCGACGACACGACCTTGAGGCCGGCGTCGCTCTTGTCGGCGGTCACGGTGGCCGTGACGCGCACGCGGCGCGCCGTGCCGCCCTGCTTGCCGATCGTGTTGGTCAACACCATCCCGTAGCAGACGGCATGTGACGCGGCCATCAGCTCTTCCGGCGTCGTCTTGTCGTCGCCGGTCGGAGCAATACGACTCGGGAAGGCCACCGGCAGGGCAAACGCCCCAGTGCCGGCGGTGGCGGTGCCATTGCCCTCCATCAGTGTTCCGGTCCATTCCAGATCAGCATGCCGCGCGAACGTTGCCATCAGTGTGCTCCATGTAAGCCCGGCCCTACCGTGCAGCCCGGCGGATTCGAGAAGAGGGGTGTGAGTATTGCACATCCCACACCGAATCTACTCCTCTACATCCTTCTTGCGGTGCTCGGCGTTGCGGAAGGCGAGGCTGCGCGCCGGCCGCCGATGAACGCTATCCGCGCCCGCCCGCGGCCTGCATGGCGCGAAACACACGGGAGGGGAGGGGATGGCCAACGTGCGGCTCGATGGCGCGCGACGCCTCCGCGATCGCCTCGAGTCGTGTCCCCGTGGTCATTCCCAGTCCGTCGAGCAGATACACGAGGTCTTCGGTTGCCAGGTTGCCGGTCGCACCGGGCGCGTAGGGACAGCCGCCGAGCCCGCCAGCCGACGCGTCGAACGTCGAGACGCCCGCCTCGAGGCCGGCATAAACGTTGACCAGCGCCGTTCCCCGCGTGTCGTGAAAGTGGAGGGCAAGGTTGCCGGCCGGCACGCGCTTCGTCACCTCGTGCAGCACGTCGGAGACCTGCCGCGGGTGCGCGATGCCGATCGTGTCGCTGAGCGCGACCTCGTATGCGCCAAGGTCGATCAGCCGCGCTGTCAGTTCGGCCACCCGCGCCGGCTCCACCGCGCCTTCAAACGGGCAGCCGAAGCTCGTCGACAGATACGCCCGGACCCGCAATCCCTCGCCCCTCGCCTCGTGGATGGTCTGGTTGATGTTCCGTTTGCTGAACGTTTCAGAGGCAGCAGGGAAGACCGCCACATCGTCCACGCGTGCCTCGCGGGCACGTGAGAGGCCTTGCAGGTTGGGCACAAGGGCTGTGTAGCGGACGCCCGGCCGCCGCGTGATTCCGGCGAACACCTGGGCGGCATCCGCCATCTGCGGTACCCACTTCGGGCTGACGAAGGCGGATACCTCGATCGTCGAGTGGCCGGCGTCTGCCAGCCTGTCAACCAACGCGATTTTTTCCGAGGTCGGGACGAAGGCAGCCTCGTTCTGCAGCCCGTCGCGTGGACCGACCTCAACGATGGTGACCCGGCGAGGGAGCAAGGTGTCGGTCATTCGTCTCATTCCTGTGCGCCATGAGGGGAATGACGAAAATTATAGGGCCCGAGCCCTCGCTGTGGTCCTGGCAGCCGTTTTGGCGGTATTGTGGAGATAGAGGGGGTGCGCTGACGGAGCGCGACGTGCGCTCCGCGATGGCCCGTTGACGACCATGATTGAAGGAAATCTGAACACGACCAATATCCTGCTGGGTATCATGGCCGCGGTCAGCGTGCTTCAGGCGCTCGTGCTGATCGGCGTGGTCGTGCTGGCGCTCCGGCTCTACCGCCAGACGCTCCAGGCGATCCGCGACATCGAGCAGCGCCAGATCGCTCCGCTTGCCGCCAGTGTCGCCGCGCTCGTGGGCACGGTCGACCGGATACTGGGCGACGTGAAGGACGTGACGGCGCGGGTCACCCGGCAGACCGAGCGTGTCGACACGGCGATCCTGCACACGACAGGGCGCGTACTCGACTCGGTTGAGTCCCGCATCACTCGGATCGCGGGACTCGTGCGCGGCGTGACGTGTGCGATCCAGGATCTTTTTGGAGGTCGGCGTTCGGGTGAGACGCCGGCCGCGTAAGTGACGGGGAGGAATAGGACGATGTTGGATAGTCACGTTCGCGACAACGGTGAACACGATGAAGTCGGCGGCGGGTTCATCATCGGCCTGCTGGCGGGCACCGTCCTGGGAGTGGGACTCGGCATGCTGCTGGCGCCGAAGGCCGGCGCGGAGCTGCGCGACGAGCTCGGCGAGCAGGCCAGGAACCTTGGCGCCAAGGCGTCGGAACGGTGTCAGCGCGCCTCCGAGACGGCCACCGAACTGGCCGGACGTGGCCGGGAGATCGTCAGTCAGGCGCGCGAGGCGGTGAACCGCGGCGCGGAAGAGGTGGGCGGTTACACCGGCCGCGGCGCCGGTTCGACAGGTGCCCCCGGCTCGTTCGATCGCGAATCAACCTCAGGCAGCGACCCCGAGCCGTCGTGGTTGCGGCCGAGAGCCTCCGATCGCGGATCAACGTCGGGCGGCGGCGACTTCGGGCTGGCCGCCGACACCGAGAAGGGGTCTGAGCCGTCGTGGTTGCGGCCGAGAGCCGCCGATGGCGGAGTCACCTCGGGCGGCAGCGATTTCGAGTAGACCGCACCCCGGAGGCATCCGAGCCCGTGTGACCTCGACCCGGCTCCTGCTCCGCCTCCGCGTGGAGCTTCGCTTGTCCGGCCTCGCTGCCTGGCGCGGCTTCGTTCGGCTCGTAGGTGGTAACGACCTGACCCACGCCGCCGCCATCTCCTATTACGCCCTGCTCTCGCTCTTCCCGTTTCTGCTCCTTGTCATCTCGATGCTTGGATCGATCACGGCCGACGAAGGGGATCGCCTGGCTGTGCTGGGATTCGTATTCCGGTATTTCCCGACGCGGCTTGACTTCGTGACCACGCAACTCGATGCCTTTCGGCAGATGCGCCTGCAGGTGGGCGTGGCTGGTGGCCTGGCGCTGATCTGGGCCTCGCTCGGCGTGTTCGCCGCGATCACGCATGCCGTCAACGAGGCCTGGGGCGTCGAGAAGCAGCGCAGCTTCTTCAAGCACCGCCTGGTCTCGTTCCTCATGCTCGTGGCTGGTGGCGGCGTGATGATCGTGGCGCTCCTCTTGGTGGGCGTGGTCGAACTGGCCGAGGCGTCCTGGTTCGGCGAGATGCTCGCACGATTTCAATGGATACGGGCGCTGCAGTCACTGACGTTCGCGTATTCGGCGACGATTCTCCTGGTGCTGGCGGTAGGCCTCCTGTACTATTTCGTCCCCAACGCGAAGATGCGGTTTCGCGATGTCTGGGTTGGCGCGGTGCTCACGGGTGTGCTCTGGCGCCTCGCCTTTGACGGCTTCTCCTGGACCATCGGAAGCAGCGGGCGGCTGACGCTCGTCCACGGGTCGATAGCGGCGGTCGTCGTATTCCTTCTGTGGATCTACGTGTCCTCGGTCATCCTTATGTACGGCGTGGAGTTTACCGCTGCGCACGCGCGTCTGCGCCGGCGGCGCCCTGACGAGACGCCGGCCGCGCCGACGCCGAGACTATAAGATGCCCAACCGCCTCGCCGAGGAACAGAGCCCGTATCTCCTCCAGCACAAGGACAACCCGGTCGACTGGCACCCGTGGGGTGACGCGGCGTTCGAGACAGCTCGCCGTGAGAACAAGCCGATCTTCCTGTCGATCGGCTATTCGACCTGTCATTGGTGCCACGTGATGGAGCATGAGAGCTTCGAACACGCCGGCGTGGCCGACGTGCTCAATCGGCATTACGTGTCGATCAAAGTCGATCGCGAGGAGCGGCCCGATGTGGACCGCGTCTACATGACATTCGTCCAGGCCACCACCGGGTCCGGGGGGTGGCCGATGAGCGTCTGGCTCACACCCTCGCTCGAACCGTTTTACGGGGGGACCTACTTCCCGCCGACCGCGGGCTGGGGGAGACCCGGCTTCATCGAGATTCTCGAGGAGGTTGCACGGGTGTGGCGCGAAGAGCCCGGCAAAGTACTGCAGTCGGCCTCGTCCATTATCGAGCGGCTGCGGTCCCTGGGCGGCCGTACCGGCAACCCCGTCGTGCCGGGTACGGGCGTGCTCGAGGCAGGTGTTCAAGAGTTCGCGACGACGTTTGACCGTCAGCGCGGCGGGTTCGGCGACGCCCCGAAATTTCCCCGTCCCAGCGAGTTGCTGTTTCTGTTGCGCGAGCACCGCCGCACGGGCGCCGACGGTCCTCGAGACATGGCCCTGCTGACGCTGCGGGCGATGGCGGGTGGCGGCATGCGCGACCATGTCGGCGGCGGCTTCCATCGCTATGCGGTGGATGGTGACTGGCGCGTCCCGCACTTCGAAAAGATGTTGTACGACCAGGCCCAGCTCGTGCTCGCCTACGTCGAGGCCGCGCAGCTGACCGACGACCCGTTCTTCGCCGACGTCGCGGCCGACACGCTCGAGTACGTCCAGCGGGATCTCATGCATCCAGAGGGTGGCTTCTATTCCGCCGAGGATGCCGACAGCGTGCCGCCCGAGCTCGCGGCCGAGCCGTCGCCGCAGAAGAGCGAAGGGGCGTTCTACATCTGGCGTGACGAGGAGATCGGCCAGGCGACTGGGGACGCGGCTGACGCCGTGCGACTGCGGTACGGCATCCTGCCTGACGGCAACGCACCCTTCGATCCGCAGAACGAATTCACGCACAAGAACCTGCTGTACACGGCGCGTTCTTTCGAAGAGATCGCCACGATGACCGGACGCACGGCGGAGGAGACGGAGGCGGCGGTGTCACGCAGCCGCGCCGCGCTGTTGGCCGTGCGCTCAGCCAGGCCGCGGCCCCAGCTGGACGACAAGGTGCTCACGGCCTGGAATGGGCTGATGATCGCCGCGTTCGCGAGGGCGGGGCGGGTGATCGAGGGGCGCGGCGACTATCTCGACGTGGCCAGGCGGGCTGCCTCCTTCGTCCGCGCGAACCTGTGGAAGCCGGACGAGGGCACGCTCGTTCGACGGTACCGGCAGGGCGCGGCCGGCGTCGAGGCGTATGCCGAAGACTATGCCTATCTGATCTTCGGACTGCTGGAGCTTTTCCAGGCTGACGGGGACGCGGCCTGGCTCGACTGGGCGCTCACGTTGCAACGGCGCCTCGACACGTTGTTCTGGGACCCTGTCGATGGGGGCTGGTACAGCACAACCGGGAAGGACGCCTCGGTCCTACTGCGGCTCAAGGACGAGTACGACGGCGCCGAGCCGGCGGCCAGTTCGATCGCGGTGCTCAATCTGCTCGCGCTGTCGCATCTCACGGGCGATTCAGCGATGGCCGGCCGGGTCGCCACCACATTCGGGACGTTCGGCGGGAGCGCCTCGATGCGTGGCCGCGGCGTGCCGATGATGCTCGCGGCGCTCTCGACGTATCATTCGGGAGTGCCGCAGATCGTCATCGTGGGCGAGCCGGGCGCGGCGGACACCCGCGCGCTGTCCGAGGTCGTGCGGCGGCATTACATACCGACGGCCGTGCTCGTGCCGGTCAGCGAGGCGCAACGGGAAGCGTTGTCGCGCCTGCTGCCCTGGACGAGCAGTCTGCGCCAGCGGGAGGGACGGGCGACGGCTTACGTATGCCGCGACTTTGCCTGCCAGGTACCAACAACGTCCGTGGATGAGCTGGACGCGCAACTCGAAGAAACCACACACACGTAGCCAGGGTCCGGCGTATCGGACGTGGCGGCATGGGACGTATGGAATTCAATGTAGACATCTGGCTGCGCGGTGACCATCACGCGACCACCCAGGTGATTGGGCCGGTGCCGCGCGAGCCGAGCACGTGGACCGACACCGACATTGTCGCTGTGCTCGAAGGCATGCTGCGCGCGCTCGAGCGCGCCAAGGATCCGGGTGCCAGTCCGGACCGGCCCGTGTCGCTGCGCGGGTTCAGCTGGATCGTGAACCCGTTCGAGACCGGCGGCGTGGTCATCGCGTTGGAGTTGACCCTCGGAGCGGTTGTCGCCGGCCCCTTCGACGTTCCCGAGAGCGCCCTGAGCGCCAAGATCGAGCGCGTCATGGGCGCGCAGCGCACAGCGGCGCTGACGGCGGCGCAGACGGCGGCGCAGACGGTGCACTGAGAGTGGTGCCGATTCGCTCGTCGTTCTCGCTGGCCGTGTCGGCGTTGGTGTTCTGCGCGGGCACGGTCGTGTCTGCGCGACAGGACGCCGCCGCCGAGGGCGCCCCTCCCGAGGAGGCGAGGCAGGCGCCGGCCCCAGAGGACGGACGGGCCCAGTATCCGGCGTTCCTGGCCAATTCGTTCGTCAGCCTGAACGTGGGCTCCATCAGCTATCCCTTTTCAGCCCTGCAGTTGGAACCTGGATACCAGGTCGAATCGATTCAGGTGCCGCACGCATCCGTGAACGCGGTTCTGTTTGGTCGCCACTTTGGCAGGTACTTCTCTGGACAGGTCAGCTACATGCGCCCGGTCAGCTACGTGAAGTATCAGAATATCGACGGGACCGGGACAACGCGCTCCGTGTGGATGCACTTCGGAACCGTAACGCTGCAATCCCGTCTGCCGATCAGCGAACGGCTGTCCATCTACGGAGAGGGCGGGCTGGCCGTGACGAGCCGGAGGGGATTCGAGATCGGCGACGCACCTGTCGTCAAGGATGCGCATTTCGCGTCTCCGCTGTTCGGCGCCGGTCTCGAGTATCGTGTCAGCCGAACCTGGGACCTCGTGTCCGGCGGTGCCTACGTACGTGCCAGTGATGAGCATCGTCAGCCGCACACGCTGTTCGTGTCAGGCGGGTTTCGAATCAACTTGCGCCCGCTCCCTCCGGAGCGCGTCAAGGAAACGCAGGACGCGGGCCGTATCGTTCCCGAGAACCTCATTCAGGTTGGATACGCGACCAACGCGCTCGGGTACGGCGCCAACAATTTTCTGTCGAAGGAATTTCCCATCTTCTGGCGTGGTCAGGCTGAAGTGGAACGAAGCGTCGTCAACATTCAGTACCATCGCAATGTGTTCTACACGAAGAGGATCTTTGCGCTCGATTTCGGAGTCAGCTACGCACAGTGGAAGAGCAACAGGAATGGGGAGTCGTTTCGAACGTTGTCCGTTTTTCCGGTCATGAGATTCACCGTGCTGCGTTCGAGGCCGGCCGATTTGTACGTGTTGTACTCTGTTGCGGGGCCGACCTATATCTCGAGGTTGATCATTGACGATCTGGACACAGGCAGCCACTTCACGTTTCAGGACTTCATGGGGGTCGGCGTATTCATCGGAGAGCGGAGGCAGTTCAACGCCGAGATCAACCTCAATCACTATTCCAACGGCAACGTTCAACTGGAGAATGCCGGGGTGAAGGTTCCGCTGACGTTCAAGCTGGGCTATGGGTTCTGATCGCGCGCGTTGGATACCAGTCGCGATGCTGCTGGCGGGGCTGGTCGTGTGCCTGCCGTCGAGGGCGCACGCCGACTGGATAGCCAGTGCGTATCTCGGCCACGTCTGGACGCGTTCCAGCGCCGTCACGCTCACGCTCCCCGACCGTCAGACCGCGGTCGAGATCGCCGGCGTGGAGTACCGAGCCGAGTCGCTGACGTCTCCCCAGTACTACGGCTATCGCGTTGCCTGGGTGCCGGACCAGCACCGGTGGATCGGCGTCGAGGCCGAGGTCATCCACGCCAAGGTGTATGCCGAGGTCGATCGATCGGTCCGAATCCGAGGGACGCTGCGCGGCGCCGAGGTCGATGCGTCGTTTCCCCTGTCATCCGTCGTTCAACGGCTCGCGATGTCGCATGGCCTGAATTTCATCCTCGTGAATGTCGCCCTGCGAAGGGCACTGGGGCCCGTCGATTCTCGGGGGATGGAGCGATTCGTGGTGATCGTCCGGGCGGGTGCCGGGCCGACAGTCGCTCACGCGGAAAGCACCATCGACCATGTCGCCAACCGCGATGATTACCAGAGCGGAGGCCTGGGCACGCAAGTGGCCGGTGGTATCGAAGCCACGGTGTGGAGGCGCCTTGCCATCCTCGGCGAGTACAAGTTCACCTGGGCCTCGCCGCAGATCGATGTCGCGGGTGGACAGGCCACGATTCCCTCTCGCAGCCACCATGTCGTGGGTGGTCTCGCATATCGGTTCTAAGTGCACCTCATGTCGCACGCAGGCCTTTTTCATTCAGCCAGCCAGCAGGGAGCGTTGAGCAGCCGGACGGCGCTGGCGGGACAGAGCATGCAGAGCCCGCGTGGTACCGCGTCGATGGTGGCACTGCTGCTGGCGGTGCTGGCGCTATTGGTGTCGCTGGGCGGCGCCGTCGTCTCCGCTCAGGAAACGTCGGACACCGCGCCGCCGCCTGGACAGAGCCAGGACGCGGACGATCCCTGCGACCGTCGGAGCTTCTCCACGCTGTTCACGTGCATCCCGCACGATCTGCGCAACGTGGCTCGCGGCAAGTCGTTGGCCTGGCTCGGCGCGGCGGGCGGTATGGCGGCCGGCAGCGCGCTACTGGACGAAGACGTCGATCGGGCGTTGAGGGACGGGGATCCGAATCTGTTCCCAGACGTCGGCGACCAGCTCGGCCAGGCGGGCGTGCATGTCGGTGTGCCGCTCGCCCTCTACGTGGCGGCGCGCACGACCGGTCACTCAGCAACGGCGGCTTTTGCCGTCACCCTGCTTCGCGCGCAGATCGCGAACGGCCTCGTGACGCGATCGTTGAAGTTCATACCCAGGGCCCGTCCCTACCAGGAGGAAGCGAAAACGGCGCAAGGCTCATTTCCGTCCGGCCACACCTCTGCGTCGTTTGCGACCGCGACCGTGATTCACCGCCGGTGGGGGTGGAGGGCAGGGCTGCCGGCGTATGTGCTGGCGAGCTATGTGGGTGTCACACGACTGCACAGCAACCACTATCTGAGCGACGTGACCTTCGGCGCGGGGCTCGGTATTGCGGCCGGTCTGGCCATCAACCAGCCGAGCCGGCGTACGGTAATCTCGCCGATCGTCGCGCCCGGCCGGGCCGGCGTGGCCATCGACATCGCTCTCGCGGGCCGCGCCGGTCGCTGATATCAGAAGCGGCAGGTGTACAGAACTTTCGTCGCCAGCTGCTTGTCGAGCGTCGAGAAGCGGTTGAGCTGCGGTTCGTCCAGCCAGTTGTGCGTGTACACCACGTACAGATCGTTGCCCGGCGTGAAGATCCACCGGAAGCGTGACTGCCAGCCGAGGACGGCGCTCTGCGAGTCGTACTGGATGTTGTTCACGAGTGCGATATACGGCGAGAACTGCGTCTCGGCATTCAGGCGATAGAGTCGCGTCGAGAACTGGCCCTCGGGCAGCGTGATCGAGTTCCACTGACTGTTGAGGCCGATGATCACTCCAGGGCGCAGCCTGACCCCCAGGTTCAGGGCCCTGTCGGTACGCGTGCCGGAGTAGAAATCGCCCACCTCGTACCGCGCGTTAACGGCGAGCGTACGGCGGTTGGCGGTCCGGGCAAAGATGCGGAATCTGGAGAACGTGTATTCAGCGCCCGCGGGCAGGATGATCCCGTCGTCGATCTCGAACGGTTCGTCGAGCCGCTCGAACTGCTGAAGCGTGTGGAACTCGATCTGGTCTTGAGAGTGCAGGTTGACCCGCAGTAGCGTGACGTCGACGTTCCGTTCGATGGTCTCGTTTCGCAGGTCGGTCCGGACATCCAGCGAGCTTCCGAACGCGAGCTGCCGGATGTACCGGTGGTTGGCGGGACGCGGGGAAAACTGGAGCGACGGGCTGTACTTCCGATAGGCACGTCGGGTGACGAAGCCGACCTCAGGCGTGAAGTTCTCCTGCACTTCCGTGGCCCCAAACTGCGCATTCCAGCGGTCATTCGGATAGTTCAGCGTGCCGCCGTACGCGAGGTTGCCGCTGGAGAATTCATTATTGGTCGCGTGCAGCAGCCACAGGTTCGATTCCAGGTTTTCGGACCCCAGAAAACTGGACGTCGAGAAACGCGCGTCGAGGCTGGCGGTCTGGTGCGCGTCGCCTCCGTCGCGCGGGTCGCGGCGGGTGTACATGGCGCCCACGTAGGACTGCTGGAGAAGGCGGCGCTTGACGCGTGCCACCGTGAAGTCCTCGCTCAGCAGGTCTTCCCCCCCCCGGTGCGTACATGGAGAAGCCCCACGTCCTGGCCGCCCATCTGCCCGGTGATCTTCGTGCCGAAGTCGATCTTCTGTGGGGTGCGGTCGGCGCTCAGCCCGATACGGCGGCTGTGGAACGGCAGGATGCGATCACCGCCGCCGAAGTTCCCCTGGCCACTGGCACTCGCAAAGTCGAGGAAGGTCGCGCCGTCCAGAAAGAAATCCCGGCGCTCCTGAAAGAACAGCGAGAAGCGCGTGAGGTTCACCTGCCGTTGATCGACTTCGGTCTGGGCGAAGTCCGTATTGATCGTGAGATTGGTTCGCAGCAGTGGCGTCGGATTGTAGAAGAGGTCGAGCCCCGCGCTCGCGTCGAGGTTCGTGGCCGCGCTGCCTCGGCCGGGCGATGCCTCGGATGTGAAGAGGCCGTACGGCTTGATGTCGAGACCGCGGCCCTGCGTGACGTCGCTGATGCCGGTCACCAGGCCGGCGTTGTTCATGCGTTGAAGCCTCTGGTTGCGCGCCCAGCCATTCCAGATCGACTCCTCGTTCTTGCGCCGGACCGTCCGCTGGAAGTTGATGCCCCAGGTGTCGTTGTTCGGATCGAAATTGAGCGTCCGGAATGGAATCTCGATCTCCAGCGTCCAGCCGATCTCGCTCCGTCGGGCACGCGCGTTCCAGATACCATCCCACTGCCGGTTCTGGCCGTTGATCCCGATGAGCGCGTCGGCGATCAGGCCTGAAGGGTTCATCTCGAAGAAGTACCCCGTCCGGCCGTCGAGGAACGTGTCGATGATCCACATGAAGCGGTCGTCGGAACCAAGAAACTCATCGCGCCGCCGCTGGAAGCCAAGCAGTTTGTCGGGCTCGGAGTCGTAGGCCGTCACGCCCATGTAGAAGGTGTCGCTGTCGAACACGATTCGGACCTCGGTCGGCTCCGTGGGCGGCTGGCCGTTCGCTGGGTCGATCTGGATGAAATCGGCGGCCGGGACCGCGCTGGCCCAGACCGCCTCGTCGAGGCGACCGTCGAGTTCGATGGAGTCGCCGTCGGCCATGCGGAAGGCTGCGACGCTGCGGCGGTCGCCGCTTTCTGGAGCCGCCTGCTGCGCCCAGGCCGACGGGGCGCCTCCGAAAAGCAGGGCGGTGATCAGGAGGGGTCGTGAGACCCCCGAAAAACCAGTGGTCATCGTGTGATAAGTCCTACGAGGAGCGGGCGGAACTCGCCCGTTGTCTATGAATTACGACGCGACCGGCCGCCGCGTTGACACGGGAAGGCACCTTCGTCGTACCGCGAACCTTGATGGTACTCTATCGGCCTCGTGAGCCAGACGCTGCAGATCCAGGTGGAGCAGCGGTCCACGGCGTTCACGCTGAGATCTCCGCGACGCATAGCGACGCGGCGCTCCTACGGAAGACACCAGAATTCCTCTATAATCCGGCCAGCCACGGATCGGTCAGACCGGATTCGAAGCATGGAGGATACATGATGCGCCTGATGCCACTCGTGTCGGCGGCCTTCGTTCTGTTGATGTCCGGGCCCGCCTTCGCCCAGGAATGGATCGAGTATGCCAGTCGGGCGGATTTCTTCACCGTCAATTTCCCGAGGGAACCGACGGTGCGGGAGATCACCTACCAGACGGAGTACCGCGTCACCTTACCGGGGCGCGTCCACAGCGTCGAAAATGGTCCGAACCGCTACTCCGTCACGGTGATCGATTACACGAACGTCCAAGGCGTACACGCAGAGCGACTCGAGGGTTGCGGGACCCTTTCCCGCTCGAATGCGAATTTGTGCACGAACCCCTGGATCAATGAACTGCGAGGAGCGATGGACTACGCGGCGTCTAGCTTCCTTCAACGGGACGCCACGGTGACGCATTACGCGTACTACAGCGCCGAACGAGTTGAGGGACGTCACATACAACTCACCAACGCCGACCAGTCTCGTACCTTTGCCGCGATCCACATGCACGAGAATCGCCTCTATATATTTGAGGGCACCGTGCCTCGCGGTGTACCACCGCCGGGGCTGTTTCAGCAGTCGGTCGGATTCCTCGACGCGGAGGGGATCAGGGTTCGCTATGACTCTACCTACGCCAACATGTACCCGCCCCCTCCCCGGGTTCAGTACGGCCAGCAAGCCACTGGCGTGCCGGATCTGTCAGGCGTGCAGATGGGGGAGAGGCGGAGCTTCACCGATGGTCCGTTCGCGGGGCAAACCTGGGAAGTTGATGGGTCCGGCGTGCCGTTTCGGGTACAGGAGGATGCGCCTAGTAGTTCGCAGGGGCGTCCTTAGATCGGTGCGTCGTCTTCCGAGTGCGTTATTTCGGACGACCGAGGAAGCCCGGAGCGATCATGTTGATTCTGTAGATCGCTTTGGCGTTGTTCCGCACACCCGCAGGAGTTCTATACTCTTGACCGTCCGGGCCGGTCATGCCTGCACCCTTCCCGTACAGCACCTTCTTGTCTGGTCCGGAAAACGCGCAGCTCGACGCAGACCTTGGAAGAGGAATGGAGCCAAGGTGCTGTCCCTCGCGATTGAATACCTGAATACCGGTATCGCCTGCGGTGACATACAGGCGGCCTTCGGAGTCGATGCACATACCGTCTCCCCTGGCGCCGCCTTCCAACGTGGCAAAGGTTCTTTGATTGCTCGTAGTCCCATCCGGCTGGGCATCGAAGACCACGATCGTGTTGCCATTCGTTGAGTAGACGATCTTCTCATCGCGACTCAGCGCCAAGCCGTTTGTGTTCACTTCCCTGCCTGCAACGAGGCTGACATCGCCGGCGGCGTTGACGTAATAGATCCCCAGCGTATTGTCGTTGAAATAGGCGCCACCCTTGGCATCAGCGACGACTTCGCCCATGCGCCAGAACGTCTGGTCTCCGACCTTGCTTGCCAGCGTCTCCCGCGTCGGCCAAAGAACCACCAGTTCCGGTAGCTCATGACATTCCTCAGGATTTCCGCCCGGATCCGAACAGGTCCGCTCCACTCCCAGAACTCGACCATTGCTGTCTATGGCTACCGCTCCGGTTCCACGGGTGTCCCTAACGAAAATGGAAAATTGATCGTTCGAGTCCAGCATGCCCACTGTGCTGGGTTGTTCCTGCGCAAACAACAGGCCGCCTTCTTCGGTTCCGATAATGCCGTCGGCGTTGTCAGGTCCTTGCCAGACGAGCGTCCATTGAGAGCCCGCCGCGATAACCCCAGGGATGGAGGTAACCGTCACCTCTTTGACAGGGGTCGGTTGCCGGAAGGTACGCTGCCCTCCGGCGTTTCCTTGCCCAGCGACAGCGATCGTATCTGACACAAGAGTCAATCCAAGCAAGGAGCAAGCGATTGCGCCCGCAGTTTTGAGTTTCATACGTTCTCCAAGTGGCTTTCTCCGTAAGCGGGTTCAACTTCAGGATTCCCGTTCTTCGTGCTGCGCACACCGTGCGGTCCGTGTCAGCAGCTTCATCGTTCTCCCCTTCGGCCGAGAATACTTCGGAATTCCTGTTTATCCCCTCCTAGCTGAGCGTCAAGGACTCCGCGCCAAACCGGGGCGAAAGTCAGGGCGATGCCAGAGAGACAGGCACTTGCGAGTCTCAAGAGTGCGGTCGGCAAGCTGGACGATGGTCAACCTTTCAAGATTCTTTCAAGATCGGGCGACCCGGCCAGTTCGATAGAATCAGTAAGTTCCACGCACTGAACCACATGCCGGGGTGGCGGAACTGGCAGACGCACGGGACTTAAAATCCCGGGTCCCGAAAGGGGCGTGAGGGTTCGATCCCCTCCCCTGGCACCAACTTACCGAGGAAATTGGCGCGTCATGCGGAGTGAGGTTTGGCCGACTGTTGCTGATTTAGCGTCGGTGTGACCGAAAGTGTGCCCATCACGAAATCGGCGGTGTCGATCTTCGTAGCAGCTTCGCGCAAGGCACCGCTATCAACGATCGCGTAGCGGTGGTAAATCGCTTCGGTCTTGTGGCCCACCATTGCCATGGCTGCGGAGCGCGGTACGCCGACACGCTCTAGGTTGCGAACTGCGGTTCGACGGAAGTCGTGTGGAATGCGGCCAGGGCAGCCCGAGGCCTTGCAGGCCGTTTCCCATGCCTTCCGAACGTCACAAATACAGCTATGACGAGGCTGAACGCCGTCGCTGACCAGTCGGCGGGCGCAGCCAGGCGCTGAAACCTTCTATAATCCAGCAGTTCCCGGTTTCCACCTCCAGGATGGTTATGGCGCTCGCCCCCGGCGTTCGGGGTGACTCGCAGTAAGTCCGCAACTGGGTGTCGGATCGTCAACGCTACATGCGCCGGGCCTCTCCCCGAGTCGCAGGAGGCGAGCAAAATGAAGTGCTGGTTATCAACCGTATTGACGGCGACGAGAGTTACCATTGCAGTACTCGCCGTTGCGCAGGTGTTGACCTTGGATGCGTCCGCGCACCACAGTCAGGCATATTTCGATGCCGACGCGATCATCACGGTCCAGGGTCGGCTAACCCGTCTCGATTGGCTGAATCCCCATGTTTACATCCATGTCGAAGTGACGGAGACAAGCGGCGAAACTGTCGACTGGAGGATTGAAACACATCCCGTGCAGTTCATGTTGGCTGGGGGCTGGACGAAGGATTCGCTCAGGCTCGGAGAGCAGGTGACTGTCGAAGCTCACCCGGTCAGGAACGCACAGACAGCGCAGAGATACGCGCGGCTCGTCCAGGTCACCAGAGAGGACGGTACCGTCCTCGTGCAGCCTAGAGGGGGCGCCCCTCTTGTTGCGCAATGACGTGGGCAGATTGGCAGATTCCCGCCACACTGGCGATTAGCCGTTGACACCACGGAGAATACAGACGGGGAAACCACACAGCCGCAGGTGATCGTCGTCCAGAACTGGTTTGAGGAACTGCGGCGGCTGGTGCCGACGAACTGATCTGCCCCTCTAGTACTACTTTGTCAGATTGACGAATTGCCGAGTGGATTCGAGAGCGATCACTTTTGAGGGCATTGTACAAATTCCGCGAGTTCGATACGCTGCCGTGCGGTGCTCGATCACACCGCGACCGCGTGGCTCCGTCGGTTGCTGGCCTGGCTGGAGCCGTTCGAGGCCGGCTTCGGGCGCGCCAGTCAACGCGGCGCGTTGCGGCGCTACGTCGCCGGGTTGCTCAACGACAGTTGCCGCAAGTCCATGGAGGCGATGTGGGCGCGGTTGAGCGACCCCGGGACCTATCAGGCGTTCCAGCACTTCATCACGCATGCGCCGTGGGACGCCGAGACGGTGTGGAAGCAGCTGCGGGCGCGGGTCCCGGAGCGGACCGGCGTGTTGATCCTCGACGGCACCAGTTTTCCCAAGCAAGGGACCGCGTCGGTCGGCGTGGCGCGGCAATACTGCGGGGCACGCGGGAAAATCGCGAACTGCCAAACGGCCGTCACGGTGGCCCTGTGGACGGGGACGCGCGCCTGGATGCTGGGCGCGCAGCTCTATCTGCCGGAGACGTGGCTCACCGCTGCCCAACGGACCCGCGCCCGCATTCCCGCCGGCGTGCGCTTTCAGCCCAAGGGGCAATTGGCCCTCACGCTGCTGCGACAAGTACGCGCCGCGGGCGTGACGGTGACCGCCGTGTTGGGGGATGCCGAGTTCGGCGACAACGCCACGCTGCGGCGAACGCTGCATCGGGCCAAACTGTCCTACGCGTTGGGGGTGTCGTCCGATCTCAAGGTCTTCCGTGGAACGCCGGCCCTCGAGACGCCGCCGCCGCCGACGGGCCGCGGCCGTCCGCGCACGCGGCACGGCCTACCGGTCGGTACACAGACCGTCGAAGCGCGGGCCTGGGCCGCCACGCAAGCGCCTCGCCAGTGGCGGCTCGTGTCGTGGCGCAACGGCACGCATCCCCCGTGGCGCGCCCGCTTCTGTGCCGTACGGGTCACGCCCGCCCACGACTGGCGCGAGGGCCGACGGCTCGCCCCCGAGGTGTGGTTGTTGTGTCAACGCGACCTCGGCGCAACGCCTGTCACCAAGTACTACTTGGTCGATCTGCCCGCCACCACCGCGCTGCGCGGCCTCGTGCGCCTCGCGCATCAGCGCTGGGCGATCGAGCAGCAATACCAGGAGCTCAAGGACGAGATTGGGCTCGACCACTTCGAAGGCCGCAGCCTGCCGGGCTGGCAACGTCACGTGGCGCTGACCGCCCTCGCCTACAGCTTTCTCCAGATGGAACGCCGCCGACGGGGACAGACACATCTCACGCTGCCGCGCGTCCGCGCCATCATCCAGGAAGTGCTGACCGTCCATTTCTTCATGACGCAACCGCACTACCTGAAGTGGATGCTCAAGCTCAAAGACGTCAAACTGCAAATCTGACAAAGTAGTACTAGCAGCCCGTGGTTAAAGGTCGCCTTCTGACGCGCCAACAGGTAGCAGCTCGAAACGATGATTCGGCGTAAAAACGGACGCCTGATCGTCGGATGGCGTGTGGTGGTCGCGCCAGCGGCGCTCCACGCGCGTCCACAGCGCGATGACGAGCGCCACAATCGTCGCCAGGTGGCCCTGCAGGCTCCGCGGCGTGCCGACGCCGACGAGCGACCGCATCAAGAGGCCCAGATTGAAGCCGCCGATATGGACGAGTAAACGTTTCAGGATGTTGGTGTGCCCTCGCAGATGCGTGCGCCGCATCCCACCGGTTTCAGAGAGATGCGCATTCGGTCGTTCGAGATACTCACTCCGTCGACGCGACAAGGCCAACCCACGCACGCCCCGGATGCGTCGACGATTCGCGTACACCGCGTCGCGCGCCGCCGCCTGGTGCGTCCAGTTGCGCCGGCCGCGATCGGGCTCCGCGATATAGGTCCGCAGGTCGAGTGTCGCGAGATCCACCAGCGTCTGATTACTGTGGTATCCCTTGTCGGCCACGACTTCGTCGATGATCGCCGTGTGCCCGTCGGTCGCCACCGCCACGGCTTCGAGCTCTTCGGCCGTCGTGGTGACCGTCTCCGCGATCGTCGTCGTATCGCCCTGATCGGCGCCCTGCACCGTCACGCCCACGATCGCCCCAGTCTCCAGGTCGACGGCGTGCTCAGCCTTGTGGGCTAGATGCGTACGCCCGTCCTTCATTTTCGTGATCCGCGCATCAGGGTCGTGTGGATGCCGCCAGTCGGTATTGCAGCCCTTCTTCGGGCGCTTGCGATCAAGGCGCGCTAAGTCCGCCCGTGTCGGCGTCTCGATGCCCGAGGCCTGTGCGAGCCGCGTCAAGAACTCCTGATACGTCTCGCCGGAGTCGCGGCGCACGATGCTCCGCAAGGCGGCATTGGCTTCGAGGGTCGTGGCATCGATCCCGATCGTCTTGCCCTTCACGCGATCGGCCGTCGCCAGCACCTGCAGGATCCACGTGAAGACCGCCCGGTGCGTCTCGAGGTCGATCAGCCGCCGCGTCCGGGAGATCGTCGAGTGCTCGGGTGTCGCCTCATCGAGGCCCAACCCGAGAAAGCCGCGCAGCGCCAGCGAGTCGGCAGTCCGCCAGGCGATCCCACGCTCCGAATCGATGCCCTCGAAGTACCCGATCAAGAGCAGCCGGAAATAGGTCCCCGGCAGCAGACTGGGACGGCCGACCGTCGCGGCGTAGAACGGGGCGCACTGCGCCTCGACGCACGCGTCGAACGCGTGCGTGTCCAGGACCTGATTTAGCCGCTGATAGAACGGATGCCCGCCCGTAACCGGCAACGCGTTCGTCGCGATCCACAATCCGGGTGTCCGTGCCCGGTCCTTACGTCGACTCATGGCCATGCGGGAGTGTAGTACGCGGGATCAGTCGTGTCGATCCCTTTCGGCCCTTTAACCACAGGCTGCTAGCGTACGATCGGCGCATGCCGGGTGTAATATCTGCCCGTCCGGGCCGTGTCAACGTCCGTGAGACAACCGGTTTCAGAGTTTACTGAAGCGCCTCCACGCGCTCGGTCAGGCAAAGGGCCGGGCCGCCGAGAAGCGGTTGCGGTCTGCGTATGACCCCATGCTGGGGGTCAGCCGGGGTCACGATCGTCGTTCCTGGGGCATCCTCGCCTGGCACTTTCGCCGGCGGATTGATCCACACGGCCGTGGGCAAGGTTTCGCCGCGCGGCGGCCCCTGCACGAAGCGCTCGGGATGGGCGGCGTAGGCCGCGAGGCGCGTGTGGTGACGGACCTCAAGGATCGTGGCCGCGCGCCCAGAGTGGACGTCGGCGGGCGTGAGATAGCTCAGGCCACTGTGGTGATGCGCGTCGTTGTACCACGCGAAGAGATCGTGGCCGATCGCGCGCGCGTGTTCGATGGAACCGAAGCGGTCCGGAAAGTCCGGGCGGTATTTGACCGTCCGGAATTGGGCTTCGGAAAAGGGATTGTCGTTGCTCACCCGAGGCCGCGAGTGGCTCGCCTCGATGCCGAGGTCGGAGAACAAGAGCGCGACGAGCTTGCTGCGCATCGGCGCGCCGCGGTCCGCGTGGATCGTGAGTTGCTGCGGACCGATGTGTTGCTTGCGGCACGTCGCCTCGATCAGGCACTGGGCCAGGTGGGCGTTCTCGTGCGCGGCGACCATCCAGCCCACGACGTAGCGACTGAAGAGATCCAGGATCACATACAGCGAGTCAGACAGGTAGGGGATCGGCCCTTTCAGCTTAGTGATATCCCACGACCAGATCTGATTCGGGGCCGTCGCCACGAGCTCCGGTTTCGCGTACGCCGGATGCCGCGCCTGGGCGCGCCGCTCCCGGACTTCCTCCGCGGCGTCGAGAATGCGATACATCGTGCGCGTGGAGCAGAGAGACGTCTGTTCCTCGAGCAGCGTGGCCTGCACTTCGGCGGGCGACTGATCGACGAACCGCTCGCTGTGCAACACGTCGAGCACCGCCTGGCGTTCGGCGGGCCCGAGCGCGCGCGACGAGGCCGCGCGTGGGGTCGGCGTCGACGACCGGGCGGGCTGTCGACGCCGATAGAGGGTCGCGCGCGCGAGGCCGACACTCTGACAGAGGGCCGCGGTGGCGCCCGTCGTGGTCACCGCCTCGATGGCGATCATCAGTCGGGCTCGTCGGTGTCGAGGGGTTTCAGGGGGATCCCCAGGATCTCGGCAACTTTTTTTGGAGCGTGATGATCGTCTCGGCCCGCTGCAGCTTCCGCTGCAGCCGACGGTTCTCGGCTTCGAGCTGTTTCACGCGCGGGTCACCCGGCCTCGGCTTGGGTCCTCGCCGGCGTCCGCGCATGTCCTGCCAGGCGCCCTGCTCGCGCTGCCGACGCCAGTTGGTGAGCAAGGACGAGTACAACCCCTCGCGACGCAACAGGGCGCCCAGCTCGCCGGGCTTCTTGCAGGCGTCGGCTTGCGTGAGGATGCGGAGCCGATACTCCGCGGGAAAGCGCCGACGCTGGGCCTTCGCCGGCACTTCAGGATCGGGGTCGGTCGCGCGTGACGTGACCGAGGGGCCGAAGGCTGCGGTCGCCCTCCGGGCTCCCTCCGCCTCCGCCCCCTCGGCTACGTCCATCTCTACGGCTGCTGGCATGCGAGTCATCCATCGAACCCTCCCCGCCCCTACACTCATCTCACCGGGGAGGTTGTCTCACGGATTATTGGCACAGGGGGGGTACGGAACAGCCAAGATGGAAGTCCCGCCACGACGAGATGCGAGCTTGGGAGGATCGGTCATGCGTCTTGTTCCGCTGATGTCGGCAGCGCTCGCCCTGTGCGTCTCGGGGCCCGCCTTCGCCCAGGGCTGGACCGAGTATGTCAGTCGGGCAGATTTCTTCAGTGTCAGTTTTCCCGGTGAGCCAGAGGTGCAGGAGATCACCTACCCGACGGAATATCGCATCATCCTACCGGGGCGCGTGTACAGCGTCGAGAATCGAGGGAGCCGCTACTCGGTCACGGTAGTCAACTACGCCGACGCCGTCAAAATTCACCAGGAGCGAGTCAGGAGCTGCACGGCGGCCGGCGGGGATGGGGACATCTGCCAGGACGACGGGCCGGAGGACGTGCGGGGAGCCATCGTCTATGCGTCGTGGAGTTTCATCAACAGGAAGGGCTCCGAGGTTACGCATTACTCGCACTACAACTCGGACAGAATTGAAGGCCACCAGATACATCTCACCAACGCCGATCGGTCACGTACCTCTGCCGTGGTGCATATGCACGAAAACCGTCTGTATATCCTGGAGGCAACCGTGCCGCCAGGTGCGCCGGCGCCGGGGCTGTTTCAGATATCCGTGCGATTCCTCGACAAGGAGTGGAACCCGGTTCGCTACGAGTGGGACGGCATTCGACTCTACTCCAACGGGTACCCGCCGCCCCCGCGCACCGGGGGTCAGCGGGGCCAAGGCCCCGGCCCGCAAAGCCAGGGTCAGCAAGGCAGATGACTCTTTCAAGTTCTTGTCTGGGAGGGTGACCATGCAGTTTAAATCCTTCAGCCTCGCGGCCATGTGTGCGGTTGCCTTGGCCGTGCCGGCGTGGGCGCACCATTCCCACGGCGCCTACGAAGTCACGAAGTGGACGAATATGGATGGTACGGTTAGCGAGATCCACCTGATCGTCCCGCATTCTTGGGTCTACCTCGACGTCGAGGACGACAACGGTGAGACGACCACGTGGGCGCTGGAAGCCGCCGGTCCGGACAGGATGATTCAGAATGGAGCCAAGCGCGAAGACGTCCAAGTGGGCGACCGCATCAAAGTGCGGTGCCATCTGCTCAGGGACGGCTCCAACGGCTGTCTGCTCGGGTTTGTGACGCCCGACCATGGCGATCGGGCCCGAGGCCATGGGGTCGAGATACATTGGGACTAGGCTGATCCTCGTCCAGCACTGGTTCGAGGAACTGCAGCGGCTGGTGCGGACGGAGTGAGCTGAACCCATAGCTGCCGGTCTTCACACGCATCCAGCCATGCCCCGATTGCCATTCCGCGTGATGCAACCGTGGGGGCCGGACAAGGGCCGGCAGGCTACGCTCATGAGCGAGCACGCCACTGTGGCGGCGGCGTTCGCGGAGATCGAGCGGCTGTCGGCGGAGATGGTCCGCACCGGGGCACCGAGCGATACGGTGGAGCTTGTTGTGGTCGATGCCGACGGTCAGATCGTCCTGAGGCCGGGCGCGCAGTAGGGCACGGCTGCCAGGCAACTTGCAGTTCCCTGGACGTTCCACCGTCGTTTCCTGTCGCCTACTGTCACCACAAAAATGCCTTGCATTACGCCGAAACGGGAGTAGGCTCCGTCTGGCTGCACGCCCGTGCAGCCATCTAAGTCGGCACAGCGATTCGGAACGGAGGCCGCCATGCACTCGGTCCCCCCGATCGTCGTCGTCGCTTCTGGGCATCGCGTCGTCGCTGTCCGCAGTCCGCGACGTCCTGCTGTCCTTGCATCATCCGGACATCGCCGCCGCACCGCTGGAGCTGGACCCCTCGCACCTGATTCTCCGGATCCGCAGGCATTCACGTAACCGTAAGGAGGTTCACATGCGCCACCCGCCCCGCGTCCGAGTATCGACCCTCCGCGTTACGCTCACGCTGCTCGCTGTGTCCGCGGCCGCCGCCTGCTCCGGCGGCGACCCTGCTGGGGCCGACAGCAGCGTGGACGCGCCTTTCGCCGTCGAAGTCTCGCAGACGTACATCACGGTCGAGAACCGCACCGGAAGGCCGCTAGTTGGGGGCCAGGTGCAAATCATCCCAGTGGGCATCCTCCCGCCGTTCGAATCGAGGTTGCCCCGACTCGAGCCCGGCGGCGAGACGACCATCCTGCTGAACACGTTTAGGGGGAGCGGCGGCCCCTTCAATCGAAATATCGCTCGTGGCAGGAGCGTGAAAGTCACGGCGACAGATCCGCTCGGCGAGGTCTACGAGCACGAGGTGCCCTTCAACTGAAAGGCCAGAGGGCTGGTGCGGACTGGCGCGCCGAGTAACGCCATAGAGCTTGTCGTGGCCGCGACGACGACGGCGTTTATCACGCGCTCGATTCGCTGAACTGGTTCGAGGAACTGCGGCGGCTGGTGCCGACGAACTGACCGGCCGTCAGGCCGTAGCTGCCAGTCCACGGCAGAGTTCCGACTACCGGCCGCTCGCGGGCAGCTGTTCGCTCACCTATCCCGCGATCGTGTCCCGGAGCCAGTGATGCAGCTCGCTGAAGTGGGCGGCGGGGGCACGATATTCCTTCGGCGTGACGTGCTCGATCATTTCCCTGTGTGTCGGCGCGCCGTACGGTACCGGACCGTACGCGAGATTCGTCTCGGGTCCGAAGAACACAATCGGCGGCGCCTGGCCGTAGACCTCGACGACGTAGCGGAGGTTCAGACCGTGGCGCTCTTCACGGATGGCGGACTGGTGCAGCGCGCGCTGAATCCGGTTAAGGTTCAGCGGCAACCGGCTGACGTCCAGCGTTTCCTGCGCGGCAATGTCGCCTTGGTCCGCTCTCTGTTGAGTTTCAGCCAGCGGCGTTTGCGCGCTCGCTATGCCCTGGCTGGCCACTCCCACGAACGAGAGGGTCAATCCGAGTGCGAGCCACCGAGTCACGGAGTGTCGTTGGGTCATCAGAGCCCTCCTGGCTGCAAAGGACAGACTGAACCCACTATCTGACACGCAAGCGGGACGGTCGCAAGCGGAAAGCGGCGGCTCCCAGTAAGCCGATTCCTCCTATAATCAGGCCCGAGTCCGATGGGCGAGAGCAGTGGTAACTTGCCCTGCGCAACATCAATAACGGGCTGCCCGACAGGGGGCCAGGTGCTTGGTTGTCAAGGAGGCAGCGATGCCGGTTGAACTCGTGCTGATCAAGAACCTTGCGACGGGCTCAGAGGTTCGAGTTTCCGCGAATCCATCCTCCATCCGCATCGAACACACGGTTCCGTGGGAGCGTCACAAGCAGTCGAGGGGCGACGTTCCGACGCTTGAGTTTGAGCGTCAGGGACCATCGGTCCTCACCTGCGAGTTGACGTTTAGGGGTGTCGGGACACCGCCCAACGTCTACAGGGAGTTCGTGGAGCCGCTTACCGTCATGACACTCGTGGCGAGAGATGTCCCCGCGGCGCAGAGGCATCCTCCCCAATGCCTGTTCGTCCGAGGCGCCCAGTTCCCGGCCTTTAAGGGCGTCATCGAGAGCCTGGCGACCACCTACGTTGAGTTCGCCGACGACGGTGCACCACTCAAAGCGATCTGCGAGATCCGTATGCGGCAGTCAGGGAGGGTCCAGGCTAAGGTTCGCCGCCGCCGAGCGCCAGCCTGAGGCGCAGGGCTGTGTTCTTGCGCACCTATTGAAAAGTGCAACTGGTGTACCACCGAGGGACCCCGACGAAATCCAAGATTGGGCGAGCGGAGCCGAGAATCAGCCATGAAAATCCGCGCCCGCTGGGGAATCCTCTCGGGAAGGGCCGCCCAGCACTGGTTCGAGGAACTGCAGCGGCTGGTGCCGACGAACTGACGGGCTCACGCTGCGCGCAGCGGTCCCTCGAAATACAGCCGGGTGAGTCCCGGTGGGGACGCCAAATCGCTCAGCGATTCCTCCTATAATCAGGCCCAACTCCGATGGCGCTGAGTTCCGGCACCCGCCTCGGCCCGTATGCGATCACCGCCCAGATCGGCGTGGGCGGGATGGGGGAGGTGTATCGGGCCACCGACACGAAGCTGGATCGGCAAGTAGCCATCAAGACAAACGAGTTCCGCTCCCAGGGACTGGCGCCGGAGGCGGTTTTCGTTGGGAGCGTGGATCTTAAGTACGGCTTGACCTCGGGCCTGACTCTGGATTTGGCGCTCAACCCCGATTTCTCCTACGTAGAGGTGGAGGTCAAGAAGAAGGTCAACCTGACCACGTTCCCGGACTCTTTCCCAGAAAAACGCGCGTTTTTCGTTGAAAATGCCGGGCTCTTTCAATTAGGGGAGACGTACCGCGTAGGGCCTCGCCGAAAGCCAGAAGCCAGCCTTTTCAGGAGTCGCAACATCGGGCTCTCAGCCAATGGAGAACCTGTTCCCATCTTGGGCGGTGCGCGGCTCACAAGCCGGACGGGGCCCTACTACCTAGGATTCATGAACGTTCAGACCAGGGTTGACGGCGCTGTGCCGGCCAACAACTTCACCGTCGCGCGGGTCAAACGGGACATCCTGGCCCGTTCTGACGTGGGCGTGCTGTTCGTCAACCGCCAATCGGGGCAGCCCGACGACTATAACCGCACGTTTGACCTGCCGGCTTTCTTCGGACCAGCTGACGCTTGAGAGAATGGCGCCCTCGGAAAGTGAGGGAGCCATGAAGAAGACCCGATTCACCGAAGAACAGATGGTCACGATCCTCCGGGAGGCCGACACGAAACCGGTCCCGGACGTGGCGAAGAAGCACGGTGTCAGCGGCCAGACGATCTACAGCTGGCGGAAGCACTTTGGCAGCTTGGAACCGTCCGACGTCAAGCGCTTGCGCCAGCTCGAGCAGGAGAACGGCCGCCTGAAGAAGATGGTGGCGGACCGGGACCTGGAGATCGACGTCCTCAAGGAGATCACGCGAAAAAAATGGGGATTATATCTGAAAGTGGCGAAAAGCGTTGACCGCTACGCCACTTTGAGGTAAGATGCACTCATGGCTAAGGCACCTGGCAAGGCGTACCGCAAAGGCATCACCCTCAAGCAGATCATGCGGATGTTCCCCGACAACGAAACAGCCGAGCGCTGGTTTGTCGAGCAACGCTGGCACGGCGTCATCGCCTGCCCCTCCTGCGGGTCCGTGAACGTTCAGACGGGGTGCAAGCACAAGACCATGCCCTACCGCTGCCGTGAAAAGGAATGCAAGCAGAAGTTCAGCGTGAAGACGGGCACCGTGATGGAGTGCGCAAAGGTCGGTTATCAGGATTGGCTGCTCGCGGCCTTCCTGCTCATGACCAGCCTCAAGAGCGTATCGAGCATGAAGCTCCACCGCGATCTCGGTCTAACACAGAAAACCGCGTGGTTCCTTGCGCAGCGGCTCAGGGGTGCCCTCTCGCAGAACGGGAAGCTGTTTGCCGGTCCGGTTGAAGTTGACGAAACCTACTTCGGCGGTCGCCGCCGGAACATGAGCAACACCAAGCGGAAGGAGCTGGCGGATACCGGGCGCGGGCCAGTCGGTAAAACGGCGGTGGTTGGTGTCAAGGACCGCGCCACGAAGCAGGTCGCCGCTAAAGTCGTTACGGCCACGGACGCGGCCACGTTGCAAGGGTTCGTTGGAGAGCATGCGTCACCGGGCGCGACGGTCTATACGGACGACCACGGTGGCTACGAGGGGATGCCGTTCACGCACGGCACGGTCAAACACTCACTCTCCGAGTACGTCAAGGGCGACATTCACACCAACGGGATCGAGTCACTGTGGAGCATGTTGAAGCGCGCCCACAAGGGCACGTTCCACAAGCTCAGCCCAAAGCACTTGGACCGCTACGTCCAGGAGTTCGCCAGCCGCCAGAACCTCCGCGAAGAAGACACCATCGCGCAACTGGCCGCGCTTAGCGGCGGGATGGACGGGAAGCAGCTTCGCTACCGGACGCTAATTGCGGACAACGGCCTCGCCTCTGGGGCGCGGGCATGAAACCATCAGAGGCGGTACCGTTCAATCTTCGCTACAAGGGTCCAGACGTAGACGACGGGTCGATGTCTATTGAGGACATCGTGCCTGTCCTGGAGGGTATCGCCAGCGCATACGGAAGGATCGAGGCTGAGACAAATACTGGGGTCCAACACCGGCTCCGTATCACCGGAGTTAGGCATGGATCAGCGGACATCCTATTGGAGATATGGGATGTCGTTGGTAAAGCGTCCGACCACCTGCAAGGTATCGACGTACTTGGGCGTACGGCTATCGGAATAGTCACCACAATATTTGGGGTCATCAAGATCAAGAAGCATCTCAAGAATAGGCCGTTCAGCGACAAGGTTTCTGGTGATAACGCGATCACAATCCAGAATTCAGAGAACGTTAAAATTGAGATGCCGGTCCATGTCTACAACATATACAAGAACAAGCTAATAGACAAAGACCTTGGGAAGCTAATCAGGCCGCTGCGTGAGGGCCATATTGAGTCAGCTGAGTTGTTGGTAACGGATAGGAACAACAAGGTGCTCTCGGAACAAATAGACGTCTCAGACAGAGCATGTTTTGAGGGCGAAGAGTTGGAAGTCACTTCAACGCGGGAAGCGTGGCTGATCGGAAAACTGAACTCTCTAACGAAATCTACAGAGAGCGGTTACATCAATCTGACAGACGGCGCCAGAGTGTTTTACGCCTACGTCGGAAATAACCCGCAGGCGCTGCATTCGATATTCGGAACATATGACGGTCCTGTCCGTGTTTGGGCTGTGGCCCATCTGGACGAGAGCTTGAAACCTATACGCCTGGAAATTTCAGAAATTGAGCGCGTCCAGGGGGGAGCTTTTTTCGCCCAATGAGTAATAGTAAGCCCATAAAGCGGCGCACAGTCGAAGTTCCACATCCGTCTTATCAGCCCAACGCACGGGAACTAAAAGCAGACTTGCGGCTCAAGGGAACGTTCAAGGATGTAGTCAAGGCGTTGGTAAGGCCTGTGTGCGTGCGTCTGGTGATGCCACCGAAGCCACGATGAGTCGTGGGTTTCGCCACTTTCAGATATAATCCCCAAAAAAATGGTAGGCGCACGCGTGCGCCGGCAGCAGGTCGCGTATACCCGATCACGCGGTCTGTCCGACCGCCGCGCGTGCGCCGTACTCTCGGTGGCGCGGTCGACCTTGGGCTATCAGTCGCGGCTGGCGGTGCGGGATGCCCCCGCTCTGACCGCGATGCGCCGCTTGGCGGCCCAGTATCCCCGCTATGGGTATCGCCGGATCCGGATCTTCCTGAGACGAGAGGGGCACGTGATGAGCCCCGATCGCACGCATCGGCTCTGGCGCCAGGCGGGGTTGCAGGTCCCGCGGCGGCGCCCCCGGCGCCGGGTGGCCACGGGACGGCCCCGGCCGCTGCCGCCGACCGCCCGGAACCACGTGTGGGCGTACGACTTCGTGTTCGACACCTGTGCGAATCGGCAGACGCTCAAATGCCTGACGATCGTCGACGAGTGGACCCGCGAATGTCTGGCGATTGACGTGGCCGGCGGCATCCGCTCTGGGCGCGTGATCGAGGTGCTCGCCCAGCTGGTCAGCGTGCACGGCGCCCCGCGGCACCTGCGGTCGGACAACGGACCGGAGTTCGTGGCCACCGCCATCTTGCGCTGGCTCGGTGACGCGGGCATTGACACGGCGCTGATCGACCCGGGGAAGCCGTGGCAGAATGCCACCGACGAATCGTTCAACGGGAAGTTCCGCGACGAGTTCCTGAGCCTCCAGTGGTTTCGGAACCGCATGGACGCGAAGGTCGGGATCGAGCAGTGGCGACAGCACTACAACGAGGTGCGGCCGCACTCAAGCCTTGGCTATCTGACGCCAGCCGAGTTCAAGGCGCAGCTCAGGGCTGGCTCGGATGACGGAGGGCGCTCGTCGGCAATGCCGGCTCGCGCTGACCAGGAAGAACACGGAGACGCACGACGAACTTCAACTGGCGCTGTTCTCCAGTAATCACTGGTCCGAAGAAAGCCGGCAGGTCACGTTTGGTGCCGATGTCAATTTCCAGTTCTTCACAGACCTGAAGTTTAACGCCGTGCTGGCGAAGACCGTAACACCAGGCCGTCGCGGTGAGGATGGGATGGCCACGGTGGAGATGAAATGGCAGAGTAATCTTTTCCGTCTCCTTGGGTCATATTCGGACATTCAGAAGAATTTCAACCCTGAGGTGGGATCGGTCCGGCGGACGGGACGGAAGATTATCCACGCCGAGTTTGGGATCAGCTCGCGCCTGCAGCAAGAGAGCAACGTCGGCTCCTTGATACGGGATATTTTCCCCCTGCTTGTAGCCGATTACAGGGTCCTTCCCAGCGGCGAGACCGAAGTCAAGTTGTTGCGCCCTCAGCTCGAGATCAAGCTTCAAGATGGAGGTGGTTTCGGAACCCACTACGCTCAGAATTTCAAACGAGCGGATCGGAGGCCGTGCGGCATTCGCCTTCCCGCCGGAGACTACAGGAGCAATGAATTCCAGGCCCAGTACTTCTCTGACAAGAGCGAAATCCTTTCCGTCGACGTCCGATACAAGAAGTGCGACGTCCTTACCCTCCCTGCCAAGATAGCTGAGACACTTTACCCCCTGGAAATTAGTGTTGAGGGCGGGGAGGTGTCAGGACGTTGATGACCAAGATCCGATCGATGCTGGTAGACCAATCGAGCCCGACGCGGTGCCCGTCCCGCCGGATTCCGAGGTCCCGGCGCGCCATGCGCGACGGCGCTTTACGACCGCCTACAAGCTGGCGATCCTCCGGCGGGCGGACGCCTGTACACGGTACGGCGAACTCGGGGCACTCCTGCGAAAGGAGGGGCTGTATTCCTCACACGTCGTCACGTGGCGCCAGCAGCGCGAGGCCGGGTTGACGCCGAAGAAACGCGGCCGGAAGATGACGGCCGTCGATCCGCAGCGGAAGAAGCTCGAACAGGAGCATCGCCGCTTGACGTCGCGGCTCCAGAAGGCGGAAGCTCTGCTCGCCTTTCAAAAAAAGTTTCCGAACTCCTACAGATCCCCCTGAAACCGTTCGTGAGCGACGAGGACGATTGATGGTCGCGGTGGACGACGCGACGCCGACGTTGGGGGCGGCGTCCGCGTGTCGCGGGTTGGGCCTGCCCCGGGCCTCGCTGTATCGGGGGCGTCGACCGGTCGCGGTCGCGCGCCCTCGTCCGGCGCCGCCGCGCGCGTTGGATCCGATCGAGCGTCAGGGCATCTTGGATTTGCTCCACACGCGCTTCATCGATCAGGCGCCGGCGCAGATCCACGCCACCCTGCTCGATGAGGGGACCTACCTCTGTTCGCCGCGCACGATGTATCGCGTCCTCGACGCCGCGCACGAAGTCAAGGAGCGGCGCGATCAGGTGCGGCGCCCGCCCTACGCCGCGCCCGAGGTACTGGCCACGCGTCCGAACGACGTCTGGAGCTGGGACATCACGACGCTCTTGGGTCCGTCGAAGTGGACGTACTTCTATCTCTACGTCATCCTCGACATCTTCAGCCGGTACGTGGTCGGCTGGATGCTCGCCCCACACGAGAGCGCGGCCCTGGCCGAGCACCTCATCGGCGAGACCTGCGCGAAGCACGGCATTCAGCCGGGCCAACTCACGCTCCATGCGGACCGCGGGTCGTCCATGAAGAGCAAACCGGTGGCGCTGTTGCTGGCCGACCTCGGCGTGACCAAGACCCACAGCCGCCCGCCCGTGTCGAACGACAATCCGTTCTCGGAAGCGCAGTGTACGACGCTCAAGTACTGTCCGCAGTGTCCAGAGCGCTTCGGGTCGCTCGAGGACGGACGGGCGTTTGGGCAGGTCTTCTTTCCCTGGTACAACCAGGAACACCGCCACAGCGGCCTGGGGTTCCTCACGCCCGCCGCCGTGCATTTCGGCCAGGCCCCCACGGTCCGCGCGCAGCGCCAGCAGGTGCTCGCCGCCGCAGACGCGGCGCATCCCGAGCGCTTCGTCAAGGGCCGATCACAACCGGCCGATTTACCTCGCGCGGTGTGGATCAACCCACCCGCGAAGAACACGGCCGCGCAGGATGCCCCAGGAACAACGATCGTCATCATGGACGACCTCCGGGTCGACCAGAGTCGCGACGCCGACGACCATGTCGCCGTCATGATCGTCGACCGCAACGCGACTCTAAGAGCCTGTAAGGAAATAACTGCTTGCACTGTTGATCGGCGAGTAGTACGCTGCGCCCGTGGAGGTGGCCACCCTGCGGGCAAAGCATGCAGCGCTGGCGCCCGTGCTCACGGAGCGATCGCGCCGGGTGTGGGCGGCGACTGAGGCCCAGGCGATCGGTTATGGCGGCACGGCGCTGGTCGCCCGAGCCACGGGTATCGCGACATCGACCATCCAGCGCGGTTTGCGTGAATTGACGGCGGACGAGCCGCTCGCGGGCGGCCGGACGCGAAGGGCGGGCGGCGGCCGCAAGCGCGCGATCGATCTCGACGCGACGCTGCTGCGCGATTTGGATGCGTTGGTTGAGCCGACCGCCCCCGGCGATCCCGACTCGCCGCTGCGGTGGACGTGCCAGAGCGCACGGACGTTGGCGGTGGCGCTCGACGGTCTGGGCCACCGCGTCAGCCACACGGTGGTCGCCGAGTTGTTGCACGGACTGGGCTACAGCCTGCAGGGCAACGCCAAGACTCGTGAGGGCCGCCAGCATGTCGATCGGGACGCGCAGTTTCGGTACATCGCCCGGCGCGTGCGACGCGCGCAACGGCAACAGCAGCCGACGATTTCGGTGGACACCAAGAAGAAGGAGCTGGTCGGCGCGTTCAAGAACGCGGGCCGCACCTGGCGCCCGGCGAAGACGCCGCAGCGGGTACAGGTCCACGACTTCGTGATCCCGGCCACCGCCACCACGGGCGGGAAGGCCATTCCGTATGGCATCTACGATCTGCATCGCAACGAAGGCTGGGTGCGTGTCGGGATCGATCACGACACCGCGAGCTTCGCGGTACGGTCGATCCAGCGTTGGTGGCAGCACATGGGTCGCCCGGCGTATCGACAAGCCCAGTCGCTGTTGATCACGGCGGATGCAGGCGGGAGCAACGGGGCGCGCCTCCGGTTGTGGAAGTGGGAACTGCCGCGTCTGGCCAATCGGACGGGCTTGGTGATCACGGTCTGTCACTTTCCGCCGGGTACGAGCAAGTGGAACAAGATCGAGCATCGGGTGTTCTCGCACATCGCGATGAATTGGCGCGGCACCCCACTCGTCGACTTGGCCACGATCGTGAGCCTCATTGGCTCGACGCACAGTCGGTCCGGACTCCGCGTTCGGTCGGAACTCGACCGCGGCCAATACCCGGGTGGCATCACCGTCACCGATGCGCAGCTGGCGACGGTACGCCTCGAGCGGCATCGCTTTCACGGCGACTGGAACTACACGATCCATCCCGCTGCTCCGAGAACACAAAAGTCAGTAATTGTCTGACAAGCCCTAATTACTGCGCCCTTGGTGTCTCAATGTCATTGACAGCTTCCGTTACGGCTGAAAAGACGACGCTAACGCTGGGAGGAAAACTCCAACCTAGCACCAGGATTTCCCTCGCCGCGGACTACACGAGAAGCAATAGCGAGTTGCGGGACGATTCTTTTGCGACGTATGACGTGGGCGTGAGCATGAAGTACACCTTCAGTCCCAGTATGTTCGTGAATGCTCTGGTCCGCTACAATCGTGACAAGGGCCAGGTCGACTCCCATATCCGATTCCGTCTTCTCAGCAGTCCGACGAGCGGTCTATTCTTTGTCTACAACGAACAGCAGGATGTCCAAGACAAGAGCACCGATAGGGTCCTCGCTTTCAAGTACACCTTCGAACTCCGCGGTCCCTTCTTGGCGCCATCTCCTTCCCGTCTCGGAGCGGGCGCTCTTGCCCGTCTCCCAGTATCCCCAGACGGACAGGGGTTTCTGGTGATAGATGTTGGGACTGGTGCAGATGGGGACGCGCTCTCACTGCAACTCATCGTCGTCCAGAACTGGTTCGAGGAACTGCGGCGGCTGGTGCCGACGAACTGACGGCCGACTCAGGAGACGAGCCGCACGGCGCCCGAGAAGTCGAATCCAACCGTATGGACGGGGTTACGCAAGGGTCCGAATCCCTGTGCCGGTACCAAAAAAGTGGCTCCTCTACCTGTCGCACGGGCCTGCAGGTCCGCACCGCCGTTTCTCCTGCAATCAGGCGCAACTCCGATGGCTAAAAAATTGCGACGAACCCGAAAGGTATACTGAGCGCCGTCAACCGAGATCCACGTTTCAAGGTGAGTCACATGACCATAAGTGTGAAGTCGCGCTTTCTGATGGGAACGATGGCGGTGTTGCTGGTGTGCCCAGGTGTTGCGCAGGCCCAGTTCGGCGAGGGGGCGCCACCGGGATCTCCGGGCCGGGAGATCATTTACTTGACCGGGGACCTCTATCGATTCCGTGACGTGCGCCACTATGGGATGTTTCTCCACACCCCGGAGGGCATCATCCTCGTGGATCCAACCAACCCGGGCACTGCGGCATGGCTGAAGGGCGAGCTCGACAGTCGTTTCGACGTACCGGTCAGGTATGTCATCTACAGCCACGCGCATAACGACCACGCCACCGGTGGCGTGGTGTTCGCCGAGACGGCCACATTCGTCGCGCATGAAAACATGGCCAGGAATCTGGTGCAGCCGTCGGACGGGGCACCGTTGCTGCCGCTGGAGGCCCGGTCGGATGCCAATGGCAACGGCAGCATCGAGGAATCGGAGGCTGCAGGTCCGTTCGCGAACAACTTTGCGGCATTCGATCTCGATGGCAACGGGAGCCTGAGTCGAAGTGAGATGTGGGCGCGCCGGTTCGGGGGAGGCCAGACAAGGCCGCCAGACATCGTCTACCAGGATCGCATGTCCATCACCCTTGGCGGCAAGACCGTGGAGCTGCACTACACGGGCATTAATCACACGGACGACATGACCGTCGTGCTCTTTCCCGAGGAGCGGATGATCTACACGGTAGACCACCTGACACCCAAGCGTTTGCCACGGATGACCTCGGATGGCGGCTATAGCTACCTGCCGGAGTGGCTCGAGTCTCTAAAACGGATCGAGCAGCTCGACTTTGACTATGTCTCGCCGGGTCACGAGTCGGTAGGCACCAAGGCGGACGTCTCGGAGCAGGTGCGCTACATGAACGATCTGTTCGAGGCTGTTTCCGCGGGTATCGCCGCCGGCCAAAACCAGGCGGAGGTCGTGGAGGGTGTGCGCCTGGAGCAGTACAGCCATCTCATGGAGTACGAGCGCTCCCAAGCCGGCAATGTGGCCGTTGCGTACGAGATGCTCTCCGCACGCTAGGGGCGCTAGCTTGTAAGTGACCCAGACGAACTGCACAAGAGAGCCATCGCGGCTGGAGCAACTTCAGTCATGGGACGCTCAAGTTCCTCAGCGATTCCTCCTATAATCAGGCCCAACTCGGATGGCGCTCGCTTCCGGCACCCGCCTCGGCCCGTATGAAATCACCGCCCAGATCGGGGTGGGCGGGAACGTCGTGGAACGCCAACCATGTGACGATTGAGAATAAGGAGTTCCCGCTGTGAGAAGAAAGGCCACAATGCGACCGGGCTCGGGCGCTGCGACTTTGACGATGGCGCTTGCCTTAGTGGCGCTTATCTTTTCGCCAGGAACCAGCAGGAGCCAAACCGAACCGTTCCAAGTCGTAGAGACGACAGTTGGGCAGATACATAGCGCCTATGAATCCGGGGCGCTCACGGTACGCCAACTGGTCCAGCTGTATCTTGACCGCATCGCGGCGTACGACCAGCAGGGCCCAGCTATCAACGCCATCATTACCGTCAATCCTAATGCTCTCGAAGAGGCCGCGCGGTTGGATGCGGCATTCCAGGACTCGGGCTTTGTCGGCCCCCTCCACGGCATTCCCCTGCTTGTCAAAGACATGATTGACGCCGAAGGCATGCCTACCACGATGGGTTCAATCCTGTTCAAGGATTACTACCCCGACAAAGACGCCTTGGTCGTCGAGAAGCTGAAAAGAGCGGGAGCGATCGTTTTGGCCAAAGTCACGCTGGCCGAATTCGCGAGGGGAGACACCTATGGTTCTCTCTTCGGAGAAACCCGGAATCCCTACGACTTGGCGCGCACGGTCGGTGGTTCTTCCGGTGGCTCCGGAGCGAGTATCAGCGCCAACTTTGGCACGGTTGCGGTGGGGCAAGAGGGTTTCGCTTCGATCCGTAGGCCCTCCGCCTGGAATTCGGTCGTGGGGATGCGGCCAACCACGGGCCTGGTCGCTGGTGGTCTGGGCCCCATGACTCGCACGGTAGAGGATGCTGCCAGGCTGCTGGACGTCCTGGTCGGATACGATCCGGCGGACTCCCAGTCGGCATTCGGTGTCGGCGAAGTTCCCCCCGGCGGCTACACACAATTTCTCGACAGGAACAGCCTGCAAGGAGCGCGCATCGGTGTGCTTCGTGAGCCCATGGGTGTTGATTCGGAGCCCGACTCGGACGATTTTCGGCAAGTCACCGAA
Organism: Vicinamibacterales bacterium; assembly: GCA_965262505.1. GTDB lineage: Bacteria > Acidobacteriota > Vicinamibacteria > Vicinamibacterales > UBA2999 > JACPPO01. The sequence continues at coordinate 4,490,244 of CBDHFM010000030.1, forward strand.
GTGTTCGACAGGGCGATTGGAGAATTGCAAACTGCGGGAGCGGAGGTGGTTGACCCGATCACGATTCCGAACCTGACGAAATTCCTGGCGACCAGAGCGAATAGACCACGTGGTGCTGGCGGCGGGGGTGGTGGCTTCGGAGGGTACAACGGCGCCAACGCCACTGCTCCGTTCAAGTCCAGGGCGGAAATGGAGAACTCGCCGGACTATCAGAAGGTGTTTCCGTGGGTCCGGGACCGCATTGCGGCGCCGGAACCGGATTACTACGAATACCTATTGGCGAGACAAGATCTGAGGACCAGCATCATGAAGCTGATGGCCGACCAACGCTTGGATGCCATCGTGTACAAATCTGTCGAGCATCAGCCGATCTCGATTGCTGACGGAATAAAGCCACCGTACCCCAACATGAGAGGGACCCCGCACTTGAACACGTTCCTCGCCAATGTCCCCGCCCTGTCCGTGCCTGCCGGTTTTTCGAGAGACAGTCTTCCTGTGGGCATTACCTTCCAGGGGAGGCCCTATGCAGAAGGAACAGTGATCAAACTAGCGTATGCGTATGAACAGGCAACCCATCATCGCAGACCACCGAGCACCACGCCGCAGCTGCGTTGAGTGTGGAGGGTTGCAAACCGGCGAGGTAACGCCCGCGCCACAGCGTTTCATCACCCTCGTCCAGCACTGGTTCGAGGAACTGCGGCGGCTGGTGCCGACGGAGTGAGCGGGAAAGATTCGGCGTGCTTTCGTGTCGCGCTGTGCCCTTAAAATCCCGGAAAGGGGCGTGAGGGTTCGATCCCCTCCCCTGGCACCAATTCCCTTTCGTAGCAGCTTCGCGCAGGGCACCACTATCCACGATCGCATACAACGGCCGCGTGGTTTGCTTGACACCTCCGATCGAGGATGGCAGAGTGCTGGCCGGCTGTTCTAACTCAGCTGTTCGTATCCTATTTTCTTGCGTGGGAGTGATGTCATGAGAGGTAGTCGTCTGGTTGTGCTGTTGGGAAGTGTCGTATTCGGTGCCACGGCCGCAGTGGCTTGCGGACGTGCGGAGGCGCAGCTCGCGTCGTCGATTGCGGAGGTACAGCAGGTGGCTTACCTGAAGGCCGCCAACCCCGATATCGGCGACCACTTCGCCTGCGGCGGCTCGCTGCCGGGGCACATCGGGAACGCGCTCGTCGTCAGCGGTGACGGCAACACCATCGCGGTCGGTGCGCCCCACGAGAGCGGCGGCTCCAGCGGGATCAACGGCAACGCCGACGACAACTCGCTCTATGCCTCGGGCGCCGTGTACGTCTTCGTCCGCCGCGGCGACGCCTGGGTGCAGCAGGCCTACGTCAAGGCGTCCAATCCGGGACAGAGCGACCTGTTCGGGATGACCGTGGCGCTCAGCGCCGACGGCAACGTCATGGCGGTTGCGGCTCCGTGGGAGCGCAGCGCCGCCACCGGCATCAACGGCGACCAGAACGACGATTCGCTGGCGCAGGCCGGCGCGGCGTACGTCTTCACGCGTTCGGGGGACTCCTGGTCGCAGCAGGCCTATGTCAAGGCGTCGAACACGGGCCGCGCCGCCAGCGAAGGCGAAGCGATCGGCGACGGCGACCAGTTCGGCTTGTCGCTGGCCTTGAGCGGTGACGGCAACACGATGGCCGTCGGCGCGCCCACCGAGGACAGCGTGGCCATGGGCATGAACGGGGATCAGACGGACGACTCGGCCACCTCCGCCGGTGCCGTCTACCTCTACTCGCGGACGGGGAACACCTGGACCCAGCAGGCCTATCTCAAGGGGGCGAACACGGGGGCCGGCGATCTGTTCGGTTACGGCGTAGGCCTGAGCGACGACGGCAACACCCTGGCGGCAGCCGGCTACGATGAGGACGGGGCTGGACGCGGCGTCAACCCGGACCTGGCGGACGGCGACAGGAACGGCTCCGGCGCGATCTACGTCTTCAGCCGTACGGGTACGACCTGGGGGCAGGATGCGTACCTGAAGGGCTCTCGCTCCGAGGGCAACGACGCACTCGGCTACTCGCTTGCCATCAGTGGCGACGGCAACACCATCGTGGCAGGAGCCGGGGACGAGTCGTGCCTTGTCGGCGGCGTCAACCCCGCGGGGTGCGACATGGACAAGCCCGAGGACGCGTCGGGCGGCTCGGCCGGCGCGGCGTACGTCTGGGGACGCAGCGGCGACACCTGGGCTGAGCAGGCGTTCATCAAGGCGTCCAATCCGGATCTGCAGGATTGGTTCGCCGCCCGGCTCGCCGTGAGCGGGGACGGCAACACGCTGCTCGTGGGCGCGCCGATGGAGGACAGCAACGCGCGGGGCGTCGACGGCGGGCAGCAGCAGGACAACTCGGCCACGGAGAGCGGCGCCGCCTACCTCTTCACGCGCTCGGGCACGACATGGAGCCAGCTGGCCTACATGAAAGCCGACAACGCTGACGAGTTCGACGAGTTCGGGGCCTCGGTGGCGGTGAGCGGCGACGGTCGCACGCTGATCGTCGGCGCACGCACGGAAAGCGGAGGAGCGGCCGGCGTGAACGGCGACCAGAACGACAACGAGGCCGGGCAGTCGGGCGCGGCATACGTGTGGGCCGTGTCCCCCTAGCAGCCCGTGGTGAAAGGTCGCCTGCATTCGACGAACGATGCATCCTCGTGGCCTGCGTTGCTCCTCCTTCAAATACAGGCGGTATTCTCGGTCGTCGCGCCTTGTCCTCGAGGCGCCTCGCTCGTCTCGGTGCGACGCCGGACTTTCACCACGGGCTGCTAGTACTACTTTGTCAGATTTGCAGTTTGACGTCTTTGAGCTTGAGCATCCACTTCAGGTAGTGCGGTTGCGTCATGAAGAAATGGGCGGTCAGCACTTCCTGGATGATGGCGCGGACGCGCGGCAGCGTGAGATGTGTCTGTCCCCGTCGGCGGCGTTCCATCTGGAGAAAGCTGTAGGCGAGGGCGGTCAGCGCCACGTGACGTTGCCAGCCCGGCAGGCTGCGGCCTTCGAAGTGGTCGAGCCCAATCTCGTCCTTGAGCTCCTGGTATTGCTGCTCGATCGCCCAGCGCTGATGCGCGAGGCGCACGAGGCCGCGCAGCGCGGTGGTGGCGGGCAGATCGACCAAGTAGTACTTGGTGACAGGCGTTGCGCCGAGGTCGCGTTGACACAACAACCACACCTCGGGGGCGAGCCGTCGGCCCTCGCGCCAGTCGTGGGCGGGCGTGACCCGTACGGCACAGAAGCGGGCGCGCCACGGGGGATGCGTGCCGTTGCGCCACGACACGAGCCGCCACTGGCGAGGCGCTTGCGTGGCGGCCCAGGCCCGCGCTTCGACGGTCTGTGTACCGACCGGTAGGCCGTGCCGCGTGCGCGGACGGCCGCGGCCCGTCGGCGGCGGCGGCGTCTCGAGGGCCGGCGTTCCACGGAAGACCTTGAGATCGGACGACACCCCCAACGCGTAGGACAGTTTGGCCCGATGCAGCGTTCGCCGCAGCGTGGCATTGTCGCCGAACTCGGCATCCCCCAACACGGCGGTCACCGTCACGCCCGCGGCGCGTACTTGTCGCAGCAGCGTGAGGGCCAATTGCCACTTGGGCTGAAAGCGCACGCCGGCGGGAATGCGGGCGCGGGTCCGTTGGGCAGCGGTGAGCCACGTCTCCGGCAGATAGAGCTGCGCGCCCAGCATCCAGGCGCGCGTCCCCGTCCACAGGGCCACCGTGACGGCCGTTTGGCAGTTCGCGATTTTCCCGCGTGCCCCGCAGTATTGCCGCGCCACGCCGACCGACGCGGTCCCTTGCTTGGGAAAACTGGTGCCGTCGAGGATCAACACGCCGGTCCGCTCCGGGACCCGCGCCCGCAGCTGCTTCCACACCGTCTCGGCGTCCCACGGCGCATGCGTGATGAAGTACTGGAACGCCTGATAGGTCCCGGGGTCGCTCAACCGCGCCCACATCGCCTCCATGGACTTGCGGCAACTGTCGTTGAGCAACCCGGCGACGTAGCGCCGCAACGCGCCGCGTTGACTGGCGCGCCCGAAGCCGGCCTCGAACGGCTCCAGCCAGGCCAGCAACCGACGGAGCCACGCGGTCGCGGTGTGATCGAGCACCGCACGGCAGCGTATCGAACTCGCGGAATTTGTACAATGCCCTCAAAAGTGATCGCTCTCGAATCCACTCGGCAATTCGTCAATCTGCCAAAGTAGTACTAGATGTCGTGAAGGCCGTGATTCCTTGCAGACGAGTCAAGTGTTTCGCCACGGCCTTCAGGACGTCTCGCCCGGCCGGAGGCCGGGCCAGCAAGCACTGTGGACTAGCGAGGCGGAGCCTCGCTAGATCCTCGGCTCTCAGTTTCCGGCGACGCCGAGGTGGCCGAATCCGAGGTCTCCCAGCAACTCAGGGACGAACTCAAAGAGATCAGCGAATCGCTCGATGGAGACACCATGGGCCGACTACGCCTTACTCTGGCTGCCTGGGATTACGATCGCGTCCGGCCGCTGTTCGACGGCACGATTCAGCCTGAGGGAATCGAGATCGCGCCCATTGTGTCGAGGCCCAGCGAGACGTTCTTCCGGATGCTTCGGCATCAAGAGTTTGATGTCTCAGAGCTGTCGTTCTCCAACTACACGATGCTTCGATCTGGCGGGGACGACAAGTTCGTGACGATCCCCGTGTTCCCTTCAAGGTTGTTTCGCCATTCGTGCATCTACGTCAACAAGAACGCGGGGATCAACGAGCCGAAGGATCTGATCGGAAAGAAGATCGGAGTACCTGAATACTCGATGACGGCGGCGGTGTTCGCCCGCGGAATGCTGCTGCACGAGTACGGCATCACGCCTGACTCGATCGAGTGGTTCAGCGGCACGCAGGATGGCCTCCAGCGGCCGTCCAGGATCGACTTCGACTTGCCCGAAAGCGTTGTGCTGCACCGCATGCCGCTGGAGCAGGACATGGGGCCGATGCTGGATAACGGCGAGCTTGACGCCATTATCTCGCCGAACGCTCCGCACTCGTTGGGCGATGCCCCATCGCCCGTCCAGCGGCTCTTCTCGGACTACCGGCGGGCGGAGAAGGAGTACTTCGGCAAGACCGGCATCTTTCCCATCATGCACACCATCGTGTTCCGCCGCGACGTGTACGAGGCCAATCCGTGGGCAGCGATCAGTCTGTACGAGGCGTTCATCAAGGCGAAGCAGTGGGCGTATGCCCAGCTTGTCGAGACCGATGCGTTGAAGCTCACGCTTCCGTCGGTCGTGGCCGAGACGGAAGAGACCAGGCGGGTTATGGGACACGACTTCTGGCCGTACGGCATCGAGCCGAACCGCGTGTCGCTGGAGGCGCTGCCGCAGTACCTGTACGAGCAGCACCTGGCATCGCGCGTGCCGGAGATCGAGGAGCTGTTTGCGCCGAACACGTTGGACCCGAGGTTATGAAAACAGCCTCTATAATCAGACCCAACTCCGATGGCCTTAGCGTCCGGCACCCCCGTATGACCAAGAGGTGAGAATGCGAAACGTGATGTTCGGTGTGGCTCTTGGAATCGCGTCGTCGGCATTGCTGGCTCAGAGCGGCACCGGGCCGTGTCAACGTCCGTGAGACAACCGGTTTCAGAGTTTACTGAAGCGCCTCCACGCGCTCGGTCAGGCAAAGGGCCGGGCCGCCGAGAAGCGGTTGCGGTCTGCGTATGACCCCATGCTGGGGGTCAGCCGGGGTCACGATCGTCGTTCCTGGGGCATCCTCGCCGGGCACTTTCGCCGGCGGATTGATCCACACGGCCGTGGGCAAGGTTTCGCCGCGCGGCGGCCCCTGCACGAAGCGCTCGGGATGGGCGGCGTAGGCCGCGAGGCGCGTGTGGTGACGGACCTCAAGGATCGTGGCCGCGCGCCCATAGTGGACGTCGGCGGGCGTGAGATAGCTCAGGCCACTGTGGTGATGCGCGTCGTTGTACCACGCGAAGAGATCGTGGCCGATCGCGCGCGCGTGTTCGATGGAACCGAAGCGGTCCGGAAAGTCCGGGCGGTATTTGACCGTCCGGAATTGGGCTTCGGAAAAGGGATTGTCGTTGCTCACCCGAGGCCGCGAGTGGCTCGCCTCGATGCCGAGGTCGGAGAACAAGAGCGCGACGAGCTTGCTGCGCATCGGCGCGCCGCGGTCCGCGTGGATCGTGAGTTGCTGCGGACCGATGTGTTGCTTGCGGCACGTCGCCTCGATCAGGCGCTGGGCCAGGTGGGCGTTCTCGTGCGCGGCGACCATCCAGCCCACGACGTAGCGACTGAAGAGATCCAGGATCACATACAGCGAGTCAGACAGGTAGGGGATCGGCCCTTTCAGCTTAGAGCCTGTAAGGAAATAACTGCTTGTACTGTTGATCGGCGAGTAGTACGCTGCGCCCGTGGAGGTGGCCACCCTGCGGGCAAAGCATGCAGCGCTGGCGCCCGTGCTCACGGAGCGATCGCGCCGGGTGTGGGCGGCGACTGAGGCCGAGGCGATCGGTTATGGCGGCACGGCGCTGGTCGCCCGAGCCACGGGTATCGCGACATCGACCATCCAGCGCGGTTTGCGTGAATTGACGGCGGACGAGCCGCTCGCGGGCGGCCGGACGCGAAGGGCGGGCGGCGGCCGCAAGCGCGCGATCGATCTCGACGCGACGCTGCTGCGCGATTTGGATGCGTTGGTCGAGCCGACCGCCCCCGGCGATCCCGACTCGCCGCTGCGGTGGACGTGCCAGAGCGCACGGACGTTGGCGGTGGCGCTCGACGGTCTGGGCCACCGCGTCAGCCACACGGTGGTCGCCGAGTTGTTGCACGGACTGGGCTACAGCCTGCAGGGCAACGCCAAGACTCGTGAGGGCCGCCAGCATGTCGATCGGGACGCGCAGTTTCGGTACATCGCCCGGCGCGTGCGACGCGCGCAACGGCAACAGCAGCCGACGATTTCGGTGGACACCAAGAAGAAGGAGCTGGTCGGCGCGTTCAAGAACGCGGGCCGCACCTGGCGCCCGGCGAAGACGCCGCAGCGGGTACAGGTCCACGACTTCGTGATCCCGGCCACCGCCACCACGGGCGGGAAGGCCATTCCGTATGGCATCTACGATCTGCATCGCAACGAAGGCTGGGTGCGTGTCGGGATCGATCACGACACCGCGAGCTTCGCGGTACGGTCGATCCAGCGTTGGTGGCAGCACATGGGTCGCCCGGCGTATCGACAAGCCCAGTCGCTGTTGATCACGGCGGATGCAGGCGGGAGCAACGGGGCGCGCCTCCGGTTGTGGAAGTGAGAACTGCAGCGTCTGGCCAATCGGACGGGCTTGGTGATCACGGTCTGTCACTTTCCGCCGGGTACGAGCAAGTGGAACAAGATCGAGCATCGGGTGTTCTCGCACATCGCGATGAATTGGCGCGGCACCCCACTCGTCGACTTGGCCACGATCGTGAGCCTCATTGGCTCGACGCACAGTCGGTCCGGACTCCGCGTTCGGTCGGAACTCGACCGCGGCCAATACCCGGGTGGCCTCACCGTCACCGATGCGCAGCTGGCGACGGTACGCCTCGAGCGGCATCGCTTTCACGGCGACTGGAACTACACGATCCATCCCGCTGCTCCGAGAACACAAAAGTCAGTAATTGTCTGACAAGCCCTTAGTGATATCCCACGACCAGATCTGATTCGGGGCCGTCGCCACGAGCTCCGGTTTCGCGTACGCCGGATGCCGCGCCTGGGCGCGCCGCTCCCGGACTTCCTCCGCGGCGTCGAGAATGCGATACATCGTGCGCGTGGAGCAGAGAGACGTCTGTTCCTCGAGCAGCGTGGCCTGCACTTCGGCGGGCGACTGATCGACGAACCGCTCGCTGTGCAACACGTCGAGCACCGCCTGGCGTTCGGCGGGCCCGAGCGCGCGCGACGAGGCCGCGCGTGGGGTCGGCGTCGACGACCGGGCGGGCTGTCGACGCCGATAGAGGGTCGCGCGCGCGAGGCCGACACTCTGACAGAGGGCCGCGGTGGCGCCCGTCGTGGTCACCGCCTCGATGGCGATCATCAGTCGGGCTCGTCGGTGTCGAGGGGTTTCAGGGGGATCCCCAGGATCTCGGCAACTTTTTTTGGAGCGTGATGATCGTCTCGGCCCGCTGCAGCTTCCGCTGCAGCCGACGGTTCTCGGCTTCGAGCTGTTTCACGCGCGGGTCACCCGGCCTCGGCTTGGGTCCTCGCCGGCGTCCGCGCATGTCCTGCCAGGCGCCCTGCTCGCGCTGCCGACGCCAGTTGGTGAGCAAGGACGAGTACAACCCCTCGCGACGCAACAGGGCGCCCAGCTCGCCGGGCTTCTTGCAGGCGTCGGCTTGCGTGAGGATGCGGAGCCGATACTCCGCGGGAAAGCGCCGACGCTGGGCCTTCGCCGGCACTTCAGGATCGGGGTCGGTCGCGCGTGACGTGACCGAGGGGCCGAAGGCTGCGGTCGCCCTCCGGGCTCCCTCCGCCTCCGCCCCCTCGGCTACGTCCATCTCTACGGCTGCTGGCATGCGAGTCATCCATCGAACCCTCCCCGCCCCTACACTCATCTCACCGGGGAGGTTGTCTCACGGATTATTGGCACAGGGGGCACCGAACCGATTCCAGATGCCGTCAGTGCAGATCCCGCCCACTATTCTGTGTCATTCGAGAACGAGCTGGTGCGTCTCCTTCGAGTCAGGTACGGTGCCGGCGAGAAATCGGTCATGCACAGACATTCCGCCAGCTGCGTCATCTTTCTCACCGACCAGACCTTCAACTTCACCCTCCCCGATGGGACGACGGACCCCGCTTCAGTCCCGGCTGGTGCGCTCGGGTGCGGCGACGGTAACGTCCATCTTCCCGAAAACATCGAGGCCGACGCGGCGGAGTTCATCATGGTCGAGTTCAAGGATCGCGAGAGATTTTGAAGATAGGTGGCAAAGACGCTGGAGAAATAGTGCTAGTGTTGCCTGTCGTTCAAGAGGGGGAAGAATGGATACGACCAGACGCAATCTGCTGATCACGGGCGCCGCTGCGGCGGCGGCGGCCGCCGCAACGCGTGCGTTCGCACAGCAACCCGCTGGGAATGGAGAGGCTGCCGCGACGTTCTACGAGAAGGGCGACGTCCGTATTCACTACCAGGAGGACGGCTCCGGTTTCCCGTTGTTGCTTATCCCTGGCGGGGGATTGAACTCGAGGATCTCCTCGTTCGCCGGGAGTTCGTCGTTCAATCCAATCGAGGAGTTCAGGAACGAGTATCGTTGCGTCACGGCGGACTTGCGCAACGCCAACGGTGGCCTGTCCTCCGGCCCGCTCGAGATCGACCGCCCATGGGACTCGCATACCGATGACCACCTTGGCCTGATGGATTCGCTGGGCATCGACAAGTTCCTGGTGATGGGCTTCTGCATCGGCGGTCCGTTCATCTGGAACCTGTTGCGGCGGGCACCCGACCGTATCGTTGCCGCCGTTCTGGTGCAGCCCAGCGGGTTCAGCAAGGAGACGCCCGACCTCTTCTACCAGAACAACATGACCGGCTGGGGCCCCGAGCTGCGCAAGCGCCGACCGGAGATTACGATGGAGATGGTCGATCGGTTCCTCACCCGGATGTACCGCACGAACGCTGACTTCGTCTTTACCGTGACCCGCGATTTCGTGCGTTCGTGCCAGACGCCCATCCTGGTCCTGCCGGACGACATCCCGCCCCACCCGTACGACGTCGCCATGGAGTCGGTCATGCTCGCGCCGAAGTCCGAAGTAAGCATCTTCCCCTGGAAGGAGCCCAGGGAGCGGATTCCCATCGCGGTGCGCCAGATACGCTCTTTTCTCCGAGCGCATCGACTCGCGGCAGCCGCCAGCTAAGAGGAGTCGAGCCTGGCATGAGAACGACACTGATCACCGTCGTCGTGGCCACGCTCTCTGTTGGGTGTCAAGGGGCCCAGGTGCCTGACTTTCGGCGCGATGCGCAGGAGATCGTCGAGGGCGCCCGAACCAGAGCCGGCGAATTGCGGGAACTGTCGGCGGAGGAAATCCGGGAGATCTGGGCCATCGAATACACGTCGCTCGAAGTGGCGCAGGCCGATCTCTCGCGGGTGGACGAGCTGCTCAATGAGATGGGCCAGGACCGATGGGACTGCTATCACGTCGGTGAGAGTGGGCAGGGACGAGTGTTCTACTTCAAGAGAAACAAGACGAACACGGCGGCCTATCTGACGAATCTATTCAGACTCGGAGCGGTAGCCTTCTAGATTGGAGACCGTGCCCCTTACCGCGGGCACCCGCCCCGGCCCGCATGACAGAGTGCGAACGCGCACGTCGCACACGAAGCGACCGGCATGAACCTACTGCTCTCACGCGATGCCGCATGGACTCTCCTGACCGAATGGACCGCGGGCGAGGGCTTGCGGAAGCATGCGTTGGCGGTCGAGGTCGCCGTTCGCGGCTATGCCCGCGCGTTCGGTGAAGACGAGACGGCCTGGGGCGTCGTCGGTCTGCTCCACGACTTCGACTACGAGCGCTATCCGACGCCGGCCGATCATCCGTTCCGCGGCTGCGAAGCACTGCGGCGCCTCGGGTATCCGGAGTGGGTCATGCGCGCCATCCTGTCGCACGCGGACTATGCGGGCGTCTCGCGTGACAGCCGGCTCGAGAAGACGCTCTACGCGTGTGATGAGATGGCCGGATTCGTCACCGCGTCCGCGCTCGTCCGGCCGTCAAAGAGCGTCCTCGACCTCGAAGCCTCTTCCGTACTCAAGCGGATGAAGGACAAGGCCTTTGCTCGCGCCGTGTCGCGCGATGACTTGCGCCTCGGCGCCGCGGAGCTTGGACTTCCGCTCGAGGAGCACGCCGCAAACGTGATTCGCTTCATGCGCGAGCAGGCGGATGCGCTCGGGCTCCGCGGTGCGGCGTCGGCCTCGTGAAGCCCTGCCTCCAGAAAGACCATCAACCCGGTGGAGCCGGCGACGACTTGAATTGTGAATCGAACACTATTTTCCAGAACGCTAGATGGCCAGAGGCAAGCAGCACCGCCGCAATCTTCGTGCGAGTCGAATCACGCGCGCAGATCCAGGTCAACGCGTAGAGCCCAGGGAACACCGCGACTACGACATCCATGTCCTCGTTAATTCCCTGGGTGTGCCAGACAAGGATCGTAAAGATCACCGATGGCAGTGCGTACCCCAGGGCCGTACGCACGTCATCGCCACGTTGCCGCCACAGCGAAGCCGCGAGGAATAGCAACGGAGCGCCGACAGCCCACGCCGTCATCAAGAGAATGCGGCCGCCGGCTGCGCTGAAGATTGCCGGGTTGATGCGGTTCTCAAGAATTTCGTCAACAAACCAGGGGCGCCACGGGATTTCGCCGACGTGACCAGGAACGATTGGAAGCTTCAGGAGGATGATGTATAGGGCAACCCATCCGACGTAGGCGGCGGTTCCCCACGCGGCGACTCGAAGGACGCGGCCCACGCGGTCCGCAAGCGGGGCTGGTGCGACCAGCGCCGCGACCCAGGCTCCCGCCAGCGACACCAGTCCCCATCCGTGCAGCGCCGCGCCAAGACCGACCAAGAGGCTTCCGGCTTCGAGGCGCTTGCCGCCATCGCGTAATCCACCAGCGATCAACGGGAATGCCGCCACGTTCAGCGACAGATAGCCGACCTCGCGCCAGCCGAAATACAACAGGGCGGACGGTGCCAGTAGCGCCAGTGCCAGGTATCTCAGGACGACCGGCGACCAGCGTTCGAGGAAGCCAAGTGCGAGCATCGAGAGCAGGAACCACGCTGTCGCACCGTGCATCAGTACGATCTGGGCGCGTTCAGGGGCCTCATCCGTCTGGTCAAACAGCCGATCGAGACGGCCGAGGATCGCATACGACAGGTGCGCCTCAAAGCGAATGTCGTGTACTCCGGCGTATCGTTCGAAGCTCTCGCGGCTTGCCACAGACTGCTGCGAATCGCCCATCCGCACGAGTGCTGGGGACACCGGAAACGCATAGGCCGCCACGCCCACGAGAAGCAGCATGGCGAGGGTCGCGGTCCGCCTGCGGCGCCTCGTGGGCGCGCGTGCCGCCCATAGAATCACTCCACCAGCCAGCACCAGCCACAGGCTTTGGATCTGGAACAAACCCAAGAGTTCTACGAATGCATTGCGGAAAGGAAGCGGCAAGCGCCGGGCTGTAACGCGGTCTGGGCTTGATCCGATCTCGTGGACACGTTCCGAAAGGTGGAGACGATGTCCCGAATGGCAGCAACCACACGTCGGCGGTCACGCCGGCAATTCAGTGACGAGTTCCGGGCTGGGGCGGTCCGGCTGGTGTTGGAAGAGGGGAAGACGGTCGGCGCCGTCGCCCGCGAGTTGGATCTTACCGAATCGGCCTTGCGGCAATGGGTCGAGCGGGCGCGCGCCGACCGCAGCGGGGGCCGTACCGGTCTGACGACCGCCGAGCGGGAGGAGCTGGCTCGGCTGCGCAAGGAGAATCGCATCCTCGCCGAGGAGCGCGACATCTTAAAAAAAGCGACAGCCTTCTTCGCGAAGCAGAGCCGGGAAGATTTCGGTTCATTGCCGTGGAGAAGGCCAGGCACACCGTCATCATTCTGTGCCGGTGTCTCGCGGTCACACGCAGCGGGTTCTACGCGTGGCAACGACGCCCGGAATCGGCACGATCACGAGACGACCGGCGGGTGAAGGTCCTCGTCCAAGCGTCCGTTGACGCGAGCAAACAGCGCTATGGCAGCCCGCGCATTCACGAAGACCTGATCGAGCAGGACGAGCAGGTGAGTCGCAAACGGGTCGTCCGGCTGATGCAGGAAGAAGGCCTGGTCGCACGGGCCCGGAAGCGTGACAACGTAACCACCATGAGCGATCACGACCAGCCGGTCGCGGCGAATCTGCTCGACCGCCAGTTCGAGGCGGACGCCCCGAATCAGCGGTGGGTCGGCGACACGACCGAGTTCGTCATCGGCAGCAGCGGTAACCTGTACCTCGCGGCGGTCTTGGATCTGTGCTCGCGGTTCATCGTGGGGTGGGCCGTCAGCGCGGTGAACGACCGGCACGTGACCATCAAGGCCTTGGAGATGGCGCTCAAGCGCCGGTGCCCGGACATCGGCCTCCTCCATCATTCCGATCAGGGTTGTACGTACGCAAGCGAGGATTCTCAGGACCTCCTCGAGGCGCGTGGCATCGTCTGCAGCATGAGCCGACGTGGCAACTGCTGGGACAATGCCGTCATGGAGAGCTTCTTCTCGACCGTCAAGAGCGAGCGCGGCGAACACGTCGACAGTCACGGCGACGCGAAGATGGAGTTGTTCGATCACATCGACGTGTTCTATCACCAGCGACGTCGCCACTCGACGCTCGGCCAGATCAGTCCGGCCGCCTTCGAACGGCAGGCGGCGTAGGGCATGGACGCTGCCATCCCTGCGGACGCACAGAACGCGCCCACAGGGATTTGGAAATCTCGCACAGAACGCGAGATTCCCACAGCGCCCCCACCCATCATCGTTGTTGTGAACGAACGAAAGAACAACGGAGACTCAAACAGCGTAGCTAAACCGTCCACCGAATCGGATCAGGCCCACTTGCCGCTTCTCCGCCGCAAAGGCGTCGCGATCGACGTAGCCGGTATCGTCAACCGACGGGTCCTGGATGAGCGCACGGATGTTGTCGCGCGACCGATCGCGAAGCTGATAGTGCCAACTGGCGCCTTCGATCGGTTCGGCATTCTCCAGACCATACCGCCGCTCGAGCGCCACGCGATCAGCAGGACCGACCTCCGCGCGCCACCGGACGGTGACACGCGGGTCGATCGTCGTCACGTCGACCAGTGACACGATCGCGATCAGCGCCGCACCAAGCGCCATCCACACGCGCGGCGGCCGAAGCCACGCGCGGCGCGAAGGAGGAGGGGTCGGTACCGCGTCCATCGTCAGGTTGCTCGTTCTTGGTCGCCGCGCTGCTTACCTGAAACAGGATAGCAGGACGTCGGCGAATCGATCGATCAAGGACGGCTCAACAGAGGGTCACAGACTCCAGGTACTCAGCCGACGGACGGTCGCGTCGTGCCGCCAGGCGCGCCCGAGCTCCGCAACCGCCGCATCCGGATGAAACTGCGAACAAAACTCCAGCCGAACGCGATGAGACGAGCCTTCGACCGGCCATACTGGCGCGGCTGGTAGTGAAAGGGGATCTCCTTGACGTGCCAGCCGGCGGCGAGAATGTGGATCAACACCTCTTCGAGCACGTCGAAATGCCTCGCACGCAGCACGACAGCGCCCAGCGCTTCTCGCCTGTAGAGGCGGAAACCGCTCGAGACATCCCGTACCTGCAGTGACAGCCCGTATCGGACAACGGCGTTGAGCAGCCGGCTCAGCACCTGCCGCGAGACCGACATCGACGCGCGGCCGCCCGGCGTGTAGCGGGAGGCGATGATCAGGCCCGCGTCCTCCCGTGCAGCCCACAGCCGCAGGAGCACGTCGGGATCGTGCGAAAGATCCGCGTCGAGCGTCGCCACGAACGGGGCGGCCGCAGACACCATGCCCTCGCGAAACGCCGACCCGTAGCCGGGACCCTGCTGCGCCATCACGCGGGCCCCAAAGGCCCGAGCGACCTTCGCAGTGTCGAGGTCGCGGGGCTCGGTGACGACCAGGATCTCGTAGCGGAGTCCTCCGCTTTCAAGAACCCGGTGCACGGCTGGGAGCAGGTGCCGCAGGTTTCCGGCCTCGTGCTTGGCCAGGATCAATACGCTGAGGTCCTGCATCAACGGCCTCCTGCAGGGTAACCGAAGACCCCCCCCCGACGCCTCCTGCTTCTGATAGTGGCGAGGGACAGCGGCCGGTGGCTGTAACCGCTAAGCCTCGGGGATCCACATCCATACCTGACGGGCGCTTCGCGTCACCCCGCGTAGGCGGGATGGATGCGGGGCGTCCCGGGCAGTATGATTGTGTGGTTTCGTCAGCTTGCCGGAGTGAGCGGCATGTGTGGGCATATGAATGGAGAGCGAGCCATGAGAAAAACAAGCGGTGGTCTAGTCGTGATGGGAGTGTTCCTATTGGCGGTCGGCTCGGCGACGTTGCTCTCGCAGCAGAAGGGAGGCGGGGGCGAAATATCGGGACCCTATGAGGTCGATGCCAGCTGGCCGGTCAACATGTGCGGCGACGGGTTCCAGCCGGGCTCGGCCGGGGGGATCTTCGCGGAGACCCCGGACAAGATCTTCATCTTCCAGCGCGGTTGTCTGCCCGTGGACCCGGACGGGTCGTTCGGCGGCGACCAGGACGTCGTGCCAAGCCGCAACGCGTCGGGCTACAGCTTGTCTCCGGAGGATCCGGCACGGCATCCCCGTTGGGACCATGTCCTGATCACCGTCAATGCTGACGGCCAGTTGTTGGATTCGTGGGAGCAGCACAACGAGCTCTTCGTTCGGCCGCACAAGGTGCTGATCAGCCCGTACGATCCGGAGAAGCACGTGTGGCTGGTCGACGATGGGGCGCATTCGTTCTACAAGTTCACGAACGACGGCGAGCTCGTGCAGACGTGGGGCGAGTTCCGGGTGCCGGGGAACGACCAGAATCACTTCAACCGCCCGACCGACATCGCGTTCCTCCCTGATGGGACGTTCTTCCTGAGCGACGGCTACCGGAATACTCGGGTTGTCAAGTTCGACAAGGACGGCAACTACCTGATGGAGTGGGGAACGCCTGGAGACGGTCCCGGCGAGTTCAACCTCGTGCACTCGATCGGGGTGGACGCCCAGCGGCGTGTCTACGTCTCCGACCGTGCGAACTCACGCATCCAGGTGTTCGACGAGAACGGCGAGTTCCTTGACATGTGGAACAACATCAAACGGCCGTACTACATTATGATGTCGGAGGATCAGCATCTCTGGGTTGCCGACGGCGTCACCAATAAGTTCATGAAGTTCGACCTGATGGGCAATCTGCTCTACTCGTGGGGGACCTTCGGGGCGTTTCCTGGCGGTATCTGGGGGGTCCACCAGTTCAGCGTCGACAGCGAGGGCAACCTCTACACGGCGGACGTCCATGTCGGCAGGGTGCAGAAATTCGTACCGCGGCCGGGGGCGGACCCGGCTCAGCTCACCGGCATGCTGTACGGGACGGGCGCCGTCGGCACGAACTGACGTTGGCGAGGTGCCGCCCGCCGGTTGTGCCGCAACCGGCGGGCGGCATCTCACCCCTCACGGGCCGTTAGGGCCTCAGGAATTTCGTCAACAGGGGCGTTCGTGGGTTGGCTGGCACCACCCTATCGGACCGCTGTGGTCAGCCACGAAGTGAGCGCGGGCGATTGACGCGCCACCAGCACGGCGCAATTGTCGATGCGTTCAAGTGCCTGCCGCAGAGTGCGCTCCGCCGACGCGACCGGGTTCTTCGTGAAGAACTGCTTCACCTGCGCGGCCGTTTCTGCCGAACAGAACGTGCCGAGCGCACCGATGATGCGCGGAATGCCCTGAAAGGTGCCCAGCTTCTGCGTCAGCGTTGGCCACTCGGCCTGGACGAACGTCCACGCAGCGTCCCGGGATGCGGGCCGCGCCAGCAGCCCCGCGACGAGCGTCGCGGTGCCCTGCGTCCGCACCGCCGGCGAGATCGCGAACGCCAGTGTCCGCTGGACGAGCGCCGGGTCGCCGAATGAGGGGAGCGCAGTGAAGAAGCGGTAGTACTCCTCTGGCTGTGCGGCCAGCCTGTCGAGCTGGGCGACATACTGGTTGTACAGCTCGGCGTTGCCGCCGCCCGCCGCAATCCTCAGTACGGTCGACACAAGCGTTCCCGGCAGCGATGAGGGGTCGGCGATGTACGTGGCGGCAAGCTCCCGCGCGCGACGCTGGACCGCCCCGTCGTTGCCGGTTACCCCAACCAGGCCAAGGAGTTCGGCGCGCCGGCTGCGCCGCTCCTCGGTGTCGCCTGCATCCCCCGGCAGCCCCAGGGCATCCAGCGCCGGACCAAAGCGCGCGCGAATCCAGTCCTGATAGCGTGCCTGTTGCCCTGGCTCGACAAGGTACGCGCCGGCGAACGCGAGGCGCGTGGTAATTGCGTCAGTGACGGCCGTCGTTTCGTCATCTGCGAGAGCTGCGGCCAGATCGAGATAGACGCCGATGTCGTGGCGGCCGGCTCGCACCATCCACCACTCGTCGCCCAGCAGGCTGACGCGCTCGATCGAGGAGGGGCCCGCGGCGCTGCTCGCCAGCGTGCGAACGGCGTCGGGCGCATACTCGGTAAAGTAGTAGCCGCGGCTATCGGCGTTGGCGAAGACGTTCTCGCAAGCAGGCGCCGAGCGCGTCTGCTGCTGCTCGTCGAGCACGTCACAGTACAGCTGGCCGTCATTCGCCTTGAGACAGACGGGCATCGTCCATGTCTGCCCGGCGGGAGCCGAGGCTCCAGGCGTCCCGACGAAGCGCTCCTGCGAGAGGGTGACGTCCGCGCCGGAGCCGGTGCATCGGGTCCGCACGGAGAGGACCGGAACGCCCGGTTGCTCGATATACGCCTGCATGATGCGATCGATCGGACGCCCGGTGACGCGCGTCATCTCGCTCCAGAAGTCCTCGCCGGCCGCATTCCCGTAGGCATGCTTCGCCAGGTACGATGCGATCCCTGTCCGGAAGACATCGACGCCGACAAACGCCTCGATCATGCGCAAGATGCCGGCCGTCTTCTCGTACGCTATCCCGTCGAAGACTTCGTTGATCTCGTCCGGCGTATCGACGTCGAGTCGAATCGCACGCGTCGACCGCAGCGCATCGAGCCCCAGCGCGGCCTGGGTATCGGCCGCGTCGTCGAGATCGACTTTCCACTCGGGGCGCCACTGGGCCAGCGGCCGACTGGCGATCCAGGTCGCGAATCCTTCGTTCAACCAAATGTCGTTCCACCACTTCATCGTGACCAGGTTGCCGAACCATTGATGCGCGAGTTCGTGGGAGATGATGGACGCGACGCCCTTGCGCGTGCCGATCGAGGCGCGCTCGGGGTCCACCAGGAGGAGCCGCTCGCGGAAGGTAATCGCGCCGCTGTTCTCCATCGCGCCGGCCGCGAAGTCGGGGACGGCGATGATGTCGAGCTTGCCAAACGGATACGCGATGCCGAAGTAATCGTTGTAGAAGGCGAGCTGCTGTGCGGCGGCTTCAAGGGCGAACGCCGTCAGGCCGAGCTTGTCCGGCGTCGAGCAGACCCGGATCGGCGTGCCGTCAGAGGCACCGGACCGGCATACGAAGTCGCCAACAATCATCGCCACCAGGTAGGTCGACATCTTCGGCGTGGTCGCGAAGGACACGGTGTGGGTGCCCGGCTCCGGGCCGGGCGTATCCGACAGCTGGGCGCCGTTCGAGATCGCGGTGTCGCCCTGGCTAAAGCGCTTTTCATGACCGTGTGGCGGCCGCGCACCCGCAGTGCCGAACATAGTTGCGGCATTCGTCAGGGCTGAAGTGCGCCAAGCACTCGCCGAGGAACGGCCAGAGCGTCTCGGTGCTGCGACAGCGAGCGGTGCGAACGAGGGCCTTGAGCTTCGCGAAGCAGAGCTCGATGGGATTGAGGTCCGGGCTGTAGGGTGGCAAGTACCAGAGGGTGGCCCCGGCGGCCTGGATGGCGCGTTGGATGCCGGCGACCTTGTGGGCCCCGAGATTGTCGGCAATGACGATGTCGCCGGGCTGCAGGGTCGGCACCAGGATCTGTTCGATGTAGGCGCGGAAGCTCTCGCCATCGATCGCGCCGTCGAAGACCCCCGGTGCGGTCAGCCCCGTGACCCGCAACGCGGCGAGAAACGTGCTGGTCTGCCAGCGCCCGCAGGGGGCGTGGTCGTGGACGCGCGCGCCGCGCGGTGCCCGGCCGTACCGCCGAAGCAGATTGGTGGTGATGCCGGTTTCGTCCAGAAACACGAGGTGGGCGACATCCCAGGTCGGCGCCGCCGCGTGCCACGCGACCCGCGCGGCCGCGACGTCAGGCCGATCGTGTTCGGACGGGCGGACCGTGTTTTTTAACGGTCAGGCCGAGGGCCCGCACGGCGCGCCAGACCGTCGGCACACTCGCGGGCGTGGCGAGGGCGTCCTTCAGCTCAGCCAGCGTGCGATCCGGGTGCGCCGCAATCAGCGCGGCCAAGGTGTGTAGGTGCGGCTCAAGCATGCAGCGCCGTCCATGTCGCTGGACGCGAGGCGCCACCTCGCCCGTGTCGCGCCGCCGCTGTTTCAGTAGCCGCACCCACGACCCGCTCACGCGGTACTTCGCCGCCACCTCGGCCGCCGTCATCCCGGCATCGCTGTCGAGGAGCGCCCGCTCTCGCAGATCCATCGAATAGGCACGCATCGGGCCTCCTGCATCGGTGCGCGCAGAAGTACCACGACCGCCCCAGGTAGTACAAGGCCTATTTGAAAAGCGCTTTAACCGTCATCGAAATCTCGAACGTCGCTTTGTACGCGGGTTCGTCGAACGACGGGAAGGCGCGCCGCGCGTCGGTCGGCTCCATCTGCGTGACAGCGTAGCTGCGTCCGTTCGCGCGGCTCAGATAGAACCCGCGCAGCTTGTCGTTGAGGATGCCGGTGTAGGTCATCCGAATCGTGGCGGCACCGGCCGGAATCTGCCGCGGAACCGTGAGGGTGGCCGTCTCGGTCGTGGCGTCGAGCGTAACGCGCGCGGCCTGCGTGCTGCCGGCCGCCTCGATCGTCACCTCGCCGAACTCGATCTCCGTGGCGTGCAGCGTGATCGCGTGTGCAGGCGTCCGAAGCTGGATGCGGATCGTCTCGCGACCCTGGAACGTGGCGTTTTCGAGATCCGGCGCAAACCAGAGCGTGTAGTGTTCTGGAACGACATCGCCCGAGAGACGCTGGGCCGAGGCCGGCGCCGCCAGGACGAGCAGTGTGAGCAGCGCGGGCAGGAGTGAGACCTGTATTTTCGTGCCTGCGCCATCGTGTCGCCAGGTGCCCCTGAGACGACTGGCCGGCTTCGCTTGTCGCAATACATTTGTGAGCATCGTGTTGCCTATCACTTGGCGCGGACCCGCGTGGTGACACGTCTGATGGCGCCCGACGCCGTGCGGGCCTGGCCGGCATCGGTCAGGAGCGCTGCGCGATCGCGTCCTGCGGCTTCCACACGTACGACAGTGATCTTCGGATCGACAGTGGCGCTCCCCGCCAGTCTCACCGCTTCATCCCATCGTGACAGTTCGGTCGCGGCGCGCGTGAGATGATCGGGGCGGTACAGGAAGGCCCGCACGGCGCCGGCCGACACCTCGGGCAGGCCAGCCGCACTGCTGGACGTCATTCGCGTGGCGCGCAGCAGGCCGGTTCGCGCCAGCCATGGCGAGGCCTGTGCGAGCCGCATCGTCTGATTTCGCGCCCCCGAGGGATCCGGGGAGGGCGGGTCGATCAGGACGAGCCCGGCGACGTCGGAGCCGAACTGCGCGGCGAAGAGCACGGCGAACGCTGCGCCCAGTCCATGGCCGACCACGACGTACGGGCCAGACTCGCCGGCGCCCCGGAGCAGTTCGCGCAACTCGCCGGCCACGGCTGACGGCTGGTACGGGCGGTCGCCAGCCTCACTCCATCCAAGGCCCGCGCGATCGTAGCTGCACACGCGCGTGGTCCGGGCGATCTCGGGCTGTACCCAGCCCCACGCCGCCGACATTCCGGTCGCGGGCGCCTCGAGCACGACCGTCGGCAGGCCCTTGCCGAGACAGTACACGTGGAGCTGGTGACCGCCGACGTCGACGAGGCGTCCAGGATGCCCGAACTGCCGGCGTTCGAGGGCTGTCGCCACGCCCTGATAGGTCGCGCCCGCGAGCGCAAGAAATACCAGGATGACGGTGGCTACGAGCAGGCCGCGGCGAATACGGGCAAGGATGATCCTCATCAGGATTCAGCGCGCTTCGACTGCACCCTGTGGGCCGCGCTCGCGCCACGTCTTGAACAGTCCCAGGACCAGCCCCAGCGCGCCGACGGCGAGAAACGCTGGAATGAGGAATTCCAGCGTGCTTGCGATCCAGGCGGGCCGCGAGGTCACGTACGGGTCGCGCCCAGCGGTTCGCCAGATGCGAAAGGCGGTCCGGTGGATGTAGTGCGTGTCGTCGACCGCCGGGTCTCCGACGAGATCGCGTAGGTTGTCAGTGGAGACATCCATGAGGTGGTAGCGCCAGGTGCTTCCTTCGCGCAGTTCCCCGCGCGTGAGCTGATAGGCGAGTTCGAGCTGTTCGCGGGTGGCGGCGTCGACCGTGCCGACCCACCGCACGTTCACCCGGGCGGGGCGTTGGCCGTACGTGAGCCGGAGGGTGCCGTACGCGGCGCCCGCCAGCACCCAGAGGATGACGCTCCCGACGAGTAGCGTGCGTCCCGACGGCTTCACCATGATTCAGTCTCCACCAGTCCGTACTTCTCGATTCGCGAGTACAGCTGGGCGCGCGTCAGCCCGAGCAGCTTCGCGGCACGGGTCTTATTGTGCCGTGCCTGCGTCAGGGCCTTGACGACCAGCGACCGTTCGATCCCGGCGAGGTCGACGCCGCCGGCCGGAAGCGGTGCCGAGGCGACGGCCGCGTCCGATGCAGGTGCCGTCAGCGGGTGACGCGGCGTGATGACCGGGAGGTGCTCGCTCCGGATGTAGTCGCCGTCAGCAAGAATGACCGCCCGCTCAATGGCGTTGCGCAACTCCCGCACGTTTCCAGGCCACGCGTAGGCGACCAGTTGATCCCGCGCGTCGCGGGCGATCCCCGCGGGAGGCCTCCCGACCGTCGCGCCGATCTCCTCCAGGAACGCGTCGGCCAGCTCGAGAATGTCATCCGGCCGATCGCGCAGCGGGGGTAACGCAATCTCGAACACGCCAAGCCGGTAATAGAGGTCCTCGCGGAACTCCCCGCGGCGCATGGCCGCGTGCACGTCGCGGTTGGTGGCGGTCACCACCCGGATGTCGGCGCGGCTAACTCGCGTGCTGCCGAGGCGCTGGAACTCGTGCTCCTCGAGCACACGGAGCAGCTTGGCCTGCACGGCCAGCGCCATTTCGCCGACTTCGTCCAGGAACAGCACGCCGCCGTTGGCCCGCTCAATTCGTCCAGGCTTGGCGGACACCGCGCCGGTGAAGGCGCCACGCTCGTACCCGAACAACTCCGATTCGAGGAGCTGATCGGGCAGTGCCGCGCAGTTGATCGCCACGAACGTGCCGTGCTTGCGACGTGATCCTTGATGAATAAAGCGCGCGATGACTTCCTTGCCCGTACCCGACTCTCCCGTGAGGAGCACGGTCGTTTCCGTCTGGGCGACCCGCGCTGCCTGCGTGAGGACGCTCTTCCACTGCGGCGACTGACCGACGATGCGGCGGTGTCCGGTCTGTGCCTCGAGCTCGCGTGTCAGCGTGGCGACTTGCGCCTCGAGCTGCGCGGCCGTTTCGCACGCGGCCGCATCGCGGCGGGCCGCCTCCGCGAGCCCCTGATGCGAGAGTGCCAGTGCGAGCAGATCCGCCACCCGCCGCGCGAAGTCGAGATCGGATTCGCTGAACCGCTCTGTTTCGCGAGCAAGGAAAAAGAGCGAGCCGAAGACGCCGGTGCTGAGCGGCATCGGAACGCGCAGGGCAGACCGCACATTGAGCCGCGCGAACACCCGTCCCCGGACGCTGCCCGGCGCAATCTCGGTGGCGACGTCACCTACCACGTAGGGATTGCGATGGAGAAGCGCACGCTCCTCTTCGGTCAGGGTGGTCGGCGCCCAGAAGCCGGCGTCGTCCACCTGGGCTCCGGTCATCGCATACACACGGAATGATTTGCCATCCCCGGCCCACGCCGTCAGCATGAGGATGTCGTGAGGCAATCCACCGCGCACGGAGGCGGAAACCTCCGCAAAGATGTGCCGGATGTCGAGCGCCCCCGCCATCGTGTTCAGAAGCTTGTCGAGTGTGTCGATCCGCTCACGTCGAAGCGACTCGGTGTTGCGCATGGCATCCTGCTGGAGGGCGAGCGCGAGGAGATCCGCGACACTATCCATCAGCGCCTGGTGCGCAGCCGAAAAGGCGTCCGGTTGGCTCGACGTGAGCCAGAGCGCGCCGTAGACGCTCGACCCACGGCCCACGCTGCAGATGATGCGCGAGCGTGCATCGCCAGCGACCGGCGGTTCACCTACGGCCGTCGTATCGGCGATACGGTGCCCGGTCACCTCCAGCTCGCCGTCAGCTCGGACTACGTACAGCAGCACCGATTCGGAACGATCGAGGCGCAGGACATGGAGACGTTCGAACGGAATCGTTTCGCGGACGACGGTCGCCAGGCGCGGCACCAGATCGGTCAGCGTCACCGCCTCCGCCGCCAGGCGAGCCACCGCCGTGAGCACGGATGCAGAGTCCAGCGGGAGCATGAGAACACCCCAGTATAATCCGCGGGAGCAAGGCCAGTGATGACCGTTCTCGCCCCAGGACTCTCGTGGGTCGACCTGCTGTTTCTCGGCCGGCCGCACGCCGTCGCGACGGCGGTTGCTCGCGCGCCCGGAACACTGGCGCTCATCGATCCTGGGCCGAGCACCTGTCTGGAGTCGCTGGACCTTGGCCTTCAACAGCAGGGACTGAGGTTGAGCGAGGTCACTCACATCCTGCTCACGCATATCCATCTCGACCATGCCGGCGCCACCGGCACGATCGTTCGTCGTTACCCGCACGTGAACGTGTTGGTGCACGAGCGCGGGGCAGCGCACATGGCAGATCCCGGGAAGCTGATGGCCAGTGCGGCGCGGCTGTACGGCGATCAAATGGACCGGCTGTGGGGCGAGTTCGCGGCGGTGCCCGCGCGGAATCTCACTGTGCTGGCCGGTGGCGAGCGCGTCGACGCGGGCGGGCGGTCGTTCGAGGTGGCCTACACACCGGGTCATGCGTCGCATCACGTGAGCTATTACGACCGATCGAGCGGCGTTGCGTTCGTGGGTGATACGGCGGGTGTGTGCATTGACGGAGGCTACGTACTGCCGCCGACCCCGCCGCCAGACATTGATATCGAAGCGTGGAAGGGCAGCGTGGCCCGGATCGAAGCGTGGTCGCCGCAGACGCTCTTCCTGACTCACTTCGGGCCCGTGCAGGGGGCTGCCCCGCATCTGCAGGCGTTGATGGAAAATCTAGAGACGACCGCCGGCATCGTGCGGGCGCGGCTGTCTGAACCGGGGACAGACGAGGAGAAGAGCCGACGCTTTGCCGGGGACCTGCAGCGCGAGTTGCGGCGGCACATGACCGACGCGCAGCTTGCGGCGTATATAGTTGCTGCGCCGCCCGAGCTGCTCTGGCCCGGCTTGGCGCGGTACTGGCGGAAGAGGTCCGGCTAGTCCCTGGGGACTAGTTCGCGACGGCGAGCGCACTGTGCTTCCGCGCCGAGTTCACCCCCGCGCCTGGCGCGATCAGGAGCCGCAGCGCGTACCCATGTGGCGTGCCCGTTGCCGCCCGGAACGGCCCAAGACGATAGACGGCCGACAGGACCTTCCCTCGCTGTAGCGCGGGCGGCAGTTCCGCGTGTTCGCGGCCGCCGCGCTCGATCTGGAAATGCACCAGGCGGTAGAGCGGAATCGATGTCGAGTGTGAGCGAAACTTAGTTGGAAATTGAAGCGGCTCCAAACCCTGTGGTTTGATGACGTTGCGAGACGAACATCACGCCACGAGAGAAAGGAGCCGAGATGAGCCGTGTCCTACGATCGGTCAGGAAGCGCAAGAAAGGTCGCACGTTGGGCGCGGTCGACGTCATCGACCGAGAGGGGTACGCGGAGCTGGAGGTCGATGCCAAGGTGGAATTGATCCGGTCCTTGATTCCGCTGGGGTTGCTGCACATCGAGGAATGGCTCGACGAGGAAGTGCCCGCGCTGGCTGGCGAACGCGACGCCCGCAAAGACCCGTCAGTCGGCGGGCGCCGTCATGGGAGCCACCCCGGGACGGTCGGGTTGGCCGGCCAGCGCGTGCCGATTCGCGTGCCCCGGATTCGCCATGTCACGGAGCGCGAGATTCCACGGCGGTCGTACGAAGCGCTGCATGGCGATCGCGCCGTCAATGACCTGTTGTTGAGGCGCGTGCTGTATGGGATCTCGTGCCGCAACTACGCGGCGGCCGCCGAGGCGATTCCCGGGGCGATCGGCCTGTCGGGGTCGACGGTGTCCCGCGCGTTCATTCAGGCCAGCGCGACGAAACTCCGCGAACTCCAGGAGCGGGACCTCTCCGGGGAGGACGTTGTGGCCCTCGTGCTGGACGGCAAGACGTTCGCCGAGGCGACGATGGTCGTCGCGCTGGGCATCACGATGACGGGGGACAAACGGTTCCTGGGCTTTGTCGAGACGGACACCGAGAACGAGCAGGTGTTGACCCCGTTCCTCCGGTCCTTGGTCGAGCGGGGCCTCGATGTTTCCCAGGGGCTTCTGGTGATCGTCGATGGCGGCAAGGGGCTCCGGGCGGCCGTGCGGAAGGCCTTCCGCCACCGCGCCCTGGTGCAACGGTGTCAAGGGCACAAGCGCGAGAACGTGGTGAGTTACCTGGCCAAGCGTGAGCAGCCGGTGTGGCGGCAGCGTCTCCAGCGCGCCTACAACCGTCCGGAGTACGACGAGGCCCTCGCCGCCCTCCAGTCGCTCCAGCATGAGCTGGAGGATCGGAACCAATCGGCGGCCGGCAGTCTGGCGGAAGGCCTGGACGAGACCCTGACGTTGCATCGCCTCGGCGTGTATGGCGTGCTGGGCCGGTCGCTGAAGACGACGAACGGCCTCGAGTCCATCAACGCGCTCATTGAGGAGCGCTGTGCGAAGGTCGATCACTGGCAGAACTCAAGTCAACGCCAGCGCTGGCTCGCCACGGCGCTCCTGGACATCGAGCCGCGTCTACGCAAGGTGATGGGCTACCGGCACCTGCCCAGGCTTCGTGACGCATTGAAGCGAGAGTTGAAGATCGACACGACGACATCGAAGACCAAAGCCGCGTAAGCAATCAGGAGTCGCGGAGAGTTTCAACTAGGAATGGGCTTGACTCGGTCCCCGATTTCGTCGAGAAACAGCGTGCCGCCGGCGGCGGAACGGATCAGTCCGGGTTGGTCCGTCACGGCACCGGTAAAGCTGCCGCGCCGGTGGCCGAACAGCTGGCTGTCCGCCAGCTCGCGCGTGGTCGTCGTGCAGTTGAAGGGAAGAAACATGGCGTTGCGTCGCGGTGAGCCGCCATGAATGGCGCGGGCGACCAGGTCCTTGCCGGTGCCGCTTTCGCCCGTAATCAGGACGGTGAGGTTGTGCCCTTGCAGGCATTGTATCTGCTCGACGATTCGGTTCATCGCGGCGCTCGCGCAGATGAACCCGGGTAGCAGCAGCTCGAGCGGCCGCTCGGCGATCGACTCGGCCGGCTGTGGGGGACGCTCGCGCACGCCGCACAGCTCGAAGCCCTGGCGGGTGACCGCGGCGAACATCCGGAAGCGACGTGTCGCGGCCTCCGTCAGCCTGCGGGCGGCCACGACGGTGCAGGCGCACGGGCCGTCGTAGTCCCGGCCGAGCGATTCGGTCAGCAGCAGTCCCGCTTCGTACTCGCGGCTTCCCTGTGCCGCCGCCCGGCTGAGCGCTCGCGCCACGTCGGTATCACAGCCGGCCGCCGCCACCACGCGCACCTCACCGCCCGGTGCGGCGACGAAGACCACCGCCGCGTCGGCTTCGATGGTCTCAAGGAGCGTCGTCGCGGCTTCTCGCGCCAGGAGATCCGGAAGAATCGCGGCGTCCACAAGGCGCCGGACGACGGCCTCGTCGGCGTCGGCGGGCAGGCCGACAGGCTCGACGCTTGGGGCGTCGCTGAGGAGCGCCCTGACCGCGCCGACTTCCGTGAGGTCACGTTCGGCGCTGAGCATTCCAAAAATGGCGCTGGCATGCTCGAGGTACCGCTGCGCGGCGCTCCGGTTGCCCGCTTTCGCGGCAAGGCGGCCCAGCGCCATGTTGCTCAGCGCGGCGTGGTAGCGCTCGCCAAGAAGATCAAAGACGCTCGCGCTCTGCGCGAAGTCGTGATGCGCGGCCGCGGGGCGATTGGAGCGCTCGTGAACCGCGCCCCTGATGCGAAGGAACTCGCCCCACGTGCCTGGAGCGGCGCGCGGATCGAGCCGGCTTTCGCACGATTCGAGCCGGCGCTCCGCATCGGCAATGCGATCCGCCGCCACCAGCGCTTCGCACGCGGCAAGCTCCGCCTGGAGCGCTTCGGCCGGCGGGACGCCGGTTGTCTGGACGAGCTCCTCGGCATGGTTGACGGCTTCGTCGTAGGCGCCACGGCGAATTGCCAGCTTCACGCCGAGCACTTTCAGCGACCACTCGTACCACCGCATCGTCTGCGTGCCATACGCGCCGTAGGCCTCGCTCGCCTGGCGGAGGTACTCGCCGGCCCGCTCGTACGAGCCGCGCATGAGGTGGATTTGCGCCAGCGTGTCGAAGACCGCGCCGGTCGTCTCTTTGAACTGCACCGGGCTGCGGACTTCCAGCGTACGGGTCAGGATCTGTTCCGCGCGGTCCAGGTCGCCGAGCTGCACGAGGATCTGGCCGAGCGTGGCAAGGGCGACGGCGAGACCGTGGCCTGAGCCCAATGTCTGGTGCAGCGCGACGCTGCGCTCGGCGAGCGCGAGCGCCTGATCGTGATGGTGGCGCAAGAGCGCCACGTTCGCCTGATTGTGGACGATGCCTGCGAGGACGTCGTCGGCCTGGACGGCCACGGCCAGCCGCTCGCCCTGCCGGAGCGCGCTGGTCGCGTCGTCGTATCGACCCGACTGGGCGAGCAGCACCGCCGACAACCGATGCACGAGCGCCAGGTGACGGCGATCGCCGGCTGCGTGGAGCGCCGAGGCCCCCTCGGTGAGGTGGTCGCGCACGATCCCTGTGTCGCCGACCTGCTTGTAGCAGAGCGCTAAAGCGCTTTTCATGACCGTGTGGCGGCCGCGTACCCGCAGTGCCGAACATAGTTGCGGCATTCGTCAGGGCTGAAGTGCGCCAAGCACTCGCCGAGGAACGGCCAGAGCGTCTCGGTGCTGCGACAGCGAGCGGTGCGAACGAGGGCCTTGAGCTTCGCGAAGCAGAGCTCGATGGGATTGAGGTCCGGGCTGTAGGGTGGCAAGTACCAGAGGGTGGCCCCGGCGGCCTGGATGGCGCGTTGGATGCCGGCGACCTTGTGGGCCCCGAGATTGTCGGCAATGACGATGTCGCCGGGCTGCAGGGTCGGCACCAGGATCTGTTCGATGTAGGCGCGGAAGCTCTCGCCATCGATCGCGCCGTCGAAGACCCCCGGTGCGGTCAGCCCCGTGACCCGCAACGCGGCGAGAAACGTGCTGGTCTGCCAGCGCCCGCAGGGGGCGTGGTCGTGGACGCGCGCGCCGCGCGGTGCCCGGCCGTACCGCCGAAGCAGATTGGTGGTGCTGCCGGTTTCGTCCAGAAACACGAGGTGGGCGACATCCCAGGTCGGCGCCGCCGCGTGCCACGCGACCCGCGCGGCCGCGACGTCAGGCCGATCGTGTTCGGACGGGCGGACCGTGTTTTTTAACGGTCAGGCCGAGGGCCCGCACGGCGCGCCAGACCGTCGGCACACTCGCGGGCGTGGCGAGGGCGTCCTTCAGCTCAGCCAGCGTGCGATCCGGGTGCGCCGCAATCAGCGCGGCCAAGGTGTGTAGGTGCGGCTCAAGCATGCCGCGCCGTCCATGTCGCTGGACGCGAGGCGCCACCTCGCCCGTGTCGCGCCGCCGCTGTTTCAGTAGCCGCACCCACGACCCGCTCACGCGGTACTTCGCCGCCACCTCGGCCGCCGTCATCCCGGCATCGCTGTCGAGGAGCGCCCGCTCTCGCAGATCCATCGAATAGGCACGCATCGGGCCTCCTGCATCGGTGCGCGCAGAAGTACCACGACCGCCCCAGGTAGTACAAGGCCTATTTGAAAAGCGCTTTAGTTCGTAGTGGGCGAGTCCGATCGCCCGAGAGTCGTGGGCAAGCTCCGCATGATTCAGGGCCCGCGCGTGCAGCGCAATCGCCCGCGACTGCTCACCGCGGGCGAAAGTAATCCGGCCGTGAAGACGCCATAGCGTCGACAACCGCGCATCGGTAATCGGCTCGCGCATCGAATCCGGCGTGCGGCCGAGCGAGGTGGCAGCCTGCGTCAGGTCGTCCTGCAGCAGCCAGGCTTCCGCCAGCGCCGCGCGGACCGACAGTTCGTCTTCACGGCTGAGCGTGCTCGAGTGTAGAACCGGTGTCAGCAGCTGCGCGGCTGCCGGGCCAAGACCGCGCTCGAGCGCCGAGGTGGCGCGCTCCAGAATCGACTGCGTGGTGCCTGTCACCATGGAAAAGGTGTCCGGCCGGGAGTATACAAGGTATACAGGTCTTCCGGCCGGCCAGATAATAGGGCGCGGGCGAGTGCCCAACGTCCCGCTACTCGCAGGGGCGGGCTTCAGTCGGTCCGCATCAGGCGCTCACCCATGCGTCGAAGCAGGTCTGGGTCCCGTCGCGGCAGGTGCAGGTGCACCGCTCGCCGACCAGTGCGGTTCAGCGACTCGAAGTCCCCGGTGGCCTGCGCCAGTTCCAGCACGCCGAACGAATACGGCTCGCCCGGGACCGGTAGGTCCGGGGCGGCGTCGGCGGTCACGATCATGAAGACGCCAGAGTTTGGGCCCCCTTTATGGAGTTGTCCCGTGGAGTGCAGGTAACGCGGCCCATATCCAACCGTGGTGGCGCAGCCGGTCTTCATCGCGACATCGTGACGCAATTTCCGCAAGACGTGTGCGAAGGCCTCGGCGTCTGGCGGCAAGTAGACGAGCAGTCCGAAATAGTCGGGTTGTCGCAGCAGCCGGAGGAAGGCAAGCGGCTCTGTGACGGCCTGCCTGGCGGCATCGGTCAGCGTTACTCGGACGCCCTCGAACGCCGCATCCGGTTCGGGAACGGGCAGCCGGCCACGAGCGCTGTAGGTGTCGAGCAGGGCGCGCGTGGCGTCCTTCGCCTGCTGGACGTTCGGCTCGTCAAACGGATTGATGTCCAGCAGCAGTCCGGCGGTGGCGGTGGCCGTTTCCCAGCGGAAGAACTCGGCGCCGAGTGCTGCCAGATCCGGCATCTCGATGGAGAGTGTCGGCACGTGCGCGGCATGCTCGCGAAGCACGCCGCCAGGCGGGTACGGCTCGCCGCCAAGCGCGAGCCGCACGATGACGCGATCGTCGCCACGCGCCACCTCATCCGCCCCGCCGGTAATCGGGACGATGCCCTTGCCCTGCTTGCCCGTACTCTCCGCGACGAGCTGCTCGACCCACGATGCGAACGGTTCGAGGCGAGGGGGTAGTGAGAGCGTGAGCTTGTCTCTCCCGGAGATCGCTGCGGCTGCGATCAGGGCCCCAAGCGCTAGGCCTGGATTGTGGCGGGGATCGTCGGCGCGGCAGGCGTCCGCCATCGCGCGCGCGGAGGAAAGCAGCGCATGCGTGTCGATTCCCATCAGCGCCGCCGGCACCATTCCAAAGAACGAGAGTGCCGAGTAGCGGCCACCGATGTCGGCCGGGTTGACGAAGACCTCACGAAAGCCATGGTCGCGCGCGCGACTGTGGAGCGCGGTGTTCTCATCCGTAATCGCGACGAAGCGAGACCCCGGCTCGGTCACTCCGGCCTCGCGAACGCGGCGCTCCGCTTCGGCGGCCATGGCGTTGGGTTCGATCGTCGACCCCGACTTGCTCGCCAGCACGAAGAGCGACGTCGCCGGCCGTGCCATCGCGGCTCGCACCGCGTCGGGATCAACCGAATCGAGCACCTGAAACCGCGGGAATCCGGGCGCGACGCCGATGACGGCACGCAGCACCTCGGGCGCGAGACTCGAGCCGCCCATCCCGAGCAAAATGACGTCGGACACGCCGCTATCCCTGACCGATTCTGCGAAGGTGCGCAGTCGAGGCAGGTGCGGAGAGACGATGGTCGGCACGTCGAGCCAGCCGAGGCGATTGGCGATCTGAAGCTGCACCGTTGGGTCGGCGCTCCATACGTCCAGCCGGCGCGTCCACAGCGCGTCGGCAAAGCGGCACTGCTCCAGGCGGCGGTAGGCCTGTTCGAGGGCGACGTCGATGGTTCCCGGGTCGAACGTTATGGCCACGGGGATACAATGAATCTGACGCGCATGCCAAGGATCCTACGCGCTCTGCTCACCGCGTTGCCACTGCTGGTCGCGGCGTGCGGTCCGGCAGACGAGCCCAGGCCGGACGCCGTCCTCGGTGCTGCCGCCCGGGCGGACGCGCAGCGGGAACGCCTCGCGTCGCCGCCCCGCATCGTCTTCCTGGGAGACAGCCTTACACGCGGACTGGGGCTGCCGAGGGAGGAGGCGGTTCCGTCGCTGATCCAGGAGCGGCTGGATCGCGAAGGCTACGGGTTCGAGGTGGTGAACGCCGGCGAGTCAGGCGACACGTCTGCCGGTGGCCTGAGCCGGTTTGACTGGGCGCTCGAGGGCGACGTGGCGATACTGGTCGTCGAGTTGGGTGCGAACGATGGTCTCCGCGGCCTGCCGGTGTCACAGTTGCAGCGAAACCTGAGCGAGATCATCACACGCGCGCAGCAGCGCGGCATCACGGTGATCCTCACCGGCATGGAGGCGCCTCCCAACTATGGCATCGCCTACACGTCGGAGTTCCGCCAAGTGTTTCGCGACCTCGCTGATCAGCACGAGGTGGCGTTCGTGCCTTTCTTCCTGGAAGGGGTCGCAGGCATCCCGGCGCTGAACAACTCCGACGGCATGCATCCCAACGCCGCAGGTGCGCAGATCATTGCCGAGACGGTCTGGCGCGTGCTGGAGCCGGTGCTCGAGACACAGGATCGATGATCGAGTTGCGCGGCGTGTCGAAGACGGTCGAGAGCGGTGGCCGTCCACTGACAATTCTGCATCCGCTCGACCTCTCGATTCCCTCTGGCCAGGTCGTGGCTGTGGTCGGGCCATCGGGCAGCGGGAAGTCCACCCTGCTCGGGCTGATGGCCGGCCTCGACGCGCCGAGTTCGGGACAGATCCTCATAGACGGGATCGATATCACCGGGCTTGGCGAGGACGACCTCGCCAGGCTCCGCGGTGAAAAGATCGGGTTCGTGTTCCAGTTCTTCCACCTCGTACCGTCATTGACGGCCTTCGAAAACATTCTCGTGCCGATGGAGGTGGCGAAGCGGCGCGACGGCGTGCCGCGCGCACGGCAGCTGCTCGACGAGGTCGGATTGACGGACCGTGGGCATCACTACCCGTCACAGCTCTCCGGCGGGGAGCAGCAGCGCGTCGCCATTGCCCGCGCACTTGCCAACGATCCGCCGATCGTGCTCGCCGACGAGCCGACCGGCAACCTCGACTCCACCACCGGCCGCCATATCATGGAGCTGTTGCTGGGGGTGCAGCGCGCCCGGGGCTCGACACTCGTGCTCGTGACGCACGAAGCCGAGCTGGCGTCGCTCGCTGACGCGCAGCTCGCGCTTCGCGACGGCCGGCCGGTCGACGCGCCGGCGGAGGTGCTTCGATGACGTTCATCATGCGAATGGCACTGCGGGAGATCCGTGCGTCGTGGCGACGCCTACTCTTCTTCTTCGTGTGCATCGCCATCGGCGTTGGATCCATCGTGGCGCTGCGCTCGGTCATTCAGAGCGTGCGGGTTGCGCTCGCGGGCGAGGCACGTACCCTGCTGGGTGGCGACGTCAGGATCGCCAGTAATCGCCCATGGACGAGCACGGTGCTCGAGACGCTCGAGGCCGAGCAGCGCTCCGGCCGCCTGACCCTCCGCTCGGAAGCCGCAGAGCTGCCGACGATGTTAAGGCCGGAGGATCCGTCGAGGCCGGTGGCACGGACCGTGGAACTGCGTGCGGTTGGTCCAGAGTTCCCCCTGTACGGGTCGCTGACACTTCGTGACGGCGGGTACACACACGCGCTCCTCGCCGACCACGGCGCCGTCGTCCGCTCCGAGTTACTGGTCCAGTTAGGCGTCGAAGTCGGAGACCGCGTGCTGATCGGAGAGCAGGCGTTTGAGATTCGAGGAGTCATCACCGCCGAGCCTGGGCGTCGCATCGGCGCGTTCACGCTCGGGCCACGCGTGATCATCGACCTGGCCGACCTAGACTCCACCGGTTTGCTGACGTTCGGCAGTCGCGTGTCGTACGAGCAGTTGCTGCGCGTACCTGAGACCGTGACGGAGGACCTGGTCGTTGACTTGCGGGAGGCCTTCGCCAACGAGTTCGTTCGCGTGAGGTGGTATCGCCGTACCGAAGATCAGATGGGGGAAAACCTGGAGCGGGCCGAGAATTACTTGAGCCTCGTCGGCCTGGTCGTGCTGATCCTGGGTGGCATCGGCGTGTCGAGCGTGACGCGTGTCTTCGTCCAGCAGAAAGTGCGCAGCATCGCCATCCTGAAGTGTCTGGGAACCACCTCGCCGCAGATCCTCTCGATCTACATGACGCAGATCCTGCTGCTCGGCGCGGCCGGCAGCGCCCTGGGCGTCGCGCTGGCCGCAGGTGTGATGGCGGCCGTGCCTTCGTTCGTCGGTGATCTCACCGAACTCATGCAAATCGACTTCGGCCTGAGCGCCACTGCGGTGCTCCAGGGCTTCGCGATCGGCCTGCTGGTATCGATCCTCTTCTCGCTCGTGCCGCTCCTCGAGGTTCGGCACGTCAAGCCGTCGTTGCTGCTGCGGCAGGATGTGCCATCGCCCCCTGGGGTCGACTGGCTGAAGTGGTCCGTGACGGCGGCCGTGGCGGCTGCACTCGTGGCGGTGGCGGCGTGGCAGGCTGGCTCCCTCGAGATCGGGTTGATGCTTTCCGGCGGCTTCGTCGCGACCGCGTTCGTGTTGCAGATGACGGGCATCGCGCTCGTCCGCGCCGTCCAGCCGCTTCGGTACTCAAAGTCCTTCGCGCTGCGGCAGGCCGTATTGCGCATCGCACGGCCAGGCAACCAGACGCGCGTCATCCTGTTGGCCGTCGGCCTGGGCGCCTTCTTCATACTTGGCGTCCGGACGCTGCAGGTAAACCTGCTTCGCGACTTTGCGATTCAGGCGGGACCCGAGGCGCCCGACATGTTTCTGATCGACATCCAACAGGACCAGCGCGATCGGCTGGCGGCGTTCCTCGCCGAGGCCAATGACGGGACGCCGGACGCGAAGATTATCCCGACGCTGCGGGCGCGCGTGGTCGCCGTGCAGGGCCGCGAGATGGACCTTGATAGCTACGCATCGGTACGGGGCCGCGGGCTGAGGCGCGAATACACAGTCACGTATCGTTCCGATCTCGAGGAGAACGAAGAGCTGGTTGACGGGGAGTGGTGGGGTGACGAACCGATGCAGGGCGAGGCCGAAGTGTCGATCGAAGACCGTTTCAACGATTCAGACGATGACGGCCGCTTTCGCGTCGATTCGCGTATCCAGGTTGGTGACCAGATGCAATTCGATGTGCTCGGTCGCATCATCACGGCGCGTGTGACGAGCGTCCGCCGCGTCGACTGGCAGGATTTTCGCGCCGGCGGCTTCATGTTCGTCTTCCGCCCAGGTACATTTGACAGCGCCCCGCACACGTACATCTCAGCGTTGCAGGGGCCGCGCGATCCGGACGCGCGCGCCAGGATGCAGGCGGCGCTCGTGACACAGTTTCCGAATGTCACGGTCATCGATCTGCGTGAGATCCTGCAGACGATCCAGGTGCTCGTCAACAATGTCACGCTTGCGGTGACGGTCGTCGGCGCCCTCGTCCTGCTCAGCGGCGGGCTGATTCTGGTGGGCGCTGTCTCGATGACGAAGTTCCGCCGCGTCTATGAGGCGGCGATTCTCAAGACGCTGGGGGCGACTAGCAAGTTGATCGCGGCGATGCTCGTGCTGGAGTACGGCGTGCTCGGTGCGATCGCTGGGACTGTCGGCGCGCTTGGCGCGATCGTCCTCAGTTGGGCGATCGCGCGCTACGCGCTGGAACTGCCGTGGGAGGCCACGCCCGGCATCACGATGGCCGGCATCGTCGTGACGACATTGCTGGTGGCGGCGATTGGCGTACTCGCGAGTCTCGACGTCCTGCGCCACAGGCCGCTTGCCACGCTGCGCGCCGAGTAGGTTAAAATTAAGGGTTCGGAGAGCCCAGTCTGATGGACATGGAGATCTACAGGGGAGCGTTGATCCAGAAACGCGGTGAGCTGTTCGGCGGCACGGCCGCGAAGCCGCTGCAGTGGACGATGGAGAACAATTCGGGCCGTCAGGGCGATATGGCGGACCAGGCCACAGGTAACAATGAAGTCCACGTTCAGCTCAAGCTGAAACAGACGGACGCCAAGATCCTTCAGGCGATCGAGGAGGCGCTCGACCGAATCGAGCAAGGCACCTACGGTGCCTGCCGCGATTGTGGAGAGTCCATTGCAGAGGCGCGGCTGAAGGCCATCCCGTGGACGCGCGTGTGTATCACCTGTAAGGAAAAGCAGCAGGCCTAGTCCCGCCGTGAAGCCAACTGAATTGCGGCAGGTGCTGACCGACTTCGCCGCCGATCGGCTGGCGCTGCTGGCGCGCCACGAGGCCGGCGCGCGTGTGGTGAGCCACTACGACTTCAACAACGCGTATCAGTACGTCATCAACCGCGAGGAGATGCAGCTCGCCTGGCTGGGGTCGGCGCTGGCCGAATTGGGTGCCGTGCTGCCCCCGCCGTCACGCGCCATCGCCGTGCCGGAGGTTGCAAAGGCGCGCACGAAGGGGGACGGGACCGCGTTTCGAGGCATCCTCGAAGACGACACGCGTCATCTTGCCGCGTGTGTGGAACGCTGGCGCCCGCGCGTAGCCGCGATGACTCACGCGCGCCACCGCATCATGCTCGACGTGATTCTCGGCGAGTCGCGCGAGCACCAGCGCGTGTTCGAGCAGGCCGCGGCCGGCATGGAAGACCTGCTGGGCAAGCGGACCGGCGGCGTCGCGCGTCAGGGAGCGGTTCTGCCCACGCGCTGGATGGAGTAGCCGCGCGGATTTCGCGTCAAGAGTCACTCGGTTGACCTCGATGGTTCCCGTCGCTCTTGCCTTGGGCAGCAACATGGGCGATCGGGAACGTCACCTGCGCTCGGCGCTGACGGAACTCGCATCCTCGATCGACGACCTGCGTGTCTCGACGCTCCATGACACTGACCCGGTGGGAGTCGGGCGCCAGCCTCGGTTCCTGAACGCCGCCGCGACCGGTCGCACGACGCTTCCGGCCCGCGACCTTCTCACCAGGCTGCTCGTTGTCGAACAGCATTTCGGCCGTACGCGCCCGCGGCCTGGCGCGCCGCGGACGCTCGACCTCGATCTGATTCTGTACGGTAACCAGATCATCGACGAGCCGGACCTCAGCGTCCCGCATCCCCGCCTGCGCGAACGCCTGTTTGTGCTCGAGCCGCTGGCCGAGATTGCTTCGGACTGGGTGGATCCCGTGACGGGACGAACGGTAGGGGAGCTGCTGGACAGGCTTCGTAGCCCACGAGACGACAGGTAAAACCGCTTTCACAATCC
The DNA here is from genome assembly GCA_965262505.1 of Vicinamibacterales bacterium. Classification (GTDB taxonomy): domain Bacteria; phylum Acidobacteriota; class Vicinamibacteria; order Vicinamibacterales; family UBA2999; genus JACPPO01. The sequence continues at coordinate 4,526,613 of CBDHFM010000030.1, forward strand.
GCGGCCACCCGCAGCGACGTTATGAAACCGGTTCTAGGGAAAAGGCGGCCCTTAGCGTTGGCGCCGGCTGGACCCCCGCTCCCGGTTGCGCTCGTCGGCAAGAGCCGTGAACATGGCCCACTGGTCGGTGGTCAGGCTCCTCCGCATGCGAAGCAGCATGACGGTGCGCGTCTTGTTCAGCTCGGCCCTGGCCGTCTCCACGATCCCGACGTACTCCAGGACCGAGGCGTCGTCGCCGTTCTCGACGAGACGGTCGAATTCATCTTCAGCCCTGTCGAGGGCCCGCATCCGCTGCCGGAGCGTCGGCTGGGTCTTCTGGAAGATCTCTTCGAGACGGGTGCTCTGCTCGGGGGTCAGACTGAGTTCACTCTGGAACCGCTCGTTCTGCCACCACTTGCCGCGCTGAGCGAGAGCCGGAGCCGCGCAAAAGGCCAGGAGCACGACCACGGCCGCGCCGCGGAAGGAGGTTCGTGAGACTTTCATAGATGACCTGTTTGGCAATACGACCGGCCCACAAGGGTCGTTTACTACTGTAGCTGCAAGTACATACGAATGCCAGGGGCCCCGTCGCGGGTCCCCGAGCCACGCGGCAGGGAGGGTTCATGAGATGGCCCATGGCGCCGCCCGGCGCCCCGAAAGTGTCTGCAGGCCAGGGCTTATCTGCGTTCCAGGGTGGGGCGGCGAGTTCCGGGTCACGATCGAACCCGACGCGGGGTCAAAAAAGGCCTATGCGTCGTTCGCAAGTACGTCCAGCCGCTGAATCACAGCCCCTACCAGGTTGTCAGGGGTCGAGGCGCCGGAGGTCAGCCCCATGGTCACGCCGCCACGCGGGAGCCAGCCGGTTGTGGTGATCTCCGTCGGGCTCCCCACGGCTCTATGCCGGACCGTCTCGGCAGAGACGAGGCTGGTCGGATCGGCGATGTGATACGTCGGCACCCGGCCCCCGCAAATCCGCGCAAGGTTGCAGGTGTTGCTGCTGTTCAGACCCCCAATCACAATCATCAAATCAACCGGTTGCTCGGCGAGCAGGGCGAGGACCGCATCCTGTCGGTCCTGGGTCGCGCTGCAGATGGTGTCGAAGGCGCGGAACCGAAGGGGAAGCTCGACGTCTCCGTAGCGGTCGCGCATGGCCGCCCGGAACATTTCCCCGATCTCGAGCGACTCAGAACTGAGCATCGTCGTCTGGTTGGCGCAACCCACGCGCTGCAGGTCACGGTCCGGATCGAACCCCGGCGACGCGCAGCGCTCGAAGCGCGCCAGGATCTCGGCGCGGCTGCCGCCGGACCGGATGTAGCCGCACACGGTCGCCGCTTCGTCGCGATCAAGAACGACCAGGTATCGGCCGCCACCCGAGTGCAGGGCCTGCGATGCAGTGGCTCTCGTCTCCTCGTGCCGGTACTTCCCGTGAATGATGGCCGTGAAGCCCTCCTCCGCGTACCGCTTCACGTTTTTCCACACGTTCAGCACCGAGCCACAGGTCGTATCCACCAACGTGCAGCCGCGCTGCTGTAGATCGGTCAACAACTCGATCGTGACGCCGAATGCCGGCAGGATCACTACTTCGTCCGGGGTCAGCGTCTCAACCGACGCGCCTGCATCACTGAGAAAGCGAATGCCCAGCGCGCGCAGCTCGTCGTTGACGTGCGGGTTGTGAATGATTTCGCCCGTCAGGTAGACGGCACGATCCGGGAATCGACGGTGCGCCTGATACGCGTAATCGACGGCGCGGTCGACGCCGTAGCAAAATCCGAATTCACGCGCGAGATGGATGGTGAGCCGTCCGGAGGAGTACCGGAAATCGGCGTTCTTGACTGCGTCGATGAGCTCACTGTGGTAGCTCGCGGCGAGCGTGCCTGCGACCTCGTGCTTCAGGTCGAGGCCTTTGCGGAAAATCAGCGGTGGCACTACTGCGCCGTAACCTCCCAGACAAGCGGGGTCAAATCGTGGAGCGGCCGCAGCGCGGAGCCGCCCGCACCGTCAATGGCCACTTCAAGGCGGCCAAGGAACTCCTCCTCCGACAGGGTCGTCGAGACGGCTTGCACCGTCGGTGCGTCCAGCGCCTGGCCGGCCTGCGAGGTGGGCGACGTGCCGCCGGTCGGGAGATCGTGCGCGAGGTGTCCAGCCAGCAGGCCAATCACAAGGCCCGCTGCGGCGGCACCCGCGATCCAGCGCATTGCGGGACGGGCCCGCAGCGGCGTGGGGTCCTGGCCGTGCCCGGCAGGGAAGCTGATGACCCGGCCATGCGGCACTTCCTGTTCGACGCGTTGGAGGATGCGGCCGTGCTGCTGGCCGAGACGCCCGGGGGTGAAGACGGCATCGGCCTCGGCACGCGCCACGTCAGACACGTCGGCCAGGAGGCGTGCCAGGTTGGCGCGGCGTCCCTCGCACAGGTCGCAGCGTTCAAGGTGTTGCTGCTCGAACGCCGCAGGCGCGCGATCCAGGCAGACGTCAACGAGCCGGTCGTCGGATAAGTGCTGGTGACTCATCATTCTCGCTCCCGATCCAGCAGATCCCGGAGTTTTCGGATGGCTCGAAACAGGTGCACGCGAACCGTCGATTCGCTGAGGCCCAGCGCCAGGCTCACTTCGCCCGCACTTTGCCCGGCGATCCGGCACAACGCAAAGACGGTGCGCTGTCGCGCGGGCAACTGCGCGACGGCTGCCGCAATCTGCCGCCCCCGCTCGCTGGCCAACAATTGATCTTCGGGGCCCGCCTGCGGCGCCACCGGCTCGCGTGGCGCTGTCTCGCCCGCCGTCATTGCCGGCAGGACCCAGCGCAGGCGGCGGGACCGCGCCTTCCGAAGATCCAGGCACCCGTTCACGAGGATGCGGGTGAACCAGACCTCGAACGACAGTTCCTCGCGGTAGCCGGCGATGTGCGTGAACACTTTGACGAAGGCGTCCTGTACCGCTTCATCGGCGTCATGCACGTCCCGCAGATAGTGATACGCAATGCAGGCCGCGCGCCGCTGCTGGAGGGTGACAAGACCCGAGAATCGTTCCCGAGCCGCGTCCCGCTTTCCAGCGACGACGAGCGCCTTGATCTCGGCCGCGAGCGCGGACTCCTGTGACAGCGCCGCAGACGAGGCGGGGCCGTCGGCGACAACTGGAGCGCGCGCGCTTTGCAGAGTCGTTCTAGGCATCTAATACGGCTGGCGGGCGGACCTGTTTACCCACGCAATCACACTATACTCCAGGTGGCGCGCTGGCCAGCGACCGGTTGACTTGCCTTGAATTCCGCCGATACGATGCCCTCTTCCTGATGCCCACACAGTGAAGCGGATGCCCACACAAGTAAAGCGAGCGCGCAGTCTCGAGGCGATCGGCCTTCTCCCGTCCGGCACGGTCCACTGGAATCTGAGCACCCCGGCGTTGTTGGAGGCGGCGATACGGCGCGACGAAGGCCAGTTCGCAGCGGAGGGTCCGCTGGTCTGCGGCACGGGACAGCATACGGGTCGCTCGCCGAACGACAAATTCGTGGTTCGCGAGCCTTCGAGCGAAGGGCATATCGACTGGGGCACCATGAATCGCCCGCTCGAGGCCGGCGCCTTCGACGCGCTGCATCGCGACATGGCGGCCTACCTCCAGGACAAGGAGCTGTTCGTTCTCGACGCCTGGGCGGGCGCCGATCCCGGGTACCGACTGCCGATCCGGATTGTCAACCAGTTTGCCTGGCACAACGCGTTCGCGCGGAACATGTTTCTGCCCGAGGACGATCCCGCCAAGCGTGTCGGGCACGTACCGCAGTTCACTGTTGTCGCCGCACCTGATTTCAAGGCCGATCCCGCACGTCACGGGTCGCGGTCGGACGTCTTCATTTTTGTGAACTTCGCGAAGCAGCTGGTGCTGATCGGCGGCACGCGCTATGCCGGTGAGATCAAGAAGTCGATCTTCACGATTCTCAACTACCTGCTACCGCTGCAGGGCGTCCTCTCGATGCATTGCTCGGCGAACGTTGGCGAGGAGGGCGACACGGCCCTCTTCTTCGGCCTGTCGGGCACCGGGAAGACCACGCTCTCGAGCGATCCGCAGAGGCAGCTCATTGGTGACGATGAGCACGGGTGGAGCGACCGGGGAGTCTTTAACTTCGAGGGTGGCTGCTACGCCAAGATGATCAAGCTGTCCACCGAGGCAGAGCCGCAGATCTACGCGGCAACACGCCGCTTCGGCACGATCCTCGAGAATGTCGTCGTCGATTCCGAGACGCGGGCGCTCGATTTTGATGACGCGTCCTTGACCGAGAATACTCGTGGCTCGTATCCTCTCGAATTCATCGACAACGCCATTCTGTCCGGCCAGGCGGGTCACCCCAGTAGTATCGTGATGCTCACGGCCGACGCCTACGGCGTGTTGCCCCCGATCGCACGCCTGGGGCCGGACGCGGCGATGTATCACTTCCTGTCTGGCTACACCGCCAAGGTGGCCGGCACCGAGCAGGGCGTCACGGAGCCGAAGGCGGCCTTCAGTACCTGCTTTGGCGCGCCATTCCTTCCGTTGCACCCCAACGTGTACGCCAAGCTGCTGGGCGAGAAGATTGCCAAACATAATGCCAGGGTCTGGCTGGTCAACACCGGATGGACCGGCGGTCCGTATGGCGTCGGGCGGCGCATGGCCATTGCACACACGCGTGCGATGATCGCGGCGGCGCTCGCCGGCCGGCTCGATGACGTGAGCTATCGCAAAGACCCGGTCTTTAACCTGGACGTGCCGGCGACGTGCCCTAGCGTGCCGGAGGGAGTGCTCGACCCGCGCGGCACTTGGTCCAGCCCGCAGGCGTACGACGAACAAGCCGGCAAACTGGCCCGCCTGTTCGTGGAGAACTTCAAGATATTCGAGAAGGACGTTGCACGGTCGGTGAAGGAAGCCGGGCCCAGGGTGTAACGATCAAATCCCAATGACCAACCCCCAAGTCCCAATGCGCATCGGATTCTCGACAGGGGCTTGGGGTTTGGGGTTTGGGGTTTGGGGTTTTCGTACATGAAGTACGAGCCGGTTATCGGGCTCGAGATCCACGCCCAGCTGCGAACGCGCACGAAAATATTCTGCGGCTGCAGCACTGTGTTCGGCGCGGCGCCCAACACCCAGGTGTGCCCGGTCTGTCTGGGATTGCCTGGCGCGCTTCCCGTTCTCAACCGGCAAGCGGTCGACTACGCTATCAAGGCTGCCCTGGCGCTCGGCTGCGAGGTCCAGCCGGAGTCGGTGTTCGCCAGGAAGAACTATTTCTATCCGGACCTTCCCAAGGGCTACCAGATCTCGCAGTACGAGCGGCCCCTGGCACTTGGCGGGGGCCTCGACACCGCCGGAGGCACAACACGCGTCGGCCTCACGCGCATCCACATGGAAGAGGATGCCGGAAAGTCGCTACACGAAGGGTTTCCGGACTCGGACCGCCGCACGCACGTCGACTACAACCGAAGCGGCGTCCCACTCATCGAGATCGTCACAGAGCCCGACATGCGGTCGGCCGCGGACGCGGCGGTTTTCTTTTCACGGCTGCGCGACATTCTCGTCTGGCTCGACGTCAACGATGGCAACATGGAGGAGGGAAGCCTTCGTTGCGACGCCAACGTCTCCGTGCGTCCGGTCGGGCAGCGCGAATTTGGCACCAAGGCCGAAGTGAAGAATGTCAACTCGTTCCGCTACGTCCAGAAGGCGATCGAGTTCGAGATCGGGCGGCAGATCGACCTCCTCGAAGGGGGTGGACGGGTCGTGCAGGAAACGCGCCTGTGGGATTCGGCGGCAGGACGCACCTCTTCGATGCGTGGCAAGGAGGAGGCGCACGACTACCGGTATTTTCCGGAGCCGGACCTCCCACCGCTCGTCGTGACCGCCGAGCGGATCGCAGCGGTGCGTGCCACGATGACCGAACTGCCGGAGGCGCGCCGCCGCCGGTTCGTGGCCGCGTACGGGTTGCCGGAGTACGATGCGGGCGTGCTCACGCAGTCGGTCGCGCTGGCGGACTACTTCGAGCAGGTCGCCGCCGCCGGCAACCCGAAGGCTACCAGCAACTGGGTGATGGGCGAATTACTGCGGACGCTGAACGATCGTGGGAAGACGATCGATGACGTGCTGCTGGCGCCGCGGGCGCTGGCGGGATTGATCGCCCTCATCGACAGCGGCGCGATCAGTAGCTCGATCGCCAAGGACGTCTTCGCGCAGATGTACGACTCGGGCCGGGCCGCCGAAGATATCGTGGCCACCGACGGGCTGGCGCAGATCGGCGACGAATCGGCGCTTCTGTCGATCGTGCGGGAGGTGATCGGCAGACACGCGGACGCTGTGGCGCAGTACCGCGCGGGAAAGACCGCCACGTTCGGTTTTCTCGTCGGCCAGGTGATGAAAGCCAGTAGTGGCAAAGGCAACCCCAAGCTGGTCAACCAGTTGCTCAAACGGGAGCTCGATGGTTCCGCCTAGGGCAGCTCCAGGCCACCGCGCCTGCATGGCGGGACCGGCCTGGCGTGGTGACCGCACGCCAACCCGCGAAACGGCTGTGGCGCCCGGTGTGCGGACAACGTGATCGAGACCCATCATCTCTCGAAGTTTTACAGCCGCGGTCTGTACGCGCTGCGCGATCTGTCGCTGACCATCGCGAAGGGCGAGTTCGTGTTTCTTGCCGGCCCCAGCGGCGCCGGCAAGTCGACGTTTCTCCGCCTATTGCTGATGCAGGAGAGCCCGAGCGAAGGCGAGATCTTCGTCAACGGCGACAGTCTGAGTGGGCTCTCGCGCCGCGAAATCCAGGAGTATCGCCGCGGAATCGGGTTCGTCTTCCAGGACTTCAAGCTGATTTCCACACGCACCGTTCTTGAGAACGTCTCCTTCGTACCGCAGGTGCTGGGCGAGCCTGGCGCGCAGCGCCGCCGCCGGGCGTTCCAGGTGCTGAAATGGGTCGGGCTTCAGCATCGCATGAACGCCTATCCCCTCGACCTGTCCGGTGGCGAGCAGCAGCGCGTGGCGATCGCCCGCGCGCTGGTCAACGATCCCGCGCTGCTGCTGGCGGACGAGCCCACCGGTAATCTGGATCCGGATCTCTCGCTCGAAATCATGAACCTACTTCGCGAGGTCAATGCAGGCGGCACCACCGTCCTCGTGGCCACCCACGACCGTGAACTGATCCGTCTGGTGGGCCGCCGCACGATTACGCTCGACGCCGGGCGGGTGGTCGAGGTCGCATGAGAGCGCTCGACTACGCGCTGCGGGAAGGGTGGGCAAGCCTGTGGCGCGGCCGCGGATCGAGCGGCCTCGCCGTCGTCGCTATCGCCCTCGCGATTATCGTCCTCGGCTCGCTCCTGCTCGTGACCTGGAACGTCGAGCGGCTGCTGGCGCAGTGGGCGTCGGCGACGGAGTTGTCCGTGTACCTTCGCGACGAGGCGACATCCGAGCAGCGGGGCACCATCGAAGCCGCGATCGACGACAGCGGCGTCGCGGATGGCCGCGAATACGTGTCGAAGATCGACGCTCTGGCCCGGTTCCGGCGCGAGTTCGCGGAGTTGGCGTCGCTCACTACCGGGTTCGACGACAACCCGTTTCCGGCGTCGGTCGAAGTGCAGGTTCGTGCCGACGCTGAGAACGACGGCCGTACCGACACCCTGGTGCGCCAGGTCGCCATGCTCCCGGGCGTCGCCGACGTGCGATATGACCGCGAATGGCTGGCGCGAATCGCGTCGGGCCTTTCTGCGGTCAGGGGCACCGGCTTCGCGCTGGCGTTGCTGATGGCGCTGGCGGCGGCGGCGACGGTCACCAGCGTCGTCCGGCTCGGCCTGCAGGCGCGCCGGGGCGAGATCGAGATCATGCAGCTCGTCGGGTCGCCGCTCTCGTTCATCCGCGGCCCGTTCGTGGCCGAGGGGGTGATTCAGGCGGGCTGGGGGCGCTGGTGGCGCTTGGATGCCTATGGCTCGGGTTTTCTGTAACGGGCGCGTGGTGGGGCGCCGAACTGGGGGCGCTGCTCGACGGTGACTCGGTGCAGTTCCTCCCGGCGCGCTTCTGCGTATCGCGCTGGTGGCCGGCGGGATGGTGGTCGGCGGCGCAGGCGGCTTTGCCGCGTCGCGGCGGGCCGCGTAGGCTGGTGGCGTTGACACCCGCTCGGCGGCGTCGCTAGACTGGAGGGCAGTCCAATATGCTGGCGTCGCGGAACCGGATGTCTCGCTTCCTGACCGACTCGCGTCCGCAGTGCGATCCGGTCCTCCACTCCCTCTCCAGCTTCTACCGGGAAGAGTTCGTCAAGTGCCAGCGCTGCCTCAAGCAGCAGCGTGAGTGTTATTCCGAGCGGGCCATCCGCGAAGCGGAAAGGACGCTCACCCGGGTGATGGCGCAGCTCGATCGACTGTGCGCCAGCGACGAAGCCGACAAGGTGGTCGGCCGCCTCCTCCGACAGTTCGACGCCGTGGCACATCTTTCCGCCTGGTCCGACCCCAGACAAATTCACTGACAGCTACCTCCGATCTTCGCGCCGATGTGAAGGCCGTGGTGCGCGCAGCGCTCGCGGCGGCAGAAGCCGGTGGACTCGTGCGACGGGCCCTGGTCAGTGCGGATATCGAGCGCGCTCTGCGATCCACGGGCGCGGTTGACGTGGTGGCTGTCGGCAAGGCGGCCGGCCCGATGCTGCTGGCGGCGGTCTCCGGGGTAACGAAGATGTCGCGCCGGCACGTCATGGGGGTGTCGGCGCACCCTCCGCAGGCACTGCCGGCCGGCGTGCGGTGGTATACCGCCGCACACCCCGTTCCCGACGATCGCAGCGTCGCGGCCGCGCGGGCCGTCCTGGACGTGGCGGGTGCGGCGAGCGACCGCGACCTGCTGCTCTTGCTCCTGTCGGGGGGCGCCTCGGCGCTCATGGCGATGCCGGCAGATGGCGTGTCGCTCGAGGACAAGCAGCGCACATCCGAGCGGCTTCTGAACGAGGGGGCGGAGATCCACGCCCTCAACGCGGTGCGCAAGCATCTTTCCGCGGTCAAAGGCGGCCGGCTGGCGGCGACCGCCGGAGGACGGGTGCTCACGCTTGCCCTGTCCGACGTGGTGGGCGACGAGTTGTCGGCCATCGGCTCCGGTCCGTCCGTCCCGGATGAAACAACGTTTGCCGACGCGCTCATGGCGTTGGATCGGCATGGCGGGCGGGACCGCTATCCTGCGGCCGTCGTCGCTCGGCTCACAGCCGGCGCGAGCGGTGCGATTCCGGAGACGCCGAAGGCCGGCGATCCGCGGCTCTCGCGTTCAGTCGGGCGCGTCATCGGTGGCGCGCGGACCGCCGTGGACGGAGCCCGCGTGGCGGCGGAGTCGCTTGGCTATGTCGTGCATGTGATTGAAGAGCCGGTCAGGGGGGAGGCACGTCTTGCTTCGCGCGGTCTCCTGCAAGCGGCGTCACGGGTCGCCAGGACCCGCAGCGGACCGGTGTGCATACTGGCTGCCGGTGAGATGACGGTTCGTGTCGCGGGCTCAGGCAGGGGCGGACGTAACCAGGAATGCGCGCTCGCCATGGCGCGCGGGCTCGACACGCTCGGGAGGGCTGCCGCGGCCGCGAGCATCGGCACCGACGGTGTGGACGGGCCCACTGATGCTGCCGGCGGCGTCGTGGATACCACCACGCTCGGTCGCGCCGAGGCGGCTGGCATCGCTCCGCCCGAGTCGTACCTCGAAGACAACGACAGCTACGTCTTTTTGAACGAGCTCGGCGACTTGATTCGAACCGGTCCCACGAACACCAACGTCGGCGATCTGCAGGTCATACTAATGGCTGGCAGAGGCACGCCGTAAGTAAATGCTTTCCCGCGACGACATCCTGGGGCTCATGCGTGACCGCGTGCACCATCCCGCCACCGCGCGTGAAATCGCTCAGCTGTTGCGCGTGCCTCGCGAGGAGCGCACCAGTTTCAAGCGGCAGCTCAAGTCACTGGTGGCGGACGGAACACTCCTCCAGATTCGCGGCAACCGCTTCGGTCTCGCGGAGAAGATGGATCTGGTGGTCGGGCGCCTCCAGACAAATCCCGGCGGTTTCGGCTTTGTCGTGCCCGAGCATGCGGAGTCCGGCCGGGAGCGACAGGATCTGTACATCGCCGCATCGAATCTGACTGAGGCGATGCACGGCGACCGGGTCGTCGCGCGCATAGAACGACAGTCTGAGCGAGGGGCCGAGGGCCGGATTATCCGCATCCTCGAGCGCAGCCAGGAGACGATCGTCGGCCGGTTCGAGGTCGACGCCTCAGATCTTGGCTACGTCGTCCCGTTCGATCGCCGCGTCCTGACCGACATCCATGTCCCGACGGGTCAGTGGTCTTCGTCCGAGCCCGGCGAGATGGTGCTCGTCGAGATCACCCGCTGGCCGACAGCCACGCGGGGACCGGTGGGGCGCGTCTTCGAAGTCTTCGGGCGCGTCGACGAACCTGGGGTGGACACGCAGATCATCATCCGCAAGCACCACATCCCTGACGGGCATTCTGAAGAGTCGGTGGAGGAGGCGCGGAGTCTCGGCGGCGCCGTGGAGGAGCGGGACGTCCGAGGGCGGACCGATTTCCGTGCGATCCCGACCGTGACGATCGACGGCGAACACGCGCGGGATTTTGACGATGCCATCACGATTGAACGGCTGGCCAACGGGCATTACTGGCTCGGGGTGCACATCGCCGACGTGTCCCATTACGTGACCGAGGGGAGTGCGCTGGACGGGGAGGCCTACGAGCGTGGCACGTCCGTCTACTTTCCAGAGCGTGCCGTGCACATGTTCCCATCCGAGCTCGCGACCGGGCTTTGCAGCCTGAATCCTCACGTTGATCGCCTGGTGCAGTCGTGCCTGATGGAGGTCGACCGCCGCGGGACGGTCGTCCGGCACGAGATGCACGACGGCGTTATTCACAGCGACGCGCGGATGACCTACACCGCCGTGAACGCGATCCTGAAGGACCGCGACGCCGCGGCGATTGCGCGGCACGCCGCGTTGACGCCGATGTTCGACCTGATGCACGAGCTGTTCGAGGTGCTGAACGCCCGCCGTCGGCGCCGGGGCGCGATCGACTTCGATCTGCCGGAGACACAGGTGATCCTCTCCGAGTTCGGGGAGATCGAAGCCATTATTCCGTCCGAGCGCAACGTAGCCCATCGCCTCATCGAGGAGTTCATGCTCCTGGCGAACGAGACGGTCGCATCGCATCTGGCGGCAAAGAACGCGCCGGCACTCCATCGAGTGCACGAAGCGCCTGATGTCAGGAAGGTCGAAGACTTCGAGGCGTTCATCACCACGCTTGGTTACAGCCTCGCGACGGACGGACGAGCGGTGCGCCCGAAGCATTTCCAGAAGCTCATCGATCGCATGCGGGGCACGCCGGAAGAGCGGCCGATTGCGACGTTGATGCTGCGCACGATGCAGAAAGCACGCTACGATGCCGCGTCGCTAGGCCACTTCGGACTGGCCGCCGAACACTACACGCACTTCACGTCGCCGATTCGGCGTTATCCCGACCTGGTTGTTCACCGGGCGCTCCGTGCGTCGCGGCATTCGGGCATGTCCGAGGCCCGTCGCGAGGAACTGGAAGAGGAGCTGCCGGAGGTCGCGCGTCAGACGTCGGAGAAAGAGCGGCGCGCGGACGAGGCCGAGCGTGAGTTGCTGCAGTGGAAGAAGGTTCGGTTCATGGCCGACAAGGTTGGCGACGAATATCATGGCCACATCACCGGCGTTGCGCCGTTCGGCCTGTTCGTCGAGCTCATCGAGCACTATGTCGAAGGGCTCGTGCACATCTCCAGCATGGCGGACGATTACTACCGGTTCGTGGAGCAGCAGCACACGCTGCACGGGGAGAACACCAAGCGGATCTACCGCCTTGGGGACAAGGTCCAGGTACAGGTCGTTCGCGTCGACATGGAACGCCGTCAGGTGGACCTGGGTCTGGTGGAGATTCTCGAAGCGGTGCGGCGTGAGGCGCGGCCGCGTGGAGCCGTCAGGAGCAGGGTGACGCCGAAGAGCGATCGCCGTCGGGCCGAGCAGCCGGCACGCCGGGAACGCAGGGGCGGCAAGAAGGGAAAGACCCGCGGGCGGAAATGATGCCGGTCAGGCCCGTCCTTCGTCTGACTTGTCAGGCTCGTCCTTCGTCGCTTCCTTGAAGTTCTTGATGCCCTTTCCGATCCCGCGGCCGATCTCCGGCAGACGGCTCGCCCCGAAGATCACGATGATGATCGCGAGAATGATCAAAAGCTCCGGGATGCCGATGCCCATATGTCACCCTGACGGTTACAGGTTGCGGGTTGCAGCGAAGGGCGATTGTACCACGCGGATGCGTGGGGGACTGACTCTCAAACGTCGAAAGGCCCATAAGGTCCAAAGACCAGGCCCAAGGCCCGTTGTCACGTGGTTCACACTTCTTGGGAGTTGGCCGCCTGGGAGTCGGGAGTTGATCTAGAGTAATCAGGCCTATGGCGCATCCCGTGGTGCTGGGCGTGCCGAGGGCTCGTGGTTTCGTCGCTTGACTATCGTCCCTTGACGGCTGCATCGTTGGCGTTCGGTTCACGGGTCGGCCCGCCCCCGCGCCCGCTACTGAGGTACCCGTTTTGCAGTTGCGACCGTCAGCCTGCTCAGGGAGAATAAAATCGGGGGGTTCGGGGGAGGCCGGACCGGCTCGTATTTGCTACCAGCTCAATGCCGACCGATCAGAAGCGCACACCGCCTGAGGAGCTGCCAACGTCCGAGCACCTGACGCTGGGGCTCGACGATGCTCGCCCGGATGACCTGCGTTTCATGTTCGGAACGCAGGAAAAGCGGCTAGGCGGTGCGCTCGGCGTGTCGGTATTGGCCCACGGAGGCTTTGTCGTGTTCTGTCTCCTGCTCATCTGGCTCGTGCCCGAGCCGGTCCGTCAAGCGATACTTCCGGTTCAGCTGTCGCGCCAGATTGTCTTCCTCGCCGAGCCCGGTCCCGGCGGCGGCGGCGGCGGCGGAAACAGAGCGCCCGAGCCGCCGAAGCCGGCCGAATTAGAGGGGCCCGAAGAGGTCACGGTGCCCGTGGTCGATCCGGAACCGGTGCCGGAACCAACGCCGGAGGAGCCGCCTGTCGAGCAGTTGAACATTCCGGCCGTGCTGCTTGCCGCAGCCACGGAGACCTCGCCGGGGGTGGTTGAGTCGAACGAGGCGTCGGCGTCGACGGGGGCGGGCGGCGGCTCCGGCGCGGGCGCGGGGGAAGGGTCCGGCCTCGAGCTGGGCACCGGGGGCGGCCTTGGCGGCGGCGTCTATCGGCCGGGCAGCGGCGTCATCAACCCCCGCATCCTTCGCGAAGTGAAGCCGCAGTACACCGCCGACGCCATGCGCGCCAAGGTGCAGGGCACGGTGCTTCTCGAATGCGTCGTGCTTTCAGATGGCACCGTCGGCCGCGTCGATGTCGTGAAGTCCCTCGACCCGACGTTCGGTCTCGATTCGGAGGCTGTCAAGGCCGCCAAGCAGTGGCGGTTCCAGCCGGGAACCCGTTTCGGCGAACCGGTCGCGGTGCTTGTGACGATTGAGCTCACATTTACCCTCCGGTAGGTCCCCGCGCCTCCGGACTCCGAAAAACCTGAATTGGGGCCGCCTGTACGGCGGGTCGTGCGCACGAGGCCTAATCGCAGTAGGATCCAGCCACGGGCTCTGCCCTGGATCTCATTCGAATCGATGAGGTGCTGGCCGAGCCCGTGGCTGGTTGCCAGCCTCTCTTGGCGCGCTCCGCGCGCCGAGGACCGCTATGCGGCTTTCTGGATTCCGGCGTTTGGGCACCGGCGCGCACCCGGGCCGTACGAACCGGCACGGAATTCTCGTAAGGAGCCGTCTAGCGGTCCAATAACTGGAGAAGGGAGCGTGCTATGCGAGGTTGGATGTTATTCGTCGCGGGAATCCTGGTGGGACTGGGTGTCCAGACCGCCGTTGCCCAGAATCAGAACACGGGGCTCGTTGGCTTGAACCATGTCGGGATCAACGTACCGGACATCGATGAGGCCTTGGCGTACTACACGGAAACGTTGGGATTTCCGGAGGCGTTCCGGGCAGTCGACGACCAGGGGCAGCCGAGGCTGGTCTACGTCCAGATCAGCGAGAACACGTTCGTAGAACTGCAGCCCGCCCGCGGGCGTCCGGAGGGGGTCAGTCACTTTGGCCTCCACGTGGAGGACATGGAGGCCGCCACGGCGATGTTCAAACAGCGAGGCGCCGAGGTGTCGGAGATCCGCGACAGCGATACCGGCGCCATCCTGTCGAATATCACGGAGCTGAACGGGCTCCGGATCGAACTCGCCGAGCTCCCACCCGAGTCGCAGCACCGGCAGGCGATGAATCGGTGGCGGTAGTTCGGTCATAGAACCGGTTTCATAACCTCGTCGCGGGTGGCCGCGGACGGGCTGTCCGCGGTCAGGACCCGCCTGGAGGCTATGAAACCGTCTCTGGATCGGGGTCGGGCTCTGAGACATCCGCGGAGGGGGATATCCTGCTTGCATGATCGCGACGCGGAAGTTCGAGGTCTCCACGAAGGGGCAGGACGATGCGCGGGACATCACCGAGCGGGTCGCGGCGGTTGTCGCGGCCTCTCAGGCCCGTGCGGGCACTGCCACGGTCTTTGTCGTCGGGTCCACCGCGGGCATCACGACCATCGAGTTCGAGCCGGGTGCAATCGCGGACCTGAACGGGCTCTTCGAACAGCTGGCGCCGCGCGGTGGGGAGTATCGCCATCACCTGCGGTGGGGCGACGACAACGGCTCCAGTCATGTGCGCGCCGCGCTGCTCGGTCCTGCGTTGACGGTGCCCTTTGCCGACGGTGCCCTGACGCTCGGCACCTGGCAGCAGATCATGCTGCTCGAGTTCGACACGCGGCCGCGGCGCCGTGAGATCGTGGTTCAGATCATCGGGGAGTGATCGCCACGTACGAAAAAAGAGGCGGACCTGACGGTCCGCCTCTTCAACTGATTGCCGCCGACCAAGGGCTGTCAGAGCCCGAGGCTCGAGGCCTGGGCCCTGTCGCCTTCGAGCGTCAGTACATTCCGCCCATGCCGCCACCGGGCGGCATCGCCGGCGCGTCCTTCTTCTCCTCTGGTATCTCGGAGATCAGCGCTTCGGTGGTCAGCAGGAGCGACGAGATCGACGAGGCGTTCTGCAGCGCGCTGCGGACGACCTTGGCCGGGTCGATGACACCGGCCTTGACGAGGTCCTCGTAGGTGTCGGTCGCGGCATTGAAGCCTTCGTCCGCCTTCATGTCGCGGACCTTCGACACCACGATCGAGCCTTCCTCGCCGGCGTTGATCGCAATCCATCGCATCGGCTCCTCCATGGCTCGCTTGACGATCTGCAGGCCGACGAGCTG
The DNA here is from genome assembly GCA_965262505.1 of Vicinamibacterales bacterium. GTDB lineage: Bacteria > Acidobacteriota > Vicinamibacteria > Vicinamibacterales > UBA2999 > JACPPO01. The sequence continues at coordinate 4,541,899 of CBDHFM010000030.1, forward strand.
ATCACCCTCGAGCTTCAGCTTGTCGAGCGCCTTGGCGGCCCGCAGCAGCGCCACGCCGCCGCCGGGCACGATGCCTTCCTCGACCGCCGCCTTGGTCGCGTGCATCGCGTCCTCGACGCGCGCCTTCTTCTCCTTCATCTCGGTCTCGGTGGCCGCGCCGACCTTGATGACGGCGACGCCGCCGACCAGCTTCGCGAGCCGCTCCTGCAGTTTCTCGCGGTCGTAGTCCGAGGTCGTGTCCTCGACCTGGGCCCGGATCTGCTTGACCCGGCCTTCGATGGCAGCCGTCGTACCGCCGCCCTCGATGATCGTCGTATTGTCCTTGTCGATCGTGATCTTCTTGGCCTTACCGAGATCCTCGACCTTGATGTTTTCGAGCTTGAGGCCGAGGTCCTCGGTGATCGCCTTGCCGCCCGTGAGGGTCGCGATGTCCTCGAGCATCGCCTTGCGGCGATCGCCGAAGCCTGGCGCCTTGACCGCCGCGGCCTGGAGCGTGCCGCGCAGCTTGTTGACCACGAGCGTCGCCAGCGCCTCACCTTCGATATCCTCTGCCACGATCACCAGCGGCTTGCCGAGGCGGGCCACCTGCTCCAGTACCGGCAGCAGGTCCTTCATCGAGCTGATCTTCTTCTCGTGGATCAGGATGACCGGATTCTCGAGCACGACTTCCATGCGCTCGGCGTCCGTCACGAAGTACGGCGAGAGGTAGCCGCGATCGAACTGCATGCCTTCCACGACATCGAGCGAGGTTTCGAGCGTCTTGGCCTCTTCCACGGTGATGACGCCGTCCTTACCGACCTTGTCCATCGCGTCCGCGATGATTGAGCCGATGGTCTGATCGCTGTTCGCGGAGATCATGCCCACCTGGGCGACCATGTTGCCCGAGACCTTCCGCGACATCTTTTCGATCTCAGCAACGATCGCTTCGACTGACTTCTCGACACCGCGCTTGAGCTCCATCGGGTTGGCGCCCGCCACGACGTTCCTGGCGCCTTCGCGGTAGATCGCCTGCGCGAGCACGGTCGCCGTCGTCGTGCCGTCGCCCGCCGTGTCCGACGTCTTGCTCGCGACCTCGCGAACCATCTGCGCGCCCATGTTTTCGAGCGAGTCGGGGAGGTCGATTTCCTTGGCCACCGTCACGCCGTCCTTGGTGATGGTGGGGGAGCCGAACTTCTTGTCCAGGACGACGTTGCGGCCCTTGGGGCCGAGCGTGACCTTGACCGCGTTGGCCAGCTGGTTGACGCCGCGGAGAATCGCCTGACGCGACTCCTCGCCGTAAATGATCTGTTTAGCCATTCGTGATGTCTCCATCGACCAGAGGCCTGAGGGCCTCCGGCTACCTAGCGTTATTTACTCTTCGACTCCATGACCGCGAGCACTTCGTCCTCGCGCATGATGAGGTACTCCTCACCATCGATCTTGATTTCCTGCCCCGAGTACTTCCCGAACAGGATTGTGTCGCCGTTCTTGACGTCGAGCGGCTGGCGTTTGCCGTCATCCTTGACCTTGCCGGCGCCCACGGCGAACACCTTGCCCTGCTGCGGTTTTTCCTTGGCGGTGTCGGGAATGATGATCCCGCCGATTTTCTGTTCGCCTTCATCGAGGCGTTGAACGATGATGCGGTCGTGTAGCGGTCTGACTTTCATGTGCGTTCGACTCCAGACTGTGTCTGTAGGATGCGGGGCGTAACCCCGCTGGTTAAAACCTTGATCACCGGGTGTTCGACCCGGCGCGGCGTCCCCGAACCGCAGGACGTGCCGTCGGCGGGTTAGCACTCCCCCTAGGCAACTGCTAATTGTAGCGCGCCCAACACCAGTGTCAAGGGGGTTTTGCGGTTGCGAGCGTCCCGCGCGGTGCCCTACGCGGAACGGCGCAGGCGATATTCAGCGATCTTGCGGCTCAGGGTGTTGCGGTGCATGCCCAGAAGGCCCGCGGCCTTGCAGAGATTGCCGTCGGCCCTGGCCAGGACGCGCGCGATGAAGCGCTTCTCGAACTCCCGTTGGGCGTCTTCGTAGCGGACCCCGCGCGTGACCAGGTCGTCGACCAGGCGTTCGAGTTCTTCGCGCAGCGCCATCAGTCGAGTTCCCTGCCCGACAGCCGACGAAACGCCTCGATGTACTTCTCGCGCGTGCGGACCACGACGTCATCAGGGAGCGACGGCACGGGAGGCTGCTTGTTCCAGTGGATCTGCTCGAGGTAGTCCCGAACGAATTGCTTGTCGAAGCTTGGCTGTGCCTGGCCCGGACTGTACTTGGCCTTCGGCCAGTAGCGTGAGGAATCTGGCGTCATGACTTCGTCGATCAGGAGAATCCGGCCGTCTGGGGTGAGCCCGAACTCGAACTTCGTATCGGCCAGCAGGATGCCACATGTATCCGCATGCGCCGCACCACAGGCGTACAGCGCCATGGTGAGCGACCGGAGTTTCTCGAGCAACTGTGCACCGACGAGCTGTCCCGCCTCGATCTCGCTGATATTCACATCGTGGCCGCTGGTGGCTTTCGTGGCGGGGGTAAAGATTGGCTCGGGGAGCCGGTCGGACTCGCGCAGGCCCGGCGGCAGCCGCACACCGCACACCGCACCGGTAGCCACGTAGTCCTTCCACCCCGAACCCGATAGATAGCCGCGGGCCACGCACTCTACCGGCACCGGCGTCGTCTTGCGCACGAGCATCGACCGCCCGGCGAGGATCTCGGCATATCGACCGAGCCGGGCGGGGTACCGGCGCGCGTCTGTTTCGAGGACGTGGTTCGGCACGATGTCGCGCGTCCTGTCGAACCAGAACGTCGACAGCTGCGTGAGGACTTTCCCCTTGTCCGGGATGCCCGAGCCCAGCACGAAGTCGAACGCCGAGATGCGATCCGTCGCGACCATCAGCAGGACGTCATCCACGTCGTAGATGTCGCGGACTTTGCCCTGGTGATGCCGAACGAGCCCGTTCAGTCGGGTTTCGAGGAGGGGAGCAGCGAGCGGCACACGGTCTGTCCTTGGGGAAGCGCGCATCTTACAGGGACCGCTCGGCGCCCGCAACAGTACGCAAGACTATCGGTCGTCCCGGAGGGAGGGCCTGATATATTGTGTTACCTCTTCTCAGGTCGTTCATGGGTGCATGAGGTTCGAAGGGTCGACGGTGCGAATACGTACGGTACTTGTGTCTGTTCTGGCGATTGCGCTCTTCGCGTGGTTCGTGAGGCACGCAAACCTGGCAGACGTGTGGGTGCAGGTGCGCCAGGCGCGTCTCGACCTGCTCGTCGTGGGCTTCTTGATGGTCGTTCTGACCTACGTGATCCGCGCCTATCGGTGGCAATACCTGTTGCAGCCGATCGGGCCGACACGGTTCAGGACTGCGTTCCGCACGACGGTCATCGGCGCCGCGGCGCTGGGGGTCCTGCCGGCTCGCGCGGGCGACCTGCTGCGCCCGTACCTGCTGGCCCGGCAGGAAGGCCTGAGCACGTCGGCGACGTTCGCGACCATCGTCATGGAACGGGTGCTCGATCTGATCGCCATGCTCATGCTGCTCGCGCTGTACGTCTGGGGCACCGCCGATCCGTCGAGGCTTCCTGCCGCGTTGCTTCGTGGGGTTGAAGTGTCTGCCGCCCTCGCCGGTGCCGCCGCTGTCGTGCTCATGGCCCTCACATGGGTCATGGCGACACATCCCGAACGAATCGGCCGCCTGGTCTTCAGCGCGGCCCGGATACTTCCGAGCGCGATGGCGGATCGCCTCGCAGGGTACGCTCGGACCTTCAGCAGCGGCTTTGCCGTAGCGCGCGAGCCGCAGGCGCTCGCAGCCGCCATGGCCTGGTCGTTCCTGTTGTGGCTCGTGATTGCGGGTGAGGCGTGGCTGGTGGCCATGGCTTTCGAGATCTACATGCCCTTCGCCGGCTCGTTCCTGCTGCAGGCGCTGCTCGTCATCGGCGTTGCGGTGCCGACACCGGGCGGCGTCGGCAGCTACCACGAGGCCTATCGAATCGGCGTGACCACGTTCTTCGGGGCTGCGAACGCCGCCGCGGTCGCTGCCGCCATCGTCACGCACGCCATTTCCTATGTCCCGGTCGTGCTGGCCGGAATCGTTTTCATGGCGCAGGACGGTCTCGGTTTCAGCCGACTCACGACGCTGGCCGCAGCGACGCCGGACAAGGAGATGCCCGCACACCCATGAAATGCCCCTTCTGCGGCCATCTTGGCGACAAAGTCGTCGACTCGCGCGAGAGCAAGGAGGGCGAGGTCATTCGCCGGCGGCGCGAGTGTCTCGACTGTGCGCGCCGCTTCACCAGCTACGAGCGGATCGACGAGATCCCGTATATGGTGATCAAGAAAGACGGCACGCGCGAGCGCTTCGAGCGCCAGAAACTCATTGCCGGTCTGCTCAAAGCGTGCGAGAAGCGTCCCGTCAGCGTGGCAGCCGTCGAAGCGGTGGCCGACCGGGTCGAGGCTGCCGTGCAGGAGCGCCCGGAGAAGGAGATGAGCACGGAGGAGGTCGGGGCGCTCGTGATGGAAGAGCTCAAGCGTCTCGACAAGGTCGCCTACGTGCGGTTCGCGTCCGTCTATCGCCATTTTCGCGACATCGGCGAATTCATGACGGAGTTGACGGATCTGCTCAACGTCAAGGAGTAACCGGGTGCGTGGAGGTGTCGCACCCGTGAAAGTCGGCGGCCTTTTGGGCGTCCGAAGCCGATGGCATTGACCCTCCGCGAGGTTCCGGCGCGGCAGAAACCGGTGGCGCCGCCACCGCGGCGAAGCTCTGCGCCCCGGCAGGTTCGACTGTTTCGCGATAACACCAAGCTGCTCCTCGCGGGCGTCGGCATCCTGATCGCTGCGCTGGTCAGCCTGCTGGCGCTCGCCAGTCGGTCGGCGACGCTCGCGCCGGATTTCTTGACCGAGGTCGTTCTCTACGCGCTCTCTGTGACCAATCTGACGATTCTTGTGGCGCTCACCTTCGTGCTGGCGCGCAACATCGTCAAGCTGCTCGTTGAGAAGCGCCGCGGCCTGCCGTTCGCGCACTTCCGGGCCAAGCTGGTCGCGGTGCTGCTCGGGATGACGCTAATCCCAGCCGTGCTCGTGCTGCTCGTGGGCAGCGGCCTCATTCGCAACAGTGTGGATCGCTGGTTCAACGCGCCCATGGACGATGTCCTGTCGTCGGCCAACGCGATCGCCGGCGATTACTACGAGGAGCGGCAGCGCCTGGTGTCGGCGCAGGCGCAGCAGCTGGCCCGCGCGCTCGGTGCGATCGACCTGTCCTCATCGTCGGCGGCATCGGTAAGGGCCATCGTGGAGCCCGACGTGCTCCAGGAGCGTGTGAGTCTTGTAGAGGTGTACCGGGTCGAGCCGGCCGGTGCCTCGGACGCTCCGCTGCTGATTCCGGTCGTCGATGTCGGCGCGACGACGTTGCCGAGCACGGCGGCGGACGCCTCGCCAGGTTTACTGGCCGCCCGCGCCGCGGCGGGCGAGGTGTCAGCGCCCGTGGTCGAGCCTCTTGCCGACGGCGGCGATCTGATCCGCAGCGCCGTGCCGATTCGCTCGTCGCCAGAGGAGCCACTGCAGGGAGTCGTCATTGCGAGCGAGTACGTGACGGGTCAGTTTGCGGCCCGTGCCAGGCGCATGACCCAGGCCTACGAGGACTACCAGCAGCTCAGCGTCCTCCAACGGCCGCTCGCGGGCGTGTACCTGTCGTTCTTCTTCATGCTGACGCTCATGATCCTCGTCGGTTCGACGTGGATGGGGCTGTACCTGGCCAAGCGGATCACGCGGCCGGTCCAGATGCTGGCCGCCGCGGCCAGCGAGATCGGCGCGGGGCACCTCGACCACCGCGTCGAGGCCGAAACCCGCGACGAGTTCGGGTCGCTCGTCGAGGCGTTTAATCGGATGGCCTCCGACCTCTCGGCGAGCCGCCGACGCCTGGAACGGTCGGCGGTCGATCTGGAGCGCAAGCACCATGACGTTGAAGGACGCCGGCGGTACGTCGAGACGATTCTGCAGCGGATTGCGACGGGCGTGGTGTCGGTGGACACGGCCGGACACATTCGGACGATGAACGCCGCCGCCTCGAGGCTGCTCGGTCTCGACGACCGCGCGTCGGGCCAGCCGGCGTCCACCGTGTTCGGATCGCCAGAGTTGAAGCCGTTGGCCGCCGTGATGGACGAGGCGTCTCAGGGTCGCGAGGACGCCCTGCCGCAGGAGGTGTCGATCACGCGCGGCGGCCGCGAGATGCATCTGGCGGTCATGACGACGCCGCTGCGGCGCGAAGATGGGGTCTCGGACGGCGTTGTGCTCGTACTTGAAGATGTCACGCCGTTGATTCGCGCGCAGAAGGTTGCGGCGTGACGCGAAGTCGCCCGCCGTCTGGCCCACGAGATCAAGAATCCACTGACGCCGATTCAACTGTGTACCGAACGGATGCGGCGGCATTTCGCCGGCGCCCCCGCGCAGACGCGGGAGCTCGTCGAGGAGTGCACGACGACGATTGTCGGCGAGGTCGAGTCCCTCAAGGGCCTCGTCGACGAGTTCTCGCAGTTTGCGCGCATGCCGTCACCACGGGTCGTGCCGACCGATCTGAACGCTCTGCTCACCGACGTGTTCGCGCTCTACCGTGGCATCTTCACCGCCGTCGAGCTGCGCCCCCGGTTCGCGCCGGTGCTTCCGAAGGTATCCGTCGACCCGGAGCAGATCCGTCGCGCGCTGATCAATCTCATCGACAATGCCGTCGAGGCGATGGCGCAGCGCGGGGCCATCGATATCGAGACCCACCACGCGCCGGGGGACAGCCTCGTTCGCATCGTGGTGGCCGATGATGGCCCCGGGATACCGCCGGCGGAGCGGGACAAACTCTTTCTGCCGCACCACTCGACAAAGCAGCGGGGCAGCGGGCTCGGCCTCGCGATCGTCCGGCGCATCGTCGACGAACACGGCGGCAGTGTTACTGTCACGGACAACGTGCCGCGCGGTACGCGGTTCGTCATCGAACTTCCCTGCTGAAGACTCATGCCTTCGATTCTGATTGTTGACGACGAACCGGGTGTTCGCAGTGCGCTGGGTGGCGTCCTGCGGGATGAGGGCTACGAGGTTGACGCGGTCGACAGCGGCGAGGCGTGCCTCGAGCGGCTGCCTCGCCAGGCGTACGACGTGGTGCTGCTCGACATCTGGCTGCCCGGCATGGACGGCCTGGCTACGCTGGCGCGCATGCGCGAACGTCAGATCGATGTGCAGGTGGTCATTATTTCCGGGCATGGCAACATCGAGTCGGCCGTGCGCGCCATCAAGATGGGGGCCTTCGACTTCGTCGAGAAGCCGCTCTCGCTCGAGAAGACCGCCCTCGTCGTCCGCAACGCCCTCCGGCAGCGGCGGCTCGAGGCCGAGAACCGCGCCCTGCGCGCGAAGGTGGATGCGCAGCACACCATGGTGGGCGAGAGCTACGCCATGGCGAAGCTGCGGGAGCAGGTGGCTATGGCGGCGCCGACCAACGGTCGGGTGCTCATCTTTGGAGAGAATGGCACCGGTAAGGAGCTGGTCGCCAGAAACATCCATCAGCTGAGCCGGCGGCGCGCCGGCCCGTTCGTCGAGGTCAATTGCGCGGCGATACCCGAGGAGCTGATCGAGAGCGAGCTCTTCGGGCACGTGCGCGGCGCGTTTACCGGCGCCGTGGCGGACCGCCGCGGCAAGTTCGAAGCCGCGCACGGCGGCACGATCTTTCTCGATGAGATCGCCGACATGAGCCTGAAAACCCGGGCCAAGGTGCTGCGCGTCCTGCAGGAGCAGGTGATGGAGGCGGTGGGCGCCTCCTCCCGTATCCGCGTCGACGCGCGCGTGCTCGCCGCCACCAACAAGGATCTGACGGCGGAGATTCGGGCCGGGCGATTTCGCGAGGATCTGTACTTTCGCCTCAACGTCGTCCCGATCTTCGTGCCCCCGTTGCGCGACCGCCAGGAGGATATTCCACTACTCGCTGAACATTTCATGGCGATGCTCGCGCGCGAAAACGGGCGTCGTCCCAAGACATTCGAGGCCGACGCCCTCATCGCCCTCCGCCAGTATGTCTGGCCCGGCAACGTGCGCGAGCTGCACAACGTGGTCGAACGGCTGATGATCATGGTGCCCGGCGATCGGATTTCGTCACGCGAGCTGTCGTTTCTCGATCAGGGCCTCACTCCGGGTAGTGACGTTCCGGCAGCGGCGCCAAGGCCCGCCGTGGCGGAGCCGCTGCACGAGGCGCGTGACCGGTTCGAGCGCGACTACATTCGGCGCGCCCTTTCGGTCCAGCAGGGGAATATCTCGCGAACCGCTGATCTGCTCGGCATCGAGCGCAGCAACCTGTATCGCAAGATGCGCGGGTTCGGCATCACGCCGTCGCGTCGACCGGAGGACGATGAACGGTCGTGACGCGCCAAACCCCATCGCGCGGGCCGGGGTCCCCGCCGTGCGCGCGTGCGCGGTAGGTGTGGTAGGCGTGCGCGATGGGGATTCGGCAGACGTCACCGGGATTCCGACGCCGGCGCTGGTGGTTGACGTCGCTGCCATGGAGCGGAACATCCGCCGCATGGCGGAGTATTTTGCGGCGGGTCCATGCCGGCTGCGTCCTCACTTCAAGGCCCATAAAACTCCGGAGATTGCCCGACGCCAGCTCGCGGCGGGGTCGTGCACGGGTGTGACGTGTGCCACGGTGTCTGAGGCGGAGGTGGTGGCAGATGTGCTGGCGGATCTGTGCCGCGACATCCTGATCGCGAACGAGCCTCTCGGTCCGGGAAAGTGTGAACGCGTGGCCGCACTGGCGCGGCGGGTGCCGATCTCGGTTGCCGTCGACTCCACGGCCGGGCTCGACGCCATCGCCGCCGCAGCCAGGCAGGCGGGTGTGACCGTCGGCGTGCTCGTGGACCTCAACGTCGGGCAGACGCGATGCGGCGTGGCGCCGGGCGGCGACGCCGTGCGCTTGGCGCGCCAGGTCGCCTCAGCGGCGGGCGTCGCGCTGCGCGGCCTGATGGGGTACGAGGGTCACCTGGTCAGCCTGCCGGACCGCGGAGAGCGCGAGGCGCGCACGCGCCTGGCCATGGCGGGGCTCGTCGAGACGGCGGGCATGTTTCGAGCCGACGGCCTTCCGTGCGACGTCGTGTCCGCGGGCGGTACCGGGACCTATGACATCAGCGGCCGCCTCGACGGCATCACTGAGATCCAGGCGGGCTCGTACGTCCTGATGGACACCGACTACGGGCGACTCGACGTCCCGTTCGAGCAGGCCTTTTGGGTGGTGGGCACGATCATCAGCCGCCCCGATCCGGGTCGCTGCGTGGCGGACTGCGGCCATAAGTCGATGACCAAGGATCATGGCTACCCGGCGGTGAGAGATCTCGATGGCGCCGCGGTCGTCTCGCTCAACGACGAGCACGCAACCATCAGCGTGCCGCCCGAATGCCGGATACGAATTGGCGATCGCGTCTACGTGCAGCCGTCGCACACCGATCCGACCGTCAACCTGCACGACGTGTTCTACGCGCTCGACGGCGACCGGGTAATCGGCGTCTGGCCGATCGCCGCGCGCGGCTATCGCGAGCATCGAGGGTCCGACTAATCTAGAACAGGATTCAGGGGATGAAAGATGATTATCTACGGTGTCGCATTGCTGTCGGGCTGTCTGTTGGTGGGCATGCTGGCGGGGGAAGTATTGGGAGTACTGCTCGGAGTCAGCGCCAATGTCGGTGGTGTCGGTATTGCGATGTTGCTGCTTGTTCTGGCTTGCAGCTCGACCCGATTGAGATCCCTCGTTGACGGAGCGTCGGGCACAGGAATCAAGTTCTGGAGCGCCATGTACATTCCCATTGTCGTCGCCATGGCGGCCAGGCAGAACGTGGCGGCCGCGGCAGACGGCGGGTTACTTGCCTTGGCTGCGGGGGTCGCCGCGGTCGTCGTGAGTTTTGCTTTAGTGCCCGTACTCAGCAGGATTGGCTCCAATGGCGGCAACGGTAGCGGGGACAATCGAACAGCTTCCGTGGATGGATCCCGTTCAGAGACGGACGTGGCGTGATGGACTTGTTGCTAAGGGTCGCCGAAAGAAACGGTCTTGTCGTTGCGTTCGCCGTCGTCGGGCTAACGGTCTGGATGTCCTATCTCATATCCGACAGGTTGACGCGTGGCCGCATCCATGGCTCGGCCATAGCCATCGTAGTGGGCCTATTCGCTGCTTACTGGGGTGGAAAACTTACCGGCGGTGAAATCGGAGTGGCGAATATTCCTTTCTTGGCGGGCATTGGTGTCATGGGCGGCGGCATGCTGAGAGATTTCGCCATAGTGGCAACGGCTTTCGGTGTCCATTTGAGTGAATTGAAGAAAGCTGGACTTGCCGGCGTGATTTCCATCGTTGCCGGTGTGGTGGTGTCATTCGCAGTAGGGGCGATCGTGGCGGTCTTGTTCGGCTATACCGATGCCATCAGTATCACGACTATCGGTGCAGGTGCAGTCACCTATATTGTCGGCCCGGTAACCGGTGAAGCCATTGGAGCCAGCAATCCGATCATTGCCTTAAGCGTTGCGGCCGGGTTGGTCAAATCGATCCTGGTCATGGTGGGTACGCCGATGGTGGCACGTCATATCGGTCTCGACAATCCGCAATCAGCCATGGTATTTGGCGGGCTGATGGGCACCACCAGTGGTGTCGCCGGTGGTTTAGCGGCAACCGATCCGAAGCTCGTGCCCTATGGCGCCATGACCGCAACTTTCTATACCGGCTTTGGCGCCCTGATGGCGCCGTCGGTGTTGTATCTGATAGTCAGAATGCTCACCTGAGGCGAGCGTTACGGGGTGCCGTCCCGTGCCAGGAGGGATCGCAAGAGCACGGCAGGATGGACGGCGTCGACGCCGGTGAAGTCATGGAGCTGATGCCGGCAGGATGTGCCGGCGGCTGCGACGATCGTGCCGGGCTCTCGCGCCCGGACGGCGGGAAACAGCGCGCGCTCGCCGATCGCGCGCGACACCTCGAAGTGCTCCCGCGAGTATCCCCAGGACCCGGCCATGCCGCAGCAGCCCGAGTCGAGGTCGGTCACCGACGCTCCGGGGATTTTCGACAGGAGCGACTTCGCCGCGGGCACCAGGCCCATCGATTTCTGGTGGCAGTGTCCATGCAGCAGGATGGTCAACGGCCCTGGCGTGAGCGTGAGACGCGGCACGAGCGCCTCTGCAAATTCCTCAAAGAGCACCGCGGCCTTCGCGACGGCGTCCGCGCGTCGCCGGCTCTCGCCGCGGACGAGCGCAGGACTGTCTTCCCGTATCGCCGACAGGCAGCTTGGCTCACAGAACACGATGGCACGGCCTGCGGCGGCGTGGGGGTAGAGGGCGTCGGTATTGCGCTCCGCGAGCCGCGTGGCGTCCTGGAGCAGACCCTTGGAGATCTGCGGCCTGCCGCAGCAACCGTGTTGCGCAAGGCCTGCGTGGATGCCGGCGGCTGCCATCACGTCGAGCGCCGCGATGCCGATGGACGGGTCGTAGTGGTTGGTAAACGTATCGTTGAACAGCACTGCCTCGCAGCGGTCATCGGCGGCGCGTGCACGCTGCGCGAGGGGCCGCCGCTCGAAGGCGGGGAGCGAACGTCTGCGATCGATGCCGAGGAGGCGCTCGTTCAGGTACCGAAGAGGTGCCGCGCCGGCCAACCAGTTCGAGACCGGGGCGAGACGGCTGCCCCATTTGGCGACCGTACGGACATTGCCCAGCACGCGCGCCTCGAACGCCGTGCCGTGCCGGGACCAGTAATCGGCGAGAAACTCGCTCTTGAACCGCGCCACGTCGACGCCCACCGGGCACTCGGCCTTGCAGGCACGGCACTCGAGACAGAGGCCGAGCGCGTCGTACACTCCCTCGTCGCCGAGGCCTGACTCGCCCAGACGCCCCGCCATCGCCAGGCGCAGCAGGTTCGCGCGGCCACGCGTGGAATGCTTTTCCTCGAGCGTCGCCATGTACGACGGACACATCGTTCCGGAGAGCGTCTTGCGGCAGGCCCCGAGACCGCTACACATGTCCACGGCACCGCCCAGGCCGCCGTAGTCCGAGAAGTCGAAATAGGTCACTGGATTCGGCGTCGCATAGCCGGCACCGAACCGGAGGTTCGCCGTCAGGGGGGGAGCGTCCACGATCTTTCCCGGGTTCAGGATGCCGTGCGGGTCAAACGTGCGTTTGATCGCGCAGAAGGCGTCGTACAACGTCGGCCCGTACATCTTGCGCATGAACGGGCTGCGCACCAGACCGTCGCCATGCTCTCCGGACAGAGCGCCACCGAACTCGAGGACGAGATCCGCCACGTCGCTGGCAAGGGCCTCGAACATGCGGACGCCGGCCTCGGTCTTCAGGTTGACCACCGGGCGCACGTGAAGACAGCCGACCGAGGCATGGGCGTACACGCCAGCCGACGTGCCGTGCCGGGCGACGATGGCGAGGAACCGCGCGATGTAGTCGCGAAGTTTCTCCGGCGCAACCGCCGTGTCCTCTACGAATGAGAGCGATTTCGCTTCGGTCTTCATCGCCATCGACAGGCCGAGCGCCGCCTCCCGGAGACGCCAGATGCGAGCCTGAGCGGACGGATCGAGTTCCCGGTGGTAGCGGTACCCGAGTCCACGCGCACGCAGGTCACGCTCGACGGCGTCCAGCCGCGGCGGCAAGTCCTCGTCACGATCCGCGTAGAACTCGACGCACAGGAGCGCGCCCGGGTCTCCGTCGATGAATCCGCGGCGCAGCGCGTCGAGTGCGGCGCTCTGGCGTGTATGGTCGAGGATGAACCGGTCCATAACCTCGACCGCCGACGGGCCGTGTCGGAGGATGACCGGCGTCGCCGCGAGCGATTCAAGCAGGTCGTTGAATTGAATCGCCATGACTGCCTTGGCGTTCGGAAGCGGCACCAGATTGAGCTTGGCGCTGAGAATCACCCCGAGCGTGCCTTCAGAGCCGACCAGCAGCTTGGTCATGTCGAAGGGCTGCCCGGGACGAATGAACTCGTCAAGGTTGTATCCGCCGACCCGTCGGACGACCTTAGGGAACCGGCGTTCGATTTCCCCGGCGTGCTCCGTGGTGACCTCGCGAACGGCACGGTAGCACCGGGCGGCAAGACTCGAGCCCGTACTGGCGGCGTCGAGATCGGCCGGCGTGAGCGATCCGAAGTCGACGACCGAGCCGTCCGACAGTACGATCTCCTGGCCGAGCACGTGATCGATCGTCTTGCCGTACAGGACGGAGCGGGTGCCACTCGAGTTGTTCGCGATCATGCCGCCGATGGTGGCGCGGCTCGCGGTCGAGATGTCAGGCGCAAACCGGAGGCCATGCGGATGCAGGTGGGCATTCAACTCGTCGAGCACGACGCCCGGCTCGACGCGCACCCAGCGTTCGGCGACATTCAGCTCCAGGATGCGGTGAAGGTACTTCGAGGTATCAGCAACCAGGCCGCTGCCGATCGCCTGCCCGGCCTGCGACGTACCGCCGCCGCGCATGGTCAAGGGGCATCGATGCCGCGCGCAGATCTGGACGAGTCGGATCAGATCCTCGCGCGAGCGCGGCACCACGATGCCGAGCGGTTCGATCTGATACACGCTCGCGTCGGTGGAATAGAGGGCGCGTGAGACTTTGTCGAAACGGACTTCGCCTTCGAGGAGCCGTTCCAGATCCCTGCGGAGCGTGTCGCCGTCGATCGTGTGTACTTCGATCTCTCGGATTGGCAGGCCAGGCTCAGCCGCGAACACGCTCATAGCCGGGAGAGACCTTTCCGGAGACGCTCGAGGCCCTCGGCGAGGGGGTCGCCGCCGCTCGCGAAGGAGACGCGCAGAGTGCCCTCGCCCCCGGGTCCGTACGCCGAGCCATGGACGACCGCGACCCCGTGGTCCCGGAGCAAACGGCGGCGGATCTCGTTCGAGGGAATCCCGGCGTCACGGACGTCGACCATGACGAAAAACCCTCCCTCTGGCGCCAGCGCTCGCGCCCGCGGCAGGTTGTCGAGCGCTGCGAGCACCTGCGACCTGCGCGTCGCGTATTGGCGCTGCATCTCCTGGACGCAGTCCTGACTAGCCGTGAGCGCCACGGCAGCGGCGTCCTGAACGAAGGTGGCCGGCCCGCGGCTCGCTTGCTGCAACACCAGGAACATGGCCGAGATGAACGCAGCCGGGGCGGCGCAGTAGCCAACGCGCCAACCTGTCATGGCATACGTCTTTGAGAGGCTGTTGACCAGGACCGTGCGCGCGCGCAGTTCCGGCGACAGCGCGGCGGGCGAGATGTGCCGGCGGCCGTCGTAGACGATGTTCTCGTAAATCTCGTCGCTGATGAGCAGCAGGTCCCTGCGGATGACGAACTCGGCGATCGTGCGCAGCTCGGTCTCCGCGAGGACCGTGCCAACCGGATTCCAGGGAGAATTCAGAATCAACGCGCGCGACGACGGCGTTGCCGCGGTTTCGAGCGCCTCAGCCGTGAGCAGGAATCGATCGCGCGCGAACGACGCGCGGACCGGCTGAATGACGCCGCCGGCGAGCCGAATCGGCGACTGGTAGGCGTCGTACACCGGGTCCGGCAGCAATACGCCGTCGCCCTCGGCGACCAGTGCCATGAGTGCGCTATGGATCCCGAGCGTCGCGCCCGTCGTGACGAGGATCTCCGTCCCAGGGTCGTACGACAAGGCGTTGTCGCGAGCCAGTTTCAGCGCCGTCGCGTCACGAAGCGCCGGTTCGCCTCGATTATCCGGATAGGCCGTGCGGCCGGCTTCGAGCGCTCGAACGGCGGCATCGCCGATGTGGGCCGGCGTCGGGAGGTCTGGCTCCCCGCGCATCAGGGACACGACAGACGCGCCCTCGGCTCGTGCCTGGCGCACTTCGGCGAGGATTGTGTTGACGGCTGTCGGTGTGAGCAGCGTCGCCCGGGATTGAGCAGCGGCGGGGCGGGTCATTGCGCGAAGGCATGGTACCCCTGAACCGGAGAAAAAGTTAAAAGTGGAGAGTGAAGATCAAGAGTGAAAAGTGGAAGATGGAAAGTGCGCCTGCCTCAGCTTGTGCTCCAGGATCTGGTCCTCTGTGACTGAACCGAGTCGCAGGAAGGATTCAGACACGCCGGCAAGGGCCGCGGCGGGCACGAGGCCCACGATCTCGTGTTCGAGCACCATGACGCCGTGTCGCTCGGCCTCTCGTATGACGGCATCGAAGACCTGAGAGATAGGGGTCTGCTCGTAGTCGGTCAGGTTTATCGAGACCTGGACGATGCCTCGGTCTTCGAGGGCGACACCCATCGCTTTCACGCACCGGAAGCCGCCGCTGCTGTATCGAACGGCCTCGGCAACCTCCTTCGCTACGTCCAGGCGGTTCGTGGCCAGGTTGATGTTGTACGCGATGAGCGGCATCCGGGCTCCGACGATCGACGCACCGGCACTGGGATGCGGTGCATGCGGCCCATAGTCGGGCGCCCAGCCAGGACGCAACATCTTTGCGGCGAGTCCCTCGAATTGCCCGCGGCGTATATCTTCCAGGTTCGTGCGCGCTGGATCGGTGGACGCCTGCTCGTAGAGGTACACCGGGACCTGGAAACGCCGGGCGACCTCGGCGCCGGTTTCCCGAGCGAGCGTGGCGCACTCGTCCATCGTCACGCCTTCGATCGGTATAAAGGGCACGACGTCGACCGCGCCAAGCCGAGGGTGCTCGCCGGTATGAGCGCGTAAATCGATGGTGGCCACGGCGCATTCGAACAGTGCGAGCACGGCTTCCTTCAGCGGGGCCGACTCGCCGGCCATGGTGATGACCGATCGATTGTGCGCACGGTCTGATGAGTGGTCCAGGAGCCGTACCGCGGGCACGTGGCGAATCGCCTGCACCAGCCCATCGACAACTTCCGCGCGCCGCCCCTCGCTGACGTTGGGTACGCACTCGACGAGGGCCATGGGCTGCCTTGTACCACAACCCGGTCAGTCCTTCGTACCTCGTGCCTCCTGCCGGGTTGGAATGGCTGTCCGATGTTTCGCCGCGGTGAGGAGCCAAGGACCGTAACTGGTTGACCCACGAAGAGTTTTGCCCGATAATCAGCATCAAGTTCGCACCCTCACGATGCCTAATTCGTTGTCGACCAATCCGGTCCGTGCCTCCTAACCGCCAGGCGACGCCGATCGTGAGGCGCGAATCGAGCAGCTCCTGCTCACAGGACTCGATCACTATTTCGCCGGCCAGTACGAACGCGCGATCAGCGTGTGGACGCGCGTGGTCTTTCTCGAGCGCCACCACGACCGCGCGCGCGTATATCGAGCGGGCGCGAAGTGCACTGGCGGAGCGCCTGCGAGAGTCGGAAGAGCTGTTGCATGCCGGCGTCTCCGCGTACAACGCCGGCGATGTCGAGCAGGCCCGCGATCTGCTGACGCGAGCGGTCGAGCAGGGCAGCGATTCGGCCGACGTGTTCCTCGATCGGCTGAACCGCGTCGGCGCGTCGACCTCTGGCGCCGATCTGCGCATCGATCCACTGCCTGCCCGGTCGATCGTGAAGCGCCGGCACCGGGCGTTGCCTCCACGGCGCAAGGAGTGGATCGCCGGCGCGCTGGTTGCCCTGGTCGTCGCCTCGGCCATGCTGCTGGGCGGGCTCCCCATCGGCGCGTGGCTGTCCGGTCTCCAGGTGTCGACACCAGCGCCTTCGGCCCAAGCCGTGTATGACGAACCTTTGCCCGTCGTCCGCGCCTCCGAAATCGATGTGGCCCGCGCGCGCGCGTTGCACGCCGACGGACGTCTACTTGATGCGTTGCGCGAACTCGACAGTATCGGTATTGCCGACCCGTACCGCGCGGAAGCCGATCGTCTGCGCGCCGAGGTCCAGCGGGATCTATTCACCGCGGCCGGCATCGAGCGCCCAGCGCCGGACACTCCAGGTGGCCGTCCGTGAAGTGCCCAAAGTGCAGTTACCTCGGGTTCGAGACGGGCGACCGGTGCAAGAACTGCGGTTATGACTTTTCCTTGGTCACCGACCCCTCCGGGCCCGGCGATATCGATCTCACGTTCCGCTCTCGGGACGACAGCAACAGTCCGGTGTCTCCGCAGTGGGATGACACGTTCGACGTGGCGCCGGCCGCCTCGCCGTCCTCCCCGGACGTCTTGGATCCGGTCTGGCCGGCGTCGGAACCGGTAACTGCTGAGGCCGAATCGGTAGTCGGCGAACCGGTAGGCGCCGCGCCGGCAACCACCGAGGCCGAGCGGACCGACAGGGCCGGCCGGAGGCTGCCGCTTTTCACCCAGGCGTCTGACGATTTCAGCGACTTACCGCTGATTGGGCTGCCGGCGGCGCCGCGTCCACCGCTGGCTGTGCGTCGCACACCACGCACGCCGAGGCTGCGGACCCTCCCGAGGGCGTCTCGGTCGTTCGCGCTGGGGCCGGAGCTGGAGTTCGGGGACATCGCGCCTAAAACGTCGACCGCGGAGTCGGTGTCAGACGTTATCGCGCGGATAGACGCCCGTCTTGCCACGCAGCCGCCGCCACACGCGGAGGCGAGCGGCGCGGCTCGCCGGCTCGGGGCGGCCGCTATTGACCATCTACTGCTGTCTGCCGTCGACCTGTCGGTGATCTATCTCACGCTGCGAATGGCCGGATTGTCCATGGCCGAGTGGGCGGCGCTGCCGCCCGTGCCGCTGGTCGCGTTTCTGCTGTTCGTAAAGCTGTTGTATTTCTGCGCCTTTACCGCCGTGGGGGGGCAGACGATTGGCAAGATGGCGGCGCGCATTCGGGTCGTGACCACGGCGGACGCGTCGGTCGACGGAGCCCGTGCGGTCAAGCGTGCGTTCGCCGGAGCGGTCTCGGCGGCGTTGCTCGGGCTCGGCTATCTTCCGGCATTGGTGGGTTCGGAGCATCGCGCCCTCCACGATCGTGTGACGGACACCCGCGTCGTCGCCCTTCCTTCCATCTGATCGCCCCCTCGAGCAACGGATGGATCGTCTCGCGCTGTTCATAGCAACTTGCGG
Organism: Vicinamibacterales bacterium; assembly: GCA_965262505.1. Taxonomy (GTDB): domain Bacteria; phylum Acidobacteriota; class Vicinamibacteria; order Vicinamibacterales; family UBA2999; genus JACPPO01. The sequence goes on from CBDHFM010000030.1 coordinate 4,559,820, forward strand.
GTACCTCGGCCACGTACCGGTGGCACCGGGCACGTTCGGCACCGCCGCTGGCCTGGTGGTGTTCTATGCCGTGCGCAGTACCGGTTCCAGCGGCGTCGAGCTGGCGGCCATCATCGTGCTGTTTGCCCTCGGCATCTGGAGCGCGACGATCGCGGAACGTAAGCTGGGTGCCGTGGATCCTGCGCCGGTCGTGCTTGACGAAGTCGTGGGCATGCTCATCACGCTGGCCTTTCTGCCCGTCGGCGCGACCGGGGCGGTCGTCGGCTTCCTTATCTTTCGGGTGCTCGACGTCGTGAAACCGTGGCCGTCTTCCAGGTTCGAGAGGCTGCCCGGCGGTCTCGGCGTGATGGCGGACGACGGCATGGCCGCGGTGTACAGCAACCTGGCCATGCGCGGGCTGATTGCGGTGACGCCGGGATGGTTCGTGTGAGCGCCACGCCGTCACCGACTCGCGGGGCGCCCCCTTTATATCGCGCGGCAATTCTCGCGGTCGGCAGCGAGTTGCTGACCCCGTCTCGTATCGACACGAACTCGCTGTTGATTACCGAGCAGCTGAACCTCTTGGGCATCGAGGTCGCCTACAAGAGCGTGATCGGCGACGACCGCGAAGAACTGGCGACGGCCGTTCACGTCGCGCTCGACCGGGTTGGGTTTGTCGTTTGCTGTGGCGGGCTCGGACCGACGGACGACGATGTGACGCGGGAGGTTGTGGCGGAGGTGCTCCAACGGCCGCTCACCGAAGACGAGCGAATCACGACGCGGATCCGCGCACGTTTTGCGTCGCGACGAATGGAGATGCCGGCGATCAATCGTCGCCAGGCCATGGTTCCGGCCGGCGCCCGGGTTCTCGACAACCCGAACGGGACCGCGCCCGGGTTGTGGCTCGAAGACGCGGACCGTGCCGTGCTGCTTCTCCCGGGGCCTCCGCGAGAGCTCACAGCGATCCTCAAGTCCGTCGTCGCTGGCATCCTCAACCCGCGATCGCCGGGGTTCCCGCTGGTCAGGCGCATTGTCCGGATCACCGGACGCACCGAGTCGCACACGGAAGAGGCCGTCCGGCCGCTGTACGCCGAATGGGCACAGGCGGAGATCCCGATAGCGACAACGATCCTTGCGTCGCTCGGACAAATCGAGCTGCATCTTTGGGCGCGCGCGGCGTCGCCCGATCGCGTGACAGCGGCCGTTGAGGCGGCGTCGAGACAGGTGGCCGACGTGCTCGGCCTCGATGCGTACAGCCTCGATGGGCGCCCGCTCGAACAGGTGGTCGGTGACTTGCTCGTGGAGCGTCGTTTTCGTATTGCCCTGGCGGAGTCGTGCACGGGCGGCCTGCTCACGTCACGACTGACCGACGTGGAGGGAAGCTCGCGGTACGTGGAGAGAGCGGTGGTCGCCTACTCGAACGAGGCCAAGGTGTCGCTCCTTGGCGTTCCCGGAATGCTGATCGACGAACACGGCGCGGTGAGCGAACCTGTCGCACTCGCCATGGCGGAGGGCGCTCGGGTCGGTGCGACGGTCGATGTCGGTGTCGGCGTGACCGGCATCGCAGGTCCTGGTGGGGGGACGGCGGAAAAGCCGGTCGGTACCGTGGCTGTTGCTGCTGTGATACCCGGAACGACCCGCTCGCGGCTGTTTCGGTTCGTTGGCGACCGCGAGCAGGTGAAGTTCCAGGCGTCCCAGGCGGCGCTCGACATGGTGAGGCGCCTGTTGGTGCGTTGAGATTGGTCGTCGTGTCCGAATACGGCACGACGCGGGTGGACGCGATTACACTGTGTGAAAGCCGGACGAGCCGGCGGCCATGGAAGAAATCATCGCGGTCACGTTCGGGTATCTTGTCGGTTCCGTGCCGTTCGCCTTTCTGCTGGCGCGGCGCCGTGGGGTGGACCTGCGGCGCAGGGGTAGCGGCAACGTCGGGGCAGCCAACGTACTCAGGACAACTGGCGTGCCGAACGCCGTCGTCGCGATGTGCCTTGACGCGGCCAAGGGCGCCCTTGCGGTACTGGTGGCGCAACGGCTGTCCAGCAGTCTGGCCGTCCCGGTGGCGGGCGGCCTTGCGGCGGTCATCGGCCATATCTACCCCGCCTGGATCGGGTTTCGCGGCGGGAAGGGCGTGGCGACCGCCGCAGGCGTGTTCGTCGTGCTCGCGCCGATCGCGGTCGCGATCGCGGGCGCCGTATTTGCCTTGGTGACCTGGGTGACGCGCTACATCTCGGTCGGGTCGACGGCCGCCGCCGTAACGCTCGCGGTGACGGCCGCCGCCGACGCGTCCCCGGCGGTGGCGGTTGGCGCGGCCGTTGCCGCGGTCATTATCTTGCACCGCCACCGCGGCAATTTCGGAAGGCTCCTCGCCGGCACCGAGCGCCGGGTCGGCGAGCGGCTTCTCTAGGAGGCTCCTATTCGTCAGGTCGCGATACTGGGTGCCGGGGGATGGGGGACCGCGCTTGCCGTACACCTGGCGCGCGCCGGCCATGACACCTGCCTGTGGGCGCGTGACGCGGCGCTGGTCGCCGACATGTCCGAACGGCGTGCCAACGCCGTCTATCTTCCGGACATCCGGTTCCCCGATCTGCTGCGCGTGACCGGCGATCTCGAAGATGCGCTGCGCGATACCGAGCTCGTCGTCGCCGCTGCGCCGTCCCATGGCACACGCGAGACTCTGAAGCGTGCGTCGCCCATGATTCACCCCGGAACGACGGTGGTGAGCGCCACGAAAGGGCTGGAACAGGACACGTTGTTCCGCATGTCCGAGGTGATCGAGCAGGAGCTCGGCAGCGAGATCCATGTGGCGGTACTGTCGGGTCCGAGCTTTGCGGTCGAGCTCGCGCGCCAGCTGCCCACGGCGGTGTCTGTGGCGTCGCACGATTCGGCCTGCGTCGAACGCGTGCAGGCCGATTTCCGGACGGGATACTTTCGGCTGTATGGCACGAGCGACGTGGTTGGCGTTGAGATCGGCGGCGCGTTGAAGAACATCATCGCCATCGCCGCCGGCGTGACCGAAGGCCTCGAGCTCGGGCACAACGCGCTGGCCGGACTCATCACCCGCGGGCTGGCGGAGATCACGCGCCTGGCGTGCGCGGCTGGCGCGCGGCGGGACACGCTGGCGGGACTGACCGGCCTTGGCGACCTGGTGCTGACCTGCACGGGGTCGCTCAGCCGCAACCGTCACGTCGGCGTCGAGCTGGCGCGCGGCCGTTCCGTTGAAGATGTCCTCTCAGGAATGAAGATGGTTGCCGAGGGCGTCCGTACCGCGGACGCAGCGCTTGCGCTCGGCGCGCGCCACGGTGTCGAGCTGCCGATCACCTCCCAGGTGGCCGAGCTCCTGGCCGGACGAAAGGACGCACGAACCGCCCTGTACGACCTGATGCTGCGGCCGCAGCGCTCCGAGGCGGGGTAATGGGAGAGGCCCGGGGGGAATGTGGCATTTCTTGACCGCCTGCGCGAGGGTCTGAGTCGAACCAAGCAGCAGATCGTCGGTCGTTTCGACGAGATCGTGCAGCGTGCTGACACCGGGGAGCCTGGCGCAGGGGAGATCGACGTCGATACGGTCGAAGCGCTCGAGGAGTTGCTGATTTCGGCCGACGTCGGCGTGGCGGCCACCGGACGGATCGTCGCGGCCGTCCGTGCCCGCGCGCGCGGCGGCGAAAGCCTCCGCGATCTCGTGAAGGACGAGATACGGAGCGTCTTCGACGCGGTGGATCAGGCGCCGGGCGCAGTAAGCGGACCGTCCCGCCAGCACTGGCCAGTCGGGTCGCGCAGCGACCCGACGAACGGTCACCGGCCGCACGTGACGCTGATCGTCGGCGTCAACGGCACCGGCAAGACGACGACCATCGGCAAGCTGGCCAATCTCCTGAAGGCCTCAGGCAAGCAGCCTCTGGTCTGCGCTGCGGATACCTTCCGTGCTGCTGCGGTCGAGCAACTCGCGATCTGGGCCGAGCGTGCGCACGTGGAGATCGTTCGGGCCAAGGAGGGTTCGGATCCGGCGGCTGTCGTTTTCGACGCGATTCAGTCGGGCAGGGCGCGGGGCTGCGATCCTATTCTGGTCGACACTGCCGGTCGACTGCATACGCGCGCGAACCTGATGGGCGAGCTCGTCAAGATTCGCCGCGTGGCAGGACGCGCCGCCGACGGCGCGCCACATGAAGTGCTGCTCGTGCTGGATGCCACCGTGGGTCAGAACGGTCTCGCGCAGGCGCGCGAGTTCATGAGTGTTGCGGGCGTGACAGGCATCGTCCTGACCAAGCTCGATGGCACAGCGAAGGGCGGCATCGCCGTGGCGATCGCCCACGATCTCAACCTGCCAATCCGATACGTGGGTGTAGGCGAGGGCATGGATGACCTCATTCCGTTCTCGGCCCAGGAGTACGTCGACGCCCTGTTTCAGCAGAAGTGGTAGACGACGCCAGATGGAAGAGGGCATCGCGGTGGAGGCGGGCATCGGGCGCGACGAGGCGGTTGGTCGAAGGCTATGTTTACCGGCCTGATTGAGTCGGTTGGTCACGTAGAGGAGGCGACGCCTGCCGAGTCCGGCGCCCGGCTGCGCGTACGGACGGCGCTGGCTGCCGAAATACGCGCTGGCGACAGCCTCGCGGTAAACGGCGTGTGTCTGACCGTCGTGGCGGCGGACGCCGGCGAGGTGTGCGCCGACCTCGGGCCGGAAACCGCGCGGGTGACGACCCTTGGTTCCCTGCGGGCCGGCCAGCCAGTGAACTTGGAACGTGCCATGCGCGCCGACGACCGTTTCGGCGGGCACTTCGTGCAGGGACATGTGGACGGCACCGCGGAGGTGAGGGCCATTCGCGCAGAAGGGGAGGCCCACTGGCTCACGTTCTCGTTTGGCAGCGCGCTCGCCGCCTGTATCATCCCGAAGGGTTCGATCGCGGCGAATGGGGTCAGCCTGACCGTCGCGACGATGAGGGACGGCGAATTCGACGTGATGATCGTTCCGTTCACCTGGGATCACACGAATTTGCACGCGCTGCGCCCGCGCGACCGGGTTAACCTTGAATGCGATATGGTGGGGAAATACGTCGTCCGAGCCACGCAGATCGCACTGGCAGAAAAATGATCACGAAAAAGCCAAAGATCCGGATTGCCCGCCGAGGTGGCCCGTTCGCGACGATCGAAGCAGCGATCGACTCCATCCGTGCGGGCCGCATGATCATCGTTGTCGACGATGAGGATCGCGAGAACGAGGGCGACCTCACGATTGCGGCCGAGAAGATCACGCCGGAGGCCGTCAACTTCATGGCCAAGCTCGGTCGTGGCCTCGTCTGCATGCCGATGACGGCCGGGCGGCTCGACCAGCTCGAGTTGCCGCTGATGGTCAACCAGAACACCACCACGCTCAATACCGCCTTCTGCGTGACCGTTGAAGCCAAGCACGCCGTGAGCACGGGCATCTCGGCTTCGGATCGGGCGGCGACCGTGCGTGCCGCGATCGACCCGAACACGAAGCCGTCGGATCTCGCGCGACCCGGCCACATGTTTCCTCTGCGCGCCCGTGACGGCGGCGTGTTGGTGCGTGCGGGCCAGACCGAGGCGGCCGTCGATCTCGCCAGGATTGCCGGTCTCTACCCGGCGGGCGTCATTTGCGAAATCATGAACGAGGACGGCACGATGGCCCGCGTGCCTGAGCTGACGAAGTTCACGAAGAAGCACGGCCTGCTCATGATCACGATCGCAGATCTAATCAAGTACAGGATGCGGACCGAGCGGCTCGTGAAACGCATCGCGTCCGCGGAGATGCCCACCGAGCACGGCCTCTTCCGCATCGCGGCGTACGAGAATCAGATCGACAGCGAAACGCACATCGCGCTCGTCCGAGGCGACATCGGCGACGGCAGGGACGTGCTCGTCCGCGTGCACTCGAAGTGTCTCACCGGAGACGTCTTTCACTCTGGGCGGTGCGATTGCGGCGCCCAGCTCGAGAGGGCGTTGGCGCGGATCGGCCGGGAGGGACGCGGCGTGTTGCTCTACCTGAATCAGGAGGGGCGAGGCATCGGCCTCGCGAACAAGATCCGCGCCTACGAACTGCAGGACCAGGGCCTCGACACCGTGGAGGCCAACGAGCGGCTGGGATTCAAGGCCGACCAGCGTGACTACGGCATCGGCGCGCAGATCCTGAACGACCTTGGCGTGCAGACGATGCGGCTGCTGACGAACAATCCCAGAAAGTTCGTCGGGTTGCAAGGATACGGCCTGGCGATTTCCGATGTTGTTCCGCTGGAAATTCCGGCCTCCGATTCGACGCGCCGCTACCTGAAGACCAAGAAAGACAAGCTGGGCCACCGGCTGTCATCTGTGTAGCCGTCGGGTCCACTCCGGTAGCGGTCTGGTCGCATGAGGAATAAGGATTGACAGCCGGCGTGGCGTGTTAGAATTTGACCCTAATCCAGTGGATTTAGCCGTCTAAACGGCGACGCGGCCCGCGAAAAAATCCACACAATACGGCGTTCTAAACCAGAGGATGTTTTGGGGAGGACTTGATGGACCGTACTGCGAAGCATCTCGTCGGCGCTGCGCTGGTTCTTCTTCTATCCAGTAGTGTCGCCTGGTCGCAGGCGACAGCACAGCTGAGCGGGACGGTGACCGATGACAGTGGCGGCGTGCTGCCAGGGGTCACCGTCACCGCAACACAAACTGACACGGGGGTCACGCGCACTGTGGTGACCGATGGGACCGGCGCTTACGTCATGCCGAACCTGCCCTTGGGGCCCTACCAGCTGGACGTGGCGCTGGCCGGGTTCCAGACCTACGTCCGGACGGGCCTCGTGCTGCAAGTCGGCGGCTCGCCGGTCATCGATGCGGCGCTCGGGCTCAGCGCGCTCGAGGAGACGGTCACGGTGGAAGCGGCCGCGCCGCTGGTGGACGTGCAGAGCGCGGGCATCGGCGAGGTGACCAGCCAGGCGCAGATTCTGGAGCTCCCGCTCCAGGGGCGCCAGGTGACGGACCTGATCATCCTCTCCGGAGCGGCCGTCGACACGGGCCAAATCAGTGGCAACCGGAACAGCAACCAGTCGGTGGCCATCTCCGTCGCCGGCGGGCTGCGCGCCGGCATGGCGTACACCCTCGACGGGTCCATGCACAACGATCCGTATGACAACACGAACCTCCCGTTCCCCTTCCCCGATGCGCTGCAGGAGTTCGAGGTGGCCACCGGCGGGCTGTCCGCCCAGAACGGGATGCACTCGGCGGGGGCGGTCAACGCCGTGACAAAGTCGGGCTCCAACCGCTTTTCCGGGAATCTGTTTGAGTTCCTGCGCGACCATCGGGTCAACGCGACGGATCATTTTGCGGCGATAGGGGACGACGGCGAACCTGTCAGCGATGGGCTGACGCGCAACCAGTATGGCGGGACGCTGGGCGGACCGATTATCGCGAACAGGCTCTTCTTCTTTGGGGCGTTCCAGGGCACCAGGACCCGTCAAACGCCGGCCTCGTTCGTCGCCTTCGTGCCGACCGCCGACATGCTGGCCGGCGACTTCACCACGATCGCCTCTCCCGCGTGCAACCGGGGCCGGCAGAGGACCTTGAGAGCGCCGTTCGTGAACAACATGATCAACCCCGCGTTGTTGAGCGCCCCCGCAGTGTTCATCGCCAACCAACTGCCTCCGACGTCCGATCCGTGCGGCAGAATCACCTACAGCGTGCCGCTCGACAACAATGATTGGCAGGGCGTGGGCAAGGTCGATTATCAAGTGAACGCCGATCATTCCGTGTTCGGACGGTTGGTTCATTAGAACCGCTGAGCAGCGGGAGCCGACCTTTTCCCGGACGGGCAACCCGCTGTCGATCAACCGTAATTTTGGCGCGAACAAGAACTGGCGAGCCCAGACCCTGGCCTTCGGGGATACCTATGTGATCGGCCCCACCGCGGTCAACGCGTTTCGGGTTACCTATAACAGGTCGCGCAACAACATGAACGACCCGCCGGACGAGTTTTGGGATGGCCGGCAGATCGGCGTCAATATTCACCCGTACGTCCCGGGCGTGCTGGCGACGAACATTTCGAGCGCGTTCAGAATTTCAGGAGGGAATTCGGTCAAGTTCGTGTCGGACAACAAGTCATGGCAAGTGGGCAACGACCTGACGCTGATCCGCGGGCAGCACCAGCTGGCGGTCGGCGGGAACGTGGCCTACTGGACGTCCGACCAGGCGGATTTCGCCCGCGCCGCGGGCGACTTCACGTTCAATGGCCGGGAGACCGGCGGCAGTATACCGATGGCTGACTTTCTTGCGGGGATGAGTTCGAGATTCCGTCACGGCGCGCCCGGCCTCCTGGGCATGAACATGTGGTACGTCGGGACGTTTGTCCAGGACACCTGGAGGGCGACGGACCGGGTGACCTTCAACCTGGGTCTTCGCTGGGAGCCCTTCTTGGGGCAGGGCGTGAAGAACGATGAGATCTCCACTTTCAGCCTCGACGACTTCCGCAACGGCGTCACGAGCACGGTGTTCAACAACGCGCCGGCCGGTCTCAGCTACCCCGGCGACCCCGGCTTCCCGTCCGGCTCGACGGGCCTGAACAAGCAGTGGTTGAATTTCTCGCCGCGGGTGGGGGTTGCCTGGGATGTGACCGGGGACGGCCGCACGGCCGTGCGGTCCTCCTACGGGCTCTCGTACGACTTCCCGGGCGGGACATATCTGTACATCGCCGCCTCCGCATCACCGTGGGGCAACCGCACCGAATTCTTGAGCGTGCCGTTCGCGGATCCGTATCGCGACATTCCCGGCGGCACCACACACCCGGTGACGATCCCCGCGACAGCGGATGCGAGGTATCCGGCCTTCGGAGCGTTCAGCACCATGGACCCGGACATCAACTCGCCCCGTGCCCAGTCGTGGAACGTCACCGTCGAACGACAGCTTGGGGACGCCTGGCAGGCGTCGGCGAGCTACCTGGGCAGCTACCTGGACCGCCTGTGGGGACAGGTGCATCTGAATCCGGGCGTGTTCCTGGGGCTCGACTCCTGCACGCTCCCGGACGGGTCGTTCCAGCGCACGTGCACGACGAACCGCAACCTGGACCAGCGGCGCGTGTTGTCACTGGAGAATCCGGAGCTGGGGCAGGCCCTGGGCAACGTCGTTCGCTTTCGGGATGTGGGCACGCAGGATTATCGCGGCATGAAGCTGTCGTTGCGGCGGCGCGCCGGCAGCGGCGTCAGCCTCAGCGGGAATTACACCTGGTCCCGCTGCAAGACCGACACGAACGTCAGCGGCGGGTTCAGTCAATTCAGTGCCGGCTACACGAAACCCGACGACCCAGGGTTCGATCGCGGCAATTGCACGCAGAACCGGAGCCATCTCGCCAACCTCACGGTCGGGGTTCTGACGCCGCAGTTCGACAGCGCCGCGCTGCGCGCCGTGGCCTCCGACTGGCGGGTGTCGGGCATTGTCAACGCGCGCTCGGGCAGCTGGCTCAATGTGGACACCACGCGGGATTCTCAGGGCACCGGCATCAGTGGCCGACGGCCCGATCAGATCCTCGATGACCCGTATGGTGACAAGACCCTGGACAACTACCTGAACCCGGAAGCGTTCGCGCCTGCGGCGTCGGGCACGTTTGGCAATTCTCAATGGAACGGTGTTGAAGGCCCGGGATTCTGGACCGTCGATCTGGCTGTGTCGAAAATCGTCACCTTCGGCGCCACGCAGGACTTGGAGCTCCGCGTGGAGACCTTCAATCTCTTCAATAACTTCAACTGGGGCCGTCCCGTAACCCGCTCCACTTCCGGCAGGTTCGGCCAGATCACGTCCCAGGCGGGCACTCCCCGCATCATGCAGTTCGGGATCAAGTACGGCTTCTAGTACCCCGGCGCAGTGGTTTTGATCGATTGCCTGGGCCCACGGTCAAGAGGGGGAGGCCTGAAAGTGAACCGGTCAAATTCACTGCGACGAGGTACTAGTACTACTTTGTCAGATTGACGAATTGCCGAGTGGATTCGAGAGTGAGTTTTTGACCGCGTAGGCGGGCTCCTGAAGACGTTTAGCTTGAGCGAAGATGGTCGGACCGTCTCTCGGCTCAGACAGCGCTTTATGAGGCTCTCAGGGCTTTCTGTGCGGTTGATTTTGGGTCGAACGGAAGCCGAGCTCCAGGAAGGCACCTGTGGGGAGCAGATTTTTGTCATCCGGCGCTATTCCCTACCGAGCCGGAAGGACCTCCAAACGGAGCATGCTGGTCAGTTTGCTATTCCCGGCACTCATCCCTACGGAGTGGTGTTGAGTGAAGATTTTTGGTCGCACCTGTCCGAGTCGAAGAATCGGCTACTGGTGCCACTCGAGCTGCTGAAGGTCTACGTCGATAAGCCAACGGGCTGGGACTATCTCTGCTTCCTAGTGGCCCGCTGCGGGGCTGCGCAGAGACCGTCGAAGATTCCCCACGAGGCCTTGGTTTCGTTGTTTCGAGACACAGAGAAACAGGAAGACCGCAACATCATACGGAACCTGCAGCGCTACCACCGAGAAATCATGACGTTTAGCCGCGGTCGCTTGAAAGCCGAGCTGATTGAGGATGGAGTTTTCCAAGGTGGCGGTCGGGGTCGACCTCAAAAACGGTGGGCGTTGCTGGTCAAACCGAGCACTTCCCTCTTCGCTCGTCCTCAAGATTTGATTGAATCTGGATTTCCGATTTAGCTGCGGTACTTTTGCCCATCCGATCAGTCATCATGCCTTTATTTTATCTGGTTTCACGAGAGAAACCAGACCACGGAGGGTGACACTCAGTGGGTGAATTACAAACCGAGCCATTTCAGTTCACGTTCAACGGGTTTCTGAAGGTTGCGTTTCAAAGATCGCGGGTGACATCCGACGCCGGCCTGATTCTGATGCATGAGCTGGACGGACGCCTCGGCCTGGAAGCCCTCATCACGAGCACCTGCGCGACTCCAGCCAGGGGCTGAAAACACAAGAGAGACGCTAGATGTTAAAGCGCTTTTCAAATAGGCCTTGTACTACCTGGGGCGGTCGTGGTACTTCTGCGCGCACCGATGCAGGAGGCCCGATGCGTGCCTATTCGATGGATCTGCGAGAGCGGGCGCTCCTCGACAGCGATGCCGGGATGAAGGCGGCCGAGGTGGCGGCGAAGTACCGCGTGAGCGGGTCGTGGGTGCGGCTACTGAAACAGCGGCGGCGCGACACGGGCGAGGTGGCGCCTCGCGTCCAGCGACATGGACGGCGCGGCATGCTTGAGCCGCACCTACACACCTTGGCCGCGCTGATTGCGGCGCACCCGGATCGCACGCTGGCTGAGCTGAAGGACGCCCTCGCCACGCCCGCGAGTGTGCCGACGGTCTGGCGCGCCGTGCGGGCCCTCGGCCTGACCGTTAAAAAACACGGTCCGCCCGTCCGAACACGATCGGCCTGACGTCGCGGCCGCGCGGGTCGCGTGGCACGCGGCGGCGCCGACCTGGGATGTCGCCCACCTCGTGTTTCTGGACGAAACCGGCATCACCACCAATCTGCTTCGGCGGTACGGCCGGGCACCGCGCGGCGCGCGCGTCCACGACCACGCCCCCTGCGGGCGCTGGCAGACCAGCACGTTTCTCGCCGCGTTGCGGGTCACGGGGCTGACCGCACCGGGGGTCTTCGACGGCGCGATCGATGGCGAGAGCTTCCGCGCCTACATCGAACAGATCCTGGTGCCGACCCTGCAGCCCGGCGACATCGTCATTGCCGACAATCTCGGGGCCCACAAGGTCGCCGGCATCCAACGCGCCATCCAGGCCGCCGGGGCCACCCTCTGGTACTTGCCACCCTACAGCCCGGACCTCAATCCCATCGAGCTCTGCTTCGCGAAGCTCAAGGCCCTCGTTCGCACCGCTCGCTGTCGCAGCACCGAGACGCTCTGGCCGTTCCTCGGCGAGTGCTTGGCGCACTTCAGCCCTGACGAATGCCGCAACTATGTTCGGCACTGCGGGTACGCGGCCGCCACACGGTCATGAAAAGCGCTTTAGAGCATGTAAGGAAATAACTGCTTGTACTGTTGATCGGCGAGTAGTACGCTGCGCCCGTGGAGGTGGCCACCCTGCGGGCAAAGCATGCAGCGCTGGCGCCCGTGCTCACGGAGCGATCGCGCCGGGTGTGGGCGGCGACTGAGGCCCAGGCGATCGGTTATGGCGGCACGGCGCTGGTCGCCCGAGCCACGGGTATCGCGACATCGACCATCCAGCGCGGTTTGCGTGAATTGACGGCGGACGAGCCGCTCGCGGGCGGCCGGACGCGAAGGGCGGGCGGCGGCCGCAAGCGCGCGATCGATCTCGACGCGACGCTGCTGCGCGATTTGGATGCGTTGGTTGAGCCGACCGCCCCCGGCGATCCCGACTCGCCGCTGCGGTGGACGTGCCAGAGCGCACGGACGTTGGCGGTGGCGCTCGACGGTCTGGGCCACCGCGTCAGCCACACGGTGGTCGCCGAGTTGTTGCACGGACTGGGCTACAGCCTGCAGGGCAACGCCAAGACTCGTGAGGGCCGCCAGCATGTCGATCGGGACGCGCAGTTTCGGTACATCGCCCGGCGCGTGCGACGCGCGCAACGGCAACAGCAGCCGACGATTTCGGTGGACACCAAGAAGAAGGAGCTGGTCGGCGCGTTCAAGAACGCGGGCCGCACCTGGCGCCCGGCGAAGACGCCGCAGCGGGTACAGGTCCACGACTTCGTGATCCCGGCCACCGCCACCACGGGCGGGAAGGCCATTCCGCATGGCATCTACGATCTGCATCGCAACGAAGGCTGGGTGCGTGTCGGGATCGATCACGACACCGCGAGCTTCGCGGTACGGTCGATCCAGCGTTGGTGGCAGCACATGGGTCGCCCGGCGTATCGACAAGCCCAGTCGCTGTTGATCACGGCGGATGCAGGCGGGAGCAACGGGGCGCGCCTCCGGTTGTGGAAGTGGGAACTGCCGCGTCTGGCCAATCGGACGGGCTTGGTGATCACGGTCTGTCACTTTCCGCCGGGTACGAGCAAGTGGAACAAGATCGAGCATCGGGTGTTCTCGCACATCGCGATGAATTGGCGCGGCACCCCACTCGTCGACTTGGCCACGATCGTGAGCCTCATTGGCTCGACGCACAGTCGGTCCGGACTCCGCGTTCGGTCGGAACTCGACCGCGGCCCATACCCGGGTGGCCTCACCGTCACCGATGCGCAGCTGGCGACGGTACGCCTCGAGCGGCATCGCTTTCACGGCGACTGGAACTACACGATCCATCCCGCTGCTCCGAGAACACAAAAGTCAGTAATTGTCTGACAAGCCCTAAGGCTGTTGGACAAGACGGCCGGTAAGACACTCTTATCATCGCCCTCGACCCTTGATGTCGTAAGTCTTTTCCAGAGCCTTGAGCACCAACGTCAGCATGGATTTGTCTTCATGGAGGGCGCGAGTCTTCAGGGCTTTGTGAATCGAGCGTGGAAAGTTGTAGGTGGCTCTGATAGAGCCTTCGGGCGGTACGCCCTTCTTCCGCTTGGCTACTACTGGCGTGTTGTCCGCGCTCTTGGCCGTTGCGGCGCCCCCGATAAAACTGTCAACGTCGAACTTAGGGCTTGTCAGACAATTACTGACTTTTGTGTTCTCGGAGCAGCGGGATGGATCGTGTAGTTCCAGTCGCCGTGAAAGCGATGCCGCTCGAGGCGTACCGTCGCCAGCTGCGCATCGGTGACGGTGAGGCCACCCGGGTATGGGCCGCGGTCGAGTTCCGACCGAACGCGGAGTCCGGACCGACTGTGCGTCGAGCCAATGAGGCTCACGATCGTGGCCAAGTCGACGAGTGGGGTGCCGCGCCAATTCATCGCGATGTGCGAGAACACCCGATGCTCGATCTTGTTCCACTTGCTCGTACCCGGCGGAAAGTGACAGACCGTGATCACCAAGCCCGTCCGATTGGCCAGACGCGGCAGTTCCCACTTCCACAACCGGAGGCGCGCCCCGTTGCTCCCGCCTGCATCCGCCGTGATCAACAGCGACTGGGCTTGTCGATACGCCGGGCGACCCATGTGCTGCCACCAACGCTGGATCGACCGTACCGCGAAGCTCGCGGTGTCGTGATCGATCCCGACACGCACCCAGCCTTCGTTGCGATGCAGATCGTAGATGCCATACGGAATGGCCTTCCCGCCCGTGGTGGCGGTGGCCGGGATCACGAAGTCGTGGACCTGTACCCGCTGCGGCGTCTTCGCCGGGCGCCAGGTGCGGCCCGCGTTCTTGAACGCGCCGACCAGCTCCTTCTTCTTGGTGTCCACCGAAATCGTCGGCTGCTGTTGCCGTTGCGCGCGTCGCACGCGCCGGGCGATGTACCGAAACTGCGCGTCCCGATCGACATGCTGGCGGCCCTCACGAGTCTTGGCGTTGCCCTGCAGGCTGTAGCCCAGTCCGTGCAACAACTCGGCGACCACCGTGTGGCTGACGCGGTGGCCCAGACCGTCGAGCGCCACCGCCAACGTCCGTGCGCTCTGGCACGTCCACCGCAGCGGCGAGTCGGGATCGCCGGGGGCGGTCGGCTCAACCAACGCATCCAAATCGCGCAGCAGCGTCGCGTCGAGATCGATCGCGCGCTTGCGGCCGCCGCCCGCCCTTCGCGTCCGGCCGCCCGCGAGCGGCTCGTCCGCCGTCAATTCACGCAAACCGCGCTGGATGGTCGATGTCGCGATACCCGTGGCTCGGGCGACCAGCGCCGTGCCGCCATAACCGATCGCCTGGGCCTCAGTCGCCGCCCACACCCGGCGCGATCGCTCCGTGAGCACGGGCGCCAGCGCTGCATGCTTTGCCCGCAGGGTGGCCACCTCCACGGGCGCAGCGTACTACTCGCCGATCAACAGTACAAGCAGTTATTTCCTTACAGGCTCTTAGGCTTTGGGGGTGTTTTCATCGTCATAGATTCCGAGTTCACGAGCTAGTTGATAAAGTTCTTGAGCCGCCTTCCCTTCTGGTTCCCACTCCCCCACCCCCGAGTGTGAGCGAAACTTAGTTGGAAATTGAAGCGGCTCCAAACCCTGTGGTTTGATGACGTTGCGAGACGAACATCACGCCACGAGAGAAAGGAGCCGAGATGAGCCGTGTCCTACGATCGGTCAGGAAGCGCAAGAAAGGTCGCACGTTGGGCGCGGTCGACGTCATCGACCGAGAGGGGTACGCGGAGCTGGAGGTCGATGCCAAGGTGGAATTGATCCGGTCCTTGATTCCGCTGGGGTTGCTGCACATCGAGGAATGGCTCGACGAGGAAGTGCCCGCGCTGGCTGGCGAACGCGACGCCCGCAAAGACCCGTCAGTCGGCGGGCGCCGTCATGGGAGCCACCCCGGGACGGTCGGGTTGGCCGGCCAGCGCGTGCCGATGCGCGTGCCCCGGATTCGCCATGTCACGGAGCGCGAGATTCCACGGCGGTCGTACGAAGCGCTGCATGGCGATCGCGCCGTCAATGACCTGTTGTTGAGGCGCGTGCTGTATGGGATCTCGTGCCGCAACTACGCGGCGGCCGCCGAGGCGATTCCCGGGGCGATCGGCCTGTCGGGGTCGACGGTGTCCCGCGCGTTCATTCAGGCCAGCGCGACGAAACTCCGCGAACTCCAGGAGCGGGACCTCTCCGGGGAGGACGTTGTGGCCCTCGTGCTGGACGGCAAGACGTTCGCCGAGGCGACGATGGTCGTCGCGCTGGGCATCACGATGACGGGGGACAAACGGTTCCTGGGCTTTGTCGAGACGGACACCGAGAACGAGCAGGTGTTGACCCCGTTCCTCCGGTCCTTGGTCGAGCGGGGCCTCGATGTTTCCCAGGGGCTTCTGGTGATCGTCGATGGCGGCAAGGGGCTCCGGGCGGCCGTGCGGAAGGCCTTCCGCCACCGCGCCCTGGTGCAACGGTGTCAAGGGCACAAGCGCGAGAACGTGGTGAGTTACCTGGCCAAGCGTGAGCAGCCGGTGTGGCGGCAGCGTCTCCAGCGCGCCTACAACCGTCCGGAGTACGACGAGGCCCTCGCCGCCCTCCAGTCGCTCCAGCATGAGCTGGAGGATCGGAACCAATCGGCGGCCGGCAGTCTGGCGGAAGGCCTGGACGAGACCCTGACGTTGCATCGCCTCGGCGTGTATGGCGTGCTGGGCCGGTCGCTGAAGACGACGAACGGCCTCGAGTCCATCAACGCGCTCATTGAGGAGCGCTGTGCGAAGGTCGATCACTGGCAGAACTCAAGTCAACGCCAGCGCTGGCTCGCCACGGCGCTCCTGGACATCGAGCCGCGTCTACGCAAGGTGATGGGCTACCGGCACCTGCCCAGGCTTCGTGACGCATTGAAGCGAGAGTTGAAGATCGACACGACGACATCGAAGACCAAAGCCGCGTAAGCAATCAGGAGTCGCGGAGAGTTTCAACTAGGAATGGGCTTGACTCGTCTCAGCTATCTTGGCAGGGAGGGCATTGGCGTTGGTGGCGGCGTTCCATGTCAGCTTCATCGTGCCGTCGTCACTGATCATGGTGGCGCCGTCGCCACTGATCGCCGAGAGTTCTAGCGGCACGGTGGGCGTCTGCGCGCGCGCGGCCGTGGGGAGCGCGAGCAGCACGCACGCGAGGCCTCCCGCCGCCAGGCGCTGGAGCGCGCGCCCTCGGCGGGACGCCTCACACCGATGGAGATCATCAGTGCGCATTGGGCTCATGCTTGAGCACGGAATGCTGCGGTTACTGAAGTCAACTCGCACATGATCACCCATGACTTATCTGACCGTCCTTATCGGAGTGAGGCACGACTAAGAGTAGGTGTCGCCTCGTTGTGGCCAGACATCACGCGCTGGCAGTGGCGCCTCAGCCACGGATCGAGATTCTCAAGGGTGAACTTCCCCGCCACGGACAGCCCAGAAATGAAGGCGCCGGTGGTCTTGGCGCTCGCGGTGAGGCGTATGCCGTTGATCGCCAGAAACGTGCACGTCGCGGCAAAGGCCGTGCGTTGGTTGCCGGCGATAAACGGGTGGCTCTGGACGAGGCTCTCCCACAGGGCGGCGGCTTCTTCGATATCATTCAGTGTAGTGGCCGGTTTGCGGCCGATAGAGCGCCGCCTTGAGCAAACCGACGTCCCGAACGCCTGACACTCCGCCATAGCGTGCAATCTGGTCCGCATGTATCGCCAGGAGGGGATGTCCCACTGACTGTTGAAAATTGAAGCGGCGGCTCCGTCACTGCTCGTGATAGACGAGTGGTGACCAAACCGAGGCAACACGCCTCACAGCAAAGGAGCCGCCATGAAGAAGTCTCGCACAGCCGGCCCGTCTCGCGTTGTTGAATCTCCCACCGTCCGATCCCTCCCGCTCGTGGACGTCCTGGAGGACACGAAGGCCGCGCTCTTCGCGTTGATGGTGCAGTCAGGTCTCCAGGTACTCGATGCGCTGCTCGAGGAGGACCGCACGGCGTTGTGCGGCCCGCGGTACGCTCATCACGCCGACCGCCACGCCTCGCGGGCGGGCACCGTGCCCAGCGAGGTCGTCCTCGGGGGCCGGAAGGTCGCCATGCAGCGGCCCCGCGTGCGGGCCGAGGGCCGCGAAGTCCCGCTGCCGACCTTCCAGGCGGTGGCCCAGGCCGATCCCCTGAATCGCCGCGTCGTTGAGCAGATGCTGGTGGGCGTGGCGACCCGTCACTATGCGCGAAGTCTTGAGTCGGTGCCGGCGGGGGTCGTAAGTCGCGGCACGAGCAAGAGCAGCGTCAGCCGGCGATTCGTGGCGAAGACCACGGCCCAGCTCCGGGCGTGGCAATCCGCGCCGCTGGACGGTCTCGACCTCGTGGCGCTGCTCATCGACGGCGTGCATATCGGCGAGCACTGCCTCGTGGTGGCCCTTGGGATCGCCGCAGACGGGCAGAAACACGCGCTCGGCCTGTGGGAGGGCGCCACCGAGAACACCGCCGTGTGTCAGAGCTTGCTGGCGAATCTGCAGAGCCGGGGCCTGCGCACCGACCGCAGCCTGCTCGTGATCCTCGATGGCGCGCCGGCCCTGCACAAAGCCACGCGGGCGGTCTTCGGCGCGGCCGCGCTCATCCAGCGGTGCCAGGTCCACAAGCTCCGCAACATCCTGGACCACCTACCGGAGCGGCAGCGACCGTGGGTGCAGGCGATCGTGCGACGCGCCTATCTGGCGACCGACGTGAAGACGGCGACGCGGCTGCTCACCACTCTCGCCACGCGCCTGGACGAGGTCTATCCCAGCGCCGCCGGCAGCGTGCGCGAAGGACTCGACGAGACCCTGACGGTCCTCACGCTGCACCTCTCGGCGCGACTCCAGCGATCGCTCGCGACCACGAATGCCGCCGAGAGTCTGCTGAGCCGCACCCGCCACGTGACGCGGAACGTGAAACGGTGGCGTGGCGGACAGATGATGCTGCGGTGGGTGGCGGCCGGTGTCCTCGAAGCCGTCAAGGGTTTCAGGCGCGTCAAGGGATGCGCTGACATGCCCCGCCTGGTGACGGCCCTGCGGGCGCGTGATCAACGTCTCGGCATCGGGGGCTCAGTGGCGAACGTCGCGTAGAATCTCAACCGAGCCGCCGCCGAGTTTCAACAGCGCACGGGACATCCCCCGCCAGGACTTCCGACAGTGTCAGGTAGTCCGTCATGACACGAGCTTCTCGTAGAGGTCGCCGTACTTGTCATGACTGGCGAGATGACTAGTATCCGTGGCTGCGCCTGTTTGTGTTTGTCGATCAGATCGGTAAGCGCCTCATCCATGAGCACCTGGGATCCGTCCCGAGTCCTGTAGAAATTGAAAATGGCGTAACCTCCTGCTGAATCTCAAACAGCAGTTCGCCGCTGATCACGGCGACGGAGGATTACGCCATGTCGGACAGTAGCACAGCCCTTTCGCCAGTTCAGTCTCTTCCAATGAGACATGAGCCTGAAGGGGGGATTGTTTCCAACGACACATGAGCCTGAAGGGGAGCTGGGTCGTGGATCATCGGAGGATGATCGTGACGCTCCACACCGACCGGCTACGGACCTTGCAGCACGTTCGGGAGTTCCTTGAGGGCAACCAGGAGGTCGACCTGGTCGTGGCGACTCGAGCTGCGGCCTATGGGTTCATCGAGCAGACCCTGGGCCGGTTCGACTATGTCCACCAAGGGAAGGCTGAGAAGGGTCTGCTCCGATGTTTTCTGGCCAAGGTGACCGGGCTGTCGCGCGCCCAACTCACCCGGTTGTTGGCCCAGCATCGGGTCACCGGGAGCATCGCCGACCGCCGCGGGGCGCCCCGACGGCCGTTCCCCCGCCGCTACACGAGCATCGACATCGGGCTTCTCGCCGAGCTCGACCGGCTCCACGGCACCTTGTCCGGGCCGGCCACGCGCAAGCTCTGTGCGCGCGTCTACCATCGCTTTGGCGACCGCCGGTTCGAACGCCTGGCCGGCATCTCCAACGGCCACCTCTACAACCTGCGGCACTCGACCACGTATCAACGGCGCCGCGGAACCACCTCCACCCGGACGCGCCCAGTCCAGGTCGCCATTGGCGAGCGCCGTCGGCCGACGCCGTTCGGGCGCCCCGGCTATGTCCGGGTCGATTCCGTCCACCAAGCCGATCTGGATGACCTGAAAGGCCTGTACCACGTGAACTTGGTGGACGAGGTCACCCAGTTCCAGTTCATCGGCTCGGTCGAGCACCTTCATGCCGCGTGCCTGGCGCCGGTCCTCAGCGCCCTGCTCCGAGCCTTCCCCTTCACCCTCCACGGCTTTCACTCCGACAACGGCTCGGAATACGTCAACCGCACCGTCGCCGCGCTGCTCGAAGCCCTCCACATCGACGAGTTCACCAAGTCCCGAGCCCGACACACCAACGACAACGCCCTCGTCGAGAGCAAGAACGGCTCGGTCGTCCGCAAGCACCTCGGCTACGGCCACATCCCCAGCCGCCACGCCCAACGCGTCAACGACTTCACCCAGAACGTCCTCTCGCCCTATCTCAACTTCCACCGGCCCTGCTTCTTCCCCTCCGAGACCGTCGACGCCAAGGGCCGCCGCCGCAAGCGCTACCGCGACGCCGACATCATGACGCCCTATGAGAAGCTCAAGTCGCTCCCCGAGGCCGCCGTCTACCTCACCCCGGGGACCACCTTCCAATAGCTCGACGCCGTCGCCTTCGCCCTGAGCGACAATGATGCCGCGCGCGCCCTGCACGAGGCACGCGCACGGCTATTCCGGTCTATTGACCCGGCTGCCTGACATGTCCGGCTCATCGATCCGCTTCAGGCTCATTTCTGGATTGGAAAGGACTGTTCTGCAGTTTCGCCAGGATCTCCAAACCAAGCTTCGTGATGGCGTGCGTCGGGCCATCGAGACCGTCCTCGAGGAAGAGCTCCTCGCGGCCTTGGGGGCCGCCGCGCATGAGCGTCTATCGGGGCGGCGCGGGTATCGTCACGGCACGATCGAGCGGACGGTGACCACTCGCGACGGGACGCGGGCCATGACGGTGCCGCGGGCTCGCCTGCGCGACCAGGATGGGCCGCCGACCGAGTTTCGGAGCACCGTCTTGCCGCGCTATGCGCGACGAACCCGAGAGGTGGATGAGGCGCTGCTGGGCTGCTATTTTGGCGGCGTCAATAGCCGCCGCATCCGCCGGGCTCTCCGGCCGCTGTTGGGCGAGGCGCCCCTGTCGAAGAGCGCCGTGTCGCGCGTGGTGACGCGGGTGAAGGATCAGTTCGCGGTGTGGCAGCAGCGGCCCTTGACCGACGAACGGTACGGGGGCGTGTTTCTGGACGGGTTGCATCTGCGCGTACGGCTCGCCGGCCGCGTGGTGATGGTCCCGGTGTTGGCGGCGCTCGGCGTCACCGACACTGGCCAGAAGCGGCTACTCGCCATGCAGTTGGCTGCGTCCGAGGCGGCGGCCTCGTGGGGTGGTCTGCTCGCCAAGCTGCAGCAGCGCGGACTGCCGGCGCCGTTGCTGGTCGTCACCGATGGCCATGCGGGACTGAAGAAGGCGCTGGAGACGTGGCCGACCGCCCGCGTGCAGCGATGTACCGCCCACAAGGCGACGCAATCTCGCCGACGCCTGTCCCGTGCATGCGCGACCCGAGCTGCGCCGAGACTACCATCGCCTCCTTTAGGCGACGGACGGCCTGGCCGCCCGCGCGGCCTACGACGCCTTCCTGAAGAAGTGGACCCCGTTGTGCCCACCGGTCGCGCGGTCGCTGGAAGAAGCGGGCCTCGAGCTGCTCACGTTCTACACCTTCCCGAAGGCGATGTGGAAGTCGGTGCGCACGACCAACGCGTTAGAGAATCTCAATCGTGCATTTCGCCGACGAACGAAGACCCAGGCGTCCTTCAGCACGGAAGCCGCCGCGCTCACCGTGCTGTTCGGCCTCGTCGCCGTGGGCCAGATCGTCTTCCGTAAGATCGATGGCCATCAGGACCTCGCGGCCTTCCTGAGGCAGGAGCAGTGGTATCAGGCCGCGTAACGCGGTAGAGTCGTCAACCAGTCGGCAGGAGCCTTCCGCCACGACGCTTTTCTACAAGACTCGGGACACATCCAGCACCTGAAGCTGTCGACCTTCGTGCCGCGCAATCATGCGGACAGCAGCCAAGATCTCTGGCTTCACCTGCGTGGCAAATTTTTGCCGTCTCTCAGCAACCATCGCTTGGGACATAAATTCAGAGCAAATCTGTCATGACAAACCATGGTTTGTCAAACTGACCAGCCCCGCATTGGCCCACATCCGAGGAACTCCCCGCTTCCTTGGGCGTCTGCTTCGCCCGCCTGGCACCTCAGGGCTGTCCGCAAGAATGGTCACGAGCTCACACGTGAGCTGCATTTACCACGGCGAGTACGCAGTCAAAGGCCTCGTG
The DNA here is from genome assembly GCA_965262505.1 of Vicinamibacterales bacterium. Lineage (GTDB taxonomy): Bacteria > Acidobacteriota > Vicinamibacteria > Vicinamibacterales > UBA2999 > JACPPO01. The sequence goes on from CBDHFM010000030.1 coordinate 4,581,609, forward strand.
GCTCCGGGACGGACGCGGTCTGTCAGACCGCCGCGCGTGCGCCGTGCTCTCGGTGGCACGGTCGACGTTGGGCTACCAGTCGCGACTGGCCGTGCGGGATGCCCCGGCGCTGGCCGTGATACGTCGTTTGGCGGCCCAGTACCCGCGTTACGGATATCGGCGGATTCGGATTTTCCTTCGACGGGAAGGCCATGCGATGAGCCCCGATCGAGGGCCCACCGACTCTGGCGTCACGCGGGGCTGCAGGTGCGGTCTGGGCCCTTGATTTCATGCACGACCGGCTGTATGGCGGCCGGACGTTTCGCACGTTGAACGTGATCGACGAGAGCAATCGGCAGGCCTTGGCCATCGAGATTGACACGTTCCTGCCCTCTGGCTGGGTGATTCGGGTGATGGAGCAACTTCGCGAACTCCATGAGCTGCCCCGGGCCATTCGGCTCGACAACGGCAGCGAAACTGTGGGCGCAAGCCTTTGTCGACTGGCGCCAAGCCCACTGGGATCACCCTAGCCTGAATAATTCATCAACGATCGCGATCGCGTAGAAACACAAACGCCTCCCCGTGGTACAAAGGCCGTGCTGATGGACCTTTTCCACGACGGAGGCGCTTGGTTTGAACGACGAAACGATAACACAGACTGTTCTGTTTCCTGATCTGCTCGACCGACCCGTGATGGCGACGTTCGATCAGCCTCACGCGAGTTCGGACGGCGGCGCGGTGCTGCTTAAAGCCGCCGATCAACGGCTCGGCCTGCTGGCCGCCCTCACGGCGACGGTCCCCGACGCGCGCGCGTCGGCGCGCGTGACGCACGGGGTGAGCGATCTGATCGCGCAACGTGTCTTCGCGATCGCGTGTGGCCATCCCGATGGCAATGACGCTGACCGACTCGCCGACGATCCGATCCACAAACTGTTGCTGGGGCGCGACCCGATCGAGGGCGGCCGCTTGGCGTCGCAGCCGACGATCTCGCGGTTCGAGCGCACGGCGGCCCCGCGGATGCTGCGCGCCATGAGCGACGCGCTCGCCGACCGGGTGCTGGCCCGCCATCGCCGCCGGCGACGGGGCGCTCGCCTGATCACGATCGACCTCGATGTCACCGAAGACGAGACCCACGGCGCGCAGCAACTCACCTTCTTCAATGGCTTCTATGATCACTGGTGCTACTTGCCACTCGTGGCGAGCCTGACCTTTGACGATGAGGCACGGCAGTACCTCGTCGCCGCGATCCTCCGCCCGGGCAACGCGGCGGGGACGGCTGGCGCGGTGGGGCTGCTGAAGCGGCTGCTCCCGAAACTCTGGCGCGCCTTTCCCCGTGCCCGGCTCCGCGTGCGGCTGGATGGGGGCTTCGCTACGCCGGAGATTTTTGACCACCTGGAGGCGGCCGGGGTCGAGTATGTCGTCGCCATGGGGAACAACGCGGTCCTCACGCGGCACGCCGAGCCGGCGGTCGCGCCGCTCCGGGCGGTCGTCGCCACGACCCAAGAGACCGCGACTGCCTATGCGGAGGCGGCGTATCAGGCGGGCACCTGGGCGGTGCCCCGGCGCACCATTATCAAAGCCGAAGTGGTGTGGCACCACGGACGAGTGCCGCGCGATAACCCGCGTTTCGTCATCACGAATCTGCGCCAAACGCCGGAGTGGATCTACACCCACGTGTATTGCGCCCGCGGCGACAGTGAGAATCGCTTCAAGGAACTGAAACACGCCCTCGCCTTCGGGCGCACCAGCTGTACGCGCTTCTGGGCCAATCAGTTGCGCGTCACCTTGACGGCGGCCGCGTTCGTCCTCTTCCAAGAACTGCAACTCCATGCGGACCGGACCGCGCTCCGCGGGGCGCAAGTCCCTCGGCTGCGGCAGGCGCTGATCACGATCGGGGTGCAGGTCGTGCGGTCGGTCCGCCGGATCGTCCTGCATTTCCCGCGATCCCATCCCGACGCCGTCTCGTGGGCGCGTCTCGCCCGCGCGCTCGGCGCCGCCCCCGCGTAACCCGTTCCTGCCATCGCCACCACGCGGTCCTCGCGCCGGAGGTGTCGCCCCCGACCACGCCGATCCGGTCCCCGGCCCCGTGGCCTCAACCGACCGGCCGTCTCATCGCCTCAATCGTCATGACGCCAGCGTCCATCTGCGTCATCACACTCGAAAACGCCTGCACGACGAGCAACTCAGTCACTCGTGAATAATGCGGGCTAGTAGTTCATCCAACCGGGCCAGCCCCAGATATTCGGCGGCTCTCGCAATGAAACTCGTGCCGCGCTAGAACGCGCCCTTCCATGTCCCATACCTCAACGACCCAATCACCCTCAGCTCCGGACGTGAGAAGCCTGCGACTGTACGTCCGCCAACTTGAACTCTCGATCGTGAGGTTAACAACACCCACCGTTCTGTTTTCATGAAACCAGACATGACGAACGATGTCGCCTACACGTCCACCTGTCACGTGTGTCCAAAATGTAGGTTGCGCACCGATGGCGAAGGAGTCCGACCGTCCGACGAGTTCTCGATCCACAACGTCGATCCCCACTCCCGAACGAACAACCGACAAGTGCGGTGTTTGGGTATCGTCGGTTACAAGCACTTCGGGAACACGCAGCGGTTCAACTCCCTGCTCAAGAACAGCTGAGCCTAGTTGGAGGTGAGCCGGATCAGGCTCGGCCGTTTCCAGATCAACGGTTACCAAGGAGTCACTGACGACGACCTCTGGGACCTGAACTGGTTCAAGATCGTTGTTCGATGGAAAGTAGCGCCAGCCCACCCATACGAGTAATACCAACAGCGCGACACTGAGGACAACTAACCCAACAGTACGGACGGAGTTCCATCGGTTAATAATTAGGGACCGACAGGCTTTAGCCACCCACCGCGTCCATTCAAAATGGTATCCGACGTTGTCGTGGTGTTGCAGCGTGTTGATCCGTCGCCTCGTCTCCCGAAGGGACATCGAACGCTTCATCGGCCATCAACCCCTAATAACGAGTGATGAGGAGTAGAAAAGGCTACGCATAATTTAACAGAAGGTGCATATAAACGAGGTCAATTTAAAATATTGACGTGAGGCAGCCATTGGGGATGTCCCGTGCGCTGTTGAAACTCGGCGGCGGCTCGGTTGAGATTCTACGCGACGTTCGCCACTGAGCCCCCGATGCCGAGACGTTGATCACGCGCCCGCAGGGCCGTCACCAGGCGGGGCATGTCAGCGCATCCCTTGACGCGCCTGAAACCCTTGACGGCTTCGAGGACACCGGCCGCCACCCACCGCAGCATCATCTGTCCGCCACGCCACCGTTTCACGTTCCGCGTCACGTGGCGGGTGCGGCTCAGCAGACTCTCGGCGGCATTCGTGGTCGCGAGCGATCGCTGGAGTCGCGCCGAGAGGTGCAGCGTGAGGACCGTCAGGGTCTCGTCGAGTCCTTCGCGCACGCTGCCGGCGGCGCTGGGATAGACCTCGTCCAGGCGCGTGGCGAGAGTGGTGAGCAGCTGCGTCGCCGTCTTCACGTCGGTCGCCAGATAGGCGCGTCGCACGATCGCCTGCACCCACGGTCGCTGCCGCTCCGGTAGGTGGTCCAGGATGTTGCGGAGCTTGTGGACCTGGCACCGCTGGATGAGCGCGGCCGCGCCGAAGACCGCCCGCGTGGCTTTGTGCAGGGCCGGCGCGCCATCGAGGATCACGAGCAGGCTGCGGTCGGTGCGCAGGCCCCGGCTCTGCAGATTCGCCAGCAAGCTCTGACACACGGCGGTGTTCTCGGTGGCGCCCTCCCACAGGCCGAGCGCGTGTTTCTGCCCGTCTGCGGCGATCCCAAGGGCCACCACGAGGCAGTGCTCGCCGATATGCACGCCGTCGATGAGCAGCGCCACGAGGTCGAGACCGTCCAGCGGCGCGGATTGCCACGCCCGGAGCTGGGCCGTGGTCTTCGCCACGAATCGCCGGCTGACGCTGCTCTTGCTCGTGCCGCGACTTACGACCCCCGCCGGCACCGACTCAAGACTTCGCGCATAGTGACGGGTCGCCACGCCCACCAGCATCTGCTCAACGACGCGGCGATTCAGGGGATCGGCCTGGGCCACCGCCTGGAAGGTCGGCAGCGGGACTTCGCGGCCCTCGGCCCGCACGCGGGGCCGCTGCATGGCGACCTTCCGGCCCCCGAGGACGACCTCGCTGGGCACGGTGCCCGCCCGCGAGGCGTGGCGGTCGGCGTGATGAGCGTACCGCGGGCCGCACAACGCCGTGCGGTCCTCCTCGAGCAGCGCATCGAGTACCTGGAGACCTGACTGCACCATCAACGCGAAGAGCGCGGCCTTCGTGTCCTCCAGGACGTCCACGAGCGGGAGGGATCGGACGGTGGGAGATTCAACAACGCGAGACGGGCCGGCTGTGCGAGACTTCTTCATGGCGGCTCCTTTGCTGTGAGGCGTGTTGCCTCGGTTTGGTCACCATTCGTCTATCACGAGCAGTGACGGAGCCGCCGCTTCAATTTTCAACAGTCAGTGGGACATCCCCCAGCCATTAACCACTTGTGTTTGTCAAGCCACTTTTTCCGGCGGCAAGAGCCATCGGGAAAGACGCGCTGAGGGCGTGGCCGCTCAACGGCCGCCAAACGTGCTTGGGCCTGAACGTCTCCAACGATCACTCGCCACCACGAACGCCATCGAGAGTCTCCTCAGCCGCACGCGCCAAGTGAAGCGCAACGTGAAACGCTGGCGCGGCGGGACGACGGTGCTGCGCTGGGTAGCCGCCGGCGTCCTCGAAGCCGCGAAGTGGTTCCGCCGGGTCCAAAGGATGTAAGAGATATGCTGGCGCTCGTCGCCGCTCTCCGGGCGCGTGACGCGCGGCTGGGTCTCTGGGAATCGTCAGAGATGGTTGCCCTCCCTGCCAAGATAGCTGAGACACTTTACCCCCTGGAAATTAGTGTTGAGGGCGGGGAGGTGTCAGGACGTTGATGACCAAGATCCGATCGATGCTGGTAGACCAATCGAGCCCGACGCGGTGCCCGTCCCGCCGGATTCCGAGGTCCCGGCGCGCCATGCGCGACGGCGCTTTACGACCGCCTACAAGCTGGCGATCCTCCGGCGGGCGGACGCCTGTACACGGTACGGCGAACTCGGGGCACTCCTGCGAAAGGAGGGGCTGTATTCCTCACACGTCGTCACGTGGCGCCAGCAGCGCGAGGCCGGGTTGACGCCGAAGAAACGCGGCCGGAAGATGACGGCCGTCGATCCGCAGCGGAAGAAGCTCGAACAGGAGAATCGCCGCTTGACGTCGCGGCTCCAGAAGGCGGAAGCCCTGCTCGCCTTTCAAAAAAAGTTTCCGAACTCCTACAGATCCCCCTGAAACCGTTCGTGAGCGACGAGGACGATTGATGGTCGCGGTGGACGACGCGACGCCGACGTTGGGGGCGGCGTCCGCGTGTCGCGTGTTGGGCCTGCCCCGGGCCTCGCTGTATCGGGGGCGTCGACCGGTCGCGGTCGCGCGCCCTCGTCCGGCGCCGCCGCGCGCGTTGGATCCGATCGAGCGTCAGGGCATCTTGGATGTGCTCCACACGCGCTTCATCGATCAGGCGCCGGCGCAGATCCACGCCACCCTGCTCGATGAGGGGACCTACCTCTGTTCGCCGCGCACGATGTATCGCGTCCTCGACGCCGCGCACGAAGTCAAGGAGCGGCGCGATCAGGTGCGGCGCCCGCCCTACGCCGCGCCCGAGGTACTGGCCACGCGTCCGAACGACGTCTGGAGCTGGGACATCACGAAGCTCTTGGGTCCGTCGAAGTGGACGTACTTCTATCTCTACGTCATCCTCGACATCTTCAGCCGGTACGTGGTCGGCTGGATGCTCGCCCCACACGAGAGCGCGGCCCTGGCCGAGCACCTCATCGGCGAGACCTGCGCGAAGCACGGCATTCAGCCGGGCCAACTCACGCTCCATGCGGACCGCGGGTCGTCCATGAAGAGCAAACCGGTGGCGCTGTTGCTGGCCGACCTCGGCGTGACCAAGACCCACAGCCGCCCGCACGTGTCGAACGACAATCCGTTCTCGGAAGCGCAGTGTACGACGCTCAAGTACTGTCCGCAGTGTCCAGAGCGCTTCGGGTCGCTCGAGGACGGACGGGCGTTTGGGCAGGTCTTCTTTCCCTGGTACAACCAGGAACACCGCCACAGCGGCCTGGGGTTCCTCACGCCCGCCGTCGTGCATTTCGGCCAGGCCCCCACGGTCCGCGCGCAGCGTCAGCAGGTGCTCGCCGCCGCAGACGCGGCGCATCCCGAGCGCGTCGTCAAGGGCCGATCACAACCGGCCGATTTACCTCGCGCGGTGTGGATCAACCCACCCGCGAAGAACACGGCCGCGCAGGATGCCCCAGGAACAACGATCGTCATCATGGACGACCTCCGGGTCGACCAGAGTCGCGACGCCGACGACCATGTCGCCGTCATGATCGTCGACCGCAACGCGACTCTAATTACTGCGCCCTTGGTGTCTCAATGTCATTGACAGCTTCCGTGTGGCGTCGTTTCAAACCGATGGCCACGGACCTTGACGTCTTCAACCCGCCACCTGGTGCAAAGGTCCTGGACTACGGCTGTGGCCCTGGTGGAACTCTGAGCCAACTGCAGCGTCGGGGGTGGGAGACCTTCGGATTCGAACCGGGAATCAAGACGGCGTTCTTGAGACACCGTGAGCTTCAGGTCATACCCGACGAACCCACCTTTGATCTGGTAATTCTGCACCATGTCCTCGAACACCTACGGAACCCTCTTGAGGTTCTCTCTGGCCTGGCGCGGTCAATGAAGGACGGTGGATTTCTCTACATCAGTGTGCCGTCACTCGCCGCCGCGCAGGTACACGGAGACCTCAAGTACTGCATCAACTATCACGGGCACATCATGGGCTACACCGCGGATTGTTTGGAGACAGTCGTCACGCTGGCCGGACTGAGCATCGTACGTCGCCCGTCAGATGACACGGACCAGGATCGTCTGGCCAGAGATGAGCGGAATCGGTTGAGAGTGTTCGCCCAGAAGCGGGAGAGTCACCTCGTGCCGCCCTCCCTTCCGCTCAGGGCGGCGAAGAAGGCGCTCAGAAGCTATCGCGTCGGGTTCCTGAGTGTCGCCCAGCAGCTGTGGGCAACCGTCCTGCCAGTTCGGCTGCGCGCAAGCTGGCTGGAAGGCACGTATACGCGGAAGCTGCTCGTACCGCGGCGCCGAGTCGGAACCGGATGACGCCGCGCCACGGATCAAACCTCGTCTGACGTTGAGCACAACATAGTCACCGATCGTTCCACGATGCACCTCGGGCGCGACGCGGGGTACGCGACTCTCGCGATCCTCTCGTCGCGTGATGGGCGCTCGAAACGCACTGGCCCGACAAGGAAAGGTATGATCGTCTGGACTCGATGAAATTTCTGATCGTCGCAAGACAGAAAAAGAACGTCGATGCGTTCCGCACCACCATCGCGGCTTTGCTCCGGCAAGGACACACGGTCAGACTGGCGCTTCAGAACTGGGATGCGGGCCGTGAGGACAGAGTAGCAGAGGGGCTCGACTCCGCGCGGTTCGTGCTCGAAGCGGCACCGACTGGGCGAGGAGACGAATGGAGAACTCAGGCGCCGCTCGTACGGCGGCTGCGTGACTGGGTCCAGTATCTCGGTCCCGACTACACCGGCGCCGACAAACTGCGGATGCGCGTCGTCGACAGGTTGCGGGCCGAACTGGGAATCGCCGATGCCGTGTTCGGCGATGGTCTGGTGCCGGGGCTGGCCGTCTCGCAGGTCGAGCGGCTTCGCGAGCTGCTGGCAAGAGTCGAAGCAGTCATCCCGAACGATCCCCTCCATCACGAATTCATCTGTCGCGACAGGCCGGACGTTGTGCTGGTCACACCCGGCGTGCACTTCGGGTCGGCGCAGGCCGACTTCATCAAGAGCGCCCGCGCCGCCGGCATCCCCGTGTGGATGCTGGTATTCAGCTGGGATAATCTGAGCACCAAGGGCGCGCTCCACGTACCGCCGGACCTGATGTTCGCCTGGAACGAGCGACAGCGCACCGAGGCCGCCGCCCTCCACGGCTTTCCACCTGAACGCGTCGTGGTGGTCGGGGCGTCGCGCTTCGACGAGTTCTTCGAGCTGAAGCCGGTATTGTCACGGCGCCGATTTCTTGGGTCGATCGGCCTCGACGCCGACGCGCCGACGCTGCTGTACTTGTGCTCATCGCGCTTCGTGGTGCGCCACGAGTTGAGCTTCATCCGGCGTTGGCTGGCGGCGGTGCGCACCTCCTCGGATCCGGCGCTGCGGCGCTGCAACGTGATCGTCCGACCGCATCCGGACATCGCGCTCCTCGATGATGATCGCGTCGAGCTGGTCGTCTGGCCCGAGCGCGTACGACGTGGTCCTGCTTGACGAAGAGAACGAACTCTCGCGCGTTTCCGGCGGCCTCATCGTGGAGGCGAAACCCGAGCCGCCGCCGCCACCACCTATGGCAAGCGTCGTGGCCGTTGGAAGGTTTACAGCGGCCGACTTGGCACCCGTGGAGGCCCTCGTCGAAGCCTTCGATCAGGGAGATTCGACATTCAGTTGGGGAGAAGTCCTTGGCATGCAACCTTTGCGGACAAACGGGGTGTACGTGCCGGGCGGCATTCCAGTGTTAGACCGGTATTCATTGACAGCCGTGATCAGATTCGATTGCGTGCGGGTGGAGGCCTACTGCCGATTGGATGGACTCGATGTCGTACCTGGCGGGATCTTTCAGCTCAGCGTCGGCAGCGTTGTCGCTGAGTTCGATGTAGACGAAGTGCATCCATCTTATTCCACGACCGTGGACGTCCTGATGAGATGCCAGCTCACGTCTGAAGAGATACGATTGTTGAACGACTGGCGGTCCGAAGTAGGTGACAAGATTCCGGCGTTGGCTGCACTTCAGGCGTCACTCGTCTCGTTCGAGGTGATTGGCAAGGCACTCCAGGAAGATCAGCTGATCACGATGGTACAAATGCGAGTTCCGGCCGTCGAAACCGTGCGCGGCTGGGTTCATACAAGTCGCGTTATTCGGATAGGCCAAGAGTTGTCCTTCGTCCGGCCTTCCCATTTCTTGTCGGGTCGGGTCGTGGGTATCAATCCCACGCCACCAGTGCGTTAGGAAGCCAATGGGTGCGGTCCGGGGAGAAGGGTAACAGAAGAGTCCGGGGACATGGGTAACACATTCAGCCACACTCGAGCCGAGGTGCTCGATGCCGTGGCAGGAGACGTTACTCATGGACCAACGCGTGCAGTTCATCGCCGACTACCAGCGCGATGTGTTCGACGTCGCGGAGCTGGCGCGACGCTACGGCATCAGTCGGAAGACCGCCTATAAATGGATCGAGCGCTATGAGGTCGGGGGACCAGCCGGGCTGGTCGATCGGTCACGGCGGCCGGCGCATTGTCCGCACCGGACGCCCCCGCCGATCATCGCGGCCCTGCTGGACGTGCGCCGCCACCATCCGACCTGGGGCGCCAAGAAACTCCTGAAGATCGTGGCCACGCGGCACCCGACGTGGACACTCCCGGCCCGGAGTACGGTCTGTGATCTACTGGATCGCGCCGGTCTCATCACGGGGTCGCGGCGGCGGCCGGTGCCCGCACACCCGGGTCGGCCGCTGATCCCGATGACGGCCCCCAACGGGACCTGGACCGCGGACTTCAAAGGGCAGTTCAAAACCCGCGACGGGGTGTATTGCTATCCGTTGACGATCGTCGATGGCTTCAGTCGGTACTTGCTGACCTGTCACGGCCTGCTCTCGACCGCGATCGTTACGGCTCGCCCGCTCTTCCTCCGCCTCTTCCAAGAGTACGGCTTGCCGGGGATCATCCGGACCGACAATGGCGTGCCCTTCGCCACTACCGCGCTCGGGCGCCTGTCCACGTTGTCCGTCTGGTGGATTCGGCTCGGGATCCTCCCGGAACTGATCGCCCCCGCGTCCCCGCAGCAGAACGGGCGCCATGAGCGGATGCATCGGACGCTGAAAGCCGAGGCCACGCGTCCCCCGAGCGCCAATCTGCGCGCCCAACAGATCCGGTTCAATCGGTTTCGTCACGAGTACAACGACGAACGCCCGCACGAAGCATTGGACCAAGAAACGCCTGGCTCCGTCTACCAGCCGTCACCGCGGACGCTGCCGCGCACGCTCGCGCCCGTGGAATACCCCGGCCACTTCGAAGTCCGCCTCGTCAGTCGCAACAGCGGCATCCGGTGGAAGAAGCGCTGGGTCTGCGTGACGCACACGCTGGCGGGCGAGTACGTCGGACTGGAAGAAGTCGACGATGGGCTCTGGGACGTATACTTCGGGCCAGTGAAGCTCGGACGGATGAACGAACGCATCCTCCGCATTGAAGATCACAAAGGCCGCACCGTCAGGAGAGGACCGGCCGGGACGACCACGGAGCCCGCCAAGAACGCGCGCTCCTCCGCTCTCACACGGCGTGGTAACACCCACCAAGTGTTACCCATGTCCCCGGACTGATCTGTCACTCATGTCCCCGGCCGCTCAATGCCTGCTGTAATTCGTTCTCGCCTTCGCGCAGCCGCGGCTGAATCGAGAGTCATGGCCGTTGCAGCCGAAGAATGGCGCCACGCGCGCGCGGGATGGAGCTTCAGCACTACCCGGCGGAGCGTAGCGTCGCGGCTCGCGCCGCTAGAGGGGTACCATGCCGCTGCAACCATCGACGAGAGCTGGCTCCTGCGCGCTATCGAGCGGTGGTTCGAGTTGGTCGTCATCGGGTGGCGCGGATCGTCGAGCAGACAGTGGATGGAACGGACATTCCTCGGCTCAAGGAGCGCCGAGGCAAGGGTAGCCACGGTGGGGTGGATCGCTTTTAGTGCCTCCGCAACCCATGTGGCGTTGGTCGGATTCGGCACTCTGTTGGGGGCACCGGGCACCGGCGTTGGATGGTTCGCTGTCCTGCTGCTCGCCGCCGTCTGCATTCGCAAGCCGCGGTCAGTGGCGGAGGCGCTCGCCTGGGGTGGGCTGTTCAAATCGAGGCGGCGCCCTGATCTAACCAAGAACGGCGTCGTCGGAGATTCCGCCGGCATCGGGACACCCCATTAGCCATGCCTTTCATAGACGATCGCGGTCGGCTCTTCGGCAGACTGAATATCGTTGATGCGGCCGTTCTGCTCGTGGTCGCACTGCTGATTCCCATGGCGTACGGGGCGTACCTGATTTTCCAGCCCCTTCCCGCCCGCATCGTCGCGCTCGAACCGGCGCGCATAGAAGAGGGAACATCGGAAGTGACGCTGCGTGGCGAGCATCTGCGCCCGTACCTCCGAGTGGTTGTCGGGACGCAGGCCGCGACGTTTCTATTTGCCGATACCGATGGCGGTGTGCTCCGTCTCCCCGAGCTTGCGCCTGGCGTGTACGACGTTGTACTGCTCAACGAAGAGGCCGAACTCGCACGCGCTCGCGGCGGTCTGGTCGTCGACGTGAAAGGCGTGGCATTACCGACGATGGTGGATGTCGTGCTGCGGAGCAACCTATGGCCTGAGGAATTGGCGTTGCTCGAGTCGTGGAATCGTGAAGAGGGATCGGACGGCGTTTCGTTGATTTCGGCTGATGTAGTTGGGAAATCACCAAACGGGCAACTGCTCACCACTGTGCGGATGCGTGTTCCAGTGTCTGAGACCGGGGGGGGCTGGGTTTACCGTGGAAACGTCATTTGGAGGGGTGACGAGTTCGTTATCGAGCGGCCCTCTTATCGACTGAGGGGCCTGCTCGTCGGTATCGAACCCGTCGCCAGCGCTCCGACACCTGCTTAATGAGTCGAGGTAGTTCGGGTCAGCACACGAAGCACGACGTGGGTAACCCTCCCCGCGTGCTAATGGTGACCGGCGCGTACTATCCGGAACTTGCCGGCGGCGCCCTCCAATGCCAGACGCTCATTCGCGCGTTGGGAGACCGGGCAGCATGTACGGTGCTGAGCGTCTCGACCGATCGCATGCTGCCGCGGAACGACATGGTCGACGGTGCCGCGGTCGCGCGCGTGTGTATTACCGGGAGGGGAGTCGCGTCGACCATTGCGGCATCCTGGCGTCTTGCCCACGTATTCCTCTCAATGGCTCGCCGCATCGATGTCATGCACCTCCACGGCTTCACGTCCAAGGCGGTGCTTCTCATCGCGCTTGCACGTGTGACGCGGACGCCCGTCCTCCTCAAGCTCACGTCGCACGGCGACGCTCCGTCGTCAGTACGGCTTCGTGGGAGTGCGGCCTGGCGCGCATACACGCACGTCAATTGCTTCGTTGCGCCAAGTCCAGCCCTTCAACGATCGTTGACGGACGCGGAACTCCCGCCCACGAACATCGACCAAATTCAAAATGGCGTCGATCTCGCTCGATTTCGTCCGCCGACCGCTGAGGAGCGGCGGGAGGCTCGGTTATCGCTCGGGCTCCCAGACGACGCGGTCGTCATCCTGTTTGTGGGAATGATGGCTGCCGTCAAGCGGCCGGAACTCCTGCGCCAGGCGTGGCTGCGGCTTGGAGCGCTTCGCGATCGGACGCTCCTTGTCTTTGTGGGACCGACGCGCTCCAAGTATTACGAGATTGACGCTGCCATCGCCGAGCGCATTCGGAGCGTCGCCCGTGGTGCTGGCGCGGCCGACGGGCTGCGGTTTTTCGAGGAGACGCCGGCAATCGAGCGGGTGTATCGAGCTGCCGATATTCTGGTGCTGCCCTCCAAACAGGAAGGGTTGCCGAACGTACTGCTGGAGGCAATGGCGAGTGGCCTTGCGTGTGTCGCGTCGCTCCTGCCTGGGACGACGGACACGGTCGTCAACGACGGAACGAACGGACTGCTGGTGCCGTCAGGCGAAATCGAGCCTCTTGCGGAAGCCCTGCGCGTCCTTATCGAAAGGCCGCAACTGCGGAGCGAATTGGGCGCTCGGGCGCGTGAAGCCGTTGAAGCGAGCTATTCCATCCGCGACGTACGTGACAAGTACCTTCGCCTGTATGCGAGCCTGACCGGCAACGGCGCGATGAGAGGCCGCGCTGCATGACGAAGGCCGCTGTGCGCGACTATTTCAGCCTGGATGCGGAACCGTATCGGCACGCGTACGAGGAGGATACGTAGTCGCGGATCGATTTTCCGTGAACGTCGGCGCATCGTTCTCAATATCCTCCGCGATCCGCTCGGCCGTGTGCTCGATGTCGGAGCCCGTCCTGGTGTGTTCACGGAGCCGATGGTGCGGAGGAACGCGGTGTGCGTGAGGACGGCGGGTTTCGACCTCGCCTGCACGACGGTATGGGGCCGGAACGGCCGTAGCGCGGATCCGCTAGAGCTGAGGCGGCTGCGCGTTTCGTGGTGCGATTCGCCACGGGAGGTCAGCAAATCTCTGGCGGGATGCTACGAGTGGTATCGCGTAGTCCAGCGCCTGCAGTCACGCGGAGTCATGGCCACCGTCACGAACGCTCTATACTGACCGGGCGCGACATCATCTGCATCTCCTCGATCGACTGGGACTTCATCTGGCAGGGTCACCAGGAGATCATGGCGACGCTCGCCCGCCACGGCAATCGTGTCCTGTACATCGAGAATACCGGCGTTCGGCGGCCGACGATGCGCGACCTGCCGCGGCTACGGGACCGGCTTCGCAACTGGCGCCGAGGGTTCAAGGGCTTCCGTCAGGAACGGGAGAACCTCTTCGTGTTCTCGCCGCTCGCATTGCCTGCGCCGTATTCGCGCATCGCCCGGTGGATCAACCGCAATGTGCTCAGCCGCACGTTGCGGCGCTGGGCGCAGGCCGTTGGGTTCCGTCGGCCAATCGTCTGGACGTTTCTGCCGACCCCGCTCGTCCGCGATCTCATTCTGGATCTCGCGCCGGAGCTCACGATTTATTACTGCATCGACAACTTCGCCTCGAGTTCGGTTGGCGCCAGCCGCATCACGCGAAGTGAGAACGCGCTATTTCGCGAGGCCGATCTTGTCTTCGTCACCTCGGCGAAGCTGCACGAACGCGCCTCCCGATTCACCTCTCGTGTGCATCTGTTCCCCTTTGCGGTTGACTATGAGGCGTTCGAGCGGGCGCGGGTCAGTGCCGATGCGTTACCCGACGACGTCCGTGACCTGCCGAGGCCAATCGTCGGCTACGTCGGCGGCATTCATCACTCGGTCGATCAGGCGCTGCTCGCGGAAGCGGCCTCGCGTTTGCCGGAGTCAACGTTCGTTCTCGTCGGACCGGCGCAGGTGGATGTTTCCACGCTGAAGCGGTGCCCGAACGTTCGATTGCTGGGAAAGCGACCGCATGAAGACGTTCCGCGGTACATCAAGGCGTTCGACGTGGCTGTCATTCCCTATGAGCTGAACGACTACTCGGTTAACGTCTACCCAACGAAATTGAATGAGTACCTCGCGATGGGTGTGCCGGTCGTGGCCACAGAGCTGCCCGAGATTCATCGGTTCAACGCGGAGCACGGCCAGACGGTGGCCACAGCCGGGGACGCCGATGAATTCGTCGCCGCTATTCGTGAGTCGGCGGCAACTAGCTCGCAGCAGGCGATCTCGAGACGGCTCGAGATCGCGCGCGAGAACAGTTGGGAACGACGTATCGCGAATATGTCCGGCGTCATCGCGGAGGCGCTGGAGGCGCGACAGAGCGGCGGCGAGGGCTGGCAAGTCCGGCTTCGCCGGGCATACCGGATCGCACGTCGCCGCGTGGTTGTGGCGACGGCAGCCGTTGCAGTGACGTACTCTGTCGTTTCATACACGCCATTCATCTGGAACGTGGCGGAACCACTTCGCGTGTCAGACTCTCCAGTGCCCGCCGATGCGGTGGTGGTCTTTGCCGGCGGTGTCGGAGAGTCTGGCCGCGCGGGCGGCGGATATCTCGAGCGGGTAAGAATGGCGTTGGATTTGCATCAGGCCGGATTGGCGGACACGCTGGTCTTTTCGTCCGGCTACGTGTTCGCGTTTCGCGAGGCGGAGGTCATGCGCGAGGTGGCGATCGCGAACGGTGTCGCGCCGTCGGACATCGTCCTCGAGACGAACGCGAGCAATACGTACGAGAACGTGATGTTCAGCCGCGACATCGCCCGCGCCAGGGGCTGGCGTCGGGTCATGCTCGTAAGTTCTCCCTATCACATGCGTCGGGCGTTGCTCGTATGGCGAAAGGCGGCGCCGGATATCGAGGTTGTGTCCACGCCCGTTCCGGTCAGCCAGTTCTACCTGCACACCACGGGTGCGAGTGTGGAGCAGATTGGGGGAATCGTGCACGAGTTTGCCGCGATCGCGGTGTACTGGTGGAGAGGCTGGCTCTGATGTGCGGGATTGCCGGAGAAGTGACGTTTAACGGCGCGCCAGTAAATCCGAGGCATCTGGAGGCGATGGCCGATACGCTTGTCCACCGAGGGCCGGACGCCGACGGTCTGTATGTCGCCCCGCATCACGGCGCAGGCCTCGCGTTCCGGCGGCTGCGCATCATCGATCTGACGGCCAGCGGGAATCAGCCGATGCCGAACGAGGACGGATCGATCCAGCTGGTCTTCAACGGCGAAATCTACAACTTCCGCGAACTGCGGAAACGACTTGAAGCGAAGGGTCACATATTCCGGTCGAGGACGGACTCCGAGGTCATCGTTCATTTGTACGAGGACGAGGGTCCCGATGCAATCACGATGCTCGATGGAATGTTTGCGATCGCAATCTGGGACGACCGCGAGCGGCGGCTTGTGCTGGCGCGGGATCGCACGGGCAAGAAGCCTCTCTTCTACTCTTTGTCCGCACAGCGCATCCGCTTTGCCTCCGAGATCAAGGCGTTGCTGGCGTGTCCAGATTTCCGGGCGGACGTCAACGTGGAGGCTATTCCGTATTTCTTCATGTACGGATACGTTCACAACCCCGACACGATCTACCGGGGAGTCAAGCAGGTCCCACCTGCAACGATTCTGACGATCGATCGAAACGGCAGGGCCGCAAGCCGACAGTACTGGAGCTACGCAGCAGCCTCCGACCAGGCTCGACGTGCCACAGGCACCGAACCGGCGGCGGCCTCCCGCGTGCGGGCGCTCGTGACCCAGGCGGTCGAGCGTCGGCTGGTGAGTGACGTCCCTTTCGGCGCGTTTCTGAGCGGTGGGGTCGATTCGACGATCGTCGTGGGCGTGATGAGCCGCCTGCTGGGCGAGCCCGTGAAGACGTTCAGCATCGGATTTGAGGGCGACGCCGCATACGACGAGACCACGTACGCTCGGCTCGCCGCGAAGAGTTTTGGCACAGATCACACCGAATTCATTGTGAAACCCTCAGCAGTGGAGCTGGTGGACAAGTTGATCTGGCACCACGACGGCCCGTTCGCCGACAGCTCAGCGATTCCGACTTATATCGTTTCAGAACTGACGCGGCGGCACGTCACAGTCGTCCTGAACGGCGATGGCGGTGACGAGCTCTTCGCCGGCTACCTGCGGTTTCGTGCCGGCGTGTTGTCCGAGATGATTCCACGCCCCGTCGGTGTAATGCTCGACCGCGTGCTGTCTCGGCTGCCATCGCCCTCTCGGCACAGGCACTGGCTGGCATTCGCGCAACGGTTTGCTCGAGCGTTGGAGTTGCCGCTGCACGCGAGACTTACGCGCTGGAATGCGCTCTTTTACGACGACCTGCCGGAGCTGTTGCGTCCTGAGATTCTCCACGAGCCTGTGGATCCCCTCCGGTACCTCGACGGCGAGAGGGAGCATCTCGGGGCGTTGCCGACGACTCTTGCCAAGCTGCTGTACGCCAACTTCATCACCTATCTGCCAGGTGATCTATCGGTGAAGATGGATCGGTGCACCATGGCGAATTCGCTTGAAGCGCGCTCGCCCTTTCTCGATACCGCGTTGATTGAGTATGTGGCCGGTCTTCCGGACGAGATGAAACTTCGGGGGAAGCGGACGAAGGTCATCCTGCGCGAGGCGTTCTCCGATCTGCTGCCGCAGAAAATCGACAGACGAAGCAAGATGGGCTTTGGTGTGCCCCTTGGGACCTGGTTCCGCGGCGAGCTGCGTGAGTATCTGTGCGACCATCTCCTGGATCCAGGCGCGCGATATCGCGCGTACCTCGCGGCCGACGCCGTGCATCGGCTGGTGCAGCGGCACCTGGCCGGCCACACCGACGCCGGACAACGACTTTGGACGATTCTCTGCTTTGAGCGATGGCTCCGTATGCTGCCGGGGTGGGTGCGCAGTGACGTGCCCACGACCGCAACGTCGCTTGCGCCGTCCGTCTCCTAAATCCACAGCGTCGATAGGGCAGAATGCTTGCACGCACCGTCACGTATCCCTACATCTGAGACCGCCGAATGAGAATTCTGCTCACCGGTGGAGCCGGCTTTCTCGGCTCGCACCTTGCGGAGGCGTTGCTGGCTCGAGGCGACAGTGTGCACGTCCTTGACGATTTTTCGACCGGTTCTATCGAGAATCTCTCCAACCTTGGCATGACATCGCTTCGTGCGGACCTGCTGGACCCGCGCGCCGTCCTCGACGTCGTGGCCGATCTACGGCCGGACTTTGTGTTCCATCTCGCCGGGGTCGTCAATCTCGAGCGATCCCTCCAGGTGGCAGAGGCGTGTATGCGCGTGAACGTCACTGGAACGCTCAACCTGTTGCGAGCGCTCGAAGCCACGTCACCCTCGATGTTTGTACTGGCCAGCACAACGGAAGTGTACGGAAATGGTCCGGTCCCTTTTCACGAAGGACAGGCGGCTGAACCTCCGTCGCCGTATGCCATCTCGAAGCTGGCCGCCGAGCAGCTCGCGCTCTCTCTGTATCGCCTGACCGGGTTTCCCGCCGTCGTGCTCCGTATCGCGACGTCTTATGGGCCCAGGCAACCGCATCGTCGCCTCATCCCGTCGCTCATAGAGAGCTACGGCCGCGGCGAGTCACCGGCCCTTTCCGATCCAACCCTCGCACGGGATTTCTTGTTCGTCGATGACGTGGTGAAGGGACTGCTCGTCGCGGCTGAGAGCCCGCGCGCACGAGGGGAGATCATCAACCTTGGCGATGAGACGACCTACACGATCCGACACATTGCAGAAACGGTGCGCCGGTTGATGGGCGTCGACGTGACGCCGCGTTACGGAGCGCGCGCCTCGCGCGCGAACGAAGCGCGTGTGTGGGCGTCGAACATCGATAAGACGCGGCAGCTGCTCGGTTGGGCTCCAGAGACTCCCCTGGTTGAAGGACTCGAACGGACCATCACATGGTTCCGCGCCCAGCCCGCGCAAGTCTCAGGCCAGCCTTGCTAGCGATGAACGACCAAGCTGCACGGTTGAGGGAGGAGATTCTCCAGAAGGTGCGTGAGTACTCCGCGATCGCGCATGCACCGCGCCCGTTCGTCCCCTTCGAATCCAAAGTGCCGTACGCCGGCCGCATCTTCGATGATCGCGAAGTCACGGCGCTCATCAGCAGCGCACTCGATTTCTGGTTGACACTCGGCCCGTACGGCGCGGAATTCGAAGCCAAGATGCGGCGATTTGTCGGGGCGCGCGACTTCGTGCTCACGAATTCCGGCTCATCGGCAAACCTGGCGGCGATTACCGCGTTATGCTCGTCGCAGCTGGACGGCCGCTTGTCAGAGGGCGATGAGGTAATTACGCCGGCCGTGACGTTTCCAACCACGCTCGCTCCGATCGTCCAGAACAGGTTGACGCCGGTGTTCGTTGACTGCGACATCGGCACCTACGACGTCGATCTAGACGAGGTGGCCGCCGCGGTCTCGCCGCGAACGCGGGCTCTTGTCGTGCCTCACACGCTCGGAAACCCGTGCCGCATGGATCGGCTGATGGAGATCGTGCGCGAACACGACCTCTGGTTGGTCGAGGATTGTTGCGACGCGCTCGGTGCCAGGTTCGGCGGCCGGCTCGTCGGCACCTTCGGCGATCTGGCGACGTGCAGTTTCTATCCGGCACACCACATCACCCTCGGCGAGGGTGGCGGTATCGTCGTCCGGTCGCCGAAGGTCGCAAAGATCGTACGGTCAGTTCGCGATTGGGGCCGGGACTGCTGGTGCGATCCGGGCAAGAGCGATACGTGCGGCAAGCGCTTCGGCTGGCAGCTCGGCGACTTGCCGTTCGGGTACGACCACAAGTACACGTACTCTGAAATTGGGTACAACCTGAAGCCCACCGATCTGCAGGCGGCGATTGGCGTTGTCCAGGCCGATCGAATCTCAGAATTTCATGCTCGCAGACAGCACAATTTCCAGCGTCTGTACGACGGACTGAAGCCACACGAAGAGTTCCTCGTTCTGCCTGCCGCATATCCCGGTGCCGAGCCGGCGTGGTTTGCCTTTCCTCTGACCGTCCGCGGCGGCATCGCGCGCGCTGACCTCGTCCAATGGCTGGAGGACTCCCGGATCGAGACGCGTCAGATCTTCGCAGGGAATGTCCTAAGGCAGCCCGCGTACCGAAACATACCTCACCGGGTCCACGGGGATCTGGCGCGTTCCGACATTGTGATGAACGACACGTTCTTCATCGGCGTCTACCCCGGGATTACTGATCAGATGATTGACTTCGTGCTTGAACGTGTCGAGGCGTTCTTCAAGTCGAACTCCGTTGGCTCACCGGAGTCGAGACGCTGATGACCAAGGTGCGAATGACACACGGCGCGGCGCTCGACCTGACGGTGGTGATTGCTGCGTATAACGAGCGCCAGACCATCATGCAGGTCATCGACCGCGTGATGGCAGTGCCGATATCGAAGGAGATCATCGTTGTCGACAACTGCTCGACGGACGGCACACGTGAACTCCTGTCCACGCTCGATGGAGCGGCGCGTGTAATCTACCAGCCGCAGAACATGGGTAAGGGCACATCGATTCGCACGGCGATCCCGCTGGCCCGCGGCGAGTATTTCATTATTCAGGATGCCGATCTCGAGTACGAGCCCGAGCAATTTCCACGACTGTTGGCTTATGCCCGCGAGCACGACCTCGATGCCTTGTACGGCTCGCGAGTCCTTGGGGGCAAGAATACGAAGTATCGCCGCTACTACGTTGGGGTGCAGGCGTTAACGTGGTTGACGAACATCGTGTACGGTTCGCAGCTCACCGATGTCGCCACCGCCTGTAAGATGTTTCGTACGTCCAGGCTGCACAGGTTGAACCTTCGCGGTGCTGGTTTCGACCTCGATTCCGAGCTGACCAACAAGGTGTGTCGCCATGGTTGGAAAATCGCAGAGCTGCCGGTGCCGTATCACCCGCGCACGTTCGACGAGGGGAAAAAGATTCGGAGCGCCGACGGTCTCAAGGCGGCGTACGTGATTCTGCGCGATCGGTTTCACGATTGACCCACGGTTCACATCCCCTGTGGAATGGCGCGACCGAGGCCGCTGGCGTTCTCGTCGCCGCGCTCATCGTCCGCCTGGTCTTCGTCTGGATGATGCCAGCGCCCCCCATGGAGCTCGCCGACCAGACGGACTACGATAGGCTGGCGCACGCCATTCTCGACGGACGAGGTTATGTTTCGGCAATCGGCCTGCCGACATCCGAACGTCCACCCCTCTACGGTTACGCGTTGGCCGCCGTGTACGCGGTTTTCGATGATGGCCCATCTGCCATGCGCGTTCTGCAAGGCCTGCTCGATGCGGTGACGTGCCTGCTCGTCTACCTGCTTGCCGCGCGGCATTTCGGGGTTCAGGCTGCCCGAGTGTCGGCGGTGCTGGCGATCGGCTCGCTGAGCCTACTTTTTGCCACTCGCTTTCTCATGACGGAGACCATCTCGACGCTGTTCATGGTCGCGACGGTGTTCGTCCTGGATGTGGCGCTCACCCGCTGGCACGCGATTCCATTCTTCGTCACGGGCGTGCTGGTGGGGCTTAGCACCCTGGCGAAGGGCACCGCGCTTTTGCTCCCTGCGGCGTTGTTGGTGCCGATCTGGGTGGCCGCTCACCGGAATCGGCGGCTGTTTACCCGTGCCGCGGCGCTGCTCATCCTCGGCTTTGTCCTGACGCTCCTTCCGTGGACGATCAGGAACTACCGCGTTCACGGGGAGTTCGTGCCGGTCGCCACCCAGGCGGGATGGGTCGTCTATTCATCTTATGCTCCGCCGGAGGGAAAGATCTTCGGCAATTACACGTTTGATGACACCGTCACCGCCAGTGCGGCGTTGCCTGAAGCGGAACGCAGTCGCTTCTTAACACGCGCGGCCATAGATCGTATCCGCGACTACCCAGGCGACCTTCCGCGGCTCACGATGCTGAAGTTCCTCTACTTTGTCAGTCCTTTCGACTGGCATTTCCTCGGCGTCGATGGCGTGTTCAATTTTACGTACGCGCTGACGGCTCTGTTGGCCTTGTACGGTCTGTGGATCGTCCGTTGGGACGGTTGGCGTCCCGTATTGCTGGTAACAGCTCCATGCTTCATGCTGTTGCAGTCGCTCGGTCTCTACGGCAGCGCAAGGCTGCGAATGCCGATTGAGCCTCTTCTGATGGTCTTGGCTGGTGGCGGCCTGGTCGTGGCGTGGCGCCGGGCGGAGCATTATAGGGCGACGTTCACGGTGATGATCGCCCTGGCCATTCTGGCCGGGTTCGCGGCTTACGTATTCAGCGCTGACGTAAAGAGTGTGAGCGCCGCAGCATTGAGCGCTGTCGGTTTGTGGTGAGAGGTGCGCACATGAAGGCTCCACTCACGGGGATTACTCCAACCAGAACGTCGGCAGCTTCTCCGTAATTTCGATATTGTCGAATCTTTTCGTTGTCTGGCTGCCGACCTGTTTGACCCAGGCCGCCATCCGTTCGAGACCTTCTGCCAGTGCGGTCGCCGGCAGTGCACCGAACACGCGACGCACCTTGCTGTGATCGGACGAGGCGTGCTGCACTTCGAGACGAGGAGGCAGATGCTTGATGGTGCCACTGATGCCCATTGCATTCATCACGGATACGGCCAGCGTGTTGACGGTGTACTCCTGATCCGCTCCGATGTTGAACGTCTGATTGTAAGCCTCCGGGAGCTCGACCGATGTCGCGATCGCCGGCGCGATGTCGCCGATATAGCTGAATGCCCGCGTCTGCGTCCCGTCACCGAACACGCTCAGGGGATGTCCCTGGAGAAGCTGGTTCATGAAGATGCCGATGACATTGCGATACCGATCACCGATGTTCTGGTACTCCCCGTAGACGTTGTGCGGACGAAAGACGATGAAGTTCAGTCCGAACATCTGAGACGCAGCGTGGAGGTCCTGTTCGACGGCGAACTTCGCGATCCCGTACGGGTCTTCTGGCCTTGGCTCCATCTCTTCTGTCATGGGAGGCGGCAGACTGCCGTACACCGCGATCGACGACGTAAAGACGAAGCACTTGACGTGATGCGTGATCGCCTCGTTCAAGACCGTCATCGTGCCGACCACGTTGTTCGTGTAGTTGAAGCGGCGGATGAAGTGACTCAGTCCTTCGGCGGCGTACGCGGCAAGATGGTACACGTAATCGAAACGATGCTCCTCAAACAACGAAGCGACCAGAGCGGCGTCGGTAATACAGCCCTGCACGAAAAGCGCTTCTGGATGCACGTTGCGGCGAAATCCGCCGGTCAGGTCGTCGAGCACGACGACGCGGTGCCCGCGTGCGAGCAGTTGGCGGGTGACGTGACTTCCCATGAAGCCGGCTCCTCCGGTGACCAGAGACGTTGGCATGTCTCCACATGTTATGTCAGCCCGTTGAGCTCGAACACCCTTCTCGAATATCAATGGCTGTGCGCATGAAGGTCCTCGTCCTCATGCCGTATCTTCCCGATAGGGCTCCAGGGCAACGGTTTCGCATCGAGCAATGGACGCCGATATTGCGCGCTCGCGGTGTGTCTATATGTTTCGAGCCGTTCGAGTCGCCGGCCTTGAAGAAGGTGCTGCATCATCCCGGACAGCACGCCGCAAAGGTATGGGCAATGAGCCGCTGCATCGTCTCTCGCGTCGCATGGCTCGCACGCTTCGACCGCCGGGAATGGGATGCCGTATTTCTGCACCGTGAGCTGTTACCGATAGGTCCCCCTGTGCTCGAGTGGCTGCTGGCGAAGACGGGTATCCCGATCGTCTACGATTTCGACGACGCGATCTTTCTTTCCAATGTCAGCGACGCGAACCGACGCCTCGCCTGGTTGAAGTGGCCACAAAAGACAGGCATCATCTGCCGCTTGAGCACGCATGTCACCGTGGGCAACGAGTACCTACGGCAATACGTGCTGCCATTCAACTCGCGTGTGTCGGTGGTACCGACCACGATCAACAGCGACCAGTACACCGCGAAGCACAGCGTCGCCATTCAACAGCCGCCTGTCATCGGATGGAGCGGCAGCCACAGCACGATCAAGCATCTGCAGTGGTTCATACCCACGTTGCAGGCACTGCGGAAGTCCGTTGAGTTTCGCCTGAAGGTTGTGGGGGCACAGGACTTCACCGCACCGGGGATCAGAGTCGAAAGCGTTCCATGGACGCTCGGTACCGAGATCACGAATATCAAGGACTTCGACATCGGTATCATGCCGCTGCCGGACGATGATTGGTCGCGAGGGAAATGCGGCTTGAAGGCGCTGCAATACATGGCCTTGGGCATTCCCGTTATCGCGTCACCGGTTGGCGTTAACCTGAATAATTCATCAACGATCGCGATCGCGTAGAAACACAAACGCCTCCCCGTGGTACAAAGGCCGTGCTGATGGACCTTTTCCACGACGGAGGCGCTTGGTTTGAACGACGAAACGATAACACAGACTGTTCTGTTTCCTGATCTGCTCGACCGACCCGTGATGGCGACGTTCGATCAGCCTCACGCGAGTTCGGACGGCGGCGCGGTGCTGCTTAAAGCCGCCGATCAACGGCTCGGCCTGCTGGCCGCCCTCACGGCGACGGTCCCCGACGCGCGCGCGTCGGCGCGCGTGACGCACGGGGTGAGCGATCTGATCGCGCAACGTGTCTTCGCGATCGCGTGTGGCCATCCCGATGGCAATGACGCTGACCGACTCGCCGACGATCCGATCCACAAACTGTTGCTGGGGCGCGACCCGATCGAGGGCGGCCGCTTGGCGTCGCAGCCGACGATCTCGCGGTTCGAGCGCACGGCGGCCCCGCGGATGCTGCGCGCCATGAGCGACGCGCTCGCCGACCGGGTGCTGGCCCGCCATCGCCGCCGGCGACGGGGCGCTCGCCTGATCACGATCGACCTCGATGTCACCGAAGACGAGACCCACGGCGCGCAGCAACTCACCTTCTTCAATGGCTTCTATGATCACTGGTGCTACTTGCCACTCGTGGCGAGCCTGACCTTTGACGATGAGGCACGGCAGTACCTCGTCGCCGCGATCCTCCGCCCGGGCAACGCGGCGGGGACGGCTGGCGCGGTGGGGCTGCTGAAGCGGCTGCTCCCGAAACTCTGGCGCGCCTTTCCCCGTGCCCGGCTCCGCGTGCGGCTGGATGGGGGCTTCGCTACGCCGGAGATTTTTGACCACCTGGAGGCGGCCGGGGTCGAGTATGTCGTCGCCATGGGGAACAACGCGGTCCTCACGCGGCACGCCGAGCCGGCGGTCGCGCCGCTCCGGGCGGTCGTCGCCACGACCCAAGAGACCGCGACTGCCTATGCGGAGGCGGCGTATCAGGCGGGCACCTGGGCGGTGCCCCGGCGCACCATTATCAAAGCCGAAGTGGTGTGGCACCACGGACGAGTGCCGCGCGATAACCCGCGTTTCGTCATCACGAATCTGCGCCAAACGCCGGAGTGGATCTACACCCACGTGTATTGCGCCCGCGGCGACAGTGAGAATCGCTTCAAGGAACTGAAACACGCCCTCGCCTTCGGGCGCACCAGCTGTACGCGCTTCTGGGCCAATCAGTTGCGCGTCACCTTGACGGCGGCCGCGTTCGTCCTCTTCCAAGAACTGCAACTCCATGCGGACCGGACCGCGCTCCGCGGGGCGCAAGTCCCTCGGCTGCGGCAGGCGCTGATCACGATCGGGGTGCAGGTCGTGCGGTCGGTCCGCCGGATCGTTCTGCATTTCCCGCGATCCCATCCCGACGCCGTCTCGTGGGCGCGTCTCGCCCGCGCGCTCGGCGCCGCCCCCGCGTAACCCGTTCCTGCCATCGCCACCACGCGGTCCTCGCGCCGGAGGTGTCGCCCCCGACCACGCCGATCCGGTCCCCGGCCCCGTGGCCTCAACCGACCGGCCGTCTCATCGCCTCAATCGTCATGACGCCAGCGTCCATCTGCGTCATCACACTCGAAAACGCCTGCACGACGAGCAACTCAGTCACTCGTGAATAATGCGGGTTAACTCCTCGATCATCACCGATGGGCGGAATGGCTTCGTCGCGGCGAGTCATGACGAGTGGATCGAGAAGCTGGCTCGGCTGCTTGCGGATACCGAACTGAGGAAACGCTTCGCCGACGAAGGGCGCAAGACAGTCGAAGCGCGCTATTCAGCCGGTGTGGAGGCCCCGCGTGTTCTGGAGATATTGGAACGGGCCAGCCGGGGCTCCACCGGCGCGCCAGAAGCTGCTCCCATCGATGCCCGACGCGGTCACGGCTAGTCAGCGGATCTCTGCCACGGCAGGCGGGGCCTTTCTCGTTGGCCTGCTGGCGGTGTTCGTGTGCCGTGCCGTTCTCGCGAGCACAATTGTGCCGCCGTGGCAGGGGCCGGATGAGCCTGTGCATTTTGCCGTTGCCGAGCTGTTAACGGTGCCGATTGCCAATCTGGAGTCGGAGCGAGTGGACCTGGAACGCCAGGTTCTCGCGTCAATGGCTACGTACCGCTGGTGGGAGCCGTATGACGTGCCGACGCCGGCTCCCGTGCCTACTCGGTTCGACCAGATCGGGCGCTTCGGGGGACTCTCGTATGCGCAGCCCTTGTACTACGGCGTTGGTGCCGCCTTCCTACGCAGCACCCGGCCGAGGGACGTGGAGTCCGCGTACTGGCATTTGCGGGTGCTGTCCGTCATCCTCAGCCTGGTCGCCCTCACGCTCGGCTGGTGTGGGACGCGACTGTTGTTTGGGCCGTCAGTTGCGACCGGCGCACTCTCCATCGCGGTCTTGCACCCGCAATTTCTGCTGTCGGCCATCAGCGTGAACCCCGATGTGGTTGCTAACGTGCTGGGAGCGTTCATGTGGTGGCAGGTGGCTCGAGTTGTGAAGAAACGCCGCCCCGCCATGTCGCTCGCGCTTCTTGTCGTTGCCGCCGCCGCGGCGCCCCTCGTGAAGGACAGCGTCATTGCGCTGGGTGCTGTGGCCATAGTGATCGTGACGGCCGCGACGTTTGGTCCGAGGACGGAGCGAGTCGGTCGCCGAACTGTCCTTTTGGCGCTGACCGCCGTCGGCGTGTGCGGGGTGCTTCTGCTAGCCGCGTGGCTGGTGGCTCCAGGGCCGATGCAAGAATTGACCACCTCGTGGCGCAACTCGCTGAACATCCGGCGACCCTTCGGGCTGGCAATGATTCCTCAGGCGATCGCCTACGCCAGGGAGGCGATTGACTACGTATGGCTCGCTGCCGGATGGATGAGAATTCATCCCGCGGAGCCGTGGCTCTGGGTCGCCAGGTCGCTGACGCTCATCGGACTCGGGAGCGCAGCCGTCCTGCTGATTCGACCGTCTGCGGTCCGGGGCGCGTTGGCGATCGCGTGGTTGTTCGTTCTCGTCCAGACCGCGGTTGTGATTGGGTTAGGGTTCCTGACACCCTTGGCTCCTCAAGGTCGCTTCCTGTTCCCTGTGATCGCACCCGCAACAGTTCTTCTGTGGCTGGGTCTCACGAATGCCACGCCTGCACGTCTCCGACCGTACGCGGCCCCGGCGCTCGTGTCCATCCTGGCCGTGATGGACGTCACCGGATATACGATGGTCCTGATTCCCGCCTACTTGCCATGGTGAGGTGGAAGCTCGCTGCGGGCGTCGTCCTCGCCTGTGTCGGCATCGAGGTGTTTGTGCTCGCCGATCGGAGCAACGGGGAGCCTCGAAACAAGGATATCCGCCGATACGTGCTCGGCGAGATCGTGAGCGACACTCTCGTGGCGCAGCAGTTTCGCGTGAGGGCGGATGGCCTCTCGTCGGTAACCATCTACCCCCGGCGCATCAGCGACGACCCGGCCGGCGTTGCGACGATCGTGCTGCGCGACGTGGAGTCTGGGATTGTGTATCGCGAAGAGACACCCCTCCCCGTTCTTGCCGAGGCCGGGGCTCTTACACTGCGGTTCCCGCCACAACCGTCGCGCGAGCGCGACTATCGCATAGAGTTCACGGTTACAGATGCGCCGCTGGGGCGAGGCATTGGATTGCTCGCAACTCGCGGCGAGGGCTATCGCCGCGCGGTGCTGTCCTTCGACGGCGGCAGGCCACGGTGGGGTGACCTGGTGTTCGAGACTCGGGTCGAGGGCGCCACGTCGAACTTCGGATCGATTGCCGCCCAACTGGGTCGAAGCGGAATCCCGGCTCCCCGCGCCGTGCTGGCGCTGTTGCTGATGCTCAAGAGCGGCATTTTGTTCCTGCTGATTCGCTCCTTCACGGTCGAGCGGACGTTCACGTCGAAGTCCGATCGCGCAACCGTACGCGTGCCCTAGAATGGTGGGCAGTCCGACACGGAGAGAAACAGCTCGCGAGGCGGATAAGATGGCGTTTGCCCTCGCCGCCGCGGCAACCGTGTTGTATATGCTGACGGCCGCGCCCGGATTGCTGTGGGGCGACTCAGCAAAGCTCGTCCTCTCCTCCATGGACTTCGAGTTGGTGGCGAAAACGGGGGGCCATCCGGGGTACGTCCTCCTGTCCGGGGCGATTCTCCGGATGAGTCCGCTGGAGCCTGCCAGGACTCTGAACCTGCTTTCGGCGCTGTGCGGCGGGCTCGCCGTTGGGTTGCTGTTCCGTCTCGGCGAGCGGTCGGGAGGGCGTCTGGCGGGTTTGATCGCGGCGTGCGCTCTCATGGTGTCCCACCTCTTCTGGCACGCCTCCGTGGTTACGGAGAGCTACGCTCTTGCGGCCGTTCTCTTCCTCGCCGCTTTCTATCGGGCGTACCGCTTTTCGCAGGAACCCGGCCCGCGCGATCTCGTCGTCGCCTCCTTTCTCCTAAAGCGTTTTTCATGACCGTGTGGCGGCCGCGTACCCGCAGTGCCGAACATAGTTGCGGCATTCGTCAGGGCTGAAGTGCGCCAAGCACTCGCCGAGGAACGGCCAGAGCGTCTCGGTGCTGCGACAGCGAGCGGTGCGAACGAGGGCCTTGAGCTTCGCGAAGCAGAGCTCGATGGGATTGAGGTCCGGGCTGTAGGGTGGCAAGTACCAGAGGGTGGCCCCGGCGGCCTGGATGGCGCGTTGGATGCCGGCGACCTTGTGGGCCCCGAGATTGTCGGCAATGACGATGTCGCCGGGCTGCAGGGTCGGCACCAGGATCTGTTCGATGTAGGCGCGGAAGCTCTCGCCATCGATCGCGCCGTCGAAGACCCCCGGTGCGGTCAGCCCCGTGACCCGCAACGCGGCGAGAAACGTGCTGGTCTGCCAGCGCCCGCAGGGGGCGTGGTCGTGAACGCGCGCGCCGCGCGGTGCCCGGCCGTACCGCCGAAGCAGATTGGTGGTGATGCCGGTTTCGTCCAGAAACACGAGGTGGGCGACATCCCAGGTCGGCGCCGCCGCGTGCCACGCGACCCGCGCGGCCGCGACGTCAGGCCGATCGTGTTCGGACGGGCGGACCGTGTTTTTTAACGGTCAGGCCGAGGGCCCGCACGGCGCGCCAGACCGTCGGCACACTCGCGGGCGTGGCGAGGGCGTCCTTCAGCTCAGCCAGCGTGCGATCCGGGTGCGCCGCAATCAGCGCGGCCAAGGTGTGTAGGTGCGGCTCAAGCATGCCGCGCCGTCCATGTCGCTGGACGCGAGGCGCCACCTCGCCCGTGTCGCGCCGCCGCTGTTTCAGTAGCCGCACCCACGACCCGCTCACGCGGTACTTCGCCGCCACCTCGGCCGCCGTCATCCCGGCATCGCTGTCGAGGAGCGCCCGCTCTCGCAGATCCATCGAATAGGCACGCATCGGGCCTCCTGCATCGGTGCGCGCAGAAGTACCACGACCGCCCCAGGTAGTACAAGGCCTATTTGAAAAGCGCTTTAGGCCTCGCTGCTTCAGCGAATGCCGTGGCGGCGGTCATGGCGCCTGGGTTTATCCCGCTTCTCGCAGCGGGACGGAAGACCCTGCGCTGGAGCTGGGTCGCCATGGCAGGGGCGGGGTTGCTTGCGGGATTCAGCCCCTACCTCATCGCGGCGGCGGCCGGCGAAGGGCTTGCAGGGATGGCTGGCGACTTCGGCCTGGAGTTGTCCCAGTACTTTACCCTCGGGGGCGCGTGGTTTCAGGCGCTGCTCCGGTATCCGGCGTACCTGGTCTATCAGTTTCCCGGCCCTGGCGTCCTTCTCATCCCACTGGGTGTCGTTGCCATGCGGCGCAGGCACCCGCTATTGGCGTGGGCGCTGGTGTTGGCCTGGGTCGCGGACGTCGGGTTCGCCGCGACATGGCTCCGCCAGCGCCAGTTCATGATGCTCGGCGCCGGTCTCTTCGCTCCCGCGGTCTTCGCCGGAGCTGGCGCGGAGAACGCATGGCGGTGGTTTGCGGCCCGGAGGCCGCGCACCTCGAGGCGCTCGTTCGAATGGGGCCTTGTCGCCCTCGTTCTTCTCGGACCGGTCGTGACGTACGCGAGTGCGCCCCCTCTTGCCGCGTGGGCGGGGGTGAACCTGACAGGCGCCCGAACTGTTCCGAACCGTCCCGACAGCTTCTTCCTGCGCCCATGGAAGGTGGGTTACCAGGGCGCCGAGCGCTTTGCCAGGGAGGCCCTCGAAGAAGCTGGGCCAGGCGATGGGATCGCGGCCGACTTCACGATCTACGCAGCCCTGGAGTACCAGCGGCGCCGGCAGACGGCGGAGGGAGTGGAGCTCCTCGAGGTGGATCCGTTCATCTTCCAGAACGATCCCGAAGGGCTGGCCGAGTGGGTGCGAACGGTTCATGCACGAGGAGGACGGGCTTTCCTCGCCGACGACGAGGCGGACTACTATTTCACCGCGCACCTGGGAGAGGTGTTTCGCCTCGAGCCCCGCGGTCCCTTCTGGGAGGTTCTCCCGAGGGGCCCAGGCCCACCCTCGGAGGCTTCCCGCTGAGGATTCGGATTCACTTCGCTGCGGGCGCGCTGGGCCGAGCGGTGGTTTGACTGATGCGGTCGCTCTGGTTGAGGCATGTCGCGAAGCGTGTGGGCGTCCCGCTGCTCTACGGGTCCGGCGCATTGTGGCTGGCCAACAGACTCACGCGAAATCACCGGCAGATTGCCTTGAATTATCACAATGTGGATCCAGACGTGTTCGGGCGTCATATCGTGTTCTTACGGCGTCATGCAACGCTCGTCGACCTCGAGACTTTTCTGGCGGGTGGCGTGGTAAGTGGAACCAGACCAACCGTGACCATCACGTTCGACGATGGCTACGCGTCGTTCGTACAAGAGATCATTCCAATTGTTTCCGCGTTCAGCGTTCCAGTGGCGTGGTTCGTCCCCACGGCCGTCGTCGGTACCAGTGAGATCTTCTGGTTCAATCGTGTTCGTGAGCGAATCCTTCACAGTCGGCGCGGCACGTTCGAGTTCGAAGGACACCAATGGAGGCTCCGGCGATGGAACCGGGAGTATGTCGCCGCGGCGATCAGCAGGCTCTTGAAGCAACAGCCATCTGACGTTCGCGAACTCTCTGCCAGGACCCTTTCAGCTCAGTTGGACGAGGTGCCTCCAGTTGTTCTCGACCGGTGTCGACATGTCTCGCCTGCGCAGCTGAGAGCCGTCGATCTGACCCTTGTAACGATTGGCAGCCATTCGCACACCCATCCGAAGCTCTCGCAGCTTGGCGGGGAGCATCTGACAAGGGAACTCACTCTATCGAAGCAGCTCCTGGAGGAATGGACTCAGCGACCGGTGAGACACTTCGCGTTTCCGAGCGGTGATTATACGAACGAGACGATACAGGCGGTCCGAGACACCGGATACGCGTCGGCGTGGACCACCGAAGCGCGATGTCGGGCGGAGGTGGACAACGACTACCGCATGCCGCGGATACCGATCGATGATCGAGCGCCTGTCAGCGTGCTGGCTGCCAAAATGACCGCCGGCTCGCAACCGTGGATGATCCGGGCATGAACTCCACGGACCGTCAAGCCGTCGTCGCTACTCATTTCGACGCCTACGCTGCGAACAACCGTTGGGGGGACCTCTACAATCGAGCCAATCCGCATAGCCACAGCTTTCTGGCCCGACGCCGCAAGACGGTGGAACTGCTCGGCGACCTCAGGGGTAAGCACCTGCTCGATATTGGCTGCGGCACCGGCGCGCTCATGGAGCCGCTTCTTGAGACGACGGCCCGATACGAGGGTGTCGATGTCGCCCCGCAGATGATTCAGGTCGCCCAGCGGCATCTGGAGCAGCTTGGTGTCGAAGGGCGATTCAGGGTTCGACTGGGAAGCGCACTGGCACTACCTTATCCGGAGAATCACTTTGACGCAGTTGCCGGGATGGGGCTTCTGGAGTATTTCGACAATCCGGAGATGGTCATCCGCGAGGCGATCAGAGTGGCGAAGCCCGGCGCACGGCTGGTCTTCACGATCCCTCAGAAGATCTGTCTCGACGCATACGTAGTCCGCGCAGCGGCACCGGCTCGCTATGTTGCACGGCGGATGCTGCGAAAGCCCACGGAGGATATCGAGCGAGACAGGTACACACCGAAGGAGTTCCAGAATCTGTTCCTCAAGCTCGGGTGCAGGATTACTGGCGAGAGGTTCTACAATAAGCTTCTTCTGCCGTACCCCGTCACGCGTCTCATGCCGATGACCGCCTATGCGGTCGCCAGGGTGCTGGAACCGATCCGTGGATTTAGTTTTCTTACGACAGGCTACATTCTCGCTTGCGAAAAATGATGAAACGCCGGGGGAGAGGGATCCGCCTGTTCGCGCTCAACGTTGTCATTCTCGTCGGTACTCTGGCTGCACTCGAAACGGCTCTTCGTGTTGCGGGCTGGCATCCTCCGGGGCATTTCACCAATCTCCGGTACGACAACGATCCGCTGACCGGTCCTTCGCTGCTTGCCTCCCAGGAGGGGTTCTTCCAGACGCCCTGTTCCCGTATCTCACGCATTCGCGTCAACCGGTTCGGGATGCGCGATCGCGAACGCAGCCAGACGCCTGCCGGTGCGCGTGTGGCATTGATCGGCGATTCGTTCATCGAGGGACTCCACGTTGCGGATGAGGACACCGTGTCACGTCGCCTCGAGGCGCTACTTGGCGGGCGGGCGGAGGTGCTCAATTTCGGAGTGAGCAGCACGGGCACTGCCGTTCAGTTGATGAATTACCGCGCGCGTGTACGCACTTTTCGGTCCGATGTCGTGTTGCTCATGTTTTACGTCGGCAACGACATCGCGGATAATTTGCAGGCTCTAAAACAGCGCATGGACCCTGGGATGGCCTCCATCAGCCCGTATCTCGTGCTGGATTCCGGAGGCAAGCTGGCCGAGAATCCACAACCGGGACAGCGCCGTCGAACCTCCCCGCTTGTCACCTTGGCGAGCTCGAGTGCAATCGGACAGTGGGCGTCCCGCGCGTACCAAAACATCAGGGTTTATCTTGCCTCCGAAAGCGAAGCGCCCGCGCCCGATCGAGTGTCGGAGTAGGTCCTTCTCGATCAGGCATGGCGGGTCACTGAGCAGGTCATCGAGCGATTTTCAGAGGAGGTGCGTGCCGATGGGTCCCGCTTCGCTCTTGTTGTCGTACCGAGTGACAATACCGATGACAATCGACGTGCAGTTGCGCGATTGACCGAGATCGCAGGCCGAGAGCCGTTTCCGCTACTCGATCTCGGCGCCCACTTTCGGCGCAGCGTGAATCCCGAGGAGCCCGATCCCTTCTCCTGTGACGGCCACTGGAACGCCCGCGGCCATGCCGCGGCGGCGGAGGCTCTACTGAAGTTTCTCAACGGACAACAATGGATCGAGGTGCGTCAATGAAGGCTCTACTCACTGGCGGAGCGGGTTTCGTCGGCTCGCATCTAGCTGAAGCCCTGCTCGATCAGGGACACAGCGTTTACGTTCTCGATGACCTGTCGACGGGGTCCATCGACAACATCCGTCACCTGAAAGGGCGCGCCGGCTTCGAGTATGCGATTGACACGGTCATGAACGAGCGGCTCACGGCCGAGCTGATTGACCAGGCCGATGTGGTATTTCACCTTGCCGCGGCGGTCGGCGTGAAGCTGATCGTCGAGGCGCCGGTCCGTACGATCGAGACGAACGTGCACGGCACTGAGGTCGTGCTGACGCACGCGGCCAAGAAACACAAGCTCGTCGTGATCTTCTCGACGTCGGAGGTGTACGGTAAGAGCACGGCGCTGCCGTTCAGCGAAGAGGCCGATTTAGTGATGGGCCCGACGCATAAGCACCGATGGGCGTATGCGTGCAGCAAGGCCGTCGACGAGTTTCTGGCGCTGGCGTACTGGAAGGAAAAGAAGCTGCCGGTGATCGTCGCAAGGCTCTTCAACACCGTCGGGCCTCGGCAGACGGGACGCTACGGCATGGTGATTCCGAACTTCGTCCGGCAGGCACTGATGGGTGCCCCGGTTACCGTGCATGGAGACGGCAGCCAGCGGCGCGCGTTTGCGTATGTCGGCGATGTCGTGAACGGGCTGATCAAGCTCGTCGAGGAGCCACGAGCGGTCGGTGAGGTCTTCAACATTGGAAACGCCGAGGAGATTTCGATCCGCGAGTTGGCCAATCGTGTGAAGCAATTAGCCGGCAGCACGTCGGAGATTGTGTTCGTTCCGTACGATCAGGCCTATGAAGCCGGTTTCGAGGACATGCCGCGGCGGGTGCCGGACCTGACGAAGATCAACCGGCTGGTGGGGTACGTCCCTACGGTTGGCCTCGGCGAGATCCTGGTCCGGGTGATCGAGGAGCATCGCGAGGCTCTACCTGCGCGCGGTGTTCTGTAGCGCCCATCTTGCCCGTGAGTCACGGCA
Source organism: Vicinamibacterales bacterium (assembly GCA_965262505.1). GTDB lineage: Bacteria > Acidobacteriota > Vicinamibacteria > Vicinamibacterales > UBA2999 > JACPPO01. Next base: position 4,615,554 of record CBDHFM010000030.1, read on the forward strand.
GTGATGCCGCTGGGGACCCTCCACGCGGACGTTCGAAGAGCAAACTTCTGGCGTGTCATAGAATAGTGGCGCACGCGACACCGGGACCGGTGGCTAGCGCTCGGGCGCAGGCGGGTCGACGGTGCGTTCGAGCGCCCGTTGCGCGTCCTCGAGTGCGCGCGCGAGCCGCTCGCTGAGCGTGTTGCTATCGCCGCGAAAGTGGGCGGTCACCATCGCGACGTCGGCCAGCAGCAGGCGGGCCGCCACGCGAAACGTTTCGGTGGACTGTGTCGCGCCGTCCAGTGTCTCGCTGAGCGATGCGACGCGGGCCAGCAGCAGTTCGATCTCCGCCTGCGTGACCTCGGAGGGAGACTTTCTGTCGGCGGGCTGCAGCGGTAGCTGTTGCAGGACCGCGCTCAGGCCATGGACGGGAGACGCATGTTGGGCCACGAGCTAATGATAGCGCAAGGGACGCACGATTCAGGTGCCGCTCACAACCTAGACACCGACAAAGGATAGCGACGGCATGAATGCGACGATCAGACGAGCCCTGGCGGGTGTGGGCCTTGCCCCGGCCGGACAGCTCCAGCGGCTCGCCAACGAGTCGCGGCAGATGTCCGACAAGGTGAAGAATCTCGAGGACCGCGTCGCGAAACTTCGGGCCGATGCCGAGACCTGGAAACGACGGCACGACGATATCGCGGCGAAACTCCGTGAGTGGAAGGATATCGTAGCCAAGGCCGAGGCCGAGGCCGAGGCCGAGCGCATGCGAGCGGGCGCCGAGCACGCGAAGGTGCGTGGCAGTGAATGGAAGGCGCGCGCTGAGGCGTTGTCGGAAGAAAAGCGGGATCTGCGCGCACGTCTCGAGGAGGTCCAGCGCGCTTCGATCACCGCGCGCGAGTACCTCATGGCAACCGAAGCAAAACTGGATCTCATCGAGGCGGCCCTCCAGGTGCTCGACAGCCGCACGCGCGAAGCGGCCATCACCAACCCGTGACGCTTCCCTCGGTCTCCATCGTTGTCACCGCTCGTCACGACGACTACGGAGGCGACGTCGACGAGCGAATCCTGACGCCGCTGCGGTTCAATGCCGCACGCCTGTCGGAACACGGCGTGGCCTACGAAGTGGTACTCGTCGAATGGGATCCGATCCCGGGGCGCCCGTTTCTCTCGGAGCTGCTCGCCGCCCGCCTTCCGGATCTGACGCAGCGGACCATGCGACGGATCGTCGTAGCGCCAGAGTATCAGCGCGCGCTGACGCAGAATCCACGGGCGGGGTATATGGAGTACCTCGCCAAGAACGTCGGTATCAGGCGCGCGGCCGCGCCGTTCGTGCTGGTGAGCAACATAGACATTCTGCTTGGTCGGGCCGTCGTCGAGATGCTCGCGGGTAACCGACTCGCCAAGGGTACGATCTATCGTTCGCCGCGATACGACATCAAGCTCGGCGTCGATCAGAGTGGATTGAGCTGGGAGGCGCTTGAAGATCCTGCGAATCAGGTCGACCGCTCGGTCCTACGGCCGCCGCTCTTCAGCCATGGATCGGGCGACTTCCTTCTGGCTGACCGCGAGACGTTTCTGCGGCTGCGCGGGTTCAACGAGGTGTACCGGGTCGCACGCGCTGGAATCGATCAGAACTTTCTGGCGAAAGCGCACGGGTCCGGACATCCAATCGAAGAGATCAAGGGTCCCGTTTATCACGTTAACCACGTCGGTAGTTTTCGCATCTCGAAGGCCGGCCACGAGCATTCGCCGGATACTCCCTGGGGAAAGCTCGGTTGGCCCTCACGGCACGTGACGTACAACAACCCAGATGGATGGGGACTGGGCGGTGCGCCCGCCCGCCAGCTTCCTGACGGGACGATGTTCCTCGATTTTGACTGGAAGGCGGTCCCGCCTCTCATCGAGTTGCGCCGGCTGGTACTCCCGGCCAGGCAGGCAGCCGCCGAAACCGAGCCCTGAGACCCAGGAGTTGGCCCCCACGCGGGCGGAAGCGGGTCACCCATTCCATCCTTGCCGCCGCGGAGTCACGCGCGCTAGCGTCATAGTAGTAGCCCGCGCGTTCTTCGAAGAACGCTTCCTCCTCGCCTTCATAAATCAAGATGCCTCCGACGGTGTGCGGCACGGCCTGCGGCACCCAGGCGAAGCCCTAGCCCGCTCAGCAAAGAAGCTCCCGCCTCTGACGCTGTTGATCTTCGCGGCCGCCGCGCTGGTCATCGAGTCCGGCCTGTTGATATGGGTTGTGATCGTTGCCGCGCGCCTGAGTGGCCTGCGCGGCATCTCCAGGCGCGGCATTGTCCTGGTATCGCTGCTTCTCTGCGTGTACGCGTATCTGCAATGTTCGCCTTCTCCACAGGACTTCCAGCGCTCGATGAGCGCAGCTCCGGATTCTTACTTCGAATGCTCGAACCCGATGAACTGCTCGAGCGTTTCGGACAGAATCCGCTACCCTTCTACGCGTACAATGTATTGGCTTCGGTGCTCACGGTGCTCTTTTCCGAGCCACGCGCGGGCATTATGGTTGCCGCCAACGGCTACCTCAGGGGTGAGGTGATGCCCTGGGTTCTGGTCGCGATTGTGTCCTCGTCGATCACGACCATCCTGATCCTCGTGGCCGCGGTGTCGAGCTGGCGCGATCCCGCGAGCCGCGATGGCCCGGATCGGCTGTATGTGGTTTTTGCGGTCGTACTTGTCGCCAACGCCGTCCTCTCTTACCCTTACCTGAAAGGGGATATCGTAAGCGTTGCTGGCGCATTGTACGCGTTGGCGGCGTACGCGGCCGTTCGCCGATTCATGCGAGCTGACGCGTTCACCGGACGGATCACGACAGCGGTCTTGTGCGCGGCGCTTCTCATCGCGTCTGCCGGCTGGGCCACACGCACGGCCGGTCTACATTACAGCCTTCGGTACACGGCGTTCAAAGCGCGCAATGACTGGACCGTTGTGCCAGCGGAATTTATGCAGACGCCAGAGACGCGTGCGATGGCCGAACGTTTGCGACAAGATGCGTTAGAGCAAAGAGCGGTAGCGCCGCGATTCGAGCCCGCGTGGCAGGCCCGATGGTTCGAAGAGTAATCGCAGTGAGGTTGACACGTCTGAGGTGGCTCCTCGTCGCCGCGGCCGCTCCGGCCGTGGTCCTGGTGAGCGTGGAAGCTGCCATCCTGATGATCGCTACGGTCCGTGATCACCCGCGATGGCCCAACACCGAGTTGAATCTCTCGGAGGCTGCTGCAGTGCGCGACCACGCCGAAGTCGTTCGGTTGATCGAAAGCGGCGAAAACCCGAATACGCGCCGACCCGTTCGGCCGGGGCTCGTTCAAAACGACATGGAGGTTGAAGCGACGCCGCTGGAAGCGGCTATTTCAATCCGGCGATCCGAACTAGTACCTCGCCGCAGTGGATCTGACCGGTTCACGCGGCGGCTTTGGCCCGACCAGCGGGTTGCGGATACACACGGCCGAGCTTTTCGCGAGCACGGTCGACTGTAAACATCCAGTGGATGCGCGCCTTCTCGTCATTGCGCCGTTGCTCCCATGCCGCGATCTCCTTGATGAGGATCGCCTTGGCAGGGATCCGACGATCGAGGCACTGCTTGACCATCACGCCGATTTCGATCTCGACCATGTTGAGCCAGCTGGCGTGTTTCGGCGTGAAGTGAAACTCGAGCCGACGGAGAATCCGTCGTGCCTCGGCGGGATCGAAGGCGTGGTAGAGCGCTGCCGCTGAATGTGCCGAAAGATTGTCGAGCACCACACGGATCCGCTCGGCCTCCGGGTAGTGCTCATCGACGAGATCGCGCATGCACTCTGCGAAGTCGACGCACGTGCGTTGGTCGGTGACCTTGGCATGTCGCCAGGGGCGATTCACGTCTACGAACATGAAGACATTCGCCGTGCCGTTGCGCACGTACTCGTAGTCGACTCGTCTGGGCTTCCCGGGCTTGGCCCGAATCGGGACACGCGCTTCGCCGATCAGTTGCCGGGGTGTTTCATCGAAGCCGACGACCGGTCGCCGCGGATCCGGCGGCTCGGCGTAGAGATCGAGGACGTCTTCCATTCGCGCCACGTACTCGGCGTTGACCGTCGGAATGCACCACATCTTCTCCTGCCACGGCTTCAGCGCCATCTCGGCAAGCCGGCGACCCACCGTGTCGCCCGACAGGGCCTCGTGCGAGGTGAGTCGCACCATCTCGCGGGCCAGGAGATCCAGTGTCCATCGCGCACGCCCGGAGGGTGGATGTGAGCAAGCGACCGCGACCAGGAGGGCTTCATCGCTGGCGCCGAGCTTGCGCGGCGCGCCGGGACGGGGCACTTCGCGGAGCGCTCGGTCCAGTCCTTCCTCGACGAAGCGTTGCTTGGTCCGGTACACGGTCGACGTGCCGACACCAACGTTGAGCGCGATCATCTCGTCGGTGGATGTGGCGTCCGCGGCGAGGAGAATCTGCGCCCGCTTGATCTTGCGAACCGCCCCCTGGCCGCCGCTCACAAGCGCCTGAAGCTGTTGCTGTTCATCGTAGGTCAGCGTGATGCGATAGCGTATGTGCATGGACATCTTGGATCACCTTCCCGATCCCGTGTCCAGCCGTTCATCACCGAGATTCACCCAGAAGCAGGGCCAGTACCTAGCCTTCCTCTACACGTACACGCTCCTTCACCGAACGCCACCGGCCGAAGCGGACTTCCAACGGTTCTTTCAGGTCACGCCCCCGGCCGTCCACCACATGATCGTCGAGCTTGAGCGGCGCGGTCTGATCAGTCGGGTTCCACGCCAACCCCGGACGATCAAGCTGTTGTTGTCGGCAGAGGAACTACCCTCGTTGCAACCGATCAAAACCACTGCGGCAAGGTACTAGTGAGCCTGCTCTTCGAACTCGGCGCGCGCCCCTCGCCCGCAGACTGGCTCCGCCTTCGGTGTTCGGCACAGGCGCCGGAGTATGCTGGCGTTGCCGCCGTGCTCGACGCGCGGCGGCCGGACGGAGTCGAGATCAGATGCTCAGGCGATGAGAGTCTCTGGTAAGCGCGCCGAGGCGCATAGGCACGGACTGCTTCCGAGTGAGCATCGTATCCTCACCTGGAGTCTTGGAACTGTCGATTCGCGGAGGATCGGTTTCGAAGGGGCGCGACGCCGCCCGGACCTCATCTTTTAATCCGCTGCCGTTCGCGCGACAGGCATCGCGGCCTCGCGAGCATCGCCGGCCACAACAGCCTCTTGCTCGATCGACGCGCGCCACAGGCCAGTGGCGCCTCGAAGAACCATCGCTGTCAAGCCAAGAATCAAGGTCCATCGAACAGGCGCGTACCGCAGGACTGGCATGCGATGCGCGAGCCACATCCATCTGTCGCTGTAGCCCGTTCCGAGTCGGACGTAAAATTCTCCGGCTTCATCCTCGATGTCGTTCGTATCGAACACCGCTGGATCCTTGACGAGCGCTTCGATGTTCGAGCGGCGGGTGTCCAGTAATGCGTACCCGAACGAACGTCGCGCGTCCGGGTGTGGACCCGCGCGATCCGTCAGCAGGTATTTCGACTCGAGGAAGGTCTGATATTCGGGGCTCACAGTGTCGTGCCACCGTACCCGAACGCTAGGGGCTGGTTCGTAGGTGAACCAATAGGCGAACGCGAGCGTCGTCAAGCCGAAGAGGCCGACGGCTGCACTTTGCCAGTAACGCCTTCGACGCGCCAGGTGATTCACGTTTTTCAGCTGCCTTTCGAGCGCTCCAATGCCTGAGGGAGCGTTCCCACAAACGGCGACGAACAGCCCTACAATAACAGGGACCGGCCCGGATCCAGACCAACTGAATCGCAGAACTCGTCACGACTCATCGAAGGGACGCACTGCGGGCGCCCGCGTTGCCCATGTGACGTGCGCGCCGGGCGAAGCCCGGTCGGATAATACGATTGTCCGTTGTGCAGCCCCAATGTCGATGTGCCACGTTTGTTCACATTTCACACGGACGACCTTGACGAATCTTTTCAAAGCGGCCGGCTATTCGATCGCCGCGTCAAGCCAGTCGTGGGTGGTGAAGGAAATCAGCGCGGTGATCACGCCCGTCGGCAATCACGTTGACAGCGGTGTGCACCCATCGGCGGACCTCACGGCGGGTCTCGAGTGGCTGCGCACGGCCAGAGCCGCCGCGGGCTGTGCACGTGCCGAGGCCGGCCGACGGCCGTTCGGGATTTTCGGCAGCTCCATTGCCGCCACGTGGCTCGCACACGAAGTGGACCGCGCGATGCACTTTTTTGTCGACGAGGATCCCAACCGGCAAGGGCAGCACTTCATGGGGCAGCGCGTCCTGAGCCCAAGCCAGGTGCCGGCGGGCAGCGTGGTGTTCGTGGGCCTCGGCGGCGGCGTGGCCGAGGACGTGGCATGGCGCCTGTCGCACAGGCCACGCCCTCGGTATCGTGGATTCCGACGCCGCCGTTGGTCTGAATTGCCGAAATGCAGCATCTGGACTTCCGGTTCGGGAGACAACGGTATCTCCTCTGCGACCCACAGACGACGCCGCACGGCAGGTCCACGGGGTACGGCAACCTGCTGCGTCACGCCGAACAGGCCATCCGATCTGCTGCCGCGCTCCGCGCCACGCTGTTCCTCATTCGGCCTGCACAGCCGCTCAACGCCGCGGTATACGACGTTGACAGCCCTGATGTACGGATCATCGGTCAATCAGGCTGGCGAGCGGGCCTCCTCCATGTGCTCTGGTGGGCAGCGACGCCGGTCCGGTACGGCGCGCCAATCACATGGCTTGTAAGCAACGCCGCCTCTCGCGTACGGGCGAATATCGAAGAGGCGAAACTCTGGACGAGGCGGCGCGGCTGGCGAAGGCTCGACAGGGCGCTGGACCGGTTCGGGCACACCTGCCGCCGCGTGTCCCACGGCTACGAACGACGAGTAACCGACGCGTGGCACGCTGTGTTCGCTGAGGCGCGGGAGCGGGCGCGCGCGACCGATTCAAAGCGGCACAGGGTCCGGCTGCGGCTTCGGCCGGAACCACAGAGGGTGACTGACCAGCTTGTGCAGGAGGCGGGCATCGACCCGGCCAGACCGATCGTGATGCTGCACGTGCGCGAGTCAGGCTATCGGCGGCGCCCGGCGGTCCGCCAGCAACATCTGGATCGCCTGCGTGACGCGCGCATCGACACGTATCGCCCGGCTGTCACGTGGCTCATCGAGCACGGTTATCAGGTCATCAGGATTGGCGATTCGACGATGACGCCCTGCCGATGGCCCCTAGTGGTCGATCTTGCAACGGCGCCGTGGCGGACGGACGCCTTTGAGCTTTGGGCGGCCCTGAACAGCCGCTTTTTCGTCGCCGGCGACTCGGGACCCTACTTCCTCGCCCAACTGGCCGGTGCTCCGTGTCTGTCGGTCAACGTGTTGAGGTTGGGATACAACACTATCCGTCGGAATGATCGGTACGTCGGCAAGCGCGTGTTCGACCGTGTTCGGGGGCGCTATCTGTCAATCGCCGAGCAGCTGACAGAGGCGTTTGTCGGTGGCCCTCTCGATTTGGACCGTTACGAGTGGATCGACAACACCCCGGACGAAATTTGCGAGGCCGTGGAGGATATGGTGGCGCTGCTGGACGACCCGGGTCAGGCGCGGACACCGGCGCAGAAGCACCACGATCAACTAGTGGCCGATCTGGCGGCGCGGTGGAAGCCGGATCGGCGGACTTCCGAGGGCCTACTGTTCCGGCGAGGCGGGCCAGGCACTCTATCTCCTCGATTCGCAGCCTGTTACCTCGATCCGGCGCAGGGCGCCTGCCTTGAACGGGATCATCGTATGAGGTAAACTCTACGCGACTTGTTTGCGGTAAGCCATCGCAGCAAGCACCTTATTTGACAATGGTTTACGGCACATGCTCGCTATCGGCTCGTAGGGTGCGCACGTGCGCCGAGCAAGCAGTTTGATCATCTCTCGTCCGGGTTTTCCAGCACACATCGCGACGCCTTGCCCTTCCAGGGACGGGGCGCAGGTGCGTGTACTCGCGCACAGAGGCTGATCGACGGTTCGCGACTGGCTATCGTGGCAGGACTGGCCTGCCCTCGACATCAGGTCAGGCCTTGTCCTGTAACCGAGAGGGCGAAGCTCTACCATGCAGACGCACCATGAGCAGCATCCCGCGCTAGGCAGCGTGACGCCGTCAAGAACATGAACCCGAACATCGTCCATGAGCTGGAGGCGGCGAAGCGCCGGGGCCTCAGCGCGTTCGGAATCGTGGGCTGGGAGTCGGCGGCGGGTGCCGCGAACGTCTCCGCGCCTGCGCGCGAAGGCGTGTCATTGGAGGTTCCTTGAAGAAGCGGGTGCTCGTCGCCGGTGGGGCTGGATACGTCGGATGCGTGCTGGTTCCGAAACTGCTGGATGCCGGCTATGAAGTGGTTGTGTTCGACCTGATGCTCTTCGGCGACGAGGGTCTGCCCAGGGGGCGTCCCGGCCTGATGGTCGTCGAGGGCGATCTCCGCGATACGTCGAAGTTCGCGAGCGCGCTCAAGGGTATAGACAGTGTCATTCATCTCGCGTGCATCTCCAACGATCCGAGTTTCGAGCTCGATCCCGAGCTGAGCAAATCGATTAACTACGACTGCTTCGAGCCGACGGTCAAAGCGTGCGTGGACGCCGGGGTACGGCGCTTCATCTACGCGTCGACCAGTTCGGTCTACGGTGTCAGCGACGCGCCGGAAGTCACCGAGGATCATCCATTGGTGCCGGTCAGCGACTACAACAAGTACAAGGGGCTCAGTGAGCCCCTTCTGCTGAGGTCCCAGTCGCCATCGTTCACGACCGTGATCATCCGGCCGGCCACCGTGTGTGGCTACTCGCCACGCATGCGCCTGGACCTCACGATCAACATCCTCACGAATCATGCGGTGAACAAGGGGAAGATCACGGTCTTCGGCGGCATGCAGAAGCGGCCCAACATCCACATCGACGACATCGCCGAGTTGTACGTCGATCTTCTCGATCGTCCGACCGATCAGATTGCCGGCGAGACGTTCAACGCCGGGTACGAGAATTTCACAGTCGCCGAGCTGGCGGAGCAGGTGCGACACGTCGTGGAGGCCGAGTTCCCGGACAAGGCGCCGATCGCCGTCGAGACCACGCCGAGCAACGACCTGCGGTCGTACCACGTGTCGTCGAAGAAGATTCTGCAGAAGCTCGGATGGGCGCCGCGGCGCACGATCGAGGATGCGGTGCGCGATCTCTGCAGGGCCTTCAAAGCCGGCAAGCTTCCCGACAGCCTGAGCGACGACCGCTATATCAACGTGCGAACGGTGAAGCAGCTCGCGCTGAGATGAGCACAGGACGAACCGCTGTGGTCACCGGCGGCGCCGGATTCATCGGCAGCCACATGGTGGACCTCTTGATCGACCGCGGGTTCGCCGTGCGGGTGGTCGATAATCTCGTCGGCGGCCGCCTGCAGAACCTGGACCAGCACGCGGGTCATCCCCGCCTCGACGTGCACGCCGAGGACATCCGCAATGTCCCCGCAGACTCGTCGATACTCGCTGGCGCGGAGTTCGTCTTTCACTTCGCGGGTATCGGCGACATCGTTCCCTCGATCGAGCGTCCCACGGAGTACATGTCCGCGAACGTGCAGGGAACGGTACATGCGTTGGAAGCGGCGCGTGCCGCGGGCGTACGCAAGTTCGTCTATGCGGCGTCGTCCTCCTGTTACGGCGTCGCCGACGAGCTGCCGACCACCGAGGGCGCGCCGATCAATCCGGAATATCCATACGCGCTCAGCAAGTATCAGGGCGAGCAGGCGGTGCTGCACTGGGGCCGCGTGTATCACCTGCCCGTTGTGTCGCTCCGGATCTTCAACGCCTACGGTCCGCGTGCCAAGACGAGCGGCGCGTACGGCGCCGTCTTCGGCGTGTTTCTCGCGCAGAAACTGAACGGCAAACCGTTCACCGTCGTCGGTGATGGTACGCAGCGCCGCGATTTCGTGTTCGTTACCGATCTCGCGCGGGCGTTTCTGGCCGCGGCGGAATCGGCCCGGCGGCAGGAGGTCTACAACGTCGGGGCGGGCAATCCTCAGCCGGTCAACCGGCTCGTGGAGCTGTTGGCTGGTGACGTCGTGCACCTGCCGAAGCGTCCCGGCGAGCCGGACTGCACCTGGGCGGATATCACGAAAATCCGCACCGGCCTCGGATGGGAGCCAAAGGTTTCGTTCGAGACCGGCGTTGCGGAGATGCTCCGGCGGATCGATTACTGGCGCGAGGCGCCGGTCTGGGACGCCGCCTCTATCGAGCAGGCGACCAGAACGTGGTTCACGATGCTTTCGGGAGAGCACACATGATCGAGCCCAAGGACGGGGCACACGACAGCTATCGGCGGAAGATCAAAACGCGCGAACAGTTGCGTCAGATCATCGGGCCGCGGCCGCGTGACCGGAAGGTCATCATGTGCCACGGCGCCTTCGATCTCGTCCACCCGGGTCACCTGCGCCACCTCATGTACGCGAAGAGCAAGGGCGACGTCCTAGTCGCCAGCCTCACCTCCGACGCGTACATCAGCAAAGCGAACTACCGTCCCTTCATCCCGCAGCAGCTGCGTGCCATGAACCTCGCGGCGCTCGAGATCGTGGACTACGTGATCATCGACGAGCAGCCGACACCGCTCGAGAACCTCACGTTCCTCGAGCCGGATTACTTCGCCAAGGGGTACGAGTACACCGGTCGCGGGGTCCATCCCAAGACGCAGAAGGAGATCGACGTCCTCGGTGCCTACGGCGGCGAGATCATCTTTACCCCTGGCGATCTCGTCTTCTCGTCGTCGCGCTTCATCGAGTCGGAGCCGCCGAAGATTGGCGTGGAGAAGCTGCTTGCCCTCATGGAGGCGGAGGCGGTCACATTCAGCGCGTTGCGCGAGACGCTCGACAAGTGCCGAGGGCTGCGAGTGCACGTCGTCGGCGACACGATTGTCGATTCGTATGTTTACTGCACGCCGATCGGCTCCAGCGCCGGCAAGACGCCGACGCTGAGCGTCCAAGTTCGAGGAGCAGGTCGACTTCGTGGGCGGCGCAGCCGTCGTTTTCGACGCTCCTCGGCAACGACGCACAGAGGGACTTCGTGCTCGCCGAGATGGAGAAGCACGGCATCCGGAGCCTGCCCATCGTCGATCCCACGCGGCCGACGACGGAAAAGGCGGCGTATATTGCCACCGGCTACCGGTTGCTGAAGATGGACCGCGTAGACAACCGGCCGATTTCCGACAAAGTGGCACGCCAGATTGCCGACGCGCTCGCGTCGACGGAGGTCGACGCCTACGTATTCAGCGATTTCCGTCACGGAATCTTCAGCAAGGCGACGATCCCGGCTATGACCGGCGCCCTCAAATCGGGGCCGCTTCGCGTGGCGGACAGTCAGGTCGCGAGCCGGTGGGGCAACATTCTCGACTTCCACGACTTCGACTTGATCACGCCAAACGAGAAGGAGGCACGGTTCTCGCTGGCCGACCAGGACTCGATCGTGCGACCGCTCGCCCTCGAGTTGTACAAGCGTGCCGGATGCAAGGTGCTCATCCTGAAGATGGGCGCGCGCGGCATCATGACCTATCGGGCACCCTTGCCGGACGTGCGGGCGTTCTTCACGATCGACGCCTTCTCGGATCACGTGGTCGACCCGGTCGGGGCGGGCGACGCGCTGCTCGCCTACGCGACGCTGGCGCTGCGCGCCACCGGATCGCCGGTCATCGCCTCGATCCTGGCGACGATGGCGGCCGGCGTGGCGTGCGAGCACGACGGCAACACGCCCGTGACGCCCGAGCAGGTGCTCGGCAAGATTGCCGCGGTCGAGAAGCAGGTCGAGTACGCGTGAAGGTCATCGTCGTTGGTCTCGGCATTCAGGGACGAAAGCGCCTCGCTGTGGCCGGCGCCGACGCCGCCGGCACCGTCGATCCTCAGGGTGACGCGGTCGACTTCAAGCACGTGGAAGACGTGCCGCTCGGCTCGTATGACGCGGCGCTGGTATGCACCCCTGACGGCCCGAAAGTCGAGCTGCTGACCTACCTCCTGGAGCACGGCAAGCACGTGTTGGTCGAGAAGCCGCTCGTGGCGCCGGAGAACCACGAACTGGAGCGGTTGAAGGCGCTTGCGGCGCGCACCGGCGCCGTCTGTTATACGGCATACAACCACCGATTCGAGCCGCACCTGGCGGCCGTCAAGCGCCTCCTCGACAAGGAACGGATTGGGCGGGTGTATCACTGCCGGATGTTCTATGGCAACGGCACGGCGCGCGACGTCCGGAACTCGTCGTGGCGGGACCGCGGCCTCGGCGTGATTCCGGACCTCGCGTCGCACATGCTCGATCTGTGCCTGTTCTTTTTCGGACGACCGGCGGGGGAGCCGCAGGTCTGGACGTGCCAGCGATACGAGAATGCGGCGTACGACTACTTCCTCATGGGCTTCCCTGACTCTACGCCTGTGCTCAAGCTCGAAGGAACGTTGCTCTTGTGGCGCAACACATTCGGGCTCGATCTGATCGGCGAATGGGGAAGCATTCACGTGGTCGGCCTCTGCAAGTGGGGCCCGACTTCCCTTGTCGTGCACAACCGCGTGCTGCCGAGCGGCAGGCCGGACGAAGAGGTCGACACGATCGAGCAGAAGGATCCGACGTGGGCGATCGAGTACGCGCACTTTCGCGAGCTGTGCGCCGGAGGGGGGAGCACCAACATCGACAACGACGTCTGGATCAATGGCGTCTTGAACCAGTTGGGACAAAAGCTGGGCGTGGAGATGCTCGCGTGACGTCCGATGCGGCACCGGCCACCAGGTACGACCTGGTGACGGCGGTTTGGGGCGCCGAGTTCATCGAGCTGTTTCTCGATGTTTGCATTCCCAATCAGCTCTCGCCTGCCAATTTGCCGGCCCTGCCCCCCGGGTCGCGGTACCGGGTGTTCACGACGAGCGCCGACGTCCCCAGGCTCGAGGCGAGCCCTCGCTTTGACGCGCTGCGCCGCGTGCTGCCGGTCGACATTGTCGATGTCGACATGACGGAAGCCGATCGGTCAGCGAAGCCTCGAGAACGCTGGAATACGCACAAGAGGATGATCGCTTGCCATCGTCGGGCTGTCGCCGACGCGGCGATCGAGGAGCGGGCGCTCATCTTTCTCGCGCCAGATTTCGTGCTTGCCGAAGGAACGATTACCGGTCTCGTCCGGCTCCATTCCGGCGGCGCGCGCGCGGTGCTGACCGCCAACCTGCGGCTCTCGCGAGAGGCGCTCCTCGCGGAGTTGTCGGCCTGCGCCGGGAGTGCGGCGCTCGCACCACGCGAGCTCGTGGGGCTGGCGATGCGCCATCTGCATCCGTGGACCCGGTCGCTGATGGCTGACGGCAGCAGCACCAGCGACAATCCCACTGCCGTGCACTGGCCCGTGTGGTCGGGCGAAACGCTGGAGGGCGTTCTCGTGCGATCACTCTACTTGCACCCGATGCTCGTCGACCCGGTGCGCCGGACCGCGCTGCCGGGCGGGCCCATCGACAGCCACTATGTGAGGGACTGCTGCCCGGACCTGGAGCAGTGCCACGTGGTCGACGATTCCGACGAGCTGATTGTTTTCGAGCTGTCGCCAGTCGACCGTGCCATCGGCCGCCAGATCCAGCGCCATGGCGTATCCCTGCTGCGACTGGCCGCGGCTTCAGCCAGCTGCGACCGCCACCAGCTATCCAACTGACAACACACGATTCGGATCCACGCGGGCGAGGGTGGCGAACGATGGACGGCTGTCGAGGCAGCGTCGTCGCAGTTCGCGCGCCGCTTCGAGCGCTGTCGTCCCTGTGGGCCGGTGCTCGTGGTGATGTTTGAATGGCTCAAGATGCTGCGCCGCCGCCAGGACGCGTATGAGACGGCGCTCCGCAAAGCGCGGCGGCGGTATCCGTGGGTCGTCCGGAGGGTACGCCGGCAAAGTGAGGCTTTGAGCCGCAACCTGGGCAAGGCCATGCGGCCGCCGGTCACCGCCAAGCAGGTCGGCCGTCCGGTCAAGATGCTGTTTCACCGCGCAGCAAAGGCGTGGAAGCTTAGAGTGAAGCGGATTCGCCGCTTTTACTTCTCGGCGAGTAGCAGAACGAACCTGTGACTACAAGCGGCCCGATCGACCGGTCCCAATCTCGGATATTTCACGCGGTGACGCACGTGTGGGGACGCGAGTATCTCGACCTGTTCTTCAACGTTTGCATTCCGAACCAGCTCGCGCCTGGCAACGTGCCTGCGCTGCCTCGTGGCTCGCGGTACCGGATTCTCACACGCTCGATACACGTCGACGAGCTAGACGCGCATCCGATGGTGCAAGCACTCCGCGAGGTGATTCCAGTCGATATAGTCGTCGTCGACGCCCTCGACCGGTCTTTCGACACCGTTGCTCGCTACCAACCCATGATTGCGTGTCATCAGCAAGCGATCGCCGACATTCTGGAGGCGGACGCGGCGATCATCATGCTGTCGGCCGACTTCGTTTTTTCGGAGAATGCGTTGGCGGCCGTCGTGCGGCGGCACCGCGAAGGCTATCGCGCGGTCGTCAACACAGGACTGCGGTTGGTCAAGGAGTCGTTTCTCGACGTTCTCCACCGCTCGGGGGCGCCTCTCGACGCGCTTGCTTCGCGCGATCTCGTGCGCATGGCGTTGCCCCACCTGCACCCGCACACGCAGTCGATGTTCGCCGATGCGCGCCGGTTCAGTGACGCTCCTGTCGCCGTGTACTGGCGTGTTGCCAGCGACGGGCTGCTCGCGCGGTGCATGCATCTGCACCCCTTGATGGTGGATCCGACGCGACCGCTACCTCTTCTTGGAGGGACCAACGACGGCCCCTATCTCGCGCAGGCATGTCCCGATTTCTCAGGTGTGCATGTGGTGACCGACTCGGACGAACTCCAGATGTTCGAGCTCACCACAGTGGAACGGGAAGTTGTGCCGGCTGGAGGCAGCGCCGGCGCGTCCGTGTGGAGCGTGGCGGTCAGGGCGGCGAAATGTGACGAGCTTCAGCTCGATTACTGGCGGCGCCGGACCATTTACGTGCACGTCTCCGATCTCGATGAGAGATGGACCGCAGCAACGATTACGGCTGAAACATTTGCTCACGGCACGTTGCGCAGGCGGCCGTACGTCAGGTTGGCACGTCGCTGGTCCCGTCAGGTCGGTCGTCTACGCAAGCGTCGCGCGCGCTACTCGAAGATGTGGTATCGCCAACGTCGGCGATTCCGACTTGAACGTGTCCGGAGGTGGAGCGAGCGCCGAATGACGGCGTGGGAGCGCCGCCGGCCGAGGCTCCGACTCAAACAGGTTCAGCGACCGGCGAAGCTCTGGTTTCATCGCCTGGAGAAGGCCCTGAAGGTCAGGGCCAAGCGTATTCACCGCCGTGTACGTGTGTTCCTTCCCACATGACAGCGTGAACGCGTACAGCGCATGAAAGCGAGCGCGAAATTCAACAGGCCGACTTCCGCAGCTTTTCACGCGATAACCGTCGTGTGGGGGCGCGACTATCTCGACCTGTTCCTCAATAGGTGCATTCCGAACCAGCTCGGCGAGGGGAATCTTCCGGCGCTCCCCGAAGGGTCGCGGTACCGGATCATGACGCGCGCGATGCACGTCGACGATGTGCAGGCGCATCCGATGGTGCAGGCGCTCGCTCGAACCATTACCGTGGACGTCGTCGCGGTTGCGGCGCTGGAGGGCGTGGATCAGCCCGGCCCTACGCGGCGACGAGACCGTCGATTCGAGCTCATGACCGTGTGTCACCGTCAGGCGATCAGTGACGCGCTCGCCGCAGACGCGGCGCTGATCTTTCTTGCTCCAGACATCGTGCTCTCGGCGGGGGCGTTCGCGTCGATTGTGCAGCGGCACCGGGCGGGATACCGCGCAGTTGTGTGCACGGGGCTTCGACTGGAGAAGGAAGCTTTTCTCCGGGCAATGGACGACTCCGAGCGTGCGGTAGGCGTGCTGCCGGCGCGCGAGCTGGTGCGCGCGGCGCTTCCGCATCTGCATGCGCACACGCGCTCGATGTTCGTGGACGCCAGGGCGTTCAGCACCTTCCCCGTAAGTGTCTACTGGCCTGTGGGCACGCAGGGTCTCCTCGCACGGTGCCTCCATCTGCGCCCGATCATGATCGATCCCATGAATGGGCACGTGATGCCGAAGGGCACGATTGATGCGGACTTTCTCGCACGAGCGTGCCCCGATCCGGCGCGCGTGCACGTCGTGACCGATTCGGACGAGTTCGTGATCTTTGAGCTCACCGAGGCGGACCGGTTCGGTCACACGCGCGGCAAAACCGCGCCGCCAGAAAACCGGCAGGCGCTCGTGGACATCGGCGCGCTGAGATCCACGGGTGCTGGTGTCTCGGTCTGGCGGGTCGCGACCGTCATGGCTCGATGCGACGAGGTTCAGATCGGCTACTGGCGACGGCACCCCGTCCGTATCCATACCGAAGCCCTCGATGAACGGTGGGTCGCCATTGGTGAAACGTCTGAGGCGTTTACCCGGGCCGTCATGTGGCGGTACCGTCCATTCGGGATCCGGTCGCCTCGATGGTTTAAGTGCCTCGAGCGGACGCGACAGCTCCACGACAAGTACAGGCGGGCCTGGAGCCGCCGTCTGCCGCGTGTCCGGCTGAAACAGATTCTCCGTCCGGCGCGGCTCGCGAAAAGCCGTGCGAGCAAAACCTGGCGGAAGACGACGCGTCAGTTCCTCCGGCACGTCGGCATGCACTCACGATGAAGACCAACACCAAGTTCAACAGGCCGGCTTCTGCTGTTTTCCACGCGGTGACGCACGTGTGGGGACGCGAGTATCTCGACGTCTTCCTCAATGTGTGTCTTCCAAACCAGCTCGCACCCGGCAACGTCCCGGCACTGCCGCCCGGATCGCGATACCGGATCCTGACCGCTTCGGTACACGTTGACGAACTACGGACGCACCGGATGGTGAACGCTTTGCGCGAGGTGATCCCGGTCGACGTGGTCGCCGTCGAGGCGATCGACCGGCTGATGGGTACCGCGCCAGGACACGATCTCATGATCGCATGTCACCGGCAGGCGGTCGCCGACGCGCTGGACGCTGGGGTGGCGCTGATCTTCCTGTCCGCCGACTTCATTTTCTCCGACGGCTCGCTGGCCGCGGTCGTGCGGTTGCACCGTGCAGGCCACCGCGCAGTCGTGAACACCGGGCTCAGGCTGGCGAAGGAATCGTTCCTGCGGTCCATCGACGAATCCACGGCAGGAGTAGCCGCGCCTACCGGGCGCGAGCTCGTGCGGATGGCGCTTCCGCACTTGCACCCGCACACGCAGTCGATGTTTTCGGACGCGCGTTCCTTTAGTAAGTTTCCGGTCGCCGTCTACTGGCGCGTCGGCAACGAAGGGCTCGTCGCGCGGTGTCTTCATCTACACCCGTTGATGGTCGACCCGATCGTCCCCGTGCTGCCGAGACGGACGATCGACGGCCGCTATCTCGAACAGGCGTGCCCGGATGCTGCTCGCGTGCATGTCGTGTCCGATTCCGATGTGCTTCAGATGTTCGAACTTACCACCGCGACACGGTCGATCGTCGCCGGCGGGCGAGCCGGCGCCTCGGCGTGGCGGGCAGCGGCCGTCGCCGCTGTGTGCGGCGACCTCCAGGTCGGTTACTGGCGGCAGCATCCCGTCCGCCTCCACACAGGGGAGTTCGACGAACGATGGTCGGCGGCTGCAGCCGCGGCCGATGCGTTTACCGAGAAGGTGCTGCGTCTTCGCCGATACGGACGGATGGCGCGCCGCTGCTTTCAGTTCCTCGAACGCACCAGGCAGCGGCGCGAGCGCTACCGTAGGGCGTGGCGCCGGCGTCTGCCGCGCGTAACCCTCAAGCAGGTCCTGCGCCCTGTGCGGATCGCGACGCATCGCTCCACCAAGACTCTTCGGAAGACGCTACTGAGGGCAACGCGCCGGGTATTTCGACCGTCCGGCGCGCGATGACAGCGATGCTACCTCGGGTTGGATTCGCCGGGATGTCACATCTCGGGCTCGTGTCCGCCGCCGCGCTGGCTTCACGGGGCGTGCCGGTGGTTGCCTTCGATCCGGATGCAACGCTCGTCGACGCCATCGCGCACGGCAATCCGCCTGTCGTGGAGCCGGAACTCCCGGAGCTACTCGCGTCGCCACAGCGCCCGGCCCTTCACGTCGAAGGCCGGGGATCTTCTCGCCTGCGACGTGGTGTACGTCGCGCTCGACGTTGCGACTGACGATGCCGGGCAGAGCGATCTGGCCCCGTTCACCGCGTTGGTTGATGGCGTGTGGCCGCACCTAGGCGCGCACGCGACGACTGTCGTGCTCAGCCAGGTGCCACCGGGCTTCACGCGCGAACTGGCGCGCGCGCGCGTGACTGCGCCCACGCACCCCGCCGCGCTGTACTACCAGGTGGAGACCCTCATTTTCGGCCTGGCCGTCGAACGCGCGCTGCAGCCGGAGCGGTATATCGTCGGATGCGCGGATCCTTCGGCGCCGCTGCCGGCGGCGTATGCGGAGGTACTCGGCCTGTTCAGCTGTCCTGTGCTGCGCATGCGGTACGAGAGCGCCGAGCTTGCGAAAATCTCAATCAACTTCTTCCTCGTCTCGTCCCTCTCGACTACGAACATGCTTGCGGAGATCTGCGAACGCGTCGGCGCGGACTGGGGCGAGATCGCGCCGGCGCTTCGCCTCGACGCACGCATCGGACCGAAGGCCTATCTCGATCCGGGGCTCGGCTTCGGCGGGGGAAATCTTGGCCGTGATCTGGCTACCATCAAACGGGCGTCGGCAGAGCGTGGTACCGACACCCGAATGATCGATACGTGGCGTGCTAACAGCGCTTACCGGCGCGACTGGGCACTGCGATTGCTGCGATCGGATGTCTTCGAGCGCACGCCGGACGCGAGCCTTGCGGTCTGGGGACTCGCGTACAAGCAGCACACAGCGTCCACAAAGAATTCGCCATCCGTGGCGTTGCTCCAGGCGGTGGGTGGGCGGCGGGTGTCGGCCTACGACCCGGCGGTCGAATTGCCCAAGAGTCTCCGAGGTCGCGTGACGACCGCGCCGGATCCCCTCTCTGCCTGTGAAGATGCCGACGTGCTGCTCGTGATGACGCCCTGGCCCGACTTCCGCGATGTGCCGCTGGACCGGGTGGCGGCCGCGATGCGCGGTCGCACGCTCATCGATCCCAACGGTGTGCTCGATGCCGACCGCGCCGCTGCCCTAGGATTCCGCTACCACCGGCTCGGCGCGCCACCGCTCGACTGAACATGCTGACCCGTCAGACCTCCCCGTTTCGGCCTACCCGCGTCGTGCTGCTCGGCGCGCAAGGGTTTCTCGTATCGCGGCTCCGCGCTGTGCTGGAGTCGGCGCGAACGCCTGTACATGCTGTTGGATCGCGCGACGTCGATCTGACGGCTCCCGGCGCCGCCGGCGCGCTCGGGTCCGCGTTGCGGGAGGGCGACTCCGTCGTGTTCCTGTCGGCGATCACGCCTGACAAGGGCAAGGGCATCGACGCGCTGATGGCGAACCTTCGCATGGCGGAGCAGGTCTGCACCGCTCTTGCCAAGGTGCGCCCTGGCCACGTCGTCTACATCAGCTCTGACGCCGTCTACCGCGAGACCGAACCGTTCATCGACGAGCGCGGCCCAGCGGATTCTCCCAGTCTGTACGGCACGATGCACGCGCTGCGCGAGCGCATGTTGATGCAGGCGGTCGGCACCGAGACGCCGATAGCTGTGCTCCGTCCGACACTCATTTTCGGGGCGGGCGACACACACAACTCCTACGGCGCAAACCGCTTCATATGCGCCGCTGCCGCCGATCGGCACATCACGCTGTTCGGCGAAGGGGAGGAACAGCGCGACCACGTCTTCGTAGATGACGTAGTTCGGATCGTTCAGCTGGTACTCGAGCACCGGTCGTCGGGCACATTGAACGTGGTGACGGGACAGTCGATCAGCTTCGGAGATCTTGCGCACAAAGTGGCGGCGATTGCGGGAGACGTCGTCGTGGAGGGCCGATCGCGAGCGGTCGTTCCTATCCTGCACCGCCACTACGATCCGACCGCCTTGTTTCGCACGTTTCCAGACTTTCGGTTCACGTCCCGCGACGAAGCGCTTGCCGCGGCCTGGCGTGGTCACGTCTCTGTCGCGTGACGACCGGGCGCAAGCGGGTGGCCGCGGTGGTGCTGCTGCGCGAGCCGGACGGCGCCGTGCTGCTACAACACCGCGACGACAAACCGGGCTTGCCACACGCGAATCTGTGGGTACCACCGGGCGGTCACTGTGAAGACGAAGAAGCGTTTCTTCCCTGCGCCGAGCGAGAATTCCACGAGGAGACCGAGTACCGCTGCCAAAACCTGCGCTTCCTCACCGAGTTCGATGTTGATGACATTCCGCATTCGCCTCCGTTGCGGCTGGCCATCTACTGGGAGACCTACGACGGACATCAGGCGGTCTTCTGCAAGGAAGGACAGGCTCTCGAGTTCATTCCTCGCAGCCGGGCACGGGAGCTCGAGGTGCCCGAGTTTCTCATCGATGTCTGGGATCAGGCGTTGAGCGCCTGGCGTGCTTACGCAGCGAACACGAGTGACGCGGATGTCCAGCACACGCGACGCGACTGAACCACGCGCGCGGTCCTTTGATGTCGTGACCGCAGTGTGGGGAAAGGACTACCGGCAGCTGTTTCTCGACGTGTGCGTCCCGAATCAGTTGACGCCCGGGAATCTGGGCGCCCTGCCTGCAGGTTCACGCTACAGGGTGTTCACGTCAAAGGACGACGCCGAGGTGTTGAGGTCGAGCCGGGCCCTGCGTCAGGTCAACGAGTTGATGCTGGTAGACGTGGTCGTCGTCCGCGAGCTGTCGGCATTATCCAGGAACAAGTTCACTCGGATTCGGATCTGTCATCGTCGTGCGATAGCCGACGCACGTGAGTCTTGTGCGGCGCTCATTTTTCTGTGCCCCGATCATTTCATGAGTGAGGGAGCTCTTGCCGCAGTGCTTCGGCGACACGAGGCAGGAAGTCGAGCCGTGGTGTGCAGTGGCATCCGCGTGGAGCGCGCCGCGTTTCTCGACGCGCTTCATGCGCGCGGAGGTGTTCGCGGCGTGGCACCACGCGATCTGGTATCCCTGGCGCTCGACCATCTGCACCCAGCCGAGCGTTCCCAGATGGTCGACCGCGACCGCAACGCACTTGAACCGGCCGGTGTATTTTGGACGGTGCCCGGAGAAGGTATCCTCGCACGGTACTTCCGACTACATCCGGTCATGGTCGATCCTCTTCGTCCCGAGGCGTTGCTCGAGGGCACGATTGACGGACACTACGTGCGACGATCGTGCCCGCTTCGCGACCAGGTCCACGTCGTCTCAGATTCGGACGAGCTCTCCCTTTTCGAAATGTCAAATGTCGACGCGCTCGTTATAGGGACTGGCCCTGGAAGGAGATTGGTCTGGCGAGCCGCGACGATGATGAGTCGCTGTGACGCACATCAGCAGTGGTACTGGACTCGACCGATTCGGCTTCACGTTCGCGACGTCGGGTCTGCCTGGAGTTCAGTAGAACGGGATTCAGCGCGTTTTGCGGACCAGGTCACGAGACTATGGGCCGCGCGCCGATGGCTGACATTTCGCTACCTGAAGGTGCGTTGGGGGCGTGCAGCGAAGACATTCTCGACACGGCAGCTGCGCCGTTCCGCTGTGCGACTGACGAATTCGGCAGCGCGAGCCGTCAAGCAGCTTCGCCTTCGCAAGCGGTCGGCGCGCGTGGTGCGCCGCGCGCGGAGGCGTGCGCGCCGCTCCGTTGCGCTCCTGACGAGGTGATGACGAGCACGACTTTGACACCGATATCGCCAGGCGCGGCCCCACCCACGCCGTTTCACGTCGTCACGGTCGTCTGGGGCCGCGCGTACATCGAGCTGTTCCTCGACGTGGCCGTGCCGAACCAGTTGACGCCGGGCAACCTCGGCGCATTGCCCCCCGGCTCGCGCTATCGGGTGTTCACGACGGCGGAGGACCTCGAGTTGCTCGAAGCCAGTGCGGCGCTCAAGCAGGCGAACGATGTGATTCCGGTGGACCTGGTGGTCGCACCAGAGCTGTCGAGAGTATCTGACGATCAATTCGTCAGGTTGACCGCTGGCCACAGCCAGGCGCTCAGGAACGCCGCTGACTCTGGCGCGGCCGTCATCTTCCTTGCGCCAGACCACTTCATGAGCGAGGGAACGCTAGCCGCCGCTGTTCGGCGACAGAGCGGTGGTACCCGCGCAGTTGTCTGCGCCGGCCTCCGGGTGCAGCGGGAGACGTTCCTTGCAGCGTTGCACGCACGAGGCGGCGTTCCCGCGCTGCCCCCGCGCGAGCTCGTTGCTCTCGCACTCGGCCATTGGCATGTGTCCACGCGCTCCCACATGGTCGATAGCGAGTCCAGACCTCGGCGTCCTGTAGGCGTCTATTGGAACGTGCCCGGTGAAGGCATTCTCTCGCGGTGCTTCTACCTGCACCCGCTGATGGTCGATCCGCTTCGCCGCGATGTGCTTCCGGTTGAGACGATCGACCATCATTACGTGGCGCACGCGTGTCCGGATCGCGATCAGGTTCACGTCGTGTCTGATTCGGACGAGTTCGTCCTGTTCGAAATCTCGCCCGTTGACGCCGGGCCCACCGTGACCGCCCCGGGTAGGGTCACCCCTTGGCCGACAGCGAGATATCTCTGTCGCTGTGACTCGCACCAGCAGTCCTACTGGCGGACGCCGATTCGACTCCACGCCGGTGACATCGGCCCCGCGTGGCATTCGGTGGAAGAGGAGTCGGCCCGCTTCGCTAAGCGCACGATTCGACTGCGCGCTGCGGCTCTCTGGGCGTATCGAACATCCCGCCGCGTCAGGCCATTTCGGCGGCGGGTTGGCGCGTTCGGCAAGCAGCTTCGCCGTGCGGCCAGGACGTTGTCCGCCAAACGGATGACGCGCGCCGTCGTGCGCGCCGCGAGGCCGATCCGGACGCTTCAGGATCGAGCGACGCGGACGGGCCGCCACGCGCTGCGGCGGGCGCGCCGCACCGTCGTCGTTCTGGTGCATTCGGCGGTGCGGCCGGTTCATAAGCTGCGAAAGCGGGCGGCACAGGCGGGCCGGCGGCTGCTGCGACGAGCGAATCTGGCCCATTGACGGAGAAAAGAACTATGGGGACGTCGACACGAGGCCGTGAGATCGCGCTCGAACGGTGCCGCCGCCGCATTCTGGACCTCTCCCAGCGCGGCGTCGTGCTGCACATCGCGCCCGCCTTCTCGTGCCTCGAACTCGTCGATGCCGTGTACCACGAGCTGATGCGACGCGATGGCGAGACACAGGACACATTCATCCTGTCGAAAGGCCACGGCTGTCTATCGCAGTACGTCATCCTGGAGGAACTAGGCGTTCTCACGGCGGCACACCTGGAGGCGTACTGCAAGCCCGGAGGGTCGCTTGGTTCCCATCCGGACTACGGGGTGCCTGGCATCGAGGCATCGACCGGATCGCTCGGGCACGGTCTCGGCGTTGCGGCCGGGATGGCGCTGGCCGACGCGGTGCGCGGCCAGGATCGGTGCGTGTACGTGGTGATGAGTGACGGGGAGCTGCAGGAAGGCTCCGTGTGGGAGATGATGATGCTCGCCCCCACGCTGCGGCTCACCAGCCTCATCGCGTTGGTGGATCTCAACGGCTTCCAGTCGCTCGGGCGAACCAGCGAAACCCATCCCAACTTCTACCCCATGAAGGAGAAGGTCGAGGCATTCGGGTGGGAGTGCCGCGAGGTGGACGGCCACGATACCGCCGCGATCGCGGGCGCCGTGCGCGGCCGGAGCGGAACGGCGCCGCTGATGGTGCTTGGCCGGACGGTGAAAGGCAAGGGCGTCAGCTACATGGAAAACGTGCCGATCTGGCATTACCGGTCGCCCTCGCCGGAGGAATACCAGCAGGCGGTTCGGGAGCTGCGGCAAGGGATCGCATGAGAGACCAGTTCGCCAGGACGTTGTACGACGTCGCGCAGAAGACCCCGGACGTCTTCATCGTCGTGGCCGATATTTCGCCGGCGGCGAGCATGGCGCCGTTTCGCGCCGAGTTCCCGGATCGGTTCATCAATGTCGGCGTCGCGGAACAGAGCATGATCGGTTTGTGTGCCGGCCTCGCGCTGCGCGGGTGCCGGCCGTTCGCGTACACCATTGCGACGTTCTCGATCTATCGTCCGTTCGAGCAGGTGCGCGACGACATCTGTTATCAGAATCTTCCGGTGACAATCGTTGGGATCGGCGCCGGGATCGCCTACTCGACGCTCGGCGGCACGCACCATGCGCAAGAAGACGTTGCGATCATGTCCGCGCTGCCCAATATGACCGTGCTGGCGCCGTGCGATCCCGCTGAAACGGCCGCCGCGACGCGCGCAGCCGTCGAGCGCAACGGGCCCGTCTACCTGCGCCTCGGCAAGTCGGGCGAGCCGGACCTGACGTCGCAGGCCGTCGATCCATTTGTGTTCGGCAGAATCCGTCGCCTCCGGTCGGGTCGCGAGGTCTGCGTCCTCTCGTACGGACCGATTACGAAGATGGCGTTCGACGCCGCCGACGCCATCGAGCGTGAGAGCGGCGCCACCGTGGCGGTCACCTCGGTGCATACGCTCAAGCCGCTCGACCGCGAAGGCATCGCGCGCGTGCTCCAGCAGTTTGCCACCGTCGTCGTGCTTGAGGAGCACTCGCCGCGCGGCGGTCTGGGCGGCCAGGTGAAGGAGATTGCATGGGACTTGGGCGCTAGGTGCCGTCTGACGACCCTCAGCCTGCAGGACGAGTTCATCCACGCGTTCGGGTCCCACGCGTATCTGCTCGGCCGGCACGGCCTGAGCGTCGAGGCGATCATGCGCGCGATACTCACTCCCGTGATCCCGTAATTGGCGTACATCGATTTCCTGCAGACCGTTCACACGCGCACGCCGCGCGATTACGTCCAGCGCGTCACCGAGTACGACAAGGCTGCATGCGCCGAGGTCGCACGCCGCTTCGACTATGACTACTGGGATGGCGACCGGCGGTACGGCTATGGCGGATATCATTACGACGGCCGGTGGGTCGGTGTGGCGGCTCGGCTGGCCGCGCATTACCGGCTGCCGCTTGGTACGAGCGTCCTCGACATCGGCTGCGGGAAAGGGTTCCTGCTGCACGACCTCCGTCAGGCCGTGCCGAACGCGTCGGTCACGGGCCTCGATATCTCCACGTATGCTCTCGAGCATGCGATTGAGGACGTACGATCGCGTGTCGTGCGAGGTACCGCGGCCCATCTGCCGTTCGCGGACAAGAGCTTCGATCTCGTGGTCTCGATCAACACGCTTCACAATCTCCGCGTGGCCGAGCTCGATTCAGCTCTCCGCGAAATCGAGCGGGTTAGCCGCGGCGCCAAGTACGTCGTCGTCGACACCTTCCACGACGAGCGTCAAAAGGTGAACCTCCTGTACTGGCAGCTCACGTGCCAGTGTTTCTACACTCCCGAAGACTGGCAGTGGTGGTTCGATCGAACCGGGTACTCGGGAGATCACTCGTTTGTCTGCTTCGAGTAGCTGATGTCAGATTCGCCGACCACGAAGAGAGCCGCTGAT
The DNA here is from genome assembly GCA_965262505.1 of Vicinamibacterales bacterium. Classification (GTDB taxonomy): domain Bacteria; phylum Acidobacteriota; class Vicinamibacteria; order Vicinamibacterales; family UBA2999; genus JACPPO01. The sequence goes on from CBDHFM010000030.1 coordinate 4,641,108, forward strand.
TTGTACCGCGACCTGATGGAGTCCTTCTTCGATACGCCGGAGGTCCCGCTCGGACCGTGGACATCGTACAGCCTCATGTACGACCCCAAGCACCTGGCGTTCGTGCTGTCTCGCTACAAGTTCGTCTCGAAGATGCTGCAGGGGAGCGAGCGCGTCATGGAGATCGGCTCTGGGGACGGGATCGGCCTGTCGCTCGTGGCACAAACGGTCAAGCAGCTGTACGCCGTGGATTGGGATCGGCGGCTGCTCGATGGCAACGCACGGCGGCTCAAGCACCTGTGCAATGTCAGCTATGTGCTGGTAGACCTCAATAAGGAGTCGCCGAGTCTCAAGGTTGACGCCGCCTATTGGGTCGACGTGCTCGAGCACCTGGATTCGGCCACCGAATCGATCGTGATCGAAAATATCCTGAGATGTCTGCCAGACGACGGGGTGCTGATTACAGGAATGCCGAACAAGACGGCAGCCCAGTACGCGAGCCGGCAGAGCAAAGGGTTGCACATCAACTTGAAGACGCCGGAAGAGTTGCGTGCGCTGATGCAGCGATATTTCCGGAACGTGTTCATGTTCGGGATGAACGACGAGGTGCTGCACACCGGGTACGACCCGATGTGCCACTACATCTGGTCGCTGGCCGTCGGGGTGCGGCGGTGACAGGCCGCGCAGACCCAAGCAGGTCGAGCACGCTACGGCTTGCGCGAAAGGTTAGCTGTGGCGCGGGGGCATAGGCCCCAGCGTTAACGAGGAACAAGGAGACCGATGAAGACTTACGTGATTCTGGGCGGTGGTGGCGTATTTGGCGTGCACACTGCCTTCTATCTGTTGGAGCACGCGAACGCGAAGAGGGTGATCTGTGTCGGCCGTAATCCGGAAAAACCGGAGCCCTTCTCACTGAATCTTGGGAAAGGCGACCCACGGTACGAGTATCAGCAGATTCACATCGTCCACGAGCAGGATCGCCTGTTTGAGTTCTTTGATCGCGTGAAGCCAGAGGTCATCATTTCGTACGCCGCACAGGGAGAGGGCGCGGTCTCCTGGAAGAAGTCGTGGCGGTTCTTCGATACCAATGGAACAGCCCTCGTGAAGATGTCCGAGGAGTTGATGTCGCGCCAGTACCTCGAGCGGTTCATTCAGATCGGCACCTCTGAACTGTACGGCTCGGTTGCGCACCCGGCCAAGGAGGACGATCCGATCAGGCCCACCAGCCCGTACGCGGCTTCGAAGGCGGCGTTTGATCTGTACCTGCTCTCGGTCTCTGCCACGTTGAAGTTCCGGATGAACATCATCCGTCCATCGAACGCCTACGCGCCTGGTCAGCAGCTGCACCGCGTCATCCCTCGCGCCGTGCTGTGTGGCCTCGCGGGTACGAAGTTACCGCTTCAGGGTGGTGGTCGGGCGGAGAAGTCCTACATTCACGCGCGCGACTTGGCCCGCGCGATCCATCTCGTGTCTGAGAAAGCGCCACTCGGGCGTGTCTACAACGCGGGTCCGCCCAAGCCGATTTCCATCCGGCATCTCGTCGAGAAGACAGCCGAGGCGCTCGAGATTCCGTTCGAGCAGTTGTGTGAGGTGACGCCAGATCGCCTTGGGCAGGATTCAAGGTACTGGCTCGACAGCAGTGCCATTAAGACGGACGTCGGCTGGGAGCCGGAAATCTCGCTTGAAGAGGGTCTTCGCGAGATGGTTGCGTGGGGACGAACGTACCTGCCGCAGCTCGCCGGGATGTCTACCGAGTACGTGCTACGTACTTGACCCCCGTCCGCGGCATCACCGCATGAGTTTCACGACGACCACGCTGCGGTTTGGTGGCAGGCGAGTGTTGGTCGCTCACCCGAACGAGCGCCAGTACGGCCATCTGGGCCTCGAGATCATCATGTCGCTCGTACGTGCCAGAGAGACTGACGCCGACGTGTATTTCGTGCGGCCTTCAACGCGGCTGGGCGGCGGCCTTTTCGAGCTGGAGAGCCCGGAAGTCCGCGTGCTCCGCCCTGTGCTGCCCGTGCGTGAACTGCTGCGGGCCTGTATTTCGTGGCGGGAGCTTCTGGACCGTGTCGACAGGTGGCGCTACAACGTCCGCGAACAGGTCGGGCGAGAGTGCGTGCGCGAGGCGACGCGCTACGTCGCCAACCAGGGGATGCCGCAGCAGGTCCGCGAAGGCCTGCGTGGCGTTCGGCGGCGGCTCGCGGCCTCGCTCGAGCGGGCCACCCAGGACCGGCATCAGCAACCGACATATTTCGAACGTCGACGCCTGCGGGAGAGGGTGCCCATCCGTTTGCGTCGCGCGGCGAGCGAGGAGGCGGCCGCTCAGGCGCGTGCGCACGGGATTCCGCCGGACGCGCCATTAGTGTGCATTCACGCGCGGGAAGCCGGCTACAAACTGGGCAGGGAGGTCCAGGATATCAAGCCGCACGAGGAACGCGACGATCAGACGCGCAACGCCCAGATCGAGTCCTACTTCGAAGCGGCTAGCTACCTGGTGCAACGCGGCTACACCGTGATCCGACTCGGCGATTCCAGCATGAAGCCTATCCATTGCCCAGGCGTGGTGGACCTCGCCACTTCGCCGGCACGCACGAACTTACTCGAGATCTACTGTTTGCTCCGGAGTCATCTGCTCATCGCCGGCGAATCGGGCCTCTTGGGTGTCACCTACGTGACGAACACCCCGTTCCTCATGATCAACGTGACTGAACCAATCTCCGCCTACCCCATCCGTGCCCCCGGGCTGTTTCTACCGAAGACGGTCGTGGACAAGCGCGATGGGCGGCGCCTCACGAGTCTCGACCTGCTGTCGCTTGACTACCATCGCCAGTTTCGCGACACGCGCAGGTTTTTGTATATCGATAATTCGCCGGAGGAGATACGGGAAGCGACGCGGGAAATACTCGACTGGTTGGCTGGTGACTGGACGGAATCGGCGGGCCAGCGCACCTACCACGAGGCCATCATGGCGGCCGCGGCGCAGTTACGGCATAGCTCGCAATACGTGCGGAAATGGGGTCTCCACGAGGGATTCCTCGGCGACGGGCGCGTGGCGCGCGTTGCCTTGTCGACGCAATGAAGATCCTGTTCGTCATGCGGCACGGCGGGTACGTGCGCAACTACGAGAGCGTGCTGCGACAGCTTTCCGCCGAGGGACATCGCATCCACATCGCGGTGGAGGTCGCACGCAACAAGATGGGGGAAGACGTGGTCGGGCGGGCCCTCGCCTCCGAGGTCGCGACGGTCACCGTGGGCCCCGCGGTGGTGCCTGAGGACGGCGTGTGGGCCAGTGCGGCGCAGATCAGTCGCCTGCTGATCGACGCGCTTCGCTACGCGGCACCGCAGTACCGGAACGCATCGGCGCTCCGGACGCGCGCGGAGCGCACCGTGCCACGGACGTTCCGGCCGTTCCTCCACGGCGTCGAACGGCTCGGCAGCGGGTTCGCCGGCTTCGTCAGCCGTACGTTGTGCGGATTGGAGCGTGTGATTCCTCTCAGCCCCGCCGTGTCGGCGTTCCTGAAGGAGCAGGCCCCGGACGTGCTGCTGATCACGCCGCTCGTCGAACCGGCTTCGATCCAGGTGGATTACGTCAAGTCGGCTAGGGCGCTCGGCATCCCCTGCGGGCTGTGTGTCGCCAGCTGGGACAATCTGACGAACAAAGGCGCCATTCGCGTGGCGCCGGATCGCGTGTTCGTTTGGAATACCGCCCAGATCGAGGAAGCCGTCGCTTTGCACCGCGTTCCGCGCGACCGGGTCGTCGTGACCGGCGCGCAGATTTTCGACCACTGGTTTTCGTGGAATCCCAGCCGCACGCGGGAGCAGTTCTGCCGCATGCTCGGTCTCGACCCCTCGCGGCCGATCATCCTCTACTTGGGCTCCTCGTCGTTTATTGCACCCGATGAAGCGGATTTTGGTGACCGGTGGCTCACGGCGCTTCGTGCCGCACAGGACGAACAGGTGGCCGGCGCGAATATCCTGATTCGACCCCACCCGAGCAACGCCACGCAGTGGGGCGGTCTGAAGCTGGACTTATGGCCGCACACGGCTGTATGGCCGCCGCCCGGCGTCGACTTTTTCGCGCCGGAGTTCAAGCGCGATTTTTTCGATTCGCTGTATTTCAGCGCCGCGGTGGTGGGCGTGAATACCAGCGCGCAAATCGAGGCGGCGATCGTCGGGCGCATCGTCTGCACCGTCGCCTCGGCCGACTTCGCGCATGCGCAGGCCGGGACGTTGCATTTTCAGCATCTGGTGAACGGAGGGCTCGCGCAGACCGCCCGCGATTTCGATGAGCACGTCGCGCACCTTGGCGCGCTGTTGCGGGGCGGTCTCGCGCAGGCCGAGCGGAGCCGCGCGTTCGTGGAGTCGTTTGTGCGGCCGTTCGGCCTGGATCAGCCCGCCACGCCACGACTCGCGTCGGCCATTGTCGATCTCGCGGCCCTTCCCGTACGCAAGGATAACCCGGACGCTCTGCCCGTGTGGGTGGCCCGATGGCTGCTGCACCCTGTGGCGTGGTTCGTGGCCGGCATGCCCGATCGACGACCCTGGTGGGTGTACGTGACGCGGCCGCCGCTGTTTCTGATCGTGCAGGCGTGGGCGTTTCCGTACCGCGTCAAGAAAGTAGTGTTGCGCGCCGGTCGTTGGCTGCCGCAGCTCCAGCGCGGCGTGGAGCACCGGGTGCGTCGCCTCGTCGTGAACCCCTGGAAGGAGGGCGCGAAGCGGGTGCACAGTCGCACGCGGTACAGGTGGCACAGGATTCGCGTCACCACCCGCGTGATCGGTGCCCGCGTTCTGCGGACCATTACGAAATGAGTATGCACACCGCAGTAAGAGTCGCGGCCACGACGAGCGTGGGCCGTTGCGGTCGTTACTGATGGCGTTCGCAACAGCGACGGTACGGCTTGGCGCGAGGCGAATCCGCGTCACGCTCCCGAACGAGCGGCAGTACGGGCATCTGGGGCTCGATATGGTTATGTCGCTCGCGCATGCCAGGCAGGAAGGAGCCGACGCGTATTTCGTCCGGCCTTCCACGTCGCTCGGGACCGGGCTCTTCGAGCTCGAGAGTCCGCAGGTTCGCGTGCTCCGCCCGCCACGAGTCGTTCAGAAGCTGTTTCGGACCTGGCTCTCGTGGCGGAGGTTCCGCGACCGCGTTCGCGGGTGGCGCGACGGGGCCCGCGAGCAGGTCGAGCGAGAGTTCGTGCGCGAGGCTAACCGCTACGTCGCCGACCTGGGGATGCCCCGGCAGGTTCGCGACAGCCTGCGCGGGGTTCGCGGGCGGCTCAGGTCGTCGCTCGAGCAGGTCGCTCGCGACCGGCGTCTGCTACCTCCGTATTATGAGCGCCACCTTCTCCGGGAGCCGGTGCCCGTGCAGCTGCATCGAGCGGTCAGCGAGGAGGCCGCCAGGCAGGCGCGCGCGTGCGGGATCGCGCCTGATGCGAGGCTGGTCTGCATCCATGCGCGCGAGCAGGGCTACAAGCGAGGCGATGAGATCCAGGACACCAAGCCGGAGACGGGTCGGGATGACCAGACACGCAACGCGCGTATCGAATCCTATCTCCAGGCAGTCGACTACCTGGTGCAGCGCGGCTACACCGTGATCCGCCTTGGCGATCCCAGCATGACGCCTGTCCACCACCCAGGTGTCGTGGACCTCGCCACATCGCCGGTGCGCACCAATCTTCTCGAGGTCTACTGCCTGTTGCGTAGCGACCTCATCATCGCCGGCGAGTCAGCCTACGTGAACATGGTTTGCCTGACGAATACGCCGATTCTCCTCGTTAATGTCACGGAGCCGATCAGTGCCTACCCGATTCGCGCACCCGGTCTGTTTCTTCCCAAGACAGTCGTGGACAGGCGTGACGGGCGGCGGCTAACGAATCTCGACTTGCTCAGCCTCGAGTATCATCGTCGGCTTCGCGATACGCGGAGATATCTCTACGTCGACAACGTGCCGGAGGAAATCTTGGAGGCGACCCGGGAGATGGCCGAGTGGCTCGCCGGGACCTGGACCGAATGCCAGACCCAACGCAGCTATCACGAGGCCATCATGTCTGCTGCGGCGCAGCTGCGGCGTCACTCGGCCTACGTCCGGAAATGGGGTCTTCACGAGGGATTCCTCGGGGACGGGCGGATCGCACGAGTCGCTGTTGGCGTGGCCCCGACCGAGATGCCGAGTACGTCACCTGAGGACGCCTTGGCTCGGGTTTTCGCGCCATGAACAACCTGACGAACAACCTGATCATCGAGAACCTGGGCAAGTGCTACCACGTAGCACCCCCTCCCGGCGAAGCGACGGCGCGGTTTTCACCGCGCCAGTTCATCCGGGGCATCCGTAATCGGATGAACGGCTCCAGGGAGGAGCCCGTGCCAAGGAGCCGGAGCGAGTTCTGGGCCCTGAGCGATCTCTCCTTGCAGGTGGCGCCCGGGACGATTCTCGGGATCATCGGTGCCAACGGCGCCGGCAAGTCGACGCTGCTGAAGATCCTTACGCGGGTGATCGCTCCGACCGTTGGACGCGTCTCGGGTGCCGGACGAGTGGTGTCGCTGCTCGAGCTGGGAGCCGGATTCAACGAGGAGCAGGCGGCGCGCGAGAACGTCGAGATGAACGCGGCGCTGACCGGTGTTCCACGCGCCGAGGCGATGGCGTGCTTCGACGAGATGATCGAGTTCGCCGAGATGCAGGAGTTCGTCAACACCCCGCTGAAGTTCTACTCCAGCGGCATGTATCTGCGACTGGCGTTCGCGGTTGCCGTCAAGATGCGACCACGCATCCTCCTGGCGGACGAGATCCTGGCCGTCGGAGACTTGGGGTTTCAGGAGCGGTGCCTCAAGCACGTCGAGCAGATGGGCTTCGAGGGTCTCACCGTCCTGTTCGTGTCGCACGACATGGACGCGATCATGCGCGTCTGCAATCGGGTGATCTGGCTCGATCACGGGAGGCTCATGAAGGACGGCGATCCCGAAGAGGTCGTCACCGAGTACCAGAACACGAGCTGGGCCCAGGTCGATGTTGCCAGGTCGGAGAAGGGACGTTCCGCTAACCGGCATGCTGAGATCATGTCCGTCCGTCTCGTGTCGGCGGCCGGCAAAGAGGTCGGCGCGCCGGACGTCAATGAGCCCTTCTTCCTTCGGATTCGGTTCAAGACCCATCGACCTAAGCTGTTCGTGCGCTGCGCGGCGGATTTACGTGTCCGGCGGGAACTGGTGTTCCGTGCGATCGACGAGGAGTCACGCGAACTGGAAAACGAGGGGATCTACGACGCGCTCATGAAGATTCCAGCGAATTTTCTGTCGGACGTAAACTATACGGCTGGCGTGAGTCTCGTGATCGTGCGGCGCGGGAAGGAATACGTGCTCGTCAACTACGCAGCGCTCTCATTCATGGCGTATTCGAGCGATAAAGCGAAGATTGGGCGGACGAAGCGCGTTGGGCTGATCTCGCCGCGCCTCGAATGGTCGGTCGAGCAGGTGGAAGCAGACCACGTTGTTGCTTAAGTTGAGACGCTCAGCGGGTCTTCTCGCGCCGGCCGGTGGACCTTTTGCCGGGTTCGCGGTGCCGTACGTCAGGGGGATGTTGGTCGGATGAGGATACTGACACGAGAAGCGTGGCTCAACGCGTCGGCGGAGGTGGTCGCCGCGACAACTGGGCTCGTGCTGCTTGCCGCGCTGCTGTCCGTGTGGAGTAGCGCATCGGCGCCCGAGATCACCCTCGGTACCGCGTTCGAGAACGAGGTTCCAGTCGCCGCGGCTGACGGGCGTCCCCCTCTGATCATTCGGACGCTGCAGCCGGCCGCGCCCAACGTGCGGCCCGTCACGCCCGATCGCGTCGTCGGCGTATTCACGCTCATCGGCCTGGGGCTGATAGGCGGGGTGCCGATGATCATGGGCGCGTGGACTGGCGGGTTCGTGTACTCGCCGGTATGGTCGGTGTTCTTTCTGGCTATCGGCGTCGGCGCGACGGCACTGGTCATGGGCCAGATCGTGTGGCGGATGACCCGCGAGGGCTCGATGGCGTGGATGCCCGCGCCGGCCGGCGGAGTGCAGGCGCTTGGCCCCGACGAGTGGATCATCGACGCGAGCCGCGCCGGTCTCCACGACCGTCTCCACGAGTTCTGGCGGTACCGCAGGGTGCTGTCCTATTTCTCGATCAACTCCGTCCAGCGCATGTACAAGGGGACGAAGCTTGGCGTGTTCTGGCTGTTTGCCCGCCCGCTGCTACCCCTCGGGATCAGCGCGTTCATTTTCGGGTCGCTGCTGGAGGTCGGGTCCGACGGCGTTCCGTACTTCCTCTTCTTTCTCACCGGCATGTGCACCTGGATGATTCTCGAACGGGGACTGCGGTTCGTGAGTCGCAGTTTCGATCAGTCCAGCAGCCTCCTGAAGAAGGTGTACTTCCCGCGTCTGATCGCGCCGTTCGCGGCCATCCTGCCGGCCGTCGTGAACTTCGCCATCTACCTGGGGTTGCTGGTGTTTACAGCGGTCTACTATCTCTTGACCCAGGACCAATGGTATCTGTTGATCGGGCCACGGCTGCTGCTGGGCGCCGTCGCCGTCTTTCTCACTGTGTTCTTTACGGTTTCGGTCGGTTTGTGGACGAGCGTGTGGATGTCGTGGTTTCCCGATCTGAAGTTCGGGCTGCGCTATGTGACCAGGTTCTGGTTCTACGCGACGCCGGTCATCTACCCGATGTCGCAGGTTCCGCCCGAACATCGGTGGCTCGTCTACGTGAACCCGATGGCCCCGCTCGTCGAGACGTTCAAGTGGTCGATACTGGGCGTCGGTGAGTTTCCGGTCGGTCCGCTGCTGACGTCGGGTGTCGTCATCACGCTCGTCTTCGCCGGGGGCGTCTGGTATTTCGGCCGCGCCGAGGCCGCGGTTATCGACAACATGTGACCTCCGCTACGCGGGGCCCAAGAGGCCTCGTGCCGGAGCGATCGGCTGTACGCGCACGCTGTAGCGTGCTCGTGTGTCGTATCTCGTGAAGATTCTCTTCGCCACCAGCCACTTCGGTTTCCTTCGCAATTTCGAGTTTGCGATTCGCGCGCTTGCCTCGCGTGGCCACCGGTTTCGGTTGGTCGCCGACCGCGGCGACAGTCTGGGCGGCTCGCGGACCGTCGAGACGCTGTGTGCTGATTTCCCGTCGTTGATTTCCGTGGCGCAGGCACCGAAAATCAAGGACTCGCGGTGGCAGCCGCTGGGGAGTGCTCTGCGGCTGTCGCTCGATTACTGGCGCTACCTGCACCCGCGTTACGCGGCCAGTCCGAAGCTGACGGCTCGCGCGGCCTCACAGGCGCCAGGTGTCGCGGCGGTACTTGCCCGCGTGTCCGCGCTCGGTGGCCGGCCTGGCCTCGAGGCCCTTGGCCATGTCGCGCGCGGCGTCGAACGCACCCTGCCGATTGCGCCCGAGGTGCTGCGTTTCCTTGACGCCGAGCGCCCGGATCTGGTGCTCGTCACGCCGCTGCTGTATTTCGGATCGCAGCAGGGGGAGTACGTGCGGGGCGCGCGTCGCCTCGGTGTCCGCAGTGTACTGTGCGTCGGCAGTTGGGATCATCTGACGACGAAGGGGTTGATTCACGCGGTGCCCGATCGGGTCGTCGTCTGGAACGGCGCGCAGCGCGAGGAGCTTCGGACGATCCACGGGATCGATTCCGAACGGGTGGCCATCACCGGCGCTCCGGCCTACGACCACTGGTTCGCCGCGGCTCCGAGCGTCACTCACGATGTGTTTTGCGAGAAGGCGCAACTCAGGCCGGAGCGTCCGTTCCTGCTCTATCTCTGTTCGTCGCCGTTCATCACGCCGCATGAAGTCGGTTTTGTCGAGCGCTGGATTGCCGGAATACGCACTAGCAGCGTCCGCGAGCTGCGCGAGGCAGGCATCCTGGTCAGACCGCATCCGCAGAACGTGGAACAGTGGGCCGACGTCGATCTGTCGCGATTCGGGAACGTGTCGGTGTTCCCGCGCGGCGGTGCCAACCCTGTCGATCGCGACGCGCGCGCCGAGTACTTCGACTCAATGTTTTTCAGCGCGGCAGTCGTCGGCGTGAACACGAGCGGGCTGATCGAGTCGGGCATCGTGGGCCGCATGGTGTATACGGTATTGGACGAAGAATTCGCTGGCACGCAGGAGGGGACACTGCATTTCCGCCACCTGCAGAGTGTCAACGGCGGACTGCTACACGTCGCGCGTGCGCTGCCCGAACACTACGCGCAGCTTGCCGATCTGCTCAGCGGGCGGATGGCGATTGACGAGAGGGCGCGACGGTTCGTCGAGGCCTTCATCCGGCCTCGTGGGCTCGACTTGCCGGCCGCCGAGGTCTTTGCTGACACGATCGAGGCCGAGGGGAGCCTGGGAGGCAGGACACCGCAAGTCGATAGCGCGCTGGCGCCGCTCTGGCGGGCCCTACTGTCGCCACTTGCAGCCGCCGCGCAGGCCGCCGCACACCGGCGGCGCGTGGTGACCAGGCGGAGGAAGATCGAGCAGACGTTTCGGGACAAGGACGCCGTGGAGCAGGCCCGGTGACCATTCTGTTCGCGATGGCGTCGCCCGAGTACCTGCGGTTCTACGACGGGACGGTTCAGTTGCTGGCTGCCCGAGGCCATCGCGTAGTGCTTGCGGTCAATATGCAGCGCGACAAGAAACCGGTCCGGGTTGAGGGGCTCGATTCGGCAGACGGCAGGATCGTGATGGTCGGCCTCGTGCCGGAGCGTGGCGGCATGTGGGGATCGATCGCGTATGGGTTGCGCGGCCTCATGGATTTTGCGCGATATCTGCATCCTGGCTTCGCTGCCGCACCGGCGCTCCGCGCGCGAATAAAACGGAAGGTGCTTCCACGCGGCTTTTACGCGCTCGATGCGGTCCACACGCTCGGCGTCACGGGCACGCGCCTCCTGCTCGCCGCATTGGCTGCGCTCGAGCGTTGCATTCCCGGCAGTCGGGACGTGGAGGCGTTCGTGCGCGCCCACGGCCCGGACGTCGTCTTCGTGTCGCCGCTCGTCGACGCGGGGTCGGACCAGGTCGATCTGGTGAAGGCAGCGCAGGCGCTGGGGGTGCCCGTGGCGGTCGGCATTGCCAGCTGGGACAACCTGACGAACAAAGGACTGCTGCGCGTCCAGCCGGATCAGGTCATCGTTTGGAACGAAGCGCAGCGGCGTGAGGCCGTCGAGTACCACGCGACGCCGCCGGACCACGTGGTCGTCACAGGCGCGCAGCCGTTCGACCGCTGGTTCGAGCGGCGCCCGAGCGAGACGCGCGAGGTGTTCTGTGCCCGCGTGGGGCTGCCCGCCGATCGACCGTATGTGCTGTACACGTGCTCGTCGAGTTTCATCGCGATTTCACCCGCCGAGCTCGCGTTCGTCCGCTCGTGGATCGCAGCGCTGCGTGCGCACCCGGCGACGGCGAGCGTGTCGGTGCTCGTGAGGCCGCACCCGTACAACCGCGCCGCCTGGGAGACCGCGGATCTGTCGGACTTCGAAGACGTGGCCGTCTGGCCGGATCGTGCCTACAACCCCGTCGAGGAAGAAAGCCGGAACGGCTTTTTCGATTCGCTGTACCAGAGCGCCGCCATCGTAGGGATCAACACGAGCGCGATGATCGAGGCTGCCATTCTCGGCCGACCTGTCCTCGCGATACAGACCAACGACTTTGCCGCGAAGCAGGAAGGCACCTTGCACTTTCACTACCTGCTGCCAGAGAACGGTGGGTTTGTGCGAACGGCCTCCACGTTCGACGACCACATCAAGCAGCTCGCCGATGTCCTGTCGCGGCCGGACGAGGCGCGCGCGGAGACGGCGCGATTCGTCGCATCGTTCATCCGCCCGCACGGCCTCGACGTGCCCTGCACGCCGCTCGTCGCCGACGCTGTCGAGGCGCTGGGGCACGGCGCCGCGAGGCCCGCGAGGCCGACGCCCTGGTGGGCGCCGCTGTTGTGGCCCGTGCTGTGGGCCGGCGGCGCCTATGCGGGCGCCTGGAAGTTCGCGACCGACCCAAAGGTCGCCAGGTCGTTGCGTAAGAGGACGGCTGCGCGATTGCACCGTGCCAGGCGGGTGCTTGGACGCGCGATCCGTATTGGCCGCGATCATCTGTCGCGGCGCAGCACGCGTGCCGTCCGGCGGTGGAACCGTATGTTCGGGGCGGTGGCCGGGCGCCGATGACGGAGCAGAGAGACGCGTACGAGACGTATCTAACAGTGCGCGACGCGGTGCTTCGGATGAAGCACCACGAGGGACTCGGGTCCGCCAGCCCAAGCGCCTACTGGGCCGAAGAGCTCTCGAACATCGACTACATGATCGAGGCATCGCCGCTCATCGTCCGGAAGCTGCGGCACCACACGTTTCAGATCACCGGCATTCGCCCGTACGACTACCGGGTGCAGGACGACAGCCGGCGGGACGCGTTCGAACAGCGCCTCGGCGCCCTCGTCGAGCTCGGAGGGCGCGATCTTCTGGTGCCGGAGCACGAGGCGCTGGGAGGGTTTGGATACAGCCTCGCGGACGGCCTGTGCAATCTCGACACTCTCAAGTTTTTCGAGGTGCTCGTGGGCATGAAACGGGCTGGCGTTCTGCAGTGTTTTGAGGGCAAGGCACCGGTCGTGCTCGAGATTGGCGCAGGCTGGGGTGGCTTCGCGTATCAGGTGAAGACCCTCTTCCCGCACGTCTCCTACATCGTCGTCGACTTCCCAGAGCTGTTTCTGTTTTCGGCGACCTACCTCCAGACCGTGTTTCTGCGGGCGCGCGTCGTCTTTGCCGACGAAGCGTCGGACCCCCTCGGCTGGCAAGGGGCGGATTTCGTCTTCGTGCCGAACACGATGGCCGATCGTGTCCGGCATGTCCCGCTGAGCATGACCGTGAACATTGCGTCATTCCAGGAGATGACGTCAGAGCAGGTGGAGGCATACGCGAAGCTGGCCCGCGATGCGGGTTCACGGTTTCTGTACAGCCTGAATCGGGAGCGGTCGCGATACAGCGCGCAGCTGTCGTCGGTCGGCGAGTTGGTCGGACGTTACTACGATGTGCGTGAGGTTTCGTTGCTCGACACCGACTACACGAAGGCGACGAGGAAGCCGCCGAAGTCAGGCGCCAACGTCCCGCTGAAGAAGAGCCTCGCCGGCGAGGAGGACTTTGCCTACGTGCACCTCGCCGGAGCGCGCCGGGTTGCCGACGCACCCACGGTCGCTTCTTCGACTGCGCGCCGCGAGGCACCGGCAACACGAGCCCAGGTCGGCATTGGGGTGACGTTGTTCAACCGCGCGCAGCACCTGCGCGAGGCGCTCGATTCGCTCCTTGCGCAGACCTATCGTGATTTCCGCCTTGTCCTGGTGGACGACGCGTCGAGCGATGAGACCGAGGCGATCGCACGCGAGTACGCCGCATCCGATTCGCGCATCCAGTACGTGCGTCATGGCGAGCGACAGGGGATGATCGCGAGCTGGCGCCGCGCGTTCGAGGAGGCGACCGCCGGCCCCTCCGTGCCGTATTTCGCCTGGGCGAGTGATCACGACCGGTGGGATCCGTGCTGGCTCGAGACGCTGGTCGAGGCCATGGAGGCCGATCCCAATGTGGTGCTCGCCTATCCCCTGTCGCGTCGCCTTGACGCGGCAGGCCGGCTCCTGGACAAGCCACCGCGATTGTTCGAGACGCTGGGCGTCACCTCTCGTGACGAGCGATGGTCGCGGGTGTGCCGGGAACACCCCGCCTCGGGTGACATCGTGTACGGACTGATACGCGCCGCGGCCCTCCGGGACGCGGGCGTCTTCCGCGACGTCGTATGCCCGGACCGTCTGCTGGTCGCCGAGCTCGCGCTGCGCGGCGAGTTCCGACAGGTGCCGCGGGAGCTGTGGTTCCGCCGTCAGTTCGAGGAAGCCAGCGTCGCGCGTCAGCGGACCTCGCTGTTTGCCGGACGGGCGCCGCGCGGGCGCTGGCTGCCGCCGTGGTTGCAGCACGCCCGGACACTCTGGGGCGTGTACGTCACGCGTGCGGCCAGTGCCGGCGAGCGCCGCGCTGCCGCCCACCGCGTCATCCGGCACTCGGCGCTGTACGCGCTGAAACATCAGCGAAAGACGACCACGTACCGGCAGTTCGGCTCCGTTCTGCGGGGGCTGACGTGGACCCGCAAGCGCATCAAGCACTATTCGCTTCTGGCTGTTTTCCACGCGCTCGTGTCGACGCGCCGCGCCTATCACCGCGCGGTGTACGAGGTGGCCATCTTCACGCGCCGGATCGGAATTCGGTGACATACCTCTTTTTCGCGCGGCACTTTACCTACCTGCGCAACTTCGAGTCGGTACTCTGCGCGCTTGCCGAGCGCGGGCATCAGGTCCATGTCGCGGTGGAACGGCAGGAAGTGTTTGGCGGCCGCGAGATGATCGATCGATTGACGGAGCGCTTTCCGGGCATCACGGCCGGCGCGGCGCCGGAGCGCTTCGATGGGTGGTATCGCCTCGCAACGAAGCTACGCCTGACACTCGACTACCTGCGGTATCTCGAGCCCGCCTACGAGACCACGCCGCGCCTGCGCACACGCGCGGAAAGCCGCGTTCCGAGGCTGCTGCTTGGCGCCCTGTGGCTGCCGGTGTTCAGCGGGGCTGGCGGGCGCAAGCGCCTGGGTCGGCTGTTGCTGGGCTGGGAGCGAGCGATCTCTCACGACCCGGCCGTCGTGCGCTACATCCGCGAGGCGGAACCCGACGCCGTGCTGATCACACCGCTCCTCGGCGTCGTTGCATCACCGCAACTCGACTACCTGTATTCGGCGCAAGCGCTGGGGATTCCAACCGCGCTCTGCGTCTGGAGCTGGGATCACCTCTCGAGCAAGGCGCTGATTCGCACGCTGCCGGACCGCATCCTGGTCTGGAACCCGACGCAGCGGGAGGAGGCGGTCGATCTTCACGGCGTTCCGCCGGACCGCGTCGTGGTGACGGGCGCGCAGTGCTTCGACCAGTGGTTCGATCGGCAGCCGAGCCGCGATCGGGCGTCGTTCTGCTGCCGCGTGGGACTACCGGACGACTGGCCGTTCCTCCTGTGGGTGTGCTCGGCGCTCTTCAGCGGTAGTCCCGAGGAGGCGTCGTTGGTGGGCGGGTGGATTCGTGCGCTGCGGGGGAGCGGTCACGCGTCGCTCGCCGAGGCGAACATTCTTATCCGGCCGCACCCCTCACGAATGAAGGAATGGGAGCGCGTCGACCTCCGCCAGTGGGACCGCGTGGCGCTGTGGGGCGGAAACCCGGTCGACGCCGATACGAGGAACGATTACTTCGATTCGCTGTATCACAGTGCCGCCGTCGTCGGATTGAACACCAGCGCCTTCATCGAGGCGGCCGTTGTCGGGCGGCCTGTCTACACGATTCTGCTTCCCGAGTTCCGCGAAAACCAGGAAGGGACGATCCATTTTCATTACCTGCTGAACGTAGCCGGCGGCCTGCTGAATGCCAGCCGCAGCCTCGACGAGCACGCGACGCAACTCCAGGAGCTGCTGGCCGGCCGCGCACCCGATCCCGGTCGCGCCCGGCGCTTCATCGAGGCATTCGTCAGGCCACAGGGGATGGCCAAGCCATCTACGCCGCTTTTCGTCGAGGCGATCGAACATCTTGCGAGGAGCCGCGCCGGCGCGCCGGCGGCGGCGATGTCTTCTACCGCGCCGCCCTTGTCCGTCCGCATGCTTGCCGCGCTCGAAAGGGGGGCTGGTCACGCGCTCATGAGAGACGCGGACGAGCAGTTTGAATTCAAGCGGAACAGGACCGTTGCGGCCCGCAAGAACCGGGACCGTAACGTCCGGGTTGCCGCCAAGGCGGAGACCCGGGCAGCGAAGGCGCGCAAGCTGGAGCAGCGTCACCGGGAGAAGCAGCAGATGCTCGATGCGCGGAAGCGCCGCAGGCGCAAGAAGCAACTACTCGCGCGGCTCGGTCTCGGATGATGAAGATCCTGTTTCTTGCGCGGCACTTCTCGTACCTCCGTAACTTCGAGTCGGTGATTCGCGAGCTGGCGCGCCGAGGGCACACGATTCGTCTCTCGGCCGATCGAGAGGAAACGATGGGCGGCCGCGGGATGGTGGAGCGAATCGCTGCAGAGTTTCCGAATGTCACCGTCGGATGGACGCCCGCTCGCGAGTCGGGGGCCTGGTACGAGCTGGCGCGCAAGCTGCGGCTCGGTCTCGACTACCTACGGTTCCTCTCGCCCGGGTACGCCTCGGCTCATCATCTGCGGACGCGTGCCCGCGGGCGTGCCCCGATGACCGTGGTGGCGTTCGCGGCGTTGCCGCTGCTGCGTACACGCCACGGTCTCCAGTTCCTGGCGGCCATCCTGCGCGGGTTCGAGCGTGGCATTCCGCGCAGCGCGGAGCTCGACGCTTTCATCCGTGGTCAGGACCCCGATCTGGTACTGATTACGCCGCTCGTCGATCTCGGTTCACCGCAGGCCGACCATTTTGCGAGCGCGAAGGCGGCGGGCGTTCGCACGGTTTTGTGCGTCGGCAGTTGGGACCACCTGTCGAGCAAGTCGCTCCTGCGGCAAGTGCCCGACCGCGTACTCGTGTGGAACGAGACGCAGAAGCAGGAAGCGGTCGAGTTGCATCGTGTGCCACTGGACCGCGTGACCATCACTGGCGCGCAGTGCTACGACCACTGGTTCGGCCGCCAGCCTGCCCTGACGCGCCGCGCGTTTTGTGAACGCGTCGGATTGGACCCAGACAAGCTGTACGTGCTGTGGGTCTGCTCCTCGCTGTTTCGACGTACGGCCAACGAAGCACACGTCGTCGAGCGGTGGATTCAGGCACTTCGAACGAGTGACGATCCGCGCCTGCGGGAGGTCGGCATCCTGGTGCGCCCGCACCCGGCGCGGCTTGACGAATGGCAGAACACGGATCTTACCGATTTCCGGAACGTGGCATTCTGGGGCGCCCACCCCGTGGACGATGAGGCGAAGGAGGACTACTTCGACTCGCTGTATTACAGCGCGGCGGTCGTAGGCCTGAATACGAGCGCGTTTCTCGAGGCCGGCATCGTCGGCCGGCCGGTCTACACGCTCCTCCTGCCGGAGGTCTCGCCGGCCAACCAAGAAGGGACGATTCACTTCCACTACATGCTGAACGTGAACGGCGGGCTCTTACACGCTTCGCGCAGCATGGAGGAGCACCTGTCGCAACTAGTCGACGCGGTCGCTTCACCCGTGGCGGAATCGGAAAAGAGCCGGCGCTTCACAGACGCCTTCGTGCGGCCGTTCGGCATCGACGAGGCAGGAACGCCGCGGTTCGCGGACGCGGTTGAAGCCGAGGGCCGTCTCGGCCGCGTGCCAGCCGATCTGACCGACGCCGTGTTGCCGCACGTGTATCGCGCGCTGCTTTTCCCGTGGCTCCTGATCATGCAGGCCAAAGTCGCCTCGCAGCCCTGGAGGAAGGAGATGGGCTATAGGGCGCGCAAGGTGGCGCGCCATTACAAGCAGTGGTTCTGGTTGCGCCTGAGGACGTATGCGGTGATGCAGATCAAGGGTAGGCGCGCTTACGACGGCCGGCGGGAGTTTCGCGGGGCCAATCTTACGCCGAAGATCGGGAAGCCACGGGACCCGGCCAAGAGCCTGACGTTCCCGGGAATCTCCGAGGTGGACGAGACAAGAGAGACCGTCACCGTGCTCGGTCGCGCCCGTCGGCCGATTATCGTCGGCCCGTGGTTGACCGAGACGGGCTTCGAGCTGCTCTACTGGATTCCGTTCGTCGCCTGGGCGAAGGCATACGGCGGACTGCGCGACGAACAGCTGATCGTCGTGTCGCGCGGCGGTTGCGCGTCCTGGTACCGGCACATCACGAGCAACTACCTCGACGTCCTGTCGTTCTATTCGCCGGACGAGTTCCGCACGCTGAACGAGCAGCGCACGCTACAGCACCGCGGACGGTTCAAGCACATGGAGATCTCGCAGTTCGACAAGGCGATCGTCGAGCGGGTGACGGCCACGGCCGGCCTCCATAAGCCCAAGCTGCTGCACCCCTCGCTGATGTACAACTTGTTCAACGTGTTCTGGCGTCAAATGGCACCAGTCACGCTCATCGAAGCCTTCACGGTGTTCAACCAACTCCCGCCAGTCGGGATGCACGATCTGGCCGCCCATCTGCCGGAGCAGTACGTCGCGGTCAAGTTTTACTCGAACATGGCCCTGCCCGACTCACCGGAGAATCGGGCGATGATCGCGCAGATCCTGCGAGAGCTGACCCAGACAACCGACGTCGTCCTGCTGAACACCGGCCACCGCTTCGACGACCACACCGAATACCCGATCGAGGCGCGAGGGCGGCTGCACACGGTCGATCACCTGATGACGCCGGAGAACAACCTGCACATCCAGACGAAGATCATCAGCGGCGCGACGGCGTTTGTGGGGACCTACGGTGGCTTCTCGTACCTCGCGCCGCTCGTCGGCACCGACACGCTGGCCTTCTTTTCCCATGCCACCAGATTCCGGTGGGACCACCTGGAGGTGGCTAAGCGTGTGTTCTCGAGTCTCCGCGCGGGTTCGTTTGTCGCGCTCGACGTCCGCGACCTCGATGTCGTCCGTCTTGGTTTCTCCGGAGCCGACTCGCGGCCAGTCGCGGTGAGCGGGCCATGAGCGCCATCTCAGGTTTCAGAGAGCGGTTGGCCAGGAAGAATCCTCCGGCGAATGTGGAGGCCGATATACGGCGCGAGCTCGCCGCCGTGCACCAGAAGCTTGATCGCATCAACGCATCCCTCGATCGGCTGGCCGCCGCGCGGAAGCAGGACGCGAAATGGAAGCGTAACTTCCGGCTACAGATGGCTGCGCTGATTCGGGCGCAGTACCTCGGATCAGGCCTCGCCCCGTCTTATGCTCTCGAGGCGCACCGGTTCCGCCTTCGCTCGCAGAACGAGGAGGACGGGATCGTGCTCGCGCTGCTGCAGGCAGTCGGCGTCTCCGGTCGGCGGTTCGTGGAGATCGGGTCCGGGGGGTCCGGCGGCAATTCGGCTGTACTCGCTTATGAGCTTGGCTGGGGCGGCCTGATGGTGGATGCCAGCGGCTCAGCCGTCCGGGCCGCTCGCACGCTGTTTGCAGCGAAGCCGTCCGTGGTAGTCGAGCGCAAGACGGTGACGCCGGACAACTTCGACCAGATCGTGACCAAGTACGGATTCGCTGGTGAAGTGGATTTCCTCTCGATCGACGTCGACAGCATCGACTACTGGCTCTTCGATGCGCTCACGGCTGTCAGGGCACGTGTGCTCGTCATGGAGTACAACGCGCTTTTCGGGCCGGAGCGTGCGGTGACGACACCCAATGCGCCGCGGCCCGACGGGGCGCCGAAGGGGTATTACGGCGCGTCGCTGGCTGGCCTGGAGAAATGCGCGCGCCGGAAGGGCTATCGCCTCGTGTTGTGTGAGGATGCCGGCGTCAACGCGTTTTTCGTCCGCGAGGACCTGGCGCCGGAGATTCCGACCCTCACGCCGGCGCAGGCCTGGCGGCCGAAGAGCGACAGATACGACGTGACCGGCGAAGTTGCCGCCATCGACGTCGACATCTACAAGATCATCGACGAGAGGGGGCTGCCGCTTGTCGATGTGTGACATCTCATGAAGGTGCTCTTCGTTGCGCGGCACTTCACGTACTTCCGCAACTTCGATGCCGTGGTGCGCCAACTCGCTGATCGTGGTCATCGTGTCCATCTGGCCGCGGAGCGCGACGAAGCGTCGGGAGGCCGCGAACTGGTCGATCGGCTCGCTGCGGGGTCACCTCTTGTCACCGTGGGCGAAGCGCCGCGACGTGCCGACGAGCGGTGGCTCGCGATCGCCACGTCGATTCGCCGCTCGTTTGATTACCTGCGCTACGCTTCTCCGCTCTATGACGAGGCTCCCAGGATCCGTGAACGGGCGTGGGAGCGGACCCCTCAGTTAGCGCTCACGCTGGCGCGCTGGCCGGCGCGGCGCCTCGTCGAGCGGTCGCTCGAGGCCATCGAGCGCGCGGTCCCAACCGATGCCGCAATCGATCGCTGGCTCCACGAACAGCAGCCCGATCTCGTGCTGCTGACCCCGCTCATCGAACTCGGCTCGCCGCAAATGGATATCCTCAAGAGTGCGCGCCGGCTCGGGCTGAAAACCGCGGTGGCGATTTGGAGCTGGGACCATCTGACGAGCAAGGCCCGCCTCCGTCAGTGCCCCGACCGCGTGCTGGTATGGAACGAGACACAGCGGAATGAGGCCCTCATGCTGCACGGGGTCCCCTCCGAGCAAATCGTCGTGACGGGCGCCCAGTGCTTCGACCATTGGTTCGACCGGCGACCGAGCCGTACGCGCGAGCAGTTCTGTCGCGACGTAGGGCTGGATCCTTTGCAGCCGTTTGTGCTCTACGTCTGTTCAGCGCTCCTCCGCGGGAGTCCATCCGAAGCGGCGTTCGTATGCCGGTGGGCTGACCTCCTGCGGCGGGCCGAGTCGCCACTCGTTCGCAGCACCGGCATTCTCGTCCGGCCGCATCCGCAGCGGATGTACGAATGGGATGGGATCCGGTTGCCGGACGGCGTGGCGTTCCGGAGCGGACATCCGATTGACGAGGCCGGACGAGACGAGTACTTCGATGCCCTCTACCACGCCGCTGCGGTGGTGGGACTCAATACCAGCGCGCTCATCGAGGGCGCGATCGTCGACCGGCCCGTACTGACCCTGCTGCTGCCGGAGTTTCGAGAGACCCAGACCGGCACGCTCCACTTCCGCTATCTCCTCGACGGACCGGACGCAGTGCTGCACGCGACGAGTGATCTGGAGAGTCATGTAGCGCAGCTCGAGGCGGCGCTTGTGGGCCGTCTCCCCACCCGCAACGCCGCGTTCGTGAGGCGGTTCATTCGACCGCACGGTCTCGACAACGCCGCCACGCCCGCTTTCGTGGGCGCACTCGAATCCCTCGCGGCATCTCCGCAGCCCGTGGCAGTGGCGATCGAACAGGGCTTCGCCGACCGTATCTGGGCGCGCGTGGCGAAGGCCTGGTACGACGCGGCGGATCGGCCGTCGGTGCGATCGTGGATGCTCGAAGCCTCGCACGCAGTGGAGGAGCGCGATCGCGCGCGTCGGCTCGAACTCAAACACGTGCGGCTTCGGCAGCGCGAGCAAGAGCGCCGCTCCCGGGTGGTCGCGAAGGAAGAGCGGTATCGTACGAAGCGGCGCCGAAATCGTGTGGCGCAGCTCAAGACAGCGGTCCGCCGCGTCCTGACCATAGGCCACGGCGGCGGAGGCGTCCAGTCATGAGCGCGCGTCCGTTCGTGCTCGACAGCGGGCGCTGCGTCGTCATTGGCGAGGTCGCGATGGCGCACGACGGCAGCCTCGGGCTGGCGCACGCCTTTATCGACGCGATTGCCGCGGCGGGCGCA
The DNA here is from genome assembly GCA_965262505.1 of Vicinamibacterales bacterium. Lineage (GTDB taxonomy): Bacteria > Acidobacteriota > Vicinamibacteria > Vicinamibacterales > UBA2999 > JACPPO01. The sequence continues at coordinate 4,662,421 of CBDHFM010000030.1, forward strand.
GACGCCGTCAAGTTCCAGACGCACATCGCGGCTGCCGAGAGCACGCCTGCCGAGCCGTTCCGCGTGCCGTTCAGCCGACAGGACGCCACGCGCTACGACTACTGGGTGCGCACGGCGTTTACCGCCGAAGAATGGCGCGGCTTGGCTGAGCACTGCGCGGCACAAGGGGTTGTGTTCCTGAGCACGCCCTTTTCACTCGAAGCTGTCGATCTGCTCGACACCCTAGGGATGGCGGCATGGAAAGTAGGCTCAGGCGAGGTTGGCAACGCACAACTACTCGATCGCATGGCGGCGACACGGAAGCCGGTGATTCTGTCGAGCGGGATGAGCCCCCTGGCGGAACTCGACGCGGCCGTCGAGCGCGTACGGCGCACGGGCGTGGAGGTCGTGGTCATGCAGTGCACAACCGCCTACCCGTGTTCTCCCGAGCTGGTCGGACTGAACATGATTCCGCTGCTGCGCGCGCGATACGGCTGCGCGGTCGGCCTGTCCGATCATTCGGGAACGGTGTACGCGGGCCTCGCGGCGGCGACACTGGGCATCGAGCTGCTCGAGGTCCACGTGACGATGAATAGCGCGATGTTCGGTCCGGACGTGCCTGCGTCGGTGACGCTCGACGAGCTGCGTCAGCTCGTCGAGGGCGTCCGGTTCATTGAGCGCATGCGTGCGTCGCCGGTGGATAAGGATGCGGTGGCCGTCGAGATGCAGCCGCTGCGCGACGTCTTCACACGCAGCGTGGTGGCGCGCACCGACCTGCCCGCGGGTAGGGTGCTGCGTGAAGACGACCTTGCGGCTAAGAAACCGGGCACGGGCATTCCCGGCGGACGGCTCCCGGACCTGGTGGGCCGGCGCCTTCGACGCCCGATGGCGGCGAATGAGCTGCTCCGTGAGGAAGACCTGGAGGAAGCACACACGGGATGAGCAAGAAAAAGAAGATCTGCGTGCTCGTCACCGCCCGTCCTAGCTACTCGCGGATCAGGTCGGCGCTCAAGGCGATCAACGCCCATCCGGATCTCGATCTGCAGCTTGTGGTGGGCGCCTCGGCGTTGCTCGACCGCTACGGCGGCTCGATTCGGGTGATCGAGGGCGACGGTTTCGAGATCAGCGCGCGTGTGTACATGGTGCTTGAAGGCGAGAACCTCGTGACCTCGGCCAAGTCAACGGGACTCGGCCTGGTGGAGCTGGCGACCGTCTTCGACAACCTCGCGCCAGACGCCGTGGTGACGGTGGCCGACCGGTACGAGACGCTCGCCACGGCGGTGGCGGCATCGTACATGAACATTCCCGTCGTTCACGTGCAGGGCGGCGAGCTGACCGGATCGATCGACGAGAAAGTGCGGCACGCGGTGACGAAGCTGTCGAACCTGCATCTCGTGTCCACGAAGCTCGCCCGCGAGCGGGTTATCCGCCTCGGCGAGCCGCCGGACACAGTCGTGCAGACCGGCTGCCCGTCGATCGACATTGCGGCGGAGGTCGCTTGCCGGCCCGAACTCGATTTCGATGTGTTCGAGAGGTACGGCGGCGTCGGTGAGCGGGTCGACTTGTCTGGCGGCTATCACGTCGTGATGCAGCACCCGGTGACCACGGAGTACGACGAGGCGCTGCGGCAGGTGCAGGAGACGCTGTACGCAGTGAAGGAACTGGATCTGCCCACACTCTGGTTCTGGCCCAACCCTGATGCCGGCTCCGACGGCACGTCCAAGGGCATCCGGATGTTCCGCGAGCGCGAGCATCCAACCAGGATTCATCTGTTCCGCAACATGGCGCCCGAGGACTTTCTGCGCCTGCTGGTGCATTCGAACGGCATTATCGGGAATTCCAGCGTGGCTATTCGCGAATGCTCGTATCTCGGCGTGCCGGCGGTGAACATCGGGACCCGGCAGCAGGGCCGCGAGCACGGCGCCAATGTGGCCAACGTCGACCACGACCGGCATGCCATCGTCGAGGCGGTGCGGCGACAGCTCTCTGGCGGGCGGCCGGCGCGCGACACGATGTATGGCGACGGCCAGGCCGGCGGACGGATTGCCGCCTGCCTGGCCGAGCGCCATCTCGGGATCGAGAAGCGGCTCACGTATTGAGCGTTGCACTCACGGGATGGTGACATCAGCATTGCCAGACCGGCGTGCCCGGATCGCAGCGGTCGACTATGACTACGCCGCGCAGTCGAAGCACGCTGTCACGACGTGCAACCTCTGCGGCGGCCGCGAGTACATCACGCTGACCCGTCGCGACCGCTACGGCTACCCGGCGGAGGCACACGGCTGCCGGCGGTGCGGTCTCGTGTTCCTCAACCCCGTGATGACTGCCGAGGCGTATGCGTCGTTCTACGCCCGTACCTACCGACCGCTCGTATCCGCGTACCACGGACGGCGTATCGACGCTCAGACAATCCAGATGGGGCAGCGCGAGTACGCCGTCGAGCGCGGTAACTTCATCGCGCCGTTTCTCGAAGGACGGCCGGTGAAACGGATGCTCGACATCGGCGGTTCCACAGGCGTCGTGGCGCACGCGTGGGCGCGTCGCTTCGGCCTCGAAGCGACCGTACTCGACCCCGCGCCGCTCGAGACCGCGGAGGCGCAGGCGCTCGGCCTTGAAACAATCGAGGGTCTCGTCGAACGCCACGACTTCGGCGCGCGCCGTTTCGATGTCGTTGTCCTCTGCCAGACGGTTGATCACCTTTTGGATGTTGCTGGGACGCTCAGTCGCGTCCGCGAGCTCATCACAGACGATGGTCTGCTGTTCCTGGATATCGTCGACTTCCGGGCCGCGTACCTGCGCCACTCGTCAGCGGAAGAGGCAGTCAAAGTCGATCACCCGTACTACTTCGTGGAGTTCACGGCCGCGACGTTTCTCGCACGCGCTGGATTCGAGATCATGCGGTCCGACCATGCAGCCGACCATCTGCACGTCGGGTACGTCGGCCGTCCCACGCGACCGCAGGCCGATGCGCTGCCGCCGCCCGCCGCGCCCGACGCGCTGTGGCGCGAGATCCAGCTCGTGCAAAACACACCAGATCCGCAGTGATCACCGGACCTGTGCTTGCCCTGATTCCGGCGCGCGGCGGCTCCAAGGGGCTTCCCGGCAAGAATCTCATGCCGCTCGCAGGCCAGTCGCTCGTCGCCCGCGCCGCCGCGGTCGCGCGCGAATCGGGCGTCGTCGACCGTACCGTCGTCTCGACGGACTCACAGGAGATTGCGGAGGAGGGGCGCCGCGCCGGGGTCGAGGTGCCGTTCCTCCGGCCGCCGGCGCTCGCTGGGGACGAGACACCGATGCTGCCGGTCGTGCAGCACGCCGTCGAGGCGCTCGAGGTCGAGGGGTGGGCTCCTGCGATCATCGTGCTGCTGCAACCGACGTCTCCCTTACGTCGCCCGGGGCACGTGCGTGACGCCGTCGCGCGGCTCCGCGACAGCCGTGCCGATTCCGTGGTGAGTGTGGTGGAGCTGCCCCCACACATGTCTCCCGATTACGTGATGCGCGTTGCGGATGGCGAGTTGCGGCCGTTTCTGCCGGAAGGCGACCGTGTGACTCGCCGTCAGGATGCGCGCGCGGCGTACGTCCGCGACGGCACCGTCTACGCGTTTTGGCGGGCTACGCTCGAGCGCCACGGAAACATCTATGGGCAGCGCTGCCTTCCGCTCATCGTTCCGGCTCAGGAGTCGATTACGGTCGACGCCCCGGGTGACTGGGCCGCTGCCGAGCGCCTGCTGCAGGGGCGGGCGGCGAAGTGAGCGTGGCGTCCCCGGCGTTACGGGCGATCCAGCTCGGCGCGGCGCCGATGCTGCCACGCTCGTGGAAGCTGCGGATCAGCCGTGGCTTCGGTGAACTGACCAGCGCGCGCGTGCACAGGCAGCTCGCGCGCCTCGTCCGCGGCCGCGGACCGATCGTGGCCGGTCCGTGGCTCGGGGAGGTGGGCTTCGAGCTTCTGTACTGGATCCCGTTTCTCGCGTGGTTCGCCGAGCGCTTCGACGTCCCGCGCGAGCGGCTCGTCGTCATGTCCAGAGGTGGCACGCGCGACTGGTATGCGCACCTCGCGTCCCGGTACTACGACGTCTTCGACCACATCGAGATTGGCGACTTTCTCACACGCAACCAGCAGCGATCGGCCGAGCTCGGCGAACAGAAACAGATCGGCGTCACGCTCTTCGATCGGGAGTTGCTGAAGCCGGTGCTCTCGGCGGTCGGCGGGCACGAGAGGCAGGTCCTGCACCCGTCGACGATGTTCCGGGTGTTTCGTCCATATTGGTGGGGACACACCACGGCGGCGTGGGTACGGCGGCACGCGCGTTTCCGCCCGCTGGCACTGCCGCCGCAGGACGAACTCGTGTCTCGGCTGCCGCCCGGCTACGTAGCCGTGAAGTTCTATTACAACGATTCCTTCCCAGCGACGGAGCGCAACCGGGCGTTCGCGCGCGACGTGCTGCACACGCTGCGGGCACGCGGGCCTGTGGTGTCGCTCTCGACCGGATTGGCGCTGGACGACCACGAAGGGTGGGAAGAGGAGGAGAGTCTCGCGGCGCACGGGATCCGCGCCGATCTGACGCCGGCCAACAACCTTGCGCTGCAGACACAAGTCATCGCGAACGCCACGGCGTGGGTAGGCACATACGGCGGGTTTGCGTACCTCGCACCGTTTCACGGTGTTCCGTCGACCGCCTACTATTCGATCGAAGCTTGCTTCTCGGCCCGGCACCTCGCCCTCGCAAGCGACGTGTTTGCGGAATTCTCATCCCGGCCGCTGCTGTCGGTGAATGAAGCGGGCGTTCTGGCAGGAACCGGAGCCGGACTTCGATGAACGGCCTCACCTGGCAGCGGTTCGACAGCCTGGCGCGGCAGACGAAGCGGCGGGTGTTTGCCGGAACCCGCCGGAGCATCAAGATCGCGAAGCACCGCACCCGCAACGTGGCGGTGCAGGGAGGCGGCCTATTCAAGAAGGCGGCGCGCCGGCTGAGGGATCTGCGTAAACCCCTCGTGCGGTGGCGGCACCGAACGCACCGCGTGCAGGAGCAGCTGGGCGCCTACAGGAAGGAGTGGCGCGTCGAGCGCGAGATCGAGCGTGTCGTCTCGGGCACCGCGCCGATCGTCGTCGGGCCGTGGCTGTCGGAGGTCGGCTACGAGGCTCTGTACTGGGCGCCGTTTGTCCGGTGGGTCAAGGCCGCGTTTCGGATCGATCCCGAGCGCCTCTTCGTCGTCTCGCGAGGAGGCGTCGGGTCGTGGTATGCCGACATTACGTCCAACTACACAGAGATCTTCGACGAGATCGGTCCTGCCGAGTTCTCGGCGCGGAACACGGATCGCAGCGATCGAGAGGGCACGAACAAGCAGTTCGGGATGTCAGATCTCGATCGCCTCCTCGTGGACCGTATCCGGATGCGGATCGGCTCTGGCGATGTGAGGGTCCTGCATCCATCATTGATGTACAGATTGTTTCAGTCGTTCTGGTCTGGTCATCGGCCACTTGGTTTTCTGGACAGCCACACGCGTCACGTGCGCCTGGCGACGCCTGCGTTCGACCTCCGCGCGCTGGCGCTGCCCGAAGGCTACGTCGCGGTCAAGTTCTACGCCGCGCGATCACTGCCGGATACTCTCGGCAACCGCGCGTTGCTTCGGGCGCTGGTGGAGGCGCTTGCGGAACGATGGCCCGTGGTGCTGCTTGACACCGGGCTCGACCTCGACGACCACGCTGACTACGCGTTTCGGCAGGACGGCCGCATTGTGAGCGCGCGGACGCACCTCGATGTGCGGACGAATCTTGGTGTGCAGACGCAGATCATCGCCGGCGCCCGCGCGTTCGTAGGCACCTGTGGCAGTCTCGCGTGGCTCGCGCCGATGCTCGGCGTCGACACCACGGCTGTCTTCACCGATGCCCGCTTGCTGCACGCGCATCTGTACACGGCGCGGCGTCTCTTTCATGTGCTCGACGGCGGGCGCTTCTCGCTGCTCGATCTGAGCGCCCTCGACCCACTCGGCCTGGCGCTCGTCTCGCAGCAGGTCGTGGCCGGCCAGGTGCAGCCGCTGTCGTGAACGTTCTCGCCGTGGCGGCGAACCTTGCGGGTGCGGCCGCGAACCGCGTGAGCCGGGTTGGCCGTCGCGCCGCGAAACGAGTGCGGCGGCTGCGGCGGCTGCGGCGTTCGGGGCAGAAGGGCCTCACGTCCGTCGTGCATGCCGCCCGGCAGGCGGCCGGTGACACGCGCGCCCGGCTGCTGCGCGTCAGCAGAGCTGCGACCCGCACACGGAAGCGTACCGCGAGGTTCAGGGAGCACGCCGTCGAGCCGTGGTTGGAACAGCAGAAGATCGAGCGCCAGCTTGCGGCGCTCGCTCGAGGCCGCGAGCCGATCCTTGTGGGGCCATGGCTATCCGAGGTGGGGTACGAGGTGCTCTACTGGCGGCCATTCCTGATGTGGATGGTCGACCGCTACGGAATTCCGCCCGAGCGGCTCATTGCCGTGTCGCGCGGTGGCGTCGGTCACTGGTACGATGGCATTGCCAGCCGGTACGTAGAACTGCTCGATCTCGTGGACGACAAAGAGTTCGCCGCGAAGAACGCGGCGCGGCGGTCTGGCGGCGACCAGAAGCAGATCTCGCCGGGCGAATTCGACTCGGATATCATCGAGCGCGTCGCGGCGCGACATCTGAACGGACGCACGCCGAAGATCTGCCACCCGTCGCTCATGTTCCGCCTGTTTCGGCGCTTTTGGTTCGGTGATCGATCGCTGGATTTCTTTCTGCAGCATATGCGGTTTGAGCGCATGGTGCCTGAGGCGGGCGATCTGGGTGAGCTGCCGTCGCGCTTTGCCGCGGTCAAGTTCTACACAGGGCCTGCCATACCGGACACGCCCGAGCGCCGGCGCGTTCTGCGCGGGCTTGTGTCGCGAGTCGCGGACGAGATGCCCGTAGTGGTCCTCGACACCGGGCTAAGCCTCGACGACCACCGTGACTTCCTGTTCGAAGGGCTGCCGAACGTGATTCGTCTGCGCGAGCGGCTGACGCTCGCAACGAACCTAGGCGTGCAGACGCGCGCCATCGCCGGTGCGTCGCTGTTTCTCGGCACGTGCGGTGGCCTCGCATGGCTCGCGCCGATGTTGGGTACGCCGACGATTGGCGTGTACGAGGACGATCGTTTCCTTGCGCCGCACCTGTTCGTTGCCAGGCACGCCTACCGGCTCATGGGCGCCGCACTGTTTACGACAATCGATCTCGCCGCCGTCGATTCGCTCGATCTCGTCCCGGACCTCGGGGCCGAGACGAGCTATCGCGCGCCGACAGCGCAATAACGACGTTTTCTAATCACCTGGAGCCCGTAGGCTTCAGCCTGCGCGGTCGAAAAGGACATCCCAGGAATGAGTACCAGGAACGTACTGGTGACCGGCGGCGCCGGCTACATCGGATCGCATCTCGTTGACGGCCTCGTGGCTAGAGGTCACGAGGTGGTCGTGCTCGACAGCCTCGTTCCGCAAGTGCATCGCACCGGCGAGTGGCCGTCGTACGTGAACGCGAAGGCGCGGTACGTCCGCGGGGACGTCCGCGACCGCGAGGCGCTGCAGCCGCTCGTGCTCCAGTCCGATGCCGTCGTGCACCTCGCTGCGGCGGTCTCCATCGGTCAGAGCATGTACGAAGTCGATCGGTACGTCGACGTCAACACCCGTGGCACTGCGCTGCTGATCGACATTCTCGTGAACCAGCGGCATCACGTCCAGAAGGTAATCGTCGCGTCTTCTATCGGCGTCTACGGCGAGGGCGCGTACGAGTGTGGCACGTGTGGCCCTCAGGCGCCTGGGCTGCGCGAGGCGGACCAGCTCGCCGCCCAGCAGTGGGAACATCGGTGCCCGCAATGCGGCACGCCGCTCCGCCCGGTGCCCACCCCGGAGAGCAAGGCGTTGTACCGCGACAACATCTATTCGATGACCAAGTACCACCAGGAAGAGATGGTGCTGCTCATTGGCAGGACGTACGGCATTCCCGCCGTCGCCCCCCGCTTCTTCAACGTCTACGGCCCGCGACAGAGCCTCAGCAACCCCTACGCGGGCGTGGCGGCCATCTTTCTGAGCCGCCTCCTGAACGACCGGCGGCCCGTGGTGTTCGAGGACGGCGGTCAGCTACGCGACTTCGTGTCCATTCACGACGTCGTGCGCTGCCTGATGCTGATGCTCGAGAAACCCGGCGTGGACTTCCTTCCCGTCAATGTGGGATCCGGTCACACGATCACAATCTTAGAGATCGCGCGCACGTTGGCGATGCTGCTCGGCAAATCGATCGACCCGCAGATCACGAATCGAGGACGGACCTTCGACGTCCGCCACAACACCGCCGACATCACCCTTGCGCGTGAGCGGCTCGGGTACGCGCCTTCTGTTTCGCTGGAGGAGGGCATGGCCGAGCTGATTGCGTGGGCGCGGACCTCCCCTGATGGTGCTGTCGATATGTTCGACCGCGCACTGTCTGAGCTCGAGCAGAGGGGACTGCTCGTTGAGCCGCCCGCGTAGCGCGCCCGCATTCAGATGATCATCGCCTTCAATCAGCTTCACACGCTCGCAGGCCAGGTCGGGATGGTCGACGGCGGGTTCGATCCGCTGCACCGAGGTCACATCGAGTATTTTCGGTCTGCCGCGCAGCTTGGCGTCCCGGTTCTCTGCAACCTGTCATCGGACGCGTACGTCGGTACAAAGCACCCCGTCTTCCTTCCAGAGGATCAGCGCGCCGCCATCATCGATGCGATCCGATACATCGACTATACGCACGTCAACCGGTACGACACGGAGACCGTGCTTCGGGAGCTGCGGCCGCGGTACTATTTCAAGGGCGCCGACTGGCGGGGCAGGCTCCCGGCGGAGCAGATGGACATCTGTCGCGTCTCCGGCGTCGATATCGTGTATCTGAACACCGTACTGGAGTCCTCCAGCAGGATTCTTCGCGACTACACGTTTCCACAGCAGAACCATTGATGACCATCACCGAGTTCGAACGGCAGGTGCTCGAGCAGCGCCCCGTTCAGGCGGGGCATTACGACGCCGAGTACTTCACGGGCGACTGGCGTGCGGAGGGGAACAACTACTCGCTCGAAAAGCGTCGGGAAATCGAGGCCCGCAATCCGGTTCTCATCCAGGAAGTGTTTCAGCCGGTCAAGGTGCTTGACCTCGGCTGCGGGCCGGGCGCACTCATGCACCTGCTGTGGGAGCTTGGAGTCGACTGCGAGGGAATCGACTTCAGCGAAAGCAGCCGGCGCCTCGCCACGCCGCAGGTAGGCGACCGCATCACGATCGGGCAGGTCACGGATCCGACGCTGAAGCCCGGCGATGCCTACGATCTCGTGATCTGCCGAGAGGTCATGGAGCACCTGACCGTGTTACAGGTGCGGCGGGCGGTCGCGAACATCGCTCGGATGACCTCGAGATTCGCGTACGTCACGACGAGGTTTCATCCGAACCCCGCGTCCCTGCTCGACTTCACGACCCAGTTCGATGTCGATCCGACGCACATCACGCTGCTCAACAAGGACATGCTCCGGTTGATGTTCGTGCTCGAGGGTTGCCGATCGCGGCCCGATCTCGAGGCTCGGATGGACTGGGGCGGTAAGGGCCGCGTGCTCGTTCTCGAGAAGCTGACCGGTTGAGGATTTCGACCACGGACTGGTTCGCACTAGTGCCTGTGTCCTTGCACGCCTATTCAGGGTTCGAATTCTTGCCGGTCGTCGTAAAACAGGCGCGCGGGTGGCAAAGAGAAACAGGGTGGGTCGGATAACGCAGCAGCTCACAGACAAGGCCGTTCGAACCTTCCCGTCGCGGCTGTGCCCGCGTGAGAGGTCGGCGTGTCGCGCTGGACGGCCGTGGGGCTGATGAAGCCCGGAGCGCACCCAGCGGCACACCGCTTCTTCGCCGCCGGCCTCGTCTGCTTGGGGATCGCCGCCGCGGCATATGGAACGCTACAAGCGACGCTCGTTCCTAGGCCGGCCTCCATCCATGTCAGATGGGCGCTGGGAGTGGATGACCCGATACGGCAGGAGTCAGAACAGCGCTACGGTCTGTCGCAGGGAAAGCCATTGGAGGGGCGCACATGGAGTTACACCCTCAGCGACACCTCCCGCACGAACATCAGAGCTCTTGTCAGCGACGCCGCGATCGAGGATACGCAGGACCTTGAACGAACCACGTTTCGAGTCAGCCCAGAAGGGCTGAGAGGTCCCTACCCTCCTGACCCGTGGATAGCGGTAAGTCTCCGTGGCGTGACCGTCCTCGGGTTGTTTATCGGGCTAATCGGCATCAGTGTGGGGCTCGTCGAGCGAGCCGCACCTGGCGCGACCGCGACCTGGCTTGTCCCTCGACAGGGGAGCGTCGTCCTGCTGCCGCCTCGACAGAGGGGCGTCGTCCTGCTGTTGCTCGGTGTCCTGCTTGCCCTCGACATTGCGAGTATGCGGTACATGACCATCACCGAGGACGAACCGCACCACTACCAGTACGGGCAGAACATGCTCGACTTCAATTCCACCCGCGTCATCGACAGCACGATGCCGCTGCAGGCGCTCAATGCGCTGCCGGCAAAGCTGGCGACACAGCTCCCTCCAGGGCGGCTCTCCACGACGCTCAGCCACATCGAGACCGGCCGCTACGCGACAGTCCTGTTCTCCCTGGTCGTTGCCCTCTGCGTTTTCCAGTGGGCCCGACAGCTCTACGGACCAGCGGCCGGACTGCTGGCACTGACGCTGTACACCTTCGACCCCAACCTCCTGGCGCACTCCCAGCTCATTACGACGGACCTCTACGCGGTCGGCACGATGATCTTCGCGCTGTACTTCTTCTGGCGATTCCTCCATCTTGGCGGCTGGATGCGCGCCGTGGGGAGCGCGCTCATGCTCGGCCTGGCGCAAATCGCGAAATACACTGCGGTTGCGCTCTTCCCGATTTTCGTCGTGATCGCTGTCGGGTTCCATGGCAGGGAACTCTGGCACGAAATACGCGAGCGACGTGTCGACGCTCTGCGCCGACGAGCCGCCGTCTTCTCCGGCGTCGCGCTCGGGTTTGTCCTGCTGAGCTTCCTGGTCGTCAACGTCGGCTTCCTATTCAACCGGACGCTCACGCCGCTGGAGCAGTACCCTTTCCATTCAAACTTCTTTCGCTCGATCCAGTCGTCCGTAGGCGTCCTCGGCGCTCTGCCGTTGCCGGTCCCCTATCCGTACCTAGAGGGCCTCGACCTGGTGGTGGAGCACGAGCGGACCGGCTCGAGCTTCGGCAACGTCTACCTCCTCGGCGAAACTCGGCAAGGCGAGGGCTTCGCGGCCTACTACTTCTACGCGAGCCTGTACAAGCTGCCGATCGCGACGCAGCTTCTTCTGCTGGTAGCTGGCGTGGCCTACGTAGCGCGGCGCGGGCGATTTGATTTCCTCAGGGGAGAGGCTGTGCTGTTCTGGCCGATCCTGTTCTTCGCGATCTATTTCAGCTTCTTCTATCGCGCACAAATCGGAATCCGCTACGTCCTTGTGGTCTTCCCGCTCCTGTATATCTTCTGCGGAAGCCTGCTTGCGAAAGGAATCGCCCTGACCCGGCCGATGGCCACTGTACTGTCCACAGCAGTCGGTGGCCTGATTCTGTCGGTGCTGTCGTACTACCCACACTTCCTGCCTTACTTCAACGCGCTGATCTGGGATCGCACTCAGGCGTACACTGTCCTTGCCGACTCAAACATCGATTGGGGCCAGAACGAATGGTATCTCGAGCAGTACCTGGCAACCCACCCAGGCGTCATCGTCCACCCCGACACACCGACCGCGGGAACGATTCTGGTCAGCGTGAACCGGCTCACCGGGGTGATCGGCGATCCGGACGAGTTCCGGTGGCTGCGCGAGCATTTCACGCCGGTGGATCACGTTGCCCATGCCACGCTGGTGTACAGAATCTCCGACACCGACCTCGAGCGAATCGGCCAAGAGCCAGGGAGAAGGTAAGCGGGAGAGGTGGGGCCGCAGGACGTCCTCTCCGGTAGGCCGCTGTCCGCCCACGCGCCCGGCGAGTTGCCCTGGAGTTCGATGTACTGGCCGACTGGTGTCGCAGGCACCGATAATCGAATGATCCGAATACCGTTCGGGCTGGGCATCGTCGGCGAGCATGCCTGGCGCTCATTCAAATGGGGCGCGGAGGCGCGCGGCCTACGCAATGGAGGCAGCCGGCGCATGACCATGGTCAACGATCTCGAAAGGGAGAAGACCCGACGAGAGACCAAGATGTACGAACGGCAGATCTTGCTCAACCAGTGTCCAGAGAACTGGGGCGAGGGTAGGGTGGTCGACATCAAAGGAGCGGTGACGGTTGATTCCGGTCGTTGATCTACAGGCACAGTACCGGAGCATCAAGGGCGAGATCGACGAGGCCGTGCTCCGCGTACTCGACGGCGCACAGTTCGTCCTCGGGGAGGACGTCGCGGCCTTCGAGCAAGAGTTCGCCCGCTTCTGCAATGCCGGTGACACAGTGGCCGTCAATTCAGGCACTAGCGCCCTTCACCTGGCGCTGCTGGCCGCTGGCATCGGACCGGGCGATGAGGTCATCACCGTTCCGTTCACCTTCATCGCGACGATCGCCGCCATTCAATACACTGGCGCGCGTCCTGTGCTCGTCGACATAGACCCCCGTACCTACACGATGGACCCGACGTTGATCGAACGTGCGATCACGCCGCGCACGAAGGCGATCGTGCCCGTACATCTGTACGGCCAGCCGGCCGACATGGATCCGATTCTTGAGCTAGCCCACGCCCGCGCTCTCGTGACGATTGAGGATGCCGCACAGGCGCACGGCGCGGAGTACAAAGGTCGGCGCTGTGGCTCTCTTGGAGACCTCGCCGGCTTCAGCTTCTATCCGGGAAAGAACCTGGGCGCGTACGGAGAAGGCGGCGCGGTGGTGACCAGCAGTTCCGAGTACGCACGTCGCATCCGCATTCTGCGCGACTGGGGCCAAGAGCGGCGGTACGAGCACGCAGTGAAGGGATTCAACTATCGGATGGATGCGATCCAGGGCGCCGTACTCGGAGTGAAATTGCGTCACCTCGAAGGTTGGACGGAGGCGCGTCGGCGTCACGCTATCGAGTACGATCGTCGTCTCTCTGGCGGCGAACTGGTCACGCCGTATGCACGCGCTGACAGCAGGCATGTGTACCACGCATATACTGTTCGTGTGCGCCGCCGCGACGCTTGTCGCGAACATCTCCGGGCGAGCGGAATCCAGACCGTGGTGCACTATCCGATTCCCGTGCATTTGCAACCGGCCTACGCGGATCTGGGCTATCGCCGCGGCGATTGTCCGATCGCCGAGGCGGTCGCGGCCGAGGTTCTGTCGCTGCCGATGTTTCCGGAGCTGCGCGAGCAGCAGATCGGCGAGATTGCGGAAGCACTTGCCGCCGTTCCGGCGTAAGAGCGCGCCGCCGACATCGTGAATGTCGACTCAATCCGCCTCGGTGGGGTCGTCCATGGTGTTGACTCGTCGACCCCTGCGGCCGACGGTCTCAACGGACGAACCCTGGTTGGCATCAAGGAAATGGCCGCTCGCGCTGTCGATTTCTTCTTGAAGATCGTGCGGCGTGCTGTGCGCCTCCGCTCGCCGGTCGTGCGCGCGGCGCGGCGCGCGCAGCGAGCACGCGATTATTTCGGGCACCGCCGGGACGAGTCGCGCACCATGCGTCAGATCGCCGCTATTGCCCGCGGTGGCGGGCCGATCGTCGCCGGTCCGTGGCTCGGGGAGGTCGGCTACGAAACGCTCTACTGGGTTCCCTTTCTGCGCTGGTTCGAGGACGCTTTCCGTATCGACTCGCAGCGCGTGATCGTCCTGTCACGCGGGGGCGTGGATCAGTGGTACTCGGGACTCTCTGGCGGGTACCTCGACCTGTTCGATTTCTTCACGCTCGAGGAGTTTGGAGCGCGAAACGCAACACGTCGGACCGAAACTGAGGCTGGGGGTCAGAAGCAGTCCGGTTTCGGGGAGTTCGATCGCGAGATCCTGTCGCACGTGCAACGTCATCTTGGGCGCTCGGAGATCCAAGTGTTTCATCCGGAGCTGCTATTTGGGCTGTTCAAGCAGTTCTGGCTGGGCAACCAGTCCATCGACCATCTCTGGCAGCACACGCGCTTCCGGCGTTATCCGCCACCCCCACCGGCGGCACTCGATCTCCCTGCCGAGTACGTCGCGGCAAAGTTCTACACGGGAACCGCCCTGCCCGACTCCGACGCCACACGTCGCTCCCTCCGCACGCTCGTGTCGCGAGTCGCCGAGCAGCGGCCGGTGGTCGTGCTCGATGCCGGTACCACCGTTGACGAGCACCGGGACTACGTGTTCGACGGTCCGCCGAACGTGCAGACCCTGCGCGGCGCGCTGTCGCCGCGCGTGAACCTCGGGGTTCAGACAGAAGTCATCGCCGGCGCGCAGGCATTCATCGGCACGTGCGGAAGCCTGGCGTGGCTGGCTCCGATGCTCGGCGTACCGACCGTCGCCCTTTTCGCGGACGATCGTCTGCTGACCCCCCATTTGCTGGTGGCACGGCAAGGGTACCGCACGATCGGAGCCGCCCGTTTCGCGACGCTGGACCTTCGCGCGGTGGATCGCCTTCATCTCCTTGAAGGGCCGTTACGGTGATGAGCCCTCGGGCTCGACAGGTGCTCGTGCTCAGTGCCACTGTGAGCGCGTTGCTCGTATTGGCGTTTCTGTACCGCTTCAATGCGCTCGGTAGCGCGCTGGGGGGGTTCGACAACGATCACTTTCATTACTACGTACGCGCCAAACAGGTGGCGCACGGAGAGCGCCCGCTGCGCGATTTTTACGACCACGGGCTGCAGGGGGCGTGGCCCTCCTTGAGTTACGAGTTACCGGCGTTGGCTCAGCGAATCGGAGGCGAGACGCTGCTGACAGAAGCGGTATTCACGATTGGCGCCATCGCTGTGTCGCTCGGTGTCACGTTCCTCGTAGCAGCGCGGCTAACCGGTGTCGTGCCGGCCCTCGTTGTGAGTCTGATAACACTTTTCTTGGGAACGAGGCTCTACGGTTTCTCGAAGGTGCTCGTTTTGGCCGTGGCGGCGGCCCTTCTGCTTGCCTACGCGCGGCTCCCGGGCCGCGCCAAGGCTGCGATGCTCGGCGTGTGGTCCGTGGTTGCCTTTCTTTTCCGTCACGATTTCGTCCTGTACGTGGGTACGGCCGCGATTGTCGTCATCGTCGCTTCCGAGTCGATGCGACAGTGGCGCCGTGCGTGCAGCCGACTCGGCGTGTATGCAGGCGTGATGATGTTGCTGCTGGCAGGTCCCTTGTACTCGATTCAACACAACATCGGGCTTGCACCTTACGTGCGAGCCAACTTAGAAATCAGTGAACGTGAAACGCAACGGACGACTCTCCAGTGGCCGGAATTCGTCTCGACCGGAAGCGGGCTCAGCGAGTTTGTCGGCAACGAGGACAACGCTGCGGCATGGCTGTACTACCTGTTTTGGACGATTCCGATTCTGGTGCTCTTCACGTTACCGCGACTACGTGCCGTCGACGGCTTCGAGCCGCGGCAGATTCGGGCCCTACTTTTAAGCCTCGTCGCCCTCGCCCTGATGGTGAATGGGTTCTTCCTGCGATCCAACCTTCCGGCGCGTTTTGGGGATCTCGGCGCGCCGCTCGCCATCCTGGCAGCCTGGCTCATCTCGGCACGGCCGAGCCACGCTGCCGTAAGAGCGCTCGCGATGGCTGCCGCCGTAGGCGGTGTGGCCGTGACCATGCTCGCGACGAACGCGGTGGGCAGCGTGTTTCAGGAACTTGACACGACTGGTCTACGCGACAGTGCCGCCAAGATCCGCGGGCGATTCCAGACAACAGTAGAGGACCTGCGGGCCCTTCCGCCGCCCGCCGACGGCGATCCGATCGCTGGTGCGCTGAACGTGTCTGATTATCTGCGTGCCTGCACGAAACCGGACGATTCGGCCCTTGTCGTCAGTTCCACGCCGGAGGTCGCGGCAATGGCGAACCGAGCATTTGCGGCCGGACAGCCAACGTTCAGACCCGGGTTTTATGCCACTGTGGCGGATCAGCGGCGCATGCTGGACCGTCTCCGGCGGCAGTCCGTCCCAGTCGTGATCACCGAGGCCGAGGATACGTATGTCGAAAGCCTGGCGCCAGAATTTCCCCTGATCCACGAGTACCTGATGGCCTCGTACATGACCGCAGGTGAACTGCTAGGAGCGGACGGCAAGCCCATGCGCGTCCTGATCGCCCGGGAACGCGTCGCCCCCCTACGTACCTATTCAACTACGGGACTGCCGTGCTTCCGCTGACGAGGAACGGGCCTTATTCCGGGGCCTGAATGCCGCGCTGACTGGTCTCGGGAAGGGCTCATGTAGAATGGATTCCCGCTCCAGACAGGCGGCCCCACAAGACCCATCAGCATGATCGACTGCATCACGGGATACCACCTCAATCCGTGGACGAGTGGTATCGCGAAGTTCAATGCCATCCTCGCGCAGCACCTCGACGTGCCGTTCGTCGGGATCCGTGCCGTCGAGCTCGGCGACTATCGCCGGCCGCTGCTCTCGGTGAAGCTCTCCGAGTTCAGCGATCGCGATGCCGCAGATCTCGACCTCTGGGGTGCCGCGCACGCAGGCCGGTTCGAGTTCTTTCTTCATGCGTTCGATGACACCGCCGTCGAAAGGCGCCTGGTTGCCGCGGCGGCGCAGGTGTACGGAGGCAACCGCGAACTCTTCGAGCAGCTCCGCCCTATCCGTCCTGATATCCACGAGCTGTTCTGCCCCGGGACCATTCTGAGCCCCCAGCGGTTCCAGCGAACCGAGCTCTCAGTGTTCACCTTCGGCATGGCACACAAGATTCGCGTGCCCCTGTATCGTCGCCTTCGCGATCTCCTTGAGGCGAGCGGCAGGAGCTACTCGGTCTACGTGTCCACGGCGCTTCACGAGAACACAAGCTTCGACGGCTCGTTTGCCGTGCGGTTCGAGGAGCTGCAGGCGATCTTCAACGACCAGGTGTATTTCATGGGGTATCTGTCCGACACGGCCGTCTTCAACCATTTGATGGACTGCACGTTCTTGGCAGCCTTTTTCGAAAGAGGGCTACGGGCGAACAACACGAGCGTCAACGCCGCGATGGAATGTGGCTGCGCCGTCATCACGAATCTCGACGAGTACTCGCCTGCGAGGCTCGTGCACATGAAGCATGTCATCGACATTGGACGGTGTGATCGGCTTCCCAATGCGGAAGTGACCGAGCGCATCGGGCGCGCCGCGCGGGACATTGCGCACGCCGAGTACGGTTGGGATCGGTTGGTCGCTCAGTTGCGACCGGTCGTGCAGACATAGACGACGCGCAGGCGAGAGCCTGCCCGTTACGTCGAATGAGTTTCGTGAAGGATAACCGAATGACGCTGAGGCCCCTTTGCCAGGACGACGTCCCGTCGTTCGAGGTGCTGAGCGAGCCGAACCCCGAGCTCGCCCGTTCGTGATCGACGGGTTCCGTCTCGACGACGACGTCGCCGTCGTCACCGGCGCGTGCGGGAAACTCGGCCCAATCTGGGTCGAGGCCTTGCTCGACGCGGGCGCGCGCGTGGCCGCACTCGATCTGCCCGGCGTGGCTCCGTCGGCCGCGTATGCGGCCGTTGCCTCCCTGGCCGGGGATCGGGTCTGCCGCGTCGATTGCAACATTGAGAGCCGCGCGTTCATCGAGGAGGCCGCCGCCGTCGTCGTCACGCGGATGGGCGTACCGGCGGTGCTCGTGAACAATGCAGGCATTGACCCGCCGCCCGACGCCGCCGGCAGCCGCTGCGACCTTCGCGACCTGCCGATCGACGAGTTTCGCCGCATGGTCGAGGTGAACCTGCTCGGTACGTTCCAGGTCACGCAGGTGTTCGGCGGCATGATGGTCGCGCGGGGTGCCGGATCCATCATCAATATCGGCTCGCTGTACGCCTCCGTGTCACCCGATACCCATTTCTACGACCACCTGGCGGGAGACGTGCCCTTCATCAAGTCTCCCGCGTACGGTGCTTCGAAAGCGGGCGTGGTCAACCTCTCGAAGTTCTTCGCGACGCATTGGGCACCGTCTGGCGTGCGTGTGAACACGCTCTCGCCGGGCGGCGTCCTCGCCGGACAGGACGAGCAGTTCAAGACGAAGTACGGTGCGCGCGTCCCGCTGGGCCGGATGGCCAGGCCGGAGGACCTCAAGGGACCGCTGGTGTTTCTGGCTTCTGCTGCCTCGTCGTACGTGACCGGACACGAACTCCGTGTCGACGGCGGTTTCACCGCGTGGTAGCGCACTCGTGCCTGAGGAGTATGTTCCTTGATCACCAGTCCTGAGATCGAGAAGGCGTAACGTGGCAGGCAACACTCTCGCGAGAGCGCGTTCGCTGGTACACCGACTGCTCGGCCGGGAGGGTGTCGAGGTCGCCATGCTGCTTCGAAAGGACCTGCACCGGCTCTCGAAACGTATTGAGCAGCTCGAGGAGTCCCAGCGGAACGCGATGGAACTCGCCCGACGCGCCGACCGGGCGTCCATGCAGGTCCAGCATGTCTCGGTGCTCAACCGCCGCCAGCAGCAGTCGATCGAACAGCTTCCAATCCTGCTGAATGAAGGGCGCATCGTCGACCACGTACGGCGCGCGGTGGCGGCGGCCCCGCTGCTCACGGACCCGTACGAACACATTGTGGTCGAACGGGTACTGCCGGATGACGTGTACGACTTGCTGATCAGCGCGATTCCGCCCGTCGCGTTTTTCGACGACAGGGATCCCATCAAGCAGAACCTCTGGTTCCCGATGGAATATGGGCCGACGCTGTCGGCAACCGCCTGGGACTTCATGGATGAGGTGATCGCGCGCCTGGCGATTCGCCCGGCGGTGCTCGATAAATTTCACGAGCCGCTTCAGCGCCACTTCGCGTCAACGTTCGGGACCGCGTTCACGGAACAGGCCAACCAGCTGCCGCAATCCGCATACGGGGGACGGTTGATGCTGCGGCGCCCTGGATATCATCTCGACCCGCATCGTGATCCCAAACGGTCGATACTGACCTGTCTTCTGTACCTGGCGCGCGACGGCGACAGCGATACGTACGGCACGCAGATCTTCCGCGTGGTCGACGACGACGAAGCGGGATACAAAGGGACCTACTATCCCGAACAAGAAGGTCGGAAATGTGAGTTCGTCAAAAACGTTCCGTTCAAGCCGAACACGATGCTCGTAAACCTGAACTCCCGTGGTGCGCACGGCGCGACGATTCCGCCGGACGCACCGGCCGACCTCGAGCGGTATACGTTCCAGTTCTACGTGGCGCCCCAGAGAGAAGCGCTCTCTGCCTTGGTCAAGTCGTTGCCTGCGGCGAAGCGGGCCAAGTGGCGGGGCAAACCGCAGGTCATGCCGGAGCACGCGTGAACAGCGTCGGCTCTTGGGAACATGAAAGGCGTTCCCTGCTCGAACGCCCGGGGCTGTGTCGATTGGTGGCACGGAGCGCTGAAGCACGCCGCAGGCACGCTAGCCGGATCCGGAAGTCCGGAAAGACGACCGTCACGGTATCTCGAAAATGACCGTACCGATCGCATCCCGGGCCGACGGTAGCGACCTCCAGTCTATTCCCTCCGTCATTCCCAATCATCTCGGCAGCCAGGACGCCAGTGCGAGCGACGGCCGCACGTTCGCCAAGATCGACCCTGCCACCGGCCGGGCCATCTGCCAGGTCGCGAGGTCTACGGCCGCCGACGTGCAGCGTGCCGTCGAGATTGCCAAAAAGGCGCAGCCTGCCTGGGCCGCAACGACCGTCGTCGGGCGGGGGGACATCCTTCGCCAGATCGCATTGCTCATGCGCGAGCATCGAGCGGACCTCGCTGAACTGGTTGCAAGGGAGACGGGCAAGTCGCGCAAGGATGCCCTTGGCGAGGCCGACGCGGCGATCGAGATGGGCTTCTTCGTCGCCGGCGAGGGCCGCCGCTTTTACGGCCAGACCACGACCAGCGCCGTGCCGAACAAGGCCGCCATGGTCGTCCGACAGCCGCTCGGCGTCGCCGGCCTGATCATCGCTGCCAACACGCCGCTCGCGAACGTCGCATGGAAGGCGTTTCCTGCGCTGCTGTGCGGGAATGCGGCCGTCATGAAGGCGGCCGAGGACACGCCGCTGTCAGCCTGGGCGTTCGGTGTGCTCGCGCGGGAGGCGGGCGTGCCCGACGGCGTGTACACGACGTTGCACGGTTTTGGCGAAGAGGCGGGTGCGCCGCTCGTAGAGCACCCCGATGTCGCCGTCGTCAGCTTTACCGGTTCGTGCGAGGTAGGTCGATGGATTGCCGAGACGGCCGGGCGGCGTCTTGCGAAGACGTGCCTCGAACTGGGCGGAAAGAACCCGCTCATCGTGTGTGACGACGCAGACTTGCAGAATGCGGTGAAGTGGACGCTGGGATCGGCGTTCAGTAACGCCGGGCAGCGCTGCGCGGCGGGTAGCCGCATCATCGTGTTCGATGCGGTGTACGACGCTTTCACGAGGCTTCTGCTCGATGCGGTGAAGAAGCTGAAGGTCGGCACGAGCGATACGGACGACTTTGGGCCGGTCATCAATGAGGGGCAGATGAACGCGATGCTGGCCTCGGTGGAGCGGGCTAGAGCGGCCGGTGCGGTGGTGCTCGCAGGCGGTCATCGCCTCAACGGTAAGCCATTTGGCGATGGGTACTTCGTCGAGCCGACGATTGTGGAACACGTGGGGCCGAACGACGAGATCTCGCGCAGCGAACTCTTCGGGCCGATCACCTGTATGTATCGGGTGAAGGGCTTTGACGAGGCCATCACGCTCGCCAACGACTCACCCTTTGGTCTCACCGCCTCGATTCATACGCAGAACTTGAATCGCGCCATGACGTTCATTGCGCAAGTCCAGTGCGGAGTGGCGATCGTCAATGGCGGAACCTACGGTAGCGAGCCTCACGTGCCGTTTGGCGGCCTGCGGCAGTCGGGCAATGGATGGCGGGAAGCAGGCACGCAGGCGCTCGACGTCTACTCTGATTTGAAGACGGTGTATATCAATCACAGCCCTGATCGAGTGTAGGGCGAGCTGTGTCCACGCCATCTGTGCCGATACCCTCAGTGGTCGCATTCATCCCCGCGCGGCAAGGGTCCAAGCGTGTTCCCGGCAAGAACGTGCGCCCGCTCGGCGGGCATCCCGTCATCGCGTACACGATCGCCCCGGCGCTCGAAAGCGGCGTCTTCGAGTCCGTCATCGTCTCGACCGACTCAGAGGAGATTGCCGCCATCGCGCGGCATTACGGAGCCGAGGTTCCCT
This sequence comes from Vicinamibacterales bacterium, assembly GCA_965262505.1. Taxonomy (GTDB): domain Bacteria; phylum Acidobacteriota; class Vicinamibacteria; order Vicinamibacterales; family UBA2999; genus JACPPO01. The sequence continues at coordinate 4,683,686 of CBDHFM010000030.1, forward strand.
TCCTCAGGCCCTCACAGTTTGCCGGCGACACGTCGCCGGACATCGAATGGCTCGAGCACGCGTTGACCGGACTGAAGCGGATGGGGCGCCGGTGGGACTGTTTCAGCCTATTGCGTCCGACGAGTCCGTTTCGGACGGCGGCCACGATCCGCCGCGCGTCGGCGCGCTTCATGGCACAGGATGGCGTCGACTCACTCCGCGCCGTCGAGAAGTGCGCGCAACATCCGGGCAAGATGTGGGTGGTGGATGGCGATCGGATGTCGCCACTGTTGCCGTCGGCTGCGGGAGAGCAGCCGTGGCACAGCACCCCGTACCAGGCGCTGCCGCCGGTCTATGTGCAGAACGCGTCGCTCGAAATCGCCTGGACGCGCGTGGTATTCGAAGGGCGCACGATCGCTGGTAATGTCCTGGTGCCTTTCCTGACCGAAGGCTACGAGGGGTTCGACATCAATGATCCGCACGACTGGCTGGTGGCCGAGCGCCTGATCGCTGACGGCGAGGTCGAGCCGCCGCCCGTGCCGCAGGTCCCGCACGGAGGCCAATGGGTGAACAGCAACTAGACGAGGTCACCAGCGACGAGCTTGTCTACATCCCGGCATCGGAGTTCCGCCGGTTGCTGGACGCACGACTGTCGTCCCACCTCGCCGCGGAAGCGTTCGCGGCGATCGCGCGGATCAACACCTTGTACATGATCGCGCGGGCCTGGTCGGGTCACATTGGCACCAGCTTCAGTTCGCTCGAGATCATGAGCTGGCTGTTTCTGAACGAAATGCGGGATCTCGACAAGGGGCCGGGCGCCTGCGACATCTTTTTCTCGTCGAAGGGCCACGACGCTCCAGGGCTGTATTCGGTCCTCGTCGGGCTGGGGCTGCTCCCTGAGGAGGGGATGGACAACCTCAGGCGCCTCAATGGCCTGCCTGGCCATCCACACGTGCAGACGCCGTACATCCAGGCCAACACGGGTTCGCTCGGGATGGGTATTTCGAAGGCCAAAGGTATGGCGATCGCGAATCGTCTTGCCGGCCATCCGCGCCGCATCTTCGTGCTGACCGGCGACGGCGAGCTGCAGGAGGGACAGTTCTGGGAATCGCTCGCTTCGGCGGCCAAGGAGCGTCTCAGCGAGATTGTCGTCGTCATCGACCACAACAAGATTCAGTCTGACACCTGGGTCGAGCAGGTCAGTGATCTTCGAGATATCGAAGCGAAGCTCCGTGCCTTTGGCTGGTATGTGAGCAGGTGCGATGGTCACGATGTCCGTGCAATCGACAAGGCGTTTCGCGCGCTCGACGGAATCACCCATCAGCCGAAGGTCGTGGTGGCCGACACGGTGAAAGGGAAGGGCGTGTCGTTCATGGAGGGCCCGTCGATGAAGGCCGGTGAGCTGTACGCGTACCACTCGGGCGCGCCGACGGAGACGGAATACGCAGCGGGCTCAACCGAACTGCTCGACCGCGCCCGTCGCTTGTTCAGCGCGTCGGGATTGGGAGCGCTGGCCACAAAGCACGCCAGGCGTCCGCAGCGCCGAGAACCTCGGGTCACCCAGAATCTCATCAGCGCATACAGGGATGCGCTCGTCGTCCAGGCGGATCGCCATCCGCGCCTGGTCGTGCTCGACGCGGATCTCGTGAAGGATTGTGGCCTGGTTCCGTTCGCGCAGAAATATCCGGATCGATTTATCGAATGCGGGATCGCCGAGCAGGACATGGTCTCGATGGCCTGCGGGCTGGCCGGACGTGGCGCGCTTCCGGTCGCGCACTCGTTTGCATGCTTCCTCTCGGCGCGTCCCAACGAACAGATTTACAACCAGTGCAGCGAGGGATCGAAGGCGATCTACGTCGGTTCACTGGCCGGTCTGCTGCCGGGAGGACCTGGGCATTCACACCAGTCCGTTCGCGACATCGGCGCACTGGGCTCGGTCCCGAATCTGCTCATGGCGGAACCGTCCGTCGAAGACGAAGTGCGCGCGCTTCTTGAGTACCTGGTCGAGGTCGCGCCGGAGAGTTCCTATCTGCGGCTCGTGTCGGTGAAGTGGCCGGTGCCCTTCGGCTATCCCGCGGGTCAGCGCGTGCAGCCCGGTCGCGGCTGGGTGGTACGTGACGGCCGTGACCTCGTCGTATTCGGCTACGGTCCGTGGCTGTTGGCCAACGCCTGGCATGCGGTCGAGGAGCTGCAGGAAAGCTTCGGCATCACGACCCGTTTGATCAATCTACCGTGGCTCAATCGCGTCGATCCCGTCTGGCTCGAGGAGACCATCGGAGAGCGCCGGGCCATACTGCTGCTGGACAACCATTACGTGCGCGGCGGGCAGGGGGACATGCTGGCTGCGGCGGTTGCGGAACTCGGACTCGACCCGGTGGCGAGCGTCGCGCGCCTAGGCGTTACCGAGTTGCCGGAATGCGGTACGAACGACGAGGTGCTCGCGCATCATGGCCTCGATGTCGCGTCGCTCGTGGAAGCGTTCCGGGCGGCGGCAGGCAGGCACAGACCGGGCGTTGTGTCACAACTCGCATGAGCGTACTTTTCTGGGACATCGACGGCACGCTCTTGACGACCGCGAGGGCCGGAGTGTTTGCCTGGGAAGGCGCCGTGCGGGAGTTGACGGGCCGTGAGTTCGAGCTGGTCAGCATGCGCATCGCGGGTTTGACCGACTTCCAGATCGCTGAACGAACTTTCGAGACGCTTGGAATCGAGACCGACGCGCGGTTCCTGCGCCGCTTTGTCGACCGCTACGGTGAACTCCTGCCCGCGAGCCTGCCGCGGAAGCAGGGGAGTGTGATGCCGAACGTTCGTGAAATCCTGGAGCGTTTGCGTGGCCGTTCGGACGTGCGGTCGTACCTGCTGACCGGCAATACGCGCGCGGGGGCCACGGCGAAACTGACGCATTACGACTTGATCCAGTACTTTCCAGACGGCGCGTTTGCGGAGGACGCTGGCGACCGCGGATCGATCGCCCGTCGAGCGCTGGAGCTGGCGAAGCAGGGCGGGGCGGTCGACGAGGGCGCACTGTTCGTCGTCGGCGACACCCCGCACGACATCGAATGCGCCAGGGCTATCGGCGCGCGAACGATTGCCGTGGCGACCGGTGGCTACACGCTCGAGGAGCTCGAGGCGCATCATCCGTGGCGCGCGTTGAACGAGCTGCCACCCGTCGACGAGTTCCTCAGGCTCATCGACGAGGCGCGTGGCGAGACCGACAGGGCGCGTGTGGGACGCACGCTGTCCGCATGAAGCACGCTATTCGCAGGTTTCCAGCGCTCTGGCGTGCCACCCGACTCGCGCGACGGTGGTACTACGCCAGGTATGACGCCTATCCCGACTGGCAAGCACCTCTGTCGGCGGATTCGGCGTTGTGGGAGTCGGCCCGAAATGCCGCGCAGGGCGGGCCGCGGGTGCTGATGGCGACGGCCATCGGCTCCTACGTACAGGCCATCACGCTCGAGAGCGCCGTGGCGGCGGCCCTGACCTTCAGGGGCGCCGAGGTACACGCACTGCTCTGCGACGGGGCGATGACCGCGTGCGCCGAGTGCGACGCGTCGCTGTATCCCGACGTGGCGAAGTTCGTGGCGCGTGGGCCGAGTCTGGACCTGTGCCGCGACTGCGCATGGCCAGCCGAGCGCGTGTACGCGCAGCTCGGACTCAAGGTCCATCGCTACAGCGACTGGCTGACACCCGAGGATCGCGCCGAGGCGCGGCAGATTGCCGGTGCGCAGCCAGCGGACAGCATCAGGTGTTTTGCACGCGACGGTCTGGCCATCGGTGAGCATGCCTACGCTGGTGCGCTCCGTTTCTTCGCGACCGGTTCGTTGGACGCGGAGCCGGCGGCCGAACCGATCCTGCGGCGCTACCTCGAGTCGGCACTGTTGACCGCGTCTGCGTCACGACGGCTGATGCGCTCGATCGGGTTCTCGTCCGCCGTGTTCACCCACGGCATCTACGTCCCGTGGGGCGTCGTGGGCGAAGTTGCGCGTCAAGAGGGTGTGCACGTCGCAACCTGGAACGTGGCGTATCGCAAACGACGGTTCATCTTCAGCCACGACGATACGTTCCACCACACCTTGATGACAGAGTCGCGGGACCACTGGGAACGTGGCGAGCTGTCGCCGGCGCAGGATCGCGATCTGACGAAGTACCTCGCCAGTCGCCGCGAAGGGCTTTTCGATTGGATCGTGTTCCACCGGCCGCGGCGCCAGGATCCTCAGGAGATCGCGAGCCGTGTCGGTCTCGATCCCTCCAAGAAAGTAATCGGCCTGCTCACCAACGTGACGTGGGACGCGCAGCTGCACTACCCGGCGAATGCGTTTCCGAACATCGTCGAGTGGTTGGTGCAGACGTGCGAGTATTTCGCGACACGGCGAGACCTGCAGTTGCTCATCCGGGTGCACCCGGCCGAGATCAGCGGCTTTCCTCCGTCACGCCAGCCGATTCTGGAGGAGTTGCGGAAACGCCTGCCCGAGCTTGCTCCAAACATCATCGTGGTGCCTCCCGAAAGCGACATGAGTACCTACGCGCTGATGTCGCTGTGCAACTCCGCGATTATCTATGGGACCAAGATGGGGGTGGAGCTGACGAGCGTGGGGCTGCCGATTGTGGTGGCGGGTGAGGCGTGGATCCGTAATAAGGGGCTCACGCATGACGCCAGCACGCCGGCGGAGTACTTCCGGATTCTTCAGGGGCTGCCCTTTCCGGAGCGGCTGGGTCTCGCTCAGCTCTCGCGGGCGCGGCGCTACGCGTATCACTTCTTCTTCGACCGGATGATCCCGCTGCCGTTCATCGATCCCAAGGCGGGGTACCCGATTTACCGTCTCAAGCTCGACCGGCTCCAGCAGTTGTTGCCGGGGGCGTCCAGCGGGCTCGATACAATCTGCGACGGTATCCTGAAACGGCGGCCCTTTGTCCTGCGCGCCCCGGAGCCGGCTCTGGCGGAACCGGTGCGTGCCGAGGGTGGCTAAGTACTAAGTCATCGTGTTGATCTTCCTGGCGATTGTGTTCGCGGTCGCTGCCGCCTGCAGCGTTGCGGGTGGGGCGGTGGTCAGGCGCGTTGCGCGGCTGAGCGGCGCGGTCGTCCCGCCGCGGACCGACCGCTGGCACACGTCTCCGACGCCGACGATGGGAGGCCTGGCCATTGTCGCGGGCACGGTCGCAGGGTTTGCGGCAATCGTGACCCGTCCGGAGCTCCTGGGAGCGTTCCCGGACTGGTATCCCGTCCCGCTGGCCGCCCTCGCCATGTTCGTTGTCGGCATCCTCGACGATCGCCTCCAGCTGTCTCCGCTAGCCAAGCTGGTGGCGTCGCTCGCGATTGGCGCGTTTCTGGTCTTTGCGCTGGCCGGCGCTGAGCCCGAGGCCGCGCTTCCATCGTTGTTCACGCTGGTGGCCACGGTTTGGTTCGCGGGCATCTGCCATGCCATGAACCTGCTCGACAACATGGATGGCCTCGCCGCCGGCGTCGGGCTCATAGCCGCGATATTTCTGGCGACGCTGCTTGCCGGCTTGCTCGGTCCGGCTCTCGTCGTGCTGTTGACGGCGCTGGCCGGTGCCCTTCTTGGATTTCTGTACTGGAATCGCAGCCGAGCGCGCCTGTTCATGGGCGACTCCGGCAGCCTCTTCATCGGCGCGCTGCTCGCGGCCGCATCGCTTGTTCCCGTCTACAACGCGCCACTCGCGTTCATCAGCCCCGCGGTGATCGTGGTCTTGATTCTGATCGTTCCGCTGTTCGACACCGGCTTCGTGCTCGTGTTGCGGCGCCTCGCCGGACGAAAGGCGACGAAGGGCGGCACGGATCACGTCTCGCATCGACTCGTGTCGCTCGGCTTTTCCGACCGAAGCGCTGTGCGAATTCTCTACCTGCTCGGCCTGTGCGGCGGTGCCACAGCATGGATACTGTTGCGAGGCCGGGGCGTCGAACCGATGCTGCCGCTGGTCGCCGTGTTCGCCGTACTTCTCGTCCTCGTCGGTATCTATCTTGCTCGCGTGCCGGCATATGACGCGGAGGATTTCATCGCATTGCAGAAATCCTCGTTCGCACCATTTCTGAAGGACCTGGCGTTCCGGTGGCACGCTGCCGAGGTAATGCTCGATCTGGTTCTGATCGCGGTGTGCTATTACGTGGCCTTCCGTCTTCGGTTCGAGGGCGAGGATCTCGACCAATTCATCCCTTATTTCACCGCTTCGCTGCCGGCTGTGCTTGGCTGCAAGCTCGCGGCGCTGTACGGCTCCGGACTCTATCAGCGGTCGTGGGCGACCTTCGGCTTACGCGACCTAGCCGTGGCGCTGCGCGGCGTGGGAATGGGGTCGCTGTTCTCGGTCCTGATTGTCGTGTATCTGTATCGCCTTGAAGGGTTCTCGCGAGCGGTCTTCGTGCTGGACGCGTTGCTGTTGAGCATCGCCATCGTGGCCACCCGGGCGTCCTTCCGGTCCATGAATCTCGTGGCGGCGACGCGCAGCAAGCGCAGCCGCCGCGTGCTGGTCTATGGCGCCGGCGCGTTCGGACAGACGCTCGTGCGAGAGATGCGCGCGAATGCGTTGTGGAATATGAACCCGGTCGCGTTCATCGATGACGACCCGATGAAGGCACGTCGATGGATCATGGGCGTGCAGGTCCGCGGCACACTCGAGCAGTTGGAGGGCACGATACGCCGCTATGCCGCCGACGAGGTGGTGTTGAGCAGTCCTTTGATCAACGGCGACGTCGAAGACCGAATTCGTGAGACGTGCGCCCGCCTCGAGCGACCGGTGCGGCGCCTGCACATGGACATCCGGTAGGGCAACGGGCGAAAGTCGAAGGTCAAAGGTAAGGTACCTTTGACCTGCATGCTACGGATCGGCATTGACGGCCGCGCGTTCGCCTCTCCGGCGGCCGGTGTCCGTCGTTACGTAAACGGCCTCACATGTGCGCTGCTGGCGCTCGGGGAGCCGCTCGCGGTCGTTGCGCTCGGAGGCCGGGACTCGAGTGCGCTGCCCCCTGGGGTGGGCTACGTCGCCGAGCCACCTCATCCCCCCACCAATCTCGGCTGGACGCTGATCGGCCTGCCACGTGCCGCCCGGCGTGCCGCCGTCAATGTGATTCACGCGCCCGCCTACACGGCGCCGTTCTGGTCGCCGGTGCCGGTCGTGCTCACGATCCACGACGTCAGCTACGAATTGCATCCCCAGTGGTATCCCTATCGGCGTGATTGGGCGCGGCGGGCCTTTTATCGGCGCAGCGCCCACATCGCCTCGCATATCCTGACGATCTCCCGTTTCTCCGCCACGGAGATTGCGGCCGCGTACCGCATTCCACCCGAACGCATGACTGTCACGCCGCACGGAGTGGACGACACTTTTGCGCCGGCCGACTCGGATCTCTTGGAAGAGCTTCCCACGGGCGTCAGCCAGCCCTACTTGCTTCACGTGGGCGATCTCCACGAACGGCGAAACCTGCCGATGCTCGTCGATGCCGTGCTGGCGGCGCGCCGCCATGTCGGCGGCGTTTTCCAGGCGCTCTCGCTGGTGCTGGCCGGGGCGGATCGGGGCGTGGGCGATGCCGTGTTGGGGATCGCCGCGCGGGCTGGCGCGGCCGACGCGGTGGTTCGGCTGGGCCCGGTGAGCGAAAAGCGGCTGCGAACGCTGTATCGTGGTGCCATTGCGCTGGCGTACCCATCGCTCTACGAGGGTTTCGGACTGCCGCTGGTGGAGGCGATGGCGTGCGGTACTCCGGTTATCGCGTCGGACACCGCGTCGATGCCGGAGGTGCTGGGCGGCGCGGGCATTCTAGTCGACCGAGCCGACGGCCAGGCATGGACGAGCGCAATCGTTGACGTGGTGAACAACGAGCAGACGCGCGGCCGTCTGCGCGCGGCTGGTCTGCGCCGCGCCGCTGAATTCACGTGGGAGCGCACGGCGAAGATTACGCTCGACGCATACCGACGTGTTCTCGAACGCCGAACCTAGTGTCCTCAGAACCTCGAACCGGAACGCCGAACGCAAGTCCGGAACCTCAAACCGGAACGCCGAACCCAGAGGTCTCCGTCGTCATTGTCACCTGGAATGGCCGCCGGTACCTGGACGCCTGCTTGCGTGCCGTAGAGGCGCAGCGGGGGGTGAGTGCTGAGGTCATTCTTGTCGACAATGCGTCGACCGACGGCACCGCCGAGTTCGTCCGTGCCCATTTTCCGCGCGTTCGAGTGGTCGTGCTCGCGGAGAATTGCGGCTTCGCTGGTGGCAACAACGCCGGCGCTGTCGAAGCTCGCGGCGAGTACGTCGCGTTTCTCAACAACGACACGGTCGCCGATTCGAACTGGCTCTGTACGCTGCGCGCTGGAATCGAGTTGGAGGCTTGTTTCGCGCTGACGACGTCGCGCATCGTGTACATGCACGATCCTGGTGTCATCGACAGCGCTGGTGACGGGCTGTTTCGCTGGGGCGGTGCGTTCAAGCGGCACCACGGGGAACCGGCCGAACTGGCTGGCGCCGCGGCTGAGGTGTTCGGAGTGTGCGGCGGTGCCTGTATGATGCCGAAGGCGGTCTTTGACGGACTTGGGGGATTCGACGACGACTTCTTCGTGTCCCACGAGGATGTGGACCTGTCGTACAGAGCGCGGCTGCGCGGTTATCGGTGCCGTTACGTCCCGGAGGCCATTGTTCGCCACCACGGAAGCGCGACGCTCGGGCCGATCAGCACGCTTGCCGTGTTTCACGGTCAGCGAAATGTAGAGTGGATGTATCTGAAGAACACGCCCGCATCGCTCCTCGTTCGGACGTTTCCAGGCCATCTTCTCTATAACGCGGCGGCGGCCATTCACTTTGCCCGCCTTGGCCTGCTCGGGACGTTTCTCAGGGCGAAGGGCGCGGCGCTGGCCGGGTTGCCCGGGGTGCTGCGGAAGCGGGCGGCGATCCAGAGGGCGAGCACCACCGGATCGGCGGGCATCGAGCCGCATCTCGAGCGGCGATGGCTTGCCGTGAAGATGCGTGAAAAACGGTTTGACGTGGGATTCGCGGAGGACAGCCGATGACGTCACCGGAGGTCAGCGCGATCCTCGTCAATTACAACGCGGGCCGTAAGCTCGCGGTCGCGCTGCGATCGATGGCCGATGAACTGGTAGGTCAGCGGTGGGAAGCGGTCGTCGTCGACAATGCTTCGTCCGATGGCAGTGAGACGGTCGTGTCCGAGTTTTCCCCGCATGTGCGGCTCGTGCGCAACGAGGAGAACGTCGGTTTCGCACGTGCTGTCAACCAGGGGCTTGCGGCGACATCGGGATCGCTCGTCCTGATCATGAATCCGGACTGCCGACTCGTCGCCGGCGCGTTCGCCTTGCTCCGGCGTGAGCTTGAGCAGTCGGATTCGTACGCGATCTCAGGCCCGCGCATTCTCAATCCCGACGGGTCGGTGCAGGGAAGCGCTCGAGGTGACCCGGACATGTTCACCGGGCTGTTCGGTCGAACGACCTTCCTACGCCGTCTATTGCCGGACCTCGCGGTCTCGAAGCGCAACGTGATCGGCGGCGATGCCGTACGTAACGAGCACGGCAGCCTGACCGTCGACTGGCTATCCGGCGCCTGCATACTGGCGCGACGAGAGGCGCTGCGGAGCGTGAACGGGTTCGACGAACGGTATTTCCTGTACTGGGAGGACGCGGACCTCTGCCGGCGGTTGCGCGCGCTCGACTGTCAGGTGCGGTACGTACCACGTGCGACCGCTATTCACCGCGTCGGCCAGTCGAGCCGCAGCGTCCGCGCATCGGCGATTCGCGCGTTTCACGAAAGCGCATATTTGTACTACGCGACCCACGTCGCCTCGACTGGGTTACCGAAGCGATTGCTCGCTCGAGTGCTGCTGACGGCGCGGTGCTGGCTACACCTTCGATTGGGCATGCAGGACGCCCCGGACGGGCGCGTGGACACCACGGCGGCGTGATCGTCCTTCACAGTTCAGAGCACTTCCTCCACTAGCGTCGCCACGCGTTCCGCGATCGCCAGGCACGCCGTGAGTCCCGGCGACTCGATCCCCGCCGCCTGAACCAGGCGATCGCACTTCCCATCCCGCGCAACCCAGAAGTCAGCGAATGATTCATCAGGAGGGTGGAGCTTCGGGCGGATGCCGCTGCCACCGAGGCGAAGATCCTGGAGACGAAGGTCGGGGAGCAATGCCCGGGCCGGCTCGAGAAAATGCTCGAGAGGCAGGCGGTTGGACTCGTAGTCGTCCTTGCTGGCTTGGAAGCGCACAGTGGGGCCAAGGGTCACGTTGCCGTGAGTCGTCTTCGTGAGGTGTACGCCGAGCGAGTGACCAGCCGCGTGCGGAAGCGGGTAGACCAGCCCCCTGAGGAGCGGCCATTTCGAAGGGACGAGTTCCGCATACTCGCCGCGGCACGGAAAGATCGTGTACGCCTCGCCGCCAAGCGCGGCTGAGACATCGTCGGCGTACAACCCCGCTGCGTTCACAACCACTCCGGCGAGGATGCGCTCAGCGGGGGTGCGAAGCTCCAGGCCGTCGGCGCGCGGCTCCGCACCGATCAGCGGTGTGCCGGTCAGGATCGCGGCATCATAGTCTTCACAGAGATGTTTCAGCGCGCGGACTAATGCCTCCGCTTCCACGATGCCCGTATGCGGGGAGTAGAGCGCGGCCGCCGCGCGCACGTGCGGCTCTCGGGCGAGGATGAACCGCTCGTCGACGACCTCCAGGCCGTCTACGCCGTTGGCTTCGCCGAGTGCCTTCAGCGTCTCGAGGGCCTCAACGCCATCCACCGCGGAGGCGACGATGAGCTTTCCACATTTCGCGTGCGGTACCCTGTACGCATCGCAGAACTCGTACAGCAAGCGCGCGCCCTCGACACAGTACCTGGCCTTCAGCGTCCCGGTCGGGTAATACAGGCCCGCGTGAATCACCTGGCTGTTGTGGGTGCTCGTGCCCATACCGGGTCGCCGTTCGCGCTCGAGGACGCAGACGCTGCGCCCGCGCCGCGCGATTGCCCATGCTGTCGCGAGGCCGATCACACCGGCCCCGATGACCGCGGTGTCTACCCTAGACGTATCTGTCATCTGTCTGGAAATGGTACGATATCGAGTTTGCGAGTGCCTGTGACGAGCAAGTATTGAACGCTATGACCGGCTCTGTCCTGGTTGCCGGCGCGGCTGGCCGCCTCGGCGCGTCGGTTGTCGATGCGTTCAGCGATTCCACCGGCGGTTCCGAGGTGATCGCGCATGTGCGGGCGACGCTCGATATCACCGATCCGGAGGCCGTGCGCAAGGTCATTGGGGAGGCGACGCCGGCGGTCATTATCAACTGTGCCGCGTTCAACGACGTCGATGGCGCTGAGGACCGTCCGGCGGATGCCCTGGCGGTCAACGCCTTCGCGGTTCGAAGTCTGGCGCGCGCCGCCGAGTCCTGCGGCGCGGCGCTCGTCCATTTCGGTACCGACTTCGTGTTCGACGGCGATGCGACCGAGCCTTACGATGAGGAGGCCGCACCCTCGCCACGAAGTGTCTACGGGCTGAGCAAGCTGCTCGGAGAATGGTTCGCGCTCGACACGCCGCGCGGGTTCGTTCTTCGCGTCGAAAGCCTGTTTGGCGCCCTGGCAGGATGGAGAGGCCGTCCGGGCTCGCTCGACACCATTGTCGCGGGTCTCGAACAGAGCCGCGACGTCAGGGTCTTCACGGACAGGGTCGTGTCACCGAGCTATGTGCCCGATATCGCGCGTGCCGTCAGACACCTGGTCGAGACGAGCGCGCCGCCGGGCCTCTACCACTGCGTGAATACCGGATGCGCGACGTGGTACGAGATGGCTGAGGAGGCTGCCCGGCTGCTCGGCGTGCCCCCTCGGCTTCAGCCCGTCACGTTGGATCAGGTGGCGTTCAAGGCGATGCGTCCACGATTCTGTGGGCTGTCGAGTCGGAAGCTCGCGACAGCCGGTTTCACGATGCCAACGTGGAACGATGCGCTGCGGCGGTGGCTGACGGAACGCAGCGCGCGACCCGATAACATAGGCACGGTTCATGGCTAGACGCGCAATCATCACCGGAATCACAGGGCAGGACGGCTCGTATCTCGCGGAACTGCTCCTCGACAAGGGGTACGAAGTCACGGGCATCGTGCGCCGGCTGAGTGCGGCGAACTTCTGGCGGATCGAGCACCTGCTCGATCGAATCGTCCTCCGGCCCGCGGATCTTCTCGATCAGCTCTCGCTCATACGTGTCGTGCAGGACGTCCGGCCGCATGAGATCTATAACCTCGCGGCCATGTCCTTTGTTCCGGCCTCGTGGGACCAGCCGTTGCTCACGGGCGAATTCAACGCGCAAGGCGTGACGCGCGTGCTCGAAGCCGTCCGCCACGTCGACACGGATATTCGCGTCTATCAGGCGTCGTCCAGCGAGATGTACGGGCGGGTGCGTGAGGTTCCCCAGACGGAGTTGACGCCCTTCTACCCACGCAGCCCGTACGGGGTGTCGAAGGTCTTTGGGCACTACATCTCAGTGAACTACCGTGAGAGCCACGGCATCTTCGCCGTCTCAGGAATCCTGTTCAATCACGAGTCGCCCCGCCGCGGAATAGAGTTCGTGACCCGGAAGGTCACCGACGGCGTCGCGCGCATCAAACTTGGGCTGGCCAGTCATCTCGGCCTCGGCAACCTCGACGCCTGTCGAGACTGGGGTTTCGCGGGGGATTACGTGCGAGCGATGTGGCTCATGCTGCAGCAGGACACGGCCGACGACTACGTGATCGCCACAGGCATCTCGCATTCGGTGCGGGAGCTCGCGGAATGCGCATTCGGTCACGCCGGGCTCGATTGGCAGAAGTACGTGCGGGTTGACCCCGCCTTCCTGCGACCCGCCGAAGTGGACCATCTGATTGGAGATGCCGGCCGAGCGCGGAAGGTCCTTGGCTGGGAGCCTCAGATCAACTTCGAGCAGCTGATCGCCATGATGGTCGATGCTGACGTCGCGCGGCTTTCGGGGCAGTCGGTTCGGGTCGGTTCGGGCCACCAGAGCCGTTAGGACACATGGTGAGTTTGAAGGACAAGATTCGAGATCGCAGGGCGCGGATCGGCGTCATCGGCCTCGGATACGTGGGACTGCCGCTGGCCGTCGAGTTCGCGAAGAAGGGGTTCGACGTCACCGGTTTCGACGTCGACGCATCGAAGATCGACGAAATCAACGCGGGCCGCAGCTACATCCTTGACGTCAAGACCGAGGTAGTCAAAGGGTGTGTCGATGCCGGGCGTCTAAGGGCGACGACCGATATGTCGCACTTGAAGGAGATGGACGCGATCGACATCTGCGTCCCGACGCCCCTGCGCAAGACGAAAGATCCCGATCTGTCGTACGTGATTCAGGCCGTGGATTCGGTCAAGGCGCACTTCAGGCGCGGCCAGCTCGTGATTCTCGAGTCGACCACGTATCCAGGGACCACCGACGAGGTCGTGCAGCCGGCGCTCGAAGAGAACGGCTTGAGGGCCGGCGCCGACTTCTACCTGGCGTTTTCGCCCGAGCGCGTCGATCCCGGCAACCCCGCGTTCAGCACGCGCACGATCCCGAAGGTCGTCGGCGGGTTCGACCGGCATAGCACCGAGCTCGCGGCGGATCTCTACCGATCGATCATCGACACCGTCGTTCCGGTCAGCTCGACGCAGGTGGCCGAGATGGTCAAGCTGCTCGAGAACACGTTCCGCGCCGTCAACATCGGGCTCGTCAACGAGATCGCGTTGATGGCCCACCGGATGAACATCGACGTCTGGGAGGTGATCGACGCGGCCAGCACCAAGCCGTTCGGTTTCATGCCGTTCTACCCCGGTCCTGGTCTTGGCGGGCACTGTATCCCGATCGATCCGTTCTATCTGTCATGGAAGGCGCGCCAGAACGGGTTCGAGTGCCGATTTATCGAGCTGGCCGGCCACGTCAACGCGTCAATGCCGTCGTATGTCGTCGAGCGCGTCGGTGAGGCGCTCAACACCACGAAGAAAGCCGTTAACGGTGCCAGGATCCATCTCTTCGGGGTTGCGTACAAGAAGAACGTCAGCGATCTGTGCGAGTCTCCGGCGCTCGACGTCCTCGAGTTGCTGTCCAGACGCGGCGCGACGCTGAGCTACACCGACCCCTTCGTTCCGAAGTTACAGCATGGCGACATCAACTTGTGCTCCGTGCCGGAAGACAAGGTGGGTCAGGGGATCGACTGCGCTGTTATTTGCACCAACCACGACGTGTTCGACTACCCCGGCATCGTCGAGCGCTATCCCCTTGTCGTCGACACGCGCAACGCGCTGAAGGGCATCGAGTCGAAGCACGTGTTCCGGCTATAGCGGGGATGACGCGCGCTCGTCGCCCGGGCGCTGCAGTTCGGGGAGAGCAGGAGCTTGCAGATACAGGATGCCACGCGTGCGTGACTGGTGGCGGCGGGCGCTCGGCGGCGCGTTGCTCGCCTGGTGTGTCCTGGCGGCGACTTCGTCTCTGCGGGACGCGCTCACCCGCGACCCCGATCCGATAGCCGGGCTGGACGAGGAGTTCCGGGCGCTGGTGTTCGACTTGCCGGCGCGCGGCGTGATCGGCTATCTCGAACCATACGACGGTGCAGGCACCGACGCAGCAGTGCGGATGTACTATGCCGCCCAGTACGCACTGGTGCCCCGCGTCGTCGTTGGGCGCGTCGGCTCAGAATTCCTGATCGTGGCTCGCGGTACGGCGCGCCCTGGAGGCGACCGGCGGCTCGACGGGTACTACCACGTAGCGACCTTCCCGAACGAACACCGCGTGTATCGGCGACTCGTCCCATGATCGGGGCCGCCGTCGGTCTGCTGCTGCCCGCCGTGGCCGTGTGGCTCTGGATCCTCGCGCTTCAGCTTCACAGGGCCATCGGTTCCCGCGCCGTTACTACCGCCGTAGCGGTCGGCGCTGGTCTCGGTCTGTCCTCGGTGAGCACGATGTGGCTCGTGGCGCTGGGGGTCGTCGTTGGCCCGCGGTTCGTCGTAGCGGACGCGCTGCTGTGGACCGCGATTGGGACCGTCGCCTGGTGGCGTCTTCGTGGCCACGGACTTGCGCGCGAGTGGCGGGCCGGGGCGCCTGCCTCGGCCTCGCCGCGCCGTCTCACGACGACCGACTGGCTGGTGCGGACGCTGTTCGGCGCGACCGCCGTAGTGGCCGCCGTCACCGCGGCCTCGGAGTACGTCACTACGCCCCACGGCCAATGGGACGCCTGGGCCATCTGGAACCAGAAGGCACGATTTCTCTTCCGCGGCGGTGACGAATGGACCGCGATGCTGGCGATCGACTGGTCGAACCCGAGCCACCCCCTGCTCGTGCCCACCGCGGTTGCCCGCTTATGGGCCTACGCCGGTGCCGAGCTGACGATCGTGCCCGCGATGCTCGGCCTCGTGTGGGGCGCCGCCATCGTCGCTGTGGTCATGGGCGCGCTCGACGTCCGCCACACGCGCGCGCGGATTGCCGGGGCGGGTCCTTCTCGCGCCGGGAACGTTCGTGCAGCAGGTCGTCTCCCAGCAGGCGGATGTGCCCTTCGCGCTCTTCATGGTCTCAACGCTGGCTCTGCTTCGTGCGGACAGGATCGCCTCCTGGCTCGAGTCGCGCGATGGACGCGGACCGCTGCTCCTCGCAGGCGCACTCGCCAGTATGGCTGCCTGGACGAAGAACGAAGGTGCCCTGTTGGTCGTGGCTTCGGCTCTGTTCGTCGCGTGGATGGCCGTTCGCGTCGGACAGTCCCGTCGAATGGCGTGGTGGGTCGTCGGTGCTGCGCCGGTGCTGCTGACCCTTGTGTGGTTCAAGCTGTTCGTCGCGCCCGTTCCGCCGCCGTACTTGTCGGAGGCCCCGACGTTTGCGACGCTCGTGGAGCGCTTCTTCGGGCCGGAACGCCGAGCCATCGTCGACGCGCTGATGTGGCAACGCGTGAGCGGCTGGGGAGGCCCGTTGGCAACGGGCGTGGTGCCTCTGGGCCTGGTGGCCGTGATCGTCGTTGCGGTCAGGCGCACGGGTCGGTCGGCGCGCACGATCCTGGCGGCCGTGAGCCTCATGCTCGTCGGCTATTACGGCATCTACCTCCTGACGCAGCTCGATGTCGAGTGGCTCGTTTCGACGACGTTCGATCGGCTGATGGTCCAGATCTGGCCCTCGTTGGTGCTTGCCGCGTTTCTCACGGACGACGGACCGGCCGCCGGTCGACCGCGCGGGGTGCTCGACTCGCAGAGCCAAGGGCCGAGGAGTAGTGCTCGGCTTTGACCACCCTGGGCGAGGACGCTGCGCGGCTAATCGCGGAACGTACGGTACGATGGCAAAGATCGACGACTGCGCGCCCGACAAGGGCTCGAAAGAGCCTGGCGCGAGGCGTCTCGAGAGAACACGCAAGGGAGCGATGATGCCGACGAAGGAACAGGGGAAGGGCGATTCCAAACGTGCCGGGCGCGCCGGGGGCATGCGCCTGGCGATCGTCGGATGCGGCGGCTACATCGGCAGCCACCTCCTGGATGCCCTGCTGGTGGACGATTCGATCCGAATCGACGGGTGGGATCCTCAGACCGACAAGATTTCACGCCATCTGTCTAACCCGAATGTCAACATTCGCCGGAATCAGCTGGCTCAAGAGGATATGGAGGAGTTCAGCGACGCCGTTCGTTCCGCGGATGCGGTGATTAACCTGGCCGCGATCTGCAATCCGTCGGAATACAACGTCAACCCAATCAACGTCATTCGTACCAACTTCCTGGAGCCCGTCAGGATCGTTGACGTTTGTGCAGAGCAGCGAAAGTGGCTGATCCATTTCTCCACCAGCGAAGTCTATGGAAGGACGATCGCCAGCTACATAGGAGATACCGACTACTCGAATCCAGCCTTCTACGAGCTCGACGAGGACTCCACGCCGCTCATCATGGGGCCAATCAGGAATCAGCGGTGGTCGTACGCAACGGCTAAACAGTTGATGGAGCGATACATTTTCGGCCAACACAAGGAGGCGGGCCTTCCGTTCACCATTGTCAGGCCGCTGAATTCCTTCGGCCCCAGGATGGACTTTATTCCTGGCAGAGACGGAGAGGGAATTCCCAGGGTTCTTGCGTGCTTTATGACGGCGTTGCTGGACGGTCAGCCGATGCAGCTCGTCGACGGGGGAGTGGCGAGACGCACGATCGTGTCGATCCATGATGGCATTCAGGCGATCGTCCTGATGATCAGGAACCGTGATCGGGCAGTCAATCAGATCTTTAACGTAGGAAACAGAAACAACGAGGTCACGATGCGGGAGCTGGCCGAGCTGATGCGGGAGGCGTACGCCAGCTGTACCAGCAACCCTGCCTATCTCTCGCATCCGATTGCCGAGGTGTCCGGTCTCGACTTCTACGGAGAAGGCTACGAGGATTGCGATCGCAGGATGCCGAAGCTGAACAAGGCCAAGGAGCTTCTGGGGTGGGAGCCAAGACTGTCGTTGAAGGAAACCCTCCTGGAAACGGTCACTTATTACTACGAGCAGTACCGTGACTGGCCGCAAACGCCGAGCGAAGCCTCCCTTTCACGCACCTGAGCTGCACGAAGGCCTGAGCTGACGTGCTCACGCAGCCAGCCACCGTCGCCGATGCAGCCTTCCCTAAGAGCCTGTAAGGAAATAACTGCTTGCACTGTTGATCGGCGAGTAGTACGCTGCGCCCGTGGAGGTGGCCACCCTGCGGGCAAAGCATGCAGCGCTGGCGCCCGTGCTCACGGAGCGATCGCGCCGGGTGTGGGCGGCGACTGAGGCCCAGGCGATCGGTTATGGCGGCACGGCGCTGGTCGCCCGAGCCACGGGTATCGCGACATCGACCATCCAGCGCGGTTTGCGTGAATTGACGGCGGACGAGCCGCTCGCGGGCGGCCGGACGCGAAGGGCGGGCGGCGGCCGCAAGCGCGCGATCGATCTCGACGCGACGCTGCTGCGCGATTTGGATGCGTTGGTTGAGCCGACCCGTCCTGGCTACTTCGTTCATCCGCGACGGATGCGGCCTGCCTACGCCGCCCTTCGGTAGTCGTGGTGGAGCCCGCCCAACACCGGGAAGGCCACGATGCGCCTGCAGGGCTCTACGCGGCCAGGCCGCTGCCGCTGGTTCGGGATCCGCTGCCCGATCCCCTGGTGCGGTCGCCCCCCGTTGAAGTGTCCCACCCATTCGGCGAGCACGCGGCGTAGGTGGTCCTCCCCAAGGAGCAGGACATGATCCAGGCACTCGCGGCGGAGGCCGCCGAGGAAGCGCTCGCAGATCGCGTTCAGGTTGGGCGACCTGGGTGGGATCGGGACCACGTCAATATCCGCGCTTGTGGCGGCCGCGGCGAAGTCGCGCCCGAACTTGCCATCGTTGTCCCGGATCAAGAACCGCGGTGCGCTGTCGTACGGCGTAGCCTCTCGGAGCTGCTGAGCGACCCACGCATCGGTAGGGGAGCGGGTGACGTTGACGTGGACGACCTCGCGGGTCCCGTGGGCGACGATAAAGAACGCGTAGATCGGGCGGAACCAGGCGTCGTAGAGCTGCAGGACATCGCAGGCCCAGATGTCGTGCGTGTGGTTCCGGAGGAAGGTCCCCCAGGTCTGGCCGTGCTGCCCGCGAGGACGGACGGACCGCATGTACTGTTGGACCGTCCGCTTGCTCACGCGGATGCCGAGCGTGAGCAGTTCGCCGCGGATCCGTTCGGCGCCCCACAGCCCGTTGGCAGTGGCCATGGCCTGGATCAGGTCGATGAGCTCCACGCGCAACCGCCCCCGTGCCCCCCTCCGCCTGGACTTATGGTGCCAGAGGAGGGTGAACAGGTCGCGATGCCAGCGGAGGAGGGTGTCGGGCTTGACCACATGGAGGGCATCGCGCCACGCGGTGTGCAGCCGGGCCAGGAACACCAGGATAAGCCGGTCCTCAGCGTGGAGGCGTGGGCGCGATGGCGCCGCGCGTCGGAGTACGAGGATCTGCTGGCGGAGGAGCGCGTTCTCGGCGACAAGCGCCGAGCGGGGCCGGACGGCGTCGATGCTGACCGCGCACACCAGCGCTGCCCCAGTGCGGACGGGCCGCAGCATGTGCTTGATGGTCCGGCCACATTCGTGGACGCGTCGACGGACGGCCGTCTTGACGGCCCGGGTCAACCGGTTCAGCACGCTGGTCTCCTCTCGCACAGGGTGCTGGGCTCCAGGGGGCGGGGCACACGGTTCAGTCAGCAGAGACTGACAGCCCTGAGGCGGAAGCCCTTATTGTGCGGGTGGACGGGGCAAGTAGCCAGCACGCCACGGTGTCCTCGACCATGAGGTGTTCGCGCTGTTGGGGTCAGGGGCTTCGCAGGACTGACCAACCAAGCTAAATCTTGCACGTTGACCTATCTACGGACTATATTTAGTCCGAAGAGAGAGTATCCCATGAAACTGTCCAACCAAATCAAGCCGATCAGTTACCTCAAGGCCCACGCCGCCGAGATCGTGCGAACGCTTGGGGTGCAGCGGGACCCCTTGATCATCACCCAGAACGGCGAAGCCAAGGTCGTTATGCAGGATATCGACAGCTACGAGCAGACGCAGGAGACCGTTGCGTTGCTCAAGATCCTCGCACTGGGTAGCCGTCAAATCGAAGCGGGTCAGGTGCAACCCGCCGCCGATGTCATTACGCGGCTTCGGGAGCGGCGACAAGATCGCTGATGTCCTTCCTGGTTCAGTTGACCAAGGACGCGGCACGCGACTTGGAGGAGATTGGCGATTACATCGATTGGCACGATGCGCCGGGGCGGGCGGATCACGTGCTGGAGCAGATCGAAAAGGCGTTCCACAGCCTATCCGAGCATCCCCAGCGTGGAAACTCCCCGAAGGAATTGCGGGACATTGGAATTCGGGAGTACCGTGAGATCTTCTTCAAGCCTTACCGCATCATCTACCGAGTGATGGGAGATAACGTCTACGTGCTTGTGATTGCTGATGGGCGGCGTGACATGCAGGCATTGCTGCAGCGGCGCTTGTTGCAAGCATAATAAGCACTTCTCTGCGCCTCGAACCTTTCCGATCAAGTTCAATCTAAGGTCGGATAGGGTAATCGCAACTCGTCGAAGGAGGCGGCATGGCACGCCGATACTCGGCCTCGCAGATTCGTAGCAGACTCCGTCAGGCCCAGCAGAAACAACAACGGGCGATCACTAAATACAATGACGCGGTTCGACGTCACAACCAAGGCGTCCGAACAGCAGTCAACCGGTACAATCAGGCTGTCCGTGCTCACAACGAGCGGGTCAGAGCGAACCGGCGGCGATTGGCGAGTGGGGGATGTCCCGACCGCTGTTGAAACTCGGCGGCGGCTCGGGTGAGATTCTACGCGACGTTCGCCTCTGAGACACCGAGCCCCAGTCGTTGGTCGCGTGCGCGAAGCGCGGTAACCAACCGCGGCATATCGCCGCATCCCTTCAGGCGCCGGAAGCCCTTGACGGCTTCGAGGACACCGGCGGCCACCCAGCGCAGCATCATCTGTCCACCGCGCCACCGTTTCACGTTGCGCTTCACGTGGCGGGTGCGACTCAGCAGACTCTCGGCGGCGTTGGTCGTGGCGAGCGACCGCTGTAGACGGGTTGAGAGGTGCAGGGTGAGGACGGTCAGCGTTTCGTCCAGCCCTTCCCGGACGCTACCGGCGGCGCTGGGATATTCGTCCTCCAGGCGCTTGGCGAGCTCCGTGAGGAGCCGCGTCGCCGTCTGCACGTCGCTCGCCTGATAGGCGCGCCGCACGATCGCCTGGACCCACGGGCGCTGGCGCGCCGGCAGGTGGTCGAGGATGTTGCGGAGCTTGTGGACTTGGCACCGCTGAATGAGGGCGGCCTCGCCGAAGACCGCACGGGTGGCTTTGTGCAGGGCCTGCGCGCCGTCCAGAATCACCAGGAGGCTGCGGTCGGTGCGCAGCCCGCGGCTCTGGAGATTCGCGAGCAGGCTCTGACACATCGCCGCGTTCTCGGTCGCCCCTTCCCACAGCCCGAGCGCGTGTTTCTGGCCATCCGCGGCGATCCCGAGCGCCACCACGAGGCCGTGCTCGCCAATGTGCACCCCGTCGAGGATCAGCGCGACGAGTTCAAGGCCGTCGAGCGGCGCCGATTGCCAGGCCCGCAGTTGCGCCGTGGTCTTGGCGACGAACCGCCGGCTCACGCTGCTCTTGCTCGTGCCCCGACTCACGACATCGGCGGGCACCGGCTCCAGGCTCCGCGCATACTGGCGGGTCGCGACGCCCACCAGCATCTGGTCGACGACGCGCCGATTCAACGGGTCGGTGTGCGCCAGCCCCTGGAACGTCGGCAGCGGAACCTCCCGCCCGTCGGCGCGCACGCGCGGCCGCTGCACGGCCACCTTGCGTCCGCCCAGCACGACTTCGCCGGGCACCGTGCCAGCACGGGACGCGGCACGCGCTGGCTGATGCGCATACCGAGGACCGCACAGCGCTGTGCGATCCTCCTCCAGCATCGCGTCGAGCACGCGGAGGCCCGAGCGGACCATTAACTCAAACAGTTCGGCTTTCGTGTCGACCAGGAGTGCAACGAGCGGCAGGGACCGGACGGCGGGAGGTTCAACAGCAGCAATCGGACGGGCTATGCGAGACTTCTTCATGGCGGCTCCTTGTTGGCGGGCTTACGCCCGGGGCTAGTCACCACTCGTGTACCACGAGCAGTGAGGAGCCGCCGCTCTCAAATTTCAACAGTCAGTGGGACATCCCCGGCGAGTGAACTGGCCCGTCTGAATTCCAAGCCGACCATAACCACGACCAGCTATAGCGTCTACCATACGTCCGTCCGCACTCTGCAGAGATCGTACGGCCTTCTTGAGACGGCAGCAGACTCTCAGCAGCTTGACGCGAGATATAACCGACTTCTTGACCTGTCCGAGCGCGAAGCGGCAAACAGTGCTGAGGTCACGAATCGCATCCTCGGTGATCAGGCGGCGGCAGCGGGATCGGCCGACGAACTGGAGGACGCTGAACTTCTCGACGGTTTGCGAGGAATCTCCACGGACCTCGACGACCGTTGGAACGGCGCCGTCTTCGCGCTGAATCCGAAGAACCCCGACGCGGCTCGTCACTTCTGTACGAGTGCGAGGGAAATCCTCGTGCAGATTCTCGAGTTGAAGGCGCCCGACGCTGACGTCATTGCGCTACTGCCGGATTGTGACCAGACGCTAGGCGGCAGTCCCACGCGTCGTTCCAAGATTAGGTACTTCCTGGCCCGCCGAGACATGGCGGCAGAGAATCTGGAGCGGTTCGTCGAGGACGATATCGAGAACATTGTGCAGTTGTTCAATGTCTTCAATAAGGGTACCCATGGGGCCGCCGGCACGCTCGACCTCTCACAACTGGACGCCGTGAAAAAGCGTGTGGAGAATGGGATCATGTTCCTGACGGAGATCATCGGAGATGCCTAACGAGGACACTTTGAGGGACTGGCGACGGTCGACACGGAGCTGCGAATTCTTGTGCCCGACTACAGGATCGCGCCGCATCAGAATTGGCGATTCTCTCCGTGCCTGACTGGGTCCTTCCGTCACTCGTCGGCGGCTCTCTAACCTTCGTGGTCACCTTGCTTGTGGTGGTCGTGCGGAACCGCCGAACCCTGCTCACCTATCATGTAACGCACGACCGGAGGGGATGTCCCACTGACTGTTGAAAATTGACGCGGCGGCTCCTCACTGCTCGTGATACACGAGTGGTGGGCAACCCGAGGCGACACGCCTCACAGCAAAGGAGCCGCCATGAAGAAGTCTCGCACAGTCCGTCCCGCCGCTGGTGTTGAATCTCCGCCCCCGCGTCGCCTGCCCCTCGTCGAGCTGCTGATCGATACCGAGGCGGAGCTGTTCGAGCTCGCGGTGCGGTCAGGGTTACAGGTCTTGGACGCCATGCTCGAAGACGATCGGACCGCGATCTGTGGCCCGCGGTACGCGCACCAGGCCGACCGTACGGCGGCCCGGGCCGGGACGGTGGCCAGTGAGGTCGTCCTCGGCGGGCGCAAGGTGGCAATCCGGCGTCCCCGGGTCCGCGCGGCCCGCCAGGAAGTACCGCTGCCGACTTTCCAGACGATGGCCCAGACCGATCCCCTGCGGCGCCGCACTGTCGAGCAGCTGTTGGTCGGTGTCAGCACCCGGAGCTATGCTCGGAGTCTGGAGCCGCTCCCGGCCGACGTCCCCAGCCGTAGCGTGAGTAAGAGCGCCGTCAGCCGCCGGTTTGTCGCCAAGACCGCCGCGCAACTGGCCGCGTGGCAGGCGACGCCCCTCGAGAACCTGGATCTGGTCGGCCTCGTCCTCGACGGTGTCCACATCGGCGAGCACTGTCTGGTCGTCGCCTTGGGGGTCGGCGCCGACGGCACGAAGCACGCCCTCGGGCTCTGGGAAGGCTCGACGGAGAACGCGACCGTCTGTCAGAGCCTGCTGGCCAACCTCCAGAGCCGTGGCCTGCGCACCGATCGGAGTGTGCTGGTGATGCTCGATGGGTCGAAGGCGCTGCGGGCGGCGGTGACTGCGGTGTTCGGCCGCGCCGCCGTGGTGCAGCGCTGCCAAGTCCACAAGACCCGCAACATCCTCGACCATTTACCGGCGCGCCAGCGGCCCTGGGTGCAGGCCATCCTGCGGCGGGCCTATCAGCACGAGGACGTGAAGACCGCGATGCGGTTGCTACGGAACCTCGCCCGCCGCCTCGACCGGGAACATCCGTGCGCGGCGGCCAGTGTGCGGGAAGGGCTCGAAGAGACCGTGACCGTGCTCACGCTCGGCCTCGCTCCCCGTCTCCAGCGCTCGCTGGCCACCACCAACGCCGCCGAGAGCCTCATCAGCCGGACCCGCCACGTCAAACGCAACGTCAAGCGCTGGCGGGGCGGCCAGATGATGCTGCGCTGGGTCGCCGCGGGTGTGCTCGAAGCAGCCAAAGGGTTCCGGCGCCTGAAGGGACATGCGGATATGCCGCAGCTCGTCGCGGCCCTCCGCGCCCGAGATCACCGTCTCGGCCTCGGAGACTCCAGGGAGGCGCAGCACGTCGCTTAGAATGTCACCCGAGTCGCCGCCGAGTTTCAACAGCGGCCGGGACATCCCCCGACCGGATTGGGATCTCGACACTCGACAACATTCACGGTGAGGTTTCGGTGACCGTTGGCGGCAATCGGATGCAGAATCTCTACATGAGTAATGTCTGGCTCGTTAATCGCAGCATGCGCGATGTAGAAGACCTGGAGTTAAAAGTCTTGTCTGGGACTAACGAGATGCGACTGATGAGCGAACAGGCGCATATTGAAGGCACGGTCGAGTTCCTCAAGCACACTGCTGAGTATGAGGAGATCAAGAGCCAACTCATGAATGCGGTTGCCAGAGTGGACGCGGCGAAGGCCGCTGGGGACGCTGCAACAGCAGATCAAATCAACCAGGCTCAAGCCGCCAACTGGCAAACGTGTTTTACCCAACGTTGGTATGAAGTTCCTGTGCTCGCGCGAGGCCAGACGATCAGATTCACGTACATGACGAACGTTCTATCCAACGCGGATCCGGCGATTCTCCTCTCATGCCAGAAAGCGGGCGTCCGAGTAAGATACAAGCAGCCGTATCAACCTATCTGGCACCTTTGGGGGGTGCCGCTCGTTGAGGCCGGCGTCAGCGGGATCGTGATCGGCACGCTGGTTTGGCTTGTCGTCATTAACTCGATATCGACTCTCTGGCTTGCGGCGCTACTTTGTTTAGTTGTGGGTCTCCTGGCCAATGCCCCCGGTGCGGCGGTGGTCAAGCTCTATAGGTGGCTTCGAGGTCGGGTGATTGGGTAATCAAATCGGCAGCGCCAGCGGCCGGCTCCCAGTCGCTGGCTCTGCAGCGCAACGCGCTGCAGGCCGCTGCCGTTGACGCCGTCATCGTCTGCCACGACTGCACGTCCGGCGTCCGCGACGACCGCCCGGGACCCCGCGACAGCATATTGGGCTCCAAGCTAGGGCATTCACCAGCAACTTGACTGTGAGCATGATCCCCCTGCCTGTCGGGGTCGCTCAGTGACACCGGTGGGTGCCGGTGGGCGGTGGCCTGACCCGCAACTTGACTGACCGACGGTCCTCGTCATTGATCTGTCGGTCACCGCCCACCGGCCAATCGTACGGCAGCCAGCTGACCGGATGGGCCGTGACCCCATAGCAGCCCGTGGTTAAAGGGCGAAAAGGGATCGACACGATCGATCTTGCGTACTACACTCCCACATGGCCATGAGTCGACGCAAGGACCGGGCACGGACACCCGGATTGTGGATCGCGACGAACGCGTTGCCGGTCACGGGCGGGCATCCGTTCTATCAGCGGTTGAATCAGGTCCTGGACACGCACGCGTTCGACGCGTTTGTCGAGGCGCAATGCGCCCCGTTCTACGCCGCGACAGTCGGCCGTCCAAGTCTGCTGCCGGGGACCTACTTCCGGCTGCTGTTGATTGGGTACTTCGAGGGGATCGATTCGGAGCGCGGGATTGCCTAGCGCACCGCGGATTCGCTGGCGCTGCGGGGCTTCCTGGGGCTGGACCTGGACGAGGCCCCACCCGAGCACTCGACGATTTCGCGGACGCGGCGCCTGATCGATCTGGAGACGCACCGGGCGGTCTTTACCTGGATCCTGCAGGTGCTCGCGACGACCGATCTCGTCAAGGGACAGACGATCGGGATCGATGCCACAACGCGTGAGGCCAACGCGGCGCTGCGGAGCATCGTGCGCCGCGACTCGGGTGAGACATATCAGGAGTTTCTGACGCGGCTGGCCCAGGCGTCGGGCATCGAGACGCCCACGCGGGCCGATCTCGCGCGCGTGGATCGGAAGCGCCCGAAGAAGGGCCGTAACACCGACTGGCGCCATCCGCACGACCCCGATGCACGCATCACGAAGATGACAGACGGGCGCACGCATCTCGCGCACAAGGCCGAGCACGCGGTCGACCTGGAGACCGGCGCGATCGTCGGCGTGACGGTCCAGGGTGCCGATCAAGGCGACACGACGACGATCGCCGAGACGGTGACCGCCGCGGCGGAGGAACTCGAGGCGGTGGCGGTCGTGACGGACGGACAGACGGCGGTGATCGACGAGGTGGTGGCCGACAAGGGGTATCACAGCAATCAGGTGCTGGTGGATCTGGGGGCGCTCGATCTGCGGACGTACATCGCCGAGCCGAATCGCGGGCGGCGCAACTGGAAGAAGAAGACGGTGGCCCGGGATGCGGTGTATGCCAATCGCCGGCGCATCCGCGGCGCGCGTGGGCTGGCTTTGCAGCGGCGGCGGAGCGAACATCTCGAACGGCCGAACGCACATCTCTACGAAACCGGCGGCCTGCGGCGGACGCATGTGCGCGGGCATGCGAACATCCTCAAACGCCTGCTCATCCAAACAGGCGCCTTCAACTTGGGCCTCCTCCTGCGGACACTGATCGGCGTCGGCACGCCGCGCGGCCTCCAGGGGCGCCTGGCGGCGGTCTGGGCACTCGTCGTCGCCTTGTGGACACGCGTTGTCGACCTCTGGCGTCACGATCACACACCATCCGGCGATCACGCGCCCGCAGGCACACCGCATCATCGTTTCGAACTATTTCCAGTCCGCGCGGCAGAATGGGCCCTTTAACCACGGGCTGATAGGGGCCTGCCGCACCCACGGCCCGTCACGGTCCTGTCCGCCCACCCGGGCCAGTCCGCGCGCCGCACCCGAGGAGGCCAAACGGTGACTCACACCATGACCACGCAGCCCGAGGTTTGGAAGGTGATTGTCGGGGTCGATACCCACAAGCATGTCCACGTCGCGGTGGCGATCGACACCCGGGGGATCCGCCTGGGCGATCACTCGTTCGTCGCTGATTCGAGCGGATATCAGGCCCTGCTCATGTGGGCCCACACACACGGGCGGATTGAGACGTTCGGCATCGAAGGCACCGGCAGCTATGGTGCCGGCCTGGCGCGGGCCGTCCGCCGAGCGGGGCATCGTGTCACGGACGTGAATCGAGGCGACCGGCGCTTACGCCGAGCCGCCGGCAAATCCGACACGATCGACGCCGAGGCTGCCGCTCGGTCCGTGCTGGCGGGCCAATCGACCGCGATCCCCAAGACCGCTGACGGTGCCGTCGAGATCATGCGCCAGCTCAAGGTCGCCCAGGACACGGCCGTAAAGGCCCGCACCGCGGCGATGATCACCTTGAAGCAGATCATCGTGACCGCGTCGCCCGGACTGCGAGACACGCTCCAGGGCCTCACCGCCCACGCTCTCCTCACGCGCTGCGCCGGCCTCAGACCGGGCCCCCTCGACACACCCGCCGCCGCCAAGCACGCCCTCCGGGCACTCGCCCGCCGCTGGATCGCCCTCGACGAGGAAATCGCGACGCACGACCGGCACCTCGTGCGCCTCACGACCGAGACGGCGCCCACGCTTCGTGAGGGCTTCGGGGTCGGCGCCGGCATCGCGGCCGAGATGTTGATCCTCTTCGGCGATAACCCCGACCGGATTCGCTCCGAAGCCGCGTTCGCGAAGTTGTGTGGCGCCTGTCCGATCCCGGCCTCGTCCGGGAGAACCACCGGCCGGCATCGGCTCTATCGGGGCGGTCACCGACACGCCAACGCCGCCCTCTATCGAGCCGTGCTCGTCCGCATGCGGTTCCACCAGCCGACCGTCGAATACGTGGCTCGCCGCACGGCGGACGGCCGGACCAAGCGTGAGATCATTCGAGGCCTCAAACGCTTCCTCGCCCGCGAGATCTACCAACGCGTCATGACAGACTTCCGCACGCGCCAACACGTCACCCAGGCCGCCTAAACGAGTGTCTTGACATATAGGGGCGTCAATACCGTGGTCTGGGAGTGTGACGACCAGATGAGCGGGCCCAGCGGGGGGCTGTCGACGCCAATAGTCGACGGCGACGGTGAGCGGCCACCCATGGCCCGTGTACGGCTCCCAACCGCTTCCGCGCCGCCGGGCGGGTCACCGCGCGAGACGGCCTGCCCGTCGTGCCCTGGTGGTCCTGGAAGGTGGGGTGCCGCGACGCCCCGTTAAATCATCCCGGCGACAAACGGCTGCTTGGGCAGGCGGGCGACGAGGTCGATCCGCGCAGTGCGGTGGCGGCAGTCCCGACAGCGCAGGTGGGTCGCGAGTTCGGCCACGCGCATGCGGGGATGGGTGCGTGGATGGGCCAGCACTTCGGCGAGGTCCATGCGTACCTGACGCCCGCAGGTGTCGCACGTCGCGACGAACATCCACGCGCCGTCGGCGTAGTCACCCAGCCGCATCCTAGTGAAAATCCTCCAGGGCCGGAATGCGCCCGTAGGCGATCTTGGCGCCCACATAGCCACCGGGATCGCCGCACTGGCCGTAGCCGATGAGGGTGCGTCCATAGCGGTTGTTGAGGGCATCGACAGCCGCGGTCAGGCGAACCACGCGCGGCCGGATGTCCGGCGCGTGCCACGGCAGCTCGAGTTGCCTGGCATCCGCCGGCCTGAACCGGTCAAATGACACCGTCAGGCGAAACAGGGTGGCCTGGGGACGCGCCTCGACAAGCGCCGCCCAGAGCCCGGTCAGCGCCTCGAGGCCCGCTCGATCATCGCTCGCGGTGGCGACTGGCGCCGCCGCCGTCCAGCGCGGCGCGTCGAGACAGTCGACCGACAGCGTGAGCCGCTGGGCGAGATGTCCTTCCCGCCGCATGCGTCGGGCCGCCTTCACGACCAGCTGCCGCGCCAGGATCCGGGCGGCCGCCGCCGGCCGCTGCTCCGGGGGCAAGACGCGGCCGTGGCCGATGGACCGACGCTGTGTCCGCGGCGGTGCCACCGCGTAGCCATGAAGCGCGTACCAGAACCGCGCGCCGGTCACGCTGCCCCAGGCTGCGCGGAGCTGAAGCGGGTCCGCTTGCCACAGATCCTCCACGGACGTGAGGCCCCATCGCGCCAGCCGCGTCCGCATCCGCGTGGCCACCCCGGGCAAGTCCTCGAGGTCGAGCGTGAGCAGACGCCCCGGCAGGTCCCGCGGCTGCAGCACGGTCAGGCCATCCGGCTTGTCGAGGCCCGCGGCGATCTTGGCGAGCCAGCGGTTCGGGGCGTAGCCGATGGAACACGTGATGTGATCGCCCACGGTGTCACGGAGGCGCTGCTTGATCTGGTGCGTGAGGGCCGCAGGGATGTCGCGGGGTGCCACCGTGGCGGCGAGTTCGTCAATGGAGCACACAGCATCAATGGGCAGCACGTCGAGAACCGCCGCGACGATACGGTGGTGGATGCGCGTATAGAGATCGGGCCGCTGGGGGACCAGTGCGATTCCCGGGCACCGTCGGCGGGCGTCCGCGATGGCCATGCCAGTTGTGACCCCGGCGCGTTTGGCCAGTGTGTTGGCGGCGATCACGCAGCTGTTGACGGCCCCGGCGAACGGGATGACCCCCAGGGGGCGGCCCTGCAACCGGCGGTCGGCTTGTTGTTCGCAGGCGGCAAAGAAGCCGTCGAAATCAATGTACAGCTGCTCCGGGAAGGTTGGCTTCCGCACCCGCGCACAATAGCGAATAAAACACGAATGCACAAGGTACAAAAGGGAATGATCTATGTTGTACCCAGCCATCGTGCCGGTAACAATGCAGGGAGTTGGCAGTCGGAGCCGCCGCAGAGACTAGATGTCGCTTTGGCTGGCCCCCCGCCGACCCGGAGGCCAAACGCGTCTACGATAGCCGTCGCCAAGGAGCCGCACGGTGTCGCGAACGACTCCGATGGGAACGTGGTGCTGCTGGTGGCGGTGGCGCCGAATCCGAACCGGTAGGACCTGCCCCGATATGCCTAACATTCTCTTCGCCGTTGCCATCACCATCCTCATTGCCTCGTTGGCGGGAGCAGTCTGGTCCGTGGCCGTCCCGGCCCGACGAATCTGGCCGCCACCAAGTCGTCGTTCCTGGCAGTACTTCCTGACCTGGGCCGGTTTCTGCGCAGTGTGCGGCATCAACCTCCTTCTCCTCCTCATGGACTGGAACTCCTGGGTCTTCCAGAGCCCTCTCCGGTTCGTCGTCGGGATCCCGTTGGCGCTGCTCGGCGGCATACTGGCGGTGTGGGGTATGGTCACGGTGGGCTGGAAGAACACGTCTGGGCTGAAGGGCGGGTTCGTGTCCGACGGACCCTACCGGTTCACGCGGAACCCACAGTATGTCGGTGACATCGTGTTCTTCATTGGCGTGGCCGTGATCGCGAACGCTGTGTTCCTGTGGATCGCGCATCTGCTGCTGGCGCTGGTGTTCGTCGTTGCGCCGCTCACCGAGGAGTCGTGGCTGGAGGAGCAGTACGGTGACGCGTACCGGGAGTATCAGACGCGGGTTCCGCGGTTCCTTTGAGGGTGCACCCCACAGACTCCACCCGGAACGTCAGCATACCGATATCGTGATACTGCTGGTGGCGTATGGACGACACATAGTGCCGTAGCAGCCAGAGCGGGAGCTCGGGTCGGCGGTCAAACGGTTGCGGCACTTCATCCCGATGGAAGTCGCTGATAGGTCCGCGCTGCCTTCTTGTTGCCCATGCACCGGCTCCCGCTGGAATCCATGTCGAGGGGCTGTGGCCAGCGTTCATAGGAGCGGGCCGCGCGTGACGCGCATCGCGACCCACACCGAAAGGCCCGCAGAGGCCCAGGCCAGGAATGTGGCGTTCGCCACGACGGTCGTGGCAGCGCCGCCGAAGGCTCGCGCGGGAGCGTAACGATCCGGGCCGGCCGCCGCAGGTAACCGACCCAGCGGCAGTCGACGACCGGCAGCGGGACATTGGGCCGAGCCGGTACCGGGCTGCTCGGCGATGCGAGGGCCGACTCTGGAAAGGGTCCGACGGAGAGGAGCACGCCTCGTCTGCGCCTTTGACAGCCGCGACTCTGACGAGCTACGCTAATCAGCGGATTCTCATACCGGAGTGCGCCCTTAGTGAAAACGTTCGGCCAGATCATCGCCGAGGCCCGCAAGGCGCTCGGACTCAGCCAGAAAGACCTTGCTGCCCTCGTCCTCAAGGAGGAGGGTGAACCCATCTCACCGCAGTATCTCAACGACATTGAGCACGATCGCCGCAATCCTCCCTCGGAATTCATCATCCAGCAGTTCGCTAAACACTTGAAGCTCCGCTCGCAGCCTTTGATCGCCGCCGCCGGCCTGTGGCCGACGGACATTCGCGACAAGCTGCGTGCCGCCGATCCAAAGAAGGTCGACGAAGCCTTCACGGCCTTTCGCCGGGTTCTGAAGGAGAAGCCCTGACAGGGGACCGCCGGCGATGAACTGGACACGTGACACCACCGGACGATTTCGCCAGAGGCCCCATTACCTCAACAAGGAACTTGAGCAAGTCTGCGAGGATGCAATTTATAGGTTTCTGCAGGCGCGCCACGGCAGGGTGACCTTTCCGATCAGCACCGCAGATCTCACCGTGCTGATCGAACAAAATGTGGCCGATCTCGACAGCTACAGCGAACTCGAGGATGACATCGACGGGCTGACGGATTTCTTTCCCAGGAAGAAGCCCCGAGTGAAGATCGCCGCCCGCTTACAGGAACCCCGCTTCGAAAATCGCCTCCGCACGACGCTGACTCACGAATACGGCCATGTGATCCTGCACGGCTTCATGTTCGCGCTCGAAGATGATCTCAAGAGGCTGTTTGACGGCAACGCGAAGGACACGCGCAACACGTGCCACCGCGATCACATCTACGGCAACCCCACCGATTGGATGGAATGGCAGGCCGGGTTTGCCTGCGGCGCGCTGCTCATGCCGCAGAACGAGCTTGTGCGTGTGATTAAGGCATTTCGGGGTGCCGAGCACCTTCAGTACGCCGACATTGGCGTGAGTACCGATCCAGGCAAGCGGTTGATACAGCGCGTGATGGAGGCATTCCAGGTGTCGCAGGACGCCGCCCGCGTCCGGCTGGAGCAGTGC
This sequence comes from Vicinamibacterales bacterium, assembly GCA_965262505.1. GTDB lineage: Bacteria > Acidobacteriota > Vicinamibacteria > Vicinamibacterales > UBA2999 > JACPPO01. The sequence continues at coordinate 4,715,512 of CBDHFM010000030.1, forward strand.
AGGGCTATCGTCCAGCATCCGATCGCGGGCCTGTTCGGCTAAATTTTTTGCCCCCAAGATACCTACAACCGCGGATACGCGGATTAGCGTGCTATAATGCTTCCCAGAAGTTACATAACCTCATAGAGAACACATTGGAGGTATGGATGGCGTACAGCATCGGCGAGAAACCGGGTAAGAGTAGGTATTGCTGCACGAAATGCAGCTGGAGCGTGGTCTTGGATGATGGCGAGGACCGGTTGCCCCCCTGTGGCAATTGCGGCCCGGGACAGAGCACAACTTATTCCCGGTGCTGAGGGCAACCGGCAGCGACGGTCGACAGCCTATGGGGTGAAAGGAGGCTTAGGGGTGACGTGGTACGTAGGGCTCACTGACGACCCTGAGCGGCGGCGTGGAGAGCATGGGAATCCACCAGACTGGAAGCAGACAACTTTCAATAGTGAAGTTGAAGCCAGAACTTGGGAGAGGGGCTATACGAGCAAGCCAGGCTATCAAGGCGCAGCCGGCGGGTCAGGCTGGCGCTATGGCTACTGGTACACGATCACGGCGCAGACGGTGGAATAGAGAGTGCGCATCTGTGAATCGGTGCGCCGCATCCTGATTTCGCCAACGCTGGCTTCGGTGTCAGAAAGAGTAGAAACAGAATGGAAACAGTAATCGCAGACATGAACGACGAAAAAATGGGCCAAGAGCCAAAATTCACCCTCGATATCGAGGGCGCGCTCAAACCGTGGAACCAAGACACCATTACCACTGAGCAGATCGCGGCGCTCGGCGGCTGGGACGTGTCCCTCGGGGTGCTTCTGATCGACAGAGACAACAACGAGCGGACGCTCCAACCTGGTGAGGTGGTGAAACTGGAGCCTGGCATGGGCTTTTCCAAGAAGGTGCGGTTCCGCCGCGGATAGTAGTGCAGGATCGGATCGATCAAGAACTCAACCTCCTTCGGCAGCGCTACCCTGGTTTGGAGTACCGGACAGACGGGCACTGGATTCGCATCCCCGCATATCCACTACTGGAAGGATGGAACCGATCGGCGAGCGATGTCGCGTTCCAGGTCCCTGTTGGGTATCCTGGCACGTCGCCGTACGGCTTCTGCGCGCCGGAGGGCCTGCTTTTTGGCGGTCACCTACCAGGCAACTGCACGCCCGCCGACCCAATGCCGCCCTTTGGAGGCGCTTGGGTGCGCTTCTCATGGCAGCCCAAAAATGGCTGGCAACCAGCCGTCGATGTCACTGCTGGTTCGAACCTGCTCAATTGGGTAGTGAGCTTTGCGGAACGGTTCCGCGAGGGCAAATGACAGAGATGACGGTCGTACGTGTTCCAGAACGGATCTACAGGAAGATGCGACGGCACCTTCTGCCGTGGTGGCATCGGGTCGAAGAGGCGGCCTTCCTATACGCGACGCCTACGAAGGATAGCCTGTTCGAGTATCTGGAGTGGTTCCCTGTGCCGGCTAGCGGGTTTGTATCCCGATCCGCGTATCACCTGGAACTCAACGACGAGACGCGCGCCATAGTCATCAAACGCGCCCACGATCTCGGCGCGTCGATCGTCGAACTGCACTCACATCTTGGCCGAGGGCAGGCCCGGTTTTCGCCTAGCGATCTCGCTGGGTTTCGCGACTTCGTTCCGCACGTCTTTTGGCGTCTCAAGCACTTGCCGTATCTCGCCGTCGTCATGACGCGCAGCGGGTTCGACGGCTTCGCATGGACGCGCGGTCCGGATACGCCCGAACGACTGCACGGCATTCAGGTAGGAAACCGCTTGCTCACGCCCACTAGGCTCTCATCGTTCCCCGATCATGAATGTGACGAGTGACCGATTCGATCGCCAAGTGAGGTTCTTCGGGCAGGAAGGCCAGGAACGCTTGGCCGCTGCCCGTGTGCGTCTCGAATTCCCAATTCTCTCGCTGAATCCAGGATTGAGGCAACGTTGCGTGGCGCCTGACGTCTGGCCTACGCGGAACGGCATGGCGACCCGGTCGGGGACGTCGGCGCGGATCAGGTTGCGGGCGGCAGTGCGGCGGCAATCGTGGAGGAAGCGGGTCGGCACGCCGGCTATGCCCCGGATTTCGTTTTCAACTCCGCGTCATGTTCCGTAAGGAACGCTCGAATTTCATCGGTCATGGCCAGCAACGTGATCCACTGCTCCTTATAGAGCGTGACGGGAAAGCGACCGAGGCCATACACCGACACGCCCCCCTTCTCGCTGACCTTGAGGTTGACGGTGCGCCCCCGGTCGCGCTTCAGGCGCGCATTTTCTGTTTTGAGTCGCTCAAGTTCTGCTTGCAGGTTGTCGTCCACTATGGGGGGCTCCTCTATTCGAGTCATCGTACGCGGCGTCACGCGGCGTTGGTGCACGGATCCCGCGCCCTCGGTGAGCCACGATCGACCTCCTGGCCATCGTGGCGACAGCAGGTGCATGATCTCGACATGAAGTCGAGCGTGCACCCAAAGTACAAGACAAAATACCACGTCGGGAATTGGCCGGCTGGCTGGGTGAACCGCCGCCCAGAAGATCAGATCGCGTATCTCCGAGAAGAGCAACGGGGCCTCCGGGCTTGGAGGCCCCGTTGGGCCCGGCGCGTGCCCGTGGTTGGCTGCGGCGAGAGGCGTTGTTGCATGAAGACCCTGTGGGGGGGGCGCACTTCTCGTGACCCTCCGCAGGAGCCACACTACAGGGATGAAGTCGAAGGTCCATCCCACGTACAAGACGAAGTACCGCGTTGCGAACTGGCCGGCCTATAACCAAGCCCTCGTTCGACGCGGCGATGTGACGGTGTGGTTGTCCTCGGAGGCGATCGCTGCCTGGACGCCCCGCCGGAGCGGCCGGCGGGGTGGGCAGCGGCGCTACTCGGATCTCGCCATCGAGACCGCCCTGACCCTGCGACTCCTCTACCATCTCCCGCTGCGCCAGGCCGAAGGGTTCCTGCACGCACTGTTCGGGATGATGCGCCTCGACCTCTCGGCGTTGTTGCATGAATACCCGCTGCGGGTGGGGCGGCGTGGCCCGCACTTCTCGGGACCCGCCGCAGGAGCCACACTACGGGGATGAAGTCGAAGGTTCATCCCAGGTATAAGACGAAGTATCGCGTGGCGAACTGGGCGGCCTACAATCAGGCCCTCGTTCGCCGCGGCGATGTGAGGCGTTGTTGCATGAATACCCTGTGGGGGTGGGGTCGCGCGTCGTGGGCCGGCTGTGGCCCTGACGTGAGGCGGGGCGGGCAGACGCTGATCATGGGATATTCGGCCGATAAGAGCCCGCTAATCGGCCATTTAGCGGGCCCCCTCCGGCGGCTGGAGCCACTGGGAGCACAGCGTCAGGAGAAGTGCGGGCCAAACCGCCCCACCCCCACAGGGTATTCATGCAACAACGCCACCTCAAGGCGTCCCGACTATCGGTTGTCTTGGAGCGAGCAAGACATTCTGTTCGAGGTGAAGGAGTTCCGAGCGGAGGCCGACGACTTCGGAACAGGGTTTGGGTTCTTCGATCCCTATCCACCGCTGCGTGAGAAGATCGACGCTGCACGAGTTAAGTTCAAGGGTCTGAAGCAGTACTGCTGTTGTCTGGTTCTGTACAACCGCGACAAGCCTCTGGTTCTCCTGGATTGGCGGCACGTCTACGGCGCCATGCTTGGGAAGCTCGGATTCTCGGTTCCGATTCATGTTACTGAACACCCTGCACCGGAAGGCGACGCGATCAACAGCATCTTCATGTCGGGCGGCAAGATGCACAAAGAACACCAAGGTGTTGCCGTCGCCCCGCAGAACCAGACGATCAGCGCCATCCTCGTACTCGGTCGCGTACCTGTAGGCGATCGGTTGTTTCACGCCGATCTGCGAGAGCGCGAGGTTCGACAGGGGCGAAAGTTCGCTCTTGAAGAGCGTCTCCGGGAACTGGAGGCCTCGCAAGGTACAGCTCGGGACGCGAGGAGGTGGCCACTACGTGTCGTCGTTCACGAAAACCCCTATGCTCGCGTCCTGTTACCAGCCGAACTCTTCCGTGGACCACATGACGAGCGCTACGGAGGTCGCGACGGAGGAGTTCAGCGGTTATTTCAAGGCGACGAGATCGCCAGACTGCCGAAGGCCAGGGACTGAAGCACAATGGCGAAGCTGCGGATGGTGCGCTTCGCGGAAACCTGGACACCTGATCCGGATGATTTTCTCGGAGAGGACAAGCGCCGGCTCGTCGCTTATTTCTTTGAGAACCAGGTCACCGTTGAGAATCCCCGCTCGATCGAATCTATTCTCGATGCGGGCCTGTTCAGTAGTAGAGAAGACGTGGCGGATTACCGAAGCGGGTAGGCAGGCCGCCGAGCGGATGGTTACTGCTCCTCGCAAGTGATCTGTTTCGCTTGGGCAAGCACGAGCGCCACGCCATGGCGTCAGTGCTATTCTTGCCGCCAGAAGGGATACCGGCAATGACACAGGTTCAAGAGGACGCCCTTTTGGGCCGGATCACTGTTGATCCGGGCGTCTTCGGCGGCAAGCCGATCATTCGGGGCCGGCGCCTGGCGGTGGAGCACGTCCTCGGGATACTGGCGGCCGGAGACTCGGTCGATGATCTCCTCCGGGAGTACCCGTGGCTCGAACGCGACGACGTGCAGGCCTGCCTGGTATATGCGAGACGTCTCGTCGGTCATGAGCGCGTCGAGCCGGCTGTGCAGAGCCCAGGTGCGTGAAGGTCCTGATCGACAGTTGCATGGCCGGCTCCGTGGCCGCCGCGCTGGCTGAGGTCGGACACGAGGTCGAATGCGTCGCTGACTGGCCTGCCGATCCCGGCGATGCCTCCGTTCTGTCGCGTGCCCGCACCGCGGGTCAGGTTGTAATGACTCTCGACAAGGACTTTGGCGAGCTGGCGGTTGTGCGTCGCCAGCCTCATGCCGGCATCGTGCGTCTGGTCGGTCTCCCAACTGCGCAACAGGCGCCGGTCGCCGCGGCCACGTTGACTCGCTATGCCGAGGAGCTGGGCCGTGGGGCGTTGGTGACGGCGGAGTCCGGCCGCACCCGCGTCCGCCCGGGCGACGTGTGACGTCATGGGCCTGAATCCCATCGTCTTTACGGAAAAAGTCGTCCGGAGTTTCCTCCGCTACCAGCTCACGGCGTACCCGTTTGCCGACGAGCGGCTGCACGGGCAGATGCGGCGGCTCCTATCGTTGGACGAAACGCGGCACTCACCGCTGATGAAAGGGCCGTTTATCAGCCTGTCACGGCCCTTTCTGGAGGGGCCCGCGGTGGACGCGCTCGTTCGCGAAGGCATTTTCCACCCGCACATGCGCCAACGGATCCCGGCCGACATCAGGCATGTCTACGGCCACCAGGACGAGGCGATCCGTGCCATCCACGCGCGGAAGACCACGCTTGTGTCGACCGGTACCGGTTCAGGGAAGACCGAGTGCTTTCTGTATCCGGTGATCAGCAGGTGCCTGGAGCTCAGGGATGCTGCCGCGCCCGCGGGCATCAGCGCGGTGATCGTCTATCCGATGAACGCGCTGGCCGAAGACCAGCTCGGCCGCCTGCGTGGGCTGCTGGCGGGGACGGGCATTCCCTTCGGCATGTACGTCGGCAAGACACCTGACCGTGAGGCAGAAGTCGCAGGCCTGCGACTGGAGCCCGGTTCGTCGCGCGCCGACTACCTCGCGGCGCTCGCGGGACAGAGGCACGGCGAGAGCGTGCACCCGGCTGAAGAAGCCTGCTCGAGAGAGATGATGCGGACACCGGGCCGCCAGCCACGCATCCTGCTCACGAACGTGAAACAGCTCGAGCTGCTCCTGACGCGTCAGCAGGACATCAGCCTGTTCGCCGACGCCCGCCTCGACTTTCTGGTCTTTGACGAGGCGCACACGTTCTCGGGGGTCCAGGGCGCCGAGACGGCTTGTCTCATCCGTCGCCTGCGGGCCTTCTGCGACCGGGATGCCCAGGACACGGTTTGCGTGGCGACGTCGGCGACGATCGTGGACCGCGAGAATCCTGACGCCGCGCGCGAGTTCGCGTCACGGTTCTTCGGCGTCGATCCCAGGTCGGTGGTGACCGTGGGCGAGGCTCATGAGGGTCACGCTTGGGACGAGACGCGAGCCGTGCCGCCCGCTCCAGCCAGCGACACGGCGACACTTCTGGGCGATTGCGTTGCGGCGGTGGAGCTGAGCGATGGCGGTGTCGAGGTTCGCCGCTGCTATCGGCGACTGGCCGGCGGTGATCTGCCGGATGGACCGTGGGACGAGGCCCTCGGCCAGGCGCTGGTGCGCAACGAGCTGGTCTTCCGGGCCACCGAGATGCTGGCGCATCCGAAGGCGCTCGGCGATCTTCCGGCGGGGTTGCACGAAGAAGTCGGGCGTCCGGTCAGTGAGACCGAGATCCTCTGCTGGCTCACACTCGGCGCCGCCGCCAGGCTCGATGGTCGTCCGCTGCTTCGGCCTGTGGTGCATGCGTTCGTCCGAGGCATCAGCGGCGCAATCGTGACGTTCGAAGAGGACTCGCCGGATCCGAAGCTGTGGCTGGCAGCCGAGGACGAGGTCGCGTTCCACGGTGGTGACAAGCCGCACGCGCATTTCAAGGTGACGACCTGCACGACATGCGGACAGCACTACTTCGTGGCGTTTCTCAAGGATTTTGAGTTCGCCGGTGTCCGCCCTGGCGGTGGAGCGTCGAGCGGCGACGCCTCGTTCTGGGAGCCGTTGGAGGAAGCGAAGGGTGGCAAGCGGCTCATTCTGGTGGACCGCGTCGTCGGCGGCGACGATGACGACGACCTGGAGGCCAACGATCGACTGGCCGCCGTCGGCGTCTGCCGGCGGTGCGGCGCGGCGCATCCGGACGTGGGCACGCGGTGCCTCCATTGCGGCGCGGTCGGGGAGATGGTGCTCCTTCACACTGTGCGCCAGAAGAAGGACAACCCAGGTGTCCTGTCGAGCTGCCTGTCCTGCGGCGCCAACGGCCGGATGATGTTCTCGACGTACCGCGAGCCGGCCCGCCCCGTACGGGCGACCAACGTCGCCGACGTCCACGTGTTGGCGCAGGACATGGTGCATCACTCCGAGCGGCCGCGGCTGCTGGTGTTCTGCGACAACAGGCAGGATGCGGCTTTTCAGGCCGGATGGATGAAGGACCACGCCCGCCGCTTCCGCCTGCGTGCGCTGATGGCGGACGGCTTCAGGGACGGCCCCACGTCGATTGGCGATCTGACCCGATACATCGACGATGTGCTCGAACAGGACGAGGCGCTGTCGCGCGCACTTGTGCCAGAGGTATGGCAGGTGCAGCGCAGGGAAGGGGGCGGGGGACGGCACGAGAAGGAGCGGATCAAGTTTCTGCGTATTCAGGTGCTTCGTGAAGTGACCATGTCGTCGCGCCAGGCGATCGGCCTTGAGCCGTGGGGTCGCCTGCGCGTGGACTACAGGGGGTTGGACTTGGGCCTGTCCTGGATTCAGCAGAAGGCCCTTCGGCTTGGCATGCCGGCCGACGACTTGCGCGACGGCGTGGCCAGCCTGCTCGACTACTTGCGCCGTCGACGCGTGTTGCACGACCCGGAGCAGGAGATCTTCACGAAATACTGGCAAGACGGCGACCTCGAGCTGCAGCAAGGCTATCTGCCGCAGCTCGGGTCTCCGACCGGTACCAAGCTTCGACGCGAGGCTACGGAAAAGCCGGAGTTGGTGGTTCAGTGGCTGAGCGGGAAAGGCGACACTACGGTTCGCCAGATCGTCCGAAAGTGGGGCGTGCCGCCAAAGGAGGCCGAGGCGTTCGTCGAGGAGTTGTTCAGTTTCCTGCTCGAGCAGAAGCTGCTCGTACCGGTAAAGCTCAAGGGCGCCAGAGGCAGGGCCTTACCGGGAGTGACTGGCGTGTATCAGGTTGACGCCGACCCGTGCTGGCTACTTGCCCCGTCCACCCGCACAATAAGGGCTTCCGCCTCAGGGCTGTCAGTCTCTGCTGACTGAACCGTGTGCCCCGCCCCCGGGAGCCCAGCACCCTGTGCGAGAGGAGACCAGCGTGCTGAACCGGTTGACCCGGGCCGTCAAGACGGCCGTCCGTCGACGCGTCCACGAATGTGGCCGGACCATCACGCACATGCTGCGGCCCGTCCGCACTGGGGCAGCGCTGGTGTGCGCGGTCAGCATCGACGCCGTCCGGCCCCGCTCGGCGCTTGTCGCCGAGAACGCGCTCCTCCGCCAGCAGATCCTCGTACTCCGACGCGCGGCGCCATCGCGCCCACGCCTCCACGCTGAGGACCGGCTTATCCTGGTGTTCCTGGCCCGGCTGAACACCGCGTGGCGCGATGCCCTCCATGTGGTCAAGCCCGACACCCTCCTCCGCTGGCATCGCGACCTGTTCACCCTCCTCTGGCGCCATAAGTCCAGGCGGAGGGGGGCACGGGGGCGGTTGCGCGTGGAGCTCATCGACCTGATCCAGGCCATGGCCACTGCCAACGGGCTGTGGGGCGCCGAACGGATCCGCGGCGAATTGCTCAAGCTCGGCATCCGCGTGAGCAAGCGGACGGTCCAACAGTACATGCGGTCCGTCCGTCCTCGCGGGCAGCACGGCCAGACCTGGGGGACCTTCCTCCGGAACCACACGCACGACATCTGGGTCTGCGATTTCCTGCAGCTCTACGACGCCTGGTTCCGCCCGATCTACGCCTTCTTTATCGTCGCCCACGGGACCCGCGAGGTCGTCCACGTCAACGTCACCCGCTCCCCTACCGATGCGTGGGTCGCTCAGCAGCTCCGAGAGGCTACGCCGTACGACAGCGCACGGCGGTTCTTGATCCGAGACAACGATGGCAAGTTCGGGCGCGACTTCGCCGCGGCCGCCACAAGCGCGGATATTGACGTGGTCCCGATCCCACCCAGGTCGCCCAACCTGAACGCGATCTGCGAGCGCTTCCTCGGCGGCCTCCGCCGCGAGTGCCTGGATCATGTCCTGCTCCTTGGGGAGGACTACCTACGCCGCGTGCTCGCCGAATGGGTGGGACACTTCAACGGGGGGCGACCGCACCAGGGGATCGGGCAGCGGATCCCGAACCAGCGGCAGCGGCCTGGCCGCGTAGAGCCCTGCAGGCGCATCGTGGCCTTCCCGGTGTTGGGCGGGCTCCACCACGACTACCGAAGGGCGGCGTAGGCAGGCCGCATCCGTCGCGGATGAACGAAGTAGCCAGGACGGGGGTAGCCAAGCCCCCTGGCCGTCATCATTGCGGAAGATGGGCAGTTGACCCGCCTGGGCGATGATCTCTTCTCCAGTCGGCTTCTCCCATCCGGCGATAAAGTCGAAGACCAGCTTGGAGACACTGGTGTTGTTGCAGACGACGACAAACACCGGCGGCGTGATGCCTCGCGCACGGGCTTCGGTGTTCTGCTCCCACAGGCGGTAATACTTCTCGTAGTTGCCGTAGAGACTGAGCAGTGCGCCTTGCAACTCGACGGGGAGCTTCGGGTCAGCCCCTACTTCATCGGCTTTTCGGCCTTTTCGCGGTAGATGTTCGCGGACGCGGAACCACAAGTCGCGGTACGTGGGCTGCGGGCCGGTCATTGAGTCGTCAGCCACCGGCACGCGGGGCACTTTGACGATGCCGGCCTCAATGGCGTCAATCAGCGAAAAATCCGAGACTACCCACGGGAACAGCGTGCCTTCCGGATAGCCCGAACCGCGCAGAAAAAACGGGGTGGCCGACAGATCGTAAATGGTCTTCACTCCGATTTTGGCCTTCACAGCCTCTAGGCCGGAAATCCAGACGCGAGCCTCTTGGTCGCGTTGTTTGGCTTCAACACGATCATCGCCGGTGAGCTTTTCATCCTCGCCGTCGGGTTTGCGGCGGTAGCAGTGATGGGCTTCGTCGTTGAGGACGACGATGTGTTTCTTGCTGCTCAACTCGCGGCAGACGCGGCGCACCATCTGGTTGGGAGTTTCGGTAAACGGGCTTGCCTGCCCATCGGCGAGAATCGACTTTGTGATCTTTCCGGCGGCGACTCGCTCTCGCAGTTGGAAGGCGTGGTAGTTGGTGATGAGGATTGTGGCCTGTCCGAGCTGCTCCTGCAGTTGGGCCGGTACAATGTCACGCTAGCGGTAGTAGTTGTCCGAGTCGTTCGGCAACAGCACGCGCAGCCGGTCGCGGATGGTAATGCCGGGTGTGATGATCAGGAAGGTGTCGGAGAAGCGGGCGTCCTGCGGGTTGGCGCGCTTGTTGAGCGTGTGCCAGGCGATGAGCATGGCCATGACGACGGTTTTACCGGAGCCGGTCGCCATCTTGAAGGCCGTTCGGGGCAGGCCGGGATTAGACGTGTCGTTTGCTTGCCGTATCGTGTTCTCGATCCACGCATCGCCGTATTTCTTCGCCACCTCAGCAATGTAGACGGCGGTTTCGAGCGCTTCGTTTTGACAGAAGAAGAGTGGTTTCTCGCGGTTGGGATCCGTCCAGTAGGCAATCAAGCGCGCTGTGGTGGCCGTCACACCAACGTAGCCGCCCGTGCGCCACAGGGCGACGCGGCGGCGGATCTCGTTGACAAGCTTGTTCTCTTCGATGCGGTCTTGCGTCCACTCCGTGTCGAATTGAAGCTGCTTGGCCCCTGTCTTCTTCGGCTTGGCGATGGGGACGAAATAGGAACTGGTCCGGCGACCGTCGACGATCTCGTCGGTGATACCCTCGTCGCTAAATCTGAAATGGCGGGTTGGCTCGTCGGTAGGCGAGTTGATGATCGGGTTCTCGATGACAACTTGGCTCATACTGGAACGCTCACAGATCGCGTAAAGGTCTCCCCTTCTACTTCCCTCTCCGCAATGGCCACTGATCGGCCACGTACTTCTCCGCTGCGTCGTGCACAACCCACGCCAACAACTTTACAATGAACAACCACCGCCTACAAGGCGGTGGCTTCAGGGGCTGTCAACTGGAAATTGACTATCGTCGTGCACTGTTTCACCTTCTTGCGCATCAATGTACTCTTGGACCGTTTTGTCCGTGATCGTGCTCGACGTGAGAGCCAGATTGTAGGAATTTCCGACCTCGCTGGACACTTCGTGCATAAGGTGTCTGGAATCTGGAGGTCGCTCATGAACAAAGCTCAGCGGGACATTCGGCGCAAGAAACGGGTGTTGGAGTAAGAGGTGGACCCTATCGGCTGGACAGCTGATCGACATCGTTAAGTGGAATCTTCTGTGTCACATTCCCGTCAAGATGAGAGGGGCAGAAGATGACGAAGAGGAAACGACGAAATCATTCACCAGTGTTTAAAGCCAAGGTCGCGTTGGCCGCAGTCCGAGGAGAGCGTACCTTGGCCGATCTCGCCGAGCAGTTCGAGGTGCACCCGAATCAGATCCAGGACTGGAAGAAGAAGCTGGTGGCGGATGCCGAGCATGTGTTCGGCGCCGGTGCGGTCGAGGCTGAGCATTCCGAGCAGGAGACCCAGCAGCTCCACGCCAAGATTGGTCAGCTGACGATGGAGAAGGATTTTTTGTCCAAAGCGCTCGGTCGAGACCGGTGAGCGAGCGCCGAGCGATGATTCAAGCTGACCACCCGTTGACCGTCACCCGACGCTGCGAGCTGCTCGATGTGGCGCGGTCGACGGTGTATTACCACCCCACCGGGATCCCATCGAAGGATCTGGCCCTGATGCGCCTCCTGGACGAGATCCACTTAGAGCGTCCGTTCTACGGCAGTCGCCGCCTTCGAGACGAGCTCGAGACCCAGGGGCACCCGGTGAATCGCAAGCGGGTCCAGCGCCTGATGCGCCAGATGGGCCTGAGCGCCCTGTATCCGAAGCCGCGCACGAGCCAGCCCGGGGCCGGACACAAGGTGTATCCGTACCTGCTGAAGGGCCTGTCCATCGAGCGGCCGAATCAGGTGTGGGCGAGCGATATCTGCTACATCCCAATGGCGCAGGGGTTCATGTATCTGGTGGCCATCCTGGATTGGTACTCGCGCCGGGTCCTGGCCTGGCGTGTGTCAAACACCTTCGACAGCGACTTCTGTGTCGAGGCCCTCGAGGACGCGCTCACCCACTACGGGCCGCCGGCGATCTTCAATACGGACCAAGGCGCTCAGTTCACGTCCCAGGCGTTTACGACGGTGCTCAAAGCCCATGCGGTGGCCATCAGCATGGACGGCAAGGGACGCTGGGTCGACAACGTGTTCGTCGAGCGTCTTTGGCGCAGCGTCAAATACGAGGATGTGTATCTTCATGCATACGAGACACCCGCCTCGCTCCGGGCAGGGCTGACCTGCTACTTTCAGTTCTACAACGAGCGACGGCGTCATAGTTCACTTGGTCGGCGGACGCCGGATGTGGTGTACTTCGACGCAACCAGCTTCGGCACGGCGGCCTGAAACACGATGGAGATTTCACTTAAGCCGCTGTCCAGGTTTCGGGGTCCACTTCTTACTTCGACGCAACCAGCTTCGGCACGGCGGCCTGAAACACGATGGAGATTTCACTTAAGCCGCTGTCCAGGTTTCGGGGTCCACTTCTGTACGCCGCGCATCGAGAAGCCAAGGGCTCGAAAGACGCGACCACTGGACGCCGCAGTCGTGAGCGTCCGCCTCAGTCGTGACCGGTGGGGTCGCGGATTTCGCAGCGGCGCGGGATTCACGCCGCAGAACGACTCTGAGGACCGTCGAGTCGCGCGAGACTCAGCCGAAGGCGGAACGGCCTCAGCAGCCGGTTCAACGTGTCCTGCGTCGGGTTGTGCCGTGGATGAATCGCACGGAGGACGTTCGGGCTTGCCATCCGCACCTTCCCCGCGAACTCTTTGACACCCATCGCCCGGATCACCTTCCCGAGTGCAATCTGGATCGGTACGCCCTCATCCATGGCCGCGAGGAGAAACGCGCGCGCGAACTCCTGGTCCCGGAGATCCTGAGCCAGCCCTTCGTTCCAATCTCGACTTTGTCGTGCCATGTCACGTCCCCTCTAGGTAGTCTCGCCAGTAGCCCTGAGCGCGACGGATGTCCCGCGCCTGAGAAGCCTTCGTTCCGCCGACTAGGAGCAGGACAAGCGATTTCCCGGCCTGGCCGAAGTAGATCCGATAGCCGGCGCCGAACATGACGCGCGCCTCCTGGACGCCGGATCCAACGCTCTTGTGGTCCCCGAGGTTGCCAGTCTCGAAGCGAACCACACGTGCCTGGATCCGAACTCGGACTGCACGGTCGAGCGTGGCCAGCCACTCCCGAAACGGGATCTTCCCGTCGGCGGTCTCGTATTCACGGATGCGCAGGGCCATCGCCGAGTGCCAAAACTAACATATCATAAACGATAATTTCCATCGGGATGGCAGCGTGCACGCCCTACGCCGCTACGCGTCGCTCGAACGCGGCGGGACTGATCGGGCCGCGCGTCGAATGCCGCCACGCCTCCCCTTGTTGACCCGGCGTACTCCACCTCGATCAAAGACGCAGCGCACTTGAAGCGACGGGGCCGGGGACGGAGGGCCGTTGTACCCACATTCCGGCATGCTAGTTACACGGCAACATATTTAGTTACAGCTACAGCCGCTGAGCTGCGCCAAATCTGGGCGGCCCTCGTCGCGCAGGTGCGGCAAGCCGGGCTCGTGCTCGGCACGCACGCGGCGCTGCCCGAACAGCGCGATCCGTAGTGGGGGCGACCGGCGCGATCGGCGACGTCGCCGATCGGGTGATGCGTCGTGTACCACCGGGTGAACAGGCAGTGAGTATGTGGGTGGAAAACGCCCGCCTGGGCCGCGTGGTCCGTCCGCGCCACCCGCCAGACGTGTCGGTGGCGCCGCTGTCGCGGGTTCGATCTGGTCAACGTCGAGATCGTTATTCCGACTATTCCGTTGAGGCATGGGCGCATCCAGCCGGCCGGTGGATGACCGCCGCCGGCCACGCGCCAATCCGGAGGATGGCGACGGCGGCTCTGGCATCCTGTGCAACGGTGACGACGGCGACTGTCCACTTCCTGGAAGGAAAATTTCACCGGAGCGACCGAACCAGCGGCGCTGGAGGGGCGTGTAATCAGACACGCCCCTCCACGCCAACGTCTACCGGTGCGAGCTCCGCTTTCCGGCACACACCCTGCTGCGAGACCAATTGGGGGGGTGGTATAGGATGGTTGGCCCGAACGGCGCGAATACCTCATGGTCGAGGACACCGGGGACCCGAGGCCGATCGCTAGAGGTCCTCGGTTCGATTGCGATCGGGACGTCAATGAGAAGGCAGGTTCTCCTCGTGAGGAGCGTTGCCACCATGTTGCCAAGACCAGGGTCGATTCGAGGGACTCCCGGAGACGGGAGGGCACGACCACACGGCGGGAACGTGAGGACCGACAAAGGGTTATCGCCAGAAGTCCTTTGCCATCATTAACTTAGAAAATCACGTGATTCGGGTTCGACTCCCTGAGCCGCCCACATGCCCGTTCGAGAACGTGCGTCACCGGTGCCTCCACCGGTTTTCTACTGGGAAGTCGTCGCAGCATGGGATTCCGCATCGGCGCTGGCTCGTGTCTTCCTGCCGCGCCAGCGCCGAAAGCGCTCAATCTCTTCCCGCACCGCGTTGACAGCAAAGGCAATCACGGCGAAATCATCGATAAAGCCAGCGGCAGGTAGGAGATCTGGCAGTAAGTCCAACGGCGCCACGAAATAGAGCAGGGTGCCCGCCACGATGCCGATCGCCGCTCTTGAGAGGCGTGGTATTCCCCGCGCACAGAGCACCGCAGCATATCGATGAAATCAGCGAGGTCTTGGCTGCCTGCCACGGCTGTCCATCTTGTCTGCTTGTCAGCGGCGTCTTTGATCAGCTTCAGGAAGTTCTTCGTTGCGAGTTTGCTCGCGCCCTTGACCGAGCGGCCTTGGCTAGGCTGACGTTTCCAGCCGGAAGCTCTTCCCGCAAAATTGCACCCGCCTCATCTCCACCCCTCCGCGCCCCCCAGTCCATTCACGAATCCTCTGCTCTGTGTCGCCGTCGGTGCGGAGTCCACAGACGATAGTCGTAATCACTCTGGGATCAACTCGAACGATCCCGGACTCGCCGATCAGAATCCATCGCCACTCCTCTTCGTGGTGCCAATCGTAGGACTTTGTGCCCAGAGTCTTCCGAACAATATCGAAGTCATCGTCCGTGTAGAAATTCGCTACGGGAAAATCCTTGGCGTACTCCACGTCCAGTGGGAACATCGGCGCTCTAAACGGTTGCTGCATGAATCGCATCGTATCGATTCCAACGACAACGCCCGTATGACCTGCTGCGTAGTACGACCACATCAACGGATTCGTCGCAGTGGTTGTGACGCTTGCGATCCCGTAGCTCTGAGTCAGGTCCAAATACCGTCTCTCAGCCTCCTTCTTGAAATCTTCGGTGCTTGCTCGCGCTACCAGCCCTCGGACTTCAGCTTCTGATCCGGCTGGATCTCGCCCTTGACGCTCGACCCAGTCTCTCGCGTACTCGAGGATCTGGTCCTCAGAGGCGGCAAACGACGGCGCGATAGCGCACTCGAATGGATCGTTGAGCTCGGCTGAGCTCGCGAAGTACAGCTCGCCATCAACAAGCAGTCGCTTCAGCCATTCCAGCCTCTGTTCATCATCGAGGCGCATGTATTTGTAGAATGTGTCGGGCAACCGCTCGCCAACGCTCTGGACGCGCTGATCCGTCGCAATGTCGATCCTCTTCATGGTGGATTCAAGATCCTACAGTCGCCAGATCCTGCCCCTGGCGCTTCTTTGCCTGACATAGTCGTAGACCCGCGACGCGATGTCCTCGGTTTCGGCCTCGCCCGCTATGCGTGCGCGTTACTGGCCGTCGCGCGATCGTCGTTCGGTGACAACGGCGGGGGTGGCGATGGTGCCCCGCAGCGCCGGATCAGCGCGTGGTCGTCTCTGCGGTTCACGATCTCACGCCGTCCACAGAGGGTCTTCAACGCCCTCGGACATCTGATTGCGAACGAGAGATGCGATGAGGGGAAGCCATTACAGGTTCAGCTGTAAGCTATTGCTATAGAATGAGTTAGCTCGTCTCTATGGCAGAGGCCCATCGTCCATCAACCGCCGCCGCCTTTCGAACAGGTCCGACCGGGCGTAGGCCGCTTCGACCTTGTTCTGGACGACGTGCGCCAGCGCCGCCTCGACGACCTCGCGCGGGTGGTTCGTCTCCTCGGCGGCCCAGTCCCGGAACGGCGAGCGGAATCCGTGCGCCACGGCCGCGATCCGATGCTGCTGGAGCATCTTGGGCAGCGTCGACGCCAGGATCGGCGTCCCGCGGCGCATGGGGAACACGAGCAGATTGCCGTCGCCGAGCGTACCTGCTGCGTCAAGAATCTCCAGCGCCCGCATCAAGGCCCGTCCTCGTTCATCAACCCTCACGCTCCGACTGTTTCAGGATCTCTCGGCGCTTCTGTAGCAAATCATTCCGTCCTTCCTCGGTTAACAGAGTGTCCTTAGATCCAGCCTTGACGAACGACGCCAACGACACGTTCTGGTCCGCTGGGCCCATTTGCACTACGAACATCATGTCGGTATCCAGCGGGTAGATGTGGTGGTGATTCAGTAGCGCCATCGTCTTCCGCAGCCACTCCGGGGCTTCATTCATGAACTGACCGTATGGTGGTTGGCTCTCGGAGTATGGATTGGCCGCGTGGAGCAAGTCGCTGCACTTGTCGAACAGCAGAATGTAGTCTTCTCGGGTCAGATACTCCGATACCGGCTGCAGGTCATAATTGGCAAAATCCTCAGCCGTTAAACGCACTGGCTTGGTGGGTACGGGGTAAAACTTCGGGTTTACCCTCTCGAGGGTGTCCACGATCCTTTTCGCGTTCCAGTCGGTGCTGAAGTTGGCACGCTGCTTAGCGTACTCCTCACGATTGGCCACCAACGACGCCAACGCAATGAGTTCCAGCGTCTTTCTGAATTGGAGGGCAATGCACTCGACAGTAGACGCCAGATATCCCGCGTGCCATTCCTGCCGGAGGAACCGTTGGATGACATCGGTGCGATGTTTGATCTCCCGCATACAGCCCAAGTATTTCTTGCTCAGCTCGTCTGCGTACTTGTCGCCACTCATCAGGCGTTGTCTCCTTTTAGGTGAAGTCTATTGTCCTCGATACCCCGCCGAACGTGTTTCTTCGCGCCTGTGCGCGTCCGCGGCCGATTCGTGGGTGGTCGACGCCTGTCGGTCAAGGTATGCGGACCAGTCGTCCATCGCATCCTGTAGTGGCGCCCGCCGAGGCAGCCCGGCGGCAGGTGCGGCGGAGACAACGACTCGGGGACCTGCTCAATTACTATTGCCGAGCGGCGTGATGGGCTCGGCTGAGTTTTCGGACACTACGGGCCTCCTGAAGTTCTACTACCGACCGGCCGCATGAGTTTTTTTGACCACACGACCTCGCCGCCCTCGGCGTTGTTGCATGAAGACCCTGCGGGGGGGCGCACTTCTCGTGACCCTCGGCAGGAGCCACACTACAGGAATGAAGTCGAAGGTCCATCCCACGTATAAGACGAAGTACCGCGTGGCGAACTGGCCGGCCTAGAACCAGACCCTCGTTCGCCGCGGCGATGTGACGGTGTGGTTGTCCTCGGAAGCGATCGCTGCCTGGACGCCCCGCCGGAGCGGCCGGCGGGGTGGGCAGCGGCGGTACTCGGATCTCACCATCGAGACCGCCCTGACCCTGCGGCTTGTCTACCATCTCCCGCTGCGCCAGGCCGAAGGGTTCCTGTATGCACTGTTCGGGATGATGCGCCTCGATTTCTCCGCCCCAGACCATACGACGCTCTCCCGGCGCAGTCAGCATGTGACGCGCCGTCTGCGACTGGTCCCGACCGACGAGGACATCCATCTCGTGCTTGACAGCACAGGTTTGTCCATCGTCGGGGAGGGTGAGTGGGCGGCCGCGGCAGGCGTGGCTGGAGGAAGCTCCACCTTGGTGTCGATCAGTCTGGCGTGATCCGTGTCCACACGCTGACCGAAGCGACGGGTGACGATGCGACCACCGGCCTCGATCTGCTCACCGCGGTCAAGGACCTTCTCGTGCGCGTCACCGCTGACGCCGCCTATGACACGGTCGCCGTCTACGAAACGGCGACGGCGCGGGGTGCGACAGTCATCATCCCACCGGCCAAGACGGCGAACCTCTCTGGCCACGGCCCGCGGTCGCCCGCGCGGGATCGGACGATCACGTTGGCGAAGCAGCTCGGCCGGCGCCGTTGGAAGCAGGCGTCAGGGTACCATCGTCAGGGCCGGGTGGAGAACGCGTTCTTCCGCTACACGTCCATCATCGGTGATGGCCTTCGCGCCCGGAGTCCAGCTGGGCAGGGGAGTGAGGCCGTCCTCGGCTGCGAGATCCTGAATCGGATGACCGCCCTCGGCCGACCAGTGTCGTATCGCATCGGCCGGTGAGGATCCTGTCGGTGGGCATCGTGCGGGCCCGTGACGATTCGTGCAACAACGCCGATCTGGGCGAGCAGGAACTCGTACCAGTCGTGATCTGTAATGGCGACGGTCCTGTCCACGTGCGGCCATAATGCGTCGGGTCGAGTGTCGCGGCACCGCCAGCCGCGACCCGAATCGGGGGACACGGACAGACTCATGACGACTGCCATCGAACGTTCCTCCCAAGCCGGGCGAGGTCGTCCGGATTCGCTCCCGGCGCTACAGCCGGACCGGCTTCGCGACCTAGACCGAGACCAAGCGGACCAAACGCGACAACAAATTGATGGCGTTCCGCCGGATCAAGTACGAAGGGCAGGAGGTGGACATCACCCGTACGTGAAGTGGGGCAACCGGGCCCCCAAGCTCTTGCGTGTCCAGTTCTACGTAGACAGGCAGAAGGGCAAACTGGTCATAGGCTACTGTGGCGACCACCTAACCACGAGGCGCCGTGGCTGACCTTATCCACTGGCTCCACCTGACCGACGACGACCTTTCGCAGGCGCGTCGGATTATCGCGGCCTTCAAGGAAGACGACACCATTGACGCGCTCGGGTTCCTCCGAATCAGCGAGCGGTTCGACGACTGGTGTTATCCGGCCGTCACCACGCCGATGACACGTGCCAGGTATTACCTATTCGTGCCGGCGATCTATCGGGCGCTGGAGCGCCAGCAACTCGGGCTCCGTGAGCTTCGGGACGGGGCCGAGTCGATGCAGCACCAGCTGCGGCGCATCCTGATCAAGACGGAACGTCCGAGGAACGGCGTCATTGGTGAGCGGGCCGACGACAAGATCCGGCGACTGCCGTCAGCCCTGTACTGGAGTTCGCTGACGACACTGAGTCTCCTTGCCAGGTGCGCAGATGGCCGGTCGTTGTCCGAAGCGGGGTATCTGCGGGCTGCCACGTCTCGCGCTTCGGACTCTGACGAGGTCGAAACGGACGAGGGCATCGATGCCGAGGGGGAAGTGAGGCGGTTCTGGAATCATGATCTGCCCGTCGCCGACATCCTGACGCCACGCGGTCAGCTTCGCCACGGACTGCAACTTCGGCTGACCGCCGGGGAGGCGAAGTACCTGAGAGACAAGTTCCGGCAAGTGCCGGGCTCGAAGGAGTCCGTCCTTGGTTTCAGGGTCCAGCGGCGCTTGGCCGGACCGTTCGACCACGCCTGGAGCATTCTCTCTGAGCGAGACCTGCCAGACGTCCTCAGGCGGCGCCTGCGGCACGCGCGCAGTTTCAGCGCGGCGGCTCGGGCGGTCTCGCTCGTGTATTACGCGCTTGTTCTGGAGGAGAAACAGAAGCTGACGAAAGCGAAGGTGAATGCGAAAAAGGCGCAGGGGCGGGAAGACCTTATCGACGAGTTCAGGTTCTGGTGGGATAAGGCGCGATGCTACGTGGTTGAGGGCTGGGATCCGACAGCGTTCCAGCGTGAGGTAACGGAGGCGCATTGTCGGGAGACCGACCGCAAGTTCCTTGACGACATCGTGAAACTCTCTCGGGCGGCGGTGTCGCCGGTCGGTCTGTTCGACTCTTCAGAGCTCAGAACTTTGGTGAAACATCGCGAGGCCAAGGTGCGTCGGCAGAAGTGCCGCCTCTGTGGCAGGCCCGAGCATCGCAGGTACCTCCAGCAGTGGGAGGCGCCATCCAAGAGGCGACAGAGCGCCTTTCAGTTGTCGTTCCGCCACAATACCGGCGACACTATCGTCCGGGACCTGCTGCGGAAACCACACAGGCGGAGCGCAGATGTTCAGGACTGACGAACGCCAGAGCCTGTGCGATCTGCTTGCCGCCCCGGACGGGTACCGGATCCACAGCCTACTGGTGATGACCTACTCCGTGGACTTCACCGCTCTGACCGCGTTACTCGCCGGGCTGGGACCGCAGCCGGTGGCTTCGGGCGCTGAGCAGGACGTTACCGACGTCGCTCGTGCGATTTTCGGGCTCAAGCGTCGCGTGGTCGTCTTCGCGAACAAGGCCTTCATTCACCCCGGTCAGGTGACGAAAGCGAGGCGGTTGTTCAGCCTGTACGACCGGTTCATGGTTCCAGTGACCACGGAGGGCTTTGCGTTTCATCCAAAGATCTGGCTTGCCAGATTCACGCCCTCCAAAGGTGAAAGGATATCCCCTCGGTTCCGGCTGGTTTGCTCGAGCCGCAACCTCACGACCGCCAACACCTGGGAGTGTGGAGTCACCCTGGATGGTGCTCCGGCTGGCAGAACGGGAGAGATCGGTCCGGAGGTAGCGCGGTACATCCGAGCCCTGATGCGCCAGACCGGCCATACCGGAAGGTTGGCAGGGGAGGTGGCCAGGGAGATCTCCGGTGTCCGGTTTGAGGAACCCACCGGGAAGTGGAAACTCGCGTTCGTCGGCCAGCATCCATCTGGCCGTTCCTTGTGGACTGACGTGCCGTCGCGGTCCGGCGAAGACGCGGTGCTTGTCGCGCCCTTCGTTACGGGACCGTTTCTTCAGCGACTCACGGCGAAATACGACAACCTTCGCGTCATCTCCCGTCAGGAGGAGTTGGACAAGATCGTCGGCGGATCTGGATCGGTCGGCGCGGAGTTGAAGCCGTGGCTTGAGAAGAACGCCTTCGTTGTATCTCCGGAGGCTTCGGCAGAGGGGGGTAGGCTCGACCTGCATGCCAAGCTCCTGCTCTCCCGCCGAGGGAAGAAGGGTGTCGCCTTTGTCGGCAGCGCAAATGCAACGGCGTCGGCGTGGGGTACACGCGGACCGAAGGGCCTGAAGAACTGGGAGGCTTCGATTCGGCTTGAGGGGCGCGAGGTGCTCTCGGACTTCGAGCGTCATTTCATGTACGAGGACGCCAAGAAGCGCGACTTGAGAGCCTGGCTGCAGCCCTACGTGTGCCGGCCGCGGACGAAGGAGCAGGTGGCTCACGATGTGCTGGGGAGCGTGCAGAGGTGGTTCAGCCGTGTCCAGATGAGAGTTCGGTGGCCGCAGGAGGTGGGCGAGATCAGGGTTGAACTCGCCAATGTCCCGGCGGGTTGGCGGAAAGCCTTGCGCGAAGTGACGGTGGCCTGCGCCCCCTTCGGGCTGAAGAATGCGGAAGCCGGCCTCCAGGACATATCGCCGTTGTTCAAGCGTAGGGCCCTGACGTTTGTCGCGTCCGCCGATGAACGGGGTGAGTTCGTTCTCGTGCGTCTTCGGCACCAGGCTCGACCTTCCTGTCAGCAGGACTTCGTGCTGCAGGCGACGGTTGAGGCGCCTGGTAACTGGCGCGACGAGCGCGATCGGGCCGTGATCAATGAGGTCGTCGGGGCACGGGCCCTCTTCAGCCTGATCGTCGGTATGTTGACCGGACGATCCGAAGGAGTCGGTGACGGCTCAAAGAAGAACTCGCAGTCGAAGGATGGCCCGTGGGCGGGCTCCGGAGCGACGGAGGCTCTCTTGGAGCCGTTGCTTCGGGCGTGGGCGCTGGATCCCGAGCAGTTCGACGATGTGCGGACGGTGCTCGACAATCTGGGCGACGGTCCCGAAGAGGAGGAACTGAAGACGGCGCGCGCTCTGGTTGAGCGGCTCGCAGCGGTGCGTCTCGGATCGACCAGGAGGCTGCGACCGTGACGAATCAGCCAGCCTTCCAGAAGGCCGCAGTCGATCGCATCGTCGAGCGTTTCACGAGTTCACAAGGCGCTAGACGCTTCCTGTTGGCCGACGAGGTCGGTCTTGGGAAAACGCACGTCGCCCAAGGCGTGATTAAGGCCCTGGCGAAGAAACAGCGGCGGCCGCTGGTGGTGTTCTACATTTCGTCCAGCAAAGAGATCGCGCATCAGAATCGGAAGAAGCTGGTTCCCAAGGTCGCGGAGGAACACCTTGAAGACAGGCTCACGCTGCTGGCCGCGTCTGTGAAGGCGATCAGGGGCGACCATTCAAAGGGATCCAGGAGGGCGGATCCCAAGATCCTGACGCTCACCCCCGGCACGTCGCTGTTCCTGTCGCGGTCGACCGGTGTTCAGCAAGAACGGCAGTTGATCCTGTACTTCATCAGGAGAGTTAGGTCTCGCCTCTTCACGCTCCGCTGTCGAGATGAGTTCCGGTGCGGTGTGAAGTCCAGGAAAGCATGGCGGCGGGCTACCACCTGGCGAGCCTTGAGTCATTCCGAGAAGTTCGGAAAGAGGACGGACTCCGGTCTCCTCAACGAGATCAGAAAGGAGTGGCGCGAGCCTCTGAAGGAACTCGATGACTGGCTGAGCGGGCGAGCGAGGAAGACGAGTCGAGGGAAGGTCATCGGACAGTTGCGACGCGGTCTGGCGATAGCCGTGGCGAAAGCACTACAGCCGGGACTCATCGTGCTCGATGAGTTCCAGCGTTTCCGTGACGTCATTCAGGCCCCCGATTCGGATAAGCCACCTCACATCCTGTCGGATTGGTTCTTCGCCGGCTCGTCACCCGCAGCGAAAGGGCGGACTCGACGAGCGGCATGCCCCCCACTACTCCTCCTTTCGGCCACGCCGTATCGCCTCTACACCACGAGTCGTGAGGAGGCCCAGGGCAGCTCGCATCACGACCAGCTCTTTGAGGTTCTACGGTTCGTTGCAGCGACCGATGAGCAGGATCCTGACCTGCAGAAGCTGGCGCGCCATCTTGCCGAGTTCACCGAGAAGCTTCCGAAGGTGGCCGCCGGCCAGGGCGCGGACGAGCTGCTGGTGCTGAAGCACTCACTCGAGGATCGGCTTAAGCGCCTGATGTGCCGGACCGAGCGCAACTGGTACTACGCCGACGACAGGAAGGGTGTCGTTGACGCTTCTGGCGGACACGTCGGCGACACCCTACCCTCCGAGGGCGAGGCTCGCGAACTCCACGGTCTGCTTGACCTGCTCGTCTCATCAGCCTCGGAGAGCACGCCTCGCGTCATGGACTATTGGAAGTCCTCACCGGCGTGCCTGTCCTTCATGTCTACGAACTACCAGGCACGTCGCCGGCTCAAGACCGCGCGTTTGCCGATCCGGGAGAAGGAGAGATCCCTGCTCGTCGGACACGGTCAATTGCCTTCGCTCATTGGTCGGAACCTGAAGTTCCGCACGTTGACGGAGCGAGTGTTTGGGGGCCGAGACGAGAGCGCCGCGCCTGGGGAGTCGGTCTGGCCGTTCCTCTGGTGTGCGCCCACCTATCGCTATTGGGACGACGGGATATTCGACCGCAGAAACGGCGACCGAGCGGATCCCTCGAAGTTCCTCGTGTTCTCGCACTGGAGGTTCGTTCCCAGCGCCATCGCCGGGATCTTGAGTCGGGAAGTCGAGCGGCAGATCGGTTGTGCCGATGAGAAGAAGTGGCAGGAAGGGGAACCGCTCCGCTTCCGAAAGGACCGGAGCTTGGGGGTCTTCGACATCTGTTTTCCCTCGGTCGCCCTCGCGTCAATGGTGGACCCGCTCGAGATAGCTGCTCGCTTACATCGGTCGGCCAGAGGTGGCACCCACGTAACGCTCGCCGAGGTTCGCCGGCTTGGCGCCGAACGATTTCGACAGAGCCTGGACGCGTGTGGCGTCTCGGTGAAAGAGACCGGACGCGGAGAATCGTCGTACGGCGCGAGAGATTCGCTGTGGCGCGTCATTGCCAGACTCGATGCCAGGTATGAGCCGACCGGTGCCCCCTTGGATGGGCAAGGGAGACGGGAGTGGCTTCCAGGCATGATCCGAAAACACAGGATCAAGAGTGGGCACCACACGAACGTGACTGAGTCGAAGAATGCCCGACGCACGCTCCGTCAGTACGCGGCCTGGCTCACCGGTGAGTTGCACGGCGATGCCGGGCCGATCTCCATTACGCCACATCAGTTCGACCGTGTGCTTGACATCGCGCTCTTCTCTCCAGCGGTGAGCATCCTGCGCGCTGTCACCCGCGCGGTGCCCGGCGCTGGCGGTGAGCTGAGGGACTGGTACCCCCACGCCCTGGATGCGGGTCTGGTCGGCGTCAGGCACTACTTCAACAGGGCCTACTCCCGCGCTGTCGTCGACCGTGTCACGAAGAAGCGAAGGGGTTACGGCGAAAGGGTGCTGAATTACTGCGGCAGCGCGCAGATGCAGGCCGTGCTCGATGAATTCGCTTTCCTTCTGGCTGGCGCCGGAGGAGCTGATACGCCGCACGGCATAGCGAAAGCTGCTCTGGCGACCATGACGCACGTGCTGACGATGGGCACGGGCCGGCCGACGGTACGTGTCGTCCAGGGGCGTCGCACGGTCAGCACGTCCATTCGATCTCACTTTGCACTCGCCTTTGCTGAAGAGAGTTCCGAACAGGGAGGCGGGAAGGCACGACGGCGACACACGAGGGAAGCCTTCAATTCGCCGTTCTGGCCCTTCGTGCTGGCGACAACCTCAGTCGGTCAGGAGGGGCTCGATTTTCACTGGTACTGCCGGGACGTCGCACACTGGAACCTCCCGTCGAACCCGGTTGACCTCGAGCAGCGTGAAGGGCGCGTGAATAGACGGGACGGGCTCGTGATCCGACGGAGTATCGCGCACGATTTCCCGCTTCGGTCGCTTCGTCTTGGGGACGAAGAATCGCTCTGGGCAGCGGTCTTCAGGACGCTGAACGATCGAATGGCCGGGCAGCATCACGCCCGACACGGTCTTTTTCCCAGATGGCTATACGAGGCCCGCAAGAGGGGTGTTCAGGTCGAGCAGATCAGAAGGCATCTCTTTCACTACGCTGGGAGCCGGGACCGACGACGGTACAAGCGATTGACGCAGGATCTGGCACTGTACCGCCATGTGTTCGGTCAGGCGAACCAGGAAGAACTCATGGCACGGCTTCGGCAGGAAGCCGGCTCGATCGTGGACGTCAAGCGCCTGGAACCGTACATGCTCAACCTTGCCCCGTTCGAACCCGGCTACGCCTGGAAGGCCGCGCTTGGGGAGGCCGCGAGGCATCTTCAGGCCGGTGAGAATCGATGGTTGTCTACGCTCGTGCGTGACGTGCGGCGGCTACTGGTGAGGCAGAGCGAAGCGCTCGGAAAGGCGCCGAGGGACGCGGCGCGCCGCATCTGCGACTACGTGATGTGCCCGGTGACCGAGCCGGAGGGCGTGAGCAAGAAGGTGCCGCCTCTCCTCACTGAGGCAACCGCGGCTCTCGTCTACCTGCGGAATCCCTTTGACGACCGTTTTGATATTCACAGATCTGTCGGATTCCAGGACGACGCGAAGGTACTGTTGAGTGTCGCGAAGCAACTGCCTGTTGTCATAGCAACTGACGCAGTCTGAGAATTCTTTGGTTCCTCTCACGAATCAGAGCGTTGTTGCATGAAGACCCGCTGCGGGTGGGGTGGTTTGGCCCGTAATTTTCGTGACCCTTCGTAGGAGCCACACTACAGGGATGCAGTCGAAGGTTCATCCCACGTATAGGACGAAGCATCGCGTTGCGAACTGGGCGGCCTACAAGAAAGCCCTCGTTCGACGCGGCGATGTGACGGTGTGGTTGTCCTCGGAGGCGATCGCTGCCTGGACGCGGCGTTGTTGCATGAAGACCCGCTGCGGGTGTGGCGGCGTGGCCCGCACTTCTCGGGACCCTCCGCAGGAGCCACACTACGGGGATGAAGTCGAAGGTTCATCCCAGGTATAAGACGAAGTATCGGGTGGCGAACTGGGCTGCCTACAACAAAGCCCTCGTTCGACGCGGCGATGTGACGGTGTGGGTGTCCTCGGAAGCGATCGCTGCCTGGACGCCCGGCCGGAGCGGCCGGCGGGGCGGGCAGCGGCGCTACTCGGATCTCGCCATCGAGACCGCCCTGACCCTGCGGCTCCTCTACCATCTCCCGCTGCGCCAAGCCGAAGGACTCCTGCACGCCCTGTTCGGGATGATGCGCCTCGACCTCGCCGCCCCCGACTATACGACGCTCTCCCGGCGCCGTCAGCATCTGACGCGCCGTTTGCGACTGGTCCCGCCTGGCGAGGGCCTCCATCTCGTGCTCGACAGCACGGGTCTGTCCATCGTCGGGGCCGGTGAGTGGGCGGCCGCGACACACGGTGGCCGCGGCAGGCGTGGCTGGCGGAAGCTCCATCTTGGCGTCGATCAGTCCGGCGTGATCCGTGTCCACACGCTGACAAGTCCATCATCGGCGATGGCCTTCGCGCCCGGAGTCCAGCTGGGCAGGGGAGTGAGGTCGTCCTCGGCTGTGAGATCCTCAACCGGATGACCGAGCTCGGCCGACCAGTGTCATATCGCATCGGCAGGTGAGGATGATCCTGTCGATTGGCATCGTGCGGGCCAGTGACGATTCGTGCAACAACGCCGCCAAGTCCTGCGGCGTTGACCGAGAGACCTCCTGAGATTGGACGCGCCGCTTCAGCATGGAGGTTCTGGGGGGACTGATCAGCTCCAAGACAGAGGAGAAGATCGAATGATCAATCAGCCGGAGGAACGCCCGCTATCTATCGGGTCTGCGGTACAGTTCACTCACAAGGGAAAAACAATCCACGGACATCTCCTCCAAAGGCAGGGCCGACGCCGCTTCGCGAAGATAGTCGACACCGAAGAGCGGACCTGGAACGTCCCGGAGTCAGCGTTACAGCACTCGGGAGGAGCGCGGCTAGCCACGATAATCACGCGGCACGACAAAGCACGCGCTGACTACCGCGTGGGGGACGAGGTGACGTTCACAAGTCCCGACGGACCAAGGCGTGGTTCGATCGTGAAGCTCAACCCGAAGAGCGCACAGGTACGCTGCGGAAAGACATGCTGGAACGTCTCCTATGACTTGCTCCGCAGGGCGGGAAGGGAAAGCGCGAGGAACGGTGCGGAGAGGCTGAACGGCGTCGCGGGAATGGCGAGGCGGTTGATGGACGAGCATGGGCTCACTGGCTGGACGCTCGCGTTCGGCGAGGCCAGGACACGCCTTGGCGCCTGTCATTTCCGACACCACGTGATCCGGATCAGCCGTACCCATGCCCTGGAGGGAAGCGAGGAGCAGATCCGGGACACCGTGCTGCACGAGATCGCACACGCGATCGCGGGACACGGGGCTGGCCATGGACCGCTGTGGAAGGCAACAGCACGGCGAATCGGGGCAACACCAAGGGCGAAGACCTATGAGAGCCAAAGGAGCTAAGGCGGGATGATGTCTATCCCGGCGGCGACGACCACAGCGTGCTCGCTATGCGCGAGCAGAGGGAGGCACTCCGTCCGCAGTACGAAGCCGCAGCAAGGGCAATTGAGCACACGAACCGCTCGGGATAGGCGTTGAGCTTCGGGTTCGTCGGCGGCCGCCGGAGCGGCCGAAGAAGGCGGTGAGATGGGCGATCCGGCCGCGGGCGGTGCTCTGGGACCGGAACTGTCGGACCTGGTAGTCCTGGAGGTAGGCGTCGCTGAGCTCTCCCAGGGTCGGGCTAGTTCCGATTCATGCAACAACGCCGAAGAAGGCGTCCGGGTACCATCGTCAGGGCCGGGTGGAGAATACGTTCTTCCGCTACAAGTCCATCATCGGCGATGGTCTTCGCGCCAGGAGTCCAGCTGGGCAGGGGAGTGAGGTCGTCCTCGGCTGTGAGATCTTGAATCGGATGACCGCCCTCGGCCGACCAGAGTCATACCGCATCGGCAGGTGAGGATCCTGTCGGTGGGCATCGTGCGGGCCAGTGACGATTCGTGCAACAACGCCCCGATTCTGGGCGGGCTGCACCATGAATATCGGCTGGTCCACGAGGCCGCATGATCGCCAGCATGCCCGTACATTTTGTGGTTGCGGAGCACAGCGGTCAGGAGATGGCAGTCAACCTCTTCCCAGGGACCGGGTTGCGGCGAGAGACGTGAATGCTACCTCAGCGCTGTTGCTGGATGGTGTGAGTGACGAAAAGGAGGACTGGATAGCGACATTGGACATGGAAGGTGGCAACAGACGCGTGATCGTCCGGCGTATGCAAGACGACATGAGGCAGCTCCAGGCTTTCAACATTGCGGTGACACTGGTGGTGGCGCACCTGCGGTTCGGCGGCGTGCTGTTTACGGCGCCGGTGTTCCACTGATGGCGAAGGGCCTGGCGCTGGTCGCGGCGTGTGCGGTCGGCCTGGTGATCCGTGTCGGCCCCGGGATCGGCACAGGTTTCGTCACCGCGCTCAGCGCCCAGGTCACCACAACATCGCATCCGCCGGTGCCTTCCGATTCGTCACACTACTGGCTGACGCCTGACCCCGACTCCCCGTCGGCTGCGAGTCTCGTGGAGTTCGCGCGCGGGGTTGCACTGATCGCTGACGAAGACTTCGAAGGCGCGCTGCCGCTGGTGACCCACCCGGCGCTGGAGGCCACGCCGCTGGCGCAGTACGCGCGCTACTACGCGGGCGTGGCGCTGCTGGGCCTTGAGCGCGCGGGTGAGGCGGTGACGATGCTTGCTCCGCTGGAAGGGAAGGTGGCGGGGGCGCTCCAGGATGCCGTGCCGTTGCGGCTGGCCGAGGCGGCACTGGCACGCGAGGCCCCAGCGGCGGCGGTGAGCGTGTTGGAAAAGGCGAGCGTCTACACGTTGACCGCGCCCGAAAAGGTGCTGCGGCGTCTCGGTGCCGCCATGGCGGCGGCGGGAGAGTTGGACAGGGCGCTGCACACCTATCGGCGTGTCTACGATGAGTATCCGAGGAGTGAGGAGGCGTCGGCCGCCGCAGAGGCGATGGCTGGTTTGGATCCGCGGTCGGGGATTCCCGCCGATCGCGTCCAGGCCGAGCTGGCGCGGGCCGAGCGGTTGTTCGCGGCTCGGCAGTGGACCGAGGCTCGCGCAGGCTTTGCGCCGCTGCTCCCTCTGGTGACGGGCGACGATCGCGAACGGGTGATGCTACGGCTGGCCGAATGCGACAACTATCTGAACCGGCGCACCGCGGCACGCAATGCGCTGGCGCCTCTGCTGGAGACAGCCACGCGAGAGGCCGAGGTACGGTATGTCCACCTGACGGCCACCCGGGCGCTGCGCCAGCCCACCCGCTACGTCGCGCTGGCGCGCGGGCTGGTTGCCGACCACCCGGCCAGCCCGTGGGCGGAGGAGACGCTCAACGATCTCGCGTCGCACTACATCACGATCGACGACGACAAGCAGGCGGACGACGTGTTCCGCGAACTGGTCCGCCGGTTTCCTGGTGGCCGCTACGCGGACCGCGCCGCATGGAAGACTGGCTGGTTCGCCTACAAGGACGACCGCTTCTCAGAGGCGGCCTCGACGTTTGAGGCTGCGGCCGTCGCGTCGCCCCGCGCGAACTATCGCCCGTCGTGGCTCTACTGGGCAGCCCGGTCGCACGATCGCCTGGGCAACGAGCCGGCCGCCACCGCACTTTACCGTGTCGTGGCGAGCGACTACCTGAACTCCTACTACGGGCGTCTGGCGGCAACGCGGCTGGACGAACGCGGGGAGGCGACGGTGGCCCCGATCATCGTCATGGCCCCCGCGGGAGCGTCGTCGGTGGTTCCGGACCCCACCGCCGCCGTGCCGAATGCCGAGGTCATTCGCGTACTGGCGTCGGTCGAGCTGTACGACCAGGCGCTCCAGGAAGCGCGGTACGCCGCACTCGTGTGGGGAGACTCGTCGGCCCTACAGGCCACGCAGGCCTGGTTGCGCTACCAACGCGCGGCGCAACCGCAGCCCAAAAAACACTTTGCGGACCTGCGTGGCGCGATCACGACGATGCGCCGCGCCTACCCGCAGTTCATGGCGGCGGGTGGCGAACGGCTGCCACCGGCGGTGCTTCAAGTGATCTTTCCGCTCAAGCACTGGCCGCTGATCAAGAAATATTCGGACGCACATGAGCTGGACCCCTATCTGATCACCGCGCTGGTCGCCCAGGAGTCCACGTTCACAGTGGATGTTCGCTCGTCGGCCAATGCCGTGGGCCTCATGCAACTGATTCCGGGGACCGCGCGGCGGTACGCCGGGAGGCTCGGGATCCGCTACTCAAGCGGGATCCTGACGCAGGCCGAGACCAACATCCGGCTGGGGATGCGCTACTTCAAGGATCTGATGAATCGCTTTGGCGGCGCGCACTTCGCCCTGGCCGGCTACAACGCGGGAGAGCATCGCGTGTCGCGTTGGATCAGGGAACGGCCCGGATTTGCGCAGGACGAGTTCATCGATGACATCCCGTTTCCGGAGACACAGAACTACGTGAAGCGGATCCTGGGTACTGCCGACGACTACCGGCGCTTGTACGACGGCGGTACGCTCCGCACCGGTCCGAGGCGTTGTTGCATGAATACCCTGTGGGGGTGGGGTCGCGCGTCGTGGGCCGGCTGTGGCCCTGACGTGAGGCGGGGCGGGCACCCGGAGATCGACGCTGATCATGGGATATTCGGCCGATAAGAGCCCGCTAATCGGCCATTTAGCGGGCCCCATCCGGCGGCTGAAGCCACTGGGAGCACAGCGTCAGGAGAAGTGCGGGCCAAACCACCTCACCCGCGAGGGGCTTCATGCAACAACGCCTGTGGCTCCTGCGGAGGGTCCAGAGAAGTGCGGGCCACGCCGCCCCACCCGCACAGGGCCTTCATGCAACAACGCCGTGGCGAGCTTGGACGAGGGCCTGGAGGAGACGCTCACCCTTCATCACCTCGGCGTCTTTCGCGAGCTGGGCACGAGCTTGAAAACGACCAATGCGCTCGAGCCGATCCACGCCCGTGTCGAGAGCCGCATCGCCAAGGTCGATCACTGGAAGAACAGCGAGCAGAAGCAGCGGTGGTTGGCCACCGCATTGCTCGATCTCGAGCCGCGGCTGCGCCGCATCAAGAACTTCCGAGCGCTGCCCTTGCTGCGTGTCGCATTCACGCGACAGATCGAAGGAATGAAGAAGTCGGCGGCGTAAACCAGAGGGTCGTCACCGAATGTCAACTACGAATGGCATTGACTCCCCACGCGCATCGAGCGCTGGTCATTGACCAGCCTGCAGCAGCGCCTGGTCAAGACGGGCGGGCGGTTGGTAAAACACGCGCGCTACTACTGGCTGTTCCTGGCGGAGAGTCACCTGACCCGACGCCTGTTCGGGGCGATGCTCCAGCGGATCTGGGCGCTACCGGTCCCGGCAGGCTGACGCGCGGCGAGTGCAAGGACGCCGGCTTGGCAAAGCGAGGACACAAATGAGGAGCGGTGTCGAAGGAATCCCCTGGAAGCACGGACCTCCAGCCCGCGACACGTCAGCGCGGGCTGGAGGTGACGGCATTCGGACCTGGACGATGGTGCGACGAACACAATCTCGTGGGCTCGGCGGCTCTCGGGTGTATAAATGGCCATCCGGGGCAGGCAAAACGGAAATCCCGGTTTATACGTACCGTTTCTGACGCTGACCGCGGATTCATCCAGAATGGTGGAATCGACCCGCAAAGAGGCCCCGATGCATCACGCGACCCCTTCCCGGTCAATATCTCGGGCCAGCCTGCCCCTCTTCGACCAACTGGATCCAAACATCGTGGCCGCGCCAACTCCTCACGAGGCTGTTGACTTCCTTGGCAAGGTGCGAGCGTTTCGAGACTTCGGTCAGAGCACCGTCGAGTTCGAGGAAGACGGAATTCGATATCTGGTGAACGAGTATTGGACGGCTGGACAGCGACAGGCGTCGTCTCTTCACGAGGTGTCCTACCGAGCCTGTTTCAAGCCACAGCTTCCTGAGTTCTTCATCTCGCGTCTGACGGAGCCGGGTGAGACTGTTCACGACCCCTTCATGGGGCGGGGCACGACGCCGCTTCAGGCGGCCCTCATGGGCCGTCGGCCATCGGGAAACGACATCAATCCGCTTTCGGTGCTGCTCACACGGCCTCGTTTTCGTCCACCGCTCCTTGCCGAGGTTGCGAGACGACTCGAGGAAGTCCCCTGGGCTGCCGGTGAGATCGAGCGGGACGACCTGCTCGCGTTCTACCACCCTTCCACACTGTCGAGGCTGAGTGCGCTCAGGAAGTGGCTCCTGTCGCGTTGCCCGATAGACGATTCCCACCCGGATCCAGTCGATAACTGGATCCGGATGGTCTCTCTGAATCGGCTGACCGGCCATTCCACCGGTTTCTTCTCTGGCCGAACGATGCCGCCGAATCAGGCGGTGTCGATCGCTTCTCAGATCAAGATGAACGTCAAGCTCGGTTTGCGGCCGCCACCGCGGGACATAATCGCGGTCATCTTAAAAAAATCGAAGAGTCTGCTGTCGGACGGCGTGCCACCTCATCAGGATGGGTTGGCAGCAACGTTATGCATCGGCTCCGCTACGAGTATGCCTGCGATTCCGGATGGTTCGGTGGCGCTCACGGTTACATCGCCACCGTTCCTGGACATAGTGCAGTACGCCAGTGACAACTGGCTTCGGTGCTGGTTCGCGGGGATCGACCTCGACTCCGTGGCGATCGCCATGCACCGCACCCCGGAAGCCTGGACATCGATGGTCAGGGACGTTCTCATTGAGCAATCACGGATCATCCACCCGGGTGGGCACATCGCGTTCGAGGTTGGAGAGGTGCGGGGCGGGACACTACTGCTCGAGACCCTCGTGTGGCAGGCGGCCGATGGTCTGCCGTTTGAGCGTCTTGGCGTTCTGGTCAATCAACAAGATTTTACGAAAACTGCGAACTGTTGGGGCGTGGCGAATAACAAGTCTGGGACCAACACCAACAGGATTGTGCTGTTGCGACGCACGTGAGTCTAGAGTCAAGCCCGTTCTTAGTTGAAACTCTCTGCGGCTCCTGATCGATTACGCGGCTTTCTTCTTCGACGTCGTCGTGTCGATCTTCAGTTCTCGCTTCACCGCGACACGGAGCGTAGGCAGGTGCCGGTACCCCCTCACCTTGCGCGGCGTTGTTGCATGAAGACCCTGCGGGGGGGCGCACTTCTCGTGACCCTTCGCAGGAGCCACACTATAGGGATGCAGTCGAAGGTCCATCCCACGTATAAGACGAAGTACCGCGTTGCGAACTGGGCGGCCTACAATCAGGCCCTCGTTCGACGCGGCGATGTGACGGTGTGGGTGTCCTCGGAAGCGATCGCTGCCTGGACGCCCGGCCGGAGCGGCCTGCGGGGCGGGCAGCGGCGCTACTCGGATCTCGCCATCGAGACCGCCCTGACCCTGCGGCTCCTCTCCCATCTCCCGCTGCGCCAGGCCGAAGGGTTCCTGCACGCCCTGTTCGGGATGATGCGCCTCGATCTCTCCGCCCCCGACTATACGACGCTCTCCCGGCGCAGTCAGCATCTGAGGCGCCGTCTGCGACCGGTCCCGCCCGACGAGGGCATCCATCTCGTGCTCGACAGCACGGGGCTGTCCATCGTCGGGGCAGGTGAGTGGGCCGCCGCGAAACACGGTGGCTGCGGCCGGCGTGGGTGGAGGAAACTCCACCTTGGCGTCGATCAGTCCGGCGTGATCCGTGTCCACACGTTGACCGAGGCGACGGGTGATGATGCGACCACCGGCCTCGATCTGCTCAACGCGGTCGAGGGCCCTCTCGTGCGCGTCACCGCTGACGCCGCCTATGACACGGTCGCCGTCTACGAAACGGCGGGGGCGCGGGGTGCGACGGTCGTCGTCCCACCGGCCAGGACGGCGAACGTCTCTGGCCACGGCCCGCGGTCGCCCGCGCGGGATCGGACGATCCAGTTGGTGAAGCAGCTCGGCCGGCGCCAGTGGAAGAAGGTGTCAGGGTACCATCGTCAGGGCCGGGTGGAGAATGCGTTCTTCCGCTACAAGTCCATCATCGGCGATAGCCTTCGCGCCCGGAGTCCAGCTGGGCAGGGGAGTGAGGCCGTTCTCGGCTGTGAGATCCTGAATCGGATGACCGCCCTCGGCCGACCAGTGTCGTATCGCATCGGCCGGTGAGGATCCTGTCGGTGGGCATCGTGTGGGCCAGTCACGATTCGTGCAACAACGCCGCGTGACGGATGCAGCTTCCCCACGGCGCCCGCGATCGACGACCATTGCCTGTCCGTCTCGAATTCGTTATGACTCGTGTGGTCTGGGGAACATGAGCGAGCAGGCCGCGTTCGAGCGCGTCCTGGCGTCGTTGTACGCCGCCATGCTCGACGATACCCTCTGGCCGGCCACCTCGGCTCTGATTGACGAGGCCTGCGGCGTCGTGGGCAATGCCCTCCTGGTCGGCGAAGGCCCGCCGGACGACATCCGGGTCCTCTTCGTCGGGCTTTACTACCGCGGGCAGCGCCGCCCCGATCTGGAGCGTGAGTACCTCGACGTCTACCATCCCATCAACGAAGCCATCCCGCGCCTGCGGCAACTGCCAGACGGCCATCTGGTGCCTGTGCGTCTCGAATTCCCAATTCTCTCGCTGAATCCAGGATTGAGGCAACGTTGCGTGGTGCCTGGCGTCTGGCCTCCTCCAACGAGGTACGCAGCCACGCGTCGTTGAAGGGCCACACGCCGTTGACCTTCGCCGGCGGACACATGGTGGCCCGTGCCGAGCTTAACTAATGTCCGTTAGGTCTCCCACTGCCGGGACTTGGTCCAGCTCCCAGTGGCGGCCTGACAACGAATTCGAGACGGACACGATTCGACGCTGGCCAGGCGTCACTGCCGTGTGGCGGGTGCCTTACCGGATCGCGCGCCAGAACGAGCTCTTCTTCCCGTGTTCCCGGCGTAATCTGGCGTCGTAGACATCGTGCGCTTCGTAGGCCTCGAAATCCTCGATCGCCGACGCCAGGCTCGCACACTCCCTGAGATGTCGCGCGGCGTGGTGGTAGCGGCTGGACCGGCGTTGCGTCAGGGCGGCGTCGATCATGGAGCGCAGCACCAGCGTCGCGGCCAGCGGATACGTGTCGGCCAGCGCCTCCGCCGCCGGAGCCAAGATTTCATAGCGATGGCCGTCCAGATCCCCTGCCTGCCGAATCGTGAGCGCGGCCGCCCTGTCGAGGGCCGGCCAGGACACCAGGAATGCCAGCGCCACGAGCGGGCTCGTGTAGCGCTCCGCATAATCGAGCGCCCGCTCCTCGGCGTCGACGTCTTCGAAATCGGGGAGCCGCCTGAGATAGGCGCGCAGATGCGGGGTCGACAACGCGCGCTCGAAGCACGACCAGCGATCCGCCTGGGCCTCGTCGCCGCGGTTGAGGGTGTCGAGCACCTCGATGCGCGCGTCCTCCCACTCGAAGGTCAGCCACTCCCCGCGATCCCCTCTGCGGTCGGCCGCGTCGATCACCTGTAAGGCCTCTGTCGCTCTGCCCGCCGCACACAATCGCAGGGCGATTTGCGCGGCAATATTCGGCACCCGTCTCGTGGGCGCGTCATATTGGGCGATGAATGCGTCCACGTCGCCCTGGGCATCCGCGATCTGCATCAACGCCAGGCGCACCGTGCTGGTCCGGGATCGTTCGGCCCGATCGTCGGCGTCGATCGGGCCACTGGATCCGTAGCCGAGGACACGTCGGTCCTGATCGGGCGGCGTGCGGGCGGGGACGTTCGACCATGCGATCATGCGCTGTTTAAGGTGCTCCAGCCCTTCCGCCCCCAGGGTCGGTGTCAGCACCTGGATCAGGGTGTCGTACTGGCCGTGGCCGTTGTCGGGCAGCGCCCGGAACGTACGGTCGGCCAGCGTGGTCGGATCGGGCGTTGCGGCGTGCGCGATTTGGCCAAGGTCGCTGACGGCCGTATCGAAGACACCGATCACGGTTCCACTGCTGTCATCGCAGCGCGCGAAGACCGAGCCGGCGAGCGCCAGAAAGCGCCACATCAGGTCCAGCCCATCGACCGGATCGCGTGGGGCCACCGTGTCGACGATGGCGCGGCGCTGCATCTCCAGATCGTCGACCAAGACCCGCCGGCGCTGCCAGTCGACGAACGCGGATGACCGTGCGATTGTCGCCAGCTGGGTGCGCACGGCCCTCGCCACGGCGGCCGGGCTTTCCGCGCTGGCAAGCTCCAGCCTGAGACGACGTTTGGCCGCGGCATTGCCCCTGCTGATGTCCATCAACAGTTCGGCAAGTTGTCGGGCACCCAGTGCCTTGAGGTTCTTCGCGTTTAGTGTCGTCGTCGACGCCTGCCGCTTCATGCGGCGTGCTTCTGTGGTCTGTGCACCAGATCTCTGGCCGGGTCGGCGAAGCGGGTGCTGCACATGGCGATCATGGCCACACGTGGACGGCCGTGTCCAGCGCACGGTCGTGGCGCATCTGCGCACTCGCCGCAACAGCCGCGCGCTCCGTGCCGGCGTCGAAGCCGCCCCACCCGCCCCACGGCAGGTCCACCGCCGCCCCACGGCGCGCGATCCCGTCGCCTCGGCTGGAAATGGCAAGGAGAAAAGGACTCCCCACCATTTTGCAGGGGCGGTTGTCGTGTTTGCTTCGACCTCGTTCAGACTTGCGCGCGCGGACGCGCGAGATGCGAGCGCACGCTGGGACGGGTCAATCAATCGTGGAAGAATTGAATCCGGCTGGATTGGTGATGATCGGTCGGCTGGCGCACGGCGGGACCACGAATCCGACGTTCGCTAGGCCAGATTCGTAGTTGCGGCCAGCTTCGTGTCTTCGCGCCGCCGTGACGATCGGCCACCACGATCGCGTCTCGGCGGCGAGACTGGAGCGGGAGCGAGATGGGACACACCCTGCCGGCGTCGGCGCGCTGGTTGACCAGGCACCGGGATCTTCTGCCGACGACGGGTGGCGCGCTCGACGTCGCGTGCGGCCGGGGCCGGCACGCGCTGTGGCTGGCGACCGAGGGGCTGACGACCCTCGCGGTCGATCGCGACCCTGACGCGATCGCCAGCCTGCGGGACGACGCCGTGCGCCTGGGTCTGCCGGTGACTGCCGAAGTGCGCGATCTCGAAACGGGCGCGCCGGGACTGGACTCGGCGTGCTTCGACGTGATCGTGGTGGTGCACTACCTCCACCGTCCGCTCGTGCCAGTGCTGGTCGACGCACTCGCCCCCGGCGGCGTGCTGGTGTACGAGACGTTCATGCGCGCGCAGGCCGGGCGGGGTCACCCAACCAACCCGAAGTTTCTCCTTGAGAGCGGGGAACTGCCGCGGCTGGTGCGGCCGCTCGAGATCCTGCGACAGCGGGAGGGCGAGGTGGACGGCCGGATGCTCGCGAGCGTGATCGCGCGTCCGGCGCCGGCAGCGCCGTGAGCACCGCGGCCGATGGCGTCGGCCGTGAGGCCGTCATTGTGGCGGCCCACCGGACCGTGCTCGCGGCGAAAGCCGTTGCCGCAACGAGTTCCAGAAAACGGAGTGCCCTGGGCACTATGCGCGTCGATGTGCTCGGGCCCGCACCGCCGGCCCGGCACCAGCCCCCCTGGCTTGCCCGTCAGCGACGGAGAGCGCGGCGGCGTGCCGCGGCGGCGTCTTCCAGGCCCGTATCGGGCCGTGTGTCCACTGGAAACAGCCCGATATCGACCTGATACGCCACCCAACAGTCTTGTTCCGCGTCGAGCGGACACCGCCCAGACAGTCTGGCCACCGGCGGCGAGCGCTGCGCCCCTGGCTGCGGTACTACAATCACGGCCGGCCGCACGCCAGCTTGCACTATGAACCGCCCGTGTCACGACTCACGAGTGCGGCGTGGTGAACAACGTGTTTGACTTCAACCGCTAATCGGCCGCTAATCGGCCGTTTAGTGGGCGTTAATCGGTCGTTTCCTGGCTGCGAAGGCGCACGCTAGCGCTTCACGCAAGTCGCGGAGCCGTTCGCGGACACGCTCCTGCTGGGCGACGTCAGGGTCGCGTACGATCGTGTCCAGCTCCGTCTCGCCGGATGGTCCCCCCCGCGCGCCCTTACGCGGTGGTGCGTCGCACGAGGCGGAGGGGCGGCGCGGTGCGCGGGCTGGCCGGGTGCGCGCGCCCACGCGGCGTCGCCTGTGCGTGCTGCGCCAGATAGGCGACCAGTTGGTCGCCAGCCTCGAGGAGTTCCTGCTCATTGATGATGTTGTAGCGGTCGAAGATGGCGCGGGTCTTGTGGCCGGTCAGGAGCATGGCGACCCGCTCGGGGACGCTGGCGCGGATCAGGTTGCGGGCGGCGGTGCGGCGGCAATCGTGGAGGAAGCGGGTCGGCACGCCGGCCGCCTGACAGGCGGTGCGCCACGCGGTACGCCAGCGGCGGATGGGGATGCCGTCGCGGTGGAAGACCAGCGGACTGTCGGGGTCGCGCCGTGCCCGCCGCCGCGCGAGGGCCTCGGCAATGGGTTGCGAAATGGGGAGAATCCGCCCCACCAACGTCTTCGAGCGGGCGGGCGAGAGCCGGATGACGCCGCCGGCCTCGTCAATCTCGTCCCAGGTGAGGCCGAGGATCTCGTTCTTGCGCCAGCCGGAGTAGTAGGCGAGGTCGAGGATGTCCTGCCACGGGGCGGGCAGGTGGGCGCGGACGGCGAGGTATTCGGGGTGCTCGAAGAAGCCCTGGCGGGGGGGATTCTCCCGCAGGCGGTCGGGGAAGCCGGGCACGATGTCGAGCCAGCCCCAGTGGACGGCGAGGGTACACATGCGGTGGAGGGCCGAGGTCTCGCGATTGATGGTGCCGGTGGCCGCCCCGGCGGCGCGCCGGGCGAGTTGGTACTGGCGGATCTGATAGGTGGTCAGCGCGGCGGCCCGCGCGGCGCGGCCGAAGAACGCGACGAGATGGGTGATCCGGCCGCGGGCGGTGCTCTGGGACCGGAACTGCCGGACCTGGTAGTCCTGGAGGTAGGCATCGCTGAGCTCGCCCAGGGTCGGCCCCTGGGGGCCGAAGGTGCGCGGTGGCGGCGCCGTCGCGCCAGTCTCGTGCGGGGTCATGGAATAGGTCCCTCCTTCGCAGTGGCCGCGGGCGGGCGGCCGTCGGTCCACATTCGCTCCGGTGGGCGCGACAGGGAAGCGGAATGTGGAGGGGCAACGGGCAGCCGAGACGACCGGTGGGGCAGGATCGACCGGGTCCGTGCGGATCGGCGGATCGGACGGCGGTCGACGGTGGCCGGCGGCGGGTGGGGGCCGCGTAACGGGCTATGAGAGGGCTCTTAGAGGGCTCTTAGCGGGCCATTAGCGGCCGATGATCCCGCGATGCGCGTCGGTCTCCGGGAGCCTGTCAGTAATTTTGTGTTTGTGAGCCATGCTGACTCCCGAAAGGGGAAGGAGCGAGTATGGCGAAGGAGAAGCAAGAGACCAGGTTTAGCGCCGAGCTGCTGGATGAACTACTGGAGGGGCAAGACGCCGCGACGGTGTTGCGCTCCGACGGACTGGTAGGGGATCTGAAGAGGGCGTTGGCCGAACGGATGCTGAACGCCGAGATGGACGTGCATCTCGGTGGGGAGACCGAGCAGGACGGCGGCAACCATCGAAACGGCTCGAGCCGGAAGACGGTACTCAGCGACGACGGCGAGCTGGTGCTGTCGATTCCCCGAGACCGACACGGCCGCTTCGATCCCGCCCTGATCCGGAAGTATCAACGAAGATTTCCGGGGTTCGACGACAAGATCGTCGCGTTGTATGCCCGGGGGATGAGCACGCGCGACATCCAGGCGCATGTCGGCGAGCTCTACGGCATCGCGATTTCGCCGGACCTCGTTTCGGTGGTGACGGATTCGGTCATCGACGAAGTTCGAGCGTGGCAGGCGCGGCCGCTGGAGTCGACCTACGCGATCGTGTACTTCGATGCGCTGCGGGTCAAGATCCGTGACGAGGGCCTGGTACGCAACAAGGCCGTATACCTGGCCATCGGCGTGCGGTGTTCCGGGCACAAGGACATCCTCGGCCTGTGGATCGAGCAGACCGAAGGCGCCAAGTTCTGGCTGCGCGTGATGAACGACCTCAAGGCCCGCGGAGTGCAGGATATTCTGCTCGCCGTCGTTGATGGGCTGCAGGGATTTCCCGACGCGATCACCGCCGTGTTCCCGGACACGATCGTGCAGACCTGCATCGTGCACCTGATCCGGAATTCGATCCGCCTGGCGGCCTGGAAGGACCGCAAGCCCTTGGTTCAGGCTCTGAAGCCGGTCTACCAGGCCGACGATGCCGCGACGGCCGAACAGGCGCTGGGCGCATTCGAAGGCGGCGAGTGGGGACGGCGTTTCCCGAC
The DNA here is from genome assembly GCA_965262505.1 of Vicinamibacterales bacterium. Lineage (GTDB taxonomy): Bacteria > Acidobacteriota > Vicinamibacteria > Vicinamibacterales > UBA2999 > JACPPO01. The sequence continues at coordinate 4,755,777 of CBDHFM010000030.1, forward strand.
CGTGGTCCAGAGCTGGCAGCGCCACTGGGACCGGATCATTCCGTTCTTCGCTTTCCCCGCGGCCGTGCGGAAGATCGTGTACACGACGAACGCGATCGAGAGCCTGCACAGCGGCGTGCGCAAGAGCATCCGGAACAAAGGGCATTTCCCGAGCGACGAGGCCGCCACGAAACTCATCTGGCTGGCCTTGCGCCATCTCACGGCGAAGTGGAAGAATCCCCCGGTCGCCTGGGCGGCGGCCAGGGTACAATTCGCGATTCAGTTCGGCGATCGATTCAGGCTGGGGGACTAACTAACGGCAATAGCTCACACACAAAATTTCTGACACCCCCGTGGCTTCACCACGATCGTCGTGTACGCGCTCCTGCTTTATGCTCAAAGGCGACTTGATCCTCACGAGTGAACCTCTCCCGCCTTGCAACCCCGCCACCTGTTCGAGATGTGGGAGGCTGACCACACAACAGGCCGATCAGTCCCGCCAGTCCACCTGGGCCGGCGCCCCGTGGCGGCCGATAACCGCCAGCCGTGCCGCAGCGAGCCTGACTGGTCACCCGGAGGGCCGCAGCGCCGCGGAGGACGGCGCAGCCGTTGACACGCCCGGCTCGTGAAGGCTATCCGGGCGGTACTGTCAAGTTGACGTAAAGCTAGTCGATCGACCCCCAAGATACTGGGCTCGAGCCCGCCGTGAACCCGCCATGCTGGGCATCAGAAACGGTCGTCAGCCTCAACTTGACTGTGAGCATGATCCCCCCTACCTGACGGGGTCGCTCCATGACACCGGTGGGTGCCGGTGGGTGGTGGCCTGACCCTCAACCTGACTGACCTTCGGTCCTCGCTATTGATCTGTCGGTCATCGTCCGCCGGCGAATCGTATGGCTGCCAGCTGACCGGCTGGGCCGTGACCCAATAGGGGCCTGCTGCACCCACGGCCCGTCACAGTCCTGTCCGCCCACCCGGGCCAGCTCGGGCCGCAACCCGAGGAGGCCGCCCCGTGACCAACCGCATGCCCACGCCGCCTGAAGCGCGGAAGGTGATCGTCGGCGTTGATACGCATACGCATGTCCACGTCGCCGTGGCGATCGACAGATGGGGGATCCGTCTACGCGATCAAGCGTTCGTCGCTGACTCGGGCGGCTACCAGGCGCTGATCACGTGGGCCGAAACCCACGGGCGGATTGAAACGTTCGGCGTCGAAGGCACCGGCAGCTATGGCGCCGGCCTGGCACGTGCGGTGCGCCGCGCGGGGCATCGGGTCGTAGAAGTGAATCGGGCCGACCGGCGCACGCGACGCGCCGCCGGCAAGTCCGACACCATCGACGCGGAGGTCGCCGCGCGGTCCGTACTGGCGGGTCAGTCGACGGCCATCCCCAAGACCGCGGACGGCGCCGTCGAGATGATGCGCCAGCTCAAGATCACGCGGGATACCGCGGTGAAGGCGCGCACCACGGCGATGAACACGCTGAAGCAGATCGTCGTGCACGCCTCGCCGGTCCTGCGAGAAGCCCTCCACGACCTCACCGATCACGGCCTGCTCACGCGCTGCGCCGGACTCCGACCGGGCTCCCTCGACACGCCCACTGCGTCCGCCAAGCGGTGCTTGCGCCATTCGCTGTTGATCAGGCCGCGGTTCGTTGTTCGTACGGCCACGAGAACGTCGGCAGCTCAGTTGTGCCAGGCTCTCTGCGCTGGCCGATCACGGGAATGCGCACGACCGCCACAAGAAGGCGTCGAGAGAGACCGCGCGCCGTGAAGATGTGGCTCCAGGTCAGTCGCGTGCTGACCAGACCGGCCTGCATCGCTGGCGTCCTGGTCTCGCGCCCGAACTTCAATGCCCTGTGCGGCCGTACGAAATTGTAATGACAGCGCACGAGTTCAACGTGCCCGCGGAGCGGCGCTTCGCATCGGGCATGGCACGGCGATCGCCGGCGCAGGTACGCGGAGCCTTGACGAATGGTGAGGTTGAGGCGCTCGACGAACGACGTGTTCAGGGTCTCGGAATCCTCCGACTCCCACAACGCAGCCCTCAGTCGCGTCGCGGTGCCGATCTTCACGCGGCGCTCGACCCGGACGACCCGATTGTTCCGCCGCGTCTTGAGCACGTGACCATAGACGCACGCTGACCCAAAGAGGCTTCGAATCGCCCCGACGTAGGACTCGAAGCCATCGGTGGCGATCAGGGGAGCGCCCACGACTCGCCCTCGGCGGATGACGTCGCTGATGATGGCCCAGGCGTTGCGATCGGAGCGGCGGCCCAGGAGGCTACCGGCCCACAAGCGGGACGAGACCTCGAGGGTCGCAAACAGCCAGCAGGTCTGGCTCTTTTTGCCGATAAACGTGCAGAGTTCATCAGCCTGCAGCTCAATGAGGTCGAAATCGCGCAGCATTCGGTCGTTGAAGTGCTTCGCGGCTGTCGAGGCCCGCTCGAGCCAACGCGCGATGGTGTTACGTGAATGGCCCGTGACTCGGGCCGTCGAAGAAATGCTCACGCCTTCGACTCGCAGGCTGGCGACGTAGTCGAACTCCCGTCGGGTGCAGCGAAGCCCGCGGTACGCGGTCCCCGTGTTCGTGCTCAGCGTTCTCCTGCAGATGGTGCAGCGGTACCGCCGCCGTCGACCGGACTTCGTCGCGAACGAGCCGTAGCCCACGAGGTTGAGGCCCGGCTTTCCACGGTTATCGCACCCGGGCGTGGCGCACGCCATCCCGTCGATCTCGTTCATGGCTCAAGTGTTACGGGGGGCGAGACCTGTCGTGTCCGTCACGACCGCAGAGCTGAAGGTGACCGATCAACAGCGACCGGCGCAAGCACCCGAATTCGCCGATTCAGGCCAGAATTCGTATCGGCCACGCGTCTCCGCCCCCGACTATACGACGCTCTCCCGGCGCAGTCAGCATTTGAGGCGCCGTCTGCGACCGGTCCCGCCCGGCGAGGGCCTCCATCTCGTGCTCGACAGCACGGGGCTGTCCCTCGTTGGGGCAGGTGCGTGGGCGGCCGCGAAACACGGTGGCCGCGGCAGACGTGGCTGGCGGAAGCTCCACCTTGGCGGCGATCAGTCCGGCGTGATCCGTGTCCACACGCTGACCGAGGCGACGGGGGATGATGCGACCACCGCCCTCGATCTGCTCACCGCAGTCGAGGGCCCTCTCGTGCGCGTCACCGCTGACGCCGCCTATGACACGGTCGCCGTCTACGAAACGGCGGGGGCGCGGGGTGCGACGGTCGTCATCCCACCGGCCAGGACGGCGACCGTCTCTGGCCACGGCCTGCGGTCGCCCGCGCGGGATCGGACGATCCAGTTGGTGAAGACGCTCGGCCGACGCCAGTGGAAGAAGGCGTCAGGGTACCATCGTCAGGGCCGGGTGGAGAATGCGTTCTTCCGATACAAATCCAGCATCGGAGATGGCCTTCGCGCCCGGAGCCCAGCCGGGCAGGGGAGTGAGGTTGTCCTCGGCTGTGAGATCCTCAATCGGATGACAGAGCTCGGCCGGCCAGTGTCATATCGCATCGGCAGGTGAGAATCCTGTCGGTGGGCATCGTGCGGGCCAGTGAGGATTCGTGCAACAACGCCGTGTGAGCGTTATCGCGCATCTCGGCCCGGCCTGCATCAGGCGCCGGAGATTACCCACGGCAACGATCTATTCGCTCGTTGGCTCTTCAAGCAGAACCCGCGCAATGTCTTCCTGCCCCAAGTCTACCAGTGTAAAGAGTGCGCGCTCGACATCGACGGCTCTCAGATCGTGGCGCGGAGACCCCGAGGTCGCGTTCACCAGTGCGGCGATTCTCCGAGCCCAGCGCGCGAATTTCTCGTAGCAAGTCTGGTTCCCAGCGGTGATGGAGATACTCGTCCGGATGGTCAATCCTTGTAGTGGCGGAAACTCTGGTCTATTCGCGTACGCTTTGGCGATCCTCAGATCGAGCACGGGATAGCTGTCGGGGTCCAGGAACATGAGAATCTTCGTCGTGAACGACATCTGGCTAAACTGAGGCAGCGCCAGCCGCCTGAGAGTGATGAGGCATTCTGCGACGGACGGCGACGTGCTCGACATTTGGTGCACGGATGCTCTGAACCGAGCAAGCCGCTCATCCGCAGTCGACTTGACTCGGTCTCTGAAATAGCTCACCCGATGGTCTCGTATTGCCTGTCGTGCAAATCCCCAATACAGCACACACGACAGGCCGTCCCTCACATCGCGGAGGTCAGCACTGCGCAACAGTCTCCCAATGCGCCTCTCTACTCCACGCATGTCCTCATGACGATGTTCCTGCCCATGACGGAAGTCGAAGGTGACCGTCGGGTAGGAGTAGCGGCGGAGAGCTTCGCACCACCGGACGGCGTACTCGTCTTCGTGCAGCGGCATGGCTGGGATGTTGTCCGTGCTGGCGTCCCTTAAAGCGCTTTTCAGATAGCCCTTGTACTCGCTGGGCGGACCGTGGTACTCCTGCGTGCACCGATGCAGGAGGACCGATGCGCGCATATTCGATGGACTTACGAGAGCGGGCGTTGCTCGATAGCGATGCCGAGATGAAGGCCGCCGATGTCGCGGCAAAGTACCGCGTGAGCGGGTCGTGGGTGCGGCTGTTGAAGCAACGGCGGCGCGAGACAGGTGAAGTGGCGCCGCGCGTCCAGCGTCACGGTCGACGCCCCATGCTCGAACCGCATCTCCACACCCTGGCGGCGCTCATCGCGGCCCAGCCCGATCGCACGCTGGCCGAACTGAAGGACGCCCTCGCCACGCCCGCGAGTGTGCCGACGGTCTGGCGTGCCGTACACGCCCTCGGCCTGACCGTCAAAAAAAACGGTCCGCCCATCCGAACACGATCGGCCTGACGTCGCGGCGGCGCGCGTCGCGTGGCATGCGGCGGCGCCGACCTGGGATCCGACCCACCTCGTGTTTCTGGACGAAACCGGCATCACGAACAATCTGCTCCGACGATTCGGCCGCGCCCCGCGCGGGGCGCGTGTCCACGACCACGCCCCCTGCGGGCGCTGGCAGACCAGCACGTTTCTCGCCGCGTTGCGGGTTACAGGACTGACGGCCCCGGGGGTCTTCGACGGCGTGATCGATGGCGAGAGCTTCCGGGCCTACATCGACCAGATCTTGGTGCCGACCCTGCACCCCGGCGACCTCGTCATCGCCGACAACCTCGGCGCGCACAAGGTCGCCGGTATCCAGCGAGCCATCCAGGCTGCCGGGGCCACGCTCTGGTATCTGCCGCCCTATAGCCCGGACCTCAATCCGATCGAGCTGTGCTTCGCGAAGCTGAAGGCTCTGGTCCGCACCGCTCGCTGTCGCAGCACCGAGACGCTCTGGCCGTTCCTCGGCGAGTGCCTGGCGCACTTCAGTCCGGACGAATGCCGCAACTACTTTCGGCACTGCGGCTACGGCGGTGCCACACGGTCATGAAAAGCGCTGTAGTCAACGGCTCGCGGCAGACACCCTGAAAGCACGGAGGCTGATCGAGCTGCGCGACCGCTGGCAGGTCGTTCAGCGTCACGTGGCGCGATCGTGGCTCAAAGGTGCCGTTCGGGCAAACGAGATCTCAGCCCGTGGCATGGCGTTGTTGCATGAAGATCTGCGGGTGGGGCGGCTTGGCCCGCCCTTCTCGTCTCCGCAGGAGCCACACTGCAGGGATGCAGTCGAAGGTCCATCCCACGTATAAGACGAAGTACCGGGTGGCGAACTGGCCGACCTACAATCAGGCCCTCGTTCGACGCGGCGATGTGACGATGTGGGTGTCCTCGGAAGCGGTCGCTGCCTGGACGCTCCGCCGGAGCGGCCGGCGAGGCGGGCAGCGGCGCTACTCGGATCTCGCCATCGAGACCGCCCTGACCCTGCGACTCCTCTACCATCTCCCGCTGCGCCAAGCCGCAGGGTTCCTGCACGCCCTGTTCGGGATGATGCGCCTCGACCTCTCCGCTCCCGACTATACGACGCTCTCCAGGCGCAGTCAGCATCTGAGACGCGGTCTGCGACCGGTCCCGCCCGGCGAGGGCCTCCATCTCGTGCTCGACAGCACGGGTCTGTCCATCGTCGGGGCAGGTGAGTGGGCCGCCGCGAAACACGGTGGCTGCGGCAGGCGTGGCTGGCGGAAGCTCCACCTTGGCGTCGATCAGTCCGGCGTGATCCTCGTCTACACGCTGACCGAGGCGACGGAGGATGATGCGACCACCGCCCTCGATCTGCTCACCGCGGTCGAGGGCCCTCTCGTGCGCGTCACCGCTGACGCCGCCTATGACACGGTCGCCGTCTACGAAACGGCGGGGGCGCGGGGTGCGACGGTCGTCATCCCACCGGCCAAGACGGCGACCGTCTCTGGCCACGGCCCGCGGTCGCCCGCGCGGGATCGGACGATCACGTTGGTGAAGACGCTCGGCCGGCGCCAGTGGAAGAAGGCGTCAGGGTACCATCGTCAGGGCCGGGTGGAGAACACGTTCTTCCGATACAAATCCATCATCGGAGATGGCCTTCGCGCCCGGAACCCAGCCGGGCAGGGGAGTGAGGTGGTCCTCGGCTGCGAAATCCTCAATCGGATGACCGCCCTCGGCCGACCAGTGTCGTATCGCATCGGCAGGTGAGAATCCTGTCGGTTGGCATCGTGCGGGCCAGTGAGGATTCGTGCAACAACGCCGTCTTTCGGCCCCACGCCATCAGTGCCACCCCGCCGCGCGCCACGCGTCGTCGCGCCAGTCCGACTCGTCCACGATGTCTGGTGTGTCGGAGTTGTCGGTGTCCGTGAGCCCGTACGCCGCGCGCACCGCGTCGGACGCGACGACGTACCGGCCGGTCAAGAGCGCGCGGCCGAGTTCCTCAGCCGTGTCCACGGCAAGCGCCGCCTCGCCATCCACAGTGATGTTCCGGATCATGTCGACCACCCTTTCTCTTCGGGACGGGGTGTGCGTCCCCGCGCCCGGTAACCGTCCTCCGCCGCCGCCGTCCTCCGCTCCGGCCGCGGGGCTCCTGCCGTCTGCTCGGCAGCGGTCCGCCCGCGCCCCCGCCCGTGACCCACGGCACGAACACCGCCGTGCGCCACCGGCGCCGGCGCCGTGTGCCGCAGCGTCCTCGCCGGCCCGCCCTCCTGAGCCGGGTCATGGCGGGAGCCCCGCTCCGCGGGCGCGATCTGCCGGCGTTGCGCGATCCGCGCAGTGAGCCACGCGTGCACCTCGGCCTCGATCCAGCCCACGGCCCGGCCCCCGAGGGACACGGGGGCGGGAAACGTGCCGCGGGAAATGCGGAGATAGATCGTGCTGCGCGACAGACCCGTGCGGGCCTTGACGGTCGGAAATCTCAACATCGTGTGTGGCATCGTCACCCCGACGTCCCCCCCGAATTGAGTAGCACCCGGGTTTAGAGTCCGAGCTCACGAGAAGGGAGATCGGACGTGAAGCAACGATTCAGCGAGGCGCAGATCATCGGGTTCCTGCGGGAGTCCGAAGCGGGCCTGCCGGTGAAGGACCTGTGCCGCCGGCACGGGTTCTCGGAGGCCAGTTACTACCTCTGGCGGAATAAGTTCGGCGGGATGACCGTCTCGGACGCGAAACGCCTGAAGGAGCTGATTGCCGAGAATACGCGGCTGAAGAAGCTGCTGGCCGAGTCCGTGCTGGACAACGAGGTGACGCGCGATGCGTTGCGAAAAAAGTGGTGACCGCCCCAGCCCGACGGGTGCTGGTGCGGGATATGACCGCGCAGGGGGTGAGCGAGCGGCGCGCGCTCGCGCTGGTGCACATGAGTGCCTCGTCGCTGCGATACACCCCGGCGCCGGATACTAACGCGGCGTTGCGAGCCCGCATCGTGACCTTAGCGCACCGGCACCGTCGCTACGGTGCCGGGATGATCTACCTCAAGCTGCGGCAGGCGGGAACACGGGTCAACCACAAGCGGGTGGAGCGCCTGTATACCGAGGCTAGGCTGCAGGTACGTCGGCGGCGACGCAAGAAGATCCCGGTGGCGGACCGCCAGCCCCTGGTACGCCCCCAGGCGCCGAACGAGGTCTGGTCTGCCGACTTCGTCTTCGACCGCACGGCCGAGGGACGGGTGGTGAAGTGCCTGACCGTCGTCGATGACGCGACCACCGAAGCGGTGGCCATCGTGCCGGCCCGCGCGTTCGGTGGGCTGCCGGTCACCCGCGTGCTCGATCAACTCGCGCTCAAGCGCGGCCTGCCGCGTATCTTGCGCACCGACAACGGGAAGGAGTTCTGCGGGCGCGCCATGCTGACATGGGCCCATACGCACGGCGTCACGTTGCGCCTGATCGAGCCGGGCAAGCCGAATCAGAACGCCTATATCGAATCGTTCAACGGCCGGTTCCGCGACGAGTGCCTCAACGAGCACTGGTTCACGAGTCTGGTCCATACCCAGGTCCTCGTCGAGGCCTGGCGACGCGAGTACAACGAGGAGCGGCCGAAGAAGGGACTGGGCGGGCTCACGCCCGCCCAGTACGCCAAGCGGCTGGTCGCGGAACGCAGTACAGTCACCGCCGGACTCTAAACCGAAGTGCTACTGAAGACGGGGGGACGTCGATCGCAATCTCGAGGTCAGGCGACGACCCGAAGGAGCGGAGTTTCGAGTGGTCAATCACTCTGGAGAGGTAAGTGTTCTGGATGAAGCTGCCTTGCGCGGCATCTTTGCTCGGGAGTCGGATTCAGACACTCAGCTACTCCCCAGACTCTGTGGCACGACTATCATCCGAGATGAACAGATCACGGAACTCAGCGTAGATGCACCCGAGGCATCCCGCTTCACTTTAGTTCGAGACACACTCGGCTCGACGCAGACTTCTGATATTGAGGAACGTCTCAAGAGGACCAAGCAGGTGTTGGATGCTCGGGTCAAGCGGTTAGAGAGTGCTTACGAGTCGGCACGCGTGGAAGTCAATCGGCTGGTGGCACAGACCAGCGAGGCACGCTCTGACTTTGAGACAGAGCCAGACTCAGAACAAGCGCAGCTCGGGCTGGCGGTGGCACTTGGGCTCGCTAGGGACAGTGATAGTGATGAGCTGATGCGACGGGCTCGCAGCCGGATTGGGCAACTGCGGAGCCACACATCGACGCTATCTAGAAGCATTCCGCGGCTAAAGGAGATAGAACGCCGTCGCACCGAGATCGAGACGGAGGCATATCGAGCCACAGATCGGAGGCTGAATCAACAACTTGTACAGGCGGCCGAGGCTGAGCGTCTTGCGAAGGACGCTCGAAGCGCGGCGGAGCGAGAGGCTGGCCGGTTTGAAGAACAACAGCCGCATATTCGATCGCTTGGGGAGCTTCTTGAGCATGGAAAGCGAGTCGGATTACAGGATGGCCGATGTCCATTGTGCGGCTCAGGCATAACGGAAGAGTCGTTCGAGTCCCACCTCCGTGAGACGACGGAGACAGTCGAGCTAAAATCTAGAGGGCTTTTCACTGCGCTAACGAGTAGAGAAGAGGCGCTCACGGCCGAAGTCGCGGCTGAATCTCGACGGCGGCAGGCAGAAGCAGCCCTACGGCAGCACAGGCAATTGGGCGACGACCTTCGCGTAGAGTTGGAAGAGGTTGATCGCGAACTCCGCAAGTTGGAAGGCTTCGCTGCACCAAGAGAGCTGAGCACTGATGCCATCGAATCTTGTCTTGCGGAAGCCAGGTCCGGCCTTGCAGCGATCGAAGCACCGATGGTTGGACTGGAGGTGTCCGCCGCATATGCACGTCTGATGGAGCAGGAGAGGGTTCTAGCACAGGCCAGAAAAGGATTTACTTCTGTGCAGAAGTCTCTGGAGGCTGCTCGACGCGCCAGCTCACACCTGGAGCAGGCCGATCGGACGGTGAGGCGGGTAGCTGGTGAGCTTGTTGACGAGCGACTGGCACAGCTAGAGCCGCTCTTGATGGAGCTCTACGAGCGTCTCCGGCCGCATGTCGAGTGGGCAACTGTTGGATACAGAGTCCGTGGCGACGTGAAGCGATTCATGCGACTCACAGTAGGAGACGACGAACTCAATCCTCGATTCATGTTCAGCAGTGGTCAACGTAGAGCGCTTGGTCTCGCCTTTTTGCTTTCGGTTCACTTGTCCACAACCTGGAGCCGGTGGAACACGCTTATTATGGACGATCCAATGCAGCATGTTGACGATTACCGAGCGCTCCATCTGGCCGAGGTGCTCGGTTCAATTAGAAGGAGCGGCAGACAGATCCTGTGTGCCGTCGAGGACCGCTCTCTGGCGGATTTGCTCGCGAGACGGTTGGCCACTTCGGAATCGGAGAACGGCAGCTTGGTGCAATTCACTTACGAGCTTGGGAAAGGCTCAATTGTCGCGTCCGTGGAGACTTTTCCGCCCCTCTTGTCGCGGCTGTTCACCGCCGCGTAGAGTGGCGGTTCACACAGAAGGGCTGACTCGAGCAATTGGAATTGACGCATCCTGCCAGGAAAAGCAGATTCTTGACGACACTCGGTGTGCCCAGAGGGCACTGAGGGCACTGTCAAGTTGATAGTGAGCATGCAGGCTCCGCCGTCACCGATGCACTGAGCTAGCGTGCTGCCTTATGCACAGGTCGCCTCCCGCCAGACCCCGAAGGCCCGGCTCCGCATCAGGCGATGGTGCACGGCGCGGAGCAGATGGCGGTCAACGCGAAACAGATTCAAGACGACGCCGTGGACGACCAAGAAACGTTGCGCGTGTGCGACGGAGGTGAATCCGCGCATCTGGTGCTCGCGCTGCCCCGTCGGTTGGTGCGACGCCTCCGCGCGGTTGTTCTCGTACCGTCGCGTGCTGTGGGTGACGGCCGGCATGAGTGACCTTGCCCCCTGAAACCGTTCCAGCCCGAACGATAGGATTCGGACGCAACGATCAGGAGGCACGATGCCAAGGAAGCGCTACAGCACAGAACAGATCGTCACGAAGCTCCGTCAGGCCGAGGTGGAGCTCGGCCGGGGGCTGTGCACGCCCCAGGTCTGCAAGAAGCTGGGTATCAGCGAGCAGACGTACTACCGCTGGCGGAAAGAGTACGGCGGCTTGGGTCTGGACCAGGCCAAGCGGTTAAAGGCACTCGAGCAAGAGAACCTGCGGCTGAAGAAGCTGGTGGCCGACCAGGCCCTGGACAACGCGATCCTCAAAGAGGTGGCCTCGGGAAACTTCTGAGCCCGCCCCGGAGACGCCAGGCCGTGAACCATGTCTGCCCGCGGCTGGGCGTTTCGGAGCGGCGGGCCTGCCGAGTCATGGGACACGCCCGGTCGACCCACCGGTATCTGGCGCGCTTGCCGGATGACGAACCACGGTTGGTCAGCCGCATGATCGAACTCGCGACGACGTATGGGCGGTATGAATCGTACCGGGAACGTCGGAGACCGAATTTGTTGAATCAGGCCACCTCAGCCTGCTCATAGTACTGCGCCTCGAACTCTGCTGGTGGAATGTCCCCGAGAGGCCCCAACAGTCGTCGCGTATTGAACCAGTCCACCCACGTCAAGGTGGCGAACTCCACGGCCTCGAGGGTGCGCCACGGGCCCTTCCGTCGAATCACCTCCGTCTTGTACAAGCCGATCACCGACTCGGCGAGGGCATTGAAGCCCCTATGTGTCAAGAGTGCTCCATTGCAGATGATGGGTGAAGATCCTGTCGATTGGCATCGTGCGGGCTAGTCACGATTCGTGCAACAACGCCACCGAATCACCGCGAGTCAACCTCCGTCTTGGAGAAATAGTGGAGACGGCTAGCTAGGCCGCCCGGACGGCGTCCTCGACGGTGTGTCCCAAACGGGGGGAACCATGAACCAAGATTCGTTGATCGATCGCCGGGGTCGTTCTTCTCGTGGCCGTAGAACGTGGCCCGCTTCATCGTGTCCTCGCCCTCGTTCTCGAGGCCGAGGACAAGCTCCAGGAGGTCGAGGACCCCGCGCACGCGGTCCAGCGACTGGGAGCCGTCCGCCTTTGAGACGCGAGCGTAGCCGATCGCAAGCGGATGACGGCGCAGCCGTGGACGCGTCTGGACTGATAGTGTCTCTAGGATCGATCTGTGTGCAAAACCGCTTGAGTGAAGCGAGCGGTCACTAGAAGTTCGGGCGGCCGTGGGTCAGCGGTTTGGGGTTGTCGATGATTGGGTCGTTGCCCTCGGCTCGGTTGCTATGGGTGCATTCGTTCTCGGTGAGCAGGGAAAACGCTTGGCGATAGTCCGATTCGACTGTCGCCATAACCGACAGGGCCACGTTTTCCCAAGCTAGATCGTTTTGGTACCTTCGCATGGCCTCGGCGACTTCGCGTTGCTCTTCCGCTTCGGCCCTGGCGCGCCGCTCGGGCGTGACGACCAACAGGCCCGACTCTTCAATTCTGCGTATCGGCTCGCGCGCAATGTCCTGCGCCCGCCTCACAGATAGTGGCGTGCCGGATGCGTCCGTTCCTAAAAATACTGCTCTCGGACGACTCTGCCACGCGACATTGTATCGGCAGTAATAAACCCGCAGATCGCGTCGAGTCTTTTCGCACGCCTCGCCGTCCCTGGGAGACGTGAACACCTGCGCCCGGAAGGACTCCTCGCTGGAGCTATCGACAAATCTGCGGTAGTCCCGCAGCGTCGGGTGAATCTCGCCGCACTGCTCGGCGGCCTTGGCGCTTATGGCCTCTTCGGTAGCAGGTTGCTGTATCAAGATGCTCGATTGGGCGGACGCCATCGAGGGGACGAGAATCATCACGGTCAGCAGTAAGTGTTTCATGGTCGTTTTATCTCTCGCGGAGTGCGTTGTACTCGGGATTTCCGTTTTGCCTGCCCCGGATGGCCATTTATACACCCGAGAGCCGCCGAGCCCACGAGATTGTGTTCGTCGCACCATCGTCCAGGTCCGAATGCCGTCACCCCAGCCCGCGCTGACGTGTCGCGGGCTGGAGGTCCGTGCTTCCAGGGGATTCCTTCGACACCGCTCCTCATTTGTGTCCTCGCTTTGCCAAGCCGGCGTCCTTGCACTCGCCGCGCGTCAGCCTGCCGGGACCGGTAGCGCCCAGATCCGCTGGAGCATCGCCCCGAACAGGCGTCGGGTCAGGTGACTCTCCGCCAGGAACAGCCAGTAGTAGCGCGCGTGTTTTACCAACCGCCCGCCCGTCTTGACCAGGCGCTGCTGCAGGCTGGTCAATGACCAGCGCTCGATGCGCGTGGGCAGGACCAGCCGCCGCCACAGATTCCCCAAGTTGTACGCGAGTACGCTCAGCTGCAGCCGGACCTCGTTCGCTCGAAATCGATGGCACGACAGCCGCGTCCAGTGCGTGGCCTGCTTGCCTTCCTTGATCCATGGCTCGGCGGTGCCGCGCTTGTTGTAGAACCGCACGACGGCGCGATTGTGGATCGGGAGATTCGTCACGATGAAGCCGACGCGCGGGAACAGCTCGCCGACGTGGTGCTCGACTTGTGCCACGACCCGCCGGGGCGTGGTCCAGCTGTCCGCCTGGTACTGGAAGCTCTGGTCCCGAATGAGCGGCTTGAGGCTGGGCCGTCCCGGTGACCGAAACAGGAGGTCTTCGATCGCCAGCTCCACGTTCTTGTTGGCCGGTATCCGGATCGCGTACTGGACGCCGCGCGCCTCCAGCGCTTCGTAGATCGCCGGCCGCGCGAAGGCGGCGTCGGCCCGGAACGCGACGCGCTGTCCCTCGGCCTGCTGGCGGTCGATCTCGGGCACGAGCAGTTCCTCCCAGTCGTCCGCGCTGGAGACGTTGCCGAGTCGCAGCTTCGCCGCCACGCAGTCACCGTGATCGGTGAACAGAAACAGCGGGTGGTAGCAGACCGACGCGAAGTGCCCGTTGGAGGCGCTGCCTTCTTGCTGCCCATGCACCGGGCTCTCGCTGGAATCCATGTCGAGCACGATGCGGTCGGCTCGGTCGAACGTCTCCGCCTGTCCGATCAGGTCGCGGTTCACCGCCATCAACCCATCGAGGTTGTCATCACGGGTCAGTAGCTCGGTCTCGAACCAATGCAGAGTGGACGTCAGGGCTGCACGCCGGTCCAACCGCGTCGGCGACCCGATCAGACGAAAGGTCGGATCGGTCGAGAGACGCTGCGCGTCGTTGAGGTCTTCGTAGCCCGCCAAGCGGCTGTACACCGACTGCCGCAGGAGATCGGGCAACCGGAACTGCGTGTTCCGTCCGTGGCGAGCGTCGTGCAGGTGCGCGGCGATGATCCCCGCAAGGCCAAGGCGTTCATCCAACTCACGCACCAGGATCAGACCGGCGTCGGAGGTGATGCGCGACCCCTGAAACGCGACCTTCAGAAATCCGTTGAACGTGAACTGAAAGGGCTCGGTCTGTAATTCACCCACTGGGTGTCACCCTCCGTAGCCTGCTTTTTCTCTGGAAACCCGCGACAATCAAGGCGTGACGACTGATCGGATGGCCAAAAGTACCACAGCCAAATCGGAAATCCGGGAGTAAAGGGGTGTGCGTCGGCCCGTGCGACAATCACGCGCCCATGCGCCCTCGCCCCGTCGCCGTACCATCGAGCGTCGAAACACGCGCCTTCCTGTGTCTGTGCGCCGGTGCCTGCGGTATTGCCTGTGCGCCGACCCTCGTACGTCTGTCGGAAACGGGTCCGGTGGCGAGCGCCTTCTGGCGCGCGGCCGTTGCGGCGCCGGTGCTCTGCTTATGGGCGCGGCGCGCGGCCCCGCGCCCCGTCTCCGCGTCGCTCCGCCCAGCCGTCGCGGCCGGGCTCTTTTTCGCGGCGGACCTGGCCGTGTGGCACTGGTCGATTACCTACACGTCGGTCGCCAACGCGACGCTGCTGGCGAACCTCGCCCCTCTCTTTGTCACCCTCGCCAGCTGGTTCTTCTTGCGGAAGAGGGTGACGCGCCCCTTCCTCGTTGGGATGGTGACCGCGATCGCCGGTATGTTCGTTCTCGTCGGGCCCAATTTCGCGGCCGGTGGGACGAGATTGGCGGGGGACGCTCTGGGCGCCCTCACCGCCGTGTTCTACGCGGGATACATGTTGGCGATCAAGACAGCGTGCGATGCCGGGGTGCCGACCCTGCGACTCATGGCTTGGAGTACCAGCATTACGGCGGTTGCGTTACTCCCCGTCGCGCTGCTCTCGCCTCAGCCGTCGCTCCCGCAGAGTCTCACCGGTTGGGCGATCCTGGCGGCGCTTGCCCTCGTGTCTCAGGTGCTCGGCCAGGGCCTCATTGCCTTTGGGTTCGTGCACCTCTCCGCATCGCTCTCGAGCGTGAGCCTGCTCTTGCAGCCGGTCCTGGCGACGCTCTTTGCCTGGGCGATTCTCAGCGAAACGATCGGGCCTTCGCAAGTCATCGGCGGTGGCGTCGTGCTCGGGGGAATCTGGCTCGCCAAGCGGGGGAGCTAGCCTTACTCTGGCCTTCGGCTCATGCAGCCGCTGCGCGGTCCTCGGACGCCGCAGGTGTAAGTATCCTCCGTGGCCCCGGCAGTACCACAATCTATTTTCGCTTTATCTTCACCATTTTGTATATTACCCTTTGTCTGCGTGGTCAGCGGCCTGTCGGTCTCGAATTCGTCATCAGGCCGCCGCTGGAAGCTGGACCATGCCCCGGCAGTGGGAGATCCAACGCACATGGTTGAATTCGGCACGGGCCGCCGTGCGTTCGCCCGCGAAGCCTAACGGCGTGTAGCCTTCCAACGACGCATGGCTCCGTGCCGCGTTGTAGTAGGCCTGGAAGTCGGCGAGCTTCCGCTCCAGATCACCGGCATTCCAGAACAACACATGATCCAGGAATTCTCGCCGCATCGTCCCGATCAGCCGTTCCACAAAGGGGTGTGACAGGGGCACATGGGGCACCGTCTTGATTTCGTCGATCTCCAGAAGCCGAAGGTTCGCGGTCCACCGATGCGCCTCGAACAACGGATCATGATCCGTACTGAGATGTCGCGGCGCGCCCCGCCCATGAATGGCGGCGTTGAACATGCGGCAGAGGCTGGGTGCATCGACCGGTCCGCGATGCACACCGAATCCCACGAGGCGCCGCGTGAACTGGTCCATGACCACGAGCACCCAGTAGCTCTGGAGCACGATGGACTCACAGCGCAAGAGGTCCACGCTCCACAGACTGTCTGTCGTGTGTCCGACGAACGACAACCACGAGGGCCCGGTTCCGCCCGGGGCTGGACGATAGCGTTTCGCCAGCACGCGGTGCACGACGTTCTTGTCGATGTCGACCCCGAACGTCTGCGAGATGATGCGCGCAATCCGCGGGCACCCGAATCGAGGATTGCGCGATTTGAGCTCGACGATGGCGCGGATGAGCGACTCGCTCGGCCCCTTTGGGCCCGGCTTCTTCGGTCGCGCGCTTGAGGAAAACAATCGGCGGTACTTGCCGCGCACCAGCGCCTGATGGAAGGTCAGCAACGTGGACGGGCGCAGTCCGATGGCGACCTTGCGAATCCGTCCCGGACTCAGAAAAAGCGCCCCGAATCCGCATAGGAGCCGATCGCCCACTCTGAGGTTCGGCGCACGCTGGCGCGAACGGCGCAGCACGATCAGCTGCTGCTTGAGCAGGAGATTCTCAGCGATGACGGCTCGCACGCCGCCGGGTCTGCAGAGCTTCGCGGCTGTGACGGCCAGGTGAAGCAGGGGGAGCAGGAGATCCTTCATGCGCGAGACAGCGTAGGTCAGAACTCAGGCGCCACGCAATGGTGTCCCAGGCCTCGATTTAGCGACCGAATTCGGAATTCGAGACCCACACCATCAATCTCCCACATTGGCCGGCCTTGGACGTCCTCTCGGCAGCACGGCGCAGCCGCGACGACCGAACGATGGGCGAGGCAGCATGGAACATCTTGGGCGATGTCGCTCAGCTTCCGGCTTGGAACGATGCGCTCGCCACGCTCGGGGACCGATACGTACCAGTCGAGAACCACCGTGTGACCGAACAGACGCAAGCGCATCTTGAAGAATCCAGGCCGCTGCTTCGTGCTCTCGCTCGACACATAGCGGTTGAGACGAATCAGCCTGAACTATTCCACCGGATTGAAGAAGTGAGCCAAGGCCTAGAGGCCGATCCGGATTGGTCCACGCGATGGTGGCAAGTGCCATTCGCGTCCGTTCTCGACGTCTTGCGCACGGGCTATGCCGACATAGCGGGAATCGGGTGCCACCTGGAAGTGATCGAAGGCGCGAGAACCGCCGACGACCTGCGGGCCAGCTTCCAGCGACACGGCGTGGAGATAGACCCTGATCCGTACGAGACCGCCGGTCGAAACCAAGAGCGGCTTGAGTACATGCTCGCTCACCTTCATGATCTACACCGAACCTGGGTGGAACTCCGCGCGTCGGCTGGGACTCCATCGACTCCTCCCGCACCACCGGTTCGCCTAAACGCGGCGGCGTACTTGCGTCTCTGGTCGAACCGCGAGTTAATCGAGCAGTCGCTTCGCACCATCGGAGACGACGAATTCGGCACTGCCTGCCACGGTTGTGTGAATCTTGAGGCGATACGTCAACAACTCGGCCTCACACCCGAAGCCACTGAGCTTCGGCGTCGAGAGCGTCGTGAGCAGGAGCAGGAGGCGGAACGCCGCCGACGGACGTTTGATATCGCCGGTACGCCGTTCGAAGTTGGAACGACGAGCTACGGTGCGTTGTTTGAGCGTCTCGACAGCCTCCGCGTCCCGGATGGACCCCGTGCCAGCAAGGACGAGTTCACGCCGCTGACGAAGGCGCGTCCGAGTGGCGGACGTTCTAGTGCACAGGGTAAAGTCAGGCCGACTACAGCGCCCCACCGGCCATCGGCGGATCTTCGCGATCTGGCAGGCATTGTCGGTGAGATCTACGCCTACCGCTTTCTGCGCGCGGACTTCGGGAGCGATGTCGTGACTCGGGACGCGTGGGTTTCGGAGAACCGGCTGAAGGTTCTGCCGCTGGTAGAGGGAGAGCCGAATGACACTAGCGACAGCCACGGCTTCGATTTCCAATTTCGTCATCGTCGCAGGAAGTGGCACGTGGAGGTCAAGGCAACAATCGCAGACGACCCGCAGTTCGAGCTCGGAATCAGTGAAATTAGGGCGGCGAATCGCCTCGCTCGAGAGAAAGGCGGGCGATGGCGAATTCTGCGCGTTCGGAACGTGCTGTCGGAACGGCCGGAGTTCGACTGGCTCCCCAATCCATTCGAAGAGGGCTTCAGGAAGCACTTTCGTCTGCACAGGGGCGGGATGCTCGTGTCCTACACACCCAAGAGAAAGGCTCAGTAGCCGTGGTCGATGTCGGCATCGAACAGCACACCCGAGTACCGCACGGGGGTTCTGACGACCGTCAATCTGCGGCGGCGGCGTGACCTGGATTCTTACCGCCGAGACGTGGTGGAACGCCGTTGCGGCGCTTTCGGATCCTTCCGGATCCACGGACTCGAAGCATTCCAACCGTCTCTCCCGACGACTGCGCGGACACGATGACGTTCGACCAGAACGTCCAGTTTTGGATGGTTATCGGGACGTGGATTGCAGGATTGGCAACACTCATGGCCGTGACGCTAGGTTACCGTCGCCATGCCACACATCCTCGTGTGTTCCACTGAGGTACTCGGCCCAGTCGTCCATCAGGCGGCGCCGACGCTCGCAGAGCGAGGACGAGGCGCAGCGCACGACGGAGCAGGCCAGCAGGCCGTCCACCATGGAGATAATCATCGTAGACTCCAAACATCGCCAGGCGGATGACGACGCCGAGGAGGGCTCGTGAGGCTCCTGTGGTACCGAACCTCGCTGATCATCTCCAATGACGACCACGGCTCGGCCGCAGCAACGGTACGATCACCGGCTCCGGGAGCTCGTCCACCGCACCGGCTCCGCTTCTAGCAGGCGGTGCCGGCTGGCTGCACACGTCTTGAAGGCCCTCTGAAAACTTGATTCATTTGCCAAGAATTCGGGCCTTCAAGACGTCTAGGCTGGCCGATACGACAGCAGGAAGCTGCGAACGTGGCGCACCGCCAGCGGAATCTTCTCCGGGGTGTCTTTCCAGGGGTACATGCTCAGTTGTCCGTTTGGCGCCAGCATCGCGCTCTCGATCGCGGCATCGTACGAATGTCCCGTGGTATCGTCCGGCAGGACGAGAACCGGCGTCTGACACTGCCTCACGAAGTCGCGCGTCACCGTGAACACGAAGTCAGGGTTGGTGCGGAACAGTCGGTTCAGGAATTGGTCGGCCATTTGCGTCGTGATGTCGGGGCGCCGCTTGACCACTTCTGCACCCCACGAGTTGTTCTGACTCTCATACATGGCGTTCGGCAGCTCCGGTCGGAACCCGACCGGCTGCGCCGGCACGGCCGCGACCACGCGATCTGGCGCCCGCTTGATGAGGTTCCAGATGAAGGGTCCCGCAATGCAGAAGCCGAGCACCATGAACCTGTCGATCCCCAGGTGATCCATCAGGCCGAGATGGTCGTCGGTGTAGGCATCCCACGGCCGGTCGACCTCAAGCGGGCCAGTGGACTGCCCGGCTGCGTGGCGCAAGTCCGCGTAGATACAGCGGAACTCTCCGCTGAACGCCTCGATCGTGCTAAAGGGATTGCCGCGACGGATGCCCGCGATCGTCGAGCCGTTCAACCCCCCGCCCGAGATGAGCAACAGCGGGAAGCCCGACCCTGTCTCCTCATAGCGGATGCGGACATTCCCCCTCTCGTAGAAGCGTCCGCTACCGTCATTGCTGCTCTGCCGCGCAAACAGCGCCGGCGGCGTAACGGCCATTGCCGCCGCCGCGGCGCCAGTCTTCAGAAGCTTGCGTCTGATCGGGTCCACCATACCTCCTCTTCTCGGCCGTGTTTCGCCTCGATGACACAGCGATCGTCATCGGGGACCGGCTGAATCCCGGACTATAACGCAACCGAGGAACTATCCGCACGGCACTGTCACATTGAGACAGCGGCTGGCAGAGTACGTCGATGACGAACCCACCGCCCAGCTTTCGCGGATACCGGTTTCCCTCTGAAATTATCAGTCACGCCGTCGGTACTCCCAAGGTGTCCTAAGACATGAGAACAGTGTCAGACCAGGAGCAGAACCGCTTTTACTTCCTCTGCCGTCGCTTCCCGAATGGCGTGTGCGTATAGCTGCACCTGCGTTTCGTAACGTTGCCGATTATGGGCGAGCTCCCGGTCGGTTTTGAAATCAACGAGGATCCAGGTTGAGCCTTCTCGGAATGCCAGATCGATGACTCCTTCCCCCAGAGCCTCGTCTTCCAAACGCAGAAGGACCGGCGTTTCACGGCGGATATTGCCCTTGCGTGCGATATCGGCTGCACTTCGGAGGAGTTCATGGGTGAGAGCAGCCTCGACGGCATCGGCCGCCGCAGCTACTTCGTCCTCGCTGGCGCCGAGCAGCCGCCCATGGGTACGTGTGGCACTGCGGGAGGTTCGGCGGGACCAATGACATATTAGGAAAAACCGAGAGGCGCCAAGAAGTGAGGCCCCCGACGTGCCGAACTCGCGCGCGTCACAGTCCAGGGTCAGCGACGGTGTGGGTGTCTGAATTCGGCTGACCGTTGAGATAGGCCGCCCAGTCGTTCATCAACCGCCGCCGACGCTCAAAGAGATCACTGCGCGCGTAGGCCGCCTCGGTGGGGTTTTGTACCGTATGGGCGAGTGCGGCCTCGACCACTTCGCGAGGGGTGTTCGTCCGTTCCGCGGCCCAGTCCCGGAAGCTCGACCGGAACCCATGCGGCACGGCGGCGATGCCGAGTTCCTTGGTCAATCTCGGGAGCGTCACGGAGGAGAGTGGCTTCCCGCGCAGACTGCGGAACACGAGGCCGGTGCCATCGCTCAGTTTCTGTACGTCGTGCAGGATCGCGAGCGCCCGGCTCGAGAGCGGGACGCGGTGATCCCGCTTGGCCTTCATGCGCGCGGCGGGGATGGCCCAGACGCCCGCGTCCAGGTCCATTTCGTCCCACGTCGCCAGGCGCACTTCGCCGGATCGCGCCGCCGTCAGCACCAGGAACTCGAACGCCCGCTTGATGGTGACCGAGGCCTGGGGAGGGCATTGTCAACTTGTTGAGGGCAGCGCGCTCTTGCCCCGTGACATCGAGGCCCTCGATCGTTCTCAACAGGCGCACGTCACCGCATCCCATTCCACGAACGCGCGGGTGCGGAGCAGACGGTGGTGAACCGATCGCAGGAGGTGTCGACCGACGCGGAACAGATTCTGCACGATACCGTGAACCGACGCGAAGCGCTGGAGCTGAGCGGTCGACTTGAAACGCCGCATCTGGCGCTCACGCTGGCGGGTCGGTTGGTGGGAGACCTCCGCGCGGTTGTTCGCGTACTGATCGGTGCAGTGAAGCACCGATGGCATCACCGTGCGACAGGCGGCGGAGTAGCTGCGCAGCTTATCGGTCATCAGGCGTCGCGGCACGTGCCGCTGGGTCTTCAGTAACTTGCGAAAGAAGCGCACCGCGGCGTGCCGATTCCGTCGCGGTTGCACGAGGATGTCGAGGACGTCACCGTCCTCATCCACGGCGCGCCACAAGTATTGCTGGCGACCCTGGATCGTGACGAACACCTCGTCGAGATGCCAGGTGTCTCCGAGCCGGCCACGTCGGCGCCGCAATCGGCCCGCATATTCAGGACCGAACCGTCGACACCACTTCCGGATGGCCTCATAGGTGACTTCGACACCTCGGCGGGCCAGCAAGTCCTCCACGTCTCGGAAGCTGAGCGCGAAGCGATGATAGAGCCACACCGCGTGGCTGATGATTTCAGGGGAAAACCGGTATCCGCGGTAGCTGGGCATGCGGTAACTCTGCCAGCAGGAGGCCAAGTTGACAATGCCCGCGCACATCATGCTGACCACCCGGACCATCGGCCCAGAGGGCTTCGGGCCGAAGAATCGGGACTGGAACAAAAAAGAGCAGTTGGCGACCTGGCGCGAGGACTGGGCCGCGCACGCCAACCGCGCCCTGGAGCGGCGTGGCCACGCCGAGCGCATCGACCACCGGACCCTGGCCGTGCAGCGGGACGAGGCCCTGCAGCGCGGCGACACCGCGCGCGCCGAAACCCTCGATCGTGACCCGGAGATTCACTTAGGCCGGGCGGCGTGGATGGCGCTGCGGACGGGCGAGACCAACGAGCGGACCAGGCGCAACGAGCAGATCGCCGAGGGTAACCGCGATCGCGAGCAGGAACGCGCCGCCTTGCATGAAGAGCATCGCACCATCCAGGAGCGGATTGTGGAACTCGTCCGGCTCGCTGCCGAGAAGGTCAAGGAGCTGGTGCGCGGCAAGGACCGTGGCCCGCAGCCCGACCTGCAGCCCGACCACGATTTCGGACCGAGCCGATGACGCCGCCCCTGTCGGACCAGTTGAAGGACGTGCAGCGCCAGTACGCGGAGATGGAACACCACACCGCCACGTTGCAGCATGCGCAGCAGGCGGCGGAGCAGGCGGCGCGGGCGGCGGAGAACAACTACTGGTCGCTGACCGACAATTGCCGTGAAGAATTTCGCGTGCGGCAGCAGGTCCTCGAGGGGTTGCAGCCCGAGCGGCGCTTCATCCTGAGCGTGGCGGTGATCGCGGGGGCGGTCGGCGCGCTGGTGGCGGGGTTGACGACGCAAGCTGCCTGGTGGCTGTGGGACACTTTCCTCGCCGTCCTCAGCAGCGGATGGGCTACGTTGGCCGCGTGGTGGAACTCGTGAAAGGCGGGTAACCAAACCGACAAGCATCGTGGTGGGCAAATGAACGAACAAAAATGTGCGCAAAAAATAACCGAGGCCGTCGAGAAGATAGAGGAGCGGATCGACGCACAGTCACTGATGGTGAGCGCGCTCGCCGCAGAGCTCAGCGAGGATGCGAAGGCTCACATAGAGTCAGATCTGCTGGAGATCAAGAGAGATGTCGGGACCTTGCGAAGAGAAGCCGATGCCAAGGTGAAGGCCCAGTGTGTTGCTGACAGGGAAGCGGACAAAGCGAGAGCGCAAGTCGCACACATCTTGTTCCTAGGGGTAAAGGCCATCTTCGCCATGCTGATCATGGGGCTTGTATGGTTCGTATGGTGAAGGGGAGGAGGGGCAAAGGCTACCTGTCACCGACGGCGTGCCTGGCGGGACAGCCGTGAAAGATCAATATTTTGGAGACGTGAACGACTACCGGAAGTATGGGCTCCTGCGCGCGTTGGGGCACGCCGGGTTTAAGACTCTGGTCGTGTGGATGCTGACGCCCAACGATACGCGGTCGGACGGGCTGTTTACGGACTATCTCGATAAGCCCTCCCACTGGAAGCGCTACGACAAGGAGCTCTATGACGCACTCCACGACTGGGTCAGGGTTAGCCGGGCCCGCCGGGTGGCGAGCATCGAGCATTCGACGCTGTTACCGGCGGCGACGTTCTTCTCGAGCCGCGTACCAGACGATCGTGCCGGGCGCGAGCGCTATGCCGATGGAATAATGCAGGCCGCTGGTGGCGCCGATGTGGTGTTTCTAGACCCGGACAATGGGATAGAGGTGCCCTCGACGAAGTATGGTCGCAAGAATTCCTCGAAATACGTCTACTGGCTAGCAGGTTGCTGAAGAACACGAGGATTGGGCTGTTTTCATGGCCATCATGCGTGTCACGCCCTCCCCCGACAACGGTGCGCACGGGGACACGCTGTCCCGACGAGGGGGCCAGCGACACCCGCGGCCGGCGATCAGGGACACCTCGCCTCCAGATTCCGCAACCGGACCAAGTTATAGGCGGTGGCGGCGAAGGTGAGCTGCCAATCCACCAGGGCGATGCCGCGATGCCGGAGCTTGCGCAGGCCGCCGACGGTCTTCATCCAGCCGAAGACCTGTTCCACGAGTTTTCGTTTCCGCTGACTCACGTGATAGCCCGCATGCCGCGTGGTCCGACCGTCGATCGCACTCCCGCGGACCTTCTGCGCCACGTGGGGCGTGACGTCCTGGACGCGCACGTCGGCAACGAAGCGCGCCACATCGTAGCCCTTGTCCGCCCCGACCGTGCTGCCCGGGGAGGCGCTGGCCTCCAGCAACAGCACCGCCGCGTCGCGTTCGGCGGTCCCCGTCGCGTGGGTCGCGCAGACGTTGGCGACAAGCCCCTGTCGATTGTCCAGCAGCACGTGGCCGAGATACGCCAGCTTGGCTTCCTTGCCTTTGCCCTTCCGATGCAACATCGCCTCGGGATCGGTCGTCGACTGATGGGTGTCATTGCGCCGCCGCTCCCCGTGGAAGTTGACCGTGGGATTGCCCGGGTCCTCGGGCGGGTCGCTCTCCGCTGCGTCCACGCACCGAAAGCTTTTCAGGCTGGCCCATGCTTCCAACTGCGTCCCATCCACGGTGAAGTGTTCGTCCGAGAGCAGCTCGGCCGCCCGGGCGTGGGCCTGGACCGCATCAAAGAACGCGGCGGCGACATCGCCCGACAGCAGCCGGTCGCGATTCTTGGTAAACGTCGTGGGATGCCAGACCGGGTCATCCATATTCAGCCCGACGAACCACCGGAACAGCAGGTTGTAGTTGAGCTCTTCCATGAGCAGCCGCTCGCTCCGCACCGTGTAGAGCACCTGCAACAGCAAAGCGCGCAGCAATTGCTCCGGTGGGATCGACGGACGCCCTGTCGTGGCGTACAGGCTCGCGAATCGGCGCGACATTGTCTGCAGGGCTTCGTCCGTCAGCGCCCGAACGGCGCGGAGCGGATGGTCGGCCGGCACGCGCTGTTCCGGCGACAGGTAGCTGAACATGTGGGTGGTCTGCTCATCGTGTCCGCGCATGATCGGGCTCCCTTCAGTGTTGAGAGCATCGTAGTACGACGGGATCAATCTGTCGATCCCATTTCGCGGAGTTTTTCAGCAGCCTGCTAGAGATCCAGGCACTTGCGACGGCGGGGCGATCCGTACTGGTCTATCAGCACTATCCGAGAAAGCCCCACGAGCCGTTCGCGCAGCAGCGCGGTGCGGAGTTCGCTGAAAAAGGTCGGTTCAGTCGCGTGGTGACGATTGACGCACAATCGGTCGTCTACCTGTGTGGCTGTCAAGCCGTGCATCGTCCGCGCATGGATGCCTGGATCGATACGGTGCGGGTGCGCTGGTCTGGACAGATTTCGATATGCGACGTTTGGACCGAGTCTTGAGCGTGCGAGGTTGCCACATGGGGCGCGACCGCAGGCTGGGCACCTCTCCGTCCGCCGCCGACAAATCGCGCCCTGTTTCCTGGTCGTGGACGGCGGCGACGCCCGCGGCCTGCAGCGACTGGGAGCCGTCTGCTTTCGAGACACGGGTGTAGCCGATCCGCATGTGTCGTAAACGGTCGTTTGCGACACACCGGGCGAGAGCGCCTTCCTGGGGGGAAGGAGTCTCCACCATCAGGCTCCCTGGAAGGTCACGGATAGCCTCCGCACCCCAAGGCGCGTCAACGGTTTCGCCGTCCTCCGCTTGTTTGTTTACGATTGGCGAGGAATGGGCCTTGAGATGGCTCAGCCCGGCGGCTCGCCGAGACGTTACGCGCAATGGAAATGATCCGGTAGGTGGACTAGCTGCGCGGGCGAGAGCTCTGCAGCACATCGGGGCCCCGCCAGTCAGTCATCTAAGCCGAGATTTCCATTTCGGTGCCGAGAAAGAATCCGCGTGGCTAGTTCAAGGTTTGACCAGCAGCGTCCGCTCGACGTTCTCGACAACCTCGACGTACTGCCCTTCGCGGGCCACGGAGAAGCACCACCTTCGAGACGTTCCCGTTCCCGCCCGGCCTCACGCCGAACACCCCCACCGCCGACTATGCAGACGACCCGCGCCCCGCCGCCATCGCGGACGCAGCTCAGCGGCTGGTCGAGCTGCGCGACCGGTGGCTCAATCCGCCCGAATGGGTCGAGTGGCTGGACGAGCCGGTTCCCGGCTATCCGACACGTCCGGTGCCTCGCGACGAGGCCGCCGCAACCGCACTCAAGACGCGCACGTTGACGAGCCTTTACAACGCTCGTCCGACATGGCTCGCCGACGCGCACGTGGCCCTCGACGCTGCCGTTGCTACCGCCTACGGCTGGCCGACCGACATCTCCGACGACGACGCGCTCGCCGAAACTGCTGGCGCTCAACTTGGCGAATGGCCGCTGATCAGATCTTTCAGCCGGTAGCTTTCTCACACCCGCGTTCTTTGGCTGGCTGGCTGTCACGATATTCGGCTGAGTCCGGTTCGCGGAAGGGCCGCCGCGCAGCCGTTGACGCCACCGGGATGCGACGCCGATCCGGGCTTGAGGATGCCTGGGAAGGCGCGACCGTCGCCGGGGTTCCCCTTACACCGCCACGCTCAGGATGCGCGACCCTTGGCGTGTATTTCCGCACGAATCGTGTCGATACCCTTATACTGATGAGGACAGGTCATGGGCGTTCGTGTGTTCCCGGTGCTCGTCGTCGTGCTGAGCCTCACGGCCCCACCGTTCGTGGGTCTGGTGTGCGCGTGGATGTGTGCCCACGAGGCGCATCATGAGACCGCCGCAGCGCACCACGGGGCGCACGACGCCACGCATCAGCACGGCGAGGCCGAACCGGCCGCGGTGCTGATTGCCGGGCACACCAGCTGCGATCACGACCTCGGCGTTGTCCGTCTCTTCCGGCCTTCCGGCGAGCATCGCGCTCAGGCGCCGGCCGCCGTCCATGCGCTCGGCACGGAGACGCCGGCAGCGGTGTCACTGGCCTGGCACCCAGCCGGTGGGTGGAGCCCGCCCGACGACAGGGCCCTGTCCCCGCCGCATCGGTCCCTCGTTCTCCGCATCTGATTTCCTCGACACGCGTGCGGCGCGGCGCTCGTGCGGGCGGGTGTGCCTGCACGTGCCGATGCCCGCTTGCGTCGCCGTGGCGCGACCGGGAGCGGGATCACGTTCCGGGAGTCGAGGATGAGCATGACACGGAGAGAGCTCTTACGGGCGACGGCGTCGGCGAGTGCGCTGGCGGCCGTGCACGGCCTGTTGCCGGCCTGGGCGAGAGACCCGGTCGGCCTGGGTGCCCAGGCCGCCGCGGTCCGCGAGTTCGACCTCGTGGTGGCGCGAACGGCCATCGGCATCGACGGCCGGCAGGGAATGGCCGTGACGGTTGGCGGCAGCGTGCCCGCGCCGCTGCTGCGGTTCCGCGAGGGTGAGGTCGTGACGCTTCGCGTCCACAACGAGCTGGACGAGCCGACGTCGATCCACTGGCACGGCATCCTGCTGCCGTTCGAGATGGACGGCGTGCCGGGGGTCTCGTTTCCGGGGATCCCGCCGGGCGAGACGTTCACCTACCGCTATCCGGTGGTCCAGAGCGGCACCTACTGGTACCACAGCCATATGGGCCTGCAGGAGCAGCTCGGGCATCACGGCCCGCTCGTCATCGACCCCGCAGGGCCCGATCCGGTGGCCTACGACCGGGAGCACGTGGTCGTGCTGGGCGACTGGATGTTCGAGAACCCGTACTCGGTGCTCGCGAAGCTGAAGAAGGAGGCGCACTACTCAAACGACCGCCGGCGCACGGTGGGCGACTTCTTCCGCGACATCTCAAGGAGCGGTCTCGGCCCCACCGTCGACGATCGGCTGATGTGGGGCCGCATGCGGATGGCGCCCACTGACATCGCCGATGTCACCGGGTACCACTACACGTACCTGATGAACGGGCAGGGGCCGGAGACGGGCTGGTACGGCCTGTTCACGCCCGGCGAGCGCGTCCGGCTGCGGGTCATCAACGCCGCGGCGATGAGCTACTTCAACCTGCGCATCCCCGGCCTGCCGATGACGGTGGTGCAGTCCGATGGCCAGCACGTGGAGCCGGTGACCGTCGACGAGCTGCAGATCGCCGTGGCCGAGACGTTCGACGTGGTGGTCGAGCCGGTCGATGGCCGCACCTACACCGTGTTCGCCGAGGCGATGGATCGCTCTGGCTACGCCCGGGGGACGCTGGCCCCGCGCGAGGGGATGGAGGCCGCGGTGGCGGAGCTGCGCGAGCCGCCGCTACGCACGATGGTCGACATGGGCATGGCGATGGAGGCGCCCGCGCCGGTTGGCACGGGCATGCCCTGGATGGAGATGCCGGGCATGCTGGAGGCTGCGGCGGCTGGTGAGGGCATGGCGGGTATGGCCGACGCCGGCCCCGTGGTGGCGCGCCACGGGCCAGACACGCACGGCCCGGGCAACGCAGGGGTTGCCGAGGTGCAGCGCAGCCGGTTGGGCGAGCCAGGCACGGGCCTGCAGGGCGTGGGCCACCGCGTGCTCGTCTATACGGACCTGCGGGCCCTCGAGCCGTACAACCAGCGGCCGCCGGACCGGGAGGTCGAGTTGCACGTGACCGGCAACATGGAACGCTACATGTGGTCGTTCGACGGCGTGAAGTTCTCCGAGGTGCGGGGGCCGATCCCGTTCGAGCACGGCGAGCGCGTGCGCCTCACGCTGGTCAACGACACGATGATGGAGCATCCGATTCACCTCCACGGCATGTGGATGGAGCTCGAGAACGGCCAAGGCGAGTATCTGCCCCGCAAGCACACGATCAGCGTGAAGCCAGCCGAGCGCCTCTCAGTCCTGATTAACGCGGACGCGCCAGGGCGCTGGGCGTTCCACTGCCACTTCCTCTATCACATGGATATGGGCATGTTCCGCGTGGTGGAGGTGTCGCCGTACGAAGGAGAGCGGTGATGCGCCAGCTGCTGCTGTGTGGGGCGCTGCTGCTTGCTGCCGGCCTAGCGTCGGCGCAGGAGACGCCGCAGACCGGGGCGCCCGCCGAGTGGGTGATGCCGATGCTCGAGCCGCAGATCGTCACGTTCGTGCAGGCCGAGCGCCTGGAAGGGCGTGCCTCGGAGGCCGAGAAGGGCTACCTGCTCGACCTGCAGGGGTGGGTGGGCACCGATGCCAGCAAGTTCTGGGCGAAGATTGAAGGCGACGGCGTGGTGGGCGGCGATCTCGAGGAATTGGAGGTCCAGGCCTTGTACAGCCGGATGATCGGCTCGTTCTTCGATCTGCAGCTCGGCATGCGTCAGGACACGTCGGCGGACAAGCCGCGAACGCATGCGGTCGTCGGGATCCAAGGGCTGGCGCCGTACTGGTTCGAGATCGACGCGGCGGCCTTCGTCAGCCACACAGGCGACGTCACGGCCAGGGTCGAGGCTGAGTACGAGCTGCTGTTCACCCAGCGGCTGGTGCTCCAGCCCCGCATCGAGTTGAACGCGGCGTTCCAGGATGTCGAGGCGCTTGGGCTAGGCACCGGGCTGTCGTCGGCCGAGGCCGGCCTGCGGCTCCGCTACGAGATCCGGCGCGAGGTGGCGCCCTATGTCGGCATCTCCTGGCAGCAGGCATTCGGTGGTACGGCCGACGTTGCGCGGGCCGCTGGCGCACGAGTGGCAGGGACGTCGGTGGTAGCGGGCCTCCGCCTGTGGTACTGAGGGACGTGAGACGCTCATGAGCATGCAGCTGCCCATGGTCCATGGGGCCGCCGCGCCCAGCGACGGGCCGATCGATCCCGTCTGCGGGATGCGGGTGGCGCCCGACGAGCCCCACCAGCACGAGCACGACGGCGTCCGCTATCACTTCTGCTGTGCGGCTGTCTCACCGGCTCGATGATCAACATGATCTTGTCGCGGTCGGTGTAGTGCGCTCCGAGCTGCTCTTCGGCCGTTCCGTCGTAGGCGTCCCAGTAGCCGTGGGTGTGCGCCCAGATCGAGCCGAGCAACGCCGGTGGATACTAGATCCCTTCGTTCAGGGACAACACCCTCGCGTACTGCTCATCGACGCGGACGAGGTAGCGCGATCCGCTACAAGCGATGATCTGCATCATGCTCTGCCGGGTAGCTCTGGGCGGCGTTGTTGCATGAATACCCTGTGGGGGTGGGGCGGTTTGGCCCGCACTTCTCGTGACCCTCCGCAGGATCCACACTACAGGGATGCAGTCGAAGGTCCATCCCACGTATAAGACGAAGTACCGCGTTGCGAACTGGGCGGCCTACAATCAGGCCCTCGTTCGACGCGGCGATGTGACGGTGTGGTTGTCCTCGGAGGCGATCGCTGCCTGGACGCCCCGCCGGAGCGGCCGGCGGGGCGGGCAGCAGCGGTACTCGGATCTCGCCATCGAGACCGCCCTGACCCTGCGGCTCCTCTACCATCTCCCGCTGCGCCAGGCCGAAGGGTTCCTGCACGCCCTGTTCGGGATGATGCGCCTCGACCTCTCCGCCCCCGACTCTACGACGCTCTCCCGGCGCAGTCAGCATCTGACGCGCCGTCTGCGACCGGTCCCGCCCGGCGAGGGCATCCATCTCGTGCTCGACAGCACGGGGCTGTCCATCGTCGGGGCAGGCGAGTGGGCCGCCGCGAAACACGGTGGCCGCGGCAGACGTGGCTGGCGGAAGCTCCACCTTGGCGTCGATCAGTCAGGCGTGATCCGTGTCCACACGTTGACCGAGGAGACTGGTGATGATGCGACCACCGCCCTCGATTTGCTCACTGCGGTCAAGGGCCCTCTCGTGCGCGTCACCGCTGACGCCGCCTATGACACGGTTGCCGTCTACGAAACGGCGACGGCGCGGGGTGCGACAGTCATCATCCCACCGGCCAAGACGGCGAACATATCTAGCCACGGCCCGCGGTCGCCCGCGCGGGATCGGACGATCACGTGGGTGAAGCAGCTCGGCCGGCGCCGTTGGAAGAAGGTGTCAGGGTACCATCGTCAGGGCCGGGTGGAGAACGCGTTCTTCCGATACAAGTCCATCATCGGAGATAGTCTTCGCGCCCGGAGCCCAGCCGGGCAGGGGAGTGAGGCCGTCCTCGGCTGTGAGATCTTGAATCGGATGACCGCCCTCGGCCGACCAGCGTCGTATCGCATCGGCCGGTGAGGATCCTGTCGGTGGGCATCGTGCGGGCCAGTGACAATCGATTCATGCAACAACGCCCTTCAGCGTGTGCGCTGCCTGCTGCAGCACGCCGAGTGAGATCCTCAGCTCTTCCTGTGACGACGCGAGCGCTGTTACCGCATCCGTGCTTCGGCGTTCCCACGCGCCCAAGGCCTGTTGATGGCGGCGCATCTCGTCGAGCGCGGACTCGATACACGCGATTGTGCCGGTGCTGGCGTGATGCGCCTCGATGCCGACCAGGGCGTTGCGATTGATGTGATCGACCAGGGCTGTGTTGAACTCCTGCTGGCGATAGAGCAGGCCGATCAGAAACTCACGAAGGCGGTCTTTCAGGCGGCCGCGCCAGCCCTCCTGCGGGGCGACGGCCGAGAGGTTGTACAGATCGTTGAGCCGTTCGATCTGATACCGATCAGGAGGAGGGATGGGAGCCGGACGCGGCGGCAGGGCGTCGCTCATCGCGTCAGCGTCCGATCAACCCTTCGATGGGGCTACTGGCGGTGGCGTACATCTTTCGGGGAATGCGGCCAGCCAGACAGGCGAGACGTCCAGCGATTACGGCGTGCTTCATCGCCTCGGCCATGGCAACGGGCTCCTGCGCGCCGGCGATGGCGGTGTTCATCAGCACGCCGTCGGCCCCCAGTTCCATGGCGAGGGCCGCATCGGACGCGGTCCCGACGCCCGCGTCCACGATGAGCGGCACACGCGCAAACTCGCGGATGATACGGAGGTTATTGACGTTTTGAATACCGAGCCCGGAGCCGATGGGCGCGCCGAGCGGCATCACCGCGGCCGCGCCCGCGTCTTCCAGCTTGCGACAGGCGATCGGGTCGTCGTTGGTGTACGGCAGAACCACGAAGCCTTCGCGGACGAGCACCTGCGTGGCTTCGATGAGGGCTTCGTTGTCCGGAAACAGCGTCCGGTCGTCGCCGATGACCTCGAGCTTGACCCAGTTCGACAAGCCGGCCTCACGCGCGAGACGAGCCGTCCGTACGGCTTCGTCGGCCGTGTGGCACCCGGCAGTGTTCGGAAGGACGAATATGTCTGGACCGATGTAGTCGAGCAGCGACTCGCGGGAACGATCCGAGATGTTGACGCGTCTGACCGCCACGGTCACCATGTCGGCACCGGACGCCGCATGCGCCTGCGCCATGACTGCGTGGGACGCGTACTTCCCAGTACCGACGATCAACCGCGACCGGAACGTGCGGCCCGCGATGGCCAGTGGCGTGTCAATCACGTGAACTCACCAATATCACCAATCACGAATCATCGATGGCTAGCCGCCACCCACGATATTCACGATTTCGATGCGGTCGCCTTCGTGGACGAGCGTGTCGGCGAAAAGCTGCCGCTTGAGAATCGTGAGGTTGTGCTCGACGGCGACGCGGCGCGGATCGATCGATACCTTCATCAATAGGTCGGTGACCGATAGCGGCTCGTCGAGTTCGTAAGGTTCGCCGTTGAGCGTGATACGCAAGGGACTGCGGCTGCGAGGAACGACCCAGCGTATCGCGCCCCGCCTGGACAGTCAAGGTAAGCCCTTGATTCAGTGCGGGTTGCGTCGGATTGGAGCGCCGAGCCGGGGTGCTACTGGCGACGAGCTGTCACGCCGATACATCAGGCGGGATCTCTGACTCCATGACGCTCATACGGCCTATCCCGCGGACCATCACGCGGCCTCTGTCACTCCTCGTCCTCATCGCCTGGGTCGCCTGCATGGCTGTTCTGGTGAACCGGTCGTACCTCCAGGCGTCACCCGTGAATCTTGCGACCGACCTCGCGCGGTACGGACCCACGGCCACCTGGCGCGGCGTGTACTACCGGGGCGAGAAGATCGGGTTTACCGTCAGCCAGACGATTCGAACGGACGAGGGTTTCGAGTTGCAGGAGGACGCGCGGCTCGTCATGACGCTCTTCGGGTCGAGTTCCACCACCACGATCCATACGACGGCGTGGGTGGACACCGACTTCTCCCTTCGCTCGTTCGAGTTCTCGCTCGATCCTGGCACCGGTCCCGTGCAGGTACACGGCGCCGTTGACGGCTCCGGTTCGACCGCTGGTGACGGGCAGCTCCTATCGGTCGCCGTTATCTCCGCCGGCAACACGCGGACCGAGGAGCGTCGACTCGCGGAGACGCCGGTGATGGGCCTCAATCTGTCGCGGCTGCTGGCCAGCCGCGGCCTCGCGGCGGGCGCACGGCACCGCTGGACCATTTTCGATCCCGCCACGCTCACAAATGCGGCCGTGGATGTGAGTGTCGGCGAGCGTGAAGTCGTACGAACGCGGGACGGCTTCCTTCCCGCGTTCCGCGTCGAGATGGCCTTTCAGGGGCTCACGACGACGTCGTGGATCACCGACACCGGCGAGGTGGTGCGGGAGGAAAGTCCGCTGGGACTCATGACCATCCGCGAGTCGCCGGAACAGGCGCAGGGTCTTGCCATCCCGGGGCGCGTGCAGGCGGATCTGCTTCGCATGTCCGCGGTGGTTCCCGTGATGTCCCAGCGCATCGATGAGCCCCGTGACGTTCGGCGGATGCGGCTTCGGCTGGAGGGCGCGGACCTGACCGGGCCCGATCTTGACGGAGTAGGTCAGACGGTCGACGGCTCGATCATCGAAATCCGCGATCCACAAACACTGCAGGCCGGTCCCGCCGATCCCGAGGCGAGCCGGTACCTCGACTCCGAGGCCTTCATTGAAAGTGACGCGCCTGAGATTATCGAGGAGGCCGCACGCGCCCTGCAGGGTGTTTCCGGGACCCGCGCTCGCGCAGAGCGGCTGACCCGCTACGTCAACCTGCTCCTCGACAAGAAGCCGACCGTGAGCCTGCCATCGGCCCTGGAAGTGCTGCGAACAAAAGTCGGCGACTGTAATGAGCACACGGTCTTGTACGTCGCGATGGCACGGGCGTCGGGAATCCCCGCGCGCATAGCCGTCGGGTTGGTATTCGTCCGCGGCGCACAGGGCGCGTTCTATTACCACGCCTGGCCTGAAGTGTACTTGGACGAAGGGAACGGCCGGGGGCTCTGGCTGCCTGTCGATCCGACACTGAACCAGTTCCCGGCTGATGGTACGCACATCCGTCTGGTGCGCGGTGGTCTCGACCAGTAGGCGAGAATCGTGCCGCTCATCGGCCGCCTTCGTATGACCATGCTTGATCTGGAGCTCGACCCGCAGTCGACGCCCGTTCTCGTCGGAGGCGACGACCTCGTGGCGGCTCCGCTCCCGTTCGAGGCTCCGACGGGACAGCCTGCCTGCCGGTGCGGGGACCAATGATCGCGATCCAGCAACTGGTCAAGCGATACGGCAAGTTCACGGCCGTGGACGGCGTGAGCCTCGACGTGACGCCAGGCGAGATTCACGGTTTCCTCGGACCCAACGGCGCTGGGAAAACGACGACGCTCCGCATGATCGCCGGGCTGCTGCAGCCGACCTCCGGTCGAATTGTCGTGAACGGCCATGACCTCGCCGCCGAACCCGAGGCCGCCAAGGGGTCGCTCGGGTTCATTCCCGACCGGCCGTTCATTTACGAGAAACTCACGGCTGGAGAGTTCCTTCGCTTCCATGGCGGCCTGTACGGGGTAAACGGCGACGGCATCTCCGGCCGCGTGCACGAGATGCTGGATCTCTTCGAGCTTCGGCGCTGGGAGCACGAGCTCGTGGAGAGCTTCTCGCACGGCATGAAGCAGCGACTTGTCATGAGCGCCGCGTTTCTCCATCGACCGCGTGCGATCGCCGTCGACGAGCCGATGGTCGGACTCGATCCGCGCGGCGCCAGGCTCATCAAGGACGTGTTCCGTCGTATGAGCGAACTGGGCGTGGCGATACTCATGAGCACGCACACGCTCGAAGTGGCGCAGGAGATGTGCCATCGAATCAGCATCATCCAGAAGGGGCAGATTATCGCGCAGGGGACTGTGGACGAGGTCCGTCGCCTCGCGGGCGACGGCGACGATCACCTGACCTCTGTATTCCTGAAGCTCACCGGTGGCAGCGGGCTCCAGGAGATCGATGAACTGGTGTGACGCCAACACCATTCACCTTTCTGCTGCTGCCCCATCTCTGGTCCTCTCGAAACCGGGCGCGTCGACGGCAGCAGGGCGATGCGCTGCGTGCGAGCCTGTTCGGCGGCGTCGGTATGGTCGTCTGCGGCGCGCTCTTCTTCGGCGCGTACTGGTTGACTGCGAAGCTTGTCGCCTACGAGGAATTTGGGGATTACCTGCTTCGGCTCGGCCTGTCGTGGTTATTCCTCACGTTTTTTGCTTTTCTCGCGTTCAGCGGCGTGGTGACCTCGTTGTCGACATTCTTCTTGTCCGATGATCTCCGTCTCCTGATGACCGCGCCGGTGTCCGCCGGCCGCCTGTTTCTGGCGCGCTTTACTCGAACGGTGGGCTAGGCGTCATGGACGGTGATTATCTTCATGCTCCCCGTCTTGCTTGGCGTTGGCGTGGCGCGCTGTGCCCCGGTGGCGTTCTACGCCACCGCGTTGCTCGCTGTCGTGCCGTTCGCCGTAATCCCTGTAGCAGTCGGCACTGCGACGACGCTGCTGCTCGTCAACGTGCTCCCGGCGCGGCGCGCGCGCGACCTCATGATGCTTGTGAGCCTCCTGTTCGCCGCTGCGATCGTGCTAACGCTGCGCTTCATACAGCCGGAGCGGCTGCTCCGCGTCGAGTCGCTCCCCGACATCACCGACTTCTTTGCGACGTTGCAGTCGCCGGTGACGCCGCTCCTGCCGTCGTTCTGGACCGGCGAGTTGCTCTTCGCGGGTTTGCAGGGAGGAAGCGATCTGCTGCACGGCGCGGCCCTCTTGACGACGGCGTTGGCCTTCACCGTGCTGCTTGGCGCCGCGGACCGACGCTGGCACTTCCAGGGCTACAGCCGTTCGCAGGAGGCGCCCAAGGCTCGGGTGACGCCGTTACGCATCGTTGACCATCTGGCGCATGTGCTTCCGCTGTCGGGTGTACGGCGGCAACTCCTAGTCAAGGACGTCAAGATATTCTTCCGGGATGTCAGCCAGTGGTTGCAGCTGCTGCCGCTGTTCGCGCTTGTGCTCCTGTATCTGTATAACTTTCAGGCGCTCGACCTCGAGCGCATTCCCTACATGAGCGGCGTGCTCAAGAACGTGTACGCGTTCGTGAATCTCGACATGGCGGGGTTCGTCGTGGCCACGGTGGCGGTGCGGTTTGTCTTTCCGGCCGTGTCGGTTGAGGGCGCCGCATTCTGGATCATCCGTAGCTCGCCGGTTTCGCTGCGCGATTTTCTCTGGTCGAAATTTTGGACCGGCCGTGCCGTTGCTGCTCTTCACCGAAGGGTTGACGATCGCAGCGAATCAGTTCATGGGGGTCGATCCGTTCCTCAAGGTCGTGGCCGCCGTGGCGGTGGTCTTCATGACGTTCGCGCTGGTCGGTCTTGCCGTTGGACTCGGCGCGCGGTACCCACGCTTCGGCGCGGACCCGAACCAAGTCGCGGGCTCGTACGGCGGTGTCGCGTTCATGATTCTCGCCGTGCTGTACATCATCGTGATGGTCGTTCTCCTTGGCTGGCCGTCCGCAATGTGGCTGTTCAGCCGGCTGCGAGGAATCCAGTTGTCGGTGTTCCGCGAGACCATGATGGCGGGCAGTTTCCTGCTGGCCATCGTCATGAGCGTGGCGATCTGGTTGCTTGCGATGCGATCTGGTGGGCGGGCGCTGGAGGAAATGAAGAACTAACCAGCCAAGGGCTCTGCTGATATTCCGGCAGAGCCCTTGGCTGGTTTGACAGTATCTCTTTGGCGCGCTTCGCGCGCCTAGGACCGCTGTGCGGTTCCGGCGCAAAGGGTACAACATCCCCGTAAGAAGCCGCATAGCGGTCCACGGGCGCTGCCCTTGATCTTCCGATGATTCGTGAGGTCTGTGCAGGCAGCGCCCTTGGCTAGTTCGCGCTGTCTGCCGGGCGCGCTTCGCGCGCTGCGAGTTCCTGCGCGAACACGGCAGCGCCCAGTAGCGCCGTCTCCGGCATCAGCATGACGTAGACGGGAACGTTCGCGACCAGCTCAGACATGAGCCCCTTATCGCGAAAGGCCTCGATGAAGCGTCCATCCTGGAGCGCCGGCAGGATCTGTGGCGCGATCCCCCCACCGACGAATACGCCTGACGTGGCGATTCCGCGCAGCGCCAGGTTGCCCGCCTCCGCGCCATAGGCCTCGACGAAGAGCGACAGCGCCTCCACGCAGGCCACGCAACTCCCATCCAGCGCCGCCCGGGACACGCCGGCAGGCGCGTTGATCTCGTCGAGATCGCGACTCGCCGGGCAATCCTGTCCGTCGTGTGTGAAGCGGTGCAGGTTCAGCAGGCCGGGACCGCTGAGAACATGTTCGACCGCGGCGCGTCCGTACAGCCGGCGCAGCATGCGCACGAGCTCGATCTCGCGGTCTGTCCGTGCCGCAAAATCCGCGTGGCCTCCCTCGGAGGGAAACGCGCGCATGCGCCCGTTCACCCGGCGCAGGTACGCCTGCCCTAGTCCGGTGCCTGCCGCGATCACGACGGCGTTGCCGTCATCGCGGGCGGCGCCGCGTTGCAGCTCTACGAGTTCCCCCGGGCCAAGTACGCCGGCACCGAGCGCCATCGCCTCGAGATCGTTCAGGAGCCCGACGCGAGGCGTGTTGAGCCGCGCAGCGATGTCCGCGGCGCTCACGTTCCATTCGCCGTGTGTCAGCTGCGCGATGCCGCCGCTGACCGGGCCGGCGACGCCCGCGACCGCCGCGTCAACGTCGAACGGAGTACTCACGTCTCTCGTGAACGCCTCGAGGATGTCGCCGAAGTTCGAGAAGTCGCTGGTGCGGTAGGTGTGGACCACGACGAGCTGCGGTCGGCGAGGCGCGCGCTCGAAGAGCCCGAGCAACGTCTTCGTGCCTCCGATGTCGCCCGCCAGCAGCACCAGTGGATTATAGTGAACGTGCGTGGGGTCCACTGGTCCTGCTTCCACCTCTCGGCGCCAGCTCCTAGAGCGGTACACCCATGTGCGCGAGGATCACCTGCGGTACATGCAGAAGTGGGGGCTAGTCCGACCCGATCAAAGCACGCACGGCGAATCCCACTACACGTTCCCGGACCTGGCGGTGATTCGCCAGGCGGAGGAAGCGCTGGCTGAGGGGTTGAGCTTCCGCGCCGTACTCCGCAACCTCATCGCGTCGCGTTCGGGACAGTTGACGTTCGACTTTCGTATCGAGGCCCAGCCGGCGAAAATACTACAGCTCAAGCGGCGCGAGCCGCCGCCGCTGGCGGCGTTCATGGATCCGGCCCCGATGCCCTAGTACCCCGGCGCAGTGGTTTTGATCGATTGCCTGGGCCCACGGTCAAGAGGGGGAGGCCTGAAAGTGAACCGGTCAAATTCACTGCGACGAGGTACTAGGCGTCATCGGCGGAGGAACTGTTCCACGCCGCGTCGGTTCTCGATAACGGCGATCCGACGAACTTCGAGGAGGTGTTAAAGGCCTACCGTCTGGCACTCGAGAGGGACCCCTATCTCGTCCCCGCTCTGATCAACCTGGCGAACGTCCATTACGCGCGCGACGAGATCGCGGAGGCGCAGGCGCTCTACGAGCGCGGCATCGCACTCGAGCCCGACGTGTTCGAGGCCCATTTCAATCTCGGCAATATCTTCCATGATCTCGGGCGGTATCCCGCCGCGCAGGCCTGTTACCGCGATGCTCTCAGGCTGAACCCCGCCTACGCGGACGCACATTTTTATCTGGCGGTCACGCTGGAGAAGAACGGACAGTCCCGCGACGCGCGCGTCCACTGGCGCGCCTATCAGCAGCTCGCGCCGAAAGGGGAGTGGGTCGACCTGGCGAAGGAGTTTTCGGACTAGTACCGGTAGTCGTCGGGCGAGCGTTTCTTGGGTACGCGACGCAGCTTGTAGTACTGGCAGTCAGGACACCATGCGTCGGCGTCGAAGCTGCTGCTGCCCGCGTACGGCTTGACCTCCCGGTGCGTGCAGAACTCCGCGTTGCCGTTTTCCGCGGGCTGCATCCACCGGCAGGCTCGGAACCGCACCAGTGCCGCAGACGGCTGATCGTCCGGGGTCGTCTGGGCGGTGCCTTCGGCGTCGGCCGGGGTTGAGGGCGTAGCGGCCTGCGGATCGCGCGAAAGCGGGGGCGTGTCGCTATTGAAGTTGTACGCCAACGGCTTTCTCCAGCGCGCGAAGCGCGCGCACTTCCTCGGGAGCGACGAGTGTCAGCGCGCTTCCCGTTGATTCGGCACGGCCCGTCCGACCGACGCGATGCACGTACGCTTCCGGCGTGTCGGGCACCTCGAAGTTCACGACGTGCGCGATCCCGTCGATGTCGAGCCCTCTGGCTGCGACGTCGGTCGCGACCAGGACCGGATACCTGCCGGTTCGGAACCCCTCGACTGCTGACATACGCTGCTGCTGCGTCCGGTCGGCGTGCAGCGCGGCGGAGCGGACGCCCATCCTGCTCAGGCTCGATGCCAGCCGATCGGCTCCAATCTTCGTGCGGCAGAAGACGAGCACCGGCCCTTCCGCGTCGTCGCGCAGCCACCGCGCGAGCCACTCGGCCTTCTGGCCTTTCGCGACCGTTTGGATCGCATGCGAAATCGTTTGCGCCGGCCCGCCGCGCCGACCCACCTGGACGTACTTCGGTTCCCGTAGGAATTCTCTCGTAAGCCTCAGTACCTCACCGTACATCGTGGCGGAGAAGAGCAGCGTCTGGTGCTTCGCCGGCAGCGCCGACAGAATCCGTCGTACGTCGGGCCAGAACCCCATGTCGAGCATGCGATCGGCCTCGTCCAGCACCAAGACTTCGAGACCGGCGAAGTTCGTCGAATCGTGCCGCATGTGGTCCATGAGGCGGCCTGGCGTCGCGACGACGATGTCAACGCCGGCGCGAAGCGCGCGCTCCTGCACGTCCATGGCCACACCCCCGTACACCGCGACGCTGGAGATGGCGGTGTGGTACGTGAGGCCCTGGACCTCGTCTTCGATCTGGACGGCCAGTTCGCGAGTCGGTGCAAGCACTAACGCCCTGGTGGCCGCCGGGCGCGTCGGAAGGGCGTTGAGGAAGCGCTGCAGGATCGGCACGAGGAACGCCGCGGTCTTGCCGGTTCCGGTTTCCGCGCAAGTAATTACGTCTCCGCCTGCCAGCGCAAAAGGGATCACCCCGCTCTGCACCGATCGTGTTTCGTGCCATCCGAGATCGCGGATGCCGCTCAGGAGCCGCGGGTCGAGTCCAAGCTTCTCGAAGGTGACGGGCGCGGGGTCGAATGCCGAGGGTTCGTAGGCGTGAGCGGTCGCGTCCAAGGTAGCGGCATGATCGCCCCGGTGGTGTGCGTGCGCTGACGGACGCGGTCCGCGACGGCGCGAGTAGCTTCGTTTGCTGCCGCTGGGTTGTGACGAATTTTTGGGGTTGGCTTTCAAGGGATGGCCGACTATCGCGCGCGGAACGTGATGATGCCGCGAACTGGGTCGTATGGAGACACACCGACCGTGACGCGATCGCCGGGCACGACTTTGATACGGAAGCGGCGCATCCTGCCGCTCAGCTGCGCGAGGACCTCATTGCCGGCGTCGCACTCGACGCGATACAACCCACCCGAATGGACGGCGACGACGGTGCCCTGCATATCAATAAGATCATCTTTGCTCAACAGCACATCCTTTCACGCGACGAAGCAATGAGTGTGCCATATCGGGTGACGCCGCGCAACGTCAACAAATTGTGATATTTGCGTGAAATGACGAGGCGAGGAAACGGAAAACCAGTAACGATAGATTGGGGAGGGGCGTCGCAAATCAGAGCGATCGCACCTGCTCTTCCACCTGCTGCGCCAGCGCCGCGTAGTCCTCGCCGCGCAGCCGCAGCGGCGCACCGAACGCGACGCGCACCCGACCCGGCCTCGCCATGCGCCACGTCGGGTGCAGCACGCGGTCGAGACCATCGAGCCTGACGGGGACGACCGGCACGTCGAGGCGCGAGGCGATCATCCCGACGCCTCCACGGAAAGGCTTGATCTCGCCGGTCGCCGCGCGGACGCCCTCGGGAAAGATCAG
Organism: Vicinamibacterales bacterium; assembly: GCA_965262505.1. Lineage (GTDB taxonomy): Bacteria > Acidobacteriota > Vicinamibacteria > Vicinamibacterales > UBA2999 > JACPPO01. Next base: position 4,796,542 of record CBDHFM010000030.1, read on the forward strand.
GATGGACCAGCCGTCGCTCGTCAGTTCGCCCATGTAGCGGAGAGTGTGCCGCGCGCCGGCCTCGCGCTGCGGTATCGGAAACGTGTTGAAGTAGATACACGCGAGGTAGTAGTTCAGCGAGTTGGTGAACCATTGCCGCCACGTGTGGTCCTTTGGATGGAAGTGGGCTGTGAAGAACTCCTTCAACATGGCGGGTGCCAGGCGCGCGCGCCAGCGCCCAGGTAACGCCGCGAGAATCACCGGCACGTCCATGTGGCTTTGATGGTTGGAGGCAAAAATTACGGGTCCGTCAAGATCCGCGAGTCGGTCGAGTCCTTCGACACGCGTGTGCGCGAAGAGCCTCGCGAGCGGCAGGATCCAGGTCGCCAGCGAGAGCCGACGGACAACGCGGACCGGCCACGCCCGGTTCCAGGTCGGAAGATCGACCAACGGTTCGACGTCCTCCGGCGACGAGCCCCGCTCGACAAGCTGCTTCAACTGGTCGACGTTGCGCGCATCGGCGAAGCGCGCTTCGTCGATGCGGGTCTGGAATCGATCTTCGAGCGCCACCACTAGCTCAACGCGTTCGAGGGAGCTCAGGCCAAGGTCGTCGAGTGTGGTGGCCCCGCTCACGTAGCGGCCTCCGGCAAACCTCGCGACGAGCGCCTCGAACGTGCCATCGCCTTCTGTCTTGAGGGGTTGTTCGCCCGCCGCCACCCACTCCCTGATGGCGGCGCGTTTGAGTTTGCGCGTGCCCTCGGTGCGCGGCAGTGCGTCCGCCGGCCAGATCGACGCCGAGCGGATCCGCTGGTGATCCTGTACCTGCGCGTTGGCGTCTCGTACAATCGCGTTCACCTCGATGCCGGGCTCCAGCACCAACACGGCGTGCACCCGTTCTTCGCCTTCTCTCGTCACGCCGACGACCGCCGACTCGCGCACGCCAGGCAGCGCGTTCAGCGTGCGCTCGACGTCTTCGGGGAAGACGTTCAGCCCATCGGGCGTCACGATCATCTCCTTCTTGCGGCCCTTGATGAACAGCCGACCCTCCGCGTCACGCTCGCCGATGTCGCCGGTGCGCAGCCAGCCGTCGGCGTCGAAGACATCGTCGTCTCCTGTCTTTGGTCCCTGGTCTTTGGTCTCCGGGAGTTCGCCGCTGCGTTCCGGGCCCTGGGCTTGGTCGACGTAGTAGCCCGACGTCACGTTTTCTCCGCGAACGAGAATCTCACCGTCATCGGCGATGCGGATCTCGACCCCGGCGAGCGGTGTCCCGACGGAGCCCTCCTTGCTCTTCTTGAAGGGGTGATTCAGCGTCACGATAGGCGCGGTCTCCGTCAGCCCGTACCCCTGGATGACCGCGAACCCCATCCGCCGCCAGAAGTCCTCAAGATCCGGCGGCAATGGCGCCGCGCCGACGATGAACGCCCAGAACTTGGCGCCGAAGGCCGAATGCACGCGCCGGTACTTCCACCAGCACCCGGGAATGGAAATGCCGGCCGGCGGCGGCTCCATCGATTCGGGGAACGTTCGCACCACATGCTCGCGCAGCACGTCGAGGATCTTCGGCACGCACACCAGCACCGACACCCGTCGCCCGTGAATCAGGCGGAGCAGGTCGCGCGGGTTGAAGCTGCGCGTGAAAATGACCGTGCCGCGCACCAGCGGGGGGATGGTCGTCGCCATCGACTGGCCGAACATATGGCTGAGCGGCAGAAGGTTCAGAAAGCGCAGCGGATGAAAGGGCCGCGCGTATCGGCGGTACTTCGTGATCTCATGCTCGACTGGAAGGATATTGGCGAGCACGTTCCGGTGCCGGATCACCACGCCTTTGGGTTCCGCCGTCGCGCCCGACGTGAAGATGATTTGGACGATGTCGTCCCGCGAAGCCGGGACGGCGGGCATCGGACCGTCGCCGCGCCAGTCAACGTCGGAGAAGCGCCACCGCTCGGTACCGTCGAGATCTTTCTCGTTGGAACTGACCTGCACGTCGTCTCCCATCAGCACGACGCGCGCATGTACGAGCCTGCGGACCCTGGCCACGAACTCGGCGGAGGAGCGGTAGTCGATCGGTACGACGATGATGCCGGCGATCAGGCAACCCCAGTAACACGCCAGCCACTCGGGCCGGTTCTCCCCCCAGAAAACAACGGTGTCGCCTTTCCGCAGACCCGCCGCGTCGAGTTTCCGCGCGAACCCGCGCGCCGCCCGTCCAACCTCGGCGTACGTGTAGCTGTGGCGTCGGTACCCGTCGTCGTAGACGAGAAACTCCGCTCGAATCGCGGTGAGGTCCCGAAAGAAATCGATCAACGTGTCACGGGCCACGTTCGAATTATCATTCGTCTTTGGCGAGTTGGGCATTTCACCGACTTAATTTTCGTGCCGACCGGGTCCTATTCGTGGTTCCGGCAAGATGGGTGGGCGTGCGGAGCCGAGTCCGACTACAATGCCTTGGCGATGCGGATCTTCCTCACGGGCGCCACGGGCTACGTCGGCTCGGCGGTGCTCGACGCTCTACTCCGCGGCTCCCATGATGTGACCGCCCTCGTCCGCGATCCCGAGAAAGCGGAACGTGTCTCGCTGCGCGGTGTGCGGTCAATCGTGGGAGACCTCTCTGCGCCCACGTCATATGCCCAGGCCGCCGAAACGTGCGACGCCATCATTCACACCGCCTACGAGCCGTCGAAACGGGGCCCCCAGGTCGACCGCCAGGCGGTCGACGTGTTGCTCGGCGCCGCGATCCGTCATGCCTCCAAGGGGCGCCAGCTTAGATCATGTAAGGACATAACTGCTTGTACTGTTGATCGGCGAGTAGTACGCTGCGCCCGTGGAGGTGGCCACCCTGCGGGCAAAGCATGCAGCGCTGGCGCCCGTGCTCACGGAGCGATCGCGCCGGGTGTGGGCGGCGACTGAGGCCGAGGCGATCGGTTATGGCGGCACGGCGCTGGTCGCCCGAGCCACGGGTATCGCGACATCGACCATCCAGCGCGGTTTGCGTGAATTGACGGCGGACGAGCCGCTCGCGGGCGGCCGGACGCGAAGGGCGGGCGGCGGCCGCAAGCGCGCGATCGATCTCGACGCGACGCTGCTGCGCGATTTGGATGCGTTGGTTGAGCCGACCGCCCCCGGCGATCCCGACTCGCCGCTGCGGTGGACGTGCCAGAGCGCACGGACGTTGGCGGTGGCGCTCGACGGTCTGGGCCACCGCGTCAGCCACACGGTGGTCGCCGAGTTGTTGCACGGACTGGGCTACAGCCTGCAGGGCAACGCCAAGACTCGTGAGGGCCGCCAGCATGTCGATCGGGACGCGCAGTTTCGGTACATCGCCCGGCGCGTGCGACGCGCGCAACGGCAACAGCAGCCGACGATTTCGGTGGACACCAAGAAGAAGGAGCTGGTCGGCGCGTTCAAGAACGCGGGCCGCACCTGGCGCCCGGCGAAGACGCCGCAGCGGGTACAGGTCCACGACTTCGTGATCCCGGCCACCGCCACCACGGGCGGGAAGGCCATTCCGTATGGCATCTACGATCTGCATCGCAACGAAGGCTGGGTGCGTGTCGGGATCGATCACGACACCGCGAGCTTCGCGGTACGGTCGATCCAGCGTTGGTGGCAGCACATGGGTCGCCCGGCGTATCGACAAGCCCAGTCGCTGTTGATCACGGCGGATGCAGGCGGGAGCAACGGGGCGCGCCTCCGGTTGTGGAAGTGGGAACTGCCGCGTCTGGCCAATCGGACGGGCTTGGTGATCACGGTCTGTCACTTTCCGCCGGGTACGAGCAAGTGGAACAAGATCGAGCATCGGGTGTTCTCGCACATCGCGATGAATTGGCGCGGCACCCCACTCGTCGACTTGGCCACGATCGTGAGCCTCATTGGCTCGACGCACAGTCGGTCCGGACTCCGCGTTCGGTCGGAACTCGACCGCGGCCCATACCCGGGTGGCCTCACCGTCACCGATGCGCAGCTGGCGACGGTACGCCTCGAGCGGCATCGCTTTCACGGCGACTGGAACTACACGATCCATCCCGCTGCTCCGAGAACACAAAAGTCAGTAATTGTCTGACAAGCCCTAAGCTTCGTCTATACCTCGGGTGTCTGGGTCCTGGGAAAGACATCCGGGAAGGCCACCGAGGATGCCCCCGTCCGGCCGACGCCGCTCGTCAAGTGGCGGCCCGAGCATGAGAAGCTCGTGCTGGACGCGGGCCGGGGCCGGACACTCCGAACCGCGGTCGTGCGCCCGGGCATCGTCTACGGAGGGGGGCGTGGGATCATCGCGGAGCTGCTGAAAAACGCCGCCAACGGCCTCGTCCGGGTTGTCGGGGATGGCCGGAATCACTGGGCATGCGTGTACGACCGGGATCTCGCCGATCTGTATCTCCGCGTCGCCACGAGCCCGGATGCCTCGGGGATCTACCACGCCAACGACGAGGCCGATGAGCGGGTCATGGACATCGTGGAAGCCGTCGCGCGGCAGGCGAAGTCGGTGCCGGACGTGCGGCACGTGCCGATCAAGGAAGCGAGAGCCAAGATGGGCCCGTATGCCGACGCGCTCGCGCTGAACCAGATCGTGCGTGGTCCACGCGCTCGCGCTCTGGGATGGACGCCGACGCTGCATTCAGTCGCCGGAAGCGTGGCGCGGCTGCTCGAGGAGTTCCGCGCCAAACGGGAAGCCGCCTGAAGCAGCGCTTCACCTCACGAAAAAAGTTGAAGTTATCAGTCAGGTCAGGGGAGAATCCCGTCTATCCTCCCCAACGTTCAGTGCCCGAGGAGAAGCTGTGTGCCTCGCGCGCACGGAGGAATTAGACTAAGTCAGCTGGTGGCGGCTTAGGAATTCCGGGTTCGCCGGACTGTTCGCCTATCGCAGCGGTGGGAGACAGCATGAACGTCGGATGGAGGCGCAGGATACTTGGTGCGGCTGCGACGCTTATCGCGTGCCTGCTGGGTGTCGTGTCGGCTCGGAGTCAGGCAGGACCGGCGCAGCCACAGATGGCCGAAGCCGTGTTCAAGAACATTCAGGTCCTCAAGGGCATTCCCGTGGACGAGTTCATGGACACGATGGGCATGTTCGCCGCCGCGACGACCAAGGACTGCACCGGCTGTCATGCGCCGGAAGTTCTGACCGAGAGCCGGGATGCCTTTGCGATTTCGACGCCGATGATTCAACGCGCGCGGCAGATGGTCGTGATGATGAACGGCATCAACCGAACGTACTTCGGTGGACAGCCGCGGATGACCTGCTATACGTGTCACGGTGCCACACCGACCCCCGAGCGGGTGCCGAATCTCTCCATTCAGTACGGGACTCCTCCGTTGCGCAACCCGGACACCCTCGACTTCGTGGCGTTTCCGGCGGACGCGGATCAGGTCGACCAGATCTTCGGCAGGTACATCGAGGCACTTGGCGGCGCGCAGCGGCTGGCCGGCGTAACGAGCTTTGTCGCGACCGGCACGTATTCGGGCTGGGACACCTCTCGTTCTGAGGTTCCGGTGGAAATCTTCGGCAGAGCCCCGAACCAGCTGACGACGGTTGTTCATCGGAGGGAGGGCGACAACATCTTTGTGTTCGACGGCGACAACGCCTGGTTCGCGGGCGTCGATGCGGCGGTGCCGAACTTTACGATGGCGTACACGGGAGGCAATCTCTCCGGCGCCAGAATCGAGGCGTTGGCGCTGGGGGCGCCGGCGATGTTCCAGGGCGCGTTCAGCAGTTGGCAGGTCAGCGAGGATATCGTCAACGACGAGTTGGTCACCGTTCTTCAAGGAACCAACGAGGGGCAACCGCCCGTCAACCTCTTCTTCGGCGAGTCCGGTCTATTGGTGCGACTCGTGCGCTGGAACGAGACGGCCGTCGGACCCGTTCCCACGCGGTATGACTTTTCTGATTACCGCGAGGTCGAGGGTGTCCGGAGGCCGTTCCGGTGGGTCAAGTCGTGGACGAACAACCAGGCGACCTTTGTCATGAAGGACGTGCGGGTCAATGGGCCGGTTGACGCGGCCAGGTTTGCGCGCCCGGCGCCGGTGCCGCTGAGGTAGCTCAAGACAGAAGCTAGGGCGGACAAGGGACGGCTGAAGACGGCGCGGGATTTCGTGAGAGGGGTTCTTGTCGGCTTGACTCGGGGCCGACGCTGCTGTGGGGTCACTCGCTGTTTCTAGGAGGCACATCGGTGATGAAGTTCAAACTCGGCGGAGCGGTGGCGCTATGTGCGGTTTTTCTGTGGGCAGGTTCGGTGTCGGCGCACCACGCGCTGCAGGCCCAGTTCGATACAGAGAAGCCGTTGTCGTTGGAAGGCACGCTCTCGCGGATCGAGTGGATCAATCCCCACGCGTATTTCTGGTTCGACGTGAAGGATGAATCCGGCGAGGTGAAACAGTGGGGTGCCGAAACCATCGGTCCGAACGCGCTTCGTCAGGCCGGATTCTTGCGCGGGCCAGCGTCGTTTCGGATTGGCGAGACATACACGTTTGAAGGGTTTTCCTCCAGGGATGGTGGGGAACGCATCTTCACCACAGCCATCCTCTTCCCCGACGGCCGGAAATACCAGATCTGGTTCGGGGACGAGAACGCCAACTAGCAGTATCGTTGGCGTGCTGAGGCGTAAGAGGAGTATCCGGTCATGAAGCAGCGGTTCGTCATCGGAAGTGTCTGTGCGGGCATGGCGGCGGCGTGGCTCGCGTCCGCGCCTGTCGCCGCCCAGGGTCAGGGAGGAGGAGCGGCTGACCCGGGCACCGCGTCGGTGGAAACACCGCGCGACGCGAACGGGCATCCGGTTCTCGGCGGAATCTGGGTGGCGACACGGCGGCGCGACGCCCCGTCTGGCCTCGATGCTGATGGCAGTATTTCCCGCACGCTCAGAGCCCGGAAAGGCAGCCCGGTGAACTTCGAGCGTGACTCCGGCGTCGGGCAGCGCGTGTATCCGCGAGAAACGAAGCCGTGGTACAAGCCTCAGCACTGGGCGCGCGTGCAGTTCAATGATGTTCATGGGCACAACGTGCTGGCTCCCGACCCGGCTTTTCAGTGCTTGCCGCAGGGCGTTCCCCGCATCGGCCTGCCGCAGGAGATCCTGCAAACCGACAGGCAGCTGGTCTTCCTGTATGGCCTGCACACGCGTCGGATCTACATAGATGGTCGCCCGCATCCCCCTGTGGAGCAGTGGCTCGGCACCTGGTTCGGCCACTCAGTGGGCCACTGGGAGGGCGATACGATGGTCGTGTCCACCGTCGACTTCAACGGTCTCGAGTGGATCGGCTGGCCCGGCTGGTTCACGAGCCCGGACAAAGAGGTGACCGAACGGATCACTCGGGTTGGCAATACGCTCACGTACGAGGCGACGGTCGAGGACTCCTACCTGCTCATGCAGCCGTGGACGATGGCCACGCAGGTCAGGTCGCTCAATACTGATCCACTCGCAGAAATCGAAGAGCCGCTGCCGTGCGTGGAAAGAGACTTGCAGTTCATGTCCACCAGGGAACGCGGCTAGGTCTGCGTACTGCGAGGAGCGTAGGGAGCTACAGGGGATGAGAGTGTACGCAGCAGTAAGAGCCCGCGCAGGTGCATGTGCGGGCGTCATCGGAGTCGTAGCGGCATTGGTCGTGCCGACGATCGCCGTGCCGACGATCCATGCGCAGCAGGCGACCGACCTCGAGCAGGTTCTCTACGACATGGCCGACAGCCTGGGCATGCTCCGCTCTTTCCGGGAGGTCGACTTGATCATGTCCGTTCAGTACTGGGGCAGCGGAACGATGGCCGAGGTCGGCCCGCAGACGGTGGGACCTCCCGTCCAGCTCGAGAGCTACTACGCCGAGATAGCCTACGACTTTCCCGGCATGCGCGTTGATATCACGCGCGCGTCCGGAGCGCCAGAGCGAGACATTCAGGTCGTCAGCGGCACGTTCGCGTGGAACGAGATTGACGAGATCGGGGGCGGGCTCGTGCCGGGATATGGGAGCGCCGTTCCCGCCATGGACACCGTGTCCGATCGGCTGCTGCAGTTGTGGACGACTCCCGCCGGTGTGGTCAAGGGCGCAACTGCTGCCGGCGATCAAACGAAGGTGACGGTTGAAAACGGCGCTGTCGTCGTGACGTTTCCGCTCGTCAACGCTGAGCCAGGTCGGACAGTGAACATGGTTGTCGGCGAACTCGAGGGCACTCCGGTCAAAGTGACGCTGGACGCCAACCACCGGCCCGCGAGGGTTGAAGTGCGACACCGGAATAGGCTCGTGACGACGACCTATTCGGACTATGCCGATCTGAACGAGAGCGATTACAAGGCCGATATCTATCTGCCTGCCCGCGTCGTCCAGACGGTCGACGGTCAAACCGTGCTCGATCTGACGATCGAGAGATCGAATACGTACAACCCGTACGTCATCATGCCGGTCCCGGAGATGGTGGAGCAGGCGGCTGCTCGGTGAGCAGGCCGTGGAATCCACTGACTGTGACGATCGCTCGTGCGGGCCTTGTCTGGCGTTTCAATCTGACTCTCTCAGTAACCGGGCCGGTCCATAACACCTTCCGAGACACGTCACTCTAGGAGATCGCAGCCGTGAATCGATGGCGGCCCGTCGCTGGCGGCGTCTGCATGAACCTCGCGCTCGGCGCGCTGTACGCCTGGAGCGTGTTCGTGCTGCCGCTCGAGCAGGAGTTCGGCTGGAGCCGGGCGGAAACCTCGTGGACGTTCACGATCGCGATCGTCACCTTTGCCGCGTCTTTCATTCTCGCCGGCCGGATCCAGGAGGTGCGCGGCCCGCGGACATGCGCCGTGATTGGCGGTACGCTCGTTGGCCTCGGCTTCGTGCTGTCGAGCTTCACGACGTCGCTGTGGCATCTCTACGTGATGTTCGGCCTCGTCGTCGGCCTCGGCAACGGCTTCGGGTACGCCGCGCCCGTGCCGGTGGCGTCGAAGTGGTTTCCTGACAAGCGCGGGTTGGTGGTCGGGATCATGGTGGGCGCCTACGGCGCCGGCTCGGCCATCTTTGGACCGATAGCGGCCTCTCTGGTCGGCAGCGTCGGGTGGCGGCCCACCTTTCAGATCTTGGGCGTCCTGTTCTTCGGCATGGCGATGATCGGCGCGCGGTGGCTGAAGAACCCGCCGCCAGGCTATCAGCCGCCCGGGTGGACGCCGCCCCAGTCCGGCGCGGCGGCGCAGCGCGGCGCTCGCGAGTACTCGCCCTCGGAGATGGTACGGACGCGGACGTTCGCCTTGCTGTGGGTGGCGTACTGTCTCGGCGTGACCGCGGGATTGATGGTGATCAGCCAACTGGTGCCGTTCGCGCGGGCTACGGGGCTGAGCACGGCCGCGGCGACCTTCGCAATCGGCAGCGGTGCGATCGGCAACGTCGGTGGCCGGATTCTCTCCCGGAGGTTGTCGGACGCTCTCGGCCGTCTGACGACGCTCCGCGTCATGGTGTTGCTGTCCGCCCTCGCGATGCCGGCCCTCTTCGCCGTGCGCGAGGACGTAATCTTGTTCTACACGATGGTGCTGGTGGTCTATTGGTGTTACGGCACCCAGCTCTCGGTATTTGCGTCGGCCGCGGCCGACTTCTACGGGACGCACAGCCTGGGCGTGAACTACGGCCTGCTGTTCAGCGCGTGGGGCATCGCCGGTATGATTGGGCCCTTGATCGGCGCGCGGGTGTTCGACGCGTTCGGCGACTACCGCTACGCGTGTTACGCCGCGGGCCTGTTGGCGCTGGTGTCCCTGTGGGCGCTGGCGCTGGCTCGTCGGCCCAGCCTTGCGACTCCGGACGGAGCGGTAAGCGGATAGGAAGGGGAGACCGGAGAATGGCGATCGAGAAGCAGACCGAGACCGACGACCTCGAGGCGGTAGGGGCGGCGCGCTGGCGCGTCGCCATCGGGCTCACCATCGCGATGATGGTCGTGTACTTTGGCTTCATCCTGCTGGTCGCCTTCAACAAGCCGCTCCTCGGCGCGCGCGTTGCCCCTGGTTTGAGCCTGGGCATACTGCTCGGTGCCCTCGTCATCGTTGCCGCGTGGGTGCTGACATGGATCTACATCCGGTGGGCGAACACGCACTATGACGCCGCCATCAAGGCGCTCCGGCGATGACCTCCGCACTCGGCGAACCGAATCCCGTCGCCATTGGCTTCTTCATCATCTTCATCGTTCTTTCGCTGGGGATCACAATATGGGCGGCGCGCCGGACGCGAAGCGCCGATCAGTTCTACACGGCCGGCCGCAGCGTGACGGCGCTGCAGAACGGCCTCGCGCTCGCCGGCGACTACATGAGCGCGGCCAGCTTCCTCGGCATTGCCGGCTTGGTGGCGCTGTCTGGCTTCGACGGCTTGATCTACTCGGTCGGCTGGCTGGTCGGCTGGCCGATCGTCCTGTTTCTCATCGCGGAGCCGCTGCGCAACCTCGGCCGCTATACGTTTGCCGACGTCGTGGCGTTTCGGCTCCGGCAAGTCCCGGTGCGAATCGCCGCCTCGATCGGATCGCTCGCGGTCATCTCCTTTTATCTGATTGCGCAGATGGTCGGCGCGGGCAACCTGATCCGGCTGCTGTTCGGCCTTCCCTACGAAGCGGCCGTCGTGATCGTCGGAGGCGTCATGCTGGCCTACGTCCTGTTCGGCGGCATGCTGGCGACGACCTGGGTGCAGATCGTGAAGGCGGTGTTGCTGCTGGGCGGCGCCACGTTGATGGCGATCCTCGTGCTGGCGCGCTTCAGCTTCAATCCGCTCGCGCTGTTCGATCAGGCCGCGACGGTATACGGGGCCGGTGTGTTGGAGCCCGGGCGCCTGGTGACCAATCCGATCGACGCCGTGTCGCTTGGTCTCGCGTTGATGCTCGGCACGGCTGGATTACCGCACATCCTGATGCGGTTCTACACCGTGCGGGACGCGGGGACCGCGCGGCGATCCGTGGGCTACGCCACGGCGTTCATCGGCTTCTTCTATCTGCTCACCTTCGTGCTCGGGTTCGGTGCGATGGTGATCATCGGCCGCGACGCGATCACGGGCGTCGATCCCGGCGGTAACATGGCGGCGCCGCTGCTGGCCGCCGGCGTCGGAGGGACGCCGTTTTTCGGGTTCATTGCCGCCGTCGCGTTCGCGACGATTCTCGCGGTGGTGGCGGGGCTGACGCTCTCGGGCGCGGCCACCCTCTCCCACGATCTCTGGGTCAACGTCGTGCGCCACGGCCGGGCCGACGCGCGCGAGGAGCTGGTCGTCGCGAAGGGCGCCACGATCCTGCTGGCGATCCTCTCGATCCTGCTCGGCATCTTGTTCGAAGGGCAGAACGTGGCCTACATGGTCGGACTGGCGTTCGCGATTGCCGCGAGCGCGAATTTTCCAGCGCTGGTCCTCTCCATCTTCTGGCGGCGGCTCACGACGGCCGGCGCGCAGGCCAGCATGCTGGTCGGTACGGTGTCCACCGTTGCGCTGATCGCGCTCTCGCCGACGATTCAGGTGGACATTCTGGGAAACGAGGCGGCCTGGTTTCCGCTGAGGAATCCCGGGATCGTCACCGTTCCGCTGGCGTTTGCCGTGGCGATCGGCGTGTCCCTGCTGCGGCCGGTGGCGCTGGAGGAACAGGAGTTCCTGAACGCCGCCCGGCGCCTGCATCTCGGCGCCGAATGACCCGGGCCTACGGGCGGCCCCGGCTCCACGCCATGTAGGCAGGACCCACCACAAGCACGGAGAAGGAGACTCTACACGCAGAGACCCGAACGAGACTCACAGGAGAAGATCGTGGCAGACAACGACACGCCCGTCTACAACCCGCCCCCGGAGTTTTCCGCCAACGCCCACGTCAAGTCGCTCGACGAGTACCGCGCGATGTACGAGCGCTCCATCAGCGACCCTGAAGGTTTCTGGGCCGAGCAGGCCGAGCAGCGGATCACGTGGCTCGAAAAGTGGCACACCGTCCGTCAGTACGACTACGACAAGGCCGAAATCGGGTGGTATCTCGGCGGTAAGCTCAACGCCTGCTACAACTGCGTCGACCGACACGTTGAAGCCGGCCGCGGCGATGACACCGCGCTGATCTGGGAAGGTAACGACCCGGCCGAGAGCAAGACCTACACGTACGCCGAGCTTCTGGCCGCAGTTCAAAAGGCCGGGAACGCGCTCAAGAAGCTGGGCATCGTCAGGGGCGACCGGGTATGCATCTACATGCAGATGATTCCGGAGCTGGCGATTGCGATGCTGGCCTGCGCACGGATCGGCGCGGTCCACTCGATCGTGTTCGGTGCGTTCACGGCGGACAGCCTCGTCACCCGGATCAACGACTCACGATGCAAGGCGATCATCACCCAGGACACTGGCGTGCGTGGCGCGAAGCAGGACATCGCGATGAAGGCGAACGCCGATAAGGCCGTCGAAAAGACTCCGAGCATCGAGAAGATGCTCGTCGTCCGGCGCACTGGTTCGCCGGTCGAGATGACCGATGGCCGCGATGTCTGGTGGCACGACGCGCTCGCTGCTGCTGACGCGACCTGCGCGCCCGAGGCGATGGACGCCGAAGACCCGCTCTTCATCCTCTACACCTCGGGATCGACCGGCAAGCCCAAGGGCGTGCTGCACACCACCGGCGGGTACCTGACCTACGTGGCGGCCACGTTCAGCTACGTCTTCGATTACCGCCCTGGCGAGGTGTTCTGGTGCACGGCTGATATCGGCTGGGTCACCGGCCATAGTTACATCACCTACGGCCCGCTCGCGAACGGCGCAATCACGATGATGTATGAAGGCGTGCCGAACTACCCCGACTGGGGCAGGTTCTGGGAGGTCTGCGCGAAGCACGAAGTCAACATCTTCTACACCGCGCCGACCGCCCTGCGTGCGCTGATGAAGGAGGGCGACAGCTGGCCGGCGAAACACGATCTGAGCAGCTTGCGCCTGCTCGGTACCGTCGGCGAAACGATCAAATCACCTGAGTGGACCTGGTACCACACCGTGATCGGCGGAGAGAGATGCCCGATTGTCGATACCTGGTGGCAGACCGAAACCGGCGGCATCCTCATGTCGCCGTTGCCGGGCGCGACGCCGACCAAGCCGGGTTCCGCAACATTTCCGCTCTACGGCATCAAGCCCGCGCTGGTCGATGACGATGGCAACCTCCTCGAAGGGAATGACGTCCGAGGAAACCTCTGCATGTTGGAGCCCTGGCCAGGCCAGATGCGCGGTATCTATGGCGACCAACAACGTTTTTTCGACACTTATTTCGCGCGATTCCCCGGCAAGTATTTTTCCGGCGACGGCTGCCTGCGCGACAAGGACGGCTACTACTGGATCACCGGACGCGTCGACGACATCATCATCGTGTCCGGGCACAATCTTGGTTCCGCTGAGGTCGAGGGCGCGATCGGGAGGCACGCGTCCGTGGCTGAGGCCGCGGTCGTAGGTTACCCGCACGACATCAAAGGCAACGCGATCTACGCCTTCGTCACCCTGAAGACCGGCCAGACCCCAGATGACGGCATCAAAAGCGAGATCGTCAAGGCCGTCAGGACCGAGATCGGCCCGCACGCGTCGCCGGATAAGATCCAGTTCACGGATGGCCTGCCCAAAACGCGTTCCGGCAAGATCATGCGCCGTATCCTGCGCAAGATCGCCGAGGGTGACGTTCAGGACCTGGGCGATACCTCGACGCTCGCGGACCCGGGCGTCGTGGACTCGCTGGTGAGCGGGCGCGTATAGCGCGCGGCCGTGCCGGCCACCCCGCCTCCCGGCTTCGCACGCCGGAAACCTTGCTTTCGCTCATAGTCTGTCGCTCCCGCCGCGAGTAGTTCCGATCCGGCCGTCTGCCATCGCGGCATGCACCAGCGTCGTCGATTCGTGCGTCACGGATCGCGCGGACCGAACTCGCGGCGAGGAATCGCTCCGCTCGGTTTCAGGCGACCCACGTCGGCGTGCTCCGCAGGTCGTCGGGTCGTCCGACACACCCGCGCGCGCACGCTGGCTCTGCTAGAATCGCCTCGCGCTGAACGACTTGGACGATTCGAGCGTGGTTCTGCTCGACTGCGGTTACCGCTGTCGGAGGCGTCTGCAAGTAGTTAGACAGCAACAGTTGCTTGTTGGCACGTAGATATGGTCCCACTCCACACTAGATATGGCGACGCCGAAACCTTGGTGTTCCCGGGGGCCATCACCCTGAAGATCCTGCTCTCCGGCAACGCGACCAATGGCTCCCAGGCCGTTTTCGAGGACATCGTCCAGCCAGGGGTAGGGCCGGGCCGACATATTCACCATGGGCAGGATGAGACGTTCTTCTTTCTCGAAGGCCGCTTCGACGTCGAGGTCGCCGGAGTCCTGCACCGCATGGAGCCGGGCGACATTGCTTTCGTGCCCCGGGGCACCGTGCATGCGTTCAAGAACGTAGGTGAGACCGAAGGTCGACTACGTTATGTCTTCTCCCCGGCCCTGACGGTAGAAGAAATGTTTCGCGCGTTCTTCGCCGCACAGCAGGACGGCAACCTCACGGCGGAAGCTATGGCTGAGATCGCGCTGGAACACGGGCAGGAGTTCGTGGGTCCGCCTCTTTGATCACTCTGAGGCTGTCGCTGTCTAGCAAGCGATTGCTGCTGGCCGGGTGGGCCGTATTGGCGAGGTCGGGTAGCGCTTCAGGTTTGCGAGCGCGAGGCTCCGGCAGCAGAATCGCAGTCCGTTAGGCAGCGGCACGACGCCATGCCCATCTCGCTGAAACGTGTCTACGAGCCCCCGTCACGATCGGATGGCTGCCGCATTCTTGTCGAACGGCTGTGGCCCCGCGGTCTCTCGAAGCAGGAGGCGAGGATTGACGTCTGGCCAAAGGAGGCTGCTCCCTCCACCGAACTTCGACGCTGGTTCAACCACGAGCCAGACAAATGGGCGGACTTCAAGCGCCGATACTTCAAGGAGCTGCGCGCTCGGCAGGAGACAGTGCAGCCCATCCTGGAGCGTGTCCGAGCTGGTCAGGTCACTTTTGTCTTTGCCTCACGAGAGTCGCGGTTCAATAACGCCGCCGCCCTCAAGGAGTATGTGGAACGGAAGACCTGAGTGAATCTACGGCATCGGTTCCCGCATTTCATGTGACGCGACTGCCGGGGGAGTGGGCGGGCACCTTGAGCCGGGCAGGAGAGGGTCACTGGTGTGTCCTTCGGCGAGCGTAACTGTAGCCCCAGAGGCCTGCATGGCCGCCCCTCCGGGCCGTAAACATCGAGCCCTCCATTGACGTAGTGATCACTGTCTGGGTATCCTAGCTAGGTCCTCTCGCCCGCGTGTCGGCGCGCGTGCGCCCCTGCACTGAGAGCGCCGATTATCTATGTCAATGTCCCGTCCTTTGTCTTTCGCGGCGGTGATCTGCACGGCAGTACCGCTCGTGGCCGGGATCCAGGCATCGCCGGCCTGGGCGCAGCAGCCGGGCGCGGCTGAGCCGCGCGCCATAGGCTCTCGGCCGGTTGCAACTGCCGCCCGGGTCGCCGAAGCGCCGGTCGTTGACGGACTGCTCGACGATCGCGCCTGGCAGAACGCGCCGCGACTCTCCGGCTTTGTGCAGGCGGAGCCGTTTACAGGGCGGCTTGCCTCCCAGAGCACAGACGTGCGCATCGTGTATGACGATGACGCGCTGTACATCGCGGCGATGTTGTACGACGACGATCCTTCGCGGATCGTCACGACCGACACCCGACGGGATTCCAGCCTGAACGCGATGGACTCGTTCCAGATGATTCTGGACACGTACCATGATCAGCAGAACGGCTTCGTATTCGGCACCAATGCTGCGGGGGTCCAGTACGACGCGCAGGTGCGCAATCAGGGGCGGGCCTCCGCGAGCTGGGACGGCAGTTGGGACGTCAGGACGCGCGTCACCGAGACGGGATGGTCGGCGGAGTTCCGGATACCCCTGCGCACGCTGCGCTACGGCCCGGCGCCGCAGACCTGGGGCGTGAACTTCTTCCGGAACATTCAGCGCACACGCGAGCGGACCTACTGGGCCCCGTTGGAGCTGGAGTACAACCTCGAACGTTTATCCTCGGCCGGCGAGCTGCGCGACCTCACTTTGCAGACTCCGCGAAATCTAAAAGTACTGCCGTACGTTGTCAGCTCAGCGAATCGCAATTTCACCCAGGGGGCGACGACCGGTTTCGACGGCGATGTCGGTTTCGACGCCAAGTTAGGCATCACGCCCAGCCTCAACCTGGATATGACCTACAACACCGACTTCGCCCAGGTAGAGGTCGACACGCAGCAGATCAATCTCACGCGGTTCAACCTGCGCTTTCCCGAGAAGCGGCCGTTCTTCCTGGAGAACTCAGGCCTCTTCCAGATCGGCAAGGGCAGGGAACTGGATCTCTTTTTTAGCCGCCGGATCGGTATCAGCGATGACGGTGGCCTCGTGCCGATCAGAGGCGGCGGCCGCTTGAGCGGCAAGGTTGGCGCCGTCAACGTCGGGGTCCTCAACATGCAAACCGGGGCCGTCGACGGCGGAACGGGCAACAACTACTCGGTGCTGCGGGCGAGTCGCGAGATACGGGGCCGGTCGGGGATTGGTGCCATCTTCGTCAACCGGACGGGGACCGGACCCCTCGCCGCGTCCGACGACTGGAACCGGACCTGGGGCACGGACGGGCGGCTTGGCCTCGGCGAGCACTTCACGACGTCGGGCTTCGTGGCGCGAACGGAGACGCCGGGACGCTCGGGACGCGACTACGCGTACAACGTCGATACCGGTTGGGACGACGGGCAGCACGCGGCGCAGTTCGAATGGGGCGTGACCGGCGAGGATTTCAATCCCGAGGTGGGCTTCGTGCAACGGAACGGCGGCTACCGTCGCTACCGCGTGCGGCTCGAGGAGACGATGCGGCAGGAAAGGATCCGGGGCTGGGGCTTCCGTGAATTTCTTCCGCACATGAACTTCACGCGCTTCGACCATCTCGACGGCGGCCTGCTCAATGCCGAACTGCACGTGGACAATCATTGGGACTGGGAGAACGGCAACTTCGTCACTGTTGGGCTCAACGGCACGTGGGACGGCTTGCGCGTGCCGTTCGAGGTCTCTCCGGGCATCATCGTACCGGCGGGCGACCACGGAGGCCTGCGGGTGACGTTCCGGGCCAACAGCGACCGCAGGAAGTTCTTGTTCGGCCGCGTGCAGTGGGATGTCGGCCGTTTTCTGAACGGCGATCAGAGTAGCCCCTTGGTGCAGGTGATCCTTCGCGACAGCGGGCGGTTGTCGATCGACACGACCTGGCGTCACCGTTCCATCACGCTCCCGCAGGGGGCGTTTCGCACGAATCTCGGGAACATGCGCGTGACGTACAACTTCACGCCGTCGGTCTTCGTCCAGAGCCTGCTTCAGTACAACGATCGGTCGGACCGGTGGTCGACGAACCTGCGGTTCCACTGGCTGGAAACCGCCGGGACCGGCTTGTTCGTGGTCTACAACGACACGGAGAGCCTGGAGGGCCTGGGACCGATCAACCGCGTGTTCATCGTGAAATACGTGCGACAGTTCGACCTCCTGAATTAGGCTCGTTTCAGCCCTATACTGGGCGTTCATGCGTACCACGCTGTTACTCGCCGGTCTCGGCGCGCTCGTGATCGCGGCCGTCCTGGTTGCCCAGAATCGTCCCGGGTCGCCCCGGCCGGGCGTCGCGGCGTCAACCGCGGGGCCCGCGCTCGATGAGATTCGCGGCGACCAGATCGCCGCACACCTGCAATTTCTGGCCGACGACCTCCTCGAAGGGCGTGCCCCGTCCACCCGCGGCGGCGAACTGGCCGCGCACTACCTCGCCACTCAGCTGGCCGTGCTGGGGTATGAGCCGGCGGGGGAGAGCGGCACCTACTTTCAGAACGTCCCCATTGTCGAGTCGGTGGTCGACACGTCCTTCACCCTGACAGCGGGGACGGGACCGCCCTTCCAGTACCTGGACGAGGTGGTGGGCTTCAGCGGCTTGCAGATGCCTCAGGTACGGACCGCGGGCGAAATCGTCTTCGTCGGCCACGGGATCGTCGCGCCGGAGTTCGACTGGAACGACTATGCGGGGATCGACATGGACGGCAAGATCGCCCTGGTCATGGTGAATGACCCGCCCGCGCCACCGGAGGAACCGCAGTTGTTCGGGGGAGACGCGCTGACGTACTACGGCCGCTGGACCTACAAGCTCGAGGAGGCGGCGCGGCAGGGCGCGGCCGGCGCGATTCTGATCCACACGGACGAATCGGCCACCTATCCGTGGCAGGTGGTGGAATCGTCGTGGAGCGGCACGCAGTACTCCATTCCCGCCGTTCCCGGCGCGCCGGCGCTTGGCTTACAGGCGTGGGTAACCGACCAGACGGCACGTGAGATTGCACGCCGCGCCGGGACGGACCTTGACGGGCTGCGGCGGGCCGCGCTCGTTCGTGGCGCGAGGCCGGTTCCACTCGGTATCGAGGCGTCCGCGACTGTCGTCCAGACAGTCCGGCAACGGGTCTCGCCGAATGTGATCGGCGTTCTCAGAGGCTCGGACCCGGAGCAAGCCGTCTTGTACACCGCGCACTACGACCATCTCGGCATGCGCGCTCCGCAGGCAGGCGATCCGGTCGACGCCGATCGGATCTATAACGGCGCGATAGACAATGCGTCCGGTCTGTCCGGGATGCTCGAGGTCGCCCAGGCTTTGTCGAGCGGGCGCGTGCGCCCAGCACGCTCCATCTACGTGCTCTTCACGACCGCCGAGGAATCCGGCCTGCTCGGCGCTGAGTATTTCGCCGCGCACCCCGTGTTGCCCGCTGATGCCTGGGCCGCCAATATCAACATCGATTCGCTGAACATGGCGGGTCCGGCTCGCGACATCGTGCTCCTGGGCGCCGAACGTTCGACGCTGGGCGCGCTGGCGTCTCAGCTGGCGGCGGAGCGCGGGAGGGTGGTCGGGCCGGATCCCGAGCCGGGGCGGGGCTACTTTTTTCGCTCCGATCATTTTCCGCTGGCCAAGTTGGGGATACCGGCGCTCTCGCTCAGTGAGTCGGTCGATTTCGTAGGCGAGAATCCGGCGGCCGCGCGGGCGTTGAGCGAGGACTACATCGCCAGGCGGTACCACCAGCCTGCTGACGAGATTCAACCGTCGTGGGACTACGCGGGGGCGGTCGACGACATGCGGTTCCTCGCTGAGCTGGGGTGGCGCATCGCCAACGCAGATGAGATGCCCGCGTACCACGCGGGCGAGCAGTTCGCGCGCCCGCGGATGAATTCCACGAACTGAGCTCGTGCCGGCCGGACTGCCGTTGGGCGGCGCGGCCGTGTCGGCCACCCCCCTCCCGGCTCCGCACGCCGGAAACCTCGCTTCGCTCGTATCCTTGCGCTCCCGCCGCGAGTAGTGCCGATCCGAACGCGAGCCATCGCGGCATGCACCTGCATTGCTGATTCGTGCGTCACGGATCGCGCGAACCGAACTCGCGGCGAGGAATCGCTCCGCTCGGTTTCAAGCACAGTCTCATCGGCGTGCTCCGCAGGTCGGCGGGTCGTCCGACACGCCCGCGCCGCACGCAACCGCGGACGGCCGGGGTCCACTGGTTCTGCTAGACTCGCCTGGCGTTGAGCGGTGTGCGACGATGCGAGCCCGCTTCTATCTGATCACGGTTACGGTCGTCCGAGTGTCGACAAGTAGTTGGACAGTGAATCAGAAATTGGCGGAGCCTAAGGATCAACGGGGAGACGTCATGCGAGCTGCCTGTCTCGTTCTCTCAGCCACCCTCGCCGCCGGTTGCGGCTCTGAGACCGAGTCGACGCGCCTGAGTAATGACGAAGGTCGAGCTCTGGACGCGATCCTTCAGTCCGCCGTAGCTGAAGGAGACGTCCCCGGTGTCGTGGCTCTGGTCGTTGATGGTGACGGCGTGCTCTATCGAGGTGCTGCCGGCGTCATGGACGCGGACGGTGCAGAGGCCATGGACCCGGACGCGATCTTCCGGATCTTCTCGATGACGAAGCCCATCACCTCTCTGGGGATCATGATCCTGCAGGAAGAGGGCTTACTGTTGATTGATGATACGGCCTCAGACTACCTCCCCGAGCTCACAGATCGTGAAGTCTTGATAGCTGTCAACGAAAAAGACTCGTCGGTGAGCACTCGCCCGGCCTCTCGTCCTGTTACGATCAAAGATCTTCTCCGTCACACGTCGGGGTTTGCGTACACGTTCTCCAGTCCTGAACTCCTAGAGGTCGCAACAAGCACGACGATTCCGGCACGCGCCCACCCACTTCTCCACGACCCCGGAGAGCGATGGACGTACGGGATGAGTACCGCGTTTCTGGGTTGGATCATTGAAGAGATTACAGGCCAATCTCTTCCCGAGTTCTTGGATTCTCGCATCATCGGTCCGCTGGGGATGGAAGACACGTCTTTTGATCTCGCCCCGCAGAACCACGACCGGTTGGTCGCGACATACCGGCGTACCGACGACATCCTGGAGGGCGAACCTCGGCCGAACGAGTACCAGCCCTTAGTTCGCGGTGATATCGGCCTCCTGTCGACCGCAAGTGACTACGGCAGATTTACGCAGTTGATCCTCGGTGGTGGGGAACGGGGAGGGGTCAGGCTGGTGAGTGAAGCTTCGGTCGCCGAGATGGCGCGGAACCAACTTGAGGGCATCAAAGTCATCGAGCAGCCGTCGGCCCAACCCAACACCTCCAGGGCTTTCCCGCTGGGGGCCGGGAAGGACGGTTTCGGACTCGGATTCCAGGTCAGCGTTGGGGAGAGCGTTGGGGGGCGGCCCGCCGGCAGCCTTAGCTGGGCTGGCATCCAGAACACGCACTTCTGGATCGATCCGGCGAATGGGATCGCTGTTGTGCTCTTGTTACAATTGCTCCCGTTCTATGACGAAGAGGTTATCCACCTCATGACGAGTTTTGAGCGGACCCTTTATAGTGCTCTTTCTGGCGGTGGCGGATAGGTCTTCGGCGTTCACTGTCTAACAAGCGATTGCTACTGACGCGGAAGACCTAGCGGGCAAGCGGTTAGCGCTTGATATCGGGCGGGCCGTGCAGAAGAATCGCGTGACGTTAGAACCGGTTTCATGACCTCGTCGCGGGTGGCCGCGGACGGGGCCGCCCCATTCGCGCCGCAGGCGCCTCCCCGTGACGCGTGCCTTTGGCGCCGAGCACGAATGGGGCTGTCCGCGGTCAGGACCCGCCTGGAGGTCATGAAACCAACTCTAGCGAGCCTACGGCTTCAGGATGCCATTCGCCGCCGCGATTGCCTCTTCCACGCTGCGCACTTCACCATCGAGCTGTCGTTCGTAGACGACCTGGAGGATCTCGCCGACCTTCGGGCCGGGGGACAGCCCCAGCGCCAGCAGGTGCCGGCCCATGAGGAGTGGCGCGGGCGGGCGGTGCTCGACGCCGAGCGCGCGTGCGCGCGCGATGAACCAATCCATTGCGGTGCAGTCGAAATCGCCGGTGCGGCCCAGGCAGTCTGCGCGCGCGATTCGCGCGAGGAGTTCCAGGTCGACCTTCTGCGCCAATCGACAGAAGGCGCCGTCGCCCACCTGCGCCGCCTTGTAAAACATGCCGGGCTTGAGGTGATGCGCCACCAGCCCGACGACCTGCGTTCGGACGTCGAACCCGTCGATCGTGTGGACGTTCAGGCGATCGAGCAGGCTGAGCGTCGGCGCCACGCCGGCGTCTTCGTGGTTCAGTGAACGGATGCGGCCGTCTATGACTGCGGTGGTCGCCGGCTTCCCGAGGTCGTGGCACACCGAGCCCAGCATCAAAGCGATGAGCCTCGGCCGATCGAGGTCAGCGTTCAGGTCGCGCGCCTTGTCAATCACCAGCAACGTGTGCGTCCAGACGTCGCCCTCGGGATGCCACTCCGGCTCCTGCTCGCATCCGACGAGCGGCTTCAGCTCCGGCAGAAGCCGGTCCACGACGCCGAGGTCGAGCGACAGCGCGAACCCGACCGACGGTCGCAGCGCGGCGAGCAGCAGCTTTTCCAGCTCGCCCCAGATGCGCTCTGCGGGGAGATCGTCGAGCGTGGTGCGTCGGCAAAGCGCGGCGGTGTCCGCATCGAGCGCGAACTCGAATCGCGCCGCGAACTGGACCGCTCGGAGCACGCGAAGGCTGTCGTCGCCGAACGTCGTCAGGTCGACGGCACGAAGCACCCGGCGATCGAGGTCGGCGCGGCCATCGAAGGGATCCTCGCAGGTGTCGGTCAGCGGATCCCACGCGATCGCATTGACGGTGAAGTCGCGCCGCCGCGCCGCATCTTCGACCGTCATGGCCGGATCACCGACGACCTCGAACCCCTTGTGTCCGCGGCCGGTCTTTGATTCACGGCGGGGCAGGGCCACGTCGATGAGGTCCCCTTTCCCCTCCACGACGACTTTGTACACGGGGAAGCTCTGACCGACCGCTTCCACGCGGCCGAACGGCGCCAGCAGGGGTGCAAGGCGGTCCTGTGGAACGCCGAACACCTCGAGGTCGATGTCTTTCGACGGGTGTCCCCTCAGGCGGTCGCGTACCCAGCCGCCCACGATGAGCGCGCGGCCACCGGCGGCGCGCGCCGCCAGCGCGATCTCCCGGGCAAGGTCCAGTGACATCCTGCAATGATTGTGCTTCGATCGGTGGTGCGATAGGAACAGCATGGATACAGACCCAACGCTCCGGCTCCTCGAAGATCTCATATCGATCGATTCGGTGAACCCCTCGCTGGTTCCCGGCGCGCGCGGGGAAGAGGAGATCGCGCGCCGGATCGCCGATGAGTGCATCGCCGCCGGCCTCACCGTCGACGTCACCGAGATCGCGCCCGGCCGTCCCAACGTCGTCGGTGTGCTCGAGGGACGTGTGCCTGGACCCACGCTGATGTTCTGCGGCCACATGGATACCGTGGGCGTGGCCGGAATGGACGCGCCGTTTCACCCGGTGCATCGGGACGGCCGCCTGTACGGCCGCGGCGCGCAGGACATGAAGGGCGGAGTCGCGGCGATGCTCGGCGCCGCACGTGTGCTGGCCGAAGGGGGCGGGTTGCCGAGCGGGGGCCTCATTGTCGCCGCCGTGGTGGACGAGGAGCACGCCAGCCTCGGGGCCGAGGCGCTCGTGGAGACGTGGCGAGCGGACGCCGCCGTGGTGACCGAGCCCACGGATCTCGATGTGGCGGTCGCGCACAAGGGGTTCCAGTGGGTCGAGATCGAGACTCGCGGCCAGCGCGCCCACGGCAGCCGCCCCGATGACGGACGCGACGCGATCCTGCGCATGGGCCGGGTTCTCAGCCGACTCGAATCGCTCGACCGGCGCTTGCAGACACGGCTGTCTCATCCGCTCCTGGGCACGGCGTCGCTGCATGCATCGACCATCACCGGGGGTGCCGAGATGAGCAGCTATCCCGCTCGTTGCCGCATGCAGATGGAACGGCGGACGCTCCCCGGTGAACCTCCGGGAGCCGGACTGCAAGAGGCGGAAGCGATTATTGACCGGCTTCGCAACGACGACTGGGAGTTCGAGGGGGGCGCGCGCCTGATGTGTGGCCGGGAGCCGTACGAGATCGAGCGGACGCACGCGCTGCCGACGGCGCTCGTGCGCGCTGCCACGTCAGTCGGGTGTCAGGCGCGCCGCGTGGGGGTGAGCTACTGGAGCGATGCGGCGATCCTCGGGGCTGCCGGTATTCCGTCCGTCCTGTTCGGGCCAGGCGGCGCGGGTCTCCACAGCCCGGAGGAGTACGTGCGGTTGCAGGATGTGTGCTCGTGCCGCGACACGCTCGTCGCGCTCGCGCGCGAGTTGACGCGCTGACAGGGCACGTACACCGCGTGGCGGTCTCGTGTCACCGCTCTCGCACCAGTGCCTTCAGGACGAAGCCTACATTCGCCGGACGCTCACCGAGTCGACGCATGAAATAGGGAAACCACTCGCGGCCGAAGGGCACGTAGATGCGCACGCGGTATCCTTCGGCCACGAGCGAGGCCTGGAGGTCGCGCCGGATGCCGTAGATCATCTGGAATTCAAATCGATCCTTGGCGAGACCTTGCGCGGCTGCGTACGCGCGGATCTTCTCGATGATCCTTGGGTCGTGGGTGGCAACGGCCGGGTACGTCCCCTCGTCGAGCAGCACGCGCGCCAGCCGCACGAACGCCGCATCGACCTCCCCCTTCTGCTGAAACGCCAGAGACGAGGGCTCCTTGTAGGCGCCCTTGACGAGCCGGACACGGGCTCCCAACTCGTTCATCCGTGGCACGTCGGCCTCAGTGCGATGCAGATACGATTGCAGGGCCACGCCAACACTCCGATATCGGTGCTCCCACAGCGTTTCGAAAATCTCGAGCGTCCGTTCCGTGTAGGGCGAGTTCTCCATGTCGATGCGGATAAAGAACTCACGGCGCGCCGCCGGCTCGAGGAGGCGTCGCAGGTTGTCGACGCATGTCGCGCGGTCCACGTCGATGCCGAGCTGCGTCAGCTTCAGTGAGATGTTCCGCTCGATGCCCGCGTCGGCGACGACGTCAAGCAGCCGCACGTACTCCTGCGTGGCGGTCGTCGAGGCCTCCGTCGTTCTCGCGTGTTCCCCGAGGCGGTCGAGCGTGACCAGCAAGCCCTGCGACTGCAGCCGCCGCGATACCTCGATGGCAGCCTCGATCGTCTCGCCGGCGACGAATCGGCTGACGAAGCTGTCGGTCGTCGCCAGGCCGTACCGCGAGGCGAAGCGCTTCAGGATCGTGCTGCGGGACAGGGCGTAGAAGAACGCCTTCGCCCCCGCGTACATCAGTGTGTGCGACGGGAGGGTGAGGCGAGCAGGTGATCGAGCGTGTGCGCGTAGTAGCGGAGCACATGGCGGTCTCGCACGCGTACGCGACCGCGCTCGACGACGACGACGCCGCGTGTTTCGAGGAGTTCGAGCGCGCCGTCTACCGCTTGGGCACCGCTCTCGACACCAAGGTTGGCGCCATTGGCCCTGAGCGTCTCGACCACGGCATCAGCGCGCCCTTCGAGATCGCGATGGGTGATGGAGGGGCGCATCGCGTTGGCGATCACCGCGGTCGGGAGCACCTTGTACAGACGTCCAATCGCGGTCATGACCGTATGGGCGAAGTCGAGCACCTCGCGCCGCGACGTCAGATCAATGTCGATGGCGATGGGTTTGCCGAATGTCACGAATGCCCGCGATCGGTACCCGACCGCGTAGCGCACCATCTCTGCCAGTTCGCGGCTGAACGGCTTCTGCGTGCGCTTGATGCCCTGGCGCGCCAGGACGTGATCTTCGAGCACCAGGTCGTAGGCCACGGCCGTTGGCAGCACGACCATGTGCCGGTGTTCGGCTTGCAGCGCGGCATGCATGAGGCCGGTCTTCGGGGACTTCATCTCGCCACTGTAGCTGCGGCCGCCCTCAGGGTAGAAGAACAGGTCCTGCGTTCGCAGCAGTTCCGCCACGTACGCCTTCAGCGTCATCAGATAGGCGGGGTCCTTGGTGTTGCGTCGGATGGGGATGGCGCCGGTGACATGCCGGTGCAGGAGGCCGAGCGGCCCACCGAAGAGATTGATGCCCGCGGCGACGATCGGCGGACGCACGCCGTGCTCATCAAGGACGAGCAACTCGACGAGATAATCGGTGTGGCTCTTGTGGTTCGATGCGTAGATGACGCGGCCGGCGCGGGTGGCGGCACGCGCCGCGTCGATGTGTTCGGCCACCCGCTCGATCTTTCGAAGGATCGGGTAGAGCGGATGCTTCAGTGCTCGGTAGATCGAGTAGCGCTGCGTGGTGCGCAACTCCTCCAGGTAGCCCCGGATCCGCTCGCGCGCGGCGACCCCGCCCTCGCCATGGCTGCTATCGAGGTACCCCCTGATCTCCTCCCGCGACAGCACGGCCTCGGAGATCTCGTCGAGCATCGGCACGGTCTCGACTATAGCACCCTGTCTGCGGCGGTGCCCGGGCGCCTGGTCTACTTGTCCCTGGCCTCCCAGTACAGGAGCACGAGCGCCCCGGCCATGTTCAGCATCATCAGGCGCGTCGAGAGCAGGTGCAGCTCGTCGAACTGGAGGCGTCGCGCGTCACCGGCGGGCAGGCTCGATGCCAGGCCGCCCACGTCCTGCTGAATGGCATCAATGCGGTCGAGCACGACGAGGCCTGAGTACAGCGCTACGGCCAGCATGCACGCGACGAGTGCGCTGCGCACCGCATAACCCGCCGGCCGCGGGCCGAGGAGCGCCATTGCCGCCAGGGTGACGAGCAGAAGGCCGCCGGCTCCATACGAGACGTAGTGGAAGCGGGCGATCGTGACGCCGAAGACCTCGCCTGCCAGCGCCCGGCCCGCGGACGGCTCGATCGACTGGAGAACCTGGAACGTCGTGGGGGCCACCAGCGCGCCCAGGATCACCATGCCGCCCAGCCAGATGACCAGCGCCAGCACGTACACGTACCGCAGTGCGAGCATCCGGGCATTATAATTCCCGTCCGGAGGTTTCTCGTTGCCAGTACACACGTCCTTGAACGTGCCCGCGTTGATGAACGTCGCGACACGCCTGCGTATCGACTCGTTGCGCTCCACCAGCGAAGCTGGCAGCGGCCATCCCAGTACCTGCTGTTCGGCGGCTGAGATCGTGGCCGCGCTGTTCTTCGAAGAGATGCGGTACGACCCGCACGATCCGCAAAATCCCGACAACGACCGCTTTGTGCTGTCGAAGGGGCACGCCGCGCCCGTGCTGTACGCCGCCTGGGCGGAAGCCGGGTTTCTCAAGCGCGAAGACCTGCTGACGCTGCGGCGGCTCGACTCGGACCTCGAGGGCCATCCGACACCGAGGCTGCCGTTCACCGACGTGGCCACCGGGTCGCTCGGCCAGGGCTTGTGCGCGGGCGTCGGCATCGCGTTCAACGCTCGCCGCATCGGGTCCGACTACCGGACCTACGTGCTCATGGGCGACGGCGAGACCGCGGAGGGCTCGGTGTGGGAGGCCGCGGACGTGGCGGCGTTCGACAAGCTGGACTCGCTCTGCGGCATCACCGACGTCAATGGGCTCGGCCAGAGCGGACCGACGCAGTGGCAGCACGACCTGGAGGCGCTGGCCGCACGGTGGCGGGCGTTCGGCTGGAACGCCCTGGTCGTCGACGGGCACGATCTGGCGGAGGTCGTCGGCGCGCTGGGCAGGGCGCGGCAGACGATCGGCCGACCGACGATGATCCTGGCGAAGACGCTCAAGGGAAAGGGCGTCTCGCTGATGGAAGGGAAGGGCGGCTGGCACGGCAAGCCGCTCAAGAAGGGTGGGGAGCTGGATGTGGCGCTCGCCGAACTCGAGTCGCAGCTGGTGCCCGAAGACAGCCCCGCGCCGCGCCCGCGGCCGCCAAGGACGGCTGCCGGCGCCGGCCGGCGCGCGCCAGCGGCGCCGGGAACCGTTGGACCCACGGCGTACAAGGTGGGCGACAGCGTGGCGACCCGCGAGGCCTACGGCGCCGCGATCGCCCGACTCGCCGCCACCGATGACCGCATCATCGCGCTCGACGCGGACGTGAAGAACTCGACGTTCAGCGAGAAGTTCGAGCAGCAGCACCCGCAGCGCTTCTATCAGACCTTCATCGCCGAGCAGGCGATGCTCGGCGCGGCGATGGGGCTGGCCAGTCGCGGCGCGATCCCGTTTCCCTCGACCTTTGCCGCTTTTCTGACCCGCGCGTACGATTTCATTCGGATGGCCGCGATCAGCGGCCTGAACGTCAAGATGGCCGGGTCGCACGCGGGCGTGTCGATTGGCGAGGATGGTCCGTCGCAGATGGCGCTCGAGGATCTGGCGATGATGCGCGCCCAGCCGACCATCGCGGTGCTCTATCCCTGCGACGGCGTCAGCACCGAGCGGCTGGTCGAGCGCGCGGCGTATCACCCCGGCCCGGTGTACATGCGCACGTCACGTCCCAAGACGCCGGTGATCTACGGGCCAGACGAGTCGTTCGAGGTCGGAGGACTGAAGGTGTTGCGTCAGAGCGCGAACGACGTGGCGACGGTCGTTGCCGCCGGCGTGACGGTCTTCGAGGCGCTGAAGGCGCACGATGAACTCCAGAAACAGGGCGTCAGCATCCGTGTCATCGATCTCTATTCGCTGCAGCCGATCGATGCGGAGGCGCTCCTGCGCAGCGCGCGCGACACGAAGGGCACGATGATCACCGTCGAGGACCATTACGCCGGCGGGGGGATTGGCGATGCCGTCGCGGCGGCGATCGCTCTGGAAGGGTTTACGGTGCGCCGACTCGCCGTGCGCGAGATTGCCCGCAGCGGGACGCCCGACCAGTTGCTCGACCGCTACGGCATCTCCGCCAGTCACATCGTCGCGGCCGTGCGATCGTGACGTCAGTGCTGGCGGGTCCGCCGTAGAGGCCCGTCTCACCCGCCCGCAGGGCGTGCTCGTACGCCGCGTCCGGCGGGCCACGAAAAGCCTGCTTAGGCGGATGCCGCCGGCCCGGTGTTGTTTCGGCGGGTCACCGCGAGCAGCGCGTCAACCGTTGCCGGGCATAGCTGCGTGCCGCGCCCCTCACCGATAATCGAGAGCACCTGCTCGAGCGGCATCGCGCCGCGGTAGGGCCGGGCGGCCGACAGCGCGTCGAAGATATCGGCCGTCGCCATGATGCGCGCGGAGACGGACAGGCCATCGCCAGAGGCCCCGCGGTGGTACCCGCGGCCGTCGATCCGCTCGTGGTGGCAACTCGCGTCGTAGGCGAATTCCGAGAAGACCGGCACGCGCGCCAGGATCTCGTGCGTGAAGTATGGGTGCCGCTTCACGATCTCCCATTCGTCCGCGTCGAGTTTCCCTGGCTTGTCGAGGATCCGGTTCGGCACCGACAGCTTGCCGATATCGTGAAGCAGCGCGGCGCGGTGCAGGCGAACGCGCTGCGGCGCTGAGACACCCAACTCTGCGGCGATGGCTTCCGAGATCGCCGCCACACGGTTGGAGTGGTCGTAGGTGAGCGCCGACTTGGCGTCGACGACGAGAGCGAACGCGCGCGCGATGCGATCGAGCCTGGACTCGTCGGCTGGAATCGCGCGCTCGATCGGCTCGGCCGTGGCGATCGCGTCGGAGAGCGGCTCCGAGCGCAGATTGGACCAGACGCGATCGCTGGGGCCCAGCGAGCAGAACGCTTTCACCAGCGCCGGGTCGAACCACCGCCCCCGCCGCTCGCGTGCCACCTCCAGCGCGGCGCCGACGCCGCCCCGGCGCCAGTAGATCTCCACGACCTGCGCGAGGCCGACGATGCGCGCGTAGAGCGGAATCTCGTCGCGGCGCAGGCCAGTCGGGTAGCCGCCGCCGTCCCAGTGCTCGTCCATCGCCCGGATAGCCACGGCCGTCGGCTCCGAGACGCCGAGTGCCCGCGCAATGCTGGCCCCACGGTCGCAGCGGATCTCGAAGAGCTCCCGCTGGCTCGAGGGACCGGCGAGCGCGAGCGTGCCAAAGCGGCGCAGCCGCTCGAGGGGCGATCCGTCGGGCTCGGTGTACTCGAGGGCGTACGCGATCCTTTCGGTCCATTTCCGCCAGTCGCGTTCCCACAGCCCGCGCTTGGCATCCTGGTCGTCCCCGCCGAAGAGCTGGCTGACGCGGGCCGAATTGCTCGAACATCCCGCATCCTTCATCAGGAGCGCGTAGAAGAGGTCCGAGCGTTCGTCAGCGGAAAGCTGGACCTCCTCGGCGATGCGCATGCCGAGCAGGCAGCTCCGCGCCGCATGCCCCTGTGGCTGCCCTTCGGTGAGGTCCAGCGCGTAGGACATCGCGGACAGCACCGTGGAGAGCTTGACGCGGTCGTCTGTCAGCGCGGAAAACCCTCGGCGGAGAGGACGCGTTGCGCCTGGGCGAGGTGCCGGCGCTCGTGGGCCAGCATCATGGCGAAGGCCGACCCGAGCGGCAGCCGGAGCCAGCGCGCCGCCGGTGAAGCGACGCGCGCCCGCGCGAGGTCGAGGCCGTTGGCCTGGTGCAGGCGATCGACGTACTGGACCTGGTACGCGTGGAACGCCGCCACCACGTCGTGCCGCGACCGCCCCGGCTCCGGCCGGAAGGCCTTGGGCGCACTGGCGCACAGCCGGGTGGTTGGTTGCACCAGGTAGACCGCCAGCCGGCCGATCCAGTTGTACGAGTGCGGGCCGGCGCCGTACAGGCCGCGTCGGATCGCCTCGGCGACCCCCTCGTCTATGACCGGCAGGTACTGGCGCGCGGTCACGTTGAGATGATCGAGGCACTGCGACACCGACCAGGCGTCGGGCACCGGCTGCCAGGAGAACTGCTCGTCGCTGAGGGGTGCAACCAGTGCACCGGCGTCAGCGGAGACCTGTTCGAACTGTTTGCGGAATTCGTCGATCTCGGGTGCGAGCCCCGCAGGTCCACTGGCGACCATGGACGATCTTAACTCACCGGATGTAGGACGGCCCTTGCGGCCCGCCGCCGATCGCTTCCGCCGCCGGCGATTCCGGCCAGGCCGGCACGGGAGCGGCCGCGTACGCCGCGTGCCCGAAGGACCGCTGGAAGAGCGCCGTCTGCGACGCCATGAACTGCAGCTTCAACAGGAGCCGCGCCAGCAGGAAGAGCTGGGTCCCCGCGACTCCAAGCCACATCGACAGCCCCATCGCTCCGGCGCCCGGCGCTGCGAGCGCCCACACGGCGAGCAACGACAGGAATACAAGCGCGTTGAGGGCGTACAAGCCGAAGACGCGGGCCGGGTGCCGTCCGACGAACGCCAGCGCGGCCGAGAACGCCCCGATTATGCTGCGCCGATCCTCGACCACCGTGCGGATTCGTGCATAGTCACACGCGAGGTTGACCGCGACGAGCGCCGCGCCGAACGTGGCGTACAGCACGAGGCGCCAGACGAAGGCGACGCGCTCGGTGGTGAGGTCCTGCGTCAATCGGTCGTACAGATCATCGAACAGCCACACGTGGACGTAGGAGAAAAGGAACCAGTACGCGGCTCCCGCGACGAGCGCGAGCCGCAGGAAGCGCCAGAAGAAGACACCGGAGGCGGCAAAGAAGCCGTGCGCCCGGGTAGGGCGTTGCCGCGCGTAGCGATCGAGGATGCCGCCGGAGAGGAACGTCCACACCAGCAGGTACACTGCCAGCGCGGCGGTAATCGGGAACGATTCGCGTTGCGCATCCACCACACCGCTGATGTTGCCGAGGGTGGCGGCGAACCCGATGATGACGGGGGAGAAGGTCGTGCCGAGCGCTGCGGTTCCTGGCCCATCCGCCCGCGACGTGAACTCCCGCCACCAGCCGTAGTCCACCGCATCGGCCACCTCACCCGCCACCAGGCTGCGGCCCAGATCCGCTTCGATCATCCCGCGCAGCGCCAGCGCCAGCGGCAGCGCGGCCAGGAGCGTCACGGCGAAGACGCCGGCCAGCACCGCGGGAGCCCGTAGCACCCGCCGGAACCCGTCACGCCACGCCGAAAAGATCAACGTGTGACACCCAAAGCGCCCATCTCCCAACCTGCCGCGCCGCTCGGCCGCCCAGCCACGCCGCTACACGAAGAACGCATACGTGAGCATCAGATCCTGCAGCCAGGCGAGCCACTTGAGGCTCCACTTGAGGCTCGCCTCCTCCGCGCGCGGCTCGAGGGTGGCGCTGTTGTTCGTGTAGTTCACGTCCAGCAGCAGCACGCGCTCGGGATCGACCTCGACCGACAGCGCCTGCGACGGCCGCTCGTAGGTATAGATGACGCGACGGTCGCGCCCATCCCACTGCTCGATGATCCGCTCCCCGTCGCGCAGCGTTGTCACGACGTCAACCGGAAAAATCGCCTCCCCGAACCGTCGAACCACGACGATGGTGCGGTACTGGTCGGTGTCGGTCGTCGCATCCGGCCCCGGCCGGGTGCTCGTGAACCGCTGGACACCGTAGTCGAAGACGTTGGAGCTGCGATAGACCTGGTCGAAGAACCAGGTCATGTCCCGTCCGCTCACTTCGTTGACCACGGCGAAAAAATCCGCCGGCTGCGGATGCCGGAACTTCCACCGGTCGAAGTAGGTGGACATGATGCGCTGCAGAACGGGCCAGCCGAGGCGGCGTTCGAGCGTGTGCAGCCAGAGCGCCGTCTTGTCATAGGAGACGGCAGTCGCGGTTCCCGGCCAGTACTGATACGTCGGCGTCGACTGCGCGTCCGCTTTCGCGCTGTTCCGGTATCCGGCCAACCGGTTGCCGTCGGTGGCGCGCGTGAGGCGGATGTCGTCGAGCACCCACGGAATGAAACCGCCGAAAAACCGGGCCGCCACGCGGTTGGGCAGCCCGGCTTCGTCCGAGACGCGGGCCTCCGAAAACGTGTTGAGCCCTTCGTCCATCCATGCGTGCTCGAACTCGTTGCTGCCGACGATGCCGTACCAGAACTGGTGGCCGGCTTCATGGACCGTCACCCGTTCGGGCTGCGACACTTCCACCGGGCCAAGCCACCGCGCGCCGGCCGTGAAGAGTGTCGGATATTCCATCCCGCCGCTGCGGCTCTGGTAGGCCGGATCGACGATGGTGACCCGATCGTAGGGATAGGCGCCGAACCACTCGCCGTAATACCTGAGCGCGGCGGCGGTGGCGTCGAAGTGGCGCGACTCCTGTCCCTGGTGCTCGGGCCGGAGCAGCAGCCGCATCTCCACGGACGGCAGCGTCGGGTGGTCGAACGTCTGCGCCACGTCGATGAAGTCCTCGCTCGCCGTCCAGGCGAAGTCGTGGATGTCCTCGCCGCGATACCGGTGCGTGACCGTACCGTCGGCGTTCTCCGTGCGCTCCACCTCGCCGCCCGATGCGCCGACGACGAAGCCCTGCGGCACGGTGATGCCGACATCGTAGACGCCGTAGTCCGAGTAGAACTCGGCAATGGCGTGAAACTGGTGCGTGTTCCAGCCTGCATCCTCGAGGACGCCGAGCTTCGGAAACCACTGCGCGATGAAGTAGTAGTCGCCGGCGTACCCTGTGCGCGCGAACGGCCGCGGCACCTTCGCGTTCCAGTCCAGTTCGATCTCGATCGTCTCGTTCGGGCGCACGTCCCACGGCAGCGTCGCCGCCATCACCGTCCGGTCGGCCGTATTGCCGTCATCCGGGGCGAGAAAGCGCTGCCACTGCGTCAGCTCGGCCCAATCGCCGCCCGCCGCGCCGTCGATCGTGCGCGCGCGAAGGCGGGTCACGTCCATCGAGCTCCAGGCATCGTCACGGGGAGCGGTGAAGTTGCCGGCCAGACTCCGCTCGCGGAGCCACGTCGACTCACGGTTCCGCCAGGCGTTCCAGTAGAGGTGGAACTGCAGCTCACGCGTGGGATTGGCGCTGATGTTGCGCCAGCGAATCGTCTCGCGGCCCGTCAGCGTGCGGGCGGCATGATCGAGACGCACGTCGATGTCGTAGTTGGCGTTGCGCGGCGAGCGGGCGCCCGCCTCAACTTGGACAACATCCTGCACGCCCGCCTGTCGTCCCTCGACCGTGATGAGACCGAGGAGCAGGAGAGCGGACGAAAGGGCGCAGCGGACGCCGGGGTGCATGCTGCGTCATTCTACAATCGGTTCTTTCAGAAGAAGAGGCCTTCGGAGATCCCGGAATTCACGCGTGTTGCCGCTTCGTTGGCGCCGACCAGCGCCGCCATGTGACTCCGAACAAAGCCATAACGTAACCTTGAAGAACGGCTTTTTCTCCGCACATGACGGCGCTGCCCGGCTCAGAACCGTTCCACGGGTCAGTCGTTCTTCTGGGCGGGAATGGAGAAACCTGCGAGGCTGTTTTCGATTGAAGTGAAGAAATCCTGTCAAGGAGTGCGGTTGCTCCCGAGTAGTCGCCCAAGGCTTAGCGATGAATGGCGCCCAGCACGGCGCCGAACCCGACACTGATTCTTTCGGGGGAGCTCTGTTCCTCCACGCCTATTAACTCGGATGAGCACCGTGAGCTTGATCCGGTTTGGTGGACATCTTCCGAGAGGCGGATACGATGGCCAGAATGGGATCAAGCAAGGCGGGACGACGGGTACGACGACAGTTCACCGAGGAGTTCAAAGCAGGGGCCGTACGGCTGGTCCTGGATGAGGAGCGGACGGTTGGTGCGGTCGCACGCGAGTTGGACCTGACGCCCTCTGCGCTCGCCGGCTGGGTCCGGGCGGGGCAGGCCGAGTGCACGCAGGGCAAGAGCGGGCTCATGAAGGAAGACCGCGAGGAATTGGTGCGACTTCGCAAGGAGCTGCGCATCGCCCAGGAAGAGCGTGACATCCTAAAAAAAGCGGCGGCGTACTTCGCGACGCAGAGCCGATGAGATTTACCTTCATCGCGGCGAAGAAGGCCGAGCATACCGTGACGATTCTCTGCCGGTGTTTGTGCGTGACGCGCAGTGGCTTCTACGCGTGGCAGGCCCGCCCCGAATCCCTCCATGCCCGCAACGATCGCCGATTAAAAGTGCTCATGCACACCTCGTTTGCGGAAAGCCGGCGGAACTACGGCAGTCCGCGCGTCCACGATGATCTGATCGACTGGCAGGAGCACGTGAGCCGGAAGCGCGTCGTCCGGTTCATGCAGGAAGAAGGCCTGAAAGCCCGGGTCCGCAAGCGGTACACGCACACGACGATGAGCGACCACGATCAACCGGTGGCCGCCAATCTGCTCGACCGGCGGGTCGAGGCGGCGGCGCCGAATCAACGCTGGGTCGGGGATACGCCCGAGTTCGTCATCGCCACCAGCGGCAAGCTCTATCTGGCGGTGCTCCTCGATCTGTTTTCCCGGTTCGTCGTCGGCTGGGCGCTCAGTGCCGTCAATGACCGCCACCTGACCATCAAGGCGCTTGAGATGGCCCTGAAGCGCCGGTGCCCCGACTTCGGGCTCCTGCATCACTCCGACCAGGGCTGCACGTACGCGAGCGGGGACTACCAGGACCTTCTCGACGCGCGCGGCATCGTCTGCAGCATGAGCCGCCGGGGCAATTGCTACGACTGTGAGCATGATGGCGTTGCCGCTTAGCCCGGTCTGACTCCTACTATGACCGACCTCGTGTTCTTGCGTTGATCTGTCGGCCGGGCTGGGTGGTATCTGCTCACCCGCAGTCTGGTTGGGGGGACGTGACCGAATAGGGGCCTGGCATCGAGACCCATCACAGTCCTGTCCACTCCCTTTGACCCGGCGGCACACTCAGTCCTGTGAAAGAGGTCGACTTCATGTCAATCCCGAGTACGGCTGTTCTACCGTTGGCCACGGTCATCGTCGGCGTCGATACCCATAAGCACGTCCACGTCGCCGTCGCGATCGATGGTGTGGGTGCCAAACTCGCGACCTGCACGGTCTCGGCGGATCGCGCCGGCTCTGCCGTGCTGGTGGACTGGGCGCGTGGGTTGGGGACCGTCGAGGCCTTTGGCATCGAGGGCACCGGCTCGTATGGCGTTGGCCTGGCGAGTTTCGTCCGCCGGCACGCCGTCCGTGTCGTCGAAGTGAGTCACTGCGACCGGCGTAAGCGGCGCAACAACGGCAAGAGTGACACGATCGACGCCGAGGCGGCCGCACGCTCCGTGCTCGCCGGTGTCTCCACCGCTGTACCGAAGTCGGCAGATGGGTCGGCGGAAATGGCACGGCAGATTAAGGTCGCCAGAGATACCGCCGTGAAGGCGAGAAGTGCAGCGATCATCACGCTCAAGACGCTGATCGTCAACGCCCCGAGTGCCCTGCGCGAGGATCTGGACCCGCTGACCGATCGTAAACTCATTGACCGTTGTCATCGACTAAAACCAGGCGAGGTCGTGGACACAAGAGCCTCGACCAAACACGCGCTGAGGGCGATTGCCGCGCGTTGGATCGCGCTCACCGATGAGATCGATGCACATGACGTGGTCCTGGATGCAATCACCCTCGCCGCCGCCCCGACGCTACGGCAGGCCTTCGGGATTGGCCCAGACTCAGCCGCAGAAATGATGATCGTCGCCGGTGATAATCCCACGAGAATCCGCTCCGAAAGCGCCTTCGCGAAACTGTGCGGGGTCTGTCCGATTCCAGCGTCGAGCGGTGTGACGAATCGCCACCGTCTCTTTCGAGGAGGGCATCGTCAAGCCAATGCCGCGCTCTATCGCATCGTCATCGTCCGCATGCGCTGGCATCAACCGACCATAGACTACGTCGCCCGCAGGACGCTTCAGGGCCTTTCCAAGAAGGACATCCTCCGCTGTCTGAAGCGATTCGTGGCCCGCGAGGCTTGCAACGGCCTCATCAAAGACCATCGGTCGCGCACCGTGGTCGAAGACGCAGCCTGATCGCCAAGTGACTTTCTTGACTTATAGGGGCGTCAACGCCGTGATGGAAAGCTTCTTCTCGACGGTCAAGAACGAGCTCGCAGACCCGTTCGCCAGTCACGGCGACGCGAAGATGGAATTGTTCGATTACATCGAAGTGTTCTATAACCAACGGCGCCGGCATTCGACGATCGGCCGCATCAGTCCGGCGGCCTTCGAACGGCGAGCACAGGTGGCTCAAGTAGCATAACTAAACCGTCCACGGGATCGGATCAAGCTCAAGGGCGGCGCGAACGTTCAAACTCCCGGCGCCAGCCTGCACAGCGATGGTCTCTGGAACGGTGCTCGCGGTCTGCTGAATGAGCTGCCTGATCAACTCTGGATTCGTTGGCTGCTGCGATTGCAGTAACAGAGCCACGGCCCCAGACACCGCCGCAGCCGCCATGCTCGTGCCCGATAGCTGAAGCCGCTTGCCTTCGGTCGTGTCGATCACCAGCTCTGGATGTTCCTTTGCCAGCGTCGACCCGGGCGCCAGGAGGCCGCGGATCTTGTTGCCCGGCGCCAAGAGGTCCGGCTTGATCAGGTGGTCGAACTGCGTCACGCCACGCGAGCTGTACGTCGTCACCTCGTCGTCGGACCGCCACGGCGTCTGTTTCGTGTTGAGCGCCCCGGCGGTGATCGCGAACGGCGAGCTGCCAGGCACGGTGATGCCGCCCAGGACTTCGTTGCCCGCCTCGTCCTTGCCGAAATTACCTGCCGACGCCACCACGACTATGCCGGCCCGATACGCGCGCTCCACGGCCTGGCAGACGGGATCGTCCGCGCAGGCTTGCAGCACAGGCCCGCCCAGCGAGAGGTTGATCACTCGGATGCGGTAGCGGTCGCGGTTGGCGACGGTCCAGTCGATTGCGTCCACGACGTCGCCGGCGAAGCCGTCGCCGTTGGCGTCGAGCACCCGGAGGCTGATGATCTGCGCGCCCGGCGCCACGCCGCGTGTGTCGTCGTGGCGGTTCACGCCGCCCGCCGCGATGATCCCCGCCACGTGCGTGCCGTGTCCGTTGTCGTCGCCGGTGCCGTTGCCCGAGGGCGAGGCGGGCGTGTATTCATCGCCGTCACACGTCAGCCGAACCTTCTGACCCTGGCCTTTCGATGTCGCTGTGAAATCAACGCTGCCGAGGATGCGGCCGACTAGCTCGGGCACGTCCGCGACACCGGAGTCGATGACCGCCACGACAACGCCCTCGCCGGTTACGCCTGCCGCACCCGCAACCAAGCCGTCGTCCCACACCTGGTCCGCCCCGATCGCCGCAGTGGTCACAGCCATGTGCGCTTGCAGGCAGTAGTTGCTGGAGAGGGTATCGACATCGCTGTCGGCAGCCAGGGCGTCAAGCTGGCCGGCCGGCACGTCGAGCACAGCGCCCGACGCGAGCCGCTTGTGGATGCGCAGGCCGTGGCGCTCGGCAATCGCGTCTACCGTCGCCTGCGAGCCTGTCACGATGACGCTGGCGTCGGTTGTGTTGCCCGCCTGAAGTTGCGCCGCGAGATCCGCGGACACGCGGGCATACCGCGGTCCCGGAGAGCGCTGCGCCGATACATCGTTTGGTCTGACGGCTTGGCTTGGTCGCACGGCCTCGTTGGGTCGGATAGCCTGGTTTGGTCCGACGGTTTGGTGTACCGCCACGGATTTCTTGGACAGCCGGGTGAGTGTATTCACGCGGCCGTGGTGAGCGCAACCGCGCGACGGACGACGGCGGGTGCGCGGAAGCCGAGTCGCTCGATCAACCACTGCTGGTTATAGGTCTCCTTGAAGGTGCGCAGCGCCTGCTGCAAGTCCTCGACATCCGTAAAGTGGCGCACCCACAGCAGCTGTTCCTTGAGGGTGCGGAAGAACCGTTCGATGCAGCCGTTCCCCTCGGGCTGGCGGACGAAGGCCGGTGATGACACGATGCCGAGGAACCGGAGCTCGGCGTGAAAGTCGTTGCTCATGTACTGACTGCCGTGGTCGTGGCGCATCGTGAGCCCGCTCGCCACGCCGGCGGCCATCGTCCCGAAGTGATCTCGGACGCCCTGGCGCACCGGCTCCAACGCCTCGAAGCGCGTGCCGTACTTCGCCGCGTGTAGTCCCACACATTCGGCCGTGCAGTGATCGATCGCCCCGACGATCGTGACGTGGC
Organism: Vicinamibacterales bacterium; assembly: GCA_965262505.1. Taxonomy (GTDB): domain Bacteria; phylum Acidobacteriota; class Vicinamibacteria; order Vicinamibacterales; family UBA2999; genus JACPPO01. Next base: position 4,834,775 of record CBDHFM010000030.1, read on the forward strand.
CGTCCGCCAGCGTCACGGTGGCCGTCGCATCGGTGCCCCACATCACGTTGGGACTGGCGGTGACGATGGTGCCGTCGTGGGGACGGGCGGCGACCGGCGTGGGCAGCCGCGCAGGGCCGAGCAAGTCGGCAGCGCGCATCACGACCAACGTCCGACGTTTCGACGTGCGCAGCCCCTGCACCCGCAAGCGCGCCCAGATCTTGCGGTGCCCTTCGCCGTGGAACGGACTCGCGGCGATCACGGCCCGGACCGCGGCCGTCAGCGCCGCATCCGACTGGGGCGGCTTGGGTCCGCGCTTGGCCACCGGCGTCGGCCGGGCGCGCCGGGTCCGTTGCGCGTAGACCGTCGAGCGCGGCACCTGCCACACGCGCGTGACGCGGGCGATGCCGTACGGCCGGTGGGTGGAGGGCGAAGTCTCGTGACGCATCGCTTCGACCTCCACCAGCCCAAAGGGCGGCCGGCCTCCAGGTGTCGAATCTTCTCGGCCAGCAACGCCTTGTCGGTGGCGAGATCCGCCACGACGCGCTTGAGCCGCCGCGTGTCCGCGCCCTCGACGGCGACCTCGCGATGCTTGAGGCGGGCCTCACCGCCGGCCACGAAGTCGTCACGCCACTGCGAGAGCTTCGCCGCCGTCACGCCATGGCGACGACTGAGGCTCTCGAGTGATTCCCCCTTGAGGACCTCGATGACCACGGAGACTTTTCGTCGCGCGGACCACCGCCCCGTGCCGACGAGCGCCCACGAGGCTGAGGCCTCTGCGGTCGCCCTCCGGGCTCCCTCCGAGGCCTCAGCCTCGTGCTGTTTTCCCTTGGACATAACTCATTCTCCTTCTCGCAGAAGGCTGTCCAAAGAAATCGTGGGGCGCGGGAGTCCGACGGTTTGGTTTGGTAGGGCGGCCTCGTCGGGTCGGATGACCTGACTCACGGACACGATCAGCGCCGCGACGCAGACGAGCGCGGCCAACGCCTTCGACCGCGCCGCTGATGTTGCCGTCCGTTGTTCGTGTGCCATTAGGGGACTCTCGCTAGATACGGACCGATCGGATGGCAAAGGTTGCGGCCGATGCGGAGGTGGAAAACGCCTGTGGCCGGAAGCCAAGGCCGTAGAGCGATTCGACGAGTACCCGCTGCGACCCGCCAAGCGTGCGGATTGTCTGCAGCCGGCCCTCGCGAATGCGGTTGTACACGGTGCGCCGCGACACGTTCAGCAGGCGCCCGGCCTGCTCGATCGACACACTGCGTCCGAGACGTAGGTCGGTGAGGGGCGTTCGCTCGATATGTGGTGCGATTGGCATCATCAGAGTCCCTTGCAATGGCAGGGATGGTGCCAACGCCAGGCGCGGGGCAATGTATCGCCGTAAAGGACTGACGAGATGGTTGTTAGATCGACTTGGTACGACCGGCGGCGCGGACGCGGATCCGCTGGGGCAGCCAAATGCTTGGCCCACGCGGCCGCGCGGCGACCGCAACACGTTGTGCAATCTGCACACTAATGTGTTGAAATCTGCACGGTTTGTGATTGCGGCCAAGATCTTGGCCTGGGTAGCCAAAAAGTGAAGGTCAGCGCTCCTCGCCTGGTTGGCGTCCTCGCGACGGCGGGCCTGCTCGCCGCCCTTGTGCTCGTTCTTCGTCTGGGAAACTCGTCTTCGCCGGCCACTGACGGCGCCGGTGGCGGGCAGATCGTCGCGTCGATTCGTGCCGAGCCGCGCACCTTCAACCGCTTCATCGCCCGCGACCAGACCACCGAAGTCCTGACGTTCCTGATGCAGGGCCGGCTGGTGCGCGTCAACCGCGCGACCTTCGAGCTGGAACCCTGGCTGGCCGAAACGTGGGAGTCGAGCGCGGACGGCCGGACACACACGCTGCACCTCCGGCCCGACGTAACCTGGTCCGACGGCACCCCGTTTACCTCTGCCGACGTGCTCTTTTCGCTGCGGGCGGTGTACGACCCGAAGGTGGAAAGTGTGCTCGCCGGCAGCCTCCTGGCGGGCGGGCAGCCGCTCCGAGGTACCGCGCCGGGTCCCCAGGAGGTGGTGCTCACCTTCGCCGAGCCGTCGGGTCCGGGACTGCGGCTGCTCGACGGCCTGCCGATCCTGCCGAAGCACAAGCTCGAGGCGGCGCTCGAGGCCGGCACCTTCGCGGCTGCCTGGAACACCAGCACCCCGCCGACCGACGTGGTCGGCACCGGCCCCTTCGTGCTGCGCGAGTACCAGCCGGGGCAACGCGTGGTGCTCGATCGCAACCCACGCTACTGGCGCACGGCGGACGACGGCACGACGCTGCCCTATCTCGATCGCATCGTGCTGGAAATCGTGCCGGAGCAGAACGCGGAGCTGCTGCGGATCCAGTCGGGCGAAACGGACCTCACCTCCAGCGAGCTGCGGCCCGAAGACTACCAGCCAATCCGCCGCGCCGAGGAAGACGGGCAACTCCGGCTGATCGAGCTTGGGATCGGCCCCGACGCCGACGCGTTCTGGTTCTGCTTGAAGCCGGACGCCACGCGCGCCGATCCGCGCGCCGCCTTCGTGCAGCGGCCCGAGTTCCGCCAGGCGATCTCGCACGCGGTCGATCGTGAAGTGTTTGCCGAGACAGTCTTCCTGGGCGCCGCCGTGCCCGTGTGGGGGCCCGTCACGCCCGGCAACGCCCGGTGGTTCTGGCCAGACCTTCCGCGGTACCTCCATGACGACGCCCGGGCGCGGGCGCTGCTGCGGAGGATTGGCCTGGAGGATCGCGACGGCAACGGAGTCGTGGAGGACGAATCAGGCACGGAGGCGCGGTTCACGGTCATCACGCAGCGCGGCATCGGCTGGTACGAGCGTGGGACATCGGTGCTCCGCGAGGAGCTGACCGGCATCGGGATTGCACTCGACATCGCGCCGCTCGAGTTCGGCACCATGATCCAGCGTCTGCTGGCGTGTGATTACGACGCCATGTACTTCCGACCGCTAGCTACGGATTTCGACCCGGCTGGCAACATGGACTTCTGGCTCAGCTCCGGCTCCGCGCACCTCTGGAACATGGCGCAGCGGGCGGCTGCGACGGAGTGGGAGCAGCGCATCGACACGCTGATGCTCGAGCAGGCGGCGACGCTCGATCCGGACCGGCGCCGGCAGCAGTTCAATCTCGTCCAGCGCATCTTCGCAGAGAACCTGCCGGTGCTGTATTTCGCGGCGCCGCGCATGTACTACGCTCACAGCCCGCGACTCCAGGGTGTCGTCCCGTCGGTGCTTCGGCCCCCGGTGCTTTGGAACGCCGATAGCCTCAGCGTCACGAATTGATGAGATTTCTCGCGCGCCGCCTGCTGTTTGCGGCGGTGCTCGTCGTCGTCTCGTCGGCCGCGCTGCTGCTGGCGCGGCTGGCGCCGGGGGACGTCACCGCGCAGCTCGGGCCGTTCGCCAGCGCCAGCGAGATTGCCGCGACCCGCGCCCGGTTCGACCTCGATCGCAGCCCGGCCGGGCAGTTGACCGTCTTGGTCTCGCGCGCCGCGCGGTTCGATTTTGGCGAATCGTTCCTCTACAACCGCCCCGTGCGCAGCCTGATCGGGCGCGCCACCGCCAACACCGCCGTCCTGGCCCTCGTCGCTCTCGTCGCCGCCACGGTCCTCGGTATCCCGCTGGGCATCTTCACCGGTAGCCGTCGGGGAGCGGCCGCCGCCCTGGTTCGGGCCGTCTCGCTCGTGTGTCTCTCGGTGCCGCCGCTGCTCACATCCCTGCTCCTCGTGTTCGTCGCGGTGACGACCCGCTGGTTTCCATCCGGCGGGATGACGTCGGCCGACGCGGTCGATCCGCGGTGGGCTACCTGGCTGATCGACGTCGCGGTCCATCTACCGCTGCCGGCGCTGGCGCTCGCGCTGCCGATCGCCGCCACCTTCGAGCGGTTGCAGGCGCAGTCGATGAGCGCCGCGCTCGGCCAGCCGTTCGTGCTGGCGGCCGTGGCGCGAGGCGTGGCGCCACGCGACGTCATCGTGCGGCACGCATGGCGCGTGTCGCTGCGGCCGATCTGTGCCGTGTACGGGCTCGCGATCGGCGCACTCCTGTCGGGGTCGTTCGTCGTGGAGTTCGTCACCGCATGGCCGGGCCTCGGGCGGCTGATGTACGAGGCGCTACGCGCCCGCGACATCTACCTTGTGGCCGGATGCGCCGCGATGGGCGGCCTGCTGCTGGCGCTCGGGAGCCTGGTGGGCGACCTGCTGCTGGCCGCCGCGGACCCAAGCGTCGGAGAGAAACTCGGAGAGCGCCAAGCCCGATGAAGCGTGCCGGCCACCTCCTGCTCGCGCTGGTGGCGCTCGTCGCGCTGGCCGCGCCCTGGCTGGCGCCGAATCCGCCGGATCGGAGCTTTGCCGGCTTCCTGTACGCGCCGCCGACGCCCGTGCACCTGTTCCGAGGGGGGCCCAGGATCCCCTTCTTCTACCCGCAGCGGTTGGTGAACCGCCTCGAGCGAAGGTTCGAGGAGGACAGGCTGCACCCTTTGCCTTTGCAATGGTTTACGGATGGTCGCTTGGTTTCCGCTCCGGGCGGGGACGCGAGCCCGCTTCTCCTGCTGGGCGCGGACGGGTTCGGCCGCGACACGTTTTCCCGGCTTCTCCACGGCGCCAGAGCCTCGCTGGCTCTCGCCGCCGCCGCCACGGTGCTCGCGCTGCTGCTTGGCGCGCTCGTAGGCGGGATCGCCGGCTACGCCGGCGGGATCGTGGACGAACTGCTCTCGCGGATGACCGACTTCGTGCTCGTCCTGCCGGCCATCTACGTCGCGCTGGCGCTCCGCGCTGTGATGCCGCTCATCCTGCCTCCAGCCACGGTGTTCGTCCTGCTCGGGACCATTTTCGCCTTGCTGGGATGGCCAGTCGTTGCCCGCGGCGTCCGCGCGATCGTGGTGTCCGAGCGGCAGCGCGACTACCTGGTGGCGGGACAGGCGCTTGGCGCCGGTCCGTGGCGTCTGCTCTCGCGGCACCTGCTGCCTGCCGCCTGGGGCTATCTCGCGGTGCAGGCCACCCTGCTCCTGCCGGCCTTCATCCTGGCCGAGGCGACCCTGTCGTACGTGGGCCTCGGGTTTCCGGATACGGTGCCCACCTGGGGGACGATGCTGCAGGACGGGTCCAACGTCGCGCTGCTGGCCGAAGCGCCGTGGATGCTGGCGCCTGCCGCCGCGATTTTCGTCGTCGTCCTCGCCGTGAACCTGGCGGTACAGGGAACGGGCCGCGCGCCTGTACAATTGGAGCCATGATGCCCTTCAGCGGTGTCTTCACGCCGATCGTCACGCCGTTCAGTATCGACGGCACGATCGACGATGCAGGGATGCGCCGCAATGTCGCGAGGTGGATGACCACGCCGCTGACGGGGGTTGTAGTGCTCGGATCCAACGGCGAGGCCCCGCAGCTTGACGATGCCGAGGCGGACTGGGTCATCGAGATCGTTCGCGGCCAAGTGCCGCGTGACCGTCCGCTGATCGCCGGGACGGGGCGCGAATCAACCGCCGCCACCATCGCCGCCACACGGCGGGCCGCCGTGGCCGGTGCTGACGCCGTGCTCGTGCGGACGCCTTCGTTCTTCAAATCGCAGATGACCACCGACGTGTTCGTGCGCCACTACACCGAAGTGGCCGATGCCTCGCCGGTGCCGGTGCTGCTCTATAACGTGACGATGTTTACGGGCGTGACCCTCGCAGTCGACGCCGTGGCCACGCTCGCGCTACATCCGAACATCGTCGGCATGAAGGAATCGGGCAGCGACGTCGGCCTGATTACCGAGTACGTCGCACGGACGCCCGACGACTTCACGATGCTGGCGGGATCCGCGGCGACACTGTTTCACGCCCTGTGCGCCGGCTGCGACGGGGCGGTCCTTGCGCTTGCCGCACTGGTGCCGCGCGACATCGTGGGCATGGAGGCGCTGGTGGACGAAGGGCGCCTGGACGAGGCGCGCGCGTTGCAGCGCCGCCTCATGCCGCTCGCCCGTTCCGTCGGCGCGATTCACGGCGTACCCGGCCTCAAGGCGGCGCTCGAGCTGATGGGGTTTGCCGCCGGGCCTCCCCGCCCGCCCCTGCGCCCCGCGTCGCCGCAGGCGATCGACCTGCTGCGCACAGAGCTCGATGCGCTTGGGGCGCTTGAGAAGATGTGACGTCTGGACGATTGACTGCCATGACCGTACGCCTCATCGCCCCGGTCGTGCTTCTCGCGCTGGTTGCCGCGTGCGCCACGAACCCCGTGACCGGTCGGCGCGAGCTGTCGTTCATGAGCGAAGCGCAGGAGATCGGCATTGCGCAGGAGTCCGATCCCCAGATCAAAGAGGAGATGGGGGTCTATAACGATCCCGAGTTGCAGGCCTACGTCGCCGAGATCGGCCAGCGCATGGCGGCGATCTCGGAGCGCCCACTTCTGCCGTGGCGCTTCACCATCGTCGACGTCCCCGCGGTAAACGCCTTTGCGGTGCCGGGCGGCGGCATCTACATCACGCGTGGCATCTTGCCGTTCCTCGACAGCGAGGCCGAACTCGCCGGCGTCATCGGTCATGAGATCGGCCACGTGACGGCGCGCCACTCGGCGCAGCAGTACACGCGGCAGATCTCGGGGCAGGTGGGTCTGCTCGCGCTCGGGGCCTTCGTCCCGGCCGCGCGGCCGTTCGGCCAGGTCTCCAGCCAGGCGCTCGGCGTCCTGTTCCTCAGGTACGGCCGCGGCGACGAGCTGCAGGCGGACCAGCTTGGCGCGCGGTATGAGTCGACGCTCGGGTGGGATCCGGCGGGAGTGCCGGCGTTTCTCTCCACGCTCGGCCGACTCGACGAGGCGGCCGGCGACCGGCGGGGCGTGCCCAACTGGCTGTCGACGCATCCGGAGCCGCTGTCCCGCGTGACAGAGATTCAGCCCACGGTCGATCAGCTCACGCCGGCTGGGGCCAGTTTTTCCACGAACCGCGACGCGTGGCTGCGGCGGATCGACGGCATCCTCTACGGCGACAATCCGGAACAGGGGCTGGCCCGCGGCAGCACCTTTCTGCACCCGGTGCTTCGCTTCCGGATTGATTTTCCCGACCAGTGGGAGATCGCGAACAGCCCGCAGGAGGTGGCGGCCAAGGCGCCAGGCGCCGACATCTTCATGTTCCTGCAGGCCGTCGAACAGCCCCAGGGAAGGGACCTCGAGGAGATCGCGCGCAACAGCATGCGGAGCGCCGGGTTCGGCGTCTCGGAGGGCGAGCGCACCTCGATCAACGGCCTCGATGCGTACATGGGGGTCTACCAGGGGCAGGTCCAGGGCCTCGGCGCCGTGGTCGCCCGCGCCGCGCACATCATGCACGACGGCGACGTCTACGTAGTCGTCGGGCTCGTGCCGCGAAATGGCTTCGAGCAGACCGACGGGGCCTTTGTCGCCAGCATCCGCTCGTTCCAGAGCCTGTCGGCCGCCGAGGCCGAGGACATTCATCCGAATCGTGTCGATCTGTACGTCGTGCGCGCCGGAGACACATGGGCGTCGATCAACGAGACATCGGGCGCCGTGGTGACGCCTGCGACGCTGGCGATCATGAACAAGGCAACGCCCGACTCTCAGCCGCAGCCGGGCACACGGATCAAGATCGTGGTGAGCGGCTAGTACCTTGCCGCAGTGGTTTTGATCGGTTGCAACGAGGGTAGTTCCTCTGCCGACAACAACAGCTTGATCGTCCGGGGTTGGCGTGGAACCCGACTGATCAGACCGCGCCGCTCAAGCTCGACGATCATGTGGTGGACGGCCGGGGGCGTGACCTGAAAGAACCGTTGGAAGTCCGCTTCGGCCGGTGGCGTTCGGTGAAGGAGCGTGTACGTGTAGAGGAAGGCTAGGTACTGGCCCTGCTTCTGGGTGAATCTCGGTGATGAACGGCTGGACACGGGATCGGGAAGGTGATCCAAGATGTCCATGCACATACGCTATCGCATCACGCTGACCTACGATGAACAGCAACAGCTTCAGGCGCTTGTGAGCGGCGGCCAGGGGGCGGTTCGCAAGATCAAGCGGGCGCAGATTCTCCTCGCCGCGGACGCCACATCCACCGACGAGATGATCGCGCTCAACGTTGGTGTCGGCACGTCGACCGTGTACCGGACCAAGCAACGCTTCGTCGAGGAAGGACTGGACCGAGCGCTCCGCGAAGTGCCCCGTCCCGGCGCGCCGCGCAAGCTCGGCGCCAGCGATGAAGCCCTCCTGGTCGCGGTCGCTTGCTCACATCCACCCTCCGGGCGTGCGCGATGGACACTGGATCTCCTGGCCCGCGAGATGGTGCGACTCACCTCGCACGAGGCCCTGTCGGGCGACACGGTGGGTCGCCGGCTTGCCGAGATGGCGCTGAAGCCGTGGCAGGAGAAGATGTGGTGCATTCCGACGGTCAACGCCGAGTACGTGGCGCGAATGGAAGACGTCCTCGATCTCTACGCCGAGCCGCCGGATCCGCGGCGACCGGTCGTCGGCTTCGATGAAACACCCCGGCAACTGATCGGCGAAGCGCGTGTCCCGATTCGGGCCAAGCCCGGGAAGCCCAGACGAGTCGACTACGAGTACGTGCGCAACGGCACGGCGAATGTCTTCATGTTCGTAGACGTGAATCGCCCCTGGCGACATGCCAAGGTCACCGACCAACGCACGTGCGTCGACTTCGCAGAGTGCATGCGCGATCTCGTCGATGAGCACTACCCGGAGGCCGAACGGATCCGTGTGGTGCTCGACAATCTTTCGGCACATTCAGCGGCAGCGCTCTACCACGCCTTCGATCCCGCCGAGGCACGACGGATTCTCCGTCGGCTCGAGTTTCACTTCACGCCGAAACACGCCAGCTGGCTCAACATGGTCGAGATCGAAATCGGCGTGATGGTCAAGCAGTGCCTCGATCGTCGGATCCCTGCCAAGGCGATCCTCATCAAGGAGATCGCGGCATGGGAGCAACGGCGCAATGACGAGAAGGCGCGCATCCACTGGATGTTTACAGTCGACCGTGCTCGCGAAAAGCTCGGCCGTGTGTATCCGCAACCCGCTGGTCGGGCCAAAGCCGCCGCGTGAACCGGTCAGATCCACTGCGGCGAGGTACTAGTGGATGGTGGCTAGCGGATGGGTGACGGGGCGGGCACGTTCCGCCGGCGTCTGGTCCGAGCCGCTGTCGCGGCCGGCGCAGTCGGATTCGCTCTCCTGACTTACGTCTACCTGACGCTGCCCGATGTACGCGTCCTCGCCACGACCAACCCCTCGTCCACCGCCTTCATGGGGCAGCGGGCCGTCGAAGCGGCGCGGGAGGGGCGCACCATGCGGCGTGTGCAGGAATGGGTGCCGTACTCCGCCGTGTCCGGGACCCTGACGCGTGCCGTGCTGGTGGCGGAAGATGCAGCGTTCTGGGAGCACGACGGCATCGACGTCCACGAGATCCGCGAGTCCATTCGAGCCAGTTGGGAAGAGGGGGTGCCGATTCGAGGCGCCAGCACGATTACGCAGCAACTGGCCAAGAATCTCTACCTGTCCTCGTCGCGGGATCCGCTGCGGAAGCTGCGCGAACTCATCATCGCGCGCCGGCTCGAAGCGGCGTTGCCCAAAGTCAGGATCTTCGAGATCTATCTCAACGTGATCGAGTGGGGCGACGGCATCTGGGGGGCTGACGCGGCGGCGCGTACCTATTTCGGAATTCCAGCTTCCGCGCTGAACGCGGAACAGTCGGCGCTGCTCGCCGGTGCCATCATCAACCCGCGGCTGCACAGTCCCGCGCGTCCAACCGCGCGGCTCCTGGCGCGTCAGCGGATCATTCTGGATCGCATGGGGCAGGCGAGTCCGCCGGCAGGGGAAAGCACGTCGGCGGAGGAAGACCTTCCCGCTGAACGAGGGCCGTCGCCGGCGCTCCCTGCGCCAGGGCCGGTGCCCACGCCTGCGCCGTTTCCAACACCACCGCCGGTGGCCGCCGACGGTTCGGCACCGGCGTCGTAGTGTCCGGCGGCGGGGCTTTCAGACGTGAACGTGTTTCGCCCGTTCCCAACCCTTGTACGTTCCGAGCACCCGGCTCCATTTCGCGAACTCGCCCAGTTGGGTGAGGGCGCGGGCCAAGGGGAGCTCGTCGCGCCGGGCATCGATGTCCACGTAGAACAGGTACTCCCAGGGACGCCCCCGCATCGGACGGCTCTCGAGCTTGCTGAGATTGATGTCGCGAAGCGCGAAGACGCTGAGCGCCTTGAAGAGCGACCCCGGGGTGCTGGGCAGCGCGAAGACGATCGTCGTCTTGTCGGCGTCGGTGGGTACGGCGCCGCCGACAACGAAAAACCTGGTGATGTTGAACTCGAAGTCCTGCACCGCCTCCTGGATGACTTCGAGGCCGAACACCTCCGCGGCGCGGCGTGACGCCAGCGCGGCGGCGCCCGTGAGCCGTTGCTCGGCAACCAGCTTGGCCCCTCCCGCCGTGTCGTAGACCGCTTCCACGGTCGCGCCGAGTTCCTTGAGGTAACGCTCGCACTGCGCCAGCGCCTGGGGATGCGAGTAGACGGTGGTCACGTCCTCGAGCTTCGTGCCCGGCAACGCCTGCAGGCAATGGACCACGTCGAGTTCAACCTCGCCAGTGATGGCGATCTCGTTGTCGACGAGCAGGTCGTAGTTACGGTGAATCGTGCCGCCGATGGAGTTCTCCATCGGGAGGACGCCGTGCGTGGCTCGGTTCTGCATCACGGCGCTGAAGACCTCGTCGAAGGTCTTGCAGGGCAAAGTTTCCGCATGCGGCGAGAAGAGCAGTGCGGCCGCTTCGCTGTAGGCGCCCGGTTCCCCCTGATAGGCAAGTCTCACGTTGATCCCCTTACGGTAAATATCACGAATACCGTGCCGCCCTGGCGCGGACCGCGGCGCCGGCGACCATCGCCGGTCCGGTCAGCGCCACGAGCGCGATGCGCGTCCAGACTGGTGTGTACGCAGCATACTCGCCCACGGTAAAGCTCCAGATAAGCGTTGTTCGCGCCGGATTCATGGCGCCATCAGCAGGCCGCCAATGAGATAGCCGGCCGCGGCCACGCCGAAGCCAACCAGGAACATGTCGCGGCCGCTGGTCCAGAAGCCGCGGCCGGTGAAGATGCTGCGGGCGGCCCCAACGGCAAAGTGCGCCAGCATGGCGACTGTGAGAGAGGCCCAGATGGCCTGGCCCGTTTCCATGATGAAAAACGGGATCAGCGGGATAATCGCGCCACACGCCGTGGCGGTCCCCGTGACGACACCGTCGACCAGCGGCGTGACGGAGGGCGGCCGGATGCCAAGCTCCTCCTGCACCTTGGTATCGAGCGCCCGCTGCGGGTCGGCCATCATCGCGTGGGCTGTTTCCCTGGCGCGGTCCGGCGCCAGCCCCTTGGCCTCGAGGATGATCGCCAGCTCCTGCTCCTCGAGGTCCGGCATCAGCCGAATCTCTTCCTTCTCGATTGCGATCTGCCGCGCCGCCATCTCGCCCTCGCTCTTGGCGGCAAGATAGCCGCTCGCGCCCATCGACAGCGCGTCCGCCAGTACGCCGGCCAGTCCTGTGACGATCACCAATCGCGGCGCGACGTTGGCGCCGATCACACCGGCCACCAGGCCAAAGTTCGCGGTGAGCCCATCGTTGAAGCCGTACACCACGCTGCGGAGATAACCCGAGCCGACCGTGGCGTGCCACGGTTCACCCTCGCGGCCCATTGACTCGGAGAGGTTCTGCGCGTGCTCGGCCGACTCGGTGGCGATGGCCATCGCGGCGGCCTGCGTCGACTGCTGGCGCGATCGCTGCGCCAGGCGCAGGTACGACCCGACCTCGCGGGTCTCCTGCCGGACGATGATCGGGAGGACGGCGGAGGAGCCGAAGACGCGCGCCGTCCAGGCGAGCGCGCGGGTCTGCAGCGACGGTGTATGGGAGGGGACGTCGCTGCCCTGCGCCTGGAACAGGCCGCGCCACCGCTCCACGTGCGCGTCCTCGACCGTCGCGAGCCGCTCGAAGATTCCCCGCCGCGCCGGTTCACGTTCGTAGCTGGCGAGCAGGCGGTACAGCCACGCGGCGTCCATCTCGTCGCGGTAATACTCGGCCCAGACCGGATCGACGGCCATCAAAAAAACTGGAATCCGTGCAGGACGGAGGCGACCACGGCGAGCACCGAGACAGCGAGGCACGCCAGCGCGACGGCGATGTGATCGATCCGCTCTGGCTTGAGCGGATCGAGCATCTGTGCCGCCAGGTAGCCGCCGCCGAACCCGCCGGCGTGCGCGTAGTTGTCCACGCCGGGCATGATGAACCCGAAAAATCCGAGCATCAGCACGTACGTGAGCGCCTGGCTCCCGACCATGCGGCTGCCGCTGCGGCGGCCGTAGTAGACGAGCGCGCCGAGCAGGCCGAAGATCGACGCCGATGCGCCCACGGTGAACTGGCCGCCCCGCAGCATACCGAACAGGAGACTCGGCAGGTACGCGCCGGCAAACGAGCTGAGCGCAAAGCCGGCTACGCCGGCGGCTGTGTAGATGATGACCATTCGGCCGGGGCCGTACAGGCTCGCGGTGGCGGGCGCGAGCTGCCGGATCCACATCATGTTGAAGAGGATGTGCAACGCGCCGCCGTGCAGCCACCCTGCGCTGAGCACCGTCCACCACCGATCGGCGCCGAACACGGGGACGGCGCCGCTGGCGCCAAACAGGAAGAGGCTCTGGACGCTCGGCGAGAAGAGTGAGAACAGCCCGCCCATGCCGACGTTCCCACGGGAAGCCAGGAGGCTCAGGGCGTAGAGAACCGCGCACGTGCCGATGACGAAGGGCACGAACCCCATGTCGCCGCCGAACGACCGCAGGAGCGGCGCGAAGCCCCAGAGCCCCGGGTTGCGCCGGCCGCAGTTGTAGCACTGCTCTTCGTTGACGCCCACGAGCACGCCGCACGAGGTACAGATGACCGATCCGGTTATCTGGCGCTTGAACACGATCTCGATGGTAGCATTCGGTTGCGGCTGAAGCCCCAACGCTCAGAGCCCAAACCTATGCGCCTCATCATCGGTATCACCGGCGCGACCGGAGTGATTTACGGTGTCCGGCTGCTCGAGCGTCTGCGAGAGTCTGGCGTCGAAACGCACCTGGTGATCAGCCGATGGGGCGCCCGCACGCTCGTCCACGAAACGCCGTACTCACGCGAGCAGGTTGAAGCCCTCGCCCACACGGCGTACGCGCCGGGCGACATGGGGGCGGCGATTTCGAGCGGCTCGTTCCAGACGGCGGGCATGATCGTCGTGCCGTGCAGCGCGAAGACGCTTGGCGCGATCGCACATGGCCACGGCGATGGCCTCGTTCATCGCGCCGCGGATGTCGTGCTGAAAGAGCGCCGCAAGCTGCTGCTCGGCGTGCGCGAGGCGCCGCTCAGCGACATTCACCTGGAGAACATGCTGAAGCTGTCGCGGATGGGCGCCGTCATCCTGCCGCCGATGCCGGCTTTCTACAACAACCCCCGCTCTCTCGCCGACATCGTCGAGCACACGGTCGCACGGATGCTCGACCAGTTCGGAGTTGAGGTGCCGGGCGCGGAGCGGTGGTCCGGCGAGATGGGTGTCGGGCCCGGCGCGAGCCTGTCAGAAGACTAGGAAAGTTTATCCAGCGCGCGGCGCGCCTGATCGAGCGCGCGCTCCGCATCGGCGATGGCCTGAGCGGCCTCTTCAGCCGCTGCCGCGACGTGGCGAGCCTTCTTCCGCGCGTCGTCAGCGGCGGCGGCGGCTTCCTCAAAGGGCTTCTCCAACGCGGCCTTCGTTCTCTCGGCGGTCTTGACGCGGGCGGCCGCTGCCCTGAGCGCCGATTCGGCGTGCGCGGCCCCCTTGCGTGCGTCGCGCAACGCGCGTTCGGCGTCGCGGAGCGTCTCGGCTGCCGCCGCGCGCTGTGCCTTGCGCGCCTCCTGACGCTCCCGCCTCTTTCCGGCAGCATCCAGCTTTTTCGGGCGGCCCAGCTCGGCTCGTTGACGGAAGGGGATGACGCGGCTCCGCCCGGTGCCGCGCGGAGCGCCTCCCTTGCGTGGCACCAGCGGGGCCAGAGGCGCTCGCCTCTTTTGGCGGCCAGTCATTCGACGAGGGAAACCTGGAAGAGACCGCCGATATCCGAAGGTGCCGCCATCAGTGACCTAGTCTGTCACAGGGCCTTTCTAGACTGGAGTGGGGCGCAGGCCCCGTCCAAGAAGAAGGAGGCCTCATGGCAGCACAGCTCGCACTCGACCAGCGATGGACCGACCGCCCCCGTCCTCAGAGACGGGCCCCACGGAAACCTGTGTTGTGCGCCGGGTGTCAGGCTCGCGAGGCGCGCTACGGGTTCCGGCCCGACCAGGCCGATCCGCTGGTGGAACGGCCGCGAACGCTCTGCTTCGAATGCTTCCGCGAGGAAATCTGGAGACGCCGGGGGACCGCGCAGACGATCCAGGTGCGCCTGCCGCTCGAGCAGACGCTCGAATCGCTGCGCCTCAGACGCCGTCGCGCGCAGATCGCCGCGCGACGAGCGCTGGCGGTCAGCGGCCTCTGAACGTTTCGGCGCTGCCGGGCGCGGTGAACTTCAGCGTGCGGCTGCCGGCATGGCCCTCGACGGTGTAGTTGCCGCGGAGCTGGAGAAAGTCCATGCCGTTGGCCAGCAGTCCGGAGCCGGCCGCTCTCGTCGTCACCGCCGACTCGACCTCGAAGGCCAATTCGACATCGAGGTCACGGCCACGGGCACTGACCAGCACCGTGCGCGGTTGTCCGCGCTCGTCGTTGGTTTCGGTAATGGTGACATTGGCGGCGTACGCGAGCGGGCCGTCGGGGCCGAGTACGCCCACGAAGCCACGAACGCGCGCAGGATCAGCAGCCTCTGGCGGCGGAAACACGCGGCCGTACAGGACTGACAGGTCACCCTGCTGGACCTGGCCCCATTGCCACGACACACCCTGCCAGAAACCCCAGTTGTGATCGTGGTACCCGGAGCCTCCTGCGAACGAGATGTGCTCACCGTCGGCGTCGAGCGCACCGTCGAGGCGTCCGGACATCACCGGCACCACGTATCCGGTTCGCCAGCCGCGCGCGCCCGTGATCTCGAGCGGCGGCACCAGCCGCCCGGCCGACGCCTCGATCGTGAGATCGCCGCGGATCCGCCGACCGTCCTCGCCGGACAGGTCCAGGTGTATGCGATAGCGCATGCCCTCGAGGCGGACGAAGCTGGCGCCGATCGTCAGGTCCGGGGCCTGCTGCGCCTCGGCATCCGTGATGGGCTGGCTCTCGGTGAATGTCTCAACGCGGCCATTGCGATCGAGCTGCAGGCGGACGCCGGCCGTCCGGCGGCCATCGGCGGTGGCCGGGCCGACGAGAAACGTCAGGTAGAACCGCGCATCGGCCGTCCGGCCGTTGAAGTACAGCCATTCCGCCCACGACCCGGACCAGTCGGGCGCGTCGGGGATGGGATGGAAACGGTCGATCTGGCGCAGCACCTTTTCGGGCGTGTCCTGCGTCCACGCGAGGTCCTCTGGCGAGTCGCGCCAATCGCCGATCGTGCTGGTCTCCGCATCGCCGACAGCCCGTTCGAGGCTGGGAATCCCGCCGCGGGCCGCAACGGGGGTGATCTCTCCTCGATGCATGAGATACAGCGTCGAGTAGTGCGATGGCGCGGCCGTCCTGATGCGGGAACGCAGCGCGTCGGTCTGCAGCGGACCCGACAGCACCAGCCGCCCTGGGACCTGCGGCCCCAGGAGCATCACCACATCACCGCCGCCGGCGAGCGCCGGCGCGCGGGACTGTTCGAGCACGATCTCCGCAACCCCGAGAAGGATCGCCATGACGGCTACGCCGACGCCGAACCCTGCCGCGAGCACCGCGCTGCGCACCGGATGCGCCGTGAGCGACCGGACCGCCAGGCGCCCGATCATCGCGTCACCTCCTGCTCGATCCGCCCGTCCTTCATCGTCAGCATGCGCCGGGCACGACCGGCCAGCTCGGGGTCGTGCGTGACGATGACGAGGGCCGTGCCCCCGGCGTTGACGCGGTCGAGGAGGGAGGCCACCTGCTCGCCGGTGGCCTGGTCGAGCTCGCCCGTCGGTTCGTCCGCGAGCAGCAGGCGCGGGCGGTTCGCGAGCGCGCGTGCGATGGCGACGCGCTGCATCTCGCCGCCGGACAGCTGCGACGGTCGATGATCGGCGCGCTGGGCGAGGCCGACGTACTCCAGCAACTCGAGGGTGCGGCGGCGCCGCGCGTCTTTGGCCACGCCGGCCTCGGCCTGCGGCAGCTCCACGTTCTCGGCGGCCGTGAGCATCGGCAACAGAAAGAAGCGCTGGAAGACGAACCCGATCTGCCGCAGGCGGAGCAAGCTTCGCGCCCGGTCGTTGAGTGTCGAGACGTTCTTGCCGTCGAAGACCAACGCCCCGGACGAAGGGGTGTCCACGCAGCCGAGGATGTGCAGCAAAGTGGACTTGCCGCAGCCCGACGGTCCGCTGACCGCGGTGTGCTCGCCCTCGGTGATCGACAGCGTGACGTCCCGCACCGCGACGACGGCGCCTGCCGGCATCGCGAAGGCCCGGCTCACATTCGTGGCTTCAAGCACACGCCGAGAATCAGGTCGCTCGTTCACTAAGTGACGTCCTCGCGCAGCGTCGCCGCAATGGGGAGGCGCGCGACGAGGCGCATGGGGTAGAGCGCAGCCAGGAGAGCCGTCGCCGCAAGCAGCGCGGCGTGGATCCAGAGTGCCTGCGGTTGGAAGACGAAGAAATGAAGATTCGCTGGAATCCCGGGCATGCCTTTGAGGATGCCGTCGAGCCAGACGGCCATGATCGCCCCGAACGGCAACGACACCGCTCCTCCGATTCCGACGATGAGCGCGGACTCGCACAGCACGTCGAGCACCACACGGCCCTGCGAGAATCCAAGCGCGCGAAGCGCGGCCACTTCTGAGAGTCGCTGGTTCACCGACACGGTGAGCAGCACGGTGATGAGCAGCAGCGCAAACGACACCGTGATGGTCGTCAGCACGCTGGAAATCTGCCGGAAGTACGTGAAGCCGCGCTGCTGGATCTGTCCAAGGGCCTGCTCGTTGGTGACGGCGAGGAGATCGGGGCGCAGCGCGGTGATGTCGGCCGCCGCACCGGCTGGATCGCCGGACGATATCACCATGAGGAAGTCCGCTGTGCTGGCAGCCGGGGTGCCGCACGCGTCGGCTTGGCTGGCAGCGGTCGAGCCCACGCCAGGCTCGTCGGGGACATCGAATGCAAACTCCGCGATTCCGGTGACGCGGAAGAGCAGGGGCGGCGGCGCATTCGGTCCCCCGATGCAGAACGCCCGCAGGGTGACTGACGCGCCAGGTTCGGCGTGCAGCACCTGGGCGGCGTATTCATTGATGACGAGCTCGCGTTCTCCGGTGACGTCCGCGCCTCGCACGACGGTCCACGGGCGTTCGGCTCCACCGCCGACACCGAGGAACGAGGCGCGGGTCGGCCGATCGTCGCCCTGGCGAATGTCGGCCTCCTGCATCTGGATCGTGACGACGGAACGGACCGATGGGAGCGTGGCAATTTCCGCTGCCGTAGCGGCGGCGTCGGCGATATCGATTCCTGGGCCGGGGCCGGGTGACTGGGCGGCCGATGTGACCCTGACGTCGGAACCCAGGCCGTCGAGCAGATCGCGCATCGAGATCACGAGGCCCTCCGACAGCAGCAGCATGTCGAAGAGCAGCGCCCCGACGGCCGCGACGCCGAGAATGCCAAGAGCGGCGCACGCCGGCTGCCGCACCAGGCTGCGCCAGGCACACGCGAGGGCGTTCATCGCCGGGCGAGCCTCAACCCGCTCCGCCGCAGCAGCGCCCAGGACGCGGCCACCGTGGCCACCGCGCCAAGCGGCACCGCAATCGCGAGGCAGGTCGCCGCGACGGTCGGCGAGACGTGGACGAAGATCAGCGCCGTGTCGTACCGCCACTGGAAGAAACGGTTGATGAGGCCCTCGGATGCGAACGCCAGTACCAGCCCAAAGAGCGCGCCGGCGCCCGCGATCAGCAGGCCCTCGAGCAGGACCTGAACCAGGATGCGCCGCGCTGGCAGACCGATGAGACGCAGCACGCCGACGGTCGCGCGCCGCTCGTCCACGAGCATGATGGTGAGTGCGAGGAGAAAGACCGTGGCCGCGACGATGGTGACTGTTGCGATCGCCAGATGGAAACGCTCGAGGACGACGAACCTGCTGGCCGACCCTGCCGCGCCCTCTTCCGTAGCCCGGTACGCGAACACGCCGGGTATTCTGGCGTTGACATCGCTGGGAAACGCCCGCGCGTCTTCCGGATCCAGCAGCGCGACGTTGATCGCTCTGACATGTTCGGTCCCGGCAGGCGTGGCCGGATCGCGGGTGAGCGCGAGCAGGTCCGTGAGATGCAGGCGCACGGCCAGCGTGGCGACGCCAAGCCGCATCGGGTCGGGCGTCGGCTCGTACAGGCCGGCGATCCGGAACAGGCGCGCGTCGCTGCCCCGTTCGTCAGTCGCCAGTTGCACCTCATCGCCTGTTGTGATCCCCTCGAGCTCCGCAAGCTGGCGAGAGATCAATATCGATGGTGGCTGAGCGTCCTGGGCCGGCAGCAGGGAAGCGGTCAGCGTTCCGACGAGCGCGAGAACGAAGACACGGGTCTTCACGTGCTCATGTCTTCGATGCGCTTCCATTCCGCGTCGGTGACCGGCATGACCGACAGCCGCGACATCCGGACCAGCGGGAACGACGCAAACGCCGGCCGCGCCTTGATGGCCGCCAGCGTCACCGGCGTCGGCAGCCTCTTCTTCGGGGCGATGTCCACGACGTACAGCTTACCGGAGGCGTCGGAGGGATCCGGGTAGGCGTCACTGACCGCCCTGGCGATGCCGACCACCGCTTTCTCCTTGCCGGTGTGGTAGTAGAAGATGGGATCGCCCTTGCGGATCGCGCGGAGGTGCTTCTGCGCGAGTGGGTTGCGAACGCCGGCCCACACGGTCTTGCCCTCGCGCTCGAACTGGGCGTAGCCGTAATGCTCCGGTTCTTCCTTCACCAGCCAGTGCGCCATGCCCTGGATTATATCGACACTCAGGCAGGTGACGCCGCGCACGCCGGTGAAGGTTCGTGATATGAAACTGGCAGTAGGAAGGCAGTGCGGTGGTAGGGACACCTTCGACGATGCTGGAGCTGGGGACGACGCTGCCCTCGTTCCGTCTGCAGGACACCACCGGCAGGACGGTCGGGTCTGACGACTTTGCCGGTTCGCAAGGCCTGCTCGTCGCGTTCTGGTGCGCCCATTGCCCCTACGTCCGGCATATCCGTGCCGAGTTCGCGCGCCTCGCACAGGACTTCCAGCAACGGGGGCTCGCCGTCGTGCTGGTTAATTCCAACGACATCGCAGCCGTTCCTGAGGATGGCCCCGACGGCATGGCGCAGGAAGCGCGCGAAGTCGGCTATACCTTTCCGTACTTGTTCGACGAAACGCAGGCGGTGGCGAAAGCCTTTCGCGCCGCGTGCACGCCCGACTTGTTTCTCTTCGACGGCGCGCAGCGGCTGATCTATCGCGGGCAGTTCGACGACAGCCGGCCGAAGAGTCAGGTCCCCGTGACGGGGAAGGATCTCAAGGCTGCGGTGGAGGCGCTGCTCAGCGGGAGCACGGTGCCACCCGAGCAACGGCCGAGCATGGGCTGCAACATCAAGTGGAGGGCAGGCTTGGCGCCGGACTACTTCAGCCGGTGACGCTGTCAGTGCGTCATCGCGTAGAGGAGCACGTTGATCGCCGTCTTATAGCCGGGGATGGAGAACTTGAAGAAGTACTGGGGGTCCTCGCCCTCGCGCTCCCACGAGTCACTCACATCCGTGTTGTGCGTCATGAAGACCATCACACGGCCGTCGCGATCGGCAATCGCGCGCGCGTGGGGCTGAGCGCTGTCGGCGCCCCACTCCGACGTGCCGCCTCCGCTGCGGTACCAGAAGTTGATGCTGGGAATCTGCGGCACCCCTTGCAGGTCGAACAGGGTGTGAAAGATCGGGTGGTCCGGCGGCAGATCGACGATCGGGAACTCACTAGGAGGCAGCGCCTTCTGGATCTGGCGTTCCCAGACGCTCCAGGAGTACGAACCCCAGAAGTCGTCCACCCAGAGAAAGCCGCCTTTCAACAGATAGGTTCTGAGTTGGGTGGCATCCTCCTCACTAAGAAACAGCCTGCCGACCTCCTGCATCATGATGAAGGGGCACTGGAACAGCGCTTCGTCGGTCAGGCGCACGATGAGGTGCTGTGGCTGACCGTTGGCAGCGAAGCCGACTGTTGTCTTCGTGAGTTCGGAGAGTCGAATCGACAGATCGATGTCGGCCAGCGGGTAGTCCGTGAGCCAGTTGCCGCCCTCGCCACCCATATTCGCCCGGTACATGGCGCGGCAGTAGTGGAAGCGCCCGTCGAAGCTATCAGGCTGGGCCATGTGCGCGTTGATGCTCGCATTGCCGCCTCGGCGGAACTGCGCCCACGCCGTGCCGGCGACGAGGAGCACGGCGGCGACGATCAGCGGCGCGGCCCGGAGCTTCATATTGGGAGTGTACGCCGCGGCCTGGTGTCGGCGCTGACATTTCGGAGCGGCCACGGTACACTGGCGATTCCGCGACACCGCACCGCACCGCGGATGCCGTGCCGGGGACGCCGTCGGAGAGATGTCCGAGAGGCTGAAGGAGCACGCTTGGAAAGCGTGTGTAGGGGAAACTCTACCGTGGGTTCGAATCCCACTCTCTCCGCCAAATAGTTCATGTAAGTGGTTGTTTCGTCGCTGAATTCGAAACCCGGAGCAGAGGGAGGCGCTTCGTGACTCATAGATACATCGTCCTTGCCGCAGTTTCGGCCGTCGCTTTGAGTTCGGCCGCCGTTCCAGCCCAGGCCCAGGAACCACAGCCGCCACTGGGCTTCTTTGTCACCAGCACCACACATAGCGGCAATCTCGGCGGCCTCGCTGGCGCCGACGCCGAGTGCCAGCGTTTGGGCGCCGCCGCCGGTGCGGGCGCTCGCACCTGGCGTGCGTATCTCAGCACGCAGGGCAGCCAGGCCGAGCCGGCCGTCAACGCGCGTGACCGGATCGGCAGCGGGCCCTGGTACAACGCCGACGGCACCATGGTCGCAGGCAGCCTGGCTGATCTGCATGGCGATGTTCAGCGCGGCACCAATCTCATAAATGTGAGAACGGCCCTCACGGAAGCTGGCGATCTGGTAAACGGCTTTGGTCGTCCCGAAGGGACGCCGCAGGAACACGACATGCTGACGGGATCGGATTCGCACGGCCGGGCGTTTCCGCCGGGCATGTCCAACCAGGCCGACGATCGCACTTGCAACAACTGGACCTCCGATAGCCCCGATGCCCATGCAATGATTGGCCACCACGATATTATGAGTGGCTGGAATACATCGTGGAATTCCTCGCACTCGACCGCGGGCTGCAGCCTGGAGGCGTTCAACAGCACCGGTGGCGCCGGACGTTTCTACTGCTTCGCTGCTGACTGAGGCAATGCGAGACTGACGCAGCGTAGGACGCGCAGAAGGGATGCGGAGGAGCCAGGCTCCTCCGCATCATCGTCTAAGTGGGGTTTACGGCGCCACGTTGGCCAGTTGCTGGAGCACCTGCCCCCTGGGGCTGTTCGTGGGCACGAACCGCTGGACGCGCTCGCCGGCGAACACTTCGCCGGTGTAGATGTTGCCCATCGAATCGGTGGCAAGCATGTGCAGCCCGAAGAACTCACCGCCTCTTTCACCCATGCTGCCGAGCTGGCCGACGATCTCGCCCGTCTCGCGCTCCAGGAACCAGACGTGATTGTTCCTGAGGTCTGAGATGAACAGGTACCGCTGCTCCGGGTCGGGCGAGAACGCGACCCCACCTGTGGAGCCGTTGGTCGTCGGCGCGATGATGAACTCCTTGTCCTGGTAGTTCCCCTGCTTGTCGGTGACGTGAATCCGGTTCGCGGCTCGATCGGCGGCGTAGACCATCCCGTCGTTGGAGAAGTTGAACGTGAGGTGCCCCGCGAAGTCCGGGGGCATCGGCCCGCCGGGCGTGTAGTCGTGGTCGGCGTCGTCGGTGCTGATTTCCGACAGCGGCTTGCCATACGCACCCCACCCCCGCTTGAACTCGAAGGTGTCCTTGTCGAACACCAGGATGCGGCCGTTCAGGTAGTTGTCGGCGACGTAGATCTCGTTGGCCTCTTCGTCGATCCGGATTTCTTCGAGTCCCCCCACGATCATCGGAGTCTCCGGCGGATACTTGGCCCTGAAGGCCATCGCAGCCTTCATCCGAGCCATGGCTGCGGCCGGGTCGCCGCCGCGCCCGCCGCCGCCGGGGTTCGGTAGAAATCCTGCCACCGGGCCACGGCCGCCCGCGCCTGGCTCGCGCTCTGGGGGCCACGGGGGAAGCCCGACTCGACCGTTGTTCTCCCTCTCGGGCGTGCGGGGAATCTCGCCGACGACCTGGCCGGTCGCCGGGTCATACTTGCGGACCGTGTCCTGCCCGAGGTAGAGGAACCCGTCGTCGTCCACATCCATCCCGTGCCCCTGAGGCGCGTCGAACGACCCGATGACGTCGCCGTTCTTGCTGATGTGGATCATCGAGGGTGGCCGGGTGCAGCAGTCCGCGAGCCCCACCTCGCCATAGAGTTCGATTGCCGTGATGTCGTTCGGACGGTCATAGACCCAAACGTCGTCGTTCGAGTCAACCGCAAGGCCCGTCGCGCCGCCCATCTTCCAGTTGTTCGGCAGGGTGTTCGGCCACCCGGGATCGTAGATGTAGCTGGGTGCGCCGTCACCGGCCCCAGCCTGGGCTCCGCCGCCCTCTGGAGCAGCGCCTCCGCCCCCACAGGCGATCACGAACGCGGCGGCGCCCAGCAGAGCGGCCAAGGTCAATATTTTCGGGCTAACTTTCATCATGTGACGTCTCCGTCGGCAGTAGGTTTCGGGCTTGTCTCCGTCGGCAGTAGGTTTCGGGCTGAAGTCTAGTCCCCGGCGGCCGGACCGGTCAATTAACCCCGGCGTCGACGGGTCGACACGCGAAGGAACAGGCGAATACCATGACGATACCCTAAGACATCAGGCTATGCGGACGTTATTCGCCGGATTTCCTCGACATCCAGGTCCGACGGCAGTCCGAACCCGCGTCCGTAGCCGAATAATTCGGCGATCGTCTTCGATCCGAAGCGGCTGTCGACGAGCTCGAGGTGATCCGCCGTAATGAGCGCGGGATGCGGCACGCCGCACGCGCGGCTCAGGGCGAGCACCTCTTTCCTGAGCGCGACCACGTAGTTGGCGAGCCGCGCAGCCTTGAGGGTCGGGTCCAGGCCGCGGATCAGCCACGGATGCTGGGTGGTGATACCGGTGGGGCAGTGGTTCGTGTGGCATCGCTGGGCCTGGATGCAGCCGATGGCGAGCAGCGCTTCCCGTCCCACGTTGATTAGATCGCACCCGAGGCCGAACGCGAAGACGGCGGCCTCGGGGAGGCCGAGCCTGCCGGACCCGATGAACACAATCTGCCCGTGGAGCCCTTCCTCATGAAAGATCTTCTGCACGCGGCTGAAACCGATCTTGAACGGCAGCGCCACGTGGTCGGTAAACACGAGCGGACCGGCGCCCGTGCCGCCTTCGCCTCCATCGATGGTGATGAAGTCGACGCCGCGGGTTCCGCTCGACATCAGTCGCGCGAGGTTGGTCCAGAAGGCGGAATCGCCGACCGCCGACTTGATACCTACCGGCAGCCCGGTTTCCGCCGCGATGGACTCGACGAAATCAAGCAACTCGTCCGCGTTCTCGAAGGCGCTGTGCGCGGCCGGGCTGGCACAGTCGCGGTCCCGAGGGATACCGCGGGTCTGGGCGATCTCCTCGCTGATCTTCGCCCGCGGCAGCAGACCACCGACGCCCGGCTTGGCGCCCTGACTCAGCTTGAGCTCGATCGCACGAATCTCAGGACATCGTGCGACAGTCTCCTTCATGCGCGCCATGCTGAAGCGGCCATCGACCTCACGGCATCCGAAGTACGCGGTGCCGACCTGCCAGACAAGGTCCCCGCCATGCCGGTGGTACGGCGAGACGCCCCCTTCGCCGGTGTTGTGCAGGCAGCCGGCGATCTCTGCCCCGCGGTTGAGTGCCTCGACCGCCGGGCCACTCAGCGATCCGAAGCTCATCCCCGAGATGTTGATGACTGACGCGGGCCGGAATGCCTTCTTGCGACCGCGTGCCGCGCCGAGCACTTTGGCGCAGGGGATCGTGAACTGCGGGTCGTACCCCGGACTGCCAGGAAACGGCGTCTGCAACGGAAACGTGTCGTGCTTGATGATGAGGTGATTGGGCTGCGTTTCCATATCCACGTCGGAGCCGAACCCAAAGTAGTTGTTCTCGTGCTTCGATGACGCGTACACCCACCGCCGCTGGTCGCGGCTGAACGGCCGCTCCTCGTTGTTGTCGGTCACGATGTACTGGCGGAGTTCCGGCCCGACGGCCTCGAGCCAGTAGCGGAAGTGCCCGATGATCGGGAAGTTTCTGAGGATCGCGTGCTGGCGCTGCAGCAGATCGTAGACGACAAGGGCGGCCAGGAGCCCGAGCGCGCAGAGGAGCAGGACCATCGGATCATTCTACGGGAGCGCGGCCGGCCGCGCCGCTTTCACGGTATGATTCGCCGACTTCGGTCTCGGGTCCCGTTTCATCGCCTCCCAGGACACAGGCTGCATCTATGACGACAGGCGTCCTTGCGCTGCTCTCGATGCTTCCGATCGCGGTCGTCGCGGTGTTCATGGTGATCTTCCGCTGGCCCGCCAGCCGCGTGATGCCCCTCTCGTACGTCGCCGCCCTGGCGCTCGCGCTGGGCGTCTGGGGTGTGCCGGCCGTCCA
Source organism: Vicinamibacterales bacterium (assembly GCA_965262505.1). Taxonomy (GTDB): domain Bacteria; phylum Acidobacteriota; class Vicinamibacteria; order Vicinamibacterales; family UBA2999; genus JACPPO01. Next base: position 4,859,561 of record CBDHFM010000030.1, read on the forward strand.
GGTAGCCGCCGCCACCGTGAACGGCATGATCGTGGCGGCCACGCTCCTCTACATCATCTTCGGAGCCATCCTGCTCTTGAATACGCTGCAAGAGAGCGGCGCGCTCCGCACGATCCGTCAGGGCTTCACAAGCATCACACGCGACCGGCGTGTCCAGGTCATCATCGTCGCCTGGTTGTTCGGCTCGTTCATCGAAGGCGCGTCGGGATTCGGCACGCCGGCCGCGGTGGCCGTGCCGCTGCTCGTCGGGCTGGGCTTCCCCGGTCTGGCTGCGGTGACCGCCGGCATGATCATTCAGAGTACGCCGGTGTCGTTCGGCGCGGCGGGCACGCCGATCCTGATCGGCGTCAGCACCGGCCTCTCGACTGATCCCCAGGTCCAGCAGTTCGCGGCGCAGGCCGGGTACGAATGGACCGCGTTCCTCGGATACATCGGACTGAAGGTCGCTCTGCTCCATGCAATCGCCGGCACGCTGGTCCCTCTGATCCTCGTCTCCGTGATGACACGCTTTTTCGGGCCGACACGGTCGATTGCCGACGGGCTCAGGGTGTGGAAGTTCGCGCTCTTCGCCGCCTGCGCGATGACTGTGCCGTACCTCGCCGCCGCCTATCTCCTTGGACCCGAGTTTCCCTCCTTGTTGGGCGGCCTCGTCGGCCTGGCCATCGTCGTCTCCTCGGCCAAGCGGGGGTTCCTGATGCCCAAGCCGGAGGATGTGTGGGAGTTCGCGCCCCGTGAGGAATGGCCGCGCTCGTGGACCGGCTCGATCGCGGTGCGCGATGTGGGGCATCGCAGCGGGACGATGGGGGCCCTGAAGGCCTGGACGCCGTACGTGCTGGTGGCGCTGTTCCTGGTCGTGACGCGTCTGCGCTGGCTGCCATTCGGTGGCTGGCTGCAGGCCTGGACGATCAGCTGGCCGAATATCTTCGGCACGGCCATTTCGGCAAACGTCCAGCCGCTCTTCCTGCCCGGCACCGTCTTCGTTGCCGTCTCGCTGCTTACGTTTCTATTGCACAGTCCGGACCCGGAGGCATACAGGAGGTCGTGGGCATCGTCACTGAAGATCACAGTGGCGGCGGCCGTGGCGCTGGTGTTCGCGGTGCCGATGGTTCAGCTGTTCATCAACAGCGGCGGTGGGTCGGCGGGCTACGACCGCATGCCCATCGCGCTCGCCGACGGCGTGGCCGCGCTTGCCGGCTCGGCCTGGCCGATCTTCGCGCCGTTCATCGGCGGCATCGGCGCCGCGGTGGCCGGCAGCAACACCGTCAGCAACATGATGTTTTCGCTCTTCCAGTTCGAGATGGGGCAGCGGATCGCGGTGGACCCCACCTGGATCGTCGCGCTGCAGGCCGTCGGCGGCGCCGCCGGCAACATGATCTGTGTCCACAATGTCGTTGCCGCGTCCGCGGTCGTCGGGCTGCTCGGGCAGGAAGGGACGGTCATTCGCCTGACGCTCCTGCCGTCCTTCTACTACGCGCTGCTACCCGGCTCAATCGGCTACGTCATCGTGTCGTACGGACGAACGGGTGCCGCCAATGTGGGGACGCTGCTGGTGTGCCTCATCGCCGGCGCCGCCATGTACCTGATCTTCCGGCACGGCCGCGCCCCGCGGGCTCCCGTCTCCCAGCCACACGCGTGACGTAGTCGCAGGTCTGCTCGCGTCACGCGCGCGCGGTACCTTACGCCGCACTTATTCAACAGCGGCCCGATTCAGGTTGACCTGCGGGTCCGCTGGTGTAAGCTGCCTGATGGGGCCGCCAGCCGTCGGCTGCGCGCGTCTCGCCGATCACTTGACGAGCCAGGCGGGTTCCGCGTTCTCCCTCGCGAGACCGGATTGCCACGTTTCCGCCGAAGCCGGTCCGCGCGCCGGCCGCCGCCGGTCGTCACGACGTAGTCCTCCGGGGCGCCGCCCGTGGGGTCCGCCACGGACGATTTCATCGAGAAGGAGCCCTCAATGAGCTTTGACGACAGAGACGACGGAAACGAAGATGACGGAAGATTCGGCAGACGCAACCCGTACGACCAGTACCTGCGCGAATTCGAGGCCTGGCGCCGCCGCGCCACGGGCTCCGGCAAGCTCCTGACCTGGATCGCGGCGGGGGTGGTCGTGCTGGTGTTGGCCGCGACCTCGCTGTATCAGGTACAACCCGAAGAAGTCGGCGTGGTCGTCCAGCTCGGCCAGTACGTCCGGACCACGGAGCCGGGCCTGCGGATGAAGGTGCCATTCGTCGAGCAGGTGTTCTTGATTCCCGTCCAGCGGCAACTCAAGGAGGAGTTCGGCTTTCGGACCACCGACACCGGCGTGCGCAGCACGTTCGACACCGCGGCTTTCAACGCCGAAGCGATGATGCTGACCGGCGACCTGAACGTGGCCGTGGTCGAGTGGATCGTCCAGTACCGCGTCGCGGACCCGTACCTCTATCTCTTCAAGGTCCGCAACGTCACCGGTACGTTCCGGGCGATGAACGAGGCGGTCATGAGGCAGGTGGTTGGCGACCGCACCGTCACGGAGGTGCTGACGGTCGGACGGCAGGAGATCGAGACGCGAGCGGAAGAGCTGCTGCGGGAACTCACCCAGCAGTACGAGATGGGCATCACGATCGAGCAGGTCGTGCTGCAGGACGTCAATCCGCCGGATCCCGTGAAGCCGTCGTGGGACGAGGTCAACCAGGCGCAGCAGCAGCGCGACCGCATGATCAACGAGGCGTTGGCCGAGTACAACGCGGTGATTCCGCGCGCGGCAGGCGAAGCGCAGCAGACGGTGCTCGAGGCCGAGGGCTACGGCCTCAATCGCGTGAACCGCGCCGAGGGCGAGAGCGCGCGCTTCCAAATGGTCCAGGAAGCCTACCAACGCGCCCCTGACGTGACCCGTCAGCGCCTGCATCTCGAGACGATGGCGCGGGTGCTGCCGCGGATGGGAAGCAAGCTGTTTCTCGATCCCGACGCGGGGGGCGTTGTGCCCCTCTTGTCGCTCGACGGGTCGAGACCCGCGTTCACGGCGCCGAGGCCGGCGCCGAGCGCCGCCCCACAGCCGGCATCGGCGACTGGAGGTACCCAATGAATCGTAGCTACTTGATAGCCGGAATCGTGCTGTCCGTCGTCGTCGTGGGCGCGTCCGCTTCGTATACCGTCGGCGAGGCCGAGCAGGTCATCATCACGCAGTTCGGCGAGCCGACCGGCGATGCGGTCACGGACGCCGGCCTGCACTTCAAGGTGCCGTTCATTCAGCAGGCCAACTACTTCGAGAAGCGGTTCCTGGAGTGGGACGGCAGTCCCAACCAGGTGCCGACACGGGACAAGCGGTTCATCTGGGTGGACACCTACGCGCGCTGGCGCATCGTCGATCCGCTGCGCTTCTTCCAGCGGCTGCGCGACGAGCTGGGCGCCCGGACGCGGCTCGACGACATCCTGGACGGGGAGACGAGAAACGCGGTCGCCCGGTACGATCTCATCGAACTGGTGCGAAACAGCAATCGGAGTGCGGATGACATTCCAGACGAGATCGTGGATGAAGAGTTAGAGGTGATCCTGGAAGGCATCGAGAGGGGGCGCGATCAGGTCTCACGCGAGATCCTCGAGGTTGCTGCGAGCCGGACGGCGGATCTGGGCATCGAGCTGCTGGATCTGCGGATCAAGCGGATCAACTACGTCGAGGAGGTTCAACAGGACGTCTTCGCGCGAATGATCGCCGAGCGGCAGCGGGCCGCGGAGTTGTACCGGTCCGAAGGGCAAGGCGAGGCGGCGCGCATCCAGGGCGAGCGCGAACGGGATCTGCAGCGGATCCAGTCGGAAGCCTTCGAGACGGCCGAGGTACTGCGGGGGGAGGCGGACGCCGAGGCTACCGACATCTACGCGGAGGCGTATGGCCGCGACGCCGACTTCTATTCCTTCACGAAATCGCTCGAGACCTACGAACAGGTCATCGATTCCGGCACGACGGTCATCATGGGGACCGACAGCGAGCTCCTGAAGTATCTCGAGCAGACGCGCTAAGACACCGGGTCGCCCTGTTTCCCACGCCGGCGCGGTCGCCGGCGCCTAACACGTCCACGCGCCGAAGCGGCGCGTGGACCGGAGAATTTCCATGTCCGCGATTGTGATCACGCTGCTCGCGCTCGTTCTCGGGGCCGTCGTTCTCGTCTCGATCGTGACGGGCATCTACAACAAGCTCGTGACGTACCTGAACCGGTACAAGAACGCGTTCGCGCAGATCGAGGTCCAGCTCAAGCGGCGCCACGATCTCATCCCCAACATGGTCGAAATCGCCAAAGGCTACATGAAGCACGAGCGCGAGACGCTCGAAGCTGTGATCCAGGCGAGAAACCAGGCCGTTGGTGGTCTCCAGAAGGCGGCGCAGGATCCCGGTAACGCCGAGGCCATCACCGGGCTGGCGGCGGCCGAGGGCGTGCTCAGCGGCACCGTCGGGCGGCTGTTCGCGCTCGCGGAGAGCTATCCGGACCTGAAGGCCAACCAGAACATGATGCAGCTCAGCGAGGAGCTGCGGTCGACCGAAAACAAGGTGGCGTTCGCGCGGCAGGCATTCAACGATAGCGTGACGCAGTACAACACCTACAAGCAGACGTTCCCGACCGCCGCGTTCGCCGGGATGTTCGGCCACGGGAACGATGCGGCGATGCTCGAATTCGACAGCGAGCAGATCGCAGAGGCGCCGAAAGTTTCATTCTAGGGCGCATGGCCACCGACTTCTTCGAGCGTCAAGACGCCGCCCGACGCAATACGGTCCGCCTGGTGGTCCTGTTTGCGCTCGCCGTGCTGGCGTTGATCGTGTCGATCGATCTCCTCCTCGCGGCCACGATGGGCTACCTCGGCCGGAATCCGGAGACCGGGACTGTCGACTGGACGCTGGCCGCCGATCCGCGGGTGCTCAGCCTGGCCGTCTTCGGTACGCTCCTCGTGGCGGGCGGAGGCACGCTCTTCAAGATCGCGCAGCTCCGGGGCGGCGGGAAGGTCGTCGCGGAACAGCTCGGTGGCCGGCTCCTCAATCCGGACAGCACCGTCCCGTCCGAGCAGCAGCTTCTGAACGTCGTCCAGGAGATGGCGATCGCGTCCGGCGCGCCGACGCCGCCCGTCTATCTGCTGGACCAGGAGGCGGGGATCAACGCCTTCGCTGCCGGGTTCACGCCCAGCGACGCGGTGATCGGCGTCACGCGTGGGGCGGCCGAAGCGTTCACGCGCGACGAGTTGCAGGGGGTGATCGCCCACGAGTTCAGCCACATTCTGAACGGCGACATGCGGCTCAACATCCGCTTGATCGGCCTGCTCCACGGCATCCTGATCATCGGCATCCTCGGCTACTTCGTCCTGCGTATGGGCATGTTCTCCGGAGTCGGCCGGAGCCGCTCCCGTCAGCAAAGGTCCCCGCTCCCGCTGCTGGCGCTCGGGGCGGGACTGATGGCCGTCGGCCTCTTCGGGATGCTGTTCGGCAATCTGATCAAGGCGGCGGTGAGCCGCCAGCGCGAGTTCCTGGCCGACGCGTCGGCGGTGCAGTTCACGCGGCAGCCGACGGGGATCGCCGGCGCGCTGAAGCGGATCGGCGGAGCGACGACCGGCTCGGGCATCCAGAGCCCGAACGCGCCCGAGGCGAGCCATATGTTCTTCGGCCGAGCGACACGCGGCCTCAGCGGGCTCTTCTCGACCCATCCGCCGCTCGCCGAACGCATTCGCCGGATAGAGCCGTCCTGGGACGGCGCGCTGCCTGAGGGACCTCCGGCCGCGAGTGCCCAGCCGTCAGCGGCAGGTGTCGCCGCGTTTGCCGGGGGCGCCGCATCTGCGGGGCCCCCAACCGTCGACCAGGTCGGGCAGCCGGCGGGGGAGGCGCATCTCCAGTACGCCGCGCGGCTCGTCAAGAGCCTGCCGGCGCAGCTCGTCAACGCCGCCCACGAACCGTACGGCGCGCGCGCCGTCGTGTACGCGCTGTTGCTCGACCACGAGGCCGCCCCGCGACAGCGCCAGCTTGGCCACCTCGAGGGTGCGGCCGATCCAGGGGTGTACGAGGAAACGCTCCGGCTGATGCCGCTCGTCGAGCAACTCGATATGCGGGCACGCCTGCCGCTGCTCGACATGTCGTTGCCGGCACTGCGCGGCCTGGTTCCGGCGCAGTACGACCTCTTCAAGCAGAACGTCGCCGAGCTCGTCCAGGCCGACAACGAGATCGACCTGTTCGAGTGGTCGCTGCACCGGATTCTGCTGCACGATCTCGAGGTACACTTCGCCAACCGTCGTCCGCCGCGGGTCCGGCACCGTACGCTCGCCTCGGTTCGGGTGCACATCGAGCTGCTCCTCTCGATGCTCGCCTACGCCGGGCACCGGGACCTGGAGTCGGCCCGACACGGGTTCGAGCAGGCAAAGCGCACTCTGGAGCTGGCGGAGGTGCGTCTCCGTCCCGTTGACGATCTGAAGTTCACCGCGCTCGACGCCGCGCTCGCGGCGCTCGAGGAGGCGGCGCCCAAGATCAAACGTCAGGTGCTGCGGGCGGCCGTCGCCTGCATCGCCGCCGACCGCACGGTGACCGCCACGGAAGCGGAATTGCTCAGGGCGATGTCGGCGTCGCTCGGCTGCCCGATGCCGCCGCTGCTGCTTGCCTGAGGATGTCGGGCGTTTTGACAGCATCTCTTTGGCGCGCTTCGCGCGCCTGGGACCGCCATGCGGTTCCGGCGCAACGGGTACAATCCCCGTAAGAAGCCGCATGGCGGTCCAATGGCCGGGGAAGGGCAACGTTGATTGAGACGGTCGGTCTGACGAAGCGCTACGCGGATGTCGCCGTGGTCGACGATCTGTCGCTTCGCGTGGACGAGGGCGAGCTGCTGGTGCTGCTCGGCGGATCGGGTTCAGGCAAGACGACGACGCTCAAGATGGTGAACCGACTGATCGAGCCGAGTGCCGGTCGCATCATGATCGACGGGCAGGATACGTCGGCCATCGAGGCGCACGAGCTGCGGCGGCGCATCGGGTACGTCTTCCAGCGAATCGGCCTGTTCCCGCACATGACGATCGCGGAGAACGTAGCGGTCACCCTTACGCTGATCGGCTGGGACCGGGCGCGCGTTCGCAGTCGCGTCGACGAGTTGCTGGAGCTGGTCGAGCTGGCTCCGGCGCAGGTGCGGGACCGGAGCCCATCGGAGCTGTCGGGCGGCCAGCAGCAGCGGGTTGGCGTGGCCCGCGCGCTCTCAGCGTCGCCGAACGTCATGCTGCTGGACGAGCCGTTCGGTGCCCTGGACCCGCTGACGCGCGACCGGCTCCAGCAGTCGTTTCTGAGGATCCGCAGGCAGCTCAACCTCACCGCGATCTTCGTCACCCACGACATGGTGGAGGCGTTGTTGATGGGCGACCGCATCGCCGTGATGCACGAGGGGAGGCTCGTCCAGATCGGCACGCCGCGCGAGTTGCTGCTGTCGCCCGCCGACGAGTACGTGCGCAGCCTGATGGAGACGCCGACGCGGCAGGCGCGGGTCGTCGACGCGCTGCTCGAGGAGAGCCCCGCATGAGCGAGCAGCTCGCCCTCCTCCCGGGCTATCTGACCGCGCACCTGCAGTTGACGCTTTTCGCGCTGCTGCTCGGCACGGCCTTCAGCGTCCCGGCCGGTGTGCTGGTCACCCGGATGAAGTGGCTCGATCAGCCGGTGCTCGGCACCGCCAGCGTCATCCAGACGATTCCCAGCCTGGCGCTCCTTGCCATCATGGTGCCGGCGCTCGCGGCCCTCGGCGTGCAAAGCATCGGATTTCTGCCGGCGTTCATCGGGCTCACGCTGTACAGCGTCCTGCCGATTCTTCGCAACACCGTGACGGGGCTTGCCGGCGTCGATCCGGCGCTTATCGAAGCCGCCCGCGGCGTGGGGATGACGCCGGCGCAGCGGCTGCGCCGCGTCGAGCTGCCGCTGGCGATGCCGATCATTCTCGCCGGTATTCGGACGTCAACCGTCCTGACGGTCGGCGTCGCCACGCTCTCGACGCCGGTGGGCGCGCCGAGCCTCGGCAACTACATCTTCAGCGGCCTGCAGACGCGGAACCTCACGGCAGTACTGGTGGGGTGCGTCGCGGCCGCCGTCTTGGCGCAGTGCCTGGACGGTCTGGTGCGCGGGCTTGGCGCCGCCGTCGTTCAGCGAAAGAAGGGCTGGGCGGCCGTCGTCGTGACGACGATCGGTCTCCTCTACGCGTACACAGGGGTGTCGCTGGTACAGGGTCTGACCGGGCGGGACGCCGGGCGCGTCGTCGTCGGGGCCAAGACGTTCACCGAGCAGTACATCCTCAGCGAGGTCCTGGCCGGACACATCGAGGAGACGACCGGCGCCGCCACGGAGGTCGCGTCGTCACTCGGGTCGACGGTGGCGTTCGATGCGCTTCGCGCGGACGAGATCGACGTCTACGTCGACTATTCCGGCACCATCTGGGCGACGATCATGGGCCGCGACACCGCCCCCGACAGCCGTGAGGCGGTGCTGGGCGAGGTGAGCCGCTTCCTGAGAGAGGAACATGGCGTCGAGGTCGCGGGCGCGCTCGGCTTCGAGAACGCCTACGCGCTCGCCATGCGTCGCCAGCAGGCCGAGGAGATCGGCGTCCGCCAGATCGGCGATCTGGCGGCGTACGCGCGGCGGCTGGTCATTGGAGGCGACTACGAATTCTTCGGTCGGCCGGAGTGGATCGCCATTCGCGACACCTACGCGTTGGCGTTCGAGTCGCAGCGTACGATGGATGCTTCGCTGATGTATCAGGCGGTGGCCGGCGGACAGGTGGACGTCATCAGCGCGTTCTCGACCGACGGGCGCATCGCGGCCTTCGATCTCGTTGTGCTCGAGGACGAGCGCGGCGCGATTCCTCCCTACGACGCGCTGATCCTCGCGGGTCCGCGGCTGGTTCGCGAGCGGCCCGACGTCCTGGCCGCCCTGCGCCAGATCACTGGGGCGATAGACGCCGATCGCATGCGCCGGATGAACCTCGCGGTGGACCAGGATGGCGCGAGTCCCACTGCGGTCGCCGAATCGTTTCTGCGGGAACTGCGGGAGGCTCGGATCGCCCGGTGACCGGATTCCCACCGCCAGGTGGAACGGTCGAACGCGTGACGCTTGAAGACCTCGCGGCGGCCAGCCGCATCCTCGCCGACCAGGGGGTGTTCGACGCGGCCGGTCACGTATCGATGCGTCACCCGCACCACGCCGAACGGTTCCTGATGTCCCGCTCGCTCGCGCCGGCGCTGGTGACCGCCGACGACATCATGGAGTTCACCCTGGAGTGCGAGGCGTGTGAGGCGCCAGGACGCGCGGGGTTCATCGAGCGCTTTCTGCACGGCAGAATCTACCGAACACGTTCGGACGTGATGGCCATCGCACACGGCCACTCCCCGTCGGTCATCCCGTTCGGCCTCGTCGGCACGCCCATGCGTGCCACGTATCACAACGCGGCGTTCCTGGCGGCCGGCGTGCCCGTCTTCGACATCCGCGACACATTTGGCGCGACCGACATCGTGATCAACAGCGCCGAACGTGGCGCCGCGCTCGCTGGGACGCTCGGTGACAAATCGGTGGTGCTGCTGCGGGCCCACGGCTTCGCGGCCGTCGGGCCGAGCCTGCAGGCTGCCGTGTTCCGCGCTTTTTTCACCGAGGTCAGCGCGCGCGTGCAGCTGCAGACGGCGACCCTCGGGGGACCGATCGCGGCACTCGACGCGGACGAAGGCCGCATGGCCGACGCGATCAATCTCGCGACCCTCGGCCGCTCGTGGGAGCTCTGGAGGAGGAGGGTCACGCCATGAAGCCGCAGCTCGTCGACGCGATTCGCATGCTCGAGCGTGCCGGGATCATCGATCACAACGGCCACTGCAGCGCCCGGCGCGACGCGGGCGCCTTCTACATCAACTCCGGGGCGTCGGTGCGCGGCGCGCTGGATGTGGGCGACATCGTGACCGTCGATCTCGAGGGCCGTCTGCTGGAGGGCAGCGCGCCGCCGCCGCTCGAGTTCCACATCCACTCGGAGGTGTACCGCGCACGGCCGGACGTCAACGCGGTGATGCACACGCATCCGCAATGGTCGACGTTTCTCACGATGGTGGGCGTGACATACAAGCCGGTCTACGCCCAGGGCGTGCTGCTCGGCGACATCCCGTTGATGGACTCGCCGCTCTCGGTGAACACGAAGGCGATGGGCGAGACGCTCGCCGCGACGCTCGGTCGCGGCCCGGCCGCGCTGCTCAAGGCGCACGGCGTCGTCGTCGTCGGCGCCGACATCGTCGAGTGCTTCGCGCTGGCCGCGTACGTGGAGGAAAACGCGTACCGCCAGTACATGGCGATGCAGATCGGCGAGCCCTACGTCTTCAGCGAGGCGGAGCAGCAGGCCTGCCGCGAAAAGCTGTGGGCGCCAAAGCTGTTCAAGAAGACCTGGGACCACTATCACTCGAAGCTGGGCTGAGCGTCGCTTCGACCGTGGCGCGCAGCTCGGGGGTGATCTCCGGTTCGAGGCCGAACCATGCCCGCCAGGCGATGGCTGGCAACTACAGCACGGCAAGCTGGGCAACTAGCTATTGCCTGACTGAGGAAACACTCCGATACCTAGAAGCGGCTTATTCGGGAGTCTTCTTACATCGAGAAAAGGCAATGCGTCTGATTCGAGTTCTGTGTCTCGTGAGTGCTACTGCCATCCTCCTCGCTTGCGAAGAGGTGAGTTCGCCGGACGGAGGCTCCGAGGCCCCGCAAACCGGCGCGGGTGGCTTCGAGGCCGTCATCACGGGTTCCTATGAAGGCGCCGTGTCCGGGAGCGGAGTACTGAGACTTCTTCCCGACGCGGGGTTCGAGAATCAGGGGTACTGGTTCCTGTCAGATGGTCAGGGTATTCGAGCGCATGGCGTGACGTTCGTGTTGCCGAGGACCGTGGGTCCGGGACGCCACACGTTGGAGAGCCCGTCGCCACTCGATATAGGAACGGTGCCGTCGGTTCGGGTGGATAGGGACATAGAAGATTCGGCGGTTTCCTCCGACAGAAACACGTCTGGATTCCTGGACTTGACGGCTTTTCCCGATGACGAGAGCAACGTCAGAGGGGCCGAAGTGACAGGAACGTTCGTGCTCGAAACGAATAACCTCGCAGGGGACACAATCCACGTGGAAGGCCAGTTCTCCTTTCGGGCCGAATGAGGCGCCTGGTGAGATTCGGGAGTGAACCCGGCGTGGCGCCAGGGTCGCGGAACAGGCCTTGCGTTAACTTCGGACCCCTCTAACGCGTCCTATAGGCCCAGTCGACCGTGGAAGCCCTCGCCTTTAGGTGAGGGTCGTTCAAGTGAGCGTCGCCTCGACCGTGGCGCGCAGCTCGGGGGTGATCTCCGGTTCGAGGCCGAACCATGCCCGCCAGGCCGGCCGCGCCTGCTGGAGCAACATGCCCAGACCATCGACCGTGCCGTTGCCGCGGCGCCGCGCGGCGGCGAGCAGCGGTGTGTCCACCGGCACGTAGACGATGTCGCACACCAGCGCGCTCTGCGGCAGCGTCTCGAGCGCGAGATCGAGTGGCGGTTGGCCGGTCATGCCCTGGCTGGTCGTGTTGACCAGCATGGCCGCGCCCTCCAGCGCGCGATGGCGCTCCTCCCAGGCGACCGCCGTCACAGGCGGCCCGAACTCCCGAGCCAGCGTCTCCGCGCGCGCGAACGTCCGGTTGATCACGCGAATCTCGCGCGCCCCCCTATCGGCCAGACTGTAAACCACGGCTCGCGCGCCTCCTCCGGCGCCGATGACGACGATCGGCCCCTCGTCGGCGCGCCAGTCGGGCTGCTGCTGCAGGACGTTGTGCGCGAAGCCAAAGGCGTCGTTGTTCGTTCCGGCGAGCGATCCGTCCGGCTGGACGACGACGCAGCTGATGGCGCCGATGCGTCGCGCCACCGGGTCCACGGCATCGACGATCGTCAGCGCCCGCTCCTTGTGGGGGATGGTGACGCTGCAGCCGGAGAAGCCCAGCGGCGCCAGCGCCCGCAGCGCCGCCTCGAGATCGGCCGGCCTGATCGCGAGCGGCACGTACGTTCCGGCCAATCCATGGCGCGCAAGGAGGTAGTTGTGGAGCACCGGTGAGCGTGAATGCATCACCGGCCAGCCCATCACGCCGACGAGCAGGAAACGATCGGAACTGGGCATGTCGACCTTGATCGGCAGGAGGTGTATTAGGATCACGCCGTCCCGGACCCTACAATTCCCTGCGGTTTCCCTATGATCACCGAAACCCAGGAGGAATCGCCAGCGGGGCGCTCGCCGCGGCGCTGTATGGCAGTATCTTCATTCCGGCGGCGATACAGATCGGATACGACCCCGGCGGGGCTCCTGTGAGCGTCGCGGTCGATACGTGTTCAGGAAGCCACACATGACCGACAACCCAGAAGAGAAACGCCCCCACCGTCTCGACGATCACTTCCTGGGCGTGGACCCGACGCACTCGCACGAAGACGGGCAGGCGGACCACGATCACGACCACGACGATCTCGGCGGTGACTACGACCCGACCACGTCCAGCCTGTGGCAGCAGGACAACATCACGCTGCTGTCGGTCGGGATCGATATCGGTTCCGCGGGAACACAGGTGATCTTCTCCCGTGTGCAACTCCGGCGGTTCTCGGAGGAGCTCACGAGCCGGTACTTCGTGGTGGGCCGCGAATCCCTGTACCAGTCGCCGGTCGCCCTGACCCCGTATCTCAGCGATGAGCGCATCGACGATCAGGCCATCGGGCGCATCATCGACGCGGCCTACGAGGCCGCCGGCATTCATCCGGACAATGTGGACACCGGCGCGGTCATCCTCACCGGCGAGGCGCTGCGCCGCGAGAATGCCAAGGCTATCGCCGACGTACTCGCGGAGGTGGGCGGTGAATTCGTGTGCGCGGCCGCCGGGCACCACATGGAGTCAATGCTCGCCGCGTACGGCTCCGGGGCGGCCAAGACGTCGCACGATCGTACGACGCCGCTTCTCAACATCGATATCGGTGGCGGCACGACGAAACTGGCCGTCATCGAGGCAGGCAACATCGTCCGCACGGCGGCGATCCAGCTCGGGGGGCGTCTGGCCGTCATCGACACGGAGGGGCGTGTCGTGCGTCTCGATCCGGCCGGCGGGCGTCTGGCCGCCCTTGCGGGTTGCGCCTGGGGCCTCGGCAAGAAGGTGAGCGAGCACGAGTTTGAGCGCGTTGCCACCTGGATGGCCGACGCGCTCGTGGCCGTGCTCACGCAGAACCCGGCGCCACCGCAGATCCAGGGATTGTGGCTGACCGATCCGCTCGGCGCGACACCCGGTGTCAAGGGCGTGATGTTCTCGGGCGGTGTGGGTGAGTACGTCTACGGGCGCGAGGAACGCGACTTCGGCGACCTGGGTCGCCGCTTCGGGCGCGCGATTCGTCAGCGTCTGGTGGCAGGGCGTTTCCCGTTTCCGCTGCTCCCAGCGGGCGAGTGTATCCGCGCCACGGCGATCGGCGCCTCGGAGTACAGCGTCCAGTTGTCGGGAAACACGGTCTACATCTCGAGTCCAGGGGTGCTCCTGCCGCGCCGGAACCTGCGGGTCATCCAGCCGCCCGTGACGCTGGACGACACGATCGATCCTTCGGCGGTCGCAGCAGCCATCGGGCACCACTTTCGCCGATTCGATGTCGTCGAAGGCGACACGGAACTCGCGCTTGCGTTCCGCTGGAGCGGCGCGCCCGCCCACCGTCGTCTTGCGGCGTTCGCTCGCGGCATCGTAGCGGCGCTCCCGCGCACGCTGGCGGAGGGAAAGCCGCTGTTCGTGATTCTGGACGCCGATATCGCTCAGACGCTGGGCGCGCTTCTCAAGGAGGAGCTTGGCGTCGCGTCCGAGGTGCTCGTGCTCGACGGGATCGCCCTCTGGGACTTCGACTACATCGACCTCGGCCGCGTGCGCATGCCGTCCTTCACTGTTCCGGTGACGATCAAGTCGCTTGTCTTCAGCCAGGATCCGCGCGTGCCGCATGACCATCAGGCGCACGATCACCACCACGACCACGCGCATGACTAGTGTCCCGGAACAGTGATTCGTCACATGATTCCAGGGCGGGGCATCCCGGCTGGCTGCGTTGCTCCTCCATCAAATATGCCCAATATTCTCAGTCGTCGCGCCTTGCCAGCCGGGCGCCGCGCTCCGGGACTCATGCAACGAATCACTGTTCCGGGACACTAGATGCGGCGCCAGATAGCAACCCAGCCATCCAGCTCCGGTCACCGGCGCGGTCTCGACTGGAAGTGGATCGTGATCGGCGCGTGCGTCGCGTTCACGGTCTACATTGCCGTCATCCCACTTGGATTCCTGCTCTGGCAGAGCTTCCGCACGCCGCAGACGGCGGCGGTGGACGCCGTCTTCACGGTCGGCAACTACAGCGTGGCCTACGGCAGCAGCGACACGTGGCGGCTGTTCTGGACCTCGATTCAGTTTGCGTCCGGCACGGCGCTGTTCGCGTTCATGCTCGGCACGACACTCGCGTGGATGAACGAACGCACCAACACGCCGTTCAAGTCGGTCTTCTTCGCACTCTCCATCATCCCGCTGATCATCCCCGGGATCCTGTTCACGGTCGCCTGGATTCTTCTCGCGAGCCCGCAGATCGGCATCATCAACCTCGTGATGCAGGGCTGGTTCGGCCTCGAGGAGGCGCCGTTCGACATCTACTCGATGGGCGGGATGATCTGGGTGGACGGCCTGCACTACTCACCGATGGCGTTCTTGCTCATGAGCGCGGCGTTTCGCGCCATGGATCCGTCGCTCGAGGAGTCGGCCACCATGAGCGGCGCCAATATCTTTCAGGTGGCGCGGCGCGTGACGCTCAGGCTGGCCTGGCCCGCGATCGTCGCGACAATCCTCATCCTGTTCGTGCGCGCGATCGAGTCGTTCGAAGTGCCCGCGCTCCTCGGGCTCCCGGCCGGAATAGAGGTGTTCACCTCAGCCATCTACCAGGCGGTGCATCGCTACCCGAGCCAGGTCGGCCTCGCGGCGGCGTACGCCGTGGCGCTCCTCGTCCTCACGACGGGAGGGGTGTACTGGGTCTCGAGACTCTCCAGCGCCGGATCGAAGTACGCCACGATGACGGGCAAAGGGTTTCGCCCGCGACTGATCGATCTGGGGCAATGGCGCTGGGCCACGGCGGCGATCTTCGTCGTCTACTTCCTGCTGATCGTCCTGTTGCCCTTCGCCGTGCTGTTGTGGTCGTCGTTCCAGCGGTTCTACGCGGTGCCCTCGATGGAGGCGCTCCAGAACCTCACGCTCGACCCCTATCGCTTCATCCTGAGCTACCCGAACTTCCCGCGCACGATCTGGAACAGCGTCTCGCTCGCATTCGCCACGGCCACGATCGTAATGCTCGTCACGTCGGTGATCTGCTGGATCGTGGTCAAGACCTCCCTTCCCGGGCGGTGGCTCCTCGACAACGTCGCGTCGCTTCCGATCGTGTTCCCTGGACTCGTGCTGGGCCTCGCGATCATGGTTTTCTACCTGAACGTCAACGTCGGCGTGTACGGCACGATCTGGATCATGCTCATTGCTTACGTCACGCGCTTCATGCCGTACGGCCTTCGCTACACCACGACCTCGATGGTGCAGATTCACAAGGAACTCGAAGAGTCGGCCGCCATGAGCGGCGCCTCATGGAGCACCACCTTCCGCAGGATCATCCTGCCGCTCCTGAAGCCAGGGCTGCTCGCGGGGTGGATCTACGTGATGATCGTCTCGATTCGGGAACTCTCCACGTCGATCCTGCTCTACAGCCCCGACACCCAGGTGATCTCCATCATGATCTGGGAGCTATGGGAGAATGGCCAGTACGTTGAGCTGTCTGCGCTTGGCGTGCTCTTCATCCTCACGCTCTTCCCGCTGGTGTTGATCGCGCAGTGGCTCGGCACGAAGTACGGAATCCGAGAAGGAGGTCGATGAGAGCTTCGGTTCCGGGTGTGCACGACACGTTCGACGCTCAAGGAAGTTCAAGGGCTGGCGAAAAGTGCTGACAGTCGAGGGCCTGTGCACCGAATACGCGAACGCCCGGGGCAACGTCAGGGCGGCGCAGGACGTGAGCTTCACCGTGGCCGAGGGGCGTCTCTTCACGCTGCTTGGTCCGAGCGGCTGCGGCAAGACGACGACGCTTCGCTCGATCGCCGGTCTCGAGCGGCCCCGCCTCGGCAGGATCGCGGTCAACGATCGGATTGTCTATTCGTCGGCCGCAGGCGTCTTCGTGCCGCCCAACCAGCGCGGCTTCGGCATGGTGTTCCAGTCCTACGCCATCTGGCCGCACATGAACGTGTTCCAGAATGCCGCCTTTCCGCTGGAGGTTGGCGGCCACCAGTACTCGCGCCGGCAGATTCGCGACAACGTGATGCGGGTGCTCACGGCCGTGCAGCTCGACCAGGTGGCCGATCGCGAGGCGACGACGCTCTCCGGCGGCCAGCAGCAGCGCCTGGCGCTCGCGCGCGCGCTGGCGATGGAGCCGGCGCTCCTGCTGCTCGATGAGCCGCTGTCGAACCTGGACGCCAAGCTCCGCGAGAAGATGCGCTTCGAACTGAAGCGCCTGCAGCGCGAGCTGAAGATCACCACCGTCTACGTGACGCACGATCAGAGCGAGGCGCTCGCCCTGTCCCACGAGATCGCGGTCATGCACGAAGGGCGTATCCAGCAGGTCGGCAGCCCGCGCGACATTTACGAACGTCCGGCGAGCCCGTTCGTCGCGGACTTCGTGGGCACCAGCAATTTCATCGAGGGGACCGTGCTCCGGCAGGAGTCGCCGCCGGACGGTGGCGTCGTCGTCCGCACCGAGATCGGCGACATCACGGTGAGGACGGCGCAGGCGTTGCGGTCCGACGAGCGCGTGGCGGTCTCGGTGCGTCCCGAGGACGTGGATCTGGCGGAGACCAGGCCCGCGGGTGGCAACGTCTGGCAGGGAAGCGTAGACCAGAAGGTCTTTCTTGGCGACGCGGTTGATTTCCAGGTCAAGGTAGGCGCGCGTACGCTGCTTTCACGCCGTCACCCGAGCCTACGCACGAAAATCGGCGACACGATCTTCGTGCAGATCGACCCGGAGAAGTGCGCCGTGCTCAAGGTTGCGTGACATGGCTGACCACTCGAACCCCACCGCGCCAGGCACGTCGGAGACCACGCGCTGGGCGTCCGACATCATCGTCGACCTCCTGCACGCGTACGACCTGCCATACGCCGCGCTGAATCCGGGCGCGAGCTTTCGCGGCCTGCACGATTCCATCGTCAACTACGGCGGGAACCGTCCGGAGATGCTGCTCTGCCAGCACGAGGAAACCGCCGTGCAGATCGCCCACGGTTACGCCAAGGCGACCGGCAGGCCCATCGTCGCGATTCTGCACAACCTCGTCGGGCTGCTGCACGCCAACATGGCGATCTATTACGCCTACATCGACCGCGCGCCGGTGTTCATCATCGGCGCCACCGGACCGATGGATGAAACCAGGCGCCGACCGCGCATCGACTGGATTCACACCGCGCAAGACCAGGGCGAGGCGGTGCGCGCCTACACGAAATGGGATTACCAGCCGCACGTGATCGACGGCGCCCCCGAGGCGTTCGCGCGCGGGTACTCGGTGATGATGACCGAGCCGCGTGGCCCGATCTACATGTGCTACGACGCGTGGCTGCAGGAGCAGCGGCTCGATCACGAGGTGGCCATGCCACCTGCCGGCGCCGCCAGGGTGCCCACGCGGATCGCGCCCGAGCCGGCGGCCCTCGCCGCGGCCGCAGATCTGATTGGCGCGGCCGCCAGGCCGGTGATCATCGCCGAATACGTGGGTCGTGAGCCCGAGGGGTTCCATGCCCTCGTGGAACTTGCCGAGACCGGCGGCATCCCCGTCTACGATGTCGACAGCCGCCTGAACTTCCCGACGCGCCACCCGCTCAACATGAGCCACGCGAAGGACATCTTCCGCGACGCGGACCTCGTCGTCTGTCTCGACACCCGCGACTGGGAGCGGCCGACGACGGAGCTGGTGAGCGCGACGCGGGAAATCACGTCGGTCGTGCCGCCCGGTGCGAAGTGGATCGAGATCGGCTTCGGCGACCTCGAACTGTCGAGCTGGGCGCTCGACTACCAGCGTCTCCAGCATGCGGACCTCCAGATCCTCGCCGACACCACGATCGCCATCCCGGCGCTCACGCGCCTTCTACGGGAACGGATCGCGGCCGACGCGACGCTCGGAGCGCGAATTACCGCGCGTACGGACGAGACTGCCGTCCGGAGCCGGAAACTGCGCGAGGGATGGGCGCGCGACGCGGCCGTGGACTGGGACGGGAGTCCTATCACGCTGCCGCGCCTCGCCTCCGAGGTATGGAACGCCATCAAGGATGAGGATTGGGTGCTCAGCGCCGGCACGCTGGAGCGCTGGACGCGCAAGCTGTGGGACTTCGACAGGCCCTATCGGCACCCGGGACGGTCGCTCGGCACGGCCACGCAATTCGGAATCTCCATTGGCGTGGCGCTTGCGCATCGCGACGAAAAGCGGCTCGTCGTCGACATGCAGCCCGATGGCGACCTGATGTTCGACGCGGGTGCGATGTGGGTGGTGGCCAAGCATCGCATCCCGATGCTCGTGGTGATGTACAACAACCGCGCCTACTACAACGACTGGGAACACCAGATAAGAATGGCGAAACTGCGCGGCACGCCGGTCGAACGGGCGTACATCGGCATGGACCTGGACGACCCGGCGCCGGATTTCGCGGCGATGGCGAGATCGATGGGCTGGTACGCCGAGGGCCCGCTCGAGTCGCCGGAGGGGTTGGCCGCGGCGCTGAAGCGCGCGATCGCGAAGGTGAAGGCGGGGCAGCCGGCGCTCCTCGACACGATCACGCAGAAGCGATAAGAGACATTGGCATCGTTCCCGGATCGTCCGGGGCTCACTTCGCGCTTACGCTGACTACGATCTTGCTCCGGACATGCCTGAGCCTCGTCCGAGGTCACCTCATGCGGATGCCTTCTCGACGAAGACCGTACCGTGCGGGGCGCGATCCTCATCGAACGGGTAGTCCGCCGAATAGTAGTACAGCGCCAAGGACTTCCGGGAGCGGTCCGAGGGACAGGCAACGGGATGCGGGTGACCGTGGTAGCTGAAATTCGAGGCGTCGAACAGCACGGCTCGATTGAAGATCGGCTCGACGGTCCGCACGCACTGCCGGCCGCCACTGTCCCAGAGTTCCAGTGAGCCTCCCCAACTAGGCTCCCATGCCTTGTTGAGATAGATCAGCAGGTTCATGCGCCGGTACACTTTCAGGCGCTTGTGGATGTTGAAGTCGGCGTGAACTCCGAGCAAGCCGCCGGGCCGGATCTCGTGTAACCCGCCCCCACGCAGGTGGGGATCCGGCAACAGCCCGGCGATCCCCGTCAACTCCTCCAGAAACGTCACGAACGGCCCGGCGTTCAGCTGCGCGATGAGTGCGCTCGTGAACGGCCCCAGCCGCCGTACATCTTCCGTCGACCACTTCCGCTCGCGGGTGGAGTCGGTCTGATGCCAGGTGCCGCGGTCCATCGACTCGAACTCATCGAGGACGCGCTCGAGCAGCGGGACGTCCAACAGGTCATCCACGACGACGTGCGGAAACGGCTCGGCCCCTCGGTATGGCCGTCGGTGCTCGCGAGCCGGCCGCTTTAGGTGCTCTTCCGCGACGGCAGGCGCGGTGAGCGTCCGCAACTTGCCGTCGCAGTCGTCGATCCGCTTCCTCGCCCGGTCCAACTCCGCCGCGATGCCGCGGAGATCCGTCTTCGCGGCGCGTAGTTTATGCTTGAGTGAGCGAGCTTCTTTCCGGACTTCGTCCAGTCGCTCGGTCGCCTCGCGCAAGGTACGATAGACGCCAAAACCGGGAAGGTGTGTCAGCCAGCGAGGAGGCATCAGCAGGGTCAACGAAGTCTATCGCATTTGGCGCAACGCCTTATGACTACAGCAACCGCGATTCGAACGGTCGGTGTGATTGGCGCGGGCCGGATGGGCCAACCGATCATCGGCCACCTCGTACGCAAGGGTTTCACGGTGGTCGTCCACGACACCGATGAGGGGAAGCGCGAGGCGGTAGCCAGGCTGGGCGCCGGATGGGCCGCAGGTCCGGCGGCGCTGGCGCAGGGCTGCGACGCGATCCTCGTCTGTGTTGGCTACGATCAGGAGATCCGGGCGTTGATGTCGGCCGAAGGCCTGCTCAAGGCTACGCCGCACCCCGCAATCGTGGCGGTGCTGTCGACGGTGCGCCCGCGCACGGTGCAGGAGCTGGCGGATCTGGCCCGGCCGTCCGGGGTGCGGGTGGTGGACTCCACGGTCTGCCGCGGCGGCAGCGCGGCGGACGAGGGCACGCTGCTGTCGTTCATCGGAGGAGATGCCGACGTGGTGGAGCGGCTCAGGCCGGTGCTGGCCAGCTACTCGACCGATATCGTGCACACCGGCGGCGTGGGTACCGCGCAGGTCGCCAAGGCCGCCAACAACATGGTGATGTGGGCGTGCCTGGTGGCCAATCACGAGGCGCTGGCACTCGCGCAACGTTTTGGGATGGATGTCGAGCTGCTGCGTGCGGCGCTCCTGAAGAGCAGCGCGGAGAATTACGCGTTGCGGCACTGGGGCGCCAACACCATGGCATGGGCGGCCGACGACATGGAAATCGTCGAGACGATGGCTCAGGACGTCGGTGTCGGCCTACCGCAAGCGGCGTTGAACCGGGAGCTGTGCCGAACGCTCAAGCCGAAGCGGTTCCGGCTGGATGAGTACGGTGTGTAGGGCTTGGCACGGGCATAGGGCGCGGCTTTTGCGAATCGCCGATTGCTGCGAGACGCGGGCATGTCCACCACAAAACCGGCTCAGCTCGTCGGACCGCTCACCTGCTATCGATCGTCCGGGCTCGCTTCGCGCCTACGCTGACTACGGTTTTACTCCGGACATACCCGCACCTCGCAGTTAAAGCGCTTTTCATGACCGTGTGGCGGCCGCGTACCCGCAGTGCCGAACATAGTTGCGGCATTCGTCAGGGCTGAAGTGCGCCAAGCACTCGCCGAGGAACGGCCAGAGCGTCTCGGTGCTGCGACAGCGAGCGGTGCGAACGAGGGCCTTGAGCTTCGCGAAGCAGAGCTCGATGGGATTGAGGTCCGGGCTGTAGGGTGGCAAGTACCAGAGGGTGGCCCCGGCGGCCTGGATGGCGCGTTGGATGCCGGCGACCTTGTGGGCCCCGAGATTGTCGGCAATGACGATGTCGCCGGGCTGCAGGGTCGGCACCAGGATCTGTTCGATGTAGGCGCGGAAGCTCTCGCCATCGATCGCGCCGTCGAAGACCCCCGGTGCGGTCAGCCCCGTGACCCGCAACGCGGCGAGAAACGTGCTGGTCTGCCAGCGCCCGCAGGGGGCGTGGTCGTGGACGCGCGCGCCGCGCGGTGCCCGGCCGTACCGCCGAAGCAGATTGGTGGTGCTGCCGGTTTCGTCCAGAAACACGAGGTGGGCGACATCCCAGGTCGGCGCCGCCGCGTGCCACGCGACCCGCGCGGCCGCGACGTCAGGCCGATCGTGTTCGGACGGGCGGACCGTGTTTTTTAACGGTCAGGCCGAGGGCCCGCACGGCGCGCCAGACCGTCGGCACACTCGCGGGCGTGGCGAGGGCGTCCTTCAGCTCAGCCAGCGTGCGATCCGGGTGCGCCGCAATCAGCGCGGCCAAGGTGTGTAGGTGCGGCTCAAGCATGCAGCGCCGTCCATGTCGCTGGACGCGAGGCGCCACCTCGCCCGTGTCGCGCCGCCGCTGTTTCAGTAGCCGCACCCACGACCCGCTCACGCGGTACTTCGCCGCCACCTCGGCCGCCGTCATCCCGGCATCGCTGTCGAGGAGCGCCCGCTCTCGCAGATCCATCGAATAGGCACGCATCGGGCCTCCTGCATCGGTGCGCGCAGAAGTACCACGACCGCCCCAGGTAGTACAAGGCCTATTTGAAAAGCGCTTTAGCAGGGCATTGTCAAGTTGAGGCGGGAACTGGCAGTGTAGGGCGATGACGAGCCACGCGCCCAGCTACCACGGCTACCGCTTCCCGCCCGAGATCATCAGCCACGCCGTCTGGCTCTACCACCGCTTTTGTCTCAGCTTCCGCTTTGTCTCAGCTTCCGCGATGCCGAGGACGTGCTCGCTCAGAGGGGCGTCACGGTCACCTACGAGACGATTCGGCAGTGGTGTCACACGTTTGGGCCCGACTACGCGCGGACGCTTCGCCGCCGACGCGGTCGGATGGGCGACATGTAGTATCTGGACGAGTTGTTCGTGAATATTCAGGGCCGCCGGCAGTATCTCTGGCGGGCCGTCGACCAGGACGGTGACGTGCTGGACATCCTCGTCCAGTCCCGGCGGGATCGAGGTGCGGCCACGCGTTTTTTTCGGAAACTGTTGAAAACCAAGGGCCGCGTGCCGCAACGTTTGATCACGGACAAGCTCCTCAGCTACGGGGCGGCGCACCGCACGGTCATGCCGTCAGTGATGCATAGCACCAGGCAATACGAGAACAACCGAGCCGAGGTCTCGTATCAACCGACGCGGCACCGCGAGCGCCAGATGCGACGGTTCAAGTCGGTCGGACACGCGCAACGCTTCTTGTCCGTGCACGGGCTCGTGCAGAACCTCTTTCGTGTGGGGCGCCACTTACTCCGAGCTGTGCACCACCGGCTGTTGCGTACCCGTGCCTTCGGGGTCTGGCGGGAGGCGACGTGTGTCTAAATCGGAGGGATGAGTTATCGTCGCGTCGGAGGGCGAAGCCCGTCCGTTCAACGTCAACTTGACAGTGCCTTCCCGCCATGGAACATCTGATCCCTCAGTCCACCTTCGACAACCTGCCGGTTCTTGCACTGCTTGCCATCACCGGCGTCGCCTTCGCGGTCCTGATCAAAGGTGCGGACTGGCTCGTCGAAGGCGCCTCGGGTCTGGCCTATCGGCTGGGCATGCCCAAAGTCATCGTCGGGGCGACGATCGTGTCCCTGGGGACCACGAGTCCAGAGGCGGCTGTCTCGGTGATGGCGGCCTGGAATGGTAACCCCGGGTTGGCTCTGGGCAATGCGGTGGGTTCCATCATCGCGGATACCGGTCTTATTTTCGGCGTCGGTTGCCTGATGGTCGCCTTGCCCGCCGATCGTTTCGTTCTCGGCCGTCAGGGCTGGGTGCAGTTTGCCAGCGGAATGCTTCTCGCAGTGTTGTGCTTCGCGGTACTCGTGATTCCGGGGGTTGACCCCGAACTGGGTCGGGAGGTCGGCTTTCTATTGCTGGTCGCGCTGGCCGGCTACTTGTGGATCAGTGTTCGCTGGGCGCGAGATCATCCCCAGGGCGAGCCCTTCGTGGTCCCTGAAGATCTCAAGGAGTTGGACGGCGTCGTTCTTCCCCGCGAACACAAACCTCACGGGCTGGCAATGCTGATCGGCATGGTGGTCGTGGGGTTTGGGCTGGTCATTGTTTCGAGCCAGGTCGTCGTCATTTCGGCTAGTGCCCTAGCCAGCCAGTGGGGCGTACCAGACCTCGTCATTGCATCCACCATCGTGGCCTTCGGAACGTCGCTACCGGAGCTCGTCGTGGGGATCACCTCCATAAGGAAAGGGCATGCTGAGCTGCTGGTAGGAAACGTCATCGGCGCCGATATCCTCAACGTCTTGTTCGTCATCGGAGCTTCAGCTGCGGCCAGCGGCCTGCCGATCGACAACAGTCTATTTCTGTATCTCCATCTGCCGACGATGCTGATCATCCTGACGATGTTGAGGGTGTTCATCTTCTCCGCCGTCAAGAATGGGACGTTCCAGCGCTGGCATGGAGTACCGTTGCTGGTCAGCTACTGCCTGTTTGTCGTCTTGCAGTACGTGCTTGCATGATCGGGGAGGGCATTCTCAATTCGAGAAGACAATGATGGACGCCGAGTCTTCGAGGGATCGGTGCGCTTCTCGTCAACTTGACAGTGCCGGGTCGGCTGAGTTTTTGGACACTACGCGATCCTCTCGGTCGGCCGTTCGGCCTCGGCGTGCGCGAATCCGCCGGCCTTGGGCAGCGCCTTGCCATTAGGCAGTTTGATCGTTGTGACGCAACCCGAAGTAGGATCCGGTAATGGCTGAAGACAGGAAGGACGCGGCGGCACCCGAGGTGGTCGCGAACGAGTCGCACTACCACAGCAAGAAGGATCGGGTGTTCGTGCGGGCGATCCAGGGGCATTACAACCTAAAGGAAGAGCTCGCGCGGCTGCGCTCGATGCCGCGCGTGAGGAAGGGGCGCTCGATCGCCTTCACCGACGGTCCGCAGACCTTCAGCCGCCATTACGTCGAGCCCAAGGACGGGATTACGCAGATGTTCCATCTCCATGTGGAGGAGTGGGCACCTGGCGCGAAATCACAGAAGCACGGCCACGTGAACGAGGCCTCGTTCTATATCCTCGACGGCGAGGGCTACGAGATTCACGACGGCGTCCGCTACGACTGGAAGGCGGGCGACGTGTCGATCGTGCACAACAACTGCGTGCACCAGCATTTCAACGCGAGCGCCACCAAGCCGGCCCGAGCGCTGGTCATGAAGACGAAGCCGATGTTCATGTTCATGAACATGCTCTTCCAGCAGATGGTGGAGCCGCGCCCGACCGTGCCCGCGCCAGGGGCCGAGGGCTTCCGGGTGCGCGAGCGCGAAGACAACTTCAACCACTGCGAGTAAGGGGGACGTCGACCATGGCGTGGAGCGAATCGAAGGCGTGGATGAAGGGCACCGCCAACCAGCAGTTCTACCAGGCGCTGCTGGACGATGCGGCGGTGGCGCCGGCGAGGAATGCAAAACGGCGAAAGGTGATTCAACCCGAGGACATGCCGTGGGAGATGTCGCGTCAGGGGCTCCTCAAGCACCTGATCAACGAGGCCATGAACACGCGTATGGAGACGGTGGACGCCTACATGCAGATCATTCCGCCCGGCAGCCGCTCGGGAAAGCACCGGCACCTGGCAGAGGAGTGCCTGTACGTGCTGGAGGGGCGCGGCCACGACCTGCACCAGGACTGCGACGTGGAGATCACCGACACGTACCACTGGACGCCGCAGGAGGAAGTGAAGCGCTATGAGTGGGAGGCGGGTGACGTTATCTATATTCCGCCGAACACGATTCACCAGCACGTCAACGCAAGTTCGGATCAGCCGGTGCGCCTCATCTCGGTGATCAACCGGATCTTCAAGGCCTGCGGGTTGAACGACCTCGAGCAGATCGAGGACGCGCCGGAGTACGACGCGGCCGTGGTGCTCAACGCGGAGATCGTGGAACGCTATCTGCGAGGCCGTGTCGCGGCGACACGTTGAGGCGAGAGACGTGACTCTTGATCGCCGCGCATTTCACCGCGCCCTGCTGGGGCTCTTCGTCGTCCCCGCGGCGGCGTGCGCGCGCCGCGACGCGTCGGATTCGCCGCATCGCGCGCTCTACCTGCTGGACGACGGCGAGCGGCAGGACCGCCTGCTCGCCGGAGCGAGGCGGGAAGGGGTGGTGGTCATCTACACGTCGCTCAATACACAGGACTCCGTGCCGCTGGCTTCTGCCTTCGAGACGCGCTACGGCGTCAAGACCGAGCTCTGGCGCTCCAGCAGCGAGCGCGTCGTGCAGCGCGCCGTCGCGGAGGCACGGGCCGGCCGCTTCACCTGCGACGTTGTGGAGACAAACGGCCCCGAAATGGAGGCCTGTTTCCGCGAAGCGTTGCTCGAACAGTTCCACAGCCCCCACTTCACCGACCTGGCGCCGGCCGCGTTTCCGGAGCACCGGTACTACGTGGCCGACCGCTTCAACTTCTTCACCATCGCCTACAACACCACGCTGGTGCAGCCGTCCGAGGTGCCCAGTTCTTACGACGACCTGCTGCACCCGCGGTTTACGGGCAGGCTCGGCCTCGAAGCCGGCGACGTCGACTGGTTCGGAGCGATGATGAAGCACATGGGCGAGGAGAAGGGGCTGACGTTTTTCGCCAGCCTGGCGAAGATGCAGCCGCAGATCCGCAGCGGCCACACGCTGATGGGACAAGTCGTTGCCTCGGGCGAGATCCCGATCGCCGCGAACATCTACAACCACAACGCGGAGCGCCTGGCCGTGCAGGGCGCCCCGATCCGCTGGAAAGCGCTCGACCCCACGTTCGGCCGGCCCAATGCCGTCGGCGTCACGCGGCGCGCGCCGCACCCCCACGCCGGGCTGCTGTTTGCCGACTTCCTGCTCTCGCGCGAGGGGCAAACGATCCTCAGGGACCGAAATCGCGTCCCCGCGAGCCTCGCCGTGGAGTCGCACCTGAACGATTTTCCATTCGAGGTGATCGACCCCATGATCACGCTGGACGAGGACGAGAAGTGGTCGACGATGTGGTCGGATCTCTTCCTCAAGGGACAACGTGTCCCGAGGGACGTCGCCTGACGGCGACCGGAGGCCGCCATGGGCAGAGAATCGCATTTCACCGCTAAGAAGCCGCGTGTCTTCGTTCGCGGCATGCAGGGACACTACAACCTCAAGGAGGAGCTCGCACGGTTGCGCTCGATGCCGCGCGTCGTCCGGGGCCGCGAGCTCAAGTTCAACGACGGCCCGCAGACCTTCAGCAAGCATTTCGTCGAGCCTGTCGATGGACTGACGCAGACGCTGCATGTTCACCTGGAGGAATATGCCCCGGGCGGGCGCAACCAGAAGCACGGGCACGTGAACGAGGCGGCCTTCTACATTCTGGACGGCGAGGGCTACGAGATTCACGACGGCATCCGCTACGATTGGAAGGCTGGCGACACCGTTGTCGTCCACAACAACTGCGTGCATCAGCATTTCAACGCGAGCGCAACGAACCCGGCCCGCGCGCTCGTGATGAAGACGAAGCCGATGTTCCTGTTCATGAACATGCTCTTTCAGCAGACGGTAGAGCCGCGTCCGACCGAGCCGGCGCCGGGCGCCGAGGGGTTCGAGGCGCGAGAGGAACAGAACTTCAACCACGATGAATAGATCGACCTGGGAACCGCATGGCCAAAGACGCAGTTGTCTCTGAGGATCTGGCGAAGAAGTTCGCCGCGGAGAAGGACACTCCGTACGCCCGGTGGGTGTGCGCGGAGGGGATGGAGATCGTCAGCTCGTTCCATGTGCCGGACCTCCACACGGTCGAGCTCAAGCCGTGGCCGCGTCGCGGCGGGCGTGGCGTCTTTCTGAACCATGATGCCTCGCGTACCTCGAACGATTGCTATGTGTGCGAGATTCCGCCCGGCAAGGAGCTCGCGCCGCAGCGCCAGATGTACGAGGAAATGGTGTATGTCCTCGACGGACTCGGTTCGACGGTCGTGTGGAACGACGCCGGACAGCGAATCACGTTCGAATGGAAGGCGGGAGCGCTGTTCGCCATACCACTGAACGCCTGGCACCAGCACTTCAACGGCTCCGGCACGAAGCCCGCGCGTTATGTCTCGGTGACCAACGCGCCGGTGATCATCAATGCGTTCGGCGACCTCGACTTCGTGTTCAACACGAGCCACGACTTCAAGGGGCGTTTCAACGGCGAGCCGGCGTATTTCGCCCACGGGGGCGAGCAGCGGGGACTGCTCCTCGACACCAATTTCGTCGCCGACGCCGTGAACCTGCCGCTCGTGCCTGCAGAGGAGCGTGGTGCCGGAGGCGGGCATATCCGGTTCAGCATGGCCAAGGGGCACATGAACAGCCACATTTCGCAGTTTCCGGTGGGGACCTACAAGAAGGCCCACGCCCATGGCCCCGGCGCGCACGTCATCATCATGAACGGCGAGGGATACAGCCTGATGTGGCCGGAGGGCGAGCCGCCGCAGCGTTACGAGTGGAAAGAGGGCACGATGATCGTGCCGCCCAACCTCTGGTACCACCAGCATTTCAACACCGGCACGACCCCCGCGCGCTACCTGGCGTTCAAGGCCGAGGGTGTGGCGATCAGGAACGCCCAGGGTGTGCCGAAGGCCTGGATCTCGAAGCGCCTCGGCGGCGACCAGATCGACTATGCTGACGAGTCCCCGCGCGTGCGTCAGCTGTTTGCGGAAGCGCTGGCCGGGCGCGGTCTCACGTCGAAGATGGACGAGGCCTACACGGCGGAGCGTGCAGAAATGTCAGGGGTTGCGCAATGAGGAAACGACAGTTCGTTCTCACGGCCGGCGTCATCGCGGCGGCCGGCATCCTGCTGTCCGTCGCGGGGTGCGGACAGGCCACGCCGGAGGCGACGGTCGACGACGTGGCGATCTACGAGGGGCCCGATCGCCTGCAGCGGCTCATCGATGGCGCGAAGAGGGAAGGGGAGCTCACGATCTACACCTCCGCCCAGACGAGCGATCTGGGCCCGGTGGTGGAGGCCTTCGAGCAGAAGTACGGCATCAGGGCCAGCATCTGGCGCGCCGGTTCCGAGGCCGTGCTCAACCGCGCGCTGCAGGAGAACCGCGCCGGACGCTACGCAGTGGACGTCATCGAGACCAACGGCCCCGAGCTGGAGTCGTTGCACCGCGAACAGCTTCTACGGCTCGTGAAGAGCCCGCATCACGCGAACCTGATCGCGCCGGCGATCCGCCCGCACGGCGAATGGGTGGGGACGCGGCTGAATGTGTTCGTGCAGGCGTACAACACCAACCTCGTGACGAAGGAGGAGCTGCCGGAGACGTGGGAGGACCTCCTGGATCCGAAGTGGAAAGGGAGGCTCGGCATCGAGGCGGAAGACGCCGACTGGCTGGCCGGTGTGCTCGGTGAGATCGGCGAAGAGAAAGGCCGCGAGCTCTTCAGGAACATCGTGGCGACCAATGGCATGTCGACGCGGAAGGGGCACACGCTCCTCACCCAGCTCGTCGTGTCCGGCGAGGTGCCGCTCGCGCTGACTATTTATAATTACAAGGCGCAGCAGCTGAAAACGGCGGGTGCGCCGATCGACTGGTTCACGATCGGCAACGCCATCGCGCGCCCGAACGGCGTGGGTGTGGTACGTACGGCGCCGCACCCGCACGCGGCGGCGCTCTTCTACGACTTCGAGCTGAGCGAAGAAGGGCAGAAAATCATCGCGACGCGCGACTTCGTGCCCACCAGCAAGACGATCGATACGCCGCTCAACAAGGTGCCGATGACGTTTGTCGATGCGCGGGTGTCGATCGACGAGTACGACAAATGGCAGAACTTGTACATGGAGCTCTTCGGCGCGGGGCGGTAGGGCGGCGCGGAACGGACATGCCATCCCGCGCTGCGATGGCCTGGGTCGTTGTTGCCCTCCTGCTGAGTAGTGCCGGTTGCGGCGCGGCGCCCGCCGAGACCTCCTCCACAAGCTATGACGGCCCGGACCGCGACGG
Source organism: Vicinamibacterales bacterium (assembly GCA_965262505.1). Taxonomy (GTDB): domain Bacteria; phylum Acidobacteriota; class Vicinamibacteria; order Vicinamibacterales; family UBA2999; genus JACPPO01. Next base: position 4,888,845 of record CBDHFM010000030.1, read on the forward strand.
CCAGGACCGCATAGCGCAGATCGCCGCGGCAGCGAGGGAAGAGGGCTCGCTCACGCTGTACACGACGATCGCGGAGAAGGACCTTCCCACCCTCCTGGAGCCGTTCGAGGCGAGATACGGCGTCACGGTAAGCGTGTGGCGCGCGGGCACCGACAGGGTGCTGCAGCGCACCGTCGCGGAGGCCGCCGCCGGGCGATACGACGTTGACGTGATCCACTTCGGCTCGCCGGAGATGGAGGCGCTCTCCCGCGAGCAGATTCTGCTCCCGGTCACGTCGCCGGTGCACGACGAGCTGCAGCCCGGTTCGGTGCCCCAGCACCGCGAGTGGGCGGCGACGCTGCTCTCCGTGTGGGTGCAGGCCTACAACACCAACCTTGTGACGAAGGAGGAACTGCCGAGGACGTGGGAGGACCTCCTGGATCCGAGGTGGAAGGGCAAGCTGGGGATCGAGGCGAAAGACCAGGACTGGTTCGCGTCCGTCGTCGACGTCATGGGTGGGGGCGAGGCTGGTCTCGCGTTCTTCCGCAATCTGGTTGCGACCAATGGCGTGTCCGTGCGCCTGGGGCATACGCTTCTCACCAACCTGGTGGTCTCGGGCGAGGTGCCGCTGGCGCTCACCGTCTACAACTACATGCCCGAGCAGGCGAAGAAGCAGGGCGCGCCGGTGGACTGGTTCACGCTCGAGCCGGCGATCGCCCGCTCGAATGCCGTGGGCGTGGCGCGCCTCGCGCCGCACCCGAACGCGGCGCTCCTGTTTTATGAGTACCTGCTGGGCGAGGAGGCGCAGCAGCACTTCGTGAACATGGACTACGTGCCGAGCAACACGAAGGTGGCTTCACCGCTCGAGGGGGTGACGATCGTTCAAGCCGACCCGATTCGCTCGCTGGACGAGGCGGAGACGTGGACGCGGCTGTTCGAAGACACCGTGCTCAGGCAGGCCGTGAGGTAATGCCGCTTGCCGATTAGTCGAAGGCGTACGTAGGCGAGGTCGATGTCGCGCGGGTCGTGCACGTGCACGGAGGCATCAGCCCGTATGCCGATGTACTGAGGGCCGCCGGCCGGTAGCGACCGTCAGGCGCGCGGCCTGGGGGGCGGACTAACGGCGGATCCCGCGGTCATCTTGCGGGCCGCGAGAGGCTTGCTTACTTCGAATCCGTCATAGTTAGGCCGAAATCATCACTCAACCGTCCGGTCGGGCGGCCTAGCACCCGCGTATCGTCGATAATTGTCTTCGGGGGTCCTTTTCGTCATTTGGATGTCTCGACATGGCACACGCGCGCGCCAGCGTGGCGTGATTCGGACCCCCCCCAAGGCGTCACCAACACCGTCACGGTAGCCCGTAAGTATTGCGGTGCCAGTAGGTTGTCAAGTAAGTCGCAACTTCGCTACCGGCTGGTACATGGCTTGCAAAATTGCCTTGTCAAGCGGCTGACGATCTCGTCTTCGCCGGTTTGGCCACGGAGGGCCTCGTAAATGGGTCGTATATTGTCTCTCTTCCGATCGTCCAGCACCCTGTCATCATCCAGCACCCTGTCATCGTCCAGCACCCTGTCATCGTCCAGCACCCCGTCATCGTCTAGCACCCCGTCATCGGTCCCGCGACTGCCGATCCGTGCGCCAGGCGATACGAAGCCTCTCTACTCTGGTGATCGGCCTGGTCGTCTCACAACTGGGCAAGGTGCACCGTCTAGAACCCCGTCATCGGCCCCCTTGCCTGAGACACCGCCGGCGCCGCCCGCCGATACGAAGGTCAGTCGACCCGTCGACGCTGTCACCGACGTAGTCACCGAAGCACGCGTCGAGGAGGCACACGTCGAGAAGGCACACCCTGTGAACGCCGACATCTGTTCCGCGGACGTCGCGCTCATCGAGGCCGAGGTTGAATTCCGTCTAGGGGCCCAACGCGGGGACGAGGACGCACGGATCGAAAGCCAGACTGCCATCCGGCTGGGCCCCGCCGTTGCCGAGGCCCGCGCGGCGGGGGAGGCCGCTGCCCGTGAGGCGCTGACGGCGGACGTCGAGCGCGTACGAAGGGAAGTGGATGAGCAGCGGGCGGCCGCCATGGGCCGCGTCCGCTTCGAGGTGGAGCGGGCTCTTTCGTCGGAGCTCGCGCGGGCAAGAGCGGACAGCGTGGTTGCGCGCGTCGCGGAGATCGAAGGAGCGCTCCTGGCCGCCAAGGCGGAAGCAAAGCGTACACGCGACGTCGAGAGTGCCCGTGTCAAGGCCGATGCCGACGCGCGGGTCGCGGCGGCGGTCGCACGCGCACGCGCCGAGACCGAGGCTCGGTTGGCGGCAGAGATCAAAGAGGCGCGGGCGCAAGCCGAATACGCGCGCGAGGAGCTGGCACATGCGCGCGCCGAGGCCGACGCATCACGCGATGCTGCCTTCCAGGAGACGCTCAACGCGGCCAAAGCCGCGGCCGTCCAGGTGCGAGACGTCGAGCAGGAGCACATGGCCTGAATGGAGGCTGAGGCGGCGGAACGTAAGGCGCAGGTCGGTCAACCAGAGAGCGCTTGACTGCAAGAACAGTTGTTATAGGCCGCTACGTCCAGGCACGGTTGTCGACCGTGTTCTCGTAGGTCGCGCCAGACACCGTCATATTCCACTTCACCGTCCAGTTGTACGTGTCGTCGAACCGTTCGCGCGTATAGGGCACGGGCGGGGCGTGGAGCAGGCGCCACGTCTGGAGTTCGTGGGGTTCGAGCAGCCCGCCGGTCTCCGCGATTAAGTAGTGGACGTGGGGTGTCGGATCCTTTTCGAGCACCTCGACCGCTCGCACCTGCGCGCGGAACATCGCCGCGAGCGTCGGCCCGTCCATCTCGTCGCCGGCCGCCTCGCTGCGCGTCGAGTGCGACTCGATGAGGATGCGCAGCCCTTGCTTCTGCGCCACGCTGATCCAGGGCTCCATCAGGACGACCGCGGCCACTTCGCCGCGGCCGAGCGCCTCGATCCGTTTTTGCATCGACCCGGCGTTGGTCGTCCTGACGTGCTGCGGCTCGAGGAACCCCTCAACCATTTTCAGCATCGTGAAGTGCGATCCGTTGTTCGGCGTCACCGAGATCAGCTTGTCCTTCAGCATCTCGGGCTCGTAGATCCGTGAATCCTTGGCCACGGCGATGGCGAACTTGGACATGGAGGCGCCGAGGGCGACGATCTTGCGGTGGCGGAGGCCGCCGGATTCCGCCTCGACGGCGCGCTTCATGATGCCCCACTCGCACATGCGGTACTGGTCGATGCCGCCGTCGTTGTAGACCGAGTCGAGCGGGCGGTCGAACACCGTGTCGAACTTGACCGCATGGGAGGTCGTCACCTGCGCCATTCCTGGCGTGGACACGAACTCGATGTCGAGCCCCTCGTCCTTGAAAAACCCTTTGTCTCGGGCGACCAGCACGGCCAGGTCGTGCACCGCGTTCATGATCGCGACCTTGTGTGTCCGTTTCGTCAGTTCCTGCACGCTCATGGGTATCTCTCCGGTTCAATAGCCTAGGCGTGGACGCCGCCGAGATCAAGCAGTTCTCGTCGCCGGCCCAAGGTCCCAATTGCTTCCGATGTCGTTGGCGACCGTCGCCAGTAGGGCGACGTGCATGTGCCGTATCCGGCGACGTATCTGGTATAAGCATCCTACACACACGCGGCATGGGAGGCTTCATGCGCATACAGATGCGGTTCGTCATCGTTGTGCTCCTGGCGGTCTGGGCCGCCGGGGCGACTCACGCACAGATCACCAACCCGATTCCGGGACCGGTCGAGAAGCGCGGCCTGATGGTCGAGATCAGCGATGTCGCGCGTCTGCCCGATACACGCGCCCTGCGGCCTCAGGACGTGTCGCCGGCCGGCTGGGCGCGCCCCAGCTTCGTCCGCGACCTTCCGGACGGCCGCCGCTTCGCCAACGACTCGCGCGGCCTGCTGTACCTGCTCGACGGCAACGACCAGCCTTCGGTGTATGCGAATGTCGGTGAGGCCTTCCCGTTGGGTTTTTACAACCGGCTGGAGAGCGGGTTCATCGGATTCGACTTCCACCCGGAATTCGAGCAGAACGGGCTGTGGTACACCGTGCATGCCGAGCGCGCCATGGGGAACCCCGGGACGCCCGACTTCATCCCGCCGGGATTCACCCAGGCGGATGTGACGTACCACAACATCTTTACGGAGTGGCGCGCGACAGACCCGGCGGCCAACACCTTCGAGGGCACCAGGCGTGAGCTGCTTCGCGTGGGTCACGTGGTCAGCAACCTCACCCACCCGTTCGGCTATGTCGGATTCAACCCGACGTCGAGGCCGGGTGCGCCCGACTACGGCCTGCTCTACACGAGCGGCAGCGATATCGGCTTCAGCAACGGAGGGGGACCGAACGCGAACGATCCAGACCAGGCACAACGCCTCGACTCGGTTGTCACGGCCATCCTGCGGTTCGATCCGCGCAGCCCCGCCGTGTCGGGAGGGCTGAAAGGGCTTGGGGACTACACGATTCCGGCGATCAACACGTTCGCCGCTGACGGCGATCCCAATACACTCGGCGAGATTTTCGCCCACGGCTTCCGGAACGCGCACAGGATTTCGTGGGACCTCACCGACGGGACGATGTTCGCGTCCGACATCGGGATGAACCACATCGAGGAGATCAACATCGTTCGCAATGGCGAGAACTACGGCTGGATGCGGCGGGAGGGGTACTTCGAGAACGGCGTTACACGGCCGGGCGGCGCCCTGAACCAGCTGTTCCCGCTGCCGGCGGGCGTGCTGGACGGACGCCAGGAGGATGAGTTTACGTATCCGGTGGCGATCTACGACCACAACGACGGACAGGCCGTGACCGGCGGGTTCGCGTACCACGGGCGCATCGCCGCGCTCCGCGGCAAGTTCGTGTTCGGCGACCTCGTGCGGGGGCGCCTGTTCGCGGCCGACCTTGCCGCGATGAAGGAGGCCGACGACGGTATTCCCCGGACCGTGGCGCCCGTCGAGGAGATCCAGCTCTACGTGCGTGACGCGGGTGGCAACCGTGTGTATGTATCACTGCGAGAACTCATAGAGCGGACGATGGGCCGGACCACCACTCGCGCCGATCTGCACATCAGCCGCAGCCGCGACGGCGAGCTCTTCATCACGTCGAGGCAGGATGGCATGATCCGGATGCTCGTTCCGGATTCGAGCGGTGCCGGGGCACCATCCGCGGCGGAGTGACGTGACACGCCACTCTCCGATCCCGGGGTCGACACGGCTGCCGGATGGCGGAGCCGAAGGGAGACAGTGATGTTGCGTGCGAAGAGTGTGCTGGCGCTGGCCTGCGTGGTGTCCGTCGGCGCGCTGGTGCAGGGGCAGCTGGCATCAGCGCCGCCGCAGCGGTCCATCGCGCCGGCACCGGCCTTTACGGGCGCCGATTTGACGCCGCTCCCCACGACCGGCTGGCTCACCAACGGCGGCGACCTGTTCAACCGCCGCTATTCGCCCCTGACCGCGATCAACCGGGACACCGTGGCCGGTCTCAAGGCCGTGTGGCGTACCCGGCTCAACGGTTCCGGCGTGGGGGCCATGTATTCGGGTGAAGCCCAGCCGATCGTGCACGAGGGCGTGATCTACGTGGTGACCGGTGCCGACGACGTGTTCGCCGTCAGCGTGGAGTCCGGCGAGATCCTCTGGACGTATTCGGCGCATCTCGACCCGGAGATCGGCGTGGTCTGCTGCGGATGGACGAGCCGGGGCGTCGGCCTGGGCGACGGCAAGGTGTACGTCGGCCAACTGGACGGGAAGCTGGTCGCGCTCGACCAGCAATCCGGCGCCGTCCTCTGGTCGGTGCAGGCGGAACGCTGGCAGGAGGGCTTTAGCATCACGAGCGCGCCGCTGTACTACGACGGGCTGGTCATCACCGGCTTCGCGGGCGCCGAGTACGGCATCCGCGGCCGCGTGAAAGCATTCGATGCAAGCAACGGGTCGCTCGCCTGGACCTTCTACACCGTTCCTGGTCCTGGCGAGGTGGGCCACGACAGCTGGCCCAGCGATAACGACGTCTGGCAGCATGGCGGCGCCTCGGTCTGGCAGACGCCCGCGGTCGACCCGGAGCTTGGTCTCCTCTATTTCTCGACCGGCAATCCGGGCCCCGACTTCAACGGCGCCGTGCGGGCGGGCGATAATCTGTTTTCGGTGTCGATCGTGGCGATCGATCCGACCACAGGCACGTACCGCTGGCACTTCCAGCAGGTGCATCACGATCTGTGGGACTACGACGCCCCCAACCCCGTGGTGCTCTTCGATATCGAGATCGACGGAGAGGTGCGGAAGGCACTGGCCCAGGCGAGCAAGACGGGATGGGTTTACATCCTGGACCGCGAGACCGGGCAGCCGCTGGTCGGTATCGAGGAGCGGCCTGTGCCGCAGGAACCGCGGCAGGCGACGGCGCCGACGCAGCCGTTTCCTGTCGGCGATGCCTTCGTCCCGCAGTCGGTCCCGATCCCGCCGGAAGGCTTTGGTCTCGTCAACGGAGGGCGCATTTTCACCCCCTTCTGGACCGAGGCCATCGTGGCCAGGCCGGGACAGGGAGGCGGCGCCAACTGGCCGCCCAGCTCGTACGATCCGCGCACCGGCTATCTCTACGTCTGCGCGTCGGACCGCGCCGGCGTGTTCAGGGGAGGCGACGTCGACAATGAGATCGCGCCCGACGGAGAGCGATACATCGGCGGCGCGTTCGGCTCCGTCCCCTTCGGTGTCACCGGCATCTTCGCGGCGGTCGACATGCGCACCAACAGGCTCGTCTGGCAGCAGGAGTGGCCGGAGCGCTGCTACAGCGGGTCGGTGGCGACGGCCGGAGGACTCCTGTTCGTCGGCCGGAGCGACGGACGCCTGACGGCGCTCGACTCGACGAGCGGCGCGCTGCTCTGGGCGTTCCAGACGGGCGCCGGCGTCAACGCGACGGCCAGCGTCTTCGAACATGGGGGACAGCAGTACGTCGTCGTCCTGTCGGCCGGGAGTCTCTTCGCCGGTTCTCCCCACGGCGACAGCGTGTGGCTCTTTTCGCTGGAGGGCCAGATCGGCCCGGTGGAACCGGCCGGCCAGGTCGCGGCCTCTGCGTCGGCGGTCGGCGGCGACGCGGATCTCGCCGTCGGACGGGCCGTCTACGAGAATGCGTGTAGTGCCTGCCATGGGCCGGGCGGTGAAGGAGGACACGGCGGTGGTCCGGCCCTCGTCGCGGCGACCAGTCGTGCGACCGTCATACAGGTGGTGAACGGAGGGCGGAACGAGATGCCGGCCTTTGGCGGCCTGCTGAGTCCGGAGCAGATCCGGGACGTCAGCGCCCACGTCGTCGACACGCTGCCGCACTGACCCCGAAGCTCACCTCCAGGCGGGTCCTGACCGCGGACAGCCCCATTCGTGCTCGGCTCCAAAGGCACTCTCACGGGAGAGGAGCCTGCGGCGCGAACGGGGCGGCCCCGTCCGCGGCCACCCGCCCCGGGGCGTCCACGTATAATCCAGCCACACGCACAGATGCCCTTGACGGCCGGCACACGCCTCGGCCCGTATGAGATCACCGCCCAGATCGGCGTGGGCGGGATGGGCGAGGTCTACCGGGCGCGGGACACGAAGCTCGATCGCGATGTTGCGATCAAGGTGCTGCCCGCGTCGCTCGCTGGTGATCCTGACCGGATTGCCCGCTTCCAACGTGAAGCCAAGACGCTCGCCTCCCTGAACCACCCGAATATCGCGCAGATCCACGGCCTCGATGAGTCGAAGGGCGTCCATGCCCTCGTCATGGAACTGGTCGAGGGGCCGACGCTGGCCGACCGTATTACGCAGGGTGCGATTCCGGTCGATGAAGCGCTCCCCATCGCGAAACAGATCGCCGAAGCCCTGGAAGCCGCGCACGAGCAAGGGATCATCCACCGCGACCTGAAGCCCGCCAACGTCAAGCTGCGACCCGATGGGGTGGTGAAGGTGCTGGACTTCGGCCTCGCGAAGGCGCTGCAGCCGACGGATGCAATGTCGCCAGGGATGTCACAGGCACCCACGATCACGACACCCGCGATGACGCAGGCCGGGATGATCCTGGGCACCGCCGCCTACATGTCGCCGGAGCAGGCGCGCGGCAAGACCATCGATAAGCGGGCGGACATCTGGGCCTTCGGGTGCGTGTTGTTCGAGATGCTGACGGCCAAGCGGGCGTTCGCGGGCGAGGACGTGACCGACACGCTGGCGGCGGTGGTCAGAAGTGAGCCGCCGTGGGACGGCTTGCCCGATACGGTGTCGCCGACCCTCCGCGTGTATCTCCGCCGCTGCCTACAGAAAGACCCGAAGCAGCGCGTTCCCGACATCGCAGCCATGCGGCTGGCGCTGGAGGGGGCGTTCGAGACGGGCGCTTCGCAGACGGTGGCACCCGTCTTCGTGCCGCAACCCGTTGTGTGGCGCCGCGCGTTGCCGGTCGCGGTCGCGCTGGTGGTCGGTGGCCTTGCGGTCGGCCTCGCGGCCTGGGGCCTGTGGCTATCAACAGCGCCGCGCACGGTCGCTCGATTCGAGCATGTTGTTCCAGACAGTCAGAGGATCGCTAAGAGCCTGTAAGGAAATAACTGCTTGTACTGTTGATCGGCGAGTAGTACGCTGCGCCCGTGGAGGTGGCCACCCTGCGGGCAAAGCATGCAGCGCTGGCGCCCGTGCTCACGGAGCGATCGCGCCGGGTGTGGGCGGCGACTGAGGCCCAGGCGATCGGTTATGGCGGCACGGCGCTGGTCGCCCGAGCCACGGGTATCGCGACATCGACCATCCAGCGCGGTTTGCGTGAATTGACGGCGGACGAGCCGCTCGCGGGCGGCCGGACGCGAAGGGCGGGCGGCGGCCGCAAGCGCGCGATCGATCTCGACGCGACGCTGCTGCGCGATTTGGATGCGTTGGTTGAGCCGACCGCCCCCGGCGATCCCGACTCGCCGCTGCGGTGGACGTGCCAGAGCGCACGGACGTTGGCGGTGGCGCTCGACGGTCTGGGCCACCGCGTCAGCCACACGGTGGTCGCCGAGTTGTTGCACGGACTGGGCTACAGCCTGCAGGGCAACGCCAAGACTCGTGAGGGCCGCCAGCATGTCGATCGGGACGCGCAGTTTCGGTACATCGCCCGGCGCGTGCGACGCGCGCAACGGCAACAGCAGCCGACGATTTCGGTGGACACCAAGAAGAAGGAGCTGGTCGGCGCGTTCAAGAACGCGGGCCGCACCTGGCGCCCGGCGAAGACGCCGCAGCGGGTACAGGTCCACGACTTCGTGATCCCGGCCACCGCCACCACGGGCGGGAAGGCCATTCCGTATGGCATCTACGATCTGCATCGCAACGAAGGCTGGGTGCGTGTCGGGATCGATCACGACACCGCGAGCTTCGCGGTACGGTCGATCCAGCGTTGGTGGCAGCACATGGGTCGCCCGGCGTATCGACAAGCCCAGTCGCTGTTGATCACGGCGGATGCAGGCGGGAGCAACGGGGCGCGCCTCCGGTTGTGGAAGTGGGAACTGCCGCGTCTGGCCAATCGGACGGGCTTGGTGATCACGGTCTGTCACTTTCCGCCGGGTACGAGCAAGTGGAACAAGATCGAGCATCGGGTGTTCTCGCACATCGCGATGAATTGGCGCGGCACCCCACTCGTCGACTTGGCCACGATCGTGAGCCTCATTGGCTCGACGCACAGTCGGTCCGGACTCCGCGTTCGGTCGGAACTCGACCGCGGCCCATACCCGGGTGGCCTCACCGTCACCGATGCGCAGCTGGCGACGGTACGCCTCGAGCGGCATCGCTTTCACGGCGACTGGAACTACACGATCCATCCCGCTGCTCCGAGAACACAAAAGTCAGTAATTGTCTGACAAGCCCTAACCCCTTATCTGCTTACCAGTTCGTGACCGTGTCCCCGGACGGCCGTCGCTTTGTCTACAACACCTCGGCGGGGTTTTATCTCCGCACGATGGGCGAGCTCGACGCGCGGCTGATTCAGGGGACCGAGGGAGTGTCTATCAACCCGTTCTTCTCGGCCGACGGGGAATCGGTCGCCTATGCCGTTCCTGACGGGTTACGGCGCATCGCGATCACCGGCGGAGCGCCCGTGGTCATCAGCGAATCCAGCGGAATCATTTTTTTCGGAGCGAGCTGGGGGGCGGATAACACGATCCTCATCGCCGGGTCCAACGGCATTGCGCGCGTGTCGGCCACAGGGGGCGCGCCGGACCTCGTGATTCCAGCCACCGACGGCGAATCGATGGGGAGCCCGCGCCTATTGCCCGACGGCGAGTCGGTGCTCTTCAGCGTCACCACCGCCACCGGCACCACGAGATGGGACCAGGCGCAGATTGTGGCGCAGTCGCTGCGCACGGGCGAGCGAACGGTCCTCGTGGAGGGCGGCAGCGACGCGCGCTACGTGCCGACGGGACATCTGGTCTACGCGCTGGGAGGTGTCTTGTTTGCGGTCGCGTTCGATGCAGACCGGCTGGAAGTCAGCGGCGGCCCCGTGCCCGTGGTGCAGGGGGTGCGGCGGGGTACGGTGCCGGAGGTGGGGGGCGACACGGCCAACTACGGCGTGTCCGACGCGGGCACGCTAATCTACGCCCGCGGATCGGCCCGCGGCGCGGGCATTCGCCTGGCGTGGGTGACCCCTGGGAGTGATCAGGATGTGATCGATCTGCCGGCGGGCGAGTACGCCCACCCGCGGTTTTCGCCCGACGACCGGTGGCTGGCCGTGGAGTGCCAGGACGAGGGGGGCACGGATATCTGGCTCTACGAAACCTCCGGCGCGACCGCTCTCCGCCGGCTGACCGAGGGCGGGAACAGCCGGTACCCAGTCTGGTCGCGCGACGGGGAGCACGTCGCGTTCCAGTCCTCGCTGGAGGGTGCTGCCGGCATCTTCTGGCAGCGGGCCGACGGCACGGGCTTGGTGGAGCGGCTGACGGCCCCTGAGGGGGAGGATGTCCACGTCCCCGAAGACTGGTCGCCGACCGAGGATCGGCTGGCGTTCAGCGTCACGAGAGGCGACCAATCGGAGTTGTGGCTCTGGTCGCAGCCCGACGGCACGGCGGAACGATTTGGCACCGTGCAGTCTTTTGGTCCGTTCACTGCGGTGTTCTCGCCGGACGGTCAGTGGGTCGCGTACACCGAGCGCCAACGAGCCAGCGGCGGCGCGGCCCGCATCTATGTTGCGGCCGTGTCGTCTCCAGGAATCCGGTATCAGCTCGGGCAGGATGCCGAGGGGGCCCATCATCCCCTCTGGACCCCTGACGGAGCTCGGCTGATCTACTTTCAGGGTGTCAGTCCAGCCGTGTACGTGGATGTCCGGATGCGGCCCACCTTCGGATTCGGACTCCCGACGGCGTTGCCCGGCGGGGGCCTTCCGATCAATGCGTTACCCACGACACGGCTCAACCACGACGTTGCGCCGGACGGTCGATTCGTGACTATCGTCACCGAGGACCAGCTCGGCGGCAACAACGACGCCGGCAACATCGTCGTCGTCCAGAACTGGTTCGAGGAACTGCGGCGGCTGGTGCCGACGAACTGACCGACTCGCCTGAGCGCGCGGGCAGCGCCGTCATGTGCGGAGAAAAAGCCGTTCTTCAAGGTTACGTTATGGCTTTGTTCGGAGTCACATGGCGGCGCTGCCTGCCGGATGCGCCTGCGAGAAGCGCTGTGGCGTAGAATTCCCTCACACACCTGAACTAGACGGCCCTCACTTCCGGCACCCGCCTCGGCCCGGATGAGATTGCTAATAGACCAGCCCAGGAGGACAGAACTCTTTTGCTATTGATGTATTGCACGGTGTCCGAGACTTACGGGTCGCAGCAGTCGGGGGACTGTGGCGCCTGTTCACTAAGGGGCTAGGTAGGTGGGCAAGTACACCCTTGCGCTGATCGCGCTTTTCACTCTCCTGATCGCACCGCACGGTGTTGCTCAAGATACCGGTGACGGAGATGAGTTATTGCACGCGGCGGGGCGTGGAGAGCTTTCGGGAGTCCTTGCGTCACTGGAAGATGGTATTGACGTTGATTACGACAGCGGATTCGGCACAGCCCTATATCTGGCGGCCACTGGCGGACACGAGGACGTCGTGAAGGCCTTGCTGGCTGCGGGCGCGAATGTCGCATATCGAGGGAACGGTGGCGTCACCGCTCTGCTGTGGGCAGCGGATTACGGACGCGATGGGGTCGTGACAGCCCTGCTCGCGGCCGGCGCCGACATCAATCAGGAGGACGACTCCGGTTGGACTGCGTTGATTCACGCATCCGCCAGTGGTCGCACGACGGTTGTTGAGAACCTCCTTGCTGCGGGCGCGGACGTCGACCACATGGCTAAGAATGGCCTTACTGCGTTATTGATCGTGGTGAGCCGGGGGGGAATCGGCGGCAGATACGACGAGATCGAGCAGGTCCTAGTCAACGCAGGAGCCGGTTTAGCGGCCAGCGCGTGGCAGGTAGAGGAGCTACGCGGCCGCCGGAAAGCGGAACTGAACCGCCGGAAAGCGGAACGTTGATTGAATGTTCTCGACTGCCGAAGACCTCGATCTAGCCCCCTAGCCGTCCGCCTCGCTCTTGGCTGGTTCCGGCTGGTCCTTGTGCAGCGTCTCGCGTAACCCGAACCCCACGACGTTCGCCGCGACGAACGCTGCCGCCGCCGTGATCGCGAACGCCCCCGCGAACCCGCCAGCCCCCGCGAGCGTCGCCGTCATCACTCCGAAGCTCACCGGGTTCATGGCCGAGCCCGCCTCGGCGATCAGCCTGTTCACGCCGAAGAACTTGCCCCGTGCCTCCTCAGGCGCGACGTCAGCCCCAATCGTCTGCATCGTCCCCGCCATCATCGAGATTCCGATGTTGATCCAGACGAAGGCCGCGATGAACATGCTGAGCGGCAACGCCAGGGCCGCCGTGATCGACATGAAGCTGATCCCCAGGCCCAGCGTCACCGCCGCGGGCACCACCTGCCGCTTCCTCCCGAACCGGTCCATGATCTGCCCGGAGAAAAGCGTGATCGGAATGCCCACGAGCCCGGTGCCAAGAAGAACGAACCCCAGCACCGCGGGGCCCACGCCGTACGCGAAGGCCAGGAAGATGAAGTACGTGCCGCCGTTGCCGTGCACACCACCCCGCGCGACGTTGGCGGAGAACTGCGCGGCGAACAGCATCAGCACGGGACGCGTGAGCAACGTCTTCCATGACGTGTCCGCCGCCGCCATCCTCGTTCCCGAGCGGCGTGCCAGGACCGACGGCGCCGTTTCCTTGATGAGGTAGTACGACGGGATCACCGCCAGCGCTGCCAACATCCCGAACACCAGGAACGGCACCCGCAGTCCCAGAAGCTCACCGAGGATGCCTCCAAGGACCGGGCCAGCCATGTTCCCGACGCGCTGCGCGCTCGACATGCCTGTGATTTGTCGCCCACGCTCACTGGAGCGCACCGAGTCCGCGATAGTGACTAGGCGGCTCATTTGCCACGTCTGCTGCGCCATCCCGCCGATGGTCAGGTACAGGAGGAACTCCGAGTAGGATCCGGCGAAGAACGCCAGGAATGCCGACGCAGAGGAGATCAACGGCGCGCCGATCAGCGTCAGGCGCCGCCCGAAGCGGTCGATGATGTACCCCGTTGGCAGCGTCGACAGCATCCCGCCGGCCATCGGAGCGATGACGGTCAGCGATGCGCCGGCGACTCCCATACCGAAGCCGTCCTTGGCGATCAGCGGCAGCACGGGCAGCGTGAACCCCCGACCCGTACCCAGCAGGATCGCAGGCAGCAGCAGCGAGAACACGAACTGGTTCCGCGCGAAGAAGCCAGGCGCCTGCTCCGGTTCTGTCGGGGGGGACTCTGCCATGTCTAGGGGATCGCCTCGATCAACAGGTCCGCCTGCACCAGGTCTGGGATTGAGGGCGGGTCATTATCTCCGATCGGATCGGCGCCGCCATCGAGGAATCGCGCCTCGCACCCGGGGCATCCGCGTATAATCCCGCTACAAACAGGATACGGAGGGAACGCCATGAAGAATCTCACGTGGACCGGGTTGCTGGCGGGCGCGATGGCGCTGGGCGTCGTGTCGCCCGCGTTGCCGCACCACTCGCATGCGATGTTCGATCATGTGACGCGAGTCACCGTCAGCGGAACGGTGACGGAACACGTGTTCCGCAATCCGCACGTGTTTCTCTACGTCGACGTCGAAGGCGAGAATGGCGAGATCGTGAACTACTGGGTCGAGCTGTCCAACCTCCCGAACATGATCCGGCGCGGCATCGGCCGGGCGACCTTCAAGCCCGGGGACGAGGTGACGGTAAACCTGCATCCCCTGAGGGACGGTCGTCCGGGCGGCAGCTACATCACGATCGTCGCGGCCGACGGGAAGACCTATGAGTAGTTCATTCGCCAGGTGTTGGACCGATGTGCCGGTCACCTTACTGACGCGGGAGGCATGATCGTGAGCGTACACTTCAGAACGGCTTCGGTGGCTGCGTTGCTCGTCGGCCTGCTGCTGTCGGTCGCGGCAGCCCAACAGACCACCATCTTCGACACGGCGGACTTTCGTCAGGACCGTGCACTCTGGACCGACCCGGGCTATTACCGGAACAACACGGTCGGTGAGCTCAGGGGCATGGCGTTGAACATTACCCCCTACGGTACGGGCGGTCAGGTGGGCGCCGCCAGACTGTACGGATCGGAGGGCGCGGGCCGGGAGGGTGCCGTGAATCTCGCGAGTCCGTATCGGTTCGCGAACGCGTGGGATCAGTATCAGGCGTGGCTCGAGGCAGCCGGTGGCGGCACTACGCACACCAGGGAGACGGTCCCCGATTGGAGCGGTCGCTGGGCGGCACGCGGCGGCCGTTTCGGTCGGTCGTACCTCGCGAGCGACGTGGTCAAGATGCTAACGCCGCCGTACCAGGAACACTTCGTTCAGGAATTGAAGGGTTCGACCGAGGGACGCATCTGGAGTCCAGGCGCCTTCTGCCTTCCGGGTGGTTTCTTTACCGCGCTCGGCGCCGAGGAGTTCATCGTGACGCCCGGCCGCGTCTGGACGCTGGCCGCCGGCAACGGCTCGAATACGACCCGCTGGATTTACACCGACGGCAGCGGACACTCCCCCGAGGATTTCCAGTTTGCCAAGTGGCACGGGGAGTCGATCGGCTTCTGGGACGGCGACGCGCTGATCGTCCACACCAACCAGATCAGAGGCTGGAAAGGCGGTCTGTCCGAGTTCACCGATAACCTGGAAACCGTCGAGCGTTACCGGCGCGTGGGAGATACGATCGAGGGCGAGATCACGCTGTACGATCCCGAGGTCTTCGTGCGTCCCGCACACGCGAGGCTCGAATTCGAGCTCGACCGCGAAACCCGCCCCGAGCTCAGGCCGCTCTACAACACCTGCACCGACACCAACGGGCCGTCCACCAAGGTCTTCATGGACGAGAAGGGCCTGCTCAACGAGCGTCTTCCGGGCGATCCCCTCTACTTTGATTCCACCGATCCCCGCCCGTGGGGCACCTGGTTCGACGAAAGCGATCGGAGGTACGAGCAGTACCGCAGGGCCGAGGGCCGCTAGCCTGAATAATTCATCAACGATCGCGATCGCGTAGAAACACAAACGCCTCCCCGTGGTACAAAGGCCGTGCTGATGGACCTTTTCCACGACGGAGGCGCTTGGTTTGAACGACGAAACGATAACACAGACTGTTCTGTTTCCTGATCTGCTCGACCGACTCGTGATGGCGACGTTCGATCAGCCTCACGCGAGTTCGGACGGCGGCGCGGTGCTGCTTAAAGCCGCCGATCAACGGCTCGGCCTGCTGGCCGCCCTCACGGCGACGGTCCCCGACGCGCGCGCGTCGGCGCGCGTGACGCACGGGGTGAGCGATCTGATCGCGCAACGTGTCTTCGCGATCGCGTGTGGCCATCCCGATGGCAATGACGCTGACCGACTCGCCGACGATCCGATCCACAAACTGTTGCTGGGGCGCGACCCGATCGAGGGCGGCCGCTTGGCGTCGCAGCCGACGATCTCGCGGTTCGAGCGCACGGCGGCCCCGCGGATGCTGCGCGCCATGAGCGACGCGCTCGCCGACCGGGTGCTGGCCCGCCATCGCCGCCGGCGACGGGGCGCTCGCCTGATCACGATCGACCTCGATGTCACCGAAGACGAGACCCACGGCGCGCAGCAACTCACCTTCTTCAATGGCTTCTATGATCACTGGTGCTACTTGCCACTCGTGGCGAGCCTGACCTTTGACGATGAGGCACGGCAGTACCTCGTCGCCGCGATCCTCCGCCCGGGCAACGCGGCGGGGACGGCTGGCGCGGTGGGGCTGCTGAAGCGGCTGCTCCCGAAACTCTGGCGCGCCTTTCCCCGTGCCCGGCTCCGCGTGCGGCTGGATGGGGGCTTCGCTACGCCGGAGATTTTTGACCACCTGGAGGCGGCCGGGGTCGAGTATGTCGTCGCCATGGGGAACAACGCGGTCCTCACGCGGCACGCCGAGCCGGCGGTCGCGCCGCTCCGGGCGGTCGTCGCCACGACCCAAGAGACCGCGACTGCCTATGCGGAGGCGGCGTATCAGGCGGGCACCTGGGCGGTGCCCCGGCGCACCATTATCAAAGCCGAAGTGGTGTGGCACCACGGACGAGTGCCGCGCGATAACCCGCGTTTCGTCATCACGAATCTGCGCCAAACGCCGGAGTGGATCTACACCCACGTGTATTGCGCCCACGGCGACAGTGAGAATCGCTTCAAGGAACTGAAACACGCCCTCGCCTTCGGGCGCACCAGCTGTACGCGCTTCTGGGCCAATCAGTTGCGCGTCACCTTGACGGCGGCCGCGTTCGTCCTCTTCCAAGAACTGCAACTCCATGCGGACCGGACCGCGCTCCGCGGGGCGCAAGTCCCTCGGCTGCGGCAGGCGCTGATCACGATCGGGGTGCAGGTCGTGCGGTCGGTCCGCCGGATCGTCCTGCATTTCCCGCGATCCCATCCCGACGCCGTCTCGTGGGCGCGTCTCGCCCGCGCGCTCGGCGCCGCCCCCGCGTAACCCGTTCCTGCCATCGCCACCACGCGGTCCTCGCGCCGGAGGTGTCGCCCCCGACCACGCCGATCCGGTCCCCGGCCCCGTGGCCTCAACCGACCGGCCGTCTCATCGCCTCAATCGTCATGACGCCAGCGTCCATCTGCGTCATCACACTCGAAAACGCCTGCACGACGAGCAACTCAGTCACTCGTGAATAATGCGGGCTAGGGCACCGCCGGCCCCTTGAAAACGGCGTATAGAGAGGGAGCACGGGAATGAAGAACGTCATGAGTGTCACGGCTGTCGTGATCCTGCTTGCCGCACCCGGATATGCCGCCCAGGCACCCGCGGCGCCCGATCCCGGGCGGACCTATCACGCCGAAGGCAATGTCCACGTGGCGGTCATCGAGGACCGCAATTGCGTGTTTCTGGTGAGCGGCGAGCGGGTGCTGCTCGCCGAGACGAATTTCGAGCGCAACGCGGTGACCTTGGCCGGCCTCATCGCCTCGGTCACGCCCAGTCCGGTGGAGCTCGTCGTCAACACGCATTGGCACGGCGACCACGTCGGCGGCAACACGTATTTCGCCGAGCGTGGCGCCGCCGTCATGGCGCATGACAACACGCGCGTTCGCATGAGCGCGCAGCAGGTCAATCCGGTGACCGGCCGGGTCCAGCTCCAGGCGCAGGCGACCGAATTCCTTCCCACGATGACGTTCAAGGACGGCGTGACGTTCCACTGGGGCGACGAGACAGTCGAGCTCGCCTATTACCCCGATGCGCATACCGATTCCGACGTGGTGCTCTACTACCACGATGCCAACGTCATCATGGTGGGCGGGTTGTTGGAGTATCCGACCTACGCGGGCGTCTCGAGCCCGGAAGGCTTCATCGATGCGCTGGAGCAGGTGATCGCGCGCGCGGATGCCGACACCAAGATCGTTCCATGGAAGGGGCCTGTCGTCAGCACAGTTGAGCTTCAGGCGTGGCGCGACGTCATCGAAACGGTGGCCGCGAACGTGTCGGCGCTAGTCGCCGAGGGCAAGACGATCGACGAGATCGTCGCCGCCCGCCCCACTGCGGAATTCGACGGCAAATGGGGCGGTGGACGCAGCCCCGACCGCTTTGCCAGGGACATGCACTACGTTCTTACGAACGCGCGGGACTGAGCCGCGATTTCTCGACCGAATTGACGGTGAACATCGGGATTGAGGGGGGCTTTCATGACCAACGGATTCAAATGGATGGCCGCAGCCGCGCTAAGTGTGGCGCTGAGTGTGGCGCTGGGAGCGCCGGCACAGGCCCAAGTGCTGATGCAACGCAACGTGTCGCTGGAGATGGCCAAGACCATTGCCGAAGCGGCCCTGGCGATGTGCGCGGCCCAAGGCTACAACACGTCGGTCGCGGTGGTCGATCGGGCCGGGCAGACGGTGCTGCTGATGCGCAGCGACAGCGCAACACCGCAGACCCCGGAGATGGCCAGGCGCAAGGCCTACACCGCGCGCATGTTCCGTCGCACCTCGGCCGACTGGGCCGCGCGCACGCTTGACGATCCGGGCAGGCTCCCGCAGCGCGATCTTGCCGACGTCCTGGCGCTGGGCGGCGGCGTGCCGATCATGATCGGAGACGAAACCATCGGCGGGGCTGGCAGTTCCGGCTCGAACCAGCAGTTGGACAATGACTGCGCCCAGGCCGGCGTCGACGCGGCCGTCAGCCAGTTGGAGTCGACGAACTGAGCCTCGCCTGAGCGCGCAGGCAACGCCGCCATGTGACTCCGAACAAAGCCATGGCGTAACCTTGAAGAACGGCTTTTTCTCCGCACATGACGGCGCTGCCTGCTGAATACTGCCTGCCGCGTCCGGCATCGGCGTAGCGTAGAATTCCCCCACACGACTGAGCCGCATGGCCCTCGCTTCCGGCACCCGCCTCGGCCCGTATGAGATCACCGCCCAGATCGGCGTGGGCGGGATGGGGGAGGTGTACCGGGCGACGGATAGCAACCTCGGTCGCGATGTGGCGATCAAAGTACTTCCCGAGTCGGTCGCTCAGGATCCCGAACGGCTGGCACGATTTGATCGCGAAGCTCGAACACTAGCTGCTCTCAATCATCCGAACATCGCGCAGATTCACGGCGTCGAAAAGAGCGCGGGCACTATCGCGCTGGTCATGGAACTGGTCGAAGGGCCGACGCTGGAAAACCGCATCGCGCAGGGGGCGATTCCGGTCGATGAAGCCCTGCCTATCGCGAAGCAGATCGCCGAAGCCCTCGAAGCCGCGCACGAACAAGGCATCATCCACCGCGACCTGAAGCCCGCCAACGTGAAGCTGCGGCCGGATGGCGTGGTGAAGGTGCTCGACTTCGGCTTGGCGAAGGCACTGGAGCCGACGAGTGCGATGTCACCGGGCGCGTCGCAGCTGCCGACGATCACGACCCCGGCGATGACACAGGCCGGGATGATTCTCGGCACCGCCGCCTATATGTCGCCGGAGCAGGCGCGCGGGAAGCCCGTGGACAAGCGCGCCGACATTTGGGCGTTTGGATGCGTGCTGTTCGAGATGCTCACGGGGCGGCGCGTGTTCACCGGAGAGGATGTGACCGACACCATCGTCTCGGTGGTGAGCAAGGAACCTGACTGGGCCGCGCTCCCGTCTAACGCTCCCGCCGTGAGTTTCGTGCTGCGCCGGTGTTTGGAGAAGGACCCGAAGAAGCGGCTGCGGGACGTTGGCGAAGCACGGCTGGCGCTGGAGGGCGCGTTCGAGACGGCGGCGAAGGCGACGCCCGACGCCGTGGCCTTCCCACCCAGCCTTGCCCTGTGGCGGCGAGCGCTCCCGTTCACGGCCACCGCCGTCGTGGTAGGGATTGTCGCCGGGCTGGGTGTCTGGACCTTGAGGCCGACCGGCCCACGTCCGTTGATCCGTTTCACCCATGTGCTGCCCGAGGGCCGCGCGCTCTTCCGCAGTGGTCGCCAGGTGGTCGCCAGCTCCCCTGGCGGCGAGCACTTCGTCTACACCGCCAACGACGGCCTGTATCTGCGGCCCATGGATACCCTGGAAGACCGGCTGCTGGTAGCGACTGGGGCGCCGATTCGCCCATTCGTTTCTCCAGATGGCCGATCGGTGGGGTATTTCGACCTCGCGGCGGTCCAGATGAAGCGTGTCGGCGTGACTGGCGGTGCCGCCGGCGTTATTGCGGATGTCGGCGTTCCCTACGGAGCCAGTTGGGGACCCGACGGCACGATTCTCTAGGGGATTATATCTGAAAGTGGCGAAACCCACGACTCATCGTGGCTTCGGTGGCATCACCAGACGCACGCACACAGGCCTTACCAACGCCTTGACTACATCCTTGAACGTTCCCTTGAGCCGCAAGTCTGCTTTTAGTTCCCGTGCGTTGGGCTGATAAGACGGATGTGGAACTTCGACTGTGCGCCGCTTTATGGGCTTACTATTACTCATTGGGCGAAAAAAGCTCCCCCCTGGACGCGCTCAATTTCTGAAATTTCCAGGCGTATAGGTTTCAAGCTCTCGTCCAGATGGGCCACAGCCCAAACACGGACAGGACCGTCATATGTTCCGAATATCGAATGCAGCGCCTGCGGGTTATTTCCGACGTAGGCGTAAAACACTCTGGCGCCGTCTGTCAGATTGATGTAACCGCTCTCTGTAGATTTCGTTAGAGAGTTCAGTTTTCCGATCAGCCACGCTTCCCGCGTTGAAGTGACTTCCAACTCTTCGCCCTCAAAACATGCTCTGTCTGAGACGTCTATTTGTTCCGAGAGCACCTTGTTGTTCCTATCCGTTACCAACAACTCAGCTGACTCAATATGGCCCTCACGCAGCGGCCTGATTAGCTTCCCAAGGTCTTTGTCTATTAGCTTGTTCTTGTATATGTTGTAGACATGGACCGGCATCTCAATTTTAACGTTCTCTGAATTCTGGAGGGGATGTCCCACTGACTGTTGAAAATTGACGCGGCGGCTCCTCACTGCCCGTGATACACGAGTGGTGGGCAACCCGAGGCGACACGCCTCACAGCAAAGGAGCCGCCATGAAGAAGTCTCGCACAGTCCGTCCCGCCGCTGGTGTTGAATCTCCGCCCCCGCGTCGCCTGCCCCTCGTCGAGCTGCTGATCGATACCGAGGCGGAGCTGTTCGAGCTCGCGGTGCGGTCAGGGTTACAGGTCTTGGACGCCATGCTCGAAGACGATCGGACCGCGATCTGTGGCCCGCGGTACGCGCACCAGGCCGACCGTACGGCGGCCCGGGCCGGGACGGTGGCCAGTGAGGTCGTCCTCGGCGGGCGCAAGGTGGCAATCCGGCGTCCCCGGGTCCGCGCGGCCCGCCAGGAAGTACCGCTGCCGACTTTCCAGACGATGGCCCAGACCGATCCCCTGCGGCGCCGCACTGTCGAGCAGCTGTTGGTCGGTGTCAGCACCCGGAGCTATGCTCGGAGTCTGGAGCCGCTCCCGGCCGACGTCCCCAGCCGTAGCGTGAGTAAGAGCGCCGTCAGCCGCCGGTTTGTCGCCAAGACCGCCGCGCAACTGGCCGCGTGGCAGGCGACGCCCCTCGAGAACCTGGATCTGGTCGGCCTCGTCCTCGACGGTGTCCACATCGGCGAGCACTGTCTGGTCGTCGCCTTGGGGGTCGGCGCCGACGGCACGAAGCACGCCCTCGGGCTCTGGGAAGGCTCGACGGAGAACGCGACCGTCTGTCAGAGCCTGCTGGCCAACCTCCAGAGCCGTGACCTGCGCACCGATCGGAGTGTGCTGGTGATGCTCGATGGGTCGAAGGCGCTGCGGGCGGCGGTGACTGCGGTGTTCGGCCGCGCCGCCGTGGTGCAGCGCTGCCAAGTCCACAAGACCCGCAACATCCTCGACCATTTACCGGCGCGCCAGCGGCCCTGGGTGCAGGCCATCCTGCGGCGGGCCTATCAGCACGAGGACGTGAAGACCGCGATGCGGTTGCTACGGAACCTCGCCCGCCGCCTCGACCGGGAACATCCGTGCGCGGCGGCCAGTGTGCGGGAAGGGCTCGAAGAGACCGTGACCGTGCTCACGCTCGGCCTCGCTCCCCGTCTCCAGCGCTCGCTGGCCACCACCAACGCCGCCGAGAGCCTCATCAGCCGGACCCGCCACGTCAAACGCAACGTCAAGCGCTGGCGGGGCGGCCAGATGATGCTGCGCTGGGTCGCCGCGGGTGTGCTCGAAGCAGCCAAAGGGTTCCGGCGCCTGAAGGGACATGCGGATATGCCGCAGCTCGTCGCGGCCCTCCGCGCCCGAGATCACCGTCTCGGCCTCGGAGACTCCAGGGAGGCGCAGCACGTCGCTTAGAATGTCACCCGAGTCGCCGCCGAGTTTCAACAGCGGCCGGGACATCCCCATTCTGGATTGTGATCGCGTTATCACCAGAAACCTTGTCGCTGAACGGCCTATTCTTGAGATGCTTCTTGATCTTGATGACCCCAAATATTGTGGTGACTATTCCGATAGCCGTACGCCCAAGTACGTCGATACCTTGCAGGTGGTCGGACGCTTTACCAACGACATCCCATATCTCCAATAGGATGTCCGCTGATCCATGCCTAACTCCGGTGATACGGAGCCGGTGTTGGACCCCAGTATTTGTCTCAGCCTCGATCCTTCCGTATGCGCTGGCGATACCCTCCAGGACAGGCACGATGTCCTCAATAGACATCGACCCGTCGTCTACGTCTGGACCCTTGTAGCGAAGATTGAACGGTACCGCCTCTGATGGTTTCATGCCCGCGCCCCAGAGGCGAGGCCGTTGTCCGCAATTAGCGTCCGGTAGCGAAGCTGCTTCCCGTCCATCCCGCCGCTAAGCGCGGCCAGTTGCGCGATGGTGTCTTCTTCGCGGAGGTTCTGGCGGCTGGCGAACTCCTGGACGTAGCGGTCCAAGTGCTTTGGGCTGAGCTTGTGGAACGTGCCCTTGTGGGCGCGCTTCAACATGCTCCACAGTGACTCGATCCCGTTGGTGTGAATGTCGCCCTTGACGTACTCGGAGAGTGAGTGTTTGACCGTGCCGTGCGTGAACGGCATCCCCTCGTAGCCACCGTGGTCGTCCGTATAGACCGTCGCGCCCGGTGACGCATGCTCTCCAACGAACCCTTGCAACGTGGCCGCGTCCGTGGCCGTAACGACTTTAGCGGCGACCTGCTTCGTGGCGCGGTCCTTGACACCAACCACCGCCGTTTTACCGACTGGCCCGCGCCCGGTATCCGCCAGCTCCTTCCGCTTGGTGTTGCTCATGTTCCGGCGGCGACCGCCGAAGTAGGTTTCGTCAACTTCAACCGGACCGGCAAACAGCTTCCCGTTCTGCGAGAGGGCACCCCTGAGCCGCTGCGCAAGGAACCACGCGGTTTTCTGTGTTAGACCGAGATCGCGGTGGAGCTTCATGCTCGATACGCTCTTGAGGCTGGTCATGAGCAGGAAGGCCGCGAGCAGCCAATCCTGATAACCGACCTTTGCGCACTCCATCACGGTGCCCGTCTTCACGCTGAACTTCTGCTTGCATTCCTTTTCACGGCAGCGGTAGGGCATGGTCTTGTGCTTGCACCCCGTCTGAACGTTCACGGACCCGCAGGAGGGGCAGGCGATGACGCCGTGCCAGCGTTGCTCGACAAACCAGCGCTCGGCTGTTTCGTTGTCGGGGAACATCCGCATGATCTGCTTGAGGGTGATGCCTTTGCGGTACGCCTTGCCAGGTGCCTTAGCCATGAGTGCATCTTACCTCAAAGTGGCGTAGCGGTCAACGCTTTTCGCCACTTTCAGATATAATCCCCATTCTCTACGGCCAACCAGATGGGATCTGGCAGGTGTCGGAGAACGGCGGGGAACCTGAGCGCGTGATTGCGACCGAACCGGGGGAGCAGGCCTTCGGCCCCCAGCGACTCCCGGGCGGCGACTGGGTGCTGTTCACGCTGGCGCGTACGGCTGGCGCGTCGCGGTGGGACGAGGCCGACATCATCGCGGAGTCGCTCACGTCCGGCGAGCGACGGGTGATACGGTCGGGGGGGAGCGACGCCCGCTACGTGCCGACCGGCCACCTCGTCTATGCCCACGAACGTGTGCTCTATGCCGTGCCGTTCGACCTGGGCCGGCTGGACGCGACCGGTGACCCTGTACCGGTTGCGCAAGACATGGGGAGAGCGTTCAATCCAGCGGCCAACTCGGGGGCTGCTCACTATGCCTTCACCACGAATGGGACACTCCTGTATGTGCCGGATACCGGGGTCGCCAACACATCAACCGCGCTGGGCTGGATAGACCTGGCGGGCCGCCAGGAGACGCTCGACCTACCGCGCGGTGAGTACGCCCATCCCCGGCTCTCGCCAGACGGGGAGTGGCTGGCGTTTGAGTACCAGGAGGGGGTCGGCGCGGATATCTGGGTCTACGAGGTGTCCGGGGCCACGACGATGCGTCGCCTCACCGAGGGCGGGAGCAACCGGTATCCGGTCTGGTCCGGCGATGGGACGTATGTCGTGTTCCAGTCCGACCGCGAGGGGGATCGAGGGATCTTCTGGCAGCGGGCCGATGGCACGGGCCCTGTCGAGCGGCTGACGACGCCCCAGGCCGGAGCTGCGCACATCCCCGAGGACTGGTCACCGACCGACGACCAACTCGCCTTCAGTGCATTGACCGAGGACGGCGTGGAGTTGGGGCTGTGGACGTTGGCAGACCGGACGGCCGAGCGGTTCGGTGACGTGCAAGCGAACCAGCCGTTCAATACGGTGTTCTCTCCGGATGGGCAGTGGATGGCGTATACGCAGCGTGGCGCAGGGGGTGTCGCGACCTACGTGCAGTCGGTGTCTGCCCCGGAGACGAGGTTTCAGGTGGGGCAGGACGAGGAGATCGCCCATCACCCGCTCTGGGCCCCGGACGGAAACCGGTTGTTCTACTTCGCCACGGTGTCTCCGATGGCGGTGGATGTGAGGACCCAGCCAACCGTGGGGTTTGGACGCCCCGTGCCGTTGGCAGGTCTCCCCGTCAACACTGCGCCCGACACGCTTCTGAATCACGATGTCGCGCCCGATGGCTCACGCTTTGTGGCTGTCTTCCCGGAGGGCGTGGGCGTCGAGGGCCGGCCGCGCGAGCAGATCGTCGTCGTCCAGAACTGGTTCGACGAACTGCGGCGGCTGGTGCCGGTGAACTGACGTTCTCCAGGTTGCCTGAGCATCGAAGCGGGCGGCGCGCTACCGTCCCGCGTCTCCGAGCGTCGGAACGAGCAGTTCGATGTCCTTCTCGTTTTCGAGGCAGGCATGATCCAGGATCCGATCGCCAATCTGGCGCTCGAAGACCCGCCTGGTGGTGAACGGCTTCACGAAGAACACCGGGTCCGTGTACGTGACGACGTGTTCGAGCGTGTTCGGGTCGGCAAGCCGGAAGCGCTCCGTCATGTGCAGCTGGTCGCTGTGTTCGTGACCCGAGGTATCGAGCCAGGTCCTGTCGTTGATGGCGACCGTGTCCACGACCAGCGTGTCGCCCTCCCACTCCCCGATTGAGCTGCCCATCCACTCGGGATACTCGTAGACATCATTCGGATGGCCGCGGCCGTCCGTATAGATGATCCGAAACGTCCGCTGCGACTCGGTGAGGATCGCCACGACGTCCGGCCGCTGCACGACCATGGCGGGATGCGCCATCATGATCATGCGTGCAGGTCCAGACGGAAGGCAGAACGTATTCGGATCCAGGGCGTGGTCGACCGTCTCCCAGCGCTGCTGTCCGTGTTCGGTCAGCACCAAATCCTGACCCGGCAGCGTCGATTCCGAGAGGTCGCCGCTAGGACGGCCAGACCAGACGCCGGTGAGATCGGGGTGACCGTCTTGCGCCACGGGAGCAGCCCCCCGCTGCCACCACGCGCCGGTTGGTTCCGGCTTCGGCGGCAGTTTGCGATCGGTCGCGATTGGTGCTTCACCGCCCCGGCCCCCTTGACCGCGGCCCTCGGTCTGTGCGGCTGCGGGAAACACCGCGAGAAGAGTGACCGAAACCGCCGCAGCTGTAGCGACCACGAGGTGCAGACGTATGCTCATGGCAGAACTTCCTCCCTTCCTTCAACAGCGAAGCCGCCGGCTCCGTCGATCCGAACTCAGATTACTGCGGACCGCCATCCTCGGGACCCGACGCAAATACTCGCCGGCCATCCTGCAGGGTGACGACACGACCGTTCATGTGGGTGATCCCCGGTTTTCTCGTCATGAAGCCCTCGACGGTCACCTGCTCGCCAACCCTCAGCGAATTCCTGCCCCACCCGGCCCGCCTCAGTCGATTGGGGGTGCCCCCTTCCACCGCCCAGTTGGCGACGCTGCCGTCCTGGTCTCTGACGTCCACGTAAAAGTAGATATGTGGGTTCAGCCACTCCACTTTCGTGATCGTCCCGGTGACCGTGACGGGTTTATTGGCATCGTACTCGGCAGCGAACGAGTGGTGGGCCACGACCGGCACGGCGGCGACACATGCGACACCTGCCGCCAGCAGGAAGACGAACATTTGACGTTTCATGGTTGCCTCCTTGAATCGTACCCGGATTATCGCAGAGCGAATGAACTACCGCCCGACCTCGGCCATCATGCCATCGAGCGAGCCGACCATGCTTCTCCCTTCCGGATCCCAGCCGAATTCCCTCACCAGCGCCTCCGCGATCTCGTCCTTGCTCCTGCCGCCGCGAACCATATCGCGGACGCGGTTGGTGATCGCGTCGACGTCGCTCCGCCACCGGACGAAACCGGCGCGGTTGGTCGGCGGACCGTGTCCGGGAACCACCGTGTCGAAATCCAGTTGCAGGACCGCGTCGGCAACCCTCGCCCTCCCAAGCAGACTGCCCCCCGTGTTGTAGTCGATATAGAAAGCGTATGTCGGCGAGCCGGTCGGGTTGAGACCCTGACCGTTGGCGGTGTTGAAGCAATCGCCGGCGGACACGACCTTCGCGGCGGGAAAATACACGAACGTATCGCCGTCGGTGTGGCACGGCCCGAAATGAGACGCGATGACCTCTTTGCCACCCAGGGTGATCCGGAGTTCATCCGTGTAGGTCACTTGCGGGAGCCCGGGCTGCTTGCGCTCGATCATGGCTGCGAGCGCATTGGTGTGGGCGATGATTTGCGCGGACGAGAGGAGCTTCGCGTTGCCGCCGGTATGGTCGCCGTGCGGGTGCGTGTTGATCACGTACTTCACCGGCTGGTCGGTAATGGATTTCAGCTTTGCCTGCAGCTCGTCGTAATTCCGCTCGAACTTGTCGTCCACCAGCACGACGCCTTCATCGGTGACATAGACCGTGACGTTGCTGCCCACGCCTCGGATGACGTAGAGATCGTCCCCGACCTCGTCGACCGCCATCGGAGGAGGCGGCGGCTGATCCTGGGCGTTCTGGGCCGCGGCAATCGCGGCAGCAGCGGTGAGTAGCGTCACGGCGAACGCCGTCATGAAGCGGGTTCTCATCATGAAATGCAACTCCTGACCAGGCGATTATCGTCCAATCGTGCCGGAGACGTGGCCTCCGGCGTTGGATTCGGTCCAGCCCTGAACTTCGACCGACACTCTCCGGAGCTGAAAACATGTGCGATCCGAGAAATGTGGCCGCACTCTGAGGCCCTGGGGTGTATAAGGGTCCCCATCCGGGCCCACGATGAGAACCCGGGTAAACGCGGTCGGCCCCGATGACCATGAGGCACGATTCATGTCGATACGCGCAACGACGGACTGCCGTCCGTAGGAGGACTCTACATTGACGAGCTTTCCCGAAAGAATGATTGGCGCGGCGAAACTCAACATCGCGATTTACGAGGAAGTGGAAGCGGACGGCACCGCGACGGGGCAGGCGATGGGGGTCGTGCTCCTGTCCAGTCTGGCGGCGGGGGTCGGGTCCGCCGCGCTGGGTGCGGGAGTCATCGCGAGTGTTGTCGCCGCACTGCTGTTGTGGGTCATCTGGGCCTTCCTGACCTACCTGGTTGGCACCCGTTTGCTGCCGGAGCCGCAGACGCATGCAGACATGGGTCAGATGATGCGAACGCTGGGGTTCGCCCAGTCGCCAGGTGTGCTTCGTATTCTGGGGGGCGTGCCCGGCATCGGTCCAGTCTTGCTCGCTATCGTCTCGGTGTGGATGCTGGTCGCGATGGTGATAGCCGTGCGTCAGGCCTTGGATTACACGAGCACATGGCGCGCGGCAGGCGTATGTATCGTTGCCTGGCTGGCGGTCATCGTTCCCGCTGTCCTGATCCTCGGCGCGATTGGATCGGTCGCGGGCGGCTAGGGGGCTGGCTGCGGCTACCCGCGCCCCCTCAAACCAGGCCCAAAGGGAACACCGCAGGGAACACCGTGGCGACGACAGAGCGATTTCCAGTCGAGAAGTCGGACGACGAGTGGCGCCGGGCGCTCACGCCACAGCAGTACGCCGTGCTGCGCGGCCATGGCACAGAGGCGCCGGGTTCCTGTGCCCTCCTGCAGGAGCACCGAGCCGGCACGTTCAGCTGCGCCGGATGCGCCCAGCCGCTCTTCGCGACCGGACGCAAGTTCGAAAGTGGCACCGGCTGGCCGAGTTTTTTCGAGCCCGCCGAGGGGGCGATCGGGACTACCGTCGATCGCAGCTACGGCATGGCGCGTACCGAGGTGCACTGCAGCCGCTGCGGCGGGCATCTCGGTCACGTCTTCGAGGACGGTCCGCCGCCCACGGGACTGCGCTACTGCATCAACGGCGTCGCCCTGACCTTCGAGTCGACGATCCCTGCACCTTGAGCCTCGTGCTTTGAACCCCGTGCCCTAGGCGCTGTGCCTTGATATCATTCAGGGTTACAGGAGACATATGCAGGTAGGACTTATAGGCTGGCGCGGCATGGTCGGCTCCGTGCTCGTGCAGCGCATGCGCGAGGAGCGCGACTTCAACCTCGTCGATCCGATTTTCTTCTCCACAACGCAAGCCGGGGCGGCCGCTCCCGCGATCGGTAAGCATGCCCCTCCGGTCAAGGACGCGCGTAATCTCGAGGCGCTCATGGGCTGCGAGGTACTCATCTGCTGTCAAGGCGGTGAGTACACCGCCGAGGTGCACCCGCGGCTTCGCGCCGCCGGCTGGACCGGCTACTGGATCGATCCCGCCTCCACGCTGCGGATGAAGGATCACGCGGTGATCGTGCTGGATCCGGTCAACCGCGAGGTCATCGACGCGGCGCTCGGGCGTGGCGTCACCGACTTCATCGGCGGCAACTGCACGGTCAGCCTCATGCTCATGGCGATGGTGGGGCTCTTCAGAGCGGGGCTCGTCGAGTGGGTGAGCGCGATGACCTACCAGTCCGCGTCGGGCGCCGGCGCGAAGAACATGCGCGAGCTGGTGTCGCAGATGGGCGTGGTACATGGTGCCGCGGCGGCGGGTCTGGCCGATCCGGCCTCCGCGATCCTCGACATCGACCGCACCGTGACTGACTCGCTGCGCGGCGACCGCCTGCCGGTCGAGCATTTCGGGTATCCGCTGGCGGGCAGCCTTCTCCCCTGGATCAACGACGATCTCGGCAACGGCCAGAGCAAGGAAGAGGCGAAGGCGATGGCGGAGGGGAACAAGATCCTGGGCCGCGAGCGTTCGCCGATCCCGGTCGATGGGATCTGCGTCCGCGTCGGCGCCATGCGGTGCCACAGCCAGGCGCTCACGGTGAAGCTCACGCGCGACGTTCCGCTCCGCGACATCGAAGCGATGATTGCCGGCGCCCACCAGTGGGCGCAGGTCGTCCCCAACCAGAGCGATGCCACGCTACGCGATCTGACGCCAGCCGCGGTGTCGGGCACGCTACGCGTGCCCGTCGGCCGCCTCCGCAAGCTGGCGATGGGACCGGAGTATCTGGCGGCCTTTACGGTCGGCGATCAGCTCCTCTGGGGCGCGGCCGAGCCGCTCCGCCGCGTGCTCCGCATCATCCTCGGTGCTGCCGAAACGAGCGGCCGTACCGTCGCCCAAGTTGCCGGATAGCCCGGTAACGAGCCGACGGCTGCCGTAGCGGCCCAGTGACCCCATGGTCGTCCAGAAATTCGGCGGCACGTCGGTCGCCGATCCCGACGCCGTTCGACGCCTGATCGGTATCGCCCGCGCGGCCCGCGCGCGTGACGGCCGTGGGCCGGTGCTCGTGGTGTCGGCGATGAGCCGGGTGACGGACGCGCTGCTCGCCGTGGTGGCCGAAGCCGGCGCCTCCAGGCCCGAGAGCGCGCTGGCTCAGGTCGAGCAATTGCGCGAGCGACATCTGGCGACCGCGCGTGCCCTCGTAGGAGACACCGTGGGAGACGTAGTCGGTGATGGCGCAGGAAGCGCAGCAGGCGACGTCGTCGGAAACGTCGTCGGAAACGCGGCTGGCGATGTCGTCGGAAACGTCGTCGGAACCGCAGCCGGAAACGCCGACGGAACCGCAGCCGCGCTCGCGGCGCAGATCAACCAGCAGTTCGACGAGCTTGCCACCGTCGTCAAGGCGCCGGCCGTAAGCCGCGATGTGTCGGTTCGGACGCTTGACGTCGTCACCGCCATGGGCGAACTGCTCAGCTCGCGCATCGTCGCGGCTGCGCTCGTGCAGGCAGGCCTGCCTGGGGAGTGGGTGGACGCCCGCCGCGCCATCGTCACCGACGACAACCATACGCGGGCGAGCCCGCTGATGCGCGAGACCACGGCAGCTCTGCGCACGGCGGTCCTGTCGGCGGTCGATGCCGGCCGGATACCGGTGCTTGGCGGCTTCGTCGGGGCGACGGTCGAAGGTCGTACGACCACGCTCGGTCGCGGTGGATCCGACTATTCGGGCGCGATCGTCGGGGCCGGCATCGGCGCCGCGGAGATTCAGATCTGGACCGACGTGGACGGCATGCTCACCGCGGATCCACGCGTGCTGCCGCAGTCGCGCCTCGTGCCGCGGCTGTCGTTTGCCGAGGCGGCGGAGCTGGCGTATTTCGGCGCGAAGGTCCTGCATCCGAGTACGATCCACCCAGCCGTGGAGCGCAACATTCCGGTGCGGATTCTCAACTCGCGGAAGCCTGACGGCGAAGGTACCTTGATTACCGTCGATCCCGCGCCGGACGGCGACCCGCTCACAGGGATGGCCGCCAAGCGCGAACTGACTGTCGTTGACATCACCTCCAGCCGTATGCTGGAGGCATATGGGTTTCTGCGGCGCGTGTTCGAGGTGTTCGAGCGGTTCAAGACATCGGTGGATGTGGTGACGACGTCGGAGGTCAGTGTGTCGGTGACGGTCGATGACCGCCGCGATCTGGAGGCAATCGTTGACGCCTTGTCGGAGTTTGCCGAAGTGTCTACCGAGTCGGGGATGGCGCTGCTGTGCGCGGTCGGTGATCGCCTGCGCGCCGAGCCCGAGATTGCGTCGCGCGTGATCCGTGTGCTCGAAGAGGTCCCCCTGCGGATGATTTCGCAGGCCGCGTCACGCCGGAATATCACCGTCATCCTCCGCGAGGCGGACCTGCCGCACGCCATGCATCGACTGCACGAGGAGTTCTTCGCATGAAGCTCCTGCTCGTGGGCTACGGCAGGATGGGACGGCTCATCGAGGAGCTGGCCCCCGCGCACGGCTGCGAGATCGCGGGGTGCGTCGACGTCGGTACCGGCGACTGGACCGTGCCGGCCGACGTGGCGGTGGATTTCTCCACGGCGGATGCGCTGCAGGCGAATTTCGCGCGGTACGTAGAGCGTAAGCTCCCTGTGGTGATCGGGACGACCGGCTGGTCGGCGCAGGAGGCGGACCTGCGGGCAGAGGCGGAGCGCGCCGGTGTGGGCGTGGTGGCCGCGGCGAACTTCTCGATCGGCGTCAATCTCTTCCAGCTCATCGTGGGCGAGGCGGCGCGGCTGATGGAGACACACCCGCAGTTCGGCGCCTGGATTCACGAAGCGCACCATGCCGCCAAGCGTGACGCGCCGTCAGGCACGGCGCTGCTGCTCCGCGACACGATGGTCGGCGCGTCATACGATCGGCCGATCGACATGTCGTCCACGCGCGCCGGTGCCATCCCCGGCATTCACACGATCGGATTCGACGGTCCGTCGGATACGATCGAGCTGACGCACACGGCACGCGATCGCCGCGGCTTCGCCGCAGGCGCGCTGGTAGCCGCCCGGTGGATCCAGGGGCGCCGCGGCTGGTACACAATGGCTGACGTGCTCCGAGGCGAGCGACCGCCGGGGCCGCGGGATAGATAGTTCAGGGAAAATCAATGCGCACGCCATTTACCGGCATCGGCACCGCGCTGGTCACGCCGTTCACCAACGACGGTTCGATCGATGACGCGGCCGTGCGCCGCCTGGTGAGCCGGCAGATCGAAGCGGGCATTCATTTCGTCTCACCCTGCGGCACCACCGGCGAGGCGCCGACCCTGAGCCACAGTGAAAAGCTCCGCGTCGTCCAGCTCGTTGTCGATGAGACCGCCGGGCGCGTGCCGGTGCTGGCCGGGGCGGGCGGGTACGACACGCGCGAGGTGATCGCGCTCGCGCGCGAGTTCGAGGATGTCGGTGTCGACGGCATCCTGTCGGTGACCCCGTACTACAGCAAGCCGACGCCGGAAGGGCTGTTCCAGCACTACAAGGCGATCGCCGAGAGCACGTCGCTCCCGATTGTCCTGTACAACGTGCCCGGGCGCACGGGCGTGAACCTCGACGTCGCGACGGTGGTGCGTCTGTCCGCGTTGCGCAACATCGTCGGCGTCAAGGAATCGTCGTGCAACGTGGTCCAGATGAGCGAGATCCTGGCTGCCGTGCGCGATGATTTCCTCCTCGTCAGCGGTGACGATCCGCTCGCGGTGGCGGTCATGGCGATCGGGGGGCGCGGGCTCATTTCCGTGGCGTCGAATGCCGTTCCCGGCGAGATGGTGCAGATCATCGAGCTGGCGGAGAAGGGTGATTTCGCGGCCGCCCGCCGGCTGCACGGCTGGCTTCTTCCGTTCCTTCTGGCGAACTTCATCGAAGCCAACCCGATCCCCATCAAGGCGGCGATGGCCGCGATGGGGCTCATCGAGGAGGCGTACCGCCTGCCGCTCGTCTCTCCCGGATCCGCAGCGCGCGACAAGATCATGCACGTCCTGCAGGACCTCAAGCTGCTCGGTTCGGCTGCCCGCGTGTGACCAGCCTCGCCCAGGACACCGCGGCGCTCTTCGAGCAGGGCGCAGGCGCGCCGCGCGAGGCGGCGCGGGCCGCATTTCTCCGACTGCGGGAGGCGCTCGCCGCCGGGCGGGTGAGGGCCGCCGAGCCGGACGCCGCCTCGCCGACCGGCTGGCGCGTGAACGTCTGGGTCAAGCAGGGCATCCTGCTTGGTTTCCGCGTCGGCGATATCGCCGACATGAGCCTCGGCGGTCAGTGGCCCTTCTTCGACAAGGACACGCTGCCGCTCAAGCATCTCGACGCGTCGAGCGGCGTTCGCCTGGTGCCTGGCGGTTCGTCGGTGCGGGAGGGCGCCTACCTTGGCGCCGGCGTCATCTGCATGCCGCCGATGTATATCAATGTCGGCGCATGGGTCGGCGATGGCACGCTCGTGGACTCCCATGCGCTGGTCGGCTCCTGCGCGCAGATCGGGCAGCACGTACATCTCAGCGCGGCGGCGCAGATCGGCGGCGTGATCGAACCTGTCGGCGCGATGCCGGTGATCGTGGAGGACGACGTCCTCGTGGGCGGCAATTGTGGCGTCTATGAGGGTGCCGTCATCAAGCGCCGCGCCGTGCTGGCCTCGGGCACGATCATTACGGGCTCGACCCCCGTCTACGACCTGCCGAACAGCCGGATCATCAAGCCCCAGACCGGCCAGCCGCTGGTCATTCCCGAGGGCGCGGTCGTCGTCCCCGGCGCGCGCGCCGTTACTGTTGGCGCCGGCCGCGACTGGGGACTCTCGCTGGCGACACCGGTCATCGTGAAGTACCGCGACGAGCGCACCGACGCGCGCACGGAGCTGGAACGATGGATTCGCTAGATCCAGTAGATCCAGTCGCCTTCGC
Organism: Vicinamibacterales bacterium; assembly: GCA_965262505.1. Lineage (GTDB taxonomy): Bacteria > Acidobacteriota > Vicinamibacteria > Vicinamibacterales > UBA2999 > JACPPO01. The sequence goes on from CBDHFM010000030.1 coordinate 4,922,781, forward strand.
GCGAAGCCTCATCGACATCGATTCCACCACCGGCCGCGAAGCGGAAGCGGGCGCCTGGCTCGCTCGCTTTCTTCGGGATCGTGGTTATCAGGTGGTGGAGCAGCCGATCGCCGACGGTCGCTTCAATGTCTTCGCGCGGCAGGATGAGGCGCCGCGCGTCGTCCTGTCCACGCATTTCGACTGCGTGCCGCCGTTTTTTCCGAGTCGGCAGGAACGAGGACTCCTGCTCGGCCGCGGATCGTGCGACGCGAAAGGGATCCTGGCGGCGCAGCTCGCGGCGGCAGAGCGGCTGCGCGCCGGCGGGGAGAGGCGGGTCGCGCTCCTGTTTGTCGCGGGTGAGGAGCGCGGCAGTGAAGGCGCCAGGGTCGCCAACGAGCACGCGCCTCCGGGCATCGCGTATTTCGTCAACGGCGAGCCGACGGAGAACCGTCTTGGTTCGGCCACCAGGGGCATCCTGCGCGTCCGGCTGCATGCCGAGGGACGCGCCGCGCACTCGGCATTTCCGGAACTGGGCGAATCCGCGATCGACAAGCTGCTCGACGCGCTGATGGTCATCCGCGGGCTGCAACTGCCGGAGGATCCGCTTCTCGGCCGCACCCACTACACGGTCGGCGTCATCGAGGGTGGCGTGGCGCCGAACGTCGTGTCGGCGCGCGCGTCGGCGGAACTGATGTTCCGGATCGTTGGCGACGCGGCGCCCGTCCGGGCCGCGCTCGCCGTGGTGGACGGCCTCGTGTCGATCGAGCACGTGCTGAATATTCCCGCCGTGCGGCTGCACACCGTGCCCGGCTTCGAAACGGCGGTCTTTCCCTATACCACCGACGTGCCGCTGCTGGGCAACTGGGGGACACCGGTCCTCCTCGGCCCCGGCTCCATCCACGTCGCGCACACCGACGACGAGCACGTGGCGATCGACGAGCTGCACGCGGCCGTCGGACTGTACGAAAAGCTGGTGGCGCGCCTGCTATACTGACTTTTTGGTGAGCCGCGCCGCGGCCCGGACCCTGTGCGACTTCAGCCTGCGAACCGCGTCAGGGCCGGAAGGCAGCAGCGCTAAGTAGACCCTGGGGTGCCGCAGGTGCACCGGGTCGCGGTGGGGCTCACCGGGAAAATCCCAGATCCCAATGACCCAATCCCAATGATCAGGGCCCAATGACCAAGTCCCGAAATCCCGCGCTCATGTCCGCCGTCTCCGCCGGTGGCAATCTGGGTTCTGGGTTTTGGGTTTTGGGTGTTTAGCCATGGCCTACCAGGTTCTGGCGCGCAAATGGCGTCCGCAGCGTTTTGACGAGGTCATCGGGCAGGAACCGGTGACGCGCACGCTGCGTAACGCGATTGCCAGCGCCCGAATCGCCCATGCATTCGTGTTTGCCGGTCCGCGCGGCTCGGGAAAGACGACGACCGCGCGCATCCTGGCGAAGACGCTGAACTGCGTGCAGGGGCCCACCGCCGATCCGTGCGGCGTGTGCGATGCCTGCGTCGAGATTGCCCAGGGGCGGGACATGGACGTCCTGGAGATCGACGCCGCGAGTCACACCGGAATCGACAACATCCGCGAGGTCGTGATCGCGGGACTGTCGATCGCGCCCGTCCGCGACCGATACAAGGTCTTCATCATCGACGAGGTGCACCAGCTCTCGCCCCAGTCGTTTAACGCGCTGCTGAAGTCGATCGAGGAGCCTCCCTCGCACGTCGTGTTCATGATGGCGACGACGGAGTTGCACAAGATCCCCGACACGATTCTGTCGCGTTCGCAGGTGTTTGAGTTCCGCACGATTTCGGCCAGGGCGATCACGCAGCAGCTTCGGAGGATTGCCGATGCCGAGACACTCGAGGTGTCGGACGCCGCGCTGGCACTCATCTCGCGCGCGGCGGAGGGAAGCATGCGAGACGCGCAGAGTGCCCTCGATCAGGTCATGGCATTTGCCGGTCAGACCATCAGCGTCGACGAGGTCTCGGCAGTTCTCGGCCTGGTGGGCCGTGACCTGCTCTTCCAGCTGATTGAATCGGTGGTGGCCGAGGACGGCTCTCGCGCGTTTGCGTTGGCCGATCGCGCCGTGGAGTCGGGTCACGATCTCAAGCTGGTGTGCAAGGAGCTCTCCCGCGTCGTTCGCGACATGATGGTGCTGTCAGTGGATCCCGCGCGCGCCGGCGATGGTGAGTTGTTGGATGGCGAGCGTGAGCAGCTCGTGGAGTTGGCCGCACATTTTTCGAGAGAGGACCTCATGCGGGCGTTCGAGTTGCTCGCGAAGGCCGAGCTGGACATCCGGAACGCCTCGCAGCCGCGCTATCACTTCGAGATGGTGCTTCTCCGGTGGATGCACCTGCGGAAGCTTGTGCCGCTCGCCGAGTGGATGGAACGGATGAGCGGGGGAGGCGGCTTGAAAACGCCCGCACCGCGCGCCGTTGCACCGTCGAAACCTCGCGCCGTCGAGCGCTCCCTGGCCCCCGCGCCCCCGCGCCCGCTCGCGGCGCCGGCTTCAGCGTCAGCTTCAACGCCGGCCGCATCGAAGGAGGGCGGTCAGTTGAAGGATGCGTTCCTGGCGGAGGTTCGCGCCGCGAAGGGATTTTTCTACAATACCGTTGTGGCGCAGGCGCAGCGCATCGACGAGGCTGCCGACGCCATCACGTTTACGTTCTTGCCGGCGCACCGCGCGCTGCACGATCAGTTCAACGAAACGCGGCCGTGGCTCGAATCCGCTGCAGAGCGGCTGGCGGGCCGGAGGATTGTCGTCACGGCCGTGCAGGCCGCCGAGGGTGGGGCGGGTGCGCCGCAAGCGTCAGCTTCGCCGACGAAGTCTAGGGAAGCGCAGCCAACGGCGCCGGCGGCCGCGCCCGCAACGGCACCCGGGCGCGACCTCAAGGCCGAGGCGATGTCTTCGTCCGCCGTCCAGGCCATGCTCGACGTGTTTCCAGCGGAAATCAGAGATGTAGAGGAAATGTAGAGGGCGATGGACATACAAGCGATGATGAAGCAGGCGCAGGAGATGCAGGAGCGCCTGAAAAAGCAGATGGCGGAGATGCGAGTCGAGGCGACAGCCGGCGGCGGCATGGTCACGGTCGCCGTCAACGGCACCAAGCAGCTCGAGTCGATTCAGATCGATCCCGAGGTCGTCTCCAGGGAGGACGTGGAGATGCTGCAGGATCTGATCCTGGCGGCGGTCAACGATGCCGGCCGCAAGGTGGACGAGCAGCTCGGGCAGTCGATGAGCGGACTCATGGGTGGTCTCAAGATCCCGGGCCTCTGATTGTCGCTTCCTGAGCCCCTCTCACGGCTGATCGAGCAGCTCCAGAAGCTCCCCGGCATCGGCGCCAAAGGTGCGCAGCGCGTTGCGTTCCACCTGCTCAAGAATCCGCGCGACGACGCCGAGCGGCTCTGCGAGGCGATCCGGGACGTCAAGGAGCAGGTGACCTACTGCTCGACCTGCAACAACATCACCGCCACCGATCCCTGTGTATTCTGTGTGGGTACATCGCGCGATCAGCGCGTGATCTGCGTCGTCGAGGAGCCGCAGAACGTGATGGTGGTCGAGAAGACGCGTGAGTACCGCGGCCTGTACCACGTGCTCATGGGCGTGCTGTCGCCGCTGCACGGCGTCGGGCCTGACGACTTGAAGATCAAGGGCCTGCTGGAGCGCGTAGGCGCAGGGGGGGTGGACGAAGTGATCCTGGCCACGAGTCCGACCGTCGAGGGCGAGGCGACCGCGCTGTACCTGGCGCGGCTTCTCAAGCCGCTGGGGGTGCGCGCCACGCGGATCGCCATGGGCGTTCCGGTCGGCTCCGACCTGGAGTACGCGGACGAAGTGACGATGACCCGCGCCATGGAAGGACGACGTGACATTTGAGGCGGTCGCTCCACGGCCTGAAGACGTGACACGCTGATTGGCGACTCGATAGTGACCATGCTGCCGGCCTCGTACCAGTTACCCGCCGCGATTGTGCTGCTCGTGGGCGGCATCGTCGCCTGCTTCTTCGGCTACCGCCTGTTCCGTATCGTGCTGGCGATCTTCGGGTTCATTCTCGGAGCGCTGGCTGCGAGCTCGATCTTCGGCGTGAGCGACACAGGGCCGATGGTCGTTGCCGCGGTCGTGGGCGGGCTGATTGGCGCGGGCATCCTCATTGCCGCCTACTTCGTCGGTGTCGCGCTGATTGGCGCCGGCCTCGGGGCGGTAGCGGCGCATCTTCTTCTTGCGGCCGGCGATCGGGATCCGCACGTTCTGGCCGTCGTGTTCATGTCCATTGCGGGCGCTGCCGCGTCGATGTACTTGCAGCGCTACTTCATCATCGTGGGCACCGGGTTCGGCGGGGCGTGGACCATCATTGTCGGCGCGCTGGCGCTCATCGGAAATCAGGCCGCGCTGGCCGCCGCGGTGAACGTCGATGTGTGGGTCGCCTATCCGATGAATCCCGCACCCGATCAGGAGTGGCTGCCGATCGCGTGGCTGGTTCTCAGCGCGATTGGCACCGGCGTGCAGTTGGGGATCACCGGCGGGGAGAAAGGCCGGGTTGTCGGTCGGAAGAAGAAAACGTAAAATTCCTCTATTCCTCGGTAGCTCAATGGCAGAGCATCCGGCTGTTAACCGGAGGGTTGCTGGTTCGAGTCCAGCCCGAGGAGCCAACCTTTTCAATGGGATACGGTGATAACTGTTTCTTCAGGTGTTTAGATGTGCCTAGTTTTGTGCCCCCTCACATCGACAATTGTGGCGCATCGCATGCCGAGAGGCCGAACGAATAGCCCGTCGTGAACAAGAGAGTCGCCATCGATCCCGTTGTACAGCGCGTCCACATGGCCAGGGATCGTTGCCAAGACCGAGCCCGGGCACCGTGGGGGCTGGCTACCAATGCATGACCGACGACCGGCGGGCACCTGTTTAAACAGCGGTGGCCTCAGGGACACGCGCAAGCCTTCGACGGCTGCGTCAAAGTGCAGGGTTCTTCGTTCTACGCGGACACGCACAGGGGATTCCATCTGACACCCGGCGCGTATGTCCGGTTGCGGGTGGTCAGGGGCTTGGCAGGGATCGATTCGAAGCGCGGCATCGCGTGCCGACCGGCCGTCACGCTCGCCCGGCGGAGTTGCTTGGAACTAGGCCTCGGCGAGACGCCGCGCGTGCATGCGATGAATCTCGAAAACGCGGCGCCTGCGAGCTCGGGATACCCATCGTGCGATCTGCTGCACGGGGATCCGGCAGGGGCCAGCGACGGCCGATCGTGCCACGGGCCAGACGATCGGAGTCGAAACCGTGCCGCTCGCAGCCAGCGCGGCCGTGCGGGAGCATTGTTCGGCGCGACGCGGGTGACACGGATCAGAATTGCCTGACATAGCTGGCGTGGGCCTCGGGCATCGAGGATGCCGACGTGGGCCGACTGGGTACGACTTGCTCGGCCGCGCTAGACGCCGGGGCACGACACACGGCCTGTCGGCACCCGCACCCCCGGCGTGACGGTTAAGGACGCTCATCACGATGGCATGACGGCGATCACAGAGACGGTAACGGTCGCCGCCGCTGCATGGGCAGCCGGGCTCCCCGCGACCGAAACGCCCCGCGATGTAGGGCGTGACCGCGCAGGTACGTGCACCCGCAGGCCCCCGGTATCAGGATGATGGGCGTTCGGGCGTGCCCGTTATTTGGCGGTGCCTCGGCAGCACTCGCCTGCTGCGGGCCTTCAAGGGCCGGCGTGCGGTGGGCATGGCTTCGGCCGTTGCGTTGCGTAGTGCCTGGGTTCGAGGGGCGGACGCGCGGTGTATGGCAGGAGACCGTTCGCCACGGGCGGCTACGCTACACGCTCCGTCGTGGAACCGTGGCGCTGTGATGGCGTCCGTCTCGCCTGCCCAGTGGGGGTATCGAGCAGGGACACCGCGTCTTCCTGCGCCGACCGTCCCACGTGCCCGTATCGCAGCGCCATTCTGACGGTCGTGCCTGCGCTCCATCCGACAATGGACGCGATCACGGGCAGCGGCACGCCACGCTCAACCATCCGTGTGCAGGCTGTGTGCCGCAGATCGTGAAAGCGGCACCGCACGCCGGCTCGGCCCTTTGCCGATTCCCAAGCCTTCTTGAGACTGTTGATCGGTTTCGTCGGATCGGTGGCGTGGATCGCGGGCGCTTGGTCGTTGCCCGCGATGCCGTAGCGTTCTGCGGCGAAGAGGAAGTGCTCCGGCTCTCGGTGGGGGAACTGAGCCGCCCAGGCCTCAAGTGCCTTCCGCGCGTTCCCGTTCAACGGGATGGCCCGTCCCCGGCCTGCGTTCGTCTTGCTGTGGCCTACGGTGAGCCACCGGCCGTCCTGAGCGATATGTCCCCATGTCAACGACTGAATTTCTCCACTTCGCATGCCCGTATGGAGCGCGAGTGTCACAGCGGGCAGCAGGGCGCGGGACCGACTGGCGGCGCATGCTGCCAGCAGTTTCTGTTCCTCTTTGTCGGAGAGAGCCTTTCCGACGTCGTTGCTCACCGGCAGCATCTTGACGTCCGGCTGAAGATTCGCCCACAGACGATGGCGTTTGAGCAGCGCCCGGAGGGTGCCGAGTTCAAGATTAATCGTCTTCGCGGCAGCTCCCTCACCGAGCCGTCGCTTTTGGTAGTCAGCGATGTCGTCGGCCGTGATGTCGATAAGGAGAAGTGACCCGAGCACTGGCTTAAGGTGCCTGTCGATATTGATTACCTCGATTCGATATGACTTCGCTGCCAGCGCAGGTTTTTTCAGCTTGAGCCAATCCGCCGCCGCTGTGGAGAAGGTGACCGGCGCAACGCGCTTCCGAATCCCGTGGATGGCTTCTTCGAGGCTCTGATGTCGCTTTCGCTCCGCCAGCCGTGCCAGCGTTTTCGAATGCGTCCTGGCAGACTCTCGAAAGAAGCGCCCGGCAAATCGAAACTTGTACCACCAGACGTCACCACGTCGGTACAGCATCACTTAGTCCCCTTTCCGCGCGGGCTGGATGAGGCGAGCCAGCGCTGTACTGTCGCTGTCTTGGTATCGATTTGCTCGGCTATCGTGCCTAAGGGCACGCCTTTCCTCGCCAGATCCAAGGCCGTTCGCTTGCGCCGCCGATAGTCTTGTGTCTTACACGAGGGGTTGGCACAGAACTCTCGATGTCGGCGAAATCCAGTTTGCTCGGTCGAAATCTCGAAGAGGCGTTTGCAGAACTTACACTGGCGAAACTCTTTGTTACCAGCGACTGCCAGCGCAAACTGCAGCCACATGGCCGCGAGCAACGTCCGCGGGGCCAGTGACAGCCGTGGCGGGAGGTCTGGCTCGATGAGCATGCGGCCCTGTACGTGCTGTAGGTGCACGTCGAAAAGCCACGTGAGCCTGTCGTACGGCGTCATGTCGGCAGCAGCTTCCATCCGCTGCGCGTTCCATGTTTCGCGGTCCCTGGATGCCGCGGTAGACGTTTTCGGCCGGACGAACTGCAGCGCTTCCCGCATCCGGCAGATCTCGTACGCCCACAGAAGATGGGATTCACCGTAGGCATAGTGATGCCCGAATTCGTGCGACAACTGTTCCTGGTGTTGATCACGGCTGAGCAGCAGCCCGTAGGTGCTGGCAAACGCCAGGATGGCATTCTGGTCCCGAAAGTCGAGATCCCCGAAGGTGCGAAAGAGCGCTGCATGGTCCCGGGCCATGGGCCGATAGTAGTGTGCCTGTCCACTGCCGATTTTGGGGCCGAGCACGGGTCCGGGATGCTGGGAGGGCTTGCCGTACTCCTCCCACGCAAAATCAACCCCAGCTGGAGAATCAAGGCCTATTAGATCGTCCTGGTCAGGGACCATCACCGGGGCACCGTGTTCATCCAGCCAGGCTTGCCAGTGGTAGGCACGGGAAACGGGCCACTCGAAATCCTGGAACGGTTCGCTTGAAGTGTTCACTGATTTAACACTAAAAATAATGTCAGATTCGTCACATGATGAGTATAGTGGATTAGTTTACTACATTAATCAGTGAGCCCTAGTGTTAGGTGAACGAATGATCACTAAAGACGAGAGCCAACCGAGGACTGTCGAACAAGCCGCCGCTGAATTGAATCTCTCCAGGGCAACCATTCGCGCTTGGATCGCCCAGCGGAAACTGGGGCACGTCCGGCTCGGCCGTGCGATCAGGATCCCTGCAGACGAGATCCAAAGATTGCTCAGAACCGGTTATGTCCCACCGTGTCGTGAGTATTACCTACGGTGAGACACCACAGACGTAGAAAACGATCTGCCAAATCCGAGCGCAGAGCGACAAACGTAGGGTCTGCGGTCCTCACCCATCGGCTCGCCACAACGCACCACAGCAACGCGGTGGCAGCGGTCCCGACCCTGTACGTGGCATCGCAACACAGGACGTGCGTGGAGGCGTCCCGCCCCGCAGAAGCGGCCGAGGCGATCGGCATCGGCCGCAGCAAGGTGTACGAGTTGCTCGCGTCTGGCGACCTGCCGTCGATTCGGGTCGGGGGATCCATTCGCGTGCCGGTGACCGCGTTGCATGCGTGGATCGAGCGCAAACTCGCCGAGCGCGGTGAGTGCACCCGAGGACTCGCGATGGTCGTGACACCTTGATCGAGTCCCTCGCCCATCAGGAGGGTGTTCGCAAGACCTACGAAATTTGCGCCGATGACGACACCCTCGTGGCCCTGCATGTTCGGATACAGTCTCCGGGCCAAAAAAAACGATTCGTGTGGCAGCAGCCGGATGGCTCGAGCGGCCTCAACGGCCGGCCGGTCGTCGAGTTGCCGCTGTATGGGACGGAGCAACTCCCCGGTCTCGAGTCCGGAAGGTTGGTGGTCGTCACCGAAGGTGAGAAGGCCGCCGACGCGCTCCGGAGGCGCGATATCCCCGCGGTCGGCACCGTCACGGGCGCCGCTGGCTGCCCCTCAGACGATGTGCTCGCTACGCTCGACCGTTTCGACGTCGCGGTGTGGCCAGATGCCGACCCGCAGGGCCGCAAGCACGCCGCGAAGCTGCTTCATGGCCTCCTGCGCACCCGCGAGGGGAAGGCCGAGGGCCTCTTCGAGGTCGATCTTGCGGCCCTCGGGCTCACAGCGAAGGGCGCTGACGGCGACGACTGGTGCCCCGAGGATCCGATCGATGAGCTCCTTGTCGCGCTCAAGCCGTATGCGCCCCCGCCAGTACTCGAGCCGGCCGCGCCCACGACTACCACGCAGCGGATCTTGATCAAGGGTGGAAAAACGGTGGACGGCCTGCTTGCCGCCTTGAACCACTTAGCTATTGGCCTCCGCTACGACGAACGATCCGCGAGGGTGCAATTTCTCGACGCGACGGCCGACTTCCCCAAGTGGACCAACAGCGACGACATGTACCGGGCGGAACTCCGGGAGCGAATCGCCGACAAGTTCCTGTATGTCACGAAGGACGGCAAGGCCCCTCTGGCCTTCAGCAAAGATCGATTCTCCGATGTCATCGACGCCCTACTCAACAGCCGGCGCATCGACCCCTTCAAGGAGTGGCTCGACGCCCTGCCGGAGTGGGACGGGGAGAAGCGGTTGGACTTCTGGCTCACTCGCTGCTTTCAGATCGGCGACATCAGCCCAGGACTGCTCAGGTGGGCGTCGTTCTCCGTGCTGATGGGCGCGGTGGCGCGGACCTACACTCCTGGTGAAAAACACGATGAGATGGTGATTCTCGTCGGCCCGCAGGGCCTTGGGAAGTCAACGGTCTGGGCGTGGCTGCTGCCGCCGGCAGACCGTCGCTCCTGGTTCTCGGATGCGCTCAAGTTCCATTCAGACCTCAAAGCCCAGGTCGAGGCGCTCCAAGGCCGGGTCCTGGTCGAGGCAGCCGAGATGAGCGGGTCGACGCGCGCCGAGGTCGAGTCGATTAAGGGTTTTCTCGCCAGACAAGACGACGGCGCCGTCAGGCTTACCTACCGCCGCGACCCTATCGACCTTCCCCGCCGCTGCATCATCGTCGGCTCGACCAACGACCCCCGCTGTCTCCCGAACGACCCCTCTGGGAACCGCCGCTTTGTGCCGGTCCCGGTAACGGCCGGGGACCCTCGCAAGATCCGGAGTTTCGTCAACGAATATCGGAAGCAACTGTGGGCCGAGGCACGGTATCGATCACTCGTGCTCAAAGAGCCGGCGTGGCTGCCCGACGAGTTGAAGCCACAACAGGCCGCGCTCACGGAACAGTACCGGGCGACCGATGAGATCGCCGAGGATGCCGTCCAGGAGTACCTCGCCGGCCACCCGGGCGATGTCACGATCCGGCAGGTGGCCGATGGCATCAAGTGGGACAGCGGCGGCCGGAGCCCCTACCGCATCACGACCGTGCTCAAGCAATTTGGCTACATCCCCGTTCGGCGGCGGGTCGCTGGCGCGCTAGGGCGGTATTGGACCCCGCCAGGCACGAGTCTGATCGACGACCCCGACCCAGGAGAGAACACATGAACCATAAGCGAGAGACCGACCGCGAGCGTCGCGTGGTGCGGGCCGTGATTGAGGTTAGCAAGACGCATCAGAATCTACTTTTTGATATTGCTCAGGCGGCGGTCAGCGCCCGGCACATCGAGGCCGCCGAAGTGTGGGAAGCGATGCTGCAGGTTCACAACGACAACCTGAAGCGCGATGAGCAAATCATCACCGGAATCCTACAAACATCGGGCCGTGTCGGGTCGACTACTGTGAACTGAAACGCGCCAGAAGACCGACACAACATGCTGAGGGTGATGCAAATCCGACCAGGGACGCCGCGCGGCGACTGCCGGGCGGCGTGTTACGCGTCCATCTTCGAGCTCGCCCTCGACGACTTCCCAGATACACGCTGGCCCGAGGCGATCCCGTGGCAGGGGGCCAGGACGCGACCCTCACCGCCCGTGGAGATGCCGCACGGGCTTTTCCACGTTGAACATCCCGCCGCTCGCCAGATGGCCCTCGAATAATCGAGGGAGTAATAGCCCTCCCCACAGCCCCCCGCTCGCGTGCGTCAAGTTACAACATTCCTGTATGCTCGCCCCGTCCGCGCACGCGCGTTTCAGAGGGTGGTAAGCCGCTCCGCAGGGTCGCCAATTTTCGACCCTTCCAGGAACGGACTTTCGTCCCCCCTCGCTGTGCCGGAGTGTGCCGGGGTGTGACGGGCTTTTCTAATGTATTCCTTTTATCCCCTGTCCTGTCCACTATATCCATGTTAACCCCCTCAAAAAGTGGATACATTAGAAAAAGTCCGTCACACCCCGGCACATAAAAATAAACTCAATAAACACAATGACTTGCAGGTGTGACTGGGTCGAAAGCCAACCCTGCCGTACTCGGAAAACTTCAATATGGTATCCAAATGCCGTCACACCCCGTCACACCCCAAAAAACCACACACTTTCGCCCCCCATGAAATCACCCAAATTTTTCTCCCCGAGCAGGCGCGAACTCTTATTTGAATTCGCGCTGGCCGATCGGTTACGGGCAATTTTCGCTTTCGCCCCGCATTCAGCTGACTTTTGTCCGATCATCGCCCAATAGTCGAGCGAATCTGCAGCGTGCGCCGGTCGGCTGGACGTTCTGGGGTGCGAAGTCCCATGGGGTCGTCGAGTGTGGGAAGCGTGCTGAAGGGTGGCGAATAAAAAACGATAATAGTATTTAGTGGAGGTATCGTCCGCTGTTTTTATCAAAATTACTCATGTTTATTGCTGATGTCTGCTGGAATATACAATCACATACACAATTAATAGGTCGGATCACCACCGAACTTCGGCTGGTTCGTCTGGACGTTCGTGGTGAGCAAGGCCCCATGGGGTCGTCGGGCTTGGTGGAGTCGGGCAGCGGTCGAGCCCGCGGCCGTTCCTCACGTGCGCGGGGGCCGGGCCCGAGGGGTCACGATGACTCCCCGTGGGGGTCTGGACCGAGGCGGGATGGGGGCGGGCGGCCGCAGGCGCGCCCGTTCCGGCTGGACCCGTCGGATGTGCGCGGAGCCCAGGACAGGGCGCGGTCTGCGTCGAGGGTGCACTCGACATCGCCGAGGCCAGGGTCACAGGCGTCCGCACGGAGCCAGGAGGCGCCGGCACCTGCACTGATGCGATGGCCCGATGCCGGAGCCCTGGCGTCGGCGACGAACAAGATACCAAGTAACTACTTTTATCACAACATCTTGCAACTTCATCTGCAATCGGTTTCCCTCATCGTATCCTTCGTGCGCAATCAGATGTCCGCGGGCTTTGCAGGCCGTGTGTGGTCCGATCGAGATCGTGGACCGCAGAGACTACCAAGCGCTGATCAGCGCTGCGGGGCACCTTCGTCACCACCGCCGTTGTCACCCAACGACGATCGCGTGACGGCCAGTAGCGCGCACGCATAGTGGGTGGACAAGGCACAATAGAGCCGAACCGCCGCGCACGACGTCTTTCCTATCCAGAGGTAACGCGATGTTTTTCGACCCGATGTATTTCCTCTTCATCCTGCCCGGGTTGGAACTCTCGCTCGGGCGAGCGCGCGGGTGAAGCGCGCCTTCAACAGGTATTCGAAGGTCCGGAGCCGGCGCGGGTTCACGGGCGCCCAGGCCGCAGCGGCCCTGCTGCGCGGGGCAGGCATCATCGACCTGCAGAGTGTCCGCGCCCACGGCGGGCCGTCCGACCACTACAACCCGGTGACGAAGAAGCTGGCGCTCTCCGAGCCGGTCTATGCCTCGGATTCCATCGCCGCTGTCGGCGCGGCCACGCACGAGGCGGGGCCACGCTATCCAGCATGCGCGGCACTAGGTGTTGAAGTCAAACACGTTGTTCATCAGGCAGCACTCTGTAGCCGTGATGACGGTGGTTGATAGTTCAGACTCGCGTGTGGCCGGTCGTGATTGTAATACCGCAGCCACGGCCTGATAGCGCCAGCCGTCGTCCACCGTCCGCCGCACGAGCTCGAGCCGAGAAGTGGGCGTGGTCTTCGCATTACGATGAAGCTTCATCCGGGGCCTCCTCTGATGGGAACGGTTGTGTCACAACACCATTCTTTTCTGAGTGCTCCGGATGAACAACGTGTTTAGCAAAGACAACTAGGCGCCGCTCTGGCTGCGCTCGGCGCTGGTGCCAACGGCCTCCATCGGCTCGAGCCTCGGCTATGGCGCCATGGCCATCGGGCTGTTCCTGGCCTCGACGAACCTGGCACTGGTCGGAGCGGCGCTGTTATTCGCCGTACTGCTCTTTCAACTGGTCACGCTGCCCGTGGAGTTCAACACCTCAAACCGCGCGAAGGCGTTGATCGTGGGGCACGGGATTATCGCGGAGCAGGAGCGGGAGGGAGTGGACCGGGTGCTGCACGCTACCGCACTGACCTACGTGGCAGCCGCGGTGAGTACGCTGCTGACGCTCCTGTATTTCCTCTGGCAGGCTGGCCTGCCCGGCGGACGGCGCTGAGCCGCACGCTACCTTGGACGATTCTGGTACAGCGGAAACACTCCTCATACGGCTCTGTCACACCTGGCAACGCGGGCCGATAAGCCGTCCATGCAAACCACTCGATCCATCTACCGTGGATTCTGTTTCCCCCCAGAGGTCATCGCCCACGCTGTTTTCCTCTATCACCGATTTCCCCTCAGTCTGCGAGACGTCGAGGACCTACTTGCGCAGCGTGGGATCGCTGTAAGCTACGAAACAATTCGACGGTGGTGTCGCCGATTCGGGCCGCACTACGCCCGCAACGTGAGGCGCCAGCGGCCGACCGCGGGCGACCACTGGCTGCTGGACGAGGTCTTCTTGCAGATCCAGGGGCGACGTCAGTATCTGTGGCGCGCCATCGACCAAGACGGCGACATTCTCGATATCTTGATGCAACGACGGCGCAACGGTCGAGCAGCCACGCGGTTTGTTCGTAAGCTGCTCAAACAGCAACAACGGTCGCCGAATCGGTTTGTCACGGACAAGCTGGGCAGCTATCGCGTCGCGCATCGGGCGGAGATAGCAAGCGTCCCCCACGATACGACGCAGTACGCAAACAATCGAATCGAAGCATCTCACCGCCGCACCCGAGTCCGAGAGCGACAGATGCTGCGATTTCGGTCGGCCGGAAACGCACAACGGTTTCTCAGTGTTCAAGCGTCCATATTGAACTTGTTCAATTGGGGCCGCCATCAGCTACGCGCCAGGCAGTATCGCTGCTTTCGAGCCCGAGCGTTCGACGCGTGGGCGTTGGCAATTCATGGATAAGCAGCAGGACACGTCTAGCAACATACCGGTGCCTCTTCTAGATGTGACAGAACCCTCCCGCAGGATCGTGACCATTTGCTCGTCCGTGAACCGGGTCTTCTTCATGGCTCCTCCTTGCCCGGAGGACGCCATTCTCTCAAGCGTCAACTGGTCCGAAAATCGCCAGGCAGGTCAACACCATCGTGCGCGGCGGTTCGGTCTCACGCGCTGAGGCCGCACGCCGAGCGGTGCTTCGCTATCGGCGCGACGATCATCGATGCAAGGGTACGGCAATCGCTACAGCATCTCCGCGCTTACTCGGCGCCCGACGCGTCGCCCAATATGTCTTCAGCCGCAGCATTGTTGGCGCTTAACTGACTTTCGTTTACACTCTCACCGGTCGAACTGGAACTATCCACCACCACAAACGGGGGCCGGGGTGACACAGCCAACAGATGACCTTGAAGCTGTTCGGGTTATCGCCGAGACACTGAAAACGTTCAACGACGACGACCGCGAGCGAGTCATTCGCTGGGCACGGGAGAAGCTTGGCATGGGCGCTGGCGGAGGCGCGGTGCTACCGCCAGCAGGTCCTGGAAGCAAGGCGCCGAGTGCCCCGCCTCCGGCGCCCGCGGCGAAGGATATTCGTACTTTCATCGATGAAAAGCACCCGAAGAACGACATTCAGCTAGCAGCTGTCGTCGCCTTCTACCACCGGTTCGTCGCGCTTGAGGGCCAACGCCGAGAATCGATCACGAAGGAAGACTTTCTTGAGGGGTGCAGGCAGTCCAATCGCCAGAGACCGCCCCGTCCCGATCAAACAATGATCAATGCTTACCAGCAGGGTCTGCTCGATCGAGGTGAGCCCGGCCAGTACGTCATTAACTCGGTCGGTGAGAACCTCGTCGCGGTGGTACTTCCGGACGATGGTGGGGAGACGGAAGAGCGCGGGACGGTGAATCGACAGATCGCTCGCAAGAAAAGGGCTCGGAAGAACAGCCGAGGCAAGAAGACGGCAAAGAAAAAGAAGACGAAGGGCGCCAATAAGAAACGACACGAGTCAGGCCGAAGGTAGGGGGTCGTCGCTATGCCAGACGCGATCGACGTTCTGGAAGAGGCTATCGACTCGGTTACCCGGCTTCGGAGTGGACTGGCGCGAGGGACGACCAGGCAGGTCAAAGCCAACGACGAGAGGGATGTCGTGAAGGCGACGGCGCTAGCGTGGATTCGGAAGCATCGCTCGCACTTGGCCGGTCCACCGACATCGGACCTTGTCGAGGAGTGCGATGCAGCTTTTCTAAAGTTGCTGGAGCTGTCCGACAAGAACACCACGCGCGACCGATACAAATTGCACCTCAAGGTGTTGCGAGCGAACCTCGTCAAGCTTCGATCAGAGGTCGCCGCGAACCCCGGCCTTCTTGCCGCGAAGCCTGTACCGCCACGGATTTCTTGGACAGCCGGGTGAGTGTATTCACGCGGCCGTGGTGAGCGCAACCGCGCGACGGACGACGGCGGGTGCGCGGAAGCCGAGTCGCTCGATCAACCACTGCTGGTTATAGGTCTCCTTGAAGGTGCGCAGCGCCTGCTGCAAGTCCTCGACATCCGTAAAGTGGCGCACCCACAGCAGCTGTTCCTTGAGGGTGCGGAAGAACCGTTCGATGCAGCCGTTCCCCTCGGGCTGGCGGACGAAGGCCGGTGATGACACGATGCCGAGGAACCGGAGCTCGGCGTGAAAGTCGTTGCTCATGTACTGACTGCCGTGGTCGTGGCGCATCGTGAGCCCGCTCGCGACGCCGGCGGCCATCGTCCCGAAGTGATCTCGGACGCCCTGGCGCACCGGCTCCAACGCCTCGAAGCGCGTGCCGGACTTCGCCGCGTGTAGTCCCACACATTCGGCCGTGCAGTGATCGATCGCCCCGACGATCGTGACGTGGCCGTCGCATCGGTGCCCCACATCACGTTGGGACTGGCGGTGACGATGGTGCCGTCGTGGGGACGGGCGGCGACCGGCGTGGGCAGCCGCGCAGGGCCGAGCAAGTCGGCAGCGCGCATCACGACCAACGTCCGACGTTTCGACGTGCGCAGCCCCTGCACCCGCAAGCGCGCCCAGATCTTGCGGTGCCCTTCGCCGTGGAACGGACTCGCGGCGATCACGGCCCGGACCGCGGCCGTCAGCTCCGCATCCGACTGGGGCGGCTTGGGTCCGCGCTTGGCCACCGGCGTCGGCCGGGCGCGCCGGGTCCGTTGCGCGTAGACCGTCGAGCGCGGCACCTGCCACACGCGCGTGACGCGGGCGATGCCGTACGGCCGGTGAGTGGAGGGCGAAGTCTCGTGACGCATCGCTTCGACCTCCACCAGCCCAAAGGGCGGCCGGCCTCCAGGTGTCGAATCTTCTCGGCCAGCAACGCCTTGTCGGTGGCGAGATCCGCCACGACGCGCTTGAGCCGCCGCGTGTCCGCGCCCTCGACGGCGACCTCGCGATGCTTGAGGCGGGCCTCACCGCCGGCCACGAAGTCGTCACGCCACTGCGAGAGCTTCGCCGCCGTCACGCCATGGCGACGACTGAGGCTCTCGAGTGATTCCCCCTTGAGGACCTCGATGACCACGGAGACTTTTCGTCGCGCGGACCACCGCCCCGTGCCGACGAGCGCCCACGAGGCTGAGGCCTCTGCGGTCGCCCTCCGGGCTCCCTCCGAGGCCTCAGCCTCGTGCTGTTTTCCCTTGGACATAACTCATTCTCCTTCTCGCAGAAGGCTGTCCAAAGAAATCGTGGGGCGCGGGACTTGCCGCGAAGCCTAACGAAGCGGAACCCCCGGACTGGTCCCGGCTCATCTCCGACCCAGCGATGCAGGCCATACTGAGGCACCGCTGGCAGGAAACGTCACTGTGCATCGAGGCCGGGGCCCACCTGGCAGCCACGGTGATGATGGGCGGTATGCTTGAGGCTTTTCTGCTTGCGCGCGTCAACCACCTCGCCGATCGATCCCCTCTCTTTAAGACCAGTGCGTGCCCAAAGAGCAAGACAACTGGAAAGTCTCTTCCGCTTCAGGAGTGGACGCGACGTCCCCCCGTCTTCAGTAGCACTTCGGTTTAGAGTCCGGCGGTGACTGTACTGCGTTCCGCGACCAGCCGCTTGGCGTACTGGGCGGGCGTGAGCCCGCCCAGTCCCTTCTTCGGCCGCTCCTCGTTGTACTCGCGTCGCCAGGCCTCGACGAGGACCTGGGTATGGACCAGACTCGTGAACCAGTGCTCGTTGAGGCACTCGTCGCGGAACCGGCCGTTGAACGATTCGATATAGGCGTTCTGATTCGGCTTGCCCGGCTCGATCAGGCGCAACGTGACGCCGTGCGTATGGGCCCATGTCAGCATGGCGCGCCCGCAGAACTCCTTCCCGTTGTCGGTGCGCAAGATACGCGGCAGGCCGCGCTTGAGCGCGAGTTGATCGAGCACGCGGGTGACCGGCAGCCCACCGAACGCGCGGGCCGGCACGATGGCCACCGCTTCGGTGGTCGCGTCATCGACGACGGTCAGGCACTTCACCACCCGTCCCTCGGCCGTGCGGTCGAAGACGAAGTCGGCAGACCAGACCTCGTTCGGCGCCTGGGGGCGCACCAGGGGCTGGCGGTCCGCCACCGGGATCTTCTTGCGTCGCCGCCGACGTACCTGCAGCCTAGCCTCGGTATACAGGCGCTCCACCCGCTTGTGGTTGACCCGTGTTCCCGCCTGCCGCAGCTTGAGGTAGATCATCCCGGCACCGTAGCGACGGTGCCGGTGCGCTAAGGTCACGATGCGGGCTCGCAACGCCGCGTTAGTATCCGGCGCCGGGGTGTATCGCAGCGACGAGGCACTCATGTGCACCAGCGCGAGCGCGCGCCGCTCGCTCACCCCCTGCGCGGTCATATCCCGCACCAGCACCCGTCGGGCTGGGGCGGTCACCACTTTTTTCGCAACGCATCGCGCGTCACCTCGTTGTCCAGCACGGACTCGGCCAGCAGCTTCTTCAGCCGCGTATTCTCGGCAATCAGCTCCTTCAGGCGTTTCGCGTCCGAGACGGTCATCCCGCCGAACTTATTCCGCCAGAGGTAGTAACTGGCCTCCGAGAACCCGTGCCGGCGGCACAGGTCCTTCACCGGCAGGCCCGCTTCGGACTCCCGCAGGAACCCGATGATCTGCGCCTCGCTGAATCGTTGCTTCACGTCCGATCTCCCTTCTCGTGAGCTCGGACTCTAAACCCGGGTGCTACTCAATTCGGGGGGGACGTCGCTGAGTGCATAACTGTATCGATCCGGGACGGCCAATGGCGTTGCACATGTTGGGCACTCGCGCCGTTGCTTGAGAGTCGTTGACGTAGTAAGCTCTCCTGTGTTGGCGTAGAAGGCTTTGATCAAGGAGGGATGTTGATGAGGATATCGCGTCGCATTGTCTATCTGACACTAGTTGCAGCCGTGGGCGTGATGGTGGCGGGCGCCCCTGCCATCGCACAGCAGCGGGGCACGATCAGCGGCCAGGTGGCCGATCCGGGCGGCCTGGTGCTCCCCGGAGCCACCATCGTGATCACCGAGCAGAGCACCGGGTTCAGCCGCGAGGTCGTGAGCGCGGACAACGGCGCCTACTTGGTGTCGAACCTCGACCCGGGCGTGTATGACATCACCGTCGACATGCCGGGGTTTGCACAGCTTCAGCAGACAGGCCTCACTCTGTCGGCCGGGGCGGAGATTGGTCTCGACTTTCCGATGCAGCTCGCGGGCTTGGCGGAGACCATCACAGTGACGGGCGAGGAGCCGCTGGTGGAGTCTACGAGCAACAGGATCGGCGGCGCGCTAACGAGCCAGGAAATCGACGATGTGCCTGCGAACTTCCGGCACATCGGGGCACTCACTCAGCTCATTCCTGGCATGACGCCAAACCCGGCGGCCTCGTCGTTCGAGGGCGGCCAGGTGACGGCGAATGGCGTGCGGGCGCAGTCGAACGTGTACCTGGTCGACGGCATGTACAACAACGACGATCGACTCGGCGGCAGCCAGGGCACGCAGGTCCGGGTGGTGCTGGACAACATCGCGGAGTACCAGGTGCTGTCCAACCAGTACAGCACCGAGTATGGCGGCGGCGCGGGGGCCATCATCAACATGGTGACGCGGGGCGGCACGAACAATTTTTCAGGACGCGTCTACAGCTACTTCCGGGACGACCAGTTCAACGCCCGTGGCCACTTCCTGCCTGACGACGCGGTGAAGCCGGCGGAGCGGACGATGCAGGCCGGGTTCGCGCTGGGTGGACCCATCGTCAGGAACCGCGCGCACTTCTACTTCACGATCGAGAAGGACAACGAGGACATAGCCGGGCAGAAGCTATTTCCGGCCGAGGCCGCGCCGCTGGCCGAGGACTTCGTGGGCGCCTTCGAGGTCCGGGCGATGAACTACTTCGGCCGCGGCGACGTGCAGGTCAACGACAACAACTTCGTCAACGTCCGCTGGGTGCTCGAGACGGCCCCGACCCGGGGCGAGGGCTTCAACACCAACACGGATCTCATCGACGCCCAGGGGTGGGAGAGCGACTGGGATCAGCTATTCAACGTCGCCTACACGTCGGTGCTGAGCGACAACGCCTCGAACGTGATTCGGGTCGGGCGCATCGGCGAGCAGCTGAATACCGGCCAGCAGACCTTCTTCGATGACAACGTCGGGTTTATTGGGCTCAACGGCCGCAATCCCTTCGAACTCGGGCAGGCAAACGAGCACCCGGGCTACAACGCCGGCAAGGGCGGTACGGGGCGGACGACTCGGATCCGCACCTACACGTTCGACAACTCGTTCAGCTACTTCGCGCCGAACCTGATGGGGGGCGAGCACACCATCAAGGTCGGTGGCGGCTTCAGCTTCAACCAGGCGAACCCGCGGTCCGGTTACGACTCGGGGACGTACATATTCGATTCCGATCTACCGTACGATCCCGCGAACCCGGCGACCTTCCCGTCTGAATTCGAGATTCAGGTCGGATCGAACCCGGATGCGGGTTTTCCGGGCTTCTCCAAGGATCGCCGTCACTACTTCTTCACCGAAGATCGGTGGCGCGTCAGCGACACCCTGACGCTCAATCTGGGGGTCCGCTACGACCACCAGCTGCAGACGCCGGGGAGCAAGGACGACTTCTCGCCGCGCGCGGGCTTCGCGTGGGATCCCACTGGCACCGGGACGACGGTGGTGCGCGGCGGCGTCGGTCGCTTCTACTCGTACCTCCCGATTTCGGTGGTCCTCAACGGCGCAACCGGCGACGTTCTGACGCAGTTTCCTACGATCCAGATCACCGATCCGACCAGCCCGGTGCTGCAGCCGGAGATGATCACCGACTCGGCGGGGAACCCCGGAGTGGCGACCCTGAGCCCGGCCGGCCGGGCCGAGGTCGAGCGCCGCCGCGACCTCATCCTCGGGGGTACAGGGTTCAATCGCAACCCGCAGTTCGTCGCCCCGGATATGCAGCTGCCCTATCACTGGGCCTGGAGCGTGGGCGTGACCCAGCAGCTTCTGGACAATGCGGCCCTGACGGTTAATTACGTCGGCAACGCGTCGCGCGACCAGCTGTTGGGCCAGCACATCGCCAACACCCCGATCGACGGCGTGCGGCCAAGCGTGGATGTGTGGGATCCAGCGGGGGTGTACGTTCCGGCGGAGGCACGTGGCACGAACTTCCGCCGCGTCCGTCTCTCGGGGACGTATCCGGAGATGAACGGCATCTACAACTCACTTCAGGTTTCGTTGGTCAAGCGGCTGGCCAACCGCGTCAGCGGCCGCATGGCGTACACGGTGCAGCGGGCGGAGGCCACGGGGCTGCGCAACCCGGATAGCCGGAGGGTGTCAATGGGCGACGACATCCGGGCCGACTACGGACGGGCCCAAGACGACCGGACCCACGTGTTCGCGTCGACCGGCACCTTCAACGTGTGGAGGACGCTGAACATCGCGACGGTGGTCAGCGCGATCACCGGTCGGCCGGTCAATGAGGTGACCGGCTTGGACGGGAACGGCGACACCGACCGTACCGACCGGCCGGTCCAGGGCGTAGACGACGGGGCGTTCCCGATCCGCTCCGAGCTCGACTCGCAGGGCCGGGCCGTCATCAACGGGCTCGAAGGTCCGGGCTCGTTCCTCGTCGACATGTCGGTCCGGTACGGGATCCCTCTGCAGGGCGCCCGGAGCGTCGACCTCTTCATGGACATCTTCAACCTGCTCAATCGTGAGAACCTGACGCAACCAACGGGCAACCGGCGGTCGTCGAACTTCATGATCTCGACGGCGGCACAGTTTGCTCGACAGGCGCAGTTTGGCATCCGGCTTCGATTCTGAGGCTTCATCGTTGTGAAGCATGTCCGACTAGGCGTGTTTGTGGCAACGGCGGCGTTGGTGACAGCCGCCGCCGTTGCCGTTTCAGGGCAGATCGAGCTTGCGGTCATCACGGGCACGGTAGTGGATGACGCAGGCGAATCGCTCGAGGGGGTGACCGTGCGGATCCGCGATGTCGAGCGGGGCCGTGAGATCGTCATCGTGAGCGGCGGGAATGGACGCTTCTACCGGCGCGGTCTGCGAGCGGTCGAGTACGACATTGCCGTCGAGTTAGACGGGTACCAACCCGTCTACGACAAGGTCAGGCTCAATGCAGGCACCGACCGGCGCCTGAGCTTCACCCTGGCGAGGAGTGCGCCGGACGGTGCAGCCGAGTTTAGCCAAGGTGTCGAGGCGTTCAACCGAAACGATTACCAGGCCGCGGCCGAAGCGTTTGAGGCGAGCGTGGAGAAGGCGCCCGATCTACCCGAGGTCCGGGTGAACCTGGCGCTCGCCTACCGGCGCCTCTCGCGGGTCGCCGACGCGGTCACGCAACTCGAGAACGCGGCCTCGCTCGCTCCAGGCCAGGCGTCAGTGCTGTTTCAGCTGGGTGGGGCCTACGTCGAGATGAACGAGCTGGACAAGGCGGCTGCCGCCCTTGAGAAGGGGCTGGCGGCGCAACCGGACCTGACCGATACCCTCGCGTACGAGGCGACCGCCACCCTCGGTGCGGTGTACTTCGCGCAGGGACGCACCGATGAGGCCATCGCCCGGTTCGAGCGCGCCCTGGCCGAGCGGCCCGAGGCCACGACTGCCAAGCTGGGTCTCGGGAAGGCGCTCTTCAGCCGGGGCGACCACGAGCGGGCGCTCGTGGTCTTCAGGGAGGTCATTACCATGGCGCCCGACACTCCCGAGGCCGCCGAGGCGGGGGCCTTCGTCGAGGAACTCGAGAAAACCACCCAGGGCGGCGCCTGACCGCCGGTCAATACTTCAGCTAGAGACTCGGCATTGGCTTCCCGTTTTCAAGATCGATCAAACCCAGGCGAGCACCCCGGGACGTTCTTCACGTGACGAGCGTTGACGAGCACAACCTTCGAAGCCTCGTTGTTCGAGGATTTCGTAGAGTCGGGATCCATTACACGCCAGTGGCCTCCATCGCCACGGTGTCGATGCGGCAGGCCTCAAGCCAGTCGACCCTGCGATATAGGTCCGGCGTGAGTATCTTGAATCGGCGGACCGGTTCCGGATCTCGATCGACAGGCACGGCCACGTGGTGGTGCGGCGCCCCGCAGTCGATCCCTGCGGCATTGGGCTGCATCCGCTCGAGGCGGCCCCGGCTGCTTGGTCTTGGTCGTTCTGGAACGTTGGCGTCGAACGCGGTGACCTTCCATCGGCTACTCCTCCATGCTCGGGGTGTCGTGAGCAACCGGGGGCAGGGTGCGGTGGTGGACATTGCGGCAAATAAACCGGCCAGGTCGGGACGAGACTCCACCAACACGTCGGCGAGTTCCAGTCTCGGCATTTCCCCGAACAAGGTGTCCGCAAGATTCTTGACTCTGATAGATCGCAGGAAGCGGTCTTTCGCATGCGCTTCCTTGAGGTGTCTGGGAGCATTCCGCCATGGACGCCGACCTAGAGCGTCCACAATGCCTGATGGACTCGCGCTGCGACTTCGAACTTGTCCGACACCGCGTCGGTCGTCTTGAACACTGAGCGAAGCTTCTTGATCAGCGTGCGCTCGCTCTTCGGCAGATTCCAGAAGTCGAGCTTCTTGTCAGCAGATACTTTCAGCGTTCGGTCTCGCTATCGTCCTCGCGTTGATCGGCTCCACGGCGACGGGGCCAATCCAGGCGCAGGTCGCTAGCGAGCGGTTTGGTCTCGGAATGTTCGCCTACCAGAACAACAAGTTTGTGGGTGTGGTGATGCGCTACCCCACGGAGCCACAACAGATCGGTGGCGTGGTGGTGGAGCTTCCCGCCGCGTCCCAAGCGGCGAGCCAGACGGGCATTCCTAGCGACGTGATGTCCATCATCGAACAGTGGGAAACCGCGGGGCCGAAGATCAAGCAGATTGTTAGCCGAGTCGGGCCGATGATCGACAGCAACCGGCCGGCTTACATCCACGACTACCAGACCGTCGACGCGCTCGCGCCGCTCGTTCCGCGCCTCGCCATGTACGCGTTCGGCAACTATCGCGGGGTGCTTGGCACGCCAGAGCCTGTGGAGCCCCGCCCCCCGGCTCCCTCGATACCGGGGTTATGGGAGCGTTCACTCGATGACGACCGGCCGGTCAATCCCCGTGTCTTCTTGATTCCCAACACGCCGGAGGTGTTTATTGGTGACGGTGAGCCGGTGATCAATTGGCACGCAGACAAGCGCAATCAGTACGAGTACGAATGCGAGCTTCTCGGCGTGGTCGGAAGGCCCATGAGGCGCGTCCCGGTGGACCAGGTGAAGGACTACATGTTCGGGTACACAAATACCAACGACATCTCTGATCGTCAGGGCCGCTCGGATAACTGGGGCGGCGACCGCTTCCTCAGTAAGGGGAAGGATTCGTCGAAACCCGTAGGTCCGTTCATCGTTCCGGCAGAGTTTGTGGATCCTCTGAACATGCGGCTGAAGATGACTGTCGGCGGCGACCTCGTGCAAGATGCCAACACGAATTCGACGTGGCACAACGTGTACGAGGTGGGCGCGTATCTCTCGAACTTGATCACCGTCCCGGCCGGTGCGGTGATCGCCATGGGCACGCCTCCGGGATCCCACGGCGGCCTTGGCCGTTTCATGATCGATGGGGATATCCAGATTTGTTCGTACGAGGGGCTGGGCACACTGACCAACCCCTTAAAGACCGATATGCCGTAGCGAACATCGCGTTGGAACGAACACCGCGGTCTACCCGTGGCCGTGTGGTGCGCCGAATGGCGTACCGCGCAGCCACCGGGCCTACCGTTCGTTCGCCCTCTCCTTGACCTCTGGAGTAATTGTCCACGGGTACAGCACGTACGAGCGGCCCGGTGTGTCCACGCGAACGGTCCTGTCCGGCTCCCAATCCCCCATCTGAAATCCCGCGCCCCACGATTTCTTTGGACAGCCTTCTGCGAGAAGGAGAATGAGTTATGTCCAAGGGAAAACAGCACGAGGCTGAGGCCTCGGAGGGAGCCCGGAGGGCGACCGCAGAGGCCTCAGCCTCGTGGGCGCTCGTCGGCACGGGGCGGTGGTCCGCGCGACGAAAAGTCTCCGTGGTCATCGAGGTCCTCAAGGGGGAATCACTCGAGAGCCTCAGTCGTCGCCATGGCGTGACGGCGGCGAAGCTCTCGCAGTGGCGTGACGACTTCGTGGCCGGCGGTGAGGCCCGCCTCAAGCATCGCGAGGTCGCCGTCGAGGGCGCGGACACGCGGCGGCTCAAGCGCGTCGTGGCGGATCTCGCCACCGACAAGGCGTTGCTGGCCGAGAAGATTCGACACCTGGAGGCCGGCCGCCCTTTGGGCTGGTGGAGGTCGAAGCGATGCGTCACGAGACTTCGCCCTCCACCCACCGGCCGTACGGCATCGCCCGCGTCACGCGCGTGTGGCAGGTGCCGCGCTCGACGGTCTACGCGCAACGGACCCGGCGCGCCCGGCCGACGCCGGTGGCCAAGCGCGGACCCAAGCCGCCCCAGTCGGATGCGGCGCTGACGGCCGCGGTCCGGGCCGTGATCGCCGCGAGTCCGTTCCACGGCGAAGGGCACCGCAAGATCTGGGCGCGCTTGCGGGTGCAGGGGCTGCGCACGTCGAAACGTCGGACGTTGGTCGTGATGCGCGCTGCCGACTTGCTCGGCCCTGCGCGGCTGCCCACGCCGGTCGCCGCCCGTCCCCACGACGGCACCATCGTCACCGCCAGTCCCAACGTGATGTGGGGCACCGATGCGACGGCCACCGTGACGCTGGCGGACGGCCACGTCACGATCGTCGGGGCGATCGATCACTGCACGGCCGAATGTGTGGGACTACACGCGGCGAAGTCCGGCACGCGCTTCGAGGCGTTGGAGCCGGTGCGCCAGGGCGTCCGAGATCACTTCGGGACGATGGCCGCCGGCGTCGCGAGCGGGCTCACGATGCGCCACGACCACGGCAGTCAGTACATGAGCAACGACTTTCACGCCGAGCTCCGGTTCCTCGGCATCGTGTCATCACCGGCCTTCGTCCGCCAGCCCGAGGGGAACGGCTGCATCGAACGGTTCTTCCGCACCCTCAAGGAACAGCTGCTGTGGGTGCGCCACTTTACGGATGTCGAGGACTTGCAGCAGGCGCTGCGCACCTTCAAGGAGACCTATAACCAGCAGTGGTTGATCGAGCGACTCGGCTTCCGCGCACCCGCCGTCGTCCGTCGCGCGGTTGCGCTCACCACGGCCGCGTGAATACACTCACCCGGCTGTCCAAGAAATCCGTGGCGGTACATCCCCCATCTGAAAATCGTTGGACACAACCCGTGCCGACCTTGAGCTGCTGCCAGAGCAGTGACCGGATCGCCTTATTGAAGGCGTTTCCCATGAACAGGAACACGACGGTGGCTTCAGACGTGTGGCAAGGCACATCGCGGCAAAGGATGAGACCCGGTGGATGCGTGACAGCACGAGCCCCGCCAGGCGGGACACGCCCTGATGTCTGAGACGTTTCTCACGTGTCGATACCGGCGCGCTTGTCGAAGGCCCGCGAATTGCCAAGCATGGTGGAGGCGTTCGGGGACGCCAACGGCTTGTCCCAACAGCGAGTTTTCGTCATGAACCTGGCGCTCGACGAATTGATCGCCAACACGGTGATGCACGGCCTTCAAGACGTGCCCACGGAGATCGAGATCACGCTGCAGGTCCACGCCGACAGGCTAGCCCTGACCATGGAAGACAACGGACGGCCGGTCGATCCAACGCGGGGCCGGCCGGCCGACGTCACATCGTCGCTGGAGGATCGGGCCGTCGGCGGCTTGGAGCTCCACCTGATCAAGACGTTCGCCGACCGCTTCTCGTACGAGTTCGCGAACGGCCGGAATCGGGTGACCATGGAACACGGTCTCTCGCCGTTGTCGGACTGACGCGCGCCGTTCATAACCGATCCGCCGCGCCAGGTAGCGACATGGCCAGTGCAGCAGCGACGGAGCGTGATGGCGGCGCGTTGGGGCTGCTCCCGGGGGACGACTGGATCGTGCGACCGTGCGCCAACAGACCGGAATCGCACATGCCGGTCGCATGATCGTACAAGCAAACCGCCTGGTCGTCACGCTCGCCGATAAGCCGATTTTCAACCGGCCGACTCTCGCGATTGCTGGCCGCGGATCCGCGTGTAGCCCCACGTCGGATTCTCACTCGCCATCCCACGACGAGTTCGACCACCGCCCTGGGTGTCAGCGGCTGTCCCCGACGTCGGCGAGCACGGCCAGCGTACTGCTGGGCGATCAGCCGCCGGTGCCAGCGGAACATCTTGTCCGGCGTGACGCTGCCTGCCCCCTGACTCACGATCCGTCGGCCCATGCGGGCTTCGTTGCATACTCCGCGTGTCAATGGCAGTCTCTCGCACGCGGCATACCATCCACCGTCGATCGCGAGAGCTCCGACGTGCCATCCAGGACGCGTACGCCCTGGTGGCGCTGCCTCGGGGTCAGCCACGCGAGTTGGAGCCCGGCCGCGTGACGCGCATCGAACTCGCGACGTAGACCCAGTGCGTCGTCGGCATGGGCGAGCACGGAGTCCCGCGGTGTCAGCTGGCAATTGATGCGGAGGCGGCGCAGCAACGCAGCTCCCTTGATCGCTCCGTCGCCAGGCCTCGAACACCCGTCGGCGCTCGACCATCGTGGGCGACACCCGGATCCGGCAGTACTGCTCCAGGGTCTGCACCACTTCGGCTTGGTTGCGGTCCTCGCTGATCACCAGCTCGCGTGGCTCGACGCCAGCGAGCGCCTCGTTCACAAGGGCGTCACTGAACCCGCGGGCGCGGGCCTCGGCCATCAGGCCCGCCCGCTAGTCCTCGAATGGCCGCGGCGCCGCCTGCTGCCCGGCGGCGGGCAGCACCAGCATCGTGGCCAGCGCCGCGGCAAGCGCGAACACCCGGACCAGGGCGCGAGGTGCTGACGCACGTCGATGGAGGTGCCCCACGGATCGGTGAGCCACGGGACCGCGAGGTCGGGGTCGCCGATCTGCCACAGAACTCATGTGATTCCGCCCAAGGCCGAACGCGTCACGCAGACCCTGCGCCGGGAATGAGGCTCCGTGCGCCCGTACGCCTCCTCGCAGGCGCGGTGCCGACGAAGCGATCAGCAACGTCGCGGACGCGGAGACCACAGCGACGATCGAGCCCCACAGCGTGACTGAGGCGAGCGGGAGCCACGCCGTCGCCATGGTCGCGTGGCGCGGATCTGATCATGGGCGTAGACTGCCAGTGATCGGCTCACCGTGTCCAGGCCAGCTTCACCGCCATGGTGGCGAGTTCGTGGGGGATTCGAAGTCAAGCCGAGCGGCCTGTTCACGGCCACCCGGCTTGACAAAACGCTCGATCAGTTAGTGGTCGTCGCCGCTAAGCGCACTTCCTGGCCGATGAGATGGTCGGGATTGGCGTTCGCCTTCGGCTCGAACCTCTGGATACGGCCGTTCTGCACCTCGGCCACGATGAGGTTGCCCTCCTGATCGACGGTCATTTGGTGGGGACCCCAGAACTGACCAGGCTGTCCGCCTGCCTGACCCCAGCCGTAGAGGTAATTGCCGTCGAGGTCGTACTTGAGAATGCGCTGGGTCCCACCATCCCCGATCCACATGAACTGGTCGGCCGTAATCAGATGGTAATAGGGCCGGGAGGCCACGCCGGTCGGCCAGTGGTCCTCCGACGTCGATTCACCCGATTCGCCAAGGGGAATGATCTTGAGGAACTCGCCATTCTCGTCGAAGATCTGCATGCGCCCGTGCTGGCGATCATTGACGAAGATCCGACGGTCGGCGCTGATGGCAATGCTGTGGACGGTGTTGAACTCGTTGGGCCCGGGATTACTCGGATCCGCAGGCTCCGTGCCCCAGTCCGTGATGAACGTGCCGTCAGCCGCGAACTTGGCCACGCGCGTGCCGTGGTAGCCGTCGCTGATGAAGAACGTGCCATCGGGCAACCAGGCGATATCGGTTGGACGCGCGAAGGTATTCGGGCCGCGCCCCTCGACGCCCATCTCACCAAGAGTCATCACAAGCTCGCCGTCGTAGGTGAACTTGAAGATCTGATGCAGATTGTCGTCGATGATCCACACGTGCTTCTCGGGATCGTAGGGGCTCATCTTGATCTTGTGCGGACCCCGGGGGCCGAGCGGCGCCGTCGGCTGGTCGAACAGCTTGTCGTGCTGCGGCCAATACTGGATCGTCTTGCCGGTGCGATCGACCACGCGGATGACGTGGTGGTATCGCATTTCCGGCAACCGCGGCGAGGTGGCGGCGCCGGGACCATCGCCGGGCCCCAAGCTTGGATTGAGCTGCCCCCACGGTGTCCATGGCTTAGCACCCTCGGGCAACGGGATCTCGCCCCGCTGCGCAATCCAGATGCGGTCGGGGGACTCTGCGTACACCGCTGCCTGCGAGCCCCAGGTCCAGCCTTCGTGCGTGAGGCCATCATCCTCGTCGGGCAACCCCTGCAGCCAGTTCTCCACGACCCGGTACGGGCCGTACAGATTCTGGCCCCCAAACTGCATTGACGCGGATGCGGGAGCGGCGGGCTCTTGAGTCTGGGCCGGAGTGTTGCAGCCTGCCGCCACGAGTACCACCCCCAGTCCAGTTGCGAGTCGACGGCCGAATGACAGCCCTGAAATACGCATAATCGGTCTCCCTGAAAAATCTTGTTGCCGAGCTTGATGGTGATCGGATGAATCTTACGCCCCGGTTACCGGTTACGCAACCCTTAGGGCTTGTCAGACAATTACTGACTTTTGTGTTCTCGGAGCAGCGGGATGGATCGTGTAGTTCCAGTCGCCGTGAAAGCGATGCCGCTCGAGGCGTACCGTCGCCAGCTGCGCATCGGTGACGGTGATGCCACCCGGGTATGGGCCGCGGTCGAGTTCCGACCGAACGCGGAGTCCGGACCGACTGTGCGTCGAGCCAATGAGGCTCACGATCGTGGCCAAGTCGACGAGTGGGGTGCCGCGCCAATTCATCGCGATGTGCGAGAACACCCGATGCTCGATCTTGTTCCACTTGCTCGTACCCGGCGGAAAGTGACAGACCGTGATCACCAAGCCCGTCCGATTGGCCAGACGCGGCAGTTCCCACTTCCACAACCGGAGGCGCGCCCCGTTGCTCCCGCCTGCATCCGCCGTGAGTGTGAGCGAAACTTAGTTGGAAATTGAAGCGGCTCCAAACCCTGTGGTTTGATGACGTTGCGAGACGAACATCACGCCACGAGAGAAAGGAGCCGAGATGAGCAGTGTCCTACGATCGGTCAGGAGTCTCTTCCAATGAGACATGAGCCTGAAGGGGGGATTGTTTCCAACGACACATGAGCCTGAAGGGGAGCTGGGTCGTGGATCATCGGAGGATGATCGTGACGCTCCACACCGACCGGCTACGGACCTTGCAGCACGTTCGGGAGTTCCTTGAGGGCAACCAGGAGGTCGACCTGGTCGTGGCGACTCGAGCTGCGGCCTATGGGTTCATCGAGCAGACCCTGGGCCGGTTCGACTATGTCCACCAAGGGAAGGCTGAGAAGGGTCTGCTCCGATGTTTTCTGGCCAAGGGCCGCCGCCGCAAGCGCTACCGCGACGCCGACATCATGACGCCCTATGAGAAGCTCAAGTCGCTCCCCGAGGCCGCCGTCTACCTCACCCCGGGGACCACCTTCCAACAGCTCGACGCCGTCGCCTTCGCCCTGAGCGACAATGATGCCGCGCGCGCCCTGCACGAGGCACGCGCACGGCTATTCCGGTCTATTGACCCGGCTGCCTGACATGTCCGGCTCATCGATCCGCTTCAGGCTCATTTCTGGATTGGAAAGGACTGAAAGGTCGCACGTTGGGCGCGGTCGACGTCATCGACCGAGAGGGGTACGCGGAGCTGGAGGTCGATGCCAAGGTGGAATTGATCCGGTCCTTGATTCCGCTGGGGTTGCTGCACATCGAGGAATGGCTCGACGAGGAAGTGCCCGCGCTGGCTGGCGAACGCGACGCCCGCAAAGACCCGTCAGTCGGCGGGCGCCGTCATGGGAGCCACCCCGGGACGGTCGGGTTGGCCGGCCAGCGCGTGCCGATTCGCGTGCCCCGGATTCGCCATGTCACGGAGCGCGAGATTCCCCTGCGGTCGTACGAAGCGCTGCATGGCGATCGCGCCGTCAATGACCTGTTGTTGAGGCGCGTGCTGTATGGGATCTCGTGCCGCAACTACGCGGCGGCCGCCGAGGCGATTCCCGGGGCGATCGGCCTGTCGGGGTCGACGGTGTCCCGCGCGTTCATTCAGGCCAGCGCGACGAAACTCCGCGAACTCCAGGAGCGGGACCTCTCCGGGGAGGACGTTGTGGCCCTCGTGCTGGACGGCAAGACGTTCGCCGAGGCGACGATGGTCGTCGCGCTGGGCATCACGATGACGGGGGACAAACGGTTCCTGGGCTTTGTCGAGACGGACACCGAGAACGAGCAGGTGTTGACCCCGTTCCTCCGGTCCTTGGTCGAGCGGGGCCTCGATGTTTCCCAGGGGCTTCTGGTGATCGTCGATGGCGGCAAGGGGCTCCGGGCGGCCGTGCGGAAGGCCTTCCGCCACCGCGCCCTGGTGCAACGGTGTCAATGGCACAAGCGCGAGAACGTGGTGAGTTACCTGGCCAAGCGTGAGCAGCCGGTGTGGCGGCAGCGTCTCCAGCGCGCCTACAACCGTCCGGAGTACGACGAGGCCCTCGCCGCCCTCCAGTCGCTCCAGCATGAGCTGGAGGATCGGAACCAATCGGCGGCCGGCAGTCTGGCGGAAGGCCTGGACGAGACCCTGACGTTGCATCGCCTCGGCGTGTATGGCGTGCTGGGCCGGTCGCTGAAGACGACGAACGGCCTCGAGTCCATCAACGCGCTCATTGAGGAGCGCTGTGCGAAGGTCGATCACTGGCAGAACTCAAGTCAACGCCAGCGCTGGCTCGCCACGGCGCTCCTGGACATCGAGCCGCGTCTACGTAAGGTGATGGGCTACCGGCACCTGCCCAGGCTTCGTGACGCATTGAAGCGAGAGTTGAAGATCGACACGACGACATCGAAGACGAAAGCCGCGTAAGCAATCAGGAGTCGCGGAGAGTTTCAACTAGGAATGGGCTTGACTCGACGAACATCACGCCACGAGAGAAAGGAGCCGAGGTGAGCACCCTCCCTGCCAAGATAGCTGAGACACTTTACCCCCTGGAAATTAGTGTTGAGGGCGGGGAGGTGTCAGGACGTTGATGACCAAGATCCGATCGATGCTGGTAGACCAATCGATTATGGGAGGGCCGGAGCGGAGGGGCGACGAGCGAAGCGAGGCGCCCCGTAGTGGAGGGTCTCCCATAATCGAGCCCGACGCGGTGCCCGTCCCGCCGGATTCCGAGGTCCCGGCGCGCCATGCGCGACGGCGCTTTACGACCGCCTACAAGCTGGCGATCCTCCGGCGGGCGGACGCCTGTACACGGTACGGCGAACTCGGGGCACTCCTGCGAAAGGAGGGGCTGTATTCCTCACACGTCGTCACGTGGCGCCAGCAGCGCGAGGCCGGGTTGACGCCGAAGAAACGCGGCCGGAAGATGACGGCCGTCGATCCGCAGCGGAAGAAGCTCGAACAGGAGCATCGCCGCTTGACGTCGCGGCTCCAGAAGGCGGAAGCTCTGCTCGCCTTTCAAAAAAAGTTTCCGAACTCCTACAGATCCCCCTGAAACCGTTCGTGAGCGACGAGGACGATTGATGGTCGCGGTGGACGACGCGACGCCGACGTTGGGGGCGGCGTCCGCGTGTCGCGGGTTGGGCCTGCCCCGGGCCTCGCTGTATCGGGGGCGTCGACCGGTCGCGGTCGCGCGCCCTCGTCCGGCGCCGCCGCGCGCGTTGGATCCGATCGAGCGTCAGGGCATCTTGGATGTGCTCCACACGCGCTTCATCGATCAGGCGCCGGCGCAGATCCACGCCACCCTGCTCGATGAGGGGACCTACCTCTGTTCGCCGCGCACGATGTATCGCGTCCTCGACGCCGCGCACGAAGTCAAGGAGCGGCGCGATCAGGTGCGGCGCCCGCCCTACGCCGCGCCCGAGGTACTGGCCACGCGTCCGAACGACGTCTGGAGCTGGGACATCACGACGCTCTTGGGTCCGTCGAAGTGGACGTACTTCTATCTCTACGTCATCCTCGACATCTTCAGCCGGTACGTGGTCGGCTGGATGCTCGCCCCACACGAGAGCGCGGCCCTGGCCGAGCACCTCATCGGCGAGACCTGCGCGAAGCACGGCATTCAGCCGGGCCAACTCACGCTCCATGCGGACCGCGGGTCGTCCATGAAGAGCAAACCGGTGGCGCTGTTGCTGGCCGACCTCGGCGTGACCAAGACCCACAGCCGCCCGCCCGTGTCGAACGACAATCCGTTCTCGGAAGCGCAGTGTACGACGCTCAAGTACTGTCCGCAGTGTCCAGAGCGCTTCGGGTCGCTCGAGGACGGACGGGCGTTTGGGCAGGTCTTCTTTCCCTGGTACAACCAGGAACACCGCCACAGCGGCCTGGGGTTCCTCACGCCCGCCGTCGTGCATTTCGGCCAGGCCCCCACGGTCCGCGCGCAGCGTCAGCAGGTGCTCGCCGCCGCAGACGCGGCGCATCCCGAGCGCGTCGTCAAGGGCCGATCACAACCGGCCGATTTACCTCGCGCGGTGTGGATCAACCCACCCGCGAAGAACACGGCCGCGCAGGATGCCCCAGGAACAACGATCGTCATCATGGACGACCTCCGGGTCGACCAGAGTCGCGACGCCGACGACCATGTCGCCGTCATGATCGTCGACCGCAACGCGACTCTCATTACTGCGCCCTTGGTGTCTCAATGTCATTGACAGCTTCCGAGTGTCCTACGATCGGTCAGGAAGCGCAAGAAAGGTCGCACGTTGGGCGCGGTCGACGTCATCGACCGAGAGGGGTACGCGGAGCTGGAGGTCGATGCCAAGGTGGAATTGATCCGGTCCTTGAATTCCGCTGGGGTTGCTGCACATCGAGGAATGGCTCGACGAGGAAGTGCCCGCGCTGGCTGGCGAACGCGACGCCCGCAAAGACCCGTCAGTCGGCGGGCGCCGTCATGGGAGCCACCCCGGGACGGTCGGGTTGGCCGGCCAGCGCGTGCCGATTCGCGTGCCCCGGATTCGCCATGTCACGGAGCGCGAGATTCCACTGCGGTCGTACGGAGCGCTGCATGGCGATCGCGCCGTCAATGACCTGTTGTTGAGGCGCGTGCTGTATGGGATCTCGTGCCGCAACTACGCGGCGGCCGCCGAGGCGATTCCCGGGGCGATCGGCCTGTCGGGGTCGACGGTGTCCCGCGCGTTCATTCAGGCCAGCGCGACGAAACTCCGCGAACTCCAGGAGCGGGACCTCTCCGGGGAGGACGTTGTGGCCCTCGTGCTGGACGGCAAGACGTTCGCCGAGGCGACGATGGTCGTCGCGCTGGGCATCACGATGACGGGGGACAAACGGTTCCTGGGCTTTGTCGAGACGGACACCGAGAACGAGCAGGTGTTGACCCCGTTCCTCCGGTCCTTGGTCGAGCGGGGCCTCGATGCTTCCCAGGGGCTTCTGGTGATCGTCGATGGCGGCAAGGGGCTCCGGGCGGCCGTGCGGAAGGCCTTCCGCCACCGCGCCCTGGTGCAACGGTGTCAAGGGCACAAGCGCGAGAACGTGGTGAGTTACCTGGCCAAGCGTGAGCAGCCGGTGTGGCGGCAGCGTCTCCAGCGCGCCTACAACCGTCCGGAGTACGACGAGGCCCTCGCCGCCCTCCAGTCGCTCCAGCATGAGCTGGAGGATCGGAACCAATCGGCGGCCGGCAGTCTGGCGGAAGGCCTGGACGAGACCCTGACGTTGCATCGCCTCGGCGTGTATGGCGTGCTGGGCCGGTCGCTGAAGACGACGAACGGCCTCGAGTCCATCAACGCGCTCATTGAGGAGCGCTGTGCGAAGGTCGATCACTGGCAGAACTCAAGTCAACGCCAGCGCTGGCTCGCCACGGCGCTCCTGGACATCGAGCCGCGTCTACGCAAGGTGATGGGCTACCGGCACCTGCCCAGGCTTCGTGACGCATTGAAGCGAGAGTTGAAGATCGACACGACGACATCGAAGACCAAAGCCGCGTAAGCAATCAGGAGTCGCGGAGAGTTTCAACTAGGAATGGGCTTGACTCTCGCTAACGACACGCAGCAGGAGGCGCGCTCTAGACTGGGTGGAGTGAAGGATGCGAAACAAAGGTTGCTGACGGCGATAGAACAGATCGCTCCTGTCAGAAACGAGATTGCTCATGTTCGAGAGGTGTCGCAAGATCGCCTAATGAAAGCGAGTGTCGCTTGTGGCGATGTGCTCGACATGGTCAGGCGGCATCAACCGCATTAACTATGTAAGTTATTTATTTAAAAAGACTTAAACTGTCTCTTGATCGTAGTTGCCTCCCACGTTACCCGTAGAGTATCGTCTCTTTATAGACTGTGGTGCATGCTTGGTGTATATCATGCACTAACATGGATGTCGATGCTGCGGAAGCCCAACCGCCCCAGAGCAGCTGTACAACACCACCTACTTGATCAGACCGACTGAACGTAGCCGCCGATCGTCCAGATCTCCCTTCTCTCCGCGGCTCTCCCGAAGTCGCCTCAGGCCTTCCTCGATGTCCGCCTGCCTCTTCATCCGAGCCAACTTCAGGTATTGGTCCTTCATGTATCCCGTCTTCACGAACCGAAACGCCTCGCTAGGACCGCCAATCTTGCTTCAGGAGTCCTTCTGACCAGCGGCGAACGATTCGTACGGGAACGGTTTGTAGGCAGTCATGTGAACTCTCCAGTCGGGATTTCCATTTTGGCCGTCCCAGCCGACACCGTTATACCCCAAGTGACCTTCCGCGTAGGCCGGATGTGTTCGTGGCTCCTGCGTCAAGCTCCCGACACCGGCTGCGGGGATGGCGTAGCCCACGCCGCGGTCCAGTCCCACCGCGTCGGCGAGCCGATCAGGGGCGTTGTTGCATGAAGACCCGCTGCGGGTGGGGTGGTTTGGCCCGTACTTTTCGTGCCCCTTCGTAGGAGCCACACTACAGGGATGCAGTCGAAGGTTCATCCCACGTATAAGACGAAGTATCGCGTTGCGAACTGGGCGGCCTACAACAAAGCCCTCGTTCGACGTGGCGATGTGACGGTGTGGTTGTCCTCGGACGCGATCGCTGCCTGGACGCCCGGCCGGAGCGGCCGGCGGGGCGGGCAGCGGCGGTACTCGGATCTCGCCATCGAGACCGCCCTGACCCTGCGGCTCCTCTACCATCTCCCGCTGCGTCAGGCCGAAGGGTTCCTGCACGCCCTGTTCGGGATGATGCGCCTCGACCTCTCCGCCCCCGACTATACGACGCTCTCTCGGCGCAGTCAGCATCTGAGGCGCCGTCTGCGACCGGTCCCGCCCGGTGAGGGCCTCCATCTCGTGCTCGACAGCACGGGGCTGTCCATCGTTGGGGAAGGTGAGTGGGCCGCCGCGAAACACGGTGGCCGCGGTCGGCGTGGCTGGCGGAAGCTCCACCTTGGCGTCGATCAGTCCGGCGTGATCCTCGTCCACACGCTGACCGAGGCGACGGGTGATGATGCGACCACCGCCCTCGATCTGCTCACTGCGGTCGAGGGCCCTCTCGTGCGCGTCACCGCTGACGCCGCCTATGACACGGTCGCCGTTTACGAAACGGCGCGGGCGCGGGGTGCGACAGTCGTCATCCCACCGGTCAGGACGGCGACCGTCTCTGGCCACGGCCCACGGTCGCCCGCGCGGGATCGGACGATCACGTGGGTGAAGACGCTCGGACGGCGCCAGTGGAAGAAAGCGTCAAGGTACCATCGTCAGGGCCGGGTGGAGAACACGTTTTCCGATACAAGTCCATCATCGGCGATGGCCTTCGCGCCCGGAGTCCAGCTGGGCAGGGGAGTGAGGTCGTCCTCGGCTGTGAGATCCTCAATCGGATGACCGAGTTCGGCCGACCAGTGTCATATCGCATCGGCCGGTGAAAATCCTGTCGGTGGGCATCGTGCGGGCCAGTGACGATTCGTGCAACAACGCCAGCTATTTCTGAATCACTGCACTAGGTGCCCGTAACGGCTATCTCAGTAGCCCCCTCCGGTCTATTGCGATGGCCGGCCGACCATCGGGCGGATGAGTTTCGCCGGGTCGGCGTCCGGCTTCGGACGGAACATCTGCGACCGGTCATTCGCCACTTCGGTGACGTACAGGTTCCCCTCTTGGTCGACGTCAATCTGGTGCACGCCATCGAACTGCCCGGGTAGCGGGCCGTGGCCGCCGATGTCCAGAATATAGCGCCCGTCCAAGTCATATTTGATCAACCTATCCGTCGTCCAGTCCGCCACCCACACGTAGTCGTCGACCGTGACGATGTGCGCGAGGATCTGTGAGTTATGACCGGTCGGCCACATCTCCAAGAACGTGCCGTCCTCGTCGAAGACCTGCATACGGTGGTGCTCGCGATCAGCGACAAAGACCCGGCGATCCTGACTGATGCCGATACTGTGGACGGACCAGAACTCGTACGGACCGGGGCTGGCCGGGTCGACCGGCGGCCGGCCCCAGTCCAATAGAAAGTTGCCATCCGCGTCAAACTTAGCCACGCGCGTGCCGGCATAGCCATCGGCCACGAAGAATGTGCCGTCGGGCAGCCAGGCGATGTCGGTCGGTCGGTTGAAGTTGTTCGGGCCGCGCCCGGGCACACCGCGTTCGCCAATCGTCTTCACCAGCTCGCCATCGTTCGTGAAGATGTTGATCTCGTGCATGTCATCGTCAACGATCCAGATGTGCTTCTCCGGATCGTAAGGATTCATCAAGAGCTTGTGCGGGCCGCGGCCCACCTCTCCGAGCCCAGAGTCTCGTGGCGGGGCAAGGTACGCGTCGTGCTGGAGCCACTCGTCGATGGCATAGCCCTCCCGATCCACGGCGAACACGAGGTGATGCCGCCGCATGTCATAGCCGTAGTCGTTCCCGGAGTACGGCCGCCTGCCCGTGTTCGTGCGGCGCGGGTCGAGCAGGCAGGCACAAATCCACGGCTCGGCGCCGGGCGGAAGCTCAATCTCCCCACGCTGCGATACCCAGACCTTGTCCGGACTCTCGGCAAAAACGCCCGAGCCCGAGCCCCAGGTCCAGCCGTCGTGCGAGAGATCATCGTCCGGCAGGGGCTTCGGCCAGTTCAGGACGACCTCGTAGTCGCCCATGTCCACGCTTTGCACCGTCGGCGTCGCCATCGACGCCTGCGATGGAGCTGACCCGGTCCCCGGAGCGCTGTTGCAGCCACTGATGGCGAGGAAGGCTGGTAGGCCCAGCACCACGAAGACCCTCCCCTGCACAGTTCTCACACGCATCGTCACACTCCATGATACGAGTTCTTTCGGCGAGAGCCGCGAGACGGCTCTCGCGCCGGACCTAGCAGTTGCTTGCCCGTCCTTGCGCCCGGTCGATGAGCCGCCTGAGGTTGCTACTTCAAGCGTCTGCTGTCAATGACAGCCGCCGCGGTCCTGGCAGAACGTCTTGACAGGCAACAGCATCCGTTATTTACTGGCCTGTATGCAAACCGCTGATCCCATTCGGCACCTGCAGCCTGTCGGCTTCCCATGGCGGGCAGCAGGCCCGATTGTCGTGGCAGCGGCAGTTCTGCTCCAGGCCCCGGCGACATTCGCCCAGGAGAGCGTACCCAAGGAACAGGCCCGGGTCCCAACGAGCTACGCGAACGTGCACGCGGAGCCGAGCTCAGGCTCAGTGCCTCTCGTGCTGGTTCCGCGCGGCACCGTCCTGCCCGTCATCGGGCGACGCGGTGAGTGGGTTCAGGTGCGGCTGGCGTCGGAGCTCAGACAGACCGGTATGGTCATGCGCTGGTACGAGGGAAGACACGAAATCATCAGGCGTGGCGTCAGCATGGGGATCGGGGATGAGAACAGCGGTTGGATGCACGACTCCACCGTTGAGATCACCGAAGTCGGCGCCCCCTAGTACCTTGCCGCAGTGGTTTTGATCGGTTGCAACGAGGGTAGTTCCTCTGCCGACAACAACAGCTTGATCGTCCGGGGTTGGCGTGGAACCCGACTGATCAGACCGCGCCGCTCAAGCTCGACGATCATGTGGTGGACGGCCGGGGGCGTGACCTGAAAGAACCGTTGGAAGTCCGCTTCGGCCGGTGGCGTTCGGTGAAGGAGCGTGTACGTGTAGAGGAAGGCTAGGTACTGGCCCTGCTTCTGGGTGAATCTCGGTGATGAACGGCTGGACACGGGATCGGGAAGGTGATCCAAGATGTCCATGCACATACGCTATCGCATCACGCTGACCTACGATGAACAGCAACAGCTTCAGGCGCTTGTGAGCGGCGGCCAGGGGGCGGTTCGCAAGATCAAGCGGGCGCAGATTCTCCTCGCCGCGGACGCCACATCCACCGACGAGATGATCGCGCTCAACGTTGGTGTCGGCACGTCGACCGTGTACCGGACCAAGCAACGCTTCGTCGAGGAAGGACTGGACCGAGCGCTCCGCGAAGTGCCCCGTCCCGGCGCGCCGCGCAAGCTCGGCGCCAGCGATGAAGCCCTCCTGGTCGCGGTCGCTTGCTCACATCCACCCTCCGGGCGTGCGCGATGGACACTGGATCTCCTGGCCCGCGAGATGGTGCGACTCACCTCGCACGAGGCCCTGTCGGGCGACACGGTGGGTCGCCGGCTTGCCGAGATGGCGCTGAAGCCGTGGCAGGAGAAGATGTGGTGCATTCCGACGGTCAACGCCGAGTACGTGGCGCGAATGGAAGACGTCCTCGATCTCTACGCCGAGCCGCCGGATCCGCGGCGACCGGTCGTCGGCTTCGATGAAACACCCCGGCAACTGATCGGCGAAGCGCGTGTCCCGATTCGGGCCAAGCCCGGGAAGCCCAGACGAGTCGACTACGAGTACGTGCGCAACGGCACGGCGAATGTCTTCATGTTCGTAGACGTGAATCGCCCCTGGCGACATGCCAAGGTCACCGACCAACGCACGTGCGTCGACTTCGCAGAGTGCATGCGCGATCTCGTCGATGAGCACTACCCGGAGGCCGAACGGATCCGTGTGGTGCTCGACAATCTTTCGGCACATTCAGCGGCAGCGCTCTACCACGCCTTCGATCCCGCCGAGGCACGACGGATTCTCCGTCGGCTCGAGTTTCACTTCACGCCGAAACACGCCAGCTGGCTCAACATGGTCGAGATCGAAATCGGCGTGATGGTCAAGCAGTGCCTCGATCGTCGGATCCCTGCCAAGGCGATCCTCATCAAGGAGATCGCGGCATGGGAGCAACGGCGCAATGACGAGAAGGCGCGCATCCACTGGATGTTTACAGTCGACCGTGCTCGCGAAAAGCTCGGCCGTGTGTATCCGCAACCCGCTGGTCGGGCCAAAGCCGCCGCGTGAACCGGTCAGATCCACTGCGGCGAGGTACTAGCAGCCTGTGGTTAAAGGGCCGAAAGGGATCGACACGACTGATCCCGCGTACTACACTCCCGCATGGCCATGAGTCGACGTAAGGACCGGGCACGGACACCCGGATTGTGGATCGCGACGAACGCGTTGCCGGTTACGGGCGGGCATCCGTTCTATCAGCGGCTAAATCAGGTCCTGGACACGCACGCGTTCGACGCGTGCGTCGAGGCGCAGTGCGCCCCGTTCTACGCCGCGACGGTCGGCCGTCCCAGTCTGCTGCCGGGGACCTATTTCCGGCTGCTCTTGATCGGGTACTTCGAGGGCATCGATTCGGAGCGTGGGATCGCCTGGCGGACTGCCGACTCGCTGGCGCTGCGCGGCTTTCTCGGGTTGGGCCTCGATGAGGCGACACCCGAGCACTCGACGATCTCCCGGACGCGGCGGCTGATCGACCTCGAGACGCACCGGGCGGTCTTCACGTGGATCCTGCAGGTGCTGGCGACGGCCGATCGCGTGAAGGGCAAGACGATCGGGATCGATGCCACGACCCTCGAAGCCAATGCCGCCTTGCGGAGCATCGTGCGCCGCGACTCCGGCGAGACGTATCAGGAGTTCTTGACGCGGCTCGCACAGGCCTCGGGCATCGAGACGCCGACACGGGCGGACTTAGCGCGCCTTGATCGCAAGCGCCCGAAGAAGGGCTGCAATACCGACTGGCGGCATCCACACGACCCTGATGCGCGGATCACGAAAATGAAGGACGGGCGTACGCATCTGGCCCACAAGGCTGAGCACGCCGTCGACCTGGAGACTGGGGCGATCGTGGGCGTGACGGTGCAGGGCGCCGATCAGGGCGATACGACGACGATCGCGGAGACGGTCACCACGACGGCCGAAGAGCTCGAAGCCGTGGCGGTGGCGACCGACGGGCACACGGCGATCATCGACGAGGTCGTGGCCGACAAGGGATACCACAGTAATCAGACGCTGGTGGATCTCGCGACACTCGACTTGCGGACCTATATCGCGGAGCCCGATCGCGGCCGGCGCAACTGGACGCACCAGGCGGCGGCGCGCGACGCGGTGTACGCGAATCGTCGACGCATCCGGGGCGTGCGTGGGTTGGCCTTGTCGCGTCGACGGAGTGAGTATCTCGAACGACCGAATGCGCATCTCTCTGAAACCGGTGGGATGCGGCGCACGCATCTGCGAGGGCACACCAACATCCTGAAACGTTTACTCGTCCATATCGGCGACTTCAATCTGGGCCTCTTGATGCGGTCGCTCGTCGGCGTCGGCACGCCGCGGAGCCTGCAGGGCCACCTGGCGACGATTGTGGCGCTCGTCATCGCGCTGTGGACGCGCGTGGAGCGCCGCTGGCGCGACCACCACACGCCATCCGACGATCAGGCGTCCGTTTTTACGCCGAATCATCGTTTCGAGCTGCTACCTGTTGGCGCGTCAGAAGGCGACCTTTAACCACGGGCTGCTAGTACTACTTTGTCAGATTGACGAATTGCCGAGTGGATTCGAGAGTGATCACTTTTGAGGGCATTGTACAAATTCCGCGAGTTCGATACGCTGCCGTGCGGTGCTCGATCACACCGCGACCGCGTGGCTCCGTCGGTTGCTGGCCTGGCTGGAGCCGTTCGAGGCCGGCTTCGGGCGCGCCAGTCAACGCGGCGCGTTGCGGCGCTACGTCGCCGGGTTGCTCAACGACAGTTGCCGCAAGTCCATGGAGGCGATGTGGGCGCGGTTGAGCGACCCCGGGACCTATCAGGCGTTCCAGCACTTCATCACGCATGCGCCGTGGGACGCCGAGACGGTGTGGAAGCAGCTGCGGGCGCGGGTCCCGGAGCGGACCGGCGTGTTGATCCTCGACGGCACCAGTTTTCCCAAGCAAGGGACCGCGTCGGTCGGCGTGGCGCGGCAATACTGCGGGGCACGCGGGAAAATCGCGAACTGCCAAACGGCCGTCACGGTGGCCCTGTGGACGGGGACGCGCGCCTGGATGCTGGGCGCGCAGCTCTATCTGCCGGAGACGTGGCTCACCGCTGCCCAACGGACCCGCGCCCGCATTCCCGCCGGCGTGCGCTTTCAGCCCAAGGGGCAATTGGCCCTCACGCTGCTGCGACAAGTACGCGCCGCGGGCGTGACGGTGACCGCCGTGTTGGGGGATGCCGAGTTCGGCGACAACGCCACGCTGCGGCGAACGCTGCATCGGGCCAAACTGTCCTACGCGTTGGGGGTGTCGTCCGATCTCAAGGTCTTCCGTGGAACGCCGGCCCTCGAGACGCCGCCGCCGCCGACGGGCCGCGGCCGTCCGCGCACGCGGCACGGCCTACCGGTCGGTACACAGACCGTCGAAGCGCGGGCCTGGGCCGCCACGCAAGCGCCTCGCCAGTGGCGGCTCGTGTCGTGGCGCAACGGCACGCATCCCCCGTGGCGCGCCCGCTTCTGTGCCGTACGGGTCACGCCCGCCCACGACTGGCGCGAGGGCCGACGGCTCGCCCCCGAGGTGTGGTTGTTGTGTCAACGCGACCTCGGCGCAACGCCTGTCACCAAGTACTACTTGGTCGATCTGCCCGCCACCACCGCGCTGCGCGGCCTCGTGCGCCTCGCGCATCAGCGCTGGGCGATCGAGCAGCAATACCAGGAGCTCAAGGACGAGATTGGGCTCGACCACTTCGAAGGCCGCAGCCTGCCGGGCTGGCAACGTCACATGGCGCTGACCGCCCTCGCCTACAGCTTTCTCCAGATGGAACGCCGCCGACGGGGACAGACACATCTCACGCTGCCGCGCGTCCGCGCCATCATCCAGGAAGTGCTGACCGCCCATTTCTTCATGACGCAACCGCACTACCTGAAGTGGATGCTCAAGCTCAAAGACGTCAAACTGCAAATCTGACAAAGTAGTACTAGTGCAGTGATTCGGAAATAGCTCGGCACTTCATCACTTTCTCCAAGATCCGCTCAGCAGGCGCGGTCCAGTCCCGCCCACTTGTACGTGGGCGGGAGGGTTGGTATCTTCAGGTCCGTGAGTCGAATCGCCTCGTTGAGTCTGACCGACGAACAGCGTGCCACCTTGGAGCGCTGGGTGCGCGCCGGCACCACGCCGCAGCGTCTGGTCTTCCGCAGCCGCATCGTGTTGTTGGCGGCGAGCGGCATGCCGAGTAAGCACGTCGCGCACCAGCTCGACACGAGCCAGGACACCGTGCGGCTGTGGCGCCGCCGGTTCACAGCGGGCGGTCCTACGGCGTTGATGCGAGATGCGCCGGGGCGTGGCCGCAAGCGACAAATCACCGCCGCCCGCGAACGACAGGTGGTCGAGGCCACGCTGCACACAGCCCCAGCGCGCGCCACTCAGTGAAGCCGGCGCTCGATGGTCGCTGCGCAGGGGCTGAGTCCCGCGTCGATTCATCGCATCTGGGTCGCCCATGGCTTGCAACCACACCGCGTGCGCACCTTCAAGCTGTCGACCGACCTCGCCTTTGTCGGTGTCCACGACTGATTGACGCGATCCAGGCCTACATCCACAACTACAATCAACAGGCAGGCCCCTTCATCTGGACCGCACCTGCGGAGCGGATCTTGGAGAAAGTCATGAAGTGCCGAGCTATTTCCGAATCACTCGCTAGTACTACTTTGTCAGATTTGCAGGATTCTCGAGTGATCACTTTTGAGGGCATTGTACAAGTCGCGCGGTTTCAGTACGATTCGGCGCAGTGCTCGATCGGACGGCAACGGCGTGGCTGAAGCGACCGCTGATCTGGCTGGAGCTGTTCGAGCGGGACTTCAGTCGGCAGAGCCAGCGCGGCGCGTTGCGTCGCTACGTGACGGGCTTG
Organism: Vicinamibacterales bacterium; assembly: GCA_965262505.1. Classification (GTDB taxonomy): domain Bacteria; phylum Acidobacteriota; class Vicinamibacteria; order Vicinamibacterales; family UBA2999; genus JACPPO01. The sequence continues at coordinate 4,966,681 of CBDHFM010000030.1, forward strand.
CTGAGCGACAGCCGCCGCAAGTCGATGGAAGCGATGTGGGCCCGGTTGAGCGACCCGGGCACGTATCAAACGTTCCAGTATTTCATCACGCATGCGCCGTGGGAGGCCGAGGCGGTGTGGCGCCGCTTGCGCGCGGTGGTGCCGGATCGCACGGGTGTGGTGATTCTCGACGGGACGAGCTTCCCGAAGCAGGGGTCGGCCTCGGTCGGCGTGGCGCGGCAGTACTGCGGGGCGCGCGGGAAGGTCGCCAATTGCCAGACCGCCGTCACCGTGGCCCTGTGAACGGGTGTCCGCGCGTGGCTGCTCGGCGCGACGTTGTATCTGCCGGAAGCGTGGCTGACACCCCGCCAGCGGACGCGCGCGCAGATTCCGGCGACGGTGGGCTTCGCGCCGAAATGGCGCTTGGCGTTGACGCTCCTGCGCCAGGTGCGGGCCGCGGGATTCACCGTCACCGCCGTACTCGGCGATGCCGAGTTCGGCGACAACGCCACCCTGCGGCGCACGTTACATCGGGCCAAACTGCCCTACGCGTTGGGCGTGTCGTCCGATCTCAAGGTCTTCGTCGGGACGCCGGTCCTCAAGACGCCGCCGCAGACGGGCCGCGGACGCCCGCGCACCCGCCGCTGCCTGCCCGCCGGCGCCCACACCGTCGCGGCCCGGGCCTGGGCCGCCGCGCAGGCGTCTCGCCAGTGGCGACTGGTCTCGTGGCGCAACGGCACGCATCCCCCGTGGCGCGCGCGCTTCTGTGCCGTGCGCGTCACGCCCGCCCACGACTGGCGCGAGGGCCGACGGCTCGCCCCCGAGGTGTGGTTGTTGTGTCAACGCGACCTCGGCGCAACGCCTGGCACCAAGTACTACTTGGTCGATCTGCCCGCCACCACCCCGCTGCGCGTCCTCGTGCGCCTCGCGCATCAGCGCTGGGCGATCGAGCAGCAATACCAGGAGCTCAAGGACGAGATTGGGCTCGACCACTTCGAAGGCCGCAGTCTGCCGGGTTGGCAACGTCACGTGGCGCTGACCGCCCTCGCTTACAGCTTTCTCCAGCTGGAACGCCGCCGACGGGGGCACACACATCTCACGCTGCCGCGCGTCCGCGCCATCATCCAGGAAGTGCTCACGGCGCATTTCTTCATCACGCAGCCACACTATCTGAAATGGATGCTCAAGCTCAAAGATGTCAAGCTGCAAATCTGACAAAGTAGTACTAGCAGTCTGTGTTTAAACCCTGCGATTCACGCGGCGACGGGTAGCAGCTCAAAACAATGACGCGGCGACGACCACGGCGATCGATCAACGAATCTTGGCTCATGGTTCCCCCAGAGAGCGCCGAGGCGCGCCCATACGGCGATGAAGACGGCCAAGACGCCCGCGGCGCGGCCCTGCAAGCGCCGTGGCGTGCCGATGCCGAGGCACGGGCGCATCGCGAGCCCCAAGTTGAAGCCGCCGCCATGCATCAGTAGCCGCTTCAAGATGTTGTCGTATCCCCGCAAGTGCGTGCGTCGCATCCCGCCGGTTTCATAGAGGTGGGCAAACGATCGCTCGGCGAGTTCCGCCCGTCGCCGCCGCCAGCGTCGCCCCGGAGACGGCGGCGATTCCCATGGACGGGCGCGTACGCATCCGGCGCGTCGGACCAATCGCGCCGGCCACGGTCGGGTTCCGAAATGTACGACCGCAGGCCCACCGCCGCCAGGTCGACCATCGTCTCGTTGCTGTGATAGCCCTTGTCCGCGACGATGTCCTCCAACCTCCCGCGCGCGTCGGTCGTCGCGTGCGCGGCTTCCACCTGGTCGGCCGCCGTGATCGCCGTCGTGACGAGCGTCCTCGTGTCGCCCTGATCGGCGCCCTGCACCGTCACCGCGACCAACGCGCCGCTCTCCAGATCGACCGCATGCTCGGCTGTGTGCGCTAAGTGCGTCTGGCCGTCTTTCATTTTCGCGACCTTCGCGTCAGGATCGCTGGGGCTGGTCCACTCGCTGTTCGAGGTGTTCTTCTTCCGCGTGCGATCAAACCGCGCCAAGACTTCGCGCGTCGGCGTCTTGATCCCCGAGGCGGCGGCGAGGCGGGTCAGATACGCCTGGTAGGCTTCCCCCGTGTCCCGGCGCACGATACTCCGCATGGCGGCGTTGGCCTCCAACGTCGTCGCGTCGATCGCGATCGTACGGCCCTTCAACAGGCCGGCGGCCGCCAGGCGCTGCTGGACCCACGTAAACATCGCCCGGTGCGTCTCCACATCGATCACGCGGCGGGTGCGCGAAATCGTCGAGTGATCCGGGGCCGCCTCCTCCAGCCCGAGTCGCAGGAAGCTCCGCACCGCCAGCGAGTCCGCCGCACGCCACGCGATGCCGCGCTCCGAATCGATGCCTTCGAAGTACCCAACCAGCAACAAGCGGAAGTAGCGACCGGGCGCCAGACTCGGACGGCCCAACACCGGCGCGTAGAAGGATCGACAGGCGTCTTCCACGAAGGGGTCGAAGCCGTCGGCATCCAGCAACGCATTCAAGCGCGTGTAGAACGGATGCCCCGGCGAGACCAGCAGATCCGACGCGGCCATCCACAACGGAGGTTGTTCGGGGTCGCGGGTGCCCATGGCCATGCGCCACAGTGTAAGGAGCGGGATCGATCCTGTCGATCCCCTCGCCAATAACAAGGGGACTGCTCGATTGACTTTCACCACAGGCTGCTAGTACTACTTTGTCAGATTTGCAGCTTGACATCTTTGAGCTTGAGCATCCATTTCAGATAGTGTGGCTGCGTGATGAAGAAATGCGCCGTGAGCACTTCCTGGATGATGGCGCGGACGCGCGGCAGCGTGAGATGTGTGTGCCCCCGTCGGCGGCGTTCCAGCTGGAGAAAGCTGTAAGCGAGGGCGGTCAGCGCCACGTGACGTTGCCAACCCGGCAGACTGCGGCCTTCGAAGTGGTCGAGCCCAATCTCGTCCTTGAGCTCCTGGTATTGCTGCTCGATCGCCCAGCGCTGATGCGCGAGGCGCACGAGGACGCGCAGCGGGGTGGTGGCGGGCAGATCGACCAAGTAGTACTTGGTGCCAGGCGTTGCGCCGAGGTCGCGTTGACACAACAACCACACCTCGGGGGCGAGCCGTCGGCCCTCGCGCCAGTCGTGGGCGGGCGTGACGCGCACGGCACAGAAGCGCGCGCGCCACGGGGGATGCGTGCCGTTGCGCCACGAGACCAGTCGCCACTGGCGAGACGCCTGCGCGGCGGCCCAGGCCCGGGCCGCGACGGTGTGGGCGCCGGCGGGCAGGCAGCGGCGGGTGCGCGGGCGTCCGCGGCCCGTCTGCGGCGGCGTCTTGAGGACCGGCGTCCCGACGAAGACCTTGAGATCGGACGACACGCCCAACGCGTAGGGCAGTTTGGCCCGATGTAACGTGCGCCGCAGGGTGGCGTTGTCGCCGAACTCGGCATCGCCGAGTACGGCGGTGACGGTGAATCCCGCGGCCCGCACCTGGCGCAGGAGCGTCAACGCCAAGCGCCATTTCGGCGCGAAGCCCACCGTCGCCGGAATCTGCGCGCGCGTCCGCTGGCGGGGTGTCAGCCACGCTTCCGGCAGATACAACGTCGCGCCGAGCAGCCACGCGCGGACACCCGTTCACAGGGCCACGGTGACGGCGGTCTGGCAATTGGCGACCTTCCCGCGCGCCCCGCAGTACTGCCGCGCCACGCCGACCGAGGCCGACCCCTGCTTCGGGAAGCTCGTCCCGTCGAGAATCACCACACCCGTGCGATCCGGCACCACCGCGCGCAAGCGGCGCCACACCGCCTCGGCCTCCCACGGCGCATGCGTGATGAAATACTGGAACGCTTGATACGTGCCCGGGTCGCTCAACCGGGCCCACATCGCTTCCATCGACTTGCGGCGGCTGTCGCTCAGCAAGCCCGTCACGTAGCGACGCAACGCGCCGCGCTGGCTCTGCCGACTGAAGTCCCGCTCGAACAGCTCCAGCCAGATCAGCAGTCGCTTCAGCCACGCCGTTGCCGTCCGATCGAGCACTGCGCCGAATCGTACTGAAACCGCGCGACTTGTACAATGCCCTCAAAAGCGATCACTCGAGAATCCTGCAAATCTGACAAAGTAGTACTAGCTGTGATCTTTCAATAGGTGATTCACTCGACCCCGCCCGAGGACACTGATGGTGTTACGCCAACCGTTTCCCGGAAGGAGGCCCGAGTGGACATCCATAAGAATGCCAAGTGGACGCCGCAGAGTCGAGCCGCCATCGTCCGGCGGGTGCTGGACCAGGGCCAGCCCCCCGCCGCGGTGGCCGTCGCCGTCGGGGTCTGTGCCCGCACGGTGCGCAAGTGGGTGGTCCGCTATCAGGCCGAGGGTGCGGACGGATTGCGCGACCGCAGTTCGCGGCCACACCGCCAGCCCCGGGCACGGCCGGCGGCGGTCGCGGCCCAGGTCGTGGCGTTGCGTCGGCGCCGCTGGAGTGGCGCCCACATCGCCGCCACGGTGCATGTGTCTCCCGCCACCGTCAGTCGCATCCTCCGCCGCGCCGGACTCCAGCGACTGGCCGCCCTCGACCCGCCGCCGCCCGTGCGCCGCTACGAACATCCGCATCCCGGCGACCTGCTGCACCTCGATATCAAGAAACTCGGCCGGTTTCGCCGCGCCGGCCACCGCGTGACCCACGACCGCCGCCGTACCAGTCCGAGCGCCGGCTGGGAATACGTCCATGGCTGCGTGGATGACCATTCCCGCGTGGCCTTCTCCCAGATCTACCCCGACGAGACGGCCGCCAGCGCCACCGCGTTTCTCGCCGCCGCGCTCGCCTACTACCAGCATCTCGGCATCCAGGGCCGCCGCGTGTTGACCGACAACGGCGGGTGTGACCGCTCCCGTGCCTTCAACGCACGCTGCCTCACGGCTGGCCTCCGCCATCGATACACGCGCCCCTTCACGCCCCGCACCAACGGCAAGGCCGAACGCTTCATCCAAACCGCCCTGCGCGAGTGGGCCTATGCCCACGTCTACCACACCTCCGCCGAGCGCGCCGCGCATCTGCCGCCCTGGATACACCGCTACAATTGGCACCGGCCACACGCCAGTCTCAAGGCCAGGCCGCCCATCAGCCGAATCGGGCTGACCGGGGACAACCTGTTGAGGTGCCACACCTAGCAACCTCGAAACTGTTCGGGGAGAACACATTCGGATTACTTGACCCTACGGGTAGATGAGCCGCAGGGTCAGAGCGGTCTCGATGGCGAGATCCGAGTAGCGCCGCTGCCCACCCCGCCTGCATCTCCGGCTGGCCGTCCAGGCAGCGATCGCTTCCGCGGACAACCACAACGTCACATCGCCGCGGCGAACGAGGGCCTGGTTATAGGCCGGCCAGTTCGCAACGCGGTACTGCGTCTTATACGTGGGGTGAACCTTCGACTTCATCCCTGCAGTGTGGCTCCTGCGGAGGCGAGAAGGGCGGGCCAAACCGCACCACCCACAGAAGGACTTTCATGCAACAACGCCGCGGGACAAGGTCGTGTGATCGGGCGCCCGCAGATCGAGCCCCATCAGTACGAAGAGCGACCTGAGAAAACCCTCGGCCTGCCGGAGCGGCAGATGGAAGAGAAGACGCCGCGTCAGGACCGATTCAATCGCGAGGTCCGAATACTTCCGCTGCGCGCCCCGTGTGCCCGCTCGGTCCGGTTTCCAGGCGGCGATGGCCGCCGGAGATAACCAGATGGTGATGTCGCCTCGGCGAACCAGAGTTCGATCGTAGGATGCCCAGTTCTTGACGCGGTATTTCGTCTTGTATTTTGGATGAATCCTCGACTTCATTCTTTCAGTCGGGTCTGCTGCCTCGAAACGTCGTACCGTATTCGTGCATCAACGCAGCGCTTCGGGGAAGATCGCCTCATGGTACGCGCGGGCCAGCGGATGCGCTGCCGGCGGCGGTGAAATCGCCGCCTTTGACGATGGACAAGGCGTCGGGGTCGATGTGGCGACGGAACGCGGCATTGACTTGTTCCAGCGTCAACGCTTCGAGGGTCGCGTCCAGCTCCGCGTCCCACTGCAAGGTACGGCCCCACCGTTCGCGGACAGCGATCAGGTTCAACAGCCCGCCGTCGCTCGAGCGGCCGCCGATGCGTTGGTCCAACAGGGCGCGCTTAGCCGACACCAGCTCCTCCGCTGTGAACCCTTCAGCCAGCGTCCGGGTCAGTTCCTCGATGAAGCTCGCTTCCACCCGGGGCACGTTCGCCGGATTGGCGATGGCCGACGCCGAGAACGTGGCGGCATCTCCCTCCACCGGAGCTGAGAACCTGGAGAACACGCTATAGCTCAGGCCTTCGCGATTGCGCACACGGTCGGGCAGACGCGCCGTCAGTCCGCCGCCGCCGAACATATAGTTCGCCAGTACCATGGCGGCGTAGTCCGCATGGGTGTCGCTCATCGCGAAGCGTAGGCCCGCCGAGATCTGCGCGTTCTCCTTGTCCGGTGTGTCAATTTGCACGTTGACCGACTCAATGTTCACGTAGTTATCGACGATGGGGCTGTACGGATTCGGAGTCTCCCACGATCCCAACACCTCTTCGGCCGCCGCCTCGACGGCCGCCGCCTCGACCTTACCGACCACGACAAGCTCGCCTGTGGACGCGCCATAGAACGCTTCATGGAATCGCCTCACGTCATCCAGCGTCACGCGTTCCAGCTCAGCGATCTCTTCATCGCTCGTCGGGACGTAGCGTACGTTGTCCCGAGGATACGGGTTAAGCGTGCGCTGAAGCGTCTGGGGTGCGAGTATTCCCGGCTCGGCCTTGCCTCGCTCGATCCGCGCAATAGTCTGGCTGCGGATCTGATCGAAGTCCGGCTCCGGAAACGCCGGCTCTCGCAGAATCTCCACTGCCAGCCGAAGGGCAGGCACGAAGTGTTCCTCAGTCGTGGCGATCGACGCCGTGGCGTTCGAGCGGTCTCCGCTGACGCGAATGGTTGCGTTCAGGCGCTGCATCTCATCCTGAATCGCTTGCCGCGACTTCGTCTGCGTTCCGCGCATTAAGAGCGCATTGGCCAGATCGGAGACGGCACGCTGACCGACGAGCGAATGTTCGTCCCCGAAACGCAGCGTCAGCGAGGCCTCGACGCGGGCGCCCCGTGTGTCTTTGGGCACCAGCGCCACGCGGACGCCTTCGTTCACTGTCGAACGCTCGATCCGGTTCTCCAGACTGACCGGGGCAGGATCCAGGGTCTCGCCGGCAGCCACCTCGATGTTGGGTGTGTAAGTCTCCAGTAGGGTGGCGATACCTGGAGCTTTCGGCACCACCGTGCGGTCCGGAGTAGTCTCCGCAATGAATGCGCCCACGGTGCGATTCGAAGCCTTGAAATAACGCGCGGCCACACCCTGCACATCTTCCGACGCCACCTGACGGACTTGCTCGTAGTTGGTGAACATCAGTCGCCAGTCGCCGGACGCGATGGTTTCGTTCAATCGCAGCGCCAGACGTCGCGCGTCGGCCAGCGTGCGGTCGATCCCCTGAAGGATACGGGTCTTGGCCCGGTCCACTTCCTCGGCCGTGGGCGGCGCGGTCGCCAGCCCGGCCAGGACGTCGAATATCACAGCCTTCACCTCGTCGAGTGACTGCTGGTCGTTCAACGTCGCGGAAAGGACCATGAGGCCGGGATCGTGCAGCTCATTCACGTCGGCGTCCACCGAGAGCGCTTTCTGCGTGTCTTCGAGCGACCTGTTTAGGCGTCCCGTGCCCGCTCCGGTGAGAATGTCGGCCAGCACCGCTAGCGCCGCCACGTCCGGGTGCGCTCTGGGCGGGATGTGGTAGGCAATCATCAGGTTCTGTCCGCTGCCCGCCCTGCGCAGGTCCACCGTACGCTCGCCATCCTGCGGCGGCTCGACCGTGTAGGTTGCATCCAGGATCCGCTGGGGACGGGGAATCGCACCCAGCGTTGCGGCCACCATCGCGAGGGTCTCCGACGGGTCGATCGGCCCGGCTATGGTGACGACCGCATTGTCCGGCTGATAGTACGTGGCATAGAAAGCAGCCACCCGCTCCGGCGTCACGTTTTCGATATCGGAGCGGGCGCCGATGGTCGACTTACCGTAGTTGTGCCAAAGATACGCGGTCGAGAACACGCGCTCTTCCAAGACAGCCGTCGGACGGTTTTCCCCTCGTTCGAACTCGTTGCGAACGACGGTCATTTCTGCCTCCAGCACTTCCCGGTCTACCCGCATGTGCACCATGCGTTCGGCTTCGAGGTCGAGGGCCCACCTCAGATTCTCGTCGGACGCATTCACGGTTTCGAAATAGTTCGTCCGGTCGAACCACGTGGTTCCGTTCCAGCGCGCCCCGTGGTCGTCCAACTCCTCCTTGATGTTCCTGCCGGTGGTACTCTCGATGAAGAGCAGGTGTTCGAGCAGGTGCGCCATGCCCGTTTCGCTGTAGTTCTCATGCCGCGAGCCAACCAGATACGTGATGTTGACGGTGATGGCGCTGCTGCCGGGGTCCGGAAGAAGCAAGACCCGAAGCCCGTTCGGATAGGAATACTCGGTGATTCCCGCTATGGACGGACCCTGCTGGACGCCTTGGGGCAGCGTCTGAGCCTGGGAGGTAGACGCAAACAAGAGGATGGCCGTCATCGATGTGCCAAAGTCATGAGCAAAGCGGCGCATAGTATTGATTCCTCACGATGGGGGTCGCTCTCTGACCACCCATGAAATTCATTAGCCCAAGACAGCAACAATATCATCCGGATGTTCCATGTGGCTGCCTGGATCAGCATGCATCTACACCGGATTCTCCTTCCCGCCGCGCCCCGGCCTCAAGTCGTCCAGGGCCCGGGCCGCGGGCCGTCGTACACGACGGCCAATTGTGATCTTTCAATAGGTTGTCCAGTGCTGTTGACGATGAGATGGAGGGGCCCATGGCCGGGAGGCGACGGAGCATCACGGCGAGCTGCTGACTCCGCCGCGAGAGCGTGGTGTGGTCCGGCGCGGCCAGCTCCGCGCCCATCAAGGCCAGGACGACCGCACGACACCCTGTGGGCGTCGACGGATCAGGGGCGATCATCGCGCACGCGACGACCGGGCTGACTCTGATCGATGCGATCGACGGCGACCTCGTGAGCGTCACGGCCGATGGTCCCGCCAGTCGTGCCCTGGTTGTCTCCGCAGGTGGGGTGCCGCGAAGCCTCGTCAAATCATTCCGGCGACAAACGGCTGCTTGGGTAGGCGGGCGACGGGGTAAGGTGCGATTAATGAGCCGACCCCTCATGCGGCCTCTCGATAGTAGAAACTGAGCAGTCCGCCGAGGCGCTCACGTCGCTGCACGTCGGCGTCCGCGCGTACCGGAGGTGGCGGTCGTTGCAGGAGCTGGTTGTCGAGTCCTGGTGGTTTCTCTCACGCTGGTCATGCTCGACGTACTCGTGAACGATGAGCCGCAACTGCCCCTCGCCGAGCGGGACGACACGATGGAGGCACTCCTCTCGAATTTGATCGACCGGACGAGCCGCTCGGCATAGGCGTTGAGATTCGGGCTCTTCGGCGGCAGCCGGATCGGCCCCACATCGCCACTCGTCAGGATCTCGCCAAAGACCCGCGTGTAGAGGGGATCGCGGTCATGAATCAACTGACGCGCGGTTCGCAGGAAGCCATCGACTGGATCGGTCAGATTGCGGGCCATCTGTTCCATCCACCGGCCATTGGACTGCGGGTGGATCCCAGCGATGTGCACACGGCGGGCGTAAGGTGCGATTAATGGGCCGACCCCTCATGCGGCCTCTCGATAGTAGCAACTGAGCAGTCCGCCGAGGCGCACACGCCGCTGCACGTCGGCGTCCGCGCGTACCGGAGGTGGCGGTCGTTGCAGGAGCTGGTTGTCGAGTCCTTGGTGGTTTCTCTCACGATGGCGTTGGTGCACGGATCCCGCGCCCGCGGTGAGCCAGGATCGACCTCCTGGCCATCGTGGCGACCGCAGGTGCATGATCTCGACATGCAGTCGAGCGTGCATCCAAAGTACAGGACAAAATACCCCGTCGGGAATGGGCCGGCATACGACCGAGCGCTGGTCCAGCGAGGCGATATCACCGTGTGGTTGGCCCCGGATGCGATCGCCACTGGGGAGGTCGTGGGCGTCGGCAAACGTGGCGGGCAGCGCAGTATTCCGATCTCGCCATCGACACCGCGCTGACGCTCCGGCTCATCTTCCACCTGCCCTTGCGGCAGACTGAAGGCGTCGTGACGTCGATCTTCGGGATGTTGGGTCTCGAGCTGTCCGCGCCCGATCACACCACGCTCTCCCGGCGTGGCCAGTGTCTCGACCTCCCGCTTCGTCGCGCCCCCGCAGGTGCCGGCCTGCATCTCATGGTCGACAGCACGGGCCTCTCGATCGTGGGCGAGGGTGAATGGGCCGCGGCGAAACATGGAGGACGGGGGAGGCGCGGCTGGAAGAAGCGGCCTCTCGGTGTCGACCGGTCGGGTGTGATCGTCGCCCGGGCCCTGACGGAGGCGAGCGTCGACGACGCGACGACTGGCATTACGCTGATCGAGGCGGTCGCCGGCGCCCTCGGATGGGTGCCGGCGGATGCCGCCTCCGAGACGGTCGGCTTTGACGAGGCCGCCGGTGTGCGTGGCGCGACCGTCGTGGTTCCGCCGACGAGTACGGCCCACGTGTCTCGACACGGCCCGCGGTCGAGCGCTCGTGATCGCACGATCCTGGCGGTCAAGGCGAGAGGACGGCGATGCTGGAAGAAGACGTCGGGCTATCATGGGCAGGCCCGCGTGGAGAACGCGTTCTTCCGATACACGTCGATCATCGGAGACCGCCTTCGAGCGTGCAGTGCCGCAGGGCGGGGGACTGCGGTCGACCTCGCGTGCAACATCCTGAATCAGATGACTGGGCTTGGCCGGCCAATGTCATACCGCATCGGTCGGTGAAGGAACGGTGGATCGGGATCGGTGCGGGCTAGCTCCGATTCATGCAACAACGCCACAACGAGGTGCGGCCACACTCGAGCCTGGGCTATCTGACGCCAGCCGAGTTCAAGGCGCAGCTCGGTACTGGCTCGGATGACGGAGGGCGCTCGCCGGCGATGCCGGCTCGCGCTGACCAGGAAGAACACGGACACGCACGACGAACTTCAACTGGCGCTGTTCTCCAGTAATGACTGGTCCGAAGAAAGCCGGCAGGTCATTCCGAAAGGTGGATCGGGGGGCGACGAACTTGCCTACGGGGGGCTGCTGGCGGGCTGGTCGAATCAGTGGTCTGAAGAACCTAGTCTGGTCACCTGCGCGGCGATCTCCGTCGCCTGGCGTTCGTTGTAGCCGTCTACGCGTTTGCCGATCAAGAACAATTCGACTAACGCGATGATCCCGGGAATCAACGTCCAGCAGAACACCAGGTAGGCGACCCCGAGGCCGACCTGGCCCAGGTAGAAACGATGGCCCCCGACGCCACCTAAAAACAGCGTGAGCAGCAGGCCGACAGTCCTATCTTTTTTTGCGGCCAAGTATTGCGACTGAAACAGCAGGCGCTGCTCGCTCGTCATGCCATCCATGAGATGAATCTCGGTGAACGCCAATTGGTTGCTCCTCCCTGGAAACGGATGTCAGGCTACTACATGAAGCCCAGGTCGGCGTCCGCTATTCACGCGCGGCGACGACTCGGTACTCTTTGAGCAGTACTGGGCATTGTCAACTTGTTGAGGGCAGCGCGCTCTTGCCCCGTGAGATCGACGCCCCCGCGTGTTTTCCGCAGGCGCACGTCACCGCATCCCATTCCACGAACGCGCGGGTGCGGAGCAGACGGTGGTGAGCCGACCGCAGGAGGTGGCGCCCGACGTGGAACAGATGCTGCCCGATACCGTGAACCGACGCGAACCGTTGGCGCTGAGCGGCCGACTTGAAACGCCGCATCTGGCGCTCCCGCTGGCGGGTCGGTTGATGGGCGACCTCCGCGCGGTTGTTCGCGGACTGATCGGTGCAGTGAAGCACCGATGGCATCACCGGGCGACAGGCGGCCGAGTCGCGGCGCAGCGTGTCGGTCATCAGGCGTCGCGGCACGTGCCGCTGGGTCTTCAGTAACGTGCGAAAGAAGCGCACCGCGGCGTGCCGATGCCGTTGCGGTTGCACGAGGATGTCGAGGACGTCCCCGGCCTCATCCACGGCGCGCCACACGTATTGCTGGCGACCCTGGATCGTGACGAACACCTCGTCGAGATGCCAGGTGTCGCCGAGCCGGCCACGGCGGCGCCGCAATCGGCCCGCATACTCAGGACCGAACCGTCGACACCACTTCCGGATGGCCTCATAGGTGACGTCGACACCCCGGCGGGCCAGCACGTCCTTCACGTCTCGGAAGCTGAGCGCGAAGCGATGATAGAGCCACACCGCGTGGCTGATAATTTCAAGGGAAAACCGGTAGCCGCGGTAGCTGGGCATGCGGTAACTCTGCCAGCAGGAGGCTAAGTTGACAATGCCGCCGGACGTCATCATGCAGCAATCGTGAGGCGATGACCTCTTCGACGGTGCCGGCCTGTTCGTAGGCGGGATTGAACTGCAGGAGGGGTTGTGGCCAAAGGCGCCCCTCGGAGAGTGAGTCTTCGACCGTGTGCTCGATTGCTTGGTCGGAGATGTTGATGAAGCTCCGCATATACCGCGCATAGTCAGCAACGATCTGTCTGTGGGTGTCGAAGACATTCTATAGTGCTACCTGTTCGGAATTGTCGTTGTCGGCGATGCGGGCCGCGCTAGTACCTGTATGCTACAGTTTGGCCGCAGTCATAGTGGGCGCCAGTGTGAACGGGCGGCTACTCTGGAAGCTGTCGGATGGTCGCTCATACGGTGAATGGGAGGCTGCCCAGGACGAGCCCGGGTCGAGCGGCCGGACCTCGAAGATGGCCTTCGCGCCCGGAGTCCAGCTGGGCAGGGGAGTGAGGCCGCCCTCGGCTGTGAAATCCTCAATCGGATGATCGCCCTCGGCCGACCAGTGTCGTATCGCATCGGCCGGTGAGGATCCTGTCGATTGGCATCGTGCGGGCCAGTGACGATTCGTGTAACAACGCCACGTGCGACCGCCATGTGAACCCCGCTGATGGTGTCGGGAGCCTGACGAATGGGCCACGAACACATCCGGCCCACGCGGAAGGGCGTTTTTACTATTAAGGGTGCCGAACCGGGTCGGCCAAAATGGAAATCCAAACTTGAACCGTGCTGCTTCACCCGGCACCTGGTGGGGGCGTGACAGGAAGCGCTGTACGGTATAGTTTTATGGTGGTTCAGTCGGGAGGCGCAATCCTTCTCGTCGTGGAGGTGTGATGTTTATCCTCGGAAGAAGTCCCGTCACGGTAGCCGTTGTAGCCTTCAGTGCCGCCGTCGCCGGCTGTGCAGCTCCGGCGCCGCCACAATCGCTGGAAGCGCTCGCCGAGCGGGCGCTGGCCCAAATCGATGGGGAACTGATCACGCCGGGCCTGAGGGAGCCGGTCGAGGTCATCCGGGACGAATGGGGCATCCCGCATCTCTACGCCCAGAACGACGAGGACCTCTTTTTCGCCCAGGGCTACGTGACGGCGCAAGACCGGCTCTGGCAGATGGAGCTGTGGCGACGCTGGCGCGAGGGGCGGGTCGCCGAGATCTTTGGGCCTGCGGCGCTCGACTACGACCGTCGCGCGCGGCTGATGATGTTCCGGGGCCCGTGGGACGAGCGCGAGTGGACGAGCTACCACCTCGACGCGCATCGTCTCTTCACCGCGCACGCCAACGGCGTGAACGCGTTCATCGATCAGAACCGCGACAATCTCCCGGTGGAATTCCAGCTCACAGGGATCGTGCCCGACCCCTGGACCGCGGAGACGGTCGTGTTGCGGTGGGCCGCGCTCGCGGTCCCGAGCGTAAGGGGCCACGCAATCGACGAAATCGAACTGGCGATGAACGTCGCCCGTTTCGGAGTCGACGAGGCCAATCGCCGTGTCGCCCCCGATCCCTGGGACGACCTGGAAGTACCGGAAGGTTTGAACGTCGATATCATCACGCAGGACATCCTCGATGCGATGCGCGCAGGGGACGGAGATCCGTTCGAGGCGGAAAGGCTTCCGCCGCTCGAGATCGCCGAGGCCTATCGCGCCCTCGCTTCAGGAGTGCGCACGGCTCGGGTCTCCCCAGGGGAGATCGCGACGGAGGGAAGCAACAACTGGGTGATGAGTGGGGAGCGCTCGCCGACGGGCGTTCCGCTCCTCGCTAACGACCCGCACCGGCGCATCGAGATGCCGGCACTCCGCTACTTCGTGCATCTAAACGCCCCGGGCTGGAACGTCATCGGTGGCGGAGAACCGCCGTTCGCGGGTGTGGACGCCGGCAGCAACGAACGGATGGCGTGGGGCTTCACGTTCGCCGGCACCGACATGGTCGACGTGTTCGTCGAGGAGATGCACCCGGAGAACCCGAATCTCGTTCGGTGGCAGGACGACTGGGAGCCGCTGCGCGTTATCGAGGAGGCCATCCAGGTCAAAGGCCAGGTGCCGGATCGGGTCGTGCTGAAGTTTAGCCGTCACGGTCCGATCTTCTATCAGGACCTCGAGAACCGACGCGCCTACGCGGTTCAATCCGTCGTGCAGTACCCCGGGACCGCGGCCTACAAGGGCAGCTTCCAACTCGCCCAGGCAAACGGCTGCGACGACTTCTTCGAGCGAGCCAATCACTGGTTGGTGCCGACCCACAGTCTCATCTGCGGGGACGTCGATGGGAACATCGCGCTGCAGGTCACGGGACTCACACCGGACCGAGACGGCTGGAACGGCCGGCTTCCGGTACCGGGAACCGGCAAGTACGAGTGGAAGGGCTTCCGAGATGATCTCCCGCGCGAGTTCAATCCGGATCGCGGTTACATCGCTACGGCCAACAACAACGTCCATCCGCCGGGTTACGAAGGGCGACCGGTCTTCTATCACTCTTCGAGAGGTGTGGAGACCGCACGCATCGCCCGGCTCCACCAGCTCCTGGGGTCCGGCGAGCAGTTCTCGATCGAAGATCACCAGCGGATCCAGCACGATGCGTACCTGCTCGCCGCCGGGCGGGACATCCCGGCGTTCCAGGGCTGGACCTCGGAGGATGAGACTGTCGAGTGGGCTCGGGCCTGGATCGCCGAATGGGACGGGACCCTCTCCAAGGAAAGCACTGCTGGGGCGATCTATGTGCGATGGAGCGACGAGGTCGACGGGGCCGCCAGGGACGCGACCGTCCCGCTCGCCGAGCGCCGAGCGCTCATTCAGCAGGGCCTTAAGGACGCCCTGGTCAGGTTGACTCGGGAACTCGGAAGCGACCGGAGCCAGTGGCGCCACAGCCGGGTGCATACCAGCGACCTGCCGCACAGGATCGCTCCGGCCTTCGATCTGCCCAGCGTCGAGCGCCCCGGCGGCTTCGGGAGCATCAACGCAACGGGAGCCAACTTCCGGCGGATCATCGACCTCGCGAATCCGAATCGCTCTGTCGCGAGCAATGCTCCCGGTCAGTCGGCTCAGCCGGGAAGCCCGTTTTACGGCAACCTCGCCGAGCACCTGGGCAACGGGGAGTACTTCCCGCTTTTGTTTACACGCGACGCGGTGGAGAAAGGCGCGACGCATCGGCTCACCTTGCGCCCGCGTTGATGCTGGCGCGGCTCCTCGCTTGGGATCGCGGCGCTTCGAGGTAGCATGTCCTGAGCGAACCGTGGAGGGCGTAAGCGCGAAGCGAGGCACGCCTCGTCCATCCCCACCGCCGCTGCAATTCGGCGCCGTCCACGCTCCATTTGCCAGGCCCGGTGAAGGCGAGCAGTGTGTCCATGCTGAAGAGCAGACATGCGACCTCTCCTTGGCGGTCCACGATCGGCGGGAACCCCGTGTGGTCAAAAAACTCATGCGGCCGGTCGGTAGTAGAACTTCAGGAGGCCCCCGAGACGCTCGCGGCATCGCACGGGCCCGTTCTGGTCCATCTCCTCGCACGGAAAGAGGAGAAGGTTGCCCTTCCCTGGGTGGTTCCGCTCGCCGTGGCAGTGTTCGACGTACGCGCGCAACGCGGTTCGTAGCGCCGGTTCGCCGACCAGAATCCGCTTCGCGAGGCACTCGTCCTTCACCGATCGCACCCAGCGCTCCGCATACGCATGCAGATTCGGGCTGCGTGGGGGCAATCACACCGGCCTCACACCACCGTCCCGGACGGCCTCGTCGAACGCGGGGCCGTACTTGCCGTCTCGATCGTGAATCAGATACCGATGGTTGGCGAGGCCGCCCACATCAGCCATCGTGAGGTTCCGCGCGACTTGGGTCATCCAGCGTTCGTCCGGGAAGGGGGTTACTCCCGCGATCTGGACCCGACGCGTCGCCACATGGATGACAAACACGACGGAATACGTCACCAGGCCGCGCGCCGTCCACACCTCGGTCGTGAAGCAATCCGTCGCCGCCAGTACCTCCTGGTGGGCGCGAATGACGTCCTTCCACGTCGTGGTGTGCTTGCGCGCCGGCGCAGGCGGAATGCCGTGGCGTGTCAGGATGCGGCCGACGGTCTGGTCGCTCACCGCATAGCCGAGGTTGGCGAGGGCCCCGGCGATGCGGTCGTAGCCCCAGTCACGGTTGTCGGTGGCGACCCGGACAATCAGCTGCGCAATCGTTCCATCCACGCTGGGCCGCCCCGGATAGGTTCGCGTCTTTGAGCCATCACACTTCTTGGCGACCAGCCGCCGGTGCCAGGCCAGGATGGTCTCGGGCCGGACGACGCTTGCGATCTCCGCGCGGGCCTTGCGGCCAAGCCGCTTGCCAATCTGAGCCAACGTCCGGCGCCCTCCGTCGCTCAGGGTCACGCGGCCAGGGAGGTGCCCTGGGCCTGATCCGATTCGGTGGACGGTTTAGCTACGCTGTTTGAGTCTCCGTTGTTCTTTCGTTCGTTCACAACAACGATGATGGGTGGGGGCGCTGTGGGAATCTCGCGTTCTGTGCGAGATTTCCAAATCCCTGTGGGCGCGTTCTGTGCGTCCGCAGGGATGGCAGCGTCCATGCCCTACGCCGCCTGCCGTTCGAAGGCGGCCGGACTGATCTGGCCGAGCGTCGAGTGGCGACGTCGCTGGTGATAGAACACGTCGATGTGATCGAACAACTCCATCGTCGCGTCGCCGTGACTGTCGACGTGTTCGCCGCGCTCGCTCTTGACGGTCGAGAAGAAGCTCTCCATGACGGCATTGTCCCAGCAGTTGCCACGTCGGCTCATGCTGCAGACGATGCCACGCGCCTCGAGGAGGTCCTGAGAATCCTCGCTTGCGTACGTACAACCCTGATCGGAATGATGGAGGAGGCCGATGTCCGGGCACCGGCGCTTGAGCGCCATCTCCAAGGCCTTGATGGTCACGTGCCGGTCGTTCACCGCGCTGACGGCCCACCCCACGATGAACCGCGAGCACAGATCCAAGACCGCCGCGAGGTACAGGTTACCGCTGCTGCCGATGACGAACTCGGTCGTGTCGCCGACCCACCGCTGATTCGGGGCGTCCGCCTCGAACTGGCGGTCGAGCAGATTCGCCGCGACCGGCTGGTCGTGATCGCTCATGGTGGTTACGTTGTCACGCTTCCGGGCCCGTGCGACCAGGCCTTCTTCCTGCATCAGCCGGACGACCCGTTTGCGACTCACCTGCTCGTCCTGCTCGATCAGGTCTTCGTGAATGCGCGGGCTGCCATCGCGCTGTTTGCTCGCGTCAACGGACGCTTGGACGAGGACCTTCACCCGCCGGTCGTCTCGTGATCGTGCCGATTCCGGGCGTCGTTGCCACGCGTAGAACCCGCTGCGTGTGACCGCGAGACACCGGCACAGAATGATGACGGTGTGCCTGGCCTTCTCCACGGCAATGAACCGAAATCTTCCCGGCGCTGCTTCGCGAAGAAGGCCGTCGCTTTTTTTAAGATGTCGCGCTCCTCGGCGAGGATGCGATTCTCCTTGCGCAGCCGAGCCAGCTCCTCCCGCTCGGCGGTCGTCAGACCGGTACGGCCCCCGCTGCGGTCGGCGCGCGCCCGCTCGACCCATTGCCGCAAGGCCGATTCGGTAAGATCCAACTCGCGGGCGACGGCGCCGACCGTCTTCCCCTCTTCCAACACCAGCCGGACCGCCCCAGCCCGGAACTCGTCACTGAATTGCCGGCGTGACCGCCGACGTGTGGTTGCTGCCATTCGGGACATCGTCTCCACCTTTCGGAACGTGTCCACGAGATCGGATCAAGCCCAAGGCCAACATCCTCAAGTGACTGCTCGTCCACACGGGGGCGTTCAACGTGGGCCTGCTCATGCGAACGCTGACCGAGGTGGGCACGCCACGCGGCCTCCAGGGACGCGTGGTGGCGGTCCTGACGCTCGTAGTCTCGCTGTGGATACGTCTCATCGACTCCTGGCGCCCGTTCGACACGCCACTCGTCGATCACCCGTCCGTATGTCCGATGCAGGATCGCTTCTAACAGGTCCCCGTCGGCGCGTCAGAAGGGGTCGTTTAACCACGGACTGCTAGACTAAACCAAGGCTAGAGAACCAATAGTTCGGCGATGTCGTCCAGCGCACCCAAGGTCAAGCTAAGGTCGGAGTCGAGGCGTTCCGTGGCTTGGGACGGGTAGCTCACGAAACGGTACTCGCGCTGATAGGCGAAACGAAAGGTCTTGCTGAAGTGCACCGGCGGTGGCCGAAGTAGCTGACCTTTCGGGCCAAACGGCTGGAAAGGGCCCTGATCGGGATCGTCCGACGCACCGTAGCCGATGTGGACGTCCGGACATTGCGGACGCTCTGCATAGGCACCGAGAGGGTCAGTGTAGTGGATGGGGCCATGTGCGAATACTTTCTTGCCGGTAAGCGGGCGCAAGGCATCGCACATTCGTGTCTCGAACTGATCGCGGCGCAGAATGACACATGCGTCGGCGTTGAAATCCGAGAAGAGTCGTGGCGCCAACAGCGTGGACAGGCAATACAGCTAGGCATCGGGTCCGTACGATTCCATGCACGTCACTTGGTCTCTGGCTGCATCGGACGCACGGAACAACGGTAGGACACGATGTCCAGGTTCCTTGAGGATGTGGGGATTGGCGCAAACGTCATCGGATGCGAGGAACCCGGCACCGTTAGCTACCACACACTGATGGTGTAGGGTCAGTTCCTGGTCGTGAACTGCCTGATTGTGGTTGGGATCACGGTAGGCGGACGCGGGCTGCAGGTAGACATCGCCACATTCGTAGAGCCGAAGCATATGGTCTGCTTTGCCGTATTTCACCAAGTACGGCCCTCGAAAAGAGACGCGGCTCACCGCTTCGGCGGCTCGGGCGCAGAGTTCCGTGTCGGGAAACAGGATGGCGGGTGCGACGGACGGGTCCAGGTTGTGGGGAACAGGGGGTTCACCGCGAATGAACATCTCGACAACGACATGCCGAAAGAGCTCGTGCCAGTGCTTCTCCTGCGTTAAGTCGACATGGCCGTCGTCGGTCAGGATGGTGATGTTGGTCAATAGATCCTGATACCGCTGATTTAGCGCGGCGCGACTCTCGAATCTGAGGTATCTGTTAGCCCTGTATTGGCGCTCCCAGCCTTTTGTCTCGGCGAACGAAGCGCGAAATACGGGTGCGCTCATGGGGCCCAGCCCGGAAAACGACACTTGAGTCGAGACTTCACCCTCTTCCAGTTCGCGGATTTGGCGACGGGCGGTCAGTTCGACTTCGAACGGACCGCCCTTGACCAGACACCAGCGCATCAGACCCATGCAGACGAACACAGCCGCATCGGGAGCCTCGACCAAGTCGGCGACCTTTTGAGCCAACATTTGGCGTTCGAGGTCGTCCTCGGGAGGACGGGGAACACCCACTACGCCTTCTGCGACCACGTGCGGGCCGGGTCGGTCCGAATAGGAGATGCCTACCTGGAGGTGGACGCCGAGCTCGGACGGTTTACCGATCTGTTCGGCCCAGCGCTTGTAGTCTTTATCAGTTTTGTTGTCAGGTACAAGCAGTACCATCGAGGCTCCTCGGTTCCCTGACCGACAGTGAGGTTAATACCGTCGCCGCATCCACCGGCCAGTCCAATACTTGAACAACATCCTGGAGCAGGATCATCGAGCGATCAAACGACACGTGAAGGCGACGTAGGACTTGCGGGCATTCCACGCGGCGCGGCGAACGATCCAAGGATACGAGGCCATGCACATGGTCCGGAAGGGGCAGCGATAGAGACGGTCGACGGCGCGGTCCAGCGCGTGATGTACTTTTCGGAGGTTCGGCGGCCCAAGGCCGCCGCGTGAACCGGTCACAATCACTGCGACGGGGTACTAGCGCTTCTGTGTTTTCTTGCGCTTGGCCCAGTATTTCTTCATCCGGATGCTGATGGCCTGCTTGGCGGCGTTAGACATCGCTCGCCGCTGAGGCACTGTCGTCTTCGCGGGTGCTGACGGTGGGCGCTGATCAAGCTCCGGAAAGGTGTCTAACAAGTCGACCCGCTCTCGATCGAGTTCAGCTAACCGAGCCTGAGCGCCGATGAGCGCATACGAACGAAGAATATCCTTGTTGAGCATTCGGCATCATAACCGCGAAGGACCATATCGGCCTTCGTCGCCCCAGCACGAGGAACAAGACGCCGGTGTCCCGATTCGAAAACTCGCACAGCTGGCCCAATATATCGTGGCGGACTGTGCGACGGACCACAACCGTACCGGTCTGAAAGCCAAGACCCCCATCAGCCGAATCGGTCTGAAAGGGAACGACGTGTTGAGGCTCCACAGCGAGGAGCCCGACGCGTCAGAACCTGACTCGCACGCCGAACGACGGAATCAGCGGGAAACCGGCAGTTGGATTCTCCACGATCCGCGGCACTGGGCCGTCGGGGTCATGCGCCAGGCTCGTCTCCACTTCCACGGGGTTGTCGCGGTTGAGCAGGTTGATCACCTCGATGTACCAGGACCAGCGGCCGGACGGGCCACCCGGTTGGTTCGCGATGCGCAGATCGACGCGGGCGTAGTGGGGCAGGCGTCCCCGCTGCAGCGCCTCGAGGCCGCCGAGGTCAACCGTGTAGACCAGTGTGCCGGCCAGATCCTGGGCCGGTACGAGCCGCCCTCGGGCATCCTCTTCCGACGCTACGCGCAGTCCGATGGCGGGCGTGTAGGGGAAGCCAGTCGCCACCTGCGCGGTGGCCGCGACGCGCCAGCCCCGGCCGATCCGGTAGCGCCCGACCGCGTTGAAGGCGTGCCGG
This sequence comes from Vicinamibacterales bacterium, assembly GCA_965262505.1. Lineage (GTDB taxonomy): Bacteria > Acidobacteriota > Vicinamibacteria > Vicinamibacterales > UBA2999 > JACPPO01. The sequence continues at coordinate 4,987,867 of CBDHFM010000030.1, forward strand.
CGGTCGTACTCGAACGGGAAGCGCCGGCCGTAGGCGTCGCGGTCGGCACGACCCCAGGCGTAGGAGAGCCAGCCGGCCAAGCGGGATGTCGGGTTGCTGCGCACCAGGTAGGCGTCAATGCCGTACGCGGTGCCGCGGCCGCCGTTCACCGGCGTGCTGGTGATCTGCGCCTCGGACGGGACGCCGGTCTGCAGGTCGGCGGGGAAGTCGTAGCGCGCGACGCGGGCGAGCCGCTCGGCTTCCGGTTCGAGGCGGCCGACAATCAGGTCGTCGAACGTCTTGTAGTAGCCTTCCACGCGGAATAGCGTGTCAGAGCCCAGATCCTTCTCGAAACCGGTGACCAGATGCGTCGATCGCTCGTGCTGCAGGTGGCTGACGACGGCGGGCGAAAAGTCGAAGAAGTAGTCCGACTGGATGAGCTTCTCGTAGCCAGGGCTCTGCGTGTAGAGGCCGCCTGCGACGCGTAGCCGGCTCGACCGGGAGAGGTGTACCGTCGCGGCGAAGCGCGGCGACAGGACCGCATCGCCATTAACGGTGCTCCAGTCCAACCGCAGGCCCGGTTCGACGGACAGCCACGGCGTCACCGTGTAACGATCCTGAACCCACGCGCCGCCGCGCGTGCCGCCCAGGGACGAATCGAGGTTGTCGGGCAGGCCCGTTCCGCCCCGGGCGCTGGAGGGATTGGCGACGGTCTCGTTCCGGTCGCCGGTGATGGAGAGGCGGGCCGCCGATGCGAGGCGGTGCAGCTCCACCCCGGTGTCGAGAGTGTGCGCGGCCGAGAGGGAAAACGCCAGCTCCTGTCGCACCGACAAATCGCGCACCGACAGGTCCCGGTCGAACACGACGTTGGTCGACCCTGCTGCCGTCACGGCGTCGGGCGCGTTGGACCGCCGGGATGACGATTCGAACGTCGCGTCCACGGCCAGTAGCTCGGTGTTGCGGTACCACGAGACGATGGTCCGCGACGTGGCGCGGCCGCCGAACAGCGCGTCGAACCGCAGCGAGCCGAGATCGTTGCCTGCCTCCGAGACGAGACCCCCGGTGTCACCCGACTCCTCGTCGTCCTCGGGGTCGAACTGGAAATCGGCGTTCTCGCGACTCGTGAGGCCGAAGAGAGCGAGCCGGTGCCCGGGCCCGAACGTCCAGTTCGCCTGCACCTGCAGGTCGGCGAACGCCGGCAGGTTCTGATCGGTCACGAGGCCGGCGACCAGGTCGTAGTAGGTTCGCCGCCCGGTCAGCAGCAAGGATCCGCCGCCGGGCGCCGCGCCTTCGAACACAACGTTGGCATCGGTGACGCTGGCCGACGACGAGCCCGTGAAGTCGCGCTCGCCGGGACGGTTGTCGACGATCAGGAGCGACGACAGCCGGTCGCCGTACGCAGCCCCGAAGCCCCCCGCGGTCAGCTCGAACCGTTCGACCGTCTCCGGATTGAACGCGCTGACTAGCCCGAACAGGCGGTAAGGATTGTGGATCTCCACCCCGTCCATCACCGTGAGGTTCTGATCCGGCGTTCCACCGCGGACCGCCAGCCGGCTGCCGAAGTCGCCGGTCGACGCAACGCCCGGGAGCGTGTCGAGGGTGCGGAAGATGTTGTCGAAGGCGCCGGCGACCTCAAACACCTCCTCCGCTACGAGAGGGGTGGCTGACGGTCGTTCCGGCGCGGAGAGCGGGTCGGACACCACCTGCACGGTCTCCGCGAACGTGTTGCTGGACAGCAGGATCTCCAGTTTTCCGCCCGCCGCGGCGATGTCTGGTTCCAGGGCAACGGTGATCTCCAGGTAGCCGTCCGCCGTGACGCGTAGCTCGCGGTCACCCGGTGCGAGCGTCACCGCGAAACGTCCGTCGGCGTCGGAAACGCTCGTCTCGGCGCCGCTCGCCACGGTGGCGGCGGGCAGCGGCGACAAGTCGGCGCCGTCTAGGACGACGCCGGTGACGGCCAGCGACGCTTCATCGGTCGCCGTCGCGGCGGTCCGGGTCTGTTGGGTGAGCTCCGCCTGCTCAGCCGTTTCCACGCCCTGGGCGAGGGGTGGCCCCAGCGCCGCCGTGAGCGTCACCATCAGCAGAGTGGCGAGTACAGGATGAGGACCAAGAGGTTTCGCCCGCGCTCTCAGCGATGCACGGGTAAAGTGGCTGACGCTTTGATGCATGACTGCAGCAGGCATAGGGTAGGCCGCGAGTCTTCACGCTCTTCGCGGGGTATTGTCAAGTTGAGGCTGACAGCCCTTTGTGATGCCCAGCATGGCGGGTTCACGACGGGCTGGAGCCCAGTATCTTGGGAGGCGACCGACTCGCTTCTCGTCAACTTGACAATGCCGAAAATGAGAGCTCATAAAGCATCCGTCTTCGCGGCGAAGACGAAATCGCTTTCCGTCAGACCGTCAATCTTGTGGGTTCAGATCGTGACCTTCACTCTGCCCCAGGCAAGGAAGATGTCGGGATGGTGATCCTGGTCCTCCGCCATTTCACCAACCCGGTTGGTGAAGTCCAGCGCCTGCCGAAAATCGGCGAACCGATATTCCTTCTCGAGATGATGCTCGTCGACGACCGACCATCCCCCCTCCAGCTGCGCGAACAACGCGTCGAGCTCGGGACCCTTCAGGGGTGGAACACCGCCGCGACATGGCACACACTGTTTCTTCGACAGATCGCTCATTTGTGTCCTCTCACTTTCCACACGACTGACCACCGCGTTGGCCGGAACCCACCCGAGCCGTTGGCAGACTCACGCCAGGCCTGAGTAGACTTGTGCCTTCGAACCCGTCACCGGAGGATACATGGCCGAAAAGATGCCCCAGACGTTCGCGAACCACACGAAGCTCGTGCCCCTGTTCCACTACGTCGTGCTCCCGATATTGTCGATCAACGTGATCCTGGCCATCTATCGTATGGCCACGGGGTTCTCGTTTGAGACCGCGTGGGGCGCCGTCGTGGCATGCGCGCTCATCCTGATCGGGTTCTCCGCGCGCGTGTTCGCTCTCGGGGCGCAGGACCGCGTCATCCGTCTCGAGGAGCGGCTGCGGATGCACGGTCTCCTCCCGGACGATCTGAAGCCACGTATCAACGACTTCACGATGGACCAACTGGCGGCGCTTCGGTTCGCGAGTGACGACGAGCTCCCGGCTCTCGCTCGACAGGTCATCGATGACAGCATCGGCGACCGCAAGACGATCAAACAGATGGTCGTGAGTTGGCGGGCCGACTATCAGAGGCTCTAGTTCAGCCCAGGAACAGGTCGCGGGTGACGAGGCCCGCCTCGTGCACATTGGGGTCTGGCGAGGAGAGGCTGCGCCCCCCTTCAAATCCCCGGCCGCCCGCGCAGAGATAGGCCGCCCAGTCGTCCATTAACCGGCGGCGGCGCGCGAAGAGGTCCGACCGCGCATAAGCCGCCTCCGTCGGGTTGCGCACCGTATGGGCGAGCGCGGCTTCGACCACCTCACGCGGCGTATTCGTGTGCTCCGCCGCCCAGTCCCGGAAGCTCGACCGGAATCCATGGGGCACGGCGGCGATGCCGAGTTCTTTGATCAGCTTGCTCAGCCGTTTGTCGGAAAGCGGCTTCCCACGCGGGTTGGGGAACACGAGGCCGGTTCCCTCGTGTCGTCCACCCGCGTCAGTGAGAACCGCCATGGCGCGTGCGGAGAGCGGGACCCGGTGATCGCGCTTCGCCTTCATCCGTGCGGCGGGGATGGTCCACACACGCTCGTCCAGGTCCATCTCGTTCCACGTCGCCAAGCGCACTTCGCCGGACCGCGCCGCCGTCAACACCAGAAACTCGAACGCCTGCCCCGTGGTGACCGACGCCGTGGATGCCCAGACGGTTGTGACGGCGTCCGCGACCTCGCCGTGAGGCAACGCTCGCATGTGCTGAACGATGGATTGCTGCCGGCCAAGAGCCTGCCCCAGGACATCGCCCGCCGGGTTGTCCGGCCGGTAGCCCATCGCGACCGCCCACTTCATCACGGCGCCGATCCGTTGTCGCACGCGCCGGGCGGTTGCGGGCTTCGTGTGCCAGATGGGAGTGAGGGTCGCCAACACATCGGCGGTGGTGACTGCGGAGACCGGCACCTGGCCAAAGCACGGGAACGCATAGGCGCGCAGACTACGCGGCCAGTCCAGTGCGTGTTTGGCATTTCGCCAGCCGGGGCGCTGTTGCCCTAGCACACGGGCGGCGGCCGCCTCGAACGTGAGCTGCCCGTGCACTCTCCGTCTGGTGGCCAACGGGTCCCCGCCCGCCCGTGCCACTTTGCGCTGGGCCAACGCCATCTCGCGGGCCTCGGCCAGCGACACGAGTGGGTAGCCGCCGAGCCCGAGTTCCCGGCGGCGGCCCTTGATCACGAGGCGCTGCACCCAACAGCGGGCCCCGGTCGGCAGCACCAGCACGTACAGCCCCTGCCCGTCGCAGTACCGCCCCGGCCGTGTCACCGTGCGGACAAAGGCTGCGCTCAACGCCTTCTCCGGGTGCTTTCCGTGCTTGCGCCCAGGGGTGATTCGCGTCGCATCCACCATGTTCAATCACCTCTTTATTCCCACCATTATAAATCGGAATCAGGCGGATGCGATCGGAACGCACGGGACAGACGAATGCTACTTAACTATTGCTAATATAAATATTTATGGATGTCATCGGCTGTCAGTGGATGGTGTCGGAATATAGGCTGCGGGGGATGATGCGACCACCGCCCTCGATCTGCTCACCGCCGTCGAGGGCCCTCTCGTGCGCGTCACCGCTGACGCCGCCTATGACACGGTCGCCGTCTACGAAACGGCGGGGGCGCGGGGTGCGACGGTCGTCATCCCACCGGCCAGGACGGCGAACGTCTCTGGCCACGGCCCGCGGTCGCCCGCGCGGGATCGGACGATCACGTTGGTGAAGCAGCTCGGCCGGCGCCGTCGGAAGAAGGCGTCCGGGTACCATCGTCAGGGCCGGGTGGAGAACACGTTCTTCCGCTACAAGTCCATCATCGGCGATGGCCTTCGCGCCCGGAGCCCAGCCGGGCAGGGGAGTGAGGTGGTCCTCGGCTGCGAAATCCTCAATCGAATGACCGCCCTCGGCCGACCAGTGTCGTATCGCATCGGTAGGTGAGGATCCTGTCGGTGGGCATCGTGCGGGCCAGTGAGGATTCGTGCAACAACGCCACACGGAGGTGTCGCGGTGCGCCATCGCGGCCTGGGCCAGCCGCACCTGGGCTTTCGATAGCGCGAACGTCCGGCCGCCGTTGCGCCCGCGCGGCCGTGAGCCCGGCCCGGGTGCGTTCGCGAATCAGCTCCCGCTCGAACTCGGCCAGCGCCGCAAAGATGCCGAACACGAGGCGCCCGGCGGCGGTGGTGGTGTCGATCTGCGCGCCTTGCCCGGTGAGCACCCGCAGGCCCACGCCGCGGGTCGACAGATCCTGCACGGGGTTGACCAGGTGGACGAGGGTGCGGCCGAGGCGGTCGAGCGTCCAGACGACGCCCGCGGCCCGCAGCGCGGCGCGCTGCAGGTCCAGCGACTGGGAGCCGTCCGCCTTTGAGACGCGGGCGTAACCGATCAGCATGTGTCGTAAATTGGCACCCCGCGAATAGAGGCAATGATCACGCCCGCGAGCGCGACACCCAGCCGCCAAGGCTGACCAGCAACAGACCGAGCAGGCCGACGCCGGCCAACGGCAACGCCGGAACCGGAACCGACCCGACCGTGGAGTTGTTGACGGCGTTCCGGGTGAACGAGGCCGCGTCGTTTCCGTCCCGGTCGTGTAGGCCGTGCTCGTCGTCTCCAGGGGTGGGATCCGCGTAGGAGACGGTGACCGTCTGGCCGCTGGTGATGACGGGCGAAAGACCCGCGAAGGCGATCGAGTTTCCCAACGTCACCCGTCCGGTTCGGCTCACCGGCTGGCCGTCGGCGGTGATCGAAAACGGATCATCAAAACCATCGACAGGGTTGCGGGTGATATAGACATCCTCATCGAACGTCAAGGTGATTTGGTCTCCGGTGTCCTCCACGACCACGCTGACGAGCGAGGGCGGCGTGGTGTCTGGCGTAGGTTCAACGAACTCGAAGCTCCCTTCACAGGCTATACCCAACGCCTCTACGGTGAGAGTGCCCATCGTCTGCGAATTGAACGTCAAATTGGATACTTGGGGAATCGGAAAGATGTCAGCTCTCATGGTGAGGGTTCCGGTGTTCGCACCGGTTCCCTGGTATTCGTAGCTGCCCTGGAATCCATTCGTCTCGAATCGTCCTGGACCGATGAACGTGGCGGGGGCAATCCCCTCGCCGTCGTTGCAGTCTGGGGCGTCAAGTTGCAATATCCAACCCGTGAACCGTTGCTCGAATTCCGCTTGACTCTGTGGCGCCAGCTGGGGAAAGGCCACGCCCGGAAAGATGACGATGAACGCGACGGCAACGAGGAACATGCGCATCGATTTTGCCTCTTCCAAGCGGACTCGCTAGGCACCATTGGAAAGTCGGTCTCAGTCCCCGGATGCCTTGGCAACTCTACCGCACGTCGCCGCGGCGACTCCGGTTCTTGGCCCCAGGTGTCGGGGCGTCGTCCCGTGCGGCAGCTTCCAATGAACCGGAGCGCGCGCGCACCCTGGGAAACCTTTTGTCGGATATTACCTATTTGAAACCCTTCCGCGCCCCGTACACATGCATGGGATACGAAAAATGATGGGCACCCGGCGCGGCGCCGGGGCGTGCACATGGCCGCAAACGGTGTCCTGAATCCCATCCGGGATTTCCATTCCAGGCGCTGGCGGTCGTGCTGGGCGTGATCTGCGGCTACATTCGCAAAAGAAGCGGGATCCACGACGGTGAGGCGCCGATTACGTGCGAGTGTCTGGCCACGAATGCGCTGTTCTACGGGTTCCTCTTTGTGGGCATCCTGTTTTTCTGGAACTGGTTCAATCTCCTGAGTCCAGAGTTCACCGCTGTAGGGACGGATACCATCGACTTGGTGTGGGGGTTCATCAACGCCGCGCTGCCGCTATTGGCGGGCACGCTGGGCCTTGCCCTGCTGCGTGGCGACACGTAAGTTCCACTGGCTGGCTCGTCGATGCACGATTGCCGTCTGCTTTCGAGACGTGGGCGTAGCCGATCAGTATGTGTCGTAAACGGTCGTTTGCGACAGGCGGGCGAGGGCTGAGGCGGTTGTTGGTCAGAAGCTGACACGCGTGCTGATGCCGACGCGGCGCGGCGGGTTGGTCAGATAGCCGACCCGGGCGAGCGTGCCCCGCTCTTGGTCGAGCGCGAGGAACGCCCGCTCGTCGGTGACGTTGTTGATGAAGAAGGCGATGTCCCACACGCCGTTGAGCACCCCGATCCTAGTGTTGAGGATGTTGTAGGCCGGCAGTTTCGGATTGAAGGTGAAGGTACTCTGCGTCAGCGGACCACCGATGAATGTGTCCGGGTGCAACGCGGGCGTCAGCGCCGTCAAGTCGACGGAGCCGAACCCCTCGGCCTGGTCGCCGATCTGGGTGAAGCGCGATCCGACGTGCTGGTACACGCCGCTCAGATAGCCGACCCAGCCGCCCATGACCCACCGCCACGTGGCGGCCGCCGTCGTCTGGAACCGCGGCGTCGTCGGCAGGCGCTTGCCGTCCTCGATGCCTGCGATGATGCCCGTGGCGTTCCCGGCGGCGTCGTACGCCTCCAAGGTCGACTGGAGTCTGGCGTCGGCCACGCTGGCGGCGAGGGCGACGTCGAAGAGGGGCGTCGGCTGTGCCGTGACCTCGACTTCCAGGCCGGCGCTCCGGGCGTCCGGCACGTTGAAGATGACCCGCGACGAGCACGAACCGGCCGTCACCGTTGCCTGCAGATTGCGGATGTCCATGTAGAAGCCGGAGACGTTCACCGTCCCACGGCCGCCCAGGATGGTGGACTTGGTGCCCACCTCGTAATTCCAGAGCGTTTCATTGTCCCAGGTGGGGCGGTCACCAAAGGTCTCCAAATCCCTCGGCGTGCAGAGCGGCGTATTGAGCGGATCGTTAATGCCGCCGAGGCGGAAGCCCTTCGACACCTGCGCGTTCACCTGCGTCGCCTCGGTCACGGCGTAGCTGGCGATGACCCGCGGAGCAATGCCGGCTGCCGTCGTCGTCCCGTCGCTGTCGAGCGGATCGGCAAACAGGCCGTCGAACGTCTGGGTGCGCCGCTCGTCGAAGTCGTACCAGCGAAGACCGCCGGTCAGGCTGAACCGGTCGGTGACGGCCAGCGAGATCTCCCCGAACAGTGCGAGCTGATCGAAGTCGTAGGTGAGATCGGAGAAAAAGAGTTCTTCCGTGTCGGGGTGGCCCGCCAGGGTCCGGGAGCCCGCCCAGACGAGATCCGGGCTCCCCGTCACGACCCGCAAGAAATCGGAGACCGCGCCGCTGTTGACGGCCACATAGTCCTCCGCCCGCGCGCTCTGGCCGTACTCGCGTTCGGCCGTGCTGTAAAAGGCACCGAGGACCCAGGCGACCCGCTCGGTGTCGCTCGCGACACGGAGTTCCTGCGTCAGGCCCGTGGCGGCCGTCTCGTCAATGAGCGGCACGTCGAGGGTATAGCCCGCTTCCGGCGCGCCGAACGGGCTGAAGGAGATGCTGGCACCCAGCGCTGTGGCATCGCGGACTACCTGCACGTCACGGGTGGTGAGCGAGGTGATAGCCGTCACCGCCACGCCGCCGACGTCGTAGGCGATCGTGACGTCGCCCAGCAGGAACGTGTCCGCGAACGGCTCCTCGACCTGCGTGAAGTGCTGGCGCGCGCCCAGCGTCATCGCGGGCCGCGTGGTCGTGTACGGATTGGCCAGGATGTTGTACGCGTCGATCCGGTTCCACCCATCCATCGAGACGTCCTGGTAGTGCAGGCGCGGCGTGATAGAGACCTGGGCGTTCGGCTGCAGGCGCAACGCCACGCGGGCGCCAGTGCGCCGGCCGCGATTGACGTTCTCGTGGAAGCTCAGATCGGGCTGCACGGCGTCCATGAAGCCCCCGATGGTCGTGTTATAGGCCGTGACGCGGGCGGCCATCGCCTCGCCGAGCGGAATGTTGACCGCGAATTTCGCGTCGTTGCCGAACCCGCCGCTGTGAATCGCGCTGACACCGAACTCGCCCGCCGCCTCGGCGACGCCGATCGCCGGCTGGTTCGTGATGTACCGCACCGTGCCCGACAGAGAGCCCGAGCCAAACAACGTTCCCTGCGGTCCGCGCAGTACCTCAATGCGCGACATGTCGAAGAGATCGAGATCCGGTGTGAAGAGGGAGAGAGAAATGACCGATTCGTCGAGATAGACGCCGACCTGCTCCTTGACGCCCGGCTGGTCGCGGACGATTTGCCCGGCCGAAACGCCGCGCATCGCGATCTGGCTCTGGCCAGGCCCGAGGTTTTGCACGGAGAAGCCCGCGACGTTCACCGATACGTCCTCAAGGCTCTCGGCACCACGGGTCCGCAGGACCTGCGGCGTCGGCGCGGCCACGGAGAAGGGCACCGACTGGAGGTTTTCCTCGCGCTTCCGGGCCGTGACCCGGACCGTGACCTCGTCGGTGAACTGCGGCAGTTTCTCGTCCTCGGCCTGCGCATCCTGCTGCGCCACCGCCGGCAGCGGCAGGAACAGCAGGCAGGCGACGGTCCCGCAGGCGCCAATCTGTCTTCGCATCAGCCCTCCCAGGAAACAACGAGTGGTCACGACGGCGTTGGTGCATGGATCCCGTGCCCGCGGTGAGCAATGATCCGACATCCGATGCAGCCCGCAGGTTATCGGACGCCTGCCCCAGGCTGCGCGGCAACTGTGAAACACCCAGCCGACCAGAGCGACCGCTGTAGCCGATCCGCATGTATCGCAAACGGTCGTTTGCGACATGTCCGCGCGGCATCACGGTCCAGCGCGCTCCGATTCAAGGGGGCGAGGACCTTCTCGCCTTGCTCGTATCTTGAGCAGCCAGCAAGGCGATCCACTCCGCCGCGCGCTCGGTCAAGCCAACAGGCTCGCCGCGGCAGGTCGCGGTCGTGCAAGTCGGGAATCAGAGCTCATACCGCAGCGACAGGTGCAGCCCGTGGCTCCGCAACGGGGCCTGGGTCGGCGCCAGATCGAGCCCCACCAGGTCCCGGCTGCCGTCGAGCCATTCGACCCGGCCCGGGCCGGCACCGGTCTCGATGACACCGGCATCCGTATACCGCCAGGCGAGATCGAGCGTCGCCCGCTCGCCCCACGACATCCCCAGGCCGGCCGTCAGGTTCCAGATCAACCCCGTCCGGCGGCTGCCCGGCACGAGGGTCCGCGTCTTCGGGAACGTCATGCGCGTCTCCCCGCTGGCCACGCGGGCCGCCCCGAGGCCACCGCCGACGAAGGGGCTGAACGGGCCGAGCGGGCGCACCCCCACGCCGGGGAGATCCACATACGCGGCCAGGATCCCGGACAGCGAGGACAGATCCACGGACACGGATTGCTCCCGGTCGGGGGCCAGGAAGTTGGCGCGGCCATCGAACGTAAATCGCGGCCGGTAGGTCAGCAGGGCCTCCAGCCGCACGGCGGGCACCACGACGTGTCCCAGCCCAAGCTCAAGGCCCGCAACCGTGCCAACGTCCCCCACCGACCGGAGCGGCGCGCCGTCGTCGCCCACGCCGCAGCCGTACAGCGCGGCCGGGACCAGGCTCGCACAGTCCGCGTCGGTGAAGTGGGTCTCGGCCGGACGGCTCAGGTCGAGCCCGGCGCGCAGGTAGACGTCTTGCGCGACCGCCAGTCCGGGGAGCAAGGTCGCCGCCGCCGCCATCACCGCCACGGCCGCGCCTGGAACCCCGTGGTGCCACCGCTGCGCTGCGACCCTCGTCGGGGGCCTCAGTCATTGCGCGAGCGCCTGCACGGTGCGGCGTGGCGTATGGCCCGGCAAGAGGGGCATGCTGGGCAACGTCGTCATCAGGTCTCGCACAGCCGGGCCATCCCTCATTGTCGGGCACTCGTTGCCTAGAAGTTGAGCCGGACGCCGAGGAACATGCGCCGTGGGGGCGTGAAGCGGATGCCGTCGCCGAAGTCGTTGCCGCCGGCGCCCGCGAGCAGGTCCTGGGTACGGGTGGCGTCCTGGGTGTCGAACAGGTTGAAGATGTCGGCGAATAGCTCCAGCCGGTAACCGGCGAAGCGGGAGTTATAGAGCAGCCGGATGTCGACGAGGCCGTACGCGGGGTTGCGGAGGGTGCCGACCGCCTCCGGCGAGAGCCAGCGCCGCGTGATGCCGGCGAAGTCGAACTCCTCGCCCGGGTCCACGCGCACTGGCAGGTTCCGGCCCGACGCGCGGAACGTACGGCTGGCGACCGTGCCGGCGTTCCAGCGCCAGTTGCCGCCGACCTGGAAGCCCTGGTCCCAGGTGTACGACGAGCTGAGCTTGAACAGATGCGCGATCGAGCCGGGCTGGATCCCCACCTGGTGCGGCGCGCGCGGGTCCAGCCAGAGCACGTCGCCCTGGAAGTCGGCGTTCGAATCCGAGTTGGTGTTCCCCGTGGCGTCGCCGAAGGTGTAGGCCACCAGCGCCTGCCACTTCTCCCGCAGCCGTTGCCTGAACGTGAATTCCACACCCTGATAGTCCCGCCGGCCGCCGGCAAGCGTCGCAATGATGAAGTTCGATTCGGGAAAGGCGTCGTAGCCGAAGTAGTCGAGGCCGAGGAACAGCGAGTCGGGATGCTCGACCGGCCCCGGATAGGTCGTGGTACCGTCGTCACGGAAGGCGTAGAGCGCCAGATCGTAGTCCTCGATGATGTCGCGCGTCCGGCGCCGCGTGTACAGCATCATGAAGCTGCGCTCTTGGCCGAGATCGGTCTCGTAGCTCACCTGGATGTCGTCGGTCCACGGCGTCTTGGTGGTCGGCGCAAACAGCGCGTCGGCCTGCTGCGGCCCGCCCCGCACGCGGTACGTCACCCACTGGTCATTGGCGTACACCTGCTCTTCGCGCGTCGACCCGCTGAGGGTGCCGGCAAAGTTGGTCAGGTTGTTGCGGATCGGGTCGTAGTAGCGGCCGTAGAACGCGCTGATGCGCTGCTGGCCGCGGCCCGACGGGTCGTACGACACGCTGAGGCGCGGCGCCAACGTCCAATCGAAGGTAAACACGTTCGTGCCGTCGGTCGCGAAGTGCGCGAACCGCTCGGTGCGCACGCCGAGGTTGAACGACAGGGTGTCCGTCACGGTGAACGTGTCCTGCACGAACAGGCTGAGACCGTCGGAGCGCGTCTCCTGCACCCCTTGCGCGGTTTGCACCTCCCGGTCGTAGTTGATCGCACCGTGCGGATTACCGACCGTGCTGGCGAATAAGAGGCTCGCCGCAAGCTCGTCCTGGGTGATCGTGCCGTCGCGGTTCCCGTCGTACAGGCTGTAAAACTCGGGCCGGTTCGGCAACCCGTCGATGGCCCGGATAAAGCCGCTGTAGTCGCTGCTGTTCGTCGGGTCGAACTGCGTGTTGGTGAAGCGGCCGGCAAGCAGGCTCCCGGCCGTCAACCCTGCCAGCGCCGGCGACAGCGAGACGTACAACCCGTCGTCGTATCTCGTGTCGCGGTAGTTCGTGTTGCGCATGAACTCGACGCCGCCGTGGATGGCGTGCCGCCCGGCCTGCACCACCGCGCTCCCCTTGTATCCCGCGGTGTCACGCTGGTCCAGGTCGTCGAGCCCGAACCCACCGAGCTGCTCGTCTTCGAGCGTCCGCACGTCGGTGTCGCGGAAGACGATACTGTTGCGCGGACCGGGCACGACCGCAAAGTCCGACACCTCCCCGTTGTGCCGGCTGTACGAACCCTCGACGAGTACGCCGCTGAACAGGCGGTTGTACTTCAAGTGGTAGTTGTTGCCGCCCTGCACGCGGCTCCGGTTGTGCGCGTTCGTCACGTCACGGTCGCGGCTGCCGCTGATGGCGGTCGGATCGTTCAGGAACGTGACGCTCAGCGTGTCGGTGGTGGTCGGCGCCCAGGTGCCGCGGCCGTAGAACTGATCCTGCGTGTTGTCAACGGTGCGGATGACGTCCACGCCGTCCAGGGCGACGACAGTGTCACTGCGCTCCAGACGGCGGTAGCTGCCGAAGAACCATGCCTCGTTGACGACCATCGGCCCCCCGCCCGTAACGGCCGCGTCGAAGCGCGAGAACGCCAGGTCGGTGGCGGTGCGGTTCTCGGCGACGAGGCCGTCGTTCTGGAAGAAGTAGTTCACCGAGCCGCTGAACTGGTTGGTCCCGGACTTCGTGATGACGCTGGACAGCAGGCCAGGGGCGCCGACGAACTCGGCGGGGATGCCGCCGGTCAGCACCTGCTGCTCCTGGATGATCTCGGTGTTCAGGTTGGCGCCAAAGGTGCCGCTCACGCCGTCGGTGACGTTGATCCCGTCGATGTAGTAGAAGTTGTCGCGCGACACGCTCGTATTGCCGCCGACGTCGCTGTAGTTGAGTCCCGACTTCGACGCGGGGTTCCCGGGCGATTCCGGGTCGTCCGGAAACACGCCAGGCACCAGCTGCAGATAGCTCTGGTAGGTCCGGCCCGTCGGGACCGCCTCCGTCAGGGCGAGAGTAATGTCCTCGGCCACCACCGCACTCGTCACGTCGACCACCGGAGACGCGACGGTCACCACGACGGTATCGGTCACGTTGCCAACCGTCAACGTGACGGCGGTGGACGCCGTCTGACCCGCGCGGACGAGAAAGTCCTCCTGCCGGATCGCCTGAAACCCCTGGAGCTCAACGGTGACGACGTAGCGGGCGGACGGATGCAGCGCGGCCAGCTCCGCCAGTCCCCGGGTATCAGTCACCGCGACGCGCGTCGTCGCGGCATCCTCCGCCGCCGCGGTAACCGTGGCGCCAGGTACCGCCAGACCGTCCTGATCGGTCACGGCAACACGGATGTTCCCCGTCGTGGTGACCTGGGCGGGGGCGCGCCCGGGAGTCAACGCCGCCAACAGGGCAACCAGGGTGAATACGCGGCGCACGGTCACCTACCGGTATCTCTCGTCGAGCAGCGCCAGGGAATGTCCCAGTCGCTGTTGAAATGTGACAGTGGCGGTCGCTCGGTTGAGGTCACGGTCCAGAGCACTCCGATTCAAGGGGCGAGGACCTTCTCGCCTTGCTCGCGAAACTGGCTCTGCCATGCGCAGTTTGTTTGGCGAGCGGATGACCAGCTCGAACCGGCTCTTATGGTCGGTCTTCTGGCCGCACAAATCCACATTTAGCTTTCTCACGCCTGCAAAGACGTATGGCAGGGGCATTGTCAAGTTGACGAAAAGCTCGTCGAGTGACCCCCAAGATACTGGGCTCCAGTCCGTCGCGAACCAGCCATGCTGGGCACCAAAAGCGGCCGTCAGCCTCAACTTGACAATACCCTCAAAATGACGCCCCCGAGGCACCTGTGGTCTCCGTCTTCGTGGAAGGATCTACCGTGTCGAGTTTCAGCGGGTCTGGGGATACTTGGGGGAGCAGCTTAAGCGGCACGACCGAGCCACAAACAATTGAAGTCATGAAGCAATTGCGCCGTTTCTGCCCGGACGTGCGGATCACATTCGACCGAACCACAGCGGACTACCTCATCCTGCATGAGCGCCAAGCGGGCGGGACGTTTGGAGGGAACCGCAACAACGTCGCGGCCTTCAAGATTACGTCGCATGCCGCACGGCGGACGGCCGAACCAAGCGAGAGATCATCCGGTGCCTGAAACGTTTCCTCGCTCGCGAGATCTACCAGCGCGTCATGATCGATTTCCGTGCTCGCCAAATGATCATCCAGGTCGCCTGAACGAGTGTCTAGACATATAGGGGCGTCAGTATCCTCCACGGTGCCCTCGAGACGCTGCTGGCGCCTGCTGCGCTTTGTCCGTTCTAGACTGAGGGCGTCATGATCGAACAGCGGTTCGTCGACCGGTCGCGGCAGTTCTTGACGGCCACCTACCTACCCAAGATCGAGGTCGCCGTCGCACGGCTCTCTGACGATGAGATCTGGTGGCGGCCGAACCCGGCGTCAAACGCCATCGGCCACCTGGAGTTCACACCGGAAGACACACCGACGAAGGCCGACCTGCTCGCCGACCTGTCACGCGCGGTGGCCGACGCCGACGCAGTGCTCGCGCGGCTCGACTTGGCCACGCTCGAGACGCGCGTGGAGATCCAGGGCTTCACCGTCACGCGCTTCGGGGCCCTTTACCACGTCGTGGAGCACTTTGCCATGCACACCGGGCAGATCATCTGGATCGCGAAGGCTCGCACTGGTCGAGACCTTGGCTTCTACGAGATTGAGGGTGGCGTGGCGCGTCTCCGCTGGCCCGGGCAGGCTGGCGATCCCTGAGGTCCAACTCCAGCGCCAAGACTCGGCGGCTGAGGGTACAGCCTCGACGGAGCATGTCTGACGGTCAAACTGGATATCGAGGCGCGGCGCCGAGAGTCCCAACCAACGGGCACCGCGGCCGTTCGAGGCAAGCCGATGGACGCCTGACCGAAGCACGGCGGCTGGATCGATCAACGCACGCCAACGCGCTCGTCCGCTGGGCCGAAGTGGATCGCACCGCCGCCGTGTATACCATTCCCCGCCCCGCGCATGAAGTGGCAGTGCGATACTGGCAGGCCATGCGTATCGCAACCTGGAACGTCAACGGCCTGCGGGCGCGCATGGAGTTCATCACGCATTGGCTGAAGAACCGCGGGCCCGACGTGGTGGGCTTGCAGGAAGTGAAGGTCAGCGACGAGGATTTCCCGCACGCCGACTTCCGGGCCCTCGGGTATCACGCCGTCGTCCACGGCGAGAAGGGCTGGAACGGCGTCGCGGTGCTCAGTCGCACACCAGCAGAGGCGGAAATACGGGGGCTGCCAGACCGCGAGAACGACGGAGCGCGTCTACTCCGCGTGCAAGTCTCCGGTCTCCACTTCGCCACGGTGTACTGCCCAAACGGCAAGACCCTCAACCATCCCGACTTCCCCCGGAAGCTCGCTTGGCTCGACGCGTTGCGCGACTACCTCGTCGGCCTCGACCGGGATGTCGCGTTCGTCATTGGTGGGGATTTCAACATCGTCCCGGCGGCACTGGACTGCTGGCAGGGCGCCGCCGACGACGACTCGATCTTCTGCACGACCGAGGAGCGGTCCCGGTACCGGTCCCTCCTGGATCTGAAGCTCACGGACTTGTTTCGCCACGTGCACCCGGAGGAGCAGAAGTTCTCTTGGTGGGACTACCGGGGTGGTTCCTTCCATCGCGATCTAGGGCTGCGCATCGATCTGCTGCTGGGTACGCCCACCGTGGTCTCGCGGGTGCGCCGCGTGGAGATCGATCGCGAGTACCGCAAGAAGAAGGAAGGTCACACTGCGTCTGATCACGCGCCGGTGTTCGCGGATCTAGATTGATCAGACCAACAAATGGCTCCACCAGCGGCGGGTCCCGCGCGTGCGGGAAGGCTCGGGCTGTTTCGGCCGCAGCGCCAGATGTCGGCGCAACCGTCGCCGTCGTCTGGGGCTCACGTGGCCGACATCGCTCACCGTCGCGAGTTCTTGGGCCGCGGTCGGGTGGCGGGGCCCTGGAAACCACCGCTTAGCAGCCAGTAAACGATCGATTAACGCCCACTAAACGGCCGATTAGCGGTTGGTCGCCAGCCGACTCGCTCCTCATCAGCCTACTGTTGCCACTCGTCGCTTCAACTTCATTGCTTGATACGCGACGTTCTCAATCGACCGTCAGATGCCCGGTGCACCGTCTCCAGCCCACTAGGTGTCTTTCCGGGTGGCCTGTCATTCCGCAACCAGCGGGCGAGCGCCTTGCCGGGATCAGCGATCTCCTCAAGCGAGCCGTACCACGCGGCCTCCCAGCCGGTCGCCGGCAGGCCGGTGAACAACATCAGGTTGAGCGGGTACACCTCGCTGTCGGTGCACCGACGAAAATCGTCTCGGAACAGGAACACCGGCTTCTCCCACGCGATCGCCAGGCCCAGCTCCACCATGACGCCCTCATCCGGCGGACAGCCGTTGACCACCGCGAACAGTCCATCGGCCGCGCGCACGTCCCGCAGATCGGCCTGCCCAATCTGATACGCCCAGCCCGCACTCGCCCGGTCGATCTGGTTGTTGCGGGCGAACGGCTCCCACACGTCGGCCCCCATCGACTCCAGCGCCCTCACAAGCTCGTGGAGCGGTCCGCCGCGCTGTTGCGCGGAGAAGCCATAGGGGTTCGCCAAATAGAGGGTTTTCTTCGTGGTCATGTGCACGTGTGCGGTCGTCGGCAACGGCGCCATCATAGAGGCGCCAGCCACGGGTGTCGAGAGAGCCTGTGATCGCGTGTCGCCCCGCTCTTGCGCGCGATGCCGCTGGCGGTGCCCGGCACGCTCGTGACGGGCATGATGCCGTGCGGGTGTGGTCGCTTGCGCCGACGGGTGGCCCTCGGCCTCCCGATGCACCCGTGGCCGGGCCCGGCGCGTGCCCGTGTTCGGCCGCGTCGGCCCCCTCAGGCCCGCCGTGACGCGGGGCCGCGTCGTACGAGCCGGAGGGGCGCGGCGGTGCGCGGGGCGGCGGCGCCGGCCGAGTGCGCGCGCCCGCGGGACGCCTGCGCCTGCTGCGCCAGATAGGCGACCAGCTGGTCGCCAGCGTCGAGGAGTTCCTGCTCGTGGATGATGTTGTAGCGGTCGAAGATGGCGCGGGTCTTGTGGCCGGTCAGGAGCATGGCGACCCGCTCGGCGACGCTGGCGCGGATGAGGTTGCGGGCGGCGGTGCGGCGGCAATCATGGAGGAAGCGGGTCGGCACGCCGGCCGCCTGACAGGCGGTGCGCCAGGCCGTGCGCCAGCGGCGGATGGGTATGCCGTCGCTGTAGAACACGGTCTATAGTTCGTCCACTAGTGTCCATTGCCATGTATAGAAGACCAATAACTTACTGATTAATAATAACTTATTGCTCACATCTACGGTCTACACCGGCTCAGGATGTCTTGTGGAATCTCTCATCATCCCGTATATAATGCATGGATGATTACAGAGACGACTCCAGCTCAGTCGTCCCGCAGAACCAAGCGCCGCGGCCGCCATCCCCACTACGCCCTCGCCCCCGCCTTCGTCCGCACCGCCCCGCCGGGGCACCACATCGACGGCCACGGTCTCTACCTCTACGTCCAGCCGACCGGCGCCCGCAGCTGGATCCAGCGCCTCGTCATCCGCGGCCGGCGCTGCGAACTTGGCCTCGGCGCCGTCGCCCTCGTCTCGCTGGCCGAGGCCCGCGAGCAGGCCGTGGCCAACCGGAAGCTCGCCCGCTCGGGCGGCGACCCACTCGCCGACAGGCGCCGCGTCCAGGGGACGCCCACCTTCGCCGAGGCCGCGACCACGATGATCGACCAGAAGCGGGCCGGGTGGAAGACCCGCGCGCAGGTGCAGGCGTGGCGAGGCAGCCTGGAACGCTACGCGTTCCCGCGCATCGGCCGGCGGCCGATCTCGGAGGTGGCCAGCGCCGACCTGCTCGCGATCCTCACCCCCATCTGGCACACCAAGCCGGTCATGGCCAAGACCGTCAAGCAGCGGATCCACACCGTGCTGGAGTGGGCCATCGCCATGAACCTGCGCACCGACAACCCGTCGGGCCGGGTCGGATCGGTGCTCGGTCCCCAGCGCAACATCGTGCAGCACATGCGGGCGTTGCCGCACCGGGAGGTCGCCGCGGCGCTCGCGACGGTGCGGGCGTCAGTCGCGCCGCAGGCCGTCACGCTGGCGTTCGAGTTTTTGGTGCTGACGGCCGCGCGGTCGGGCGAGGTCCGGCTCGCCGCGTGGGACGAGATGGATACGGCGGACCACGTGTGGACCATCCCGGCCACGCGGATGAAGATGAAGCGCGACCACCGGGTCCCGCTGTGCGGGCGGGCGCGGGCGATCCTCGCCGCCGCGCGGACGCTTGGCGACGGCCCGCTCGTGTTCCCCAGCCGGAGCGGCCGGCGGCTGGCTGTCCCGCAACTACGCCTGCTGCTCGCACGCTGCGGCATCGCCTGCGTGCCGCATGGATTCCGGTCCAGCTTCCGGGACTGGGCGGCCGAGGAGACGGACCATCCGCGCGAGGTCGTCGAGGCGGCGCTGGCGCACAGGGTCCAGAATCCGGTCGAGGCGGCCTACGCCCGCTCGGACCTGTTCGAGCGGCGGCGGCGGCTCATGGACGATTGGGCCGCCTACCTCACCGGCGAACGCCGACCGGAGGAGTCGTCGCCACGCTGATACCGTACCGACGGTGGGGACTGGACCCGAGCTAGGCGGCGACGATCACGCCCGACATCTCGGGAGTGTGACCGAAAACACGGGGTTTCCCCCTCATAACCACCCGCTGCATCACAGCTTGCTCGTGGAGCACGGGATTATCACGGCGCAGGAGCGGGAGGGGATGGACCGGGTGCTGAACGCCGCCGCACTGACCTACGTGGCGGCTGCAGTCAGTACGCTGCTGACGCTCCTGTACTTCCTCTGGCGGACGGGGCTGCTCGGCGGACGGCGCTGAGCCGCACGCGACCTTGGACGATGCTCGTACAGCGGAAACACTCCTCATGCAGTGGCAGTGGTGGAGGCGGCGGGAGTCGATCCGCCCAGAAGTCCAGATTCTCTAATACTTTAGGAAAACCGAAACGCCAGATTCGCGAGAAACGCTCAAAAGCCGAGGTCCAGGTACAAAATAGGTACAGTGACTCTCACAATCATATCGAGGATGTCCGCGACACGGAGGGGTGGGAGGACGGCGGTTTCCCAGGACCTCGTACGGGGCTGTGATCAGGCGATGAGGTCACTCGACGCGCAGGCCATGCAGCCGGTCGGCGACACGGCCCCCGTTCTCTTCAGATGCGCAAGGCATCGCGCGGACACCATCCGTAAACACCGGCACCAAGTCGGGCTTCACGTGACAGTCACGGTAATCGGCCCACTCGCCGCTCAGCGCATGGTCGTGGTGCCGACCACGGCCCATGGTCGAAACCTACCAATAGTTTCAATGTGACTATATATGGTCTAATCAAGACATGGACCAGACAGCGAAGGTGTCGGAACTGAAGGCGAAGCTGAGCGGGTACCTGGCACAGGTGCGCCGGGGGGCCACCGTCACAGTGTGTAACCGTCAGACGCCGATCGCGCAGCTTGTGCCGGTCGCGGGCGATGTCGGCGGGCTCGAGGTGCGGGAGCCGACCGCTGCGAGCGCCCTGCCAGCGGCACCACGCATCACGCTCAAGAAGGGGGTCGACATCGTTGCACTCCTGCGGGCGGACCGGGACGACCGGTGACGATCTATCTCGACACGAGCGCGGTGTTGCGCGCGCTGCTGGGCACCGGAAACCCGCTGCCGGAATGGGGGACGTGGGACCGCGCGTACTCGAGCGAAATCATGGGCGTCGAGGCGCGGCGGGCGCTCGACCGTCTCCGCTTGGCGGGCGCGCTCGATGATGACGAATTAGCTGACGTGCACGAGGCGATCCGCGCGACGGAGCGCGCGATCGGATCCATCCGGTTGACCGCTGCGGTCTTGCGACGAGCCGGTCAGCCCATGCCAACCGTCGTCAAAACACTCGATGCGATCCATCTCGCAAGCGCCCTGCTTTTTGAGGAGCGCCATGAGACCGGTCTCGTGTTCGGCACGCACGACCGCAGCCAGGCAACAGCGGCACGCGCGCTCGGCTTCGATGTGGTGGGCACACCCCCGCGACCGTAGGAGATCAGGCGCTGTTCGATAAGGCCTACGGATACATCCGGCAGTACTACTGATGAGGGAGTAGGTAATGCGACGATGTACTTCGGAGGAACTCCAAAAACTGGCTGATGACCTTGGAATGTGACAACGCAGCATTCATGGCTGAGGTCGTTCAGGAGACATCGCCTCACACGGACGCGGAATGGTGCATCTTCTTCATTCTTCCGAATCTGAACCCGCCCGTCCCCAGTCCGTTCCGCCTGGACGACCAGGTCACGTGCAAGGCCTGCGGCAAGAGGTTTGAGATTCCGTCGCAACAATCGGTGATGTTCGCGGACCAGTTCGCAGGTCTGCCCAACGAAGAAGACCTCGAACGGGAAATCGCCGCCGCGGCGGGCGAGCCGGAACCAGAGCCGGTACCGACTAAACTGGCGCTGCGCGCGCGATTTACACACAAGTCCACCGGCTGGAAGTAGCGGGCCACCACTGGTGCCGTCGCTGACGGCGCGCGCGTCAGATCAGGAAGAACCATGAGCCAAGATGCACACGCCCGGCCGTCAGGCGGCGCGCCGGAGCCACTGTACGACGCAAATATACCGACACCCACGCACGCTGAGCGCGCGCGAACGCTGGCCGCCCAGATCTCGACCGGGACGCTGTGTACCCTTGCGCTGGAGCCGGTCGGCTACCCCTACGGCTCGTTCGTGACCGTGGCCTTTGAGAACGGAGCCCCGGTCTTCCTCATTAGCCGACTCGCCGAGCACACCAAGAACCTGGAGCGGGACCCTCGCGCGTCGCTGCTGGTCGCCGAGGGCGGCGCCGTTGATCCCCTCGCCAACGGCCGCGTCACGATGCTCGGTCCCTGCACGCGCGTCGAGGGGGAGGGGGGCAGCGCTCGTGCTGCCTTCCTGGCGACCCATCCGAATGCGGCGTACTACGCCGACTTCCGCGATTTCGCGTTCTGGAAGCTCCACGTGGCTTCGGTCCGCTACATCGGGGGCTACGGTCGGATGTCGTGGGTGGGCGAGGCCGAGTGGCAGGCCGCTGAGCCGGATCCTCTCGGTCCGTCGGCGGCCGGCATCATTGCACACATGAACGCCGACCATGCCGACGCGATGGTGCTCTACTGCAAGGCCTTTTCAAAGGCGACCGAGATCAGCGCCGCGATCATGACGGGCGTCGACCGGTACGGGTTCGAGATGTCGGCGAAGACCAAGGAGGGACCACGACCCGTCCGTCTGGCGTTTGCCGTGCCGGTCAGCACGCCGGAGGAAGCGCGCGCCGCTCTGATCTCGAGGCTGAAAGATGCGAGGAACAGGCTGGCCTGAGCGTCATGAATGCTTTTGACACGGCCGCCGTGCTCATTGCCATCGCGGCCCTCACCGGCTACATCAATCACCGCGTCCTGAAGCTCTCCGCCACCACCGGCACGCTAGCCGTCGCGCTGGTGAGTTCGTTTGTCGTGGTGGCCGCTGATGCCGTCGTGCCAGGTTGGCGCCTGCGGGAAGTGCTTACCGGCTTTCTCGGCGAGATCGACTTCAACGAGGCGCTCATGCACGGCATGCTGTGCTTCCTGCTCTTCGCCGGTTCGCTGCACATCGATCTCGAGGGCCTGCTCGAGCACAAGTGGACCATCGGCGCGCTCGCCACGGTCGGCGTCCTGCTGTCGACACTGGCCGTGGGCACGCTTACGTGGTGGGCCTTCAGGCTTCTCGGCGTGGATGTCGACTTCGTGGTCTGCCTGGTGTTCGGTGCGTTGATCTCGCCGACGGATCCGATCGCGGTGATGGGGCTGCTGAAGGAGCTGAATGCGCCGCGCGGCCTCGAAGCGCAGATCGCCGGTGAGTCGCTCTTCAACGACGGCATCGCCGTCGTCGTGTTCTTCGCGCTCGTGTCGGTCGCGGGGCTCTCCGGAGCAGGTGAGATGGAGGCCATCACGATGAGCGCTACGGGCCTGACGAGCTTCTTTCTTCAGGAAGTGCTCGGGGGCGCAGCGCTCGGACTGGGGTTCGGATACGTCGGCTACCACGCGCTCAAGAGCATCGACGATCATTCGCTCGAGCTGCTCATCACGCTCGCGCTCGTCATGTTCATGTACACGCTGTCGTTCTGGATCCACGTGTCGGGACCGATTGCCGTGGTGCTGGCCGGTCTGCTCATCGGCAATCCAGGTCGTAAGTTCGCCATGAGCCAGCCAACCCGCGAGCACGTGGACGCGTTCTGGTAGATGGTGGACGAGATCCTCAACGCGGTGCTGTTTCTGTTGATCGGCCTTGAAGTATTCGCGGTCTCGGCCGGTCCCGGTGCCATTGTCGCCAGCCTGCTCGTCGTACCGATCGTGCTCGCCGCGCGCTTCGTCTCTGTGAGCCTGCCGATCACCGCCATGAGTCTCCGCGGCCCCTACCGGCGCGGGATCGTGCCGATACTCACATGGTGCGGCCTGCGCGGGGGCATCTCGGTCGCCATGATGCTGTCGCTGCCGAGATTTCCGGCGCGCGACTACTTGCTGGCGTGCACGTATGCCGTCGTCGTGTTTTCGATCCTGGTGCAGGGACTCACGGTGCGGCGCGTGCTCGTCCACTACGGGGTAGGGGAGACCTCCGCGAGCTGAAGGCTCATACTATCGGGTATGATCCCACCCCGATGCTCTGGCTGCGACTGGCCACCGCGTGTCTGGCCGCAGTGGTCGTCTACGACCTCGTACAGCACACCCACGCGATCCGCGACACGGAGATGACCACTGGGCCCGTCGAAGGCTTCCAACCACAAGCTGCGGGGAAATTGCGCGCCGCGCCTACGGTTTCCACTCGCACGGCGCGCCCATCTCGATGCTGTTTCTCTGCTGCGGAGGTGTCGAATCGGCGCTGCCCCTACCCACACGTGTTTGAGGAGATTCCAATTTGGCGGGGACGCACATGAGCGCACCCATCCGGCGGGTGGTCATTGTCGGCGGCGGCTCCGCGGGGTGGATGACCGCCGCGTATCTGTCAAAGGCGTTGCAGCAGACCGTTGGCATCACGGTCGTGGAGTCGCCGACGGTATCGACCGTCGGCGTGGGCGAGGCGACGATTCCCAACTTGCAGCGCGTTTTCTTTGACTACCTCGGGATCGCCGAGGAGGAGTGGATGCGACACTGCAACGCCTCATTGAAGACAGCTGTCAAGTTCGTGAACTGGCGAGCGCCAGCGCTGGACGGGCGCGACAACCACTTTTACCACACATTTCGCGCCCCGCCAAGTGTTGACGGGGTACCCCTATCTCACTATTGGTTCCAGCGCCTGCAGAGTGGAATGCAAACGGCATACGCGGACGCGTGCCTCATTGAACCGCCGATGCTCAATGCCAATCTATCGCCGATTCACATGGACGGCCGACGGGTCACGAACTACGCGTGGCACTTCTCCGCCCATAAGATGGCACAGTATCTTGAGCGCTTTTCCACGCGCCGCCAGGGCGTCCGTCACATCCGTGATGATGTCGACCACGTCATTTTGGACGACCGCGGGTTCGTCACCGCCTTGAAAACGCGCGGCGGACGGCTGGTCGACGGCGACCTGTTCGTAGACTGTACCGGTTTTAGGGGTCTGCTAATCAACAAGGCCCTCGGCGAGCCGTTCGTTGACATGAACGATTACTTGCTGTGCGACCGAGCCATTGCCGCGCGGATACCCCACGACGACGATCGGCACGGCGTCGAACCCTATACGTCCGCGATTGCCATGCGAAGCGGCTGGACGTGGAAGATTCCGATGCCCGGCTGTTTCGGTAGCGGATACGTGTATTCCAGCAGATGCGCAAGCGAATCCGAGGCCACGCGGGACTTCTGCGAGCTCTGGGACCTCGACGAACGGACGATCGACCTCGACAACCTACGCTTCCGAGTTGGACGAAATCGTCGCGCGTGGGTAAAGAACTGCGTGAGCATTGGTCTCTCCTCCTGCTTTCTCGAGCCGCTCGAGTCGACCGGGTTGTACTTCATTTATGCGTCTATTTATCAATTGGCCAAGCACTTTCCCGACACATCGTTCGACCCTGTGCTTGCGGACCGCTTCAACCACCAAGTGGAAGCAATGTTTGACGACTGCCGAGATTTCATCCAGGCGCATTACGTGATTTCGCCGCGGGACGATACGCCGTTCTGGCGGGCCAATCGCCATGATCTCCGTGTGTCGTCCAATTTTATGGAGAAGCGCGAGACCTATGAGTCCGGCTTAGCCATGAGCACACTGACGACTAGCGCCGATGAGTACTACGGCAACTTCGAACTTGAACTGAAGAACTTCTGGACAAATCACAACTACTATTGCATTTTTGCCGGACTCGGGCACTACCCACTGCGGGTTTTGCCAGCCCTTCGCCACAAGCCGGAGTCGTGTGCGAGGGCCACTTCATTGTTCAAGGAGATCGCGAGCGGGCAGACGGAGCTTGGCCGAACGTTGCCGCCCATGGTGGACTGGCTTCGCCATCTACACCGGGAGTGAGATGGCGCGGCTGAAGCGTTGGCGGACGTGAGTCGAATTGCGTTCCGCTGAGGTCTGCAGAAGCGGGAACGTAAACGACAACAACGCATCGCCTGACAAACCGGTCTTCACAATCAAACGGTACGGCTATCCGGCGCTCGACTACTACGCCTTAGTCAATCGTTCCACGGCAGTGCAATTGCCTCTCCGTCATCAACGGTGAATTCAGACGAGAATGCTTGTACATTAGCTGGCTCTTCCGGGAATCGTGTGGGTCGGGGGAACGAACGGGTAGCCTCTGCTCCCGGCGAGTCAAGGCTCTTCGCGCCTCCTCCGCTGCGCTCCGGTCCTTCGGAAGACTCGTCGCTCGCGCCGGCTCGGTGCTGGCCATGGCCGGACGGCTTCGTCCGGCCATGGCCTCACAGCAAAGGAGCCGCCATGAAGAAGTCTCGCATAGTCCGTCCCGCCGCTGGTGTTGAATCTCCGCCCCCGCGTCGCCTGCCCCTCGTGCGGCTGGCCCAGGCTGCGATGGTGCACCGTGACACGTCCGTGTCCGCACTCTGCCGCGAACTCGGGATCACCCCTGTAAGGTGCGATTAATGGGCCGACCCCTCATGCGGCCTCTCGATAGTAGAAACTGAGCAGTCCGCCGAGGCGCTCACGCCGCTGCACGTCGGCGTCCGCGCGTACCGCAGGTGGCGGTCGTTGCAGGAACTGGTTGTCGAGTCCCTGGTGGTTTCTCTCACGCTGATAATGCTCGACGTACTCGTGAACGATGAGCCGCAAATGCCCCTCGCCGAGCGGGACGACACGATGGAGGCACTCCTCTTTGATCGACCGGACGAACCGCTCGGCATAGGCGTTGAGATTCGGGCTCTTCGGCGGCAGCCGGATCGGCCCCACATCGCCACTCGTCAGGATCTCGCCAAAGACCCGCGTGTAGAGAGGATCGCGGTCATGAATCAACTGACGCGCGGTTCGCAGGAAGCCATCGACTGGATCGGTCAGATTGCGGGCCATCTGCTCCATCCACCGGCCATCGGGCTGCGGGTGGATCCCGGCGATGTGCACACGGCGGGTCTTCAGCGCGATCACGAAGAAGACGAAATTGGCCGAAGACCGGCCAGGGTGAGCACCTCGACCGTGAATAGATCGGCCGCCGCCAGGCCTTCCCAGTGCGCCTGCAGGAACGTCTTCCAAGGCGTGCGCTGGTTCCGCTCGGGAGCAGGGGCGATCCCGTGGTCGTGCAAGATCCGCTTCACCGTGTTCCGGGCGATGTTGTGGCCGAGGTTGGTGAGCGCGCCGCGGACCCGCGTGTAGCCCCACGTCGGATTCTCATCCGCCATCCGTACGACGAGTTCGGCCACCGCCCTGGGTGTCATCGGCCGTCCCCGACGCCGGCGGGCACTGCCATCGTACTGCTGGGCGATCAGACGCCGGTACCAGCGGAGAATCGTGTCAGGCGTGACGATGCCTGCCACCTGACTCAAGATCCACCGGCCGCGTTTCTGGCCGCGCACCGCGAGTCGACGGCGCTCGGCGTCGGTCAGACGAAGCGGTCGAGGACCAAGATGCTCCCGGAGGACGCGATTCTCCTCCCGGAGATAGTCGATGCGATCTTCTTGGTGGCGAGTCACCCAGCCAGCCAAGGCCAGCACGAGGAAATGCAGAGCGTGGGGCATGGCCGGAGGCTGCATGGCTCAGACACGGCCGTCACCCACGTTGTCTCGGGGATTCACTCGCCTCGGCCGTTTTCTCGCACCATACGAGATCCGTGGGCCGCGGTATCGGTGACGGCGGCGGATTTCCGCCGACCTGCCATATTGGGACGCCACGGGTACAAGCGCAGGGTAGTGACCACCGTAAGCCATTGGCCGTAAACGGCTTACTGGTATTTGAGGCGGCGGGAGTCGAACCAGAACCACGTGATTTTCTAAGTTGATGATGGCAAAGGACTTCTGGCAACAAGTCTATATCAGTCATCACGTTCCAGCCATGCGGTTGTGCCCTCCAGTCCCCTGGAGTCCCCCCGAGTCGACCCCAGTCTTGGCAACATTGTGGCAACGCTCCTCACCAGGAGGACCTGCCTGTTCATTGACGTCCCAATCTCAATCGAACCGAGAGCCTCTGGCGATCGGCCGCGGGTCCTCGGTGTCCTCGAACATGACGTATTCGCGCGGTTCGGCCCAGCACCGGCTCGGCACCGAAGTGCGCGGCACGCTGGCCGCCTTTCCGTAGCCAGTGCTCACCACGGCGATTCACAACCGCACGGAGTATGCCGGGCGCTGCACGCAGGCCAGACGGTCTTCGACACGAGTCCTCCGCCGATCAGCCGGATCGTGACGCGTTCCTCGTGTACTCGTTGGTGCTCGGTGTCCGGCTGACGGATCGCCTGGGTACAGGGAGGGCGACTATTCGCTGGTGCAAGACTGCACCGAGCCGTTGAAGCGGACCCTGCAAGAGAGAGCCTCCCAGCGGCCTGGCCGTCGGTTCTTGGTTGTGTGCGTCAAGTTGTGCAAATGGCCGTCATTGGCAGAGGTCGGTGTGCGCGTCAGGCGGCGAGCCGCGCGACGTCTTTCTTCTGCTCCTTCAGAAACTCCATATTGAGGTAGCGGTGATCTTCGAGCCAGCCCTCGTGGGTCTCCGCACACAAGGCGCGGACGAGCCGTAAGCAGCTGGCCGAGTTGGGAAAGATCCGGACGACTCGGGTGCGGCGCTTGATCTCCTCGTTGAGCCGCTCGAGCATGTTCGTGGACTTCAGGTGCGTGTGGTGTTGGCGGGGCAGGCTGTAAAAGTTCAGCGTCTCGCCAATCGTCGCTTCCACCCAGTCGGTGAGCGTGGGATACCGCGACTCCCAGCGCGTGAGCCACGCCTGGAGGTCCTCCTGGGCCTCTTTGAGATTCCGCCGGTCGTAGAGCCAGCGCAACTCCTGCCGGCAATCGTCGTCGGCTTTGCGGGGGAGATAGTCCAGTGCGTTCCGCAAAAAGTGCACGGAGCACCGCTGCCACACCGCCTCGGGCAGCAGCTCCCGGACCGCCCGTTTGATCCCGGCGTGATCGTCGGAGACCACAAACTCCACCCCCCGCCGCCCGCGCGCCTGCAGCCCGTTGACAAACGTCGTCCAACTCGATTGCGACTCGCGAGTGGACAGCTCCACGCCGAGCACCTGGCGCCGGCCTTCCCAGTTCATGCCGAGCACAATGAACACCGCCTGGGGCTGGATCACCCCGTCGAGCCGGACCTTCTCGTACCGCGCATCGAGGATCACATACGGATACACTTCCTCGAGGCGGCGCTGGGCAAAGCGCCGGAGCAGCTCATCCAGCCCTGTGTTGATCCGGCTGACCGTGCTCGCCGAGAACGTGTGCCCGCACAGCTCCTCGGTGATCGCCTTGACCTTGCGCGTCGACACGCCCTGGACGTACATCTCGGCCAGCGCGCTCACGAGCGCCTTCTCCGACCGCTGGTATCGGTCGAAGAGCTCGGTCGAGAACCGGCCCTCCCGGTCACGGGGCACCCGCAACTCCAGCTGCCCAATGCGCGTGACCAGGCCGCGGCTGTAGTACCCCGACCGATACCCGGTCCGATCCGCCGTGCGCTCACCGGGCCCGGCCCCCACCGCCTCGGTCATCTCCGCCTCCAACACCGCCTGGAGGGATTCCTGCAAGAGTCCTTTCAGCAGCTCGTGGTCGCTGCCGATCAGGGCTTCGATCTGCGGGGCTTCGCGGTACGCTTCGCTCGCGTGGTCATGGCGACACTCCTTTGTGAGTAGGTCGATCCAGGCAATCAACCTCTGACCATGACCGCTCGCTTTCCTCAAGCGGTTTTTGCACACAAAACGAAACATAACCCGGTTCTTCGGTGAAGCATACGTTGCAGCGCATGTGCGGCACCAGGAGGGTTGGTACGGATCGTTCAAGACGGCACGTCCGATATCGCACAGGGAGTGAGGCCTCGAAGATCCTCTATGAAATGCAAGCCGCAATGAGGTTAGGCCTCCGGCGTGAATTAGCTTGCCAAGTAATGGGGTGACGTGATCTAACCCCATGTACAGTGCAGCGCGACACGGTTCTCGAAGCCACGCTCGTCGCCAAGTATGTGGTGATGGCGCCCCTGCTGAATGAGCGCACGCGCCGACTGTGGGCGGTCGCGGAATCGGTGGCCATTGGCTTCGGCGGGGACGCCGTGGTCTCGGCGGCCACGGGGTTGGCGCGTAAGACCATCCGCGATGGCCGCCTGGAGTTGGCGCAGGGCCTGACGGCGACCGACCGGATCCGCCGGCCGGGCGCGGGGCGACCGGACATCGAGCAGACGCAACCCGGCGTGACCGAGGCGCTGGACCTCTTGGTCGAACCGCTGACGCGGGGCGACCCGATGTCGTCGCTGCGGTGGACGTGCAAGAGCACGGCGCGTCTCGCGGGCGCGCTCACCGCACAGGGGTGGCCGGTTAGCGCGACGACGGTCGGGAAGCTCTTGCACGGGCTCGGCTATCGGCTGCACGCGCTGCAAAAGGCCCGCGAGGGCGCGGCGCACCCGGACCGCAACGCGCAGTTCGAGCACATCAACGCGTGCGCCGCTGACTGCATCGCCCACGGGCAGCCGGTCATCTCGGTCGACACCAAGAAGAAGGAATTGGTCGGCGATTTCAAGAACGCCGGGCGGGAGTGGCAACCGACGGGCGAGCCGGAGCGGGTCCGCGTCCACGACTTTCCCGACGACGCGGTCGGCAAGGCGATTCCGTACGGCGTGTACGATATGGCGCGCAACGAAGCGTGGGTGAGCGTGGGCCGCGACCACGACACCCCGGCCTTCGCCGTCGCGTCGATTCGCCAGTGGTGGACGATGATGGGGCGCCATGCCTACCCGGCGGCCGACGCCCTCTATATCACCGCTGATGCCGGCGGCAGCAACGGATATCGCTCGCGAGGCTGGAAGACGGCGCTGCAACGGCTGGCCAACGACGTGGGCCTCCGCATCCATGTGTCGCACTTCCCGCCGGGCACGAGCAAGTGGAACAAGGTCGAGCATCGGCTCTTCTGCCACATCACGCAGAACTGGCGTGGGCGTCCGTTGCGCACCTTCGAGACCGTGGTAGCCCTGATCGGGCACACCCGCACCGCCACCGGCCTGCGCGTGCGCGCCAAGCTCGACAAGCGCCGGTACAAGGTTGGGCTCGTCGTGCCCCTCGCCGAGATGCGTCGCTTGTCCCTGCACCCGCATGTCTTCCACGGCGACTGGAACTATGAACTGCGCCCGCGGCCAACTTGATCATTCAATTAAGATCAGAGGCCTTAGCCACGGCTTCGCTTACTTCCGGCCCTGCGGTAGTAGCTTATCTGCGTCCTTCTTCTTCTTCTTCCCCTGCGCCTTCAAGGACTGCTGGATTACGGCATTCACTGGCAGCTCATACATGTTCTCTATGAACATGGCGTAAGCATTGCCGCGGGGCAGAATGTGACGAAGATGTCTGTCTTGTTTACGCATGAGCGCGGTGCGTTCCTTGACCTTCTTGCCCTCGTGCCCGAGTGCCAACTGGATGTCGATGGGCAACGCTTTTTGAACTCGACTCAGCATGAAGTCAAATGTCTCTTTCTTACCGATATCAATATATGCGACGTTGAGGAAGAACAACGCATACGCTTTCGTCTCTTCTTCCAGCGACGATTCGTCGATTTGCAGCGCCGCACCCTCGATCGCCTTGGCGAAGAATGAATATGAGTAGCCTTGCCTGATGAACATCTGGAGGAGATAGAGCAGGTGCATCCGAGGCAGGACGCTAAACCACATCTCCGAGCCTCGCGTGACAATCTTTCGATAAAGCTCCGCCGCCGCCACTGCTACGTTCCGTACGCCTTCTTCAATCACTTCGTACGGCGTCGTATACGCCGCCAACAGGTAATTTGAGAGACTTATGATCTTCAGCCATTCTTCCTGCTCTGAAACCATCGGCATCTCGAATATCGCCTGGAGTTCGTTGGGGCAGTCCTTGCGCAACCCGAGATAGAAGAAGAAAGTGTTCATCCAATAAACGTTGAACACTCGGCTATCGACGAGGAGCGACTGGTCAAGGATGAAGGACTTCGCGTAGAAGAACTCGGCGAAACTTCGGTGCTTGAACCCAAGTGTCTGTGAACTGCTATCTAAGAGGACTATTTCGCACCGGTCGACCATCCTGTTGAATAGTTGGTCTGCATCTATTTCGAGATTGCGCTGGTCCAGGTAGTTCTTGAAGACAGCTTTGACCTCATCAACTGAAATAAACAGCCGTTGGTCGTCAATCATCTGTCTGGCTAGCCTCATCAGGATGTTGTCGAGCGCCTGATATTCTTTCTGCGACTGAAGACCTTTCTTTTCATCCCACCTGCCAAGTATCAGCTCCGAATATTTCGCATATAGCTCCGTCATGTTTGAGGGTATTTCCTGCTGACTCTCATTTAGCAGACGCGCTAAGAGAATGGCCGACATCGGGCTCTTGGGAAGGTTTCGAAAAAGGGCGGACTTCTTGAGATCTTCAAGAATTCTGTCCTTGAAATTGATCTTTGCGCACATCTTGGCGAGAAATTCAATGGTGCGCTGCATCGAGAGAGGGTGCAACTCGCAGCGGGCAACATCAGGCTGCAAGACATCACCCCGCTCGACGCCTTTGAGGAACCGGCTCGTTACGACGACGCGAATGCGGTTCTCTTCCGACACTTGGCCGAAGAGAGCGTTAAGATCGTCTGCTTGGCTGTTGGTGTCCATCCGCCGTTCGTCGAAGGCGTCAATCAAAACCAGGTATTCGCTATCATGGCATGGCGTCCTGACTTCCACGGGCACCCGCTGCGCGATGAGCTTCTTCAGGTCGCCTGAGTGTTTCTCCATCAGCTCCGGGGGATGTCCCACTGACTGTTGAAAATTGACGCGGCGGCTCCTCACTGCTCGTGATACACGAGTGGTGGGCAACCCGAGGCGACACGCCTCACAGCAAAGGAGCCGCCATGAAGAAGTCTCGCACAGTCCGTCCCGCCGCTGGTGTTGAATCTCCGCCCCCGCGTCGCCTGCCCCTCGTCGAGCTGCTGATCGATACCGAGGCGGAGCTGTTCGAGCTCGCGGTGCGGTCAGGGTTACAGGTCTTGGACGCCATGCTCGAAGACGATCGGACCGCGATCTGTGGCCCGCGGTACGCGCACCAGGCCGACCGTACGGCGGCCCGGGCCGGGACGGTGGCCAGTGAGGTCGTCCTCGGCGGGCGCAAGGTGGCAATCCGGCGTCCCCGGGTCCGCGCGGCCCGCCAGGAAGTACCGCTGCCGACTTTCCAGACGATGGCCCAGACCGATCCCCTGCGGCGCCGCACTGTCGAGCAGCTGTTGGTCGGTGTCAGCACCCGGAGCTATGCTCGGAGTCTGGAGCCGCTCCCGGCCGACGTCCCCAGCCGTAGCGTGAGTAAGAGCGCCGTCAGCCGCCGGTTTGTCGCCAAGACCGCCGCGCAACTGGCCGCGTGGCAGGCGACGCCCCTCGAGAACCTGGATCTGGTCGGCCTCGTCCTCGACGGTGTCCACATCGGCGAGCACTGTCTGGTCGTCGCCTTGGGGGTCGGCGCCGACGGCACGAAGCACGCCCTCGGGCTCTGGGAAGGCTCGACGGAGAACGCGACCGTCTGTCAGAGCCTGCTGGCCAACCTCCAGAGCCGTGGCCTGCGCACCGATCGGAGTGTGCTGGTGATGCTCGATGGGTCGAAGGCGCTGCGGGCGGCGGTGACTGCGGTGTTCGGCCGCGCCGCCGTGGTGCAGCGCTGCCAAGTCCACAAGACCCGCAACATCCTCGACCATTTACCGGCGCGCCAGCGGCCCTGGGTGCAGGCCATCCTGCGGCGGGCCTATCAGCACGAGGACGTGAAGACCGCGATGCGGTTGCTACGGAACCTCGCCCGCCGCCTCGACCGGGAACATCCGTGCGCGGCGGCCAGTGTGCGGGAAGGGCTCGAAGAGACCGTGACCGTGCTCACGCTCGGCCTCGCTCCCCGTCTCCAGCGCTCGCTGGCCACCACCAACGCCGCCGAGAGCCTCATCAGCCGGACCCGCCACGTCAAACGCAACGTCAAGCGCTGGCGGGGCGGCCAGATGATGCTGCGCTGGGTCGCCGCGGGTGTGCTCGAAGCAGCCAAAGGGTTCCGGCGCCTGAAGGGACATGCGGATATGCCGCAGCTCGTCGCGGCCCTCCGCGCCCGAGATCACCGTCTCGGCCTCGGAGACTCCAGGGAGGCGCAGCACGTCGCTTAGAATGTCACCCGAGTCGCCGCCGAGTTTCAACAGCGGCCGGGACATCCCCCAGCTCCGTGTAGCTGGCGCTAAGAGGAATAATCTTGGTCTTACTGAAGGCCTCCGGGACAGTGGCTTCAGTGATTAGCCGCCGGAGCAATTTCGATTTCCCAGAACCGACGCCGCCTTCGATGAGAATGCAGCGGTGTGACTCGGTAATGTGGTCGACATCGACCTTCTCCGGCTTCTGCCGGTACTTCACTTTATAGCGGTATTCGATGTCAGGAAGGCGATAGAGGTCCTGCTTAACATAAAAGGCCTTGTCAGATATCTGCAGTAGGCTGACGCTCTTGTCTTGCTCTTCCGTCCGCACCCGCAAGTCTTGCAGATACTCCCCGACGACAATCGGTAGCCGCGACCAGGCCAGAGGGGTGTACTTGTCGACCAGCTTTTCAAGATCGGTACCTTCGATAAACTCAATCTTCCGAGTGCTGAATTTATCGAAGATCTTTTCCTTAGCGCCGCGCGTTATGTGTTTAGTGGCGACGACCCAGATTTCGGTAATTCGGATCTTCTTTTTGCCACCTTGAACCAAACGGGGTAAGTTGCACTCCTCGATTTGGCGTTCAATATCCGCGAAGTCCTGGACGATCTTGCCAACCTTGGCGATGACACCGATATATTCGATTCTGCCGAAGGTATCGTTGGTCCGGCTGATGACGAAATCAGCCCCCATCTCGCCGACGCCGTGGCAGTACTCCACGTCTTGGACTCTCGGCAGTTTCGGCAGTAACGCTTTGAGCAGAGGATGGAGATCATTAACCTCCCCGATAATCGAATCGAGCTTTTCGTTAGCAATCTGCGCCATGCTTGCTCCCTCGCCGCCGTTGCGCGTGCGCGGCGCTTCATGATGTCCCATCGACTGTTGAAAAGTGAAGCGGCGAAGCCGAGGCAACAACGCTTTTCAGCAAGAAGAACCGCCATAAAGGGAGTCTGGCGTAGCCCATCCGGCTCTCGCTGTTGCATCTCCCGCCATCCGATCACTCCCGATCCTGGGCCCACCAGAGCGCCCGCCGCATGGGTCACAGACAATGGATCAATTACCAGTCCCGCCTTCGTCGTGGCATTGGAGGAGCGGTGTCTACGGAATGTCCTGGGAGCCCTGGCCTCCGGCCCGCTACACGTCAGCGCGGGCTGCGTAGCGGCCTCAGAACCTGGACGATGGTGCGATGAAGAAGATTGTCGTGGGCGCTGCGGCTTTCGGGTGTAGACGGGGCCCATCTGGGGCAGACAAAACGGAAATCCCGGCTTAGGACACCTTGGGAGTACCGACGACGTGACTGATAATTTCAGGGGGAAACCGGTATCCGCGATAGCTGGGCGGTGGGTTCGTCATCGACGTACTCTGCCAGCCGCTGTCTCAATTTGACAGTTGTACCGCCACGGATTTCTTGGACAGCCGGGTGAGTGTATTCACGCGGCCGTGGTGAGCGCAACCGCGCGACGGACGACGGCGGGTGCGCGGAAGCCGAGTCGCTCGATCAACCACTGCTGGTTATAGGTCTCCTTGAAGGTGCGCAGCGCCTGCTGCAAGTCCTCGACATCCGTAAAGTGGCGCACCCACAGCAGCTGTTCCTTGAGGGTGCGGAAGAACCGTTCGATGCAGCCGTTCCCCTCGGG
The DNA here is from genome assembly GCA_965262505.1 of Vicinamibacterales bacterium. Lineage (GTDB taxonomy): Bacteria > Acidobacteriota > Vicinamibacteria > Vicinamibacterales > UBA2999 > JACPPO01. The sequence continues at coordinate 5,022,822 of CBDHFM010000030.1, forward strand.
CTGGCGGACGAAGGCCGGTGATGACACGATGCCGAGGAACCGGAGCTCGGCGTGAAAGTCGTTGCTCATGTACTGACTGCCGTGGTCGTGGCGCATCGTGAGCCCGCTCGCGACGCCGGCGGCCATCGTCCCGAAGTGATCTCGGACGCCCTGGCGCACCGGCTCCAACGCCTCGAAGCGCGTGCCGGACTTCGCCGCGTGTAGTCCCACACATTCGGCCGTGCAGTGATCGATCGCCCCGACGATCGTGACGTGGCCGTCCGCCAGCGTCACGGTGGCCGTCGCATCGGTGCCCCACATCACGTTGGGACTGGCGGTGACGATGGTGCCGTCGTGGGGACGGGCGGCGACCGGCGTGGGCAGCCGCGCAGGGCCGAGCAAGTCGGCAGCGCGCATCACGACCAACGTCCGACGTTTCGACGTGCGCAGCCCCTGCACCCGCAAGCGCGCCCAGATCTTGCGGTGCCCTTCGCCGTGGAACGGACTCGCGGCGATCACGGCCCGGACCGCGGCCGTCAGCGCCGCATCCGACTGGGGCGGCTTGGGTCCGCGCTTGGCCACCGGCGTCGGCCGGGCGCGCCGGGTCCGTTGCGCGTAGACCGTCGAGCGCGGCACCTGCCACACGCGCGTGACGCGGGCGATGCCGTACGGCCGGTGGGTGGAGGGCGAAGTCGCGTGACGCATCGCTTCGACCTCCACCAGCCCAAAGGGCGGCCGGCCTCCAGGTGTCGAATCTTCTCGGCCAGCAACGCCTTGTCGGTGGCGAGATCCGCCACGACGCGCTTGAGCCGCCGCGTGTCCGCGCCCTCGACGGCGACCTCGCGATGCTTGAGGCGGGCCTCACCGCCGGCCACGAAGTCGTCACGCCACTGCGAGAGCTTCGCCGCCGTCACGCCATGGCGACGACTGAGGCTCTCGAGTGATTCCCCCTTGAGGACCTCGATGACCACGGAGACTTTTCGTCGCGCGGACCACCGCCCCGTGCCGACGAGCGCTGTTTTCCCTTGGACATAACTCATTCTCCTTCTCGCAGAAGGCTGTCCAAAGAAATCGTGGGGCGCGGGACTCAATTTGACAGTGCCGTGCGGATAGTTCCTCGGTTGCGTTATAGTCCTGGATTCAGCCGGTCCCCGATGACGATCGCTGTGTCATCGAGGCGAAACACGGCCGAGAAGAGGAGGTATGGTGGACCCGATCAGACGCAAGCTTCTGAAGACTGGCGCCGCGGCGGCGGCAATGGCCGCTACGCCGCCGGCGCTGTTCGCACGGCAGAGCGGCAATGACGATAGCGGACGCTTCTACGAGAGGGGGAATGTCCGCATCCGCTATGAGGAGACAGGGTCGGGCTTCCCGCTGTTGCTCATCTCGGGCGGGGGGTTGAACGGCTCGACGATCGCGGGCATCCGGCGCGGCAATCCCTTTAGCACGATCGAGGCGTTCAGCGGAGAGTTCCGCTGTATCTACGCGGACTTGCGCCACGCAGCCGGGCAGTCCACTGGCCCGCTTGAGGTCGACCGGCCGTGGGATGCCTACACCGACGACCATCTCGGCCTGATGGATCACCTGGGGATCGACAGGTTCATGGTGCTCGGCTTCTGCATTGCGGGACCCTTCATCTGGAACCTCATCAGGCGGGCGCCAGATCGCGTGGTCGCGGCCGTGCCGGCGCAGCCGGTCGGGTTCAGACCGGAGCTGCCGAACGCCATGTATGAGAGTCAGAGCAAGTCGTGGGGTGCAGAAGTGGCCCAGCGGCGCCCCGACATCACGACGCAAATGGCCGACCAATTCCTGAACCGACTGTTCCGCACCAACCCTGACTTCGTGTTCACGGTGACGCGCGACTTCGTGAGGCAGTGTCAGACGCCGGTTCTCGTCCTGCCGGACGATACCACGGGACATTCGTACGATGCCGCGATCGAGAGCGCGATGCTGGCGCCAAACGGACAACTGAGCATGTACCCCTGGAAAGACACCCCGGAGAAGATTCCGCTGGCGGTGCGCCACGTTCGCAGCTTCCTGCTGTCGTATCGACCAGCCTAAAGCGCTTTTCAAATAGGCCTTGTACTACCTGGGGCAGTCGTGGTACTTCTGCGCGCACCGATGCAGGAGGACTGATGCGTGCCTATTCGATGGATCGGCGAGAGCGGGCGCTCCTCGACAGCGATGCCGGGATGACGGCGGCCGAGGTGGCGGCGAAGTACCGCGTGAGCGGGTCGTGGGTGCGGCTACTGAAACAGCGGCGGCGCGACACGGGCGAGGTGGCGCCTCGCGTCCAGCGACATGGACGGCGCGGCATGCTTGAGCCGCACCTACACACCTTGGCCGCGCTGATTGCGGCGCACCCGGATCGCACGCTGGCTGAGCTGAAGGACGCCCTCGCCACGCCCGCGAGTGTGCCGACGGTCTGGCGCGCCGTGCGGGCCCTCGGCCTGACCGTTAAAAAACACGGTCCGCCCGTCCGAACACGATCGGCCTGACGTCGCGGCCGCGCGGGTCGCGTGGCACGCGGCGGCGCCGACCTGGGATGTCGCCCACCTCGTGTTGCTGGACGACACCGGCATCACCACCAATCTGCTTCGGCGGTACGGCCGGGCACCGCGCGGCGCGCGCGTCCACGACCACGCCCCCTGCGGGCGCTGGCAGACCAGCACGTTTCTCGCCGCGTTGCGGGTCACGGGGCTGACCGCACCGGGGGTCTTCGACGGCGCGATCGATGGCGAGAGCTTCCGCGCCTACATCGAACAGATCCTGGTGCCGACCCTGCAGCCCGGCGACATCGTCATTGCCGACAATCTCGGGGCCCACAAGGTCGCCGGCATCCAACGCGCCATCCAGGCCGCCGGGGCCACCCTCTGGTACTTGCCACCCTACAGCCCGGACCTCAATCCCATCGAGCTCTGCTTCGCGAAGCTCAAGGCCCTCGTTCGCACCGCTCGCTGTCGCAGCACCGAGACGCTCTGGCCGTTCCTCGGCGAGTGCTTGGCGCACTTCAGCACTGACGAATGCCGCAACTATGTTCGGCACTGCGGGTACGCGGCCGCCACACGGTCATGAAAAGCGCTTTAGACGTCTTGAAGGCCCGAATTCTTGGCAAATGAGTCAAGTTTTCAGAGAGCCTTCAAGCTGTAGGTGTCGTGGGCTGGGGCTGGTACTCCCGCATTTCCGATTTCACCGTGGTACCGTACCCACTGGATCATTCGTCGTGCCCTGATTGTGCTGGGTTCCGACACGAAGAACCCGCCACGGAGGGTGACACCCAGTGGGTGAATGACAAACCGAGCCCTTTCAGTTCACGTTCAACGGGTTTTTGAAGGTCGCGTTTCAGGGGTCGCGCATCACCTCCGACGCCAGCTTGATTCTCGTGCGTGAGTTGGATGAACGCCTTGGCCTTGCGGGGGGCATCGCCGCGCACCTGCGCGACTCTCGCCACGGATTGAACACACAGTTCCGGTTGCCCGATCTCCTGCGGCAGTCGGTGTACAGCCGCTTGGCGGGCTACGAAGACCTCAACGACGCGGTACGATTCGCCGTCGACCCGACATCCCGCCTGATCGGCTCGCCGACGCGGTGGGACCGGAGCGCGGTGCTGACCTCGACGCTGCATTGGTTCGAGACCGAGCTACTGGCGCGCGAGGAGAACCTCGTTGGATTGATGGCCGTGAACCGCGACCTGATCGGACAGGCCGAGACGTGCGACGGAGCCGACCGCGTCGTGCTCGACATGGACTCCAGTGAGAGCCCGGTGCATGGGCAGCAGAAAGGCAGTGCCTACATCGGGCACTTCGAGTCAGTCTGCTACCACCCGCTGTTTCTGTTCAACGACCACGGCGACTGTCTGGCGGCGAAGTTGCGTTCCGGTAACGTCCACAGTACCGACGACTGGGACGCGTTGCTGGTGCCGGAGATTGAGCGGCAGCAGGCCGCGGGCCGGCGGGTGGCGGTCCGCGCCGACGCGGCCTTCGCGAAACCGGAGATCTACGACGCCCTGGAGACCCGTGCCGTCCAGTACGCGATCCGGATGCCAGCAAACAAGAACCTGGAGATCGAGATCGAAGACCTCCTGTTTCGTTCGCCAGGCTGCGGTGGCCTGATTCAACGAATCCAGTCTCCGAAGAACCCGGTACGGTTCATCATCTCGATGAGTCCGTTCTTAAGAGCTTGCACACCGCGCCGGCGATGGCTACCAGGGCAGTGGGTGTCGCGAAGTGACTACTCCGGGCCGTTTTACAGGTTTCTCGGACGGGACGGAAGTACTCGAACGCCTTTTGGGCAGAACACTGTTCCTGCACAATTTCAGCGGCATACTTCAGCGCCCTCCTAGCTCCCCACCGCCGTGTGTCGCGGCTCGTAGCGCTCGACGTCGATCTCATCCTCTCGCGCTCGTGCCTGCGTGACATCGTAGGCCGCCTGCAGGCGTATCCAGGTCTTCGTCGTCGACCCGAAGGCCTTGGCAAGCCTGACCGCCATGTCGCCCGAAATGCGAGCGCGGCAGTTCACCAGGTTCGAGAGCGCTTGACGGCTGACGCCGAGGACCTTTGCGCCTTCGGTAACGCTGAGGCCGAGCGGCTCGAGACAAGATACGCGCACCACCTTGCCGGGGTGCGGCGGATTCTTCATCGGCATTGCAGTTCTCCCTTCGTCAGTGATAGTCGATCAATTCCACTTCGTGGACATCCTCGCCTTCGAAGCGGAAGATGATGCGCCAGTTGGCCTTCACGGTCACCGACCAGTAGCCCTTTAGTTTCCCTTTCAGGGCGTGCAACCGGTAGTGCGGAAGGCGCATTGCGTTCGGGGAGCTGGCGACATCCAGCTGGGCGAGCATCGCTTCCACCCGGTCGTGGAGATCGGGGCGGATGAGGTTGCGGTCCCCCCGCTCGTAGAAGCGCTTGAGCCCGCGATGTCGAAAGCTCCGTATCACCTAGTACGTGTAATGTGTCGATAGACACTTGTCAAGAAGAATCCGCCCAATGATGGCCGTGGCTGGGGGGGTGGTCGCGGTGGCAGTCGGGTGTATGAGGTGTTCGACGCGGCGATGTGACGGTGTGGTTGTCCTCGGAAGCGATCGCTGCCTGGACGCCCCGCCTGAGCGGCCGGCGGGGTGGGCAGCGGCGGTACTCGGATCTCGCCATCGAGACCGCCCTGACCCTGCGGCTTGTCTACCATCTCCCGCTGCGCCAGGCCGAAGGGTTCCTGTATGCCCTGTTCGGGATGATGCGCCTCGATCTCTCCGCCCCAGACTATACGACGCTCTCCCGGCGCAGTCAGCATTTGACGCGCCGTCTGCGACTGGTCCCGACCGACGAGGGCATCCATCTCGTGCTTGACAGCACAGGTCTGTCCATCGTCGGGGAGGGTGAGTGGGCTGCCGCGACACACGGTGGCCGCGGCAGGCGTGGCTGGAGGAAGCTCCACCTTGGTGTCGATCAGTTCGGCGTGATCCGTGTCCACACGCTGACCGAGGCGACGGGTGACGATGCGACCACCGGCCTCGATCTACTCACCGCGGTCAAGGGCCCTCTCGTGCGCGCACCGCTGACGCCGCCTATGACACGGTCGCCGTCTACGAAACGGCGACGGCGCGGGGTGCGACAGTCATAATCCCATCGGCCAAGACGGCGAACCTGTGCGTCTCGAATTCCCAATTCTCTCGCTGCATCCAGGCTTGAGGCAACGTTGCGTGGCGCCTGACGTCTGGCCTACGCTGTCTCGCGCATGAAGGACCTCCTGCTCACCCTGCTTCACTTGGCCGTCATGACCGCGACGCTGTGTGGCCCCGGTGGCGTGCGAGCGGTGATCGCGGAGAATCTTCTGCTCAAGCAGCAGCTGATCGTCTTGCGCCGTCCTCGCCAGCGGGCGCCACGCCTGACAGCGAGTGACCGGTTGCTGTTCGGCTTCGGGTCACTCTTCCTCAGCCCAGCACGAATCCGAAAGGTCGCCATCGGCGTACGCCCCTCGACGCTCCTGGCGTTTCATCAGGCGTTGGTGCGTCGCAAGTACCGCCGACTGTTCTCATCGAGCGAGTGCCCGAAGAAGCCCGGACCGAAGGGGCCGAGCGAGGCACTTATCCAGGCCATCGTCGAGCTCAAGTCGCGGAATCCTCGGTTCGGCTGTCCACGGATTGCGCGCATCATCGCGCGAACGTTCGGGGCCAACATCGATAAGAACGTCGTGTGCCGCGTGCTGTCGAAACACTACCGCCCCGCCCCGGGTGGAACCGGGCCCTCGTGGTTGTCGTTCATCGGCCACACGACAGACAGTCTGTGGAGTGTGGACCTCTTTCGATGCGAGTCCATCGTGCTCCGGAGCTACTGGGTGCTCGTGGTCATGGATCAATTCACGCGTCGCCTCGTCGGCGTCGGCGTGCACCGCGGTCCGGTCACTGGCGCCGACCTCTGCCGCATGTTCAACGCCGCCATTCATGGGCAGGGCACCCCGCGACACCTCAGCACCGATCATGATCCGCTGTTCGAGGCGCACCGGTGGACGGCGAACCTGCGGATTCTGGAGATCGACGCAATCAAGACCGTGCCTCATGTGCCCCGGTCCCACCCCTTCGTGGAGCGCCTGATCGGCACGACGCGGCGAGAATGTCTCGACCATGTGCTGTTCTGGAATGCCCGTGATCTTGAACGAAAACTTGGCGACTTCCAGGCCTACTACAACGAGGTACGCAGCCACGCGTTGTTGAAGGGCCACACGCCGTTGACCTTCGCCGGCGGCCACACGGTGGCCCGTGCCGAACTGAACAATGTCCGTTGGGTCTCCCACTGCCGGGACTTGGTCCAGCTCCCAGTGGCGGCCTGACAACGAATTCGAGACGGACACCCACAAGCACGTCCACGTGGCCGTGGCGATCGACACGAGGGGGGTCCGTCTCGACGATCGATCGTGTGCCGCCGACTCAGACGGCTACCAACAGCTGATCACCTGGGCCGAGCGTCACGGCCGCATCGCCGCGTTCGGCATCGAGGGCACCGGCAGCTACGGGGCGGGACTCGCTCGCGCGGTCCGGCGAGCCGGGCACCAGGTGCTCGAAGTGAACCGAGGCGACCGGCGCACACGTCGAATCGCCGGGAAGTCCGACCCCGTGGATGCCGAGACCGCCGCGCGGTCGGTCCTGGCGGGCCAATCGACCGCCATCCCGAAGACCGCGGACGGGGCGGTCGAGATGATGCGCCACCTCAAAGTCGCGCGCCGGACGGCGGTCAAAGCCCGCACCTCGGCAATGATCACGCTGAAGCAGATCGTCGTCACCGCGCCGCCCGCGCTGCGAGAGACCCTCCACCCGCTCGCCGACCAGGCGCTCCTCAAACGCTGCCGCGGATGGCGCTGCGGCACGATCGATACGCCGACCGCCTCGGCGAAACATACCCTCCGGGCGCTCGCCCGTCGCTGGTTCGCTCTCTCCGTCGAAATCGTGGACCACGACCGTCACGTGAGTCGACTCACCACCCAGACCTCACCGACGCTGCGTGAGGGCTTCGGCATCGGTGCCGACACCGCCGCCGAACTGCTGATCATCTTTGGCGACACCCCCGATCGGATTCATTCTGAAGCCGCCTTCGCCAAGCTTTTCGGGGCCTGCCCCATCCCGGCTTCGTCCGGGATGACGACGGGGCGCCACAGTCCTTTCCAATCCAGAAATGAGCCTGAAGCGGATCGATGAGCCGGACATGTCAGGCAGCCGGGTCAATAGACCGGAATAGCCGTGCGCGTGCCTCGTGCAGGGCGCGCGCGGCATCATTGTCGCTCAGGGCGAAGGCGACGGCGTCGAGCTGTTGGAAGGTGGTCCCCGGGGTGAGGTAGACGGCGGCCTCGGGGAGCGACTTGAGCTTCTCATAGGGCGTCATGATGTCGGCGTCGCGGTAGCGCTTGCGGCGGCGGCCCTTGGCGTCGACGGTCTCGGAGGGGAAGAAGCAGGGCCGGTGGAAGTTGAGATAGGGCGAGAGGACGTTCTGGGTGAAGTCGTTGACGCGTTGGGCGTGGCGGCTGGGGATGTGGCCGTAGCCGAGGTGCTTGCGGACGACCGAGCCGTTCTTGCTCTCGACGAGGGCGTTGTCGTTGGTGTGTCGGGCTCGGGACTTGGTGAACTCGTCGATGTGGAGGGCTTCGAGCAGCGCGGCGACGGTGCGGTTGACGTATTCCGAGCCGTTGTCGGAGTGAAAGCCGTGGAGGGTGAAGGGGAAGGCTCGGAGCAGGGCGCTGAGGACCGGCGCCAGGCACGCGGCATGGAGGTGCTCGACCGAGCCGATGAACTGGAACTGGGTGACCTCGTCCACCAAGTTCACGTGGTACAGGCCTTTCAGGTCATCCAGATCGGCTTGGTGGACGGAATCGACCCGGACATAGCCGGGGCGCCCGAACGGCGTCGGCCGACGGCGCTCGCCAATGGCGACCTGGACTGGGCGCGTTCGGGTGGAGGTGGTTCCGCGGCGCCGTTGATACGTGGTCGAGTGCCGCAGGTTGTAGAGGTGGCCGTTGGAGATGCCGGCCAGGCGTTCGAACCGGCGGTCGCCAAAGCGATGGTAGGCGCGCGCACAGAGCTTGCGCGTGGCCGGCCCGGACAAGGTGCCGTGGAGCCGGTCGAGCTCGGCGAGAAGCCCGATGTCGATGCTCGTGTAGCGGCGGGGGAACGGCCGTCGGGGCGCCCCGCGGCGGTCGGCGATGCTCCCGGTGACCCGATGCTGGGCCAACAACCGGGTGAGTTGGGCGCGCGACAGCCCGGTCACCTTGGCCAGAAAACATCGGAGCAGACCCTTCTCAGCCTTCCCTTGGTGGACATAGTCGAACCGGCCCAGGGTCTGCTCGATGAACCCATAGGCCGCAGCTCGAGTCGCCACGACCAGGTCGACCTCCTGGTTGCCCTCAAGGAACTCCCGAACGTGCTGCAAGGTCCGTAGCCGGTCGGTGTGGAGCGTCACGATCATCCTCCGATGATCCACGACCCAGCTCCCCTTCAGGCTCATGTGTCGTTGGAAACAATCCCCCCTTCAGGCTCATGTCTCATTGGAAGAGACTCCACCGCCTCTACCGCGGCGGTCATCGCCAGGCCAACGCCGCGCTCCACCGGGCCGTCATCGTGCGGATGCAGTTCCACACACCAACCCTCAACTACGTCGAACGACGCACCGCTGAAGGGCGGCCCAAAAGGGAGATCATCCGCTGTCTCAAACGCTTTCTCGCCCGCGAGATCTTTCAGCGCGTGATGGCAGACTACCGAGCGCGCCAAGCCGCAGACTTGGCGGCCTGAACGACCGTCTTGACATATAGGGGCGTCAGTGCCGGCCGATGGTCTATCCAACTGAGTTACTGGCGCGGGCGGTGTGCGCGGGGCAATACATCACTTGCACAGGGCTGGGGCGACAGCGGTGGAGATGACGTCGCCGCTGGACGGGAGGATGCGGAGCGAGGCCACAGTGGCGGGGGAGCCGGCGCTCGAGATCGCGATCCTTGCGGACCTGTCCAAGTTGCCGACGACGTCCCCGTGGCTCTCAGATTGGCTCTCAGCGGCATGGGGCCCTGGCAATTTGTGTGACAGATGTATCTGTTTTGCTAGCGAAAACTGGAGCCGGCGAGTGGGCTCGAACCACCGACCTGCTGATTACGAATCAACATTACGTGTTTGCAAAGCACGAGAACTCAGACGGTCATTCGCGCGCGCGGGCTCGGTGACGAGCCTTGTGGGCGTTCTGAGGGTCGGCGACTGAGTTGGATGGGTTCCAGCCGCGGTCGCGGTACCAGTCGCGCTTTGCTGTCGCCGCTGTCTGCGTTCTCTCTCGCCTCGACTAGCCATCCAGACGGTGGTTTGGACTGTGCCCAATATTGTGCCCACCCTAGGTGGCATTTGGTCACATGTGGTGGGAGTACCAGAGCAACCTTGAGGGCCGGATTGATGGCTATAAAACGACTCAGTAGTAACTAGTACCCCGGCGCAGTGGTTTTGATCGATTGCCTGGGCCCACGGTCAAGAGGGGGAGGCCTGAAAGTGAACCGGTCAAATTCACTGCGACGAGGTACTAGTTATGGCTCGACAGGGCGCTGACAACATCGATTCAGCGCTCGACGTACACCTGTCTCTTTGCGGGCCCTGTGTAATAATTCCGGTCGGGAAAGGAACGCCGGATACGACCACTCATGCGTCCGCTTGCCACGCTCGTTGATCTGTACTCGCTCGTCGTCCTGGCGGCCGTCGTCATGTCATGGGTCCAGGTGGACTGGCGAAATCCGCTGGCGCGGATCGTCTACAGCCTCACCGAGCCCGTCCTCGCGCCGATTCGCCGGCTGCTCCCAGTCATGGGAGGCCTGGACTTCTCGCCGATGGTCGTGCTGTTCGCGCTGCGAGCACTGAGAGGCCTCCTCTGAGTGCCGTCAGCCCGGGTGACGACATCGGGGCGCTTATTGCGGTCGTTTCTTCCGGGACCAGGCAGTCCTCTTTAAGGCCTTCTCGATGTGATAGCGTACCGCCCGTTCGAGACGGCGCAGTTCACCATCGGCGCGGCGTTCAAGGTGGCACGAATGGGTGGAGTTACGAACAGGAGGAAGGTCTGATGAATACGACAACGCATCGATGGTCGTTCTACGGCGTGGCCCTCGTCATCGGCGCTGTTCTGGCGCTTGCCGGGGGGTCGGTCGGACACGCGCAGGTGGTCGAGGGACAGGCTATGGACGGCAACGGGGCGCCGCTGTACCGGGTGGATCCGTTCTGGCCGAAGTCGCTCCCCAACCGGTGGACCATGCAGCAGGTCACCGGGATCTATGTCGATCACATGGACCACGTCTGGTTCATAAACCGCAACCGGGCTACGCCGAATGAGATCAGCGGCGATATCAACGGCAACGGATTGTGCTGCGTGCTTGGTCCCGAGATCATCGAGTTGGATCAGGAGGGCAACGTGGTGAACGCCTGGGGCGATTCCGACCATCACCCGCTGTGGCCGACTGCGCTGCAGACGGTGATCGCCGATACGAAAGGCTTCGTCTGGGTCGCCGGCACCGGGCCGCAGGACAGCATCCTGAAGTTCACGCGCGAAGGCGAGTTCGTCTGGGAGTTCGGCCATCGGCAGCCGCCCGGCACGCCCAACGTCGAGAACAACCAGGAAACGGACGCCTTCCGTAACAAGGGGCGCGTCCAGCTCGACGAAGTCGACAACGAGCTCTACATCATCGACCAGAAGCGCGTGGTCGTCTTTGACGCCTCCACCGGCGCGTTCAAGCGCGGTTGGGGAGGGCACGGAATGCCGCTCAGCGAGATCACCAACGAAAACCTCCCGGGCTACACGTGGAACGGCGGGCCGCCGCCCGAAGTACGGGACTTCGCGCCCGCCCTGCACTTCATCGAGATCTCGAGGGACCGGAAAGTCTACGTCGGTGAGCGCGGGGCGAACCGGATCCAGGTGTTCACCACCGCAGGCGAGTGGCTGCAGGACATTCTCGTCGCGCCCAACACGCCGGCGCGAGGATGCGGCGGCCTGACGCTCGGGGATTCCACCTGGGGCCCCTGCGGCACCATGTACAAGATGATCATTTCCAAGGACCCGGAGCAGAAGTATCTCTTCGAAGCCGATGGGAACAACCACGTGGTCTGGGTCGTCGATCGGGCGAGCGGCGAGACGCTCGGCCACTTCAGCGAACACGGCCGGCTGGCCGGCCAGATGCACTTCCCCAACGCGATCGGAATCGACTCGATGGGGAACGTCTTCACGGGCGAAGTCGACAACGGGAAGCGGATCCAGAAGTTCATGCCCGTGATGTCGACCGGCCGCTGATCGCCAGCCGCGTAACACCACCAGGAGCGCCGGGTCCTTTGGGACCCGGCGTCTCAAGAGTATTCGAGGTTGTCGTTCGCCTGCGGACCCATTTTCTGTAGATTGAGGTCAACCGGCCCGAGACCCCAGCACGTTCGCGCGAGGGCGCACGCCGTTTAACTGCCGCCAGACGTCGCCGAGCAGTTCTTCGCAACTCACGCGGGGATCGAGCGTGGCGCCGAGGAATGCCCGGCGGATCCCCCGTGTCAGCCGGTCACGTTCCGCGGGTGCGAGCGGGCCCCGGGTCTGCTCGAAGAACGTGATCAGAGGTGCGGGCGTCATTACACCTTCCATCACGTTCCAGAACTCCTCCGCGCCAAGCTCGATCATCGCCTGCATGGAGGCCGTGCAGTACGTGACGATGGCGTTGACTGTGGACTCGACGAATCTCTCTAAGAACGCCTCAGGATTGCGCTCGCGCAGGAGCTGGTATCGCCTCGCAAAGTTTTCGCTCGAAGCTCGGCAAGCGGTTGGCGACAGCGGCCAGAACAGCAGGTCGGTCTTCGTGCGGAAGTAGTGATTCAATCCGCCGACGCTGAGGCAGGAGCTGGCCGCGGCGTCTCGCATCGTAAGCCCGCGGGCGCCTCGACGCTTCAGTAACGGGAGCACCGCCTCGAAAATCTCACTCTGCCGGAGAAACCGGTCCTCCGGCGGGCGGCCGCGTTTCCTGCAGAGTTGTTCGGACATTTCGGCCACCATGATTGATCAATCCGCGACGTCGGTCACAGGGCGTCTGGGAGTAGTAAAGTTCCACCCGGTGAGCATGCTCCACGTGGACATGCCGTTCGGCTGGGCAGGTGAACCTTGGACGCGAAGCGCTACGACATCATAACGGTCGGCGGCGGTCTTGGCGGCTCGGCGATCGCGGCCGCGATGGCAAACACCGGTGCGAGTGTGCTCGTGCTGGAAGCGACTTCCAAGTTCCAGGACCGGGTGCGTGGCGAAAGCGTGTTGCCCTGGGGCGTCGCCGAGGCGCGGGACCTCGGAGTCTCAGATGCACTCCTAGAGGCTGGCGTCCACGAGCTACCCTGGTGGACCGAATACCGAGGTCCGGAGATCGCGATGCGCCGCAATTTGGCCGAGACGACAGCGCAGCGCCTGCCGGCCATCGGGATCTATCACCCCGCGATGCAGGAGGCGCTGATCGAGCGGGCCGCTGCAGCCGGCGCGGAGGTGCGGCGCGGCGTGGCCGTCAGGGCGCTCCGGGCCGGCCGCACGCCAGCCGTCGTCGTGGAGGCCGATGGGAACGCCGTCGAACTGCGCGCGCGGCTCATCGTTGGCGCCGACGGGCGTGGTTCGATGGTCCGTTCAGCCGCAGGTTTCCATGAGCGACGCGATCCGGCTGGCAACGTGGTCGCCGGACCGCTCTTCTCAGGGATGCCTGCCCCGGACGACAGCAATCACCTGTGGCCCAACCCTTCGATCGGCCAGTTCGCCATCGTGTTCCCGCAGGGCGCGGGTCGGGCGCGGGTCTACCATGCCTGCGGCGCCGAGGCGGGCTTGCGTTTCAGCGGTAACGCCGCCATCCCTCGGTTCATCGAGCAGGTGGTGGCGTGCGGCGTCCCTGTCGAGTACCTGAAGGACGCGAAGCCCGAAGGCCCGCTGGCCAGCTTCGTCTGTCCGTACGACGCGGTCGACCACCCGCACCGCCCTGGCGTCGTGTTGATCGGTGACGCGGCGACGGAGACGGACCCGAGCTTCGGTCAGGGGCTGTCGGTGACCCTGCGCGATGCGCGAGTGTTGCGGGACAAGCTTCTCGGGACGGACGACTGGGAGGCGGCTGCCGAGGCGTACGCCGCCGAACACAATCGCTACGTCGAGGTGATCCGCAATGTCCAGCGGTGGATGTCGGACATGCTGCTCAGAACCGGCGCCGAGGCGGACGCTCGGCGGGCGAGGGCTCTGCCGCTCTGGGAGCAGGACCCTACCCGACCAACGGACGTGCTATTCAGCGGCCCCGACATCGAAATCGACGAGACCGTGCGGCAACGTTTCTATGGGGAGGATCAGTCGCCCGCCGCCTAGCGGGCTCGAGATCGCATAAGGCCCACGCCCCGGCCTCCATCGGGTCGGGATCGATCATCGCTGGAGGCCGCAATTCATACGCTCTGGCGACCGGTGGCTCGTGGATCGCGCAGCCTCGACACGGGTGGCTGATCCTGAGAGTTGAAGCGTCAGGATCAGTCGAGGTCCAGGGGCAGCCCGACGTAGTTCTCCGCCAGTGTCGTGGCAGCCGCCGTCGAGCTGAACACATAGTCCAGTTCCGCAGCTCTCCGCCGGCGGTCAAAGGCAGTCTCTCCCGGCGTGTTGTGCAGCATCTCGGTCATCCACCACGAAAACCGCTGTACTTTCCACACTCGACGCAGACAAGTCGCCGAGTAGCCGTCCAGGAGGTCGGTCCTGTTCGAGCTGTAGTATTCGGAAATCGCTCGGGCCAGTACCCGAACGTCGGCAACGGCCAGATTCAAACCCTTCGCGCCGGTTGGAGGCACGATGTGCGATGCATCACCAGCCAGGAAGAATCGGCCGTACTGCATCGGCTCGGCGACATAGCTGCGCATCGGCGTAATGCCCTTCTGAAGAACCGCACCTTCAGTCAGCGACCAGCCCTCCGAAGCAAGGCGCAGGTGCAACTGTTCCCAGATCCTGTCGTCCGGCCAATTCTCAATGTCTTCGTCCGCATCCACCTGGAGATAAAGTCTGGAGACTTCCGGTGTCCGCATGCTAAGAAGCGCGAACCCGCCCTCGTGGCTCGCGTAAATGAGTTCGTCGTTGGAGGGTGGGGCGGCGGCAAGAATTCCCAGCCAGCCGAATGGATACGTCCTTTCATATTCGGTCAGCACACGGTTGGGAATCGTCTCGCGTGCAATCCCGTGAAACCCATCACAACCGGCCACGAAGTCGCATGTGATGCTGTGCCCCTGTCCACCGGATTGAAATTGAATCCGCGGTGACGTGCCGTCGATTCCTTCGACGCGCATCGCGCAAGCCTCGAAGTGAATCTGGGCGCCGGTGGCCAGCCGGGCAGCGACCAGATCCTTGATTATTTCGTGCTGGGAATATATGGCAATCGATCGCCCCGTCAGTTCCTTCAGAGCAATCCGGCGCTTGTGGCCACCGAAACAGAACTGCACGCCGTCGTGGAACATCGCCTCCCGCCCAAGACGTTCGCCGACACCGGATTCAATCAGGAGGTCCACCGTGCCCTGTTCCAGCAGGCCCGCCCGGACGCGGTCCTCGATGTAGGCGCGAGTGCGCCTTTCCAGGACGACAGATTCGATACCCTGAAGGTGCAAAAGATGGGACAGGACCAAGCCAGCGGGACCCGCACCGATGATTCCCACTTGGGTGCGTTTACTGTCAGCCATCTCGCTTGGTCTATAGAGGCGGTTTCACAGCCTCCAGGCGGGTCCCGACCGCGGACAGCCCCGTCCGCGGCCACCCGCAGCGAGCCAGCCGCCGCAGTTCCTCGAACCTCCCTCCACGGGCGTACCCCCTAGCGGGAGGCCTGCACGCGGGTCTCTCGAACCGTTCCTAGAGGGGGGGAGCGTGTACCCCTCCGTTCGCAGGGTCGTGTTGATCCGTTCAAGCGACTCCGAGACGTTCGCCAACCGATCGAGGTAGCTGGCGTTGATCCGCTCGGTCAGCTCCATTGTCGTGTGCTGCTGCCAGAGGAAGATAGCGACGACGGCGCCGGCGACGATCCAGGGAAGGTAGTACAGGCGGAATTCCTCATACGACGTTCTCATGGTGCCTCCATGTCGACCAAGGGGGAGCTTCTGTCACCGGTTGTGTCGATTCGGCAGCCACGTCACCGGACGGGCTGCCGCGTCTCTACCCAACGACCCTACTATATATAGGGGGTCAATAGGTTATTACGCCAACAAATGGGGGATGGCATCGACACCCCTCCCGTATAATCCCGGCGGGGGTGCCTATGAAGGACGCCGTGAGCCAGACCGTGGAATTGGAAACCGAAAAGATCGAGTTCTTGAAGGAAATGGTCGAGGCCTATAGCCTGCCAGACACAGCAAAGGCCATCCGCTGTTTGATCAACTACGCCCGCGACAATCCTGACAAGCGTAAGGCCATTTTCGCCGAGGTCCGTTGCCTAGACTGCTAGTGATCTGCCGCGGCGCCGGCTACCCGTGGGCCGCGATCGCCCGCGCGGCGCCAGGATCAGCTACGTCACGCGCTCAGCCCGTAGGCGCTACGAGATCCCTTGCTCTATCATCATCGCGTGCGAATCGAGACGGTGTTCCTCGATGCAGGCGGCGTGCTCGTTGTCCCGAATTGGCGGCGCGTCAGCACCGCTTTGGGGCGGCATGGCATTCATGTCAGGCCGGAGGCGTTGTCCGCCGCCGAACCTTACGCGAAGTTTCGCTTCGACCAGTCGGTCCCCGTGGCCACAACGAAGGACGAGGATCGATGGGACGCCTACTTCGAACATATCCTCACGCAGGCCGGTGTTCGAGCGACCGACGGTATTCGCGAAGCGCTGTCCGAGATGCGCACCTATCATGCGGCACACAACTTGTGGGAAAGCGTCCCAAGCGAGGTGCCATGGGTGCTTGGCAGGCTTCGGTCGCTTGGACTCCAACTTGTCGTCGTGTCGAACGCGAACGGGCGACTTCGAGCATCGTTCGACCGGATCGGCCTGAGTCAACACATCGACGTATTGGTCAATTCGCACGATGAAGGCGTAGAGAAGCCGGACGCCCGACTGTTCGAGATTGCGCTCAACCGAGCAACGGCACGCGCCGATGCGACGGTACATGTTGGCGACCTCTATCACGTTGATGTTGTCGGCGCTGAAGCCGCAGGTGTGCGTGCCGTGCTCCTTGACCCAGCCGATCTGTACACGGCATGTGGTTGCGACCGCATCAGAAGTTTGCGTGAACTGGTCGATATGCTCGCGCCGTGACCCGCCGTTGCGAATCAGACTCCCGCAGTGGGTCTCATGCTTGATGGCTTCGTCGACGCAGTCCGCTTGACAATGAGGCCGCCCGCTTGTTAGATACGACCACTCTTGAATCGCCAGTTGGAAGTAGACGGAAGGGAAAGAGGGAGGCACATCGTGAGATACGCACTCACGGCGCTCATGGCGATGACGGGCGTCTTGGCGGGCTCGAGCCCGATGATCGCTCACCACGGGTCCGCGACATTCGACACGGGAAAGGAACTCGTGATTGAAGGCAGCGTGACGGAGTGGTTCTGGGCCAACCCGCACTGCTTCCTGAAGTTTGATGTCCAGGAGCCGGACGGCACGGTCCGGAGCTGGGTTGTGGAAACCAGCGCTCCCCCGAGCATGGTGAACCGCGGCTGGAGCCGCCGTTCGTTCAAGGTAGGGGAAACCATCACGGCGACGGTCGAACCCGTGAAGAACGGCAATCCGATAGGACGCCTCCTGCTGGTAGAGTTTGGCGACGGACGCGTCTTGCGCGCCAGTGGCTCTGTGGCGCCGGCCGGGGATGTTCAGGGCGGCCCTGGAGAGTGACTCGATCCGCATAGGGAGCATCAGCCACCATGTCTCATCGCCTTGCAATCGTCGGCCTGACTGCGGCGGCCGTCTTCTCCTTCCCCGACATCGCGTTCAATCAACAGACTGGTGTGCCCGGCGCGGAATACGACTCCGATTTTCCCAACGAGAAGCCCGAGCCGGCGCCGCGGCGCGACCTGTCCGGAATCTGGGAACCGGCGCGCGGCCCCGGCGATGCCATCCAGGCCGACGGCGCCAGGAACTTTCCGGACACTGGACGCCCGGAACACGAGCTGCCGTTCACGACCGCCGGCCGGGAGGCGGTGCTCGAGAACAAGCCTGCCTGGGGCCCGCGGATGGTGCCGTCGGCGCTGTCGAACGACCCGCAACCGCAGTGCGAGCCGCAGGGGTTTCCGCGCATCCACCTGCACAACTACCGGACGGTCCAGATTCTTCAAACACCGAAGCAGGTACTGATCCTCTACCAGTTCAACAGGAAGTGGCGGAACATCTGGACCGACGGCCGCGCGAACCCGACGGTCGACGATTTCCTCGAGCCGCGATTTTGGGGCTATACCGTGGGCCGCTGGCAGGACGACTACACCTTCGTCACCGAGAGCGTCGGCATGGACGAGCGGACCTGGCTCGACAACGTCGGCCGTCCGCACAGCTGGGAGACGCGGGTCGAGGAACGTTATTTCCGCAGGGACCTCAAACATATCGAGGTGACGATCACGATCGACGACCCTGTCTACTATTCGAAACCGTGGGTGGCGCTCGACCGGCTCCCGCTTCGGCTGCAGCCGGACAACTTCGACATCAGGGAGATGGAGTGCTCACCGAGCGAATTCGCCAGGTACACCAAGGAGTTCGCTGAGCCGGCCGCTGGCATCGAGGGTGCCGCACCGCGTTAGGGCCTCAGACACTTGAGTGTGGAGCCCCGAATCGGCGACCAGGAAGACGATGCGCCCTGAGATGCGGTTGAGGATAGGCACGGGAGAATGAGCGAATGGGCAAGCACAAGCGCAATGATCTAAGCCGACGGGATTTCCTCACAAAGAGTGCCGCGGTCGGCGTTGGAGCGGCCGCATTGGCGCCGGCCCAGGCGGACGCCCAAACCAATCGCCAATGGGACCGTTCGGCAGATTTCGTGTCGATCGGGGCCGGTGTGTCCGGGCTTGCGGCGGCCGTTTCTGCGCTGGAGCATGGGGCCTCGGTGATCATGGTCGACGAGAACTTCGATATCGGCGGACATGGCATGGTCAGCGGCGGGGTCGTTCACCTCGGCGGAGGACATAGTAAACAGCGAGCGCACGGGGTCGAGGACTCGGCCGAGAAAGTCTTCGAGGACTGGATACGCCCGGATCATCCACTGGCAAGGTACAACGACCGAGACCTTGTCCGAGCCTTTGCTGACGAGAATGCCTCCACCTTCGATTGGCTCATCGAGAATGGCGTGGAATTTGAGGATCGAATGGTTGGTCCACAGATGGCATCTACGGTCCAGAGGCAAGTGCCGACGGCGCAGTGGCCGATCAAGAGCGAAATCTACACGACGGTGCCCAGTAGGCGCGGTTCCGGACTCGTGCGAGCGCTCGAGGCCAAGGCCAGAGAGAATGGCGCGCAGATTCTGCTGCGCCACAGAATGGCCAGCATCGTCCGTGAAAACCCGTCCTCCGGGCGAGTGCTTGGGATTACGGTGACGACGGAAGGCCGGACGCTGAGTATTGAAGCCAGAAAGGGGATTCTGATCGCGACGGGTGGGCACTCCAACAATGTGAACCTCCGTAGAGTGTTCGACCCGAGACTGACCGAGGAATACGCGGTCGCAGGCGATCCGTACTCCCGCAAGAGCGGAGATGGAGAGATCGCAGGCATGGGGATTGGCGCTTCACTCTGGGGGACGGCGAGTCAGACCAACGAAGCTGAGCGGTGTCTACGGAAAGCCGTTCACATTGGCTGCAAGTACGGCTACAGGAGCCTGCACTGGCCGGCGGATAGCCCGATCTTCGATCGAGTGGGTGGCTCCGGCCTCACAGGAGTCGACTGGGCCAACGCGATTCTCGTGACGCAATCGGGCCACCGGTTCTACGATGAGACGGTGGACGATTATGATTTCATCGCCGCCGCGATGGCTTCTCACGGTGACGCCTCGAAGTTGAACGGCGGCGGGCCGATCTGGGCGATCTTCGACCGCGACGCCGTGGAACGACAGGAGTGGGATCCGACGCCGCCGAACGTCGATCTAAACGGCTACTTCTTCAGCGCCAACACGATCGCCGAGCTGGCTGCGAGTATCGACAATCCCTTTCAGCCGACACCCATGCCGTCCTCCGCGCTCGAGGATACCGTGGCCCGGTACAACGCCTTCGCGGACGCCGGGGCCGATGCGGACTTCGGCAAGCCCGCACCCCTGCACAAGATTCAGACGCCGCCGTTTTACGCTGCGTGGTCTACACCCTTGATCCACGATTCGTATACGGGCTTAAGAACAAACCCCTCGGCTCAGGTCATGGATCTTCAAGGTGAGATCATACCCGGGCTCTACTGCGCCGGCGAGAGCCAGGGCGGATTCAATCAGCATGGTTTGGGTCGAAGCCTTGTGTTTGGCCGCATCGCCGGGCGGCACGCTGCCCTGAGCGAGGTTGCCGAAGCATGAGAACAATGGGGCGCCGGAGGAGGACCGCTATGGCTGCTGACCCTCGTCGCGCTGTCGGCCTTGCGACAGCCAAGACTTTCCGAATCGTTTCGATCAGGGCTCTCACAGCATTTATTGCGACGGCGCTCTGCGTGCCAGGCTTCGGCGCCACTCAAGCGACTCGAGCGATGGCCCCGGTCGGCGAAGCGCGGGGTCTCTTGACGGAGGCGGCGCAGGCGCCGGCTCAGGAAGCGACAACCAGCGAGGAAGATGTCCAACTCACTCGCGAGGCGGCCGAGCAGGGAGTCGCGGTGGCGCAGTACGTCCTTGGTGTCATGTACGCGTCCGGGCGAGGTGTGGCGCGAGACGACGCGCTGGCGGCGCAGTGGTATCGGCGGGCGGCGGACGAGGGAGACTCCCGAGCGCAGCACAATCTCGCCCTCATGTACACGACCGGCCAGGGCGTGCAGCAGGATGACGCAGAGGCCGTCCGCTGGTTTCGCCGCGCGGCCGAGCAGGGAGTCCCGGAGGCGCAGAACAACCTTGCTGCGATGTACGCGAGGGGACGAGGCGTGCCGCGAGATGACGTGGAAGCGGTGCAGTGGTATCGCAATGCCGCAGCGCAGGGGTCGCCGCGGGCGCAGCACAGCCTCGGCCAGATGTACGCCGCCGGCCACGGAGTGCCGCCCGACATGGGAGAGGCGGTGCGGTTGAACCGCCTGGCGGCGGAACAGGGGCACCGGAGCGCGCAGAACACCATGGGCCTGTTCTACGCGGCCGGTCGAGGTGTGCCGCAGGACTACGCGGAGGCGCACAAGTGGTACGACCTCGCGGCATCGGGCGTCACCGGTGACAGGCAGAAAGAATTCGGAGAGACCCGTGACGCACTGGCAGAGCAGATGACCCCCGCGCAACTCGCCGAGGCGCAGAAGCGCGCGGCCGACTGGCAAGCGGCCTTTGAGAAGCGGCAGGCCGAGTAGGCTGGAAATATCCCCGCACGCGCCGATCTGCGGCAGTGATCTCGTACGGACCGAGGCGAGTGCCGGCGGTCAGCGCCATGGGAGTCGGGCCTGATTATAGAGGCGGTTTCAAAACCTCGTCGCGGGTGGCCGCGGACGGGGCCGCCCCGCTCGCGCCGCAGGCTCCGCTCCCGTGAGGGCGCTCTTGGAGCCGAGCACGAGTGGGGCTGTCCGCGGTCAGGACCCGCCTGGAGGTGAGGAAACCGTTCTCAACCGCTCAGGTGGAATCTCTTGACCCACAGCCGGTTCGCACACCACCGACGGTCACGACCCCCTGTCGCAATCGTCGGTTCGGGATATGGAGCCCTCAATCGGGTGCGTTTTCCAACCAGGCGAGTTGGGCATCCGCGCATTCGCCGACAACTGTCAGATGTCGCCTGACAGCATCGCTACTGACAAAGGGATGAGGGCCGTCCGCCATTCGAAATTTGACGGCGTTGATTTTTTCCAACGTTCGATCGTGGTTCGTGTGGCTCGACAGATAAACATCAGCGCGGGCACGGGCGGTGATGTCCTGAAAACGCTTGGCCGAAGCGCTGTAGGTCGCAAGAGCTTCAGAGCGTTCAGAGAAGTGCCTGTATCCGAAGCCGTTGCCTCCCCAAATACTGCCAAGATGCCACCGATTTCCGTCCTTGAGCGGAATCAACGTCGATATCGTGCCAGGTGTGTGGGCGGGCGTTACGTAGAGGGTCAGCGTCGTATCTCCAAGCGTCAGTTCCATGCCATCGGTAGCGATCATGTCCTTCCTGGGCTTGAGTTCCGGAGGGTTGTTGTCGCCAGCCATGAGCCCCCAGTCCGCCTCCCCCATGATGATGCGTGCGCCGTATGTGTCCTGGAGATACTTGGCACCAAGGTAGTGGTCACCGTGGCCGTGGGAAACGATCACGTACCTGATATCGGCCGGATCCAAACCCAGCGCTGCAAGTCCCTCCGTGATCAGCGATTCGGCCATGTAATCGAAAGCCGTGTCGTGCAGGATGATGCCTTCCGAAGTCGTCACCGCCCACATCGATTGCAGATAGCTACCGACGTAATACAGGTTGTCAAAGATTTTCGCGGGCGCCTCATACCAGTCGGCGCGCGGCGGAATCGTACGTACGGTGGGCGCGGTTGTCGCAGGCCGGGCAGCGGGCGCCGGCCGTGGCGGGGCTGGTTCCGCGCAAAGCCCATCGAATATCCAGGTGAAATCTTGGCCGGGGGCATACGCTGCCGCTCGGGCTGCCTCGACGTGGGACTCGGCGCTGGCGCCCTGGCCGAGCGCCAGACTTGCGTTCACGCCGCTCAAGAACAGGACGGTGCAGAACATAGGTACCAGATGGCCCTTCATTGGTTGACTCCTTGCGCCCATAGATGGTCGGTGGATGATCCCCTGCTCGTGCGCGGCTTCCAGCGCCTCGGCGATCTGCTTGGCGATGGGGGGGCCGCTATCACCTTCCAGGCGTGTAGGTCTTGCTGAAGCCGTTCCGCGCGTTCGTGACCGTATACGTACCGTCCTGCTGCGCGGATACCTTGATCCAGTACGCCACTCCATCGTGCGCTGGCGGCGGGGCCGCGCTGGCTCCGGGCTGCGGCGGCAGCGCCGGAGCGATGGGCATCGACGCCCCCTGCTCATCGACCATGTTGGCGATGAACAGTCCAGGCACCGTGTACTCCTGACCGCTCCAGAGTGAGAAGTGAGCCTGCCAGAGATCCTCGAAGCCTGGAGCTGAAAAGAGGGTCCTCATCACTTCAGGGTAGCCCCCTTTGCGAGTCCCGTTGTTCATGATCCCCACGCGCGGACGAAGCGCATGGACGAGCACTTCCGAATTCGAGGTGGCCTGTCCATGGTGCAGACCCAACAGGACATCGACGGTGCCGAGACGATTATTGGGACACATCAGCTCGAATTCCTTGTTCTTCGTCAAGTCGCCCAGATGAACGGTCCGAAATTCCCCGAACGTGATGTGGATCCCGACAGACAGAGGATCCTCAATATTGTTCTGTCCTGGTTTGAAGGTCGCACAATACGGATTCGGCTCGCCGGCGCCAGGCAAGGGCGCCGTGATCGTCTCACCAGCGGAGGTCACCACGCGCACATCGAGACCGGCCATCGGAATTGCGTCGCCAGCCTTCGCGGCCGTGTGCGTCGCTTTCGCGTAGATCTCCTTGTATCCCTCCTCGAATCCTGCGCCAGAGCCATCAGGCTGTTGGTTGGGTCCATGATCAATGAAGTGGTTGACAGGAAAACGCTCCGTCAGCTCGGAGAGGCCACCGATGTGATCGCGATGGTAGTGCGTGGTGATCAGATGATCGATCCGCCCAAGACCCGCATCCCTGGCTGCTGCGATGATCCGACCGGCGTCACGGCCGTTGCTCGGGTATCCCGTATCGATGAGCAGCGATTCGCCGGAAGGTGAAACAAACAGCGTCGCATTGCCGCCCTCAACGTCGATCAAATAGATGTCGAGCGTGCTCGATGTCCGACTCTGGGCTGTCAGAGGCAGCGCTGCAAGCACCGTCATGGCGAGAACCGGCAGGAGCACCCTTGATACGCGCATCATCTACCTCCAACTATCTTCGTTTAGCCTCAAGCCTCGCCCATGCCCGCAGCCCCGAGGGCGGAGACGATCTCATACGGACCAAGCCGAACGCCGGGGGCGAGCGCCATGACCCTCCTTGGGGAGAGAAACCGGGAACCGGCTGATTATAGGGTGTTTCAGTGCCGAGTGGCAGCAGCAGTAGGCGCCGGATTCCGAGCGCTACAATGATCTGACCGCCTGGCTTCACCCTTCCGAGATATTGGACGGCGGTGTGTTTGGACGCCGGCATGCGCGTTAGACTGTCGGCGACCTCGGCGTGGACCAGACCTTCAGGCGCCAATCTGGACGGGCGGCCTTCTCTGGCTATCGAAAGGAAATCTTGTGCGAGCTATCGTCCGTTACGTTCCGCTCTTCGCTCTGTTGGGTCTGTTGTCCTCCTGTGCGTCGGAGTCCGTGCCCGACGCGGGTTCCGCAGGAGACATCACCGACGTGCCGGAGACGGAAGACCAGAGGACCCTCAACGCGCTGGGCCAGGCGCTTGCCCAAAGCATCGGCGATGCCGGTTTTTCGGCGGAAGAATTTGCGTTCGTCCAGCGCGGCCTGAGCGACGCGGTCCTGGGTCAGGACGCCCTCGTCGAGTTGCCCGAATATGGCCCCAAGATCCAGGCATTCATGGAAGCACGGGCAGCGGGCGCCGCGGGGGACGAGTTGGCCCAGGCGACCGCGTTCGTGGAAGAACAGGCGAGTCTCGCAGGCGCGGAGCGCACGGAGTCAGGGATCGTCATCCAGGAGGTCACAGCCGGCACTGGGGCCAGGCCGACCGCCGAGGACACGGTGCAAGTGCATTATCACGGGACGCTCCGTGACGGTACGGTCTTCGACAGCTCGGTGGACCGAGGCGAGCCCGCCACCTTCCCGCTGGCCGGCGTGATTCCCTGCTGGACCGAGGGTCTGCAGCAGATCAGCGTGGGTGGCAAGAGCCGGCTCGTCTGTCCCCCGGATCTCGCCTATGGTCCACAAGGGCCGCCGGGGATTCCGGGCAACTCCGCGCTGGTGTTCGAGGTCGAGCTGCTGGACATCCTCCAAGAGTAAGGGACCGTCGCCGCCTGTGCGCCATCCTACCAGAGGCGACGGCTGGGCGAGGGCGCCGCCGCGAAGACGATCATGGACGTGACAAGAAGATCGACCCAAGAAGGCCGATGACTGAACTCGAAGGTCGGTTCGAGGACACCTGCCGCTTCGTGCGAGCAGGAGGAATTTTGTCTATCGCGGCGCCTGTTGAAAACTCACGACTGATCCGCCGATTCCCTCAGAGATGCCGACGTTAACGACATTTTCACCGTCGACATAGATTGCACTGGTTGATGAAAAGCCAGCGGCGGCAAATTCCATCCAGCCACGCGATTCTGTATAGCCTTTGGCAGCGAATTCAGTCTCGTAAAATGATTGGACCTCTTCTACAGAAAGACCTGTGTTGTACGTCGCCATGTAGGCCTGATCATTGTCGATGGTTGTTTGGATAGCCGCATCACTTGGCAGGTCCAAACCGGTTTTACTTTCCATCTCCGGAACCCTACTGGTGTCTCCTTCGAATTGTGCTGCCCCGGCTTCACCGCGCTGGACTTCCTCAACGGCGCCGCCGCCAGAACAACCTTGCCCGACAAAGACCGCCAATCCGACGGCAGCCAAAAGTGTCACCTTCCTCATATGATGCGACTCCGGCAGCAGTTTAATCGCCACAGCACGATCGAGCTTAGTACCCCGCGTGCGCTGGCGGAAAATAGACCTGCCCATCCCGCTCACGCCGATCTGGGCGGTGATCTCATACGGGCCGAGGCGAGTGCCAGAAGTCAGCGCCATCGGAGTTGGGCCTGATTATAGGAGGAATCGGCTTACTAGAAGCCGCCGGTTTCCGCTTGCGGCCGTCCCGCTTGTGTGTCAGATAGTGTGTGCAGTTTGGCGGGTGCTGTGAGGAGGCCCTGATGACGCAACGACACTCCGTGACTCGGTGGCTCGCACTCGGATTGACCCTCTCGTTGGTGGGTCTGATCGGCCAGAGCACAACGAGTGCTCAGACGGTGGCTGAGATTCGGCAGAGCATCAGGGAGCAGGCGGAGCAGGGCGACGCCGAGGCGCAGTACAGAACCGGCGGAATGTACCGTAGTGGGTCGAGCGTGCCGCAGGACGTTACGCAAGCGGCGGCGTGGTACCGGCGATCGGCGGACCAGGGGCACGCCCGCGCTCAGTACAGCCTCGGGACTTTGTACCAATACGGGTCGGGGGTGCCGCGGGACGAGACGCAAGCGGTGGCGTGGTATCGCAAAGCAGCAGATCAGGGGCTCGTCATCGCGCAGGTAATCCTCGGCGGCATGTACCACAACGGACGAGGCGTCGCGCAGGACGACACCATGGCAGTGGACTGGTATCGCAAAGCGGCGGATCAGGGTAGCGAGGACGCGCAGCGCAACCTCGAGGAAATACTCGAGGACTTCAGGCAGGCGGTAGTCCGGTATCGCGAAGCGGCGGATCAAGGGTCTGCCGTAGCGCAGTTCAACCTCGGCATCATGTACGGCAACGGGCGAGGCGTGCCGCAAGACGACGCGGAAGCCGTGACGTGGTATCGCCGCGCGGCGGACCAGGGGCTCGCTGACGCGCAGAACGACCTCGGCGTCATGTACGCGAACGGCGAGGGCGTCGCACAGGACCTCACGCAAGCCGTGGCGTGGTATCAAGAGGCGGCGGACCAGGGGCTCGCCGCCGCGCAGTACGGCCTCGGCTTCATGTACGACTCCGGACGAGGCGTGCCGCAGGACTTCACGCAAGCGGTTGCGTGGTGGCGTAGAGCGGCGGACCAGGGGCTCGCAGAAGCGCAGTTCGGCCTCTGTACCGCCACGGATTTCTTGGACAGCCGGGTGAGTGTATTCACGCGGCCGTGGTGAGCGCAACCGCGCGACGGACGACGGCGGGTGCGCGGAAGCCGAGTCGCTCGATCAACCACTGCTGGTTATAGGTCTCCTTGAAGGTGCGCAGCGCCTGCTGCAAGTCCTCGACATCCGTAAAGTGGCGCACCCACAGCAGCTGTTCCTTGAGGGTGCGGAAGAACCGTTCGATGCAGCCGTTCCCCTCGGGCTGGCGGACGAAGGCCGGTGATGACACGATGCCGAGGAACCGGAGCTCGGCGTGAAAGTCGTTGCTCATGTACTGACTGCCGTGGTCGTGGCGCATCGTGAGCCCGCTCGCGACGCCGGCGGCCATCGTCCCGAAGTGATCTCGGACGCCCTGGCGCACCGGCTCCAACGCCTCGAAGCGCGTGCCGGACTTCGCCGCGTGTAGTCCCACACATTCGGCCGTGCAGTGATCGATCGCCCCGACGATCGTGACGTGGCCGTCCGCCAGCGTCACGGTGGCCGTCGCATCGGTGCCCCACATCACGTTGGGACTGGCGGTGACGATGGTGCCGTCGTGGGGACGGGCGGCGACCGGCGTGGGCAGCCGCGCAGGGCCGAGCAAGTCGGCAGCGCGCATCACGACCAACGTCCGACGTTTCGACGTGCGCAGCCCCTGCACCCGCAAGCGCGCCCAGATCTTGCGGTGCCCTTCGCCGTGGAACGGACTCGCGGCGATCACGGCCCGGACCGCGGCCGTCAGCGCCGCATCCGACTGGGGCGGCTTGGGTCCGCGCTTGGCCACCGGCGTCGGCCGGGCGCGCCGGGTCCGTTGCGCGTAGACCGTCGAGCGCGGCACCTGCCACACGCGCGTGACGCGGGCGATGCCGTACGGCCGGTGGGTGGAGGGCGAAGTCGCGTGACGCATCGCTTCGACCTCCACCAGCCCAAAGGGCGGCCGGCCTCCAGGTGTCGAATCTTCTCGGCCAGCAACGCCTTGTCGGTGGCGAGATCCGCCACGACGCGCTTGAGCCGCCGCGTGTCCGCGCCCTCGACGGCGACCTCGCGATGCTTGAGGCGGGCCTCACCGCCGGCCACGAAGTCGTCACGCCACTGCGAGAGCTTCGCCGCCGTCACGCCATGGCGACGACTGAGGCTCTCGAGTGATTCCCCCTTGAGGACCTCGATGACCACGGAGACTTTTCGTCGCGCGGACCACCGCCCCGTGCCGACGAGCGCCCACGAGGCTGAGGCCTCTGCGGTCGCCCTCCGGGCTCCCTCCGAGGCCTCAGCCTCGTGCTGTTTTCCCTTGGACATAACTCATTCTCCTTCTCGCAGAAGGCTGTCCAAAGAAATCGTGGGGCGCGGGACGTTTCCGACACAGGCTGATCGGCTCCGCCCGCGTCTCGACAGCCGCCGGCTCCCAGTCGCTGGCCGTGCCGTGCGACGCGCTGCAGGCCGCAGCCACCCGGGACCTGTCATCCCCTTCGGGTTTCCCGCCAGTCCGCCAATGCCCCTCTATATGGAGGGGGACAGAATGCGGTCGTTTGCGTACCCTTCCATATTGAGGGGGGCACGCCCGGTCATGAGCGAACACGACGCGTTCGATCGAGTCCTGGCCGCGGTGCACGCCGCCACGCTCGACGAGACCCGCTGGCCGGCCACCTCGGCCCTGATCGACGAGGCCTGCGGCCTGACCGGCAATGGCCTCATGGTCGGTGAAGGCCCGACGAACGACGTCCGGGCGCTCTTCGTCGGGCTCTACTATCGGGGGCAGCGCCGCGACGACCTGGAGCGCGAGTACCTCACCACCTACCATCCCATCGACGAACGGGTGCCGCGCTTCCGGCACCTGCCGGCCCGGCGCCTGGTGCACATCACCGCCCTGTACACGGCCGAGGAGTTGAAGACCTCCCGGACCTACAACGAGATCCTGCGCCGGGCCGGGATGCAGGACGGCCTGAACGTCCAGCTCCCCGGGCTGGCCGGCTGTGCGTCTCGAATTCCCAATTCTCTTGCTGCATCCAGGCTTGAGGCAACGTTGCGTGGCGCCTGACGTCGGGCCTACGCTGTCTCGCGCATGAAGGACCTCCTGCTCACCCTGCTTCACTTGGCCGTCATGACCGCGACGCTGTGTGGCCCCGGTGGCGTGCGAGCGGTGATCGCGGAGAATCTTCTGCTCAAGCAGCAGCTGATCGTCTTGCGCCGTCCTCGCCAGCGGGCGCCACGCCTGACAGCGAGTGACCGGCTGCTGTTCGGCTTCGGGGCACTCTTCCTCAGCCCAGGACGAATCCGAAAGGTCGCCATCGGCGTACGCCCCTCGACGCTCCTGGCGTTGCATCAGGCGTTGGTGCGCCGCAAGTACCGCCGACTGTTCTCATCGAGCGAGTGCCCGAAGAAGCCCGGACCGAAGGGGCCGAGCGAAGCACTCATCCAGGCCATCGTCGAGCTCAAGTCACGTAATCCTCGGTTCGGCTGTCCACGGATTGCGCGCATCATCTCGCGAACGTTCGGGGCCAACATCGATAAGAACGTCGTGTGCCGCGTGCTGTCGAAACACTACCGCCCCACCCCGGGTGGAACCGGGCCCTCGTGGTTGTCGTTCATCGGACACACGACAGACAGTCTGTGGAGTGTGGACCTCTTTCGATGCGAGTCCATCGTGCTCCGGAGCTACTGGGTGCTCGTGGTCATGGATTAATTCACGCGTCGCCTCGTCGGCGTCGGCGTGCACCGCGGTCCGGTCAATGGCGCCGACCTCTGCCGCATGTTCAACGCCGCCATTCATGGTCGGGGCACCCCGCGACACCTCAGCACCGATCATGATCCGCTGTTCGAGGCGCACCGTTGGACGGCGAACCTGCGGATTCTGGAGATCGACGAAATCAAGACCGTGCCTCATGTGCCCCGGTCACACCCCTTCGTGGAGCGCCTGATCGGCACGACGCGGCGAGAATTTCTCGACCATGTGCTGTTCTGGAATGCCCGTGATCTTGAACGGAAACTTGCCGACTTCCAGACCTACTACAACGAGGTGCGCAGCCACGCGTCGTTGAAGGGCCACACACCGTTGACCTTCGCCGGCGGCCACACGGTGGCCCGTGCCGAACTGAACAATGTCCGTTGGGTCTCCCACTGCCGGGACTTGGTCCAGCTCCCAGTGGCGGCCTGACAACGAATTCGAGACGGACAGGTGCCCAGCCCGCGAGCGGATCGTCGCCAAGGTCGAACAGCACGCGGCGGATTCCGCATCGACGAGGTGGCGAATGGCGGACCGCGGCCCGTGGCCCGTGGCCAAAGACGGTCCCCGAGCTGTAAGCGCCTGCGCGACCGTTTGCGGCGCGCGCTGCGTGGCGGCTGGCCGACCCGTCCAGCGCGCGCCTATCAAAGGATGTGAGTTCGGTGGACCTCGACCAGACGAAGCCCGTTGCCGTCATTCTGGGGGCAGGATTCTCCGCTGTCGCCGGCGTGCCTCTTGCGAGTCAACTTTTGGACCACCGGCCAGAGGTGGACCGCGTGATTCGCGGAAAGCTCGTCGATCGAGTGGTCACTAGATGGGACGCTTGGCACTCCCGGACTAGGGGTGCAACGGAAGAGTATTTGGCCGAACTCGCCCGCACTAACCAGAGAGAGTGGCACGACGCAGCGTGGTTCGTCGGACTCACCGTCGCGCTTCGGATGGGCCAAGTAGAGGCGGTGGGTGCTAACCCCACGATCACCAGGCACAATCTGAATCGAACCAGCGTGCCGATGCTCGAACGGTTTTGGACCACCCTTTTCCGTACGCGAACAGATGTTTCGGTGATCACAACGAATTTCGACGTTCTAGCGGAACGCGGATTGCGCCATGTGCCACGCCCCGGGGTCCCGCGGCCGGGTTTCAACTATGGATTCGGTCCGGAGGACCTAGCGGGCGGTGGCTATCCCTCTTACTCTCATATTCAGAAGATCAGGGCCGCTGGCCATGTGCCCCTTCTGAAGCTCCATGGGTCAGTGTCGTGGTCTGTACGAGACGGCGAATTTGTGAAGTACCATGATTGCCGGCCGGCGATTCGTGGTGACGCAGCCATCGTCGCACCAATCGTCGGGAAGACTGTCCCCGCGTATCTTCAACCAACATGGGCCGTTGCGAAGACCCACCTCGGCAGAGCCAGAACGTGGATTGCGATCGGCTACAGCCTCCCTCACTACGATCAATTGGTCCGGTCGCTCCTCCTGGAGGCCATTGCGCCGAACACGACTATTCACGTCTTTGATCCGGATCCTGCCGTCGCTCCTCGATTCCGTGAGTACCTGAAACTTGATGTTCGTTCGTACCCTGGCCTTCCCGATGGAATCGATGAAATCGCCGGTGTGCTCAAACGTTCTTCGCATGAACGAGGACGCGCCGCCCGGGTCTGACTGCCTCTTGGGCGGGCGCTCACCGGCCACCCTGACATGGCGGGCCGTTGCGAGAGCGTGGCCGCTCGCCTTCGCGGAACGGAGCCGCTCACTCGGATCTGCGAGCTGATCGAGGAGGCTGGCGTGACGTTGCTGGCGTGAGCGAGACCCAGATACCACTTGAACTCGTCCAGGATGTCGGCTCAGAAGGAGATTCACGCAGAGATGCATCGCGCGGAAACGCTATGGTAGGAGAATCGCGTAGTCGCAGCAAGATAATGAAGTCTTAAGAAAGGGTTCGCTATGCAGTTGAAGTCTTTCCGTGTGCGGAAGTTCCGAAATATCGAAGACTCTGGTGAGGTCGAGTTGCTCGATGCGCTCACATGCGTGGTCGGAAAGAATCAGGCTGGGAAGAGTGCGCTCCTCCGGGCTCTGCATAAGTTCAACCCACATCGTCCCGCGCCGTACGACATGCGCCGCGAGTGGCCACGTGGCCAGCGCACGGATCGCAACGAAAAACAGGTCGTCTGCGAGGTGCACTTCGTACTGTCACCAGAAGAATTGGAAACACTTACCAAGATCGCAGGCCGGGAACTAAGTAGTGCTGAGGTCGTCGTCAACAAAGACTACGCGGGCAATTTCGAGATCCAGTTCCCTAAAGATCAGACATTCTTCCCAAACGCCTTGCACCCCAATTCGATCGATTCAATCTGCCAGAATCTACTTGGCCCGACCGAAGAGGTGGGCGACAACTTCCTGACGGTCGCAAAGCAGTGCGTCCAGGAGACCACGCAGTGCGCCCGGGAAGGCCGCTTCGAGAAACTGGCCAGTATTCGCGACCAGCACGTAGCGGCGCTGCGAGACCAGTTCACCGAAGGTAATCCAGAGCCGCAGTATTCGAACGAAGATCAGTTCATTGCTGACTACACGGCGAAACTGACTGAGATCGAGACCACGCTCGAAGAGGAACTAACCCAATGTCAGAAGAAGGTGGGGATGTCCCACTGACTGTTGAAAATTGACGCGGCGGCTCCTCACTGCTCGTGATACACGAGTGGTGGGCAACCCGAGGCGACACGCCTCACAGCAAAGGAGCCGCCATGAAGAAGTCTCGCACAGTCCGTCCCGCCGCTGGTGTTGAATCTCCGCCCCCGCGTCGCCTGCCCCTCGTCGAGCTGCTGATCGATACCGAGGCGGAGCTGTTCGAGCTCGCGGTGCGGTCAGGGTTACAGGTCTTGGACGCCATGCTCGAAGACGATCGGACCGCGATCTGTGGCCCGCGGTACGCGCACCAGGCCGACCGTACGGCGGCCCGGGCCGGGACGGTGGCCAGTGAGGTCGTCCTCGGCGGGCGCAAGGTGGCAATCCGGCGTCCCCGGGTCCGCCAGGAAGTACCGCTGCCGACTTTCCAGACGATGGCCCAGACCGATCCCCTGCGGCGCCGCACTGTCGAGCAGCTGTTGGTCGGTGTCAGCACCCGGAGCTATGCTCGGAGTCTGGAGCCGCTCCCGGCCGACGTCCCCAGTCGTAGCGTGAGTAAGAGCGCCGTCAGCCGCCGGTTTGTCGCCAAGACCGCCGCGCAACTGGCCGCGTGGCAGGCGACGCCCCTCGAGAACCTGGATCTGGTCGGCCTCGTCCTCGACGGTGTCCACATCGGCGAGCACTGTCTGGTCGTCGCCTTGGGGGTCGGCGCCGACGGCACGAAGCACGCCCTCGGGCTCTGGGAAGGCTCGACGGAGAACGCGACCGTCTGTCAGAGCCTGCTGGCCAACCTCCAGAGCCGTGGCCTGCGCACCGATCGGAGTGTGCTGGTGATGCTCGATGGGTCGAAGGCGCTGCGGGCGGCGGTGACTGCGGTGTTCGGCCGCGCCGCCGTGGTGCAGCGCTGCCAAGTCCACAAGACCCGCAACATCCTCGACCATTTACCGGCGCGCCAGCGGCCCTGGGTGCAGGCCATCCTGCGGCGGGCCTATCAGCACGAGGACGTGAAGACCGCGATGCGGTTGCTACGGAACCTCGCCCGCCGCCTCGACCGGGAACATCCGTGCGCGGCGGCCAGTGTGCGGGAAGGGCTCGAAGAGACCGTGACCGTGCTCACGCTCGGCCTCGCTCCCCGTCTCCAGCGCTCGCTGGCCACCACCAACGCCGCCGAGAGCCTCATCAGCCGGACCCGCCACGTCAAACGCAACGTCAAGCGCTGGCGGGGCGGCCAGATGATGCTGCGCTGGGTCGCCGCGGGTGTGCTCGAAGCAGCCAAAGGGTTCCGGCGCCTGAAGGGACATGCGGATATGCCGCAGCTCGTCGCGGCCCTCCGCGCCCGAGATCACCGTCTCGGCCTCGGAGACTCCAGGGAGGCGCAGCACGTCGCTTAGAATGTCACCCGAGTCGCCGCCGAGTTTCAACAGCGGCCGGGACATCCCCAAGAAGGTCCACGCCAGCATCATCTCCAAGCTTCCTACATTCATCTACATGGATGACTACAAGACATTTCGTGGTCGCGCTGACTTAGTGGGCCTCAAGGAGCGCCAGGACAACAAGAAGTTGCGCCTCTCCGAAGAGGACGAAACGTTTCTGATGATCCTCCAACTCGCCGGTCTTGACTTGGACGACTTAATCAAACAGGGCCAGTCAAAAGACCAGGACATCATCCACGATCGCCAGATCGATCTTCAGGACGCCGGCACGACGCTGACGAAAGTCGTTGCCGATCGTTGGGGCCAAAACGAGTACCAGGTGCAGTTTCGGGTCGACGGCCAAGTGTTCTTTACGGAGATCGAAGAGACAAACAAGAGCATCGGAATGATCCCACTCGAGGAACAATCGAAGGGATTCCAGTGGTTCTTCTCATTCGATCTGCACTTCATGCACGACAGCGAAGGAACCTTTGAGGACTGCGTCCTTCTCCTTGATGAACCTGGTCTCCACCTGCACCCTGGTGGGCAAGCGGATCTTCTCGAACGCTTAGACGCATACGCCCAGAAGAACACGCTGATTTATACGACGCACCTGCCGTTCCTCATCGATCTGCGCGAACCGGAGCGGATCAAGGTTATAAACCAGACTGAGTCAGGTGCGGTAGTCTCGGATGACCTTGGAGGAACTCAGGCCGACGAGCGGCTGACGCTTCAGGCTGCGCTCGGGATGAGAGCGAAGCAGAGCTACCTCGTTTCCGAGCACAATCTCCTCGTCGAGGGTGTCCACGACTACTGGATCGTAGCAGCGCTCTCGAACATCTTCGAGCGCGAGGGTCGCGCCTGCCTACCGGCAGACGTCTTGATCACGGCAGCTGGTGGGGCGCCGGAAATCGTCCCTACTGCTACGTTCATGATCGGCCAAGACCTCAACATTGTTGCGCTGTTTGACTCGGATTCAGCAGGGAAGGAAGCCGAGGAGAAGCTCCAAAAGAAGTGGATCACTCGTTATAAGGATGCACGGGCGGTGACGTTACTGCTCGACGACGCCCTTGGGATGTCTGGCAAGGAAGCGACGATCGAAGACCTCTTCGAGGACGCCTACTACATAGAGAAGGTGTGTGAGTCACATGAGTTGAAGTTGAAGAGCAGGGGTTTCGCTACCGACGCGATCGCGCTAAGCGGATCAGGCCCTATCCTGCCACGGTTGCGCCAATGCTTCGACGAGATCAAGGTGGACTTCAACAAGGGATCGGTGGGCAAGCTAATCCGGCGGGACCTGATTCGGTGTCAGAGTGTCGACAAGCTTCCGCCTGGAGTAGCGAAGAAGGGTGAGGCCTTGCTGACCGCGGTACGCGCCGCGTTTGATACCTCGGGCGAGCAGCCGGGTAGTCTCCCCCATCAAGTAGACGTCGGATAACTAGAGTGTTCCGGCCTGTGACGTTGGTCCCGTTACAAGACAGGTTGCAACTGGAGCGGCGCGAGTCGCCAGGTCCGCCGCCAGAGGAATTACAGGCACGTCCTGCGCGGCGGTTCGGCTCTATTGTGCCGCTGTCGGCCGGCCACGCGTACGCGTGGCCGGCCGACGCGGCGTTGGTGCATGAATCGAACCCCACCCAGAACGATCCCGACCCAGGGGACTTTCATCGGCCGATGGCGTACGAGTCTGGCCTTCCCAGGTCGGTCATCTGATTCAAGATGTGGCACGCGATGAGCACCTCGGCTTGTTGCCCTCCGGGAGCTCGGGCGCGAAGGCGATCCCCGATGATCGACTTGTACCGGAAGACGGCGTTCTCCACGCGGGCCTGCCGATAATACCCAGCCTCCGCCTTCCACCGACGGCGCCCGATCTGCTTCATCTTCCGGATCGTGCGATCCCGAGCGCTCGACCGTGGTCTCCGTCGCGACACCCGTGCCGCCTTGTTCGGAGGGACCACGACGATTGCGTCCCGGGCCGTGGCCGCCGCGTAGAACGCGATCGTGTCGTAGGCCGCGTCGGCCGTGACGCGTGCGAGGTCGGCGTGGAGCGCCTCGATCAAACCGACACCGGTCGTCGCGTCGTCGACCGTCGCCTCGGTCAACGTGTGGGCCACGATCACACCCGCCCCGTCGACGCCGAGATGGAGCTTCTTCCAGCCGCGCTGGCCGCGACCGCCGTGCTTGGCCGTGGCCCACTCACCTTCGCCGGCGATCGAGAGGCCCGTGCTATCGACGATGAGATGAATCGGCCCCTTGACCGGGACGCGGTGCAGCCCGACGGCCAGGTACCGACTCCGGCGAGAAAGCGTGATGTGGTCGGGCGCCTCGAGATCGACGTCCATCGAGGCGAGGACCGACCGCACAAAGCCCTCCGCTTGGCGCAAGGGCAGACGGAAGACAAGTCGGAGTGTCAACGTGGTGCTGATCGCGAGATCCGAGAACCGCTGCTGCCCGCCCGGTTGACCAGACGGCGACGGTCGCCACGCGTCCCGCGCGTCGGCAGACAGCCACAGGGCGTTGTTGCATGAATACCCTGTGGGGGTGGGGCGGTTTGGCCCGCACTTCTCGTGACACTCCGCAGGAGCCACACTACAGGGATGCAGTCGAAGGTTCATCCCAGGTATAAGACGAAGTACCGCGTTGCGAACTGGCCGGCCTATAACCAAGCCCTCGTTCGAGGCTACTATGCGCTCTCACCCAAAGGGGTACGCGAGGTGTCCCGCTGGACTGCCGCGCTGACGGGCCAGTGACGATTCGTGCAACAACGCCACGCGTGCCTGCGGCGGGGAATCGTCCTGCTGCTTCATGGCAGTTCCCTTGCTGGGAGACGCTCGATCTCGATCAAGCGACTGGTGCGCGAGATGGTCGAGTGGTTCGCCGCGGCCTCATGCAGATCCAGGCCCCAGAAAGTTCCGCGCGTTGTACCCCGACATGCCGGCCAGCACCGGCTGCCGAGTCTTCGCCTTTCGGGTGGCCAGCAGATGCGGATGGACACCGGAGCGGGTCGCCATCTCCGTCATCGTTGCTTCCGCGCGCAACGCCTCCCACGTGACCTTCGCCTTCAACTCGAGGCGGTCGAGCTTCCAGACGACGAGCACGTCGCCCGTCCGGAGCGCGCGCACACAGCTGTCGAGTCCCGGGCGGTCGTCGCGTACGCCGGACGCGAAGTCGTGGTAGACGTGGCCGGCGTCGACCCCGGCGTTGGTGCACGGATCCCGCGCCCTCGGTGAGCCAGGATCGACCTCCTGGCCACCGTGGCGACAGCAGGTGCATGATCTCGACATGCAGTCGAGCGTGCACCCAAAGTACAAGACAAAATACCACGTCGGGAATTGGCCGGCATACGACCGAGCGCTGGTCCAGCGAGGCGATATCACCGTGTGGTTGGCCCCGGATGCGACCGCCACTTGGGAGGCCGTGGGCGTCGGCACACGTGGCGGGCAGTTGCAGTATTCCGATCTCGCCATCGAAACCGCGCTGACGCTCCGGCTCATCTTCCACCTGCCCCTGCGGCAGACTGAAGGCTTCTTGACGTCGATCTTCGGGATGCTGGGTCTCGACCTGTCCGCGCCCGATCACACTACGCTCTCCCGGCGTGGCCAGCATCTCGACCTCCCGCTGCGTCGCGCCCCCACGGGTGCCGGCCTGCATCTCATTGTCGACAGCACGGGCCTCTCGATCGTGGGCGAGGGTGAATGGGCCGCGGCGAAACATGGAGGACGGGGGAGGCGAGGCTGGAAGACGCGGCATCTCGGTGTCGACCGGTCGGGTGTGATCGTCGCCCGGGCCCTGACGGAGGCGAGCGTCGACGACGCGACGACTGGCATCACGCTGATCGAGGCGGTCGACGGCGCCCTCGGACGGGTGACGGCGGATGCCGCCTACGATACGATCGGCTTTTACGAGGCCGCCGGTGCGCGTGGCGCCACTGTCGTGGTTCCGCCGACGAGTACGGCCCACGTGTCTCGACACGGACCGCGGTCGAGCGCTCGTGATCGCACGATCCTGGCGGTCAAGGAGAGAGGACGGCGACGCTGGACGAAGACGTCGGGCTATCATGGGCAGGCCCGTGTGGAGAACGCGTTCTTCCGGTACACGTCGATCATCGGAGACAGCCTTCGAGCGTGCAGTCCCGCAGGGCGGGGGACTGAGGTCGACCTCGCGTGCAACATCCTGAATCAGATGACTGGGCTTGGCAGGCCAATGTCGTACCGCATCGGTCGGTGAAGGAACTGTGGATCGGGATCGGTGCGGGCTAGCTCCGATTCATGCAACAACGCCCCGGCCCGCCGGAGAGCAACACGGCGGCGACAGGGATGCCGACGATCGGCGGGACGGCGCAGGTCGGGGAGGCGTCTCTACGTCGGGGAGCTCTGGCACGGAAGGGCCTATACAAGTGCGGGCAGGATGGCGCCGATCTCGCCGTGCATGACCACGTCTGCGATGACGTCCAGCGGGGTCGGCTCGCGGTTGACGATGATCAGCCGCGCGCCGGCGCGCTTGGCGATTCGGGGAATCGACGCCGCCGGCTCGACCACCAGCGAGGAGCCGACTGCAAGCAGCAGGTCGCAGGACTCGGCGGCCGCATACGCCCGCACCATAACGTCGTGCGGCATTGCCTGGCCGAAAGACACGGTCGCCGGCTTGAGCAACCCGCCGCACGCCGTGCAGCGCGGGGCGAGCTCGCCGCCCGCCACCCGCTGGCACGCCTCGTCGGACGGTATGTGATCGCCGCAGGTCAGACAGACCGCCTCGGTCGTGGTGCCGTGCAGCTCCAGGACGAGGTCGGCCGGCAACCCTGACCGCTGGTGCAGGCGTTCGATATTCTGCGTGATCATCGCCTGCAGCTTGCCCTGCGCGTGCAGCGCAACGAACGCGTGGTGCCCGGCGTTCGGGCGCGCGTCGCGCATGGCGGGCCACCCCTCCATCTTCTGCCGCCAGTATTCGATCCGATCAGCCTCGCTCGATAGGAATTCCTGGAAGTAGACAGTCCGGTTGCGCGCCCATACGCCCTCCGGACTCCGAAAATCTGGCACACCCGACTCCGTCGAGATGCCGGCGCCGGTGAAGCCCACGATGCGTGACGCGCTTGCGACCAGCTCACGGGCGGTCTGCTTCTCCGAACTCCCGTCCGTCATTGCTACGCTAACGGTGGCCGGGTCTCCAGAAAGCGCTGACACGAAGCCCGGCCGTACCGCTTGCGGTCGAGGATCTGGCCTCGCTCGTTCGCGGCGTTGTTGCATGAATCGTCACTGGCCCGCACGATACCAACCGACAGGATTCTTACCTGCCGACTGGCATCCAGATGTTCCTGCGCTGACGTTTTCCCTGTCGGCGATGGCCAAAAATGGAAATCCCGGTTCAGTGTGCAGGGGCCCTGACTCGGCGACTAAAATGGAAATCGGTTCAGACATGGCCAAACACCTGCGACCATCGGGCCGACGACGCGTGCTCAGACATGTTGATACAAATTGAGACGAATGGCTGACTTCCCGATCCGCCCGCAGCGGCTCCTCGACCGCCTGAACCACGAGTTTGAGCGACTCCACACGGCGAAGGAGAACGCCTTCTGGACGGCTCGCATGGGACTGCTCGCTGACGCGGACGCGGGGCAGGCGACACTGAACGAGCGCGAGCGTGAGCTCGCCGGCTTCATGCACGACCCGGCGCGACTTCGCATGGTCGTCGAGGAGGTCGCGGCGATCGAACGGGGCGAGACCCAGGCGACACCCGAGCAACGGCTGGCGATCGACGGGTGGCGGCGCACGTTCGAGGCGCAGGTTATCGAGCACGCGGAGGCCCGCGACCTACACAGCGAGCTGGTCGAGGACGAAGGCCGTCTCTCAAGGTTCCGCCGCGACATGCCACTCGGATACGTCGACGCGACCAAGGGACCGGTGCGCGCCAGCTCGGTTGAGTTGTCGGTCATGCTCACCACCGATCCCGACGAGGGACGGAGACGAGCAGCGTGGGAAGGGCTTCGGACGATCGAGCCGTTCGTCCTGTCGCACGGCTTCCTCGACTTGGTGCGCAAGCGGAACCGTTTGGGCCGTCTGCTCGGGGGCGTCGACTTCTACGACGCCACGGTGCGCCGCACCGAAGGTCTGACCAAGGCCGAAATCTTCGCTTGGCTCGACGAGCTGGAGGTCAAAACCCGCGCCCGCACCCGCGCCTCATTGCGCGAGCTGGCCGCTCTGAAGGGGGACGATGCCCTTCGACCGTGGAACCTGCGATTCGCCGTGTCAGGGGACGTCACGACCGCAAAGGACCTCCATTTCCCGTTCGGCGCCTCGCTTGCCCGATGGGGCCGCTCGTTTGGCGCCCTCGGCATCGGCTATCGCGGCGCGCAGCTGGTCCTCGACCTCGTCGATAGGCAAGGGAAGTACGAGAACGGGTTCATGCACGGGCCGGTGCCCGCGTGGCGTGAGCGGGGCACGTGGCGCCCGGCGCGTATCCAGTTCACGGCGAACGCTATCCCCGGCATGGTGGGCTCGGGGCAACGCGCCACCGAGACCCTCTTTCACGAAGGGGGACACGCCGCCCACTACGCGAACGTCGACATGCCGGCGCCGTGCTTCGCGCAGGAGTTCGCGCCCTCGTCGGTAGCGATGGCTGAGACGCAGAGCATGTTTCTCGACAGTCTGCTGTCCGACGCGGACTGGCAGACGCGCTACGCGCACACGGTCGACGGCCAGACGATGCCATTCGCGCTGATCGAGAAAGCGATTCGCCAAGGGCAGCCGCACGCCGCGTTCGCCGTGCGGTCAATGTTGGCGGTCTGCTACGCGGAGAAGGCGATCTACGAGATCCCCGACGACGTGCTGACCGCCGAACGCGTCCTGCAAGAGGTGCGCGACATCGAGCGCCGCCTCCTGTTTCTTGATGAGGGGAGCCCCCGGCCAGTGCTGTCGGTGCCGCACCTCCTGTCGAGCGACAGCAGTGCCTACTACCATGGCTACGTCCTGGCTGAGATGGCGGTAGCCCAGACGCGGGTGTTTTTCGAACACCGGGACGGCCACCTGACCGACAACAGGCGGATTGGCGCGGACCTTCGTGACTCGTACTGGCGCGAGGGGAACCTCCGCCGGTTCGGCGAGTTTGTCGAGCGGTTGACCCGCCGTCCGTTATCAGCGGACGACATGGCCCAGCGCGTCAACCGAGAGCCGGATGAGGCCGTCGACGACGCACGAGCGCGTATCGACACCCTGGCCGACGTGCCCCCTTTCACCGACACAGTGGCGCTTGGCGCGACGATTCGGGTCGTCGATGGCCATGACGTCGTCGCGTCGCTCGCCGACGGCGATTCGTTCGAGGAGATGGCCGACACGTTCCGGACATGGGTTGAGCGTCGCGCGGCCGCACGCTTGGAGACGTCGCCGGACTAGTACCCCGGCGCAGTGGTTTTGATCGATTGCCTGGGCCCACGGTCAAGAGGGGGAGGCCTGAAAGTGAACCGGTCAAATTCACTGCGACGAGGTACTAGCATCAAGACGCTGCAGCGGGCGGGCGACCAAAGTAGGGGATTTTCCAGCTCCGCGTACTTCCATCCCCCTGCGTGCTGAGCGTCAGTTGGAGATTGTGTCCCGCAGCTCGAGCGCCGTGCCGCCGCC
This sequence comes from Vicinamibacterales bacterium, assembly GCA_965262505.1. Classification (GTDB taxonomy): domain Bacteria; phylum Acidobacteriota; class Vicinamibacteria; order Vicinamibacterales; family UBA2999; genus JACPPO01. The sequence goes on from CBDHFM010000030.1 coordinate 5,063,546, forward strand.
GTGCCGCACGCCGTAGGACGCCAGCAGGCTGCCCTGCTGCCGCGGCGCGCCCGACAGGCGGTCGCCCTTGAAGGCATCGGCGCCGCCTTCGAGCAGGCCGGGCGAGTCCTGGCTCAGCTCCGCGTGGGTATAGGACCACGACCCGCAGAAGCGCAACGCGTTCGTCAGGCCAGCGGTCCCCGCGAGCACTCCCGACCGCTACGTACGCCGTGGTCTGGCGAGCTGGTACGGCGACGCATTCGACGGGAAGCCTACCGCTAGTGCAGTGATTCCGAAACAGCTCGGCACTTCATGACTTTCTCCAGGATGCGCTCGGCGGGCGCGGTCCAGATGAAGGGGCCAGCCTGTTGATTGTAGTTATGGATGTAGGCCTGGATCGCGTCAATGAGGTCGCGGACGCCGAGGAAGTCCCCGCGCCGAATCTGCTCCTTCGTGAGATGGGCGAACCAGACTTCGACGAGATTGAGCCACGACGCGCTCGTGGGAATGCAATGGAGGTGGAAGCGCGGATGCCGCTGCAGCCACCGCTGAATCGCGGGATGCTTATGCGTGGCGTAGTTGTCGACGATGGCATGCACGTCGATGTCGGCCGGCGTGTCGGCGTCGAGCACGTTGAGACAGTTCCGAAACTCTTGATGTCGATGGCGGGCGTGGCAGGAGCCGATCACCGTGCCGTCGAGGACATTCAGCGCCGCGAACAGGGTGGTCGTGCCATGTCGTTGGTAGTCGTGGGGCATCGTCCCGGCTCGGCCCGGCTTCAGCGGCAGCCCCGGCTGCGATCGTTGCAGGGCTTGAATCTGGCTCTTCTCATCAACACAAACCACGAGGGTCTTGTCCGGCGGCTTCACGTACAGCCCCACGACATCGGTCAGCTTCTCGACGAACGCGGGATCGGTCGACAGCGTGAAGGTGCGGACACGATGCGGCTGCAGGCCATGCGCGACCCAGATCCGATGGATCGACGCGGGACTCAGGCCCTGGGTGGCGGCCATCGACCGCAAACTCCACTGCGTCGCGCGTGGCGGCGCCCGGTGCAGCGTTGCCTCGACGACCTGTTGTTCGCGAGCGGCGGCAATCTGCCGTTTCCGACCTCGTCCCGGCGCATCGCGCCGCAACGCGTCGGGACCACCCGCCGCGCATCGCCGCCGCCACAAGCGGACGGTATCCTGGCTCGTATCGAGCTGCCGCGCGACGTGCTTACTTGGCATCCCACGCGCGGCCAACAAGACGATGCGACTGCGAAAGACCAACCGCTGCGGTGTGGTGCCGGCGCGCACCCAGCGCGCCAATGTGGCACGCTGCTCGTCGGTCAGCGGCAATGCGGCAACTCGATTCATGGGCCGCAAGGTACCAAACCGTCCGCCTACGTACAAGTAGTTTCGCGATCACTGCACTAGCGGCGAGCCGTTCGACAGCAACGGCGGCTTGACGCGCCTAAATCGGCTGATTTATCAGAACTTATGATCCTGAATTTCAAGACTTTTGATCCGCTACAGCCGGCAGATTTTTCGGACAAGACGATCGGGGATTTCGATGTGTCGAGGGATAGCCTCGACGGCTCCGCTGCCGCTCACCCCAACAAGCCCGGAAATCCGGCGACCACACTCCTCTTCCCGTCATCCGAGATCGGATCCTCACCGAGGTAGACGTCAAACAGAGCCCCGCACAGGGCCCTTGAGTTGATGGGGGGGCGCTCGTCTCCGCCAACCGAGGTCGCCAAGCGTCCCGCGGGACCGCAGGAGAAGACGACCTCCGTGCCAGTCCTGACCTCGTTTACGTCGAAGTAGCGGCGGAACCTGTCCAGCGCCGCCAGCTCGTCAACGCCAATGGTGTCTGTCACCGCCCGCACTAGTCGGGGTCTCAGGGCCTCGTCGAAGGCCTCGGCTACGTCATCGCCATCGACGGTACGCGTCATGACCAGCCGGAGCGTCATGTCGAAGTCCAGGTCGAGGAGATGCCGATAGAAGCTCTCGTCGTCTTCGAGCGTCGGCGCCGATACGCCGGCAAACCGGGAAAGAGATGCTCGAGCGCCCTCCGGATCGACATAGAGTCCGAACGCGTAGATCTTCACCCTAAAGACTGTCCGCTGCCGGATCGCCGTGCCCATGAGCCAGTGCGGCGTCGTGCCGCCAGGCGGTGTGAGCGAGAGAGGGAACGGGGTTCCGCTGCGAGGCTCGTCGACCGTGTCCGGGGCGGTCGACTGGGCCATGGCGGAAATCGACACCGTCGCGAACATGAGGAGCGTTAGGACGGACCGAGTCATCTCACCGTTGCCCGTTCTCCATAGCCACAGCAGGCCGCATGCCTGGAAGCTCCTCCCTCACGGACCTGCTCGCGATGGCTGATCGTACCTCGCGGGGTGCCAGGCTGCGCGGGGGCTTGCCCCCCCTGTTGTGGACAACAGCGAGCGCACTGACTTCCGAACGGACTCAGAACTGATCGGGCATCGCCGTGTCTGCAGGCGCCGGCGGCGCGGTATCGATCCTGGGGTACAGCCAGGAGTACTCCAGTCCTGGGTGCCGCCCGCCATACCTGGACGGGATATCTTGGGTCCAGTTGCTCGGAATGGTCAGGCAGAGTGCCAGCAGGGACACGAAGGCGACGCGCTGGGAGATCAGAGGCGTCGCGTCGAGTGACCCACTAGAGGATGGAATGGCAGCCAGACCACTCTTGAGACGACCCAGCCTCCGCAGACGCGAACGGTACAACAGGGCAGCGCCGAGCAGGACCATCACGATATTGAGCGTCTGCCCCGTGCCGAGGGCGAGCCGGTGGGTTGGATAGTCTCTGAAGAAGTCGATGAAGACGCGGGGGAACGCGTACCAGAACACGAAGCGAGCTGCGGTCGCACCAGGCGTCCTGTTTGCTTGCCTGACCCGCAGCAGGTACGCCATGAGCAGCAGGTTCTTCGCCCCGTCGTACAGCACTACCGGGTGGCGAAACCCGTCCGCATCAGGAAACTGGACCGCCCACCACACCTCTGTCACGGCCCCGACGATTTGGCCGTCGATGAAGTTCCCGAGTCGCCCGATCCCCATGAGCAACGCCGCCGGAATGACAAGGGTGTCGGCCAGGAGCAGGAACGGCTTCCGGTACAGCAGGGCAAAGAGGCCCGCGCCGACCGCGCCACCGACCATAAGCCCGTGGGTGGCCATCCCTCCGAGCCAGTAGGCGGGAATCAGCCCGAGATGCTCACGGTAGAAAGGCCATTCGTCGAACGTGATCTCGACCAAGCGGCCGCCGACGAGGACCCCAACCGCGATGAACAGGCTCAGGCTCCAGACGTCCCTGCGTGATAGGTGGAGCCGACCATGACCACGTCTGAGGAAGAGATGAATCTCCAAGAACCCGAGGGCAAAACCAAGCCCGTACCACCAAACATGCACCCCGGCGATGTCGAACAGGACTGGATCAATCTGGTGGATATAAGGTCCGAACATGCGTTCCCCGCGACGTCCCCCCGTCTTGAGTAGCACCGAGGTTTAGAGTCCGGGGGTGAGGGTACTCCGTTCCGTCACCCGCAGGACCCGCGGCAAGCCCCGCTCGAGCGCCAGCCATGCGCGAGACAGCGTAGACCAGACGTCAGGCGCCACGCCACGTGGCCTCAATCCTGGATGCAGCGAGAAAATTGGAAATTCGAGACGCACAGGCGAAGACAGCCGGGACAGCTCGCTGGAGACACGCGCAGGTAGCGAGCGAGAATCCCCCCGCTTGGCGCGCGATCCGGGCAGGGTTTGTCTGGTCTTGCGACGGGCGCGCTCAAGCTGCTCGGCGAGTCATACCCGTTTGCCCCCGGCGGTGCCTGCCTGCTCACGGCCGACAACCACAACTCGGCCAAGGCTCCGGTAGATCGTCTCGTGCGACACGTGGAGACCAGGATCGTTCGGAAGGGTCTGGCGAAGCCACCCCGAAATCTGCTGCGGCGACCAGTCCAGGGCGAGCTTCTTTGCCACCAGGAGGCGCAGGAGGTATGACTGCGCGAGGCGGCACCGCTTGGGGGCGTTGTTGCATGAAAGACCTTCTGCGGGTGGGGCGTACGCACCGGCGAATTGTGCCACGCCAGCGTGTATGACCCCCCTCCGGTGGCCGAGTCACAGATGTAGTCACACCGGCAATCACACGAGTTGCGACGTTTAGATCCTTACGTTTCTTGACCCAACGGCACCCCGGCCGCCTGGCGGTGGGAGCCTTAGCTGGCAGTCGGCGTTACTGAGGCGGACCCGTTGCGCCGAAGTCGCCACCCTTGACAACGGAGATCGCCGTCGGGTCGATGTGCCGGCGAAACGCTGCGTTGACCTCGTCTACGGTCAGGGCCGCGAGCGCCCGATCGAGATCGGCGTCCCAGGCGAGCGTCCGCCCCCATCGTTCGCGCGCGGACATCAGGTTCAGCAGGCCCCGGTCGCTGGACCGGTTCCCCGTCCGTTCGTCAAGCAGCGCCTGCTTGGCGGTGGCCAGTTCCTCGGCGGTGAATCCGTCCCGAAGGGTTCGCGTCAACTCGTCCGTGAAGCTGAACTCGACCTTCGCGATGTTGGCAGGGTTGGCGATGGCCGAGGCCGAAAATACGGCGGCATCGCCTTCAGGCGGCGCTGAGAAATTCGAGCCTACGCCGTAGCTCAACCCTTCCCGATTGCGGATCCGATCGGGTAGACGCGCCGTGATGCCGCCCCCGAGCATGTAGTTCGCCATCACCATCGCTGCGTAATCAGAGTCGGAGTCCGTCATGCGTAGCCGCAGTCCGGCCGCAAACCGTGCATTCTCCTTGTCGGGCGTCTCCAGCGTCGTATCGATGCGCTCAACGTCGATGTAATCGTTGACGATACGGGCGTAGGGCTGCCCACTCCTCCACGATCCGAACAGATCCTCTGCGGCCGCTTCGACGGCGCTCGCGTCGAACTGTCCGACGGCGACGAGCTCGCCTTGATCAGCACCATAGAACTCCTGGTGGAATTCGACCACGTCGTCCAGGGACACGGCGCGTAGGTTGTCAATCTCCTCGCGCATCGTCGGGACGTATCGGACATCGGTTCGGGGGTAGGGGCTGAGGTTCCGTTGAAGTGTCTCGGCAACAAGAGACTCCGGCTCGGTGAGCGACCGTTCGAGTCTCGCGACTCGCTGGGCTCGAATTTGCCCGAAGTCGGCTTCGGGCAATGCGGGTTCCCGCAGAATTTCAGTCGCCAAGCGCATGGCCGGTATCAGATTCTCCGAGGTCGTCGAGATCGACGCCGTGACGCTGGTCAGACCCCCGTTGACGTTGATGGTGGCGTTCAGCGCCTGCATCTCGTCTTGAAGCTGCTGTCTCGACTTCGACTGCGTGCCGCGAAGCAGGAGCGCCGCGGTCAACTCGGCGACCGCATCGCGGCCGACGAGTGTCGACTCGTTGCCGTACCGGAGCGTTATCGAGGCCTGCACCCGCCCGCCGCGGGTCTGCTTGGGCAGGAGCGCCAGCCGGAACCAGCCATCGAGCGTCGAACGGTCGATCCTGGTCTCGAGGCTGGCTGGCGACGGGTCGAGGGCTTCTCCGACTTCGACGCTGATGTCCGGCGGGTAGGAAGCCAGGAGCGCGTCAATTCCCGGTGCGGCCGGAATGACGGCACGTTCGATGTCCGGCTCCGCGATGAACGTGCCGACGGTGCGATTCGAGTCCTTCAGGTAGCGCTCGGCCACGCCCTGGACGTCCTCCCGGGTGACGCGCCGGATTTGTTCGTAGTTCGTGAACAGCAGCCGCCAGTCGCTGGCCGCCGCCGATTCAGTCATGATCATCGCAAGGCGCCGCGAGTCGGCCATGGTCCGATCCATGCCCTGGAGGATGCGCCTTCGCGCCCGTTCCACCTCCTCCACTGTCGGGCCTTCCCGCGCCAGGTCGTCCAGGGTGTTCAGCAGAATCGTCTGGACCTCCTCGATCGACTGTTCGTCGTTGAGCGTGGCCGAGAGCAGTATCACTCCGGGGTCGTGCAGGCTGTAGGCGGACGCTCTGATCGAGAGGGCCTTGCCCGTATCCTCAAGCGCCCGGTCCAGGCGGCCCGTGCCGCCACCGGTGAGGATCCCTGACAGCACCTCCAGTGAGGAGGCGTCGGGATGAGCCATGGCGGGTGTGTGATAGGCGATCATCAGGTTCTGGCCGCTGCCCACGCGGCGAAGCACCACCGTGCGTTCCCCATCCTGGGGCGGCTCGACGGTGTAGGTCGGTTCGATGGCGACCTCCGGGCGTGGAATCATCCCCAGCGTCTCGGCAATCCTCGCGAGCGTGTCCGACGGATCGACCCGCCCGGCAACGACGAGCACGGCATTGTCCGGCCGGTAGTACTTGCGATAGAAGTCAGCCAGCCTCTCGGCCGTGACGTCTTCGATATCGCTCCGCGAGCCAATCGTGGACTTCCCGTAGTTGTGCCAGAGATACGCCGTCGACATGACCCGCTGCTCGAGCACACGGGTGACGCTGTTTTCTCCTCTCTCGAACTCGTTCCGAACCACGGTCATCTCGGTATCGAGCACGTCCCGATCGATGCGCATATTCACCATGCGCTCCGCTTCGAGCTCGAGTGCCCAGCGGAGATTCTCATCCGACGCGGTAACGGTCTCGTAGTAGTTCGTGCGGTCGTACCAGGTGGTTCCATTCCATCGCGCCCCGCGGTCCTCCAGTTCCTGCTTGATCTCGACGCCGTTCGTGCTCGTGATGAAGAGCAGGTGCTCGAGCAGGTGGGCCATGCCGGTTTCGCCATAGCCTTCGTGACGGGAACCGACGAGGTAGGTGGCATTGACCGTGATCGTGCTGCTTCCGGGATCCGGAAGGAGCAGGACACGCAGGCCGTTCGGAAATGAGTACTCGGTGATGCCTGCGATCGACGGTCCCTGCTCCACGCCCGGGGGCAGGGTCTGGGCCTCCGCGAGCACGGTGCCGAGAACCAGTGTCGCAACGAGAGCCAGGCATGGCGGACACGCGCGACCGAGAGCAAGGGCGCCGCGAGGTGTCACAGGTGTCTGGAGGAGTGTCATGGCTTCGGGTCCTCGTTCTGAGAGTCGGGGGCCGAACACAGCCGACCCGCTGGTCGTGAGGGAACTATACCTAATCTAATCCGTATCTCTGGGGCTTTCGCCGAGCGAATCTCGCTCGCGGGAAACGACGCTCGGCCCGGTTTTCTGCGTGATGGACGCCGCCGCACCGGCCTCACGGGAATGATAGTCTTCAGACCCCTTCGAGCCGCCCGAAGCCTGTCTAAGAGCGGCGTCAAGTCGAACAGGTTCGTGTTTCCGGTCCGGACTGGCCGCCGGAGCGCCGAGCGCGGCTCACGGCTGCGGTCAAGATCAACCCGTCAGCACGTTTCATCAGACGGCTCGGAGCACGCGCCACAACGCCGTACTGCTGCTAGTACACCCACCCTTGCCGGAACTCTGCCTCTGCGTTGTCGATGTAGGCGCTGTAGCCCTCTGGGTCGATGAACGGGTCCGCCCACGAGGCATCACCGCGACAATCGTCGCCGCCTGCCCTCGAATGGTGAGCACGCGGCCAAGCACCGAGGGATTCGCCCCGTAGCGGCGCTGCCACAGCTCGTAGTTGATCGCGATCACCGGCGCCGCGGCCACGCTGTCATCGTCCGCCCGGATGTTGCGGCCAAGCAGGGGCGTGACGCCGAGCACGTTGAACAGATTCCTGGTGACCAACGCGACCCTCAGGTTCACGCCCTCCCCTTGCTCGTGGACGGGAAGGCGGCCCGCGCCGTGATAGTCGACCCCGGCGACGGCGGAGAGCGTCTTCGGCGAGGCGTCCACGAATCCCCTGAACGCGCCGTAAGGAACCGGCACGCGCCCCGCTCCGACGGCCGGATCGACGCCCCAGAGCACCGACAGGTTCCGTTGCTCCTGCACGGGCAAAGGCCGCATGAGCACGGCATCGGCGATGCTGAAGGTCGCGGTGGAGGCGCCGATACCGATCGCGAGGGTCGCGATCGCGACAGCGGCGAAGCCCGGGTGCCTCCGCAACGTCCGCAGCCCGTAGCGGACGTCCTGCAGCCACGGCGCGATCCAGACGTCACGCACCTGGGTGCGGGTGAGCGGCAGGTTGCCCATCGCGCGCCGGGCCGCGAGGGTCGCCGCATCCGGATCGAGTCCGCGAGACACCAGCTCCTGGCGCTCCATCTCCAGGTGGAACCGCAACTCGTCGTCGAGCTGGGGCGTTGTTGCATGAATACCCGTTGCGGGTGGGGCGGCGTGGCCCGCACTTCTCGGGACCCCGTATGGTGCAACAAATCGACCGTGATTAGTTTAGCGAATCGCCGAGGCCGGGTCGGTTGCTGGACCCTGGAGCGCCAGTGCGGGCTAGTTCCGATTCATGCAACAACGCCAGATGATGGGCTGGCTGACCCAGGGCCCGTCCGGCCGGAGACCCATTTCTCGGCCGATCGCGATCCACCTCCCGAGGACACGGGAGTGCGCGCGGAGATCAGTCTTTCAGCGGCGGCACAGTTGTGCACCAGGCTCGGTCGAGCCCTGGATGTGCGCGAGGTCGCGCTGGTCCTCGAAGACACGGCCAGAATTCTCGGTGCAGTCGGCCTGGTCGTGTGGTGGCGTTGTTGCATGAATACCCGCTGCGGGTGGGGCGGCGTGGCCCGCACTTCTCGGGACCCTCCGCAGGAGCCACACTACGGGGATGAAGTCGAAGGTTCATCCCAGGTATAAGACGAAGTATCGGGTAGCGAACTGGGCGGCCTACAATCAGGCCCTCGTTCGACGCGGCGATGTGACGGTGTGGGTGTCCTCGGAAGCGATCGCGGCCTGGACGCCCGGCCGGAGTGGCCGGCGGGGCGGGCAGCGGCGCTACTCGGATCTCGCCATCGAGACCGCCCTGACCCTGCGGCTCCTCTACCATCTCCCGCTGCGCCAAGCCGAAGGATTCCTGCACGCACTGCTCGGGATGATGCGCCTCGACCTCTCCGCCCCTGACTATACGACGCTCTCCAGGCGCAGTCAGCATCTGCGGCGCCGTCTGCGACCGGTCCCGCCCGGCGAGAGCATCCATCTCGTGCTCGACAGCACGGGTCTGTCCATCGTCGGGGCAGGCGAGTGGGCCGCAGCGAAACACGGTGGCCGCGGCAGACGTGGCTGGCGGAAGCTCCACCTTGGCGTCGATCAGGCAGGCGTGATCCGTGTCCACACGTTGACCGAGGAGACGGGCGATGATGCGACCACCGCCCTCGATCTGCTCACTGCGGTCGAGGGTCCTCTCGTGCGCATCACCGCTGACGCCGCCTATGACACGGTCGCCGTCTACGAAACGGCGACGGCGCGGGGTGCGACGGTCGTCATCCCACCGGCCAAGACGGCGAACATATCTGGCCACGGCCCGCGGTCGCCCGCGCGGGATCGGACGATCACGTTGGTGAAGACGCTCGGCCAGCGTCGTTGGAAGAAGGTGTCAGGGTACCATCGTCAGGGCCGGGTGGAGAACGCGTTCTTCCGCTACAAGTCCATCATCGGCGATGGTCTTCGCGCCCGGAGTCCAGCTGGGCAGGGGAGTGAGGCCGTCTTCGGCTGTGAGATCCTCAATCGGATGATCGCCCTCGGCCGACCAGTGTCGTATCGCATCGGCAGGTGAGGATCCTGTCGGTGGGCATCGTGCGGGCCAGTGACGATTCGTGCAACAACGCCCTTCGCCGCCACCTCGGCCGCCGTCATCCCGGCATCGCTGTCGAGGAGCGCCCGCTCTCGCAGATCCATCGAATAGGCACGCATCGGGCCTCCTGCATCGGTGCGCGCAGAAGTACCACGACCGCCCCAGGTAGTACAAGGCCTATTTGAAAAGCGCTTTAGGGCACTCGTGGCGGAGTCGCGCCGAACTCGTGCGGCTCACGTCCGACGTGTTCACACCGGCGTTCGGCGCGCAGGGCATCCCGGCGGCGCGCGTGAGACTAGCTCCCGCTCCGTCCACCGCCGACCCGGACACCCTCGGGCCCGTGGTCGAGGTGTGGCGACTGAGTGCCCGCCGTAAGGACGAAGAAGCTGGAGCGCTCGCCACGGCCGTGGCACAACTGTTGTCTGATGACGCGGTGAAGGTGCGTGACTCGATCAGAGACGCGGTGCGCATCCCGCGGCCGGCGGATGTTGCCATCCTGTGCCGCACTAACAACGATGCGCGCCGCGTGGGAGCGGCACTGGAACAGTTGGGTGTGTCCGCGGTCCTCGGGCGGCCGGGACTCATCGCCACGCTCGAGGCCCGCGTGGCGCTGGCAGCACTGCGCCTGTGGGTGGATGGCCGTGACGCGCTGGCAACAGCCGAACTGGGCCGGCTGGTGAGCTTGCCGCATGACCCTAATGCATGGTTGAACCAAGTGCTCGACGCGAAGGGACGCCCGTTCCAAGACCTCGCCGAGGTCACGCGCATTGCGTCAACTCGCAAAGCAAACCCGACGGCAGGACTACTTACGGCATTCGACGCCGCGCTCGACGAGGTCGGTGCGCGTGAGCTATGTCTGCGCTGGGGCTCCGACACGCAGCGGCTCGCCAACCTCGACCGGCTGCGCTCGCAGGCCGTGCAATACGCTGACCTGTGCGAAGCCGAACGCCGAACCCCCACACTGGCCGGCCTCGTGACGCACCTCGAATCGCTGGCCGATAACGATCGCGATGAGCAAGCCACGCCGAGCGGACAGGACGCGGTAACGGTGAGCACGTTGCATGGTGCAAAAGGCCTGGAGTGGCCGGTGACGGTGCTGTACGGACTCGACAGTAACCGCGAGCCGAACGCCTTCGGCGTCCGTGTGGTAGGCGAACGCGACACGTTCTCGTTCGAGGATCCGCTCGGCGGACGGTGGATCCGGTACTGGCCGGATCCGTTCCAGCCCAAGCCCGTTGGTCGCGGCATACCGAGTAACTACAAAGGCAACGCGATGCTGCACACGGCCGTGAGGAACGGCGTCGAGTATTTGGCAGAGGCGAAGCGTTCGGCGAGCGAGAACCTGCGGCTTCTGTATGTGGGCTGGACGCGCGCGCGCGACGTACTGGTGCTGGCGAGCAAGAACGGCAAATTGCTGGACGGCTCGCTGGGTATACTGACGGGCCCGAATGGCACGCGGTTGCTCGCGGACCCGGATAGCAATGAGGTTGCCCGCTGGGCGGGGCGTGTGATGAACATACGTGTGCGTGCTACTACCCCGAGCAGCCCGGTGCCCGTGGCGATCGAGCCCGGCTCGAGCTATGTGGTACGCGACCCACGCCAGTTCCCGCCGACCACGGTGAGCCCGTCGAGTCTGTCTGGCGTTGGTACGCTGGGTGAGCCTGAGAGCCTCAGTGGTGCCGTTCCCGTATCAGTGGGTGCGGACCCGACGTCGCTGGGGGACGCCTGCCACGCGTTCTTCGCCGCCGACGGCGATGATCTGAGTGAAGCTGAGCGCGTCGCGATGGCCGGCCGGTTGCTACAGTCTTTCTCCGTGCAGGGTTCGCTACGTGCGGAGGACCTCGCACGCGCAGGTGCCTCGCTGCGCGCTTGGGCCGGACACCACTGGCCCGGTGCTACCTGGCGACGCGAGTGGCCGTTGCGGCGGCGCTTGTCGGATAGCAGTGAACTGCATGGATTCGCGGACCTAGTGTTGGAGACTCGCGAGGGATTAGTGCTAGTCGATCACAAGTGCCTCAGCGGTACACTCGCAGAAGCACTCACCGTAGCGGCTTCGTATGGCGCGCAACTCGAGGCCTATGTAGACGTGTTGCAGCGCGCAACCGGTCGCGACGTGCTGGGACGTTGGTTGCACATGCCGCTACAAGGCGTGTGCGTGGAGGTCCGCTAGTCCCTTGGATGCGGAACCTGTGCGTCTCGAATTTCCAATTTTCTCGCTGCATCCAGGATTGAGGCCACGTGGCGTGGCGCCTGACGCCTAGCAGCCTGTGGTTAAAGGGCCGAAAGGGATCGACACGACTGATCCCGCGTACTACACTCCCGCATGGCCATGAGTCGACGTAAGGACCGGGCACGGACACCCGGATTGTGGATCGCGACGAACGCGTTGCCGGTTACGGGCGGGCATCCGTTCTATCAGCGGCTAAATCAGGTCCTGGACACGCACGCGTTCGACGCGTGCGTCGAGGCGCAGTGCGCCCCGTTCTACGCCGCGACGGTCGGCCGTCCCAGTCTGCTGCCGGGGACCTATTTCCGGCTGCTCTTGATCGGGTACTTCGAGGGCATCGATTCGGAGCGTGGGATCGCCTGGCGGACTGCCGACTCGCTGGCGCTGCGCGGCTTTCTCGGGTTGGGCCTCGATGAGGCGACACCCGAGCACTCGACGATCTCCCGGACGCGGCGGCTGATCGACCTCGAGACGCACCGGGCGGTCTTCACGTGGATCCTGCAGGTGCTGGCGACGGCCGATCGCGTGAAGGGCAAGACGATCGGGATCGATGCCACGACCCTCGAAGCCAATGCCGCCTTGCGGAGCATCGTGCGCCGCGACTCCGGCGAGACGTATCAGGAGTTCTTGACGCGGCTCGCACAGGCCTCGGGCATCGAGACGCCGACACGGGCGGACTTAGCGCGCCTTGATCGCAAGCGCCCGAAGAAGGGCTGCAATACCGACTGGCGGCATCCACACGACCCTGATGCGCGGATCACGAAAATGAAGGACGGGCGTACGCATCTGGCCCACAAGGCTGAGCACGCCGTCGACCTGGAGACTGGGGCGATCGTGGGCGTGACGGTGCAGGGCGCCGATCAGGGCGATACGACGACGATCGCGGAGACGGTCACCACGACGGCCGAAGAGCTCGAAGCCGTGGCGGTGGCGACCGACGGGCACACGGCGATCATCGACGAGGTCGTGGCCGACAAGGGATACCACAGTAATCAGACGCTGGTGGATCTCGCGACACTCGACCTGCGGACCTATATCGCGGAGCCCGATCGCGGCCGGCGCAACTGGACGCACCAGGCGGCGGCGCGCGACGCGGTGTACGCGAATCGTCGACGCATCCGGGGCGTGCGTGGGTTGGCCTTGTCGCGTCGACGGAGTGAGTATCTCGAACGACCGAATGCGCATCTCTCTGAAACCGGTGGGATGCGGCGCACGCATCTGCGAGGGCACACCAACATCCTGAAACGTTTACTCGTCCATATCGGCGGCTTCAATCTGGGCCTCTTGATGCGGTCGCTCGTCGGCGTCGGCACGCCGCGGAGCCTGCAGGGCCACCTGGCGACGATTGTGGCGCTCGTCATCGCGCTGTGGACGCGCGTGGAGCGCCGCTGGCGCGACCACCACACGCCATCCGACGATCAGGCGTCCGTTTTTACGCCGAATCATCGTTTCGAGCTGCTACCTGTTGGCGCGTCAGAAGGCGACCTTTAACCACGGGCTGCTAGTAGGAAGTACGCCTTTGGTGACAATATCTACCACCGGGATGACGGTCATTGGATCCAATTGGATTCGCATCACAGTCTCGCCGACGGCAGTCCGAATCCTCGCAATATCCGTAACGACACGAAAACGGATCGCGTCCTGCTCGCCACCCATTTCGCTTACTGGGGCGGATCCGGGCCACGGGTGCCCGATCGCTTTCGTGACTTTGATGGACACGATCTCTGCATTGGGATCGGGTTCAAGAAGAACTTTCCGCGAAGTATGGAAGCAATGTTCGTCGAGTGGATTGGCTCGCTGGAAACGGTAGGTTGCGTCGGTCGCCCTTTGGATTGGCCAAAGACACCATGACGACAGAGGCAGCAGGCGGAGCTGTTGAGTTGCAGGTCTACGTCGACTTGATCTGCTTGACGGATCGACTGCCTCCTGATGATCTACGGCCTGTGTTGATGGGTCTTTATGGCGAAGTCGGGAGTGTCATGGCGCCGGTCAAGAAGCTCCATCGCGAAAAAGAGGCCTACACTGGATATCAGTCAGCCGCAGAGGAGGAATTCGGCGATGTTCTATGGTACTTTGCAGCACTTGCCAGACGTCTCGGTCATCAATTACCGGACGTTTTGGCCCGAGCGGCTAAGGACTACACCAAGACTGTTGCTGCCAGTGACACTCCAGCAGGCCCAATAGTTTACGTGGCTTCGGCGCCTGCACTCAGGGAACTCGATGATGCACTGCTTGAGCTCGGCAGGGCGGCGACTGAACTCTTAATCTTGGTCAGTGATCGCTCTCGCACTGACGAGCTGCTTGATGCTTTCGCTCGCAGCTATCTCCAAGCTCTTCAAGCCGCCCGGCTTACGTTCTCGCGTGTCGTCAATCAAAACATTGCGAAGACGCGCGGGCGGTTTCTCGAACCTGATCGTCAGGTATTGCCCGTGTTCGATTCTGAGTTTGGCGAAGACGAGAGATTGCCCAGCCTATTCGAGATACACATCAGACAGCGAAAGAGCGGCCAGAGTTACCTTCAATGGAACGGCGTCTTTATTGGAAACCCATTAACCGACAACATTTTGGATCCAGACGGCTACCGTTTCCACGACGTGTTTCATTTTGCTCATGCGGCGGTGTTGCATTGGTCGCCCACATTTCGGGCGTTGATTAAGCATAAGCGCAAGAGCGACACAGTGATAGATGAAGCTTCCCGCGCCCCACGATTTCTTTGGACAGCCTTCTGCGAGAAGGAGAATGAGTTATGTCCAAGGGAAAACAGCACGAGGCTGAGGCCTCGGAGGGAGCCCGGAGGGCGACCGCAGAGGCCTCAGCCTCGTGGGCGCTCGTCGGCACGGGGCGGTGGTCCGCGCGACGAAAAGTCTCCGTGGTCATCGAGGTCCTCAAGGGGGAATCACTCGAGAGCCTCAGTCGTCGCCATGGCGTGACGGCGGCGAAGCTCTCGCAGTGGCGTGACGACTTCGTGGCCGGCGGTGAGGCCCGCCTCAAGCATCGCGAGGTCGCCGTCGAGGGCGCGGACACGCGGCGGCTCAAGCGCGTCGTGGCGGATCTCGCCACCGACAAGGCGTTGCTGGCCGAGAAGATTCGACACCTGGAGGCCGGCCGCCCTTTGGGCTGGTGGAGGTCGAAGCGATGAGTCACGCGACTTCGCCCTCCACCCACCGGCCGTACGGCATCGCCCGCGTCACGCGCGTGTGGCAGGTGCCGCGCTCGACGGTCTACGCGCAACGGACCCGGCGCGCCCGGCCGACGCCGGTGGCCAAGCGCGGACCCAAGCCGCCCCAGTCGGATGCGGCGCTGACGGCCGCGGTCCGGGCCGTGATCGCCGCGAGTCCGTTCCACGGCGAAGGGCACCGCAAGATCTGGGCGCGCTTGCGGGTGCAGGGTCTGCGCACGTCGAAACGTCGGACG
The DNA here is from genome assembly GCA_965262505.1 of Vicinamibacterales bacterium. Classification (GTDB taxonomy): domain Bacteria; phylum Acidobacteriota; class Vicinamibacteria; order Vicinamibacterales; family UBA2999; genus JACPPO01. The sequence goes on from CBDHFM010000030.1 coordinate 5,078,794, forward strand.
TTGGTCGTGATGCGCGCTGCCGACTTGCTCGGCCCCGCGCGGCTGCCCACGCCGGTCGCCGCCCGTCCCCACGACGGCACCATCGTCACCGCCAGTCCCAACGTGATGTGGGGCACCGATGCGACGGCCACCGTGACGCTGGCGGACGGCCACGTCACGATCTTCGGGGCGATCGATCACTGCACGGCCGAATGTGTGGGACTACACGCGGCGAAGTACGGCACGCGCTTCGAGGCGTTGGAGCCGGTGCGCCAGGGCGTCCGAGATCACTTCGGGACGATGGCCGCCGGCGTGGCGAGCGGGCTCACGATGCGCCACGACCACGGCAGTCAGTACATGAGCAACGACTTTCACGCCGAGCTCCGGTTCCTCTGACCTGCCTGCCATTTTTCGGACCAGCTGACGCTTGAGAGAATGGCGCCCTCGGAAAGTGAGGGAGCCATGAAGAAGACCCGATTCACCGAAGAACAGATGGTCACGATCCTCCGGGAGGCCGACACGAAACCGGTCCCGGACGTGGCGAAGAAGCACGGTGTCAGCGGCCAGACGATCTACAGCTGGCGGAAGCACTTTGGCAGCTTGGAACCGTCCGACGTCAAGCGCTTGCGCCAGCTCGAGCAGGAGAACGGCCGCCTGAAGAAGATGGTGGCGGACCGGGACCTGGAGATCGACGTCCTCAAGGAGATCACGCGAAAAAAATGGTAGGCGCACGCGTGCGCCGGCAGCAGGTCGCGTATACCCGATCACGTGGTCTGTCCGACCGCCGCGCGTGCGCCGTACTCTCGGTGGCGCGGTCGACCTTGGGCTATCAGTCGCGGCTGGCGGTGCGGGATGCCCCCGCTCTGACCGCGATGCGCCGCTTGGCGGCCCAGTATCCCCGCTATGGGTATCGCCGGATCCGGATCTTCCTGAGACGAGAGGGGCACGTGATGAGCCCCGATCGCACGCATCGGCTCTGGCGCCAGGCGGGGTTGCAGGTCCCGCGGCGGCGCCCCCGGCGCCGGGTGGCCACGGGACGGCCCCGGCCGCTGCCGCCGACCGCCCGGAACCACGTGTGGGCGTACGACTTCGTGTTCGACACCTGTGCGAATCGGCAGACGCTCAAATGCCTGACGATCGTCGACGAGTGGACCCGCGAATGTCTGGCGATTGACGTGGCCGGCGGCATCCGCTCTGGGCGCGTGATCGAGGTGCTCGCCCAGCTGGTCAGCGTGCACGGCGCCCCGCGGCACCTGCGGTCGGACAACGGACCGGAGTTCGTGGCCACCGCCATCTTGCGCTGGCTCGGTGACGCGGGCATTGACACGGCGCTGATCGACCCGGGGAAGCCGTGGCAGAATGCCACCGACGAATCGTTCAACGGGAAGTTCCGCGACGAGTTCCTGAGCCTCCAGTGGTTTCGGAACCGCATGGACGCGAAGGTCGGGATCGAGCAGTGGCGACAGCACTACAACGAGGTGCGGCCGCACTCAAGCCTTGGCTATCTGACGCCAGCCGAGTTCAAGGCGCAGCTCAGGGCTGGCTCGGATGACGGAGGGCGCTCGTCGGCAATGCCGGCTCGCGCTGACCAGGAAGAACACGGAGACGCACGACGAACTTCAACTGGCGCTGTTCTCCAGTAATCACTGGTCCGAAGAAAGCCGGCAGGTCACCTCGGCATCGTGTCATCACCGGCCTTCGTCCGCCAGCCCGAGGGGAACGGCTGCATCGAACGGTTCTTCCGCACCCTCAAGGAACAGCTGCTGTGGGTGCGCCACTTTACGGATGTCGAGGACTTGCAGCAGGCGCTGCGCACCTTCAAGGAGACCTATAACCAGCAGTGGTTGATCGAGCGACTCGGCTTCCGCGCACCCGCCGTCGTCCGTCGCGCGGTTGCGCTCACCACGGCCGCGTGAATACACTCACCCGGCTGTCCAAGAAATCCGTGGCGGTACAGTGATAGATGAAGCTCAAGACGGTGGCCGAGCCATCGTAGTTGAAGAAGGGCTCAGCGCCTGGCTGTTTACGCGCGCCAAAGAACTACGTTTTTTTGAAGGCCAGACCAGCTTGTCATTTGATCTCTTGAAGACAGTGAACGAGTTTGTGCAAGGGTATGAGGTCCAAGCGTGCCCTTTAGCCTGAATAATTCATTAACGATCGCGATCGCGTAGAAACACAAACGCCTCCCCGTGGTACAAAGGCCGTGCTGATGGACCTTTTCCACGACGGAGGCGCTTGGTTTGAACGACGAAACGATAACACAGACTGTTCTGTTTCCTGATCTGCTCGACCGACCCGTGATGGCGACGTTCGATCAGCCTCACGCGAGTTCGGACGGCGGCGCGGTGCTGCTTAAAGCCGCCGATCAACGGCTCGGCCTGCTGGCCGCCCTCACGGCGACGGTCCCCGACGCGCGCGCGTCGGCGCGCGTGACGCACGGGGTGAGCGATCTGATCGCGCAACGTGTCTTCGCGATCGCGTGTGGCCATCCCGATGGCAATGACGCTGACCGACTCGCCGACGATCCGATCCACAAACTGTTGCTGGGGCGCGACCCGATCGAGGGCGGCCGCTTGGCGTCGCAGCCGACGATCTCGCGGTTCGAGCGCACGGCGGCCCCGCGGATGCTGCGCGCCATGAGCGACGCGCTCGCCGACCGGGTGCTGGCCCGCCATCGCCGCCGGCGACGGGGCGCTCGCCTGATCACGATCGACCTCGATGTCACCGAAGACGAGACCCACGGCGCGCAGCAACTCACCTTCTTCAATGGCTTCTATGATCACTGGTGCTACTTGCCACTCGTGGCGAGCCTGACCTTTGACGATGAGGCACGGCAGTACCTCGTCGCCGCGATCCTCCGCCCGGGCAACGCGGCGGGGACGGCTGGCGCGGTGGGGCTGCTGAAGCGGCTGCTCCCGAAACTCTGGCGCGCCTTTCCCCGTGCCCGGCTCCGCGTGCGGCTGGATGGGGGCTTCGCTACGCCGGAGATTTTTGACCACCTGGAGGCGGCCGGGGTCGAGTATGTCGTCGCCATGGGGAACAACGCGGTCCTCACGCGGCACGCCGAGCCGGCGGTCGCGCCGCTCCGGGCGGTCGTCGCCACGACCCAAGAGACCGCGACTGCCTATGCGGAGGCGGCGTATCAGGCGGGCACCTGGGCGGTGCCCCGGCGCACCATTATCAAAGCCGAAGTGGTGTGGCACCACGGACGAGTGCCGCGCGATAACCCGCGTTTCGTCATCACGAATCTGCGCCAAACGCCGGAGTGGATCTACACCCACGTGTATTGCGCCCGCGGCGACAGTGAGAATCGCTTCAAGGAACTGAAACACGCCCTCGCCTTCGGGCGCACCAGCTGTACGCGCTTCTGGGCCAATCAGTTGCGCGTCACCTTGACGGCGGCCGCGTTCGTCCTCTTCCAAGAACTGCAACTCCATGCGGACCGGACCGCGCTCCGCGGGGCGCAAGTCCCTCGGCTGCGGCAGGCGCTGATCACGATCGGGGTGCAGGTCGTGCGGTCGGTCCGCCGGATCGTCCTGCATTTCCCGCGATCCCATCCCGACGCCGTCTCGTGGGCGCGTCTCGCCCGCGCGCTCGGCGCCGCCCCCGCGTAACCCGTTCCTGCCATCGCCACCACGCGGTCCTCGCGCCGGAGGTGTCGCCCCCGACCACGCCGATCCGGTCCCCGGCCCCGTGGCCTCAACCGACCGGCCGTCTCATCGCCTCAATCGTCATGACGCCAGCGTCCATCTGCGTCATCACACTCGAAAACGCCTGCACGACGAGCAACTCAGTCACTCGTGAATAATGCGGGCTAGTCCACGGCGAGGCGATAGAACAATGATTCCAGAAGGACTCCTGACTTTCATAGCGAAGATGCCGTACGATACACGGGCGTGGGTGAGGTCAGGAGGATCTGATGGCGAACGTGGTACACACGAGCCGGTTGCGGCTCGAACGAATCAAGGGACCGCTGCGACATGCGTATCTGGAGGGCTTCAGCGAGCCGATCCGGTTCGGGGTCCACGGCGGGATCAAGGCGTTCTATGGGGTCGAACCGGATGAAGACGTGCCGGCCACGCTCGACTATATGGTTGGCGCGGTCGGTGGTTGACTGCTGGGCACCCTAGCAGGCGCACTGGAAGTGCGCCAGATTCCGGCGACCAGAGAGACGATCCAGGCGGATGTCGAGGGCGACATCGAAGCAGTTGATCACGTGCTGCGGATCACGCGGATTCGTGTGCGCTATCGCCTGCGGATTCCGGCGGGCACCCGCGAGAAGGCCGATCGGGCGATGGCGACGCATGCCGCCAAGTGCCCGGCCGCGAACAGCGTGCGAGGGTGCATCGATCTCGACATCTCGGCGGACATTACGGAGGAGTAGCGAGGAGTAGCCGCTGTCGGAGAGAGGCCAGCGTCGCAGAACAGGCCTTCGGTAGACTTTCGACCACTGGTACCGCCTATCGTTCGCTACCAAATTCGCTTCTATAATGTTGTGATTCGTCTTGCTGCTTCGATGACCCTGGAGGGTGAAATGAAAACTCGATATGCGACGGCCTCTGCGGCGCTTCTACTCATCGTCGCCCTCGTGGCACCGGCGGCGGCGCAGACGACGGCAACCGCCAGCCGTTGGGAAAACGCCATGCAGGCGTTCGACGACGACGCGGCCTCGCGGCCCAAGGGCGCCATTGTCCTCACCGGCAGTTCCAGTTTTGCGCGCTGGCGCACCATGGAGGCCGATCTGGCCCCGCTCACGGTCGTCCCCCGGGGGTTCGGCGGCAGCACCATGGCCGACGTGCTGGAACACGTCGACCGCCTGGTGAATCCCTACAGCCCACGCGCGGTGCTCATCTACGAAGGGGACAACGACACCAACAACGGCGTCTCTCCCATGACCATCGCCGGCGAGCTGAAGCAGATCATCGCGAAGATCCACGCTGACCTGCCCGACACGCGCGTGTATGTGCTGTCGGTGAAACCGAGCCTGGCCCGCGTGTCGGTCTGGAACGAGGCGCAGGAGACGAACGAGCTCTACAAGCAGATCGCCGCCAGCGACAACCGACTGCACTTCATCGATGTCGCCACCCCCTTCCTGAAAGCGGACGGCACGGTGATGGACGACGTCTTCATCAATGACGGCCTGCACCTCAACGACAAGGGCAACAGTATCTGGGCAGCCGCGATCAAGGCCGCGCTGATGCCGATCGAAGTGCAGCACGAGTCGACCAACGACCGGTAGGATCTCACAACTGCTGTGGGGAAAGGGGCGGCACGTCACCCGTGCCGCCCTGCGTTCCATTCGCGGCGCGCACTTCCACTGTCTTGATCTTCCGCCGTGCGGCCCATAGGCTGTAGCGCCAATGGCTGTTCACGCCGCCGTCTTTCTCATCACGCTCTCGGGACTCATCTTCGAGATCGGCCTCACGCGCGTCTACTCGGCGACCATCTGGTATCACTACACGTTCATAGCGGTCTCCGTGGCGCTGCTAGGCTGGGGGCTGGGTGGCGTGGTGCTACACCTTCTCCGGCGGCGCATCATCGTGCCGACGATGGAGAAGGCGGCGCTGCTCACGCTGCTCTACGCGGTGACGATACCGTTCTGCCTCTGGCTGATCGTGCAGTTCCCATTTCGCCTGGAGCGCCTGGCGCTGTATTTCGTCGCGCCGCTCCTGCCCTTCCTGTTGGCCGGGATGGTGCTATCGATGATCTTCCATCTGCACCGAGACACGTCCGCCAGGCTCTATCTCGCGGACCTGTGTGGTGCGTCGCTGGGGGCGCTGGCTGTCACGTTTCTCCTGGAGAAGGTCGGCGGCGAGATCACGCTCCTGCTCGCCACGGTTCCGCCGTTTGGCGCCGCCGTCTGCCTGTCGCGGCGGTACCGCGTCCTCGCCATCGCAGGGGCCGTTGTCGCGCTGGCGGCCGCTGTCTCGAACGAGCGGAGCGGTCTCTTCCGCGTCACACCGAGCGCGCTCAAAGCCATGCAGCGGCACATGCAGGAGACGCCCGGTACGCGGGTGACCCAGACCGGATGGAACGCTTATTCGCGCATCGATGCCGTGGAAGGCTTCCCTTCGCCGAACCTCGCGAGGCTGTACATCGACTCCGACGCGTGGACCGACGCCCGAGAGTGGAACGGACGGATCGACAGCATCCGATCCTTGCGCGAGTGGTACCGCGCCCTGCCCTTTCGGTTTGCGCCTGACGCCGAGACGCTCATCATCGGTCCAGGCGGCGGATCGGACGTCCTCGTCGCGCTCGCGTCCGGGAGCCGCAGGGTCACGGCCGTCGAGCTGAACCCGTTGATGATCGAGTTCGTGCGCCACTACGGCGAGCGGGCGGGCAACCTCTACGACCGACCCGAGGTCGAGGTCATCTACAGCGAGGGGCGCACCTTCATCAGCCGCACGGATCGGACGTTCGACGTGATCTTCCTCGGATTCGTGGACACGTGGGCGTTGGTGGCGTCGGGTGGGCTCTCGCTCTCGGAGAACTACCTGTACACGACCGAGGCGTTCCAGGCGTATTACGACCGTCTTGCCGATGACGGCGTGCTGGCGATTCTGCGGTGGGAAGCCGATATTCCACGCCTGGTCTCCAACGCCGTCGCGCTCCTTGGCGTCGAACAGGCGTCGCAAAGAATTGTGGCACTACTTGAGACGCCAGCCGCGCCTGGGAGTCCGGCGCAGATGCTCTTCATGCTGCGGAAGCGTCCGTTTACGGAGGCGGAAAGAGCCGAGATCATGGATTGGACGCTCGCCGATCCAGTGATCGTCCCCGGCCGCCACGCGGATCCGCCGTACGACGATTTGTTTTCCGGCCGGAAGACGCTGGAGCAGGTCGTCGCGGAGTCGTCTCGCCGAATCGGACCGGTCTTCGACGACAGTCCCTTCTACTTCGCGACCGAGCGTCCCTGGGGGATGCCGTACGCGATGCAGCAGGCGCTGGGTCCTCTCTTCTGGTCCGTTCTGGGGCTCATGGGGATCTGCGTGGCCTTCGGCAAGCCGAAAGGCCAGCGGCTCCGGCCGTACACGGCGTCGATCGTCTATTTCGCCTGCCTGGGCGCGGGCTTCATCGCCGTAGAGCTTGCGCTCCTGCAGTACTTCACGCTGCTCCTCGGCCACCCCATCTTCACCCTGTCGATTCTGCTGTGCACGATTCTGGCCGCCGGCGGCATCGGGAGCGGGCTTAGCGCCCGCGTCCCTATGTGGACGGCCTGCCTTGCCGTGGCCAGCCTCAGCGGCGCGATGGCCTTCGGGCTGCCGCGGTTCGTTCCGGCCTTCCTGCCACTTGAACTGAGTGCGCGGTTGGCGATCGCCGTGGCCTGCATCGTGCCGCTCGGCCTGGTCATGGGCATGCCGTTTCCTCAAGGCCTGCGCCGCACGGGCCAGGGATCCCTGCCCCCGCCCCCGTTCTACTGGGGGCTCAACGGCGTCATGTCCGTGATTGGCTCGGTCGGGACCATCGTCATCGCGCTGGTGTTCGGGTTTCAGACCGCGATGCTCACAGGGAGCGCTTGCTATCTGATGGCTGCCGTCGCGTCAGGCGCCATGAGGCAGTGACGCCTGACGCGGCGCAGGGTCGACGGCACGCGCCGCCTAGCCTGAAGCCACCAACCGCCTCTACCACGCGCGTTCATCGGGTCGCCCGCATTCTCTGTGCAACGTTCGCCGGTTTCCGTGCAAACAAACGGAATTGCGGAGCTAAGATCCGGCCAACAACCATGTCAACCTTGCAGCCGCGCGACCTGGTCCTGAAACGTCAAGACCGCCGCGATCGTACCGAATACCTGCTCTATCAGTACGATGGCTCGACCGTACTGAAACAGGTCGGGGGGCCGTGGAGCAGCGAGGCCGAAGCCCTACATATCGCGCTCCAGAAGTGGGCACCCGTGGGCAACGTGTACTACGAAACAGAGCCGAACGGGCTCCGTGTCATCTCTGGGTGATTGCCGAACCGGTGCAGTGAGTGGTACGAAACCGCACCTGCCGCTCGGATTCAACTCCGAGCGGCAGGGCGGTATGTTTGGGGCTGGTGCTACTGCGTGGACTATACCGAGCCCTCGTCGATGACCGAATGCCGCTGCGTGCCGATGCCTTCGATCGAGCATATGGCGGTGTCGCCCGCGCGCATCCAGCGCGGTTCCGCGCGCTCGATGTTCGTGCCGGCCGGACTGCCGCCAGCGAGCACGTCTCCAGGGTTCAGAGTCATGAGGTGGGACCCATAGCTCAGCAACTCGTAAATATTGTGGGTCATCCGCTCGGTGTTTGAATCCTGCATCACCGTTTCGTTGAGCGTGAACGTGTGGCGCGTGTTCATCGGCTCGGGCATGAATTCCTTCGGCACGATGAACGGACCCAGCGGCCCGAACGTGTCATGGTTCTTGCTGACGAGCCAGTCGGGTCCGCCCATCTTCCGATCGCCGCGCCCGCCGCGATCCGAGACGTCAATCTCGATCGTGTAGCCGAAGATGTAGTCCGCAGCGCTGTCAACCGGCACGTACTTGGCCGTCCTGCCGATCACGACGCCGAACTCGCACTCGAAGTCGATATTGGTCCGGCCCCGAGGTACCACGATCGGGTCAAACGCCCCGATGACGGTTCTGGGGGACTTGATGAACATATACGGATTGCTGCGAGTGTCGCCCGCCTCGCGCTCCCAGATTCCTGGCGCCGAAACCGCCGTGCTGGCCGGTTCTGGAGCGGCACCTTCACTCTCTTGCAGCGCAGCGATCCCGTCCTGGTGCTCGGCATAATTACCGCCACCATTCAGAATAAGCCCCGGTCGGACCGGTGGCAGCGTTGTGAGGCTGTCGATTGCGTACGCGTATGCAGGCGCGTCTGCAGCGGCGGACACGCTCCGAGCGATCTCGGCCAGGCGGCCTCCCCACTCGGCGTCGTATGCGCTGATGAGTTGCGACATGTCTGCCGGTACCGCTAGGTTCGGCGCGGAGGCATTGCTGCTCTCGAACGCAGCGTTCGCCTGTCCGATGTCGATGATCTGATCGTCCTGCAGGGCGAGCCCCAGAAACGGTGTCCCGGCCCGCTCAAACGTTCCGAGCTTGAACGGCACCGCCGCCCCGCCTGATTGAGCACCCGTACTCCCGCTGCAGGCCGCCAGGACTGCAGCCAGGAAAAACCCCAGAAACGCCCCGCCGATCGTTCTTCGTTTCATCCCGACCTCATGCTGTTAAGAAGTTCCATGGAACTGGCAGGCACACGTAGGCGCCGCCAGAGAATGATCATACCGCGACGGTCGTGGGTCATTCTACGCCATCCCGCGCCCCACGATTTCTTTGGACAGCCTTCTGCGAGAAGGAGAATGAGTTATGTCCAAGGGAAAACAGCACGAGGCTGAGGCCTCGGAGGGAGCCCGGAGGGCGACCGCAGAGGCCTCAGCCTCGTGGGCGCTCGTCGGCACGGGGCGGTGGTCCGCGCGACGAAAAGTCTCCGTGGTCATCGAGGTCCTCAAGGGGGAATCACTCGAGAGCCTCAGTCGTCGCCATGGCGTGACGGCGGCGAAGCTCTCGCAGTGGCGTGACGACTTCGTGGCCGGCGGTGAGGCCCGCCTCAAGCATCGCGAGGTCGCCGTCGAGGGCGCGGACACGCGGCGGCTCAAGAGCGTCGTGGCGGATCTCGCCACCGACAAGACGTTGCTGGCCGAGAAGATTCGACACCTGGAGGCCGGCCGCCCTTTTGGGCTGGTGGAGGTCGAAGCGATGAGTCACGCGACTTCGCCCTCCACCCACCGGCCGTACGGCATCGCCCGCGTCACGCGCGTGTGGCAGGTGCCGCGCTCGACGGTCTACGCGCAACGGAACCGGCGCGCCCGGCCGACGCCGGTGGCCAAGCGCGGACCCAAGCCGCCCCAGTCGGATGCGGAGCTGACGGCCGCGGTCCGGGCCGTGATCGCCGCGAGTCCGTTCCACGGCGAAGGGCACCGCAAGATCTGGGCGCGCTTGCGGGTGCAGGGGCTGCGCACGTCGAAACGTCGAAACGTCGGACGTTGGTCGTGATGCGCGCTGCCGACTTGCTCGGCCCTGCGCGGCTGCCCACGCCGGTCGCCGCCCGTCCCCACGACGGCACCATCGTCACCGCCAGTCCCAACGTGATGTGGGGCACCGATGCGACGGCCACCGTGACGCTGGCGGACGGCCACGTCACGATCGTCGGGGCGATCGATCACTGCACGGCCGAATGTGTGGGACTACACGCGGCGAAGTACGGCACGCGCTTCGAGGCGTTGGAGCCGGTGCGCCAGGGCGTCCGAGATCACTTCGGGACGATGGCCGCCGGCGTGGCGAGCGGGCTCACGATGCGCCACGACCACGGCAGTCAGTACATGAGCAACGACTTTCACGCCGAGCTCCGGTTCCTCGGCATCGTGTCATCACCGGCCTTCGTCCGCCAGCCCGAGGGGAACGGCTGCATCGAACGGTTCTTCCGCACCCTCAAGGAACAGCTGCTGTGGGTGCGCCACTTTACGGATGTCGAGGACTTGCAGCAGGCGCTGCGCACCTTCAAGGAGACCTATAACCAGCAGTGGTTGATCGAGCGACTCGGCTTCCGCGCACCCGCCGTCGTCCGTCGCGCGGTTGCGCTCACCACGGCCGCGTGAATACACTCACCCGGCTGTCCAAGAAATCCGTGGCGGTACAGGTCATTCTACGCCAGAAGCTCGTTGGCCGGTCGATCTCGCGGAATTGTTCCTATCGTCAGGTGCAACCTCTGTAGCCATAGAGCCAATCGAAATAATCGAAATCGTCGCTGGCACGCCGGGCCAGAAGTGCGTTTCGGAGCGGTACGCCGACACCGTGGATGTGTTTCACTTCTCCAAACAATCGGGCCGCCTCCTGGACCCGCGACGTTCGAGGTATCCGGGCTTCCTGATAGGCGCGAAAAACCCTCTCCGCATCGCCAGCGTGTTCTGCCATCTTGTCTCCGAGACAGATCGCATCCTCCAAAGCCTGGCAGGCCCCCTGCGCGACGTACTGAAGCATCGGATGGGCGGCGTCTCCCAGTAACGTGATACGGTTGCGCGTCCAGTTCGATATAGGCAGTCGGTCGAACATCGGCCACCGCCGGCCGCGCCACATCTTGGCAATCCCGCGCCGGACGCGAGGACACGTCTTGCTGAAATGCTCATCCAGTTCCTCAGTGGTCCCCCAATCATCGGAACCCTGCTTGTACCGGTAACTCCTAAACACCGCCACCTGGTTGAAAAGCTCTCCGGGGCGGATGCAATACTGGACGAAGTGCAGATCGGGCCCGACCCAGATCGTCATGCTTTCCAGATCGGCGTCCTCGGGCACTTCCTCCATCGGAACCGTTCCACGGTATGCGACGAACTGGGCGCATATGGGATCCCCGTCGTCGTCGATTGTCCTGCGTACCAGGGAATGGAGGCCGTCGGCTCCGATCAGCGCATCGCACTCGTAGGCTGAGCCATCCAGGAATTCCACCCGCACTCCGTCGCCGAGGTCCTCGATCCGAACAGCTTCCTTGTTGCTTTCCAGGACAATCCGCGGACTGTTCCTGCAGGCGTTCAGCTCAGCGCCCAGCAGATCGCCGCGATGCATCACCAGGTACGGATATCCGAAATGATCGAGGAATTTCCGGCCCAGATCAACGGCCGTAATCAATTCGCCGGAAACCGCGTCCCCCATGACGAGCCTTTTGGGGAACATGGCCTGATGCTTGATCTCGTCCAGAATGCCCAAACAATCCAGGGCGCGCGTGGCGTTGGGGGCGAGTTGAAGTCCGGCCCCCAATTCGGCGAACTCTTCGGCCTTTTCGATCACGTGCGCGGTATAACCGGCCCGGGATACAGCGAGCGCCGTGGCCAGGCCTCCAATACCGCCACCGATAATCAAGAGGGGGATTCTATGCGCCAACAGTTTTCCTCCGCATCGGATCGTGGCCCTTTCAGGTACGTCACGACGGCGGAGATCGGTTTTAGGCGAGGAGTTTTTCGGGCACAGAGGATGCTCCTCTCAATCGGAACCATCTGGCGCCGTTCGTGCCTGCCTGTTACCCTGGTGTTACCCCGACGATCCTCCCGTTACTCAGTGTGACTATGTGTGCCAGTAAAAATGGTGCCGAGGGACGGAATTGAACCGCCGACACCGTGATTTTCAGTCACGTGCTCTACCAACTGAGCTACCTCGGCACTGGACGTATTCGTAAACAAGGAAGGACCGCGAAGTATAACATGTGCCACGCGGTCACCCGGGTTGGCACGATTGAACGCGCCGTGCTTCGGAAGTAAAATGACCGCCCGCTCTCAGTACCCGTAGACTGAACCGTCATGGCGATCAGAATGGACAAGAGTTTCGTCCCCTTCATCGTGATTCTCGCGCTGGTCGCCTGCTCACCCAACGCTCCCGAGGCCCCCGTCAACGAGACCGTTGGGAGCGAGGCTCCCGGCAGCGGCCCGGCCGCCTCCGAGGTGGCCGGGCCGCTGCCGGCCCAGTTGCCCGCCGTGGTTGCGTACGTCAACGGCGAGCCCATCAGCGGGGCGGACCTAGAGCTGGCGTTTGGCGAGATCGAGGCTCGCGCCGGCGGGTCCGTGCCCGCCGAACAGCGCGACGTCGTGATCCGCGAAGTACTCGATCAGCTCATCGGCTACCGACTGCTCCTGCAGGAGAGCCTCTCGCGCAGGACTTCCGTGCCTGAGGCTGAGGTCGACGCGGGAATTGCCGAGCTTCGCGCGCAGTTCCCATCCGAGGAGGCCTTTGCCGAGATGCTCGAGCTCAGACAGGTGACGCTGGCGATGCTTCGCGCGGATGCGCGCCAGGGGCTGCAGGTCGATGCCATGCTTGAAGGCGAACTGGCCGCTCAGACGACAGTGACGCCCGAGCAGGTCGCGGAGTTTTACGAAAGCAATCTCACCGAGTTTCAACAGGGCGAGCGTGTGCGCGCCAGCCATATCCTGGTCGGTTTTCCAGAGAACGCCGATGACGCAGCCAAGGAGCAGGCGCGCGCCCGGGCTCTGGGTGTACTGATTGAGCTGAACGTCGGCGGGGACTTCGCTGCGCTCGCGAAGCAGTTCTCGGATGACCCCGGCAGTGGGCCCAACGGCGGGGACCTCGGTTACTTCGAGCGGGGACAGATGGTCGGTCCCTTCGAGGAGGTGGCGTTCTCGCTGCCGCCGGCCCAGACCAGCGATCTCGTCGAGAGCCCCTTCGGCTATCACATCATCAGGGTGATCGATAGGCAGGCGCCTCGAACGATCCCACTCACCGAGGCCCGCCCGCAGGTTCGGCAGTTCCTCGAGGACCAGAACCGCGAGCTGCAGGCGCGGGCGTTTGTCGAAGCGCTCAGAGCCAAGAGCAAGGTCGACATCTACATCTGAACGCGTGGACGACGCGACTCGCTTGGACGTGTGGCTCGACGTGGCATGCCTGTTCAAGACACGCTCGGAGGCCAAACGCGCCTGTGAAGGCGGCAAGGTCGAGGTCAACGGGCACAGAGCCAAGCCCAACCGTCACCTTCGCGACGGCGATCGCATCCGCATTGGCCGCCCGTTTGGCCGTCACCAGGACATCGTCGTCCGCCTCCTGATCGAGCAGCACGTCAAGAAGTCCGAGGCGAAGGCGCTCTATGACGACGTGACGCCGAAACCGAGCGCGGAGGAGGTGGAAATGCGTCGAATGGAGCGCACCTACCGGGCGGCGACGCGCGCGGCCGGCACGCCGGATCGGCGCCAGCGGCGCGAGCGAAGACGGGCCAAGGAGCGGGGCTGACGCGCGGACCAAAGACTGATTTACGATGAACCGTGCCGCGCAATCAGGAAGTCATTCGGCAGTGGAAGGTTCTGCATGCTCTCGAGTCGTCACGGCACGGCACGACGATTCCCTCGCTCGCCGCTGAGCTGAACGTCACCACGCGCACGATCCGGCGGGACCTGGCGGCGCTGCAGGAGGCCGGCTTTCCGCTCTTCGACGAGCGCGACGAGGACGGCGGCGTACGGTGGCGCCTCGACGGACAGGTCTTGAAGGGTCTCGAGACCGGTTTTACGCTCCAGGAGCTATGCGCGCTCTATTTGAGCCGCAATCTGCTCGAGGCGGTGGCGGCGACACCGTTCCAGCGCGACCTCGGCCTTGCATTCGCAAGGCTCGAAAAACTGCTGTCGCCGCGGTTGCGCACGTTCCTGGACCGGTTGCCGGCGGTACTGACCGCGAAGCCGGGGCCGCGCGCGCGCGGGGGGGGGTCGTCCGGCGACATCGTCGGCAAGCTGCTCGAAGCTGTCCTGCACTACCGCGTGTCAACGATGCGGTATCACTCCGTGTCGAGCGGGGCGGTGAAGGACTATCTCATGCACCCCTACCGGCTGGCGTTTGCCCAGGTAGGCCTCTATCTGCTGGCGTACGTGCCCGCATACAAGGACATCCGGACATTCGCGATCGATCGTATCGTCGCCGTCTCGCTTGAGAAACAGACGTTCGTGCCGAAAGAGCGGATCGGGGACGACGTGTTCGCGAACTCGCTCGGCGTCAACACCGGACCGGCCGCCAAGGTGGAGATTGAGTTCGAGCCCCAGGTTGCCCCGTACGTCCGTGCCCGGGTCTGGCACGCGTCCCAGCAGCTGCGCGAGGCGGCCGGCGGAACGTTAGTGCTTTCGATGAACGTGTGTCACGATTGGGCACTTCGGAGCTGGGTTCTGAGCTGGGGGCCCTTCGCGCGCGTCCTCGCTCCTGGCGCGCTTGCTGAGGAGTTCCGCGCGGACCTCCAGGCGGCAACCGACCGTTACGTCCACGCTTAAGGGTTAATCATGCTGCAACGACCAGTCCGTTTCCTTCTTTTCGCGGTGCTGGCCCTCGTCTTCTTCGCCGGCCCCGCCCTTGTCGGGTTCTATACCGATTGGCTCTGGTTCGGCGAGGTCGGCTACCAGCAGGTGTTCCTCACCATGCTGGGCTCCCAGGCCGCACTGTTCGTGATGACGTTCGTGATAGCGGTCGTCTGGCTGGCGGCCAATCTCCGGATGGCGCTCGCAACGGTTGGTGACCTGCGGCCCGTCTTCACCACGCGGGAGGGGATCGAGGTGCCGCTTCCAGGCCGGCAGCAGTTGGGCATGATTGCCTCGGCTGTCGCCGCCGTTCTCGCGGGGCTCATCGCGCTGTTCGCCTCGTCGCAGTGGGAGACATGGCTCGCATGGCGCAACGCGGTGCCGTTCGAGCAGGCCGATCCCATTCTGGGGCGCGACGTGTCATTCTACGTATTCTCCCTGCCGTTCTTCCAGTTTGTCCGCGGTGTGGCGCAAGGGCTGGTGCTGCTGGCGGCCCTTGGAGCCGGCGCGCTCTATTTCGTGTCCGGCAGCGTGACCTCGACCTTCGGGACCATGCCGTGGATGACGCCCGGAGCGCGGCGTCATCTCTCGCTGCTCGCGGCGGTGTTCCTGCTGCTCCTGGCGTTCGGCGCCTGGCTGGGCCAGGCGGAGCGGCTCATTCTGCCGTCGGGCGTGATCTATGGACCCGGCTACGCGGACATCAACGGCCGGATGCCCGCGGCGCTGCTCCTCGCGGCCGTCTGCATGGTCGGCGCCGCGCTTGCCGTGCTCCAGGCGTTCACGCCGCGCAATTGGCCGATTCCGGCGGCCGTGGCGCTGTATCTCGTCGTCGCCGTCGGCGGCGAGGGCTACAGCACGATCCTTCAACGGTTTGTCGTGTCGCCAAACGAGCAGACACGGGAGACCCCCTTCATCCAGCACAACATCGACGCAACGCGGCGCGCGTTTGGTCTCGATGCGGTCGAGACGCGCGACCTCTCGGGGGACGCGTTGCTGACACGCGAAGATGTGACACGCAACGCCCCGACGGTCGACAACGTCCGGCTCTGGGACCATCAGCCGCTGCTCGACACCTTCGGGCAGTTGCAGGTGATTCGCACGTATTACGACTTCGTCTCGGTTGACAACGACCGGTACCGTATTGACGGCTCCCTGCGGCAGATCATGCTGTCACCGCGGGAACTCAATACCGCCAGCCTTCCAAACCGGACGTGGGTGAACGACCGCCTGACGTTCACGCACGGGTACGGGCTGACGCTTGGCCCGGTGAACCAGGTGACCGAAGAGGGGCTGCCGGTCCTCTTCGTCGGCAACCTGCCGCTCGAGACGACCCCTGACTTGCCGATCGACGAGCCGAGCCTGTACTTCGGCGAATTGCCGAACGACTACGTCATCGTGCGGACCGGCACGAGCGAGTTTCATTATCCGCGCGGCGAGGACAACGTATTTACCCAGTACGAAGGAGAGGGCGGGCTGGCGATCGGGTCGCTCTGGCGCAAGCTGGTGTTCGCCCTCCGCTTCGGGGCCTACCAGATCCTGCTGAGCGATGACATCAACGACGAGAGCCGGATCCTGTTCCTCCGCAACATCCGCGAGCGGGTGCAGAAGCTGGCGCCGTTCCTCTCCTTCGATCAGGATCCGTATCTAGTCGTGGCCGACGGCCGCCTGTACTGGATGTACGACGCCTACACGACGAGCGCCCGCTATCCATACTCGACGCCCGGCGGCGCGGGAGGCATGAACTACATCCGCAACGCCGTCAAGATCGTCATCGACGCGTATCACGGCACCACCACGGTCTACCTGGCCGACGCGCAGGACCCGATTGTCGCGACATATGCGCGGATCTTTCCGGACATGTTCACCCCGCTGGCCGAGATGCCGGCAGCGCTGCGGGAACACGTCCGCTACCCGGAGGACATCTTCGCAATCCAGGCGTCGGTGTACGCGACGTACCACATGACGCAGCCTGCCGTCTTCTATAACCGCGAGGATCAGTGGCAGATCCCGATCATCGATGATGCGGGTGATGCCGGGCCCATGCAGCCCTACTACACGATCATGCGGCTGCCCGGAGAGGCAGAGCCGGAGTTCATCCAGATGCTGCCCTTCACGCCGCGGAACCGCGACAACCTCGCCGCGTGGCTGTCGGCCCGCAGCGACGGGGAGCATTACGGCACGCTGCGCGTGTTTCAATTCCCGAAGCAGAAGGTCATCTTCGGACCGCGTCAGGTGGTCGCGCGCATCAACCAGGATCAGGCCATCTCGCCACAGATCACGCTCTGGAACCAGCAAGGGTCGCAGGTCATCTGGGGCACGCTCATGGTGATCCCGATCGAGGAGTCGCTCATATACGTCCGACCGCTGTATCTGCGCGCGTCGGGCGGACGCATACCGGAACTCACGCGCGTGATCGTGGCGTATCAGAACCAGATTGTGATGGAGGAGACGCTCGAAGCCGGGCTGGCAAGGATCTTCGGCGACGCCCAGGCGTTGGATCCCGACGTGCAATTCGTTAGTGGCCCTGCTCCCGCCGACGGCCTGCCTGATTCGGTACCCGCCACCGGGCAGGCGTCGCCCGGCGCCGCCGATCCGTTCCCCGGCCTGGTGAACCAGGCCCGCGGGTACTACGACCGGGCCCTCGAGGCGCAGCGCAACGGTGACTGGGCGGCGTATGGCGAGGAACTGCGACTGCTTGGCGAGGTCCTGGCCAGGATGCGGCAGCAATAGGCCAATAGGTAGAGGCTGTGCTCGGCTCCCAAACTGCGAACCCTGCCCGTGCGTCCCCAGGTCGTCCTGAGGTCGGCGCTGTAGCGTAGGTAGAGCGAAGGTCGTCCCACTTTACTAGGCCGTGGGCGTCAGGTAAGATGCGCGTCGCGGCTCACGTACCAGGAACAGTGACTTATTCCACACATCCGCGCAGAGGACAGGCTATGAAATATATGCGACCGGCGCTCGTCGCGCTAGCGCTCACGATGACTCTGGGCTCCTCCGATCTGCTCGCGCAGCGCGGCGGCGGGGGACCACAGGAACCGATGACCTTTTTTATCACCAGCACTGCCAAGGGTGACGGCGCCAATCTGGGCGGCATCACCGGGGCGGATGCGCACTGCCAGGCGCTGGCAGCGGCCGCCGGCCGGGGCGACGCGACCTGGCACGCCTACCTCAGCACGCAGGGCCCCGGCGCCGTGAACGCGCGCGATCGGATCGGCAGCGGCCCGTGGCACAGTGCGGCCGGCCAGCAGATTGCTGCCAACGTCGCGGACCTTCATGGTGATGTCGAGCGCGACCGGAACCAGATCAACAGGGACACCGCAATCGACGAGAACGGTGAACGGATCAACGGTCGTGGCGATCAGCCCAATCAGCACGACATCCTGACCGGCTCGGATTCGCACGGTATGGCGCTGACCACGGCTGGGGATCACACCTGTGGCAACTACACGAGCGGCGCCGACGGCACGGGCAGCGTCATGGTCGGACATCACGACCGGTCCGGCGGCGGCAGCTCGTCGTGGAACGCGGCGCACGGGTCGCGCGGCTGCAGCCAGCAGAACCTGGTCGGGACCGGCGGCAACGGCTACCTGTACTGCTTCGCCGTCAACTAGTTCACACCCTGCGTGGAAAAAGGCCCGGTCACCCGGGCCTTTTTCTTTTGGCGGCGATGCCGTTGCCATTCGCGTCCAGCGACCTGCGCTACCATGACAACCATGAAGAGGCTGCCGTGAAGAAGCGGTGCCCTGCGATGGCCGTGCTGCTGCTGTGGGCGGTGGGGCCGACGACAGGAGTTCCCGTCAGCGCGCAGGAGGCACCGGCCTGGACCGCCACCCTCGAAGACGTTCGGCGTACGGCCTCGGTGATTCCCGGTCCGCGACCGCTCCGAATCAACTTCCGGAAGTTTGCTGAGAGCCGGCGCACGAAGAACTTCTCCGTCGAAGGTGCGCCCGCCACGCCGAGCATCCAGGCGCGCACGGCGTTTCAGGTCGTCTACCCCGACGGGCACGTCATGGTCGATGCCGGGATGGACCTGACGATCCACAGCTTCTTCGGCCGCGGCGTCGAGGAGCCCTACTTTTCTGAAGCCGTCGCGCAAGTCCAGCAAGCCGTCGGAGACGCGAGACTCGTCGTCGTCACGCACGAACACGGCGATCATGTGGCAGGCGTGGTCCACTCACCGGTGGCAGCCGAGCTTGCCCGAAAAACGATCCTTACGCGAGCGCAAGTTCAGACGCTCACGACCACGCCGCAGATGCCGGAGATCCGGATGACACCGGAGACGGCCGAGGGTTTCATCGTGATCGACTACGAGAAGTACTTCCCCCTCGCGCCCGGTATCGCGCTCATCAAGGCGCCCGGACATACGAGCGGTTCGCAGATGGTGTTCGTGACGCTTGAATCGGGTCGGGAGTACTTGTTGATCGGCGACGTCTCCTGGCACATGGACGGCGTGCGTCTGGTCAAAGGCAAGGACGCCCCGTGGGTGATCGAAGACGCGGGCGCGGTCATGGATCAGCTCACCTGGTTGAACGAGCTGTTACGCGCCGAGCCGGATCTGGTAATCGTCGCCAGTCACGACGAGGAGCAGCACGTCGAGTTGACGCGAGACCAGGTCCTGTCGAACCAGCTCGAATAGACCTTATTCAGGAGGACGGATGACGTACTACGGCAGCAAGGACCTGGCAGCGAGCTTTCGAAAAGTTCGAGGCAACACGATTCACATCGCCGAGGAGATCCCGGAGGACAAGTACAGCTTCAAGGCGTCACCCGAGACGCGCACCATCGGCCAGACGCTCGTGCATATTGCGCTGGGCCCAGGGTTTCAGAGCCATATCCACGGCAAGCGTATCGGCGACCTCAAGGAGGTGAACTTTCTTGAGCTCCATCAGAAGATCGTCGCCGAGGAAGCGAAGCCGCGGACCAAAGCGGAGATCATCGTGCTGCTGAAGGCGGAGGGGGACACGTTCGCGGCCTACCTCGAAGGCGTGTCCGATTCGTTTCTGGCCGAAGAGGTGGTAATGCCCCCGGGCGCGCAACCGGCGACCAGGACCCGTTTTGACATGCTGCTGTCACCGAAGGAGCACGAGATGCACCACCGTGGGCAGTTGATGCTGCTCCAGCGGATGATCGGTCTCGTGCCGCATCTCACCCGCCAAATGCAGGAACGGATGGCACAGAGGGCGGCCGCGGCGCCGGCGGCCCGCTAGCCTGCCGGTTCCGGACCGTCGGGAGCGACCAGCTTAAAGAACACGACGGCGGCGATCGCCGCCGCGAAGTTGGCGACCAGGTACACCCAGATGTTCGCGGCGCTGAAGAGCCCCATGAGCGTCGCGCCGAGTGCGACGGGATTGAAGGCGCCGCCCGACACCGCCCCCACGGAGTAGGCGCCGGCCAGCACGGTAAACCCGATGGCAAGGCCGTAGAACGAGTTTCCGCTCGTGCTCCGGGACGTTGCCACGTTCAGCACCACGAAGCAGAGCGCAGTCCGGCGAGCGGTCACTGACCTGGCATCGGCCCTCGACTCTCGATCGGAATCATGACGTGCGCATATGGTGTGTCCGGCCACATGACCCACGGCCCGCCGTTGAGATGTTCCGTTGGAATGCTGGCCAACGCGTTTCGATCTGGTAACAGCATCATCAGGTGTGGCCCAACGTTCGTGACCCAATCTTCTGGGCCTGTCTCTTCCGTGGCGAACGGATCGCTGTTGCTCACCGGGGTGTCGCCTTGGAGCATGTACGCGAAGCCCACGTTCGTATAGGTCGGCTCGGTCTGGTTCACGTACGCTCTCAAGAAGTTCAGCCATGCTTCCGTGACGCCCTAGTACCTCGCCGCAGTGGATCTGACCGGTTCACGCGGCGGCTTTGGCCCGACCAGCGGGTTGCGGATACACACGGCCGAGCTTTTCGCGAGCACGGTCGACTGTAAACATCCAGTGGATGCGCGCCTTCTCGTCATTGCGCCGTTGCTCCCATGCCGCGATCTCCTTGATGAGGATCGCCTTGGCAGGGATCCGACGATCGAGGCACTGCTTGACCATCACGCCGATTTCGATCTCGACCATGTTGAGCCAGCTGGCGTGTTTCGGCGTGAAGTGAAACTCGAGCCGACGGAGAATCCGTCGTGCCTCGGCGGGATCGAAGGCGTGGTAGAGCGCTGCCGCTGAATGTGCCGAAAGATTGTCGAGCACCACACGGATCCGTTCGGCCTCCGGGTAGTGCTCATCGACGAGATCGCGCATGCACTCTGCGAAGTCGACGCACGTGCGTTGGTCGGTGACCTTGGCATGTCGCCAGGGGCGATTCACGTCTACGAACATGAAGACATTCGCCGTGCCGTTGCGCACGTACTCGTAGTCGACTCGTCTGGGCTTCCCGGGCTTGGCCCGAATCGGGACACGCGCTTCGCCGATCAGTTGCCGGGGTGTTTCATCGAAGCCGACGACCGGTCGCCGCGGATCCGGCGGCTCGGCGTAGAGATCGAGGACGTCTTCCATTCGCGCCACGTACTCGGCGTTGGCCGTCGGAATGCACCACATCTTCTCCTGCCACGGCTTCAGCGCCATCTCGGCAAGCCGGCGACCCACCGTGTCGCCCGACAGGGCGTTGTTGCATGAAGACCCTGCGGGGGGGCGCACTTCTCGTGACCCTCCGCAGGAGCCACACTATAGGGATGCAGTCGAAAGTCCATCCCACGTATAAGACGAAGTACCGCGTTGCGAACTGGCCGGCCTACAATCAGGCCCTTGTTCGACGCGGCGATGTGACGGTGTGGTTTTCCTCGGAGGCGATCGCTGCCTGGACGCCCCGCCGGAGCGGCCGGCGGGGTGGGCAGCGGCGCTACTCGGATCTCGCCATCGAGGCCGCCCTGACCCTGCGACTCCTCTACCATCTCCCGCTGCGTCAGGCCGAAGGGTTCTTGCACGCCCTGTTCGGGATGATGCGCCTCGACCTCTCCGCCCCCGACTATACGACGCTCTCCCGGCGCAGTCAGCATCTGCGGCGCCGTCTGCGACCGGTCCCGACCGACGAGGGCCTCCATCTGGTGCTTGACAGCACAGGTCTGTCCATCGTCGGGGAGGGTGAGTGGGCTGCCGCGAAACACGGTGGCCGCGGCAGGCGTGGCTGGCGGAAGCTCCACCTTGGCGTCGATCAGTCAGGCGTGATCCGTGTCCACACGTTGACCGAGGAGACGGGTGATGATGCGACCACCGCCCTCGATCTGCTCACTGCGGTCGAGGGCTCTCTCGTGCGCGTCACTGCTGACGCCGCCTATGACACGGTCGCCGTCTACGAAACCGCGGGGGCGCGTGGGGCGACAGTCGTCATCCCACCGGCCAGGACGGCGAACGTCTCTGGGCACGGCCCGCGGTCGCCCGCGCGGGATCGGACGATCACGTTGGTGAAGCAGCTCGGCCGGCGCCAGTGGAAGAAGGCGTCAGGGTACCATCGTCAGGGCCGGGTGGAGAACACGTTCTTCCGCTACAAGTCCATCATCGGCGATGGCCTTCGCGCCCGGAGCCCAGCTGGGCAGGGGAGTGAGGTCGTCCTCGGCTGTGAGATCCTCAATCGGATGACCGCCCTCGGCCGACCAGTGTCATATCGCATCGGCAGGTGAGGATCCCGTCGGTGGGTATCGTGCGGGCCAGTCACGATTCGTGCAACAACGCCACGCTCGGCCGGCGCCGCTGGAAGAAGGTGTCAGGGTACTATCGTCAGGGCCGGGTGGAGAACACGTTCTTCCGCTACAAGTCCATCATCGGAGATGGTCTTCGGGCCCGGAGTCCAGCTGGGCAGGGGAGTGAGGTCGTCCTCGGCTGTGAGATCTTGAATCGGATGACCGCCCTCGGCCGACCAGTGTCATATCGCATCGGCCGGTGAGGATCCTGTCGGTGGGCATCGTGCGGGCCAGTGACGATTCGTGCAACAACGCCGTACGGTACCACGGCGAAATCGGAAATCCGGACTTGACAGTACCCGGGGCGTAGAAGGGCTGGCACAAAGTGAGCAGGGATTCCGGTTGTCCAACCCGCGCGCGCGAGAGGCTCTGATGTCGGACTTTGCCATCCGAGTGGCAACCGTCGACGACGTTCACGTAATCGCTGACTTTAATGCCCGCCTTGCCGAAGAAACCGAAGCTGTGTCACTCGATCGCGAGACAGTACTTCAGGGCGTGCGGGCGCTGCTGTCAGACAAAACGCGCGGTTCGTATTACGTGGCCTGTGCCGGAGGGATTATCGGCCAGATGATGCATACCCGTGAATGGAGCGACTGGCGAAACGGTGATATCTGGTGGATTCAGAGCGTATACGTGCACCCCGACTATCGCCGGCAGGGTGTGTTCCGGTCGTTGTATGGCCATCTGAGGACGCTGGCGGAATCAGACCCGGGCGTCGTTGGGCTAAGACTCTATGTTGAACAGGAGAACCAGGCGGCTAGAGCAACCTACGCGGGTCTAGGGATGAGCCAGGCTCACTATCTCGTGATGCAACATTTGTTCGGCGAGCGTGCGTGATTCGAGAAGATCCGCGCGCTACACTGCGGCTTTCCAGGAGGACGTACCGTGACCAGACCTGTTGTGGGGGCGGCGCTGACCGCGCTGATCGTCGTCGTCGGATTCGTCGCGCAGCCCTGGGCCCAGTCCGCCGAGGCCGTGGATCTCGAGGCGATCGTGCGTATCAAGGCCGAAGGGTTGGAGCGTTCCGAGGTCATGGACACGCTCTGGTATCTGACCGACCGCTACGGCGCGCGGCTGACCAATTCGCCGGGCATGCACGAGGCTGCCGCGTGGGCGGCGGATCGCCTGCGCGGGTGGGGGCTGGACCGCGTCTACACCGAAGACTGGGGTCCCTTCGGGCAAGGCTGGGCTAACGAGCGGATCGCCGCCAATGTCGTCGCGCCGGTCCCGTTTCCGCTCACGGCGTTCGCGCAGGCGTGGACGCCGGGCACCGCGGGCGAGATCACCGGGGATGCCGTGCTCGCGGTCATCGCCACCGAGGCCGACTTTGACGAATGGCGCGGCCGCCTGGACGGGCAAATCGTGCTGGCGTCACGGCCGCTGGAGGTCGACGTCCTGTTCGACCCGCTCGGCCGACGACTGACCGGCTAGGAGCTCGAGAACCTGGAGCCGGAGCGTGTCGTGCCGCCACGGACCGGCCGCGGCGGTCGGGGTGGCGGTGGGAACTTCGCGCTGCGGCGCAGGCAGTTTTTCGGTTCTTCACCGATTTGAGTACAGCTCCTGAGGCTGCAGAAAGCGCGCGAGATCGCGGCCAGAGCGAATTGGTCGCGCCGTGGCCCACTTCAGTTTCAGCAGCAGCATCGGTTCATCGCGCAGGCCTCGCGCGCGGCGAAGGACGGCCTTGATAGTGGTGTTCAGGGACTCGACGACGCCGAACCGGACCGGATGGTCGCAGTAGGCGGCGATGCCGTCGAAGTGGTTGACCAGGGTGTCGCCGAGCCGTTCCATCTCGGGCAACCGTTGCCAGCGTAGCGCCTTGAGCCAGCCGAAGAGGAACCGCGCCACGCCATCGCGGGTCTTGTAGGTCCAGAGGCGATCGAGTTGCTCGCGCAAGACGTATGCTTGACACAACCGCCGGTTGGCCGCAAAGAGCTGCGCTAGTTCGCCCCGCTTCGACCCTCGCACGGTCTTCCAGCGTCGCAACAGCAACCAGCGCTTGCCTCGACCAAAGGCCCGCATGACGGCACCTGCGCGAAAGAACTCCTGTCGCCGCACGTCGTCCAGCGCGGCGGAGGCGTGCTGCAGGACGTGGAACGTATCGAACACGATCTCCGCTGTCGGCAACTGGTGCGCCACGGCGTTGACGTAGGGCCGATGCAGGTCCGTACAGACCGCCTCGACCGCGGCGCGTTGCCGGGCATCGAGGCACGTCGTCAACAACCCCGCCAAGCTGGTTTCCGTCCGGTCTTTGGCCAAGCCGAGCACCTCACCGTGCACGAGGTCCGACAGCACCGCGTAGAACTTCTGCGCCTTGCCGCGGTGAATCTCGTCCGCGCCCAGGTGCCGGGGACGACGGCGGGGACGGTGGGCGTCCCACTCGCGCAGGAACGCGTGCTCTGCGCGCCTGGCTTTCCCTCAACTGACGCCATGGCGGACCGCCGCATGCGATGTCGGCATCGACTGACAGTCCACCCCGATCTGTTGTCGCAGGCGTCGCGTCACCCGGGCCTTCGCGTCGGCGAACGCGATCGCTTCCGTGCGGATGCCGCACTGCCGACACCGCACCCGACGCTGCGCATAGATCAGCGTGACCGGATGCGAAGCCCAGGGCAGATCGTCCCACGTCCGATCGCGCGCCGACCGCACACGCCGGGTCCGACGACCGCAGCCACTGCAGCCGTAGCCCAGGCTTCCTCGGCGCTCGATCCGGATCGTCACCCGGCTGTCAACGGCCTCGCCGTCACTCTCGGTCGTCACGACCCGGAACCCCGCCAACCCCAGAATCCACGTACAATTCCGCTGCGATCCCACCGGTCCTCCCTTGTTGTTTGCACATCAAGAGAAGATGGCACCGGATGGTCCGGTGTACGTGGGATCGCGCTGAGGACCCGGCCGCCGAGCAGGCCCCCCCAAGAGCGGGGCCACCGTAGGCGGCCGGGTCCTCAGCTCAAATGCGTGTACTCAAATCGACGAAGAGCCAGTTTTTCGCGCAGGAGCATGTGGCGGCCGTGCTCGATCCTGGGTTCGGGCGCAACGACCACGGCGCGGTTCGGGTGACCGGCCCCCAGCAGAATCGCGATCCAGACGCCATGCCGGTGGCGCCCGCCGTGTCGACCGCCACGAGCTGATACGGGAGCCACGATTGCGCCGCTTCCCGCAAGCGCGCCATGAACGCCTCCGTCGTCTCGTGCAGCTCGTAGTAGGACGGTTGCGAGGAGTCCTCGTCTACATCGACAACACAGAACTCGCCCGCGTTGCGTTGCAAAGCATCCTCGATTGAACGGACACAGAGGATGTGATCGATGGACTGCCAGCGCGCAGGCCGCGTTTCCGCGATCACAATCACGGCCGCGCGGACAAAGCTCTCGTGCCGGGCGGCGGCATCGAAGAAGCGGAGGCACTCGAGCGGCGGCAGGGCGTGCATGGTCGTCGTGGCCGGGCGGCGCCGGCCAGCCTATGGCCTATAGACATTAGTATTCCAGTGGCCAATCTCTTCTTTCCCTACATGCCAGCGAGGGCCGTCCGCCGCGTCGACGTACCTCTCATCAGCATCTTCGAAATCTTGCTCAATACCGTACTGTCTGGCGCGCCGCGGATCGGCGGATCGGGCGGCTGTCGACGGCGGCCGGCTCGCGGCGAGGGTGGCCAAAAACCTCACTTCGATGTGCGATTATCTTGAGGGGTTGGTCCCGGTGATGGCCCGCGCGCCGAATCACGGAGGTGGGCATTGAGTACGCCGACCAGAATGGCTGAACTGGATCGACTCGAGCACGGTCTGAGAGATCGGGATACGCATCGGGCCGCACTGGGCCGATCGCCTGTTACGGCACAGCCCGGCGGACTCGTATCTTCAACGATGGCCCGGCTCTGGCTTGTTGCCGGCTTGGGGGCAATCCTGGGCGCGATCGCGGCGTGGTTGCTCGTGAGGGGCGGCAAGCCGACAGACGGCGAGCGGTGATCAGGGTATCAAGTTGAGGCTGACGGCCGTTTCTGATGTCCAGCATGGCGAGGTCACGATGGGCTCGAGCCCAGTATCTTGGGGGTAGATCGACTAGTTTTTCGTCAACTTGACTGTGAGCATCATTCCGCTGCCTGCCGAGGTCGCTCGGTGACACTGGTGGGTGCCGGCGGATGGTGGCCTGACCGGCAACTTGACTGACCTACGGTCCTCGCTACTGATCTGTCGGTCACGGCCCGTCGTCGGCTCGAATGTCACGTTCTTTGGTGGGGAAGTCGGCTGCAAGATTCTGATCGAAGGTCTCTCGAAGGACATCGATCGGCACGTCAGCCAGTCAACAGTCGCGAAGCTTCCAGCGTTCTTTGAGCAGTGCCATCTGCTCCACCGGTGTAGACAGCGGCCTGAAGCGGTCCGCATTCGTAAGCCTCTCACCGACCGATCTTGGAGGACCCTGCTGTAGGGACCGATGACGCCGCGAACATGACGCGCCTGGGAGGCCGACGGCTGGTCACGGGGGCACCGGCCGATCCCGGCCCGCCCATGGGATGTCCTCGGCCCCACCGGCACGGGAAAAACCACGACGCTGGTATCCGAAGGGGTGGACATCCATGTGCGGAATCGCGGGTGAGTTCGCGTTCGAGCGGGAACAGGTCACGGCCGCCGCCAGCCGGATGGTCGCGACGCTGCGCCACCGCGGCCCGGACAGCAGCGGCCACTACGTCAGTCCCGCCAAGAACGTCCTTCTCGTCAATACCCGCCTCGCGATCGTCGACGTCGGCGGCGGCACGCAGCCGCTCAGGAATGAGGACGGGGCCGTCTGGATCACGTTCAACGGGGAAATCTACGGATTCGCTGCCCTTGCACGGCAACTGGAACGCCAGGGCCATCGTCTGCGGACCCGGTGCGACACCGAAGTTATCGTGCATTTGTACGAGGAGTATGGAGAGGCGTTCGTCGAGCATCTGCGCGGGGAATTCGCCTTCGCGCTGTACGACCAGCGACACCACACCCTCTGGCTCGGCCGCGATCGGTTCGGCGTCAAGCCGCTGTACTACGCCTTGTCACCCCGATCGCTCCTGTTCGGGTCGGAGATCAAGGCCATCTTCAGCAGTCCGGGCATCACGCGAGCCCTGAACCCGTCATTCATCTATGCCTATCTCCACGGGCTACTGCCGCCAGACGAGACCGCGTTCGTCGGGGTCCGCCAAGTCGAACCCGGGTGCCTGTTGCGCGTGACGGCGGCGGGCGTCGAGTCGCGCCGATACTGGCGACCTCGGTTTGCCGCGACGCCGGCGGCCGCCGATTCGTCGGTGACAGATCGGGAGTCCGTCGATGAGTTCCGCCGGCTGTTCGCCGAAGCCGTCGATCTGCGCCTGCAGGGCGATCAGGCACCGGGAGTCTACCTCTCCGGTGGATTGGACTCGACGGCGGTCGCGACCCAGGCTGCGCGATTGTCCGGCCGCGCCGTGAAGGCGTTTACCGTCGCGTTTGATGATCCCGCCTACGACGAGTCGGCGCGCGCGGCCGCCACGGCGCAGCAGCACGCGCTCGACCACCACGTGGTGACGATTCCGGCGGCCGGGCTCGCCCCGCATTTCCTGCGCTCGCTCTGGCACTGCGAAATGCCGGTGGTGAACGGGCATGGGGCGGCCAAGTTGTTGCTCTCCGGCCTCGCGTCGCAGCACGTGAAGTCCGTGCTCACGGGCGAGGGGGCCGACGAGCTCCTGGCCGGATACGATCTCTTTCGCCATCAGGCCCTGCTCGAACGCGTACGCCGCGACCCGCGGAACCGTGCCCTTCGTGCCCAGATGCGCCGGTTCCTCAAGTCCGTGGATCTGCTGTCGGGCACCGTCAGAGCCACGGACTACGCGGAGTACGACCGCGTGGTGGAGCGCTTTGGCGCGTATCCCTATCCCGCGCTCCGGGCGTTGACGCTGCGGCCTGCGGCTCGCGCCGTGCTGTCGCGGGAGTGCCTTCGTGGCCTCGGCGAGAGCGATCCGCTGGAGCAACTCGCGACGACATGGAGTACGCGGCGCCTGGCAGGCGATGATGCCCTGAGCGCCACGCAGGACTTCTTATGCCGGACCCAGCTACCCAGCTACATCTTGACTTGCCTCGGGGATCGCCCGGAGATGGCCAACTCCGTCGAGGGCCGCGTGCCGTTTCTCGACCACAAGCTCGCGGAGTTTGCCGGTGGGCTCCCGAGTACGCTGAAGGTCCGCGACGGGCAGGGGAAGATCCTCTTGCGCGAGGCCCTTGGCCAGTCCCACCCGGCGTACCGGGCCGCCAAGCAGGTCTTCCTCTCGCCTGCGGCGACTCTGGACCTCCGGAACGAAACGTCGCCGTTGGCTCGGTATCTCGACCGACGCGTGATAGAGGAATGCGGGATCTTCAGTCCCACGATGTTGAGGGCCGTGAAGCACGCCCAGCCGTGGCTCAGGACGGGGTCCCCTCGCCGCGTGCTCTGCGACGGACTGCTCATATTCGCGATGTCGGTCCATGCCCTGCACGAACTGTTCTGTACCAACTTCTGGGGCGCCGTGCAGCGATTCGACCACCACTGACGATGGCTGTTCGACCTGAGCGGCGGTGTTCGGATCTGGCGCCGCCTCGCAGTCAGCGCTGGGGTATCGCTGTTCTCGTAGCGCAGATCGTCCTAAAGCGCTTTTCATGACCGTGTGGCGGCCGCGTACCCGCAGTGCCGAACATAGTTGCGGCATTCGTCAGGGCTGAAGTGCGCCAAGCACTCGCCGAGGAACGGCCAGAGCGTCTCGGTGCTGCGACAGCGAGCGGTGCGAACGAGGGCCTTGAGCTTCGCGAAGCAGAGCTCGATGGGATTGAGGTCCGGGCTGTAGGGTGGCAAGTACCAGAGGGTGGCCCCGGCGGCCTGGATGGCGCGTTGGATGCCGGCGACCTTGTGGGCCCCGAGATTGTCGGCAATGACGATGTCGCCGGGCTGCAGGGTCGGCACCAGGATCTGTTCGATGTAGGCGCGGAAGCTCTCGCCATCGATCGCGCCGTCGAAGACCCCCGGTGCGGTCAGCCCCGTGACCCGCAACGCGGCGAGCAACGTGCTGGTCTGCCAGCGCCCGCAGGGGGCGTGGTCGTGGACGCGCGCGCCGCGCGGTGCCCGGCCGTACCGCCGAAGCAGATTGGTGGTGCTGCCGGTTTCGTCCAGAAACACGAGGTGGGCGACATCCCAGGTCGGCGCCGCCGCGTGCCACGCGACCCGCGCGGCCGCGACGTCAGGCCGATCGTGTTCGGACGGGCGGACCGTGTTTTTTAACGGTCAGGCCGAGGGCCCGCACGGCGCGCCAGACCGTCGGCACACTCGCGGGCGTGGCGAGGGCGTCCTTCAGCTCAGCCAGCGTGCGATCCGGGTGCGCCGCAATCAGCGCGGCCAAGGTGTGTAGGTGCGGCTCAAGCATGCCGCGCCGTCCATGTCGCTGGACGCGAGGCGCCACCTCGCCCGTGTCGCGCCGCCGCTGTTTCAGTAGCCGCACCCACGACCCGCTCACGCGGTACTTCGCCGCCACCTCGGCCGCCGTCATCCCGGCATCGCTGTCGAGGAGCGCCCGCTCTCGCAGATCCATCGAATAGGCACGCATCGGGCCTCCTGCATCGGTGCGCGCAGAAGTACCACGACCGCCCCAGGTAGTACAAGGCCTATTTGAAAAGCGCTTTAGCGGCACTGAAGCAGCCGGTGTAGGAGCAGGCCCCTCGGCCCGCGGCGGCGAGCCGGTGCCGGGGGGGCGCGCCCTTACGCGGTGGTGCGTCGCACGAGGCGGAGGGGCGGCGCGGTGCGCGGGGCGGCGGCTCCTGCCGGGTGCGTGCGCCCGCGGGGCGCCTGCGCCTGCCGCGCCAGAGAGGCGACGAGCTCATCCTCGGCGTCGAGCAGTTCCTGCTCGTGGATGCTGGGGTCGCGGTCGAAGATGGTGCGGCTCGTGTGGCCGGTCAGGCGCATGGCGACCCGCTCGGGCCCGCTGGCGCGGATCAGGGTGCGGGCGGCGGCGCCGGCACTCGTGGAGGAAGCGGGTCGGCACGCCGGCCGCCTGACAGGCGGTACGCCACGCCGTGCGCCAGCGGCGGATGGGGATGCCGTTGCGGTGGAAGACGAGCGGGCTCTTGGGATCACGGCGCGCCAACGCCGCGACCAACCGCTAAGCGACCTCTAAGCGACCGCTAATCGGCTGCTAAAGCGCTTTTCAAATAGGCCTTGTACTACCTGGGGCGGTCGTGGTACTTCTGCGCGCACCGATGCAGGAGGCCCGATGCGTGCCTATTCGATGGATCTGCGAGAGCGGGCGCTCCTCGACAGCGATGCCGGGATGACGGCGGCCGAGGTGGCGGCGAAGTACCGCGTGAGCGGGTCGTGGGTGCGGCTACTGAAACAGCGGCGGCGCGACACGGGCGAGGTGGCGCCTCGCGTCCAGCGACATGGACGGCGCGGCATGCTTGAGCCGCACCTACACACCTTGGCCGCGCTGATTGCGGCGCACCCGGATCGCACGCTGGCTGAGCTGAAGGACGCCCTCGCCACGCCCGCGAGTGTGCCGACGGTCTGGCGCGCCGTGCGGGCCCTCGGCCTGACCGTTAAAAAACACGGTCCGCCCGTCCGAACACGATCGGCCTGACGTCGCGGCCGCGCGGGTCGCGTGGCACGCGGCGGCGCCGACCTGGGATGTCGCCCACCTCGTGTTTCTGGACGAAACCGGCATCACCACCAATCTGCTTCGGCGGTACGGCCGGGCACCGCGCGGCGCGCGCGTCCACGACCACGCCCCCTGCGGGCGCTGGCAGACCAGCACGTTGCTCGCCGCGTTGCGGGTCACGGGGCTGACCGCACCGGGGGTCTTCGACGGCGCGATCGATGGCGAGAGCTTCCGCGCCTACATCGAACAGATCCTGGTGCCGACCCTGCAGCCCGGCGACATCGTCATTGCCGACAATCTCGGGGCCCACAAGGTCGCCGGCATCCAACGCGCCATCCAGGCCGCCGGGGCCACCCTCTGGTACTTGCCACCCTACAGCCCGGACCTCAATCCCATCGAGCTCTGCTTCGCGAAGCTCAAGGCTGTGCGTCTCGAATTCCCAATTCTCTCGCTGGATCGGGCGGCAGTGCGGCGGCAATCGTGGAGGAAGCGGGTCGGCACGCCGGCTATGCCCCGGACTTCGTTTTCAACTCCGCGTCATGTTCCGTAAGGAACGCTCGAATTTCATCGGTCATGGCCAGCAACGTGATCCACTGCTCCTTATAGAGCGTGAGCGGGTCGGCACCCCGGCCGCCTGACAGGCGCCGACCACGAGATCGTACCGATCCTCAAGCAGGCCGCGCAAGCCGGCGCCCAGTTCCAGGTGAGGCCGAGGATCTCATGCTTGCGCCAGCCGGAGTAGTAGGCCGGCATGGGGTTCACGCAGCAGCTCGAAGAGCTGCCAGGAGTCAACGCGATGTCTACCACGCGTGGCGGGCCGAGCGGACGGTCGCGCGACGAGCGCGAAGACAATATGATGCACAAGCGTAGCGTGGATGGACTCCGAACGTACCGAGCGAGGTTATGACATGGCGAGACGACTCTTAGTGAATGGGCTGCTCATCTCGAGCATCGTGATGGCGGTCGGCGCGCAAGCACAAACGGACCTGCCATTCGAGGTCGAGTCGATTACCTTCTTCGACGAGCCATGGGCCCTCGCCTTCCTGCCAGACGGCCGCATGCTGGTGACGGAACAGAAAGGCACCCTCTTCATCGTCACCCAGAACGGTGAGAAGTCCCCGGACATCGATGGCGTGCCGGACGTCGCGTACGGCGGCCAGGGTGGCCTGGGCGACGTCGCCCTGCATCCGGGTTTCATCGAGAATAACGTGATCTACCTGAGCTACGCCGAATCTGGTGTGGGCGGCCATACCCGTGGCGCCGCCGTCGTCCGGGCGGTTCTGAACCAGACCGAGGGCGGCGGAGACCTGTCCGACGTCGAAGTCATCTGGCGCCAGTATCCCAAGGTCGTCGGCTTCGGCCATTACGGGCACCGGCTGTTGTTCGACGACGAAGGGTACCTGTGGATCTCGTCCGGAGACCGCCAGAAATTCACACCGGCCCAGGACATGCAGACGAATCTGGGCAAGGTCCTGCGATTGCATGACGATGGTTCGGTGCCGGCCGACAATCCTTTCGTCGACTATTTCGACGTGGACCCGCTGGTCGACGATGACGGGATCTATGGGCAGATCTGGTCGCTGGGCCACCGCAATGTGCTCGGGCTGGCCATCGATCTCGAGGGTCAACTCTGGGACATCGAAATGGGGCCGAGCGGCGGCGACGAGCTGAACCTGATCACGCGTGCAGCGAATTACGGTTATCCGCTCGTCTCCGCCGGCGACCACTACGACGGGCGTGAGATACCGGACCACGACACGCATCCGGAATTCGAGAAACCGGCGATTTCGTGGAACCCCGTCATTTCGCCGGGTGACCTGATGATTTACCGTGGCGATCTGTTCTCCGACTGGCGAGGCGATGCAGTCGCGGCCGGGCTCTCGTCCCAGGCGATCGTGCGGGTCGAGCTCGACGGCGTGGATGCCCGCGAGGTCGGGCGTTACGAGATGGGTGCGCGAATTCGCAGCATCGTCGAGGGACCGGACGGCGCCATCTGGGTCCTGGAGGACGACGAGGACGAAAGTGCCGGGCGCTTGCTCAAACTCACACCGAAGAACTGAAACCCGGCGCCGGCCGGGTACACTGAGAAACGCGTCGATCGTCTTAGACAGGGAGGCACTTCGATGGAGAAGAGGGGGATTCCCGGTTTCGCGTGTGTCTTCGTGTTGAGTCTCGCTTGGGGGTGCTCGGGATCCCAGGAGGGGCTGGTCGCGGTGCCGGAGGGATCGCGCCTCGAGCTGTCGGAGCTCGTCGGCCAGATGCGGGACATGGCCTGGGCCGAGGAAGTCGATGCGGCGCAGGCGCTCATCGAAGAGCAGCGTCACCATCACGACGAATCAGGTCCCGAGTGGCTGCTCGCCGCATCCTGGCTTGGTCGCGGGGCCAGCTTCGCCGAGCGCTGGGATGTGGCCGAGCAGTACGCGCGCGAGGCGTACAACGGGAGCCAGGTGCTGCTCCGCTCTCGGGAGCTCGACGCTGACGGCCAGTTGCCGCTCGCGCTGGGCGCCAGCATCGAGGTGCTTGGACAGGCGCGGGACGCACGGGGCGACAGGCCTGGCGCGGTTGAGTTTCTTCGTGCGCAGCGCGAGCGGTATCGGGATACCTCGATCGAGACCCGAATCCAGAAGAACTTCTTGCTGCTCAGCCTGGAAGGACAGCCGTTTCCGGTGCTCGACGTCGAGGATCACCTCGGCGAGCCGCTCCCACCACAGGACAGCCTGAAAGGCAAGGTCATCGTGGCCTTCTTCTGGGCCCACTGGTGTCCAGACTGCAAGCGGCAGCTGCCCGCGCTCGAACGGCTGCACGAGACCTACGGCGAGCGTGGTCTCGCCATTCTGGGGCCGACACAGCTCTACGGTTACACGGCACGTGGGCAGGATGCCGCGCCGGAAGAGGAGATGGCCTATCTGCGCGACGCCTATCAGGAGCGCTACCCCATCCCGTCCTGGATGAGCGTGCCGGTGAGCCAGCGGAATTTCGTCGAGTTTGGCGTCAGCACCACACCGACACTGGTCATCATCGACCGCAGCGGGACCGTGCGGCTCTACAACCCCGGCAATCTCGAATACGAGGAGCTCGCCGCACACGTCGAGCGGCTGCTGGCCGCCTAGGGCCGGTTTCGGACTGCACTCGCCCCGCACTGTCGGGGGCGCCAGGGCGCACGGCCTGGGAGCCGTGGCCGCCGCGTGGGGGGTGCGGCCAGGCCGCCGAGTTCGAGGCGGCGGCGCCGGACTTCACCGCGTCACTAGGCGTTGTTGCATAAAGACCCTCTGCGGGTGGGGCGGCGTGGCCCGCACTTCTCGTGACCCTCCGCAGGATCCACACTACAGGGATGCAGTCGAAGGTCCATCCCACGCATAAGACGAAGTACCGCGTTGCGAACTGGGCGGCCTACAACCAGGCCCTCGTTCGACGCGGCGATGTGACGGTGTGGTTGACATCGGAGGCGATCACTGCCTGGCACGATGGCCCTCACCGAGCACCCGTCGCTCGATGGGCCTCACCGTGCGCCCTTAGGCGGTGGTGCGTCGCACGAGGCGGAGGGGCGGCGCGGTGCGCGGGGCGGCGGTGCGGGCCGGGTGGGGCCGCCCGCCACGCGGCGTCGCCTGTGCGTGCTGCGCCAGATACGCGATGAGTTGGTCCCCGGCCTCGAGCAGTTCCTGTTCGTTGATGATGTTGTAGCGGTCGAAGATGGCGCGGCTCTTGTGGCCGGTCAGGAGCATGGCGACCCGCTCGGCGACGCTGGCGCGGATCAGGTTGCGGGCGGCGGTGCGGCGGCAATCGTGGAGGAAGCGGGTCGGCACCCCGGCCGCCTGACAGGCGGTGCGCCACACGCGAGTCTGAACTATCAACCACCGTCATCACGGCTACAGAGTGCTGCCTGATGAATAACGTGTTTGACTTCAACATCTAGCCGTCACCGACTCGTCCCCGCGGCAGCCGCGCTATTCGAGGACCATCAGCAGATCGCCGGCGTCGACCGCCTCGCCCAGCGTAATCAGCACGTCGGCTACGGTCGCATCCAACGGGCTCGACACCGCAATCTCCATCTTCATGGCTTCCAGGGAGAACAGGTGCTGTCCTGCCCGGACCGACTGCCCCTTGAGGACGGCCATGGCAGACACCTTGCCCGGCATCGGCGCGGCGATGTGACCCACATTGTCGGGTTCCGCCTTGGGGCGCCGCTCGACGATCACGCCGCTCCCCCGATCGGTCACCGTGACTTCGCGCGGCTGTCCGTTCAATTCGAAAAACACCGACCGGGTGCCGTCCGCGCGCAAGTCGCCTGTCGTGAGATAGTGGACTATCAGCGTCTTGCCCGGCTCGATCTCGACGTTGATCTCGTCGCCAGGCTGCAGTCCGAAGAAGAAGTTGCGCGTGGGAATGACGGTCGTGTCCCCGTACTCGCGCCAGTGCTCCGCGTAGTCCAGAAACACACTCGGATACAGCAGGTACGACAGCACGTCCTCGTCACGCGGCTCCCGCTCGATTCTCTCTCGGAGCGCGCGCGCCGCACCGTCCAGATCGACTGGCGGGAGCGCGGCGCCGGGACGGCCGACGATCGGTTCGACGCGCGCGGACCGCAACACGATCTCCTGGAACGGCTTCGGCCAGCCCCCGTCCGGCTGCCCGAGCATACCCTGCATCATCTCGACGACGCTGCGAGGGAAATTGAGCGCGTTGTCGGTGTCAAGAATGTCCTTCGCGGTAAGGCCGTTCGTCACCATGAACAGCGCCAGGTCGCCGACCACCTTGCTGGACGGCGTCACCTTGACGATATCGCCGCACAGTCGATTGGCCTCGGCGTAGGCCTGACAGACCTCATCCCATCGCCGCTCGAGACCCAGGCCCTTGGCCTGCCGCCGCAGGTTCGTATACTGGCCACCCGGCATCTCGTGCTGGTACACGTTCGCGTCCGGAGCGCGCAGCCCCTCTTCGAACGGATAGTACAGGTCGCGCACGCCGCCCCAGTACCGGCTCATCGCGTCGAGGCTCTGGAGATCGAGCCCCGTGTCGCGATCGGTGCCGCGCAGAGCGGCCACGATCGAGTCAAGGCACGGCTGGCTCGTCGTCCCGCTCATTGACGCGATCGCCGCATCGGCGATATCGGCGCCGGCATCGACCGCTCGCACGACGCTCGCTCCGCTGATGCCGCTCATGTCGTGCGTATGGAAGTGGATGGGAACCCCGACCTCGTCCCGGAGCACCTTGACGAGGGCGTAGGCCGCGTAGGGCCGGCACAGGCCCGCCATGTCCTTGATGGCGAGGACATGGGTGCCCATGCGCACCAGTTCCCTGGCGAGGCGCACGTAGTAGTCGAGGCTGTACTTGGTGCGGGCCGGGTCGAGAATATCTCCCGTATAGCAGATCGCAGCCTCGCAGACCGCGTCCGTCTCGGTCCGGACCGCCTCCATCGCAACCTGCATGTTCTCCGTGGAATTGAGGGAATCAAAGATCCGGAACAGGTCGATGCCGTCCGCCGCGCTCCGCCGGATGAACGCGCGCACGACATTGTCCGGATACGTCGTGTAGCCGACGGCGTTGCTCCCCCTCAGCAGCATCTGAAAGAGGATGTTGGGAATCCGCTGTCGGAGCGCGATCAGCCGGTCCCATGGATCCTCCTGCAGAAACCTCATTGACGCATCGAAGGTGGCGCCGCCCCACATCTCAAGGCTGAAGAGGCCCGGTATCGAATGTGCGACCGTTTCGGCGATCGCCAGCAGGTCGTACGTCCTGATACGCGTCGCCAGCAGCGACTGGTGCGCGTCGCGGAACGTGGTATCGGTGATCAGCAGGCGCCGCTCGGCCCGCACCCACTCCGCGAACTGCTGCGGGCCCATCTCCTGCAGACGCTGGCGCGTGCCCGGCGCTGGCGGCGCCGCGGCGACGACCGACGGTACAACCGGCACGGACGGCGTTGTCAGGGTACGAACGGGCGCCTCGAGCTTCACGTCCGGCCGCCCGTTGACGATGACGTCTCCGAGATAGCGCAGGAGCTTGGTGGCGCGATCGCGCGGCGGCGCGATCTCGAACAACGCAGGGGTCTCGTCGAGGAAGCGCGTCGTCGCCTCGCCGGAAAGGAACGTGGGGTGGCGAATTAGGTTCAGCACGAAAGCGATGTTGGTTTTGACGCCGCGAATGCGGAACTCGCGCAGCGAGCGATCGGCCCTGCGCACCGCCTCGTCCAGCGACGTCCCCCACGTCGTCAACTTGACGAGCAGCGAGTCGAAGTAGGGCGTCACCACCGCGCCGGCGAAGGCGTTGCCGCCGTCCAGACGGACGGCAAACCCCCCGGGGTAGCGATACGTCGTGATCCGGCCGTAGTCCGGGATGAACCGGTTCTCGGGATCCTCCGTCGTCACACGGCACTGCAGGGCGAATCCCCGCGTCTCGATCGCCTCTTGCCGGGGAACGCTGACCGGCGGCTCGTGCAGGCCATGGCCGGCCGCGAGCAGGATCTGGCATCGCACCACGTCGATGCCGGTCACCATCTCGGTCACGGTGTGCTCGACCTGGATGCGTGGATTGACTTCGATGAAGTAGAAAGCGCCTGTGTCCACGTCGACAAGGAACTCGACCGTGCCGGCCGCGCGGTACAGGACGGCCCGGCAGACCCGTACCGCGGCGTCGCAGATGCGCTGTCTCAGGTCCCCGGCAAGAGAGGGGCTCGGTGCGATCTCGACGACCTTCTGGTGGCGGCGCTGCACGGAGCAGTCACGTTCCCAGAGGTGCACAAGATTTCCATGCACATCACCAAGCACCTGTACCTCGATGTGCTTGGCCTTGGCGATATAGCGTTCCAGGAAGACATCGGCACGGCCGAAGGCGGCGGTCGCTTCGCGCATCGCCTCGGCAACCTTGTCGGACAGTTCCTCCGGTTGGAGCACGACGCGAATCCCGCGGCCGCCTCCGCCGAAGCTGGCCTTGATGATGAGGGGGTACCCGATACCGGTCGCGAGTGTCGCGAGATCGTCGCCTTCGCTGAGCGGCTCCCCCACGCCCGGCACGATCGGCACCTTTGCGGACTCGGCGAGGCGTTTCGCGGCGGTCTTGTCGCCGAACATCTCGAGCTGCGCGACGGTTGGCCCGACGAAGTGGAGCCCTTCGGCCTGGCACGCCTGCGCAAAACGCACGTTCTCGGAAAGGAAACCGTAGCCCGGGTGGATGGCGTCGGCTCCGCACCGCTTCGCGACGCTGACGATCTGGTCGATATCGAGGTAGGCGCGGACCGGCTCTCCGCCCTTTGCCGGACCGATCATGTACGCCTCGTCGGCCTTGAAGCGATGCGAGGAGAACCGATCTTCGTAGCTGTAGACCGCCACGGTCCGGAGCCCCAGTTCCGTCGCCGCCCGAAAACAACGGATCGCGATCTCGGAGCGGTTGGCGACGAGCAACTTCTTCAATCCGAGCGTCATGAAACGGAGGATGACACACTCCACCGGCGCGCGCGTTTTTCAGTCGGTGGCGGATCAGCGGGATGTGTCCCGAGTCTTGTAGAAAAGCGTCGTGGCGGAAGGCTCCTGCCGACTGGTTGACGACTCTACCGCGTTACGCGGCCTGATACCACTGCTCCTGCCTCAGGAAGGCCGCGAGGTCCTGATGGCCATCGATCTTACGGAAGACGATCTGGCCCACGGCGACGAGGCCGAACAGCACGGTGAGCGCGGCGGCTTCCGTGCTGAAGGACGCCTGGGTCTTCGTTCGTCGGCGAAATGCACGATTGAGATTCTCTAACGCGTTGGTCGTGCGCACCGACTTCCACATCGCCTTCGGGAAGGTGTAGAACGTGAGCAGCTCGAGGCCCGCTTCTTCCAGCGACCGCGCGACCGGTGGGCACAACGGGGTCCACTTCTTCAGGAAGGCGTCGTAGGCCGCGCGGGCGGCCAGGCCGTCCGTCGCCTAAAGGAGGCGATGGTAGTCTCGGCGCAGCTCAGGTCGCGCATGCACGGGACAGGCGTCGGCGAGATTGCGTCCCTTGTGGGCGGTACATCGCTGCACGCGGGCGGTGCGTCTCGAATTCCCAATTCTCTCGCTGAATCCAGGATTGAGGCAACGTTGCGTGGCGCCTGGCGTCTGGCCTCCTCCAACGAGGTACGCAGCCACGCGTCGTTGAAGGGCCACACGCCGTTGACCTTCGTCGGCGGACACATGGTGGCCCGTGCCGGGCTGAACAATGTCCGTTAGATCTCCCACTGCCGGGACTTGGTCCAGCTCCCAGTGGCGGCCTGACAACGAATTCGAGACGGACACGACCTACGTGCTCACGGCGATCGGGATCGACGACCCGGATACCACCGCCGTGTCAGAGGGGATCACGTTCGAGATCACCTCAACGGGGCTTCGCAGTCTCGTGGAACGGTAACAAGGCAGGGGCCGGTGGCACGCCGCCACCGGCCCCTGATTTACGTTCGGGTAGACCGGGGCCGCGTGACGGGGGATAAGAGCCCCTCGCGGTGCCCGAGCCAATCAATGGCCGCGCCTCAGGCGTGACCACACACGCCTGAGGCGCGAGCCTGCGGGCGACCTTCCATCGACCGCCGCGCTACCGCTACTCCGCCGCCTTTAACCAACCCCGTGGTACGCGGGTTCTCGGGGTGAGCGGGACGACCCGCGCGGCGCTACGCGTGCACCGCCGCTGGTTTCTTCGCGGCACTGAAGAGTGACGTTGGATTCGGTTGGGCCTTCTGCTGGCACACGGATCGCACGCGGCCGCCCGACGGGCGACGTCACAATGCGACAATACATTCGGATCACAGAAGAGGAGCCCGATGACGACCCTGACCCAACCCGAACCCTGGCTGCGCGGCCCTGTCGATGGCTTCGAACCGCTGCTGATGCCGGTGGTGCATGCTTTCATCCAGGCCCGCGAGGACGTCGGGCACCTGGTGGCCCGCGTGCCAGCCGAGCACACCTGGGAACGTCCCGGCGGAGCGGCTTCGATCGGGTTCCACGTGCGGCACCTCGGCGGCGCTCTCGATCGGCTCTTCACCTATGCCCGTGGCGAGGCCTTGTCGGACACGCAGAAGGCGGCGATGCGTGCCGAAAGTGATCTCGTCGATCCGGCACCGTCGCTCGCCGACGTGGCCGCCGGAATGAACGCGTCGATCGAGCGGGCACTCGAGCAGCTTCGCACGATCACCCGCGACGATCTGCTGACGGCACGTACGGTAGGGCGGGCCGGTCTGCCGACGACGACGCTCGGCCTCCTGTTCCACGCGGCCGAGCACAGCACGCGCCACGCGGGGCAGGCAATCTCGACCGCAAAGATCCTGGCCGGCTCCTGACCGACGTTCGAAGGCCCTTTCAAGACGTTACACGCGATCACCGCCTCGGTCACTCGCCCGCCTCCGCTCGTCTTCCACCGCGACGGCATCCCCGTCCGCCATCTATATTCTATAAGTACCTGTAAAAAAAATAGTTATGCTATAGGAACTCTATGCATACCCTCTTGCGGTCCCACATATACACTTGGCTCGAG
Source organism: Vicinamibacterales bacterium (assembly GCA_965262505.1). Taxonomy (GTDB): domain Bacteria; phylum Acidobacteriota; class Vicinamibacteria; order Vicinamibacterales; family UBA2999; genus JACPPO01. The sequence goes on from CBDHFM010000030.1 coordinate 5,119,319, forward strand.
TAGGCTCGCTGTGGCTGGTCGACTGGCCGATCACGTTGTCGAATGGGTCCTCATCATCCGTGTCCGTGCCGCGAGCCCATCACTGACGACGCGCCGATCACGACCGCAGGGTGCGGCCACCCGCCTCCACCGTCCGCGCCAAGATCGGGTACCCCAGCACGGACGACGCCACTACGGCGATCGTTTTCGGTGACCGACCAGACACGAACGTGGCACGCTTAAAGTGCGACCCGGTTAGCATCAGCTACCTCAAGGGCACGGAAGTCGACTTCGGCGACACCGCGACCGCAGCTGGGCCCCATCCAACTCAGCCGCCGATCCTCAGAACGCCCACAAGGCCCGTCATCGAGCCCGTGCGCGCGAATGACTGTCTGAGTTCTCGTGCTCCGCGAACACCACTTATGCTGATTCGTAATGGCGTTGTTGCACGAATCGTGACTGGCCCGCACGATACCCACCGACGGGATCCTCACCTGCCGATGCGATATGACACTGGTCGGCCGAGGGCGGTCATCCGATTGAGGATCTCACAGCCGAGGACGACCTCACTCCCGTGCCCGGCTAGGCTCCGGGCACGAAGGCCATCTCCGATGATGGACTTGTATCGGAAGAACACATTCTCCACCCGGCTCTGACGATGGTACCCGGACGCCTTCTTCCACTGGCGCCGTCCGAGCGTCTTCACCAACGTGATCGTCCGATCCCGCGCGGGCGACCGCGGGCCGTGGCCAGAGACGTTCGCCGTCCTGGCCGGTGGGACGACGACCGTCGCACCCCGCGCCCCCGCCGTTTCGTAGACGGCGACCGTGTCATAGGCGGCGTCAGCGGTGACGCGCACGAGAGGGCCCTCGACCGCGGTGAGCAGATCGAGGGCGGTGGTCGCATCATCACCCGTCTCCTCGGTCAACGTGTGGACACGAATCCCGCCGGACTGATCGACGCCAAGGTGGAGCTTCCGCCAGCCACGCCTGCCGCGGCCACCGTGTTTCGCGGCCGCCCACTCACCTGCCCCGACGATGGACAGCCCCGTGCTGTCGAGCACGAGATGGAGGCCCTCGCCGGGCGGAACCGGCCGCAGACGGCGCCTCAGATGCTGACTGCGCCGGGAGAGCGTCGTATAGTCGGGGGCGGAGAGGTCGAGGCGCATCATCCCGAACAGGGCGTGCAGGAACCCTTCGGCCTGGCGCAGCGGGAGATGGTAGAGGAGCCGCAGGGTCAGGGCGGTCTCGATGGCGAGATCCGAGTACCGCCGCTGCCCACCCCGCCGGCCGCTCTGGCGGGGCGTCCAGGCAGCGACCGCTTCCGAGGACAGCCACACCGTCACATCGCCGCGTCGAACGAGGGCCCGGTTATAGGCCGCCCAGTTCACAACGCGGTACTTCGTCTTGTATCGGGGATGGACCTTCGACTGCATCCCTGTAGTGTGACTCCTGCGGAGGGTCCCGAGAAGTGCGGGCCACGCCTCCCTACCCGCAACGGGTATTCATGCAACAACGCCCCTCTTCGCTGGCGAGACGCAGATTGATGACCGAAGCGAACCCGTCTTTCCTCAGCGCGGCCATGGCGCTTGGATCCGTGGCGCCGCCGCACGCGACGGTGGCGTCCACTCGAGAGAAGTTGCGGATGCCTGGTATGTTCTGCTTCTGCACCTGGGCAGCCAGTGAAATGGTCAAGAAAGCAGCCAGTGTGGCCGCGAACAAGGAACGCACAAGCATGGTGATGTCCCCTTGGCCGCCGATCTTACACCGTTCAGCATGGATGTCCGATCCGACCAGCCTTGATAGCGGCAGCACTTGGAGATTTTCCAAGCTTCTGCACTGGCTTCTCGACGATATGAAGCGCAGCTTCGCTAGTTTCCCGGTTTCTGGAACAACACGAGGAACAACGTCGCCGGCTGGCTCGAGGCGGACCACGGCGCATTCGTGCTCACGTGCGCCAATCCAGCGGCCGTGACCTCCGTGACCACAATGTTCGGGGGTACACCATGGCCACCGCGGTTGGCCGGGACGCCTGCAGGAACCTCGGTCTCGGGACGCGGCGGGAAATCAATCACGGCCAGCCGCCCTCCCGGTTTGAGCGCCGCGGCCAGGCTGCTGTTGATGTCGCCCGGCTGCGTCAGGTGATGGTACGCGTCGCGGATCAGGATCGCGTCGCAGCATCCGAGCGGCAGGTTCGTGGACCGCTCCGCGCCTTCCAGCACGGTGACGTTGGTCACAGATTCGCGCGCCGCGACCTGCCGCAGCGCGGCGAGTTGCTGCTCGCCAACGTCCGAGGTGTACACGCGTCCGGTGGGTCCGAGCGCCTGCGAGAACCAGAGGGTCCACGCCCCGAAGCCGGCGCCGACGTCCGCAACTGTCATGCCGGGCTCGAGCTCCAGCAGTTTCACCAGCTGCGGGACCTCAACTCCGGCAGACTCAAGTTGGGCCTCTGTCGCGCCGCCGTCGGGGCCGGGCTGTTGCTGCGCGGCCAGTGACGCGATCAGAGCGAGGGCGAGGGTCGCGACGATCGCAGTTTTACGCATGTGCACCTCCTGACAGAAGCTTCAAGCCGGGATTTCCGTTTTGCCTGCCCAGGATGGCCTCTTTATACACCTGAGAGCCGCCGAGCCCGGCGGCCGGTGCAGGTCAGCCGCGGCCGCAGCCGGCGAAGGGGTACCGCCGGGGGCGCGAGCGCGTGTCTGCGACTCGTTCTTTGCTCCTCGAAGTTCCACCGCTCTTTCACCCGGTCAACGCGTTCCACCCGGATCGTAGCGCCGCGAGCAGGCTGTCCCAGAGCCAGCCGCCGGCGCGAGCCCGTCAGGCCGCAGGCCTCGTCAATCAGGGCCGAGGTGGCCGGCCAGTAGGTGTCGTCTAGCCTGGCCTCATGTATCGCAAACGGTCGTTTGCGATACATGGCCACGCGCAATGTCCGTGCGATCCCGCAACCCTTCCACCTCGGTCTGCTTGGCGACCCTCTCCTCGAGCTGCGTAATTCGTCGGTCAGGCAGCCCGGCATCGCGTGCCGCTGCCTACATCCCCGCCGCCGTTCCCGAGTCGAGCCACCGCCTATGTTGAGGCGCTTGCCCAGCGCCAGGATGTGTTCGAGGGTTCCACTCAGTAGCTCTGCGCAATGTCTGTGCGATCCCGCATGCGCATCCGCACGGCTCCGAGCAACGTGAGCAGCAGGCCGAGCAACATCGCGCCGCCGAGCGGGAGCGCCGGCACCGGCGTCACGTCGTTGTCCTCGATGGTGAGGGTGAGTTGCTCGGCGGTCAGCGCCGGGCTCGTGCTCTCGGCGTCAATGACGATGGTCTCGCCGGCGTCGTCCTCCGCGTCATCGGTGACCGTGATCGTCACCGTGCCCGCCGTCTCGCCCTCGGCGAGGGTGATCGTGGTCGATGACAGCGTGTAGTCGGTGTCGAGCGTCGCCGTGCCGCCCGTCGTCAGCGTCACCGTCATGCCGTTCGCCGGGGCTGGGTTGTCGAGCGTCGCGGTCACCGTCACCGAGTTTCCGCCTTCGGCCGGGGCCGGGTCCGCGCTCAGGGTCAGCATGGTCGGCGCAGGACCGTCGTTGTCCTCGATGGTGAGGGTGAGTTGCTCGGCGGTCAGCGCCGGGTTCGTGCTCTCGGCGTCAATGACGATGGTCTCGCCGGCGTCGTCCTCCGCGTCGTCGGTGACCGTGATCGTCACCGTGCCCGCCGTCTCGCCCTCGGCGAGGGTGATCGTGGTCGATGACAGCGTGTAGTCGGTGTCGAGCGTCGCCGTGCCGCTCGTCGTCAGCGTCACCGTCATGCCGTTCGCCGGGGCTGGGTTGTCGAGCGTCGCGGTCACCGTCACCGAGTTCCCGCCTTCGGCCGGGGCCGGGTCCGCGCTCAGGGTCAGCATGGTCGGCGCAGGACCGTCGTTGTCCTCGATGGTGAGGATGAGTTGCTCGGCGGTCAGCGCCGGGCTCGTGCTCTCGGCGTCAATGACGATGGTCTCGCCGGCGTCGTCCTCCGCGTCGTCGGTGACCGTGATCGTCACCGTGCCCGCCGTCTCGCCCTCGGCGAGGGTGATCGTGGTCGATGACAGCGTGTAGTCGGTGTCGAGCGTCGCCGTGCCGCCCGTCGTCAGCGTCACCGTCATGCCGTTCGCCGGGGCTGGGTTGTCGAGCGTCGCGGTCACCGTCACCGAGTTTCCGCCTTCGGCCGGGGCCGGGTCCGCGCTCAGGGTCAGCATGGTCGGCGCAGGACCGTCGTTGTCCTCGATGGTGAGGGTGAGTTGCTCGGCGGTCAGCGCCGGGTTCGTGCTCTCGGCGTCAATGACGATGGTCTCGCCGGCGTCGTCCTCCGCGTCGTCGGTGACCGTGATCGTCACCGTGCCCGCCGTCTCGCCCTCGGCGAGGGTGATCGTGGTCGATGACAGCGTGTAGTCGGTGTCGAGCGTCGCCGTGCCGCCCGTCGTCAGCGTCACCGTCATGCCGTTCGCCGGAGCTGGGTTGTCGAGCGTCGCGGTCACCGTCACCGAGTTCCCGCCTTCGGCCGGGGCCGGGTCCGCGCTCAGGGTCGGCGTGGGCGCGACCGCATCAACGCAGTTGAGCTGCGCGCCGCCGTCCGCAAGGAGCGCCTCGAGCGCGTCCCGCTCTGCGGGATCGACGCTCAACCCGTATTCCAGCTTGACCTGGATCACTCGCTCCGCGAACCATGCGCCGTGTCGGGCTGGCATCCATTCGGCGGCGTCCCGGTCACTTTTCTGCGACCGGTTCACCGTCGGGTCCGCGATCGTGAGGTTGTCGAGGTCGCTGGCAATGTCCCGGCGGCGATCGTCGGCGATGCCGCTGTCGTGCGTCTCCGCCAGCGCCACGATGTGCTCGATGTCCGTCGCCGCGGTCCCGGCCGGCGTGATGTCAAACGCGAGACACGAGTAGGGGGTGTAGACCTGCCCGTTCGCCTTCATCGTGGGCGGCAACGCCGCGATGATCTCGTCCTCCAGGCTGCTGTAGCCAGTCCCGAAGGTGTCGCGGTCGTAGCCGTCCCGCGGTTGCTCGTCGCAGACCTTCAACCCGCGGCACGTCTCCGCGTTCGCCGAGCAGGTCGACGTCTCCACCGGCGGCTCCACCTGCACACTGGGGATATAACCGTTGGAGTTTGAAGCAGAGTCACAGGCGATACCGTCGCTGTCCGTGTCGCTCGATCGGCTCCGTTCTAGCCATTCGTAGATGATGCCGGTACCGTCACGGTTGTCTTGGTACGCAGGCAACCGCAGGCCCTCATCACGGCCTCCTGGAGCAGGTCCAGCTTCAGCGCACGTTAGGGCTTGTCAGACAATTACTGACTTTGTGTTCTCGGAGCAGCGGGATGGATCGTGTAGTTCCAGTCGCCGTGAAAGCGATGCCGCTCGAGGCGTACCGTCGCCAGCTGCGCATCGGTGACGGTGATGCCACCCGGGTATGGGCCGCGGTCGAGTTCCGACCGAACGCGGAGTCCGGACCGACTGTGCGTCGAGCCAATGAGGCTCACGATCGTGGCCAAGTCGACGAGTGGGGTGCCGCGCCAATTCATCGCGATGTGCGAGAACACCCGATGCTCGATCTTGTTCCACTTGCTCGTACCCGGCGGAAAGTGACAGACCGTGATCACCAAGCCCGTCCGATTGGCCAGACGCGGCAGTTCCCACTTCCACAACCGGAGGCGCGCCCCGTTGCTCCCGCCTGCATCCGCCGTGATCAACAGCGACTGGGCTTGTCGATACGCCGGGCGACCCATGTGCTGCCACCAACGCTGGATCGACCGTACCGCGAAGCTCGCGGTGTCGTGATCGATCCCGACACGCACCCAGCCTTCGTTGCGATGCAGATCGTAGATGCCATACGGAATGGCCTTCCCGCCCGTGGTGGCGGTGGCCGGGATCACGAAGTCGTGGACCTGTACCCGCTGCGGCGTCTTCGCCGGGCGCCAGGTGCGGCCCGCGTTCTTGAACGCGCCGACCAGCTCCTTCTTCTTGGTGTCCACCGAAATCGTCGGCTGCTGTTGCCGTTGCGCGCGTCGCACGCGCCGGGCGATGTACCGAAACTGCGCGTCCCGATCGACATGCTGGCGGCCCTCACGAGTCTTGGCGTTGCCCTGCAGGCTGTAGCCCAGTCCGTGCAACAACTCGGCGACCACCGTGTGGCTGACGCGGTGGCCCAGACCGTCGAGCGCCACCGCCAACGTCCGTGCGCTCTGGCACGTCCACCGCAGCGGCGAGTCGGGATCGCCGGGGGCGGTCGGCTCAACCAACGCATCCAAATCGCGCAGCAGCGTCGCGTCGAGATCGATCGCGCGCTTGCGGCCGCCGCCCGCCCTTCGCGTCCGCCCGCCCGCGAGCGGCTCGTCCGCCGTCAATTCACGCAAACCGCGCTGGATGGTCGATGTCGCGATACCCGTGGCTCGGGCGACCAGCGCCGTGCCGCCATAACCGATCGCCTGGGCCTCAGTCGCCGCCCACACCCGGCGCGATCGCTCCGTGAGCACGGGCGCCAGCGCTGCATGCTTTGCCCGCAGGGTGGCCACCTCCACGGGCGCAGCGTACTACTCGCCGATCAACAGTACAAGCAGTTATGTCCTTACAGGCTCTTAGGTCGCCGTTCCCGCTCGCATCCCAGTATGCGAAGTCGTCGCGCGACTGCGCTGAAGCTGGCGGTGCGGGTAGCAGTATCAGCACGCCGAGCAGAGCGGCTGAAATTCCATGGCTCCAGTGAACTTGCAACTTGGTTACCTTCCGTGGCGGCGTGGTCCCGTGTACGGGTTTTCGCTTGGCTGATCTCATCGTGGACGGCGGGCTGGCACACCGTTCAGCATGCCGTCTGCACTAATGATGATGCGTTCGTAGTTTACGTGTTCTGCTGTTCGTCTAGAACCGTCTGCAAGGATTTCGTTGGAATCAGCCCCATTCCCATCGCTTCGGCCGTGATGGTCGCAGGCGGCGGGGAGCCGTCCGCCTTCGAAACGCGGGCGAGGCCGATCAGTATGTGTCGTAAACGGTCGTTTTGGACACGATGTCCCCCCCCTTTTGAGTAGCACTTCGGTTGAGAGTCCGATCATCCGGAAAGTGAGATCGGGCGTGAAGAAGCGATTTACGGAAGCGCAAATCATCGGGGTCCTGCGGGAGGCCGAGGCAGGCCTCCCGGTGAAGGGCCTGTGCCGCCGGCACGGGTTCTCGGAAGCCAGTTACTCCCTCTGGCGGAGCACGTTCGGCGGGATGAGCGTCTCGGACGCGAAGCGCCTGAAAGAGCTGGAAACCGCAAACGGCCGGCTCAAGAAGCTCTTGGCGGAATCGCAGCTCGAGATCGAGGTGACCCGCGAGGTGCTGCGAAAAACATGGTGCCCGCACCGGTTCGACGGGAGGGGGTGCGGGAGATGGTCGCGCGGGGCCTCAGTGAGCGCAGGGCCCTGGCCGTGGGGCGGATGAGCGCCTCGGCCTTCCGGTATATGCCAAGACCCGATGGCAATGCGGTCGTCCGGGATCGGATCATTACCCTGGCGCAGCGACATCGACGCTCTGGGGCCGGGATGATCTATCTGAAGCGGCGGCAGGCCGGCCACGTCATCAATCACAAACGGGTCGATCGCCTGTACACGGAGGCCCGGCTCCAGTTGACGCGCCGTCGACGCAAGAAGATCCCGAGAGCCGACCGTCAGCCCCTGGTGCGCCCCGAGCGTCGCAACCAGGTCTGGTCCGCGGACTTCGTCTTCGATCGCACGGCGGATGGGCGGGGCATGAAGTGCCTGACCATGGTCGACGACGCCACCCATGAGGCCGTGGCGATTGTCCCGCCGCGGGCCGCTAAAGCGCTTTTCAAATAGGCCTTGTACTACCTGGGGCGGTCGTGGTACTTCTGCGCGCACCGATGCAGGAGGCCCGATGCGTGCCTATTCGATGGATCTGCGAGAGCGGGCGCTCCTCGACAGCGATGCCGGGATGAAGGCGGCCGAGGTGGCGGCGAAGTACCGCGTGAGCGGGTCGTGGGTGCGGCTACTGAAACAGCGGCGGCGCGACACGGGCGAGGTGGCGCCTCGCGTCCAGCGACATGGACGGCGCGGCATGCTTGAGCCGCACCTACACACCTTGGCCGCGCTGATTGCGGCGCACCCGGATCGCACGCTGGCTGAGCTGAAGGACGCCCTCGCCACGCCCGCGAGTGTGCCGACGGTCTGGCGCGCCGTGCGGGCCCTCGGCCTGACCGTTAAAAAAAAACGGTCCGCCCGTCCGAACACGATCGGCCTGACGTCGCGGCCGCGCGGGTCGCGTGGCACGCGGCGGCGCCGACCTGGGATGTCGCCCACCTCGTGTTGCTGGACGAAACCGGCATCACCACCAATCTGCTTCGGCGGTACGGCCGGGCACCGCGCGGCGCGCGCGTTCACGACCACGCCCCCTGCGGGCGCTGGCAGACCAGCACGTTTCTCGCCGCGTTGCGGGTCACGGGGCTGACCGCACCGGGGGTCTTCGACGGCGCGATCGATGGCGAGAGCTTCCGCGCCTACATCGAACAGATCCTGGTGCCGACCCTGCAGCCCGGCGACATCGTCATTGCCGACAATCTCGGGGCCCACAAGGTCGCCGGCATCCAACGCGCCATCCAGGCCGCCGGGGCCACCCTCTGGTACTTGCCACCCTACAGCCCGGACCTCAATCCCATCGAGCTCTGCTTCGCGAAGCTCAAGGCCCTCGTTCGCACCGCTCGCTGTCGCAGCACCGAGACGCTCTGGCCGTTCCTCGGCGAGTGCTTGGCGCACTTCAGCCCTGACGAATGCCGCAACCATGTTCGGCACTGCGGGTACGCGGCCGCCACACGGTCATGAAAAGCGCTTTAGGCCGCGGGCGGCACGCGCGGGCGCCGAGACAGCAGCCGCGCCCCGGCGCCCGTCAACCCCAGCGCCAGGAGCAGCTGGCCGAGCAGTGGGAGCGCCGGCACCGGTTCGGGGTCTTCTTCGGGCGCCGGGGCAGGGGCTTCCACGCGGACGTACGCCGACTGCCCGGCCGCCGCGTCGTCCTCCTCGCGGGTGGCATCCACACGGATCCACGCCACGTCGACCCCAGCGGGCGCCGTCCACACCACCGTCTGGGTGTCGCTCGGCTCGACCGATCCTCCCTCGCCATACGCCACCTGCCAGGCATACACGAGCGCCTCCTCGGCGTCAGACTGCGCGGTCAGCTCATACGACTCACCAGTCACGGCCACCTCGGGCACGCCCACGATGGCCACCTGAAACGGCTCGAGGTCCGGCGAGGTCGGCACCGCCGGCGTCCCCGTCACCTCCGCCGACGGCGGGCCGTCGTCGGCGCCCGTCCGGGTCGCGATCACCCGCACCGTGTATGCCGTGCCGTTCATGAGGCCCCCGATCGTGTAGCTCGTGGTCGACCCCGGCGTGACCGTGGCCTGCCGGTCGCCGGTGTTGTAGTCCTGGTCGCCCGACGTCCACTGCACCGCGTAGCCCGTGGCGGTGTCCATCGCCGTCCAGGTCACCACCAGCTGCGCGTTCCCCGGGGCGACCGTCACCCCCATCACCTGCGCAAGCTCAGCTTTCTGGGGCGGCGGAGGGGGAGGCGGGGGCGGCGGGGGCGCTACCGACAAGACCGTGCCGTTTGCCGGATACACCGTGCTGGTCAGTGTCTCCAGGTTGCCGAGATCGTCGGTGAAGCGCACCGTGACCGTGATCTTCTTGCCCACGTCGGCGGCGGTCAGGGTGTAGGTCGCGGTCGTCGCACCGGGGATGTCTACCGGGTTCGACGTGCCGTCGGCGTCCACCCGCACCCACTGGTAGGTGAAGCTCGACCCCAGCCCGTCGGCGTCGACAATGCCCGTGGTCGAGGCCGTCAGTGGCTGCCCGACCACCGCCGTGCCGGTAATCGTGGGCGCCCCCGTCGGCGCGGTGTTCGCCGGCGTCACATTGACCGTCATCATGTAGGCGGCGGCGCTGTCGACCGTACCGTCGTTCGCCTTGAAGGTGAAGGTCGTGTAGGGAGTGCCGCTCCCGCCAAACAGCGGGGTGAAGACGAGCTTGCTCGCGTCGATGTCGGCCTTGGGAACGACCTGGTCCACCGTGACCGCCGTGCCGTCGTGCGTCAGCGAGCCCGCCCCCGGCAGGGTGACGATCTTTACGCTCGCCAGCGTGTCGCCGGCGTCCGTGTCGGCGAAATTGAAGTTCGCCGCCGTGAAGGTGTAGGCCGTGTCCTGGCTCGTCGTGACCCTGTTGTCGGCGGCCGTCGGCGCGGTGTTGCTGGTGCCGGACTTCGCGTAGCCATTGACACGTATCTTCCGTGTCTCAGTGGACAATGTCCAAAAGCCGTGTGCGTTCCAGATTCTTAAACGACTGGTGTCGGCAATACTCCAGCCTGTCGCCTTCTCTGTGTCCTCGTGGTTCGATGTCGTGTTGACGATACTGAAATCACCAGTGCCTACGGTCGTGACATTCACCACAACCAAATACGCCGTGGAGGCATTGAGATCGATGCCGTCGTCGGACGCGGTGAACGTGTGGATCGTATTGGTTCCTGTTGTGAAGGGCGGGTTTGTGAGCGTACCCAAACTGGTTGCCGGTTCCCCTGTCACGGTGGCGGACCAGACCCCTACGCTGTAGACATACCCAGTGATACTCCTGGCTACGTTGAAATCGATATCGACGCTGGTCAGCGTGTAGCCCGTGGTGTCGGTGCCCGTCGTGAACGCCTGGGCAGCGTCGAACCTATTGAAAAACCCCGGGGTCGTAGAGGCTTGCTGCCCGATGTTGCTGACCAGCACATCGGTCTGGGCCCCCGCGGGCACGCCGAGCGCCAGCACGCCGAGCGCCAGCAGCGCCGTCTGCCCCGCGTGGCGACCGAGGGACCGGAGCTGCCGGCAGAGGGAAGGAACCGCGCGGTGGGAGCGGTCCGCGCCACCCCTGCCGCGCCGCACGAAGGACGCCGCCGGCCCGCTCCGCGATTCCGTCCTAGTACCCCGGCGCAGTGGTTTTGATCGATTGCCTGGGCCCACGGTCAAGAGGGGGAGGCCTGAAAGTGAACCGGTCAAATTCACTGCGACGAGGTACTAGCGACGATGACGCTCGGTTCTGACGAAAAATCCATTTCGCCTCCTCGCTGTCCGCCAGACATCCGTCGCGGTGGTGATGCGGCCGCCGGGGACGCGCCGGCGGTCCGGACTCAGCCGCGCGCGCGGCCGCGCAGCGCGCGGCCTCCCGTCCCGAGCAGCAGCAGCCCGAGTCCGATCGCGCCGGCTAGAGGCAATGCCGGGACCGGTTCCGGCTCCGGCTCTCTCGGCGTTCCCGTCATTTCCGCCGACGGCGGGCCGTCGGTGGCGCCGGTCCGGGTCGCGATCACCCGCACCGTGTATGTCGTGCCGTTGGCGAGGCCGTCGATCGTGTGGCGCGTGGTCGACCCCGGCGTGACCGTGGCCTGCCGGTCGCCGGTGGTGTAGCCCTGGCTGCCAGACCTCCACTGCACCGTGTAGCCCGTGGCGGCGTCCACCGCCGTCCAGGTCACCACCAGGTGCGCGTCGCCCGGCGCGACTTCCACCCCCATCACCTGGGCCGTGTCGTTGTCGGTCACCGTCACCGCCACGCCGGCGATCGGGATGCCCTCGTAGTCGCTGTCCGGGCTCGTCGCGCTGTGGGTCAGCGAGACCGACTCGTCCGCCGTGTCCGCATCGTGGCCGGCCGTCACCGTCACCGTCTGGGCCGTGTCCCAGGTCATCGTCGTGAAGGTCAGGGTGCCCGGGGTCGGGGTCACGGTCGTGCCCGCGTGCCCGGCGACCGTGACCCGGACATTCGCCGTCGGCTGGGTCGCGAGGACCACCGTATAACTGTCCCCGGTCGTGTCCTCCTCCGGCACCGTCAGCGCCGTCGTCGACACCGTGACGCGCGGCGCTGCCGGCGTCCCCGTCATCTCGGCCGACGGCGGACCGTCGGTGGCGCCGGTCCGGGTTGCGATCACCCGCACCGTGTATGCCGTGCCGTTGGCGAGGCCCTCGATCGTGTGGCGCGTGGTCGCCCCCGGCGTGACCGTGGCCTGCCGGGTGGTGTTGTAGTCCTGGCCGCCCGACCTCCACTGCACCGTGTAGCCCGTGGCGGTGTCCACCGCCGTCCAGGTCACCACCAGGTGCGCGTCGCCCGGTGCGATCCCCACCCCCATCACCTGGGTCGTGGCGGTGGCGGGCAGGCTCAGACGCAGCGTGACGGTGTCGCCGGAGGACCAGGAGAGGCCGGTCGTAGAAAAAACGTATCCGTGATCGCCGGTGGGTCCCCCTGCGGCGCTGAAGTCAAGATCCGCCGCGCAGACATGCAGCCGCAGCACATCCTTCTCCCCGGCCGTGAGATCGTAATTGGTCGTGGCAAAGGTCAGCACGTTCCCCATCAACGAAACCAGCCTGGTCCTGTAGTCGTTCGTCCCGACGGTGAAGGTCTGGTCGTCCAGAGTGCCGAAGCTTCCGCTCTCGAAACCGAACACGCCAGCATTGTCGGGATCGACGGCCACCGTCATCGCCTCGGTCCAGATCACGTTGCGGCCGCTCAGGGAGGGAACGGCGCAGGCGGCCGTCGCCGCCGCGGTCACCGTCGCCGTCGGCGCGCTGGGGCGTTGCTCGTCGCTGCCGAAGTCGTCGGTGAAACTCACCTCGACCTTGACCTTCTTGCCCGCGTCGTCGGCGGTCAGGGTGTAGGTGGCGGCAGTTGCGCCGGAGATATCCTCCTCGTTCGACGTGCCGTCCGCATCCACCCGCACCCACTGGTAGGCGTATTCGACGTCGTACAGCCCGTCCTCGTCCTCGATGCCGGTGACGTCGACGCCGAGCACCTGCCCGACCTCGGCCGTGCCGGTAATCCCCAGCGCCCCGGTCGCCGAGCGGTTGTCCGGCAGGCTCAGGTGCACCGTGCGGGTGCTCACGGAGGACCAGTCGAGGGCCGTGTCCCAGGCATGCTCGGGGATGACGTTGCTTCGACCGTCCCAAGCGTAGTGGGAATCGCTGAAGTCGTAGGGCGCGTTGCAGACATGCAGCCGGAGCGCGGCCGTCGCCGGGGTCCTCCAGATGGCCCGCAAGGGGAGGGAGAAGTAGAGTCTTATTGCGTCCACGGCGAGTTCTTCGACCGCATACTCGTTCAAGCCGATGGTGAACGTGGCGGGGTCCAGTCCACCCCCGTCACCACCAGCGTCGGGGAAACGACCGTATCCACGAAGAGGAGACCCCTGGGTGGTAAAGTCCCCCATCGTCAGCACCGCGGTCCAGATCTTGCGCCGGCCGGCGAAGTCGGGCACGGGGCAGGTGGCGGCTGCCGTCACCGTGCCGCCCGACGGATAGGCGTCGCTGGTCAGCGTCTCCGTGGTTTCGAGATCGTCGGTGAAGCTCACCTTGACCTTGAGCTTCTTGCCCACGTCGGGGGCGGTCAGGGTGTAGGACGCGTCGGTCGCGGCGGGGATGTCCACCGGGTTCGACGTGCCGTCGGCGTCCACCCGCACCCACTGGTAGGAGAAGGTCGCCGGCAGCCCGTCGGCGTCGGCAATGCTCGTGGTCGAAGCCGTCAGCACCTGCCCGACCCCCGCCGTGCCGGTAATCGTGGGCGCCCCCGTCGCCGGGGTGTTCGCCCGCGTGCTGAATGCCGTCGCCCCCATGACCCACTCGCTGGATCCGCGCGCATTGGTGACACTGACCCGTACGTCGTACGCCGTATTCGCCTGAAGACCCCCGATGGCCGCGCGCGTCACCGGCGTTTCGCCCGCGTACCAGTTGCTCCACTCGGTCGTGCCCTGCACCCGGTAGTGCAAGTAGTTGCGAACGAGCGGCGAGCCGCCGTCACCCGGGTGCGTCCACTCGATGGTGAGCGTCTTGGTGGTGGCCGACACCAGAGTCGGCGGCGTGGGATCCGGCGGTTTGGTGGAAACCGTCAACAGCAACCCGCCGGATCTCGGCCGGCCGTTACTTTCGATTGCTCCGAAGGAAATGGTCGTGCCGATCGGCGTATCCGCGGTGACGGTCAATGTCGCCGTTATTGTCCTGTTGTTGTTGATCAGGGTGTAGATCGTGTGATGACCCTGCAGGTTGTTCCATATGCCCGGAATCGTCGACGGCGAAAAACTGGCGCAAAAGTATTTCCCCGTGCCGCACGACATCGGGTTCGACCCCAGATTGGAATGCGCGACGGAACGGGACGTAGAAGGGACATGGAAACCGGCATACTCATTGTCCGGCTCAGTCCCCGCGGTGCGGGTGATCGTGTAGGTGTACGTGCCGCCCGGCACTGGCGACGTCTCGCCGTGCAGGGACCATGTTGCGCCTGCAGCGAATTGCGAGACCGTCGTCTCGGCAGCATGGAGCAAACTTGCGAACCCGAGCGCCAGGGCGACCAACGCCCCGGCGGCCGCCCGCGCGCGCAGCCGCCGCCGGAGGGAGGACCGGCGCGCGAAGGGCAAGGAGGAACCGCGCGGATCCCGTGCGGCGGGGGAAGCAAGGTCCTGGCACAGGAACGCGCGCCCGTCGGGCGGCAACGCGACGTCCGCCCGGCAGGTCCGCGGTTCCTTGCTCCCGGCGATGGCGCCGGACTCCGACAAACGATCCATTTCGGTCTCCCACGCCCCTGACGTCCCGGCCTGCGCCGGGACCGGACCGCACGATCTCCGGCGGCCGAGGCCAGCGGAGCCCTCCACGCGACCGGCCCGGCTTCTCCGGCGGTCCGTACACAATTGGCCCTTATAATGATGGCAAATAATGTGTGACAATAGTGTCCATACATGCGTAAGTTGCGCGAACACCACGCGAATTATTAGGGAAACTAGACGTAAGACTCCCTGACCGGAATCGCGCCGCGCAGGTCGGGGCCGCATCACCCGCCGGCGAGCGGCGGGTGGAAGGAGGAGCACCGATGACCGATCACGAGCCGGCGGCGGACGAGACCGCGGCGCTACGCGCCCGCATCTCCGCGCTCAGCGCGGCGAGCCTGCGTATCAGCGCGAGCCTCGACCTTGAGATGGTGCTGAACGAAGTCGTCGAGAGCGCCCGGGCGCTCACCGGCGCGCGCTACGGCGCCATTGCCACCATCGACGAGGCCGGCGCCCCCCAGGATTTCGTCACCTCGGGCTTCACCGCGGACGAGCACCGGCACATCGTGGAGTGGCCCGACGGGCCGCGGCTCTTCGAGTTCTTCCGTGACCTGCCGGGACCGCTGCGCATCCCCGACGTCCCCGCCTATGTCCGCGCGCTCGGCTTCTCGCCCGACGACCGTCTGCCCTCGAAGACCTTCCAGGGCACGCCGATGCGCCACGTCGGCGTCCATGTCGGCAACTTCTACCTGGTCGAGAAGGCGGGCGGCGAGGCGTTCACGGACGAGGACGAGGAGGTCCTGGTGCTGTTCGCCGCGCAGGCCGCGACGGCGATCGCCAATGCGCGTACCTACCGCGCCGAGCGGCGCGCCCGCGCCGACCTCGAGGCGCTGATCGAGACCTCACCGGTCGGCGTCGTCGTGTTCGATGCGCGGACCGGCGCCCTGGTCTCGCTCAACCGCGAGGCCGCACGCATCGTGCAGGACCTGTGCGGCCCCGGCCAGTCCGCCGAGCAACTGCTCGGGGTCATCACCTGCCGGCGCGCCGACGGGCGCGAGATCGCGCTCGACCGGCTGCCGCTGGCGCGGGCGCTGGACCGCGCCGAGACGGTGCGGGCCGAGGAGGTCGTGCTCTCGGTCCCGGACGGGCGCCGCGTCACGACGCTCATCAACGCCACCCCGATCCGCGACCCGGACGGGCCGGACGACGCGCTCGCCTCGGTGGTGGTCACCCTGCAGGACCTGGCGCCGCTGCAGGAAATCGAGCGCATGCGGGCCGAGTTCCTGGGCATGGTGAGCCACGAGCTGCGCGCGCCGCTGACCTCGATCAAGGGCTCGGCCGCCACGGCGCTCCGCACCGCGCGCCTCGTCGGCCCGGCCGAGGTGGCGCAGTTCTTCCGCATCATTGACGAGCAGGCCGACCGCATGGACAGCCTGATCGGCGACCTGCTCGACGCCGGGCGCATCGACACCGGCACGCTCTCGGTCGCGCCCGAGCCCTCCGAGGTCGCCGCGCTGGTGGACCAGGCGCGCGGGACGTTCATCAGCGGCGGCGGGCGGCACACCGTCCGCATCGACCTGCCGCCCGACCTGCCCCGGGTCATGGCCGACCGGCAGCGCCTGGTGCAGGTGCTCAACAACCTGCTCGCCAACGCCGCGCGCCACGCGCCGGACTCCGCGCCCATCCGGATCGCGGCGGCGCGCGAGGGGCTGTATGTGGCGGTCTCGGTCGCCGACGAGGGCCGGGGCATCGCGCCGGACCAGCTCGGCCAGCTGTTCCGTAAATACACCACCGCCGGGGACCGGAAGGGCGGCCTCGGCAGCGGGCTGGGCCTCGCCATCTGCAAGGGCCTGGTCGAGGCCCAGGGCGGGCGCATCCGGGCCGAGAGCGGCGGCGTCGGCCTCGGCGCGCGCTTCACCTTCACGATCCCGGTGGCCGAGGCGGCCAGCGACAGGCCCGCCCCGGCCCGCCCCGGCCCGCCGGGTCACGCCCCGGACGCAGTGCCCATCCTCGTGGTCGACGACGACCCGGAGACGCTGCGCCATCTCCGCGACACGCTGGCGGAGGCGGGCTACGCCCCGCTGGTCACCGGCGACCCCGGGGATCTGCCGCGCCTCGTCCGGACCGAAAAGCCCAGGCTGGTCCTGCTCGACCTGATGCTGCCCGGGACCGACGGCGTCGAGCTGATGCAGACCGTTCCCGAGCTCGCCGACCTGCCGGTCATCTTCATCTCGGGCTACGGGCGCGACGAGACCATCGCGCGGGCACTGGAGGCCGGCGCCGAGGACTACGTGGTCAAGCCGTTCTCGCCGACCGAACTCACGGCGCGCATCCGGGCGGCCCTGCGCCGGCGGTCGAACCCCGTCCCCTTCGTCCTCGGTGACCTTGCCATCGACTATGACCGGCGCCGGGTCAGCGTGGCCGGGCGCCCGGTGACGCTGACGCCGACCGAGTACGAGCTGCTGCGCGTGCTCGCGCAGGGCGCGGGCCGGGTCCTGACCCACGAGGCCCTGCTGCGCCAGGTCTGGGCCGGACGCGGACGCAGCAAAGCCAACCCCAAAATCGTGCGCGCCTACGTCAAGCGGCTGCGCCACCGGCTCGGCGACGATGCCGCCCGCCCAGCCTGGATCGTCAACGAGCGCGGGGTCGGCTACCGCATGGCTCGGCCCGGCGACCCGTAACCGCGATCCGGGATGAGACGGCCACGCCGTGAAAGAAGCGGCACGCCTGTGGGCGTGTCAGTCCAGCGAGGAGGAGCCTGACATGGCGCGATCGCGAGACACCGACGTGCTGCACCTGGGGGAGGGCGTGCCCGACGGCGCGACGCCGCTCGGCCGGCCCATCTACACGTCGAGCACATTCGTGTTCGCGAACGCGGCCGCGGTCGAAGCCTATCAGCGTGGTGAGACCCGACACTATCTGTATGCACGCTGGGGCAACCCGTCCGTGGAAGCCGTCGAAGAGAAACTGGCGGCCCTCGAGGGCGCCGAGGCCGGGCTCGTCACGTCGTCGGGCATGGCTGCGGCAACGACGGCCCTGTTCGGCCTGCTCTCCCCGGGCGACGAAGTCCTCTGCGGCGCCGCGCTCTACGGCGGCACGCTGCACTTGATCACGGGCGCACTCCGCCGGTTCGGTATCACCGCCCGCGTCCTCTCGCTCGACGAGCTGGCCGACGTCAGCCGGGCGATCGGCCCCGCCACGAAACTCGTGTGGTTCGAGTCGCCGGCGAACCCGACGCTCCGCTGCGTGGACATCCGCCAGGTCGCACACGCCTGCCGCGCGCGCGGCGTCCTGTCGGTCATCGACAACACGTTTGCGACGCCCCTCAACCAGCAGCCCCTCGCGCTGGGCGTGGACCTCGTCATGCACTCGGCCACGAAGTTCCTCAACGGGCACCACGACGTCGTCGCCGGCGCCCTCCTCGGCCCGCGCGCGCTCATCGGCCCGCTGGAGGGCACGCGGAGGGTCTTCGGCGGCATCCTCGACCCGAGGCCCGCGTCCGCGCTCGCCCGCGGGCTGAAGACGCTAGCGGTGCGCATCGAGCGGCACAATGCCAACGCGATGCGCCTCGCCGAGTGGCTGGCCGGTCGCGATGGCGTCGCCGCGGTCTACTACCCGGGGCTGCCGTCGCACCCCGACCACGAGATCGCGCGGGGCCAAATGAGCGGATTCGGCGGGATGATCTGCGTCGACCTGACGGGCGGCTACGAGGCCGCCTGCCGCGCGTTCGACCGCCTGCAGGTGTTCCAGCGCGCCACGAGCCTCGGCGGCACCGAGAGCCTCTGCAGCCTGCCGGTCCTCACGTCGCACTACGGCCTCAGCGATGCACGCCTGGCCGAGGCGGGTGTGACCCGCGGGATGCTGCGCCTGTCGGTCGGGCTCGAGGGCGCCGACGATCTCGTCGCCGATCTCGAGCAGGCGCTCACATAGAGGTCCCGGGCGTGTCCACGGCGGCGCCGTCCTCTGGAGCGTGCGCGTCGCGCTGCAGGTCCAGCGACTGGGAGCCGTCCGCCTTCGAGACGCGGGCGTAGCTGATCAGCCTGTATCGTAAACGGTCGTTTGCGACACTTCCGAGCGGCATCACGGTCCAGAGCACGAGCCGGCCGTCGCGGCCACGGGCCGGGTGCCGCCGCAGGCGCCAACACGGCACCGAGGCCGCCTGAATACCTATCTTGACATATAGGGGCGTCAATGCCCGATTGCGACTACCGACCCCAGGTGTAGTTCAACCGTGCGTAGTAGTACCCGCCGCTCAGGCCCCAAGGCGTGAACTGACTGTAGGGCAGGCCGAAGATGTCGGCGAACAGGTCCATCCGCTGCGAGAACGTGTCGAAGACGTTCTGCCCGCCGACCGCCAGCCTCACGTCGCTGGAGAGCGGGATGCTGGCTTCCAGGTCGACGATGTACCTGCCATCCAGTAGCGGCGCGTCGGCGCCGCGCACGAACCGGGCGTCGAAGTGGTCGACCCAGGCGCCGTAGTAGTTCAGACGGGCGAGCACGCCGACCCGCGCCACCTGCTGGTTGATCGCGGCGTTCCAGCGGATGCGGGGGACGCCGCGCTCCAGGCCGAGCACGTCGCCGGCGGTGAGCAACTGCGACTCTTCCGTCACCTCCGTGTGGGTGTAGTTCATGGTGACGCTGAGCACCGTGTCACCGCCTAGCGCCGGCGGCGCGTAGGTCGAGACAAGATCGACGCCCTGGTTTCGGCTGGAGAAGTCGTTGATGAAGAAGCGGAAGAATTTAAGCGTGCCGGCCGAGGCGATCCCTTCCGACATCAGGATTGCGCGCTCGGCGTCGTCCAGCGTGAAGGTTTGCGACAGCGCGAGGCGGTTGTCGACGTCGACGCGGAAGTAGTCGGCGGTGAACGTGAACGGGCCGGTATCCACGACCAGCCCGGCGGTCGTGTTGATTGACGTCTCGGGCTCCAGCGGCTGGCCGCCCCGCAGTTGCGCGGCCCGGAACGTCGACGGCACGTTGGCGCTGTCGACCAGCTGCAGCGTTTCCGGATCGATGGTCGTCTGGACGTTCAGCGTGTTCTGCTGGCCTGGGGTCGGCGCCCGAAAACCGGTGCTGATGCCGCCGCGCACGGAAACTTCGTCCGTCAGGCCATAGCGGGCCGACAGCTTGCCGTTGGTCGTGGAGCCGAATATGTCGAAGCGCTCGAAACGCACGGCGCCGCCTACGGTCCACCCGCCGTCCGGATCCCGCAGCTCCAGGTCGCCGTACAACGCGACGTTGCTGCGGTTCCAGTTCCCGGCGGTGTAGTCGGGGAATCCGGGAAATCCATTCGAGCCGGAGACGAAGCCCTGCGCGGCGTACGGTCCCACCTCCCAGGAGGGCCGTCCCCCGGCGCCGATCTCGAACCGCTCGTCGCGCCACTCGGCGCCGGCCGCAACGTTGACGATGTCGTTGACGGCGTGGGAGACGTCGAAGTTGAGGTTCACTTCCTCCTGGCGGTACAGCCCTGGGTCGAAGTTGCGGGGCGTGTCCGGGCCGAGCGACGCGTTGACGGTGTTGTTGAAGAAGAAGTCCGACTCGTGGGCGCCGTAGCTGGCGCTGGCGTCCCAGGTCAGGCCGTTCGCGGCGAGCCGCCGCACGCCGGCCACCACCGACATGTCGCTGACCACGCCGCCGAACCGCGGCGTGAACCCGCCCGGAATGGTCTCTTGAAAGGAGAAGCAGTTCGGATCGGCGAACACCTGGGCCAGGGCCACGGCATCCGGCCGGTTGTTCATGACCCGCACGGCGGGGCAGTTGGCGGACCCGTCGACGATGCCGTCGCGCGCGTCGAGCACGTCGCCGATGAGCAGCGTCTCGCCGTCGTCGAGGCTGTAGATGTTGGCGCGGTTGTTCGGATTCCGGAAGTAGAACCCCTCCGTCACCTTCTTCTCCGCGTAGTTGGCGTGCCCGTAGACCTGCACCCGGTTGGCGAACAGGTGGCCGAAATTGCCGAACAGCTTCAGGTCGTCCTCGATCGTCGGGTTTCCCCAGATCTGCACCGGGTCGGCCACCGCCGTGTTGCCGGCCGCGATCAGCGCCGCGGCGTCGGCCCGCTGCACGCTGCGGTTGGTCGGGTCGGCGTTGCCGTACTCCATGCTGAGATTGACGAACCCGGTGTTGCCGAGCGGTAATCCGACGTTGCCAGCAATGGTGTACGCATCGCCGTCGCCCGCGCGGTAGGTGCCGGTATTGAACTCCAGGCTGCCGCCCGATCGGTTGTCCTTGAGCAGAAAGTTCATCACGCCGGCAATGGCGTCCGAGCCGTACTGCGCCGAGGCGCCGTCGCGCAGCACCTCCACCTGGCGCAGCGCAATCGATGGAATGGTCGAGATGTCCGGACCCTGCGCGCCGTCCGTCACGCCGGCGAACCAGGCAATGACCGACGAGCGGTGGCGGCGCTTGCCGTTGACGAGCACCAGCGTATGGTCGTGCGCCAGGTTGCGCAGACTGACCGGCCGAACCAGTGTGGCCGCGTCACTGATCGGGTGCGTGGCGACGTTGAACGAGGGGACCAGCGTCCGCAGCTGGTAGTCGAGCGTGGTGGCGCCCTGGCTGACGATGTCCTGCAGCGGGATGGCGTCAATCGGTACCGACGAGGCGGTCACCGACCGCGGCTGGGCGCGGGTCCCGACCACCACCACCTCCGCGGCGAGCCCACCGACCGCCATTTCCACGTCCAGGACGGCCGTAGCGCCCGCGCTCGCCTCCACCACCTGCGCGGGCACGGTGAAGCCGGGGAGGGTGAACGTCACGTCATACGTCCCCGGGGCAAGTCCGCTGAACGTGAACTGGCCGGTCCCGTCGGTGACGGTTCCCTGCGCGTTGCCAGCCCCGTCCCGCGCCTCCACGCTGACGCCGGGGAGAATGCCGCCCGTGGCGTCGGTGACCGTCCCGGCGATCGTCGCGTCCTGGGCGCTGGCAACGCCGGGCGCGAACACGCCGACGGCACACACCAGCACCAGCGCAAGCACAGTGTGTGGAGGATGGGAGAAAAACCATCGGACGCGGCCGTGCCGCTGCAGCGCAAGACAAGCCATTGCCATGAGCCTGTCCGTCTTGTACGTGGGATGAACCTTCGACTGCATACCCATAGTGTGGCTCCTGCGGAGCGTCCCGAGAAGTGCGGGCCAAGCCGCCCCACCCGATCAGCATGTGTCGTAAACGGTCGTTTGCGACACACGGGCGAGGGCGCCGTCCGGACAGCGCCGCCGTGTGTCGTATCCCGTGTCGGATTCTCTGTCTTGCATACGTCATCGTCGGCCTGCTCCATCGATCCGTGCCAGGAGGTCTTCCAGATCTTGGCGCGTGACGAAGGACGGGGAAACTGTCAACTATGGGCACCCAGATTCGAGTCTGTATCTATTTTCTAGAGGTCGTGCGCTCAAGGATCTGAACCTGACCTCGCTCGATCCGGCCGAGGGTTTGATTGATCTGGTCCATGGAATTCTTGATGTCCCTCAGTGACTCCGTAAGCGTCGTTCCGAGCTTTTCCGCCACTTCGGACGCGAGGTTCCGAGTGCGCACCCAAATCCCGATCGAAACCCCTGCACTGATGAGGGCGATGAAGAGAGCAAGGAACGCTGCCGAATCCGTCAGGTTCATCCCTCACTCCGCTCTGCAGACTGTCCGAGTTGTTGAGCAGCCTGGATGAGGATCTCTTTAAGATGCGAATCTACCGTTTTTCGGATGTCGTCGTGCTGCTGAACGAGGGCGGCCCATCTGCTGTCGTCCGTCTTGCGTAGCGCCACCAGCGCATCGCTCATCCAAGCGTGATTTCGCTGGATCGAATCTCCGCGCGAAATCACGTCAGAGATTGCCGATAAGAGTTCTTTGGTGTCCATGAATGCCCTCCTTTGGGCTGGTTAGTTAGTTGGCCGCCGGAGGCCGAGTCGGTGATCCGACGCGATCCGTCGAGCTTGAAGATTAGCTCACCGGCCTATGGCTATATAGCGATGTCTCAAAACGGGATGTCTTGGGCTACCCGGGCCCATACGAAGCGAAGTCGGTCATCGAATACTCTGATGACCTGACACTTGCTCTGGAAGATACCTGGGTTGAACGAGGCGGTCGGTACCATCCACGCTGCGATCAACCAACGCTTGACAAGTTTCATGCCGTCACGATCAGCCACCCGGCCTTCCCGTTCACGTATTCTGCCCTGTCGGAGTGTGCATTCGAGGCCGGTAAGGACACTTGGCGCCAGTACACCGGGCCGCAACGGGAGCATGGGATGGGTCCGATTCTCGAATTCTTCCTGATAAAGTCCCGTTATAGGGAACCTTCCGGCGGCGTCAAGAAACCTCCCGCGAGGCTGCCGGCCGTTTTTGATGTCCAGCATGGCGGGTTC
Organism: Vicinamibacterales bacterium; assembly: GCA_965262505.1. Taxonomy (GTDB): domain Bacteria; phylum Acidobacteriota; class Vicinamibacteria; order Vicinamibacterales; family UBA2999; genus JACPPO01. The sequence continues at coordinate 5,142,188 of CBDHFM010000030.1, forward strand.
GCGACGGGCTGGGGCCCAGTATCTTGGGGGTCGCTCGACGAGCTTTTCGTCAACTTGACTGTGAGCATGATCCCCCCTACCTGACGGGGTCGCTCCATGACACCGGTGGGTGCCGGTGGGTGGTGGCCTGACCCTCAACCTGACTGACCTTCGGTCCTCGCTATTGATCTGTCGGTCATCGTCCGCCGGCGAATCGTATGGCTGCCAGCTGACCGGCTGGGCCGTGACCCAATAGGGGCCTGCTGCACCCACGGCCCGTCACAGTCCTGTCCGCCCACCCGGGCCAGCTCGGGCCGCAACCCGAGGAGACCACCCCGTGACCAACCGCATGCCCACGCCGCCTGAAGCGCGGAAGGTGATCGTCGGCGTTGATACCCACAAGCATGTCCACGTCGCCGTGGCGATCGACAGCTGGGGGATCCGCCTACGCGATCAGGCGTTCGTCGCTGACTCGGGCGGCTACCAGGCGCTGATCACGTGGGCCGAGACCCACGGGCGGATTGAAGCGTTCGGCGTCGAAGGCACCGGCAGCTATGGCGCCGGCCTGGCACGTGCGGTGCGCCGCGCGGGGCATCGGGTCGTAGAAGTGAATCGGGGCGACCGGCGCACGCGACGCGCCGCCGGCAAGTCCGACACCATCGACGCGGAGGTCGCCGCGCGGTCCGTACTGGCGGGTCAGTCGACGGCCATCCCCAAGACCGCGGACGGCGCCGTCGAGATGATGCGCCAGCTCAAGATCACGCGGGATACCGCGGTGAAAGCGCGCACCACGGCGATGAACACGCTGAAGCAGATCGTCGTGCACGCCTCGCCGGTCCTGCGAGAAGCCCTCCACAACCTCACCGATCACGGCCTGCTCACGCGCTGCGCCGGACTCCGACCGGGCCCCCTCGACACGCCCCCTGCGTCCGCCAAGCATACCCTCCGGGCGCTCGCCCGCCGCTGGATGGCTCTCACCGAGGAGATTGCGATACACGACCAGCATCTCGCGCGCCTCACGACCGAGACATCGCCGACCCTCCGTGAGGGCTTCGGTGTGGGCGCCCACTCCGCGGCCGCACTGTTGATCATCTTCGGCGATAATCCCGACCGGATTCGTTCGGAGGCCGCCTTCGCGAAGCTCTGCGGCGCGTGTCCGATCCCGGCCTCGTCCGGGATGACCACCGGCCGGCACCGCCTCAATCGAGGCGGCCACCGACACGCCAACGCCGCCCTCTATCGAGCCGTCATCATCCGCATGCGGTACCATCAGCCGACCGTTGATTACGTCGCACGCCGCACGGCGGACGGCCGAACCAAGCGAGAGATCATCCGGTGCCTGAAACGTTTCCTCGCTCGCGAGATCTACCAGCGCGTCATGACCGATTTCCGCGCTCGCCAAGAGATCATCCAGGCCGCCTGAACGAGTGTCTTGACATATAGGGGCGTCAATGCCATGAGCAGTATGTGCATCACAGCAGGCGCGGATTCGCTTGGCGATCGGCAATTTCGGTTAGAAGGTGACGCGCGATCTCTACGCTCCAAGCTTCCGACACCTTACCCTTGTCGATGTCAGCGGCAAGATTATCCACGTGGGCTTGAACGCTACGTTTCGGCAAGACTCTGAACTTCAGCTCGTTGTTAGAAAGGATCCGTCGCTTCGTCGGGGAATCGGATAGGGGACATCCGTAGGCCAGGTTCCCTTTTCGTGGAGCTGTCTTTCCGCGAGCAGAATCAGATCGAGCTTGACCTCTTCCCACTCCTCTAGCGCCTTCTCCACGACATCGAGCGAACTCGCGAGCGCACTCAAGGCGAAGCCCAGGGACACCTTCACGCGCGATCCCTTCTTGTCCGTAAAGGTCGTGACGCACGCTTTGTGGGTTTGGGCGTAGACGAGCACCATGCCGTGCGCGTTCGGATGTGCGTGTTCTGAAAGGCCCTCATAGAACCCCTCGAACGGCGCATCCAGCTCCCTGTCGAGCCGCTGAATGATCGTGAGGATGTTCTGCACGACGTGGTTCTCGAAATACTTGAACGTCTTAGCCTTCGGTCCGGAACCGAGGAGCGTATTTACAGCCTTCGTGTTCAGATCCGTTAGGTCAGTGCCAGCGCGCACGTCCTTCGTCACTCGGCGCGTGAGATCCCACATCAAGCACGCCGTCTCAAGCACTCCCCGAACGAGAAGGCACGAGCTAATCACCTGTTCCCGGTTTATCTCCCGCATCGACGACTCCGTAAGATCGATCGTCCGCCGCGTCCCGAGCTGTAGGACATCGGCGACTTTCGACGGCAGGTTCGAGACGGGCGAGAGTAGATACCCGTCGATCTCCGGCACCTTCCTTTCGATCAACCGTCCAAGCGCTTCGTTAATGCGCGGCGGACACTCGTGCTCTTCGTATGCGCTCTGGATCGTCTCGGAAAACCGTTCCATCGTGGCCGAGTATACGATCCGGGGGTTTATTGACGCCCCTATATGTCAAGACACTCGTTCAGGCGGCCTGGATGATCTCTTGGCGAGCGCGGAAATCGGTCATGACGCGCTGGTAGATCTCGCGAGCGAGGAAACGTTTCAGGCACCGGATGATCTCTCGCTTGGTTCGGCCGTCCGCCGTGCGGCGTGCGACGTAATCAACGGTCGGCTGATGGTACCGCATGCGGATGATGACGGCTCGATAGAGGGCGGCGTTGGCGTGTCGGTGGCCGCCTCGATTGAGGCGGTGCCGGCCGGTGGTCATCCCGGACGAGGCCGGGATCGGACACGCGCCGCAGAGCTTCGCGAAGGCGGCCTCCGAACGAATCCGGTCGGGATTATCGCCGAAGATGATCAACAGTTCGGCCGCGGAGTGGGCGCCCACACCGAAGCCCTCACGGAGGGTCGGCGATGTCTCGGTCGTGAGGCGCGCGAGATGCTGGTCGTGTATCGCAATCTCCTCGGTGAGAGCCATCCAGCGGCGGGCGAGCGCCCGGAGGGTATGCTTGGCGGACGCAGGGGGCGTGTCGAGGGGGCCCGGTCGGAGTCCGGCGCAGCGCGTGAGCAGGCCGTGATCGGTGAGGTCGTGGAGGGCTTCTCGCAGGACCGGCGAGGCGTGCACGACGATCTGCTTCAGCGTGTTCATCGCCGTGGTGCGCGCCTTCACCGCGGTATCCCGCGTGATCTTGAGCTGGCGCATCATCTCGACGGCGCCGTCCGCGGTCTTGGGGATGGCCGTCGACTGACCCGCCAGTACGGACCGCGCGGCGACCTCCGCGTCGATGGTGTCGGACTTGCCGGCGGCGCGTCGCGTGCGCCGGTCGCCCCGATTCACTTCTACGACCCGATGCCCCGCGCGGCGCACCGCACGTGCCAGGCCGGCGCCATAGCTGCCGGTGCCTTCGACGCCGAACGCTTCAATCCGCCCGTGGGGCTCGGCCCACGTGATCAGCGCCTGGTAGCCGCCCGAGTCAGCGACGAACGCCTGATCGCGTAGACGGATCCCCCAGCTGTCGATCGCCACGGCGACGTGGACATGCTTGTGGGTATCAACGCCGACGATCACCTTCCGCGCTTCAGGCGGCGTGGGCATGCGGTTGGTCACGGGGTGGTCTCCTCGGGTTGCGGCCCGAGCTGGCCCGGGTGGGCGGACAGGACTGTGACGGGCCGTGGGTGCAGCAGGCCCCTATTGGGTCACGGCCCAGCCGGTCAGCTGGCAGCCATACGATTCGCCGGCGGACGATGACCGACAGATCAATAGCGAGGACCGAAGGTCAGTCAGGTTGAGGGTCAGGCCACCACCCACCGGCACCCACCGGTGTCATGGAGCGACCCCGTCAGGTAGGGGGGACCATGCTCACAGTCAGGTTGAGGCCGTAAGCTTCCCCGATCGACTGACACCCAAAAGTAGACTGCTCCGGTGCATGACGTTGGTCCCCTTCGGCAGCGGCCGCTTGCCGGCCGTCTCTCACCCGGGCTGTTCGCTATGGCAGGCGACGGCGCTTTTCAGTTCGACAGCGAGGTGCGTAGCACCCTGTTCGAGCAAGTGTTGGTGCTGGCGTCCGCAGCCCGATAGATGGCCGGAAGATGTCGGGGGAGGCATGGAGACTCAGACAAAGACGGCGAAGACTCGTGCTGCGGTCCGACCGCATTTCCAATTGACATGTGTCCAGCAACTTGACAATGCCATTATGGGGTCTATGGTCCATCGACACATCGCCCCGACCGAGCTCTGGAGTGTCGCGGCACCAGCCGCCGACTGCGCGTGACAGTTCTCGCCGATCTCGTCATCCTCGTGCACGTCGAGTTCATTGTGTTCGTCCTCGTTGGCGGCCTGCTCGCCTTCCGCTGGCGCTGGATGCCTTTCGCGCATCTTCCTGCCGTGGCGTGGGGCGCCGCCGTCGAGTTACTTGGATGGGTGTGTCCCTTGACCCCTCTCGAGAACATGCTTCGCCGAGCTGGTGGCGGGGAGGGTTATTCGGTGAGCTTCATCGAGCGGTACCTCGTCCCGCTGGTGTACCCGGACGCACTCACGCGCGAGCTTCAGCTCTTCCTGGGTGGCGCCGTCGTCGCCGTCAACGCGGTTGTCTACTTCCTTGTCCTGCATCGAGGCAAGAGCCTGGGCCGCACGGAGTCGTCAAAGTAGGGAAATGCCCAGTGTGACCGGACGCAATGTGCCGGAGCGCGTGGAGCGATGCGTCACGCAATGATCGCTGCGGCCGTCTTAGTTGCCGTGATCGGTGCTGTCCTGGCGTTGTTTTGGGCGTTGCAGCGCTGGCTGATGTACTTCCCAACAGCTCACGTGCCGACGCCCGCTGAAATCGGGTTGACGCCTGTTGAGCCTGTCACCTTCGAGACGGCCGACGGGCTCAAGCTGAGCGGCTGGTTCCTGGCGGCGTCGGGGCCCTTACCACGGCTCACCGTCTTGGTTTTCAATGGGAACGCCGGCAATCGAGGGTACCGGGGGCCACTGGCGGCGGCGTTGCATAGACACGGATTGCAGGTTCTGCTCTTCGACTACCGAGGCTACGGCGGCAGTCCCGGGTCCCCAACGGAGAACGGTCTCGCTGCAAATGGTCGTGCCGCCCGGGCGTATTTGCTGGGTCGCTCCGATGTCGACGGGGCCCGCCTTGTGTACTTCGGTGAGTCGCTAGGGGCGGCCGTGGCTGTCGGCCTGGCCGTCGAGCACCCGCCTGCTGCCCTCATCCTGCGATCGCCGTTCACCTCGATGGCAGACGTTGGACAGTATCACTATCCGTTTCTGCCGGTGCGGCTGCTGCTGCGGGACCGGTTCCCGTCGATCGATCGGATTCACCGGATCCGATCGCCGCTGCTTGTCATCGCGGGCCAGCACGATCGAGTTGTACCCGTCCAGCAGAGTCGACGCTTGTACGAGGCGGCTTCAGCCCGAAAGAGGCTCGTCGTCGTTCCGGAAGCGGATCACAACGCCGACGAATTGCTCGCAGGGGACGACGTGATCCAGGCCATTGTCCGTTTCCTTCTACCGCTCAGGTGATGAGATGGTCAAGTCGCATGTGGAAGCGCTAGATTTCCCAGCCACAGTCACGGCGGTGCCAACGCGCCCATATGTCAAGACACGCGTTTTAGGCGGTCGGGTTGACGGCTCGCCCGCACCGGGCCATCTGCCGAGTTGTTCAGTGGCCAGCCGACCTGGTTCCCTAGATTCGGCCTTCGTGGGAACAGTTCGACAACTAGGGTAACCCCGCTTTTGTTCTCTTAAAAGAGTGTCAGATCACATCGCAATTGCTGCACAAGGTGCTATGGATCCACGAGACAAGATCTACAGCGTTGTCCTGTTCCCGTTCCTCAAAACTAGCAGCCCCGTGCGTCTGGGGTCTCTTGAGTTTCGTTCAACTGACGACATCGACTGGCTGCCTAGGGACCAAGCTGCATCCGTGGCGGAAATCGCCAACATGCTGTTCGCGTCTGGTAATCAACGCATCGAACGCGCCTCATTCGCCATCCTCGACCGAATTGACTTTGGGAGCGAGAGCGCTCTGGTGAAGCTGGACGCACTCGGTGACATCGAAGCCGTGGTCGCGTACCTGTATGCGAGTGAGCTTGATCAGAAAGGATGAAGTGGCCGGCCTCCGGTGAGGTCCTCGATACTGGGGACCGGAGGAGACCGCCATGGAGCATATCGGTATCGATCTCGGAAGCAAGGAAAGCCAAGTGTGCGTTCGCAACGGCGTCGGCGAGATTGTTGAGGAAAAGCGCTGTCGCACGGATCAGCTCGGACGGTACTTGGGGAAACGAGCGCCAGGGCGCGTCGTTCTGGAGACGTGCACGGAAGCCTTCAGGATCGCGGGCGGGGCGCGGCAGCAGGGACATGATGTGCGGGTGGTGGCCGCGACCCTGGTCCGCTCGTTGGGCGTCGGCCAGCGAGGACGGAAGAACGATCGGCGGGATGCGCGGGCCCTGAGCGAAGCCTCGTGTCGCATGGAGTTGCCCTCGGTCCACATTCCTTCAGTCGTTAGTCAAGAGGTCAAGGCCATCTGTGTGTCACGAGAGGCCTTGATCAAGACCCGGACGCAGTTGGTAAGCCGCGTACGGAGTTACGTGCGGTCTCGTCTCGGCGCCCCCCTCCGAGCCACACCGGAGAGCCTCCCAGGCAAGGTCAGACGCGCACTGCTGGCGGATGCCGAAGGGTGTCAACCGGCGTGAGATTCTGACCCCGGATCGGCGTCGGATGTTGACCCCCTACTCACGGTGTTTGAAGCGCCAGGAATCGTTGCCGGTCTCGATGATCTCGCAGTGATGGGTGAGCCGGTCGAGCAGGGCCGTGGTCATCTTGGGGTCGGTGAAGACCTGCGGCCATTCGGCGAAGGCGAGATTGGTCGTCACGATCAGCGAGGTCCGCTCGTAGAGCCGGCTGATCAGATGGAAGAGGAGCTGCCCACCCGATTGGGCGAACGGCAGGTAGCCGAGCTCGTCCAGGACGACGAGGTCGACGCGGGTGAGTTGATCGGCCAGTCGGCCGGGACGGCCGGCCTTGCTCTCGGCCTCGAGCTGGTTGACGAGGTCCACGACGTTGAAGAAGCGCGCCTTGGAGCCCTGCCGGACACACGTGCGAGCGATGCCGATGGCCAGATGCGTCTTGCCGGTGCCCGTGCCGCCGATGAGCACGACGTTGCGCTGCTGCGCCAGGAAAGCGCCGGTCGCCAGCTCCTCGACGAGTGCCTGATTGACCGGCAAGTCCGCGAAGGCAAACTCGGTCAGTTCCTTGGCCAGGGGTAGTTTCGCGATGCCGAGCTGGTAGCGGATCGAGCGCGCCTGCTTCTCGGTGATCTCGGCCCGCAGCAACTCGCCCAGGATGACCTCGAACGCCCGTTGCCGCTTGCGGCCGACGGTCACGACCTCGTCAAAGTGAGCGCGCATCCCGGCCAGCTTGAGCTGGCCGAGGAGACCCATCAGCTCATGCCGTTGCATGCGGCCCCTCGCGCAGCGTGTCGTAGCGGGCGCAGTTGGCCACCGGGGCGGCGCGCAACGCCAGGGCGCCGGGCGTCAGCACGTCGGCGGGTCGGTCTGGCTCCCGGTGCCGCGCAAGCACGTTAAGGATCACGTCGGCACTCGCGATGCCGGCGGCGAGCGCCTCCCGACAGGCCGCCTCGACGGCTTCGAGGCCGTCACTGAGCACCGCGCTCAGAATCGTCACGACGTGCCGGTCGCCATCCTCGCGGCGCGCGAGCATGCGCTGGACGCGGCCCAAGGCCCCCGGCAGGACCCAGTCCTTGAACGGGGCGCCGTTGCGCAGGGCGCCGGGCTTCCGGCTCAGCACCGGGACGTAGTGCCACGGATCGTAGCTGGTCTGCCCTCGACCAAACCGTCGCGCGTGCTCGCCGACGATCATGCCGTCCTGGCGGATGACGACCCGCTCGGCGTAGGCCGCGATCTCAACGGGCCGGCCGACGGCCCGGGCCATGACGCTGTAGCGGTTGTGGTCGAACCGCACCAGGCACGTCTTCGACACCGTGCCGATCTGGAGACGACTGCCCTCGAACGGGCCGCGGTACGGAATCAACGCGGCCCGCTCGGCCTCGAAGACCTCGAAGATGGTACGCGTCGGGTCGTCCGGATGCGGCTGACGACGGGCCGAGGCCACGCCCTGGTCGAGCAGCCACGCATTGAGCTCCACGTAGCTGGCGAACCGCAGCCGCGGCGTGAACCACCGCTCGCGAATGGTCCCGACCTGATTCTCGACCTGGCCTTTCTCCCAGCCGGCCGCCGGGGTACACGCCACCGGCTCGACCAGGAAGTGGCTGCACAGCTGGGCGAACCGTCGATTGAACTGCCGGGCCTTGCCGACGAAGATCGCGTCGACGGCCGTTTTCATGTTGTCGTAGATCCCGCGCCCGCAGGCGCCGCGATAGAAGGCGAACGCCCGGTTGTGGGCGTCGAAGACCATTTCCTGCGTCTCGCGCGGGTAGGCCCGGACGAACGGCATCCGGCTGTGACACAGGCGCAGGTGGGCCACCTTGACCGTGGTCGTCACACCGCCCAGCACGACGATCTCGTGGGACCAGTCGAACTGGTAGGCTTCGCCGGGGTCGAACGTCAACGGGATGTAGGCCGTCTCCACCTGACCGTGGGCGCGGCGCCACCGCTGGGCGTAGCGCCGCACGGCATCGTAGCTGCCTGCGTACCCCTCCGCGCCCAGCAGCTCCCACATCCGCATCAGAGTCAGCCGCTCGCGCCGCGACTGGCTCAGCCGCGCGGTCAGCAGGGCCTCCAGGCGCGCCTGGAACGGGCCGAGCTTCGGGTAGACCGCCGGCGCCTGACGGTCGTACCGGAATGCGGTCTCGTCGCGCCGGAGCACCTTCCGCACGGTGTTGCGCGAGACCCCCCGCGTCCGGGCGATCGCCTTGATGCTCCTGCCGTCCTTGAAGTGATCCCGTCGAATCCTTGCGATCGTTTCCACTGTCAGCACCCCCTCAGTGTCGGCGCTAACGCGCCCGACGCTCCACATCGCGAGGGGGTCAGTTTTCGACGCCGATCACCCCTCCAAGGGGGTCAATATTCCACGCCGCTTCACAGCCGAATCTCTCGAACCACCTTCTGAGTCGATCCTGCCTTCGCTATGGGGTGCCTCCTCCCCTGGCAGTAACGTGTCCCTTACTTCACGACCCTACGCGGTCCAGTAGCACAACGGTACTCCACGTATCGCGGCGTCCACATCCGCTCGACGCTGCAACGCGACCGGCTGATTCCCGAAGACCACGCCGAAGCGATTGGACGCGGACAAGAGCGATTTCTTGTATCCAAGAACCTACAAATATTTCAGTCCAGCACGGCCTCCACCGCGAAGCGCGTTTCGATGCCGGCGAAGGCAAAAATGCGCGCAGCATTGGCCGTGAGAGTCCTTCTCATCTGCAGGTTCGACACACCCCGGACGGCTGCCAGACGCTCGATAGTTGCCGGGACGTCCACCGGCTCGCTCTTGCGTTCAGCGATCTCAGTGAAAGGGGCGTCAGTTTCCGTAAGGAGCCGATCTACAGGCAGGCTCTGAATTAGGGTCAAGCCCGATTGACTGTCGAGCATGCGGTGATTGACAGAGAAATAGCACCCCAGTGCAACGGCTTTCTTAACCATGGCGGACGAGCCTGAGAACCAGTGGAGGATAGGGAACACGCGGTCCGGTGTGGTGTGCTCGTCGAGGCATCGCAGTACTTCACGTGCCGCGCCGCGGCTGTGGATACTGACAACGCGCCCGCCGAGCCGCTGCGCGCCCGTCAGTACGCGGCTGAACACGTCTATCTGTGTTGTCCAGTGCTGGCGATGTTGCGGGCTGCCGTCAAGTCCAACCTCGCCGACGAGACGCACTTGTTCTAGGAGCTGCTCGAGTACCACGATTTCTGCGTGGCGTTCGCCTGCAAGTTCTGGGTGGAACCCAAGGGCGGCGTGGACGTAAGGGCTGGCTTTCATCCAGCGCCGGTTCTGCGCCCAGGCCAGCGGCGTGGTGGTGACGGCGAGCGTGACGATCTGGTGAGCGTCGCACTTCGCGATGAGCGCCGTCGGGTCCGGAAACAGATCGACATGGCAATGGAGATCAAAGCCCCTGGCTGGCAATTCCTCCGTCATTGTGGCTCCACGACGACGCGGCGCGTGATGGCCGCCACTTCCTGAACGCCGCGATTAAAAACGTCGGCGTACTGCGCGATCTCATCATGCGAGTAATCGGACAGCGGCCCTGACTTGTGAACGAGAATACGCGCGAGGGCGGCGCGCCCAGAGAGGCGGCGCGCCATCATCTGGAACGCGCGGATGTGCTCTCCTTCCGGACTCCGCGAATTGAGAGGCCGCGCACGCAGGTCCGCGATGGTGTAGATCGTCGGATCGGTGAGGCATGCAGAAACGATCGCGGCCCTGCGGATCAGGCAGGACACGCAGAAGCCGCAATGCCCCGGCGGTAGACCTTGCCAGCGCGCCTTGGCGATGGACGAACACGATATGGTTGCGCCAACATGCCGCCGCGCCAGCGCCGCGTTGGCGCACTCAGACAGCATCTCGCCTTTTGTCATGAAGCGATAGGGATTCTTGAATGCCGCTTCGATGCCGAGCACTCCCAGCAGTTCCTGCCAACGGGCCATATAGAACGGGTGTGTTGTGCGCGTACTCCAGGCGCCGACGCGCAAGGGGTCGAGCGGCACATTGAGGGAGATAAAACCGTTCTCTGGAACGAAGATGGTTGGCCTGCCGGCGAGGCCGCTGGCCGCGAGCGTTGCGAGCGCCAAGAAGAGAAACGATCGGCCGCGCATTGTCGGTTCGGTGGCCATCTCATGGCTGAAGTCGTTGGCGTCAAAGCCGACGCGCGCGCGAACGTGCCACGGTCCCATCTTGCCGTAGACGGCACCCAGATGCTGTGCGCACCGTTCCTGCGAGCTCGTACTCAGATCCCAGTAATGGCTAACGAACAGGGGCGTCTGTCGTGCGGCGAGTAGGTCGATCGCGCCGATGAAGCTGTCCAGGCCACCTGAGAACAGGCACACGCTAGAGAAGGCCGACTTGAAGAGATTGCGCGGCCGGCCGACGAGAGTCCGGTAATCAGGGTGTCGCTCGCGCAAAAACAACCGCCAGCAGTCACCAGTCAGGAAGGTCAGGGTCCGTTCAATCAGCGCTGTCGCCGCGGTCCACAGAGCCGGGTTCTGCACGGGGATATGGAGATCGATCTCGCGCGTCCAGCTGTCTTGGGAATCGGAACTACGGGAGATGCGCGTGTCAGCTGCGGTCACGCAGGCTGCAAGGATGGCGAGGTCTGCAGCCGTCTCTGTCGCCACTGCACCTCGCGCGGTCAGCTGATCCATCATCTGGCCGAGGCCGAATCCCAGCCGCTTGTAGCCGTCGACAAACCGTATCTCGGTTGCGACGGAGTCCGCCATGTGAAGCGGCACACGAACGGTGTCCCGTGGGCCAAGACGGGCGATAACGCTGTGGCGCCTCATCCTGTGACGTCTCCCCAGGTCACGAGCAACTCCCACGCCTCCTCATACGTTCGGTCGACCACTTCCCTGATCTGCCGGTCGGAGAGTGCCGCAAGCCCTGTCAGCTCGCCGGAGAAGGAATCACGCACAGATCGGCGGATATAGCTTCTGAGCTGGCCCTCGAACGCTTCGATCGCGTTCAGGTCGGCCGCGACCTTCAGACCGTTGACGCCGATGTCCTGAAACAGCCGTGTCTCGATGCTGTGGGCGACGAACGCCAGAAAGATCTCCTGCATCTGCCCAGCGGTGAGGCCAGCAGTGTCGTCAACGCCGAGTTCTTCAACGTCGGCAACGGTCTCCAGCCAGGCCTCGCGTGCGATCCCTTCATCGATCGAACCGCCGTCTGGGCAGATGACGTTGGTCAGACCGAGGAAAACGTCGGCCAGCGGGTGGGCGACGAGGTCACCGAGGTTGAGACGCCGTAGCGTCGCATCGACGCCATTGCGCTGAAAACTGCGGAACACGCCGAGCGCACCGCTGGCGGCTGCGCGTGAGGCGCCCATGCGGCGTGTGGCATTGCGGCTGCCGCCCGTTCCGGAATGCACATAGTCGCGTGCGCCGCGCCGCAGCGCGCGCTGGTCCGTTCCGCCCGAGGCCGCGAAGGCCGAAAAATTGCGCCGTGCACTCTGGAAGCGGGCTGGCAGGGGTGAGGGAGGGATGGGCGGCAGCGGCGCCGGAGCACCAGGCGGCGCTGTCGTGTCACCCTCTCCTGCCCCGCCGTCGGGTTCGGCCGGAGCGCCTAGTTCACCGTCACCGCCCGGCAGTGGGCCGTTCGGTCCGTCGTTCAGCCACGAGGGCACGAGAGGGGTTTCCCCGCCGGGTCCGCCCGATGGACCTGATGTCCCCATCAGCGGGCTGCCTTCTGATGTGTCGCGGTGGCTCGCGTAGCCGCCGCCTTCAGTTTCGTGTTCTCGTCCTGCAAAGCCCATCGGCTCAGCAATCTCTGATGCTGCTCCAGCGCGCCGGGGTCGGTGAGGATCTCAGTCCAGCCCTTGGCGACCCAGAAACCTAGCATCCTTGGCTCGATACCTTCGAGGAAGGCCAGCAGTTCCGTCTGGTGGCGCGGATGGTGCTTCGCGATGAGCATAAGCCCTTCGAAACCTGGCGGCGGCGAATCGAAACTGCCTTGGCGTATGGTCCGTTCTCGCAATGCCTCGAAAATACGTTCGGCGTCCGCCGGCGCCAGTTCCTCAACCTGGGGCTCAACGCTCCGCGCCGCCATCTCCGAGCCGGTCAACGTCTCGATTAAGCTGCCCAGGTCACCAGTTTCGCCCGCAGCGGCGAGGATACGCTTGTCGCGGGCGACGAAAACATAGGGGCGCAGGTCGGTGGTCCCGAGAGCAGGCGTGAGGGCGAGCCAGCGCTGCAGCCACTCGCGGTCGAGCCATTTCTGTGCAGCTGTGTTCGGTCTCGCGGCTGGCGCTCTGGTCTTGCCCTTCTTCCCGGCCGAGCACGCTTCCATGGCGTCGTCCGCGACGGCTGCCTCCAGCGCGCGTAGTTCTTTCACTTCTCCTCTGTCCGCGAGCATCGCAGCGGCGGCGAGATGCTCGTAGAAATCCTGCTGAAAGCGCTCCGCGAGCATAAGTTTCGCCAGGACGGTCTCATTGACGCTGTCGCCGAAGCCGCGGGCTTCAGCGATGTTCAGGCGAATGAACAATGCATTGAGGAAACGCTTGATCTGACGTGGATTGCCCTTCGTCCCCTCGGCAAGGATCGGTCCGATCCGTTGCGCGAGAAAGAGTGCGGCGTCCAACTGGCGTTCGCGCGCCTGGTCGACGGCGCGCACGTCGACTTGGTTGATGCCGGAGCCGAGCCACGGCTTGTTGATGCTCTCGCGCGCAGTTGCCAAGAGTGTCTTGAAACCGTCGTGATCTTCGCCGACGAGGGCCTCGACCAGCAGGAGTGTGACGTAGGTGCGCGACTCCTGAACCCCGAGCGCCGGAATGCGGAACGGAACCTGAATCAGCTTCTCGAGATAGTGCCGGGCGTACGGGATTGGTCCGGATACCAGCGGCAGGTTCGGGAAGTGCTCGCGGACAGCGTATTCGATCATGCCCTCATCAGCGCCGATGACGAAGGCGGTCTTGGGCACGAACAAGAACAGGCGGATCGCTTCCAGCGTGTCGATCGCGGTCGCGGGCAGGCAGCGGTCGAGGTCATCGATCAGCACGACGAGTTGGTCGATCCGCGCCTCCTCAAGCAGTTCGGCGAACTCCTTTCGGAATTCGTGTATCTCTTCCGGGAGGCTATGCTCCTCGCTGGGCTTCAGGTACGAGGCAGCCTCGGCCAGCCCGGCCTCGATGTCGGCAGCGGTCATCGAACCCACATTGCCAGCCAGCCGCTGAAGGCCCGCGGCGGCTGATGCGATCAGATCGGGCGAGGGCATGCCCGTTGCGAGCGAGAACGCGAGCCCGTTGCTTCGGCGAAACAGTTTCAGCCAGTCAATGCGTTTGATCAGACGCCCGCTGATCTCCTTGACCCTGCCGATGGTTGAACGTTGCCGGCACAACTCGATGATGATCGCTTCGATCAGAACGGTCTTGGCGTCATCGAAGCCCTGAAAAGTCCATCCGTTGAACCATAAACAAGCGACGCGCTCGTCGCCTGCCGTCGCCGACTCGACCATCTTCAGGACACTTGACTTCCCCGCACCCCAGTCGCCGTGGATACCAACGGTAAGCGCGTGCTGCCTATTCTCACGCAACAGTTCGGCGACGGTTCTGGCGATAGCATCGTAATTGAGGAAGTCAACCGCCGTCTCATGGTCCGGAATTAGCACTGTGTCACTTTCTCCGCCTGGTGTACGTGACGTCTGTCATTCCCAGTCCACCTTCTTGATCCCGAGGCTGCGAGCGTTCTCGGATACTGCCCGCCTCATGGATTCCGACGCACCGTCCGGGAAGTCGGCCGAGATCTCCACGGCGAGCCGGACCGTGGCACTCGGGTCACCGGAGAGGACCGAGACGATCTCCTCGGCCAGTTCGACTAGGCGCATCTTGGCTGTGGCGGCAGGAACTTCGGCCGTCGCATGGAACGTCCTGGGCTTCGCCGCAGCTGCAGCCGGTGTTAGTGGGATAGGGGTGGTGGGTTCGGGTGTGTAGGCGCCAGGTTCCTCGGAGACGCCCGGTCCAAGTGCCACAGGTTGTGCGGCCGCGCGGGTAGCAGCTGCGTAGGCAGCGGCGGCTACCGGCTCAATCAGTAGAAGCGTATCGTCGAAGATGACGTCGCCGGTTCCGAGCTGAAAGCCGTCGAAGCTCTCACTACTTTGGCCGTAGGCGGTCCCAAAAAAATCGCGGCTGAATGCGCCGCTTCTGATCGCCTGGGCCAGAACGTCCCGACTGCGGAAGCGCGGCATATAGAGATAGCGCAACGTATCCTCAAAAAATGCCGCCGCGTTGGCTGTGTCCTGGCCCTCCTTCCAGTAGAGCTCCTTGAGTTTCGCGCGCAGGTGTATCGGCGACCACGTGCCGATGACGAGTTCGTTCTCAGTGCACACGCGCTCGACTTCACTGCCAACGGACCCGCCGGTGGTGTTGAGGGGGAATACTTCAATACTTGGTTTAAGGTCGGTCGGAGTCTCCCGCATGGGACAGAGCAGCCATCTGTAGCACTCCCGGGCCGCGCGCGGCAGAACGTCCTCGGCCGTCCTGAGTTCTTTCTCGGCCTGGTTCTTTTGCAGGAGGTCGATGTTGAGCCGACCTTCCTTCACGTCCTGGACGATGGAGTTCCACCCGAGCGCCACGCGCACTGCGTCACTGAGCCGTGATAGCGAGCCGTGATCGGCCGCGAGAAAGATGAGGCGATTGGTTCGATAGCGTGGCTTGGCGCCGTTGTTGCGGACGCAGCCGATTGCCGCATCGAACGCCTGGCGCGACTCTTCACGCGAATACCAGCTCTCAGGCGGTAGGAGAACGAGGCGCAGCGCTGTGTCGTCCGGAACGTCGGCGTGGGGCGTGAAAACATGCACGCCCTCAAAGAATGTCGCGCTGCCAACCACCTTCTTCAAAGATTCGGCGATCTTGCCGCACACTTCGGTCTTGTCATCGAAGCGGCGCTTGCGGTCCTCCATCTCCCGGCGCAGATTCGCTCGGGTGTCGAACCAGAAGCGCGTTGTGTCATGGGTCTTATCTCCGGAGCTATTGAGATAGTGCAGGCGATCAGTGAGGCGATTGAGCGCGTCGGAGTAAACAGACGAGGGCTGCCCTGGCTGCAAGCAGCCCAGTAGGACGCGCGCGCGGTCGAGCCCACGTGTACCAGCCTTGGAGGCTACGGACGACGGCGCGCTGCCCAAGAAGATGGTCCGCGCGACCCGGCGGGCCGCGTTGACTTGACCCAAACGCGGTTCCCTGTTTTCGAGCTCGGTTGTTTCCGCCCGGTCGCCGTCAATATCCCGCTCGACCACCGGATCCCAGCCAGCCGGCAGGTAATAGGTCAGCTCGTTACGGCTGCTGCCATCGTGAAGTGGCACGCTGCCGGGAAGAATCATCAAGTCCTTGTTGTCGTCCTTCCAGAGGCGATAAATGACCTTCGCCATGAGTTTCAGCACACCTCGGGTGCGCTGAAACCCATCGATCGTCGTCCAGTCCTCGTAGAGGCGGTCGAAGACTTCTGGATGGAGCGGATAGGCCTGCAACAGCCGGTCGTAGTAGCGACCTTCCTGGGTTTCGGCTGGAAGCTTTGCGCCTTCGGCCACGTAAGCGTCAGCGAAGGCGCGGCAAACGGTCTCGCGTGTCTTCGCGTCGCGAATGGGTTCAAAGAGCCGCCTGCGCACGATCTCAAAGGCTTCTTCGGTGGCGACCGGCTTCCAGAGGGCCTGCACACGCCCAAACGTCTTTTCGAGGGCGCGGAGCGCGGCGGCGCCGCGTTGACTACCCGCCTCAACATCAGACTCGGGTAGTGAAGCCAGGACCATGGCCGTAGGCACCAGCTTTACCGCTTCGGTCAGCGCCTGCACGAAAGACAGGTTGCTGTCGTAGCTACCACCGCTCAGCGCGCGCCCTTCGGAAAACTGCCGGACATAGGCCACCAGTTCATCGATCAGCACGATGCAGGGTGCATGGCGTTCAAGCAGATCGCGCAGCACGTCCTTGCCGGGCGATGTCCCAGTGGCATCAGCGTCCTTAACGAGCGCGAAGGCATCGGCGCCACCAAGTTGCCATGCGAGCTCGCCCCAGAGGGTATTGATGGCCTGCTTGCCACGTTTCCACGGCTGCCCAGGGGCGTGCGCGGCGCCATCGAGGATGGCGACACGCGCGATCGGGACGTCCATCAATTCGGTCCGGTCAATCAAGGCAGGAATGCCGAGGAGATCCGAGAGCGTGCACTTGCGGGTGGCCAAGTGATACACGGCCAGCATCGTGTGCGTCTTGCCACCACCGAAAGCGGTCTGAAGCTGAACAACAGGCTCTCCACCTTTCCCTACGAGCCGTTGTGCGACTTGAGTCAGAAGAAGGCCCATGCCTTCGGTGATGAAGGTGCGCTCATAAAACGCGATGGCATCCTGGTACTCGCGGCTCGCCCTGCCCGTGTTCACGGCCGTGATGTCGGCGGCGAATTCGGATTGCTGAAAGGTGCCCTCCAGTACGTCGCGATGGGGAACTGCGATTTCTCTCCAGGGCTTCATGGCCTCGATTTCCTTCCTAACTAAACAGGGTCGGCTGCTGCGGTGCCGGCGTCACCGCGGCTGCAGACTCGATGGCGCTCCAGCTGGTGATGATCTCGTTGTAAGCACGGGCATCCTCGGCCCAACCTGCACGCTCACAGAGCGTGTAGAGGCGATAGGCCAGCTGTCGGGTCGCCTCAGTCTTGCCCTGGATCACAGCGAGCACGACACCCGCAGCACTTTCACCTTCAGTCTTGAACACGCGGATGATGTGGTGCAGGATTTCCCACACCGGTAGGCGTGGATCAGTCGTCGGGTCCCAACAGGCAGGATAGTCCACCCACTTCAGCAGACGGACGACGCCGGCGTCGGCCAACAAGACCCCGGCCTGCTTCACGCCCTCGACGCTGGTCCCCTTGGCGCGAGCCAATGTGTCCGCATCCCCGAACTTGCCGTCCTTCCAGCCGTGCTGCTCGAACCAGTGCAGACAGAACTGCGTGTCGTGATCAAAGTCATCTTCAGCGAGAAAGCGGTTGATGAGCTGAAGCGCCGTCTTGACACTCATAGGCGTGCCATCGGCTTCAAGGACGGCCGCATACTTTGAGAACACAGACATTCCAGGGCCGATGATGGCCTGCGAGAGGTCCACCGGAGCGACCGGCGAGTGGTCATCGCCGCCGCCCCTCGTCATTTCATCGAGAGCACCTGGAAGAACCTGATTCAGCTCGCGCTGGAAAGCGCGCCGAGAGATTGTGACCGCATTGTCGTGGCGGCGTTGACAAACCAGGATAATGCTTGACGCCAACGCATTAGAGCCCATGCCGCGCATGCGGTATTCCTGCTCGCTACGCATCGGCCAGGTACCTGTCAGTGAGAAGCCCGCGCGCACCGCGGCTTCGAGGAAGGTGTCCCATCCTGTACTGGCAGTCCCTGCGCTATCTGTCTCTGATTGCTTAAAGGCATAGTAGATCGTCACCGGAAACGCCGGATGCGCTTGCTCAGCGAGACGGCGCATTGCCTTCGTCATCCCTTCGAGGAAGAATCCTTCCGCCTTGTCTTGGCCGCCGTGCCGATCCGGTGTTGCTACGAGTTCTTCGGCCTTCGGAACGGCGAGCGTGGTAAAGAGAGAAGGGAATGTAGGTTTAAGGGCATGTCGAAGCCAGACATAGAAAAAATCGGAGAGGTCAGCGTATCCAATATTGTCGTAGTAAGGAGGATCGGTCGATACCACTTTCATTGACGCAACCGTACTGCTGACGGCATTCTGCTGAATGGCAGCAGCTTCGCCACGCTGCGGTAACGTCAGGATACAATCAGCGATAAACTCCGAAGCTGGTGTGAATCCCCCCACGGTTTTGTGGAGAATTGCGGCCTCAGGGAAATCCCACGTCATGGCTATTGTTTGCTTGCCAAACAGGTTCATCACTTTTTGGTTTCCAGGAACCCAGCGAGTGCATGAGTTAGAGAAGTCAGCGCAACGATCCACTGCGAACGCCAAGTACACGCTGACGGCTTCCGCATAAGCACGTGCACCTGCTCCTCCCGCGTCAAGAGCTTCGCTGTCGTCGGCATACCCAGCAGTCACTGCGTCGTTCCGAATCGTCTCGCGTGCTGTGGCCACCAGATCCGCGAGCGTCGTCAACACTACCAGTTGTCGAGGCGTGAACAAGTCACTCCATCTGGTCATTCCGTAGTTGCCAACGCGAAATCCAAGGGCTTGTTGGAAGAACTCGACATCGGGTTTCCACTTCGGGTTGGTATCGCAGACCGTTAGTAGCTCGTGTTCTGCTGTCGGTGCGACATAAATCCGTCTGCGCACGCCTTCGGCCACGATGGCCATGAGCCGAACGCCCATACGGCCAGCCTGTCCTTCGGCCTTAATGTAGTCGCCGTCGATCGGGGCGCCAGACAATATGCACCGGAAATTGGCCCGCGCGAGTTTTGTTCCACCTTTCGCTGCAGCCGGCGGCTTGCCTGTTTCCACAGTGAAGCGATACCCGTCGCGCTCTATGACAGGCTGCACATAGACTTCTTTGCCTTTCTTGTTCGAAAGAATGAACGTCGAGACGAGCGGTACAGCCACGTGCCTGAACATGGGATTCGGACTCTTAACAGTGCGAACCCACAGCCAGGCGATCACATTGAGCTTTTGGCCGTGCAACGGCTTGAGATCAGGCCGTTTCTTGGCCATCTCAGCCGTGATCTCAATCGGCGGATAGAGGTGGCCAATGCGTTTGTGTGCTTCGTCGCGCATCCACTGGCCGTAGTGGCGCACGTCCTCGGCTAGGCCCTGCGCTCCCTTCCAATCCCGGTCGATCAAGTCCCTCTTGCTTCTTGCGTCCAGATTGACAGGCTCCCGGTCTGCGAATCTGGGCGGAATTTCGATCATGCCTTTGTTGATCAAAACGGCAACTGGGTTGAGGTCGCCTGCACAGGCTTCAAGGCCCAGCCGCTGTGCTTCGAGCAGCAAGGCACCTCCTCCTGCAAACGGGTCGTGAAAGGCGGGTAGCTTGTCCGGGTTGAAAAACTCTGCTGCCGCCGGGTGGTCCTTGTTGAGTTCGCAAGTCTCGCGCCAAGACTTGCGAAGCTCAACACGCGCCTTCTCCAGAATCTCTTCGTCCGTGGTGCTTTTCCACTTCACGAGATCTTCGAGAATGGCGAAGAGGCGTTTGCGACTGGCCGCCCAACTCGCCTTGAGACTGCTGGGCGGAACATCTCCGTGGTGCTCCATTTCCCATTTCCAGGACGGGTCGTTGACCATCTGGCCAAAGATCACCGCGCGCGCTGCAGCGAGTGGGCGCCGGGCCCACCAAAGATGAATACCGCGTGGATGAGGGCCGATACCTGGCATCTTTTCGTAGGCGCAAGCCGCATTGATCGCATCCAGCGGCAGTGCAACTTCGATCAGTTTCTTGGGCGCCTTGACAGGGTGTTGCGTAGTCATTGCGACTCCGCGAGGGCCACGAGGTCACCCAGGTTGTAGTTGATAGATGCGATACCCCAGCCGGGCTCACGGTCGAAGGGATTACGGACGTAGTGCGGTCCGTCCACCACATCGCCTTCATCGACGATCACGATAGCCAGGACGAATTTGTCGCCCTGATTGAAGGCGTAGAGCATTTCGTTGCGGGTGACGCAGATGGTGCCTGCCCCCTCGACCCGACCTTTGACTTCGATGTGGCGTGGGTTCGGCTGCTTGCCGTCGATGGTGGGCGGGTAGGATGTCAGGTCCCAGCCGCACTTATCGGCGGAGACATCGACAACGTGGCAACCGCGGGCTTCTTCTGCTCGGCGGACGGCCTCCATAGCGAGCAGTTCAATACGCTTGCGCGCGGCAGCGTCGGCCGCGAAGGTGGCAGCCACCGGATCACTCGGATCATTGCCGCGCAGCTTGCTCACTAATCCGATCGGAACGATCAGCGCGGCCCCCAACACGATGGGCGTGCCGTTGACGACGTGACGCATCGACTGCAGGCTCTTCTTTCTGCTGTCTAAGCGGCTTTCGAGGTCCGCGATCGTGCGGCGGGCGTTCTCCAGGTTGAGATGCACGTCCTTGCCTGCCTCGCCGTCCTCCTTGAGCTTGAGCCAGCGGTCCTGCCAGAAGGTAATTTCCTTACTGAGGCGCTCATGGACGGCAGCGAGCGTCTTATCGACATGGGTCATGCGCCGGTGCGCGACCTCGTTGTAATGCTCTGGCACGAGTGTCCCGGCAGCAAGCGCCACGGCGCGGGATTCCTGGCCCGCAGCGATCCAGGGCGCCGTGAGTACGTCCTTCAAGAGGCTGCGCTCTCCTTCCAGCAACGGCTCCAGGTCAAGATGCGGCGCCCAGCCCGCAAAGGCGGGCGTGCCGTCAGGGCTGACCCGTACGAATTGCAAGCGTTTGGAGAGTACGAGGTCGTCACCCGACTTGATTTCGTGGGTGAGGAGGAATAGCAGCGAGGGTTCCGTTCCTTCGTCTGTGGGGTCGACCAGAATGGACCCCTGGCGCAACAGGTTCGCGTATTGATCGAGGAGCATGTCGGACATGGCGAGCATCAACGGATGGCCTGGGTGCATCAGCACAGCCCTTCCGAGGCCGGGCTTGTCGAGCGGCTGAATAGCCTGCCGGTCGAAGCAAATCCGTTCGTAGCGCGTCAAGACGGGCTCCTGCTCGCGGCGATTGCGGCCCGTGATGCAGCGATCCCGTTCGCGAAGGGATGCTGGAATATGTGTGATCTCAAAACGCCTGGCCTCGCGCAGATGCGCGGTGCCGCCTAAGGAGTCGAGAGCTCTCAAGAAAAACGCTCTCACGAAATAGGGTTGAAGGCGGCGCGCTTCGGCCCGCTCCATTTCTTCCTTCACCGCGAACAGTCTGTCCGCGCTCATCGTCTCCTGGGCGAGGGCACTGCGATGGAGCAGCGCTTTCAGGTGGTCGTGGTCGAGCGCCTGGTCGATTTTCGTCGTCAGGCGCGCCCGGACATCTGGGCGATCACCGTAGCGGATAGCCTCCATCAAGAGGTCTTTGAGGCTTGTCTCCTCGAACACCTCGCCGAGGATGTCAAAGACGCGGCCCTTCAGGGCCGCACTCTCGACCTCAAGTTTCTTGAGCAGACGATGGTAGACATCGCCCTCGCGGGTTTCCTTGGCGACAAGGTTCCACAGATGGCACACCTCAGGCTGCCCAATACGGTGAATACGGCCGAAGCGCTGTTCCAGGCGGTTAGGGTTCCAAGGGAGATCGTAATTGACCATGAGGTTGGCCACCTGGAGGTTGACGCCTTCGCCGGCGGCGTCCGTGGCCACGAGAACGCGAACGTCTGGATCGGAGCGAAAGAATGCCTGCAGGCGGCGGCGCTCATCGCGATGGGTGCCGCCGTGGATGGCAATGATGGCGTCCGTCTTGCCAAGTACGCCCGCGATCTTCGCGTACAAGTAGTTCAGGGTGTCACGGTGTTCCGAGAAGATGATCATCTTGCGCTGGCGCCCGGAGGCGTCGCGCATTTCCGGATTGTTCTGGAGGATCTTGGAGAGTTCGTCCCACTTGCGATCTTGCCCTGAGGCGACCACAGCTTTGGCCTGCTGCTCAAGGCCCTGCAAGATGATAATTTCAGCCTCAAGTTCGACCACCGTCTTGGCAGTAGTGGCGTCGTCAATGAGGTCCTCTTCTAGGTTTTCCTGTTCGTCTGCGCTGAGGTCGTCATCGTCTTCCGGCACGTCGGCCAGAGTCTCCGCAAGGACGTGACGGCCGCGAACACCGAGCTTTTCGTCTCGGAGACGGCTCTCAAGTCGCTCTTTGCGCCGCTTGAGAGATTGGTGAATTGCCTCCGGACTTGACGCAAGGCGCCGCTGCAGCGCTGTGAGCGCAAAGCCGATCGAGCCCTTGCGAGCGCCCTCCAGTTGGTCGGCCTTGCCCATCTCGGTCTTGACGTATTCCGTCACGGCCTCGTACAGCGTGGCCTCGATGTCCGAGAGAGTGTAGTTGACGGTATAGGCACGTCGCTCAGGGAAGAGCGGCGTTCCATCGAACTTCACGAGTTCTTCTTTGACCATTCGCCGCATTAGGTCGGACGCGTCTACCTTGTGGACACCGTCTCGAAACCTGCCGTAAAAACGGTCTGAGTCAAGGAGCGAGAGAAAGAGTTGGTAGTCCGCTTCCTTGCCGTTATGCGGTGTCGCTGTCATCAACAGCAAGTGGCGGACATGTGCGCCGAGCTTCTCGGCGAAGCGAAAGCGCCCGGTTTTTTCGAGCTTTGCGCCGAAGTAGTGGGCGGCAAGCTTGTGGGCTTCGTCGAAAACGGCAAGATCCCAGCCCGGAGCGCACAGCTTGTCTTGTAGCTCTTCGTTTCGTGAGAGCTGATCTAGGCGAACGATGAGCCTTGAATAGTCATCGAAGGGGTTGCCGCTGGGCGAGGTGTGCTCCAGCATCGAAGAATAGACATGGAACTCCAAGCTAAACTTCTCGAACAGCTCGTCGCGCCATTGCTCAACCAGGCTCCCTGGGGCCACGATTAAGATGCGGTGCGAATCCGCCCGCATGATGAGTTCACGAATGTAGAGCCCTGCCATGATGGTCTTGCCAGCGCCGGGGTCATCCGCGAGGACGAACCGCAAGGGTTGACGCGGGAGCATGGATTCATAGACGGCAGTGATCTGGTGCGGCAGCGGCTCCACGTTCGAGGCGTGAATAGCCATCATCGGGTCGAACAGGAAGGCGAGGTCGATGCGCTTGGCCTCGCACGCGAGCTGGAAGGCCGCACCGTCGCCGTCGAACGAGAAGGGCCGCTCGGCCGTTGCGACGCTGATGAGCTGCTCGTCAGCGCGCGAAAGGAGGCGCTCCTTCATGGCGCCGTTAGGAGTGCGATAGATGAGCTGAAGAGAACCCTCGACGAGGGGAACCGTAGCCACAACAGCGACAATCTGCGAGGGCTCGACCCCCACGAGGTTAATTCCTGGGTTGATCTCCTCAAGTTTCATGCGTAGGGCGCTTTCTCCTGGTTTTCCCCTGCCGTTGGAGAATATGGCACATCTACTCGCTGAGGTTTGACGGGACACTACCCGGTAGATTGTGAAAGTGTAAAAGATTTAGGTCTCAAATGTGGCTGTTTTCTGCTAAATCCAACCAAACCTAGTGGACTGTATTAATCATTTATAGAGTGGTAGTATGTCCCGTGCCGACTTCGACGCAATTGACGTTGTCTCACGAATCACGGATCGCGCTTGAGGCACTGGCCCGTTCGCATCGTGGGCGTGCCGACGAAGCGCGACGCGCACGAATCATCCTGTTGCTGGCTGACGGCTACTCGTACTCGACCATCAGCGAGCGGGTCGACTGCACCGCGCAGACGATCGCCACGTGGAAAGCGCGGTATCTCGCCGACGGTGTGGCCGGCTTGCGTGGTCGCCATCGCGGCTCGAAAGCGCGCGTGCTGACGCCACAGCTGGAGGCGCGGATCTTGAACTGGACACGGAAGCCGCCGGCCGACGGCACGACCCATTGGTCCACGCGGCGCCTGGCCAACAAGCTCGACGTCCCGCACACGATTGTCGCGCGTGCGTGGAAGCGGGCCGGCCTGCAGCCCCACCGCTTGGAACGCTATCTCCGATCGACGGATCCGAACTTCGAGGAGAAGGCGGCCGAAATCATCGGGCTGTACCTGGATCCGCCGCAGCATGCGGCTGTGTTCTGTGTCGATGAAAAGACCGCGATTCAAGCTCTCGATCGACGCGACCCCATTCTGCCGCTCTCCCCGGGCCGCGCGGAGCGACACGGGTTCGAGTACGTCCGCCATGGCACGCTCTCGCTGTATGCGGCCTTGGAAACCCAGACCGGGGCCATCCTGGGTAAAACGGCGGAGCGGCACACCAGCGACGAATTCGTGAGCTTCTTGGACCAGATCGTGGCCTCGCAGCGGCGTCATCGCGAGATTCACATCATCGCCGACAACCTCTCGGCTCATAAGACGGCGAAGGTCATGGCCTTCCTCGAGGCGCACCCGAACGTGGCGCTCCACTACACCCCCACCTACGCGTCGTGGCTCAATCAAGTGGAGCTCTGGTTCGCCAAGGTGAAGCGGGACCTTCTGGGCCGCGGCATCTTCACCTCCGTGACCGATCTCGCACGGAAGCTGCGTCGGTTCATCACCAAGTACAACGAACGCGCGAAACCCGTTCGCTGGGCGTATGCGGATCCAAGTCGGCGCATTGCATAACTCTAGAAATGATCGATACAGTCCACTAGTGCAGTGATCGCGAAACTACTTGTACGTAGGCGGACGGTTTGGTACCTTGCGGCCCATGAATCGAGTTGCCGCATTGCCGCTGACCGACGAGCAGCGTGCCACATTGGCGCGCTGGGTGCGCGCCGGCACCACCCCGCAGCGGGTGGTCTTTCGCAGTCGCATCGTCTTGTTGGCCGCGCGTGGGATGCCAAGTACGCACGTCGCGCGGCAGCTCGATACGAGCCAGGATACCGTCCGCTTGTGGCGGCGCGATGCGCCGGGACGAGGTCGGAAACGGCAGATTACCGCCGCTCACGAACAACAGGTCGTCGAGGCACCGCTGCACCGGGCGCCGCCACGCGCGACGCAGTGGAGTTTGCGGTCGATGGCCGCCACCCAGGGCCTGAGTCCCGCGTCGATCCATCGGATCTGGGTCGCGCATGGCCTGCAGCCGCATCGTGTCCGCACCTTCACGCTGTCGCCCGATCCCGCGTTCGTCGAGAAGCTGACCGATGTCGTGGGGCTGTACGTGAATCCGCCGGACAAGGCCCTCGTGGTTTGTGTTGATGAGAAGAGCCAGATTCAAGCCCTGCAACGATCGCAGCCGGGGCTGCCGCTGAAGCCGGGCCGAGCCGGGACGATGACCCACGACTACCAACGACATGGCACGACCACCCTGTTCGCGGCGCTGAATGTCCTCGAAGGCACGGTGATCGGCTCCTGCCACGCCCGCCAGCGACATCAAGAGTTTCGGAAGTTTCTCAACGTGCTCGACGCCGACACGCCGGCCGACATCGACGTGCATGCCATCGTCGACAACTACGCCACGCATAAGCATCCCGCGATTCAGCGGTGGCTGCAGCGGCATCCGCGCTTCCACCTCCATTGCATTCCCCCGAGCGCGTCGTGGCTCAATCTCGTCGAAGTCTGGTTCGCCCATCTCACGAAGGAGCAGATTCGGCGCGGGGACTTCCTCGGCGTCCGCGACCTCATTGACGCGATCCAGGCCTACATCCATAACTACAATCAACAGGCTGGCCCCTTCATCTGGACCGCGCCCGCCGAGCGCATCCTGGAGAAAGTCATGAAGTGCCGAGCTGTTTCGGAATCACTGCACTAGCTGTCCGTCTCGAATTCGTTGTCAGGCCGCCACTGGGAGCTGGACCAGGTCCCGGCAGTGGGAGACCCAACGGACATTGTTCAGCTCGGCACGGGCCACCATGTGGCCGCCGGCGAAGGTCGACGGCGTGTGGCCCTTCAACGACGCGTGGCTGCGTACCTCGTTGTCGGAGGCCTGGAAGTCGGCAAGTGTCCGGTCAAGATCACGGGCATTCCAGAACAGTACATGGTCGAGAAATTCTCGCCGTGTCGTGCCGATCAGGCGCTCCACGAAGGGGTGTGACCGGGGCACATGAGGCTCGGTCTTGATTTCGTCGGTCTCCAGAATCCGCAGGTTCGCCGTCCAACGGTGCGCCTCGAACAGCGGATCCTGATCGGTGCTGAGATGTCGCGGGGCGCCCCGACCCTGCATGGCGGCGTTGACCATGCGGCAGCGGTCGGCGCCATTGACCGGACCGCAGTGCACGCCGACTCCGACGAGGCGGCGCGTGAATTGGTCCATGACCACGAGCACCCAGTCGCTCCGGAGCACGATGGACTCGCATCGAAAGAGGTCCACGCTCCACAGGCTGTCTGTCGTGTGGCCGATGAACGACAACCACGAGGGCCCGGTGCCGCCCGGGATGGGGCGATAGTGTGTCGACAGCACGCGGTACACGACGTTCTTATCGATGTTGGCCCCGAACGTTCGCGAGATGATGCGCGCAATCCGTGGACAGCCGAACCGAGGAGTCCGCGACGTGAGCTCGACGATGGCCTGGATGAGTGCCTCGCTCGGCCCCTTCGGTCCGGGCTGCTTCGGGCACTCGCTCGACGAAAACAGTCGGCGGTACGTGCGACGCACCAATGCCTGATGAAACGCCAGGAGCGTCGAGGGGCGTACGCCGATGGCGACCTTTCGGATCCGTCCTGGACTGAGGAAGAGTGACCCGAATCCGAACAGCAGCCGGTCATTCGCTGTCAGGTGCGGCGCCCGCTGGCGACGACGGCGCAAGACGATCAGCTGCTGCTTGAGCAGAAGATTCTCCGCGATCACCGCTCGCACGCCACCGCGGCCACACAGCGTCGCGGTCATGACGGCCAAGTGAAGCAGAGTGAGCAGGAGGTCCTTCATGTGCGAGACAGCGTAGGCCAGACGTCAGGCGCCACGCAACGTTGCCTCAAGCCTGGATTCAGCAAGAGAATTGGGAATTCGAGACGCACAGGCTCCGGTGCGACGGCGTGCTCGAGGGCGAGGTACGCCGAGCCTTCCTTGTGATGGATACCGCGGCGGGCGAGATCGTTGTTGTCAAATCGCTCGCTGGCGGCGTTCTTCCGCACGAGTGCTCCATCCCATGCGACGAGACGTGTTCGAGCGTCGATTAAGTTCCCGCCCTAGGAAATTCATCTCCCTTTTTTCCATGTAAATTATTTTCCCCTAATTTTCGACCATTGGTTCGGACTTCCTCGAAGTTCGGTCGCCGAGCACACGAGAACTCAGAAGACAATTCACACTGGCCGATCGGTTGCGGGCATTTTTTGCGGTGGCCGGGTCGTCGGCCAGATTTTGGGTGTGCCACCGAGCGCGGGCGGCGGTGATCGGGGTGATCCCGCCGTCCTAGGACCAGCGCGGCTGCTCGCGCCACTGCAGGGCCACGGCCGCATCGTAAGCAGCCCCTGCGGTCAGAGGAAGCGGGCGACGGCCCCGCGTTCGGCGCGGGCGCCGGCGGAGTAGTGGGCGACCATACGTGCTGTCTTCCACGCCCCGGCCAGCATCACCTCGGTCGTCGAAGCGCCACGCGCGGTGAGCTCGGAGGCGAGGCCGACGCGGCCACTGTGCGCGGTCAGCCGGGCGGCGATGCCAGCGGCCTTGGCCGCGGCCGTGAACCGGCGCCCGAGGCTCCGGGGCGTCAGGCCGCCGAAGATGCGGGCGGTGGGATCTACCTCGGCAGGCCGAAGGGTGAGAACGGCGGCGGCGGCGCCGTTCTTGAGATAGCGCACGTCGGTGACGGTGCCCTCCTGGTCGGTCTTGGAGCGGCGCACCGTCACGAGCATCGCATCCTCGGTGGCGGCGGGCGCTATGTCGCGCCACTCGAGGGCGGCCGCTTCACTGCGGCGGAGTCCGCCCTGGAAGAGCACAGCGGCGAGGGCCTTGTCGAGCGCGCCGCGCCGGGCAGCGGTGGCGGAGGTTTCGAGGCCACGGCCGGTGCGGCGGGGACGGTCGGCGGTGGCGAGGATGGCGGCCAGGCCGTCGGCGGTCAGCGGCGCGGCCTGCCCCCGGCCCCGGTCGGCGCCGTCGCGCCGGAAGCCGGCCAGCACGCGCGCGGTCTGTGGCCCGCGGACCGTGGTCCCGGCCAGTGTGGCCCGGAAGGTGACGGCGGCGACCACGAGCGCGGCCGTGGCCGGCGCGCGGCCCTGCTCGAACAGCCACCCAAGGTAGGCGGCCACAGTGGCGTCAGTGGCAACTTCGGGGCCGCGCCACGCATCGAATTGCCGCAGCGCGCGGGCGTAGGCGTCGCGGGTGTTCGGGCTCAGGGAGTGGTCGGCGAGGCGCCGGGTGATCCGGGTAGCCCCGGCGACGGCCGCGGGCGGGATCTGAGCGAGGGTGTGGGCGGGAATTTCAGGCGTCATGTTATCACCCATAACTTCAATTATGGATCATGATATACGGTCCGTCAATTCCCTCGGCGAGCACGCCACACACCGGGCTCGACTCACGCCCCCGCGCGCGGAAAACGAAAGGCTGACCACCATGGGGTCGTGCGGACTCGGATAGGTGGACGCAGCTCGTGGCAGCGCGGGAGGGCCCGGCCCGAACTCACGATCCCTCCCCGTGGGTGCGGGGCATCGGGTGCAAAGCCGCTTCCCGCGGCATCGCCTCCAGTGGGCCGATCTTTTCCCACGTGCCCGTCCTCTCTGCGCAACGCCGATCATCGTGGTCGTGGCCATCCGGTGTCCTCCCCGAATACGGAGGGTGAGGACCGGCACCAGACCACGCTGAGGGTGTCATGGGCGCCCCGTGACGGCCGGTCTACAATGTGAGAAGCGTAGGGAAGATCATGCCCAGTGCACGTCCGACACCGTCCGTGCGGCCGACGGAGGCCCCCGTGTCGTCGCGGCGCGCGCCGACATCGCAGGCAGCCCGCCCCCCCTGCCAGGACCAGGGCTGCTCGGCCGCCGGCTACATCCCGGCCTATGACGGCGGCTTCTACTGCCCCCGGTGCTTCCACCGGCGCAGCGCTCTCTGGCGGCAGCAGAACCGGGCCGCTGGGCTCTGCGCGTGCGGCGCGGCCCCGACGCCGGACTACCAGACGTGTGCCCGCTGTCGCACGAAGAACAACCTCCGCGATTGGCACCGCCGGATGCGCCGTTGGTACGGCCCGCCGGTCAAGGGGGCGTACATCTACCGCACGACGTTTCCCGGGCGCTGATCGACCCCCGCTCATACCCCCACGCGTGAAATATGGGGCCGACTGCCATGGGGTCCCGATGCGTGGGCGCCTCACGCGCCCGCACGGGAGGCGTGGCGAGGGTTCACGACCCCTCCCCGTGGGCCGGCTCTGTGACCCCGGGGTCAGGAGGCTCGCCTGTCAGCGTCGATCCGGATACGTGCCGCCCGTGGTCTCGAGACGCCGCGCGCGATTCCCACGACCTGACACGATCCCGACGCCTCCGTCGCCGCTGGAGGCCCGAGCGTGGTACCGGCAAGATGAAAAGGACTCTCCACCATGTTGCACGCGCCGTTGTCGTGTTTTCTTCGACCTCGTTCAGACTTGCGCGTGCAATGACGGGATGGCCTGTGGACGCTGCCGTCACGGTGGACCTGCAGACGCGCCCACCGGATCGTGCGTCGCGACGTCCACGCGGTGGCGGTCCCGGCACAATGCGAGTTGAAGCAGACGCCGTCGCGGAGCATGGCGCAGGCGATGTTGAGCAGACGGTCGGCCACTGAGCATAGGGAGCCAGGCGTGTCCGTGACCGCGCCTGGGCAGCGCCTGATACTTGGCGCGGCTGGCCGGATCGCGTTAGGTGGCGACGCGAGCTCAGTGATAGGCGGCGTCGCGCAGGCGGTCGTGAGCGGCCAGGCGGCGCACCACGAGCGGGCTCTTCCCTGCACGCCGGGTGACCGGCGCTACCCCGCAGCGGCAGCGCAGCGCGTGGTAGTTTCGCCGCCGCCGCGCGCCGCGTCTCTCGGCGAGCAGCGTGGCGAGCACGTCCGTCCCGATGCCGGGCAGAGACAGCAGGATGGTCGCGTCAGCCGGTGTGTTCGACGACGCTGGCTCGGCCTCCGCGGACGCGGTCAGGGCGTCGGCCGGCGCGGCCTCGGTGAGTTGCCGCACCAATCGGTCGAGGTGGCGGCACGCGTGATCGAGTTGCCGGTTGACCAGGGCGAGGCGCTCGGTGACAAGCCGCCCATGCGCAATGGCGGCCTCGGCGGCGCCCGATGCGACCCTGACGGCGGGCGTCCGCAGTCGCCCGCATAGCATCGCGGCGTCGACCCGGCGGATGCGGTGCTGTGTCAACAGTTTGGTGAGCGTCGCCTCGCGCACGCCCTGCGCCGCCGCGACGACGTCGTCGTCACCCGTATCGAGCAACTGCGGGTAGTTGCGCCAGAACTGCACGCGCATCCGGTTCGCCGCAGCCCGCGGCGGTCTCTACCGGTGCGAAGGCAACTTCCACGTCTCGTCGGCGAACCAGTTCTCGATCTCCTGGCGGCTGAGATGCGGGTTTCGATGGACCTCCGTCTCCACCTTCTGCCTGATGTTGTGCAGGTGTACCCGTGCCATCATCGCGAGGGGCCCTCGTTTCCCCTCCGCTTGAAACTGCGTCGCCATCTGTGGGCTGTTGCTCGCCCAATGCTCCAACAGTTCCATCTCCTTCATCGACAGGCTTTCCTCGTCCAGCGTCGGGATCTCGTCCGGGTCGTTGCTTTCCAGTATCTGGATCCTCCTTAACGGCTCTTCTGCAACTCTGTCCACGTAGACGGTCTCCACTCCGCCGCCAGACGGCGCGCGGTGTTGAGTTGATCAACCGACATTTCATCGGCCAGTAGATCGCGTGTCTTCTTGATCTCTTCGAACCGCTCCCCGGACATGCGTGATGCGGCTAGATTCAGCCATTTGTGCGCCTGGATGGGATTCTCTGGCACGCCCCGGCCTAACAGATATGCGGCCCCGAGTTGGAACTGGGCCTCTGCATGGCCCTGCTCGGCCGCGAGGCGATACCACTCTACGGACGTTGGGTAGTCCTGCGGGACGACGCCCCACCCAATGCGGTACGCCGTCCCTATGGCATTCTGTGCATTGGGATCACCGCCCGTGGCCTCCGCGAGGCCTGTGGCGTAAACCTCTCGCGTTAGCGGCGGGAGAGGATCTGGTTCCTGCGCGGCGGCGAGCGCCGCGAGGCTCCAAATCGCTAGCGCGAGCAAGACGCGATCACGATGCGGCACTGGTGTACGCCTGGCGCGTGTGTCCCGCACGACCTGGAATGGTCGCCGGGCCTGTCGCCAAACAAACCGCACGTGTACATGCAGATTCCCGCCTATTCCCCTGGATGGGGTGTTCTATTCAGCGGGCGACCCGACGTTAGGCCACGCGCAGTTTGTTTGGCGAGATGGAGTGTATCAAACCGATCGGGACCGGTCACCGCTTGCTCCTCCAGTCTGCAGAATTCGGCGGGATCTTTGTGTCCGCTGCGTCCGCAAGGGTCCGCGCGCCCGTTCCACTCGTATTCGGGAGGCTTTCGGAACTGTGCTGACCGTCCGCACCAGGCCTGGTTGCGTCCGCAGGGCGCTCGACCGTCCGCGGGATCGCCCACTCATCCGCCCCTGCCACCACAGACATCGGCGATGCTGCGGACGGTGCAGACGGTGCGGACGTAGATGGCACCGACTGATCTGGACTAGTCGCAATTGTCATGAGGCGCGTACGGTTACGGCCCATCTTCTGGTCGAAGTCGATGTAGATCCCCACTGTCCGGAGGAAGGTTGCGACACGCCGCAGGCGACCAGACAGCGCACGGGGGGTGGACGGCCAGGTTTTTCCGTTCGTGACAGCATCGCTGGCCTGTGCACAGAGGCAGGTCAAGAGGTCGGACGCCGTCCCAGACCATTCGGCTTCGTCGGCCATCCAGGCACGGAGTGTCGACGCCACGGGATCCGCCTCAATGACACTGTCCATCGTCTGCGCCCGATTTCCCGTGTAGGCGGCCATGAAGGTTCCAGGTGACCAGACCGCGGTCTCACACGCGGTCGCCCAGTGGGCGAAGTCGGCCATGCGGGGGTGGCTATTGAGCTTGGTCGTGGGGAGTTCGCGAAGCCCGTGGACCAAGCAATTGAGTAGCGCGCCCAGAATCTTTGGGCAGTCCTGCTGGAACGCCCGCCAGAGCTCGACTTCGGTCCGACGAGACGCCTCCGGAATGGGCTGGAGCTGCAGGAACAGGCCCCGGTCCGCCAAATCGGGCCTCGTGACGATGTCCTCGATGCCGTTCAGGATCACGGGGCGGGTGGCGTCGAAGATCACTTCGTCCTGGTCAGTGTAGAGCTGGCGGACGGCGAAGCCACCCCCGGTGGCCAGGCGGCAGAGGGTATCGGAGATCCCGCTCGGAAGGCCGGAGACGTTATCGAACGTCAACAGATGACTGTTCGTGGCCGCGATGAACAAGTCGCGGTCTTCGCGCGGCAAGGCCCGAAGCGGCGCCGCGTTTGGGTCAAGGAGGGCGCGGAGGATCTTCGAGAATGTCGACTTTGCGGAGCCCTGCTCACCGGAGAGGACTAAGACCGGATACGGGCCGTGGGGCCGCAGCACGGCGAGCATCCACGAAACGACCAGCACAAAATCGGCATCGGTCTGAACGTTGAGGTAGGGCCGTAGGAGCGCGATTGAGCCTCCCGGATCAGGCGTGGGTAGCGGCTGCATGGCCGCCGCGCGGCGAAAACGCACAGGCGGGCAGTCCACGATCCGCCAGCCGGCGCGAGCGATCTCCACGGCGCGCCAGGCGGCGTCGGCGAGGTCGAGATAGAGTCGGTCGTCCAGGCCGGCCACGCGCACGTGGATGTCCCGTTCGTCGGCGTCGAAGTGCGCTTTAGCATCCACGACGTTGAGCGCCGACTGCAGGGCCTCAGAGTTCGGCGCGCCGTGGGTGGCGCCGAAGAACGCCCGCGTCAGCCACAGGCGGAATCCCTTCCGGCGAATCGGCCACGTCTCACGATGCCCGGTGACGTCGAGGTCCGCGTAGCCTGTGCCATCGGCTGTATGAAACAGCTCCGCCCGACTCGCGAGTTCGATCAGCGTGTCCGTCTGCTTCGGCTGGCGGTCGGATGTCTCTCCGCCCGCGTCGGCGATGGCCTTATCGAGCCCCGTCATCCGCACGCCGACATTCTTGAGTTGCGCGCGCAACTTCTCGAAGGCCCGGGGATCCTTACGTTGCAGATCGGCCAAGGCTGCAACCACGTCCGGCGCCAACGGGGCACCGGGATCCGTGGTGGCTCGATAGACCAGATTATCCAGAGTGTCGGGCACCGATGCTGCCTGCGCGACGGCTGCTGTGATGCGCTGCGTGCCGGCGTCTGTCATGCCAGCACCTCCTCATCCTCAGCCGTGCGCCCGAGCAGCACGTCATTGAAGTCCAGCCCGGTTGGCGGCCGAGCGATCCGCACGTCGCGTCCTTGACGGCGCCACCGCCGACCCGCCGCCAGTGCCGCCGCTTCACCCGGGGGATCGGCATCGGCGAGCACGACGACGGTGCAGATGTGTTCCGGCAGGTCCAGCGACCGGAGACCGGCCGCCGAGAGCGCGGCCCACGCCGGACGCCCGGTCGCCTGCATGACGGCCAGGCAGGTTTCGAGGCCCTCCCCGACCAGCACGTCATCCGTGGCCGCGGCTAAGCGCACCGCCCCACCGCCGCAGGGGCCAAGCATCATCTTCTGTGGGGAAACGGTGGCCTTGGCCCCGCCGTCTCGCGTCAAGAACGTGCGGTGAATGCCAACCGCGTCATCGTCACGCCCGCGCGTCACGAGCGCGACTATGCCCGGCCAGACCCCGCCCGTGGGATGGTGCAGGCGCGGTTGGAAAGCGAGCACCCGTGGTGGCGGCAGCGTGATGCCTCGGGCCCGAAGGTAGGTTCCGACGAGGGTGCCGGCGGCAGGCTCGCTCTGGTGCCAGATCGCCATCGCGGCCTTGAGGCGCGCTTGGTTCCGTGCAGGCTCGCGCTCACTGGGTATCCGGGAAGGGGCTGGGACCTGCGCCAGCGGTCGCCCAGAGACACCCGGCCAGAGGCGACGGGCTGTCAGCGCATCAATGACCGCATGCTGCGAGCAGCCAGCGTGGCAGCGCACCAATATCGTGCCGTCATCGGTCTCGCGGATGGCGAGGCTGGGCACGCGATCGTCATGGGCGGGACAGCGGGCCATCCAGGCAGATCCCGCGCGGCGCCCACCTAAGGCATGAGCCATCATCTCAGCGGTCACGGATCACCCCCAAACCGTGCTGACGTCTGACGGGTGGTCCCGTGCGCCCGCGGGCGATACCCAAGACGACGTCGGCCATCTGTCGTGCCCTGGAGGAAGGACGCCAAGCCCAGGGTCCGCGCGAGCCAGCCCTCGTCGTGCAGAGCCGTAGGCGCCACTCTGGGAGATCGTCGGTCACGCCGTCCGCGAGGGCGGGACGGGGCGGCTGCGCCCGGTCGGTCGCCACCGGCCATCGCGCGTGTCCGTCGAGCCTCGCGCCACCGCTCGTCGTCCGGCACGGCTCGCGAATGGGTCCAGCCTGCCGCGCGCCTTGTCGCACCTGGCCAGTCTCCGCGCACGCTGCGTGTGGCACGGCCCCCCGTACAGGGAATGCAACCGCGGTCACCGCGTCACGGCGGGGCATCGTGGCGAGTCGATGCATAGGGTGCCGTAGAAGCCCGGGGCATTGCACAGCCATGCGCGCACTACTGACCACTGGATGCCGTCCGGCGGCGGACTTCCAGACGTGCCACCAGGGCACGTAGTTCCCCGTCGGGCTGGCCAGCGATCCGTGCGGCGTTCAGCGCCGCCACTTCACCAGCGGGCCAGCCCACGGCGCGCACCCCCAGGCGCACCGGCTTCGGCCACAGCCCCTGGGCGATGCGGAGATAGAGAGTGGAACGCGAATAGCCGGTTTCGGTCTGGACGCGTGGGCGTCTCCAGATCGTCAGTGCGGCTCGGTCGTCCTGCGCCATGGCTCGCCTCCTCTGTGCGTACCCGGCCCCTCCGGGAACGCCCAAGAGCATGAGGTCCCTCGCTACGCGAGGATCAACGCGAGGAAATGCGAGGAAATGCGAGGAAAACGTAAAAATGTACGGGTGTCGCTCACCGAGTGAGGTTTCGACGTTTGGTAACGGTCTCGATGAAATCGTGAGGGGTCATCGCAAGAATTCGCCCATAATACCTGCGGTCGGCTCCCGTCGCCTTCTTATCCTCCCTCTGCCAGCGTTGAAACTGTGTAGGTGTTTGGTGGACGAGTGTCCAGATATCTTTTCTAATGAGCTTGTCTGGACCTGTGTACTCACGGTTGCAGCGGGTCAGAAAATCATCAACGCGCGCGCGCCGAGTGAGGGGCGTGGTCACAGGAGTCAGGGTCGTACTTCCGTCTGGAGGCGTAACTGGCCGCTCGACAGGAGGCGCAATCTGCCGACCAAATGCCTCCGTTTCAAGTCTCCCGCACAGATCGGCAGATGCCACACTGATGCGGTCAATTTCAACGACCCAGACGTTCTCCCTGGCTCCGGGGTTGCTGGCTGAACGAACGTCGCAGGTCAAGGACGTCACGCCAGCCCGAGCGCAAGCCCAGTATTTCAAGTCCTCGTGCTCATCGTCGATCACCACATACCTTTGGTCGTCTGCCGTCACGACTAAGAGTTCGTTCATGCCCTCCCGTTGAATGCGCTCGACCCACGCGTTGAATCGAAGGGCCTCGTCCACGGTGTAGTGCGGCTCATCGTGTCGTGGACGAATCGCGGAAAGAGCCAGTTCCTGTTTCTTGGCTGGACCAGGCTTCCAGCGCGTAGACCGACACTCCGTGTACCAAGGGTTCTTCTCCTCCTTCAGATACGCCATGACGGCGTCCTCCCACACCCACAGGGCGTCGAGACAATCGGCGCTCAACCCCCGTTCGGCGCACCACGCCATGCCACCGCGACCGGCGATGTCCTTGAATCGAGAGCGAAGTGATTCGTCGCCGCCACGGACTTTGCCGTCGGACATGTGGAGGCGATCCGGCGCGTCTCTGTTTGCCCACACAGAGTCCGGCAGCCCTTGAAATTTAGCCCCGAGGTCGTGCCAAAAGGATGGCGGCTGCATACGGTCTCTCGCGGCGTCTCCTGATGACTCAGTCATGCTCGGATGGATACCACATCAGCCCCCTGTACCGTGGCAAAGGCCGCCCATGTCGTCATCAGCTCGCGGCGGCGCGCGAACAGGTCGGTCCGGTTGTAGGCCGCTTCGGCCTTGTTCCGGAGCGTGTGGGCCAGGACGGCTTCGCAAACCGCGCGCGGCACATTCGTGCATTCGGCCGCCCAATCCCGAAACGTGCTGCGGAACCCGTGCACCGTGAGGTGGTCCCGCTGGAGGCGGCGCAACAGGATCAGCAAGACCATGTTCCAGAGGGGTTTCGTCGGCGCACGACCGGGGAACACGTACGGGCCGCCATCGGACAGCCCCTTCGCTCGGTGGAGGATCTCAAGCACGCGGGGCGCGAGCGGCACGCTGTGCGCGCGGCCGCTCTTCATCCGCGCCACGGGAATCGTCCACGTCCGGGTCTCCAGATCGACTTCAGACCACGTCGCCAGAAGCACTTCACTCGTCCGGGCCGCCGTGAGGATGAGGAACTCAAACGCGAGGCGGCTCGCCTCGCTCGCCTCCGCCGCCCGGAGCGTGCGGAGGAACGCGGGCACCGCATGGTAGGGCAACGCCGCATGGTGCCGCGGCGTACCCCGGTGCTTCGGGAGCACCTTCGTGAGGCCCTGGGTGGGATTGTCGCCCGCGCAGTAGCCCTGGGCGGTGCACCACTCGAAGATCATCCGGACCCGTTGGAGCACCCGCCGCGAGGTTTCCGGGCGCGCGAGCCACTGCGGCCCAAGCGCCGTCAGAATGTCGGCGCTCGTGATGGCATCCACGCGCTTCGCCCCGAAGGCCGCCACCACGCCCGCGAGCGAGGCCAGCCATTGCTTGCGGTGTTTCTCGTTTCGGAATCCGGCCGCGTGCGCGGCGTGGACCTGGCGGGCCGCCTCCTCGAACGTCGGGAGCCACCGATGCACACGCCGACGCTCCGCGAGGGGATCGCCGCCGGCCCGGGCCACCTTCCGAAGGTGCACGGCCTGCTCCCGGGCCTCCGCGAGCGAGACCAAGGTCACGCTGCCCAGCCCGAGGTCGCACCGGCGGCCCTGGATGACCGTGCGCAGAATCCAGCTCTTCGCGCCGCTCGGGGCCACGCGGAGATACAAGCCGCCACCATCGGCCATCCGGCGGATGCCTGTCCTCGGTCGAGCCGTCTGCACCGCGCGAGCGGTGAGTCGCTGGTGCGGGTGGCGCTTGGGGATATGGTCCCTCATATGTGCCCACATTATAACCTGGATTACGTGGGAAGTGGATAACACGTACGGGACGATTAAAAGGCTATAAACATCATTATCTAGGATACTTATCGGAACTTATGGGACGTAGTCGAACAAGGACAAGGCGGAATCACCGTCCGCCGCTGGCGCACGGCGTGGCGCACCGCCTGTCCGTCTCGAATTCGTTGTCAGGCCGCCACTGGGAGCTGGACCAAGTCCCGGCAGTGGGAGACCCAACGGACATTGTTCAGCTCGGCACGGGCCACCATGTGGCCGCCGGTGAAGGTCGATGGCGTGTGGCCCTTCAACGACGCGTGGCTGCGTACCTCGTTGTAGTAGGCCTGGAAGTCGGCAAGTGTCCGTTCAAGATCACGGGCATTCCAGAACAGCACATGGTCGAGACATTCTCGCCGCGTCGTTCCGATCAGGCGCTCCACGAAGGG
This sequence comes from Vicinamibacterales bacterium, assembly GCA_965262505.1. Lineage (GTDB taxonomy): Bacteria > Acidobacteriota > Vicinamibacteria > Vicinamibacterales > UBA2999 > JACPPO01. The sequence goes on from CBDHFM010000030.1 coordinate 5,180,050, forward strand.
GTGGGACCGGGGCACATGAGGCACGGTCTTGATTGCGTCGATCTCCAGAATCCGCAGGTTCGCCGTCCAACGGTGCGCCTCGAACAGCGGATCATGATCGGTGCTGAGGTGTCGCGGGGTGCCCTGCCCATGAATGGCGGCGTTGAACATGCGGCAGAGGTCGGCGCCATTGACCGGACCGCGCGGCCCGCCTGAAGCGTGATCGTCACGTCATCGTCCGACTCGGGCCGCACCGTCATCTCGAACAGGTCGCGCCGGCCGTCCACGCGCTTGCCGCCCGTGACGCGCCCGCCGGTCACCGTGAACGCATCCTCGCGCAAGCTGCGGAAGCTGATGCCGATGTCCTCGCTGAACGCCACCAGGAAGCGGAACGGCAGGATTCGGTCCGTGTGAGCCGAAGGCGAGGCAGACGTGCAGTGGCTTCGATGGTATTCTTGCCAATCCTCGAACCGCGATCACGAAGGTCGGACACATGAGCCCCGACCGTTGAACTCGAGAAATTAGGGCGTCCCAGAGCCTATGACTCGATCAGAACCTATGACTCACACGAGCAGCTCCATGCGAAAGCCAAGTCGCCACCTTCCCTGGCCGATCGTTCTCATCGCAGCCGTTGCGTTTGTCATCGGCTGCGGCACCCCCGTCTCGCAACCGCCGGATCAGGAAGAGAACGCCTTCGACCTCGTCATCCGTGGCGGCCGCGTCATTGATGGCACCGGCAGTCCGTGGTTCCGCACAGACGTCGGGATCCGCGGCGACCGCATCGCAGCGATGGGCGGCGTTGTTGCATGAATACCCTGTGGGGGTGGGGTCGCGCGTCGTGGGCCGGCTGTGGCCCTGACGTGAGGCGGGGCGGGCACCCGGAGATCGACGCTGATCATGGGATATTCGGCCGATAAGAGCCCGCTAATCGGCCATTTAGCGGGCCCCATCCGGCGGCTGAAGCCACTGGGAGCACAGCGTCAGGAGAAGTGCGGGCCAAACCACCTCACCCGCGAGGGGCTTCATGCAACAACGCCCCACGCCGCCACGGAGGGTAACCAAGTTGCAAGCTCACTGGAACCACGGAATCTCAGCCGCTCTGCTCGGCGTGCTGATACTGCTACCCGCACCGCCCGCCTCAGCGCAATCGCACGACGACTTCGCATACTGGGATGCGAACGGGGGAACGGCGACCTGACGTGCACTGAAGCTGGACCTGCTTCACCTGCAGGAGGCCGTGATGATGGCCTGCGGTTGCCTGCGTACAAAGACAACCGTGACGGTACCGGCATCATCTACGAATGGCTAGAACGGAGCCGATCGAGCGACACGGACGACGACGGTATCGGCTGTGACTCTGCCTCGAACCCCAACGGTTATATCCCCAATGTGCAGGTGCAGCCGCCGGTGGAGACGCAGGGCTGCCCGGCTGACGCGGAGACGTGGCGCGGGTTGAAAGTCTGCGACGAGCGACCACGGGACGGCTACGCCCGCGACGCCTTCGGGACGGGCTACAGCAGCTTGGAGGACGAGATCATCGCGGCGTTGCCGCCGACGATGAAGGCGAACGGGCAGGTGTACACTCCCTACTCGTGCCTCGCGTTCGACATCACGGCGACCGGGACCGCGGCGACGGACATCGAGCACATCGTGGCGCTGGCGGAGACGCACGACAGCGGCATCGCCGACGAGCGGCGCCGGGACATTGCCAGTGACCTCGACAACCTCACGATCGCGGATCCGACGGTGAACCGGTCGCAGAAAAGTGACCGGGACGCCGCCGACTGGATGCCGGCCCGACACGGCGCGTGGTTCGCGGAGCGGGTGATCCAGGTCAAGATGGAATACGGGTTGAGCGTCGATCCTGCCGAGCGGGACGCGCTCGAGGCGCTCCTTGCGGGCGGAGAAGCGCAGTTGAACTGTGTCGATGGCACGCCGGTGCCGGCGCTGCCGCTGATTGGACAGTTACTGCTCGGAGTGGGCCTGCTGGCTGGCGGCGCGCGGCAGCTGTATCGGTGGACGAGTGGCTGATCAGCGAGGTGCGGGGGTAGGGTATGGGGGCGTACGACGACCGATCTGACAGGCTTAACGCTCACAATCGCCCCAATGATGCCGCTGGCGCGCTGGGGGTAGCTTCGGCCAGTCTTGGAGGACATGCCATGTTGATTCTGCGGTTCGCTCTGTTGTGTTCGCTGCCCGGATTGCTCCTGCCGTCGCCAGCGGCCGCACAGCGATGGAACGATCTTGAAGACGCGCTCGAAGGTCGTGAGTTGGTCCTCCGGCCCACCTTCGAGGGTCGCCGAAAGGTCTACCTCGACGCAGAAGACGATCGCGTCTTCGTGCTCCACCGGGGGGACCGCCTCTTCCCACTGCGCGAAAGCGAGACGGTGCGAATTACCGACGCGGACCCGGAAGACGACCACATCGAACTCGAGCTGCAGAGTGCCCGTCTCGGCCGTGGCCGTGTGGACGTCTACGGCCCGGCGCCGTCGGCGCAGGACTTTGAGCGCTGGCTCGACGAGGTGTTCGAGGTGACGACGGCCGAGGCTGATTTCCAGCGGTACATCGGAAACCGGCAGAGCCAGACGCTCCACATCCGCGGGGCTAATCACCTGCCGGAGATGGCTGACCGACAGCCGTTTGCGACCGAACCCGATGCCCTCGCCAGCGGTTACACCCCTTGCGGTGTCTGTTTTATCCCGACGCCCGATGTCTCGGACTACGAGACCGAGCGGTCACTCGCGATGATGTCACTACAACAGGTACAGTCAACCTACTCTCCACTCGTCGACACGGAGTTGCAGGAGTACCTGGAGGGTGTCGGGGCACGGGTGCTCGACAGCTGGCCGGTTCCGCTCAAGGGCTACCGGTACCGGTTCCAGGTTGTCGACTCGGACGACGTGAATGCGTTCGCGGTGCCGACCGGGTACATCTTCATGACTCGGGGCCTGCTGCAATCGCTTGAGAGCGACAACGAAGTGGCGGCGATCCTCGCCCACGAGATTGCCCACGTGGAGAGCCGGCACAGTTACCGCATCTGGCGAAACGCGCAACGGGCATCGACCGTTGCCGGGATCGTGGGCCTCTTCGCCGGAGGCACCGACAACACCGTTGACGACATCGTCGCCGTCATGACCTCCTTTACCGCCAACCTGTTCATGGCGGGTCACGGGCGAGACCGTGAACGCGAAGCGGACCTGTTCGCAAGCTTCTACCTGACCGAGACGGATGTCGGCGACCGGCCGCTGCTGAATTCGTTCCGCAAGCTCAAGTTCGCCCGCGACGCCCATGACCCGTTTGGCGACGGGGGCGGCGGGCTGTTCGCGACGCATCCCCATATCGAGGAGCGCCTCGCCAGGGCCGGTGCGACCACCACGGCGTCGTTTCTTGAGGAGAACGTATTCCAGGGTGTGACGGACAACGGCGAACTGGTCGCCACCCTCCGTTTCGATGTGCAGCGGCTGTTCCAGAACGAGTTAGACGTCATCGCGACGCTCTCGACCACTCCAGAGCTGAGCGAAGAGGACGACGTCAACACGATCAACGTTCGAGTCGCGGGGCAACGGATTCAACTGCGTGAGCGAACCGCAGAAAAGATCTTTCCGAGCGATGAAGTCTCAGCCGTGTTCGGCAACGACGATGCGCGTGGGCTGATCGAAGGGCCGATTGAGTCGGTAGAGCTCGACTTGCGCAATGTCGACCGTTGGGAACGGATCGGCACCGTGGCCCGCTAGTGGTCTGAGCTTCTCCGACGTCAGGAACGGATTACTGTGTCGCAAACGACCGTTTACGATACAGGTGGATCGGCGACGCTGGTGGGGAGGCCCGCGAGGACGTGGCGCGACGCAGCGTCGAGGAAAGGTGTTGGCGCCGTTTCTCAGTGGCGAGACTAGCTTGACAAAGGAGTTGCCGATGGCCGAACCAACGCTGCAGACGTACGCTAACCACACTCGCTTGGTTCTGCCGTACCACTTCGTGTGCGCCCCGATTTTCTTACTGAACTTGTGCTGGGCCGTGTACCGGCTCGTCACGGACTTTTCGGCCGACACGGCCATCAGTGCGCTCCTGGCGTGTGCGCTCCTGGTGATTTTCCTCTTTGCGCGGTGGTTTGCCCTGAGCGCCCAGGACCGGGTCATTCGGCTGGAGGAGCGGCTGCGCATGCGGGAGTTGCTGCCCGAGAACCTGCAGCCGCACATCAACGACTTCACGACGGGTCAATTGGTCGCGCTGCGCTTCGCCAGCGACGCCGAGCTGCCCGACCTCGCGCGCCAGGTGCTGGCAGAGAACATCACCGACCGCAAGGCGATCAAGAAACGGATCCAGACCTGGCGGCCCGACTATCAGCGCGTCTGAGAACAGCCGCGCTGCGGGCCGGCGGATAGCCGTCGGCGACCGGGACGCCTCTGGCCGTGTGGCGTCAGCGTGCAAGGATTGACATCAATGCCGCCGAAAACGGCCCGTACATCAGCCCGGCCGAAACGACTTCCGCCCGTCCGCGAGTTCGATCTCGACACACGTCTCGACGCTGCCCGCATTGCGCGAACACTCACCCAATACGCGCCGTCGGCGGTCATCTTCTCGCAGGGGGATGCCGCCACAGACGTGTTCTATCTCCAGCACGGGAGTGTGAAAGTCAACGTAAGAGGGCATGGTTACCTTTGGGTATCCACCACCGACTGGTCCGACCTCAACAACCGCCTCGGCCGTCGCCAGCCTGGCGCAAACGAGCGTTTACGACACCTGCTGATCGGCTACGCCCGCGTCTCGAAGGCGGACGGCTCCCAGTCGCTGGAGCTGCAGCGCGACGCCTTGCGGGCCGAGCCTGTGCGATGGCCCTGCCCCCGGCGGTCGTCCGACTGGAGTTTAGGCTCCCCCCGGCCGAAAACACACGCATCGGGCTCTCCAATACATCCGTGGAGGTACAGCTACCTCTGGGTGTATCGTGGGGCCATCCGCGAGGGCTGCCACATGCCACGACATCCAGACACCGTCACCGTGGGGGTTCCCATGGGCGCTGATTTGCTCCACCGCCTTAATGCGGTCGCGTCCGACCTCGGCATGGACCGGCCCGAAGCCATCCACACGGCTCTCCTGCACTGGCTCGAGGAGGAAGAGCGCAAGACTGCCGTCCGAAACCGCATGCTCAGTGTGCGTGCGTGGCCAAAGACAGACGTGCGCACCGCTTGAGGACACCGACGGACAGCCGTTTTCAGTCTTTCAACTTACGACTATGAGCGGAAGTTCGCCGAACTGTCTCCGATCACGGGGATATCCCACTGACTGTTGAAATTTGAGAGCGGCGGCTCCTCACTGCTCGTGGCACACGAGTGGTAACCAGCCGGCGGCGCGAGCCCGCCAACGCTGTGTGGGTCCCGGTATGTCGCAAACGACCGTTTACGACACAGGTTGATCGGCTACGCCCGCGCCTCGCGCGTCGTCGCCGTCAAGCTGGAGTACGCCATGTCGGTCAATCGGGCCGAGCGCGACGCCCTTGCCAACATGCTCTCCGGCGATCGGAGCCGATCTGTGACGTGTGGTAGCGCTGGGCTTGGCGATGGCGGCGACGACGACGGGGGCGGAGAGGCGGAGGACGACGACAGCCTTGAGCGCCGCCGTGTGCCTGGGCGTGGCCGGGCTTGTTCCCCGAGGCCGACCCCGTCGCGGCCCTCGTGCGGTTCCACACCCCGAACTTTTACACTGCCGTCGTCGCCTGGTGCTGCGTCGCGCCTGGCGTGGCCCTGGCCAACGACCAGCCGCTTGAACTTCACCACCACGACTACGTCCTAAGCGGCGATGGGCCGATCACCGCGACTGCCACATCAGGCCGGACGTGGTGCTGATCTCGTAGGGTCAAGTAATCCGAATGTGTTCTCCCCGAACAGTTTCGGGGTTACTAGGCTCGGGCTAGGTTCGGCCAGGCGCTGTCGTGGATACGGACGAGCGTTTGAGACGCACGCAGTATGAGGCGCGACGATGGACTGGAAGACTATGCTGGCCTACATGACGGGCTCCGTCGATGAGGAGCTCCTCCGGAGGAACGAGTATCTCGCTGCGGAGAACCGCATCCTCAGGGCGCACATCCCTGGCCGCGTGACCCTGAGCGACGGAGAGCGCCGGACGTTGGCTCAGATTGGCAAGCGGCTTGGCCGCAAGGCCCTCGCGGAGATCGCAAGCGTTGTCCGGCCCGAGACAATCCTGGCCTGGCACCGGCGGCTGGTCGCCAAAAAGTTTGATGGCTCAAAGAAGCGAACCTATCCGGGGCGGCCCAGCGTGGATGGAACGATTGAGCAGCTGATTGTCCGGGTCGCCACCGACAACCGTGACTGGGGCTACGACCGCATCGCCGGGGCCCTCGCCAACCTCGGCTATGCGGTGAGCGACCAGACCGTCGGCAACATCCTGAAACGCCACGGCATTCCGCTTGCGCCGGCGCGCAAGCACACCACGACGTGGAAGGACTTCATTCGCGCCCACCAGGAGGTACTGGCGGCGACGGATTTCTTCACGACCGAGGTGTGGACAGCGCGCGGCCTGGTGACGTATTACGTCGTGTTTGTCATCCATGTGGCGACGCGTCGGGTTCAGATCGCGGGAGTAACCCCCTTCCCGGACGAACGCTGGATGACCCAAGTCGCGCGGAACCTCACGATGGCTGATGTGGGCGGCCTCGCCAACCATCGGTATCTGATTCACGATCGAGACGGCAAGTACTGCCCCGCGTTCGACGAGGCCGTCCGGGACGGTGGTGTGAGGCGTTGTTGCATGAATACCCGTTGCGGGTAGGGCGGCGTGGCCCGCACTTCTCGGGACCCTCCGCAGGAGTCACACTACAGGGATGCAGTCGAAGGTCCATCCCCGATACAAGACGAAGTACCGCGTTGTGAACTGGGCGGCCTATAACCGGGCCCTCGTTCGACGCGGCGATGTGACGGTGTGGCTGTCCTCGGAAGCGGTCGCTGCCTGGACGCCCCGCCAGAGCGGCCGGCGGGGTGGGCAGCGGCGCTACTCGGATCTCGCCATCGAGGCCGCCCTGACCCTGCGGCTCCTCTACCATCTCCCGCTGCGCCAGGCCGAAGGGTTCCTGCACGCCCTGTTCGGGATGATGCGCCTCGACCTCTCCGCCCCCGACTATACAACGCTCTCCCGGCGCAGTCAGCATCTGAGGCGCCGTCTGCGGCCGGTCCCGCCCGGCGAGGGCCTCCATCTCGTGCTCGACAGCACGGGGCTGTCCATCGTCGGGGCAGGTGAGTGGGCGGCCGCGAAACACGGTGGCTGCGGCCGGCGTGGCTGGCGGAAGCTCCACCTTGGCGTCGATCAGTCCGGCGTGATCCGTGTCCACACGTTGACCGAGGAGACGGGTGATGATGCGACCACCGCCCTCGATCTGCTCACCGCGGTCGAGGGCCCTCTCGTGCGCGTCACCGCTGACGCCGCCTATGACACGGTCGCCGTCTACGAAACGGCGGGGGCGCGGGGGGCGACAGTCGTCGTCCCACCGGCCAGGACGGCGAACGTCTCTGGCCACGGCCCGCGGTCGCCCGCGCGGGATCGGACGATCACGTTGGTGAAGACGCTCGGACGGCGCCAGTGGAAGAAGGCGTCAGGGTACCATCGTCAGAGCCGGGTGGAGAACACGTTCTTCCGCTACAAGTCCATCATCGGCGATGGCCTTCGCGCCCGGAGTCCAGCCGGGCACGGGAGTGAGGTCGTCCTCGGCTGTGAGATCCTCAATCGGATGACCGAGCTCGGCCGACCAGTGTCATATCGCATCGGCCAGTGAGGATCCTGTCGGTGGGCATCGTGCGGGCCAGTCACTATTCGTGCAACAACGCCGTGCTCGGCTCCTACGGCCGTTGTTGGATGATGGTGCGGGCGAGACTTTGCGGATCGGGTCGAATGTCGTCATCTCCCGCGGGCATCCCGCCGACAGAGAGCATGTAGGCGATGACATCGACGTACTCTTCGTCGGTCAGAGAGGCCGGATTGTCTTCTGGCATCGTCGCGCGCGTGTATTCGAACAGTGTGGCAAGCGATCTTCCCTCCCAGCCGCGGAGGAACTGCGCCCGCGCCAGAGGAGGCGTTGACCGCATATCCGGATCGTCCGGAGCGCCATTCAATCTGCGGCCGTGACACAAGCCACAGGCACCGGAATACACTGCCTGGCCCCGTTCCGCCTGTGCCTCGGTGAATACGCCTTCCCAGACCGATGCCGTGTCGCCAATTACCTCAAGCTCCTCCAGGACCGCTGCCACTTCGTCGGTGCTTACACGTCCGAAGTCGTTGGCCCACGCGTTGCGAACGTAGTTTGCCAGGGAGGAGATTTCCTCCGCCCCCAGATCAGGGAATGGGGGCATCGTGCCTTCGCCCTGGTGGATATGGCTGACAATCCGAGCAGCGTCCCCGAGCTGGTCATTGCCGATCAAGGTCGGGAAGGTGGGCGGATCCCCTGCGCCGGAGTCCTTATGGCAAAGCGCGCAGTTATCTTGGTAGAGCTGTTGCCCCTGCTCAAATTGGACCGTGTCGACCACTTGCTGAGCAACGGCAAGCGGTGCAATAACAAACGCGAGACCCAGAACACCAACCACAATCTTCAACATCAGAATTGCTCTTCCAATTCGTGGCGGCGTTCGGGATCAGGACCAGATATCGGCATCCGATAGCCCCAGGTCCACGGCAAGCTCCGCCCTGATAGCAATGTCAGTCTCCACTTCGCCGTCCCTGCGAAAGGGGAAATAATTCTTCCCGGAAACAAAGAGTCTGTACTCGCCCTTCGGGACCCTCACCTGGGCCACGCCACGCTCGTCCGTGAAGGCTCGGTAGGGGTGGACCACAACCTTGGCACCTTTGACCGGGGTCTGACTTTCCATGTCTATGGCTTCGACCGTCAAGACGCACTCGGGCGTGGGCACAACTCTTACGCTAAAACTGGCGATACACTCGGCGTGCGGGACATCCAGGCCGGCCCCTGTAGCCTTGGCTTCCCATGCATAGAGCCCCTCGGTGTCAGGGGCCGTCAGGTCCACCTCCGTATAGTAAAGGGCGGCGGTGTCGGGCCAAGGGGCATCGCTCAGTGTGGCCCTCGCCAGCTTTTTCCCTTCGTGGTCGCGGACCTCCAGGGCCCAACCGTCGGGCCGGCACTCGGCGGAGCACTTGACCCCGAACTTGATGCTGAAGTTCTCGCCGCATTCGATGGTCGACGGCGCGTCCCATACGACGACTTGCGTGCTGTGCGGTTTGACGCTGAATGAAAACGACGCAGACCTTTGCTCATACGAAATGCCTGCCTGCGCATGTGACGGGCACACGGCCAGCCATGTATAGGCCCCCGGCCTGACCGGCGCCTTCACCACGAACTCACTCGTCTCGTTGGTCTCACCGTCGAATGCGGTCAGCTCGACGCTCTCTGCCAAAGTGCCGTCTTGGTCCTTGATCAGGAGAGTCCTTCCCCGCAGGTCTCCTGCCGGGGAGCATGACACCGTGCCCTTCAGAGTCATGTCGGCGCCGGCATCGACTTCACCGGGGGACACCTCGCAGCTCAACGCGCTGATCTTGACCGTCGCATCGTCTTTTGGGGTCATCGGCGGTTAGTTCTTCCGGTGGGATCGGACTCCCACCGGAAATCAATGTCACGCCTGGCTGGATGGCTCTTCGCCGGCATGCGTCCCGGCGATATAGCCATGGACGTGACTCTTGCCCAAGCCATGCTTGTTGAAGCCGCCCACGGCCTCGCCTCCGGCATAGAGACCGGGAATGACTTGGCCCTGCATGTCGACGACCTGTTGCCGGCCGTTGACCCGCAGGCCGCCATAGGAATCGTGCCAGATCACCATGATCGAAAGCGCGTAGAAAGGCGGCGTGGCGATGCGGTTCATGGGTGCATCGGCGTGGCGTTCGAATTCGGGATCGGTGCCGGCGTCCACATAACCGTTCCAGACGTCCACAGTCTCGGACAGATATTTCAGCGGCACGCGCTGGAACTCATGGCCCGCGGCGATCTTTGCGGCCAGGTCCTCTATCGTATCGGCTTTGAAGAAGTAGCCGTTGTCGGACACATAGGGGTACCAAAGCTCCCACCCCGTACGGTCGACCGCATCCTGGTCGAAGATCGCCCAAAGCGGCCCGGAGTAGTAGTCCGGAGCCTGCGATCCCTCGTTTAACGCCAGCGCGGCGTCGAGGCCGTGGTCGTAGTTGTACATCTCCCTGACCCACTCCTTCCGGCAATTGCGCCAGTCGAGCGGCGTGTGCTCAAGCCCCTGGCCCGGGGCGCCACCGTCGCCCGGGTAGCGGTTTAAACCGGGTCTGACGGGAAGACGGACCTCGCTGAAGAAACGCTTCCCAACCTGGTTCACGGCGATAAACTCTTCGAAGCCGGCGTTGCCGACATTGATCCCCGCGGAGCCGCGGAAACCGAAAGTCGGGTGACCGGGCATCATCGCGGTATACGCATCACGGGTGCCCAGGCGCGTGGAGAGGTGGAACGTCGTGCCATAGGAGAGGTTCTGCTGCATGCCCGCGAGGTTGGCGCCAACCCTCAAGCCGGCCTTGAGGGCGCTTGCGTCCTGACCATGGGGGCCCTGCAGGGCCACACCGCTTGTCGGGAAGGCGGGTTCCCGCAGGGCGGGGTAGAACATGCTGCGGACCTCGGGATTGCCGGCGTGACCGCCGCTGGCAAGGACGACCCCCCGGCGGGCCCTGATGTTCACCGTCTCCCGCCGCTCGTCGATATTGCCGTTCTGCCAATAGCTCTGCATAAGCTCGCCGGTTTCAGGGTGTCGTCGCGGCGAATACTGTGCCGTGATCCCCAGAATTCTGCCCGAGAAAGGCTGCTCACGTACGAGGTCGTCAAAACGGCGGTGAAGCATGAACTCGACGCCTTTTTCGCGGGCCGAGAACTCCAGCGGCCGGGAGAGGGCGACTCCGTTCCCCACGGCATTGGGTCCGGCAAAGCGGCTCATGTCCGTCATCTGCACCGGGGCGAATGCGCTCGTGCGCTCGGGATCGGCACGGCCGGCATCCTCCGCGGTGATGGTTCCCGCCTTCATGTCCGTCTTATCGCCCAGCATGAGGAAGCAGCGCGCTCCCCGTGCGCGCGACAAGCCTCCGCCGCCATGCGTGCCGTTGACCCGCGTGAACCGGACATAGTTGTCGATCATGAATTGCCGGGTGGCCGGGCAGTTCTCGGCCCAGGCGCGCACCAGCTCCCGCTCGTTGTACCTGTATGGGCTCTGGGATTTGGGGTCGACGACCGACCAGTCGGTGATGTCGGTGAACAGGAGATCGACACTGTCGTCGAGTTCTTCCGGATCCTCGACCGGAGCTACGGTGACAAACCCTTCTTTGTCGCTTTCACCATTGATGTCCCTGAGCTGGACTGGGTCGCCGCCGCCGAGCGACACGAAGGAGCCGCTGTGCAGCATCCGGCCGCCAAGGTCGAAATTCTGATCGACCACCAGCACACTGGCCCCGAGATCCGTCGCGCGAATGGCCGCAGTCAGGCCGGCGCACCCGCCCCCCGCGATGACAACATCCACTTCATAGTCCCAGACGATGCCTTCAGCGCCAGTCGAGGCGCCTTGCGCTTGTGCCTTTTCTGGCTGGAGCAGCGCGGCCGCACCCAGCCCGGCGGCAGCCCCCTTTTTGACGAAATCTCGTCTGTTGAGACTGTTCTTGTTCTGAAGTTTCGGATCGTTAGGATTATTGTCGCGTTTCTTGCCCATGTTGAGTCCTCCCGGCGTTGTCAACTTAACATCGGTCGACAGCGGAGGATAGAAAAAAAGGTATTGTCGGGGGTCGAAGGTTCGAATCCTGCCGGGCGCGCCATTTCCTAAAGAATTCGCGAGGTCGTGAAACGCCTCCGCGAAATTCGGCGACACTTGCGCGGCTCACCGCGACCGGTCGGAACCTACCAACTGAAATACTTTGCGCAGTTTCCGGCCCAGTTTTGAGACCATAAGCCTCTACCAACATCCTTCCGATGACCGAGAAACCTAAGCTTGGACTAGGTGCCACAGAAAGTTTCGTGGATGATTTCTTCTGGGCGCGGTGGCGTTTCGAGATCAGCGTATTCGACCTGGTCAGCGTAGGGCGCGGCCAGCGCGTCGACGAGACGGTGGAACGGGGCGAAGTCGCTATCATAGGCGCACTGGATGGCTTGCTCGATGCGGTGATTACGCGGGATTAGGATCGGGTTAGCAGCGCGCATGTCGGCGAGGTGTTTGGCGGGGTCGGCTTCGCTACGCCATTTGGCGAACCATTTTTCGAAAGTCTCACTGCTGGAAAACATCGCAGTTAGCATTTCAGAATCTTCTCCGCCGGCAACACGCGTGAGGTGACGGAAAAAGAGCGTAAAATCGGCCTCTTGGGCGGCAAGTAGATCGAGGCACTCCCCAATGAGCTCGACTGGCGCCTCAGCTGGGAGGCCCAATTTGGCGCGAAAACGGGCGATGTATTGGCCGCCGAACCGTTCCGGATATCCGGAGAGCGCGGCTTCGGCTTTCTTGGTCGCTTTGCCAGGATCCTCAGACAACAGTGGCAGCAGGGTTTCCGCGAAACGGGTGAGGTTCCAGAGCCCGATGTCGGGCTGGTTGCCCCAGGCATAGCGCCCACCGGAGTCGATGGAACTGAAGACGGACTGCGAGTGGAAGGCGTCCATGAACGCGCACGGGCCATAGTCGATCGTCTCCCCAGAAATGGCGGTATTGTCCGTGTTCATCACACCGTGGATGAAGCCGAGAGACATCCACTGGGCGATCAGATCCGCTTGGGCAGCCGCGACCAACTCTAACAAAGACACATAAGGATCTGGCGCGTCGCTGGCATCCGAGTAGTGCCTGGCAATGGCATGTTGGGCGAGCAGTCGCAGGGCATCGATATCGTTACGTGCTAGAAAATATTGAAAAGTCCCGACGCGAATGTGACTTGTAGCAACGCGAGTGAACACAGCACCGGCGAGCGGGCCTTCTTGGCGCATTACTCTTTCGCCGGTGGTAACAGCGGCGAGCGCCCGGGTCGTGGGAACCCCGAGCGCGGCCATGGCTTCGCTGACAATGTATTCGCGGATCACCGGGCCGAGCGCAGATTTGCCATCGCCGCCGCGCGAGAATGGCGTGTGCCCTGAACCCTTCAACTGCAGATCGTGCCGTGCGCCGTCGATGTCGATGACTTCGCCGAGCAGGAGGGCGCGGCCGTCGCCAAGTCGTGGCGAGAATCCGCCGAACTGGTGGCCAGCATAGGCTTGTGCAATCGGCTCGGCACCCTCGGGAATCGCGTTGCCCGCGAGCATCGCGACGCCGTCAGCTGATTCCAGCCAGTCGGCGTCGATCGAGAGCTTTGCCGCTAGTTCGTGGTTGAGACGGACGAGCTTCGGTTCCGGAACATGGGCGGGTTCCTGTTTGGCGAAGAAACGCTCTGGTAGCTGTGCGTAGGTGTTGTCGAAGGGAATGTTCATTGAACCAACGTGTCACCCTCACCTATTCCACGCACAGCGAGGGGGGCCTCACCGAAAAGGACTTCGCCGAGGCGGCGATGGCTGACCGGCTGACCTAGGCTTGACGGTGGAGTCAACTAGAAGAAGGCACGGGCGTGCCACGAGTTGGCCAGGCGTGTCTCCCACCGGCCCCCCCGGATATCGCCTACGCGAGTCAGCGTGTTGTCAAAGACCGTCGTCTCAAAATCCACCTTCCCCGCGGCGGCGAGCTTGGCGAATTGGTCGCGTGGCACCCGCTCGATGTCCGATCCCTGCCGGAACATGACCGGTGTGTGGTTGACCAACTCGATTCCAATCTCCTGCGCCAAGGCTGTCGTCTGACGGAAAAGCGCGTCGATCGAACAGCCAGATGCCCCAGCCTTCCGCTGGTCGACGGCCACGAACAAGAACCGGTCGTATCGCAACTCCCGCCCGGCTGTCAGCGCCACGTCGTGCGCCCCCCACTGACCGATAAACCGGTCGACCTCCGCCAACAACCGAGCCTGCTCTGCTTCGCTCAGAGCCCGGTCTGCCGGGAAGATCCACAGCCGGGCATCATCGGGAAGCTGATCGAAGTCGACTCGCGGCATGGGTTTGTCCTCCTGCTTGCGCAGGTTCCCTCTCGAGTGATATCAGATTAATATTGTCGTATATTATGACCACGATGTAAATCGAGTTGGTGTTGAAACAGGAGAACACGAGATGCCCTATCCGGAATCCTTCATCGGCCCCATGCGGGAGGATCTGACGCGCCTGGGCGTGCAGGAGCTACGAACATCTGATGCGGTCGACGCGGTCGTGCGACAGAAGTCGGCCACCGTCATGGTGGTGGTGAACTCGATGTGCGGGTGCGCGGCGGGCAAAGCTCGTCCCGGCGTGGCACTCGCGCTTCGGCACTCCGTCACGCCGGACGTCGTGGCGACGGTCTTCGCCGGTGGCGACATCGAAGCCACGGAGCGGGTGCGCAGCTATTGCGCCGGGCACCCACCCTCGTCACCTTCGGTCGTAATCCTTCGCGAGGGCCAGCTGCTGTACATGTTGGAGCGGCATCAAATCGAAAACCAGACTGCTGAGACGATCGCGCACAACCTCACGGAGGCGTTCGATACGTTCTGCGCCCCCACCACGCAGCGGGTGCAGGCGTAGTCCTTTCGGCACTGTCAAGCTGCAGGCAGTGTGGCGTTGCTCGAAACATCGGAGTTCAAAAAAGCAGCGTGACGATGCGGACCGAGGGCGAAACGATCAGGGCAATTCGAGAGGCTGTTAGGCGAGGGAGACTCGCACAGCCTTTTAGGGCTAGAGCTGTTACTGCGGTAGGGATCGACTACGCGGAGAGGTTCCTACAGAAACACTGCGACGATCGGCCAGATACGTCCATGACCTGGCTATTCGACCGCGTTGGCCGCGGGCTGTACCAGTTGACGCCATCACAGCAGAGACTCGCAGATGACGGATTCTGAAAGGAGCCCACTACCAATATTCAGCTCACGGACCCCCAAGAGCGGAACCGGGAGCCTGACAACCGGAAGGAGAGCAACCGTGGCGAAATCCACAAAGAATCCAGTCAACCGTCGAGGGTTTCTGAAAGGGGCGGCGGCCGGCGCGGCCGCGGGCACGGTGGCGCTGGTTGCTCCGGTCTCCGGCGCGCAGCAGGCTCCCGCGGTGCCGCCGCGGGGCAGTGCTCCGACGCCGTCGGCTGCCGCGCTGGCGGCTGAAACGGAGCCGGTGGCGGTGGAGGTTGCCGAGGGCTTGACGGTCGAGAACGCCGGGTCGGATTTCATGGTGGATGTCTTCAAATCGCTCGGGTTTGAATACATCGCCTCCAACCCCGGGTCGAGCTTCCGCGGGCTGCAGGAGTCGTTCATCACCTACGGCAAGAACCAGGGTCCGGAGTGGCTGACCTGCTGCCACGAAGAATCGTCGGTTGCCCTCGCCGAGGGCTATTTCCGAGGGTCCGGCAAACCGATGATGGTCATGGCCCACGGGACCGTGGGGTTGCAGCACGCCGCGATAACCGTCTACAACTCGTTCGTTTCGCGGATTCCGGTCTACATCGTGCTCGGCAATGCCCTGGCAGTCCTTTCCAATCCAGAAATGAGCCTGAAGCGGATCGATGAGCCGGACATGTCAGGCAGCCGGGTCAATAGACCGGAATAGCCGTGCGCGTGCCTCGTGCAGGGCGCGCGCGGCATCATTGTCGCTCAGGGCGAAGGCGACGGCGTCGAGCTGTTGGAAGGTGGTCCCCGGGGTGAGGTAGACGGCGGCCTCGGGGAGCGACTTGAGCTTCTCATAGGGCGTCATGATGTCGGCGTCGCGGTAGCGCTTGCGGCGGCGGCCCTTGGCGTCGACGGTCTCGGAGGGGAAGAAGCAGGGCCGGTGGAAGTTGAGATAGGGCGAGAGGACGTTCTGGGTGAAGTCGTTGACGCGTTGGGCGTGGCGGCTGGGGATGTGGCCGTAGCCGAGGTGCTTGCGGACGACCGAGCCGTTCTTGCTCTCGACGAGGGCGTTGTCGTTGGTGTGTCGGGCTCGGGACTTGGTGAACTCGTCGATGTGGAGGGCTTCGAGCAGCGCGGCGACGGTGCGGTTGACGTATTCCGAGCCGTTGTCGGAGTGAAAGCCGTGGAGGGTGAAGGGGAAGGCTCGGAGCAGGGCGCTGAGGACCGGCGCCAGGCACGCGGCATGGAGGTGCTCGACCGAGCCGATGAACTGGAACTGGGTGACCTCGTCCACCAAGTTCACGTGGTACAGGCCTTTCAGGTCATCCAGATCGGCTTGGTGGACGGAATCGACCCGGACATAGCCGGGGCGCCCGAACGGCGTCGGCCGACGGCGCTCGCCAATGGCGACCTGGACTGGGCGCGTCCGGGTGGAGGTGGTTCCGCGGCGCCGTTGATACGTGGTCGAGTGCCGCAGGTTGTAGAGGTGGCCGGTGGAGATGCCGGCCAGGCGTTCGAACCGGCGGTCGCCAAAGCGATGGTAGGCGCGCGCACAGAGCTTGCGCGTGGCCGGCCCGGACAAGGTGCCGTGGAGCCGGTCGAGCTCGGCGAGAAGCCCGATGTCGATGCTCGTGTAGCGGCGGGGGAACGGCCGTCGGGGCGCCCCGCGGCGGTCGGCGATGCTCCCGGTGACCCGATGCTGGGCCAACAACCGGGTGAGTTGGGCGCGCGACAGCCCGGTCACCTTGGCCAGAAAACATCGGAGCAGACCCTTCTCAGCCTTCCCTTGGTGGACATAGTCGAACCGGCCCAGGGTCTGCTCGATGAACCCATAGGCCGCAGCTCGAGTCGCCACGACCAGGTCGACCTCCTGGTTGCCCTCAAGGAACTCCCGAACGTGCTGCAAGGTCCGTAGCCGGTCGGTGTGGAGCGTCACGATCATCCTCCGATGATCCACGACCCAGCTCCCCTTCAGGCTCATGTGTCGTTGGAAACAATCCCCCCTTCAGGCTCATGTCTCATTGGAAGAGACTTGGACGCCAATAATCGACGGCCGGGCGTGGAATGGAATCACAGCGTCCAGGACGCGGCGGCGATGGTGCGCGACTTCATCAAGTGGGACGACACGCCGATCTCGCTGACGCATTTTGCCGAATCGGCCGTGCGCGCCTACAAGATCGCCATGACGGTGCCGATGGCGCCGGTCATTCTGGTCGCTGACGGCGATCTCCAGGAACATGCCGCCGGAGACCGGTCGAAGCTGCGCATCCCGAAGCTGACGCTGACGAGCCCGCCGGCCGGCGACCCCGCGGCCGTGGCTGAAGTGGCCAGGTTGTTGGTGGGGGCCGAGAATCCCGTGATCCTAGCCGGTCGCGTTGCGCGGACCGAGCAGGGCATGGCGTTGATGATCGAGCTGGCGGAGACGCTCCAGGCGCCGGTGCAGGGGGGAGGGCGTGACATGCCCAATCGGCATCCGCTGAGCGGCGGCGGCTCGGTCGCCAACGCGGATGTGATCCTGGCCCTGCAACTGGAGGATCTCTGGGGCGCCACGCACGCTTTCCGCGACCAGCAGGAGCGCTCCTACCGCCCTCGCACGAGACCGGGCGCCAGAGTAATTAGCATCAGCTCGAAGGACCTGTACACGAAGAGCAACTACCAGGACTTTCAGCGCTACGCGGAGGTCGACATGGCCATCGCCGCCGACGCGGAGGCGACGCTGCCCTCATTGATCGAAGTCTGCAAGAGATTGATCACCGGAGATCGGCGGCGGGTCTTCGAGGAGCGCGGAGCGCGAATCGCGGCCGCGAACGCCCGGGCGCTGGAGCGAGCACGCACGGAGGCAACGTACGGGTGGAATGCCAGCCCGATCAGTACCGCCAGGATGTCGATGGAGGTGTGGGACGCGGTCAGGAACAAGGACTGGACCTTGCTCGACGGGCGCGTCGGTCCGTTGTGGAACATCGACAAGTTCTATCGGACGGCGGGCGGCGGCGGTGCGGCCGCTTCCGGTACCGCTCTGCCCACGTCTGTCGGCACGGCGCTCGCGCACCGGCCGTTCGGCCGGCTCGCGGTCGCTATTCAGAATGACGGCGATCTCATGTATGCCCCTGGCGCCTTGTGGACCGCCGCCCACCACAGGATTCCGTTGCTGCTCGTCATGCACAACAACCGTGCCTATCACCAGGAGGCGATGCACATTCAGCGCATGGCCAACCGGCGCCAGCGCGCCGTGGAGGCGGCGTCGGAGGGGGTCGGCACGATGATTACCGATCCCAACATCGACTACGCGACGCTTGCCCGAAGCATGGGCCTGTACGGTGAAGGGCCGATCACCAATCCCAACGATCTGGGCCCTGCGTTGCGGCGCGCCGTGGAGCGTGTCGAGCGCGGCGAAACGGCGTTGGTGGATGTCGTGACCCAACCTCGATAGGAA
Source organism: Vicinamibacterales bacterium (assembly GCA_965262505.1). Taxonomy (GTDB): domain Bacteria; phylum Acidobacteriota; class Vicinamibacteria; order Vicinamibacterales; family UBA2999; genus JACPPO01. The sequence continues at coordinate 5,198,363 of CBDHFM010000030.1, forward strand.
GAACAAGGAGTCTGGCTATGGTCCGATTCGGAGGCTACCGGTAGGTTCCTGAGGTGAATCGCTCCACAAACTCGCGCACCTCCTCCAGCTCGGTCGCGGAGAGCCCTCCGGGGGGCATGTTGCGGTCGATCAACAGTCGCTGAACGAGGATGTGACTCCCGGTGCGGAGCCATTCGACGAGTTCCCGTTCGGACCCGGTGGGGAGTCTCGGTTGAGGTTGGTTCTAAGCCGGGGGTAACGAGCCCTGTCCGGCGTTTCGGCCGGACGGGGCTTCCCTGTGTCAGTGCTCGCGAACATCCCTCGTCACGCTCGGCGCAGGGAAACGCCAAAGCGGGGTGGGGCGTTAGGGCTCGTCCCGGTAGGTGTTGATCGGCGGAAGGTGAGCGCCGCTCAGGTCGCCCGGCAGCGGCTCCCCGGCCACCACGGGCATCCTGATCGTGCCGATACCTTCGATCGTCGCCTCGACCACTTCTCCCGGCTGCAGATAGCCTGTCCGGGCGCCCGCGGCAAACGCGCCGGACGATGTGCCGCCCGATGTGCCGCTGTTCAGCACGTCGCCGGGGTACAGGGTGTTGATCGAGGATCCGTACTCAATCAGCTCCCAGAGGGAGTGGATCATGTCTCCGGCCTGCGCCTCCTGCACGGTCACCCCGTCGATGGTCAGTTGCTGATGAAGGCGTTCCATGGGATTGCCGTAGAATTCCTTCGGGACGATCCAGGGCCCCATGGGCGCGTGGGTTTCGTGTCCCTTTCCGACCAGCCAGTCCGGCCCCACCAACCCGGCGCCTCCCGGCGGGCGGCCACCGCGATCCGAGACGTCGATCGACACGACGTACCCGAAGATGTAATTCTCGGCCTCGTCCGCCGAGACGTAGCGGGCGGCACGGCCGATCACCGAGCCGAGTTCCACCTCCCAGTCGACCCGGTCACGGCCGGCGGGAATCACGATCTCCTCGCCGTTGCCGATCACGGCGCCGCGCGACGACTTGAGGAAGAGGTAGGGAACGCCGCGGTTGTCGCGCCGCTCCTGGTTGCTCGCCTCAAGCTCCGCCTCGTCGCAGCCCTCGCAGGCGTGGGTGTAGAAGTTGACGGCCGCGTTCAGGATCTTCCCGGGGTACAGGATCGGGGCGAGGAACCGAACATCCTCCACGCTGTGGATGAAGGAGGGCCCTTGGCCTGCAGTCAGTTGCCCGCTCTCCACGACGTGGTTCACGATCTCGTAGAGGCGGTACTTCAGGCCGTACTCGTATTGTCCAATGAGCTCGAGCATGTCCTCCGGCATGGTCAGTCTGACGTACGCCGGGTCGATTTCCAGGCTGCGGTTGGCCCGGTTGAGCTCAACGATGAGCTGCTCGCGGAGGACGAGGCCGACGATTGCCTGCCCATCGATGTTGAAGGTTCCGAGTGCGAACGGCTCGACGCTCTCCCTCGCCTGGGCGGAGGCGAGTGCTGGTGCCAGCGTCAGCATGAGCGCACCGACGAGGCTAATGGCGAACAGGCGCATAGGTTCTCCTCTCTGAATCTGACTTACGGGTAAGACGGTTCGGCGGCTGTCACTCTACGCGCCCGATCTTGTGCTGTCAAGGCGAGCGACGCGGGATGGTGTCGCGTGGGCAGGATTCGGCGTGACCCCGCGTTCGGCAGGTGTTCTGGAACCGACACCATGCCGTCAGCATCTCTTGAGCACGACCAGACTCACGTCGTCGACAGGGTCCGCAAACGCCCTGAGGTCTTCAATAATCGTGTGCACGATATCGGTAGCGGACAGGTGCTTTGCGCCGCGTAGCGTCTGCTCTAACCGGCCCTGAAAATAGGGCTCGTTCCCACGAGCGTGCTCCAGCAGCCCGTCGGAATGCAGCAGCAGGATGTCGCCAGCCCCCATGAGCATCCACTCATTCACTTCGTACCGATCCTTGAAACCCAGGACGCTGCGCTTGGCGTGGCGCTGGTCGACGACGTTCTGCGACGGGAACGTCCCCAGTGGGGGAAACGACGTGAAAGACTCGGGGCTTACCTCCATGAAGCGATCGTTCATCGCGGAGAAGATCGCAGGCGAAGGATGCCCCGCGGACAGGAAGCGAAACGTCGCGTCTTCGGAGATCTCCCCGTAGAGCATCGTGATGAACTTGTTCACAGACGACGTTCGGTTGAACCGCTGGTTCAGATTCTCGAACAGCCGTCTCGTGATGCTGCCCGAGATGTCCAGTTCGTACAGGGCCCCCATGAGAAAGGCCTGATGAAACATCGCCGCGAGCATGGCGTCGGTGCCCTGATGGCCGGCGACATCGATCAGCGCGATCCCGGCCTTCCGCCGGCAGCGCTCGAGGTTGCTGACGATGTCCGGACGGCCTGCCTCACCGGCTTTCTTGATACGGGCGTCCAGGTCGTACCGTTTCTTGAAGTCCACGTAGATCAGGTGATCGCCTCCGGCGATGCCATTCAGGGGAAGTACCCGACCGCAGACATCCATGCAGGCCAGCGACGGAACGCCGCCCGGCCGCGGAACGATGCCGCGGGCGATCTCCTCAAAGTTCCGCAGTTCAGCCGACAGTTTCTTGAAAGATCCGTCGACGTGCGACTCGATCGGGTTCATACGATTCTCTCTACCGGACACCGACGTGACTGTGTATTTCGGACCACTGAGCTATTGGAGAATAGCCAATTCCCTCCCTTCGCCGACGTGGGCATCTGCTGGTGCGGCGTGCTCCGATTTCGTCGGTCTAGTCAGTCAAGGAGGTTTCGGAGTGAAAGGGAGACTCGAACCCCGATGGCCTTGCGGTTACCGGGGTTCGAGTGTGGAGCAGGCTAGGCGGGTGTGACGTTCTCGGCGCGAGGGCCCTTCGGGCCCTCGCCGAGCGTAAACGTCACGCTGTCGCCTTCGCGCAATGAGTCGAATGGCGTGCTCGTGCATGCGGACTGGTGGAAGAAATATTCGACGCCGTCGGGCGCAGCGATGAAACCGAAGCCCTTTTCCGTGATGCGCTTGATCGTTCCAGTAGTAGATGACATACGTAAGTCCTTTGAGTCTAGTCGGCCGAAATAGGCCGTCGACGCGCGCCGGGTGGTTCCCGTCGAGGCACTGTCAAGTTGACGACGACAGTGCGTGTCTGCCTCCTCTGAGGCCGCGCGCCATCTTGTAGCTGCTTTGGTGAGGATTGGAGCTTGAGGTTCGGCAGAAGCCAAGAGAGTCAGCGGCAAGTCTCAGGAAAGTAGTTGGCCGCAGTTTACACCCTTTCGGAGGGTAGGTCCACGACGAACTTCACTACCGGCCGATCGAGGGGGGAGCGCCACCATCCGCGGCACAGTCCCCGTATAATCGGGCGCCATGAGGACGATCCGTGTTCTCGCTGTGACGTCCGGGCTGTGCCTGACGCTGCTGGGGTGCACCGGGAACGATACTGACGACGCTGCCTCGGAGGACGACGTGGCCCGCACTGAAAACCCGTTTTTCTCTGAGAGCCCCTTGCCGTTCCAGTTCCCGCCGTTCGATCGAATCAACGAGAGTCACTATCGCCCGGCGTTCGAGCAGGGCATGGCAGCGCAGCTGGCGGAGATCGACGCCATCGCGAGCGCCGACGCGCCGCCGACGGTCGAGAACACGCTCATCGCCATGGAGCGGTCTGGCCAGCTCCTGAGGCGAGTGAGCAGCGTCTTCTTCGGGCTGTCGTCGGCGGATACCACGGACGGGCTGGATGAGATCGAAGCCGAGGTCGCCCCGAAGCTGTCGGCGCACCGGGACCGGATTCGGCTCGACGATCGGCTGTTCGCGCGCGTGCGGGCGCTCTACGATGAACGGAACGCGCTCGATCTCGATCCCGAGACCCATCGCCTCGTCGAGGAGTACTACACCGATTTCGTCCGCGCGGGGGCCGCGCTGGCCGAGCCCGACAAGGAGCGGCTCAGGGCGATCAACGCGGAGCTGGCGGCGCTGCGAACCACGTTCGCCCAGCACGTCCTGGCCGAGGTCAACGCGGCGGCAATCGTCGTGGACACGCGCGACGAACTCGCCGGCCTGACCGAGAACCAGATCGCGGCAGCCTCGGCGGCAGCGGCCGCGCGAGGTCTCGAGGGCAAGTTCGTGCTGCCGCTCCTCAACACCAGCGGCCAGCCGGCGCTGGCCTCGCTCGAGAGCCGCGCCCTTCGACGGCGAATCATGGAGGCGTCGCTGGCGCGAGGTCTCCATGGCGGAGAGTTTGACACCCGAGACACCGTGACGCGGACGGCGAGGCTCCGTGCCGAACGCGCGCAGTTGCTCGGGTACGCGACGCATGCGGACTACGTCATCGAGCGGCAAACGGCGCAGAAGGCCGACGCCGTGAACCAGCGGCTCGCCAGTCTCACCCCGCCGGCCGTGGCGAACGCGCGGCGTGAAGCCGCCGATCTCCAGGCCATGATCCAGACCGAGGGTGGAGACTTCGCTCTGGCGTCGTGGGACTGGGCGTACTACGCTGAGAAAGTGCGCGCCGACCGCTACGCGTTTGACCAGTCGCAGTTGCGCCCCTATTTCGAATTGAATCGCGTGCTGACCGACGGCGTCTTCTACGCCGCCGCACGGCTTTACGGGCTCAGGTTCGAGGAACGGCCAGACTTTCCCGTCTACCACCCCGACGTACGGACCTTCGAGGTGTTCGACGCCGACGGTGCCCCGCTGGGGATCTTCCTGTGCGATTACTACGCCCGGCCCTCCAAGCGGGGTGGGGCGTGGGCGAGAGGGTATGCATCACAGTCGCGCCTGCTGGGCACGCAGCCGGTCGTGGCCAATCATCTCAATATACCCAGGCCACCCACGGGGGAGCCGACGCTGCTGACGCGCGACGAGGTCACGACGATGTTCCACGAGTTCGGCCACGCGCTGCATCATCTGTTCTCGGACGTGCGGTACCCGTATTTCGCGGGGACGTCGGTGCCGCGCGACTTCGTGGAGTACCCCTCGCAGGTGAACGAGATGTGGGCGACGTGGCCCGAGGTGCTCAGGAACTACGCCGTCCACTACGAAACCGGTGAGCCGATGCCGGCCGAGCTCCTCGACAAAGTGCTGGCCACCGAAGCGTTCAATCAGGGTTACGCGACCACCGAGTATCTTGCGGCCTCGCTGCTCGACATGGCGTGGCACCAACAGGCCCCGGACGAGGTGCCTTCCGCCGACGAGGTGGCCCGCTTCGAGGCGGCGGTCCTGAAGGCGGCCGGCGTGGCGCTCGACGTCGTTCCGCCGCGATACCGCAGCACGTATTTCCTGCACATTTTCGACAACAACTATTCCGCGGGCTACTACTCCTACATCTGGAGCGAGGTGCTCGACGCCGACTCGGTCGAGTGGTTCAAGCAGAACGGCGGCCTGACGCGCGACAACGGGGACCACTTCCGCGCGGCGCTGCTGTCGAAGGGCGGGTCCGTGGAGGCGATGGAGCTGTACCGGTTGTTCTCGGGCCGGGCTCCCGACATTACGCCGCTCCTGGTGCGACGCGGCCTCAACTGAGGAGAACCAAGCACGGGGCGAGGGCGCCTGTTTATCTGAACCGCTCTCGCATGTACTGCTCGAAAGCGAGGTCGAACTCGTCAGGCGTCATCTGAAACGCCGCCTGATAGGGATCACCAGCATCATCGACGATACTTCTGCCGACTTCCTGTAAGAACTGCCGGATGCGTCCCACTCCGTACTCCGCTTCAATGAAGTCAAAGACCGCGTGGCCCAGGATGTAGGGCAACCTGGCCGCAGGGCGCCAGTTGCCGTTCAGGCTTGAGATCTTTGGTACTCCGTCAGCCCCCACGATGTCCCGCAGTTGCGCCAAGTCGCCAGGATCCCACCATTCGCCCTCCATGTAGCCTGCCAATCCTTCGTCCAGCCAGGCTGGTACGGTGGCGTTGCTCTGAGACCGCGGGATGATGGCGAACGCGAAAATATGGGTGAGTTCGTGCGTGACCTGCGCATACCAACGGTCCGGGTTCTCGTCGATGAGGACCACGACGCGATTGCGCCTGGGCTCTGAAAACGAGGTGACATCACGCATACTGGCCAGCGGAATCTCAGGAATGATGGTCTGCTGCTCGAAGTCGCTGCGAGTCTTAAAGAGAATAAGGGGCACTCTCAACGTCAGCTCATAGTTGAGTGTCGCACTGATCGTCTGATGCACGCGCTCCGCCGCAGCGGCGATCTGCTCGAGATCGGCCTCGAGCGCAGGGTAGTAGTAGACATCGAAGCGCGGGGTCGTATAGACTCGCCAGGCAAACGTGTCTGGTGACGCGATTGGCTCTACGTCCTGCACTGCACCAGCCATGACGACCGAGGCACTTGTGTTCTGCCCAAGTGGCACGAACACGCTGCCCACGCCAGCCAAGAGCAGAGTGGCAGCCACCGTGACGATCCAGCTCACGGGCCGCGGTTCGGTCCCGATAGGCAGGAGAAGCAGCCGGCGGACCCGGGCGGTGAGCGCCCCGCCGGTGGCCGCCAGCGCCAACGTGGTCCCGCTCGATCGGTAGGCCTCCAGCTCGGCCAGGGCCGTCACATAGTCGACCGGGTCTCCGCACATCGCCACGGCGGCATCGTCACAGCAATGCTCGCGCTCAGTGCGGACTTGACTGGACAGCCACCACACACCCGGGTGGTAGAACAAGAGGGTCTCGGCCAACGTCTGCACGACGTTGAGGACGTAGTCGTGTCGCCGGATATGGATCAGCTCATGTGCAAGGATGGCCTCGATCTGAGACGGAGTCAGATTGGCAAGTGCCGCGATTGGCAGCAGGATGACTGGTTTCAACCAGCCAATGACGGTCGGTGTTTCGACGAGTGCCGATTCGACGATGCGGACGACCCTGGGAAGACCCAACCGGGCGGCGACTCGTTCACCAGCTGCTTGCCAACGTGACGGAGCCAGGGCAAGTGCCGATGCCTGGAGACGGCGGACCCGCCACAACCCACCCGCCATGCGGATCAGCAGGACGACGACACCTGCCAGCCACCCAGACACCACGAGTGGGAGCAGTGCGTCCACGCGACTCGTCACGGTGCCTATTGACCGGATGCGGTCACCGACCCCGCCATCCGACGCGACCGATGCGATCTGGGCTTCTGAGATGGTCCAAAAAGAAGTCACGCCCATCGCGCCACCCGACAGCGGCGACCAGAGCACACATGCGGTAATAACGGGAGCGACCAGCATTGCGGCGAGGGCAACGCAACCGATGGTGTAGCGCGTGTTGGCCGAACGGGATCGACAGAGTCGCAGCATTCCGGCAGCAGCCAGAGTTAAAGCGCTTTTCAAATAGGCCTTGTACTACCTGGGGCGGTCGTGGTACTTCTGCGCGCACCGATGCAGGAGGCCCGATGCGTGCCTATTCGATGGATCTGCGAGAGCGGGCGCTCCTCGACAGCGATGCCGGGATGACGGCGGCCGAGGTGGCGGCGAAGTACCGCGTGAGCGGGTCGTGGGTGCGGCTACTGAAACAGCGGCGGCGCGACACGGGCGAGGTGGCGCCTCGCGTCCAGCGACATGGACGGCGCGGCATGCTTGAGCCGCACCTACACACCTTGGCCGCGCTGATTGCGGCGCACCCGGATCGCACGCTGGCTGAGCTGAAGGACGCCCTCGCCACGCCCGCGAGTGTGCCGACGGTCTGGCGCGCCGTGCGGGCCCTCGGCCTGACCGTTAAAAAACACGGTCCGCCCGTCCGAACACGATCGGCCTGACGTCGCGGCCGCGCGGGTCGCGTGGCACGCGGCGGCGCCGACCTGGGATGTCGCCCACCTCGTGTTTCTGGACGAAACCGGCATCACCACCAATCTGCTTCGGCGGTACGGCCGGGCACCGCGCGGCGCGCGCGTCCACGACCACGCCCCCTGCGGGCGCTGGCAGACCAGCACGTTTCTCGCCGCGTTGCGGGTCACGGGGCTGACCGCACCGGGGGTCTTCGACGGCGCGATCGATGGCGAGAGCTTCCGCGCCTACATCGAACAGATCCTGGTGCCGACCCTGCAGCCCGGCGACATCGTCATTGCCGACAATCTCGGGGCCCACAAGGTCGCCGGCATCCAACGCGCCATCCAGGCCGCCGGGGCCACCCTCTGGTACTTGCCACCCTACAGCCCGGACCTCAATCCCATCGAGCTCTGCTTCGCGAAGCTCAAGGCCCTCGTTCGCACCGCTCGCTGTCGCAGCACCGAGACGCTCTGGCCGTTCCTCGGCGAGTGCTTGGCGCACTTCAGCCCTGACGAATGCCGCAACTATGTTCGGCACTGCGGGTACGCGGCCGCCACACGGTCATGAAAAGCGCTTTAGCACTGTGCCCTGCCATGCGAAATGTATCAGGGTCCAACCTCCGATCTGTATCCAGTGAGTCATCGATCCCCCTTTCGCCGCTGCGTTAACAGCTTCCGGATCTCAGCGAGTTCCGACGGTGACGCCTTCTTCGACGCCAGGGCCTGTACAACCAATTTCGCGGCCGATCCATCGAACGCCTTGTCGACCAAATCTCGGACAAGCTGGCGTTGCGTATCCTCTTCAGAGCGCGCAGCCTCGTACACGTGAGTCCGCGCCTCCTCGTTGCGGCGCACAAGCGCCTTGGCGGTCATGATCTGCAATAACTTCAGGACGGTCGTATAGGCACCGCGTCGACCCATCTCCTCGGCTACCTCGCGGACAGTGCTTGGTCCCCGCGACCACAACACACGCAGGATGGCGAGTTCCGTATCAGTCGGGTTCTTGTGCTGAGCGCTCATCAGGCGCAAGTATACGAAGATCTTCGTAGATGTCAATACGAATCTCTTCGTAGCTGTCGTTTAGGCACGGATCGCAGGCCCGAGGAGGCGCCTTAACGACCGGCAGCCGCTCGGATCATCGGCTCGAACAGGCGTGTCCCCTTGCACGCTGGGCACCGGCTGGGCTTACTCAGCTTGCCAGCGTCGAAGACGAATCCGCAGGCTTTGCAGCGGGCTGGTAGCACGTCAATCTCATAGCCGGCCGCCCGCGCAGATCGCAGGGCGTGCCGTAGATCATCCTCCATATCCTTGCGCGTGATCCCCAACTCGCGCGCCAGTGAGGATGCCGATCTGGGCTCTCCCGACAGGAGTTCGATCAGTTGCCGCCGGAACGTCACAGGTCTGATTATGTCCTCGGCGTTCCCTGGGTGACCTTCAACGATTCTGACCGTTTCACCTTCCACTTGCCACTCCGCCAGACCGAGAGTTAGTGTTTCCTATCGACACCGGCTCCCACAGTCCGGCCCATGGAGCCATCGAAGGGCAATCCGAAACCGGAGCGCACCATGACTAGATCCCGCGAGCACGACGCCGAGAACGCCGCCACCGAGGCGGAGTCGCTCGAAGACGACCGTTCCCTCATTTCACGTCGGCGAATGCTCCAGGGCGCGGGTGGATTGATCGCGGTGGCGGCGTTACCGGGATGCGCCGGGACAGAGCAGGACCTACCTGAACAGGAAGCTGAGGGCTCTGCCGAGAGGGGGCCTGACGTGACGGGCCGGCTCGCGAGGTACATGGTCGGGGCCCGCGACCTGGCGCTTCCACCTCAAGTGGCGCTGGCGGCCAAGCACCGGATTCTCGATACCATTGGTGCGATTGTGTCGGGAGCGCGGCTCAAGCCGGGCGAGGTCGCGATCGACTACGTGAGGCGGCAGGGCGGTACCCAGGAGGCCTCGGTCGCGACCACGGGCATCATGACGTCTGCGGTCAATGCCGCGCTCGCCAATGCGATGTTCGGTCATGCCGATGAGACGGACGACTTCCATCCCTTCACGAAAGCACACCCTGGTTGCTCGGTCGTACCCGCCGCCCTGGCAATGGGTGAGCGGGAAGGCAGTTCCGGAACCGAGCTGCTCCGCGCGATTGTTCTGGGATACGACTTGTGCTGTCGGATCCTCGTGGCATTGAGGCCTGCCCTGGTCCGGGCCAACCATCGGAGCGCTGAAGGGTACAGCTCGACTTTCGGGGCCACCGCCGCCGCCGGTTCGCTCGCTCGCTTCGACGAGACCGGCATGCGTTACGCGATCTCATATGGGGTCCAGCAGATGTCGGGCGTGTGGAGCTGGGTCAGGGACGTGGAGCACATAGAGAAGGCGTTCGACTTCAGCGGCATGGGGGCACGCAACGGGGTGGCGGCGGCGACCATGATCCAGGCGGGATTCACCGGTGTGCTCGATGCGCTCGATGGCGAACGCAACCTGATCGATGCCTTATCAACCGACCCGGCGCCGGAGGAGATGGTGGCCGATCTGGGCAGCAGGTTCTACGTCGAAGAAACTGCGATAAAGACGTTCCCGGTCGGCTACCCGATCCAATCGCCGCTGTCGGCCTTTTTCACACTCAGAGCCGAGCACGACCTGACGCTTGAGAACGTCGAACACATCCTCGTCCGCCTGCCCGAAGACGGCGCCCGCATCGTCGACAATCGCTCGATGTCGGACGTGAACTGCCAGCACATCATCGCGCTGGCGCTGGTCGACGGCATGATCGACTTCGCGAACAGCCATTCCTACGAGCGCATGTCCGACCCGCAGGTGCTCGCGGCCCGCGAGCGAGTCGAACTCGTGGCGGATCCCGATCTGATGGTCCTCGAGGCTCCTCGCAGTGGGTTCGTAGAGGTGACCAAGCGGGACGGCGAGAAGGTGAGCCTCTTTGTCAGCCACGCTCCTGGCACGCCGGAGAATCCGCTGGATACCGAAGGTGTAAACGCCAAGGCTCGAGAGTTGATGGCGCCGATTCTCGGTGATGCGCGGACCGAGGGGCTGATCGAGCGCGTCAACGCGCTCGAGGAACTCGGTGACGTGCGGGAGCTCCGACCGTTCCTGGCGGGCTAGTGCCCCGAGATGTCCTCGGCCTCGTGAAGACGAACTGTCGCGGTCGGCGTACCGAGAGGGTCCTCGATACGCCGACACCTATGCTGGGAAGGAGCGTTCGCTCAGTTCCCTTCGGCGACCACGTAGTTGCGCAGCGTGCCCAGCCGTTCGATGGTGATCTCAACCGTGTCCCCCGGCGTTAGCGGGACCGTCGGTGCCGGGACGCCGGTGGCGATAACGTCGCCCGGCTCGAGCGTCATGATTCGCGAGAGCATCGACAATGCCCGAGGGATTCTATTCACCATGAAGCTCGTGTTGCCGTTCGGCATCGGGAACACCTCGCCGTTGAGGCGCGACACAATCGCGAGGTTGTAGGGATCCGGCACGTCCTCCTTCAGCGTGAGGTACGGACCGAGCGGCGCGAACGTCTCCATCCCCTTGGACATGCTCGATCCCTCCGTGCCGCTTCCGCCGGTCGGGATACTGCGCCCGCTGACGTCGTTGTGCACCATGTAGCCGAACACGTAGTCCATCGCGTCGGCTTCGGACACGTTGCGCGCGCGTCGGCCGACCACGAACGCGAACTCGGCTTCGTGACTGTTGAAGCAGAACCCGGAGCAGCTCTCGGCTCCCTCCACCAAGAAATCGGTCATGACGATGTCGTCGTCCGGACCGGCGATGCTCGCGGCGGACTTCAAGAAGTAGGACGGGACCGCGTTCCTCTCCGCCCCTTCCTCGATGTAGTTGTTGGCCATGCCGAACACCTGGTTCGGATTCGGGATCGGTGTGCGCAGGCGCACGGCCGTGTAGGGATAGAAGACGCGCCGGTCGCCGCCGGCATCAGCGAGCCGGCCGCCGGCCCTGAGATCCAGTGCCGTACGGTACACGGTCTTGACCGCCTCCACCGCCTCATCCCCGATCTCGATGAGTGTCCTCATGTCGGCGGGAATGTAGCCGAGGTCGCGAACCTGCGGCGCGCCGGCAGCTTTCAGCGCGCGAACGGCATTGTGGATATCGACGATATCCGATTCACCGTTGCCTTGCGTGGCACCGAGTCGGTAATCGCCCACGACCTGGAATGTCACCAGGCGGAAGATCGACGCCTCTTCGGGCGGCTGCTGCTGCGCCGCAGCGGGCGCGCACAACGCCGCCAAGAGCACGCATACAGTCAGAAGAGCCCTGCAGCGTGCCGCTTTCGACTGCCGCGCGTCCGACAACGTCCTCAGTAGAATACGGTTCATCGTGATGTCCTTTCCGTGATGTAGCAGCGCTTTCGAGGCCTCCACCGTGGGCCCGCGCTCGCGGGAGCAGGCCCGCGACGACATGGTAGCCCAGCAGACGCGACATTCAGCCCTTCCCCATGGGATTCCGGGACAGGTTAGCCACTCCCCACCCACACCTTTCGGTGGGGCTACAATGGCCCCCATGATGTTTCGCACTCGCGTCCGGTTGACGCTGCTCATATCGGCGGTCGCGGCGGCTGTGACCTTCGCCGGCGCGCAGCAGCCGGCGATTCCCGCGGCTGTTCGGGCCGCCACGCTCGACCAGACCGTACCGGTCGATCCGCTGATTACGGTCGGTACGCTCCCGAACGGGCTCCGCTACTACATCCGCGAGAACAGGCAGCCCCAGGGTCGTGCCGAGCTTCGGCTGGCCGTCAATGCGGGCTCGGTGCTCGAAGATGACGACCAGCGCGGGTTCGCGCACTTCGTGGAGCACATGGCCTTTAACGGCACGCTGCACTTTCCCGGGCAGGCCCTCGGAAGCTTCATGCAGTCGCTCGGCATGCGTTTCGGCGCGCACGTCAACGCACACACCAGCTTCGACGAAACCGTGTACGAACTGCAGATCCCTACTGGTGATGCCGCGGTGATCGACCGGTCGTTGCTCGTCCTCGAAGATTTCGCGCGCGATGTGTCCTTCGATCCTGTGGAGATCGACAAGGAGCGGGGCGTCATCCTGGAGGAATGGCGGCTCGGGCTGGGCGCTGGCGAGCGGATACAGAATGCGCAGTTCCCCATCCTGTTCAACGGCTCGCGCTATGCGGAACGGCTGCCCATCGGCACGCCCGGCATCATTGAGAACGTCGACCACGACAGACTGAAACAGTTCTACGCGGATTGGTACCGGCCCGATCTGATGGCTGTCGTCGCCGTCGGCGATTTTGACAAGTCGATGATCGAGGCTCAAATCAGATCGCATTTCGACTCGATCCCGGCGGCGTCGTCTCCGAGGCCGAGGCCGGCCTACGCCGTGCCGGATCAGCCAGGGACGGTCTATTTGGTGATCACCGATCCCGAAGCGACGAATACTCGCATCAGCCTGTCGAGCAAGATGGCGGCACGCCGGTTCGTCAGGGTCGGCGAATACCGGCGGTACATGGTCGAGGGGTTGTTCCGCAACATGCTGTCTGCGCGGCTCGACGAGATCACGCGCGCGCCCGATGCGCCGTTTCTCGTGGCCCAAACCGGCCGTGGGCTCCTTGTACGTACCGAAGAGGTGACAACCCTGGATGCGCTCGTCGCGAGGGGCGGCGTCGAACGGGGCCTGGCGGCGCTGCTCACCGAGGTTGACCGCATCGCCCGTTTCGGCTTCACGGCGACGGAGCTGGATCGGGAGAGGTTGAATCTTCAGCGAGGGCTCCAGCAGAGTGTCAACGAGAAGGACAAGAGCCCCTCCGGGCCGCTGGCCGACGAGTTTGTGCGCAACTTCATCAAGGCGGAACCGATCCCGGGCATCGTGTACGAATTCGGCCTGAACCAGCGTTTTCTGCCGGAGATCACGCTGGCCGAAGTCAACAGCCTGGCCAAGGATTGGATGCCGGATCGCAACCGCCTCGTTGCGATCATCGCGCCCGAGAGCGACCGGCCGTCGCTGCCCAGCGAGGCGACGCTGGCAGCCGTCGTCGATGCGGCCGACGACGCAGCGCTGACGGCGTACGTCGACACGGTCAGCATGCAGCCGCTGCTCGCTCGCCTCCCGTCCGCGGGAGCCGTCGCCACGACCTCGACGAACGAGGCGCTGGGCATCACCGAGTGGCGGTTGTCCAACGGAGTTCGGGTCGTGCTCAAGCCGACGATGTTTAGGCAGGATGAGATCCTGTTTCGGGCTGTGAGCCCCGGTGGCACATCGCTCGCCAGCGACCAGGATTTCATCGCCGCTGACACCGCCGCCGCGGTCATCGCCCAAGGCGGTCTTGGTGAGCACGACCTTGTCGATTTGGAAAAGGTGCTCGCCGGCACTACCGCGTTTGTCAGAGCCGACATCGGTGAAACGGAGGAAGGGCTCGTCGGCGGCGCCTCCAACAAAGATCTCGAGACGATGTTTCAGCTCGTCTACCTCACGTTCACGGCGCCGCGGGCGGATCCTGTCGCATTTGGTGTCCTGAGCGATCGGTTGAAGGTGACGCTGGCGAACCGTGAGGCCATGCCGGACACGGTTTTCGACGAAGCGCTCGATGCGGCCTTGAGCCAGAACCACCTGCGAGCGCAGCCGCTCACGCCGGCGCGTCTGAGTCAGATGAACCTCGACACGTCGCTCGCCTTCTACGAGGACCGCTTCGCGGATGCAAGCGACTTCACCTTCGTCTTCGTGGGAAGCTTCGATCTGGCGACCCTGAGGCCGCTTGTGGAGCGCTACCTGGCGAGCCTCCCGGCACTCGATAGGGACGAAACCGCGAAGGACGTTGGCATGGATCCTCCGACGGGCGTCGTCGAGAGGGAAGTGAGAAGCGGCATCGAACCAAGGAGCCAGGTCAGTATTGTGTTCAGCGGCGCGTTTCAGAACGACGAGATGCATCGAGTGGTCGCCAGGGTGATGGCGGAAACCCTAGCCGGGAACCTGCAGCGGACGCTGCGGGAGGATCTCGGCGGAACCTATGGCGTCAGCGTCGCGCCAGCCTTCGCGAAGCGTCCGACGGAGGAGTATCGCCTGACCATCAATTTCGCCAGCGACCCGGCTCGAACAGAGAGCCTTGTCCGGGCCGCGTTTCAGGTGATTGACCGGTTCAAGAGGAACGGCCCGAGCCGGGGACAGGTCCTCGACGCGCGCGTGACGCTCATGCGGGACTTTGAAACGAACAGCCGGCGGAACGCCTACCTGCTGAATCGACTCGTCTTCAAGTACGAATACGACGAGGACGTCTCAGACATCTTCAACATGCGGCCGTTCTACGATCAGCTCACGGCGTCGGCGCTGCGCGACGCGGCGCGCGCGTACCTGAACACGGACCGGTATGTGAAAGTGACGCTGCTGCCGGAGTGAACCTCCTCCTCGCGCGTCTTCAACCGTCTTCTCAGTCCCGCAGCGGGGCGGATCGCGGCATTCCTCCACATCGACCAGGCAAGATCGAAGGTCAAGGGCCGTAGCATCCACGACAGCGACAAGAACCGCGATCGAATTGGTTCATGCTTGAACTCGCCATCTCAAGTTTCGTCACCTTTTTCGTGGTGATCGACCCGCTCGGAATGGTGCCGCTGTTCATGTCGGTGGTGCCGGGCACGGACGCCGCCGTCCGTCGCAAGACGGCGCTTCGCGGCACGCTGGCGGCAAGCGGCATTCTCGTCGTGGCGGCGTTCGCCGGAAGCTTCGTGCTGGATAGTCTCGGCATTACCCTGGCCGCCTTCCGCATCGCTGGCGGCATCCTGTTACTGCTGCTGGCGATCGACATGGTGTTGGCGCGGATGAGTCCGCTTCGCACCACGGCGCCCGTCGAGGAAACCGAGGCCGACCTGCGTCACGATGCCGCACTGGTTCCGTTGGCGATTCCGCTGATCGCCGGTCCCGGTGCGTTCGCTTCGGTCATCCTGCTGATGGGGCGCGCCGGCGGCGATCCGCTGGCGATGCTCACCGTGATCGCCGTGCTGCTCGCTGTCATGACCATTCTTCTGGGTGCATTGCTGGCGGCATCGAAGATCATGGACCTGCTCGGCGTGACCGGGGTCGCCGTGCTGGGTCGCGTGTTCGGGATCGTGTTGTCGGCGCTCGCCGTTCAGCTCATCGTCAGCGGAATCACCGAGAGTTTTCCGGCGCTGGTGGCCGGGTAGCGACACGGGCTGCCGGATGGTTCTAGCGGAATCTTCCGAGTCAGCTCACCCAATCAAGGGCGCGATCCACGGCCTTGTGCCATCCACGGTAGGCCTCGTCACGTCGGTCGGCGTTCCAGTGAGGTTCCCACTGCCGGTCCGCCCGCCAGTGCTGGCGCAACTCCGCCAGATCGGTCCAGTACCCGACGGCCAGGCCGGCGGCATAGGCGGCGCCAAGTGCGGCCGTTTCAGCCACCACCGGCCGCACGACGGGTAACCCGAGAACGTCGGCCTGAAGCTGCATCAGTAGATCGTTCGCCGCGGCGCCGCCGTCTGCCTTCAGGACGGCGAGGGGCACGCCGCAGTCGCGGGCCATCGCATCCACAACGGCCCGCGTCTGGAAGCACGTGGCCTCGAGCGTCGCGCGCGCCAGGTGCGCCCTGGTGTGAAAACGCGACAAGCCCACGATGACGCCGCGGGCGTCGGACCGCCAGTAGGGGGCGAACAGGCCGGAGAACGCGGGAACGAAGTACATGCCGCCGCTGTCAGGCACCGTCGCCGCCAGCGCCTCCACCTCCGCGGCGGTCTGGATGATCCCGAGCTGATCGCGCAGCCACTGGACGGCGGCTCCGGTGACGGCGATCGAACCCTCGAGCGCGTAGACCGGTTCTGCGTCGTGCAGCCGGTAGGCAAGCGTCGTCAGCAGGCCCGAGGTCGAGGGGACGATCCGACTGCCGGTGTTGAGCACGAGGAAGTTGCCGGTGCCGTACGTGTTCTTCGCGTCGCCTGGCGCAAAGCAGGCCTGGCCCATCGTCGCGGCATGCTGATCGCCGAGGCTGGCACCGATTGGCACCTCGGCGCCCAGCGGTCCGCTCGCGCGCGTGGTGCCGAAGGCCGCGGGGGCCGACGACGCGACGATCGCGGGAAGCATCCGCCGGGGGACACCGAACAGGCCGAGCAGCCCATCATCCCACTCGAGGGTCCGCAGGTTCATGAGCTGAGTCCGGCTGGCGTTGGTCACGTCGGTGACGTGCAGGCCCCCGTCGGGTCCCCCGGTCAGGTTCCAGATCAGCCACGTGTCGATCGTGCCGAACAGCGCCCTGCCGCGCTGGGCGGCATCGCGCACGCCCTCGACGTGATCCAGGATCCACCGAATCTTGGTGGCCGAGAAGTAGGGGGAGGGCGGTAGCCCGGTTCGCTCGCGCAGCATCGCGTGCTCCGGCTCCAGCGCGCGGACGGCGCGATCGGTCCTGGTGTCCTGCCAGACCAGCGCGTTGTGCCATGGGCGGCCGGTCGTCGGATCCCATACCACCGTCGTTTCACGCTGATTGGTCACGCCGATGGCAGCGAGGTCGCGTCCGGTCAGCCCGGCGGCTCCCAGCGCGCCAGCCATGACGTCGTTCGCGCGGGAGATGATCTCGAGCGGGTCGTGTTCGACGAGCCCGGGGCCGGGCAGGATCTGCCGGTGCTCGAGCTGATGCCTGGCGGCCTCGCGGCCCTCGGCATCGAACACCATGAATCTGGTGCTGGTGGTTCCTTGGTCGAGGGCTCCCACGTGCCGCGCCATCAAACTTCCCCCGGCACATTCTAAACACACCAAGGATCAGGACCTTCGCCCAGTGGGACCCGTGAGCACCAGCTCGGTTGGATGTTCGAGGTCCCACTGGCGGGAGTGCTGGGCTAAGTTCGAAGCGCTCCGTTTGGAGAGTTGTAAGCGCTCGCAAAGACGCCTATCATGCGACAGCACGCTCGGGCGGAGCCGGGAGCTTGACAACCGGAAGGAGAGCAACCGTGGCGAAATCCACAAAGAATCCAGTCAATCGTCGAGGGTTTCTGAAAGGTGCGGCGGCCAGCGCAGCAGCGGGCACGGTGGCACTGGTCGCTCCGGTCTCCGGCGCACAGCAGGCCCCTCCGGTGCCACCGCGGGGAAGCGCCCCGACGCCGTCGGCCGCCGCGCTGGCGGCGGAAACGGAGCCGGTGTCGGTGGAGGTTGGCGACGGCTTGACGGTCGAGAACGCCGGGTCGGATTTCATGGTGGATGTCTTCAAATCGCTCGAGTTTGAATACATCGCCTCTAATCCCGGGTCGAGTTTCCGCGGGCTGCAGGAGTCGTTCATCACCTACGGCAATAACCAGAGCCCCGAGTGGCTGACCTGCTGCCACGAAGAGTCGTCGATTGCCATTGCCGACGGCTACTACAGAGTGTCCGGCAAACCGATGATGGTCATGGCCCACGGGACCGTGGGATTGCAGCACGCCGCGATGACCATCTACAACTCGTTCGTGGCGCGTAATCCCGTCTACATCGTGCTGGGCAATGCCCTGGACGCCAATAATCGGCGGCCGGGCGTGGAATGGAATCACAGCGTCCAGGATGCGTCGGCGATGGTGCGCGATTTCATTAAGTGGGACGACACGCCGATCTCGCTGCAGCATTTCGCCGAATCGGCCGTGCGCGCCTACAAGATCGCCATGACGGCGCCGATGGCGCCGGTCGTGCTCGTCGCGGATGGCGATCTCCAGGAGGAGGCCGCTGAGGACCGGTCGCGGCTGCGGATTCCGAAGCTGACGCTGACGAGCCCACCGGCCGGCGACGCAGCCGCCGTGGCGGAAGTGGCCAGGCTGCTGGTGGCGGCGGAGAATCCCGTGATCCTTGCCGGCCGCGTGGCGCGGACCGAGCAGGGCATGGCGTCGATGGTCGAGCTGGCGGAGACGCTCCAGGCGCCGGTTCAGGGGGCCGGGCGAGACATGCCCAACCGGCATCCGCTGAGCGGCGGCGGCTCGATTGCCACGGCGGATGTGATCCTCGGCCTGCAGCAGGACAATCTCTGGGGCGCCACGCACGCCTTCCGCGACCAGCAGGAGCGCTCCTACCGCTCGCGCACGAGGCCGGGCGCCACAGTGATCAGTATCAGCTCGAAAGATCTCCTCATTAAGGGCAACTATCAGGACTTTCAGCGGTATGCAGAGGTCGATATGGCCATCGCCGCCGACGCGGAGGCGACGCTGCCGTCGTTGATCGAAGCCTGCAAGAGATTGATCACCGGCGATCGGCGGCGGGTCTTCGAGGAGCGCGGAGCGCGAATTGCGGCCGCGAACGCCCGGGCGCTGGAGCGGGCGCGCACGGAAGCGACGTACGGATGGGATGCTAGCCCGATCAGTACCTCCCGGATGTCGATGGAGCTGTGGAACGCGGTCAGGAACAAGGACTGGGCCCTGGTTCGGGGTCGCAGTGACCGTCTGTGGAACATCGACAAGTTCTATCAGACGACGGGCGGCGGTGGCGCGGCCGCTGTCGGTTCCAGCCTGCCCACGGCCGTGGGCGCCGCGCTCGCACACAAGCAGTTCGGCCGGCTCGCGGTCGCCATTCAGAATGACGGCGATCTCATGTATGCCCCTGGTGCCCTGTGGACCGCCGCGCATCACAGGATTCCATTGCTGCTCGTCATGCACAACAACCGCGCCTACCACCAGGAGGTCATGCATATTCAGCGCATCGCCAACCGGCGCCAGCGCTTCGTGGAGGCGGCGTCGGAGGGGGTCGGCACGGTGATTACCGATCCGAACATCGACTACGCGACGCTGGCCCGGAGCATGGGCCTCTACAGTGAAGGGCCGATTACCAACCCCAACGATCTCGGTCCCGCGTTGAGTCGCGCCGTGGCGCGTGTCGAGCGCGGCGAAACCGCGTTGGTCGATGTCGTGACCCAACCTCGGTAGGAACAAGGAGCCTGACTGCCATGCGGCTATCGATTCTGCTCACGCTGACTGTGATGGCGTCCGTGCTGGGGGTCCTGGCTTCGGCGCAGACGCCTGACGCCACCGCGGCGGCCAAGGGGAACGCCGAAAACGGGAAGAAGATCTACACCAGCTACGGATGCTACCAGTGCCACAACTACGCGGCGCACGGCGGCCGGGCCGGTCCGCGGCTGGCCCCCAACCCGATTCCGTTCGCGGCGTTTTCACGGTATGTCCGCGAGCCCACGAACCAGATGCCGCCCTATACGTCCAAGAGCGTGTCGGACGAGGAGCTCGCGGATATCTACGCGTTTCTCCTGACCGTACCGGCGCCGCCAGCCGTCGACAGTATTCCGATACTCAGGGAGTGACCCGGCGTTGGTGACTTACCAACTTCGGGAACGATCGCCGCGCCCGTAGCTCACCTGGACAGCGCAGCGGTCTTCTAAGCCGGGGGTCGCAGGTTCGAATCCTGCCGGGCGCGCCATTTTCCTAGGAAAATAGCCTATTCTGCCCACGTTCTCGATTTCATCGGCGAATGTGCGGCGAACAGAGTGACCGGTCAGCCTCAAAGATTGGCTGACTGAAGTACGCCCAGGGCCACCCCGCGCTTCACGGCGGCCGGCGCCGATGGCATGGTGTGACGTCGTGGAGCCCCGCACGCTGCGTGAATGCCGGATCGCGCTGGGTCAGTCGCAGGCGGCGTTCGCGGCAAGACTCGGTGCGTTCCCCGAGTCGTACCGGACGTGGGATGCCGGGCGGCGGGCGACGCCGCCGAAGATGCTCGCACGAGCGCGTGCGCTGGCGACGCATCGCAACGACCACGAACTCCTTCCGCTACCCGTGCTGGCGCTCCTGGTCGGGGTGCACGTCAAGACGCTGCGGGCGGCGGCGCGGGACGGGCGGCTGCCGGTGATCTATGACACCCGGACGACCTTTCGCCACCTCCGGGCTCGCGCGACTCCTGCCGATGCCAGGGCGTTTCGGCGGTCGTACTATGGGCGGACGGTCCGCCCAGATGATCGTCGCGCGCCATTGAGCTGGGCCAGCGTTCCAAGTGACTACGACGCGGAGATTCGCGCGGTTCGTCGCGCGCGCGGATTGAGCCAGGCGCAATTGGCCACCCTGGTTGGCGCGGCGAGCAAAGTCGTCGTCTATCAATGGGAGGCGCGGAAACGCACGCCATCGCCGCTGTTCTGGCAACGAATCGCCGCGCTCCACCGGCGTCTGCCGGAGCGACCGTCAGTTGGAACGCACCGCTAGTCGTCCCGGCGTTCAATACGCGGTCCATGCCCTCCCGCGGCGTTGTCAAGTTGCGGTCGCAACTGGCAAAGTAGGCCGATGACGAGCCCGTCTCCCAGCTACCGCGGATATCGGTTTCCACCCGAGATCATCAGCCACGCTGTCTGGCTCTACCACCGATTCTGTCTGAATTTCCGCGATGTGGAAGTTCTGCTCGCCCAGCGAGGCGTCACAGTTTCGTACGAAACCATCCGCCACTGGTGTCAGACGTTCGGTCTCGACTACGCACGACAGTTGCGGCGCCGCCGAGGCCGGCTGGGCGACACCTGGTATCTGGATGAAGTCTTCGCGACGTTCCACGGTCAACGACAGTACCTGTGGCGGGCCGTGGACCAAGACGGCGACGTCCTCGACATCGTGGTGCAGTCACGGCGTGACCGCCGGGCGGCCGTGCGGTTCTTTCGCAAGGTCTTGAAAGGACAAGGGCGGTCACCTCGCCGTCTGGTCAGCAACAAGCTGGGTAGCTACTCCGCGGCGCACCGCACCGTCATGCCATCCGTGGTTCACAGCACGCGGCAGTATGCGAACAACCGCGCAGAGTTTTCGCATCAACCGACGCGACAGCGCGAGCGACAGATGCGCCGGTTCAAATCCGCCGGGCACGCGCAGCGGTTTCTCTCGGTCCACGGACTCGTGCTGAATCTCTTCCGGGTCGGGCGACATCTACTTCGGTCGGCGCATCACCGCTTGCTTCGGAGGCGGGCGTTCACCGAATGGGATGCGGTGACGGGTGCCTGCTGAGCGACGAGGAATACCGAGCCATCGAGGAATCGTCACGCCCGCCTCTCATCAACCTGACGGTGCCCTTGACAGTACCCCACGAACCGCTCCCCGTCGTAGCGAAAGCTCAGTTCACATCCGCGTCACACAGAGCGTGCACTCGAAGCTCACCGGAACAGCTCCGACTGCGCCCTTCAGCGATGGGCTCCAACACAAGCAAGGCAAAGCCTTGCAAGGCGCACCCCGAACTCGTCACGTCGATGCCGAGCACGCTGATCACGGTAGGACGTGATAGTCCCGCGTTCGCAAGAGAATGTCTCGAATCTCACCGGCCGCCTTCGCCACAGCCCATCGCCATCGCCCAAAGCCACCGTGCGCATTCACAGCTTGTGTCCATTCGTCCAGATAGCGCCACTTGACCTTGTCCTGATCCGTCTCTTGTCCCTTGGTTTCGAGAATGAGCAGGTCGCCGCTCTGCAGTCGCACGAGGAAGTCGGGCCGGTATTTCCGCACCACGCCCCGGTGGACGTAAAGCACCTCAAAACCGAGGTGGTCGTTCTTGACCCAGGCGGCCACGTCCTCGCTCTCGTCCAGCGCAAAGGCGTCCGAAGCCTCCCACGTGCTGTCGTAGACACAGACGTTGATGTGCGACTTCCGAGTGCACTCACAGGGCTTTCCCGTGTACCACAGGCGCACGTCACCCGTAACGCGAATGGGGTGGTCGCGATCGAAAATTGGCGTGAGTCTCTCCGTGTTCTCCTGCCGAATTGCCTCCCATGCATGCTGCACAATCCGCGACATGTTGAGCGTGATGATCAAGCGTCCGGATAATTCGTCCTGGTAGAACAGCGGCGGGGAGATTCTGATCCGGTCGGAATTGATGAACTGCTCGACGATCAGCACCAACTGCGCCAGCAGGACTTCGCGGCTGCCCTTCCAAGTGTGCTTCATCTGATCGAACACGTCCCGCGCCGTCTCGAAGATAATGCGCTGCGTGCGAAACTCACGGGCCAACCGCTCCAGTTCGATGCGGTTGATCTTCGAAACATCGGGCTTACCTTCCAAAATGGGCGCGAGTTCGGCGACCTGAGTGGTTTGTGCGGCGTCGAGTTCCAGCGGTAAAGCCTTCGACCAGTCAAGCGTCAGCACCGGCTGAAACACTCGGTCGATACGCACGACGTTAGGCCAGCGGATCTCGAACTCGGCCTTAGCCGGGTCTGGTTCAACAGCTGTCTTGGGTGTCGGCGGCGGCGGTGGTCCGTCCTCGCCTCCTTCGTGCGGCAAGAAGGTGAAGGGCACGCCGAAGATGTTGACGTATTCGGCCTCGAACAACCCTGTGTCCGGATTGACCTCATAGGAGGTGCGGCGCAGGCCGCGCCCCACGACCTGCTCGCAGAGAAGCTGAGAAGAAAAGGCGCGAAGCCCCATGATGTGCGTCACCGTCTTGGCGTCCCAGCCCTCGCTCAACATTCCGACAGAGATGACACTCTGGATTTTCTCGCCCGGTTGTCCGGCTCTGCCCACCGTGTCTACGGTTCGGCGTAAGAGTTCCGCCTGCTCCCTTTTGGTCAGCTTGCGCTCCCCAGGCCTGCTCTCGTCCTCCGCTTCGTCTCCGTC
Source organism: Vicinamibacterales bacterium (assembly GCA_965262505.1). Lineage (GTDB taxonomy): Bacteria > Acidobacteriota > Vicinamibacteria > Vicinamibacterales > UBA2999 > JACPPO01. The sequence goes on from CBDHFM010000030.1 coordinate 5,221,549, forward strand.
AGCTTCCGTGCCTTGCCCTTCCAGGGGCTCAGCTCGCTCTTCCTTGGCCTCGGCCTGGTCCAGCACTTTCGAGTCGATGTGCAGCACCCGCTCCTGGTCGCATAGCTCATCGATGTGGACGCGCCTGGAATCGAAGGCGTGCTTGATCCGCGCGGCAGTCTCTGTGCGGTTACAGACTGTGATCATCACCGGGGGGGGCTGCACACCGGCCTCGCGCCACGCCCTCCATGTCTCGCGCCAATCGTAGCCAAGCAGGTAGTAGGCGTTTAGCACTAGGTCGGGTAGCGGTTCCTCTGGTTGCGCTCGGCGGTTCAGATCGTCTTTCACGTCTGGATCGTTGTAGATGTGATAGAGACGTGACTTGTAGGTCTTGGCGTCTGGCACAGCATCGTCGCGCACCACGACGCGCGGGGTTTTTACCAGTCCGGATTCGATTGCATCGTTCAGACCAAAATCGTTGACGATCCAGCCGAACAACGCCTCTTCGCTGCTCTTCTTGCCAGACGGCGTGAAGGGCGTCGCGGAGAAGTCGTAACAACCGAGAATGGTGCGCGAGCGGTGCAGGCGATCCAGCCCACCGATCCATACCGTGGCTTCCTCGGCGCTATCCTTGAGGTCACGGGATCGGAGGTACTTCCCTTCGGCTTCCCAGTTCACACGCCAGGCGTGGTGCGCCTCGTCATTTATAACCAGCAGGTTGCGAGCGCCGGCCATCTCGCCCAGTATTTCTCGGGTGTAGGCTTCGTCGCTCTTGACTCCGCGCTTGTCTACACTACGCCGCTTCCTGATCTGCTCTTCACTGTCCCAGGCCATAGCGTGCCAGTTGCGGACCAGCACCCTGCCCTGGCGCAGTTTGTCGAGCATGGGCGAGGGCACTATGTTGAACGCCTCGTAGTAGTTGTCGGCCCCCGCCGGCTCTAGTACCGCCAGCCGGATCTTCACCGTCAGTCCCGGCGCGACGACCAATACGTTCCTTGCGAAGCGGGTATCCTGGGGGGTCGCCACCTTGTTCAGGATGTGCCAGGCGATCGCCATTGCCATGACGATGGTCTTGCCCGAACCTGTGGCCATCTTGCAGCACTGCCGAGCAAACGCCCCGCCGTCAGCGGGGATCTCGATTCCCACCCGGTCGGCAACGGGCGCTTCGGTCAGCCATATCAGCGTCTCGATGGCCTCCAACTGGCAGAAGAAGAATCGCCGAGCCTTAAACTCCTCCGGGTCACGCCAGTGATCAAGCAACCGCTTAGTGATCGCGGACACGCCAGGGTAGCCGGCCTTGCGCCACGCCTCAACGCGCGGGCGAATCTGGTTGACCAGCGGGATTTCGACGAAAACGCCAGGGTCATCGAATGCTTTCGAATCCCCCGAGGCCACGATGTAGCCTGCTGGGCGTCGGCCTTCGGCCAGATCAAAGGTGCGCGTCTCGCGCTCGTAGTGCCAGTGGCGTGCGGGCTCCTCGTAGGGAGAGTTGATGATCAGGCGGTCGATGGTGGTCTTGCCCATCAATCTACCGCCATCACCTTCAGACTCTCGATGCCCCGATCGTCAACGATCTTGACAGCGATACGCTTGTGATCACCAGGCTCGAACGGCAACGACACCGTGCCCCAGTAGGCTTCCATCCGCTCTTCATCTATCTCGGCCTTCAGGTTCTTGGCCAGCCGCGCCCAGCCTTCCTTCACGCCGGCCATCGGGAAGAACACCTGACGGGGGTACAGACTGCGCCCGTCGTAGTCAGTGTCGAGCAGCCAGACGGCGATGCGATCCTTGCCGCCAGATTCGATGCCGCCCGACTTGGTGTTGTAGTAGTCGAAGCCGTGGACAGTTACGCGCACCCTGCCCTTATCGTCGCCCTTGGCTATGCGCTCGATCTGTACGTCCGGTTGGCCGATCAGCCAGAACGACTCGTTGCTAGCGCGCTTCTTCTTGAGGTCGTCGGTGAGTAGGTCGGCGTTCATCTGCGCCTTGAGAAGTGTCACGCCGGGCCAGTTCGTCTCATCAATGTCCTTGGCTGCTTCCGGATCGAACTGGAAGGCCGCGAAGACGATCAGCTTGGGCCTTGGCACCAGTGTCTGTGCCTCCTCGATGGCCTGCGCCACCTGGCGCTGCTCCAACGGCGCGTGCTCAGGGCCGAAGGCCATTACCGTCCTCTGCACTTCCGACGCCGCACCACGCTCGCGCACGCGGTCCGCACTTGCATCGTTTGTGCGTGTTTCACCATCGGCGTGCAGATAGCGGCAACCCGGCATCGGTTCCAGCCGCGCGAAGCGAATGTGCTGACCCGCCTTGCCGCGAATGCCGGCGCGCAGCAATTCGTCACTCCATTCCCCCTGCCGCAATGTCTCACCGCGGCGGGCGATGGAGGCATCGGCTGGCTGCGGCACACCTTCTAACAATTCCCCCACGGACTTGACCGCCGGCGCGGGCACAGCTTCCACTGTGAATGGACCGCTGACGCGGTGCCTCTTGCGATCCTCAATCGGCTGGTCCCAGAGCGTTTCCTGCCCAGGTGGCTCATCGTTAGCAATCGAGCCAAGCGTCACGTGCGGTACGCTCTTGTACCTGAAGCCGCTACCGACACCCTCCTGAGGTTGCGACAGCTCGAAGTAGTCGAAGATGGCAGTAATCAGGCATTGCTTGGCCAGCGTGATTGCAACACGTGAGGTGTCGCAGGTGATCCAACGACGGCCCCACTGCTCGGCTACATAAGCTGTCGTGCCCGCTCCGCAAGTCGGATCTAACACTAAATCACCAGGGTCCGTTGCCATAAGAAGGCAACGCTGGACCACTTTCGCGCTCGTCTGGACGACGTATCGCTTATCCGATTCCCCCTGCGTGTCCTCCCAAACGTTCATCAAGCCAGTTACGGGGTAATCGGCGTGATACAAGACGTACTCAGGACTTGCGCCAACCTTGATCAGTCGTCCCTTTTGAATCAACCGTTCAATTCCGGCCCTATTGGTCTTCCAACTTCTCCCCCTCTTAGGTGAGGTCGTGACCCCCTCGAACTCAAAATCGAATACACAAGACTCGGTCCGTCCGGAGGAATGTAGGTCCAGTGTTCTGAATATTCGGCTCCCACTTGGCAACTTTGAATGGTCGGCTCTTTCTTCCGCGGCCATACGCCTTCTCTCGCCACCTGGCAATTCGACGAAAGAGAAAGGGCTCGCGTGATCGAGCACTTTTGGAACAAACAACCTTCTGAACTTGAGCTTGGAGTGGTCTCGCGAGTACCACACGATGTAGTCGTTAACAGTTCCCAGGTACTGTCGCCCCAATGACATCTTCTTTGTCTTGAAAGAGATCTGGGCTACGAACTGATCAGCTCCGAAAACCTCGCTCATCAGCTCTCGCACGTGGTGAACGTTCTCATCGCTGATCTGAACGAACACACTGCCGCTCTCCGTCAGCAGGTCTCTGGTCAAGAGCAGGCGGTCGCGCAAGTAGGCGAGGTAGGAGTGGACACCCAGTTCCCACGTGTCGCGGAAGGCGCGGATCTGCTCCGGCTCAGCGGTCAAGTCCTCGTCCTTGCCGTCCTTCACGTCTCGCTTGTTGACGAAGGGCTGGAAGTTGGAGCCGTAGCGGATACCGTAGGGCGGGTCGAGGTAGACCATCTGCACCTTGCCGGCCATACCCTCCTTCTCCAACAGCGAGTTCATCACCAACAGGCTGTCACCCGCGACCATGCGGTTGCTCCAGCCGTGGGCGTGCTTGTAGAACTCCACCGCCTGACGCAACGGTTCTTCGCGCTCGCTCTCGAAGAGCCCCATCTGCGGCGATCCACCGCTGCCATTGCGGCGCTTCACGGCCTCGATGATGGTGCACGAGTCGATGCGCTCGTGGACGTGCAACGACACCGTCGGCACCCGGAAGGACGTGTGCTCGGCCTTCCCCGTCCATTGCAGTTGCGGGTCGAGGTGTGGGTCGTAGGCGTAGGTCTTCCTGGTGCCTACGTCCGGATCTGTGCCCGGCGTCACCAGCCCTACGGGCGGAATATTGACCCGCTGCTTATCCCTGTGCTCGTAGGATTCGATCGGACGCTTGGTGTGGGCCTTCGTCTTTTTAGCCATCGGGTCCTGCCTATGGTGTCAGTGCTCGGCTGGGCGGGTAGCGGCCGGAGGTCGGCAACGCGGGTTCATAAAGCGAAAACTATTTCTGGAGCAGCGTCGACGAAAGGAACGCCCGGTCTTCCCAGAAGATGCGTGCGAACACCTTTCGGTCGACATCTTCCAGGGCGCTCTCGTCGAGGTCGCTCTGGGTGGGATTGATCCAGAAGCATACGATCCCCAGCGACACGGGGGGAGCAGAGTTCCAGGGGTTGGCTCTCCCGGACGTATGCCTCGGCCAAGGCTGCCAGCTCCATGCCCCCTCGCCACAGCCTGGTGGAACCCGGCCATCCCGAAGGTTTGAATCGACACCCAGACCTTCAGTGAGGAACACCATCTACCTCGAATCGAATCTCAACAGTTGCATTGTATCGGTTGGACCAGGCGGATGTCCCACAGGGGGTGGCAAGTTCGTGCAATCCGTGCAATCACTTGAGTTGGGACGAACGCGTTGAACACCCGAACACCCATTTTCCGAGGATCGGTGTGGGCGGTTTGGCCCGTACTTCTCGTGACCCTACGCAAGTCACGGTTCAGCGAAATCCGCTGCTGCGTCTTTGAAGCGCGTGAACACCTCGGGCCGTCGCTCGGTGAATGTCATGCGGCCCTTCGTCTTTCGGTCAGTCCAATATTCACCCGTGAGAGTGTTCGGCCGATTGGCCGGGCCGTGCGTGTCCAGAAGGAGTCCCCCGTAATGCATTTCGCAGCGCTCTCCGCGCAGATGCGTTTGCGGCCTGTTGGTGTAGACACCGGCCACCCGATATCCCACACCGTTTGGCGAGGGGCTGATTCGTTCCGCGATGAACCGGGATTCTGATTCTGGTGTCATCAGATGCATCTGGAGATTGGACAATGTCTGGGTAACGCCCATGTAGCAGATGATGGTTGGTACGCCTACTTTCGTATTCGGATCAATCCAGTCCGATTCCAACTCCACCCGCCAAGTGCCGCGCGGCGTTGTTGCATGAATACCGGCGTTGTTGCATGAAGACCCTCTGCGGGTGGGGCAGCTTGGCCCGCGCTTCTGGGGACCCTCCGCAGGAGCCACACTACAGGGATGAAGTCGAAGGTTCATCCCACGTATAAGACGAAGTATCGCGTTGCGAATTGGCCGGCCTACAGACGGTGTGCTCGTCGACACCGAGCACCTGTACTTCGAGGCGACTCGCGATGTGCTGGCCTCGGTGCACATCCACTTGCCGGAGGAGCTGTACAAGGATCTCTTCCTCGTGCAGGGTCGCGGTGCCTGGCACCTGGCCCGGGAGCGCGGCCTCGGTCGGAGCGAGATCGAACGGTTGCGGCAGGGGCGTAACGACCACTACGGCGCGTGGCTGGCGAAGGGGCCGCGCCTGGTGGAGGGCATCACCGTCCCAACTTCTTCGCCAGTCTTGCCATGTCCTTGTGGCGTTCTATCAACTCATTCGGGTTCGTCGCCCAATACCTCGCGACTTCATCGCCCTCGCTTCGATCGTAGGTGACGTTCCCACACAACTGACATTGCCACGCCGTGGTTCCCACGGGTGATATGTAAGTGGAACAGATCGCCGGTTCTCCGTCACTATTGACCAACCTTACGTGAGGGCATAGCAACCTCAAGTGTTCTTCTCTCTGTTTTCTCCTGTCTCTCAACCATTCATTGACATCAAACCGGACCGTCGCCCGAACGACCACGATCGTGACCACAATCGCCACGAGCCAACCCAACCAATTCCATGTCTGGTTCATGACACCTGGCCCTCGTGGCGACAGCAGGTGCATGATCTCGACAGGAAGTCGAGCGTGCACCCAAAGTACAAGACAAAATACCACGTCGGAAATTGGCCGGCATACGACCGAGCGCCCTCGGACGGGTGACGGCGGATGCCGCCTACGATACGATCGGCTATTACGAGGCCGCCGGTGCGCGTGGCGCGACCGTCGTGGTTCCGCCGACGAGTACGGCCCACGTGTCTCGACACGGACTGCGGTCGAGCGCTCGTGATCACACGATCCTGGAGGTCAAGGAAATAGGACGGCGACGCTGAACGAAGACGTCGGGCTATCATGGGCAGGCCCGCGTGGAGAACGCGTTCTTCCGATACACGTCGATCATCGGAGACAGCCTTCGAGCGTGCAGTCCCGCAGGGCGGGGGACTGAGGTCGACCTCGCGTGCAACATCCTGAATCAGATGACTGGGCTTGGCAGGCCAATGTCGTACCGCATCGGTCGGTGAAGGAACTGTGGATCGGGATCGGTGCGGGCTAGTCCCCTGGATCGGTGATTTCTAGGATAAGTCACCGGCCGTGGACCTATTGGACGCGCAGACCGAACCGCCGCATCTTGGCGTTGTTGCATGAATACCCGCTGCGGGTGGGGCGGCGTGGCCCGCACTTCTCGTGACCCGCCGCAGGAGCCACACTACGGGGATGAAGTCGAAGGTTCATCCCAGGTATAAGACGAAGTATCGCGTGGCGAACTGGGCGGCCTACAATCAGGCCCTCGTTCGACGCGGCGATGTGACGGTGTGGGTGTCCTCGGAAGCGATCGCGGCCTGGACGCCCGGCCGGAGTGGCCGGCGGGGCGGGCAGCGGCGGTACTCGGATCTCGCCATCGAGACCGCCCTGACCCTGCGGCTCCTCTACCATCTCCCGCTGCGCCAAGCCGAAGGATTCCTGCACGCCCTGTTCGGGATGATGCGCCTCGACCTCTCCGCCCCCGACTATACGACGCTCTCCCGGCGCAGTCAGCATCTGCGGCGCCGTCTGCGACCGGTCCCGCCCGGCGAGGGCATCCATCTCGTGCTCGACAGCACGGGTCTGTCCATCGTTGGGGCAGGTGAGTGGGCCACCGCGAAACACGGTGGCCGCGGCAGGCGTGGCTGGAGGAAGCTCCATCTTGGCGTCGATCAGTCCGGCGTGATCCGTGTCCACACGCTGACCGAGGCGACGGGTGATGATGCGACCACCGCCCTCGATCTGCTCACCGCAGTCGATGGCCCTCTCGTGCGCGTCACCGCTGACGCCGCCTATGACACGGTCGCAGTCTACGAAACGGCGGGGGCGCGGGGTGCGACGGTGGTCATCCCACCGGCCAAGACGGCGAACGTCTCTGGGCACGGCCCGCGGTCGCCTGCGCGAGATCGGACGATCACGTTGGTGAAGCAGCTCGGCCGGCGCCAGTGGAAGAAGGTGTCAGGGTACCATCGTCAGGGCCGGGTGGAGAATGCGTTCTTCCGCTACAAGTCCATCATCGGCGCTGGCCTTCGCGCCCGGAATCCAGCTGGGCAGGGGAGTGAGGCCGTCCTCGGCTGTGAGATCTTGAATCGGATGACCGCCCTCGGCCGACCAGTGTCGTATCGCATCGGCCGGTGAGGATCCTGTCGGTTGGCATCGTGCGGGCCCGTGACGATTCGTGCAACAACGCCACAAAAGGAGCTCGTGAAACGACTCGCCGAGTGTCTTAAAATTACGGTCAGCGGGCATGACCTTCAGTGCGTTCGTCGCGTGCACAAAGTGGACGATGAGCCGATGTTCTCGTATCAAGCGCAGCATTCGCCGCGAAAATACACGGACGCGTATGTGGATTGGTTAGTCGGTCAGTATGGCGCAGAACCATCGTTCTTTCAGATGGCTCGCGAAGCTGCCCGTTCGCGAACCGTGTGACCCGCCATACCTCAGGGCACAATGAGGCGTTGTCGCATGAAGACCCGCTACGGGTGGGGTGGTTTGGCCCGTACTGTTCGTGACGCTTCGCAGGAGCCACACTACAGGGATGCAGTCGAAGGTTCATCCCACGTATAAGACGAAGTATCGCGTTGCGAACTGGGCTGCCTACAACAAAGCCCTCGTTCGACGTGGCGATGTGACGGGGCGTTGTTGCACGAACGCGTAACTGGCCCGCACGATGCCAATCGACAGGATCATCCTCACCTGCCGATGCGATACGGGCCAGGGTCGCGATGTTCAGCATCAGCGGGCCCAGCGTCTCGCGGCGTTGTTGCATGAAGACCCTGCGGGGGGGCGCACTTCTCGTGACCCTTCGCAGGAGCCACACTATAGGGATGCAGTCGAAGGTCCATCCCACGTATAAGACGAAGTACCGCGTTGCGAACTGGGCGGCCTACAATCAGGCCCTCGTTCGACGCGGCGATGTGACGGTGTGGGTGTCCTCGGAAGCGATCGCTGCCTGGACGCCCGGCCGGAGCGGCCTGCGGGGCGGGCAGCGGCGCTACTCGGATCTCGCCATCGAGACCGCCCTGACCCTGCGGCTCATCTACCATCTCCCGCTGCGCCAGGCCGAAGGGTTCCTGCACGCCCTGTTCGGGATGATGCGCCTCGATCTCTCCGCCCCCGACTATACGACGCTCTCCCGGCGCAGTCAGCATCTGAGGCGCCGTCTGCGACCGGTCCCGCCCGACGAGGGCATCCATCTCGTGCTCGACAGCACGGGGCTGTCCATCGTCGGGGCAGGTGAGTGGGCCGCCGCGAAACACGGTGGCTGCGGCCGGCGTGGGTGGAGGAAACTCCACCTTGGCGTCGATCAGTCAGGCGTGATCCTTGTCCACACGTTGACCGAGGCGACGGGTGATGATGCGACCACCGGCCTCGATCTGCTCAACGCGGTCGAGGGCCCTCTCGTGCGCGTCACCGCTGACGCCGCCTATGACACGGTCGCCGTCTACGAAACGGCGGGGGCGCGGGGTGCGACGGTCGTCGTTCCACCGGCCAGGACGGCGAACGTCTCTGGCCACGGCCCGCGGTCGTCCGCGCGGGATCGGACGATCCAGTTGGTGAAGCAGCTCGGCCGGCGCCAGTGGAAGAAGGTGTCAGGGTACCATCGTCAGGGCCGGGTGGAGAATGCGTTCTTCCGCTACAAGTCCATCATCGGCGATAGCCTTCGCGCCCGGAGTCCAGCTGGGCAGGGGAGTGAGGCCGTTCTCGGCTGTGAGATCCTGAATCGGATGACCGCCCTCGGCCGACCAGTGTCGTATCGCATCGGCCGGTGAGGATCCTGTCGGTGGGCATCGTGTGGGCCAGTCACGATTCGTGCAACAACGCCGCGTTTGGACCACGCGCCTGCCACCCGACGCCAGCCCCGCTCGTACCGCGGTGCTCCACTTGGCCGTCCAGGAACGTCGTATGCCGCGTGCTGTCGACACCTTCACGAGTTGGGCCTCCAGCGTGGCGATCTAGCCTAAGGCTTTCCACTGCCGTCGTAGGATCGGACCTCGTAGCGAGTCCACAAGGGCGAGTGCCGCCCGGTTAACGTCAACAGCGTTCGCGAAGTCTCGCTGCTGGCCTCGGATCCCCACCGATCCCAAGGTTCGGAGAAGGTCATCGGCTCCATCGAGCAAGGCCGCCTGTGCGGTAAGTGCTTCGTCATAGCTCGTATGTTCGAGCGCACGTACTTGGCCGCGTAGAGCGTGGAGGTAGTGCCGAAAAGCAAGCTGCTCAGAAAATCCGATCGTTGTAGGCTGCGGCCCTTCAAAAAGATGTCGCGCATAGCCTCCATCCAGTTCAGGAGGGGGCGCCATTCTTGCGAGAAGCTGCCGCCTCTGCGCAACATCGAGGAATGGAATCTTGTACTCAGAAAGCGCCTGCGGACAGTAGTACCACGTAGCGCGTTGCCGAATTTCGTCGTCGAAAGAACTGCGAAACTTATCGGGTGGGAATGAGCGAACGTTCATCCAGGTTCCTGAGCAGATGGCGTTCGCTTGAACAACTCGGGCCGCGAGCATCTGGTGATTGCAGTAGCCAAGAATCACCCTGGCCCCTGAAAGGCGCAGGCCCGCGATAAGATCAAGCACGTTGGCAAGCCAGTTAGGATCCTCAACAATGTAATCCCCGTTCGGATGCTCGCAGACGATGTAGAAACCATCGGATTTCCAGCCGGGAGCGGCCTCAAGCAGCGACGCGATGTGATCTTGATTCCGGGTCGTGTCGGCGTCCAGCGCGATCGTAGTGACGACTGGGCAGTCGCCGGCAAGCTCCCGGCCGACCTCAAGCACGGCACGCTCTGTTTCTAGCCACGCATCATCTACACCGGTAGCCAGGAGTCCGGGAAGGATGATCTCGTTGGTGCCGACAGCTGCGTTTAGGTCGATTAGCTTCCGGAGCAAATCACGAAGGGCAATCCCCTCGAAAAACGCTCCCGTTTCGTACTTCGAGGGCCAGTAGTCATGGGAGCAGAGCCTCTCGTGATCCGCGTGCGGAAGATAGAACTGGGGATCCAACAAGACTTGCCCCCCGGCAACATCGGTGATCTCCGAGGACAGAGTGCGCAGTTGCCTGCCATCCATGTCTCGAGGACTCAGTACGACAGTGCCTCCCTCCCAGTTGGAGATCAGGTGCCGACAATGCTCCATCATCCCGTAGCCGAACTGTAAATAGATCTCCACTACGCGACTCCTTGAACGCAGCCGCAGGTGTCATCACCAGTACTGGGTGAACATGCCGACGTGAAGGTAGAGATCCATGTCATTGAAGTCCCTCTCTGTTGCAGATGTCCTTGATCCAATCGTAAGCCTCCATGGCGTGTTGGGGGCGATGAATGCGCTTTCGCTGCGTGAGGGCCGCAATCAGGTCGGAGAAGGAGGATGCGGATGAAAAGGAGAGATGCACGCGAGGCAGGTTGCCGTTCTCGACTCTTCGGAGGATCTCTATCGCATCGCGCGCGCCGTCACGAAAAGGGTTGGCGCCGGTAGCACATTCATAGAGCGTCATACCGAGCGCGAACAGATCAGCTCTGGCGTCGATCTCTTCCTTGATGTTTCGGCATTGCTCCAATGGAGCGTAGCCCCACGTCACCTGGCCGAAGACATTCGCCGTGGCGGTGAGCGACTCGAGGCCAAGGTGCCTCGCAAGACCGAAATCGATGAGCCAGCAGTTTGTGGACGGATCAATAATGAGGTTCTCTGGCTTCACGTCTCGGTGAACGATGTTGACGGCGTCAGCCGCAACGAGAATCTCAGAGACATGCAGCGCCAACCGCAAGAGATCCGGCGTGGCGAAGGGCCCGACCGCCAGACGCTCGCGCGCGGTGTGGCCGGGGATACGTTGTTCTCGGAACCAAAAACAATCTCCGATAGGGGTCTGGATCACTCCCTGGTCCAGGATCCTGGGCACACGGGCGGACTGAACCCGCACGACAGCGAGAAGCTCGCGTCTGGTGCGGTCTATGTCCGCGGTCGGGTGCATAAGCTTCAACACCACATCACCGTCGTGTGGGTGCAGGGCGGAGAAAACCTGTTTCTGGCCTCCCCGCGCAAGGGGCTGGATGCTCTGGAGGTCCGGAAATTGTCGCGCGAGCCAGGCCTCTGTGATCTGCGATTGTCCGTTCACTCCGTCTCGGCCTTCACGCCCTGAGCGGATCGCCAAGCCCAGTCATTGAGCATCCACGACGCATAAGACCGCGGTAGGCTCATGGACTCGCTGTCCACTTTCTGGACCTTGCGATGATCATCAAGTGAGCACACTCCGATTCCGAGTCGGCGTGCGACGGCCAACTGAGGCTCGGACGGCAGGTTGGGAATGAGTACGTAGGACTTGGAAGCAAACCACGTATTCAGAAGCGCCTGATTCAGAACCTTAGTCCATTTTCCGACCTTTGCTTCAACGGCGATGATCTTCGATGCCGCAAAGGACCGACGTAGCGCACAAGGCGTCCAAGATAAGCCCACTTGCCGGATCATTGCCGCGCAATGTAGGCGGTCAATGCTCTCCGTCGCACACCGACCAAAGACCGCGACAATCTCGTCCTTGCGAGCACGCCGGGTATGGTGCAGGAAGTGCACGAGTCGAAGATCGTGTGCCTCGAGGTAAACGCGTTCGGATCGCCACTCCCGTGTGACTTCCTCGCGCCATACCACGATGACGAGATCAGGGAACCCCGATTCAAGGCGAGGTTCTCGGAACACGGTCGCCCGACAGCCGTGCGGGATGTAGAGGGGCATCGCCAGAAGAAAGGACTCGACTAAGTCCAGTTCAGGGCCGGGGCGCGTTCTCCGAAAGCGGGCGCCGATATCGCTGTTACAAGAGGCGCTATCGACGAACAGCAATCGGGCATCGGGAGCGAGCGATTTCACAACCCACCTCCTAGATCCTTTAAGTGCAAAGCATCACCTTCACGTAGTGCGAAGCGTGCCAATCGCAGTGATAGTAAAAGCTCTTGGTCTTCTTGAGCACTCGCGCCAGCTCTACGCAGCGTGGTCGCATGAAGAGGGCCACAAACAGATCGTGCGTCCCATGCCGTACGTAGTTGTGCTTGCATCGTTCGGGTTGCCCGACGTCCATCGGCAGGATTGGCTGGGCGCGCTGCAGCGCCTGGACCTGCGATTTCTCGTCCACCGAGAACACCACCGCGTTGGCAGGGGGCGTCATAGACAGCCCCACGACATCGCGGATCTTTGCGACCAACTGCGGATCGGGCGCCAGCTTGAACGACTCCGTGCGGTGCGGCTGCAGCCGGAACGTCCGCCAGATGCCCTGCTGCCCTTCCCATCGTGCGCGTGCTCCAGTGCGTTTCGCCGGGCGGGGTCGTCTCCAAGGTCTTGACGATCACCGCCTCGATCGTGGCGTCTGAGACCGTGCGCGGTGCCCCCAACGCGAGGCTCGTCGTACAGCCTCGCGAGCCGGAGGTCGACGAACCGGTGCCGCCACTTGGCCACCGTCGTCTTGGTCGTCCGCAGGCGGCGCGCCACGGCGTTGTCAGGGGTGTCGGCACAGGCGAGTACCACGCGTGCTCGGAAGGCGACCGCGCGATTGCCCCGGGCGCGCTTCCTCACTTGACCCAGCTCGGCGCGCTCCGTGTCGGTGATCACAACTTCGGCTCGTGGTCGTCCGATCTTGGCCATGTCTCTTTAGATCACAACTCGGGCATTTCTCCTAGAGATTTTAAATCCAGGGGACTAGCGGTCCGTGGCCAAAGGTCGCTTTCTGATGAGGCAACGGGCAACAGCTCGAAACCATGATGTGGCGTGAACAGACTGGCTGTACGCCACCCCCGCTTTGCCAGCGTTCCCGCAGGAGCGCGACCTGGGCAACCGCGAATCGGATCAGCTCGTCGATCGACAACGCCACGGCCTCCTCGTATACAGCGCGTTCACCGACACCCGGCCGCCGCATGGGACGTTGATGGTCAGCCTCGCCGCGATGACTGTACCGCCACGGATTTCTTGGACAGCCGGGTGAGTCTAATCACGCGGCCGGCGTGAGTGCAAACTTGGGCGTTGTTGCATGAAGACCCTGCGGGGGGGGCGCACTTCTCGGGACCCTCCGCAGGGGCCACACTACAGGGATGAAGTCGAAGGTCCATCCCCGGTACAAGACAAAGTACCGCGTTGCGAACTGGGCGGCCTACAACCGCGCACTCGTTCGACGCGGCGATGTGACGGTGTGGTTGTCCGCGGAGGCGATCGCTGGCTGGACGCCCCGCCGGAGCGGCCGGCGGGGTGGCCAGCGGCGCTACTCGGATCTCGCCATCGAGGCCGCCCTGACCCTGCGACTCCTCTACCATCTCCCGCTGCGCCAAGCCGAAGGGTTCCTGCACGCCCTGTTCGGGATGATGCGGCTCGACCTCTCCGCCCCCGACTATACGACGCTCTCCCGGCGCAGTCAGCATCTGAGGCGCCGTCTGCGACCGATCCCGCCCGACGAGGGCATCCATCTGGTGCTTGACAGCACAGGTCTGTCCATCGTTTGGGAAGGTGAGTGGGCCGCCGCGAAACACGGTGGCCGCGGCAGACGTAGCTGGCGGAAACTCCACCTTGGCGTCGATCAGTCCGGCGTGATCCGTGTCCACACGCTGACCGAGGCGACGGGTGATGATGCGACCACCGCCCTCGATCTGCTCAACGCGGTCGATGGCCCTCTCGTGCGCGTCACCGCTGACGCCGCCTATGACACGGTCGCCGTTTACAAAACGGCAGGGGCGCGGGGTGCGACGGTCGTCATCCCACCGGCCAGGACGGCGACCGTCTCTGGGCACGGCCCGCGGTCGCCCGCGCGGGATCGAACGATCACGTTGGTGAAGCAGCTCGGCCGGCGCCAGTGGAAGAAGGGGCGTTGTTGCATGAAGACCCGCTGCGGGTGGGGTGGTTTGGCCCGTACTTTTCGTGACGCTTCGCAGGAGCCACACTACAGGGATGCAGTCGAAGGTTCATCCCACGTATAAGACGAAGTATCGCGTTGCGAACTGGGCTGTCTACAATCAGGCCCTCGTTCGCCGCGGCGATGTGACGGTGTGGTTATCCTCGGAGGCGATCGCTGCCTGGACACCCCGCCGGAGCGGCCGGCGGGGCGGGCAGCGGCGGTACTCGGATCTCGCCATCGAGACCGCCCTGACTCTGCGGCTCCTCTACCATCTCCCGTTGCGCCAGGCCGAAGGGTTCCTGCACGCCCTGTTCGGGATGATGCGCCTCGACCTCTCCGCCCCCGACTATACGACGCTCTCGAGGCGCAGTCAGCATCTGCAGCGCCGTCTGCGACTGGTCCCGCCCGGCGAGGGCCTCCATCTCGTGCTCGACAGCACGGGTTTGTCCATCGTTGGGGAAGGTGAGTGGGCCGCCGCGAAACACGGTGGCCGCGGCAGACGTGGCTGGCGGAAACTCCACCTTGGCGTCGATCAGTCCGGCGTGATCCGTGTCCACACGCTGACCGAGGCGACGGGTGATGATGCGACCACCGCCCTCGATCTGCTCACCGCCGTCGAGGGCCCTCTCGTGTGCGTCACCGCTGACGCCGCCTATGACACGGTCGCCGTCTACGAAACGGCGGGGGCGCGGGGTGCGACGGTCGTCATCCCACCGGCCAGGACGGCGAACGTCTCTGGGCACGGCCCGCGGTCGCCCGCGCGGGATCGGACGATCACGTGGGTGAAGACGCTCGGCCGGCGCCAGTGGCAGAAGGCGTCCGGGTATCATCGTCAGGGCCGGGTGGAGAACACGTTCTTCCGCTACAAGTCCATCATCGGAGATGGCCTTCGCGCCCGGAGTCCAGCTGGGCAGGGGAGTGAGGTCGTCCTCGGCTGTGAGATCTTGAATCGGATGACCGCCCTCGGCCGACCAGTGTCATATCGCATCGGCCGGTGAGGATCCTGTCGGTGGGCATCGTGCGGGTCAGTGACGATTCGTGCAACAACGCCGTCGCTATCTGGGCGGACAACGCTGGCATCTGCCGGCAGAGCCGCGGCGGCTGGCGGCAGACTGACGTGACGGGCGAGGCGCTAACCAAGGATCGGCTCTCCGGGGCCGTGACGAAGCTGGCCGCGTATCGCGGGACCTCCTGTGCGGTGGACGTCGCGGAGTACGTCGTCCGCCGGATCAACGGCCACAGACTGCCTGCCGTCGAGCGCGCGCTAGGCGCCAGGCAGGAGATGCGCGCGGCGACGCGAGGCCTGATGCGGCTGCTCACGCCCCAGGACTTCGAGTTGCTGTGGATCTGGTGTTCACCGCGAGCGGATGACGGCGCGTCGGCCCACTCGGCCGGGCGCAGAAGACCGTGGATCTCGATCTGGTGCTGCCGAGCACGGGGGAGCGCATGCTGAAGTCTGCTGCCGACGTCAGTCGCGGGGTGGTGGGGTCTGTCTCGAGCGGGTCCAAGAAGGCGTGGGACGCTGCGGCAAGCGGCTCCAGAGGGGCCAGGGAGTCGGCGGCCCGCGGGTCTCAAAGAGCTCTGGATTCCACGGCAGCCGTCTCACGAGAGGCCTGGAAGTCGGCGTCGGTCTCGGCTGCCGGCCTGCTGTCTGTGACGCAGGGCGCCCTGGCAAAGTGGATCCCGGTCAACAAGGAGGGCAGGCTGAAGTCTGCTGCCGACGTCAGCCGCGGGGTGGCGGCGTCTGTCTCGATCGGGTCCAAGAAGGCGTGGGACTCCGCGGCAAGCGGGTCGAGAGGGGCCCTGGAATCGGCGGCCAGCGTGTCCCGCAGAGCTCTGGATTCCACGACAGCCGTCTCACGAGAGGCCTGGGAATCGGCGTCGGTCTCGGCAGCCGGCCTGCTGTCCGTGACGCAGGGCGTCCTGGCGAGCAGGATCTCAGCCGATCTCGATTCCATGCTCGCCAGCTTGGCCAAGGGGCCGGCGACCATCTACGACAAGGCCATGGACGCCGGGTATCTCGCCACGCACATCGGTGGCGGGAATCACCGTCTGTTCGACGGGGGGCACACCATCGCGGGAGCGTTCCAGGCGGTTCGGGGCGCGTCAACCGAGGAGAGCATCATCCAGGAAGGCCTCGGCTTCGTCCAGGGGATGTTCCGGGACCTGACGACGTCCAAGGGGCTGCCGCTGGCGAACTGGGACAAGGCGACGTACGACCAAGTCGCCGGCTTTATGGAGTCGCGATTTTACGTTGCTCGAGACTGGTTCTACGACTTGAACAGCTACACGTCAGCTGAGCTGGTCGGTGGTTCCATTGGCATCCTGGCTGTGGTGTTTCAGTGGAATCGGGCCGACACCGAGAGCTTCAGCAGGATGGTCGGCAGCATGGGCATGGCGGCCGTCATCAGCGCGAATCCGCTGCTGCTGGTCATCATGGTGGTGGCCTTCGCCAGAGCCTTCGAGAAGGCCAGAATGGACAGCCAGTACGGCGACCTCGTCGATGGATCGGTACGCGGTGCTGTGGTCACCACGCTCACGATCTTCGTGGTCGCGCAGGTGGCGGCGGTCGGCGGGCCCGTGGCCCTCTCCTGTTTGGTCGGCCTCGTGGTCGGTCTCCTGGCCAACAAGACGATGTCTCACGTCAGCGTTGCCGAGATCAGCCGATTCCTGGCGGAACGGGCCAAGGCAGCCGCGGTCGAGGTCGGGAGCCTTGCGGCGCAGGCACTTCCGGCGCTACCAGGGCGCGGGTGAGGTATCGGTCCAGACTCGGCCACGATCGCCATCGCCCGCAACGGACGCCGCACGGCCGAGCGGCTCACGCGGAACCGGTCGCGAAGCACGTCGCGTGCACGATCGCCCCGTCGAGGGTCAGGGCCTGGCCGGTGAGTCTCTTGTGAGCCATGCGATGTTCGACGCCCAGCCCGACGCCCGGCGCTTGCTGTGCCCGCGCGGAGGCGAAGCGCCGCACGAGGGTCAGCACCTGCGTGGCGGAGGGCCGGCCGCTGGCCAGGGGCGAGTCGAGGAGGTACGACCGAATCAGCGCAGCCCAGTGAACGGCGAGCAGAGGGGGCGCGCCGAACAGGTCCATGGCCGTGACCCGACGCCCCTGGGCGATCACGATGCCGCACTGGCCGGGGAGCGGCCCGCGCGCCGCGAGTTCCTCGGCCACGGCGGCGCGCGGCGGCTCTCGTCGGCATGTCTCCCGGCTCATGTCGGCCGCCGCCGCTGTGGGCGAACCGACCGAGGCTTGGCTCAGCATTTCGTTGATCTCGCTCCACACCGCTGCCTGATCGCCGTCGCGGGAACCGGTCTGTCGCATGGACCTGGCTACCCCGGCATTCTGCACGGAGCGCACCCGGGCTGCGGCGAACGCGCCGTCACGCCGGTAGGCCTGACGGTGGCCCCATCGGCCCTGCTCGAGGCAGGACACGGGAATGTCCAACTCGGCCCGGGCCTGCACCAGAATGGTCGCGTTGAGAGCGCGGTTCTGCTTGCCGCCAAGGAAGTGTTCGCCCTCGACGACGAGCGCTGGCGTGTCGCCTAGGTTGCGGACCCGCAAGGTCGGCACCGCCGCCTCGTCGAGCTCATCCATGACGAGCTTCGAGGCGTCGCCGGTGGCGATCGCCGGCAGGTCGTTGGCGGGCAGGTAAACAGGGAAGCAGGACACGCCCAGCCGGGTGATCGGCCAGCCGATGGCGACGGTGTCGAGTTGAGGAATGAGCATGGCACCTCCAGACAATTATTGTCGACATGACAATAATATGGGGGCTTCTTGATTTTGTCAATACGACAATATATATTCCCTCCGTGGCATCCGGCGCGCCCTTCGGCTACAACCCGGGCGACTACCCTCCGTTTGCCGTCACTGTGGACGTGGCGGTGTTCACCATCCGGCATGACACGCTTCACGTCCTGCTCATCGAACGGGGCGAAGAACCGTTCCGGGGCGCCTGGGCACTACCGGGTGGCTTCGTGCAACCTGGTGAGGACTTGGATCAGGCCGCGGCCCGCGAACTGGCCGAGGAAACGGGTCTGCGCGACGGCTCCTGGCACCTGGAGCAGCTCGCCAGCTACGGTGCGCCGGGCCGGGATCCGCGCATGCGCGTCGTCACCGTCGCCTATTGGGCCATCTGCGCCGATCTCCCGGTGCTCCGGGGCGGTGGGGACGCAATGACCGCCGTGCTGACACCAGTGGAGGAGATCGAGGGGGCCGCGGTTCGATTGGCGTTCGACCACGAGCGGATCGTGAGGGATGCCGTCGAGCGGACGCGGGCCAAGCTGGAGTACACAGCCCTCGCGGCCAGGTTCTGCCCTCCGGAGTTCACGATCACCCAGCTTCGTCGAGTCTATGAAGCGGTGTGGCGCACGCCCCTCGATCCGGGCGACTTCCAGCGCAACGTCCAGCAGAGCGGCGCCTTCGAGAAACGAGTCGACATGCCGGCCGCGCCTCCGTCCGGCCTGGGCCGGCGGGCATCGCTGTGGTCCATCAGGCCATCGACCCGCTTCAATGAACCGCCTGCTACGCCACTGGCGCGCGTGCCCGCCAGGCGAAGACACCGCGAGCCGGGCAAGGGTCGCGTGCCGGCCGCTGCGCGGCCCAGCGAGACGATTGTCAAGTCGCCGCCGGGCGAGGACGACCAGACGTAGCCGATTGTGATGTCTCCGACTTTCTCGGATGTCGAGCCACGCCGTTCGCGCGTTGATACATGAGAATCTACAGCGCACCGGTTCTGGCTCAGGTCACGCACATGAAGCACGTCCTCGAGATGCACGACATCGAGTGTCACATCCAGGGCGAGTACCGATCGGGAGCGGCCGGTGTGATCCCGCCAACAGAGACATGGCCCGAGTTGTGGGTCGTCGATCCGTCGAACGTCGAGGAGGCGAAGCGGCTCGTGGACGAGGCACTCGCGCCGGTGGGCCCGGCGCAGCCCGACTGGACGTGCCCGAGCTGCAAAGAAGTCAACGAGGGCCAGTTCGGCCAGTGCTGGAACTGCGGGGCGAACTGTCCCGAGGGCCTGAACGCCTGAGAGCGGACTGTTCGCGGGCATAGACCAGCGGTCTCGGGGCCGGCGTGGAGCCTCGGTCGGGTCAGGTGCGTGCCCGTGTTCGGCCGCGTCGGCCCGCCCTGTTGTCACGTGTGCCACGATCGCTGGCCGGCACCGCCGCCCCGTCCCTCCGCCTTGTGCGACGCGGCACCGCGTAAGGGCGCGCGGCCCGACTCGCGGCCGGGGGGCGGCGGGGGCCGGACACCGCCCGTCTGTGCGCTGCGGCTCGCACCCAGGCCACACGGCCGGGCCGGCCCGCGATCAACCTATCGCTTATCCGTGAGACGCCAAAGAAACCACGCGGCGACGCTCCGAAGTGGACGCCACACTTCGGAGCGAGCCATGAGGAGCTCCGGCGCGGGACGCTCATCCAGCCCGTCTAGGATTCGAAGGCCCTCCTGAACCCCGAGGTCGCCGGCAGGCATCACGTCGGGTCGACCAAGCTTGAAGATGAGAAACATCTGTGTCGTCCATTCTCCGATGCCCCAGACCGTCGTGAGTCTCCGGGTGATTTCATCGTCCGCGAGGCGCCCGATACTCCTCAGTCCGAGCTCCCCACTCACAGTCTTCTCCGCGAGGTTCTTCAGCGTTCGCGCCTTATTTCCCGAGAGGCCAGCCCCGCGAAGCTCTCTGTCAGACAACGCCACTACATGCTCGGGCGCAGGGAAGCGGGGCCCCGGCGTCAGACTCCTGACGCGACCGTAGATGGTGGCGGCGGCGGCGGTCGCAAGCTGTTGGTAGATGATGGAGCGGGCCAAGGCGTGGAAGTGTGATCCGCGTAGCGTCCCGACGGGAAAGTCCGGAAAGGGCGGGAGGCCGTTCATGGCCTTCGCGAGAACGGGATCCCGGCGCTTCAGCTCCCTCATCTCGGCCGTGGTCGGTGTCATGACTCGCTGGGTTGCGTCATAGACCCATACGTGATTCCTCGCGGTCGGGGGCGACGCGTGGCCACCCGCCGACGCGGCACGTGCAGGCCCGACTGGCGCCACAGCCGAGAGGTCCGTTCGGCAGGTATTGACGCCCCTATATGTCAAGACACTCGTTCAGGCGGCCTGGATGATCTCTTGGCGAGCGCGGAAATCGGTCATGACGCGCTGGTAGATCTCGCGAGCGAGGAAACGTTTCAGACACCGGATGATCTCTCGCTTGGTTCGGCCGTCCGCCGTGCGGCGTGCGACGTAATCAACGGTCGGCTGATGGTACCGCATGCGGATGATGACGGCTCGATAGAGGGCGGCGTTGGCGTGTCGGTGGCCGCCTCGATTGAGGCGGTGCCGGCCGGTGGTCCTCCCGGACGAGGCCGGGATCGGACACGCGCCGCAGAGCTTCGCGAAGGCGGCCTCCGAACGAATCCGGTCGGGATTATCGCCGAAGATGATCAACAGTTCGGCCGCGGAGTGGGCGCCCACACCGAAGCCCTCACGGAGGGTCGGCGATGTCTCGGTCGTGAGGCGCGCGAGATGCTGGTCGTGTATCGCAATCTCCTCGGTGAGAGCCATCCAGCGGCGGGCGAGCGCCCGGAGGGTATGCTTGGCGGACGCAGGGGGCGTGTCGAGGGGGCCCGGTCGGAGTCCGGCGCAGCGCGTGAGCAGGCCGTGATCGGTGAGGTCGTGGAGGGCTTCTCGCAGGCCCGGCGAGGCGTGCACGACGATCTGCTTCAGCGTGTGCATCGCCGTGGTGCGCGCCTTCACCGCGGTATCCCGCGTGATCTTGAGCTGGCGCATCATCTCGACGGCGCCGTCCGCGGTCTTGGGGATGGCCGTCGACTGACCCGCCAGTACGGACCGCGCGGCGACCTCCGCGTCGATGGTGTCGGACTTGCCGGCGGCGCGTCGCGTGCGCCGGTCGCCCCGATTCACTTCTACGACCCGATGCCCCGCGCGGCGCACCGCACGTGCCAGGCCGGCGCGGCGTTGTTGCATGAATACCCGCTGCGGGTGTGGCGGCGTGGCCCGCGCTTCTCGGGACCCTCCGCAGGAGCCACACTACGGGGATGAAGTCGAAGGTTCATCCCACGTATAAGACGAAGTATCGCGTTGCGAACTGGCCGGCCTATAACCAGGCCCTCGTTCGACGCGGCGATGTGACGGTGTGGGTGTCCTCGGAGGCGATCGCTGCCTGGACGCCCCGCCGGAGCGGCCGGCGGGGTGGGCAGCGACGGTACTCGGATCTTGCCATCGAGACCGCCTTGACTCTGCGGCTCCTCTACCATCTCCCGTTGCGCTAGGCCGAAGGGTTCCTGCACGCCCTGTTCGGGATGATGCGCCTCGACCTCTCCGCCCCCGACTATACGACGCTCTCCCGGCGCAGCCAGCATCTGAGGCGCCGTCTGCGGCCGGTCCCGCCCGGCGAGGGCATCCATCTCGTGCTTGACAGCACAGGTCTGTCCATCGTCGGGGAGGGTGAGTGGGCTGCAGCGAAACACGGTGGCCGCGGCAGACGCGGCTGGCGGAAGCTCCACCTTGGCGTCGATCAGTCCGGCGTGATCCGTGTCCACACGCTGACCGAGGCGACGGGTGATGATGCGTCCACGCACAGATGCTATGTAAATGACAGTAAATAAAGATGTAATACGAATACTGCAGTTTTTATTCCCCTCATTAATACGGCCATTATGATGTGGAATAGCTGGGACGTGAAGTCCTCTACGCGGTCCCCTCTCGGCTGTGGCAGAAGTTCGCCGATTGTCTGGTCTCGCTACTTGATCTCGACGTCCTACTTCTGGCCGGCGACTTCGAGGGTTTCAGCTCGCTTGTCGGCGCGCTCTGCTCGGGCCACTACCAAGCGCTGATCAGTGAATCACAAACGCATCGAACGGCTCTGGCGGCGAGAAGGCCTCAAAGTGCCGCAGTGACAGCCAAAACGGGGCCGGCTGTGGCTTGCGGATGGCTCGTGCATGCGCCAACGTCCTGAGTATCGGCACCACGTCTGGACGTATGACTTCGTGGCGGACCGCACGCATGACGGCCGGCCGCTGAAGATCCTCACCATCGGCGAGGAGTATTCGCGGGAGTGCCTGGCGATCGTGGTCGCCCGGTGGAGAGCGCTCGATCGATGTGCTGGAGACGCTCGCGGAACTCTTCGTCACCCACGGCGTCCCGGCCCACATCCGATCCGACAACGGGCTACCTCAGAAGTCAAGGAGACAGAGCTTCTCTGATCTGACGACGGGGTCAGTCGATTTCGCGGCGCGTCGCCAAGCGGTTTCCACCGTCGCGGAATCACACGCTAACCATAGTCACACAGGGTCAAGCAAGCGAACTGCTTACCCTCACAAGGCTTAACAGAGCGTCGTAGTCCAGGTGGAAGGTCCGAGCATTATCTACGAGGTCGCATGCGCCTCGACGGCCCCTGGCGAAGGGATCCTCCCGCCTGGTCTCGTCGCTTCCGGGAAGCGGCGATAGTCGCTGCCGGTGATGACCACGGCGTACGCGACGCGGGCCATCTTGGCCGCCACCGCCGTGTACCCTTTCCGTCGCCGGTCCGCGTTCTGCGGATTGGGACGGATGTAGTCCTCAAACTTCCGGCGAAAACTGTTCTGTTGCATCCGAATGGCCACCGTGCCCGCCATCCAGAAGGCGTACCGCAGTCGCGCGTTGCCTCGCTTCGAGAGATGCGTGGTTCCGCGAAATTGGCCCGACTGCTCGGTGCAGAGATCGAAGCCGCAGTACTTGAGAAATTGCCGTACGCAACCGAAGCGCCGCAGGTCCCGCGCCTCGGCCAGGATGATCATCGCGAGAATTGGTCCGATGCCGGGTAGGGTCTGCAACCGGACAAAGTCCGGCTGATGCGCCAGGCGGGTCACGACGTCCTCCTCCAGGCGTTTGCGCAGCTGGCAGAGCGACCGATACTCCTCGAGCACCACCCGAAACATACGTATGCTCCCGCGCCCCACGATTTCTTTGGACAGCCTTCTGCGAGAAGGAGAATGAGTTATGTCCAAGGGAAAACAGCACGAGGCTGAGGCCTCGGAGGGAGCCCGGAGGGCGACCGCAGAGGCCTCAGCCTCGTGGGCGCTCGTCGGCACGGGGCGGTGGTCCGCGCGACGAAAAGTCTCCGTGGTCATCGAGGTCCTCAAGGGGGAATCACTCGAGAGCCTCAGTCGTCGCCAGGGCGTGACGGCGGCGAAGCTCTCGCAGTGGCGTGACGACTTCGTGGCCGGCGGTGAGGCCCGCCTCAAGCATCGCGAGGTCGCCGTCGAGGGCGCGGACACGCGGCGGCTCAAGCGCGTCGTGGCGGATCTCGCCACCGACAAGGCGTTGCTGGCCGAGAAGATTCGACACCTGGAGGCCGGCCGCCCTTTGGGCTGGTGGAGGTCGAAGCGATGCGTCACGCGACTTCGCCCTCCACCCACCGGCCGTACGGCATCGCCCGCGTCACGCGCGTGTGGCAGGTGCCGCGCTCGACGGTCTACGCGCAACGGACCCGGCGCGCCCGGCCGACGCCGGTGGCCAAGCGCGGACCCAAGCCGCCCCAGTCGGATGCGGAGCTGACGGCCGCGGTCCGGGCCGTGATCGCCGCGAGTCCGTTCCACGGCGAAGGGCACCGCAAGATCTGGGCGCGCTTGCGGGTGCAGGGGCTGCGCACGTCGAAACGTCGGACGTTGGTCGTGATGCGCGCTGCCGACTTGCTCGGCCCTGCGCGGCTGCCCACGCCGGTCGCCGCCCGTCCCCACGACGGCACCATCGTCACCGCCAGTCCCAACGTGATGTGGGGCACCGATGCGACGGCCACCGTGACGCTGGCGGACGGCCACGTCACGATCGTCGGGGCGATCGATCACTGCACGGCCGAATGTGTGGGACTACACGCGGCGAAGTCCGGCACGCGCTTCGAGGCGTTGGAGCCGGTGCGCCAGGGCGTCCGAGATCACTTCGGGACGATGGCCGCCGGCGTGGCGAGCGGGCTCACGATGCGCCACGACCACGGCAGTCAGTACATGAGCAACGACTTTCACGCCGAGCTCCGGTTCCTCGGCATCGTGTCATCACCGGCCTTCGTCCGCCAGCCCGAGGGGAACGGCTGCATCGAACGGTTCTTCCGCACCCTCAAGGAACAGCTGCTGTGGGTGCGCCACTTTACGGATGTCGAGGACTTGCAGCAGGCGCTGCGCACCTTCAAGGAGACCTATAACCAGCAGTGGTTGATCGAGCGACTCGGCTTCCGCGCACCCGCCGTCGTCCGTCGCGCGGTTGCGCTCACCACGGCCGCGTGAATACACTCACCCGGCTGTCCAAGAAATCCGTGGCGGTACAAACATACGTATGGCCTCCGACGCCTCGGACACGGGTAGCCCTACGTTGCTGCAGGCGGTCTCATAAAAGTCGGCAAGCCACCGTGCCTTGTCGACCTTCCGTCCGCCAATCTGCTCGCGCGCGGCGGCGACAAACGCGGCTTTGGTGTAGCGCCGCACGGCGGTGGGACACGGCGTGAAGAGCAGCAACGCGGTAAACCATTCGGCCCGGAGTCAAGCCCATTCCTAGTTGAAACTCTTCGCGACTCCTGATTGCTTACGCGGCTTTCGTCTTCGATGTCGTCGTGTCGATCTTCAACTCTCGCTTCAATGCGTCACGAAGCCTGGGCAGGTGCCGGTAGCCCATCACCTTGCGTAGACGCGGCTCGATGTCCAGGAGCGCCGTGGCGAGCCAGCGCTGGCGTTGACTTGAGTTCTGCCAGTGATCGACCTTCGCACAGCGCTCCTCAATGAGCGCGTTGATGGACTCGAGGCCGTTCGTCGTCTTCAGCGACCGGCCCAGCACGCCATACACGCCGAGGCGATGCAACGTCAGGGTCTCGTCCAGGCTTTCCGCCAGACTGCCGGCCGCCGATTGGTTCCGATCCTCCAGCTCATGCTGGAGCGACTGGAGGGCGGCGAGGGCCTCGTCGTACTCCGGACGGTTGTAGGCGCGCTGGAGACGCTGCCGCCACACCGGCTGCTCACGCTTGGCCAGGTAACTCACCACGTTCTCGCGCTTGTGCCATTGACACCGTTGCACCAGGGCGCGGTGGCGGAAGGCGTGCCGCACGGCCGCCCGGAGCCCCTTGCCGCCATCTACGATCACCAGAAGCCCCTGGGAAACATCGAGGCCCCGCTCGACCAAGGACCGGAGGAACGGGGTCAACACCTGCTCGTTCTCGGTGTCCGTCTCGACAAAGCCCAGGACCCGTTTGTCCCCCGTCATCGTGATGCCCAGCGCGACGACCATCGTCGCCTCGGCGAACGTCTTGCCGTCCAGCACGAGGGCCACAACGTCCTCCCCGGAGAGGTCCCGCTCCTGGAGTGCGCGGAGTTTCGTCGCGCTGGCCTGAATGAACGCGCGGGACACCGTCGACCCCGACAAGCCGATCGCCCCGGGAATCGCCTCGGCGGCCGCCGCGTAGTTGCGGCACGAGATCCCATACAGCACGCGCCTCAACAACAGGTCATTGACGGCGCGATCGCCATGCAGCGCTTCGTACGACCGCCGTGGAATCTCGCGCTCCGTGACATGGCGAATCCGGGGCACGCGAATCGGCACGCGCTGGCCGGCCAACCCGACCGTCCCGGGGTTGCTCCCATGACGGCGCCCGCCGACTGACGGGTCTTTGCGGGCGTAGCGTTCGCCAGCCAGCGCGGTCACTTCCTCGTCGAGCAATTCCTCGATGTGCAGCAACCCCAGCGGAATCAAGGACCGGATCAATTCCACCTTGGCATCGACCTCCAGCTCCGCGTACCCTTCTCGGTCGATGACGTCGACCGCGCCCAACGTGCGACCTTTCTTGCGCTTCCTGACCGATCGTAGGACACGGCTCATCTCGGCTCCTTTCTCTCGTGGCGTGATGTTCGTCTCGCAACGTCATCAAACCACAGGGTTTGGAGCCGCTTCAATTTCCTACTAAGTTTCGCTCACACTCTCGGCCCGTGAGCTATGCAGATAGCGCTCGGCCTCCGGAAAGTACAGCGGCAGGTGGTGCGTGACCAGGCTGTGCTGTAACCGCACCTTCCGCAGGGAAACCTGGTGATACGTGTTGGCCATCTCCTGCAGGTCCTGATGGCCGGTCACGAGCGGGTCCAGATACCGCTGCGTCGTCCCGTTCTTCAGCAGATGTAGAATAACTTGCGCGTCCTTCGGATCGTTCTTGTCCCAGGAGTTGTACAGGGCCTCCCGTGTGCGAGCGACCGCAATCGAGGAAACCATGCAGAGACGAAACCCGGCCTGCCCGAGGACGTAGACCAGCGGCCGATGGTAGTCGCCTGTCGGCTCGAAGGCGACTTCGCACGGATGCTTGAGGGCACGAAGCGTCGCGACGAAGCGGTCGATCTCCGTCTTCGTATTCGCCACTCGTAGCACGCGTCGCTTGCCGCTCGGCAGCCTCAGCAACACCTGGTGGGTCAGCTTCGCAACGTCGATCGCTACCCGCACGGTCGGGGACGTGATAGAAGAAATTGGGGTCATGGCTGGCAGTCTCCTCTGGTCTGAGTCGTGGTAAACCCATTCTAGAGAAGCACTTGTCCAGCCTTGACCTCTTCTTCCGAAGGTACTACGGGCCGGAGTTCACGGCGGAGCTCATCCGGCTCTGGCTTGAGGCCCTGCAGGTGCAGACCTTGTTCATCGAGCCGGGTAGCCCGTGGGAGAACGGGTACGTCGAATCCTTCAACGGCACGTTGCGGGATGAACTCCTCGACCGGGAGATCTTCTACACGTTGACAGAAGCCCAGATCTTGATCGAACGATGGCGACAGGAGTACAACACAGTGCGGCCACACAGTGCCCTGGGCTACCGGCCCCCAGCTCCGGAGGCCATCAGCCCAACGCCACTGAGCGGATTGATTATGAGCCCAGCTCTCTCATAAGAACTGGTACGACCACGGAGGGCAGGTCAACAGGAATGAGTCACTGGGGGTAGTCATGCCCTACGTGTTCTACGACACCGAGACGACAGGTATCGAAACAACCTTCGATCAAATCCTCCAGTTCGCTGCGATCAAAACGGATGACGATCTGAACGAACTGGAGCGTTTCAACATCAGGTGCCGGTTGCTCCCGCACATCATCCCGTCGCCCATCGCGCTCCAGGTTACCCACGTCACCCCGGCGATGCTGACCGATTCGGCCCTCCCGTCCCACTACGAAATGATCCGACGGATTCGCGATACGCTGCTCAAATGGTCGCCTGCCACGTTCATCGGTTTCAATTCGATGTCATTCGACGAGAACCTCCTGCGTCAGGCTCTCTTCCAAACTCTGCATCCGCCTTATCTCACTAACACGAACGGAAACGCGCGGTCCGATGCCTTGCGCGTGGCGCACGCGGTCAGCGTCTACGCACCAGACTCGATGGCGGTCCCGACCGGTGATCGCGGGCGACAGGTGTTTAAACTCGACCGTCTCGCGCATGCTAATGGCTACAACCGTAACGATGCGCATGAGGCGATGGCCGATGTAGAGATGACTATTTTCCTGGTCCGCCTGATACGAGACCGTGCGCCGGACGTCTGGAAGGCTATGGATCGCGCGACCACCAAGAACGCCGTCAAAGACTATGTGGCGACAGAATCGCTGTTCTCGCTGACCGAAAGCTATTTTGGGCAGATCTATTCCTGGCTTGTCGCGCCCTGCGGCCAGCATCCCAAGGATGCCGGGCAGTTCTCGGTGTTCGACCTGTCTTTCGATCCCGACGGTTATCGGTTCCTCTCTGCCGAGGATCTGGTCCCGATCCTGAACACCAGTCCTAAAGTAATCCGGTCTCTACGAGCCAACCGTCAGCCGATTATGATGCCGGCAGACGCCGCGCCGGACGGTACTAAGGCGCTTCAGATTCCGCCGGGTGAACGCCGCCGGCGAGTGGAAGTCATTCAGGGCGATCCTGACTTTCGGGCACGGGTCGGTCAGGCCCAGGCCCTCCGCTTGCTGGACAAGGACCCGCCGGCACATGTCGAACAGCGCATCTATGACGGCTTTCCGAGTGCAACGGATGACGCGCTCATGGAACAGTTTCACCAGGTTGACTGGGGCGAGCGATCCGCTCTCGCCTCGCAGATCGAGGACCCACGTCTCAGCGAGTTTGCCCGTCGTCTGATCTATTTCGAACGCCCGGAGATCCTGTCGCACGCACACTCCATCGAACTCAGCACTTGGACGGCCGACCGCGTGTTGACCGACGATGAAAGCGTTCCATGGATGACTGTCCGGAAGGCGCTACGCGAAACCGAGGTCCTGCTGCGAAACGCGAGCGGCGAAGATGCAGACCTACTCAGCGACGTTCAGGAGTTTCTCTACGATCGAGCGGAGACAGTTGCAACTGGCGGGTAAAGGCATCACATCACGATGTACTTGAACTTCGCCAGTAGACATACAAGGATAGACAGGACACCCATTGGGAATGGTCTATCTGACCATGTGAAAACTGCCTGTGAATATCCCGGTTCCTGGCGTAATCCTAGGCTGACAAGCACCGACCCTATCCCAACAGATGCGGCGCCACACGGCCCGTGGCCCCCATGGCAGACACATGGTCGAGGCTGAATTACACCACTTCACACGCACGTCGCAAGGTCTTTAGCCACCTTAGTAGCATGTTGGATGTTTCAATACCCGAAGACAGAATGTGCAAACGGCATGGTGATACGCGAGTGGCCGAACAGCCTGAGCTACGGGCACAATATTGTCATATTTAGCAGACGCAGTGTGGCGGCCAAGCAGTTCTTAGTTGAAGCCAGCTCATAGAGATGTCGTCTTCGTTGTCAGACTAATGAGGTCCACAAAACCTGCGGGTAAACTCTTAAACTCCTTCTCATCCTCAGCGCAATTATTTTGGTGGGCCTTTAACGTGGCCAACGGTAGTTTAATGAGTTGTGCATTCGGCAGCCTTTGGCCAGAATGCCTGTAGACAGTCCGTCGGGACGGCTCCCGGAATGGACTCACAGCCAGAGATCCCCCATACAACCCACAGTTGCAAACTACTACGTTGCAGAACACCATCCGGGAAATTGCTTCTGCCAAGTGGCCGAACGATGTTGTGTCGCGATTGTACGCGAGAATAAATAGCGTTTGAATCTTGTTCCTGTAGAGAACGATCCGGTCCAAATCCATGAAATCATAACAAACAGCAACGGCGAAGTTGCCGAGGGCGGGGCTTTCAAAAATCCATATCGTGGGGCTCGGCATAAATGTCACGCCAACACTACTGATACTTTGAAGCCTTTTCTTCTCAGCAGGTGAGGGGTAGGTCTTGCTCACTCGGCGAATCTCGGTTCGTCGCGCAATTCTCCTGCCGTTCAGCTTCCTCGGAACGATAATGACAGCCTCGTTGGATACAGTTGGAACCGGCTCAGCAGCTTCGATCTGGTAATCCAGCCCTGCGATAATAATCGTCTCCAATGTCTCGGCCGCCCGCTTGAGCTGGCGCTCGAAACCAATGGGCACCGCCAGTTCCGGTAATAACACAATATCGCAGCGGCGGTCCAAGCCCTGCAGCGATGCAAGGTAGCGGCGGATTTCCCTCTTGGCGCGTAGCTCTTCGAGACGCGATATGCGTACGCAGTCTTGCCAGGTTCCATGCTCCTCATCGACCCACGCCGCTTCGTAGTCGAGTGAAGTCTGAATGACACCGACATAAATAACCTCATTGATCATCGACACCATCGCTCTCGCCGTCGACGGGTCCAGTCGCGAAGTCTTCCAGACGAAATGGGATCAGCTGTCGCGGCTGGTTCATTGCAACAGCGAGTTGATTGTTTTCAAGCACTTGTTGCGCTGATTCGATAGCCTTCAACAATTCGTCTGTGCCTAACAGTATCGGGGGGTCAAATGTCACATCATTACTATTCATGCCGTCTTTCCAGCCAAACAGATCCGCAATCCGACGGATGGCACGTGTCTCGGCACTGCGTCCACTAAGACAGCCTTCCACTAGCATCAGAGTTGGAGTCGAGATCGCCAGAGACCTAAACAACTGGGCGCGCGGAAGCGCGACGACCTCCTCGTTGCGACGGATGTTCCACAGTCGTGGACTACCATGGTTGAGACGCAAGAGGCCCAAAAGCAGACGCCCTACGGAGAGCAGTTGTCGTTCCCATCCATCCAACGTACGGCCAGTATGCGTAGTGGAGAAGTAGCGGTAGTCCTTAACTGACGTTGCCGGGTCTCTAAGTTTTATATCATCAACCTTTCCTGTCGCCCTTCTTACATAGGCAATCCACTCCTCCCAACTCACGCCAGCACGTGTTGTGTCTACTGAAAACCTGGTCTTCCACGACCCTGCAAGGAGGATGTTGTTCGGGTGAAGACAGTCGAGGCGTGCTTCTGTGACCCAAAGCGTGTTGACGATTGGGAACACAATTTGGCGGACAATCTCGAGAGCTGTCCACTCGCTCCGGCGTGGATCAAATGGGCTACACTGGCTCGAAACACACTCTGTCCATTCAAAGAGCGTCATCCAGCCGTTGTCAGGCGGATCGCAGGAACGGGCGGCCCGTGTAAACGCCTTCCGCTTGGACACACGAGCATCTGTGATTCGCCCTGGATGATCGTACATAACCTCACGGAGCCACCCAGAGTCCGTCTCATTCAGGGCTCTCGCAGACTCAAGCAAGTAGTGCCATGCACCGTCGGGCAACAATTCCGGATAGCGGCGTGCAGCGAGGAGGTCGACGGCCTTCGAGTAAGTGAAACAACTCGCGAACAATTTCCAGACCGACGACGGCTGTTCGTCAATGCTCAGATCGTTTTCAATTCGGTGGGCCCAGACACCTGGGAGTCTGCCAGTCTCAGACACCCATTCCTGTTCGTCAGTTGCGAAACGTACTCTTATACACTTCGTCGCCACCTTATTCAGCTGATCAGCCAGTCGAATATCGCCTACATCTTGACGAACCGAATTGCTGACCGACACAAGGGCTACACCGAGGTCTCTGCGTGCAACTCTATGAAACCACGCTTCGCGTCTACGTGGGATAAGGAAACCGGCAGTGTCCAACGACCCTACATCGTTGAGATAACCAAATGCCGCCTCTCTATCTGAACGTAGTACATTGATCATATTCAGTGTTCGAGTGGCGCCAAGAACCCCAACAGCTAGCAATTGGAGCGATAAGCCAGCATAGTAGTCGGCCCACACATCGTGTCCCTGTTGTCGCGTCTCTTTAATCCATTGAGCGATACTAGATAGCGCTTTGTGCCCAGTAAGTCGGCAATATTGGTGCAGCCGGTAGAACAGACGTGCTTTTGCTGGATACTCACGAAACGCTTGGAGCAACAAATCGAAGCAATGTTCTAAACGTCGCCGTTGTTCACGCGATTGTACTAGCAACAATCTGTTAACGTGTTCAGATGTCTTCTGGAGTCTCTGGTCGCTCGCGTGCGTGTCACCGTCCGGAACGGTTGTCTGTACCGCCCTGAGCATGCAACTTTTGAGAGACGCGAGGGCACGTGCTTCGTCGACGAGATCATCTGTCTCCCGAATTAGAAGTGGAGCCAGAGTCGCGATTTGGCCAGCCGCGAATGCGGCACGCGTATCTGGACGTATCTCGCGCTCTGGAATATCTGCTAACAGCAACCATTCGAGGAGTCTTAGTCGCTCTTCAAGATCTTCATCATCCAAGATGTCAGGAGTTGTGGCGGCGATAGCTGATACCTGTCCGAGAGTCTTGGTTAGCAGCCTGGTTGGATTAGCACCATCTATCTTCGTATCACGGATGGCAGTTTCCTTGTGCGCCTTTCTCTGTTCAGTCTCGCCCATAGCATGAGATGTGTGTGATACTGCCATCTCCTCTCGATCGTTCATCCATGTGCTGAGGCTGGATGGGTCGTACTTGTCGTTGTTTACTTCCACACCAGTATCATGCTGAACGAGCAGTTGTTTGTAGTAGGTAATCCAATCACAGAGCTCATCGAAATTGTAACCGATGATCGTGTGGTCATCGACATATCGGAAATGTGCAATAGAACGCAGTTCATTGATACGCCTGTCGACATCCCGATCGACTGGCAACATAGCAACATTAGCTAAGAAGCCCGAGACAAACAGGCCGGTCGGAATGCCATGGACATGCTCGCCGTCATAGTTGGGCTCAACGTCCTCTAATGTAGCAGAGGTCATGTCGGCCTTATCGAGCCTGAAACGGAGCATATCCGCCAACACCGTGCCCATGCGATCGGTGGCTTCGCCAGCGTAGGTCGTCATACCAAGTCCGCGTATCACAGCTGCGGGCCGGATGCTTGGATAAAAGTGTTTCAGATCGATGGACGCATAGTAGAGGTCCCTGTCTATCGACGTGTTCGCAGGGCGAGTCCAAAAGTCTGGTCGTAGGTACGGTAACTTGTCTCTATGTGCCGAGGCTATGGCTAACTGATCGGCTTCGTCGAGATCGTCCTCTGCAAGAGGCTTTCTCCGGACCATAACCTTAGCGGTGAGTGCGACATGGCGTCGAAAGAGAGGCCAACTATGTTGAAATCTGCGATATAGATGGCCACTTTCATGGCGATAGGGCCCGATCTCTAACCGTGACTTGTTGTCTTCATCTTCATACCAAGCGGGGCGATATATCCGGTAACTGTAGCTCCAAGGAGGCATCAATTGGTCGAGTTCGGGCCCGAGGGCGTTGGCGACTGCTATCCAAGCAACTTGATCATCGATCGCTACATGAAAATACTGACGAGTGGTTGACGTCTCATCTACGAGTGCCTTAGGACGCGGCAATGGCCGCAGTTTACTCAGACGATAGTGGCCATTCTCAAAGTAGGTCTGTATTCTTTTTAAGCGGCGTTCTAGATCAAGTTCGAACTCGGCTATTTCTCCGTGGTCGACGTATCCATCGGTCGCGCGATAGAGAGACTTGGCCTTTCGCCACGCATAGTTCAGATTCTCAGGCAGTAACAGCCGGTCGTAAGCATTCATCGCTGTTTGTTCAATTCCACGAGATACTCATTGAGGTCATCCGCCGTGGGTGAGGGACGATTCTTTCGCGTTGATACGATGCCGAGCCGGCGCATCTTACGTTTCAACTCCGCAGACGTGGTGTCTCCTGGTCGATCCCAATCCAATAAAATGTTGACCTGCCTTCCACGGAGTCTGATGAATTGTTCTGTCGACAAACTAAATCCTGTTCCCATGAGGCCGATTGCTCTACGGCCCAGTTCAATAGCAGACAATGTGTCTATAACTCCCTCGCAGATATCAATAGTGCTCGCCTTAGAATCGATCAATGCGTCCACATTGTAGATGCGAGGTCTACGGCGATGGAGATTACGCCATTTGCTATTGGAAGCGGAGCTCTGTATCACTCTGGCCTGCAAGTACGCAACTCTGCCATGTTCAAAAAATGGAAACAAAAGGCTTTCAGCGGGAAAGAGGAAACGTGCATCACTGAGGGATGAGTGTGTGGTTAGTAAACCTGCGTCGTTGAGACGCGCAAAACCGTAGATGTTAAGCAATGTCTGGAGGATCGCATATGGGTCTGTCACTTGACCGATGCTGAACTTGGCTATGGTCGTGGTCGAAATACACCTCTCCATCAGATAGTGGCGACCACGTGGCTGCAGCACAGCTAGGTGAAGCAGTTGTTCGTATACGTCATGATCTGGCGGAGTCTCAGAACGATATTCTGTTTTGTATGGTGTTACTGATTTCCTTGGAGTGTTGGTTCGCGGTGTGAGCGAAGCAGAAGAGCTGATGCCTGCTTGACTGGTAAGCCAACGCTTGGCTTCAAGGAAACTCAGTGCTTTGTAGGCTGTGACGAAATCAATCGAGCCGCCATCGCGGCCGCATCCATAGCATTTCCAACGAGTGCCAGACGTCTTCACCTCAAAGGAGGGCCTATTGTCATCATGATCATCAAAGGGACAGCGCACCGTTCCGCGCAGAGGGAGGTGTAGTCCTAACCATCTAGCAACGGTCTGAATCGGTATGTTATTCAGAGTGTTGGTAGCTTCTTTGAAATCCATAGTGCCGTACCGGCGTGGTCGGAGTCTTAGCTAGTGGCTTTGGATTGCCCAAATCTTCGCTCGGCGTGAACACCGAGAGCGTCAAACCATCGACGGTGGCACACGATCATTGCAACCTTTGTACGTGCTGTCCCCATCTCTCCAGAGCGGGCCTTGCAGATCCTCCATCCCCAATAAATCGTCCCACCGCGCATTTCCGGTCCGTATCGTTATTTCCCTGCCAGCTAACCGCCGCACGTCGGAGTCAGTTGTGTTCGAAGGGATTCAGGAGATCGACCCCGAGTTGGTCAAAATCGCGCACGTTGCGGGTCACAACAGTCAGCCGATGCACCAAGGCCGTCGCGGCGATCATAGCATCCTCCAGCAGGGTGTCTGAACGGCGATGCTTGAGCCGCGCCCATGCCCGGAATGTGTCTGCATTCATTGGGAGCGACGTCCCCCCCGAATTGAGTAGCACCCGGGTTTAGAGTCCGAGCTCACGAGAAGGGAGATCGGACGTGAAGCAACGATTCAGCGAGGCGCAGATCATCGGGTTCCTGCGGGAGTCCGAAGCGGGCCTGCCGGTGAAGGACCTGTGCCGCCGGCACGGGTTCTCGGAGGCCAGTTACTACCTCTGGCGGAATAAGTTCGGCGGGATGACCGTCTCGGACGCGAAACGCCTGAAGGAGCTGATTGCCGAGAATACGCGGCTGAAGAAGCTGCTGGCCGAGTCCGTGCTGGACAACGAGGTGACGCGCGATGCGTTGCGAAAAAAGTGGTGACCGCCCCAGCCCGACGGGTGCTGGTGCGGGATATGACCGCGCAGGGGGTGAGCGAGCGGCGCGCGCTCGCGCTGGTGCACATGAGTGCCTCGTCGCTGCGATACACCCCGGCGCCGGATACTAACGCGGCGTTGCGAGCCCGCATCGTGACCTTAGCGCACCGGCACCGTCGCTACGGTGCCGGGATGATCTACCTCAAGCTGCGGCAGGCGGGAACACGGGTCAACCACAAGCGGGTGGAGCGCCTGTATACCGAGGCTAGGCTGCAGGTACGTCGGCGGCGACGCAAGAAGATCCCGGTGGCGGACCGCCAGCCCCTGGTACGCCCCCAGGCGCCGAACGAGGTCTGGTCTGCCGACTTCGTCTTCGACCGCACGGCCGAGGGACGGGTGGTGAAGTGCCTGACCGTCGTCGATGACGCGACCACCGAAGCGGTGGCCATCGTGCCGGCCCGCGCGTTCGGTGGGCTGCCGGTCACCCGCGTGCTCGATCAACTCGCGCTCAAGCGCGGCCTGCCGCGTATCTTGCGCACCGACAACGGGAAGGAGTTCTGCGGGCGCGCCATGCTGACATGGGCCCATACGCACGGCGTCACGTTGCGCCTGATCGAGCCGGGCAAGCCGAATCAGAACGCCTATATCGAATCGTTCAACGGCCGGTTCCGCGACGAGTGCCTCAACGAGCACTGGTTCACGAGTCTGGTCCATACCCAGGTCCTCGTCGAGGCCTGGCGACGCGAGTACAACGAGGAGCGGCCGAAGAAGGGACTGGGCGGGCTCACGCCCGCCCAGTACGCCAAGCGGCTGGTCGCGGAACGCAGTACAGTCACCGCCGGACTCTAAACCGAAGTGCTACTGAAGACGGGGGGACGTCGGAATGTCAACAGCGCACGGGACATCCCCTTCCGGCAGTGCAAAAGAAACGTTACGTCATCTCTGACAATCGTCAGTCGTCACACCTACATTTCGAGGTCAAACCGGTCTCCAAGTACGCGAGAGTTCGGAAACAGATCCAACAACTCGTCGGTAAGCAAAGGCACATACTTGTGAAGGGCTGCTGTTAGAACGTTCCGCTTTGTCAGAGATCCGAGAGAAAACTGTAGCAAAGAAATGCTTCTTGGAAAACTCACGTCGCCCGATTCCGTAATCTCAGCATCGATTGCGTCCAGTGCACTGTTAACAAGCTCTCTAGGGTCCTTTGGGCGGGGTTTCACACCGGACAAGATGACGCTATACAAGTTCTCGCAGAATCGGCTCCAACTCTCAGGAACAATCTCTTGCGGCACACGGCCCGCCTTAACGTGCGCCTGAAAACGAACTTGTATTGCCTGATGCGCCTGAATGCTCGGCCACTTTTGCTCGGCGATATACTCAGCTGTCCGTTCAAAGCCAGACACCACTTGGTCTAGTTGCTCTATCGCTGACCGAAGCTGTGCAGCTAATCGCAGGTGTCGCCAATTCACTTGCCCTGCCTTGTAGGTCAAGGCGTGCGTCGTTACCGACCAAGCATGCTCGAACGCCGTCCGAACTTGAACCTCAAATTTCATTGTTGCAAGAACAGGATTCCGCTCGATCTCGCTCGGACCCAAGCAACCAATGAATCTTGTCGTGTCGAATCGGAACACTGCTGGGTCCTTCAGTGTGGAGCCTCGGCGCTCGAGCCGGTCCTCCGTGAACGCCTGTCTTAAGAATTCCAAGACTTCAGGTTCATCGGTCAGCGTCGGAATTACGATGGTGCAAGCGAATAGGTCGTCTAAGTCACTCCACTTGGCGTAGCGTCCTGTTTCAATCTTCTCGGCCAGCGACTCCGAACTCTTCGCCCGACCAGCGTACGCATATCCCTTGCGGTCACAGTAGCCGCCAACCACATCTCTAACGTGCTGCCCCAACTTCTCCAAATACGGGCGCACGTACTTGTGCTTCTGCAAAACACTCGCGGGGACTATCACAGATCTACGCTCAGGAAGCCGGAACCGCCAGGAGGTCAGAAACTATTCTTATTCGAGTCTCTCGAGGCCCACGATCGTTTGATGCCGAACGCGCTGCCTCGTAGTACTCCTGAAGCGTCGGATCCGCTCCTCGACCAGTTTCATCCTCGACATCTTGAACGAACTGCAGGAGTCGCTTAGCAGCTTGCGCACTGTCTACAAGGCGATTGGCTCGTTGATTATCCGCGATCGATCCGAATAGTGAGTAGAAGTCTGCCTGATTTCTGAGACGACTATTCTCCAATGCACCTGCATTTGTGGGTTGCGCGAGAATCTCAGTGATTGTTCCAATCGCTCGTCTGAATTCAGTCTCGATGTGCTGCCGATCTTCCCAGTCGGCATCTCGGTTCGTAAACGCCTGATCCAAGGCATCTTGCGAGTAGCCCTTAGGGCCCTCTTCAAGTAGTAGGAGCAACAGTCCAATGAATTCAATATCTTTCATCTGTTGTCGAGATTGCTGGGCGAACCGTGGAAAAGTCCTCGGAAGCGTCTCAGCTACCCAGTCAGCAAGATTCTCGGCCGTCTTGATAAACAAACCGTCGAGTTTCGCGTGACGAAGCTCCTGTGCGGTAAGCTTCGCTACGTTACGGTTGATACGATCAAAGATCCCGTTGATGAGTTCTTGGTCGCTCGAGGACACATA
Source organism: Vicinamibacterales bacterium (assembly GCA_965262505.1). Classification (GTDB taxonomy): domain Bacteria; phylum Acidobacteriota; class Vicinamibacteria; order Vicinamibacterales; family UBA2999; genus JACPPO01. The sequence continues at coordinate 5,259,089 of CBDHFM010000030.1, forward strand.
CTCCACGAGAAACGGATAACCCCAGAAGTCCTTCTTTGTGTCAGGCGATAGTGCCGAAAAATACGTGCCTGCTTGCTGTCTACTCTGGCTTTTGTCGGAAACCGGGAATGCGTCAGTGACGAACTCGAGGAGCGTCGTCAGTCGCTGTTTACCATCAACGACGTGATAAACGGAACGGCCTTCTGGACTGATCTCCTCGAACAGGAAAATCGCTGGGGCAGGCAGGGCTAACAAAACCGTATCAACGAAATAATCCTTAAATGACTGATTCCAAACGCTCCTTCGCTGATACGGAGGATCGAGGTCGAGTAGGTCTCGTCGAGAGAGGTCAAAGAACCAGCTGACGGTTTGAAAATTCTGACGCCGATGCATACGCTCCCCATCTTGATAATGTGCTCGTTGGCGCAGACAGTGAAGGACGACTCAAGCGGGCCCTTCCAGCCACGCTCGGCTTCTAAGTGACGGACGCATTATATCTCCCGCAATGAACAGTCGGTATTGATGATCGTGACGGCGAGGCGGCGATCATTGCGCGCCTGAAGGGATGCTCGGCACACCAGTCCGCGAAGGGCTGGGCCGTGAACTCCGGGCCATCGAGCGTAGGCGACAGCGGGAAGGCGGGCGCGGAGCCCCAGCCCGACGCCGAGCGGCGTTGTTGCATGAATACCCGTTGCGGGTGGGGCGGCGTGGCCCGCACTTCTCGGGACCCCGTATGGTGCAACAAATCGACCGTGATTAGTTTAGCGAATCGCCGAGGCCGGGTCGGTTGCTGGACCCTGGAGCGCCAGTGCGGGCTAGTTCCGATTCATGCAACAACGCCCCGCTTGAACATGGAGTTCCTGAAAGAACAGAAGAAAGAACTGCGGACCGCCGCCTAACCGATCATAGCCTCAGCCATGAATCTGCAATTGCACAACTTGACGTACACAACCGTGCGGTACTACACGCCCAATGTGTACACGGCCGTGATTGCCTGGTACTACGTCGCACCGGGCATGGCCGTGTTTCTCGCCGGCCAGCTCCTCATCAGTACCGGCCGGATCTGGTTCGCCCGGCTGGGCGTCGGGATGGGGCGCCGCGCCCGCCTGCCGCGCTGGCCACTTTCGCCTACCTCCGACGGCCCGGCCATCGTCATCGGCGAGGTCCACCACCCGGTCAAGCCGGTGGAGAGTCCAACCCCGGACTGGCCGTGGTCGAGCCGCCGTCGGTCGGGTCGGGCAGGCATCCCCACCGAGGACCGATCGATCGACAGCCAAGAAGAGACTGATCCGGAGGCCGACGTTCTATCCAGCTGAGCTACGGACGCATTTTTTAGAATCCGTGGCTCACGGGGCGGCCCAAGAGCGAACTGTTTGGCGACGCCTTGGGGAGGCAGTTCAGCGTAGATTGCCGCCTATCTATCCCCATCGCACACGAAGTGGGTCGATGGGAAGGGTGAAGCTATGAGGCGGATTCAGCTGTGGTCGGAGGGCGACTGCTGTGGCCGACGGCGGAAGGGCGTTTGGAGTATAAAGATGCCGAACCGGGTCAGCCAAAATGGAAATCCAAATTGAGAAGGCCGTGGCCTCCTACGACCGCGCGACCGACAAGGAATTCGTTGCGGCGGCTGAACTCGAGCGTAAAGAAGTAGTCGAACGCTTCCCGCTCGATCAGTGGCCGACGATGCCGCTTGAGCGGTATGCCCTCGGGCAGAAGGAATCTGAGGACACCTTCTCCCGCTGGATGGAATTTCGCACGCAGCACCTTGGCAGTATGCGGGGCGGCTCAGCGCGCAAGCACATCATCTACAAACATAAGGACAAACCAGGCTGGTATTTCGACCCAGAGTACAAAAACGAGCAGGAGGCGTGGCTCACAATCCGTGAGGCATTCGTCCAGGCGTTCCAGGACGCAAGTGTCAACGATTGGAACGCCATCGACGATTTGACGCCGCTTGCGGGCGGCCCCGCGTTGTGCCTCAAGGCGCTTCACCTGTATTTCCCGAACGAGATCCTCCCTGTCTATTCGCAGCAACACATTCGGCACTTTCTGCGACTTCTGGAGGCTCCTGAGACTGGCGACCGCACCCTCGGTGCCGTGCGCCTCAATCGAGCACTGCTCGCGAATGCGATTCGACGCCCCGAGTTCAAGAGTTGGTCGACGCAGGAAGTGATGCGGTTCTTGTACCGCTGGGCTGACCCGCGTGAGGAACGGCGTGTCATTAAGATCGCGCCTGGCGTAGGTGCCACGTATTGGGATGATTGCCTGCGCGATCGATACATCTGCGTCGGCTGGGACGAGGTGGGGGACCTCCGTGAGTTTCCGTCGAAAGAGGCGTTCCGCGTCCAGTTCGATAAGGAATTCGCCAGAAACTACAACAACCACAAGCCGACCCTCAGCAAGAAGGCCAACGAGGTCTGGACGCTGATGGAACTTGAGCCCGGCGACATCGTTATTGCGAACAAGGGCACGTCCCAAATTCTTGCCATAGGTGAGGTCTCAGAGCCCGGGTACATGTGGAGATCGGAGCGCCCGGAATACCGTCATACGGTGCGGGTCGAATGGGACACTTCGCGCGCGAAAGAAATCTCGCCGCAGAAGAGGTGGGCTCTCGTCACCGTCGCTCCCGTGCCCGCGGCGCTCTATAGGACCATCGTGGGTGAGGTCTCCAATGAGACACCGGGCAAGACCGTGGTGACGCCGGTCGATGCACTACTGCGCGAGATCGAACACGCGATCCAGTGCAAGGGCCAGGTGATTTTGTACGGTCCGCCTGGCACTGGAAAAACGTACCACGCGCGCCGATTCGCCGTCGCTTGGCTCCTTCAGCGCCAGGGTCTTGTAGGAGAGGTTCAAGCAGCGCTCGCCGACCCTGAGACATTCGGGGCTGCGGAGCGTCGGTTGTCCACGAGCCAAGTGTCACGGCGTGTCTGGTGGATCGTCGCCAACCCCAAAGAGTGGAACTGGGACCAGCTCTTCAAAGAGAAGCGGGTCAGTTACCGGTACGGCCGCCTCCGGCGCAACTACCCGCATGTGAAGATTGGCGATCTCGTGATCGGGTACCAGTCCACCCCGGACAAACGGGTCGTGGCGCTCGCACGCGTCACTCAGGCGTTTGGCGAGCATGGAGGGAAGGACCCAACTATCGAGATCGAAGCGGTTGCCTCGATCAAGAACGGACTCACTTACGATGAGTTGGCCGCAGACCGTGTACTCAAGGGGTCTGAGCCCATGCGGTTCCGCAACCAAGGAACACTCTTTAGGCTCACCGCCGACGAGGCAGATTACGCTCTGTCGCTTCTGGCCGAGCGCGACCCCAACCTCCAGATACATGTCGACGACGACAGCGATGCGGTAGGCCTGCTCACCCGTTTGACGTTCCATTCGTCCTACAGCTACGAGGACTTCGTCGAAGGTTTTCGGCCGCATGATGCTGGCAACGCGGTGCTGTCGCTTCGCCTCGCTGACGGCGTGTTCAAGCGCGTCTGCCTGGCAGCTCTTGCGCATCCGACCAAGCCATTTCTTGTGCTCATCGATGAGATCAATCGCGCCAACGTGGCGAAAGTGTTCGGCGAGCTGATCACGCTCCTTGAGATGGACAAGCGCGGCCTGCTGGTGACGCTGCCGCAGAGCAAGGACAGCTTCTGCATCCCACCGAATGTCTACCTGCTCGGCACCATGAATACCGCTGATAGAAGCGTCAAGCTTCTCGATACAGCATTGCGCCGCCGGTTCGCGTTCGTTGAGCTGATGCCGAATATCGACGTGCTCCGCGGTGCAAAGGTTGGCACGCTTGCGCTCGATGACTTTCTGGATGAGCTGAACCGCCGAATTGCGAAGACCGAGGGCCGCGAGAAACAGATCGGGCACTCGTTCCTGCTTGAGGGAGACGAGCCGGTTAGCGATCCAGACGAATTCGCGCGACGGTTCAGGCAGGAGATCCTGCCCCTTCTGCAAGAGTACTGTTACGACGATTACGGCGCCCTGGCTTCGTACATCGGCACGAAGCTGGTCGACAAGGAGGCGCAGACGCTCGACCACGAACAGCTGACTGATACAGATGCGTTGTTGGCAGCGCTCGAGGATGAATTCGGTCGACGCGAAGGGGGCCTCGCATGAACCGGACGGGCACTCTGCTGCCCACGTTCGAACTAGGAGAGTGGCAAAGCCGACTCATCGGCGGTGAGAGCCTGACCCCAGCCGATCAGCAGCTCAAGCAGAATCTCGAGGCCGGAGAAGAGGGCCGCATCCTCGTGGACGAGTTACGAAGCGGGGTGCGAATCACGGCGCGTTCGTGGGTCGGAGTCGTGCGCTTCGAGCGTTTCGAGGTGCGCGTCGTTCCCAAATTGACGGGCGACGACCTCGGACTGGTCGGGATGATCGAGTTCGCCACCGGGCTCGATGCCCTGCGCCGCACCTCGAGCGCACGGACTCTGCACGCGGAAGGCGCCGGTCTCGTTGATTTGCTGGCGCTCTTGCTCGCAGAAGCCACTGAGACGATCTTACGCGGCGGCATCCTCGCCGACTACGTCGAGCGTGAGGATGAGCTCCTCGTCCTGCGGGGCCGTCTCCTCGGCGATCAGCAAGTAATGCGGCGTTTTGGGCAAATCGACCGACTCGTCTGCCGGTTCGATGAGCACGAGCAGGACATCGTCGAGAACCAGCTTCTCGCGGCAGCGTTGGCCCGCTGTTCGACGCGCATTACCCACGAATCTGTACGGCGACGCGTAAGGCGGCTGCTGGCGGTCTTTCAAGAGGCCTGCCGGGCCGACGAGCTCGATCTCTACGCCCTGCGGCACCGCGGGATCGCCTACCATCGGCTCAACGACCACTATCGCGACGCTCATGCCCTGGCATGGCTTCTCCTCGACGGCCTCGGCACCCAGGACCTTCTCGCCTCAGGAAAGACGCGCTGCTTTGCCTTTCTGATCGACATGAACCGGCTCTTCGAGAGGTTCGTCTTCCGGCTCGTCGATCAATTACTGGTAGGTACTGGATTTCACGTGCACTACCAGCGAGGCGACCGCTCCATCATTGTGAACGCGTCGACCAACCAGCCGTACGCCCGAGTGGTTCCGGATCTTCTCATAGAGGCGACCGATCCCACTGTGGCCGCTCGTGTGGCCGTCGACGCAAAGTACAAGCTCTACGACGAGCGGAAGCTCAACAGCGGGGACGTGTACCAGGGCTTCCTCTACGCCTACGCGTTCGGTGGAGCCGGAGGTCAAGTGATCCCGGCCGCCCTTCTCCTGTATCCGTCGTCCACGCGGTCGAGCCAAGCGGTGCGGCTCCGCGTGCGGAACGCGCAGACATCCGCCGATGCTGAGATCCTTGCCTTGGGCTTTTCGATTCCAGAGGCGCTGTCCGAGGTCACGCATGGCATCCGCGGCCCTGTAGCCCAGGCGATCATCGAAGCAATTCAACAAGGAATCGGTGGGAGCCGAACCGTCGCTGCGTAGCAGGGTTGGTCTCTCCGGTGCCGCAATCAAGTTTTGTATTAGCCCGGCCCCGCCTCGCAGCAAGAACGGCTGGCGCCCATTTTGTAAACCGCGATCTCAGGCGGCTCCGATCTAAGCGTCGCGTTCTCACTCAGACGATCGAATCGTGTCCAATATGTCCGATTCGAGAGGCGCTGGAGCCTGGTGGAAGCTATGCGACTGAACAAGCGGAGAGAGCCGCTGCACATGGCTAATGTTGATCGTGACACGCCCCTGCGTCTGGCAGCATTCGAGCATGTGCGGAATCTCGGCGAGACTCACGATCACCTGACCGCCACCGAGTTGAAACCAGGTTTCGTCTTCGAGGGTGAACGCGTTCCGCTCATGAATCCGCAGCGGGGGATTTTCAAGCCACGGCAAATGCGGTTCCTGCTTTCGATCAGGACGGTCTTTCCGAGGCCGGGTGCCAGGGTGTGGTACGACGACCAGCGCAAGGTGCATCGGCAGATATTCGAGGCCGACGAAACGATCGATTACGCTTTTATGGGCCAGGACCCGGACGCCGCTGACAATCGCTGGCTTCGCGAGGCGTTCGAGCACCGGATACCCATCATCTATTTCCTCGGTATCGCACCTGGCCGCTACCAGGCCGTGTTTCCAGCTTTCATTTCCGGGTGGGACGCCACGGCGTTGAAGGCGCGTGTCGCGTTCGGTGTACCCAATCCGGCGACACTCACGCCGCCCGAGAACGCGTTGGAACGGAAGTACGTCTTGCGCGCGGTCAAACAACGACTGCACCAGGCGTCGTTCCGCGAAGCCGTCATCATGGCCTATAACGGCCGATGTGCGTTGTCGGGATTGCCCGAACCACTCCTTTTGGACGCAGCCCACATCGTCGCGGACGCGAACGAGCGATTCGGCCAGCCGGTGGTGCCAAACGGCCTTCCGTTGTCGAAGATCCATCACGCGGCCTTCGATGCGCATCTGATCGGCATCGACCCGGACTATCGGCTGCACGTATCCGAACGGCTGCTCGGGCAACACGACGGCCCCATGCTCAAGGTCCTGACGCGGTTGAACGGTGGCACGATCCATCTGCCGAACCGTGCCAAGGACCGCCCCGATCGAGACCGACTCGCGGCGCGTTTCGAGCGCTTCAAGGGGGCAGCGTGACCAGCGAATAGAGCCCTCGGCGGAGTATTGTCAAGTTGAGGCGATCGGCCGCTTTTGATGCCCAGCATGGCGGGTTCACGACGGGCTTGAGCCCAGTATCTTGGGGGTCGATCAACGAGCTTTTCGTCAACTTGACAATGCCCTTGACGGTGCTCACGCTGCACTTGTTGGCGCGGCTCCAGCGATCGCTCACGACGACCAACGCCGCCGAGAGTCTGCTGAGCCGTACCCGTCACGTCAAGCGGAATGTGAAGCGGTGGCGTGGCGGACAGATGATGCGGCGGTGGGTGGCGGCCGGTGTCCTCGAAGCCGTCAAGGGTTTCCGGCGCGTGAAGGGATGCGCTGACATGCCCCGTCTGGTGACGGTCCTTCGGGCGCGCGATCAACGTCTCGGCATCGGAGGCTCAGTAGCGAACGTCGCGTAGAATCTCACCCGAGCCGCCGCCGAGTTTCAACAGCGCACGGGACATCCCCCAAGAAAGCAACAGAAAGACGTCTGTCTGTAGTGAGCGCCATAGTGAATTGGGGTCGTATAGTCGGTGCCGAATAAGATTGGGTGCCTCAGGCTGGGGTTCTCAAACCTAATCGTCGGCAAAACAAGCTTGGCACCCCATGTCTGGTGTCAGCGCGAAACGCCCACAATTCTCGCAGTGCTCAAGGTGCTCTGGGCCGTAATCCTTTAGCATCAGCTGCTCGGCCATCGTGAACCATGCATCTTGTCGTTCAAGCCCGAGTGCATCGACGACATCCTGTTCAATCGGCGGATGTTGGTCGAATAAATCGTTTGTCCTGGTGCCAGTTCTCCGTCTCATTAGATAGAGAAGCACGAGCAGCGCCAGCGCCGTCTGCTGCATATCGAGCATGACTGGTGCCTGTCGATGCATTAACTCATTCCGCTGCTTCTCAAGGCCCGGAAAGACCCTTTTAATGGCGTATCGTTCAACGCATGATAGCTTCGGTGACCCGTTGTTTTGAAGCCGGTTGATCGCCTTCGTCAAACCAGGATATTTCCTCTGGTTCGGATGTCCTTGGTCCAGGGCAAGAAGCAGAAGATTGCAAAACGCCTCGGAGGCATGCGCTACGCTTAAAATTGCCCACTTTTGATTATGGAAACCGTAGTCGTCGTTGTGGCTCGCGCTGAAATGCGCCAGCGCGTGCGCGATCGAATCGAGACAGTTCCGCCTCAGCCCATCTTCGCGTTCTTGAGCTGTACCGGTGGCTTGCAGCGTTCCCATTTCGAAAGTGTATCCGACCACTTGACGGCGCTATGGCCCGGATGTCAACCGCTTTATTCTGCAGTTTCTGCAGCACGTGCGCAGTCTGTCATCCGCTGAGCGACGCTTGTGACCCTTGTGGGTATACTCAGGGCCGACTAGCCAGGGCAGCGTCCCCAATTGCGTGTCGAGCCGTTCAGGGTACAACCTGAAGCCTTGAGCGAAGCGCTCAAATCGGATCAGACTGAATCAGGCTTCGATAGTGCCCGCCTCCCAGGCGAGCTTCAGCTGTTCGATCGGTTCAATGGGATCAACGGCGCGGACATACGCTCGACGCATCAGCTTCGGCGCTTCCGGGTGATCGGTGGCGTGAATCATGTGGTACATGATCCGGCGACCTCCTTGCTCTTCGTAGATAGGCCAAGGAACGACAGACTCGTAGCCCAGCTCCTTCTTGATCCGGTCGACGAAGACCTCTGTCCGCTGCGTGTTGGTCAGATCGCGCAACATGTGCCAATCGGGTCGACCCCACCAGTCACGAATCAGCGCCTCATCCTTGGTGGCAGCGAGAGCCCGACCGATCCAACCAATCGGCAGAAAGTAGAAAAGCTCAATCTTGTGACTGCCAGCGGGCTTGTAGGCCGCGAGCCGTTCGAGCGATTTCCAATGACACTCGAACGTATGCTGATCGAGCAAGCAGAATGCCGCCTCTTTCGGTTTGATCGAACCAGCTGAGAGAATGTTATCGAGCTCTGTATTGAAGTCCCCGTGATAGATGTCGACCGAGCGCCTCGTGCGCGCGGGCGCAGCATCTTCGACTGCCTTCAGTGCTTCGAGGGCGGCAATCTTCTTCCCGTCGATCTCCACGAAGTGAAAATGCCGCAACCAGCGCGGTTTACACTCGATCACTAACTTGGCGGCCCACATCTCCGAATGATTATTCTGGGGGCCAGAAAATCCATCGATATATGTTCCGTGCTTCGTGATCAACACGAAGTAGTAGAGGTATCTGGCGATCAGCGTGGCCTTGTGTTTGGTCCACAAAGGGTATGTGAGCGGTTTGAATATGTGGCCGCCCGTCTTGGCGCAAGCCGGCGGAAGATCGGACGGATCGAAAAGCAGCGGTTGATCTTTCTGCTCCATCAGGGCTGAACCGTCGGCAGCTGATTCCACGTCTTGCCGTCCAGTTGTCGGCCGGCGAGCTTCTTGCCGACGGCATACAGTACAACGCCATCGGTCAGCATGGTGGCCCTGGCGGTCGTGGTATCCGGGCGGGTCGGCGTCCAGTGGCCCCACTGCTTGAAATGAAAGGCGATCCTGAGTTGTCGGGAAAAGTCACGCAGACTACGAATCCAAGATGGATCCATCGGTCTCGCGCCGGGGCCGCTCTCGCCGCCGGCGATGACCCAGTTGATCTCTCGTTCGTTCCGAACGAGTGCCGACAAATCGATCCGACCAATCAACGGTTCGCACGATAGAAAGCGCACCCTCGCCGGTACGCGAAGCAAGATCGGGAGCCTGATGTCAGCGCGGTCCTGATCCTCGGCAGTAGTGCCAAGCCAGACGTTAATTGGCCAGTTCTCTCCCCAGGGTGCCAGGCGCTGCACGGTCTGCGGTCGCTTCGTCAGCAGCTGCCAATCGAGGTGCGGTGTATCGGCGATTAATTCCCACAGGCGCTCCCGAGCGGCGTCCAGATCGCGGCGATCCTCAAAGACATCCGCCATCGAAGCGCAGAAGACGCGCCGGCGCTGCCGCTTCGCAGCGGCCTCGGCGTTCCAGGCACGAGGTTGGTGCCAGTGTGAATCGCGGAAAAAGCGGCGTGGCTGCTTGTGACCCCACACAGATTCGCCGACTCGTCGTGCCCAACCTTCGGCGTAGCAGTGCTCACAGCCAGGAGAAATCTTCGTGCATCCCCACCACGGATTGAATGTGTGGTCCGTCCATTCGATGGATGTCGACTTCGCCATTTGTCAAGGATTGTAAGCCAGGTCCAGGATATCCGTGATTTGCGCCCAAGTAAGGGCGAGGGTCTCGTGCGTGCTCGGACGTCAAGACTCCAAGCATGTCACCAGCACCGACCGGAGGAGCAGTATTCGCGCACCACCGCTGCTTACCAGAGGCGCCGCACGCCATACACGTCAAAGAGTGTTTCATTCGAGACGAGCACAAGGTCGCGCGTCCGGGCCTGTGCGATCAGCATTCTGTCGAAGGGATCGCGTGCAGACGCGGGAGTCTTCGGGCCCGCCCGCCGTCGCCGACCGTAATCGCTAACTCTTCGAAATCTTGGCCAGCGACGCTGCTGGCCATGTCGAGTACAAGATCCCCGACTCCCGGGAGTCTCCCGAGACGATTGTTTAGTGGCCATCTCCCAAGCCGACGCCGCGCTGACCAATATTGCGTTCGCTTCGTCTGTGATCGCGTCCCGGGCGGCGTCCGACAACCGTTCCCTTCCGGTGAGCCACTACAGGAAGGCGTGCGTGTCGAGCAGGAGCCGCATAGGAGCTCACGCCTCCCAAGCGGACAACTCGGTCTCCGGGAGCGGGTCGAAGAAACTGTTGTCGATCACGATCCGCCCCTTCCAGGTACCGAATTGCCGTTTGCCCGGGCGCTTGCAACTGATGAGCCGCGCAACCGCCTGCGCTGTTGGGACTGCCGCCACCGAACCGCGCAGATCGACCCCATCGCCCGCCTGCGGGCGCAGGCGTTTGTCGCCGGGATGATTTAACGGGGCTTCGCGGCAGGCCCACTCATCTGGTCGTCACGCTCCCAGACCACGGCTGGAATGAGGCGATCCGTCGAGCCCGGAGATCGCAAAAAAAGTTGGGCGGAAAGTTTGCGCCCAACTCACTCTCTCTATCTCTCTGATTTCAGAGGCGTTACGTCTGCCCTCGATCGGCCGCCTCCAGAAAGTCGCCGCGCGCCCTGCTCGCCGAGGCCCGTATTCATTGATCGTTTTGGGCACCGGGGGTCGCCGGCCCCCTCTGTTCGCGCACAACGCGCACAGCTACGGTGGTGGAAGTTCGGTTACACGGCGAGAGGGTGACGATGCCGCACACGATGCTGAGACTTCCGACCGTCAAGGCCCGCACGGGTCTGTCGCGCAGCACGATTTATCACCGCGTCTCGTGCGGCACCTTTCCCGCCCCCGTGCCCCTCGGGGGCCGTGCCGTGGGCTGGATCGAGGCTGAAGTGCACGCGTGGCTCACCGCGCGGATCGCGCAACGCCGGCCGATCGCGGCCACGGAGCGGGGGCTCCAACCATGACCCGTCTCAGGATGGCGGACGGCGGCGTTCGTGCCGTGGGTCACGGTCGGGGGCGCGGGCGGACCGCTGCTGGGGCGGCGGCTGGCGCGCCGCGGCAGAAGCGGCGCACGGCGGATACGGACGACGGGTACTCGGCACGGGGACGCACACCCCGTCCCACAGAGAAAGGGTGGTCGACATGATCCGGCACATCACCGTAGATGGCGAGGAGGCCCTTGCCGTGGACACGGCCGAGGAACTGGGCCGGGCGCTCATGATCGGCCTGTATGTCCTCGCGTCCGATGAGGTGCGCGCGGAGTACGGGCTCACGGACACGGACAACTCCGACACACAGGACATCGTGGACGAGTCGGACTGGCGCGATGCCGCGTGGCGCGCGGAAGGTGGTCGCTGATGGCGTGGGGCCGAAAGAACGCCGCGGCGCAGAAACCCGCGTGGAGTCAAGACGACTACCACGCCGATTTTGCCGGCAAGCTCAAAGACCAGATCGAGCAGGGCGTGGCGCCGTGGCAAAAGCCCTGGAAGCCCGGCGAGCGGCGGCTGCCGGAAAACGTCGCCACCAAGAAGCCGTACCGGGGCGGGAATTCGGTCTATTTGAGCGTCACCCAAACCGCCAAAGGCTACAGCGACAACCGGTGGGCGACCTACAAGCAGATCAAGGACATGGGCGGTCAGGTCCGCACCGGCGAGAAGGCCACGCCGGTCCTCTTTTACAAGTTTGACGACGAGCGGCAGGCGCAGCAGGCGCCCGGCGCGCCCGACACGGAGAAGACGGGCCAGGCCCCCGACAGCGCACACGAGCGCACCCGCCCGCCGATGGTCCGGTGCTACCACGTCTTTAACGTCGAACAAGCCGATGGCTTAAAGCTCGAACGGCGCACGGGCGAGCCGCAACCAGAGTGGCAGAGCCACCACGCCGCCGAGCTGGTCATCCGCGAGAGCGGCGTTGCCGTGACCCATGAACGCGGCGACCGCGCGTTCTACAACCTCCAGACCGATCGCGTGACCTTGCCCGAACGGGACCAGTTCGCCTCCGCGAATGGGTACTACCAAACCGCGATGCACGAGTTCGGCCACGCGACCGGCCACCCCGATCGGATGGACCGCGAGACGTTGAAGACCGGCGTCGGGAACTTTGGCAGCGTCGAGTACGCCCGCGAGGAACTCCGGGCCGAGATGTCGGCCATGATGACCGGCGAGCGGATCGGCATCGGCCACGACGGGAGCCGCGGTGCGGCGTACGTGGAGGGCTGGCTCAAGGCACTGGAACAGGATTCGAAGGAAATCTACAAGGCCGCGGCGGACGCCCAACGCATCTCTGACTATCTCGTCCGGCCCGTCCGCGACCGCGCCCAGGCGACCGAGCAGCACCACGGCGAGCTGGCCGAAAAATATACCCCGGCGCGGAGCCCGCAGATCAGCCACGCGCCGACACCGCAGCCACAACAACAGCAGCAGCAGGCGCGGGACGGGGGGATGAGCCGCTAGGCATCCGCCATGTTTGAGCGCCTGGATCTCTTCCGCGACGACACCCCGGCGGCTCGGCCGGCGCGGGAGGCGCCGCCCCGCCAGGACACCCCCACGCCCCGGCTGCGCGACGAGCCGCAGCCGAAGGCGCGACCCGGCGAGGACCGGGCTCGCGACGAGCGGCGGACCGGTCATCGTCGGGAGTACGACGCGCGAGAGCCGGCGCGCCGCATCGGCGCGCGCAAGCGCGCGGCGACGGCCGACGTGGGGCTGTATCGCGCCGTCTCGTACCAAGACCTCTCCGAACAGCACTTTGACGGCCACCCGTACGCGACCCGGCGGGCCGTCGATCAGCTGGTCCGACGGGGGCTCGTGCGCGAGCACCAGGCCGAGGGGCCGCACGGCGGCACCTACACCGTGCTGACCGCCACGCCGGCCGGCGCGCGCGTGGCCCAGCAGGTCGCCCGGGACGTCGGCCACGACGCCGGTCAACAGACCTGGAGCGGCCTGGTGAAGCCGGCCGAGCTGGCACATGACACGGCCGTGTATCGGGCCGCGAGGCACGAACAGGCGCGCATCGAGGCCGCGGGGGGGCGCGTGACCCGCGTCCGCATCGACGCCGAACTGAAACAGGTCGTCGCGCGGGCCACCGAGACGGCGCGCGCGGCAGGCGGGCGGCGCGCGGCCGACGAGGCGCGGCGGACGGCTGCGCAGGCACTGGAGCTCCCCGTACGCGAGGACCGCGTGCAGTATCCCGACGCGCAGCTCGAACTCGAGGACCGCGAGGGGCGGAGCGGCCGGGTGAATGTTGAGGTCGCGTCCGAGCATTACCACGCGGCGGCGATCGCGGCGAAGGCCGGCGCGGGCTTTGCCCTGCACGGCAGCAGCGGCCGCGCCCTGCGCAATATCGCTCGCGCGATCGACAGCGGCGGCGGCAGCGGCGGCGGGGCCGCACAGCCCGGCCGTGATGGGTCGGTGGAGCTGTGAGCTGATGCAACCCATCTATGTCGCCGTCGGGTTGACCGTGACGATCCTCGCGCTCACGGCGCTCCTGGCCGGCCCATCGTTCGCGTACCTCGCCCCCCACAGCCGCGTCCTGGCCACCCAGTACTGGCTGGCGCTCGCCACCTATGGCGGGCTCAGCATCGTCACGCTGGTGTGTGTGATCTACGCGAGCGCCAGGGCGATGGGGCTGGCCGATCTCGGACGCAAGGTGGATCTCGTGGAGCGGTCGATCCGGCGCGGCGCGGGCGGCGATCCCGAGTTGACCGAGCAGATGCAACAGCAGGAGCGGGGAGATTTTCAGGAGTGACCGAACGCGCCATCTGTGGAGAGTAGGAGACCCATCATGCAGCGGAATGTATTGCGAGCGCTTCTTGTCGCCGTCCTTGTCGGCATCCTCGACGCCCCGATCTTTGCCCAGGGCGTCAGTCCGTGGCTCAGCGCTATCGACGTGCTGCAACAAGCCTTCACCGGGCCGATCGCACGGGGCTTGTCCCTGATCGCGATTGTCGTCGGCGGGCTCATGTTCGCGTTTGGCGAAGGCGGGAGCAAGAAGGCCCTGGCCGGGATCGTGTTCGGGTTGGGGATGAGCATGGGCGCGGCGAACTTCCTCACCTGGTTGTTTTCGTGACCGGCGCACACGTCTGGCGCGCCTATCCCGCGCTATCCGCCCCCCTCACCCTGATGGGGGTCGAACGGCGCTGGTTTCTCCTCAGCGCCACGCTTGGGCTGGCCATGTGGAACGCGATCAACTCCATCCTTGTCGGCGCGTCGATTTTTTGTGTCCTGTACGGCGTGGGCTGGTGGGCGTGGCGGGAAGACCCGCACATGCTCACGATTCTCCGCGAGTCGGTGCGGTTCAAGACGCGCTACGACCCGGCGAAGTGGGCGGCACAGCCCTGGTACGTCCGCATCACCGCGCCGAGGCGGTTGGTCCGATCATGACCACGACCGACCGTGACGTGGCCGAGCACCACGCGGCCGGCGCGCTCGCCGACGAGCTGCCGTATTGGGGCTGGCTCCCCGACGACCGGACGTGTCTCACCCGGAGCGGTGAGCTGGTGACGCTCGCGCGGCTGTCGCCGACCGTCCTGGACGGCCGGACCCCGGCCCAACTGGATGCCGTGCTGGATCGCTGGCAGCGGATGTTGAGCGGCGTCGACGCCCGAACCCGGATCTACGTCTACTTGCTGCGTCGGCCGGCCGTGTTCCCCGATGCCGACACCGGGCTGTCAGCCGTCGCCGATCTCGGGCAACGGAAACGCCGCGCGTTTCTCGCCTCGCGGGTGCAATCGATCGAGACCTATCTCGCGTGGTGTTACGACCCCCGGCTCCGCACGGCCGCGACGGGCCGGCACCAGCAGCCCTGGTGGAAGACCTACGTCACCACCTGGCTGGAGCGGCGGCGCAATCCGCACGAGTCCATCTACCTCCGGGAGCAGATCGAGGACGCGGCCAGCCGCTTTCGGCAACTGGTCGATGCCTCGCGGACGCTCGTGGCAGACCTCACCCCGTTGGAGGTGCTCCCCGCGCACGCTGGCTCCCGGTTGCTCTCGGCACTGATTAACAAACCCGGCGGCACGCCATGGGACGGGGCGACTGGCAGCGGGATGAACTGGCGGCTGGCCACCAGTGAGCTGGAAGCCGAACGCCGGCATCTGCGCCTGGACGGGGACCCCGTCATTCTGTATTCGCTCCTGTCCCCGCCGAGCCGCGCGACGGCGAACCTCCTCAACGACCTCTACTGCCTCGACAGCGTGATGACCGTCTCGCTCGAATGGCGTCCGTGGGATCTGGACGCGGCGCGCCGGAAGATTCGCGGGGCGCAGCGCCACTACTTCAGTAAGCGCTATTCGATGATGGCGCACGTCCAGGAGACCGAGGGCAGCGCCAACGCGATGGTGGATCGCGCGGCCGAGGTGGAATCGGGCCGCTTGGGGGATGCCCTGGTGGAGCTGGAAACCGAGGGTGTCGCCTACGGCGATCTCGCGCTCACGATCGCCCTGCACGGCCCCCTCGAGCAGACCGAACGCCTCGACGGCGACATCCTCCGCATCTTTGCCGCACACGACGCCAAGGTCATCCGCGAGGGCTACGGCCAGCTCCCCGCGTGGTTCTGCCGGCTGCCGGCGCAACTGCGGAAGCGCCAGGTGCGATCGGTGTTTCTGTCGGCGGGCGCGGCGGCGTGTCTCGCGCCGATCTACGGCCCGCCCGTCGGCCAGGCGCGGAGCCCGCACCTGGGCCGCGCGGCGCTCGCCATCCTCGAAACCCAGTGGCAGACGCCCTTTTACTACGACCTCTTTCATGGCGACGTCGGCCACACACTGGTCCTCGGCGCCACCGGCGCAGGCAAATCGTTCACGCTCAATTTCCTGCTCGTCCAAGCCCTGCAGTACCACCCGCGCATCCTCATCCTGGACCTTGGGGGCTCGTACCGCTGGATCACGCGATTCCTCGGCGGCGGGTATCTGGAACTCTCGCCCGACGACACGAGCGGCGGCGGGGGATTCCGGCTGCGGCCGTTTTCATTGCCGCCCTCCGAGCGGACCTGGCAATTTCTGACGGGCTGGATGCTGCGGCTGCTCCGGATCGGTGGCTGGACGGTGAGCGGCCCGGACCCGTCCGAGATCCGCGCCCGCATCGAAGACCTCTACGCGTTCCCGCCGGCCCGCCGGACGATGACCGTGCTGGTGAAATCCTTGCCGGCCGCGATGTGGCCGGCGATGGGGCGCTGGCATGGATCCGGCGCCTGGGGGCGGTATTTCGACAACCCCGCCGACGGCGAGGATCTCGAGCTGGCCGACTGGCAGGTGATCGATCTCGCGGGTGCCGCCGAGCATGCGGATCTCTGCGAGGCGGCGCTGTTCTACCTCCTCGAACGCTTGCGGCTCACCCTGGAGCACCCCGACGAAGCCGGGCGCGTGAAGCTGATGGTGGTGGACGAGGCGTGGCGTTACCTGCGCGACCCGGCCGTTCTCGCCTATCTCGCCGAAGCCGCCAAGACGTGGCGGAAGAAAAACGCGGCGCTCATCATGGCGACCCAAAGCACCGTGGACGTGACCGGCACCGCCGGGGCCGAGGCGCTCCTCGAGTCCATGCCGACCAAGCTCTTTCTCGCCAACCCCGAGCTACCCGACACGGCCGCTGAGATCTTCCGGTTGAACCCGTCTGAGATGGCGACCATCCGGGGGCTCGTCAGCAAGCAGGAGCTCTACCTCCGTCGCCCGAACATGGCCGCGACCGTGCGACTGGAGGTCGATCCCGAATCGTACTGGCTCTACACCTCATCCGCGCGCGATAGCGCCCGGCGCGCGGAGGCTGTCGAACGCTATGGCCTAGAGGCCGCGCTGAACCACCTTGCTTATCCCGCCGGCCCACACGAAAGGACGAAGACCCCATGACCCCACCACCACGCATCGTCGCCGCGATCGTCGCGCTCCTCTGGCTCACGCCGGCACCCGCCCGCGCACAAGCGCCCGCGGACCCACCGAACGCCGCGCCCGCCGACGCGGAGCTCGGCGGCGCGTCCGTGCTGCGCCTGGACGACGTCGCCGATCAGATCATCCGCGTCAATGCGCGCATCCGGCACACCACCGTGATTCACCTCCCGGCCCATGAGACCATCCTCGATTTCATCGTCGGGGATTCCGAGTACTGGCACCTGACCGGCGCGGCGAATCTCGCGTTCCTCAAGCCGATCGGCGAGCGCGTCACCACCAATGTCGCGCTCGTCTGTGAGTCTGGACGCATCTATACGTTCCTCGTGACCGAGCGGGCCGTGCCCCCGCACCTGGTCGTCCGCATCCTCGCCGCCGACGCGGCACCAGCCGGCGCCGGCCACGTGCCCGCGTTCGTTGCGCGCGCGCGCGTGGCCGAATACCAGCTCATGGCCGAGCAGAGTCAGGCCGCCGTGCTCGCGGCGCAGACCGAGGCCGAGACCCAAATCGCCGCCATGCGCCAGGACGCGATCGCCCAGGTCGATCGTTTTCGGTCGACCTATCCCACACAGCTCAAGTTTCCGTACCAGCTTGACGACAAGGCGGCGCGCTGGCCGTTCCTGGTCGAAGGGATGTGGCACGACGGGCAGTTTACGTACGTGCGAAGCACCGCCCAGGAAACGCCTGCCCTCTACGAGAACACAGACGGGCAACCGTCGCTCATCCCGTACGACCTTCACGAGGATGGACTTCTGATCGTGCGCCGGCTCGTCGGGCGCGGCTGGCTCCAGATCGGCCGTGAACGCGCCGGCTGGAAGGTCAACCTGGACGACCTGGACTAAGGCCATGCCGAACTGGACCCGGCTCACCGCGCCTGCCACGGGTGCGTTCAATACAGGCATCATCACGCGGATCGCCGGCGTGGTGATCGCCCTCATGCTGGCCGTGCTGTTCCTGGTCACCACGTTCTTTTCAACCACGCCGACCGAGCCCGAGCCCGTCACCGCGGCCGACGCCCCGGCGGGCCCGCGCGCCGGCGCGCAGTTGGGCGCGCGGGTGGCCGACATCGAGCAGCGCGCGGCGCTGGAACGAAACGCCGCCGATCGGACGCTCGGCGCGCAACGCGACACTCTCACCGGGGGCCAGGTCACACCCGCCTTTGACCCCACGACCGGCGAGACGCTGACGGGCGCGGCAGCCGCCGGCCCCATCGTCGCCGTGACCCAGGCCGAGGCGGACCTCCGCGAAATCCTGCGGCTGGAAGCGATCGAGCGACGGACCCGATCGATCCGGAGTGACTCTGTCGCGATCAGCTACCGCACGCCGGCGGGCGCCCCCCCGGCGGCGCCCGCCGATGCTGGCGCGCCCGCCGCCTCGTTGGGCAGCGCCGGGAGCCCCGACGCGAGTACGCCGCTCCCCGCCGGCCCAACGACCTTCCTGGACACGCTGACCGCGTTGCAGGCCCTCGATCAACAAACCGGCGGAGCGGGGCTCGACGCAGGGCTCGCGGCCAGCCAACAGATGATGCCGGCTGGGTTGCAGTTGCCACCCCCCACGCCGGAACCGTCCCCACTGGGGCCGACGAGCGGCGCCACCGTCCCGCGTGGCGATCCCCTGAACCCCGCCATCGTGCGTGCCCCAGACACCCCCCCAGGATGGGAGCGGATCTATGAAGGGACGTTTGTCGAGGCCGTGCTCGTCACCCAGCTCAATGGCGACTTTCCCGGCCCGGTCCTCGCGACGGTGGCCGTGCCGCACTACTCGGCCGACCGGCAGCGGATTGTGATTCCGCGCGGGGCGCGCGTTGTCGGATCCGCCGCCGCCGTCGGCGGGCGTGATCAAGAACGCCTCGCCGTGGGGTTTCACCGGCTCATCTTCCCGGATGGCCGATGGGTGAATTTGGCGTTCACGGGCCTCAATCAGATCGGCGAGGGCGCGCTCAAAGACCAAGTGAACCGGCATTACTTCTCCATGTTCGCCAGCGTCGGGGCCGTCGGCCTGATCTCGGGGTTGACCTTGCGCGGGTCGAACCCCTATGCCGGCGGCGTCGAGGGCGTACGCGCGGGGGCGGGACAGGGCCTCGCGCAAGGCGCGACCTCCATCCTGGATCGCTTTCTCAATCGACTTCCCACGATCACGATCCGCGCCGGCCACCGGCTACGGATCTGGCTCACGTCCGATGTTCTTGTCCCGCGTTCGGCCTGACCCGACACACAAGGAGCAGACCCATGAAGAAGATGATCCTCTGGACGATCGTACTGTTCACCCCGTTACTCTGGACGACCACCACACACGCCATTTTCGGGCTCCCCGACGTGGCGGCGCTCGCGCAGCGCGTCACCATCATCGCCAACCAAGGGACGCAGATCGCGCAGAGCGTGACGCAGCTCTCGCGCATGCGCGAACAGTTTGACAAGCTCAAAGAACAGTACGACCACATCCGGCAGTCCACGCTGGGCGAAATCGGTGCGCTCCAAGACGCCTTCACCGATCTGTCGGCGCTCCCCGGCCAGCTCGTGGGGGCCGGGCTGACGTGGCGCGCGGACTTTGCGCACACCGACGCGGCCGACCTCGTCGACGCGCTCGACCTGTTCAGCACGGACGGTACCCCGCTGACCGACCACTGGCGCGACCGCCTGCGCGCCACCGCGACCGTGACCGAGGCGGACGTCCTGCAGCACTACGCGGATCGTCCCGTGTCCCTGGCGAGCCGCGCCGCGACGACCTACCGGCAGCGCAGCGCACGGGGCGCGGAGCGCACGGCCCTCAACTACGCCGTCAACGACGCCGCGGCACAAGCCGCGGCAGCGGTGACATCAGCGCTCGAATCCTACGAAAAGATCCGCACGCAAACGAACCTCAGCCCGACGGCCTTGCAACAGGCGCAGGTGGCCGGGCTCATCACGAGCGGTGAGGTCTCGGCGGCGGTCGCGCAGTTGGAGGCCTTCCAGGCCGCGCAGGCGGCGGCGGACGCGCTGGCGGCCGAGGCCCGGCGGCGCGAACTCGACGCCGCGCGCCTCGACGCGCAACGGCTCGCGCGGCAGACCTACGACCGGCGCCTGGCCGGCATGGCCGCGCACAGCGACGGCGGCGCGGGGCTGCGCCTGCGTCTGACGGCGTTGTACGGCGGGGCGGGGCAGTAACGGGGACGGTGCCTCCCATGACGACGATGCGCGTCGGCCTCCTCTGCGCGGCCCTCCTGCTGTGCGCGGCCACGGCCGGCGCGCAGATTCAGATCGATCCGAACGTCCCGACCAACATCCCGCCGGAAGATGTGGACCACTTCAAAGGGTTTCTCGACACCGTCATGGACGAGATTGTGGAGGCCAACGGCCCCACGATCCTCAACGCCGGGAACCAACTCTGGCGCGGCCTGGCCGCAATCGTCGTCGTCTGGACCGGGCTGAAAATCGCGATGTCCGGCACGTTCGCGATGTGGACGATCGTGGAACTGGTGATCGGGTTGTGGATCCCCTGGGTGATGCTCACTTTCTACGCCACGCCGATCCCCGGCGTGGGCTTCACCTTCCCCGGCATGATCGCCGCCGGCGGCAACTGGCTCATGGATTTTTTCTTGTCCGACATCGTCACCGCCATGCGTACCGAGATGGCGATCATGGTCGACCAACACACCACGAATGTCGCCGACGCCTGGGCCGGCGTCGGCTGGACGGACCTCATCGTGTCGGGGGCGGGCGCGTTCGCCACGCTCGTCATCGGCAGCCTGATGATGGGGTTCGTCATGCTCTGTCTGCTGGTCCTCTACGCCGTCACGTACGCCCAGGTGATTTGGGCGCAAGTGGCGATTCTGATTCTCACGTTTGTCGGTCCCATGCTGATCCCGTGGCTGGTGTTTGAGCCGATGGCGTTTCTGTTTTGGGGCTGGTTTCGCTCGATGATCACGTTCGCGTTCTACGGCGCGATCGCCGGCGCCGTGATGCGCGTGTTTCTGGGCGTCGGGCTGGGGTACGTCACGAGTTTTTCCGACAACGCGGTGCTCGACAGTCCCGAACAGATGGTGGGCTGGCTGCTGATTGTCTTCCCCTTGATGATCGCGGGCGTGTTGGCGGCCCTCAAGGTAGGCGAGCTAGCCGGGATGCTCGTCAGTGGCAGCGGCGGCGGGGGAGGCGGGCTGACCGGCGTGGTCATGCTGGCGGCGTCCGGCGGGAAAGCCGCGCTCGCCGGCAAAGCCGCAGGAGGAATGAAATGAGCACACCTGAACAGGACAGCGGGCAGACCTACGCCGACATCTGGGGCGAGGCGGTCCACAGCAACCGGCATCTCCGAGTGCTCTCGATGGGACTCGCCGGGCTCTGTGTCTTGCTCGTGGTGATCATCGTCCGGCTGTC
The DNA here is from genome assembly GCA_965262505.1 of Vicinamibacterales bacterium. Classification (GTDB taxonomy): domain Bacteria; phylum Acidobacteriota; class Vicinamibacteria; order Vicinamibacterales; family UBA2999; genus JACPPO01. The sequence continues at coordinate 5,280,412 of CBDHFM010000030.1, forward strand.
GTCGGTCGAGCTGCCGCGACCGATCGTCGTCCGCGTGGACGAGGTCGGCCGCGCGGAGGCGCTGGCCTATGAGACCGTCGAAGCCCAGGCGGATCCCCTGGACCCGACGACCAAATATTTTCTGCACCGCTTCATTGACGACTACTACAGCCGGCGGGCGGCGACGGTGGAAACCGCGTGGCCGCGCGCCCTGCGGTTTCTCACCACCGGGCTGGCCAATGAAGCGTTCCGGGTGGAAGGGGAGAACGTCGCCATGCTCGCGGCGGGCGCCGCCCGCGACGAGCTGCAAGTCGAACGGGTGATCCTCCGCATCCAGGCCAACCAGCACGCCCCCCACGGAGCGACGGCGGACTTTGATCTGGTGCGCCTGGTCGGCGGCGCCGAAGTGGGCCGCGACCGCTGGACCCTGGCCCTTCAATTCACGTTCCTGGACACCGTGGACCCCGAGCTGATGATCGTCAACCCGATGGGGATCATCGTCACGTATTTGCGCGGCGACCGCGCCCTGGTGACGGGATGACGAGCCCCGCGCCGATCCCCCACGTACAGGTCCGCGCGGCGGCGCTCGCGGCGCTCGGCTGGACCAGCGCCGACGCGGAGTGGATCGCCCTGGTCTGTCTCCACAGCGGCGTCTTTACGCGCTCGCAGTTGAGCTATGTGCTTGCTGACCCGTCCCGTGTCGCGGCCAGCCGGTGTGTCCGCGCCCTGGTCGAGAAAAAGATGGCGGTGGAGGACGACCGGGCCATCTTTCCCGGCGGCGCGGTGGCCGTGCACATCACCCACAAATCGATCTACCGGGCGCTGCAGATTCCAGACGTCCGCCACCGTCGAGGCGCGACGCACACCACCACGCCGGTGCTCATGCGGCGGCTGCTGTCGCTGGATTACGTCATCGAGCGGCCGACGCTGGGCTGGCTCCCGACCGAAGCGGAGAAAGTGCAGCGGTTTGAGGCGCTGGGCATCGACCGAGCCGTCTTGCCGTACCGGACGTATGGCGAGGGCGCGACGGCGCAGAAACGCTTTTTTGCGCTCAAGTTCCCCGTCGCCGTGGACGAGCAGGCGGCGACGTTTGCCTACGTCGATCCGGGGCTGACCACCGATAGCGAACTGCGCGCGTGGGGCGTGGCGCACGCGCCGCTCTGGGCCGCGCTGCGGGCGCGGACCTTCGCCGTGCAGATCGTCGCGATCGGCATGGGCGCGGAGGCGGCCAACCGAGCCGAGACGGTGCTCAAGACCTGGACGCGCGACGGCGACGGCCAGGGCGCGGCGGACCCGATTGGGCCGACCAAAGCCGACCCGGACATCCAGCAGGAAATCGCGCGGCTGGAGCAGGGCATCGACCACGGCGACCGCACGATCATCCGCGCGGCCGGCGGGTTTCAGGCGGCCTCGGAGCGGCTGTCCGTCCTCTACAAACTCCCCGCCGGGATCTCCGCACCCGACACCCGGCACGGCGCGATTGACCGCTCGACGACGTGGAGCACGCTCCGGCTCATCAGCCCCGAGGCAGTGACGTGAGGCGTGCGCGTGTAGCCGGTCGTCTGGACCCGTCCGGGGTCACGGTGAGGGTCACGGCGGGGGTCACGCCAGATGTTGCACCGACAGAGGGGGGGGTGCAACACAGAGCGGTGGGGGGGTGCAACATCCCCCCCGTCTATTTCGGGCTGTCGCTGTTCGGGTTTTTCGTCCTAGCCCGTCTCGCCCGAGCCGCGCCAGCGGGGAGGGACAAGACGGGAGCGACCCCCCCGTGTGTGCCGCTGGCGCGGCACGGTGTCGAGGGGGGTGCAACACCCGGTGCAACACACCCCACCCGCCACAGGGGGGTCGCTCCCGTCCGGATGTATCCCTGCGGGAAGGCTCAGCCGCCCGCCCAGGCGCGCGAGCGAACACGCAAACGAGGTGCGTCATGCTTGACCGACTCATTCGCGTCTGTATCGTCATCGGCGGCGTGACCGGCGTCTGCGCGGTCACGTGGCCGGGACCGTTCCCCGTGGGTGATCCCGTGGCGGTCCTGGTGCGGTACGACACCCCGAACTTTTATACGGCCGTGGTCGCCTGGTACTACGTCGCGCCAGGCGTGGCCGTGTTTCTGGCTGGCCAGCTGCTCATCAGCACGTGCCGGATCTGGTTCGCCCGGCTGGGCGTCGGCGTGGGACGCCGCGCCCGCCTGCCGCGCTGGCCACTTTCGCCTACCTCCGACGGCCCGGCCATCGTCATCGGCGAGGTCCACCACCCGGTGAAACTGCTGGAGAGTGCCACCCCGGACTGGCTCCTGATCCCGGAGCGGGGGCTCTATACCGGCGTGGTGATTGTGGGCGCCGTCGGGTCCGGGAAGACCTCCGCGTGTATGCACCCCTTCGCGCGACAACTCTTCAGCTGGCACGCCAACCGTCCCGACCGCCGCGTGGCCGCGCTCGTGCTCGAAGTGAAGGGGGATTTTTGTCACGACATCCGCCGGATGCTCGCCGAACTGGGCCGCGAGGAGGACTACCTGGAACTGAGCCTCGACGGCCGGATGACCTGGAATCCGCTCAGTGCGCCGTGGCTCGATGCGTACTCGCTGGCCTACACCGTGGCGTCGCTGCTGAATCAACTCTTCGGCAAGGGGAAAGAACCCTTCTGGCAACAGGCGTACACGAATCTGGTCCGGTGGATCATCGAGCTGTACCGCGTGTTGCCGGGCGGATGGGTGACGCTGCAGGACGTCTACCATTGCGCCATCGACAAAGAGCTGTTCGCGCGAAACATCGAACAGGCGCAGACGTTCGCAGCCAGCCTCGGGCAGACGTGGCTGATCGTCGCGGCGACGGACTACCGGGCGCACCTGGACGACCTGACACCCTGTGGCTTTCAGCCACTGCCGGGGGACGAGACCCACCTCTCTGCGGCGAGACACGCCGACGCGATCGCGATCCTGACCGAGCACCACATTCCCTATCAGATCGACCGCATCGAGAGCGCGGCGGCGACGGACATCCGGCTCCGCGTGGACGCCGTGCACCGCTGGTACGTCCACGACTGGAACACCCTCGACAACAAGATCCGGTCGAGCATCGTGGAAGGGGTGTCCGTGTTCCTGTCGATGTTCGATCTGCCGTCGGTTGCACGCGTGTTTTGTCCCCCCGCGCCCGAGAGGCGGCGGCATCGCGGAACGGCCGCGACCCCGGCGGCACCGCGGCCGACCGATGCCGAGGGCCGCGAGCCGCTCCGGCTGGCTGGCGCGGCGTTCAGCCAGGACCTGCCGCCGCTGGATCACCTCATCGACGACGGCAAGGTCCTCGCCCTCAACATGCCCGCCGGCACCAATCCCGCGCTCGCCCGGGCGATCGGCGTCATGCTCAAGAATGCGTGGCTCCAATCGCTCCTGCGCCGGCCGGCACAGATGAAGGCCTCGCCCGGCCGCTACGTCCGGCCGGCTGTCTTTCTCTGTGACGAATATCAGGCGTTCGCCACCGTCGGGGAGGACGACCCGAGCGGCGACGAGAAGGCCTTTGCGCTGACCCGGCAATGCCGCGTCATTCCCATCGTCGCCACACAATCCATCAGTTCGTTGCGGTCCGTGCTGGGCAGCTCCGAGGCGTGGCGGACGCTCCTGCAAACGCTCCGCACGCGGATCTTTTTGAGCCTGAGCGACGAGGCCAGCGCCGAGATCGCCTCGAAGCTCTGCGGGCAGGTGCGCAAGCTCAAAGCCACCTACGCCATTAACGAATCGTCGCGGCAGAGCGGCATCAATTTTCTGTCCGCTCAGGCCGGCGGCGGGCGCGGCAGTGTCGGCGCGAGCAAGAGTTTCACCGACCACCGCGAGGCCGTGTTTCAGCCGCGCGACTTCGCGCTTCTCGGCAACTGTCAGGCGATCTGTCTCCCCTACGACGGCGTGCAGTCCCTGCCACCCCGACGCGTGTACCTGAAGCCCCACTACCTCCCGGCTGACCTTCCGTACTGGCACGCGAAACGGACCGGGCAGCTATGAGCGGCGACGGACTGGATCTCCTGAAACCGTTCCTGCCGGGGCTTGAGGCCGCGCTCGACGATCCCGACGTCTCGGAAATCATGATCAACGGGCCGGGCAACGTGTGGCTGGAAGGCCATGGCCGGCTCCGACCGATTGAGGCACCCGCGCTCGACGCGGCCGCGCTGGAGCGGGCGGCGATCCATATCGCCCGGCCCTTGGGCCTGGACCCGGCCACGACACCGATCCTCGATGCGCGCCTGGACGACGGCTCGCGTGTGGCCATCTGCGTCCCGCCGGCCAGCCCGTCCGTCGCCATTACCATCCGGCGCTTTGGTACACGATCCTTTTCGGCGGCGCAGCTGGTCGCACACGGCGCGCTCCCCGCGCACATCCGCGACGAGGCCAAGCGGGTGTTGCACACCCGCCGGAATATTCTCGTCAGTGGCGGCACCGGGAGCGGGAAGACGACGCTCCTCAACGCGCTGATCGAACTGCTCCCCGACGACGAGCGGATCGTGGCCATCGAAGACACCTTGGAGCTGCGGATTGACCGCCCGAACTGTGTCCGGTTCGAGGCGCGGGGGTTGCACAAGGGCGCGGTCACGATCCGCGACCTCGTGCGTCACGCCTTGCGGCATCGGCCCGATCACATCGTCGTCGGGGAAGTGCGCGGCGGCGAAGCCGCCGACCTGTTGCAAGCCCTCAACACCGGACACGGCGGCTCGCTCACCACCGTCCATGCGAACAACGCCGAGAGCGCCCTGTCCCGCGTGGCGAGTTGCGCGATGCAGGGTGGGGGCGATCTCCCGTGGGACGTGACCTGCCGGGGCGTGGTGGACGGGATCGCCCTGGTGATCCACATGACGCGCCGCGACGGGCGGCGGTTCGTGGAAGAAGCCGCCGTGGTGAACGGCTACGACGCCGAGACCAACACATGGGACATACACCGACTCGACCGCGTGACGATCTAAGGGCGTGTCGCGCGGCGGGCCGTCGGGCCGGCGAGCCGATCAACGCGACCCGCATCCGTGACGGGTACGCCACGGCGAGGCGGACGGTCTGCGACGCCCTGCAGCGGGCGTGTCCACAGCTCGATGCTCAGGCGAGACGGGAGCGGTGCGGACGAAGGTCCGTCACCGATCGGGACGGCGTTCGCGCCGCCCCGTGGTGGTCAGACGTGGGCGCGGCGTGAGCACACACGCGAGCCCACACACACGGCCGGGCCGACGGATGAACGAACCAGGAGCACACCCATGACCGACATCGATCTCAAAGCGGCAACAACACTCAGTACTCGGGCGAGCAAGAGCCTGGACGCCATGCGCGCCACGATCGCCCGCGCGGACGAGGCGCGGTCCGACGCCGCGCACCAGGCGCGGGCCGCACACGTCGTTGACGCAGCGCGCAGAGCCGTCACGGAGAACCGTGCGGCTGTCGAGGCCTGGGACGCGCTGGCGACCCAGGTGGCGACCCAGGCGAGCGACTGCCGGCGCGGGGCAGCGTTGGCCGATCGTACCATGCACCGCTGGGCGCGTTAGGCAGCGGTGGCGGGCGCCGTTGCCCAGCTCCGTGTCCGAGGTCGAGATCGTTGCGTCCGTCGACTGGTAAATGCGCAGCGTCGTCGCTGCCGACGGCGCGTCCCCAGCATTGCGGATGTTCACACGAAATGTGAGCGGGCGACGGATCGACAGTCCGCGCGGTACCCGGCCCCCGCGACACGCCGCCGCCATGTCCCGAACAATATGGGGCAGTGCCCCATATCAATTCAGGTATTCTTCCCAGATGCCCCTCAATCGTGCGAAGGCATGGCGTATGCCGTTCATGAGGAGTCCCCGTCCCCGGGGGAGGCCGCCCGAGCGGGCGCGGCGGGCCCCGGCCCCTTCGCACACCGCCCGGCGGCGTGGGTCATCGGCACGGCGGCCGTGACGACCGTGCTGCCCGAGATCCCGCCCGAGACGCTGGCCGAATGGCAGCGCGTGGTCGACCTGACGGCACGGCTCGCCCGGGTGCCAGCGAGCCTGATCATGCAAACCGAGCGTCCGACGCACACGGTCCTGGTGAGTAGCCGCACCGAGGGCAACCCCTACGCGGTTGGGCGCGAGTACGATCTGCACGCCGTGCTCTATTGCCAGGGCGTATTCGACAACGACGGCGAGCTGGTGGTCGAGGACGCGACCCGCGACCCGGTCTGGGCGGCCAACGAGGATCTGGCCGACGGGATGCGCTTCTACATCGGCTATCCCTTGAAATGGCCCAGCGGCGAGGTGTTCGGCACAATCTGCGTGCTCGACCGCGAGCGCAACGCCCACGCGCTGCTGTTCCGCGAGGGGCTGCTGGCGTTCGCCGGCGTGGTCGAGGCGACCCTGCGGTCGCTGGTCGAGATCGCCGAACGCCGACGGCTCGAAACCGCCCTGCAGCACTCGCTCGACGAGACCGCCCGGCAGGTGGTCGAACGCACCCGCGAACTGCAGGACGCCAACACGGCGCTGCGCGTGCTGCTCGGCAATGTCGAGCAGTCCAACGAGGCGCGCAACGAGCAGCTGCTGCAACAGCTCAATACGCTGGTGCTGCCGCATGTGGCGAAGCTCGCGCGGCTCGTGGAGCGCGACCGCGCGGCCGTGGAGTACGTGCGCCTGATCGAGACCCACCTCACGACCCTCACCTCGTCGCTGTCAACGAGGATGGCGCGCGTGTTCCAGGCCTTGACCGCGACCGAAGCCGACGTCGCGCATCTGGTGATGCGCAACCTGACCACGAAGGACATCGCCGCCATGCTGTCGCGGGCGCCGAGCACGATCGACTTTCACCGCAACAACATCCGCGTCAAGCTCGGCGTGGAGCGGCGCGTGAACCTGCGCGCGTACCTGCTGTCGATCCGCTGAGCGGGTGCGCCGGCGCCGCGGCGGGCTCCCGGGACCGGGCACAGGACCGGCGAGCGGACAGCCCACCAACATGGGGGGTTCCCCCTCATAACGACCCGCGATGTTCTCGTCTACCCATCCTCCCGGCGCGTCTGTAGCATGGTTGCCACGTGATGAACGGCAGGGATGGCAGAGGCCGCCTACCCACGGGGGGCGCTACGACGGCGGCGTGAACGACGCGGCGGCGGGGGCACGGGGAGCACCGGTTGGCGCTGACATCGTGTGGCCTGCCGTGTCGGGCCACGCGAACGAATCAAGACGTTTTACTCGCGATAACTGGAATTATCGCGCACAAAAATCAGTTTCGCACCACATCAATGGTGGGAGAGTGTATCACGTTGTGATCCGAATTGGGGATCACGGTCGGTCGTAATCCACTGCAATCACTGCGGTTGTGTTGGAACAGGGGTGCGTCTGCCGACGTCACGCCGGCGGCGTGCGACGCGCCCATCGCGGGCGGTTTAACAAAAATGTCGATTTTTTACTCGCGATAACGTCACGCCGATCATCCCTCGCGACGCCTTCGGACCTGGGCGTACGTCTACCCTGTGGCCTCCCGTCGGCGTCGGCGGGACGGCTCGTCTTCCTCGGCGGCGCGGCCGTCTCAGCGCTGCTGCCGCTCGGCCAGTTGGGCGGCGCCGCTGCGCCGCGCCAGCAACCGCTCCCCGTAGCGGTGGACCATGCGCGTCGTCTGCCAGCGCCCGGACTGCAGGATGGCCGGCAACTCGATGCCACCGGCGATCATATCCTGGACCGGCCCGACGCGCGTGCTGTGCCCGGCCAGGGCGTCCACGATGTCGCCGGGAAGCCCGGCGTGTCGCGCCATCCGCTTGTAGATGCGCGGCACCTGACTCGCGTCGAGTTGCTCGCCGACCGTACCATCCTTGCGCACGGAGCGGAACACCCGCCCGTCGTCGACGCCGCCCCGGTCGAGCCACGTCTTGACCAGTTGCACGGTGTCGCGCGCCAGATAGAGCGTCGCGCCGCGCCCCTCCGCGTCGGTCTTGCCCGCGCGGACGAGCAGCGTGGCCGTACCGTCGATTTCTTCCAATAAATCAGGCACTTCTAGCGATACCAGCTCGGAGCGCCGCAGCAGCGTGTCGTAGCCCAGTGCCAGGAGCGCCTGGTTCCGGACGTCGATCAGCCGGTCTCCGGCCGCCGCCAGCAACCGGGTCCGCAGCGGCCAGGTCAGCCCCTGGACTTGCGTCTGCCGGCGCCCCCGGCGTCGGTGCATCCGTTGCAGGGCGAACCGGACGCGGGCGTGCTCCAGCGGATTCGTGTACCGGAGCGCCCTGTGCAGCGTGGCGATGCTGGAGACGTAGCGGCGCACCGTTGCCGGGGCCTTGACGCGCGCCCGGTCATCGATGAACGCGACCACGGTGGCGGCGCTGGCGGGCACCGCCACCCGGAGATGCTGCCGGCACCAGACCCCGAAGATCTTCACGTCCGCCCGTAGCGCGCGTTCCGTGTTGGGGCTGAACGCCCCCCGGGCCGCGTCGAAGTAGGCCCCCAGGGGGTCCTCGTCCGCGGCGTATGCCACGCCTGTCACAGGCTCAACAGCGCATGGTGTCTCGGCAATCAGCATCGGGCGGCCTCCCAGTCAGTCAAAAAAGACCGCGCATTTTTGCTCGCGATAATTCCAGTTATCGCGAGCAAAAACGGGAGGTTGACCATGCGCGTACCCCCTGACCAGTCCGGGGACAGGCGACCAGGGCGAGGCGGTCGAGTGCTTCCGAACGAAGAGCGCGAACAGCGGCCTGTGTCCGCCCGCAACGGCACGGGATTAGGAAAAGTGATGGACGACTTGGACAAAGGCTCGACATCCAACGAACATCCTGCCTCGGCATGTCACATGCCGGGCACCGAACTCCGAGCGCCCGCATGCCCCGGTCCGGGTACCGGCAGGGCGGGACAGGACGTCTTCCGGCGCCCGGGTCTCGCGATGAGGTGCCTTGCCGGCGCGGGGCCGGCTCGTGCCGCGTCCCTTGCGCGTTCGGGGCTGAGCGCGGCGACCGGGTTCCTGTTGGTCGTTGCCGGCCTGCTTGCCCTGCCCCTTCAGGCCCAGGCGCAGACGGTACAGACCCTGGTCTCGAACACCGGGCAGACTGTCAGCAACACGACCGGGTACGTGGGCCCCCTGAGCGCGGATTTGTGGAGGACAGCACAGGGGTTCACCACGGGCGACAGCGAGGCTGGGTACACGCTGTCTTCGGTGGACCTCTATTTCGGCGCAATTGGCGGGACCGAGGCAGTGACGGTAAGCATCTACGAAGCGGACGCATCGGGCAATCCTGGCAGCAGCCTGCATGTCCTGAGCACCCCGGCTACGGTTGCAAACGGCCTCAATACGTTCACCGCGCTGGCGAACGCGACCCTCGACAAGGAGACCGACTACATCGTCGTAGTGGAGGGTGCGGGGGCCGACTTCGATGACTCCTTCAGTGTTGCTCTGACAGACACAGACGATGAGGACTCGGGCGCGGCGAGCGGTTGGAGCATCGCGAGCGGGCGGCTCTCCCAACGAAACGACCTTGCATGGACAGTATCTTCGGGCGTGTTTCGAATCGAGATCAAGGGCACCGTGGACGGCGGCCCCACCCTCTCCACCGACGCGACCCTGAGCGCCCTGGCGCTGAGCGGCGTCACGATCGCCCCGACCTTCGTGTCAAGCACGGAAACCTACACCGCAACGGTGGTGAACTCCGTCATGCAGACCACGGTGACGGCGACCACGACGCATTCGGGCGCGACGGTCGCGTTCAAGGACGGCGCCGACACTGCGCTCACCAACCCGGTGACCCTTGCCGTGGGCGCCAACGTCATCAAGGCCGTGGTGACGGCCGAGGACACCACCACCATGAAGACCTACATGGTGACGGTGACGCGGGAGGGCACCACCGACACCCTCGTCACCATCGAGGCGGAGCACGAGAGCATCGGCGCGGGGCTGGAGGACCTCCTCTTCACGCTGACGCGCGCGGGAGCGACGACGGACGCGCTGCCGGTGAAGGTGACCATCACCCAGGCCCAGACCTGGCTGGGCAATTCGGACCTCGAGCACGACGTGACCTTCTCGGCCAACTCGGCCACCGCGGAACTGACGATCACCGCGTCGAACTTCTCGTTTACCCCCTCCACCACGGGCAACCTCACCGCCACGGTGTCGGGCGACGACATCGACGGCGGCTCGGACACGGTGCAGATCATCTCGACCTCGGGGCCGCCGATCACGATCAGCTACGAAGAGTCCGCATACACCTTCGCGGAGGAGGCAACGGACGAGGCGATCTACGTCTTGGCGACGCTCGATGCGGCCTATCCCCGGGGGCCGGGGCCGTCGATTTCTGTCCCCATCGCCTTTTCGTCGCGGAGCGGTACGGCGGTCAGCCCCGAAGACTTCGCCGCGATAACTTGGAATCCGAATTTCCTTCGCAGCGATTTCGAGCGTGACGTCGAGACCGACCCGCTCGTGGCCCGCAAGGCCGTTCCGGGCTTCGCCATCGTGAACGACGATATCTACGAGGGCTCCGAAAGCTTCGAGATGACGATGGAGTTTGCCCCCGGTTTGTCAGCCGATCTCGTGCAGTTCGCCAATCCCGACGGCACCACGTGCATAGGATTCACGTGTGCGCCGAAATACCCGGTGACCATCACGGACGAGGGGGACTTGCCGGAGCTGTCGCTGTCGGTGGACCCGCCGTCGATTGCCGAGGAGGACGACGACGGGACGACGAGTGTCGCCGAGAACGTCTCCACCGTGACGGTGGGGATCACCAACGGCAAGACCTTCGCGGTGGACAAGACGGCCACGCTGACCTTCTCGGGGACCGCCACCCAGGGCACCCACTACAGCGTGAGCCCGGGGGACGCGGATTCAGGCACGGGGGGCCACCAGGTGGTTCTGCCGAAGGAGACCGCCTCGGTTGAGGTCACCGTCACTGCCGTGGGGAACGATACGGCCGACGGCCCCCGGACCGTCACCGTGAAAGGCACTCTCGGCGCGAAAGACATCGGCAGCAGCAGGGACATCACGATCCTCGACGACGAGACGACGACCACGGCGCCCGCGATCGTCACCGACGGCGTGCAGGTGACGTCGACGGCGGCCACGGGCGACACCTACGGACTGGGCGAGCCCATCGAAATCACGGTCACCTTCGACACGGCGGTCACGGTAGACACGTCCGGCGGCACGCCCCGGATCCAGTTCGTCCTCAACGGGGGTGGGACCCCTGTGACCAAGTGGGCCGAGTACAGCAGCGGTTCGGGGGGCACGGCCCTGGTGTTCACCTATACGGTGCAGGCCGGCGACATGGACGACGACGGCATCTGGCTTCCGGCGAACTTCCTCCAGCTCCAGGGCGGCACGATCAGCGCCGCCGCCGACACCACCGTCGCCGCCACCCTCACCTATGCCCAGCCCGGCACACAGAGCGAGCACAAGGTGGACGGCGGCCCCACCCTCTCCACCGACGCGACGCTGAGCGCCCTGGCGCTGAGCGGCGTCACGCTCGACCCGACCTTCGTATCGGCCACGGAGGATTACACCGCAACGGTGGGGAACGCCGTCACGGAGACCACGGTGACGGCGACCCCGACGCATTCGGGCGCGACGGTCGCGTTCAAGGACGGCGACGACAACGCGCTCACCAACCCGGTGACCCTGGCCGAGGGCGCCACCGTCATCAAGGCCGTGGTGACGGCCGAGGACACCACCACCATGAAGACCTACATGGTGACGGTGACGCGGGAGACCACCACCACCTCCGACGACGCGACCCTGAGCGCCCTGGCGCTGAGCGGCGTCACGCTCGCCCCGACCTTCGCATCGGCCACGGAGGATTACACCGCAACGGTGGGGAACGCCGTCACGGAGACCACAGTGACGGCGACCCCGACGCATTCGGGCGCGACGGTCGCGTTCAAGGACGGCGACGACAACGCGCTCACCAACCCGGTGACCCTGGCCGAGGGCGCCACCGTCATCAAGGCCGTGGTGACGGCCGAGGACACCACCACCATGAAGACCTACATGGTGACGGTGACGCGGGAGACCACCACCACCTCCACGGCGCCCGCGATCGTCACCGACGGCGTGCAGGTCACCTCGACGCCGATGGCCACGACCGACACCTACGGGCTGGGCGAGACCATCGCAATCACGGTCACCTTCGACAACCCGGTCACGGTAAACACGTCCGGCGGCACGCCCCGCATCCAGTTCCGCCTCGACGGGGCTGTGAACAAGTGGGCCGAGTACAGCAGCAGTTCGGGGGGCACGGCCCTGGTGTTCACCTATAGGGTGCAGGCCGGCGACATGGACGACGACGGCATCCGGCTTCCGGCGAACTTCCTCCGGCTCCAGAGCGGCACGATCCGCGACGCCACCGACACCACCGTCGACGCCACCCTCACCTATACCCAGTCCGGCCCCCAGAGCGGGCACAAGGTGGACGGCTCGCTCACCACGAACCCGCGGCCCGCGATCGTCACCGGCGGCGTGCAGGTCACCTCGACGCCGATGGCCATGGCCGACACCTACGGGCTGGGCGAGACCATCGCAATCACGGTCACCTTCGACAACGCGGTCACGGTGGACACGTCCGGCGGCACGCCCCGGATCGCGTTCCGCCTCGACGCGGATCCGAACCCGAACAGGTGGGCCGTGTACAGCAGCGGTTCGGGGGGCACGGCCCTGGTGTTCACCTATAGGGTGCAGGCCGACGACAGGGACGCCGACGGCATCCGGCTTCCGGCGAACACAATCCAGCTCTTTAGCGGCACCATCGTCGACGCCACCGACCCCATCGTCGACGCCACCCTCACCTATGCCGCGCCCGGCCTCCAGAGCGGGCACAAGGTGGACGGCTCGCTCATCACCACCATCGACGATGACGACGAGACCACGACCACGCCGCCCGCGATCGTCACCGGCGGCGTGCAGGTGACGTCGACGCCGATGGCCACGGCCGACACCTACGGGCTGGGCGAGACCATCGCAATCACGGTCACCTTCGACAACGCGGTCACGGTGGACACGTCCGGCGGCACGCCCCGGATCGCGTTCCGCCTCGACGGGGATCCGAACCCGAACAGGTGGGCCGAGTACAGCAGCGGTTCGGGGGGCACGGCCCTGGTGTTCACCTATACGGTGCTGGCCGACGACATGGACGACGACGGCATCCGGCTTCCGGCGAACTCCATCCAGCTCTTTAGCGGCACCATCGTCGACGCCACCGACCCCATCGTCGACGCCACCCGCACCTATGCCGCGCCCGGCCTCCAGAGCGGGCACAAGGTGAACGGCTCGCTCATCACCACCATCGACGAGGACGACGAGACCACGACCACGCCGCCCGCGATCGTCACCGGCGGCGTGCAGGTGACGTCGACGCCGATGGCCACGGCCGACACCTACGGGCTGGGCGAGACCATCGCAATCACGGTCACCTTCGACAACGCGGTCACGGTGGACACGTCCGGCGGCACGCCCCGGATCGCGTTCCGCCTCGACGGGGATCCGAACCCGAACAGGTGGGCCGAGTACAGCAGCGGTTCGGGGGGCACGGCCCTGGTGTTCACCTATACGGTGCTGGCCGACGACATGGACACCGACGGCATCCGGCTTCCGGCGAACACAATCCAGCTCTTTAGCGGCACCATCGTCGACGCCACCGACCCCATCGTCGACGCCACCCGCACCTATGCCGCGCCCGGCCTCCAGAGCGAGCACAAGGTGAACGGCTCGCTCACCACCACCACCGACGAGGACGACGGGACCACATCTCCGCCAACCGCCACGGGTGGTGGTGGCGGGGGTGGTGGCACCACAAATAGCCCACCGGCGATCACCACGACGTCGCCGCAGTCGGTGGCGGAGAACATGCCCGCGGTGGTGACGCTGGCGGCGACCGACACGGACAGCGGCGACACCCTCACCTGGTCGAAGAACGGCGGCGCCGACGCCAGCGCGTTCACGTTGACGACGGCCGGCGTGCTGAGCTTTGCGAGCGCGCCGAACTTCGAGGACCCGACCGACACCGGCACCGACAACGGCTACGAGGTGACCGTGCGGGTGTCGGACGGGACGGCGCCGGCCGATCTCGCCCTGACCGTCAACGTCACCGACGTCGCCGAGCAACCGGACAGGCCCGCCGCACCCGCGGTCTCCGCGACCGCGGGCACGACCACGAGTCTGGACGTGGGCTGGACGGCCCCGGGGTTGAACGGCGGCCCGGCCCTCACCGGGTACGACCTGCAATACCGGGAGGGCACTAGCGGGCCCTTCACCGAGGGCCCGCAGGCCGTCGCCGGCCTGAGCACGGCGATCACGGACCTGATGGCGGGCACGGCGTATCAGGTGCAGGTGCGAGCGCTCAACGGGGAGACGCCGAGCGACTGGTCGCCCTCGGGCACGGGCAGCACCGAGCCGCCGGAGCCGGAACCGGTGCCGGCGCTCCCGCTGCTCGGGCAACTGCTCTTGGCGCTGGGGCTGCTCGGGATGGGGAGACGCGTGTTGCGGTCGCGAGACGGAGGCTCAGTCCGTGCGATGCAGTGACGCGGCTGCTTGCGAGAACCGCCGTGGTCCTGCGCATCCCGGCGCCGTTTACGTTGGCGGCCGCTACCAAGCCGCCGTGGCGCGACTCGTAGCGGCATCGGGGGGTGCGTGTGATCGCTGCGTACGCACCAAGGCCGCTGGACAACCGAGTTCGGGGCGGACTACGCGAAGGGGCCGGTCGTGGCGGGGTTGTCGCTGTCGTACAGCCGGGGTGTGGGCGAGTACGCCGGCGTCGCCGGCGGGCAGGTGGCCTCGTCGGTAACGGGCCTCTACTTCGATGGCGAGGTCGGCTACGGGCTGCCGGTTGGGAGCCGCTTCGTGGGGACGCCCACGTTCGGCGTCGGGACGTCCGAACACGGACGGGACTACCGGCTGGGCTACCGCCTCGGCGCGCGCAGCGGCGAGGGCAGGGCGTTCGAGCTGGGCGTCGATGCGCAGCGCCGGGAGCGTCCGATGGTCGACGGCGCGGACAACGGGGTGCGCGCCCGGGCCTCGGTGGGCTGGTAGCGGCGGCGCGATCGCGCGGCCAGGCACCGTCAACCGTGCGGGCACCCGACGCGCGCCCGATCACGGCGGCCTGCGGCGCCCGTCGATGCGCCGGGAGGCCCGGGTAGGGCGCGCAGAGGGTCCATGGCGCGCCACTACGCCACCCGCGACTTCTTCCGGCAGATGCCGAACCCGCTGCTGGCCCGCTATTTCCACGCCCGCGGCGTCTTCGCTGATCTCGACATTGCCGCAATGCCGGAGCCCCAGCCCGACGCGTTGTGGGCGGCCTGGCTGATGCTGGACGCCCCCCAGCGCCACGCGATGGACGCCGCGTTCCAGGACATCGCGGCGCTGAGTGGCGAGAAAGGCTACCGCGCCATCCTCGACGACGCGGCGTGGCACTTCGCGACCGACCCGGCGGCCCACGCGGCCTTCGTCGAGCAGCTCGCCTCACTGGCGCATCATGGCGCGCGCGCGATGACGACCTTCCTCGACCATCCCGCCTGCTGGCGGCGCGCCGCGCGCTTCTTTCACGCGGAGGCGTTGCCCGCCTGGCGCAAGCGCACCCATCTGCCGCACGTGCCCGCGGCGGTGGACGAGGCCAGTCTCGAGGCCCTCGCCGCCGGCCTCAGCACGTACTTCCGCCAGACCGAGGGCCGGGGCACGCACTGCGTCGTGGAACCGGTCCGCCGGGGCACGCTGGACTATTTCTTCGCCTACCCCGAGGACTACGCGCAGCAGCGTGTCGAATGGGTGGACGGCCAGTTCGGGCAGCGACCGCACCACCCGGCCTTCGAGGTCATCTACGTCTATTCGCAAGCGGACGGCACGCTCGACGTGAACATCAGCGGCGCGCGCCCCGCCGTGGAACCGCTCCAGGGCCTGTTCGCGGCCACCATCCTCAAGCAGCCTGCGCTCCCCCCCGATCCGACCGACGACCGGGTCTACGACCTGAATGCGTTACGGGAGCCGGGGTTCGAGTTTGTCTACGACAGTGGCAGCGGCATTCAGGACGTCGTGGTGACGACGTTGCGCCTCGCGTCGCACGTGACGACGGGAGACCGCCTCACGCTCGAAGCCGACGCGGTCGGCCACCCCACGGCGATCTACGACCTGATCGCGCGGCTGGACCCGACGGGACGCTTCCACCTCTACCGCGTCACCCAGGTCGAGTTGGTGGCGTCGGTGATTACGAACATCACCCAGCCGCCACAGCGCGTGACGATTCGCCTCACCCGTCCCAACGCGTGCTCCCTGCCGTACGACGACCTCGGCCTGACGCTGCGCGCCATGCTGCATGCCTCCGGAATCGAGCCAACGGCGCCTGCCGAGGCGGGGCCGCCTGCGGGATGACGCCGCGGGAGGCCCTGCTCGACCTCGTGGCGCGGGTCGGGGCGCGACACGGCGCGGCGGTGCGGATCAGCGAGACCGACGTCCGCCAGTGGCCGGCCGAGGCCGTCGCGGCCCTCACGGCGCACCGGCTCCTGGTCCGGGCGCGGCCCGCCACGACGGTGGTCTGTCCCGGCTGCGAAGCCGACTGCGTCATGCCGGTGCAGACGATCCCCGCCGGGTTGCGCGCGGCGGCGCGATTCATCGTCTGTGACAAACGCAGCGACATCAACCGGGTCGCGCTCACCACGGCCCACGTGGACCAATGGAAATGTGACGGGGAGGCGCTCGCCCGGTTTGTCGTCGAGCAGGTGGGCCTGCGCCGGAGCCGGCACCGGGCCGACGATTCGGGGACGCGACCCCTCGGGCTCGCCGCCGGGGACACGCGGCACCAGATGCTGAGCCTCCGCACGCACGGGGACGTGACGCTGGTCGTCGCGGACACGGCCGTGGCCCTGGCGGACCTGCTCGACTTCGAGCGCGGCGCCTACGTCCTGGACACCGCCGCCATTCGCCACCTCGTCGATGCGGCGACGACCGCCGACCCGCGCTATACGCCGAGCACGACGCGGCGCGAGGCCCGCACGCTCGACTCGCAGGCGCGGTACGCACGCTGGCAACAGGCCTACCGCGCGCTGAAGCAGCGGCGCCCGCGGATGTCCGACATGTGGTACGCCCGACAGATTGCCAAGCAGGCGGTGGCGGCTGACTGCCACGCGGACACCATCCGCAAACACATGACGGGACGGTCGGGGGCCATCACGCGGCACCGCTGACGAGGTCGTCGCGGACAACTCGTGCGCCACGCCTTGCGGCACCGGCCCGATCACATCATGGTCGGCGAGGTACGCGGCGGCGAAGCGGCTGACCTGTTACAAGCCCTCAACACCGGACACGGCGGATCGCTCACGACCGTGCACGCCAACAACGCCGAGCGCGCCCTCTCACGGCTAGCGAGCCGTGCGAGGCAAGGCGGGGGCGAGCGGCCGGGGGACGTCACCTGTCGCGGCGTGGTGGATGGGATCGCGATGGTGATCCACATGACGCGCCGCGAGGGGCGGCGGTTTGTCGAAGAAGCTGCCCTTGTTCGGGGCTACGAACGCCGGGACGAACTCATGGGACATGCGACGACTCGACCGCGTGACTGTCTATCCCAACGTGCACTTGAATTGACGCACACGATGAATCTGACACGATCGATGTCATCCGCCAGCCACGCGTAGCACCCGGTGGCGGATCGTGACGCAGGGCGCGCGGCACGTGCCCATCAGGAGGTACGGATGCGAGTACCAGCAGACTTCGATCGATACAAGAGCGACGGCAGCGTGATTGACATCGACGTGAACGACCCGTCGATCAATCAGATTGGCGAACCGCAAGACACACCCACGGCGCAGCGGTTCGCCGACTGGCTCCGCTCGAACGGTTGGACGGTGTCGACAGCGCACCGCGGCGAGATGCGGATCGGGGGCCGGACTGTGAGCCAGGATACGTCCGTCGCTGCGTGTGCGCTAGAGTTGTTGGATGAATTTTCCGGCGTCGGCAACCGCATGTACTAGGCAGGCAGATGTTGCGATTGGATGACCTCGAGTACACACCGATGCCCCTACCATGTTGACCGCCGCACGAGAATCACGAACACCATCAGGGTGACAGCTGAAGAGCAGCAGGCGCGCTGCGGAATCCGTGTCGGCAAGGATCTGGATTGTTTGTCCGTGAGGGCGGCGAGGCCGCTGCCGCCGAATGTGCAACATGATCAATGGGACTATCGTGTCTGATTGTTCATCGAGACACACACCTTCATCGCCACGAACCCCTTTTTGCGTATCCGCTTCTACAACGTCCTTACCACGACTTCGTGAGCTCGCAGTCACCCGACCGCGCGTCGTTCGTGCCACACGCGAGCGTTGACAAGCCACGCGCCCACATCTGAAGGCGCGAGGGACCACGACGCTATCTCCTTGAGCTGGCTCTTGATCAGGAGTTCTAACGCTCGAACGTCGTCGCGCTTGTCCACGCGAAGGCACGTCTCGAAGTTCTTAAACAGTCCGCTGTTCGTGAAATTCAGGCTGCCCAGAAACGCCACCTCCCTGTCGATCACATACAGCTTCGCGTGAAGGAGCGGGCACTTGGTATCTGATCGGTAGTGTGATGGCAGGATGTTCGTGTCACGAAGCGTCCACGCGTACGTGTAGCGGTAGATACCGCGACGCCAATAGATGGCGAAGACAATCGCGGCCACGGGCAGTAGGTACCACCCGAGAGGCGCCCAAGGAGACACGCCGTTCAAGCCGATGGCCATGCCTGCCGCGCCGATTCCGCCCAACGCGGACCACAGCATCCCCCTTCTGCGACGCGTGACTGCCGCCTCATCGCGCGAAGGTGTTTGCGAGACGAGTTTCTGCGCGATTGTGTGTGTCCTAACCTGAGAGGGCGCAAAGTCCGCCATTGTCACAAGATCCACCCCCACTCCCTGCCCGTGCAGCTCGAGCAGGCAGTCGACCTGATGCTCGCCCAGGTACGGCGAGACCACGAGTACGCTCTCGCGCGCGTTCAACATTCGGTGATATAGCTCGGAGCCTGCACTCTTCCCGATGCTCAATTCAGCCGAGAGAGAGGCGCTCCGTCCGGATGACACACCCGGTCCGGTGAGCTGGCGGCCCTGGTCGGTCTGTTGGGCCGCATGCGTCGCGAGGGCGTCCCATGCCTGGGCCGGGCTGGGCGACCGCTCGGGCGCACGCCGCACGGCTGGCGGACGGCGGAGCCAGCCGCGTATGAGGGCGCGCAGCACGAAGGGCAGCGCCAGGATCGCGAGCGCGGCGAGCACCATCGAGCCGTCGTGGATCACAACGTAGTAGTAGAGCGCGGCCAGCCACGCCGGGGGCACCACGGCAACGACGGCCATCGCCATCAAGAACGCACGCCAGCGCGGGCGCGCCGGGTGGCGGACGCGACCGGCGTACCAAAACACGAGCAAGGCGGGGACGCCCCAATTGACGGCGATCATGGCGAGGATGCTGTTGATGGTGATGTCGGGCATCTGTTCTTCTACCGACTGCCCCCACACTGTGGAGCACAGCTGGCGGCGACACGTGTCATAGGTGGTTGCTCACACTCTGGATGACGAAACCAAGAACCACGCGCACCACGGCAACCCACGACCATGGCTCGACTCGATCCAAGGAACCCCAGGGTGGACCGGCACTGCAAAACAGCAGCATGACACCCAGAAAAAAAACAGTCCAATGGCATTGACGATGTGAGGCAACAACATCTCACCGTCGCTCATTCGGTAGCGAGGGCCATGCGGTGGAGCTCCGGGAGGTGAGGCAGATGACGGCGCTATCCCGTTCAGCCGTCTACGTGCTGATGGGCACCGCGCAGTTTCCGCCGCCGATTCGCATCGGCCGTCGCGCCGTGCGGTGGGTCGAGCAGGAGGTGCTCGACTTCATCGCCAGCCGCCCCCGGGGCGGCTCCGCATGGCCGACCGCGTAGCGACGCCACGCTCACGGGTGTGTCCGTGCGGCCTGCGCGCCCGCCCCGTTCAGATAGGCGGCCCAGTCGTCCATCAACCGGCGGCGGCGCGCGAACAGATCCGAGCGCGCGTAGGCCGCCTCCGTCGGGTTGCGCACCGTATGGGCGAGCGCGGCTTCGACCACCTCACGCGGCGTAGTCGTGTGCTCCGCCGCCCAGTCCCGGAAGCTCGACCGGAACCCATGCGGCACGGCGGCGATGCCGAGTGCTTTGATCAGCTTGCTCAGCCGTTTGTCGGAGAGCGGCTTCCCACGCGGGTTGGGGAACACCAGGCCCGTCCCCTCGCGTCGTCCACCCGCGTTAGTGAGCGTCGCCATGGCGCGCGCGGAGAGCGGGACTCGATGATCGCGTTTCGCCTTCATCCGCGCGGCGGGGATGGTCCACACACGCTCGTCCAGGTCCATCTCGTTCCACGTCGCCAGGCGCACTTCGCCGGACCGCGCCGCCGTCAACACCAGAAACTCGAACGCCTGCCTTGTGGTGACCGACGCCTGGGATGCCCAGACGGTTGTGATGGCGTCCGCGACCTCTCCGTGGGGCAACGCCCGCATGTGCTGGACGAGGGCCTGCTGCCGGCCAAGGGCCTGCGCCAGGACATCGCCCGCCGGGTTGTCCGGCCGGTAGCCCATCGCGACCGCCCATTTCATCACGGCGCCGATCCGTTGCCGCACGCGCCGGGCGGTGGCGGGCTTCGTGTGCCAGATGGGGGTGAGGATCGCCAACACATCGGCGGTGGTGACCTCGGAGATCGGCGCCGCGCCAATGCGCGGGAACGCATAGGCGCGCAAACTGCGCGGCCAGTCCAGTGCGTGTTTGGCATTTCGCCAGCCGGGGCGCTGTTGGTCCAGCACACGGGCGGCGGCCGCCTCGAACGTGAGCTGCCCGTGCACGCTCCGTCTGGTGGCCAACGGGTCCCCGTCCGCCCGTGCCACCTTGCGCTGGGCGAACGCCATCTCGCGGGCCTCGGCCAGCGACACGAGGGGGTAGCCGCCGAGCCCGAGTTCCCGGCGGCGGCCCTTGATCACCAAGCGTTGCACCCAACAGCGTGCCCCGCTCGGCAGCACCAGCACGTACAGCCCCTGCCCGTCGCAGTACCGCCCTGGCCGTGTCACTGTGCGGACAAAGGCCGCGCTCAACGCCTTCTCCGGGTGCTTCCCGTGCTTGCGCCCAGGGTTGCTTCGCGTTGCATCCAGCATGTCTATTCACCTCTTTACTCCCACCATTATAAATGGGAATGCGGCGGATGCAATCGGAATGTACGGGACAGGAGAATGCTATGTAACTATTGTAAATATAACTATTTATGGATGTCACCGGCTGTCAGTGGACAGTGTCGGAATATGATGGGTGGTGGATGATGCGACCACCGCCCTCGATCTGCTCACCGCGGTCGAGGGCCCACTCGTGCGCGTCACCGCTGACGCCGCCTATGACACGGTCGCCGTCTACAAGACCGCCGGGGCGCGGGGTGCGACGGTCGTCATCCCACCGGCCAAGACGGCGACCGTCTCTGGCCACGGCCCGCGGTCGCCCGCGCGGGATCGGACGATCACGTTGGTGAAGACGCTCGGCCGGCGCCAGTGGAAGAAGGCGTCAGGGTACCATCGTCAGGGCCGGGTGGAGAACGCGTTCTTTCGCTACAAGTCCATCATCGGAGATGGCCTTCGCGCCCGGAGTCCAGCCGGGCAGGGGAGTGAGGCCGTCCTCGGCTGTGAAATCCTCAATCGGATGACCGCCCTCGGCCGACCAGTGTCGTATCGCATCGGCCGGTGAGGATCCTGTCGGTGGGCCTCGTGCGGGCCAGGGGCGATTCGTGCAACAACGCCGCGAGCCGGTGCCGTGCGCCCCTACGCGGTGCCGCGTCGCACGAGGCGAAGGGGCGTGGCTGTGCGCGGGGCGGTGGGGCCGACCGCGTGGGGCCGCCCACCACGCGGCGTCGCCTGTGCGTGCTGTGCCAGATAGGCGACCAGCTGATCCCCGGCCTCGAGCAGTTCCTGCTCGTGAATGATGTTGTAGCGGTCGAAGATCGCGCGGCTCTTGTGCCCGGTCAGGAGCATGGCAACCCGCTCGGGAACGTTCGCGCGGATCAGGTTGCGGGCGGCGGTGCGGCGGCAGTCGTGGAGGAAGCGGGTCGGCACCCCGGCGGCCTGACAGGCCGTGCGCCACGCGGTGCGCCAGCGGCGGATGGGGATGCCGTCGCGGTGGAAGACCAGCGGGCTGTCGGGATCACGGCGCGCCCGCCGCCGCGCTAAGGCCTCGGCGATGGGCGCCGAGATCGGGAGAATCCGTCCCACCAGCGTCTTCGAGCGCGCGGGCGAGAGCCGGATGACGCCGCCGGCCTCGTCGATCTCCTCCCAGGAGAGGCCGAGGATCTCCTGTTTCCGCCAGCCCGAGTAGTAAGCGAGGTCGAGGATGTCCTGCCACGGGGCGGGCAGATGGGCGCGGACGGCGAGGTATTCGGGGTGCTCGAAGAAGCCCTGGCGGGGGGGGTTCTCGCGGAGGCGGTCGGGGAAGCCGGGCACGGTGTCGAGCCAGCCCCAGTGAACAGCGAGGGTGCACATGCGGTGGAGCGCCGAGGTCTCGCGGTTGATGGTGCCGGTGGCCGCCCCGGCGGCGCGCCGGGCGAGTTGATACTGGCGAATCTGATAGGTGGTCAACGCGGCGGCCCGTGCGGCGCGGCCGAAGCACGCGGCGAGATGGGCGGTCCGGCCGCGGGCGGTGCTCTGGGACCGGAACTGCCGGACCTGGTAGTCCTGAAGGTAGGCGTCGATGAGATCGCCCAGGGTCGGCCCCTGGGGGCCGAACGTGCGCGCCGGCGCTGCGGTTGCGGGGGGGACGTCGGAGTGGGCTGGCCGCGTGGTCTCGTGTGGGTCCATGGACGCGAGTCCTCCTGCCTGGCCGCCACGGGCGGCGGCCGTCGGTCCACATTCGCTCTGGTGGGCGCGACAGGGAAGGGAAATCTGCGGAGGCGAAGGGACGGCGATGTGCCGGGCAAGGTACGCGCTCGATGGTCGGACGACCGGATCCTCGCCCTGCCGGCGGTCCCGTCGCGTCGCTCCCGGCCACACCGCGGGATGCCGACGGGCCCCGAGGGCCGTCACGCGCAGTCAGCCGCGTCGGGGCATCGGCTCTGCGCCCGTGGGCGCTGGTGTTGTGCGATGCCCGCGCCGGCTGCGGGACGGGGCTGGTGGTGTCCTGGGGCCTCTCGGTAAAGAGCCGTGGGGCCCGCGGGTCGCCCGTGGCCGCGGCGAGGAACAGTCCGCGATCGCCTGCGTGATCGGCAGCGTGCCCATGCGCTCCCTGTCACGGACGGGGATCTGGCGAGCGGGCGGCGAGGCAGTGGCCTGCGACCGGCTCGCGGTCACGCGGGGAACAGGTCCGCGAGCCCGACCCGGAAGGCCCTGGCCAGCTTGACGAGCGCCTGGAGCGAGGGGTGATCCCGTCGATCTCGCCGGGCATACACCGTGGAGCGCGGCACCTGCCATACGCGGGTGACGCGGGCGATCCCGTACGGCTGCTGGGTGGAGGGCGAAGTCTCGTGACTCATCGCTTCGACCTCCACCAGCCCAAAGGGCGGCCGGCCTCCAGATGCCGAATCTTCTCGACCAGGAGCGCCTTGTCCGTGGCGAGATCCGCCACGACGCTCTTCAAGCGGCGCGTGTCCTCATCCTCGATGGGCGTCTCCCGATGTTTCAAGCGGGCCTCCCCGCCCGCGAGGAACTCGCCACGCCACTGCGAGAGTTTCGCGGCCGTCACCCCGTGGCGTCGACTGAGGCCCTCGAGCGACTCCCCCTTGAGCAACTCGATGACGACGGATACTTTCCGCCGCGCCGACCACCGCCCAGTGCCGACGAGCGCCGACAAGGCTGAGGCCTCTCCGGTCGCCCTCCGGGCTCCCTCCGAGGCCCCAGCCTCGTGCTGTTTTCCCTGGGACATAGCTCATTCTCCTGCTCGCAGAAGGCTGTCCAAAGAAATCGTGGGGCGCGGGAGTCATCACACCGACGCAGTTGGTCATCAGGAACGATTGGGGCGCCAACAGCGATCGTTTCAAGGATGCTGACGGGCTTGTGGACGAACCGCGTCTGTACCAATTCCTCGCTGACACACACAGCATGACCACCGAGGCCGTGCGTGCTGAGATGCTTGGATTTGCTGAGGCTACATGGCCTAGGAAAACCATGGAGTTACCGGACGACTTGAGAACGAAAGGCGAACTCACCGAGGAAGAGCAAGCCACACTTGCAGACGTGGCTTGCCGTGCCGATGTGCAGTGTTGGGGCGACAAACACAGCTTGCGGGCGACGCGGCCTTGTCAGTTGGCGATTGAAGAACTCGCCCTGTACGACTACGAATGGACGGATGGGTGGCTTGAGTCCAAATTCGACCGCTTCGCTTGGCGAAAGAGCAGAGCCAGAACCCTCACGTATCACGGGTCGAGAATCAAGTTTCAAAATGTCTTCGGTGCGTGGCGGCACGTGTCGTATTGGTGCGTCTACGACCCGAACACACAAACAGTTCTTGACGCGCGCGCATTTTAACAACCCCTGGAGCAAGGGTGTGTCTGGACGAGACGTAGAACAGTAGTAAGGCGCAATTGTCACTCCCTGCTCGACCGGCTGGAGACCCCTGGCATCTCGACGAGTTGTTTGTCACGAGCCAGCATCGCCAACAGTACTTGCGGCGCGCCGTGGATGAGGACGGTGACGTCCGTGACCTCCTCCGCGCCCCCGCGACGGCATCGGCACGCCCGGTGCGCTGCTTTCACACGGGAGTGAAGACCCCGCGGGCACGTGCCGCGACGCCTGATCACCGACCGTCGGGGGAGAGCGGGCCCGTCACGAGCCCGCCGCGGGGTCGTCCTCGGGCCGGCGATCTTTCTCGGGCTGGCGAGGTTCGGGTTTCACGATGGTGATCGTAAAGGGCCGCGTGTCCTGCTCCGGCGTGCGCGGCGCCTCGTCCTCGCTGATGGGCAGCATCTCGGTAAAGAGGCGTTGGGCCCGCGGGTCGCCCTTGGCCGCGTCGATGAACAGCCTGCGGATGATCGCCCGCGTCATCGACACGGTGATTGTGCGATCTCCGTCCCGGACGGGGATCAGGCGAGCGGCTTCCTCGAGCACGATCTGCGTCAGCCGATCGGGCGGCTGCGCGGGTGTCCTGGACGTGGCGCCCTTCGGACGGCCGCGCGGATTCCCGGACTGACCTGGGGTGAAGCGATTCGCCTCGGGCGGGTGGCCGTAGCCGACGGTCGGGTGGCGCCGCGGGCGTCGGCCGCGTCCCCGGCGGGCGCGGCTCATGGCGCCACCTCCGGGCCACCCGCGTCCGCGGGCCCTCCGGCGTCCAGCCGCGTGGCGTCGTCGGTGGCATAGGCCTCCCAGCGGGCGAGGATGCGGTCGCAATAGACGGGGTCGATCTCGCAGAGACGGGCTCGCCGGCCGGTCTTGGCCGCGGCAATCAGGGTCGAGCCGGACCCGCCGAACCCATCGAGCACGATCTCGCCCCGGCCCGAGACGTCGCGGAGGGCGTCCGCGATCAGGTGCACCGGCTTGACCGTGGGGTGCTGGGCGAGGTCCGCCATTCGGCCGGGCCCCCTGCTGTTGACGCCGCGGTACTGCCACACGTTGGTGCGGTAGCGGCCATGCTGGCCCAGCTCGAAGGTGTTGCAGTGCGGGGTGGTCCCGTGCTTGAAGACGAAGATGAGCTCGTGGCGCGAGCGATAGAAGGTACCCATGCCGCCGTTGTCCTTGACCCAGACGACGAGGTTCTTGAGTTCCGTGAAGACGGCCTCGCCCGCCGCGAGGACCTCGGGCAGATGGCGCCAATCCATGCAGACGTAGTGGATCGATCCCTCGACACTGTGCGCGGCCAGCGGCGCGAGCGCCTGCTGCAGAAACGCGGTGAACGCCTCGCGGCTCATCTCCCCGGCGGCCATGGCGAACTCGCGGTGTTTGATGCGGCCCAACCCGCCGGCATGCCCGTCGATCGGGACGTTGTAGGGCGGATCGGTGAAGACCAGGCGGGCCTGTTCGCCCGCCATCAGGGCGGGGAGCACGGCCGGGTCGCGCACATCGCCACAGATCAGCCGGTGCGCCCCGAGCTGCCAGACCTCGCCCCGGTGTACCCGGGCGGGGGCGGCGTCCGGGAGGGCGTCGTCGGCCGGGTCGTCCGGCTCCTCGGGGGCGACGGTCGCCAGGAGGTCGTCGACCTCCGGAATCGAGAAGCCCGTGACGGAGATGTCGAGGTCGAGGTCCGTGGCCAACAGTGCCCCCAGTTCAGTGGCGAGCAGGTCCTCGTCCCAGTTGGCATTGAGCGCCAGTTTGTTGTCGGCGAGGACATAGGCGCGCTTCTGGGCCTCGCTCAAGTGCTCGATCTGCAGACAGGGCACCTCGGTCAGGCCGAGGAGTCTCGCTGCGGCCACGCGGCCGTGGCCGGCCAGGATCGTCCCGGCCTCGTCGATCAGCACCGGCGCGGTGAAGCCGAACTGCCGGATGCTGTCAGCGATCTGTCGGATCTGTTTCTTCGAATGCGTGCGGGCATTGCGGGCCCACGGCGTGAGCGTGGCCAACGGGCGATGCGTGATCTGCGGCTCGGACATAACCACCTCCGGGATGTGTGACATGGACCGCATCGTGCCGCAGGACCGCCGCAAATCGATGGACACGATCTGCCGAACGTGTCCATCCATGACGCGGCTAGCGCGGGGACGGGTCTGTGCGCCTGGGCGGCGGCCAGCATTCCCACGGGGGGCAAGCTCGCCAGTCCAACGGGCATGGGTCGCGAGGCCTTTCCTCACGGCCTCCTCACTGCACCCAAACTCCGCACCGATCGCGTGGTAGCGCGTCAATTTTTCGTGCAGGCCCAGGTACCCGAGCAAGTGAAACACCTCGGCGATCGCGCGGTTCCGATTCACCTGCGCATAGGCGGGGCGCCCATGGTCACCGCGTGGCTTCGGCGGGGTCGGCAGCTCTCCTCGGTAACACTGACTCGCCCACGCGGCCAGCGGTGCGGGAAGCAGCCGGCCCTGTTCGTGATGCCACACCGCGATGCCATGCAGCGCTTCCCGATAGTCGGGGTCATACCGGCTGGCCGGGATGTAGTTCCGCAACGCCTCCTCGGCGTACTGTGCACCGAAGGTCGGCTCGATGGAGTGCCACGCGTCCGCGATGGCGGGACCCCGCGGAGGGATGGGCGACCAGTCGAATCCGTGCAGCCAGTAGCGCACCACGTAGGTCGCTTCTTCCTGGGCGGCGACCGGGCCCAGGCCCTCGAACAGGCCAGGGCGCAGGAAGGCCTCGTGTAACGCAGTGGGCACCTCCCGCTCGGCGTCGAGCCGCTCGAACGCCGCGTCCCACACGTCGTAGCGCGCTTTATTCATGCCGCACCATCGGTCCCACCTCGCCCGCGCTCAACAAATCTCTGCGTTGGATCGAAGAGATCCCTTCGATGGCTCGTGCCACACACGACACCCGTTGTCTCCGTGTGCCCTCGCGCCGTACATGCGCCTCGTCGCGCACGCGGGCGCCACGCGCACACCGCCGCGAAGCCCTGGTGGCGCTGTCAGGCGGGACCTGGGGCACGGCGTGGCCCGGTCCCCCCGAATCTAGGTGTGACGGGGGGCGGCCATCGACGCCCACGTGCGGGGGAAGCGTGTGGCTGGCGGCAACCTGGGTGGACACGTCTCGGCTCAGGCCGCTGGCCTCAACCGCGTGCGCACCGATGGGGAGTGCGGGGGGATGGCCGCGCGTCGGGCGGTGGGTGCCTAACCCTGGCCTCCCTGTCCAGCCAACGGGGCGGGGACCCAGCCGCACGTGGCTCGGGCTCCCACCGCGCCGGCTCCAGCACCAGACGCGGGGTGTTCCACTCGAGAGCTGCTGCGCCACCTTCCGGCGGCGACCAACGTGTGCGTTCATCTGCGGCCTCCCACCAAGGAATGACCGCAGTATCGCGCGTAAGGCTCAGTGCGTCATGGGACGGAAGTCACCGACTTGGTTCCCACGACGTTCAGGCAGCGCGCCGCCCGCTCGCCTTGACCACGGTCGCGTAGCGCATCCAGCGCATCCCAAGCACCTGCCTCACCGCGTCGCACGCGGAGTAGGGGGGCGATGTCTCGTTGCGTGTCTTGGACAGACCACACTGTGTGAGGGTGTGCACGGTCTTGGAGATCACGGCATCACGAACCTCGGTGGTCTGCTCCCGACCGCGATGCGGGCGTCTTCGCCTGCCCTCCACCACGTCCAACGCCCATGCATCTAGTTCATCGGGGATCGGCCTCTTGTCCCGCCGCAACGAGGCAATGCATGCTGTGAGCGCATCAAACGCCAACTTCTTTGCGCTCGACTGCTGGATTAATGTCTGAAGTACGGACTTATCCCCTAGCGCTTTGACGGCCTGCATCTCGTAGTCATAGACGTGGGGCAGCGCATCTTCTGGGCGCGTGGTGTTGTTCGCGCGCGAACATGGAATCCGATTCCACAGCAGGCCGGTCGCAAGCCACACCGGCTGTTTGTACGTGATGGGATCGCGGTGTGTCTTAAACCGTTTCTCGAATGCCGCCGCGCGCGCATCAGCCGTGAGCAGATCAAATACATGCCCGGCTTGACGGAGTTGTTCGACTGGTATGGCACCCAGTCTCACAACGAGAGAGTCGATGCAGCTGTTCGCGAACGCTACGACCGCCCACACGTCCCCGTGACCGGTGCACCGATTTCCGTTGCGTTCATCCATGACGACACTCTATCAGTCTCACCTGGCAGACGCCGCAGCAGGGCGTCGTGTTCCTCAGCGGGCAGCTCCCACATCTTCCGCCCTGCGTCGCGCTGCGCGAACGCCGCGTCCCACGCGGCGCGGCGCATCCATGTGCCTGCGGCGGCGCGGGGAACCCGCGTTGCCGGTGATCGGGTGTTGGGGCATGGAGGACCTCCTGTCTCATCCAGCCTAGGATGGCACCACCCCGTTCCCGGGCGCCCGTAATTTATTTCACGGCGAATCGTTTGGACGGCTCCAGGCGATTGTCTTGACCGCCGTGTCGGTCATGACGAGGTGCCGCGCCGTCAGCGCGACTCCCCGGCATCGCAGCTGGCCGCGTCGTGATCAGCTCCGGAGGCTTTAACCCGGATTTCCGATTTCGCCGTGGTACCGTACCCACCGGATCAATCGTCGCGTCCTGAGTTTGCAGGGCTCCGACGCGAGAAGCCGCACCACGGAGGGTGACACCTGGTGGGTGAAAAAGAAAACGGTCCGTTTCAGTTCACATTCAACGGCCTGCTGAAGGTCGCGTTCCAGGGATCGCATATCACGTCTGACGCGGGGCTGATTCTGGTCCGCGAGTTGGATGAACGCCTCGGACTGGAGCAACTCATCACCGACCACCTGAGCGATTCCCGTCACGGCACGAACACACAGTTCCGCGTGGCGGACTTACTGCGTCAGTCGGTCTACAGCCGGTTGGCCGGGTATGAAGACCTCAACGATGCGGTGCGTCTGTCAACGGACCCGACGTTTCGCCTGATCGGATCACCGAAGCGGTGGGACCGGACTGCGGCCCTGACGTCTACCCTGCATTGGTTCGAGACCGAGTTGCTCACCCGTGAGGGAAATCTCGTTGGGCTGATGGCTCTGAACCGGGACATGCTCGCGCAGACCGAATGCGTGGACCACGCCGACCGCGTCGTGCTCGACATGGACTCCAGTGAAAGTCCCGTGCATGGACAGCAAGAAGGCAGTGCCTACAACGGGCACTTCGAGTCGGTCTGCTACCACCCGTTGTTTCTGTTCAACGGGCACGGGGACTGTCTCGCCGCGAAGCTCCGGTCGGGCAACGTCCACAGCGCCGACGACTGGGACGAGCTCCTGCTCCCGGAGATCGACCGCCAACAGGCGGCAGGCACCCGCGTGGCATTCCGGGCCGACGCGGCCTTTGCCAAACCGGCGATCTACGAGGCGATGGAGGAGCGCGGCGTGGACTACGCGATCCGCGTGCCCGCCAACGCGAGCCTCGAATGGGAAATCGCCGACTTGCTGTTCCGGCCTCCGGGACGGCCCAGTCAGAAGCCGCTGGTCCGGTACAAGAGCTTTCACTATCAGGCGGGCAGCTGGACGCTACCGCGACGGGTCGTGGCGAAAGTCGAGCACCACGCGGGCGAGCTGTTCCCGCGCGTCGGGTTCATCGTGACGAATCTCCAGCTCCCGAGTCGTGCCGTCGTGCGCTTCTACAACAAGCGCGGCACCGCCGAGCAGTGGATCAAGGAAGGCAAGCAGGCGGCGCACTGGACGCGACTGTCGTGTCACCGGTTCCGGGGCAACGAAGTCCGACTCCAGTTGAGCGTGTTGGCCTACAACCTCGGCAACCTCTGGCGACGGCTCGTGCTCCCCAAGCGTATCGACCACTGGTCGCTGACCAGCGTGCAGCAGCGCCTCGTCAAGACGGGCGGGCGCTTGGTGAAACACGCGCGGTACCACTGGCTGCTGCTGGCGGAGAGCCACCTGACACGGCGCCTGTTCGGGGCGATGCTGCGGCGAATCTGGGCGCTGCCGATCCCAGCGAGCTAACGGTCGACGAGTGCAGCGAAGAACGGTGGCGAAAGAAAGAGCACAGGCATGGAGAGGTGTCCGAGAAATGCAGTGGAACCGAGCTGATTCAGGTGGATGTCAGGCCGGGACGGTCCCCGGCTCTGGGGTTCAGGGCGCTGGAGTGTCGGCGATCAGAAAAACCGCTTGCAACCGGCTCACGGGTGTAGCATCGGCCTGTTCGGGGAAGGCAAATCGGAAATCCCGGCTGGATTCGTTGAATCAGGTTTAAACCGGTGTGGACATCGCACATCCACACGGAGATGTCTTGGAGAGCAAGGCCGGCCTTGGCTCGTGATGGTGTCCAGGACGATTGTGGCCGAAGAGCAGCCATGGCCCCGATCCGTCGAGGGATGATCAGGTATCGTGACGCCCAAGCCATCGGAGAGTCGCGAGAAGAAGGTCAGACTGCAGGTGGGCATCGGTCGCCGCGGCATGACCACGCCAGAATTCACCCAGTCTCCCGGCAGAGACCGGCGAACCCTCATCACCCGCTATGGGTGACATTCCCTGATCGAGCAGCGCCATTCCCTGTTCTGGCCGGAGCGGTTCCCTGTTCCAGTGGTGCGAAATTCCCTGTTCGTCCGGAACAGGGAAATGGCGGTGAACCCTCTGAACCATAGGAGGTTATTGGGGTAAAAAAGGCCAGAATCGGCACTAAAAATGGCTTAAGTCCCTGTTATTCCCTGTTTTCGGTCGTGCATACTGATCCGACGGACGGCCTTCTAAGCCGGGGGTCGCAGGTTCGAGCCCTGCCGGGCGCGCCATTTTCATAGATAATTCGCTGATTGTGCCCACTGCCTGGGCACCAGGGGCGAAGGTACAGGCGAAAAAAGTGACCGGTCACCTTCCAAGATTGGCTGACTGAAGTACGCCCCGCGCCACCATCGCGCTTCACGGCGGGCGGCGCGGATGGCATGGTGTGAACGTCGTGGAGCCCCGCACGCTACGTGAGTGCCGGATCGCATTGGGGAAATCGCAGGCGGCGTTTGCGGCCATGCTCGGTGTGTCCCCCGAGTCGTATCGGACGTGGGATGCCGGGCGGCGGGCGACGCCGCCGAAGATACGCGCACGAGCGCGTGCGTTGGCGACGCATCGCGATGATCGCGCGCTCCTTCCGTTACCCGTGCTCGTGCTGCTGATCGGGGTGCACGTCAAGACGCTGCGGGCGGCGGCGCGGGACGGCCGTCTGCCGGTGACCTATGACACGCGGACCACCTTTCGCCGCCTCCGGGCTCGCGCGACTCCCGCCGCGGCCAGGGCGTTTCGGCAGTCGTACTATGGGCGGACGGTCCGCCCCGATGATCGTCGCGCGCCATGGACCTGGGCCAGCGTTCCAGACGATTACGACGCGCAGATTCGTGCGGTTCGTCGCGCGCGAGGATTGAGCCAGGCGCAATTGGCCACCCTGGTGGGTGCGGCGCGGAAAGCCGTCGTCTACCAATGGGAGGCGCGGAAGCGCACGCCGTCGCCGCTGTTCTGGCAACGACTCGCCGCGCTTCTCGTGCCCGCGGTCGGCCCCTCAGCAACAGGCGCTCGACCTCAAGAGCACCTACGCTAGCGCCACGTGGTCTCCATCGCAAAGAAATGGTCAAAGACCTCGCGGCTGGGATGATTCGCGTCGTTGGTGTCCGGGCTGCGGATGTAGAAGTCGACCTGCTGCAGCGCGGGATTGACGGCCCCGGCCGCTGACGTGCGTCCCGCCAAGGGATACATCGTGGCCAGCGTGTCGCGATCGCGCATGCCCTGGGTCACCATGAAGTGGATCTGGTAGTCCTCGTAGAGCAGCTCGTCGTTGAGCGTGGCCGAGCCCGTTCCCCAGCCCGCGACATAGAGCAGGCTCTTCGGCCAGTTCATGTCACCACACCCGGCATCCCCGTGCTCGTAGATGAACGCGGCGATGCCGCCGTCCTGGCACGGGTTGAACTCCACGACTTGGTCCATCTCAACGACGTAGGCACCTTCCGGCAGCTCCAACTCGGCTCGAAAGGTCCCGGTGTTGTTGATCTCGTCGACATCGATCTCGATCGTGCCGCCGACCGCGCGCACGGTGGAGGCATCGTCGCCCATGTGATCCCACGGGCTCGCGTCAGACAGCGTGCCGACCTGATAGACGCGTTGGCCGGTGATGATGAACCGCCCGTCGTAGAGATCGTGCTGTTCGGGAAGGTAGATACCCAGTTGGGTGCCAGGCTGCAGGCGCGCCCCGCGTTCTGGCTGGGCCGTCGCCGGCTCCGGAGAGGGCTCGGGCGCGGGGGTACACGCTGCGAGCCAAGTCATGAGCAGGCATAGGCCGAATACACGGTGCATGTGAAGGACCTCCTTCCAGGACGGCAACGCCTTTCAACGTCAGCGACCGCGTGGGCATTCTAGCCCGAGTCCCTGTTCTGCCAGGACTACTTCGGTACGCGCCGACGTGCATCGACCCTACCCGCGTCGATCGGGATCGGACGATCACGTTCGTGAAGATGCTCGGATGGCGCCACTGAAAGAAGGGGCGTTGTTGCATGAAGACTCTGCGGTGGGGCGGTTTGGCCCGCATTTCTCGTGATCCTCCGCAGGAGCCACACTACGGGGATGAAGTCGAAGGTTCATCCCAGGTATAAGACAAAGTATCGCGTTGCGAATTGGGCGGCCTACAATCAGGCCCTCGTTCGACGCGGCGATGTGACGGTGTGGGTGTCCTCGGACGCGATCGCGGCCTGGACGCCCGGCCGGAGTGGCCGGCGGGGCGGGCAGCGGCGCTACTCGGATCTCGCCATCGAGACCGCCCTGACCCTGCGGCTCCTCTACCATCTCCCGCTGCGCCAGGCCGAAGGATTCCTGCACGCCCTGTTTGGGATGATGCGCCTCGACCTCTCCGCCCCCGACTATACGACGCTCTCCCGGCGCAGTCAGCATCTGAGGCGCCGTCTGCGACCGGTCCCGCCCGGCGAGGGCCTCCATCTCGTGCTCGACAGCACGGGTCTGTCCATCGTCGGGGCCGGTGAGTGGGCGGCCGCGAAACACGGTGGCCGCGGCCGGCGTGGCTGGAGGAAGCTCCACCTTGGCGTCGATCAGTCCGGCGTGATCCGTGTCCACACGTTGACCGAGGCGACGGGTGATGATGCGACCACCGCCCTCGATCTGCTCACCGCGGTGGATGGCCCTCTCGTGCGCGTCACCGCTGACGCCGCCTCTGACACGGTCGCCGTCTACGAAACGGCGGGGGCGCGGGGTGCGACGGTGGTCATCCCACCGGCCAGGACGGCGAACGTCTCTGGCCACGGCCCGCGGTCGCCCGCGCGGGATCGGACGATCACGTTGGTGAAGCAGCTCGGCCGGCGCCAGTGGAAGAAGGCGTCCGGGTACCATCGTCAGGGCCGGGTGGAGAACACGTTCTTCCGCTACAAGTCCATCATCGGCGATGGCCTTCGCGCCCGGAGTCCAGCCGGGCAGGGGAGTGAGGTCGTCCTCGGCTGTGAGATCCTCAATCGGATGACCGCCCTCGGCCGACCAGTGTCATACCGCATCGGCAGGTGAGGATCCTGTCGGTGGGCATCGTGCGGGCCAGTGACGATTCGTGCAACAACGCCGCCCGGGGCCCTGCGGGGCCCTGAACGTCCGGATGGTTGGCGCCCTGTCGTGCTATCCGCTAATCACCGACATAAGAGTCAGCGGGCCGTCAGCCAGAGCACGTTGTGCCGCGGGGCGTTGCCGTGCCATGAGACCGCAGCAGGACACCACGAGGAGGGATGTGCGTGTACGGCCAGTGCAGGCCCTGAAAGAGGCCCTCGGGCCAGACGAATATGCGTCACCGGGCTTCGGCTCCAGATGTTCCCACCGGCCGTCTATCGCGACCAGCAAGGAGCCGCCGCTTCAACGTTCACCGGCTCGAGGGACATCCCCGTCTGCTAGTACCCCGGCGCAGTGGTTTTGATCGATTGCCTGGGCCCACGGTCAAGAGGGGGAGGCCTGAAAGTGAACCGGTCAAATTCACTGCGACGAGGTACTAGGAGGAGGAAGGAATGCTGAAGACACTGATTCTAGTCGCGGTGATCGCCGCGGGCGCCCCCGCGTGCGCCACCAAGGGGTTCGTGCGCACCGAGGCCGGCGGGGTGGACCAGCGAGTCGACACGTTGACCGCCACGGTGGACGACATCCAGGCGCGGATACAGGAAACCCAGGAACGGATCGACGAGGTCGACGGTCGCGCGGGTGCAGCGGGTGAGCTCGCGCAAACCGGGAAGAACTCGGCCGACGCGGCGGCGACGGCCATCAGCCAGGTCGATCAGCGCGTGGGCGCGGCCGAGCAGGCGACCCAGCGGCGA
Source organism: Vicinamibacterales bacterium (assembly GCA_965262505.1). GTDB lineage: Bacteria > Acidobacteriota > Vicinamibacteria > Vicinamibacterales > UBA2999 > JACPPO01. The sequence continues at coordinate 5,315,125 of CBDHFM010000030.1, forward strand.
CGCCGGCTCATCTTGGAGGTGATCCTCAACGAGGAGCAGGGCCCCTTCGCGAGCTCGCGGGCCGAGCTGCCCGAGGGGGCACAGGTGAGGCTCGACCAGCTCGTCGACCAGCTCCAGCAGAATCCTGAGAACGTGTACCTGGAGATCGAGGGCCACACCGACGCCACGGGCCCTGAGACGCTCAACATGCAGCTCGGCCTCGCGCGCGCCGAAGCGGTGAAGCAGTACCTGCACGAGCAGCACCAGGTTCCGCTGCACAAGATGCACGCGATCAGCGTCGGCGAGGACCGTCCGGTGGCACCGAACGAGACCGCGGCGGGGCGGGCACAGAACCGCCGGGTCGTCATCAAAGTCCTGTCGTAGCACGCGGGCGAGGGCGGGCTCGCTGGCGTCGACGGCCGGCACGGGCGTTGGCCGCGGCGGTGGTGCTCCGGTTCCAACGAATTCGTGGGCGCCCGGAGGGCGTCCGCGGGCTCCGTCGTCTGCTCGTCCGACGTGCCGAACGCGTGGCGGAGCGCGGTCAGCAAGGCCCTAGCCTGGCGAACTCCGAGAAGCACTTGAGCCGCTCACCGACCGCAAGCTCATCGACGGCATTGTCAAGTTGAGGCTGGCGACCGCTTTTGATGCCCATCATGGCGGGTTCGCGACGGGCTGTAGCCCAGTATCTTGGGGGTCAATCGACGAGCCTTTCGTCAACTTGACTGTGAGCATGATCCCCCTGCCTGTCGGGGTCGCTCAGTGGCACCGGTGGGTGCCGGTGGGCGGTGGCCTGACCCGCAACTTGACTGACCGACGGTCCTCGTCATTGATCTGTCGGTCACCGCCCACCGGCCAATCGTACGGCAGCCAGCTGACCGGATGGGCCGTGACCCCATAGGGGCCTGCCGCACCCACGGCCTGTCACAGTCCTGTCCGCCCACTCGGGCCAGTCCGCGCGCCGCACCAGAGGAGGCCAAACGGTGACTCACACCATGACCACGCAGCCCGAGGTTTGGCAGGTGATTGTCGGGGTCGATACCCACAAGCATGTCCACGTCGCGGTGGCGATCGACACCCGGGGGATCCGCCTGGGCGATCACTCGTTCGTCGCTGATTCGAGCGGATATCAGGCCCTGCTCATGTGGGCCCACACACACGGGCGGATTGAGACGTTCGGCATCGAAGGCACCGGCAGCTATGGTGCCGGCCTGGCGCGGGCCGTCCGCCGAGCGGGGCATCGTGTCACGGACGTGAATCGAGGCGACCGGCGCTTACGCCGAGCCGCCGGCAAATCCGACACGATCGACGCCGAGGCCGCCGCTCGGTCCGTGCTGGCGGGCCAATCGACCGCGATCCCCAAGACCGCTGACGGTGCCGTCGAGATCATGCGCCAGCTCAAGGTCGCCCGGGACACGGCCGTAAAGGCCCGCACCGCGGCGATGATCACCTTGAAGCAGATCATCGTGACCGCGTCGCCCGGACTGCGAGAAACGCTCCAGGGCCTCACCGCCCACGCTCTCCTCACGCGCTGCGCCGGCCTCAGACCGGGCCCCCTCGACACCCCCGCCGCCGCCGCCAAGCACACCCTCCGGGCACTCGCCCGCCGCTGGATCGCCCTCGACGAAGAAATCGCGACGCACGACCGGCACCTCGTGCGCCTCACGACCGAGACGGCGCCCACGCTTCGTGAGGGCTTCGGGGTCGGCGCCGGCACCGCGGCCGAGATGTTGATCCTCTTCGGCGATAACCCCGACCGGATTCGCTCCGAAGCCGCGTTCGCGAAGTTGTGTGGCGCCTGTCCGATCCCGGCCTCGTCCGGGAGAACCACCGGCCGGCATCGGCTCTATCGGGGCGGTCACCGACACGCCAACGCCGCCCTCTATCGAACCGTCATCGTCCGCATGCGATTCCACCAACCAACCCGCGACTACGTCGCCCGACGCACCGCCGATGGCCGGACCAAACGCGAGATCATCCGATGCCTTAAACGTTTCCTTGCGCGAGAGATCTACCAACGCGTCATGACAGACTTCCGCACACGCCAAGCCGTCACCCAGGCCGCTTAAAACGCGTGTCTTGACATATAGGGGCGTCAATGCCCAACCTGGGCAACCTCTGGCGCAGGCTGATCCTGCCGCCGGGGATCAAGCGCTGGTCGCTGACGAGTCTCCAGCAGCGGCTGGTGAAAACTGGGGGCCGGCTGGTGAAGCACGCCAGATACTACTGGCTCCTGCTGGCGGAAGGTCATCTGAACCGGCGGCTCTTCGGCGAGATGCTGCGGAGGATCTGGGCGCTGCCGGTGCCGGCAGGCTGACGCGCGGCCGAGTGCAACGAAGGCTGGCGAAGAAAGGGCACAAGTGTGGAGCGGTGTCTGAGAAATGCCCTGAAAGCAGCGGCTCCGGTCGGTTCCACGTCAGCGTGGGCTGAGGTGACGGCCTCTGGAGCTGGACGATTGTACGCCGAACAGGATTTCGTGCGCTCGGCGGCTCTCGGGTGTATAAAGGTGCCATCTGGGGCAAGCAAATCGGAAATCCCGGTCGAGGCTCATGTCGTTGGTGCTCCTTCCCGGCAGGGCATACACATCATTCGTCGTCAACGCCTTCTGCCGTCCACGGGCCGGAACCCGCTGTGCGGATCGGCAGACCGCTACTTCTTCTTGCCGACGAGCACGAACACCATGAGGATGTGGAGGACGAACGCGCTGACGCCGGCAAGCAGGAACAATACGATCGGGTTCATCTGTCAGGTCTCCGTCAGTAGCCGCACGATGGCCCTCAGATTCTATCAGCACCCGCTTGCCGGTGGATCGCCTGGCCGTTCCCGCCTCCGCCGAAGGCCACGCACGTGGGGTCCGACAGAACGAGCGCGCGAAGGTGGGCAGGGCCGTCAGGCACGCTGTCGGGGCGGGTCCGAGGACCTGTCCGTCTCGAATTCGTTGTCAGGCCGCCACTGGGAGCTGGACCAAGTCCCGGCAGTGGGAGACCCAACGGACATTGTTCAGTTCGGCACGGGCCACCGTGTGGCCGCCGGCGAAGGTCAACGGCGTGTGGCCCTTCAACGACGCGTGGCTGCGCACCTCGTTGTAGTAGGCCTGGAAGTCGGCAAGTTTCCGTTCAAGATCACGGGCATGCCAGAACAGCACATGGTCGAGAAATTCTCGCCGCGTCGTGCCGATCAGGCGCTCCACGAATGGGTGGGACCGGGGCACATGAGGCACGGTCTTTATTTCGTCGATCTCCAGAATCCGCAGGTTCGCCGTCCAACGGTGCGCCTCGAACAGCGGATCATGATCGGTGCTGAGGTGTCGCGGGGTGCCCTGCCCATGAATCGCGGCGTTGAACATGCGGCAGAGGTCGGCGCCAGTGACCGGACCGCGGTGCACGCCGACGCCGACGAGGCGACGCGTGCATTGATCCATGACCACGAGCACCCAAGTAGCTCCGGAGCACGATGGACTCGCATCGAAAGAGGTCCACACTCCACAGACTGTCTGTCGTGTGTCCGATGAACGACAACCACGAGGGCCCGGTTCCACCCGGGGCGGGGCGGTAGTGTTTCGACAGCACGCGGCACACGACGTTCTTATCGATGTTGGCCCCGAACGTTCGCGCGATGATGCGCGCAATCCGTGGACAGCCGAACCGAGGATTACGCGACTTGAGCTCGACGATAGCCTGGATGAGTGCTTCGCTCGGCCCCTTCGGTCCGGGCTTCTTCGGGCACTCGCTCGATGAGAACAGTCGGCGGTACTTGCGACGCACCAACGCCTGATGAAACGCCAGGAGCGTCGAGGGGCGTACGCCGATGGCGACCTTTCGGATTCGTCCTGGGCTGAGGAAGAGTGACCCGAAGCCGAACAGCAGCCGGTCACTCGCTGTCAGGCGTGGCGCCCGCTGGCGAGGACGGCGCAAGACGATCAGCTGCTGCTTGAGCAGAAGATTCTCCGCGATCACCGCTCGCACGCCACCGGGGCCACACAGCGTCGCGGTCATGACGGCCAAGTGAAGCAGGGTGAGCAGGAGGTCCTTCATGCGCGAGACAGCGTAGGCCAGACGTCAGGCGCCATGCAACGTGGCCTTAATCCTGGATTCAGCGAGAGAATTGGGAATTCGAGACGCACACGACCTGATTCGCCTGAAATGGAGCCTGAGTCCAGTGTGCACCGATGGCATGCGTGAATTCAGCTCTCACCAACTTGGCTCGTCGTTCAAGATAGTCGTCGCAGTCCCACCTCACGTAGACTCCTTCAGCAGGGCCGTCGACAAATCGCGATGGACCGAGTAAACACGCGATGCCCCTAATGTCAAAGCTTCCCCGCCCAAGCTGCGGAACGATCGCTAGACCGAGTTCGAGTGCAAAGGCATCCCGGCGTTTCGTGCTCCAGAACCTTCCCACCGAACGGTCATACACGTCGAACGCCACAAACCAGTCGGGCAGATGGGTGTAGTGAATGCTGTGGCGCGCGTAACACCACTCACCGAACAGGATCAGTCTCGAAGACAGCGCATCGAGCAACAAGTGACGACGGTGATCGATCCACTGGCGAAGCGGGCTGAACTGTGGATGCAGCGAGTCCCACGGCAGAAATTCACCACGATTCTGCACGCGCAGGATCTGCTCGTCCCCTACAGAAATTCCTACGTTTGCTCCATCGAGCTTTTCTTCGACAACCACACTGTGCGAGAGCAGTTTCTTTGCATCGACCGGTGATAGCACTTTGTTGTCACGCAGCGGTCCGGAGCCAAGCCACTTCAGGTGGGGCGTCTTGGGGAATCGCACGAACTCCGTCACGGTCCCATCTTGTCCTTGTATTTTTGCTCGATCTCTTTTGGGCACAAAAAGTGGATGGACACTTTAATATCCGCCAACGCGTCTTGCCAGCCCCACCACTTACTGTCCATCGACTGAAGAATCGCCGGATGTTCGGGGTGAGCTGCTGCCACAGCTAGAAACTTGCGGTCGGAGAGATCGTAATGAACCCCGGGAGGTGCTGGTGGCAATTCTTTAAAGTCTTCCTGGTTGTCCGCCTTTGGCGTGAGCACAACCTTGGTGACATGTGTCTCGCCATGCTGATGGTTTAGCAACCACTTGAGGAAGGCGCTCCCAGGGTGCGGCTGTCCGGAGAGGTCAATGCTCTTCCTATACTCAGCAACGATCGCCCCGGCGGCGTCAATGAACACGTGCCCACATGACATCACCCCCTGAAGCGCCTTAGCACTGGCCGCCGCGCATTTCGCGCTAGCCGCGTTATTTCTACCACTCGCCGTGATCGCAACATTCGTGTCCACGACACAACGTACAGGCCTCATTGCCCGCTACTCCGCGCCAGGCGAGTGGCCTGAGCTTCACTGCGAGCGACCAGATCGTTCATCTCATCTCCGAAAAACCCGTCTGGCCAATTAAGGATGTTCCCGAATAAGTCGACCTTCAGTTCCTCTATCCGAGCCCCTGCCCCATCCGTGTGCACGAAATACAGAGCCGCGTCGTCGACAGCGAGCTCTTCCTCTGCGATGCGCCGCTGCAGACGTTGCAGGAAGTGTTCAGAGTGACTCTCCACGATGAACTGGCATTCGCGGGGCATGCTATTTTCACGCGCCCGAATTGCGTCCACGAACAGGTCGGCGAGGTCGGCCTGAACCCGAGGATGCAAGTGAATCTCTGGCTGTTCGAAGATAACAATAGATCTTCGAGGGACGTAGAGCGCCTCGACGATCACCGGAAGTACCTGACTCACGCCAAATCCGACATCGGTCAGCTTGACCTCTGGAAGTTTCGTATTCGTGCGGACCAGCACCTCGTATTCCTTGCGGCCCTTTGCGAGTGCTTGGACCCTGAACTCGCTGATGAGTCGCATCGTACGGAGTCTCTCCGCCACGAGCTGCGCTAGCTCTTTTTTACGCTGCCCCGCCTTCAAGTTGAATGTTCGGCCACCAGCCGCCAGGATGGCCTCAACGGCCCGGTCGCCCCTGTCGCCGACGTGACCTGGTGTCTCGCCTGACCACGGGTACAAACGTTTCGGATACTCCCGAAGCGGCCCGACATAGAACAGGCTCTTGAGCATCCGCTCAACTTCCAGTACCAGATCTGAGAGGAACGCCGTGTTCTGGTAGTACGCCGTTGCTTCATCCGGAAACCCGTAGAACCTCACCGGATCGGGAAGAGGCCAGCTTCGCCCCACATGACGGACGAGATTGTAGTGCTCCGAGCTAAGGTTAAATCCGTTGCCAGAGTCGCGGCGCCGCATCTCCACCGCAAGCGCGGCCTGTCCTTCATCTGACAGGGCGTATCGCAGACTCTGAACAATGGGCTGGTGTCGTCTATCAGCGGCAATTGATACCTGAAAGGATAGCGTTGTGCCCTTATAGGCATGCTTGCTTATGGGATCCGTTATTCCAAGGGATTCGCCGAGGGTCCAATCGAACTCGATTTCCATAGGCTCAGACGTGTCGTGGTTGTGCACCGCGTCCTCGTACGTCCCCAGGTCGACGAGGGTCCGGCTGTCGCCAAACTGCAAAGCCCGTTGGCGGTCCGACGATTCGGCAGTCTGCTTCAGTAACAGCAGCAATTGCGGAATACTGGTCTTGCCAGCACTATTGTTACCAAACAGTACGGTCAGCGGCGCAAGGCGAAGATGGCCGGAATCCTGCCAAGTCTTGAAGTTCGTAAATCGAAGCCTCGTGAGCATTCGTACTCCTTAGTCGAACAGTGACCTCCGGGTCGAAGTCGGGCGATGTCTTGTCGTCTGTTGAAATTCAGCGTCGGGTCGGTTCACGACTATGCGACGTTCTCCACATCCACGAGGAGACCGAGCGGCTGATCACGCGCCCGGAGGGCGGCGACGATTTGGGGCATGCCGTTGTGTCCCTTCAATCGACGGAACCCTTTGACCGCTTCCAGGACGCCAGCTGTGTCCCAGCGTAGCACCACCTGGCCGCCGTACCACCGCTTCACGTGCCATTTCTCGTGCCGGGTTCGGCTGATGAGACTCTTTGGCGCATTCATGGTCGTCAGTGACCGCCGGAGCGTGTCTGGAAGATGGGGCTTTGGTGCATGGCTCCTGACCCTCACTTCGGCGGGCATCGTCAACCGGCTGGTCCTGTGGCTGCGGCCGGCGCACGATCCTGCTTATGAAGTCGAAGGTGCATCCGAAATACAAAACCACGTATCGCGTCGGGAACTGGCGGGAGTACGAGCGAGCGCTCGTCCAGCGAGGTGACGTGACCCTGTGGCCCTCGACCGCTGCCACGGACGCGTGGCGACCGTCGCCCTCCGGTCGCCCCGGTGGGCAGAAGCGGTTCTCAGATGTGGCGATCGAGACCGCGTTGATCCTCCGGCTCGTCTTCGGCTTGCCCTTGCGCCAGACGGAGGGGTTCGTGCGGTCGGTCCTGGCCCTGCTGGGCGCCGATTTGGACGCGCCGGACCACACCACACTCTCGCGGCGGAGTCAGCAGCTCGCTGTGATGCTCCGTCGCATCCCGGCCACGGACCCCATCCATTTCATTGTTGATAGCACCGGCCTGTCGATCGTGGGCCAAGGCGCGTGGGCCGCCGCGAAACACGGGGGACACGGCGAGCGTGGGTGGAAGAAGCTCCATCTCGGTGTCAACCGGTCGGGTGTGATCGTGGCGCAGGCCCTCACCGATGCGCATGTCGACGACGCCACGCCTGCGGTCGATCTGATCCCCGTCGTCGATGGCGATATCTGACGGGTCACCGCGGATGCCGTCTACGACACGATCGCGGTCTACGAGGCGGCGGGCGCGCGCGGTGCGCAGGTCGTCGTTCCCCCGCAGAGGACCGCCGCCGTGTCTCGCCGACGGCCGCGATCCCTCGCTCGCGATCGTACCGTCAAGCGGGTGCAGGCTACCATCGGCAGGCGCGTGTGGAGAACGTCTTCTTCCGGTACAAGTCCATCATCGGGGAGGGCTTTCGCGCGCGGAGTTCAGCAGGGCAGGGGGCTGAGGCGGTCCTCGCGTGTAACGTGCTGAACCGGATGAGGGACTTGGGCAGGCCTGCGTCGTACGCGATCCGGCGGTGACCAACAGCTGGGTCGGGATCGTTGCGGGCCACGTTCGATTCATGCAACAAAGCCGGTTCGATTCAACGGTCACGGTGACGACGACACGTTGAGTTCCTACAACACCATTGGTTTTGATGCTCTGCGCACAATCGCCGACCCTGCATGGGGTGAAAGTCGTCGGTCGGACGATCCAACGGCCCGGCTCGCGTACACGCCGTCGCCCACGCCGAGCGTGCACGTTCAGAACATCTTGGTTCCGCTCTGCACGATCAACAGATCGGCGCGCCGGGAACGGTACATATGGGGTTTCGACGCCAGCGAGTTGCGTGATGTACGTCTTTCTCAACAAGATCACCTATTGATCCCGGATCTCCGATTTAGCGGTGGTACTTTTGCCCATCCGAGTAGTTGCCACGCCTTGATTTCCGCGGGTTCCGCACGAGGAACCCCGCCAGAACGGGGTGACACCCTGTGGGTGAATTACAAACCGAGTCATTTCAGTTCACGTTCAACGGATTTCTGAAGGTCGCGTTTCAAGGTTCCCGCGTCACCTCCGACGCCGGCTTGATTCTGGTGCGTGAGTTGGATGCACGCCTCGGCCTGGAGGCGATCATGGCCGAGCACCTGCGCGACTCTCGCCACGGCCTGAACACGCAGTTCCCGTTGCCGGATCTCCTGCGGCAATCGATCTACAGTCGCCTGTCCGGCTACGAAGACCTCAACGACCGCAGCGTCTCTCGGCCGATCCGACGTTTCGGTTAATCGGATCCCCGAAACGGTGGGACCGGCACGCGGTGCTGACCTCCACGCTGCATTGGTTCGAGACCGAGCTGCTAACCCGTGAAGAGAACCTCGTCGGGCTGATGGCGGTAAACCGCGACCTGATTGGACAGGCCGAGACCCTGGACCGATCCGAGCGCGTCGTGCTCGACATGGACTCCAGCGAGAGCCCGGTGCATGGGCAGCAAGAAGGCAGCGCCTACAACGGGCACTTCGAGTCGGCCTGCTATCACCCGCTGTTCCTGTTCAACGACCACGGCGACTGCCTGGCCGCGAAGCTGCGGCCTGGCAACGTCTCCAGCGCCGACGACTGGGACGAGCTACTGGTGCCGGAGATTGAACGGCAGCAGGCGCAGGGCAAGCGCGTGGCCTTCCGCGCCGACGCCGCCTTCGCGCGGCCAGCGATCTACGCGGCACTGGAGGCGCGCGGCGTGGGTTACGCCATCCGCATCCCGGCGAACAAGAACCTGGACCTGGCGATTGAGGACATGCTGTTTCGGTCACCGGGACGGCCGAGTCTCACGCCGCTCGTCCGCTACAAGAGCTTCCACTACCAAGCGGACACTTGGACCACGGCCCGACGAGTCGTGGCGAAAGTTGAGCACCACGTCGGCGAGCTGTTCCCGCGCGTCGGCTTCATCGTCACGAATCTCCCGCTCCCGAATCGCGCGGTCGTGCGGTTCTACAACAAGCGCGGGACCGCCGAGCAATGGATCAAGGAAGGCAAGCAGGCGGCGCACTGGACGCGGCTGTCGTGTCACCGGTTCCGAGCGAACGAGGTCCGGCTGCAACTGAGCGTGCTCGCCTACAACCTCGGGAATCTCTGGCGCCGGCTCGTGCTGCCAAAACGGATCGACACCTGGTCGCTGACCAGTCTCCAGCAGCGCCTGGTCAAGACGGGTGGTCGGCTGGTCAAACACGCGAGGTATTACTGGCTCCTGCTGGCTCCTGCTGGCTCCTGCTGGCGGAGAGCCATCTGACCGAACGCCTGTTCGGCGCGATGCTCCGGCGGATCTGGGCGCTCCCCGTCCCGACGGGCTGACCGACGAGGCCGCCGGTGACTGTCGGGAGGCGAAGAGAGGGAGCAAGACGGGAAAGGTGTCCGAGAAATGCGCCGGAATCAGACTGTTTCCAGCACGTTCGACTGCGACTTGGGCTCTGCTGAACGGTTCTGGCACCCCACAAGTCGGCCACCAAGCTATTCTGTCCCCGCACATGGCGTTGGGTGTATAAACGCGTCGATCAGGGACGGCCATAATGGAAATCCTGGCCAATGCGGCTTTGGGTCGAGCCATCGTCCACCTCCTGTCGCCTTGTACGACGGGAGGCGGACTGTTATTTCCATAACTTCAGGGACACGACACTAGATAGATGGCGCGGTGGGGACACACTAACGATCACTATTTGTTCCGAACGTACGACTTTTACGCCGTGCAGCAGCAACTACGCGAACGGATGAATCAGGCGATCAGGCAGGCCACGCCGGACGCAATCTGCACCGGGACCGTCGAAGAAGTTGCGGAGATGTTCGCGGCTCAGTTCCGGGTGCAGACACCAGAACTCACCGAAGGAGCAATCAGCGCGAGTGTTGAAGAAACCAAGGTCGATGTGAGTAGAGATCCGGCCCACGCATTTACGTATGGAGCGTTCGGAAGTGGGCCGCACGACGTCCCAGGCATCAGCGCCACGTTCTACGTACCTTATCGCGGCGACTCCGAAATGCTCCAGTGGAAACCCAGCACGTTCCTGAGTGTCCTTCCAGCCGCGGAGATTAGAGACAACGAGCTTCACTTCCGCTTTATACAGCCGGGCCAAGATGTCGCCAAGACAAAAGCAGCTTTCGATGAAGAATTGTCGCGGGTAAAGAAATACTTGGGTTGGCTGAGGCGGGACGCGCAAGTTTTCAATCAATCACTGACACCGGCCGCGCGGGAAGCAGTTGAGCAGCGGCGTGGTCGTCTCGAAGAGCTTGATCACGGCACGGGTTCGCTCGGTATTCCGATCAAGCGTACTGCGTCCGTTTCGCCAGCGACCACGACAAGAACAACGCGATCGGCGGGTGTGTCGGTGGCCCGTCAGGCGACGGCGCGGTCGTCGCCTCAATACGACGTGGCGCTATCGTTCGCAGGTGAAGACCGTACTTATGTGCAAGAAGTGGCAACACGGTTAAAAGCGGCAGGCGTGAATGTTTTCTATGACGATTTTGAGAAGGCGAAGTTGTGGGGAACAAATCTAATTGACCATCTCGCCGACATCTACCGGAACAAGTCGCACTACGTTGTCATGTTCATTTCTGAACATTACGTCGATAAGGCATGGACGAAGCACGAGCGGCAACACGCGCAAGCTCGTTCGCTGATCGCTAACGACGAATACATCCTGCCTGTGCGGTTCGACGACACCGACGTGCCAGGGATGGCCAACACTATCGGCTATATAGATTTGCGGAAGATGACCCTGAGTGAATTCGTCGATCTGGTGCTGATGAAGCTCGGGAAGCGGAAAGAGGACGAACCGTAGCCATCCGAGCCAGCCGGCGCCATCCACGAATCACAGCGACTCCCACAGTTGACCGAACTACTCTAATCGAGAGCGGCTGACCAACATTGCCGAGGGCAATATCGGCGTTACGCACTTCAAGGAACTTAACGCGCTGGTAACCACCACCACTGGGTCGTGAGATCTTCATAAATTATCCTCACTCCGCGTCCCTGGTATCTCGGCACGCCCCCCGTTCAGGTAGGCGGCCCAGTCGTCCATCAACCGGCGGCGGCGCGCGAACAGGTCCGACCGCGCGTAGGCCGCCTCCGTCGGATTGCGCACCGTATGGGCGAGCGCGGCTTCGACCACCTCACGCGGCGTATTCGTGTGCTCCGCCGCCCAGTCCCGGAAGCTCGACCGGAACCCATGCGGCACGGCGGCGATACCGAGTTCTTTGATCAGCTTGCTCAGCTTTTTGTCGGAGAACGGCTTCCCACGCGGGTTGGGGAACACCAGTCCGGTCCCCTCACGTCGTCCACCCGCGCCAGTGAGCATCGCCATGGCTCGCGCGGAGAGCGGGACCCGGTGATCTCGTTTCGCCTTCATCCGCGCGGCGGGGATGGTCCACACATGCTCGTCAAGGTCCATCTCGTTCCACGTCGCCAAGCGCACTTCGCCGGACCGCGCCCCCGTCAACACCAGAAACTCGAACGCCTGCTTGGTGGTGACCGACGCCCTGGATGCCCAGACGGTTGTGAGGGCGTCCGCGACCTCGCCGTGGGGCAACGCTTGCATGTGTTGGACGATGGTTTGCTGCTGGCTAAGGGCCTGCCCCAGGACATCGCCCGCCGGGTTGTCCGGCCGGTAGCCCATCGCGACCGCCCATTTCATCACGGCGCCGATCCGTTGCCGCACGCGCCGGGCGGTTGCGGGCTTCGTGTGCCAGATGGGAGTAAGGAGCGCCAACACATCGGCGGTGGTGACCGCGGAGACCGGCACCGCGCCAATGTGCGGGAACGCGTAGGCGCGCAGAGGCGTTGTTGCATGAATACCCTGTGGGGGTGGGGTCGCGCGTCGTGGGCCGGCTGTGGCCCTGACGTGAGGCGGGGCGGGCAGACGCTGATCATGGGATATTCGGCCGATAAGAGCCCGCTAATCGGCCATTTAGCGGGCCCCCTCCGGCGGCTGGAGCCACTGGGAGCACAGCGTCAGGAGAAGTGCGGGCCAAACCGCCCCACCCCCACAGGGTATTCATGCAACAACGCCAGTCTACGAGCGCGCGTTGAGATAGGATTGGCGCGTGAATCGTCTAGCCGCCGTTATTGCTTTGGCTGCGGCGGGGCTCGCTGTAGTCGCGGCGGTCATTGTCATGCGGATGGACGCGCCTGAGCCCGGTGTTGCGCCAGCGGGTGCCACCGCTCCGCCGCCGGCCTCGGCTCCGGCTCCGCGCGCTCCTGACCCGCCGCCGGCCGCTCCGGGACCAGCGCCGGTCACCGTGCCTCCACCCGTCGCCGAGGCCCCTGTCGCCGAAATGCCGCCGGCCGCCGAGGCGCCGCCAGCGGTCGGGACGCTTCGTATCGCCAGCGACGTGCCAGGCGCGCAGGTGTTCATCGACCGGCAGTTCGTCGGTGCGGCGCCGGTCGTCGCCGAGAACGTTACGCCAGGAAGCCACCAGTTGAACGTGTCAGCGGCGGGATTCGACAGCATTGCCACGGCCATCGACGTCGTTCCCGGGGAACACGAGATCGTCGTCAAGCTCAGAGAAGTTCGGCTGGACTCGTCGCTGGACGTGATTCACAAGCATCGCTTCGGCTCGTGCCGCGGGCGTCTTGTCGCAACGCTTCAGGGGCTTCGATACGAGACCAGCAACCGGAGCGATGCGTTCACAACGGGGTTACTCGATCTCGAGGCGTTCGAGGTGGACTACCTGGACAAGAATCTGAGCATGAAGCTGCCGGAAGGTCGCCAGTTCAACTTCACCGATCCCGAGGGCGATGCGGACCGCCTCTTCGTGTTTCACCGCGACGTCGAGCAGGCGCGCGAGCGGCTCGGCAGAGGTGACCCGCCCGCCACGGACTGAGGCTCCGGGACGTCGTTGGCGGTTGATGCGATGGGGAGTGAGGTCGTCCTCGACTCTGCGATCCTCAATCGGATGACCGCTCTCGGCCGGCCAGCGTCGTATCGCCTCGGCCGGGAAGAATCCTGGCGGTCGGCATCGTGCGGGCCAGTGACGACGTTGCGCAAATCGAGTTTGTCCGGCTCAATCGGCCCTTCGATCAGCCCCCGTGCACTGTCGGTCCCGAAGACAGTTGAGACTTCATCGCTGGGGAAGATCTTCTCAGCGGTCCGTTCGCGCAACTCAATTCGGCGACACTAGATCAGGATCGCTTGCGGCGGAGGTGATGAAACCCCTTCCAGAACCGATAGCTCACGCGGGAGAGGACGTGCGCAAAATCGAAGTCACCGCGGCTGGCCAGTAGACGGAGCCATCTCACCTCGCCGCCCACCGAGAAGCCCTTCCAGAGACGAACGTCTACACCACCCCCCACCGTGGCGTTGTTGCATGAATACCTGCTGCGGGTGGGGCGGCGTGGCCCGCCCTTCTCGGGACCCTCCGCAGGAGCCACACTACAAGAATGAAGTCGAAGGTTCATCCCACGTATAAGACGAAGTACCGCGTCGCGAACTGGGCGGCCTACAATCAGGCCCTCGTTCGACACGGCGATGTGACGGTGTGGGTGTCCTCGGAAGCGATCGCGGCCTGGACGCCCGGCCGGAGCGGCCGGCGAGGCGGGCAGCGACGGTACTCGGATCTTGCCATCGAGACCGCCCTGACCCTGCGACTCCTCTACCATCTCCCGTTGCGCCAAGCTGAAGGGTTCCTGCACGCCCTGTTCGGGATGATGCGCCTCGACCTCTCCGCGCCCGACTATACGACGCTCTCCCAGCGCAGTCAGCATCTGCGGCGCCGTCTGCGGCCGGTCCCGCCCGGCGAGGGCATCCATCTCGTGCTTAACAGCACAGGTCTGTCCATCGTCGGGGAGGGTGAGTGGGCTGCTGCGAAACACGGTGGCTCCGGCAGACGCGGCTGGCGGAAGCTCCACCTTGGCGTCGACCAGTCCGGCGGGATCCGTGTCCACACGTTGACCGAGGCGACGGGTGATGATGCGACCACCGCCCTCAATCTGCTCACCGCGGTCGAGGGCCCTCTCGTGCGCGTCACCGCTGACGCCGCCTATGACACGGTCGCCGTCTACGAGACCGCCGGGGCGCGGGGTGCGACGGTCGTCATCCCACCGGCCAGGACGGCGAACGTCTCTGGCCACGGCCCGCGGTCGCCCGCGCGGGATCGGACGATCACGTGGGTGAAGACGCTCGGCCGGCGCCGCTGGAAGAAGGCGTCCGGGTACCATCATCAGGGCCGGGTGGAGAATGTGTTCTTCCGATACAAGTCCATCATCGGAGATGGCCTTCGTGCCCGGAGCCCAGCCGGGCAGGGGAGTGAGGTCGTCCTCGGCTGTGAGATCCTCAATCGGATGACCGCCCTCGGCCGACCAGTGTCGTATCGCATCGGCAGGTGAGGATCCTGTCGATTGGCCTCGTGCGGGCCATTGACGATTCGTGCAACAACGCCTCGCGGAGCCGCAGACCGCGCGGACTTCGCCGCTACTCGGATCTCGCCATCGAGACCGCCCTGACCCTGCGGCTCCTCTACCATCTCCCGCTGCGCGCGTGGGGCGATGGTCGGCGGCCACAAATCCTGTCCGTGTGGCAGCGGCAAGACGTCCACGAACTGCTGCGGAATAACCGTCCATTGAGCGCGCGGCGCGGTGGGCATCGTGCGGGCCAGTGACGATTCGTGCAACAACGCGGCGTCCATTGACGGGCGGCTATGCCCCGGACTTCGTTTTCAACTCCGCGTCATGTTCCGTAAGGAACGCTCGAATTTCATCGGTCATGGCCAGCAACGTGGTCCACTGCTCCTTATAGAGCGTGACGGGAAAGCGACCGAGGCCATACACCGACACGCCCCCCTTCTCGCTGACCTTGAGGCTGACGGTGCGACCCCGGTCACGCTTCAGGCGCGCATTTTCTGCTTTGAGTCGCTCAAGTTCTGCTTGCAGGTTGTCGTCCACTATGGAGGGCTCCTCTATTCGAGTCATCGTACGCGGCGTCACGCCTGGACGTGTGACACGATTGTATCCGGGACGGGGGGCACTACCGCGAACCCGCTGGCACATCGGTCTGACCCAGCAGGTGCGATGGGCGGTCCGGCCGTGGGCGGGGCTCCGGGACCGGCACTGCCGGACCTGATAGTCCTGGAGGTAGGCGTCGCTGAGGTCCCCCAGGGTCGGCCCGAAGGTGCGCGGGGGCGCTTGGCATGCGTGTTCCGGCCCCTGGTGCCCCCCGTGGCCGTCCTGGCTACTTCGTTCATCCGCGACGGATGCGGCCTGCCTACGCCGCCCTTCGGTAGTCGTGGTGGAGCCCGCCCAACACCGGGAAGGCCACGATGCGCCTGCAGGGCTCTACGCGGCCAGGCCGCTGCCGCTGGTTCGGGATCCGCTGCCCGATCCCCTGGTGCGGTCGCCCCCCGTTGAAGTGTCCCACCCATTCGGCGAGCACGCGGCGTAGGTGGTCCTCCCCAAGGAGCAGGACATGATCCAGGCACTCGCGGCGGAGGCCGCCGAGGAAGCGCTCGCAGATCGCGTTCAGGTTGGGCGACCTGGGTGGGATCGGGACCACGTCAATATCCGCGCTTGTGGCGGCCGCGGCGAAGTCGCGCCCGAACTTGCCATCGTTGTCCCGGATCAAGAACCGCGGTGCGCTGTCGTACGGCGTAGCCTCTCGGAGCTGCTGAGCGACCCACGCATCGGTAGGGGAGCGGGTGACGTTGACGTGGACGACCTCGCGGGTCCCGTGGGCGACGATAAAGAACGCGTAGATCGGGCGGAACCAGGCGTCGTAGAGCTGCAGGACATCGCAGGCCCAGATGTCGTGCGTGTGGTTCCGGAGGAAGGTCCCCCAGGTCTGGCCGTGCTGCCCGCGAGGACGGACGGACCGCATGTACTGTTGGACCGTCCGCTTGCTCACGCGGATGCCGAGCGTGAGCAGTTCGCCGCGGATCCGTTCGGCGCCCCACAGCCCGTTGGCAGTGGCCATGGCCTGGATCAGGTCGATGAGCTCCACGCGCAACCGCCCCCGTGCCCCCCTCCGCCTGGACTTATGGTGCCAGAGGAGGGTGAACAGGTCGCGATGCCAGCGGAGGAGGGTGTCGGGCTTGACCACATGGAGGGCATCGCGCCACGCGGTGTGCAGCCGGGCCAGGAACACCAGGATAAGCCGGTCCTCAGCGTGGAGGCGTGGGCGCGATGGCGCCGCGCGTCGGAGTACGAGGATCTGCTGGCGGAGGAGCGCGTTCTCGGCGACAAGCGCCGAGCGGGGCCGGACGGCGTCGATGCTGACCGCGCACACCAGCGCTGCCCCAGTGCGGACGGGCCGCAGCATGTGCGTGATGGTCCGGCCACATTCGTGGACGCGTCGACGGACGGCCGTCTTGACGGCCCGGGTCAACCGGTTCAGCACGCTGGTCTCCTCTCGCACAGGGTGCTGGGCTCCAGGGGGCGGGGCACACGGTTCAGTCAGCAGAGACTGACAGCCCTGAGGCGGAAGCCCTTATTGTGCGGGTGGACGGGGCAAGTAGCCAGCACGGGCCCGCCGCCAAGGCAAGCATCAGCTGTTCCTGCTCGTCCACTGAGGCGTGGAGGATCATGCCGTTCAAGAGGAGACACGTCTCCATCGCCGCGTGAGCGACGCGCGGAGTCCCGTTGACACACGGGTGATGCCGGGCGCGCGCGTATCCCCGCGCGTGGACGGTGACTCTGAGGCCGTACGCGGCCCGGGCGGAACGGTGACGGCGGCATCCTCGTCGTGTGGGTGGCGAATTACTAATCTGTCCCATAATCCGTTGAGATATCACGTCTTGTGATCCTGGGAGAGGTCGCTAGGATATCTCGATGCGCGACCTGATCATCTTGCTGGTTCACCTGTGGGTGGCGAATTCGTAAGAATCAGAGACAAGGTTCGATCTTCACGTCACGCGAGCTGGAATCATCTGCGACGTCGCACCGATAGCATGCGTCAGCTGGGCCGCTGACGCACGACCGTGCTGTGTCGGGATGGACGTCGAGCGCAGGCGCGCCGACCCGCTTGCCAGCGTCTTCGCCCTTCAGGTGTCACGCCGCGATGGGGGTCTGATAGAGCCCGCGGCAATGCGCCTGCCAGCGGTAGCGACCGAGCCGTGCGACATTCCGCCGTGTCGGGACGGGCGTCCGCCCTTCTAACGCGGCATGGGCCCGATGCGCGTTGTAGAAGTCCTGAAATTCAGCCAGCTTCTATTCCAAGTCCGACGCAGACCAGAACAGCATTCGATCCACACACTCTCGTCGCAGGGTGCCAATCAACCGTTCGATAAACGGATGGGACACCGGGACATACGGCACACTCTTGACCGCGGTCACCCGTGGCACCCGCAGATTGGCGTGCCATTGGTGGAACCGGTACAGCGGGTCGTGGTCGGCGCTGAGGCGTGTCGGACGCAACGTCCCTCGAATCGCACGGTTGAACATGCGGCACAGGGCGCGGCCATCCACAATGCCAGCGTGGACACCAAAGCCGACAATCCTCCTGGTGTATTGGTCCATGACCACCAGCACCCAATGGCTGCGGAGCAGCGCGGACTCGCACCGAAACAAGTCGATGCTCCACAGACTGTCTGTCGTCTGTCCCAGAAACGTCAGCCAGGAGGGACCACTTCCGCCTGGACCCGGTCGATAGTGCGTCGCAAGGATCCGGCGCACCACGTCCTTGTCAATGTCGACCGCAAACGCGAGGGCGATCTGCTGGGCAATCCGCGGACAGCCCCACAGGGGATTGCGCCGCTTCCATCGCAACAATGGCATCCACCACCGCTTTGGATGGCCCTTTGGGGCCGGTGCGGCGGCGCTTGGGTGAAAACAGCCAGCGGTACTTGCGGCGACGCAGCATCCGATGGAAATCGAGGATCGTCGACGGTCTCAGCACGATCGCCGACCGGAGCACGCGGGCCGGGCGCATGAACAGCGCACACACGCCGGCCAGGACCCGGTCCGACGCGCGGAGGTTCGGCGCCCGGTGCCGCGAGCGATTGAGAATCAGCAGTTGCTACTTGACCAAGAGCGATTCGGCGACGACAGACCGCAGACCGCCGGGGCCCATCAGCCGCGCCAGGGTGGTGATCAGGTGGACGAGCAGGATGAGCAGGTCGCGCATCGGAACATCCTAGCGACCACTCCCAGGATCACAAAACTTGATACTCGGTGCTTCCGCAATCAACTGTTTGTGTCCTGTCGCTAACCCACCTACATGCTGGAGTTTGGGCCGTCATTCGAGCGTCATAGTTCTCTCGCCGACAAGGCCCACGCACCGTGAAGAAACCAAGCTGTCTCAATCCCGAGTGTCCGTTGCACGGAAACGCCAGGTCCAGCCACATCATCCGCTACGGATTCTACAGAACCACGGCCGGGAAACGGCGCCGCTACCGGTGCGTGGGATGCGGCCAGACGTTCTCGACGACGAAAGGTACCCCCTATTACCGCCTCCAGCATCGCCGGACGACGTTCGACACGGTCGTCACGCTGAGCGTTGAGGGTGTCAGTCGGTCGGCGATCGCCCGGGTCGAACGGCTAGCCTGGAACACCGTGGCCCGCTGGCTCGAGCGGGCTGCCTCGGTGTGTCGCCGATTTACCGACGGGAGGACCACCGGCTTCGTCGCCACCGAGCTACAAGCCGACGAGATCCGCTCGTTCACTGGGGGCAAGACCCGGCCGACGTGGGTATTCGCGGCGATGGAGGTCTGGTCGCGTCTCTGGACGTCGACCGTCGTCGGGCGACGCAGCTACCGGAACACCCTGGCACTCGTGCGCGACGTGGCGTCGCGGATGACGTTCACCCCATATCCCGTGATCGTTACCGATGGCTTCGAGTTCTACGGAACGGTCATCCGTCGGGTCTTCGGTCCCGCGGCGCTCTACGCGCAGGTGATCAAGACCCGCCGCCATGATCGCGTGGTGCGGGTCGACCGACGGGCGGTGATCGGCGCCGCCTGGCGATTTGACGAGGCGCGCGCGCGCTCCGAGGACTCCTCGACGGTGAACACGTCGTTCATCGAACGGTTGAATCTGACCATCCGGCAGAGTTCCGCCTACTTGTCACGACGGACGCTGTCCCATGCGCGCGCGACGGACACGCTCGACGCGCATCTCGAGCTGCTACGCTGCTACTACAACTTCGTTCGACCGCATCGGGCGCTGAGGTTCGGACGCGAGACGCGGACTCCCGCGATGCAGGCGGGGCTCGCCACGCGGCGGCTGACCCTGCGGGACATCTTCGTGTCCCTGCGGCGCGTTGTCTGGTGGCTGAGCGACGTGCGGGCGTTCGCTGACTTGCGTAGGACGGCCGCTGCCGCCGTCATGTACATGCCGGTCGCAGCGTAACAACACTTGATGACGGAAGCACCACTATCTTATAGGTTTCGTCTTTATTTCGCTCTAACGTAGTCCTTGGCCGATGATCAAGGTCGGTTCGAGCCAATCTAGGTCACAACACGGCACCCGTTACCCGCCCAGGCGGCGAACGAAAGCCTGCGCCGAGGCACTTGTGGTCCGACCGTCCTCCATCGCGTCGACCACAGTGGTTGGAAGAATCCCCCCCACCTGCGAGCGATATCGCTCGATCCAGGACGCAGCACCAATCCGACAGCGGGACGTCGTGTCGGGCAGTATCCGTTTCTGCTCCCGTAAACAAGCCGGATCTTGCCGGTTCGAGCGCGAATACACCACCCGGTGCAAGCCTTGCACTCTTGAAGGTGCCTTGATTCGGTATTCGTCCATTCGTCGGTGGGCTGGGAAGGTGTGCCTGGTCCTGCGCCAGCATCCAGATGGGACACGCTGGATCGGCTACCGCGCGGGAACCTATCTCGTGGACCGAGCCATGCGGGCGTCGGGGAAGTCAGCAGCGGACCTCGTCGCCATGCCGACAGAGGACTTATTGCGACTGGCGCAGAGCCCATCGCCCTAACCCATTGGCGGGACTAGCCTCGCTGGCCATACCGTCGTGGAGGCGGTGGGTGACTGTGATCACTCCTGATAAACGCCGATCTGTAGACCTATCCAGCCAGCCGCGGATTACTCCGCACTTGGCCGGACTGCGCACATTCCAGCTGGCGATACTGGCCGACAATCAGGCGAACGTCACCGGCTCCTTATTCATAGAGGGACCGATCGCAGATCGGTTATCGGGTTACCGTTCGAAACGGGGACGAATGTGTTGAATCTGGCCAGATTCTGGCCATCTAGACCGATGAAATAGCGCCTGAATATAACCGTCCTGGTATAACCGATCCGACACCGGGCCTTCTAAGCCGGGGGTCGCAGGTTCGAATCCTGCCGGGCGCGCCACTTTCCTAGAGAAATCGCCGATTGCGTTCACTTTGGCGACTCCCTCGGCGAATGTGCAGCGAACAGAGTGACCGGTCGGCCCCAAAGATTGGCTGACTGAAGTACGCCCCGCGCCACCCCGCGCTTCCAGGCGGCCGGCACCGATGGCATGGTGTGACGTCGTGGAGCCCCGCACGCTACGTGAGTGCCGGATCGCGCTGGGCCAGTCGCAAGCGGTGTTCGCGGCCATGCTTGGTGCGTCTCCCGAGTCGTACCGGACGTGGGATGCCGGGCGGCGGGCAACGCCGCCGACGATCCTCGCACGCGCGCGTGCGCTCGCCACGCATCGTGATGATCACGCGCGCCTACCGTTACCCGTGCTCGCGCTGCTCATCGGCGTGCACGTCAAGACGCTGCGATCAGCGGCGCGGGACGGGCGGCTGCCAGTGACCTATGACACCCGGACGACCTTTCGCCGCCTCCGGGCCCGAGCGACTCCCGTCGCGGCCTGGGCGTTTCGGCGGTCGTACTATGGGCACACGGTCCGCCCAGATGATCGTCGTGCGCCATTGACCTGGGCCAGCGTGCCAGACGACTACGATGTACAGATTCGCGTGCTGCGTCACGCGCGCGGATTGAGCCAGGCGCAATTGGCCACGCTGGTGGGCGCGGCGCGAAAGGCCGTCGTCTACCAATGGGAGGCGCGGAAACGCACGCCGTCGCCCTTGTTCTGGCAACGAATTGCCGCGCTCCTCGCGTCCGCAGTCAGCCCCTCGGGGCGCGTTTCGCAAGACCGAACGGCTCTGGCACACCCTCGACCATGCGGACGGTCCCCACGCTGACTTGGACGATTCCGGCGGATCGCTGCGATCAGAACACGCGGATGGTCGAACCATCAATGGATCGTCGGCTTGTTCACCGCGCTCGTCGCGAGCACCTGTTGGCGCACTCGTTTGCAAGACAGTACCAGCGCGTGAAGCTCCTGCTCCGCGATACGTGAGAGTTCCCGCACCTCTCTGAGTATCCTCACGACGTCCTGTTTCGACGCCGGGGGCGCTGACTCGCGTTCCATGAGATCGAGGATGCCGCGCATCATGGCGTTGATCTCGCCGAGATGATGCAGGGCCTCGGTGGCCCGGTCGGGCAGGTCAATGGCGTCCTCGTCACCGAACAGGCCGTCGATGAAGCCTTCGAGTTCCTCCACGCGCGTGCGACACACGCGCTGGAGATTGTCCGGGGTCGGCGTGACGGTCATCCTTACGAGTCGGTACGGCTTGGTGTCCGATTGGTGTTGTGCTAATTCGTTCCAGAGGCGCATCAGGGCCTCGAACAGGTCATTGACGGCCACCATGTCGTTGAACTTGGGCAACTCGCCGCCCCAGAGGCGCTTGATGGTCTGCACGGGTGAGGCATCGAGCGTGGGCGTCGCGATGTTGCCGAGGAACCGCGTGCGCACGGCATGAAACGGAATCGGACAGGCGTAGCGCGTCAGGAGCGCGCGCGCCGACTGGGGTCCCACGTGTGTGGGGGACGGTTTCTTCATGAGGCTGTTTTCGCTGACGGCATCGACGGGCCATCGACCGGCGCACTAGCGTCCGTCGAACTCCCGCGACATGTCGCGCAGCACGTGGTCGCCCAGTGTATCGCCTCAGGATGCTTGGACAGTGGTGTGACGGCATCCGCTTCTACGCTGCCGCGTCCAGCCCGACGAGGTCCTGTCGCATCTGGACGGCTGAGCTTGATCCGGTTTGGTGGACATCTTCCGAGAGGCGGATACGATGGCCAGAATGGGATCAAGCAAGGCGGGACGACGGGTACGACGACAGTTCACCGAGGAGTTCAAAGCAGGGGCCGTACGGCTGGTCCTGGATGAGGAGCGGACGGTTGGTGCGGGCGCACGCGAGTTGGACCTGACGCCCTCCGCGCTCGCCGGCTGGGTCCGGGCGGGGCAGGCCGAGCGCACGCAGGGTAAGAGCGGGCTCATGAAGGAAGACCGCGAGGAATTGGTGCGACTCCGCAAGGAGCTGCGCATCGTCCAGGAAGAGCGTGACATCCTAAAAAAAGCGGCGGCGTACTTCGCGACGCAGAGCCGATGAGATTTACCTTCATCGCGGCGAAGAAGGCCGAGCATACCGTGACGATTCTCTGCCGGTGTTTGTGCGTGACGCGCAGTGGCTTCTATGCGTGGCAGGCCCGCCCCGAATCCCTCCATGCCCGCGACGATCGCCGATTGAAAGTGCTCGTGCACACCTCGTTTGCGGAAAGCCGGCGGAACTACGGCAGTCCGCGCGTCCACGATGATCTGATCGATTGGCAGGAGCGCGTGAGCCGGAAGCGCGTCGTCCGGTTCATGCAGGAAGAAGGCCTGAAAGCCCGGGTCCGCAAGCGGTACACGCACACGACGATGAGCGACCACGATCAACCGGTGGCCGCCAATCTGCTCGACCGGCGGTTCGAGGCGGCGGCGCCGAATCAACGCTGGGTCGGGGATACGACCGAGTTCGTCATCGCCACCAGCGGCAAGCTCTATCTGGCGGTGATCCTCGATCTGTTTTCCCGGTTCGTGGCGTTGTTGCATGAAGACTCTGCGGTGGGGCGGTTTGGGCCGCATTTCTCGTGATCCTCCGCAGGATCCACACTGCAGGGATGAAGTCGAAGGTTCATCCCACGTATAAGACGAAGTACCGCGTTGCGAACTGGCCGGCCTACAACCAAGCCCTCGTTCGCCGCGGCGATGTGACGGTGTGGTTGTCCTCGGACGCGATCGCTGCCTGGACGCCTCGCCGGAGCGGCAGGCGAGGCGGGCAGCGGCGGTACTCGAATCTCGCCATCGAAACCGCCCTGACCCTGCGGCTCCTCTACCATTTCCCGCTGCGCCAGGCCGAAGGGTTCCTGCATGCCCTGTTCGGGATGATGCGCCTCGACCTCTCCGCCCCCGACTATACGACGCTCTCCCGACGCAGTCAGCATCTGCGGCGCCGTCTGCGACCGGTCCCGCCAGGCGAGGGCATCCATCTCGTGCTTGACAGCACGGGGCTGTCTATCGTCGGGGCAGGTGAGTGGGCGGCCGCGAAACACGGTGGCCGCGGCCGGCGTGGCTGGAAGAAACTCCACCTTGGCGTCGATCAGTCCGGCGTGATCCGTGTCCACACGCTGACCGAGGCGACGGATGATGATGCGACCACCGCCCTCGATCTGCTCACCGCGGTCGAGGGCCCTCTCGTGCGCGTCACCGCTGACGCCGCCTATGACACGGTCGCCGTCTACGAAACGGCGGGGGCGCGGGGTGCGACGGTCGTCATCCCACCGGCCAGGACGGCGAACGTCTCTGGGCACGGCCCGCGGTCGCCCGCGCGGGATCGAACGATCACGTTGGTGAAGCAGCTCGGCCGGCGCCAGTGGAAGAAGGCGTCCGGGTACCATCGTCAGGGCCGGGTGGAGAATACGTTCTTCCGCTACAAGTCCATCATCGGAGATGGCCTTCGCGCCCGGAGTCCAGCCGGGCAGGGGAGTGAGGCCGTCCTCGGCTGTGAGATCCTCAATCGGATGATCGCCCTCGGCCGACCAGTGTCATACCGCATCGGCAGGTGAGGATCCTGTCGGTGGGCATCGTGCGGGCCAGTGACGATTCGTGCAACAACGCCATGTGACGGTGTGGTTGTCCTCGGACGCGATCGCTGCCTGGACGCCCCGCCGGAGCGGCCGGCGGGGTGGGCAGCGGCGCTACTCGGATCTCGCCATCGAGACCGCCCTGACCTTGCGACTCATCTACCATCTCCCGCTGCGCCAGGCCGAAGGGTTCCTGCACGCCCTGTTCGGGATGATGCGCCTCGACCTCTCCGCCCCCGACTATACGACGCTCTCCCGGCGCAGTCAGCATCTGCGGCGCCGTCTGCGACCGGTCCCGACCGGCGAGGGCCTCCATCTCGTGCTCGACAGCACGGGTCTGTCCATCGTCGGGGCAGGTGAGTGGGCGGCCGCGAAACACGGTGGCCGCGGCCGGCGTGGCTGGAGGAAGCTTCACCTTGGCGTCGATCAGTCAGGCGTGATCCGTGTCCACACGTTGACCGAGGAGACGGGTGATGATGCGACCACCGCCCTCGATCTGCTCGCCGCGGTCGAGAGCCCTCTCGTACGCGTCACCGCTGACGCCGCCTATGACACGGTCGCCGTCTACGAAACGGCGACGGCGCGGGGTGCGACAGTCATAATCCCACCGACCAAGACGGCGAACATCTCTGGCCACGGCCCGCGGTCGCCCGCGCGGGATCGGACGATCACGTTGGTGAAGCAGTTCGGCCGGCGGCGTTGGAAGAAGGTGTCAGGGTACCATCGCCAGAGCCGGGTGGAGAATGCGTTCTTCCGCTACAAGTCCATCATCGGCGATGGCCTTCGCGCCCGGAGTCCAGCTGGGCAGGGGAGTGAGGCCGTCCTCGGCTGTGAGATCTTGAATCGGATGACCGCCCTCGGCCGACCAGTGTCGTACCGCATCGGCAGGTGAGGATCTTGTCGGTTGGCATCGTGCGGGCCCGTGACGATTCGTGCAACAACGCCGCGCGGCGCGGCGGCGGCGTGGCACGAGGCACGGGAATGCTGACGGGTGCGAGACAGATGAGCAGCACACTGGCCGAGTATCTGAAGACGACAGACGTCGAAGCCACACTGATTCACTGTGATACGACGACGCCGACGGTTGAACGTGCCGCGGCGGCGTTGGGCGTGCCGGCGTCGGCTATCGTGAAGTCGATTGTGCTCGAGTACAAGCAGGCGCGGCCCGGGGTGTGTCTCGTCATCGTCCCGGGCGACCGCCGCGTGTCACGAGTCAAGGTGGCTGCGGCACTCGCGGTGGATCGACTACGGCTGGCGTCGGCCGAGGTCGTCCAGGAAGCGACGGGTTACTGGCCCGGCGGCGTGCCTCCCATCGGGCATCGTCAACCGTTGGAGGTCGTCATCGATCGGCGCGTGTTTGATCACGACGTCGTCTATGGCGGCGGCGGGGACGAGTGGCACATGGTGCGAATCAAGCCGCAGGTCATCCAGCGGCTGACCGCCGCGCGGGTCGCGGACGTGGTTCGAAGACCCGGGTGCTGACGATGCGAGGGGCCGCACACGGGACCGGGCCCAGCATCGAGTGTGAACAGCAGTACTACGAGGCCGGGTGGAGAACACGTTCTTCCGATACAAGTCCATCATCGGAGATGGCCTTCGCGCCCGGAGTCCAGCCGGGCAGGGGAGTGAGGTCGTCCTTGGCTGTGATGTCGAAGTTCCCACACTACAATCGGTTACATGCTGCGCGACCTCAAGCCCAAGACGCTGGCGTTCGGTCGTCCGATGCGCCAGCACTGGTCTCTCGACCCGGCGGTGACCTATCTAAATCACGGCACCGTCGGTGTCGTACCAAAGCGGGTGCTCGCCGCACAACAGGCCATTCGCGATCGAATCGAACGCCAGCCGGCCGCTTTCCTCTTGCGGGAACTGTGGAACTTTACAGGATCGTCGCGGTCTACGCCGACGCTCCTGCGCGAGGCCGCCGCCCTGGTTGCCACATTCGTCGGCGGGCGCGGCGAGGATCTGGTATTCGTCGACAACGCCACGACTGGCATCAACGCCGTGTTGCGTTCGCTTCCTTTGACCCCAGGCGACGAGCTGATACTGACCGACTATGCCTACGGTGCGATCGCGAACACCGCCGCGTTCGTTGCCCGAGCCCGCGGAGCTGTCGTACGCACGATACCGGTGCCCTATCCCTGCTTCGATCCCGATGCGCTGGTGGATCGTATCGCTGAGGCGATCGGCCCGCATACCCGTCTCGTCATTGTCGATCACATCGCCGCCGAGAGCGCGCTGGTGTTTCCGGTGGCCGCCATCGCGGAACGCTGCCACGCCCGGGGCGTGCCGGTCCTGGTGGACGGGGCGCACGCGCCGGGCGGAATCGCGCTCGATGTCCCGGCCATCGGCACCGACTACTACGTCGCGAACCTGCATAAATGGGCATGCGCGCCGAGAAGCTGTGGGTTCTTGTGGGCAGCCCCCGATCGCCAGGCGGATCTCCATCCGACGGTGATCTCGTGGGGTCTGGACGAAGGATTCACCCGAGAATTCGATTGGGTGGGGACGCGCGATCCGTCCCCCTTCCTGGCGGCGCCTGAAGGCGTCGCGTTCCTCCGCGAACTGGGCCTCGACGCCGTGCTGGCTCACAACCACGACCTCGCGTGGCGGGCGGGCCAATTCTTGGCCGATTGCTGGGGCACGACCCTCGGGTTCGGCGAAACCTCCGTGGGCGCCATGGTCACCGTGCCTGCCCCCGCGTCGCTGGGGTCCACCAGCGCGGAGGCGGTCCGTCTGCGGGACGCCCTGCTGTTCGAAGACGGCATCGAAGTCCAGGTGCACGCGCACGCCGGCCGGGTCTGGGTCCGTGTGGCGGCTCAGGTCTACAACGATTGGACCGACATCGAACATCTCGCCCAGGCGCTTGCAGGTCGGGCGATGCCGATATCGTAGCCCCTCATCTTTCCCTGATGGACGGCGTTGTTGCACGAATCGTGACTGGCCCGCACGATGCCAATCGACAAGATCCTCACCGGCCGATGCGATACGACACTGCTCGGCCGAGGGCGGTCATCCGATTGAGGATTTCGCAGCCGAGGACCACCTCACTCCCCTGCCCGGCTGGGTTCCGGGCGCGAAGGCCATCTCCGATGATGGATTTGTATCGGAAGAACGCATTCTCCACCCGGCCCTGACGATGGTACCCTGACGCCTTCTTCCAACGGCGCCGGCCGAGCGCCTTCACCAACGTGATCGTCCGATCCCGCGCGGGCGCCCGCGGGCCGTGCCCAGAGACGTTCGCCGTCCTGGCCGGTGGGATGACGACCGTCGCACCCCGCGCCCCCGCCGTTTCGTAGACGGCGACCGTGTCATAGGCGGCGTCAGCGGTGATACGCACGAGAGGACCATCGACCGCGGTGAGTAGATCGAGGGCGGTGGTCGCATCATCACCCGTCGCCTCGGTCAACGTGTGGACACGGATCACGCCGGACTGATCGACGCCAAGGTGGAGCTTCCGCCAGCCACGTTTGCCGTGGCCACCGTGTTTCGCGGCGGCCCACTCACCTTCCCCGACGATGGACAGACCCGTGCTGTCGAGCACGAGATGGATGCTCTCGCCGGGCGGGACCGGTCGCAGACGGCGCCTCAGATGCTGACTGCGCCTGGAGAGCGTCGTATAGTCGGGGGCGGAGAGGTCGAGGCGCATCATCCCGAACAGGGCGTGCAGGAACCCTTCGGCCTGGCGCAGCGGGAGATGGTAGATGAGCCGCAGGGTCAGGGCGGTCTCGATGGCGAGATCCGAGTAGCGCCGCTGCCCGCCCCGCCGGCCGCTCCGGCGGGGCGTCCAGGCAGCGATCGCGTCCGAGGACACCCACACCGTCACATCGCCGCGGCGAACGAGGGCCTGATTGTAGGCCGCCCAGTTCGCAACGCGGTACTTCGTCTTATATGTGGGATGGACCTTCGACTTCATCCCTGTAGTGTGGATCCTGCGGAGGATCATGAGAAATGCGGGCCAAACCGCCCCACCGCAGAGTCTTCATGCAACAACGCCCTGGAGGCGCGCGGCGTCCAGTACGCGATCCGGATACCGGCAAACAAGAACTTGGAGCTGGCGATCGAAGGCCTCCTGTTTCGGGCACCGGGACGGCCCAGCCTCACGCCGCTCATTCGGTACAAGAGCTTCCAGTGCCAGGCGGACAGCTGGACCACGCCCCGGCGGGTCGTGGCAAAAGTCGAGCACCACGTCGGCGAGCTGTTCCCGCGCGTCGGCTTCATCGTGACGAATCTCCCGATCCACAATCGCGCCCCCGCCGTCGGCCACAGTTGCAACACAACCCCCGGGCGACGATCACGCCCGATCGGTCGACACCGAGATGCCGCGTCTTCCAGCCTCGCCTCCCCCGTCCTCCATGTTTCACAGCGGCCCATTCACCCTCGCCCACGATCGAGAGTCCCGTGCTGTCGACGAGGAGATGCAGGCCGGCACCTGCGGGGGCGCGACGCAGCGAAAGATCGAGATGCTGGCCACGCCGTGAGCGTGTGGTGTGATCGGGCGCGGACAGGTCGAGACCCAGCATCCTGAAGATCGACGTCAGGAAGCCTTCAGTTTGCCGCAGGGGCAGGTGGAAGATGAGCCGGAGCGTCAGCGCGGTTTCGATGGCGAGATCGGAAGACGGCAGCTGCCCGCCACGCGTGCCAACGCCCACGGCCTCCCAGGTGGCGATCGCATCCGGGGCCAACCACACGGTGATATCACCTCGCTGGACCAGCGCTCGGTCGTATGCCGACCAATTCCCGACGTGGTATTTTGTCTTGTACTTCGGGTGCACCCTCGACTTCATGTCGAGATCATGCGCGGCCGTCGCTACGATGGCCAGGATGTCGAGCGCGGCTCACTGAGGGCGCGGGATCTGTGCACCAACGCCGCGGCCACCGAGCAGGGCGATCCTGTCGCAGGTGCTGGCGGCAAGCACGAGCCCAAGGTCGGCGCGATCCAGCCGGTCCAAGATCGGCGCGGACGCTGGCACGGGGTTCCTAACACTCCGTGACATTGACCGGCACGTGGATCACATGCGTGGCCAGTCCGCCCCGCGAGGTTTCCTTGTACTTCTCCTGCATGTCGCGGCCCGTGTCACGCATCGTCTGGATCACCTTGTCCAACGAGACGACATGCTGGCCGCTGCCGCGCAGCGCCAGGCGCGAGGCGTTGATCGCCTTCACCGCACCCATGGCGTTGCGCTCGATGCACGGGATCTGCACGAGCCCCCCAATCGGATCGCAGGTGAGGCCCAGATTGTGCTCCATGCCGATTTCCGCGGCATTCTCCACCTGGGCGGCCGAGCCGCCGAGCACTTCCGTCAGCCCGGCGGCCGCCATGGCGCAGGCCGACCCCACCTCGCCCTGACAGCCCACCTCGGCGCCGCTGACCGACGCATTAGCTTTGAAGAGCAGGCCGATCGCGCCGGCCGTCAGCAGGAAACGGACCACGCCGTCGTCATCCGCACCGGCGCAGAAGCGGGCATAGTAGTGCAGCACCGCCGGGACGATGCCAGCCGCCCCGTTGGTGGGCGCGGTCACGACGCGGCCGCCCGTGGCGTTCTCCTCGTTCACCCGTGCTGGCTACTTGCCCCGTCCACCCGCACAATAAGGGCTTCCGCCTCAGGGCTGTCAGTCTCTGCTGACTGAACCGTGTGCCCCGCCCCCGGGAGCCGAGCACCCTGTGCGAGAGGAGACCAGCGTGCTGAACCGGTTGACCCGGGCCGTCAAGACGGCCGTCCGTCGACGCGTCCACGAATGTGGCCGGACCATCACGCACATGCTGCGGCCCGTCCGCACTGGGGCAGCGCTGGTGTGCGCGGTCAGCATCGACGCCGTCCGGCCCCGCTCGGCGCTTGTCGCCGAGAACGCGCTCCTCCGCCAGCAGATCCTCGTACTCCGACGCGCGGCGCCATCGCGCCCACGCCTCCACGCTGAGGACCGGCTTATCCTGGTGTTCCTGGCCCGGCTGAACACCGCGTGGCGCGATGCCCTCCATGTGGTCAAGCCCGACACCCTCCTCCGCTGGCATCGCGACCTGTTCACCCTGCTCTGGCACCATAAGTCCAGGCGGAGGGGGGCACGGGGGCGGTTGCGCGTGGAGCTCATCGACCTGATCCAGGCCATGGCCACTGCCAACGGGCTGTGGGGCGCCGAACGGATCCGCGGCGAACTGCTCAAGCTCGGCATCCGCGTGAGCAAGCGGACGGTCCAACAGTACATGCGGTCCGTCCGTCCTCGCGGGCAGCACGGCCAGACCTGGGGGACCTTCCTCCGGAACCACACGCACGACATCTGGGCCTGCGATGTCCTGCAGCTCTACGACGCCTGGTTCCGCCCGATCTACGCGTTCTTTATCGTCGCCCACGGGACCCGCGAGGTCGTCCACGTCAACGTCACCCGCTCCCCTACCGATGCGTGGGTCGCTCAGCAGCTCCGAGAGGCTACGCCGTACGACAGCGCACCGCGGTTCTTGATCCGGGACAACGATGGCAAGTTCGGGCGCGACTTCGCCGCGGCCGCCACAAGCGCGGATATTGACGTGGTCCCGATCCCACCCAGGTCGCCCAACCTGAACGCGATCTGCGAGCGCTTCCTCGGCGGCCTCCGCCGCGAGTGCCTGGATCATGTCCTGCTCCTTGGGGAGGACCACCTACGCCGCGTGCTCGCCGAATGGGTGGGACACTTCAACGGGGGGCGACCGCACCAGGGGATCGGGCAGCGGATCCCGAACCAGCGGCAGCGGCCTGGCCGCGTAGAGCCCTGCAGGCGCATCGTGGCCTTCCCGGTGTTGGGCGGGCTCCACCACGACTACCGAAGGGCGGCGTAGGCAGGCCGCATCCGTCGCGGATGAACGAAGTAGCCAGGACGGCCGTCTGCGGCCGGTCCCGACCGACGAGGGCCTCCATCTCGTGCTTGACAGCACAGGTCTGTCCATCGTCGGGGAGGGTGAGTGGGCTGCCGCGAAACACGGTGGCCGCGGCAGACGTGGCTGGCGGAAGCTCCACCTCGGCGTCGATCAGTCAGGCGTGATCCGTGTCCACACGTTGACCGAGGCGACGGGTGAGGATGCGACCACCGCCCTTGATCTGCTCACTGCGGTCGAGGGCCCTCTCGTGCGCGTCACCGCTGACGCCGCCTATGACACGGTCGCCGTCTACGAAACGGCGGGGGCGCGGGGTGCGACGGTCGTCATCCCACCGGCCAGGACGGCGAACGTCTCTGGCCACGGCCCGCGGTCGCCCGCGCGGGATCGGACGATCACGTTGGTGAAGACGCTCGGACGGCGCCAGTGGAAGCAGGCGTCAGGGTACCATCGTCAGGGCCGGGTGGAGAACACGTTCTTCCGATACAAGTCCATCATCGGCGATGGCCTTCGCGCCCGAAGTCCAGCCAGACAGGGGAGTGAGGTCGTCCTTGGCTGTGAGATCCTCAATCGGATGACCGCCCTCGGCCGACCAGTGTCATACCGCATCGGCAGGTGAGTATCCTGTCGGTGGGCATCGTGCGGGCCAGGGACGATTCGTGCAACAACGCCCAGTGACACCCGAAGGTGCAAAGGAAGCTGTAATAGAAGAAAAGGCAGCAGCCGCTATCCAAGAGATTGGACCGGTGACGTCTGAGACAGAAAGACTTCCCACTACTGGGCAGCCTTTTGAGAGTCGCCACGTCTGCTCCCGTTGCGGGAACGACTGGCCTGTCAAGTTCGGGCGGCGGTGTTTCCAGTGCAAGCGGCTAGCTTCCCCTCTAAGCGACGCGGACGCAGCGGAGTATGTGACGTTGACCGAGGCCGATAAAGTCGCGTGGCGGGCCGCACGTGAAGGCGAACGTCCGCACCGTGCCGGATACGCACGGCCGGAACGTGGAAAGTTCGAGGGGATCTACTGATGGCTGATGACCGAGTCCTGTTGATCAAGGATCTTGCTCAGTTCCATGGACGGCGGCAGTTGCGATGTTTTCGTGGGCAGCAAATAAATCTGCTGCTCGAAGGCGACGAGGCGTACGAATCGTTCACATCGCTTTTCCGAGAGGCGACGGAGGACTATTTACAGCTGCCGTGGCTGCTCGTCCAGCAGTCGCGGATGGTTCACTAGATTGGCGAAGGGTGTCCCCGCGAGGGACACCCTTTCTCGATGGCCGCTGTACCGTTGCCGCTGGCGGCAACGGTGGGGAGCGGGGAAGCCTCTAGACGGGCTAGACGGGCCTGTGCGGCCATCGGCGGAGGCGGGTAGGGGCTGAATAGGCTGGCCAGCGTTCGTCGCTCCTGGGTGATCCGTTGCAACGATTGTTGCACCATGCAACGATGGCCGAGCCATGAGCGAGGTCAAGCACTTCCACGGATGGCTGCGAAGCGGGCGCGTGTTCGTAATGTCGCCGAAGGTCTTTGCGGATCGTACATCCTGCCATCGGTGGGCCACAAAACAGCGGCCGGAAGCGGACGATCGGCTTGTGCTTGCCTGCTCGAAGTGTCCACCCTCGCGGCCGTCGAGACGGCGGCCGATTCGATGGGGACACGTCGCCAAAGCGCTCGGCGTCGAGCTCCAGGCGCTCCGGGCGGCAATTGAGACGGAACGGCGGCGGGAGTAGGAGAGGACAACAAGTATGGAAAATGACGACGCAGTAAGGGAGAAAATCCGGAAGGCACTGCTCGAAATGGTGATATTTGGGCAGGGGAATATCTTGTTAGGTCAAGAGATCCCGGCGCGGATTAAGGCGGCAGAATTGTTAGTCGAATATATGGATTACCAAGAAGACGGGAGCGATGGCACGGCTAAGAAGGTAGAGGAGAAGCTGCTTAATATGGTGGTTGAAGGCCGCACCGGTGAACAGATCGAAGAACGGGTGGAAGCGGCACGGTTGTTACTTGAGCACCTTAAAGATACCGGCGGTGAGACGTTCTGACCCGTGCTGGCTACTTGCCCCGTCCACCCGCACAATAAGGGCTTCCGCCTCAGGGCTGTCAGTCTCTGCTGACTGAACCGTGTGCCCCGCCCCCGGGAGCCGAGCACCCTGTGCGAGAGGAGACCAGCGTGCTGAACCGGTTGACCCGGGCCGTCAAGACGGCCGTCCGTCGACGCGTCCACGAATGTGGCCGGACCATCACGCACATGCTGCGGCCCGTCCGCACTGGGGCAGCGCTGGTGTGCGCGGTCAGCATCGACGCCGTCCGGCCCCGCTCGGCGCTTGTCGCCGAGAACGCGCTCCTCCGCCAGCAGATCCTCGTACTCCGACGCGCGGCGCCATCGCGCCCACGCCTCCACGCTGAGGACCGGCTTATCCTGGTGTTCCTGGCCCGGCTGCACACCGCGTGGCGCGATGCCCTCCATGTGGTCAAGCCCGACACCCTCCTCCGCTGGCATCGCGACCTGTTCACCCTCCTCTGGCGCCATAAGTCCAGGCGGAGGGGGGCACGGGGGCGGTTGCGCGTGGAGCTCATCGACCTGATCCAGGCCATGGCCACTGCCAACGGGCTGTGGGGCGCCGAACGGATCCGCGGCGAATTGCTCACGCTCGGCATCCGCGTGAGCAAGCGGACGGTCCAACAGTACATGCGGTCCGTCCGTCCTCGCGGGCAGCACGGCCAGACCTGGGGGACCTTCCTCCGGAACCACACGCACGACATCTGGGCCTGCGATTTCCTGCAGCTCTACGACGCCTGGTTCCGCCCGATCTACGCCTTCTTTATCGTCGCCCACGGGACCCGCGAGGTCGTCCACGTCAACGTCACCCGCTCCCCTACCGATGCGTGGGTCGCTCAGCAGCTCCGAGAGGCTACGCCGTACGACAGCGCACCGCGGTTCTTGATCCGAGACAACGATGGCAAGTTCGGGCGCGACTTCGCCGCGGCCGCCACAAGCGCGGATATTGACGTGGTCCCGATCCCACCCAGGTCGCCCAACCTGAACGCGATCTGCGAGCGCTTCCTCGGCGGCCTCCGCCGCGAGTGCCTGGATCATGTCCTGCTCCTTGGGGAGGACCACCTACGCCGCGTGCTCGCCGAATGGGTGGGACACTTCAACGGGGGGCGACCGCACCAGGGGATCGGGCAGCGGATCCCGAACCAGCGGCAGCGGCCTGGCCGCGTAGAGCCCTGCAGGCGCATCGTGGCCTTCCCGGTGTTGGGCGGGCTCCACCACGACTACCGAAGGGCGGCGTAGGCAGGCCGCATCCGTCGCGGATGAACGAAGTAGCCAGGACGGGATCGACGTCGCGGCTCCCGCCGTGTGGTCGATGCCACGTCCTCGCCAGCTCCTGGTTTGTGATGGCCATTCGCGGCTCCTACCCGAGATGGGCGATCTCGACATCGCCCCAGTGCTGCATGAGATACTCGGCCACCAGCCGCCGGTGACAATGATCCGACTTGTCCTCGCTGCATAGCAGGCAGCCGCCCGCGATCGTCTCTCGCGGCACGGTCCCCTCGATGCGCCGCTGTTTCATCAGTTCCAGGAACTCTCGCTCGTAGGTTGCCCAGTCGCCGCGCTTCTTCTTGTACTGGTCGAGCATCTCGTGCGTCGGCGCCAACGCGGGCAGGTGAACGTAGTCCATCCGGCAGATCTCTCTAAGGAAATAGGTGAGGTCGTCCCGTTTTGCAAAACCGGCAAGCTGCGAGACATTGTTGAGCCGGACATCAACAACGCGCTTGGCACCGGAGTCGCGCAGGAGCTCAAAGAAACGCCGCGCGGGTTTCTTCGTGAACCCGATCGTGAAGAGCTTCATGACGCTTCTCCTGCAGCCTCGGCCGCCAGTTTCTCATTAACGAAGGCGATCTTCTCCTCTTGCCGAGCCAGGGCCTCGGCGATCAGTTCCTCGCGTGAACGGAACAGGTCTTCGTGCGGCAGCCCAGTCAAGTCGAGCAGGCGCTCCATCGCATCTGTGTGCAGTTCCAGCCCGCCATCTCCAAGGATGTGTGCCACGCCTACGCCCTGATCGTCGAGAGCGCGAGCGACCAGCAACGTGCGGTGGCACTCCAGGGGCTCCTTTTCGGCGCACAGGAGCGCGACCTGGTGTTCTTCAGCGCCGCGGATAACACGCTTGATGCCGCTGCGAAACATCTCCGTACGCGCCAGCCTCGCATACTGAACACGCCCTTTCTCGTAGCAGGCGCGATCGTCCGAACGGGCGCCCAGTTCCCGTCCCAGAAACACATATCTAATCCCCTGGGCCCTCAGGTTCTCCTCCAGGACGTCCTTGTTGAACTGCGGGTTGAAGCGGCTGAAAGGCGCCGAGCGCACATCTGCCACGGTCGTCACGCCGTGCTGCGTCAAAAGTGCCACGAACCTGTCGAACGGATGCGTGGAATGGCCGACCGTGAAGACGAGGTGGCGCTGCTCGCTCATGTCCGTGCGCCTCCAGCGCGCTCGATGACGGTAGCGATCAACTTGTAGCAAGCATCTTCATACGGTTCGCCGAGGCTCACCGTCAGGAAGCTCTCTCCGATCTGGTGGTCGCCATCCGGCGCAGCCAGGTAGGCTCGTTCGTAGACAGGATCCGTGACCCACAAGCGATAATCGGTTCCGGCGTGACGGAAGCGTCCTTGCACCCGCCGCTTGGGGTTGCCGAACGCCTCGCCGGGCGCGAAGACAGACAACATCACACCGGCGACATGGAGAAAGCGCAGGGAACTCCGGGCGGCACCCGCTTGGGCAAGCGGGATCTTGTCGTTCAGCCCGCTGTAGGTGTGGTAACCATCAACCCAGAGCGGCTCTACAGGGTCGGCTAGCTGCGCCAGGTCGGCCCATCTCGCCTGACCGCGGCGTTCCCAGTAACCATTCGGGTCGAGTAACCAGTTCTCCTGCTGATAGCCTTCTGGCCGCGCCGCCAGCAAGGGTACGTCCACGATGTCAAGCACACGGGGATCGCTCCCGTCCGCATATCGACGCTCGTACTCAGAGACCTCCCCGTGCTCGCGGTCGCTGACCGGTCTGATCCAGCCGATGCGGCGGTCACCAACGAGTTCTATACCTGCGACGCAGCGGCCGTTGAGTTTGCGCGAGTTGGCGAGGCAAACCATGCGCTTGACTGTCGCCATGCGTCAGTCTCCCACTTCCGCGAACAAAAGCGCCTGCTCGACTGTTACCTTCCCGCTCTCGCGGGCGAGCCGCGCGATCTCGGGAAAGCTCTGGACGAGGCCGTTGTAGGCGAGCGCCTCCGCGGCGCGTTTCCTTCGCTCGCAGAGGGTGTAGAGCCGGCAGGCCAGTTCGCGGGCGACCTCAGCCCTGGCGCCGAGTTTGGCGACGAGATCCGCTACGGCGCTCTCGCCGCCCGCGGCAAGCACGCGGACCAGCCGATGGACGACCTCACGCGCCGTGAGGCGCGGGTTCGTGGCTGGGTCCCAGCCCTCGTCCAGCTCCTCGGGCTTCAGCAGTCGCACCTCGCCGTGCTTCGATTCGAGGATGCCGGCCTCGACCATCCCCTGCACGCTCGTGTTCTTGGCCTTGCTGAGTGTTTCGGCCACGCCGTACTCTCCTTCATCGAAACCCCGCGGCTCGAACCAAGCGAGCGCCCAGCGGCTGTCGGCGTCGAAGTCGCCCTCCTGCTCGGCCAGCGCCTCGTCCAAGGTCTGGTTGATGATGGCCAGTGCCTCGCGCATGCTGAGCGGCTTGCCTGCGCAGCCGAGCTCCTAAACCGGCGGATCAGAGCCAACAGTCAAGACCCTGACCAGTTTAACGGTGTTCGTGTGGTGATGATGCGGTCCGACGATGGAACAAGAGTGACTCCGATGCCAGTCCCGCAGGTCGGTCTCAGGCGGACTGACGAAGATGATTGGCATTTTCGGTTGTGTTGCAACTTTGGCCGATGGCGGCTGGTAACCTGAAGAGATCATGAAGCAGTCAATCCGACCGGCGATCTTCCAGTGGCGACAAACCGAGCCCGAGCTGATTCTGTGCGCCGTGCGCTGGTACCTTCGGTATTCGCTCTCGTTCCGCGATGTCGAAGAGCTGCTCCGCGAGCGCGGCCTGGAAGCGGACCACACGACCATCTGGCGCTGGGTCCAGCGCTACGGTCCCGAACTGGAGGAGCGGCTGCGCTGTCATCTCAAACCAACCAACAGGTCCTGGCGTGTCGATGAGACCTACGTTCGTGTCAAGGGCCGTTGGTGCTACCTCTACCGAGCCATCGATTCCACCGGTGCCACGATCAACTTCGTGCTCTCGGGCTTGCGCGATGCCGCTACGGCCACACGCCTGTTCCGCAAGGCGCTCACTGATCCGTCGCATCCGCAGCCCCGTGTCATCAACACGGACCAGGCCCGCCTTTACGGCTCGGCGATTTCAGGGGTGAAAAAGGAAGGACTCCTGCGACGCCGTTGCCGCCACCGGCGTTGTTGCATGAATACCCTGTGGGGGTGGGGTCGCGCGTCGTGGGCCGGCTGTGGCCCTGAAGTGAGGCGGGGCGGGCAGACGCTGATCATGGGATATTCGGCCGATAAGAGCCTGCTAATCGGCCATTTAGCGGGCCCCCTCCGGCGGCTGGAGCCACTGGGAGCACAGCGTCAGGAGAAGTGCGGGCCAAACCGCCCCACCCCCACAGGGTATTCATGCAACAACGCCAGTCTACGAGCGCGCGTTGAGATAGGATTGGCGCGTGAATCGTCTAGCCGCCGTTATTGCTTTGGCTGCGGCGGGGCTCGCTGTAGTCGCGGCGGTCATTGTCATGCGGATGGACGCGCCTGAGCCCGGTGTTGCGCCAGCGGGTGCCACCGCTCCGCCGCCGGCCTCGGCTCCGGCTCCGCGCGCTCCTGACCCGCCGCCGGCCGCTCCGGGACCAGCGCCGGTCACCGTGCCTCCACCCGTCGCCGAGGCCCCTGTCGCCGAAATGCCGCCGGCCGCCGAGGCGCCGCCAGCGGTCGGGACGCTTCGTATCGCCAGCGACGTGCCAGGCGCGCAGGTGTTCATCGACCGGCAGTTCGTCGGTGCGGCGCCGGTCGTCGCCGAGAACGTTACGCCAGGAAGCCACCAGTTGAACGTGTCAGCGGCGGGATTCGACAGCATTGCCACGGCCATCGACGTCGTTCCCGGGGAACACGAGATCGTCGTCAAGCTCAGAGAAGTTCGGCTGGACTCGTCGCTGGACGTGATTCACAAGCATCGCTTCGGCTCGTGCCGCGGGCGTCTTGTCGCAACGCTTCAGGGGCTTCGATACGAGACCAGCAACCGGAGCGATGCGTTCACAACGGGGTTACTCGATCTCGAGGCGTTCGAGGTGGACTACCTGGACAAGAATCTGAGCATGAAGCTGCCGGAAGGTCGCCAGTTCAACTTCACCGATCCCGAGGGCGATGCGGACCGCCTCTTCGTGTTTCACCGCGACGTCGAGCAGGCGCGCGAGCGGCTCGGCAGAGGTGACCCGCCCGCCACGGACTGAGGCTCCGGGACGTCGTTGGCGGTTGATGCGATGGGGAGTGAGGTCGTCCTCGACTCTGCGATCCTCAATCGGATGACCGCTCTCGGCCGGCCAGCGTCGTATCGCCTCGGCCGGGAAGAATCCTGGCGGTCGGCATCGTGCGGGCCAGTGACGACGTTGCGCAAATCGAGTTTGTCCGGCTCAATCGGCCCTTCGATCAGCCCCCGTGCACTGTCGGTCCCGAAGACAGTTGAGACTTCATCGCTGGGGAAGATCTTCTCAGCGGTCCGTTCGCGCAACTCAATTCGGCGACACTAGATCAGGATCGCTTGCGGCGGAGGTGATGAAACCGCTTCTAGAACCGATAGCTCACGCGGGAGAGGACGTGCGCAAAATCGAAGTCGCCGCGGCTGGCCAGTAGACGGAGCCATCTCACCTCGCCGCCCACCGAGAAGCCCTTCCAGAGACGAACGTCTACACCACCCCCCACCGTGAGCACGAGGCCCGTTTGCGACATCTCGGGAAGGATGAACGGGAAATCTCCAGGCAAATGGGCCGGAAGGTCGAGAAATGGGGTCGGCTCACCGAAGCGGCCGACGTCAAAGCGGATCGTTTCGGACAACTGGCCAACGCCGCCACCACCGGAGAGGTACGGAATGACCCGATCGTCGACCGGGAAGTCGACCGTGACTCTCGATACGAAGGCCGTCAGATCGCGGCGTTGTTGCATGAAGACCCTGTGGGGGGGCGCACTTCTCGTGACCCTTCGCAGGAGCCACACTATTAGGGATGCAGTCGAAGGTCCATCCCACGTATAAGACGAAGTACCGCGTTGCGAACTGGGCGGCCTACAATCAGGCCCTCGTTCGACGCGGCGATGTGACGGTGTGGGTGTCCTCGGAAGCGATCGCGGCCTGGACGCCCGGCCGGAGCGGCCGGCGGGGCGGGCAGCGGCGCTACTCGGATCTCGCCATCGAGACCGCCATGACCCTGCGGCTCATCTACCATCTCCCGCTGCGCCAAGCCGAAGGGTTCCTGCACGCCCTGTTCGGGATGATGCGCCTCGACCTCTCCGCCCCCGACTATACGACGCTCTCCCGGCGCAGTCAGCATCTGAGGCGCCGTCTGCGACCGGTCCCGCCCGACGAGGGCATCCATCTCGTGCTCGACAGCACGGGTCTGTCCATCGTCGGGGCAGGTGAGTGGGCCGCCGCGAAACACGGTGGCCGCGGCAGGCGTGGGTGGAGGAAACTCCACCTTGGCGTCGATCAGTCAGGCGGGATCCGTGTCCACACGTTGACCGAGGCGACGGGTGATGATGCGACCACCGGCCTCGATCTGCTCACCGCGGTCGAGGGCCCTCTCGTGCGCGTCACCGCTGACGCCGCCTATGACACGGTCGCCGTCTACGAAACGGCGGGGGCGCGGGGTGCGACGGTCGTCGTCCCACCGGCCAGGACGGCGAACGTCTCTGGCCACGGCCCGCGGTCGCCCGCGCGGGATCGGACGATCCAGTTGGTGAAGCAGCTCGGCCGGCGCCGTTGGAAGAAGGTGTCAGGGTACCATCGTCAGGGCCGGGTGGAGAATGCGTTCTTCCGCTACAAGTCCATCATCGGCGATAGCCTTCGCGCCCGGAGTCCAGCTGGGCAGGGGAGTGAGGCCGTTCTCGGCTGTGAGATCCTGAATCGGATGACCGCCCTCGGCCGACCAGTGTCGTATCGCATCGGCCGGTGAGGATCCTGTCGGTGGGCATCGTGTGGGCCAGTCACGATTCGTGCAACAACGCCCCGTCGAGATGCCGGCG
Organism: Vicinamibacterales bacterium; assembly: GCA_965262505.1. Lineage (GTDB taxonomy): Bacteria > Acidobacteriota > Vicinamibacteria > Vicinamibacterales > UBA2999 > JACPPO01. The sequence continues at coordinate 5,355,593 of CBDHFM010000030.1, forward strand.
CCGGTGAAGCCCACGATGCGTGACGCGCTTGCGACCAGCTCACGGGCGGTCTGCTTCTCCGAACTCCCGTCCGTCATTGCTACGCTAACGGTGGCCGGGTCTCCAGAAAGCGCTGACACGAAGCCCGGCCGTACCGCTTGCGGTCGAGGATCTGGCCTCGCTCGTTCGCGGCGTTGTTGCATGAATCGTCACTGGCCCGCACGATGCCCACCGACAGGATTCTTACCGGCCGACTGGCATCCAGATGCTACTGCGCTGACGTTTTCCCTGTCGGCGATGGCCAAAAATGGAAATCCCGGTTCAGTGTGCAGGGGCCCTGACTCGGCGACTAAAATGGAAATCGGTTCAGACATGGCCAAACACCTGCGACCATCGGGCCGACGACGCGTGCTCAGACATGTTGATACAAATTGAGACGAATGGCTGACTTCCCGATCCGCCCGCAGCGGCTCCTCGACCGCCTGAACCACGAGTTTGAGCGACTCCACACGGCGAAGGAGAACGCCTTCTGGACGGCTCGCATGGGACTGCTCGCTGACGCGGACGCGGGGCAGGCGACACTGAACGAGCGCGAGCGTGAGCTCGCCGGCTTCATGCACGACCCGGCGCGACTTCGCATGGTCGTCGAGGAGGTCGCGGCGATCGAACGGGGCGAGACCCAGGCGACACCCGAGCAACGGCTCGCGATCGACGGGTGGCGGCGCACGTTCGAGGCGCAGGTTATCGAGCACGCGGAGGCCCGCGACCTACACAGCGAGCTGGTCGAGGACGAAGGCCGTCTCTCAAGGTTCCGCCGCGACATGCCACTCGGATACGTCGACGCGACCAAGGGACCGGTGCGCGCCAGCTCGGTTGAGTTGTCGGTCATGCTCACCACCGATCCCGACAAGGGACGGAGACGAGCAGCGTGGGAAGGGCTTCGGACGATCGAGCCGTTCGTCCTGTCGCACGGCTTCCTCGACTTGGTGCGCAAGCGGAACCGTTTGGGCCGTCTGCTCGGGGGCGTCGACTTTTACGACGCCACGGTGCGCCGCACCGAAGGTCTGACCAAGGCCGAAATCTTCGCTTGGCTCGACGAGCTGGAGGTCAAAACCCGCGCCCGCACCCGCGCCTCATTGCGCGAGCTGGCCGCTCTGAAGGGGGACGATGCCCTTCGACCGTGGAACCTGCGATTCGCCGTGTCAGGGGACGTCACGACCGCAAAGGACCTCCATTTCCCGTTCGGCGCCTCGCTTGCCCGATGGGGCCGCTCGTTTGGCGCCCTCGGCATCGGCTATCGCGGCGCGCAGCTGGTCCTCGACCTCGTCGATAGGCAAGGGAAGTACGAGAACGGGTTCATGCACGGGCCGGTGCCAGCGTGGCGTGAGCAGGGCACGTGGCGCCCGGCGCGTATCCAGTTCACGGCGAACGCTATCCCCGGCATGGTGGGCTCGGGGCAACGCGCCACCGAGACCCTCTTTCACGAAGGGGGACACGCCGCCCACTTCGCGAACGTCGACATGCCGGCGCCGTGCTTCGCGCAGGAGTTCGCGCCCTCGTCGGTAGCGATGGCTGAGACGCAGAGCATGTTTCTCGACAGTCTGCTGTCCGACGCGGACTGGCAGACGCGCTACGCGCACACGGTCGACGGCCAGACGATGCCATTCGCGCTGATCGAGAAAGCGATTCGCCAAGGGCAGCCGCACGCCGCGTTCGCCGTGCGGTCAATGTTGGCGGTCTGCTACGCGGAGAAGGCGATCTACGAGATCCCCGACGACGTGCTGACCGCCGAACGCGTCCTGCAAGAGGTGCGCGACATCGAGCGCCGCCTCCTGTTTCTTGATGAGGGGAGCCCCCGGCCAGTGCTGTCGGTGCCGCACCTCCTGTCGAGCGACAGCAGTGCCTACCACCATGGCTACGTCCTGGCTAAGATGGCGGTAGCCCAGACGCGGGCGTTTTTCGAACACCGGGACGGCCACCTGACCGACAACAGGCGGATTGGCGCGGACCTTCGTGACTCGTACTGGCGCGAGGGGAACCTCCGCCGGTTCGGCGAGTTTGTCGAGCGGTTGACACGCCGTCCGTTATCAGCGGACGACATGGCCCAGCGCGTCAACCGAGAGCCGGATGAGGCCGTCGACGACGCACGAGCGCGTATCGACACCCTGGCCGACGTGCCCCCTTTCACCGACACAGTGGCGCTTGGCGCGACGATTCGGGTCGTCGACGGCCATGACGTCGTCGCGTCGCTCGCCGACGGGGATTCGTTCGAGGAGATGGCCGACACGTTCCGGACATGGGTTGAGCGTCGCGCGGCCGCACGCTTGGAGACGTCGCCGGACTAGCATCAAGACGCTGCAGCGGGCGGGCGACCAAAGTAGGGGATTTTCCAGCTCCGCGTACTTCCATCCCCGTACGGTGCGAGTAATGGGCCGACCACGCAGGCGGCCTCTCGAGAGTCGACACGGAGCAGTCCGCCGAGGCGCTTGACGAGCCCCGGCCGGGCCGTGGGATCACGCGGCGGGCCGTACGGGTCGGGCAGCGCCCCGCGGTTCCTCTGCCGTCACGGCTCTTCCTGGCCTGACCGATGCGGCGGTGGCATCAGGGTGCGGGCGGCGGCGCCGGCAATCGTGGAGGCAGCGGGTCGGCACGCCGGCCGCCTGACAGGCGGTTGCGGCACGACTGTCTGAGTGCGCCCTCCCCGGCTACGCCGTCGCACGATTCGCTCGCCGGGTGCGCCCCGCCGAATCTGGCCGCGTGGGATTCGCCGCCACGATGGTCGGGGCGCGCGTCATCGACCGAGGTCTCGCGATTGATGGTGCCGGTGGCCGCCCCGGCGCATCGTGCGGGCCAGTGACGATTCGTGCAACGACGCCGCCCGCAGCCACGGGCGGCTCAGCGGGCCAGCCATGCGCTGAAGCGCTCGTTCATCTCGTCTGCGTGGGGCGACGTCACAATGCGACAATACATTCGGATCACAGAAGAGGAGCCCGATGACGACCCTGACCCAACCCGAACCCTGGCTGCGCGGCCCCGTCGATGGCTTCGAACCGCTGCTGATGCCGGTGGTGCATGCTTTCATCCAGGCCCGCGAAGACGTCGGGCACATGGTCGCCCGCGTGCCAGCCGAGCACACCTGGGAACGTCCCGGCGGAGCGGCTTCGATCGGGTTCCACGTGCGGCACCTCGGCGGCGCTCTCGATCGGCTCTTCACCTATGCCCGTGGCGAGACCTTGTCGGACACGCAGAAGGCGGCGATGCGTGCCGAAAGTGACCTCGTCGATCCGGCACCGTCGCTCGCCGACGTGGCTGCCGGAATGAACGCGTCGATCGAGCGGGCACTCGAGCAGCTTCGCACGACCACCCGCGACGATCTGCTGACGGCACGTACGGTAGGGCGGGCCGGTCTGCCGACGACGACGCTCGGCCTCCTGTTCCACGCGGCCGAGCACAGCACGCGCCACGCGGGGCAGGCAATCTCGACCGCAAAGATCCTGGCCGGCTCCTGACGGCCGTTCGAAGGCCCTTTCAAGACGTTACACGCGATCACCGCCTCGTCCGCGAGGAGCAGAAGCTCGACGCCATCATCTCCATGCTTTCGGGCGTCTTCAAACCGTACGCCGGGGTCTCCACCGCCATCCTGCTCTTCACCAAGACCAACTCCGGCGGCACGGCGAACGAAGTGGGCCAGCGAGGGCTCCTCGCTACGTCGCGTCAGCCAGTGCCGAGTCACCGCTGCTGGTATCTGATATTTCGTTCTGGGAAGTGGCGACCTTGCACAGCCGGGGTCGCGTCCAGCTCACCATTCCCCTTCGGGGCCGAAGGGACAACCTATTGAAAGATCACACCAGCTCTGGTGGATCGTCGGTTGCGGGCGGCGATGCGGCGGCAGTCGTGAAGGAAGCAGGTCGGCCCGTCGGCCGGTGCTTGTGCCGCTCGCTGTTGATCAGGCAGCCGTTCGTTGTTCGTACGGCCACGAGAACGTCGGCAGCTCGGCTGTGCCAGGTTCTCTGCGCTGGACGATCACGGGAATGCGCACGACCGCCACAAAGCAACGTCGAGAGAGACCGCGCGCCGTGAAGATGTCGCTCCAGTTCAGTCGCGTGCTGACCACCCCGGCCTGCATCGCTGGCGTCCTGGTCTCGCGCCCGAACTTCAACGCCCTGTGCGGCCGTCCGAAGTTGTAATGACACCGCAAGAGCTCCACGTGCCCGCGGAGCCGCTCTTCGCATCGGGCATGGCACGGCGATCGACGGCGCAAGTACGCTGAGCCTTGCCGAATCGTGAGGTTGAGGCGCTCAACGAACGAGGTGTTCAGGGTCTCTGAATCCTCCGACGCCCACAGCGCGGCCTTCAGTCGAGTCGCCGTGCCGATCTTCACGCGACGCTCGACCCGGACGACACGGTTGTTCCGCCGTGTCTTGAGCACTTGACCATAGACGCACGCTGACCCAAAGAGGCCCCGAATCGCCCCGACGTAGTACTCGAAGCCATCGGTGGCGATCAGGGGCGATCCGACGACTCGCCCTCGGCGGATGACGTCGCTGATGACGGCTCTGGCGTTGCGATCGGAGCGGCGGCCCAGGACGCTCCCGGCCCACAACCGGGAGGATACCTCGATGGTCGCAAACAGCCAGACCGTCGTGTTCTTGTTGCCAACGAACGTGCAGAGCTCATCAGCCTGCAGCTCAAGGAGGTCAAAGTCGCGCACCATCCGGTCGTTGAAGTGCCTTGCGGCCGTCGAGGCCCGCTCGAGCCAGCGCGCGACGGTGTTGCGGGAATGGCCCGTGACCCGGGCCGTCGCAGAAATGCTCACGCCTTCGACGCGTAAGCTGGCTACGTGGTCGAACTCCCGTCGGGTGCAGCGAAGCCCGCTGTACGCGGTCCCCGTGTTCGTACTCAGCGTGCCCCTGCAGACGGTGCAGCGGTACCGCTGCCGTCGACCGGACTTCGTGGCGAACGAGCCGTAGCCCACGAGGTTGAGGCCCGGCTTTCCACGGTTGTCGCACCCGGGCGTGCCGCACGCCACCCCGTCGATCTCGTTCATTGCTCAAGTGTACGGGGGCGCGAGACCTGTCGTTTCCGTCACGACCGCAGAGCTGAAGGCTACCGATCAACAGTGACCGGCGCAAGCACCAGCAGCCGCCCAAGTTCGGATCTTGGCCGACGACCCGGCCCGCGTCCGGCAAGTTGATAAAATCCTTCGGGTGAATAAAGGGGTCATCTGGAGCAGGCAAAACGGCAACCTCAGTCTAAAGCCAGCCTCACGACCGAACCGGTTGACTCAGTTCGTACGCGACTGCAACAAGGGAGACATGTCATGGGAGACAAAGGTGGTCAGAAGGACAAGAACAAGGGCGAGAAGCAGAAAGTCGCCAAGGCCGCAGCGGAGCAGAAGAAGAAACGGGATAAGCAGGCGAAAGCGAGACACGTGTGAAGGGATGTGTTGCAACTTTCAAAAAGAGGCAGGAGAGCGATGGGTCGGGTCGAGCAGGCGCCGTCTCATGCAACCACCCCGAACAGCTTGTTGATGAACTGAATCTGTCGCCGACCATCCGAACCGCTCACCGAGACCGTGAGGCTGGCCCGAGAGTGACGCAAATCCCGGCCTAGAGGGTGCGATGCTAGGTAATGGCGCGAGGTAGATGAAATGCTTGATCGTTGGACGCAACCCGTTTGGCTATCAACAAAGGGCGGACTGACTGAGCTTGAGCGGTTACGGGTAGGAAAGGGCCGCTTGGCCGAGTCTGAGCTTCGAGATCTCCTTGCCCACCATCCGTCACTGCTGCCGGCACGAAGCTTTGACCCATTGTTTTCCTCACCCGCGTGTCTCGGCACGGAATTCCCAGTTCACGGAATCGGACGAATTGATGCGCTCTTCTTGAGCCCATCGGGCTATCTGACGATCGTCGAAACGAAGCTCTGGGAGAATCCCGAAGCGCGACGTGAAGTAGTGGGTCAGATTATTGACTACGCCAGAGCTCTGACACGATGGACTTACACCGAGTTGGAGTCGCGCTTCCTTGAGCGAAGCTTCGTCGAGGACCCCAAGCCAGACTCTCTGTACTCATACGTCTGCGGTGAAGACGAAGAGGCTGATGGGCCAACTGCCTTTGTCGACGCGACCAGCCGCTGTCTACGCGACGGGAGATTTCTCTTGCTGATTGTTGGGGACGGCATCCGGGAGGGAGTCACCGAAATAGCCGACTTTCTTCAACAATCCCCTACCTTGCAGTACACGCTCGGCCTTGTTGAACTCGCCTGCTACCAAGATCCGACCCAACCTGAGAGTCTGCTTTATGTTCCCCAGGTGGTCACGCGCTCTAGGGAAGTTACTCGGGCCGTTGTCCAGATTGGACTCAAAGGGCTCGACGAGCGACAGGTCGAGGTCACTGCCGATGTCCCAAGCGAGCAGTCTGGACACACACCGCGCCGTGAGAACCGCCTCTCTGAGGATGAGTTCTACAGGTTGCTCACTGCTTCCACGTCCGCGGACACTGCTGACCAGCTACGTCATTTCGTAGATACTCTGCTGACAGGACACGGTAGCCTTGTTGGGCACTTCACGCCGTTGAAGATGGTTGTGAGCTTACAGGCTGGGGACAGCTTTCGGCGCAACCCGGTCGTCCTTTCCTGTTCTCCCGAGGGACATGTACGAACCAGCAAGGGATGGCTCGACTTTCTGGGTGAAACCGATACACCGGGCCTGGCGAGCGAGTTCGTGGAGCGCCTGGGCACCATCGATGAACGCCTGCGGCCTCGGCGGACCCCAGGTGGAACGTTCACAGTGCCGAAGGGCTCGAACGCAGCTACGCTTTCGACCGTCGCTCCAAGGCTGGACGAACTGCGCACGCTCGTATCTGACACTGTCACCCGGGTGGAAACGGAGGAAGAGAGCACCTAACCCGGCACTGTCTAGTTGATCATGATTAACTCGGAAGTACGGAGTGGCCCGAATGCGAAGCCAAGCATCCCGCAAGGTGCGATTAATGGGCCGACCACTCATGCGGCCTCTCGATAGTAGAAACTGAGCAGCCCTCCGCTAGCAGGCCGTGGTTAAACGGCCCCTTCTGACGCGCCGACGGGGAACTGTTAGAAGCGATCCTGCATCGGACATACGGACGTGTGATCGACGAGTGTCGTGTCGACAGGGCGCCAGAAGTCGATGAGACGTGTCCACAGCGCGACGACGAGCGTCAGGACCGCCGCCACGCGTCTCTGGAGGCCGCGCGGCGTGCCCACCCCGATCAGTGTTCGCATGAGCAGGCCCACGTTGAACGCCCCCGTGTGGACGAGCAGTCGCTTGAGGATGTTGGCATGCCCTCGCAGGTGCGTCCGTCGCATGCTACCGGTGTCGTACAGATGCGCGTTCGGCCGTTCGAGGTGCTCGCTCCGTCGCCGCAGCAAGGCCACGCCCCGTGTACCGCGGATGCGTCGGCGATTCGCATAGACCGCATCGCGGGCCACGGCGTTCTTCGTCCAGTTGCGGCGGCCGCGATCCGGTTCCGCGATGTAGCTCCGCAGGTCGAGGGCCGCCAGATCCGTGAGCACCTGATTACTGTGGTACCCCTTGTCCGCGACGACCTCGTTAATCACCCCCGTGTCGTCGTCAGTCACCGTGGCCACAGCCTCCAAGTCCTCAGCCGCAGCCGTGAGCGTCTCCGCGATCGTCGTGGTGTCACCCTGATCGGCCCCTTGGACGGTCACGCCCACGATGGCGCCGGTCTCCATGTCGACCGCGTGCTCGGCTTTGTGCGCGAGGTGCGTGCGGCCGTCCTTCATCTTCGTGATGCGCGCGTCGGGGTCGTGCGGATGCTGCCAGTCCGTGTTGCAGCCCTTCTTCGGGCGCGTCCGATCCAACCGCGCCAGATCCGCCCGCGTCGGCGTCTCGATGCCCGAGGCCTGCGCCAGCCGCGTCAGAAACTCCTGATACGTTTCGCCCGAATCCCGCCGCACGATGCTCCGCAGGGCCGCATTGGCCTCGAGCGTCGTGGCATCAATCCCAATGGTGTTGCCCTTGACAGATCCGCAGGCGCCAACACCTGCAGGATCCACGTGAAGACGGCCCGATGCGTCTCCACGTCGATCAGCCGGCGCGTCCGCGAGATCGTCGAATGCTCGGGCGGCGCTTCGTCGAGGCCCAGTCCCAGGAAGCCGCGGAGCGCAAGGGAATCGGCGGTGCGCCACGCGATCCCGCGCTCGGAATCGATGCCTTCGAAGTAACCAATCAGCAGCAGCCGGAAATACGTCCCCGGCGTCAGACTCGGGCGGCCGATCGTCGTCGCGTAGAACGGTGCATACTGCGCTTCGACGAACGCGTCAAACGCATGCCTGTCGAGCAGCTGATTCAGTCGTTGATAGAACGGATGCCCGCCCGTGACGGGCAGCTCGTTCGTCGTAATCCACAACCCCGGCGTGCGTGCCCGGTCCTTGCGTCGTCCCATGGCCATGCCGGAGTGTAGTACACAGGATCGATCGTGTCGATCCCCTCATCGCCCTTTAACCACAGGGGTTCCTCACACAAATGTGTGCACAATTCAATCCTGAGCAGGTCGGCCACGCCGTGGGAAGAGGCTGCGGATGTGCTCGTGCCAGCTAACCAGCGGTGAAGTCGTCTGTCGCTCAGTCGATGGCCGCCTGCGCGGGCCCCGCTCTTGGGTGGGGGCCTGCTCGGCGGCAGCCGGTCCCACCGCAAGGTGCTGAGGCGCTGGCACTTACAGGGCGACGAACCATGCCCCCGTGGAACGTGGCCTCGACTTTCGCCGAGGTTCTACCGCTGCGCCGACCCCTCGCTGACTGTTCAGCCCCTTGGAACTGACCGGCCTTCGCGATTCCGCCGTCTAGTGTGGGCCGGACTTTTCCGGGAGCCTGCAGTTCTTCTCCAGATGCAGAGGGTGTTCTCCAGCCACGTAAGTCACTGCCAATGCTTGGCTTATCATCCACGTAAACCGGCCGACGCCGCACCGATCCCTGAGAGGAACCACCACAGGCTGCTAGGGCTGGCCGCGTGGATCAGCGACGGGGCCGCCGCCACGACCAGGCCAGGACGTTCACGCTGGCCACGCAACCTTCGCTAGAAGGGCATCCGGTTCGATCAACACAACTGCCTTGCGCGCAAGCTCGCTGGCGGTCTTGGTTCGTTGTTTGTCGAGATATCTGCGGAGGGCCGAGATGGGATCTCCGTCACCCCCGACTGGAATCGAACGCCCAAGGCAGTCAACCTTGCGACCAACGTACTGTGGGAAGTCAGGGGATTGACCGAATCGCGGATCTCCGAAATCGTGTGGAGTAATCGGTCGACGAGGTGGATATCGAATGAGCGCCGGGCGCTCCGCGTAGAACGTCCACACATCGAGGTCCTTGATGCCATTTGAGCCGTTGACGTAATGAAGGGCTGCTCCTTGACAGAGCGCGACGGCAATGATTTCGTCTTGTAGCGGACGGTAGTGTGGGCATCGATGAAAAAACTCCTCTCGGTCCTGACGGGCGATCTCGCCGAGCCGGCGCAGGTCCTCGGGAAGCAGATGACCGTAGGACCGAGCCTTGTCGGTCCTCGCAGCTTCATCTTCCTCGGCGGGTCTGCGTCTCACTGCGTCGCTCGGGTTCTGCTCAAGCCAGAAAAGGAAATCGCCATGTCAAAACTGTGTACCGTTCTTCTCGTCGTCTTCACTGTCGCTGCGGTCATCGTCAACGCTCAAAATGACGCCCCCGAGGCACCTGTGGTCTCCGTCTTCGTGGAAGGATCTATCGTGTCGAGCTTCAGTGGGTCTGGGGATGCCTGGGGGAGCAGCTTAAGCGGCACGACCGAGCCACAAACGATTGAAGTCATGAAGCAATTACGCCGCTTTTGCCCGGGCGTGCGGATCACGTCCGACCGAACCACAGCGGACTACCTCATCCTGCATGAGCGCCAAGCGGGCGGGACGTTCGGAGGGAATCGTAACAACGTCGCGGTCTTTAACAGGAACGATACCCTGGTGTACGCCGACGGTGCAACGCAGCTAGACAACAGCGTCGAGGACCTCTGCGAAAGTTCAGTGTTGCGGTAATACAGGTGGGGCCGCTCGCCGTTGTAGATCCGGAGCCACGTGTCGGTCAGGGCGCGCAGTTTCGCCAGGGATTCGAACAGGTGCGCGTTCAGTACCTCGGTCCGGACGCCGAGACGGCCCTGGGAGTTGGAGCGTTGCCCGGAGCCGCGTGTCAAAGCCGAACAGACCCTCGCCAAGGCGCAGTGTGAACGCCCGGGATAGCTGCCGGTACGATTGCAGTCCAACTTTTCGGCCAACTTATTTCCGTCTTGAGGAGCGTTTTGTGCTCTTTTCTGACGCGTTCAGACACGAATTACCCACACGCAGGAACACCGAGCGGGAAGTCCACTCGGGCGTCGTCACCAGGGCCATCGACTTCACCCGCGATTGCGGTCGGCTGGTCGTTTCGCAAGTCGAACCACTGCAGACGTTGCTCTCGAAGAATGTGGACGTAGAGCCATGCGATTACATTCGCCTGATACGACCCGCCCTGCATCATCCCGCTACCGGACAACCCAACCTCCCCCGCGACAAGCCGTGCTGCGATTCTGGCACGCCGAAAGGTGTGAGTCAGCTAGGGCTTCGTCGTGACCCGGAATCCAACGCGACCACTCTGTCATCGCGTCGTTCACCGCCTCGCAATCAGCCTCAGTGAAGTCGTGCAGCCGGTCATGCCCCGTTCATCTCTGGAATTCCTTGACCGCTTCATGGATCAGCTCACGCAGAACCGCTTCTTGTGCGGGCATGTCGGCGGGCCGAATACGGACGGTGATCTTTCCAGGCTTCCGAGAGTTCACCAGTTCGACGCCAGCGTCTTCCAGTTTCTTCACCCAGGCATCGGGATCTGTGACACCAATGCGAATGGGCAGGAACCCCTTCTTCGGAAACAGCGCGGCGACATTGAAGAAGCTACCGTGTGGGCACAAGCCGATCCGGTACTTCTTGTACTTCAGTTCAACCTTTGGTTCCGCGACTTCGTTCGCAATTCCAGCGATCCGATCACACAATCTCATGATCTCGGCGCCAACCCTTGCCTCCCATGTGCCCCGATCCACGTTTCTATCTTCCGGTTCGACCGTATCATCCTCGCGAAGTACTCGCTGATCGAGGACCTTCACGAAGTCAAGGACGATGTGGTCACCCACTCTTAACGCGTTCAGCTGGATCGCAACGAGTGGAATGGTACCGGCCAGAAGGCTCATCACGTTGAGAAAGCGGCTAGTAATATCCTCAGCGACAAGAACGGCGACATGATCGTACGCTGGGTAGCGTCGCCTTTCGATGTCCCAATATTCGATGCAGCGTACGATGTGGTTCGGGTCGGTCGCACCCAGCATGATTTCCACTTCGAAGCGGGCGTTGTTTTCACCGTCGGTAAGCAACATGTCAATTCGTCCGCCGCCGCTCTGGACTCTTTCACGCTCAAGCACATCCAGCTCTCCAAGCCCTAGAACTGAGGGATCGTCGCTGATCCGGTCGTGCAGCCAGGATTCAGAGAAATCTGGTGACTGGCGCAGCCAGATCCGCTCATGCTTGGCGAAGGTCATTCCCATCAACACCCCCTTCACTGTTTTCCTTCCGCGTCCCTTGTTCCGGCTCCCATGTCGACGTTGGGCGCCGATGCTGCGACAATAGCAGCAAATCATGGCCCTTAGCGCGCAGTCCGGCAGGGCAGGAGACCGAGGCCGTCGTGCCGACGATGGCTGCGTGCGAGCCGTCGCACGTATCCATGGATGTCTTCGATTTGGTGCGGAAAAGCGGTCTCGGCGTTACACGTAACCACGAGCGAGTCCAGACCCACGCTTCTGCCAGAATCGCCTCGACTACCACGAGACTATGTTCAAGCTTCGCTTTTTGAAAACCGACATTCAGTATTGGGCCAACCGATACTCCTACTCGGAGAACGACGGAGAATTGCGAGGGGCACTGCGGATTGCCGTTCTGAAACGCGGTTGTCTTGAGAAAGACGAGTTCCTCAAGATCTGTGAGTGGAAGACCAAGCGCTCCAAGTCCCGCTGTGCACGAAACGATACGCTCACGATTCGTGACATAAGCCGAGCTGCACTTGCTACAAGCAACGAGGCTACGAAAATGACACTCCTGCGGACGCTCCATGGGGTCGAGTGGCCGACTGCTTCAACGCTTCTTCATTTCTGCGACAAGCGACCCTACCCGATACTTGACTACCGAGCACTGTGGTCGCTGGGCTACACCGAGAAACCTCACTACACGATGAAGTTCTGGCTCAAGTATCTCGCTTACGTTCGAGAGCTGGCAGAACACTTAAAACAGGACATTCGGACGATTGACCGCGCGTTGTGGCAGTACTCGAAAGAGCGACAGCCGTGAAACAGAAGCGCGGACTGCGGGCATTGTACCGCTCCCGGTTTCTTGGACACACGTTTGCGCTACGCGGGGCGTTGTTGCATGAATGACCCGCTACGGGTGGGATGGTTTGGCCCGTACTTTTCGTGACCCTTCGTAGAAGCCACACTACAGGGATGCAGTCGAAGGTTCATCCCACGTATAAGACGAAGTATCGCGTTGCGAACTGGGCGGCCTACAATCAGGCCCTCGTTCGACGTGGCGATGTGACGGTGTGGTTGTCCTCGGACGCGATCGCTGCCTGGACGCCCCGCCGGAGCGGCCGGCGGGGCGGGCAGCGGCGGTACTCGGATCTCGCCATCGAGGCCGCCCTGACCCTGCGGCTCCTCTACCATCTCCCGCTGCGCCAGGCCGAAGGGCTCCTGCACGCCCTGTTCGGGATGATGCGCCTCGACCTCTCCGCCCCCGACTATACGACGCTCTCGCGGCGCAGTCAGCATCTGAGGCGCCGTCTGCGACCGGTCCCGCCCGGCGAGAGCCTCCATCTCGTGCTCGACAGCACGGGTCTGTCCATCGTTGGGGAAGGTGAGTGGGCGGCCTCGACACACCGTGGCCGCGGCAGACGTGGGCGTTGTTGCACGAATCGTCACTGGCCCGCACGATGCCCACCGACAGGATCCTCACCGGCCGATGCGGTATGACACTGGTCGGCCGAGGGCGGTCATCCGATTGAGGATCTCACAGCCAAGGACGACCTCACTCCCCTGCCCGGCTGGGCTCCGGGCGCGAAGGCCATCTCCGATGATGGACTTGTATCGAAAGAACGTGTTCTCCACCCGGCCCTGACGATGGTACCCTGACGCCTTCTTCCACTGGCGCCGGCCGAGCTGCTTCACCAACGTGATCGTCCGATCCCGCGCGGGCGACCGCGGGCCGTGGGCAGAGACGTTCGCCGTCTTGGCCGGTGGGATGACGACCGTCGCACCCCGCGCCCCGGCGGTCTCGTAGACGGCGACCGTGTCATAGGCGGCGTCAGCGGTGACGCGCACGAGTGGGCCATCGACGGCGGTGAGCAGATCGAGGGCGGTGGTCGCATCCTCACCCGTCGCCTCGGTCAGCGTGTGGACACGGATCACGCCGGACTGATCGACGCCAAGGTGGAGCTTCCGCCAGCCACGTCTGCCGCAGCCACCGTGTTTCGCGGCGGCCCACTCACCTTCCCCAACGATGGACAAACCCGTGCTGTCGAGCACGAGATGGATGGCCTCGCCGGGCGGGACCGGTCGCAGGCGGCGCCTCAAATGCCGACTGCGCCGGGAGAGCGTCGTATAGTCGGGGGCGGAGAGGTCGAGGCGCATCATCCCGAACAGCGCGCGCAGAAACCCTTCGGCCTGGCGCAGCGGGAGATGGTAGAGGAGCCGCAGGGTCAGGGCGGTCTCGATGGCGAGATCCGAGTAGCGCCGCTGCCCACCCCGCCGGCCGCTCCGACGGGGCGTCCAGGCAGCGATCGCTTCCGAGGACAACCACACTGTCACATCGCCGCGTCGAACGAGGGCCTGATTGTAGGCCGCCCAGTTCGCAACGCGGTACTTCGTCTTATACGTGGGATGGACCTTCGACTGCATCCCTGTAGTGTGGATCCTGGGGAGGATCATGAGAAATGCGGGCCAAACCGCTCCACCGCAGAGTCTTCATGCAACAACGCCCCACAACGGGCTCGCGTACCTCCCGGAGGTAGGCGGCCCAGTTGTCCATCAACCGGCGGCGGCGCGCGAACAGATCCGACCGCGCATAAGCTGCCTCCGTCGGATTGCGCACCGTATGGGCGAGCGCGGCTTCGACCACCTCACGCGGCGTAGTCGTGTGCTCTGCCGCCCAGTCCCGGAAGCTCGACCGGAACCCATGCGGCACGGCGGCGATGCCGAGTGCTTTGATCAGCTTGCTCAGCCGTTTGTCGGAGAGCGGCTTCCCACGCGGGTTGGGGAACACCAGGCCCGTCCCCTCGCGTCGTCCACTACAACGAGGTACGCAGCCACGCGTCGTTGAAGGGCCACACGCCGTTGACCTTCGCCGGCGGCCACATGGTGGCCCGTGCCGAGCTGAACAATGTCCGTTGGGTCTCCCACTGCCGGGACTTGGTCCAGCTCCCAGTGGCGGCCTGACAACGAATTCGAGACGGACAGGTGGCTGCACCAAATACATCTACACTTGCAAGTTATAATTGTGCACGTGTATATTATTTGGTCTGGAAAGGAGTGAGACCATGACGCAGTACAGCACGGAAGAATCACACGGGCGTGCGTCGACCCAGAAGGAGGTGCTCGCCGCAGCGCAGCGCCTGTGCGAAACACGGGAGGAGTTCAGGCCCGTCGAGATCGTACGAGCCCTACCTCACCTGAACGAGGCGACCGTGCGGACGCATGTCGTCAGCCGATGCTGCGTGGACGCACCCAGTAATCACCAGCACCGCTGGCCGTACTTCCGCCGTGTGCGCCGCGGCGTCTACCGGATCGAGCCCAAGTTTCGCCGCCCGTCTGTCGCCAGGGAATCCTCCACAGAACCCTCCACTGCAACGCGGGTTACTGAAGCCGTACCAACGTACGAGGTTGATCACATCAAGACTCGAGACACCGTCCACGTGGTGGTGACCAAGAGTGACGGGTGGTACGTCGCGGAATGCATGGAATTGGCCATCGTCACCCAGTGCCACTCGTTCGATGAGCTGCTTGTAGCCCTTCGCGAGGCGCTGGAACTGCACATGGACGGCGAGGACCTCACCCAGCTGGGCCTATCGTCCGCGCCACGTCTGGTCGTGAGCTACGAGGCGCCTCCGATCGCGGGCTGATGCCGTGCCTGCGACGGCTCTCGGCGCAGGAGGTGCTTCGCGTGCTTGGCAGCCTCGGATTCGAGGTGGTGGCGACCCACGGAAGCCACGCCAAGCTCGTTAGAACTTCGACGGCTGGTGAACGGCAGATCGTGGTGGTACCTATCCATCGGCGACTCCCGATCGGGACGTTACATGCCATCTACAGACAGGTTAGACGGTTCATTCCTGACGCTGACCTGCGGCCATGGTTCTTCGGTGATTGAAGGACGGCCCACTTCGGAACCTCCTGCGAGTTGAGCGTTGGGCCTGGCCTGCACGTGCCGCGTCGGCGGGTGGCCACGCGTTGCCCCCGACCGCGAGGAATCACGTATGGGTCTATGACGCAACCCAGCGAGTCATGA
Source organism: Vicinamibacterales bacterium (assembly GCA_965262505.1). Taxonomy (GTDB): domain Bacteria; phylum Acidobacteriota; class Vicinamibacteria; order Vicinamibacterales; family UBA2999; genus JACPPO01. Next base: position 5,371,153 of record CBDHFM010000030.1, read on the forward strand.
CACCGACCACGGCCGAGATGAGGGAGCTGAAGCGCCGGGATCCCGTTCTCGCGAAGGCCATGAACGGCCTCCCGCCCTTTCCGGACTTTCCCGTCGGGACGCTACGCGGATCACACTTCCACGCCTTGGCCCGCTCCATCATCTACCAACAGCTTGCAACCGCCGCCGCCGCCACCATCTACGGTCGCGTCAGGAGTCTGACGCCGGGGCCCCGCTTCCCTGCGCCCGAGCATGTAGTGGCGTTGTCTGACGAAGAGCTTCGCGGGGCTGGCCTCTCGGGAAATAAGGCGCGAGCGCTGAAGAACCTCGCGGAGAAGACTGTGAGTGGGGAGCTCGGACTGAGGAGTATCGGGCGCCTCGCGGACGATGAGGTCACCCGGAGACTCACGACGGTCTGGGGCATCGGAGAATGGACGACACAGATGTTTCTCATCTTCAAGCTTGGTCGACCCGACGTGATGCCTGCCGGCGACCTCGGGGTTCAGGAGGGCCTTCGGATCCTAGACGGGCTGGATGAGCGTCCCGCGCCGGAGCTCCTCATGGCTCGCTCCGAAGTGTGGCGTCCACTTCGGAGCGTCGCCGCGTGGTTTCTTTGGCGTCTCACGGATAAGCGATAGGTTGATCGCGGGCCGGCCCGGCCGTGTGGCCTGGGTGCGAGCCGCAGCGCACAGACGGGCGGTGTCCGGCCCCCGCCGCCCCCCGGCCGCGAGTCGGGCCGCGCGCCCTTACGCGGTGCCGCGTCGCACGAGGCGGAGGGACGGGGCGGCGGTGCCGGCCGTGTGGGGCCGCCGACGGGCTGGCCCCGCCTGCGCCTGCTGCGCCAGATACTCGACGAGTTGGTCCCCGGCGTCGAGCAGTTCCTGCTCGTGGATAATGTTGTAGCGGTCGAAGATGGCGCGGCTCTTGTGCCCGGTCAGGAGCATGGCGACCCGCTCGGGGACGTTCGCGCGGATGAGGTTGCGGGCGGCGGTGCGGCGGCAGTCGTGAAGGAAGCGGGTCGGCACGCCGGCCGCCTGGCAGGCGGTGCGCCACGCGGTGCGCCAGCGACGGACAGGGATGCCGTCGCGGTGGAAGACGAGCGGGCTGTCGGGGTCGCGGCGTGTCTGCCGTCGCGCCAGGGCCTCGGAAATGGGCTGCGAGATCGGAAGAATCCGCCCCACCAGGGTCTTCGAGCGCGCGGGCGAGAGCCGGATGACACCGCCGGCCTCGTCAATCTCATCCCAGGTGAGACCAAGGATCTCCTGCTTGCGCCAGCCCGAGTAGTAGGCGAGGTCGAGGATGTCCTGCCACGGGGCGGGCAGGTGGGCGCGGACGGCGAGGTATTCGGGGTGCTCGAAGAAGCCCTGGCGGGGGGGATTCTCGCGGAGACGGTCGGGGAAGCCGGGCACGGTGTCGAGCCAGCCCCAGTGGACGGCGAGGGTGCACATACGGTGGAGAGCCGAGGTCTCGCGGTTGATGGTGCCGGTGGCCGCCCCGGCGGCGCGCCGGGTCAGCTGGTACTGGCGGATCTGATACGTGGTCAGCGCGGCGGCCCGCGCGGCGCGGCCGAAGAAGGCGACGAGATGGGCGATCCGGCCGCGGGCGGTGCTCTGGGACCGGAACTGCCGGACCTGGTAGTCCTGGAGGTAGACGTCGCTGAGCTCTCCCAGGGTCGGCCCCTGGGGGCCGAACGTGCGCGGCGGCGGTGCCGTCGCGTAGGGGGCACCGGGGGTGCCGGTCGAGCCGGTCTCGTGCGAGGTCATGGAATAGGTCCCTCCTGTGTGGCGGCCGCGGGCAGGCGGCGTCCGTCCACATTCGCTCTGGTGGGCCGCACAGGGAAGGGGAATGTGCGGAGGCGACGGGACGGCGAGAGAAAAATTCTCGGCCTTCGAAGGGGTTCGGGCCGGGCCCCATGCGGCGCCCTGGGGGATGGCCGGACGTCGCCGGGCCGACTCCCCTACGATCGGGCGAGCTGGCGCGGGTCACGACGCGCGGGGCGCGGGAGGCATCCGCGCTGGCGCTGGCTCGGTGTGCGGCGGCGGTCAGCGCGATCCCGGCGTGCCAGGATCGGCACGGGCGCTGGCACGGGCACCGTGAGCCGCCGCGGTTGCTGGCCTCCCGGTGCACCGCGGGGTGCGCTGGTACGTCACCCGGTCGCGGGCGTGCCTAGCAGGGTCTCGCGGGTCGCACCTGGGCACGGCGCGAGGGCCGTTGCACGACATCGGCCCATCGACGCCCTGCGCAGTCACCAGACGTCTGGTGTCGAGTTCGCCCGGCCACCGCACGAACCGCCGTGCAGCGGTCCCCCTATCCATGGCCAGGGTGCCTGTCCAGGATGGCACGCGTGGATACGCGAGCGCCCATCAGCCGCGCGCCCGTCGCCGGAGAGCGGGCCCGTCACGAGCCCGCCGCGGGGTCGTCCTCGGGCCGGCGATCTTTATCGGGCTGGCGAGGTTCGGGGTCCACGATGACGATCTTAAAGGGCCGCCTGTCCTGCTCCGCCGTACGCGGCGCCTCGTCCTCGCTGATGGTCAGCATCTCGATAAAGAGCCGTTGAGCCCGTGGGTCGCCCTTGGCCGCGTCGACGAACAGTCGGCGGATGATCGCCTGCTTCATCGATAGGGTGACCGTGCGGTCGCCCTCCCGGACGGGGATCTGGCGAGCGGCTTCGTCGAGCACGATCTGCGTCAGCCGATCGGGCGGCTGCGCGGGTGCCTTGGACGTGGCGCCCTTCGGGCGGCCGCGCGGATTGCCGGACTGGCCTGGGGTGAAGCGATGCGCCTCGGGCGGGTGGCCGTAGCCGACGGGCGGGGGGCACTGCGGGTGTTGGCCGAACCCCCGGCGGGCGCGGCTCATGGCGTCACCTCCGGGCTGCCCGCGTCCGCGGGCCCTCCGCCGTCCAGCCGCGTGGCCTCGTCGGTGGCATAGGCCTCCCAGCGGGCGAGGATGCGGTCGCAATAGACGGGGTCGATCTCACAGAGGCGGGCCCGCCGGCCGGTCTTTGCCGCGGCGATCAGGGTCGAGCCGGACCCGCCGAACCCATCGAGCACGATCTCGCCCCGGCCCGAGACGTCGCGGATGGCGTCCGCGATCAGTTGCACCGGCTTGACCGTGGGGTGCAGGGCGAGGTCCGCCATGCGGTCCGCCCCCCTGCTGTTCACGCCGCGGTACTGCCACACGTTCGTGCGGTAGCGGCCGTGTTGACCCAGCTCGAAAGTGTTGCAGTGCGGGGTGGTCCCGTGCTTGAAGACGAAGATGAGCTCGTGGCGTGAGCGATAGAAGGTGCCCATGCCGCCGTTGTCCTTGACCCAGATGACGAGGTTCTTGAGTTCCGTGAAGACGGCCTCACCCGCCGCGAGGATCTCGGGCAGATGGCGCCAGTCCATGCAGACGTAGTGGATCGATCCCTCGACACTGTGCGCGGCCAGCGGCGTGAGCGCCTGCTGCAGAAACGCGGTGAACGCCTCGCGGCTCATCTCCCCGGCGGCCATGGCGAACTCGCGGTGCTTGATGCGGCCCAACCCGCCGGCATGTCCGTCGATCGGGACGTTGTAGGGCGGATCGGTGAAGACCAGGCGGGCCTGCTCGCCCGCCATCAGGGCGGGGAGCACAGCCGGGTCGCGCACATCGCCACAGATCAGCCGGTGCGCCCCGAGCTGCCAGACCTCGCCCCGGTGGACCCGGGCGGGGGCGGCGTCCGGGAGGGCGTCGTCGGCCGGGTCATCCGGCTCCTCGGGGGCGACGGTCGCCAGGAGGTCGTCAACCTCCGGAATCGAGAAGCCCGTGACGGAGATGTCGAGGTCGAGGTCCGTGGCCAACAGTGCCCCCAGTTCAGTGGCGAGCAGGTCCTCGTCCCAGGTGGCATTGAGCGCGAGTTTGTTGTCAGCGAGGACATAGGCGCGCTTCTGGGCCTTGCTCAAGTGCTCGATCTGTAGACAGGGCACCTCGGTCATGCCGAGGAGTGTCGCCGCGGCCACGCGCCCGTGGCCGGCCAGGATCGTCCCGGCCTCGTCGATCAGCACCGGCGCGGTGAAGCCGAACTGCCGGATGCTGGCGGCGATCTGCCGGATCTGTTTCGTCGAATGGGTGCGGGCATTGCGGGCCCACGGGGTGAGCGTGGCCAACGGGCGATGCGTGATCTGCGGCTCGGACATAACCACCTCCTGGATGTGTCCGCATCGTGCCGCGGGACCGCCGCAGATCGATGGACGCGATCCCCGGATCGTGTCCAGTTCCTGACGCGGCTGGCGAGGGGGCGTCCTCAGCGCGTGGGCGCCGGCCAGCATTCCCACGGGCGGGGAAACTGGCTGGGCCAACGGCGGGCATGGGTCTTGACGGCTTTCCTCACGGTGGCCTCATCGCAATCGCCGAACTTCTTCCTGATCACGCTACAGCGCACGTTCTGTCTGTGCAGGCCCAGGTATCCGAGCAAGTGAAACACCTCGGCCATCGCCAAGTTCCGATTCGCCTGCGCATAGGCGGGGCGCCCATGGTCACCTCGAGGCTTCGACGGGGTCGAGATCGGCGGATCTCCCACGTGAAGCTGGATCGCCCACGCGGCCAGCGGATCGGGAAACAGCCGGCGCTGTTTGAGATGCCACGCCGCGAGGTGATCCAGCACCTCCCGATAGTCGGGGTCATCCTCGCTGGCCGGGATGTAGTTCCGCAACGCCTCCTCGGCGCGATGGGCGCCGAATCCCGACTCGATGCGGTGCCACTCGTCCGCGATGGTGGGCCCCCGCGGAGGGATGGGCGACCAGTCGAATCCGTGCAGCCAGTAGCGCACCACGTAGGTCGCTTCTTCCTGGGCGGCGACCGGGCCCAGGCCCTCGAACAGGCCAGGGCGCAGTAAGGCCTCGTGTAACGCAGTGGGCACCTCCCGCTCGGCGTCGAGCCGCTCGAACGCCGCGGCCCACGCGGCGCGGCGCGGCTTATCCATGGTCCTGGGGCGGCGCGGGGAACCCGCGTCGCCGGTGTTCGGTTGTTGGGGCATTGAGGCCTCCTGTCTCATCCAGCCCAGTATAGCCATCACCTCGCTCCCGCGCGTCCCCTCTATTTTGCGGCGAATCTTTCGGACGTCTTCCGTGCGATGTGTTCGACCGCCTTGTCGGTCAGCGCGACCCCCACGGCATCGCAGCCGGCCGCGTCGTGATCAGCTCCGGAGGCGTGACACCGGTGTGGACATCGCACATCCACACAGAGATGTCTTCGAGAGAGAGGCCAAGCCTTGGCTCGTGATGTTGCCAAGGACGACTGTCGCCGCCGGGCAGCCCTGGCACAGATCCTTCGAGGGATGATCAGGTATCGTGACGCCCAAGACATCGGAGAGTCGCGATAAGAAGGCCAGACTGCAGGTGGGCATCGGTTGCCGCGGCATGACCAAGCAGAACGGTCCAGGTCTACCGGCAGAGACCGTCGAACCCTCATCACCCGCTGTGGGTGACATTCCCTGTTCGATCAGCGCCATTCCCTGTTCTGGCCGGAGCGGTTCCCTGTTCCCGCCTCGCCAAATTCCCTGTTCGTCCTGAACAGGGAAGTGGCTGTTAACCCCTTGGAACCACCGGAGGTTATCAGGCTAGAAATGGTCAAGACAGGCACCGAAAATGGCTCAACTCCCTGTTATTCCCTGTTTTCGGTCGTGCGCACCGCTCAGACATGGGGCCTTCTAAGCCGGGGGTCGAAGGTTCGAATCCTTCCGGGCGCGCCGACGCGCCTCGCGCGTTGGCCGCGCCCGCCAGGTTCTTGCGTCTGCTTCGCCCTCGGCTCACGCAGACCGAATCCTGCCGGGCGCACACTTTCAGAATCAGTCAGCGATGTGCGTGGCTGCCGGTCTTCACTGTCAGCAGGTAGTAGAACTAAACCGCCGATCGCGGCAGCTCTTCAACGCGTCCGGCAAGCGCCTTGTCCGATTCGCACACGAGCGGAGTCGCCGGAAGATGGATGCCGAACAGCTCCCGTGCGACCGCCCGAAGGCGCGAGCGATCGAGAGGCTCTTCAGTGCTCACTCCGTCACGGAACCGAACGATGACGTCGCCTCGTATAATCGTTCGCCCGTCTCGCGTGGCCCGTTGAATCGTAAGACTCCGACGAAATATTGACGACGGATGCGTTGAAGTGTAGTGGTTGGCCACCTCGATGTCCGCTGCTGTCTGCGGATCTTCGGTGAATTCATACAGGTCGTTCTCGCCGGCGCGGTCGCGCATCGATAGCACCCACACCGTCCTTTCGCGTCGAAGTGCGTACCTCGCTCCACCCTGGTCCGACACGGCGCCGTCGCGAAGCGGGATCGGCTCCAGCAGACCGAGCCCGCCGAACCCGACGTCAGCGAGCCACGGATCGTCGTCGATCGGCACGCGCAAGACCATATGGGTGCGCACCCAGCGTTCGGGTGGACCTGTGCGGACGCGAGCCAGCAGCGACGTCAGCTGAAATCCCAGATCGCCGAGCGCCGCCGCGAACAACGTGGCGTGCTCGAAGCAATAGCCTCCGCCGCCCTCGTCGAGGAACTTGCGTTCGAGATCCGCGATAGCCAGACTGACAGAGCCGCCACGCTGGATCGCGAGGTTCTCGAATAGGAAGGCCTCGCGATGGGCGAAATGGAGGCGTCGCAATGTATCCACCGTTCGACCGAGCATTGCCGTGACTCCGATCTTCCGCAGATAGTCGTCGAGCCGCATGCAGAGCATCATGCGCGAGACGCGAAGCGCCCCGCAAGCCACCTATGGTCAGGGCCGCCGACGGGACAGTCCGGGGAATGACCCAGGGCGTGAAAGGCCGGCTGTCGCTCGTCGAACGCAGGATCCCGCTCATCGACCGAGACGAGCGGTGCAAATCCGTATAAACTTCACCGACGGAGGCGTTGCACGGCGCTGCGCCCCTCGTTGAGGCAGGGAGGATTCCCATGTTCCTGAAGCTCGTGCTCGTGATGCTTGCGACTGCGACGACCGCGTTTGCCCAGACCCAGACCGCCCCGCATCCGACGATCAGTGCGCCGGTCACTGGCCCGGGCGCGATGTTCCCGGGGTTGCGGACCGTTCCGGCGGGCACGGGTCTGGCGGACCACGGGTACGTGGTCAAGGAATACTTCGTATCGGGAACGGCCAGCGGCGAGCCCTACACGACGCGCATCCTCGTTCGCCAGCCGGAAGACCCGAGTCGGTTCAGCGGCGTCGTCGTAGCCGAGCCGATGCACGCGAGCGGCAACAGCTGGATGTTCTTCTTCACGCGAACCTACGTGATGAACCGCGGTCACATCTCGGTGGAAATTGCGCCGCAGAAGGCGGGGACCGAGGCGACGATCGTGGCCTCGAATCCGCAGCGCTATGCGGCCATCAACATACCGGAGGCGGGGCAGGCCAACGAGATCATCGCGCAGGTGGGGGCGTTGCTCAAGAGCAACGGACCCACGTCGCCGCTGGCCGGTATGCAGGTGCGTCGCATGACCTTGATGGGCACGTCGCAGTCGGCGGGGACCCTGCGCAGGTACCTGGCGGCCCACGCGGCATGGCGGATGCCGGATGGGACGCCGATCTTCGACGGATTCCTGCCCACCAGCACGGCCGGCGACCCCATGCCCAAGGTAGACGTGTCGGTGATCCAGATTCCGACGCAGACCGAGGTGTACCGGAACGCGGAGAGCGGCAACGCCTACCGGCGTTCGGATGGCGATGCGCCGGGCGATCAGTTCAGGCTGTACGAAGTCGCGGGGATGCCGCACAACGATTCGCGCGAGAGTCCGACCTACAGTCCGGACCCATGCAAGATGACCGTCAGCCGGTTTCCGGTGGGTGCCATGATGGCCATGGGCCTGCACCACCTGATCGAGTGGGCGGACCAGGGCACGGTGCCGCCGCGCGCCGAGCGCGTGGTGGTGGAGAATGGGGCGCTCGCGCTCGACGCGAACGGAAACGCCAGGGGCGGCGTCCGAAGCACCTACCTGGACGTGCCGGCGGCGACGCACGGCGTCCCCAACAGCGCCGATCCGAAGCCGGGAACACGAGACGATTTCTACTGTAGCATCGCCGGGTACGAGGCGCCGCTGGCTGCCGATCGGCTGCGCGCGCTCCATTCGGACGCGGCGACGTATCGCGGCAAAGTGCAACAGAGGCTCGATGAGTTGACGGAGGCCGGCTGGTTCCTTTCGGAGTATGCGGAGCAGGTGACGGGCGACGCCGAGAGTGTCCGGATTCCATAGGCGAGCGTGGTGAGAGGAAAGGGGAGTGCCATGAAGCTGCTCGCGGTTGCATGTGCCGTCGTGCTGCTCACCGCGGCCCCGGTGAGTGGCCAGGACCGTGACGTCCTTCCGGACTGGAGCGGGGTCTGGCGAATGGTGGGTGGTACGGTGTTCGACCGGGCCAGCGCGACCGGCGAGGGCGGCGCGCTGTCTCCCGGCTTGCGGGAGCATCCACCCTATAACGCCGAATGGGAGGCGATCTATCAGCGGAACCTGAAGCTCAGGGATCAGCGCCGGTTTCCCGACCCGATTAACATCTGCGGGACCCCGGCCGGTTTCCCCAGACTGATGAATCTTCCGGACATGTACGACTTCGTGGTTCGGCCCGAGCAGACTTGGATCTTGACCGAGAACGGCCCGAACGTCCTGCGGATCTACACCGATGGACGCGCGCATCCGGCTGCCGAAGACATGTGGCCGACCTATACCGGAGATTCAGTCGGTCACTGGGAAGGCGATACGCTGGTCTTCGACACGGTGAGCACGAAGCATTCCGAGTACCCGGAGGTCGGCGACACGGTGCTTGACAGAAGCGGCCTGGTGCTCAGCGATGCCGCGCACGTCGTGACGCGCCTGCGCAGAGTGGACGACGAGACCATGGAGGCGCGGATGGTGATCGAGGACTCGAAGGCGCTGACGGCGCCATGGCACGTGACCAAGACGTACAGTCGCATGCCGCCGGGCACACGCGTCTACGACTATGGGTGCGCGGAGAACAACCGGAATCCCGTCGACCCCTCCACGGGCAACACCTTGATTCTCGGGCCCGAGGGCGAGACGTTCGGACGATAGGGGATATGAGGTGATTGCCATGGAATCGAACAAGCTCTCTCGCGTGTGTTCCGTGCGACGCTCGATCGCCGGATTGCTGATGGCGTTCGGGTTATTCGTGGGCACCCAGGCGCTCGTGGCGCATCACGCCGGTACGATGTTCACCGCCGAGGTGACCGAGATCGCGGGGACGATCAAGGAATTCCAGTTCACGAATCCGCATGTGTGGATTCAGGTCATGGTGGAGCCCGAGCCCGGTGCGGCGGCACAGGAGTGGAGCGTGGAGTGGGGCAGCCCGAACTCACTGGGACGCCGGGGCATTCGGCCCTCGACGTTCAAGGCTGGCGCTGATGTAACCATGCGCATCCGTCCGATGCGCGACGGCTCGCCGGCGGGTGGCTTCGTCGGTGCGAAGTTCGCCGATGGGACGACCGTCGGTCGCTGGGAGTAACCCGGGAGTAACCGAGTAACCGTGAGCCCTCAGGTCGCGGACTCCCCGCCGGTCGACGCGGAGGCGCCCCCGTCGCGCGGCGTAGCCACACGCGTCGGCGTGGCGCTGGCCCTGCTGGTGATGGTGGTCACGGTGCTGCTCCCGACGCCGGAGGGGCTGACCCTCGGCGGCAAGAATCTCCTGGGAGTCTTCGCGGTCGCCCTGATCCTCTGGGTCACCGAGGGTATTCCGATCGCGGTCACCTCGCTTCTGGTGATCGCCGCCCAGCCCGTCTTCCAGATCACCACTCCCCCGGCGGCGATTGCCGGTTTCATGACGCCGGTGTTCATGTTCGTCCTGACGATGTTCTGCATCGCGCAGGTCGTGGTGGACAGCGGCCTGGCCCGACGCTTCGCGGTGGCGCTCCTCATCCGATCGGGCAACGACAGTCGCCGCGTGGTGCTCGCGTTCATGGTGGGCACGGCGGCGATCTCGATGATCGTGTCGGACGTGCCGGCCGCGGCCGTCTGGATGAGCATGGCACTGCCGCTGCTTGTCCGGATCAACGCCGTGCCCGGACGCTCGTCGTTCGGCAAAGCGCTCATGATCGGCATTCCGTTCGCCGCCTTCATCGGCGGCGTCGCGACGCCGGCGGGCAGCTCGATCAACATCCTGGCGCTCTTCCAGATCGAGCAGTTCGGCCAGGTGCGGGTGACGTTCCTGCAGTGGATGGGCCTCGGGATACCGATGACCCTCATCCTCACCCCGGTCGCGTGGTGGGTGCTGATGCGTTGCTACGTGCCGGAGGTGGCGACGATCGGCAACCAGGAGGAGTTGCGGCAGGAGCGCCTGGCGCTCGGGGGACTCACGACGAGCGAGAAGAAGGTGCTCGGCCTGCTGTCGGTGATGATCACGCTGTGGATCGCCAGTAGCTGGTTCCGCGCGATCGATACGACGGTGGTGGCGATGGCGGGCGCGGTCGCGATGTTCGTGCCAGGCATGAACCTGCTCACCTGGCCCCGCGCCCAGCAGACCATCGGCTGGGACGCCCTGATGCTCGTCGGTGGTGTGACGTCGCTGGGCGCCGCCGCCTCGAGCACCGGGCTCGCCGGCTACCTCGTCGCCGTGCTGCCCGACATGCAACTCTGGCCGGTCGCGATCGTCATCGCGCTCATCAGCGCCGTGACGGTTGTCATTCACCTCCCCCTGCCCATCAATCCCGCCATCGTCGGCGTACTGATCCCGCCGTTCGCGCTGCTGGCGCTGGCGACCGGCCAGAACCCGGCCCTTTATGCGCTGCCGGTGGCTTTCACGGCATCCTGCGCGATGTTGCTCCCGCTCGACGCGGTGGCGGTCATCACGTACGCGAAGGGCTACTACCGGATGACGGACATGCTCGTCCCCGGGGCGATCATCAGCGTCGTCTGGGTGATCTTCATGACGGCGCTGATGACGTGGGTGGCGCCGCTCTTGGGCTTGCTGTGACGGAATCGCCGCTTCGTCCTTCGCCGTAGAGCAGCCATAGAGCCGATGCAGACCGCGATCCCATGCCTGTTCATGCGTGGCGGCACCTCCCGCGGCCCGTTCTTCCTCGAAGCGGATCTGCCGTCCGACGTCGAGAGCCGTGACCGCGTCCTGCTCGCTGCGCTGGGATCCCCGGATCGCCGCCAGATCGACGGACTCGGCGGCGCCAATCCCCTCACGAGCAAGGTGGGCATCGTCCGCCGCAGCACGGAAGCGGGCGTCGATCTCGACTTCCTCTTTGCGCAGGTGATGGTGGATCAGGCGCTGGTCGACACCACGCCCAACTGCGGCAACATGCTGGCCGCGGTGGTGCCCTTCGCGCTCGAGGTCGGCCTGGTGCAGCCCCAGGGCGACGCGACGACGATGCGCGTGCTCACGCGCAATACCGGGATGCGGTGCGCCGTCACGGTACAGACGCCCGGCGGCCGCGTCGAGTACGAGGGCGACGTCAGGATCGACGGCGTCCCTGGGACGGCGGCGCCGATCGTGATCAACTTTCTCGACACCGCCGGGTCCGTCTGCTCGGGCCTGCTGCCCACCGGCCACGTGCGCGATCGGGTCGGGGTCGAAGGCGAGGGGTTCGATCCGTTCTCACTCGACGTCACCTGCATCGACAACGGCATGCCGCTCGTGATGATGCGGGCGAGCGACCTGGGCCGCACGGGCTACGAGAGCGTTGCGGAGCTGAACGAGGACGCGGCGCTCAAGGGTCGCCTCGAGGCGCTCCGCCTGAAGGCCGCCCGGCTGATGGGGCTCGGCGACGTCGGCAGCAAGACGTATCCGAAGATGTGTCTGGTCGCGCTCCCGCGGGCCGGCGGAGCCGTTGCCACCCGCTGCTTCATCCCGCACGTGTGCCACGACGCGATCGGCGTGCTGGCGGCCGTGACGGTGGGGACCGCCTGCGTGCTCGAGGGATCGGTGACCGAAGGCATTGCGCACGTGCCCACGGGCGACGTGAAGTCGATCTCCGTCGAGCACCCGAGCGGCGAGTTCACGGTGGAACTCGGCATCGATCCGGCCGATCCACAGAACGTCACGCGCGCGGCGCTCGTCCGTACCGCGCGCCTCCTCATGCGCGGAGAGGTCATGGTGCCCTCCCACATCCTCGAAAGGGAAGTTGCGTGATCATCGACTGTCACGGACATTACACGACGACACCCAAGGCGCTCGAAGACTGGCGTAACCGCCAGATTGCGGGGCTGACGGATCCCGCATCGACGCCAAAGGTGTCGGAACTGCGCATCAGCGACGACGAGGTGCGCGAGAGCATCGAGAAGAACCAGCTGAAGCTGATGCGTGAGCGCGGTGCCGATCTGACGATCTTTTCGCCTCGTGCCAGCTTCATGGCGCATCACATCGGCGTGTTCGAGACGAGTGCCACGTGGGCCGCCATCTGCAACGAGCTGGTGTACCGCGTGTCGCGCCTCTTTCCCGACCATTTTGCCGGCTGCGGCATGCTGCCGCAGTCGCCGGGCGTGGACCCGAAGACCTGCGTGCCTGAGCTGGAGCGCTGTGTCAAGGAGTACGGGTTCGTCGCCGTGAACCTGAACCCGGATCCGTCCGGCGGACACTGGACGTCGCCGCCGCTGTCCGACCCGCACTGGTATCCGATCTACGAAGCGCTCGTCGAGTACGACATCCCCGCGATGGTTCATGTGAGCACGAGTTGCAACCGATGTTTCCACACGACGGGTGCGCACTACCTGAACGCGGATACGACCGCCTTCATGCAGTGCCTGACGACCGATCTCTTCAAAGAGTTTCCAAAGCTCCGGTTCGTCATCCCGCACGGCGGCGGCGCCGTGCCCTATCATTGGGGGCGCTTCCGCGGGATTGCCCAGGACATGAAGAAGCCGCTTCTCGGCGACCACCTGCTGAAGAACATCTACTTCGATACCTGTGTCTACCATCAGGCCGGTATCGACCTGCTGACCAGGGTGATCCCGGTGGACAACATCCTGTTCGGATCCGAGATGATTGGCGCCGTGCGTGGTATCGATCCGGAGAGCGGCCACAACTACGACGATACGAAGCGGTACATCGAGGCGACGCCGAACCTGGACGAGGCCGGTCGCCGCCGCGTCTACGAGGGTAACGCGCGGCGCGTCTATCCACGCCTCGACTCGGCGCTCCAGTCCAGAGGCGTCTCCTCATGAGCCTGAACCAGTTGGGTATCGTCAAGCGCAACATCGTGCGGGCCGACGCGGCCGCCGTCGCCAGGCTCGCTCGGCTTGGCGTGTCCACGATCCACGAGGCGATGGGGCGGGTCGGGCTCATGAAGCCGTATGTGCGGCCCGTCTATCCGGGCGCGCACGTCTGCGGGACGGCCGTGACGGCGCTCCTGCACCCGGGCGACAACTGGATGCTCCACGTTGTTGCCGAAGAGCTGCGCGAGGGCGATGTCATCGTGGCGGCGTGCAGCGCGGACTCAGACGCCGGCTTCTTCGGCGAACTGCTCGCCACGTCGTTCCGGGCCCGGGGCGGCCTGGGACTCGTGATCGACGGGGGCGTGCGCGACGTGAAGGAGTTGACGGCCATGCACTTTCCGGTGTTCGCGCGCGCGATCAGCGCCAAGGGCACGGTGAAGGAGACGCTCGGCTCGGTGAACATTCCCGTGGTCTGCGCCGGCGCGCTGGTGAACCCCGGTGACGTTGTCGTGGCCGACGACGACGGCGTCGTGGTGGTGCCAGGCGCGTCCGCCGCCGAGGCGGCCGATGCCGCCGAGGCTCGCGAGGCCAACGAGGTCGAGAAGCGCGCCAAGCTCGCCGCCGGGGCGCTGGGGCTGGACATGTACGAAATGCGCGAACCGCTCGCGAAAGCGGGGTTGAAGTACATCGACTGAGGTCATGAGCATCCCGAGCGATCCGCGCCGGTGGCGTGTCGGGCTCGTCGGTTACGGCGAAGTCGGGCGCATTCTTGCCGAAGACCTCCGCGAGCGGGGTTTCGTTGTCGCGGCGTACGACCTCAAGCTCGGCACGGTTGCCGATGCACCGCTCGGCCGGCATGCGGCGCAGCACGACGTGTCGCTGGCGGGCTCGCATGCCGAGCTCGCGTGGCAGGCAGATTTCATCGTTTCGGCGGTGACGGCGAGCCAGACGGTTGCAGCGGCCGAGTCCTGCGCGCCGGCCGTCAGGCGGGACGCCTTCTTTCTCGATTTCAACTCGGCGTCGCCCGCGGCCAAGATCAAGGCCGCCGAGCGCGTCGGCGCCGGCGGGGCGCGCTACGTCGAGGCCGCCGTCATGACGGCGATCGCGCCCTACCGGATGCGCGTGCCGCTGCTCCTGGGCGGCCCGTCGGCGGCGGCGCTCCAGCCGCTGCTCGTGGCGCTCGGGTTCGATGCGACTGTCGCCTCGGACACGCTCGGGGTCGCGTCGGCGACCAAGATGTGCCGCAGCGTGATAGTCAAGGGGCTCGAAGCCATGGTCATCGAAAGCTTCACCGCCGCGCGAGCCTACGGCGTCGAGGATCAGGTGCTTGCCTCCCTGGCGGAGACGTTTCCGGGGATCGACTGGGAGAAGCAGGGCGGCTATTTCTTTCAGCGGGCGATTGAGCACGGCCGGCGCCGCGCCGAGGAGATGCGCGAGGCCGCCGAGACCGTTCGAGAGGCGGCGTTGGACCCGTGGTCAGCCGCCGGCACGGCGGAGCGCCAGGCGTGGATGGCGGAGATGGCGGAGGCGGGCGTATTCGCGGGGAACGACGCCGCACACGGCGGGTGGCGTCGCCACGCCGATCGCCTGCTCGGCACGGTGAAGGCCAAGGTTCGAGACTGAGACCATGGCGTTCCAGGTGACTCCGGGATGGCTACCGTTCCATCCGAGTCCGTCCAAGCCCCGGTTCGTGCCGCCCCCCGGAGTCGTGGATGCGCATTGCCACGTGTTCGGGCCCGGGGATAGGTTCCCGTACGCGCCGGAGCGGAAGTACACGCCCTGTGACGCGTCGAAGGAGCAGCTGTTCGCGCTGCGCGACCACCTGGGCTTTGCCCGGAACGTCATCGTCCAGGCGACGTGCCACGGCAGCGACAATCGTGCGCTCGTCGATGCGCTCGAGGTGTCTGATGGCCGGGCGCGCGGCGTGGCGGCCGTCGGCCGGGACGTCACTGACGCCGAGCTGCGCTCGCTGCACGAGGCTGGTGTGCGCGGTACGCGGTTCAACTTCGTGAAGCGCCTGGTCGACTTCACGCCGCGCGACGTGCTGGCGGACATCGCCGCGCGGGTCGCGCCGCTCGGGTGGCACGTGGTGGTCTATTTCGAGGCGCGGGACCTGCCCGAGCTGTGGGAACTGTTCACGACGCTGCCCACGACGGTCGTGGTGGATCACATGGGGCGTCCCGACGTCACTCAACCGGTGGACGGGCCGGAGTTCGAGCGCTTCGTTCGGCTGATGCGGGAGCACGGAAACATCTGGTCGAAGGTCTCCTGCCCCGAGCGGCTTAGCGTGTCGGGTCCACCGGCCGTCGGCGGCGAGCGGAATCCGTACCGCGACGTGGTGCCGTTCGCGCGCCGTCTCGTGGAGACGTTTCCGGACCGGGTACTATGGGGGACCGACTGGCCGCACCCGAATCTGAAGGACCATATGCCCGACGACGGCTTGCTGGTCGACGTCGTGCCTCAGATCGCTCGCGCGCCGGAGGAGCAGCGACGGCTGCTCGTCGACAATCCGATGCGGCTGTACTGGGCCGACTCGCAGTGAGTGGAGGACAACATGTCATTTGACAGGCCGTACACCGATATACCGGGCACCACGGTCTTCGACGCCGATCAGATGCGCCGGGGCTACTGGCTGAACCAGTTCTGCGTGTCGCTGATGAAGCCGGAGAACCGCGAGCGGTTCAAGGCTGACGAGCGCGCGTATCTCGATGAGTGGCAGATGAGCGAGGAGCAGAAGCAGGCCGTGCTCGACCGCGACCTGAACCGCTGCATCGATCTCGGCGGTAATATTTATTTCCTCGCCAGGATAGGCGCCACCGATGGGAGGAGCTTCCAGTACATGGCAGCCAGCATGAGCGGCGTGACGCAGGACGAGTACGCCAGGATGATGCGGGAGGGTGGGCGGTCCGTGGAAGGCAACCGCGACCGCAACGAGAAGCCCCGTGGCTAGGGTCACGGCCGGCGTGTTCACGTCGCACGTCCCGGCGATAGGGGTGGCTCTCGACCTCGGTAAATCCGTGGAGCCGTACTGGCAGCCGGTCTTCAAGGGCTACGAGCCGTCGAAGGCATGGCTCGCCGCGAACAGGCCCGACGTCGTGGTCCTCGTGTACAACGACCACGCGACGGCGTTCAGCCTCGACTTCGTGCCGACGTTCGCCATCGGGTGTGCGGACGAGTTCAAGCCGGCCGATGAGGGCTGGGGCCCGCGCCCGGTGCCGGTGGTCCAGGGGCATCCGCAGCTCGCGGCGCACATTGCGCAATCGGTCATCCAGGATGATTTCGATCTGACCGTCGTCAACCGGATGGACGTGGACCATGGGCTGACGGTGCCACTTTCGCTGATGTGCGGCCAGCCGGATGCCTGGCCGTGCCCCGTGATTCCGCTGGCCGTGAACGTTGTCTTGTTTCCGCCGCCTTCGGGCCACCGCTGCTATCAGCTTGGCAAGGCGATCCGCAAGGCCGTGGAATCGTACGGCGAGGATCTGAACGTGCAGGTCTGGGGGACCGGCGGCATGAGCCACCAACTGCACGGCCCGCGCGCCGGCTTGATCAACAAGGAATGGGACAACGCATTCCTGGACCGGCTCATCGGCGACCCAGAGGGCCTCTCGCAGGTGCCGCACGTCGAGTACATGCGTGAAGCCGGCGCCGAGGGGATTGAGCTCGTGATGTGGCTGGTCGCCCGCGGTGCCATGGGCGGAACGCCCGCACGCGCCGTGCGCCGCTTCTACCACGTCCCGGCGTCGAACACGGCCGTCGGCCATCTGATTCTCGAGAACGCGTGATGACGACCCTGAACGTCGCGGTCGCGGGGGCCGGCGCGTTCGGCACGAAGCATCTCGACGCGATCGCGCGCATCGACGGCGTGCGCGTCGTGTCCCTGGTTGGGCGCGTCCAGGACAAGACGCAGGAGGTCGCCGCGCGCTTCGGCGTCGGGCACGTCACGACGAGCCTCGACGAGGTGCTGGCGCGAAAGGAGATCGATGCCGTTGTCCTGTGCACGCCGACGCCGATGCACGCATCGCAGGCGCTGGCGTGTCTGAAGGCGGGCAAGCACGTGCAGGTCGAGATCCCGCTCGCCGACAGCCTGCGCGACGCCGAAGCGGTCGTCGAACTACAGAAGAAGACGGGGTTGGTGGCGATGTGCGGCCACACCCGCCGCTTCAATCCCAGCCACCAGTACGTCCGGCAAAGGATCGCCGCGGGCGAGTTGCGCATCCAACACCTGGTCGCGGAGACCTTTTTCTTTCGCCGTACCAACACGAACGCGCTTGGGCAGCCGCGCAGCTGGACTGATCACCTGCTCTGGCACCACGCGGCACACACTGTTGACCTCTTCGCGTACCAGACCGGCGGCCGGATCGACACCGCCCACGTGGTGCAGGGGCCGGTTCATCCTGAGCTCGACATTGCCATGGACATGTCGGTTCAGCTGAAAGCCAGCACCGGCGCGTTGTGCACGCTGGGGCTGTCGTTCAACAACGAGGGGCCGCTCGGCACGGTGTTCCGGTACATCTGCGACAACGGGACCTACATCGCGCGCTACGACAATCTCGTCGACGGTAAGGAGACGCCGATCGACGTGTCGAAGGTCGACGTGTCGATGAACGGCATCGAGCTGCAGGATCGCGAGTTTGTCGCCGCCATTCGAGAGGGACGCGAGCCGAACGCCAGCGTCGCGGCGGTGTTGCCCTGCTACCGAACGCTCGACCAGCTCGAGCGGCAGCTGCGGCAGACCGACGCGGCGCTTACCGCCTGACTCGCCGGAAGGGAAGCGTCATCCACTCACGCCGTCTCGGCCCGTTCAGCGTCCCGGCCCTCGGGCTGGGTTGCATGAATCTCAGCCACGCCTACGCCGCGCCGCCTCCGCGGGACGTCGCCGCGACGGTCCTTGGCACGGCGCTCGATCGCGGCGTCACGCTATTTGACACCGCGGCCCTCTATGGATTCGGCGCCAACGAGGAGCTGGTCGGCTCTGTTCTCAAGCCACACCGCGCCGATATCGTACTCGCCAGCAAGTGCGGGATATTTCGGAACGAAGCCGGCACGCGGACGATCGACGGGCGTCCAGAGACGTTGAGGCGCACGTGCGACGAGAGCCTGAAGCGGCTGCAGACCGACGTAATCGATCTCTACTACCTCCATCGAAAGGACCGGCACGTGCCCATCGAGGACAGCATCGGAGCGTTGTCCGATCTGGTGCAACAGGGGAAGGTCAGGGCGATCGGCGTTTCGGAGGTGTCGGCGGCGACGCTGCGCAGGGCGCACGCCGTGCACCCGGTGGCGGCCATCCAAAGCGAGTACTCGCTCTGGACGCGCAATGCGGAGATCGCGGTGCTCGACGCCTGCCGCGAGCTTGGCATCGCGTTCGTCTCCTTCAGCCCCCTCGCGCGCGGGTTTCTCTGCGGTGCGCTACGCGACCCTGCGACCGAGCTCGAGCCGCGCGACATCCGGCGCAGGATGCCGCGCTTCTCCTCTGAGAACTACGCAAGCAACCTGCAGCTCCTCGACGCGTACGGAGCGATTGCCCGCGAGGGGGGCTGCACGTGGGCGCAGCTCGCGCTGGCATGGCTGCTCGCGAAGGAAACGTTCATCGTGCCGATTCCGGGCACCCGCCAGCCCTCGCATGTGATCGAGAACACGGGAGCCGCCGACATCCCGCTGGCCCCATCTGCGGTCAACCGGCTCGACGCCCTCATCAACGAACATACCGTCGCCGGGGCTCGCTACAACGAGGCGACCCAGCAAGAGATCGACACCGAGAACTTCTGACTTGCCGGGGGGACCGTAGCAGGCCACGCCTGAGGCACTATTCCTCCGCGGAATTCACGCGTAGCCTTGGCAGGTCTCCTGCAGCACGCTCACTCCGTCACGCGCAACGTCGCCCGGTAATCCTCTGGTGGAATTGTCCTCGTGCTGAAGGGATCTGGCGCCAGTTGTACCAGGGTGAGGATCAGCGTGCCGTGCTGGACGGGCCGCAGGTCGCCCGTGTGCAGGTCATAGGCCACCTCGGCGTCTCCATCCGACCGTACCGAAATCTCCACGATCGCATCGCCGCCCTGCACACAGAGCACGTCGATCGGGCAGCGGGAATCCCCTGTCACGCGGACGAAACGGATCCGGACCGACCGGCCCTGGAGGAGTGCTGTCTCGCCAGGCTCCAGCACGAAGGCCTCGTTGAGGCGGACCGACGGACCGGTTGGATTACCGGTGCAGGCGGAAATCAGTAAGGAGGTACTCATGAGCAAGTACGCAATCCGTCGGGAGCTGCCCATGTCCGTTTAGCGTATCGCGTGTCGCCGACCTGCACAGTGACAACAACAGCGTCACGGCCGAAACAGCTCTGAACGAGCAGGGCGGCCTACCCAACTACATCGGAGGCGCACCGCCGAACCAGCACGATATCCTGACCGGAAGCAACGCCGACGGCACGGCTGCCGACGCCACCTGTAACAACTGGACCGACGGCTCGGCCGACAGCACGGCCATGCTGGGCCACGCCGACCGAATGGGGCGCTCGGCCAGCGTCAATTCCTGGAACGCGGTTCACCCTTCGCAGGGTTGTTCGCTGGCAACGCTGGCCCCGACGGGCGGAGCCGGATTGGTCTATTGTTTCGCGACCGATTGAGGCTCTCGGTTGTTGGGTTGAATCTCTATCTTGCCCAGTCGGGCACGAAGCCCATCTCGATGCCGAAGACGATCGGCCCGAGAAGCAGGAGTATCGCGACCACGATGGGAACCAGCACGAGGTTCAACAGGAACCCGGCCCTCGCCATCTGCGGCAGCGTGATGAGGCCGCTACCATAGACGATCGCGTTCGGCGGCGTGCCAACCGGAAGCATGTACGAGCAGTTCGCCGCGAGCGCGATCGGGATTGTGATCAGCAGAGGGTTCTGACCAAGACTCACCGCCAGCGCCCCCCCGATCGGAAGGAACGTGGCGGCGGTTGCGGTGTTGCTCGTCAACTCGGTCAGCATCAGCACGCCGAAGCAGATCGCGCAGAGCATGAAAATAATCGGCAGGTCTCCGAGACCCACGGCAAGATTGCCGAGATAGGCCGCCAGACCATGCCGCTCGATATTGCCGGCTAGGCTGAGCCCCCCCCCGAACAGCAGGAGCACACCCCAGGGCACGCCCTTTGTGGCCTCCCAGTTCATGACGAAGTCGCCGCGCCTGAAATCAATAGGGATCATGAACAGCAGGAGTGCGCCGGCCATCGCGATGGTCGTATCCGAGACCAGCGGCACGGCGTTGGCGATAAGCGGCCGGAGCACCCAGCCGCACGCCGTCAGCAGGAACACCACGGCCACGGCGAGCTCGCCGCGGCTCATTGGACCCTGCGCGGCTTTTTCGGCTTTGATCAGGTCGGCCATCCCCGGGAGTTCGCGGGCATCGAGCGTGAACATGATCCGGGTCAGCACCAGGTACACCGCGGGCAGGGCTACGAGTACCACTGGGATGCCGAGCAGCATCCACTGACCGAAGCCGATGGTCACACCGTAGATGTCGCCGATATACCCGGCCAGCAGGGCGTTCGGCGGCGTGCCGATCGGTGTTGCCATTCCTCCGGTCGTCGCACCATAGGCGACCGCCAGGAGGAGCGCCGTGCTGAACCCTCGCACCTCGCGCGTCTGGTGGGCCGGATCCGGAAGCAGTTGCACGACCGACAGGGCAATCGGCAGCATCATGAGCGATGTCGCCGTATTGCTGACCCACATGCTCACGAGTGCCGCGGCCATCAGGAACCCCGCGATGATCGACGACGGCTTTGTCCCGAGCATACCGATCAAGCCAATAGCCACGCGGCGGTGCAGATTCCACCGCTGCATCGCCAGCGCGATGATGAACCCGCCGAGGAACAGGAAGATGATCGGGTTGGCGAACGGGGCCGCCGTCGCAGCGATGTTCCCGAGCCCGAGCGCCGGAAACAGCACGAGCGGCAGCAACGCCGTCGCCGGAATCGGGATTGACTCGGCAATCCAGAACACCGCCATCAGCGCGGCGACGCCGGCCGTTAGCCAGCCTTCAACGCTGAGACCGGCAGGCGGCGGCAGGAGCAGCGTAAGCAGCAGGGCCGCCGGGCCGACCACCCAGCCGGCCCGCTGGCGCAGGCCGTAAGACTCATCTGGCGCCTTGAGTGTCACACCGCGATCCTAACCGGCCCAGTCGAGTGGCGGGGTATCAGGGCGTGGGTCACGTACCCCGCTTTGGGAACACGCTGGCGAGGGTGGTGTCTGGCTGGACGGGGCCTCCGTCTGGCCAGTTCGTCGAACAGCCGCTCAATTCCAGCCGGAAGGGAAGTCCACCGCCCGACGGTACAATGACCTCGACAAGAGGGTAGCCCCCGTCCGTGTCGTCGCCGGCGAAAGGTATCGAGTTCGAGCCCACGATAGAAATGAGGTGAGTCCGATGGAACGCGCCGTCATCGCGCCTGTACTGGGTATTGTTATTAGCACGTCTGTCGTGCTGGGGTCAGCGCGCGCTCAGGACACACAACCCGTGCTGTCTCCGTCTACGCAGGACCCTTCCGTTCTCGTCACCCTGGAGCAGATAACACGGTGGGAGTCGGAGCTGTCGAACTGGGCCCGCTGGGGCCCGGACGATCAACGCGGTACGTTGAACCTGATCACGCCGAGCAAGACCAGGGCGGCCGCCGAGCTGGTGACGGACGGTGTATCGGTTTCGCTCGGCCACTTTGTCAGCGAAGAAGAGGCCATCGACAGTCAGACGTTCGCCCCCACGAGACATTGGATGACACGGATCGATCCGAATACAGGCGAAGTGCTCGCTGCCTTAGATGCCATGAGCTTCTCGTTGCACGATGGCCAACTCTCGCACATGGACGCCCTGTGTCATTACCGCACCGAACGAGATGGGGAATGGGTGATATTCAACGGCTATCCCCAAAACCTCGATGAGGACGGGTGCAAGGACCTCGCGATCGATCGAATGGGTCCCGGGTACGTGACCCGCGGCATTCTCGTCGACATGCCGCTGCTCAGGGGCGTCGATTGGCTCGAGCCCAGCACGCCGATTTACGTGTCGGACCTCGAGGACTGGGAAGAGTTCGCGGGTGTCACCGTCGGCAGCGGCGACGTGCTTCTGGTGCGCTCCGGTCGATGGGCCAAGCGCGAGCAGGACGGTCCGTGGAACTACGGCGGCGCGGGCGCCGGTCTGCATGCGTCGGTACTGCCGTGGCTGAGGGAGCGCGGCGTCGCCCTGCTTGTCGGGGACGCGGTGAACGACGTGCAGCCCTCAGGCGTGGAGGGGCTGCGCCGACCCATTCACCAGATGACGCAAGTCTTCATCGGGTTGCCGCTCGTTGATAACGGTTATCTGGAAGACGTCGCTCGGGAGGCTGCCGGGCGGGAGCGGTGGGAATTCATGGTGTCCTGGCAGATTACGAAAGTCCCAGGCGGAACCGCCGGTCCCTTCAACGCCCTCGCGACGTTCTGACGGGAGCCGAGCGGTGGCAGCATGTACTGTCCCAGCACCCGCCTGAGCCACGTGACGCCCGGCACTGCGCGCGCTGGGCTGGGCTGGATGCGGCTCGCTCTCGTGCTTTGTCTGTCGAGTGCCACGCCTGCCGCAGCGGCCCAAACCTCCGATCGCACGGCGCGTGCTCATCCGATCGACCAGCCGCCCCTCATCGACGGCGTGCTGGACGAGGAAGCCTGGCTCCAGGCGCCGGTCATCGCCGAGTTTCGTCAGAAGGAGCCCACGGAAGGCGAGGCGGCGAGTGAACGGACGCGGGTCCGCGTCGTCTTTGATGACACGCAGCTTTATATCGGCGTCGAGGCACTGGATGGCGAGCCGTCCGAGATCCGCGCCACCGAGCTTCGGCGGGACAATACCCTCGAAAGCGACGACAGCTTCTCAGTGTTGCTGGACACGTTTCACGATCATCGGAACGCGTTTCTCTTCCGCATCAACCCACGCGGGACACGCTTCGACGGCTTGATTCGCAATGAGGGCAACCGGATCAGTAACGATTGGGACGAGCAGTGGGTTGCCGCGGCTACCGTTAGGGCTTGTCAGACAATTACTGACTTTTGTGTTCTCGGAGCAGCGGGATGGATCGTGTAGTTCCAGTCGCCGTGAAAGCGATGCCGCTCGAGGCGTACCGTCGCCAACTGCGCATCGGTGACGGTGATGCCACCCGGGTATTGGCCGCGGTCGAGTTCCGACCGAACGCGGAGTCCGGACCGACTGTGCGTCGAGCCAATGAGGTTCACGATCGTGGCCAAGTCGACGAGTGGGGTGCCGCGCCAATTCATCGCGATGTGCGAGAACACCCGATGCTCGATCTTGTTCCACTTGCTCGTACCCGGCGGAAAGTGACAGACCGTGATCACCAAGCCCGTCCGATTGGCCAGACGCTGCAGTTCCCACTTCCACAACCGGAGGCGCGCCCCGTTGCTCCCGCCTGCATCCGCCGTGATCAACAGCGACTGGGCTTGTCGATACGCCGGGCGACCCATGTGCTGCCACCAACGCTGGATCGACCGTACCGCGAAGCTCGCGGTGTCGTGATCGATCCCGACACGCACCCAGCCTTCGTTGCGATGCAGATCGTAGATGCCATACGGAATGGCCTTCCCGCCCGTGGTGGCGGTGGCCGGGATCACGAAGTCGTGGACCTGTACCCGCTGCGGCGTCTTCGCCGGGCGCCAGGTGCGGCCCGCGTTCTTGAACGCGCCGACCAGCTCCTTCTTCTTGGTGTCCACCGAAATCGTCGGCTGCTGTTGCCGTTGCGCGCGTCGCACGCGCCGGGCGATGTACCGAAACTGCGCGTCCCGATCGACATGCTGGCGGCCCTCACGAGTCTTGGCGTTGCCCTGCAGGCTGTAGCCCAGTCCGTGCAACAACTCGGCGACCACCGTGTGGCTGACGCGGTGGCCCAGACCGTCGAGCGCCACCGCCAACGTCCGTGCGCTCTGGCACGTCCACCGCAGCGGCGAGTCGGGATCGCCGGGGGCGGTCGGCTCAACCAACGCATCCAAATCGCGCAGCAGCGTCGCGTCGAGATCGATCGCGCGCTTGCGGCCGCCGCCCGCCCTTCGCGTCCGGCCGCCCGCGAGCGGCTCGTCCGCCCGTCAATTCACGCAAACCGCGCTGGATGGTCGATGTCGCGATACCCGTCATCGTGCAGAACTGGTTCGAGGAACTGCGGCGGCTGGTGCCGACGAATTGATGGTCCCGTAGCTACCCCGGCCTGGCGATCGGAGGAACCAATCGCCAGGCCGCACACGGTCGCCAATGTCGAGCCCGCCGCGTCGACGTTACTTCCAGGACGATGGTATTCGCCGGTTTCGCGCGGCGAGCGCCGTTTGCCTACCTCCCGCTCGGGATCTGACCATTCTGAGTGGCCGTGATTTGCGCACCCATGACGAGGTTGATCAAGCCGTAATTCTGCTCGTGGCACGCGAACTCGTAGAGCGGAGGATCGATCCGTGGCAGAGGGGTCTCGACCGACCACGGTCTCGTCCACGTGCTGGGGTCGGTCATCGTGTACTCGTACCGCAACGTCTCCTCATCGAGGTACGAGATGCGCTCGACCAGTGTCATGTTCTCGGTGGCCCCGAATGGGAAGTTGCTCGGACCTCTGTCCCTGAAATTCTTGGTCTCGATGACGAGCGTATTGCCGTCCCAGTGGCCGCGCGAGACGCCCTCCCAAAAGCGGATCGAATCCGGGAGCTCGCCCTCGCTCAAGGGAATGATGCGGATGTCGTTGTTCGACTGATTCTGGATGACCACGTATCCCGGAGACTGGAGGATCTGTTTCTCCGCGGTCACGCCTCCCGCGCTGCCAAGGCCGCCGGCGCGGTCCGGGTTACCGCCGCGGAGCATCGGAATCTGGCCATTCCCTAGCGCGCAACGCGTGTACGTGCTCGGGAAGGTCGACACCGCCGTCTGAGGATTGAGGATCTTGGCGCGGGCCGCGGCGTCGGCTCGTCGCTTCTGCGCCTCCGCCGTGACCGGCGGCAGGCGCCCGTCCGGGGGATCGACAATTAGCGCTGTCCGCAAGTTGGGCCTGATCGGGCTCTGCCACGCGTCCATCCCGAATTCTTTCCAGTCGTAATGCATGTCGGCTGGGTCAACCTTCGAGTCGGCCTCGATCGTCGCCCTGAACGCGAGGACCGCCTCCTCGGGGGTGTACAGCGCCTTGGTCACGCCCTCTGAGCGCTGCAAGGCCGTATAGCTCTGGGTCACGAAGTAGCCGCTGATGTCCGGATCGCCCCACGGAGTGCGGGGTGGATTGGCCGGAAGCGGCCGACTCGGGTCGTACACCAGGCTGGTCACCTCGGCGATCTTCCTGGCGATCTCGTCGTTCCAGTACGCCCCGGCTTCGTCACCGGAGTGCGGCGAAGCCTCGCGGGCCGCCTCGCGGGCGGCCTCCCTATCGTAGTCTGGGCCCGGAGCCTGAGCGGCGGCACGAACCGGCGCCGACAACGAGATCGCCAAAACCACTGTCACGGCACACAACGGAACCAGAGCTCGTGTAGGCATCTTGTCGCCCTCCTGAATAGATCTTCTGTCGGCTAGTTTACCTGAGTTCTTGGGGATGCCATCCAGCATCTCAGCGGGGATTCGCGGTCGCGGCCGTCTTCACAGTAAAGCTCGAAAGTTGCGTGTTTTTGGTGTCGCGCGTCTCCTGAAGACGTTTCTCCTATAATCAGGCCCGACTCCGATGGCCCTAGCTTCCGGCACCCGCCTCGGCCCGTATGAAGTCGCTGCCCAGATCGGCGTGGGCGGGATGGGGGAGGTGTATCGGGCGCGGGACACGAAGCTGGATCGGGAAGTGGCGATCAAGGTGCGGCAACCTTGGGTCGCCGCTATCGCCCTTGTGGTGGTTGTTGCCAGCGCGACCACGGCGAATGCCCAGAGGGCTGGCAGGACCGTTGAGGAACACGTTGCGATTGCCCGGGCCGCCGCCTACAGGCCAGGACAGGATCTCATCGACGTGTTCGAGGCGCTGTGCAGGGCCGCTATGTCGGAGGAAGGCCCCCGGGAGCCGGGCCTTCAGGTTGCGCCGTCGCTGGCCGAGCGACGAGTTCCGCCACGGTCGGAATGGTATGCAGAGCCAGGAAAGGTGTTCGACAATCTCTACTACGTCGGCAGCGTCAACGATTCGATATGGGCTGTGACGACATCCGAAGGCATTATTGTCGTCGATACCGGTTACGACTACAGCATTGAGGAACTGACGAACGGGCTGAGGGAATTCGGCCTCGATCCGGCCGACATCGAGTATGTCGTCCTCAGTCACGCCCACGGGGATCGCTATTTCGGGGCCAAGTTCCTCCAGGACACGTACGGCTCACGCATTATCATGTCCGAGGCCGATTGGGACACGATGGCGAAGAGCAATGAGCCCGCGGAGCTCAAGGCCAGGAAAGACATGGTCGCGACGGACGGTATGCAGCTGAGCCTCGGCGATATGACCCTGACGCTCTACATTACGCCGGGGCACACTCCGGGTACGATTGCGACCGTAATTCCCGGTCTGCGGGACGGAAACCGGCGGCATGTCGGCGTGGTCTGGGGTGGCATGAATCCCAGTTTCGAGCGATACGGGATCCAGTACTACTCGAGTCTTGCCGAAACCTTCAAGACGTGGAGTGATTCCATTTGGCGCTTCAAGGATGAGGCCGAAAGGGCCGGGGCGGATGTGTACCTGGCCATTCATGCGCACTTCGACAGAACGTTGGATAAGCTCCGTGCCGTGAAGTACCGCCAGCCCGGAGATCCCCATCCGTTCATCAGCACGGACGTTGTCGATCGCTTTTTCACGATCATGGGCGAATGCACGGATGCGCAATTACGGAGAGTGACCGAGTAATTTCCTGTTTCGCTTGAATGCAGTCACGTTGCTACCATAAGACATGAAATCTTCAGAGACACTCCACATTGAAAGCTATGGGTGAGTGGTTAAGGAGGCGTATGGGACGCGCGTCAATACAGTTTCTGGGTTCCGTCTTTGTCGTACTGGCCGGCCTGTCGACGTCAGCGGCGCCGCCTCCCGCCCATCACGGCAGAGCCGGCGCCTACGATGACAGCAGGCTATTCACGATCGAGGGCACCGTTACAGAATGGGCGTGGCGCAATCCCCATGTTGCGCTCTATGTCGACGTGGCAGATGCCGACGGCAACGTCGTCAACTGGGCTTTCGAAAGCCAGAACGTCAGCAGTCTCTCGCGACTGGGCATGTCGAGAGCGTCGTTTGTGTCCGGGCAGGAGATAAGCATCACGTTCAATCCTTCCAGTAGCGGTGCACCAGTCGGGCTGATCCGAAGGGTCTACGACGACACCGGAAAGGAAGTGCTGGCGTGGGGTGGCCCGATCGACCAGTAGAGCACCTACGGTCAAGGATTGACTGGTTCCGCATGGGTTCTGCGCAAGAGCGGCGCGGCCTCCGGCGAAATCATGAACCTGATCATCGCGCGCGCGGCGTCCGGTTCCTTCGAGGCCGTCAACAAGCCGACATCCGATTGGCAGGGTTTGTTCAAGAAGTCGGGCAATGGCCCGACATAATCGCTTCCAGGCACATCGACCATGATGTTGGACTGTTGAATGCCGATCTCGAAGTCGCCGCGTGCCAGATAGTCGGTGACGGGACCGCCTTGGGTGCGAATCGTCTTGTCCGCCAGCGCTTGGACGAGCCCGAGCTGCGCGATCCCCTCCGCGACGTTCGTGCCGCTGCAGCCGCGCGAATAGCCGATCGACTCCGCCGCCAGCAAAGCCGCCGTGTAGGATTCCACACTGCTGAGGTCGGGTTTCGGCGCGCCGACCTGCACTGAAAGGCCGAGGTCGGCGAGCACGAATGGCGTGACCGTGCTGGCCACCACCGTGCCATCCCTCACGCGCTCCTCGATCGCGCCGGGATTTCCGGTAATGAGGTCCGCCGTCCCGTCGTTGACGCGCTGCGCCAGCGTGGCGGCATCGGGCTGGACAACGGTCACCCTGTGCCCGCTTACACGCTCGAACTCGGCGGCAAGTTCTCTCACCCCCGGCGCCGCGCCCTGGTTGGCGAGGATGACAAGGTCGGCTGCATTGGCCGTTCCCTGCGACAGCGATCCCAAGGCTCCCAAAACGCACGCCGCAGCAAATTTCGCGTAGGTTCCCACATTTCCCTCCCGCTGTCATTCCACCGGCGGCCGGATCGAATGTCCCGCCGCCCAACTTACGAAAGCTTATGCCGCCTTGCCTTCCCATGAACACCCTGCAGGTCCGGCCAAGGCATTGTCAAGTTGAGGCGGGAGCTACCAGCTCAGTCATTTCTCCTATAATCAGGCCCAACTCCGATGGCCCTCACTCCCGGCACCCGCCTCGGCCCGTGTGAGATCGCTGCCCAGATCGGCGAGGGTCGGATGGGGGAGGTGTATCGGGAGACGGATCGATATGGGGGTATGTGAATGTCGCAGCTGAAACCTCGGGTACAGCATTTCTTATGTGCCGTCTCTGTGTTGGCAGCCCTTTCAGCCTGTGATAGCGGCTCATCTTCTCAACCAACCGCTGGACAGAATGATGATCCGTCGGTTTCGCGGACGCCTGTGGACGAAGACTCCAGTCCGGGAGCCACTCCCGTGACGGATGCGGTTCTCCAGGATCCTGCCCCGGCGGACTGGTTGCGGTGGCGCCGTGACCACGGTGCCACCGGCTACAGCCCCCTGGATCAGGTGACACCCCAGAACGTCAACCAATTGCAACTCGCCTGGGCGTGGACCATGGAGCCCGGGGGAATGGCGCAGGAACCCGTCGTCTACCGCGGCATCATGTATCTCCCCCACACCAAAGGCGTGGTCCAGGCCCTTGACGCGAGAACGGGTGACCTGTTGTGGGAGTATCGGCGACAGTTTCAGGGCGATACCGACGCTGGTACGACGCGCAATATCGCCATCTACCAGGACAAGATCTATCTCACCTCCCCGGACGCCTACCTGGTCGCACTCGATGCAAGGAACGGCGAACTCGTCTGGGAGGTGAAGACCGGCGATCCCGACGACAGGGTCAGCTATACAGCGGGGCCCATCGCAGGCGAAGGCAGGGTGTTCGCCGGCCAGACCTGCAGTACCGGGACTACCAGCGCGTGTTCGGTGGGTGCGTTCGATGCCGAAACCGGGGAAGAGCTATGGCGAAGGGAATCGGTCGCCGGCCCCGATGATCCAGAGGCACATGACGCGACCTGGGGCCGGGTACCGTACGAGCAACGCAGGAAGGCCTCATTCTGGTTGGCGGGCAGCTACGATCCGAACCTGGATCTTGTCTACTGGTCAACGGCGAGCCCCTATCCCTATCCGGAGATCCTCATGGGCGATACCGGGGGCGGTGACCTGCTGTACACGAACTCCATCCTGGCCCTTGACGCCGGGACGGGGGAGGTCCACTGGCATTTCCAGATGCAGCCCCGCGATAACTTCGACATGGACCACCAGGACAACCCCATCCTCGCGGACGTGGAGATCGACGGCATCCCGCGCAAGGTGGTCTACGTCCTCGGTAAACCCGGCATCCTCTGGGCATTTGACCGGGAGACGGGGGAGCACCTTTGGAATAATCAGCTCGTCGTCTTCCAGAACCTTTATGAACGCATTGACCCCGAGACCGGCGCGATCACCACGAATGAAGGCATCATTCCCACTACAGTCGGGCAATTCCAGCTTGTCTGTCCCGGTCACCGTGGCGGGAAGATATTCCAGACCAATGCCTATAACCCGGTTACCGGGGCCGTGTACAGTCCGGTCAGCAGTACCTGCACCAATTTCAAGGTCGTACCACTGGACGTGAGTGGGAACGGGCTCGACAACAGCGATCTCGTGCACATGGAAGGGTCGAACGGACAGGTTGGGCGGTTAGCCGCCGTATCCGCCGCCACGGGCAGGGTGTTGTGGGTATACGACCAGCGCGCCGCGCTGGGTTCCGTGCTGACTACCGCTGGCAGGCTGGTGTTCGTCGGTGATCTGCATCGGAATTTCCTGGCACTGGACGCGGAGACCGGCAATGTCCTCTGGAAGGTCCCCCTGAGCGCCCCGGTGACCGGTTACCCCATCAGTTACGCGGCTGGTGGGAAGCAGCATGTAGCCGTGGCCGTGGGGGGAGGCGGTATAGGAGCGCGCACGATGGCCGCGTTATACCCGGAGCTGAAATCGGCGAACGGGAGCAACGTCCTCATGGTGTTTGCACCGGGTGACTGAGTGACACCTTGCGCCGCCAGGCCGTGGACATCTGGCAGCTCCGGACGCTGAACGAGATCGAAACCGCCGAAGCTCGGTAGCTGGAAACCTGATTCGAGGAACTGCGGCGGCTGGTGCCGACGAACCGACCGGCCGACTCAGGAGGCGAGCCGTCCACTATAGGCTTGAGTAATCCATGCACCGCCCACAGATGAGCGGTGTGATGAATGCCCCCGCGAGGGGTTGCCATGAAGGGAGAGGGCTAACAGTGCGAAATTTCTTCTTCCGTTGGGCGCCTACGTTGGCGCTGGTGTTGCTCTGTTCGTTGGCAGTGTTCCCTGAGGCCGCGATGCCACCGCAGCAGGAACGAGCCACGACCCAGTTCGACCCGCGTGATCTCTCGGGAGTCTGGATGTTGACGGAAGGGACGAGCGCGTTTGAAGGCTTCGGCCCGGATACTCGGCCGCCCATGACGCCGCAGGCCGTGGAGATCATGAGCGAACGCATTCCTGCGCGATCCGTTCCCTATCCCCATCTTGCAAACGACCCTGAATATCAGTGCAATCCGGCTGGTTTTCCAAAGCTCCTTTTTGATACGGAGCCGATTGAAATGATGCAGCTCGACGACAGGCTGCTGCAGGTCTTCCAGTGGGAAGGGCGGCTCCGCTACATCTGGCTGGACGGACGAGAACTGCCTTCGGGTGAGAGCCTCGATAACCTGGGTCCGGCCTGGTACGGACACTCGGTTGGCGAATGGCAAGGAGACACGCTTGTCGTCAACACGACGGGTCTCGAAGAAAGAGCGTGGCTCGACAGGCCGGGGCATCCGAAAAGCTTGCACGCGCGGATCGAAGAGCGTTATACGCGGCTCGACGCCAACAATGTAGAACTTCTCATGACGCTCTACGATCCGGAGAACTATACGGCTCCCTGGGAGGCGACCCGGAGAGTCTTCACTCGCCAACCAGCTGAGAGCTACACCTTTTTCGGGTGGAAAGGGGTGTTCTCGGGAGTCACGGAGTCCATCTGCGCGCCCATGAACGAGGGCGGATACAACGATCGATTTCGCGATCCCGGAGCGGGCGTCCGATAGACGAACCGAGGAACACGTCGCGCCGAGGCTCCTTCATGGGCCTGTTCTAGTCACATTCGCGGCACATCATCTCGGTTCCGTCTGCCAGAATAATCTTCACGACGATCGAGGTCGGTGCACCGTTGGCGGCGGGGTGGACAATCGCGGTGATGTCCTGGCCGACCCGGAGTGAATTCCGATGATAGCCTTCCCGGGCGAGCTGGCTGACGCCTCCGTTCTCGAAGGCCCACGTGACCACCTCACCGTTGTCGCTCTCCACATCCATGTAGATCAAGACGTGAGGATTGCGCCACACCACCTCGGATACGGTGCCCTCCAACGTGAGTTCGGTATCCATGGCATACGTCTGCCCACGGCCGTGATGCGCGAACACAGGCGCGGCAGCCATTGACAGCGTTGCAACGAGGACGAAGAAGGTGAGGATTGTTTTCACGCGTATCTCCATGAGTCTGATTACGGCATCCTGTCCGGAAACCGGACGATGAACCCGTCCCGGTTCGGCATCGCCACCTTGGGTAGCGCAGCGGCGTTCATCGCGTCGTTCTCGCCGATGATCTCGTTGAGCGCGAGGATGTAGGCCGTGAGGGCGTACACCTCGTCGTCGGTGAGCGTTCGCGGCTGCTGCCACGGCATCGCCCGCCGGATGAAGTCGAAAAGGGTCGTGGCGTGGGGCCAGAAGTTGGCGATGGTCTTCGACGTGTCGATCCCGTCCGTGAGTGGCGGGCCCCCAACCAGTGCCCTGTTGGTCGCGCCCGTCCCGTTCTCGCCGTGGCACAACGCGCACTTCTGCGCGTAGATTCCCGAGCCCTCGACCGGTGTTCCGTTGCCCGGCGGGAGACCGGTCCCGTCGGGCAGGATGCTGATATCCCAGGCGGCCACGTCATCCGGGGAGACCGGCGTCCCTAGATTCGGCGCCTGGGCCAAAACGGCGATCGACGCGAACGCCAGCGTGCACAAGACGAGCGTGCCGAACAGCTTACGCGTACACATGTCTCACGTCTCCGCCGCGCTCGATTCCCCAGCTCGTGGGGCCGTTGTAGTGCTGGCTGGCAAAGCCGGTCGCGGTGACGACCCCCGTGGCCTCCCCGCGACGGGCGACGATCTGTTCGCGCGTCGGCTGCACGTTGCCGGACTCGTCCCACGCGCGGCTCTGCAGGACGGCCGCTCCGCCGTCCCAGCGCCAGGGCGCGCGGAACCGGGTAAACGCCTTGGCGTGCGCCGGGTCCTGCAGCGCCGCCTCAGCCCAGCTCGTACCGCCGTCGGCTGAAACCATCACCTTCGAGATCCGTCCGGTAGCCGAGTAGGCGATGCCGGAGATCTCGTAGAAGCCTGGGCCGCTCAACGTCAGCCCCGCAGAGGGGTGAGTGATGAAGGACTTGACCTCCTGGAGAAAGTAGAACTGGTACGCCTCTCCGCTTGGCAGGATCGGCGCGTACGTTCTCGCCTCGTAGTAGCTCATGGCGGGCATCTCGACGAGCTTGATCCGCCGCAGCCACTTGATGTTCATGTTGCCTTCCCACCCGGGCAGGAGCAGGCGCATGGGATACCCGTTGCCGGGCATGAGACGCTCGCCGTTCTGGTACAAGGCGATCATCGCGTCGTCGAGCGCCTTCGTGATCGGCACGCTGCGGCTCACGGCCAGCGAGTCCGCGCCCTCGGCGACGAGCCACTTCGCCGTGGGGTCTATGCCGGTCTCCTCGAGCAGGGTGGAGAGCATTACGCCTGTCCATTCGGCGCACGAGACCAGGCCGTGCAGTTCCTGGACGGTGCCCTGGATTGGCTCCCTGGAGAAGAGCGGCGCGCTGTTAGGGCTTGTCAGACAATTACTGACTTTTGTGTTCTCGGAGCAGCGGGATGGATCGTGTAGTTCCAGTCGCCGTGAAAGCGATGCCGCTCGAGGCGTACCGTCGCCAGCTGCGCATCGGTGACGGTGAGGCCACCCGGGTATGGGCCGCGGTCGAGTTCCGACCGAACGCGGAGTCCGGACCGACTGTGCGTCGAGCCAATGAGGCTCACGATCGTGGCCAAGTCGACGAGTGGGGTGCCGCGCCAATTCATCGCGATGTGCGAGAACACCCGATGCTCGATCTTGTTCCACTTGCTCGTACCCGGCGGAAAGTGACAGACCGTGATCACCAAGCCCGTCCGATTGGCCAGACGCGGCAGTTCCCACTTCCACAACCGGAGGCGCGCCCCGTTGCTCCCGCCTGCATCCGCCGTGATCAACAGCGACTGGGCTTGTCGATACGCCGGGCGACCCATGTGCTGCCACCAACGCTGGATCGACCGTACCGCGAAGCTCGCGGTGTCGTGATCGATCCCGACACGCACCCAGCCTTCGTTGCGATGCAGATCGTAGATGCCATACGGAATGGCCTTCCCGCCCGTGGTGGCGGTGGCCGGGATCACGAAGTCGTGGACCTGTACCCGCTGCGGCGTCTTCGCCGGGCGCCAGGTGCGGCCCGCGTTCTTGAACGCGCCGACCAGCTCCTTCTTCTTGGTGTCCACCGAAATCGTCGGCTGCTGTTGCCGTTGCGCGCGTCGCACGCGCCGGGCGATGTACCGAAACTGCGCGTCCCGATCGACATGCTGGCGGCCCTCACGAGTCTTGGCGTTGCCCTGCAGGCTGTAGCCCAGTCCGTGCAACAACTCGGCGACCACCGTGTGGCTGACGCGGTGGCCCAGACCGTCGAGCGCCACCGCCAACGTCCGTGCGCTCTGGCACGTCCACCGCAGCGGCGAGTCGGGATCGCCGGGGGCGGTCGGCTCAACCAACGCATCCAAATCGCGCAGCAGCGTCGCGTCGAGATCGATCGCGCGCTTGCGGCCGCCGCCCGCCCTTCGCGTCCGGCCGCCCGCGAGCGGCTCGTCCGCCGTCAATTCACGCAAACCGCGCTGGATGGTCGATGTCGCGATACCCGTGGCTCGGGCGACCAGCGCCGTGCCGCCATAACCGATCGCCTCGGCCTCAGTCGCCGCCCACACCCGGCGCGATCGCTCCGTGAGCACGGGCGCCAGCGCTGCATGCTTTGCCCGCAGGGTGGCCACCTCCACGGGCGCAGCGTACTACTCGCCGATCAACAGTACAAGCAGTTATTTCCTTGCAGGCTCTTACCTCC
Organism: Vicinamibacterales bacterium; assembly: GCA_965262505.1. GTDB lineage: Bacteria > Acidobacteriota > Vicinamibacteria > Vicinamibacterales > UBA2999 > JACPPO01. The sequence continues at coordinate 5,405,623 of CBDHFM010000030.1, forward strand.
GCATTCGACGAACGTCATACGCGAGACCATCGGGTAGCGTGCGAGCGCGTCGAGCGTGAACGCGAGCGGCCGCTGGACCAGCCCGTGTATCAGCAGGCGGTGCCCGTCGGGGTCGATGTCCGGGTTGCCCGAGTGCGAAATGACGAAGTGCAGGCCGTTCGGGGTGAACGTGCCGTTGAGCAAGTGATGCGGCGTGCGCGCGTGCTGAGTGCGCGGTTCACCTCTGGGGTTGCTCAGTATGCGTGCGGCGCTCTGTTCGAACCGCGACGGCGTGCCATACGCAGTCACGGGAGCGCCAGCCATTGCGCTCCACGGATCATCGGCGAGTGACTGCGCGGCTGCAGAGCCGCTCAGCGCGTAGCCAGTCACGGCCGCGGCAAAGGCGGCGCTGCCCGTGAGGAACGTGCGGCGGTGAAGTAGTCCGTTTCCAGCAACGACTTCCAGGTCTTTCCATTCCCGCGCTGAGTGACGGTGTCGCATGACGCCTCCTGATTCTCGCGGGTCAATTAGACACCCAGCGACACCGTGCTGTCATCCCTTCCGCGTCGGTCAGTCCCGACTCCGACGGCCTTGGCTTTCGGCGCTTGACAGGCCTTGCGCGGTAGCGATAATTCGTTCATGGATTCCAGCGACCGGTCCGCAAGCCGCCGGCAGTTACTGAGGTGGCTGGCCGGCAGTCCGTTGCTCGCCTTTCCCGGCCTTGCAGCTCTTGCCGCGCAAGTTCCCGCGGCGCGGCCGCAGCAGCGCCCGGATCCCATGCTCTGGGCTCCGGACGACCTGCAGAACCTCATTGGCGACCCCGCGGCCGCGATCAACGTTTTTGATTTCGAGCCGGTCATGCGCACGAACGTGCCGCCTGCGCACTTCGGCTACATGGCATCAGGGATCGACGACGAGGTGACGTTGCGCGCCAACCGAGAAGGCTTTCTGAAATTCCAGTTCAGGCCGAGGCGCCTCGTTGATGTCAGCAGGGTCGACATGAGCACCGACATTCTTGGTGTGCGATACGACACGCCGATTGTCCTCGCGCCCGTTGGCGGCCATCGATCCTTTCACGCCGCGGGCGAGGAGGCCGTTGCGAGGGCGGCAAGGGTCGGCAACCATCTGATGATCCTGTCGACCCAGTCCACGACTGCGCCCGAGGTGGTGATGGCCGAGCGCGGGGCGCCAATCTGGTACCAGCTCTACGCGACCAACAAGTGGGACGTCACCGCAGCCCACCTGGCGCGCGCGGAACGGGCCGGTTGCCTCGCGGTCGCGGTGACGGTGGATCGCAACGGCGGTCGTAACCAGGAAACCCGGTTCCGGCTGGAGCGCACCGACACGCGCGATTGCTCGGTCTGCCACGACAGGAGCAGCCTCGAGTCGAGGTACCAGAGAAGGCCGATGTACGAAGGCGTGGATCTTTCTGGTCTTGCCAACATCCAATCCTCCGCCATGACCTGGGACACCATCAAGCGGATGCGCGACACGACCAGCATGAAGCTCCTAATCAAGGGGATCCTCGCGCACGAGGACGCGGAGCTCGCCGTCCGGGCTGGCCTGGACGGCATCATCGTCTCGAACCACTGCGCCCGGAGCGAGGACAGCGGACGCTCGACGATCGACGCCTTGCCGGAGATCGTGGAAGTAGTTGGCGGCCGGATGCCGATCCTGATCGACAGCGGCTTCCGTCGCGGCACCGATATCGCCAAGGCGCTGTGCATGGGCGCCACCGCCGTCTGTGTCGGCCGGCCCTATATCTGGGGCCTGGGCGCATTCGGTCAGCCCGGGGTCGAGCGAGTTCTGGAGCTGTTGCGCATCGAGCTGCTCGCCATCATGCAGCAGGTTGGCGCGCCCTCGATCGAGCAGCTCGTGCCCGCGATGGTGCGCAGGATCTGATCGATACCTCCCTTGCGGAAACGCACGGTGATCCTGCAGTGAAATAGCAGACGTTTCCGGGGCGTCCTTCAGGCCGGTGCTCCCGGCGAGCGAGCGCTTTCAGTTTCCGTCGACCGGCACAAACTTCTGAATGCGTTTGCCGGTCTCGACCTCGCCCGTGTAGATGTTCCCGTTGGAATCGGTGGCGACGCCATCGATGAAATGGAACTGTCCGGCCATGCGGCCGTTGTTTCCGATCGAGCCGACGGTCGTGCCCGTCTGGCGGTCGACGATCCAGACTTTATTGTTCGCGCCGTCCGCAACGAAGACGTGCTTCTGCTCCGGATCGGCCGAGAAGGCGAGGTTGAACACGGTTCCGCAGGGGCCGTACGTATCGTTGCCAGGCCCTCCGCATTCTGACCCTCGGGCCGGCGTCGAGGGATGAATCCAGAACTGCGTCACGAACTCACCCTGCTTCGTAAAGACCTGCACTCTATCGTTGCCACGATCGCACACGTAGACCAGTCCGTCCCGCGAGATATGGATGCAGTGAAGGACCACGAAATCGTCGATGTCCGGAGGAGGACCGGATGTGTCATACGGCGGCACCCGGTCATTGCTGATCTCGCTCAACGGCTGTCCCTTGCCGCCCCAACCGCGCTTGAATGCACCTGTATCCATGTCAAAGACGAGGATGCGCTTGTTGATGAACTCGGTGTCGGCCACGTAGAGTTCGCGCGCCTCGTCGTCGAAATCAAACCCGGCCACGCCGCTGATGAGAATGTCGGTCTGCTGGTTGTTCTCTACGAGCGGCGGCGGGGTTTGCCCCTCGGGCACGGGCGGTGGCCGCCGGCCGAAATCCCAGAGCAACTTGCCATCGCTGGTGAATTTTAGAATGCTGCTGCCCGGTCGCGTTCCGGATATCCAGACGTTTCCCTCCCCATCCACGGCGATGGTCTGTTCTCGGGGCCAGTTGGGGACGTAGCCCGGGCCGCCCCAGGCTTGCAGCAGGTTGCCCTCGGCATCGAATTCGAGCACCGCGGGTCCCGCGATGCAGCAATCGGTGCGCGGAGGCGTGGTCGATGCACCGTTTTCGTCTGGCCTGATTCCGCGCGAGCGGTTGAACACCCAGATGTGATCGTCCTTGTCCACGACGAGCGTGGGGACCTGCTGCATGATCCATTTGTTCGGCAACGGCTTCGGCCAGAAGGGGTCCACCTTGTAGGCGGGTGGCTCCTGCGCCCCCAGCCCAGACGCCACGCCCAGGACCACCAGGCCGCACGTCACGATCGTCCGCACACACGCCGCTCCCTGCGTATTCATGCAATCACGGGCCGATGCACCCGAAGGAACGAGCGTATGTGGCGCACCGCCAGCGGAATTCTCTCGGGGGGCTCTTTCCACGGATAGAGGCTCACTTCGGAGTTCGGCGCAAGCAGCGCGGACTCCATGGCAACGGCATACGGGTGCGCCGGTACGTCGTCCGGCAGGACCAGGATGGGCGTCTGGCAGGCGCGCACGAAATCGCGGGTCACGGTGTAGACGAAGTCGGCGTCGGTGCGGTACATCTTGGTGAGGAACGCGTCGACCATCGGCATCGTGATCTCGGGCCGGCGGGCGGTCAACGCTGCACCCCAACCCTTCATATTGCCCTCGTAGAAGAGGTCGGGCATCTCCGGACGGAAACCGAGGGGCTGTGCCAGCACGGCAGCGACGATACGATCCGGCGCCCGCCGTAACAGGTTCCAGATGAACGGGCCGCCGATGCAGAATCCCATCACCATGAATCTGTCGATGCCCAGATGATCCATGAGGCCGAGGTGGTCGTCGGTGTGCGAGTCCCAGGGCCGGTCGATCTCGAGCGGGCCGGAGGATTGGCCCTCGATGCCGTTGCGCAAGTCCGCAGTGACGCAGCGATACTCGTCCTGGAACTCCTCGGTCGGATCGAACGGCCCTCTCTCGGTGAACATGGAGATTCTCGAGTTCAATCCCCCGCCCGGGATCACTAACAGCGGGAAACCGGTGCCGGCCTCCTGGTAACGGATGCGGACGTTGCCTCTTTCGTAAAACGGCATGGCGATGTCCCCCTCTGGACCAGGCTGTTGTGCGAGCGCGCGCGGCACAGCGGCTGCTGCCGCCGCCACCGCGCCCGCTTTCAGCAGGTCGCGTCTGGTCGAATCCACAGTTGGCTCCCTTCGTGATACACGCATTGTCCCGGCGCTACGTGCTCGACGTGCCGGCGCGGATGACAGAGTGTCCCCGGAGCGGCAGCAGAGTCAAGTACGTAAGGCGCTTCCTGATGACCTAGCAGCCCGTGGTTAAAGGTCGCCTTCTGACGCGCCAACAGGTAGCAGCTCGAAACGATGATTCGGCGTAAAAACGGACGCCTGATCGTCGGATGGCGTGTGGTGGTCGCGCCAGCGGCGCTCCACGCGCGTCCACAGCGCGATGACGAGCGCCACAATCGTCGCCAGGTGGCCCTGCAGGCTCCGCGGCGTGCCGACGCCGACGAGCGACCGCATCAAGAGGCCCAGATTGAAGCCGCCGATATGGACGAGTAAACGTTTCAGGATGTTGGTGTGCCCTCGCAGATGCGTGCGCCGCATCCCACCGGTTTCAGAGAGATGCGCATTCGGTCGTTCGAGATACTCACTCCGTCGACGCGACAAGGCCAACCCACGCACGCCCCGGATGCGTCGACGATTCGCGTACACCGCGTCGCGCGCCGCCGCCTGGTGCGTCCAGTTGCGCCGGCCGCGATCGGGCTCCGCGATATAGGTCCGCAGGTCGAGTGTCGCGAGATCCACCAGCGTCTGATTACTGTGGTATCCCTTGTCGGCCACGACCTCGTCGATGATCGCCGTGTGCCCGTCGGTCGCCACCGCCACGGCTTCGAGCTCTTCGGCCGTCGTGGTGACCGTCTCCGCGATCGTCGTCGTATCGCCCTGATCGGCGCCCTGCACCGTCACGCCCACGATCGCCCCAGTCTCCAGGTCGACGGCGTGCTCAGCCTTGTGGGCCAGATGCGTACGCCCGTCCTTCATTTTCGTGATCCGCGCATCAGGGTCGTGTGGATGCCGCCAGTCGGTATTGCAGCCCTTCTTCGGGCGCTTGCGATCAAGGCGCGCTAAGTCCGCCCGTGTCGGCGTCTCGATGCCCGAGGCCTGTGCGAGCCGCGTCAAGAACTCCTGATACGTCTCGCCGGAGTCGCGGCGCACGATGCTCCGCAAGGCGGCATTGGCTTCGAGGGTCGTGGCATCGATCCCGATCGTCTTGCCCTTCACGCGATCGGCCGTCGCCAGCACCTGCAGGATCCACGTGAAGACCGCCCGGTGCGTCTCGAGGTCGATCAGCCGCCGCGTCCGGGAGATCGTCGAGTGCTCGGGTGTCGCCTCATCGAGGCCCAACCCGAGAAAGCCGCGCAGCGCCAGCGAGTCGGCAGTCCGCCAGGCGATCCCACGCTCCGAATCGATGCCCTCGAAGTACCCGATCAAGAGCAGCCGGAAATAGGTCCCCGGCAGCAGACTGGGACGGCCGACCGTCGCGGCGTAGAACGGGGCGCACTGCGCCTCGACGCACGCGTCGAACGCGTGCGTGTCCAGGACCTGATTTAGCCGCTGATAGAACGGATGCCCGCCCGTAACCGGCAACGCGTTCGTCGCGATCCACAATCCGGGTGTGGGCCTGATCCGATTCGGTGGACGGTTTAGCTACGCTGTTTGAGTCTCCGTTGTTCTTTCGTTCGTTCACAACAACGATGATGGGTGTGGGCGCTGTGGGAATCTCGCGTTCTGTGCGAGATTTCCAAATCCCTGTGGGCGCGTTCTGTGCGTCCGCAGGGATGGCAGCGTCCATGCCCTACGCCGCCTGCCGTTCGAAGGCGGCCGGACTGATCTGGCCGAGCGTCGAGTGGCGACGTCGCTGGTGATAGAACACGTCGATGTGATCGAACAACTCCATCTTCGCGTCGCCGTGACTGTCGACGTGTTCGCCGCGCTCGCTCTTGACGGTCGAGAAGAAGCTCTCCATGACGGCATTGTCCCAGCAGTTGCCACGTCGGCTCATGCTGCAGACGATGCCACGCGCCTCGAGGAGGTCCTGATAATCCTCGCTTGCGTACGTACAACCCTGATCGGAATGATGGAGGAGGCCGATGTCCGGGCACCGGCGCTTGAGCGCCATCTCCAAGGCCTTGATGGTCACGTGCCGGTCGTTCACCGCGCTGACGGCCCACCCCACGATGAACCGCGAGCACAGATCCAAGACCGCCGCGAGGTACAGGTTACCGCTGCTGCCGATGACGAACTCGGTCGTGTCGCCGACCCACCGCTGATTCGGGGCGTCCGCCTCGAACTGGCGGTCGAGCAGATTCGCCGCGACCGGCTGGTCGTGATCGCTCATGGTGGTTACTTTGTCACGCTTCCGGGCCCGTGCGACCAGGCCTTCTTCCTGCATCAGCCGGACGACCCGTTTGCGACTCACCTGCTCGTCCTGCTCGATCAGGTCTTCGTGAATGCGCGGGCTGCCATAGCGCTGTTTGCTCGCGTCAACGGACGCTTGGACGAGGACCTTCACCCGCCGGTCGTCTCGTGATCGTGCCGATTCCGGGCGTCGTTGCCACGCGTAGAACCCGCTGCGTGTGACCGCGAGACACCGGCACAGAATGATGACGGTGTGCCTGGCCTTCTCCACGGCAATGAACCGAAATCTTCCCGGCTCTGCTTCGCGAAGAAGGCCGTCGCTTTTTTTAAGATGTCGCGCTCCTCGGCGAGGATGCGATTCTCTTTGCGCAGCCGAGCCAGCTCCTCCCGCTCGGCGGTCGTCAGACCGGTACGGCCCCCGCTGCGGTCGGCGCGCGCCCGCTCGACCCATTGCCGCAAGGCCGATTCGGTAAGATCCAACTCGCGGGCGACGGCGCCGACCGTCTTCCCCTCTTCCAACACCAGCCGGACCGCCCCAGCCCGGAACTCGTCACTGAATTGCCGGCGTGACCGCCGACGTGTGGTTGCTGCCATTCGGGACATCGTCTCCACCTTTCGGAACGTGTCCACGAGATCGGATCAAGCCCAGGTGTCCGTGCCCGGTCCTTACGTCGACTCATGGCCATGCGGGAGTGTAGTACGCGGGATCAGTCGTGTCGATCCCTTTCGGCCCTTTAACCACAGGCTGCTAGGCCAGAAGTCTCCCTTACCTACGATGTTGTAGCGTTCACACGTGTGAGCGAAGCCTTCATACGATCCAGCCCACCCGCCAAGGTCGTCAGCTTGGTATCAGGAAAAAGCCTGACCAGCAGACTTGCGTCAAACGCGCGGTAGCCGTTATGCGGCATCGCTCCGACACGCGGCGTGCCGATGACTGCCACGTGTGGCTCAAAGCGCGCCGCTGCCAGCTCGGCGATTTCCCTGAACGAGGTGACCTTGCCTGAAACCACATTCACGACGCCGGCCGCGCGATGCAGTACGCAGCGGCTGACGATCTCCGCCACGTCGCTGATGAAAACGTGATCGCGCCGTTCCTCGCCCTCGCCGAACAGCGTGATGTCTTGACCGGCTTTGGCGAGCCGCATGAAACGATTCGGTCCGTAGCCGTTGTGCGGGTCGCCCGGTCCGAAAATCAAAGTCGGACGCACGAACGCCTGTGGGATGCTGGGGAGTTCGTTCTTCAACATCACTTCACGGGTAAGGTGCATCACCCCGTGGAGCGAACCGGGCGCCGCTGGCGATGCTTCCGTCATCGGTTCGTCCGAGTCGGCATAGACGGCGTCTGAACTTATGTAGATGAGATGCGCGACCGGCTTGGTGTGTACCGCCGCGATGACGGCCTGCATCATGCGGAGATTATCCAACAGCATGGGTATGTTCTTCACTGGCGCGAGCGCGGAGGTGACGATGAGCGTGGTGGAGGGCGTGAGTCGCCCCGCGAGTTGAGTCGCACCATCCGGCTCAAGCAAATTCACTTCCTTGCGCGAGAGAGCGACGACGGTCACGCCTTCGACTGCGAGTGTGTCGGTGCTGGCGCGCCCGACGAATCCGCCCGCGCCCATGATGACGACACGCTCGGGCTTGGTGGGCTTGGCAGACGTCAGGGTAAGCATGAACTCATTGTGCGCCAAGTGGGGCCGCGCGCCGCTGGGCGATTCCTCCTATAATCAGGTCCGACGCCGATGGCGCTAGCCGCTGGCACCCGCTTCAGTCCGGGGAGGTAGCGCCCGGCCGAAATTGATAAGGAGATCCGAGCAATGAAAGTAGCTTCGATTCGATGTCTGTGTTCTGTCGCGGCTGTCATCGCCACGCTGGCCGTTGCTCCCGTCGTCAACGGTCAACGCAACTTCGACGACGTTCAGATTATGGCCACGCAACTGGACGACAACCTCTACTACCTGCAGGGCGAGGGAGGACAGATCGGTGTGCTGGCCGGACCCGACGGCGTCCTGATGGTCGACACACAGTTCGCTCCCCTGACCGACCGGATCGTTGCGGCGATACGGGAGATTTCGACCGAGCCAATCAAGTTCGCGCTCAACACGCACGTGCACGGGGACCATTCCGGTGGCAATTCCAATCTCGCTGCGATGGGTGTGACCGTGATGACACGCGACGAACTGCGTGCAGAGCTGGCCGGTTCGGCGAACCCGCCCGAGCGGTTGCCGATGGTCACCTATGACGGACCGGTCACGTTCCATATGAACGGAGAGGTTGTCCGGGCGATTCCGGTGCCGGTTGCCCATACCAACGGCGACACGATGGTGTACTTCCAGAACGCGGATGTATTGATGCCCGGAGACTTCTACCGGTCGGAGGGGTATCCCAATATCGCGATTCAGAATGGCGGATCGTTACAAGGCATGTTGTTCGGACTCGGTCGCGTGATCGGAAATTCAGGGCCGGACACGCGAATCCTTCCGGGCCATGGGCCCGTTGTCGACCGCGACGAAGTGCGCGCACACCGCGACCTGATGCTGGTCCTGATGGAACAGGTCCAGGAACGCCTCGACCAGGGTATGACCGAAGATCAGATCGTGGCCGCAGGACTGACCAACGCGTTTGATTCCCAGGTTCGCAACCCCGGCACGACAAACGAGCGCTTCATCCGCCAGTTGGTTCAGGAGTTACAGTAGGGAAGGTCACGACCGCAACGGCGTTCTAAAAGCTGTGCGTGTAGACGGTCTTGAGCGCGGCGCTGCGGCTGAGCGTCGTCAGCTCTGACCCGGTGTCCTGCCAGTTGTGGAGCCAGACGACGTAGAGGTCGTTGCCGGGTTCGACGATCCACCGATACCGGAACTGCCAGCCGAGCACGCGGCTCACCGAGTCGAACTGGATGTTGTTCGAGATCGACATGAAGGGGTTGAACTGCGTGTTGACGATGGCGCGCAGGAGCTTCGTCTCGAGCGTGCTCTGCGGCAACTCGATGCGGCTGAACGAGGCGGTCATCGTGGCCAGCACACCGGGGCGGGGCCTGACGTTCAGCGAAGCCGAGTAGTCGCGGCGGTCGCCTGAAAAGAAGCTGCCCCCCGTGAACCTCGCGTTGCCGGAGATCATGCGCCGGTTCGCCGTGGTCACGTTGAATCCGTAGCGGGTGTGGCGGTATTCCCCCCCGGCCGGCAGCGTCAGTCCGGGTCCAACCCGGAAGTCGTTCTGCAACCGGTTGTACGCAGGGTTCAGGTTGATGCGCACGGTGTCGCCGGACTGAAAATTGAGCTGGAGCAACTGGATCTGCCAATTGCGCTCGACCCAGCGGCCGTCTGTGTCGGTGAAGAGTTCAGGGAACAGCTGTACCCCGACCTGCCGCAGCCATCGACTGTTGCTCGGCCGTGGGGCGAAATGGGCGATGCCAGAGAACTTGCGATGATTCACCTGTTGGGCGAAGCCGACGGCCGGGTTGAAGTTCTTGTCGAACCACCGGGTGTTGATCTGGAGCCGCCATCGGTCGTTGGGATAGTTGAGGCGCAGGCCCCAGGCCGTGTTCTCGCCCCCTGGGGTGCCGTCGGGCGTTTTGATGTAGTGCCCGTCCAGTGACAGGTTCTGGTTGCCGCGAAACCGGGAGGTGGCCAGCTGGAAGTCCACGCCCACGGAGTGGCGGTCAGGGAGGGCCGAGTCTCGGGTCGCGCGGCGCGTGTAAATGAACCCCACGTGCGACTGGCTCAGGAACCGGCGCTTGGGACGAAAGACGAGGAAGTCCTCGCCGAGGATCTCGCCCTCGGCGGCCGTGCGGACCTGCATAAGGCCCAGGTTGAAGTCGCCGACCTGGCCTCCCACCCTGACGCCGTAATCGATTTTCTGCGGCCGGCCGTTGCGGTCGATGCCGATGCGGCGCGTGAAGAAGGCGGTCAGGTCGTTGCTCGGCTCGCTGGAGAAATCGAAATTGCCGGCGCCCTCGAGGAAGAAGTCACGTTTCTCCGGAAAGAAGAGCGGAAACCGCGTGAGGTTGACCTGCCGGTCGTCCACCTCCGTTTGGGCGAAGTCGGTGTTGATCGTCAGGTTGGCCTTGAGCTGTGGGGTGACGCTGTACAGCAGATCGAAGCCCGTGTTTGCGTCGTACGTCGCCGTCGTACCGCCACCGGCCTGGCTGTAGTTGCCGGTCACGTACGGCTGGGCATCGAGGCCCAGGCCCTGGCTGATGTCGGCGAGACCTTCGATGCGGCCGGCGGTGTCCAGGCTGTAGATACCCTGATTGCGGCCCCAACTGGCCCAAAAGCTCTCTTCGTTCTTCCGCCGCACGGTCCGCTGGAAATTCGCGCCCCATGCCTGCTGCCGGGGATCGAAGCTCAACGTGCGAAAAGGGATCTCGATCTCCGCGGTCCACTCTCGCTCGTGACGCCGCACCCGCGCGCTCCAGATGCCGTCCCACGCGCGGTTCTGAGTGGTGCCGATGCCGTTGCTTGCCGCCACGAGCTGCGCATCGCCCATGGCGCCCGCCGGATTGACCTCGAAGTAGTAGCCGCCCCGCTGCGTGTAGAGCGGATCGAGCACCCAGATGAACCGGTCGTCGGCGCCAAGCGAACCGTCGCGCACCATCTGGTTGCCGAGCAGCGCCGCGGGCTCGCTGTCGAAGAACGCCGCGCCGATGTACAGCCGGTCCTCGTCGAACAGGATCCGGATCTCGGTGCGCTCGGTGGACGGCGCGCCATTCTGCGGATCGGATTGCGTGAAGCTCGTGATGAGCCCGGCACGGGCCCATGCCGAGTCGTCGAGCACGCCGTCAATCTGGACGCGTTCGTCCACATTCATGCGAACAGCGGTGACCGTCGGCCGCTCGCCGCCGGGGGGACCGGTTTCTTGAGCCCGCGCGCTCGCGGCCGCGCAGATCAGCAGTAGCAGGCCGTAGCCCAGGCAACGGGAGTGCACTATTCCGGGGAATCCAGGGTCAGACGCCTATCTAATCTTGGCGGCATCCCCGACGGTTGGTTCATCGGAGGAGGCAGAGACGCTCGGGAACTGTTTACTCATGG